>NZ_CEEDCC010000001.1:0-2585000 GCF_979253365.1 Pseudomonas sp. AC016
AGAGATCCTCAATGACGAGGATGACGTCGGCAGCGTTCAGTTCGGGATCATCAGTGAGGGATACGGGGTAATCGATGAGTACGATGAACTCGTCGATGAGCCGGATGAGACCCTTGATGAAGAGGCTGAGATCATTGAGGAGGAAGAGACCAGGGACGAGGAGGAAGAGTGACGGACGGGGAGCTGCCTGATTCTTGTCAGACCTGGTGGCGGCCTGGCGTCAGGCCAGCCATTGTTTGAGCCACTCGTAAATCGTTGTCCGTACAGAGCCGCGAACTCATCCATCGCCAGTTTCAGATCGTGGGCCGCAGATCCCCACTCAGCTTTGGCATGCCACAAATCGCGCCGTATCGGCTTCGTCCCCGGATCATCAATTGGGAGCGCTTCCGGTTTGATGATCTTTCTTGACTGAGCATTGCTGTTGTCGATGACGCTGGTCATGTGCGTCACATTGCGGATGCCTACCGGTAAGACGAAAACGGTATTGGCGTGATCCGATTGCGGACCGCGACTTTATTTGCGGAGCAGATAAAACAAAAGGCCCGCGCACTGAAAGCACGCAAGCCCTTGTTTTATATGTGGTGCCCCGAGCCGGGGTCGAACCGGCACGTCCAGAGGACGAGGGATTTTAAGTCCCTTGCGTCTACCAATTTCGCCATCGGGGCGGTAGCGCCAAGAGCGGGGAATATATACACCTCGTCATCGCTACGCAAGCTTGCAAATGCTTCGAAGGGTGCAGGATGTGATGCGGGTTTCGAAAAAATCCTTCGATAAATCAGGGGGCTACGAAACACTGCCTACTGGCCGGGTGCCGGGGCGGCGAGTGCAGCAGTCGTCCAGGTGTTACCGGGCATCAACTGAATAGTCGGAATTTGATACATATTTCGACACATTTGCCTAATTGCCGGGGTTGATTCGATAACCTCCAGTTGAAATCCTTACGTGATATATGAGAAAAGGCTGTGCGTGATCAGAGGATAGCGGCTGAAAGCTATACACCTGCGGCTCTAAGTGGATCCGCTCAGGCATGCCCAGACAATATATGGACGTTTGACTGAAAATTGATTTTCACCGCAGGTATGGACGACAGGGCTATGAGCGATATAGGCACAAGGTTGAAGCAGCAGCGCAAGCGTCTGGGGCTTTCACAGCGTGAACTGGGACATTTCGGGGGCGTCGCTGCCAATGCGCAGGGACGGTATGAAAGCGGCGAACGGGTTCCGAAAGCCGATTATCTGGCTGCGGTTGCCAACGCAGGCGTGGATGTTCTGTATGTGCTGATCGGCAGGCGCACGGGCGGTGCCGAACTGGATAGCATCATTCAGCGGATGAGCAGCGCAGGCTTCGCGTCGGACGACATCTTTGTGGACGTTCAGCATGCGGTACGTCACCTCGTGACGACCATCGAAGAGCTCTCCCAAGCCTACGACACGGTGGACAGGAAATCGCGAATCGGGCCTGTGGATATTCCTGTCACAGCGGAGCAATGATCGACGGGGGTGAGTGGATCAGGCTTTGATCTTTTCGGCCTGGGCTTCGATGCGGTCCGCCAGCATGCGCAGGTAGCTGGCCAGCGCGACCTCTTCCAGCCGCAGTCCCTTGCGTTGCCTGAGACGAGGAAGTTTTGCAAGATTGCCGAGCAGAAAACCCTCGAGCACCGCCGGGTGGATGTAGCACTTGCGGCAGATGGCGGGGGTGTTACCCAGCTGCTTCGAAACGGCCTTGACCATGTCGACGATGTGCTTTTTCGCGTCGGCTTCGGGCTCCCAATGCAGCTTCTGGAGAGTAGCCAGAGCCAGCGCGCTTGCGGCCCAGGTCCGATAATCCTTGGCGGTGAAGTCCGAACCGGTGAGGCTTTGCAGGTAAGCATTGATGTCCGAGGAGGTGACGGTGTGGCGCACGCCATCGTCGTCCAGGTATTGAAACAGGTTCTGGCCGGGCAGCTCCATGCAGCGTTTGATCACGTTAGCCAGACGCCGGTCTTTCACCGTAACGCTGTGCTCGACGCCACTTTTGCCGCGAAACTCGAACATGATCTGTCCGCCTTTCACTTCGACGTGCTTGTTTCGCAATGTAGTCAGACCGTAGGAGCGGTTTTCCTTGGCGTATTGACTGTTGCCGATGCGGATCAGCGTGGCGTCGAGCAATGAAACCACCGTCGCCATGACCTTCTCCCTGCCCATGCCAGGCTGAGCGAGCTGTGCCTCGATCTGCTTGCGTACCTTGGGCAGGGCATGACCGAACTCGATCATGCGCGAGTATTTGTCCTGATCGCGTATCTCGCGCCAGCGCGGGTGATAGCGGTACTGTTTGCGACCGCGTGCATCACGCCCCGTCGCCTGCAGGTGGCCGTTGGGGTCGGCGCAGATCCAGACGTCGGTGTAGGCGGGCGGCACAGCCAGCGCGTTGATACGCTTGATCTCCGACTCGTCCTTGATGCGCTCGCCTTTGGTATTGAAGTACGCGAACTTGCCGCGCAGGACCTTGCGCGTGAACCCCGGCTGGCTGTCGTCTACGTAATGCAGGTCGCTGGCGAGTGGGCTGATGATGGTCGAGTCAGGCATGGCGGAATTCCAGAGGCAGTTAAAAACACTGACCGCGACGTTTTGCGGTGGTGCCGTTTATTTGCGTCTGGTTTGCGGCCGATCGCCATTACGCGAGTACCGCCACTGCCTTGATCTGCGCCCACAGCGATTGGCCGCGATGCAGTTTGAGGTGATCGCTGGAATAACGGGTGATGCGGGCCAGCAATGGCGTCCCGCCTGCGTCCAGCCTGACCAGTACGTGCGCCGAGTTGTCGGCGACCATTTCCTCGATCATTACCACCGGCAAGCGGTTCAGAATGCTGCTCTGGTCGTCAGGCTGCAGACTGAGGCTGACATCCCTCGCCTGCACCTTGATGCGCAACAGCGTGCCCGGTTGCATGTCGGCGTGCGCGACGCGCATCGAGAGTTTGCTGTCGGGCAGGGTGATGGTCAGCAGTTGATAGTGAGGATCGTAGGCGCTCACCGTGCCTTCGATCACCACGCCTGCGTTACCGCCCATGGCCAACGGTAGATCAAGACGCGCCAGGGTTTCCCGGATCGGCCCGCTGGCCAGCACGCTGCCCGCTTCAAGCACCACCAGATGATCAGCCAGACGCGCCACTTCGTCTTGTGCATGGCTGACATACAGCATCGGGATATCCAGCTCTCGATGCAGGCGTTCCAGGTAGGGCAGGATTTCGCTTTTGCGGCGGCTGTCCAGCGCTGACAGCGGTTCATCAAGCAGCATCAGGCGCGGACTGGTCAGCAGCGCGCGGGCAATGCCGACACGTTGACGCTCGCCGCCGGAGAGATTGTCAGGGCGCCGTTCGAGCAAGTGATCGATGCCCAGCAACTCGGCAGCCTGCTGTAGCTGAATGCTGCGCTGATTGCGGGCGATCCGTTTGAAGCCGAATTCCAGGTTTTCCCTGACTGACAGGTGCGTGAAGAGGCTGGCTTCCTGAAACACATAACCGATGGGACGTTTGTGGGGTGCTACAAAGACGCCTTTGTCGCTGTCCTGCCAGACTTCATCATTGACCCGGATAACGCCGTGCGGGGCTTTTTCCAGGCCGGCGATACAGCGCAGGCAAGTGGTCTTGCCGGAGCCGGAAGGGCCATAAAGCGCGGTCACGCCGGAGCCGGGCAGCACCAGGTCCAGGTCCATGCGAAAGTCCGGGTAACTCATCTGCAAGCGCACTTCGACAGGCGAGGCCATCGATCAACTCCATCCCGTTTTGGATTTGCCGCTGGAATAGAGCGCCAGCAGGACCAGAAATGAAAACACCAGCATTGACCCGGCCAGCCAGTGTGCCTGCAGGTATTCCATGGATTCGACGTGGTCGAAGATCTGCACCGACACCACGCGGGTCTTCTCGGGGATGTTGCCGCCGATCATCAATACCACCCCAAATTCACCGACTGTGTGCGCAAACCCCAAAATCGCCCCGGTAATAAAGCCGGGTTTTGCCAGCGGCAGAATGACGTGGAAGAACGTGTCCCAAGGGCCGGCCCGCAACGTTGCGGCGACCTCCAGTGGGCGCGTGCCGATGGCTGAAAAAGCGTTCTGCAGTGGCTGTACCACGAAGGGCATCGAGTAGAGCACCGAGCCGATGACCAGCCCGGTAAAACTGAACGTCAACGTTCCCAACCCAAGACTCTGGGTCAACTGACCGAGAGCACCGTTGGGGCCGAGCAACAGCAACAGATAGAAGCCAATGACGGTCGGCGGCAGAACGAGGGGCAGGGCGACGACGGCACCGACCGGACCCTTGAGCCACGAGTCGGTGCGCGACAACCACAGCGCGATGGGCGTGCCGATCACCAGCAGGATCACGGTGGTCAGCGAGGCGAGCTTCAGCGTCAGCCAGATCGCCGCGATGTCGGCGCTTCCCAAAGGCATTTACAGCTGATATCCGAACGACTTGATGATGGCGGCTGCTTGCGGACCTTTCAGGTAGTCGACCAGCGCCTTGGCGGCGGCGCTGTCCTTGCCCTTGTTGAGAATCACCGCGTCCTGCTTGATAGGGTCATGCAGGGCTGCCGGAACGATCCATGCCGAGCCGCTGGTCAGTTTGCCGTCCTTGTAAATCTGCGACAGGGCCACGAAGCCCAGTTCCGCGTTACCCGTAGAAACGAACTGGTAAGCCTGGGTGATGCTCTGGCCTTCAACGATTTTCGCTTTGGTGGTATCGGTCAGGCCCAGCTTGCTCAGTACCTGGGTAGCGGCCAGCCCGTAAGGCGCGGTCTTGGGGTTGGCGATGGACAGGTGCTCGTACTGATTGCCCTTGAGCACGTTGCCTTGATCGTCGACATAGCCGTCTTTCGGCGACCACAGCGCCAGTGTCCCGACGGCGTAGGTAAAGCGCGAACCCTTGACGGTATCGCCTTCCTGTTCGAGCTTCGCAGGCGTGGTGTCATCGGCAGACAGGAATACTTCGAATGGCGCGCCATTCTTGATCTGGGTGTAGATCTGGCCTGTGGCACCAAACGCAGCGACGAGCTTGTGGCCGGTGTCCCGCTCGAAGTCCTTGGCGATGGCCTGGATCGGTGCGGTGAAGTTGGCGGCTACAGCGACCTGAACTTCGTCAGCCAGGGCGGAAGTGGCACTTGCGATGGCAGCGACAAACGCGGTGAGTTTCACAAGGTTTTTAAGCGGGGACGCTAACATGCAGCCACTCCGGAAGATTGAAGGCACGCCACCGGACTGGAGGCGTTTCGCTATATATCTAAATATATAGCGATGTTCCACCTTTCTGAAAGCGATGTTTCAAGGGCGGTTCAAAATGCCCAGTGTGCTGTCCGCCAGTTTTCGGGTCAGTCCACCCGATGTGAGCGAGCACCTGCCCAATGTTCGATTGACATAAAAGACGATCGGTCTAATATCCCCTCCATGACCACATTACTCAATCAGGCTGTCCAGCCGCGCCGTCCCGGGCGTCCACCCAAAGTGGACCGGGACAATCTCGAAACCCGTGAGACGTTGCTGCGCCGCGGCCTTGAAGTGCTGACGGAGCAGGGCTTCTCTGCGACCGGGATCGACTACATCCTCAAGGAAATAGGCGTTCCCAAGGGATCGTTCTATCACTATTTCCCCAGCAAGGAGGCGTTTGGTCGCGCGGTTCTGGACGAGTACTGCCGATATTTCGCGCAACGGCTGGACCGCTGGTTTCTGGACGAAAGCCTGTCGCCACTGGAGCGTCTGGTCGGTTTCGTGCAGAGCGCCAAGGCCGGTATGGCTCGTCACGATTATCGTCGTGGCTGCATGGTCGGCAATCTGGGGCAGGAAATCTGCCTGTTGCCCGAAGCCTTCCGCGAGGTGCTGGAGCAGACACTGCTTGATTGGCAGTCCAGACTTGCCGTTTGCCTGCGAGCCGCTCAGAAGCACGGCGAACTGGCCTGGGATGCAGACTGCGACGAACTGGCTGCTTTTTTCTGGATTGGCTGGGAGGGCGCCGTGCTGCGTGCCCGGCTGGTCAAAAGCGATACCCCGTTGAACACATTCATTGCCGGTTTTCTTCGCGGATTGCCGCAATGAGCTTTCTGATCTATTTAAAGACGATCGGTCTAAATTGGAGGCGCCCATGCCTGTAAGCACATTCAACGCCATTGTGATTGATAAGGACGTGTCGGGTTACCGCGTGAAACTGACTGCGGTGAACGAGGCAGACCTGCCCGAAGGCGACGTCACCGTGCGCGTTTCCCACAGCACGCTCAACTACAAGGATGCCCTCGCTCTGACCGGCAAGAGCCCCATTGTTCGCAGCTTTCCCATGGTGCCGGGGATCGATCTGACGGGTATCGTCGAGGAGAGTCAGGCCTCGGCATTCAAGGCTGGCGATAAAGTGCTGCTCAATGGATGGGGCGTGGGTGAAGGGCACTGGGGCGGTCTCGCGCAAATGGCCCGGCTGAAGAGCGAGTGGCTGATTCCGCTGCCGGAGGCGTTCACGCCCAGCCAGGCGATGGCCATCGGCACGGCAGGTTACACGGCGATGCTGAGTGTTATCGCGCTGGAGAAGCATGGCGTGAAGCCCGAACACGGCGAGGTGCTGGTCACCGGGGCCAATGGTGGCGTGGGCAGCTTCACCATCGCCATTCTGGCGAAGCTCGGCTATCAGGTCGTTGCCTCCACAGGACGCGTTGCGGAGAGTGACTACCTGAAACAGCTGGGCGCTGCGCGAATCATCGACAGGGCAACGCTCTCCGAGCCGGGTCGCCCGCTGGCGAAAGAGCAGTGGGCCGCTGCGGTGGATTCGGTGGGCAGCCATACGCTGGTCAATGTCTGCGCCGGTATCAAATACCGTGGCATCGTTGCTGCCTGCGGTCTGGCGCAGGGCATGGATTTCCCCGGCTCGGTCGCGCCTTTCATTCTGCGCGGCGTCACGCTGGCCGGGATCGACAGCGTCACCCGGCCTCAAGCCGATCGTCTTGAGGCCTGGTCGAGACTGGCTGTCGATCTGGACACTTCGTTGCTGCCACTGATCAGCCGCGAAATTGGCCTGAGTGAGGTGATCGATATCGCGCCGCAACTGATTGCCGGTCAGGTGCGTGGCCGTGTGGTGGTAGATACGGGTCGATAGGGAAATGGGCTGATAGCGCTGGCTTGGGGCAAAGGGTGTTGCTCACTTTGGCCCTCAAGTAAGTCCTCTAAGGGCGAAAAGGTGACTTGAGCCATGCGGTCGGCTCGCTGAGAGCCGCAGCCTGTGCCATTTGTGACGCGGAGCGTCACAGGCTGCATACCCACGCGGAGCACTCATCGTTATACACAAGTCCGCCTCGACACTGATCGTGCCCATCGCTCCGCGTGGGCATGCCTCCCGTGACGCTCTGCGTCACAAATGGCACAGATTGCGGATTCAGTGAGCCGAGCGCATGACGTGGATAACGCTGGAGCTTGTCCACGCATCTGCGCCACATTCGAGAGCGGACGCGGAGCGTCCTGGGAGGCATTCCCACGCGGAGCGTAGGAACGATCAGCGTGATCTCAAGCACGCCGATCATGCCCATGCTGTGCTCAGCGTTATACCCGAGTCTTGCTGCGACCACGAACTGCGGGAGGCGGCTTGCCGGCGATGCGTTTTCTGAAGCGACCTATCAGTGACTGAACTGACGCCATCGCCGGCAAGCCGCCTCCCACGGGGTATGCATTCCGTCAGTCACTTTCGTTTTGCCCCCCGTTTTGCGCGTCTTGCGGACTTGTGTATAACGATGAGCGCGGAGCATGGGCACGATCAGCGTCGGGAATATCATCGTTACCACGCTCCAGCGTGGTAACGCCTCTCAGGATGCTCTGCGTCCGGCCGAGATGTGACGCGGAGCGTCACGGGATGCATGTCCACGCAGCGTGGGCATCGTCAGTGCGCTTGAGATCCCTGATCGTTTACAGCGTGTTAAAGTGCTTCGAATTGATTGAAAAGTGCAGGGCCGTTTCGCCTGCACTTGCACCACAAAGGCCTTGCCCGACATGTCGCACGATCCATCCTCCGACCAGGCTGCAAGCCCCCGGCAATCGCCTTCGCTGCCGGATGTCAGCAATCCGCTGCAGCTTTATCTGGCGCGTCTCGCTCCTTCCAGTCGCCTGACCATGAAGTACGTTCTGCAGGACGCCGCTGACCGATTGGGAATGGCCGACGTCGATATCTTCGATATTCCCTGGCACACCCTGCAACCCGGTCATGTCACCGCGCTGGTTTCGGCGCTGCGTGAGGACGACTACGCACCCAACACCACGTCGCTGTACGTCAATGCGATTCGCGGTGTGATGAACGAGGCGTGGCGTCATGACCTGATCAGTCACGATCAGTTGTTGAAAATCCGCTCGATCAAGCCGGTCAACGGTACGCGTCTGGCCAAGGGGCGGAACATCAGACGCACGCTGATCCGTGAGTTGATGGACGTCTGCGCCGCCGATCCCAGGCCGCAAGGTCGGCGGGACGCCGCGATCATCGCGATTCTCTACGGTTCTGGGATGCGCAAGTCGGAATCGGTGAATCTGGACCTGGCTCAGGTGGACTTTTCCGAGCGCAGCCTGCGGGTGATGGGCAAGGGCAACAAACAATTAGTCAAGTACGCCCCCGAATGGGCGTTCGGCGCGTTGAATGACTGGCTGGAGCTGCGCCGCTCCTGCCTGCCACCGGGAAAGGACGATGATCTGTTTCTGTTCAACCGGATTCGCCGGGGCAGCAACATCACCCGTGAGCGCATCACCAAGCATGCGATCTATTTCATCGCCAAACAGCGCGGGCAACAGGTGGGGGTCAACATCATGCCCCACGACTTCCGGCGCTCGTTCATCACGCGGGTCATCGAAGAATACGATTTGTCGATCGCTCAGAAGCTGGCGCATCACACGCATATCGCAACCACTGCCAGCTACGACATGCGCAGCGAGAACGAGCGGCGCAACGTGGTGGATCGCTTCGACCTGTAGCGTCGATCCACAGGCAAAAAAAAGCCACCTCACTGGGGTGTGGGGTGGCTTAAAGATCTAACCAAAGGAGTGATGAAGAAGAGCAGGTATTCATCGGCGTCGCGATGCGGATTCGCGCCGCCGGGAAACATGTTCATTCATCGACGGCAACAGTAACATTGGCCGCCAAAAATCGATTATCAGCATTGTCGATAGTGACTATCACCGTCCATAACGTGCTGCAACTTGGCGATGTCCAGGCATGTTGAGCTACTTAAAACGCGCTGACATGTCCAATAACTTTAAGATGCACCAAGGCTGCGAAAAAGCTTTAACAGCGTAACTCTCCCCCGAGTTTCCCAGTCTCCAAAAACGACTACCTGGCGTGGCTTCCGGCATGGACCTGCGGCTGTTTGCGCGCCCAGCCATCCAGAAATTCGATTCGACCGTTGCGACCTATCAAGGGATCGGATAGCCAATTGTTGCAGCGAATTTCATGCTTTGCCCCACTCACAACACACGGGTCTGAGCATGGAAAAGTTCGATATACACCGTAAAACCGACTTCGACGCCCTGGTACATGAGTATGGGCTCGACGGCAGTCGTCTGTTGCCCTGGGAAGGCTACCCGATGCCGTTTGCAGGCGGCTGGTGTGTGGTGCGTCCGGGCACCTGCAGCGAAGCGCATACCCAGATCGACCAGGAGATCTTCATTGCCATCAAGGGCAGTGCCCGGCTGGTGGTGGGCGACAAGGTCATGCCGTTCGACGTGGGCGACATAGCGGCCATTCCGAAACATACCAACCATTACGTCATCAATGATTCCGATGAGGACTTTCATTTCTACGTGGTGTGGTGGGACATGAACTACGTGAACGCGTTTGTCGAGCAGCACTGCGAAACCACGGGGTGCCTTGATGACTAAGTTCATTGTCACCATCACGCCCCCCACGCCCAATGGTGATTTGCACATCGGCCATATTGCCGGTCCGTTTCTGGCAGCCGATGTCTTCACCCGGGTTCAACGTCAGCGCGGCCACGACTGTGTTCTGCTGTCCTATTCGGACGACTATCAGTCCTACATGTTGCGCAAGGGCCTGGAAACCGGAACCGATCCGGTAGAACTTGCCAATCGCAACTCCGACCGCATCGAAGCCTCGCTGGCCGCGATCAACATCCAGCCGGACAACTGGATGCGCCCTTACGACAACCACTGGTTCGCCGAGGCGGTTGCCGAGGTGTTCGGCAAGGTCCGCGACGCAGGGCTGATCGAGTTTCGCGATTCGAGCGAACCTTACTGCCCTGACTGCGACGTCTGGGGTTACGAGGCGTTTGCACGGGGCAATTGCAACTATTGCGGTGTCGAGTCTGACGCCAGCCAATGCGAGAACTGCGCGCAGGCGCCTGACGCGCAATTGATGACGGGACTGCACTGCAAGTTGTGCAAACAGCCTTCGCAATGGAAAACCGCACACCGCGCGTTCCTGAAACTGGCAGCCTGCAAGCCCGCGCTGCGTGAACGGCTGCTGGATCGCCAGTGGCGCAGTCCGCTGAATGCCTGGCTGCGCGACACGCTGGAGCACATCCACGACTGGGGCGTCACGCGTCCGCAGGATGGCGGGCTCGACCTTCAGGCCGACGGCTCGTGCCGGGTGCACACCTGGTTCATGGGGCTGCCCGGCTACATGGCTGCCTTTCGCGAATACGCCGACCGCATCGGTCGTCCGGAGCTGTTCCGTCAGTACTGGCAGTCGGGGCAGGGCACGCTGGTGCATTTTCTTGGCTTCGATTGCGTTTTCAGCCACGCCGTCGTCTACCCGGCGCAGCTGTCGGTGATGGATGACATTCGGGTTCAGCAACGTTTCGTGCCCAATCAGTTTCTCAAGCTGGACGGACTCAATCTGTCGACCAGCCGCAACCACGCCATCTGGGTCGGGGAACTGGCGCGCGAAGCCTGCGCCGACAGCGCTCGTCTGTACCTGGCGAGCATTGCGCCGGAGGAGAGCGAGGGCGACTTCCGTCTGCAGCATTTCCTGCAATGGCGCGCGGACGTGTTCGGAGCGTTTTTCCCGGCCTTGCTTGCAACCGGTGCGCAGAACGACACCAGTTGGTGGAGTGGCGTGTGCGGCACCGATGCCGGTTTGCTGGAAGCGCTGCGTCTGCAGTGGAGCAAGGCCTGCGAGCCGAATCACTTCTCCATGAAAGGCATGGCGCAGGTGCTACTGGATGTGATCGCCATCACCCGCACGCGGCTGGCGGAAGGTCGACCGGTCAGCCATCTCGCAGCGTTCATAGCGGTCATCGGCAAGGCGCTGATTCCGGAGATGTCGGCGCGGATTGTCAGCGCATTCAATTTGCCCGAAGCGCGGGTCAACGCCACGGTCATGTCGGGCTCTGCTGCCGAATACTCCATCTGAACGGACTCTTCACGATGTTCATCGAACATGAAATAGCGGTCATTGGCGCAGGGATCACCGGTGCCAGTATCGCGGCGAAGCTGTGCAGCGCAGGAATGTCGGTCGCGCTGATCGACAAGGGTGCAGCAGGCAGCCTCGGGGCCAGCGGCTACTCCGGGGGGCTGGTGCGTCTGTACGACAACGACCTGCTGCTGATGGACCTGGCGGCTTATTCCATCTGCAAGATGGAAGAGGGCGTGTTCGCCACCACCTACCATCAGGCGTTAAGGCGCACCGGCGTGATCTACCGGGCCGCACCCGATCAACTCGACAGCCTGTGTCGCGCCATCAAGCATTACGGCAGCGAGCAATACCCCATGCGCCTGCTGAGCAGTCGCGAGCTCGATGGCAGCCGTTATCCGCGTTTTGCGGACGAAGAGCGGGTCAATCTGTTCGAGCCGCAGGCCTGTGTCGGCAATGTGCGTCAGGCGGTGGCCGCGTTGTGTGGCGTGGTGCGCCAGCACGGCTTGCTGCTGGAACATCGCGAGATCATGGCCATCGACTGCCGGTCCAGCGACCTGGTGCACATCGACCTGGGTGATGCGACCTTGCGCTGTCGCGCTGTGGTGGTGGCGACCGGAGCCTGGAGTCAGCGTCTGGTGCCGCACCTGGCGCTGGAAGCACGCTCGATTCCGCTGGCGCGGGTCATGACCGACAGCGAGTGGTCCGTGCCGGTCATCGACGCTGTCACCCAGAGCTACGGCATCCCGCTGACCCGCAACATCGTGCAGACCGGTTGCGGCCTGCGCGACAGCGGTGTGTGGCCGGAGCATCTGGCACTGCCGGACGCACGCCATGCCGAGGATGCTCGCAAGCGCGTTGCGCAGTTGTCCGACGCCTGGGCGGCGCAGGTTCGTGTGCTGGACGTTCTGCCGGGCTTCGACAGCTACAGCGCGGACGGTCGCCCGGTGCTGGGCTTTTGTGACGAACAGAGCCCGATCTATGTAGCGGCCGGCATGTCCGGGCTGGGCTTCAAGTTCGCGCCGGGCATTGCGCAGATCGCGTTCGAGCAATTGCGTGAGCGCGTTTCCGGACAACGTGCGTCGTGTAATGGCTGGTCCGCACTTGCGCCGGATTCGTTGCAGCGCAGCGCGGTTCGGCAGGGAGTGCAGCCATGAGCGTCATGTTGCAGGCGCCTGAAACCTTGCGGGTCGGCGTCAGTGCACTGTTCGACCCGGATGACACGCCCCATGCGCGCACTTTTCTCAGGGCGCTCGCCGTGGCGCGCAACGTTATTCCGGGACTGGGCCGCGTGCAGTGGCACTTTCTGGATGACGGTGCCAACGCCCGTCGGGGTGCCGAGGTGGCGCAACAGATGATCGACTGGCGGGCGGATCTGGTCATTGGTCATTTTTCTTCCGATGCCGCCATCGACGCAGCTCCGCTGTATCAACGGGCGGGTATAGCGTTGCTGACACCTGCGGCGACGATTGATCGACTGACGGTCGAGCACCTCAATGTATTTCGGTTTTGTCCGTCCGACCGACAGTTGGCGTCGGACCTGACGGCCTGGCTGTCGGCACGCCGTTGGGGCTCGGTGCACCTTCAAGCCGATGACAGCGCCCATGGCCAGGCATTGGTCGTGGCGATTGGCGATGCACTTGAAACCGCTGGCCTGCAAATCGTGAGCGAACTCGAGCAGGCCGATGTTGAAGTGTTCGCCGGGCGTCTGCGCGCCAGTCGCGAGCACTGGCAGGCACGACGCCAGGCTGGAAGTACGCGGCCGCTGATCCTGACCGACGACGCAGCTTCGCCACATCTGGGCTGCGCGCCTGCGCATGACAGCAACACCTGGGTCATCGGCTTCGGCGTGCCGCCCGGCCCGCTGCAGAACGACATATCGCACGCACTGCACCGGTCGCTGTTCGGCGTCCTGCCGCAGACCTATTACCGGGAAAGCCTGCTGATGCTCTACGTGCTGGCAATCCTGGCCAACAGCGCGTGGCGCAGGGAACAGCTGCTGGATGTGCTCAACCACACCACCTTCAACACGCCGCTGGGCGCGGTCAGCTTCGATCAGGGCGAGTACCGAAGTGCATTCAACAGCGTCTGGAGAGTCGGTCCCGAGGGGCTGATTGCAGAACCTCTTTGATCTTCACGGCCGCTTTTTCAAGGCTTTATGCCAACTCTAAGGATGGGAATCTCATGGGTCATTCAACACCACACCCTTATCAATCGGACGCCGTGTGCATCGGTTTCGGCCCGGCGGGTATCGCTCTGGCCTGCGCCTTCGAAGATGCGCGGGAAGATAACAGCCCGCTGGCGGCGCTTTCAATGCGATTTCTGGAAGCCGCAGCAGACACCCAGTGGCATCGGGAGTTGCTGCTCACCGGGACTGACATCAATCACCACGTGTTTCGCGACCTGGTCACGCCGCGCAACCCGCGCAGCCGCTTCTCGTTTGCCATGTATCTGAAGAGCAAAGGCCGGATGTTCGACTTCGGCCTTCTGGGCCGGCCTGCCAGCCGACATGAATGGTCGGATTACGTGGCCTGGGTGTCGCAGCAGGTCGATAGCGATACCCACTTCAATTCGCAGGTCACCGAAATCGCTCCGGTACTCCGTGACGGCCGACTTTGCGAGCTGAAAGTCCGCACGCAGGATGCCTGTTTCACCACCCGCAACGTCGTGTTGTCGAGCGGCAGTGCGCCGCGCATTCCGGCGATGTTCCAGTCGCTGATCGGGCCGAGGCTGTTCCATACCTCGCAATTCCTGACCCGTCTGCAAGCCTTCGGTGAAAACCTGCCCAGGCGCTGGCTGGTGCTGGGGTCGGGTCAGAGCGCCAGCGAGTCGGTGCTGGAACTGGTGGGGCGTGACGTGGGCATCGAGGTGCACTCGGTGCACCGTTCTGCCGGTTTCAAACTGACCCAACTGGGGCAGTTCCCCAACCGCGTTTTTGCGCCGGATCACGTTGATTACTTCCACAGCCTCAACCACGCAGCGCGGCATCGCTTTCTCGACTGGAGCCGTTCGACCAATTACGCGGGCATCGACCCGGACGAAAGCCAGAAGCTGTTTTCACTGATCTACGAGGACGCCATTGCCGGGCGCAAGCGTCTGCAGACCTACGGCTACAGCGTCATTTCGTCCATCGAACAGGCCGAAACCGGTTATCGCGTCGAGGTCACCGACACCTTCAGTCAGCGCACCCAGTTGCTGGAAGTCGACGCTGTGGTGCTGGGCACCGGCTACGAGCAATACCTGATTCCGCCGTTGCTGAGCGGGCTGCAACCCTGGCTCAAGGCGGATCTGGACGGCGGTCTGCTGATCGACCGGGATTATCACGTCTCGATGGACGAGGACTGCGACGTGAACCTCTGGGTCAACGGCCTTTCCGAGCGCAGCCACGGCATCAGCGACAGCCAATCGTTTTCCCTCATGGCCCTGCGCGCCGAACGCATCGCCAATGCCCTTGAACAGACCGTCGAGTGCATGGCCGATGCACCGTTACTGGCACAGTGGAAGTGACCCCCATGTACGACACCATCTGCGACATTATTCACGACCGGACCTTTCTCAGAGTCTCGGGGCTTGGGCATGACTTCTTCCTGAAAATGGAATCCCTCAACCCGGCAGGTTCGATCAAGCTCAAGACCGCCGTAGGCCTGGTGGATGACCTGCAATCACGCGGCCTGATCGGCCCGGACACGATTCTGATCGAGTCGTCGTCGGGCAACCTGGGTGTGGCGCTGGCCATGCTCTGCGCTGAACGCGGGATTCGTTTCACCTGCGTGGTCGATCCCAACAGCTCCAATCACAACATTCGCATGATGCGTACTTACGGCGCCGAGGTCATCCGGGTCGAGACGCCGGACGAAAATGGAGGTTTCCTCGGCACGCGCATCGCGCTGATTCGCGAAAAAATCGGCAGCGATCCGCGTTACATGTGGCTCAACCAGTATGAAAACGCGGCCAACCCGCGCGCCCATGCACGCACCACGGCGCGCTCCATCAGCCAGCATTTCGGGCATGTCGATTACCTGTTCGTCGGGGCAGGCACCACCGGCACCCTGATGGGCTGCCTTCAGCATTTCCGGCGCCATCACCCGACCACCAGAATCATTGCCGTTGACAGCGTCGGCTCGGTGACTTTCAACACTCCGGCCAGCCGTCGCTATATTCCGGGCCTGGGCACCAGCCAGCGCCCGCCGATTTTCAATGCCGACGGGGTTCACGCGCTGGAGATGGTGCCCGAGTCGCGCACCGTTGCCATGTGCCGGATTCTGGCGCGCACCAAAGGTCTGCTGGTCGGCGGCTCGACCGCAACGGTAGCGGCGGCGGTTCACGCCTGGCGCGACCGCATCGAACCCGGTTCGGTGGTGGTGGCCCTGTCGCCGGACTGGGGCGAGCGCTATCTGGACACGCTCTATGACGACCTTTGGGTCGAACGGCATTTCGGCAGCGACGTGTTGAACATGACCCTGGCGGACATGCCGATCATGCCGAACTGGACCACCTATCTGGCAACCGAGCGCTCGCGTCAGGCGCCGTTCCATGTGATCGATGGTGAAGTGGTCGCGAGGCTGCTGGCGGCGGATCCTCAGGCCTGCATCGATGACGTCGAAGACGCTTATCTGGCCCATGAAGCAGGCCGCACGATCAACCCCGACAGTTACTTTCTGCGGTTTCCCGAGGCACCGGCCAACCGCATCATCGCGCTGCCTGCCAGCTTGTGCGGGGAACAGCCTGTCAGTGGCATCAAGTGGATTTCCAGCTTTCCCGGCAATACGGACTCGGGTCTGCAACGCGCTTCGGCCGTGTTGATCCTCAACGATCCGCAGACCGGCTACGCCTTCGCCTGCCTGGAAGCGTCGCGAATCAGCGCCATGCGTACCGCAGCCTCTGCAGTGCTGGGTGCGCGCTGGATGAATCGTCATCACAAACACGTCCCGCGCATGGCGTTTATTGGTGCCGGATTCATTGCGCGCAGCATTCTGGACATGTTCGTCAGCGATGGCTGGACGCTGGGTACAGTGAGTGTGTTCGATCAGCACGCCGATTCGGCACGGGCGCTGGTCGATCACGCCGCGACCCGGCATCGGCTGGTCAGTGAGCTGGCAGATCTGGACAACAGCCTGCAGGCTGATGTGGTGGTGTTCGCCACCACGGCGCCGAGTCCTTATGTCCTGGAGCCGGTGTTCCGGCCGGGCCAGTTGGTATTGAACATCTCGCTGCGTGATCTTGGCCCCGAGGTGATCGCCTGCGCCAACAACATTCTGGATGACGTCGAGCATTGCCTGAAAGCTCAGACCTCGCCTGACCTGGCGGTGCAGCAGTATCAGGACCGCTCGTTCATCACCGGCACGCTGGCGCAATTGATGACAGGGCAAGTGGAACTGAGCCCGGATCGGGCCTCTATCTTCTCGCCGTTCGGCCTGGGCGTACTCGACCTGGCTGTAGGGCAGCGGATCTACGGGCAGGCCTTGGCCGAAGGTGGCGCCTTGCCGGTGCCGCAGTTCTTCTTCGAATCGAACCGCTGGTGACCGACATGCAGACACGTTCTCTTGATCGCGTCGAACTCCCTGTCCGGCTGTTCGAACCTGAGCCGCGATTGATCGCGATCATCGGCATGGGCTCGCGTGGCCTCAGCGTTCTGGAACAGTTGATAGGCTTGAGTCGCAAAACGGGTGCGCAACGGCTGCGCATCGAGGTATTCGATCCTCGGACGCCCGGCAGCGGCCTGCACCTTGTCGAACAGCCCGATTACCTGATGCTCAACACCATGGCGGGTCAGCTCTCGGCGTTTTCGTCGGTCTTTCCAGTCTCAGAACCTGCGGGCTGGACCTTTTTACAGTGGTGCCAGGCCAAGGGAGTCACGCTCGATGAACGAGGCCATGTCAATGCGGACGGGAAGGGCAGGCCGGTTGCGTTCGGCGACTTCGTGCCGCGCAAACTGCTGGGGCGTTATTTGCAGGACAGCTATCGATTTCTGCTCAAGCAATGCCCTGCGCATGTCGAAGTGCGCCACCACACCGAGGTGGTCACTGGTTGTCGTGAACTGACCGTCGATACAGGTTTTCGTCTGCAAACGACGGTTCGCGAACTGGATGTCGACGCAGTGCTGCTGACCTGTGGCCACTCGTCAGCGGCAGATGAGCGACCTGCCATCGGCGAGTCGGTATTGATCGAAGGGCTGGGCCTGACTGCGATGGACACACTGGCACAGCTCACTCAGGGACGCGGCGGACGCTATGTGCCCGATCCAGGCCATGCCGGCTGGCGCTATCTGCCGTCCGGGATGGAGCCGAGGATCGCGCTGTATTCGCGCTCAGGGTTGCCCTTTCACGCCCGGCCCCAATGGCATCCTTCTGTCCGTGCTGCGCTGCCGAGAACGTTCTTTACCGCTGAAGCCATTGTCGAACTGCGCCAGCAGAGCGCGACCGGACGGCTCGATTTCGAGCGTGATGTGCTGCCGTTGATCAAGGACGAAATGTGCGCGGTGTTCTGGCAGGCCAGAGTCTGGCTCGACGCGCCCCGGGAGTTGCAGTTGTTGCAGCAGAAGCTCGGTAACGCGACTGATCGGGCTTCACGCCACAGATTGTTCAAGGCGCTGGCCGAACAGTGGGGCGATTTCGAGCCCGAACAGTGGCTGGTCACCGAGCGCTGGTCCGGCGATGAAGAATCGTATGCGCAGTGGTTCGAACGCTGGATCGCGCGTGAGCTGGCGTTGAGTCGCCTGGGCACCGCGAGCAGCCCGGTTCGTCAGGCACTGGAGGTGTGGCGTGATTATCGCGACCTGCTGCGGCGTGTGGCGGATCGCGGCGGCCTGACCGAGGCATCGACACTGGCGTTTTATGGCCAGTGGGCCGGGCTGTCGAATCGACTGGTCGGCGGCCCGCAGAAAGAGCGTTACGAAGACCTGCTGGCGCTGATCCAGGCCGGTGTCGTGACCGTCCTGCCGCCCATGGAGGATGCGTCCGGTTCGCCTGTGCCGTTCGACACGCTGATCCGGGCGCGTGTGGCGCACCACGGTCTTTCTTCCCGTCGCGATCCGCTGTTGAACGACCTGCTGCGTCAGGGCCTTGTTCGTCCCGCTCATGCGTATCCGGCTGACGGAGTGGCGACGGACCCGTCCGGGCGCGTCGTGCGTGCCGACGGCGGCGTTCATTCGCGCCTTTGGGCACTGGGGCCGATCGTTGAAGGCTGCACCTTCTACAACCACTACGTGCCCACGCCAGACCCGACCTGCCGTGCGCTGATCGAGGCGCGACAGGTTGCCGAGACCTGCCTGGCTGCGCTCTCGGTCAATCGCTGCGACTCCCTTTCCATCACCTCTTTTTCAACCCTCTAAAAGGAATTGGCTATATGTACGAGATCACTCTGCTGACGGCGCTCGCCGGTGCTTTCATTGTCCTGATCATCAGCCCCGGCCCGAACTTTCTGGTCATCACCCAGTTGTCGTTCAGCCAGTCCCGGCAACAAGGCATCTGCGCCGGACTGGGTGTTGCTTCGGGCAGCATCCTCTGGGCATTGCTCGCAGCCACCGGGCTGGGCCTGATATTTCAACAACTGCCCTGGCTGCAACCGGCCCTGCAACTGCTGGGCGGGGCGTACCTGACCTGGCTGGGCACCAAGAGCCTGCGCAGCGCGGGCAGCCAGCCCAAACCTCGCGACATTGGCGCGCTGGGCATCGGCAGTCTCAGCCGTGCCTACCGTTTTGGCCTGTTCACCAACCTGACCAACCCCAAGGCGCTGGCGTTCTACACCAGCGTGTTCACCACCGTGACCACGCCGGGCATGCCGATGTGGGTGCGCACGGCCGGGGTGTCGATCATTGCCATTCTGGCGATCTCCTGGTTCGTGCTGCTGGCCACGCTGTTTTCGATTCCGGCGGTGCAGGCCCGTTATCAGCGCATGAAAAAGGCCATCGACATCGTGACCGGGCTTTTCATGATCGCGTTCGGTATACGCCTGCTGATCGGCCTGCTGCCGGCCGGTCTGATCAACTGATTTCAAGGAACGACACCATGTACAACAATGACTGGCATTACCCGACCTCCATTCGCGCAGGCGCCGGGCGCGCCGCAGAGCTGGCTGACGCTTGCCGTGTGACAGGCATCAAACGTCCACTGCTGGTCACCGATCGGTTTCTGGGCAGTACGGACATGATCCGTAGCGCTGTAGAGGACTGCCGACAACAGTTGGGCCATTGCGGGCTGTTTGACCGGGTCAAGGGCAACCCGACCGGCACCAATGTTGCCGACGGGCTGGAAGCCTATAAAGCGGGCGACCACGACGGTGTGATTGCCTTCGGCGGTGGCTCGGCACTGGACGCCGCCAAGGCGGTGGCGCTGATGTCAGGGCAAACCCTGCCGCTGTGGGACTTCGAGGACATCGGCCAGAATCATCTGCGCGCCAACCCTCTGGGCATCGCCCCGGTCATCGCGCTGCCAACCACTGCGGGCACAGGCTCCGAAGTGGGCAGGGCATCGGTGATTACGGACGAGCAGGCGCAGGTCAAACGCACCATCCTGCACATCCGCATGATGCCGCGCATCGCCATTCTGGATGCCAACCTGACGCTGGATCTGCCTACGCACCTGACCGCTGCAACCGGCGCCGACGCGCTGACGCATTGCATGGAGTCCTGGTGCTCGCCGGTCTGGCACCCAATGGCTGAAGCAGTGTCGGTGAAGGGTATGCAGATGATCAAAGCGTATCTGCCTCGCGTCGTCGCGGACGGGCAGGATCTGGAAGCGCGCCAGCAGATGCTGGTGGCGTCCAGTCTGGGCGCGGCGGCGTTTCAGCGAGGATTGGGTGGTGTGCACGCCATTGCGCAGAGCCTGGGCGCGCTGTACGACCAGCATCACGGCTTGCTCAACGCCATCCTGCTGCCTTACGTGCTGGACGCCAATCGGTCCGCCCTGTTGCAGCAAATGGACGATCTGGCGGTTTACCTGCGTCTGCCCACGTCCGGTTTCAGTGGCGTGATGGACTGGGTACTGAGCCTGCGCGAGCAGATCGGCATTCCTCACACGCTGGCTGAAATCGGCATCCATGATCAGGACGCCGAGTTGGTGGGCCAGATGGCATTTGCGGACGGTTGCTCGCACACCAATCCGATTCGCCATTCGGCCGAGGCCTACGCCGCGATATTCACGCGAGCGGTGAGGGGGCAGTGATTCATGGTGCAGGTGGATGAGCGGGCGGTTCAGCTTCTGGCCGAGGTCTGGCAAGGCTGGGTCGATTCCGGGCGGATCGTCGGCGGTGTATTGCTGGTGGCGCAGGGCGGTGTGTTGCGCTACGTCAGCGCCAGGGGCTGGGCGGATCGGGAACGGCGGGTGAGTGTGACTCGCGGTACACGTTTTCGCCTGGCGTCGCTGACCAAACTGCTGACATCGGTGGCTGTGTTGCAGCTTTGCGAGCAAGGCATTTTGAGTCTGGATGCGCCGGTAACGGACTGGCTGCCAGCGTTTCGGCCCCGTCTGAGCGATGGCCGGGAGCCGGTCATCACCCTGCGTCATCTGCTGTCGCACAGCTCCGGGCTCGGCTATGGGTTCGAACAGCCGGCAGGTAACGCTTATGCGTTGGCGGGCGTGTCGGACGGGCTGGACCGTATGGCGTTTGATCTGCAGGAAAACCTGACTCGTCTGGCGAAGTTGCCGTTGCTGTTCGAACCCGGCACTGCCTGGGGGTATTCGCTGGCGACCGACGTGCTGGGTGCTGTGATCGAGCAAGGCACCGGCCGTGCGTTGTCGCAGGTCATCGAAGAGCAGGTCACCCGGCCCCTGGGCATGGCGTCGACCTCGTTCAGGCAGGATCAGGGTCGGCTGGCGCGTGCTTATAAAGACAGTGCTGACGCTCCCGAACGTATCGGTGATGACGACGTGCTGATGCTTGAAAGTGGAACGGCCAGGGTGTCGTCGGGCCGGGTCTACGATGCGCAGGGCTATGAATCAGGTGGCGCAGGCATGTTGGGTAATGCCGATGATTACCTGAAACTGCTGGAATGCCTGCGTCTGGGCGGCGCGCCTTTGTTGAATTCCGTAAGTACGGCGGCGTTGCTGAGTAACGCCATTGGCAAGGTGACCCTCAAGGGCAGGTGCGCCGGCTGGACGTTCGGCCTGGGGCCAGTGATCCTCGCCGACCCGCTGGCCGCCGGGCAGCGACAGGGTGCTGGCACCTGGTCATGGTGCGGTGTGTATGGTAGTCATTACTGGGTCGATCCGGTATCGGAGATCAGTCTGGTTGTGCTGACCAATACCGCCGTGGCGGGCGCCTGGGGCAGGTTTGCGGATGCGTTGGTTGAGGCGGTTTATTCATGAACGGAAGCTGATCGTGCCCCCGTGGAGCACTCAGCGTTATACACAAGTCATCTGGCTATCCAGTGAGACAGCGGCACTGCCGTGCTTTTTTGCGCGATAGTGCGGACACCGCCGATTGCGACGTGGGTGAAGGCTGAGTCCTGGCGCTGATTCGGGGGGCAATCGGCATGGATGCCGATTGAGCTGCACTGGGCCATGGATGGCCCATTTGCAGCGACCCCCGAATCAGTGTCAGGACGAAGGAACCCCGGCGAAGCCGGGGCCGGAACCGGAGCGAAGGAGTTTGCTTACTTTGCTCCGTCAAAGTGAGTCGCCGAGGGGCGAAAAGGTGACTGAAGCCATGCGCTCGGCTCACTGAGTCCGCAGTCTGTGCCATTTGTGACGCGGAGCGTCACGGGAGGCATGCCCACGCGGAGCGATGGGCACGATCAGTGTTGAGGCGGACTTGTGTATAACGATGAACGCTTCGCGTGGGCACGATCAGTGCCTGATCAAACCCGCGCAAACTGTTTGCGGTAGCTGCTCGGGCTGACGCCCACCAGATTACGGAAGTGCCGCCGGAACGACTCTTCGGAGCCGAAGCCGGTTCGGTCCACCACCTCGTTCAGCCGCAACTTCGACGACTCCAGCAATTCCTTTGCATACGCCACGCGCTCACCCAGCAACCAGTCGTAGGGCGTAAGTCCCGTGCTTTCCATGAAGCTGCGGTGCAAGGTGCGAGTACTGACTGCGGCACGTGAAGCCATTTCCTTGATGGTGTGCGGCCGGTTCAGGTCGCTGCGGATCCAGTCCATCAGATTGGAAATCGGGCCGTCGTTGGCCGACACCAGTTGCCGCGAGGCGTATTGCGACTGTCCGCCTTCGCGATGGGGCGGGATCACCATGCGTTGCGCCACCATATTCGCCACACGCGAGCCATGATCGTTGCGCACCAGATGCAGCATCATGTCCAGTCCGGCCGCAGATCCTGCCGCCGTGACGATGCTGCCCTGATCGACATACAGTTCGTTGGGCTGAATGGTCAGCCCCGGATACATGGTGGCCAGCAGGTCGGTGTAACGCCAGTGAGTGGTGACCTTATGACCGTCGAGCAACCCCGCTGCCGCCAGCACGAACGCCCCGGTGCAGATCGAGCAGATACGCGCGCCACGGGCATGGGCGGCCTGAAGCTGTTCGATAAGGCGCTGTGGCACCTTTGATTCAACCCCGCGCCAGCCGGGCACGATGATGGTATCGGCGTTTTCCAGTAGCACATCGCCCGACGTCGGCACGATAGTAATGCCCCCGGCAGCCGTGATCGGCCCGGCATCGACCGGGAAGGTCGCAAATTCATACCAGCTGACGCCCAGTTCGGGCCGTTTGAGGGCGAATACCTCGACTGTGCAGCCAAATTCGAAGGTGCAGAGCTGGTTATAGATCAAGGCGACAACGAGATGATTTTTCATGGCGCGATGTTACCGGATATTGGCATTTCGGACAGTGGTTCGTGCTGATGCTACTGGGTAATCTGAAGCCTGTCACTCAGGTGAATCCTTAACCCTGCATGTGGTCCGGCAACCGGACCCAGGAGCCATTTCGTGTCCCTCAATATCGGTATCTACGTGTACGACGACGTCGAAGTTCTCGACTTCGCGGGCCCCTACGAAGTGTTCACCACCGCTACTCGAATGCATGCGCGCAACAGTCGTGATGACAAGCCGCTGTTCAATGTCTTCACCATCGGCCGCAGCACTGCCTCTGTGCGTGCGCGGGCCGGTCTGAAGGTCGACCCGGATTTCTCGATCAATGATCACCCGGCCATGGACTGCCTGATCGTTCCGGGTGGCGTGGTCAACGCCGAGCTGGAAAAGCCGGACGTCATTCGCTGGATTAGCGATCAGTCGGAACCGGGGCGTGTTGTCGCGGCCGTGTGCACCGGCGCATTCATGCTTGCCAAGACCGGCAAGCTGGCGGGCAAGCAGGTCACCACCCATTGGGAAGACATTGCCGATCTCAAGGAAATGTTCCCGTCGGTGGATGTTCTCAGCACCTTGCGCTGGGTCGACGAAGGTTCGTTCGTGAC
Source organism: Pseudomonas sp. AC016 (assembly GCF_979253365.1). Lineage (NCBI taxonomy): Bacteria > Pseudomonadati > Pseudomonadota > Gammaproteobacteria > Pseudomonadales > Pseudomonadaceae > Pseudomonas > Pseudomonas sp. AC016. The sequence continues at coordinate 23,714 of NZ_CEEDCC010000001.1, forward strand.
GTCGGCGGGCATTTCCGCCGGCATTGACATGAGTCTGCATCTGGTTGAACGTCTGCACAGCCGCGAGCTGGCCGAGCGCACTGCGCTGCAACTGGACTTCGACTGGACCGAGAACGACTGATTCAGCTCCATCGCCTACCGCGATCTGTACCGCTTTTTGGATACATCGGATTTGATATTCCGGGTGACTGACAGATTTTCTGCCTTGTCTTGGGTCCTGCTGCCGAGCCATGCGCGCTGACGCATCTGTGCAGGACCCTTTCCAGAAACTCCAGCGGTTGCGTGCACCCCCGACTGACCGAGCTCTTTGTGCTGCCGACAAGCGTGCACAGGGGCATGTCATCGGGGGTTCTTGTATTTCCGACTCTTTCCCGTCAGCGCCAGGTCGTGCCTACCATCGCTTTATCCAGAGTGCAGGACAGATGAAAACCCATTTCTTCAAAATCGTTCAAACCGTTGCCCAGCACGGTTCGTTCTCGGAAGCTGCTGCCATTCTGGGGTGTAGCCAGTCGAACATCAGTTACGCGATCAAGGAAGTCGAAGATTTCTTCGAGAAACGCCTGTTCATCCGCAGTCGCTCCGGCTGCACACTGACGCCTGACGGTCGGGTGATTTCCCAGACCCTGGGCAGCATCATGGCGACGCTTGAGCAACTAAAAAAAATGGGGTGAGCGGCAGTGTAACGATCCACTATTACACGCACATTCAAGAGACCAGCCTTGGCACTTCACTCGATTTTCTGGCCCGGCATTACCCTGACATCCATCTCAATGTGCTGCACGGCAGCGAACAGAATCCGTCGCTGGAGCCGTTGATAAAAGAAGCAGCCGATATCCTGATTCTCCCCAGCACCGTGCTGGGTGAGCACTACGTCGAGCATCATCACTGGTCCGATCACTACGTATTGGTCACCGCCAAAGGCAAGCACACGCAAACCCGCACCTTCACCGAACTGTCGCAGACTTCGCGCTATGTTGCCTGGCGGCATCCCGGCGTGGACCGGTTGCACCAGCAACTGGCGTCCGCGCAGGTGCGGCTCAGCCATCGCGGTGAACTCAGTTGTCTGGAAACCCTGCTGGACCTGATCGCCCGACAGCATTGCATCTCGATTCTACCCAGCGCCTTGCTCAACGGACACTTGCGGGAGGTGGAGCAGGTACCGTTGCCGGGAACGATCATGCGCCACATCAGTGTGGTGGCCCGTCCGACTTCGCTGCTTTCCAATGCCGCCAGTGCAGTGATTCAGGCTTTGAAGAAGCCGCGCGTGCTGGCGGTTCAGCGGTATTGAGCAAACGCTCGACTGTGGATAACGTATTCCTTCGGCAAGTGATGGTGTGCTTGACGGAGGGCGGGCCTTGTCTCGTGAAAGCTACAGCCCGATGCAACGAATTGCCCCCATAAGGCTCATACCCATAGGTAATACATTCAGGGCGCTTGTTCACAAGCGTCCAACGCCGCCGATTCGAGAGGAAGACTGGACGCTATGACGATACCGGACAAGCAGTATGTGGACTGGCTGGTCGAGCAATCGATGCTGAACGCTGCCAGACAGCGCGCCAAGACCTACTCGGGCCAGGGAAGACTCTGGCAACGGCCGTTTGCACAGGCCCGTCCAAGGGACGCATCCGCCATTTCTTCGGTCTGGTTCACCGCGTATCCCGCATCGATCGTCACCCGTGAGGGCTGCTCGGTGCTTGAGGCACTGGGTGATGAAACGCTGTGGCACGCCTTGTCGGAAATCGGCATCCAAGGCATACACAACGGCCCGCTCAAGCTGTCAGGCGGTTTGCAGGGGCGTACCCGCACGCCCAGCATCGACGGCAATTTCGACCGCATCAGCTTCACTATCGATCCTGAACTGGGCACTGATGCTCAACTGCTCAGCCTGACGCGCATTGCTGCGGCGCATAACGCTGTGATCATCGATGACGTCATTCCGTCGCACACCGGCAAGGGCGCCGACTTCAGGCTGGCCGAGCTTGCGTATGAGGACTATCCCGGCCTTTATCACATGGTCGAGATCCGCGAAGAAGACTGGCAGCTCTTGCCTGATGTCCCGGCGGGCCGCGATGCGGTCAATCTGACGCCCGAGGTGGTCGACCAACTGCGCGACAAGCATTACATCGTGGGTCAGTTGCAACGGGTGATTTTCTTCGAGCCCGGCGTCAAGGAAACCGACTGGAGCGCCACTGATGTGGTGCAAGGCGTCGATGGCAAGGCACGGCGCTGGGTGTATCTGCACTACTTCAAGGAAGGTCAGCCTTCCCTGAACTGGCTGGACCCCAGCTTCGCCGCGCAGCAGATGATCATTGGTGATGCACTGCATGCCATCGACGTCTCTGGCGCACGCGTACTGCGGCTGGATGCCAACGGCTTCCTGGGCGTCGAGCGTCGCGCTGAAGGTGCAGCCTGGTCGGAAGGCCATCCGCTGTCGATTACCGGCAACCAGTTGCTGGCTGGTGCGATCCGCAAGGCCGGTGGTTTCAGTTTCCAGGAGCTGAACCTGACGCTGGACGACATTGCCTCCATGGGCAATGGCGGTGCTGACCTGTCCTACGACTTCATCACCCGTCCGGCTTATCAGCACGCCCTGTTGACCGGTACAACCGAGTTCCTGCGGCTGATGTTGCGCCAGGTTCATGCGTTCGGCATCGATCCTGCGTCGTTGATCCACGCGCTGCAGAATCACGATGAACTGACACTGGAACTGGTGCACTTCTGGACGCTGCATGCCCACGACACCTATCACTATCAGGGCCAAACCTTTCCCGGCAATATCCTGCGCGAGCACATCCGCGAAGAGATGTACGAGCGGCTGACCGGCGAGCATGCGCCCTATAACCTGAAGTTCGTCACCAATGGCGTGTCCTGCACCACGGCGAGCATCATCACCGCCGCACTGGGCATTCGTGACCTGAGCACGATCACTGACGCGGACATTCAGCAGATCCAGCACATTCACTTGCTGCTGGTGATGTACAACGCGATGCAGCCTGGCGTGTTCGCGCTGTCCGGCTGGGATCTGGTCGGTGCGCTGACCTTGCCGGCCGAGCAGGTCCAGCACTTGATGCAGGACGGTGACACCCGATGGATCCACCGCGGCGCTTATGACCTGGCCGATCTGGATCCGGAAGCGGAGCTGTCGGAAGGCGGCATGCCGCGTGCGCAGTCGCTGTATGGCAGCCTTGTCAGTCAGCTCAAGCGTCCCGACTCGTTCGCTTCGCAGCTCAAGAAGATTCTGGCGGTGCGCCGCGCTTACGACATTGCTGCCAGCCGCCAGATTCTGATTCCTGATGTGCAGCATCCGGGTTTGCTGGTCATGGTGCACGAGTTGCCAGCAGGCAAGGGCACTCAGATCACTGCGCTCAACTTCAGCGCCGAGACCATCGTCGAAACGCTGCACCTGCCGGACATCGCGCCAGGGCCTGTGGTGGACATCATCAACGAGCGCGTTGAAGGCGACCTGACCGAGCAGGGTGAGTTCACTATCACGCTGGATGCTTATGAAGGTCTGGCGCTGCGGGTCGTGAGCACCTTGCCGATGATCTGAGCATCGGGGTCGTGATGCAGTCTGTGCCATCTGTGACGCGGAGCGTCACGGGCTGCATGCCCTCGCGGAGCACTCATCGTTATACACAAGTCCTCCTGGAGGAATACGATGATGATCGTTCCTACGCTCTGCGTGGGAATGCCTCCCAGGACGCTCCGCGTCCGCTCTCGAATGTGGCGCAGATGTGTGCCCAAGCTCCAGCGTTATCCACGTCATGCGCTCGGCTAACTGAATCCTGAGTCTGTGCCATTTGTGACGCGGAGCGTCACGGGAGGCATGCCCACGCAGAGCGATGGGCACGATCAGTGTCGAGGCGGACTTGTGTATAACGATGAGCGCTGAGCATGGGCACGATCGGTGTGCTTGAGGTCTACGATCGTTCCCAGGCTCTGCGTGGTAACGCCGCCCAGGACGCTCCGCGTCCGCTCTCGAATGCGACGCGAGCAATGGGCGTGATCAGTGTCAGGCATGCCAGGTTGTCTACAGAGGACCCCCGCGTCCTCGCTCAGCCGTTCTGATGCTTCTTCATTCGGTAGGCAAACTGCGCACGGCTGAGCCCCAACAGCCGTGACGCGGCTGCCAGATTTCCCTGACTCTTGGCCATCGCTTCACTGATGAGGCGATGCTCAAGGTCGTCGATGGAAAACCCCTCAGGCTGGCCCAGCGTGTCCAGGAGTGTGGATGCAGGTTCCGCATCGGGCTTTGAGCCCAGCGAAAGTCCTCCCTCGTGGTTCAGCGAATACGATTCGACCGGCATCGGTTCATTGCGAAAAATATGGATCAGGTCGATGGGCTGGCCATCTTCGCTGGCGATCAGGCCGCGTTCGATCAGGTTCTGCAGTTCGCGAACATTGCCCGGAAAGTCGTAGCGCAACAGGGTCTTCAAGGCGCGCATGGTCAGTCCGGCCGGGGTGCGGCCATATTCATTACAGAACCGTCCGAGAAACGCATTGATCAGCAGCGGCACATCATCCCGACGTTCACGCAGCGGGGGCAGGGCGATGGGGTAGACATTCAGGCGATAGAACAGGTCCTCGCGGAAATCGCCATGCGCCACGGCCTGGCGCAAATCGATATTGGTTGCCGCGACCACCCGCACATTGACCTTGATGCCGCTTGATCCACCGACACGCTCGATTTCCCTTTCCTGCAGGGCGCGTAACAGCTTGCTCTGTCCCGCAAGACTCAGGCAGGTGATTTCATCGAGAAACAGGGTGCCGCCATCCGCGCGCTCGAAACGTCCGGGCCGCGAGTGGGTGGCGCCGGTGTAGGCGCCGCGCTCGACACCGAACAGCTCGGATTCGATCAGGTTGTCCGGGATCGCTGCGCAATTGAGCGCCACGAAGGGTCCGTCCCGATGACGACTGAGCTGATGCAACTGGCGAGCGAACATTTCCTTGCCCACCCCCGATTCGCCACTGAACAACACGGTAGCGGGAGTCATGGCAACACGTTGCAGTGTCTGGCTGGCGGCATTGAACGCGGCACTTGCGCCAATCAACGGATGTTCGGTACCTGTAGAGGGCGCTTCGCTCCAGGGCGCCGCAGAAGGTGCCGGTGGATTGTGTGGCGCGCTGGAGGAGACAACGCTCAGGTAGCCAAGGTCGCGCTCCACATCGCCCCATTGCTCGGCGGTCTTGCCGATCACCCGACATGAGGTGTGGCCCATGCCGCGGCATTCCACCTCACGAAAGATCACCATCTGCCCGAACAATCCGCTGACAAAACCGGTGGCATAACCGATTTCGGTCCAGCACACCGGATCCTGGCTGATGCCATGGGACGCGAGATGCTCATCGGCTTCGCAGGAGTGGTGCCAGAGGAATTCACCTTCGTAGAACCCCGACTTCGCGTCGAATTTGAAATGCAGCGGTTCGACTTTGGCCATGCCCTCAAGGGTGTGCAGGTGTGTGCCGGCACGGAAAACTGCTGTGGCATCGGCGTTGGGCCAACGCTCTCGAATCAGTCTGGCATCCCGGGCGCCAGACAGGTAACCCGCCCGGGTAAACATGCCGCGCGCCTGCTCCAGACCCAGGCGTTCGATGATCTCCCGACGCAAGGTGCCGAATGACGAGCTGTGCAGCAGGAGCATGCGCTGGTCATTGAGCCAGATGCGGCCGTCATCAGGAGAAAAGAACAGGCAACCGGTCAGTTCCTCCGACGTGGGGGATTGACCGGGATTCAACCCGGCGCTGTCACCTTGCGGAGCAAAATGCTGGGCGGCGAAATCCTGATCGGAAAGATGGCGAAGAGGGTGAGTCATTGTTATGCCTCAGGCCGAGAGTGATCGAAATGATGAAACGCTCAGATAGTTATAAAACATAACTTAATCAAATGAACAAGCCCGATGAGATATGCATTCGTTCGAATGTGACGCCCGACATATCAAAACAGGGCGCAACCATTGGATCCAGAGCGGTCGCGAAAAAATATGACCGCTTGATGGCAAAACCGGCACAGCGCTTGCTGAGGACTGAACACGGCGCAAGCGACCGTTCTTCGGTGCGCGGCGATTACAAACATAAAAGCCGGAGTTTCACCATGTCAGTGTCTGAGCATGTGTCTTTGCTGCAACCCGCACTCGTAGCCAACTGTATTTTCAACGGTGACTGGGTACCGTCATCGGCGCCTTTGCGTCCGGTGATCGAGCCCGCCACCGGTGAATTGCTGATGAACACCGCGATGGCGGATGCCGCCGATATCGCAGTTGCCTGTCGTGAAGCCGCGCTGGCCCAGCCCGCCTGGGCCGCGATGGGGCCTCGCGAGAAAGCGGAAATATTTTTGCTGGCAGCCGACCAGGCTGTCCGTTCGTTCGATGAATTGTCGTTGTATGTGGCGCGCGAAACCGGCGGCAGCCTGCCCAAGGGTGAACATGAGGTGCGTGAGGCCATCGTGTTGCTGCGCCAGGCAGCCGGTATGTTGTCTCAGGCGCATGGTCACGGCCTGATGCTGCCAAGCGCAGCGGGACGTTTGTCGTACGCACGTCGTGTACCGCATGGTGTGGTCGGGATGATTTCACCGTTCAACTTTCCACTGGTCCTGTCGTTGCGCACGGTTGCGCCTGCACTGGCGGCGGGGAACGCGGTGGTGCTCAAGCCGGATCCGCAGACACCGGTCAGCGGCGGTTTCCTGATTGCCCGTCTGTTCGAACAGGCCGGTCTGCCCAAGGGCCTGCTGCATGTGTTGCCAGGCGCTGCGGATGCGGGCGAGGCCCTGTGCCGCGACCCTAACGTGCAAATGATCACCTTCACTGGCTCCACTGCTGCAGGCCGCAAGGTCGGTGAGACGGCGGGGCGCAACCTCAAGAAGGTCTCGCTGGAACTGGGCGGCAAGAACCCGCTGATCATTCTGGAAGATGCCGATCTGGACCTGGCGGCTGGCAACGCGGCGTTTGGCGCATGGCTGCATCAGGGCCAGATCTGCATGGCGACCGGGTTGATTCTGGTTCACGAATCCATTGCAGCCGCGTTTACGCGCAAGCTCGCGGATAAGGCGCGAGCCTTGACCGTGGGCAACGCCGCGCGCGGGGAGGCCGCACTGGGGCCTCTGATCAATGCGCGCCAGGTGCAGCATGTGCATGGACTGGTCAGCGAGAGCATAGAGGGGGGCGCGCAGTTGGAAACCGGCGGCGAATACGATGGACTGTTTTATCGTCCGACCGTGCTCAGCCATGTAAAACCGGGTATGCGGGTATTCGAAGAAGAAGTTTTCGGGCCTGTGGCGGTTGTCGTGTCATTCTCCACGGATGAAGAGGCGATCGAGCTGGCCAACCGCAGCGAGTATGGCCTGGCGGCGGCGGTGATCTCGCCGTCAGTGGGCCGGGCGATGGCTATCGGTGATCGCCTCAAGTGCGGCTTGCTGCATATCAATGATCAGACCGTGGCGGACGAATGCATCAACTCCTTTGGCGGGCGCGGCTCATCAGGCAACGGCAGCAGCGTCGGCAGCCCATCCGACGGGGACGAGTACAGCCAATGGCAATGGGTCACGGTCAAGAATCAGCCGCCGGCTTACCCGTTCTGAAGGCTGTCGACAGTTTGAGAAGCACAGGCTCCACCCACAATAACAAGAGCGCACGACTATGAACCTGAACAACAAAACCCTGATTGTGACTGGCGTGTCTTCCGGTATCGGTGCCGAAGTGGCGAGGCTGGCCCGCTTCCAGGGGGCCAGAGTGATCGGTGTTGACCGCCACGAACCGCAACTGACCCTGGACAGCTTTTTTCAGGCCGATCTCGGCGACCCCGCCAGTATCGATGCGCTGATTGAAAAACTGCCCGTTCAGGTCGACGCGCTGTGCAACATCGCAGGCGTGCCGGGCACTGCGCCCGTCGAGGTCGTGGCCAAGGTTAATTATCTAGGGCTGCGCCATCTGACTCAGGGCTTGCTGCCGCGCATTGCGCCGGGCGGGAGCATCGTGAATGTCGCCTCGGTTCTCGGCGCGCAATGGCCGGAACGTCTGGAACTGCACAAGGCGCTGGCCATGACCGAGACTTACGCCGAGGGGCAGGCGTGGCTGGCGGCCAACCCGGTGGCGCAGGAGACCTGCTATCAGTACTTCAAGGAGGCGCTGATCGTCTGGACGTTCCAGCAGTCACAGGCCTGGTTCAGAGATCAGTCGGTCCGCATCAACTGCGTGGCGCCGGGGCCGGTGTTCACGCCGATTCTGGGAGACTTCGTGACCATGCTGGGTGAAGAACGCATTGCCAGAGACGGCGCGCGCATGAAGCGTCCGGCCCAGGCCGATGAGGTCGCCGAAGTAATCGCATTCCTGTGCTCCGACGCGTCGCGCTGGATCAACGGGGTCAACCTGCCGGTGGATGGAGGGTTGGCGGCGACTTACGTGTGAAGGGATTCGGTTGATGTAAACCCCGGTCCTGCGTTCGCGTGATCGGGGCCTTGAAAACAACAATAAGAACCAAAGGAATTACAAGATGCAGAAGTCTATCTTGCGTACCGTCGTGGCCGCCTCATGGGTCGCCTTGTCTTCAACCGCTCACGCTTATGACTTGCCCGGTCTCAATCTGGGCAACACCAGCTTTTACGATGGTTCTCCCGCGCCAGACGGGCCGGGCTGGTATCTGGAGGAGTACGCCAACTTCGCCAAGGCCGACCGTTTCAATGACGTCAATGGCAACAAGTTGCAGTTACCCAAGCAGGAAGTTGAAGTACTGGCGCTGACCACCCAACTCATCTACGTCGCACCCCCTCTGGCCAATGGCGCGATGCCCGGCATTACGGCGATCAACACGTCGTTGGCGCACGTTGACGTCGACGACGGTCTGGGCAACTCGGCCCTCAGCTCCAGAGCCGGGTTTGGTGATTTGATCATCGGCCCGTTTCTGCAATTGCCGACGATTTCAAATGCCGACGGCAGTCCGCTGCTGACCCAGCGGGTCGAGGCTGACATTGCGATTCCGGTTGGCGCTTACGACCGCAATCGATCGATCAACCCCGGTAGCAACTTCTGGTCGTTCAACCCTTACTACGCCGCGACTTACTGGTTCTCGCCAAAATGGTCGGCCAGCGGCCGCTTCATGTACCTGTGGAACGGCAAGAACGACGACCCCCAGGCTGGCTTCGGCAACGCCTCCGACACCCAGGCCGGACAGGCCCTGCACGCCAACATGACTTTGCAGTACGCCGTCAGCGAGCAACTTTCCGTGGGCCTCAATGGTTACTGGCTCAAGCAGTTCACCGATACCCAGGTGGACGGGCACGACGTGAGTGGCCGCAAGGAAAAGGTCTGGGCCATCGGGCCTGGGTTTCTTTGCGCGTTCAGCAAGCAGAACGTGCTGACGGTCAACAGCTACTTCGAGCAGGGCGCCGAAAACCGTACGGAAGGCAACAAGGTGGTGCTGAACTTCCTGCACAAGCTGTAACGAAGAAAGGCGTCCGGTAAAAGGGACGCCTTGCCGGGACTAGCGTCAGCTCAGTGGCCGGGCCGCTACTGAAAAAGTCGGTTTTTTTGTGGAAGATGCCCCTATGCCTCTGACACAGCGCTGTCTTAAAGCAAACAAAAGTCGTAGGAGCGCGCTTGCCCGCGATCTGCCGGGAACCGGCAGCAAAACCGGCACACGCGGTGTATCAGATGCAACCTGGGGCTGCTGCGCAGCCCATCGCTGCCGTCGTAACCTCCGAGAGCTACTACGCCCTCCGGGCAGAAGCAGGTGTGCGTGCATATCAGTAAATTATCTGGCGGGGATTCGCAAACACTGGGCTTCAACTCGCCGTCTTGAGCCTCGCCACCCCCGTTGAACGGGACAACACGGCAATCGCCGCAAGCGCCGCAATCACAAGACCCGGGGAGGTTGCCAGCAGCACACCGGCCGTTCCGGCTCCAGCCCCCAGCAGTTGACCGGCAGCCAGCGGACCTGCCACCGAACCCAGACGACCGATCGCCACTGCAGCGCCCACGCCTGTTGCCCGGACGGCGGTCGGGTAGGCGGGCGGGGCCAGCGCATACAGCACCAATTGCGCGGCCATCACGAACACGCCTGCCGCAAAGCCGGCCGCTGACATCGACACGATGCCCACCGAAAAGCCGACACCGGCCAGCGCGGCAAGCAGCCCTGCGTAGACAAACATCACGACCTTGATCCCATTGCAGCGATCCAGCAGCACGCCGCCGAGCAACGAGCCCAGGGCGCCGCCGATGTTGAACAGCATCTGCACCATACCGGCCTGGGGTTTGCTGAAGCCCTGGGCAATCAACAGGGACGGCAGCCAGTTGAGCAGCATGTACATCACGGTCAAGGTGAAAAAATAGCCCAGCCACAAGGCCAGTGTGGTGCGCGCCCGGTCCTCGCCGAATAGCGCACTGGTGGTGGAATGACGCGCTTCGAACGTGGTTGTCTGCTGGCGAAATACGCTGGATTCGGGTAACAGCAGCACCATCAGCGGTACCACCAACACAGGCACCAGGCCGCCGATGATGAAGGTTGTCTGCCAGTGGTCACTGGTGAACATCGCCACCACCGCTGCGAGCGCGCCGCCCAGCGGCACCCCCGAATACATGACACTGATCGCGAGCCCACGATGCCGCTCGCCTACGGCTTCGGCGCACAGCGCAATGAGGTTGGGCAGGGCGGCCCCCAGTCCCAGTCCGGTCATGAAGCGCACTGCCAGCAACCCGGAAAAGGTGTCGACGTAAGCGGTTGCCAGCGAGAACACGCCGAACAGCAGTACGGCGCTGATCAGGATCTTCTTGCGGCCGATGCGATCGGCAATCCAGCCACCAAAGAAGGCTCCGGGCAGCAGGCCGATGATGCCTGCGCTGAACACCCAGCCCATCATTTTCGGGTCCAGGGCGAAGGTCTGGCGCAGACCGGCTGCGGCAGTGCCTGCAGCCTGCAGGTCGAAACCTTCGATGAGTGCGACGATAAAACACAGGGCGATGGTGAACGTCGAACGACGCGATGGGGTGTTCATGGCGAGCCTCACTGTTGTTTTTGTTGTGGTCAGCGGCCTGACAGCCGTGGTCAGTTAGTCCACGAATCAGGTGACGATTAAGGTAACAAAAATAACTAAAAAAAGAACAGGAGGTGAATTGGGAGCAAAAAACCGGGTTTGGTCTTTTGATTTCAAGGATATCTGGCGTTTCGATCCGATTAATCAAAAAGTGATTAATGATATTAATGTTCGATTATCGGTCAGTCTGGATTGACGGCTGACTGGGTATGTCCCAATCCTTTGTCCACGACTCCTCGTTGGCGCGATGAGAGTCGACGTCGAAAACAACAACAATAAGTGGACAACGGATATGCCAAGACTTCCCGGGGATGCTGAGAAGGCTGGACCTGCTTCATCGTATTCAGGCAAAACACGCACGCTGGCGCTGGGGTTGATGGGGGTCAGCATGATGCCCGCTTCGCTGCTGGCCGAGGGGCTGGTCGCTGACAGCCATGGCACGCTGACCCTGCGCAATTACTACATGGATCGCGATTACAAGGACGATGGCGCAAAAACCGCCGCGCGAGAGTGGGCGCAGGGCTTCATGATGAATGTGGAGTCCGGATTTACGCCCGGCAAGCTGGGGTTTGGCCTGGATGCGCGCGCTCTTGTCGGCGTGAAGCTCGATTCATCGCCTGACCGAAGCGGCACCGAACTGCTGCCGGTATCTGCCCGGGACGGCCGTGCCGCCGATGAGTATTCGCGACTGGGTCTGACCGGCAAGATGCGCTTCAGCCAGACCACGATAAAAACCGGCGACGTTTCGATCTTTCTGCCTTTCGCGTTCGCCAGTCCCTCCCGCCTGCTGCCACAGACCTTCAGAGGCACCACGCTCTCTTCGAAGGAGCTGGAGGGGCTGACGTTCAATGCTGGCTATATCGACCGGGTCAACAAGCGCGATTCGAGCAATTATCAGCCACTCGCCATTGCTTCGCCGAACCGGCGCTTCAACGGTGCCGCCACCTCATCACACATGGCCTATGCCGGCGGCGATTATCAGCTAAGCCAGCAGCTCAGCCTGCGCGCCTATCACGCTGAAGTGGATGATCTGTACACCCAGAATACGCTGGCGTTGCTGCATCAATTGCCGTTGGGGGATGGCACGCTGACCACCGATCTGCGGAGTTTCTTCAGCCGGGACACCGGCAGCGCCAAGGCGGGCGAAGTGGACAACCAGAACCTCTCCGCGCTGGTGGGTTACAAACTGGGCGGGCACAGCGTCAGTCTGGGCTATATGCATTCCCGCGGCGACACCGCGACACCTTACCTGTCAGGCACTGAACTCATGGGCCTCAGCGAGCTGACCATGAGTTCGGATTTCCTCAACGCCAAAGAGCGTACCTGGCAGGCCATCTATGACTACGATTTCACTGCGGTCGGCATCGTCGGGCTGCGCAGCCGTTTGCGTTACGTGCGCGGCGACAACATCGAACTGGCCGCCTTGAACGCTGACGACCGCAAGGAACGGGAGTTTCAGATGGAGTTGGGCTATGTAATTCAGAGCGGACCGTTGAAAAACGTCAGCCTGCTGGCGCGAAAGTCGATCTACCGTAACGACTTTCCGGCAGGGGCAGCATTTCGCGATGAGAACCAGACGCGCTTTGTCGTGCAGTACGCGTTGCCGCTCTGGTGATCGTGGGTGATCAAAAGAGCGCCGACGACGCAGGCACGTCGTCGGAGGGCGTGTGTCAGGCCTGATAGACCTTTTTCAGCAACCGGAGCAGTTCCTCACGCTCCTGGGTATCGAGTGCCGAAGTGGAGTCCAGGTCGCTTTCAGCGGCGATCTGTTTCAGTTCCTTGAGCAGGGTTTCGCCCGTCTTGCTGAGAAAGATCCCGTACGACCGCTTGTCCGGTTTGCAGCGCAAACGGACCGCCAGCGCACGGCTTTCCAGTTTGTTCAGCAGCGGCACGACCTGCGGCGGCTCGATGGCCAGCGCCTTGGCCAGGTCGGCCTGCATCAGACCCGGATTCTTGTCGATGATCGCCAGCGCAGAAAATTGCGCAGGTCGCAGGTCGTGACTCGACAGACGTCCGATGAGGTTCTGGAAAAGTTTGAGCTGTGCCCGGCGCATGGCGTAACCGATCAGGTCATCCAGTGCGGAGTCCATAGGCAACGACGCCTCGGTAACCTGTGCCGTGGTTGGGCAGAGGGTGGCGATGTCGGATGGCTTGGCCATTGAAAATCCAGTCCTTTTGGGTGATGAGCAATGTTTCCGGCAGTGTGCCGGTGTTCGCGGGCGAAGGCCATGGGCATTCACAGTTGTGACCAGCATATCCGAATGGAGTGCGGTAAATGTTAATTAAGGTTAATAACAGTTAATTGACATAACTAATTTTCCGGTTTACGTTTGATTCATCTTCCAATCAAAACAAGAGAGCACCACGATGAGCACGTACGAAGGCCGCTGGACCACCGTCAAGGTCGAAATCGAGCAGGGCATTGCCTGGGTCATCCTCAACCGCCCGGAAAAGCGCAACGCCATGAGCCCGACGCTGAATCAGGAAATGATCGATGTGCTGGAAACGCTCGAACAGGATCCTGAAGCCGGCGTGCTGGTCCTGACGGGTGCTGGCGATGCCTGGACCGCCGGGATGGACCTCAAGGAGTATTTCCGTGAAGTCGATGCAGGCCCGGAAATCCTTCAGGAGAAGATTCGTCGTGAGGCTTCCCAGTGGCAGTGGAAATTGCTGCGCATGTACGCCAAGCCGACCATCGCCATGGTCAACGGCTGGTGCTTCGGGGGTGGTTTCAGTCCGCTCGTGGCGTGCGACCTGGCGATCTGCGCCGACGAAGCCACCTTCGGTCTGTCGGAGATCAACTGGGGCATTCCGCCGGGCAATCTGGTCAGCAAGGCGATGGCCGATACCGTGGGCCACCGTCAGTCGCTGTACTACATCATGACCGGCAAGACCTTCGATGGCCGCAAGGCTGCCGAGATGGGCCTGGTCAACGAAAGCGTGCCGCTGGCGCAACTGCGTCAGGTGACCATTGATCTGGCGCTCAATCTGCTGGAGAAGAACCCGGTCGTGCTGCGCGCCGCCAAACATGGCTTCAAGCGTTGCCGCGAACTCACCTGGGAGCAGAACGAGGATTACCTGTACGCCAAACTCGATCAGTCGCGTCTGCTGGACAAGGAAGGCGGTCGCGAGCAGGGCATGAAACAGTTCCTCGACGACAAGAGCATCAAGCCAGGTCTGCAGGCCTACAAGCGTTGACTCGCATCCGGCGCGGCTTGCTAGGCCGGATGACCTGTTGAGGCTAATGTGAACAAACGCTGCACTGCATTCCCGACAAATACAATAAAGAGGAATCACCATGCTGGACGTGCCCCTGCTGATTGGCGGCCAGTCGTGCCCCGCCCGCGACGGACGAACATTTGAACGTCGCAATCCTGTGACCGGTGAAGTGGTTTCGCGCGTCGCCGCGGCCACCCTTGAAGACGCTGATGCTGCGGTCGCCGCAGCTCAGGCCGCGTTTCCGGCTTGGTCAGCAATGGCGCCGGGTGAGCGCCGTGCCCGCCTGATGCAGGCGGCCGAACAATTGCAGGCGCGCAGCGCCGAATTCATTGCCGCCGCTGGCGAGACGGGTGCGATGGCCAACTGGTATGGCTTCAACGTGCATCTGGCGGCCAACATGCTGCGTGAAGCCGCGTCGATGACGACCCAGATCAACGGCGAAATCATTCCTTCCAATGTGCCCGGCAACTTTGCCATGGCGTTGCGGCAGCCGTGTGGCGTCGTGCTGGGTATCGCACCGTGGAACGCGCCGGTGATTCTGGCCACGCGCGCCGTCGCCATGCCGTTGGCCTGCGGCAATACCGTGGTGCTCAAGGCCTCCGAACTGAGCCCGGCCGTGCATCGCCTGATCGGTCAGGTGCTGCAGGACGCGGGACTGGGCGACGGGGTGATCAATGTGATCAGTAATGCACCCGCCGATGCGCCCGCCATCGTGGAACGGCTGATCGCCAACCCGGCCGTGCGTCGGGTCAATTTCACCGGTTCCACTCATGTGGGACGCATCGTCGGCGAGCTTTCGGCCCGCCACCTGAAACCGGCCTTGCTGGAACTGGGCGGCAAGGCCCCGTTTCTGGTGCTGGATGATGCCGATCTGGACGCTGCCGTAGAGGCGGCAGCATTCGGTGCCTACTTCAATCAGGGCCAGATCTGTATGTCTACCGAACGCCTGATCGTAGACCGCAAAGTAGCCGATGCCTTTGTCTCGAAACTGGCGGCCAAGATCGAAACGCTGCGGGCAGGTCCTCCCAACGACAGTACGTCTGTGCTGGGTTCACTGGTCGATGTCGGCGCCGGAACGCGTATCAAGGCGCTGATCGACGACGCCGTAAGCCAGGGCGCAAAACTGATTGCTGGCGGACAGCTTCAGGGCAGCATCCTGCAGCCCACCTTGCTGGACGATGTCACCGACAGCATGCGTCTGTACCGCGAAGAGTCCTTCGGGCCGGTTGCGGTGCTGATTCGTGGAGAAGGGGACGAGGAGCTGCTGCGCCTGGCCAACGACTCGGAATTTGGCCTGTCGGCGGCGATTTTCAGTCGCGACACTGCTCGCGCGCTGGCGCTGGCGCAACGGGTCGAGTCGGGCATCTGTCATATCAACGGTCCCACTGTTCAGGACGAGGCGCAGATGCCTTTCGGCGGGGTCAAGTCCAGTGGATATGGCAGCTTTGGCGGCAAGGCATCGATCGAGCACTTCACTCAGTTGCGTTGGGTGACGTTGCAAAACGGGCCGCGGCACTACCCGATCTGAACCGTTCACATTGGCGCGGGCGGCCTTGATAGGGGGCGTCGGTGCCGATCAGTCAGGCAAAACAATAACAAGGCCGCAGCCAGCCGCTGCCACGCCCACCACGAACTGCCGTGTGCGGTTCGGTGTGCGCGTGCCTTGACGGAGAGATGCTCGTGAGTTCCGAACCAAGATCCTCAACGCCGCACACCGAAATCAATCCGCCACGCTACCGTCAGGTGAGCATTGGTCATCCTGCCGTTGAAGTGCGCGAAGAGCGGGGCGTTCTGCACATGCGCTCGCTTGAACCGCTGGCCGAGTTGCCCAGGCGCTTGCTTGACCGGTTGGTGCACTGGGCCGATGTTCGTCCGCAACAGACGTTTGTCGCCACCCGCGACAGCCTGGGTGGCTGGCGCACTGTCAGCTATGCCGAGATGCTGGACAGCGTGCGCGCCATTGCCCAGAGCCTGCTCAAGTATGAGTTGTCAGCCGAAAAGCCGCTGGCGCTGCTGTCGGGTAACGACATCGAACACCTGCAAATCGCCCTGGGAGCGATGTACGCAGGCATTCCCTACTGCCCGGTGTCGCCTGCCTACTCGGTGCTGTCCCAGGATTACGCCAAGTTGCGCCACGTTTGCGGCGTGTTGCGGCCGGGTCTGGTATTCGTCAGCGATGCAGCGCCTTTCCAGCGTGCCATCGACGCGGTGATTCCCGCCGATACGCCAGTCATCACCGTGCGTGGTCAGCTCGCCGGGCGATCCCATATCCGATTCGACAGCCTGCTGGTGCAACCCGGCGGCGCCGAAGCCGAGGCTGCATTCGACGCCACCGGGCCGGACAGCATCGCCAAGTTTCTGTTTACCTCAGGCTCCACCAAGCTGCCCAAGGCCGTGGTCACGACCCAGCGCATGCTCTGCGCCAACCAGCAAATGCTGCTGCAGACCTTTCCGGTGTTTGGCGAAGAACCTCCGGTGCTGGTGGACTGGCTGCCGTGGAATCATACCTTTGGTGGCAGCCATAACGTCGGCATCGTGCTCTACAACGGCGGCACCTTCTATCTGGACAACGGCAAACCCACGGTTCAGGGCTTCGCTGAAACCCTGCGCAATCTCAAGGACATTTCGCCGACTGCCTACCTGACCGTGCCCAAGGGCTGGGAGGAACTGGTCAACGCGCTGGAGCAGGACGCCGAGCTGCGCGACCGATTTTTCTCGCGTATGAAACTGTTCTTCTTCGCCGCCGCCGGATTGTCGCAAAGCATCTGGGACCGGCTCGACCGGGTTGCCGAGCTGCATTGCGGCGAGCGCATCCGCATGATGGCCGGGCTGGGCATGACCGAGGCCGCGCCGTCCTGCACCTTCACCACCGGGCCGCTGTCCATGGCCGGCTACATCGGCCTGCCAGCACCGGGTTGTGAAGTACGACTGGTGCCGGTGGACGGCAAACTGGAAGGCCGTTTTCGCGGGCCGCACATCATGCCGGGCTACTGGCGCTCGCCGCAGCAGACCGCCGAGGTGTTCGACGAAGACGGCTTTTACTGCTCCGGTGACGCGATAAAACTCGCCGACCCGACAGCGCCAGAGTTGGGCCTGATGTTCGATGGCCGTCTGGCCGAGGATTTCAAATTGTCGTCGGGGGTGTTTGTCAGCGTCGGCCCGATGCGCAACCGCGCGGTACTCGATGGCTCGCCCTATGTGCAGGATGTGGTCATCGCCGCGCCAGATCGGGAATGCCTGGGCGCGCTGGTGTTCCCGAGGCTGCACGACTGTCGCCAACTGTCGGGGCTGAGTACCGATGCCAGTGATGCCGAGGTCCTGACCAGCGCACCGGTTCGCCAGTGGTTCTCTGACTGGCTGGCTCGCTTGAACCGTGATGCCACCGGCAACGCCAGTCGTCTTGAATGGATCAGCCTGCTGGTCGAGCCCGCATCGATTGACCGTGGAGAAATCACCGACAAGGGCTCGATCAACCAGCGTGCCGTTTTGCAGTGGCGTGCAGCGATCGTCGATACGCTGTATCGCGGCGAGGAACCCGACGTGCTGCGTGCTGGCCCTTTGAAATGAACGGGCAGTATTCGGCGTTCAGCGACGTGGCGATCATCGAATCGGTGCGCACGCCATGGATTGACCTGGGTGGCGCGCTGGCGCAGGTGTCGCCAATCGATCTGGGCATAAAGGTCGGCCGTGAGGTCCTGGCTCGGGCGGCTATCAGGGCGGAGCGGGTCGATACCGTGCTGGCCGGATCAATGGCGCAGGCCAGTTTTGACGCCTACCTGCTGCCCAGACACATCGGTCTGTACAGCGGCGTGGCGCAGAGCGTTCCGGCACTGGGCGTGCAGCGCATCTGTGCGACCGGTTTCGAACTGTTGCGTCAGGCTGCTGTGCACGTCGGTGCAGACGGACAGCTCGCGCTGTGTGTCGCCGCTGAATCCATGTCGCGCAATCCGATTGCCGCCTACACCCATCGCGACGGATTTCGCCTGGGCGCTGGTGTGCAGTTCAAGGATTTTCTCTGGGAAGCGCTGTACGACCCGGCGCCGGGCATGGACATGATCGCCACCGCCGACCACCTTGCACGGCGCCACGGTCTCACTCGTGAGCAAGTGGATGGCTACGCGCTCTTGAGCCATGAGCGAGCGCTTCAGGCTCAGGTCAGCGGCAGGTTGAGCACAGAGATCGTGGCCGTCACGCCCGAGCAGTTCGTGTTGGACGGTTATCAGCCCAGAGCCATCGAGTTGCCGCGCGGCGTGGACAGCGTGTCGCAAGACAGCCATCCACGCGCTACTGATATGGCGGCGCTGTCGAGGCTGCGTTCCATCCATGCCGACGGTGTACAGACCGCAGGCAACAGTTGCGCCGTGGTCGACGGCGCGGCAGCTGCGCTGGTGGGCAAAGCGTCGGAAACGGACGGTCCGGTTCTGGCGCATCTGCTGGCCAGCGCCGTGGTGGGCGTGCCTCCTGAATTCATGGGCATCGGCCCGGCCCCGGCCATTCAGTTGCTTTTGCAGCGAAGTGGCTTGGGTCTAAACGATATCGGACGGCTGGAAATCAACGAAGCACAAGCCGCTCAGGTGCTCGCCGTCGCCCAGACGCTGGAACTCGATAGGGATCGCTTGAATGTCCACGGCGGATCGCTTGGCCTTGGGCATCCACTGGCGGCAACCGGGCTGCGTCTGGTCATAACGTTGGCTCGCCAGTTGCGCGAAGAAAACCTGCGGTATGGCATTGCCGCTGCCTGCGTCGGCGGCGGGCAGGGGATGGCGTTGTTGATCGAAAATCCTGCGTTTGAGGGCTAGAGTTTCCACGACCCATAGAACCTGCTCAAATAACCCGGTTAAGGCCTGCAGGACCCGGTTTCTATGGCGCTTATCATACCTTTATACAGCTTGACCAAACGCTGGCGAAGCGCGAATCTCGCAGGCTCAGACAACACGGATTGCATCCATGCGTACCCTCGCCGAACTCTCTTTCGATTTTATCTGGCATTTGATGTTCACGGATGAGGATCAACTCGAGCAGGATCTGGCTGTCCGGATGCTTGAGAACACGTGTGATCATTTGATGAAGATGTCGGATGAGGAGAGAAGGGCGTTTATCACTGTAGCGATCGAGCGTCGCGCCCTCTGGCTGGCAAACGCAAGCGCCGGCTCTCGTTCGTCCAGGCAACGCGTTGCTGACGAACAGAAGCAGTTTCTCGATGATGTGATATCCGGTCAGTTCTTCAGTCAGTTCGAAGAGCCGACGGTCCCCGACGACCATGACCGTGTCGTGCCTATCCGCAGTTATCGAAAAGGCGGCCAGCGCTAGTCTGGCCGCTGCTTGCTCGATCAGTTCACTCCGCCGTCAGGCAGCTTTGCAACCACCTTGATCTCGAATTCAAAGCCATAAAGCCAGGTAACGCCAACGGCGGTGACGGTCGGATAGGGTGCCTGCCCCCAGTACTGCGGCACGACTGTGTTCCAGATATGCTCGAATTTCTTCTCCGGATCGACGATGAACAAGGTGACGTCCTGGACGTCATCAAACGTGCAGCCCGCTGCCTCCAGTACGGCATTCAGGTTGCGGAACGCGAGTTGCACCTGCTTGTCCGGGTCCGGTTCCGGCGAGCCATCCTCGCGACTGCCGACCTGACCGGAAACAAACAGAAGACCATTGGCGCGCATTGCTGGCGAATACCGGTTGCGTTCATAAAGGGCCTGGCGGCCTGTCGGGAATACCACGTCACGCTGTGTCATGAGCTTTCTCCATCCAAAGGTCGCGATGACCCGTCATTCAAGATGGATCGACTTTAGGCGCTTGCAGTGGCCGGATAAACGCGCAACTGTAGTCATCACTGTTTGGTAATCCCAAACAATCAGGCATAAACACGGGGCGAGAATGGATCGGTTCGATGCGATGCAGGCGTTTGCGCGAGTGGTGGAGACTGGCAGCTTCACCAAGGCCGCCGGCACGTTGCACATGAGCAAGACCAGTGTGACGCAACTGGTGCAGCAGCTTGAGGCCCGTCTGCGGGTCAAGCTGCTCAACCGCACTACGCGCAAGGTCAATGTTACGGCTGATGGCGCTGCGTATTACGAGCGTGTGATACAGCTGCTGGCAGACATGGACGATGCCGAGACCAGCCTGTCCAGTGCTGCGGCATTGCCACGAGGCCGACTCCGTGTGGACGTGCCCAGCCCCTTCGCCAGCCTGCTGCTGATGCCGGCATTGCCTGCCTTTCACGCGCGCTATCCCGACATCCAGATCGACCTGGGGGCCAGTGACCGGGTCATCGATCTGGTTCGAGAGAACGTGGACTGTGTGCTGCGTGGCGGCGAGATCACCGATCAGTCGCTGATTGCACGACGGGTCGGGGATCTGCGGCTGGGCATTTACGCGACGCCCGGCTATCTGCAGCGCATGGGAACGCCGGACCATCCGAAGGACCTCGAGAACTCGCATCACCGTATCGTCGGCTACCTGTGGGCGCGTACCGGCAAGGCGCTGCCTTATGCCATGCATCGTGGTGAGGAAAGCGTTCATGTCCACGGTCGTTACGTGCTGGCGGTGGACGACGGCAATGCCTATCTGGCTGCCGGCCTGGCAGGAATGGGCGTCATCTGGCTTCCCGACTACATGGTCCGGCCTCACCTTGGCAGTGGTGATCTGGTGCCGCTGTTCGAAGACTGGCGTATGGACTCGATGCCGATGTACGTAGCTTTTCCGCCGAACCGGCATGTCAGTGTCAAGGTGCGTGCGTTCATCGACTGGGTTGCGGAACTGATGGCCGAGCATGCCCCGATCAATGCGCGTTAACGGCGCGCCGACAGCTGTTGCGGTGCCAGAAAGGCGTCGTGAAAGTACTGACGAAACGCCTGCATCGCCGGACTGAACGCTCGCTCGCGATGCCAGGCGAGGCCCACGCTCATGGGCGTAACCTTGTCTGTCACCGTGATGGTTTCGATGCGTTTGCCTTCCAGCGACCAGGGCCGATGCACCAGATCCGACAGAATGGCCACGCCGCTGCCGTTGGCGACCATGCTGCGCACCGCCTCGACCGAACTGGTGCGCACCCGCACGCTGGGTTTCTGGCGGGCCATCTCCCAATAGCGCATGGCACTCTGCTCCGCTTCGTCGACGGTGAGCAGGATATATGGCTCCTTGGCCACATCCGCGAGGCTCACCACATCACGCTGACACAACGGATGATGGCTGGGCAGCCACAGGCGACGCTCGGAATTGAACAGCGTTTCGGAAACGATATCCGGGTGAGTGATGTTCTCGGTGAGCACCACCGCCATGTCGAAACAGCCCTCCAGCAAACCTTGTTCGATGGCCTGACGTTCCTGCTCATGGACCTGAATGGATACGTCCGGATGCCAGTGTTCCAGCCTTTGCAGGTGGTGGGGCAGGAAATAGCCGATCACAGTGTAACTCGCGGCCAGGCGCAGCAACCCACTGGCGCGCACGTCAGGCAACGGGCTGTTCAAGGCATCGTCGACGCTGCGCAGGATCACATAGGCGCGGTTGAGAAAATGCCGCCCGGCGTCGGTCAGCGTCATGCCTTGTGCCGAACGCTGGAACAGCAGACTTCCCAGAATGTGCTCCAGCTCCTTGATTGCTGTGGTCACCGCTGACTGGGAGATGTTCAGGTGAATGGCCGCCTGGGATATCTGGCCGATCTCTGCAGTGGCGACAAAATAGCGAATCTGGCGAAGGGTGAGGGACATCGTCTTTCCTTCAGGCAGGCCATCTGATTTATAGATAAAGGGTTATCTGTTAATAGATCTACCCAAGGGGTCGGGAGAAATCTAACGTTGTCTGCGTCAGATCGCAATTTCATGTCAGGAGGGTGCGACATGCGGACAGTCGATTTCAATTCGGACATGGGTGAGAGCTTCGGTGCCTGGACCATCGGTGATGGCGTGGACACCGAACTCATGAAATTCATCAGTTCAGCCAATGTAGCCACTGGCTTTCATGCGGGCGACCCCGGCACCATGCGTCGTACGGTCGAGCAGGCCAGGCGCCTTGGAGTTGCCGTCGGGGCGCATCCGGGGTTTCACGACCTGGTCGGGTTCGGTCGTCGTCATATTCAGGCTCCGGCGCAGGAACTGGTGGACGACATGCTCTACCAATTGGGTGCCTTGAGAGAGATCGCTCGCGCCCAGGGCGTAACGCTGCAACATTTCAAACCCCACGGTGCGCTTTACATGCACCTGGCCCGTGACGAGGAAGCAGCCCGTTTGCTGGTCGAAAACCTGCAGCGCGTAGAGCCTGCGTTGTTGCTTTACTGCATGCCAGGCTCGGTCATCTGCAGAGTCGCGCAGGAACTGGGGCAGCCGGTCATCCGTGAGTTCTACGCCGACCGCGCTTACGATCTCAGCGGCTCGATTGTCTTCACCCGAAACGTGCAGGCTTACGATCCGGCAAAAGTAGCGGCGCGGGTGCTGCGTGCCTGTCAGGAAGGCGTGGTGCAGACCGTCGAGGAAGAGGATCTGGCCATCGAGTTCGACTCCATCTGCCTGCACAGCGACACGCCAGGTGCGCTGGATCTGGCCGAAGCCACACGCAGGGCGCTGGACAATGCCGGTATTCTGGTGAAAGCGCCCCGTTGACCCTGCAAGGAGACCGGCACACAGATGCCGGGTCCCGTTACCGTTTGCCTGCCGTTCTCCAACCCATCCAAGAGGAACAGACATGGCCGACTATCAATTCAGCGGAGGGCGGGCATGAACGATCCGATTCGCTACAGTTTCGGTGCCGACGAACACCTGTTTGCCGAGGTCAGCGAAAGCATGTCGCTGGAAGCCTTCTTCAAGGGCATGGCAGTGACCCGCGCTGTGGAACGCCTGAAACTGGACGGCGTGCTGGACGTGTGTCTGGCCAATGCTTCGTTCCAGATCCGTTTCGATCCGGACCGGATTGCGCCCCACGCGTTGCTCGATGCCGTCAGAACCGCAGAGGCAGGTGCGGTCGCAGAGCGCACGCTGCAGACCCGCATCATCGAGATTCCGGTGCTTTATAACGATCCCTGGACCCACGAGACCCTGATGCGCTTTCGCGACCGACATCAGGACCCGAGCGGCACGGACCTGGAGTATGCCGCGCGGATTAACAATCTGGCCGATGTCGACGCCTTCATTGCGGCTCACAGCGGCGCGCCGTGGTTCGTGTCGATGGTGGGCTTCGTGGCCGGGCTGCCGTTCATGTTTCAGATGGTCGAGCGCGAGCGTCAGTTGCAGGTTCCCAAATACCTGCGTCCGCGCACCGACACGCCGAAACTGACCCTCGGTCATGGCGGATGTTTTGGCTGTATCTACTCGGTGCGCGGCGCAGGCGGCTACCAGATGTTCGGCGTCACGCCAGCCCCGATCTACGACCCGCAGCAACAATTGGCGTATCTGAAAGAGCACATGGTGTTTTTCAGACCCGGCGATATCGTTCAGTTCAAGCCCATCGATCGTGAGGCTTACGACCTTGCTGTTGCCGAAGTGGACGCAGGTCGATTCGATCTGCGCATCCGTCCGGTCGAGTTCTCTCTCGATAACTTTCTCGCCGACCCGGCCGGTTATCCGGCTTCGCTGCAGGAGGTGCTGGCATGATCAAGGTACTTAAACCGGGATTGGCGACTTCAGTTCAGGATCTGGGCCGCGAAGGGTATTACCACCTGGGCATTCCGCCTTCCGGCGCACTGGATCAATATGCGCTCAGCGCTGCCAACCAATTGGTCGGCAATCCGCCGGGCGCTGCGGGGCTGGAATGCACGCTCGTCGGGCCCGAACTGGAGTTTCAAACCGACGCATTGGTCGCGGTGTGCGGCGCGCACATGACGCCACGTCTGGATGGGGTCGATATGCACCATGACACGGCATTCGCAGTGAAAGCGGGGCAAGTACTGCGCTTCGACTTTCCCAAGGACGGCGCTCGCGCTTATGTGGCGGTGGCAGGCGGTATCGATGTGCCGGTGGTGCTGGGCAGCCGTTCGACCTACACCTTGGGCGCGCTGGGCGGTTTTGAAGGGCGACGTCTGGCTGCTGACGATCAGTTGGCAATCGGCGTACCCAGTGGCAAAGGCCGGGCGGGAGCCAGTCTGCCGATGGCCTTGCGTCAGTCGCTGGGCGGTGAAGTGTATCTGCGCGTGGTGCCGGGGCTGTACTACGAGCGCCTGACGGAATACGCGGCGACCAGCTTTTTTTCCGAATCCTGGACGGTGGGTTCCGAGGCAGACCGCATCGGCTATCGCTTCAAAGGCGGCAAGGCGCTGACCTTCCAGCCACGCGAGCAACCGTTTGGCGCTGGTTCCGATCCCTCCAACATTGTCGACAGTTGTTATCCGATCGGTTCGATTCAGGTGCCGGCCGGGCTGGAACCCATCGTGCTGCATCGCGACGCGGTGTCCGGCGGCGGCTACGCAATGATCGGCACGGTGATCAGCGCCGACCTGGACCTGATCGGGCAGATGCAGCCCAATCAGAAGGCGCGTTTCGTTGCCGTCACTCTCGAAGACGCCTTGCTGGCTCGCAAGTCATACAAAAAGAAGCTGGCGTGCCTGAGCCGGTTATTTGCATCCTGACGTGCCAGACGTAACGGGCAGCCGGCTGAAACAGCCGGTTTTGCCCTAGCTGACGGAGGAAACCCCTTCAGACAATTTTTCAGCCTGGACGAGCATCGTTGCCCGGCAGGCTTCGAGTATTTCGTCTGCCAGTTTCGAATCGTTCGGCACGGCGCGTGACAACATGACCGCGCCCACCGCATGGGCCACCATGTCCAGCAGCGCTGCGCGTGACGCCTTGGGATCCGCTTCCTGAGTCGATGAATCAGACGCCATGTTTTTCAGCAACTGTTCGATGCCGTTGGCGAAGGCGTTTTTGACGTCGTCGGACTGGCGCGATGCGTCGCCGCCAAGAGCAGCCATGGTGCAGCCGGTCGCAACGTCGTCGCGGTGTTCCCGGCTCAGGTAATACTCAATGAAGTGGGCAGGGTTGACGCCCGCCGACTGTTCCACGATTTTCGACATGCTGCAGGCAGCCGCTTCAGCCATCAGGTCGGACTTTGACCCGAAGTGCTTGTAGAACCCGCCATGGGTGAAGCCTGCAGCAGCCATCAGGTCTGCCACTCCCACTCCGTCATACCCGTGCTCGCGAAACTGCACCGATGCCGTTTCGACAATGTGCGCGCGGTTCGCTTGCGCCTGCGCTTTGGTGACTCTCATGAGATGCCTCTATGTGTATGCGATCCAATATGCACGCACTATAGCATTGATGTTAACCATCATTAAAGTTGTTGACGAATAAGATGCTGATCATCATCATTGTGGCAAGTCCAGGCGACCATCGCTTGGGCACCTCAATGATTCTTTCTGCAAGAGAGCACTCCCATGACCGCACTTCCTTCTGTTCTCATCACTGGCGCATCCACCGGCATCGGCGCTGTGTACGCCGATCGTTTCGCAGGCCGCGGTCACGATCTGGTGCTGGTCGCCCGTGACAAGGCGCGCATGGACATTCTCGCGGCCCGTCTGCGTGAAGAGCACGGCGTCGCCGTCGATGTGTTGCAGGCTGACCTGACCCGCAACGATGACGTGGCCGCCGTCGAAACACGTCTGCGCGATGACGCCCGCATCGGCGTGCTCATCAATAACGCCGGTGTTGCCCAAAGCGGTGGTTTTCTGGATCAGACGTCCGCCAGCATCGATCAACTGGTCACCCTCAACATCACGGCACTGACCCGGCTGGCCAACGCCATTGCGCCACGGCTGGTGCAGGCGGGTGAGGGCGCCATCGTCAACATCGCCTCAGTGGTCGGCCTTGCGCCGGAGTTCGGCATGTCGATCTATGGCGCGACCAAGGCGTTCGTTGTGTTCCTGTCCCAGGGCATGAGCCTGGAACTGGCGGACAAGGGTGTCTACGTGCAGGCCGTGCTGCCGGCTGCCACCCGGACCGAGATCTGGGAGCGCGCCGGTATCGACATCAATACCCTGCCGGACATCATGGAAGTGCACGACCTGGTGGATGCGGCGCTGGTCGGTTTTGACCGCCGTGAACCGATCACTATCCCGCCGCTGCGTGACGATGCCCGCTGGGATGCACTGCAGGCAGCGCGTCAGGGTCTGCTCGGCGAAATCCGTCAGGCCGAGGTCGCGCAGCGTTATCAGACCGCTTCCTGATGCCTTGCGCCGGGAAGACCGCGCATTCCATTTGCCAGCCATCAATACATGAGTAAACAGCCATGAAGTTTCGTCATCTCGCGGCCATGAGCGCCATTGTGTTCTGGGCGCTTGCCGTTGCGTGGATGTTGATGCCTGCGCAGATGCTGGCGAATTGGGGAGTCGGTTTTTCCAGCGAGGCCGGGCTGGTGAGCCGTCGTGCAGCCGCTTTGTACCTGGGCCTGGGCGTGATGCTCTTTCTGGCCAGAAACGCTGCGCCTTCGGTGGCACGTTCGGCGTTGGTCGCAGGCTTTGTAACGGCCTGCCTGACTCTCGCCGCACTGGGCGTATTCGAACTGCTATCGGGGCGTGCGAATCCGGGAATTCTGGCGGCGGTGGCGATCGAAGTGCTGTTTTCGATGGCCTTCCTGTTCGTCCAGCGCCGTGAAAGACACCTCGCGCAATAAGCAGCCGAGCCATTTTGTATTCAAAGAGAATTGAACACCCATGAAAGCATTCATCATCGACCGGTATGGAAAGAAGGAAGTCGGTCGGATTGGCGAGAGGCCCGATCCTGGCATCGGACCAAAAGACGTATTGATCCAGGTTCATGCGGCCGGCGTGAACATGCTGGACGTCAAGATCCGCAACGGCGAATTCAAACCGATCCTGCCTTACAAGCTGCCACTGGTGCTGGGTAACGATGTGGCGGGCGTAGTGGTGGCGGTCGGGCCGGACGTCAAAGACTTCAAGCCTGGTGATGAAGTCTATGCGCGGCCCGAGGAGGAACGCATGGGCAGCTTTGCGGAGTTGACCTGCCTGCGCGAAGATTCCATCGCGCTCAAACCTGCGCACCTCACCACGGTGCAGGCGGCATCCGTTCCGTTGGTGGCGCTGACCGCCTGGCAAGTGCTGGTGAAAACCGCAAGGGTGCAGCCAGGCCAGCGGGTACTGATACACGCGGGTTCCGGCGGCGTCGGCACCATTGCCATCCAACTCGCGAAACACTTGGGCGCCTTCGTTGCGACCACGACCAGCACTGCCAATGTCGAGTGGGTCAAGGCTCTGGGCGCCGACGTGGTGATCGACTACAAGACTCAGAACTTCGAAAGCCTGCTGCAGGGCTATGACGTGGTGCTGAACAGCCTGGGCGCCGACGAGCTGGAAAAATCGCTTAAGGTGCTCAAACCGGGCGGTCATCTGATCTCCATTTCCGGTCCGCCCACACCGCAATTTGCTGAAAAACAGAAACTGAACGGGGTGTTGAAGCAGGTGATGCGCCTGTTGAGTTATGGCATTCGCAGAAAGGCCCGCAAACACGGTGTTGCCTACAGTTTCGTGTTCATGCGCGCCCACGGCGCCCAACTCAAGGAAATCACCCGATTGATCGAAGCAGGAATCATCAAGCCGATTCTGGACCGCACGTTTGCGTTCCAGCAGACCGCCGAGGCGCTGGCGTATGTCGAGCAGGGAAGGGCCAAAGGCAAGGTCGTGGTGCAGCTAAGGTGATCAGGCCCCGGAGGACGGGGCCTTCAGACTTGCCGGTCTCTCAATAGCGCGGCTTCACAGCCTTCCATTCCGGTTTGTATTTCTGCATCTGCTTCACGTCGTCGCGCTGGCGGATTCCGCAACTCAGGTACTGATCGTTGAGCTTGCCGAGCTGGTCATAATCCAGTTCCAGCCCCAGACCCGGTTCGCGAGTGAGTTTTACGCAACCGTCGACGATGGGCAGCTTACCGCCCTTGATGACTTCCTCGTCCGGCTCCTGCCATGGGTAATGCGTGTCGCAGGCGTAGTCGAGGTTAGGCACGGACGCAGCGACATGGGTCATGGCCATGAGGCTGATGCCCAGGTGCGAGTTGGAGTGCATCGATACGCCCAGCCCGAACGTGTCGCACATTTTCGCCAGTGCCTGTGTGTCGCGCAGTCCGCCCCAGTAGTGATGGTCGGCCAGCACGATCTGCACGCTGTTCAACGCAACGCTGCGGCGGAATTCGTCGAAGTCGGTGACCACCATGTTGGTCGCCAACGGCAGGCCGGTGCGTTTGTGCAATTCGGACATGCCATCCAGACCCGGGGTCGGGTCTTCGTAGTACTGCAGATCGTCGCCCAGCAGTTCGGCCATGCGGATCGAGGTCTCCAGCGACCAGTTGCCGTTGGGGTCGATGCGCAACGGATAGCCGGGGAAGGCTTTCTTCAGGGCCTTGATGCAGGACACTTCGTGCTCCGGGTCCAGCGCGCCCGCCTTGAGCTTGATGCTCTTGAAACCGTAAGCCTCAATCATGCGCCGCGCCTGAGCGACGATCTGTTCCTCGCTCAGTGCTTCGCCCCAATTGTCCGGTGCGTAAGGTGAATCGGCGTGCTGCGCATACTTGAAGAACAGGTACGCACTGAACGGCACTTGATCGCGAACCGCGCCACCGAGCAGATCCACCAGCGGTACGTTGATCGAACGCGCCTGCAGGTCAAGAAACGCGACTTCGAACGCCGAGTAAGCGTTGCTCACGGCTTTGCTGGCGTGAGAGCCGGGCGCCAGTTCAGCACCCGCCAGACTGGTCGGTTTGTGGGCCGCCACAGTGGCCTGAACGATGCTGCGCAACTGGCTGAGATTGAACGGGTCGAGGCCGATCAACTGATTCTGTACCTGTTGCTGAATCGCCAAGGCCGGGGCATCGCCATAACTTTCGCCCAGGCCGATGTAACCGTTGTCGCTCTCGATTTCGATGATTGAGCGTAGCGCGAAGGGTTCATGTATACCGCTGGCGTTGAGCAGGGGCGGATCGCGAAAGGCGATGGGAGTGACGGTGACACGAATGATTTTCAAAGGACTGTCTCCCGGTTGATCAGGGTTTGAGGCTTGTCTGGGGGCCGAGCGGGGCGGTCGCCTGCGAGGTCGCCGGCTCAGCCCTGGACGGGCGGCGCGCATCACCTCGCGGGGTGGTGCGGGCAAAGAAGATCACGATGGCCGCCAGCAGCGAAGTGGCCGCGAGCCCGTACAGACCGCCTTGAATGGAACCGGTGGTCTGCTCCAGAAAGCCGAACGCAGTGGGTGCAACGAAGCCGCCCAGGTTGCCGATGGAGTTGATCAATGCAATGACTGCAGCGGCGATACGGGCATCCAGATAACCCTGTGGAATCGGCCAGAACAGCGCCGACGCTGCCTTGAAGCCGATCGCGGCAAAGCAGATGGCGACGAAGGCAAAGACCGGCCCGCCAGTTGTGGACATAAACATGCCGAATGCAGCGATCACCAGCGTCACGGCGACCCACGCCTGCTGATGCTTGAAGCGCGCAGCCAGAGCAGCGAAACCGTACATGGCGACAATCGAGATGAGCCACGGCACCGAGTTGAACAGCCCGACTTCGAAGTCGCTCAGGCTGCCCATCTTGCGAATCATGCTCGGCAGCCAGAACGTGGCGCCGTAGATGGTCAGGGCCACAGAGAAGTAGATGAAGCAGAACAGCATGATCTGCCGATCCGCCAGCAGCTTGAACACTGAAGGGCGGATGGTTTGCGTGGCTTCCCGAGCGCGCTGCTCCTCGGCGATGGCGTTGACCAGCGTGGTCTTTTCTTCCTCAGTCAGCCATTTGGCTTCATGAGGGTGCGACTGCAGCCAGAACCAGACGAACCCGCACAGCACAATCGAGGCGAAACCTTCGATCAGAAACATCCATTGCCAGCCGTGCAGGCTCAGGCCGCTGATGCCCAGCAACGCTCCGGACAGCGGCCCGGAAATCACCGAGGCGATGGCCGAACCGCTCAGAAACAACGCCATGGCCTTGCCACGGTCACTGGCAGGCAGCCATTGGGTGAAGTAATAGATGATCCCGGGAAAGAAACCCGCCTCGGCGGCACCAAGCACGAAACGCAACACGTAGAAGCTGGTTTCGCCCTGAACGAAGGCCATGGCCATGGCGGCCGCACCCCAGGTGAACATGATGCGGGTCAGCCAGGCGCGAGCGCCGTAGCGCTGCAGCAGCATGTTGGAAGGCACTTCAAACAGCGCATAGCCGACAAAGAACAGACCGGCGCCCAGCCCGTAGGCCGCTGCGCCGATGCCCAGATCGGTTTCCAGGTGGCTGCGCACAAAGCCGATGTTGACGCGGTCGATGTAATTGACGATGAACATCACCACGAACAGCGGCAGCACGTGGCGCTTCACCTTGCTGGCCGCACGGGCAAGCACCGTGGGGTCCGAAGCATGAGGGACGGTATTCAAGAGGCAACTCCCATTCATTGTTTTTTTGGGGATAAGCCGATCATGGACGCTGTGATTATTCCCGTCTAATCTAGATATTGATTTGATTGATACCTGGAATGAATCAATGTTCGAGCTGGCCCAACTGCGCTGTTTCACCACCGTTGCCACGGAATTGAATTTCCGCAGAGCGGCCGAACGTCTGAACATGACCCAGCCGCCGCTGAGCCGACAGATCCAGTTGCTTGAGCACAATCTGGGCGTGGAGTTGTTCACGCGCAGCACCCGTAGCGTGGCGTTAACCGCCGCAGGGCGTGCATTTTTCATTGAGGCGCAGACACTGCTGGAGCGCGCCCAGCAAGCGGCCATTTCGGCCCGGCGCTTTGCCGAAGGCGATATCGGCTCGGTGACGATCAGCTTCGTTGGCAGCGCGGTGTACGAGTTCCTGCCCAAGGTGATCGCCGAGGCGCGGCTCAACCAGCCTCAGGTCAAGATATCCCTCACCGAGATGAATACCTACCAGCAGCACGAAGCGCTCAGGGCGCGGCGTATCGACCTGGGAATTGTGCGGGCTCCGTTGTTTCAGCCGGGCTACGAGACCGAGTGTCTGGTGCGTGAACCGTTCGTGCTGGCAGTGCCGGGCAACCACCCGCTGGCCGAGGCTTCGTCGGTCGCAGTTGAAGATCTCGACGGTGCCCCATTCCTCATGTACTCACACTCGGCCTATCCGCCCTTCAACGAGCTGCTGACCGGCATGTTCCGTTCGGCCCGTGTTGCTCCGGATTATGTGCAGTGGCTCGGCTCGTCGCTGACGATTCTGGCGCTGGTGAACGCCGGAATGGGCCTGGCGCTGGTGCCGCGCTGCGCGACCAATGTGGTGTTCAAGGACGTGGTGTTTCGCGAGATCGATCTGGGCGAGGGTGTGCAGAGTGAGCTGCATCTGGTCTGGCGGACCGACAACGACAACCCGGCGTGCATGATGCTGCTCGAAGCGATCCGGGCTGCGGTGAAAGTCGATATGAATATTTGAAGTATTTGTGCCGAAGACGCTTGTAGTTCATGGCCGTCTACTATCATTCGTTCAATCGATAGTCACCATCAAGAAAGGCAAGTTCTGTTTTTTCGGCAAAGGAGGAGGATGGCGTCATAGCCACTTGCTCCGTAAAGAAGGAAACGAACGATGAACATTTTCAACCTGCTGACGTTTGTCGCTGTCTTGATCAGTGCGCCTCTGGCCACGTCGTCCGTTTCCGCTGCCACCACCCTCGACAACGCCCAGGCCTGCCACTTCCAGCCGGTAACGGACAGCCCTGCCAGCCTTCAGCATTCGCAGTCGGTCGGCGTGCTGTACAGCGAGAACACGGTCAGTAACCTTGAATACCTGACTAACTATCATGCCGTTGCCCAGCGCAGCGCTCGTAACAATGCGCTGGATTCACGCATTCGTGACGCTTTCATCAACAGCTCCGACCCGAAGTTGGCCATCGACTGGCTCACCGGCTCGCTGAAGAAAGAGTTCGCCTCGGTGACCGTCTACGACAATCTCGACGCAGTGATGCAGGCGCGCCCTGACGTGGTGGTGATGCTCGACACTTACAACCAACTGGTGAGCAAGCGCAACAATCAGGTCGAAGCCCGTTATCTGGCGCGTTTCTACGACGCCAACCTGCAGTACATCGGCAAGGCAGAGGGCGCAACCGGGCAGGCAATGCCTTCAGTCTGGGTCAAGGGCAAGGCCGCTCCTGAAATCGCTGCGCAGATCGACCTGCAGCGCGAACTGCAGGTCACCGCCCTGAAGCAGTTCGATGCCTCGCTCAAGGCGCTGGTCCTGCAGGCTGAGCGGGATCAAGTGGCTGCAAACTGATCCCCCCCGCCGAATAATTCATCTCACGCGATCAAGGCTCTGTACCGTAAGGTCCAGAGCCTTTTGCATGTCCAGGCGCGCCGAACGGCCCACGTCCTTGTCGTGCAGCTTGAATTCCCGCTCGGACGGCAGGATGGGGGCAGTCAGGTCGTCCGCGCCCACCGGTTCGAAGTCATAATTGCTGCCGATGGTCATGGCACTGCGACGCAGCAACATGCGGATTTGCTCAGGCGTGAGTCTGGGGTTGATCGACAGCATGGCAGCCACCATGCCCGTGACCATGGGCGTGGCGTAGGACGTGCCGCAGTGCACCGCACCCTGTTCGCCAGCCTTGGCCGTTGACGCGCGGGTGCAGGCGGACGCCATGATGTCGACGCGCATATCGACATTGGAGGATTCGCGCTTCTCGACATAGGCCGGATCATCCACGGCCACGTCATCGCGCTCGGTGCGCTGATGGCCGCCGACCACCAGCAACTGATCAGTGATAAAGGAGGAGGGCAGGCGGTATTCGTCGGTGCTCGAGAACGAAGAGCCGTTGCCTGCCGAGTTCACCACCAGCACATCCGGGTGTTTCTCGCGCAGCCAGAGAAAGAACTCCTCCAGCAGTTCTTCATAGCCGGACATGGCGAGTCCTGAGCGGATCAGCGAATCGACATCATCCCCCTGGATATTCTTCGCTCCGATCCGGTGAATACCCCAGCTCCAGTTCAACACCCTGACGCCGTCTTCGACCAGATTGACCGAGGCCGCCACGTTGGCGGTGATGCCTGCGTCGGAGTTGCGCTCCACGATCACGTCGAAGCCCTGACTCGCGCCGTCCAGCGATTTGAGAAAGCCGGTGTTGCCACCCTCGGCGGTATTGGCCGCCAGAATGCCGGTCACCGTAGTCCCATGCCCGTCAGGCTTGCGGGCGTCACGGGCAAACACGCAAGTGCGTGGTGCGCCGCTGTGGCAGTCGCCTCGGTAATCGGCAAAGTCCGGCGTGTCGAAATCCACGTTGCGCTCGATGATGCCGACGCGAATCGGCACAGGCTTGATGGGCGACACCTTGCCCGGAATACGGCGCTGGTAGTAATTCACGGCGTCCATGAAGCGGTTGGCGGTCCATTGTTCGCGCGTCGGTTTTTCCTGCTTGCCGTCCGAAGGCGGTGCTTCACCTTCTGCGGCCTCGGCCTGGGACTCTTCGATGACGACGGCGTCGACACTGACCTCGCTGCCCATGCGCAGCACCATGGCGTCGCGCTCCACCAGATTTTTTGTCGGCAGGCGCAGTTGCCAGGTGTTGAGCGGTGCAATCGAGCCGACGACAGTTGCGCCGAATTTCTGCGCAATTCTCTGCGCTTCTTCGTGGCCGTCGAACCGTTCTTCGATGATCAGGCTGATCAGGTTTACATAGGTGGTCAGCCCATCCATGTTTTTCGCGACTTCATCCGGCGTAGCGGCCAGGACGTGACTGCCTGCCATGCTCAGCCAGACCGCATTGCTGCTGTTGCCGTCCTGTCGCAGCCACAGCGGGCCGCTTTGCCAGTCGGCGTATTTCAACTGCACCCGCAGGCGATCGCCGTCACGCTGGATGGCGCTCTCGGGCAGTGTCTTGCCGGCGAGTCTGATTTCAACCGGGCCCTTGCCCATGCCTTCTGCGCTGAGGCAAAACGTCTGCTGTTGGCGGTCGAGCAGGTCGTCACAGCGTTGCAGGCGCTCGATGCGCAGCGTGTCGTCGGCAAGTGCGAGCGATGAACAGGTCAGGGTGGCAGCGACAAGCAGGGTACGGCTGAACATGCGGATGTCCTGGACAGGGCGTGAAGTAGCGTTCTGACTGCCGGGCGTCGTACATGGTTCAGGACTGCCAGGATCCATCTGTGTTGCCGTGCCCGCGCGAAATGCCTGGGCACGGCAACGCTGTCAGTTCAGCGGGCAGTTGATCACTTGCGCAAAATTGTTGGCGAAAGCGGTTTGTGACACGCCAGTCACGAACGAGACGGGCCTTGAGCCGTCTTTCTTGACGACAACCTGTCCGCAGTGGTTGTCGTGTTCGGAACTGATGGTGTTCACCGCCAGGTACTCGGCATTGGTTTTGGTGGCGCTAATACCACCCGCCATCAGTAGCGTCGCCAACGGGTCGAAAATAGGCACTGGCAGGTTGCCTTCGGCGTGTGTGCCGGACTTGACTTCAAGCACCTTGCGCACCAGGGTCGCCACAGGATCGGTCGCGGTGATCCGCGTCGAGTAGGTCGGGTCGAGTATCACCTGATTGCACGCGTCCAGCGGCACCAGCGTCAGGGGCAGCGTCGAACCGAATACGCTGTCGGCCGCCACGGCATCCACAAACACATTCCACTCTGCATAATAGTTGCTGCTATAAGCAGGCCCCTGATCCCAGGCAGGCTGTGCGTTGTTCAAACCGGCTACGTTACCGTCGACATAAACGGCACCCGCCATTGCATAAATGCTGTCGAGATTGGCAAAGTCGCTCGGAGTTGTGCTCAAAGACAACATCTTTGCAATGTTGGTAAAGCCACCCAGCGAAAGAATCGTGATGGGGGCACTGCTGTTCTTGATTGTTTCAAACAGAAACGTCCAGGCGGGCGTATCCGAGAGCGCAGGAAGTTGTGCAGGGTTCAATGTCCCCAAAAGCCCCATGACATCGTTCATATCGTTCTTGAAGTCCTGGGGAAAGCGGTAGTCATGCTCCAGTGGTGTGTTCGTGCCACGGGCAACGACGGTATCAAGCCGGTTGCCGATCCCCAGCAAATGGCGGGCGATGATCACACCCCAGCCCAGATCAGTTTCGCCACAGCCGGTGACCGTGATGCCGACGATGTCGATATCCGGGCGTTTCATCAGATACGCAATGGACAGCACATCGTCCCAGCCCATATCCGTGTCGATAATAACTTTCCTGTTCATCTTACTTCTCCGTGTATTCCTAAAAAGGGCCGGGCGTGGCACTCAGTGACTGAAAACAAGCGCGCTCGCTAAAAAGCGTGTGTGGTGAGTTCTTTTCTGCGTTTTGGTTCAATTCGCGGGGATTTTAAATCGCCCTGATATATACAACAGCTACCGGTCTGCGTCGAGTCGGCGCAGACCGGTAAAGTTGGAAACTATTCAACTGGAAATCCGCTTGAAAGTCGTATTTTGTGTTAAAGAAAGAGTGGACCTGGCCGAGAGCATGACAAGCGAGCCGCACGTTGCCCGGCCCGCATGAAATACAGCAAGCCACGTGCGCTTTGACTGTGGTAACAGAGAAGCCTTGCGATGCTGAAAAACCTGTTGGGTACGCTGCGTACCCTGATATCAGTGCCCACCGATCAACCCCGGCTGCTTCAGGCCCAATACATAGCCTTGTCCCGTCAACTGCCGTTGATGTACTTCGTGTTGCTGGTCAACACCTGGGCGCTCGCGTTCACGCATCGTTCCGCGCCGATGTGGCTGACCCTGCTGGTACCGGGATTGCTGACACTGGTGTGCGGCATTCGCGCCCGTATGTGGTTGCGCACGGTCAATCGACTGCCGTCCGAAGCGATGATCCTCGCCACCTTGCGCAGCACCAATGGCCTGGCGGGAATCATTGCCGCTGCGTTTGCAGGCTGGTCACTGGCGCTTTATCCATACGGCGGCGCCTATGCACAGGCCCATGTGGCCTTTTTCATGGGCATCACAGTGATTGTGTGCATCTTCTGCATGATGCACCTGCAGCCTGCCGCACTGACGACGGCGGTGATTGTGAACGCGGCCTTCGTGGTGTTCTTCGCCTCGACCCATAACACGATCTTCATCGCCACGGCAGTGAACATCGTGCTGGTGTCGATCGGCATGCTGATCATTCTTCGTTATCAATACCGCGACTTCACTCGCCTGGTAACGGTACAGGTGCAGACCGAGCGACTGAGTAATGAAAACCTGCTGCTGGCCAATCAGGACAGCCTGACCGGACTGCCCAACCGGCGTCAGTTTTTCCAGACCCTGGATCTGGCAATGACGGAGGCGCTGGAGAAGGGCGCGGGGCTTGCGGTCGGCATACTGGATCTGGATGGATTCAAACCGGTCAATGATCTTTACGGTCATCGTACGGGCGACCAATTGCTGGTCATGGTCGCCGATCGCCTGAAGCAGGTGGCGAGCGATACGGTGCACGTATCGCGGCTGGGTGGCGATGAATTCGCCCTGGTCATCAAAGGCGACATCAGCCGAGAAGCTTTGCTGGCCTTGGGCAAACGCCTGTGCGATCAGATGCATGAGCAGTTCGAACTGTTGGAAATGCCGATCCAGATCGGCGCCACGTTTGGCATTGCGACCTATCCTGCGACAGCCGACAACGCCACCCAGTTGTTCGAATACGCGGACTACGCGCTCTATCAGGGAAAGCATCACAATCCCGGTTCGACCTGCCTGTTTTCTGCCAGTCATCGTCAACAGCTGCACGCCGATGGTGTCACTGAGCAGGCGCTGCGCCGGGCCAGCCTGGAGACCGAGTTCTACGTGCTGTTCCAGCCCATCATGAACAGCCGGAGCCGGGAAACAGTCGCGTTCGAAGCGCTTGCCCGCTGGAACAGTCCAGAACTGGGCGCGGTGTCGCCTGCGCGCTTCATTCCCATCGCCGAGCGCATCGGCATGATCAACAAACTGACTGCGCCATTGCTGACACATGCCCTGCAGAAGGCGCTGTCATGGCCTGCGCCCATCAGATTGTCGTTCAACCTGTCGGCGCATGATTTTGCCACGTGCGAGAGCGTCAATCTGATCGTGGAGATCATCGAAAACAGCGGTTTTGACCCATCGCGACTGGATCTTGAAATCACCGAGACGGCCGTGATGAAAGACATCGCTCAAGTGCAGCAGGCGGTCAACCAGTTCCGGCAACTGGGATGCGGGATTTCGCTGGATGACTTCGGTACGGGGTATTCGAGCCTGAGCCAGTTGCACGCACTGGCGCTGACCAAGCTCAAGATCGATCGTAGCTTCGTGACCGGCGTTCACGACAACCCGGCCAGCTACAAGATCGTCAAATCGCTGGTTGCCTTGAGCCTGGACATGTCGCTCGGTTGCGTGATCGAGGGCGTGGAGACGCAGGAAGAGCTCAGTGCTCTGGAAACTCTGGGCTGCACGCTGGTTCAAGGCTATTTCTACAGCCCGCCGATCAGCTTTGAAGACACACTGAAATGGCTCGACACACCCGGTGATGAACGCGGCTTCGGGTGACTGTGTCTTACGCAGCGCAAGGAGCCTGGTGAGCGCTCAGCGTGGGGCCTGTTATGATGCACGCCATCATTCCCCGGAACCCCCTCCATGAGCAAACCCGGCCAGACCGTTCTTGTATCACTGCGCAAGATGATCGCATCAGGCGAGCTGGCAGCTGGAGAACGCTTGATGGAAGTGCCCACCGCCGAGCGATTCGGCGTGTCGCGCATGCCGGTGCGCATGGCCTTTCGCACGCTGGAGCAGGAAGGGCTGCTGGTGCCTTTCGGCGGTCGCGGTTTTCAGGTGCGTTCGATCAGCCCGCATGAAATCGCCGGAGCGGTTGAAGTTCGTGGCGTGCTTGAAGGTCTGGCAGCGCGGCAGATGGCGGAAATCGGGGTCAGTCAGCAGGCCCGGGATGAACTGGAAACCTGCCTGGTGCAAGGCGATGCGCTGTTCGCCAAGGGCTTTGTGACCGAGGATGACCTTGAGGTCTATCACGACCTGAACATGCGTCTGCACCGGGTGATCGTCGAAGGCAGTGGCAACCCGGCGATTGCCGATGCGCTGGCGCGTAATGATCATTTGCCGTTCGCCTCGGTCACCGCGCTTGCCGTGGATCGCAATGATCTGGTGCGTGAGTTCCGGCGCTTCAACTTCGCGCACATGCAGCACCACGCTGTGGTGGATGCGTTGATCAATGGCCAGAGCGCGCGTGCCGAATCGATCATGCGCGAGCACGCCAACGCCACGCTGCGTTATGCCGAGATATTCGGCGCTGGCGTTCATGAGCGCATGAAGGTTATCCAGCGCTCCGAATAGTCAGATGTCGAGTACCAGCAAGGGTGTTTTCGAGCGAGAGCAGCACGGGGTGAACTGGTCGTTGAGCGCCTGTTCGGCCTCGGTCAGAAACAGGTCCCGATGATCGGGAATGCCTTTGAGCACTCGAGTCAGACAGGTGCCGCACACACCCTGTTCGCAGGACAGTGGGATGTCGATGCCATTGCTTTCCAGCACCTGAGCGACGGTCTTGTTGGCCGGCACGCTGAGCACTTGGCCGGTGCTGACGATTTCCACCGAGAAGCTGCCGTCGTTGCTGGTGTCCACGGGCGCTGCGCTGAAGTATTCGCGATGCAGCTGATGCTCCGGCCAGCCCTGGGCGTGAGCTGTGTCGAGAATATGCTGCATGAATCCGCTGGGGCCGCAGACGTACACCTGCGCATCGGCATCGGGATCGGCCAGCACTGTCAGCGTGTCGAGTCGCGTTTCCGGTCGATCATCGAAATGCAGGCTGACCTGATCGGCGAATGCGGACTGTTTCAGGCGCTCCACGAATGCTGCGCGGTCTACCGAGCGGGCGCAGTAGTGCAATTCAAAGGGCTGGTCGTTTTGCGCCAGATGCTCGGCCATGCACAGGATCGGCGTGATCCCAATACCACCCCCGAACAGCAGGGTACGGCTTGCTCGCTCGGCGAGCGGAAACAGGTTTCGCGGTTCGCTGATGCTCAGGTGAGTGCCCGGATGAATCTGTTGGTGCAGGGCGCGAGAGCCGCCCCGTGAAGCCGGATCGTTGAGCACGCCGATCAGGTAGCGATGGCGTTCTGTGGGCGGGTTGCATAAAGAGTACTGGCGAATCAGGCCGTCCGGCAGGTGCACGTCGATGTGCGAACCGGCAGTGAAGGGCGGCAGCAGTCCGCCGTCGGTTCGCACCAGTTCATAGCTGCAGATGTCCAGCGCTTCGTCCGTGCGCGATAACACAGTCACGTCGATCATGTCGCACCTCGGGTTCAATTCAGGTTGGCCACGGCAATCTGGTCGCCGCTGGCGGCCTGTTCGCTGGCGATCAGTCGCTCGATAATCTTGCGGGACTGCACGCCACCCGCGTCGATGTTGAGTTTGAGCAGCTTGCGGTGCGGATGCTGGAGCAGGTTCTGCTGCTGGCGCTCGAGCATTTCCAGGTCCTCGGTGAAGATCTTGCCCTGGCCTTCGCGAATGCTTGCCGTCAGGGCTTCGTCCTGCGGATTGAAGTTGCGCGCCATGCCCCAGAAGTACCAGATGGACGTGTCGGTTTCCGGGGTGATGAAGTCGACGACGATGCTTGACGCCTTGAATTCGCGAGGGGCGTTGTAGCCGCCTTTTCCGGCGTGAGCGACTCCCACTTCAATATGAACGTGGCTGGGCGGTGTGAAACGGCATATCTGCCAGCGGTCCACCGGCACGTCGTCGGCCAGGTTGTTGCCACGCAGCGCCATCTGCCAGAACGGCGGCGGCATGATGTTTTCCATGTGCCGGGCAGTGACCACTTCTTCGCCTTCGACGGTGGTCACCGGCGGCGCCTCGTCGATTTCCTTCTGGCCGATGCTGGAGGCATGGACGTAGGTTTCGTGGGTGAGGTCCATCAGGTTGTCGATCATCAGGCGGTAATCGCACTGAATGTGAAACAGCCCTCCGCCATACGCCCATTGATCACTCACAGCCCACTCCAGATGAGGAATCAGGGCGGCATCGGCCTTGTCCCGTTCACCCGGCCAGACCCAGATGAATCCGTAACGCTCGACGGCGGCAAAGGTCTTGTTGCAGGGAAAGCCCCTGACACGCTGACCGGGCATGGCGACCGTCTGGCCATCGCCACCCATCACCAGACCATGGTAACCGCATACCAGTTGCCCGTTCTCGACAAAACCCAGGGAGAGCGGAGCGCCGCGATGCGGGCAGAAGTCCTCGAGGGCCACGATCTGCTGATCCTGATCGCGGTAGAACACCATCTTCTCATTGCAGATTTGCCTGCCGAGCGGCTTGTCTGTGACTTCATCCGCTGCACAGGCCACGTACCACGTATTTTTCGGATGCATGAGGGTTCTCCACGGTTC
The DNA here is from genome assembly GCF_979253365.1 of Pseudomonas sp. AC016. Classification (NCBI taxonomy): domain Bacteria; kingdom Pseudomonadati; phylum Pseudomonadota; class Gammaproteobacteria; order Pseudomonadales; family Pseudomonadaceae; genus Pseudomonas; species Pseudomonas sp. AC016. Next base: position 64,194 of record NZ_CEEDCC010000001.1, read on the forward strand.
GGTTTTGTTGTTATGGATCCATCAGGTTCAGCCAGAAATGTGGCTTGAGCTATTAATGCCACAAGGAGAGGGAAAATAAAATGATTAAATTGGTTAACTATTATTTAGTGGATCCATTAGGGTTTGCGAATGACATGGAAAAGAGCCCTTCCAGAGGGCTATGTGATCTGGCCCGGGCATAAAAGTTGTGTGATTGGGTCTGATCAGTGCGCTTGAGATCCCTGATCGTTCCCACGCTCCAGCGTGGTAACGCCTCTCAGGACGCTCCGCGTCCGCTCTCGAATGCGACGCAGAGCGTGGATAAGATCAGTGGATCTGAATCAGGGCTGCAAGGCATCGCGCAGCAGGGGCGCGAGTTCGTCCAGCAGGGTCTGGACGGAACGCAAGGCGCGGCAGTCGGGGCGGGTCAGGAGCCAGAGGTCGGTGCTGCAGCCTTCCAGTGGCGCGCTCAGTTTCTCGACGCCTGAAAGTCCGCGAGCGGTGAAGTCTGTCAGGGCCGCGACGCCGAGTCCGGCCGCGACCAGTTGCGACACGGCGGACATGCTGCTGCAGCGATAACGTGGCACGACGTCCGGAAATGCCTGGTTGCGCCAGATCACAGAAGTGTGGTCCGGCATCGAGTCGTCAGGGCTTATCCATGGCACAGACGAGGGCGCTGTTTCCAGTGCATCACGAAAGCCGGGCACCCCGCAGATCACGTATTCGGCCGTACCGATGCGTCGACCCACCAAGTGTTCCGGTGGCGTGTTGGTCAGGCGCAACGCGATATCAGCGTCCCGACGGCTGAGGTTGGCGAAGGAATTGGAGGTTGCCAGCTCCAGTGTGAGCGCCGGGTAGTTGGGCATGAAGCGGGCGAGGGCGGGCAGCAGCAGGTTGTGCAGCACAGCGTCGGTGCAGGTCAGGCGCACGGTCCCGCTCACCACGTTCTCGCCTTGCTGCAAGGCGATACGCGCTGCGTTCAACGCAAGCTCCGCGCGTTCTGCCTGTTCAGCCATGGCACTGGCGGTATCGGTGGGGATGTAGCCTCGTCGGTTCTTTTCGAACAGGGCGATGCCCAGCGCAGCCTCAAGGCGTTTGATTGAACGGAATGCCGTGGAAATATCGACGTTCAGCAGCTCTGCAGCACGGGCGAGGGTGCGGCCTCTGACCAGTGCGAGCACCAGAGAAAGATCCGAATGGCTGACTTCATATTGCATCGCTGCACAGTTTCCTTGCCTGAGTGCCCATGTCGATTGCGTAGCTGAATATCCTAGACTTGTTTCAATTGCGCTGGATAGCGTCTTATTCATCTCAAGCCCAGTGCGCAACCTTTCAAATCAGGACCTGAATCATGTCTCGACTTCCCTTGATCGGCGTCACCGCCTGCCGTCAGCAACTGGGCAAATACTCTTCCCACACGGCCGGCGACAAATATGTCGAAGCGGCCGGTTTTGCAGGCATCCCTGTAATCCTGCCAGCCCTGAATGTACCGACCGAACCAGCGCAGATACTCGAGCACCTGGACGGCCTGCTGTTCACCGGATCACCTTCCAATGTGGAGCCTCATCATTACAACGGCACGCCAAGTATCGAAGGCACCGCTCATGATGCGTTCCGTGATCGCAACACGCTGCCGCTGCTCAGGGCCGCCATCGCCCAGGGCGTTCCGTTGCTGTGCATCTGCCGTGGGTTTCAGGAACTGAACGTAGCGCTGGGCGGCAGCCTGCACCAGCGGGTTCAGGATTTACCCGGCTATCTGGATCATCGCGAGCCGCAGAGCGACGTGGTGGCCGAGCAATACGTGCCGCAACATGATGTCTCGGTGCAGCCGGGTGGCATCCTCGAGTCTCTGGGGCTGGCACCCGGCTTTGCAGTGAACAGCCTGCACAGTCAGGGTATTGATCGCCTTGCGTCCGACTTGCGCGCTGAAGCGCTTGCACCCGACGGGCTGGTGGAAGCTGTTTCGCTGCCTGGTGCACCGGGTTTTGTGCTGGGCGTGCAGTGGCATCCCGAATGGGCGCTGATGGAGAATCCGGTGTCACTGAAAATGTTCGAAGCGTTTCGCGATGCATGTCAGGTTTATGCACGCGCACGGTCAGCGATCAACTGCTGAGCCTTGCCGACAAACATGATTTAATATCCGGCCTCATGGCTCCAGGCGCACCGCTGCGTTGGAGCCGAGTTTCTTCACCGGATTTTTTTCGCATAAGGCCATTATGGATACGGGAGCACGACTCAAGCTGGTGCGTGAAAGCTACAAGCTGTCGCAACGCGAACTCGCCAGACGCAGTGGTGTGACCAATGCCACGATTTCCCTGATCGAACAGAACCGCGTGAGCCCCTCCATCAGTTCGCTCAAGAAGCTGCTGGAAGGCATTCCGATGTCGCTGGCCGACTTCTTCACATTCGACCAGCCGCCGGGGCAGGATCAATACGTGTTTCGAGGCGGCGACCAGCCTGATCTGGGCCGCAACGGCGTGCGTCTGTTACTGGTAGGCGCGACGCTGCCCACCCGTCAGATGCGCTTTCTGCGCGAGCAGTACGCGCCGGGTGCCGACTCGGGCGAAGAACCCATCGTGCACAGCGAAGGCGAGGAGTGCGGTATGGTCACTCGCGGTACGGTCGAGCTGACCATCAATGGCCAGATCAATATTCTCGGTCCCGGCGATGGCTACTATTTCCCGACAACCTTGCCGCATCGTTTCCGCAACATTGGCCAGGATGAGGCCGAAATCATCAGCGCCAACACCCCCGCCAACTTTTGATCATCCCCGCTGACTGCGTCTTAACGCAGACTCCAGGACACGCCCGCATAGACGCCCATACCATCGCCGGGCGTCGAGCGCGCCACGTCACGCCCGCCATCGTCGTAGCCCGGCGTCACCGTGTTGGCATAGCGTCGGTTAGTCAGATTGCGCAGGTCCAGCCAGGTTTGCCAGTCATCCTCGGGCGAGGCGTAGCCGAAGGTCGCGCCCAGCAAGGTGTACTGATCGGCGTAGAAGGAATTCGCGTAATCGACGGCGATCTTCGAGGCATGCTCCGTATTCAATCCTGCGTAAAACCCGGTCGGATGGCTGTAGCGCAATTCAGCCTGATAATAATGCCGTGGAATGCCGGGGAGGGCGTTGTCGCCAAACCGGTCATCGTCCCGATAGTGAAAGTCGCTGAATGTGTACGCCTGACGCAGATCCAGCTTGCCAGCGGCACCGCCTTGCCACAGCGGGCTGTCGAGGCTCAGCTCGACGCCGGTGTGAACCGTCGGGCTGGCGTTGGATTCGGCAATCACCTGCGAATAGGTCGCGCTGGCGGCCTGGGTTTCGACGCTCAATAACTCGTGCCTGACCTGTGAGTAATACCACCCCGCTTGCCAGTCGCCCATCCATGCCCGGCCGCGCCCTCCGAGTTCCAGAGTAGTCGCGGTCTGGTTTTCAAGTTTCACGCCAACACGTTGCAGACCTGTCGCCGGGCCGCTTCCAGCGGGAAAGAACTGGTTCGAGCCCCAGATCATCGACCACGCATGAGGCGGTTCGACCGAGCGGCTCAGATTGCCGTAGACCTGCAATTGCGGTGTGAAGTCATAACGCAGGCCGAGACGTGACGCATAGTCCCAGTCGTGGGTGCTGACCGCTTGCTGGGTAGCGGGGTAGGTGACACTGGTTTCGCGGCGGGTGTAAATCGCAGCAACGCCTGTGGTCAGCCACAGGTCGGGAACCAACTCCAGGTCGTTGCTCAGTTGCAGAACGCTGTCCGAGCCCAGATAGCTGTAGTCACGGGTTCTGGTGCCTGGCGTATAGCTCGCAGTGTTGCCAGCAGGGATGCGCACGAATTCTGAAGCGCCATTTTTCGGCAAGCCCTTGGTGGTGCGCAGGCCCAGGGTCGTGTTGCTCTGGCGGCCGAACACGGTGTCCTGTCGAATGTAATTCAGCGTACCGCTGATGTCGGTGTAGGCGACCTTCAGGCGGTTGGTGCCTTCGCGCAGGTCCATCGGATAATCGTGATAGACCAGACCGGTTTCGATTCTGGAACTGTCATCCAGGTAGAGCGTGGTCTTGTTGCCCAGCCAGGTGCTGCCCGGCTGCAGGCGCTTGGAATCACGTGCTGCGTTGAGCGTGTTGGCGGCACGCGGATCGTGACGAATCTGATCGCGTGTCAGCCGACCCGGCGAGTCGTTGTCGGTTTCCCGGTAACGAAAGAAGAAGCGGGTTTCCAGATCAGGGCTGAAACGATAGCCGACGTTCGCGGCGATGCCCTTGCTGCCGCCAGCGCTGTGATCCTGAAAACCGTGGTAGTTGGAATTGGTCAGGGCGACGTAGTAATCCAGATCGCCGAGCACATCGCCGGAGCTGACCTGCCGTTTGGTGTAACCGTGGCTGCCGGCTTCATAGCGCACTTGCAGGCGCGGCGCGTCGTAGCCGGTGTGAGTGATGTAGTTGACTGCGCCGCCGAGCGCCAGCGATCCCAGCTCAAAACCGTTCGCGCCACGGCGCACTTCGACATGGCTCAGCCACAAAGGCTCCTTGAGCTCATACGGTGTGCCGCCGGGGCCGGTGAGCGGCAACCCGTCGAGCATTTCAAACAGCCCCGAGGCGTGCGCGCCGGGTGCCCGATTCAGCCCGGAACCACGGATGGAAATCTTCGCGCCTTCGTTGTTGGCTGCCTTTGCGTAGATACCTGCCTGATAGCGGAACACGTCTTCGTTGGTGGCCACGCGCCCCTGATCAACTCGATTCAGGTCCACAACGTTGGTGCCGCCAGGCACGCTGCGCGAGGCATCACGAGCTGTTTCTGCAGGGCTTTGCACGGCTCTGCCATCCACTTCGATGCTGGACAGGTTCACGGTCTGTTCCGCGCGAACCTGAGTGGCGCAGGCAAGTGCTGTGGTCACGCCAAGCAGTTTCAGCACGGCAGCAAGCGGGAAGGGGGGAGTGTGTTGCACGTAAAAAGGCCTCTTGGCTGGGGCCGTTACGCACTACAGAAGGTGACGGCCATCGCAGAGCCGGTGGCCATGCGTGTTCTGGGGACAGAGGGTTCGATGCCGGATTTCTCCAGCACGTCACGTCTGGAGAGGTGTCAGTCACCGCTGGTCGGTGTCCGGGCAGATTCCGACAACTATCCAGGCTGGCCTGTTTCGAAAATGACAGGCGCTGAATCAGGCGCTTCTTTGAATCAGGAGAGCTTTATGACTGATAACACCTGTGCTTGTCCGCAATGTGAATGTGCAATCAACGCAGACACAGCAACGGAACGCGACGGGCAGCAATTTTGCTGCGAGGCCTGCGCGAACCACCACGTCAATCACGAGAAATGCCAGTCGCCGGGCTGTCATTGCGAAGAGGCGGCGGAAGACAAACTGGATGAGGCAATCGAGGAAACCTTCCCTGCCAGTGACCCGATTTCGCCCTGATACCGCTTTGTGCCAACACCATTTTCAAGGGACAGAATCGTGACTTTCTCAACTGCCTACTGCCGCCTGCGTCATCTGAAGCACTCGCAGGTGAGCAGACGTATTGCGCTGTTGGCGACGCTGACAGCGCTCTCGGCCTGCAACGGTACGGATACACGTCCGCCGGTATCGTCTCCGGGGGCTGACAAGCAGGCCTCGACTGCGGTGCTTGAGACCGGCGCCGCCATGCTTCAATCACGTCCGCCGCTCGATGCGTTGAATACGTATCTGGATGGCTTTCACTTCTACAACGGCACGATCGAATCGCAGATGGAAGCGCACCATTACTGCTCGATTCTCAACGAAGAGGTCATTCAGTGCGTGATCTACGACGGCAACGTCAAGGACGCGCACTTGATGGGCGTCGAGTACATCATCAGCGCCAGGTTGTTCGAAGGTCTGCCAACTGAAGAGAAAGCCTATTGGCACAGTCATTCCCATGAAGTGACGTCGGGTCAGCTGGTTGCTCCCGGTATTCCAGAACCTGCCGAACACGCGCTTATGGAAAAGCTGGTCAATACCTACGGCAAGACCTGGCATACGTGGCACACCGACAAGGACAAATCACTGCCCTTGGGTGTGCCTCAGTTGATGATGGGCTTTACCCGGGACGGACAGGCCGACCCGCAGATGGTCAAGGCGCGTGACCAACGGATGGGGCTGGACAGCGTCGCCGAACGCGAGGCGCGCAAGGACATCAAGCCTCACCCCGTGTTGCCGGGTGCAAACGCCTGGATGGATGGCAAGGTCATCCAGTTGCCCGATCCGAGCGGTACGGCGTCCCATCACCCAGCCCCGAGGGCACAGGATAAAGGCACGAACAGCCGGTCTCCTGCACCTTGAGTGTGGGATGCCCGCGTGAGTGCGCTTCGACAAAGGAGTGACTGCATGAACAGCTTGAATGAGGAGTTTGCGTACCAGGAGCTTTCACTGCTGGTGCCGCATGTCCTGTTCTTCGAAGACGACGGCGCCACGCCCAACAGCCGGTTTCCGGTGCTCGTTTATGAACTGGCGATTAACCCGGACATGGATGTGGCGGCGGCTTTCGAGCGCCTGTTCGAAAGCAACGAATGGTCGCCTCTCTGGCGGGACGGCGTATTCGACTACCACCATTACCACTCCACGGCCCATGAGGTGCTGGGCGTCGCCAGCGGGCACGCCACACTGCGGCTGGGTGGTGAACATGGCAGCGATCACAGGGTCAAGGCCGGCGATGTGCTTGTTCTTCCAGCCGGAACCGGTCACTGTCGCCTTGAGCAGAGTGAAGACTTTCTGGTAGTCGGTGCCTATCCGCGAGGCCAGGAAGACTATGACATTCAACGCGTCGATCCTTCGGTGCATGATCAGGCGGTCGCTCGCATCGCCAAGGTGCCGACGCCGCTTACCGATCCGGTCACAGGGCAGGGCGGATCGCTGATCGATACCTGGATCGATGACGAGCACGACGGGGGCTGACCCCGTCGTGACTGATGCAACTGGTGGTCAGGGTTCGAAGACTGCCCGCAGGCAGTGATCGGTCTTTTCCTTGAACATGGCGTAGCCCTTCGGCGAATCTTCCAGACTCATGCGATGGGTCAACAGGAACGAAGGATCCAGCTCGCCATTGCGGATATGGTTGAACAGGGTCGGGGCATAGCGCTGGCCCGGCTGTTGGCCGGAACGCAAGGTCAGTGCCTTGTTGACGATGGCGCCCATTGGAAACTTGTCCAGCAGCCCACCATAAACGCCGACCACTGACACCGTGCCGCCCTTGCGACAGGCGCGTATGGCCTGGCGCAGCACGGTGCCGCGTTCCGTGTGCAGGCGCAGCATCTGCTTGGCCTTGTCGTAGGCGTAATCGATTTCCGTGCCATGGGCTTCCATGCCAACGCAGTCGATACAGCGATCAGGGCCTCGACCCCCGGTCAACTCCAGCAGCGCTTCGTGCACATTGGTGGTTTCGTAGTTGATCACCGTTGCGCCGACCTTCTGTTGCGCCAGACGTAATCGGTCCGGATACCGGTCAATGGCGATCACCTGCTCGGCGCCCAACAGAAACGCGCTGCGTATCGCCATCAGACCGACGCCACCGCAGCCCCAGACCGCGACGATATCGCCGGGCTCGATGTCGGCGTTATCTGCTGCGAAGTAGCCCGTGGGTGCAGCATCGGAAACGAACAGCGCCTGATCGTCGTTCACCCCGTCCGGCACCGTGAACAGATTCACGTCGGCAAAGGGCACGCGAATGTAAGTGGCGTGGCTGCCTGCGTACCCACCGAAGGCATGGCTGTAGCCGATGATGCCGCAGCAGGGCTGGCCGTAAGCGATGTCAGTGGTCGAGGGGTTGGGGTTCGAGTTGTCGCAGCAGGAGAAGTCACTGCGTTTGCAGGGCTCGCACTGCCCGCAACCGATAATTGAAATGGTGATGACCCTGTCGCCTTTCTTGACGGTTTTCACCGCCGAACCGGTCTCGACCACTTCGCCGAGAAATTCATGGCCAATGATATCGCCCGGTTTCATTGCCGGGACGTAACCGCCCAGCAGGTGCAGGTCAGAGCCGCAGACCGAAGACAGTGTCACGCGAATGATCGCGTCACGGGGGTTGAGGATCGCAGGATCGGGGACCGTATCGACTTGCAGTTTGTTGGGGGCTTGCCAGGTCAGCGCGCGCATCAGGCATTCCCCCTTTCCAGCAGCGGTTGCGGACGCGGCAGGGCCGCTACCTCGGGCTGTTCATGCGCAGGCTCGGGGGTGTCGGTTGTCTGGCCGTGCAGGAACAGGAAGTCACGCACTTCGCTGGCCCGCATCTGATTGGTGCTCACTTCACCGGTCTCCAGATGCTGCTTGAGATTGCTCAACAGATTGAGCAGCGCCTTGTCGCTGAACGTACTGATGGCCTTGGCCAGTGCATGACCCAGGCTTCCTGCGCCGGGCTCGCAGACGGCAACGACCTTCAGCTCGGTGCCGCGGTTGCCTGGTGCGGGTTTGAGGTATGCCGAGATATCGTGCTGCCATTTGCCTTCGGGCCGGGTACGCCAGTGAAGGCTGTCGTGGATGTTCGAAGGCTGTCGTTGCACGGTCCAGCTCAGCTTGCGACCCAGCGGGCCGCGCACGGTCCATCGACTGGTATCTGCGTCAACGGCTTCGATGCTGTCGACCCATGGAATCAGCGGACCAATGTTCTGCGGTTGCTCCAGAAAATCGCGTACTTCGCTGAGGGGCTTGCCGATGGTGACACTGCGGGAAACGGCTTCACTGGCCTTCCAGCCGTGAGCGTTCTGAAACTGATGTTCAAACGGGGTCGGGGCCAGGCTGCGCTTTATCGCGCAACGCCCGGTGGCGCCGCGAAACACGCAGTAAGCGCCAGCGGCCGCTCCCAGCAAGCCGACGACACCGCCGCGGCGCAGGGCGGTGAACAGCAACAGGCTGCCGGCAGTGATGGACAGGGCGCGTTCGGTTGTTTTCAGCTCGGGATGGTTGACGCGCCAGATGGTGGACCTGGCTGCAACCAGTGGTAGTTGATTCATGAGTCACTCCTCGTCGAATCAATGACAGCGGGATCGTCGAGCGGCAACTGCAGTGATACGCGCCCGACCACTGTCTGGTCTTTAGGGTATCGTTATCAGCGCTTTGCCTCGACGTTCGGCGATTCCGAGCGATTCAGGAACGCTCTGGTGATTTCAGGCAAGTGCTCGCGCAGCCAGTCCGCCATGGCGACTTCCTGCTTCAGGATCTGTTCGCAATCCTTGCGGATCTGAGGTTCGCCCGCAGCCTCCGCGGCCTCGATGAGTACGGTGTACGTAGCGATTTCAATGTTCTCGAACACATAACCGCTCATCGCGCCTTTGACGACTTCATCGGACATCAACATGCCACCCAGTCCCTGACCGACTGCCATCAGCTTTCCGCCAATGTCCTTTATTGTCGAAGGGCTGCTGTCCAGACGCGTGAGGCATGCCTCGACCTTCTGCTGTTGACCCCGTGTTTCTTCGATGTGCTGTTCGATCCGTTTTTTGAGTACCGGATAATGCTCAAGTCTCTCCGCCTGGGCCGTCAGCATTTTTTCCGCCTGTTGCTCCATGGCGTGTGCATCGCGCAGCCAATCGATAAGGTTGTCCTGTTTTGTCGTCGTGCTCATGGTGCGTACCTTTTCTGAGTGAGTGGTAAAAAGTAGAAAAATGCTGCGTTGAACCGGTTCCGAGGTTTGCCCGGCAGGGTGACGAATGGCCCTGAAACAGGCATCAGCCGACCAACACCTCGAGTTCCAGGCCCTGCGGGTTCATGCATTGCCAGCGCCAGGCATCGGTCAGCATGGCTTCAAGGTCATGTCGGGCCTGCCAGTTCAATTCACGCTGCGCCTTGCCCGGATCCGACCAGCACGCGGCCACGTCGCCTGCGCGCCGAGGCTCGAAGACGAGGGGCACCTTGACGCCCGAGATTCGCTCGAAGGTCTTCACCACTTCGAGCACCGAATACCCTCGACCGGTGCCCAGATTCCAGATGGACACGCCGCGCTGGGTGCCTATGCGGGCCAATGCTTGCAAATGGCCCTCGGCCAGATCCATCACATGCAGGTAATCCCGTACGCCGGTGCCATCAGGTGTCGGGTAATCATTGCCGAATACATGCAGGGCAGGGCGCTGCCGATTGGCGACCTGCAGCAGGAATGGCAGCAGGTTATTGGGTGTGTTGCGTGGAGATTCACCCAGCATTCCGGATGGATGCGCGCCAATTGGATTGAAGTAGCGCAACAGGCCAATGGCCCAGCGCGGGTCCGAACCGGCGGCGCTCTTCATCACGTGTTCGGCCATGAGTTTGGAATGGCCGTAGGGATTGGTCGGCAGGCCCAGCGCGCAGGTTTCGTCCAGCGGCATGCGGTCGGCTTCGCCATAGACCGTGGCCGATGAGCTGAACAGCAGGTTGAAGACGCCGGCCTCGGCCATCGCCTGGCAGAGATTGACGCTGCCACTGACATTGGTCTCGAAATAGCGCAGTGGCTCACGCACACTTTCGCCCACGGCCTTGAGGCCCGCACAGTGCACGACCGCTTCTATGGGGTATTCGGCAAACAGGGCATGCAGAGTGGCCTTGCTGCGAACGTCTCCAGGAATGAAGTCGAAATGTCTTCCGGTGATGTTTGCCACCCGATCAAGCATTTCTCGCGAGCTGTTGCACAGGTTGTCCAGCACCAGCACCTCGTTGCCGTGCTCAAGCAGCGCCAGCACGATATGAGCGCCAATGTATCCCGCACCACCGGTCACTAGGATCATGGTTGTCCTTCCTTTGGTTTTCGCGGCCTCGGGGAGAGGCAGGCTGACGACTCCGTCCCTCATGGATCAGGAATACGGAGTGTTTGCGAGCGAAAATCAGGACCCATCGACCCAACAGACCAGTGACGTACTGCAGGTACCAAAAAAGCATTCGCTTATGACTAGGGAAATTTCCCCGCGCATGAGTTCAACGAACTTTTCCCAGTGGTGTGTGCACTTCATCGGGAGAACTGAACGGGCGGGCCGGAACGCTCTCAATACCCTCAGTAAGGGCGGGCATCAGCAGAGCCTGTAAGGGGTTCAACGCTCATGGCCGCCTTGAGTTCATTAATGAATGCAGTCGAAGTTCAGCCCTCAGAGGCGCCCTTCAGATTCGTCCGGGCACTTTTTTTCATAAGAAGGGAAACTTCATGAACCGTGCAGAAGCGATTCATTCAGACCTGTCGACCGCATCGCAATCCAAGCCAGATACACGCCCCGTTCTGCTCTGTCTCTCTCACCTGAGGTGGGGTTTTGTCTACCAGCGTCCTCAACACATCATGTCTCGGATGGCCCGCGACTATGACGTGCTTTTTTTCGAGGAGCCGGTCTTCGCCGATTCCCCCGATAGCCGCCTGGAAGCCTTGCCGCAGCCTTCAGGCGTAACCGTGCTGGTGCCTCATCTGCCTCGTGATCTGCCGCCTGATCAGGTGGTTCTCGCGCAACGTCAGTTGCTGGATCACTGGCTTGAGCAGCATCCATCAAACGAACTGCTCCTGTGGTACTTCACACCCATGAGCCTGGCGTTCACCGATCATCTCTGGCCGCAGGCGATCATTTACGACTGCATGGACGAACTGTCTGCATTCAAGGGCGCGCCGCCTGAACTGATCGACATGGAACAGGATTTGCTGGAGCGTGCGGATGTGGTTTTCACAGGTGGCCACAGCCTCTGGGAGGCCAAGAAGGAACGGCACAGCAACGTCCATTCCATGCCCAGCAGTGTGGACATCGAGCACTTTGCGACGGCCAGACGGGGGTTGAGCGATCCGCCTGATCAACAGGACATTCCAGGCCCACGCCTGGGGTTCTTTGGCGTCATCGACGAGCGATTCGACATCGAGCTGATTCGTCAGGTAGCCAGCGCCCGGCCTGACTGGCAAATCGTGTTGATTGGCCCTGTGGTCAAGATTGATCCGGGCAGCCTGCCGCAGTTGCCGAACATTCATTACCTGGGCGGCAAATCCTATGATGACCTGCCAGCTTACCTGTCCGGCTGGGACGTGGCGTTGATGCCCTTTGCGATCAACGAGTCCACGCGCTTCATCAGCCCGACCAAAACTCCGGAATACCTGGCGGGCGGCTGCCCGGTGGTGTCGACACCGATCACCGATGTGGTCAGTACCTACGGAGACAGTGGTGTGGTGACCATCGCTGCTGACGCTGCGCAGTTTTGCGATGCCATTGAGCGTGCGCTAGGGAGGGGCAAGTCCAGCGAATTCTACGAGCTTGCTGACGCCGTGCTTGCGGACAAGTCCTGGGACAAGACCTGTGCAGCCATGAAGGAGCAGATCCAATGCCTGAAATAACGCTCGAGTCAGCCATCAACGCTTCACAGCCCTACGATTTTCTGATTGTCGGTGCCGGTTTTGCCGGCAGCGTGCTGGCTGAAAGACTGGCCGCTGGGCTTGGCAAGCGCGTGCTGTTGATTGATCGTCGTTCCCATATCGCAGGCAACGCATACGACCATCTCGACAGCGCGGGCGTGCTGGTGCATCGCTACGGGCCGCACATCTTTCACACCAATGCCGAACGCATTGTCGACTACCTGTCGCAGTTCACCGAGTGGCACAGCTACGAACACCGGGTTCTGGCGCGGGTCGACGGCAAACTGGTGCCGATCCCCATCAATCTGGATACGTTGAATACGCTGTATGGCCTGCAGATGGACGAGCAGCAGGCCGAGGTGTTCCTGGCCGAACGTGCCGAGCCGGTGGAGATGATCAGGACCTCCGAGGATGTGGTGATCAATCAGATCGGACGAGAGCTGTACGAGAAGTTTTTCAGGGGTTACACGCGCAAACAGTGGGGCCTGGACCCGTCGCAACTGGACAAGTCGGTGACGTCCAGGGTGCCGACCCGCACCACGACCGACAGCCGCTATTTCGGCGACAGCTTTCAGAAGATGCCGCTGCACGGCTATACGAAAATGTTCGAGCGCATGCTGGATCACGAACGGATCGATATTGTGCTGGGCGTCGATTTTGCCAAGGTGCGTGAGGCATTGTCCTATCGGCATCTGGTGTATTGCGGTCCCATCGATGAGTATTTCGGCCACTGTTATGGACGGCTTCCCTATCGCTCATTGCGCTTCGAACACAAAACGGTTGATCAGACTCGGTTCCAGCCCGTCGCGGTGGTCAATTACCCGGATGAAGAAGTCCCGTACACCCGTATCACTGAGTACAAGCACCTGACAGGGCAGCAGCATCCGAAAACCAGCGTGACCTATGAATTTCCGACTGCCGAGGGCGATCCGTACTACCCGATACCCCGTCAGGAGAACAACGAACTGTACAAACGCTACAAGGCCCTGGCCGATCAGTCCGACGATGTCACTTTTCTTGGGCGCCTGGGCACTTACAAGTACTACAACATGGATCAGGTCGTAGGTCAGGCGCTGGCCTTGTATCAGCGTCTTGCCGAAGTACATGCACCTGCTGCATCAGAACTGAAACCGCCGGTGTGCAACGAACAGCCCGCGGGGAATTGAGCATGCCAGGTCTGTTCAAGAGTTTTTTCGTGGGCGGATTCGAGTGTTCGACTCACCGGCGACGCGATGGCAAACGCCTGGACCTGCTGCATTCCACTGGACACGCCCGCTGGCCAGGCGAGGACTTCGCGGCGATGGCGAACTGCTCCATGCGCACGGTGCGCAGTGGGCTGCGCTGGCACCTGATCGAGACGCGCCCCGGTGTCTATGACTGGAGCAGTTTCCTGCCGATGCTGCGGGCGGCTCGTGCTCAGGGCACCCAGGTGATCTGGGACCTCTGCCATTACGGTTATCCGGATGATATGGACATCTGGCGTCCACAGTTCGTGGAGCGTTTCGCGCGCTTTGCGGCTGCTGCGGCGCAGGTGATCAAGGATGAGGGCGAAGTGGTGCCGTTCTATTCGCCGATCAACGAGATTTCGTTCTGGAGCTGGGCGGGGGGCGATGTCGGGTATTTCAATCCCGGCGCGGAACGCCGTGGCATGGAACTCAAACATCAGCTGATCAGGGCCAGTATCGCTGCGATCGAGGCGGTGCGCGACGTCGAGCCTGGCGCGCGTTTCGTGCAGGCCGATCCATTGATTCATGTGATGCCGTCAAGCGGGCGCAACGATGACATCGAGGCGGCTGAAAACTATCGGCAGGCGCAGTTCGAAGCCTGGGACCTGTTGAGCGGACGCCAGTGGCCCGGACTCGGAGGGCGACCCGAGTACCTGGACGTGCTGGGTGCCAATTTCTATCCGCATAACCAGTGGATATTCAACGGTCGCCGCGTGATGCGTGGCGACCCGGAGTACCGGCCGTTCAGCGGCATGCTTCGTGAGCTGCACGCACGCTATGGCAGACCCATTCTGGTATCGGAAACAGGTGCGGAGGACGAGCAGCGTGTGCCCTGGTTTCGTTATGTAACCGATCAGGTCAGTAAAGCCTTGCAGGCGGGGGTGCCGGTTGAGGGTATCTGCTGGTATCCGATCCTGGATTATCCCGGCTGGGATGACGGACGGTATTGCCCGGCGGGTCTGCTGGGCTACGCCGATGGTCAGGGTCAACGTGCTGCGTTTCATCCGTTGCAACTGGCGATTCGTGAAGCGGATGAGGCGTTCGAAGCCCTGCATTCATCGTCTCTGAATGCCGACAGAGGCCGATGAAGCATGCGAGCGAGCACTGCGACACCTCTGCCGGAACGTGCCGTGCCCTTTTTGATTCGCTACGTGTCCCTGCGACCCTGGCATTTCGGCGCCATGTTCTTACTGATCGTAGGCGCGGCCAGTTGCGCGGTGGCTGTGCAGTACGGCATGAAGATGCTGGTCGATGTCATGACCCTGGGCGACCGCAGAAGCGAGCACGTCTGGTTTCCGTTCTTCCTGTTCCTCGGGCTGATTGTGGTGGAAAACCTGTTCTGGCGGCTGGGTGGCTGGCTGGGTTGTCGCACCGTGGTCGCCAGTTGCGCCGACCTGAGGGTGGACCTGTTCAATCACCTTACCGGTCATCCGATGCGCTATTTCGCCCAGCATTTTTCGGGATCATTGGCCAATCGCATCTCCTCGGCCGGTGCTGCGGCAGGCTCGATCTACGGTGGTCTGGCCTGGAAGATCATTCCACCCTGCGTTGATTTTCTGGGGGCCGTAGTGGTGCTGTACACGGTCAAGGTGGCCATGGCGAACGTGCTGATTCTATGTGTGCTGCTGGTCGCTGCATTGATCACCGTGGTCGGGGTGCGCGGTCGCTCGAAACACATCGACTTCGCCGCGCAGTCCGCCAGGGTTGGTGGCGAGATGGTGGATCTGGTCTCCAACATCTGGACCATCAAGGCGTTCTCCGCCCGCGAGCGCGAACGCCAGCGGCTCGAGGCATCGATTGGCATTGAAGCACGTGCACAGCGGCGCAGCTGGATCTACCTGGAAAAGGCCCGTGTGCTGCACGATATCTGCCTGTCGGTCATGGCAGGCGGAATGCTGGGGTGGGCCATTCTGTTGTGGCGGGCCGATGCCGTGACCGCCGGTGACGTGGTACTGGTCAGCGCGCTGACCTTCCGTATCCTGCACGGCTCTCGAGATCTGGCACTGGCGCTGGTCGACACCTCGCAGCAACTGGGTGTGATCGCCGATACGCTGCGCATCATCATCCAGCCCTACACGTTGAGCGATGCCCAGGCCGAGTTGAAACCGAGTCGAGGGGCGATCCGGATTATTGATGTGGCTTACCGCTATCCGGAAGGACGTCGAATATTCGAGCACTTGAATCTGGATATTCCTGCTGGCCAGCGTGTCGGGATCGTCGGCTCTTCAGGCGCCGGGAAGTCGACGTTACTGAGTCTGTTGCAACGTCTGGACGACGTCAGCAGTGGCGTCATTCTGATTGATGATCGCGATATCAGAGCCGTCAGCCAGGACAGTCTCAGGAAACAGATCGCAGTTGTTCCGCAGGAACCCACGCTGTTCAACCGCAGCATTTACGAAAACATCGCCTACGGGTTACCCGATGCGCGTTACGAAGACGTTATTCAAGCTTCGCGACAGGCTTACTGCGACGAGTTCATTCGCGCGCTACCCGAAGGTTACGACACGTTAGTGGGCGAGCGGGGCGTGAAACTGTCAGGCGGTCAGCGACAGAGACTGGGATTGGCCCGGGTCTTTCTCAAGAATGCGCCGATCCTGATTCTTGACGAAGCGACGTCCGCACTGGACTCGCATTCCGAAGCGGTGATTCAGGCGGCACTTGCCAAACTGATGCACGGCAGAACCGTGCTGGTAGTGGCGCATAGGCTATCTACGGTGGCCAATTTCGACCGGGTCATCGTGCTGCACGACGGGCAAATCATTGAAGATGGACCGCCTATGCAACTGCGCAGACAGGGCGGTGTCTATGAATCGCTCTGGGTCGCTCAGACACTCGTCGGCGAATGAATCAGGTTCTCCCGGCCCATCCATATGCATATAATTCTGTTTTTTTATTGCTGCATAGAACCCTTTCGAGGGTATTGAAGTCGTAAGCGGTGAGTGCGTGCAGTCACGCTGATATTATTCTGGGAGTTGTGGCGTGTCGGAAAACAAGACCCGTGTTGACAATACGGCGAGTGGTGACATCTCCCATAAGGGAAAGGATATCTTTTTCGCAGCGGTAGAAACGACACGCATGCCGATGATCGTGACTGACCCCAACAGTGAAGATAACCCGATCATCTTTGCCAACAAGGCGTTTCTGGAAATGACCGGATACGCCTCCGAAGAAATCATTGGCTCCAACTGTCGGTTCCTGCAAGGTCCGGAAACCGACCGCGCGGTGGTGCAGACCATTCGCGATGCGATTCATGAGCGCAACGATATTTCCACTGAGATCCTCAACTATCGCAAGGACGGTTCGTCGTTCTGGAACGCTTTGTTCATCTCTCCGGTGTACAACGACGCGGGCGATCTGATCTATTTCTTTGCGTCACAGCTGGACATCAGTCGTCGCCGCGATGCCGAGGAAGCGCTTCGTCAGGCGCAGAAAATGGAAGCGCTCGGTCAACTGACTGGCGGCATCGCCCATGACTTCAACAATCTGCTGCAGGTCATGGGCGGATACATCGATCTGATCGGCACGGCGGCCGAAAAGCCGACCATCGACATTCCGCGCGTTCAGCGCAGCGTGCATCACGCCAAGTCGGCTGTTGAACGCGCCAGCACCCTCACCAAACAGTTACTGGCGTTTGCACGTAAGCAAAAACTGCATGGCAGGGTGCTCAATCTCAATGGTTTGATATCCAGTACCGAGCCGTTGATCGAGCGCACCTTCGGTTCAGAAGTGACTATCGAGACCGATCTTGATCCGGGTTTGAAGAACTGCCGGATCGACCCGACTCAGGCAGAAGTCGCGCTGCTGAACATCTTCATCAACTCCAGGGATGCGCTGATTGGCCGGCCCAACCCCAAGGTATTCATCGAGACCCGCAATCTGGTGGTCGATGAACTGGCCAACATGTCTTACGACGGCCTGTTGCCGGGACGCTACGTCAGCATCGCTGTGACAGATAACGGCATCGGCATGCCGTCGAGCATTCGGGACCGGGTGATGGACCCGTTCTTTACCACCAAGGAGGAGGGCAAAGGCTCGGGTCTGGGCCTCTCCATGGTGTACGGCTTCGCCAAACAGTCGGGCGGTGCAGCGCGTATCTACACCGAAGAAGGCGTGGGCACCACCTTGCGCCTTTACTTCCCGGTTGACGAAGCGACCATTGCCAGTGAGTCGCCTCAGGCGCTGGAGCAGCGGCAGCGACTGGGCAGCAGTGAGCGAATTCTGATTGTGGAAGACCGACCGGATGTTGCCGAACTGGCCAAGATGGTGCTGGATGATTATGGCTACGCTTCAGATATCGTGCTCAACGCACGGGAGGCCTTGAAGAAATTCGAGTCCGGCAGTACATACGATCTGCTGTTCACCGACCTGATCATGCCGGGCGGAATGAATGGGGTCATGCTCGCTCGTGAGGTCAAGCGTCGTTATCCCAAGATCAAAGTGCTGCTCACCACCGGCTACGCCGAGAGCTCGATAGAGCGGACCGATATCGGCGGCTCGGAGTTTGACGTGGTGTCGAAGCCCTGCATGCCTCACGATCTGGCCAGAAAAGTCAGGCAAGTGCTGGACGGGCCGAATGGTATTGCATGACCGATGATTGTCCAGTGAATTGAGAAGCCTGACTTCGGTCAGGCTTTTTTATGCCAATTGATCAGGAAAACTAACCCGTTCTCAAGGTAAAGGTTTGAAGGGGACGGTGAAGAGTCTTACCGTTTAATACCAATAAACAACCTGTTTAATATAAGTATTTTGCAGTGAAACAACAGTTATCTGATGACTGGCGATGACACCGTATTAACGGGTTTTCAGATGCGGGAAAAATAGAGCGCGAGTTGGAACATGGGTGAACCGTTCCGTTCCGTTGCGTTTTGAATAATATTCTTAGAGCATTTGCTCTTCAAAAAAAGTTGTCGAAATCATTAAACTTATTCAAAGGGCCTTGGGTCATTGGAGTGTACGCCAAATAACTTAGCGTGTTCTGCCACTGACTCGAAGGATTACCACTATGATTCGCGATGACCGTATCGCCCCAGGCGCACCTGTCTATCAGGACACCCACGCCATGGCACCTTTGCTCAAACGTATTTCCTGGAGCGCGATTCTGGCCGGTGTGGTACTGGCCATGGTTGTTTCCCTGTTGTTGAATCTTTTGGGTACTGCCATTGGCACCGCCAGCATCGATCCCATGCAGGAAGCCAATCCGATGTCCGGTATTGGTACCGGCGCCGGCATATGGGTCGTTGTCAGTTCGGTCATCTCGCTGTTTGTCGGCGGCTGGGCAGCGGGTCGTCTGGCTCAGCGCGAAGGCGCGTTCCATGGCCTGCTGGTATGGGCGAGCGTATCGCTGATCACTGTCTATCTGGTAACCAGCGCTGTAACTGGCGTTGTACGTGGCGGCCTTAACCTGGCTGGTAGCGGCATGTCGGCACTGGGCAGCGGTATCGCTCAGGTTGCCCCGGCCGTCGGTAGCAAGATTCAGGACCAACTGCGTGAGCAGGGCATCGACTTCAATCTGGACGATATCCAAGGTGAGATCGAGACCGCCATGCGTCAGACCGGCAAGGCCGAGCTGAACCCCGATGCCATCAAGCAGGAAGCTCAGGCGACCCAGCAGGATGCGCAGAACACTGCAAAACGCAGCGCGCAGAACCCACAGCAGGCTGACGAGCAGTTGGGCGGCCTGATGGATCGCATCAAGGCCAAGGGTGATCAGGCGTGGGACGCCGCTGACCGTCAGGCACTGGTCAATCTGATCAAGGCGCGTGGCAACAAGACTGATGCAGAAGCCAACCAGATCGTAGATCAGGCTCAGGCCAGCTATCGTCAGGCTTATGCCAAGTATCAGGAACTGAAAGCTCAGGCTGAACAGAAAGCACGTGAAGCGGCTGAAGTGACTGCCAAGCGCGTATCGCAAGGCGCATGGATTCTGTTGATCACCCTGGTGATCTCGGGTCTGGTCGCGGCCGGTGCAGGTGTACTGGGTCGTCGTACTCAGCCACCGGCCAAGGTTGTTGCTGCGGTCTGATACACGTATTGAGTTGAGCGAATAAAGAAGGGGACGATAATCGTCCCCTTTTTTTAGCGCTTTTATAAGCCTGACTGTTTAACGGAGTCAGGGAGGTTTACAGGTTGTGTGTTTAATATTGTCAGCTTCGATTGACAGCTGTGTCTGGCCAATACTTGTCCACGTAACTCTGAATCTCTCGCCGCATGAAAGTCCCGGACTGATCGGCGCGTTCTTCCCAGCCGAATACGCACGCCGTTACAATCCCATCAAAACCGACCTTGGCCAGTGAAGAGAAGAAAACGTCCCAATCAATTTCGCCCTGATACATGTCCATATGCTGATGCACTGTCACTTTGGCGCCGGGTGGATTGACGATATAGCGTAGCCCTGAAGACGCTTTGTGATTCCAGGTATCGGCAACGTGCACATGCGCAATCATCGGGCCTGCTTCGGCAATCATCTTCGCCATGTCATCGCCGAAGAAGAAGGTATGCGGCGCGCAGTATAGAAACCTGACGTTACTGGAACCGATGCTCTTCAGCATGTCGAGCGCAGGTTGCAATGTTTCGCACCAGTCTTCGGGGTGCGGCTCGATGTTCAGGTTGACTCCCTGCCTTTCAAGTTCAGGCACCAGTTCCTCCATGGATCGCCACCACGCGGCTTCGCTGGATTCGTGGCTATGACTGCCGCCGCAGCAGTTGCTTTTATGTCCTCTTTCAGGCGACGGCCCGCGACCGAACTCGGAGTTCATGGTGTCGCAGTCCAGTTCCACTGCGACCTGAATGGCCTGCTTCCAATAGTCGACTGCGGTCGTCCGTTCATCTTCGTGTGGGCTGGCCCAGCGGTACATGGGCAGTAGCGAAGCAACCTTCAGGTCATGGTCTTTCAGGGCCTTCTTGAACTCGGCAATGCGCTCCTTATGCGCACGGGGTCTGACCCACCAGGGCAGAAAGTCTTCGCGGGGCGACAGTTCCAGGTATTCGTATCCCATCTCTGCAGCCTTGCGACATACCTCGGTCAGGCTGAGATGGCGGTGCATGTAGGGATCCAGGGCTATTTTCATTGTCATTCTCCAGTGGATGAACCTTGAGCAAAATCTGTCCGGCCTTGCAGGATCTGGAATTCAGTAATCAATCCATATCCCACCCTGATCGGCCGACTCCACGCAACGCTGCACCCACCGCACGCCTTCGACACCTGCGTTTATGTCGGGGTAACGCAACGCCTGCAGCGTCCCTGCATCGCCACGGGCGGTGGCATCCATGGCCAGAGCAAAGCGGTAATAAAGGTTGGACCAGGCTTCGAACAGGCCTTCCGGGTGCCCGCCACCAATACGATCGTCGAGCAGCGCGTCTGGATGCAGATACCCCATGCCGCGCTCCAGTATCTGGGTGGGCTGGCCTTGCACTTCGAAGCTGAGCTGGTTGGGACGCTCATCCCACCACTCGAGGCTGGCCCTTGAGCCGATCACCCGAACCTTCTGGCCGTGCATCGACCCGGCGTTGACGGCACTGGACCATACCCAGCCCATGGCACCGCCTTCGTACTCCACCAGGGTGTAGGCATTGTCTTCGAGCGGCGCGCGACTTTTCACGAAGCTTTGTCGGTTGCACTGCAGCCGTTTTATTTTCAGCTCAGGCAACATGACTTCGGCGATGTACAACGGATGGGTGCCCACATCGCCCAATACATAGCTTGGCCCCGCAGTGCGTGGGTCCACGCGCCACTGAGTGGCCTGGTTTTGCGTTTCGACCGGAGCGCTATGAAAGCCATGGGCGAACTGCATGTGCACCATGCGAATCTCGCCAAGCTCGCCTGCGGCAATCATCTGTCTGGCCTGCTCGATCAACTGGTGGCCCGCATAGCCGTAAGTCACGCCGACGATGCGCCGGTTGGCTCGGGATATTTCCCTGAGGGTCTCGGCTTCTTCGAGCGTGAAACACAGCGGTTTTTCACACACCACATGCAAACCGGCTTCAAGTGCCGCTTTGGTGATGCTGAAGTGAGTGCCATTGGGTGTGGCCACGGAAATCGCCTCGATAGCGTCCGGGCGCCGGGCTTCCTGTTCAATAAGCTGCAGGTAGTCCGGGTAACAGCGTTCGGGGTCGACACCCAATTGTTCGCCAAAAGCACGGCCGCGCTCAGGGTCGATATCGAACGCGCCTGCAATCAGCGCGAAGTTCTGGTCACGCAGTGCTGCCGAGCGGTGGATGTAGCCGATCTGGCTGTTCGCTCCGCCACCCACCATCGCCCATCGAACAGGGCGGGAAATACGCTTGCTGCCGTTGATCATGATCTTTTCCTTGTCAGAAACCGCAGCGGGTCAGGTAGGTACGGCTCTCGGTAACATCTGCCAGGCTGCCGCCGACTTGGCGCGGGTCGCGTTCCTGCTCGACCGTGATATAGCCCTGGTAATCCAGTTCGCGAGTGAGCGTGCGCAGCGCGGGGTAGTCGATGACTCCGCGCCCGATAGGGCACATCACGCCCTTGGCGCAGGCGGCGAAGAAGGTGATGCGTTCGCCGAGTACCTGATCGAACATCACCGGATCGATGTCCTTGAAGTGCAGGTAATCGAGGCGTGACGCGTACTGGCGCAAGGTGGCCGCCGGGTCCATGCCCGCGTAGTAAAGATGCCCGGTGTCCAGGCACAATCCGGCGACATCTGGGGCGATATCCTGCACCACTTGCGCCAGCTCGTCGGCGAACTCGATGTAGCCTCCGGCGTGGGGATGAATCACGGCCCGCACTCCGTAGCGATTCGCGACGTCTGCGATTTTGCGGATGTGCGCCATCATTGCTGACCATTCGGTGGCGTTCAGACGGGGCGCCTGGTGGGAGTGTCCGGCTGCGTAATCGCGCACCTCGTGCCCCCAGTCAATGATGACCAGATAGGGCGCGGGGAGGTTTGGTTCCTGCTGCTCTGCGGGTCGCAACTCCCGAAGAAGCGCGCAGATATCGTTAGTCTGCTGCAGTAGCGAGGGCAGATTTGCCGGGTCGACCAGGTTGTCGAAGATCGTGCCTGCAATCAGGTGCAGACCATTCTCTGCCAGCGCACCGCCAAGCTCGTCGACATTCAGTGGAAGGTAGCCATAAGGGCCCAGTTCGATGCCCCGATAACCAGCCTGCGCTGCTTCGCTGAGCACCTGACGCCACGGTGGCAGATAGGGATTGTTGACGTCATCTACGCCCCAGCAGCAGGGGGCGGTGGATAAATGAATGGCCATTGGCTCACTCCGGCTGTTGTTATTGTTCTGTCAGGGAGGGGTGATTGGTTGCATCAGGATGCTAGGTCGGTCTGTTCGGCACTGCTATAGTCCAGCCTGTAAAACTGTCAAAACCCCTCATGGATCGGTCAGAGACTTTCATTTCATGTCAGAGCAAGATTCCGACTCACGCCGGCCCACGATGGCCGATGTCGCCCGGGAAGCCGGGGTCAGCCTGTCAACGGTTGATCGGGTACTCAACTTGCGCGCTACAGTCCGGGTCGACACGGCGCAGCGCATTTCTGCTGCCGCGCAGCGTCTCGGTTTTCACGCCCGTAGCGTCATCGAGCAGCGGCTGCAGCAAAGCCGGCCGACAGTGAAGCTGGGTTTTCTGTTGCAAAAGAGCGGGGTGGCGTTCTATCAGGGACTGGCACAGGCCCTGGCAGATGCGGCAGCTGTCAGCCCACATGCGCGGGTCCGGGTGATGATCGGCTATCTGGACGACCTGAACCCGCGCGTGGTCGCCCAGCGTATTCTGGCGCTGGGCAAAGACGTCGACGCCTTGGGTGTCGTGGCCGCCGACCACAAAGAGGTGCAGGACGCCGTCTGCGAACTTCGCCTCAGCGGGGTTCCTGTGGTGGCCATGATTTCGGAGCTGGGAAGCCATGCCGGCGCCGGCTTCGTCGGGGTGGACAGCCGCCGCATGGGGCGCGTTGCCGGCTGGTTCGTCGATCGACTGGCAGCACGTCCCGGTCCTGTCGCCGTGATGGTCGGCAGTCAACGGTTCCAGTGCCAGGAGCTGTGTGAACTGAGTTTTCAGAGCTACATGGCTGAATCGTCCGGCGACTGGGAGTTACTGGCGTCTCGCCTGACACTTGAGGATGAAGAGTTCGCCCGCGGCAACACGCTGGATCTGCTCACGGCATGCCCGGATCTGGCTGGTCTTTATGTGGCGGGAGGCGGTATAGAAGGGGTGGTCAGTGCACTGGAGGAGATGCGCAGTCGCCGGGCACGCTTGCCGACTGTGGTATGTCACGATTTGACGGACCTTACCCGCAGTGCTCTGCAAAGCGGACTGGTGCAGGCCGTGCTGTCCCATCCCGTGGAAACGCTCGCCAGGCGCTCCATGGACATGTTGATCGATGCCGTCGTCGCCACCAACAAGCCCGGCCGCGTCTTGTTGTCGTTACAGACGGACGTCGTTGAAAGCGTTTGAACGCAGGGAAGGGGGCAGGCACCGTTTGCCCCCTTTTTATCTGTCGGGATCAGATGCTGCCCGTGGCCTCACGAACGAAGTCTTCATAAGTATGCAACGGACGCCCGATGATGGTTTGCAAACGATCAACGGTTCCGTCGGCCGCCTGCATGCCGAACTTCTGGATACCCGACATCATCAGGCGAAGATCGTAAGCCAGCCAGGCAGGGATGTAGGAAGCCATCTGTGCCTCGAAGGCTGCGACATCGTCACCGCCATAAGCCACCTCACGACCCAGCGCGGCGCTCCAGATTTTTGCCACTGATGGACCCGTGAGGACCTGCGGACCGACCAGCTCCAGCGTCAGGCGCTCCAGCGCAACGGGTGCCCGATCACGTCGCAGCAATTCCGCAACTGCAATATCGGCGATGTCGCGTGCGTCGATCATCGAAACGCCCGCATCACCGATCGGCATCGGGTACACCGAATGGTCCTGAATCGTTTGCTGAACCATGCCTTCGTTCTGCATGAAGTAAGCCGGACGCAGAACGGTGGCGGGAATATCGAGGCTCTCGATCATGCGCTCGACCGTATGTTTGCCGGTGAAGTGCGGCACGTTGGTGAACCTGTCCGCGTGGATGACCGAAAGGTAAACGATGCGTTCGATGCCGGCCTCTTGCGCGAGATTGAGCGTGATGAGCGCCTGCGTGACCTCATCTGGCGTAACGGCGTTGAGCAGAAACAGCGTTCGCACCGAAGATAATGCAGCGCGCATCGAAGGCACATCGGTCAAGTCCGCGACGACCTCGGTGACTCCAGCCGGGAAGCTTGCCTTGCCAGGCTGACGGACGAGCGCTTTGACTTCAACGTCTGCCGCAGCCAGACGTTGGACAATGAGTGAACCGACAGTGCCTGTGGCTCCGATGACAAGAATGCTCATGGTTGAATCTCCCGCAATGAATACCTGATGAAGTCAGCGAGCAATCCCGCTGCGTTGAGATAAAGGTATTTTGTTGCAGGTATAAAACGAAGACGCCAATATGTAGATACGCCGTCTCAAAAATGGAACGCCATGAACCTCAATGCCTTGATCGATTTCACACTCGTTGCTGCCAATGGAGGGCTTGGAAAAGCCAGTCGCGCAAGCGGTCGATCAAAGGCCACGTTATCGCGCCGAATCGCCGAGCTTGAAGAGCAACTAGGCGTCAGACTGATCGAGCGCAGTGCCCGAGGACTAAGGCTGACCGAGGCCGGGCAGAGGCTGTTGGACAGAGCGGAAGGACCGTTGGGCGAGGTGACGGAAGCCATGACAGCGGCGAAGGAGGGCGTGTCGATACCCCGCGGACGATTACGCATCGCGGCCCCGATCCTGTTCTCGCAGCTCGCGATGGGACGCATAGGTGCCGATTTTTGTGCGGCCTATCCAGAGGTCGAGCTTGAAGTGGTCGCCGAGGATCGCGTGGTTGATCCTGTCGAAGAGCAGTTCGACGCGTGCATTCGGGTCAATCCTCGCCCAGACAGCAATCTGGTAGGGCGGTGCTTTGCCAAAGACCGGTTGATCGTGGTCGCTGCGCCTGAAATACCAAGGCCGACATCTGATGCAATCAACCCGGTATCCGCAATCGTGGCCTTTAATTTTCAGCCCACCATTTGGGCTCTGGACGGCGGGGCGCTGAAACTGGAACCTGTCCCAAGACTCAAGTTCTCTTCGTTTCTCATGATCCGCGACGCAGCCATAGCCGGTGGCGGTGTGGCTCTGATCCCGCAATCCATCGTGTGGAATAACCTGGCCAAAGGAGAGCTGGTTCAATGGGGCGTAGTGTCGGACGTAGAAGCTGAGCTTTGGGTATTGCATACATCAAGACGACTGGCCGCTCCCAAGGTCCGCGCATTCGTCGACTTCATGTGCGCCAGATATCCGAATGTTTCGTTGGTATTGGAGGGTTAGGGCTGATCGACTCTGAGCTCCGTATTGCATAACTAAACTAAATGACTCTTTAGTTGAGTTATCAGATATTTGCATATTATAGATTTGAAAGGATAGCCTGAAACAGCCCGTTTCTGAAGGGCTGATCGGCGCATGGAGCTTAGGAGCATTGAGGTTGATCTGCATGCAAAGGCAGAATATCGAAGTCACTATCAAGTAAGTCCAAACACCTGAGGATTACGCAAATGCCTGTTTATCTGGCTGCTGAGCACGAATTGAATGTGGGACAGGCCCTGGTGGTCGAGGCCCCAGCGCAGGAAGGCACCTTCGTCATGGTATTCGAAGATGACGGGGACACCGGCTATTGCTATGCACTCGACACTGGCTCAACCGACAATCCCATCCAGGACGCACTGCACATTTACAACGTGGCAGACGTTACTGACCGTGCAAAGCCCTCGAATATCAAGATTGGCTGGTCTCTGGATCACGGCAAAGCAGTCCTGCTGATCAACGATTATCCCCATGCAATCGTCGATTTCCAGGCGAAACAAGGCTATTGCCGCACCGGATTCCCGCCACCAGCGGATAACGGTTGGTCAGTTGCCGGACATGAATGGGACGACGCCGCGCTGCAGCTGTTTGCGTGATTACGGGTTAAAGACCCTTCATGCATGCGCGCACAGCCTCATCGATCAGGTTGTCAGGCTTCATGCATTCGCGCAGTGTTTTTCTGTCCGCGGTTTTATTGAGGTCTCTGGAGTTCGTGAGCGCTGGATTGTTTTGGTTGCGGCACTGAGGTGACTTTCTTGCGCCAGGCATTCCGGCAGTAACTTCACAGGCGAATGCATTGCCGAGGGTTTGGATGTGCTTGCTGAGTGGCGCGGCCTCGAAGGCATTCGGACTGGCTGACCAGGCAGGCAGACTGATGCAGGCGAGAACGAACGTCAGGGTGCGGTTCATGATTCATCCTTGAATGGTGCGTGTTAAGAGCGTGCGGGATTGTCGAGGGATTTGTCGCTGATGTCGATTGGGGGGATTTGATGATCTCGGTGGGTGTGGCTTT
Source organism: Pseudomonas sp. AC016 (assembly GCF_979253365.1). Lineage (NCBI taxonomy): Bacteria > Pseudomonadati > Pseudomonadota > Gammaproteobacteria > Pseudomonadales > Pseudomonadaceae > Pseudomonas > Pseudomonas sp. AC016. The sequence continues at coordinate 91,072 of NZ_CEEDCC010000001.1, forward strand.
TGAAATGGCGTGTACCAGTGCCGTTATGGATAATGTCTAGGACCGCATAATGTATATTATGTTAAATTGTATCTGTTTGTGACTGGCGATGCTGGAGCCGCCCTTGCGAATACGAAAATATGAGACTTTTCAGGTGCGCCAGTCGCGTTTTGAGTGGAAAACACCCCTCAATCTCCTCAACCCCTTGATTCCCGTGGGCTTGAGCATACTCGGCAAGCAACCCTCACAGGATTTTTAACGAAATAAGTGGAAAACTTGCTCACTCTTAATTCTATAAGTTGCTGATTTATAAGATTTTTAAAGAGTCTCCTCCCATGGAATAGCTCCCTGAAGCAAGGAGAAATTAGTGGACTGAGATTCTAAGTCGCGAACGTGCGGCTGCCCTGTAAGCCCCGCAGGACAAGGGTTCCAGCAATTTCATGAGAATTAAATGGAAATTCCAGCTCGCCAAATCTGAGGGTTAATAAGTGGACATTCCCTGCAATTAAGCGCTTACCAGCTCTCGTTTCAAGCCAAGTACTCCAGATCTGCTAAGTCCTTCGCCTGTCACGTACACAAAGGGCCCAACGTGAAGTGAGCCCCTTCAAAGCCTTGTAATACCTGGCCGGCGCGCATATATAAGGCGTCGCGGGCGCCACCTAACACCCACAAGGCGGCGCCAAGTGATTCTAAATGACACAGTCAAAGGCATGGAGCAGGATCACGGCCATATGCACTGACGTTCGCAATTGTTCAAAATATTGAGTGGACATTCCATTCGCTTTTCTCCACCAAAATCCATTAACCCCCCGTAAACCCTACGCAAACAGCCCGATCTACCGAACTCAACGAAATGAGTGGACATTCCAAAGGGCATTTCCATTTAAAGATTTAAACGGAAAAACCATCCGAGTATTTCCACGCAATTCACTGCAACGATGCGGCGTACATTCCGAAGCAGTTCTTTCCAGGCAGGTAGAGAGAGTCAACCTGAATTCAGTCAACCACCAGCGAGGCTTGTAGTGCCAGCGGCAGATACGCTCGACTAGGCTTTGTACGAAAAGTGGCTGAGCTCGGTATTGCGGCGTTAAAAAAAGGCTAGGAATGCTCGTTGACAGCCAGTCAACTCCGCTGCCTCGCTTGTTTTTGCCTTGCGTGGCCAAAGTGGCTGCGCATCGATGATGCTTCGCGCGCCGACTTTTCTACAGATCCTAGTATGGTGAATCAAAAGTTGGCTGCACAATTCTGACGAAGCTTTTTACCGCCATGCGGCGTTGCCACTTCTCGCCATAGCCCTGCCATGACTCGTCGCAGCACCTTGCCTAGCAGTAAAAATCACCCGCCATTTATTGTGCGAACTTGCGAGTCACTCCGTTAGGCTCTCGGCTGCAAACACGAGTAACCCAACAATTGCCAAGTACCGATTCTAAGCGGAAAACCTTGCCACGGAAGCCATCCTCGATCGCTGTCCCAGAGCCTGAACAGCCAACAGCCGCACCTGGAAACCTCTAGGATCAACACCGTCTGACAATACAGTTAGAGAGACGACCTCGTAATTAAAAAAAACCGAGAGTTGGCGAGTAATTATGGTTTTTACAATAACCACTTAAATCGTAGAAACTCTAGCTCACCGAAAAATAGGCCGGCGACAAGGAAAATTATATTTAAAGAATTAACTGGAAAACCCACCAATGAGGATCACCTAGTTCATGATTCGATGTTTTGTCAAGTCGACAGGATAACTTTTACCGCTGAGCGCCAGTAGTTGCAGGTGAGCCGCTGGAGGGCTACCATCGAGCGATGTCTATCAGTTTGGGTAAGCGGAGATTAAAGAATGCAGCTACCCTATCCTAACTTCCAGTTACTCCCATTATTGGAAGTTTCTAATCACCGAAAAATCACACGGTAATGCATCACTATGCCTACGCAACCAATGCCTATTTTTGAAACTTACGAGATCTTCATTGATATGGACTTTAGTTTGCGCCAATCCAGTATGGCTTGCATTCGTGATTACATGGATAACTTTCCGCCCTCAGTCGATGCCCATAAGGGTTATCTTACAGCGCGAGATTTTCTGAGAGCGTTTTCAGATAACAGCATGACATTCACTTCTTATAGAACCCATGTTGAGCGTTTGTTGTTATGGACACTTATCATAAGGCAAAAACCTTTCTCTCAGCTCAAACGACAAGATGCTGAAGACTATCTCGAATTTTGCCGCAATCCACCGGCTGAGTGGATAGGCCCAATTGTGCGCGGTCGGTTCGTGACCTGTGATCATACTGAGTCAGTTTGGGGTGAGCCTACCATTCCAAATCCAAAGTGGAGACCATTCAGTCTGAAGTGTCCCAAAGATTCAGCAGGCGGGCTGATACCGCCACCAGACGCTACCTCCCAGGATATACAGCTTGCCGCAGCTCCTGGTGTCGTCACGCGGTACAAGTCTTCCCAAAGCACCATCAACCAGATTTATACGATTTGCAGCCGTTTCTTTGAGTATATGGTTGAAGATGGAACGGTTGCAGCCAACCCCTTCCGGATGATCAAAAAGAGAAGCCTCAACCGAGGAACTCCTCAAGAGGAAGGGAAAAACCGTGCTCTGACCCCTTTGCAGTGGGATTATGTATTGGAGACTGCTGAGCAGATGGCTGTGGATGAGCCCGAGCGACATGAGCGTACATTGTTCATCGTCTCAACCTTGTTCGCTATGTATCTTAGAGTGTCCGATATCGTAGGCAGACCGAACTGGCACCCAGTCATGGGTGATTTCCGCCTAGATCCTGAGGGCAACTGGTGGTACCACGTTATCGGCAAAGGTAACAAGGCAGGGAAGGTCGCGGTCAGGGAGGAGTACATTTCCAAGTATTTGACTCGCTATCGGCGATTTGTTGGGCTGTCACCGCTGCCTGAGTGGGATGAAAAAACGCCTCTGCTCATGACTCTAGGAGGTCGCTCAGGACTGTCTGGCCGACAGGTGCGCGCCCTCCTCCAATCGGTGTTCGACAACGCGTTGGCGCGGATGCGTGATGAGGGGCGCGAGGAACACGAGATGAATAGTCTGCGGGCGGCTTCCGCACATTGGCTCAGACATACCTCTGCGACGCTCGATGCGCCGCTGCGAAGTCCCAAGGATCTGCAGATGGACTTGCGTCACAGCAGTCTCAGCACAACTCAGAACGTCTACTACCACTCGCATGACCAAGAGCGCAGTCGTTCAGTCCGTGACCTAGGGATGCGCGATAGAGATTAAAAGCACACTACTGCCCCATATCTATATGCACACTTCTTGGATGCTGATACGCGACGGACTCATGCTCAAAGCCGGGCGTTCTCTGCTTTTAGCCGCTGCAAATCGTAGTGACGATGCGGGGTTGCGTCCGGGATCGGCTGGAGTCGAGTACTTTCATGACATTCAGGTCATTCGAGCAAACCTCTTCCTCTTAGGCCAGTTAGGAAGCTTTGGGCCGGTAGAAGCTGATCTAGCAATTCCTGCTTCGCTTCGACGCACTCGCTTTGACGTGCCAGCAATTAGTGCCTTTTCACGTAGACCACCGATCTCCGCGGCAAGCTGTCGCCGCAGCGACTAGCGCTTTTGAATAGCTTGCCCCCCTCCTCCTAGCTTTTCGCGACCGCATCCGCGCTCGCCTCAAACAAGGCGTCTTCAAATCCATCGTTTTGTTGGCTCATCGCAGTGTCTCCGCCCGCTTGGTCTCTGCGATGGGACTCTAGCAGCCCATGCAATGAATCATGCCCGTAAACTTGGAAAGGCTAAGTAATCAGATTGGATGGACGCGTTTCATGACTGCCCCGTCCCAGGTCAATGTCTGTCACCAATCAGAATCTTTAGCTGCGGGCTATTTATCTTGAGGGCGAGGGTTTGGAGTGACTCTGACGGTTGGCCAGATCCACCTACTAACTACAGGCACAATTATTAGTAAGAGCAAACGCCTGTTGCGAGTGAAGAATGCGGTCAGTACCTGGGATAGTAGTTACCGCTCGACATTTCGCTGGAAATTTGGCCTAGTACCGCTGCGCCCCAGATGGCTAGCATAGTGCCTGCCTTTGCAAAATGGCAATTAGGATGGACACGAATGGAATCAAGTGTATTGACGCGGTCTGGCCTGCGAGATTGGCTACAGGTGTTTGCTAAAGCGCGAGGTGCTGAGCAACCGACAGGTTCCGCGCTGTACGCTCTGAAGGTAACGGATGATGAGTTTGCGTCCCTGCGCAATGAACTCAAACATCAATTCACCGGGGCATTTCAGCCCGCCGAGCCCTCAACATATGCAGCCTGCTGGCTGCTCTATGCCGCAGAATGGTGGAAGCGATGCTATGGAGGCGGTGCCTGGGCATGGAAGCCACTCTTCGATAGCATCAATGCGCCCGTACCATCGCATCAACATATTCAGCAGTTGGTTGCAGCAGGCAGAAAATATTGGCATCTCGTAGGCGAAATGAATGGAGGGAAGCGATACATTGGTGAGGTCGCCATTCAGGGCGGACTTCCCCTTCGCTTAATTGAGACTGCGCAAGGAAACGTATCTAGGCTGCTTCACGCAGTGCTGCGTCAGACGATCTCATTCGATCTGTCCTCAGCCGCGATAAGGGCTGAAGTCCAAAATCTGCACTCTCTCCTTCCCCGAAGCTATCGTCAACCTGCGATCTACGACTTGCTGGGTAAAGTGGTAGATGTCGTCAAGGATTTGCGGCATCGCTACGCGCTCAAAGGCGCCGATGATCCCATCATTTCCCTTCAGCGAGCTTACCCTGAATGGGCCGACGAATTCCCGCTGCGCATAGACGGGGAAGCAGCATCACAACTGCTTCGTGGCTTGGTACGCGAAGCGGGTGAAACTGAGCGATGTGATCGCCGTATACCCTTTTGGATGCGACGCCAATTGAGCTTCGATGTTGACGGCTCGTGCGTTCTTGAGACCAGGGTCGAAGTGCTGCCCACGAGCACACCAGCCATTGTAGCGCAGCTGTTCGGCTGCGCGCCGGAACAACTGCCTGCGTCATTTCAAATCTCGTTGATCGTAGGCGGTAATCGCTTTGCGTTAGCTGAGTGCGTGGTGCGTAGCCAAGGCATACGCATGGCTGTGCAGAACGTTCAGCTCCCTGATGATTGCCATATGTCCTTTGCACAGCTACAGCTCAGCCGGTATGGAGAAACACTCCACACCGCCATGCTCCCCGGCGGCGAAAGACTGGAAGAAAACGCACCGTGGGTATTCGAAAACACATTCCCTGTTGCCCGGTTGCTGAAGGTGGGGAGCTTACGTATCGGCGCACCTACTGCCCTAGCCTGCATCCCTGGCGCCGCATTTTTCTTCAGTGAAGAAGGTGAATTCGAGTCCAGACTCAGCCCCGTGGATGGCAGATCGCTGAAGCTGCTCACCTCTGGCACCTCTCGAATGTCATACAAGGGCGATGTGTATCGTATCCACTGTGGCGTTCAAGGGAACGAAAGCGAGCTGCTGCAGTGGCGCGGCCGAATTCTCGACGTTCAAGCGGAACCTGCATTTGTATATGCAGGCATGCCATCACTACACCGCGTTCACAAGGATGGCTCCTCCTCGCGCGTAACCGATGGAGAGATAGTGTGGAGCACAGTCGCTGGCGAAGAACGCGTCGTTTCGGACGCACGCCCGGCATTGGGGATGGGCACGTTGTCATGGAAGCTGGATAAGGAAACTCAGATCCGCCAGACAGCAGTATGCCTACCCAGCAACGCCGTGATCGAATCCGAAGCGGGTTCATCTGCTTCGACCGGGATAATTCACCTGAGAGGCTGGCCAGCACAGGCTGTTGTGTCAGCTGGGAACGAATGCCATGTGGACGCATCTCCAGATGGCATGTCCTGGCGAGTAGCAGTAACCGCGCAGCCCAACCAGATTCCCTCGCACGTCAGTCTGCAACTGGCGTGGGCGGGTGGAAGAACGCAGAAGATAACCCTGCCGTTTCCTGGAAAGGGCGCAGTGTTTCTTGATTCGGCAGGCACGCGCCTAGCATCTGATGCGGAGTTTGACGTCAACAATCTCCTGGGTTCGCGCCTCACACTGATGCCAGGCCGCCATGGTGTCACTTGGAAGGTGTGTTTGTCGTTGAAGTCAAAACGAGGCGGCCAGGAGTTGGCAACTCGTGTGTTCAGTTATGGTCGTTCCTGCGAGGTTCGGCTCTTTGAGTTCATGAGACCGATCCGACAAATGCTGGCCTGCACCGAGGATCTGGACGCGTACGTTCAGATAGAAGCCTTGGAGGGCGGCTCCCTGCGTGCGAAGCTGCTGGTCAGACGTTATGCCACACGGCTAGAAATCGATAGAGGCAACGGCAGCGTGCACTATCCAGCCCATGCGCTGGTGCCTGATGAAGACGCGCTCAAGCAGCTTGATGTACTCGCGCTGTGCATTACTCACCCCGAAGACGGGCCCGAAACTCTCACGCGCGCCCGATCCAAAGAAGACAGCCTGGAGCGATGGTGGTTTAACCCCGAGACCAAACAAGAAGGCGCATGGCTGATCTATCCGGATGCCCAGTCGCGAAATGCGTTCAGGCCCCTCGCGTGGAGTACGCATGATCAACCAAGCGCGCAACCTGTCATCCCTCTTGAAGGGTTACGCGCAGCACTGGCTGCTGAGTCCTCAGGAGCGCGCTTCGCTGCGTTGACAACTGCGGTGGACACGATGACCAGTGATCCTGGCCATGCTGACTGGCGGCTGCTGGAAGAACTGCTTATCCATACTTCTCACCTTCCGCTAGCGGGATTGGACATATGGCGGGTTTTCGCCCGCCGCCCCGCCGCCATGATCACCGCCCTGGTTCACCTGGAAGGATTCGCCGAGCACGTCGCACAGCGGATCACCGAAGAGCTTCCTTTCGAATGGGTCTTAGCCTCTCCCCAAGACTGGGTCAGCAGCGTCGCAATACTGAGGAAGTATTACCATCAGGATGACGGCGATCGAGGTGTTCGCGCGTTGAAGCGAAACTTGGAGGCGATCAAACAAAGCATGAGTATGTCGCAACCTGGCACCGTGCTTGGAATCGACTTGGCCTGTCATGAAGCCATGAGCCTTCCGACTCAGGAAACAAAGCTTTTACTGAACCACAACGCTGTGCTCGATGACCATCTCCTTCGAGCTTTGGTAGAAATTGAGCACAGCCCGCTCCAATCACTGGTACGCCAATCTGACCGTGGCGACATGTGGCCTAACGAGCTTCATCAGGACATTTCTAAATTCATCGGGAGCGCGTCAGGCAAGTCGATCCTCTCCAAGTTTCCACCGGTATTGGGAGATTTCAAGCGGCTGACAATCGCCTTTCCTATGTGGGTCGGTTACGAGGTCACCCGAGGCGCTGCCCGCGACTGGTTAGCGCGACCAGACAGGCTGCATGCACTTCGAACCTATCAGAGCTTTGATCCGGCATGGTTCGATGCGGCCTACCACTATTCGCTCGTTCACTTCTTCAAACCGGCATAACAGCATTCCATCTGGACGGAAAACCATGGCTTATTTTGAATCACTGATCACTGAACTCAAAACCCGGAGCACCCGGGCGATCCAGAGTCTCCTCTCGCTCGAAAGCAAACCTCTTCGTGACTTTTTGAGCGAGAAGCTGGCCGCAACACCCGGATCAAAAGATGCTCTGCTGGCCGACCCTGTGTTTGAGCCCACCTTCGGATGGCTCAAGAGCGGCGCAACCTTGCAGTCCTTGTCAGGCGGGCTGCTCAGCTCACAACTGGTAAAGTGCATGCAGCGGCCGCCCGCAGTCTTCGCCGATGAATATACGTTTCCAGGCGATAGGCAGATCTTTACCCACCAACTGGAAGCATGGGAGATCTTGGGGCAGGAAGAACCGGCATCCCTTGTTGTTACCAGCGGCACGGGGTCGGGCAAGTCCGAATGCTTTCTCGTCCCAATTCTGAACAGTTTGGCCCGTGATATCGAACGCAGGGGTAGACTGCAGGGTGTTCAAGCCCTTTTTATCTACCCGCTTAACGCGCTTATCAACAGCCAGCAGAATCGTCTGGACGCCTGGACAGATGGGTTTGACGGTGATCTGCGCTATTGCCTTTATACGGGTGCTCTAGAGAACGAAGTCAAGAGCACTGCAAAACAGTCTGCGGGCCATGTGGCAGATCGTACCTCCCTTCGCGCAAGCGCCCCCCCGGTTCTCGTCACTAACGCAACCATGCTTGAGTACATGCTGGTTCGTAAGGAAGATGCCCCCATTCTTGAGCAGTCCAAGGGGCAGCTTCGCTGGATCGTTCTCGACGAGGCTCACACTTATGTTGGCTCCCAAGCTGCCGAAATGGCGCTCCTGCTACGTCGGGTCATGCTCGCGTTCGACGTAGATCCGCTTGACGTTCGCTTCATCGCCACCTCTGCGACGTTTGGTTCGGATAAAAAGACCGTTGAGTCGCTGCAATCCTTCCTTGCTGACATGGCCGGCATTGAACCCGACCAGATCCATGTCGTTCATGGTTCCCGACACGTTCCCGAAATCGCGCCCCTACAGACGCAACATTCCTCGAATGACTCCATTGATCAGCTGATGGAAATCGGGAGCGGTCAGGAAATCAGTAAAGAGCGGTATCACGCGCTCACGCAGCATCCATTGGCACGCCAAATCCGAACTGCATTCCTGAAACCAGGGGGTACTCGCGTAAACACGCTTGCAGATCTTCATCGCTCGCTAAATGCAGACGTAAGCCCCGCCGACATCTTGACCATGCTGGACATCCTTTCAGGCACGCGAAGTGGTACCACGGATGATGACCCGTTCTTCCTTCCTCTGCGCGTACATCTGTTTCACAACGTTTTGTCAGGTATTAAGGTTTGCATCGACCCCAAATGCGCTCAAAAGCTTCAGACCGTCCTGGACGCGCCCGAGTGGCCTTACGGAATGGTTTACACCGCTGAGCGCTTGAGCTGCGATTGCGGCTGTCCGTTAATCGGCCTAGTCAGTTGCAACGACTGCAACCAGCCATTTTTGCTTGCACATCGACGTGGCAATCTTTCGCTGGTAAGTGCTGACGATCATTCGGAAGATGAGTTTTCTATCAACCTGGATGGAGAAGCCGAGTTGGACGGGGATGAGTCCTCCAGCGCCACCTCAGATGTGCATATGCTGATCGTCAACCGCGTCGCTGGCGTTCAGACGGAGAGCCTTTGGTTCAATCCCGTCAAGAAGCAGGTGGAAGCTCACGCTTCCACACCTGATGCCATCGGGATCAGGGTCTTCAATCAGATTCAGCGTGACCAATGTCCTTGTTGTGCGCAGGAATCACCTTCAGGCCGACAATTTCGCAGAGCGTCTATTGGCACACCTTTCATGCTGAGCACCGTTATCTCGACGGTGCTGGAGTTCTGCCCCGAAGACAGGAATGATCCTCTCAACAAACCCTTCCGCGGTCGGAAAATGATTTCGTTTACCGACAGCAGACAGGGCACTGCCCGAATCGCGGTGAAGCTACAGCAGGACTCCGAACGAAATCGAATCCGCAGTCTGGTGTACCACTCGCTGCTAGGCGCGACGCCATCAGCATCTTTGCCCGAAGAAGACGAGCAGGATCTGCAGGATTACCTGCAAGAAGAGCGCGCAGGTACTATCCGACCACGTGATGTGCGCCGGCTGCAGGAGTTGAAGGATCGTAAGGCCAGTTTAGCCAAGGGTGTAGAACTGCCTTGGACGGAGATGGTCAGCAGCTTGACAACAAACAAGGACTTGCAAGAGGGATTACTGCGCTATTACAACACACTGTCAAAGATCGCGTTTCCTGAAACCAGTGGTGCGAGAACCCTTGCAGGGGTGATGCTTGCGAGGGAGTTTGTTCGTCGCCCCAAACGACAGAACAATCTGGAAACGATGGGCTTGGTGGAGATCACCTACCCTGCCCTTGCGCACGTCGTCAAAGCCCCCCTTGAGTGGCCTACAGGCAACATTGTGAGCTGGCGGGCCTACCTGAAGATTCTGCTCGACTTTTATGTTCGCGAGAACAGCTTCCTGCACCTTGACCAGGAGTGGCAACGTTTCATCGGCGCAAAGATCAGCCCAAAATGGCTCCTCGCACCAACCTCCAAGGAAAAAAACACTTCAAGGATCAAGACTTGGCCGCAGGTTAATCTAGGTTCTAAGCGCCAATCGCGACCAATCCAGCTCCTCTGCAATGCTTTCAGCTGGGACGCGCAAGATAATCAGGACAAGATCAACCACCTTCTTCAAGAAGCCTGGGTTGCCCTGACGACGACTTCGACGATTCTGCGAAGCAGTGAAACAGGCTATCAACTGCACCTTGAATCTCTCCATTTTCGATTGAGCTCCGACGTGTTTCTGTGCCCCATCACCCGGCGGCTATTGGACACCTCGTTCAGCAACCTTTCTCCTTATTCAGCGCCTGGCGGGCAGAATCCTTTGCGGCCAATACGGCCTGTCTCAATGCCTCGTTATCCTCAGGCATTCGGCGGAGATGTAGATGCTTCAGAGAAAATCCTCAACGCCCGCGCTTGGCTAAATTCAGAACCACAGGTGATCGGACTGCGTGATGAGGGGCTTTGGTCGGACTTGCATGACCGGATTATCGAGGGGGCGTCTTACTTCCGTACCGCGGAGCACTCTGCCCAACAACCGAAAGCCAAGCTCAAATCCTACGAGACTCAGTTCCGTTCAGGTCACATCAATCTGTTGAGTTGTTCGACCACCATGGAGATGGGGATCGACATCAGCGGTATCACGGCCGTCGCGATGAACAACGTACCGCCCCAGACGGCAAACTACTTGCAGCGGGCAGGCCGGGCGGGACGACGCGGAGAAGGACGCGCCGTTGCGTTAACCATTTGCCGCAAGACACCCCACGACCAGCACGTGTTCGCTAAGCCCCGCTGGCCGTTCGATACAAACATGATCATTCCGGCCGTCTCCCTGCGAAGCCCTGACCTGGTCGCGCGCCACGTCAATTCCTACCTTTTGTCCTACTGGCTCAAGACAGTATTAGGGCGAGAGGAGCTCAAAAGCATGACCATAGGCCCCTTCTGCATCGAGGAACGAGGCGATTCATTAGCGGGTCGATTCGAAGCGTGGTGCGCCAATACCGCGGGCAGCTTGCCTGCGGTCATCAAAGGTATCGAGAAGCTGGTTCATCGCAGTCCGCTCGTGGACATGAATCCTGAAACGCTAACCCGCCACACCGCAGCCGCCATGCGAGATGCCGCGCAGAGCTGGAGAGACGACTATACCAACGCCAGCCAGGAACTCGGCTACTTCAAAGGCTGCTCAGAAAAGAAAAGCGCGGCTTTGCGCGCGCTGAACGCTCAGCTGGAACGGATCACGGGGGAGTACCTGCTGAGTGAGCTGGCAACTCGCCGGTTCCTTCCAGGTTACGGTTTCCCCACGGACATCGTCAGCTTCAACAACATAATCAGACAGCCGCCTGACAAAGCGCGGGAATACTCACGCGAAGATAACCGCGGACGCTATCTGGATCTCGCGACACGAGACCGTGTAACCGGGCTGCGGGAATATGCACCCGGCGCCGAAGTGGTCATGGATGGATTGGTTTATGAGTCGCGGGGCATCTCACTCAATTGGAGGCTCCCCGCGTCCGAAGAAATACTGCGTGAAGCGCAGCTTTTCAAGTATGCGTGGCGTTGCTCACATTGCGGCGCAAGCGGGAGTACGTTTTCGCAACAACCGGGCGACTGCGGACAGTGTGGAAGTGCTTTGGACGAGCAGGAGGATGTTCTGCGCTATTTGGTGCCTTCAGGATTCGCTGTGGACTTCTACGGCAAGGATCCACACACAGATATCAGCAAGCCTACCTATATCCCCGTCCAGCGGCCTTGGCTAAGCGTAAACGAGCCTTGGTTGACGCTCGCGAATCCAGCCAATGGCGCATTCAGAGCAAGCGCCAAAGCACGCTTGTTCAACCATACTAGCGGGGATGGTGGGCAAGGGTTTGCACTCTGCCTGGAGTGTGGTCGTGCCGAGGCAATGCTTAAGTACCCTGACGAGCAAGCTGCCAAAAACGAGAAATTTCTTCCGCACAAATTTCGCAGCGGCGAACAACACAGAAGGCTCAGGGGCGGTCGCACCGACGATGGTGAGAGCATTTGCGCAGGCAGCTCCGACAGCTGGAAAATACAACGCAATGTTCATTTAGGACATGACAGTGTCGCAGATGCCTTGGAAGTGATGATCCGTAACCCTATGACGGGCGAGTATCTCAATGACGAAATTGCCGCCTTCAGCATTGCGGTTGCTCTGCGCGATGCAATTGCCGATCAAATGGGAGTGATGTCCGACGAGCTCGGTTTTGGTACCAAGCACGTTCAGTGGCAACGAGAGCCCGTTCGACTCATACAAGTATTCGACCTGCGCAGTGGCGGCTATACGTCCCAAGCTGCTCACCTGATGAACAGCCCAGTTCTTTGGGATAATGTGTTGGATAGCCTTTCATGCCATTGCACCGGCGCATGCCAAGAATGCTTGATCGGATTTGACACCCGATTTGATGGCGAAAAGCTTGATCGTCACAAGGCGTTGGAATGGATATCCAAGGATTGGAGAGCATTCCTCGCACTTCCCGATGACGAAGCGGTATTCGGAGCGGATTCTGTCGCTGAAACCTCAACGCTTCTTGAAGCTGTAGAGCGGTATCTTGCACAGGATAAATACGGTGCAGTGACCCTCTACCTTCAAGGCCCTGTTTCGCTCTGGGATCTGCCCATGGCCACAGTGTTGAGAGATAAAGTGCTCGGCTGGCAATGCCATAGAAAGATCGATGTAACGCTCATCGCCGAAAAAGGCACTCTTGCCCTGCTCGATGAAGCCAGTCGTTACAGCTTGGCGTCCTGGGTCGACGTAGGCATTACCTACGAGGAAAGCGATCCAGGCCGCATGAATCTTCAGGGCGGCCATCACTTGTTAGTCGGGCTGAGCGGTATAGACGGCGAACTGACCTGGGCAAGCAGGCAACCCCATATAGGCATCGCCAACCCTCACTGGGGAGAAAGCGATGGGGAAAGCCCACTGGTGCGAGGATTGCTCAGCCGTGGATCCGAACCTACCCGTCCCTACACCCTGAGTGAAATAAGACCCAAAACTGGTGACATCGAGGTCGATATCCACAAGGATTTGGATGGAACCATCGCCCGATTCGGCGACCGGCTCTGGGCTCTGCTCTGTGATAAGTCGCCGGGGTTACGTGCGGCCCTGGAAGGGAATGATCCCCTCCAATCTGTGGCATATACTGACCGCTACGTGGTATCGCCATTGGCAGCCGCTTTGCTGCTCGAAGCCCTGACGGCCCTGAGAGAGCGCGCGACAGTGGCGTCTGGCACGTTGCCTGTCGCAATAACCGGCAGAGAATTTGAGTCGAAAAGCCGTGCGCCTCAGCGGATTTGGCATGACTGGCTCAGTGATGTCGATCGTGACCACGCGCTTCAGGAAGCTCTGGATTACGTAGGCTTTGAGGCTCAGGTCAGGAGTGAGCCAGGCATCGAACATGGGCGCATGTTGAAGCTGGTTTTCGAGTCTGGCAAACAAATCCGGATTCGTCTCGATCAGGGCTTCTCATATTGGCAAGTGGATCGCAACATGAGTCACCGGCAGCAGCAGCTTTTCGACTTCAAAAAAGACTCAGTTGAGCAGGGTAAGGCGCTGCATGACATTGCCGTCGTGTTGACTGCGCCCGAGATCGGTAATACACAGATATTTATAGGACTGTAATCAACGAATTGCCGTTGGAGAGTGGCTTGGTACTCTTCAACGGCATATCGACCGGTCAGCATGTCTTGCGGGCAGTTAGTGCTGGCTGGGTAATGGCTGTCATGGAAATCCTCCAGATTTGCCGAACGCTACCAAATAGCTGCCGGCTAACACGGCCATGACGTCATTTCTCAACCTTGCGGCCAACACAACCCGGCAATCTGCTCAATTCCAGAGGGTTGATCCTGGCGATCATTCATGCAATCCCATGCCGAGCTCATGGCCGAGTGGCTTAATCTGCCCCAGCGACCAACTAAAGCGTCTTCGTTCACGGACTCGTGAGGTGCTTTCAGAACACATCTGGAATGTCTGCCGGATCGGCTGGTGCCAAGTGCTGAGCTAGCATACGCAGCTTGCCTAGCAGCTCGTCAAAGGTGACGACCTCGACGTCCTTGCAGGCGTTGCGAAATATCTCGAAGCTCCGCCGCCGACCATCTTCTGTCGGCTTGGTACCGGCAATGACAACGCACCTCGCCGTGTCAGGTTGCAAGTCTCGCATCGTTGGATCTTGCAGATGCGACAGCCAGTTGGAGCGCATCAGGCCTTGCTGGTGTAGTACCTGAGTAATCGCTCCACTGAGCTGCAGATGAGGGCCGAATACATCGCGATTGCGATACGGCCTGCTCTGCATGAGTGGAGTGGAAGGCTTCTTGATCTCCACGATCGCCAGCTCGCGGCCCTGCGCGAATAGCAGATCGCCGATGTGGGCGCCAGCGCCATTGACCATGGATCCATGGGCATGGAACTGGGTGTGCAGAAGTGCCACCGGTCGCGCGAACACAATCCCTAGGATGAACAGGTTGGCCTCGAAGAACTGCTGCCAGTACCCCTCGCTGAGGTTCTGGCCAAGCATGGTCTCGAACTTTTCGATCATCACAGCCAAGGTGACCCTCTCGATCTCGGCGCGCAGCTCGAAGAGTTCGCGAGGAACTTCCTTAGCCAGCATCTCAACACCGACCTTCACCTACCTAAGCTGGTGACGCCGCGCTCGCACAGCAGCTTGTGCAATCGGGTTGCCGACCTTACGAGCATTCGTATCGCTCACCAGCACAGGGCGGCTGCCTTCAAATACCACGTTGGGCATGAGCGCCGGAAAGACCTGGCTCATCACCCAGTGCAACTGGGCTGACGTCTCACTCTTTTTTCGGGCCCGCGTAATCCGCATGCATGTTCTACGGCATTCATCCACCCTTGCCTCACTCACAAATACCACATCGTCTGTGATCGAGGTGTCACTATCATCCGATATGACTAGGGTTTTTAAACCGGGGGCGAATCGCAAGCTTCGCCAGAGCGGGGTGAGCTGTTTCACCAGCCCCAGCCCTTCATCACAGGAATCAAACAATTTCCGAGGTAGGCTGACGTCGATGTAGAACACGGCATCATCCGGAGTGTCTGGAAGGTCGCGAGTCGATTCATGGCTGTACATGATGCAGCCTAGATTTCCGTGCTTGGGGCTACGATAACGCTGGGTGTGGGGATTGGTGTAGATGGGATACATCGTAATCCAGCCGGGCTCGATCGTGGCCAGGCGATGCCATCTGTTCTCGGGCAGTGATTGCCATTTGTTCGAGGCGACTTTGTCAAAAACCTGAAGGTACAAGTCAATGCAAAAGCCAGTTTCCAATGGCCGCCGAATGGTGATGAAACTTGGCTCTAGCACTTCCTCCCCGTTCCAGGTGTCCTGCGAGTTTTGCTGAGTCCCTGCCATAGCTTTTTTCCATGCGGAATTGTTGGAGTTGCTCATTGATGCGCGTGGAATTGCTTACTGCGCCTTGACTCGATGACCAGTTGGGCAAATTGAACCAGATCCCGCACCAGCCCCCTGCGCGACCTGTCCAAATGAAATCCCAGCATCCCCACTGCCTTGGGCCCATCTTGATCGCACCTTAGCGAATCGCCCACCATCGCGATCTGGTCATGTTGATCGCCGAACAAGTGCCCAGGCGTTACCTGCAATGCATTGCAGATGGACTGGTAGATCTCGGCGTCCGGTTTCATCGCACCGACCTGATAGCTAAAGGCGTAGCCATCGAGCTCCGGAAAAGCTTGAAGCACCGCAGCCCCATAAGGCTCGCAAAGGTTGGAGCATATGCCCACTCGCACGCCCTCTGCGCGCAGCAAAGCCACCGCCTCAATGCCATCCTCGAACGGAGTGATCGATGCGACTTCGCGATCCAGATCGTCCTCCAGCTCTTGCAGGCGAGCGGGCGATAACCGGATACCCAATTGATCCGCAGCTTCATTTAGCGACCACGGGTTGCTCATCAGCACCCGCACATCGCTTGAGCTAGCCCGGCGGCCACATGCCATTCCTTCCTTGAGCAGTTGTCTAAACGGATGAAGCTTGGTTTGGAGGTTGAGCACGGTGCCAAAGGCGTCGAAGACAACTGCTGAAATCATAGGGCTACCTGTTCGGCTAGTCCGTGCGACACGGAGGTTATGGCGCTTGCGACCGTATCCACCCCGGTCAAATTTGTCCAGAGCGCGAAGGCGGGTTGGGTCATTGCCCGGACAACCGCCCTCCTCTGGCCGTGTCTAGAGCCCCGCTTAATTCAAGACTTTATCCCGCCTCTCCCACGGCTAGCTTCCACTTGAGCTCGGTTGGCCTCTACGGCTTTCAACGCTGCCCGCCCCCCTCGCTTACTAAGGTCAATTCCGATGACCTTGATGTCCTCTACGTTGGGAAATTTCGAGGCAATAGTCAGCCAGTACTTCTGCAGTGCTGTGACCAGACCTTCAAATCGTTGCGGGCCCTTATTGGGTGTCTCCCAGGTAACCTGGCCACCATGGTTCAGGAGCAAAAAGATGCCGCAGCTGGAGCTGACGTCGCGCAGATAGTCTCCACAAAGCTGGTTTTCGAGCCGCTCGAAGTGCTCTGTACCGCTCCAATTTTGCGACAGCTTCAGCTCAACAGGTACTGGCGCATAAATCTGACTATTTTCGAATCGATAATCAGGGCGCTTGTCGTCGGCCAGCTGTTCCTCCTGCGGAATGACGTAGCGCCCCGCCGCGCGCGCGCTCAACCAGTTACCGATGAACTTGCGGATGGACGTTTCCTGATTGGTCAGTAGCAACAGCTCCGCATAGCTCGAGTCGCCATCCTCCAAATCATGCTTCAGATCCAGCAGACGATCGATCGCAAGATTCCAGAGTTCACGATGGGTGGACGGTGTGCCTTCCAGTGACTCGTGAAAGTCGATGACTTTCGCTGGTTGCCAAGGTGGCGTCTGCGAATCAGCGGCAGCCTTTTGCTGAGCGAAATATGCACTCCATGGTCGCAAACGCTCAGCGGGATGCGCTTGAGCGATTTCCTCCAGGGCAAGAAAAGCTTCCTTCCCCGGCGTCTCACGAATGAATGCTAGAAGCCCATCACGCGCGCTTTGGGCGTCGTCCCTCAGACCTGGTGAGTAGACACCTTTACCTGCGCGGTCAATATCATCCTCGAGTCGTACATGAGTGTGAGTCAGCAGGTACAGAGATTTTGCATGCGCTACCGTTTTGTAATTTTGACGGCTCCGGCTGATGGTGTGGTTTCCCACAATGGAGGTCAGGCAGCGCATGGCGAACTTCGCCTTTTCTTCATCCGATGAAAGCGAGCCGATGTGGGCTGTGAGTGCAGGAATGGCAATCCCGGGCTCCGCTCCAATCCAAACGGCATACCAGCTAGGTGCCATTTCTAAGTTGGGTTCTTCTACGGCACGTTTGGATGCGAGCCCAGCAAGGGTTTGATCATCTACTGAGGAGCTCTGTACGACGCCCAATGCGCGCTGAAGTGCTTCAAGAGTTTTGATTGGTTTCTGCATCCGGGCTACCAGCGGGACTGCCACCAGCGTACGCATCCACTCATCACCTGAGCGCGCTTTGCGCAGAACGTTGTTGGTGCTCAGATTGGAGTCCTCCACACCCAGCTCATAATCGACTTCGCGCAAAACAATATCTTGGATAGGTAGCGGATGAACCTTAGCAAGCTCCGTGAGCCAGTCCGGAAATCCGTTCAGCTCAAGCAGAGCGTACCGGCATGCGAGTTTTGCGTCGTCAATAGACATCTGTAAGAAGTTAGAAGGCTCTTCTTGAGCCTCTATGGCTAGACCGATCAGCCCAAATATCACCTGATATGGCGTTGAGTTTGGGGGAGCCCCTTCGGAGGGTAGCGTCGGTCGATATCCCCGCCAAAAGCGCACAGCGCCATCCCGGAATGTTTGTGCCACCGTCGTGCCAAATTCGGGTACAAGCGACTGCCAATGCCCGCTACTCCATGTGTTCGAGGCCGTAGAGTCTTCACGCATCCGATCCATCAGATATGCCTGGTTACGCGTCATGACGCCAGCCTCAGGACTGTTAATCAGCGTCACATTGGCCGCAAGCCCTTCTCGCCAAGCTCGTCGGTTTTTCTCTTCCTCAGCCTTTTGTCGGGTTGCTTCTTCTTTCCTCTGAGCCTGTTTGATTTCCCACTCTTCTACTTGTCGCTCCGGTGGATGCAACAGCAATTCAAGTTTCTCGCGGAGTTCGACGTGGGTCTCCGTTGCCTGTTGGAGCCGAACCTCCCATGGGGCCGGGGCGCCATGCCCCGTGTAGATGTTGTACGCCATGCTGAGTGCCATCAGGCGATCGTCATGTTCAGGGAGGCTATCGATCTGGTCACAGGCGACGTCAAAGTTTTCCCTATTCACCGACCAAAACGGCCGGAAACCGAGCAGTTGCCGAACATTAACTAAAGGATCGCGATGCACTTTTCCTTTGCGGGCCAAGGCAACGTCGTACCAGAAAAGTCGGTAATCGAGCTTGGGCCACGTAGGCACGAACTCCCTCAACCCTTTGTCAAGTTCACGAGCGGATCGCTCATCGTGACCATGCACCTGGGAGAGTGTGCTCAGAATCGCGAGAACTGACTCGTCGAATACAGACGGATCGCGTGCCTTTAGCAAACGGAGAACCGCTATGCCAGCGATCTCGGCAAGCCAACTGTATCGTTCCGAAATACAGATGAAGCCTTGTGCCTCAACGGGGGGCTTCTTCAGAAGCGCACTGATTCCGCGAATGAAGTTGGGAAGACTTTCCAGCGGCGATTCTGCTGCCAATGATGAAAGCTTGGTCGCTAGGCTGTCCCCACCGCTATAAGGTTCTTTATTGGCGGATCGCTCAAGCGCTTTCAGCAGCCATGGAAGCCAAAGGTCGTCCAGCGGCAGTTCATCAAGCACCTCAGCTAACCAGTCCCGGTTCACCTCTGAATCTCCTGCTAACAGGCCAATGCGGATGTCGGCAAGATCTTGCGGCGTACCAAGGTCGATCAGGGTACGGATTGCGGCTATTCGAGTGTGTTTATTCGCAGAGTTGAGGGCAAAATGCTTGGTCTCTGCAAGTGCACCAGTCACCTCGCCCTGCCAGACCATTCTCAAAAGGAACCAGGCGATGTCATCATTGGTACCGTAAAGTACCAACAGCTCTTTGATGTCTTCAGTGAGATCGTGGTGCGCGAATCGCTGTACGGCCGAGTAGTCGGTCATCGTCCAGCTATGGGCCGGCTGCGCTAAGTGCTCGCACGCTTTGCGCAGCACTCTACGGCGTGTGCTCAGGGGGAGTTGTCCTGGATCGCCTCCCTCGAAAAATACCTCCGGCGCAACTTCCTCAAGACGTGTACAGATGCGTTCATCTAACAACGCCAACCATGGGAGAACTGGCCGCATGGATGGATTGATAACCTCCAACCCGTATTGCGTCAGGAAGAACAAATTCTCAATCTTGACCCGCGAGGCTGCACCACAGATGAGCGCGTGGAGCCATTCGGCAGTTAAATATTCGCGAACTGTTCGATGGTGAAAACGAACCGTTCCGTAGATGCCAGGCTCGAAAATTGGCCGGCTCAGCAATGCTGCTGACTCTATGTCGTTCCAACCCTTCAGGACGGCGCGAATCGGAATTCCAGATTTATTGGCTTCACCATCTGGAACGCGGATTGCTGAAGTTTGCCCCAGGGTGGTGGCTGCTGCGATAAGGCGAACACCATCCCTGAGTCTATCCGGGGCGATGGGCCTTTGTTCTGCCCGATCTTGGTCTCGCTCTTCAAGGCGGCGATTAATGCTGCTTTGCATCAGCTCCAAGCGGGAGCCTATTCGGTTGTGCTCAAGCCAGAAGTCGACGAGTTCCAGGAAATCTAGAGGGCGTGTGGTGAGCGACCATGCTTCCTTGCGCTCTACGGCTGCGCGAAATGCTTTGATGTCCTGAACGCCAGTGGCCATGAGGAAGCGATCAATCTGCTCACCATGGATGTCATCCAACGTCACCAGGAGGAACGCCGTATCTGGTTGTGACTGGCTTGGTACCGTCTGTACAACATTTCCAGAGCCGTCATCCTTTGTGACAAATGCCTGCCGAGCTGCAGGTTCAAATGCAAAGGCCGTCTCGCATAACGCAAGATCTGTCCTTGCGCGCCATGCTGTACTTCGTCCGGTGATGAGTACGTGCATATGGGATGCGATGTTGCGGGTGAGGCGGCCAAGCTTTTTAACCGCCCGTTCAAAATCTTTTGGATCATTCAGCCGAGCCTCGTCGACCGAATCCATGAGCAGCCAGCCCTCAGAGCCTGAATCGATCCAGGCCTCGAACTCTTCATGCGTGCCCACCTCAAAGGCGTCTTCAAAGTCCGCGGTTACGTTCTCAATGCGAAGAAAGAATGCGGATTTGCCCTGGCTGCGAAGCTCCAAAGCGACATTACGGATTTCAGCGGTTTTTCCTGAACCGGCCTCGGACAGCAGAACCACTCGATTGTGACCGAGGAGGTCAGGCCAGCAGAGCTCCCCTTGCCTACCATGGTGGCCGCCTAGGTCGGTGTCATCGGAGGCATCAGAAGCCAGCAGGATTTTGGAGAATGTACGATCGAGCTGAATGAAGGCGTCCGAATGCCTGTTCATATGTAAGTCCTAACCAGTTCATGAGCAGTCCCGGCCGGGCCCGCAGAGGCTCCACCATGCTACCTGAAATATCGAGTCCATCTAAGATGTCGCCGAGGACTGCGGATCATGGCTGGGCGTGCATCCCTAGTGTATCGTCTCAAAATTAACTTCTCTCATGCCTGCGTGGTCATTGCCGCGCGGGCTCGCTGTATTTTGTTCAAAATGTCTTCTCCCTTGGCGTTCCAAACGTAGCGAGTCGGCTGGGCATTTCGTAGTGCCAGAAATGTGGTGATTGAGCTTTCCAATTCGCGAATCGAGCTGAAACTACCGTCGCGCAGGTATACCGTGATGTCACGAAAGAAGCGCTCAACCATGTTCATCCACGAACTTGAGGTCGGGGTGAAATGCATATGGAAGCGCTTGTGCTTTTCGAGCCAGGCCTTCACTTTCGGATGTTTGTGCGTGGCGTAGTTGTCGACGATCAGGTGCAATTGAAGGTGCCTGGGCGTTTCTCGATTGATTTTCTTGAGGAAGTCCAGCCACTCCTGATGCCGGTGTTGGCGCTCGATAGAACTGATCAACCTCCCCTCAAGGTAATCGAGCGCAGTGAAGAGGGTTACGGTGCCGTGACGAATATAATCGTGCGATTGCGTGCGGATATGGCCGATGCCCAGAGGCAGTCCCGGCTGGGTACGCTCCAAGGCCTGAACCTGACTTTTTTCATCGCAGCACAGCACCAGTGCCTTGTCTGGCGGGTCCAGATACAACCCGATGACGTCCCAGAATTTCTCTTCGAAGTTGGGATCGTTGGACAGCTTGAACGTACGAGTCAGGTGCGGCTTTATGTCATTGGCAGCCCATATACGCTGGACGCTGGCCGGAGAAATACCTGCGACTTGCGCCATGCTTCGGCAGCTCCAGCGAGGTTGGCCAATACGAGGTTGAACCACTTGCTCAAGCACTCGAGCCATAGCGTCTGGCGGCAAGGATGACTTACGTCCGCGGCCAGGCTTATCGATCAAACCGTCTAGTCCCTGTTCTTGAAAACGCTTGCACCAAAGAGTGACTGAGCGAAGAGAGAATCCAACCAGGCGGGCTATCTCAACCCTTGAACAACCTTGAGCAGCTAACAGGATGACCCTCGCGCGGCGACCGTCACGCTGACTGATGGTGGCTGATCGTGTGCGACGGCTCAGCTCGGCGCTTTCTTCAGGACTCAGGACGATATCTTGGGCGCTCATTTCTTCGCCTCCAACGGTGTAATCAACGAGCAAGCATAGACGATTTTACAGAGCATTTATTTTTGAGACAGTACACTAGGACATCTGATTACTATGTCCTAATAAACACGGAAGTCGACACTGGAATATTGGCGGTCTGGTCACACGAATGGCTGATCCACATCGAGCTGGAAGTCCCTGCCTCAGAATCTATGGTGATCCATCATGATCCGCAGAGCCACAGCCTAGGCTAGGCTAGCCGGTACGTTGTGACTATCCAACAACACGCGCCGCAGTAGACGGGCGAAGGGGGCTTGAACCGCCAGCCCTCCCTTCCACCTTGTAATAGTCGGTTACTTATCGGCTACCGAACTTAACGTGACCGCGCAGCCAGCCTTGATAGCCAACAGCTATCTAATCCAGACTAAGCTTTGGTAACTGGGGCTGTATAGCAATCAGGCTGAGCGGGCCAGCCAGCTCGCCCTCGGACTCACGCTCGATGTCTTCAGGTTCAATTGTCCGAGCCTGTGTCAACTCATCAAGGATGGTACGAACCTGCCTTATGTCACGGAGCACTTCGTTAAGGCCTAGAGCCAAACTGTGACGTTCGTCGTTCTCGAAATGAACTTGGTCGACCGTGAAATTAAAGCCGTATGAAGCATCTCCGGAGGGATTTCCGTAAAAGTCTTTCTCGCCCGTATATTCGAGGTTGTGATTGAGGGCGAATTGAATGAACTCGTTAAAGGATTGAAACCGAGAATCACTTTCTAAAAAAAGCTGCAGGTGGGATATGCCATCTCTTCCCTGCACGAGATACTTTCCGTACAGGGAATCTCGAAGTATGAATCTATTCTTGGGGTTGTGTTGGTATGCGAGAACCTGCTCCAGAGCAGTAGAAATTTTGCGCTCTGAAGCTTCCAGGCGCCTCGGAAGGCCTGTGTCGGATGAGACGCTCTCGCGGTCGATCCAGAAGGTCGAGAGGAGGTAAACAAATTCTATGTTCACCTGTGCTCGCAGCATGTCCAAGAGCATGTTGCACTCCGGGACGTCTGGGTTTCTGTGATTTATCTTGTCCAATAAAGGACTAACCCGCAGTGCAAATATTTCTGCAGCATCACCGGCATCTTCATTGAGGCTCTCTAAAAAGCGTCTGTGATTCAAGAACCGCTCAAGCTTCGATAGCACCAAGCGGTATCTCTCACTTAGGTCATCGGCGATCCTGACATCACGGGAGCGAGCAATAGCCTGCATGACAGGGCGAAGGTCAGTCTGGTAGATGTAAAACTGGTTTACTTGAATCACGGAAGCCGGGAGTAGCGAGTTGGCGTGAGCTGGCTTTTTGATGTGCTTTACGAACCGCCCACCTTGATCTGTGATCTGGCGAACGCTCGCTTCAGAAAAGCGTCCATCAGCGATCCCAGCATCCACTGCTTCTTCCGAAATTCCGCGGTACCTGCCAACCATGACTTCGTCCTGTTAAAAAGGGAGCCGCAGACATTTTGCTCCGGCTAGGCCAAATTGGCACATGGTATCCTAGAAGAGGATGCTCGGCAGAGACGCTGACTGCGAAATTACTCAACAGGTTCCGGTCTTGCGTAGCTGCGGTGGCGGATCTAGCGAACCTTGGAGGGGCCTGTAAACCTGCGAACCTGTCGCAATCGAACCTATGGAGCCCACACCGGCAGCGTGGACGTTCCGACCTTGTCGATAACGATGGCCAGGCTTTGTCGGGCGCGAGTTACCGCGACGTAGAACGCCGCTGCAGCCGCGGCCTCCAAGCTCGTGCCCTTCTTGATGAAGTTTTCAATGTTGACAGTGGGTGCAAGCAATACTCGATCAAAAGTCGCCCCCTTCACCCCTTTGAAATTCTGGAAATCTAGATCGAGGTGCTTCGCCGAGCTCACCGAATTTCTTAGGCACTGCGGCCTATACCGGCCGACGTACTCATCGACGTGCTGAGTGTGAAGAAGGAATACCCCGTCGTGCTCGGTCTCGTCCAGGTTCTCCGAGGTGGTGCCAGGAAAGCCCCAGGTGGCATCAAAGATGGTATCGGAAAAAGTCGCGATCTCTGTTCTGCACCTGTAGGTCGTTGTCGCGTAGGCAATGCTCAGCAAACCCTCCGCCTCTCGGTCTCTGAACCATTCGAGGGATGCGGCGTATCCAAATTTCTTGTTCTTTTTGCCACGAGGATTTGTAGACAAAACCGCCTGCCTGACATCTCCCACCATTCGCACGTCAATCGTAGAGCCGAGCAGCATCTCCAGGATTTCCCAGTCGAAGCTCGCAAGATCCTGGACTTCATCGATCAAAATCTCGTCGTAGATGCATTCGAGCCTGCGTAAAAGCGCTGGGGTTGCCTCCATGAGTTCAAAGGCAAGCTTGCCGAGTTCGCATGCGTACACCCGATTTCCGGAGTCCATGAACCTGCTTCTGCCGACAGCACGCTCGAATGGTCTGCCCTCGAAGTCAAAGCCCTTGACCCTCTCCTTAGGGAATTTGAACCGTAGAAATGGCTGGGCAAAATGACGAAGCAGGAAGGTGTACCAACCCATGACCTCCAGCGCGCTACTATCGCCCGCCTGGCTCGCTAAACGCGAGCGGATTTCCTGCTGGTTGGTTTGTGTGAAAGTGAGCACCGCGATCTGACGATCAGTCGCTTGACGGCAGTAATCCACCAAGCCTTGGGTCTTTCTGCCCCCCGCGACGGCCAGCGTCAAATGGTTAGGCATTCTGGATGAACTCCGCCGCTTCCTTCATGTAGATCGGTGCGGTTAGGTCTTTCGGGGACTCGGCGATGAGCAAAGCACCCTCAGTCTTTTCTCGTGTCATCCAAGTCACTAGGTCGGCTTTTGGCGTGATCCCGAGCACATCCCGCAGATGAGCTTCACCGTTCGCTGTGATCAGTTGCGGTTCGAGGGTACTGCCATCACTCACTTCGCCAATGAAGAGTTCTCGCTTCTTGCCGTCCAGCCACTTCTCGACCGGCACCCGAAGATCAGCCGGCTCAATGCCGTCGTTATCCCGCATCACAGCGACCGGCTTATCAACGGCAGCACAAAGCTCAAGACAGCGGGCCAGCGCAAGCCCCCGCATGCTGATGACATCGACACCGGCAGCCATGGGTGTTAACCGATGCACGTCTTGAAAAACCCTTTCGAAGACTATTTCGTCAGATGGCCCTTCCACCAAGACAACCTTTTTAGCTAAAACGAGACGAAGCGTGTCGTAACCTGGCAGGCGCTGGAAGTACCGGACGGTGCTGGGATCAAGGGCAGTGATCTTCGAGACATGGTTCCGATTCAAAAGGTGCAGCGAATTGAGACCAAGGCGGTTCAGCACGTATGTGCTGTGCGTGGAAACAAACAGTTGTTGGTCGTCAGATGCAAGCTTCTCTACACGGTCAAGAAGCGTCGACAGGCTGGTATGAGAGAGATGATTCTCTGGTTCTTCGATCATGACGATCTTCACTTTGGCCGAGTGACGCTTCATCGCGAGCGATATCTTGATCGCAGCTTGTTGACCCTGGCCTGCCATCGAGAATGGAACATTGTCTACATGAGGGGTAATGACGCTTTCCCAAGACGTGCGTGACGTCTGATCCATCGCCAATGCCATAGGCTCGGCCAGCAACGATGCACCGAGTGTCGAGAGCCGCGTATTAACAGTCGCCAGCGCACCATCGGTCATCGACGCTTTGACCGTACGAAAGCCTAATGAGATCTCAGCCTTCTCGGTGGTTTCCAAGTGATCACTCAGAATCTGACGCAGGTGGTAGTCCACACCCGTTGTTGATTTGACTGTTCTGGAATCGATGGTGGCCACCGACAGCACCCGCGGACGCTTGGTAAGCTCCCGATCAGCGAACGACCGCCATTCGCATGTGTAGTATTCAACGGGGAGCAGCGCGTTAGGTGCCTTGAGCCATTCATCCAGCATGTCCTGGTACTCTTCGTTGGGGTAGATCCTCAAGAATAAGCCTGGGCAAGCATGGGTTGGCACCGAGGTGTTAACGGCACCACATAGCACCTGCAATTCATCGTTATCGTGCAGATACAGCTCTATTAGAATTTCAGGCAAGGCAGGCTTTTTACCGCCCGCTCGCAGCGCTAAAAACTCCTGAACGAGTTCGGTGTTGAACCAGTGCGGGTTTAATTCTTCGAGGACGCTGCGGCCTGCGATCCGACCGTTCAGGGCCAGGGAAACCGCCTCCATGAGGGTGGACTTGCCGGCATCATTGCCCCCAACCAAAATATTCATTTTCGGGTTGGGGAGAAGGTTGAAATCTTTGTAGATGCGGTACCCACGGATGTGAATTCTAGTAATCATGATCGTCATTCCTTTGGCGACAAATGCAGAATGTTCTTTATGGAAAAGCTTGAGGCATCAAATGACGAGGATGCTAAGCCCCGCGGCTACGAATCACGAGAACCTTATCAAGTAACCCATCTAAGCGCAGTAAGCCATCACACGTGGTTCAGCATGAAGCAAATGACTTACGACGTAGATGACCTCTCAACCTATTGGCATTGATTCATATAGGCACGGGCGCCTGAGAATGTAGACAAACGCATCCTGGGGCAAGAGCACCAGGATACGTCCTGCGACGTGGGTTTCGATGGCTACGAGTCCAAATGGTGTCCGCTGACGCTCTGAGACTTTTAGCCGATCGCTAGAGGAACTCAAGGTCGTCGCCAAACTAACCTATGAACGCCGCTCGTGAAAAAAAGCTCGTACAGGTGCACGGATCCCGGTGAGGCCACATAGTGATGCGCCAAAGCTCAGAAACTGGTCACCTCAACTGTAGGCTTCACTCCATAGACATGAAGAACGTACCGACTACCTTCCCTGACCACCTTGGCGGCCGGCATGTAGGCATAGTGATAGTGGTAGAAATAGGTATCCTGACGCCACTTTTGTCCATTGGCGAACTCGAAAATGGTGTCTTGATCCTCAAATCCGTTGAATTCGCCGCTTAGCTGGCCGTCGCAAACAATCATAGAAACTCTCCATTCAAGCGTTTATCGAGCCACTTGGATCGTACCAGCGCGGAAGCTGTATGGTGAGTTTAAATGACCGCACACCAAAGCCATAACTGACGTATTCGGTGCCTTACGCAACACACCCCAAAAGTTCGGATGCGACCGTGTCCACGCTCACCAGTGGCGTTCGGTGGACACCAGCCGCCTTAACGTCAATATCTGGCTAAATGACCCGACTAAACCTACTCACTTTTTCAGAGGCCCCAGATCGATCGCGATACAACGAGGGTCGTCAATCTGGGCAATCATGGTGTCGCTGGGTTCATTATGCGTGAAGGCGCCGATAAAGTAGAAAGTGAGATACCTCACGGCTGCTGCCTGGTTGAGAAGTTCATTGAGGTAGCGCCGGGAACGGTACCGGGTCATGACCTCATCGGAGACCTGAAGAAAAGCGTCCTTGTCCGCAACCGAATCGTAGAACTTGAAAACGAAGCCTGCTCCCTCTCGTCGAAAGATCCGGCCGCCACCGTTGTACACGCAACCGGCACTGTCAGGCTTGGCCCAAGCAACTTTCTTGAAGTAGGAGCGCAGCGGTATCTCGCCTCGCCCCGCCACGTTTATGATCACTTCGGGAAATAGATCCCCGAGGGTCTCGCGCGCGTCGTGGTAGTAATCCACGAGCTCTCGAAGGTCTCCACTCCTGTGCTTGCGGTCGGTTCGGGTAACCTGCGAACCCCCGGCTGCGGCTCGACGCCCCTTAACTTTCTCTGCATCCTCGCCCGAAGCTACTTGGGGCGGACGAACGATCGGATCCTCGGGCTGTGCCGGAGGAACAAAGATATCGATGACTGCGTTGAGTTGCCGCTTAGCTAGGCGGGTGCGTGTCTGCTGCTCCGTTTCTCCCGGCAGCGGTGCATCGCTGCCCCCGTCCTCGTCGGGCAGCACCCACTCGCACTCTTCATGATGCGCATAGTGCTCATTGTCCTTGAAGTGGGGAGATTTAACGCGCGCTACGTCTGTTGGATGAATGTCGTAATTGACGGCTGTAATCCTAGGAACAATTTTGAGCTGTCTGCACTCAGGCGATGAGCACTGAAACAGGAACCGGCTGCGTGGCTCAGTCTGGTTAAAGTAGGCCTGACGAGCACCACCGATGGTCAATTCATGGCCCAGCTCAACACAATAAGCCCGGGTAATCCTTCTCTTCGTTCGCATCCGCAGCCCCATGCAAATCTGGAGACTAACCTGTTGAATGCCAGCCGCCAAGTCCCGGGATAGAGCCTCTTCTGATCGCTAATAGCTTTTTGTAGAACCTGAATGAGCTGGTCGTCAAGCAACTCCTAGGACGGCTATCGGCGATCCCCTCTTCTGCCTTGGCACCCATCAGGATTCGCCGCATGAAGTGCTCAGGAATCGGCTTCTCGATAACTCCCTCCAGCGCAAACATCAGTTTGCACGTCGATATCGCTGGCAGCGCTGTAGTCACTGTCGACTACGTGGGCGCAATTCACCTTGTATTCAGGCTGTCGATCGGCCCACCCAAGCCCAAAAACCCAGCATATAGCGATACTAGATAAAATAAATCACGAAAAACACAATATGTGGTTTTTTTGAAAAATGGTGCTCTTGTTTGTTTTCAAAGAGAAGGCGCAGCCAAAGGCTGCGAATAAGGCGATTCTCCTCTGCCCCTACAGGGGCAAAGCCAACATTATTCACAGATTCTCGAAAAGGTTTTGAATTCATCAGAAACCTAAAACCAACCGATACGCTTCGATAAAAGAGGTCGATGGTAGTGAGTCGTCCTGCGTTGCTGTCTGCCTGAAAAAGTGCGGATGGCCTTGGAATCGGTGTCCGGATACTCGTGGAATGGGTGTCCGGATGGCCATGGAGTCCGCAGCTACCGGACAACAATCCCATGGGCGGCCAAGTCGTTTACTAGCGTTTTACGGCTCAGCATGGCCGGGACTTTGAAGGCATGTCTATAGCCGTAATAAAACCCTGCGGGGATGACTAGTAGACCAACACCGTAAGTAGCGGTCGCTACGATAATGCCGGCGGGAATGGCACCTAACGCAAAAATGATCCCTTTGATGAGGGTCGATCTCGCAACAAGCCTCATGTGATCAAGATCATACTCAACCTTGCCGTCACTTTTCTCAAATGCGACGAGAACAATTTCCTTTTTGCTAAGGTGTTTGAAATACCAAGTGCGCGGCTTATCAGTCACCATCGCGCCATGTTTTTTCAGGTAGTCGAGCATCACAACATTCTTGAAGTGAAACGTATTGCCCTCGGCGTCTTCGCACCGAACCATACTGTATAAAGCATCAATGTCGCCGCTAGCTTGGAGACTGTAATTCTTGACCGTTACCGTGAGTTTCTTGAGGTCTGACATAACATTCCAAGTACGAAAATAACTTTCCCTTGCTCATGAGAAACCTCAAGGCTTCGTCACAAGAGCGCGCACCCGGCCAACGCGTTCATTTGTCTTCGATGGACGTGAGCAGCTGCATCAAATCGGGTAGGAGGTGCCCTTCTGTTCTGATGAGCACCTATCAATGGACGACTAATCGGCTTGGCTTATAAGCGAGGGAGCAACAGTATCCCCTTCATCGCCTGAGTGCTCAGACACGATGACGTAGTGATCGCCCCCGTCCAGGCTTCGCACAAGAAGGTAACCCTGCCTTACTTCCACCGGCCGAACCTGCGGGGTGAAGACCGTCATCCCATCCAAAATCACACCTGACAGATCACGATAAACTACAGCTGCGTATCGATTGCCCACTCGCGCTGCGTCCATCAGGTAGGCATCAACGGTCACGTCCCATTCGATAGCAGTTGCTCGTATAACTCCCGGCGGATGCTCCATCTGTTCACAAGCACTCACGCTACATTCCCTCAATCGACTTCAATAATTTTTGCCGGATCAAACCCACAGTCTTCTCCGGGGTACCCGCGCTGATTTGATAAGAGACGGCAGCCACCCACCACGAGGTCGACCGAGTGATGCGTGTGCCCGAACGCCCAATAGTCTGTCCGCTCTAGCAACTGATGCCACCGGTTGTAGTAAGCAGCACTGACATGTCCATCTTGCTCATCCCCCGCGACCTCAGGGATCGGGCAGTGATGGGTGACGATGAATGTTTTGCCCTGAAATGGCTGAGCCAACTCTTGGCTTAAAAACGCCCTGGTAGCCTCATTCTTGGCCACCAAATCAGCTGGCCGCAGGCGGCGATAATTCGAGTCTGTGCGGATCATCCGGAAGTCGTTCATCTCACGGGCGCACTTCATTGAAGCCGCGGTCACGTCACCGGTACTCGAAAAATCTGTCCATGCTGTTGCTGCCAGAAATCTCACGTTACCGAACATCCAGGACTCGTTTTCCAAGACGTGAACATGGTCTGCAGCAGCAGCACGCATCTTCTCAATCGTTCGATCCAAGTGCCCTTTGTAATGCTCGTGGTTTCCT
This sequence comes from Pseudomonas sp. AC016, assembly GCF_979253365.1. Taxonomy (NCBI): domain Bacteria; kingdom Pseudomonadati; phylum Pseudomonadota; class Gammaproteobacteria; order Pseudomonadales; family Pseudomonadaceae; genus Pseudomonas; species Pseudomonas sp. AC016. The sequence continues at coordinate 121,379 of NZ_CEEDCC010000001.1, forward strand.
GCGCAATAGATCACTGGCGTGTTGAAGGTCTCATTTGCCCACACAACACCACGAGCCTGAAGATCAATGTCCCCAGCAAGCACGACGACATCCGCCTGCACGTCTGGCGGGATGAAGCGATTGAATTCGTTATGCAGATCGGAATAGAGCAGTACTTTCATGGGCTTCGGGCTTTACTGCTTGGGTACGGCCATACGGGTAAAAGCCCGCTTGTCCGCGCCTCAGAGCTGAAGTTGGATTAATGCGTATATTGGGAAAACCCATCTGACCCCGTGCTGTGCGGTGGCACGTAGCACTCAGAATGTCAGTCGACGTGACTATAGGCATTTGCGTATGACAATGCAAATTCAGCATATCGTTCCGTTTGAACGGAAACGTTTATGTCGCTTCGCTCCGCATACGCCTCTGCCTTGCAACACCTACGCAAACGCCGCGAATCCTCGCAGCAAGCTTTGGGTCAGGCTGCCGATCGCTCTTACATCAGCCGGCTGGAATCGGGCACACGCTCAGTGACGCTCGACGTTAGCCAAAACATTGCTAAAGCTCTGGGCGTCGACCCGCTCACCCTTCTGGTCTTGGCATACGCAGCAGACAGAGGTCAGACGCCGCAACAGGTTCTGGATCACCTTCTGGTCGACCTGACCGCTACCGGTTTGCTGGGCAGTGAAATTCCGTCCCTGCCCTCCAGAGAGCGCCACCCAGTCGCTGCTGCAGCTGAAGAGCTGCGCGCCCGTATCAAGGAGCTTATGGCTGAAGGTCTTAGCCAGTCCGACGTGGCCAGGAGGCTTGGTGTCGCCCGCCAGACAGTGAGCAACCACCTCAAGAAGATGGAATGATTTGAGCGGTTGAAGTTGGATGTCGTGGGTCGACCGAATTGGGCGCCTGTCATAGGAAATCATCGACAAGACGCTTAGGGCAACGGGTAGCACCACGTCGTCGGCAAGGGCAACAGATCCGCTCTTGGATCAGTCACTACGTGACATTGTGGTGATCAATACCTAGGGGCTTACGGTAACTAGTCCCTCAGGGCGAAGAAGCCATACCTTCCATTATTCCGATTCTTCGTGAAATGCTGGTAGTTGAGCATTGGGATTACCGATGGATCCGGCTCCTTGTTCTCAAAGATGATGATCTGGTAGTCCTTGAAATTATCCGCGATGTCCCGGTAGAACCCATAAATCAAATCGCCGGTGATCGCATCGGCCTCATCTTCAGGCTGGCCGTCCCCTTCTTTGTAGGTAGTAAGCGGTGAGTCCAGCACCACGAAACCAGGATGGCGACCGGAGAGCTTCAGCAGGTTCATCAACCCCAGCACAAATGCAGAGAAAGCCACGGCTCGATAACCCTTACCGAAATTGCCGCGCGCGCTGCCGCCAATGGTGATGTCCCTTGCCTTGAAATCGAAGTTGACCGGGAGGTAGCCAGGGAAACCCCAGCGCTCCAGGATGGACTCAATTTCCGCCACCAGCGGTGTCACAGCCTCTTTAAAGCTCTCTGCCGTATAACCTGCTTGCTCTTCGAGCAGCAGAGCCCCCAGTCTTTTCAGCTCGTCGCTTAGTTTGGCCCTATCCGCTACTCGCAGATCCAAGAAAGACAGGTCGTGCTTGATACTCGATGAAAGCTCCTTGAGGTCACTGACTGATTGCACCGATTCTTCAAGCTCTACTGCGATCTGCTTTTCCAGAGCTGCAATGGCCGCTTTGATCGTCAGGGCACTGGAGGTGTTGCTCTCTATAGCGACAGAAAGGGAGCCTTGAGCTTCTGCTAGTTCCAGGATGTTCTCGGAAATTCGGTTCAGCTCGAAGGTAACGCCCTTTTTGATGTCATCCACGTTGGCCGTGCAAGACTCAGAGTCAAAATGATTGCCACAGGTAGGGCAAAGCATTGAGTCGGCTGCATCCAAGAGAGCCGCGGCCTGCTCAATACCAAGAAGGCGCTGGCGATCTGATTCGTATTTCTTACCAAGCATATCGAATCGACCAAGAAGGGCTTTGTCTTCAGCTATCTTGACGTCGACGACCTCTAGCTCAGAGGCATGGAGGGCCTTCTGTTTAAACAGGCCTTCACTCGACTGGAACGCGGTCTTCAGGTCTGCCTCCGCCTGCCCGAGTCGGCCGGCCACTTGATGGTTGAATGCATGCAGTTTTTGGACTTGAAGAAGCTGGGTGGCGTCATCGCTTGGATAAAACTTGCTGATGATTTCTTCTACAGCTGTGACTTTGTGCTTCAGAGCCCCTTTAGACTCAAGGTCTTTTTTCGCTGACTTCACCGATGCATCGTCTTTACCCGTGAGAAGCAGCTTTAATATCGAGTTTTCTTTGGTCTTCTCCATAACCTGACCGGTACCAAGTGGAGAGTATTCGGCGACGATCCTCGACTCATCGATCAGGAAAACCTTCTCAAAGTCACGAAGAGAGAAAGCACCACTTCTCAGGGACTCGGAGCCCAGAAGCAAAAGCTTTCCATCCAGGCCAAGCTTGTCCAGGAACTGGCTAGAGAGGGTGGATTTGTTGCTGGCACTGTGCTTGGTTCCCAGCACTGAAAGCTTGCCCTGTTCGTCAATCAGTGTAGCTTTGGCGTTTTCGGCAAGCGGCCTTACGATGGTGAAAGCGGTTCCATCATCGTTATCGAATTTCACCTTGACGGTGGTATACCCCTTTGAAACCTCTAACTGCTTTGGGGGCTTTGAAGATCCCAAAGCAAATTTTATACATTGTACGATGTAGGACTTTCCGGTGTCAGACCCGCCCTGCACGACGTTTGCACCTTTGGTGAAATAAACTGCAGCATCTGGAAGATCAGGGCCGCTAACAACAACACTTTCAATGAACATCAGATTGCCCTGTCAACTTTATAGATGGCGCGGCGTTGAGCGGTGAGATAATCAATATTATTACTCACCCACAAAACGCGCCGTCGAAAATCCGTGTGGTACTCAGTGGATAGCTTGTCTGCGAACTCACGTCCCGCTGGGGTAGCTCGATACCGAACGCCCTGCTCGTTCACTTCGGAGGTCATCATTCCTTTGGACGTGACAAGCTTTATAGCGCCTGGAAAGACCTCGCGCCTGCGGACAAGCTCGGCAAGACGGTTCATAAGCATGGGGTGCAAGCTTGGGCCGCCCTGGAAGTCATCGCTGTAAATCGCAGCGTAATCTAGGAATATAAGTTCGTCCAAATCAAGCTCACGGGTAATTCCCGCAAGTAACAGTACGATCCTTGCCCCATTCTCTACAGGGCTGTTGAACAAATCCTTTGAGTTCATGACCTATCTCTTAATCCACTTGATTTTCTGGTCATTCACTAGCTGATGACAGAGGCCTTTTCGGTCAGAAGCCTGAATGTAGTGGAAAAGCGGATGAGAGCTATATGGAAGGCTTGCGGACTGTGTGCTTACTGCCAGAAACCTATCGTAGCCATTGTTGTGCTTTTGACGGACAACACTGTGAACGCCTTCGTAGCACTCATCTTTGAGTTCTTCGTAGCACCCAGTAGGAAATGGGTCGCGAGAAAAAGTTTCGAGAGACTCGGCGCTGAAGAAGTTGATTCGTGCGCGATCGAGATCTTCCTGGTAATCACTGGCCTTAACATTTTCAAGAAAATACTCAGTGCCATCCGCATCGGAAAATGCGTGCAAAAGAGCTTCAATATAGACTTTCTCATTGTCCCCGACTGCCTCCGGCGCGGTTCTTTTGACCAGCGGACGCTTTAAATGATAAGTCCCGAACCGTGATGAGTGGTAAGGAGTCTTCGAGTGCCTCTCAACTAGGTCGAGGGAGGACATCTCGTCGACAAAGGAGAAGTCGATGGTATTGAGATATTCCAGCAGTTCACCCTCTAGAGTGATCGACTGTGTTTTTGTGATTTTGTCTCGGCAAGCTTTATCCCACCGACTAATGAGCTCTGTCTTGATGCGGGATTTGTTGGCCAGCATGTCAATGCAGTCGGAGCTGCAACCCTTCGGCGTTACGAAGCGATACTCGCGAGGAAGGGTGTAATCGCCTCTCCATGTGTAGTAGACCAGCTTGCCAAGTTCAGTCACGACATCAGCGACGCTCAGCTTATCGCCATAGTGCTTGCACTGGTAGTTGTCCCAGCTCGTCGAAAAGCGGCCGATAACATCACGACCTTTATCCCCTGCACCAGCACAACGCGTTACTACGTCGTAATCTTTGCCTAGGTGATAAACGAGCTCTAAAGTAAAAACCTCCCACTCATCCGCTGACATAATCAGTAGGCGATCCAAGGGATGAACTGGTTCTCCTTTTTGGACATCAAGCGCTGTGAGCATGAACTCCGGAGCTTGGGGAAGCTCTACGGGGTTTTCACCTATAGGCATCGGCGACAGTCCTCCGAAATAACGATTCAGAGTCCAAAGGCTGAGTTAACAAAATCATAACCCCAGATCTCGCTCCAATTGAAGGCCCTGTATATGTTTCGGCATATCGCCGATAATTTTCTTAGGATTCTTCCGCAAGGCATTAGAGAGTTGGTTCATGAAACGCTGATTCAGCTCCATGTTTTCTGATAACTCGCCGATCACAACGTCTGGGTGAACATCGGTACCCTCCAGCGCCATCGTCAAAGCAGCGCGTGCTCCACCAATCGGCTTATCCTTCGCGTACTCGACCAAATCAGCGGGATGAAAGGCGTATCCCTGTTGAAGCTTGCTCATATAGGAGTTCCTAAGAGGCTAATTGTAAATTTTGCTGAAGGAGTCTCAGGCGCGCCAAAGCCACCCCAAACACAACACTTGGGATGGACTCATCGTCTAGCTGTATCATTTTTTTGTGATTACGCTGATCCATGCTGAGGCTCCAACCGTGCCTTACTCGAGAGGATAAGTCCTCGTCGCGTCCTTGAGTGATGGCTCAATAATATCCCCTTGGTCAGCTTTGTGGAACCTAGATCATTATCGACCAGTACTACGCTGAAGGAGGCTCCGCACGAGCCTGCGCATCAGCCGTAATACCAATGCTCAGTATCAGGTGAAGCGCGCAGTCGCCAAGCTCGAGCTACTGGTCGCTTCCCAGACTTTGCAGTGCCACTCCAGGAGCATCCCGCCTCGGTTACACGCCAATCGTTCATGCCTGTGCAGTTGCGCGATGATTTCTACCACTGCGACCTCTGGGTCTTCTTTGGCCCTATATGTCAGGTGATTAGCCAGCAGCACATGAATCTCCTGCTGGAGCTCTTCGTAGAATGCAGAAAGCTGGCCGGCATAGCTGCGTGAGATCATTTTCTGCGTCTTATTTTGTGCAAACACGGTGACTGGCTGACTGTCATTCAGGTAACCGAGGGAGCACAGGGTCAACGCTGTTCTGATGAGTTCCTCGCCCTGTTCGGGCGTATCGCATGGGCGGCTAAAATAGCGTTTCACAATAGCTTTGGACGTTTCGAATCTCTTGATCATGGGAGCCCTTTAGCTAGGAAAGATGACGTTGCCCATTCAGCCGCAACTCTTCACATCCCACAACCCAAATGAGGGTCATGAAAATCGTTCAGCCCGCAGGCCCACCAAACGCATAGAGAAAGCGCCTATCGGCGGGGTTTGAATGAGGGTTGCCTCACACTCGGCTTTCTAGACTTTAAGGGCTTGTATTTACAGCGAGGAAAGCCTGAGCAGGACTTGAAGTCGCCGAACTTACCGGCGCGATGAAGCACGACACCCTGTTGGCAGACCGGGCAACGTTCCTCTTGGATCGGCTCGCCCTTCATATTCGTGATCGTAACCACCCCATCGCTCACCAACTCGGTCAGAAATGGCGAGTTTCGCGCGGATACAGTAAACATCGCCACCGACCTGCGCGCCCGCGTCAAAGCAACGTAGAAAAGTCGCCGCTCCTCGCCGTGCAGGTAAGTGTCACCTTCTGGCATCACCAGGCCGAACACGGGGTCATCACCTTTCACGCTCGGAAATCCCCCAGCCATCATCCCCGGCAACAAGACGTAATCAGCCTGGTCGCCTTTTGAGGTGTGGATGGTTTTGAACATGATTTGCAGCTTGTCGCCGTAGCGCTGTTGCCAATCCTGGGGTATGAACTGAGCATCGGACTTGTAGCGCCCAAGCACAAAAACCGATATCAGCCTGTCGCTCACCCCGGGTAACACACCAGCGGACAGCTGTTGATAGAGGTCATCAAGGTACTGCCGCATGCCATCGGGTATTTGATCCCTACCGGACAACTGAAATGCCTGGAAAACGGGGCCTACTGGATCCGTTACCGAAATCACGGTCTTCTGCAACTGGGCTGGATTCTTCGCTACGAACTGACTTGACGCATCACAGATGGCCTGCGGGCATCGATAGGTCTTCTCCAGTCGGAACACCTCCCCATGACCATACCACTCGACGAACCCCGTCATGACACTTACATCAGCGCCAGCGAACCTGTTGATCGACTGCCAATCATCACCCACTGCAAACAAGTGGCTGTGGGGTTCGCGCACCAATGCCCGGCAGAACCTCGCACGCGCACGAGATGCGTCTTGGTATTCATCCGCCATGACCAGGCGATACGGTGATTGATACCCGCGCTCCAGGCAATCTGCGGCTAGGTTGATCATGTCCTCAAAATCGATCCCACGGTCGTCCTTCAAAGCAGCATCCCAACCCTGTATCACAGGGGCAGCGAGCTCCAGGAACATCTTGTACCGGTACTTAAAAACACTCAGAGGGAGCGCGTCGTAACGCTCGTACAGTTTTTCCGTAGTGAGGCTATTGCTTTTGTAATGCGAAATGAACGATCGGAGCACCTTCACCAGATCGATGTGTTCAAGTGGCACCAAGCCGGACTCCGGGATCGGGCGATCCGGGTTGGGATCCAGCACCACGCCCCGTGAAGTCAGCTCACGGGACAGATGCTCGAATATCTCACCCGTTCGCAATTGGTGCGAAGTTGATTCCATCAGTTGAGTGCCGTAAGCAGCATGTGTCTTGCGCTTCCAGGCAGCCCCTTGAGCATAATTCACAAAGTGCGCGGGCGGCTGGCCATCTGCGTCGAAGGCAAAATGCTCGTGATAAAGGCTTAGCTGCGGGTAATAAAAGTCCGGCACATACTGTCGGTGATCTGCGGTTGCCGTGTCGTGTTCGTAGGGCCGCTCGTAAGCGTATTCGACACCGTTGTAGAACAACCAGTTGGCAATCAAGCGCTCTTCCTGGCTCGCGACGTGCTCACCATTGAGCGTTATCAGCCGTGCCTCTCCCTCTTTGTCGAAAGCCTCCGCCAAATCCCTTAAGGGAGCCGTTGAGTGATCACGTCCGAATACCAGCCGGAAGAGATCCCATCTGGTGCGAAACTCATCCGAGCCGTCTTTGAGCGAGTCGACAATCTCACCCAGTTTTTGTAACCCAAGATCCGCTTTGGTAGCCCACGTAGGAACACTAGGCTTCTTGCCTGTCGCACCGCCGATGATTTTCAGCCCCAGCGAATGGAACGTCATCGCATTGATCGTCACGCCATGCATGCCAAGACGTTGCAGCGATTCAGCACCACGTGCCTCTAGCTCCTGCGCTGCATCTTTGTTGAAGGCCAACATGATTATTTCGGAAGGTGCCACAAACCCCGGTGCACGGCGTAGATCGCTTTAGCAACCATTGTTGAGGTCTTGCCAGAACCTGCGGAGGCAATCAGTTGAACCCGATTGTCGAAGCAAATTACAGCCTTTGCTTGTTCATCATTGAGCTCACGCGACTCAACGTTATTAAGCAGATCTGAGCACGCATCCAACTCGCGGAACATGTGCGCTTGGTTGCGCGCCTTCCAGTGTTCTGGCCAGTCCTGAGACCATTGATCCAGTCGAGCCTGAACACGCGTCTTGTTATCCCCCATCGATGCCTGGATGACTGGGGAATCAAACAGCGCCTTGAGTTTTACAGTATCAACGCCCAACGCGTTCTTTTTGGAAATGAGTTCGCGCCGCATGTCGTGTGTCAACCAGCGATGCTCGGCGTCTGCGGTCGCTACGACCTGGTCAACCTCTTTCAACCAATTGATGATCTTGGCGTAGAGCGAGCGGAAGTGCTGCTTACTCTTCACCGCGCGAAGCTGATGATCCAGAACATGGCGGGCGGATTTGGCCAAGCCTACTAGACGCACCTCGTGGCCGATCCACACAGAGATGTTCGTCCACAACAATCTGGGCTGGAAGCGTACGGACGAGAACGATTCTAGCGGGATCGTATACTTTTGGCCGTCTAGCGTGACACTCAGCTCATCGTTCTCGATCACAAGACGCCACGGTTCTGCCCTTCTGAAGAGCCGCGACAGAAAAGAAGGTTGCCACTCCATTGCCATCCGTAGACCGCACTGCAAAAAGCAAAGAGTTTACCAGATGTAACAGGAGGCCAGCTTGCGCGCCAGTGCTCTAGTCCGGTACTTGGCCGATTTCAGAATGACAGGTGACGGACATACCGTGTCGACCCTACTAACTGGATCGTCAATTGATCGACCTCTGATGCGTGCAACCGTAGGCATCTGGACAGTGGCAGTGGCACTGGGCTACTTTGCCCGTCTAAGGGACTTCCAAGTTCGTACCTGCATTCGAAGGGAAACGGTCATGATCGACGAGCTTCAAGCCAGCAAATCCTGTTATTTCTATCGTCAGAAAGCTCCGATCACAGCAGTCGCCATCACCGCCCTGTTCAGGGCGATCAGAGGAACCCATACGTCCCCTTCGAACAACTATTTTTCTTTCACGCGAGAGATCCACGGCGCGTCGACCTGGTCTGCGCTGTGCTTCCAGTTCGACAAGACACCGGCTTTCTTTCCCGGCGCTGACGACGTGATCGACCGGGTGACTGGATACGTACTGATCGTCGAACGCCATAACCATGTCGCCATTTTTAAATCCCAGATTGATGTAACCGCTGACTTTGCCAAACGGCATCTACAGCGAATCAGCGCTCAGGACGTTGACCAGGGACTTACTAGCGAGGACTCAGTATTCGCCCGGGTTCGGCTGAGGCACATGACGCTATCGCGCTTTGCTTTGCGCAGCAAAACGCTTGAAGGCGAAAACCTCCAGAACAACGTAGGCATGGCCTCATCGGCTCGATTCGCCCCGCTCGGTTACAGTTTCACCGAGGCGGACGAGCACTTCTCAACCACGCCGAGAACCGGGCGGATTTCGCTTCGTGCTGATCGTGCTGGGTATTTGGGGCTGGTTGAATATGCCGGCAACATCATTGACCGCCTTCTGCCAAGAGTCGGAAGACCTTCATCGTCTCCCTTCTTGGCCGCTTTCGCACGGCCTGTTGAGCTTTCAGACCTGACAGCTGCGCCAACCCTGTTTTCGATCGACACAGCGATATTGGCCCAGGCCATCTTTGACGACAAAATCATCCGATTGGTGAAACGGGACGGTGGTGGTTATCGAGAGCTGCCAAAGGCGGAGATCAATCCGATATTGGCGGAGCTGACAGATGTGCTGGAAATCACCAAGAGCGCCACTGGCAAACTGCTGGTGTCCCTCCCAGCGACAGGTGTTGAAGTGGGTGAGATTACGATCAACAAAACTCGTATTGCCCTGAAGCGCCTTACTCTGCCCTTGCTAGCAGACGTGTATGTCGAGGACACCCAGTTCGCCTTGGGGGCTGACGACGATCGCGTCCTGCTTAAGCAGTTCATCGACAAAGAAGACACATTCATCATCCTGTTTGACCAGCCGCGATTTGCGTACCTGGATGGCAACCTTTACCAGGACGACTCTCTGATCAACGGAGGCACCCAGTTTCTGGGTTACCTATTCGGCAATGCGGAGCTGGCCACTGTCACAGATGAAAAAGGGACTTTCACCGCCGCACATCGTACGTTCGATCTCGACTCTACGTTCGGTGCGGTACTGTCGACGGTTGCCCCCGAAGACGATGTCATGGTCTGCGATGACCTGGGTGATGAATGGGCTGACTTCATCGGGTTTCGAACGGATCCTGCGTCTCCAAGAGTGACCTTCTACCACGCCAAGCATGGCGACCTGACGCTCGGCGCCAGCGCGTTCCACGTGTCCGTTAGCCAAGCTATCAAAAACCTAGGCAACCTCGCCCTACCCGCCTCGGCCATGGCCAACAAGTTCGCGCTGTGGAATCGACCGTACGCCAATGGCGGGGTCACCACCGGCATCAATCGCACTTGCAGGGGCACGATCGCTGATTCCATTACTGCTGTGGAGTTTTGCAGGAATGCTCCTCACACGTTCAAGCGAGTCGCCATCGTCACCTCATCCCTCAGTAAGACCGCAGTTGAGCAGGCATTTCAACACATCCAGGCTGGCGGTACGGCTAACCCCTACTTCGTCCAGCTCTACTGGTTGCTGTCGTCTTTCTTCGCCGCCTGTACTGAAGTCGGAGCCTTCGGCTGTGTGATTTGCCAGGAGTGATCGTCCTGGGCATCTTTGGATAGATCGCCGTTCTGGGGGCAGACCGGCGAGCTGGGCTGTAGCCTCGGGCAGTTACCTACGCGAGATTTCAGCTCCCGCGCCATCCACTCTCCGGCGGCGTCAAACTCACGCATCATCGCCTCGAACTCCTCAAGCGTGAGCGTACGTGTCCGCGTCATATTCCGTTATCTCCCGTCTTGTCCTTCCCAGACCTCATGCGATCGTTTTATTTAAATCAAACCTCCCGGTGATTCGGGCCACTTAATCGACTAACAGCGTCCAGTTGCAGGCCTCTGGACAGGGCAACGGTTTAAGGGCCTCAGCAAATGAACATCATTAATCCACACGCCGCCTGACGTGGCGGCGTGTGGGAGTGCGCAAGCAGAGCCATACCAGACTCAAGCATATGAGTTCATTGTCTGCGCCAAACTGAGCTGGCTACCGATGGAGCGGCGCACTCCCCGTCAGCCTACAGACGAAAATCAACGAGCTCGTTAGTCAAACGGCGTATCTCGTCTGCCGCATGCGAGTTGCTGGCGATGTCGAGCACGGAGTCGACGTATGAATAGCCCTCCATGAATGGCTGCTCATGATTGTACTTGTCGATCACGACCTCGTGTGCACTGGTCAGGTGGGTCAGAAGACGGGGCAAGGGTAGAGCTATGATGTCGCTGAGAATTCGCTCGCGGAATTTGCTGGAAGCGAACCTTGCGGTCTCAAGCTCTTCAGCCCTGTCAGGAGGTACTTCCATATCTCCGATATACTCCTCCAATTCGCGACTTCTACCGCCTACGTCGTTGCGCGTGACCAACCCAAAACAGCTTGGTGTACGACGCCCTCCTTTGCTTTTTTGCAATCGCAGATTCAACCGCTGGGCGCTGGCTACCGATTGAAGGCAGGAGCTGTCGATGATGATCGCGACCAACTCTGAATGAGCACGAATCAGATCTACCTTTAGGTTGAGGTCAAGCAGGACATAATCGTAATCGGCTTTTATATCTTTGAACATTTTGGATAATCCAATCCGCTCTAGCATCGAATCCAATGTCCCGCCCATCTCAAACTCAAGTCCACTGCGATCCATGGGCGATCCATGATCCACGATGTGCCGCAGACGTTTGGCAAAAGTCTTTTTTTCAGCCACTGAAAAAAACACATCCGAATAACCAAAGAAGTCTACGCTCGCTGCCAGCGAGCCTGCTCTGGGCCTTACCCCTCTAGAAAGGCCATCCTCATAGCAGCAGTCGTACGTGATTACTGCCACGCTATTTCCTCTTTCGACCAAGGATGCCGCGACATCTACGGTGATGGGCGATTTACCGACGCCTCCCTTCAGAGATGTGATACTCAGCACGCGAGCTGTCTGCGAGGCCCTAAATATCTTGGCCATGTCTGGCAGCATCGGAATGCCCGAACGATCGTAAAAATTTCGAACGACGCTTTTCCTCGGGTTCCGTTGACCCAGTTCGTAAGACCTCCAGGTTCTTTCACAGACTCCTGCGCATTCTGCGGCTCTGATCCTGGACATTGAATGCTCTATTCTGGAACTAATAAGAGCAGCGGCTAATGGGGACATAACGATTCTCCTGTTCTGTCTCATCAGCGTAAGGGTTTGCGAAAACAGAAAACAGATTGCACAGAGTGCCGCATGAATCTTTGCCCGAGGGACTTCAGGATCGTCGACCATGGAGTATCGATCTTGGAGACCAGGCTTTCACTCGAAATGACCGCAGAGCTGTAAGTTGATCTGCACGCTCGCTGGAGGAGTGGGTGATCCAACCGGCGGAGCCCGTCACCGCTTCATCAAGCTACCGTCATTGCCACATCTCACCGCCGTCTGACCTGACAGCACCCAAAAAATCAAGCAGGTACGGAAAGACCATGCCCCTCCGCGATCCGGTAGATGACCTACAACGCCACATGCATTGGGGCCACATACATCGAGGATGACCGCAGCAATTACGCGCTTTAACTCATCGAGTCCGTCTGCCGGTTAAGTGGCTAGAGGGCATTAGCGGCTGCGACATTACGCAATAAAACTATCAGCCCGTATCGTGACTTGGTCACGAACCATATGAAACCTTGCTTGGACAGTGCATCCCCCATGCTTCGGGTCTCAAACGCTACGAACAAAATGGCTTTGCGCTGCCTGCACCAGTTACAGGTCAGCGGACACGCGATGGCCAGCACCCATCAGGATGTAAACCCGGTCAGGCGTTTCGAAAATAGCCCCATGGTTGTAGCCTGTCGCGTAGGTGGACAAAATGGTGTCACCGGCTTGCAGCCTATCATCGTCCCCAGCAACAACGTTCTGTGCGTACAGCACCAACGGAAGCACTGGGTAAGGAAGAAAACCTTGCGCAAGGCACGTCACATCAACAACAATCCAGGAGCTTACGGCGCACCAGATCTTACTCGTAACGCTTAGCTTGCTCTGAATGGCAGGTATATCCGCAGGCCCTGCCCCAGCTAACACTTTGCCCTCAAGATTCGCCGCCTCAACAATCGAACGCAAAGGATTCATCACTCCCCCTGATTTTTAGGTTAATAAGCGATGGTTCGGCGCTAATCAGCACGTAGACACTTTCTGTGTACGTCACTGCCAGCAGGTAGCCCCCCTCTACAAAGAACTCTCGTACGGCAGACGTACGGATTAAGCGGCCATTTCTGAACCTATGCTTATGGTCGAAGAATATTCGACCTACCAGATAAAATCCTTCGAGCTCAGCCTCGAACAAATAGCCGGTAATTGTTCTGCCAAGATCAGTCGAACGGGCGGCGCTGACGAAGGTCGGGATTGTAGTGGTCAACTGATCCCGGACACGACGTTAAGTTTTTTCTCGTACTGAGCGGGTGCCAGTCCATCATTGAACTGGTGTGGCCGAACCCAGTTGTAGCGATGCATCAGATAATGACTGATATCCCGCTGTGCCTCTTGGGCCGTCATGTAGCCCACGGCGGGTATCCACTCGGTTTTCAAGCTGCGGAATACACGCTCCATCGGCGAGTTGTCGTAGCAATTACCTCGGCGACTCATGCTCTGGCGCATGCGGTATCGCCAAAGTCGCTGGCGAAACTGTCGGCTCCCATATTGGGAGCCCTGATCTGAGTGAAACAGCAGGCCCTGAGGCTTGCCGCGTTGCTCATAAGCCATGTCCAGCGCCTTGATGACCAAGTCCGTGTCCGGTTTGTTTGAAAACGCCCAGCCCACCACCCGACGCGCATAAAGATCCATAACCACCGCCAGGTAATGCCATTTTCCTTGCGCCCAGATGTAGGTGATGTCGCCACACCAAACCTGATTGGGCGCGGGTACATCGAACTGCCGATTCAAAATGTTCGGAATGTCAGGCCTCTCCACTGTTGCTTTTTTATAAGCATGAGAGCCAGGTTGCTTGCTGATTAATCCCAGTTCCCGCATCAGGCCACGTACCTTGAACCGACCAATTTGCTCGCCATCTTCCTGCAATACCGAAACGATACTGCGGCTGCCAGCAGCGCTTCGACTTTGCCCGAACAGCTCATTGACTCGACTGAGTAAACGAACCCGCTCGGCGTCTGGAGCCCGACGCCGCTGGCAATGGTCGTAGTAGCACGAGCGAGGTGTCTCGAACACTTCGCACAGCAATTCGATCGGCTCATGGGCACCTAGCTGATTGATCAGCGCAAGCGCTCGTGTTCTTCCGACATCAAGAGCGCGGTAGCCTTTTTTAAAATGGATTTCTCCCGCTCAAGACGAGCGATCCGCGCTTCCAGCTCCTGAATTTTCTGCTGCTCGGGCGTCAGGGCTTTGCTCTGAGGCGTTACGCCATTGCGCTCCTGCTGGAGCTGGCTCACCCAGCGACGCAGCGCAGACTCGACCACCCCTAGCGAGCGGGAGGCCTCAATGTGGCTATAGCCCTGATCGAGCACGAGGCCTGCGGCCTCACGTTTGAATTCAGCAGAGAAGGTACGGCGTTGTTTGGTCATCAGACACCTCTATCTGGCGATATTCTCGCCTAAATGAGTGTCCGGAATCATTAGACCACTACAGGATGCTGCCGTCAGGTATCACGATCTGTACTCCCACAGCTGAGACAATGCGCCGTGGCGGTCTCCTCCCCTCAAACCCAGCAGGGTACAAGCGCCCGGCTTTTCTGAAGCCCTGAGCGGCGGTGTCTGAAATGTCGCTGCGTCAAGACTTACACCCGAGACGTCGTAATACGCCATCGCGACAAAGCACGCAGCTACGCTTGATGCCTCCAGCAAGTACGCGTAAACCGTCGTACCCCATTTGATGCCTCTTGCCCGGATTACCTCCAGTGCAAGCTTGACCCAATTACAAGCACTCAAGTTACTCTCACCTTTGATCTGAAGGGCACATCTGCCCATAAACGAGCGCGCCAACATGCCTATGTCCCCGGCGAACACGATTAGATCCGCCGGCACTTCTGCCTGCATGTCGGGATAAAATTTGTAACGCATGTCTGAGTAGGTGAGTGTTTTCATGGGGTGTGGCTGTTTTAAAAGGCTTAGCTCACCGGTTCGGAACCCGGATCACTGCACATCAGATCGCAATACCGGTTTATGCCTACATGGCAAAGATCCATCTCGCTAAGCATCACTCTGGCGAACATCTCGACGTTAACATGCGTGACTATAGGCACTTGCATGCGACAAGGCAAACTCAGGGCACCGTTTGGATGGATGGAACGTTTGCATCGCGCTGATCTGCACACGCCGCCGTCCTGAACCTTCTCAGCATGCGCCGAGATCCTCACAGCAAGCGTTGGGCCAGGCTGCTGCCGTTCTCGGGTCGCCGTTTAAAGCGCTCACGCCTCGGCGTTAGCCGAGACATTGAGGAGCCTTGGCCTGCGGCCCTCTACCTGGGAAACAGAGCGAGGTCAGACGCAGCAACAGACTCCAGACCATCGTTCTGACGACCTCACCGCTACTGGCTTGAAACTGTCCCATGCCGTCCAAGGTGCTCCACCTGCTGGCAGCTGCGGCTTGGCTACGCCAAGTCCGGTTCATGGCGCTATGACCAAAAAAAATAACAAGTCCGAGGTTGCCAGGAAACTGCGTACGCTCCCTATACATTGAGCAAATGCCTCAGAAGATGTTCTGCACTGGGCTGCGCTATCAGTCATTTGGCCTCCAGTTGTTTATCAATAACTTGTTTGGCGAGCGCCTTCTCTCACTCCTGCAACAGGTTATTCGTGCGAAACGCATTCAGGTGACGTTTCCCTATTTTATAGATGATAGAGCAACACATTAGCGATAGACAGGCGGGTCAATTAGTTGGATTGGCGACAAATCCGTTAGCGTATTCAACTGCGCGGTTAATTCTTTGGAGCAGGATGTTGCTGGTAGTCCGTGTGGGCTTATAGAGATAACCGAGCTGACGAGCATTTAGATCATAAAAACCTTTCATGAGGCGATCAGCTAGGAGACACACTTTTGCGGGTGGAAATTTCCGAACGACTCCGAGCGGGCCAAGGCTGTCGAAGTCGAGCCTAGAGAGTCGCGGGGTGGCAAAAACTCTGGTTGTCTGTTGCTTCGAATCATGTCGATCCGATTGCCACAACCAGAAACCGAAAGGATTCAATCCGTCGATCAACGCGGGTTTAGGGATATCAACGAATCCCTCCCTGAATAGGATGTTATAAGTCAAAATTTTCAAAGTAACCACATCCACATACAGGACGATAGCAAATTGGCCACAAGAAAATTCACCGGGACGATTTACCACGCAATCCGGCACCCAGGTAAGGGTACTTATCTTATGCATCATAACAAATCCGAATTAATTTAGGGATGTCAATCAGGGTAAGATTTAGGTAGGACGTTTCATAAAGCTTAAGCTCAGAAAAAAGCAAACTTAGAACTTTCGGTGAATTATCAAGCATCGACCATATCATGTGCGTATTCCAAGGGGAAAAATAATTTTCATGAAGAGTCTTTCGAGCTTGCTCACTTGTAATCCAACCCAACATTATCGCGCTAAAGTAAAGTGCATGGAGTCGAGCTAAGCAGGTGCTTCGATATATTTCTTGGTAAAAGTCGCCATGAACCCCGAGGCCTGCATAGGGTTCACATCCACCCCATTGATGAAAGGCTATAGAGGGGTAGCCGTGATGGAGGGCGGGCATCATCATCGCCCTCATTAAGGTCAGCACGAACATCTGGACATTAAAGCCCTGACCAGATCTGGACGCTAGCTTTGTCAGCTTTTGCAACCGCTGTTGGGCCTTCAGCGCAAGGCCATTCCTAATTTTTCCGAAATCACGAACAAGATCACAATTCTCCTTAAATTTTGGATAATCCCAGTAGGACACAAAAGCCTGAACAGTATAGTCGTCGTGGTCTACAAAAAAGACGGACGAATCGTGCAGTGGAGTTCCATGTAACTCACACAGTGGATTGGTCAGATAGCACCACTGAACCTTACTGACAGGAATGCCCACTTCTTGGAAGGACTCCGAAAAACACTGTGAGCAAAACGCCCTTCTGAATTGGGTCGGTATAGTTGGCTGACTGAATTTCGGAAATCGCTTACTCAACCAAGATTGAGAGATGTTGAATACCTGTCTAAAGGACTCAATGAACGGGTTTTCAGTCAAGAGATCGCGATCTGCAAACCACGCACCCCGCAGTCCCATCGAGTCGCACCCTAACATTTTACCTTCCGGCGCGCTGAACCGGATGTGGGACATAATAGGAATGTGGGCTGTTGAGTTTACCCTCCACATCCATGAAGACAGGGTTTCATCTGCAAGTGGTTCCGGTACTGCCTGTTTTCTTAATTTCATCATCATTACTCCTTTTCGGAACAACCCTATCTAGGTACGCAAGCATCTGCGCCCCTGACAGAGTGCAGACCATTAAAATTATAGATGGCACCAAGTTCTCAATGAAAACTAAGGTGCACGTCGCGCGCATTGGGTCTCTATGGGGTGTGCCGCGGACTAATTTTTTTTGGCGTGATGAGCTAGTCCATGCGGGCACTGAGGATTACGTGGTGTGCGTAAAGTGTTAAGAAAAGGCTATATATTCAATCTTATGACGAAGATCATGAAGATAGTCAAAAAACTTATAGGTGAAGGGCGTATCAGCAAAATTGACGACCTCCCCATTGTATTTGATATTTATTTCTAGAAGCTCTGAGCAGTAAAGGGTTTCGCACACGTAGATGAGTTGATCGATGGGCATATCTTGGTTGAGCTCGCTGAATCTAGATATGCTTCGGGATTGAGTCAGCGTGT
The DNA here is from genome assembly GCF_979253365.1 of Pseudomonas sp. AC016. Classification (NCBI taxonomy): domain Bacteria; kingdom Pseudomonadati; phylum Pseudomonadota; class Gammaproteobacteria; order Pseudomonadales; family Pseudomonadaceae; genus Pseudomonas; species Pseudomonas sp. AC016. The sequence goes on from NZ_CEEDCC010000001.1 coordinate 138,999, forward strand.
CGTATTGGTGATTGCACCAATCATAAAATGACTGGACAACAGTGCTTACATCGGCGGCAGGGATAATTCCCGACACTGATATGACCAAACTCTTGACCCCTCTGACCCTGGAGTAATTTTGAAGTAGATTTCTGTTTCTTGTAGATATGATAATCTTGTATCGCGCTCGGCTCTGCGTAAGCTTACACAGCTGGTCAAAAATCACATTCTCCATATCGTTTTGATTTGAAATGATGTCTAGATCGTCGAAGATGATAATTCTTCGGTCGGCCTGACGACATTGTATCAAACTTTCAGGCACATGCTTATGGCTGCGAAAGTTACTAAAAGGAAAGAGTGAGTGAAGCACTTGGCCAATAATATTAAGCTTTGCTGTATAAATACGCGGCGTCACGACTATCACCTGCCATGGTATTTTGAGGAAAACTCTTCGAGTATAGAGCTGATTCCCACCCCAGCGGCTCCCCGCAACATCACAAGAGTGGACTCGTCGGATTGAGCTATGCCATCCAAAATCCGATTGACCTCAGTACGCTCGCGCCAGCGATGCTGGAAGCCGTGAAGGCCTTCCAGAACGCCGCGAGCAATCTGACGCTTTTTACTGAGTGGCAGATTACGCATCATCTTATCCGTTTCGCTCCTCATCTTCTGATGGCATCTCTGCACCACGCAGTGCGTAGTTGAAACCCGCCATGATATCGTCGATATTATCGAGGTGGCGGTGGTTGATGTGTTCGGTGCCATCAATGATGCTGGCCATCGCTGATGCTTGCAGGATCTTCACAACGTTATCGGTGATACCCAACCCCTTTTTCATGATTTTGAGGAACAAAAGTTGATCCTTGAAGTTGGTTTTGTTCCTCAGTGGCAAATGATGAATGTAGCTAGACACGAAATTTCGAAATTCTGGCCCATTTTCCCAACCATTAAGAGAAACCACAGGGTATCGGCGCTCAAGCTGGGCATCCTGTCGAAGTACACGCGCGGCATCCGGTACCCCAAATGCAAACACCGAAAGTCCGTAGGTGGAACCTGACAGATTCTTCAGCAGCGAGAGATTGATGCGCTGTTGAAGCTCAGTCAAAGTGAGTGCATCATGAATCTCGTCAATCACAATTGCGCGAATGTTTTCAGTCCTTATGATGTATTGAAGTTCAGGGGTGATGTTATGGCCTTGCCGTGCTCTTCGCCCGACGCCCAGTCCGAGCTCGCTCAAAATTAGATCCTTGAGTGAATAACCATTTGGGCTTTGGTGCATGGTGACGAAGATCATCTTGTTTGCATTTGTTGCATTCCGGGCCTTCATCTCACCAATCAAAGCAGTCTTGCCCCCTCCTCCAGGGGCGGTAACAAGCATGCTGGGGGCATTTATCTTGTTCCGCATCTTCATGGCCATCTCCATCCTCAATATGATTTTCTGAGCGCTAGGGTGGTGCACCCAGAAGTCATTGGAACAAGTGATTAGACGAACATCGTCGGGCTCGTTGAAATGGATGTGGGATGCAGGGTGTACGTGAGAATAATCAGTCATGGTAGTCCACCATATTTTGAGCGCGTGAAGCTCTGCAATCCCTTTGAAGTATCGCCAATTCGCTAGCAGGTTTATTAGAGTGATTCGCTCACTATGCAGATTGCCCCCCCCCTATAAGATCGAGCTTATCAATCCCTCCAAACGTTTATATTACGGCAATACAATCCAAAGAGATTCAGAGCAATGCACGATGGGTTAAAAGCAAATTTTCTTATTAATATTTGTTGCTGTCGTAGAAGACCGGTGGTTCGCTGTAGTTAACATCCTCCGTTTTCTTAAAAAAGCCGCCAATGTCAAAAATATTGGATTTTTTTGGCGGCTTACTGGTGTTTTTGGCCACGCCATTTGAGGTGGGCGAAATATCACTGCTACTGTCCACACTCACCTGGCTGAACGCATTGTGATCTTTGGACTTTTTATCATGTAGTCCCGCCTGTCGCTTGTAATCAGCTTTGCCCTTTTCGGCCTTCCTTCTGCGTTTTTCCTGAGTGGTAAGCTTGACCTCCTTGCTCTTGATCTTGGCGACTTCACCATATGATCGAGCACCCTCTTTTGTCATAGTGCCATCTCGGTCTGACTTCTGCTGGCGTTGCCAACGATACATTTCATAGTCCGCGCTCCTATTAAAACTGTTACGCACGCAACGGATTTTTTCGAAAATCTCACCAAATTTTACATAAATGAAACTCAAGTCGTATGGATCGTACTTTACCGTGACATCACTTCGAACCCGATCCTTCAAAAGAGACCCATAATAAAATCTACGAAAAATCTCAATACCTCCCGGCACTACCTTCTTTTTCGGGATCTCTGGATAGAACCGGTACTTGAAATCTTCGTACTGGGATACGTTCAAAATTCGAGTGTTCGATTTTTTAGCAAAGTGGCTCTCCCATGCTTGCGCAGGGGTTTTTCCTAACTCCGAATGTTTTGTCTGGTGATAGGCGTGCAGGGTATAAGCCAAGATACGCCGCAGCCCGGCAAGCCCAATCGCAGCCTTCTTGTTGCTCTGTAAATGTTTACCCTGCTGGGCGTTGGAACCTGTTGTGCCCGGCAAGGGATGCATCGTGCGGAGCATCAACTTACCGATCAAACTTTCAATGTGACCACCTTGGTGTTTTTCCGGAATATCCCTGTGCTTAATCGCAATGCCATAATCCTTAGCGTTGAGGACGAACACGTCTGAGATGAACTCCTTTGCGTTATCGGTATGGATAACTTCCGCAAGCCCATAGTAAGGTAGCAGATGTTCCGGGAGCCCGAGGCTTTGCAGGAATAACGCCTTGGGCAAGGCGCAACTCTCCATCAGCATTGCCACAGAAACGGCGCTCGGCGGGAGCAATGATACGTAGAACCCCAGAATTACACGGGTATGCAGATCGACGGCAAGGCTGATATAGGGGCGTCCGAGGACGATCGTTCTGTCGTTTTCATCAACAACCATCAAATCAACAACCGTGTGGTCGATTTGCACCCACTCCAGCGGCCGAGTGGTTGCCTTATAGCCTGGCTTAGCCCCAAACCTTTGCTTGGTCTGTTCGCCTGTGTGGGTTATGCTATAAAGCAGCGAATCTGCTTTAGCTTTGATCCAAGTCGCGACTGTATGGTAGCTTGGCCTGATTATCCTCCGATTGTCGGCCTGTGTTTGGCAATGCTTCCAGACCGCAGCTATGGTCTTGTGATCGGGGTAATGTTCTTCGAACATCTCCTCTATCAATTTTAGCGTCTCAGGGTCAGTCACGGTGAGTCCTGGCTTTCGCCCCCTCGCATCCGCCACCAGTGTCCTGTAGCTCTTAGCACCCTCCATATATTTCAGCAGTTTGTAAAAACGAGACCTTTTTATGCACAGGATTTCCATTGCCACTTCGGCACTGATCTCACCGGCCAAGTAGTTTGTAAGTACCTCGTACCTCTTAACCGCCTCCTCATGTCTCTCAATCTCGGCAACGTTACTGCTTGCGGTAACGATTGGCTTGATTTGCTCTAACGGAAATCTTTGATCTGAGTTCCTGTTTGCATCGGAACGTCTGCTCCTATCTGGATGCTTGTCGTCATCTGAGTGAAGCTCAGATATATCTTGCACTTGTTATTCCTCCATTGTGTAGTCAGTCGCGAAGTTTCATGACGCGCCCCACAGGGTCTATTAAGATAACTTTCATGCAGACTCTATTACCCGCCTCGTTGTTCTAGGCTTCAGCCAGCTAAGCTTTCCGTGACTGCTTTCGATTTGTTAAAGAGCTGGGTGTAGCTGCCCACTCGCTGGACGGGGAGCAGTAAACCCAATTCAAAACCGATGGTCAAGAGTCCCCGCCGGCCAACTCTATATATCGATATATTGTAAATTTTACTATTTGTCGCTATTTACAAATTCGCTGAAAGGCCCGTAATTCAAGGTATTCAGATATGTTCGTAATTTATTCAGTTCGCGGGACTTTATTCGCTTTAAATGTATATTGACTTCCGATTAGGACTTCCAATTAGCGGCATTGATCTGACAGGCGCGCTAAACGCCAGAAACCATCGAAACTGCGAATGTAAAAAGTTTTGAGTCGAGCTGTTAGAAGGTGCGAACCCAAACTACCGGGATTAAAGGATATATTGACGGTTTTCCTTCGGCCGTCGAGGAGAAACTAGATGCATTATTATGAATATTGGCTATGGCCTTGGAGGCCTGCCTGGTTTTTTGATCACAGGATCACAGGATCACAGGATCACGAGGATTGGGGGTTGGATCGGGCTTTGCGCTTAGAATGTCGGGGTGCTGGGTTATCCAGAGTTGATTGCTACGAATCGTTTAGTCAGAAATTTGCTCCGGGAACGGAGCCCATGGTGCGAAATCACCTCCGCATTCGCACATCGTCTTCATTGGCAAAGTGGCCGCAGACACTGGTCATTTCACAAGCCTCGCTCGTGGCGCTCGTAGAAAGGCCTGTCCGATGCAGTCATGACTTGCTAGCCCCTAGTCATTGCCATAATCGGGCTCGTATTCGATCTCCCGTTCAACCTCTTCAACGTACTCTTCAGTAAATTCGCCAGCCTGCATTTCCTCAGCTCCATCTAGGCGCAGCTCGCAGGCTGGACAGTAGAACTCGACAGGTGATAGATATCTCGCCACGGTCTCGTAACCGCTACCGTAGTCAGAATCGACAACCTCCTCATGCACACGGTCACCGCCGCAGAACCCCTTACAACCGCATGCGGGGCATGGGGTATCCCAGTATCCGTCGAGCGAATACCTGAACGCTTTGTGATGGCTGTGCCACCGACTGGCCTGTGACTGGATGATCAGAGCTTCGATGTCTTTTTTCGTTCGCTTCTTGCCCTCCGGTTTTTCAAAGGCAGCCCGGGCGTTCGCAATCCTTTGCTTCGCCGCCTCTACTTTGATGATCTCAAAATCCCGAGCCAGCGTGGCGGGGATTTGTGAATTGCTCACCACCCAGTCCTCGAGCTCAAGATCCATAGAGGCCAGAATCAGCTGTGCGGTGTTCCAGAACTCGCCCTCCCAGTCCTTGTCTGCCATTCCAGCAAATGCGGCCTGGCCAGAGTGGAGTTCAGCGTTACGCCGTAAAGATATACGCAAACAGGCCTCCGCGTTCGGCGTACTGAATTTCGGTACAGTGTGCTTCAGACGCGCAAAGACTACGCCGGCGCTGATGGTTTTGACCTTGGTATCCGTCTCGATGCCGCATGCTTCTAACAAACTATTGGGGTTATCAGGTTCGACGATCAAGCATGGATGGATGCTGGCCAACTGTGCCTTGCCGAGAAGCTCAAGTGCTAATGCAGCCCAGATTTGATAAATCTCTGACTCTTTAGCCGCCTTGGCCACAAGGGCCCTGGAGGCGTACAGCCGCGATTTGCCAAGCAGGGCCTCTTCAGAAATAGCTTCCGTTATTTCTTTTAATGGAGCTCCACCGATTGGTTTCTGCTTCATTCGACCTCCATGACAGTAGCTCGCAAAAGTGTCCTTTCTAGCGTTTCTGGCGCAGCAGTACGTCGGTGTAAGAACCGCCAATTGTCCACGACCAAAACCGTGCCGGCTTCCCACCTGATCCTGTGCGTCCTTTCGGACTGGTGGAGCTGCATGAATTCGTTGATTTCTTCGGCTACATCATCCATAGGCGTCATGCATCCCGGGTCGTACCGATAGTACTGACCGAGTCGTCCTCGTGGCGATGCGTAAAAACTTTTGCTGCCGTTGGCAACCCTGAAGACAGAGGTTCTGGCGGCGCGAGAATTTAAAGGCGCGCAAGAGTGCCCGTCGCACAAGAGAGTTTCGGCAGCCTCTTGGTGGGCATTCATGCAAGCCATGACGAGATAACGCGGCGGAGTGAGCCAGTGCGCCCCATCAGTGTGCCAAGGGAACTGCTCCAAGCCGTATCGTGCACTCAAAGATCGCGGCTTGGCGGCTAGTGCGTTTGTCGGCAACAAAACGTCTATCAGCCTGCCTCGCTCACGTGTCGCACGCGGCTCTCCCAGGCTGTTGGCTATCGTCAGCACAGCCTGCTCAAGCTGTTCGATAGCTAGGCACTCTTCTCGAAAGGTTGCCCATCCCATCTCCTTTAATTCGCTGCGTATCAGGTCTGCGTCCATGCTTTTTTCCTGTAATCGATCGTCGGCTTTCAATAACTGACATCTTTATATCTGGGGCCGCAGCCGACGCCGTGTTGTCGGTCAGCTCTTCGTTTGGTTCTAAAAAGCCCCAAAACCCCAAAATCTACAACGTAACAGTGGCACGTACTCTGGCACCAATAATGGATAACCAACTGGGCCCGGCAGACCACGAGCCTGCTCGAGGCTCGAACTTCAAGCGCATGCCCATTATGCCAACTGCCTAGGTTGCGAGTCCCGCACTATGTGACGGGCCTACACGCCTTTGAGGGAATATAGGCTTCATAGACCAACGCCAATACCTCCGATACCGACGTCCCGGCAAGTACGATTGTGGCTCAATAGGGGAAAGGCTGTTCTTTGTAGCCTTCGCCGAAAATCATTTTCAGCTCACGATTTTTCAGATCCCATGCCTCCTTTAATGAAAGAGGTGGAACATCGACGATTTTCATCAACCCATGCTGAACGGACACGTATAAAGGGTTCACTGCTCGCGGATTCACGACTAAGGTGCCTGGACGCAACAGACCTTCAATGAGTCGTTCCTCGGTCTCTGCCTTCTCGCGCAGAAGCATCAGTACACCGTAGTCCTCCCTCAGTGTCACTTGCAACACCGCAGAAATTACAGATGCGCGCTGAGCGAGTTTGGCGGCGTCTTGCTGATCGGGGGTTTTGAATAGGCTGACTGGTACTGGCTCACGAGCACCACCTTGCCTTTTAGGTTCCGGCCGGTTTTCCACGACTTCCCTGAACGTGCTTCGCAGAACGTGGTTGGTACCGTCGATGTCCGGTTCCCAAACAGAGTGCCCGAAACCATACACAGCGTGCTCAGCAAGCGACTGGCCACCCACCCCAGAATCTGCGTTCTGACTCACACCGTAAAAGAATGTGTCAGGACAAAGGAGCGCGTCGTTCACCACGATAACAAGCACATCATGGGAGCTGACAACTCCATCACTCAAATACGCTTCATATTTGCCAAGTTTTTCCGCGATCGCGGCAGTCATTCTCAGCAGCGTCCGCTGCCTCAGTTCAGTTGCGGCGTGTGGGCAAGGTTCCAGCGGTTTATGAGATGAAAATAACTCATTGATTTTTAAGTCGTCACCCGTCGACGGGGTGATCAGTTCAAGACAGATTTTCTTTCCATCTTGGTGGACGAGGAAATCCGGCCCCCAGCCATTACGCGAAGGCTTGGGGTCATATCCTGCATGCTTCAGACGCTCAAACAGCAATATCTCGCCTAAGCGTTGAGCAGACTTGTTGACGTTGGAAGAACACAACTCTCGGAGGAAGTGAGAGTCCGCACACCCACTGGCATGGAAGCTCGCGTAAGCAGCCAACAGGTTTTCATAAGCTGTATCCACGAACTCTGCTGGAAAACCAACGCCGTAACGCCGCTCCAGAGTCGCCCTCCAGCGCTGGAAAACCTTATCAATACTCTTCACTGCGCTCTCTCCTTCTCTGAACACTACGCCCTGCTACCCAAAGCGGGGCATCGTACCGCTTCAATGCACGTAGTCACCATAAACTGTATAGCTCCCTTTCCCAAGTTGCTAGGGAGGCTCTGTGACGCAACAGGACATCGCGACCTATGTCCAGGACTACATCTCGCGTCTTCCGGCTGGCCTGAGCGTATTGGCAGAACAATCTCAAACAATCGGGTGCCTCCGGTTATGTGAACTAAGCTTTTAGGTTCTTCTACAGTTCAGGAAACTCCCGTGATCCTAACGAAAGCCGCAGTAGGGCCCTACCGCTCGATTAACACATCGCAAAGCGTCGCCATCGACCCTGATGTAACCGTCCTCGTTGGCATGAACGAGGCAGGAAAAACAGTTTTCTTGAAGGCGCTACATAAATCCAATGATGCAATGGATGAGGAGGCGTTCAACCCCACGGATGACTACCCACGTAGGCACCTCACCGCCTATCTGCGTAAACACGAGGATGAACCTGAAACAGTTGTAGAGCTGACGTTCAAGCCGAACAAATCTGAGCTTGAGACCATTAATAGAGTTCTCCACACCTCACTCGGTGATGACTTCATCTTCACCATTAGCCATAACTATGCCAACTCGCGCTCTATAGGCTTGAGCGTCGATGAGGCTCCGGTAATGGTGGCCATGGCCAAAACCGCTGGGCTCTCATCCGATGCGATCAAAGCGATTTCCAGTTCAGCGTCTATCCGAGCTGCCCACACCAGCCTCAGTCAGATCGACCTGACGGAGGTCGATACTCAATTCGCTGAAGGACTAAAGAAGCGAATCGATGCTGCCCCTTGGAAAAGCCATCCGGTCAGTGCTTACGATGTATGGAGACGGCTGTCACCACTTGTACCCAAATTTTTGTACTTCAGCGATTACGACCTGCTACCAGGAAAAATCAACCTGGCTGATTTAAAAAACCGTCTTGCCACAGTAAAAAACGATCCAACGAAAAAAGCACTGATCGAACCCAAGCATCTGTCGATCCTGGCGTTACTCAGGATTGCAGGAGTCGAGCTGGACGACTTTGACGGGAAGACGACCTATGAGGAGATGAGGGCAAAGGTCGAGGGCGTATCCATCAACCTCACCGACAAAGTGCTTGAATTTTGGAAGCAAAACGAGGACTTGGAAGTTGAGGTGGATATCAGGCCCGATAGCACTGACGTCACCCCCTTCGACAACGGCCCGAACCTATACCTCAGGATCAAAAATCGGCGCCACCGTGGCGTGACCACGCCATTCGACCAGCGTAGCAGGGGTTTCATCTGGTTCTTCAGTTTCCTGGTCTGGTTTGACAGTGTGCAGGCTCAACTGACCTCATCGGGCGTCAAGGCCTCGGGTGATTTGATTCTGCTTCTGGATGAGCCCGGTTTAGCGCTACATGCGTTAGCTCAAGAGGACTTCCTGAATTACATCGACAATCTCTCAGCAAGCCACCAGGTGATTTATACGACCCATTCACCCTTCATGGTGAGATCGTCCCGGCTTAACCAGGTTCGAATCGTCGAAGATAAGCAGGACGTAGGAACCATAGTATCCGAGAACCTATCAGGCTCTGACCCTCGCACAATTTTCCCCCTCCAAGCAGCGCTGGGCTGGAACGTCGCACAGAATCTGTTCATCAGCAAAAGCAACCTGTTGGTCGAGGGCGTTTCTGAGCTCGCCTACCTGCAGGCCATGTCCGCGATGCTCGATGCAACAGGTGGATTAGGGCTGGATCAGCACACCACGATTGTGCCAGTTGGTGGCCTCAACAACGTCGCGACTTTCACCTCGCTGCTAGGAGCGAACGGGTTGTCTGTAGCATTGCTATTGGATTACAGCGGACGGCAAGATCAAAAGCTTGAAAGCCTTATCCATCAGAAGCTGGTGCAAAAGAAAGCCGTTTTCAATGCTTCGCAATTTCGTGATCTGAAGGCTTTGGGTCAGGACACGATCCCCAGCGACATCGAAGATCTCTTCACGATCAAGACCTACCTTGCCTGCTTCAACAAGGCCTTCGCCAAGCAGCTGGCGGGTGTGGTCATCGAAGAGAAAGAACTGCCTGCAGGCGACCGGATTGTGCAGCGCATAGAACAGCTACTAAAAGATCGAAACATCGAGCTCAGACCTAGCGGCGGCTTCAATCACTACACCGTTGCGGCGATGTTCACTAGCACTCCCGCCACAAAAGTGGATGCGGCGACGAAGTCTCGCTTCGCCGCATTGTTTAAGGCAATCAATAACTATCTAAGCTAGAGGAGCTTAACGGCTGGTGGACGGTATTTGTCGGCCAGCCTCGTTCTGCTCACGAGGTTAGTCGCTTAACTCCTGCATCGGTATCGGCCATTGCCGGGTTGCTCGAAACGTCCGAACTAATTCGTGGACAATCACGAAATAGCTTGAAAATAATGAGTGGAAAATCACTATTTATTTTGTTTCTTCAGCGGAAAAACCTTGAGCCAGTCCACTAATTTCTTTAAAAGCCCGGTTTGGCCTAGGGAATACGTGGGTTTGGGGGGGGTCCACTTAATTCGCGATTGGCGCATCAGGAGGAATTCGCACAATAAGCTGATTCTTCTACACGAATTTGAAACTACCTCGCCATTAACTCTCCTACTTTGAAACTTCCTCGCTAAATTTGACCCCCACTGATCAATCGGAAACGTAAACGAGTTAATCGGAAAGCACTCTGATGCGTTCGCGAAACTAGTAGAAAAGCACCCTGGCATTCCCTGAACCCCTCGCCAGACGTGATCTCTAGCATTCCTGCTGGATTTGCATCGGACGTCAAATTTGCGAAAACCTGTAGACTCCCAAAATGGAGCTATCCTACTGCTATGCATAGAGATTATTGGGCTTCAGTCCCAAATTTTGCCCATCGCCGCCATAGTCCTTTTTTGCAAAAACTACGAGAACGGTCGAACATAAATCTATCTTTCAAAAATAGCCTGAAAGCCCCGGATCACTAGGCCTCCAGCCATTTTTCACAAATTGCCTGCTTTTCATTTAGTAGGAGAAAAATCAAAGGGTTCAGTGGCTGGTCAGTAGTCGTTTTTTCGAACATCTGATTGAAGAAGGCGCAACTGCTGCCAATCCGTTCCGAATGATCAAGAAAAAAGAGCTAATTGGTACCTCATCATGGGAGATTTTCGACAGGACTAAGAAGGAAACTGGTGGTACCACGTCATCGGAAAAGGCAACAAAGTCGGGAAGAATGCCGTTAGAGACGAGTACGTCACTAAATATCTCAAGTGCTATCGACGGTTCGTTGGCCTGCCCGAGTTGCCACAGTGGGAGGAAAAGACACCTCTGCTCACAACGCTCCGCGGAAGGTCAGGTCTTTCAGGACGACAGGTGCGCGCCCTCCTCCTGGCTGTTTTTGATAACGCGTTGTCTCGGATGCGAGATGAAGACCGAGAGGAGCACTGATCTGATCAGTCTTAAACCTGCATTTGCCATCGGCTGAAGCACACGGCGGCCACGTTTTATGCGCCGCTGCGCAGTGCCAAGGATCTGCAGCGGGACTTACGACACAGTAGCCTCAGCACGACTCAGAATGTTTATTACCACTCCCTCGATCAGGAACGCGGCCGATCGGTGAAGAAAATTGGCATGCGTGACATGGGCTGAACTGCGCAGATGGAGATGCCCTGATCTCCCACCCTGGGATCATTTGCCGTGCAGGAATTTCATCACCTAATCGGACGCAGCCCCACGCTATCCGCACAGCCGAGTGCTCCTGCTCGCTAGCTCTCTGTTCGGTCGACCCCTTAGCATTATTACCACACAGGCCGGCGCCCACCTTTCAACGGCGCCGATGCCCTGCAACGGATAGTTGCGTCAGGTACCACCCTGTTCCGCCCTTGAAATGTCAACGACTTCTACTACGAGTGATGTTCAGTCCCGCTTTTGAAGGTACCACCTCCTGAAGCTCTTAGCCCCTGCCCCTTTTCCCGTGCCTGTGAAAGTATTTCCTTAAATGGCCTAGAAGTGCACAGAATGCTCTGATAGCTTTTTGCTACGATCTACCATCAAGGAGGGAATACAGTGGACGTTCAGGCAGAAATTCGTGCATGGCTGCTCAAGCAAAATGACTGGCTACAAGAGGCCGCTGACAGGCTTCTGAAAAATGGAGAGCTGAGTCCAGCGGACATCACAGCACTGGTGGCCATCCTCAAGACGCCAGCCGGCCAAAAACCTACCAAGCACCGTGTTTTCGTGGAGTTAACTAGCAAGCCCAAGGCGCAAGATGAATTACGGCTGGTTCGGATCTCGGAGGTTGTCGGGATCGAAAATCTGGAACCCCGTGTCCCGCTTGAGTTTGGCAACGCGAACCTCACCGTCATCTACGGCCACAACGGTTCCGGGAAATCGAGCTATACCCGCATTCTCAAGAAGGTGTCGGGCAAGCCTAGAGCGATAGACCTCAAGACCAATGTTTTCAAAGCAACTCCTGCTCACAGTAAATGCGGTATCACCTCCCTACTCAACGGCATCGAGAGCCTTCATGAGTGGAGCGCAGGTGGTGCCCCCGTGGATAAACTGCGAGGCATCGACATCTTCGACAGTGACGAAGCAAGCCATTACCTGACTGCTGAGAGTGCTGCTACCTACATCCCTCCTATAATCGGGCTTTTTGAAAAGCTTGCCTCTGCGGTCGAAATGGTTCGGCAAATTCTGGATTCCGAGCAAGACAAGCTGGTGAGCACATTACCCGCACTCCCGCCGAGTTATGGTACCACCCCGTCTAAAAAGCTCTATGGCGAGCTTGGCAAACTGTCCGCGGCCGAAGTTGCAGCCGCCTTGCGCTGGGCGGCCGAAGATGAACGCCGGCTGCTGGAGCTCGTGGAGCGACTCAAGACCGAAGACCCTTCTGCCCTGGCCCTACAGAAACGACGTACCAAAACCGAGCTTCAGAAAATCATCACTGCTCTCCAGCAAGCTTCGACGGCTTTTGGAGCCGACAATGTGCTGGCTTTGCGTCAACTCAAGCAGGAAGCGGTCTCGAAACGCCAGATCGCTGTGGAAGGTGCCAAGGTAAAGTCAGCTGAGCTTGACGGCGTCGGTACCGGAACATGGCGCGCTATGTGGGAAGCTGCCAGGATCTATTCTGCAACGCCTTATCCGGACATTGCCTTTCCCGCGACAACCGATGCGCGTTGCGTGCTCTGCCATCAAGAGCTGTCTGAAGACGCCCAGCAGCGCTTGAAGGACTTCGAGTCCTTCGTGCACAGCAAGCTTGAGTCAGATGCCAAGGCCGCTGAAGCTCTGTATAAAAAAGGCCTTGATAACTTGCCAGGTATCACTGCTGAGCAGGATCTGCAGACTCAATGTCAGGCTGCTGGCGTGACCGACGAGGCGTGGTGGAATTACCTCAAAGGTTTCTGGCGACAAGCGCTTTCTGCCACAAATGCCCTGATTGCTCATGAAACCAATCAAGCTGCGACCCCCATCCCGCCAGTTGATGATGCTGTTGAGAAGCTTTCCGAGTATCGAGATCAACTGGAAGCAACTGCTGCCCAGTACGACCAGGATGCCTTGGTTTTTGATAGGGCCCTGGCCTCGAACCAAAAGCTCGCCTTGGAAGCGAAGAAGTGGATTGCCGAGCAGGCAGCCGCCATCGGTGTCGAGGTCGACCGCCTGCGCACGTTGAAAGATTATGACTCCTGGAAGGCGTTGGCTGGTTCTCGGGCGATATCGATGAAATCAGCAGAAGTGACCCAGGCCGTCGTCACCGAAGCGTACGTTGAGCGCTTCAATCGCGAACTTCTCGCGCTCGGTGCAACCCGGATACAAGTCGAGTTGGTCAAAACCAGAACCCGCAACGCCAAAGTTCTGCATCAGCTCAAACTTAAAGGCGCCCAAAACGGTCGCGCCATGCCCGACAGTGTACTGAGTGACGGGGAGCGTCGCATCATTTCCCTTGCGGCTTTCCTCGCCGACGTCTGTGACAAACCAGGCGCGGCCCCTTTCGTGTTCGATGACCCTATTTCTTCCCTCGACCACGATTTCGAGTGGTTTGTAGCATGTCGTCTCGTTCAGCTTGCCAAAACCAGGCAAGTGATTGTGCTGACACACCGATTGTCCCTTTACGGAATTCTGGAAGACCTAGCCCGCAAAGAGGGCGATAAATGGAAGTCAGATCACCACCAGCCTATGTGCATTGAGGCGTACGCTGGGGTTGCTGGGCACCCGGCCGACCAAGATGTTTGGAATGCCAACACCAAAAAAGCCAACAACCTGCTAATCACCAAGCTGGATACCGCTCGCAAGGCCGGTGAGGCTGGTGGTGCTGCGGCTTACCGCATGCTCGCTCAGGGTATCTGCAGTGAATTTCGTAAGCTCATAGAGCGATCGGTGGAAGAGGACTTGCTCAATAAGGTCGTGCTCCGCCACCGGCGTAGCATTACTACCGATAATCGTCTGCACGCTATCCAGGGCATCCTGCCGGAGGACTGCAAGCTGATCGATACAATGATGACTAAATACAGCTGCTATGAGCACAGCCAGTCCAGCGAAATTCCTATTTTCATTCCGGATGAACTAGAGCTGCGACAGGACTTGGAGGCCCTCAAAGCCTGGCGTGACAGCTTGACCAAGCGCCGCGCTGAGGCAGCATAGTTGTAAAGCCTGTGAAGGCCCTGCGTGGGAATGTGCCGATGGCAGATTCCTCTCGCGGGCTGTTCATGAAGGCCATGCCGACACTGCCACAATAATTATCGCTGAGTCATAATTCCAAATAATTCAAGCCGTAGGCTTTGAACTGTCCGAAATTTCGAGGTACTCATCAAGGACGATCCAGCATTCCCGAAATGCTTACCACATCCGACACTGCCCTATGGTTCGCAATGCTCGGTCTAGGCGAATGCGGCCGTCTCCGTAGATCGGTGATCCCGTGTGCGGGTGAAGGCCCCCGGCCCTACCAAGCGCCCCACCATCGACTTAATCTGCCGTTAAGCGAGGGACTGCGATCAGTTGCGAATGGCAACAATGAATTTAAAAATTACACACTCGACACTAAAGGCTTGCCTACAGATGATGAATTTCAAAAAAACGCTGTCCGACACACTGGCCGCAGCGACGATGGTTCTTGCCTCGTTCGCACTTAACGCAGTTCAAACGGTCCATGGCGAAGAGGCACCTGCAATGGCTAGGATCTACACCCCGGAGCCATATGAACTCAGCATGGGCACTTTTATAGGTGTTGCGCTTGAGAGCCTCGACTCGAACTTCGTCTCGGGGATGGTCTACCAGGATGTATACGACCATTTCAACAACGTGGCCATCCATAAAGGGAGCCGCCTGTTCGGGCATGAGGTAAACGTAGTCAACGGTCGCCATGACGTCCTTTGGACTGAGATCAAACTTGTCAGCACTGGTGGGACTTACACCCTCCAACCTCCGTTGCCAGCTACATCTCCTCTAGGGGATCGAGGACTAAAGGAGTTTCGACCAGCGTCCCTCGCCGGCGCGATATTGAGCAATGACCTTCGCCTTCCTCATTGATGCGGCAGTCCACAGCGTCCTTAGGACGCTGCTGTTGAAGCTGGAATACCATCCACAACTGACAAACCATAGGCCTCATTTTGTTCAGCATATTCAGATGGCTCCAACGAGAGAGGCGTCATTCCACGCAGCCAAACTTCATGATGAGTGATGACTACCAGGATCTGCCCGGCAGCCAAGGGCCCTCAGTCGACGATGTTCGCTTCGAAGCGATTGAGTTTGAAAAAACCGTTAAAGGCTACATTGAGCTCCATACCGGAGAATGGCCTAAGGATGTCGGGCTCGGTAACCTGATCCGAAATGAGTTACATAAATACCCAATGCACCCTGAACTTCCTGACTTTTGGCCGAAATTTTTGCTAGAGGCCAAAGCGCTCAAAGCTTTTCGCAACAAAATTGTGCACTCCGACCCTTCCGGACTGCCTGCATTATCCGAGCTTTACGAGAGCTTCCATCGTGCAAACACGCTGCTACGTCCATTCGGGTTTGTGGGCAGTACTTCGCGAGACAAATTCTCTGCAATGGAATGGAAAGGGGATCATCTTCACTTCAAGATAAATGACGCCTGCTACGCGCTTACCGGCCCGGATATCAACGACCTGCTCAGCGAGCTCGCCCCATCAAGTCGTGGGAAAGTGTATTTTAAAAAAGGAAAGCTTAAGCTCCGAAATGCTGGATTACGGTTATGAGCGATGCACGTACTACATCGAAGAATGCGAGCCTTTCGAGCTGGCTGAGGAAGAGTCGATGGCACTTCAAGATTTACTGATCTGTTTTCTCAATGACCCAGCACTGAAGTATCCGTAGAGTACTGTACCGATGGGCACCTGTCGTGGCTCAAATGCTGTACTGTCCAGGCAGGGAGTTAAAGCTGACGGAGTCTTTCAAGGATGGCTGAAGATACTGGCATCGAACTACCCATCACCGCATTACGACTTGCGTCAGGTGACGGTGTCCCTGTCCGTTGCGGGACAATGCTGCTGTTTGCAACGTCTGTAAAAAAACCTTGGTCGTTGAGCCCAAGGGACGGTTTGCAAGCATCATCAACAAGTATTTCAAGGCTTGCGGCCAGCAGGCGCTTCTGGAACCGTGAAAAATATCAGAATTGGATTTCGAGGATGGATTTGGATGGAGCACGGCGCAGACTCACAACTTGAGCCTTTCTAAACCTCCCGCCCGTCTGCCCTCAAAACAAATAGTTTTCGAGCTACGTTCACTACCGACGCTAGTGACAGGAACAGCGCCGGCTACCTTGAAGCGCTTGGGCAATCTTCAGACATAATGTGGGATCAGAAGAACTAAAGTGCTGAGTATCATATAGCTCAATAGTAGAATACGGTAATTCACTGCTCAGCCTTTAGTCCCCAAGACAATAAACGCTCAATCTTGCCTGTCGCTTCCCGCATTAGGTTGATGAGTGTCGATAAGTCGCGCTCATCCTTGCGGTATTGAGGAATCGTCGCTGAGATAGAACCTCGAATTTTACCATCAACAAAGAAAGGTACTGCTAAACCAAAAGCTCCTAGCACACGTTCCCCCTCACCAGTTGCCCATCCTCGATTCTTAATGGTTAAAAGATCCTCCTCAAGTGCATTGCGGCACGTAATGGTGGCGTCGGTAATCCTTAAAAGTTCAAGGTTTTCAACGAAATGGGGATCGCAGTGAGCCAATACAGCCTTACCGGCAGCACCTGCGTAGAGAGGGACGTCCACATTTACTTCAAGCTTGTATTGAATAGGCCTCCACCCCTGTATTACGTCAAGAAATTCTGCTTTTCCAGTCACCTCATCAAATGATAGAAGCGCAATAGTCTCACCAGTTTCTTGAACCAATGAAGACAAAATCTTCTTGGTGATGTCAGCGAGATTTCGTTGGGCGGAGCTCATCTTTGCCGCCCACTGGAAGAGCCTCGGGCCTGGGAATAAAGTATTCTCAAAAAAACCGACCAGTTCAGCCTCAACGCCGGACTGGATAAGTCGTTTAGCCGTCGCCGCATTACAAAGAAGGTGATCGTTCAAGTCAGGTGAAGCCATTAAGCCGTTTGGAAAGACACAGGCAAGCATGAGAAGTCTCTCAAGACGGTTAACAGTAGACTTTTCACCTTTCGTAGAAATGCAGGGATCAGTCTGCAGATTTTGGAAAATCCTCGACTCAATGTCAGCCAGTACAGCTTCGATGACTCGCAGCACATCTGCATCGAACTGTTGTCGCAGCTTGGAGTAGGCATTACCAGCAGAGTGGAGCGAGACTGATACGATAAGTCCATTCGCTGCACTCCCTACGTGGATGGACAAAGCGCTGGGGAACTCAGGCTCCGATAATTGTCCTAGGGCATCATTCGTTCGGGAAATGTAATGTACATCACCCTTCTCATTTCGTGGGCTTAAAGGTGGAATATTGGTGTCGAGGAATTTAGAAAAATGCCTGCCAATGTCCCCAAATGTAATCGGATACACGACTCCTAGTTGAGGTCGGAAGGTAAGCGTTGCATTAGCTTCGCTACACGCAGCGATAAAATAGCCGCGACTTTGGGGGCAGTAAACTGAGACAAGTACTGTGCACTTTGAAGCATCAGCGAGCTCGCCGAGCAATTCACTATTCCTACCAAGAAGCACGCTTGAATCGCTGAGCACTTTCGTCAAGACGTCGATTCTGGGCCCTACGCTGTACTTACCAACTCCAAGCTCACTCGCCAGGCCTATTTCAACCAAAGAGACCAGAATCCGGTTAACGGTACTGCGACTCTCTGAAAGCTCTGCCGCTAGCTCTCGAACCCCCCACGGCTCCCCCCCCGCTCTCCTGACAAGGGCGTCTACTACCTCCATCAGCCTGGTATGGCTCGATGCAGGCTGTGCGGGCGTAGAGGCGGTAATAGAGCGTTCTGACTGAGCCATCTTTAGACAAATCGAGGTTCGGGGCTCCCATTCTGGGGGCAAAAGCGGCCCAACCGCAAATCGCACCTAGCTGTTGACAAGCGCGTCGGGGTTCTAGAATCTAGACAAAACAAAAGCAGGACGCTGTCCCATTTTTTGAATGCGGCCGATGTCCGATAACCCGAGGTGCCCATGAACAACAATAACGTTATGGCCGAGCCTGTCGTTCAGACTGTTGAAGAAACGGAGCAGACGAGGAAAGCCAAGAAGGCCACGAGGGCCACGAGGGCCGCCGTATTCGGAACCTTTGTCGAGTATTACGACTTCAGCGTCTACGGGTATGTAGCTGCAACGCTCGCTATGGTTTTCTTTCCTTCAGATGATGCGACGACAGGCCTGCTAAACACTTTCCTGGTGTTTGGCTCTGCGTTTCTGGTGAGGCCACTTGGCGCTATTGCCTTCGGCTGGCTCGGCGACAAGGTAGGCAGACGTTTCAGTCTAATCGCCAGCATCACCTTGATGGGGGGTGCTGCCACGCTGATCGGCCTGTTGCCCGGCTATGCCCAAATCGGCGTCTGGGCGCCGATACTTCTGGTCGTATTACGCATGCTGCAGGGCTTCTCCGCCGGTGGCGAAATTGGTGGGGCTGCAAGCTACATTCGCGAGTGGGCTCCGCCTAAACGCCGCGCGTTGTACATCTCCTTCCTGCCCTCGATTGCTCAGTTCGGTAAAGGCTTGGCAGCTGCGATTGCGGGTTTGGCGGCAGCTACCCTCACCGATCCGGATATGCTGTCCTGGGGCTGGCGTATTCCGTTCCTGCTGGCTTTGCCACTTGGGATTATTGGTCTTTACATGCGTCTGAGTATTGAAGACAGCCCGGAATTCGCGTCCAAGAAACACGATGCTGAGGTCAAGAAAAGCCAGCCTTTCGCCGAGTTGATTCGTGACTACCGCAAGCCTTTAGTCAAAGTCATCATGATTGCGATGGTTCAGAACATAGGCACCTACATCGGAACCGTATTCATCGCGGCCTACTTCAGTTCGATTCTGGGGTTCTCGAAAGGTGAAGCATCCACCATCGTTCTAATGGCCGTAATTCTTGCTGCATTCCTGATTCCTCTCGCCGGCCAACTCGGATCTTATCGCGGCGGAAAGTCCATCCTGCGTTACTCGTACTTAGCCTATGCCGTAGTGTCGATACCGTCTTTCATCCTGATGCAGCAAGGCTCGGTAAACCTAGCAATGGCAGGTCTAGCTCTAGGCATGATCACGTACGCGCTCTGCCAAGCGGGCACTTACTCGGTGATGCCGGAGTTCTTTCCTATGCATATCCGCCATACCGGCGTTGCCTTCGGCCACAGCGTTGGCGCGGTTATCGGCGGAGGCTCAGGCCCGTTCCTGGCGACATGGTTAATCGGAGCAACCGGAAACCAGTCCACACCTGCATTCATTCTATGTGCATCAGGTCTCTTAGGACTGATCGTTATCTCCACCGTTCGTAAAAACGCGCCTGCGGCGGGCGATGACGAAAACACCCACCAATTCTCATAAGGTGACGATCATGCCTTTGATTTATGTGACAAGCCCAATCCATCCAGATGTACTGAAAGCTCTTTCTCCTTTAGGTGAGGTTAGGCTCGGCTATGGCCCGGATGCGGTGTCTTATGCCGACGTTCAGCAGCAGGTAGATGCCGTATTTCTGCGCGGTGGCCATATCTCTGCAGAGATGCTCGCTGAGTCGCCAAAACTGCGAATTGTTGCCCGACACGGCGCCGGTTACGACAACGTTGACTACAGAGCGGCTGCCGAACTGGGTGTGTGGGTAACCAACACGCCAGGCGCTAACAGAAGAAGTGTTGTGGAGCATGTGTTCGCTCTGTTGCTCGGTATCAGCCGCAAGATTCAAATGGCTACCGATCAAACACGCAGCAGTATTTGGGCAGCCGATCGACTATCCCTCACTGGAATCGAACTCGAGGGTCGAACCCTTGGTTTGATCGGTTTCGGCGACATTGGTCGGCATGTTGCACCTGTTGCTGAAGCTTTCGGTATGAAGGTTCTAGCGAGTGATCCTGCTTATGACTCAAGCTTTGATAAACGTTTGGTAGACCTCGATACCCTGTTGGCAAAAGCGGACGTGGTGAGCCTCCACGTGCCTCTGCAGCCAGACACTGAGAACCTTATTGGTTGGGCTGAAATCGAGAAAATGAAAACAGGTGCGATCTTGATCAACACCAGCCGTGGTGGAGTAATCGATGAAGCGGCGGTTGCCGATGCGCTTCGCAGCGGCAAGCTGGGTGGTGCAGGTGTGGATGTGCTGGCTGCGGAAAACACCGACATGATCAATCCGTTCAGCTGCAACACGTTCCCTATTTCAGGCCTGCCAAACCTTCTTGTCACCCCTCACGTTGCAGGTCAAACCAATGAATCATTACTGCGAGTTGGTATGAGCGCTGTTGAGGCAATTTCTGCAGTCTTGTGCGGTGAGACGCCGGTGCATCCAGTCAACAAGCCCGTAACCAAGACGTTCAACTAACAGCGCTTTAAACGGATTCACACCGAGGTCACCATGTTTATCAATGTATCTGATGAAAGCATCACCGTGAGCGAAGATTGGGAACGCGCGTCCCTTGAAGAAATTGAAGAGATAGCGCATTACCCGGTCGCACTAATCGGCGATGTATTGCAGCGTTTGGGAATGATGGCGTCCGCTATCCACCATGTTGCAGGTAAAGCTTCATTCTACGGAACGGTACTGCCGGTCCTGACTTGGGAAGGTGACAATCTGGCAATACACAGAGCTTTAGATGACGCGAAACCCGGTGACGTGCTCGTAATCAACGGCAACGGTGAAATAAACCGTGCCGTATTTGGTGATCTTTTGGGCGAGGTATGCCTGGCACGCCAAGTCGCAGCAGTGGTGATCGATGGGGCCGTCCGCGACATCGAAGAGTTGAGTGTCATGGGTTTACCTACTTACGCCCGCGCTGTAAATCCAGCCGGCCCGTCCAAATACGGCCCAGGCCAAGTCGGTGCGCCTGTCGCTTGCGGCAATGTGGTTTGCAATCCGGGGGACGCGATTTTGGGGGACAGAGACGGAATCATTGTCATCAGCCGCCACCTGGTTCCATCACTCGCTGAAAAGCTGAAAATCCAGGATGGAATCGAAAACAATTTCAGAGAAAAGGTCCGCGCGAGCATTCGCTGAGCGCTCGCATCTATTGATGGGAGCGTTAATCAGCCTCCCTTGTAATGCCAAAACATTCAACTGACCATCACGAGCGTATGTGCTTTAAGGCGGGTCAAAGCAGCCGCATGCCGGTTGGAGGTTTGTCATGATCGCACGGTTCCTACCTTCCAAAAGTCAAAGCGTGAACAACGACGATTTTCTGAAGCAGCTCGCCAATGCATCCTTCCGAGTAGAAGTCGCCTCTAGCTGTGGCCAGCGGACGGTACTTGCAACTCACAACTCGATTTATCAGCGCGTACCTCGAGCAGTCGTGTTCCCCATAGATGCTGACGTCGAGGCTCCCGCGAAACTTGCGGCTGATCCGGAGCATAGAGCTGGCGTCCTGACACCTCGATGCGCCGGAACGGGAACCAATGGACAGTCGTTGACCTATGGGATCGTCGTCGACCTGTCACGTCACATGAATAGCATTCTTGAAATCAATGCTGAAGAGCGCTGGGTGCGCGTTCAGAGTGGTTCTTTCAAGGATCAGTTGAATGCCGCGCCGGAACCATAAGGACTGTTTTTCGCGCCGGAACTCTCCATCTCCAATCGAGCAACGATTGGCGGCACCAACACCGATGCCAGCGGCCAAGCAAGTTGTACATACGGCAATACCCGTAACCACGTGCTGGAGCTTTCTACGGTTTTGCTTGGCAGTGAGCTACTCCGCAGCTCCTTGGAGGATAAAACCGCCCTAGCGAAAAAGGCTGCGCGTCAGGATCGGATTGGTAAGGTCTATCGATGCGTTATAAGCATTGCGGAAGATTAGGCCGATCCGATTGAGCGCACCTTGCCTAAACTGAACCGTTGCCTCACCGGCTACGACCTGGTCCATCTGCGCGAGCAGGTGACCGGTTCGACCTAACCAGTTTGCTGTGCGGCTCCGAAGGATCTCTAGGTTTTGTACGAAAAAAATACTGCCGTATACAGCGTAGGCTGCAGGCCAGCGTGACCATCACCGAAAACTTGTCGCCAGCTTGTCGTAGCGAGTTCCTAATCTGCAGTTCCCCTTTAGCTAGCCAAACATCCGCTCAATGATGTCGCGCTGTCGAGACTTTGGACGAACAAAAAATCGGGGCAAGCCAGGTCTGGGTTTTCGTGGCATGGGCGCAGCGGGATTACAGGCTGCATTCGGTAACGGTCGCGGTGATGACGCAGGTGTCAGCCAGTAACCAGCGACTACGTTTGCTTGGTCGCCCAGGCTTACCGGAAATTCGCGTCTGATCCAGCAGTGGCTGGACGATGGCAATATCGTTGGCTTGTCCCGCCGAAAGGATGAAGCGCAAGGGAGCGCCATTGTCGACACAAACCATATAGACCTTGGTTGCCAGCCCCCACTGCGCGCCAAAGAATGGTCTAGCGGCTCTTCAGGCCCACCTCTTTCCCATCGCTTGAAGAAGCTCGGGTTACACGTATCGCCGTGGAGCCGATCATCCAGGTGTCCAGATCAATCAGTCCTTCCTGGTTAAGTCGAATGTGCAAATGTTCCAGTATCCGGTGGAAGGTACCGTCAGCGCGTCAGTCACGAAAACGCTGATACACCGTCAATTAAAGCCCGAAGCGTTCCTGCAGATCACGCCACGCAGCGCCCAAGCACAGAATCCAAAGGATTGCGTGCAGTACCAGACGATCATCGCTGCGGGGTCGAACCATGTTCCGCTCGGGAGAAACCAGATCCTTGAACAACTCTCATGATGCGTCGGAGATCTCGTAACGCTTTGCCATGCGAGCCCCCATTCAATCATGGCGGCTACTCTAACCGTACCGACTTTTCGTACAACACCTAATAAACTTCCACTACTTCAGGCTTGATTGCCGGCTTGCAATAGGGCGGAGACTGTGTGACCTAGCCTCAAGAACCGATTGAAGATTACGGTAGTCAAAGATTTCTGGATGAAAAAAGCGTTCGATCAAGCGAACTGCCAAAAGTCGTGCATTTTTTTGTACTGCTGACTCCCGACCGATTGCTGCTCTAACTTTGGCACGAACTGCGAGATCTCAAAGATTGAATATAGATGGGGACGCAGAAAAGTGCAGTATGGTTTCGACTTCGACTTCGACTTCGACTTCGACTTCGACTTCGACTTCGACTTCGACATTGCCGTATGGCATTGACATGTAAAATAAGACTATTGTGGCAAGCGTGATAGGCTTCAAAAACCTCGGCTAGCTTTCATTGCGGTGCTCCACACCTTGTCGGACCGGTAGTCGAGGAGATGGAACCGGACACCTTTTTAAAAAAAACTATGCTATGAGACATACTGTTTTGTAGCACGCTGCAAAACACCAGCTATGCTATAGTCCATTGCACATCAGAAATACCTAAACTTTCAGCTTGTTCTTTAGTGAGGGCGGGGGTTTTATCAATACGATACTTGGGGATTGAACTGAAACCAGCATCTATTGCAGCCCAGTGCCATGACTTAAGATCGTCCATAGTTTTAGCACATATGTAAAAAGTTTTGAATCGGCCATGTATCAGGTAGTCAATTTTAAAATGTGCAAATTCGGCCATGGGTAAAGTCCATAATCTGTAATGCTTTATAAGCTTTAATGAAATGAATTACGGGGAACTATATTGAGCGCGAAAGTCAGCGTAATTATCGTCGCTTTTAAACATGTCGTCTTCCAAGCTAATCATCGAGATAATCGGTCAACTGATTTTTGATAACGCTTAAGTATTTCAATATTAGATTTGTTGATACAGACATGGTTATTGAGCGCATCGATTACTGAATTATGGCATTCTGAGGTCCACATCATCTTCGAAGATCCAATGGAAGCAACCTTTTGTAAGAACTCTCCTATCTTAACGTTATGTGCTTCTAGTTTTTCCAGAATATTTTTTGATAATTCGATGGAGTCGTCAACGTTAAAAGTAATTAACTCTTGGACATCGGGCAGGGATTTTTCTTCAAAATCTGGGACAGGTATTGGGATGAATAAGAGTCCTGTAGTCATCTGAAATGTGAATTGTAAAGTCCGGCTTTCTAGTAACAACGCGGTAGCCGCTTCGTATTCTGCGCCTGATTCATCTGGGACCGATTTCAACAATTTCCTCTACTCCGACTCAATGCAAAAATATTGCGTCAAATTTCATACTGATTTTGATGATCTTAAAATCCTTAACAGTGAGGAATCTGTAACGCAATCATTAATCAATCTTATGCAAACACTGTCTACTGTCATCTGATATTTCTTCAAGAGAGGTTTAAAAGCATCAAGCTCGTGATTGGAAAACCTGCTCAGATCTTCGCTGGATGCTCTTAATTCATCAAAGGATCGACCTAGATGACCCGACAAGGTCTGAATAGCCTCATTCGCTACGGTATTTAAATCCAAAAGTGATACATTCAAACTTGAGAGCGCCGATTGAAGAACAAAATAGTGCTCCTCATCACTTGCAATTTCTTTAGATATCGCCGAAATACTAGCGACAGCCTGGTTAAGCTCAATAAGCTTGATTCGATTTGAAGCATGCCCTGCAATCATTTGATTAGCGCATGCTATGGCACGCTCTACTTTATAAATGTAATCCTCGACGGCCATATTCAAATCATTCATACAATGCCAGTTTCAAGATTTAATTTCTGGAAGCGTATCCTACACAATTCAAAATCGCTAGCTTTTGAATAAAATATACGCTTTTTTGAAACTTATTACGTTTTTTTACTATTTTTTATTTTCAGCAACAACTCTCAACGCTTTTGAGGAGATATCTGGTTCTGTTTACCCACAGCTTTATATCGAGCTTGGAAGGGAGTTATTCCGTGTTTGTTTTTGTAATATCGTGCAAAAAGGCTTGTGTCTGAAAAACCCCATCTCAGTGCAATATCTTGCCAACTGGTAGTTTCTTCCTCGTTCACCATGTCTTCGTAAGCTCCTTGTAGTCGTAACTCCCTGAGGTATTGCATAGGACTTACCCCTTTGGCATTCTTGAAACCCAGTTGAAGATTTCTGATGCTAGTGCATGCATAAGATGAAACGTCGCCGATAGAGATGTTGTCACCTGCATAGGCATGCATGTAATCTATAGCTTTGCATATATGCTTGGGCAACGAAACGTCGCTACGCTTACCATAGTGTGAATAGTTATGTGGTATCGATTCGATAATCAGTGATAGTATCGCTTGCTTCATATACCCTATGGAAATTGGCGAGCAGCATTCAGGACGAGTTGAAATGTTATTCTTGATACATTTGATGATTGAATCTAAATTATGCCAAACATTTCTATCTCCAGGCAGCATTGGCAAAAATTCAAGTCTTTGAACACAACTGAAACCCTGTATAGCCTCCAGCTCCCTTCTCAGCTGGTTTGCGTCAATCATAATCGTCTCGGTTTTTGTGTTAGAAGAAAATTGCCCTTGCACAAGTCTGGAGCTATCAATGATACACAACTCTCGTGATGCAGTTACGATACCTTGCTTGTTCATTTCCCATGTCGACTGTCCAAGGTGCGTGAAGCTTAAGAAATACACATCGGTACTCTGCTGTTTCTCGAACCCCCAACCGGATGAGCTTGAAGTGGAGCATATGTACATGTCGTCAATGTCATAAGTTGTTTTCCGATAATCTAGAGAGTAAGCACCTGAAAACTTCAGCGCAGGAGATAAGCCGCAGTTGTTGTAGTAGTCCCATAGAAGCTCTTCATTATCAAAGGACACATTAGACACGGATATGTTTTTCATAGAAAACCCTAATCAACAAAAGAATTATGGACTTCGCAGGCGTGACTGCTATTCGGTAACAGTAAATGAGCATGGGCAGCGTTCTGTTAAACGAAAAAAAAACGTTGAACAACCCACACTAGAAAGCGAAATTAGATGTCAAAAAACGAAGAGAGTGAAATTTTCATTAGGTTATACTATATCAAATTTTAAAGTGTGTTATCTTGAAAGCCTGGATATTTTTTTATGGGACCTGCTGATTTCAATATTGTAACAGTACGGAGCTATTTTTATCCTCTGGCATACCCGAACATGGGCATGGTTTTTAATACGGTTTAATCTGGTTGGAGCGGCAGAATGAAAAGCGATGAGAACAAGAGATACAGACTTCATCTATTGTTGATTTCATTGGATGAGGCAAATACTTGTTTGATGCAGCAAGTATGCATTGGGGTTTCACTTAACGATCCTCAATGGCTACAGGCGGCGCAACAATTAACCTCAAGTTATGAGAAGCTTAAGTTAGAATTGTTTGGTTAGATTGCGTATTGAGGATTCGGATGCAGTGTATATAACTGATTTTCAGCAAATCTAAAAAAACTCTCATTGATCCGTGGCGTCCATGCCACTACCCGTCAAAGCAGCCGTTCAGTGCTGTATTCGTTTATTTGATGATTAAGAGAGTATTCAAAACTCTTAAGAGTTGCTTGTTTTTGCTTTAGATCTTGAATTTTAGAACTAAATTATTGAGTCCATCTGCTAGTCTAGACAGATCATTGCTAGCAAGTAATGTTTGGCTGGTACCTTCGCTGCTTTGGACGGACAAAGATCTAATACTCATTAAGCTTTTATCAACTTCCCTCGCTACATGTGCTTGTTGTTCTGATGCTGTGGCGATTTGTAAGTTACGCTCATTAATTTCAGATACGGACTCAGTTATCTGTTTCAAGGATTCACCCGAACTCAGAGCGGTTTTTTGGGTGTTGTATACTTCTTCGGTGCTTTTTCTAATCGATTCTACCGTGGTGGCTGAACCGCTCTGTATCGCAGATATCATCTGCTCTATTTCAAGAGTCGAAACATGGGTGCGATGGGCCAAGGCTCGGACTTCATCAGCGACGACCGCAAACCCCCTACCCTGCTCACCAGCCCGTGCCGCTTCGATCGCCGCATTCAGTGCTAACAGATTTGTTTGCTCAGCTATACTCCTTATCACTCCGAGCACCTTGCTGATGTCGTCAGCTCTCCCTGCCAAAGCCAAAACTTCATCAGAGGAGGTCTCAACTAATTTGGTTAATTTGTCCATAGCAACCAATGTCTCACTAACGCGCTGATTGCCTAACTTAGCAGATTCGCTAGATTCTTGAGCTGCCCTTGATGTTGAGTTCGCATTGCGTGCCACATCTTCAACAGCAGAAGTCATTTCATTCACTGCAGTTGCAGCCTGTTCAATTTCGTTATTTTGCTGTTGTAGCAACTTATCAGCTGTCTCGGTGATCGAAGTCATCTCGACAGCCGCTGAACTTAGCTGCAGCGAAGCTCCAGATATTTCTTGAACAGTTAATTGTAGGTTTTTCGACATAAGATTTAATGCGTGCATCAATTTGGATATTTCGTCTGAACCTGTAACGACAAGTTGACGGGTTAAATCACCTTTGGAAATTTCCTCTGCCAAAACTAATGATGAATTAATTGGCTTGATGATGCTGCTGGTGAGCGCTATCGCAAGTATTATCGTGATGATTATGACAGTTATTACCACAACCGAGAGTACGATTATGCTTCTGTCGTAAACTTGCGCCGCGTCGATGCCCAATGCCTCGGCTTGAGCTGCATTAAATTTTCGTATGATACTTAGCTTTTCCTGGAACTTTGAAGCATTTTCAGCTTGCAACGTATTTGCGAATGCCAAAGCATTTTCATGCTCTGATAAATCCAGTGCTATGAGGCGCTCCAAGCCATCAATAAAAGGAGACATTGCTAGTTTAGCGTCTTCAAATTGACTTTTATCTTGAGGTCCCGATATCAGATTCTTTTCGTAAAATAAGCTGTTAGACTGCAGATTTTTTATCGCATTTCTAACTTTATTTTCAGCACCATTTTTTACTGCTACGTCGGTGTTAGCAAGCATTCGGATGCTTTCTAGACGTGCATGGAGCAAGTCGATTTGCATGTCGTCAATGATCTGCGTGCTCGGCAGCGCATTTTGCTCCAACTCCAGCCCAGCGTTTCGCAAATGGTTCAGCTGAGTGTAAGAAAATATTCCAAGGATTATTAGTAAAATCGTCACAACGCTGAACGATAAGGCTATTTTTAGGGTTATGCTTAGATTTTTCATAGTTGTTCCGGGGTTTATCAAGGGTTATGAAGTTCGAAAATACAAGTTTAGCTCCATGCCTTGTACGTGCATCACTGTAGTAATCTATTTAGGCTTGTCTCTGTATCAAAAATCTCACGGGCTAATAATTCCATTGTTAATACAGCCTTCAAGATTTTTCGCGCATTCTTGTTAGATTCTATTTTTTGTGACGGGTTTAAATGGTCCTTATCAGCTCCTGCGATTTCTGATAAATAATTGCTCACTGTGTTAAGGCTTGCTGTTATAATTTTTTTAATCGTCTTTTTTAAGTCGTCCATTGCCTGGTTCAACTTCATCACCTCTAGACGAATCAAACGCTCAGGTAATGAAACTATATTTTGAGCCTGGTTCTCTTTTTCAGCATTTGTAGCATCAGCTAAAATTTTCCTGGCTGTACAAAAAATCTTGTCGAGCTGATTAAGCATATGCACTATGGAGTTAATATCCGCTATCATATTCCAGATTTTCATATCAACTAAGCTTGCTGCTTCAGACCAATTGATTTCTTTGGGGTAAGTCATTTTTTTCACCGAACTTCTGAGCACTATCAGAAATACTTGTGTCATATCAGATATTCTGAAGACCGTGATTTTTTTAAAATGTGTAATATTTTGATTTGCATAAAATACAGCAGTAGCTGTGAGCTGAGACATGTCACCCTTTTTCGCTACTGAGTTATTGCTCTAGTTTCTTACGGTTCCAACGCAATCTGCGTCTTGTGCTCGTGGTCTGGCGCTGGAGACCTCAGCACATGAGTATGCATAGCCTAGATGTGCCGACGTGCCGACGTGCCGACGTACCGAATGTCGGGCTGCTATTGACCTAAGTTATTTGTAGGTCGATCATAATATGACATTCGTCAAACGGGTATGACAAGATATTAGCTTTTTCTGCCAGTGCACTTGTGAATGGGCGATGGCAGCGGGAGCGATTCGTTTGGGTGATTAGCGGACTTTTAGGGAGTCGCGATCTGCCCTAAAAAGCATAAGAATTTTTGGATTTCATATGAATACAAGAACTGTGCATTTCTTGGTCTATTCTGACCTAAACATGCTGGATTTGGCGGGGCCGCTTGAAGTCTTCCGTACAGCTAACCATTTCTCCAAGTCGCTAGCTGCCCCTTACACGCTTGACTTAGTAGCGCTGTCTGGCAATTCTTCCATCCTGCCAGGTTCTTCCATCACTACGTCGATCTTAGATCAGCACACACCTTCGCCACACACGCTAGTCATACCAGGCGGACCTGGTGTCTACGACTTTCGTGACCATCCAGCATTTAACCCCCTTTTTTTGAACTATGTAAATAAAGCCGAACGAATCATTAGCGTTTGTACTGGAGCTTTCGCCCTAGCGGCGACTGGTAAGCTCAAGGGGCGTCGCGCTACAACTCATTGGTCAGAGTACGAAAGATTGGAGGAGAGTTATCCTGACATAATTGTTGAGAAAGGTCCTATATTTGTCAGCGATGGGAATGTCTGGAGCTCTGGTGGAATTACATCGGGAATAGATTTGTGCCTTTCAATTATTGAAAATGATTTGGGACATTCGGCAGCGTTACAGATAGCCAAACATTTAGTCGTTTTTTTAAAAAGACCAGGGGACCAAAGTCAGTTCAGTTCTACTTTGGAGTTACAAACAAAGAGCGGTGAATTTTCGGATCTCCATGCTTGGGTGAATGATAATTTGAGTCGCGAAATCACTGTTCCGGTTCTCGCAAACTATATGAACATGAGTGAGCGCACCTTAATGCGCAAGTACAAGGCCACTATGGGCCAAACCCCAACGAAGATGGTGGAGATGCTACGCCTAGAAGCTGTTCGCCGCTTGCTGGTCAAATCTCATAAGCCACTTAAGGAAGTAGCCTCAATAACTGGATTGGGTGATGAGGCAAATCTAATTAGAATTTTTGTTAGGGTTTTCGGTATCACCCCGACTCAGTATAAGGCTAGCTTCAGATCCACCCTGGCGTGAGGCGTTTCTCTTATGACTGAGTCCGTAAGCCTAATGTATACGATTTGCCTAGGTACGCAAGGCATCAGGATGTTCAACATATTGCGCTTGCCCGCATTGCCTGTGCGGTAGCGTTATGACCATTTTCGCGGTGCGGTTCGCTACATCAGCGCCAAGACGCTGTTGTATCAAGCGGAGGCAATAATCGGTTGCCGCCACGGTACCCGGTGAGGTGATGATTTTATAGAACCTCGTGCTACATAGAATCGTCACGCAAACTCTTTTCGGGCGCACCAGTGGGTGGTCGACTCCTTGCCATCAAGCAGCCCGACATCTCTAAGGAAAAATGAGCCCAAACATAACCGGGCGGACTGACGCGCCGTCGCTAGTTACGCGGATGCAGCCTGCCAATTGACCGCCCCACGCTGGACCGACTATTACGTCAGACTCCTCGATCAGTTCGAATACATGAGAGCTTTCTTCGGAAAAAACTCACTGAAGCCTAAGTGCGCTTACAGCTTTTCTTGGGGTAATCAGGACGGAACCCACTGATGCGGCAGCAATTGTGCGATCTCACTGGCCCGCTGCGTCGGCAATCGCTTCAGCACATCCTTGAGATAGGCATGCGGATCATGCCCGTTCATGCGCGCCGATTGGATCAAACTCATGATGGCCGCAGCCCGCCCCCCGCTTATCGCTGCGCAGCGATCCAGGAAATAACCAGTTTGAGCGCACGAGTGCCATTCTGGTCTGCATCAGGTCCCCCTGTAGTGGTCTAATGATTCCGGACACTCATTTAGGCGAGAATATCGCCAGATATAGAGGTGTCTGATGACCAAACAACGCCGTACCTTCTCTGCTGAATTCAAACGTGAGGCCGCAGGCCTCGTGCTCGATCAGGGCTATAGCCACATTGAGGCCTCCCGCTCGCTAGGGGTGGTCGAGTCTGCGCTGCGTCGCCAGGGCTCCCAATATGGGAGCCGACAGTTTCGCCAGCGGCTTTGGCGATACCGCATGCGCCAGAGCATGAGTCGCCGAGGTAATTGCTACGACAACTCGCCGATGGAGCGTGTATTCCGCAGCTTGAAAACCGCCGTGGGCTACATGACGGCCCAAGAGGCACAGCGGGATATCAGTCATTATCTGATGCATCGCTACAACTGGGTTCGGCCACACCAGTTCAATGATGGACTGGCACCCGCTCAGTACGAGAAAAAACTTAACGTCGTGTCCGAGATCAGTTGACCACTACATGCTAAAAAATTTACAAACAGTTGGTACGCCCCTCTAAACCTAGGCTTCTGTGATCGAATGTAATTTTTCAGACAAGCGTCACTGCACGTTGGTAACACATGACTCTGAGAGTATGACCTGCTGCTCTACAAGGTATCGTTGAAATCGAATGGCGTAATCATCTCCCACGGCGGAGATGACACTTGGCCTGTTTGCCAGTGACTCGCGCCAGGCTGACACGCGTGCAAGGTTTTCGAAGATCGGCTGGGAGACGACTGGGCTCAACAAATCGAAGTAGCGAAAGACAGGGGTAAACACAGCATCCACCATGCCGAACGCCGATCCTGAAAAATAGGGCACGTAATCAAGCTTGTCCTCGAGCCGTTGCAACTTATCTCGAAAGGCAGCTTTCTTGCTGTCAGCCATCGCGAGATCTTTGGCGTTGAGGAACTGCCAGGCATCGGCGAGCGCCGCGCCGCCAAACTCTACCCAGGCGCGCTGTTGCGCGCGGACTAGCGCGTCGTTGGAATAAAGACTGGCACCGCCCTGCGTTTCATTGAGGTATTCGCAAATGGCCATGCTCTCGAAGAGTATCGCGTGTGCCCTATCCGGCAGTTCTACTTTGAGCAACGGCACTTTTCCCGTCGGCGAAAGCGCCAGGAACCAATCTGGCTTGGCGGAGAGGTCAACGTCGACCCTCTCAAAAGGCACATTCTTTTCAAGCAACACGATGGCCGCTCGCTGAACGAACGGGCACAACGGATGGCTGATGAGCGTAAGTTGAGCGTGCGGCATGATGGTTTCTCGATGGGCTGGGATCTAATGAATGCGGCTTTTGTTACAGCAACTGCCCGCCCGAGATGTCAAAAGTCGTCCCGTTAGCCCAGGCCATGTCATCGGACAAGATCGCGGCAACCGCACCGCCGATGTCGTCCGGTAGACCGACCCGGCCCAGCGCGATGCCCTGTGCCACGTAGGCGTTCACATCCTTGTTGTCGCGCACCGCACCACCGCCAAAATCGGTTGCGATGGCGCCGGGGGCAATCGCATTCACCCGAATTTGGCGCGAACCCAGCTCTACGGCCATGTAACGGGTCAGCACTTCAACTGCGGCCTTAACCGCCGCGTAAATGCTGTACCCCGGCAGGGTAAAACGCACGAAGCCGGAGGAAACGTTCAGGATACGACCGCCGTCTTCCACGAGCGGTAGCAGCTTCTGAGTCAAGAAAATCGGGCCGCGAAGGTGCGTGGCGACCAGTGAGGCAAACTGGTCTTCGGTCGCGTCAATAAAGTTCGAAAAGAGGCCATTGCCAGCATTGTTGACGAGGAAGTCGAAGCGCTCGCGGCCGAAGTGAGTTTTCAGCGTATCAGTAAGTGCGTTTGAAAAAGCCTGATAGCTGGCAGTATCGGTGATGTCGAGCGGCAGCATAGCGGCCTTACCGCCCTGCGCCTCGATTTCCTGCTGCAGCGATTCCACTTCTGCCGCGCCGCTGCGGTAGGTGCCGATGATGTGGACGCCGCGCTTGGCCAGGTGAAGGGCCATGTTACGGCCAAGGCCACGGCTGGCGCCAGTGATGAGTGCGATCTGATTAGTCATGGGTTTCTCTACTTGATTAGGCGCGTTCTTGACCTGATCAAGATAGGCAATATCCGGTCTGCAACCCACGCCTAATAAACTCAATTTTTTGCCTGATTGTATCAATCATATTGCGCGGTGGTGGGACGTAGGCATAATCGGCACATGAACAACGATCTTGCACAACATCTTGATATAGCCCTGCGGCATGCGCCACCGGGTATGACTACCACACGGATTCCGCGTGTAGACATCTGCGTAGGCCAAGGTTCTTCAGATAAGGCGCCATGTCTGTATCGGTCGATGATCTGTTTCATCCTGCAAGGATCGAAGCGCGTTGCTATTAACGATAATCTTCTGAGCTATGACTGTGAACAATATCTCATCAGTGCCCTGGACCTGCCATTGATCGGACAGATTCTTGATGCGGAAGGGGGACAGCCCTACGTTGCGGTATCGCTCGTACTGGATCCGGCCATACTGGCGGAACTGGCGACGAACATGCCGGTGGTTCGCGAGATCGAACAAAACGGGATTGGCATCGCGATTAACCCGATGAGTGCCTCGCTCCGAGACACCTTGCTGCGTTTACTTTCATTGCTCGACACGCCAGCCGATATCCCGATTCTCGGTCCCATGGTCGAACGGGAATTGCTCTATCGTCTCTTGCAGGGTCCCCAAGGACGACTGCTACGTCAAATCGCCCAACCCGATGGCGCACTGGGCAGCATCCGGCTAGCCGTTGCCTGGATCCGCGACAATTACAATGCCCGACTTCGCATCGATGCGTTGTGCAATGCCAGCGGCATGAGTCGGGCGAGCCTGCATCGCCATTTTATGTCGATGACAGGCCTCAGTCCCATCCAATATCAGAAACAGCTCAGGTTACAGGAAGCTCGCCAGCTCTTGCTGGCCGGCGAGCATCGTGCGTCTGACGTGGCATTCGCTGTCGGCTATGAAAGCGCATCACAGTTCACACGCGAATATTCACGGCAATTCGGCGCATCGCCTGCGCGCGACGTGCGTGAGATACGGCAGGCGATCGGCACTCCAGCAAGGGCGTAAACCGCAGACTTGTCTATGGATTTTTTAAGGGCAAATAGGCGCTTAATCCGCCATCGGTGACGGACCTCTTTCAAGATAGGTAGAGAGCGCAATACTGCTACGCGTCGCCTCAATGCCTTCTATTCCATGAATTATGCCGAGTAGCGCCTCCAGTGTTTGAGTATCACGAGCTCTGACCTTGAACACCTTACAACTTCGACCAATCAGCGTTGTAGTCTGAGGCGCATCAGTGAACGAGCTCATCCAAAACGGCTATATGGATCTGCCATCCATCACGTAGTGACTGAGGTTAACTCTTGGAACTTGCGATATTTTTTCCTCACCTTCGCTTTTGAAGATGGCGTCGGATTCAAGCAAATCAAAAACAGCACTGGAAGCCACACCAATAACCAGCCGGCCGTCTAATTCCTCAGGCATTCACTGCTCCCTATAACGATACTTACTTCCTGCACTCTACCACCGGTTGACTTGCCATCGCTGCCCTGCAAAGTCCTAGGGACGTCGCACCAACTCAGCTCAAATGCCGTGCGTTCTACAGCAACCCGACCATCTCGTTAAGTGAGGAAATCGAGACTGGTGCGCCGCCCATCTCCTGCGGCCATTCATGAAATCCCCGTAACCACACTGCGCGCATTCCTGCTGAGCAAGCGCCCAGGTAGTCGTTAACAGGATGATCGCCCACAAACCAGCATTCTTCGGGCCTTACTTGCAAATGCTCTGCCGCTGCCAGAAAAATCGCGGATGCCGGCTTGGTGGTCCCAACCTTTTCAGAGCTAAAAATCGCATCGATATGCGAAGCAAATGGCAAGCAGGCAACAGTACTCTGGCGGGAGGACTCCGCGCCGTTGGAGACAATGGCAATCCTGATGTCTCGACGTGATAGCTTCTCAACCAAAAGCTCGCTGCCTGACATCGCCACTGCTGAACGTGGAAAGTGAATCTGCCAGTGATCGCTTAAAGTCTGCGGTGTCTGCGCCACGCTCCACGCCAGCTCATGAGCCAAAACGTGCCCAACTGCCTGGCGGATAGAGGAAAATGCCGAACCCGCTTTTAAATAGCCTCCATTATCTACTTGGCTGATCAACCGGACGATAGCCTGACTGTCAGCGTGGACGACGAGGCCAAAGTCTTTCAAAAAGCACTTCACATACCGTTCAATACTGAGCGCCCGGTTAGTCAGAGTGTTATCAAGATCGAATAAAACCGCTTTAGGAAGCATTTGCTCTCCACTATGGCTCAAGTCGCAATTCCCTCTGTCGCAAGCGCAAAACACTCGTACAACTCAGCCGATCGGAACGCGTCGGACTATAGAAGTCTGACGCCCGCCAGGCTACTCAACGTGCGTGTGCCCTTCTCTACCACGACCAAGATTTGATCGCGCCCAACGCTCCGCACTCATCACAGACAACCCCTGCACCGCATTAAACGTCCCCGCCACATCCCAAGCAACACCCCGACCCATGGCAAACACCGCCCGGTATTTCCGTAAATTATCATCAGGCTCCTCTGCAAGATCGGCCATCAACTGCTGCACGCCAAGCTCCCGGCGCTCGACTTTCCGTCCGATGACTCGTTCAACCAGGTCAGCCAAAGCACCGTAGCTGAGTGTGTCGCCAGCGGTGTATACGACCTGGTTTATCAGGCGCGGGCTGTGCAGCACGATGGCGGCGGTGAGTGCGCCTATGTCTTCGGGTGTCGTCACGGTCACCATGGTTTCCAAACTGCCCAGCGCGTTGACCTTTCCGGCGGACAGGTCAACGACTCCGAACGCTGGATCGAACAGGAAACTGGTGAACATGCCGGTGGAAATAATCACCCACTCGGTCCGGGATTGGGCACGCAGCAGGTCGCGAACATCCAGTTGCTCGTCAAACAGATCCTGAGGGCTGCCACGGCCAATCACGTCGTAGTCGACGCCGAACTGCCACGGAATATAGCGTTTCACTCCCGACATCAGTGCGACTTCGGTCAGTTTGTGCTGGGTCCCACGGCCCGCTGCAAATCCTACGCAACTGATCACCGTGTCGAAGCGTCCGAACACAGCAGCAAGTTCTTCCACGGAGGCGTCGGCGATATCGGCTGTCTCGATGGCCACGCCCAGCGTCCTGATGGTGTCGATTTCCTGTTGTTTTGCCTTGTTCGAGCTATGCACCGTGGCCTGACGCAGCAGCACGCTGATGCTCATCGATTCGGTTGAACGGGCGGCCAGTCCTTGCAGTACGGCAAGTCCCAGCTCGCCGGCCCCTAATACCAGAATGCGTTGTTTGACGTTTGAAATAGCAGCCTGCATGGTAAGCCTCTTTTGTCGTACTTAACGTGAGGCCAGGGATCTTGTCATGGACTTTGATGCGCAAAAAGTAGGTACATCCGTGATACCGAGTGGTCTTGATGCTCAGGAAATCGTGCGGCTTTCGCAGGATGCGTGTCGCGCGCTTTCCGATGATGAGGATGGTCTCAAGCGCGATATCCTGGGTCATTCCGGTAACCGATGGTCACTCGGCGTGGTGCATGCGCTGGGCGTCACCAGCCCGTTGCGCAATGCGGAGCTGCGTCGCCGATTGCATGGCGTCACCCAACGTATGCTCACTCACACGCTGCGTCAGCTGGAACGCGACGGGCTTATCTCTCGTCACGACTTTGGCGAGAAGCCTCTGCGCGTCGAGTACGCTTTGACTGAGCTGGGAATGGGCTTATTGGTGCAGATGATTCCACTGTGGACGTGGGTGATCGAACAGTCGGATGGGTTCAACGAGGCGCGCAAACGTTATGACAATCAGTGACGCATCTTGAGCTGAAGATTAGGCAGCAGAATTTTCGAGTCCCCTACCCTCTAGTCAACCTCTGAGTTGGCGGCTGTTTGGGTCGAGGCGATAAGGTCGCGTAGCCATATATGAGCGGGATCCCGGTGCAGTCGTTCGGGCCATAACATGAGCATTTCAAACCCTGGAATCGCGAGTGGAGGCTCTTGGACGATAAGTGCGGGCTCATCTCGCACCAGCCTTTCTGGCACCACCGCAACCAGATCGCTGTGGGCCAATGCCGAGACAAGCGAGTTGAAGTTGGGCACGGACAAGACGACTCGTCGCTCCAGGCCTTTGGCGGCCAGCGCCTGATCAGTGCTCCCGACGAACCCGGCGCCATTGGGTGACATCACGGCATGTTCCAGGCCGCAGAACGCTTTGAGCGACAGCCGGGTTGCCAAGGCCGGATGATCTCGCCGCCCTGCCAGCACATAGCGTTCGTGAAACAAAGACCGCTGACGCAGTTTTGGCGGCGCTTCGTCGCGGGTGTGCAGTGCCAGGTCAAGCTGGCCACTTTCAAGATCGTTGGCGAGGCTGACGGGATGTTTGTTCAACAGTGCCAGACGCGTATTGGGGGCCAGACGCCTGAGCGACGCCAACGATGGCCAGATCAAAGCCGTCGTTGCGTAATCACTGGCAGCAACCCTCCACGTCTGGCTGGACAGTGCTGGATCGAACGGTGCGCCAGGACTCAGCGCGCCCTCCAAGGCTATCAGCGCTTCACGCAGCGGCCCGCGCAGCTCACGTGCACGCTCGGTCGGCGACATGCCTCGGGGGCCGGGCAGCAATAACGGATCGTCCAGAATTTCCCGTAGCCGACCCAGCTGCAGGCTGACGGTCGGCTGGGCGAGATTGAGCAGCCTCGCCGCCCGTGTGACGTTTTGCTCGGACAGGAGCGCGTCCAATGTGACCAACAAATTAAGATCCAGACGACGCAAGGTATTGTGCATGTAAATACCACATGTTTCGGAAATTCATTTCTATCATACCGGGTTCGTCGTTACCGTGAGGCCTACATCCACTCGGAGCCTCTTATGAAGCTGCTACTGATTTACGCCCACCCGGAACCTCGTTCACTCAATGGCTCGCTAAGGGATTTCGCAATCGCTCACCTGAAAACCGCGGGCCACGAGGTCAAGGTTTCGGATCTGTACGAGATGCGCTGGAAAGCGCCCATTGATAAGGACGACGCCCCAGGCTACGACCACGAAAAGCCTTTCAACCCCGCAACCGAATCGCAGCGTGTATTCGCCGCTGGCAACCAGCCGCCAGATATCGAAGAAGAGCAGGCCAAACTGCTATGGGCGGACGCCGTCATCTTTCAATTCCCCCTGTGGTGGTTCTCGATGCCAGCGATCCTCAAGGGCTGGGTCGAACGCGTCTACGCCTATGGATTTGCCTATGGTGTGGGCGAACACAGCGAGAGCCACTGGGGC
Organism: Pseudomonas sp. AC016; assembly: GCF_979253365.1. Lineage (NCBI taxonomy): Bacteria > Pseudomonadati > Pseudomonadota > Gammaproteobacteria > Pseudomonadales > Pseudomonadaceae > Pseudomonas > Pseudomonas sp. AC016. The sequence continues at coordinate 177,308 of NZ_CEEDCC010000001.1, forward strand.
GACCGCTACGGCGAAGGCAGCATGGCTGGAAAGCGGGCGATGTTGGTGGTCAGCATGGGTGGATGGGAGTCTCATTACAGCGGTCGAGGTGTGAACGGCGCACTGAATGATCTGCTGTTCCCTATCCAGCATGGGGTGCTGTTCTATCCGGGGTTCACTGTAATGCCACCCTTTCCCATCTATAAAACCGGGAAAATGGACGCCGCTCGTTTCGAACAGCTATGCACGGCCTATGCTGCCCGGCTGGATAACCTGTTCGATGATGAGCCTTTGCCATTTCGTCGCCAGAATGCCGGGGACTATGAAATTCCGGCGTTGACACTCAAGCCGCATATCGCACCCGGACGTCACGATCTTGGAATCCATACCTATGAGGGCATTACGCCTGAAGGTTAGAGGTCAGCACATCCACTCAATCTGCAATCACCGTTTTCGAGGACCATCAACACATTCCCGCTATCCCTGGTCCCCGAAAATGCAGTTCTCCAAACACCCTCACATCGCACTCGGCCTGCTTTTCTCGGCGATGGCCGAATCCGCTTCCGCCACTGGCTTGCTCGACGATGCAACCACCACCCTGCTCGCCCGCAATTACTTCCTGAGCAACGACTACCGCTCGCCTTCGCCCTCCGGAAAAAACTACAAACAGGAATGGGCGCAGGGATTCATTGGCACGTTCACCTCAGGCTTCACTGACGGCATGATTGGCGTCGGTCTTGATGCTCATGCTTTTTACGGGCTGAAACTGGATGGCGGCAAAGGGCATTCGGGGACGGGGCTGCTGCCGGTGGACAGTGACGGTCGTAGCGAGCGCGATTACTCAAGTGCAGGTGGCGCGCTCAAGCTGAAAGCCTCCCGAACCACCCTCGCCTTTGGCGAAATGACGGTAGAGACGCCAGTATTCGATACGTCGGACAAACGTCTGCAGCCGGAGTACGCCACCGGGTTTCTACTCAACAGTCGCGAGATCGACAATGTGAACCTTATCGCAGGCCATTTCACGGCGTTCAAGAATCAGGACAGCTCATCCGGCAAGGACGATTTTCAAGGCTACGGCGCCAGCACCGACGCTGGCGGGATCAGTTTTGTCGGGGCTGAGCTGTTCAGCGACAGCCCGCTGGGTGGCGCGCTGTATGCTTCTGACCTCAGTGAAACCTGGCATCAGTACTACGCCAATCTGCACTGGAAACAGTCCGGCGTGTTGCTCGATGCCAACGTCTACCACACCCGCGATACAGGTCAGGCGCTGGCCGGAGAGATTGATAACACGGCGTTCAGTCTTTCCGGCAAATACAGCTTGGGTGCCCATGCAGTGATGCTCGGCTGGCAAAGGATCGACGGCGATACGCCCTTCGATTTCGTCGGTGGCGACTCGATCTATCTGGCCAACTCAATCAAGTACGCCGACTTCAACGGCACCAATGAACGCTCGTGGCAAGCCCGTTATGATCTGGATTTCGGTGCGTTCGGCATTCCGGGGCTGAGTTTCATGACCCGTTACGTGTCCGGCAGCCATATCGACGGCACGCATGCGCCCAAGGGCGGCGCCTACAACCCGTTCGACGCGGACAGCGGCGAGTACCAGCCTCAGCAAGGTGATGGCGGCCGTCACTGGGAGCGGGATGTTGACCTGCACTACGTCGTCCAGTCCGGTGCGGCCAAGGACCTTTCAGTGCAACTGTCCCAGGTCACGCACCGGGCCAACAGCGCGCAGGCGGGTGATGACATTGACCGGATCTATGTAGTGGTTCAGTACCCGTTGGGGTTCTAAACCCGGCCGCTACCGAAAGGAAACTGGCGCGACCGCAATCAGATGCGCGGATATCGATTTCTGGTTTTGCTTTGAATCACGACCTCAGAAATCCGCCACCTTCCCCCACGCCGATCCCTTGAACCGATCCGGATGATAAGGCTTGGGATCAACAATCGGCGCAGCGCCACTGACAATGTCGGCAATCAAATGCCCTGCCCCCGGGCCTATTCCAAAACCGTGACCGCTGAATCCGGCCGCCAGTACCAGGCCCGGCAGGCTGGCCATTTCTCCGATACCGGGAACGCCATCCGGCGTGCTGTCCACGTACCCGGCCCAGGCGGCGTTTATCGATGAGTCTCGCAGCGCGGGGACCAGTTCCTGTGCGCGTTGGTAGGTCAGTGCGACTGCCGAGGCGTCGGCTGTGGGGTCGAGGATTCGCATCTTTTCCATGGGGGTCGGCTGGTCGAGGCTCCAGCGTTTCCAGCTTTCGTGGCCTGAGCGAATGCCTTCCAGCCCGCCCGGCGCGAGGTTGCGCCAACGGCGCATGAACATCGGCAAGAATTGCGTGCCGTAGCCGAGGAGTTGAGGGGTTGGATCGACGCGCCCTCTTCCGCTGATTGCCAGCGTGTAGGTGCCATCGAAACGGCGAGTCATCGAGACGCCGGCGGTGTGCAGGGCACCGGGTATTTCTTCGCTTGGTGCGGAGACCGAGAGTACGGTCTGGCGAATGGTCGCCTGAGGAAAGCGAATGCCGTATTGACGGCAGAACGACGACGCCCACGCGCCTGCCGCGAGCACGGCGATCGGGGTGCGGATGACGCCTTTTTCGGTCACGACCGCAGACAACCGACCCGCCTCGGTCTCGATGCCGCGCACGGCGCAGCCCTGATGCACGGTGCTGCCGAGGGCCATGATGGCGCGTGCGACTGCCGGTGCTGCGCGGGAAGGATCCGCTGTGCCGTCAGAGGGTGCGAAGACCCCGCCTTTCCACTGTTTACCCGTCGCTTTGCCGTGTTCAGCGGCTTGCTGCGAGGTGAGCATGCGGGTGTCGACATTGACCGTGCGAGCAAACTCGCCCCAGCGCGCCCAATCGGCGATTTCCTGTTCGTTGTTGCTGAGGTACAGCAGGCCGCAGCGCGAAAAGCCGGTCTGCTCGCCGGTTTCCGCGCCGAATTGTTCCCACAATTCCAGAGCCTTGGTGGCCATCGGCAGCTCACGCGCATCGCGGTTCTGCTGACGGCACCAGCCCCAGTTGCGGCTTGATTGCTCTGCACCTATACGGCCTTTTTCGATCAGCGCGACTTTCATGCCGCGCCTGGCCAGGTAATAGGCGGTAAACGCACCGATGATGCCGCCGCCGATCACGACCACGTCGGCCTGCGTCGGCAGTTCAGGGGAAGATTCTATGGCGGTCAAAGGTGCGGGCATGTTCAGAGGGTCCGTTCAAGGCTTCAGTGCGTGGGCGTGTTACTGATGTATTACACCACCACAGCGCCATGTATAGATGCTTGAAAGTGACGAGCCTCTGGCATGAATCACCGTTTGGCGGGGTTGCCTCGGCAGACTTTGCCGGTGAGGCTCGCTGACTCGTATTACGGACACCAGGCTGCCATCCATGAATTTGCGAATGTGCTTCTATTGCTGTCGTCTTCGTTTCTCTTATCGAAGATACTGCTGCGCGATAGCGATGTACTTGAAGAAGCATCTCTCTGACACTGGAACGGAATCGAACACTGCAATGCTCAAACTCGCCGCTGTACCGCTGCTTATCCTTCCCCTGTTCGCCTTTGCCGACTGCAAGGATCACCTGGAAAACTGGGGCAAAGCCCTGCGGCCCGATCTCAAGCTCGACAAGGAGCACGCGGTCTGCAAGGTCAACCCGGCCAATGCCAGCCAGACACTGGCAGCCCTGCCGTTTGCGGAGAATGTCGACGAAGATGAGCAAGGCGATTACGGACTCGCCGTCATAGTAGCGGATACCTCAAGCAACAAGATCATTGCCCAGCACTATCAGGCTGCAGCGATCAGCTCCGATGCCATCCGTTTTGAAGGGTTGACGCTGGACACCGCTCGCTACCAGCTTGCACCCAAATTACGGGCATTTGGCGTGAGGGTGATCCACATTGGCTCATCCAGAGTGAACCCGTTCAGCAGCACGTCTCTGAATCTCTACGTACTTGAGGGTTCAACGCTGCGCCCCGTAATGAATGCGCTGGAAGTCAGCAGCTCCAATGGTGAGTGGGACGGTATGTGCGTCGGCGAATTCAGTCAGACCGAACGCACCTTGTCCATCACAGACAAGACCAGTAAGGGTTTTGCCAGCCTTCAGGTTGATGAACAGACTGTTGGCACCCAAGACCGGCTCAACGGTGAGGACTGCGAAAGTAACGACAGCAAACCCGTTACGTCCAGGACGATTCTGAAATACGATCAGGGTCAATACGCAGTACCGAGCACAATGTCTCCAGTTCAGTAAGGATCGCAAAGCCGGGCACGACGCAGGGACGTCGGCCCGCATCCTGCCCGTTCCATGGTGGCCTGTCGCGGCACGGCAAGGCTACAGACGAACCGCCATGGTGACGAACGCACTGCGAGGGTTGCCCACTTGAAGAATCTGCAGGTCGCCCGTCGGATCGCTCGCGGCACTGGCGTCGGTGTTCAGGGTGGAGATGTAGCGCTTGTCGAACAGGTTCACCACGTTCAGCGACAGCGTGGTGTCCTTGACAGCACCCAGCTTGCCGAAGTCATAGCCCAGGGTCGTGTTGGCCAGCCAGTAACCAGCGACGCTTGAATCGTTGGTATAGGTGTAATAACGCTTGCTCATGTAGCTGCCTTGCAGGCCCGCGTTCCATTGCTGCCAATGCCAGTCCAGGCTGCTGGAGTACATCAGCTTGGGCGTGTCGACTACGGTTTTGCCTTTGACATGCACTTGGCTGGTGCCGCTCTGATAATCGTCGTCGTAAGTGCTTCGGTTGTAGGACGCCGAGTTGGACCAGCGCCAGTTTTCGTTCGGCGTCAGGGCGAAGGTCAGTTCAAGGCCACGGCTGGTGACCGAGCCGACGTTGGCGACGCTGTTCTGACAGATCACGATGCCAGTGCAGTTGGCGATCGCCACCAGGCGATTGTCGAATTTGGTGTTGTAGACCGCAGCCGAGGTCGAGTACAGCGGATTGCTGCGGCGCACACCGACTTCAACGGTCTTGGAAGTTTCGGGCTTGAGGTTTTTGAACCCACCTGCCGCGTCGACGGCAACCTGCGTGGTGAAGAACGGGCTGTAGCCACTGCTGGGGAACGCGGCGACGTTCTCGGAATACGAGGTGAAGACCTCGTCCTGACCGTCGAGTTTATACGTCGCGCCCAACTGCGGCAGGAAGCGGTCACGGGCTTCCAGCGAGCCACTGGCGTAACCGCCGCCCTTGCCTTCTGCAGTCGAGGTGGTGACCGTGTTCTTTGCACCGAACTCCAGCTTCAGGCGGTCATCCAGCAAGGTGTAGCTGTCGCGCAGGTAGAACTGCCGCGTCAGGTCGTTGTAATCCTGGGCAAGAACAGTCGCGACCTGCGGCAGACCCTTGGTTCTCACGATGTTGTTCTGCGGCGCAGTCCCGGTCGGGTCGAACAGATAACGGCCAATGTCGTTCTTGTTTGACTGAATCCAGAAACCGCCCTGGATCTCATGCTGGCCGAGGAAATATGTCAGCGACGTCTGAAAGCCCGACCGGTTGATGCCATAGACCGTGCTGCGAATGGAGTTGGTGGGCACCGTGGTACTGCCGCTGGTGAAGGTAAACGGGTAGTAAGAGTTTCCGCGGCCCGAGTCGTGGTGGTGATAGACCGCAGCATCCAGCAGCAGATCGTCGCTGAGCGAGAAATTGCCACTCAGAATGTCCAGCTCATCGTCACGCAGGCTGCTGCCGTTGTAGGTCGCATCTCCCGCACGGGTGACGCCGCCGGTAAAGATGCCGTTGGCCGCATTCACGGCGCGGGTCCAGTCCGGCGTGTAATAGCTCCAGTTGTAACCCAGACGTCTGATCATGCTGCTCGACAGCGATGGCAGACTCGCCTCGTTGTGGGTCGAGGTGCTATGAAAAAAGCTCAGGTGATTGCTGCCGAAATCGTAAGTGACCTTGGCGTTTACAGCGTCCGATTCCTGCGGGTTGTCGTGGCCTTTCCAGGCATCGGCGTCGTACGTTTCTCCGGAAATGTAAGCGGCCAAACCTTTGTATTCGCCGGTGTCGAACCGCGCAAACGTGCGTTTGGTTTTGTAGTCGCCAAAGGTCTGGGACAGGCGCGCGCCAAGCTCCTTGTCAGGGTTGGAACTGGTGAAGGCAACTGTGCCGCCCAGATTGCTGTTCGAGGCCGTGCCCAGCGCGCCGATACCGGCGGCCACTTCACTGCTGGCGATGTTTTCCGCAATGATCGCCCGGGTAATGCTCAGGCCGTTGAAGTTGGCAAAGCTCATGTTGCCCAGCGTGACGCCATCCAGCGTGTAGCCCAGGTGGTGCATGTCGAAGCCGCGCAGACTGATGCGCTGACTGCTCTCCTCCCGCCCCAGCGGGTCGCCGGACTGAAAGCTGACGCCTGCCAGACGCTGCAGGACTTTCATCGGGTTGGTGGCGGCCGAATACGCCTTGATGTCCTTGTCACTCACTCGCTGCACCTGGCGCGTTTCGCCCTGGCCGATGACGGAAACCGTGCCCAGCGTGGTGTCCGTCGCTGCGGAGACCGGCTCCTCGGTCGAAGTGACCGGCGTTGCGGCATCCTGCGCATAAGCCGCCAGACTTAACGTGTGCAAACCGATCAATAGCACCAGGCGTCGGACGGGAAAACGTGACGCGTGCGTGGTCGATAACGTGATCATGAAAGGTTTTCCAAGACGTAATGAGTCGACAGGTTCCGGCCCGTTTGAGGGCTGGCCGGGATTATTGGGTTCAAGGGCTTTCGGTAATCACCGCCAGCCGTGTGATGCCGGAGCGCTGCACATCCGCCAGTACGCGGGCGACTCGTCCGTAGTCGGTTGCCGTATCGGCACGCAGGGTCAGCGCGACCTCCGGGTCTCGGGTATGCAGGTTCTGCAGGGCATCCGGCAGTTGTTCCTCGACCAGAGGCTCGCCGTCGACGAAAAGGCTGCCTGTGGCGTCGATACTGATCGCAACCGGTTTGGCGTCATCCAGCGGCGCAGTGGCCACGGTTTGCGGCAGATTCAGCGGGATGGCGTTGGTCAATAAGGGCGCGGTGACGATGAACACCACCAGCAGCACCAGCATGACGTCGACCATCGGCGTGATGTTGATATCGCTGATCGCGTCGTCGTCATTGCTCGATGAAAAGGCCATGTCATGCAACCCCGCTGAGGTTGCGGACGCCGTCACGCTCACCTTTCAATCGGAAGGCATGGCGCTGGGCGCGATTGAGCAGATCAACCGCGAACGCATCCAGATCGGCAACGATGAGCTTCACGCGACGACCCAGGAAGTTGTAGGCCAGCACTGCAGGCACAGCGACTGCGATGCCGACACCGGTGGCGATCAGGGCTTCGCCGATAGGCCCGGCCACGATCGCAATGCTGGCTGACTTGGCGGTACTGATGGCTTGCAAGGCATGGATGATGCCGAACACGGTGCCGAACAGGCCAATGAACGGTGCTGTACTGCCGATGGACGCGAGCACGATCATGCCGCTTTCCAGGGCGCGTCGTTCACCGTGAATCTGCTGATGCAGGCTGCGCTCGAGCAGTTCCTGACGACTCCAGCTGTCGGTCGGCTCGTGGCCGTCCTGACCATTGGAAAGCGCTCGGGTCGTTACCTGCGCAAGACGCGCCAACTGGCTTTTCTCGGGGCCGCTGCGCAGCGCTGCATCAAAATCCTGTGCTGCCCAGAACGCCTGGGTGTAGTTCCTGTTCTGGCGTTTCGCGCTGCCCTGCTGCCAGGCCTTGAGCAACAGCACGGCCCAGGTCGCCAGTGAAAACAGCAACAGAATGCCCATGGAGCTTTGCTGGATCAGGGTTGAATAGTCGATTGTCATAGTGAAGCCTCAAGGAGCGAGAGTGAAGGCAAGCGGAACGTTGACCCAGCCATCGACCGGAGTGTCGCCACGCTTGGCAGGAGTGAATGACCATTGCCGCACCGCCGCTTTTGCCGCGTCGTCGAGTGCCGGGAAACCGCTGGTCTGCGCCACTTCAACCTGATCCGGATGGCCGCTGGCCAATACATGCACACGTAACAGGGTCGTGCCCTGCTGATGGCGCTTCGCGGCGGCGGGCGGATACACCGGCGGCGGGTTGTTCAGGTAACCGGCGCGGCCAATGGGCGCAGTGGTTCGTGGCTCCGGGCTCGGTGCTGGCGCCGGGGCTGCCTTTGCAACGGTCTGGGGCGCCGGAGGGGTTGGAGGCGCGACTGGCTTTTCGGCCACTTGCGGCTTGGCCTGTGGCTTGGCAGGCACCGGTCGTGTCGCTGACTTGGGCGTGGGGGCCACAGGTTTGGGTGGCTCTACCGGCGCAGGTGGCGGCGGCGGTGGTGGCGTCGGTTGTGCCACAGGCGGCGCGGGTTCCGCTGGTGCCGAAGGCACTGGCGGTTTGGGGGCGAAGACCATCTGCATGGCGATCGGCATCGGTTGAGTGATCGGCGGCAACGGCTGCGCAGGCATGTTGTGCAACAAGAGAAATCCACCCACATGCGCGCCCAGCGCGATGACGCAGACCAGCGCAATGTGACGTTTGCCGATCGGTGGCACCGCCACTTCCGGCAACAGCGCGGCGGGCCTGTCGAATGAGTGTGCTGCAAGGTTCGGTGCCGACGTGTGTTCGCGAAATTGTTGCGGCGGACGTCTGGATGAAAGTAACGCAGGCATAACATCACCAGTTCAGTGCGGAATACCGAAGAGCGGGCCGCTTTTTAAAAGTTGGGCGATGCTACTATGGGTTTTATGTAGTTAATGTGATGGTGCGGAAACTTGCTATTAAGTTTCATCTTGGGTGCATGGTGGCCTGTTAGTATTATTTTTTTATGCTGCGCGTCATCTGTTGCCAAGCACAAAAAATGTCTATGTGTGATGGTTTTATTTTGGTTTTATGACGGATGACGAATGTGCGCCAAGCACGTTTACTTTGTTGATTTGCACGTGAAAAGCTGTGTCTACGGCCACGTATTTTGTTCGGGCCTGGCCGACCTGTTGAATTACCAAAGTAAAGGGTACTTTAGTGGTCAGTTTGAAAACAGCGTGGTGTTTCGGCACCCACTATCTTTTAGCGAATTCATGGTGGCTGCTGGTTCGTCGCTTATAATATCCCGGGATGCGTCATGTGCGTCATTTGTAATCCATTTAAAGAACAGCACTTGCACAGGCTAGAACCCAGATCGGCATACGTAACATAAGCTTGACCTCCTTCAAGTGAGTATCACATCAGTCGGGCAGTGCCGATGGCAGGTTCTGGCCTGTCATCGCTTCCACATACACAGAGGGTGGTGCGGGAGGTGGTTGCGTGGGTGACGTTAAAGCGCCAGTATCCGGGTCGTAGGAAAAGATCTCCTCGACATCGTCGGTACTCACCTTGAGTCGCCCTTGCTGCAGGTCATCATCGACTCTGAGAACGTGTCTGAATCCGCCGGAGCAGGTGATGCTGGCTCCGTTCGCGAATCCTGATCCTTTGGGTTCCAGGGGCTCGATCGTGCACGTTGCACCGTCGGGACGACTGATCTGCAGCCAGCCCTCTGGCGTGATTCGATGGGTGTAGACCGGCTGACCATCCGGGCCCAGGGTGGTGAACGCAGCGCCGCGCTCGAAGCGCCGTTCAGGGGCATCGCTGCCCTTTACGCCCACGATATTGTGTGTCAGCAGACCGTCCGTGCCGATGTAGTAATGCGCGATTTGCGTTCCGGTATTGCCCGGCCAGCGCAAATGCATGTGGACGTGAGGCGGCGCGTCTTCGTGACCGTGCGGCGCATTGGTATCGAAGCCCATGATCTGGATCTGACCCAGTCCGTGCTGCTGCACGTAACGGCCCAGATCCAGATCGCGCAGGACTTCTCGCTGCGCGAACTGCAATACGTTGGCCGCAGCACGCTGAAGGGAAGGAAACTCGCCCTGGGCGTAAGCTCCGGCGCGGCGTGCAGGATCGGCATGCTCAAGGCGCAATACCAGGCCGGGTTCGACGATATGGGTCGATACCTGCGCGGCGGTGATCGCGTCTGCCGCGAGTGGTGGAAGAGCAACGATCAGATGCTTGCCGTCGAACCGGAACCCGATGTCGCCTGCCTCCAGAATGACACGGGAGATATTCGCAACCGCTCCGTCGAACGCCAGTTCCAACGTGCGTGATCGAGGCACTTTGAGTGCAATGATGGTTTCGCGCGGATTGTCGGCATTCCACAAGTCATCAGTGACCGGTTCGCACGCGACGCAACTGGCCGGGACGAACTGAACACCGGGTCCGTCTGTACGCTTTACGAATTTCAGGACCACGATAACGCTGGGGTTTTTAATGGGTAAAAAAGCAGCCATTGCCATGCCTGAACCCAGCATTGCGCTCGTTGCGAGGGCCATCGTCCAGGACGCGGTCATAAGTTTGACTTCCGTAAAAGTCCCGGAATGTTTAAATGACATGCGCTCATAAGTCAAAGTGCCCAAGTTGGTCAGTTGATGATTGCGTCGCCGTTGCACGCTCGTTCGGTATGATGGCAACTAATAAATCATTCACGGGTGAGCGCTAGACACGCCGTTGTCGGCGAAAGTCTGCAGTGTCGACGACTGCCTACCGCTCTCTAAAAATTTTATAAGCTGAGGGCGCAGTGGCCTCAGCTTGCTATATCTGTTTTTACGGTACGTAGCCGATATGACAGATTGAGGACGTCATCGCCCGCCTTACTTTGATTTTGCACTCTGAAAAAAGAGAGTGTAGTTATCATTCAATGATGGTCGATACACCCGTTCGGATTGGCCGACGGATCCGATGCACGAGTGACCAACGGCTTAACGAACTGCACTTCTCTTCTGTACTTTTCCGTCCAAAGCGTGATGTGACATGCCTTGCAGCCTGAGTACACCTGTCTGCCGACGCTTAATTCAATCGAATTTACCGGGTTTACCCATGACTAAAACCTGTGAGTTCTTTCCCGGGAAAGAACGCCAAGTACAGGCAGGAGCATGCGTAAGTGAGCAAACATGAAATAAACGTCATCCGGGCATTGCAGGCCGCTTTTCTGATTGTTGTTGTACTGCTGGGCTGGGCACCGCTGGATCGAAAGACATGGTTGATGGAAAACAGCGTGGTAGCCCTGTGCGCTGCAGCGCTCTGGTTCTGTCGTCACAGGTTTTACTGGACAACAAGGTCCTGGGCACTGGTATTGGCTTTCGTGAGCCTGCATGAAGTTGGCACGCACTTCACTTATCCGCAGGTGCCTTATGACGCTGCCATCCTGAAGATGACCGGTGTCAGCCTTGATCAGTTGTTCGGTTGGCAACGCAATCAATATGACCGCGTTGTGCATCTGTCTTACGGGGTGCTTGGCGCCCTGCCCTTGCGCGAAATCGTGACGGTCAAATGCCGGCTTCAGGGTGCCTGGGCGTCACTGATTGCCTGGTCGCTGGTGCTGTCCACTTCAATGCTTTACGAACTGATGGAATGGATCGGCGGCGCATCGTTCGGTCAGGGTGGATCGGCATTCGTGGGGGCGCAGGACGATTTCTGGGATGCACAGAAGGACATGGCCGCCGCTGCGGCGGGGTCGCTTCTGGTGCTGGTCTGCAGAGGTCACGCGATACGCGAGAAAACCGGGATCACCAAGCCTGCGTGACATTTGTATGGGTCAGTCAGATGCCAAAGCCGCCTGCATCCTGCCAAGAAAGATCTCTTCGGCCGGGTTGCGGACCTGATGGGCGCTCCACATCAACATGACCGACACCTCGCATACGCGTGATTCAGGCACCAGGCTTCTCAGCAGACCCTGCGCCTCGTACTCCCGGCACAGGTGCTCGGAAAGAGCGCCAGTGCCTATGCCTGCCAGCACCATGCGCAGCACTTCTCCGGTGTTCGAGGATGACGCGGCTATTTGCTGACGGATGTACGGGTTGCCGTAATGCGCTGACAAGGGAGACACCATGCCACCCAGCGATTTGCCGGAAAAGCTGACGAATCGTGCGGACTTGAGGCGTTCGATCGTCACCGTTTTCTCATGAAACAGCGGATGAGCATGACTGCAGTAAAAAAACACCTGCTCACGGCTCAACAGGCACTGTTTGATATCAACTTCCCCGGGCTGTTTACTACGACAGTGGAATCGTCGCGCTGGCATGGCAAGGTGGATTGCAGATCATCGCCTCCCAGAAAGAACATTACTGCTGCTGATTCATCTGGCGCAGTTCTCTTGAAACAGACGACTTATCCGCACCGCGTCACATGCTTGACCGACTGATACCCCGCCAGTCCCCAAGGCCCGAGTTCACGGCCGATGCCGCTGCCCTTTGTGCCGCCCCAGGAGGTTTCGACAAACACGGCCTGGATCGAATTGATCCAGACGTGGCCTACCTCAAGCGCATCGGCCACCCGCTCGGCGCGCTCGATGTCTGCGCTGGCCACCGTGGCGACCAGTCCGAAACGGCTGTCGTTGGCAAGCGCAATGGCTTCATCTTCAGTGCTGAAACGCCGGGTGCAGAGTACCGGGCCGAAGATCTCTTCGGTCCACAACCGGCTGCTGTCCGGCACGTCGGTGTACAGCGCAGGGCTGACGAACCAGCCCTGCCCTTGCCGGTTTGCCTTCCCGCCTGCCAGACACGTCAGTCCCTCTTGTTCGGCGATTGCAAAATATTCGTGGACCTTGCGCCACTGCGCCTGGCTGGTCAGCGGACCCATGTCCACTTCGTCGACCAGAGGATTGCCCACACGCATGTTCTGAAAAGCAACCTGCAGGCGCGGAATCAGCGCCTCGGCGATCCCCTCCTGGATCAGCAACCGCGAGGTGGCCGAGCACATTTGTCCTGCGTTCCAGCAGATACCGGCAACGATCCACTCCACGGCCTGATCCGGGTCGCAGTCGTCGAACACGATAAACGCCGATTTGCCGCCCAGCTCCAGCGTGACCGGCCGACAGTACGCTGCCGAGTTGCGCATCACCTGAACGCCCACGGCGTTGCTGCCGGTGAACGACAACTTGTCCAGACCCGCGTGTTCGCTCAGCGCCGCGCCGGTCTCGGCCTTGCCGTTGACGATGTTCAGCACGCCGGTCGGCAAGCCCACGTGCTGGGCGATCTGCGCATACGCGAGCTCGACCAGTGGGGTTATTTCCGAGGATTTGAGGATCACGGTACAACCTGCCGCCAAGGCCGGGGCGAGTTTCCAGGCGCTGGTCACCAGCGGAAAATTCCACGGCACGATCAGGCCGACCACGCCCACCGCTTCAAGACGCGTGCGTGAAGTAAAACCGGGGACTGGCAACTGCACGTCGCGATTCGAGGTCTGGCTCTCGATCAGTTTGGCGTAGTAATTGAACGTCGCTACCGCATCGTCCAGATCCACCTCGGCCTCATGGCGAGGTTTGCCGTTGTTGCGCATCTGCAGTTCAATCAACGCTTCGCGACGCTGGGCAAGCTGCTCGGCAAAGCCACGCAGCACGTTTGCCCGATGGGTGACGGTCGTTGCCTTCCAGGCGGGTAACGCAGCTCGCGCAGCTGTCACGGCCTGATCAACCTGCGCAGGGCTCGCCGACACCAGCTCTGCGAATGGTTCGCCAAGGGAAGGATCGCAGACCGTGAGAACATCGTTGCCCTCGCCTGCCTGCCACTGACCGTTGATGTAATGCGGGGTATTCATCGGGCACTGCTCCTTGAAACTGGATTGCAAAGGTCCGGCTTTCGGGGTTCAGGGGGCAAACGGCGGCGCTTCGTTGACCTCAATGATCAACGGCCGGTCGCCTGGAGCTTGGCGCAACAGCGTTTGCAGGTGCGCGTGGTCACGGGCGCGTTCGGCCACGCAGCCAAAGCCTTGGGCGATGGCCACAAAATCCGGGGTATAGATGTCCACGCCCAGTGGTGTGATGTCACGCCGCTCCATGTAGCGCTTGATCTCGCCGTAACCCTGGTTATTCCACAGCAGCACGATAATTCCGACCCGCGCTTCCACGGCGCTGGCCAGTTCCGGCAGCGTGAACTGGATGCCGCCATCACCCATCAGGCTGATCACAGGCACCGTCGGGTCAGCCAGCTTGGCGCCGATGGCGGCGGGCAGGCCGTAACCCAGCGTGCCGTAGCCGGTCGATGCGTTGAACCAGCGCCGTGGGCTGTCGAGGTCGACCAGATGATTGCCGCTGTAGACGGTCTGGGTCGAGTCACCGACAAAGCGTGCGTCAGGCAGCACTTCAAGGATGCAGTCGAACAATCGCCGGTAATGCGCCCAGCCGCTGGAGTCCTCGACCAGTTGCTTTCGAACCTGCGCCGCCCGCTGTGCGCCTGGGCTGTCGATACGGCGAATCCGGGATGGCAAGGCGTCCAGCAGCGCCTTCATGGCCAGTCGCGCATCACTGACAATCGATAGGCTCGGCGGATGGTTGCGGGTCAGTTGCGTGGCGTCGATATCGATGCGAATCAGCTCGCCGCCAATCCGGAAGTTGCCGTCGAACACCACGTCGTAATCGGTTTCGCCCAGCTCCGTGCCGATGGCCAGCACCACATCGGCGTCCAGCGCCAATTGCCTCACCGGAACCAGTGACTGGTTGCTGCCGATCAATAATGGATGATCGCTCGCCAGCAATCCTTTGGCATTGATGGTCAGCGCGGTCGGAGCGTCGAGACGTGTGGCCAGCTCGCTTGCCTCGGTCACGGCGTTCACGCAGCCACCGCCCAGCAACAGGAGCGGCTGTTTGGCCTGTTGAAGACGTGCAGCAGCTTCTTGAATCGCTGCCGTGTCCGGCGCTGGGCGAGCAACCACTTTACGCGGGCGCATCTGAAAGTGATCAGCAGCTGCGGTGATGATGTCCAGCGGCAATTCGATGTGCACCGGTCGCGGTCGCTGGCTGTCGAACACGGCAAAGGCCCTGTCCAAAACGTCAGGCAGTTCATCGACGTCCATCAGCCTATGGCTGAACGCGCTGACACCCGCCACCATGGCGCGCTGATCCGGCAGTTCGTGCAGATAGCCGTTGCCCAGCCCCAAACGGGAGCGCTCGTTGACGCTGGAGATCACCAGCATCGGAATCGAATCGGCGTAGGCCTGGCCCATCGCGGTCATGATGTTGGTCATGCCCGGCCCGGTGATGATGAAACACACGCCGGGCTTGCCACTGACCCGCGCATAACCGTCGGCCATGAACCCTGCGCCCTGCTCGTGACGCGGAGTGATGTGACGAATGTTGCTGGACGGCAGGCCACGATACAGCTCGACGGTGTGCACGCCGGGAATACCGAATACGGTATCGACGCCCCAGGCTTGCAGCTGTTTGACTAGAAACTCGCCACAGGTGGTCATGCCATCGCCTCCTGTTCCAGACCGATGAAGCGGCGCACCCGTTCGTGGCCTTCGCTGCGGATCTCGGCTGGCGAGGCGTCGGCGGCCACATGACCGTTTTCCATGAACACGATGCGGTCGGAAATCGACAGGGCGAAATCCATCTCGTGGGTGACGATCAACATGGTCATGCCCTCTTCTGCCAGGTCACGAATGACATTGAGCACATCGCCCACCAGCTCGGGGTCGAGTGCCGAGGTCGGTTCGTCGAACAGCATGATGTCCGGCTCCATGGCCAGTGCGCGGGCAATGGCGACCCGCTGTTGCTGACCGCCCGACAATTGATGCGGGTACTTGTCGGCGTGGGCCAGCAAGCCTACCCGGTCGAGCAACGCATGGCCTTTGCGGCGCAGTTCACGGGTGCTGGCGAGCCCGTGGTAACGCGGGGCCAGAATCACGTTATCGAGAATGGTGCGGTGCGGAAACAGGTTGAAGTTCTGGAACACCATGCCGATGCGCCGGATGCCCTGGCGGATTACCGGGGAGTCCGGGTGCTTGCCAGCGGCGATGAAATCATTGCCGAACAGCACGATCTCGCCCTTGTCGATGCTTTCCAGATTGTTGACCGTACGAATCAGCGAGGTCTTGCCGGAGCCTGACGGCCCGATGATGGAAATCACTTCACCGGGGCGTACGGTCAGATCAATGCCTTTGAGCACTTCGTGATTGCCGTAGCGCTTGTGAATGCTGCGCAGCAACAGGGCGTCCGGTTGTCCGGGTATTTTCTGAACAGGGGGCTTGCCCTTCGCGGCCGGTTGACGAAGCGCGGCGGCCTGACTGTCGTCCAGCGTCTGGGCGTTCTTGCGAGACAGATCAAGGTGCCGCTCAGCCCACTGCAATAGCCAGCCGAACACGGTGACGATCAGCACGTAATACACGGCCACCGCGGCGAGGGTCTCCAGCACCAGGAAGTTTTGCGCATACAGGCGCTGGCCCACCAGCAGCAACTCGTTCAACGAAATGACCGACACCAGCGAGGTGAGTTTGACGATGGTGACGTATTCGTTGGTCAGTGTCGGCAGTGCAATGCGTATGGCCTGCGGAATGATCACCAGCCGCTGAGCGCCGAGCCCGCGAATACCCAGAGCCTTGGCCGCTTCACGCTGGCCCTTGAGCACCGACAGCAGTCCGCCGCGATGGATCTCGGCCATGTACGCGGTCTCGGTCAGCACCAGTGCGATAAGCCCTGAGTAGAAAGGCTGGGACAAGACGCTACCGGTCGATGGGAACAGCTGCGGCAGGTTGTAGACGAACACCAGCAGCACCAGTAGCGGGATGCTGCGAAACAGCCACACGTAGAAATGTGCGGGTAGGCGCAGCCAGGCGTGGCTGGACAGCTTGGCGCTGGCCAGCACAAAGCCCAGCGCAAGCCCGAGCGTCCATGCCAGGGTGCTTAACTGAACCACCGTGACGCAGGCTTTCCAGAAAGCGGAAAACGAAAACAGCGAGAAGAAATAAGCCCAATCGAATGCCATGTTGACCTCGGTGCAGCGGGTGAAGGTGATGGCCGGTGTAGCTGTGGCGTTGACCTGCAGATGCCGCGATATTGCGGAAGCTTCTATGTAGGAGCGCGCTTGCCCGCGATGGCGTCAGCACAGTCACTGATTGATCGTCTGAAAGATCGCATCGCGGGCAAGCGCGCTCCTACCGTCCGGTGTCTGCAGTGCGACCTGGTCGTCTCAGGAGCACAGCACCCTCGGCTCACGCAGGCTCAAGGTTGTACTTCTTGAGAATCTCGCTGTACTCGCTGCTTTTCTTCCACGCCTCCACCGCACTGCGCATCTGTTCCGCCAGTTCGGTGTTGCCTTTCTTGATGTAGATACCCAATGTCTGCGGATACAGCGATTTCTGCGAGCTGATCACAATACGGCCGCGGGCCTTGTCGATTATCATCTGGGCAGCGGCGGAGATTTCCAGGTGCGCCTGAATGTTGCCGGACATCAGTGCCTGGGACGCCTCGGCAGTGGTCGGAAATTCACTGATGGCGATCTCGCCCTTGTTCTGTTTGGCGCAGTAATCGGCGGACACGGCCTTGAGCTGGTTGATCCAGTTGGTGCCCTGTTGCAGGCCGACTTTCATGCCGCACAGGTCTTCAGGTTGCTGCGGCTTGGTCGTGTTGTCGCTGCGGACCATGATCGCTGCACCGACCTGCGCGTAAGGAATCGCTTCGGCCTGTTTGGTGCGCTCGTCAGTGATGTACATGCCCGAAATGATGGTGTCGAAGCGGTTGGCGTTCAGGCCCAGGATCAGGTTCGGAAAGCGCGTGTCGACGAACTCCACTTTCAGGCCGCCCAGCTGTTTGGCCAGCGCAGCGGAGACATCCGGGTCAAAACCGACCACCTTGTCGCCGTCGTAGGACTCGAACGGCGGGTAGGAAATCTCCATGCCGACCTTGAGCGTGCCGGGTGTTGCCGTAGGCGCTGCATGAGCGGCACCGGCAAACAGGGCCAGGCCGAGAATCGAAGCGGCAAAGCGCGAAAGCGTGGTGTTTTGCATAGTAGTCATTCCAGATTGAGGGAAACGGCAGGTCACGAAGTCACGCTCTGGTTTTTCAGGTGCCCGAAGCTTGATGGCTTTCTGGCGCGTTCCGGCAGGGCAATTTGCCCGCTGGCCACGCGCTGGCGAAGGTATTGATAGGTTTGCAAAGCCTGGGCCCACATGTGCTCGCCGATGGCGATTTCCTCGTAGCCCTGCCCGGCTGCTGCGAATTGCGGCAAGGGTTTGATCAGCGTGTGGTAATCGCAGGCATAGAACAGCGGAAAGGAATAACGCTCCTGTTTGACCTTGCGCACCCTGTGCGCGGTGGCCACGAAGGCCCCGCTGGTCATGACCTCAAGCATGTCGCCGATGTTGACCACGAACGCATCCGGCAGCGGCGGTGCATCGATCCACTCGCCCTTTTCGTTCATGACTTCGAGTCCCGGCTGATCAGCCATGAGAATGGTGAAGCACTCGTAGTCGGTGTGGGCGCCGATGCCCGGTGCGTCTTCGGCGGTGGCGTCGAACGGGTAATGGATCAGGCGAAGTTTGGATGGCGGGAAACAGGCCATTTCATCGAAGTAATGCTCATCCAGCCCCAGCGCCAGGGCAAACCCACGAAACAGCTGACGCCCCAGAGCGAAGACAGCCTGGTAGTAAGCCTGCACGGCGGTCTGAAATCCGGGCAACGTCGGCCAGTCATTCGGACCCAGCAACGGCGTACCGGCGATCACCAACGGGTTGTCGGCGGGCACTTCAAACCCGACATCGAATGCTTCCTTGTGGTCCGGCCTGCCTGTGCCATACACCTCTTCACCTTCAGGCACGAAGCCCTTGTGGGTCTGCGAGGCACCGATGTAATGACGCATCTTGGCGTCGATCGGCTGGGCGAAATAGTGCTCGGCGGCGCGGTGCAGGTTGTTGATCAGCGCAGGCTCGATCCCGTGCCCGGTGATGTACAGAAAGCCCACCTGACGGGCAGCCTCACCCAGATGCTGAGCGACTGCCTGACGATCCTCAAGACGCTCGCTGAACAACCCCCGGATATCGACCACAGGAATGTGTGTGAAAGCAGGACGTTCACTCATGACAGCGGCCTCGCCGATGGATTGAAGAAGGTATTGAAGTGCTCGCGCTCGGTACGGCCCATCCAGGCGTTGAGGCTCCACAGATCCGCCACGGGCACGTCGGTAAACGGCAGGCGATGCAGATAGCCATCGGGCCCGAACTCCGGGGTCATGGTCGTGCCGATGTAGCCTCGCGCCTGTTGCGATGTCCAGATGTCGGCCCAGTGCTGCTGATGAAACGCCAGCGCCTCGGCATATTCCGGCGCTGCCGGGTGCGGCACCTGCGGACCCTGGTCATAACCGACCCGCGCCTGAATGTGATGCACACGCTCGACGAAGGCGCGCAGATCGTCAGCCGGATCGTTCAACAGACGTTCACACGTCACCACCCAGTGGCTGATGTCGCTGGTGAAACGCAGGTCCGGTACTTGCTCGATCAATTGCAGGGTCAGCCAGGGATTGAACAGCGAGCGCGCCCGATGAGTTTCGAAACTGCACACCAGGCCGCTGCGAGCGGCGATCTGCAGCGCCTCCCCGAAAAAGTCCACTTGCTGCGCCAAGGGCCAGCGGTCGTTACCGGCCAGCACGTTGACGAAGCGCGGCTCTAGCTCTGCTGCGAGTCGCAACTTGCGGGCGAAGTCGTCCAGATGCTCGGCGGGCGTGGCGGACTGCAATGGCAACACAGGCGTCGAGGTGAACAGAATGGCGATGTAGGGCACCTGGTTGTCGCGCAGAAAGGCCCCGAATGCAGCGCGCTCTGAGCCTTCTTCAGGGATGCGCGCTTCAAGTCCATCGAACCCTGCCGCTTGCGCTTCATCCAGCGCCTGCTGCCAAGTGCCGCGGTAGCCCCATAACGTACGAAAGAGTTCCAGTTTCATGAGCATGCCTCATCGTCTGCGCCCGCTTGGGGCGCAGCAGCGATCACGAGTGGACGGAAGCCGGTTGTACCGCGTTGCTCATCGCCTTGCGGCCGAGCACCGGGTGCGCGCCTTTTGGGCCGTAGACCCCGGCAGGCTCGGGAAAAGTGCGTAGCAGGGTCAGGTACAACAGCGTCGCCAGGCCGAGTGTGATCGGCAGGCTGATGTCGATGCCGCCCGCGAGTTCGCCCAATGGCCCCACAAATTGTCCCGGCAGGTTGACGAAGCACAGGCCGATCGCCGCACTGGGAATCCAGGCACCCAGCCCGCGCCAGTTCCAGCCATGGTGAAACCAGTAATGCCCGCCCCGCTGACCACGGGTGAACACTTGCAGATCGTCGGCATGATAAAAGCCACGACGAGTGATGAGGCCCAGAATCATGATCACCATCCATGGGCTGGTGCAGGTAATGATCAGCACCGCGAAGGTCGACACGCTTTGCACCAGGTTGAAGGTGAAACGGCCAATAAAAATAAAGGCAATGGCCGCAATGCCGATCAGCAAGGTCGCACCGGCACGGCTTAGCAGGCGTGGGAAGATGCTCGACATGTCCAGTCCGGTGCCGTACAGCGCGGTGGTGCCGGTAGACAGCCCACCGATGACTGCAATGAGGCACACCGGCAGGAAGAACCAGCCCGGCGAAATCGCCAGCAACCCGCCGACATAGTTATTGGCTTCGATGTATTGCGGTGCCTGACTGGCCACCAGGGTCGCCGTGCACAGGCCGAACAGAAAGGGAATCAAAGTACCGGCCTGCGCTGCCAGCACCGCGAGCATGATTCGCGCCTTTGACGTCTCACGCGGAATGTAGCGCGACCAGTCGCCCAGGAAAGCGCCGAACGACACCGGATTGCTCATCGCCAACAGCGCAGCACCGACAAACGCCGCCCAGAACCCTGGCTGTTGAAGACTGACGCTGCCGACGTAACCCGCATCGAACGGGCCGGAGAACGCGAAGATGCCCAGCAGAAACAGCAGGCTCGACGCCCAGACCGCGATC
The DNA here is from genome assembly GCF_979253365.1 of Pseudomonas sp. AC016. NCBI lineage: Bacteria > Pseudomonadati > Pseudomonadota > Gammaproteobacteria > Pseudomonadales > Pseudomonadaceae > Pseudomonas > Pseudomonas sp. AC016. The sequence goes on from NZ_CEEDCC010000001.1 coordinate 198,013, forward strand.
TTGTTGACCCACAACATGAAGCGGAAACCAAAGATGCACACCACCAGCACCAGGATGGCAAACAAGCCATAGGCCAGTCCGAGGCTCAGGTCGTTTTCCGGCAGACCGATCAGGCGCTGTGCGCCGCCGACCAGCGCGTCACCCGAGCTCCAGACCGACAGGGAAAAGAATGCCACCGCCGTCAGCAGCGACAGAAACGAGCCGATGATGCGTCCATGCACGCCGAAATGCGCGCCGGAAGAGACCGCGTTGTTGGTGCCGTTGAGCGCGCCGAACAGCCCCATGGGTGCGAGGATCAGCGCTCCAACCATCACGCCAAGCACAATCGACCAGAACCCGGCCTGAAACGACAACCCGAACAGCACTGGAAAGCTGCCCAGCACTGCCGTGGAAAAGGTGTTGGCACCGCCGAAGATCAGACGAAACAGATCCAGCGGGCGTGCATGACGCTGGCTGTCGGGGATCTGCTCGACGCCCCAGGTTTCGATTCGGGTTTTGTCGGGTTTTTCGGCACGCGTCGAATGGCTCATGTGTTGCTCCAGCACCTGTCACGGTTGTTGTAAGGCCAGCGCAGGCACGCTGACCCTTTATGGCCGCCCGTTAAACCCGGGCGGAGGGTCGATCTGATTATTCTTCTGTCACACGTAATCGGTGTTCACGCCCAAAGGCTCAAAGGCTCAACGGCGCACTACGCCCGGCAGCACGCACAGCATTTCGTACAGCAGATTGGCGCCCAGCAGCGAGGTGTTGCCGGTGGTGTCATAAGGCGGTGAAACTTCCACCAGATCGCAACCAATCAGGTCCAGCCCTTGGCAGCCGCGAATGATCTCCAGTGCCTGAATGGTCGTCAGGCCGCCCACTTCAGGTGTGCCGGTGCCCGGTGCCCATGCGGGATCGATGCCATCGATGTCGAACGACAGATACACCGGCCCGCCACCGACTTTCTCGCGCACTTCAGCCATCAAGGGTGCCAGAGACTGGTGCCAGCATTCCTCGGCCTGCACCACGCGGAAGCCCTGCTTGCGGCTCCAGTTGAAGTCCTCGGCGGTATAACCCTGGGCGCGCAGGCCGATCTGCACCACGCGCTCGCTGTCCAGCAGGCCTTCCTCCTGAGCGCGGCGGAAGGTCGTGCCATGGGCGATTTTCTCGCCGAACATGTGATCGTTGACGTCGGCGTGAGCATCAATGTGCACCAGCCCGACCTTGCCGTGTTTCTTGTGAATGGCGCGCAGGATCGGCAGGGTCAGGGTGTGATCGCCACCCAGCGTCAGCGGAATGATGCCGTGACCGAGAATACGGTCGTACGCCTCTTCGATGATGCGCACGCTGTCCAGCAGGTTGAAGGTGTTGATCGCCACGTCGCCGATATCGGCCACGTTCAACGAGTCGAAGGGAGCGGCGCCGGTGGCCATGTTGTACGGGCGAATCATCACCGATTCGGCGCGAATCCCGCGTGGTCCGAAGCGCGTGCCAGGGCGCAGCGACGTGCCGACGTCCAGCGGAATGCCGACAAAGGCCGCATCCAGACGGTCCAGTTCTTCAGGGGCTTGCACATGGGGCAGGCGCAGCATGGTGGCGATACCGCCAAAGCGCGGCATCTCATTACCGCCCAGTGGCTGGTGGAAAGTCTTGTCCACGAAGGGCCTCACGTTGTTCCGATAAATGTGCGGCCATTCTGGTGATGGCGTGGGAGCAGAAGAATCGCTGTCAGCAAATACTCAGTTCAGAGATTTCTAAACTATCGCCGATTGTCGTCGTCGGCGTTTGGCAGGCATGATGTGTGCCGCACAAGGCTGCTGATATGCGCAACAGACACCAGCCGCCGAACCACCGACTGCCCACGGAGCGCCCATGTCCTCTGCCCTGCCCGACCTGAAACTGCTGCGCATCTTCGCCAGTGTGGTACGCCATCAAGGGTTCGCGGCAGCGCAGCAGGAGCTCAATCTTTCCACGTCGGCGATCAGCACTTACATGAGTCAGCTCGAAACCCATGTGGGGCTGGTGCTCTGCCATCGCGGGCGCGGCGGGTTCAGTCTGACCAGCAAGGGTGAGCTGTTCCATCAGGAAACCCTGCGGCTGCTGGCAGAGCTGGAAGGTTTCGAGCGCTACAGCGCGGCGCTCAAGGGCGAACTGCGCGGCACCTTGAACCTCGGTGTACTGGACTCGACAGTCAGTGACCCGGCATTGCCACTGGCCGATGTCATCGGGGCCTACAGCAAGGAGCACCCGGCGGTCCATTTGCACCTTTCGGTACTCAGCCCCGCGCAACTGCAACTGGGTGTGCTGGAAAATCGCGTGGACCTGGCTATTGGTTCGTTCTCGACTCGCATGAACGGTTTGATGTACCAGGCGCTGTACCGCGAACAGCACTGGTTGTACTGCAGTGACCGGCACGAATTGTTCGAGCAGCGCCGTATCCCGGCAGAAGTCATCACCCAGCAACGCATGGTCGGGCGTGGTTACTGGAGCCAGGCCGAACTGGCCCGTCACGGCTTCAAGGACAGCGCCGCGACGGTCGAGTCCATGGAAGCGCAGTTGATTCTGGTGCTGTCCGGCGCTTACATCGGCTATTTGCCGGAGCACTATGCGCAATTCTGGGTGGATCAGAAGCGCCTGAAGGTCTTGCTGCCCACCACATTCGGCCATCAGGCCCCCTTCTCGCTGGCTCTGCGCCGCGGCCGTGTCAAAGAGCCTTTGATTCAGAGTTTCAGAGACCGGTTGAAAACCTGGTTCAAGGGATAGCGTCTTCTACTGCTTATACCGATGCGCCGTGCGTAAATCCTCAGTCGCATCCGCCTTGTACTTCTGCCGTTTGGCGAGCCACAGGCACAACCCGGCCCAACCTCCGGCGACCGGCAGGATCAGCATGGCAACGATGCCAAATCCTGCACCCATTGCGGCCAGCCCCACCGACAGCCATCCGCTCATCGCGTCGCCACCTCGATACACCAGCGTTTCGATGACATTCTTGGCTTTGTACTTTTCTTCGCGACTGACCACGGTCCAGAGCACTTCCCGCGCCGGGCGCACTACGGAAAATTCAATGGCGCGGCGCAGCCCCTGCGCCAGCGCGACGGTGGTCGGCACCGGTGCCAGCGCCATGGCGGTAAATGCGACAACGGTTGCCAGCGGTAACGTGATCAGCGCACCGCCGACGGCGATCATGCGGATCAAAGGACCTGTCAGCAAAAGCTGGAACGTCAGGGTCAGCGCCGACACGATCAGATCGACGACCGCAAAGAACTGTGTCCTGCTGGCCACGTTCGAATAGCTGTCCGCGACGATACGGCCCTGCTCGAAATACAGAAAGGTCGCGGCGGTGGTGTGCAGGAGCATGAACAGCACCAGCCCCAGCAGGTAAGGCGAGCGTGAGATCAGCGTAATGCCGGCGAGCATGCTGCCGCCCATGCGGCGATCCACGCGCAAAGGATCAACGGACTGCGCCTCGGTGCGAGCCAGAAGCGCGCGGTGGCAGCGAACAGCCAGTTCCAGCAGCACGGCAGCGGCCAGGGTCAATGCAATAGGCCCAATGCGCGCCGCCATGGTCGCAGCCAGCAGCGGCCCGATGAAGGTGCCCAGTGTGCCGCCAGCGGCGACAAAGCCGAACAATCGCTGCCCCTGCTCACTGGAAAACCGGTCAACCAGCACGCTCCAGAAGATCGACACGATGAACAGGTTGTACACGCTGATCCAGACGAAGAACACGTTGCCGACCTGCACCGGCGCAACCCGGTTGGCGATCAGGACGCCGAAAAGGATCATCGTCAGCCCGATGCATCGATAGATCAGCGGCACGAAGCATCGGGTCGGCAGCCGAGACACCAGCGCGCCAAACAGCGGGACCATCAGCAGCATTACCAGAAAGGTCGCGGTAAAGAGCCACTGGAGTTTGTCGGCACCGCCTTCCAGGCCAAGCGCGTCGCGCAAGGGGCGCACCAGGTAATAGCTGGCCAGCACGCAGAAATGGAAGGCGAAACCGAGCAACAAAGCAGCTCGCTCGCCGGGCCTTACGTTGGCCCACTTCAGCGCTGCTGCGCGAATCATGATCGTGAGCCTTGATGCGATGTGCCTGGCAAGAGCGTTGCTCCCACAGTCCGGTTAAATACAAAAGCAATGTTTTAAAGACATGAGGCATTTTCCACCGTTCAGTGCCCACTGACGAAACCGCTTCATTTCAGATATGGCTTCACTATGACGTCGAGTGAATAACGATATGCCTGACGTCGATTTGACCATCCGGTCAACATTCCCTACCGTGACCGACCTTTTTCCCGGCCCGAGACACTGATGACTACCCGCTCCAAACTGCCTTCAACCGTCTACCTGCTGGGTCTGACGATCTTTTCCCTGGTGACAGCCGAATTCATGGTTGCCGGGATGATGCCTGCGCTGGCCGAAGCGTTTTCCGTCAGTCTGGCGCAGGTCGGCAATCTGATTGCCTATTACGCGCTGGGCATGGCGCTGGGCGGTCCGCCGGTCACGGTGTTGCTGCTCTCCCGAGGCATCAGCAACAAGCGGGCATTGGTCTGGCTGCTGACGTGTTACGTGATCGCAGGCGCCGTTGCGGCAGCGGCACCGAGTTATGGCGTGCTTGCGTTCGCACGCATCATCATGGGTATCTCGAGTGCCGTGTGTATCGGCCTGTGCATGACGATATGCGCAGGTCTGGTGGCGCCTGAAGGTCGCGGGCGCGCAGTTTCGGTGGTGCTGGCGGGGTTGATGCTGTCTCCGGTGGTGGGCGTTCCGATGACCACCTGGGTCGAGCAGCATGTCGGTTGGCGAGCCAGTTCCTGGGCGGTGGTTGCGCTGGCCATGCTGTGTACGGTCCTGGCGACACGACGTCTGCCTGCGATTCAGAAAGGCGGCGAGCCTCCACTCAGCCAGCAATGGGCGGGCTTGAAAAATCGCACGCTGTGGGGCGCTTACATCACCAGCGGCCTGATCATCGGCGGCACATTCGCAGCGTTCAGTTATTGCACGCCGATCCTGATTCATGAGGTCGGCATTGCGCCGACGCTGGTTGCTCCTGTTCTCGCCATCTATGGCGTTGCCAACCTGGTGGGCAACATGATCGTGGGGCGTTTCGCGGACCGCCACACCTTCCCTGCCCTCGCTTGGGGCCTTGTGCTGATGGCGCTGGCATTGGGTGGTTTTGCCCTGGCGGGCGATCATCTTTGGCTGAATCTAGGCTGCTTCTTCGCGCTTGGGCTCACAGGTGTCGCCTTGAACCCGGCAATGGTTGCGCGGGTGATGAAGGCGGCCGAACCTGCGGCCATGGTCAACATCCTGCACACCTCGGTGATCACTGCGGGCCTGGCATTTGGCAGTTGGGCGGGTGGTGCCGTGATCGATGCCGGGTATGGTTTGCGTTCGCCGCTATGGGTCGGTGCCGCAATGGCGCTGGTGGGTCTGATCAGTCTCGTGCCTGCGATGAGCCGGGTACGACGAGAAGATAAGGTTTCAAGGTCAGCCACTTGCCCATCCTGATGCTGCAGGGAGGCTGACCGTTTAGCGGACTCAGCTTCCGGCAATACTGTGCACAGGCGCCGATCCTGAAAGACATTAAAAAACGGGTCGGCAGCTTTCATGTCCGGCGTGCAGGTGAATTGCTGCAGAATCGATTCATCTATTCATGGCTCAGACGTTCAGATATCCGGAACTCTCTCGCCAAACACTGTTCTAGAACCCTTCGCCGATGCGCGTCAGCATCGGCATTTTTCGTTTGGTATCCCTTTCACAACGGAGCGACGCATGTCGATTCAGCAAAAAAACGGGCACGTTCTGCCCGCGCGCGCCGCTGGCAAAATGGAAGCGGCCATGGCCGTAGGCAGCTTCGCCATCGGTACGGGCGAGTTCGCAATCATGGGCCTGATGCCTGACATCGCCAATAATCTGCACCTGAGCGAACCTCAGGTCGGTCATGCCATCAGCGCCTACGCGCTTGGCGTGATGGTGGGCGCCCCGCTGCTGACGATTCTCGGCGCCAAACTGTTGCGCAAACACATGCTGTTGTTGCTGATGGCGCTCTACGCGATTGGCAACGTGGCCACCGCCTTCACGCCGACCTTTGGCAGTCTGGTGGCCTTCCGTTTCATCAGCGGCCTGCCTCACGGAGCCTACTTCGGTATCGCTGCGGTGGTGGCGTCCAGCATGGTGCCGGACAATCAGCGGGCCGGCGCGGTGGCGCGGGTGATGATGGGCCTGACCCTGGCGATGTTGCTGGGCAATCCGATCGCAACGTTTCTTGGTCAGTTCTTCGGCTGGCGTTCGGCGTTCGCGCTGGTGGGCTTGATTGCCCTCTGCACCATCGCACTGGTTTGGCAATTCGTACCGGACCGTCATGACGAGCCACGCAGCGACCCGCGCAAGGAGCTGGGTGCTTTCACCAAGCCGCAGGTGTGGATGGCGCTGGCCATCGGTGCGGTAGGCTTTGCCGGGATGTTCTGCGTGTTCAGCTATCTGGCACCGACCATGCTCGAAGTGACGCGCGTTTCACCACAGTGGATTCCTTTCGGGCTGGCAGCCTTCGGTGTGGGCGGTATCATCGGCAACGTCGCAGGTGGCAAGCTGTTCGACCGCATGCAGTTCAAGGCTGTTGGCGTGCTGCTGATCTGGTCGATGGCGGTCCTGCTGTTCTTCCCGTTCGCCGCCGGTTCGCTGTGGGGCGTACTGCTCGGCATCGCGCTGGTCGGCACCATGGTCGCGCTGGCCGCACCGCTGCAGATTCGTCTGATGGACATCGCCCACGAAGCGCCGAGTCTGGCTGCGGCTTCCAACCACGCTGCGTTCAACCTGGCCAATGCCTTGGGTCCATGGCTCGGCGGCATGGCGATCACCGCGGGACTGGGCTGGACCAGCACGGGTTATATCGGCGCGGGCTGTGCGCTGGCCGGTCTGGGTATTTACCTGATGGCGCGACGCATGAAGGGTGGTGAATAGAAACGGGCGGCTGAACAGCAGCTTAAGAAGCGTCGATCTACACGCCTGCAAATCGTTGAATGTCGGATGATCGGCCTTCAACGATTCGTTTGCTGCCTGTGAGGACATTCTTTTGCGTAGATCGCTGCTGCAGGGTATGGCCTTGTGTTGCGCCGTTCTCGTCACACCTTCGCTGTTGCAGGCTGCCGAGCATCCCGACGGTTTTGCAAAAGATGTCACAGGTGGCGGCAGTGCTGCCGCTGTGCATCCTGCGACGCTTGATGAACTCAAGCAGGCGTTGTGCAGCACGTACGATCATCGTGGTCATTGCACAGACGCCACACCACGCGTAATAGTGCTGGACCACACGTTCGATTTTCGTGGCAGCGTTGTGGCAAACGGCAGTGCCACCACCACGGAGACCGGCTGCATGGTCAAGGCTTGTCCCAAGGGTGGAGCGCAACTGGCGCTCAATGGGGCAAACAACTTCTGCCAGTCCAGGCCGCCTGCCTCCGTGACCTATGACAACGCCGGTTTGCAGCGTCTGAAAATCGGTTCAAACAAGACGTTGGAAGGAGTGGAAAAACAGGCAGGCATTCAGGGGATGGGCCTGTTCATCGGTAGCGGTGCCCACAACGTTATCGTTCGCAACCTCACCTTGTCCGACATCAATGCGCAGGTAGTCTGGGGCGGCGATGCGCTGACCATCGACGACGCAGACGGCGTCTGGATCAACCACAACACTTTCGCGCGCATCGGCAGGCAGATGATCGTGACCGGGTTCGGCGCGGCGTCCCATGTGACGATTTCCGATAACGAATTCGACGGGCGTACGCCCTGGTCCTCAACCTGTGACGGCCATCACTACTGGGTATGGCTGTTCCTCGGCAGCCATGACACGTTGACGCTGGCCCGCAATTACGTGCATGACACCTCAGGCCGCGCGCCACATGCGGGTGGCATGCACGATGCTGCGGTCATCGCTCAACTGGTCAACAACGTGTTTGCTCGCATGACCTATCAGGGCGCAATCATGTCGCGCACGCCCTCCTCGCAATTGCTGGTCGAAGCGAACGGCTTCGAAAACGTGACACACCCGATGTTCAACGATACCCAGCAGCCGGGCACCGGGTTTGCCCTGTTCTCGACGGCTGCCGCTGCGTCTGTCGATGACGAATGCCAGCGCACTCTCGGCAGAGCGTGCGCCGCCAACCTGCAACAGCTGAGCGGCGACGACTATCGCCCGCAAGACGACGCGGTTCTTGATGCGTTTGCGCCCTACCGTCAATACCTCGTGACGCCCTTGCCTGCCGAGAAGGCATTGGCGCAAGTGCCCCTGCACGCCGGTGCGGGCAAGGACTGACCCCATTCAAGTGCCGAGAGTACGCCTGATGCCTCGTTTGATCTGGATGTTGTGCTGCGCTTTTTGCTGTCTGGTCGGTCTTGCCGACGAGGCACAGAGCGCAGCCTTCGGGTTTGTTCGAACACCGCCGCGGATTGTCGTGGACACCGGGAGTCAGTTGGTCTTCAGCGTGGACGAGCGCAACGGCGATCTGGTGTCCATGCGCTACCGGGGTCAGGAATTACAGACCCGGGAGCCCAAAGCGTCGCAGACTGCATCAGGCCTGGGCGCGGCGCAGGTGGCTGTCAGGACCGTCGGCGATGTGATCGTGATCAGCGCCCATGCGGGCGACCTGACGCAGTACTACATGGCCGTGAAAGGCCGCGATGCAATTTATATGGCGACGTACGCACCCACTTTGCTGCCGGTTGGCGAGTTGCGATTCGTTGCGCGCCTCGATGTCGACAAGCTGCCCAAGGCCGATCACGGAACCGATTCCAACATCGGCACAGCGATTGAAGGCAAGGATGTGTTCTTGCTGCCGGACGGACGCACCAGTTCAAAGTTCTATTCGGCACAGCCCATGATCGATGACCCCATTCACGGCGTGAAAGGCCCCGGCGTGGCTGTTTATATGCTCATGGGCAATCGCGAGCTCAGTTCGGGAGGTCCGTTTTTCAAGGACATCGCCACGCAGAAAACCGTAAAGACTCACGAGTTGTACAACTACATGTTTTCCAACCATACCCAGACCGAAGCTTACCGGGGCGGTCTGCACGGTGCGTATGGTCTGCTGTTTACCCAGGGAGAAGCACCTTCGGCCGTGCTGACCAACCTGGATTTTCTGAACGGCACGCTGGGGCTTGAAGGGTTTCTGAGCAGCGCTGAGCGAGGTTCGGTGTCCGGCCATGCCTCGGGAACTGTCCAAGGCACGTCGGTTGTGGTTGGCCTGAGTAATGACACGGCAGAGTACTGGGCTCGAACCTCTACTACAGGTGATTTCCGTTTGGCCGGTGTTCGTCCGGGCCGCTATCGATTGACGCTTTATCAGAACGAACTGGACATCGCTCACAGCACGGTAGACGTGTCGGCTGGCCGCGTTGCACAAACCAGTTTGCACGCCGAGCCACCCGCAAGCCGAGTGAAATGGCAGGTTGGCCTGCCTGACGGAACGCCAGCAGACTTTCGTAACGCGGGACTTCTGCCATCGGCTCATCCGTCCGACGCGCGGATGGCACCCTGGACCACTGGGAAGTACACGGCCGGAACAAGCCCCCTTGCCGACTTCCCGGCCGCACAATGGCGCGACATCAACAGTCCAACCCGGATCGACTTTGTGCTGGGTGCCAACGAACTGCACGACTACCGGCTGCGCGTGCTCATTTCACTGGCTCAAGCTGGCGGACGTCCACAATTGAGTGTCAACGGCAGCTGGCATGCACCGGTGCCTGCTGCGTCAGTGCAGCCCGACAGTCGTGGGATCACCCGTGGAACCTGGCGCGGCAACAATGCCCTGTTCGAATTCGACATTCCGGCGTCTGCGCTGCACGCGGGCACCAATTCTCTCGAGATCGGCGTTGCCTCCGGCAAGTCCGGCACGGGCTTTCTGAGTCCGGGCTTTGTCTATGACAGCGTGCAACTGGTTGAATAAAACCAGTAACCGCAAGCGCTTGCCTTGATCGTTCATGGCTTCTCCGATGAGATACACAGATCGATCGAAACGGTGTCCAGACGGTCACGTTGCAGGGTCGAAAGACTCTGTAGTGTTTTTTCATAAACGGCATCGGCAGTATCTTTCAAACGCTGCCACTCCTGCAGGGTGATCACCTCGCGCAGCACCAGTTCGTCCGCCCGACGGATGAGGGTCTGATAAAAGTCGTCGGGAAGATCCAGTCGGTAAGTATCGTCTTCCAGTAACAGGTGCCATGCCTTGAGTTCCATCTGCTTGTCGTTTCTGGTCATGGTTGCGCCTCCTGAGCCTGTTTTTATCGGCCGGGAAGTGAAAGTCGGGACCACGGGCCACGAACCCGCGGTCCGTTGAAGGTCAGTAGCGATAAACAGCCGCAGCGCCCGTCTCGCTGGGCATCGAGCGCTCAGGAGGGAGGACGATGACCTCCCCGCCATGCTGCATGACGGCCAGAATCATTTCGTCCAGTACGTCATCCGCACCGGGATCGTCGTCGCTCCGAATCGCAAGATCGCCACTCATCCCGTCCATCACGCCATTCACCGTGCGTTCGGCTTCGACCAGCAGCAGGGCCACCCTGCCCTCGGTGGCGGCCCGGGCGATGTCCGGCAATTCGTTTGCGTTCAGCCGCTGTCCCACGGCTCTTTCGTAACGCCCCAAGGCCTGATTGAGCCTGTCATCGTGTCGCACGCCGATGAGTTCTCCACAAGCGGACGTCAACTGCGCCGCCGTAAGGGTCGCGGGATCCTGCTCGACGCCCTCGGGCAGCAAAAACGGGTTGCGACTTTGCGCCCTGAATACCGCCTGATTTTCAGGCAGTGCTACCAGAACAAGCGGCAGTTTCGAGACACGCGAACAGTGTTCGGTGATCTTGCGGTCGACGATGCGGAAAAACCTTTCCCGGTCGAGGTTGATTTCCTCCTGCTTACCGCTGCCGCCCGACTCATGCATCATCGGATCGCCACGTTCTCCACCACCGCTGAAGCCGTCCGGATGACCTCGCTGATCACGAGGGGTCAGGTCGTCGCCCAACGCCTCGATCTGATTCGTCGGTACCGCCTCCGGCAGACTGATTTCCTGCAGGCTCTGCATCGATCCTTCGTAGACACGCACGCTGTCGCGCGACAGACAAAGGGCCTGATAGCGGTCGGTCATCGGTGCGAGGCGCAATAGGGGTTTCAGGTAAGGACGGCTGTTGACCACGGCGGTTTCAGCCACCGCCTTGTGCAGGCCCACCACCATGAAATGTTCAAGCCCGCCAAAAATTGCGATGCCTTCAGGGCAGGCATTCCAGAAAGCCTGGTCATCGATCAACGCCTGGAACGGGGTGATCAATGCCTGCCTGGCGATCTGCGGGTAGTGCCGCTCCAGCAGGGTTTCCAGCTCCTTGATCAGATTTTTCAGTCGAATCGGATCCTGAGTGCGCTGCGGAAAGGTTCGATGCGTCGGCATGTACACACTGAGGTTGGGACGTCCCGCCAATTCCAGAAGCGTGTCGAGGGTCTGCCGGGTAAAGGGTTGAATCTGAACCATGACGACCTCCTAGTCTTTGGCAAGACGAGACTGTTTCGCGAGGAACTCGTCTTCCAGCATGGCATCGATCTCGGCGGCCGAGTCCTCATGCACAACCGGAGCGGTCAGATGCCCGGTTGACTCGACTTTCGTAGACAGCTTGCCCACAAGGTGTTCCAGCGCATGGCTCATTTTGCGTGCAGCACCGGCAACAGCCAGATCCAGACTGTCCGCCTTGTGGGTGACGGAAAGCGGCGTATGCCCCTTGGGTCGCGCTTCTATCTGGCAGCGCTTGTCTTGGGCTCCGGCTTTCTGTGCGTTGACGTCGCCTACGTGAATCTCGATCCGGGTCAGCAGATCGCTATAGCGCTCCAGCTCATCAACGACTGTGCTGCCGACCCACTCCTGCAGCTCTGCACTGCCTTCTATGTGATTACTGTCCACCTGAACTTGCATGTGATTATCCTCCGACACCGGCGCCCCACTGCGCCTGTGCCAGTAGAAATATCAGGCAGCCGATCGGTTCCTGAAAATGGATAACCGGTCAGTCTGGAGTGCTCAGGACATGACGGTGCGCTTCAACGCCTGCTGCCAGTGTTCATAGAGTTCAGGCACTGCATTGCGCCTGGGCTCGTAGCGCTGACGAGGACGTTCAAGGCTTGCCAGCGCGTCTTCATCCGGCCACCAGCGAAGCGCGAAACCTGCGAGGTGCGCAGCACCGATGGCGGAGACTTCAGGCGACAGGCTGCGGATCACCGGGCGTTGTAACAGGTCCGCCTGAAACTGCATCAACCACTCGTTGCGCGTGGCGCCGCCATCGACCCACAGTTCGCCCAGCGGGTCGGGACTGTCCTGTTCCATCGCGTCGAAAACATCGCGAATCTGGTAGGCAATGGCTTCCAGCGTCGCGCGCAGGATGTGTGCCCGGCTGGAGGCTTCAGTCAGTCCGCAGATCAGCCCGCGAGCCTGGGAATTCCAGTGAGGCGCACCCAGGCCGCCGAGTGCCGGAACGAAATACACACCGCCATTATCCGGTAACGCTGCCGCCTCGGCCGCCAGTGCGTCAATGTCGTCCGCCGCACCCAGCAAGCGTGCAGCCCAGCTCACTGCGCCGCCGGTATGCACGATATTTCCTTCCAGCGCATACGTTGGCGCTTCGATTTGCCAGGCAACGGTTGTGGCCAGTCCTGCACTTGAGCCCACCTGTCGGGCCATGGGCGTCATGAGCGACGAGCCCGTGCCCAGCGTGGCTTTCACCAGGCCCGGCGTGAACCCGCCCTGACCGAAGAGCGCCGCGTGGGAGTCCCCGATCATCGACATGATCGCAATACCTGCAGGAAGCGACCCATGCGCTGCTGTCTCACCGAACAGGCCCGCGCTCGGGCAAATGTCAGGCAATGCCGCCAGCGGAATATTGAAAACCTCCGTCAACGCAGTGCTCCACTGGCAGGTACGCAGGTCCATCAGTTGCGTACGCGCTGCATTGGAAGCGTCCGTGGCGAAGACCTTGCCACCGGTCAACTGCCAGAGCAGCCAGCTGTCCACGGTGCCCAGGCATACCTCACCGTTCGCCGCCCTCACCTGTCCATCCGGCAATTGATCGAGAATCCAGCGCATCTTTCCTGCTGAGAACATCGGGTCCAGAGCCAGCCCGCTGGTTGAGCGGATCAGTTCGGCGTGGCCTTGCCGGGCCAGTTGCTCGCAGAAGTCATCGGAGCGGCGACATTGCCAACTCACAAGCGGCGAGACGGGCTGGCCGGTTTTTCTGTCCCAGGCCAGAACCGACTCGCGCTGGTTGCTGATGGCGATGGCGGCAAGTGGCGCTGTGGTCTGGGCGATGCAGTGTTCGATGGCCGCGAGCATGGCATGCCAGATCGCGGTGGGATCCTGCTCCGCATAACCGGGCCGGGGATGAGAAACGCTCAATGGTTGCGACGAGCGAGCAACCACTTTGCCGCTGCGATCGACAAGGATCGCCTTGGCATTGGTGGTGCCTTCGTCCAGCGCCAGAATCAGGGGATCGAGGGAGACCATCGCGTGCTTCCTGTTGTTATTGTTGTTGTGTGTCTTGATGAGCGGACAAGCCGTTCAGCTTATTGCAACAGCGCCGTCGCTGCCGCAACAATCCCGGCCGCATCGATCTGATGCCTGGCACGTGTCGGCGAACGGCCGCCGGCCGAGGCGTATTCGCCGTCCTGAATGCCCAGCCGAACCAGCGCAATGCCCAGTCCCGCTTCAGCCAGTACTTCTGCCACGATGCTGCCGGCACCGCCGTTGACGTTGTGCTCTTCCACCGAGACCACGGCGCGAGTGGCGCACAAGGCTTGGAGCAAGGCATCACGCTTTAGCGGGCGGATGGACGACAGGTTGATGACCTGCGCGCTGATCCCCAGTTCTTCGAGGCGAAGGGCTGCGTCAACGGCTTCATGAACGACCGAACCCAGCGCGACGATGCTGACGTCGTGTCCCGTTTTCAAGATATCGATCTGGCCAGGCACGAATCGGTAATCGGCCTTATGCACGGCGGGCAGTGCCTTGCCGTCCAACCGGATATAAACCGGGCCGTCATAGGCGATGGCGTAATCGACGATCTGCCGGCATTCCTCGCCGTCGGCCGGCGCAAAAATCTGCACATTACCGAAACCACGCATGACCGAGATGTCATCGATGCTGTGGTGGGTGCTCGCGAGCGGGCCGTAGCTGGTGCCTGCATTGAGGCCGAACATCTTGACGTTCGAACGGTTGTAGCAGACGTCCACCTTCACCTGTTCATTGGCCCGGGAGATCAGAAACGGCGCGGCGTTGCAGGTGACGGCGACCTTTCCTGACAGTCCCAGACCTGCGGCAACACCCACCAGTGTCTGCTCGGCAATGCCTACGTTTACCAGACGATCAGGAAAGCGCTTCATGAACGGGCCGATCTTGGCCGTCGATGTTGAATCGCTGACTACCGGGATCAGGTCGACACCGTTATCCACGGCATTGATGAACGCCTCGACCATGACCGAAGCCAGATGCGCTTCTGGCGCTACAGTGTGTTCAGTGGACATGATCAAGCTCCTTCAATGCGGCTTCGATTTCGTCACCCTTGGGTACTCGGTGATGCCACTCGGGCTTGTCCTCGATGAACGAAACGCCTTTGCCTTTCACCGTGTTTGCAATCAGGACCTTGGGACCCCCGGACTGCTGCAGCATGGCTTCCAGAGTCTGCACCAACTGGGCGACGTCATTACCATCGCACTCGCTGACCTGAAAACCAAAGGCACGCCATTTGTCCGGCAAAGGCTCCAGGGGAAGAATCTCTGCAGTTCGACCGGCGAGTTGCAACTGGTTGTGATCGACGATCACGATCAGGTTATCCAGTTGGTACTTGGCGGCCGTCAATGCCGCCTCCCAGTTGGAGCCTTCACCCAGCTCGCCATCGCCAGTCAGTACGAAGACATGCTTGCGGCTGCCGGACTTCTTGGCGGCAATGGCAATGCCGCAGGCCACCGGCAAACCGTGCCCCAGAGCGCCAGTGTTCAATTCGATGCCGGGGGTTTTCTGGCGCACCGGATGTCCCGGCAGGTGTGAGTCGAAGTGCTGGTAGGTGTCCAGCCACTCGGCAGGGAAATACCCCGCTTCAGCCAGGCAGCAGTAAAGACCGCCGACACCGTGCCCCTTGCTCTGGATATAGATATCGCGGTCCGGATCGCTGAGCGTTGCGGGCGACACGTTGAGCAACCGGAAATACAGCGTCGCAAGGATATCGGTCTCAGACAGGTCGGCCCCGGTGTGTCCCCCGGCTGGCGACTCGGCGTTCAGCTTGATGATCCTGCGCCGGATCGCCTGGGCAGTTGCGCGAATTTGCGGTACGTCATAGCGGAATGGATTCATCTCGATCCCCTGGTTGTGACCTGGACGCAAACCGAAAAATCGAGGCTGCGCCATTCTCGAATAATTATTCATGTATGAGAATATATTTGTATTTAGAGCCTAATCCGTTCCGTCGTCAATCCCTTCTGTCGACCTTTGGGTCGACCTGCCGCACATCCTCAAAGCGAAGAAACCACTTGACATCCAAGAGCCACAGCGGGAGTCTGATTTAAAAATCACGTACGAATAATTATTCCTGCGTGCCAAATAACAACAACAACACCCAGGAGAAGCCCGTGGACGCAAAAGCCCCGATTGGCTCGATCCCACCCAAACCCCTCACCCGCCTTGCACTGCGCCTGCCTCAAAACGTAGGCGGTCCGCTGATCGGGCTTGCGCTTTTGATCCTGGCGTTTTCGTTCACTTCCGAATATTTCTTCTCGGTCCGCAACGCCCTCAACATCCTCGACCAGGTCACTGTGCTGGGCATTCTTGCCATCGGCATGACGGCGGTGATCGTCATCGGCGGGATCGACCTGTCGGTCGGATCGGTGCTGGCGTTTTCCATGATGTTGCTGGGCTGGCTTTATCAGGATGTGGGCGTACCGATGGGCTTTGCCATACCGCTGGCCATCCTGGGTGGCATGGTCTGTGGCCTGATCTCCGGAACGCTTATCGCCAAGGCTCGCCTGCCCGCCTTCATTGCGACGTTGACCATGATGTCAGTTGCACGCGGGATGGCGAATATCCTCACCGACGGACGCCAGATCGTCGGCTTTCCCGACTGGTTCACCAGCCTCGCCACCCAGCGTCACTTTGGTTTTCTGTCCGCAACCGTCGCGCTGTTTCTGGTGATGTTGGCCGTGGCCTGGGTCTACCTGCGCTTTCGGGCAGGTGGTCGCAGTCTTTATGCGATTGGCGGCAGCGCTGAAGTGGCGCGCCTGTCAGGCATCAAGGTCAAAAAAATCACCCTATGGATTTATGCGTTGAGCGGCGCACTGGCCGGGCTTGCAGCCGTGGCCATGGCCGCACGGCTTGACTCTTCGCAACCGAGCGCCGGGCTGACGCTGGAGCTCGATGCCATCGCAGCCGTGGTCATTGGCGGCGCCAGTCTCAGTGGCGGTGTCGGCAGCATCGGCGGCACGCTGGTCGGTGTGCTGATTATCGGTGTGCTGCGCAACGGCCTGAATCTGCTGGGCGTCTCGCCGTTCGTGCAACAGGTGGTGATAGGCGTGGTGATCGCCCTTGCGGTGACGCTGGACACGCTGCGCCGCCGCGCCAACCAACGTTGATTTTGAATGCTTTGCGATTTCTGTTCCCTGACCGCAGTACACAACAAAAACAATGGAGAACCGCTATGTTCGCGCCAAAAAAGCTGTTGCTGGGCAGTCTGTTCGCGGCTGTCACCCTTGCCACAACGGGCCAGGCCTGGGCTGAAAACCTTACCGTCGGCCTGGCTGTCGCCAACCTGCAGGCTGACTTTTTCAATCAGATCAAACAGTCGGTCGAGGCCGCTGGCAAGGAAAAAGGCATCAAGGTCATCACGGTCGATGCCCAAGGCAACTCGGCCACTCAGGTAAGCCAGGTTCAGGACCTGATCACGCGCAAGATCGACGCCCTCATCTATATTCCGGCAGGCGCCACCGCCGCCGGGGTTCCGGTCAAGGCGGCCAAGGCCGCAGGTATTCCGGTCATCGCTGTGGATCGCAACGCGCCTGACGCGCCGGGTGACACCTTCATCGCCAGCGACAGCGTCGCAGCCGCCCGTACGCTGGCCGAATACGTCGGCAAGGTAACCGGCGGCAAAGGCCGGGTTGCCATTCTTCAGGGGCAGATCGGCACCTCGCCTGAAAACGATCGCGCCAAAGGCTTTTCCGAAGGCCTCAAGAAATTCCCCGACCTGAAAGTCGTCGCCGAGCAACCGGCCGAATGGGCGCAGGACCGTGGCTTCGCCGTCGCTCAGGACATGCTTCAGCGCGACCCGAACATCACCGTGTTCTTCGGCAGAGCCGACGCCATGGCACTGGGTGCGGCCCAGGCAGTGAAGGTCGCCAACCTGGAGCAGCCGGTGACCATCGTGGGCTTCGACGGTGATGTTGCGGGCCTCAAGGCGGTCGCCAATGGCACGCTGTCGGCCACCATGACCCAGCAGGCGCAGAAGATGGGCCGTCTGGCGCTGGACTCGGCCATCGCACTGAAGGAAGGCAAGACTGTGCCCAAGGAACAGTTGCAGGAAGCGATTCTGACGACCAAGGAAAACGTGGCGCCTTTCATCGCCAACCATCCTTGATTGGCCAGCACCTCTCAAGGTGTCGATCAATCCAGTCACTGCCGGGGAGAGCCCATGTCTGCCAACGCAATAGATCAATCGCAGTCTGCACCCAGGCTCAGCCTGCGAAACATCGGCAAGAAGTACGCGGCCATCGAGGTGCTTGCTGACATCGACGTCGATATCTACCCGGGCGAAGTGCTTGCCTTGCTCGGCGAGAACGGTGCGGGCAAATCCACGCTGTCTTCGATCATCGCCGGTCTCGTCCCGCCCGAGTCTGGCGGCTCGATGATCTGGCAGGGCGAGGCCTATGCGCCCGCCTCTCCCGGTGCTGCGCTGGATTCAGGTATCGGGCTCATTCATCAGGAAATCCGTCTGTTGCCGGAACTGTCGATTGCCGAAAACATGTTCGTGGGTCGTCTGCCGACCCGCTTCGGGCGCGTCGACAGAGCCTTCATGGAAGCCGAAGCGCAAAAGCAGCTGGATCGTCTGGGGCTGAAGGTTTCGGCAACCCGCAAGGTTGCGGGTCTGAGCGTGGCGGCACAGCAACTGGTCGAGATCGCCAAGGCACTGACCCTCAAGGCCAGCCTGCTGATTCTCGACGAGCCCACGGCGGCACTGGGCGGCGAAGAAACTGAAAAGCTCTTCGCCCAGGTCGACCGGCTGAAAGCCGAAGGTGTGTCGTTCATCTATATCAGCCACCGAATGGAAGAAATTGCCAGAGTGGCAGACCGGATACTGGTCTTGCGCGATGGTCGGCAGGTTGCCGTCCATGCAACCGCGCAGGTGCCGGTCCGGCAATTGGTCGCGGAAATGGTCGGCCGCAGTGTAGACCGGATCTTCCCGGTGATGAAACCGGCCCAGTCAGAGGTCGTGCTGACGGTCAAAGACCTCAAGTGCCGGGAGATGGAATTTCACGATATAGACTTCTCGGTCTATAAAGGTGAAGTGTTCGGTATCGCGGGCGTTGTCGGGGCTGGCAGGACCGAGCTGGTCCGGGCCATTGCGGGCGCGGCCGAGCACATCACCGGCACGCTGATCCTCGACAATCATCCTCAAAACTTCGAGTCACCGCACGAAGCAATCCAGGCCGGGATCGTTCTGGTGCCGGAAGATCGCAAGCAGCAGGGCGTGGTGGTGGATCACGCCATCGAAGAAAACCTGATCTATGGCAATACCGACCTGCTCCCGGGCCAGGGATGGATTTCTCCGTCCGGTTTGAGGGAGTTCGCCCAGAAGGCTGTCTCGAGGATGGGCGTCAAAGGCCTGCCGGAACAGACGATTTCCTGCCTGTCCGGCGGCAATCAGCAGAAAGTGATCATCGCCAAGTGGCTCGCCCGTAACCCCAAGGTGTTCATTCTCGATGAGCCGACCCGAGGCATCGACGTCGGTGCCCGTGCGGCAATCTATGAGGTGATCGCCGAACTGGCCGCCAACGGCATGGCCGTAATTGTGGTGAGTTCCGACCTGGATGAGGTGCTGGGTCTGGCCAGCCGGGTCATGGTCATGAGCCGAGGCCGCCAGATGGGCATTCTGGACAAAGAAAACGCCACGCCTGTGGCAGTGATGGAACTGGCGACAGCCTAGGAGCCGATTTATGCGTCTGTTTGATTTGAGTGGACAAACCGCCTTCGTCACCGGTGCCGGAAGCGGGATCGGTCAGGCTATCGCGATCGGGCTGGCTGAAGCCGGCGCCAATGTCGCGTGCTTCGACCTCCCCGGCAGTCGGGACCTGTCCAGCACTATAGAAGGCATTCAGCGTCATGGCCGCAAGGCCCTGGCACTGGAAGGCTCGGTGACCTCGCCCGAGGAGCTTGAAGCGGCAGTTGCCCGCGCCGAACAGGACCTGGGTGCGCTCAGCCTGGCGGTCAATGCCGCCGGGATTGCCAATGCCCAGCCTGCAGAAACACTGGAGCTGAGCCGCTGGCAGCAGATGCTCGACGTCAACCTGACCGGCATCATGCTCAGTTGTCAGGCGCAGGCTCGTGTGATGCTGCCGCGCCAGCGTGGATCGATCATCAACATTGCCTCGATGTCCGGGATCATCGTCAACCGTGGCCTGTTGCAGGCCCACTACAACACGTCCAAAGCGGGCGTTATCCACCTGTCCAAAAGCCTGGCGATGGAATGGGCGCAGCGCGGCGTGCGGGTCAACAGCATCAGCCCCGGCTATACCGCCACGCCCATGAATACCCGGCCCGAGGTCGCGGATCAGGTGAAGATTTTTGAAGAGACGACGCCGCTGGGCCGAATGGCCACGGTCGATGAAATGGTCGGGCCTGCCATCTTTCTCTCCAGTCAGGCTGCTTCTTTCTGCACCGGCATTGATCTGGTCGTGGACGGCGGATTCGTCTGCTGGTGAGCCGCCGCGCCTGAAACAGGCATCCCGAACCGAATTCACCCGCAAAGGAGCACTATCTTGAACAATAAACGCTTCCACGCAGCCACCGTGGTCATTACCGGCGCATGCCGGGGCATCGGTGAAGGCATTGCAGAACGCTTCGCCCGAGAAGGCGCCAATCTGGTGATGGTGTCCAATGCTGACCGGATCAATGAAACGGCCCGGCGGATCGCTGAGCTGACCGGCGCTCAGGTACTGCCGGTGGTGGCCGATGTCACCAGTGAACAGGAGGTAATCGACCTGTACGCCCAGGCACAGGCTCGCTTCGGCCGGGTCGACGTCTCGGTGCAGAACGCCGGGATCATCACCATCGACCATTTCGACCGCATGCCCCGTGCCGATTTCGACCGAGTACTGCAGGTCAACACCACCGGCGTCTGGCTGTGCTGCCGCGAAGCCGCCAAACACATGATCAGTAGTGGGCGCGGCGGTCGGCTGATCAACACCAGCTCCGGTCAGGGTCGTCAGGGCTTCATCTACACGCCCCACTACGCCGCCAGCAAAATGGGCGTGATCGGCATCACCCACAGTCTGGCCCACGAGTTGGCGCCTCACGGCATCACGGTGAACGCCTTTTGCCCCGGCATCATCGAGAGTGAGATGTGGGAATACAACGACCGGGTCTGGGGGCAGATACTGTCAACGCCCGATAAAACCTACGGCACTGGCGAACTGATGGCCGAATGGGTCGCTGGTATCCCTATGAAGCGCGCCGGGACTGCCCGTGACGTTGCCGGACTGGTCACCTTTCTGGCCTCTGCGGATGCCGCCTACATTACCGGTCAGTCAATCAACGTTGACGGGGGCCTGATCATGTCCTGATCAAGCAAAGGGTTGCTTTTGCTTTGAGGCGAATTGCACCATAGTGCCTGCAAACTGGCTAAGTTGGATCCCGGATGAGAATGCTTGAGGAGCAGCGGCTCCTGACTAAGATTGCTTCGCTTTATTACGAAGACGGACTGAAGCAGTCACAGATTTCACAGCAACTGGATCTGTCCCAATCGTTCGTGAGTCGGGCGCTCAATCGCGCGCTGAAAGAGGGAATCGTCAAGATTTCGGTGCAGCGTCCGCTGAATTTCCACCTCGACCTGGAACGTGAGCTGCAACAGCGCTACGGCGTCAGGCAGGTAATCGTCGTCGAGCCGACCAGCGAGGATGAAGACGCCCTCAAGCAGGCCATCGGCTCGGCGGCTGCGCATTACATCGAAACCACCCTTACCGAGAAGGACCGGATCGGCATCAGTTCATGGAGCTCGACCATTCGCGCAATGGTCGGCTACATGCACAGTTCCAAACAGAGTGCGGCCACTGAAGTGGTTCAACTGCTGGGTGGTGTCGGTAACAAGGGCGCATTTGAGGCCACCTTGCTGACCCAGCAACTGGCGACGCTGCTGGGCTGCCCTTCCTACCTGCTGCCATCACAAAGCATCGAGCAGTCGGTCGACAGCCGTCACCGTATTCTGCAACTGGATGAGGTCAGGGAAGTCGTCGAACGCTTCTCCAATCTGACCGTTGCAATCGTCGGCATCGGCGAGCTTGAGCCGTCCAAACTGCTGCGCAACAGCGGAAACTATCACGGCGAGCCCATGCTCAAGCTGCTGGCCGAACGTGGCGCGGTGGGTGATATCTGTCTGCGCTACTACGATGCGGACGGCAAGCCGGTGCTGCAGGACAGCGAGGAAGTGGTGGTTTCGGTGGACCTGGAACAGCTCCTGAACATAGAGCGCGTCATCGGTCTTGCCGGTGGCGAGCGCAAGGTCAACGCGATTCGCGGCGCTCTGCACGGCGGTTATCTGGATGTGTTGATCACCGATCTTGCGACGGCCCGTTCACTCATCAGCTGAAGCGATTCACGCCCTCAGGAAGAACACCGGCTCTTTTGCCCCTTAGCGCACAAGCGCCAGGACATGCGTTTAAATAATTAGTCATTTGATCTTTTCCCGTCTTTCGGTGGAACCTCGGGCGCCTGTCTGACCAACAGGCCAATCCCCATAAATGCTCATCGCTGCGATTCATGCAGTCGATGAGTGACGTTCGCCTGTCTAAAACCGTGGAATCGCACCGAATGAGATCGCCTGCCTCTTGGAAAACATCGCGGGTCATCCCCGCACACGGCCTGTTTGGGTTGCTGGTTTTTGGACTGATGACAGTCAGCGGGCTACTGATCACTGAGCTGTCCCTCGCGGCAGACGGTCCGGACGGGTTTGCCAAAAACGTCACGGGCGGTGGTGACGCAGCACCTGTACGCCCGACCACGCTCGTTGAACTTCGAAAGGCGCTGTGCGGCTCATACGATAACCATGGCCATTGTTCCGACGACACGCCTCGTGTCATCGAAATCGATCATGCCTTCGACTTTCGTGGCAGCGTGATGATCAACGGCAGTCCCACAACCACCGAGATGGGGTGCGAGGTCAATCCGTGTCCTGCTGGTGGCGGACAGCTTGCAATCAACGGTTTCAATGGTTTCTGTCAAGACAGGAAACCGGCCAGCGTGACCTATGACAACGCCGGTATGACACGCCTCAATGTGGGGTCGAACAAAACGCTGATCGGCGTCGGCAGTCAGGCAGCGATCCAGGGCATCGCGGTGCACATCGGCGGAGGTGTCCACAACGTCATCGTTCGCAATCTGACGCTGTCCGATGTCAACCCTCAGACTGTGTGGGCTGGCGATGCGCTCATCATCGAAAATACCGACGGCGTGTGGATCAGCAACAATACGTTCGCCCGCATCGGCAGACAGATGATCGCCACCGGGTGGATGTCTGCGTCTCATGTCACTATTTCAGACAACGAGTTCGACGGTCGCACGCCCTACTCCGCGTCCTGCGACGGCCATCATTATTGGGTGTGGCTATTCCTGGGCGACCCGGACACCGTGACCGTGGCCAGGAACCTCATCCACCACACGTCCGGTCGGGGACCGCACGCGGGCGGCATGGCCAATGCCGACGTTACCGTGCAACTGGTCAATAACGTCTACTCCAACCTGAGTTATCAGGGCGCGATCATGCCGCGAACCACTTACTCGCATCTGCTGGTGGAAGGCAATTATTTCGATCATGTCACGCATCCCTTCTACTTCGATGCCAAACAGCCCGGTACGGCATTCGCGCTGTTCGCGCCAGGCACCGAAGCCGAAAACGCCGCGTGTCAGGCCGCGATCGGCAGACCTTGCGTACCTAATCAACAGGAGTTCAGTGGCAACGATTACCGTCCCGAAGACCTCAATGCGCTTCAGGCGTTCAGCCAACACCTCGACTATCTGATTACGCCGTTGCCCGCAGACGTAGCGTTCAAACAGGTGCCTCAGACCGCAGGTGCAGGCAAGATCGGTGTGGCCAGCACCCAGGCTCAGCCGCTGCCCGCTAGCCCTGCCAAGCAATGAGATGAGCTGATTTTCAGAAAAATATGAATTTTTCCGCCCCTGTTTTGCTCATATCAGCATGAGCAACGGTTCGATCCGCCGTTGCAGTGTTTTTGAATGTGATATGCAAGGCTGAGGGAACGAGAAATGGCTCAATCAGAGCAGTATGGGAAGCCTGCGCAAGGTGAAGGTCTGGTGCTGGTCGTTGAAGACGAACAGACGATCCGTGACTTCGTCTGTGAAATCCTCGAGACGGACGTCGGACTGCGCACCAAGGCGGTGGAAAACGCCGACGAAGCAATGAAATACCTCCAGCAGAACATCAACAAGGTCGCCCTGCTGCTGACCGATGTCCGTATGCCAGGCAGTATGGACGGTATCGCTCTGGCCAACGTGGTGGGTTCGCAGTGGTCGCATATTCCGGTCGTGGTCATGTCCGGCCACGGTACGCCGGGCAGCGATCAGTTGAAGGACGACGTGCTGTTCATTGCCAAGCCCTGGACCATCACGCAACTGGTCAACGGCATCATGGACAGCCTGGGCGCAGAAGGTATCGCTCAGGTCTCCATGGATGATCCCAACTGAGTCCTTCTGCCGCTATTGCGCGCAATGAAGCAGGACTGCATTGCGCGCAACTTTAGCGGTTTGGCTGACTGGCGCTACACCACGAAGCGTTTCGAGACATTCATCCGCTTCTCGACCAACCGTCCCAGCAATTCGTCACGGCGCGCCCGGTCTGCCTGCTCTTTCGCCAGCAACTCAGGCAGCAGTTCGCCTGCCTGTTGTGCGCTCAGAATGAACACGCCGTCGTCGTCGCCAATGGCCAGATCTCCAGGCTGTACCGTGACCTCGCCGATCCTGACCGGATGATTGAGCGCCCCGCTCTGCCCAAGGCTTCGCGTGGTAACGGCGCTGATCCCGCGGCTGAATACCGGCAGTCCATGCGCACGTAACGCCGCAACATCCGTGACGGAGCCCGACACCACCACACCTGCCAGTCCTTTGATCAGCCCCGCCAGTGTCCGCAACTCTCCCCAGCAGGCGCAATGGGCATCACCCGTGCATTCGACGACCAGTACGTCGCCGGGCTCGCTGTTGATCAAGGCGTCACGCAGGATACTGCCATCGGGCAGATCCACTTTGATAGTGACCACATTGCCGACCATGCGCGCGCCTTCGAACACGGGGCGGATGCCGGGCAGATAGCCGGCATCGGTCACGTGACCGATGGTGGATGCCGAAATGTCCCGGTACTGATCAAGCACGTCCTGGCTGATGTGCTGCTGTCGCGGTGCGATTCGCTCATTCATCGGCATTTCTTTGGCCTCAATAACGGACAGGTCGAGCAGTACTCGACGGGATTGCTTGCGTCGTAATAAAAACAGCAGGTGCGTCGGAAACGGATGCTTTGCCCGGAAGGCAATGTCGTCGGTGGTCGCCTGAAATGCTTCAGCGGGTTGTACTCCAGACCGAACAATGAAGGATCGGCGTGGTTCAACAACCAGTCGAAATCGGCTTCGTAACGCGCACGAATGACGGGATCGTCGACCTTGGCCATGCGCTTCTCGTAGAGCGAGTACACCCGCACGGCAGTGTTTTCCCACAGGATGCGTCGGGAAATACCGCTCACCCGGTTGAAGGTTTCCCAGAGCGGTTTCAACAATCCGGCGAACAGAGTCTGGACGATCGATTCACGCCAGATGTCCCGGTCTCCATTTGCGTAGCCAAAAGGAACAACATTAAGCAGCGGGATGGATGACGTCCACAGGCCGTCATCGTGGGCGTACTCGATCACGCTGTTGTCCAGCGACAGCGTCAGGCCCTTGTCGAACACCGACATGGCGTATAGGCAGGCACCGGTGCCGAGAAAGGAAAACCGCTTGGCCAGCAGGGATGCTGTGATCGCCCGCGTCGGAGAACCAATGACGGGACCCAGCGCATCCAGCAGATCGCTGCACACGGCGTCGTCCAGCAGGTCCTGTGCGGGCAAGGAGCGTGAGTCGCGAGCCTCTGCCGTTCTGAGCTGGAGCGGCCCGCAGAGTAATGCCCATTCGGCGTCGGTGAAGACTTGCCCAGCCGTCATTGCGGCAGTTCCCGGCCGAAGGGAATGCACAGCGGTGTGCCGAAAAACGGGTCGGGAATGATCCGGCAGTTCAGGTCGAACACTTGCTTGATCAGTGTTTCGCTGAGGATGTCCGCAGGACGCCCTTGGGCGAATGCCGTGCGTTGGTGCACGGCAATCATGTGATCGGCGTAGCGGCAGGCCAGATTCAGATCGTGCAGCACCATGACGATGGTCTTGCCTTCCTGTCGGTTGAGGTCGCGCAGCAGGTCAAGCACTTCGATCTGATGGGCCAGGTCGAGAAAGGTGGTCGGCTCGTCCA
This sequence comes from Pseudomonas sp. AC016, assembly GCF_979253365.1. Lineage (NCBI taxonomy): Bacteria > Pseudomonadati > Pseudomonadota > Gammaproteobacteria > Pseudomonadales > Pseudomonadaceae > Pseudomonas > Pseudomonas sp. AC016. The sequence continues at coordinate 223,751 of NZ_CEEDCC010000001.1, forward strand.
GCAGCACCAGATTGGTATCCTGTGCCAGAGTCATGGCGATCCACGCGCGCTGACGCTGGCCGCCCGACAAGGCGTCCACCGGACGCTCGGCCAGTGCGTGCATGCCGGTCTGCATCAGGGCCTTTTCGACCATGGCTTCATCCTGCGCGGACCATTGCTGCATCCAGTTCTGATACGGATAGCGGCCCAGCGCAACCAGCTGACGGACACTGATGCCCTCGGGCGCACTGGGCATCTGCGGCAGGATCGCCAGCTCGCGCGCCACGGTGGCCGTGGACTTGTGATGAATGTCAGCCCCATTGAGCACCACACTGCCTGCCTGAGGTTTAAGCAGACGGGCCAGGGATTTGAGCAACGTGCTTTTGCCGCAACCGTTGCTGCCGATCAGCACCGTCACCTGCCCCGGAGGAAGCTGCAGGTCGAGGCTGTCGATGATGACCTGGCCCTGATAGCTCAAGGTCAGGTCATGGGTTGCAATGGACGCCATCCGAAATTCCTTAATGCCGCTGGTTGATCAAGAGATACAGAAAAAACGGCGTGCCCAGCACCGCGACAAAAATTCCTGCGGGCAGGTCCAGCGGCAGGAACAGCGTACGTCCGGCCAGATCGGCCAGCATCACCAGATTGGCGCCCATCAGCGCAGACATAAGCGCCTGCCCGGCGAACCCCGGCGGCATCAGACGTTTGGCGATGTGCGGCGCGATCAGGCCGACAAAGGCAATCGCCCCGCCCCAGGCCACTGCCAGACCGGCCAGCGCCACGCTGACCAGCAACAGCCCGGCGCGCAACCACTGCACACGCACACCGATACCCTGAGCCAGGTCATCATCCAGCTGTTGCACCCGCACCTGTCGGGCGAGCAGCACCAGCAATGGCAGAACCACCACCAGCCAGCCTGCGAGCGCACGTGGCTCGGGCCAACTGGCACCATATACGCTGCCGGTCAGCCAGACGTAGGCCGACAAGGTGGTGGTCAACGGGCTGAACACCAGAATGAAGGTGGTGACGGCAGCCAGTAAAGCCGATACCCCGACGCCGATCAGCACCAGCCGCAGCGGAGAAGCACCCTGATTCCAGGCCAGCAGATAGATGGCCAATGCTGCCAGACCTGCACCGCTGATGGCGGCAAGGGGCAGAAACTGCGCACCCAGCGCTGCCGAGAAGAACGACAGGTAGATCACCGCTGCCGCGCTGGCACCGCTGGTGATGCCCAGCAGGTCAGGCGACGCCAGCGGATTGCGGATGATGCTCTGCAGGATCAGGCCGGACACGGCAAGCGCTGCGCCCACAAGCGCGGCCAGCGCCAGCCTTGGCATGCGCAGTTGCTCGACGATGAACACCAGACGCTGGTCTGCCTGCCCGAACAGCACGTCAAACAACGTTGCAGGCGACAGGTTGACCTTGCCCAGCGCCAGTGAGCCCAGCATGACCAGTAAGGTGAAGGCCAGCGCCGCCAGCAATCGTGTCAGGCCAGCCAGACTGAAACGTCTGGAAAATCCGCGATAACGGAGCGTCAGGTGCTTATCCATAACGCGCTCCCCGACGTGCCAGCGCAATGAAAAATGGCGCACCGAACAGCGCCGTCATCACACCGACCGGCACTTCCTGCGGCACGATCACTACCCGCGCCAGCGTATCGGCGAGCAGCAAAAGCGTCGCACCCAGCAGCGCACAGCCCGGCAGCAGCCAGCGATGGTCGATGGACAGTGTCTTGCGCACCATGTGCGGCACCAGCAGGCCGATAAAGCCGATACTGCCTGCCAACGCCACTGCACTGCCCGCCAGGGCAATGATTACGATGCTCATCAGCAGGCGGATGAGCCCGGTGCGCTGGCCGAGTGCGGTGGCAATCGCTTCGCCGGTATTGAGCACGTTGACCTGCCCTGCCAGCAGCAGCGCGGCGATCAGGGCCAGCACCACACAGACCAGCATGGGCGCCGCGGTGCTCAGGTCGCGCTCCGACAGCGAACCCGCGAGCCAGAACAACACCGTGTCCAGACCGTCCTGATTGACCACCAGCAACGCCTGACTGAACGCGGTGAACAGCGCCGTGATAGCCGCTCCCGCCAGCACGATACGCAGCGGATTGAGGCTGCCCTGCCCCCGATTGCCGATCACCCAGACCAGACACCCCGCCACCGCCGCGCCGATGAAAGCGCACCACAGCCACTGACTCATCGACGTCAGAGTCAGCAACGACGAACAGGCAATGATCGAAAACGTCGCCCCGGCATTGATGCCGAACAGACCCGGAGACGCCAGCGGGTTGCGTGTCAGGGCCTGCATCAGGGCGCCAGCCACGGCCAGACTCGCGCCCACGGCAATCGCCATCAGCGTACGGGTAAAGCGGCTGTCGAGCAGGACATGCTGGGTCGCACTCAAGGCATCAGGCTGCCAGAGGCTGTTGACGATCGCCGTGGGCGAAATCCAGCTGGCCCCTGACGCAAGGCTCAACCCCATGCACACCATGAGCACCAGCGCGCCGATGCCCAGTCTCGTTCCTTGCTTCATGAAGAGCGGGTCCCGAGCGCGACCTTTGATATTTCGTCGAGCATCAGGTTGGCGCCCAGAATTCCGCCGGACAGGCTCCAGGCCACCGCATCGACGCGCCAGACCTGGCCGTCCTGCGGTGCTCGCAACTGTTTCCAGAACGGATGCTGCACCAGCTTTTCGTACGTGTTTTGCGCGGCCTTGCTGTCGCCACGCTGAAAGATAAAGAACAGGTCGGCATCGACCACAGGCAGGCTCTCTTTACTGCTGAGTTTGAGGGAAACGCCCTGTGCTTCGCGGGCGGCGGGTGTCCAGTCGAAGCCCAGCTCGCTGAGCACGGAGCCGGCAAAACTGGCAGGCAGATAACTGCGGATATGGTCCTCGCGGACATCGAGCACCGATACAGTGATGGGCCAGCGTCCGGCAAACCTCGCCTTCAGCTGTTCACGCAGCGTTGCCACACGTTGCTGCCATTGCCCGAGCAGCGCCATGGCCTGCTGCTGGCGATTCAGGGCCGCGCCCATCATCGCCAGGGTGCGCTTGAATTCGAACACCTCTTCCAGCATCACCAGAGGTGCAATCTGTTCGAGCAACGGCGCAATGCGTTGATGGCGAAAACGCGAGGCCACGATCAGGTCCGGCTTGAGCAGCACAATGTCTTCCAGGCTCGGCTGGGTTTCCAGGCCCACATGGGGCACCGCCGCCAGCGCCGGGCGCAGGTAGCGGTACATGGGCTTTTCACTCCAGGAATCCACCACGCCACAGGGCGTGACGTCCAGCGCCACCGCTGTGTCGGAGGCGCCCTGAAACAGCGTGACCACCCGCAACGGCGCTGCCCGGGCAATGCCGGGCAGCGTCAATCCGGGTAACACCAACAGTCCCAGCGACAGGCGCAGTACCTTGCGCCGCGATGGCTGATCAGGCTCGTCAGACCTCACGTCGCAACCTGTGGAACGGGTTGACCACCTGCCCCTTGCCGAACGGCATGCTGCCCGGCCCGCCAGCACGCGCGATCATCGGCGTGAGCAGCAGTTTCTGTGGCCAGTTCGGTACTTCGAACAGTTGGTGCCGGAGCATGTTACGGGCCTCCTCGTCGAATTCAATGGTGGTGATCAGGTTGTCCAGCACATCGCGCAATACGGTCCATAGCGCGGTGACCGGAATGTCGTAGACCTGCGCCAGGGTGTCCATGATTGCCCGGACATTGACCTGAATACCCAGGGTCTGCAACCAGAACAGCAGATCTTCGGGGCGCTCATGGTACAGGGTATTGGCATGACCTTTCTTCATGCGATACACCGGATCCTGCATGCCGTTGCGCTCAAGCCACGGCACGAAGATGCGCAGCGAGTCATGATCACGCAGCAACAGGCCCTGTGCCTGCCCGGCTTTCCAGACCAGTACCGCATTCTGACCGTGCACTTCGCCGAGCATGCCCAGGCGCAGCATGCGCAGGTTAATGTCGAAGAAGCTGTGGCTCAACTCCCGGAACAGCGTCAGCACCGAGGCCTGATTGCGTGGCAGCTCGCGATACGCCATCCACTCATCGAAGAAGTGCCGGTTGCTGCCCGGCAACGGCGTGCCCAGCGCGGCCATCGGCAGCAGACGGCATTCGGGATCGTCCAGCAGTGCTGCCGGATAACGGCGCAGCATCGCCGAAAGATGACGTGGGCCTTCGTCGAACAGGCTGGCGCCAGTCGGCATGAAGGCCCACCACGTGCGCTCGTCACACAGGTGCAGCGAGCGACCCAGTGTCTCGTCCTTCTCGACCACCTGACGCAACAAGGCTTCGCTCAGATTGCCATTGATCATTTTCACGGCTGGCAGATAACGCGATGCCCCGAGCGAGTAGATCGCCATCGGCAGCTTCAGGTAATCGGCGCTGTCGAAGCACGGCGTCATCGAACGCAACGACGAGGTGGCAAATACCGACGCTTCCTGGAAGTCCAGGCGCAGGCAGTCGCCCTTGGCCAGCGCGTCACCCACTTGCGCGTCCAGCACGTGATCGAACTGCCAGGGATGAACCGGCAGCACGACGTGACTGTCGGCAACGCCGCGAGCCTGCATTTCGTGGTCAAGCCGGGCCTGCAGGTCAGTGGGCAGCAGGTAACGGGCCGGAAAAGACGCCTGCAGGTCCGCAACGCCTTCGCCACATTGCAGCAGGGTCTTGTCCACCGCCACCCAGTTCAGCACCACCGGTTTGGCAAACTCGGCCTGATAGGCGCGGTACTGCTGCTCATCCAGGCCCTGCTTGGCTTTGGCCAGCGGATGGTAAGGACGGTCACGCAACGAGGCCCATTGCTCCATGGTGCGGAAGAAGGTGTGACCGTCCTGGCCCATCAGGTTCTGGTCGTCCACGTTGTGATCCAGCGACAGTGCGGTCTGCCAGACGCTGATGCGCAGCACATCGAGGAACAGCGACAGACCTTTTTCGTTGTCGGCAAAGCGCGTCGCCATGCCGGCGAACACCCACTTCATGAAGTCTTCGGGCGACAACTGCGTCCAGCGCTCGCCCTGACGGCCCAGCACCGGCGTGCCGGGTACCTTCTCCCATTGCTGGGTGATGCCGGGGCGCAACGCAATGCTGATGAAGCGTTGCTCGGCGGCATCGCAGTTCCAGTCCCATACCTGTTGGCCGGCGCTTTTCCCGGACAGCGCCGGAGCCTGCGGGTGGCTCAGTTGCCATTGAGCAGTGTCCTGCAATGCCAGATTTTCCTGGCCAAAAAAGTCTTCGGCCAGCAGGCAGTCGACCAGATCCTGCATCACCAGGTCTGCGGCATGTGAAGTGAAATTCATCGGATCAGTTTCCTTCTACAGAATGTTGGGTCAGGCGGGCCTGAAGCGCACGAAAGGCAATGCCGCGCTCATCCCCCAGAACAAAAGCGTTGACCCCGCGAGCCTGCCAGCGAGCAGCGTCGCCCGGCTGGCGGGGAATGGTGCAATAGGCAACGTTGGCGGCTTTGGCTGCCTGCCAGGTGTCGAGCAGTGCCTGCTGCACGACGGGGGTATCGATCTGCCAGGGCATGCCGAGCGACTGGGACAGATCCGCCGCGCCTTCGAGAATCATGTCCAGCCCCGGCACCGCAGCGATGTCGGATGCGCGGCGCACGCCTTCGGCGCTCTCGATCATCGCCACCAGCATGATTTGCTCGTTCGCGGCTTTGACGTACTGCGCCAGGCTGTGCTTGCCGAACGAGCCAGGACGCCCGGCATTCAGGCTGCGGCGGCCCAGCGGGTGGTACTTGCAGGCCGCAATCGCTTCCGCAAGTTGTTCGGGGCTTTCGATCATGGGCAGCACGATGCCCTGCGCGCCGCCATCAAGCAGCCGCAGCAGGGTTTTCGGGTTCAGATCGGCGACCCGCACCAGGGGCGTGAGGTCGTAGCTTTCGGCCACGCGGATCATGTTCTCCACGGTTTCCGGGTTGATCAGCACGTGCTCCATGTCGATGATCACGAAGTCGAAACCGGCTTCGGCGATCAATTCGATGGCGGCAGGCGCCGGGATCGAGCTGATCAGCCCGTACACCGGCTGGCCTCTGCCGAGCTTCTGCTTGAGCGTGTTGGTCCTCAGCATCATTGCGGCCTGTAGGCATGCAGAGGGTTCGGCACAGACCTGAAGCGGCGTTCGCCGTCACCGAGCAGACGACGTTTGGTGAGTTCTTCCACTTCGTAGGTCGGTGCAAACACATCGAAGAACCCGAAACGGTCACGGTGCTGCGGATGGGCCTTTTGATACCCGAGGATCACATTGGCGGTCATCTGCCAGAACAGCGCTTCGTCCAGTTGGTACTGTTGGCGCAGGAAAATGGCCATTTCCGCGAGGCAGATAAAGAAGAAGCAATCACAGGAGAAGTCGCGCACGGCGTTGACATCGTCAGTGATGATGAACGAGTTGCGGTTGAGCTTCGCGTGGCTAGCGGGCAGCGGCACCAGTTCCGGGCACAGTTCGGGGCGGCCCAGATGTGCCGGCGAATAGCGCACGCCGTCATGGAAGTCCTTGAGCGCAATGCGCTGCGGCCAGCCGTCTTTGGTGATCAGTATGATGTTCTGGCCGTGGGACTCCATGCCGATGCCCTCGGCATAGAGCATGTGAATGATCGGCGGCACAGTGACCTGCAACAATTGCCGGGTCCAGTTTTCCAGGCCGTACTGGCGGACCCATGCATCGATGAAAGGCGACTGCTCTCCATCACCGTAACGATTTTCCACATGGCTCAGCCCGTTGAACGGCACGGCCTGCTCATCATCCTTGAGGTACTGATGCAGGCTTTCGCGCCAGATCGCACCCAGCGTGCCGTAGGTCTGCGCGGAACGCGATTCCGGCAGATGGCGATAATCGAAACTGACCCCGGCCACTTCGCCCAGAATCACGAAACCCAGCTCCCGAGCCGTGCTGTCGGTGCTGATCAAGTGTTGCAGCCAGTCGGCAATGATCGGCCCGTTCAACACCGTATGACGCGCCAGAATGCGGGTGCTGGAGGTGTTGGTCATGCTCATCGCCAGTTTGACGTACGGCTTCACCGGATCGCTGGCATTGGCCAGTGTACGAATTGACTGCTGGGCCTTGTACTGGTCGCTGGAGGTGCCCAGGTAGATCAGTTCACCGCTCGCCAGTTCCGGGAAGAAAGTCGATACGGTTACGTTGTCCCACTGCCACGGATGCACCGGCATGAGCTGATAGTCGTCGATGGACTTGCCCTGCGCGGCCAGCGTCTGGGCAAACGCCTGCCAGCGCTGTGTGCCGAGTTCGTCACGGACGAACTGTTGAAGGTCCATCGCACGAACATGACCGACAGAGGCGTTGGTTTTCGCAACTGCAATCCAGACCACTTCAATCGGCGTGGCGAACTCCGGTCCGTACTTGACGTTGTCGGCCAGTGAAAAGCCGATGCGCGACTTGTAGCACGGGTGGTAGCTGTGGGCGTCCATGAAATGCTGTTCCAGCGCATCCACATCCAGTTGATGAGCGGGCTTTGCGGGCTGATAGTCCTGATTGCGGGCCTGCAGATCCTTGAGCTGGGTCTGCTCGATTTCCTGGATGAAGCGCGCCAGATGCGGGCTGTCCTTGAATGGGCTCAACAGCTCGGTCAGGGCCTGGTGCAGGTCCGGTACGCTGCGTTTACCGTTTTTGTCGACACGTTCAAGACTGGCATGATCAAGCCGGATCAGTTCGAAACTGCTGCTGAGCAGGCCGCTGCAGCGGTACTCGACAGGTGCCTGAGCCGAATCGGTTGCTGGCACCACAAACAAGTGCCGATGCTCATCCAGTGATACACAGGTGTAAGGCAGAGCGGCTTCATAAAGCAGCGTCTGCAGCAACTGACCGATCACGCGGCGCTGCACTTTTGTATAACGGTCCGCGTCGATATCCGCCAGCCAGTCGCCGGTTGCCGGGGCTTTGACGGATTTTGGTTCACGCGGCAAAGGGTTCAGCGGTAGAGGGGTTGCCATGTTCATACCTCAAATGAAAATTATCGGGTTTCGACGGCGTCGGGCTGTGCCTCGGCGCGCTCGTCGTTGACAGGCTTTTCTTTCACGGGCGCTTCATTGACGGGGAAGCGCCAGGCGCAGGGCAAAGCCAGGAGAATCAACAGGCCGGTGGCAATGAACACTTCGCTGATGGCAGACGGCGTGGCGGTCGGCCCTGCCGAGCTCAGGCGAAATTCGAGCCACAGGGAAGCGATCACAATCCCCAGCGACGCCACCAGACGCCGTGAAATGTTGTTCATCGCCGCACCCTGCGTGACCATCGGCTCAGGCAAGGCATTGAGACCGGCGGTGGTGATGGGCATGTAGGACAGGCCCAGTCCGGCGCCGCGAACCATCATCAGGACGAACACCACGCCTATCTCCGCATCGGACTTGAGCAGACCCAGCGCCAGCGTCGACAGCCCGGTCAGCAACAGGCCGATGGCGACCACCTTGCGTGGCCCATGCCGATCCAGTGCCTTGCCGCCCCACTGTCCGAACAGGCTGGCGAACGCCGCCGTGCAGAGCAGAGACAGACCGGTCCAGATCGGGTTGTAGCCCATCACGGTCTGCACCAGCAGCGGCAACAGCACCAGGCACTCGAACATGCCGACCGATTGCACCACGGCGACGATCACACTCAGCCGGTAGCCACGCAGGTTGAACAGACGCAGGTTCAGCAACGGATCCTTACGACGCAGTTCCACGCGGACAAACGCGATCAGGCAGGCCACGGCCACCAGCACCATGGCTTGATTGAGCGGGTCCAACAGCGCCTCGGCATGATGCATGCGACTGATAGCCACCATCAGCAGGCCGATCCCTGACGCGATCAGCAGGTAGCCAATCAGGTCGAAAGGCTTGCGTTCCGCAGGTTCGGACGCTGGCAACACACCGACGCCCAGCAACAACGCCAGCAGGCCAATGGGCACATTCATCAGGAACAGCGAGCGCCAGCTGAACCACTCCAGCAGCAGGCTGCCGCACAGCGGTCCCAGTGCCGGAGCGAGCATCACAGCGGCGCTCCAAAGCCCGGTTACCCTGCCCCGTTCATGCTTTTCATACACGGCGAAGATGATTGCCAGCGACAACGGAATCATCAGCCCGCTGGCCACGCCCTGCACCACCCGCGCCGCGATGACCAGCGCAATGGAATTGGCCAGTGCGCCCAACAGTGACCCACCGATGAACAGCGCAACACCCCACAGGTACAGACGCTTGCGCCCTACCCGCTGGCTGAGAAAGCTGGTCAGCGGCATGGTCATGCCCATGCTGGTCATGAACGCAGCGACGATCCAGGTGGCCATCAGCGGACCAATCCGGAACGCTTCCATGAACGTAGGCAGCGCCGGGTTGAGCGAGCTGTTGCTGAGGCTCACGGTCAGTGTGCCCAGTAAAACGTTGATCACCACCCAACTGCGCGGGACGTTGAAGCCGGATTTCACCGAAGGTCCTCCCGGATCCGCTCACCGTTGCGTATGAAATGCTGCGCCGGACGCGGATGGCAGAGAAAATCCACATGGGAAATGTTGAAGCCATAGGCACCCGCCAATGGCAGCACCAGCAGATCACCGATCTCGACGCCCTTGAACGGATGTTTGCGACTCAATACGTCCTTGGGCGTGCATAGTTGGCCCACAACCGTGCAGGCCTTTTCCTCGGATTCGGCAGTCTGTGGCACATTGGGCAGATGAATGACCGGGTGATCATGGCTCTGGGCAACCGGCAGACGGAACTGGTGGGTACCGCCGCGGCATACCAGAAAGTGCTCGCCGTGACTGGTCTTGATATCCAGCACTTCAATCGCGTAGTAACCGCAATAGGCGCTGATGAAACGCCCTGGCTCAAAACGCAGAATCGGCGCATCGGCCTCTTCGCCCAGGCGTTTTTCCAGATAACGGCAAAAGCGCTGCCAGTCGAAGCGCTGGCCGCTGAGGTAATCGACACCGATGCCGCCGCCCACGTTGAAATGGGTAACCTGCTCCGGGTTACGGGTCAGGGCTTTCCATTGCGGCCAGCGCTGCAGGTACAGATCGATCAATTGCTCGTGACGCTCGACCGACTGCTGGTGCGACATGGCATGCACATGAAAACCCTTGAGCGACAGGTGGCTGGCGCTGTCCACGCGCTGCACGGCTTCAGCCAGGTCCGCTTCGTCGATGCCAAACGGTGTGGCAGTTCCGGCCATGGCCAGCCTGCTCGACTGGGTGGGCGGCAACTGAGGGTTGATGCGGATGAACACCGGTTGCACACGCCCGACCTCGCTGGCCAGTCGTTGCAGACGTTCGATTTCGTTGAGGCTTTCCACATGAAACGCCTCGACCTTGTTGAGCAGCGCGCTACGCAGGTCCGAGTCCAGCTTGCCGGGGCCTGAGAACACATAGGGTTTGCGCATCGGGCACGCCATCACCCGCTCGATTTCTCCTCCCGAGGAAATCTCGAAACCGCTGACCAGCGGGGCCAGCGTCGCCAGTACCGGCGCTTCGCTGTTGGCCTTGATCGCGTAATACAGCTCCACGCCAGCAGGCAGCGCTGCCATGACCTCGCTCACATGCTGCTCAAGGGCGTCCAGATCGTAAACGAAGGCAGCCAGCGGATCCGTGTCCAGCGACCGAGCCTCGTTTATGGCGGCACGCACCGTGTCAGGCAACTTATGCATAACGCACCTCTTCCTGCTCGGCGTAACGCGCTTCCTCGCCCCACGGCGATGCCAGACGCACGTAATTGGCTTCGCGATCAGCCTTGGCCGCCAAACGCACCTTGAGGTTGGTCTTGCAGGCAATCGAGTGGCCTGCAATCAATGCATCCAGTTCCGGCGCCGGACGTATCAGTTCCTCGCGAATGCTGCGCAGTTGTCGCTCGACCTGCTGCCACATCAAGGGCGCCAGGTGTGGCCGCTCCCAACTCAGGGCCAGCACGGCTTCGGACAGGTTGTTGATCAGCAGACAGTAGGTGATTCGGCTCCAGCCCTGCTCGCGGGAGTAGGTCAGCGACTGGCGAATGCGCGGGTGCAGCCCGACCTCGATGGACTTGATGCCCAGTTCGTCGGTGAGTTTGACGCCCTCAAAGTCGCGCAACAGCAACTGTCGAGGCTGGCCGTTATCGTGGATCAGCACGGCATTCTGCAAATGCGGCTCCATCACCACGCCATGGTTGAAGAACAGCGCCATGACCGGGCGCAGCAGCAAGGCCTGGTATTGATCAAACCATGTCAGCAGGTCCTCATCACCAAGTTCCCAGCCTTTGAAGCGCTGCAGGAAATCATGCACCAGCGGCCTTGAGCGCAGGTCGCGAGCGAACAAGGTGCCCGCCATCACGCTGCGGTCGGCACCGGAGCGAAGGCAGAAGTTTTCCCGCAGAATCGCGCCAGTCTGTTCGCGGAACCAGTGGGCATCGGTTTCACCGACCCCTTTGGGTGCCCAGCTCATCGAACCCGGCTCAGCCACCGTGGACAGCCCGCCGAGGGTTTCCGGCTGCGTCTGCTGCAGGCGCTGGAACAGTTCGTCGATGATCAGCGTGCTTTCCAGCTCATACCAGGCGTTTTTCCTGACACAGTTGGTGATGCGCACATTCAGCGAACCCTTGATGAAATAGTCGTGGCCTTCGATGTACCAGGTGCGCATCGAAGCCGTCGGACTGGCCAGCGGCCCGGTGGTGCCGAGGTCCGTGACTTCACCCAGCTCCAGCAGACGCTGTACGCGACGATCCTGCATGAACAGCTCAGCCTGCACCGGGTGCATGCAGATCAGCGCGTGTCCGGGACGGGCCTTTGCCTGATCGACAAAACCGGCCATGACCTGTGTCTCGCTCAGACCATTGGAAGTGATCCGCAGTCCTTCCATCGGCACCTCGAACAGGTGAAGCGCGGTCTTGGCCTGAAACTCCGGCGCGTAGGTTTCCTGGGCCAGATGTTTCGGCCACAGCCGTGCCTTGGGCGCGGGATGATTGGGATGGCCGAACCACAGACCCTGTTCGCTGGCCAGGTAGCCGCTCAACGGCTCTGGGTGCTCGCCGGTCATGTTGTGGGCCACGATGGCGGCCGTCAGGTGCTGGCTTTGCATGACCTGATCGAGCAGTTCGTCGTTGCTGGCGCGGGTCATGTGCTCACAGGCGCTGAGCAGTTGCTGAACGAACTCGGGAAATGCCGGGCACTGCCAGCTGCCCTGTCCACGCCGTGCATAGACATCGGACAGGTAGCGGTAGCTGCCTAGGCCGTCACGGCGGTCCACCAGTACGAAGAACTGTTGTTTGTTGGGCAGGCTGATGGTCAGCGGAATACCTTTCCAATGGCCGCCATCGACAAAACACCCAGGCGCGATGCCCTGCATGCCCTGTGGCCATGTGTAATGAAGGCAGTGTTCCGGCAGTGCAAATTCCTTTATCAGGCAATTGAGTAACGCGCGGGTCGTCGCCAGCTCGCTCACCATCGTTGATAAAACGGTGCGATCGGTATTAGTCATGTCTGCTCCACAGTCGCTTTACGCTGACTGTCTAAGTGACATCGCAACAAAGTGTCAGATAATCATCTGCTGCGAAAACAACTCAAGCATTTGCCCGGCTTATCACTCGGCACGCCATGGCCAGATAAACCCTGTCAGCAAATACGCTACGTTCGTTCGGCCCGAAGTTCTGACCGGTCCAGATTGTCTTGAATAACAATAACGTGATGAAGTTATTGAGTGCGCAACTGACTCAGCGCGGCCTTGAGTGCCTCTTCGAATCGCTGGATAACCAGTTGGCACTGTTCGTCCGTGATGATCAGCGGCGGTAACAGGCGGATCACGTTGCCATTGCGGCCACCCCGCTCCAGCAAAAGTCCCTGTTTGAAACACTGCTGCTGAATGACCAACGCAAGTTCGGCGTCTATCGGAAAACTGCCGAGACGATCTGCAGGTTTGCGCTCGTCGACGATCTCGATGCCCAGCATCAGACCGCGTCCACGTACCTGCCCCATGGCCGGGTAACGTTGTTGCAAAAGTGTCAGTTGATCCTTGAGCCACTGTCCGCGTCTGGCGGCCTGACCGGCCAGGTTCTGGCGCTGCAACACTTCCAGCGTGGCAAGACCGGTGGCCATTGCCATCTGGTTGCCGCGGAAGGTGCCGGAATGATTGCCCGGTGCCCACGCGTCGAACTCACGCCGGATGCCCAGCACGGCAAGCGGCAGACCGCCACCGACTGCCTTGGACATGACGATGATGTCCGGTTCGATACCGGCATGCTCGAAGGCGAACATCTTGCCGGTGCGGCCAAACCCGGCCTGTACTTCGTCAAGGATCAGCAGAATCCCGTGTTTACGGGTCACTTCACGGATCTGCCGCAGCCAGCTGTCCGGCGCAGGATTGACGCCGCCTTCGCCTTGAACGGCTTCCAGAATCACCGCAGCCGGAAGCGATACGCCGCTTTCGACGTCTTCGATGAACTGGGTGAAGTAGTAGCTCAGCGCTTCGGTCCCGGCTTCGCCACCGAGGCCCAGCGGGCAGCGGTATTCGTGCGGGTACGGCAGAAATTGCACGCCGGGCATCAGGCTGGCGACCGCATCTTTCGGTCCGGTGTTGCCGGTCAGTGCCAGAGCGCCGTGGGTCATGCCGTGGTAAGCGCCGGAGAAGCTGATGATGTTGCTGCGCCCCGTGGCGGTTTTCGCCAGCTTGATCGAGGCTTCCACCGCGTCGGCGCCGGACGGGCCGCAGAACTGCAGGCAATAGTCCCGACCCTGCCCAGGCAGCAGGCTCAGCAACGTCTCGCTGAAAGCGTCCTTGACCGGCGTGGTCAGGTCCAGGGTGTGCATCGGCATTCCCGAGGTCAGGAAGCTGTCGAGGCTGGCCATGATTGCTTCATGGTTGTGCCCCAGTGCCAGCGTTCCGGCCCCGGCCAGACAGTCCAGATACGTGTTGCCCTCAACATCCGTTACCCACAGCCCATGTGCCTTGGCAATCGCCAGCGGCAACTTGCGCGGGTAACTTCTTACATTGGATTCAAACCTCGCCTGCCGGGCCAGATAGTTGGCATTGGTTTTATGCGAAGACGTAGTAGAGTGCAATAAGCCATCATTCAACATGGGGTAACCCTCGCTAAGTTCGGGATGCAAACTATTCTCATTTCCACAAAACTGCAAGTCCGTTACTGAAATTTAATTCTGAATTAAATATGACAGTGCATCCTTGCCTGATTAACTAAAGGCACACAGCATTACGCCAACTAACGCTGGGTATATTCAAAGCGCCAAGACTCGTAAAAGTCGGCGTATCGGTTATTGCCTTTTTGAAGGTCACATTTTAATTACGTTATACGTGAACTATTTATTCAACTGGCACTTTGCATTGCGTTTTCTCTGTCAGAGTCGTTCCGCATTGAGTCGTGAAGCGCAGACGCCCTTCCCTGGGCAGCGCATGAGTGATGGATCAGAAACCCACAGTGGCCGAGATCAGATAGGTTCGGGGTGTTGCGAGCGTCAGACCAGGTTCGCTGTCGTCCGAGGCGCCGGCAGAGCTCCAGTAGCGCTTGTCCATGACGTTCTCGACGTTGGCCCGCAGCGTGACGGTCTTCTGATCGACCTTGAAGGCATAGCGCGCGCCGACGTCGAAGCGCTCGGACGAATCGATGTCCTTGGTATTGGCCTGATCCAGGTATTGCGAGCTGGTGTAGATGCCCCGCCCGGTCAGCGTCAGACCTTGTACGGTCGGCACGTCCCACTCGGCCCCGACATTGACGTTGTATTCAGGCGTGGCGGGCGCACGGTTGCCGTCAAATGTGCCGCCGGTGGTGTTTTTCAGTTCGCTGTCGATGTACATCACGCCGCCCAGCAGGCGGAAGCCCTTGAGCGGCTCGCCGAACATGGTCAGCTCTACGCCGTTGTTCTCACGCTTGCCGTTGGGGCCGAACACCCGTGACGTGGTATTGGTCTCATAGGCTGGCTGCTTGATGCGGAACACGCTGCCGGTGAAGGCGAACGAACCCAGGTCATATTTGGCACCCACCTCGACCTGACGGCTGATGAAGGGCGGGAAGATCTCGTCTTCGTTGATCGAGGTCGATGGTGCGATCTTGCCCTGGCTCAGGCCTTCCATGTAGTTGGCGTACACCGACAGCTCATCGGTCACCTTGTACAGAATGCCGCCCGACGGCGAGACCTTTTCCTCGTCGTACGCCGTGTCGCCCTTGACGTTGTTGGTCCAGTCATCGACCTTGACCCGCTGCCAGCGTGCGCCCAGGGTCAGCAGCAGGCGATCGTCGAAAAAGCCCAGCGTGTCGGACAGCGCCAGACCGCTGAAGCGGTTTTCGGTGTAGACCTTGTCATCCCTGCGTGTCGGGTTGGCGGGCGTCGGCGTGTCGACGGGGTTGAACAGGTTGCTCGGAGACGCCGCGTAGCGGGCACCGCCATTCTCGAAGTCCATGTAGAAATAACTGGCCGCCAGGTTCACTTCGTGGCTGACCGGACCGGTCTTGAACCAGTTGCGCACACCGGCCGTGGCCGTGCGTACGTTTTCGTCGCGGGTGAAGTCGCGCGGCTGAACGCTGAAGTCGCCTGCATTGTTGGTGATCGAAACCGCATGGCGCAGGAAGTCATGGTCGCTTTTGCGCGCGCCCACGCCGCCGTAAAGCATCACGGAATCGTTGACGTCGTATTCGGCGTTGACCATGCCGAAGGTGTCCTCGGTGCGTGCCTTGCTCCAGGATTGCGCGTAGTTGTCCCGCACATCGTTGGCGTTCGGCACCTTGGCGTTCGGGCCAATCTGGACGCGTTCCTGTGGCGCATCGGTGTTGCGTTCGGTGTGCCCGATATCGGTCGAAAGGCGCAGGCGCTCGCCACGGAAATCCAGCCCCAGGACCGCCATCTGGCGGTCGACACTCTGGTGGTCCCAGGTGGTGTCGCCTGACTGCTTGACGCCGTTGAAACGGATACCGAACTTATCCTCGTCGCCGAAACGACGGGCGATGTCCACTGCACCGCCAACCTGGCTGTCGGAGGCATAACTGCCGGTGAATTCAGTGATCGGCTTGTCTGTGGCGCGCTTGGGTACCACGTTGATGCCACCGCCGACACTGCCACGCGGCGAGATGCCGTTGACCAGTTGGCTCGGCCCTTTGAGGATATCCACGCGTTCGGCCATTTCCATGTCGATCGTGTAGGTCGGCAGGATGCCGTACAGGCCGTTGTAGGAAACGTCGCTGTTGAACAGGCTAAGACCGCGAATGGTGAACTGCTCGTAGCGTCCGCCCGCCGGGTTGGTCGCACGCACCGAAGGGTCGCTGGCGATCAGGTCGCCCAGCGTGCGGGCCTGCTGATTCTTCACCGCTTCCTGGGTGTAGGTGGTCATGCTGAACGGAGTGTCCATGAAGTCCCGCGCGCCGAGCATGCCTTGCGAGCCACGGCGTGCAACCTGACCGCCCGCATAGGCCTGACCATCAGTCGTGCCGCCGGCACCGAGAATCGAGGTGGGCGCCAGTTCCAGACTGCCGCTGCTCGGCGCTGGAACGAGCGTGTAGGCCTGTTCGCCTACCGGCATCAATTGCAGGCCCGAGCCTTGCAGCAGACGCGCGAAGCCTTCCTCAACCGCAAAGTCTCCGGAAAGGCCTGCACTGTTGCGGCCGTTCACCAGTGCAGGGTCTACCGAAAGATTCACCCCGGCCAGCCCGGCGAAACGGGTCAGCGCGGCGCTCAGGCTGCCTGCCGGAACTTCGTAGGCGCGGCGCCCTGAGGTTTCGGCCCAACTGTTGGAGATAAACAGCGGGCTGGAACTGAGGGTCAGCAACAGACTCAAGTGCAAAAGCGGACGTAAACGATAAGGAGGCACTGCGGACATGTAGGGAAGCTCTCGTAGTTTTTTGTTCACTTACCTGGAATGACCAGTGAGGCGAAAAAAAGGGACAGGCTTCACGCACTATTTTTTGCAGAAAGCGTTTTGCGAGGTACCAGCGTCACCCAGTAGCGGGTCCGCATATGCACATCCACCTGCAGGCTGGCCGCCAGCAGCGAAAGAACACGGTCGGTATCGTCGAGCCGGAAACTGCCCGTAACACGCAAGTTTTCAAGTTCGGGCTCCCAGCGCAGCAACCCTGGACGGTAGCGACCGAGTTCACGCAGGAAGCTGCCCAACGGCTGGTTCTGGGCGGTCAGCACGCCGTCGCGCCAGCCTGGCGACAGGGCGTCGAAGGCGCTGACCGGCCCTGCCCCTTGAGGTCGCAGACTGATCTGTTGCTGCGCATGCAGGTCCAGCTCAGACCCTTGCAGTGGCTGCAGACGCACACTGCCGCTGACAACAGAGACCCGGCAATCGCTGGCGTTGAGACGCACGCAGACTTCGCTACGGCTGACGATGATCCTGCCGTACGGAACCTCAATGGTCAGCGGCGTACTGCCCGATACCTTGAGCGCCATCTCGCCGCGCACCAGCGTAACTTGCCGGGTGTTCAGGTCGACGTTCACCGCGCTGTCGGTGTTCAGTTGCAATTGGCTGCCGTCGGCCAGCGCAAGGCGCTTATGCTCACCGATGGAGGTTTGCAGGTCGGCGCGCCAGACGTCGATCGGCAACTGCCGACCCAACAGCCAGACGGCCGGAACCAGTGTGGCCACCCCAAGCGCCCTTTTGAGGGCGGCACGTCTTGCCTTGTCGGGACGGTCGAGGGTGGCCATCGCCAGATGGGATGGCAGGCCGAAAAAACGCTGACGCAACTGCTGAGCCTTTTGCCAGGCGCGTTCGTGGCTGCTGGCACTGTCGCGCCAATGCTGCAATCTGAGGTGATCCTCGTCGCTGGCGCAGCCGGACTCCAGCAACGCAAGCCAATGCGCCGCTGCGCGTGCGACTTCGCGATCTTCGCTGGACAGCGACTGACGAATCACCAGTCCACCAACAGACAATGTTCGTAGGCCTGGGCCATGTAACGTTTGACGGTGCGTTCGGAGACCTGCAGACGTTCGGCGATTTCGCGATAACCCAGGCCTTCCAGCTGGCTCCACAGAAACGCCCTGCGCACGACGGCTGACAGTCCATCCAGCAACTCGTCCAGCGCCTGCAGGGTTTCCAATAGCAGCCAGCGCTGTTCGGGAGACGGAGCAGCCTCTTCAGGGAGCTGAGCAAGCGCTTCGAGATAAGCCTGCTCCAGACTGCGACGGGTATAGAAGTTGCTCAGCAGGCGCTTGCCGACGGTCAACAGGTAAGCACGAGGTTCCTGCATATCGGCGATCTGCTGTGAACTGGACAGCACGCGAAGAAACGTATCCTGGCTAAGGTCCGCAGCATCCCAGGCATTGCCCATGCGCCGTCTCAGCCAGCTTTCCAGCCAGCCATAGTGGTCGCGATACAGGGAATGTAGAGAATGGTCCGTTGACGTCGCTGCTTCGATCATGTCGAGAGGCCTTGCGCTATGGATGTGTCAAATGAGACTCATTCTAATTAGTGTTATATCCCGAGTCCACGCACTTTTTCGATAAAGCCCCCGTCCTGGCTGGGCCGAGAGACCGTCTACACCGCGCAACGGCACGGTTTGCAACGGTTTGGCTGATGATCGAACCTTGACAGATTGTTGTTACGCCGGGATTGCCAAGGCGCCCTGCACCGCACAAATCGGCGATCCCGACCCAACCCTGTCCCTTGATCGTGTCGGGAACGACACGATCAGGCCCCTCAATGTAAGCCGCCAAGGGGCGCGTAAGTGACTGGAGCCATGTGCTCGGCTCATTGAGTCCGCGGCCTGTGCCATTTGTGACGCGGAGCGTCACGGGCGGCATCCCCACGCAGAGCGATGGGCACGATCAGTGTGCAAGGGAACGCCATGATCGTTCCCACGCTCCAGCGTGGTAACGCCGCCCAGGACGCTCCGCGTCCGCTCTCGAACGTGGCGCAGAGCTCACGGATGCATCCCCACGCGGAGCGGTATTTCGGGAAAAACAGGCCTTTCCATATGTAACAAATAATTTTCCGCTGCTCTAAATCGTCATCTTTCGCAGGCACGCTAGTTCAACTAAATAAAAATATTAGTTTATGTGACTGCCAAGTCGTATTAACGTCTCAAAGACGTCAGTAGTTCTGAAATCATGGATGAGCAAGATGACCCCTACACTACTTCCCCAGATCGGCAGGGCCATAGCCAGCATCGGCAGCGGCCATTTCTCGAGCATGTTTCATGAGTTGATCAACTCGCAATTGACCGTGGATGCCACCCACCTTTACTTGCTGCCAAGGCCCTGGCAGACACCGAAAGCGCCGGTTTCAACGGTGTTCAACGAGACCGTGACTTCACCTCGGGCAGCCTCGCGCTTCACCGATTCCATCCAGTTGAACCCGGCACAGGAATCGCCCAGCTATTGCTGCAAGATCACAGCGTTTCGCGGACGCCCGTCCAGTGATTTTTCGATGACCGAGCGACGTCGTCTGGAAGACATCTCTCCGCTGCTGTTTTCGATTCTGGAAAAGCACGTTGACGCCCTGCAGCTGGCGACACTGGAAGCCGAATCGAAGAAGCCAGAGGGCCTAGAAGACCGTTTCCACGAGCGACTGCGTGAAACCGGGCTGATGCTGTCAGAGCGCGAATTGCAAGTGTGCGTGGGACTGCTGACCGGCCAGACCGCCATGGAACAGGCGGAGCGTCTGGCACTCAAGGTCAGCACGGTGAGCAGCTATCAGCGCCGGGCAGCGGTCAAACTGGGCATCAGCGGGCGCAACTCGCTGATGCGCTGGATGTACGCGTCGCCCGAGGAAATGCCGTCGAGCGACCGGGGCCGCACGCCGCTCTTCAGTCCCGCGCCAGCGCTTCGATAGGGTCGAGCCTTGCTGCGTTGCGGGCCGGTACGAAGCCGAACAACACGCCGATCAGCGTCGAGCAGGCGAACGCGGTCACCACCGAGGCCATGGAAAAGACCATTTCCCACTGTTTGACGAACAGCGTGAACAGGTAGCCAATGCCATAGGACAGGCCGATGCCGATGACGCCACCGATCAGGCAGACCATGACCGCCTCCACCAGAAACTGCTGACGGATATCCGACTGTCGGGCACCCACGGCCATACGAATACCAATCTCTCGGGTTCGTTCGGTGACCGACACCAGCATGATGTTCATCACACCGATACCTCCCACTACCAACGAAATCACGGCGATCAGCGACAGCAGCAACGTCAGTGAGCGACTGGTTTTCTGCACCGTCTGCATGACGCTGTCCAGGTTGTTGGTGAAAAAGTCCTTGGTGCCGTGACGCTGCAGCATCAGCGCCTTGATTTCCTCTTCCACCACCTTGCTGGGCATGCCGTCCTTGACCCGTACGCTGATGCTGTCCAGGTGACGCTGGCCAAGCACGCGTCCGGCAGCGGTCTCGTAGGGCATCCAGATGTTGAGCGTATTGCCTGCAATGAACAGGTTCTTGTGATCGCTGGTAACGCCAATCACGGTGCACGGCAGCTTGCCGATCAGGATCACCTTTCCGAGTGGATCGACGCCGGGGCCGAACAGACGCTGGGCGGTGTTGTGGTCCAGTACCACGACCTGCGCCTGACGCCGGGCATCCTGATCGTCAAAGGTGATGCCGGCTGCCAGTTGAATGTTGCGCACCTGGAAGTAGCGACTGCTGACGCCATTGAGCTGTGCATCGACGTCGATATTGCGGTAGCGCACCAGCATGCTGCGCCCGACCACCGGGGTGGCGCTGTCGATGTAATACATCTGATTGAGCGCCGTGACGTCCGACGGCAGCAGCGTTTCGATGGACTTGGCCCGACTGTCGCCGAAGTTGCTGCCGGCATAAATGTCGATGGTGTTGCTGCCAATCGACTGGATGTCCTTGAGCACGTAACGCTTGGCGCCTTCACCGATGGCGGAAATCGACACCACCGAGGTGATACCGATGATGATCCCCAGCATGGTCAGCAGCGTGCGCATGCGGTGCGAAATCAGCGCAATCCAGGCCATGTTGAACGCTTCGCGAAACAGGCCGAAGCTGGCGATCATGCGGCGCCGGGCGGTGGCCGTTGGCTGCAGTGCAGGCTTGGGTTCAGCCACCGGCTGCACACGGGGCGAGGTGCGCTTGTCGCTGATGATTTCACCGTCGCTGACTTCGATGACCCGCTCGGCATTGGCCGCGACTTTCGGGTCGTGGGTCACGAGGATGACCGTGTGCCCCAATGCATGGAGTTCCAGCAGGATGCGCATGACCTCCTTGCCGCTGGTGGTGTCCAGTGCGCCGGTCGGTTCGTCGGCAAGAATCACCTCGCCGCCGTTCATCAAGGCCCGGGCGATACTGACCCGCTGCTGCTGCCCGCCCGACATCTGGCTCGGGCGGTGCTCGAGATGCCCGCCAAGCCCGAGGCGCGTCAGCAGTTCCTGAGCACGCTGGTGACGCCCGGCCTGCGAAGTGCCCGCATAGACGGCCGGAATCTCCGTGTTGCGCACGGCATCCAGGTGCGGCAGCAGGTGGTAACGCTGAAAAATGAAGCCGAAATGATCGCGCCGCAACGCAGCCAGCGCATCGTCATCCAGGTCACGGGTCTGTTGACCGGCGACCCGGTAGGTACCGCTGCTGGCGTTGTCCAGGCAACCGAGAATGTTCATCAGCGTGGACTTGCCCGAGCCGGAAGCACCGATGATCGCCACCAGCTCACCGGCATGAATCGACAGATTGATCTGCTTGAGGACGGTGACCTCGCGATCCCCGGCCATGAAGCTGCGACTCACGCTCTCCAGTTGCAGCAACGGCTGCTGCGCTGCAATCGAGGCTTCATGCAGGTCGGCGACTTCTACCTTCTGGTTCATATCAGGCCCCTGCCACAACCGCTGTCGGATCGCCTATGACCACCTGATCACCTTCGACCAGCCCGTCCTTGATCTCTGCCTGCACGTTGTTGTTGATGCCGACCTGAACCTTGCGCTCCTGAGCGAAGCCCTTGGCGTCCACCACCCGCACAACGGAAGCACCTTCGCTGGTGCGCGAGCCCAGAGCCGCAACGGGTACGGTAATCGCGTTGCGCGCCGTGCCCAGAACGATGCGCACCTGAGCGGTCATGGCGATGCGCAGGCGCTGATCCTGATTCGGGACTTCGAACAGCGCGTTGTAGAAGACTGCCGAGTTCTGCCGGGAAGCCGAGCTGCCACTTTCGGTTTCCAGGTAATCCTGCGGCGCAGGCTCGGTGCCGCGCAGCTTGGCGTAGTAGCGCTTGTCCTCACCCAGAATCGTGAAATAGACCTCCTGCCCCGGCGTGATATGGATAACGTCCGCTTCCGACACTTGGGCCTTGATGGTCATGGTCTCCAGATCGGCCAGCTTCAACAGCACCGGCGCCAGTTGTTGGGCGATGACGGTCTGGCCTTCCTGCGTGACGATACCGACCACATCACCGTCGATGGGCGCGATGATCCGCGTGTAGCCCAGATTGACCTTGGCGGTGTCGATCTGCACCTGAGCGCTTTTGATTTCAGCGTCCAGAGCCCGTACGTTGGCCTGCTGCATTTCGTAGTCGGACTCGGCGCTTTCGAAGTCCTGGCGGGATACCGACTGATCGGTCTGTAATTCCTTGTAGCGATCATAGAGGCGCTTGGCCTGTTTCATCTGAGCCTGCGCCGAGGCCCGCTGGGCCTTGAGTTTTTCCTCGTCCACTTCGGCCTGGCGCAAGGTGTTGCGCAATACCAGCGGATCGATCTC
Source organism: Pseudomonas sp. AC016 (assembly GCF_979253365.1). NCBI lineage: Bacteria > Pseudomonadati > Pseudomonadota > Gammaproteobacteria > Pseudomonadales > Pseudomonadaceae > Pseudomonas > Pseudomonas sp. AC016. The sequence goes on from NZ_CEEDCC010000001.1 coordinate 246,336, forward strand.
TGCCAGCCACTGGCCTTTCTTGACCTTGTCGCCCAGCTTGACCTTGAGTGACTTCAATTGCCCCGACACCTGAGCGCCGACATCCACCTGCTTGATGCCTTCCAGCACGCCCGTGGCGAGTACGGCGTTCTCGATGTCACCACGCTCAGCCCTGGCGGTAATGTACGCGGGCGGTTTGGCCGGTGCCTCGACGGCATACAGCACGGCACCCGCCACCAGTACCAGCGCAGTGATCAATCCCGTCTTGCGTAATTTCGACTTGTTCATAGAGGCCTGCTGATCCTTGAAGATCGCGCCCGCTCATGGGGCGACGACTGATTTACCGTTTTCCATGCGCAGCCCCGGAGCAGGCCGAATGCCTGCCGCCGGGGTTTTATTCAGGGTTTCATGAGAGCGTTTCCCGCACACTGACCGGCTGCCTGTCGTACCACCATGCCGCCAGGCTGTAGACGTCAGGCGTCTTGAGGATGCTGAAATGATCGCCAGGACCGTTCCACAGCGTCAGTTGCGGCACTACCTGCTGCCAGCCCTGAGTCATGTCGCTCTGTTCGACGCGATTGGCCGCTGCATCCAGTGCGGGGTCGGTCAGCAGCACCAGACTCGCGGGCCCGGCATAGCCTGTTTCCGGTCGGTACAGGGTGCGCAGTGCGCTGGAGAACGTACGCACGATCCCGTTCAGCGCCTGAGGCGCAATCCGCGACGACAGCAGACCGACGCGCACCATGGCTTCGCGAAGCTGCACTGATTGAGCCGCGTCGTCAGCGTCGGCGAAGGCCTGTGTATCAAGCCCAAGGTCCTTGCCGCTGGACAATTGCAGCGCGTTGATCAGCCGCTGCACCGCCGCCGTGGCGGTGTATGGCTTGCCGCAGGTCGTGGTGTTGCCGGGCGCTTCGCTGTCGATCAGGGTCAGGGAAAGCACTTCGCGTCCCTGTGCCTGCAACTTGCCCGCCATGGCATGCGCCACCCAGCCGCCAAATGAATGGCCCACCAGATGCAGCGGCCCTTGCGGGTACAGGCTCTCGATTTCTCGCACATAGCTTCTGGCTGCGGCCTCGACCCGGCTGTGAGGCACGTAACGGCCTTCCAGTCCGCGCGCCTGGAACCCGTAGATCGGCCAGTCAGGCCCCAGCGCTTCGGCCAGACCGATCAGGCTGGTGACACTGTCGCCCGCCCCAGGCACACAAAACAGCGGTGCACGGGCATTCTGCCCGCTCTGGATGGCCAGCAACGACTTATAGACCTGGGACGGCTGCACAGCACCGGCCTGAGCGGCCAGCGCCTTGCCCAGCGCCTGTCCCAGCACCTGAACATGGGGCGTTTGCATCATGCTCATGTGATCGCCCGGCACACTGACGCAATGCAGTTGCCCGGCAGGCAGGACATCGGCCCAACCATGGCTTGAATCCTGTCCGCTGGCTGCATCGCTCGGTGCATTCTGTAGCTGTTCGGCGCGGAACAGATGCACCGGCAGGCTCATCGGTTCGAGCCGGTAATGAGCCAGCGCGTGACCGTGAGCCAGTTCGCGCTCCAGGTAATGACGCAATTGCAGATCGCCCGCCTCGGCCAGTTCCGGATACAGCAATTGCTCATCCCGGCACAATTGCAACAGTGATTCGAATGCAGGCATGTCGGTCTGCTCCTGCAGACTCACCAGGCGCATCAGTGGCGTGACGCCAGCCTTGCCTTGCGCCTGCCAGTACGCCGCACAATGCGCCAGCAGCTCGCGTTCCAGCAGCTGCGGGCCTTCCCAGCGCGCTTTGCCCTGGTCGCTCAGACGCGGCGCGTAGCTGTCCAGCAGCCCGACGAAGGAGACGGTTTCATCCATGCCCAGCAGTTGCGTGGCCACTTCATAGGCCAGCACGCCGCCGAACGACCAGCCTGCCAGTCGATAAGGTCCATGCGGCTGCACACCACGAATTCGCTCGACCAGTCCGGCTGCCAAACCTTCCAGCGTATTGAGCTGCGGTTGTTCCAGGCCGATGCCGGGCAGACCGTAGATCGCAAAATCGCCGTCCAGATGCTGCCCCAGCACCGGGAAATAGGCGTCCAGACCGGTGAAGTCGTGGATCAGGAACAGCGGCGTACCATTGCTGCCCTCACGTACCGTGATCACATCAGGCGTGTCGGCAGTGCCGTCAGGTCGTTGCTCAAGCAGCCCGGCCAACGCTGCAATGCTCGGGTGCTGGAACAGCTCTGCCAGACTCAGCGACAAACCGGATTTCTGCATCAGGCTGACCAGACGGATCGCCAGCAACGAGTGACCGCCCAGCTCGAAGAAGCTGTCGTGGCGGCCGACCCGCTCGACTTCCAGCACCTCGGCCCATAGCCCGGCCAGGCACTGTTCCATCGGCGTCTCGGGCGCCTGATAGGTGGCGGTTGCCAGCGCATCCAGGCTCGGCACCGGCAGTGCCTTGCGGTCCACTTTGCCGTTCTGGGTCAGCGGCAGTGCATCCAGCGCGACATAAGCCGCAGGCACCATGTACTCGGGCAGACGCCCCGTAAGGTGCGCTCGCAACGTGGTTGCGTCGAGCTGCGCATCCAGACAGGTGTAATACGCCACCAGCCGCAATCCGCCCTCTTCCAGCTGCCGCGCCACGACCACGGCTTCGCCGATGCCGGGATAGGACGCAAGTTGCTGCTCGATCTCGCCCAGTTCGATACGCACGCCGCGAATCTTCACTTGGTCGTCATTGCGTCCCAGGTACTCCAGCGTGCCATCGGCCAGCCAGCGAACCAGGTCACCGGAGCGATACATCCGCGCTTTGGGCTGCTCGCTGAACGGGTCATCGAGGAAGCGTTCGGCGGTCATGTCCGGGCGGTTCAGGTAACCCCGGGCCAGACCGTCGCCGCCGATGTACAACTCGCCGGGCACACCCAGCGGCACTGGCTGGCAACGTGCATCCAGCACGTAGAGGCGTGCGTGGGACACCGGTTTTCCGATGTGCAGCACACCGCCCGGCGACATTTCGCCGGAACTGGCAACGACTGTGGTTTCGGTCGGCCCGTAGTTGTTGATCACCGCAAAGCCGGGGTCGCGAGGGAACTGACGCAGGCGGTCGCCGCCGATCAGCAGCGTGCGCAACGTCGGATGACGCAGTTCGCGGCTGAACGCGTATTCGGCAACCGGCGTCGGCAGGAAGGCCACCTGCAGCGGCTGGGCAATCCACCAGTCGAGCAGCGCATCCAGTTGCTCATTGCCGATCCCGGCAGGCGGCACGTGCAGTGTTGCCCCGGCGCAGAGCGCAGGCCAGACCTCCCAGGCCATGGCGTCGAAGCCGAAACCGGCGACGCTGGCGGTATGGCTGCCAGCGTGCAGGTCGAAGGCCTGACAATGCCAGTCCACCAGATTATTGAGGGTTCGATGCTCGACCATCACGCCTTTGGGTAACCCGGTGGAGCCCGACGTATAGATCACGTAAGCCAGATGATCGACGGTAAGGTGCACGACCTGCGGATTGTCCTCACGCATTGGCCAGTCAGCGCGGTCCAGTGCCACGACCGGCACCGCCAGCGGTGGAAGCCGCTCCAGCAGATCGGACTGAGTCAGCACCGCTACCGGCGCGCTGTCCTGCAGCAGGTAGCCGACACGCTCGTCCGGGTGACCCGGATCGACCGGCACATAACCGGCACCGGCCTTGAGCACTGCCAGCAGCCCGACCAGTGTGTCCAGCCCGCGGCACGCCATGACCGCCACGCGGTCGTCAGGACGGACACCCAGTCCGATCAGGTGATGCGCCAGAGCGTTGGCGCGACGGTTCAATTCGCCGTAGCTCAGACGCTGGTCACCCACTTGTGCGGCCACGGCATCAGGCGCATTGGCCGCGTGACGTTCGATGCGCTGATGAAGGGTGAGCTCGCTGTCAGGCTCGCTGCGTCGGGCATTGAAGCCGTCCAGCAGCTCGATGCGTTCGGCAGCGGGCAACAGATTAATCGTGTGGAGCCCACTGCGCGGCGCCTGCGCCAGGGTCTGAACCAGTGCTTCCACGGCGCAGACCATGTAGGCACAGACACGTCGCGCATCTATGCCTGACGAGGTGAGCGCGGTGAGGTCGAAGCCCTCGCCCAGATCATCGACGCTCAGGGTCAGCGGGTAGTTGCTGCGCTCATCGGCCTCAAGCAGTTCGATACCCTGCCAGGCATCACTGGTCGGGGCGTCGGCAGTTTGCGGGGCTGCGCTGTGTCGGTAATTGAGCAATGCACTGAACAGCGGCGCACCGGCGGGCAGCGCGCTGCAACGTTGCGCGAGTGCCAGCGGCGCATGTTCGTGCGTCAACAGGCCGCTCAGGCGGCGATGGGCCTGCAGCACAGCCTCTTGTGCGGACTGGCCAGCGAGGTCGATGCGCAGCGGCAAGGTATTGATGAACACGCCCAGCGTGCGCTCCACGCCTTCTCCGCCTTGCAGTCGGCCAAGCAAAACGGTGCCGAACACCACCTTGTCGCGACCGGACAACTGTCCGAGCACCTGAGCCCAGGCCAGGTGCATCAGGCTGGCCGCGCTGACGCCCAGCACACGCGCCTGATCACGCACCTTGCGACTCAAGTCAGCCGTCATCGGCTGCCTGGCTTCACCTGGCACTTCAGCGCCCGGCAACCAGCCTTGGCCATAAGGCAAGGTCGGTTCGTCCAGATCCCCAAGCTGCTCGCGGAAGAACAGCTCATGCCCCTGATCGCCCTGCCCCTGCAAGGTCTGGGCAATGTAATTGCGATACGGCACCGGCGCAGGCAGTTGTGCTTCCTGATCGAGCAGGATCGCCTGCAGTTCATGGCTCAGCAGCTCCAGCGCCATGTGATCCATGATCAGGTGATGGAACAGCAACACCGCGACAATCCGCCCATTGGCAGGATCGGCAGCGTGGACCAGACGCAGCAACGGCGCCCGTTCAAGTCCAAGAGGCTCTGCGTCCGCGAGATCCTCCAGCGCGACTTCGATCACGGACAGCGTGGCCTGGCGCCAGACCACCTGCACCGGCGTTTCCAGCCCTTCCCAGCACAGAGAGGTGCGCAGCACGTCGTTGCGGGCGATCACCTGCTGCAGGGCGATACAGAATGCGTCCAGACGCGAACGGTCAGCGAAGGCGAAACGGGCCTGCAACTGATAGGGATCGTCGCCGCCTGCAGACAAGTGATGGTAGAAGATACCGGCCTGCAGCGGCCCCAGCGGATAGATGTCCTGCACGTTGGCCACGCCCCCCGGAACACTGGCGACGATCAGATCGATGTCAGCCTGTTCCAGTTCCACCAACGGCAGAAGATCCGGGGTGATGCGCAGGCAACCCGGCTCGATCAGATTGGCGGGCACCTGTGTTTGCTGACTGTTGCCAATCGCAGCCGCCAATGCAGCCAGCGTCGGCTGCGCGAACAGCGTCCGAATATCCGCATCGAGCCCCTGGCGGCGCATTTGCGCGATCAGGTTCACGGCCAGCAGCGAATGCCCGCCCAATTCGAAGAAATGGTCATGACGGCCCACACGTTCGACTTGCAGCAGCGAACTCCATATCTCGGCGACGGCCGTTTCCACCGCCCCTTGGGGTGCCTCATAGTCCCGACCCGGCAGCGCTTCACGATCCGGCACCGGCAAGGCACGACGGTCGACCTTGCCGTTGGCGGTCAGCGGCCAGGCGTCCAGGCGCATGAAGGCGCTGGGCACCATGTAGCCCGGCAGCACGGCCAGCAAGGCGGCACGCAGTTCGGACACCGGCGTCGACAGCGAACCCTCGCGCTCGATGAAATACGCCGCGAGTCTTGGCTGTCCCGGTTCATCTTCACGTGCCAGAACCAACGCTTCTTCGATACCCGGCAACTGAGTCAACTGGGCTTCGATCTCGCCCAGCTCAATTCGCACGCCCCGGATCTTCACCTGATCATCGTTGCGACCGAGGTATTCCAGCGTGCCATCGGCGTTCCAGCGCGCCAGGTCGCCGGTGCGGTACATACGCGCTTCGGGATTGTTGTGAAACGGATCACGCAGGAAGCGCTCGGCGGTCATTTCCGGCCGGTTCAGGTAGCCGCGCGCCACGCTGTCACCGGCGACATACAACTCGCCCGCCACGCCCAGCGGCACCAGTTGCTGACGCTCGTCGAGCAGGTACACGCGGGTGTTGGCGATTGGTTTGCCGATATCGAGGCTGCCGTCGGGCAGCAAACGTCCCGAAGTCGCCACCACCGTGGCCTCGGTCGGGCCGTAGTTGTTGATCACGGCAAAACCCGGATTACGATGGAACTGGCGCAGACGGTCACCGCCGATCAGCAGCGTACGCAAGGTCGGGTGACGCAGGTCCCGGCTGAAGGCGTATTCGGCGACCGGCGTTGGGAGGAACGCAACCTGCAGCGGCTGGGCGATCCACCAGTCGAGCAGCGCATCAAGCTGTTCGTTGCCCACGTCCGCAGGCGGCAGGTGCAGGGTCGCCCCGGCGCACAAGGCGGGCCAGACTTCCCATGCCATGGCATCGAAACCGAAACCAGCGACGCTGGCCGTGTGGCTGCCCGCCTGAAGATCGAAAGCCTGGCAGTGCCAGTCGATCAGGTTGTTCAGCGTGCGATGCTCGACCATCACGCCTTTCGGCTGGCCGGTGGAACCCGACGTGTAGATCACGTAGGCCAGATTCGCAGAAGTCAGACCCGCCACCAGCGGGTTGTCCAGGCGCTCCGGCCAGGTTGGCTGGTCGAAGGCGATCACTGGCGCAGCCAGTTCGGGCACGCGAGCCAGCACTGCCTGTTGGGTCAGCACCACTTTCGGTGCGCTGTCGCTCAGCAGATAAGCGATGCGTTCGTCAGGGTGCGACGGATCCACCGGCACGTAACCGGCACCGGACTTGAGCACTGCAAGCATGGCCACCAGCGTATCGAGGCCGCGACGGGCCATGACGGCAACGCGGTCGTCGGCGCGCACGCCGAGGCTGATCAGATGATGGGCCAGCGCGTTGGCGCGCAGGTTAAGCTCGCCGTAATTCAGACGACGCTCGCCGACCTGTGCCGCCACGCTTTCGGGCGCGCTGGCTGCACGGGCTTCGATAATGGCGTGCACCGTCTGCTCGTTATCCACCGCCACGGCAGTCGCATTGAGCGTTTCCAACAGGTAACGCCGCTCCTGCTCGCCGACCAGAGCAACGCGATCAAGCCGCGTGTGCTCATGAGTCGCCAGCGTTTCAAGGATCTGCACGAAGTAGTTCAGATACCGCTGCGCCGTCGCTTTGTCGAACAGCGCCGTGGCGTAGTCCAGCGAGCCGACCAGGGTTTCGCCCTGCTCGCTCAGGTTCAGCGACAGGTCGAACTTGGACACCTGACTGACCTGTTCGACAGGCGCCACCACCAGACCGCCAAGCGGTACGGCAACGTGCTTACCCGGCATCCAGTTCAGCGTGGTCTGGAACAATGGAGCATGGGCCAGGCTGCGTGTCGGGCGAACCACTTCCACGACCTGCTCGAACGGCAGGTCCTGATGGTCCTGCGCCTCAAGTACACGCGCCTTGACCTGCGCCAGCAGCGCTTCACCGCTCGGACTGCCCGAGGTGTCGATGCGCACGGCCAGGGTGTTGACGAACAGGCCGACCAGGTCTTCCAGTTCGGTACGACCGCGTCCCGCTACCGGGCTGCCAATCACCACTTCGGCCTGACCGGAGAGACGTGTGAGCGTCGTGGCCCAGGCGGCCATCAGTGCCATGTACAATGTGACGCCCTGGCGTTGCGCCAGTTTGCGCAGATCGGCCGCAAGCCTTGCATCCAGCTGCAACGCGAGGCTGGCGCCTGCAAAGTCCTGTTGCGCAGGACGCGGACGGTCGGTCGGCAAGGTGAGCAGTGTCGGCGCGCCTTCCAACACTTGGCGCCAGTAGGCGGCCTGGTGTTGCAGACGTTCACCGGTCAGCCAGCGACGTTGCCACACAGCGTAATCGGCGTACTGGATCGCCAGGGGTGGCAAAGGGTCAGGCTGTTCCTGACAGAACGCCGGGTACAGCGCGAGCAATTCCTGTGTCAGGACGCCCATCGACCAGCCATCGGCGACGATGTGGTGCACGGTCAGCAGCAGCACATGACGCTCATCCGCAACCTGCAGCAGATGGGCGCGGATCAGCGGGCCGTGGGTCAGGTCGAACGGGGCGACTGCCTCGGCACGCAGACACGCCTCCAGGCTCAGGGGAGCGTGACGAATGTCTTCGACCAACAGCCTGGCGTCGGCGGGCGTGGGCACGAACAGCACTTGCGCACTGTCGCCGCTGGCCACGAATCGGCTGCGCAAGGTTTCGTGGCGTTCGACGATACGCGCCAGGGCTCGCGTCAGTGCCGTGACGTCGAGCGCGCCTTCAAGGCTCAACGCCATCGGGATGTTATAGGCCTCGTTGCCGCCGTCCATCTGTGCCAGGAACCACAGCCGTTGCTGGGCGAAGGACAGTGGCATTGGCTGGTCGCGCTTCGCCGGCAGAATCGAAGGCAGTTCGCTGCGGGCCACGCCAGACAACGCGGCCGCTACAGCGACCAGCTCACCAAGGGCAAACAGCTCACCCAGCGGCAGTTCCACGCCCAGTTGCTGGCGAACCTGAGACACCATCCGCATGGCCAGCAGCGAATGCCCGCCCAGATCGAAGAAATGGTCGTGACGGCCGACTCGCTCGACCTGCAGCACCTCGGCCCAGATCTCGGCCAGTGCCACTTCGAACTCACCTTCAGGCGCTTCATAGCTCACTCCGAACAACACAGAACGTTCGGGTTTGGGCAGCGCACGGCGATCCAGTTTGCCATTGGCTGTCAGGGGCAGCACCTTCAGCTCGATGAATGCCGTCGGCACCATGTAGTCCGGCAGATTGGCCTGCAAATGCGCGCGCATCTGTTCCGGGGCGAGCAGCGTGTTTTCTTCATGGCTGGTGTAATAGGCCACGAGCCGCACGTTGCCGGGCTCGTCTTCGCGAGCCAGTACCACGGTTTCGCCAATACCCGGCAACTGGTGCAGGCAGCTGACGATCTCACCCAGCTCGATACGGAAGCCACGAATCTTGACCTGATCGTCGTTGCGTCCCAGGCATTCCAGCTGACCGTCCTCCATCCAGCGACCGAGGTCGCCGGAGCGGTACATCATGGCGCCTGGCTGATCGCTGAACGGGTCGACAAGGAATTTCTCGACGCTCAGCTCCGGGCGATTCAAGTAGCCCAGCGCCACGCCGTCGCCACCGATGTACAGCTCGCCCGTAACCCCCTTGGGCGCCAGACGCTGATGAGCATCCAGCACATAAATACTCGTATTGCCGATGGGACGGCCAATCGGCACGCTCTCGTCTCCCTCGGACACGGCGCGCACTTCGCAGGTGGTGGCGAAAGTGGTGGTCTCGGTCGGACCGTAGACGTTGAACAGGCGCAGGCCCTGCGCCTGGCTCAGCAGCGCCCGATAGCTGGCAGGGTCTGCGCGTTCGCCGCCAGAAAGCAGCAACCTCAAGCCTTGCAGGGCTTGCGGAATCTGTTGCACGTACTGGTTGAACAGCGCCGTGGTAATGAACAGCACGCTGATTCGGGCATCGATCAGCAAGGCGCTGAAGCGAACCGGATCGACCAGCGTTTCATGGTCAACCACACATAGCTGCCCGCCATTGAGCAAGGCGCCCCACACTTCCATGGTGCTGGCATCGAACGCCGGGTTGGACGCAAAGGCGATGCGGTCATGTTCGTTGAAATCGGCATAGCCATTGTTCAGCACCAGACGGGCAATACCGCGATGCGGCACGCGCACCCCTTTGGGCGCGCCGGTGGAGCCGGAGGTGTACATGACGTAGGCCGCCGTGTCCGAACCCTGCGCCAGGTCCGGGTCATGGCTCGGCTGGCCGTTCAGATCAAGGCTGTCCAGATCGATACGGCGCGTTGCCGCGTTGATGGCCGCAGTGCTGCGAGTCAGGACGCAGACGGCCTGGCAGTCATCCAGCATGTAGCTCTGGCGTTCTGCAGGTGCATTGACATCCAGCGGAACGAAGGTCGCGGCGCATTTGCTCACAGCCAGTTGGCCGATCAGCAGCTCCATTGAGCGCGCAAGGACGATAGCGACATGATCGTCGGGCGCAATGCCCTGTTCGATCAGGTAATGAGCGAGGCGATTGGCCTGCGCGTTCAGCTCACCATAGGTTATCGAGCGCTGGCCATGCTCGGCGGCCACACGATCAGGATGCCGGGCGGCACGCTGTTCGAACAGACGGTGCACAGGCTGCTCGCGTGGGTAATCACGGCGGGTATCGTTGAACACGCTGAGCAGCTCCTGACGCTCGGCAGCAGGCAAAATGGCCAGTTGCGTCATGTCCGTGTCCGGCTGCTGTTCAAGCGCCAGAATCAAGTGTGTCAGCGCTTCGTGCAGGTAATCGCAGATCCGTTGCGGTTCGATGCCAGGCGTGGCCTGCGCCGTGAAACTGAAACCTTCGCCCAGGTCATCGACGCTCAGGGTCAGTGGATAGTTGCTGCGTTCCTCGGCGTTCAGCACCTCGATACCTTGCCAGGCCTGCACAGTCGCGTCGTCAGCGGCTTTGTGTGCCGCACTGTGACGGTAGTTGAGCAAGGTGTTGAACAACGGAGCGCCCGCGGGCAGTGCGCTGCAGCGCTGGGCCAGCGCCAGTTGCGCATGCTCGTGGGTCAGCAGACCGGTCAGCCTGCGGTGAGTGTCGAGTACAGCATCGCGCACCGACTGGCTGCCCAGTTCGATGCGCAGCGGCAAGGTATTGATGAACACACCCAGCGCCCGTTCCACACCCTCGGTGCCGTGCAGGCGGCCCAGCAGTACCGTGCCGAAGACCACGCTTTCGCGTCCCGACAGGTGCCCGAGCACCTGGGCCCAGGCCAGGTGCATCAGACTGGCGGCGCTGACACCCAGCAGACGCGACTGATCGCGTACCTTGTGGCACAGGGTGTCATCCAGCACCAGACGTGCCTCGCGGGGAATGTCTTCCTGGGAGGCGAACGCAAGGCCATACGGCAGCGTCGGCTCATCGATGTCGCCCAGTTGTTCGCGGAAAAACGCTTCGTGGGCGGCATCGTCCGGGCCTTGCAGCACCTGAGCGATGTAGTTGCGGTACGGAACAGGCTCGGCCTGCTGCGCGTGGTCGCCCAGCAGGATGCTTTGCAGCTCCTGGCCCAGTACATCGAGTGCCACATGGTCCATGACCACGTGATGGAAACGCAGCGCCGCAGCGATCAGCCCGGTGGCCGGATCATGAGCGTGTACCAGATGCAGCAGCGGTGCCTGGGTCAGGTCCATGCGCGGCGCGTCGTCCAGATCCTGCAGTTCAACCGCATCCACACGCAGAGTCGCCTTGCGCCACACGACCTGCACCGGGGCTTGCAAGCCTTCCCAGAACAGCGCCGTGCGCAGGATGTCGTGACGCTCGATCACCTGTTGTAACGCACCGCAGAACGCGTCCAGACGTGTCGTGTCAGCGAAGGTGAATCTCGGTTGCAGCAGGTATGGGTCGCTGTCGCCAGCGGCCAGGTGGTGGTAAAGGATGCCGGCCTGCAACGGCCCGACCGGGTAGATGTCCTGCACATTGGCGGCACCGCCAGGCACATGGGCGACGATCCGGTCGATGGCCTCCTGATCCAGCTGCACCAGCGGCAACAGGTCCGGGGTGATATAACGGCAATCCGCATCGATCCGGTTCGCCGGAATCTGCAGCACGTTGTCAGTGCCGACCGCGCTGGCCAGCGCAGCCAGGGTGGGCTGGGCGAACAGCACGCGAATGTCGGCGCTCATGCCCAGCTTGCGCATGCGTGCAATCAGCGTGACGGCGAGCAGCGAATGGCCGCCCAGTTCGAAGAAGTGATCCTGACGCCCTACTCGGGCGACGTTCAGCAGCTCGGCCCAGAGTTCGGCGAGAAGCGCTTCGGTTTCGCACAGCGGCGCCTCGTAGTGACGGCTCAGCACTGCGCTTGCGTCCGGTTCCGGCAGCGCTGCGCGGTCCAGCTTACCGTTGAGGCTCAGAGGCAAGGCCGACAGCGCGACATAGGCGGTCGGCACCATGTAATCCGGCAGTTGCGCCAGCACATGGGCGCGCAAGGCCTCGATGCCAGGTGCCGAATGACCTTCGCGGCAGCTGAACCAAGCCACCAGACGTTCGCCATGCAGCAGCACAGCCACTTCACGCAGCGCCGGATGGGCGCTAAGACGCGCTTCGATCTCGCCCAGTTCGATGCGCAGGCCATGCAGCTTGACCTGGAAGTCGTTGCGGCCGAGGAATTCCAGTTGGCCATCTGCCCGCTGGCGAACCAGATCGCCGCTGCGATACAGGCGATCACCGGGCACGAATGGGCTGTCGATGAAGCGTTCGGCCTGCATGTCAGGCAGATTCAGATAACCACGGGTGACACCCGCGCCACCGATGTGCAACTGACCCACCACGCCTTGCGGCACCGGCTGGTCGTAGTCGTCCAGCACATACAGTCGCGTGTTGCTGATTGCGCGACCGATTGGCAACGCCGTTTCCGGAACCGGTTCATGAGGCTCCAGGGTCCAGACGCTGCAGTCCACCGTGGCTTCGGTCGGACCATAGACGTTGTGCAGACGGACCTGTGGCAGACGCAGGCGGACCTGTGCCGCCATGGCTGCGGTCAGTTCGCCGCCGCCACAGACGATGTCGGTCAGGCTGACGCAATGAGCGCTTTCATCGAGATCGACGAACTGTTGCAGCAGCGCGGGCACGAACTGCACCACGCTGACCTGACGGTCCTGAATTTCCTGGACCAGATACGCCGGATCACGCTGACCATCGGGACGCGCCAATACCAGGCGCATGCCCGCACACAGGGGCCAGAACAGTTCCCAGACCGAGGCATCGAAACTCACCGGCGTCTTGTGCAGCAGCGCACCGTTCGGCACCGGCGGACACAGTTGCGAACTCCACTGCACCAGATTGCACAGGCCGCGATGTTCGACCATTACGCCCTTGGGCGCTCCGGTAGAGCCCGAGGTGTAGATCACGTAAGCCAGATGGCCCGCGCCCAACCCCTGAACAACCGGGTTCTCGGGCGATTGCGCGTTCCAGGTGCAACTGTCCAGATTGACCTGCGGCAGCGGGCGATCGGCAAAACGCGCCTGCGTCGTGCCATCGACCAGCAGCGCCACGGCTTCGCTGTCGCCGAGCATGTAGGCCAGACGATCCATCGGGTAGCCCGGATCCAGCGGCACGTAGGCACCGCCGGCCTTGAGCACAGCCAGCAGGCCGACCACCAGCTGCGGACCACGCTGCAGGCACACCGCGACGCGGCTTTCAGTCTGCACGCCCTGCCCGATCAGATGATGAGCCAGACGATTCGCGGCCTCATTGAGCTGGCGATAGCTCAGGCAGACACCGGCCGACTCCAGCGCAACGGCATCCGGCGTCCGGGCCACCTGCGCCTCGAACAACGCCTGCAGAGGGCGATCGAGCTGAAAATCCTGCTCGCTGGCATTGAATTCCACCAACAGACGACGGCGCTCCTGAGGCCCCAGCAATCCGGCTCTGGCAGGCACAGCGTGCGCATTGCCGACCATCGTCCACAGCAACTGCTCCAGGTAACCCACGTAACGTGCAACGGTCGATTCGTCGAACAGTGCCGTGGCGTAATCCACCACGCCCCCGAACCCTTCATCGGTCTCGCCCATGCTCAGGGTCAGGTCGAACTTGGCGAAGGTCGGCTGTTCGGACAGCGGTTGCAGGTGCAGGTCGCCCAGTTGCAGCCCAAGCCCCTGGCTTCCGTCCCAGGCCAACGAGGCCTGAAACAGAGGGCTGTGGGCCAGACTGCGTGGCGGCCGCAAGCGCTCCACCACCTGCTCGAACGGCAGGTCCTGATGTTCCTGAGCCTGAATCACCTGAGACTTGATGCGCGCCAGCAAGGTGCTGACGTCGGGCTCACCAGACGTGTCGATGCGCACCGCGAGAGTGTTGACGAACAGGCCGATCAGTTCCTCGACTTCGCTGCGTCGGCGGTTGGCCACCGGCATGCCGATCACCACCTCGGACTGTCCTGACAAGCGAGCCAGCAGCACGGCCCAAGCGCCCATGAACAGCATGAACGGTGTCACGGCATAAAGCTGGCAGAAGGTTTTCAGGTCATCGCACAGGCGCGGATCAAGGCGCACGGCGACGCTGGCCCCCGAGTAGTCCTGACGCGCCGGACGTGGCCGGTCGGTGGGCAGGGTCAACAGCGCTGGCGCGCCGCTCAATGCGTGATGCCAATAATCGCTCTGGTGGCTCATGCGCTCGCCGTCCAGCCAGTCGCGCTGCCACAGTGTGTAATCGGCGTACTGCAAGGCCAGCGGCGGCAGCGGATCGTCCAGCCCCTGACTGAAAGCCCGGTACAGCGTGGTGAGTTCACGGGTGAATACGCCCAGCGACCAACCATCAGCGACGATGTGGTGCAGGGTCAGCAACAGCACGTGCCGGTCTTCGGCCAGGCACAGCAGACGCCCACGAATCGGCAGATCATCCAGCAGATCGAACGGCTGCGCGGCTTCTTCGCGAACCACACGTTGCAGCGCCTGTTCGTCCTGACCGCGCAGGTCCTGCCAGAGCAGATCAGGGACGACTGACGCCGCTGCTGCCTCAACACGAGCCTCGCCTTCCTGCTGTATGAAACGACTGCGCAGACTGTCGTGGCGGACCACGATGCGCTCAAGGGCGCGTTTCAGTGCGCGGGTGTCCAGTTGACCGGTCAGTTGCAGGCCTAGCGGAATGTTGTAGGCGCTGTTGGCGTCTTCCATTTGCGCCAGAAACCACAATCGTTGCTGGGCAAAGGACAGCGGCACCGGCCCTTCATGGCGGATGACCTGGATGGCAGGCAGCTCACTGCGCCCGGTACTGCCCAGGCAGCGCGCAACGGCTGCCAGCGCGCTGTCGGCAAACAGATCGCCCAGCGCAAGCTCCAGTGACAGGCGTTGACGCACCTGGGACACCATGCGCATGGCCAGCAGTGAGTGGCCGCCCAGTTCGAAGAACCGGTCGTGACGCCCTACCCGCTCGACCTGCAGCAACTCACTCCAGATCGCCGCCAGGGCAACTTCCAGCTCGCCTTGCGGCGCCTGGTATTCACCGGTGTTCAGTGCGTCACGATCCGGCACTGGCAAGGCACGACGGTCGACCTTGCCGTTGGCGGTCAGCGGCCAGGCATCCAGACGCACCAGTGCGCTGGGCACCATGTAGCCCGGCAGCACCGCCAGCAAGGCCGTGCGCAGTTCGCCCACGTTCAAGGTGGTGACATTTGCCTGTTCGGTGAAGTAACCCACCAGCCTCGGCTGGCCCGGTTCGTCTTCACGGGCAACGACCAACGCTTCTTCGATACCCGGCAACTGGCTCAACTGGGCCTCGATCTCGCCAAGTTCAATACGCACGCCACGGATCTTCACCTGATCATCGTTGCGACCGAGGTATTCCAGCGTGCCATTGGCGTTCCAGCGCGCCAAGTCACCCGTACGGTACATTCTTGCTTCGGCATTGTTGTGGAACGGATCACGCAGGAAGCGCTCGGCGGTCATTTCCGGCCGGTTCAGATAACCGCGCGCCACGCTGTCACCGGCAACATACAACTCGCCTGCCATACCCAAAGGCACCAATTGCTGACGCTCGTCGAGCAGGTACACGCGGGTGTTGGCGATTGGTTTGCCGATATCGAGGCTTCCGTCGGGCAGCAAACGTCCCGAAGTCGCCACCACCGTGGCCTCGGTCGGGCCGTAGTTGTTGATCACGGCAAAGCCCGGATCACGATGGAACTGACGCAGGCGGTCACCGCCGATCAGCAGCGTACGCAGCGTCGGGTGACGCAGGTCACGGCTGAAGGCGTATTCGGCGACCGGCGTCGGAAGGAACGCGACCTGCAGCGGCTGGGCGATCCACCAGTCAAGCAAGGCATCAAGCTGTTCGTTGCCCACGTCCGCAGGCGGCAGGTGCAGGGTCGCCCCGGCACACAAGGCGGTCCAGACTTCCCAGGCCATGGCGTCGAAACCGAAGCCAGCAACGCTGGCAGTGTGGCTGCCCGTCTGCAGATCGAAAGCCTGGCAATGCCAGTCGATCAGGTTGTTCAGCGTGCGATGCTCGACCATCACGCCTTTTGGCTGACCGGTGGAGCCCGAGGTGTAGATCACGTAGGCCAGATTCGCAGAAGTCAGACCCGCCACCTGCGGATTGTCCAGGCGCTCCGGCCAGCTCGGTTGATCGAAGGCAATCACCGGCGCGGCCAGTTCGGGCACGCGAGCCAGCAATGCCTGCTGGGTTAACACCACCTTGGGCGCGCTGTCGCTCAGCAGATAAGCGATGCGCTCGTCAGGGTGCGACGGGTCCACCGGCACGTAACCGGCACCGGACTTGAGCACTGCAAGCATGGCCACCAGCGTATCGAGGCCGCGACGGGCCATGACGGCCACACGGTCGTCGGCGCGCACGCCGAGGCTGATCAGGTGATGGGCCAGCGCGTTGGCACGCAGGTTCAGCTCGCCGTAATTCAACGATTGCTCGCCTACCTGTGCGGCAACCGACTCAGGCGCGTGCTGTTCGATACGCTGCTGCAGCGTCAGGCTGCCAGCGAAGTCAGACGGCTGCGGATTGAAGTGCTGCAGAAGGTGCGTGCGCTCTTCGAGCGGCAACATGTCGAGCTGTTCGGCCGAGGTCTGCGGCGATTGATCCAGCGCCTCCAGCAAATGCTCCATCGCACGTTGCAGATATGCGCAGATACGCTGCGGATCAATCTGCGGGGACGTTTGCGCCGTCAGGCTGAACGCGTCACCCAGGTCATCGACGCTCACCACCAGTGGGTAGTTGCTGCGTTCCTGCGCATGCAGCACCTGAATGCCCTGCCAGGTCTCGCTGCCCGCCTCGGCAGGCGCGCTGTGGCGATAATTGAGCAAGGCATTGAACAACGGCGTAGGCGCAGCGACGCCGCTGCAACGCTGGGCCAGCGCCAGTGGCGCATGCTCGTGGCGCATCAGCCTGGTCAGGCGTTGATGCGTGGTGCGAATCGCGGTGCGCAGGTCCTGATCGCCCAGGTCCAGACGCAACGGCAGCGTATTGATGAAGATGCCCAGCGCACGTTCGGTGGCCTCGGCCCCCAACAGACGGCCCATCAGCACGGTACCGAAAACCACGCGCTGACGCCCGGTCAGGCCAGCCAGTACACGCGCCCAGCCCAAGTGGAACATGCTGGCGACACTGACGCCCAGCGTGCGTGCCTGATTGCGCAGCCGCTGGCACAGCATGGGGTCCAGCGCCAGCGTGAATTCGCCGATGTCGTCGCCCTCTCCGCTGAGGTCCTGCAGATCGTACGCCAGTGTTGGCTCATCCAGATCGGCGAGCATGTCGCGGAAGAACGCCTCATGCTCGGCTTCGCTGACGCCCAGCAACGCCTGAGCCACGTAGTTGCGAAACGGCACGGGAGTGCCCAACGCTTCGGCTTGCCCGGACAAACACGCCTGAATTTCGTGGCGCACCACTTCCAGCGCGCTGTGGTCCATGGCGATGTGGTGAAACACCAGGGTCGCCTTGACGCCGTCGTCCGTGTACGGGTTGCAGATCAGCCGGATCAAGGGCGCCTGCCCCAGATCCAGCAGAATGCCTGCGGTGCTCGGCAAGGTGTCGACGACCAGTTCCGCATGACGCCAGACCACCTGCACCGGCGTATCCAGACCATCCCAGTGCACCGAAGTGCGCAGAATGTCGTGGCGTGCGATCACTGTTTGCAACGCCAGTGCAAAGGCATCGAGACGCTCACGGTCAGCAAAGGCGAATTCCACCTGCATCACATACGGGTCGCCGTGGGTTGCCGTGACGTGGTGATACAGAATGCCCTGCTGCAACGGCGCCAGTGGATACAGGTCCTGGATGTTGGCAGCGCCGCCCGGTATGGCCTGGACCAGTTGCTCGATGGCTGGCTGGTCGAGCACCACCAGCGTCAGCATGTCGGGGGTGATGTGGGTGCAGCCGCTCGGAATCGCGTTTTCCGGGAAGGTCTGCGTGCCACGTCGCGTGGTCAGCGCATCACCTTGTTCGAGGCGCTCGATCAGCGCCGGTTTGTGTTCACGCAGGCTGTCCAGCAGGCCTTTATCCGTCAGCGCGCGGCGGTTGCCCTGCACCACCAGTTGACCGTCCTTGACCGTCAGGTGGATATCGTTGGCTTTCAGCGTCGCCAGAAGTTCGTTGATGCTCACAGGATAATCTCCATGTTCTCTGTGATGGCTGCGTAGCCCGCCAGCGTAGGGTGCTCGAACAGTGCGCGGACGTCGGCTTCAAGGCCTTCCTGACGCAGGCGCGCGGTCAGGCTGACCGCCAGCAGCGAGTGGCCGCCCAGTTCGAAGAAATTGTCGTGTCGACCTACGTTATGGACTCCGAGCAGTTCGCTCCAGAGTTCGGCCAGCAGGTTTTCCATCTCGCCTTCAGGCGCTTCATAAGGCCTGGACAGCACCGCGTCGGCGCCCGGCACCGGGAGCGCATGCCGATCCAGTTTGCCGTTGGGGCTCAGCGGCAAGGCGTCGAGATGTACGAAGAGAGCCGGGACCATGTAATCCGGCAGATCCTTGCGGAGTGCATCGCGCAGGGCCTCGACTGACTGTGGCGCGCCGGTGTAATACGCCACCAGCCGCTGACCGCCCGGCTGCTCGTCGCGCACCAGCACCACCGCCTGCTCGATACCAGGGTGACGAATCAGGCAGGCCTGAATGTCGCCCGGCTCGATACGCAGCCCGTTGATTTTCACCTGATCGTCATTGCGACCGAGAAACTCCAGATTGCCATCGGCCTGCTGGCGGACCAGATCACCACTGCGATACAGGCGGTCGCCTTCGACGAAGGGGCTGTCGATGAAGCGTTCGGCCTGCTGTTCGGGCAGGTTCAGGTAACCGCGGGTGACCCCTGCACCGCCGATGTGCAATTGTCCGATAACGCCCTGTGGCACCAACCGATCATGCGTGTCGAGCACGTACAGACGCGTGTTGCTGACCGGACGGCCAATCGGCAACGTCGTCTCCGGCAGCGGCATCTGCGGGTCAAGCGTCCAAAAGCTGCAATCGACGGTGGTCTCCGTAGGTCCGTAGACGTTGTGCAGACGCACCCACGGCAGACGCAGGCGCACCTGCTCGGCCAGTGCGGCCGTCAATTCGCCGCCACCGCAGACGATGTCGGTCAGGCTGTGGCATTGGCTGCTGTCCGGCAGGTCGAGAAACTGCTGAAGCAGCACCGGCACGAACTGCACCACGCTGACCTGCCGCTCGCGGATCAAACGGGACAGATAGGCCGGATCACGCTGCCCGTCCGGACGGGCCAGCACCAGCGGCAGCCCGCTGCACAGGGGCCAGAAAATCTCCCAGACCGAGGCGTCGAAACTGATCGGCGTCTTGTGCAACAGCGTGCCGTGCGGCGTCGCCGGGCACAGCAGTGAGCCCCAGCGCACCAGATTCGCAAGGTTGCGATGCTCGACCATCACGCCCTTCGGTGTGCCGGTGGAGCCGGAGGTGTAGATGACATAGGCCAGGTGACGGGCAGTGAGACTGACGACTTCAGGGTCATGAAGACGCTCGTGACTCCAGTCCGGCGCGTCCATGTCAACGCGCAACACCTGCTCGTTTTCCAGCAGTTTGCGGGTCGAGGCCTGCACCAGCAGCACTTTTGGCGCGCTGTCTTCAAGCATGTAATGCAGCCGCTCGCGGGGGTAACCCGGATCGAGCGGCACGTAGGCACCGCCCGCCTTGAGAATGGCCAGCAGGCCGATCACCATCGGCGTACCGCGCTCGACACAGATCGCGATCCGGTCATCAGGCTGCACACCCAGATCGATCAGATGATGAGCCAGGGCGTTGGCCTGCTCGTTGAGCTGTTGCCAGCTCAACTGCGCATTTTCCGCCAGTACGGCGATGGCCTCTGGTGTGCGGGCAACCTGGGATTTGAACAGGTCAAGAAGCGTCTGTTCCGGGTTATGGGCAGTGGCTGTCGCGTTGAACCCGACCAGCAATTGGTGACGCTCACGCGCGTCAAGCACCGGCAATTCCAGCAAAGGCAGACCGGGCTCGTTGTCCAGCGCATCGACCAGCCCGGTCAGCGCCTGCTGCACGTAGCCACAGATGCGTTGGGCACCCACTTTGGGCGCGACAGTGACAGACAGACGCAGGGACTCGCCCAGGTCGTCGACATTGAGGCTCAACGGGTAGTTGGTGTGTTTCTCACTGGCCAGAATCTCCAGGCCTTGCCAGCTGTCGCGCTGCGCGTCTTGCCTTGCCTGACCTGCGCTGTGGCGATAATTGAGGATGGCGCTGAACAAGGGTGACGCTGTGCCCACGCCGCTGAAACGCTGGGCCTGAGCCAGAGACGCGTGTTCATGCCCCAGCAATGTGGCAAGACGCGCATGAGTGGCGCGTGCGCCATCACGCACGCTGACCTCATCCAGATCCACCCGCACGGGCAAGGTGTTGATGAACATGCCCATGCCACGGTCTGCACCGGCACCGCCTTGCAGACGACCCAGCAATACCGTGCCGAACACGACGCGGTCGTTGCCGGTCGCGGCACCCAGAACCCGGCCCCAGGCAAGGTGGAACAGGCTGGCGACACTGACGCCCAGCTGCCGTGCCTGGCGGCGCAGGCGGTGCATCAGTTCGTCGGGCAGTGTGTGCTGGTGTTCTTCGATGCAGCGACCATCGCCCTGCACATTGCCTTGCACATCACGCAACCCGAACGGCAGGGTCGGTTCGTCGATATCGCCCAGTTGCTCGCGGAAGTACGCCTCGTGCTCGGCCTCGCTGACGCCCAGGCGTGCCTGCGCCACATAGTTGCGATAAGGAACGGCAGGCAGCGTGGTTTCAGGCTCGCCGCGCAGATGCGTGAGCAATTCCTCGCGCATCACTTCAAGCGCTGTCGCGTCGACCACAATGTGATGAAACAGCAGCGTGGCAGAAATGCTTTCCCGCGACGGGTCACGGTTGTAATCCAGCCGTATCAGTGGCGCACGGCCCAGGTCCATCGGGGCCGGATGTGCAAGGTCAGAGACTTCCTCGACTGACAGTTCGGCATGCCGCCAGACCACTTGCTGCGGCGCTTCCAGGCCTTCCCAGATCACGGCGGTGCGCAGGCTGTCGTGGCGGGTGATGACTTTGCGCAAGCCTGCGGCAACGCTCTGCAGGCGAGCCATGCTGTCGAAGTTCAGACGCAATTGCAGCAGGTAAGGATCATCCTGCTCAGCCGTCAGGTTGTGGTACAGGATGCCTTCCTGAAGCGGCGCCAGCGGGTAGATTTCCTGCACATTGACAGCGCCGCCCGGCACCGTCGAAACGATGCGCTCGATGGCGGTCTGATCCAGACGCGTCAGGCTCAACATGTCCGGCGTGATGCGTGTGCAGCCGGTGGGCACGTGGTTGTCCGGCACCACGATCTCACGACCGTTGCCGACCGATGCGGCCAGTGCTGCGACGGTCGGCTGACCGAGCAGAACGCGCACATCGGCACTCAGACCGGCGTTGCGCATCCGCTCGACCAGACTTACGGCCAGCAGCGAATGCCCGCCCAGTTCGAAGAAGTTGTCATGGCGCCCGACGCGTTCCAGGCCCAGCACCTGCTCCCAGAGCCCGGCGATGATGACCTCGTTTTCACCTTGCGGCGCTTCGTAGGCAGTCGCCGTCAGATCGGCGAGTTCAGGGTCCGGCAAGGCCCGGCGGTCGAGTTTGCCGTGGCTGGTCAGTGGCAAGGCCGCCAGACGCATGAACGCCAGCGGCACCATGTAACCCGGCAACCGGTCCAGCAGCGCCAGACGCAGCGCATCGGTGTCCACGTCGACCGTCTCGGTGAACCAGGCCAGCAGACGCTCGTTGCGCACCAGCACCACGGCGTCTTTCACGCCGGGCTGACTGGCGAGTGCCGTCTCGATCTCGCCCAGCTCGATACGCATGCCGCGAATCTTGACCTGATCGTCGTTGCGACCCACGTAATCCAGCGTGCCATCGCTGTTCCAGCGCACCAGATCGCCGCTGCGATACATACGGGCCTGGGTATCAGCACAGAACGGATCGGCGAGGAATCGTTCTTCGGTCAGGTCCGGGCGATTCAGGTAGCCACGGGCAACGCCCGCGCCCGCGATATAAAGCTCGCCGATCACACCGACCGGCACAGGCTTCCGTTGCTCGTCCAGTACATACAGGCGGGTGTTGGCTACCGGACCACCAATGTGCAATTGCGCGCCCGGAATCACCTGACCGGAAGTCGCGACCACGGTGGTCTCCGTCGGGCCATAGTTGTTGATGACCGCAAAACCGGGGTCCTTGTCGAACTGGCGCAGGCGGTCGCCGCCGATCAACAGTGTGCGCAGGGTCGGATGCTGACGTGCACGGCCGAACGCCTGCTCGGCCACCGGGGTTGGCAGAAAGCTGACCTGAAGCGGTTGCTCCAGCCACCAGTCGAGCAGTTCGTCAACGTGTTCATTGGCCACGTTTGCAGGCGGCACATGCAGCACGGCGCCTGCACAGAGCGCTGGCCAGACTTCCCAGGCCATGGCGTCGAAGCCGAAACCGGCAATGGTGCTGGTGTGGCTGCCTGCGTGCAGGTCGAATGCCTGGCAGTGCCAATGCACCAGATTGTTCAAGGTGCGGTGCTCGACCATCACGCCCTTGGGCTGGCCGGTCGAGCCGGAGGTGTAAATGACATAGGCCAGATGTCGGTCGTTGAGGCCCGCCACCTGCGGATTGCTGTCGGCTGCGTCGTGCCAGACGCCAAGGTCCAGATTCACCTGACGCACGTTACCCACCAGACTGGCCGTCGAGTCTTCGGTCACGACGGTGCGTGGTGCGCTGTCTTCCAACAGCCAGGCGATACGTTCTGCCGGGTACGCCGGGTCTACCGGAACGTAGGCGGCTCCAGCCTTGAGAATGGCCAGCATGGCGACCACACGGCCCGCACCTCGACGCAGACACAACGCAACACGCTCATCCGGTTTCACGCCCAGGCTGATCAGATGGTGTGCAAGGCGGTTGGCTCGCTGGTTGAGTTCGGCGTACGTCAGTACCTCGTTACCCTGTACGACCGCCTGAGCCTGCGGATCGCTTGCTGCGCAGGACTCGACCTGCGCGTGCACCGTCAGACCTTCGGCGAAGCTGCGTGCGCTGGCATTGAAGGCCGTCAGCACACGTTCCCGCTCGGCCGCTTCCAGAATCGACAGGCTTTCCAACGGCTCGGGCAAGCCCTGTTCCAGCGCCTGCACCAGTTGCGTCACAGCGTTGTTCATCCAGCCGGCGATGCGCTCGGCGCCCATGCCATGGCGCGCAAGCACATGCAGATCGAACCCTTCGCCCAGATCGTCCACGCTCAGGGTCAGCGGGTAATTGCTGCGCACTTCGCCGCCCAGAACGCGCACGCCCTGCCATACACCTTCGCCGTCGCGAGGCCGGACTTCGGCGCTGTGGCGGTAGTTGAGCAAGGCGCTGAACAGCGGTGCGCCGGAAGCCACGCCGCTGCAGCGTTGGGCCAGCACCAGCGATGCCTGTTCATGGGCAATCAGGGCCGACAGCCTTGAATGCACGGCCTTCACGGCATGACGGGCGTTGCGCGTGGTATCGACGCGCAGTGGCAAGGTGTTGATAAACACACCCAGCGCCCGGTCTGCGCCCTCGCCGCCTTGCATGCGACCCAGCAGAACCGTGCCGAAGACCACATCACGACGGTTGGCGATGACCCCGAGCACGCGGGCCCAGGCGGCGTGCATCAGGCTGGCTGCGCTGACACCTTGCTGGCGGACCTGCTCGCGCAGACGCTGTGCCAGATCATTGTCGAGTGTCCGTCTTGCCTGCTCGACATCGCTGCCATCGGAGCGAACGTCCTGCACCCCGAACGGCAGGGTCGGTTCGTCCACATCACCCAGCATGTCGCTGAAAAACGCTTCGTGTCGCGCGTCATCATTGGCCATGCGCACATGCGCCACGTAGTTGCGGTACGGCACCGGCGCGGCCAGAGGGGGCTGGCGATCAAACAGCAACGCTTCCATTTCCCGGGTGACGATTTCCATCGCCGCGTTGTCGAGCACCAGATGGTGAAACAACAGCACGGCAGCGACTTCACCGTTGGCCGGGTCAGCGGTATGAACCAGGCGCATCAACGGTGCCTGGGAAAGGTCCAGGCGATGATGACGGGCGTCGAACTGCTGGTGCAGACGATCCATCACGGAGTCGGCAGCGTGCTCATCGGCAGCGCTGTTGAGGTTGACCTGCTGGACCAGCAGATCGGCCTTGCGCCAGACGACCTGTTGGGCACTCTCAAGCCCTTTCCAGGCCACAGCGGTGCGCAGAATGTCGTGACGATCGATGACCTGTTGCAAGGCATCGGCCCACGCGTTCAGGCGCTCCGGGCTGTCGAACGCCAGACGCCATTGCAGCAGATAGGGGTCGCCCTGTTCGGCAGACAGGTGGTGATAGAGAATGCCTTCCTGCAACGGTGCCAGCGGGTAGATTTCCTGCACGTTGGCAGCGCCGCCCGGAACGCTGCCAACGATGCGGTCTATCGCGGACTGATCGAGGCAGGTCAGACTCAGCATCTGCGGGGTGATGCGTTCGCAACCCGGTGGCACTGCGTTGGGCGGTACAGCCTGTTCATGAGCATCCGTCCTGCTCGCCGCCAGTGCAGCGACGGTTGGCTGTGACAACAACACATGCACATCGGCCTTGAGCCCGGCGGCACGCAGGCGCTCTACCAGTTTGATCGCGAGCAGCGAATGGCCGCCCAGTTCGAAGAAGTTGTCATGCCGCCCTACCCGTTCAACACCCAGCACCTGCGCCCAGACAGCTGCCATGGCGATTTCGGCTTCACCTTCCGGTGCTTCGTACGCTTGGCCCAGCAGACTGGCAGGGTCAGGATTCGGCAACGCACGGCGGTCAAGCTTGCCGTTGCCGGTCAGCGGCAGGACGTCCAGCCGGGTAAACGCGCGCGGCACCATATAAGCAGGCAGTCGGGCACGCAGGGTCTGGCGCAATTCGTCGGTGTCCACGCCCGAGGTTTCGGTAAACCACGCCAGAAGCTGCTCGTCGCGCACCAGCACCACGGCCTCCTTGACGCCCGTCTGACTGGCAATCACCGCTTCGATTTCGCCCGGTTCGATGCGCATGCCGCGAATCTTGACCTGATCATCGTTGCGGCCCTGGTAATCCAGCGTGCCGTCGGCATTCCAGCGCACCAGATCGCCGCTGCGGTACATCCGCGCCTGTGGGGCCAGGCTGAAGGGATCGGCCAGGAAGCGTTCTTCGGTCATTGCAGGGCGGTTGAGGTAGCCACGCGCGACACCCGAACCACCGATGTAAAGCTCGCCTGTCACCCCAATCGGCAACTTTTGCAAGTGCGCGTCCAGAACGTAGACCCGTGTGTTGGCGATCGGACCACCGATGTGCAGCGATGCACCTGCCTGCACCAGGCCAGAGGTCGCAACCACCGTGGTTTCGGTGGGGCCATAGTTGTTGACCACGGCGTAGCGACGGTTTTCGGCGAACTGGCGAAGACGGTCACCGCCGATCAACAGGGTGCGTAGCGTCGGGTGATCCTCGTCGAGGCTGAATGCGTACTCGGCAACCGGTGTCGGCAGGAAACTGACGTCCAGTGGCTGCTTAAGCCACCAGCGCAGCATCGCATCGACGTCATCGCCATTTTCCTGAACCGGTGCCAGATGCAGCGTTGCGCCCGCGCACAGGGTCGGCCAGATCTCCCAGGCCATTGCATCGAAACCAAAGCCCGCCAAACAGGACGCATGCCCGCCTGCGCTCAGCTTGAACGTCTCGCAGTGCCAGTCCACCAGATTGGCCAGCATCCTGTGCTCCACCATGACGCCCTTGGGCTGGCCGGTAGAGCCTGAGGTGTAAATCACGTACGCCAGATGGCTGCTGCGCAGCGAGACAATATTGGGCTTGATGTCGGAGCCACGGTCTTCATGGCAGTGGTCCAGTTCGATCACCGGCTGGCTCAGTTCCGGTAGACGCTCACGCAGGTTTGCACGCGTCAGCACCACCGACGGCGCGCTGTCGCTCAGCAGATAAGCCAGCCGCTCGCGTGGATGCGCGGGGTCGACCGGTACGTAAGCGGCACCGGCCTTCAGAATGGCCAGCAGGCTGACCAGCGTGTCCAGACCGCGGCGCGAGACCACCGCAACCCGGTCGTCCGGCACGATGCCTGACTCAATCAGGCGTCGGGCCAGGCTGTTGGCACTTCGGTTGAGCTGGCTGTAGGTCAGGCTCTGACCATCGAAAATCGCTGCCACGGCTTCCGGACAATGACGGGCATGCTGCTCGATACGCTGATGAATCAACAGCTGACTGGCTGACACTGTTTCGGTGTCGTTCCAGCGGCTCATTTGTCGGCGTTCGGCAGGTGTCAGCACATCGAACGCGCTGACCTGCAATGCAGGGTTTTCCAGCGCCTGCTCGATCACCTGCAGCAGCCGCTCGCCGATCGCCCGGGCTTCGGCATCATCGAACCAGGCGCGGTGATGGACCACGTGCAACGACGCCTGATCGCTGAACCTGTTGGTGCGCATGTGCAAGGCCAGAGGCGTCGGCTCATAGCCATTGGAGACTTTCACGGCCTGCGCCTGGATATCACCAAAACGGTAGTCGTAGTTGTCTTGCTCGTAAGAGACCGAGACCTCGAACAACTGCGCCCGGTCTTCACGGGACACGCCCAGGGTGCGGTTGAGCTCACTCAACGGAAAGCGCTGGTGACGGAAGTCGCGCTTGAGGCTGTCACGCACTTCGGTGACCAGCGCAGAGAAATCCAACTCCGGTGCGAAGGCCATGCGCACGGCACTGACCTGAGCGAAATGCCCCAGCGTTGCCTTGAAGCGTGCGCCCGTGCGGTTGAGCAATGGCAAGCCGACCACCCAGTCGTCGCGCTGCGCCGTGCGCGCGAAGTAGACATGCAGCGCAGCCAGCAGAACGTGAAACGCCGAGGCGCCGCAGCGCTCGGCGAACTGGTTCATGCGCGTGTGCAATGCGGCCGGGAACGCCAGTACACAGCTATGGGACGGCGCAGGGTCGGTGGACCTGCGGTTGTGGTAGCGGGACACCAGCAGCGGCTCCGGCAGATCCCGGTATTTATCCAGCCAGTAGGCTTTGTCTCGCGCATAACGGGGCGAGTCGTGATAACGCGCATCGTCGGTGATGAAGTCGCCGTAGGACGGTCCCTGACGATTGAGGCTTTCGCCTTCGGCGAGCTCGGTGTACTGCTCGGCCAGCGACTTGAGCAACTGGCCGAAGCCCCAGCCATCGAGAATCAGGTGATGGGCCTGAATGCCCAGCCAGTATTGATCCTCATCCGCGCGCACCAGGCAGAACCGGAACAGCGGGCTGCCATCCAGGGCATAAGGACGCTGCATTTGCTCGCGAATCAACGCCTGAGCGGCATTGATTCGCTCGGGGTGGTCACGCAGATCGTGAAGCGGCATGGACACCGGGATGAAGTCGGCGTAGCGCTGCATCGGCAAACCGTCGGCACCTGCACCCGGCAACAGGACCGTGCGCAAGGCATCATGTGCGGCCACCAGTTGCTCGAATGCACGGTGCAACAGGTCCAGATCGACATGACCGACCAGCTTCACGTAGCCGCCGACGTTATACAGAGGCGAGTCGCCATGGCTGATCTGGTCCAGCCAGATATCACGCTGGGCAGCGGTCAGAGGGAACAAATCAGTGGCCGACATGTCTCAAGGTCCTTCCTGGAAATTTAGTCGGGAATTGAAGCACTGGCCTGTTGACACTGTATGTCCCGCTTAACCCGGACGCTGGCTTATGGCTATCACCAAGTCACCCGGCCTAGACGCTCCGGCGTCTGCGCAGGATGATGCCGTCTCTATCGATCCCTGCCCTTGTTTGCCCCGCGTGCGAAATGGGGTGGCGCACCTGTCCCTGTTTTCTGCTACAGACGTCGGATGGATCCTTCGGTTGAATACGCCGAATCATCCGCTGTATCTGCCGTCACCCTGTCGGAGGTCAATGTCAGGGCGGCGCTCATGCACGGACAGAGTCAAGGAGGCTTAGAGATGAAATCGACACGCTCGCCGAATGCAAACCACGACCCGCGTTTCTATCAGGAACTCGGCCAACTGGTTTCGAGCACTGGCAGCTCGTCATTTGCCGGGCAAATGTTGCAACTGGTCGACACGCTGGTCTCGGTCCAGGGGATTGTTCTGTGCGAGTGGGCGCTTGATGCGGCTCAGTCAGGTGTCGAGCGCGTGACCCGTCTGGGTGGCGCGGGCGTTCAGCACGATATCTGCGCATCTGAAACCCTTCAGCAATCGCTGCTGCAGAGCATCGTGCACATGGACGCCTCTCTGCTGGTTCAGACCCGAGTGCCTGTTGGACAGAAATCGGCACGTCGTGACGTTCAGGTCTGCAGCCTGGTGTCCAGCAGCAGCGAACTGCGGCGCATCATCTGCTTTTATCGACTGGCCGGTTCCAAAGCCTTCTCGCTGACCGAGTTGTCGTTGCTCAAGAGCCTCTCCGACACCCTATTGCCGCTGGTCGAGCACCACTCACAGCTGCTGGTGCAATCTGCCGCGGAGAAAATCGAATCCGAGCCGGGCTCGATCGATGAAGCGTTCAGCGGGCGTCTTGCGCAGGACGCAATCACGCTGTCGGCGCGCGAGCAGGAAGTCTGCATCGGCCTGCTGACCGGTGGCTCGGTTGCAGAGATGGCACAAAGACTGAACCTCAAGAACAGTTCGGTGGAAACCTACCTGAAACGTGCAACTGCCAAGCTTGGCGTCAGTGGCCGACACAGTCTGGCGAGATGGATGGCCGGCCCGTAAGTCATAAAGGTCTCACTGCGTAGGAAAAAAGGGCCATGACGCGTCAGCGCATGGCCCTTTCTGATACTGATCGTGCCCATCGTTCCGCGTGGGCATGCCTCCCGTGACGCTCCGCGTCACAAATGGCACAGACTGAGGACTCAGTGAGCCGAGCGCATGACGTGAATAGCGCTGGAGCCTGGCCACGCATCTGCGCCATATTCAAGATCGGACGCGGAGCGTCCTGGGCGGCATTCCCACGCGGAGCGTAGGAACGATCAGCGTGATCTCAAGCACGCCGATCATGCCCATGCTTGTGCTCAGCGTCATACCCGAGTCTTGCTGCGACCACGGACTGTGGGAGGCGGCTTGCCGGCGATGCTTTTTCTGAAGCGACCTATCAGTGACTGAACGGACGCCATCGCCGGCAAGCCGCCTCCCACGGGGTATGCATTCAGTCAGTCACTTTCGTTTTGCCCCCCGTTTTGCGCGTCTTGCGGACTTGTGTATAACGACAAGCGCCCTCCGGGCAGAATCAGGCGTGCTGCTCAGTTCAGACGAAACGCGATCACGCTGTCGCCGAGCGTCGTGCCCAGAGACCCGTGGCCGCCTGCGGAGATGATCACGTACTGCTTGCCATCGCTTCCGGTGTAGGTAGAAGGCGTCGCCTGCCCGCCTGCAGGCAGTTCGTATTGCCAGAGCACTTCGCCGGTGTTCACGTCGTAGGCGCGGATGAAGTTGTCAGCCGTTGCCCCGTGAAAAATCAAACCGCCTGCCGTGACCAACGGACCGCCATGGGCCACCATTCCCATGGGAAACCCGACTGGGAAGCGGTCTTCCATGAAAGTGGTCTTGAGGTTCTTGGTCGTGCCGACCCGGCGTTTCCATTCGGTCTTGCCAGTGTTCAGATCCACACCGACCATGCTGCCCCAGGGCGGCGCGGTGCAAGGGATACCCAGGCCTGACGCCAGTCGTGAGATGCGGATTGCGTAATCGCCGTTGAAGTTTTCGTTCCAGTACGGCTTGCCATCCTTGGTGAACAGGCGTTTTTCCTGATCCTGCTCGGGACGCTTGATCAGGTTATAGATGTAGGCCAGACGCACAGGCGTCGCTACCAGAATCTGTCGGTCGGGATCTACCGCCACAGAGCCCCAGTTGAATACCCCGATGTTTCCGGGATAGATCAGCGAACCGGACTCGGTGGCCGGCGTCCAGGGATTGCCATCGTAGCGCAGCGTGTTGAAGGTGGTGCGGCAGGCCATCTGATCGAACGGCGTGACGCCCCACATCGACTTTTCGGTCAGCGGCGGCGGGATGAAGTTGAGTCTTGAAACCGGCTGCGTCGGCGCAAAACGCTCACCCTGCACGCCACCTGCTGTCTGCACCCTGGCCTGATCGACAGGCGTGATCGGCTCACCGGTCAGACGATTGAGTACAAAGATGTTACCCACCTTGGTCGGCAACAGCAGCGCTGGCTGTTTGCTGCCCTCCTTGCCCAGATCAAGCAACGAAGGCTGCGACGGGTTATCGCGATCCCACAGATCGTTGTGGGAGGTCTGGAACTTCCACTTGAACGCACCGGTTTTCAGATCCAGCGCCACCAGTGCGTCACGGAATTTTTCGGTATTGCTGTTCGGGTCGCGACGGGTGCCGGTTTCGTCAGGCGATGCATTGCCGAACGGCACGTACACCAGACCGTTTTTCAGGTCGGCACTCAGCGTGGCCCATGCGACCGGGGTGTCCTGCGGATAGTTGTGCTCTGCGGAAACAGGCGCGGTGTTTTGTGGATTTTCGGGATCGAAGTTCCAGACCAGCTTGCCGGTCATGACGTTGTAGGCGCGAATCACGCCAGACGGGTTGCCCTGGTCATAACCGTTATCCATCACCGAGCCACCGAGCACGATGAGATCACCCGCAACCAGTGGCGCGGCGGTCTGCATCAGGGCATGGGGGCGGACCTTGCCGATGTTGTCGTGCAGATCGACTACACCATTGCTGCCAAAATCGCTGCAGAGCTTGCCGGTGTCGGCATCGAGCGCAACCAGCCTGGCGTCTGCCGTGGCCATGATGATGCGTTTTGCGCATTGCGCTGCCGGTGCAGCCTGAGCCGTCGGCGCTGCGTAGTAACTCACGCCACGGCAGGTCTGGTGCTGCTGGAGGTAGGAACGGGTTTTCTCAGGGGTGTATTTCCAGTCCGGCTTGCCGTTTTCCGGGTTGATGGCGTGTACTTCGTTATGAGGGGTACACACATATACGCGGTTGTTGACCTTCAACGGCGTGGCTTCGAAAGTGTATTCGCCAGCATCCTTGTCCGCGTCACGCAGATCACCGGTGTGGTACTCCCACGCCACTGACAGCTTGTCGATGGTCTGCGGATTGATCTGATCCAGACTCGAAAAACGCTGACCACTTTGCGTGCCGCCATAGGCCACCCAGTCATTGCCTGCGACCTCGGTAGTGCGTGCTGTGGCCGAGGTGCCGATCTGGCCTTTCACCGCATAAGGGTCGTAGAACATGAGTGCAATCACGATCAGCGCCATGATGGCGACAGTGCTGCCCAGAAAAGGGTGAAAGCCGCGATTGCTGCCGGCAGCCTGGGTGCGCAATAACGGGCGCACCACCCAGGGCATTGCCAGCCAGAAACCGATCAGCGCGAACAGGTCGCCCCGTGGAATCCACTGCCATTTATCGAAGCCGACTTCGTAGACGATCCACAGCAGAATCCCCCACATCAGCAGCGCATACAGCGTCAACGCCGATTTTTTCTTCAGAAACACCAGTACTGCGGTGGCCAGCACGCCCAGGGCAATCACCGAATAGGCCGGAGAGCCGCCCACCGCTACCAGCTGTGCTCCCATATAAAGCAGCGCAATGCTCAGTATCGCCATTACGATACCTGTCGCTCTTAAAATCATCGTCCCTGTCCTTTCTTGTTATGTGATGAAGCCGTGTGTTGAGCGCGTGTATTTCAAGCGGCTGCTGACGCCATCGCCGACAAGCTGCCTCCCACGGTCCCGCGTTTACTGAACGACAGTGCGATTTAGAAGACGTGGTGGTGCCTTCCACGAGACTGCATCCAGCCAGTCGAAAAGGTTGTCTGACGACATACCTGTTAGGCACTGAAACGCAGTAAAGCGGTTTATGAAAGTGTTGGCAAGGCAACAAACCGTCAGGTCGTCATACTTTGCGCGTGGCGTCATCCAGCGCAAGGATGGTGTGAGCGTTGGTCACAGTGGTCGCGAGGGTGTTGATCACACCGGAACGCAAAGCGCCCAGTGTCGCCGCCGCCTTGGTGTTTTCGCTGGCGATGGCCACCACATCCGGGATGCGAAACAGCTCCTGCACCGTCAGCCCGATCACCCTGCCCTGAATGGCATTGACCGCGGGCTGGCCATGAATGTCGATGAAGTCGTAGCCCATCATGTCGCCGACCGTGCCGGACAGCCGGGCCTGGGCGATTTCCTGAGGCGAGAACCAGCCCATGCGCACCATGTTGCTGTTCTCACTCATGTCACCGATGCCGATCAAGGCAATGTCGGCACGTCGCGCACGGTCCAGGGTAGAACGCACGGTGTCGTTATTGATCAGCACGCCACGCAATTCAGGATTGGCGACCAGCGCCGGGGCGTACAGGCTTTCGCTTTCGCCGCCGAAACGCAGCGCCAGACGGCGACAGATGTGATCGGGGTTCATGTACTCGCCTGCCTTGAGCGAGCCGCCGATGGCACAGACAAAGGTGCAGTTGCGGGTCACGGGCAGGAACACATTGTCCGCCACCGCGCCCACGTTGCGCCCCATGCCTACGGCGACGATCATGCCGTCACTCAGGGTCTTGTTCAGGTAGTTGGCAACCAGGCTGGCCACCGCAGAACGCTGGGTGTCGGGGTCGCTGTGATCGACCGCAATCAGCGCGCGATCCAGTTGAAAACGCTCGACCAGCGCCTGTTCAAGTTCATTGTTCATCGCCGGGTGCTGCAGAACACGCACTTCGACAATGCCTTCGTCACGCGCGCGTTTGAGCAGTCGACTGACTTTTGCGCGGGACAGGTCAAAACGTTTGGCGATGGCTTCCTGAGTGACGTTCTCGAGGTAATAAAGCATCGCGACCTCGGTCATCAGATCGATGTCGCTGGCCATGCGCTGGTTACTGTCACTCATGTGGACGGGCTTCCGTTTCGACGTCAAAGGCGCATTCTCCCTACTCCCGGCCCTCTGCGTCCACTACTGATGCCCGTCGCGCTCGATGGCGCTGATGCGGTCGACCTTGGCACCCGAGCGCGCCGCCTCGAACTCCGACTCCAGAAACGACTTGACGATGCTTTTCGCCAGCTCCACGCCGATCACCCGCGCACCGATGGACAGGATCTGCGCATCGTTGCTTTTGCGCGCCCGTTCAGCCGAATAAGTGTCGTGGGCCTGCGCTGCACGAATGCCCAACACCTTGTTGGCCGAGATCGCCATGCCGATTCCCGTCCCGCACACCAGTATGCCGAGCCGCTGCTGCCCGGCATTGATGGCCGTTGCCACGGCAAGGGCAATGTCCGGATACAGCACCGGCGCTGTCGAGTGGGTGCCGAAGTCGGTTACCGGATGCCCCAGCGTTTCGATGTGCCGCTTCAACAACTCTTTGAGTTCATAACCCGCTTCATCGCACCCGATGGCCACCGGGAAAAGTGTGTTCATGGCGTTTGGCTCCACTGCCGGGGTCACATACCACTGACCAAATGTTCAATCGGTGAAATTCCGATCACTTATTTCTCAGATATTAGCGGGATACTGTCAAGCAAGTTTTCGACGCAGATTCAAACGATCGCTTAAAAACTGGCCTTAACCCTGATTTAAAAGCCGTTTGAAATTTATCGAGGAAAGAGATTGACTGCACAGAATTTCATTTGATACACATATGCTCACTGAGCCACACCAGTGCACCTAATAAGAATTCACAGCACGAGGACACGCCGATGGCCATGCCATTACTGCTCCAGGCTGAACATGTCGCCAAGGCCTACGCCGGCATTCCTGCCCTGCGTGACGGCCGTCTCTCGTTGCGCGCAGGCAGTGTTCACGCCCTGTGCGGCGGTAACGGCGCAGGCAAATCGACCTTTCTCAGTATTCTGATGGGCATCACCCAGCGTGACGCCGGGACCATCCTGCTCAACGGCAATCCGGTGCAATTCAATCGCCCAGGCGATGCGCTGGCTGCCGGGATCGCGATGATCACCCAGGAACTCGAGCCCATCCCGTACATGACCGTCGCCGAAAACATATGGCTGGGCCGTGAGCCACGCCGGGCGGGCTGCATTGTCGATACCCGCGAACTCAACAGGCGCACCCGCGAGCTGCTGGAGAGCCTGGAATTCGAGGTCGAGGCCACCAGCCCCATGCATCGCCTGAGCGTGGCGCAGATTCAACTGGTAGAAATCGCCAAGGCTTTCAGTCACGACTGCGAAGTCATGATCATGGATGAGCCCACCTCGGCCATCGGCGAGCGCGAAGCACAAACGCTGTTCAAGGCCATTCGCCGCCTGACCGCGCGAGGCGCCGGTATTGTCTATGTCTCACACCGCCTCAGTGAGCTGGCGCAGATTGCCGATGACTACACCATCTTCCGCGATGGGGCTTTTGTCGAAACCGGCCGCATGGCGGACATTGATCGCGCCCATCTGGTGCGCGGCATCGTCGGCCAGGAGCTGACACGCATCGACCACAAAGTCGGTCGCGAATGCGCTGCTGAATGCTGCCTGAACGTTGACAGCCTGAGTCGTAACGGCGAGTTCCACGACATCAGCCTTCAACTGCGTCAGGGCGAGATTCTCGGCATCTACGGCCTGATGGGCTCGGGACGCAGCGAGTTTCTCAACTGTATATACGGACTGACCACGCCGGACTCAGGCACCGTTACCCTGCTGGGCAAGCCCGTACCGGTCGGCCTGCCCAAGGCAACGATACGCGCAGGCATGTCGCTGGTGACCGAAGACCGCAAGGACAGCGGCCTGGTGCTGACCAGCAGCATTCTCTCCAACATTGCCCTCTCGGCGTACAAGCGCCTGTCGACCTGGTCGCTGATCGACGCACGCAAGGAAACCCGTCTGGCCGAAGACATGGTCAGGCGCCTGCAGATCAAGACCACTTCACTGGACCTGCCCGTCGCCTCCATGAGCGGCGGCAATCAACAGAAAGTGGTGCTTGCCAAGTGCCTGTCCACCGAGCCCGTCTGCCTGCTGTGCGATGAGCCGACCCGGGGCATCGACGAAGGTGCCAAGCAGGAGATCTATCACCTGCTGGACCAGTTCGTGCGCGCCGGTGGCGCTGCCATCGTGGTGTCTTCGGAAGCGCCGGAACTGTTGCGCCTGAGTGACCGAATCGCCGTATTCAAGGCCGGAAAGCTGGTAACCATCAGCAGCGACACCGACCTTTCCCAGGAAGCCCTGTTGAGTCTTGCCTCATGAATGCCAAAACCGTCATCGCCCCCGCTAACGCTGCACCCCGAAGCCGCCTGCGTTTGTCCCTGGACCGTTTCGGCCTGCCGCTGGTGTTCATCGTGCTGTGTATCGTGATGGCGTTCTCCAGCGAGTACTTCATGACCTGGCGCAACTGGATGGACATCCTGCGTCAGACCTCCATCAACGGCATTCTCGCGGTCGGCATGACCTACGTGATCCTGACCAAGGGCATCGACCTGTCGGTCGGTTCGATTCTGGCCTTCGCCGGGCTGTGCAGCGCGCTGGTTGCGACCCAGGGCTATGGATTGCTGGCGGCAGTGAGTGCCGGGATGTTCGCCGGGGCAATGCTGGGCGTGGTTAACGGTTTCATGGTTGCCAACCTGTCGATTCCGCCCTTTGTCGCGACCCTCGGCATGCTCAGCATCGCGCGCGGCATGACCTTCATTCTCAACGACGGCAGCCCGGTGACTGACCTGCCTGAAGCCTATCTGGCGCTGGGCACCGGGCGAATCGGGCCGGTTGGTGTGCCGATCATCATCTTCGCTGTGGTGGCGCTGATTTTCTGGATGGTGCTGCGTTACACCACCTATGGCCGCTACGTGTACGCCGTGGGTGGCAACGAGAAAAGCGCCCGCACCTCAGGCATCGGCGTGCGCAAGGTGATGTTCTCGGTGTACGTGGTTTCTGGATTGCTGGCGGGGCTGGCCGGTGTGGTGCTGTCCGCCCGAACCACGTCCGCCCTGCCCCAGGCCGGCATGTCGTATGAACTGGATGCCATCGCAGCCGTGGTCATCGGCGGCACCAGCCTGTCAGGCGGCACGGGCAGTATCGTTGGCACCCTGTTCGGCGCGTTGTTGATCGGCGTGATCAACAACGGCCTGAACCTGCTCGGCGTGTCCTCCTATTACCAGCAGGTCGCCAAGGGCCTGATCATCGTGTTCGCAGTACTGATCGACGTGTGGCGCAAGAAAAAACGCTAATCGCTTTTCCTCTGAATGAACGACTGACTACAACAATAACGGAGTTCTCATCATGAAATTCGGCACATCCCTGGCCGCTGTCGCGGCGCTCACCCTGCTTGCCAGCAGCATTTCCCTGGCAGCTGACGGCAAGACCTACAAGATCGGCGCAGCCGTTTACGGGCTCAAAGGCCAGTTCATGCAGAACTGGGTTCGCGAGCTCAAGCAGCACCCGGCGGTCAAGGATGGCACCGTCCAAATCACCGTGTTCGACGGTAACTACGACGCGCTGACCCAGAACAACCAGATCGAAACCATGATCACGCAGCACTACGACGCGATCATCTTCGTGCCCATCGACACCAAGGCCGGCGTCGGCACCGTGGCCCGCGCCATGGAAAACGATATTCCGGTCATCGCGTCCAACACTCGCGTGGCCGGGACCAAAGTGCCCTACGTCGGCAACGATGATGTCGAGGGCGGACGCCTGCAGGCTCAGGCCATGGTCGACAAGATCAAAGGCAAGGGCAACGTGGTGATCATTCAGGGGCCAATTGGCCAGTCGGCCCAGATCGACCGTGAAAAGGGCGAGATGGAAGTCCTGAAGAAACACCCTGATATCAAGATCATTGAAATGAAAACCGCCAACTGGTCGCGTGCCGAAGCGTTGGCCCTGACTGAAGACTGGCTCAACGCGCACCCCAATGGCGGCATTTCCGGGATCATCGCCCAGAACGACGACATGGCCCTCGGCGCCTTGCAAGCCGTCAAATCCCGCGGTCTGACGCCAGCCGAGGTGCCCGTCACCTCCATCGACGGCATGCCGGACGCCATTCAGGCTGCCAAGAAAAACGAAGTCACCACCTTCCTGCAGGATGCCCAGGCCCAATCCCAGGGCGCGCTCGACGTCGCACTGCGCGCCCTCGCCGGCAAGGATTACAAGCCGCAGTCCGTGATCTGGGAGCGTTACGCGAAAGACGTGAAATGGGGTGATGGCACCGACAAGAACTACATCCTGCCATGGGTGCCAGTGACCGACGCCAACGCCGATGCGCTGTATCAGCAGGTGAGTGGCGGCAAGTAACCCTCTGCTGATCGTTCCGATGCGCTGCGTTCGGCGTCATACAAGTTCTGATGGCGAAATACGAAAACTGATCGTTCCCACGCTCTGCGTGGGAACGCCGCCCAGGAAGCTCCGCGTCCGCTCTCGGATATGACGCAGAGCGTCACGGGCTGCATGCCCACGCAGAGCGATGGGCAAGATCAGTGTGTTCCCTCCAACAACAGGAGTCATGTTCATGTCTGGATTCTGGAATCAGGCCTTCGACCTTACCGGCAAATGCGCCGTCATCACGGGCGGCGCGGCCGGGATCGGTCTGGCCTGTGCCAGCCTGCTGGTCGAACGCGGTGCGCGGGTTGCGTTGCTTGATCGTGACCCCGCAGTGGTTGAAGTCGCAGCACGCCTGGGCGACGGCCATCTTGGCATCGCCGTGGACCTGCGTCAGCTCGATCAGGTGCAACGCAGCGTCGACCACGCCTTTGAGCACTTCAATCGCCTGGATTACCTGATCAATAGCGCGGGCGTCGCGCTGCTGGACAAGGCCGTCGATGTCAGCGAAGACGCCTGGGACACCACGCTGGACATCAACCTCAAGGCCAGCTTCTTCGTCGCTCAGGCCTGCGCACGGCACATGCTCGCGCAAGGCGGCGGGCGCATCGTCAACCTGGCGTCACAGGCTGCGGTGATCGGCCTGGATCGGCATGTCGCCTACTGCGCCAGCAAGGCTGCGGTGGTCGGCATGACCAAAGTACTGGCTATGGAGTGGGCGCCGCACATCAACGTCAATGCCATCTCCCCCACCATCGTCGAAACCGCGCTGGGCAAGAAAGCCTGGGCGGGCGAGCTGGGTGAAAAGGCCAGATTGCAGATCCCGGCGGGACGCTTCGCCCAGCCGGAAGAAATTGCCGGGCTGGCGCTTTACCTGCTCAGCGACGTCGCCGCCATGATCACCGGAGAGAACGTGGTGATCGACGGTGGCTACAGCATTCAGTAATCCCATTACAGTCGCGAGGTTCTCGTCATGTCCACCGCTACCGAACGTACCGCCGAACAACTCTCTCCCGTGATTCCCGCCACCATGCAGGCCGTGGTCTGTCATGGCCCGGAAGACTACCGGCTTGAAACGGTCGACGTCCCGACGCCCGGCCCGGACGAGATCCTGACCAAGGTCGAGCTGTGCGGAATCTGCATGGGCGACATCAAGACCTATCGCGGGGCGCCCTCATTCTGGGGCGATGCCGAGCAGCCGCGCTACGTAAAACCGCCAATGATTCCCGGCCATGAGTTCGTCTGCCGTGTGGTCGCTCTCGGCCCGGGCGCGGAAAAACGCGGCGTGAAGATTGGTGACCGGGTGATTTCCGAGCAGATCGTGCCGTGCTGGGGCTGCCGCTTCTGTAATCACGGGCAGTACTGGATGTGCCAGAAGCATGATCTCTACGGTTTTCAGAACAACGTTCAGGGCGCCATGGCCCAGTACATGATCTTTACCAAGGAAGGCATCATCCACAAAGTGCCCGACTCCATTGCACCGGACGAAGCGATTCTGATCGAGCCGCTGGCTTGCTCGCTGCACGCCGCAGAACGCGCCAATGTCGATTTCGACGACGTGGTGGTGGTTGCCGGAGCCGGAACGCTGGGCCTGGGGATCATTGGCGCGGTGCGCATGCGCAACCCGAAAAAGCTCATCGTGCTGGACATGAAACCCGAACGCGCCGCCCTCGCCCTGCGTATGGGTGCGGATGAAGTCTGGAACCCGGCCGAGGTCGATGTACTGGCGAAGATCCGCGAAATCACCGAAGGCTACGGCTGCGACATCTATATAGAAGCCACCGGACACCACAAGGCAGTCAACCAGGGCCTGGCAATGCTGCGCAAGCTGGGTCGTTTCGTTGAATTCAGTGTGTTCAACGACGAGGCCACGGTAGATTGGTCGATCATCGGCGACCGCAAGGAACTGGACGTGCTGGGCTCACATCTGGGCCCCTACATGTACCCACGCGCCATCGATTTCATTGGCAATCGCAAGATCGACATGCGAGACGTGGTCACCCACAAATTCCCCCTCGCCGATTTCAAGGAAGCCTTCGCCGTGATGGAACGCGGCGACAAGTCGCTGAAAGTGGTGCTGGAACCGTAACACGCACGCTCCTTATAAAAAGAACACAGGAAACCGCGTTATGAATCGAGTCATCAACGATCCGGACCAAGTGGTCGAGGACATGCTGCGCGGCATTCTGGTTGCGCACCCCGAGCTGTCGCAAGGCGACAGCAATCCCCGAGTCATCAGCAAGACCACGCCTTCACCCCACGGCCGGGTCGGCATCGTCACCGGTGGCGGTTCGGGTCACGAGCCAGCGTTTCTCGGCTATGTCGGCCCAGGCCTGGTCGATGCCGTGGCAGTCGGCGAGATTTTCTCGTCCCCTACCGCCAAAAGCTTCTTCGATGCTTTCCGCGCAGCTGATCGTGACGCTGGCGTGGCCTGCCTGTACGGCAACTACGCCGGTGACAACATGAACGTAAAGCTGGCGATGAAAATGGCCGCCAGCAAGGACTTGCAGATTCGCACCGTGGTCGCCAATGACGACGTGGCCTCGGCACCCAAAGCCGACATTGCCAAGCGACGCGGCGTGGCCGGTGAGATTTTCATGTGGAAGACCGGCGGCGCTGCCGCAGCGCTGGGCTACGACCTGGACGGCGTGATCCGTGTCGCCCAGAAAGCCGTCGATCAGTGCCGCTCCATCGGCATCGGCCTGACGCCCTGCACCATCGCGGCAGTCGGCAAGCCCAACTTCCAGATCCCGGACGGCCAGATGGAACTGGGTATCGGCCACCACGGCGAACCCGGCATTGAGGTCATCCCCATCGAGTCCGCCGCCGCCATGGCCGAACGCATGCTGGCGCCGATTCTCGCTGACCGGGATTTCCATCAGGACGACAGCGTCGTGGTGCTGGTGTCGGGACTCGGCGCAACGCCGGTCATGGAGCTGTACATCTTCTACGCCGAAGTCGAACGCCAGCTCAAGGCGCGCGGCCTGAACATTCATCGCTGCTACGTCGGCAACTACTTCACGTCTCTGGAAATGATGGGCGTGACCCTGACCCTGCTCGGCCTGGACGCCGAGCTGAAAACCCTGATCGACTACCCTTGCCGATCCATCGGCATGACCCAGGCGGAGTGAACCATGAGCCAGCATTTTTCCTCTCGTGACGGCAGCGCCATCGTCACCGATCTGGTCACCGTGATCGTGGCCAACCGTGAATACCTCAGTGAAGTCGATGGTGCCATCGGTGATGGCGACCACGGCATCAACATGGCCAAGGGTTTTGCCCACTGCGGTCGCAGCATCGAGGGCCGACATCTGACCCTTGCCGAGGCACTCGACGAACTTACGCTGAGCCTGATGGAAGGTATCGGCGGCTCCATGGGTCCACTGTATGGCAGCCTGTTCATTGGCATGGCCGATGAAGTACGCGGCAGTGAGCAGATCGACGCAGCAACCTTCGCCCATTTGTTGCGCGGCGGACTCACCTCCCTGCAGGACATCACCGAAGCAGGCGTGGGCGACAAGTGCCTGATGGACACCTTGATTCCAGCGGTCGAAGCCTTCGAGCAGGCCCACGCCTCGGGCGCCTCGTTCAACGATGCGCTGGAAGCCATGAAACGCGCAGCCTCACAGGGACGCGACTCGACCAGGGACCTGATGGCCAAAATTGGCCGCGCCAGCCGTCTGGGCGAACGCTCTATCGGCGTGCTGGATGCGGGCGCGG
The DNA here is from genome assembly GCF_979253365.1 of Pseudomonas sp. AC016. Classification (NCBI taxonomy): domain Bacteria; kingdom Pseudomonadati; phylum Pseudomonadota; class Gammaproteobacteria; order Pseudomonadales; family Pseudomonadaceae; genus Pseudomonas; species Pseudomonas sp. AC016. The sequence goes on from NZ_CEEDCC010000001.1 coordinate 287,276, forward strand.
TGTCGTGTTGCCTGATCCTGACCCGGCTGGCGGATTCGGTGCAGCCACGGCTGGTCTAGCCGCGGCACCGGATGCTGATCCCGAGGTTATCAGGCCTCGGGAAAAACCGGCTCCCCCAGATTCAGCATCAACCGATTGGCCCATGCGAAAATCGAGATCGCATGAATCAGGTCCAGCACCTGCGCGTCGTCCAGCCCCTGCTCGCGCAGCGCGCTGATACTTCCGGCATTGAGCGAAACGGGTTCAAGCGTCAGGTCGATGGCGAACTGCACGATAGCGCGCTCACGATCAGTGGTGCCCGCAGTGGCCGGGTCAGCGAACACCTGAGCGATGACGTCGTTACGTTTGGCCAGTTGTTCGAAGCGTTGCGCATGCACCGAGGCGCAGTACACACAGCGGTTGACGCGAGAGACCACGGTGCTGGCCAATTCGCGCTCGGCGCGGGACAGACCGCCTGGCGCGTACATGATGGCGTTGAATGCCTGAGAACGCTGACGAAGAATTGCCGGGTGATGCGCCAGGGTCAGGTAGTAATCCGAGGTTTTGGCCTGCGGATGGCTTTCTTCGAGCACGGCGAGCTGTTCAGACGTAGCGCTGTTCAGATCGACGGTGGGCAGCCAGGCTTTCCAGCCAAGCACCTGATTGGTGAAGCCATTGCTTTCGATAAGCTCGCTCATTGGGCTGCTCCGGCAGAGTGCAGTGCAGCCAGCCCGGCGGCCAGACGCACTTGATAGGACATGAACGCAATCAGCTGTGCGAGCACCACGATTTCGGCGGTGCTCAACCCTTCGTGCTGCAATGCCAGCAGCGCGGCCTGATCACCATGCACCGGCGACTCGATCAACGTGCGGGTGAAACGCAGAATCGCAGCGAGCCGTGCATCGTCCAGCACATCAACGGCACCCGCATCGACGTCGGCCAGTACCGGAGCTTTTATTCCCAGAGCCTGCAATTGCTTCAGGTAATGCGCGGTCAGCGTGGCCTGCTCGCCGAGCCTTGCGGCGTAATAGGCCACCCACAGGCGCTCACTCAGCGACAGGTCGTTATCCAGTGCCGGATCGAAAAACAGGTCCTGACTGCCTTGGGTTGCCGAAGCCACTTTTTCACGCGCGTGGCGGATCTGGTGCAAAGGGCTGCCCGGCGCAATGTTCAGCAAACTGTCGAGCAGATCCGGCTTTGGGTGAATTTCAGTCGTCAACGTCATGGGCATTCTCACTGTGAGTGTGGCCTTCGCACCGCGCGTCAAATGCTGATGCGAAGGCAGAGAGATCAGGGTTGTTCGGTGACCATGGTCGCAGCTGTGCGGTCGCTGACCAGTGGCTCGACTTTCAGGCCTTTGCGCGCTGCCCAGATGTTCTGGTAATGGAACAATGGAATGATGCCCACGTCATCACTGACGACCTTGACCGAGTCCTGAAGAATCTGGCGGCGTTTGGCTTCATCGAATTCGGCGGTCGAGTCGGCGAGCGCCTTGTCCACCAACGGGTTGCTGTAATGACCCCAGTTGGATGCGCCCTGCCCTTTGGCACTGTCGACGGTGGTCAGGATATTGGTCAGCGCGTACGCCGCCTCGCCCGTTCCATTACCCCAGGCGATGACGCTGATCGCCAGTTCGTTCTTGTTGGCCTTGCCGGCATAAACCGCCCATGGCAGTACTTCCAGCTGGACCTTGACGCCAATGCGCGACCAGAACTGCGCGACGGCCTGCATCACTTCTGGTGCCTGTGGGTAGCGGTCGCCTGGTACATGCACGGTCAATTGAAAGCCTTCGGGAAAACCGGCCTGTGCCAGCAGGTCCTTGGCCTGCTTCGCGTCATACGGGATGTTCTTCACGTCCGGGTTGTAACCGAAGGTATTTGCTGGCATCCACTGATTGGCCTCGGTCACGGTGCCTTGCATGATGCGTTCATTGATGGCCTGACGGTTGATGGCCAGCGACAGTGCCTTGCGCACCCTGACGTCGAGCAGCGGGTTTTCGGGCAGCGGCTTGCCCGCATTGTCGCGAATGAATTCGTTGGGGCCGGCGCGGAAGCTCGGCTGAATCAGCAACGCCCGCAGGCCCTGATAGGCATAGACCTTGACCGTCGGTGTCTGGCGCAAGCGTGCCACATCGGTCGGAGAAACCTTGTCGATCACATCAACGTCACCTGCCAGCAATGCGGCGGTCCGGTTGGCAGCGTTGGCGATGAAGCGGTAATCGACCTTGTCCCAGGTCGGCTTCGCGCCCCAGTAAGCGTCATTGCGCTCAAAAACCGTTCGGTCGCCCGGCACGAAGGACGCGAAACGATAAGGCCCGGTGCCGATCATGGCCTTGCCGGAGTTGTAGTCGGCACTGCTGGCGTTGGCGCCTGCGTGACGGCTGACGATGTAGATCGAATCGACGTCCGGCAGCAGGTTGGCGTTGGGCAGGCGGGTCTTGATGATCAGCGTGTGGTCATCCCTGGCGGTCACGGATGCAACCGTGCGCGTGGCTCCGGCGTAGGACGCCACGCTGCCCGGCACGTTGCGGGCGCGCTCGAAGGAGAACACCATGTCATCCGCAGTCAGTGGCTGGCCGTCCTGCCATTTGACGTCATCACGCAGGTCGAACTCCCACGTGGTGTCATCGACCACTTTCCAGCTTTTCGCCAGGCCCGGCAGCGTCTTGTCGTCGCGGCGGCTGACCAGCGACTCGAACGCATGCAAGGCGACCGAACGGTCTCCGGCGTAGTTGTTCAGTTGCGGATCGAGGGATGAGATCGGGTCGGCATAGCCGATACGCAGGCTCTGCGCCGCCGCACTGCCTGCGGCCAGAACAAGGGCTGAAGCTAACAGGGAACGAACAAGTGGTTTCATGAGAATTCCTGGTACGCAATCAATGGCAAGAGGGAGCACGAGCATCTGCGCGCTCGTTCAGAGGTTGTCGTTGAGGTGACACGCGCTCCGGTGGTTCGGCGAAACCTCCCTCAGCGCTGGAACTTCTTCGCGGCAGCGCGCCATGGCGTGCGGGCAGCGAGGATGGAAATGACACCCGGCAGGCGGGTTCAGCGGGCTGGGGATTTCCCCTTTGATCGCGTCATAACGGGTACTGCGGATATCGAAACGCGGGATCTGCGCCAATAGCGCCTGGGTGTACGGATGATTGGCACGGGCGAACAGATCGTCGACCGATGCCGTTTCGACTACCCGGCCCAGATACATCACGATGACCCGGTCACACAGGTGCTCGACCACCCCAAGGTCATGGCTGATGAACAGGTAGGTCAGGCCCAGCTCATCGCGCAGGTCCATGAACAGGTTGAGAATCTGCGCCTGTATCGACACGTCCAGCGCGGCGACCGACTCATCGCACACCAACAGCTCGGGCTGCACGGCCAGCGCTCTGGCAATACCGATGCGCTGGCGCTGACCACCGCTGAACTGGTGCGGGTAACGCTGGCGCAGTTGCGGACTGAGCCCGGCACGCTGCAGTTGCGCACTGACGTAGTCGTCCATGCCTTTGCTGTCGGTCAGGCCATGCAGCAGCGCACCTTCGCCGACGATACGGTCAACCCGCAGACGCGGATTGAGACTCGACGACGGGTCCTGAAAGATCATCTGTACCTTGAGGCGCAACGCCTTGCGTTCGCTGGCCGTCAGGTTGTCGACGGGCTTGCCGTCCACCGACACCGAGCCCGAAGACACCGGCAGCAGTCCGGCGACCATGCGCCCGAGTGTCGACTTGCCGCAGCCGGACTCCCCGACCAGTCCCACCACCTCGCCCCGTGCGATGCGCAGGTCCACGCCATCCACCGCATGGGTGACAGGTCTGGGTCGCGTCAGGTGCAGGCGCTGCAGAACACCTTGAACGGAGCGTTCAGCCACCGGCTTGCCGAACGTCTTGATGACCTGATGCAGCTCGATCAGGGGAATCTGTTCACTGGACATCGGCAGCTCCCGGATGAAAACAACGCACCGTCTGGCCCGGCGCGATTTCGCGTGGTGCAGGTTCCTGCGCACAGACCGACGAGGCTCTTGGGCAACGGGCGGCAAACGCGCAGCCTTCCGGCATCGACAACAGATCCGGTGCCATGCCGGGAATCTGCCGCAGGCGCTGCCCTCGCCGGTTACGACTGGGCAGGCTGTCGATCAGCCCTTGGGTATAAGGGTGTTGCGGGCGGTCCAGCACATCGGCAACCGAGCCCTGTTCGACGATGCGCCCGGCGTACATGACCGCCACGTCATCGGCCAGCCCGGCCACCACGGACAGGTCGTGGGTGATCCAGATCAGCGACGTACCCTGCTCCCGGACCAGCTTCTGCACTTCGCTGAGAATCTGCGCCTGAATGGTCACATCCAGCGCGGTGGTCGGTTCATCGGCAATGATCAGGTCCGGGGCGTGCAACAGCGCGATGGCAATCGCCACACGCTGACGCATGCCGCCTGACAACTGATGCGGGTAGGCGCGCAGGCGCTCTTCAGGGCTGGCAATGCCCATCAGTGCCAACGTGCGGCTGGCGTGCTCACGTGCTTCGCGCTTGCTGACCGGCCGATGCGCGCGAACGGCCTCGACCATCTGCGTGTCGACCCGCAGGACAGGATTGAGGGTCATCATCGGGTCCTGAAAGATCATCGCGACCCGATTGCCCTGCACGTCGCGCAGTTGCGAGGCCGTGAGTTTCGTCAGGTCACGCCCCTTGAACAGCACCTGACCTGCGCTGATACGGCCCGGCTCGTCGACCAGTCCCAGAATGGAAAACCCCGTCACCGATTTGCCCGACCCCGATTCACCGACCAGCCCGAGAATCCGGCCCGGTTGCACGCTCAATGACACATCACGCACGGCCGGCAGCACGCCTGCGCGGGTATAGAACGAGGTGCACAGCCCGCGCACATCAAGGGTCGGCTGTTCAGCCATCGGCGTTGTTTCAAGCTGGCTCATCGCTGCAACCTCGGGTTCAGCACATCACGCAGCCGGTCGCCCACCAGATTGATCGCGACGATGGTGATCAACAGCGCCAGCCCCGGAAACAGACTGATCCAGTATTCATTGCTGAGCATGTACTGGAAGCCATTGGCAATCAGCAGCCCCAGCGAAGGTTCGGTGACCGGCACACCCAGGCCGAGAAACGAGAGGGTCGCCTCCAGCGTGATGGCGCGGGCAATCTGCAGCGCGCCGATCACGATCAATGGCGGCAGACAGTTGGGCAGGATGTGGCCAATGACAATGCGCCATGGCCCAATGCCCTGCCCGCGCGCCGCATCGACGTATTCACGACGGCTTTCAGTCAGGGCCTGGCCTCTTGCGGTGCGGGCGTAATACGCCCATTCCAGCAATACCAGGGTAAGCATCACGTTACCGACGCCTTTGCCCAGCCAGGCGAGAATCATCAACGCCATGAGGATCACCGGAAACGACAGCAGCAGATCAACCAGACGCATCAACAGCGCATCGACCCAGCCGCCTGCATACGCAGAGACCAGCCCCAGCAACGTGCCGATCACAGCGGCGATCAGTGCCGAACCGATCCCGACCCACAGACTGATGCGCAGGCCGTAAATGATCGCTGAAACCAGATCCCGCCCTTGCCCGTCAGTGCCCAGCCAATAGGTGTAACCGGTGTCCATGTTCGGACTGCCGGGCGCCATGCGGGCATCCATGACGTTCAACTGCATCAGGTCGTAGGGGTTCTGCACCACGATCCAGGGCGCGAGCGCGGCGACCAGAATAATGATCATCAGAATCACCAGACCCAACATGGCAGACGGCGAGCGGGTGAACTCGACCGCCACGCGCCGCCACGGCGACTGCGCTTGCAGACCGACGCTGGCGGTGGCTGTTTTGGAGATGGCATTCATCGGGAAGCCTCGACGCGTACGCGGGGATCGAGCAGGTAATACAAGCCGTCGACGATCAGGTTGAGCACCACGAAAATCACCACGACGACCATCAGGTAAGCGACCACCACCGGGCGATCCAGCATGTTGATGCTGTCCAGAATCAGCTTGCCGGCGCCGGGCCAGGCAAAGATGCTTTCTGTGACCACCGCGTAGGCAATGGTCGAACCCAACTCCATGGCCAGTACCGTGACCACGGGGATCATGGTGTTGCGCATGACGTGCATGCACATCACCCGCAGTGGCGACAGGCCCTTGGCCCGGGCAAATTTGACGAATTCCTGTGGCAGCACCTCACGCACACCCGCGCGGGTCAGGCGCAACACCAGCGAAATCTTGAACAGCGCCAGATTCAGCGCGGGCAACAGCAAGTGCTGCAAGCCGTCCAGCGTCAGCCATGACCACTGCACGCCCAGCCATTCGCGGGTCTCGCCGCGCCCACTGGCGGGCAGCCAGCCCAGCGTGATCGAAAACAGCATGATCATCATCAAGGCCACCCAGAACGCAGGCAGCGAGAAGCCGACAATGCTGCCCGCCATCAGCACCTTCGAAACCGGATGATCCGGCCAGGTCCCGGCAAACATGCCCAGCGGCACGCCGATCACCACCGCCAGAAACAGCGCGCTGAAGGCCAGTTCGAAGGTTGCTGGCAGGCGTTGCAGAATCAGGCGCATCGCGTCTTCGTGATAGACGAAGCTCTGGCCTAGATTGCCGTGGAGTGCGCCCTTGAGAAAGATCAGGTATTGCTGCCACAGCGGCTTGTCCAGACCCAGATGCGCAATCGCCTGCAGGCGCTCGGCCTGATTGAGGTCTTCGCCCACCAGAATGTCCATCGGATTGCCAATGGCGTTCAGGCCGATGAACACCACCAGGGTCATCAGCAGAATCACCAGCAGCGACTGTGTCAGCCGACGCAATGCCCAGCCGATCATGAGCGTAACTCGTCGGCATTCGGCTGGCTGGCGACCCACTCGTCACCCAGCAATTCCGGATCGGCGTAGTCGCGCATGGCCTGAAAGTGCAACGTCACGTCTTCATTGAACAATTGCCCAACCAATGCATGCGCCAGTCGCTTGGAGCCTTCGCTGATCGCCGGGATGTCACCGGACACCGCACCGTAGCTCAACGCTGCCGGGTAGCTGAAACAGTGAATGTGCTCGATTCCGGGGCAGGCACCTGGCGTTTTCTCCTGAAACTCGAAGCAGTTGCCCAGATCCGGCAACTGAGCCAGTTCCGCATCCTGTTCATCGGCAGCCGCCTTGAAGCGGTCCTGCCAGACGCGAATGTGCGCGGAGAACGGTGCGAACTCAGGCCGCTGCGCAAAGTCGGTCCGAAAACCTGTCGCAAACACCACAAAGTCCGCCTTGATCCGTGCCGACGGCGTGTCCAGCCATACGCCACCCGCAGGATGCTGTTCGACACCCACCAGCGGACAACCAAGTAGACACCGTGCCTTGCCCGAGCCGGAGACCCGCAGCGTACTGCCGCGTGGCGGCGGAACCTGTTGAGTGTTGAGGTAATGACGGATGCGCCACTTCCACTCATCCGGCAGGCGCCAGTAACCGTGGACCATCCCCGGATTACCTGCGCCCTTGCCCTTGTTGACACGCGGCAGTACTGCACGGCGAATCAGCAGATCGACGCCTGTCGCGCCCGCTTCCAGCGCAGTCGCGGCGCTGTCCATGGCCGAAGCGCCGCCACCGATCACAGCGACGCGCTTGCCTTCGAACCAGTCGTCCTGCAAGCCGTCAGCGGAGTGAGCCCAAAGATGACGAGGCAGCGACTTCGCGAACTCAGGCACCCAGGGGCCGCCCAGTCCGTCACGGCCGGTCGCCAGCACCACATGGCGTGCCTCGAAGAAAAGAGTCTGCGACGGTGTTTCAATATCCAGCGCGACCAACCCGTCCGCCCTGGGCGCGACCCGGCTGACACGGTGCTCGTTGCGCACGTCCAGGCTCAACACCTTGCGGTACCAGCGCAGGTAGTCGGCCCATTGCAGGCGCGGAATCTTGTCCAGCGTCGCCCAGCCTTCGGTGCCGAACTGCGCTTCGTACCAGGCACGGAATGTCAGCGCTGGAAGCCCGAGCGCCGGCCCCGTGAGCTGTTTGGGCGAGCGCAGGGTTTGCATGCGCGCCGTGGTCGCCCAAGGGCCTTCATAGCCTGCGGGCGATTGATCGAAGATCACGGCGGCCACACCCAGATGGCGCAGCTCTGCAGCCAGCGCAAGCCCCGCCATGCCACCGCCGATGATCGCAACGTCCAGCACGGCCCTGCCCTCGCTCTGGCGTGGTTTGACCCACGGGTTGGCAGGCAGGTCCAGCCAGGCAAGGTCCTGACGCAAGCGTGCTTCCAGTGCCGCAAGACCTGCGGGGGCATCTACATGGGGCATTGATCGGTACTCGGCAAATGATCGGGCAGACAACCCGAGCTTTCATTCAACCTTTCAAAATCCATTCCAATAACGAAATAAATGAATTCATTAAGGCCTTGAATGCTAAAAACGAATACTAAAAGGCGTTTTTTATTCCCGCAACGCGCAAAAAGGCATATTGATATTCCTGAATGTCAGGTTGTGACGATCCTTACGAATATCCGAACGGTCTTATTCGGCGTAAATGCTCTGCAACAGGGCGTCGTGAGCACTGGCTTCATGCATGACCATGTCCGGCAACAGCGTCTTCGCGGTGGTAGCAATTTCATCGATCAGCGCAAGGGCCACATCGGAGTGCGGGCTGGCGAACGCCGAAATCAGGCCGAAGAAAAACGGGATATTGCAGGCAATCGGCCGCACCACCACACCCTGAATTGGCACTCCCATGGCCGTGAACGGATCGACCAGTGCGACTCCCAGCCCTGCCCTGGCCATCTGCATGGCGATCAGTGACGTGTTGGTGTCGAGCATGTGCGGCAACTCGCCGCCCGCTGCCTGAAACGCCTTGTCGATGCGCCGACGGAACCGATAGGGATTGGCCATGGTGATCAGCGTCTGACGCGCCAGCACTTCCATCGGTAGCACGTCATGAGCGGCCAGCGCTGAATCGGCCGGCAATACGGCGACGCAAGGTGCTTCGCCTATCCAGTGAATCTCCAGCCCGCGATGCTCCAGTGGCAGGCTCACCGCCCCCAGGTCCGTGGTCTTGGACAGCACCGCCTGCACCACATTTTCCGGCGACATGCTCTGCAGTTGGATCTGCCGTGGCTTCAAGTGCTCCGGCAGGCGTGCCAGCGCAGCGGGCAGCAACCCGGCGGCCAGGGCCGAAATCGCCACCAGCTTGATCTGATGATTCTCTTCCTCGGCAATATGCTGCGCACGCTGGCGAATGTTGCGAATGCCCAGCAGCGCACTTTCTACTTCGCCATACATCATGAACGCCTTGTGCGTCGGCGTGACCTTCGGCCCGCTGCGCTCGAACAGTGCAAAACCCAGCTCCTGCTCAAGTTCCTGAATCACCCGGGTGACCGACGGCTGCGAGCGGCCGAGCATCTTGCCAGCGGCGGTGACACTGCCCGCCGACATCACTGCCGCAAAGGCTTCAAGTTGACGCAAATCCATAAGAACCCTTGATCGATACCGATGATGGCCGGAGCGCGCGTTGCGCCGCTTGCCGTTCGAGTTGCGAAAGTCTACACGCAGTGTGGAGCGGACGCGCCTGTACGGAGTACGATTTGCAGAGCCTGCACTGCCGCCCGAGAGCCCGACCGAACGCCGCCACTCTGCCACAGTCTCAACCCAGGCAACCCTGGAGGACAAAACGGATGATTTTCAACTCGCTGGTGTTTCTGGCCACGCTGATCGGCATGGAAGGCTTTGCGTTCCTGGCGCACAAGTACGTCATGCATGGCTGGGGATGGGGCTGGCATCGCTCGCACCATGAGCCCCGGACCGGCTGGTTCGAAAAGAATGATCTGTATGCAGTGGTGTTTGCGGGCGTCGCCATCGTGCTGATTGCGCTGGGCACCGGGGGTTATCATCCGCTGGAGTGGATCGGCGCAGGGATGACGGCCTACGGTCTGTTGTATTTCGTTGCGCATGACGGACTGGTTCACCGGCGCTGGCCGTTCAGTCTTGTGCCACGCGCAGGCTATGCCAAGCGACTCTATCAGGCGCACCTGATGCATCATGCGGTGTCCGGCAAGGAGCGCTGTGTGTCATTCGGCTTTCTGTACGCGCCTTCCGTGGCAAAACTGAAGGCGCAACTGCGCGAGCTGCACGGCGGTCCGCTCAATAGGCACGACGAGGACGTTTCCACAGGTCGGGCGGACGTCGGGGATAGCGCTTCCCGCGCGAAATAGTGGCCTGCCATGCGCCGGCGGCGACCAGTCTGAGCTTGTCGAGTTTCGAGGTCGACTGGCGTGAGTCCCACGCCTGCGCTCCGGCCTCCCGCACCTTCACGCCTATCTCGCGGTAGACACCTCTGGCGGTGGCCACTGCCCAGGCCGAGCGCCACGGCAACGCGGCCAGTCCGGCCTGCGCGCTTTCATAGAATGGCTCAGCCATGTCTACCAGCCGCCGGGCGAGCACGGCAATGCGCTGGCGATACTCCGGCTCGGCCAGCCGGTCACGCGGTATGTCCAGTTCGGTCAGCCAGTCGGCGGGCAGATAGCAGCGTCCGACGGCAGCATCTTCGACGATATCGCGGGCAATGTTGGTCAACTGGAACGCCATGCCCAGATCGCAGGCCCGATCCAGAGTAGCTTCGTCACTGACGTTCATGACCTGCGCCATCATCAACCCGACGACCCCGGCCACGTGGTAGCAATATTCCAGCGTGTCTTCGATGCTGCGGTAGTCCCGTTGATTCACATCCATCGCAAACCCTGCGAGGTGATCCAGCGCGTAGTCCTGACGTATGCCGTGGCGGTAGACCACGTCCTTGAACGCGGCGAAGGCCGGGGTCTGCGGGGCGATGCCTGCGTAGACGTCATGCGTCCTGGCGATGAGCCCGGCCAGACGCTGGCGTACTTCTACGGGTGAGACGACCGTTGCGTCATGGCCCGCTTCCTGCCCATCGATCACATCGTCACAGTGACGGCACCAGGCGTACAACATCACGGCGCTGCGGCGTGTCAGCGGATCGAACAGTTTAGAGGCGGCCGCGAAGCTCTTCGAACCCACGGCAATGCTCTGTAAAGCATGGTCTACCAGTTGCTGATCCTGTGTATCCGGTGCAGTCATGCGTGGACGCCCTCCAGCATCAGGCCTGCGGTGGCCTTGGCCGAGCCGATCACACCGGGAACACCTGCGCCCGGATGCGTCCCGGCGCCGACCAGATACACATTGGCCAGATTCGCGTCACGGTTATGCGGCCTAAACCAGGCACTTTGCTGCAGGACAGGTTCAAGTGAGAAGGCAGACCCCAGGTGCGCGTTCAGTTCGTCGCGGAAGTCGTTGGGCGTGAAGATCCGGCTGGTCACCAGGTCTTCGCGCAGACCGGGCATGTAGTACTTTTCAAGGTATTCAAAGATCCGGTCCCGGTAGCGCGGTCCTTCGATTTCCCAATCGATGGGCGCATTGCCCAGGTGCGGAACCGGTGACAGCACGTAATGGCTGGAACAGCCCGGTGGTGCCAGACTCGGGTCGGTGATACAGGGTGCGTGCAGGTAGAGCGAGAAATCCTCGGCCAGCGCGTCGCCTTTGAAGATTTCCTGGATCAGTTCGCGGTAACGCGGCCCGAAGCATACGGTGTGGTGCTGCAATTGCGGCTGTGGTCGCTTGAGGCCGAAGTGAATGACGAACAGCGAATTGCTGAACCGCTTTCGCTTGAGCCGCGCCCCCTCCTTCACGCCTCGCGGGTGCTGGGCAAGCAGATTGGCATAAGTGTGCACCACGTCGGCGTTCGAGGCCACGCAGTCGGCGTTCAACACACGTCCATCACGCAACCGCACACCCGTGGCGCGCGCGCCGCTGACTTCGATGCTGGCGACTTCGGCATTGAGTTCGATGCGTCCGCCGATGTCCTCGAACAGTTTGACCATTCCCTGCACCAGTGCGCCGGTTCCGCCCTTCGGAAACCAGACGCCCCACTGGCGCTCCAGCGCATGAATCAGGGTGTAAATAGAGGATGTGGCAAATGGATTACCGCCCACCAGCAACGAGTGGAACGAGAACGCCTGGCGCAGTTTCTCGTCTTCGATGAATTCGGACACTTTGGAGTAGACGCTGCGCCAGGCCTGAAGGCGCGCCAGCTGCGGACCGGCCTGAATCATGTCGCGAAACGATAAAAACGGCACAGCGCCCAGCTTCAGATAGCCCTCGTTGAACACCGCTTTCGAATACGCCAGAAACCGCTGATAGCCGGCAACGTCCCTGGGGTTGAGCGCGCCGATCTGGCGATCCAGAGAAGCCTGATCATTGGCGTAGTCGAACTGCGTGCCGTCTTCCCAGCACAGACGGTAGAACGGCGAGACCGGCAACAGGTCCACGTAATCCTTGATCGATTTACCGGCCGCCGTGAACAACTCTTCGATAGCCGAGGGGTCGGTGATCACCGTAGGCCCTGCATCGAAAGTAAAACCCTCGTCCGTATAGACGTAGGCCCTTCCGCCCGGCTTGTCGCGCTTTTCGAGCAGGGTTGTCTGCACGCCTGCGGCCTGAAGCCGGATCGCCAGTGCCAGGCCGCCGAAACCGGCGCCAATCACCACGGCGTTTTTTGCTGGGGTCATAGAGAACTCTCGTAATGTCTGGGCAGATAACGTACGGCGGCGCGCATGGCTTCGGCGACCGGCACGGGAGGCTTGCCGACCAGTACCCGGACCTTGTCGCGGGCGAGCGTGTCACCGGCGTAAAAGCGGCGAATCAGGTTGTCGGGCAAACCGTAAAAGCGCTGCATCACTTGCCAGCGATCCTGAGGTCGGCCGGCCAGAAATAGCATCCGGTTGAGCAGCCGATAGAAGCGCTGGCGCTGCCATTGGGCACGCGCAAAGGCGCGAATGCCCTGCGCCAGCGACTCGGCTTCGAAGTCACGTTGGTGAGTGATCCACTCGGCCAGCCGCACGGCCAAGGGCAGCGAGTAACCGGTGGTGCAGTGGAACAGCCCTGCACGCAAGCCGGAACGCGGCTGGCCCGGATGTTCGTTCCAGAACGCATTGAAATCCCCGGCCAGCGTAATGGGCAGCACGCCCTGCTCTTCACGAAGGCACGCCTGAATCGTCCAGCCGTGCTGGCGCGCGTAGTCGGCAATGTGCCGGCGCAGTTCGTCCAGTGACGACGATTGCCGATCCACGTAATGGGTGTCCTCGATCAGCAGCGTATCGCGGGTAAACGGCAGCACGTAAACGAAGCGATACCCGCTTTCCTGCGGCACGCGGGCATCCATGATGATCGGCATGTCCAGCCCGTGGGGGTGCTTCAATTGCAGCAACTGGCCCAGAAATGCCTGCTGTCCGAGCACCAGATGCGCACTGGGGTGCACGCCCCGCCCATCGACCACGGCGCGGGCCTCCAGGCGCTCGCCATTGTCGAGCAGTACCGAGTTCGGGCTGACTTCAGTGATACGCGTTCCTGTCATCAGGCTATCGCCCAACGCAGGCCCAATGACCTGAGCGAAGCGCTCGGAGGTGATACTCGCGTAGCCACTCTCCATTCGCCGCGCGCGCTGTGGGAAGTAGACGTCGTAAGCGGGCCAGGTCTTGACCACCAACGGGCGGATCCATTGATGCTGGTCCGGGCTCAGGTCGCCGTCATGAAAGGACCAAGTGTGGTTGCCGCCCAACAGCGGCTGTTCCTCGACACACAGGATGTTCAGCTCTGGCCGACGCTGCTTGAGACGCCAAGCGATCAGCCCGTTGGCCAGTCCGCCGCCCGCCAGGATCAGGTCATAACGCATGAACGCCTCCTGCGAACACCGGCTGGCGTGTGCGAAGCACATCTTCGACGATATTCGCGGCCTTGAAGGTTCCGCCCGCCGAATCCAGTTCATTCGCCAACGTTCGCAGCGGTTTATCGGAGTGCACGAGCAGGTGTTGCAACTGGGCCTGGATCTTCGCCGCTCGGGCGCGACGATGCAGCTGCTTGCCAAGCCGGTGATAACAGACCCTGGCAGCCACACCGGGCTGATCGAAGGCAATCGGCATGACCAGCATTGGCGTGCCGGCGGCAATCGCATCCATCACCGTGTTCAGACCGCCATGAGTAATCACCACATCGGCCTGCTCCAGCACCCACTGCTGAGGCGCGAATGCCGTCACCCGGACATCGCCCATCTGCCTGAGCGTCTGTTCCTGAGCCGCGTCGAGGCCGCCACAGTGAGCGATCAGCAGTTGGGCGTTCAGACGCTGACAGGCAATCACCATCTGTTTGAACATACCCAGCCGACCACCCTGCAAGGTGCCCAGACTGGCGAAGATGAAGGGCCGGCTCGGGTCGATGGACCACTCGCCCTGTACCTGATGGGGCGCCGATCGCAGCGGGCCGACGGTATGAAAATGTGCAGGCCGGTTTTCACGCGGGAAATCGAAACCGTCCAGCGTCTGGCTGATCTGCGCAAACGGCGACAGGTACTCGTGCATGCCGTTGCGCGGGGTCACGCCCAATCGATGGGATGCCTCGTGCAGGACCTTGCGCAGCGGCCGCATCATCCAGTCGTACACCCTTGTGCTTGCCTCATAGAGACGCCCGCTGCGTGCATCCGTGCCATAGGCAAACGGCATCACCGGCAGCGGCAACCGGGGCTCACGGTTGATCGGCAGTGCGCAGGCCACTGAAACGAATGGCAGACCCAGCGCCTCCGCCACCAGCCCGCCGCCCGCCTCCATCTGATCGCACAGCAGTGCGTCGATGGCTTCGTGCGCCAGCGCGGCAGGCAGTTCGGTGCAGAACATGGCCGTCGTGCTACTCAGGTCGCGAATCACGCGGCGCAAGCCCAGCGGGCCGTGCGGAGCTGCGGCCCGGCGCAACGATCCAGCCAGACTGCCAGGCGGGTGGCTGATGGCGCCCAGGGTGTAAAAGCCAATGCGTGGATCGGTCAGCCAGCGATGGGCATCGGCCTGATGAAAGAAAGTGACCCGATGACCACGCTCGATCAATTCCAGCGCCAGGGCCTGGAACGCCTGAAAGTGGCTGTAGAACGCGGGTGCCACGACGCCGAAATGACTCATGAAGCACGCTCGCTCGACGGGAGTGGATCGAGCAGTCGCGCCTCACGCAGCGCAGCCAGATCTCTGGAGCCGGTACAGAAGCAGGCGATGCGCAACTGGCGAATTATTGTTTCAAAATGTTCAATCACGGCGGAATCCGATTCCAGCGCCTCGGTAAGCACACCGGCAGCCTGTCCGACCAGATCCGCTCCGAGGCGGATTGCCCGGGCAGCGTCTATGCCGTTACGAATGCCGCCGGAGGCAATCAGCGTCGTGTGCGGCAGTGCCTGTCGGACTTTGATCAGACTCGTGGCCGTCGGTATGCCCCAGTCTGCAAAGGCCATCGCCACCTCTCGATCCGCCGACCGGGTGGCGCGCTCGCCCTCGATCGCTGCCCAGCTCGTGCCGCCCTTGCCCGCAACATCCAGCACCTGTACGCCGTGGGCAACCAGCGCGCGGGCGACCGGGGCCGACAATCCGGCGCCGACCTCCTTGACGATGACCGGCACGCCCACACTTTCGACCGTGCTCGCAATCGCATCCAGTACGCCGCGCCAGTTCTTGTCGCCCTCCGCCTGAACGGCTTCCTGCAAGGGGTTGAGGTGGATGATCAATGCATCGGCCTGCAACGCATCCACTGCCCGGCGCGCCAGGTCGAGGCCGTCCGCTTCAAGCAACTGCGCCGCGCCGATGTTGCTCAGCAACGGGATATCCGGGGCCAGACGTCTGAGTTCACGGGTCAGGCCCTGATCGTTTGGGCTGCGCAATCCAACTCGCTGCGACCCGACGCCCATGGCAATCCCCAGCCGTTGCGCGGCCTGGGCCAGATGCCGGTTGATCGCTGTCGAGCGTTCGGCACCGCCGGTCATCGAGCTGATCAACAGCGGTGCGCGCAGGGGAATACCCAGCAGACTGCTGCTTAAATCAATGTCGCCGAGGTTCAGTTCCGGCAACGCGCAATGTTCGAAGCGAACCGCTTCAAGGCCCGTGCCAGAGCCTGCGAAGCTTTGCTTGAGGACGATATCGAGGTGATCATCCTTGCGCCGACTGAGGTCGATGTTGTCCATGACAGCTCCGATTTAGCTGGATCATTTTTCCGAGCGTGTGGTCTCTAGATTCTTGAGGCACTCAGGAGCGGAGGTCGTTCCGTTTGATTGAAAGCCAGGAAATGAGCCTGAGACGAGACAGTTGGACTGTCGAGCCTACATAGCCAGAGTAGAAGCAATGACAAAAATGGAAATGGATGCCTCCCTCCATAGCGGACTCATCAAGCAGCTGGCGGACATGCGTGAGCGCATCGAGAAGCGTCTGGATGAATTGCTGCCGCAGGAAGGTAACGAGCGCGACCTGGTCGCGCTGGCCATGCGCGAAGGCACGCTGGCACCCGGCAAACGCGTGCGCCCGATGCTGCTGATGCTGGCTGCCGAGGGGCTGGGTTATTCCGACCGCCAGTCTGACCGTCAGTCTGAAGGCGCGTCGCTGGATCTGGGTTGTGCCGTGGAGATGATCCACGCCGCGTCCCTGGTGCTGGACGACATGCCGTGCATGGATAACGCGCAGTTAAGGCGAGGACGTCCTACCGTGCACCTGAAATTCGGTCAGGATGTGGCGATTCTCGCGGCGATTGCATTGCTGAGCCGGGCGTTCGGCGTGGTCGCTGCGATCAAGGATGTGCCGCCTGCGAACCGTACCCGGATCGTTGAAATCCTCGCCGATACAGTCGGTATGCAAGGGCTGGTTCGCGGACAGTATCAGGACCTGCGCGAAGGTCAGCACAGCCGCTGTGCCGAAGAGATCGCCCTGACCAATCGGCTCAAGACCGGCGTTCTGTTTGGCGCCATCATGGACATGGCCTGGTTGATCAGCAGCGACGACGAGCGCGTACGACTCGAGCTGCAGGGATTCGCCACGGAGCTGGGGCAGGCCTTTCAGCTCTACGATGATCTGCAGGACGATGCATTCGACAATGCCAAGGACCAAGGCAAGGACAAGGGCAAGTCAACATTCGTTTCCCTTTACGGCCAGCAGAAAGTGGCAGAGCAGCTTCATGCCCATCTGTCGATGGCGGAGAAACACCTCGACCAGGCCTACGGCGATGCGCAAGCCATCAGCGCCTACCTCAGGCTGGTTTTTCTGAAGGCGCTGTAACGCAGGCTGCCTGTTCGGCCGTCATCACTCGATTTCGGCCCTGTTCCTTTCCTTGATACAGCAACGCATCCGCACGATTGAGCGCAACCTGAAAGGCCTCGCCCGGATGAATGACCGCCGTCGCCAGCGTCGCCGTCACGTCCAGTTTGCGGGTATCGATGTGCCCTGCTTCCTCACGAATTCGCGCCCAGATACGTTCGGCCACCTTGCGCGTATCGGCCAGCGAAGTGTCCGGCATCAGCACCAGAAACTCTTCGCCACCCCAACGCGCGGCCATGTCGTTCTGACGTACGCAGGTGCTGATGATGCTTGCGACCCGTTGCAGGATGAGATCGCCGGACTCGTGGCCGTGAAGGTCGTTGATCTGCTTGAAATGATCGATGTCGAGCAATATCAGCGATGCAGAAAGCCCTTGGCGCTGCGACTCCATCTGTCGCACGCGGTGCAGGATTCGGCGGCGGGTGTAAAGGTTGGTGAGGCTGTCCCGATTGGCGATATGAAACAGGCTCAGTTGCATCGAAGAGGTAAAACGTACCGACAATGCCGTGGCGTAGATCGACAGCGAGGTTGCGATCAGCACATTGGCGATGCCGAAAATATCCAGAACCTCCCTGCTCAGCCCGGACGACAGCCCCATATAGCGCCGAAACGCGAAGCAGCCGACGGCCGCCATCAGGATCGACAGGCTGTAGACCAACCGTCTGAACGTGGCCAGTTGAAAGGTAAAGGCGATGATCGGCACGACGCAGAACAGGTAAAAGCTGAAATTGCTGTCCCAGCCCAGCACCCACGTTGCCAGAATGGCGTGGCCGATGATTTCAAGGCTCATCAACTGACCCGCCTGCCGGTAGCGGCGACCGCGTATCAGGTACAGGCAATTGATGTAGATCAGTGTGCTCAGGAAGTTGGCGCCCCAGAGAATGGGCACGTCCAGTGCGATGAACAGCCCGAACAGAACAAAATGAATCAGGAGCGCGACGTATACGATGGGAATGATGTGTTTCCAGAACTGGACAGCAGTCTCCTTGAAGAGCTGGGAACGGTCATCGGCGGAGAGGATCATCACGTTATCTCGAAAGTACAGGTTGAATACGACCGTGGGGTATCAAGGCGTGATTCATGTCGTATTGTCGGCATGAACAGGCTGCGCTTGATGCGTCCCAGCAACAATAATTGTCGTTGCAACCGGGCTGTGAGGCTCTTGTTTGAAGGCGTTGCCCCTTGAAAGTGCCCAAGCGACGACGGAACAATTTGACCGGGCGCTCTGGCATGCGGGTTGTGCGGGTGAAATGCCTCATTCGGATCAAATACTGCTTTAATGGAGCGCTGCTTCCCCAGCGCATGGCTGGCCTCGAATGACTGATAAGGAAGGGTACGGATGGAACGTCTCACAGCGAAAGACTTTGCCCCTGAACTGCTCGAACTTTACGACTACTACGCCCACGGCAAGATCAACCGACGCGAATTTCTCGACCGCGCGGCAGTGTTCACCCTGGGC
This sequence comes from Pseudomonas sp. AC016, assembly GCF_979253365.1. Classification (NCBI taxonomy): domain Bacteria; kingdom Pseudomonadati; phylum Pseudomonadota; class Gammaproteobacteria; order Pseudomonadales; family Pseudomonadaceae; genus Pseudomonas; species Pseudomonas sp. AC016. The sequence goes on from NZ_CEEDCC010000001.1 coordinate 305,853, forward strand.
GGCCTTACCGCAAGCGCCCTGCTCGCTTCCCTGAGCCCCAACTATGCGTTGGCCGAGCAGGTTGAATTCACCGACCCGGACATCATCGCCGAATACGTGAATTACCCGTCGCCCAAAGGCCATGGTCAGGTGCGCGGCTATCTGGTGCGTCCCGCCAAGGCGACCGTCAAGGTTGCCGCCATTGTCGTGGCGCATGAAAACCGTGGGTTGAACCCGTATATCGAAGACGTTGCCCGGCGCGTGGCCAAGGCAGGCTTCATCGCCCTGGCACCGGACGGACTGTCATCGGTGGGCGGTTATCCGGGCAATGACGACAAGGGCCGCGAGCTTCAGCAGAAGGTCGACCCTGAAAAACTGATGAACGACTTCTTCGCCGCCATCGAGTGGCTTATGAAGCATGACGCAACCACGGGCAAGGTCGGTATCACCGGATTCTGTTATGGCGGTGGCGTCACCAACGCAGCGGCGGTGGCCTATCCGGAGTTGGGCGCGGCGGTCTCGTTTTACGGACGCCAGCCGAATTCGGAGGATGTGGTGAAGATCAAGGCACCGATCATGATCCACTATGGCGAGTTGGACACGCGCATCAACGAAGGCTGGCCTGCTTATGAAAAGGCCCTGAAAGCCGCCGGCACGACTTACGAAACCTACATCTACCCCGGTGCCAACCACGGTTTTCACAACGACTCGACCCCGCGCTATGACGAGGCCGCCGCCAAACTGGCCTGGGACCGGACGCTGGGGTGGTTCAGGAAGTACTTGGTTTGAGTGTGGATGCAGGGCTTTCGCCAAACTGATCGTGCCCATCGCTCTGCGTGGGCATGCCTCCCGTGACGCTCCGCGTCACAAATGCACAGACTGCGGATTCAGTGAGCCGAGCGCATGACGTGGATAACGCTGGTGCTTGGCCACGCATCTGCGCCACATTCCAGAGCGGACGCGGAGCGTCCTGGGCGGCGTTACCACGCTGGAGCGTGGAACGATCAGCGTGATCTCAAGCACGCCGATCATGCCCATGCCTGCGATCAGCGTTACCCCGCCCGCATCCGCTCCAGCAGCACTTGCAACGGATGCCTGATCACCTTGCCATCCTGACGCTTGACCTGACTTCTGCACGAGTAACCATCGGCAACCAATCGGTCATCCCCGCCATGACGCGCTACCAGCGGCTGCCAGGACTGGCTGTAGATGATTTCACTGGTCTTGACGTTGCGGGTTTCGTGGCCGTAGGTGCCGGACATGCCGCAGCAGCCGCTTGGCAATACCTGCAGGGTCAGGCCGTTGCGGGCAAAAGCTTGCTGCCAGAGGCCGACGCTGGCCGGTTCGTTGGTTTTTTCGGTGCAGTGCGGCAGGAAGTAATACGTTTCGCTTTCGGCTTCCGAACCCTGCTCGACCAGTGCCGAAGCCAGCCATTCCTGCGGCAGCATCACGGTCGGCACGTTTTCGCTGCCCAGGGTCTTGCTGTATTCCTGGCGATAAACCAGCGTCATTGCCGGATCAAGTCCGATCAACGGAATGCCGGAATCCTGAAGCTTGCGCAATGACTGACTATTGAAACTCGCTGCCTTTTCGAACGCTGCCATGAAGCCCTGAACCTGCAAGGGCTTGCCGTTGGGGGCGAATGGCGCAAGGTAAACCTGGTAACCCATACGCGAGATCAGCTCCAGCCAGTCGGCCGCCAGCGGGGTTTCGAAGTAACGGGTAAACGCGTCCTGCACCAGCACCACCGTACGCTGGCGCTCCTGCTCAGTCAGCGCCGCCAGACGCGCAGGCGTTGCAATGCCGACGTTCCAGCGCGCGCAGGCTGCGCGGAAGTCCATCAGACTCAGCAACGGGCTGTCGACCATGCCCGCCACATGCTCAAGCAGATAACGGACCGGCTTTGCCCCCATCACGCCGTTGTACAGTCTGGGAAAGCGCGCCAGATGCGGAATGCTGAACTCCAGCGAACCGATCAGGTAATCCTTGAGCGGCCGCAGGTAACGGCTGTGGTACAGCTCCAGAAAGCGCGAGCGAAACTCGGGCACGTTGACCTTGACCGGGCACTGACCTGCGCAGGACTTGCACGCCAGGCAACCCGACATCGCGTCATAGACTTCATGCGAGAAATCTTTCTGCCCCGCCACTCGGGCGACACTGTTGACGGTGCGCTCGGCCAGGCTCTTCACCACATTGGCAGTACGCGCTCTGGCGCTGGCGGTCAGCACGTTCACATCCTGCTCGCCCTGCAGACGCAGCCATTCCCGGACCAGCGACGCCCGCCCCTTCGGTGAATGAACACGGTCGCGTGTGGCTTTCCATGACGGACACATTGCATCGTCGGGATCGTAGTTGTAACAGGCGCCGTTGCCGTTGCAATGCAATGCCGTGTCATAGCTCTGCCACACACGCTCGTCGATGGTACGGTCCAGATCACCGCGCAGTTTCACCTCGTCCACCAGGGTCAGGCGCGCCTCAGGCACCGAAGCAGGCGTGGCGATCTTGCCGGGGTTGAGCTGATTGAACGGGTCACAGGCGGCCTTCAATGCCTGAAGTGCGGGATACAACTCGCCGAAATACTCGGGCACGTACTGTGAGCGCAGGCCCTTGCCATGCTCGCCCCAGAGCAGACCGCCGTAACGCTTGGTCAGCGCCGCGACGGCGTCGGAAATCGGACGAATCAAGGCCGCTTGCGCCGGGTCTTTCATGTCCAGAATCGGCCGTACGTGCAACACGCCTGCGTCCACATGGCCGAACATGCCGTACTGCAGACCGTAGCTGTCCAGCAGCGCACGAAACTCTTGAATGTAATCGGCCAGGTTTTCCGGCGGCACGGCCGTGTCTTCCACGAACGGCTGCGGCCGCGCCTCGCCTTTGACGTTGCCCAGTAAACCGACAGAACGTTTACGCATGGTGTAGACGCGATTGACCGCCGCACTGCCGGTCGCCAGCGTATGGCCGAGGCGCACCACCGAGGTATCCGTCTGCAGGTGCGCGACAAACGCATGCACCCGCTGCTCGACTTCATTCAATTCGTCGCCGCTGAACTCGATCAGGTTGATACCCAGCGTCGGCGTGGCCGGATCCTGAGGAAAATACTCGGCAACGCCGTGCCAGACGATGTCCTGCATCGCCAGCATCAAGACCTTGGAATCCACCGTTTCGATGGACAGCGGCTTGTGCGCCATCAACGCCTTGGCGTCGCGCAACGCGTCCATGAAGCCTGCGTACCGCACGTTGACCAGAATCGAATGTTTGGGGATTGGCAGCACGTTCAGCCTGGCTTCGACGATAAAGCCCAGTGAACCTTCGGAACCGCACAGCACGCTGTTGAGGTTGAAGCGCCCGTCTTCCTCACGCAGGTGCGCCAGGTCATAACCGGTCAGGCAGCGATTGAGGGGCGGGAAAACGTCCTTGATCAGTTGCGCCTGAGTGTCGGCAATCTGCTGCGCGCAACGATAGACGTCGCCTGCACGATCAACACGCGCCTGTTCGCGCATCAGTTGCTCGGCATCCATGGCCTGGGTGTTCACGTACGAGCCGCCCAGCAACACGGTGGACAGTTCCAGCACATGGTCACGAGTCTTGCCGTAGGTGCAACTGCCCTGCCCGCTGGCATCGGTGTTGATCATCCCGCCCACCGTGGCACGGTTGGACGTCGACAGCTCCGGCGCGAAAAACAGCCCATGAGGCTTGAGCGCGGCGTTGAGCTGGTCCTTGACCACGCCAGTCTGGACGCGCACCCAGCGCTCCTCGACGTTGATTTCGAGAATGTTGTTCATGTGCCGCGACAGATCGACCACCACGCCATCGGTCAGCGACTGTCCATTGGTGCCGGTGCCGCCGCCCCGGGGGGTCAGGACGACCTCTTTATATTCAGGGCGGGCAGCCAGCCGGGCTACGATGGCCACGTCATGGCTGTCCATCGGAAATACCGCGGCCTGTGGCAGACGCTGGTAGATGGAGTTGTCGGTGGCCAGCACGGTGCGTGAACCCATGTCCCGGGCGATTTCCCCGCGAAAACCACCCTCGCTCAGGGCGTTGAGGAAACGGTCGTAATGACCGACCTGTTCGGACGTGGGCTTCAGCAGCGCAATCATGGCGGTGTTCCTGACGGGTTAGGCTTTTTATATGCAAAGCACGTATGCTTCGAATGGCTCGCAAGCACGATAATATCAACGGTTGGCGTGATTCTCCGGCCTGCGACGCTGCAGTGCAAACGTAAAACCTGCCGTTTTTCCATGAGCTTTATGAATGAACCCCAGAAGACTGACACCTTCGATGTCGCTGCTGATCGCTTTCGAAGCGGCCGCCCGACATGGCAGCTTTACCAAGGCCGCCGATGAACTGACGCTGACCCAGAGCGCGGTGAGCCGTCAGGTGCAGGCGCTCGAAGCCCAGCTTGAGGTCGAGCTGTTCAAGCGCGATGGCCGACGTATCGAGCTGACCACCGCAGGGGCGCTGTACCAGCACGAACTGGCCGCAGCCCTCGGTCGAATCCGTAGCGCGACGCTGCAGACCATCGCTCACAAGGCCGAAGGCGGCACCCTGCATCTTGCCGTGCTGCCCACCTTTGGCTCGAAATGGCTGCTGCCGCGCATGAATGACTTTTACGCGAGGCATCCGGGCTATGTGGTGCACGTGCATTCGCGCATCGTGCACGCCGACCTGACACCAGCCGCCAGCGAAATGAACGCCATCATCTGCGCAGGCACCGGCAACTGGCCGGGTTACATCGCCCATCCGCTGGTCAGTGAAAAACTGGTCCTGATTGCCAGTCCCGGCGCGCTGAAAGGGTATGCATCCATCACCCCGGCACAGGTGGCGCAATACTCGCTGCTCAGCGTGGTGTCGCGTCCCAACGCCTGGTCGGATTGGTTCGAGCGTAACCGGCTGGATCATCACGTCATGCGCCCCGGCCCGAGTTTCGAACTGACCTCACACCTTATCCAGGCAGTGGCGGCAGGCATCGGTATCGCGCTGGTGCCACGCATTCTGGTGCTGGATGAACTCGCAAGCGGCGAACTGGTGACGCTGTTCGAACCGCTGGACAGCGGCCGTAACTATTACCTGGCCTACGCCACGCGTTTTCAGAACCTGCCGTCACTGTGCGTGTTCAGGGACTGGCTGCTGTCCATTCCGTTTCCCGACAGCCTTTGATCCGGAGTCTTCATGCGCATCGAACCGCTGCCACCCTTGCAGAATCTGATTGCTTTCGAGGCCACCGTACGCCACGGCAGCTTTACCCGTGCAGCCACCGAGCTGCACCTGACGCAAAGCGCGATCAGTCGGCAAGTGGCGCAGCTTGAAGAGTTTTTGGGCCGAGCGCTGTTTCGACGCGAGCACAAGCGCATTCACCTGACCGTTGCCGGGCAGATCTACGCCGAACAGATCCATCGCGTGCTGACCCTGTGCGCGGAAGCCACGGCGCAAGTCATAACTCACAGCGGCGAGCAACAACTGACACTGGCCTGTTCCAGTGGCGTCGCGGCGTTGTGGCTCGGTCCGTTGCTGGGCCGTTATCGCGACGAGTTTCCCGGCGTCGATATCCGGCTGCGCGTCGTCGACGGACTGGATTCGCTGATCCGTGCCGAGTTTGATCTGGCGTTGTATTTCCTGCGTGAAAGCTCGCCAGCCGGGCTGGACAGCCGGTTGCTGTTTGCCGAGTCGGTCAACGCCTATTGCTCGCCTGACTATCTGAACGGCCAACTGCTCGAACCTGCGCAATTGCTCGACTACTGTCTGCTGATGCTGGAAGACGGCCAGCGCCAGTGGCTGTCCTGGAATGACTGGTTCGGCCGTCAGGGCGTGGATGCCTCGCTGATCCGCAAGCGCATGACGGTCAACCTGTATCCGGTGCTGGTGGATCTGGCAATGTCTGGTCATGGCATTGTGCTCGGCTGGCAGCCGATGATCGACAGGCATGTGCGTTCCGGCGCGCTGGTGCCTGCGTGCAGCACAAGTGTCGGTGCGGTGGGCGGCTATTACCTGCTGACGCCCAGCGGCAAAATGCCCCGCCGCGCGGCGTGTGCCTTCGAGAAATGGCTGAGCGACGAGATCAGTTCGCAAGGCTGATTGTTACAGAGAGCACTTGCATGCGTATTGCGCATGCAAACCTGCGTAAAGAGCGTTTTCTCCAAACCGGGCATGAGCCTACTCTCAACCCTAACGGGCGCTAGACCTGATTCTGTTTCACCTTCCGACTCTGCCCCCTTATCAATGCAGGGTCGTTCCCTGCGTGTATTGCATGCAGGAGCTAAAAAGTGAGCACACTACAACAATCCCTCACACATCCCCAGAACAGGCAGGCGCGCCGCGCCATCACTGCCACGGTCATCGGCAACGGCCTGGAGTGGTTCGATTTCACGGTCTACAGCTTTTTCTCGGTCATCATCGCCAAGGTGTTTTTCCCGACCGGCAGCGAGCTGACCTCCTATCTGCTGGCATTGGCGACCTTTGGCGTGGGCTTTTTCATGCGTCCGGTGGGCGGCATCGTGCTGGGCATCTACGGCGACAAGCATGGGCGCAAGGCGGCATTGTCGCTGACCATCCTGCTCATGGCCTTCGGAACGCTGATCATTGCCCTCACGCCGAGCTTCGCGCAGATCGGCTATCTGGCCCCGGTGCTGATCGTGCTGGCGCGCCTGCTACAGGGTTTTTCCGCTGGCGGCGAGATGGGCAGCGCCACCGCTTTTCTGACCGAACATGCACCAGCCGGCCGTAAAGCGTTCTACTCCAGCTGGATTCAGGCCAGTATCGGCGTCGCCGTGCTGCTCGGCTCGGCACTGGGCGCGATCCTGTCCAGCTACCTGACCCAGGCGCAGTTGGAAAGCTGGGGCTGGCGCGTGCCGTTCCTGATCGGCACCCTGATCGGCCCGGTGGGTTTCTACATTCGCAGCCGAGTTGACGAGACGCCTGCCTATACCGCCAGCAAACCGGTCGATTCGCCGCTGCGTGAAGTGATCAAGACCTACCCGCGCCAGACCCTGATCAGCTTTTCGCTGGTGGTGCTCTGGACCGTCTGCACCTACGCGATTCTGTTTTACATCCCCTCTTACGCCCAGCGCGTGCTGGGCCTGCCGTCATGGATGGGTTTCAGCGCGGGGATGATGGGTGGCGCCGTGTTGATCGTCGCCACACCGCTGGTGGGCGCCATGGCGGATCGCAGCGGAAACCGTTCATGGCTGCTGGGCTCGGCCATCGCCATTTTCTTCAGCGCGTACCCGATGTTCCTGTTCATCAACCAGATGCCTGGGCTGTTCTCGCTGCTGATTTTCGAACTGGTGCTGGGTCTGCTGATTTCCGGCTACATCGGCTCGATTCTCGCCGCGTTCGGTGAGTTGTTGCCGACCCATGTCCTGTCCACGGGTCTATCGGTCGCCTACAACTTTGCAGTGACCATTTTCGGCGGTTTCGCCACTTTCACCATCACCTGGCTGATTGCCTCGACCGGCAGCAACCTCGCGCCGGCCTTCTACATCATGTTCGCAGCGATTGTCAGCGGCATCGGCGCGATGCTTTATCGCGACCCTGCCCCTGCGGTAAATCGCCCTCTGACTGGAGCCTATCAATGAGTACTGCTGAATCCCCACGCCTGATCCTGCGCAACGGCCGCATTCTGGACGTTGAACTGGGCAAACTTGTTTCAGGTCAGGAAGTCGTGATCCAGGGCGAGCGCATCGTCGATGTGCGCGCCGAAGGCGAGCCTGCCGGACCGGACGATCAGGTGATCGATCTGGGCGGCAAGACCCTGATGCCGGGCCTGATCGACTGCCACGTTCACGTGCTGGCGTCCAACGCCAACCTGGGCATGAATGCGCTGCAACCCAACGCAATCATCATGTACCGCGCCCTGCCGATTCTGTCTGCAATGCTGGATCGCGGCTTCACCACGGTGCGTGACGCAGGCGGCGCTGACTGGGCGCTGGCGCGTTCCATTCAGATGGGGCTGATCCCAGGGCCAAGAATCTTTGCCTCGGGCAAGGCGCTGTCCCAGACCGGCGGCCACGGCGACATGCGCGCTCGCGGTGAACTGCTACTCAATGAACCCTGTTCGTGCTGCTTCCGGGCCGGTGCGATTGCCCGTGTGGTGGACGGTGTAGACAACGTACGCCTGGCCGTGCGTGAAGAGCTGCAACAGGGCGCGAACCAGATCAAGATCATGGCGTCGGGCGGCGTGTCTTCGCCAACAGACCCGATCGCCAATACCCAGTACAGCGAGGCTGAAATTCGCGCGATTGTCGATGAAGCGGCGGCGGCCAACACCTACGTCATGGCTCACGCCTACACCGCACGCGCCATTCGCCGGGCCATCGAGTGCGGCGTTCGGACCATCGAGCACGGTAATCTGGTGGACGCTGACACAGCGCGGTTGATGGCTGAGAAAGGCGCGTTTGCGGTGCCGACCCAAGTCACTTACGAAATGCTCGCCGAGTACGGCGAACGCTTCGGTCTGCCGCCGGATTCAGTGGCCAAGATCGAGGACGTCCGTCAGGCCGGGCGCAACGCGCTGGTGTTGTTCGCCGAAGCCGGTGTGCCGATGGGCTACGGCTCCGATCTGTTGGGCGAAATGCATGAGTACCAGACTCACGAACTGAAAATCCGCGCCGAAGTGCTGGGCAATCTGGCGGCATTGCGCAGCGCAACCAGTGTGGCGGCGCAGATTCTGCAGCGTGAAGGCGAACTGGGCTGCATCGCCAAGGGCGCGATTGCTGACGTGCTGGTCGTGGACGGCGATCCGCTGACCGACATTCACTGTCTGGTAGGCCAGGGCGAACGACTGGCGATGATTGTCCAGGGTGGCAAGGTGCGCAAGAACACGCTGATCTGAATGGCCAAACCGGCTCGGCCCTTGATGTAAGGGCCGAGTGCCTCTTGTCAAACAACCTGTAAGCCACTTGAGAGACGCGATTTCTTTCGTGGGAGGCGGCTTGCCGGCGATGCAGTCGACGCGGTACTTCAGAGAAACCGCGTCATCGTTCATCGCCGGCAAGCCGCCTCCCACAGTTTGTATGTACTGCCAGATAGCGCTGTGTCAGAGACAGAGAAATATCTTGCGCAATGGGATACCGACAAAGGCTCAGTCGGCGTTGTGATCCCAGATCCAGTTCCACAGTCCCGGTAGCTTCACGGATTCGTCTGCGTCCCTGACGGTGCGGGCCATTGCGGCGCGCTGCAACTGTGCGCTGTCGTCGTAGAACGGTTTGGCAGACAGTCGCACGCCGGTCTGATTGGCACTGTCGACCAGAATCTGCAGGTACTCACGCGCATGCCGGGCCGTGTAGCGGTTCAGGTCATGGAAGGTCACCACCACCGGAATCACACCATCGACTGCAGGCAACTCGCCCGCAGCGATGCGTTCACGCACCTGCGACAACTGGCTGACCATGTTCGAGCGACGTCTCAGGCTGAAGTTGTAACCCCAGATCTTTCCGTCATTGGCACTCAGGTCGGTCAGCAGTACATGCAGCCCGTGCTGCTGATAAATGCCGAAGGTGCGCTTGTCGTAGTTCCAGAATGGCGGACGCAGCAGAACGGTCGGCGTATCGGTGATCGACTCGATGATTTCGCTGCCCTGAGTCAGCGACTGATGGAGTTCTTCAGAGGTCAGCGAGCGGTGGTTGGTGTGGTGCGGCGTTGCAGTGTGAAAGCCCAGCACGTGACCTTGCGCGTGCTCACGCTGCATCAGCGCCCCTCCCTCATCACTGTTGCCCGCCCCGGTTGCGCCGGTCTGCACGAAAAACACCGCTTTGATGTTCGGTTCCAGCGGATTGTCGGCCAGGCTGTCGAGCACGGTTGCGGTCGGGTTGTAGAAGGTTGTCGCGCTGGGGCCGTCATCGAACGACAGCAGGAAACGTACTGGCGGTTGCTGACGAAGCCGCTCGGCGGTCTCTGTCGTCAGCGGCACAGGCGCACTGATGCAGGCCGACAAACTCAAGACAGTGATCGAGGTCCACAAGACGGCAAAAGCGGTTTTCATGAGCGTGTGTTCCGAATGACCGGGCAATGAACATTCACCGGTACTGCGGCGCACACACTAGCCGCGCGTCAGGATTAAAGCCATAGCGGTTCATGAAACCTGCGCACAATCAGGTTCTCCAGGTCCCGACAGGTAAACAATCACGGCTGCCCGCAGCTTGTCAGTCCCGAAGCAACTCATGCGATTGAAGTCAGCGTGGCTCACCGGCAAATGCTGACAGTCGATGGCCTGGCGGTGCAGGCTGTGATCGATATCCGGGTCATGCAGATAGACGAAATCGGCGTCGCAGTCCGTTACCATCACCCAGTGCGGAGCCTTGGAGCGGGTCAGGCGATAGCTGCTGATCAGCACCAGCGGTTTGCCGCCTTCCGCCAGCACACGCGGCAGGTTCAAGGCATGATTGGCCAGCGTCTGCACGTCGGAAGCGTCAAGTTCGCGGCAGAACTGTTCGTGGACCAGACGTACCACCTGTTTCTTGGTATCACTGCGCACGCCGTTCAAAAACAACGGCCCGGCTATCGACACCAGCAGCTTCACGGCAAAGCCGCGCCGCCAGGCCGCCAGCGCCAGCCCTTGCGGACTGCAGCCGCCATGGCCCGACGTCATGAATACGGTGGTTGCCTCGCGCCATATCTGCAATTCCTCGGCACGCATCATCGAGCGCTCGGGCTGCAAGGCTTTCATGGCCATCAACAGGCAGGCCGGGCCGCAGGTAAAGTCCAGTGTCTGCTGGTAGTAAGGGACCGAGCGGCCGTTATGCCGGGCATGCTCGACGATGCGCTTTTCATAACGCAGCGCGGGTGCATGGTCCTGATAGTAATCGTCGACCTGAGCGAAACGCCGATAGCCACTGCGTTCATAAAGACCGATGGCTGCAAGGTTGTCGGGGCGCACTTCCAGACGCAGATACGCGCAATCGCGCTCGACCGCCCGCTGTTCGGCATGCTGCAACAGCTGCTTGCCAAGCCCCAGCCCTCGCGCCGCATCGGCGATGGCCAGCGAGTACAGACGCCCCAGCGACGTGCCACGGTGAAACAGCACCAGCGCGTATCCGGTCAACTGCCCGGCCCGCTCGGCCACGATCAGGCAGGCGTTGGCCCGGCGGATCATCCAGTTGAAACTGCGTGCCGTCAGCCGGTCGCCTTCAAAGCACTGGTTCTCCAGAAACAGCAAATCCTCGACGTCGGAATCCACTGCATCGCGAAATATAAAGTCCATCTGCACCGCCGTAAAAGTTGTGTAACGAAACGGGACATTTCACTAAGCACATGCTTAATAGAAAGGACTGTTTCCCATCGGATCGATTACACATGTCAGCGGCGCAGGTGAAGATGAACGAAGTATCGGCTCAACGTGCAGTTTCAGCAACAACGAAACGTGCTTATCCCGCAGTCCCTTTTGCAGCACAAAGCCAGGTAGTCATTATTGTCGAGCGGTTGGAAGACTGGGCATCCTATTTCCCCAGCGAAAACCTGATGACGGCGCAGGACTATCTGGAGAAGCCGCTGCAAGCCACGGCTGGCAAGCGCGTACAGGTCATCAACCTGTGCCGGAGCTATAAGTACCTGGGCCACGGTTATTATTGTTCTCTGCTGGCCGAAGCGCGTCAGCACCATGTCATTCCCTCCGTGCGTACTATCAGCGAGCTGACACGCAAATCATTGTATGGGCTGGCACTGGATGATCTGGACAAAGTGTTGGAAACCGCACTTCAGGATCACCCGTATGACAATACCGAAGGTTTTACCCTGACACTTTATTTCGGCCAGACAACACTCGCACCCTTGAATGATCTGGCGCGTCAGTTGTTCGAAGCCTTTCCCTGCCCGATTCTGCTGGTTGAATTTCGCAAGCGCGAAAACTGGCATATCGCAGGTATCAAGTCCGGTGCCCTGCCCCGTTTGCGTGACGATCAACAGGACGAGTTCGCCCTTGCGCTGGACGGCTTCAGTCGCAAGGTCTGGCGTCAACCAGGCTCGCGCCGCGTAGCCCGTTACGACCTGGCGATCCTGCACGACCCGCAGGAGCAATTGCCACCCTCCAACGCAGCGGCCCTGGCTAACTTCATTCGCGTCGGCCAGCGGCTGGGGATCGATGTCGAATTGATCGAAAAGAAGGACTACTCGCGACTCGCCGAATACGACGCGCTGCTGATCCGAGAAACCACGAGTGTCGACAACCACACCTATCGTTTCGCCAAGAAGGCTGAAAGCGAGGGGCTGGTGGTCATGGACGATTCGACGTCCATTCTGCGCTGTACCAACAAGGTGTACCTGACCGATCTGCTCAAAAGCCATGACCTGGGCATGCCGCGTACCGAAATCCTCTACAAGGACCGACCCGAAGAGCTGGAGAATGTCGCCAGACGGTTGGGCTTTCCGTTGGTGTTGAAAATCCCTGACGGCTGTTTCTCACGCGGTGTGATCAAGGTCGGCACGGCTGAAGAAATGCACACCGCCACTGCGCAGTTGTTCGAGCATTCGGTACTGCTGCTGGCGCAGGAATTCTTCTACACCGAGTACGACTGGCGCATCGGCATTCTTAACCGCAAGCCGATCTTTGCCTGCCAATACTTCATGTCCAAGGGGCACTGGCAGATTTACAACCACAAGGCTGTCGGGGCCGAAATCAACGGTGAATGCCGCACCCTGGCGGTTCATGAAGCGCCGAGAGCGGTGGTTGAACTGGCGCTCAAGACCGCCAACCTGATTGGCGACGGGCTATACGGCGTTGACCTGAAGCAGTCTGGCGACAAGGTGGTGGTGATCGAAGTCAACGACAACCCCAACCTCGACGCCGGTATTGAAGACGCTTACCTGCAGGACGATCTGTATGGTCTGATACTGGAAGAATTCATTCGCCGCCTGGACATCAAACGTCTGGGCCAGGCCTGGTAATCACCCATGATCAAAGGCCTGAAACTCGACGCCAACCGCCTTCAAGCCTGCGACCCACTGATGGCGCAGGTGCTGTGGTTCAGCAAACCGGACGCCGACGAACGCACGCTGCTGGCCGAGCGTTTTCACCTGGATGATCACGCTGTGGCATCGGCGCTGGACCCGGATGAAATTTCCCGCATCGAGTTTCATCCCGATGCGCTGTTTCTGATCTGGAAGCGGCCTGAAAACTATTCAGGCAAGGACAGCTTTTCGTTCGATGTCTCGTCATTCGGCGTTTTGCTGAAGCAGGATCAATTGCTGTTGATCTGCGACGACGATCAACCGCTGACGTCACTGTTGACGCAACGCCCGCTTGAGCAGCCGTTGGATATTCTGCTGGAGATGCTGTTCAACAATATCCATCACTATCTGGGCCACTTGAAGGTGATCAAGATGGTGGCGCGTGAACTGCAACAGAAATTCAATTCGTCGCTGGAAAATCGTCATCTGCTGCAGATGTTCAACCTCAGCGAAAGCCTGGTGTATTACATCAACGCGATTCACAGCAACGGCGCGGTCCTGACCCGGCTGCGTAATCATGCACAGGGCAAACAGTACGGCAACGCCAGCCTGGCGCTTATCGACGACATGATCATCGAGAACGACCAGTGCTACAAACAGGCCGAAATCTATTCAACGGTCTTTGCCGGGCTGATGGATGCGCGGGGCAATCTGGTCAACAACAGCACCAATAACCTGCTGCGCAAGCTGACCCTGATCAACGTGGTATTCCTGCCGCTCAACCTGATTGCCGGGATCGGCGGCATGTCGGAATTCAGCATGATGACTGCCCCGCTGCACTGGTGGGTCAGCTATCCCGCACTGCTGGTAGCCATGCTGGGTATGGGCGTCGCGATGATCTGGGGATTGCGCAGAATGGCACGCTCGGCTTGAGCAGGTCTTTACCGCAGGAGGCCTCGCCACGTCTCCGACGTGCGCTGTCGCGTGGCAAACCGCCTCCCACAAAAACCTCATTTATTCAGTGATATTCGATGAGACGCCGCCTGCTGCGTCAGAAAACCTAGACTTCCCACTCGGCCTTGGCGATCTGCAACCCATGCAGTCCGTTGTAAGCCGCGCGCTGCGGTGGTTGCCAGCCTTCCAGCAGGGACGCCTCCAGGTCGTAGATTTCCACGCCAAGTGGCCTGCACACGCTCAACGGATCCTGCGCGTCCGGCCCCCACATCGGCAGCGACAGATCGCCGCCCGGACAGGTCGACAAGGCACACAGCAAATTGATTTCGGCAAAGAACTCCAAGTAATCACCCTTTTTTGCCGGGCAGGCTTTCATGAAGTACATGTCGTCATGGTTGAGCCCGGTGCATTGGAAGATGTTCAGCACGTCGTGTACATCGAACTCGGTCAGGCCGTGCGGCAGCACTGCGCGCGTCAGGTTCGAATGGCAGTGATGATGAAAGTCCTCACCGGTCAGCATTTTGTTGACGTAGGGGTCGCAACGCGTGCCCAACAGGTCGTGCAGGCGACCGCCATGTTCGTCGATGCCGTAGCTGGCCAGACTGTCGTCGGTGATGGTAACCATCGGCCGCAGGAACGGCAGGTTCGACCAGAGCCGGTCGTGGGTGCTGACGTGCGCGCCCTGCAGTTGCCGGGTTCTGGCGGCCCACATCCGCTCACGAGGATCGTCGGCGTTCCAGACGTTGAAATCACCCACCTGCGGGCCGACCGGTGTGGTGACGCGAAACACCTGTCCTGCCCTGACCTTCCACGCCCGCCCGGTGCGGATCGGTATTTCGAACTGCTCGATCAGCGTGCGCTGCTGCATATTGGCGCGTATGCGCTCGTAAAAGGCCGTATCCACTTGCAGCGCGGCACCTTTACTCACCTGATAGGCAGCGGGATAGTCTTTGTACATGCAGGACCTCTCGTGGGCAGTCTGGGAAGGTTCTCAACGCTGCAAATTGCGAGCCCGTTTCGCACCCTGCACTCACTGGAAATCCCGACTGCGCACATCCAGCCCGGTCAGCAGAGGCGTCAGATCATAGAGACGCTGGGCAATCAGGTGTCGCACGCCGCTCTTGGACTCCAGGCGGCCGAACACCTGCAGCAGCTGTGAACCGACCAGCACCTTGCGCTGTCGCTCGGCCAGATCGCGCCAGACCACGACGTTGACCATTCCGAACTCATCCTCCAGCGTTACAAAGGTCACACCGCTGGCCGTGCCGGGGCGTTGTCTGCCAATGACCAGCCCGGCCACACTGAGGGTCCGGTCATTCTCCAGCGTAAGCAGGTCCCGCGAGCTGCGAAAGCGCTTGGCAGCCAGTTGCCGGCGTAACAAGGCCAGTGGATGCGGCCCCAGCGTCGTGCCCAGCGTGGCGTAGTCGGCAACCAGATCCTCGGCCACGGTGGGCAGCGGCAATGTGACCTGATGTTCTTCGCTGGGCAGATCATCAAACAACGGCCGCTGCGCTTCCACGCCAGCCACTTCCCAGCGGGCGCGATGCCGGTGACCGATCAGGCCGCGTAATGCACCGGAATCGGCCAGCGCCTCGGCAGCACGGTTTTCCAGTCCGGCGCGAATTGTGAGGTCAGTGGCATCCGAAAACGCGCGTGTCGCTCTGGCGCGTTCGATACGCAGCGCATCGTCCTCCCGAAAGCCGCGCACCATGCGCATGCCCAGGCGGATCGCCAGATTGCGTGTGTAGTCAGGGTGTTCGATGGGCTCCAGCGAGCAATCCCAGTCGCTGTAACGCACGTCAACCGGACGGATTTCGATGTGATGGCGACGTGCGTCCTGCAGCAGTTGATCCGGGCTGTAGAACCCCATGGGCCAACTGTTGATCAGCGCACAGGTGAAGGCGGCCGGTTCATGGCACTTGAGCCAGCAACTGGCGTAGGTGAGCAAGGCGAAGCTGGCAGCGTGGGACTCGGGAAAACCGTAACTGCCGAAGCCCTTGATCTGCTCGAAGATGCGATCAGCGAAGTCCTGCTCGTAGCCGTTCTTGAGCATGCCCTTGGTCAGACGCTCGCGATGCGGCTCAAGCCCGCCATGACGCTTCCAGGCAGCCATCGAACGACGCAGCTGATCGGCCTCGCCGGGCGTGTAATCGGCGGCGATGATCGCCACTTCCATGACCTGCTCCTGAAACAGCGGCACGCCGAGGGTACGTTCGAATACTTTTTCAAGCGCGGGCGGATAGGTGATGGCTTCTTCACCGTTACGTCTGCGCAAGTACGGATGAACCATGTCGCCCTGAATTGGCCCCGGTCGGACAATCGCCACCTCGATCACCAGATCGTAGAACTTCTCGGGCCTCAGGCGCGGCAGCATGGCCATCTGCGCTCGCGACTCGATCTGGAACACGCCGATGGTGTCAGCGCGGCTGATCATGTCGTAGGTCGGACGGTCATCAGCCTCTATGGTTGCCAACGTCCACTGCTTACCCCTGTGCAAATGCACCAGATCGAAAGCCCTGCGCAACGCACTGAGCATGCCCAAGGCCAGAATATCGACCTTCAGCAGGCCGACCAGATCCAGATCGTCCTTGTCCCACTGAATAATGGTGCGCTCGGCCATCGCTGCGTTCTCGACCGGCACCAGAGTGTCCAACGGATGCTCGGAAATCACGAATCCGCCCGGATGCTGCGAAAGATGTCTGGGGAAGCCGATCAGTTCATCGCTCAGGGCCAGCACGCGTTTGAGCATCGGCGCTTCAGGGTCCAGGCCGTATTCGCGCAGCCGCTCGGGGGATGGCAGCGTATCGCTCCAGCGGCTGAAGGCATCAGCCAGTGCGTTGATCTGATCCGGCGGCAAGCCCAGCACCCGCGCCACGTCACGCATCGCGCCGGAACCGTGATATGTGCTGGCCACGGCGGTGAGCGCTGCCCTGCCCCGGCCATAGCGCCGGAACACGTACTGAATGACCTCTTCGCGGCGGTCATGCTCGAAATCCACATCGATGTCGGGCGGTTCGTTGCGTTCTCTGGAAATGAAGCGCTCAAACAGCAGGTTGCTCTTCTCCGGATTCAGCTCGGTAATCCCCAGCGCATAACACACCACCGAGTTGGCCGCCGAACCTCGCCCCTGGCAAAGAATGTGCTGGCTGCGGGCAAATTCGACGATGTCATGGACGGTCAGGAAATAACTGTCGAACTTCATTTCCGCGATCAGAGCCAGTTCCTTCTCGACCTGCTTACGGGTTGTCGGGCGCAGGCCGTCGGGCCAGCGTTTGCGCACGCCCTGTTCGGTCAATTCGCGCAACCAGGACGACGGCGTCTGGCCCTTGGGCACCAGCTCATGGGGGTATTCGTACTTCAAGTCGTCAAGGTCGAATGTACAACGGCGGGCGATGCGTACCGATTCGGCCAACAGCCAGTCGGGGTACAGCTCGGCGAGCGCATCCGGTGTGCGCAAATGGCGCTCGCCGTTGGCAAACAGCAGATGCCCGGCCTCGGCCACCGTCGTGTGGTGACGGATCGCAGTCATGGTGTCCTGCAACGCACGTCGTCCTCGGGCGTGCATGTGGACGTCGCCGCTGGCAACCGCCGGAATGCTCAGGGACTGCGCCAATGCCAGCAGATCTGCAAGACGTTGTTCGTCATCCGGTCCTCGATGCAGCTCGACACCGAGCCACAGGCGTTCGGCAAACCGTTCGCGCAACCAGTTGCCTTGAGCCAGACAGGCTTGCGTATCGTTCTCGATCTCTGGCAGCCAGACCGCCAGCAAACCGTTGGATGCTATCTCGAAGTCATCGAGCAACAGCCGGTACTCACCCTTTTTGGCGCGACGCCGGGCCAGGGTGATGATCCGGCACAGCGTTTGATAGCCGCCAAGGTCTTCCACCAGCAGGACGATCTTCGGCCCGTTTTCGATCTGCATCTCGCTGCCGATGATCAGTGGCAGACCGCTGTCTTTCGAGGCCTGCCATGCCCGCACGATCCCGGCCAGCGTGCATTCGTCGGTGATCGCCAGCGCCGTATAACCATGCCGTTTTGCCCTTTGAAACAGTTCCTGAGCGCTTGAAGCGCCACGCTGGAAGCTGAAGTTCGACAGACAATGCAGCTCGGCGTAATGCACGTTCACGCGAACCAGCCGTGCAGCAGCAGTTCACCGTTTTCGCCCACCGCGCGGTAGGCCCAGGCACGCTGGCCGCTGAGGGTTTCCACCAGGTAATAATCACGTCGCACATCACCGCCGTCCCACCAGCCTGACTCGATGCGCTCAGGCCCGGCCACGATGCGGGTGGTGTGCGCAGGCAATGGCTGTGGTTGATGCAGCAACCAGCCCGGCCGCGGATAACCGTGGACCTGCTCAATGACCTTGCTTTCAGCCACAGGCCGCCAGGCGCACTCGGGACGATGATCGGCAAGCGCTCGCAGGCCGTTGACCGATTCGTCGCCCAGCCGTGCCCGCAGGCGCTCGCGCAACTGCTCCCAGGGCAGCGTCTGTTGTTCGCGTTCATCGAACAGGGTTCGGTGCGTCGGGACGAAATCCGGCAAATCCTGCGCCAGCAAGCGCACCGCCCGCACCGGAGAAGGCACCAGCACCTGCTCCAGCCTGCCGCGGGCCAGCTCGAACAGCATCGAGGCATCACGCTCAGCGCTGAGCAGCCCGACCTGCACGACGGTATCCGGCCCGTCCACATGCTCCAGGTGCAGGGCGAATCGCTGCACGCCGCTGTCGCGACCGGTCAGGAACATGGCCAGATCGGCGATCAGGCGCTTGAGCGGGAACAACAAAGCCTGATGCGATTCGACGTCGAAATTCAATTCGATGCGCAGGTCGAAAAAGT
This sequence comes from Pseudomonas sp. AC016, assembly GCF_979253365.1. Taxonomy (NCBI): domain Bacteria; kingdom Pseudomonadati; phylum Pseudomonadota; class Gammaproteobacteria; order Pseudomonadales; family Pseudomonadaceae; genus Pseudomonas; species Pseudomonas sp. AC016. The sequence continues at coordinate 324,500 of NZ_CEEDCC010000001.1, forward strand.
CCGGTGGCATATAGCACTCCAGCGCCACCGGGCGCTCGCCGAGCAGTGTGTCGAGGTGCTGCAGCACGCTGGCAGGAAAGCGCCGCGCCAGGGTATCGCGTGGCAGGGCCAACACCTGCCGGACATTGCGCAGCCCCATGCGAGCCAGGGCGGTTGCCACTTCGCGAGCAAGACCAATGCGGTCCACCGGCATCTGTTCCAGGGTGCGACGCAGGTCATGCGGGCAATCGATACTCAGCCCGTCGTGCATGTTGGCCAGCATGCGCGCCGCAATCGGGTTGGGCGCCACGACGATGCGATGACGAAAGCCGAGCCCGGTCAGCTCTTCACGCAACCTCGCCTCGAAGACCGGCCACGGCCCGAACAGCTTCAGGCTGGACTCGATTTCCATCAGCAGCACGCGTGGGTATCTGAGGCTGACATTGGAGCTGAAACCATAGGCCCAGGCGGCCAGCAGTTGCTGCAAACGCTCGGTTTCAGTCGGGTCATGCGGGACCATGGTGAAGCCTGATACCAGCGCCTGCGCCGCACTGAGCGATTGACCGGGTCGCAGGCCCAAGGCTCGAGCGGCCGGATTGACGGCCTGCAACACCCGACGTTGCGCACTGCCGCTGATCAGGGCCAGCGGTTCATCCGGATCGGTATGGCGGCGCATGACGCCGTCGAGTGCCAGTTGCGGCAGCAAGACACAGGCCCACAGCATAAGAACCTCAAGCGTCGGTCGGGAAAGGTATCGGCAAGGCGGGAGCAAGCCCGCCACGGCATTTGAGCACCCGCAGTTGTGCGGGACGGGTATCCACAGCAATGCGCAGCGCAGCGGGCGACGGGTTGGCAGCGGCCAGTTGAGGCCGACAGGCGAAGGCCAGGGTCTGTCCGGTTTCGGCAGCCACTTGCAGGCGACGCAACGCACGGTCGTCGACCATGCCGGGCCAGCACACCACGGCGCCACAACTGCCGGAACGCAAACATTGTTCGGCGGCCCACAAGGCATCCCTGGCGCTGGCCTCGATCAGGGTCATCTGGCGTAAATCGACTCCGGCCGCCAGCCAGGCCTGCGGATAAGGCAGGTAAGGCGGCGCGACCAATACGATGCGTTCGCCTATGCCGGACAGTCTCGCCAGGCTGGGCCACAGCAGACGCAACTCACCACTGCCATTGGCCGGAATCAGGATTTCAGTCAGCGCCGATGGCGGCCAGCCGCCTGTTGGCAGGACGCTGTCGAGCAAGGCATGGCCGCTGGGCTGCGGGCTGACCTGCGGCGCAGACTGCTGACGCCCTTTCCAGACCCTGCGCTCGTCCAGCAGGCTGTCCAGGCTGACGACAGCGCCCATCATTCGCGCCGGACCAGGCCACAGAACACGCCTTCGATGGCGAAATCCTGATCCGGCGTGACAATGATGGGCTTGTAAGCCGGATTGCGAGGCAGCAACTGCAGCCCGTCGGCACTGTGCCGCAGGCGCTTGATAGTGACTTCGCCGTCCAGCCGGGCGACAACGATCTGGCCGTCGCTGGCCTGCGGGTTGCGGTGCACGCCAACCAGATCGCCGTCGAGAATGCCGTCTTCGATCATGGAATCGCCCTGTACGCGCAGCAGGTAATCCGGCACTCGGGTAAAAGTGCTGCGATCCAGATGCAGCGTGGCATGTATATCAAGGTCCGGCCCAATGGGCGCACCGGCAGCGACCCGGCCCAACACGGGGATTTCCAGCAGCTCGGGGCGGGATTCGTTCTGCACCAGACGAATGCCGCGTGCCTGATGCGGCACGACTTCGATCAGCCCCGCTTCGGTGAGGGCCACAATGTGTTTGCGTGCCACGCTGCGTGAAGCAAAGCCGAACGCTTCGGAGATTTCCGCCAGGCTCGGCGATTGCCCTTGCTGCGCGATGCGATCGCGGATGAAGGTAAGGATGGCGCTGCGACGGGGAGATAATGTACTCATGGAGTACATTTGTACTCTTTTGCGTTTTTTCTGGCTAGTGCGTTTTGTCGGATCAGCAGTGCCGCTCGATCATGATTGCCATGCTTGAGGCGGTATCGCGCTTCATATTGTTTAGATAAACCGAACAGTCAAATCGTAAATAGCCGGTTTATTGCGCAATGCGCAGAGTACACACTTGATCTGTCTTTTCATTCCAGGGAGAAAGCATCGTGATCACACGTAAACTCGGCCAGCATGGCCCGCAGGTTTCTGCAATCGGACTGGGCTGCATGGGCATGTCGGACTTCTACACCACGGGCATCGACGAACAGGAGTCCATCGCGACACTGCATCGCGCTCTGGAACTGGGCGTCAGCTTTTTCGACACCGCCGACATGTACGGCCCGCACACCAATGAAGCCCTTCTCGGTCGTGCCTTGCAGGGCAAGCGCGACAGCCTTTATCTGGCCAGCAAATTCGGTATCGTGCGCAGCGATGATCCGCATGCCCGCGGTGTCGATGGCCGTCCCGAGTATGTGCGCCAGGCCATCGATGGCAGCCTCAAGCGCTTGAACACTGACTATCTGGACCTGTATTACCAGCACCGCGTCGACCCGAATGTGCCGATAGAGGAAACCATTGGTGCCATGTCCGAACTGGTCAAGGCTGGCAAGGTGCGCCACATCGGTATTTGCGAAGCCAGCGCGCAGACCATCGAACGCGCTCACAAGGTGCATCCACTGGCGGCGGTGCAAAGCGAGTACTCGTTGTGGTCGCGCGATCCGGAGCAGGACGACGTGCTTGCCACCTGCCGTCGCCTGGGCATCGCGTTTGTAGCCTACAGCCCGCTGGGACGAGGATTTCTGACCGGCGAACTGCGCACCCCCGAAGACTTTGCGCCAGACGACTACCGTCGCTTCAGCCCGCGCTTTCAGGGTGAGAATTTCAACCGCAATCTGCAACTGGTGGAAAAGGTCAAAGCCGTCGCGGCAGCCAAAGGCATCAGCGCCTCACAATTGGCCCTGGCCTGGGTTCTGGCTCAGGGTGACGACATCATTCCGATTCCCGGTACCAAACAGCGCAAGTACCTGGAAAGCAACGTGGCAGCGGCTTCGGTAGAGTTGAGCAAAGACGAACTGGCGCAGATGGATGCGATCTTTCCGGCCGAAGGTGCCGTGGCGGGTGAGCGTTACAGTGCAGAATCGATGAAGTTTGTAAACGGCTGATCGGGCGGATCTGATCAACCATCAACAGCCTGACGGAAGAAACACGCTATGTGGGAGGCATCACCCTGTCTTCGACGTAGCGCTGTCGCGCAGCAAACACCGGACTGTGGGAGGCGGCTTGCCGGCGATCTGCCGGAAACCGGCAGCAAAACCTGCACACTCGGTGTATCAGATGCAACCTTGGGCTGCTGCGCAGCCCATCGCTGCCGTCGTAACCTCCGAGAGCTCCCACGCCCTTCGGGCAGAAGCGGATGTGCGTGGCGACATTCTCACGTCGATTGCGGGCACGCTTCGGTTCCGTTGTTCAGGCCCTGTTTGTAGTTCTGATATTCCAGCGTGGCCTTGCCGTCGACCCACTTCAGGGTCACGACGACGACTGAGTCGAAATCATCGCCTTCCCAATCGTTGACCAGCTTCACGTCCTTGCCGGACGCTTCCTTGGCCACCTTGTTGATCAGTTCCGGCAGATAGCCGTGTGACCAGGCGGTGTAGATGATCGCGTTGTGGTACTTGTCGTGCATCAACTCGTCAGCCAGATCGCTGGTGTCGTTGGCACCGAAGTCGATGTTGATCGGCAGGCCCAGCTTGATTGCACTCGGGCCAACGGTCATCAGGGGGCGAACGTAACTATAGGAAAGGTCGCCATCACCCTCTTCCACATGCCGACTTGGATTGGCGGCAAAGATAAAGTCGGCCTTGCCGAATTCCTTAGGCAGCAGTTCGGACAGTTCGATGGCGCGGTTGAGACCCTGACAATTCAACTGGCCCAGGCCCATGGAGGGCTTTTCGGCATGGCGCAGGAAGACCAGGGTCTGAGTGCCGTTTTTCGGGTCGGCATACACGCCTTTGCCCATGGAAAACAGCAGCACGGCTGAAACCATCAGTACGGAAGGAAGGGTAATCCAGGCAATACGCCGCTGAAGTCGGCTGCTCAAAGAGAGTTTGGGAATATTCATTATTGTCTGAGTCCGGTACGCGGTTAAGGGAAAAGTCAGCGTGTCGCTGCTGCGAAGGCGCTTGCCATAGCGGGTTCGCCACCCTTTTCTGTCCCTGCGGATCAGTCGAATACGTGTCCCTTGATCACGGATAAAGACTAGTACTGCAATGTTGCGGAATGAAGAATACGGACGATAGGAGTCCGAAAATCCCTTTCTGTTGCACTTGAGGCTGAAAAAAGCCTGATTTTTCTACAAAAAACCCAAACAAGGCAGGTTCTGCGCACCCGGTTTCGACTGTTGGTGGAGCAACAGTCTTCGAACAATCCTGTGCTTCAGGCAACAGTACCTGCAGCAAGGATCGCGACAAACTACGCTGTATCACCCCGGATTGCATCTGGCACAGAGGCTGCATATTCCCTTTTAAGCACCTGATACGCATCCAACTGCTGAATTGGAAATAACAGACTTGGCGACGCCACCTCTTCCTGATCCGGACACCCACTTATGCCATCACTTCGTTCTACGTTTCGCCTGAAGACTCCCCATGTGCTCGCCAAAGGGTTGCTGACCAGTCTCGCGCTGGCCTTTGCGCTGCAGCCGATGGCCCAGGCGGCTGAAACAGTGCCTGCGGAAATCCATCTGGATTATGCCTACTACTCACCCGTGAGCCTTGCGCTCAAACATTTCGGCTGGCTGGAGCAGGCACTGCCGCAATCGAAGGTGACCTGGGTCCTGAGCCAGGGCAGCAACCGTTCACTGGAATACCTCAACAGCGGCAGTGTCGATTTCGCCTCTTCGGCCAGTCTGTCGGCAGTGCTGGCTCGCGCCAATGGCAGCCCGATCAAGTCGGTGTATGTCTACAGCCGGGCGGAATGGACTGCGTTTGTGGTTCGCAAGGATTCGCCTCTGCAAACAGTGGCCGACCTCAAGGGCAAGAAGATCGCCGCCACAAAAGGCACCGACCCGTACCTGTTCACCCTGCGCGCGTTGCAACAGGCCGGCCTTAAGAAAGACGACGTGGAACTGCTGCACCTGCAACACCCTGATGGCCGTATCGCACTGGAGAAAGGCGACGTGGACGCCTGGGCAGGTCTTGACCCGCACATGGCCGCCAGCCAGATCCAGGCAGGGTCGCGCCTGCTGTATCGCAACAAGGACTTCAACAGCTATGGCGTGCTGAGCGTCACCGAGACCTACGCCAAGGAGCACCCGGAGGCGATAAAAACTGTCTTGACGGCTTATGAGAAAGCACGGGAATGGGCCGTCAGGAATCCGGATGAACTGGCCAGATTGCTGGCTAAAGAGTCCGGCCTGCCACTGGGAGTGGCCCGCCTGCAATTGTCACGGACTGACCTGAGCGCGCCGCAACTGAGCGCAAAGGATGTCGAGTCCTCCAAGGCCGCAGCGCCGATTCTGGTCTCCGAAGAACTGGTGCGCAAAGGCGTGAACGTCGAGCAGGTCGTCGAGCAGTTGATCACGCCTGACTTTTCGGCTTCCGTGATCGCTCACCAATGAATCGTGCAGAAAAAACGCTGCCGGGTGCGCAGTCTGCCCTGTTCACCGAGCCAAAACGCGGAGTGTGGGGAAGACATAAAACATTAGGTAAAGGGTTGGTATTACCTGCCCTGATTATCGTGTTTCTCGAGCTGGTCGTGAGGATCGGCTGGCTGCCTTCCTACCAGATGCCTGCGCCCAGCGAGATCGTGATGACCCTGGGTGATCTGGCCGAGGGGTCGTTGTGGAAGCACATCGGTGCCAGCCTGCTGCGGGTACTCAGTGGTTTTGCCATCGGTGCGAGCCTGGCGCTGTTGTTCGCTGCCTGGGTGGGCCTGAGCCGTGAAGCCGAGGCCTATCTGGAACCCACTTTTGCCGGACTGCGCTCGATCCCGAGCCTGGCGTGGGTGCCGTTGCTGCTGTTGTGGCTGGGTATTGGAGAAACCTCAAAAATCGTGCTGATTGCCATCGGTGCGTTTTTCCCGGTCTACCTCAATGGCGTGGCGGCGATACGCGGCATTGATCGCAAACTGGTGGAGGTCGGACAAATGTACGGCTTCAGCCGCTATCGCCTGACACGACGGATTCTTCTGCCTGCCGCCCTGCCCGGCCTGTTCACTGGACTGCGCAGCGGCATGAGTCTCGCCTGGATGTTTCTGGTCGCCGCCGAACTGATCGCTGCCACAAAGGGCTTGGGATACCTGCTCAGCGACGGCCGCGAAACCTCGCGCCCGGACATCGTTCTGGCCGCCATTGTCGTGTTGGCGGGCCTGGGCAAGTTGAGTGACGGCTTGCTGGCGAGGCTGGAAAGACGTTTTCTGAGCTGGCGCGACGCATTCAACGGCCAGAGCCAGGAGGGTTGATCAATGGCTGATGCATTGATGGAAATTCGCGTGACACACAAGGCCTTTGCCGAAAGCACTGTTCTGCGGGACATCGATCTGTCGTTGCAGGCGGGTGAAATCGTCAGTCTGCTTGGCCCGAGCGGTTGTGGCAAAAGCACCCTGCTGAGAATCGCTGCCGGCCTTGAGCGCGACTTTCAGGGCAAGGTGAACAGGCTGCAGGGCGAAGTGGCATTCGTTTTTCAGGAGCCGCGGCTGATGCCATGGTTGACCGTCGAGCAGAACATCGGCTCCAGTGATGACGGGCATTACGACCGTGTCTGGGTCCGGCAACTGATCGATGAAGTGGGCCTGACCGGCTTTGCCGAGGCCCTGCCCAAGGCGCTGTCCGGTGGCATGGCACAACGCGTGGCCATCGCCCGCGGCCTGTACTCTCACCCGGCCGTTCTATTGCTGGACGAACCGTTCAGCGCCGTGGATGCGTTTACCCGCATGAAGCTTCAGGACCTGTTGCTGCAACTGGCCAGCCGCCACGCCATCACCCTGCTGCTGGTGACCCACGACGTGGATGAAGCGCTGTACCTGAGTGACCGGGTGCTGGTCATGGGTAGCCGGCCCGGCAGAATCGTGCATGAACTGACGGTGGACCTGGATGCGCCACGGGATCGACGCGACCCGCGGCTGGCCAGCCTGAAGGCCCGGGCCCTGACCGAATTGCAGCAGGCCCATCTGATCTGAGCGCGGTCGCGAGGTACTACTTGCCCGCCTTGATGTCATTCCAGATACCGACCCGCAACGCATCGATTTTGGTCGGCAGCGGGCTCATGGCAAACATGCGCCCGAGCGTTTCCGCGTCAGGATAGATATCGGTATCCGTCCACAACGCAGGGCTGATCAAGGCGTCGGCTTTTTCGTTGCCATTGGCGTAGTGCACGACATTGGTAATTCTGGCAATGACTTCCGGGCGCAGCAGGTAGTTGAGAAACGCATAGGCGGCTTTCGGGTCGGGAGCATCGGCCGGTATGGCGACCATGTCGAACCACATCGGCGCGCCTTCTTTGGGAACTATGTAGTGGACGGTGACCTTGTTGCCCGCCTGCTCTGCCTTCTCCTGAGCCTGGGAGATGTCTCCCGAGTAGCCCACGGCGACACAGATTTTGCCGTCTGCCAGATCCGCGATGTACTGCGACGAACTGAAATCACGAATGTACGGGCGCACGCTGTTCAACACAGTCTGCGCCTTGCTGTAATCGGCAGGGTTCTCACTGTGCGGTTCAAGTCCCAGATAGTTCAGGGTAATGGGCAACATGGCTGGCGCGCTGTCCAGGATGGCGACGCCACACTGGGCAAGTTTCTTCATGTTATCCGGTTTCAGAATCAGGTCCCACGAGTCCAGCGGCACGTCTTTTCCAAGTACCGCTTTCACCTGAGCCACGTTGTAACCGATACCGGTACTGCCCCATAGATACGGAAAGCCGTGCTGGTTGCCTGGATCACTGCTTTCCAGCGCCTTGAGCAATACCGGATTGAGGTTTTTCCAGTTCGGCAACTGACGCTTGTCGAGCGGGGTGAGCAGGCCCTTTTCTATCTGCCTGCCCATGAAGTGAACGGACGGAAAAACCACGTCATAACCGGAGTGCCCGGCAGTCAGCTTCGCATTCAGCTCTTCGTTGGTTTCATAGGTCTCGTAAACGGCCTTGAAACCCGTGGCGGACTCGAAATTCTTCAAGGTGTCCGGAGCGATGTAGTCGGTCCAGTTGTAGATATTGACCGTCTCCGCCGCATGGCTGGTGGAGGCCAGCAACATCAGCGCAGCAAGGGCTTTTTTAAACATTATTATTTTTCCTCAGGTCAATGGCGACAGCTTGCCCTAGTGCACGACAAGGCCACAAGACCTGCACAGAACGCCCTTCACGAATACTCGATATTGACGCGCATCAAATAATTGAAAAAATCTTGCTGCGTCATAAAAAATTTTTCCATCACCCTGTTGTCGGGTGCTATTTTTAGTGCTGGTCAGACCGCTCTGATAACACCGTAGGAAAGCAGCATGATGCGGCCAGGAATTTACCTCGGTAGTTCTTACCCGCTCTCTCGGGCTTTTGCAGGTTGAGTCTCGGTGGGTCTCCCTACCCTATGGAGCCCGGAAGTGCTCGATTGAATCAGGTGGGCCATCGTCATGAATATAGCCATGAACAAGGTAACGTTCCCCAATGCATGCCAACTCATGCGCTGGCATTTTCATCCGGTAGGCTTTGAAGCCAGCATGGACGCGCCCAGCAGCATGATCGCCCGACTGTTCGACCGAGCGAGTGGCGAGACGGTACTGGCCATTGCCGGACTGCCCTGCGCCACTGTCATGAACGCTGCGGATGTGGAACGAATCATCGAGGCCATCGAGACCGAACTTGAACTGTTCGGTGCCCACACTCAACTGGTCGGCTTTTCCTGATATCAATTCCGATGCAAACAGCGCGTCACTGACTGCCTGTCAGTGACTTCTGGCGCACGTCTTCGAAGAAGGGCTTGTCACCTGCGACCCTGTCCGATGCCTTGGGCATCTGAACGCTGTCAGTGCCGCCGGTACTTTCTTCGACATACCAGTAGCAATGCCGGGCTGCACGCGTAATGGCGACATAGGCCAGGCGCAGCACTTCATCCTTCTGTGCCGAATCGAACGGCTGCAAGTCATTGGCATCGCCAAGACCCGCCAGGCGATAAACCTGATTCTTGTAGGGCGAAACGGTCAGGTGCTGGCAATCGCCCAGCAGAAACACGGCATCGGCCTGCAACCCTTTGGAGCTGTGGTATGTCAGCGTCCTGATGCGCCGGTTGTGCGCGCCGAGCAGGGTGTCAGTGTCGATCAGCGCTTGAAGCCGCTGTGAGAAACGGGCCTTTTCGCTGCCCTTGCGGTACAGCAGCAGGATCGAGTCGCCGTCGTTGTAATGCTCGGCGACCCGCTCGGCAAGCTCGTCCTCATCCCGATCACGCACGCTGACCGGCAGCAACTCCTGAGGCGCACCGCTGGCCCGGGCTTTCTTGCCGGGAATCGCCGGGGCCGCCCGAACGATATGCTCGGCCGCATCGATGATGTGCTGATGGCTGCGGTAGTTTTCGCTGAGCATGACTTTGGTGGTCGCCGGCGACGGGAACTCCTTGGCGAACTCCATGAAGTACTTTGGCGAACTCCCGCGCCAGCCGTAGATCGACTGCCAGTCATCGCCCACGCAGAGCAGTGACGAATGCTGGGCAATACGCCCGACGTGCATCGCCGGTCCACGTCGGCGGATTTCGCGCAGACAGGTGCGAATCCACGAAACGATCTGCGGCGAGACGTCCTGAAACTCATCGATCATCAGGTGCGACAGAGGACGCAGTACAGGGTCACTGACGTGCCTGAGGTTCTCCGGCGAGGTTTCCCCGAACAGCGCGAACATTCGGTTGTACGTCATGACCGGTGGAGACTGGGCCAGCAGGTGCTGCTCGAAGGCTTTCCAGAACAGGCTGAGGGCTTCGAAGAAAAACCGGTCCGGATCATCGCTGGCAAAGCTCATCTCGGCAACGGCACTCGGCACGTCCAGGCCCAGGTTTTCGATGAAGCTTGCAGCCGTCACAAAACAGTCCAGCAAAGGCCCGGCGCTGAGTTCGCCCTTGACCCGATAGTCGAAACCGGGACCGGCAACGGCGGACCCGGCAAGCGACTGCATGACCTTGTTCGCCGAATCGTAATTATCCATCCATATCAATGGCTTATTGCAGAAAGCTTGAAACAGGGTGCGCTTGATGACGCCTTCCGCCCAGACCGGCAATTTCGCCCCGGGTCGCTTGAGCTGCTGGTCCTCACTCGAATCCAGCCCCAGCACGACCCATGCATCCAGCTCGGCAATGTAGCCGTGGAAATGGAACGGAAAACCATTGATTTCAATGGTTTGCCGCATGGGCTCAATGCCTTTTATAGGCCAGGCCTTGGCGCGTATCCACAAATCCTCGACGGTATCGCACCACTCCTCGTCCCGTTTCGACGATAGCTCCGTCACCGCTACACGCTTCTGGACGTCTGGATGGTCGCGGTCCAGCTCCTTGAGCTGCAGGGCGTGTCGATACAACGGCGCCATCACCTCCCGGAAACGCTCATTGCTGGCATAGAAGTCGCGATAACAGAGGTTCATCTGATGGCGCTGGGCATCGTTGATGCGCAGATCGAACGGATTACTGTCGGCGTCTTCCTGAGTGGACGTCTGGCTGTCGAGCGTCTCGAAGGCTCGCAACTGTTCGAAGCCAGGCAGGCTGCGTACCAGCGGCAGAATGCGTGAGTGGAAGGTACGCACCACATCGCGCGCCTGTTTCTGGCTCAAGGCATGCCCCCACAGGGCCATGACGTCGATCAGCTTGTTGATGAAGTCCTTGCGTGACTCACGGGTGAAGGTCACCACTGTCATCGCATCCAGCTCGAAGCCCAGGTAGTGATGCAGCAACAGGATGCGCAGCACCAGCGACGTGGATTTGCCTGCGCCTGCACCGGCAATCACATAGGTTGACGGCGTGTCGCTGAAGATCATTTTCCACTGTGCCGCACTTGGCTGGGCATGCGCGGGGAGTTTTTCGGCGACATCACTCTTGATGCGTTTTTTCAGTTCAGGCGTGAGCGCCAGCCGCCAGTCGTCGAACAGGTGATCGTCCACCTTGGGGCCGCGGTGCTTTGCCGGACGTGTGTCGCTGATCACCAGCACCTGACGGCCTTCCTGCTGACCGTCCATGTAACCGTCGGCGTAACCTTCCCTGACGCCTTCGATGTGCCCGTTCAGGTAACCATCGGCATGCCCCTGAAACCACGACGGCATGTGCTGCGACCCCAGCCCGGTCAGGCTGCGGCCAAGCAGCCGTGCCAACAGCCGCTTGAGGAACGGCAACTGCTCGGGAGGGTTGAGATCGACATCCAGGTCATGGGGAAGCGCAGAAGGCAGGTCGTCGGGCACGCAGACTCCGGTCATGGGCTCGTGGGCAAAAAGGACGCCTATGGTGGCTGGATTCGCGCTCAGGTTCCAGCGAAATGCTTTGCACTCAGTGCGTTAGCCGATCAACTGCATGTAATGCGGTAGATGCCATTACTGCGGCATGACGGATTTCGGCACCAGTGCACCCGGATGCTGAATGACGATACCCGCCAGCCGATGCCCGGCTTCAGCCGCCTGCTGTGGGTGTTCACCCTTGAGTCGGGCCGCCAGATACGCAGCGCTGAACGAATCCCCGGCGGCCGTGGTGTCGACCACCCGCTCCACCTTTTGCGTGGGAATCTCGAAACGCTTGCCGTCGGTTTCCACGATGCAGCTCTGTGCGCCCCGTTTGATGACGATTTCGTCAATCCCGCGCTGCCGATAGGCCGTCAGCAACTGATCGGTGTCGGTATACCCGTACAGCGCCTGCTCGTCGTCTTCGGTCAGCAATGCCAGGTCCACATACGGCAGGCAGGCAAGATAAGCCTCACGTGCCTGCTCGACACTGGCCCACAACCGGGGCCGGTAGTTGTTGTCAAAGGCAACCTTGGCACCGCGTGAGCGGGCCTTGGCAAGCATCATGAGCAAACGCGACCGGCCTTCGGCGCCCAGCACCGCCAGGGTGATGCCGCTGAAATACAGCACATCGTAACTGGTCAATGCGGCGAGAATCGGCTCGGCTGCCGGTGTCATGAAGCAGTCGCGCACTGCTGCCTCGTTGCGCCAGTACAGAAACAGGCGCTCGCCATTGGCATCGGTCTGGATGCAGTACAGCCCCGGCAGGCGGCCTGGCAGGCGCTGCACCTTGCCCAGACCGATACCCTCTTCCGACCAGACCTTGCACATGGCATCGCTGAAGCTGTCGTCGCCGAGCGCGGTGACGTAGTCCACCTGCCCGCTGCCCAGCAAGCGGGCCAGATAGACCGCTGTGTTCAAGGTGTCCCCACCAAAGCTCTGGCGCAGACTGCCGTCAGCATGCTGCTGCAACTCGATCATGCATTCGCCGATCAAGGCGACACGTGGAAGGCTCATGTGGCGGTCACTCCTCTGTACGCGTGGAATCAGAAGTACGTGCTGAAGGGCTCGATCACCCGCAGGTCATCATCCACCAGGCAACCTGAACGCCACTTGTCGAAGGTGAGACATGGATGCGATGTGCCGAAGGCGATGATGTCGCCCACCTTCAGCTCACAATCGGGCGCCACGGTCATGAACGCGTGCTGATCCATCACAGCCGTGACCTTGCAGCCGCTGACGTCATCGCCGCTGGCAGGCAGTACACCCGCCTTGTAACGGCGCAACGGGTTCGGCAAGCCTGCGTCATAAGCCACATCACGCTTGCCCATCGCGATGACGGCAAAGCCTGGCTCCGGCATGGATTGCACGTGGGCCCAGACTTCCAGCGCCGGTCGCAGCGCTTCGCTCAGTTCGGCACGCCGGTCCAGCACGCAGCATTGCGCATCCTTGTAGATGCCATGGTCGTGCACCACATAACTGCCGGGGCGCAACACGCTGAGAAACCGCTCGCGCACCGCCTGCTCATCGAACGCCTCGGCGATCAGGTCATACCAGGCCGAACCTGACGCGGTGACGATCGGCCGATCCAGCGCGAACGCGCCCTTGTCCTGCAACTCGACCGCCAGGCGCACCAGCGAAGCCGCAAATGCCTTGATGCCACTGATGGCGTGATCACCATGAATCACGCCTTCGTAACCCTCGATACCGGTCAACGCCAACGAAGGCTGTGCCAGGACGGCGTCTGCCAGCTCGAGCACCTGGGCTTCGGTGCGACAACCGCAACGTCCGCCCGGCACACCGTATTCGATCATCACGTTCAAGCGCAGACCACGCTCGGCGAAGAATGCGCCCAGTGCAGCGACATTGTCCGGGTGGTCGACCATGCAGTGGAATTCGAAGGTCGAATCCGCCAGCAGCTCGGCAATCAGCGCCATGTTGGGCTGGCCGACCAACTGATTGGCCATCAGGATACGGCGCACACCATGGGCATAGGCGGCCTGGGTCTGCACGGCCGTCGCCAGTGTCATGCCCCAGGCGCCCTCCTCGATCTGCCGCCGGAACAGCGCGGGCACCATGCTGGTCTTGCCATGGGGTGCCAGTTCGGCGCCGCTGTTGGTGACGAAGTTCTGCATCCAGCGAATGTTGTGATCAAGCGCCTGCTGGTGAACGACCAGCGCAGGCAGGCTGACGTCGCTGACCAGACTGTCTCCCGGCTGGGCAAAACCCTTATCGATGACGGCAATGCTCATCAGTAATCTCCTGCTGAAAACACGTTATTCGTTGATTCGGCGAGCCAGGCCGTTGGCACTGTCGATCAGCACCCGGCGATAGTCGCTGTAATGAGTCCTGGCATCGGCACGCGGCGCAACAATGCACAGGGTGGCAATGCATTGGCCCTGCTCGTTCCTGACCGGCGCGGCGAAGCAATGCGTGAAGGTGTCGGCCACGCTGTCGAAGGAAAAGAAACCTTCCTCACCCGCCTTGCGGATCTCGCTGAGAAAGGTGTCCAGCGGCAGCCGTTCGCCGCCCGGCAGAATGAAGTCCTCAGGGTCGATCAGGTCGATGATCTCCTGGTCACTGAGGTGGCTGAGCAGCAGGCGCCCGGAAGCCGTCCAGGGAATCGGCGCATTTTCACCGATGTCCGAAGATATCCGGAAATGCCGCTCGCCTTCTTTCATGAGTGCCACGGTGTATTTGCGGCCATTGAGCAGGCACATCTGCGCGGTTTCCCGGGTCTGGCTGACAATCTCACCCAGGCACACCTCTGCTTCGCGAGTGAAATCAAAATGCCGCAGGTGCGCCTGGCCCAGAAAATACAGCTGGCGACCAAGGTAAACGTGTCCGTCCTTGCCGACCGGCTCCAGAATCCGTCGCTCCAGCAGTGAAGCCACCAGCTCGTAGATCGTGGACTTGGGGCTGCCGATGCCGCTGGCAATCTCATTGGGCCGCATGGGCGTGGCTTTTTCCTTGAGGAAGTCGAGGATGTCGAACGCCCGGTCCAGCCCGCGGGCACGGCGCTTGATGGTGTCTTCGCTCGCTTGAGTCACGTCGGTCATCTGCTGCTATCCATAGTGTTGAGCCGCCAGCGCGGGCTGGCGGCAAATCTGAGCCGCTACTTCTGCCGATAGGCGATGCAATCGATCTCGACTTTGCAGTCCACCATCATGTTGGCCTGTACACAAGCGCGTGCGGGTGCGTGCTCCGGCGTGAAGTACTCACCGAAGACCTTGTTGAAGCTCCAGAAGTCGCGTGGATCTTCCAGCCAGACGCCGACGCGGATCACATCCTTGAGCTCGTAACCGGCCTCTTCCAGGATGGCGATCAGGTTGCGCATGGTCTGATGAGTCTGCTCGACGATACCGCCGACGATGATCTCGCCGTCCACCGCCGGGACCTGCCCGGAGACGTGCAGCCAGCCATCGGCTTCGACGGCGCGTGCGAATGGACGGGGCTGGCCGCCCCCGGCAGTGCTGCCAGCACCATAACGGGTAATGCTCATGGGGTTCTCCTTCTTGAAAAATTAAAACCGGATGTTTTTGAGAAATTCGCTCAGGCGCGCTGACTTGGGTTGCTCGAACAGCGCCTTGGGCGGGCCCTGCTCCTCGATACGGCCCTGATTCATGAACACAATCTGATCGGACACTTCGTAAGCGAATCGCATCTCATGGGTGACCAGCAACATGGTCATGCCCTCTTCCGCCAGGTCCTTGATGACATTCAGCACTTCGCCGACCAGTTCCGGGTCCAGCGCCGAAGTCACTTCATCGAACAGCATCAGACTGGGATTCATGGCGATGGCTCGGGCAATTGCCACGCGCTGCTGCTGACCGCCAGACAACTGGCCGGGGAAGTGATCGCGCCTGGACAACAGGCCAACCCGATCCAGCCATTTCTCGGCCAGCGCCACGGCCTGGTCCTTGGGCATCTTTTTGACCTTGAGCAGCCCGAGCGTCACGTTTTGCAGCGCACTCAGATGCGGAAACAGGTTGAACTGCTGGAACGCCATACCCGTCATGGCTCTGTGTTGAGCAATAAGGCGCTCGGGATGACGGGTGCGCTTGCCATTGACTTCGCTGTAACCGATGTCCTGGCCTTCCAGCCGGATGTGTCCGCCCTGGAACTCTTCCAGCAGATTGACGCAGCGCAGCAGCGTGGTCTTGCCCGAGCCACTGGAGCCGATCAGGGTCACGACATTGCCTTTCTGCATGCGCAGATCGACGCCCTTTAGCACTTCGACAGTGCCGTAGGATTTGTGCAGGCCCTCGATGCTGAGCAACGCGGGTGAAAGCGTTTTGGTCTGGGTTTGTGTCATGGCAAGGCCACCCGTTTTTCGATGTGTCGCCCAAGCAGCTCAATGGCGTAGTTGATGAGGAAGAACATAAAACCGGCGAACAGGTAGAATTCCAGCGTCATGAAGGTCCGGGCGATCACCTGTTGGGTGCTGAGCAGCAGTTCGGCCACGCCGATCACCGACAGCAGGGTCGAAGCCTTGACGATCTCGGTCGAGGAGTTGACCCAGGTCGGCAGGATCTGGCGCATGGCCTGCGGCAACAGCACGTATCGCAGCGACTGGCTGAACCTGAGCCCGATTGCCTTGCCTGCCTCCAGTTGTCCGCGCGGAATCGCCTGCAGCGCACCGCGCACGATTTCCGACACGTGCGAGCCGCAAAACAGCGTCAGCCCCAGCGCACCGGCCTGAAAGGCACTGATCTGCCAGCCCAGCGCGGGCACCATGTAGAACACCGCGAGCACCAGCACGAACACCGGCGTGCCGCGAATGAGATCGACGTACAGCCGAATCGGCAGGCGCGCAAAAAATCCACCGTAGGTCAGCACCAGACCGGCGAACATGCCGATCAGGGTACCGAACAGAATGGCCAGCGCCGAACACTGAATACTGGTCAGAAAACCCGACCACAGCACTTCACGGGCATTCCACACTTCCTGCAGCCAGCCAGGGGGTTGGTACATGACAGGCTCCTAACGGCGAATCGCCAAACGTTGTTCGAGGGCGCGCAGCAGCATGGCGATCGCGTAGCAGGCCACCACATAGAGCGCAGTGGTCACCAGCCAGGTTTCGATCACCCGGTAGCTTTCGACATTGATCTTGCGTGCGTAGTAGGTCAGTTCCGGCACTGCGATGGCAGCGGCAAGCGAGGTGTCCTTGAACAGCGAAATGAAATTGTTGGACAGCGCTGGCAGCACGTTACGCAGCATCACCGGTACAACGATGTATGCCCTGACCTGCCACTCGCCAAGACCGATAGCCAGCCCCGCTTCACGCTGCCCCTTGTGAATGCTCAGCAGACCGGCGCGAAACACTTCGGTCAGATAAGCGCCTGCGTACAACGACAGGGTGATGACGAACGACGGCAGCTTGTCCAGACGAATGCCCAGGCCCGGCAGCGCGAAGTAGATCAACAGAATGAGCACCAGAATGGGTGTGTTGCGCACCACCGTCACGTAGATCGACGCCACGATACGCAACGCGCGGTAACGCGACAGCAGCGCGAACGCGTTCATCAGACCGATCACACAGCCGATGGCAATCGAGATCAGGGCCAGTTCCAGCCCGAGGCCCAGCCCCGCCAGCAGACTCGGAAAATCGCGCCAGACGGCATCAAAATTCAACTGATAGTTCATGGTTGCCTGTACCCGGCAGGGTTGGCATTTCAGCTCACCCTGCCCTTCAAGAGGTTCGATCCGACTTATTTGTATTCCATCGGGAAGCCAATCGCAGGCACTGGCAGGTCTACGCCGAACCATTGCTTGAACGAGGCGGCATAGGCCGGGAATTCGACACCGGTCATGGCTTCATGCAAGGCCGTGTTGACGAAGTTCAGCCAGTCCTGATCGCCACGCTTGACAGCGCAGGCATAGGTTTGCGGGCTCCAGGCGAAGGCTGGCGAACGATAGCGGCCAGGGTTCTGCACCATCAGGTACTTGACCGAGGACTGGTCGGTCGCTGCGGTGTCGGCACGGCCGGAGTTGATGGCCTGGTACATAAGGTCAACGCTGTCGTACTGATCGACCTTGGCCTTGGGCAGCGCCTGATGGACCAGTTCTTCGGCGTAGACGTTCTGCAGCACGGCAACCGTTACGCCGTCGCCTGCGGCTTTCAGGTCATCGATTTCCTTGTATTTGCTGTTGGCAGGCAACAGCAGCGCGACGCCTTCCCGGTAGTACGGCAAGGTGAACGCAACCTGTTGGGCACGGCTGGCGGTGACGGTGATGAACTGGCAGCTGATGTCCACCTTGTCCGTCAGCAGATTGGGAATGCGCGCGTCCGACGACTGAACCACGAACTCGACCTTGCTCGGATCGTTGAACAGGCCCTTGGCGATGATCCTGCCGATGTCAATATCGAACCCCTGCAACTTGCCGTCCGCCCCCTGAAAGTGCCACGGCGCATTGGTGCTGCCCGTGCCGACCACCAGATTGCCGCGTTTCAATACCGCGTCCAGTTTGCTGCCCTCTGCCGCCATTGCCGGATTGACCAGGGTGACGGCCGCTGCAAAAGCAAATACACAGGTTTTCAGAAAAGAAGGTCCGTAGCGCATCACATGAACTCCACCAGATTTGTCTTTATTCCGCTATAGCGGATACAGGTATGTAACAACGGAATAGAGAGCAGAAAGTGTGCCACAGAATGTCCGGCAAAAGCAGGATGCGAAAAAAATGAGGGTAATCAAAGGGCTGGGAGATTCCGTGCGATAGGGACAACTCAACGCTTTCGACGAGATGACGCTACCGGCAGCAACATTTGAGTCATAAGGCCACATACCTGTGCGTGCGCGCCGCAAACGGGCGCACAGCGGCCATTCGCGCTGAGCGACGTCTGAAAAGCGGTGGTTTGCAGAAGACACCCACACTGGGATGTTTTTTCAGTGGGTCATGCAGAGTTGAAGACGGGATTGGCGCTGCTTTTTGCAAGCAAAGGCCCGCCAGAGTGGCAGGCCTGAAGGGCGATGCTTAAAGGCAGGTGGCGATGGCGGCGGAGCGCAGGCCTGTCTGGGTGTCGCTCGGGGCGGCATAGAAATCGACAGAAGACGCTGCGCCCTGGGGACGCACATCCGCAAAGTAACGGGTCTCCGTGGTGAACACAGTGAAGCCCCCTCCAGACAGCTTATCCATGAACACGTCAGCAGAGCTGCCGAACATGGCTTCGTTCTGCCAGGTCACCTGAATGCACTGGGCGACGGCAGCCGCCGGTTTGGTGCTGGAGAGAATCTTGAACGGTCCGCCTGAACGTGCCGAGTTCGACGGCGCCGCGCATCCGACCAACACCCCTGCCGCAATCACCAGAATCGCTAACTTCATGTCGTGCCTTCGCTGATAAAAAACCGATTCTAGCACCGCGGTCATACGTCAACCTTCGGCGATTTGCTCTTCGTACTCTTTCACGTACTTACCCGCCAGGGACTGCTTCTGCTTCTCGTCGAGCAGCTTGCCAGCCATCTGGAAGAACTTCTGCTCTTCTTCCTTCAAATGGTGGTGCACTTTCTCGGAGAGCTTTTTTGCAGTCGCCAGCCAGGCCGGGCTCGACATTTCGGTCTCGTCCAGCTCTTCCATCATCTCGTCCATTTCGTGGTGCTCGGAAATGGCGTGACGGCTCAGATCAATGCCGTTGTCGTGTTCCATCAACGGAATATAGAAGAAACGTTCCTCAGCGGTTTCATGCGCCTGAAGTTCTTCCTTGAGTTGCTTGTAGGCCTGGGCCCTTGCTTCTGAATCGCCGCTGGTCTGGATCAGTGCATCGGCATAGCCGCGTTGACGATCATGGCTTTCGCGTAGTGCTTCGAAAATATTCAAGGACTGATCTCCAGTTCGACTTCCGGGTTGTGGAAGCATTGTTGACTAGACCCTTCGCGAAGATCAGCGGTTCCAAAAAATACTGGCGAATCGGCATCTCGCCAGCATTTTGTCAGAACCAATGCTCACGCCTGCTCGAACACCACGTCCTGCGCACCTTCCCACAGCGTTTTCACGCCCAGCTTGCGCAGATTTTCCTTGCCCTCGGTGATCGTCAGGAAATGGTTACCCGCCAACTGCCCCATCTTGCTGGCAAAGCAGCACGACCCATACGCCAGGATGATTTCGGTCTCGCTGTAGCCGCCCGGATAAAACAGGATATCGCCCGCCGAAGGATGACTGGTGGCGTTTTCAAAGCCGACCAATGTGTCATCGAGCTTCAATTCGTAATCGTCCAGCGGCACCCAGCAACCTTCGCCGCTCCAGCGCACATGAATGAACTTCTGCTTATAAGGCAGCAGCTTCAAAAACGCAGCGACAGTCTTCGGCGCGTCCGGATTGGTTTCGGCCAAAAACGAATAGCCGCCAGCGGTTATTTTAATGAGGGTCACTGCCGCGCTTCCTTTGATGATTATCAGGTGGGCGTGAAGGATAAACACTGACGCCATCAGACGTCACGAGATACCGTTTCGTCCGTACAACAGATAGCCCGGCCGATGACTAAGCCGCTCGTAATACACATTGACTGCAGGCAGATCGGGATGCTCGAAAGGCGTTTCGAACCAGCGATTGACTGAAAGCCCGACAGCAATATCAGCCAGCGAAAACTGCTCGCCAGCCACATAAGCACCGGTCTTTTCGAGTTGGCTGTTCAGCACCTGCATGTGCCTGGACCACATGGAAAGCGACGCAGCAACTGCGTCTGCATCCTGAAAATTGGCCGAGCGGCGTGCCAGTGACATGAAGGCATAAGTCCATGACTTGTTGAGGTCAGAGCTCTGCCAGTCCATCCACTGATCAACCCGTGCCCGTGCCTTCGGCGCCCTGGGATAGAGGTGCTCGCCGCCATACTGACCGGCCAGATAACGGATGATGGTGTTGGATTCCCACAGCACGAAATCACCGTCAATGATGACGGGCACCATGGCATTGGGATTAAGCTTCAAAAACGCTGCACTGTTGGTCGATCTGAAATCGCTGCCCCAGTCTTCCTGGGTGAACGGTATTGCCAGTTCCTCGCATGCCCACAACACCTTCCGCACGTTGATGGAAGACGCCTTGCCCAATATGCGTAACATTCAATGTCCTTATTGCGGATCCATGTCCTTCGGTTCAAAACCATTCAGCCGTTTGGCGTATAGCCGATTCTCGTGTTCTTCGCCTTGTAACACATACATCGGCGCGCCCTCGAGCCTGTAGCCCATTCGCGGATAAAAACCCAGCGCGCGATCGTTGCCCACCCAGACCGTCGCCCAAAGCAGAAGCGCGCCGCCGAGTGCGGCCTGCTGTTCGGCAGCCCTGAGCAGGCGCTTCCCTACTCCCAGACCGGTAAACCGTTCCTGTACATACAAACGCTGCAGTTCGGCCGCCTTCGCAGAGTCGATCATCTCGTGCGCGGTCAGCAGCGCAACCTGGGCAAACCCCACCAGATGCCCATGAGATTCGGCAACGATAACGAATGTACCGGGCTGAGCAATGATCCCGGCAATGGACGCTTGGGAAAAGGCCTCCAGAGCCTCACGAGCAATCGAATCACGAATGCCCTCGGTGGCATAGGTATCCAGAAATACCTGCAGCCCTAATACCGCTACACACAACGAATCCTCGACCACGGCTTCGCGTAGGACCAAATCAAATGGGGTGGTATTAATCATTGAGCGACTGGCCGGAAAAGGTGAACGACGACACGCCGATCATACATCAGGAGGGCCACTTTATCGGCCAGCGAGCCCGGTCCAGGACCAGGCTCGAAGTGAAGCTCAATGCTGGAAAAGCTGTTCTTTGGCAGCCATGATCCGTTTCTCGCGTTCCTTGACGAGTTTGTCTGCAAGGTCGGCAGCAGCGACTACCGCCTCCTCAGCCGTCTCGGTGCACGTGATCGTCGTGCTGAGCGCAGCCGCCGCATAACGATCCCAGGCAGGAACTTCGTCGTTGAAAAGTGGTGGTATTGTCGACATGGGATACCTCCTCACTGCAAGGTCTGACAGGGCGTCAGACTGTCTGCCAGACAGACTAGGCGGTGACGGGCAAATCGCAACCGGTCGACTGTGCGATCGACCGGTTTCATCATGGGCCTGAAGGCTATCAGCCTTCAGGCAAGAGTCCGGATCAGCGACCCAACATGACAGCCTGCAAGCGGGCTTGCGCCTGTTGGACGTTTTTCGCCTGTGCGTTGAGGTCCTGCAGCAACTTGTTGAGTTCGGTCTGTACCACCGGGTCATTCACTTTCGCAACCGAACCGGACAGATCGATCTGCGATTTGTGCGCATCGACATAGTCGGCAATCTTCAGCGTGCTATCGAATGTGCCATTGATCTGCGGCAGGATTTCGCGAAAGGTGTTGGCCGGCACGCTGACAGTCTTGTCATAGGCCTTGTTGTAGACCACTTTCAGATCGTCCGGCTGCTTCAGCTTCTCATGAGCGGCATCAGCCTTGGCCTGCTCTTTGGTCAGCTGCTCGCCCATATCGTTGAGGCCTGTCTGCACAGCCTTCAGGTCGGCGCGGCGCTCGATCACGTCATTCAACGAACGAATAGCGCCTTTTTGCACAAGCTCATTCAATGGCTTGACCGAAGCGTCCATCCCTGCGTTGAAATCCGAGATGACCGCATAGTGGGAGCTGTAATCGCCAAAGGATTTCTTTTCATCCTCGGTCAGCGTGGGAACCCGAACGCCAGGCTTGTCGACAATGCGGGTCTGCAGGAACTGCGTGAACGCGGCGCGCTGCTCCGGCTCCTTGTCACCACAACCAGCCAGTACCAGGGGCAGCGCAACAGCCAGCAGCAGAGCGGGACGAAAAAAGGACTTCATGTCATGGATCTCCGAGATCATAAGAATGCGCGCTCGATCAGACAGCCTGTCGAACACAAGCGAACCTATAGTCTCGCAATGCCATCATCTAGTTCCCCTGACGCACGTAAAAACGCCGCGCTCTTCCTGGGAAGGCGCGGCGTTTGAATTCCTGAAGCCCGATAAAAGAGCGTATCGGCCCGCAGCTATTGAACCTGCACCGAAGACTGCCCAACAGCAGAGATTGCCGAAACCGGCGCCGCCGTCAGTGTCGAATTGATCTTCTCCGGTAGCGTGTACATGGCGCCGGTTGCGGGATCGACGATCAACATGCCGATCAGCCCGCCAATAACAATGTTGCCCCAGTACCAACCGTCAATGCCCGACTCGAGTGTTTGAGTGCTGCTGGTATAGCCGTCCTTGCGATAGGTGACCGTGTATTTCTCGCCGTCGAAATAACCCGCTCCAGCCCTCAGCGTCACCTCGTCAGGCGTCACACCCGAGCGAACGGAAACGCCACCCTCATTGACGATCTCGTAAGCGGCGCCGGACGGACTGGATGTCACCGCTACCGGGTATTTCGAATCGCTGACAATGCTCGCACAACCGGTAACGGCAAAGGCCATGATGGCAATAAGAGAGATTTTGAGAGGTGACGCTGGACGCATTTTTGCAACTCCGTTGCTGGATAATGATCAAGTCAAAATGATATCACAGAGCAATATCATAACGACATCACTCTGACTTAAATCCATGTATTTCATCGCATTACACCTGGACACCCCATCACGATGGTGAGCCAATCAACCGTACTCATATTCGATATCCATCTGCATCTTCGGACAACTAACAGATACAATCCGGATACATGACTGAGACAGCAATTTAACTTGGCGAACTATTTTTAGATGCATGGTGATATCATCCAACACCAGCGTATGTAACTAACCCGCACCATATAACATCAATAAGCCATCACGATGATTAGACACTTTTCGAAAGTAACGGATTATCCTGTGCCTGTTGCCATCGAGGTTTCCGATGATATCTGTGATCAGCAAGACTTTGGCAACTGCAAGGGCAACTCGGCAGGGCCGGTCTTTCTGGTGGGTTCAGGCGCCTCGGCAGCAGACTTCCCGATAAGGGAGTTTTCCTGCATCCCCATGATTACGATGAATGGGGCGATTTCCATGTTTACCAGGGCTGGAATCAACCCCCACTTCTACGTCTGCTCGGACCGGGATTTTTCCAGGCAACAGCCGGAACTGTTTGCCCAGGCCATGCGCAGCAGCGACAACATCGCCCTGTGGGACAGCCAGATCGGGAAGCTCCGAAGCTCGCCTAGGGGAAATGTCTATGCGCTGAAGAAGGCCGACCGGCTGGGTGCCGCGAGTCTTTTCGAACAGCGATCCGATCTGGTCAGAAAGCTTTCACTGTTCAGCCGACGCAGCAGGGACATCGGTTTCAGCAAGGACATGAGTCTGGGCTTTTTCGACGCCCGCACCGTCATGTACCTGGCCCTGCAACTTGCCCATCACCTTGGCTTCAGCAAGGTATTTCTGGTGGGTTTCGACATGAATCAATCGGCAGGACGCTACTACGAAACACCTGGCGCCAGGCTGTCTCCGTGCGGACTTGACCAACACTATGAATCGCGGATCCTGCCTTCCCTTAAATTGATGGCGAACTCGGTGATGGGTGACGACTTTCAGGTCTACAACCTGTCGGCGACATCCAGAGTACCGGACGACATCATTCCCAGGCTTAGCCTGGAGGGTGTTCGACACATGCTGGGGCTTTCGGGCTATAACGGATGATGTTGCGGCATCGGAATGACCTGCGCCAACGACCAAAAAAAAGGCCTGCAAGCTGACGCTTGCAGGCCTTTGATATCAGAACAGATCCTTTGGATCAGCTCACCTTGAAACGTCCGACCAGCCCCTGCTGCTGTTCGGCCAGTCGAGCCAGCTCCCGGCTGGTGACGGCTGTCTGCTCGGCACCTGCGCTGACCTGAACCACCAGCGTATTGATGTCGTTGACGTTACGGTGGATCTCCTCGGCGACCAGGCTTTGTTCTTCGGCGGCCGAAGCCACCTGAATATTGCGATCACTGATCGACGCAATGCCTTCGGCGATTTCTTCCAGCAACTCACCGGCACGCACCACGTTGCTCGCGCCCTCCTTTGCTTTGCCCAGTGTTTCCTGCATGGAACTGGCGGCCCGATCAGAGCCGGACTGCAGGTTGGCAATCATGTTCTGGATGCTGACGGTGGAATCCTGGGTTTTCTTGGCCAGATTCCTCACTTCGTCGGCGACCACGGCGAAACCACGACCTTGCTCGCCTGCGCGGGCAGCCTCGATGGCAGCGTTAAGGGCCAGCAGGTTGGTCTGCTCGGCAACGCCACGAATCACATCCAGAACCGAAGAGATCGAATCGCTTTCACCCTTGAGCTCGCCAATGATCCGCGAGGTCTGTTCAGCCTGAACCTCCAGCCCCTGAATCAGGCTGATGGTGTTTTCGATTTCAGTCTTGCCCTGCAGAGTGCTGGCATTGACGCGCTGTGACATCTCGGCGGCATCGGTGGTGCTGCGTGCGACGTCCTTGACCGTAGCGCTCATCTCGCTGATGGCAGTGGCGACCTGGTCAGTGCCCTGACGTTGCTGTGCCACGTTGTTGCTGGTCTGCAGGGCTACGGCAGATGATTGCTCGGCCGCGGTGGCGACCTGTGCGGTGGCGCTGCCGATCTCGCGGATGACTTCGCTGATCTGCAGGGCCATGTTGTCGAGATTGCGGGCGATCTCTCCAAACTCGTCCTTGCCCGTATAAAGAGTCCTGGCTGTCAGGTCACGGGTCGAAAGCGAGATCAGGGTGCGATTCACATCAACAACGGCGATCTTGATATTGCGAATGATGACCGATGCCAGCCACAGCACGGCAATCAACATCAGGACCACGATCGCGATTGCCACGTACAGACTGCGTTCGGCGTCGGTACGCTCATCACTGGCAAGACCCACCACCATCTGCCCCAGCTCCGCCTCCACCTTGGCCATCAGGTCGATGCGAATGGTGGCCAGGTTGAACCAGTCTTCAGGTTTGATGTTGAGCGGGTCACCCAGCGGCGTATCGAAACCCAGACGCTGCAGGCGCGCCACTTCCAGTGAGCCGGGCTGTTGCAGAACGGCATCCAGTTTGTTCTTGAATTCGACAGGCGACCAACGCTGGTAAGCTTCGAAATAGCCGGAGAACTCACCGAGATTGCGGCTGAAGCGTGACAACAGTGCTGCGTCAAAGCGGTTCTGGCTGAACGCCAGACCGAGCAATACACGCTCGCGGCCAGCACGTTCCTTCATGTCTACGAACTGGTTGAGCGAGCTCAACCCACGCAGGATCTGTGGATCATCGATACTGGATTCCAGAGAATAATTAAAGCCGATCAGGACTTTGATCAGGTCGGTAAAGCGGGCACCGGATTCGGTATTGTTGATCGCTTGCGAATCGACCTTGAGGCGCAGCGCGATCAGATCATCCAGCGCACGAAGCACCTTGTCCGGCGCAGGAATACCCTCGGTCGTTTGCGCTCGCATCACGCCCACCGCCTTGTCGGTTTCCTGGCGAAAGGTCTTCAGCTCGTTCTGCATGGACTTGCCACCACTTCCCAGAAACACGCCGCTGGCGCCGCGTTCACGCTGGATAGTAGTAACGACATCGCTCAGTTTCTGTGCAGCATTGGTAGCGGTAACAGCCCGGTTCATGGAACCGAGCGTATCGCTTTTGTCAGCCACGAAAATCCCCGCAAAGGCCAGAAAGCCCAGCAGAGGGAACATCAGAATAAGTAGCAGTTTGGTACTCAAAGGGGCGTTTCTAAGCATTGCAGACCTCATGACTTGCACACTTGTGGTTAAAACGACCTCGGGCGAACGTTCTATGAAGGTGACGTTTTCTAATAGCCGAAGATGATTCAGTAGCAGCCTGCCGTAGCCTGTTTTTTCCTCCGTTCGACTGTATCGGCTGCAAAGTGCCAAGCTTGATCTGTGCGCGGAAATACCAGCAGGGGATGCCCTCAGGCAGTGCCCAACGTTACTTCGCGCCAGGCACGCAAAATGCGTGTGCCCTTGAGAATGTATCGACGCATATCTCCCCGGCCATACAACTGTCGCCATACCTATGCGACAATGCGCGCCATGTCTGGCATGAACCCCCCGCATTTATCTCCCGGCAGCTCGGCCATAACGCGCTGATGCTGCTGTCGACGCATGCGCGATGGATCAACTCGAGCCCGGACTGGAGCGAACCGGAAAGGCTCCTGATTGGCCCTGAATGGGTCCCGGCCCAAATAAGCGCACCATAAGCTATTGATAGGTAAAGTAATTGATCTCCACAGCTAACATCACGATGCAGTTCGGCCCCAAACCCCTGTTCGAGAACGTCTCGGTCAAGTTTGGTGCCGGTAACCGTTACGGCCTGATCGGCGCGAACGGCTGCGGTAAGTCCACGTTCATGAAAATCCTGGGCGGCGATCTCGAGCCTTCGGGTGGTCAGGTGATGCTGGAGCCGAACGTGCGTCTGGGTAAGCTGCGCCAGGATCAGTTCGCCTACGAAGAATTCACTGTGCTCGACACGGTGATCATGGGTCACGAAGAGTTGTGGAAGGTCAAGGCCGAGCGCGATCGCATCTACTCGCTGCCGGAAATGAGCGAAGACGACGGCATGGCCGTGGCCGAGCTGGAAACCGAGTTCGCGGAAATGGACGGCTACACCGCCGAGTCCCGCGCCGGTGAACTGCTGCTGGGCCTGGGTATCGGCATCGAACAGCACAACGGCCCGATGAGCGAAGTCTCGCCCGGCTGGAAACTGCGCGTGCTGCTGGCGCAGGCGCTGTTCTCCGATCCTGAAGTGCTGTTGCTCGACGAACCGACCAACCACCTGGACATCAACACCATTCGCTGGCTGGAAAACATCCTGACCCAGCGTAACAGCCTGATGATCATCATCTCCCACGACCGTCACTTCCTGAACAGCGTGTGCACCCACATGGCTGACCTGGATTATGGCGAACTGCGTCTGTTCCCAGGCAACTACGACGAATACATGACCGTGGCGACCCAGTCCCGCGAGCAGTTGCTGTCCGACAACGCCAAGAAGAAAGCGCAGATTTCCGAGCTGCAGTCGTTCGTCAGCCGCTTCTCGGCCAACGCTTCGAAAGCCAAGCAGGCCACCTCCCGTGCCAAGCAGATCGACAAGATCCAGCTGGCCGAGGTCAAGCCGTCCAGCCGCGTCAGCCCGTTCATTCGTTTCGAGCAGACCAAGAAGCTGCACCGTCAGGCGGTTGTGGTCGAGCGCATGGCGAAGGGTTTTGATGGTGTGCCGCTGTTCAAGGACTTCAGCTTCACCGTTGAAGCCGGCGAGCGCGTGGCGATCATCGGCCCAAACGGTATCGGCAAGACCACCCTGCTGCGCACCCTGGTCAACGAGCTGCAACCGGATGCAGGTTCGGTCAAGTGGACCGAGTCGGCAGAGATCGGTTACTACGCGCAGGACCACGCTCACGACTTCGAAGACGACAGCACCCTCTTCGACTGGATGGGTCAATGGACCCAAGGCGGCGAGCAGCTGGTTCGCGGCACCCTGGGCCGCATGCTGTTCTCCAACGACGAGATCCTCAAGTCGGTCAAAGTGATTTCCGGTGGTGAACAGGGTCGCATGCTGTTCGGCAAGCTGATCCTGCAAAAGCCGAACGTGCTGGTGATGGACGAACCTACGAACCACCTGGACATGGAATCCATCGAGGCCCTCAACCTCGCACTGGAAAACTATCCGGGCACTCTGGTCTTCGTCAGCCACGACCGTGAGTTCGTTTCCTCGCTGGCCACGCGCATCATCGAGCTGAGCCCGAGCGGCGTGATCGACTTCAGCGGTACGTACGACGACTACCTGCGCAGCCAGGGCGTGGCTTTCTAAGCCAGACGCCTCGAATCGCACTTGCTGTACCTGAAACCCCTGCCCTCGCGGCAGGGGTTTTGCATTTCAGAACCACCCAAACAAAACGGGTGGTATTACTGAGCAGGCTGGCTGAGCATTTCGATCCACAATGCGCCTTTGCCTGACGGCGCTTCACTGACGCGCTTCAACGCGCCGTCCGCTGCGATGCTGTAGCTGCCGACCTTCTCGGCTTTCTCCCCGGTCACCAGCAACCAGCGCCCGTTCGGGGCCACGGCGATGTTGCGCGGCTGCTTTTCCTCAACCGGATAGTTTTCCACGAACGTGACCTTGCCAGCGGCTGGGTCAACCTTGAACACCGACACACTGCTGCTGGTGCGCTCGCTCGTGAACAACCATTTGCCGTCTGGCGAAATACGCACGTCAGCGGCCCAGATGCGCGGCGTCGGATCATCCTTCAAGTCGTTGTTACGCGCATCGCGCGCCTGCCCCGGTGCCAGCTTCAGACGCTCGGGAATGCCATTGGCCTGATTGACCTGCTTCAAGCCGCCGGTCTTGTCATTGATCGAAAAGGCCGTGACGGTGCCGCTCATTTCGCCGACGACATAGAGGAATTTGCCATTCGGTGCGAATGCCAGGTGGCGCGGCCCGGTGTTTTCCGGAACCGTCACATAGCCCTCACCGATCGGAACCAGCTTGCCGTCCTTGGGTTCCAGGCGGTATTGCAGAACGCGATCAACGCCGAGGTTGCCTGAGTAGGCGAATCGATTGCTTGGGTCGGTGCGCACCGAATGCGCGTGCATACCGGTCTTGTAGGTCTGAATGCTGTCGCTGGGACGATGCTGCGCGTCGATGGGCTGTACGCTCAGCAAATCGGCGCCATAGGACGCTCCCATCAGAAAGCGGCCGCTGCGGTCGGTGGACAGGTAAGCCAGGCTCTCTGCCAATGGCGCCTGAGCCAATGGCTTCAAATGCCCGGTCACAGGCTCGATGCTGAAGCTGACCACCTGATACGGTTTGGCGCGCAACGCTGCAAACAGCGCCTTGCCGTCGGGCGATAGCGCCATCGGGTTGACCTGATCGCCTGCCTTGGTCTGCTCGACCAGGCTGAGCGCACCACTGGCGTCGTCCAGCTGGTACTGCGAGATGAGCCCGTCTGCGGGGCTTGAGATGTAAGCGAAGGTCGATGCCTGGACCGGCAGACCGAACGAGCAGCCGACCGCAGCGGCCAGCAGGAGGATTTTTTTCATGGAGGACCTTTTTGTTGTTGTTTGTGATCAGTCATCCTATGACTATCCAAACGCAACGGCAACAGCGCCGTGAAGCGACAGATAAACCGTTAGCGTGCTTTCATTTATGGGCCACGCGGGCCATGATGATGCACGCCCACCGCCTGCCAGCGAACGAGCCCGATGCCTGCCTCACCTGAACAATCTGCCGTGCAGCCCAGTTCGATCACGATCACGCTGCAAATCGTTTCCATCGTTCTCTACACCTTCATCGCCTTCCTGTGCATTGGCCTGCCGATCGCGGTGCTGCCGGGCTATGTTCATGACCAGCTGGGTTTCAGTCCGCTGATCGCAGGTCTGGCCATCGCGTCGCAATACCTCGCCACCCTGCTCAGCCGCCCCTATGCCGGTCGGGCCACGGATACATTGGGCAGCAAACGCGCGATTGTCTTCGGCCTGTGGGGCATTGGCATCAGTGGCGCGATGACCTTGCTGGCCACTCTGCTTGAGCCTTTTCCCACTGCGAGCCTGTCGATTCTGATTCTGGCTCGCCTGTTTCTGGGCGTTTCCCAAGGACTGATCGGCGTCGGGACCATCAGCTGGTGCATCGGCAAGGTGGGTTCGGAACACACTGCCAAGTCGATTTCGTGGAACGGCATCGCCTCCTACGGCGCCATCGCCATCGGCGCACCACTGGGCGTGGTGGTGATCGACGCTGTCGGCTTCAACAGCCTGGGTATTGCGCTGATCGTCATGGCAGGCCTGGCGTTGTGGCTGATACGCAACAAGCCTTCAGTGCCCATCATTACAGGCGAACGCCTGCCCTACTGGTCGGTGTTCGGCCGCATTGCGCCCTATGGTTTGGGGCTGACATTGTCCTCCATCGGCTACGGCACCTTGACCACCTTCATCACCCTCTTCTACCTGAGCCGTGGCTGGGAAGGCGCAGCCTATTGCCTGAGCATGTTCGGGGTGTGCTTCATCCTTGCCCGGCTGCTGTTCATCGGGGCCATCAATCGACTCGGCGGGTTCAACGCGGCCATTCTTTGCATGGCGGTGGAAACCTGTGGACTGGTATTACTGTGGCTTGCACCGAGCAGCGGCTTCGCACTCGCTGGCGCGGGATTGACCGGTATCGGTCTGTCTCTGGTCTACCCGGCGCTGGGCGTCGAAGCGATCAAGAACGTGCCGACGCCCAGTCGAGGCGCAGGCTTGAGTGCCTATGCGGTGTTCTTCGATCTGGCGCTGGCGATTGCCGGCCCGGTGATGGGTGCCATCGCGCTGGGTCAGGGTTATGACTGGATATTTTTCTACGCCTCCCTGCTGTCGGTGAGCGCCTTGCTGCTGACCGTCTGGCTGTCTCGTCGAGCTCGCAAAACCGTCTGAAAACGCTCATTACGCTATAAGCTTTTACCTGCTTGTTCCATAGGTTGCGTATTCAGCCAATCCCTTTGCCGCCGGTCGGTCAACTTCTTGACGCTGAACGGGATCCATCCTTGACTTGAACGTGCGGCCCTTTCCGTGGGCTGGCAGAGCAGTCGTCGCCAGCCTCCAGCGCGACGTCACTGACGTGGCAGCAGGGCAGTTGACGCAACCTTTTCATGCCTCCCTGACCACTTCACAGGGAGAGCAGTCATGACCCTCAAGCAGTTCCCGCCGTGTGGCAAAGGCAAACTTCTGACCGTCGCGCTATTGGTGATCGTTCCGCCCTACGCCGAAGGCGCGTGCGATCTGGTGTCGACGCCCGGCAGTGACACGCAAACCTGTGACAGCGGCAGCAGCGGCGCAGTGACTTGGTCGGGGGCCAACGACACGCTGATTTTCCCTGCCGGTGGCAGCGGCTCGATCAATGGCAATGTCACGTTCGGCCCGGGTCAGGACAGCGTCGACATGAACTCGGGCCGTATCACCGGCAATGTCACGCAAGGCGCTGGCAGGGACCGGTTCTCACTGTCCGCTGGCATCGTCACCGGCGATATCAGCCAGGGAGCGGAACCGGACACCTTTATCATGAGCGGGGGCAGCATCGGCTCACTGGCTCAGGGCGACGGACTCGACACGTTCCAGATGACGGGCGGCATCATCACCAGAGCGTTCGAGGATGGCGACCGGGCGACCATGAGTGGCGGCAGTATCGGGCGGGTGGACATGAAGCTGGACGACAACCTGTTTGATCTGTCCGGCGGTACGATCATTGGCAATCTGGTCACCGGCTTCGGGCGCGACACCATCAACGTCTCCGGCGGCAGAATCGGTGGCGCAGTCAGCGTCAGTGGCGGTGATGACCGACTGACCCTCAGTGGCGGCGAAATCCTCGGCGGCATCAGGGCCAGCTTCGGCAACGACCAGTTCACCTGGCGTGATAGCGGCAACGTGACAG
Source organism: Pseudomonas sp. AC016 (assembly GCF_979253365.1). NCBI lineage: Bacteria > Pseudomonadati > Pseudomonadota > Gammaproteobacteria > Pseudomonadales > Pseudomonadaceae > Pseudomonas > Pseudomonas sp. AC016. Next base: position 356,241 of record NZ_CEEDCC010000001.1, read on the forward strand.
GCAGCGTACTGATGGCCGAAGGCGATGACATCGCCCGCTTGTACAACCTGAGCGAGTATTACCTCAGCACCAGCAGCGTGCTCGATGGCGGAACGGGCAACGATACGCTGACGCTGGACAACACGACCTCGGCAGTGCCCGCCCGCTACCGCCAGTGGGAAACAGTGGATCTGAACAACGGTTCACGGATGGACCTGGCGGGCGACCTGACGCTGGGAGACAGTGCCAGCGGAACCGGGGTTTTGAACATGGATGCCAGCAGTCGCCTGTCATCTGAATCAGGCGCGATCAGGCCATTCAACCGCACCACGCCCGCCACGCTGAACAATGCAGGCACCCTGGACCTGAGCGGCGGATTCGCTCGGGACACCCTGACGGTGCAGGGTAATTACACCGGCCTCAACGGGCAGTTGTTATTGCAGTCGGTGCTGGGCGACGACAGCTCCGACAGTGACAGGCTGGTGATCGCCCAGGGTCGAATCGGCGGAACCACGCGCATGACTGTCATCAACGAAGGCGGTCCGGGCGCGCTGACCCAGAGCAACGGCATCGAAGTGGTCCAGGCCATTCAAGGGGCAACCAGTGACAACGGCGCATTCTCGTTGGAGAACTCGCTGTCGGTCGGGGCGTACCAGTATTACCTGTTCAAGGGCGGCGCCACGGCGGGCAGCGAGAACAGCTGGTTCCTGCGTTCCTCCGTGCTTTCACCACCACTGACGATTGCGAGCCTGCCTGCGGAGCCTGATCCAGCGCCGGAGCCAGCACCTACACCTACACCTACACCACCATCGCCAACGCCATCACCTGAGCCCGAATCTCCCGCAGAACCTACTCCGCCCGCACCTGAACCAACCGCCCCAACCATCCCGCAACCTGCAGCCACGCTGCCCGTTCCGGCCGTTGGCACACCGCCACTGCCCGAACCCCTGCGCGGTGCGGCACCGGTCCCGATTTACCGGCAGGAGGTGCCGGACTATTCCGTCATAGCGCCTGCCGCTGCGCTTCTGGCGATGTCCTCATTAGGCACTTTCCACGAACGCCAGGGCGATCAGCATTTGCTGAACCAACAGGGTGCAAGCCCGGCAGGCTGGGCGCGCGTATTTGGCAGTGATCTCAAACAGCACTGGCCCGGTACGGTCAGCCCGAGCCTTGACGCATCGCTTGAGGGCTACCAGATCGGCCACGATCTGTTTGCCTGGCAGCCTGGCCAGGGCGCCATCCAGCGGGTCGGCATCTTCGTGGCGAACAATCGCCTGAAAGGACGTATCAAGGGCTTCGCGGGCGGATTAGAGGACACTCGTACCGGCCGATTGAGCCTTCGCGGCGACAGCATAGGCGCGTATTGGACGCTAATTGGTACCCGCCAAGGCTATGTGGACGCTGTGGCGATGGGCACCCGCCTCGACGGCTCAAGCCGCTCCGAGCGTGGCGTGCGCGTTGATATCGGCGGTCACGTAGTGAGTCTGTCGATTGAGGCCGGTTATCCCTTGCCTGTTGGCGCCAACTGGGTGGTAGAACCGCAGGTACAGGTCATTCACCAGCGTGTCGATCTGGACGATCAGCACGACGGGATATCGTCTCTCGAATTTGATAGCCCGTCCCGAAACACGGGGCGTTTGGGCATACGGTTAAAGGGTCGTTACAGACCTTGGGGAGTGCCCGTAGAGCCCTATATGAGGACCGACCTCTGGCGCGACGCCAATGGCCACGACACCGTTATTTATCAAAGTGTCGACAGGATCAGAACAGAACATGATTCGAAAGCCGCGAGTCTGGGTGCCGGATTGGTGGCACAGCCATCTGAAAACCTGGGTGTTTACCTGAGCGCGAATCACAGACGGGAGCTGAGCGGAAGTGACACGCAACAAACGGGCTTCAGCGTCGGGATCAGGCTGAGTTGGTAACCGACTTGCAGACAGCTCCCTGTCACCCAAAACCTTTGAGTGAAGAAGGCGGCTTGTCGGCGATTGCGTAAAGCCAGTCAACAAAAATTCGACTGACAGAACGCATCGCCGGCAAGCCGCCTCCCACGGTTCGTGCCTGCTGCGCGACAGCGCAACGTCGGAGACGTGGTGACGCCTCCCTCCGTGCCCTATGACCTATAACAGGTTATTACCTTCAGTCCTGACGTCCCACAGGCTTGAGAATCAGCACCGCCAACGGTGGCAGGTTCAGACTCAGCGACACAGGCTGTCCATGTGCCTGCTGATCATCAGCCACTACCCCGCCGCCATTGCCGATGTTGGAACCTGCATACATTTCGGCATCGCTGTTGAGCAGTTCGACCCATTTGCCATCGAACGGCACACCGATGCGGTAGTCCATGCGCGGAACCGGCGTCATGTTGGCGACCACCAGCAACGGCTCGCCTTCCTTGCTCCAGCGCAAGTAGGCATACACGCTGTTGGTCTTGTCGTCACCGATCAACCACTGGAACCCCATCGGTTCCGCATCACGTTCGTGAAGGGCCTTTTCTTCGCGGTAGATACGGTTCAGATCGCTGACCAGCTTCTTCACACCGATATGATCCGCGTACTGCAGCAGGTACCAGTCCAGTTGCTCGTCGTGGTTCCACTCGCGCCATTGGCCGAACTCGCAGCCCATGAACAGTAGCTTCTTGCCGGGGTGGGTCCACATGAACGTCAGGTAGGCACGCAGGTTGGCAAATTTCTGCCAGCGATCACCGGGCATCTTGTCGATCAGCGAGTGCTTGCCGTGTACCACTTCATCGTGGGAAATCGGCAGGATGAAGCGTTCGGACCATGCGTACATCAGACCAAAGCTCAATTCGCCATGATGGTGCTCACGATGGATCGGGTCCTGTTCCATGTAGTGCAGCGAATCATGCATCCAGCCCATGTTCCACTTGTAGTTGAAGCCCAGACCGCCCTGTTGGGTCGGTTGGCTGACACCCGGCCACGCCGTGGATTCTTCGGCGATGACCATGGTGCCCGGCGCTTCCAGCGCGACGACGTCATTGAGGTGGCGCAGGAAATCGATTGCTTCAAGGTTCTCGCGACCGCCAAACCGGTTCGGCACCCACTCGCCCGCCTTGCGGGAATAGTCGCGGTACAGCATCGAAGCCACCGCATCCACGCGCAGGCCGTCGATGTGGTAATGCTTGAGCCAGTGCAGCGCCGACGCCAGCATGAAGCCATGGACCTCGGTGCGGCCCAGGTTGTAGATCAGCGTGTCCCAGTCCTGATGGAAGCCTTCCTTGGGGTCGGCGTATTCATACAAGGCAGTGCCATCGAACTGAGCCAGACCGTGAGTATCGGTCGGGAAATGCGCAGGCACCCAGTCAAGGATCACGCCAATGCCCGCCTGGTGGCAGGCATCGACAAAGGCGGCGAAATCTTCAGGCGAGCCGTAGCGTGCAGTCGGTGCGAATTGGGCAAGCAGTTGGTAGCCCCACGAACCACCAAACGGGTGCTCCATGATCGGCATCAGCTCGATGTGGGTAAAACCCAGTTCCTTGATGTAGGGGATCAGACGGTCTGCCAGCTCACGCCAGTTGTATTGACGCCACTCGCCTTCCTCGTTCTGCTCCATCTGCCACGAACCGGCGTGCAGTTCATAGATCGACAATGGCGCGCTCACGTGATGAAGGCTGGCCCGCGAGTCCATCCAGTGGTTGTCGTTCCAGTTGAAATGCAGCGGTGCGGAAACCTTGGAGGCCGTATCCGGCGGCAGCGTCGTGGACAGCGCCATCGGGTCGCACTTGAGCGGCAGAATGCCGTGAGGGCCGAGAATCTCGTACTTGTAGACTTCGCCCGGTTGCAGACGCGGAACGAAGATTTCCCAGACACCGGTCGGGTGACGCAGACGCATCGGGTGACGACGGCCGTCCCAGTTGTTGAAACTGCCGACCACCGAGACGCGCCGGGCGTTCGGTGCCCAGACGGCAAAACGTACACCGTCCACGCCACCGACGTTGGTCACCTGCGCACCCAGGCAACTGCTCAGGTCGCGATGATTGCCTTCGGCAAACAGATACAGGTCCATTTCGCCGAGCAGCGGGCCATAGCTGTAAGGGTCTTCGGTGATCTGTTCGCCGCCTGCCCAGTTGATTTTCAACTGGTAGGGCTGAGCGTGTTCAAGGTGACCGATGAAGAAACCCGGCACTTCGCTCATCTCCAGCTCAACCAGTTCGCGCCCGTCATCCGGGGCGAGCAGACGCACACTCAGGGCGCCCGGCAGGTAGGCGCGGACGAACAGCCCGCTGCCACCATCGCCATGTGGGCCGAGAATCGAAAAAGGGTCACGATGTTCAGCACGGATCAACGCATCCATGTCCACTGCGGCGGGCATCGCCTGGCGACGCATACCGGTTTTGTCAGGTGCATTCATGTTGGCTCTCCATCAGACAGGTGCAGCAATCCACGCAAGCCTTGCAGCGGCACAGCCAGCCAGGTCGGGCGATTCTCGGCTTCGTAGATTACTTCATAAGCGGTTTTTTCCAGGGTGAACAATTCCAGCGCGGCGTCCTCCCCGTTTGAATCTTTCCAGGCGTGGGCCATCTCGGTGGTCGCTGCGCGATAACCTTCGATGAACGCTTCACGGGCCTGAGACAAATACGTACTGGCAACGCGTTTGCGGGCGGCAGCAGCCTCTTCGGAAGTGTCCACGCTTTGCGCGCTGCGCACAGCCATGGCGGCAGCGTAGTCGAAGGAGCGCAGCACGCCACTGACATCCTTGAACGGGCTGTGTTTGGCCCGACGCTCGCTCAACGCACGCGCAGGCTCGCCCTCGAAATCGATCAGGTATGCGTCACCCTTGACGACCAGCACCTGCCCCAAGTGCAGGTCTCCGTGTACGCGGATGCGCAGACCGCCCACCGAGCGCTTGGCGAGACGCGCAACATGCTGCGCGATGGCCTGACGCTGGGCGACCAGGTCGTCCACCAGTTGCTGATCGTCGGCACCGAGGTCGCCTTTGCGCTGCTCAAGCAGTTGCAAGGCTCGATCCAGCTGAGCCACCACACTTTTCGCCGAAGCCTCGCCATCTTCCTGGCGGGTCACTTCCACGGCAAAATCCGGATTGTCGGTCGCTGCGGCCAGAATCTGATGCATCTCGCCCAGACGCTGCCCCAGGCTGCGTGAGAAATCGGCCAATTCAAGCAGCGCGTTGTAGTGCTGCTCCTGCTCGGAAACACCATGCGCGAGCTCATCACGAACGGCGCGCTCCAGATTGTTCTGGGTCCACTCCCACGCATCACCCTGATTGCTCAAATAGCCTTGGGCGATCATCAGCAGATGCGGCTCACCGTCATGCCCCACACGGACCACAGAGCCCAGCAGCGGCGAGATGTTGCGATAGCCTGCATTGGTCAGGAACGCGCCCATTTCCAGTTCCGGGTGGGTACCGGCGCTGACTTTACGGATCATCTTGAGAACCAGACCGCTGCCCACTACCACCGAGCTGTTGGACTGCTCGGCCGACAGATAACGCACTTCAGATTCGTTGTTCAGCCCCAGCGGCGCGAGTTGCGCAGTCTGTTCAAAGCGCAGTTCGCCGTCATCGCAAGGGATCACGGTATCGGCCTGCATGCCCTGAATCACTGCGCGAATGAAGGTTTCAAGCGTGAAGGCATCGGTGATCAATCCCACCTGACGGCCACGGCGGACCCTGGCCAGCGCCAGTTGCTGGGGCAATGCGCTGTTGATTTCCTCTTCCGCCAGCAGGCCGAACGGCAGTTGATAGCGTTCGGTCTGTTCGCCTGCAGTGACTTCGATCTCGTTGAGCAGGACCGGATGCGCCGGATCGCCGAAACGAACCGCATAGGCGATATTGACCCGCTCGATGGGCTTGTCCTTGCCTGCGAACCACCGGCGCTTGGGCATGTAGACCGCCAGTGAGGTGTTTTCCATGGTGCTGCGGAGCGGCTCGTCAAGCAGCTCCTCCAGACGCTTCTTGAGCACCAGGGTCGGGAAGTCCGGCATGCTTTGTGCCGGTTCGACGTGCCAACTGGGCATTTGATTCTCCGAAGCCAATAGAAACCAGTAAAAACCGTAAGGCGGCAGCGTGAGTAGATAGCTCAGCTGGCCAATCGGCGGGAATGCGCTGCCACCCAGCATTTCGACGGGAACGGTGCCGGCATAGGCCGACAGTTCAAGTTCTGCGGCCTGGGCTGCGCTGGAAACGTTGGCCACGCACAGTACGATTTCGCTGTGGCCATCGGGTCCGGTGTATTCGCGCAGGTACGCCAGAATCCTGCGGTTGGACGGCGACAGCATCTTGAGCGTGCCGCGTCCGAATGCCTTCTGTTGTTTACGCACAGCCAGCATGCGGCGGTTCCAGTTAAGCAGCGAATGCGGATCGCGCTCCTGACTTTCGACGTTGACCGACTGAAAGCCGTACATCGGGTCCATGATCGGCGGCAACACCAGGCTGGCCGGATCGGCGCGGGAGAAACCGCCGTTACGGTCGATGGACCATTGCATCGGTGTGCGCACGCCATCCCGGTCGCCGAGATAGATGTTGTCGCCCATCCCGATCTCGTCGCCGTAATAGAGGGTCGGTGTGCCCGGCATGGACAACAGCATGCTGTTCAGCAGTTCGACCCGACGACGATCACGCTCCACCAGAGGGGCGAGACGACGGCGAATGCCGAGGTTGATCCGCGCACGACGATCCGCCGCGTAGTAATTCCACAGGTAGTCACGCTCACGATCCGTGACCATTTCCAGGGTCAGTTCATCGTGGTTGCGCAGAAAAATCGCCCATTGGCAGTTTTCCGGAATTTCCGGCGTCTGACGCAGGATGTCGGTAATCGGAAAGCGGTCTTCCTGCGCCAGCGCCATGTACATGCGCGGCATCAACGGAAAGTGAAATGCCATGTGGCACTCATCGCCGTCAGGCCCCTTGCTGTCACCGAAGTACAACTGAGTGTCTTCCGGCCACTGATTGGCTTCCGCCAGCAACATGCGGTCCGGGTAGTTGGCGTCGATCTCGGCCCGAATGCGCTTGAGAACCTGATGGGTCTCCGGCAGGTTCTCGTTGTTGGTGCCATCGCGCTCGATCAGATAAGGGATCGCATCCAGACGCAGACCGTCGATGCCCATGTCCAGCCAGAAACGCATGACTTCCAGCACTGCGTTCATCACTGCCGGATTGTCGAAATTCAGATCCGGCTGGTGCGAATAGAAGCGGTGCCAGAAATACTGCTCTGCCACCGGATCCCAGGTCCAGTTGGACTTTTCAGTGTCAAGAAAGATGATGCGCGTGCCATCGTACTTCTGATCGGTATCGGACCAAACATAGAAGTCCCGCGCCTTGGAACCGCGCTTGGCGTGTCGGGCCTTCTGGAACCACGGATGCTGATCCGAGGTGTGGTTGATGACCAGCTCGGTGATGACCCGCAAGCCGCGCTTGTGGGCCTGAGCGATGAAACGCTTGGCGTCCGCCATAGTGCCGTAATCGCTGTGCACGTCGCGGTATTCGGAAATATCGTAGCCATCGTCCCGACGCGGCGATGGGTAGAACGGCAACAGCCAGATCGTGTTGACCCCAAGCGCGGCAATGTAGTCGAGCTTGTCGATCAGGCCTGCGAAGTCGCCGATCCCATCGTTATTGGAGTCGTAGAACGATTTCACATGCACCTGGTAAATCACCGCATCCTTGTACCAGAGCGGGTCTTTGATGAATGCCGCGTCATCGGGCTTTTTTGCCATGGCTGACTCCCTGCAGTTTTACTGTGCGACCTGGATACGCCAGATACCAAAAGGTTGATACGACGGGTCAATGCGCATCCACTGCACCTTGCCGTACCAGTTCCAACGGTGACCGGTCATCAAATCCTCGCCGGACGTCACTGCATCGTCTGGCAAGCCCATTTCCCAAAGCGGCAACTCGAAGTTCGCTTCCTGAGCGTTGTGAGGATCGAGATTGACCGCGACCAGCACAAAGTTGCTTCCATCAGCCGAGCGTTTGCCGAAATACAGGATGTTGTCGTTCCAGGCATTCAATAGCTTCAGACCCAGATGGGTCTGCAGCGCCGGGTTCTGTCGGCGGATACGGTTGAGCTGGGCAATCTCGGCAATGATGTTGCCCGGCGCGGTGAAGTCGCGGACTCGAATCTCGTACTTCTCGGAGTCCAGATATTCTTCCTTGCCGGGGATAGGCGCGGCTTCGCACAGCTCGAAGCCCGAATACATGCCCCACAGCCCCGAGCCCATGGTTGCCAGTGCCGCGCGAATCAGAAATCCGGGCCGCCCTGACTCATGCAGGAATCGCGGGTTGATGTCCGGCGTGTTGACGAAGAAGTTCGGCCGGTAGCAATCACGCCATGGCACTTCGTTCAACTGTGTGAAGTACTCGGACAGCTCGGCCTTGGTGTTGCGCCATGTGAAGTAGGTGTAGCTCTGCGAGTAACCCACCTTGCCCAGGCGGGCCATCATCGCGGGCTTGGTAAAGGCTTCCGCCAGGAACATCACATCAGGATGCTGGCTGCGCACTTCACCGATCATCCATTGCCAGAACGGCAGCGGCTTGGTGTGCGGATTGTCGACGCGGAAAATCTTCACGCCCTCCTCGACCCAGCCCAGCACGATGTCACGCAGTTCCAGCCACAGGCCGGGAATGGCGTCGGGTGCGTAGAAGTCGACGTTGACAATGTCCTGATATTTCTTCGGCGGGTTTTCCGCGTAACGAATGGTGCCGTCGGGACGCCACGAGAACCAGCCCGGGTGCTGCTTGAGCCACGGGTGATCCTGGGAACACTGAATGGCGAAATCCAGGGCGATTTCCAGACCGTGCTCCGCTGCCGCAGCTACCAGGCGACGGAAGTCTTCACGGCTGCCCAGTTGCGGATGAATCGCCTCGTGACCGCCATCCTCGCTGCCGATAGCGTAAGGGCTGCCCGGATCATCGGGGCCTGCGGTCAGGGAATTGTTGGGGCCTTTGCGGTGTGCGCGACCGATCGGATGGATCGGCGGGAAATAAAGGACATCAAAGCCCATGTCACGAATCATCGGCAAGCGTGAATGCACGTCGTTGAACGTGCCATGGCGGGCCTTGTCATCGGTGATGGAGCGCGGGAACAGCTCGTACCAACTGGCGAACTGGGCCAGCTCACGCTCAATGTCGAGCGGGAACTCTGCACTGCGGCTGAGGAACGCATGATTGTCAGCCTGTTTCATCAGGCCTGCGGTTTCGCTGTGCAGCAACAGGGCAACCTTCTCGTCGTTGTCCGACTCGCCCAGACGTTGCAACACATGCTCGATAGCGTGACGTTGCTCATCCTGACTGCGCTCTGCCGCATGGACGAGGTGAATGCGACCTTCCTCCAGCTCCAGCTCGATGGCCACACCCGCGCCGAATTTCTTTTCCAGTTCGTAGCGGTAGCTGCCGAACTGATCAATCCAGGCTTCCAGGCGAAAGACATAGCGGGCCACGGACGTCGGCGTGAACTCACCGACCCAACTGTCGTTGCCCAGCTCGCGCATTGGCGCACTGTGCCAGTGTTCTTCATCCGCAGCGCGCCAGACAATGTTGACGGCCATTTTGTCGTGACCGTCTGCGTAGACCTTGCTGGTGACGGTCACCGGTTGGCCGACGATACCTTTCGCCGCAAACAACCCGCCATCGATCACCGGCAACGTGTCTTCGATCACGATGCGGGGCAACTGCAGGGCTTGAGTCAATGACAAGGGACGACTTGGGTGCGGAACTTCTGAGGCCAGGGAATCCGGGCCGTATGACTGTTCATTCATCGAGCATCACTCCTTCACGCCCCAGGGACGCTCCTGTGCATTCCATGCAATTGAAAAATTGACAATACGGCAGCACAAATCCCCCCTGCGCTGACAACTCGCCTGATTCGGCTGCTTAGGTTCCGAGCGGTCTGCGTGACTAAAGTTCAAAGGTTTTGAACAGAGGATGACGACGTTTCAGAGCATAGCGCAGCAATGGACAAGTGAACCTCGTCAGGCGAGATGCCCACAGCCCACGGCAGCGTTGCGATTGGATTGAATCATCGGTGGCGCGCGCAAGTCGAAAGAAAGCCAACAGGCCAACAAGGAGGCTGAAGCCATGAATATTCCAACCCCGCCGGAACCGATCGACCCGAACATCGATGAACCTCCCGTTCCAGTACCACCCTCGGACGTGCCGCCCCCTGAACAGGAGCCTCCGTCGACAGTGCCGCCGGTCATCGACCCGCCTGCCGGTGATCCGCCTGTTAATGAGCCGCCGGTCATCATCTGATCGGTCTCCGGCCCGCGACTAGGGATCCTCTGATCCGTTCTTACTGGCAGGAATGCCTTTGGACGGGTCATTCCGCTCGATGATGTGCGGCACGAAGCGAAGAATGCCGAGGGCCAGAAAGGTGCTGAGTATGGCGGTCATCTCACGGCCCATTCCCGCCGACACGCCAATTGCGGCAGTCATCCACAGACCGGCCGCCGTGGTCAGGCCTTTGACCTGCGCCACGTTTCTCGCGTTTTCCTTGAGGATGGTTCCAGCGCCCAGAAAGCCGATCCCGGCGACCAGCCCTTGAATCACCCGGCTCAACGCGTCGTCATCGGCGCCGCCCAGGCGTGGCACCAGAACGAACAGCGCTGCGCCCATCGACACCAGCATGTGGGTGCGCACGCCGGCTGCCTTGCCGCGGTTCTCGCGCTCGAAACCGAGAATACCGCCCAACAGTGCGGCCACCGTCAGACGGACTGCCACCCGTGTCATTTGAGATGCGTCGCTAACGTCCGAAAATTCCGACTGCAGCGTTGTCACGACTTCCTGCCACCATGCGTTCATCGTCGCTCCTTGAAAAAAGGACCGACATTATTGACCTCGACGATGTGTCAGAGTGCCGGTCAGCGACCGCCCGCCAGATCAATGAACGTACCGGTGGCGTAGGAAGCCTTGTCCGACAGCAGCCACAGAATCGCCTCGGCGACTTCCTCGGCGGTGCCACCACGCCCCATCGGCAGCGCGCCTTCAAGCTTGCTCACGCGGAACGGGTCGCCACTGAGGGCGTGGAAGTCTGTGAAAATGAAACCCGGTCTGACCGCATTGACCCGTATACCCTCCGGCGCCACTTCCCTGGAAAGGCCGAGGGTGAAGGTGTCCAGCGCTCCTTTGGATGCGGCGTAATCGACGTACTCCCCGGCCGATCCCAGTCTGGCCGCTGCCGAGGACACATTGACAATGCTGCCGCCCTGCCCGCCATGGTGCGGCGACATGCGCAGCAACGCATGCTTGCTGCAAAGCATGGGGCCGACGACGTTGCTCATCATCATCTTGAGCATGCGGAATTCCGACATCTCTTCGACCCGGCAGGCCTGAGCCAGCGTACCGGCGTTGTTGACCAGATGCGTCACGCGCCCCAGCTCGGCATCGACACGGGCGAACAGCCGGATGATCTCGTCTTCGTTGCTGACGTCCGCCTGTACAGTGATGGCCTGGGCGCCCTGAGCCCTGACCTGCGCGCAGGTTCTTTCGGCAGCGGCATGGTCAGACAGGTAGTTGATGCAGATGCGGTAGCCCTGGGACGCAGCGAGAATGGCCGTGGCTGCACCGATCCCCCGGGAGCCTCCCGTGATGATGAGAACTTTTTCCATGGATGGGTCTCTTGTGCTTCTCAAACTGACCGTGGGCACCGGCACGGCCTGTGCCTGCGGTGAGGCCTGATCCTGCCAGTGTTTGGAATCAGACGCCATCGCCGTGTTTCAGTTTCCGTCTGCCTCACTGGCAGCGGACTGGGCCTTGAGTCGAGTGTGGACACTGCGAATGTCCTCGATGAACCGCTGTGCCGGCAGCGGATGACCGAGCAGAAAGCCTTGCAGAGCATCGCAGCCCAGCCGGGTCAGGAAGTTTTGCTGTACGGCGGTCTCCACACCCTCGGCGACAATGCGTAGATTCAGCGCCTGGCCGACGGCAACGATCGCGGACACGATGGCCGCGTCATCGCTGTCGTGCTCCAGATCGCGGACAAACCCGCGATCGATCTTGATCTCGTTGGCTGGCAAACGCTTCAGGTACATCAGACTTGAATAACCGGTGCCGAAATCGTCGATGGACAGGTCCACACCCATCGCCGACAGCCGCTTGAGAACCGCAAGGCTGGCATCGGCGTCGTGCATGGCAGTGGTCTCGGTAATTTCCAGCGTCAGGCAATTGGCTGGTAACTGATGGCGAGCCAGGGTGTCGGCTACGGTCTTGACCAGCCCGGCATGACAGAACTGCAAGGCCGACAGGTTTACCGCGATACGCCACTGGGTGTAGCCCTCGTCGAACCATTCGCGCATCTGTCGGCAGGCTTCATCCAGTACCCATTCGCCAATCTGGATGATCAGACCGGTTTTCTCGGCAAGACCGATAAAGGTCGCAGGGCTCAGCAGGCCCTGTTCGGGATGGTTCCAGCGCAACAGGGCCTCCGCCCCGGTCGGCATCCCCGAGACCGCATCGAATTTCGGCTGGTAATAAAGACAGAAATGCCGGTGCCGGAGTGCAGCACGCAGGTCTTGAGACAACTGCAACTGATTCCGGGCGTTACTGTTCATCGAGACATCGAAGAAGCTGTAGCCGTTCTTGCCGGCACTCTTGGTGTGATACATGGCGGCATCTGCGTTGACCAGCAACTCATGCTGCGTTCGGCCATTGCCGGGATACAGACTGATACCGATGCTCATCGATATTTGCAGCAGGCGATCGCCAATCTCGAAGGGCTGGGTAATCAGATTCACCTGTCGCGCTGCAACATTCATGGCGTCTTCCGGACCTTCCAGTTCGATCAGCAACACGAATTCATCGCCGCCAATTCTGGCCAGCGTATCCTGCCGATGCAGGTTTCCTCGCAGGCGTGAAGCCACCTCACGCAGCAACAGATCGCCAATGTGGTGCCCAAAGGCATCGTTCACCGGTTTGAAGCCATCCAGGTCCATGAACATCAACGCAAAGCAGCCGCCCCGCTCGTTGATATTCTTCATTGCCTGCTCGATACGATCCGTCAGCAGGATCCGGTTCGGCAATCCGGTCAGGTTGTCGTGCAACGCCAGATGCCTGAGCTCCAGATTGGCTTCGATCAGGGAGTTGGCCAATACCGTCGTACGCGCTTCGAGCCGCGCATCGAGTACGGAGACCGCCAGCGCGATGCTCAGGACCGCAAGACTGGTGACCAGCACCAGCTTGTCCAGCCCGTCAGCGCTCAACCCATAGCCCAGAGCGCCGCAGAAACTGCCTTCGGCAAAACCGGCTGCTGCCATGCCGGTGTAATGCATGCCGACAATCGCCAGGCCCATGATAACCGCCGCCCCTGCGCGGACCAGATGCACACGGGGAACGCCATGACGCAGCCGGAATGCGATCCAGAGCGCAGCGCCCGATGCGCTGACGGCCACGATCAACGACAGGCCGAACAGCCCAGGATCGTAGTCGATCCCCGGCTGCATGCGCAGAGCCGCCATCCCGGTGTAATGCATGGCACTGATGCCCAGCCCCATGAACAGCGCACCCAGCCCCCACTGTAGAACCGGCATCTGCGGCTGGTTGACCAGCCAGAGGGCAAAGCCTGAGGACACCATGGCAATCAGCAACGAGCAGAGCGTCAACGGGATGTCATAGCCAAGCTTGAACGGCAGCACGAAAGCCAGCATGCCGATGAAGTGCATGGACCAGATGCCGATGCCCATGGCAATTGCGCCGCCGGCAATCCAGCAATGGACAGCGCGGCCTTTGGCCGATGCGACACGACCGGCAAGATCGAGCGCGGTATAGGACGCGAGCACCGCGATCAACACGGAGATCATGACAAGCGAAGGGGTATAGCTGCCGACCAACATGAACGCACCTGAAACTCGAAGAGCGCGTCCCTGCCGATCTGATGAGCGCTATTGTACGCAGTTGGGGAGGTTTGTCGCGGCGAACGGTCGGAAAATGTGGCATTGAGCCATTATCTTAATCAATCGCTTGATAGAAATATCTTATTCAGCTCATCGCTCGACTGCAGGCAGGACCGCGCTACCGCCCTGCGCCTGCCTGTCGCGCCTGGAGAGTCAACGGTCCTGGGACGTAAGACCCGTTTGCGCATCCCAGCCCCCACCCAGGGCGGCGATCAACTGCACACTGGCGATCAGGCGACTTTGCAGCACGTTCAGCACCGTGCGTTCGTTACTCAGTGCCGTGGCCTGTACGTTGACCACATCCAGATAGCCGATAAGACCGGCCTTGTACTGATTGCTGGTCAGGCGCAGGGAGTCGCGGGCAGCCACCAGTGCTTCCTGACGGACCCCGGCTTCCTCTTCGTAGACTTTGAGCTGAACCAGATAATTCTCTACTTCCTGGAAACCGTTGAGCACGGTCTGCCGGTACTGGGCGACGGTCTGGTCGTAGACGGCTTCGGTGCGGTCCACTTCAGCAGAACGTCGCCCCCCGTCGAACAGGGTCATGGCCAGTTGCGGACCGACCGACCAGAAGCGATTCGGCAAACTGATCCAGTTGGCAAACGTACTGCTGTTATAGCCGCCACTCATGCTCAGGGTGAAGTCAGGGTAATAAGCCGCCTTCGCAACACCGATATTGGCGTTGGCGCCCATCACCGAACGCTCGGCGGCGGCGATGTCGGGTCTGCGTTCGAGCAACTGGGACGGCAAGCCGACTGGAATCTGCGGCAGTCTGGGAATGGAGGTCGTCGCCTGCAGATTGAAGTCCGCTGGCGCCATGCCCATCAGCACGGCAATGGCGTTTTCAAATTGCGCCCGCTGCCACGCCAGATCGATCAGATCGGCCTCGGTACTTTTCAGCTGGGTCTGCGCCTGAGCCACGGCATCACGCCCCGAGATACCGGCACGGTACTGATTCCGGGTCAGCGTCAACGAGCGCTGATAGGCATCGACCGTGGCTTCCAGCAGGCGCTTCTGCTCGTCGATGACGCGCAATTGCAGGTAGTTCTGCACCAGTTCCGACTGCAGGCTCAGGCGCATGGCCGCCAGATCCGCAAGACTTGCCTGTGCATTGGCCGTGTCCGCCTCAAGGCCGCGACGCAGCTTGCCCCAGACATCGGCCTCCCAACTGACACCCAACTGAGCACTGTGGGTCTCGCGGATGCCGGAGTTGAGGTTACTGCTTCCAGACGTACTGCTCCCGGTTCCCTGACTGGAGCGGGTCTTGCCGACGGAAAGATCAAGGGTCGGGAAGAACGCTGCTCGCGAGCTGCGAATCAACGCCTGCGCCTGACGGTACTGAGCTTCGTACTGTGCCACGGTCTGGTTGGAGGCGTTCAGACGCTCCACCAGTGCGTTGAGCGCCTTGTCGTCGTAGACCTCCCACCATGCGCCTCTGGCCATTGCGTCATCGCGTGGTGTCGCCTGCTTCCAGCCTGCTGCCGCCTTGAAGCTGGCAGGCGTGGACATGTCCGGCTTGTGATAATCCGGGCCGACCGCACAGGCACTCAGCAGCAAGACGCAGAGCCCCATGGCAAGCGGCCTGACCAGCCATCGGTGATGGGTTGTGAAGGCGAGGCGATCAGTCATAACGGAGTTTCCAGAGCTGCATCGGTACGACGGCCCCGCCACCGGCTGAAACGGTGACGCAGGCGGTCGAGATAAAGGTAAACCACAGGGGTGGTGTAGAGCGTCAGCACCTGACTGAACACCAGACCGCCAATGATGGTAAGGCCCAGCGGCCGGCGCATTTCAGCGCCCTCGGCGGTGCTGAGCAACAGCGGCAACGCGCCCAGAATGGCGGCCATGGTGGTCATCAGGATGGGCCGCAAACGCTGCAGACAGGCGCTGCGGATAGATTCCTGAGGCGTCATGCCCTGATCCCGCTCCAGGTGCAACGCCAGATCGATCATCATGATTGCGTTCTTCTTGACCACGCCGATCAACAGGAACAGACCCAGCAGCGAGATCAGGCTGAATTCACTGCGCAGCACATAGATGGTCAACAAGGCGCCCACGCCCGCCGACGGCAAGGTCGAAAGGATCGTCAGTGGGTGAATGTAGCTTTCATAAAGAATCCCCAGCACCAGGTACACCGCCAGCAAGGCACCGAGAATCATCCAGGGCTGGCTTTTCTGGGTCGCGGCAAACGCGTTCGCAGTCCCGGCCATCTTCGAAATGATCCCGGAGGGCAAGCCGATGGCTGCGACGGAACGCTCGATGGCGACGGTCGCCTGATCGAGGCTGACGCCCTCGGCCAGATCGAACGAGATGTTCTCCGAGGCAAACTGACCGTCGTGAGAGACGCGATCATTCTCAAGGCTGCGTTCATAGTGCGCGATGCTCGACAACGGCACTCGCTGCCCGTCGGCCGTGATGACCTGCACCTGCTCAAGGGTGACCGGGTCCTGCGCATATTTGGGGTTGACCTCCATCACGACCTGATACTGGTTCAGGCTGTCATAGATCGTGGAAACCTGACGCTGGCTGTAGGCATTGTTCAGCACTGCGGTGACCATGTTCATGTCGATGCCCAGCCGCTTGGCGGTATCGCGATTGACGATCAGCGTGACCTGCTGCGCCCCTCGCCCTTCCCGCGCGTCGATGGCCGTGAGCTGCGGCAGCGATTTGAGCGCGGCGACGATTTTCGGGTACCACTCGCGCAGGACTTCCAGATCGCCGCTCTGCACGATGTACTGATACTGAGAGCTGGTCTGTTCGCGCCCGCCGCCCAACTGCAGGTCCTGATCCGGGGCCAGAAACAGACGGCCGCCCGGCACATGCGGCAGGTTCTTGCGCAGCCGCTCGACCACCTTCTCGGCCGACAGCTTGCGCTCGCCGATGGGCTTGAGGCGCACGATCATGAAGGCGTTATTGGTGCCGCCGCTGCCGCCGATGAAGCCTGCGACACTCTGCACTGCCGGGTCCGCCAACACGGCGCGCCTGAAGATTTCCATCTTCGGCTGCATCACCTTGAACGACAGGCCGTCGTCTCCGCGAACGAAGCCCATCAGTTGCCCGGTGTCCTGTTGCGGCAGGAAGGTCTTGGGCACTACGACGTAGAGCGCGATATTGACCACGATGGTGATCAACAGGCTCACCAGCGTGAGGCGCGGGTGACGCAGCACCCAGCCAAGCGAACGATCGTAGCCGGCCACCATCCGGTCATTGACCCGTTCGCTCCAGCGCTGAAACGCATTCTCCTGCTCCGCCTCACGCGGCTTCAGCCAACGGGCGCAGAGCATGGGCGTCAGCGTCAGGGAAACGACCAGCGAGACGACGATCGACACCGACAGCGTGATGGAAAACTCGCGGAACAGGCTTTCGACCAGGCCGCCCATGAACAGAATCGAAACGAACACGGCCACCAGCGAGACGTTCATCGACAGCAGCGTGAAGCCAACTTCCTTCGCCCCCAGAAAAGCCGCTTTCATGGGGTCAAGACCGTTATGGATGTGCCTTGAGATGTTTTCCAGCACCACGATGGCATCGTCCACCACCAGCCCCGTGGCCAGAATCAACGCCATCAGAGACAGGTTGTTCAGGGAAAATCCGCACAGGTACATGATGGCGAAGGTGCCCACCAGCGAGACCGGTACCGCCAGGGTTGGAATCAGCGAAGCGCGGAAGCTGCCCAGAAACAGGAATACCACCAGCACCACCAGCACTACGGCGATCAGCAGCGTCATTTCGGCTTCATGCAGGGTTGCAGTGATCACCGGGGAACGATCCATGGCGATGTCGAGCTTCACGCTGGCAGGCAATACGGCCTGCAGCGCAGGCAACTGGGTCTTGATCTGCGCCACGGTCTCGATGATGTTGGCGCCAGCCTGCCGGTTGATGACCAGCAACACGGCCCTGTCGTCATTGAAGAAACCGCTGTTGTAGCGGTTCTCGACCGCATCGCTGACCTTGGCAACATCCTTGAGTCGCAGCGTTGCGCCATCCTGATAGCGAATGATCAGCGGCGCGTAATCCTTGGCCGTTTCCAACTGGTCGTTGGCCTGGACCTGCCAGTTGTGTTGATCGTTTTCCACCGAGCCTTTGGGTCGCCTGACGTTGCTGCCAGTAATCGCTGTGCGCACCTCGTCCAGCGAGATGCCGTACTGGGAAAGCAACTGGGGCTCCAGTTCGATACGCACCGCAGGCAGCGAACTGCCGCCGATCTGCACTTCACCCACGCCCGTGACCTGGGACAGGCTCTGCGACAGGATGGTGGACGCCAGATCGTACAGTTGGCCTTTTTCCAGCACGGTCGACGTCAGCGACAGCACCATGATCGGTGCCTGGGACGGGTTGACCTTCTTGTAGGTCGGCATGCTGCGCATGCCGCTGGGCAGCAGATTGCGCGATGCGTTGATGGCAGCCTGAACCTCACGGGCCGCACCGTTGATGTCCCGATCCAGATCGAACTGCAGAATCACCCGCGTCGTGCCCTGACTCGAGTTGCTGGTCATGGTATTGACCCCGGCAATAGTACCCAGCGACCGCTCGAGCGGCGTGGCAACGCTCGACGCCATGATTTCCGGACTGGCGCCCGGCAGGCTGGCCGAAACGACAATGACCGGGAAATCCATGTTCGGCAAAGGCGCCACCGGCAACAGCCGGAAACTGACGGCGCCCAGCAGCATGATTGCCAGGCTCAGCAGAACCGTGGCGACCGGTCGGCGGATGAAGGGTGCTGACAGGTTCATGCGTCAGCCTTCTCCAGTCGAACCGGGGCATCAGGTTTGCGGCTCCATCGGCGACCCAGCCGGTCGAAATACAGGTAGATCACCGGTGTGGTGAACAGGGTCAGAATCTGGCTCAGCAGCAGGCCGCCGACCATCACCAGACCCAGCGGTTGACGCAGCTCTGCGCCGGAACCGGTGGCCAGCATCAACGGAACGGCGCCGAACAGCGCTGCCAGAGTCGTCATCAGGATCGGCCGGAACCGCAGCAAGGCCGCTTCGTAGATCGCCGTCTCAGGATCGACACCACGATTGCGTTCTGCGTCGAGCGCGAAGTCGATCATCATGATGGCGTTCTTCTTGACGATACCGATCAGCAGAATGATGCCGATGATGGCAATCATGCCCAGGTCGTTACCGCTGATGAGCAGCGCCAGCAACGCGCCGACCGCAGCGGAAGGCAGGGTCGAGAGAATGGTGATCGGGTGAATGTAGCTCTCGTACAGCACGCCCAGCACGATGTACATCGTCACCACGGCTGCCAGGATCAACAGCAGCGTGCTGGACAAGGATGCCTGGAACGCCTGCGCCGCGCCCTGGAACTGGGTCTGCACGCCAATCGGCATGCCGATGTCCTTCTGCACCTGCTCGATGACCTCGACCGCCTCGCCCAGCGCGATGTTCGGCGCCAGATTGAACGACATCATGACCGCCGGGAACTGCCCGATGTGGGCGATGGCCAACTGCGCCTGACGCTGCTCGACCCGAGCCAGGCTCGACAGCTTGACCTGCGCACCGTCAGTGGTTTTCACATGAATCTGTTCCAGTGCTTCCGGCCCCAGTTCGCTGGCGGACGCCGACTGCAGCACAACCCGGTACTGACTGGCCTGGGTATAGATGGTTGAAATCTGGCGCTGACCGAACGCGTCATACAGCGCGTCGGTGATGTTGGCGACGCTGACGCCTACCCGGCTGGCCGCATCCCGATCAATCACCATATACACCTGAAGACCCTTGTCCTGCAGATCGCTGGCGACATCCGTCAGCTCGGGGCGCTGAGCCAATGCATCTGCCAGCCTGCCGCTCCATTCGCTGAGCAGCTCTGCGTCAGGGGATGACATGCTGAACTGATACTGGGTCCGGCTGACGCGGTCTTCGATGGTCAGGTCCTGCACCGGCTGCATGAACAGGCGAATGTCCGACAGTTTGTCGACTTCCGGCTGTATACGCTGAATGATTTCGGCAGCCGTCAGGTCGCGTTCGCCATGGGGCTTGAGGTTGATCAGGAACCGGCCGCTGTTGAGCGTGGCGTTGTCGCCGTCTACGCCGATGTAGGACGACAGACTGACCACCGATGGATCTTTCAGGATGATATCGGCCAGTGCCTGTTGGCGCTCGCTCATCGCCTTGAAGGACACGGACTGAGGGGCTTCGGAAATGCCCTGGATGACGCCGGTGTCCTGCACCGGGAAAAAGCCCTTGGGCACGATGATGTAAAGCAGCACCGTAAGGCCCAGCGTGCCGATGGCCACCAGCAGTGTCAGCGGTTGGTGCTTTAGCACCCAGCGCAAACCGCCACCGTAGACATGGACAAGCCAGTCGATCCACGCACCGCTGGCACGATAGAAACGGCTTTGCTCCTCTTCCCTGGGTTCGCGCTTGAGCAGACGCGCGCACATCATCGGCGTCAGGGTCAGCGAGACCAGGAGGGAAATCAGGATCGCGACCGCCAGCGTGATGGCGAACTCGCGGAACAGCCGTCCCACTACATCGGCCATGAACAACAGCGGAATCAGTACCGCGATCAGCGACAGGGTCAGGGAGATCAGGGTGAAGCCGATCTGTTTTGCCCCTTTCAGCGCGGCCTGCAGAGGCGTTTCGCCTTCTTCGATGTGGCGCGAAATGTTTTCCAGCATGACGATGGCATCGTCCACCACAAAACCGGTGGCAATGGTCAGCGCCATCAGGGTGAGGTTATTGATGGAAAAACCGGCCAGATACATGACCCCGAACGTACCGACGAGAGACAACGGCACGGCAATCGACGGAATGATCGTCGCACTCAGGCGACGCAGGAACAGGAAGGTGACCAGCACCACCAGTACGATGGCGATCAGCAATTCGTGCTGGACGTCGGTGACCGAGGCGCGGATGGTCTGGGTACGATCGGTCAGCACCGTCACGTCGAGTCCGGCCGGCAGGTTATCGGTAATGCCGGGCAGCAGGGTCTTGATCCGGTCCACCACGTCGATGACGTTGGCGCCAGGCTGACGCTGGATGTTCAGCAGGACGGCCTGATTGCGATTGGCCCAGGCCGCCAGCCTTTCGTTTTCTGCACCGTCGACGATCTGCGCCACGTCCTTCAGGCGCAGGGGCGCGCCATCCTTGTAGGCCAGAATCAGGTTCGCGTATTCCTCGGGCGACTTGAGCTGGTCGTTGGCATCCAGCATCGAAACCCGGGTCGGACCGTCGAAGTTGCCCTTGGGCTGATTGACGTTGGACGCGCTGATCAGCGTGCGCACGTCCGCGAGGTTAAGGCTGTTGGCAGCCAGTGCCTCGGGGTTGACCTTGATTCGTACGGCCTGCCGCTGTCCACCGGCAATGCTGACCATGCCGACGCCGCTGATCTGCGAGATCTTCTGCGCCATGCGTGTGTCGACCAGATCGTTGAGCTTGGGCAGCAGCATGGTTTTGGAGGTGATCGCCAGGGTCAGTACAGGCGTATCTGCCGGGTTGACCTTGTTGTAGACCGGTGGTGCAGGCAGGTCAGTGGGCAACAGGTTGGTGGCGCCATTGATGGCGGCCTGCACTTCCTGCTCGGCCACGTCCATGTTGATTTCCAGACTGAAGCGCAGCGTGATGACCGAAGCGCCGCCCGAGCTGGTCGAGGCCATCTGGGTCAGCCCCGGCATCTGGCCGAACTGACGTTCCAGCGGTGCCGTCACGGCACTGGTCATCACCTGCGGGCTCGCGCCCGGATACAGCGTCATCACACGAATGGTCGGGTAATCCACCTGAGGCAGCGCCGAAACCGGCAACAGGCCATAGGCGATCAAACCGGCAAGCACAATCGCCAGCATGCTGAGCGTGGTGGCGACCGGGCGCAGGATGAACAGGCGGGACATGTTCATACGCTTGGTTTATCCGCCTTCAGGACCGACGCCGATTTATCGGTACCGCTGTCAGGTTTGCCCTGCAGTTTCTGGCCCGGCCCTGCGGGCACGTCCTTGCTGTCACTGACCACTTCGACCTCGGCGCCGTCACGCAGACGGTCGGTGCCTTCCAGCACTACACGGGCTCCGGCAGCCAGACCTTCGGTGATGACCGTGGAAGTCTCGTTGCTCGGGCCGGTTTTGAGCAGGTTGATCTTGACCTTCTTGTCACCGTCCATGACGTACACGAACGTTCCGTTGGTGCCGAACTGCACCGCAGCGGTGGGCACCAGAATGGCCTGGGTCAGCGTGTCGGCCCGCAGCCGGACGTTGACGAACTGATTGGGGAACAGGGCTTCGTCACGATTCTCGAAACGCGCCTTGAACTTCAGGGTGCCTGTTGCCACGTCAATCTGGTTGTCGAGGCTGGCGAGGACGCCGGTGGCCTGCATCTTGACGTCGCCGCGGTCCCAGGCTTCGACGGGCAGCTTGTCGCCGGTGCGATAGCGGGCAATGACGCTGGACAGGTCTTTCTCGGGCAATGTGAAATTGACTGAAATCGGTTGGGTCTGGGTAATCACGACCAGCGCGGTGGTGTCGTTGGCCGCCACCAGATTGCCGACGTCCAGTTGCTTGAGCCCTACCCGGCCGGCAATCGGCGCGCGGATACGGGTGAAGTCCAGATTGAGCTTCGCTTCGGCCACCGCTGCCTGATTGGTCTTGATGGTGCCCTGGTACTGATTGACCAGCGACTCGGCGGTATCCAGCGTCTGCTTGGCGATGCTGTCCTCGGCGTAAAGGCCGCGATAGCGCTGAACGTCAAGCTGGGCATTTTTGAGCAGTGCCTGATTGGTTGCCAGCGTGCCTTCGGCCTGCTGCAGTGCGACCTGATAGCTGCGCGGATCGATTTCCGCCAGCAGATCGCCCGCCTTCACCATCTGGCCTTCCTGGAAGTTGAGCTTGACCAGTTCGCCCGCAACCCGGCTGCGCACATTGATGGTGTTGGTTGCAGTAACAGTGCCCAGCGCCTTGTAATAAATCGGGAAATCGCCCTGTGTCACCGGCGCGACGCGCACTGGAACAGCAGCAGCCGAGCCGCCAAAACCCGGCCTGACCATGCCACTCGATTTGCTGGTATGCGTGGCTTTGCCAGCCGTGTCTGTGCCGGTCGTCGACGCAGAGCCGGGCCAGAACCACCAGCACAGGCCGACAATAAGCAACAGAACCAACAAACTGATCAACCAGCGACGGGATTTACGGGGGCCAGACGATTGCATGAATAAATCAACCATTACAGGTGAGGGCTACTTTGGAGGCTGAACAATAAGCACAGATGAGCTGCAAGCAAAGCGCCTTTACCAAGCGCTTACTTTCGTTAAACGGTTGAAGCACAAATAAAAACGGCCTGAACGGGTTCAGGCCGTCGAAGTGTTGCCGAACGTTACTTCAACACTGCCAGTGCAGCCTCGTAGTTCGGTTCTTCAGCGATTTCGGAAACCAGTTCGCTGTGCAGTACCTTGTCGTTTTCATCCAGAACCACAACAGCGCGTGCAGTCAGGCCTTTCAGAGGACCGTCGGCAATGGCGACACCGTAGTTTTCGCTGAAATCGGCGCTGCGGAAGGTGGACAGGTTCTTGACGTTTTCCAGACCTTCGGAGCCGCAGAAGCGAGCCTGGGCAAAAGGCAGGTCAGCGGAAATGCACAGTACGACTGCGTTGGCCACATCGTTCGCCTGAGCATTGAACTTGCGTACCGACGTCGCGCAGGTCGGAGTGTCGACGCTTGGGAAGATGTTCAGCACTTTGCGCTTGCCGGCGAACTCCTGCAGAGTCACCTCAGCCAGACCGGCACCCACCAGCGTGAAAGCAGGTGCAGCGCTGCCGTTCTTTGGCAGTTCGCCGTTGACTTGAACAGGGCCGCCTTTGAGAGTCACTTGAGCCATGAAACGATGTCCTTTTTCAGTGGGTTTACATAAGAACCAGAAGTTAAACACGAAAGTGCAGCATGGCCTATATCGGATAATTCCGAATTCGCTCAGGAATTGAGCCTGTCCCTGATCTCGGGTCGGGCACACAATTCAGCCAGCCAGTCGACAAACACCCTCACCCGCCGCGACAGCTGTCGATGGGGTGGATACAACGCCATCAACGGTAATGCAGGCGGTCGATATTCACGCAGCACCTCGACCAGCGTACCGCTGCGCAACTTGTCGGCAATATGGTAGCGCGGTGCCTGAATAAGTCCGAATCCAGCCTCGCACGCGGCGACATAGCCTTCAGCACTGTTGACGGCAATTGATCGCGGCAGACGCGGCTCGTGCAATTGTCCGCGTACCATGAACTGTAACCCGTAACGCTTGTTGGTCCCGGTCGAGAAATATTCGATCACCTTATGCTGCGCCAACTCATCAAGGTCCAGCGGCGAGCCATGCTGATCCAGATACGCCCGGCTGGCACAGGTCATCTGCGTCAGGTTTTCCAGCGGCCTGGCGACCAGCGCTTCATCATGTGAGCTGCCAGCGCGCAATACGCAATCGACGCCTTCACGTATCAGATCAACCTGCCGGTCACTCATGCCGATCTCCAGTTCGATCTGCGGATAACGCCGAGTGAACTCGGGCAGCGAGGGCATCACGATCATGCATCCCAGACTCATGGGCAGATCAACCCGCAGCAGGCCCTTGGGTCCGGCGTTTAGGGACGAGAACGCTGACTCGGCATCTTCCAGATCGGCCAGCAGACTCAGGCAGCGCTGGTAGTACGCGTTACCATCAGGCGTGGCACTGACCTGGCGCGTGGTGCGTTGCAGGAGCTGAACGCCCAGGTGCGCTTCCAGCTGTTTGATCAGGATCGTCACCGACGCACGAGGCATCTGCAGGCTCTCGGCGGCTCTGGCAAAACCGCCAAGCTCGACGATGCGGGTGAAAACGCGCATGGCGTTGAATCGATCCATGATTACCGGTATTCCGCTTTGCTGGGTGAGCCAATAATTTGCTGGGTGAGCCAATAAGAAGAAACGTTTTAGGGGGTTCTTGCCTGTTCTGTCGAGCGCAACATCTTTTCAGCCTTCTGTGACAGCCCCGCTATCAAAAGTCACGCTTGTAGAAAATGTCCAGCGAGCTGGCGATTCCACTGGCCGCCTCCAGGTAGACCCGCTTGCTGAGCAGGTAGCGCAACGCGATGGTATTGGCAGGCTCGAACACCCCAACTCCGTAGCGCAGACTCAGCTTGTCGGTGATCTTGCCGCTGGCCACCACGTTGGTCTTGTCGCCGGTGCCGGTGGTGTCCAGTTCGAAGTCCTTGATGCCCAGATCGTCGGCCAGTTTGCCGGTTGTTGAAGCACTGCCTGCAACGCCCAGTGCCAGCGCGGCTTGCGCAACCATGTTGTTGTCCTCACCGGAATTGCCCAGCGGACGGCCCATCACCAGATAGGACAGCGCCTGCTCCTGACTCATCGCAGGCTCCGAGAACACTTCGGTGGTTGGCTGCTCGGCGCTACCGGTCAGGCGAATACCGGCGATCACATCGTCTGTCTGACGAATCGCTTCGATATCCAGATAAGGCTGATCCACAGGTCCTGCAAACAGCAGCCGCGCCTTGCGAATGGTCAGGCGCTGCCCGTAGGCCCGATAACGCCCGTTATTGAGATTGAGCTCGCCACGGGTATCGAGGTTGTCGCCTATATGGACACGCCCGACCAGATCGGCGGTGAGGCCGAAGCCGCTGAAACTGAGCTTGTCCTGGCCGACTTCCACGTCGATGTCCATGGCAACGGCAAGCGGCGGTGCGCCCTCCTCGGTCTGCTGGCCGACAATCACGGTGTCGCCCGACAGCTTGACGGTTGAAGGTGGCAACTCACGAACGGTGATAGTGCCCTTGGGGATCAGTACCTTGCCGGAAACCGCCAGCCGCTCGCCCTGCATAGAAACTTTCAGATCAGGCGCCGCTTCGACTTCGGCGTAAGGCTCCACATGAATTGGCAGCCGTGAACCCTTCAGGCTCAGATCAACCACCAATGCCTGTCCCCAGGCCACTTGTCCGGTCAAAGAACCCTGCCCCGTGGCGCCACTTTTCCAGCCGCCGTTCACCTGAACACTCTCCCCGGCAATCAGTGCCTGGACATTCAGGTCACGCAATTCCATCGGCAGTTCTGGACCCGACACTTCGCCGCCCTGCAGCGTCACGCTGCCATTGACCAGCGGTGCCAGCAATCCACCCGACAGACGACCGCTGCCGTTCAAGCGACCGTTGAGTTTCTCGACCATGGGTGCAAACGGACGCGCCACCGACAGGTCCAGACCCGACAAGCTGAATTCACCAGACAGGGCCTTGTTGCTGGACAGCGGGTCGATCTGCGCACTCAACAGCAGACGCCCCAGCTTCGCGCCGTCGAAATCGAGGCGCGAGTCAATGCGCTTGGGCGTCAACGTGCTGGTCAGCCTCAGCGTCTGATAGGGGAAGTCGAGCCATTGGTCCTTATCACGCACCCGCAAGGTGCCGCCACCGGCATCGACTGTGATCTGGCCATTGGGGCCTGCAGCAGGCACATCCAGCTGAACGTCGGCGTTGAGCGATCCTTTCCAGGCAAAGTCCTTGGGCATCCACTGGGCCAGGCTGTCGAGCGGGAAGTTCTTGAGGTGATAGCGCAAGCGAGGCTCGGGCATCAGCCGCTGATCCTCACCGCACAGGCTGGCGTTACCGGACAACCAGCAATGCGCACCAAAATTGAGTTTGCCATCAGCCAGTCGTTCGATCTTTGCAGGCTGTTGCAGACGCCAGGCCTGCCCGCCGCTCTGGACGTTGCCACTGACCAGACGGCCACGCCAGTTGCCGTTATCCAGCGTGCCATCCAGCGCGAGCGCCAGCTTGAGCAACGGACCTTGCAAATCAAGCTTCAGCTGCTGCGCCTTGAGGGTGCCCTGGCCGTCCAGCGTCAACGTCCCCAGCGCCGTATCGCCCGCCTGAATACCCGAGCCCTTGACGTTGATCGTCGCGCGTTGCGCCGGGTCGAGTTTCGCGCTGGCAACCAGACTTTGCAGACGGTTGTCCTGAAACGCGAGCTGGCTGCCTTGCAGATTGAGCTGGCCCTGCGGCGCCTTCAAGGTGCCCGCCAGATCCAGGCGACCTTTCGCCTGACCCTGCAGGCGTGGCCACAGCTGGCCCAGTCGCGGCAGATTCAGATCCAGTTGACCCTGCAAGCGCTGATCGAGACTGCCGCGCCCCTCGATCCGATTGTCACCAAGGCGCATGCTCAGGCCAGCCAGATTCCATTGCTGCCCCCGACCGTCGGCCTTGGCCTGCAACACCGCGGGTTGCCCGCGCAGGCGACCTTTCAGATCCAGGTCGGCGGCCAGCTCCAGCTGCTCGTTTTTGAATTGCCCCTTGCTGCGCAACGGACCGGCCAGCGTGCCTGGCAGTTCAGCCACCCAGAAAGAGGGATCCAGCGCGCTCAGGTCCAGTGCCGTGTCCCAGCCGATGCCGTCGGCGAATTGCAGGTTCAGATGACCGCTGGCCTTGCCCTGCCCGGCCACCATTTCCAGTTGCGGCAGATAGATCCGCTGCAGGTCGCCGCTGAACGGGCTGACGACGGTAAACGCGCCGGCCGGCCCCTTGAGACCGGCACTGAAGTTCCCCAGATACTTGCCGTCGGTGTAGGACACATCCCCCTTGAATGCATGCAGCGCCACTTGAGGCTCCGCTTCAAGCGGGTACAGCCGCTGCCACGGGAAATCGAGCCAATCGACGGAAGCGTCTGCGCTGAAACCGGTTTCCCAGTTCAGCTTGCCATTGACCAGCAGACGCTGTTGCTCGCTGGCGGTGAGGTTCAGCGCGTCAATAGTGGCGCCCTTGGCATCCGCCAGCCCTTGCAGCACAAGAGTCATGGGGCTTTTTTCAGCAGGCAGGCTGGCCGTTCCGTTGATTTGATAGCCACTGTCCAGATTACCTTCGGCGGTCAGTAGCAATTGATCGAGCTGTATCGTTTCCGGCAATCCGGCGCTGGGCCTGAAACGATCCGAGGTCAGTTTCAGGCGAGCAGGCAAATGTTCGGCGAGCGGTTGCAACTCTCCACTCAGAACCCCTGCCAGGTACCCGGTGCTGTCGGCTTTGAGGTGCAGGGTCTTGAGCAGATCGCCCTGAATATCCAGGGCCAGCGTCCAGGGTTTGCCGTCCTGCGGCGGCAATTGCAATTGCCCATCAAGGGTCAACGGCCAGTCGCCAGCAGGATCGAGCAGGCCGTTGAGGTCCAGCACCAGTTCGTCACGTTGCAGATGCGCACTGTCGATCTGCAACCCCTGAGCCGTCCAGTGCGCGGCAAGCCTGAGGTCGCGCAATTGTTCGATGCCGTCGAGTTGCAGACTGCCAAGCTGGATATCCTTGAGCTGAATAGCCAGCGGTAACGTGAGATTGGGTAACGTGATGGGGCCTTCTTTGGCTGGCTCGGTGCCGGGCGCAAAGTGCAGCATGACCTTTTCGGCGTTCAGTCGATCGATGCAGAGCGTCATCTTGAGCAGGCAACCCGGCGTCCAGTCGAATGCCAGCGCCTGGACCTCGACGCGGTCCTCACCTTGCAGCCAGAGCAACCGGTCGGCGCTCCACTGCCCGCCCAGCTGGCCCTGGAAGTTCTCCAGTTGCAGGCCTGGCACGCGGGCCAATACCCACTGGCTGCCACTTTGGGTGCCGAGCACCAGCCAGATGCTTGCCACCAGAATCAGCAAAACCGCCAGCAGGCTCAGGCCGGCGATTTTCAGGCCGCGCTTGATGTTCATCCTCGTCAAAGCTCCGGCCCCATGGAAAAGTGCAGACGAACGCCGCCGTCATCGTCCAGTGGATGCGCCAGATCGAGACGCAGCGGTCCGACCGGAGAAACCCAGCGCACACCAAAGCCCACGCCGGTTTTCAGACTCGGCAGATCCAGGCTGTTGAACGAATTGCCCTGATCGACAAAGGTCGCCAGTCGCCATTTTTCGGCAATGGAATACTGATACTCGACACTGCCGGCCACCATGTAGCGTCCACCGATCCGGTCGCCATCGGAATTGGTCGGTGACAGGGTCTGGTAGTCATAACCGCGCACGCTCTGATCGCCACCCGCGAAAAAGCGCAGTGACGGGGGTATCGAGGTGTAGCCATCGGTGAAGTTGCCGCCGAACTGCACGCGACCGAGAAAACGGTGATTTTGCGCGACGGTGGTCAGGCCTTTGAGCAGCACGTTGCCGCGAATCAGGTTGGCGTCGGACCCCAACCCCTCTTTGGCCACTTGCGCATCGAATTGCAGTCGGTAGCCTTTATGCGGGTCGATGCGGTCGTCGCTGCGCAGATAGGAATAGCTGATGCCCGGCATCAGCAAGGTGCTCAGACCGGAATCATCGCCGAGCCGGTATTCCTCGCGTTGCCACTTCAACGAGATCACCCGTTCCCAGCCGCTGGGCAATTTGCTGTGCCATTCGGGGCCGACGGTCAGCAGCTTGCTGAGGCTGTCGGTACCTGCGATCTCTTCGTATTGATAGCCGCCCGCGAAACGCAGCTTGTCGGTCAACGGCGGATCGAGCGGCACGTCGTACCAAAGGCCTACGTTCTGCCGAGGGGCCGAGAGTTCCGACTCGAACCC
This sequence comes from Pseudomonas sp. AC016, assembly GCF_979253365.1. Lineage (NCBI taxonomy): Bacteria > Pseudomonadati > Pseudomonadota > Gammaproteobacteria > Pseudomonadales > Pseudomonadaceae > Pseudomonas > Pseudomonas sp. AC016. The sequence goes on from NZ_CEEDCC010000001.1 coordinate 385,551, forward strand.
GTAGCTGTGCCCCTGGGCGTTGGCCCAGTGCCGGGTCCAGTTGGCCCTGCCTCTGGGCCCGACGTCGGTGGAGAAACCAAGACCCAGGCCCATGGTTCGTGGCTTGCGGGTTTCAAGTTGAACCGTGACCGGGATAACCTGACCGACCGCTGCGGTCGGTGCTGCGTCCACGCGCACGCCCTCGAAATAGCCGCTTGCCTGCATCGCCTGATTCAGCTCCGCAATCAACTGCGAATCGTAAGGCGTGTTTTCCTTGAACGGCACCATTCGCTTGAGCAGATCTTCGTCAAAGGGCGAATCACCACTGAACATCACCTTGCCCAGCGAATAGCGGGGTCCGCTGTCATACACAAGTTCGATATCCGCAACACCGGCGCGTGGGTCAATGGAAAGGCGCTGGCTCGTGAAGTGACCACTGAAAAAGCCGTAGCGGGACGCCTGATTCTGAATCAGCCGTTTGGCGTCTTCGTAATGACCATGGTTCAGAACGGCACCGGCCTTGAGAGCATCGCTCTGCGGCACCTTGAACGCTTTCAAGGACGCAGCCGGACCCTCGACCCTAACGACCACATTGCGCAAGCGAATAGGCTCACCCGGCAAGACCTTGATGACCAGGCGAGGGTTTTCACCGTCCTGAATTTCACTGTCGATCTGCGCCTGGTAGTAACCGAGCGCCTGAGCCGCCTTTTCTGCCTGCTGTTCCGCACCCAGACTGAAGTTGCGCAGCGCCTGGGCATTACGCTCGCCAAGCTCACCGACATAACCTTCGATGTTGGCCTTGAGGTCCGGGTTGGCGGGCGTGATCTGCACATCAAGGCGTGCATCGGCCAGGGCCGCAGCACTCAAAGACATCACAAGCACACCGCCACTGCATATTCTGAAAAGCTTCATGGGCATGGATGCTAGCACGACCTGAGGGCTACGCTGAAAGCCCGAAAACAACGGTGTTTCAAACCGTTACGTCATGGACCGCCAGTGGGACCTTAGGATTGGGGTGAAAGAAGACGTGCTCGCGGACAGGTCCTACCACGATTTCGCCGATTTCCTGATAGCCCTGCCGCTTATAGAACTCAAGATAGCGCGGGTTTCCAGTATCCAGCACGATGCCTTCGGAATTTTCATCTTCCGAGCACCAGTCGTGGAGTGCCTGCAGCAGCTGCTCGCTCAGCTCCTGTCCGGTTTTTTGCCCCTGAAACTCAGGCTCCAGCCCGATCAACGGCAGCACATGTACGGTCTCCGAAGGGACACAGGCCAGCACTGCATTGTAATAAGCCAGATAGCGTTGTGTGCAGCTCAGGCCAGTCCCTACCACCATGCGCAATCGCCATGCCCAGCTTTCAGTGATGCCCAAACGACGCTGCGGCGGCGCAATCAGCGCCACGCCTACCAGACGATCATCAATGAACAGACCCATCCCGGGCTGGTTCTGCAGGAAGTGCTGCTTGACCAGCTGGCGGATGGTTTCGCGAATACGGTTCTCGAAGCCCGAGCGCTGCGAGTTGAAGACATAGGCGAAGGTCGGATCGTTACGGTACGCACGGAACAGCAAGGCACGGGTTTCACGGGCATAACCACTGTCGAGCTGGCGAATTTCGCCCCGGATGGCAGCAGGTTGGGACATGGACGGACCTCATAATGACGGGACTGCTATTGCGCAGCACTTGGGCAAGCATCGTTTCGAGTGATGGCACCTTGCGACAGTTCAAACAAATTGTCCGACAGGCTCGATATAGCTCGGCAGCCCGCTCTACTGGCCCTGAGCCGACAGGTCAGCTAGCATCGCGGTTTGTTTTTCTTCAGGACTGCCGTTTTATGAAAATCGTCTCGTTCAACATCAATGGGCTTCGCGCTCGACCGCATCAGCTGGCAGCGCTGATCGAGAAACACCAGCCTGACGTAATCGGCCTTCAGGAAACCAAGGTCTCGGACGAGCAGTTCCCGCAGGCGGAGATCGAAGCCCTGGGTTACCACGTTCATTTTCATGGTCAGAAAGGTCATTACGGCGTCGCTCTGTTATCGCGCCAGGCACCGCTGGCACTGCACAAGGGCTTTGACAGCGACGACGAAGAGTCACAGAAGCGTTTCATCTGGGGCACTTATGCCGATGCCGACGGCCAGTCCATTACCATCATGAACGGCTATTTTCCACAGGGCGAAAGCCGCGACCATCCCACCAAGTTCCCCTCCAAACAGCGCTTCTACAACGATCTGCAAACGCTGCTGGAAACCCGTTTCAGCAATGAGCAGTCGCTGATCGTGATGGGCGACGTGAATATTTCGCCACAGGACTGCGACATCGGCATCGGTCCGGACAACGCCAAGCGCTGGTTGAAAACCGGTAAATGCAGTTTCCTGCCCGAAGAGCGCGAGTGGATGGAACGCTTGAAAAACTGGGGTCTGGTGGACAGTTTCCGGCACCTGCACCCGGAAGTCGTCGATCGGTTCAGCTGGTTCGACTACCGTAGCCGGGGATTTGAAGACGAACCCAAGCGCGGCCTCAGGATTGACCTGATCATGACCTCCAGCGGCCTGCAGCCTCGCATCAAGGCTGCCGGGGTGGATTACGATCTGCGCGGCATGGAAAAGCCATCGGACCACGCGCCGATCTGGCTCGAACTCAGCTGACAGCCGAGCACAAGCGCCTGCCCGACATTCCGGGCAGGTAGCGCCTCATCCGACATGAAAACTGTCATTTTGCAGTAACGTCGCTGTCTTATTCTCTCGGCACTTCCGTTCATTCAAGGTGCCGCCGATGTTGCGCGCTCTGCTTGCGGCGCTGCTCCTTGCAAGCGCCACCCTTCCCTGCGTCGCGGCTCCCCTGCTGCCGATGCCGACTGACGATTCGCCCGCGCTGCGCATTCAAGGTTCCAATACCATCAACGCCCGTCTCGGGCCAGCGCTCGTCGAAGGTCTGATGCGGCAACAGGGCCTGCAAGCCGTGCAGACCTTGCCGGGCGACGCCGCCAATGAACAGCGTGTTGTAGGCACGGTGCCCGGCAGGGATAAGCCCGTTCGGGTAGAAGTCGCCGCCCATGGTTCAGGCACCGGATTCGAGGCGCTGAATGCAGGGACGGCCGACATGGCCTCCTCCTCACGCCCGATCAAGCCCCAGGAGGCTGCGGACCTCGCAAGACTGGGTGACCTTCAAAGCACTGCCGGAGAACAAGTCATTGCCATCGATGGTGTGGCTGTGATACTGCATCCAGCCAATCCATTGCGCGTGCTGGATACCCGGCAACTGGCGCGGATCTTTTCAGGCGAGGTCCGGGACTGGAGCGAGGTCGGCGGCACAACCGGCCCGATCCGGCTTTACGCCCGCGACGAGAAATCCGGGACTTGGGAAACCTTCAAGGAACTGGTGCTGGCCAAGCAGGGCAAGAGCCTGTCCAAAGCCGCGCTACGATTCGAGTCCAGCGAGCAGCTGTCCGATGAGGTCAGCAAGGACCGTAACGGTATCGGGTTCATCGGCCTGCCCTACGTTCGTCGCGCCCGTGCCATCGCAATTGCCGATGGTGATTCAAAGCCCATGCTGCCGACGGTCAACCTGATCGCCACCGAGGATTATCCGCTGTCGAGGCGCCTGTTCTTCTATGTACCGCCACTGAAACAACAGCCTTGGGCTGAAGCGCTGGTGCAGTTCGCCCAAAGTGCAGAGGGTCAGGCCATCGTGGCGCAGAACGGGTTCGTCGCGCAGACCGTGCAGGCGGTCAAGGTCTCGACAACCAGCCAGATGCCGGTCGATTACCAGTCCCTCACCCGCAAGGCCGAACGTCTTTCGGTCAACTTCCGCTTCGCCCAGGGCAGCGCACGACTGGACAACAAGGCCCAACTGGATCTGAAGCGCGTGGTGGAATACCTGAAGGCCAACGGGAAGCTTGACCAGCATGTCACGCTGGTCGGCTTCGGCGACGCCAAGAGCGACCCGGAGCGGGCGGTGCTGCTTTCAAGGCTCAGAGCCATGGCCGTGCGCCGTGAACTGCAGAAAAGTGGTGTGACCTTCCGTGAAATTCTGGGGCTTGGCGACGAAATGCCGGTAGCCGCCAATGACCTGGACGATGGAAGGATCAAGAACCGGCGGGTTGAGGTGTGGGTGGAGTAGCTGAGGTTCGCTCCCGGTCAACGGACCGTGGGAGGCGGCTTGCCGGCGATGAACGATGACGCGATTTTCCTGACATACCGCGTCGACTGCATCGCCGGCAAGCCGCCTCCCACAGCCCCATGCGTGCTGCGCGGCAGCGTTACTTCGGAGACCGTGAGCGCCTCCCAGTAAGCTTATCTGCCGCGGGCAGCGGCCTGTCAGAGGGCTCAGGAACGACCGCGCAACACATCCGCAGGTACGTACTTGCCCAGCTCAAACTTGCCGATTGCCGCCCGGTGGACCTCGTCAGGGCCATCGGCCAGGCGCAGGGTACGTTGCATGGCATACATATAAGCCAGCGGGAAATCATTGGAAACGCCCGCGCCGCCATGCATCTGGATGGCCCGGTCAATCACCTTCAGCGCAACGTTGGGCGCCACGACCTTGATCTGCGCGATCTCGCTTTTCGCCACCTTGTTGCCCACGGTGTCCATCATATAGGCCGCCTTGAGTGTCAGCAGGCGAGCCATGTCGATTTCCATGCGTGAATCGGCGATCTTGTCGATATTGCCCCCGAGCCTCGCCAAAGGCTTGCCGAACGCGACGCGATCGATGGAGCGCTTGCACATCAATTCAAGTGCACGCTCGGCCATGCCGATCGAGCGCATGCAGTGGTGGATACGGCCCGGCCCGAGACGCCCCTGAGCGATTTCGAAGCCGCGTCCTTCGCCCAGCAGAACATTTTCATAAGGTACGCGAACGTTTTCGAACAGCACCTCTGCGTGACCATGAGGCGCATCGTCGTAACCGAATACCGGCAGCGGCCGCACTATTTTCACGCCAGGCGTGTCGACCGGCACCAGAATCATGGAGTGCTGCTGATGACGCGGACCATCCGGGTTGCTCAGGCCCATGAAAATCAGGATTTTGCAGCGCGGGTCACAGGCACCGGATGTCCACCATTTACGGCCGTTGATCACCCACTCATCGCCCTGACGCTCGGCCCGTGCGGCCATGTTGGTGGCATCCGACGAGGCAACGTCCGGCTCGGTCATGGCAAAGGCGGAGCGAATCTCACCGCGCAACAGAGGCTCGAGCCAGCGGGTTTTCTGCTCTTCGCTGGCATAGCGGACCAGCACTTCCATATTGCCGGTATCTGGTGCCGAGCAGTTGAAGGGTTCCGGCCCCAGCAGCGAACGGCCCATGATTTCCGCAAGCGGCGCGTATTCCAGGTTGGTCAGCCCGGCACCCAGCTCTGACTCGGGCAGGAACAGGTTCCACAACCCTTGCGCCCTCGCCTGCGCCTTGAGCTGCTCCATGACTGCCGTCGGCTGCCAGCGGTCGCCCTCTGCAACCTGCCGCTCGAACACCGGCTCGGCCGGATACACGTAGGCATCCATGAACGCGGTCACACGCTCACGCAGTGCCTGCACCTTGGGGGAATACGCAAAATCCATGAGCAGCTACCTTTTTTCAGGGCGTCTTGTGATGAGAAGGATCCTAGAGAACGCCCAGACATTTATCTAATCTATTCTCAGCGTGTATAAACATTCATAACCGATATATGATCGAGCCACGTTGCGGCACAAGCGACGATCCACAAAAACAGGACGAGGCGCTCCACCAATGAACCTGAGCAAGGTTGATCTCAATCTATTCATTGTCTTCGACGCCATTTATACCGAAGCCAATCTGACCCGGGCCGGACAGATCGTCGGCATCACCCAGCCCGCTGTCTCCAACGCGCTGGCACGCTTGCGCGAAACCTTCAACGATGCGCTGTTCGTGCGCACCGCCCAGGGCATGGTCCCCACGCCAATGGCGCAGAACATCATCGGTCCGGTGCGCAATGCCCTGTCTCTGCTGAGAGTGTCCGTGCAGGAAAGCCGGATATTCAACCCGCAGCAGGCCAGCAAGAACTATCGCATCAGCATGACCGACCTTACCGAAGCGGTGATTCTGCCACTGCTGTTTCAACGTCTGCGGCGTCTGGCGCCAGCAGTGACCATCGAGAGCTTTCTGTCCAAGCGTCGCGAGACGACCAAAGAACTGGCGGCCGGGCGTCTGGATTTCGCAGTCGATGCGCCGCTCAACACCGATCCGCAGGTACGTCACGTCAAGCTGATGGAAGACCGGTATGTCTGCGCCATGCGAAAAGGCCACCCGCTGACCGGCAAGCCGGCGTTCGGACTGGATGACTACCTGGCCCAGGCACATATTCATATTTCGAGTCGGCGCAGTGGATTGGGACATGTGGACCTGGCGCTGGGCAAGATGGGTATCCAGCGCAAGATCGCCCTGCGCTCCCAGCACTACCTGATGGCGACACAGGTCTTGCAGCAGACTGACATGGTCATGACCGTGCCGGAACGCTTCGCCCGGCGCAATGACCTGCACTTCGTGTACCTGCCGGTGAATGACGTGCCCTCGGTCGAAACGCACCTCTATTGGCACGAAAGCACGGATCAGGACCCGGCCAATCGCTGGATGCGCGAGCAGATCATCGAGCTGTGTCAGCGGGTTACCGCGCAAGAACAGAACCTCGATAAAGCTTCAGCTTTAACGCTTAACTGACTGATTTACATATATAAAAATCAGTAAATTAAAGTTGATTCGAGCTTGAAGCAGACTGCTTTGTGTTGGCGACTCATCAACGTGCCTGCTTGACGTAAACGTCAAGCAGGCCGTAGGTTAAGCCCTATGTCTATCGTTGAGCCCACCATGAGCAGCCAGACCTACAGCATTTCAGAACTCGCTCGCGAGCTGGACATCACCACCCGCGCCATTCGTTTCTATGAAGAACAAGGCATGCTCTGCCCCGAGCGACGCGGTATGGAACGCATCTATTCGGCGCGCGACAAGGTCACGCTGAAACTGATTCTGCGCGGCAAGCGCATCGGCTTTTCGCTGGCCGAGTGTAAGGAACTGATCTCGCTATACGACCCCAGCGGCGATAACCAGAAGCAACTTCACACCATGCTCGGCAAGATCGCCGAACGTCGTGATCAGCTCGAACAGCAGTTACTGGACATCCAGCAAATGCAGCTTGAACTCGATACGGCGGAAGAACGCTGCCGTGCGGCACTGGATCGAACCGCCACTCCAACCTTATGACTTCAGGTAGCCTCGCCATGCCTTTGCCCACGTCCCTGCCCCAGCACGTAAGCCTTGTAGAAGTGGGTCCGCGCGATGGCCTGCAGAACGAATCACGCCCCATCAGCATCGCAGACAAGGTCCGTCTGGTGGACGACCTGACCGCCGCAGGACTGGGCCACATCGAGGTCGGCAGCTTCGTCTCGCCCAAGTGGGTGCCGCAAATGGCCGGGTCCGCGCAGGTCTTCGAACAGATCCAGCGCCGTGAAGGCGTTATCTATTCGGCGCTGGCACCCAACTTCAGAGGCTTCGAAGACGCCCTGGCGGCTGGCGTGCGGGAAGTGGCGGTGTTCGCTGCTGCATCCGAAGCGTTCTCGCAGCGCAACCTTAACTGCTCGATCAGTGAGAGCCTGGAGCGTTTCGCGCCGATCATGGAAGCAGCCCGTCTGCACGGGCTACGCGTCCGGGGTTATGTGTCCTGCGTACTGGGCTGCCCTTATGAAGGTCGTATTGCCCCCGAGCAGGTAGCCGCCGTCGCCAACGAACTGCACGCCATGGGTTGCTACGAGATTTCGCTGGGCGACACCATCGGCACCGGCACGCCCGGCGCGACCCATGCCCTGTTCAATACCGTGGCTGGTCAGATCCCACGCGGCAAGCTCGCGGGGCACTTTCACGACACCTACGGTCAGGCGCTGGTGAACATCTATGCCAGCCTTGAGGAAGGGATTCACGTGTTCGACAGCTCTGTGGCGGGCCTTGGTGGCTGCCCTTATGCCAAGGGCGCCAGCGGCAACGTCGCGACCGAAGACGTGCTGTACATGCTCGAAGGCATGGGCATCGAAACCGGAGTCGATCTGGACCAGGTGATCCAGGCCGGCCAGCGGATCTGCGACGTGCTTGAGCGCAGCAACGGTTCGCGCGTAGCCAGGGCGCGCCTGTCTGCCTGAGCGTGTCACCGGTCGGTAACCAAGTGCGACAACTTGTCACAGAGTGTTACCCTCCGTCGCGTTCTGTCGAGACAAACGGGTAACACGGAAACAATCGACAACCCATTCAAAGGTCTCGTGATGCACCGAGACACCCGAAGCCCCGTATTTAAAGGGCTTCGTAAAACTGGCACGGGTCCTGCTATATCTTTGGTACAACAAAAATAAAAAAACACGCAGCAACCCAATAAAAACAATACGTACCGGCTCTGACACAACAAGAACAACACGTACAGAGGCGTAGCTAACAGATTTTTTTGGAGTGGATAGCTTTTCAGAACTGCTTGCCTGCAAGCCGTTCGCAACCAGACAGAGAGCAATAAAACTGCCTCAAGGCGGCTACCAGACTGGTTGGATCGATACGATGAAAGTGTCATCAGCGCTCAAAAAAATACGTTTGCTTTTGGTCCTGCTTAGGGATCGCTCAAAAAAGATGTGAAGGGCAAGGCTGCCAAAAACAATAACAGGCCTCCCGAAAACAAAAAAAGAGCATAAAGAAGAAACCTTGAAGGGGAGCCCAGGCTCCCCTTCGTGCTTTCCGGCATTCGACATTCCCCTCACCCCCACTGGCTACCTGTTGCGATCAATGCCGACATTGACAGTGCCACGACGCAGGTTTACGTTAACGTAAAGGTCATAGCCTATCCGCCAAGAATAAAACAGGAACGCTACCCATGAGTTACCCCAGCCTGAACTTCGCCCTGGGCGAAACCATCGATATGCTGCGCGACCAGTTGCGGTCCTTCGTCAGCGCAGAACTTTCCCCACGCGCAGCACAGATCGACAAGGACAACCTGTTCCCGGCTGATATGTGGCGCAAGTTCGGCGACATGGGTCTGCTGGGTATCACCGTCAGCGAAGAATACGGCGGCGCCGGTCTCGGTTATCTGGCTCATGTCGTGGCGATGGAAGAAATCAGCCGCGGCTCGGCCTCGGTAGCGCTTTCCTATGGTGCGCACTCGAACCTCTGTGTGAACCAGATCAATCGCAACGGCAACCCCGAGCAGAAAGCTCGTTATCTGCCGAAGCTGATCAGCGGCGAGCACGTCGGTGCGCTGGCCATGAGCGAACCCAATGCCGGTTCGGATGTGGTGTCGATGAAGCTGCGCGCCGACAAACGCGGCGATCGCTATGTGCTCAATGGCAGCAAGACCTGGATCACCAACGGGCCGGACGCCAACACTTACGTGATCTATGCCAAGACCGATCTGGAAAAGGCGGCTCACGGCATCAGCGCGTTCATCGTCGAACTCGACTGGAAAGGTTTCTCCCGCAGCAACAAGTTCGACAAGCTCGGCATGCGTGGCTCCAACACCTGCGAACTGTTTTTCGATGACGTGGAAGTGCCCGAAGAAAACCTGCTCGGCACGCTCGACGGCGGCGTACGGGTGCTGATGAGCGGCCTGGATTACGAGCGCGTCGTGCTCTCTGGCGGCCCGACGGGAATCATGCAGGCCTGCATGGACGTGGTGGTGCCTTACATCCATGACCGTAAACAGTTTGGCCAGAGTATCGGCGAGTTCCAGCTGATTCAGGGCAAGGTCGCCGACATGTACACCCAACTCAACGCCAGCCGCGCCTATCTGTATGCCGTGGCGCAGGCCTGTGATCGCGGTGAAACCACCCGCAAGGACGCCGCAGGCGTGATCCTCTACAGCGCTGAACGCGCCACCCAGATGGCACTCGACACCATTCAGATCCTCGGCGGCAACGGCTATATCAACGAGTTTCCCGCAGGCCGTCTGCTGCGCGACGCAAAACTCTATGAGATCGGTGCGGGCACCAGCGAAATTCGCCGCATGCTGATCGGCCGCGAACTGTTCAACGAAACCCGTTGATTCCGGAGTCCTTATGGCCATTCTGCATACCCGCATCAATCTCCGGGACCCGCAATTCGCGCTCAATCGCGCAGCGCTGCTGGAACAGGTTCATGAACTGCGTGCCTTGCTGAGCAAGGTTCAGCAAGGCGGCGGTCCCAAGGCGCAGGAGCGCCACACGTCGCGCGGCAAGTTATTGCCCCGTGACCGCATCAATCAGTTACTGGACCTTGGCTCGCCGTTTCTGGAAATCGGCCAGTTGGCCGCCTACGAGGTTTACGGCGAAGACGTCCCGGCAGCGGGCGTGATCGCCGGAATCGGCCGGGTCGAAGGTGTCGAGTGCATGATTGTCGCCAACGACGCCACCGTCAAAGGCGGCTCATATTATCCACTGACGGTCAAAAAGCATCTGCGCGCCCAGGCCATCGCCCAGCAGAACCGCCTGCCCTGCATTTATCTGGTGGATTCCGGCGGGGCCAATCTGCCGCGTCAGGACGAAGTGTTTCCGGACCGTGAACACTTTGGCCGCATCTTCTTCAATCAGGCCAACATGAGCGCTCAGGGCATCGCCCAGATCGCCGTGGTCATGGGCTCCTGCACCGCTGGCGGCGCTTACGTGCCTGCGATGGCCGACGAGGCAATCATGGTCCGTGAGCAGGCAACGATCTTTCTCGCCGGTCCACCGCTGGTGAAGGCCGCCACTGGCGAAGTGGTCAGCGCCGAAGACCTGGGCGGTGCCGACGTGCATTGCCGGACCTCGGGCGTCGCAGACCATTACGCTGACAGCGATGAACACGCATTGGCACTGGCGCGGCGCTGCATCGCGAATCTGAACTGGCGCAAGCAGGGTCAGCTTAATGTACAGACGCCCATTGACCCGCTGTACGCCAGCGACGAGCTGTACGGCATCATCCCGACCGACACCAAGCAACCGTTCGACGTGCGTGATGTCATCGCCCGGCTGGTGGATGGGTCGGTGTTCGATGAGTTCAAGGCGCTGTTCGGCACCACACTGGTGTGCGGCTTCGCCCATTTGAAAGGCTATCCGGTCGCGATCCTGGCCAACAACGGCATTTTGTTCGCCGAGGCCGCGCAGAAAGGCGCGCATTTCATCGAACTGGCCTGCCAGCGCGGCATTCCCCTGCTCTTCCTGCAGAACATCACCGGCTTCATGGTCGGTCAGAAATACGAAGCAGGCGGCATCGCCAAGCATGGCGCCAAGCTGGTGACGGCTGTTGCTTGTGCGCGGGTGCCGAAATTCACCGTGATCATTGGCGGCAGTTTCGGTGCGGGCAATTACGGCATGTGTGGCCGCGCCTACGATCCGCGTTTTTTGTGGATGTGGCCCAACGCCAGAATCGGCGTGATGGGCGGCGAGCAGGCCGCTGGCGTGCTGGTGCAGGTCAAGTGCGAACAGGCCGAACGCAGCGGCCAGGCGTTCAGTGCGCAGCAGCAGGCCGAGCTGAAACAGCCGATCCTCGATCAATACGAGCATCAGGGCCACCCGTACTATTCCAGCGCCCGCCTGTGGGACGACGGCGTGATTGACCCGGCGCAGACCCGGGACATTCTTGCGTTGGCCCTCTCCGCTTCGCTCAACGCCCCTATCGAACCCACCACGTTCGGCCTGTTCCGAATGTAAGCCGGGAAATGACCATGACTGCCTTCGCGACAATAGAACTGATCGACGACCCACGCGGCTTCGCCACGCTGTGGCTGAACCGGCCGGACAAGAACAACGCCTTCAACGCGCAGATGATCCGCGAACTGATCCTGGCGCTGGACGAGGTCCAGAGCAAACCAGCCTTGCGTTTTTTGCTGGTGCGCGGTCGCGGCAAGCATTTCAGCGCTGGTGCCGATCTGGCCTGGATGCAACAGGCCGCAGAGCTGGACTACAACACCAACCTGGACGACGCCCGGGAACTGGCCGAGCTGATGTACAACCTCGCCAAGCTGAAGATTCCTACGCTGGCCGTGGTGCAAGGTGCAGCCTTCGGCGGCGCACTGGGCCTGATCAGTTGCTGCGACATGGCAATCGCCGCCGACGATGCGCAATTCTGCCTGTCCGAAGTGCGCATCGGCCTGGCGCCCGCGGTCATCAGTCCGTTCGTGGTTCAAGCCATCGGTGAACGCGCCGCAAGGCGTTATGCGCTGACAGCGGAGCGCTTCAGTGCCCAGCGCGCGCAGCAGATCGGCTTGATTGCCGAACACTACCCGCTGGCAGCGCTGGACGAGCAAACCGCCCTCTGGGTCGACAACCTGCTGCTGAACAGCCCCCAGGCCATGCGCGCCAGCAAGGATCTGCTGCGCGAGGTTGGCAGCGGCGAACTGACTCCTGCCCTGCGTCGTTACTGCGAAAGCGCCATCGCGCGCATCCGCACCAGTGCCGAAGGACAGGAAGGTCTGCGCGCCTTCCTGAACAAGCGTTCGCCCGGCTGGCAGGCGCAGGCCGATGACAGCGCCTCGGACAAAAAGGACTCGCAGTCATGAGCCATATTGAACTGACCACACTGCTGGTCGCCAACCGGGGCGAAATTGCCTGTCGCATCATGCGCACGGCAAAGAAAATGGGTCTGACCACCGTTGCCGTACACAGCGCAACAGACCGGGACGCACGTCACAGTCGCGAAGCCGACATCTGCGTCGATCTGGGCGGCAGCAAGGCCTCGGAAAGCTACCTGATGATCGACAAGCTCATCGCCGCCGCCAAGACCAGCGGAGCCCAGGCAATTCACCCCGGCTACGGTTTCCTATCGGAAAACGCCGACTTTGCCCGTGCCATCGAAAACGCCGGGCTGATCTTTCTCGGCCCGCCCGCCTCGGCCATCGACGCCATGGGCAGCAAGTCGGCGGCCAAGTCCCTGATGGAAGACGCAGGCGTGCCACTGGTGCCGGGCTATCACGGTGCTGCACAGGACATCGAGACCTTTCGCGCCGCGGCAGAGCGTATCGGTTACCCGGTCCTGCTCAAAGCCACAGCTGGTGGTGGCGGCAAGGGCATGAAGGTGGTCGAGCAGGACAGCGAACTGGCCGAAGCCCTGGCCTCTGCCCAGCGTGAGGCTTTGTCCTCTTTTGGCGACTCGCGCATGCTGGTCGAAAAATATGTGCTTGAGCCACGGCATGTGGAGATTCAGGTGTTTGCCGATCAACACGGCCATTGCCTGTACCTGAACGAACGCGACTGCTCGATTCAGCGTCGTCACCAGAAAGTCGTCGAGGAAGCGCCCGCCCCCGGCCTTTCGCCCGAGCTGCGGCGGGCCATGGGTGAAGCGGCGGTCAAGGCGGCGCAAGCCATCGGTTATGTGGGTGCGGGCACCGTGGAGTTTCTGCTGGATGCACGCGGCGAGTTCTTCTTCATGGAGATGAACACCCGCCTGCAGGTCGAACACCCGGTCACCGAATACATCACCGGCCTCGATCTGGTGGAATGGCAGATCCGCGTGGCACGCGGTGAACCGCTGCCCATCAGCCAGGCGCAGGTTCCGCTCATCGGCCACGCCATCGAGGTACGGCTGTACGCCGAAGACCCGGCCAATGATTTTCTGCCCGCGACCGGAAAGCTCGAGCTGTATCGAGAATCGACACCCGGCTTCGGACGCCGCGTAGACAGCGGCGTCTGCGAAGGCGACAGCATCTCGCCGTTCTACGACCCAATGCTCGGCAAGCTGATCGCCTGGGGTAAAAACCGTGAGGAAGCGCGCCTGCGCCTGCTCGGCATGCTCGATGAGTTTGCCGTCGGCGGCGTCAGGACCAACCTGACGTTCCTGCGCCGGATCATCGCGCACCCGGCCTTCGCCGCTGCCGAACTGGACACTGGGTTCATCCCCCGCTATCAGGCTCAGTTGCTGCCCGAACAATGCCCGCTGTCCGAGGAGTTCTGGCAAGCCGCTGCAGAAGCCTTCAGGCAGAGCGAACCCGAACGCCTCCGCGAAGATGACCCCACCTCACCCTGGAACACTCACTCCGGCTTTCGCGCAGGTATGCCGGCTGAAATCGACCTGCATCTGGAGTGCAATGGCGACCGCAAAAGGGTTCGGCTGCGCAATGACAGCGAATCACGGTATCGGTTGGGTTCAGAGACGCTGAGTGTCGAAACCGACGGTGTCAGGCTTCAGCATCTGGCGATTCGTCGGGGTGCCAGCCTGTATCTGAAATGGCACGGTGAGCCCTTCACGGTCACTCGCTCAGACCCGATCGCCCAGGCCGGACTGAGCGATAACCTGCACGGCGGCCTGACAGCTCCCATGAACGGCAGCATTGTTCGAGTGCTTGTGGAGTCCGGGCAGTCTGTCGAAGCCGGAACGCTGCTGGTGGTGCTGGAGGCCATGAAAATGGAACACAGCATCCGCGCAGCAACCGCTGGCGTGGTCACGGCGCTGCACTGCCGCGAGGGCGACATGGTCAACGAAGGGGCTGTGCTGGTCACCCTCGATGAGTCGCCATCCATTCAGCAGCCTGCCTGAAAGCCAGAAAATCCGCCGAAGCGGCGGCCTTGAGAGCTCATGGCCGCACGCTGCTGATGACAGACCTGGAGAAAGGCTTATCGGCCCATCATGCTGACGGCTTGCTGGGTCGCATCCGTGGTTCGGGTCGCGAGCTTGCGCACTTCGTCAGCGACCACTGCAAACCCGCGCCCTGCTTCACCGGCCCGCGCCGCTTCGATGGCAGCGTTCAACGCCAGCAGATTGGTCTGGCTCGCAATGCTCTGGATGGTGCTGACGATCTGGGAAAGCTGCGCCAGGTTTTCCTCCAGATTGCGCTGATGCTGGGATTCCGCCTCACGAAGCGACTCCTGCTCATGCAGAACATGCACATCAACCAAAGCACCCACCACGCGAAGTGGCGCGCCAGTCGCATCGCGTTTGGTCTGCCCACGGGCCCTGAACCAGCGATACTCTCCGCTCTTCATCTTCAATCGGTACTCGATGTCGAACGGCGTCTTGCCGCTGCGATCGTTCAGGTGAGCTCCAAAAGAATTGAGGCTGCGCTCCTTGTCCTCGGGATGCAGCCTGGACGCCCAGCTGTCCAGCACATCGGGGAACTCTTCAACAGTCTCGAAGCCCAGAAGCCTTCTGAACTGGGGCGACCACCAGAAGGGGTTTCGAGGATTGACCGGATCACCAGCGATAACCTCCATGTCCCACAGACCATCAGAGAGCATTTCACGCGCCAGTTCGAAACGGGTGATGATGACGTCGTGAGCGCGGTCGCGTTCGAGCTCGTCCTGAATGTCTCGCAGTGACCCTGCCACACGCAGCGGAACGCCATGGGCGTCGCGCAGCGTTTCGCCTTGCGCATAAAACCAGCGGTAGGTGCCATTCTTCATGGCGAGGCGATTTTTGACCTTGTAGGGCGTACGGCCGGTCTTGTCGTTAAGGTGCCGTGCGAACGCATCCAGCGTGGCTTGCTTGTCTTCCGGATGAAGTCGGTCCGCCCAGCTCGCCAGCACATTGGGAAAGTCGCGTTCGTCGTTGAATCCCAACAGGGTGCGCAGCTGCTGAGACCACCAGAACCGATTCTTCGGATTCACAGGATCGCCCGCCACGACCTCCATGTCCCAAAGCCCCTCACTGGAAGCGAGATTCACCAGATCGAATCGGGTTTCATACGCAGCAGCGCTCGTCGCAGCCTCTCCCAGCATAAGCCGAGCCTGCTCGAGTTCAATCTCCAGCGAACGGATGCGATCCTGCGTCTGCAGGTTGGTTGTTTCGATGTGGTTCCAGGCTTCAGTCACGCTTGCGGCTTCGGCGCAGCCTGCGACATTTGGCTTGCCGCCACTCACGATGGCCGAAATCAGCTGTTTCAGCGCAACACGATCGCGGCGCCAGAAAGGAAAAAAGGACATTGATTACTCACTCTTCAGACGTTGACAGCCACCTCCTTTGGCCCATTGCCACTAGATCGTCATGGAAAACGAAAACTGAAGGGACGAGCGTACAACTTCATACAAAATCTTGAGGGAGATGCACTCGCCAGAAACAAAAACGCCCTGAACAGGTCAGGGCGTTTTCCGGGAAAGGAACGGCTTAGTAGTAAGCGTTTTCTTTCTGGGTATGGTCGGTCACATCGCGCACACCCGACAGCTCTGGAATACGCTCCAGCAGGGTACGTTCGATGCCTTCCTTCAGGGTGACATCGGCCTGACCGCAGCCCTGGCAACCGCCGCCGAACTGCAGAACAGCGATGTTCTGGGTGTCTTCCTCGACCACATCGATCAACGTAACCTGACCGCCGTGGCTGGCGAGCCCCGGATTGATTTCGGTTTGCAGGTAGTAGTTGATCCGCTCGTTGATCGGACTGTCGGCGTTAACCATCGGCACCTTGGCGTTAGGTGCCTTGATGGTCAGTTGGCCGCCCATACGGTCGGTGGCGTAATCGACGACAGCGTCGTCCAGAAAGGCTTCGCTGAAACCGTCGATCCAGGCCGTGAAGCTCTTCAGGCCAATCGCCTTGTCTTCCGGCTTTTCTTCGCCCGGCTTGCAATAGGCGATGCAGGTTTCGGCGTACTGAGTGCCAGGTTGGGTAATAAACACGCGGATGCCGATGCCCGGGGTGTTCTGCTTTTCCAGCAGATCGGCCAGATAATCGTGGGCGGCATCGGTAATAGTGATAGCGGTCATGAAAGTTCCTCGCAGACGTGCCAGCAGTTTACGCCAATCGAGTGCGCCGCACAAAGTCCTAGTATTCTTGTCGGAAAAGAGCCCGTCGGAAATGGACCCATCAGGAAAGCGCCCTGGCGGGCTGTACGGCGCGGCGCGCGTCCAGCCAGTCCTTGAGACGACGATACATCCCCTTCTCGATCCACTCATAACTCAGCCATGCGCCAATGGCGATGACCGGCACACAGAACGCGAACACCAGATAGGGACTCAGTCCATAGCGCTGCGCCATCAGCAGGCCGCCGTACAGCACCAGCACATGCAGCAGGTACACCGAATACGAGCAATCGCCGAGTACCTTGAGCAGTCGGCTGCCACGGAAGTAAGGTTCCAACGAAATACAGGACAACACAATCAGTGCGCTGGGCAGTCCCCAGTTCAGCAGGCGCTGGTCATTGGTCAGGTGATTGATGGCGTACAGACCGACCGCGATGCCCGCCAACGGCAGCCAGAGCGCCTCCTTGATCCAGCCACGGCGATACAGAATGCCGATGCCGATACCCAGCAGAAACTCGTAAATAATGTCGTTGCCGTAGAAGCGGCTGATCACCCCCGCACGCGCCAGCACCTCACTGACACCAAACAGCGCCGCTGCGATGATCAGTGGCCGGTGACGCTGCTTGAACAGGAACACCATGCTGAACAGCAGGTAGAAGAACATTTCGTAGTTGAGCGTCCAGCCAACGTTCAGCGTGGGGTACAAGCCGTAACCGCCGGGATTTTCGGAGGGAATGAAGATCAGCGACAGCATGAAGTTCTGCCAGCCGATGACCTGATGCGGCAACATGGGCGCCGCAGCCAGCAGCAACAGCGCCATGGCGGCGGTATAAAGCCAGTACGCAGGGACGATACGAATCAGACGATGCAGTATGAAACGACCAGCGGGCATGTCGCTTTTCTGGGTAGAAAGGAAGATCACCAATCCGCTGATCACGAAAAAGATATCGACGCCGACGGCGCCTTTGGAGACAAAGAATTCGCCAATGGGACCACTGGCCTTGAAGTCGTAAAAAATCTGCATGAAGTGATGACATACCACCACCCATGCTGCAAACGCCCGCAGGGCCTGTACCGAAATCAACATTCAAAAAACCTCTACTGCCTGACTTTCAACTCAACCAGCAACCCGGGCTCGCGTCAGCGACAGGTTCCATGGCGCGCCCCCCTCGGACCGCATTTTTGAAAAAAAGATCGTAGAAAACGGGATTCGTTCAGGTTTGCAGAGATGGCCGCAGGCCATATATCTCATGGCCTGCAGGCGGAAACGTACAGATTCAGAGGTTTTCGTAGCGGTTCATGTCGAGCACCGCCGATTCACGCGGCGCAGTTTCCTGAAGATAGCGGTTCAGGTCGTGGAAGTACGTCCAGAACAGCGGATGCGTCCGCCGGATGCCCCAGCGCTGGACGATCTGTTCAAAGCTCGCCTGATCCTTGCTCTGCTGCATCGCATCGACGAACGCTGACACTTCGGCAGCCGGCACGTTGAACATGAAGTTTGGGTAACTGCTGAGCACACCGGGATAAATGCTCAGCGTGTCCAGCCCCGGAATATAGCGGTAGGACTCACCCAGCAAGAACGCCACGTTGGTATGCGCACGATTGCGCAACATGCTGTACATCTCCCGCTTTCCGGTGCCGTCCTCGATACGCAGCATCGTCGCTTCCGGCAGCAGGTCAATAACCTTGAGCCCCGCTGCGGGACGCGAGGTCAACCGGCTGAGCGCCTGCTCCGCCTGGGCATAGCTGCTGCTCAGGCCAGGACGCGAACAAAACGCGCCATCACAGCGATTGATCGGATCGGGCGAGGCATTGAGGGGGCCGACGCGCTGGATCAGCTTGTTGGCGAAGTCACGTACCGGGCTTTTCTTGTCCAGACCGATGCCTGTGGGCGTGTCGTCATCAATGTCCTGATAATCCAGCCACATCTTGACCTTGCCGCTGTCCTGATACAGATCACCGAGCAGACCTTCGCGCAGGTCGGCAGGCATCAGGCGCAGGAAGTTGATTTCCGCG
Organism: Pseudomonas sp. AC016; assembly: GCF_979253365.1. Taxonomy (NCBI): domain Bacteria; kingdom Pseudomonadati; phylum Pseudomonadota; class Gammaproteobacteria; order Pseudomonadales; family Pseudomonadaceae; genus Pseudomonas; species Pseudomonas sp. AC016. The sequence goes on from NZ_CEEDCC010000001.1 coordinate 404,200, forward strand.
CCGTTGCGGATCAGGTCGAAATACAGCCGCGTCTGGGCCTGATGCGAGACATTGCCATAGACATCGAAATTGACCGCCAACTGATAATAGGTGCGCTCCAGCAACGGGTAATCGAACAGCCACATCGAATGTGGCACATCGCCGATCAGCCCCTTGGTCACCGAAGCACTGTCGAAATGGCGGAAGACGGTCAACAGTGCGTTGTCATTGCCGGTCCACAGATCGCCCCAGCCCGGTGGCGGTTTCTTCGCGTAGGTGTCGCGCCGCAGGTTTTCGTAGGCATTGCGACGATCCCGATAGGACAGCCAGAGGCTCAGCACACTGCCCACGTTATCGTTCTGTCCTGGCATGGCCAGTAACGGCGTCGCCTCGCCGCGGTAAACCGCATCGGTCACGTAACGGTCGTGTCCGGGTTCCTGGAACATGACCCAGAACTGGTCGCGGATCACGTCGGTAGCGATCTGCCCACGACAGACCGGGCCACGAATGAAGGTGCGCACGAAGTACTCGGCGTTATCGAGCATGAACTCATAACGCGCCTCAGCCGGAATGGCCTCGAAGGTCTGAAATGGATTGGCCCGATGTCCCGGTCCGTAGCCGGGCAAGGCGTTGACCTTCCAGTCGTTGGCGTAGAACAGTTGCTTGACCCGAGCCATTTTCTGCGGGCTCAACACGTAGGTGATATGGGTCTTGTGGACGATCACGCCCTGCACCGGCACCAGACGGTAGTAGAAGTTACTGCCCGGATCATCGTTGGGGCGCCGCGTGGCAATCAGGTCAACCGGCTTGCCGGTCGGTGTTCGTGAGCGCACCCACTGATAGAAATGCCCCGCCGCGCCGTCTTCAAAGTAGATGTGGGCCAGAAACAGATGCTCGAACAGCCAGCGACCGACCAGCGCCTGATTGGCACCGGGCTGATTGAGCAGGTTTTCCCATGCAAGAATCTGACTTGCCTCGGTGACCGTCGGCGTCAGCGCCTGCGACTCGACCGGGGCGCCTGCCGCCAACCAGCGCTGCAGCGTCTGGTATTCGGCGTCGGTCAGCCCTGCGACCGCAAGCGGCATGCCCTGCTGGGCGTGCGCAGCCGCATAGGCGTTGAACTCGCCGGGCAGCGGGCAGACGTTTTCACGATTGATGCCCAGTGCAATGTTGTCCGGAATCTTGCTGTTGGCAGGCAACGGCGCACTGCGTCCGAGCTCCAGCATGCGCGCCATCAGCGACGCCTGACTGCCCTGTGCATCCAGCACAGAATAGAAGCCCTTGCCGCGCCACGCGTCGGTGTCGCGAGCGTCATAGAACAGACGGGTCGGCGCGGCGGCCTCGGTGCGCTCACCCTGATAGACCGGTATCTTGCTGGCGCCGCGACTGACGCCCTCGCCACCGCCCAGATTCAGCTGACAAGGCGCGTCGTTGCAGGCATGACAGGCCACGCACTTTTCGGTGAGGATCGGTTGAATATCCCGCACGTAGGAAATGGCAGGCGACGAGACCGGAGGCGGCGTCTGGGCCTGAAGCACGCAGCAGGAAAAGAGCAGGACAATACCTGCCAGCAAGCGATGCGGCATGGAAACCGGGCTCTGAGAGTAAAAGCCGATGATTCTACAAGGCTGTACACCGCCTCAACATGAACGATTTTCATGCAAAAGCCCTGACAACACCAAATCCGTTCCGGTTTGCTATTATCGCCTTCTTTAAGTATCGACCTTCTCAAGGTAGCCCTCATGTCCGACCGTAGCGCCCGCCATCAAGCCTTCATCAATGCTCTGAAACAGAGGATCCTGATCCTCGATGGCGGCATGGGCACGATGATCCAGAGCTACAGACTTGAAGAGCAGGACTACCGTGGCAAGCGTTTCGCCGACTGGCCGAGCGACGTCAAGGGTAACAACGACCTGTTGATCCTGACCCGTCCGGACGTGATTGGCGCCATCGAGAAGGAATACCTGGACGCCGGGGCCGACATTCTAGAGACCAATACCTTCAACGCAACTCAGGTGTCCCAGGCCGATTACGGCATGGAATCCATCGTTTATGAGCTGAACGTCGAAGGCGCTCGCCTGGCGCGCAAGGTCGCGGATGCCAAGACCCTGGAAACCCCGGACAAGCCGCGCTTTGTCGCAGGCGTGCTCGGCCCGACCAGCCGGACCTGCTCGTTGTCGCCTGACGTCAACAATCCTGGCTACCGCAACGTCACCTTCGATGAACTGGTGGAAAACTACACCGAAGCCACGCGCGGCCTGATCGAGGGCGGCGCGGACCTGATCCTGATCGAAACCATTTTCGACACCCTCAACGCCAAGGCCGCGATTTTCGCCGTGCAAGGTGTGTTCGAGGAACTGGGCTTCGAGCTGCCGATCATGATTTCCGGCACCATCACCGACGCCTCTGGCCGTACCTTGTCCGGCCAGACCACCGAAGCGTTCTGGAACTCCATCAGCCACGCCAAGCCGATCTCGGTGGGTCTGAACTGCGCACTGGGCGCCAGCGAACTGCGTCCTTATCTGCAGGAACTGGCCAACAAGGCCAACACCCATGTGTCCGCGCACCCGAACGCCGGTCTTCCCAATGCCTTCGGCGAATACGACGAGCTGCCGAGCCAGACTGCAAAAATCATTGAGGAATTCGCCGAAAGCGGGTTCCTGAACATCGTCGGCGGCTGCTGCGGCACCACGCCCGCGCACATCAAGGCCATCGCCCAGGCCGTCTCCGGCTATGCGCCGCGTCAGATCCCGGACATTCCCAAGGCTTGTCGTCTGTCGGGGCTCGAGCCGTTCACCATTGATCGCCAGTCGCTGTTCGTCAACGTCGGCGAGCGCACCAACATCACCGGTTCCGCCCGCTTCGCCCGCCTGATCCGTGAAGACAACTACACCGAAGCACTGGAAGTCGCCCTGCAGCAGGTCGAGGCCGGTGCGCAGGTGATCGACATCAACATGGACGAAGGGATGCTGGACTCGAAGAAGGCCATGGTGACCTTCCTCAACCTGATCGCGGGCGAACCGGACATTTCCCGTGTGCCGATCATGATCGATTCCTCGAAATGGGAAGTGATCGAAGCGGGCCTCAAATGCATCCAGGGCAAGGGCATCGTCAACTCCATCAGCATGAAGGAAGGCGTCGAGCAGTTCATTCACCACGCCAGACTCTGCAAGCGTTACGGCGCGGCGGTAGTGGTCATGGCGTTCGACGAACAGGGCCAGGCCGACACCGAGGCGCGCAAGAAGGAAATCTGCAAACGCTCCTACGACATTCTGGTCAATGAAGTGGGTTTTCCGCCGGAAGACATCATCTTCGACCCGAACATCTTCGCCATTGCTACCGGCATCGAAGAGCACAACAACTACGCCGTAGACTTCATCAACGCCTGCGCCTACATCCGCGACGAGCTGCCGTATGCGCTGACCTCCGGCGGTGTGTCCAACGTATCGTTCTCGTTCCGGGGCAACAACCCGGTGCGCGAGGCGATTCACTCAGTGTTCTTGCTGCACGCGATCCGCAACGGCCTGAGCATGGGCATCGTCAACGCCGGTCAGTTGGAAATCTATGACCAGATCCCGGCCGAACTGCGCGACTGCGTGGAAGACGTGGTGCTCAACCGCAATCCCGAAGGCACCGATGCGTTGCTGGCGATTGCCGACAAGTTCAAGGGCGATGGCAGCGTCAAGGAAGCCGAAACCGAAGAATGGCGCAGCTGGCCAGTCAATCAGCGCCTGGAGCATGCGCTGGTCAAGGGTATTACCACCCACATCGTCGAGGACACCGAAGAGTCGCGTCAGTCGTTCAACCGCCCTATCGAAGTGATCGAAGGCCCGTTGATGTCTGGCATGAACGTGGTCGGCGACCTGTTCGGTTCCGGCAAGATGTTCCTGCCCCAGGTGGTCAAATCCGCCCGCGTGATGAAACAGGCCGTAGCGCACCTGATCCCCTTCATCGAGCTGGAAAAAGGCGATAAACCGGAGGCCAAGGGCAAGATCCTGATGGCCACGGTCAAAGGCGACGTACACGACATCGGCAAGAACATCGTCGGCGTGGTGCTGGGCTGTAACGGCTATGACATCGTCGACCTGGGCGTGATGGTGCCTGCGGAGAAAATCCTCCAGGTGGCCCGCGAAGAGAAATGCGACATCATCGGCCTGTCCGGCCTGATCACGCCTTCGCTGGACGAAATGGTGCATGTCGCCCGGGAAATGCAGCGTCAGGACTTCCACCTGCCACTGATGATCGGTGGCGCAACCACGTCCAAGGCCCACACTGCGGTCAAGATCGAACCCAAGTACAGCAATGACGCAGTCATCTACGTGACCGACGCATCGCGTGCCGTGGGCGTTGCCACTCAACTGCTGTCCAAGGAGTTGAAGCCCGCCTTCATCGAGAAGACGCGCCTGGAATACATCGAAGTGCGCGAGCGCACCTCGGCACGCAGTTCGCGCACCGAACGCCTGAGCTACGGCGCTGCCGTGGCGAAAAAGCCGCAGTTCGACTGGGAACACTACACCCCTGCCCGGCCGACCTTCACCGGCACCCGGGTACTGAACGACATCGACCTGAACGTGCTCGCCGACTATATCGACTGGACGCCGTTCTTCATCTCCTGGGATCTGGCCGGCAAATACCCGCGCATCCTGACCGACGAAGTGGTTGGCGAGGCCGCCACTGCGCTGTTCGCCGATGCTCAGCAGATACTGCGCAAGCTGATCGACGAAAAACTGATCAGCGCCCGTGCCGTGTTCGGCTTCTGGCCTGCCAATCAGGTTGATCACGATGATCTGGAAGTCTATGGCGAAGACGGCAAGCCGCTGGCAAAACTGCATCACCTGCGCCAGCAGACCATCAAGCCCGACGGCAAGCCCAACTACTCGCTCGCCGACTTCGTGGCGCCGAAGAGCAGCGGCCTGACCGACTACATCGGTGGCTTCATCACCACCGCAGGCATCGGTGCCGAGGAAGTGGCCAAGGCTTATCAGGACAACGGCGACGACTACAACTCGATCATGGTCAAGGCCCTGGCCGACCGTCTGGCCGAAGCGTGTGCCGAGTGGCTGCACCAGCAGGTGCGCAAGGATTACTGGGGTTACGCAAAGGACGAAGCGCTGGACAACGAAGCCCTTATCAAAGAGCAGTACATGGGCATTCGCCCGGCGCCAGGCTATCCGGCGTGCCCGGATCACACCGAAAAAGGTACGCTGTTCGCGTTGCTGGACCCGCTGCCGGAAGGCACGCCCGAGCACACCCCTGGCCGCAGCGGCGTGTTCCTGACCGAGCACTACGCCATGTTCCCGGCAGCAGCGGTCAGCGGCTGGTACTTTGCCCACCCTCAGGCGCAGTACTTCGCGGTCGGCAAGATCGACAAGGATCAGATCGAGAGCTACACCGCCCGTAAAGGTCAGGACCTCAGCGTGACCGAGCGCTGGCTGGCGCCAAACCTGGGTTACGACGAATAATCCGCAGCAACGTCAAACCGTCGCCGGGCAATCCGGCGACGAGCTGCTCACCACCGCAATGCTGCCTTGGCTAAGCTGAACAGGCATTGGCAGGTGCGTGTTATGGACGAACCATCCGACGACGCTTCCAAAAACAAGGCACCCACGTTCAGGCAGATGCTGCACAGCGTTCTGGCAGCCGCGTTTGGCGTGCAGAGCGGCAAGAATCGCGAGCGTGATTTCACCTACGGCAAGCCTGCGCACTTTTTGCTGCTGGGGTTGTTGTTCACCGTGATTTTCGTTGCGATCCTGTTTGGCATCGTGCAACTGGTGCTTTACCTGGCGCTGGAATGAGCATCCGGCAACATGTTTTTCAGTGAAAACGGCGAGTCTTCACCTGTTGCGCTCACGTTGAACGCCTGAACGTCGAGCCGGTAGCCTTCGTTCCGGGTCGCCTCCAGAAAACGCTGGGCATCCTGACGTTCAACCAGATGCAGCACCTCGACGGTCCTCGCCCCGGCCTGCAGGTGAGTCTGTCGATGAGCGGTGTCATAGCGGTGCAACAGGATGATCGCCCAGCCGCCAAGGGTAAAGTGCCCGGTTGCGACGACACTGAGACGCCCATCCAACTGCGCCTGCAGTGACATGGAGGTGCCATTGATCGCACTGAACAGAACGTCTCTGCCTGGCTGGCCGCCCCGCTCGCGCAACGCGTCCATGGCGCCGAAGGCCATTTGTTCATTGGCAGACCAGACCAGACGAATGTCCGGATAACGGTTGAATAATACCCGCGCCTGCTCGAGCGCCCGATATCGCAACCAGCCACTGAGCACGATCTGACGCAGATGGACTTCAGGGTGCTCGGCAAGCGCACGACGCAGACCCTGTTCGCGATACAACGAGACGGGCGTGGTGTTGGTGCCGGAAAACGCCAGCATCTCCACCGTCCCGCCTCCTGGCTGACGCGGATAAAGACTGATAAGGCGTTTGGCAGTCAGGTAACCGCCCTCTTCGTCATTACCGACCAGACTGCCGATAAAGTCGGGATAACGCCTGGGAAGGTCGCCGATGATACGAATCTGGTCTGCCGTGAGGGTGTTGTTCACAGCAAACAGTTTGACCCCACTGCCCAGCGACAAACGCAGAATCTCCGGGGCGACGTTGAGCTCGTTGGAGAACAGCAGATAATCGGGACGTGCCTTGCCCTGCAGCGTTTCGCGCGCCATGGCGAGCAGCTTGCGGGTGTCTCTGTCGGAATACAGCACCGTCAGCGTCATGTCGGTGGTGCGGGCTGCCGATTGCATGACCCGGACATAGCTGCGCCAATACCCGTCGCTCTCCGTGCCGGGACTGATAAACACCACCGTGACTGCCCACGCCGAACTCGCCCACAGCCAGCCCATCAGGACCGCCAGACGAACCACGAACACCTTCATATACCCAGACCTTGAACCGCAGAATTGATCGCGCTATGGCAGATCTATCGGCGGCAAAGGTCGGATTCTGGAGCGTGTGCAGCAAATTCTCCGGGCGCTGCTATCGCCCGCTGACCCAGAACACGGCGGCACCTACGGCCAGCAGGATAATAAAGAGAATGGCCCAGGCATCCACAGAGCTGTCGGGCTTGGTCGTTTTGGGGTGCTTGCTCATCGCATCGCCTCTTGTCGGTCTTATGGGTGATTGCATATGAAAGGACTGAAGCAGGCTCTTCAGACAGTGATAACCGTCAGTTAAGTCGACAGTTGCCCACACGGCAAGCAAGGGTATGTTCAAACCCTTCAATGCTTATCGCTTTTAGTGATTTTCATATATATAAACATCACTTTTATCGATATCTGCAAACTGCTATCGTCGCCTCCGCTCCGTAGGGAGTGCGCGACCGTGCGCGCAGAATTGATCAGATGACGCAGTGGCTGCCTGCAATCGACCGCAGCGGCCCTGCTTCATTACGAAGCCTGAGAACAGGACCTATATGTACGTATACGACGATTACGATCAGAGGATCATCGAGGACCGCGTCAAGCAGTTCCGGGATCAGACCCGACGCTACCTGGCCGGGGAACTGAGCGAGGAAGAGTTTCGACCGTTGCGCCTGCAAAACGGTCTTTATGTCCAGCGTTTCGCCCCGATGCTGCGTGTGGCCGTTCCTTACGGCCAGTTGACCTCGCGCCAGGCGCGCATGATGGCGAAGATCGCCCGCGATTTCGACAAGGGTTACGCCCACATCAGTACCCGCCAGAACGTGCAATTCAACTGGCCGGCGCTGGAAGATGTGCCGGACATTCTGGCTGAACTGGCCACCGTGCAGATGCACGCCATTCAGACCAGCGGCAACTGCCTGCGCAACGTGACCACCGATCAGTTTGCCGGTGTCGCGGCAGACGAGCTGGTCGATCCGCGTCCTTGGTGCGAGATCGTTCGTCAATGGACCACTTTCCACCCGGAATTCGCTTACCTGCCGCGTAAGTTCAAGATCGCGATCAACGGTTCGAGCGGCGACCGCGCGGCCATCGAAGTGCATGACATCGGCCTTGAGCCGCTGCGCAACGAAGCCGGCGAGCTGGGGTTCCGCGTGCTGGTCGGCGGCGGTCTGGGCCGTACGCCGGTGGTCGGTGCCTTCATCAATGAATTCCTGCCGTGGCAGGACCTGTTGAGCTACCTCGACGCCATCCTGCGTGTGTACAACCGCTATGGCCGTCGTGACAACAAGTACAAGGCGCGGATCAAGATTCTGGTCAAGGCGCTGACCCCTGAAGTGTTCGCCGAGAAAGTCGAAGCGGAAATGACTCACCTGCGCGGCGGCCAGACCACACTGACCGAAGCCGAGGTCGAGCGCGTTTCGAAGCACTTCATCGACCCGCAATACAAGGCTCTGGCCGACCAGCACGCCGAACTGGCCGCGCTGGATGCCCAGCACCCTGGCTTCGCTCGCTGGCGCCAGCGCAACGTGTTCGCACACAAGAAGCAGGGTTATGTTGCCGTGACCCTGTCGCTCAAGCCGACCGGTGTTGCACCGGGTGACGTGACCGACAAGCAGCTGGACGCCATCGCCGACCTGGCCGATCGCTACAGCTTCGGCGAGCTGCGTACGTCCCATGAGCAGAACATCATTCTGGCGGACGTCGAACAGACCGAACTGTTCACGCTGTGGAACGAACTGCGCGAAAACGGCTTTGCCACGCCGAACATCGGCCTGTTGACCGACATCATCTGCTGCCCTGGCGGCGACTTCTGCTCGCTGGCCAACGCCAAGTCGATCCCGATTGCAGAATCGATCCAGCGTCGTTTCGATGATCTGGACTACCTGTTCGACATCGGCGAACTGGACCTGAACATTTCCGGCTGCATGAACGCCTGCGGTCACCACCACGTCGGCCATATCGGCATTCTGGGCGTGGACAAGAAAGGTGAAGAGTTCTATCAGGTTTCGCTGGGTGGCAGCGCCAGCCGCGATGCCAGCCTGGGCAAGATCCTCGGCCCGTCCTTCGCTCAGGACGCCATGCCGGATGTCATCGAGAAGCTGATCGACGTGTATGTCGAGAAACGCAACGAAGACGAGCGTTTCATCGACACCTATCAGCGTATTGGCATTGACCCTTTCAAGGAGCGCGTCTATGCAGCGAATCATTAAGAACAACGAAGTCATCGACGAGACCTGGCACCTGCTGCCCAAGGACACGACCTTCGACAGCCTGTCCAACTGTGACGACCTGATCGTACCGTTGGCGCTGTGGCGCGAACATGGTCATGCGCTCAAGGCGCGTGATGGCGGTCTGGGTGTGTGGCTGGACAGTGACGAAGAAGCCGAGGAAATCGGCGCTGACGTCGAGCAGTTCCAGGTCATCGCCCTGAACTTCCCGGCGTTCACCGACGGGCGCAACTTCTCCAACGCGCGCCTGCTGCGTGACCGCTATGGTTACAAGGGTGAGCTGCGTGCCATCGGCGACGTGCTGCGCGACCAGTTGTTCTACATGCGCCGCTGCGGCTTCGACGCCTTTGCCATACGTCCCGACAAGGACCCGTACGAAGCGCTGGAAGGCCTCAAGGACTTCTCAGTGACCTACCAGGCCGCAACTGACGAGCCACTGCCTCTGTTCCGTCGCCGCTGATTGCTTTTATTTGCTGAAATCAAAAAGCCCGGGCCTTCATTGAAGGTCCGGGCTTTTTGTTGTGGCTTGCAAAGGGTTCGTGCCTCGGTTCTGCACTGCACCCAGAAGCGGACGCGGAGCGTTCTGGGCTGCATTCCCACGCGCAGCGCTCGTCGTTATACACAAATAATCCTGCTCTCAAATAAGGCAGCAGCGCTGCCGTGCTTTTTTGACGCGGTGGTGCGAACACCATCGATTGCGACTGGGTGAAGGCTGAGTCCTGGCGCTGATTCGGGGGGCAATCGGCATGGATGCCGATTGAGCTGCACTGGGCCATGGATGGCCCATTTGCAGCGACCCCCGAATCAGTGTCAGGACGAAGGAACCCCGGCGAAGCCGGGGCCGCAACCGGAGCGAAGGAGTTTGCTTACTTTGCTCCGTCAAAGTGAGTCGCCGAGGGGCGAAAAGGTGACTGAAGCCATGCGCTCGGCTCACTGAGTCCGCAGTCTGTGCCATGTGTGACGCGGAGCGTCACGGGAGGCATGCCCACGCGGAGCGATGGGCACGATCAGTGTTGAGGCGGACTTGTGTAGAACGATGAGCGCGGAGCGTAGGAACGATCCATGTGAGGATCTCTACTGATCGTGCCCATCGCTCTGACCGGAGAAGCGACGATTACCAGAACCGCTGCTGCGTCAGTCGTCCCCACCACTTGGCGATCAAGCCATCTGCCGACGCCGCCGCTGCCATCCCCATGCGTTCCTGCAGGCTCTTGCGTTGTACATAGTGCAGATGGAACACATCGGCATCCTTGGCACGTTCGGCCAGGTACTCGTCACTGGTCTTGAGTTCATCTACCAGTTGCTTGTCCAGCGCAGCCATGCCCAGCCAGACTTCGCCGGTCGCGACTTCATCGATCGACAACTGAGGACGGTAACTGGCGACGAAGTTCTTGAACAGGTCGTGCGTGATGTCCAGGTCCTGCTGAAACTTCTCGCGGCCCTTCTCGGTGTTTTCGCCAAACACCGTCAGCGTGCGTTTGTATTCACCCGCGGTCAGCACTTCAAAGTCGATGTCGTGTTTCTTCAGCAGACGGTTGACGTTGGGCAATTGAGCGACAACGCCAATAGACCCGAGAATCGCAAACGGTGCGCTGATAATCTTGTTGCCGATGCACGCCATCATGTAACCGCCGCTGGCGGCCACCTTGTCGATGCATATGGTCAGCGGAATGCCTGCCTGACGGATACGCGCCAGTTGCGAAGACGCGAGACCGTAGCTGTGAACCATACCGCCGCCGCTTTCCAGACGCAGGACCACTTCGTCCTTGCCGGTGGCCAGCGTCAGCAGTGCCGTGATCTCGTGGCGCATGCTTTCGGTGGCAGAGGCCTTGATATCCCCATCGAAGTCCAGCACGTAGACGCGGGCCTTCTCTTCGACCTTGTCCTTCTTCTCTTTCTTCAGCGCCCTGGCCTGCTCCTTGCGAAGCGCCTTGAGGCGATCCTTGCCCAGCAGCGACTGCTCCAGACGCTCGCGCAGACCTTTGTAGAAGTCATTGAGGCGCGTGACCTGCAATTGTCCGGCGGTTTTGCGACGTCCCTTGCCACGCATGGACGCAATGGCGACCAGCACCACGATGATGGCAACCACCAGCGTGACTGTCTTGGCCAGAAAACTGGCGTAATCGACAACGAACTCCACGGATAATCCTCACTTGCATTGCGCCCTTACCAATCAAGGGCCGCGATGTCGCCAGCATACCGACGCCCCCTCACGATCACCAGCGGCAAGGGTTACAAGCCATTAAAACGATGATTTCAAACGAGCGTATGTTTTTTTATTGACAGCTCCCCGGCATCCCTCATAACCTCGCCAGACCTTCAACGTACCGAGACGAACCGGACGTGGGCAGCATCTACCTGATACGACATGGCCAGGCCTCATTTGGTGCAGACGATTACGACGTCCTGTCGCCTGTGGGCATTCGTCAGGCGCAGATTGTCGGCGCACACCTTGTGGATCTGGGTATCAGCTTCGATCGTTGCATCTCCGGCGACCTGCGTCGTCAGAAAGACACCGCGCTCAATGCACTGGCCCAGTTCGGCGAAGCCGGTCTGAATGTGCCCGAGCTTGAAATCGACAGTGCTTTCGACGAGTTCGATGCCGAAGGCGTCATGCGTGCCCTGATCCCCGCCATGCTGTCGCAAGAACCTAAGGCGCTGGATATCCTGCGGGATGCCGCCAACAATCGCGCCGAATTTCAGCGCCTGTTTTCACTGATTATCGGTCGCTGGATCGGTGGTCAGCACGACACCCTCGGCCTGCAGAGCTGGCTGGGTTTCGTCGCAAGGGTAAAGGCCGGGCTGGACCGGATCGTCCAGAACGCAGCGCCCAATGAGCGCATCGCCGTGTTCACCTCCGGCGGCACCATTACCGCGCTGCTGCATCTGATTACAGGCATGCCTGCGCAGCAGGCATTCGAACTCAACTGGCACATCGTCAACACTTCGTTGCACAAACTCGGATTCAGAGGCAGTGAAGTGACCCTGGCTTCCTTCAACGGTTATACGCACCTGCAACTGCTGAAGGCGCCGGAGCTCATCACCTATCGCTGAGCTGGCCAAAAGCGCGCTCGTCGGGCGCCAGAAATCACCAAAATCAGACCCCATAAAAGGATCAAGACATGACCTCAACAGCTGACGCCGTGAAAACCATGCAAGCCAAGTTCAACCCAAGCGCCGCTGCAGGCCTGGACCTGGTCTTCGGTTTCCATATCACCGACGAAGACAAGTACTACGCACTGATCGTCAAGGACAGCACTTGCGACCTGCAGGAAGGCGAGAACCCTGATGCCAACGTCACGCTGGTGATGGACAGCGCAACGCTCAAAGGTATCGTCAGCGGCGAAACCGACGGCATGCAGGCTTTCATGGGCGGCAAGCTGCGCGCTGAAGGCGACATGATGCTGGCGATGAAGCTGAGCGAGCTGTTTCCGGTATAAATCCAGGACAACGCTTGATGCATCCGAAGAAACCGAAGCCGACAGGCTTCGGTTTTTTTTCGCCTGACCGTTCATGTCCAGTGATCAAGGCCGCTGATTGACCGGCAACACGCTAGCCTATAAAGCGGTCCGGCAGTTGTTCGCGGGCTCGCCTATCATTAGATTAGTCAATGTTTCTGGCTGACCATAATAAGCAGAAGGGATAAGCATGGCGCTGACCGACCAGTCCACGGACATCCGTAGCGGCGAAGAACTTGACGTCGCCCTCATCGATCCGTATCTCAAAAACCATCTTCCGGAGCTGCATGGCACGCCGCTGATCAGTCAGTTTCCGGGCGGCGCCTCGAATCTCACCTACCTGATCCAGTACCCCGAACGGGAACTGGTGCTGCGTCGGCCGCCCTTCGGGCACAAGGCGCGCTCGGCCCACGACATGGGCCGCGAGTACCGTATCCTCAATCAACTCAAGGACGCGTTTCCCTACTGCCCACAGGCTTACCTGCACTGCACCGACGAATCGGTCATCGGGTCCGAGTTCTATGTGATGGAACGTGTCCAGGGCATCATCCTGCGTTCGGACCTGCCACCCGCGCTGGGTCTGGACGCAAGGCAGACCGAGGACCTTTGCAAGAGCTTCATCGACAAGCTGGTGGACCTGCACCGGGTCGATTATCAGGCCTGTGGCCTGGGTGATCTGGGCAAGCCCCATGGCTATGTACAGCGGCAGATCCTGGGCTGGAGCGAACGCTACGAGAAAGCCATCACCCCCGACGCGCCCGCGTGGGATCAGGTCAAGGCCTGGCTGGCTGCGAAGATGCCAGCCGACTCACCGGTTGCCAGCATCGTGCACAACGACTACCGCTTCGATAACGTGATTCTCGACCCGGAAAACCCGATGCACATCATCGGCGTGCTGGACTGGGAGCTGACCACCCTGGGCGATCCGCTGATGGACCTGGGCAACACCCTCGCTTACTGGATTCAGGCCGATGACCCGGCGCCCGTGCAACTGATGCGTCGTCAGCCCAGTCATGCGCCCGGCATGTTGACCCGCCAGCAATTCGTGGATTACTACGCGGAACGCGCCGGCGTGCGGATCGACAACTTCGATTTCTATTACACCTACGGCCTGTTTCGTCTGGCCGGTATCGTGCAGCAGATCTATTACCGGTTCTATCACGGCCAGACGCAAGACAAACGCTTCGCACAGTTCATTCACATGAACAGGCTGCTGGAGCAGATGAGCCTCAATGTAATTGCCAAATCCAGCCTTTGATGACATCAGAACAAGGAAAAGACATGTCCAGAACCCAACTCTTCGACCTCGACGGCAAGATCGCTTTCGTTTCCGGCGCCAGTCGCGGGATCGGTGAGGCCATTGCCCGCCTGCTGGCCCAGCAAGGCGCCCATGTCATTGTGTCCAGTCGCAAAATCGACGGATGTCAGGCCATCGCCGACGCAATCATTGCAGACGGCGGCAAGGCCACTGCAATCGCGTGTCATATCGGCGAAATGGAACAGATCGGCAGCGTCTTCGCGCAGATTCGGGAACAGTTCGGGCGCCTGGACATTCTGGTCAACAATGCCGCCACCAACCCGCAATTCTGCAACGTGCTGGACACCGACCTCAGCGCGTTCCAGAAAACCGTGGACGTGAACATTCGCGGCTATTTCTTCATGTCGGTGGAAGCCGGCAAGCTGATGCGCGAGACCGGCGGCGGCAGCATCATCAACGTGGCGTCGATCAACGCGGTATCACCTGGCGCGTTCCAGGGCGTCTATTCGATGACCAAGGCTGCAGTGATCAACATGACCAAAGTATTCGCCAAGGAATGCGCGGGCTTCGGCATCCGCTGCAACGCCCTGCTGCCCGGCCTGACCGACACCAAATTCGCCTCGGCACTGGTCAAGAACGACGCAATCCTGAACATGGCGCTGGCGCAGATACCGCTCAAGCGCGTGGCAGCGCCCAGCGAGATGGCAGGAGCCGTCTTGTACCTTGCCAGCGAGGCTTCCAGCTACACCACAGGGGTCGCGCTGAACGTAGACGGCGGTTTCCTGTCCTGATCAGCCAGCACCAAGGTCACCTCAAAGCCAAAATATGAATTATATTTTCCATTAATTAATTATTTGGAATATATTTTCCGCATAACAACAATCCTTTCTGGAGACTGTCATGCGGGAAACCACTTCTTCCACCCTTCCGGAATACGGTATCGGTCTTATCGGTACCGGTTTCATGGGCCGTGCTCACGCGCTGGCATTCGGTAACGCCAACGCGGCCCTTGATCTTCCCGCACGCATTCGCCTCGCCGCGCTGGCCGATGCCGACAGCGTACGCGCCGAGCAGTGTGCGCAGGCCTGGGGTTTTGATCGCAGCCATGCCGACTGGCAGCAATTGATCGATGATCCGAGCGTACAGATCGTGGCGATCACCACGCCCAATCACCTGCATTTCCCGATGGCCATGGCGGCCATTGCCGCAGGCAAAGCGGTGTACTGCGAAAAGCCATTGGCAGTGAGCCTGGCACAGGCCGATCAGATGCGGCGCAGCGCCAGAGCCGCAGGCGTCGTGACCCAGGTGGGTTACAACTACCAGCATAACCCCATGATTGGCCTGGCCCGGGAAATGATCGAGGCTGGCGAACTGGGCGAAATCGTCAGCTTCCAGGGCGAATTCAGTGAAGACTTCATGGGCAACGCGCAATCACCCTGGTCGTGGCGCTGCGAAGCCGCGCACGCAGGCGGAGCCCTGGCCGATCTGGGCAGCCACCTGCTGGCCATGGCGCGCTACCTGCTGGGCGATGTCGAAGCGGTATGTGCCGATGTCAGCACCGTTCACCGTCAACGCCCTGCCAGCGCGGGCAGCACCGAACTGCGCGACATTGCCGTCGACGATCAGACCCATGCCCTGCTGCGCTTCGCCAATGGCGCACGCGGCACCTTCAGCAGCAGCTGGCTCAAGCACGGCTACAAGAATCATCTCAGCTTCGAAATCAGCGGGACCAAAGGCACACTGGCGTTCGATCAGGAGCGTCTCAATGAGCTGCGTCTGTACCGCTCCGGAGCGCCCGGCCGGGATGGCTTCCAGCGACTGCTGGCTGGCCCTTCACTGCCCGGTTATGCCGCGTTCTGCCCTGCGCCGGGTCACCAGCTGGGGTACAACGAACTCAAGGCGCTGGAGGTCCAAGCGCTGATCCTGTCGATGTGCGGCGAAGGCAACCGTGGCCCGGACTTCGAGGAAGCCTGGCAGATCGAACGCCTGGCGGCGGCCATTCGCCTCGCCGCCGAGCAGCAACGCTGGATCGCGCTCGCGGATATCTGACAGGCTTCCTGCAACATTCGGCAAAGGGTTAGAATGCGCCGCCATCCTGCCCTTCTGCCATAAGCCGCCCTCCATGCCTTTCGAACTCAGCGTCGACCTGACCACCCTCGCCATTCTGGCGGCGGTTGCCTTTATTGCCGGATTCATCGACGCCATTGCAGGCGGCGGCGGACTGCTGACCACCCCAGCCCTGATGACAGCGGGCCTGCCGCCTCATCTGGTACTGGGCACCAACAAACTCAGTTCGACGTTCGGCTCGGCGACTGCCAGCTTTACGTTCTACCGGCGCAAGCTGTTCGATCCGAAACAGTGGGTTCACGCCATTGTCGGCACGGCTGTCGGCGCGGCAATCGGCGCAGTGATTGCTCATTATCTGCCTGCCGAATGGCTCAATCAGATGCTGCCGGTGATTGTGTTCGGCTGCGGCCTGTACCTGCTGTTTGGCGGCACACCCAAGGCGCCGCTGGACAGCGATGCCCCGATCAAGAAGAAATGGCAGCTGCCGCAGGGGTTGGGCCTGGGCTTCTACGACGGCGTCGCAGGCCCTGGAACCGGTGCTTTCTGGACGGTCAGCACCCTGCTGATCTATCCGGTCGATCTGGTCAAGGCCAGCGGCGTGGCGCGCAGCATGAACTTCGTCAGCAATGCGGTGGCGCTGTCGGTGTTCATGTTCTCGGGCCAGGTGGATTACGTGATCGGCCTGTGCATGGGCTTGGCGGTGATGCTCGGCGCCTATTTCGGCGCTGGCACGGCGATCAAGGGCGGTGCGAAGTTCATCCGCCCTGTGTTCATCACTGTGGTGCTGGGCCTGACCGTGCGTCTAGCCTGGCAACACTGGTTCGGGGGCGCCTGATCGCTCGGCCAGATAGGCCTCGATCAGATACCGCGCAATGGAACGATTGGCTGGCAGGGGTGGCAGGTCATCGATCCGGAACCAGCGTGCGTCCTCGATTTCGTCGGCCTGGGGCACAATCTCACCACTGTCGTATTCAGCATGGAAGCCCAGCATCATCGAATGTGGAAACGGCCAGCACTGGCTGCCCATGTATTTGAGGTTTTTGATGCGCACCTGCACCTCTTCCATCACCTCACGACGCACACAGTCCTCGGCTGACTCGCCGGGCTCGACGAACCCCGCCAGCGTACTGTAAACGCCCGTCACAAAGCGCGGCGACCGTGCCAGCAGGATCTCGTCGCCGCGGGTGATCAGCACGATCATGGAAGGTGAAATGCGCGGATAGAGCCGCAGGTTGTCATGTTCGCAGTACATGGCGCGCTCGCCGGGCACCTGCACCGTCGGACGGCCACAGGCCCCGCAGAAACGGTGCTCCCGGGCCCAGGTGCTGATCTGCGCTGCGTAACCCAGCATTTCGAAGATGGCAAAGTCACCCTCCAGCATGAACTGCCGCAGGCCCTGCCACGAACAGCCCTCGACCGCTACCGACCGCTCAAGCACCAGCAGATAGACAGCCTCGCCGTCGAAATGACCGATGCCGTGCTCGCTCTGTACCGGCAGGTCCAGCCCCTTTAGCCAGGCTCTGGGGAACATCACCCCGTTGCTGTCCAGCAGAAATCCCTGGTCACCATGGACCACGGCCCAACCGCCACTGGCCTCGATATCCAGTACTGCGGTCGTCCAACGCTCCGGGCGCGTCATGGAAAAACTCCTCTGTTCGAACGCAAGCGTGCTACCGCTTCAATTGTCGAAAACTGGCTTCTGCTTGCTCATCTGGGCAACCATTGCCAGCTTCAGGTCCGCTGATTGCAACATGGCAGCGTTCCAGATAGCAACGTGCTCAAGACCATCGTCCACGCTGTGGTCACGCATGTAGCCGATCATCTGCTTGGTGCCTTCAATGGCAATCGGCGATTTTTCGGCAATCTGTCGAGCGATGGCCATCACGCCGTCAAGCAACGCTGCTTTATCGGTAAAGCACTGGTTGATGAGGCCGATACGCAGCGCCTCATCGGCTTCGACCATACGCCCCGTGTAGGCCAGCTCGCGCATGATGCCGTCCGGGATGATTCGGGGCAGGCGTTGCAGGGTGCCGACATCGGCCGCCATGCCCATGTCGATTTCGCGAATCGAAAATTGCACATCGGCGGCGGCGTAGCGCATGTCGCACGCCGACACCAGATCGATTGCGCCGCCCAGACAGTAGCCCTGAATCGCCGCAAGAACTGGCTTGCGACACGTGTCCACGGCAGTGAACGAGGCCTGCATGTCCAGGATCGTGCGCCTGAGCACCCGCGCATTACGCCCGGCATCCTTGCCGAGCTGGCCGGCGACCGACGCGAGCATCTTCAGGTCGATACCGGACGAAAAATGTTTACCCGCGCCGCTGAGCACCACCACCCGTACCTCATCCTCACGCTCGATCCACTGAAAAATCTCGATGATCTCGGTCCAGAACGCCTCACTCATGGCGTTGATCTTGTCAGCACGATTGATCTGCACATGGGCAATGTTGTCATTCAGTTCAACCAGAAAGGTTTGGTAATCACGCACGGCATGATCCTCGGGCAGGTGAATTTCTATGGTTGGACTATAACAATCCAGTCACGACTGCTGTCAGGCGACTGTTGTGACATTTGCCGGACCCATATGCCCTTGTGGCAAGGGCGCAGGCCAGGCGGGCCACCAAATAGTCTGAACCGTCGCAGTGCCATGATGTCCAGTAATGGGTGACACTACTACTGCTCCGTCAGTCATCAGAGGGCGATACTTGAATACGTCAAAAGCGGCAACCGGCATTGAAGGTCTGGACGACATCCTCTCGGGAGGTCTTTCACGCTGTCACGTTTTCCTTCTCGAAGGAGAACCCGGAACCGGCAAGACAACCGTAGCGCTGCAGTTCCTGCTGGCAGGCGCCCAAGCGGGCGAAACTTCGCTGTATATCACGCTTTCCGAAACCGAACGGGAGCTGCGCGACGGCGCGCGTTCCCACGGCTGGGAGCTGGATGAGCACATCAAGATTTTTGAGCTGACGCCGCCGGAAAGCCTGCTGGACGCAGACCATCATCAGAGCCTGCTGTACTCATCCGACCTGGAGCTGGGCGAAGCGACACGGCAGATTTTCGAAGTGGTCGAACGCGTCAAGCCGACCCGCGTGGTCATCGACAGCCTTTCGGAAATTCGCCTGCTGGCGCAAAGCTCGTTGCGCTATCGCCGTCAGATCCTGGCGATCAAACACTACTTTGCTCGCTACGACGCCACCGTCGTGCTGCTGGATGACCTGACCACCGAAGCGCTGGACAAGACCGTGCACAGCGTGGCTCACGGTGTCATTCGGCTCGAATCATTGACACCTGCCTATGGCGCAGAACGCAGGCGCCTGAAGATCGTCAAGTACCGTGGCCAGAAGTACCGTGGCGGCTTCCATGACTTCAATATTGCCGAGGATGGAATCCACGTCTTTCCCAGGCTGGTGGCTGCCGAGCATCGATCAGACTATTCGCGCGCTCAGTTCAGCAGCGGCATTCAGGAGCTCGACGATCTGCTGGGCGGCGGCATCGAAGGCGGTTCCAGCACGTTGATTCTCGGTCCTGCGGGCACCGGCAAGTCACTTATCTCGATGGTTTTTGCGGCTCAGGCAGTTGCACGGGGCGAGCGAGTCGGGCTGTTCATCTTTGACGAAGAGATGGGGCTGCTGTTCGAGCGCATGCTGAAGATCGGCATCGATCTGCGTGCACTGCAGGAAACCGGCAACATGCTGATCGAGCAGATCGACGCTGCCGAACTGTCGCCCGGCGAGTTCTCCCATCGCGTCAGGCGCGCAGTCGATCAAAAGCAGATCAAGACCGTCGTCATCGACAGTATCAATGGGTATCAGGCGTCCATGCCTGAAGAAAACGCACTGGTTCTGCATATGCATGAACTGCTGCTCTATCTGAACCGCCGCGGCGCCTCAACGTTCATGACCGTCGCGCAGCACGGACTGGTCGGCGACATGCGTTCGCCGGTCGACATCACCTATCTGGCCGACAGCGTCATTCTGCTGCGTTATTTCGAAGCGCTGGGCCAGGTACGCCGGGCCATTTCGATTATCAAGAAACGTACCGGCACGCACGAATCGACCATTCGTGAATACCGGATCAGTAGCAAGGGCTTGAAGATCGGTGCACCGCTGGAAGCCTTCCAGGGCGTATTGCGTGGCGTTCCTACCTATCTGGGCGAGAGCAAACCGCTGTTGACGGACGAAGACTTGTGAGTATTACGGGGCAACTTTCAGAACGGGCAATCATTCTGGCGCCCCGTGGACGGGACAGCCAGATTGCCCTGATGATTCTCAAGGAAGCCGGTTACCCGGCAATCGTTGCTCGCGACCTCAATGAGCTGGTCGCGGAATTGGAAACCGGTGCCGGCCTTGCAATTGTTGCCGACGAAGCGTTGCGTACCGTTGATATCACGCCGCTGCTCGACCTGCTGGGTCAGCAGCCCGCCTGGTCGGACTTGCCCATTGTGCTGCTGACTCACCACGGCGGCCCTGAACAGAATCCGTCGGCGCGCATGGGCAGCCTGCTGGGTAATGTCACGTTCCTTGAACGCCCCTTCCATCCCGTCACGCTGGTCAGCCTGGTGGCGACTGCGGTACGCGGGCGACGACGTCAGTACGAAGCGCGTGCACGCCTGGAAGACCTGCTGGAAAGCGAAAAACGTCTGCAAAATGCACTCAAGGCCGGACGTCTCGGCTCGTGGGAGCTGGAGTCCGAGCGACTGCAACTCACCTGCTCTGCGATCACCCGAGGTCATTATGGCCGTGAAGAGCATCAGGCTTTCA
Organism: Pseudomonas sp. AC016; assembly: GCF_979253365.1. NCBI lineage: Bacteria > Pseudomonadati > Pseudomonadota > Gammaproteobacteria > Pseudomonadales > Pseudomonadaceae > Pseudomonas > Pseudomonas sp. AC016. Next base: position 424,815 of record NZ_CEEDCC010000001.1, read on the forward strand.
CGTACGAAGACTGGCTGGGCGTCGTTTATCCTGAAGACCAGCCGCGCATGCAGTCAGCGCTGCAGCGCAGCCTGGATACCGGCGTTGATTTCATCATTGAATACCGAAATGTCTGGCCGGACGGGTCGCTCAACTGGATTGACGTGCGGGCACGCGCCATCCGCGACAAAAATGGCCGCGTCAGCTCGCTGGTCGGCGTGACCTCCGACATCACCGAGCGTAAACAGGCCGAATCCCAGCTGCGTCGCCTCAATGAAACGCTGGAACAGCAGGTCGAAGAGCGCACCTCGCAGTTACGCCACAAGGAAGAGGTGCTTCGCCAGTCGCAAAAGATGGAAGCCGTCGGCCAGTTGACCGGAGGCATTGCCCACGACTTCAACAACATGCTGACCGGCATCATCGGCAGTCTCGAGCTGATCAGGCGACGCCTGGCACGCGGGCGTACCGAGGGCCTGGATAATCTGATCGATCTGGGTGTGACCTCAGCCAACCGCGCAGCCGCCCTCACCCATCGTCTGCTGGCGTTCTCCCGCCGTCAGTCGCTGGACTCCAAGCCAGTAGAGATGAACCACCTGATCAACGCCATGGGCGAGCTGATTCAGCGCAGCGTCAACGAGAGCATCAAGCTGGAAATGCAGCTGGCGAGCGATCTTTGGACCGCGGAGGCAGACCCCAACCAGTTGGAGAACGCCCTCCTCAACCTGGTACTCAATGCCCGCGACGCGATGCCTGATGGCGGACTGCTGACGGTAGAGACTTACAACCGTCAACTGGACAAGTCCTTTACCAACGCTCATGAAAACCTGCTGCCCGGCGACTACGTCGTCCTGAGCATCACCGACAACGGCTGCGGCATGCCGGAAGCGGTCATCAGTCGCGCATTCGACCCGTTTTTCACGACCAAACCCATCGGTCAGGGCACAGGCCTTGGGCTTTCCATGATCTACGGCTTCAGCAAGCAGTCTCACGGCCATGTGGCGATCAAGAGCGAAGTCGGTCGCGGCACCACCGTGGAACTGTTCCTGCCGCGCTTCAACGGCAATCAGGACGAGGACGAACAAAGCTTCCAGAGCAATGCGGTGTACGCCAAAGATGGCGAAACCGTACTGATCGTGGAAGACGACCCGGCCGTCAGGGCGCTGGTCAGCGAGGTACTCAGTGAACTGGGGTACGCCTTCATCGAGGCCGGTGATTCTCTGTCCGCAGTGCCGATACTGGAGTCAGGGCAGCGGATCGACCTCTTGATCAGCGATGTCGGGCTTCCCGGCATGAACGGTCGTCAGCTCGCGGAAATCGCAAGGCAACTGCGACCGGAACTCAAGGTGTTGTTCATCACCGGTTACGCCGAGCATGCCGCTGCACGTTCAGGATTTCTGGACACCGGCATGCAACTGATCACCAAACCCTTCGCGTTTGATCACCTGACGTCCAAGGTGCGGGAAATGATTGAGGCTTGAGAAAGCTCAAGCCCGATAGTCCTCTGTTGCGCACCATCCAGACTCCCGGACCTCTCTCGCCATCGCGCAGCAGAAACCAGACTGTGGGAATGCTCACCGCATCTTGACGGAGCGCTGTAGCGCAGCAAACACCGAACTGTAGGAGCGCGCTTGCCCGCGATCTGCCGGGAACCGGCAGCAAAACCGACGCAAGCGGTGTGTCAGATGCAACCTGGGGCCACTGCGCAGCCCATCGCTGCCGTCGTAACCTACGAGAGCTCCTACGCCTCCGGGCGGAAACGGATTTTGGCAAACAATCAGGCCAGCAAATCCTGGATCTGCGACTGAAGCGTTTCCATGGTGAACGGCTTGGCCAGGATAGGTGCCTTGGCCGCAATCGGGCTGCCGGAATCAATGATTTCGGCGGGATAACCGCTGATGAAAATGACCTTCAATTCCGGTCGCAATTTCACGGCGGGCTCTGCAATCTGCACGCCCGAAATACCGCCAGGCAGGCGATAGTCGGTGATCATCAGGTCCAGGTGCGGTTTGGTGGCGAGAATCTCGAACGCCTGCTCACCGTTCTCGGCCTGCAGGACGCGATAGCCCACGCCCGACAGGTAATCAGCCAGCAACATCAGGATCAGGGGTTCATCTTCGACGATAAGTACGACGTTTTCTGCATCAGCGCTCATTGAACTGCCTTTGATCTTATAGATAGCTGCCAATACGACCACGGCGCGCTGCGGAGGTTGCGACGGAAATACGATAATTCCGTAATGCCATCTGTTTTTGACGACTGCCCGGTTATTGGGGCAGGCAGACGCGGAAAACCGAACCCTTGCCCTCTTCGCTTTCCACTTCGATCCGGCCGCCATGGGCCATGACGATCTGTTCCGAGATGAACAGACCGAGACCGAGTCCGGCGACTGCATGGTTGGCCGAGACACGTTCAAACTGCTGGAAGATGCGCTTCTGGTTTTCAGGAGTGATCCCGATGCCCTGATCGCGAACCTCGACACTCGCCTGCCCCGCTTCGCTGTAAACGCGGACCTCGATGGGCTTGCGAGCGCCATAGCGCAGCGCATTGGTCAGCAGGTTGGCAACCACCTGTTCAATCCTGAACTCGTCCCAGACACCAATAACCGGTTCTTCGGCGACCAGTGTGACGCTCGAGTTCGCCGCCGCGATCTGGGCCGAGAAATTTTCCAGCAGTTGAGTCACCAACTCGCACAGATCGAACGGGCTGGGCCGGATCGACAGCTTGCCTGTTCGAATGCGCGACACGTCCAGCATGTCCTCGATCAGCCGTATCAGGCTCTGAATCTGACGCTCGTCGCGCTCGACCATGGCCCGCAGCTTGTCGAGGGTGAATGCCGACATGTTGCCCTTGGCCAGGTGCAGCTTGCGCAACTGCGTTTCGAGAATCAGGCCATTGAGCGGCGTGCGCACTTCGTGGGAGACAATCGACATGAAGTCATCGCGCATGCGTATCGCGTGCTCGAGCTCACCCTGAGTGGATTGCAGGCGCTTGAGCAGCGCTTCCTGCTCATGGCGGCTGCGCTCAAGCTCCTCGACCTGCATCTTCATGGCCTTGCGCTGCCGGAACAGATCGACGAATACGTTGACCTTGCTCTTCACCGCATGGATGTCCAGCGGCTTGTGCAGGAAGTCCACCGCGCCGCTCTCATAGCCCTTGAACGCGTAATTGAGCTCGCGACCCGCAGCGCTGACGAACACGATGGGGATGCTCTTGGTCTTCTCGGTGCTGCGCATCAGCTCGGCCAGCTCGAAGCCATTCATGCCCGGCATTTGCACATCAAGGATGGCCAGCGCGAACTCATGCTGCAGCAGGAGCGACAACGCCTCGTCGGCCGACAGCGCCTTGAACACCAGCCGGTCCTCACGCTTGATCAGCGCTTCGAGGGCCAGCAGGTTCTCCGGCAGATCGTCGACGATCAGCAGTTTTGCCTGGACTTCATTTAGCATGCGATTCGTTCCAGCTCGGCCAGCAACAGGCCGATTTCGTTCAAAGACAGAAGGTAGTCCGGCGAATGCAGCGCCAGTGCGGCCTCGGGCATGGTACTCGCCTGGGCCTGCCGCGGGTCCTGAATAACCGTGAAACCTTTATAATGCTTGATTTGCAGCAATCCCTGCGCTCCGTCATTGTTGGCACCGGTCAGTAGCACGCCCGCCAGGCGCTCACCGTAGGCGTCAGAGGCCGAGTCGAACAGAATGTCGATGCTCGGTCTTGAATAGAAAACCCGGTCTTCCTGACTCAATGACAACGTACGGTCAGTCTCGACAGAGAGGTGATAACCCGACGGCGCAAAATACAACGTGCCAGGCCTGATGGTTTCCTTGTCGTCGGCTTCCTTCACCGGAAACGGCAGGCGACTCTGGAACACATGCGCCAGCTGACTGCGACGATCATCGGGCAAATGCAGCACCACAAGGATCGGCAAACCAAACCCCGGTCGCAGGCAACTGAAAATTCTCAGCAGCGCTTCGACGCCACCTGCCGAAGCACCGACCACGATCGCATCCACCACCGGCAGAACGTCGTCGGCTGAAGCCCCGGCAAACGTCGTCTTCATGATTTACGGTAAATCCGCTCAGGCTTGACCAGCGTCTCGAACGCAGTGCCATAGGCCGAAAACTCGAGCGTTTCCTTGCTGCCCAGCGCCAGGAAACCCCGGTGACAGAGCGAGTCATGAAACAACCCAAAGGCCCTATCCTGCAGTTTTTTATTGAAGTAAATCAACACGTTACGGCAGGAAATGAACTGGGTCTCGGAGAATACACTATCTGTCGCCAGACTGTGATCGGCAAAGGTCACGTTTTCACGCAGTGTTTTGTCGAAGATCGCGTAATCGTAGGCCGATGTGTAGTACTCGGTGAAATCCCGCAGCCCACCGGACTTGCGATAGTTCTCGGTATAGGCGCGCAGGTTTTCCATCGAGAAGATGCCCTGCTTGGCTTTCTCAAGCGAGCTGGGATTGATGTCGGTGGCGTAGATAATTGTACGCTCCAGCAGCCCTTCCTCGCGTAGCAGGATCGCCATTGAATACACTTCCTCACCCGTGCTGCAGCCGGCGATCCACACCTTGATGGAAGGATAGGTGCGTAGCAGCGGCACGACTTCCTGACGAATCGCCAGGAAGTGCGACGGATCACGAAACATCTCGCTCACGGGAATGGTGAGGATCTGCAGCAACTGCATGAACGCAGCCGGGTCGTGCAGCACCCGCTCCTGAAGCGCGGAGATCGTGCTGCAATCGAACTGGCGCAACGCGTGCGCCACACGGCGCTTGACCGAAGCGCCGGAATAATCCCGAAAGTCGTAGCTGTACTTGAGGTAGATCGCCTCGATGAGCAGCCTCAACTCGATCTCGGCATTGCGATCAAGGTGCATGGACGAACCCGAAAGTGTGAACGAAGACCGGTTTGGCCGTGCGCATTCAAATACGTTCCATTTTTGGCAGCCACACGCGAATCAACGAGAACAGTCGATCCAGGTCGATGGGCTTGGCCAGATAGTCGTTCGAGCCCGCCTGCAGACAACGCTCCTGGTCGTCCTTCATCGCCTTGGCCGTCACCGCAATGATCGGCAGCTTGCGCCAGCGCGGGTCCTTGCGGATCTCGATGGTGGCTTCGTAGCCATCCATCTCCGGCATCATCACGTCCATCAGCACCAGATCGATGTCTTCGACTTCATTGAGTTTTGCAATTGCCTCAAGCCCGTTACGCGCGATCTCGACCACCGCGCCCTTGTGCTCGAGTGCACTGGTCAGCGCAAAGATGTTACGCACATCGTCATCCACCACCAGAATCTTGCGCGCCTCGAACACCTTGTCACGGCTGCGGGCGGTCTTGAGCATCTTCTGACGCTCATTGGAAAGCTGGGATTCGACCTTGTGCAGGAACAGCGTCACTTCGTCGAGCAGGCGTTCCGGCGAGCGCGCACCCTTGATGATGATCGAGCGCGAATACTTCATCAGCTCGGCTTCTTCGTCACGGGTCATGTTGCGCCCGGTGTAGACAATCACCGGCGGGAACGAGCAGATTTCTTCGGTGGACATGCGCTTCAACAACTCGTCACCGAGCATGTCAGGCAGTTTGAGGTCGATGATCATGCAGTCGTAGATATTGTCGCGCAGCAGATCCAGCGCTTCCTGAGCGAAACCTACCGCCGTGATCTCGATGTCGTCATCGCCGATCAGACGCGCAATGCTGTCACGCTGCAAGGCATCGTCTTCGACCAACAGGATGCGCTTGACCTTCTGGGTCAGTTTGGCTTCCAGCTTGGCGAACACGTCCTTGAGTTCTTCGCGGGTCGTGGGCTTGACCGCATAACCAATAGCACCCATGTGCAAGGCCGCTTCCTGACGGTCTTCGACCGAGATCACGTGCACCGGAATGTGCCGGGTAGGCGCCAGCTCCTTGAGGCGCTGCAGAACCGTCAGGCCCGAGTGATCCGGCAGGCGCATGTCCAGCAGAATCGCGTCCGGCGTGAAGCGCGCGGCCAGATTGAAGCCGTCATCGGCCGCATGGGCGACCAGGCAGTAGTAGCCCAGCTCGTGAGCGAGATCGAACAGGATCTGCGCGAACCGCACTTCATCTTCGATGACCAGAATGCAGCGTTTGTCGAACGGTGCCTTCTCACGGTCATCGTCGAAGACCGGAATAGCCTCGTCCCGCACGACAACCGGCTCGACAACAGGCTTGGTAATGACTGGCGCCGGCATGACCGGCGTCGACACCACGGCAGCGATGTTCGCGCCTTGCGCCTCGGTGGATTGCTCGACGTACTGCTCTGGCAACACCAGCGTGAAGATGCTGCCCTGCCCCGGCGCACTGGTCACGCTGATCGAACCGCCCAGCAGTGCGGCCAGGTCACGGGAGATCGACAGGCCCAGCCCGGTGCCGCCGTAGCGACGGTTGGTCGTGCCGTCCGCCTGACGGAACGCTTCGAAGATGCTCTGCTGATGTTCTTCAGCGATGCCGATGCCAGAGTCACGGACGGTGAAGGCAATGCCTGAACCTGGTTGACGCGACACGATCATGCTCACGGTGCCGGTTTCGGTGAACTTGATGGCGTTGGACAGCAGGTTCTTGAGAATCTGCTCCAGTCGCTGCCGGTCGGTGTACAGCATGGTCGGGGCACCGGCCTGCATTTCGACCGTGAACTGCAGACGCTTCTCGGTCGCCAGTGGCTGGAACAGGCCACGCAAACCCTCCACCAGACGCGACACGCTGCTGTTTTCCGGCCGCACTTCCAGCTTGCCGGCCTCGACCTTGGAGATGTCCAGAATGTCGTTGATCAGATTCAACAGGTCATTGCCCGCCGAATAGATCGACTCGGCGAATTTGACCTGCTCGGCAGTCAGATTCTCGGTCGGGTTCTCGGCTAGCAGCTTGGCCAGAATCAGCGAACTGTTGAGCGGCGTGCGCAGCTCATGGGACATGTTGGCCAGGAACTCGGACTTGTATTTGCTGGAGCGTTGCAACTCATCGGCGCGGGCCTGCAATTCGACCTGTGCCTGATTCAGCTCTTCATTGTTGCGATCCAGCGCGTCGCGCTGATCGGCCAGCGCCTGGCCCTGCTCGGCCAGTTGTTCGTTGGTCTGTTCAAGCTCGGCCTGCTGGGTTTCGAGGTGCGCCTGAGATTCCTTCAGGATTCGAGACTGCTCCTCAAGCTCCTCGTTGGCCGTGCGCAGCTCTTCCTGCTGCACCTGCAACTCTTCGTTGAGCTGTTGCGTCTCGGCCAGCACTTCCTGCAGACGCTGGCGATAACGCGCCGCCTCGATGGAGGTGCCAATGTTGTCGGAGATCAGTTCAAGGAACTCGACGTCCTGTTCGGTCAGCGCGTGCAGGAAACCCAGCTCGATCACGCCGTTGACCTGGTCGTCATTGCTGGTCGGTACAACGATCACGCTGCGTGGCGAGCCGTCGCCCAGGCCGGAGCTGACCTTGAAGTAATCGACGGGCACGTCTTTCAGAGTGATGACACGATCCTGTCGTGCCGCCTGACCAACAATACCCTCATCGCTATGAATGGTCTGATCACGCTCTTCCTGTTCGCGGGAAAACCCGTAAGAGGCGATGCGGGTCAGACCGCCGTGTTCCTGACGTACGTAGACCGCCGCCACCGAAGCCCCCAGATAGCGGGCCAGAAACTGAAGGATATTGCGGCCCAGCATGCTCAGGGTCAGTTGCCCCAGCACGTGTTCGGCCAGCTCGCTTTGCCCGTTACGCAGCCACGCCACCTTCTGCAAGCGTTCAGCATTGATTTCCTGCTGCCTGAGGTTCTCGCTGTAAGTGTCGGACAGCGCCATCAGGTCACGACGACCGACCCACGCCAGGATGCCGCTGACGATAATCACGAAAACCAGATACAGCGCGACAGACATCACCGTACTGCGGGTGACCTCGGCGTTGCGGGTCAGGCGCAGTTGCTGCTCCATCTCCACGGCCTGATCGTATTCGGTACGGATCTGGTCGGTGATGCGTTTGCCCCGTCCGGCGAGGACTGGCGTCTGATAATCGCCGTTTTCGCGGCGCAGCTTGATCATTTCAAGGGCAAAGGCATTCCACTCTTCCTGCAGGGTGAGCAGGCGGCGAAAACGATCCAGCTGAGTCGGATTGTCTTCCACCAATGCCTGAAGCCCTTGAAGTTCCGCCGTCAGCAGAGGCTTGGCCACTTCATAGGGGTCGAGGAAATGTTGATCACCGGTCAGCAGAAAACCGCGCATGCCGGTTTCCATATCGATGGACAGCTTCATCGAGCGATTGGTGTTGTTGATGACCCTATCCGTATGCTCGACCCATTGAATGGCCGACAGCAGATAGCTGATCAACAGAATAAAGAAAACTGCGCTTAAAACGCCGACGCCCAAAGGCAGGCCGACGTTACGTCCCAGCAGTTTGCGGAACCGTTGCTCATCGATAACAGACGTCCGATTCATGAAAAATCCCTGACGGTTGGATCAAAACCGTAGAGTTTGCCGTAAACCCGTGAAAAAGACTCTCATTTCTCACATAGAGGATTGAATTTTCACACATAAATCGGCGATAAGCTCCTGCGCATCAGCAAGCATGGCTCTTACGCCATAGATTGCTATGCTGGTGTGCTTGGAACCGCGACAGATTGAACTTCTGCATGCATTTTATTTACTGATACAGGGACTGTATGAATAGCGGGCACGTCAGGGTCACCGGCCTTGAAATGTCCGGCAAGGCGCATAACGTTCTGCGCCCTTTGCACCACCTTTATCTTCAGGCTTTAAGGAGTCAACCATGCCGGACGCACCCAGCACCATTCTTGTGGTCGAGGATGACACTATCGTGCGAATGCTGATCGTCGACGTTCTCGAAGAGCTGGAATACACCGTGCTCGAAGCCGAAGATGCAATGACGGCGCTTGAAATCATCAAGGACGAAACAAGAACCATCGACCTGATGATGACCGATCAGGGCCTGCCTGATCTGAAAGGCACGGAGCTGGCCAAAAAAGCCAGAGCATTGCGCCCGGAACTGCCGGTGCTGTTCGCCAGCGGTTACTCGGAAAACATTGAAGTGCCTGCGGGCATGCATTCGATCGGCAAGCCGTTCTCCATCGATGATTTGCGCGACAAGGTAAAAAGCGTTCTTGACCAGCATTGATATCGACGCACCCGACAGCCCTTCCCCTTCTGCCGAGAACACCAGCCAGCGCCTGCTGATTATCGGTTACGTCTGGCCCGAGCCGCGCTCATCTGCGGCCAGCGGCCATGTGATGCAATTGATTCGCTGTTTCCTTGAGCATGGCTGGCAGATCACGTTTGCCAGCCCTGCCACAGAAGGCGAACACCGCGCCGACCTGGTCAGCCTGGGCATCACCGAAGTGCGCATCGAACTCAACAACAGCAGCTTCGATACGTTCGTCGGCGAATTGCAACCCGACGTCGTGCTGTTCGATCAGTTCATGATCGAGGAGCAGTTCGGCTGGCGTGTCGAACAGCAATGCCCCGACGCCCTGCGGGTGCTGGAGACCTCTGACCTGCAGAGCCTGCGCCACGCGCGCCATCAACGGCTGAAAGACCTGCTGAACGACGAGTCCGGCACCGCCCCTTCAGATTTATTCGAGCCGTGCGATGCCGAGCTGTTCAGCCTGATGGCTGGCGGTGATCTGGCCCAGCGTGAAATCGCGTCGCTGTACCGATGCGACCTGAACCTGATGACCTCGGACGTGGAAATCAATCTGCTGACCAGATCATTCGGCATGCCTGCATCGTTGCTGCACTGGTGCCCGCTGATGCTCGATGAGCCGTCACAGACCGCCCGGCCGTTCGACCAGCGCGCGCACTTTCTGAGTATCGGCAACTTTCGCCACGCCCCGAACTGGGATGCGGTGCTCTGGATGAAAAACGCCATCTGGCCGCTGATTCGCCAGCAGCTTCCTCAGGCGCAGCTGCATATCTACGGTGCCTACACACCGCCCAAGGCGACGGCGTTGCACAACGGGGCGCAAGGTTTCCACATCATGAACTGGGCCGAGGATGCGCTGCAGGTCATGTCGAGCGCACGTGTATGCCTGGCACCCTTGCGCTTCGGTGCCGGCATCAAGGGCAAGCTCATCGACGCCATGCTGTGTGGTACGCCATCGGTCACGACACCCATCGGTGCCGAAGCCATGAGCGGCGGACTGCCGTGGCCCGGAATCGTCGAGACCGATCCCGCGCAGATCGCTGACGCTGCGGTCCGCCTGTATCAGAGTCGAGCGCTGTGGTCAGAAGCACAGACCGCTGGCTGGGCGCTCTTGAAAGCGCGTTACCGTCACGAACAGCACTGCGCCAGCCTGATGGAACGCATCGACATATTGCGCAGCGATCTGCCGAGCCATCGACTGGCCAACTTCACCGGTTCGATGTTGCGGCACCATCACCACAAGAGCACCAAGTACATGGCGCAGTGGATCGAGGCGAAGAATCGTAAGGTTTGAGTGCTACTGCTCTTTCTGACGACATGGACCTCATTGCTCATGCCACTGTTCAGTCAGGGTGCTAGAACACCAAGACCTTGGCGTTCTAGCTCACCTTTGCGTTGTCCTCAGGACTTTTTTTCATCGTTTTTTTGCCAGCCGCGCCGACGGCGATTTTTCCGCTGTCGGTGCGTGCAACCGACCTGTCCGACCGAGACGTGATTTTTTTCGGTGTCGATACTGCTTTATCCATCTCAAGGACTTGAGTGGAAACACTACGAGGTCGCCCGCCCTTTTTCCCATTCTCACGCGCAGCCTTGGCTTTGGCGGCGCTCATTGCGGAGCCACCTTTCGTACCCAATTGGCGCGCCATCCATGAGCGACTGCCCAAGACACCTTCCAGCAGCGCAGGCACATACAAATCAGCATCCAGTTCAGGAAAATACAGCCCCAGCCCGCTCGGGCTGACTTCAATATTGTCCAGTTGATCTGGACGCGCATCACTAAGCCCCTCAGCCAATCGTGGGGGGATTGCCAATTCCACGCCTGAATTCAACATGATGATGATTCGGGAAACTCTGCGGTCGTAATGCGCCTCTACAGCGTAAGGGCCTGTTTTTAAGCGCTCGTTCATACGCCTTTCAGCCTTTGCAACATCCTGCTCAGTTAAAGGATCCATGTATTTTTCTCCACGATCTGCACATTTCATCCAGAGAGGCCATCAGTTTTTCCAACAGCGGATTCAGTTCGTGAGCCCGAAAGCCTTTCGACTCCCTTGACTCCGGCGGCCCTTCGGGACAGTTCAAATAAAATGATGCTTCACGACCACTGCCGATCACATGCACATGTGCCAGCTTGTGATCGTTGGGGTATATGACCACTCTCAATCCGTTGATACGACTCACACTGGGCATGCATTTATCCTAACCTATCCGCTTGGGTTATCAAGTAACTGGCCGTCCGCTCATCACGACATCTTGCAGCCATGCGTACGGCGTGACGTGCGGCATTACCGTCAGGAGACTACCAATTACATGGAGACGTAGGTCGAGGCGATGAGTCTCAAAATGTGAGCTCTTATGGTTTACTTGAGGTTGCCAATGCGTTTGATATCGGCGCTCATCCCTTCAGTGCTTCAGGCCTGTATAGCGGCCCGAATGCGATCTGGTAACAGCGACAATTCCCTTTCTTTCGTATGAAGTTTCCGAGAAAATCCTGACCGCTTGCGCGTGTCGATTTGCGGCTTTAAGGTGCACCGTCGCTGCAGAACAGTGACCGGATTTGACGATCCGAACCTTCATTCGCAATCGCGCTGCATGTTGCCTTTGCACTTCCTGTGTTCAAGGTGACTTCATGGCGGCTGTGCGTCGGAGACCTTCGGGTCTGCCGGTGTGCTTGAGTGAAGGCCGGTTCGTCAACCTTCGCACAGCTGCCACCCACTGCGTTTGACGACGCCGGGCAGCTCTTTTACTCAAAGGAGCTTTCACTCATGGACCTGCCACACCCCGCCTCCCCTTGCACCGACTATCTCGAACCCACGGTCTTCATCCGCCATCACCGCATGCTGCGCGCCGTCATGATCGGTGCTCAGGCCTGGTTTCCGCTGTCAGACCTTGCCCGCCTCATGGGCAAGCGCCTGGACGAACGCTCTACGCTCAAGCTTGATGCCGATCAGTCCCGCACGGCGTGGCTGCAGACCCACCAGCAGTGGGAACGCTGCCTGCTGCTCAGCGAATCCGCTGTGTTCGCCATGCTCGTCCACCATTACGTTCCCGAGAACCGTGCCCTGCGTCAGTGGCTGGTTCAGGACGTGCTTCCTGCCTTGCACGCCCGGCATCGCGAAGATTTCGACCACCCGGAATCCTGCCAGATGCGTTGGCAAGGGCGCCCGCTGAGCACACTGCAATGGCACGACGATCTGTGGATCAGACTGCGCGACGTGCCTGAGCTGGTTCAGGTGCAGACAGCTTCACACTCAGCGCCCGCCAAAGGCCCCTGGTGGAAACGGTTGATGACCCAATCCGCGCGATTCAGGGCCTGAAGTCTGTGTTCCTTGAACGGTCAGTCTGTCGTCTCCGTCGGGGGATACGGTCTGCGCAACAGATACGTATCCATCACCCAACCCTTGCGCTGCCGCGCCTCGGCGCGCAGTTGTTTGATCTGCTCGCACACATCATCGAGCCTGCCTGACACCCGTATCTCGTCCGGGGTGCCCAGGTAGGCGCCCCAGTAGATGTCCAGCCCTTTGCCGATGAAACGATCAAACGTGCAATGGGCGTCGAGCATCACCATCGCGTTGTCCGGTGCATCATCCAGACTCGCTGCGAGGCGACGGCCTGTGGTGATCAGCACCGGTTCGCCGATGCGGTTCAGCGGTATGCGGTGACTGGCGACCAGCGCCTGCACGCTGGTGATGCCGGGGATGACCTGGTATTCAAAGACTTCCCTGCCCCGCGCCAGCACCCGGTCGAGAATACGCAGGGTGCTGTCGTACAGCGCAGGATCACCCCAGACCAGAAACGCGCCTGTCTCGTCCTTGCCAAGCTCATCGGCGATCAGGCGCTCGAACAGGATGGCGCGCTGCTCGTGCCAATGCTCGACACCGCTCGCGTAGTTGCCGGGATCGTCTTCGCGGCGCGGGTCCTGGACCTGCACCAGCCGATAGTCGGTGTGAGTGATGTAGCGCTCACACATCGCCTTGCGCGATAGCAGCAGATCGTCGTCGGCGTAGCCCTTGTCGAGCAGGAACACTGCGTTCGTCCGGTTCAGGGCATTGATAGCCTGAACCGTGATCTGCTCGGGATCGCCAGCCCCTATGCCGATCAAAAGAATCTGTTTCATCGCGTCCCGCTCCTGCAATGACTGCTGTGAAGAGAGACTGATCCTAAGCGTTTTTTTCGGCGTCGGTCGGGCAATGATCTGAAAAATGAGGCACATTAACGCCCTGGCAACCACTCCAAACGGCCACGCCATGAGTAAAACAACAAGAATTGCGGATCCTTCCTATGAATTGATGGACGACCATAACGGCCTTTCGATCATTTATCGCGAGCACGGTTTTCCCTGCCCGCTGGTGCGCTGGCACTTTCACAAGGAATACGAGCTGCACCTGATCGTCGCCAGTTCCGGCAAGGTCTTCGTGGGTGATTACATCGGCAACTTCAACCCGGCCAGCCTGTTTCTGACCGGCCCCAACCTGCCGCACAACTGGATCAGCCAGATCGATGAAGACGAGGTCGTGCCCAAGCGCGACATGCTGGTCAACTTCACCGACGAGCTGCTGGAAAGCGGCAATCAGGTCTTCGCCGAACTCAGAACCCTGGCGCCGCTGCTGGAGCGTGCCCGGTACGGTATCGAGTTTCGCTGCAAGCGCACGATTCGCCAGGCCATGAGATTGATGCAGCGAATCGCCGACTCCAATGGCATTACCCGTCTGGGTCATTTCTTCATCCTGCTGGAACTGCTGGCGGCCAGCGATGATTATCAGTTGCTGTCCGGTACGGCGGTCACTCATTCGGCGGACGAGCACAGCGTCGACCGCACCAACCGGGCGGTGGATTACATCTTCGCCAACTACAGCCGGGAATTACCGCTGGAAGAAGTCGCCGAGTACCTGGGCATGAAGCCTACGTATTTCTCCAGAGTCTTCAAGCAGGCCACTGGCCGTTGCTTCGTGGAGTTCGTCAATCGCCTGCGTATCAGCAAATCCTGCGAGCTGCTGGCCGATGGTGACAAGCCTGTGACCGACGTGTGCTTCGAGTCCGGCTTCAACAACATTTCCAACTTCAACCGCCGTTTCCAGCAACTCAAGGGCATGACGCCGTCGCATTACCGGCGCCTGGCCGTCCAGCGTCTGACCGAACAAAACCTGTACTGATTCGCCCCGCCTCCTCGCCCATCGTCTACGCTCAAACATCGCCAACGCCTGTGACTGGGCGTTCGCGGCGCAGGCACGCTCGCAGACTCACTGCAAAAAAGTATCAGTGGCAGTGCGGTGCAGGATTTGTCTTTCATCGCGAACGCCGTTGTAATCAGTGCACATCTTCCTTCCTCCGGAAGAGACAAAAACAATAACCTGCCTTCTGCTGCTCTCTGGGCGTGGAAGAGGAGTGATCAATGAAGACCTCAGCAAAAGTTCTGCTTGCCAGTACCGTCCTCAGCACCTGTTTCATGGTCAGTGGCACCGCCACTGCCGGAACCGTGACCATCGCCACGGTCAACAACAGCGACATGATCCGCATGCAGCGCCTCTCCAAGACCTTCGAAGAAAAGCACCCGGACATCAAACTCAACTGGGTGGTGCTTGAAGAAAACGTCCTGCGTCAGCGCCTGACCACTGACATCGCCACCAAGGGCGGTCAGTTCGACGTACTGACCATCGGCATGTACGAAGCCTCACTGTGGGGCGCCAAGGGCTGGCTGCAGGAAATGAAAGACCTGCCCGCCAGCTACGAACTCGATGACGTGTTCCCTTCGGTGCGTGACGGTCTGTCGGTCGACGGCAAACTGTTCGCCCTGCCGTTCTATGCAGAAAGCTCGATCACCTACTATCGCAAGGACCTGTTCGAAAAGGCAGGTCTGACCATGCCAAAGCGTCCGACCTGGACCCAGATCGCCGAGTTCGCCGGCAAGCTGACTGACAAATCCAAGGAACAGTACGGTATCTGCCTGCGCGGCAAGGCCGGCTGGGGCGAGAACATGGCGCTGATCACCACCGTGGCCAACTCGTTTGGTGCGCGCTGGTTCGATGAGCAGTGGAAACCGCAGTTCGATCAGCCTGAATGGAAGAACGCGCTGAATTTCTACGTCAACACCATGAAGCAATCCGGCCCGCCGGGCGCGTCGAGCAACGGCTTCAACGAAAACCTCGCGCTGTTCAACAGCGGCAAGTGCGCCATCTGGGTGGACGCCAGCGTGGCCGGTTCCTTCGTGACCGACAAGACTCAAAGCAAGGTTGCCGATACCGTCGGCTTCACCTACGCGCCGCATGAAGTGACCGACAAGGGTTCATCCTGGATCTATTCGTGGTCTCTGGCCATTCCAGCCAGCGCCAAGAATGCCAAGGACGCTGCCGAGTTCACCCAGTGGGCGACCTCTAAAGAATACGCCGCGCTCGTGGCCGAGAAAGATGGCGTCTCCAACGTGCCGCCAGGCACCCGCGCTTCGACCTACAGCGATGAGTACAAGAAAGCGGCGCCGTTCGCCAACATCACGCTGGAATCGCTCAAGGCCGTGACGCCCAAGACACCGACCCTCAAGCCAGTGCCTTATGTCGGCATCCAGCTGGTCACGATCCCCGAGTTCCAGGCCATCGGCACCAGTGTCGGCCAGCAGTTCTCGGCCGCACTCATTGGCCAGACCTCGGTCGACGCGGCCTTGAAAAACGCGCAGACCTCCACAGAGCGCGACATGAAGCGCGCGGGCTACCCGAAGAAGTAACCGCACGCTGCAGGGCGGGAGATCCATTTCTCCCGCCCTTGCATCAAGATTCTGTGATATCCGATGGGAGCCCCCATGAAAACCTCAGCCATTTCTGATCGTACGGACGCGTCCGGCGAACTGCCCCCGATCAAAAGCCGTCGTTTCAAACCGGGCTGGTTTCTGGTCAGCCCTTCCGTCGCGCTGCTGCTGGTGTGGATGATCGTGCCGTTGGGCATGACCATTTATTTCTCGCTGATTCGCTACAACCTGCTGTCCCCCGGCGACAACGAATTCGTCGGTCTGGAAAACTTCGAATACTTCGTCACCGACAGCGGCTTTCTGCCCGGCGCAGGCAATACCCTGCTGCTGGTAGGCAGCGTGCTGGCGATCAGTGTGATCCTCGGCGTGCTCATCTCGGCGCTGCTGGAAGCCAGTGAGTTCTTCGGTCGCGGCATCGTACGGGTGCTGTTGATCTCACCCTTCTTCATCATGCCGACGGTCAGCGCGCTGATCTGGAAAAACCTGATTTTCCACCCGGTTTCCGGCGTGCTGGCGGCGGTGTGGAAGTTCTTCGGGGCCGAGCCCATCGACTGGTTCGCCCATTACCCGATGCTGTCGATCATTATCATTGTTTCCTGGCAGTGGCTGCCGTTCGCCATCCTGATTCTGATGACCGCCATGCAGTCACTGGATCAGGAACAGAAGGAAGCGGCACGTCTCGACGGCGCAGGCCCGATTGCGATCTTCTGGCACTTGACCCTGCCGCACCTGGCGCGCCCGATTGCGGTCGTGGTGATGATCGAAACCATCTTCCTGCTGTCGGTGTTCGCTGAAATCTTCACCACCACCAACGGCGGTCCGGGTTTTGCCTCGACCAACCTGGCCTACCTGATCTACATCCAGGCGCTGCTGCAGTTCGATGTCGGTATGGCGTCAGCAGGCGGATTGATCGCCGTGGTCATCGCCAACATCGCAGCGATCATCCTGATCCGGATGATCGGCAAAAACCTCACCGACAAGTCATGAGGGCCTTGCCATGATGACGCTCAAACAATCACGCCGCCTGCAAAGCCTGTTGCTCGGGACGCTGTCCTGGCTCATCGCCGCGCTGATCTTCTTCCCGATCTTCTGGATGGTCCTGACCAGCTTCAAGACCGAGATCGACGCCTTCGCCACGCCGCCGCAGCTGTTCTTCACGCCGACGCTGGAAAACTACCTGCACATTCAGGAACGCAGTGACTACTTCCACTTCGCCTGGAACTCGGTGCTGATCTCGTTCAGCGCGACCATCCTGAGCATGCTGGTGGCCATTCCGGCGGCCTACTCGATGGCGTTCTTCGAAACCAAGCGTACCCGCGGCACGCTGCTGTGGATGCTCTCCACCAAAATGCTGCCGCCCGTGGGCGTGCTGATGCCGATCTACCTGCTGGCCAAGACCTTCGGCCTGCTGGACTCGCGGCTGGCGCTGATCATCATCTATACGCTGATCAACCTGCCGATCGTGGTCTGGATGATATACACCTACTTCAAGGACATTCCGGGCGAAATTCTCGAAGCTTCGCGTCTGGACGGCGCCAGCACCCGTCAGGAAATCTTTCGCGTGCTGATGCCGATCTGCAAGGGCGGCCTGGCCTCCACTGCACTGCTTTCGCTGATCCTGTGCTGGAACGAAGCGTTCTGGTCCCTGAACCTCACCTCATCTGCCGCTGCGCCACTCACTGCGCTGATCGCATCCTACTCAAGTCCCGAAGGGCTGTTCTGGGCCAAGCTGTCGGCTGTCTCGACGTTGGCATGCGCGCCGATCCTGATCTTCGGCTGGATCAGCCAGAAACAACTGGTTCGCGGTCTTTCGTTCGGCGCCGTCAAATAGCCCCGGCCTACAGAATAAAAAGGAGTCCATCATGGCTAACCTCAGCATCAGAAATCTGCAAAAAGGCTTCGACGGTCACCAAATCATCAAGGGCATCGACCTGGATGTGAAAGACCGTGAATTCGTGGTTTTCGTCGGTCCATCGGGCTGCGGTAAATCCACCCTGCTCCGGCTGATCGCAGGCCTGGAGGAAGTGACCTCCGGCACCATCGAACTCGATGGCCGCGACATCACCCAGGTGACCCCGGCCAAGCGTGATCTGGCGATGGTGTTCCAGACCTACGCGCTGTACCCGCACATGACCGTCGGCAAGAACCTGTCCTTCGCGCTGGATCTGGCTGGCGGCAACAAGGACGAGATCAAGAAGAAAGTCGATGAGGCCGCCCGAATCCTGGAGCTGGGACCGCTGCTTGAGCGCAAACCCAAGCAGTTGTCCGGCGGTCAGCGTCAGCGGGTCGCGATTGGCCGCGCCATCGTGCGTAACCCCAAGATATTCCTCTTCGACGAACCGCTCTCCAACCTCGACGCCGCGCTTCGCGTGCAGACCCGTCTGGAGCTGTCCCGTCTACATAAAGAGCTGCAGGCAACCATGATTTACGTGACCCACGATCAGGTTGAGGCGATGACTCTGGCCGACAAGGTCGTGGTGCTCAACGGCGGCAAGGTCGAACAGGTCGGCTCTCCGCTGGACCTGTATCACCACCCGGCCAATCTTTTCGTGGCAGGCTTTCTCGGCACGCCCAAAATGGGCTTCCTCAAGGGCAAGATCAGCCGGATCGACAGCGGCAGTTGCCAGGTCGAGCTGGACGCGGGCACCACGGTCAGCATGCCGGTCAGCCGCGCAGGTCTGGCGGTTGGCGCTCAGGTGACGCTGGGCATCCGCCCCGAACACCTGGACATCGCCCAGAGCGGTGATTGCCAGTTGCAGGTGATTGCCGATGTCAGCGAACGCCTGGGCAGCGACACGTTCTGCCACGTGCGCACCCGCTCGGGAGAGGCGCTGACCATGCGTATTCGTGGCGATCTGGCCAGCCAGTATGGCGAGACGCTGCACCTGCATCTGGACAGTGCCCACTGCCACCTGTTTGACGCTGATGGTCTGGTGATCCCCAAAGCCCTGCAGACCGCTGCCGCCTGAGTCCTGGAGAGTCCTGTCATGAAATTGAACAAACAGAACCTGTCGCGCCTGGGTGCCGACATCGACGTACCGGCCTATTCCGCGACCGACAACCGTCAGGGCATCGCGCACATCGGGGTCGGCGGTTTCCACCGCGCCCATCAGGCGTTTTACACCGATGCGCTGATGAACACCGGCGAAGGTCTGGACTGGAGCATCTGCGGTGTCGGGCTGCGTCCCGATGACCGCGCGGTGCGCGACGCCCTCGCGCAGCAGGATTACCTGTACACGCTCTATGAACTGGGCGACACGCCGGACACCAAGACGCGCGTCATTGCGTCGATCAGCGGCATGCTGCTGGCCGAGGACAGTCCGCAGGCGCTCATCGACAAGCTGGCCAGCCCGGACATCCGTATCGTGTCGCTGACGATCACCGAAGGCGGCTACTGCATCGACGACAGCAACGGTCAGTTCATGACCCACCTGCCGCAGATTCAGCATGACCTTGCCAATCCCGCCACGCCGAAAACCGTGTTCGGCTTCCTGTGCGCCGCACTTGCCCGCCGCCGCGCCGAAGGCACGCCTGCGTTCACGCTGATGTCCTGTGATAACCTGCCGCACAACGGCGCGGTCACCCGCAAGGCGCTGCTGGCCTTCGCCGCCCAGCGCGACGCCGATCTGCACGACTGGATTGCTGACAACGTCAGCTTTCCCAACGCGATGGTTGACCGCATCACGCCAATGACCAGCGCCGCGCACCGATTGAAGCTGGCCGACGAGAAGCACATTGACGACGCCTGGCCGGTGGTCTGCGAACCGTTCGTGCAATGGGTGCTGGAAGACAAGTTCGTCAACGGCAGGCCAGCCTGGGAAAAGGTCGGCGTGCAGTTCACCGATGACGTGACGCCTTACGAGGAAATGAAGATCAAGCTGCTCAACGGCAGCCATCTGGCCCTGACCTATCTGGGCTTTCTCAAGGGCTATCGGTTCGTACACGAGACCATGAACGATCCGCTGTTCGTGCGTTACATCCGCGCCTACATGGACCTCGACGTCACGCCGCAGCTGGCGTCAGTGCCCGGCATCGATCTGGAAGGCTACAAGGACACGCTGATCGAGCGTTTCTCCAATCAGGCGATTGCCGACCAGTTGGAGCGGGTCTGTTCAGACGGCTCGTCGAAATTCCCTAAATTCACGATTCCGACCATCAATCGGTTGATTGTCGATGAGGGCAATCTGGAACGGGCATCGCTGGTGGTTGCCGCCTGGGCCTTGTACCTCAAGGGCAAGGATGAAAACGGCGCGGTTTACAGCATTCCCGACCCACGCGCCGATTTCTGCAAAGGTCTGGTTGCCGACGATGCATTGATCACCGAACGCCTGCTGCAGGTCGAGGAAATCTTCGGCCTGGCCATTGCGCAGTCTGCACCTTTCGTGGCGGCGTTCGAGCAGAATCTGGCCGATCTGCGCACGCTGGGCGTCAGCGGCACCCTGGAAAAATTACTGGCCAAGAGCCTCTGAGGGACACCCATGTTTCTTGGAATCGATTGCGGAACCCAAGGCACCAAAGCCTTGCTGCTCGATACACAGACAGGTCGCGTGCTGGGCGAAGGCTCGGCACCCCACAGCCTGATCAGTGACCATCACGGACGGCGCGAGCAGGACGTCCAGCAATGGCTCACAGCCCTGCAGCACGCGGTCGGCGAAGCGCTCGCCCAGTCTGGTGTTTCAGGACAGGATGTGAACGGCATCGGCATCTCCGGACAGCAGCATGGGCTGGTCCTGCTCGACGCGCAGGGCCAGGTGCTGCGCCCGGCCAAGCTTTGGTGTGACACCGAAAGTGCTCCGGAAAATCAACGTCTGCTGGACCATCTGGGTGGCGAAAAAGGCTCACTTGAGCGCCTGGGACTGGTCATCGCGCCGGGCTACACGGTGTCAAAGCTGTTGTGGACCAAGGAGCAACACCCGGAACTGTTCGAGCAGATCGACAGGATCCTGCTGCCCCATGACTACCTGAACTACTGGCTGACCGGCCGCTGCTGCACCGACTACGGCGACGCCTCGGGCACCGGTTACTTCAATGTGCGCACGCGCGAATGGGATCTGCCGTTGCTGGCCCATATCGACCCGAGCGGACGCCTTGAACAGGCACTTCCGCAGTTACTGGACGCTGAACAGGCCGTTGGCACATTGCGGCCCGAGATTGCCCAACTGCTGGATCTGAACCCGCAGGCGCTGGTGTCCAGCGGCGGCGGTGACAACATGATGGGGGCGATCGGCACCGGCAATATACAGCCGGGGTTGATCACCATGAGCCTGGGTTCTTCAGGCACGGTGTACGCGTTCGCCGATCAGCCTGCGGTCAGCGAGCACGGCTCGGTTGCGACGTTCTGCTCGTCGTCCGGCGGCTGGCTGCCGCTGATCTGCACCATGAACCTGACCAATGCCACGACGGCCATCCGCGAGCTGTTTGCGCTGGACATCGCGGCGTTCAATACCGCCGTTGCCAGCGCGCCGATCGGCGCTGAAGGCGTGCTCATGCTGCCGTTCCTGAACGGCGAACGCGTACCCGCCCTGCCCGATGCCAGCGGCAGCATTCTCGGTCTGGACAGCACCAATCTGAGCCAGGCAAACCTGTGTCGGGCGGTGGTGGAAGGCACGACGTTCGGCCTGCGCTACGGGCTTGATCTGCTGCGCGCCAGCGGCATCAAAAGCGAGAGCATCCGCCTGATCGGCGGCGGCTCGAAGAGTCCGGTTTGGCGGCAGATCGTGGCTGACATCATGGATACGCCAGTGGTCTGCACACGCTTGGCAGAGGCCGCTGCGCTGGGCGCGGCGATTCAGGCGGCGTGGTGCTGGTCGACGGCCAGGGGTCAACCCGACACCCTGCAGGACCTGTGCGAGCGTTGCGTGAGCCTGGATTCCGCCAGCGAGACACGGCCGATTGCGCAGAACGTCGTCGCCTATCAGCAGGTCTACCAACACTACCAAGATCAATTACGAGCAGTTTGAACCTGCCTTTTTCATGGAGCACCTATGTTTCTGGTTTGCGGCGAAGCCCTGTTCGACATTTTCACCCGCGCCGACACTGGCAGCGCACTCAATAAGCTGGGGTTTGACGCCATCGCCGGCGGCTCACCCTTCAACGTTGCCATCGGCCTGCGCAGATTGGGTGTGGAATCTGCCCTGTTTGCCGGCCTGTCGACGGATTATCTGGGTCGTCGCCTGCGCGCTGTGCTCGATGACGAACAGGTCAGTGCGGAGCATCTGATTGAATTCGACGCGCCCACCACGCTGGCCATGGTAGCGGTCGGCGCCGACGGTTCGCCCACCTACAGTTTCAGAGGCGACGGGTGCGCCGATCGCCAGTTACGCCTGGAACATTTGCCCAGACTCGACGATAAGGTACGGGGTATTCATGTCGGCTCGTTCTCACTGGTGGTGCAGCCGATTGCCGATACGCTGCTGGCCCTCGTCGCCCGGGAAAGCGGTAAACGCCTGATTTCGCTGGACCCGAACGTACGCCTCAATCCGGCACCGGACATTGAACGCTGGCGCTCCCAGATCGCGGCATTCGCAGAGCATGCGCACATGATCAAGGTCAGCGATGAAGACCTGCACCTGCTGTATCCCGACCGCGACCCCGAAACCATTGCAAAAGGCTGGCTGAACCGGCACACGCACCTGGTGATCGTGACCCGTGGCACGCAGGGCGCAAGCATCTTCACCCGCGAGCACGGCACCTGGTCGATCCCGGCAAAGAACGTCGTGACGGTGGACACGGTGGGCGCAGGCGACACCTTCCAGGCAGCACTCCTGACGTTCCTGACCGAACGCCAGCTGGATACGCCAAAGGCGCTGTCGGAACTTACGAAGGACATGTTGGACCAGATGCTGGATTTTGCAGCGAGTGCAGCGGCGCTGACCTGCACACGGGTCGGGCCGGACCTGCCCTATCGGGATCAGCTGCGCTGAGTGAGGACGACCAAGGTATCAACCGAAACGTCCAGGTGATCAGACCCAACGGGACGCAGAGCGTCCCGGGCGGCATGCCAACGCGGAGCATTGGCACGATCAGTTTCGGTCACGCCTCGATACAGATCGTTCCCACGCTCCTGCGTGGGAACGCCGCCCAGGACGCTCCGCGTCCCTGATTGATGATCGTTCCTACGCTCTGCGTGGGAATGCCTCCCAGGACGCTCCGCGTCCGCTCTCGAATGTGGCGCAGATATGTGCCCAAGCTCCAGCGTTATCCACGTCATTCGCTCGGCTGACCGAGTCCTCAGTCTGTGCCATTTGTGACGCGGAGCGTCACGGGAGGCATGCCCACGCAGAGCGATGGGCACGATCAGTTTCAGCCACGCCTCTCAGGACGCTCCGCGTCCCGGTTCCACGCGCAACTACCTGAACGCCCAAAACCCAGACAAAAAAAATCGCGAGTCACCTTGCTCTCACGCGTACGTGAAAGCGAGCCGGCTCGCGAAATCATGGGTGCAACCTATCGGGATGTCAGGCCAACAAACCGGCCTTGATGCCCCGGATGCGCGTATTGATGTCATCCGCAACATCGTTCTGCTTGTCCTTGAGGGCGTCCTGGACTTTCTGGTCGATCGTCAGTTGATCCTCAGGCTTCATCGCGGTGTATTGCTGCTGGGTGATGCCAGTCAGTTTTTCCCGCACTTTCTCTTCGGCCGTCTGCTTCAGGGTGTCCATGAATTTCTGGACCCCGGTCGCAGCGCCATCGGCAACACCGGCGCTGGCAGCATTCGCGCCGGTGACGCCGTTGTCGCGATCAGCGGTCTTCTCGGAAAGCGACGTATCCGCCGCGCTCTTGAGATTGACCATCATCCGTGCGAACGATTCGTTGTAGCCACTGTTGCTCTGCGCGTCATCCGTGGACGCAGCGTTGGCGGTTTGCGAGGTCACCGGGAACGCCCCGTTGCCAAGGCCCGCTGCGGCCATCGCACCGAACGAATCCTGCGACACCTCGCCCAGCGTCTTGCGCCCTATGGCTCCAACAGCATGGGAAACCAGCTGTTCGAGCCCACTGTTGCCAATAATCATCTTTCACCTCCTGATGACGTGATACGCCTGTACACCAGCAAGAGCGGTGCCAACTACCGATATCACCCTAAACCCATGATTCCTATGGCAATGGCAACTAAAGGCAGCGGCAGAAAGATGACGTTTACCCGCCAGCCCTTCCAGATCACGTCAAACGCGGCAACGCGTTGCCGTCAATGGGTCGTCTGGCCCTGAGCGATCTGCAACTGTTCCAGCGGCAGCGGGCCTGCGAGGTAATAGCCCTGCGCCTGCCCCGCACCCATCTCGCGCAGCAGTTCCAGCGTCTGCCGGTCCTCCACGCCTTCGGCGACGACGGTCAGGTCCAGCGATTCGGCCATCCGTACAATCGCCCGCACGATGGCGCGACTGCGGTCACTGGTGGTCAGTTCGAAGATGAACGACTTGTCGATCTTCAACCCGCTGAAATGGTACTGGTGCACATAGCTGAGAGAAGAAAACCCGGCACCGAAGTCATCCAGCACCACTGACATGCCCTGGTCGGCCAGCTGCTTCATGGACAGACGCGCCTGTTCGGGATCTGCTACCAGCGCGCCTTCAGTGAGCTCAAGGCACAATCTGGCCGGGGACACGCCGTACTCTGCGAGCATGGAAAGCACTTCACCTGCGAACGCCGGCCGGGTAATGCTGTAGCTGGAGCAGTTCACATGGACTGGAGGCAAGTGCGCGTTTGCCGGATCGGCCAGAATCGCGATGACCTGCCTGAGCATGTACAGGTCAAGGCGACCAATCAACCTCAGGCCCTCCAGCGCGGGCAGGAAGCACTCGGGCGTCAGCACCTGCCCGTCAGGCTGCCGCCAGCGAATCAACGCCTCCAGCGCCAGCAGCCTGCCGGTTTCCAGGCAGGTGATGGGTTGAAAATAGGGAATGAGCTGATCGGTGCGTTTCAGCGCGGTACGCAACGCGCCTTCCTGATCCATCTGATCCGAGACCTGACGGCGCAGTGCCTGGTTGAAAACTGCACAGCCATCACGTCCGCCATTCTTCACCGTGTACATCGCCGTGTCGGCATCACGCAACAGGTCGGCAGGCTCCTTGTGGAACTCACCGTCAGCCCCGACGACGCCGATACTGCAGGAGGTGAAGACCGTATGTTCGTCAATCACAAATGGCGACTCGAACGCCGTGAGGATCCGTTGAGCGATCCCGACCCCCGTGCTTAATCGCGCGCCAATCCCCAGCACGGCGAACTCGTCGCCGCCCAGTCGGGCCAGCAGGTCACCCACGCGCATGCAACTGCGTAAACGCTGCGCCGCCTGAATCAGCAACAGATCGCCACAATGGTGTCCGAGGCTGTCGTTGACGATCTTGAAGCGATCCAGGTCGATGAACATCACCACCAGTGCACGACCCCGGCCGCAGAATTCCTCCCAGGCCACCTGCAATCGTTGCTGCAAATGGCTGCGGTTGGGCAAACCGGTCAGTGAGTCATGAGCATTTTCGTGCTGAAGCCTTGCATTGAGCTGATCCAGTTCGCGAGTCCGGTCGAGCACCCGCGCCTCCAGACGCAGGTTGGCGGTATGAATCGCCTCGGCAGCGCTGCGGCGAGAGAGTGCCGTATCGATATGCCGGGAAACGAAGGTCAACAGCTCCTGATCGCGCAAGGTGTAGCTGACGTGGCGCGAATAGCTCTGGACGGCCAGGACACCCCGCACTTCCTCCGCCTCGAAGAGCGGAATACCCAGCCAGGAGGTCGATCGGTTGGTCTGATTCTGTACTTCAATCTCGCCCGCAGCTTCAAGCCTGAGCGCGTCTTTGCTGTCGATCAGGCAAGGACGGCGCTGGCGAATGACATATTCGGTGAATCCGCGTTGACCACGCCGGGGAGCAGGTGACTGCGTCAAACGTTCGTCAACGTAGTAGGGAAACGTCACCTCGTCCGTACTTGCGTCATAGAGCGCAATGTAAAAATTGAGCGCCACCAGCAGTTCGCCCACGATCATGTGCAGGCTCTGGAACAGTTCGTTCATGTCTCCGGGACGGCTGGACAGCTCGGCAATCTGAAACAGCGCACTTTGCAGGTGCTCGGCACGCTCGCGCTCAGCCACTTCCAAACGTAACGCATCGTTGGCAGCAGACAACTGCTGGGTGCGTAACAGCACGGTCTGCTCAAGATGGGCACGATGCAGCAGCCGGTCCATTGCCATGGCCACATGCCGCGAGACCACTGAAAACAGGGCCCGGTCCTGAACGCTGTAGACACGGGACACATCGTAGACTTGCATGGCGACCATGCCGAACACTTCATCCGACGCGTTTTTCAGCGGCGCGCCCATCCAGAACTCCGGACGACGCCCTCTGCACCTGAAACGGCCAGCCGCTTCTGCCTCTTCGATCCCCGCCGCATCGAGAAACATGGACTGACCTTGGGTCAGCACATAGCCGGTCATGGAAATGTTGTCGATTTCCAGGTATTCGAAGGTTTCCGGGGCCATCGCCTCATCGTCGAAACGGTCGATGTAATAGGGATAGGTGATCTTGCCGGACTGGCTGTCGTAAAGCGCCAGGTAGAAATTCTCGGCGTCGATCAGCGTACCAAGCTGCTGGTGAATCCCTTGCAGCAACGTGCCTCGCTCGTGGGTGGAGCTGGCCAGCCGGCTGATCTCGTACAGCGCGCGCTGGGTGCTCTGCGCCCGGACCAGTGCAGCGCTCTGCAACAGGGAACCCAATTTGACGGCGAGATCTGCCAGTGCGGGATTGTGCTGTTCGGCCAACGGTGCAAGCAGCCAGCCCAGCGCCTCTTCACCATGACCGGTCGCCCATCGATAAACCTGCCCTTCGTTACAGAACGACTCAAACCGGCCAACGGGAATGTGCTCTGGCCAATCGTAATGAAGCGCACCCTCCCCCAGCAGACGCTTCTGCTCGCCCGCCACATAAAACGCCCAGGGCACGCCGGGGACCTGTTGACGTGCCACGGCCATTAGCTCATCAATGGCCTGATGACTGGACAGCTGGTCACGACGGTCGCGCAGCGTATCGCCGGGAGCGACGTTGTCGTTGGTCTGGCGCAGGCAGGAGGCCAAGGGGGGTACAGTCATGTCAACACCAGATCCAGAAACCGACGGCGAATATAATTGACGCTTCCGGCCAGAGTTGGCAGTGCGCTGTCACATTAAAGCAGCAATTATGATGCAAGGATTGTACCTGCAAGTCGGCGTGCTGGGCGCGCCGAACATCGCTGTGAGCGCGGCACTATTTCATGGTTTTTCGGGTCAGAGAGTGTTCCCGCAGCAGGCAACATCGTCTTTTGCGCACTATGCTGGCCTGCGCTTTCTTCGCCAAACACATACTGGACAGGTGATCGCAATGATCAAGACTTACAGCTATGCAGCCCAGGCTGCCACCGACAAGCTCGCACCTTATCAATTCGAACGACGCGCTCCGGGCGCCGACGATGTTCAGATCGACATCCTGTACTGCGGCGTCTGCCACTCTGACCTGCACACTGCGCGCAACGAATGGCACAACACGCTTTATCCATCGGTACCAGGCCATGAGATCGTCGGCAAGGTCACTGCCGTAGGGGCCAATGTCACCACATTCAAGGTGGGCGATCTGGCAGGCGTAGGCTGCATGGTCGACAGTTGCCAGGCATGTCAATCCTGCGAAGAGCATGAAGAGCAGTACTGCGAAAAAGGCTTCACCGGCACTTACAACGGACCCGTCTTCGGCGGCGAGAACACCTTCGGCGGCTACTCGGACAAAATCGTCGTCAAAGAGAAGTTCGTACTGCGCATCGCGCCCGACCAGAATCTGGCAGCCGTTGCACCGCTGCTGTGTGCGGGCATCACCACCTATTCGCCGCTGAATCACTGGAAGGTCGGTCCCGGCAAAAAGGTCGGAATCGTGGGCCTGGGCGGTCTGGGTCACATGGGCGTAAAGATTGCCCACGCCATGGGTGCTCATGTGGTGCTGTTCACCACCTCACCCAAAAAACGCGAAGACGGCCTGCGTCTGGGCGCAGATGAAGTCGTGGTTTCAAAAGACCCCGATGAGATGGCCGCCCACACCAACAGCCTGGATTTCATCCTCAATACCGTTGCAGCGCCTCATGACCTGGACGCCTTCCTGTCCCTGCTCAAGCGCGACGGCACCATGACACTGGTCGGCGCACCCGCCGAGCCCCATCCTTCGCCTGCGGTATTCAACCTGATCTTCAAACGCCGCAGCCTGGCAGGCTCGTTGATTGGTGGCATTCAGGAAACCCAGGAGATGCTGGACTTCTGTGCCAAACACAACATCGTGTCCGATATCGAAGAAATTGCCATGCAGGACATCAACGAAGCCTACGAGCGGATGCTCAAGGGCGACGTGAAGTATCGTTTTGTGATTGATATGGCAACCCTCAAACAGGAAGCGTCTGCAGCCTGACCTTCACGGGCGGTCCGGCTGGTGAAGTGCCAGCCAGACCGCCCCTGTCAACCTGATGCCTGTCATGATGCGCACACTTGTCCGACCTGATGACAGGCAACTGCCCGGCGCTGCAATTCCGCGCACTCCTTCCATTCACGCCTTCGGATTCCTTGCAGTTGGGAATGTAAACGAACGCCGTCGAACCTTTCGTCTTTTGGCCCCGTGCAGTTCGTCTCCAGAGCGTTGACACGCACTTTTTTGGGGCGCGAAATAGTTGCTCGATTGAAACGCGCCAATTCAATGGACGGAGAATGACACATGGCTAATATCAAGATTTTAGCGGGTGATTTTCTTCAAGGTGATGGGGAATACCGTGCTGGCACCATCACTCTCGTAACTCCCCTCTTCCCCTGGCCAGGTATCAGCTTCAAGCACAACGATATCAAGTCAGTGGAAATGGCCAGCCAGGCATCCAGTAAAAAAATCGACGGCGCTATCGGCTACGGTCTGGCGGGTGCACTGGTGCTCGGGCCTGTAGGCGCGGCAGCAGGCGTCATGCTGGCCGGCGAGGAAAAGGAAATAACGTTTCTGACGACGTTCAAGGACGGCAGAAAAATACTCGCAGCCGCAGACGACAGGACCTATCAAAAGCTGTCGCAGCATATCGCTACACGAGGTCTCGCCAGGCATCACTGAAGCCTTGGGCCGAGGACTCAATGACTCGGGCGATCGGCCCCTCTTCAACTACGCTTAATTCATGGCACTGATTGTGCTTTATTCATTTAAATGAACTTTTTATTACAATTTAGTGACTACCACTTGCTGCTTGCCGGTCTCAAGTTCATGAAGTCCTTGCAGATATTGATGGTGAGGGACGCTTAACAGGTGAACGGATATGAAAGAACGAGCAACAGTCATCTGCAAGCGAGACGGACAGATCCTCTACGTGCGCAAACCGAAATCCAAATGGGCCTTGCCCGGCGGTAAGGTCGAGCCCGGAGAAACCCCTGCACAGGCCGCGGTGCGTGAGCTGAACGAAGAAACAGGCCTGGAAGACCTGGAACTGCGTTATCTGGCCGAGTATGAAAAAGACCGGGTGACCCATCATGTGTTCATCACTTTGGTGCCCGACTCCAGTGAAGCCAAGCCCCAGAACGAGATAGCCGCCTGCAAATGGCTTGCCCCCAAGAACGTCAGCGACCTGAAGGCGAGCCCGGCCACCAAGTCCATCGTCAAATCATTTGCCCGACAAGGGTGAACGCAGCCTTCAATGCGCCCAGCCGCTGGCGCATTGAAGGCAAGCCCTTGCCCATCTCGGAAAACGCGGACACAAAAAAGGGCGACCCTTTCGGATCGCCCTTTTCGTTACCGCCCAGCAGAGCGGATTTTGTTTGGTAGGCGCGATTGGACTCGAACCAACGACCCCCACCATGTCAAGGTGGTGCTCTAACCAACTGAGCTACGTGCCTGCTGTGGGTCGGCATTCTACGGATATTCAGATGGGTGTCAATGGCTTTTTTTGCAGTAACTCTCTGAATATGCGGATTATTTGACTGATCAGTCTGCACGCTCGTTTCGTCATCGTTCTGATCACCCTGTGTAGCGAATCGAGCGCTATGCCCTTTTTTGATGGCTGGAGGCGGAAAGCGCCCCTGGCTGGCACTGACTATCGGATTTAACAGTTTCGGTAGAGCGACCACCTCTCTAATGTTGATGCAGGTAACAAGGCGGGGCGCACCTCGTCAGGTGCAGCCATTCCGGCAACGCACCGGGACCGCCATTGGAAGAGAGCTGATCATGAAAATATTCGTCAAGGTATTGACCGGAACCAACTATGAACTTGACGTTGAACCAAGCGATTCGATTGAAAACGTCAAATTGAAAATCACAGATAAGGATCCGTCAGTACCCACTTCAAAACAGCGGCTTATCTTCTCTGGAAAGCAACTTGAGGACGGGCGAACACTGGCTGATTACAATATTCAGAAAGAATCCACGCTGCATCTGGTGTTAAAACTTTGAAACGAAAAATGGCGACCCTCTCGGGTCGCCCTTCTCATTACCGCCCAGCAGAGCGGGTTTTGTCTGGTAGGCGCGATTGGACTCGAACCAACGACCCCCACCATGTCAAGGTGGTGCTCTAACCAACTGAGCTACGTGCCTGCTGTGGGTGTGCATCCTACCGGCTTTAATCTTCATGTCAATCTGTTTTTACCGCTAACCCTATGAATTAACGATGTTTTTGCCAAGACAGGAATGAAAGGTCTGTTCGCCTGACGCTGGCAGAGCGTTTCCATCTCGGGTAGGATCGGCACACTCGTCAAGAATATTAAACGGAGCTTCAGGATGGCCAACACGCCTTATCCGCAGTCCTATTACGCCGCGTCGGCCAATCCGGTGCCTGAACGCCCTGCCCTGCAAGGCGAGGTTGAAACCGATGTGTGCATCATCGGTGCTGGTTACACGGGACTCTCCAGCGCGCTGTTTCTGCTGGAGAACGGTTTCAAAGTGACCGTACTTGAGGCGGCGAAGGTCGGGTTCGGCGCGTCGGGTCGCAACGGCGGACAGATCGTCAACAGCTACAGCCGTGACATCGACGTGATCGAACGCACGGTCGGTCCGCGACAGGCTCAGTTGTTGGGGCAGATGGCGTTCGAAGGCGCGGCGATCATTCGTGATCGCGTCTCACGCTACGGCATAAAGTGCGACCTGAAGGATGGCGGTGTGTTTGCCGCGCTGACAGGCAAGCAGATGGCTCACCTTGAAGCGCAGAAACGGCTGTGGGAACGCTACGGCCATTCACAACTGGAGCTGATGGATCAACGCCGCATCAATGAAGTGGTGAATTGCGAGCAATACATTGGCGGCCTGCTGGACATGAGCGGTGGCCACATTCACCCGCTGAACCTGGCGTTGGGCGAAGCGGCTGCGGTGGAAACGCTGGGCGGAACGATCTATGAGCAATCCGCCGCGATTCGCATCGAGCGTGGCGCCAATCCTGTGGTGCATACCGCTCAGGGCAAGGTCCGCGCCAAATTCATTATCGTCGCGGGCAATGCCTATCTGGGTAATCTGGTCCCGGAGCTGGCTGCCAAATCCATGCCGTGCGGCACTCAGGTGATCACTACCGAACCGCTGGACGAAGAACTCGCCAGGACGTTGCTGCCACAGGACTATTGCGTAGAAGACTGCAATTACCTGCTGGACTACTACCGCCTGAGCGCCGACAAGCGCCTGATCTTCGGCGGCGGCGTGGTGTATGGCGCGAGGGATCCGGCCAACATCGAAGCCATTATCCGCCCGAAGATGCTCAAGGCGTTCCCGCAGCTCAAGGACGTGAAGATCGACTACGCGTGGACCGGTAATTTCCTGCTGACCCTGTCCCGCCTGCCTCAGGTCGGACGGCTGGGCGACAACATCTATTATTCACAGGGTTGCAGCGGCCATGGGGTCACTTACACCCACCTGGCGGGCAAGGTGCTGGCCGAGGCACTACGCGGTCAGGCCGAACGTTTCGATGCGTTCGCCGACCTGCCGCACTATCCGTTCCCCGGCGGACAGTTGCTGCGCACGCCCATGACTGCGCTGGGCGCCTGGTACTACAGCCTGCGTGATCGACTGGGCTTCTGACGCTTCATGAAAAACGGCGCCTTACAGGGCGCCGTTTTCATTTGGGCTGTCTATTTCATTTAACGGCGCGATTCAGCGTTCGGGTCGCCTCACCTGCTGCCTGTTCCTGCCCGGCCTGCGACAGTTCGGCGGCCGCCTTCAGCCAGCGCTGCGCATCGACTTGCGAAGGCAACTGGCGTGGCGACTGGATCAATACCGCCCAACTGCCTGCGTTTTTCCAGGCTGAGTCGAAACTGCTGAAGCTCATGGTGTAGCGCCGATCCATGCCCGCGCTGAGCAGGACGGTTTCCTTCACGCGGTTGTAGCCCACCAGAACGGCATAGCGTGGCGCTTTCCAGAATGCCGAGCCCTGGGAAAACCGCAGCATCACCGGATAGCCAGCCGACACCTGAGCGAGCAACGCCTGCAGGTCGTGATCGAGCGGATACACCATGAAACCGTACTCGCGGGCGACCCGGGGCATGTTCTGCTCCAGACGATCTTCGGCGCCCGGCAGTTGCAGAGGCTTGTCCAACAGACCTGGCGTGGTCTGTACCTGCTGATTGGCAAGCATGCTCGCCAGCGCGCCCGGCCCGCTCTGATACGCGTTGCCACGGAAGAACGGCACCGAGTTGAGCTCCACACGATCAGGCAAGCTCTTGATCTGCGGCGTGACCATCGAGGAGCAGCCTGAAAGGCACAGCACCAGTGCAGCCAGCAGCAATGAACCCCTGGAACGGACAGCGCTTGAAAGAATGCGTAACGGCAACATGTTCACTCACTTCAACTGACATCGAGCAATCACCACTCGATCTGAACGCTGATCATAGAGCCCGTGAGAGACCGGGTATAGCCTTTGCGCGCAGTGATGCGTCGGCAATAGATCAAAACGGTCATACCAAAACGCCATTGGTCAATTAATCGCAACATGCCCGGTACTAGACTGTCAGTTATCAGGAATGCAACACAAAAGCAGGAAACGTGGAGGCACTTATGAGCCTGGAATTGACAATCGTGATGCTGGTCGCCTCGTGGCTTGCGGTGGCTACTGCCATGTTGTGGGGTGTGATGCGGGTGTCCCGCCGTCATCATCCACACACTGTCACCCCGCCCTCGCCCAAGCGCTTGAAGCTGGAAAGGTCGCCGAAAACCGGTCATGCCGCTGCGCACTGAACCCGGCTTGCAAGCGATTCTGACAAGCCCTGAAATGCAAAACGGTCGACCCGATGACTCGGGCCGACCGTTTTTTCATGCGACTTGCGATCAGGCGTTGGAAGCCAGACGTGCAGCCTTTTTGCGCTTGGCCTTGCGGACCATCATGTTCAGGCCTTCAATCGCAGCCGAGAACGTCATGGCGGCGTAGATGTAGCCCTTCGGAACATGGGCACCGAAGCCCTCGGCGATCAGCGTCATACCGATCATGATCAGGAAGCCCAGCGCCAACATGACCACGGTCGGGTTGTCGTTGATGAACTTCGCCAGCGGGTTGGCGGCAACCAGCATCACGACCACGGCACTCACGACAGCGATGATCATGATCGGCAAATGCTCGGTCATGCCCACAGCGGTGATGATGCTGTCGATGGAGAACACCAGGTCCAGCATCAGGATCTGAACGACTGCACTGCC
Organism: Pseudomonas sp. AC016; assembly: GCF_979253365.1. NCBI lineage: Bacteria > Pseudomonadati > Pseudomonadota > Gammaproteobacteria > Pseudomonadales > Pseudomonadaceae > Pseudomonas > Pseudomonas sp. AC016. The sequence continues at coordinate 458,297 of NZ_CEEDCC010000001.1, forward strand.
CATGGTCAGCGCCACGGCGTTGCTCAGGGTTTTCTCTTCCTCGGTCTTCACGTCCATGCTGTGATGGATTTCCGTGGTCGCTTTCCAGACCAGGAACAGACCACCGGCGATCAGGATCATGTCCTTCCACGAGAAGGCCTGACCAAACATTTCAAACACAGGCTCGGTCAACTGCACGATGTACGCCACGGTGCTCAGCAGGCCCAGGCGCATGACCAGCGCCATACCGATGCCCAGCTTTCTCGCCTTTTCGCGCTGATGTTCCGGCAGCTTGTTGGTAATGATCGAAATGAAGATCAGGTTATCGATACCCAGTACGACTTCCATCACGACCAGCGTCGCCAGCGCAATCCACGCAGCCGGACTGGTCGCGAGTTCCAATAGGTATTCCATAGATCACTGCCCTGCCTGAGCCAATAGTTGAACGAATGTTAGATTTCTTTACCGGACTTGCTTTCTGGTTCAGCCGGGCTTGGTGCCGGTTCCAGTACCGAAAGTTCCCGCTTGGCCTCTTCTACAGCCTTGCTCGCTGCCTGATGAGTGTCATCGATTGCCTTTTTGGCTGAATCGGCCGCCGTATTCAACATCTGCTTGGAGGACGACTCAATCTGATCGCACCCGGCCATTACCAACAGCGAACCGGTCAAAAGTACAGCGTAAAATGATTTTTTCATGTGTCCCTCGATAGGCAAGGCCGGACGTTGCTTTGGGTCCGGCGTTGGAAAGGCATTCTAGGGAAGCTGAAACATCAGGAAAATTCGATTTTATAAGCGATATACTTCGGTTCTAACGAATCGGGGATAGACATGCTCAACTATCGTCAGCTTCACTACTTCTGGGTCGTGGCCAAGACCGGCAGCATTGTCCGTGCCTGCGAACAATTGAACCTCACACCGCAAACCGTCAGCGGCCAGATCAGCCTGCTGGAGTCGTCCCTGGGCGTAGATCTTTTCCAGCGCGTGGGTCGGCAGCTGGAAATGACCGAAGCGGGCCGCATGGCCCTGCCCTACGCCGAGCAGATGTTTCAACTGGGCAATGAGCTTGAAGCCTTGCTGAGTTCAAACCCTGACGAACAACAACTGCTGTTTCGGATTGGCGTCGCCGACGTGGTGCCCAAATCCATCGTTTACCACCTGCTGGCGCCCACCATGGACCTCGACGGGTCGATACGCATCACCTGCCGCGAGGACAAGCTCGAACGCCTGCTGGCCGACCTTGCGGTTCAGCGTCTGGATCTGGTGATTTCCGACAGCCCGATGCCGCCTCATCTGGACATCAAGGGGCATAGTCAGAAACTGGGCGAATGCGGTGTCAGTTTTTTCGCAACCCAGGAAGTGGCCGAACGCATCGGGAACGACTTTCCGCAGTGCATGCACGGCGCTCCATTGCTCATACCGGGTCAGGAAACCGTGGTGCGGGGACGCCTGATGCGCTGGTTCGCCGAATTGAAAATCCAGCCGCGCATTGTGGGCGAGTTCGATGACAGCGCCTTGATGAAGGCTTTCGGAAAATCAGGCAGTGGCGTGTTCGTGGCGCCCAGCGTGATTGCTGACGAGGTGCAGAGTCAGTATGGCGTGGAGATCATCGGCCAGACCGACGCGGTGACCGAGTCGTTCTACGCAATTACGGTAGAACGCAAGGTCAGGCACCCCGGCGTGGTTGCCATTGCCGAGGGTGCACGTAACCAGTTGTTCACTGACAGTCTTTAAGCCGTGACGGGTGTCGGTTTGCTTTTCATCAGAACCCAGGCCAGCAGTATCGCGAGAAAGATAATGCCGGCTGCGGCGAAGCACAGCCTGCCGAGCCCAAGGTGATCGATCACCCGCCCGCCGATGACAGCACCAATACCGATGCCCAGGTTGGCACCGGCGATGTTCAGTGACGCAGCGAAAGCCGGGGCCTGGGGTGCCGCTTTGATCAGACGCACATGGCTGACCAGGAACAGCGCAGCTTGAGTGATACCCCATACTGCCAGCGCAAGTGCCAGCGCGAACCAGGAATGGATACTCGGCACCACCGCCACCATGCCCACCACCATGAACGCGCAGAACACCAGACTGGCGATCAGCGGATGGCGATCGACCATGCGTCCGCCCAGCGAATTGCCGAGCAAGCCGACCGCGCCAAAGCCCATCAGGCACCAGCCGACCAGCGTGCCATCAAAACCGGCCAGACGTTCGAGCATGTCGGCCAGATAGGTGTAGGCCGTGAACATGCCGCTGAAGACCAGTACAGACAGCAACACGTGGCCCTGCATCAACGGACTGCGCAGGATGCCGAACTGGCCGAGAATCGAGACAGGCTCCTTTTTGACGACGCTGGGGAGGTACACCGTCAGCAACAGGGCCTTGGCAAAGGCCAGCACCGACAGGGCTGCAAATGCCGTGCGCCAGCCGAACGCATCGGAAATCAGCGTACCGACAGGAATGCCGAACACCGTGGCACAGACGATCCCGAAACCGATCCGGGCAATCGCCCTACCCGCGAACTGCGGACCGACGATGTCCACCGCCGTTTCACTGGCCAGTGCCCAGAAGACCGGCAGCCCCAGCGCCGGGATCAATCGGGCAACGCCCATCACCGCGATGTTGGGTGCCAGGGCGGCCAACGCATTCGAAAGCCCGAACAGAATCAGGATGCCCACAAACAGGCGCTTGCGGCTGAAGCGCGAGCAGTACGCCGTCAGGAACGGGCCGAAAGCGGCGACGGTAAAGGCAAACAGGGTCACCAGCAGACCGGCCTGCGGCACCGTGACGTGAAGATCACGCGCCATGGCAGGCAAAAGGCCGACGATGACGAACTCTGTGGTCAGCACGGTAAACCCGGCGGCTGACAACAGCAGAATGGGCAGTAACATCAAAACTCCAGAACAACGATGAAGGCCCATCCACTGGATGGGCCTTCATTTGAGATCATCGAAAACAGAAACGAGGTTGAAGCGAGCGTAGCGTCGTCAGCAGCAGCAAGCGCGTGCAACGACCCCCACGAAGATCCGGCTTACATCGACAACGTTAGAACTTGCCCATGAAATCGCGCTTGCCGATCTCGACGCCATTGTGGCGAAGCAGGTCATAAGCGGTGGTCACGTGGAAGAAGAACTGCGGCAAGGCATAGCTCAGCAGGTACGCCTGGCCGTTCAGGCGGCGCTCTTTCTCGGTGCCGGGACGCAGCACGATTTCGATGCCTTCATTGCCATCGACCTGCTCGGGCTTGATGCTGCCGATGAACTCGAGTGTTTTGGCCAGCAGGGCCTGCAATTCGGCAAAGTTGGTTTCAGTGTCGTCATAGTGCGGAATCTCGACACCTGCCAGACGCGCGGAGGCACCCTTGGCGAAGTCCACCGCGATCTGCACCTGACGGGTAAACGGCAGCATGTCCGGGAACAGACGAGCCTGAAGCAGCGCTGGCGGCTGGATTTTCTTCTCGGTTGCGTGGGCTTCAGCCTTGGTCAGAACGTCGCTCAACGCATTGAGCATTTGCTGGAAGACAGGAATCGAAGCGGCATACAGGGAAATAGACATGACATATCCTGATTGAGAAAGGCGCAATTATAGACCTGCCTGACGCGAAAGGCCGTCAGTCTTTTCGGCGCACGTGCGGATGCACTGGCAAAATGCTGCAACAGCTCATAGTCTGATCCACCGTCATTACTCAGGGAAGCGTCCATGTCCACCGAACCCTCCTCGACCGAAGTACCCGACACTGCCGAGACGTTGCAGCTCAACAGTACCGAAGTGCGCATCCTGGGCTGTCTGATCGAAAAGCAGGCGACCAATCCCGAGACCTACCCGCTGACCCTCAATGCATTGGTGCTGGCCTGCAACCAGAAGACCAGCCGCGACCCAGTGATGAACCTCACTCAGGGCCAGGTTGGACAGAGCCTGCGCGCACTGGAAGGCCAGGGCTTGACGCGGTTGGTGATGGGCAGCCGCGCCGACCGCTGGGAGCACAAGGTAGACAAGGGTCTGGAGCTGGTGCCTGCGCAAGTCATCCTGACCGGGCTGCTGCTGTTGCGAGGTCCGCAGACCGTCAATGAGCTGCTCACACGCAGCAATCGCATGCACGATTTCGAAGACGCCGAACAGGTCGTTCATCAACTCGAGCGGCTGATCGCCAGAGGTCTGGCGACCCTGATACCGCGTCAGGCGGGCCAGCGCGAGGACCGTTACATGCACGCTCTGGGTAATCCTGAAGACCTGCAAGCGCTGCTCGCCCAGCGCCAAAGCACGCCGGACCGCAGCACAGCCACTGCTGCGTCAAACGAGCGTATCGAAGAACTCGAAGCCCGCGTGCTCGCCCTCGAAGAGCGGCTGGCGAAGCTCGAACAACACTGACAGGTCGGCGGATACACCAGTCCGCCTCACCCTGATCGTGCCCATCGCTCCGCGTGGGCATGCCTCCCGTGACGCTCCGCGTCACAAAGGGCACAGACTGCGGATTCAGTGAGCCGAGCGCATGACGTGGATAACGCTGGAGCTTGGGCACACATCTGCGCCACATTCGAGAGCGGACGCGGAGCGTCCTGGGAGGCATTCCCACGCAGAGCGTAGGAACGATCAGAGTGGTCTCAAGCACGCCTATCATGCCCATGCACCCAAGTCTTACTGCACCACGGACTACTGTGGGAGGCGGCTTGCCGGCGATGCTTTTTCTGAAGCGACCTATCAGTGACTGAACTGAAGCCATCGCCGGCAAGCCGCCTCCCACAGGGTATGCATTCAGTCAGATACTTACGTTTCGGCTCCGTTTTGCGCGTCTTCCAGACTTGTGTATCACGATGAGGGCTCAGCCTCGGGCGAAGGCCGCCGCCTTTTGGTACTGCTCGTCGGTCGGGCGAACGCCGGTGTACAGCACGAACTGCTCCAACGCCTGAATCGCAGCCACCTCGTCTCCGCTGATGACCTTTTTACCGAGACGTCGGGCGGTCTGGATCAACGGGGTGTCCGCAGGCGTGGCGACCACATCGAAAACCGTTTGCGCAGCACTGATAGCCGCCTCATCGAACGCCAGCTCGTCAGACTGCGGGCCGATCATGCCCAGTGGCGTGACGTTGACCAGCAGTGCAGGACGTTCATCGCCCAACCCGGACTGCCAGCGAAAGCCGCAGGCTTGAGCCAGGCGTTTCCCGGCTTGCTCGTTGCGCGCCACAATCAAACCGTCGGTAAAACCTGAATCACGCAGCGCGAAGGCAACCGCCTTTGCCATGCCGCCACTGCCGCGCAGGGCAAACGGTGTATGCGGCACTGCGTGGCTTTGCATCAGTTGCGCGACAGCAATGTAATCGGTGTTGAAGGCTTTCAGATGGCCGTCGGTATTGACGATGGTGTTGATCGACTGGATCGCCGCGGCTGATGCATCCAGCTCGTCCACCAGCGCAATGCAGTCTTCCTTGAACGGCATGGAAACGGCGCTGCCACGGATGCCCAGCGCACGAATGCCTGCTACCGCGGCCTTCAGGTCATTGGGCGCGAAGGTCTTGTAGTAATAATTGAGGCCCAACTGTTCATAAAGATGGTTATGGAAACGCACGCCGAAGTTTCCCGGACGCGCCGCCATGGACATGCACAATAACGTGTCCCGGTTGGCAGTAATGGCCATGTTTTTCTCCCGAACGGTATTGGATTAAATCTGTACGCCAGGCGTACACTGCGCCTGGCTGACCCGAATGAAGTTGCCCGGCATTGCGGATCGGAAAACACCTTACATAAAATTTACTCAACGATTTCGCAGTTTTTTACAAATTCGATGTCTTAGAGTTATCCCGTGGCAGTGCTTGAGCTTAATGCAGGCCCGCGACAACGGGTTGAAAGCGAGGAACACTCATGATTCGTCAAATCCCCAAGATTGCCTTGTTTATAGGTGCGTTGGCCCTTGCAGGTCAGGCGAACGCCGATCATCGTGGCTGGGGTGGCCCAGCCGTGGTAGGTGCGCTGGTGGGCGCGGCCGTGGTGGGCGCAGCGGTATCTTCCAGCCGTGACAGAACGGTCTACGTCGAGCGTCAGCCGGTTTACTACCAGCCGCCCGTGCAGCAGGTCTATTACGCGCCGCCACCTCCGCCGCCAGTGGTCTACTACCAACCGGCGTATGAAGTTGTAGAGCGCTATCCGGCTCCGCCGCCACGCTACTACCGTCGTTATGACGGCCCGCCTCCAGGTTATTACCAGGGCTACGGCCCGCACGGTCGCTGGTAACAGCACAAAAAACCCGCCTTCATTGGCGGGTTTTTCATTTCTTGCGCACAGCCCTGCCCGGCACCGCAACGTGTTCAACCCTCGTTCCCGTCAATGACGACTATTGAGAGCGTCGATTTCTGCCTGCCGGGATCAGAACGTACAGTAGCCTCATGAACAGATGGAGGTCGCTATGAACAACGTTCAAATCATGTCGGTGGTAGGCAGCGCAGTCCCGGCTCCGCTCAGAGAGCGCGGTCTGCTGGCGTGCTGGTACCTGATTCAGGACGGTGAACCGGTCAGTGGCCCCTTCGCTTCCCTGCCCGTCGCCCAGGCTTTTTCCGAGGAACTGAAAGGCCGCGTCCTGCACAGCTGACGCCCTGCCCGGTTGCTCACCGTACTTCGTGCGTTGCTCCGCACTCTCCCTTGACCGCATCGTTTGATGCGGTTTTTTTATTGGGAAATATCAGCAATTACGGGGAACACGACATCGCGCTGGTGCGCAGTAGACACCGGACCCACGAAAACTCACGTATTCAGCACGTTATGCGTTCACCGCCTGCTCGAACGTCATAATCACGTCCGCTCGGCCATCGCCGCATTCACCTGGCACCGGTGGGTCAGCTTCTGCAGGCGCTTTTCCAGTGCCATGAACACCACACGATCATTGCGACCGCTGTCCAGCTCGTCGATCAGGTCATTGGCTACCTGACGCAGTTCATAGGCCAGCACCACGCGGTCGTCGTTCAGGTCCTGTTTGTGGGACTCGAACAGGCGATGCAGAAAATCCTGCAGCGTGAACTTGAGGCTATGACGGTCACTGGCACGCAGATGCGCAAGATTCAGGTTGATGCGCCCGTGCAATTCACTCAATTCGCCGCACAGGTACTGCATACGCCGTGCATAGCCTGTCTCGCGATCACGCAGCTGCTTGTTGGTCACAACCGCTTCCTGCCTGCGCTGAATGGCCGGGACGGCAATCGCGACCATCATGCCGACGATGAGGGCAATGGCCTGCATCCAGCCTGCCCAGTCCGAAGGACGGGTAAAAAAGCCGGCCAGCAACAGCAGCACGGCAACCAGTGATGCGGCGATTACCAGTACAACGTAATCCTTGCCGATAAACCCCTTGAGCATTACGCGACTCCTTGAATCCATGACCTTCGATGGCTGGGAATGCTAATCGGTGCAGGCTTGCAGCACCACGAATATTCAAGACGCAGAGCGTTTTGAACACTTTTCCTACTTAACCGCAACTTAACGAAGCGCTGTTTTCCGATTTTATTGACGAAACGCCCTACGACTCCCATCGACATAAGCGAAAGCCTACTCATAAAATGCCGGGTTGCAGCCTGTTCCTTTCTTTTACGCACCTTATCGAGTGAGCCTTGTTCTTGAAAATTCGTCTGTCTGTTCTGGGCCTATTATGTGTACTTACGGGTTCGGCATTTTCCACTTCCATCCTGGCAAACGAAACCGCCGCTCTCAATCGTGATCCCTCCAACCTGCACCTGGCCTCCGGCAGCGCCATGGTGATCGACCTGCAAACCGACAAGGTCCTGTATTCCAGTAACCCTGACGTGATCGTGCCCATTGCTTCTGTCACCAAATTGATGACTGCGATGGTAGTGCTGGATGCCAAACAATCAATGGACGAAGTCATTCCGGTCAATATTTCCCAGACACCGGAAATGAAGGGCGTGTTCTCCCGCGTCAAGCTGGGCAGCGAAATGAACCGTCGGGACATGCTGCTGATCACCCTGATGTCCTCGGAAAACCGCGCGGCTGCCAGTCTGGCGCACAGCTATCCGGGTGGCTACCCGGCCTTCATCCTGGCGATGAATGCCAAGGCCAAGGCGCTGGGCATGAAGCACACCGCCTACGTCGAACCCACCGGCCTGTCGGTCTACAACGTATCGACCGCCCGCGACCTGACCAAACTGGTCATGGCAGCACGCAAATACCCGATGCTGAGCGAACTGAGCACCACCGAAACCAAGACAGTGACCTTCCGCAAACCGGCCTACAGCCTGGTGTTCAACAACACCGATCACCTGGTGCGCAAGGAAAACTGGGACATCAAGCTGACCAAGACCGGCTTCACCAACCAGGCCGGTCACTGCCTGGTGCTGTTGACGACCATGGCCAACCGCCCGGTGTCAGTGGTCATTCTGGATGCGTTCGGCAAGTACACGCACTTTGCCGACGCAAGTCGCCTGCGCAAGTGGATGGAAACCGGCCAGAGTGGTCCGGCGCCGGAAGTGGCGTTGCAGTACAAGAAAGAAAAGAATCTGGTCATGAAACAGACCGGCATTCAGGCTCGGGACTGATCGAACCGGGTTAAAAAAACGGCCGCGATGTGCAGACATCGCGGCCGTTTTACGTATAACGCGAACAATCAGTTGTACTGAGTCACCAGCTTGGTGTTCAAGTACGCCTCGATGGCCTCGGTGCCGCCTTCAGAGCCATAACCGGAATCCTTGATCCCGCCGAACGGGACTTCCGGCAAACCGATGCCCTGATGGTTGATCGACAGCATGCCTGCTTCGATGTAAGTGCTGAGCGCCTGGGCAGTCTTCATCGACGTGGTGAACGCGTAGGACGCCAGACCGAACGGCACCCGGTTGGACTCGGCAATCGCCTCTTCCACGGTATCGAACGGCACCAGCAGCGCCACGGGACCGAACGGCTCTTCGTTCATGATGCGCATGGCCGGAGTCAGACCACTCAACACAGTCGGCTGGAAGAAGTAGCCCGGCCCTTCCACTGCCTTGCCACCCGTTGACAGGGTTGCACCACTCTTCACGGCGTCTTCGACCAGGTCCACCAGCGCAGGGATACGTCGGTCGTTGGCAACCGGCCCCATGGTGGTGCCGCTTTCCAGACCGTTGCCGACCTTGATTTCCTGCGTCAGGCCGACAAACTTCTCGGTGAACGCTGCCAGCACCTTGCGCTGCACCAGAATGCGCGTTGGCGAGACACAGACCTGACCGGCGTTACGGAACTTGGCAGTGGCCAAAACCCGAGCGGCAAGATCGATATCAGCGTCGTCAAAGACCAGCGCAGGCGCGTGGCCGCCCAGCTCCATGGTCGCACGCTTCATGTGCTTGCCTGCCAATGCCGCAAGCTGTTTGCCGACAGGCGTGGAACCGGTGAAGGTCACTTTGCGGATCACGGGATGCGGGATCAGGTAGCTGGAGATCTCTGCCGGGTCGCCATACACCAGCCCGATCACACCGGCCGGCACGCCAGCGTCGGCGAAGGCACGGATCAGCTCGGCAGGCGAGCCTGGGGTTTCTTCGGGTGCCTTGACGATGATCGAGCAACCGGCAGCCAGCGCCGACGACAGCTTGCGCACCACCTGGTTGATCGGGAAGTTCCAGGGCGTGAAGGCCGCCACCGGACCGACCGGCTCCTTGACGACCTTCTGTTCGATGTTCACGCCACGTGACGGCACGATGCGGCCGTAGCTGCGGCGACCCTCTTCAGCCAGCCAGTCGATCATGTCAGCGGCGGACAGGGTCTCCATGCGCGCTTCAGCCAGCGGCTTGCCCTGCTCCTGCGTCATGATCCGGGCGATACCGTCGGCACGCTCGCGGACCAGATTCGCGGCTTTCTGCATGATCTTGTAACGGTCGTAGGCCGAGGTATTGCGCCAGGTGGCGAAGCCTTTCTCGGCGGCAGCCAGTGCCTCGTCCAGATCGGTAATGCCTGCATAGGCGACGGTACCGAGTGAATCGCCGGTGGCGGGATTGATCACTGAAATCGTGCGGCCATCACGGCTGGCGCGCCATTGGCCGTCTATATAAAGCTGTACATCAGGATACATGGCAACTCTCCATGGGTCGTTGCGAAGAGCGTGAGGTACGCGCTCGAAAAATACTGAAACGAATTTAGGGGTGTATACCCCTAATGGTCAAGCGACTTCGCAAGGTCACCGACCATCGTGTTCATTTCCAGCCTGCCTGACCCGATGGCAACAAAACGTGAAATGCCGACAAAAGCCATAAAAAAGCCCGCGATCCAGGCAGCGTTCATGATGACGCCACCCTCGCGGGCAAACTGAAAAACCTTTAAAGAATCGGCTTGCCACCGGTCACGCCATAGCGTGTACCCGAGATGTAGCTCGCTTCGTCCGAGGCCAGCAATACGTAGATCGGCGACACCTCCACGGGCTGACCCGGACGGCCAAGCGGTGTCTGGCCGCCAAAGCTCGAAGCTTCTTCTTCGGGCATGGTCGAGACGATCAACGGCGTCCAGATGGGACCCGGTGCTACGCTGTTCACGCGAATGCCTTTCTCGCCCAGCATCTGTGCCAGACCCGCGGTGAAGTTGGCAATCGCGCCCTTGGTCGTAGCGTAAGGCAGCAACGTCGCCTTGGGCATGTCCGAGTTCACCGAGCTGGTGTTGATGATCGACCCACCACGCCCCATGTGCGGCACAGCGGCCTTGCAGATGCGAAACATCGCCGTGATGTTTACATCGAAGGTCATCAGCCACTCTTCATCGCTGATTTCTTCCAGAGTTTCATGGCTCATCTGGAACGCAGCGTTGTTGACCAGCACATCGATGCGACCGAACTCTTCGACGGTCTTGCTCACGATGTATTCGCACTGCTCTTTCTTTGCCAGATCGCCCGGCAATAACAGACACTTTCTGCCAGCCTCTTCGACCCAACGCGCAGTCTCTTTGGCATCTTCGTGCTCGTCGAGATAGGAAATTGCAACCTGTGCGCCCTCACGGGCAAAGGCAATGGCCACAGCGCGACCGATGCCGCTGTCGGCACCGGTGATCAAGGCAATCTTGTCCTGCAGACGACCATGTCCGGTGTAGCTCTTCTCGCCACAATCGGGATACGGCTCCATCCTGCCCTGCTCACCCGGCACTTTCTGAGCCTGCTTGGGAAACGGTGGTTTTGGATAGCTTTCGAAATCTTTCATATCGGTCTCCTTGATTATGAAGCCCACACCGCCGCAGCGACGTGGGGCATCTGGTCAGGTGATGCAATCAGGCAGCGGGCTTGAGCACCACTTTGGTCCAGCCGTTGTCGCGGGCGTCGAAATGCTGATAGGCCTCAGGGCCTTCTTCCAGTTTCAGACGGTGGGAAATGATCTGCGACGGCGTGGCGCGTCCGTGGTGGATGAGTTCGGCAAGGCGACGGTTGTAGGCCTTGACGTTGGCCTGACCGGTGCGGATCTGCTGGCCCTTGAACCAGAACGCACCGAAGTCGAAGGCCATCTTGCCTTCCTTGGCCAGATCATTCTTGGCGCCCGGGTCCTGCGGGACGAATACGCCCACGACACCGATTCCGCCGGTAGGCTTGGTCGAAGCCACCAGGTTGTTCATCGTCAGGTGGTTGGCCTCATGCCCGTGGCGGTCACAGCACTGATAGCCGACACACTCACACCCCCGGTCGGTGCCTTTGCCATGGGTCAGGTTGAGAATCTGCTCGACCGCTTCCTGCTCGACCGAGTTGATCGGCGTGGCGCCCATCTTCGCCGCCAGAGCAAGTCGATCCGGATGGTTGTCCACCACGAAGACCTGCGACGCGCCCTTGATCATGGCCGAGTGCGCGGCCATCAGGCCGACCGGGCCTGCGCCGTAAATCGCGACGCTTTCACCCGGCAACAGGCCGGCCAGCTCCGTTGCGTGCCAACCGGTAGGAAAGATGTCGGACAGCATGACGTAGTCGTCTTCTTTCTCGACAGCATCTTCCGGCAGCAACAGGCAATTGAAGTCTGCGTAAGGGACGCGCAGCAGTTCGGCCTGGCCGCCTGCGTAGTCACCCATGTCGGCAAAACCATAGGCCCCGCCAGCGCTGCCCGGATTGACGGTCAGACAGAAACCGGTCAGGCCCTTTTCACAGTTTTCGCAGAAGCCGCAGCCGATGTTGAACGGCAGGCAGACCCGGTCGCCAACCTTGATGCGGTCGACACCAGCACCGACGGCGATCACTTCACCGAGGTTTTCGTGACCGAAGATGCGCCCGGTCTCGAACGAGGTGCGGCCCTCATACATATGCAGATCGGAGCCGCAGATATTGGTGGTTGTCACTCTGACAAGAGCGTCGGTCGGCTTCTCGATCTTCGCGTCCGGCACGTTCTTGACACTGACATCGCGCGGCCCGTTATAGACGATGGCTTTCATGCTTGGCTCTCCTGAAGTGAAAAATAGGATGAGCGATTAATAGCTCACCGAATATCTGTCACGACATGAGGGCGCGTGTTCAAAGCGATGGCTCTGGCACCGGACGAATGGTCATTTTCGGGCAACGCACTTTGCCGATTTGCCCGACCCGCCACCAGAAGAAGAAAAACGCTTGCACGAGCAATCTTATGGTATACCATCATACGAAATACAATAGTGCTCGTTCCGGGAGTCCTTCATGAGCTTTGAAATCCGCAAGATCGTCAATTACACCGAAGAAACCTTCATCGAGGGCGGCAAGGCTACTGACAAGCCGGTGACCATGGTCGGGCTGGCGGTCGTGATCAAAAACCCGTGGCTGGGCAATGGTTTTGTCGAAGACCTGAAGCCCGAGATCCGCGCCAATTGCTCGGATCTGGGCGAACTGATGGTCAAGCGTCTGACCGATGCCATCGGCGGCGCCGACAAGATCGAAGCCTATGGCAAAGCTGCCGTGGTCGGTGCTGATGGCGAAATCGAGCATGCGTCGGCGGTCATTCACACCCTGCGCTTCGGCAATCATTACCGCGAAGCGGTCAAGGCCAAGAGCTACCTGAGCTTCACCAACAAGCGTGGCGGACCGGGTACCTCGATCCAGATTCCGATGATGCACAAGGACGACGAAGGTCTGCGCTCGCACTACATCACCCTGGAAATGCACATCGAAGACTCACCTCGCGCCGACGAAATTGTCGTGGTGCTGGGCGCCGCCAACGGCGGACGTCTGCATCCGCGCATCGGCAACCGCTACATCGACCTGGAAGAACTGGCCGCTGAAAAAGCGCAGTGATCCCCCTTCATCCATGTCTGCGCAGGAGCGATCCATGAATCAGCTCACCGCTGAATGCACCCCGGCGGGTACCAGTTATCTGGCCACCGGCCAAGGCCACCCCGTGGTGTTGATTCACGGGGTGGGCCTGAACAAGGAAATGTGGGGTGGCCAGATCGTCGGGCTGGCCCCGCATTACCAGGTCATTGCTTATGACATGCTGGGCCATGGTGCCAGCCCGCGGCCTGACCCGGACACCGGTCTGCCAGGTTATGCCGAACAGTTGCGCGAGCTGCTGGAGCATCTGGGCCTGCCGCAGGCGTCGGTCATCGGGTTCTCGATGGGCGGCCTGGTTGCACGGGCCTTCGCACTGCATTTTCCACAGCACCTGTCGGCCATGGTCATCCTCAACAGCGTGTTCAACCGCAGTCCGCAACAGCGTGCCGGGGTCATCGCTCGCACCAGCCAAGCTGCCGAGCACGGCCCGGACGCCAACGCGGCCGAAGCACTGTCACGCTGGTTCAGTCGCGAGTATCAGGCGGCCAATCCGGCGCAGATCGCTGCCATTCGCCAGAATCTGGCGAGTAACGATCCGCAGGGCTACCTCACCACGTACAAGCTGTTTGCCACACAGGATATGTACCGCGCCGACGATCTGGGCGATATTCGCGCACCGACACTGATCGCCACCGGCGAGCTGGACCCAGGCTCCACGCCTGAAATGGCGAGGGAACTGGCCATGCGCATCAAGGGCGCAGAAGTGGCGATACTGCCCGATCAGCGCCACATGATGCCGGTGGAATCGCCGCGCCTGGTCAATCAGGTGCTGCTGGACTTTCTCGACAAGTCGGCGCGTGTTCACAACTCGATAAAGGGGATCGTTGCATGAGCCTCACCCGTTTTCAGATGTGCATCGACGGCCTCTGGGTCGACGCACTTTCAGGCAAGACCTTCGACAGCCTCAACCCGGCATTGGCGCAGCCCTGGGCGCAGTTGCCCGACGCTGACGAAGCGGACGTGGAGCGCGCCGTGCAGGCCGCGCAGAAAGCGTTCGAGAGCCCGGCGTGGCGTGGACTGACCGCTACGGCGCGCGGCAAATTGCTGCGCAGGCTGGGCGATCTGATTGCCGAGAACAAGGAGCAACTGGCGCAACTGGAAAGCCGCGACAACGGCAAACTGATCCGTGAAACCCGTGGTCAAGTCAGCTATTTGCCCGAGTTCTTTCATTACACCGCAGGGCTGGCCGACAAGCTCGAAGGCGGTACCCTGCCCCTCGACAAGCCAGACCTGTTCGCCTACACCGTGCATGAACCGATGGGCGTAGTCGCTGGCATCATCCCGTGGAACAGCCCGCTGTACCTGACCGCCATCAAGCTCGCTCCGGCGCTGGCAGCGGGCAACACCATCGTGCTCAAACCCTCCGAACATGCCTCCGCCACGGTACTGGAGCTGGCCCGTCTGGCGCTGGAAGCGGGGATTCCGCCGGGCGTCGTCAACGTCATCACCGGTTATGGTCCGACCACGGGCGCTGCCCTCACCCGGCATCCGCTGGTGCGCAAGATTGCCTTTACCGGCGGCGCTGCCACGGCGCGTCATGTGGTCCGAAGCAGTGCGGAAAATTTCGCCAAACTGTCGCTGGAACTGGGCGGCAAGTCTCCCAACATCATTTTTGCCGATGCCGATCTGGACAGTGCCATCAACGGTGCCGTTGCGGGCATCTACGCAGCATCGGGCCAGAGCTGCGTGTCCGGCTCGAGGCTGCTGGTGCAGGACGAGATCTACGACGAATTTGTCGAGCGGCTGGTCGAACGCGCCCGCCGTATTCGCATCGGTAACCCGCAGGACGAAACGACCGAAATGGGTCCGATGGCCACCGCTCAACAATTGGCGGTGGTCGAAGGTCTGGTCGCTGATGCACTGGCCGAAGGCGCGCGCTTGCGTCTGGGCGGCAAGCGGCCGGAACTGGCCAGCGAAGGCTGGTTCTACGAGCCGACACTGTTCGAATGCGACCGCAATTCGATGAAGATCATGCAGGAAGAAGTATTCGGTCCGGTGGCCTCGGTGATCCGCTTCAAGGACGAGGCCGAGGCGCTGGCGATTGCCAACGACTCACAGTTTGGCCTGGCGGCGGGCATCTGGACCCGCGACCTGGGACGCGCCCATCGTCTGGCGCGCGATATCCGCTCCGGGATCATCTGGGTCAACACGTACCGTGCCGTTTCGGCAATGGCCCCCATCGGTGGTTTCAAAAACAGCGGCTATGGTCGCGAGAGCGGGATAGACTCTGTGCTGGCCTACACCGAACTGAAAACGGTGTGGATCAACCTTTCGCAGGCGCCCATGCCTGATCCATTTGTAATGCGTTAACGAGGCCGCTGCGATGATCGAACCCGGTATTTATAAAGAAGTGATGGCGTCGTTTCCGTCAGGCGTCACCATCGTCACTGCGCTGGACCCGGAAGGCAATCTGGTAGGCATCACCGCCAGTGCGTTCAGCGCGTTGTCCATCGACCCGGCACTGGTGCTGTTCTGCCCCAACTACGCATCGGACACTTATCCTGTGCTGCGCGACGGCAAGAAATTCGCGATTCATCTGCTCTCCGCCGATCAACAGGCCGAAGCCTATGCCTTCGCCAGCAAAGGCAAGGAAAAGACCAAGGGCATCGAGTGGCACCTGAGCGATCTGGGCAACCCGCTGCTCAATAACGCCACTGCGATCATCGAGTGCGAGCTGTGGCGTGAATACGATGGTGGCGACCACGCGATCATCGTCGGCGCGGTGAAAAACCTGATTCTGCCAGCAACCCCTGTCACGCCGATGGTCTACCACCGCGGCAAGATGGGCGCCCTGCCCGCGCTGGTCTGACGCTGTCCTGTCGGTTTTGGTGGATGCGGGCAACAGCGTGATAAACTCGGCCGCGACCCGGTCTGCACCTCCGGGCCATGCAGCAGCCCGCTTGAATCGCGGGCTGCCGACATGAACGCGGCCAGCTCCAAAGGCCGTGTTTTTTATCTGACAGCCCCACTCCGAGCACACCCGATGAAACGCCTGCCACTCGACGACAACTTCAAGGTCAACCGCAACCCCGTTACCCTGCGCGAGATCGTGCTGGACAAATTGCGTAGCGCGATCATGAACTTCCAGCTGCTTCCGGGAGATCGTCTGGTCGAGCGTGACTTGTGTGATCGTCTGGGTGTGAGCCGTACTTCGGTACGCGAGGCGCTGCGCCATCTGGAGTCCGAAGGGCTGGTGGAATTTGCCGATGCCAAAGGGCCGCGCGTTGCCATCATTACGCTGGAAGACGCCTGCGACATCTACGAGCTGCGGTGTGTGCTGGAGGGGCTGATCGTCCAGTTGTTCACCCTGCGTGCCAAGCCCAAGGACATCAAGGCGCTGGAAAAAGCCCTTGAAGTGAACCGTAAGTCGCTCAAGGAAGGCGAGCTGCAACAGGTCATCGATTCGGTGCAGGGCTTCTACGACGTGCTGTTGGAAGGTTCGGGCAACCACGTGGCCGCCACCCAACTGCGTCAGTTGCAGGCCCGTATCAGCTACTTGCGTGCCACCTCAGTTTCCCAGGAAAACCGTCGCGGCGCCAGCAACAAGGAAATGGAACTGATCGTCGAAGCCATCAAGAGCGGCGATCCGCTGGCCGCGCATCAGGCCTCGGTGGATCATGTGCGCAATGCCGCCCGCGTCGCGCTCGAGTACCTCAAATCCAAGCAGGACGACGACGCCAAGGTCCGCGAGATCGTGGCACCGGTGGCCCTGAAAGAACCCCGTATAGGTCGATGAAATGGCCCAACCGCGCTTCTGTCCCCAATGCGGCAGCGCTGATCTCGATCAGCGCATACCTTCAGGCGACACTCATGCGCGGCTGATTTGCGGCAATTGTCAGTACATCCATTACGTCAATCCGAAAATCATCGCTGGCTGCATCATCGAGCAGGAAGGCAAGTACTTGCTGTGCCAGCGCGCAATTCCGCCTCGCCCGGGTACCTGGACCCTGCCAGCAGGCTTCATGGAAAGCGGCGAGACCACCGAACAGGCGGCGTTGCGCGAGGTGTGGGAAGAAAGCGGCGTACGCGGCGAAATCATCTCGCCCTACTCGATCTTCAGCGTGCCGCAGATCAGTGAGGTGTACATCATCTTCCGCGCCATCGCGCTGGAAATCACTGGCCAGTTCGGCCCCGAGACGCTGGATTACAAGTTCTTCGCCCCCGAAGAGATTCCGTGGGACAGCATCTACTACCCCGCCATCCGCCAGATCCTGGAGCGTTATATCGAAGAACGCCAGGCCGGGGTGTATGGCCTCTACATCGGCAATGATGATACCGGGAAGGTGCATTTCATTCGGTGAGGGTGGTGAGTCCCACCCTCCACCGCTGGACGCGGAGCGTCCGTAGAGGCATTCCCACGCGGAGCGTGCGGAACGATCATCTTCACGTCGTTATGCACGTCAGCCTCGACACTGATCGCGCCCACGCTCCGCCCTCATCGTTATACACACGTCCTCTTGGAGGAATACGATGATGATCGTTCCTACGCTCTGCGCTCGGCGTTATACACAAGTCCTCCTGGAGGAATACGATGATGATCGTTCCTACGCTCTGCGTGGGAATGCCTCCCAGGACGCTCCGCGTCCGCTCTGGAATGTGGCGCAGATGTGTGCCCAGGCTCCAGCGTTATCCACGTCATGCGCTCGGCTTACTGAATCCTCAGTCTGTGCCATTTGTGACGCGGAGCGTCACGGGAGGCATGCCCACGCGGAGCGATGGGCACGATCAGTGTCGAGACGGACTTGTGTATAACGACGAGCGCTCTGCGTGGGAATGCCTCCCAGGACGCTCCGCGTCCGCTCTGGAATGTGGCGCAGATGTGTGCCCAGGCTCCAGCGTTATCCACGTCATGCGCTCGGCTCACTGAATCCTCGGTCTGTGCCATTTGTGACGCGGAGCGTCCGTAGAAGCATTCCCACGAGAGATGTACCAGATCTCTGACCTTTGCTTACTTCACCGCAACCGCGCCATGGTCAGCGCGTCGACCATCACGCCGTCTCGTATCGCGTACTGACGCAGCCGCCCTTCAGTCTCGAAGCCGAACTTCTGATACAGGCCAATGGCAGCCTCGTTGTCTGCGTAAACCGTCAGTTCGACCCTGCGCAGGTTCATCCAGTTATCGGCAACGTCCAGCACGGCAGCCAGCAGCCTCGACCCGACACCCTTGCGGTGCCAAGCGGGCGTGACGACCATGCCGATCCCGCCGACGTGGGTCTGGCGGATACGTGAGTACTGTTCAAGGCCGATATGGCCGATCACCTCGTTGCCCTGCAACGCAACCAGCTTTAACTGGCGCTCGTTGGTTGCAGCCAGGCGTTTGCGCCAGACCTCGACCGACTGGTACGGCATCTGCAATACCTGGCGGCAAACCGCAGGATCGTTATAAAGCGCGGCAAGGCTTTCAAGGTGTGTTTCAGCCAGGCACTGGATGACGATACTGGAAGCGGGAACATGCACTGTGTCTAGTCCATTAATACAGGGGCGCTCAGTCTAGAGGCCATGACCCGCCTCTGACCAGCCCTCCCCGTAGCCGCTACGCCATCCCTTCAACAATCACGATTTCCGCCTTCGATGCGCCCTTTCGATGGCTCATGGCTTCCTGATACTCGGGTGATCGATAGCAGGCAACTGCCTGTTCGTACGACTCGAATTCAATCACCACAGTGCGTTGCGGCGTCGCTCGTCCTTCAAGCGCTTCGGACCGACCTCCGCGAGCCATGAATTTGCCACCAAATAACGCGAAAGCGGCTGGCGCGCGCTGGGTATATTCGCTGTACTGCTGAGGGTCGGTCACGTCAACGTGTGCAATCCAATAAGCCTTCATCGTGATCTCACTGTTTCAATGATAGGGAATCTGTGAAATATTCTGTCTTATGGTATACCAAAATAACTCATCCATAACACCGGGATCCGACCATGGCATTCGATCGCATCGAAGACATCATTGAAGACTATCGTCAGGGGAAGATGGTCCTGTTCGTCGATGACGAGGACCGCGAAAATGAAGGCGACCTGTTGCTGGCTGCAGATTGGTGCTCGCCCGAGGCCATCAGTTTCATGGCCCGCGAAGCGCGAGGACTGATCTGTCTGACCCTCACCGATGAGCATTGTCAGCGTCTGGGCCTTGAACAGATGGTGCCCAGCAACGGCAGCGTGTTCTCCACCGCATTCACGGTTTCCATCGAGGCGGCCACGGGCGTGACGACCGGCATCAGCGCCGCAGATCGAGCACGTACCGTTCAGGCTGCGGTCAATCCGCAGGCGCTTCCGGAAGACCTCGTGCAACCGGGCCACATCTTCCCCCTGCGTGCCCGCGAGGGCGGCGTGCTGACCCGCGCCGGGCATACCGAAGCCGGTTGTGACCTGGCACGGCTCGCCGGTTTCACGCCCGCCTCGGTCATTGTCGAAGTCATGAACGATGACGGCACCATGGCCCGGCGTCCCGATCTGGAGCGCTTCGCCGAGAAGCACGGTATCCGCATCGGCACCATCGCCGACCTGATCCATTACCGCCTGAGCACCGAACACACCATCGTCAGAATCGGCGAACGTGAGCTGCCCACCGTGCATGGCACCTTCCGCCTGTTCACTTATGAAGACCGCATCGAAGGCGGCGTGCACATGGCCATGGTCATGGGTGACGTGCGCCGCGACGAAGCCACGCTGGTGCGGGTGCATGTGGTCGATCCATTGCGTGATCTGGTCGGCGCCGAATACACCGGGCCTGCCAACTGGACGCTCTGGGCTGCATTACAGAAGGTCGCCGAAGAAGGTCGCGGGATCGTTGTGGTGCTCGCCAATCATGAGTCGTCGCAAGCCTTGTTGGAGCGGATTCCGCACCTCACCCAGCCGCCACGCCAGTACACCCGTTCACAGTCGCGCATCTATTCGGAAGTCGGCACCGGCGCGCAGATATTGCAGGACCTGGGCGTCGGCAAACTGCGCCACCTCGGCCCGCCACTGAAGTACGCAGGCCTGACTGGCTACGATCTGGAAGTGGTTGAAAGCATTCCGTTTCCAGGCTGAACGGCTTGACCTGGCACCAGGGCACTGTTGATCGCCAATGCCAGATCAGCCTGTAAACGCTGGGCTCCAAGCAGATAAAACGACAGGTCGATAGCCACATAGAGGCAAAATACTTGCACAAAGTTTGGAATACCATAATATGACATTCCACAGCCGCAACGATTTGTCAGGCGCCTCCGGCACGGGGAAAGAATCAATAAAAAGCTTCTGACAGTGACTGGTTTCAAAGGCCCATTGGACCTACTGCTCCCGATTACGCGGGCATGAAATGCCCGCTCAAAACACAACAAATGAGGGCGTGAAAATGGTGTTGAACAAACGTGCAACGGCGGCTCTGATGGCCGGCGTGTTGGCTTTCTCGAGCGTTGCCGCCATGGCCGCCGACAGTGTCAACTTCGTCAGCTGGGGTGGCTCGACGCAGGACGCCCAGAAACAGGCGTGGGCGGTTCCCTTCGCCAAGTCCAGCGGCATCACCGTCGTGCAGGACGGACCGACCGACTACGGCAAACTCAAGGCCATGGTCGAAAGCGGCAACGTGCAGTGGGATGTGGTCGACGTCGAAGCCGACTTCGCTCTGCGTGCCGCCGCCGAGGGCCTGCTGGAGCCTCTGGACTTCAACACCATCAAGCGTGATCGCATCGATCCCCGCTTCGCTTCGGACAATGGCGTCGGCTCGTTCTTCTTCTCGTTTGTGCTGGGCTATAACGAAGACAAGCTGGGCAGCAAAAAGCCCGTCGACTGGACCGCCATGTTCGACACCAAGACCTACCCCGGCAAACGCGCGCTGTACAAATGGCCAAGCCCCGGCGTGCTCGAACTCGCCCTGCTGGCTGACGGTGTAGCCGCCGACAAGCTCTATCCGCTGGACCTGGATCGCGCCTTCAAGAAACTCGACACCATCAAGAAAGACATCGTCTGGTGGGGCGGTGGCGCGCAATCCCAGCAATTGCTGGCGTCCGGCGAGGCTTCGATGGGCCAGATGTGGAATGGCCGCGTGTACGCCCTGCAACAGGACGGCGCTCCGGTCGGCGTGAGCTGGAAACAGAACCTGGTCATGGCCGACTTTCTGGTCGTCCCAAAAGGTGCCAAAAACAAGGACGCAGCGATGAAGTTCATCGCCGAAGCCACCAGCGCCAGAGGCCAGGCCGACTTCTCCAACCTGAGCGCCTACGCCCCGGTGAACCTGGACAGCGTGCCGCGCCTTGACTCGACCCTGGCGAAGAATCTGCCAACGGCTTACGGCGCAGACCAAATCACTCTCGACTTCGCATACTGGGCCAAGAACGGTCCGGACATTGCGACACGGTGGAACGAATGGCTGGTCAAGTAAAAATGACGGCTGTCGTGTCCGGTCAACCCCATCCGGCCGGGGGTGCTTCGAGCACCACCGGTGCGGTTTCAGGCAAGGCGACGAACATGCAGCCAACCCCTTCTCTGGCACAACGCTGGCGCGGCAGTCGCAACCTGATTCCCGCGCTGTTGTTTCTGGGACTGTTCTTCTTTGCACCCTTGATCGGCCTGCTGCTGCGTGGCGTGCTCGAACCCGTCCCGGGTCTGGGCAACTACGAGCAACTGTTTGCCAACTCGGCTTATTCGCGGGTACTGATCAATACCTTCTCGGTCGCAGGCCTGGTGACACTGTTCAGCCTGTTGCTTGGCTTCCCACTGGCCTGGGTGATCACGCTGGTGCCACGCGGCTGGGGGCGCTGGATCTTCAACATCGTGCTGCTGTCGATGTGGACCAGTCTGCTGGCCCGCACCTATTCGTGGCTGGTGCTGTTGCAGGCCTCGGGCGTCATCAACAAGGCACTGATGGCCATGGGTATCATCGATCAGCCGCTGGAGATGGTGCACAACCTGACCGGCGTGGTGATCGGCATGAGTTACATCATGATCCCGTTCATTGTCCTGCCGCTGCAGGCAACCATGCAGGCCATCGACCCGATGGTGTTGCAGGCCGGTTCCATTTGCGGCGCCAGTCCATGGACCAACTTCTTTCGGGTATTTCTGCCGCTGTGCCGTCCGGGTCTGTTTTCCGGCGGTCTGATGGTGTTCGTGATGTCGCTGGGTTACTACGTCACCCCTGCCTTGCTGGGCGGCGCGCAGAACATGATGCTGCCTGAGTTCATCGTCCAGCAGGTGCAGTCGTTCCTCAACTGGGGGCTGGCGAGCGCCGCCGCTGCGTTGCTGATCGTGATCACCCTGGTGCTGTTCTACTTCTATCTCAAGCTCCAGCCGGAATCTCCGGTCGGCGCCAGCAACGGGAGGTAAGCCGCCATGCTCCTGACACCCAATGCCATGAGCCTTCGCCTGCGGTCGGGGCTTTACCTGACCACTGGGCTGATTGCGCTGTTCCTGTTGCTGCCGATCCTGTTCATCGTGCTGCTGTCATTCGGCTCGTCCCAGTGGCTGGTGTTCCCGCCGCCGGGCTGGACGTTCAAGTGGTATCAGCAGTTCTTTTCCAATCCGGAATGGATGGATGCAGCGATGTCGAGCTTCAAGGTCGCCATCCTCACAACTATCAGTGCGGTAGCGCTGGGCCTGCCGACGGCGTTTGCGCTGGTGCGCGGCAGGTTTCCCGGTCGCGACCTGCTGTACGGCGTCTTTACTCTGCCGATGATCGTGCCGCTGGTGATCATCGCGGTGGCGGTCTACGCGCTGTTCCTCAAGCTCGGCTACACCGGCACGCTGTTTTCGTTCGTGGTCAGCCATGTGATCGTCGCGCTGCCGTTCACCATCATTTCCATCATCAACTCGCTGAAACTGTTCGATCAGTCGATTGAAGACGCGGCCGTGATCTGTGGCGCGTCACGCCTGCAAGCGATCTACAAGGTCACCTTTCCCGGCATTCGTCCCGGCATGATGGCTGGTGCGCTGTTCGCGTTTCTGGTCTCGTGGGACGAAGTGGTGCTGAGCGTGATGATGGCCAGCCCGACCCTGCAAACCCTTCCCGTCAAAATGTGGACCACGCTGCGTCAGGACCTGACCCCGGTCATCGCCGTCGCCTCGACACTGCTGATTGCCCTGTCGGTGTTGGTCATGTTCATCGCCGCGACCCTGCGTCGCCGCAACGAAGCCAGGAGTACCTCATGAGTGCCGTGATCAAAGACACCGCGCAACACGATCAGAAGACCCTGGTCAGCCTGTGCAACCTCAACAAGCATTACGGCGATTTCGCCGCCGTCGACAATATTTCTCTGGATATCCAGAACGGCGAATTCCTGACCTTCCTGGGCTCCAGCGGCTCGGGCAAGAGCACCACGCTGTCGATGCTGGCCGGTTTTGAAACCCCAAGCTCCGGCGAGATTCTGGTGGAGGGCAAGTCGCTGGTTAACGTGCCGCCGCACAAGCGCGACATCGGTATGGTGTTCCAACGCTACTCGCTGTTTCCGCACTTGAGTGTGCGCGACAACATTGCCTTCCCGCTGGCCATTCGCAAGCTGCCTGCAGCCGAACGGGAACAGCGTGTCGACGCCATGCTCAAGCTGGTGCAGCTCGAAGCCTTCGCCCATCGCCGCCCTTCTCAGCTGTCCGGAGGCCAACAACAGCGCGTTGCGATTGCCAGAGCGCTGGTCTACGAACCACGCATCCTGCTGATGGACGAACCGCTCGGCGCACTGGACAAGAAACTGCGAGAAGACCTGCAGGACGAATTGCGTCAACTGCATCGGCGTCTGGGCATCACCATCGTCTACGTGACCCATGACCAGGAAGAAGCCATGCGCCTGTCTCAGCGCATCGCGATTTTCAGTCACGGCAAGATTGTCGGGCTGGGCAGTGGTTACGACCTGTACCAGAACCCGCCGAACGCCTTTGTCGCCTCGTTTCTGGGCAACTCCAACTTCCTCAGGCTCAAGGCTCAGGGCAATGCCGTGGCAACGTTCGAAGGCAGCCCGCTGGCGATTCGTATCACCAATGGACTGAAGACCGATCAGGACGTGCTGGCGATGATCCGGCCGGAAAAGGCGCAGGCCCTGAGCCTGCAACAGTCGGCGGCCACTGCGCTTGAGCCGGGCTGGAACGAGGTGAACGCCACGGTGACCGAAGTGCTGTTTCTGGGTGAAAGCCAGACCTGCTCGGTGGTGACGGCTGGCGGCACGGCCATGACGGTCAAGGCGCTGTCGGCCACCGGCATGCCGATGCAGGCAGGCGATGCGGTGAAAGTGCGCTGGGCGGCGGCGGACGCCTGTATCTACACCGAATGGACCGACGGCGACCTGAACAAGGCGGCCGGGGCGCATTGACCTGCTTGCGGACTGGCCGGTCTTTCTGGATTGCGCATCATCTACTGAAGGACGTAGCTCTTGCGGGAGGCACCACCACGTCTTCGACGTAGCGCTGTCGCGCATCAAACACCCAACCGTGGGAGGCGGCTTGCCGGCGATTCGATTTCCCGGACGCCACATCAGCGACTGACCTGACGCTATCGCCGGCAAGCCGCCTCCCACAGTCCGAAATCAACATGACGCTGCCAACTACTGCTCACTCACCCCGACCTGCCCCTGCGCCAGGAACTCACGCAGAAACTCCACCGTGACCCGCACCTTGGCCGAGCGCATCAGTGGCGAGGTGTACACCGCCCAGATGTCCGCCTCCTGACGATAATCTGCCAGCACCTGAACCAGCCGCCCCTCGGCCAGATCATCGCGCACGTCCCACAGTGAGCGCAGTAACACGCCTCTCCCATCAAGGCACCATTGCCGGGCGATCTCGCCGTGGTTGGTCGACAGACTGCCGGTGACCTTGACCGTTTCAGCGCCCTGCGGCCCGTTCAAGTGCCAGATACCGAATGGCCGGTCACGCTCCTTGATGACCAGACAGTCATGGTTGGCCAGTTCTGACAGGCTCATGGGGGCGCCGCGCTGGGCAAGATAGGCCGGGCTGGCACATAACACCCGCCAGTTGCTCGCCAGATGCCGAGCCCGCAGGTGCGGGGCAATTTCGTTGCCAACGCGGATATCCAGATCGACGCCCTCCTCGATCAGATCGATCAACCGGTCCTGAATGTCCAAACGGATGTCCAGCTTCGGGTAGCGCGCCGCCAGTTCCGACAGCGCCGGAGCCACGAACCGGCGACCGAAACCCTGGCTGCTGACCACACGCAGCAGGCCACTGGGCTCGTCGTGCAGCGCCGCAACCTCGTCGCCCATTTGCTGCACCGACTCCAGAATGCCCTTGGCCCATTCGTAGACCCGCTCGCCGTCCTCGGTGATCGACACCTGACGCGTCGAGCGGTGCAGCAGCACAACGCCCATGACCTGCTCCAACAGCCGAATGCGCTTGCTCACGTAAGCCGCAGACATGCTCAGTTCGTTCGCCGCGCCGACAAAGCTGGAGCGTCGCGCAACGTGGATGAACACATTCAGGTCATCGAGGCTGGGGTAATTATTCACGAACCGTGTTCCTTGAATGCATTGAGCCGCTGATTATCTTTGTTTCGTGTGCTTATAGCATAAGCAACCTGAGCAACCCATCCACAGAGAGAGCCTCGCCATGAACAACAAGAAACTGCGCATCGCGGCCATCGCCGGAGACGGTATCGGCCAGGAAGTGCTGCCCGAAGGCGTACGGGTCGTCCAGGCCGCTGCCGCTCGCCATGGCATCGAACTGGAGTTCGAATACTTCGAGTGGGCGAGCTGCGACTATTACCTTGAGCACGGCAAGATGATGCCGGACGACTGGTTCGAGCAGCTAAAAGGCTTCGATTCGATTTTCTTCGGCGCCGTGGGTTGGCCGGACAAGGTGCCAGACCACATTTCGCTGTGGGGCTCGCTGCTCAAGTTTCGCCGCGAGTTCGACCAGTACGCCAACATCCGTCCGGTACGGTTGTTTCCCGGCGTGCCCTGCCCGCTGGCCAATCGCAAGCCCGGCGATATCGACTTCATCGTAGTGCGGGAAAACACCGAGGGCGAATACTCGTCCCTGGGCGGCATCATGTTCGAAAACACCGAAAACGAGTTCGTCCTGCAGGAATCCGTGTTCACCCGCCGTGGCGTCGACCGCATTCTAAAATACGCCTTCGAACTGGCCAGCAAACGTGAACGCAAGCACGTGACATCGGCGACCAAATCCAACGGGATGGCGATCAGCATGCCGTACTGGGACAAACGTACCGAGGCGATGGCCAGTCAGTACCCCGCGATCAGTTGGGACCGGCAGCACATCGACATCCTGTGTGCACGCTTCGTGCTGCAACCGGAACGCTTCGACGTGGTCGTAGCCTCCAACCTGTTCGGTGACATCCTCAGCGACCTCGGCCCTGCTTGCGCGGGCACCATCGGCATCGCACCGTCGGCCAACCTCAACCCGGAACGTAATTTTCCGTCCCTGTTCGAGCCGGTCCACGGTTCGGCTCCGGACATCTTCGGCAAAAACATCGCCAACCCGATTGCCATGATCTGGTCGGGCGCGCTGATGCTGGAGTTTCTGGGTCAGGGTGACGAGCGATTCACCGCAGCACACGACGAGATTGTCGGTTCCATCGAACAGGTCATCGCCAGCGGAAATATTACCCCGGATCTGGGCGGCAAATGCTCGACGCAGGACGTGGGTCAAGCGATCGCCGCCAGGATTTCGAAGGCGTAAACCGGCGAGTCGCTCAAGCCGTCTTGAGCGACTCGCTCTGCGCCTGAACCAGTTCGATAAAGCGCGTCAGACTGCGCGACTCCGTACCACGGCGCCAGATCAGCCAGGTTTGCAGGTAACGGAAGGCTTCCGACATTGGCCAGATACTGACCGTGCTGCAACCGGGCATGCTTTCCAGCATGCTGCGCGGCATCAGCGCCAGACCCGCGCCAGCGCTGACGCAGGCCAGCATGCCGTGGTAGGACTCCATCTCGTGGATCTTGCCCGGCACGGCAGCGTCATCGGTGAACCAGCGCTCGAAATGATGCCGGTACGAACAGTTGGCGCGAAAGGCATAGATATTCTCCCCGCTCACGTCCCGTCCGCGGGTCACTGGCGCGTGTTGCAGCGGCGCGATCACCACCATTTCCTCTTCGAATACGGGTATGCCTTCCAGTGAAGGGTGCAGCACAGGGCCGTCAACGAACGCCGCAACCAGTCGGCCTGCAAGCACGCCGTCGATCATGGTGCCGGAAGGGCCGGTGCTCAGGTCCAGCTCGACCTTGGTGTACTGCTGGTTATAGGCCGCCAGCAACGCTGGAATCCGCACCGCCGCCGTACTTTCCAGCGAGCCGAGTGCAAACGGCCCCTGCGGCTCCTCGCCGGACACTGACAACCGCGCCTCCTGGACCAGATCCAGAATCCGCCGCGTGTAATCGAGAAAATTCCAGCCGGCAGGCGACAGCCGCAACCGGAGCTTTTCACGGATAAACAGCTCGACACCCAGGTCCTGTTCCAGTTGCTTGATGCGCGTGGTCAGGTTGGAAGGCACCCGATGGATATGCTGCGCAGCCGCACTGATGCTGCCGTGCTCGGCAACTGCCTTGAAGATCTCCAGCTGGACCAGATCCACATCATTCTCCAAACGTGAAAGATATGCTAAGTATTATTCAGTTTCGCAGAGCGTGTCACGGGCTTATTCTGGTTTCATTCCCCACCTGAACAGGATGGCGCCATGACTGCTATTTCCAGCAAGACCCATGCAATTTCGACCAATCCCGCCACGGGCGAACAGATCGGTCATTACCCGTTTGCCTCCGATACGGAGCTCGAAAACAGCCTTGCCCGCGCTGCGGCGAGCTTTTCGGTCTGGAAGCGCAAAACCATCGATGAGCGTGCACAGTTGATCATTGCGCTGGGCAAGACCTTGCGTGAAGACGCGAATGCCATCGCGCAGATGATCAGCCAGGAGATGGGCAAGCCCATCAAACAGGCGCTGGGCGAAGTCGAGAAATGTGCCCAATTGTGCGACTGGTACGCAGCGCAAGGCCCCGCAATGCTGGCGGCCGAGCCGACTCTGGTTGAAAACGACAAGGCGCGCATCGAGTACCGCCCACTCGGCCCGATTCTCGCGGTCATGCCGTGGAACTTCCCGATCTGGCAAGTCCTGCGCGGTGCTGTACCGACGTTGCTGGCCGGTAATACCTATGTGCTCAAACACGCCCCCAATGTGATGGGCTGCGCTTACCTGATGCTCGACGCATTCAAGCGCGCTGGCTTTCCCGACGGCGTGTTCGAGGTGATCAACGCGACTCAGGATGGCGTCTCCAGGGCCATTGCCGACCCCCGCATTGCCGCAGTCACGCTGACCGGCAGCGTGCGGGCAGGCCAGGCTATCGGTGCGCAGGCAGGCGCGGCGCTGAAGAAGAGCGTGCTGGAACTCGGCGGCTCCGATCCGTTCATTGTGCTCAATGACGCGGATCTGGATCAGGCCGTGAAAGCTGCGGTCATCGGCCGTTTCCAGAATACCGGGCAGGTATGTGCAGCGGCCAAGCGTCTGATCATCGAAGACGGTGTGGTCGAGGAATTCACCCGCCGGTTCGTTGAGGAAACACGCAAGCTGGTGATCGGCGCCCCGTTGTCGGCCGAGACCTATATCGGTCCGATGGCGCGCTTCGACCTGCGTGACGAGCTGGACGCACAGGTTCAGGCCACATTGGCCGAAGGGGCGACACTGCTGTTGGGCGGCGAACGGATTACAGGTCAGGGCAATTTCTATGCGCCGACAGTGCTCGGTGATGTCACCGACCAGATGACGTCGTTCAAGCAGGAGCTATTCGGCCCGGTCGCCTCGATCATCACCGCCCGCGACGCCCGGCATGCGCTGGAACTGGCCAATGACAGCGACTTCGGCCTGACCGCCACCGTTTACACCCGCAATCTGGAGCTGGCCGAGCAACTGGCGGACGAGCTGGACACCGGCGGTGTGTTCATCAACGGCTACAGCGCCTCAGACCCGCGCGTGACCTTTGGCGGCGTCAAGAAAAGCGGTTACGGACGTGAACTCTCGCACTTTGGCGTGCGCGAATTCACCAATGCCCAGACCGTATGGCGGGATCGTCATTGAAAGGGTTGTTGAACACGCATCTGCGTTGGCGCATGTAGCGGACGCGGAGCGTCCCGAGAGGCATTCACACACGGAGCACTTGTCGTTATACACAAGTCTGTCAAACACTGATCGTGCCCATCGCTCCGCGTGTGCATGCAGCCCGGGACGCTCCGCGTCCCATTTGCAGCAGCAACGCTCAATCCGCTTCTGTTTCCACCACTGCCGCGTCGCCAATGGTGTAGAAATGCCCACCGGCGACGTAGTGCAGGCTGCGCCATTTCGGGTCGGCTGTTTCGAATTCCCAGTGCCCGTCACGGAACACGCGGGTATCCGCCCAGGCACCAACGACTTCGGCGATGAACAGGTCGTAGGTCTGCTCGTTATGGGGCTCCGGGATAACCTTGCAGATAAGCCAGGCCGAACACCCAGCCACCAGCGGCGTGTCGTGCCCTTCGATGCGAAACAGTTCGGCGCCAGCCTTCTCCAGTTTGTCCGGGGTAAAGATCAGGCTCTGGGTGCCCACTTCAAACGTCAGGTTCAACTGGTCGCGATTGGGCACCTGCAGGGCAAAGTAACCGCTGTTTTCCACCAGGCTGCGGGTCTTGGTCATCTTGTCGATCACCAGCGTCACCTTGGGCGGCGAGAAGTCCAGCGCACAGGCCCAGGCTGCGGCCATGACGTTGTGAACGCCATCGTGAGCGGATGACACCAGCACGGTAGGTCCGTGATTGAGCAGGCGGTAGGCCTTTTCCATCTCGACTGGGCGGATATGATTGTCCACGTGAAACCCTCGAAAATGTAAATCTTGTCACTGCAAAAAGGCAGCGGAATCAGGCATTGTGCGTGTCTCACGCGTAGGTCATCGTGTGTCTGAGTGGATGACGAACCGGCCCTGTTCCCTTCACCTTTTTTCAAAAGGCTTCGGATTGACCAGCATAGACAGCCCAATTCCCCAAGTGTTCGCCCTGCTCCTTGCCGCAGGTCGCAGCCGCCGTTTCGATGGCGACAAGCGTCGCGCCACCTTGCCCTGCGGTCGCACTTTGCTGCGCGCAAGCATCGACAACGCCGTGGACGCCTTCAGCGAGGTCTGGGTGGTTGTGAGAGAAGAGGATGATGCGGACTTTCTGGGCGTTCCGCAGCCAGTGAAGGTAGTGCGCAGTCCGCAGGCCGATCTGGGCATGGGACACAGTCTGGCCAGCGGTATCGAGGCACTTATGCCATCTCGCGCCGACGCGGTCGCTGTGCTGTTGGCCGACATGCCGTGGATACAACCCGCCACCCTGCAAGCCCTCGCCCGCATGGCCAACCCAGGACGTATCGCCCTGCCCGGCCATGACGGACAACGCGGGCATCCGGTGATTATCGGGCGTGAATTCTGGCCGTTATTGCTGAACCTGGAAGGCGATCAAGGTGCAAAATCGATCATCAAAAGCCATCCCGAACTGTGCGATGTGCTGGTGTGTGACGATCCCGGCATCCTGCGCGACGCCGATACGCAAGCGGCGCTGGCACTTGCCTGCCGGACGTTCGTCAAAGCTGCTGGCGACTGACGCCGTTGGCTACCCGCAGAATATCTGCCATCACCGCGATAGCGATCTCGGCCGGGGTCTTGCTGCCCAGATTGAGGCCGATGGGCGCATGAATCCGCGCCAGCGCCTCGTCATCCAGTCCGCCAATCCGTGCCAGTCGCTCCTTGCGCTTGCTGCTGGTGCGCATCGAACCCATGGCACCGATATAAAACGCCTCGGTGCGCACGGCTTCAAGCATGGTCAGATCATCCAGCTTGGGATCATGAGTCAGGGCCAGCACAGCCGTTGACGCATGACAGCCGCCTTCGGCAATGAACACCGCAGGCAGCACGTCGCGCACTTCGACACCCGGCATCGAGAAACCGGCCGTGACCTCGATACGAGGGTCACAAACAATGACTTCATAGCCCATGGCAACGGCAAAACTGGCGCAGAATTCGGCCACCGGCGACAGCCCGGCCAACAGCACGCGGTAGACCGCGCCCATGCGGATGCTGATGCGTTCCCCCTCGACCTGCACCCGCGACTCGCCCAACGCAGCCGGACCGGTACTGCGCTGGACACCACCCAGCACGACCTCGCGGCCGATCACCGTGCGTCCGGCAAGGGCCTGTTCCACTGCGGCCAGATGCCGGTCGGTTTCAGGGCTGGGCGTCATGCATTCGATCAATACATCCAGAACACCGCCACACGGCAGCGCCAGAGTCGGTGCCAGACCGCCCTCCCCGTAGCGCACGATCTGGTTGAGCGGCTCGAATTGACCGGCCGTCAACCGCTCCAGAAAGTCCTCTTCCACGCAGCCGCCGGACAGCGATCCGCGATGTTCGCCACTGCTCAACGCCACCAGCATCGCCCCCGGTCCACGCGGAGCGGAACCGAAGGTCGAGAGCACGGTGCAGAGCCACACGGATTTGCCTGTCGCCAGCCAGTCACGCGCCTGCTGAATGACCTGCAAGTCAAGTTGCTTCATCTTTACAACCCTGCCATCAGCTTTTCTTTGGTGATGGGCAAATTGCGCACCCGTTTGCCCGTGGCGTGGTACACGGCATTGGCCACTGCGGCGGCGAGACCGGTCACGCCGATTTCGCCGATGCCACGCGCGCCAAACTCACCGATGTTGTGATCCGGGTAATCGAGCAGAATCACGTCGATTTCGGGCTGGTCCGCATGCACGGGAACCACGTACTCGGCGTAGTTGTTGTTGACCGGCAAACCGGTGCGCGGGTCGTATTCGGCCGCTTCGAACATGGCCATGCCGATGCCCATCACAATCGCGCCCTCCACCTGATTGCGCGCCGCCAGCGGGTTAACCACCTTGCCGACGTCGATGGCACTGACCACTCGCGAGACACGCAGGCTGGAGATGCCCGGATCCCAACGCACCTCGACAAAATGCACACCAAACGAGCGGAACGAGAACTTGTCGGAAGATTGCATGCCGCTCTGGAAATTGCCTTCGGCACGTGACAGACGCTGACCTTTCAGGACGTCGACAAAACTGACGCGTTGCTCACCGGACACCAGTTGACCGTTTTCGACCTTGATCGAATCAACCTGCCGACCTGCAAAGGCCGCATTCTTGCCCACCGAATACTGACGAAGCTTCTGCAACGCTTCGCGCGTGGCACCGGCAATTGCCGGCATCACACTGGCGGTAACCCAGGAACCGCCAGACACCGGACCTGCCGGAAACGATGAGCTGCCCAGCTCCACTTCAACGCGCTCCATCGGGATGCCGGTGAGCTGGCTGACAGTCTGGGCGATGATGGTGTACGTACCGGTGCCGATGTCCTGTAAGCCGCACTGCGCCAGGGCGGTGCCGTCGGAGCGCAGGATCACGCGTGCATCGGTCGGCACCTGAAAGGCCTCCCAGTTGCAGGCACCCATGCCGTAACCGATGATCTCATCGCCGTCGCGCATCGAGCCAACCTCGGCCTTGCGCGCCTGCCAGCCGAAACGCTCGGCCGCCTGATCAATGGCTTCCGGC
Source organism: Pseudomonas sp. AC016 (assembly GCF_979253365.1). Taxonomy (NCBI): domain Bacteria; kingdom Pseudomonadati; phylum Pseudomonadota; class Gammaproteobacteria; order Pseudomonadales; family Pseudomonadaceae; genus Pseudomonas; species Pseudomonas sp. AC016. Next base: position 490,974 of record NZ_CEEDCC010000001.1, read on the forward strand.
AAGTGATTGCTGGACCACGGCAGGCCCTGACTCTGGTCCATCTCCGACAGATTCAGCTTGCGAAACGCCAGCGGGTCCATGCCGTTGGCCAGCGCCAGCTCGTCGATAGCCGACTCCAGCGCAAACAGGCCCGGTGCAGCGCCAGGCGCACGCATCGAGGTCGGCGTACCGCGATTGACCGCAGCAATTCGGTGACTGACCAGCACGTTGTCGCAGCCGTACAGGCTCTTGGTCACACCGCCACAGGTTTCGGTGTAGTCGTCGAGCGTCGAAGTGCTGTTGAAGGACTCGTGACGGATCGAGACCAGTTTGCCGTTCGCATCGCTGGCCAGACGCAGTCGCTGCCGCGTTTCCGGGCGATGGCCGACCGTGGTGAACATTTGCGCGCGGGGCAATACCAACTGGACCGGACGTTGGGTCACCTTTGACGCTGCACAGGCGGCGACCGAATGCGGCCAAGGCCACAGCTTGCCACCGAACCCGGAACCAATGAACGGCGCACGCACCTCGACACGGTCCGGCGGCAGGTCGAATACGTTTGCCAGCAGATTGCGATGGTTCACGACACCTTGCGTGCTTTCATACACATAGAGCTTGCCGTCTTGCCACCATGCGGTGCTTGCGTGCATCTCCATCGGGTTATGCACTTCGACCGGGGTGGTGTAGGTCTGATCAACCTTTCTGCTCGCGGCGAGGAACGCCCCGTCCGGGTTGCCACGCGTATGCCCGGCACCGCCGTCGCGAGCGCCATTCTTGCGCAGCGCTTCCTGCAAATCCTTGACCGGCTTGTTCTCCTGATAGTCGACCTTGACCCGATGAGCCGCAGCCCTGGCCTGCTCAAAACTTTCGGCCACGACCAGCGCCACGAACTGGCCTGGGTAATAGACCCGGTCATCCTCGAACGGCAGGCGATGCTCATCGGCCTTGCTCGCCGATAACAGCGTCGCAAAACTGAACGCCGTTTCAGGCGTACGGTGCAACTCGGGAAAATGGCCGTGATGGAAAACTTCGACCACGCCGGGCATCTTGCGCGCGTCCTGATCGTTGACCGCGAGTATCCGGCCACTGCCGATAGTGCTGTAGACGCCGTAAGCGTACAGCATGTCTTTCATGGGATGGTCGGCCGCATAACGCGCCTCGCCACTGACTTTCTTGCCGCCGTCGATACGACGCTGCGGGATGCCGATAATCTGTTCGCTCATGGAAAATTCCTACGCCGTTAGGTCACGAAGATTGCGGACGATGACCTGCTCACCCAGCGGGATCTTGAAGGCGTTGTGTTCGTAGGCTTTGGAGCCTTTCATGGCCAAGGCAGCCACCCTGGCGAAGGTGTCCATGTCGGCACGCTGACCGATCAGAGCACGCTCGGCCTCGACAGCGCGCCATGGCTTGGTGCCCACGCCGCCCAGCGCGATGCGCGCATCGATGACACGTTTGCCGTCCGTCACCACGATGATCGCGCTGGAGGCCAGGGCGAACTGATACGAGGTGCGGTCACGCAGCTTCAGATAACCGGAACGACTGCCCGACAGCGGCGCGTCGAGGGTCACGTGGGTGACCAGTTCATGAGGCGCCAGCGCATGCTCACGTTCAGGTGTGCTGCCCGGCAGCAAGTGGAAGTCGGCGAAAGGAATGTCCCGGCTGCCACTCGGCCCCTGCACGGTGACCTGCGCGCCCACTGCCGCCATGCCCACGCACATGTCCGAAGGATGGGTCGCGATGCAGTGATCGCTGGTGCCCAGTACGGCGTGCACGCTGCGGTTCATCCCGCCGATGGCTGCGCAGCCTGAGCCCGGCTCACGCTTGTTGCAGGCCGAGATCCCGTCGCGAAAGTACGGGCAACGCACGCGCTGCATGAGGTTGCCCGCCGTGGTGGCCTTGTTGCGCAGTTGCGTGGAAGCACCTGCCAGCAGAGCTTGCGACAGGACCGGATAGCGCTCCCGGACCAGAGGATGACTGGCCAGCGCCGTATTGCTGACCAGAGCGCCGATGCGCAGACGGCCGTCCGGCAGCGATTCGATCTGCTTGAGTGCCAGGTGATTGATATCCACCAGTTGCCCGGGTTGCATGATGTCGAGCTTGACCAGGTCCAGCAGCGTCGTGCCGCCTGCCAGATAGAAACGCTCACCCTCGCCTGAAGCCGTACTGACGGCCTGTGCAGGTGTGGTGGCCTTTGCATAATCGAAGGTTCTCATCAGACCGTTCCCCCTGCCTTCGGCATCTTCGAGCGCGCCGACTGCACCGCCGACAGAATGTTCTTGTAGGCCCCGCAGCGGCAGATGTTGCCGCTCATGGCTTCGCGGACGCTGGCGTCGTCGGAGGGGATATTCGGGTCGTTGAGAATCGCCACGGCGCTCATGATCTGGCCCGAGGTGCAATAACCGCACTGATAGGCATCGTGTTCCCAGAAGGCTTCCTGCACCGGGTGCAGCGTGCCGTTTTCGGCGAGTCCTTCGATAGTGGTGATACTGTCGCCGTCGTGCTGAATGGCAATCGACAGGCAGGAGTTGATGGCTACCCCGTTGACCAGCAGCGTGCATGCCCCGCACTGGCCGTGATCACAGCCTTTCTTGGTACCGGTCAGTTGCAGGCGGTCACGCAGAACATCAAGGAGGACGGCATTGGCCGGTACGTTCAGCGCGTGAGTCTGGCCATTGACCTTCAATTGAATGCGGTGCTCGCCGACGCCGGGGGCGTCAGTGTCTTCCACCATGACCGGCGCGGGCGCAGGCGCGGCCTGCAGCATCCCGTCGGCAGGTATCCAGGTCGACAGGGTCGCGGCGGCGATTCCGGACGCTCCGAACTTCAGAAAATTGCGTCGTGAAGGCTGCACGGCGTCGGCGACAGTTCCTTTGTGCGGCTTGGTATCACTCATCAGAATCACCTTGTCATAGCCGTCACTGCTGTGAAGTGGCGGGCGTTATTTATTGTGCTGGGCGTGGTGGTGTGGCGAGGGCTGGTTCAGGTCCCTTCAACGCATGCAGTCCCGGCAGACACGTGCCGGGAGCGTCATGGCATTACGGTTGGCATATGTCTTTAACTGACTGACACGCTGAAAGTTCAACGTTTTGCTCGAGGTTCAGGTCAGGCAGCTGTTGCGGGATGTTTACGGACCATGGTCTCTGGCGCACGACGTTCAGGACGAGCATCGCCGGGACATTCATTGGCCGAGTCATGACCTTAGCACCCGACTCAACGGAGCATTAGCTGCCGCGCGTTACTTGAAGTCATGAGGAATGCTCATCAATCGTCGGCATTGAACCTGCACGACCTCGGCCGGGCTGGTATGCGGCGGGTTATGAGCGGAACGGGGGGGCAAATGACCATGCCGTATTTCGGCCAGAACACGGTTTCGGGTCAAGGTTATGGCGGGCGTGACGATAAAGGCTGGACACGCCTTGTTTCGTTTGGTCGGGCGTAAGCATGTCGGTGTGTAGATAACACCTCGCGTAGACACCTGACAATATGCGAAAATGCCGCGTCTTGCCGATATGGCACCATGGCGTGCCGTCTCGGACGAGCACAAAAAATACGCCTCAGAGCGTGTCTCCATGACCCCCATGCGGCGTCCAAGACTCCGTGAACAGGCTGATCAGATGCGCATTGCGCAATACGACGGGATTTGTTTCCCGATGTTGCGTTGCATCAATTGGCACATGTCGCTTCATGACGCTGAATCCAACGACGATAAGAAGCCAGCGCAGTAGGACATAAAGTGAGGTCTTGAGCAGTATTGTATTGGCCTTGTATGTCCACCTCTAGCCCCTGATGGTGCGGGCGTTTGTCGCATGCCTTGCGGTGTACGCAGAATCCGGATCCCCCAGGAGCTGTCGGCGGATGGCATTTATCAAATGGATTACAGCATGTTGAAGAAAGTGAACACGGCCCTTCTGGGTCTGGCGATGTCGCTCGGGATGATGCCCGCGCACTCCGCCGAAGCCAAGAAAGTAGATGTACTGATGGTCGGCGGCGGCATCATGAGCGCCACCCTGGCAGTCTGGCTCAACGAACTCGAGCCGAGCTGGTCGATGGAAATGGTCGAGCGCCTCGATGGCGTGGCCGAAGAAAGCTCCAACGGCTGGAACAACGCCGGTACCGGTCACTCCGCCCTGGCCGAGCTGAACTACACCCCGGAAGACAAGAACGGCAACGTCGACATCGCCAAGGCCATCGAGATCAACGAAGCGTTCCAGATCTCGCGTCAATTCTGGTCCTGGCAGGTCAAGACCGGCGTTCTGAAGAACCCGCGTTCGTTCATCAACTCCACGCCGCACATGAGCTTCGTGTGGGGCGACGACAACATCAAGTTCCTGCGCAAGCGTTACGCAGCACTGCAAACGAGCCCGCTGTTCAGTGGCATGCAGTACTCCGAAGACCACGAGCAGATCAAGAAGTGGGTTCCATTGATGATGGAAGGTCGTGACCCGGCGCAGAAGCTGGCCGTGACCTGGAGCCCGATTGGCACCGACGTGAACTTCGGCGAGATCACCCGCCAGTTCGTCGCCAACCTGCAGACCAAATCCAACTTCGATCTGAAACTGTCGAGTGAAGTCCAGGACATCACCCGCAATGACGACGGCAGCTGGCGCGTCAAGTACAAGAACCTGAAAGACGGTACCGAAACCGAGACCGATGCCAAGTTCCTGTTCATCGGCGCAGGCGGTGCCGCACTGCACTTGCTGCAGGAGTCGGGCATTCCTGAAGCCAAGGAATACGGCGGCTTCCCGGTCGGCGGTTCGTGGCTGGTGACCGAGAACCCTACCCTGGCCATGCAACACATGGGCAAGGCTTACGGTATCGCGTCCACTGGCGCGCCACCCATGTCGGTTCCGCACCTGGACACCCGTGTTCTGGACGGCAAGCGCGTGATCCTGTTTGGCCCATTCGCGACCTTCTCCACGAAGTTCCTGAAAAACGGTTCTTACCTGGACCTGCTGACCAGCACCACCACGCATAACGTGTGGCCAATGACCCGCGTCGGTATCGCTCAGTACCCACTGATCGAATACCTGGCTGGCCAGGTCATGATGTCCGATGATGACCGTTTTGCTGCCCTGCAGCAGTACTTCCCGAACGCCAAGAAAGAAGACTGGCGCCTGATGCAGGCCGGTCAGCGCGTTCAGATCATCAAGCGTGACGAAGAGAAAGGCGGCGTCCTGAAACTGGGTACCGAAATCGTTGCTTCCAAGGACGGCTCCATTGCCGGTCTGCTGGGTGCTTCGCCAGGTGCTTCGACGGCTGCTCCGATCATGCTCGGCGTGCTTGAGAAAGTGTTCAAGGACAAGGTAGCGACTCCGGCCTGGCAGGAAAAACTGCACCAGATCGTTCCAAGCTACGGCACCAAGCTGAACGAAAACCCGGATCGCGTTGCACAGGAATGGGCCTACACCGCCGAAACCCTGCAACTGACCCCACCGCCACCTGTGAACAAGGCAACAGCTGCTGCACCTGCTGCCAAGCCTGCAGAGAAGCGTGAAAGCAACCCTGCCAGTGACATGGCGCTGTAAGGCCCTCAAGCCTGAAGCAAGGACCTGTCGGATCTGATCTGGCAGGGCTGACCCGATGTCACCCTCGACACCCTGCAAGAGCGCTGCTTTTGCAGGGTGTTTTTGTTTTACCGTCCACACAGACCGCTCACGGCAACGTCCTGTTGCTCAACGTGAATACTCCGCTCCGCCCTATCCGCTGAACGGTATCGCAAAGAAACCCCGCCGGGTGATCGCCTTGATGTCGGCGCATTTCTTGCTGTGCTATTGGCAAAGCACAGGGTAGGACGTCCTCGAACGGCGACCTGTCAAGCCCTTACGAAACTCTACACAGGAAACCCGTCACGCATGTCCGTATCAATCCCCTGTTTGGCCGAATCATACCCCTTGGTGTAATAAGTAATTGATTCAAATGCTATAAGCTCGGCCGGTCATGACTACGTCAGGGTAGGCAATAAACAACCCGCTCCCAGCGCCGGTGCACAGATCGACACCGTCATGCTCCGCCACGATGCGCAAGCACTGCTGTTACTTCTGATACAGGTCTAACCATGGATTTTGAAGCAAGCGGTACGGCTACACAGATCGATTTCGTAACAGATAAAGGACCCGGTCCCGAGGAAGCCATTCGCTTCGGGGCCTTTGTGTTGCTTCCACGCCAACAGGTCCTGTTCAAACACTCCCAACCTGTGCCCTTGGGCAGTCGCGCCATGTCGTTGCTGGTCGCACTTGCCTCACGTCCCGGCGAACTGCTGGAGAAAGCTGAACTGCTGGCCGTGGCCTGGCCAAAGGCAGTGGTTGAAGAGTGCAACCTTCGCGCTCAAATTGTCGCCCTGCGCAGAGCATTAGGGGACGATGAAGACTTCAGTTGCATCGTGACCGTACCGGGTCGCGGCTATCGGTTCAGCGCGCCTGTGACGGTTCAGATCGCGCCACATGCCGTCGCGCCGCCTCCTGAACCTGTGGCAGCAACACAGGACGCCAAACAGCCTGTACTGGGCCGTGATGATCTGATTCGCCGCCTGACCGATCAGCTTCTGACCCAGCGATTACTGACCCTCACCGGCCCCGGCGGCGTCGGCAAAACCACCGTCGCGCTCGCTCTGGCTGACCGTCTCGCCACACAATCATCATTGGGCAGTGCATTTCTCGACCTGACGCCCGTCAGTGGCGCCCAGTCGGTAAAGGGCATGATCGCCAGTGCGCTCGGCCTTAACGCAGACGATGAGAACCTTCTGCTGGATATTCCGGGGGAGCTGGCAGAGCGCCCGCAGTTGCTGGTACTCGACAACTGCGAACACGTGCTGGAAGAGACCGCCACAGCGGTCGAAGCCTTGCTGGCCAACACCACGCGATGCTGCGTGGTGGTCACCAGCCGTGAGCCGTTAAGGGCAAACGGTGAATGTGTCCACGAACTGGCGTCCCTGCAGGTGCCTGGCGAACACCCGCCATTGACCGCAGCCGAGGCGCTCACGTTTTCCGGCGTGGAATTGTTCATTACCCGAGTCCGGGAGCAAGACCCGGGCTTTGTCTTCCATGATCGCGATACGCAAAGTGTGGCGACCATCTGTCGCAAGCTGGACGGCAACCCGCTGGCAATCGAGTTGGCCGCCGCCCGCGTCCGGACGTTTGGCATTCATGAACTGGTCGGCCTGCTCGATGGCAGCTTCCGCCTGCAGATGACCGGACGCCGCACCGCCCTGCCCCGTCAGCGCTCTTTGAGTGCAGCACTGGACTGGACCTACGGCATGCTCACCGGACACGAGCAGGCGCTGTTGCGACAGCTGTCCATTTTCAATGGCTCGTTCGCACTGGACGGGGTCATGGCGACGGTCAATATCGGTCTGCCCGATGTGCGCATGACCCTGCCGATGCTGGAAAGCCTGCTGGACAAATCATTGCTTGGACGGTTCGATCACAGCCACGGCAAACGCTTTCGGCTGCTGGAAACGACCCGTCTGTACGCCCATGAAAAACTGGTGCAGCTCGATGACCTGGATCGCCTGTCGCGCGCTCATGCCAACTGGGCCCTGAGCCTGCTCGACGAGGCCAGGCTGGACCTGGACCGGTTGTCCCATGACGCCTGGACTCGGCGTTACGCGGTGGAGATCGATACCGTGCGCGCCGCCCTCGCCTGGGCCTTTTCCCCCGAGGGCGACCGGCAGATTGGCGTCGAGCTCACGTTACGCAGCGCTCCGTTGTGGATGAGGCTATCGCTGGTCCATGAATACCAGGACTGGGTCAACCATGGCCTGCCTCGCCATGTGGAGATGGCGCAGATGGACCGGCACCAGCGCATGCGACTGCTGACGGTGTCGGGCAGCATCCTGATGCTTACGTACGGCGCCGGACAGAAAATGCGCGAGATCTGGCAACAGGTCGGCGAGGATGCCGATGCGCTGAACGACACGGAATACCGCCTGCGTGCCCTGTGGGGACAATGGAACGACCATATTTGCAGCAATCGCCACGTCCAGGGCCGACAGATCGCCCTGCAGTTTCTGGCGCTTGGCAAGGATCACCGGATCGCCGATTGCCAGCTTCTGGGCAAACGCATGCGGGCCACCAGCGCGTTCTATATGGGCGACATGAAAACCGCCGGTCAGGCCGCTCATGAAGCCCTGGGTGCACCTCTTTCAGCATCTTCCTATGCCGTGGACATGCATTTCGACCAGCGTATCGCCGCCCAGTCGCTGAGGGCGCAAGTGCAGTTGATGGTGGGCAATATCGGGCAGGCCATGGTGGCGCTGGACACCAACATCAGACAGGCCGTTGCGCTGGGCCACCCCGCCACCCTCTGGTACACGCTGGCGTTCAGCGCCATTCCGGCCACCCTGATCGCAGGCACCCTGCACAAGACCCGACAGTTTCTCGAATTGCTCAAACAGAGCAGCGAACGGCAGCCGCTGCATGTCTGGCGTCAGTTGACCTGCTGCTATGAAAGCATTCTGACCATTCGCGAAGGTGATGCCGCGACAGGTGCGCCACGGCTGGGCGAAGCGCTTCAGCAGCTGCGTCGCCATGTCGAAACACCGCTGCACTCGATGCTCAATACCGAGTACGTGCTGGGCCTCGCCGCGCTGGGGCTGCAACCGCTGGCGCTGGAAACGCTCGACGAACTGGTGGTCAATGCCGTGAAACGCAATGACCGCTGGTACCTCCCCGAGATGATGCGTATCAAAGCGCAACTGATGCTCGACCAACCCCACGCGCATGCTCTGGAAGACGTCCGCACGGTGCTGGCCCAGGCACTGGAAATATCGCGACAGGACGGCACGCATTTCTGGGCATGGCGCATCAACGCCGACCTCAATCGACTGAAGGTCGTCAACGGCACGCCAGCCACTCGATATCGCCCTGCCATGCATTGACAGGAGGCACACCGGGTCAGATCAACCGGTGTGCCACCAGCGCGTCAGCCACCGACTGAAAGGTATTTTCCGGTACCGGATCACCGGCCACGCTGCGTTTGGCAATCTGTTCGGCAAGACCAGCATCCGCCCACACGGCAATGCCCAGCGGTGCAGCCTGCGCCAGCAACTGCACGGACTCTTCAGGCGAACCTCGGCAGACCACCACCGGCACGGGCGTTTCGCCACGCACATAACGCACGCCGACCACCCAGTTACCGCCAATGCCGATCATCAGCGACGCGCGTCCCAGCCCCAGCTTCGTTGCCAGCGCCTGCATCTCGCGCCGCTGGCGCTGACGCTCGCGCTTGATCAATGGATCGCCGTCGACATCCTTGCGTTCGCGCTTCTGTTCACTGCGGCTCATCTTCATGTCACGCCCGAACAGCCAGCGCTGCATCAGGACGTCCACCGCACCCACCAGCAGAAACGCCGCCAGCACGGTGAACACCAGCGGTTTGAGCACCAGGTAAAACGTCGATTCGATGCAGCCGGCACCACAGCGTGAAGACTCCATCAATGCCTGTAGGGCCTGACGTCCGACGATGTAGAACGCCAGCGCCAGCAGCACCACTTTGACCAGCCCCTTGAGAAACTCGATCAGGTTGCGCATGGCGAAAATCCGTTTGAAGCCTTCGCCGGGATGGATGCGCTTGATGTCAGGCTTGACAGGTTCGACCGAAAACACCACGCCGCGCATGGTCACGATATTGGTCAGGATGACCGCCGCGACGGTCACGGCGACCACCGGCAAGGTGATGCCCAGCACGATTTGCTCGGCATGGTCGAGCAGCCTTGGCCAGACGTCGGCAAACGGTTCTATGTAGATGTTCGCTGTCAGGTCGATCAACGCCTCGACCTGAGCGCGGGCCCTGGGCAACAGCACGGCAATGCACAGCGTACACAGGAGAATGACAACGCCGGACACCAGATCCTGACTCTTGGCGACCTGACCCTTCTTGCGTGCGTCACGCAGTTTCTTGTCCGTGGCCGGCTGGCTTTTCTCCTCGCTGGTATCGGCCATTACGGTGCCTCGCTCGCCAGCGCCTTGAGCACCTCGACAGTCCCTCGGAACTGCGCCAACTGGTCAATCATGACCGGGATAAGGAAGCTGATGTACACCACCATCAACACCGCAAAAAACAGGTTCTTGACCGGTAGCGACAAGTCGAAAATATGCAGGCTCGGCGCCATTCGCGACAGATACGCCAGCATCAGATCGGTGATCAGCATTGCCACCAGTAGCGGCGCCACCATCAATACGCCGATGCGCATGACCTGATCCAGGATCGCCAGAATCGACATGAGTGCGGCGCTGCTGAACAACGGAGTGAACTCGGTCACCGGCCATAACTGGTAGCTGTGGTAATAGCCATCGACCATCAGGATGAAGCCGCCTGACATGAAGAACAGCGCAATCAGCATCACCGTGAACAGCGTGGCCATGACACTGGCCTCGCCCTGCCCCAGCGGATCCACCAGTTGCTCCATGGTCGAGCCACGCTGCAGATCGATCAGCTCACCGGCCACTTCCGCAGCCCAGAACGGAATGCCGAACAACAGACCGATGAGCAGCCCGATCAGCAATTCCTTGACCATCAACCCGGCCAGAAAGAACCCGCTGTGTTCGGGCATGGACGTGAACGCGGTGAATACCGGCAGAATCATCGGCACGGATATCGCCACGGCGACGCAGCCACGAATCATCCCGGTCAGCCCGAGGCGATTGAACGCCGGTGTGATGATCACCACGCCCATCGCCCGCGAGGCCGCCAGCGACGCAGAGCTGATCACCGGATAGGCGATCTCGATGAATGCATTGGTCAGTTCGGCATCCATGGCGCGTCAGCGAGTCCACAACGGAAAATTATCGAGCACCTGATTGCCCAGTTCGGCCACCTGCCCGGCCAGCAACGGCCCGACAAACACAATCACCAGCAACACCCCCACGAGCTTGACCACCTGAGGCAGGGTCTGGTCCTGGATCTGGGTCAGCGCCTGCAGCAGCCCCACGCTCAGGCCGACGATGATCGCAACCGCCAGCGCAGGCGCCGAAAGCAGCAGCACCGTCATCAAGGCCTGGTTCATCAGAGAAAGAAAAACATCCTGCCCCATGACGTCAGCCTCCGTAGCTCAGGATCAACCCATGCATCAGCCGCGACCAGCCGCTCAATGCCACGAACAGGAAGATCTTCAGGGGTATCGAAATGAGCGTCGGCGAGACCATCGACATGCCCATCGCCATCAGCACGTTGGAGACCAGCAGATCGACCACCAGAAACGGGATGTACAACAGAAAGCCGATCTCGAAGGCACGGGTCAGCTCGGAACTGACGAACGCGGGGATCAGCACGACCAGATCGTCGTCACGCAGATCGGCTCGCGCTTCGGGTGACCAGATGGTTTCGGTCGCCTGAACGAAAAAACCACGCTCGTTCTCGTTGGCGTATTTCGATAAATGCGCCTGCAAGGGTGGCCGCAGTGCGCTGCCGAGTTCTTCGAGTTGCTGCACATTCTGCAGGCTCAGATCACGCCCTTGAACCTGTCGATACATGTCGCCGATCAAGGGCGTGGTCACGTAGACCGAAAGAATCAGGGCGATGCCGTACAGCACCAGGTTCGGTGGCGTCTGCTGCACGCCCAAGGCGTTACGAATCAGAAACAGCACCACGGATATCTTCATGAAACCGGTCAGTGTCACCACGGCCAGCGGAATCAGGCCAATGGTCGCAACAACCAGAATGATCTCGATGAGGTTCGGCTGATAGCCGTTCATGGCGCATTGAAACCCAGCAGGCGCACGCCCAGGCCATCACCAATGCGCACCAGCTCTCCCCGACCTATGCGTCGTCCGTTCACCATCAGGTCCACCTCGTCCTGACCCGACGAGGCCAGCGGCAGCAGCGTCCCGGGAGCCATAGCGCGCAGTTGCTCAAGCGTCAGTTCGACACTGCCCAACTGACAGACCAGCGTCAGCGGCAGTGCGTCCAGTGAGACATCCAGGTCCGGCATTACGGTAGGTTCATTCATTGCTTCATTCCTGTTGAAATGGGTTACCGCACTCGGGTCGGGGTCGGAACCGCGCCATGGTCCGCACCACTCGAGCGAACGCCCAGAGCGTCGTGCGTGAGCCTGAAGGTGCTGGCCGATGCGCAGACGAACCTGATCGTCAGGCAGCGTGTCGAGCATCACCACGTCGCCCGGCGCGAGACTGCGCAGCTCGTCCACACGCAGCGGCGCATGTCCCGCCTCGGCACTCATCACCAGGCTGAGCGCGGTTAGCGCACCCTGATCAGGCATTGCGTGGCGCTCCAGCAGAGCGGCGACGTGATCAGCTGCGACGCTGTTCATCCGCAGTTCCACGCGCGCTGCCGGGAAGTCTGCGATGTGCACCTCCAGCGTGACACCGAGGCAACGTGCCGTCGGGTCCGCGGCCCAGGGAACCACCTGCAGGGGTTCACCCAGAATGGCTTCAAGGGGTTCGATCCAGCCCAGCCAGGCCTGCTCCAGCAACAACGCCTCGTTCTGGCGGTCAATGGCCGAGCCGGGTTGCCAGGTCATCCCGGACCGCTCAAACAAGGGCTCCGGCACCCTCAACTCGACCAATGTCTGGCCGATCATCAGGGCAACCGACACGCACGGTTGATCGACATCCCTACCGCAGGCCCACTGCACTCGCATCGGCTGACCGCGCAGCACGCCATGCCAGTCGGCCACGCGGCGATGCAGGCGGTTGTGCAGGCTGAGCACATCGGGGTCGAACGACGGCAGATCCGACAGCGCGGCGCCATTGAAGGAGGTTTCGTAAGCCGTCACCGCTCGCCTCCAGCGCCTGTTGCTCTGCCTGCGTCGACGCTCAGGGCGTTATCGCTCGACGAGCCCGACTGCTCGGCTTCGTCGCGCAGCTCACCCAGACGCGTTTCGAGGCTCAGGCGCTGTTCAAGCAGGCTTTGCCATGCCTGGCTCTGTTGTTGACGTTGCCTGTGCTCGATGCGCAGTCGCTCACGGGCCTGCTCCTCGGTTTCAACGTTCAGCACAGCGGCGTTGACCTCGGCCTGCAGCGCCTCACGTTCTTCATCCAGTTGCTTGAGGTGCTCTTGGGCCGCCTGCCAGGCACTCACTGAAATGCCCTCGCTGAACAGACCGTAGGCCTGCTCTGCTTCCTGCGCGCGTCTCTCGCGGTGCAGGCGCAAGGTTTCTCTGGCCTGATCAAGGTGATGTTCAGTTTCACGGCAACGCTCGCGTTGAGTGGCCAGATGAGCAGAGGCACGCTGCTCACGCAGCAGGCGCAGGGCTTGCAGGTTATGCAGATCAGCCGTCTTCATTGGGTTTCTCCGTGACGCTGCCCATTCGGACTTCCGTGGTTGAGTACGCTCATGCCAGTACCTTGCGCATATGCGCCAGGGTCTGTGCGAGGGTGTCGTGTTCAGCGGCAGGCTGGCGCAGGAATGCTTCGATTGCTGCATGACGGGCAATCGCTTCATCCGCCAGCGGATCACTGCCGGCTGCGTATTCACCGACCTGAATCAGCAGTTCTATCGCCTGACGACGAGCGATCAGTTCACGCATTCGCGACGCCAACTGCCTGTGCGCCGCCGAAGCCACCTGCTCCATCAGACGGCTGCGGCTGTGCAGCACATCAATGGCTGGAAAGTGATCACGCTGGGCCAGTTCGGCGCTGAGTACGATGTGGCCGTCGAGAATCGAGCGGGTTTCCTCGGCGACCGGGTCCATCGCCGCGTCACCTTCGGTAAGCACGGTGTACAAGGCGGTGATGCTACCGGTCGGGCCTGGACCGGCTCGCTCCAGCAAGCGGGGCAGCGCCGAGAAAAACGAGGGCGGATAGCCGCGCCGGGTCGGGGGCTCGCCCACTGCCAGGCCGATCTCGCGCTGGGCACGGGCGAAGCGAGTCAGGCTGTCCATCAGCAACAGCACATTGCGCCCCTGATCGCGATGGTATTCAGCCTGAGCGGTCGCCACGTAGGCCGCCCTGACCCGCTCGGCGGCGGGCCGGTCCGAGGTGGCGACAACGGCAACGGTTCGGGCACGCGCGGCCTCGTCCAGTTGCCCCTCGAGCAGTTCGCGCACTTCGCGCCCACGCTCGCCGATCAGGCCGATGACGATCACGTCGGCGTCACTGTTACGAACGATGCTGGCCAGCAACGATGACTTGCCCACGCCTGGCTCACCAAAGATGCCCATGCGTTGCCCGCAGGCGACGGTGAGCAGGCTGTCGATGGCGCGTACACCCAGCGACAGGGGTTCGACGATACGCTGGCGGCTGAACGGGGCCGGTGGCTCGGCGTGCAGCGGGTAGCGCTGCAGACCGAGGGTGGCGGTCAGCGCCGGGCCATCGAGAAACTCACCCATCGGGCTGATTACCCGACCGAGCAAGGCATCACCCACCTGCACACCCATCGCCTGTCCAGTGGCGATGATCCGGGTACGGGTCGACAAGCCCTCCATTGAGCCGATAGGCGAGAGGATCGCATCGTCCTCATCGAAGCCGATCACTTCAGCCGACAGTTCCCGACCATTGCCCGGATCACGCAGCACACACAACTCGCCGATGCGCACCCCGGCCACGCTGGCACGCAGCAGCACACCACGAATGCTGCGCAAGGTGCCGTGCATCGGCCGCGGCTGGGCACGCTGCAGACGCTGGTTCAAGCCACCGATCAATGCGGCCAGGGCTTCACTCATGGCGCTCACCCTCGGCCAGCGGCAACAGCGCGCGTCGCAGGTTGTCCAGTTGCGCATCCAGCCCGAGCTCCACCGAGCCCGCCGGACTGCCCAGCCGTGCCTGACCGGCTTCAAGCTGGTCATCGCCTTCCACATTCAGCGCCTGCGACGACAACGAGCCTTGTGCAATGTGTTGACGCAGACGTTCGACTTCATTGCGGGGCACATACAGCGTCAGCACCTGATCCTGGCGAAACGCCGACAAGGCCTGAGCCGTGCAGCGCACGAGCCGCTCGCGCCCGTCCAGTTCACCCAACACCTGGCGAGCGATGTTCAGCGCCAGTTCGGCGAGCGAGGTCTCAAGACCTGCAAGGTAGCGATCCACCTGGGCGCTGGTTTGCGCCAACAGCGCGGCGGCCTCCTCGGCACCCTGTCGGCGAGCGTGTTCGAAACCTTCTGCACGAGCCTGTTCCAGCCATTGCGCGCTGTCCTCACGCACGCGGCGGGCCTCTTCATGCGCGGCCTCCACAAACGCGTAGCCGTCGATCCATCGCGCGGCGTCGGCAGCCCGCACGATGCGTGTGCCAGGGCGGGTCGGCAACTCATTCATGGTCGTTTCCTTGTGCACGCTTGAGCAGGTGAGCGGCCACGACCTGCACCACCCGGACCTGTCGTTGATCCTCGGGTTGATCCGGCTCAGGACATTCCAGACGCAGCTGCAGCCAGGCCCGCAGGTCCGCAGGCTGGACACCCAGCCAGGTGGCCACGCAGAACGCGCCGTCGCGGTCGATGGCCTGAGTCAGCTCGGCCGGGGGCCGAAGCAGATCAGCCGCACCCGCCAGATGCCGATGCGCCAGCGCGAAGACAAAGGTTTCTTCACCCAGCAATTGTCGGTATTCGCTGACCACCTGACCGCGAATTTCCCGGCTCAGTGTTGCCGCGTGCCAGACCGCACCACACAGGCGCGGCAGACGGGCAAAATCGTTGTCACTCAGCAGCAGGACCGGCAAGTCCTGCTCGGCAGGCAACGCCAATTGCGCCAACGGCTGCAAACCGAAGTGGTGGTTCAACAGGTTTTCAAGACGCGAAGCAAAGCGTGGCGATTCGCGCAGGCTCGCAAGGTCGGCAGGCGCGAGGTCGTGCACCAGGCAGTCACTGACACAACGCTCGCGGACAAAGGCCAACGGCTGTTCAGTCAGCGTTTGCCAACGCCCCGTCAACCCGGCACTCATGGCGCATCACTCAGGACATAAGCCCCTTCAGCCTTTTGCCGCTTCCAGAGCTGACGGCCCAGAATCGCGGCCAGCCCCAGGGCGATCAGCAGCAGCGTGCCGAACAGCCATCTGGCCCGAGGCACGTCGTCTTCAAGCATCCATAACCCGAGAAAGCTACCGAGTTGCGGCCCGGCGGCGGCGTTGGCCGGCAGCACCGCCTTGATCGCAGTCACGGAAACCCCGTCGTAACCCAGCCCGGAAATGCCATTGGCGACCAGGGTCTTGATCTGCGGAATCAACACATTGATGTCGGTTTTCGGATCGAAACGCACCAGCACCGAAGCCGACGACGGCGAGATCACCCGCTTGAGCAGATCGTTGTCGGGCAACACCACATGCACTCGCGCAGACAGGATGCCGTCGATCTGCGAAACGGTGTGCGACAGTTCCTCGCTCAGCGCGTAGACCATCTGCGCACGCTCCTGAACGGGTGAGGACACCAGGCCATTGCCCTTGAACACCTCACCCATGTTGGAAAAACTCTGCCCGGGCAGACCGGCGTCATCCAGCACCGCCATGGCCTGTGCGAAGCGCTTCTCGTCCACCATGACCTTCAACTGGCCGTTGTCCTGAACCTTGCGCGAAGCCGGAATGCCATCGCGCAGCAGCACGGCGAGCATGGCATTGGCCTCGCGCTCGCCCAGGTTGGTGTAGAGATCGACGTCACAGGCCTGCAACAGGCTGGCAAGCGCGGACACGATCAGCAGGCGCAGGACACGACGGCATCTGGGCATGATTCATTGACCTTTGAGAAGGGTATTGGCGGAACCGGATATCTGCGTAGCCCCGCGCACCACCATCTGGGTTTCGATGGAGTAGTCGAACATCCGGCCCAGCGACTGCACGATGCGATCGACCTGCGGACCGCCTGTCTTGCTCACATCCTGAGCAGCGCTTGCTTCGGATGGTGGCGCGTGACCGGTGGACGACGGTGCACTGCCATGGGTCATCGCGTCGGCGCGTTCGGAGAACTGCCGTGAGCGGTCGATGAATCCGTCCAGACGCTCCATGAGGTTGCTGCCGATCTGGTGCGGGCTCGCGCCCTGCGGCATCCCCTTGGCGCTTTCGGCCATGTGTTCGAAAAGGTTCTGCGAGGCCTGCATGCCCCCGCCTCCTCCCGGCGACGGCAAGGCAGCCGCCGCCGCCGGTGATGCAGCCAGATTGACGGTCATGGTCGATCCTTATTCAGAGTCATCATCGGACTGCGCTTCGTTCAGCATTTCCTGAGCGCGCGGCATGATGATGAATTGCCCGCCGATGGTGACGGCCTGGGTGATCAGCGCATCGTTGAACTCAGCGTCGCTGGACGCCTGTGTGGCATTGTCGACGGCTGCGTTGAAACGCGACTCCTGACTGGAAGGGTTGATATCGGTCGTGCTGTCTACCGGATTCACGGACATGAGTGATGCTCCTTTGGGTTATTGACGGTCAGTGGTGACCTGAGTGACGACACCGCCACGGAATACCCGCACACCGCGCTCACGCACCACAGGTGCAGCCTCGGCGACAGGTTGACGATCAAGGTGTTGCTGGATCTGCGCCAGGTACGCAGGCGGACCGGACACAAACAGGCTGTCGTGATCGGGGCTGGCACGACTGGACATCGGCTGGCCGGATACCTCCAGTTGCGCCAGGTAGTGCTGCAGTTCATCCAGCTTCGGCCCCGGCAGGTCGAACACCCGGGTGCCGACTTCATCCGATTGGGCGATGTGCAGCACATTGCCGTCGAAATACCAGCTCAGCTGATTGGCGTCGCACAGCCGGGACAGAAACTCACCCGCACTGGCGCCGCGCACGGTGCCCCGCGCCGCGCCGCGCACCTTGTCGGAGAACACCACGATCAGGTCCAGGTTCTGGCCGAATTCGGTCAGGGCGCCGCGAATATCCTGATCCACCAACACGTAGGCGTAAGGTTTGGAAAACCAGTCCGGCTCGTGTTCGGGCGCGGCGTTCAGCACGCCGGAAAACCCGGCCAGCGCCAGCACCATGAGGCTGCGTGCTACGACATGCTCAAGCCTGAAGAGCGCCATGGCGACCTCCATCCTGCGTCATGTTCGCAGGGAACAAAGCGGGCTGAATCAGGCTCAGAAAACGGTCGCAATTGCGCGCCGAGTCGATAAGATGGCGCTCGCCTGCAACAGCCCTCGGCGGTTGATTCGCCTCGCCCGATCCACTTTCACAAGAGCCTTGTCCATGCCCCCTCGTTCCGTGTCCACGCTGTTGCTGCTCGGCTGTCTGACCCTGACGGCCTGTGCCACACAACCCCGCAGCGATGCCAGCTACGAGCGGTTCATGCAATTGGCGGCGGACCTGGAAAAGCGCGGCGACCCGACCACGGCGGCATCGTTCTACCAGCGCGCCACGCAGCAGCCCGAGGCCGGTGTCGAGTCGTGGCTCAAGCTCGGTGATGCCCTGCTCGCCAGTAACGATACCCGGGGTGCAGAGCGGGCTTTTCAACGTGCGCTGGAACTCAAGGCCAACGGCCCTGATGCCTTGCTGGGTCTGGGCACGGCACAGTTGCGTCAAGGCAAGCTGGAGCGCGCCGTCACCGCTTTGACCCAGGCGGCGGACGCGTCGCAACAGCCGACGGCCTGGAACCGGCTGGGCATCGCGCACATCCTGCTGGGTCAGGCCAAACCGGCCCAGACTGCGTTCAACACCAGCCTGCGCCTTGCCCCGAACGATCTGGACACCCGCTGCAACCTGGCGCTGGCCTACGCGCTGGGCGACGACAGTCAGAAGGCGTTGCAGACCATCGAAACGGTCAGCCAGTCGCCATTGGCGCAGCCCAGGCATCAGCGCAACGAATTGCTGGTCATGGTCCTGGCCGGGCGAGAGAAGGACCTCAAGGGCATGAGCTTCGAGGACATTCCGAAGGCCGAGCGCAGCAAGTTGATCACCGAGGCGCGCCGCATCAAGGCGATCAAGGATCCTGCAGCGCAGGCCCAGGCTCTGGGGCTTGTCGACGGCCGCTGAGTTCATCGAGCCTCCCGGGTGTCGGTACTGGCCTGCTGCTCGGCCTGACGGCGACGCAGCTCTTCACGGTCATAACCGTCGATGTACACCTGCGCGGCACGGCCGACCGGCGCCGCCATGGTCGGCCCGGTGTCACGCCCGCGCAGCACGTCCGCACGCTGCTCGACCATCTGCAACAGAATCAGATTGCTGGCGCAGCCAGGCGGCAGCAACGCCTGAAAGTCTTCACCGACATCGATGTCATCCTGCGCCGCAGGCTGGGCACACGCCTGAGGCACCAGTTCGATACGGCCGTCCGCGCGGGTGATTGCGGTGTAATCCGGCGAATAACTGACCGGGTCAAGGTGCGTCTTGCAGCCGCCCAGCAGGCAGAGAAACAGACAAGCAAAGGGAACGGGCAACGCTGGATTAAAGTTCATGGCCTGCTCCTTTCAGTTCATGTAGAAGCCGAATGCGCCACCGGTGCGCGGGCTGGCGGATGCCGTGGCGGCCGCGCGCTGTCTGTCCAGCGGCGTGGCCACTACGCGGTCCTTGACCGGCTCGACGAGGTACGGCGTGATCAGAATCACCAGCTCGGTTTCGTTGCGCTGGAACCGTTTGGAGCGAAACAGATTGCCGAGAATCGGCATGTCGCCGAGCATCGGCACCTTGTCCATGTCCTGACTGCTTTCACGCTGGAACAGCCCGGCAATGGCGAAGGTCTGACCGCTGCCGACTTCCACCCGGGTGTCCGCACGACGTACGCGAAACGACGGCACTTGATAACCGTTGACGTCCAGCGTGGTGGTGCTCATCAGGCTGCTGACCTCCGGGCGCACCTGTAAGGCGATTCGCCCGTTCGGCAGCAGCGTCGGGCTGAACAGCAGTGACACGCCGTACGGCTTGTATTCGATCCCGACGACCTCGCGATTGACCGGTACCGGTACCGCCACCTCGCCACCGGCGAGAAAACTGGCGGTCTGTCCGGTCATCGCCGTAATGTTCGGTTCGGCCAGTACTTCGAGCACACCGTTGCTTTGCAACGCCTCCAGCATGGCGTCGATATTGACGTTGCCCGAGGCCAGTCCCGCGCTGATCACATTCGAGGCGCCGCCTGCCGCGCCGCTCGCCAGGCCGCCACCGGTCAGCAGACCAAAAGAGAACGTGCCGTTGTTGAACAGCGCGTTCCAGTTCACGCCGTAGCGCAGCAGTTCGGAGCGCGACACTTCAGCGAAACGCACCCGGATGTTGACCTGAGCAGAGCCCGCGTAGGTAGCGCTGTTGACCGTTGACTGAAAGTTCTGCCCTTCGGTGCTCAACAGCGCATTGAGGTCGGTGGCCTCGCCCACGTCCTGCACCGCGCCATCGGCCACCAGACGGTTGCCGGTGGCCTTGATACGCGTCTGGCTCTGCGGATGAAGCGCCTTGAGCGGCCGCGAGACGGCCGAGGTGCCGCTGTTGATCGACAGGCTCAGCGTGGCGGTCTCCTGCCCTTCAGCGTCCAGCGCAATCAGGCTGGTCTCCCCGGCCGCCTTGCCGAACACGTAGATCACACCGGGCGACACCACCTGCAGATCGGCAATCCCCGGTTCGGCGACCATCACCGAATCGACAGGCGCCGAAAAATGCAGAACCCGGCCTTCGCCGATTCCCAGATCGATAGTGCCTTTGGCACCTTTGCCGATGTTCTCGGCGCTGGCGTGGCTGCTCAGGAGCAATACGCCAAGGCCGAAGAAAAACGTACGCAGTGCAGCTACTGAACAAGTCATGAGGCAGTCGCCAGTGAAGAGACGGACCCGGCACCTGAGGCCGGGCGCGTATTGATATCGGTCAGGCTGAGGGTGCCGACCGCCTGAAGGTTGTATTCGCCCGCCAGCTCTCTGAAGGACAGCACGGCCAGCTGCAGCTCGCCGCGAACGATCATGCGGCGGATACCCCGACGCAGTTCGGGGTGCACCAGCAGCACGGTGGAATCGTTTTCCGGCAACAGGTCACACAAGCGGCGCAATTGCACGAGCAGGGTGCGGGCGATGTCGTCCGGGACCGAATCGCGCCCCTTGTCCAGGCGGCTAATAGCGGCACGCAACTGCTCTTCCAGCGCCGGGGCCAGTACGAACGCGCTGATCACCCGGTTACGGTCGGCGTACTGATGACTGATCTGCCGCGCCAGTCCGGCACGCAGGTGCTCGGTGAGCCGTCCGGCGTCGGATTCGCGGCTTCCCCACTCCACCATCGCTTCCAGCAAACCCCGGCGATTGCGGATGGAAACGCCTTCGGCGACCAGCAGACGCAGTGCTTCGGCCACGCGCTGCAACGGCAGGATGCGCAGCACCTCCTTGATCAGCTCACCGTATTTGCCCTCCAGTTGCTCCAGCATCACGCGGGTTTCCTGGATCCCCAGAAAGTCGGCGGCGTAACGGCGCAACGTGCGATCAAGAACCTCACGCAACACCTCGTCGGCAAACAGAAAGCCGATACCCGCTTCCTGCAACTGACTGGCGTGCTCGCGCTCCACCCAACGGCCGGAACGTTCACTGATCGGTGACGGCGCATCGCGAGGCTCGACAGCGAGCAACTGAGCGTGCACGGGGTCGTCCTGAAGCAGCAGCCATTGCCCGTCGAATTCGCCTTCGCAGACGGGTACGCCTTCCAGTTCGACCTGAAAACGGTCGGCGGACATCGAGCGATCCAGGTACACCTCAGGCACTGGCACATCGATGCCAAGGTCGGCGCGAATCTCGTGGCACAGCGCTTCGATCCGCTGCCGCAGCGGCTGCAATGGCGCTACCTGAGCCAGACCGTCTCCGACGCTCAGCAGCACTCGACTGTCCAGCGGACGTTCGAACGTTTCCAGTACATCCGGGGCGTCCGGCTCCATGGCCAGTTCATCGTCCGGCAGGTCGATCGCGGGCACGGAAGCGCCGGTTCTGGCGCGACGCCAGAGCACCACCGCACTGCCGCCCAGCACCGCCGCCAGTGCGACGAACACCAGCAACGGGAACCCCGGCAACAGTCCGACACCCAGCAGGATAAGGGCCGTCAGCCCCAGCGCACGGTGACTGGCGCCCAGCTGCCGGACGATTTCCGTTCCCAGGTCGCGCTCCTCGCCATCACTGTTGACCCGCGTGACCACCGTACCGGCAGCCACCGAAATCAGCAGCGCCGGAATCTGCGCAATCAGGCCGTCGCCGACGGTCAGCAACGAATAGGTGTGAGCAGCTTCGGCAAACGGCATTCCGCGCTCGACCATACCGATCATCATCCCGCCCAGCAGGTTGACGAACAGGATCACCAGCCCCGCGATGGCGTCGCCCTTGACGAACTTCATGGCACCGTCCATGGCCCCGAACATCTGGCTTTCGCGCTCCAGACGCGAGCGGCGACGGCGCGCCTCGGCCTGATCGATATCGCCGTTGCGCAAATCGTTGTCGATGCTCATCTGCTTGCCGGGCATGGCGTCCAGGGTGAAACGTGCGGCCACTTCGGCCACCCGCTCGGCACCTTTGGTGATGACCACGAACTGCGCCACAGTGATGATCAGAAACACCACCAGCCCGACCACCACCTGACCTGCGATCACGAAATCACCGAAGGCCTTGACGATATGACCGGCGTTGCCGTCCAGCAGAATCAGACGCGTCGTGGTGATCGACAGGGACAGCCGAAACAACGTGCTGAGCAGAATCAGCGGCGGCAGCGCCGAAAACTCCACGGAATGATTGATGTAGAAGGCGACGATCAGGATCAGCAGGCTCAGGGCGATGTTCACGCCGATCAGCGCATCGACCAGATAGGTCGGCAGCGGAATGATCATCATGGCGATGGCCATCAGCATGAACGCGACGATGATCACGTCGGTGCGCTTGGATGCGATCTGTGCCAGCAGGTTGAGACGATTCATAAACGTCATTGCTCATCCCTCCGCGCGCTCAGGTAGCGTCTGAAGCATTGGCGGGCTTCGTCCTTGCTGCCGGCTTTCCACAAGGCGCGGCTGCGCAACAACAGCAAGGCAGCGCTCTCGCCCTGATAGCTCACCAGACGATCCAGCGCTGCCAACGCCCGGCTGGTATCGCCACTGTCAGTGAAGGCCAGCACCAGGCTGTGCAGTAGACCGGTGTCGGCCGGGGCCAGCTGGATAGCAATCAACAGCATCACCAGCGCCCGTTGCGGTTGACCGCAGCGACGATAAAGATCGCCAAGCCCCTTGAGCAGCTCGACGCAGTCACGATCCTGACTCGCGCTCATGGCTGCACCTGCGCGCGTTGCTGTTCCAATAGCAGACGAATATTGATCTCCTCACGAATCACGTCTTCGGCCAGCGCCCGGATATCCGGCTCGGCGTCCAGAGCAGGCAAGACTTCGTCCAGCAGATAACGCAGGGTCTGGAGCGAGCGTACGGTGCCGAACAGCTCGGTGCTGGCAGCAGCGGCCTGATCGGTCTGCTCCAGCTCGCCACGCAGCGAGCGGCGAACCTTTCTTTCGCGCTGGTCGAGCAATGCTTCGAAACGCGGCGCCTGGCGTGGCGACACCGGAGCGACGCGTTCAACGGCCGGCAGCGGCTCGCCAGGGGATGGAAGTACGGGGCGCAGGTCGACTTTCATAACGTAAACACAAACCTTTCCTGGCCGCGCACCAGACGCACCTGATCATCGGCGATGCCTTCCAGGGTCCAGTTGTCCTGCAGCGCTGCGCCGGGATAGACACGCTTGCCGTGCTCATCGATCACGTAAGGGTCCGGACCGAACCAGACCGCTTGAAAACGTACGCGGGGCTTGGTCACCGAAGCTGCAAGCTGCACTTTAGGGGTCAGTACGATGTGTTGGCCGAACTGGCTGTCGAATGCGCGCTGGACCTGCAGCCAGTCACTTTTCTGTTCCGGGGAATAGGTGCCTTCCACACCGAGCTGTCCGCCAGGTCCTGTGCCGTTGTGGCTGACAAGGTGCAACTGTTGAAGGCCAGCGTCTTTCAACGCCTGCTCAAGCCAGCCTTGCGCCTGAGCGAGCGTCGGGGCCGGAGCGGCTGCGGGCAACTGTTTCTGGCGGGTGCCTGCTGCACGCATGGCATCTTCGCGTGGAGCGTGCAGCGCAAACGCGGTAGCGCATATCAGCAACAGTGTCAACGCAGCGAAGAGCGCCCAGACCCGAGGGGTGCGGGTGTTCGGAACATCGGAGACGACTGCTTGCAGTCGGTCTGCACGTAGACAAAGCCGGGCCTGACCCAGCTCCAGCTCCACTGGCAGGCGGACTCGCTGACCGGTGCCAGCAGTCAGAACAGCACGCAAACCGTTGGCATGAATGAACGCAACATCGCCGCCGCACGCTTCAATGGCCACCTGACCGCGATCCGCAGGGTCACGACCAAGAACCAGACGCACATGCTGTGCGGCGATATCGGTATCGCTCAGGATGAGGTCGGCAGGCGCGGCGCTGCCGATGCTGTAGCTCGGCTTGTCCAGGGCCAGCGAAACACCCTTGTGCAAACCTTGAAGAATTTCGAGCACACACATGCTCTGGCCGGGCGCCGCAGTATCGGGCGTCGACTTGAATGAAATCAGGGCTGTCATGATCGAGTCACCACCGTGTGATTTACCGGAAACGGCACGTCAGAGCCGGGTAAAACTGTCGATCGCAAGACTTTTCGTGAAGAGAAGATGCGGGCAGCGGCGAGGCTGCCCGCATGACAACGTCAGTTCTGCGGACGTTGCTTGGTCGCGTCCAGCTCTGCTTTTTTGGCAGTGGAGATTTCGGTGATCTTGGCCGATTTCTCGATAGCCATATCAAAGGTGGCGGACATTTTTTCGATCGCTGCGTCAGAGTTGCCGGAGCTTACGGGTGGAGTAGAACTCATGTTGTTTCTCCTTGCTTCGAGGGAAGTTGTACCTGCCGACAGGCAAGCCAAAAAAGCGATTACCGGACACTTTTGCGCATTGAACTGCGCGCTTCATAGTTGGCGATTACGCCACTAAACACGTTTGCTGTCCGACCCCACAAATACTACGCAGCGACTATTGGACTGTGCTGTGAAACGTTGTGAATTTGCGAAAACAGTCATAAACGAAAGATATCGGACAAGTAATATCAAAATGATACATATCAACAGCAATTATATTTTTCAGGACATTGAACTTTATATCAGACGTCGGCAGCTCAACGCGTGCCGCACAGAGACAGACGTGACGTGCCCCAGGGCGCTTTCAAGACCGTTGTGAAATGTTGTGAAAATGCACTTCGCAACCCTTATATGTCACGCAGCAATGTTAGTGTCATGCAAGTAACACCCTGCACTATCGCAATTGGCCGCGATTAAACCACGGCACAATTCAATGACCCGCTCACGCTCGCAAGTGTATGTCGCCCGAAAGGCCGAGACTGGCCTGCGCCTCTTGGCGAGACAACGCGCGGTCCGTTTCGAGACGAAGTCCAACCGTTACAACAGGAGTCATATGGTATGTCGACACCCTCGATAGGTCAGACACCCGGCCCTCTTCCCTCGGCAACGCCAGGCTTCAATGCCAAGGCCCGTTTCACACAGTTGCTGCAGACCAGTAACCGCAATGGCGCTCAGTACCGACCGGCAGGCGCCAACGATAAAGCGCCGGCGCTGACTGACTACACCTCCATTGAAAAGCCAGGCACGGTTGCGGCCGACACGGTGCGCTACGTCACACAGGATGGCGATCACGTGCTGGTCAGCAAATCCACGAGCCCGGCGCTTTACCAACAGGTGGTCGAAGACCAGCCGCGCGTGGCCGGTTTCAAGGCCAGCGTCGAGGCTGGCTACGTGCTGGCCAACGCTGACGCGGCGGCACCCGAAACGCTGAGCGGCTATTCACGTATCGGTCCGCCGGACGAAAGCGGGCCGGGCCTCATTCGTTATGAGGCCGCCGATGGCAGCAAGGTCATCGTGTCGCAGCAGCAGAGCCCTGAACTGTTCAAACAGGTAGCGTCTGATTTCAAGGCGCTGTCTGGCGTGGGCAGCAGCCAGCGTGAAGGCTATCGCGTGGCAGGAGCGGATGAGAAACCACCCGAAAAACTGGGTGACTTCGCCGTGGTCGGGCCGGTGGATGAAGTCGGTCCCGGAGTCATGCGCTACGTGGACCGCGAAGGCAACAAGATCGTCGTGGCGGAGCGTGACAACCCTGAGCTGTACAAGGCCGCGAAGGACGCATTCACGAGCCTGACCGGTTTGAGCAAGAGCGAAGGCGAAGGCTATCGCAGGGCGGGTGACAACGAAGTGTGGCCGCCCGTTTTCGGCACCACGGTCGGCCCGCTGGACGAAGCGGGTCCAGGCACCATCCGTTACGAACACAATGGCGAAAAGGTCGTGGTGGCGCGGGACGATAACCCGAAACTGTTCGAGTACCTGTCAGCCTTGCGAACCGTCGTGTCCGATCCGGAGAAAAGGAAGGCACTGGAAACGGCCGTCAACGAGGGGCAAATTCTGGCCGACGGTAATACCCCGATCCCGAAACTGGGCGACATCACCGAGTTCAACTGGGTCACCGGCCAGGAAGGCAGCCAGATAAGCTACAAGAATCAGGCGGGTGAGCGAATCGTCGTCTCCGAAGCCCTGACGCCCGAGCTGTTCGAAAAGGTCAGCACACTTAACGATGCCTGGGCGAAGATTCACAGCAGTGAAGCGGAAGGTTACAAACTGGCCGGCCCGAACGACTTCCTGATGAACAAAGACATTGTCATTGGCTCGCCGGACGAACTAGGCGATGGCCTGATCCGGTTCGCCAACGGTGATGACAAGTTCATCGTGTCCAAGGATCAAAGTCCGCAGCTGTATGACGATGTCGTTGCGAAATGGAACGAGCTGGGTACAGGCAATATCGATGAGACGCGCACCCGCCACAACCTGCCTCCCGCTGCCGAACTGGATCTCATGGGCCAGAAAACCGGGGTCAAGGCTGACAAGGACGATGAAAACTCTCCCGAACTGAACGTGGGCGAACTGGCCACCAAAGAGCTGCTGGATCAGTACCGTGAAGGCGTCAAGAACGGGGAAATCCCCAAGGACGATCCACGCGCCAAGCTGGTGAGGGCCATCGAAGCACAGGCCGCCTACGACAACGGCCGTGGCCTGACCGGCTATGAAGAAGCCCAGGGCGCCTTTGGTGGTACATGGCGGGAGTTCGACAGCAAGCAGACTCAGCTGAGTTCGGCGGACATGCACGACATCATCGATGGCGGCAAGCTGCAGGAACAGCTGACGACGCTGTTCTCTGATCCAACCGTGCAGCAGGACTATCAGACCAAGATGACCGACGCGCTGGGCAAGGTGCCCGACAAGGACGCCATCAAGCAAAAGCTGATCGACCTGACGGCCAATCCCGATTACGTGCTGTACCTCAAGGACCTCAAGGCGCAGGGCCTTGGGCAGGAAGCCCAGAAAGACCTGAGCGACACCCTGTCATCGCTGGCACTGGTCGACCCTGAGGCAGCGAGCAAGGCGGCGCAGTCGATCCAGGCCGATGGCCTCACCAGTGATCTCAATGACCTGGTTGCCGACCCGTCGAAGATCAGTGACGAAAACAACGCGTTGGCCACCAAGGACCTGTTCGGCCTGCTCAAGGGCGAGCTGAAGGGCATTCTGGTCGACCTGCCCCGCCACCTGCAGCCCACGTTCGAGAAGTTCATCCAGGAAGGCGTCGTCGGCAACGCCAAGACCGAGGACATCGCCAAGGCGCTCAAGGAAGTCGGCAAGGCTTACCAAGAAAAAGGCTCGGTGAGCGAAGCCGACATCAAGACCGCCCTGTCCAAGCCCTACATCCCGGTGGCGGATCGCGGCAAACTGGGTGAAATCTTCAACACCCTCAACAGTAAAGGCGTGATGGGCTCGGTGGCTGCGGGCGTGTCACTGTTTTCGGCCATTTATCAAATGGTGGGTCAAGGTGGAAAACTGGGCGAAACGCCTCTCCAGCGTCTGAGCATTGCCAAGGACTTCATCAGTTTTGCCGGCGGCGCGAGCCATTTCGTCAAACTGGCCGACAAGGTGGGTGACCTGATGGGCAAAGGCGGCCTGGTCGACCTGCTGGGTCTGGACAAGACCGTTCCGGAAATCTGGGGCAAGTCGGACATGAAGCCGCCCAAGGTCGAAGTCAGCCCCAGTGGCCTGAGTGCCGAGCGGCTCGCCGAGATCCGTACTGCGCTGGACATCCCTGACAACCAGCGCATGGACCTCATCGGCGACCTGACCGGCAATGCGCAGGCCGAGCACAAGGCAATGGAGGGTATTTCCCAGCGTCTGGACAGCGAGGTCAAACTCAAGCCCGGTGTCTCGGCCAAGATTGCGGGCTCGGTGGTGAAAGTATTGGGGCCGGCAACTGACCTGGCGGGCGGTTTTGCCGACATCGTACTCGGTGCCTTCACCATCAAGGACGGGGTCAAGTCCGGTGACAAGCTGGCTCAGGCCGCGGGAGGCTTGCAGATCGCGGGCGGTGCATTCGGCGCGTCTGCCGGGGTGCTGGGTACCGCAGCGCTGGTCGGCGCGGGTGGAGCAGCCGCTACCGCGCTGGCCGGGCCGTTCTTTCTGGTCGGGGTGGTCATCGCTGTGGTGGGCGGGATCATCGGGTACTTCGTCGACCACAACAAGAAGCAGAAAGCGTCCGAGAAAGAAAACGACTGGTATCGGGATCTGGCCGCCGATGGCCTGTTGCAGGCCGACTGGGGCGACAAGGTGGAATACGCGCATTACTCGATTCACCATTATCGCGAACGCGAAGCGCCTGAAGACGACAGCCTCTTCCGTTTCCAGCGCGCCGAGTGGGAGCACTTCGACGAAACGCCGCAGAAAAAGGGTTCATCCAGCAACCGACTGGATGAAACGCTGCACGTGGACTACGGCGAACCGCACAAGTCCCCGGATACCCAGCAACGTGACGACCTGAGAAACGCGCCACGCTGGAGTGGCTCGAAGGTCTGATCAGCCTTTCAGCCATGGTTACAACCAGAAAGCCGCTTCCCTGAAAGCGGCTTTCTGCCCTTCACTTGGCGAACAGCTGACTCATGTCCTTGAACGCCTTGAACTCCAGCGCATTGCCGCACGGATCGAACAGGAACATGGTGGCCTGCTCGCCGACCTGCCCTTTGAAGCGGATGTAAGGTTCGATCACGAACTGCGTCCCCAGCGACCTCAGGCGTCCGGCCAGCGCTTCCCACTGTGCCCAGTGCAGGATGATGCCGAAATGCGGAACCGGCACATCGTGACCGTCCACCGCATTGCTGTGAACGTGTTCCTGCGAAGACGTCTTCGGGTGTTCGTGGATCACCAATTGGTGCCCGTAGAAATCGAAGTCGACCCACTGCTCGCTGGAACGACCTTCAGCCAGGCCGAACACTTCGCCGTAAAAACTGCGCGCGGCAGCCAGGTCATAAACAGGTATCGCCAGATGAAAAGGTGAAAGGCTCATTGCAGGCTCCGGGGTCAGGTCTGTTGGGCGGGACGTCGGCGCGTCCTTCTTGATAACGCCGCGTCAATCATATGCGCGAGGACTCAACACTAAAATCAATATATATTTCTCGAATACACAAAAGAGATTTATCAATGATTCGCGAGCTCAAGACCCTGGTAGCCGTTGCACAGGCTGGCACCTTTGCTGCGGCAGGCAACCGAATCGGGCTGACCCAGGCGGCCGTCAGCGCGCAGATGCAGCGTCTGGAAGCCGAACTGGGCTTTGCACTGTTCGAACGCAAGGGTCGTTCGGCACAGTTGAACCGAATGGGGCATCAGACCCTGCTGCAGGCGCAGGAGCTGATTCGGCTCTACCACAATCTGGGCTCGTCTCCTGCCGGTCAGCCCGCCGTACTGCACCTCACCATCGGTGCCATCGCCTCCATGCAGTGCTCATTACTGCCGGACGCACTCGCGACCTTTCATCGCTCATGGCCGCAGTGCCGGACGCGAGTGATTCCGGGTGTTTCCATGAACCTGGTCAATCAGGTGGATGCCGGCGAAATCGATCTGGCGGCGATTATCCGACCGCCCTTCTCGCTGCAAAGCGATCTGCGCTGGACCAGCCTTGCGCAGGAACCCTACCGCCTGATCGTGCCTGCCGAGATACCGGGCGATGACTGGCTGCAATTGCTCTCCTCACAACCCCTGATTCGCTATGACCGCTCTTCGTTTGGCGGCCGGCAGGTGGACCGTTTCCTGCGCCAGATGCCGTTCAGCGTCCGGGAAGTCTGCGAGCTGGATGAACTGGAAGCCATCATCAAACTGGTCGCCCGTGGCCTGGGCGTGGCGCTGATACCGCAGACGGCCAGCCACCATCCCTGGCCTGAAGGCATCCGGGCGCTGGACCTTGGCGAGCAGACCTTTCACCGAGACGTGGGCCTGGTGCACCGCGACCGGCCAAGCCTGACTGAACCGACTATTACCCTGATCGACCTGCTGCATCGACCTTCTACGGCTCAGTGACTGACAGCTGTCAGGCAGATCACAGTGAAAAAGATCGAACTCGCCGTTTCGTCGTCCTCTCCAAGAAAGACAGCCATCAGCGAGGAGCCCACATGAGTAATGACCACGCAAGACCTCAGGACAAGGCGTCAGAAGACAAACCCTACACCCCTACCGTCGACCAGTCCGGCGAACCTGTCGAGGTCGTGCGCAAGGACATTGACAATCAGGACTCACCTGCCGAAGGCGTCGACAAGATCATCACCCCGACCTCCAACCGCGAAAAGGAGCAGGACGCCGAGACCCTCAAGGAAAAGAACCGCGAGGTAGAAGACAAACTTGCAGGGCGGGAGTGAGGGGCGCAAACGTGACTTGAAACATGCGGCTGGCTCACTGCCCCGCAGTCTGTGCCATTTGTGACGCAGAGCGTCACGGGCGGCATGCCCACGCGGAGCGCTCATCGTTATATACAAGTCATCTGGCTATCCAGTGAGGCAGCAGCATTGATGTGCTTTTGTAGCGCGGTAGCATGAACACCGCAGATCGCGACGCGGGTGAAGGCTGAGTCCTGGCGCTGATTCGGGGGGCAATCGGCATGGATGCCGATTGAGCCGCACTGGGCCATGGATGGCCCATTTGCGGCGACCCCCGAATCAGTGTCAGGACGAAGGAACCCCGGCGAAGCCGGGGCCGGAACCGGAGCAAAAGGCTTTGCTTACTTTGGCCTCTCAAAGTAAGTCGCCGAGGGGCGAAAAGGTGACTGAAGCCATGCGCTCGGCTCACTGAGTCCGCAGTCTGTGCCATTTGTGACGCGGAGCGTCACGGGATGCATGCCCACGCAGAGCGTTGGGCACGATCAGTGTTGAGGCTGACTTTGTGTATAACGAGGAGCGCCGAGCATGGGAACGATCACTGTTTGTCGGCTCCACCATGATCGTTCCCACGCTCTGCGTGGGAATGCCGCTCAGGACGCTCTGCGTCCCGACGTACGTAAAAGAAGCACGCTGGCAAATCAGCCCACGAGCTGCTCTTGCAGCACTAACGCATCCCCCACCGCCGCACCGCTGGCGGTGTTGTCGAACAGACACCAGGTCTCTGCGCCCTCCTGCTCGGATCGGCGTAACTGCTCGGCAATCGTGGCCAGGCGATCTGCTCCATACGCGCTGTAGTAGATCTGCGGCGAGCCGTGCAACCGCCAATAGCGCACACCTTCCCAGCCCGCTGGAACGTCACCACCTGACACGGGTGACGGATCGGCGGCAACCTGCCCGATACGTTTCTCGACCAGCAGCGGCTGTGCCTGCAGCCAGGAATCGTGGCGCGGCTCGAGCACAGCATGCCCGGCATAGCACTCACGCAGTAACGCAAAAAAGCGTTGCGCGATATCGGCGTCATAGCGAAACGACGGAGGCAGCTGAATCAACAGGCAACCCAGCTTGTCACCCAGTTGCGTGCACTGCTCGAGAAACCCCCTCAACAGGCTTTCGCAATCATGCAGACGCAATTCATGACTGATGATCCTGGGCAGCTTCACGGAAAAGCGAAAGCCTTCAGGCACCGACTCGGCCCAGCGCGCATAGGTCTCCGGACGATGAGGACGATAGAACGAGCTGTTGATCTCCACCGCATTGAAGCGTGCCGCATAACGCTGCAGATGGGTGCCCTCATCAGGAAATACGGGCCAGTATTGACGCGCCAGGCTCCAGCCCGCGCAGCCGATAAGGAACGCGCTCAATACAGCACCCTGCCAGCCTCGCGCATGAAGATCTCCACGGTCTTGGGGCCGACACCCTCAAACGCCAACAGGCGCTTCTCGAAATCCGCCCTGCCATCACTGGCTTCGTGAAGATTGAGAAGCTTGCCGCCGTATTCCTCGTTCAGCTTGCTGGCCAGCGCCAGCAGCCGTTCGGCAGTGGATTCGTCATAGCGCACGTAATGCGCCTGCCCCAGCATGCCGACCAGTTCACGATGCGTGCAGCTTGCCAGCTTGCGGGGCGTGTCACGACCCTTGTGCTCGACGATCACCCGGTAGGCTTCGCAGGCAATTTGGGCCTGAATCCTTTTGCCCATCAGAAAGCTGGCGACCAGCCACTTGAACAGGGACTTCTCCTTGTCCACGCTGAAGTCGATCTGCAGGTCTGAGGCGGTCACGGACTGGCTCATGGGGATTACTTGCTCTGCTCGGACTTGCCCTGCTGCATCTGTACCGAGGACTTGCTGCCGTCGGTGTTGTTCTTGGTCTCGTTACCCGAATTGTCGAAGCAGCCGTGCAGGGCCAACAGACAGAAAAAACCTAGGCAGATCGCTGGCTTGCTCATGTGAATACTCCTGATCATTTCATTGCATTGAAAGGCTGCGGCGATCGAAACGTCGCGCCTTCCCTTGCAGACAGTCAGGCCGCACGCAGGGTTTGTTCAGTCTGTTCGACTGCACGACCAACGGTCGTGAAGCCAGGCATCAAGGCCCACCGAACAGCATCGTCCAGTAAACACCATAATCGGTCTGTGGGCCGGTCGCATACGCCACGCCCACCTCGGTGAACATTGGATTCATGAGGTTCGCGCAATGTCCGGGGCTTGCCAGCCAACTGGCCATGGCCTTGCCTGGCGTGCTCTGACCTGCCGCGATGTTCTCGCCAATCTGTCGGCCGCTGTAACCTGCCGCACGCGCCCGGTCAGCGGGTGAGTCGCCATCGAAACCGCGATGCTGAAAATAGTTTTCGCTGGCCATCGACTGGCTGTGGCCCTGGGCAGCAAGTTCCAGCGTTGCATTCCAGACCACAGGCTGCGCCGCTGCAAACGGCCGTTTGCCGCACACACGGGGCTTGGACCGCGCTTCATTGATCTGTGCGAGCAGCAGTTGGCCCGACGAGCGAGTGTCACTCAGCTTGCTGTCGATCAAAGGACGGGCCAGCACGATGCGCCAATCGTTTCGTTCACGAATGATGCCGATATCCGCGTACTGAGCATCCAGCAAGGCGCCGCAGTACCGCGCCTTGAGCATGCCGAACGCCTCGTTGGCGTCCTGCGCGCCTGCAAGACGGATGGTGCGTACGGTCACTGCCTGGTAGCCCGCGGCCTTGAGCGCATCGCGGGAACTGCCGTTGAAGACGATGGGCAGCGTGACGCTATCGTTCAGCCCCAATGGACGAGCCGCCCTGGGGGTTCGCGCCTCACAGCGCTGTGGCTGCGCACGGTAGGCATTGATGCTCTGGACCAACTGCTGCCCGTCGCTGGCCATGGCAGGCACAGCAAGCAAGGACGCGAACGAGATCAGGCAAAGTCGGACACGCCATGGAAAACGGAGGTGCTTGCGCATGATGGGCATGGTCTCTGGGGAAGGAAATAGCCATAAAAGGCAGGGACTGCCCAACGGACTGCTGCCTCTTTTTTCAGGGCCCGAATAGGACTGTGCAACTGACACATGGTTCATGGCAGCACAGCGCCACATCTTAGAGTTTTCCGATTTCCCCGGTGGCCTCGCCCAGACTTGCCAGTGTCTGTTCGATATCCAGCACAGCGTGATCCAGCTTGACGAACGACTGCTGCAACGCCTCCAGATCATCGACCGTCTGATGCCCGCGCAAATGCGCCACCCGCTCCAGCTCGCTGCGCTCAAGGCCTCGAATGTCGTCTCGCAATCGCTCAAGCGTTACCCAGACAGCATCAAACCGCTCATGACGTTCATGCTTCACTTTCAACTCCCTTCATCGGCAAAGGTTTCAGGTTCGCGGCTCACAGCGCGCAAAAATTCAGAGCGTGGATCCGGGATGCCATCCCAGCTGACGCATGATAATCCGACGATAGGGCGTGTCGATCTGCTCGGGAACCTGCTCGATGTAGTCGCGCGCATGCTTTAGCGTTTCACCAGTCAGACCCGAAAGGTACGCCACCGCATCCTCAACCGACGGGACGCGGCCTTCAATGCCGTCGAACCGGGGCGGCAATGCCGTCCAGATGACGGCGTCGATCCGCCGCTCCCACGCCCATTCCATCAAAGCCCCGACCGGCTTGCGTGAAGCCAGCAGACTGGCAGTAGCGCCTTCCCGCTCTGCCGGGATCTGCTCACGCTCACGCAACGCCGCGCAGGCCTCCTCGACGCTCGACACCGCCAACAGCGCCCAACACACTTTAACGGGCGGCGCGTTCAGGCAAATGGCGGTAGACAGCTCTCCCCCATCTGCAACCCGCGAAAACTCGATCGGCAGCGCGGGACCGTCCGCGTACCACTCACCCGCCAACGGAAGCGCGCCCGGCTCCCACATCAACGACCCCCAGCCAAGGCATGCAATATTCAACGTCCAGCCTCCACAGATTCATCCGGATACCGCAACTGTGACAACGCGCCCGACCAATACTCCCTTGCATGACCAACGTTTCACTTCATGAAACCGCCTGTCAGGGCCGAAGATCATCGCTTTGAATTTCCGGTTCGAATCAAGATCATTTTTCAGACACGCACCGGCCAGACCGAAGCGGTGTCGACTTTCAGCCATGGGAGCCCTGAATGAAGGAATTGATCACAACGGTCACTGAGGGAAAACGGGACACAAAGCCTTCTCTGACGGGCGATATCGCCAGCAGGCTGAAGCAGGTTTTGAAGGTAATCATCCGCGAGCTTCGTCCGGAAGCTCCGCGCAGGCGCTTGCTCGAACGCTGCCGCAAGCGGCGGGACGAAGAGTGAGGCGCAAATCATGAACAGCGTATCTCGAATTGAGAGGAGGCGGCCGTGCGCATCCATCATCTGAACTGCGGTTGCATGTGCCCTCTCGGCGGGGTGCTGTTCGACGGCTTCAGCCGAGGACTGACCGCGCGACTGGTCTGTCACTGTCTGCTGATCGAAACCGACAACGACGGACTGGTGCTGGTGGATACCGGTTTCGGAACCGAGGATATGGAGCAGCCTTCAAGGCGTTTAAGCCGGTTCTTTCGCTACTTCAACAATATTCAGCTGGAGCAGCGCTATACCGCGTTGCACCAGATCCGGCAGCTGGGTTTTCGTGCCGAGGATGTTCGCCATATCGTGCTGACTCATCTTGATTTCGATCACGCTGGCGGTCTGCATGATTTTCCGCAGGCCAGCGTACATGTCATGCGTGACGAAATGTCCGCAGCCAGCAACGCCGCAGGCTGGCGCGATTCGCGCAGATTTCGCGCTCGGCAATGGCAAAGGGTGAACGACTGGAAGCTGTATGACACTGACGGCGACCGCTGGAATGGTTTTGGTGCTGTACGCACGCTGCTGGGTACGGGCGATGACGACATTCTTCTGGTTCCGCTGCGGGGCCATACCCTTGGGCACGCAGGCATTGCCGTTCGCACGCCCGAGGGCTGGGTACTGCATGCAGGCGACGCGTATTTCTACCGTGGCGAAATCGGTTCAGCCGACCGCAGCTGCACGCCGGGACTGCGCTTTTACCAACGCATGATGGACACCGATCACAAGGAGCGCGTCGCCAATCAGATGCGGTTGCGCAACCTGTCGCTTTCAGCGGGACGCGACCTGCGCATCTTTTGCAGTCACGACGCCGTCGAGCTTCAGCAGGCCATTGATCATTCATCTGCGCAACGCTCCAGAGCAGACGCAGGCTGAGACGTTGCCTCTGATCGGTGCACATGGCAGAAAGTCAGAACCAACTGTCACTGCAATGCTCTGAAACTGATACGCCGCAGCCCCCGAAAGGAATCACTCCCCATGGCCAGTCACGAAAAAGCGTCACTACGACGCGCGATCACCGCTCCGATGCTGATGCTGTTCATCCTTGGCGATGTGCTCGGCGCTGGCGTCTACGCGCTGGCAGGCACCATCGCCGGACGCGTGGGTGGAGCCATCTGGGCGCCCTTGCTGATCGCGCTGTGTTTTGCCCTGCTGACGGCAGCGTCCTATGCCGAACTGGTCACCAAGTACCCGCGTGCGGGCGGCGCTGCGGTGTATGCCGAAAAAGCCTTTGGCAAACCCCTGCTGTCCTTTCTCGTGGGCTTCTCGATGATCGCGGCAGGCGTCACCAGCGCAGCGGGACTGGCCGTTGCGTTCGCCGGTGACTACCTGCAAGCGCTGATCAGCGTGCCACCGCAATGGGTCTGTGTCGGGTTTCTGGTTATCGTCGGACTGTTGAATGCGCGAGGCATCAAGGAATCGCTGGGGGCCAATCTGCTGATGACCACCATCGAGCTGAGCGGACTGGTCATGGTGATCGCGGCTGCAGCCTGGTTCGTCGGCCAGGGCCAGGGCGTTCCGCAACGGGTGTTCGAACTGGACACGGCCTCCCCTGCGACGGCCATTCTGGCGGCATCGCTGCTGGCGTTCTATTCCTTTGTCGGCTTCGAAACCTCCGCCAACCTGGCTGAGGAAATCAAGGATGTACGCAAGGTCTATCCCCGCGCTCTGTTCGGAGCATTGCTGATTGCCGGTGCTGTGTATGTGCTGGTGGGCGTGGGCGCGGCCATGGTGTTGCCGGTCGATCAGTTAAAGGATTCGCAGGCGCCGCTGCTGGACGTGGTGAAGGCGTCGGGCCTGGGGATTCCATCACCCTGGTTTGCCTTGATCGCACTGATCGCGGTCGCCAATGGCGCGCTGTTGACAATGATCATGGCAAGCCGCCTGACCTTCGGCATGGCGCGCGAAGGACTGCTGCCTACGATTCTGGGCAGTGTGCTGCCGCATCGACGCACACCCGGCGTGGCCATTCTGGTCACCACTCTGGTTGCCATCGCGCTGTCGTTCACCAGCACCCTGACCACGCTCGCCGAAACGGTGGTGCTGCTGTTGCTGTTCGTATTCCTCAGCGTCAATGTGGCCGTGCTCGTGCTCAAGCGCGACAAGGTCGAGCCTGCCCACTTTCAGGTTCACTGGGTGATTCCCGTCCTTGGGATACTGTCCTGTCTATTGCTGTTGACTCAGCAAGGGCCGGAAACCTGGCTGCGGGCCGGGGTCATGCTTGTGGTCGGTGCGGTGTTGTACGGCCTGACTCGGCTGGGCAGGCCGCAGGCGGTTTCACACATCAGTGAATAGACTCGCCATGGTGAGCGGCTCCGCGGCTGAACCAGCGGTGCAGCAAGCGCTCCAGATCATCGATGTAAGTGAATGCGACAGGCACCACCAGCAGACTCAAGGCGGTAGACGTCATCAACCCGCCAATCACCGCAATGGCCATGGGCTGTCGGAAACTCGCGTCAGCCCCCAGTCCCAAGGCAATCGGCATCATCCCCGCGATCATCGCAAGGGTGGTCATGATGATCGGGCGAACGCGCTTGTGGCAGGCATTGATCAGGGCATCTGCCACTGAAAGGCCCTGCTTCCTGATGCCCATCACCGAATACTCGACCAGCAGAATCGAATTTTTGGTGACGATCCCCATCAGCATCACCAGACCGATCAGGGACGGGAGGCTCAACATGCCCCGGGTGAGCAGCAAAGCGACAAAGGCTCCACCTACCGACAGTGGAATGGCGAAAAGAATGGTCAACGGCTGGAAGAAGTCGCTGAACAGCAGCACCAGCACCACGTAGACGCAAACCAGACCAATAATGATGGCCATGCCGAAGCCTTCCATCAATTCGGCCATGATCTCTGCATCGCCTGTTTCAATCAGCCTGACGCTGGACGGCATGGACTGGATCGCTGGCAGGGATCGGGCAATGGCCAGTGCCTGGCCGAGCGGCATGTGCCCCAGATCGGCGCTGACATTGGCATAGCGCCGTCGGTCATACCGGTCGATCTGGGTCGGGCCACTTTCTACGCTCAGTTGCGCGACGCTCGATAAGGGAACCAGCCCGTCCCGACCACGCACCCGGAGACCGGCAATGGTTTCCAGGTCCTGCCGCGCGGCTTGTGGAATACGCACCTGTATCGAGATCTGACGGTTATCCAGGTTCAGCTTGGCCATCTGCGAATCGAAGTCACCATTGGTCGCAATGCGCACCGTCTCACCGATGGTCGCGGTGGTGACGCCGCGCTCGGCTGCCTGCCGGGCATCCGGGCGAACCACGATTTCCGGACGCTCCAGACTCGCGGTCGACGTAATGTTCGCCAGGCCGGGTACATCCCGCAACTCACGTTCCAGCGCCTGGGCGGTCGCTTTGAGCGCTGCCGGGTCATCACTGGAGAGGATCAACGCCATCTTCTCGCCAAGACCGCCGCTGCCCAACGAGAACCGTGCACCCGGGACCCCATGCAAGACCCCGCGTATGCGGTTTTCGATATCGGTCTGACCGGCGCGCGTACCACGGTCAGAAAGCACAAGAGTCATGGTCGCGCGACGCAATTCAGCCGCCTGAGTTTGTCCATGCCCGGCAGACTGAGCTACCCCCACCGTACTGAACACATGCTCGATACCCGGAATGTCCTTGATGACGCGACTCACCGCCTCGACCGTCGATCGGGTAGCCTCCAGACTGCTGCCCGGAGGCAGTTCCACATTGATGTTGCTATATCCCTTGTCGGACGCCGGAATCAAGCCTGTCTCCAGAAGCGGGACCATCGCTATCGAAGCGACGAACACCAGCAGGGTAGCCCCCAGGGTCAGGCCACGATGTTTCAGGCACCAGCGCACCGCGCCCAGGTAGCGCGTCATCAGCGCTCCATCCGCCGGTTCCTGCTTGTCGGGATGTGTCTTGAGCAGATAGGCCGCCATCATCGGCGTGAGTATTCGCGCTACCAGGAGCGAGGACAGCACCGCGACCACCGCGGTCCAGCCGAACTGCTTGAAGAAAAGACCGGGAACGCCGCTCATCATGGCAGTAGGCAGGAACACCACCACCAGGGTCATGGTGGTCGCCATGACAGCCAGGGCAATTTCCGTCACGGCGTCACCTGCGGCCTGCTTGATGGGTTTACCCATGCGACTGTGCCGTTCGATGTTCTCGATCTCGACGATGGCATCGTCCACCAGAATGCCGACGATGACCGCCAGTGCGAGCAGCGTCAGGGTATTGAGCGAGTAACCGAGCCAGTTCATGACCAGAAACGTCGGCAGCACCGACAAGGGCAATGCCGAGGCGGAGATGAGCGTGGCTCGCCAGTCGCGCAGAAACCACCAGACCACCAGAACCGCCAGCAAGGCGCCCTCGTACAGCATGTGCATCGAGCCCTCGTATTGCTCGTGCGTGTAGTCGACGGTTCCCGACACCTTGGTAAAGGAAAGCGTCGGGTCAGCGGCGTGCAATTGATCGAGCGCACTGATCACGCCAGCGGCGACGCGGGTCTCATCGAACCCCTTGGCGCGGAACAAGCGGAAACCGACCACCGGCTTGCCATCGAGCGTCGCGATCTGGGTACGATCGGCATAGGTATCCTTCACCACTGCCACCTGATCCAGATTGACGCGTCGGCCGTTGCCCAGCACCACTGGCAAGCGGTTCAGTTCAGCGGCTTGCCTGACCGTGGCGATGGTCCTTACCGCCTGCTCGGCGTTGCCCATCTGCCCTCGCCCGCCGGATGATTCCTGTTCGACGTTTTTCAAGGCGCGCGAGACTTCCGCAGCGGTAGCGCCCTGTGCGGCGAGGCTCGATGGATCGACTTCCACCAGTACCTGACGCTGCACGCCCCCGACCCGCTCGAACTTACCGATGCCCGGCACGCCAAGTATCGTCTTGTTGATGGTGTCATCCACAAACCAGGAAAGCGCTTCCTCATCCATCTTTGTCGAGGCTACCGCGTACAACAGGGTCGCGTCGTCACCGCCGACCCGGACCGCGCTGATGGAGGGCTGCTCCAGATCGGTGGGCAGGTCGGACCTGACGCGGTCTACTGCATCCTTGGTCTCGATCAGCGCATCGGAAAGTTGCTTTTCCAGAATGAACTCGACATTGATGGTAACCAGTCCGTCCACAATGGACGTGGTGATGTGCTTGATACCGGACAGCGTAGCCAGCGAGTTCTCCACCTTGCGCGCCACTTCGGTTTCCAGTTGTGCAGGAGCCGCGCCCGGCTGGGTCAGCGTGATGACCACGGTGGGCAGATCGACATCCGGCATGTTGGCGATGGGCAAGGCGCGAAAGCCCATGACGCCAGCCAGGGAAAGCAGAATGAAAAGCAGGATGGAAGGAATAGGGTTGCGGATCGACCAGGTAGCAAAATTCATCATTCACTCCCCCGCTTGCGCAGGTGTTGCGGCAACGTTGACCAGGTCGCCATCGTTCAGAAAACCGGCGCCCTGCACCGCGACCCGGTCTCCTGCGGCGATGCCGGACAGAATCTCGACATGGCTGTCCTGCCGCCGCCCCACCGTCACCGCCTGCAGGCTGATGCGGTTATCGCCGAGCAGTATCGGCACGTAGCTGCGGCCATCGCGAATCACCGCGCTGGCCGCCGGGACGATCACCGCAGGACGTTCGGCCAGACTCACCTTGCCGATGGCGTACATGCCGGCACGCGCTGTGCTGCCGGGATCGATGTCGGCATAGGCCAGGCCAAGCCGGGTCTGGCTGTCCAGGCTGGGGGCCAACTCGCGGATGCTGGCGGACGCGGACGTACCGTCAGGCAATTGGAGGTCGATGCGCTGACCCGACTGCACCTGAGCCATTTGTCCCGCATTCAGCTCGCCGCGCCACTCCAGACGGCCTTGGCGAATCAGACGAAATAACTCCTGTCCATTACCGTAAACAGCGCCTGTTGTGGCGCTGCGTGCGCTGATCACGCCGTCGTCGGGAGCAATGACTCTGGCATAGCGCAATTGCAACTGCGTGCTGGTCAATTGAGCTCGAGTGACATCGGCCTGGGTTTCATACTGAAGCACGTCCTGATCGCTCATGCCGCCCGTGCCTTTCAACAGCAACGCACGCTTGCGGTTGGCATCGGCCTGTAGCCAGTTGGCCTTGAGTCGCTCTTCATCGGCGCTCAACAAGTCGGCATCGAAGGTGGCGAGCAACTGCCCACGCTTCACACGATCCCCCACGTTGGCGCGCAAGTCCGTCAGCCTGAGATTGGCAACCTGAGCGCCGATCACGGCCTCTTCCCAGGGTGCAACCGAGCCACTGGCTTCGATGATCGTGGGCCAACGAGTGTCGACTGCTGCGGCGACGGTCACGGTCAGCGCCGGAGCAGGCTGGTGGGTTGACGGGGTCGCTTCGGTCGGCCGCATATACAGCACACCGCCGGTGATCAGCATCGCGCACGGCACGATCAGGCTCAGTAACCGGCGGCCGAAAAGTGAGGCCAGGATCGATAACTTATTCATGAGAGGTGGTGTCCGGGGTCAAGGTAATAGCAGCGCCCGTGGCTTTGACGAGCGCGATCCAGGCTTGTCCCTGATCGCGCCGGGCGGAGATTTCTGCGTCCTGTGCCGAGGCGAACTGTCGGCGGCTGTCTTCCAGCTCGAACAGGCTGATCGCTCCGGCTTTCCATTGGTCGTTACTGACAGTGAACGTGGTATGGGCGGCATCGACACCCTCCCGGGTCGAGGTCACCCGCGCTGCTGCCGAGGCCTGCTCGGCCAGCGCGTTCTCCACGTCCTCGGTCGTGGTGCGAACCGTGGCCTGCAAATTGGCAGTGGCACGCGTGTAGCGAGCCTGGGCACTCCTGACATTTGCCGCCCCCGCCCCGCCATCGAAGAGCGGACCGGTCAGGCTCGGGCCAATGGACCAGGTGTTGAAATCGAGGCTTGAGCCTGCAGCGCGAATCCACTGTCCGCTGAGGGCCGCCGCCAGATCGATACGCGGCAATCGGTCAGCGCGGGCCACTGCGATATCGGCCCAGGCTGCTGCTGCTTCTCTTTCGGCTGAAACAACGTCGGGGTGTGATGCCAGAACCGTGGCAGGCAGCTCGGGCAGCGCACGAGGTGCACGCGGCATGAACACTTGATCTACGCCGGGTCCCGCCTGCGTGATACCGACATGCCGACGAACAACGTCTGAACTCTGGCCAGTCAACGCCACCAGCGCATTGACCTGACGGGCACATTGATCGACCTGGGTCGCCAGGCTGGTGCGCGAACTTGCCAGGCCTGTGAGGATTCGTGCCTCATCAACCGAGCTGGCAAGCCCGGTGTTCAGACGCAGTCGGGTCAGCGACAGTGTTTTCTCCCGCGAGGCGATATCGTCAAGCCATACGCGCCGTGAGTTCTCGCAGGCACGCAGCGACAGCACATCGTTCGCGACATCGGCAGCCAGTGCGAGACGCGTTGAAGCGGCATCTGCTGTTCGGGCGTCCAGGTGATCCCGGGCCGCGTCCACCGAATGACTGATCCGACCGAACAAGTCAAGTTCCCAGCTGAACGCAGGCCCTGCCGAGGCCGAGTTACTCAGCATCGTCACGCCTGACTGAATCGGCGAGGTGTTGCGACTCTTTGCCCGGGTAACGTTGGCGTCCAGATCAACGGCAGGCATCGTGGCAGCCGCTTTGACGCCCAGGTCAGCTCTGGCTTCTTCAACCCGGCTCAACGCCTGGATCAGGGTCGGATTGTCGGCAAACGCCGCCTTTGTCAGAGCGTCGATGGCATCATCGTGAAGAAGATGCCACCAAGAGGTATCCCCTCCGACAGTCTGTCTTTCAGACAGCTCACGCTGTGCGCTCCAGGCGGTTGGCGCCGCCAGCGGGGGTATCACATAGGCTGGCTGCAAGGCACAGCCGCCTGACACCAGCATCGCAATGCCCAGTGCGTGTATCGACAGTCGCCAGTACCACGGACCAGCGAGCGAGCGCCTTCCGCGCAGGCTCGCGTCACATAAAATTCTGGAATTCATTTGGGTAACCGAACGTAAAGGCACATCAAGCCGTCAGTGGCACGCGCAATGCTCGCCACACCGATCCGGCAACGGTCGGAACGGGTGCGCGATCAATGTGAGATGACGAGTTCCGATATCGGGTTGCGCCACCGCGTCTCGATCCTGGCGTCGTCCGACCGATAGCCGAGTGCGACGACCAGCGGAATCACGGAGCCACGTGGAATGTTCAGCAGCCTGGCAACCTGTGAGGCGGAAAAGCCTTCCATGGGGCAGGTG
Organism: Pseudomonas sp. AC016; assembly: GCF_979253365.1. Lineage (NCBI taxonomy): Bacteria > Pseudomonadati > Pseudomonadota > Gammaproteobacteria > Pseudomonadales > Pseudomonadaceae > Pseudomonas > Pseudomonas sp. AC016. The sequence goes on from NZ_CEEDCC010000001.1 coordinate 534,119, forward strand.
TCGATGCCTTTTGCGGCGGCACCGAGCATCAGGGTCTGTGCCGCGAAGATGGCATTGCGTGCCGCCCATTGACGACCACCCAGATGGCCTATGGGAATCAGGGAAAGCGTCGGACGCAGGAGCGCTGCAAAGGCGACAAAGGGCGACCACAGCGCGCAAGAGCCGATTCCGAGAACCTTCTGGAACATGCCGATTTGCTTGCGGTAATAAGCTTTGGAGTTTTCCTCCAGTCCTGTTGAGCCTTCGACATGCTCAAGCTGTGCATTGGCGGTACGCAGGCCCAGTGCGGGGCTTGCGACCACCACGATGAATTCGGCTGCCGTTGCAGCGGCTTTCTGTCCGTTACAGGCCTCCGCCATGTTGGCCTTCAACACAGGGTCGCGAATCCAGTGCAACTGGTAAGGCTGCATGTTACCGCTGGAAGGTGCAAAAGCCGCTTCCGACAGCAGAGCCTGCACGTCACTTTCGGCAACAGGGGTGGCGTTGAATTTCCGGATGGCTCGACGAAAGCGATTCGCGGCCTGAAAGGCTTCCCACGCAAGTACGGGATCAGGTGTGTTCATGATTCGATTCTCAGTACGTGAAGAACGTTGTGTTTTCACGACTCAAATCGTAAGTTAATACTTAGTTTTTAAAAACTCATGTTCCGGAGCGCCCCATGAGCAAAAGCCGAACATCCGTCAAACCCAGAAAAACACCGGCTCAGGCGCGCTCTCGTGCGACCGTTGACGCGATAATTCAAGCAACGACTTACATTTTGACCAAAGTCGGCTGGGATGGCCTCACCACTAATGCGATTGCCGAACGTGCGGGTGTCAACATCGGCTCGCTGTATCAGTTCTTTCCGAACAAGGAGGCGATTATTGCCGAGTTGCAACGACGACACGTTGCCGCCACGCGCACCGATCTGGTGAACGTATTGCAAGACCTGCCAGAGTCGCCCACGCTTCGAGGTGCCCTGACCATGATCGTCGAGATGCTCGTCGCCGAGCATCGCGTTGCACCTGCCGTGCACAAGGCCATTCATGAGGAATTGCCACTGACGGTGCGACGATTGGATACCGACAGAGATACGCTGCAATGGCGCTTTGCAGAAGTCCTGACGCCGCTCATGAAGAATGTGCCCGACCCGGACCTGTCAATCTATCTGATGGGCGTTGCAGCACACGCAATCATCCACACCGTCACCGCCGACCGGCCTGCACTCCTCGCACGACCCGACTTCGTTCCAGAAGTGGTGACTCTGATTGAAAACTATCTGCACAGGCCCGCCCCTGGACCAGGCGCCGATGGCTGAAGATCGGGCCAGGTCACGTTGCGCCGCCGCGACACGGAAACGACAGTGTCACCTCCACACTCATCTGCAACTGAAGCTCACCCCTCGAGAACTGATTGTGATGAAAAGACTGTCCGTATCCGCCATCGCCGCCCTCACCTTTCCCATGTTGCCTTTCGAGGCTGCGTTCGCCGAGCAGTCGAGCCTGAGCCTTGGCCTTGGCGCAGCCATCAACGAAAGCCCTTATGCCGGAGCGGGTACGCAGGTCAATCCGCTGCCGCTGATCAAGTACGACAGCGACAGCTTTTTTCTGCACGGCATAACCGGCGGCTATCATCTGGTGGATACCGGCGTATTTTCCCTGGATGCCATCGTGTCTCTGAACATGGACGGCATTGATCGCGATGACTTCGGTCGCCGTGAGTTGGCCAGAAATGGCATCGACCGCGATCTGCTGGAGGACCGCGACAATGGCTTCGACGCCGGTCTTGCAGCCAGTCTGCGGGGCAGCGGCGGGCAACTCGAGCTGGTCGCGAAATCAGACATCAGCGGTACCAGCGATGGCTACTCGATGAACCTTGAATACGCGTATCCGATCCGTTGGGGCGAAACGCGCTTCAAGCCTCATATCGGCGCCACGCACATGTCCGCCAATCTGGTCGATTACTACTTCGGCACCCTGAACAAGGAAGAGCAGCGCGGCATAACACGCTACCGGCCGGGAAGCGCCAACGTTTCCTACATTGGCCTGGGCTTCTCTCAACCCATCGGCAAACAGTGGGAAGTGTCCGGCAATATCCGCTACACCAGCCTCCCTGACGAACTTTCCGACAGCCCGCTGGTGGAGGATGGAACCAACAGCTCGACATCAATGTTTATCGGTATTTCACGCAAGTTCTGATGCCTGTCAGACTGAATCATCAACGATACAGCAGAGTTCCAGCCCCTCATGATCGAGCGTTCACTGAGCGTGTTAATCGTCGAAGACAATCTGGCCCTGGCGGCCAACATGTTCGACTACCTGGAGGCCTGCGGTCACACGCCCGATGCAGCGCCCGACGGCAAGGCCGCCACACGCCTGCTGCTGGAGAACACCTACGACGTGATCGTGCTGGACTGGATGATGCCGCGCATGGACGGCATCGCACTGCTGCACCACCTTCGTCATGAGATGGGTAGCCCGACTCCGGTGATGCTGCTGACGGCCAAAGATCAGTTGGAAGACAAACTGGAAGGCTTCGAATCCGGGGCGGACGATTACATCGTCAAGCCTCTTGCACTGCCTGAACTTGAAATCCGTCTCCGGGTGCTGGCGGCGCGCAGTCAGCCACGTTCCAATGTGCGACAGACGCTGGAGGTTGGCGATCTGAGGTTCGATCTGGGCACGCAGACCATTACGCGAGCGGGAAAGCAGTTGTCCTTCTCGCCCATAAGGCGAACCCTCCTGGAGGTGCTGATGCGCAACTCGCCCGACGTTGTCACGCGGCCCCAGCTTGAGGCGCTGGTGTGGGGAGATCGAGTGCCGGACGGCGATCTGCTGCGCTCGCACATGCATTTGCTCAGAAGGACCATCGACAGCGATTGCGCGGCCGGGAACCGGCTGTTGCACACGGTATCGGGTATCGGCTTTCGTCTGTGCGTGCTGTCATGACCGACTTCTTCGGCAGCCGCGGCAGCCTGCACCAGTTGATCAGTCTGATTCTGGTCGGTTTCGGTCTGCTGATGACGGCCGGTCTGGCGACTCAAGCCTCCATGAGTCAGGACCTCATCGACCATCCAGTCTGGAAAGAGTTGCTGGAAACCGCGACGCAAAGCGCGCTGAAGTCACCTTCGCAGCCCGCTGCACAGGACATGGGCAGAATCAGGGTCTGGACACTTACGAGCGACAGAAATGCACCTGACATGCCTGCAGAATTCACAGCGCTTGGGCCGGGTTTTTACAGCGAAGGCGATCTGGACAACGGCCTCTGGTTTCCCGGTGATTCGGATTATGCCGTACTGGTCACAGCGCTCGAATCCGGACGCATGATCGCCGCCATCGACATCAGCGATCTGGAGCACCAGCAGAACAGGATTGCGCTGATCGGGGCCCTGTACCTGCTATTGAATCTGGTGCTGATCATTTGTGCGATTGCCTGGCTGTACGTGCGCATGCGTCGCCCGGTTCAGGAACTGGCCCATCGCATGAAACAACTTGATCCGGAACGACCTGCGCAGCGCCTGCCGGTGCACTACGTTCAGCAAGAACTTCAGGAGATCGCCAGCGGCATCAATGCGCATCTGGAGCGGGTCGAGCAATTCATGGCGCGCGAGCGCAGCCTGCTGGATCAGGCCAGCCATGAATTCCGCACGCCGATTGCCGTGATCAGCGGCGCGCTGGATGTGCTGGACCGGCAAACGCTGCCAGCCACTGCCACGCCGCCTTTGCAACGCATGCGCGCCACGGTGGAAAACCTCACGGAGATCATGGTCGCCCTGCTCTTTCTTTCCCGCGAGCCGAAGGTGGCCAAAGCGGACGACCCCATCGAACTGGACCGCCTGTTGCCCGCGCTGATCAAGGATCATGAACACCTGCTGGACGGTAAACCGGTCCGGTTCTCCATCCACATCCATGAAACCCTGACCGTGTCCGCCCCGGAAGCCATGCTGCGCATCGCTATTGGCAACCTGCTGCGCAATGCCGCCGAGAACACCTACGACGGCACCATTGCAGTAAGGCTCAAGGACGGCATTGTCAGCGTGACCGATTCAGGCGAGGGCTTCGACACGGCCGAAGCGTCCCGGCGCTACCTGACCATGGTCAGACAGTCGACCAAAGCGGGGACAGGAAAAGGATTGGGGTTATTCCTGGTGCGACGTATCTGTGATCGTTTTCACTGGCGCCTGACCCTGGAATCGATGCCGACGCTGGGTACCTGCGCCCGCCTGGACTTCAGCCCATTGCCTGAAACCGGCGAAACAACGCACGCTTGATGGTTGCAATCCGGACTCATGCCAAGGCGTCGGTGCCGGACGTATCAAAGGTGGTCGCGAAGCGCACCTGATTACGACCGAGATGTTTGGCTTCGTAGAGTGCATTATCGGCGGACTTGAGCATGGCCTGCGGCGTCATGCCGGCTGCGTTGTCTACCGTCATGGCGCCGATGCTGACAGTAACCGCTCCCGTCGTGTTTCCCGCGTGCTCGATGTGAAGCGACTCCAGCTGTGTGCGAATTTCCTGGGCGATGCGCATGGCACCCTCGCGGTCAGTGTTGGGCAGCAGAGCGGTGAACTCTTCCCCGCCATAACGAACCGCCAGATCCTGCGGTCGCCGGACCGCCGCCTGCAGGGCACCCGCAACCGCCTTGATGCAGGCATCACCCGCAGGATGCCCATAAAGATCGTTGTAGGATTTGAAGTGATCGATATCCAGCATGAGCAGGCTGATTCGGGTTCTGGCCTTCTCTGCGCGCTCAAGCTCAAGTGGCAGCAGCTCATCCAGGCTTCTTCGGTTGAGCAGTCCGGTCAGACTGTCTTCAGCCGCCATTTTTTGCAGGATGACCTGAGTACTTTCCAGCTGCGTTTGCAGGGCGTGGCCGATCCTGATCTGCCGCATGAGAATGTACGCAAATACCATAAGTCCGATGATAACGAGCCCGACAAACAGCGACGATGTGTAGAGCTGATGGTACCAAGGGGCCAGAATCCCGCCCTTCGACATACCGGCCTGAAGCACGAGCGGATAATCATCGAGACTGACGTAGCCGTTGATCCTTTCAATGTTATCGATCACCGATCTGACGTGCGCGACGCCTGATTTGGCATACGGCAGGTGGTCCTTGAATACATTGCCCTTGGCGACGCTGCTTCCGATCACGCTCTCGAAAAAAGGCCTGCGGGTAAGCACCGTGCCGTCGTTGAGGGATATCAGGAAAATGCCGTTGTCGTCCAGATGAAAGCCCGCGTAATACTGGTTGAAGTACTCAATGGACATCGTGACCAGAAATACGCCGGCAAAACTGCCGTCGGGGTTATTGATTCGTCTGGAAAGAGGCACGACATAATCACCGGTCGAGCGACTCTTGACGACCTTACTGACATGCATCTCCCGGTCGCCAGGATGGGCCCTGTGGTAGGTGAAATAATCCCGGTCCGCGTTGTTGGCTGACGCAGGAATCGAATCCTTGTCGGTAAGCAGCCAGTTTCCATCCTTGTCGTACACGAAGAAGCCATGAATCTGCGGCATCAGGTCCGAGCGCTTCTTGAAGACAGTGCGCAGCCGCTCCTTGTCCATGGAATCGATCCCATACCACTCGATCCGCTCGAGCACACCGGCTGAAACCGCATCGATTTCCCTGACCGCGTCTTCAGCATGCTGTGCGGCGGCTCGCGCCAGGTTGGCGACATTGCCCTCACCTTCACGAATGTGCTGGTCGTAGCTTTGCCAAGTCACCCAGACGAATACGGAGAGAATCGAAACGATCACACTTACAACGAAACACACAACCAGTGTTTTGACTGTTGAATGACGTTGCGCGGAAACATCAGGCATCGACATAACGCATCCAGCGATGTAGCCAGCACTGTTGAGGCAACAGATAGCTTCCCTGCGATAGACATCCGAAACAGTGAGACGACTGCCCGCTGGACATCCAAAACAACGCATCTGCCATGAACTGCCGTGACGGGAGAGCAGCATGTGGCATGGATCTTAGTTGTCGCTCGGGAATATAGCGAGACGTCGATAGGGAATATTCAACGGGAGGCAGGAGATGGGCTTTACCGGATCAAGGCCCGCCTGATCCTCTCATTGTTATACACAATTCAGCCTCGACACTGATCGTGCCCATCGCTCCGCGTCACAAATGGTACAGACTGTGGATTCAGTGAGCCAAGCGCATGACGTGGATAACGCTGGAGCCAGGGCGCGCATCTGCGCCACATTCAAGAGCGGACGCGGAGCGTCCTGAGAGGCATTCCCACGCAGAGCGTGGGAATGATCATAAGCAGGCGGGCTGTCGACGTGTGACAGTCAGCGACGTTTCATGCGGTCGATGATCACCGCCAGCAGCAGGATGGTGCCGCGAATCACGTACTGGTAGAAGGTGTCGATGTTCTTCAGGTTCATCGCGTTTTCGATGATCGCCAGAATCAGCACACCCGCAATCACGTGACGGATCATGCCGATGCCGCCGCTGAGCGAGACACCGCCCAGTACGCAGGCCGAGATGACCGTCAGTTCGAAGCCCTGCCCGACCATAGGCTGGCCCGAGGTCATACGCGAGGCCAGTACGACGCCCGCCAGCGCGCCAATCAGGCCGTGTACGGCGAAGATGATGATCTTGGTGCGGTCAACGTGCACACCCGCCAGCAGCGCCGCTTCCTGATTGCCACCGATGGCCATGGTGTTGCGCCCGTAGGTGGTGTAGTTGAGCAGCCAGCCGAAGAAGATGAAGCAGACGATGGTGATCAGGATCGGCACCGGCACGCCGTACAGCTGGCCGTTACCGAACACGAAGAAATCTTCGTTGGATACACCGACCGCCTTGCCGTTGGAGAAGATGTACGCCAGACCGCGCACGATCTGCATGGTCGCCAGCGTGGCAATCAGGGCGTTGATCCTGAGCTTGGCGATCACGATGCCGTTGATCAGCCCTACCACGAGGCCCATCGCCAGAGCAGCCGACACGCCCAGAAACACGCTGTCGGTGTCGCGGATCACGATCCCGGCGATGACGCCGGAGCAGGCCAGCACTGAGCCGATCGACAGGTCGAAGTGACCGGACGCCAGGCAATAGAGCATGGTGCAGGCGGCGATGCCCACGGTGGAAATCGCCAGGCCCAGGCCGCGCATGTTCAAGGGTGATATGAAGTTGTCGATGAACACTGCGCAGAGCAGGAAGATGCCCACGGCGGCCAGCAGCATGACCCACTCATCGGCAAAACGGCGCAGGTTCAAGCCCTGACGGGGAGCCCGCAGGCTGGATTCGGTAGACATACGCACCTCTTTTTTATTGTTCATGGTCAGGGACCAGTTGTTCAGCCGCGCGTGCGTGGCAGAGCCAGTTGCAGGAGTCGCGACTCTTCAGCCTCGTCGCGGTTCAGTTCACCGGTAATGGCACCTTCGCTCATCACCAGAATTCGGTCGGAAATACCCATCACTTCCATCAGGTCACTGGACACCACGATCACGGCAATGCCATCGGCCGCGAGGTTGTGAATGATCTGGTAAATCTCGGACTTGGCACCGATGTCGATGCCGCGGGTCGGTTCGTCCAGCAGCAGCACCTTCATCGGCATCGACAGCCAGCGGCCCAGAATGGCTTTCTGCTGGTTGCCGCCGGAGAGGTACATGATTTGCTGTTCGGGCGAAGGCGTCTTGACGTTCATGGCCTGAATCTGGCCTTTCGCGTTGTCACGCTCCCAACGGCCCTGGATCAGGCAGCCCAGGCTGACGTGCCGTGGACGGGCACCGATGTTGATGTTTTCAGCGACGCTGGACAGCGGCACGATGCCTTCTTTCTTGCGGTCTTCCGGGCAGAGCAGAATGCCTGCAGCGATGGCATCACGCGGCGACTTGAGGGTCAGAGGCTTGCCGTCCAGCTGCAGCGAACCGGCAGTGCTGCGGGTCAACCCGGACAGCAGGCGAAACAGTTCGGTACGACCGGCACCGACCAGACCAAAGAAACCCAGTACTTCGCCCTTCTCGACCGCAAAGCTGACCGGCTCCTGAAGACCCGGCCCCATGAGACCGGTGACCCGCAGGCTCGGCCCCTGATGCTGACGTGGACGATAATTGTAGATGTCCTGAATATCGCGCCCGACCATGCAGGTCACCAGACGATCGTGGTCCAGGTCAGCCATTTGTTCGAAGGTACGCACGAAGCGTCCGTCCTTGAAAACCGTCACAGCATCGCAGACGCGGAAGATTTCCTCCATGCGGTGCGACACATAAAGAATCACTCGCCCCTCGTCACGCAAGCGGACGATGATTGCCATCAAACGGTCGATTTCGCGTGCCGACAGGCTGCTGGTCGGTTCGTCGAAGGCGATCACATGAGCGTTGCGCGACATGGCCTTGGCGATTTCCACCAACTGCCGCTGACCGAGTGACAAATCACCAAGGCGCGTGCCCGGGTCGATCTCGTCAGCCAGTCCTTTGAGCAATTCTGCAGCCCGGCGCCGCATGGCACCGCGATTGATCAGGCCGAAGCGGCTGGGCATATGGCCCAACAGCAGGTTTTCGGCAACCGTCATTTCCGGCACCAGATGCAGTTCCTGGTGAATCACTGCCACGCCCGCCGCGATGCTGTCGGCCGTGGATTTGAATTGGTGAGTCTGGTCGCCGATCTGCAGGGTGCCGCTGTTCGGCTGGTAAGAGCCGCCCAGAATCTTGAGCAGCGTGGACTTGCCCGCGCCATTTTCGCCCATCAGCGCGTGAACGCTGCCGGGGCGCGCTTCGAAGCTGATGTCCGACAGCGCTTTCACGCCGGGGAACACCTTGCCGATGCCGTTGAAGCGCAGGGCACCTGTTGTGGTATTCGTTTTGATAGCCTGTTGCATGACACCCACCTCCTCGCGCAATTGAGGGGCCTGTTTCAGGCCCCCCGTTCAGCTCACTTCCACAAACCGATCTTGGTCAGTTCTTCCTGGAAGTTGGCGCGGGTGATCAGTGTCACGTCGTCCATGGCGGTGTACTTGGGCGGCTCTTTGCCGTTTTTGATCCACTCATACATGTACTTGGCGGTGTTGTAGCCTTCCTTGTCAGGGCTGGGCAGCATCGAACCGAAGAAGCCGCTTTTCTTTTTCTTCAGCTCGTCAATGGCGTCAGTACCGTTGATGCCGATGCCAATTACGTTGTCCGCGCTGAAGCCGTTGCTGGCCGTGGCACGTACGCCACCCAGTACGGTGTTGTCGTTCATGCCGCCGATGATCAGATTCTTGGCATCACCCGGCAGTTTGGGCAGCGCGGAGTTGGTGGCGTCCATGCTGCCAGGCACATCGAGGGTTTTCTGTGCAGTGAAGAGAATATTCTTTTCAGGCAGTCCGGCTTTTTTCAGTGCATCGACAGAACCGTCGGTGCGCTTCTTGCCCGTATCCAGCTCGTTGTACGTGTTGATGATCGCGTAAGTGCCCTTCCACTCGTTGTCATCCCACTTGCGATTCTTGGCTTCGGTGGCCATGGCGGCACCTTGCTTCTGACCAACTTCGAAAGCAGCCATGCCCAGGTACGGCACGTCTTCCATGAATTTGCCATTGGCATCGACGAAGCGGTCATCGACGGCCATGACTTTCAGGCCCAGCGCCTTGGCCTTGGCTACGATGGCAGGGCCGAGGGAAACGTCAGGTGGGCAGATCACGAAGCCCTTGGCACCGTTGGCGGCAAGGTTGTCGATCGCGGCAAGGGTTTTCTCACCGTCGGGCACGGCAATCTTGAGCACGGTGAAACCGTGTTCCTTGCCTGCTTTTTCGGCAAAGGCCCATTCGGTCTGGAACCAGGGTTCTTCGGCCTGCTTGACGAGGAAACCGATCTTGACTTCGTCGGCAGCAGAGGTGATGCCACTCATGCCCATGATGGCGGTGGTGACAGCGGCACAGCACAGGGAACGAATCCCGTGACGACTCAACATAGCTAACTCCTTATTTTTATTGAATAGCTACAGCGTTCAGCAAGGTGGCGATTCCCGGATGCGCAGACATCTGAAAACCGGTTCAATAGTCATACCATATTATGATTGACCGCAATGTAACCGAATGTCACTCCATCACTGCCAGACTCGGAAGCGATACGTGACGTAACCGTTCAACGACCTTCATCAACCGGCAAACCGGGTGCATTCGAGCCCCCGAATGCCTACGTCAGCCATCAGCACCGCACCATCACATTCACCCTTTGCATCCGCAGGCGCAGCGCTGGTGACGTAGAGGGTTTTGAGTTCAGGCCCACCAAACACACAACTGGTGGGATGGCTGACCGGCAGGTCAATCACTCGATCGACGCTGCCGTCCGGTGCGAATCGAATCAGACAGCTGCCGCCCCAACGGGCATTCCAAACGTAGCCTTCGGCGTCCATCGCCGAACCATCGGGCGAGCCGCGCGAGTGCTCGGCCGCCCAGACCTTGCGCGGTCCAAGGCTGCCGTCCGGCAGAATCGGGTATTGATAGATGACTTCATCCAGCGTGTCGGCGCTGTACAGCACGTCAGCCGAGGCGTTCCACAGCAGGGTGTTGACGATGCCCTGCCGGTCCAGCAAACGCGTGACGCTCGCATCGGGATCTATTCGGAACAGCCCGCCCGAGCGGCGTACCAACGGCACGTCCCCGCCTTCAGCGTCGATGTTGTTCTGCATGCTGCCCAGCCAGAGGCGGCCTTGCGCATCGCAGCGCGATTCGTTGGCACGGTTGCCGGAAACCGGATCGGCGACGCAGAACAGCGAGAGTGATGTTTTGGTCGAATTCAGGTCCAGTCGGTAGATGCCGCTGGCCAGTGTCACCAGTGCATCGCCCCTTTGGGTGGGGATAAAGGCGGAAACCGGCTCGGGCATGCGCCATTGGCGGTACTCGCCGTCAAGGAGTCTGCAGGCGAGAAAGCCCGAGATGTCGACCCAGTACAGGGCCTGCTGTTCGACGTCCCAGAAGGAGCCTTCGCCCAGCGTGAATCGGTGCTCGGAGACGGGCAGCCAGTTCATGAAAATGTCCTTTGTTATTGTTGTAAAAGGTACTTTTCAGTGTGATGCAGCATTCATTCGTTCACGCGCATATCCAGTGCTCAAGGTGCCGCGCCGGATGCTCCCTTCTGCCGCAGAAAGTAGGTGTCGATCACCTCTGCCGCCTGCTCTATCAGACTCATGCAGGCCCATACGCCCCGCCCGGAATCACGTGTAGCAATGGCTTCAGCCAGGTCCCTGTGCAGCGGAAGGGTCTTGCCCAACTGGCCCGGCATGCCCGAGGTAACCTCGAACGATACGGCCAGTAAAGCACCCAGCGCAGGCAGCATCTGTTCAATGAAGCGATTGTGACTGGCTGCCAATACGACCTCGTGAAAATGTCGATCAGCCAGGTTGTAATCACCCTTGTCAGTCACCGATGCTTCCAGCAACCGGTACGCTTCGCGAATCTCTTCAATCTGTTGCGCTGTGGCCCGGTCGCACGCCCAGCGTACGGCCATCGGCTCGATGGTTCTGCGCAAGTCCAGCAGGTCCTTCACGAAAGCTTCCGGAAGGCCCTTGCGTGCCAGCCAGCCGACGACCTGAGGGTCGAACAGGTTCCAGGAACGCAACGGCAGTACACGTGTGCCCACCTTGGGACCGACTTCCAGCAACCCTTTGGCCACCAGCGTCTTGATCGCCTCACGCAATACCGTGCGACTGACGCCCAATTCTTCACACAGCGCCGCTTCCACCTTCAGGGTCTGACCCGGCGGGACGTTGCCTGCAGCAATCCAGGCACCCAGCCAATCCACGGTCGATGCGTGGAAATTACTGCTCATGTCCTGATGCCTCATGTCGCATTCTGTTCGGCCCGAGGCTAATCATCATACCAATGACTGTCAAATGAACCACAGCGGTCCACATGGCCAGCGCAACACCTGCATTACTAAATAGTATTACAATTAATTTTTCAAGCAGCATTTTTTGGGCTATAAATCCTCCCATCGGATAAAAATCCGATCAAATAGTCTTACCAATAAAAATAAAAGCGGGTAGATCAGATGAAAAAGCATGCTCTTCTCAGCACCCTTGGACTGTCTCTCATGATCAGCACGTTGACCGCGCACGCCGCAACGCTGTCCAGCGAACACAGCAGCTTCGGCCAATTGCCCGATGGCACCGCCGTCGAAAAATACACCCTGCGCAACAGCCACGGCATCGAAGCCAGCGTCATCACCTATGGCGCCACCCTCCAATCGCTGATGGTTCCTGACAAGGCCGGCAAAGTGGAAGACATTGTGCTGGGCTTCGACGATGTGCAGGGCTATCAGAACAACGGCACGGTTTACTTTGGTGCCACCATTGGTCGTTTCGGCAATCGTCTCGCAGGCGGCAAATTCACGCTGGACGGCAAAACCTACCAGGTGCCGCTCAACGACAAGACCAACGCGTTGCATGGCGGCAATCAGGGTTTCGACAAGCGACTCTGGAAAGCCGAAGACACGAAGACCGGTGATTCTGTCGGCGTGAAACTGACCTACGTCTCACCCGACGGGGAAATGGGTTTCCCTGGTACGCTGACCACCGTAGTCACTTACAGCCTGAACGAGAAAAACGAGCTGAAGATCGACTACCGCGCGACCACCGACAAGCCCACGGTGCTGAACCTGACCAACCACAGTTACTTCAACCTGGCAGGTGCGGGCAGCGGCGATATTCTCAAGCAGGTCGCCACCCTGCACGCTTCGCACTACACCCCGGTCAACGATAAGCTGATCCCGACTGGCGAATTGCCTGCCGTGAAAGGCACCCCGATGGACTTTCTCAAACCCACCGCCTTTGGTCAGCACATCAAGGACGATCATCAGCAGCTGAAATACGCCGAACCCAAACAGGGTGGCTTTGACTTCAACTGGGTGCTCGATACCAAGGGTGACGTGAAGAAACTGGCGGCTGAAGTCAGCGATCCGCAGTCGGGCCGCAAGCTGCAGCTATTCACTACCGAGCCCGGCGTGCAGCTCTATACCGGCAACTTCCTGGATGGCAGCATCCACGGCAAGGGCGGCAAGGTGTACCCGCACTGGGGCGCGTTCACACTGGAAACCCAGCACTACCCCGACGCGCCCAACCAGCCAAAATTCCCGAGTACCCGACTTGATCCAGGCAAGGCCTACACCCAGACCACCGTCTTCAAATTCCTGAATAACTGACACAGCCTGTCGCGCAGCGCTTGTAGAACGAGGGCTGCGCGTTATGCTCAACACGTCGCGTAATTAAAGGAGTACGACAGCCCCCCACCCTCAGAAAATCGAGGATGACACTATGTCTGCTCAGATTGACCTTTATCGCTTGCCCGCCCTTGCCCACTACCTTTCAGGTCTGGTCTTCGCCGACAGGGCAATACCGCAACACCCCTTTCCCCTTCATGCCGTTGTCAGCCATTACAACGCAGCGCTGGAATGGCTGTCGCAGGACGATTTCATCGACACGATCAGGACCGAAGGCATTACCGCCGAAGGGTTCAGTGCGTTCTGGGTGATTCCACCGGCAGGCGCCGTTGAGGACACCCGACTGAAGACTGCAGGGCTGGCTGCAGAGAAGGTCAATGGGCGCGGACTGTTCGCCGACTACCTGACCCTGGCGGAGGTGTACGGCGACTGGATATCGTCGACCCGCTACACCCCGCTGAACATCGATATGGATTACTGATGCTTCTTCATCGCGGCTACCAGCGTGTCGACGTTGTAACGAAACATCTTCACGTACGTGGAAGCAGGACCGTCCGGCGGTGACAAGGCTTCGACATACAACTCGCCACCTGGCTGCGCACCGCTCGCCTCGGCAATCTGTTTGACCAGACGCGGGTCACCCGAGTTTTCGAAGAAATAGGCGCTGACGTGCTCGGCCTTGATCTGCCGAATCAGTTTCGAGACGTCCGCCGCTGACGCTTCCGATTCGGTAGACAGGCCAAGCGGCGACAGGAACGTCACGCCGTAAGCATCACCAAAATAACCAAATGCGTCATGCGAGGTGAGAATCTTGCGATTGGCTTTGGGTATCTCTTTGATCTGATCACGCGCATACAGGTCAAGCTGTTGCAGCTCGACGATGTAACGGTCGCCGTTGGCCTGATACAGCGTTGCGCCTTCGGGGTCGGCCTTCTTCAGCGCAGCCACAACGTTACGCACGTAAATCACGCCATTGGCGACACTGTTCCAGGCGTGCGGGTCGGTGATGCGTTTGCCGTCCTCGTCCATGCTGCGGGTCTTGATGCCCTCGGACAGCACCACTGGCTGGCCTTTGTAGCCCGACGCCTTGATCAGGCGATCCATCCAGCCTTCCAGATGCAGACCACTGACGAAGGTCAGGTCAGCGTTCTTAAGGGCCTGTGCATCGGTCGGGGTCGGCTCGTAGACATGCGGATCGCCATTGGGGCCGATCAGCGAAGTGACGTGCACACGATCGCCACCCACGGTGCTGACCATATCGGCGATTACCGTAAACGATGCAACCGCCTCCAACGGCTTGGCCTGGGCGATGGATGCAAAGGCAGACAACGCCAGCGCGGCCATTGAACTCAACAACATCAGTCGTTTCATGACATACCTTTTCAGTGAGCCAGGTGAGGTTTGGGAAACAGTCGGCGCAGGATGCCCGTGCGCCCGAAGAGCAGAGAAAACACATAGAACGCACTGGCGGTCAGGACGATGGCAGGCCCCGACGCGACGCCCAGATGGTAGGAAACGATCAGTCCGATGAGGCCCGCCAGCGTGGCCAGCAGGGTCGAGATCAACATCAGCGCGCTCAATGAGCTGGCCCAGAAACGCGCCGCCGTGGCTGGCAGCATCATCATGCCGACCGCCATCAGCGTGCCCAGCGCCTGGAAGCCCGCCACCAGATTCAGCACCACCAGCAGCAGAAACAGGACGTGATACAGCGAACCGCGCCCGCCAACTGCGCGCAGAAAGCCCGGATCGAAGCATTCAAGGACCAACGGACGGTAGATCACGGCGAGCAGAATCAGGGTGAACGAAGCGATGCCGCCGACCATATAGATAGAGGCGCTGTCGATGGCCAGAATGGTGCCGAACAGCACATGGAGCAGATCGACACTGGAGCCATGCAGCGAGACGATCAACACCCCTGCGGCCAAGGACGTCAGGTAGAAACTGGCAAAGCTGGCGTCTTCGCGCAGCGCCGTCAGGCGGCTGACCAGTCCCGACAACAGCGCGACCGCCAGCCCGGCGATCAGCCCGCCGAACCCCATCGCGGGCAAAGAAAGCCCTGCGACCATGAAGCCGACTGCGGCGCCCGGCAGCACCGCGTGACTCATCGCATCCCCCACCAGGCTCATGCGTCTGAGCATCAGTAACACGCCAACCGGTCCGGAACCGATGCCCAACGCCAGACATGCCACCAGCGCACGACGCATGAAACCGAACTCGACGAAAGGCTCGATCACCAGGTTGTAAAGCATCATGACGTCTCATCCTCGACGTCGCACATTGACTCATCGACGGTCCAGTACTCGGCCATGTTGCGGGCCTTGCGAAGGTTGGCGACGCTCAGCACCTCAGCCGTGTCACCCCAGGCAATCGCCTCGCGGGCCATCAGCAGGGTCTGCGGGAAATGCTGGCGGACCTGATCGATGTCATGCAACACGGCAATCACGGTGCGTCCCTGGCCGTGCCAGACCCGCACCAGTTGCAACAGATCGCGTGTGGTACGCGCATCGATGGCGGTGAAGGGCTCGTCGAGCAGAATCACCGACGCATCCTGCAGCAGCAGTCGGGCGAACAGCACCCGCTGGAATTGCCCGGACGACAGCGAGCCGATGCTGCGCGTTTCGAAGCCTTCCAGACCGACCGTCAACAACGCCTGCCGGGTAAGGTCGGCATGGTTGCGGGTCAGGCTGCGAAACGGCCCGATGCTGTGCCAGGCGCCCATCGCCACAGTGTCAGCCACGCTCAGCGGAAAACTGCGGTCGATCTCGGCAGCCTGTGGCAGATAGCCGATGGTGCGGATTGCCAGACGGCCGCGATCCACGCGGCCCTGCGCGGGCTTCATGGTTCCGGCGATGGCCTTGATCAAGGTGGACTTGCCTGCGCCATTGGGGCCGACGATGGCCGTCAGGCTCCCGGCTTCGAAACGGCCACTGATGTGGTGAACGGCAGGCCGACGCTCATAGGCCACCGTGAGGTTTTCCAGCGCGATGGCGGCACTCACGGAATGGCCACCGACCAGCCGATGGCCAGCCACAGCAGCGCCAGAACGGACAGGGAAAACAGAATGCGCTTCCAGGCTGACTGGGCCAGGACCGAGCTTGCGATAGACGATGGGTGAGGTGTTTTCACGACGAAGCAACCTGAAACTATTCGTTACAGTATTACATAAGCCATCATCTTGCCGTTATAAAATAACATTCATATTCGTCATGTTTTTTCAGCCCCGCCTGACCTTCGGTCTGCTTGATGCCGCCCGGCTTGAGTCTTGCCCTGCAACCCGATACTGTACATGCAAACAGTAATGGGGTATTCCATGCAGCTCATCGACAAGCTCAGCATTCTGGCGGACGCCGCCAAGTACGACGCGTCATGCGCAAGCAGCGGAGCACCCAAGCGCAGTTCGCAGGATAAATCCGGGCTCGGCTCAACCAATGGTATGGGCATCTGCCACAGCTACACGCCCGACGGGCGTTGCGTATCCCTGCTGAAGATCCTGCTGACCAACTTCTGCCTCTACGACTGCCAGTATTGCGTCAACAGGCGTTCCAGCGATGTGCCCCGCGCCCGGTTCACGCCTGAAGAAGTGGTCACCCTGACGCTGGACTTCTACCGTCGCAATTGTGTGAGTGGCCTGTTTCTCAGCTCCGGCATCATCCGCTCGGCCGACTACACCATGGAGCAACTGGTGGAGGTCGCCCGCCTGTTGCGCGAGGTGCACGAGTTTCGCGGGTACATCCACCTCAAGACCATCCCCGACGCTGACCCCGCTTTAATTGCCCAGGCCGGTCGCTATGCCGATCGCCTGAGCGTGAACATCGAGCTGCCTACTGATGCGAGCCTGCAGACCCTGGCCCCGGAAAAGGACGTCGCCTCGATCAAGCGTTCCATGCAGACGATCTACACCGGCGAGCAGACCGTGCGCAACGAACCACGCGCACCGAAATTTGCACCGGCCGGACAAAGCACACAGATGATCGTCGGGGCCGATGCCACTGACGACAGCACCATCCTGCACAGTGCGCAGTCGCTTTACAGCAACTTCAAGCTGCGCCGGGTCTACTACTCGGCGTTCAGCCCGATCCCCAACAGCCCGAACAGCGTACCGCTGGCGGCACCGCCCCTGATGCGCGAGCATCGGCTGTATCAGGCTGACTTTCTGCTGCGTGGCTATGGGTTCACGGCGGGCGAACTGTTGAACGGTCCGGGAGATCTGGCGCTGGACATCGATCCGAAGCTGGCCTGGGCGCTGGGTAACCGCCAGGTGTTCCCGCTGGACCTGAACAATGCCGACCCTGCATTGATCGCGCGCGTGCCCGGTATCGGCATTCGCACCACCCAGCGACTGGTCGAACTGCGTCGGCAACGGCGCATCCGCTATGAAGACCTCACCCGCATGCGCTGTGTGCTGGCCAAGGCCAAGCCATTCATCATCACCAGCGACTACCACCCGCCTCAGGCTGAAACCACCAGCGAATTTCTGCATCATCAATTACGTGACCGTCCGCAACCGCAACAAATGGGGTTATGGGGATGATCTGTCTTGATTGCGATGACCTGTTCGACACATGGCGGCAGCAGGCGCGCTGGCTGTTGAGCCACGGGATCGACCCGAGCCAGGTCAGCTGGAAATCCCCGGATGCTACCGATCTGTTCGGCAGTGATCAGGACTGCCCGAAAGAGCAAGGCCCCTTCCAGGCACGCGTGCCGCTCGAGCTGCTGCATTTGCTGGAAAGCGCATCGCGCTATCGCGGCGAGCAACGCTGGAGCCTGTTGTATGAAGTGCTGTGGCGCGTCAGCCATGGCGACCGTACGGCGATGATGGCGGGCGACAAACTGGGCAGCGAGCTGCACCGGCGACTCAAGTCGATTCGCCGCGAGGCGCATCACTTGCACGCCTTTCTGCGCTTCGTGGCATTGCCTGCGCCCGAGCAGGACGATGAGTTGATGCGCCCGGAATACGTGGCCTGGCACGAACCGGCCCATGACATTCTGCACAGCGCCAGCGAGCACTTCATCGGCCGTATGGGCCAGCACCGCTGGATGATCGCCACGCCGCAGGATGGCGTCTATTACGACGGCAAGCAGTTGATCCACGAGCGCCGCTGCCCGGAAGCCTGGAAGACCATGGCACGTCAGATCGACGACCCGCATGGTGAGCTGTGGCTGACCTATTACAGCCACATCTTCAACCCGGCCCGCCTGAATCCCAAAGTCATGGAAGGCCATTTCCCGTCACGGTTCTGGAAAAACCTGCCGGAAGGTCCTCTGATTCCGGCACTGATCACCCAGGCCCGCACGGGCAAACAACGCGATGGTCAGGCGAACGATATCGCCGCCCGACGCGGCAAGAAAATTGCGCACCGGGATTGAGAGGTTGCGAATCCAGGTATGAGAACAAGCTATTTGTCGACATGTGCTGCAGCAGGGTTTCTCTTCAAGCGGCGCGCAGCCTACTGAATGAATAGGTTTTTTGTGGGAGGCGGCTCTTATCAAGCAACCTGTAACTTACTGAAGAAACGCGATTTTTGTAGGAGCGCGCTTGCCCGCGATAGGATCTTAAGGACAGAAAATCAGCGACTGAACTGACGCAATCGCGGGCAAGCGCGCTCCTACGGCCCGTGTTTGCTGCACGACAGCGTTACGTCGAAGACGTGGTGGCGCCTCCCACAGAAAAATAGCGTTTTTCAGTGGCTTATGGGTTGATCGATAAGTCGCAATTGAACTGAAACCTCAAAGCGAAACGCGCCCATCGATACAGGTCACCGTCGCCCCACCGACCCACACGTCATTACCTACACGCTTGACGTGCACCCTGCCCTTGCGCCCCAACGCCGCGCCCTGGCTGGCGACATAGCTGTCCGCCGCCAGACCATCCTCCAGCACCCACAATGCAATACCGGCATTCAGGCTGCCCGTGACAGGATCCTCGGCCATGCCGTCTCCCGGCACGAACGCGCGCACTTCAAATTGCGCTTCGTCGCCGTCCACTGCTGGACTCCAGGGTGCGAACACGCCAATCTTCAGTCCATCAAGCTTTGCGTTATCCGGCTGCAGCGCAAGCACGCTGGCACGATCTGCCAATCTCAGCACCATCCAGCCCGGACCGTTGTCTGCCCAGCGCGCATCCAGAATCGCGCCTTTTTCCAGACCAAAACCATCGCGGACCTGCTCAACCAGATCGGGCTCTACCGGGCCGGCGCGCAGCAAGGGCGGCGCAGTAAATGCCAACTGCTGGCCGTCACGACGAATCCTGATCAGCCCGACGCCGCACTCCTGAACGATTTCCTCACCCTGCGCAACGCCGCCGCTCTCAAGCCATGCGTGGCAACTGCCCAGCGTCGGGTGCCCTGCAAACGGCAGTTCGTGGAGCGTGGTAAAAATGCGCACGCGATAGTCGGCGCGCGGATCGGTGGG
The DNA here is from genome assembly GCF_979253365.1 of Pseudomonas sp. AC016. Lineage (NCBI taxonomy): Bacteria > Pseudomonadati > Pseudomonadota > Gammaproteobacteria > Pseudomonadales > Pseudomonadaceae > Pseudomonas > Pseudomonas sp. AC016. Next base: position 553,663 of record NZ_CEEDCC010000001.1, read on the forward strand.
TTTGAGCAGGAAGGTGGTTTCGCTCAGATTCGTCCAGCGGGCGAAGGCCGCCATCTGCTCATCGCTCAGACCGTCAGCACCGAGCACCACAGCCAATGGGTTGCCGAGCAGCGGCTGTTCACTGAAGACATCGACCTGTTTGAAATCGAACGAGCGCATTCATAGCTTCCTTGTTGGGTGTCAGTCGGCAAAGGTCGCATGCAATGGCGTGGCAGGACAACAGCCGCATACTGTCAGGCTGATCTACCGACCCTGCGAACAATACGCTTGATGGTAATGTCACATCCATGATCTGCAGACCACACGAGGTTTGACATGATGGACAGCCCTGCCCGCGAACAGCTCGACACCCTTGGCCAGCACATGGCCGAACGGCCGTTTCTGGTGATTACCGGAGCCGGTATCAGCACCGCATCCGGCATCCCCGATTACCGTGACAAGGACGGGGTTCGGCGTGGCAAACAACCGATGATGTATCAGGAATTCGTCAACAACCCGGCAGCCCGCCAGCGTTACTGGGCAAGGGCCATGCTGGGCTGGCCGAGAATCCGGGCGGCGCAGCCCAATGCGGCGCACCAGGCGTTGGCACACTTGCAGAACAGTTACGCCATCACAGGACTGATCACCCAGAACGTCGACGCCTTGCACACCCAGGCGGGAAGCCGTGAAGTGATCGAATTGCATGGCAGCTTGCACCGGGTGCTGTGCCTGGATTGTCATCAGCGTCACGACCGTGCGGCGATTCAGGAGGTGATGCTGGAGCAGAACCCCTATCTGCTCGGCGTGCATGCCGTTCAGGCTCCCGATGGCGACACCCTGCTGGACCCTGCTTTCGAGGCCGGTTTCAAGGTGCCGCCATGCCCGCATTGCCAAGGCAACCGGCTCAAGCCTGACGTGGTGTTCTTTGGCGAGAATGTCGCCCCGCCCACTGCCGCGAAAGCCATGCTCAGCGCCGAGCAGGCCGAAGGCTTGCTGGTGGTCGGTACGTCGCTGATGGCCTGGTCAGCGTTCCGCCTGTGCAAGGCAATGGCCGAACAGGGCAAACCGATCATCGCCATCAACCACGGCAAGACCCGCGCCGACGAGTTGCTGGACATGAAGATCGAAGCACCCTGTGAACAGTTGCTGCCACTGCTTGCCGAAGAACTGGCTCAGTCCCGTTGAGGCGTCAACTGACCGTTTCAGCCTGCTCGGCGTCGCGGATCAGCGCGGGAATCACACGGATGTAGATCAATTCGCTCACCAGTTCGATCAGCGTCTGGGTAATGACGGCCGCCGCCGCGAGTTCCCTGATTCCTTCCGGGAGTGCGAGGGCCAAAGGCAGTACCACCAGCGAGTTGCGCGTTGACGTACTGAAGGCCACCGACCTGGCGCTGACTGCAGGCAGCCTGAAGGCTCTTGCCACCAGCGCACCCGCCAGCGGTGCCAGCACCATGAACGCCAGGTACACCGGAATCACAGGCAGCAACTCGTCGAGGCTGTTCACCACCGACGCCATCTGCGAACCGATCACCACCACCAGAACCGCGGCCATCGCCGGTACCGGCATCCACGCCCAGGCATCGTTCCAGCGCGCCGCCATGGATGATCGCCTGACCCCGGCAGCGGTGAGAACCGCGAGCACCAACGGCAGAACGATCAACACCAGAAACGCCTCGACGAACGGGCTGATGGAAATCGCCACCGACGACTCGCTGTCCATCATCAGTGCCAAGTACAGCGGCAGCAGCAACAGTTGCAGCAGAAGCAGCAAGGGCGTGGCCGCCAGGACAAGTCGCGAATCACCCTTTCCCAGGTGCGTAAATACCACGACGTAATCGATGCAGGGCGTCAACAGCACCAGCAAGGCCCCCACCAGAATGGCCGTGTGTTCGCTCAGCACGCGGGTCAGTAGCCAGACCAGCAGCGGAATCACTACAAAGTTGGCAATCAGCAGCGCGAGCACGAAACGTCTGTTGCCCAGCCCCTGACGCAGGTCCAGAAACGGGATCTGCAGGAACATGGCGTACATGAGCACGGCAATCGCAGGGGTCACCAGCACGCCCAGTACCTGCGACGCAACAGGCGCGAAAAACCCGCCGACGGCCGCGACAATCACGGCAATGAAATAGATCGGAATCTGCTGTTGTTCCAGTTGCTCTCTGCTCACATTGAATCCTTGCACAGCGTTGAATCATGTTCAGCGGACAAGCGTCTGCCTGCCGCGAAACGAAGGACACTAGAACAACCCCAACTGCCCGCCGATCAGGGTGGCGAAATCATCGTCCACGAACGGCAAGATGGCATCGGCCAACGGTTGAAGCTGACGGGTCACGTAGTGGTCGTAGTCGATGGGCGCCGTGCGGACTTCAAGCGGCTCGGGGCCGACGACGGTCATCACGTAGCTGATCCAGCCGCCGCTCTGATACTGACGCGGGCGGCCTTGCTGGTCGTTGTACTCGTCTGCGAGGCGCGCCGCACGCACGTGTGGCGGTACGTTGCGCTGATAGTCGTCCAGCTTGCGACGCAGGCGCTTGCGGTAAATCAACAGCTCATCCAGTTCGCCTGCCAGCGTGCGCCTCACGTAATCGCGTACATACTCCTGGTACGGCTGACGCTTGAAGATCCGTAGGTACAACTCCTGCTGAAACTGCTGGGCCAATGGTGACCAGTCTGTGCGAACGGTTTCCAGCCCCTTGTAAACCATCTCTTCGCTGCCGTCTGCCCGGGTGACCAGCCCGGCATAACGTTTCTTGCTGCCCTCCTCCGCACCACGAACGGTCGGCATCAGAAAGCGCTTGAAGTGGGTTTCGTATTGCAGTTCCAGAGCACTGGTCAGCGCGTACGTGTCATGCAAATGTTCGCGCCACCACTCATTGACCTGCTGCACAAGCGCCTTGCCAATCGAGGCGGCTTCTTCCTGACCATGCGGACGGCCGAGCCAGACGAACGTCGAATCGGTGTCGCCGTAGATCACGGTGTAGCCCTGCGCCTGGATCAGTTCGCGGGTCTTGAGCATGATTTCATGGCCACGCAGGGTAATGGATGACGCCAGCCGTGGATCGAAGAACCGGCAGCCGCTGGAGCCCAATACGCCATAGAACGCGTTCATGATGATTTTCAGGGCTTGGGACAGCGGCGCGTTGTGCTCGCGCTTGGCCGTCTCCCGCCCCTGCCAGACCCGTTCGACAATGGCAGGCAGGCTATGCCGGGTGCGAGAGAAACGTGCGCCACGAAAACCCGGCACCGATTCACTGTCGTCAGGGTGACGCAGGCCTTCGATCAGCCCGACCGGGTCGATGAGAAAAGTGCGGATGATCGACGGATACAGGCTCTTGTAGTCCAGCACCAGCACCGATTCGTAAAGGCCGGGCTGCGAATCCATGACGAATCCGCCAGGGCTGGCTTCCGGCAGACGCTCGCCCAGATTGGGTGCCACAAACCCCTGACGGTGCATCAGCGGAATGTACAAATGGCAGAAAGCCGCGACCGAACCACCGCTGCGGTCGGCTGGCAGCCCGGTCACCGTGGCGCGTTCCAGCAGGAAGGTCAGCAACTGGGTCTTGGCGAAGATCCGCGTCACCAGCTCGCAGTCCTTGATGTTGTAACGCGCCAGCGCCGGCTTGTCCTCGGCGAACATGCGGTTGATTTCATCCATGCGCTGGTATGGCGTGCTGATGGCCTTGCCTTCGCCCAGCAGCGTCTGCGCGACGTTCTCCAGACTGAAAGACGGGAAGCTCCAGGTCGCCGAGCGCAGCGCCTCGATGCCGTCGATCACCAGCCGTCCGCTGATGTCGGCGAAGAAATGATTGTTGCGGCTGCCATGTTCACGCCAGCCCATGGTTTCCCCGCCACGACCCAGCATGAGCGGCACATTCAGACGTTGTGCATGTTCATGCAGGACTCGCAGGTCGAACTGCACCACGTTCCAGCCAATGATCGCGTCAGGGTCATGCAATGCCAGCCACTCGTTCAGGCGCTCCAGCAGCTGGGCACGGGTCTCGCAATACTCGAGCTGAAAATCCAGCGCTTCGCTGCCACCGTTGGCTGGGCCCAGCATGTAGACCTGACGCTGACCGCAACCCTCCAGCGCAATCGAGTACAGCTCGCCGCGCGCGGTGGTCTCGATGTCCAGCGACACCAGTTTCAATCGGGGGCGGTAATCGGCAAGCGGCTTGATCTGCGCATTGCACAGCACGCCGTCGGCATCCGCCGTGCCGCTGAACTGCACGGGCGCGGTGATAAAGCGCTCCATGAGGTAGCGCTCGGGCGGACGGATGTCGGCTTCATACACATCGACATTGCCCTTGCGCAGCAGCTTTTCGATGTTCATCAGTTGCCGGTGCTGCTGGCAATAAACGCCCAGCACAGGCCTATGGCGAAAGTCGCTCAATTGCAACTGCCGCAACTCCACACCGCGCTCTGCTCTTAGCAAGGCCCGGGCACGTTCCTGCTGTTCGGCGGGAATGAACGCAACGGAAGGCTGACAAGGCAGACGGATATGACGCGGGCCGTCATCGGTCGCCAGCCAGAAATCGACTTCCGTCCCTGCGGGCGTGTCCTGCCAGTGCCGACTCAGGATGAAGCCCTGCTGTAAATCCAACGGTGCAACCTCGATCAGACGATTCAGCGCCTGATTCTACGTGGCTACGCGCGCAAAGGCGCGCCTGACGGTCGGTTCAAGAAACATTTGCCGCCGCCGATAGCCCGGCATGACTACCTGACCGTGGATAGGACATCCGAGTGGGTGCAACATTCGCAGGTGTGACGCTTCCCGAATTGCGACGTGTCGACGCTATTGACCATGGAATAGCAGCAATGAAATCCCTCGACTCGCTCGACCCACTGCCACGCGCCATTCCGGGCAACACGTTTCTGGCGCGTCGCACCCTCATGACCATGGCCAGTCTGCTAGGCGCGTTGTCATCGGTGATGATCGTCTCGCTGTTCTATATCACCTACCAGCTCAATCACAGCGCTGCGTTGCAGAGTCAACGTCTGGTAGAGAACATCTGGCAATCCCGGGAAAAGGCGCTGATTGCGACCTTCAAGGACAATGCCTACTGGGGAGATGCCTACAAGCACCTGCACATCCAGGTCGACACGGACTGGGCGTACACGCGCAACAACCTCGGCGCTTCGCTGTATACGGATTTCGGGTTCGACGGCGTTTTTGTCGTTGATGGCCAGAATCACACCACCTATGCCGTGGACAAGGGCGAACTGGTCACGCTGCAACTGACCGACTGGCTGCACGGCGGTCAGGATCAACTTGTCACTCAGGCCCGTGAACGCGCCAGCGAGGATGAGGTGTTCACCCAGATGCGCCAGGTGGACCATGGTCCGGTGTTGTTGATCGCCGCACCCTTGACCACCGGCGGCGATGAGCAGGTACAACAGACCGATACTGTCCAGTCGATCCTGGTAATGGCCTACAGGCTCACCCCAGAAAAATTGCAGGCCCTGGGCCTGCTCTATGGCCTTGACGGACTGCGCGAAGCAAACGACGCGCAGGATGCGAAACGCTTTCCGTCGCTGGAAATAGCCCCGGGACTGCTGTTGCGCTGGGATCCGGAACAGCCGGGCATGAAGCTGGTCGGGGGGCTGCTGCCGATTTTGATCATCTTTCTGATTACCCTGGCGTTCATCGCCAGGCGTGTTACCCGAAAGACCATGAGAACCGCCGAACTGATGGACCGGCAGTTCGACCTCATTACCCAGAGTCGAGCGGCACTGCTCAGCAGTGAGGAGCGTTTTCGCAACGTAGCTGAAAGCGCATCGGACTGGGTCTGGGAAACCGACGCCGAGCTGCGCATCACCTACCTTTCAGAGCGTTTCACCCGCGTCACAGGGCATGCATCGCACCCCTGGACAGGACGCTACCTGACCCAGTTGCTGTCGTGCGAAAGCCAGTCACTGACCGACTGGATTCGTCTCGAGCGCCCCAAGGACGAGCGCGCTGTCCTGCGCTGTACGCATCACTCATTACAGGGTGCCGTGCGCACCAGCAATATTGCCGTCAGACCGATCCTGCTCGATGGGCAGATCAAGGGCTATCTGGGTATTGCTTCGGACATCACTCATGAAGTGGAAGCCCAGTCGCGACTGTTTCACCTGTCCCAGCATGATGCATTGACCGGCCTGCCCAATCGCACCCAGATGCAGGCCTTCCTGAATCGCACCTTCGAACAGCGTACCGAGCCGGGTTCGACGGTGACCATGCTGAATCTGGACCTGGACAGCTTCAAACCCATCAACGATGTGTTCGGGCACAGTGTGGGCGACAGTGTGCTGCGTGAAGTTGCCGAACGGCTGTCGCGATGCCTGCCTCCTTGTGGATTGGTGGCCCGGCAAGGCGGCGATGAGTTCCTGATGGTGGCGACCAGTCCTGCCAGCGTGGAAGAGGTTGAACAGCTGTGCGAGCGATTGATACGCCACATCCGGCGTCCCTTCACGATCAACAATCAGGAAGTGTTCATCGGTCTGAGCATCGGCATTGCCCTCTGTCCCCTGCACACCCATGACAGTCAGGACCTGATCCGGTTTTCCGACCTGGCCCTGTACCAGGCAAAAAAGGAAGGTCGCAATACCTGGCGCTTTTACGAACAGATCATGAGCACACGCATCACTGAGCTGCGCGAAATGGAAAAAAGCCTGCGAGTGGCGATCAGGAACGACGAGTTTACGCTGCGCTATCAGCCTCGCCACGACGTTCTCAGTGGCAGAATCTGCGGCGCCGAAGCGCTGATTCGCTGGGAGCATCCAACACTGGGACTGTGCATGCCGGACCAGTTCATCGGACTGGCCGAAGAGAACGGCCTGATCCTGTCATTGAGCGACTGGGTGTTGCATCGGGCGTGCAGCGATGCAGTGGCCTGGGACAGCGACCTGCGTGTATCGGTAAACATTTCTGCTGTTGAGTTTCGCACGCCAGGGCTCGTGGAGCGGGTGCGCCAGGTATTGGCCACGACCGGTCTGCCCAGTCATCGCCTGGAGCTGGAGGTGACCGAACGGGTAATGATTCACGACGCTCAGGCCGCCCTGAAGCTGATCAACGAGCTCAAGACCCTGGGTGTCAGGCTGTCGATGGACGATTTCGGCACGGGTTATTCGTCGCTGAGTTATTTGAAAATGTTTCCGTTCGACACGTTGAAAATCGATCGCAGCTTCATCAGCGAAATCGGCGCCAATACCCAGAGTCTGTCCATCGTTCAAGCCATCATTCAACTAGGCCGTAGCCTGTCGATGACCATCACTGCCGAGGGCGTCGAGACTGCCCGGCAACTTGACTGCCTGCAATCACTGGGCTGCGACGAAGCCCAGGGCTATTACCTGAACAGGCCAATGCCGCTGACAGCGTTTCTGGACGCCGTTCAGGCTCAGACCTGTCAGTCGGAAAGCTGACTGTCGGGTTCTCGCCGGTTTGAGGTCGCTTTGCCACTTGCCGGAACGCACTGACTGCACGATTCTGTAGAAGACAGCACTGTGCCCAGACACAGGGTCACACTCACACCGGAGAGCGCCATGAAGACCGTCGCCCAGTTGTTGAAACTGAAAGCCGAACACAACCAGCAAGTGCACACCATCGAACCGGACCATATGGTGCTCGATGCGCTCAGGCTGATGGCCGAGAAGAACATCGGTGCCTTGCCGGTGGTCGAAAATGGCGTGGTGGTAGGCGTCATGAGCGAACGTGACTACGCCCGCAAGATGATTCTCAAAGGTCGCTCGTCCGTGGGCACGCCGGTCAGCGCGATCATGAGCAGCAAGGTGATCACCGTCGACTCGCAACAGACCGTCGAGGCGTGCATGGGAATCATGACCGACAGCCACCTGCGCCATCTGCCCGTCGTGGAGAACGGCGAGCTGTTGGGCCTGCTGTCGATCGGTGACCTCGTGAAGGAGGCCATCAATGAACAGGCCAGCCTGATCCAGCAGCTGGAGCAGTACATTCGCGGCGAGTAGGTAAAGGGGTTGGATGCTGCGGGAGATACAAGCGGTATCTCCCATAAGACGACGCGTAACCTACTGGAGAAAAGCGATTTTGTGGGAGCGGACTTGTACGCGAATACTGTATTTCAGGCGATGAATATTCGTCGGATGTACTGGTCTTTTCGCAGACGAGTCCGCTCCCACGGGTTTGCCGCGCGACAGCACTACGTCGAGGACGTTTTGAGTCCTTCCACAATCCAGTGTGCGCCATGAGACCGCGCAGCGCCGAAGAGGCTGCGCGGCACTCGATCAGTCGTCCAGCGTTTTACCGGCCGGTGCAGCCTTGCCCGGTTTTCCGGCTTTCTCGGCAGGTGCAGGCTTGGGTTCCGGCTCAGGCGGCGGCGCGCTGGCTTCTCGTTCGCGCATCGGCATCTGGTCGATGGTGGCGAAGATCTCCTTGGGATCGACTGCCCCTTCCTTCTCGATTTTCTTTTCCCCGTCCTTGCCCACCAGAATGACCTTGGTTTCCGCGCCAGCACCCAGTTTGAGTTCGCGGATCAGGGCCATGGTCGACTGTGCGTCCAGAGTCTTGCCGTTGCGCTCACCAATGGTATTGACCACCGTGAACAACACCATGTTGCGCTGTGCGAACGCTTCGCGGTTGGCAGGCTCGTCAAGCGCCTTTTTGATGCTGACCAGCGTCGGATCGACCGTGCTGGGGGCGATGATGATCAACGGACGTGTCTTGCCGCGCTCCTGCGCCAGCGGGCTGTCACTGTCGGCGGCCAGGGCGGAACCGGCTAGTACAAGCCCTGCGGCGGCGAGCAGAGTGGCGGAGGTCAGGGACCGGATTGACATGGTGGGCTCCTTTTGAATCCATGGGGTAGCCATTGCATAGACACACGCAATGCGCCCCTGTTCTACCGCATATGGGGCGTTGCGGTACAGCCCAGCATAGCCCTGCACTCAAACCTTCACATCAAGCCAGGCGTTCCTGCTGCAAGGAAATGGCGCTATCCAGCGTCGCGACAACCCCTTCCACAATCAGCGCGACCTCCGCAGCATCCAGCACCAGCGGTGGTAGAAGACGAATGACCTTGCCACGGGTGACGTTGATCAGCAGGCCATGATCCTGCGCGGCCAGCCGCGTCAGCTCGGGAATGGCCTGTAGCAATTCGATACCTATCATCAGCCCCCTGCCCCGGACTTCCAGCACCTGAGGATGGCCCTTCAACCCGGCCTGCAGCCGCTCCAGCAAAAGCTGCCCCTGCTGCCGGGCGTTTTCCACCAGACCCTGCTGCTCGATGATGTCGATGACCGTACACCCGGCACGACAGGCCAGCGGATTACCGCCAAACGTACTGCCATGACTGCCCGGCGTGAACAGTTCGGCCGCCTTGCCCCTTGCCAGGCACGCTCCGATCGGAATGCCGTTGCCAAGCCCTTTGGCCAGGGTGATGACGTCCGGCACAAAGCCCTCGTGCTGAAACGCGAACCACTTGCCGGTACGGCCCATGCCGGTCTGGATTTCGTCGAGCATCAGCAGCCAGTTACGCTGCGTGCAGCGTTCATGCAGGGCCTTTAGATAACCTTGAGGCGCGACCCGAGCACCGCCCTCTCCCTGTATTGGCTCGACCAGCACGGCGCTGATCCGATGACCGTACTGATCACAGACCTTGTTGAAAGCCGTCAGATCACCAAATGGCACCTTGACGAAATCCCCCGGCAACACCCCATACCCCGACCGCACCGCAGGCCCGTCGCTGGCGCACAGCGTGCCCAGAGTACGGCCGTGGAACGCGTTTTCCATGACCACCACCAACGGCTGCTCGATGTATTTATGCCAGCCGTGCAAGCGTGCCAGCTTGAGCGCCGTTTCATTGGCTTCGGCACCGGAATTATTGAAAAACACCCGATCCAGCCCGGACAGCGCAGTCAGCTTCTGTGCCAGACGGAGCTGCCAGTCAATGCTGTAGAGATTGGAGGTGTGCAGCAAAAGCCCTGCCTGATCACGGATCGCCTCGACCAGCAGTGGGTGCGAGTGGCCGACATTGGTCACCGCCACGCCTGCCACCGCATCCAGATACTCACGACCTGCCTGGTCCCACAGGCGAGTGCCGAGGCCATGGCTGAAACTCAGGGCAAGGGGTTGGTATGTGGTCATCAGGCAGGCCGTGGTCATGAGGTGAAGCTCCATAGGTGTACGAAGTGTTTTTGCAGTATCGTTAACCACCTGCGCTGGATAAACCGCGAATCACTTCAATCATTTTAAAGCTGGAATTGATAATGGACCTGTTTCAGGCGATGACCGTGTACGTAAAAGTGGTCGAAACCGGCAGCCTGACGGGTGCCGCTCAGGTGTGCTCGATGTCCACCACCATGGTCGGCAATCACCTGCGCTCGCTGGAACAGCGTCTGGGCGTCAGTCTGCTGACCCGCACGACGCGTCGTCAGCGCCTGACCGAGTTCGGCACGCAATACTACGAACGCTGTCTGGAAGTGCTGGGGCTGGTGGCTGCTTCCGAACGAATTGCCGAACAGACCCAGGGCGAACCCGCAGGCACCCTGCGCATCACGGCCCCCCTGACCTTCGGCTCGGAAGTGCTGGCTCCGGCAATGGCAGAATTCTCCAGATGCTTTCCAAAGGTCAGGCTCGATCTGGTCCTGAGCGATCAGCGCATGGACCTGATCGACAACGGCTTCGACATTGCCATTCGGCTCGGCGCCCTTCCCGACGCTTCGCCGCTGATTGCCAGACCCTTGCAGGATTACACCCTGACCATCTGCGCCTCGCCCGATTACCTGGCCCGCCACGGCACGCCGATCCGGCCCGAGGATTTGCGTGCGCACAACTGTCTGGCGTTCGCCTATCAGGCAGGTGATGGATGGCGTGACACAGGCAAGCGCTGGCGCATGACCGGCGCAGAAGGTGAAGTGCTGGTAGACGTGCAGGGCTCGATGCTGATCAATACCTCGTCAGGCTTGTGCAACGCTGCCCGCGTGGGGATGGGTGTGGTGATGCTGTCGGACGCGCTGGTGCAACGCGATCTGGATGATGGCCGACTGGTGGCGCTGTTGCCGGATTATCAGCTACCCAGCCGCCCCATGAATCTGTTGTATGTGCAGGACCGTTATCGACTGCCAAAGCTGCGCAGCTTCGTCGACTTCGCGATGGAGATGTGGGGCCGTTGATCCGGCGCGCCCTGTTGCCCGCGCGCCGGAATCGTCAGGCATCGCCTTACGGAGATGCCTTGAAGTCAGACCTTGAAACGACTGACCAGACCTTGCAGGTGCACACCAAGGCGCGCCAGTTCGATGCTTGATGAAGCCGTCTCTTCGCTGGCGGATGCGGTCTGCTCGGAAATATCCCGCACTTTCAGCACGCTGCGATTGATCTCCTCGGCCACAACGCTCTGTTGTTCGGCCGCCGCAGCGATCTGGTGATTCATGGTCTCGATGGTCGAGATCGACGACGTAATGTTGTTGATGGATCGCCCGGCGTCGCGGGTGAGTTCCACGCTGTTTTCGGTCAACGCCCGGCTGCTCTCCAGAATGGTCGCGACCTGTGCCGTTCGGCTGTGCAGACCACCGATGAGCGAGGCGATTTCTTCTGTAGAGGTCTGGGTGCGTTGCGCAAGGCTGCGCACCTCGTCGGCAACCACCGCGAAACCTCGACCAGCCTCACCGGCGCGAGCCGCTTCGATAGCCGCATTGAGCGCCAGCAGATTGGTCTGCTCGGCAACCGCCTTGATCACGTCCAGAACGCCGCCAATCTTGTTGCTTTCGCTTTTCAGCTCGTCCATGGCGGACTTGGAGTGTTCAACTTCGCTGGCCAGACTTTCGATCTGAGTGATCGCCCTGGCAACGACGCTATCGCCCTCACGCGCTTCTTTCGAGGCATTGACTGCAGCATGCGAGGCCTGCTCGGCATTTTTGGCCACGTCCTGCACAGTCGTGGACATCTCATGCATCGCAGTCGCAACCTGATCGGTTTCGGTTTTCTGGCTGTTTACCCCGGCACTGGTCTGCTCGGTAACAGCAGACAACTGCTCCGCGGCGCTGGCGATCTGGGTGACGCCATCGCGCAGTCCGCCAATCAGTTCACGCAGGTTGCCTGTCATGCGTTGCATGGTGCCTTGCAGCAGACCCAGTTCGTCCTTGCGGGTGATGACGCGGTTGTCGGTGAGGTCGCCATCTGCCACACGTTCGGCCAGCTTCAGCGTTTCCATCAACGGGCCGACGATCAGTCGGGTGATGACCCAGGCCGCAAGGATACTGACCACCAGTGCCGACACCAGCCAGAGAATCAGCAGGGATTTGGCCTGATTCATATCCTCCATTCTCAGGGTGACCTGATTTTTGGAAAGCTGGTCGGCGGATGCGAGCAGGATCTCGATGTTTTTGGAAACACCGGCCTGAGCTTCATCGATTCTGGCCTGGGCGCTGACGAATTGACCAATCGCGCTCTGATAAGCAGTCAAGGCATCCTGAAGATGTTTAACGGTATCGGCCTGACCGCTGAATCCGCTCAACGTTTTCATGAAATCGATGGCTGTTTTGATGGACGCTTCAGCGACCAGTTTGCTGTCAGCCTTGAGCGAAAAAGTGTACCCGCGCACATCGAAGCGCATTTTTTGAAACACCATCAATGCCTGAGCGGACGTTTCCCGCAACTGCGCACTTCCCTCACTGGAGTTTGCGACGTTTTGCAGTTTCTGCAGGTCTTCGGCTGCCGCATCCGCGTGCCGACCGAACACCTGTCGCGTGGCCTCTCGCGCTTCGGTGGCTTGCATCAGGTTGTCATAATGAACCCGATAATCTTTCATGGCAGCCTGCGACGCATTGATCAGCGGCACATTGATCTCGGAGGTGAACACCGTTGCGGCATAGCGCACGTGGTTATCGAGATTCTCGTACGCCTTGAGCCAGTTGCTGGCGCGCTCGGCATCGTAGTTTATCGTGAATGACAGGCGCGCGATGCGCATGTCGCGTGTCAGGGTGCTCAGCTTGCCGATGTCGGCTGTGCGTTCGCTACGCTCGCTCAGCGAGACAATGCCCGACCAGCCTGTAAAGGCGATAAGTACAGTCAGCAAAATAACCAGTGTGAAGCCCAGAACAAGTTTGGACCGGACACTGATATTGCCTAGAATAGTAGTCAGCATATAACGCTCTTGATAAGTTTTTGAGAATGATGTACCTGGCGACTCCCTGCCGATGTGATCTGCATTATGACTTCGGCACCAAAACATCAAACTTTAAACTTAGAGCAAATATTCTTTTTAATTTAAAGTTGGCGACCACCCGTGAATAATTAAATTCAAATATATTAATCAGCTCAATAGTATTTGATAACAACACTCAACAGAAACCACTCGAAAGCACATGCCGAGGTAGAGTTAACACGCCTTTGGATACAGAGAATGGATCGCGCATCCGCCATGGATGCGCAATCCGTCAGTTATCAATAACCAGACAGGCTCTCTTTACGCAGCCACCTCATACAACTTCGGCGCAGCCACTTCTCCGCTTTCAAGACTGCGACGCAGCACATTCGCCTGCAACGCAGCAGCCTTCATTGCACTTTCCTTGACGTAGCCATAGCCGCGGATACGCTCAGGCAGGCGTGCCAGACTCAACGCAGTGTGACGATTGCCAGCCTGCAAGTGCTGCAGAATCAGCTCGACATCGCTGACGTAGCGCTCGATCAGCTCGCGCTCCTGACGACGCTCAAGGCTGCGGCCAAACGGATCGAGCGCGGTGCCACGCAAAAACTTGAATTTTGCCAGCACATCGAATGCCCGCAACATCCAGGGACCGAAGCTGCGTTTGCGCGGCTGCCCGGTGTGCGGGTCACGCTTGGCAAGCCATGACGGCGCCAGATGGAATTCAAGACGGTAATCTCCTTCGAACTGCGCCTCCAGTTGCCGCGTGAAGTCACCGTTGCTGTACAGGCGCGCCACTTCATATTCGTCCTTGTAGGCCAGCAGCTTGAAGTAGTTGAACGCCACGGCCTCGGTCAGCGTTGGCTGCTGACCGGGGAACATCCTGGCCTCTGCATCCTGAACCCGCTGTACGAGTTTGAGGTAGCGATCGGCATAGGCCTGGTTCTGGTACTCGGACAACGTGGCCAGATTGCTCTGGATACGCTGCTCCAGCGTCAGTTGCGACGGCTCGACGGGCTGCTGTTTCGGATTGACGAACGCCTCCACCGCAACCGCATCGTGGGCGGTGCGACGTCCCCACAGGAAAGCCTGTTGATTGAGGCTCACGGACACACCGTTAAGCTCGATGGCCTTCTCGATGGCCTTCGACGTCAGCGGGATCAAGCCCAATTGATAGGCATAACCCAGCATGAACAGGTTGCTGGCGATACTGTCACCCATCAACCGCGTCGCCAGCGAGGTGGCTTCGACGAAATGGGTCTTGTCCGCGCCCACCGCATCAATGATGGTCTGCTTCATGGCCTCGACCGGGAACACGGCATCCGGGTTGCGGGTGAACTCTGCAGTCGGCGTCTGCTGGCTGTTGACCACCGCATGGGAAATCGCACTGTCCAGCTTGGCAATCGCATCCGGCCCGGCTGCCACCAACAGGTCGCAACCCAGCAGCAGATGCGCCTCGCCAGCGGCAATCCGCACGGCAAAGAGATCCTGCTGGCGTGCTGCGATGCGGATATGGCTGACCACTGGACCAAATTTCTGCGCCAGTCCGGCCTGATCCAGCACGCTGCAGCCTTTGCCTTCCAGATTGGCGGCGTAACCGAGCATTGCGCCCACAGTGGTCACACCGGTGCCACCGACGCCAGGCAGCAGAATATTGAATGGCCGCTCCAGTGAAGGCAGCGTCGGCTCCGGCAAGGTGGCGAACGCTTCGACCTGTTTGGGCAGGACCGGCTTGCGCAGTTTACCGCCATGAACGGTGACGAAACTCGGGCAGAAGCCCTCGACGCAACTGAAATCCTTGTTGCAGGCGTTCTGGTCGATCTCACGCTTGCGGCCCTGCGCAGTCTCCTTCGGCAGCACAGACAGACAGCCGGATTTCACGCCACAGTCACCGCACCCCTCGCACACCGCCGGGTTGATCAACGCGCGTTTTTCCAGATCAGGCATCGTGCCGCGCTTACGGCGACGGCGCTTCTCGGTGGCGCAGGTCTGGTCGTAGATGATCACCGATACGCCTTTGAACTCGCGAAGCTCGCGCTGCACACTGTCCAGATCGCGTCGGTGATGGAACGTGGTGATCGGCGCGAAGCCTTCCCTGTTCGGGTATTTGTCCGGTTCGTCAGACACCAGGGCGATGCGCTGCACGCCTTCGTTGAACACCTGACGGCTCAGTTGATCGACGCGCAATACGCCATCAATAGGCTGCCCGCCGGTCATGGCCACGGCATCGTTGTAGAGAATCTTGTAGGTAATGTTGACCTTGGACGCAACAGCGGCGCGGAGCGCCAGATGGCCCGAGTGGAAATAGGTGCCGTCACCCAGGTTCTGAAACACGTGCGGGGTTTCGGTAAACGGTGCCTGACCGATCCAGGTCACGCCCTCGCCGCCCATCTGGGTGAAGGTATCGGTCGCCCGGTCCATCCAGATCGTCATGTAATGGCAGCCGATACCCGCCAGTGCACGGCTGCCTTCCGGTACGCGGGTAGAGGTGTTGTGCGGGCAGCCGGAACAGAAGTGCGGTGTGCGCTGGGTATTGAACAGCGGCGCCTGCAGGGCTTTTTCCTTCTCGCTGAGAAACTGCAGGCGCGCTTCGATCTGCGCGCTGCTGTAGAACGGAGCAAGCCGTTTGGCGATGACCCGGGCGATCATCGCCGGAGTCAGTTCACTCAGGTTCGGCAACAGTGAGCGGCCCTGCTCGTCGAACTCGCCAACCACCACCGGGCGACGGTCTACCGGCCAGTTGTACAGCTGGCCGGTCAACTGGTCTTCGATGACGCTGCGCTTTTCTTCGACCACCAGAATCTCGTCCAGACCCTGAGCGAAGTCATGCACCGATACCGGCTCCAGCGGCCAGCTCATTCCGACTTTGAGCACGCGAATGCCGACCTGATCGCAGAGTTGCTCGTCAATGCCCAACTCTTCGAGCGCCTGACGCACATCCAGATAGGATTTGCCTGTGGTCACGATACCCAGACGAGGCTGGGCAGAATCGATGACCACCTTGTTCAGTTCATTGGCACGAGCAAACGCCCTGGCGGCGTAGATCTTGTAAGTGTTGAGGCGCGCTTCCTGGGCCAGCGGTGGATCCGGCCAGCGAATGTGCAGGCCGCCTTCGGGCAGCTCAAAATCTTCGGGAATGCGGGTCTGCATGCGCAACGGATCGACTTCGACGACCGCAGAAGAATCGACGTTTTCTGCGATGGTCTTCATCGCCACCCAGCAACCGCTGTAGCGCGACAGCTCCCAGCCGATGATGCCGTAGTCGAGGATTTCCTGAACGTTGCTGGGATTGAGCACCGGAATCATCGAGGCGATGAAGGCATGTTCGCTCTGGTGTGCAATGGTCGACGACTTGCAGCCGTGATCATCACCCGCGAGGATCAGCACCCCGCCGTTGGCCGCAACGCCGGCCGAGTTACCGTGCTTGAAGACGTCACCGCAACGATCGACACCCGGTCCCTTGCCGTACCAGAGTGCGAACACCCCGTCGTACTTGCCCTGAGGAAACAGGTTGACCTGCTGGCTGCCCCATACGGCAGTGGCTGCGAGTTCTTCGTTGATACCCGGCTGGAAATGAATGGCGTTCTGCTGGAGATAATCCTTCGCATCCCACAGGCTCTTGTCCAGATTGCCCAGTGGCGAGCCGCGATAGCCGGAAATGAAACCCGCCGTATTGAGCCCGCGCGCTTCATCACGCTGCTTCTGCAGCATCGGCAGCCGGGTCAGCGCCTGTGTTCCGGTGAGGTACAGGTTGCCGGTGGCGAGCCGGTATTTATCGTCCAGACGAATATCAGCCAGGGTCATGCGATTACCTCTCTTGTTTTTATTCAGGCTTTCTTATGAGTAAGGTCCATCTCGCCGGGAAGGTCCAGCCCGGCGGCCTTGTCATTAGACTGCCTGTAGAAAAGAGGCTTTTTCTTTCTAAATTGACAGATATCTGCTGATATTGAGCATGCCCTTTTCGAAAAAAACAAAAAACAAGGTCAATTCATGCAGCTTAAATTGAGCCCCATCGATCGCAAGATTCTCCGCCTGTTGCAACATGACGCCGATCTGTCGGCGGCAGAGATTGCCGAGCGTGTCGAGCTGTCGCAGTCGCCCTGCTGGCGACGCATCCACAGACTTCAGGAAGAAGGCGTGATCGAGCGCACTGTCGCCCTGCTCAGCGCGCAAAAGCTGGGGCTGAGCATGACAGTGTTCGTCGAGGTCAAGCTTTCAGGCCACGGCAGGCGGTATCTTGCCGAGTTCGAAGAAGCGATCATCGGCCACCCGGAGGTGCTGGAGTGCTACACCATGGCGGGCGGCATGGACTTCATGCTCAAGGTCGTGGCACAGGACATCGCGAGTTACGAGCGCTTTCTGCGAGACCATCTGCTGCAACTGCCGCATGTGCACGAAGCACACTCCAACATCGCCATGAGCACGGTCAAGCGCACGACAGAACTGCCGCTGGACTGAGGAGGTAAAGAGACATTGATGGAAAAGGCACAATCCATCGACGAGCGGCAATGGATTGTTTCTTTCTATGAGGATGCCAAAACATTTGACTAGCAAATGATAATGATTATTATTGCATCAGCTGGTCGCGAGACTGGCTGGATAACCTGAAAGTCTTAGGTCGGCTTGCAGATTATCTCCTCATCAGGCTAATCACGGTTTTTGACCCGGCTTTTTTGCCGGGTCTTTTTTTTGGTTTTTTCGCTGCTTCAGGCTAATGAAGTCTGGTGTGTTGCACGGTGTTTCAGAATGGCGCTGATGATATCAGTGCAACGCCGCATGAGGTCAGTTTTTTACGCCGACAATGACTGAAACGTTCAGATAAATCGTAATTGCAGCGCCTTTTCACTTGAGAACGATTCTCGCATTCACTAGGCTGAATGTGTCATGGATGAAACCTATAGGTTCAAGGAAGAATTTCTATGGAAGATCAGCGAGCGATACATCATGAGTAGTCAGCTCTCGCCCTTGTTGCCCCTGCCCGCCACGTTGCCGGACCTCGCTCCGTCAGCGCGTACGATCGAAACCTGCCATGCCCTAGGCAGGCTGTCCCGCCGTACCCGGCAGATTTTCCTGCTCAGCCGCCTCGACGGTTTGCCCTACGCAGAGATTGCCCGCTTCCTTCATGTCGATGTCGCCAAGGTAGAACGCGCCATGGTTCGCGTGCTCAGGCAGGCCCATGGCTGCGCCTCCGATTCCGCCCTCGATGGTCAGACCATTCAGGAACAGGCAAGCCGCTGGTACGTGCATCTGCAGAGCCCAGGCGCGACCGCCAGCGAGCGGATCGAATTTCGGCACTGGCTCGATGCAGATTCCAGGCACCTGGCGGCGTTTCAAAGCTGTGAGCGCATCTGGCGCGAACTCCAGGCCCCTGCCTCATTGCTGGGAATCGGCGGCTGGCACCGGCGCAAACGGCGCGTGTATCTCGTCTGGTGCCTGCTGACCACGTTGCTGTGCAGCCTGATGGTCACGACCGAGGTACTTTCCTGACGCTGAATGACCGTTTCAGAGAAGTCCGTGACGAGCCGATCGGTGTAAAGTGGCTGCCTTGAACGCACAACATATACAGGCACGCACCTTGACCCTCATCATCAACGCAGACTTCGACAGCGGCAATATTCAAGTTCTGGATGCCAGCAACCCGGCTCGCATCAAACTGGCCATCCGACCTGACACCCAAAGTGGCCATTTTCAATGGTTCCACTTCAAGGTCGAAGGCATGGAGGTCGGCGCACCCCACATCTTCAGCCTGACCAACGCCAGCGAATCGACGTTCAACAGCGCGTGGACCGGCTATAACGCGGTCGCGTCCTATGATCACGAGGAATGGTTCCGGGTGCCGACCGGGTTCGATGGCAAAGCACTCGACTTCAGCCTGTCGCCGAGCCAGCCGCAGGTGTGGTTCGCGTATTTCGAACCCTACAGCCGCGAGCGTCATGACGGGCTGATCGAGCAGGCTCGGGAAAAGGCCGGAATGCAGCTGCTGGAGACCGGAAAGAGCGTCGAGGGCCGCGATATTCAGTTGCTGCGCAAAGGCGACGGTGCGCAAGGCAAACGCAACATCTGGATCATTGCCCAGCAGCATCCCGGTGAGCACATGGCCGAATGGTTCATGGAGGGCGTTATCGAGCGTCTTCAGCAGGACGACGATGCGGCCATGCAGCAGCTTCTGGCCAATGCAGACCTGTATCTGGTGCCGAACGTGAACCCCGACGGCGCGTTCCATGGTCATCTGCGCACCAATGCCAAAGGCAAGGACCTGAACCGCGCCTGGCAGGACAGCACCGAGGAACTCAGCCCAGAGGTGTTTTTCGTCAAACAGCAGATGGAACACTACGGCGTCGACATGTTCCTGGACGTGCATGGTGACGAAGAAATCCCTTACGTCTTCACTGCAGCCTGCGAAGGCAATCCGGGCTACACCGCCAAACAACAGCAACTGGAAGAGCAGTTCCGTCGTCGCCTGGGTGAGATCACGGTCGATTTCCAGAGTGTGTACGGCTACCCGCGCAGCGCTCCAGGCCAGGCCAATATGAACCTGGCCTGCAACAGCATTGGCGAACGTTACAAATGTCTGGCGCTGACGCTGGAGATGCCGTTCAAGGACAACGACAACGCCCCCGATCCGATCACCGGCTGGTCAGGCAAACGCTCGGCGCAGTTGGGCAAGGACGTGCTGAGCGTGCTGACAGAGATGGTTCAGGATCTGCGTTGAGGGTAGTAGATGTCGTCCGGGAAACCGAATCGCCGACAAGCCGCCTATTATCAAACAACCTGTAACTTCCTGAAGAGACACAATTTGTGGGAGCGGACCGGGCGGCGTTCCGTTTGTCCGCGAATGCTGTAGTTCAGCCGACGAATATTCGTCGGCTGTACAGGCCTTTTCGCGGACAAGTCCGCTCCTACCTAGTTTGCTGCGCGACAGCGCTACCTCGAAGACGTGGTGACGCCTCCCACACTGGATGGCGTTTGCTCGGCAGATGCACGCCTGCAATCACGCAACACGCTCATCCCCCGCCGTGCCTGCGCCCGCAGCACGGCGCACCAGCAATCCGGCCAGCGCCATCAATGCCAACACGATAACGATCCCACCATAGACGTTACTGGTCATAACCAGACCAAACGAACGCGCAGC
Organism: Pseudomonas sp. AC016; assembly: GCF_979253365.1. Classification (NCBI taxonomy): domain Bacteria; kingdom Pseudomonadati; phylum Pseudomonadota; class Gammaproteobacteria; order Pseudomonadales; family Pseudomonadaceae; genus Pseudomonas; species Pseudomonas sp. AC016. Next base: position 573,868 of record NZ_CEEDCC010000001.1, read on the forward strand.
AAAACCGGCTGCCAGCGCTGGCATGCAGAACGCCAGATAGCTAAGCACCAGAAAGGCCGACATCAGACCCGCTCGCTCATGTGCGTGCGCAGTCGGCATGAGCATGCGCAACGCGCCGAGAAAACTCGATCCAAAGCCAATCCCGGCGATCATCGCGCCGCAGAAGAACAGCCAGAGCACGCCTGAGTTGACGGCCAGCAGAATCACCGCGACTCCGACGATCATGAAACTTGCCCCGACCCAGAGACCCAACTCTGGAGCACGCTGGCGCAGAATCATAATGGCCAGCGCACCACTCAGCGTCAGTGCCGCGACCGCAAGTCCGCCATCCAGCGGCGAAGTCGAACCTGTGGCGGCGGCCAGCAAGGACGGACTCAATGACAGAAAAAACCCTCCCAGTGCCCAGGCGGCGATGTCCACCGGCAGCACCAGCCACAGCATGCGTCTGGCCTGCACAGGCACGTGCAGCGAAGGTTTGAGCGACTGCCATGCGCCCGGTTGCGGACTGACCGTCTCGGGCACTCGCTTCAGGTAAAGCGCCTGCGCCAGAAAGGCCGCCAACAGCAGGCAGTAAGCCAGCAACAAGGGATGCGGCGCGAACTGCACCAGCAGCGCTGTACCCAATGCACCGACCGCCATACCCAACATCGGGGAAATGCTGTTGATCAGCGGTCCACGGACCTGATCACTGTCCAGCAACGCTGCGCCCAGCGCACTGGCAGCCAGCCCGGTAGCGAACCCTTGAAGCAGCCGCGCGATCACCAGCCAGGTCACATCCGTGGCGGCGATGAAGCACAGCATGGAGGCTGCCTGGATCAGCAAGGCACCGAGAATGACCGGGCGACGTCCCAGATAATCGGAGAGTGATCCGCCCATTAACAGTGCCGCGAGCAGGCTGAATGCATAGACCGCGAAAATCAGCGTGAGCATCCCGGAAGAAAAGCCCCACGCTTCCTGGTACAGGTGATACAGCGGCGTAGGCGTGCTGGATGCGGCAAAGAAACACAGGGTTGTGAAGGCCAGGAAGACCAGATGGCTTTGCCCCCGGCTATCGGGCTGCGGGTTCTGCAAAGATAGGGACATGGGTACACTCTCCACTGTTGCAACCTTTTAAAGCCATTAATTAGCTTTTGCGGAGTGTGCTGTTTGATGCCGCTTAAAGCAAATACTTTGTGTTAAGGTCCGCCGTATGGCTATCAAAGAAGCAGTACGCACCGGAGGCCGCAGCGCCCGTGTGCAGGAATCCATTCACCGTGCCGTTCGCGATCTGTTGCTGGAACAGGACCGCTCGACGCTCAGCGTGCCTCTGATCGCGACTCGCGCCGGGGTTACACCGTCCACCATCTACCGGCGCTGGGGCGACCTCACCAATCTGCTGGCCGACGCTGCCATCGCAAGGCTGCGTCCGGATGAACCCATCGATCACGGCAAGCTGCGCCTTGATCTGTTGAGCTGGAGCGAAATGTATCTTGACGAAATGTCCTCGGCGCCAGGGCGCGAGATGATGCGTGACGTGGCCGCCAGTGCCTCGAACTGTGGCGGCAAATGCGCATCGATCGTTCGCGAGCAGTTGCAGACCATCATTGATCGCGCCGCGAGTCGAAACGAGCCGTCGCCATCGGCCGACGAATTGATCGACGCCATCGTCGCCCCCATGATCTACCGCATTCTCTATTCCGAATCCCCGCCGAGCCTCGCCACCGTGCATCAGTGGGTAGAGCGCTGCCTGCCATGAAGGGTGATATCTGCGGCGACCTGCGAAAACTGCCGTTATGATGCGCGCTTGTCCGACTGAAGACCGAACCCACACCTATGCATACCCTCGCAGACCTGCGCGCCGGCAAGCTGGCCGGCATACGGCGTCTTGACCTGTCCTGCGGACTGACCGAATTCCCGCAGGAAATTTTCGACCTGGCGGATACGCTGGAAGTCCTCAACCTCAGTGGCAATGCGCTGCGCGATCTTCCGGACGACCTGCATCGCCTGACTCGGCTGCACGTGCTGTTCGGGTCCGACAACGCCTTTACCCATTTGCCTGAATGCATCGGGCAGTGCGAGCAGCTGCGCATTATCGGCTTCAAGGCCAATCGTATTCGGCAGGTCAGCGCGTCGGCACTACCACCACGTCTGCGCTGGCTGATTCTGACAGATAACTGCATCGAGTCGCTGCCGGACGAACTGGGTCGCCGACCCGATCTGCAAAAGCTGATGCTGGCCGGTAACCGGTTACAGAGCCTGCCACCGACACTGGCCGACTGTCACAGGTTGGAACTGATCCGTATTGCCGCAAACCGGCTGACCGAACTGCCAGAATGGCTGCTGCAACTGCCCGCCCTCGCCTGGCTGGCGTTTGCAGACAACCCGCTGTGCCCGGAGCATGAGGCGCTGCCGGTACGGCAGATCCCATGGCAGCACTTGAGCCTGGGGCAGCGTCTGGGTGAAGGAGCATCAGGCGTCATTCAGCAGGCCAAATGGCAGGACGACGGGCAGGCACAGACGGTAGCGGTCAAGCTGTACAAGGGCGATGTGACCAGCGATGGCTCGCCGCTCAATGAAATGGCCGTCTGCATTGCTGCGGGTCGACATGCGCACCTGATCGAGGTGCTGGGGCAGATCGCGGAGCACCCCGAACAGCAACGTGGGCTGGTGATGGAGCTGATAGCGCCCGACTTCCGCAACCTAGCCGGCCCGCCCAGCCTGGACTCATGCAGTCGCGATATCTACGACGCCGATACCCGGTTCTCGCTGCCGGAACTGCTGCGTCTGGCCACCGGCATCGCGTCGGTCACCGCTCATCTGCATGTCTGTGGCATCAGCCACGGCGATCTGTATGGCCACAATATCCTTGTGCAGGAAAACGGCAATTGTCTGCTGGGTGACTTCGGTGCGGCCTCTTTTCATCCGTCCGAGTCTGCGGGACAGGCGCTGCAGCGTTTGGAAACGCGGGCGTTCGGTATCCTGCTGGGGGAACTGCTGGAGCGTTGCGAGCCGTCAGCCGAAGACTCGCAGATCCGTGAAGGACTTGAGCAGCTTCAGAAAAGCTGCATCCAGCCTGACTGCAAACGCAGGCCGCCGCTTGAGGAAGTGTGCGTGAAGTTGCAGGCATGGAGCGCCTGAGGCGCTCCAGACCGGAGTGGATCAGCCCGCCAGACCTACGTAGACGTTCTGCACGTCGTCGTGGTTATCGATGGCTTCCAGAAAGGCTTCGACTTCTGCCATCTGCTCATCGGTCAGGCCGTCCACCGTGCTTTTCGGACGGTAGCCCAATTGCGCGGACTGCACGGTAAAGCCGAATTCAGGCAGTTTCTTGCACACCGCGTCCATGTCTGTGGGGTCGGTCAGGAACAGGGTGGCACCCTCTTCCGCCGCCTCACAGTCCTGAGCGCCAGCTTCGATGGCCGCTTCGTCAGGATCGGCGTCCGGCGACGCAGGCACCGCTTCGATCATGCCCTGGTAGTTGAAATCCCAGGACACGGAGCCTGCAGCGCCCAGCTGTCCCTTGCGAAACAGGACGCGGATTTCCGACACAGTGCGGTTGATGTTGTCGGTCAGGCACTCGACGATCACCGGCACGCGATGCGGTGCGAAACCTTCGTAGGTCAGGTGTTCGAAGTTGACGCTTTCGCCCAGCAGGCCTGCGCCCTTCTTGATCGCGCGCTCCAGGGTTTCACGGGGCATCGAGGCTTTCCTGGCCTGCTCTACCACCAGACGCAGCCGCGAGTTCATGTCAGGGTCGGCGCCTGCGCGGGCCGCGATCATGATTTCCTTGGACAGCTTGCCGAACGTACGTCCCTTGGCGTTGGCTGCCGCTTCTTTATGCTTGACCTTCCACTGTGCGCCCATGTCTGCTCTCTTGATCCAGTGTGCGTCCCGCCCGCTGCGACTGCGAGGCAGCCTGCAAGGGTGGCAGGACGTTGAAAATAGGGGTGGCCGGCAAAGACGTTTCCGGCGCGACGCATTTTATACGCGATCACGCCAGATGAAACCCCTGCCGGGCTGCGATTGCTTCGATGAGCGTGTCACTGCGCTCAATATCTCGGGCCTGCTCGCGCTTCGTCGTGTAGTCCTTTTCTGAAAAACTTTGAAACGATGCTTTTGCACTCACGCATTTCGTAACCTTCGCACCCTGAATTTCATGGTGGGAGCGCCCGACGATGTGCAAAGACCCGCAAATGCCAATGACCTTGGCGATTGCCGACTGCCAGATGGATCTGCATGTCATAAGCTTTACCGGGCTGGATGCCTTGAACGAAGTGTACCGTTTCGACATTGATCTGATCGGCACGCAAGCCTCGCCGGACACGGCCAGCCTGATCGGGCGCAGCGCATTTCTGAGATTCGGCGGTGCCGGTCAAGGCGTTCACGGCCTGATCCATCGTGCACTTGAAGTGTATGTCGGCAGCCGCCTGACGCATTATCGACTGGTGCTGATGCCTGCCTTGCAAAACCTGGCCGGGCAGCCTCGACGCTGCGCGTACCACGACATGAGCGCCCCACAGTTGATCGCCCATCTGCTTGAACGCGACGGGCTGCCGACAGCCGCCTACCGCTTCGATCAGATGACGGGGCTCTATCCACGTCGCCCCTTGTGCATCCAGTACGATGAGACCGATCTGCACCTGTTGCAGCGCCTGTGCGAGGAGGAAGGCATTCACTTCCGTTTCGAACAGACACCCGATAGCCATACGTTGGTGTTTTCCGACGATCCTGCCAGCTTCACCGAGCATCGGCTGCCTACGCGGTTCCGTCGCGACCCTCACGACCGCTCGACTGCACTTGTGCATCTGGCCGAACGCAGGTCGATCCATAGCGGCCAGCAGGACCCGTTCTGGCAGGCGACCCACTCGACCCCGTACAGCGGCTCAAAAGCACGCACGGAACGCGAAGCGCAAGCGCTCAGGGAATCCCGTGAAGCCTCTGGCGGCCAGCGACCGACCGATCAGGCGACGGCCCATCGACAACAGCGCAGCGTGCGCCATCTGGAGCGGCTGCGTTGCGAGCGTCGGGACTTTCAGGGCGTCAGCGATCAGCCAGGCCTGCGCAGCGGCGAAATCATGCACGTACTCGATCATCCCGAGCCGCTGCTCAACGATCAGTGGCTGCTGATCGAGGTGCGCCATGCAGGCAGACAGCTACAGACACTGGAAGGCGTGGACCCCAACGACATTGCGGCCATCATCAGTGCACTGCCTGACACGGAAAACGCCCCCCAACCTGACGACAGTGTTTCAGCCAGTGGTTATACAAATCGGTTCAAGGTGTTGCCGTGGGCGATGCCCTTTCGCCCTGCGCTCAGACACCCCAGGCCGAGAATCAACCAGCTTCAAGAGGCGACACTCATGCCTCAGGAGCTGATCGTCGATGCGCAGAACAGCCTACCAGGCCACAGGCCGATCCGCTTTGACTGGCAGAAAGCATCCGGTCTGGAAAATGAGCCCGAACAGTGGCCGCTGGCACAGGTGATGTGTGCGGCTGCCAACCCGGTCGCCCGGCTACAGGCAGGCACCCGCGTGATCGTCGCTCACCTGAACAGCGATCCGGACCGCCCGGTGATCTGCGGCGTGCCGAGAGCCCTGCCTGCAAACAGGCCACGGATAAGACTGGAAGGGATCGACGTCAAGTCGCCGGTCTACGTGCACCTGCGCTCCGGCCAGCACTTGCATATCGAATCGGACAAGGACATCAACGTGAAAGGCGCGCAGACCGAGCTGCACCTGACGCCGGAAATGATTTCGGTGCGGGGCAATACTACGCTGGATACGTTTGCGCCCGATGCTCCACCCCGAAAGACCCTGACCATCAGCGATCTGCGCCTGACAAAGCTGCCAGGTCTGCGCGGCGCACCGCTGGCCGCGAGAATCTGGTACATCGTGCGCATGCGCAAGCCGGGGCTGCATCACCTGGCTCGCCTGGCACCCAGGCACTTCCTGTTCGAAGGCACCACCGACGATCTGGGTTATCTGGGCCTCAGCGAAGCCGATCGCCAGCAACTGATCAGGGAGTATCACAAGACGCCCCAGCAGCTATGGCTGATCCATCCCGGCGAGTGCATGGCGCTGCATACCTATTTCCAGCAGAACTGGACTCAGCAGCAGCGCGATGCCCTGAATATCAGCAGTCCCTGAAGACAGGTGGCCGCTTTTCGATGAACGCCTGCATGCCTTCCTTCTGATCCTGACTGGCGAAGGTGGCGTGAAACACACGGCGTTCGAAACGGATGCCTTCGGCGAGGCTGACTTCGAAGGCGCGGTTGATGCTTTCCTTGACCTGCATCGCGACAGGCAAGGACTTCGCGGCGATGCTGGCGGCGGCCTTAAGCGCCTCGTCGAGGAGTTCTTCCAGCGGCAGGACCCGAGACACCATGCCGGCGCGCTCGGCTTCGTGGGCATCGATCAAGCGCCCGGTCAGGCACATTTCCATGGCCTTGGCCTTGCCGACAGCCCGGGTCAGGCGCTGGGTGCCGCCCATGCCCGGCAGTACGCCCAGATTGATTTCCGGCTGCCCGAAGCGGGCATTGTCAGCCGCAAGGATAAAGTCGCACATCAGCGCCAACTCACACCCGCCACCCAATGCAAAGCCAGCGACTGCGGCGATCATGGGCTTGCGTCGGGCGGCGACACGATCGCTTTCGCGAAACAGGTCATCGAGGTAGATCTGCGGGTAGGTCAGATCAACCATTTCCTTGATATCAGCGCCAGCGGCAAAGGCTTTTTCCGAGCCTGTGAGCACAATACAGCCAATGGCGCTGTCAGCTTCGAAGGCGTCCAGCGCATGATTCAGTTCATCGATCAACCGAGCGTTGAGCGCGTTCAGCGCCTTGGGACGGTTGAGCGTGACGAGCCCGACCCCGCCTCTGACCTCACTCAAGATAGTCTCGTAAGCCATTGATAAATATCCTTTTTGTATTTTTTTGAAAACCAGCACCAAACAAAACAATCAACATCACATAAGCCATTCAAGCCGTTGATTTAAATAATTATTCTATTATTTCAAGAGCAACGGCCGTTGCCTCGCCACCGCCGATGCAGATAGCCGCGATTCCACGCTTGAGCTGTCTGCGACGCAGGGCCGCCAGCAAGGTCACGATGATGCGTGCGCCCGAGGCACCAATGGGATGGCCCAGCGCACAGGCTCCGCCATTGACGTTCACCTTGTGATGCGGAATTTCCAGGTGACTCATGGCGACCAGAGGCACGACGGCGAAGGCCTCGTTGATTTCGTAGAGATCCACATCATCCACCGTCCAGCCTGTCTTGCCGAGCAGCCGCCTGATCGCCCCGATCGGAGCGGTGGGAAACAGGCCAGGCTCGTCGGCGAATGCGGCGTGAGCATGAATAACGGCGAGCGGCTTCAGTCCCCGGCGCGTGGCTTCGGATTGACGCATCAGCAGCAACGCAGCGGCACCGTCGGAGATCGAACTCGCGTTGGCCGCCGTGACCGTGCCGCCTTCGCGGAACGCGGGCTTGAGGGTCGGGATCTTGTCCAGTCGCGCCTTGGGCGGCTGTTCATCATGGGCAATCAGGCGCTGTTCCTTACCGACAGTGACCTGCACCGGAACGATCTCGGCGTCGAAATGCCCTTCTGAAATGGCCTGCTGAGCACGGGTCAGGGAAGCGATGGCAAACTCATCCTGCGCCTCGCGACTGAAACCATTGTTCTGCGCGCAATCCTCGGCGTAGGTGCCCATCAGGCGGCCCGGCTCATAGGCGTCCTCCAGACCATCGAGAAACATGTGATCCAGCACACGACCGTGGCCCATGCGATAACCGCCACGGGCGCGATCCAGCAGATAGGGTGCGTTGGACATGCTTTCCATGCCGCCTGCCACGACAATGCTTGCACTGCCCGCAATCAGCAGATCATGAGCCAGAATGGTGGCCTGCATACCCGAGCCGCACATCTTGTTGAGCGTGGTGCACAGCGTGCCCTTGCCCAGACCCGCGCCCAGCGCGGCCTGTCTGGCGGGCGCCTGACCGAGGCCTGCGGGCAGCACGCAACCGAACAGGACTTCTTCAACGTCATGGGGGTCGATACCGGCACGCTCCACGGTGGCGCCGATGGCCAGCGAGCCCAGACGTGTGGCACTCAGGCTCTGCAGGTCGCCCTGAAAACCGCCCATGGGCGTGCGGACAGCACTGACGACGACGACAGGATCTTGAGCAGGGCTTTGGGCAGGGTTTTGATGAGGGGTTGTCCTTTCGATGGACATGGCTATCTCCAGTCTTGTTGTTATTGGATCGCTGAAATCATCAACCTGCGCGCAGCACGACGCAATGGTTGAAACAGGCAGATTAGCGGGTAACGGCGCGGACGTTGAATCTTCGGGGTCATCCGACAGGCCTTTCACTTGCCCGCGAATCTCTTGACGGCCATGCGGTCTGAAGGTGACTGACGCCACGCCGAGGAACCGGACAATGTCGCTACCCCCAATGCGCTTCGTGCTTTCGGGCCTTCTGCTGCTGGCGCTGAGTGCATGTACCCTGCTGCCCAATCGCGATCCGTTGACCATCAGTGTGGTGGGCATCGACCCCTTGCCGGGTCAGGGACTGGAGTTGCGCATGGCGGTCAAGCTGCGCCTGCAGAATCCGAACGAGACCGCCATCGATTACAGCGGTGTGGCGCTGGATCTGGATGTGAACGGTCGGTTGCTGGCGTCTGGCGTCAGCAACCAGCACGGATCCATCGGTTCTTTCTCGGAAGCGGTGCTGGTGGTGCCGGTTAGCGTCTCGGCCTTTGCGGCCCTGCGCCAGGCGCTCGGTCTGAGCCAGACCCAGCGACTGGACAACCTGCCCTACACGCTACGCGGCAAGCTGGCTGGCGGCCTGTTCGGCACCATGCGCTTCAAAGACAGCGGCACACTGGACCTTCGGCAGGCGGAAGGCGATCCCTGGTGATCGAAGGTCAGGGATAACGCTGTCTGCCTGTTTGTGTGACGGCTTACTTGGCCGCCGCCATCAGGCGATTGACTTCACTGCGTACCATGTTGGCGTATTCAGGCGGGCTCATGGTGTCCAGCTCGGAGCGAACCCACTCCGACCATTTACCCTTGCGCTTGGCACGTTCGCCCATCAACCGCGCGGCCTCGCCCTTGGCCTTGCCGAGATTGCTCTGCCACAGGTCGAACAGGCGGGATTTTTCATCTTCGATAGCGGCGCGTTCAGGAAGGGGCCGGTTGGCCAGATTGAAACTCATAACGTTCACCTACGACTAAAAACGGCTGCATCTTACACCCGTAATGGTGTTTCTTTGCAGAGCCCTGCGTCAGGTCATTCAAGCCGGTGCAACTTTTCGCGAGGCCCGATACTCCATTGATCACTATTGCCATCACTTGAAAAGGAAAATGCCATGGCTCGCAAGACCTCTGCCCAAACTGCTGCCGATCAGATCAAGGATCAGGCGTTCAGCGACCTGCAGGCACTGATCGAGGAATCCGACAAGCTACTCAAGGACAGCGCAGCGCTGGTAGGCGAGGACGCAGAGACCCTGCGCGCGCAACTGAGCCTGAAGCTCAAGCAGGCACTGGATTCGGTGGCGAGCGTCCGTGATCGCGCCAAGCCGGCGGTGGATGCGACCGAGACTTACATCGGTGGCCATCCATGGCAGACCGTGGCCATTTCTGCCGGCTTCGGACTTGTCGTGGGCTTGCTGCTGGGCCGTCGTTGATCGACACACCGCACCAGGCGTAAAAAAAGGGCGTGATCGCTGCACAGCGATCACGCCCTTTTGCTGTCTGGTGCCTCAGCGGGTGTACTGCACCACCGAAGGCGTGGCAAAACGGTGTGATTTGCTGACCTTGGCCTGCAGGGCGACACGCTGCTCTTCGGCTTCAGCCTCGCTCGGGTAAGGACCGAGCAACATTTGCTGCTTGCCGTCGATCGTGACGATGACGGGCACATAGCTGCGCTCGAGCAGCCAGGCACTGGTATCGCTGACCGCCTCTCTGGAGTTCATCTGGATAAACCACTGCGGGCCGGTAACCGGCGCCGTCTGAACCGCGTCCTGGGCCTTCTCCCGGGCAGGAGTTCTGGAACCGCCTGCATCGCATCCGGCCAGTGCCAGCACCGCCATGATCATTACCGTCTTGCGCACGTGAGTCTGCTCCTCGTCTGAAGTGGCGCGAGTCTAGCATTCCCGGCGTGCGGATCGAGCGGCTGTGTCGAGGTGACGCAGGTCGACCGCCCTTCCCGCAAACGCCCGGCCAGACTGAACTTTGGCGAAAGCGCCAATCATTTGCCTACCGGTCATCATGTAATGAAATATTTCTTTGGCATAAAACCGGTCTTTCACCTGTCAAACCTCTCGCGACCATGTTGACCGGTGGCTTGCTGCTATCGGTGCATTACTACAGGAGTTTCACATGTGCGATAGACATCCCCTGCATTGCTTCATTCCGCCTTACATGCTCGAGCATATGGCGCAGTCCTCACAGCCCGGTATCAGCGCACGGGCCATCGCCAACCTGACCGGCAGCTCCGCATTCCTGGCTTCGCGCCTGACCGCCCGGACCATGCCGTCGATGCATGCCGTAAAATCACCGAGCGGCACCAAACACCGGGTGGTCCACGATGCCAAAGGCACCGATCAGTTGCCGGGCAAAGTGGTGCGTTCCGAAGGCCAGAAGGCCACCGGCGACAAGGCCACCGATGAAGCCTATGACGGTTCCGGTGATGTCTACGATTTTTATCAGCAACTGTTCGAACGCAACTCACTGGACGATGCAGGCATGGCGCTGGTCTCGACTGTGCATGTGGCCGAAGTCGATTTTCAAGGCGATTACGTGCCACTGAGCAATGCGTACTGGAACGGCAGCCAGATGGCCTATGGCGATGGCGACGACCTGGTCTTCAAACGTTTCACGGGCAGTCTGGAAGTCATTGGCCACGAACTGACGCATGGCGTGCAGAGTTTCACGTCCAATCTGGAATACCGTGGCCAGTCGGGCGCCTTGAACGAACATTTCGCCGATGTCTTCGGCATGCTGGTTCGCCAGTGGAAAGAAGGCACCAGCGCTGAAGAATCGGACTGGGTAGTTGGCAAGGAACTGCTGGTCCCTGCCCCGACCCGCCGCGGTATTCGTGACATGGAGAAACCCGGAACCGCTTACGCCAACGACCCGGATCTGGGCGACGACCCGCAGCCCGCCACCATGGCTGACCTGTACACCGGTGCCAAGGACCGGGGCGGCGTGCATATCAACTCGGGCATTCCCAATCGCGCTTTCGTACTGGTCGCCAAGGCGCTCGGCGGAAATGCCTGGGAAGTGGCAGGCAGAATCTGGTATGAAACAATGCTGGAGCTGGCATCGGACAGCCAGTTCGCCGATTGCGCCAGAATCAGCATAAAGGTCGCCAGCGACCCCCGTTTCGGTGCAGACGCCAAAAAAGCCGTTCAGGCCGCCTGGAAGAAAGTCGGGGTCAAGGTCTGAACAAAGAAGAGGTGTAGCGATGAAGGTGTGTCTGGTCCAATCGGGCGGTTTTGCCGGCGCGATAAAACGGTGTGAGGTGGACACCTCCACCCTCGAACAACCCGAGGCCGAACAGCTTGAACGGCTGGTGAGTGACAGCGGACTGAACAAGTCGGGCGAAGCCTTCAATGAAGACGGACGCGACCTGAATCAGTACGAAATCACCATCGAGGACGATACCCGAGCCATCTGCATGACCTTCGACGAGCACAACGTCCCTCAGGCAGCGCGGCAGCTGTTGGGCTATCTCAAACAACGCGCCAGACCAGGCAAGCCTTGACGGTGGCCCGTCAGCACTGCCCTGTTCAGAAGCATGGACAGTGCTGACAACGGTGCCATTGGCTACATGGGGCAATCCATAGATAATGGCCCGATGACATGAACCACCGCCAGCCTCCGCGGTCAATCATGCAGCCCTGCAGGGTTGTGACGGGACGCACAGAAAAAAACACTGCACAGCCAATAAAGAGGTATCTTTCCGAACCTCCGATCTTCCACCCAGAACTCTGCATCAACGGCGTCGATGAGCACTGTGCATTCCACGAGACACCCACCGGATCTGATCATCTGCGAACACTGCGATTCGCTGTATGAAGCTCAGCCACTTAAACCCGGCGATACCGCGTTCTGCCTGCGCTGCCGAGCAGTGCTTGGCCGGGGACGGCGCATGAGCATCGAGCAATTATTGGCCCTGACCATCGCTGCGGCGATCTTCTTCGTTTTCGCCAACATCTTTCCGGTAATCAGCATCAGCATGAAAGGCCTGACCAACGAGGTCACGCTCTGGCAGTCGGTCGAGGCGTTGGCTCAGGGACGGATCACGATCATCGCCCTGGTTGCGGGCGTCGCAATCATCTTCGCTCCGCTGTTGCAGATCGCCCTGCTGTTCTGGGTGCTGCTGCATGCCAACAGGGGCGTCATCGCGCCGGGCTTCAAGACCTGCATGCGCGCGCTGGAACAGCTGCGCCCCTGGAGCATGCTGGAAGTGTGCATGCTGGGCATTCTGGTTGCGATCATCAAGCTGGCAGGCATGCTCGATGTGCACCCCGGCGTCGGGCTCTGGGCCATGGCGATGCTGATGGTGCTGATCCTGCTGATCGCCAACAAGGGCATTCGTGATCTGTGGGACGAACTGGGAGTCAAGGCTGAATGAATGGCATCCCTTTCGCCCATGAACACAAATTGTGTCTGTGCCACACCTGCGGTTACGCCTGTCAGGAAGACGCCAGCCGCTGCCCGCGCTGCGATTCGCCGGTGCACCGACGCAAGCCCAACAGCATCACTCGCACCTGGGCCTATCTGATCGCCGCGCTGATTTTCTATATCCCGGCCAACACATTGCCGGTGATGTATACCGCTTTGCTGGGTAACAGCAGCCAGAACACCATCATGAGCGGCGTCATCGAGTTCTTCGAAAGCGGCTCGTGGGACATTGCGATATTGATCTTCGTGGCCAGCGTAGTCGTGCCGTGCATCAAATTCCTGGTGCTGGGCATGCTGCTGATCACCTGCCAGCGCCGCAGCCGCTGGGCCATGCGCGAACGCGCCCGTCTTTACCGGTTCATCGAACTGATCGGCTACTGGTCGATGCTCGACGTGCTGGTCGTCGCCCTGGTGGCATCCCTTGTGCAGTTTCGTGAGCTGAGCACCATCGAGCCCCGGATCGGCATTCTGTTTTTTGGTTTGGTTGTGGTGATGACGATGTTCGCCGCCATGAGTTTCGATCCCCGGCTTATCTGGGACGCAGAGGTTGAAGATGTCTGACAATACCCTCCCCCCTTCTGCTTCGATGCCCCGCCCCGAGGTCAAGCGGCGCCGCGTGCGCATTTCGCTGATCTGGCTGGTGCCTATCGTCGCAGGGCTGATCGGCCTGTCCATGGCCTTTCATGACTGGATGAACATCGGCCCGAGGATCACCGTGAGTTTTCTCACGGCGGAAGGTCTTGAAGCCAACAAGACTCAGGTCAAGTACAAGAACGTGGTCATCGGCATGGTGACCGACATCACCCTCAGCGATGACCGCACCCATGTGCTGGCCACCATCGAGCTCAATAACACTGCGCACCCGTTCACCCGCATCGACAGCCAATTCTGGGTCGTACGGCCGCGCATCGGTGCACATGGCGTATCGGGCGTCGATACCCTGTTGTCCGGTGCTTTCATCGGCGCGGACGCGGGCAGCGCGCAGGACACCAAGAATGAGTTCACCGGTCTGGAAACGCCGCCTCCGGTGACGTTCGGCGAAAAGGGAAAACGCTTTATTCTGCATACCGACGACCTTGGGTCGCTGGACATTGGCTCGCCGATCTATTTCCGCCGGATCCAGGTGGGTCAAGTGGTCGGCTATGAGCTGTCCAAGGATGGCCGTGGCGTCGATATCCAGATTTTCATCAGTTCGCCCAATGACCAGTACATCACTACCGATACCCGTTTCTGGAACGCCAGCGGCGTGGACGTCACCGTGGGCGCATCGGGCCTCAAGATCAATACTCAGTCGCTGACCTCGATCATCTCCGGCGGCGTGGCATTTCGTGAACCCAACTGGAGCCCGGACTCCAAGCCGGCCGACGAAAACGCCGAATTCAAGATATTCGACGATCAGGCCACCGCGCTGGCCCCGCCAGATGGTGAGCCCCGCTACATCCGCATGCGCTTCAATCAGTCGCTGCGCGGCCTGACCGTAAACTCCCCGGTCGACTTCCTGGGCGTCAATATCGGCAAAGTGGTCTCGGTGGATCTGGATTACGACCCGGCCACCAAGACGTTCCCGGGCATCGTCGGCGCAGTGATCTACCCCAAGCGCCTCGGTGCCGCAGAATCCAAGCTCAAGGAGCTGGGCGGCAAGGGTGACGAAGAAGAACAGTCGGCCCGAGTGCTGGGCGCATTCGTCGCCAACGGACTGCGTGCCCAGGTTCGCAACGGCAACCTGCTGACCGGCCAGCTGTACATCGCCATGGAGTTCGATCCGAAGGCACAGAAGGTGACGTTCAACCCCAAAGCCCGTCCGCTGGAGATACCGACCGTGCCGGGCAGCTTCGACAAACTGCAGGAACAATTGCAGGCGTTCGTCGAGAAACTCAGCAAACTGCCGATCGACCAGTTGGCAGCCAACCTCAATGGCAGCCTGAGCGAGCTTCAGAAGACCCTCAAACAGGTCAACAGCAGCATCCTGCCGCAAATGCGTGGCACCTTGCAGCAGGCGGAAAAAACCCTCGGGACCGCCAACGATTCGCTGGCTGAAGACTCGCCTGCGCGTCAGCAACTGGGCCAGGCAATGGATGAGGTTCAGCGCACTGCGCGCTCGGTTCGCGTGCTGACCGACTTCCTCAGCCGCCATCCTGAATCGCTGATCCGCGGTCGTACCGGCGATGCTGCCCCGCGTTCATTCAATGCACCCTCTTCATCCCGAGCCATTGCGGAGCCGAACCAATGACCCTGCGCCTTAAACTGGCAGTCCTGACCGCTGCGCTGGGCATCAGTGCCTGCACCTCGACCCAGACTCATTACTACACGCTCATCGCTCCGATGGCGTCGAACACCGCTGCGGCCAGTCAGGCCGCGCCGTTCCAGTTCGAAATGCTGCCGGTGATCATGCCGGTACAGGTCGACCAGCCGCCACTGGTGGTACGTCAGGGTGATGGCAGTCTGGCGATACTCGATACCGAGCGCTGGGGCTCGCCGCTGGGCGATGAATTTCATGACGCGCTGACGCCTCAGCTTGAGCGCCGCTTCGGCAGTCGCGACATGGCAGGGCTTCCCAAGAACACCGAGCAGCCCCTCTTGTCCATCCGCACGGACGTGCGGCGCTTCGAATCGGTGCCCGGCAATTACGCATTGATCGATGTGGTCTGGACCCTCACCCAGCGTAGCGCAGGCGCGACAGCGGGCAGCAAGCGCACCAATCTGACCTGCAGCAGTGTGATCCGTGAGCAAGCGGGAACAGGCATGGAAAGCCTGATCATTGCGCACCAGAAAGCCGTTGGCCGTCTGGCGGAGAAGATTGCCGGCACCGCTGAGCAATGGGCCCAGCAACCCACTGCACGCTGCCTCTGACTGCACAGACAATCGAGGCCTTGAACGGCCTCGATCGTTTCGTTCGAATCCTCGCCTGAAGCCCGCTTAAATCGTTCAAATCAGTACAAAACGATACCAATTCGTTCAAACCCTCTATTACAATGTGCCAGCATTTGCAGGCGTTTGCCTGGAGTTGCGCACATGCTCCAATGCGTAATGGAACCGGAACGAGCTCCGGTCGTTGTCATACACGCTGGTCGGCAAACCTTAATTATTGCGGTACTGCCGAGACAATGTCGGTGGACGGTGTCTTGAGGACAGGTTTATGACAGGAATTGGTCCACGACTTAAACGGGAACGGCTGCGGTTGAAGCTCTCCCAGAGTGCACTCGGTGCCATCGGGGGCGTCGAAACCAACGCCCAGGGCAACTACGAAAATGGTATACGCTCTCCAAGAGCCGACTACCTGTCACGCATCTCGGATGCTGGCATTGATGTCACTTACGTTGTTACCGGGTTCAGCCTTGAAAGTTCTACCCCGCAGATAGAAACCCACGGAAACACCCACTCGGAACGGCTGAATCGCGTACTTGGTCGTCTGCACGGCAGCCTGCACGAAGTGACCCAGAACCTTTATCACGTCACCCGGCTGGTCGAAGCCGGCTCCGATGACGAGAATCTGGACAGAGCACATCTCGAAACCATCAAGGGCGATGCCGAAGCGATCACCCTTGCCGCTGTACGCCTCATCTACATGACCTCCAGAATAAAGTAGCCTCGTAGAATCCGGTTACAAAGCCGGCCCGCAAGAAACGACCATTCACCCCTTCGCTTACAGGCATAGCCGACACCACCGCTATGCTTGATCACTCAGGCAAGTGCACCTCGGGCACTGACTGGGCATCCTTGAGCCGCCCGGTCGATCTCCTCACATGCCATACCGTTGCCGATCTTCGCAGTCAGGGTGCCTGCCTCTCCAATCTGTCAGGAAAGGACACCTATCATGCACACCCCAACCGATCTGCAAGCCATCAAGGCCAGGCAGAGAGAAGCCTGGAGCTGTGGCGACTACACCGTCATAGGCACCACGCTATCCATCACCGGCGAGCTGTTGGCTGAAGCCTGTGATTTGAACCATGACGAATACGTACTCGACGTCGCTGCCGGAAACGGCAACGCGACACTTGCAGCCGCACGGCGAGGCTGCATCGTGACATCGACCGATTACGTCGGCGCACTCCTGGAGCGAGGCCGGGAACGGGCACGCGCCGAGCATTTCGACGTAGCGTTCCAGGAAGCCGATGCAGAAGCGCTGCCGTTCGAGGACGCAACATTCGACGCCGTGCTATCGACCTTCGGCGTGATGTTCACGCCGGATCAGGAACAGGCTGCGACAGAACTGGCGCGGGTCTGTCGACCAAACGGTCGCATCGGACTGACCTGCTGGACGCCAGAAGGCTTCGTCGGCCAGATGTTTTCAACGCTGGCCCGCCATATCCCGCCTCCCGAGGGTGCGGCAAAGCCGTCGAACTGGGGCGTCAAGGGCCATATTCACCAGCTGTTCGCACGCGAGGCGGCTGAAATCCGCAGCAACCTCAGACTGTTCAATTTCCGTTATCGGTCAGCAGAGCATTTCGTAGAGATATTCAGCCGCTGGTACGGCCCGGTGCACAAGGCATTCAAGGCGTTTTCAAAGGTTGAGGCAGATAATCTGAAGGCTGATCTGACCGAACTGCTCATCCGGATGAACCGCTCTTGCGGAAAGTCTCTGGTCGTTCCAGCGGAGTATCTGGAGATCGTGATCACTCGCAATTGACGCGCCAGGGATGCCTGCGCCACTTGTCCTGAAAGAAATCAATGAAGGTCCGGATTCGGGGACTGAGGTGTTTTCGGTCCGAATACAACAGGTATATCGGCTCGACGACCCCTGGACTGAAAGCATCCAGCACTGTCACGAGCGTACCGGCCTTCAGGTCCTGGCTGACATGGAAGTCGGCCAGCCTGACGATGCCAGCGCCCGAGAGCGCCATGTCACGCAGCAGGTCGCCCTGGGTGAAGGATGCACGTGCGATGACCGGGATCGAAACGCCTTCGCAGTCCTTTAGAAGCTTAGAGCAGTACCTTCGCACTGAAAACAGCAGGTGGACGGCCTGCGTCATACCGCATTTTCACCTCCGGACATCGCCTCGAACAGCTCAGGCAACCGTATGAGATTTTCAATTGCCGGGCATTGCCGGTAATGTGCCGATACCGAAACATACCGAAAGCACCCAGAAATGCCGACCAGCACCCGCTTTGCAGTCTCTGTCCATACCCTCTCCGTGCTTGCCGTTCGCGGCGGGCGTCCTGTGCGGTCGGAGGATCTGGCGTACAGCGTCAACACCAGCGCGGTGGTTGTGCGAGGGATTCTGTCGCGCCTGACTGCAGCCGGACTGACCACTTCGCAGCTCGGCGCAGGAGGCGGCGCACTGCTTGCGAAGCCTGCCGAAAGCATCAGATTGCTCGATGTGTACAGAGCCGTGGAGGACTCGGAAATATTTTCCCTGCACCGCACGCCACCGTGTGAAAACTGCGCCGTCGGCGGCAATATTCTTGAGGCCCTGCGGCCCGCATTGACACGCGCACGTGAAGCGCTGGAATCCGAGCTGGCCGCCGTCAGCATTGCGGACATTGCCAGTGAAGTCGCAAGACTGGGCAAGTTCGAGATACCGTTCGAACTGTAAAAACAGTCGCCCGCCCGCTCCTTTTAAAAATTGAAGACAAACCCCAAAGCGCAGATAACTCAAAAATAAGTGTTGATGTGTTGGTTACACATATATACGATGAGGTCTCACTTGATCGAGCCAACGTTCGATCATCAGGGCGTCCGGATTCAACCTGAGCCCCTTCTCGAAAAGACAGGAATTAGCATGACGACCATAGGCATTCTCGGTTCTGGCGCCCTGGGCTCCAACGTGGCACGCGCGCTGGCCAATGCAGGCGTTTCGGCAATGATCGCGAACAGTCGCGGTCCGCAGTCTTTACAGGCGCTCACAGACGAAACCGGCCCCCTGATCAAGGCCGTCACGGCTGAAGAAGCAGCCAGTGCCGATGTCGTGCTGATCGCCCTGCGCTGGAGCGCCCTGCCTGAGGTGCTGGGCACACTGCCTGCCTGGAACAATCGCATCGTGATTGACGGCACCAACGCGGTCGAATTCCTCGATCCGCAATCTCCGGATGCAACCGACCCTAGCAACCCGCTGGCCGCCTACGGCATCAAGGCCATTGACCTTGGCGACAGGCATTCAAGTGAAGTCGTCCGTGATCTGGTGCCTGGCGCACGGCTTGTCAAAGCCCTGAATCACCTGGACGTACAAGTGCTCACACAACCGGAAGTCGCGGGCGGGCAACGTGTGCAGTTCTATTCCGGCGACGACGCTGACGCCAAGGACGTGGTACGCGGGATTCTCGAAAGCGCGGGTTACTTCCCGGTTGACCAGGGAGCGCTGGATGTCGGCGGAAGGCTGGCCACCCTGCCCTTCGGCTCGCTGGCCGCCATCAACTTCGTCAGAATCCCTTGAGACCCGTCTGTTTACCCATTTATTGACTGCGCAGGAAACTCGTTCATTCGCAGCTTCTCCATGACCAGCTCTATGAACGCAGAAACCGCCAGTGGCAAATGCTGGCGGCTCGGGTATAAAACGTGGAGACCATGGCTGGTGCGCTGATACCGGGGCAGTATCGGCACAAGCCGACCCGCCCCAAGGTCGGACGCGATGAGAGTCGCTGGCAGTAACGCAATCCCCAAACCCGCAAGCGTCGCCCGGCGCAGTGCCTGAGCTGTGTTGGCATTGAACCGACTGGCGAGCTGCACGGTATGCTCGGTGCCTTGCGGCCCGACCAGCCGCCAGGTCGTCAGCCCGCTGGGATGGCCAGCACTGACGCAGTAATGATCAACGAGATCCTCCAGCCCTTCGGGCATGCCATGTGCCTGAACGTAACCGGGGCTGGCAACCATCCCTTCCGTACCTGCCGGGATCAATTGACGGCCGACATAACCCGAGTCCAGCAATGGCCCGGCCCTGAACGCAATGTCCAGACGCTCGGCGATCAGATCGGAGCGTGCATCGGCGAGGACGAATTCCAGCTGCACTTTCGGGTATCGGGCAAGAAAATCGGCAACCCACTGCATCGAAAAAAAGTCGAAGAAATCAGCCATCGCGGCAACCCGCACCTTGCCGCTGGGGATTTCGCCGCTTGAAACGATTCGGTCTCCCGCATCAATCAGACCGTCCACCGCCTCTCTGCAGCGCTCGAAAAAATCCTGCCCCGTCTGTGTCACGACCAGCTTGCGGGTGGAGCGCTGCAACAGTCGCGCGCCCAGCTGTTCTTCGAGTTGCTGGACGCGGCGGCTCACCGTATTGGACGGCACGCCAAGCTGCCTCGCGGCCTGCGCGAAGCTTCCGTTGCGTACCACCTGGACGAACAGTGCGACGTCATTGAGGTCAAGCATCTGCCGATCGATTCCTTGTAAATATGGACGGGTTCATCCCGACTATACCAACTAATCAACCAATCAATAGGCGCATATGCTTGGCTCAAGGCGATAAAGCCTCCTTCATGAGGATTCAACCATGCCACGTCATTCCGCAGCTTCCGTTGCCGTGAACACCCTTCCACGTCGGGTCATCCATCGCACCACGGGCACCCGCCAGGGGCCGATCACCCGCCTGATGAGCCCTGGCGATCTGGGTCAGCACCTCAAGCCGTTCGTCTTTCTCGACCACTTCGGTTTCAAGCCCGAACCTGGCCAGAAAGGCTTTGGCATGCACCCACACTCCGGCATCGCCACCTTCACCTACATGATCGAAGGCGAAGTGGCATATGAAGACACCACGGGGAAATCCGGCGTGCTGCCCGAAGGCGGCGTGGAATGGATGAGCGCAGGCAATGGCGTATGGCATGACGCCAAACCCGTCAACAGCTCGCCAATGACAGGGTTCCAGCTGTGGGTTGCGCTGCCGGCTGCTCAGGAAAACGGGCCGGCCCTGAGCGTTTACCTGGACGCGTCAAAAATCCCCCAGCAAGGCCCTGCACGTGTGCTGCTTGGCGAATACGGAACTGCCAAAAGCCCCGTTCCGGCACCCGAAGGCATGAACTACCTGGCTGTCACCCTCAAGGACGGCGAGCACTGGCGCTACACGCCCCCTGCTGGCCACATCGTAGGCTGGCTGGCCGTCAACACCGGACAACTGGACGCCAACGGTCTGATTCAGACGGGTGAACTTGCCGTATTCGAGGAGTCGGACCGAGCGATTGATCTGGTTGCTCATGGTGATACGTCGTTCGTGCTCGGTTCAGCCATCAAGCATCCGCACGATCTGGTGATGGGCTACTACTCGGTGCACACCAGCAAGGCGGCGCTTGATCAGGGTGAGAAAGAGATCAAACGCATTGGCGCATTGCTGCGCCAGGAAGGTCGATTGGGTTAAAGCGCTTTGCCATCACGTTAGTCAGGCAATCCTGTCCAGCTCGGCCAACAGCTCAGGGGGAATCACCATGCTACTCGCACTGAGGTTTTCCTTGAGATGCGCCACCGAGGACGTTCCGGGAATCAGTAGAATATTCTCGGCACGCTGCATCAGCCAGGCCAGCGCGACGCAAAGCGGTGATGCGCCCAGGGCAGTCGCTGCGCGGGAAAGCGTTTCAGACTGCAACGGCGTGAAACCTCCCAGCGGGAAGAACGGCACATAGGCAATACCCTGCCTGCCCAGCTCCGCAATCAGTGGCTCGTCGACCCGATGGGACAGGTTGTAGTGGTTTTGCACGCAGACAATATCCGCGATGCCTTGGGCTTCCTGTACCTGAGATGCCGTGACATTGCTCAGACCCAGATGACGGATGAGTCCCTGACGCTGCAACTCTGCAAGTGCGGTAAACGATGCTTCTATGGAACCTTCGGAAGGCGCCTGATGAGCACCCCAGGCACGAAAGTTGACCACGTCCAGAACGTCCAGCCCGAGATTGCGCAGGTTGTCATGAACGGCGCGAACCAGCTCTTCAGGGTTTTGCGCCGGATTCCAGGATGCATCGGCCCCGCGCACAGCGCCGACCTTGGTGACGATGACGAGGTCCTCTGCATACGGGTGCAGCGCCTCACGGATCAACCGGTTGGTGACGTGTGGGCCGTAGAAGTCGGCCGTGTCGATATGGTTGACGCCGGCCGCGACGGCTTCGCGAAGGACCGCAACCGCTGCCGCGGGATCCCTTGCAGGACCAAACACGTGTGGCCCCGCCAACTGCATTGCGCCATAACCCATCCGGTTGACCCGTAGGTCGCCCAGCAAAAAGGTGCCTGTATTGTTCGAAATGCTCATCTGATGCGTCTCGCTTGAAGGGGTGAGTCGCACTATAAGCGCCGAGCACTGCTACGATAATCGGGTGCAATCTGCACGGGTTGTACGGTATGGAGAACAATGAAAACCGACATTCAGGATTTGCTCGCCTTCGTGGCGGTCGTCAACGCCAAGGGGTTTCGTGAAGCGGCGCGCCTGAGCGGGCAATCCGCCTCCAGCCTCAGCGATGCCATTCGCCGCATGGAAACCCGACTGGGCGTTCGACTGCTCAATCGCACCACCCGCAGCGTATTGCCCACCGAAGCAGGCGCGAAACTGATGGAGCGCATCGTTCCTGCACTGGGCGAAGTCGAATCGGCTTTGGACGTGGTCAACGATTTTCGCGACCGTCCCTCGGGTTCTCTGAAACTGAACGTGCCGCTCAGCGCCGCCCGGCTGGTGCTGCCGTCGATCATCACGCCCTTTCTGCAGACTTACCCCGATATCCGCCTCGAAGTCATCATCGAGGAAAGCTTCGTCGACATACTCGCGGCCGGGTGTGATGCGGGCATTCGCTATGACGACCGGCTGGAGCAGGACATGATCGCAGTGCCCATCGGACCGCGCACCCAGCGCTTCGCCACCGCTGCTTCGCCGAAGTACCTGAACGCCAGAGGACGTCCCGAACACCCCGGGGACCTGCTCGACCACGCCTGCCTGCGAGGCAAGTTCCCCAGCGGCTCGATCCCGCTCTGGGAGTACGAAAACCGGCACGAGACCGTCCGCGTCGATCCGACCGGCCCGATGATTTTCGGCATCGGCGGCGGTGTGGAGCTGGCCGTGCAGTCCGCCATTGACGGGCTGGGCGTCATCAACCTGTTCGATGAGTGGCTCAAGCCGTACTTCGCCACGGGTGAACTCGAGCCCGTACTTGAGTCATGGTGGCCGAGCTTTCCCGGACCGTATCTTTACTACCCCGGACGTCGATACCTGCCTTCGCCCTTGCGGGCTTTTGTGGATTTCGTTCAGTCTCATCAGATTGCAATACACTCATCCGATGCCTCTCAACCGTGACCACCACAATGACTGAACGACGCTCAAACTTGCTCTACAGAAAACCCACGCACGCTGACCTGCCAGCGCTTTTTGACATTTACGGCGATCCACAAACCCACCTGTTCAATCCGGCGGGCCCGTTGCGCACCCTTGCCCATGCCAAAAAAGTCCTGGAGCGCTGGCTTGAGCATTGGTCCATATACGGCTACGGCTGGTGGGCCGTTACTCCTGGGCAAACGCCAGATCAGGTGATTGGCTTCGGCGGCATCGCACACCACGACTATCTGGGCGAGATGCGCGTGAATCTGGGTTATCGCTTCGCGGTAAGCGCATGGGGCAAAGGATACGCAACGCAACTGGGTAAAGCGGGACTGGTCCATGCCTTCGAAACGCTGCAGTTGCCTGATGTCTACGGGCTGGTACGGCCTGATCATGCGGCTTCTATCAAGGTACTTGAGAAAATTGGCATGCAGCGCATCGGCATGCAGGATGACGTGCCGGGCCAAGCCCCAAGCCTGGTGTTCAAGGCAAGCGCCGACGCCTGAAAAGACAATCATGCCCCTGTTGTCCACACCTAAATCTTAACAAGCTGAATCGATTTTTCTTTCTTACGGAACTCACACCGCCGACACCGCCCTAAGCCTCACATCTGTACTGGCACGACGCTGGTCCCACGTGAAGGACTTTATATTCATGTCTTCAAGCATCACCTCGACAGCGGCAGGCCAGCCGGGTCGAAAGCAGGCTTCACCCGGCCGATTGATCTTCATTTCAGTACTCGTTGCAACCATGGGCGCACTCGCATTCGGTTATGACACCGGCATCATCGCCGGTGCATTGCCGTTCATGACGTTGCCCATGGACCAGGGCGGACTGGGGCTCAACGCCTATAGCGAAGGTCTGGTCACCGCCTCACTCATCGTCGGCGCCGCTTTCGGCTCGCTCGCCAGCGGTTATATCTCGGACCGTTATGGACGCCGCGTGACACTGCGTCTGTTGTCGATCCTGTTCATTTTCGGTGCCTTGGGCACGGCAATGGCCCCGTCGATTCCATTCATGATCGCCGCACGCTTTGTGCTCGGCATCGCGGTGGGCGGTGGCTCGGCGACTGTGCCGGTGTTTATCGCCGAGATCGCTGGCCCGTCACGTCGCGCACGGCTGGTCAGCCGTAACGAGCTGATGATCGTCAGCGGTCAGTTGCTGGCCTACGTGCTGAGCGCCTTCATGGCAGCAGTGCTGCATACGCCGGGCATCTGGCGCTACATGCTGGCCATCGCGATGATTCCGGGCGTGCTGTTGCTGGTCGGCACCTTCTTCGTACCGCCCTCGCCACGCTGGCTGGCGTCCAAGGGCCGCTTTGACGACGCGCAGGATGTGCTGGAGCAGTTGCGCGACACCAAGGAAGACGCCCAGCGCGAAGTCGATGAGATGAAGGCTCAGGACAAGCAGGCCCGCAACCGTCCCGCAGTGAAGGACCTGTTGCGCCAGAGCTGGGTCATCAAACTGCTGCTGATCGGCGTTGGCCTGGGCTTCACGGCCCAGTTCACCGGCGTCAACGCGTTCATGTACTACACGCCGATCATTCTCAAGACCACTGGCATGGGCACCAATGCTGCGCTGACCGCCACCATCGGCAATGGCGTGGTTTCGGTGATTGCAACGCTACTGGGCATCTGGGCGATTGGCCGTTACGGTCGTCGGCATTTGCTGATGACCGGCCTGGTCATCGTGATCCTGATGCAGGCCGCGCTCGGCTGTGTGTTGCAGTTCATGCCGCAGAACCTGACCCAGAGCTATGCCGCCCTCGCCTGCATTCTGGTGTTTCTGCTGTTCATGCAGATGTGCATCTCGCCGGTCTATTGGCTGCTCATGTCGGAACTGTTCCCGATGCAGGTCAGAGGTCTGCTGACAGGCGTCGCCGTGTCGATGCAATGGCTGTTCAACGCGTCGGTGGCGTTCGCCTTCCCTATCGCGGTCGATGTCATCGGTAACCCGACGTTCTTCGTGTTTGCAGCGATCAACATCGGCTCGCTGATCTTCGTCTTCCTGTGCCTGCCGGAAACCAAGGGCAAGTCGCTTGAGCAGATCGAAAAGCATTTGAAGAAAGAGCTGTAAACCTCGCAGTCATCCCGCCGAACGTCCGGGCCTCAGCGCCCGGACGCTTTCTGCGCCGCAGAGCATCAGCGGGCCAACCGCTTTTCTCTGGAAGGTCTGTAACCGAAAAACGAGCTGTAGCACTTGCTGAAATGGCTGGGTGAAACGAAGCCACACGCCACCAGCACCTCTACCTGAGACATGTCGGTGTGTTGCAGCAAGCGACGCGCCTCTGTGATGCGCAACTCCAGGTAATAGCGTTGGGGGGTCGTACCCAGCTGTTCCTTGAACAGCCGTTCGATCTGACGTCGCGAGCGACCGGCATAGACTGCCAGCTGCTCAAGCTCCAGCGGCTCTTCCAGATTGGCATCCATGAGCTTGATGACTTCGCGCAAGGGCGCACTCACCGAGCTGTGCGGTGACGCCTTGACGCGTCGGTAGCGGGACTCCTCGAAAGAAAGAATATCCTCGATGCCTTCGACCAGTGCCTTGCCGTGAAGTGAGCCGATCCATTCCAGCGCCATATGAAACGCGCCCGCGGGACTGGAGGCCGTCAGGCGATCACGGTCTATGACGAACGCTTCGCTGGTAACCTGAGCGTCCCTGCATATCTCGGCAAGCGCCGGGCGATGCTCGGGATGAAGCGCACAACGATAGCCATCGAGCAACCCGGCACTGCCCAGAAACCATGCCCCGTTCCACAACCCTGCCAGCATCACGCTCTGTTCGGCGGCCGCCTGCAGCAAGTCATTCAGGCCAGTGTCGGCCTTCAGCGCTGTTCGATAGCCACCGCAGACCACCAGCAGGTCGAGATTGTGCAGAGATTCGTGATCCAGACGCCTGTCGGGGCGAATGACCAAGCCCAGATCGCTCATGACCTCGCCAGCCTCAAGGCCGTACGTCAGGGTACAGAACAGCTCCGCTCGCAACAGATTGGCCGTCACCAGCGTATCAAGCACCTGCGTGAAAGCGGGCAGAGAGAAATGCTCAAGCAATAAAAAGCCCGCGCGCGTCTGTAAAGGCTGCTCGCCCTGTGCATCGCTCAGGTAGCGGAGGTTCTTGCCCTTCATTCCCCCGCTGAATTGACGGCGTTCGACCACTGTTTTTCTCTCGCTGGGTTATCCCGCCCGGACCATCATCGTTGAACGCTTTGCAGGCTTAAAGCCCCAGCTCCGACAACCCCGGATGATCATCCGGACGACGCCCCTGCGGCCAGCGGAACTTGCGCTCCGATTCCTGAATTGGCAGGTCGTTGATGCAGGCATAACGGTTGGCCATCAGCCCGTCATCGTTGAATTCCCAGTTTTCGTTGCCGTAGGAACGAAACCAGTTACCCGAATCGTCATGCCATTCATAGGCGTAGCGAACGGCGATGCGGTTGCCGCCGAACGCCCAAAGCTCCTTGATCAGGCGATAGTCCAATTCCTTCTTCCATTTACGCTCCAGAAACTGCTGCGCCTGTTCGCGGTTGGTGATGAATTCGGCACGATTGCGCCAGTGGGTGTCTGGCGTATAGGCCTGCGCGACTTTCTCGGGGTTGCGGCTGTTCCAGCCGTCTTCGGCCAGACGAACCTTTTCAACGGCCGATTCGCGGGTAAACGGTGGCAAGGGTGGACGGGGTGCGGCGTTGGCTGACATGCAGAAGTCTCCGGGCAGATTGACTGTTGAGGTAAACAGACCTTGTCACAGGCCGCAAGCCCCAAACCAGACACTCGGAAGTATCTTGCTGTGGTCTCGACACTACAGGCATCATACGGCCACATTTTGCCCTCCCCGCGATGCCTCCCATGACCCACCGTCCTGCGCCCTTCCCCGCCAACGAGGCAGACAGAATTCTGTCGCTGGAGCATCTCGGTATTCTGGACAGCGAGCCTGAACAGGGCTTTGACGATGTAGTGCTGCTGGCCACTACGCTGTGCGATGTGCCGATAGCGCTGGTGTCGCTGGTGGACCGTGAGCGGCAGTGGTTCAAGGCCTGCATTGGTCTGGACGTGCGCGAGACACACCGCGACCTCGCATTCTGCGCCCATGCGATTCTGGCACCGACCGCCGTGCTGGTCGTGGAAGACGCTACACAGGACCCACGTTTTGAGCACAGTGCGCTGGTTCTGGGACCGCCCCACATCCGTTTTTACGCCGGAGCCCCCATCTGCAGCGATGCGGGTCTGCCGATGGGCACCGTCTGCGTGATCGACACCAAACCCCGCACCCTCAGCGATGCCCAGCGTCTGGCGCTCCAGGCGCTGGCACGCCAGACCGCCGCCTTGTTGCAATTGCGCATGTTGAGCGGACAGCATGAACAGCGGGCCACAGCGCTGACGCACGAACTCGAAAAAGCTCAGGACCATAATCGGACCACCGAGCGGAACCTGCGCCACTCGCAACGGGTTTCATCGCTGGGCATGCTGACGGCAAGCATCGCCCATGACTTCAATAATCTTCTCCAGGCGCTGAGCGCCAGCCTGCAATTGGTGCGCATGCGGGCGCGGCGTCCGACCGACGTGGAAAGCCTGAGTGATACCGGCCTGCAGGCGGTTGAACATGGCCGCCAACTGGTCGCTCGCCTGCTGTCCAGCGTGCGTCAGGACGGGCCGGAACTGATCTGCATCGACGTCAGCGAGCGGCTTGATGCCGCGCGTGATCTGTTGCTGCGCTCGGTCGGTGAAGAGATGGAACTGTCCTTCGATCTTCAGGCCACGGGCTGGGGCGTGCTGTGCGTTGAAGCCCAGTTGCACGCCGCCATCCTGAACCTGCTGGCCAACGCACGGGACGCCATGTCCGGTCCTGGCAAGGCGTGCATTGCGACCCGCATGGAGGCTGTCGAGGATGACCTTCGACTGCCGGAAGGCGACTACTTGGTGATCAGCGTGACCGATAATGGTCCAGGTATGCCGGGCGAGCTGGCATCGCGGATTTTCGAGCCGTTTTTCACCACCAAGAAAACGGGGCTGGGCACCGGTCTGGGTCTGGCCCAAGTGCAGGAATTTGCAGTAAATGCCGGGGGCGGCGTGCGCGTCGAGACCGCACCCGGTGACGGGACCTGCATGAAACTGTATCTGCGAATTCTTGGACGTATCGAGACGGCCCTGCTCCCGCCTCAATAGCGCACTTACCCCTCTCTGTACATCGGCAAACACCCTCGCCTTACACCCCATATTTTGCACTTGGCAGAACAGCATGGCCGTCATTCAGCGCATTTATATCAGTCCATTCATAGTTTGTCAGAACGCGCTCCCAGGCAACTACCGGACGGGTATTCAACTCATGATCAAGTGCTTGTTGGAAAGTTGGCGCTTCCAGATATCTGATTGATCAAACCCACACAACCCCGCGTTATTACACATGTTTTAAACGGCAATCGATACTTAAACCTAACCTGACGTCATACATCGAAACGCCGATAGCCCACAACCTCGCCGAACACAAAGCCATTTGTAAAAACCCCAATATTTTGATTTATAAGCCAATAATCCCGTAAAAAGTCAAAATACCGGTCCTTCCCTGCTGATAACCCCCTCACTCGGCCAACACTCCCAGGCACGTGAATAGCAAATATTCTCTTTTACTAAGATTGTCATCATACAACCTTCATAAACGGTTTTCTTATCCCGTATATTCACGTCGCAGCAAACGGATTGTTTGCGCAGTGGTAATAGCAAATGGACGTTTGCTGGTGAGACACGCAGTTGTCTGCTGCGGGTTGTACCTCAAATTAATCAAGGATCAGATTAAATGGTTAAGTCTCGAAACAATCTGCCAATCAAACTTGCCAGCGGTCTCTTCGGTTCGCTGATGCTCGTCAGTCTTTCTGCTCATGCCGATATCGCAACCGATGTAGCCACCACCGGCTGGGCCACCCAGAACGGCGGCACCAAGGGCGGCTCACGGGCTGCTGCGAAGGACATTTTCACCGTCAAGAACGCTGCTGAACTGAAAAGCGCGCTGGCCGCCTCGGTGGGCAGTAACGGCCGCATCATCAAGATCACCGGCCTGATCGATGTCAGCGAAGGCAAGGCGTACACCAAGACCTCGGACATGAAAGTCCGGGGCCGTCTGGACATCCCCGGCAAGACCACCATCGTGGGCACCAGCAGCAGCGCAGAAATCCGTGAGGGTTTCTTCTACGCCAAGGAAAACGATGTGATCATCCGCAACCTGACCATCGAGAACCCCTGGGACCCGGAGCCGATCTGGGACGCCGATGACGGCAGCGCGGGCAACTGGAACTCCGAGTACGACAGCCTGACCGTCGAAGGTGCCAACAACGTGTGGGTCGACCACGTGACCTTTACCGATGGCCGCCGCACCGATGATCAGAACGGCACTGCCAACGGCCGTCCCAAGCAGCATCACGACGGTGCCATGGACGTGAAGAACGGCGCCAACTACGTGACCATCTCGTATTCGATCTTCAAGAACCACGAGAAGAACAACCTGATCGGTTCGAGCGACAGCAAGACCACCGACGATGGCAAGCTCAAGGTTACGATCCACAACACGCTGTTCGAAAACATCTCCGCTCGGGCACCGCGTGTGCGCTTCGGCCAGGTGCACCTGTACAACAACTACCACATGGGCAGCACCAGCCACAAAATCTACCCCTTCACCTACGCGCATGGCGTGGGCAAGAGTTCGAAGATTTTCTCCGAGCAGAACGCCTTCGAAATCAGCGGCATCAGCGGCTGCGACAAGATTGCCGCCGACTACGGCGGAAGCGTTTACCGTGACAGCGGTTCGCGCCTGAATGGCACAACTCTGAGCTGCTCGTGGAGCACCAGCATCGGTTGGACACCGCCTTACAGCTACAGCCCGCTGAGCGCCGACAAGGTGGCTGCGGACGTCAAGGCCAAGGCTGGCGCAGGCAAAATCTGACGCTGACGTTTGACCTGTTGAACAGAAGTCCCTCTTGATCGAGGGCCTTCTGCATGGCACATCAACCGACCAGTTGATTGATCTCGATGATCGGCAGCAGCACCGCCAGCACGATCACCAATACCACACCGCCCATCACCACGATCATCAGCGGCTCGAGCAATGCCGTCATGCCCATGGCGCGACGCTCGATATCCCGCGACAGGGTCTGCGCGGCACGCTCCAGCATCGGCGGTAACGCGCCGGTTTTCTCGCCGCTGGCAATAAGGTGGATGAGCAGCGGCGGAAAGACCTTCTCGACACGCAAGGCTGCGGCCAGATTCACGCCTTCGCGCACCTTGGCGGTGGCTTCGGTAACGCTCTCGCTGAGACGGTCATTGGACAGGGTCTGACGCGCCGCATCCAGCGCGCGCAGCAAGGGCACACCAGCGCCGCCGAGAATCGCCAGGGTCGAGGCGAAGCGCGCGGTGTTGAGACCCAGCACGAAGCGACCGATCAATGGCAAACGCAGTACACGTGCGTGCCAGCTCAGGCGCGCTGCGGGATTGCGCAGGTAAATCCGCCAGCTCCAGACGCTGATTGTCAGACCCAGCAGGCACAACCAACCCCAGCCACGAATGAAATCACTGGCGTTGAGCATGGCCAGCGTGAGGCCCGGCAAATCCTGCCGTGCCTGTGAAAAGGCGCTGACCACTTGTGGCACCACGTAACTGAGCAGAAAGATCACGATGGCAATCGACACCAGCCCTACGACCCCGGGATAGATGAACGCGGTCAGGATCTTGCTACGCAGGCCGTTGCGCTCTTCGATGTAATCCGCCAGACGCTCCATGACATGCGCCAGATCACCCGACTCTTCACCCGCTGCAATCAACGCCCGGTAAATGTCCGGAAAATCACCGGGGCGAGCAGCCAGGGCTTCGGCCAGACGCATGCCGCTGCGCACATCGCTGCGCACCGCGCCAAGGGTCTGGATGATGTGTTTGCGCTCGGCCTGTTCCAGCGTGGCAGTCAACGCTTCATCCAGCGGCAGTCCCGCACCCAGCAGGCTTGCCAGTTGGCGCGTTACCGACGCCAGGTCAGTGTCCGAAAGCCTGGCGCTGAACAGTCCGCGCCCTCCACTGCCCGCCCGAACCGTTTCCGGCTCGACCTGCAACGCCGTCAGCCCACGGCTGCGCAGAACGCCGAAGGCGGCGTTGCGGCTGTCGGCCTCCAGATGCCCGGATTCGATTCTGCCCTGCGCATTGGCGGCTTCGTAGCGATAGCGATTCATCAGACGTCCCGTGTTACGCGCAGAATTTCTTCAGGCGCCGTGGTGCCACTGCGCACCCAGCGAGCGCCATCCTCGCGCATGCTCAACATCCCGGCATAGCGTGCAGCCGCGCGCAAAGCCTGTTCGTCGGCACCGCTGTGAATCAGGCTGCGAACAGCGTCGTCGACACAGAACAGTTCGTGAATGCCGGTACGACCGCTGTAGCCGATCTGATTACAGACCGCACAACCCACCGGACGCCAGGTGCCGGGCACGGCCGGGTCTTCCTGCTTGCAGTGCGGGCACAGACGGCGCACCAGACGCTGGGCAAGCACGCCCAGCAGCGACGAAGCGAGCAGAAAGGGCTCGACCCCCATATCGATCAGCCGGTTGACCGCCGACACCGAATCGTTGGTGTGCAGCGTCGCCAGCACCAAGTGGCCGGTCAGCGAGGCCTGCACGGCGATCTGAGCGGTTTCCAGATCGCGAATCTCACCGATCATGATGATGTCCGGGTCCTGACGCAGGATGGCGCGCAGAGCGAGAGCAAAGGTCATGTCGATGCGGGTGTTGACCTGAATCTGGCTGATGCCCGGCAGGTCGTACTCCACCGGATCCTCGACGGTCAGAATGTTGCTGGTGCTGGCGTCCAGTCGTGCCAGCGCGGCATAGAGACTGGTGGTCTTGCCGCTGCCGGTAGGCCCCGTAACCAGCACGATCCCATGGGGCTGACGAATCAGGTGATCGAGTCTGGCGAGCAGGTCCGGGTCCATGCCCAGGGTTTCCAGTTGCAGGCGTCCGGCCTGCTTGTCCAGCAAACGCATTACCACGCGCTCGCCATGGCCGGTGGGCACCGTGGAGACACGAATGTCGATCGGTCGTCCGGCCACCCGCAAAGCGATTCGTCCATCCTGCGGCAAACGTTTTTCGGCGATGTCCAGTTGCGCCATGATCTTGATCCGAGAGACCAGCGAACCATGCAGCGCCTTGCGTGGCGACACCACGTCGCGCAGCGTACCGTCGACGCGGTAGCGCACCACGGAATGGCTTTCGTAGGGTTCGATGTGAATGTCGCTGGCCTCGTCCCGCGCCGCCTGGGTGAACAGCGCGTTGATCATCCGGATCACCGGCGCACCGTCCTGCGCATCCAGCAGGTCGGTGATTTCCGGGATGTCCTGCATCAGACGGTCCAGATCTGCCTCGCTCTCGGCCGCACCGACCACCGCAGCAGCACTGCCGGTGTCGGCGTAAGCGGCTGCCAGCAGCCCGTCCATCTGTGCATCGTCAACACGTTCCAGAGTGGCCGGCCCGAACTGTCGGCGAGCCTCGTTGATGGCCCAGCCGGGCGTCGACTGGCACAGGACCAGCACCGCCCCCTGCTCGCTGCGCCGCAACAGAATGCGCTGCGCCTTGGCCCACGCATAGGGCAGCCCGGTCATGGAGCAGGCACTGGCACGGCGCGAATCGTCGCGCGTGGCATCTGTCCTGGCGCGGGCACCGATTCGGGAATCGCCTTCGCCGCTGGCGGCAGTTGCGGTCCTTGCATGTCCGGCAACGCCCAGTTGCGTTCCGGCTGCAGGCTGCCCTGAGCCCGGCGCATGTATTCGTAGCGATTGAGCGTGATGCTGCGCCCTGCGCCGCTGTCACGAATAATGTAAGGCCGCAGGAACACCATCAGGTTGGTCTTGGTCATCTGACGCCGGTCATTGCGAAACAGCACGCCCAGCACTGGAATGTTCGACAGCCAAGGCACTGCGTCATTGCTCTGGTTGTAGCCATCCTGAAGCAGGCCGCCGAGGACCATGATCTGCCCGTCATCGAGCAGGATGCTGGTGTCGATGGCGCGCTTGTTGGTCACGGTTCCGGCGTCGACCGACGCACGCTGATCGACGCTGCTGACCTCTTGATAGATGTCCAGCTTGACAGTACCGCCCTCGGAAATCTGCGGCCGTACATTGAGCTTCAGACCCACTTCCTCGCGCTCCACGGTCTGGAACGGGTTGTTGCTGGTGCCGCCTCCGCCCGTCACGTAGCTGCCGGTGACGAACGGAATCGTCTGGCCGACGAAGATGCTCGCGGCTTCGTTGTCGAGTGTCAGCAGGTTCGGCGTGGACAGCACGTTGCTGCCGCCTTTGCTCTTCAGCGCTCGCGCCAGCACCTTGAGGTCCAGCACCTCGCCGATGCCCGGAATGGTCACTGCGCCTTTCACCACGCCGACATTCAGCCCCGGCGGCAGTACATCGATAGTCGTGCCGCCAGCCGGGTTACGGACCAATCCGCTGCCGCCCAGATTGGCACCCCCGAACACACCGCTGCCACTCAGGTTGCCGGTCTGCCACTGCACGCCGAATTCGTTGGCATCGTCCTCACTGACTTCGACGATCAGGCTTTCAATCACCACCTGGGCACGCCGCTGATCCAGCTGGTCGATCACCTCACGCAGATTGCGGTACAAGGGTTCCGGCGCCGAGATCAGCAGGGTGTTGGTGGTCGCATCCGCCTGAATGGTCACCCCGCCTGCGGTGAACGCCGTGCTCTGATCGCCCTGCTGACCGCTGACTCCCGCACTCGCCGTCGCGCCACCGGCCTGCCCATAACCGTTGCTGCCTGTACCACTTGCCGAGCCACTGCCACTGGACGTGCTGGTGGTGCCCTGCCCTTCATTCTTGTTGCTCGTCCCGCCCATGCCGCTGAGCATCGCCCGCGCAGTATCGGTCGCGCCGCTGTCGCTCTCCCCCGTCAGCAGACCGCGCAACGCCTGGGCCAGCTTGCCCGCCTGGGCATTGCGCAGATAGACCACATGCAGGTTGCTGGGATTGCTCTGGGCGTTATCCAGTTTGTAGATCAGGTTACGCGCCAGCTCGGTACGCTCGGGGCTGCCAGCCCGGATGATGATGGCGTTGGAGCGCGGATCACCGATCACGCTGATCTTCTGGGTCGGGTCGCCGCCTTGGGTGTCCAGCAGCTCACTGACCATTCCGGCGATGTCCACGGCAATGCCGTTGCGAACCGACACCACGTCGGTGTCAATGGCGCTGGGTGTGTCGATGCCGTCGATGATCTGCGCGACGCGGGTCAGGTTTTCCGCGTAATCGGTCACCACAATGGTGTTGTTGCCGGGATAGGCATTGATCGGGTTGTTCGGCGACACGATGGGCCGCAGGACCGGAATAAGGTTGACCGCGTTTTCGTACTGCAGCCGAAAGGTGCGGGTCAGCATGCCATTGCCGGCCGGTTTGTCAGGGCTGTAGATCGGCCCGCCCAGCAGCTTGGCATCCGCCTCGGGCACCACATGCGCAACACCGCCGACATCGACAACGCTGAAACCCTGCATGCGCAAGGCGGACAACAGCATGTCGTAAGCCTGAACGGCAGGCACCTGACCTTCGCTGACCAGGGTCAGGGTACCGGTGACGCGCGGATCGACCAGAAACTGCTGGCCGGTCGAGCGAGACAGCGCACGCACGACGGCCTGAATATCGGCGTCGACAAAATTGAGTTGCACCGGTTGATTGCCCAGCATGCTACGCGCTGCGGCAGGACTACGGCCGCCGTTCTGCCTGCGTGGCGTGCTGATCGGATGTTGCACCCTGGGCTGACTTGGCACGCTGGTCTGCGCACGCTGGCGATCAAGCAAGGCGTCGCCACTGCGCTGCGTGTTGGCCAAGGGCTGGCCCAGTTCGCTGTCCATTGGCGGGGGTGGTGTCGAGTGGGTGCATGCACTCAGCGCCAGCAGCACGAAAGGCAATGCCTTGCGACACGGGCGCACATCATTGAAGCCTAACCACTTCATAAAGCTTCCTTGCTGGCGCCGGGCGCCTGATCCATGCGAACGATCCCCGACAAGTGACCTGCCGAGGCTTGTGCGGAAGCCCCGTCTGCGCGTTGCAGTCGGGCTTCGGTAACGTAAAGCGAAAACTGTTGCGGCTGCTCCAGCAACCACCGCATGACGCCATCGGCCGGAGCCTGATTGAACGTCAGTTGCCAGGTCGAATCACCTGTTTCGGTATCAGCCTGCAACCGATAGACCTGCTCCAGTCCGGCGGCTTCCAGACTGTCGCGCAACGCCTGCTCCAGGCCCTGGCCTGACACTTGCGCGGACGGAGCCGGCAGTTGTTGCAGCAACGTTTCGAGGGTTTTTTTCTGAGTACGCAGTTTGGGCGTCTCGGCCTGCCAGTAAGCGATTTTCTGCAACGGCGGCTGGATCAATAGCAGCCACACCACCAGACCCGACAGCACCCACGCAGCGCCGGTCACCAGTTGCCTTTCCCGCCGCGTCAGGCCAGACCAGCCTGTCGCTGCACGGGTACGCCAGATTCGCCAGCGCGCTTTCGCAAGGTTCAGCGTGGCTCTACTCATGATCGTCGCCTTGAGCTTCTTCGCTCTCGGCTGAGGTGGATTCAGCCAACGGGCTCAGCGTCCACAAACGCTCCTGGCGACTGACACTCAACCCGACCTGTTTCAGTGTGTCCTGCCAAGCACTGTCGACGGGCACCTGCGGCGTTTCTTCCAGAATTTGCAGTTGCAACCTGTCGCCAGAGAACGTCAGGCTTTGCACGCTGCCAGCCATGAAGGGCATGCCCTCGGCGGCCTGTTTCATCAGATGAGTGAAGCGCTGACCGGGATCACTTCCGGCACCGCCCTGGCGTGCGGCCAACTGCTGACGGGCTTGCTGCAAGGGGTTGAGAATCACCGGCAGTTCTGGAAAAGCCTGCTTCACGCGCTGACTCATGCCGGCCTTGAGCGTCTGCCCTTGCGCAGCCTCGCGAGCGGCATAGAGGTTCAGCCCCAACGTCCACACGGCGACCGCCAGCACGCAGCAAATCAGAGCGGGTGTCCAACTGGACGCCTGACTGGCTGTACGGCCAAGCCCCGCATGCAGACTCCAGCCCGGTGCGGCACCGCTCAGCGCCTGCTCTGTCGACAAGGTCTGCGTATCAACTGCTCCGTCATGGCCAATCCAGCAAAGCTCGCCACCCGAAACGAGCCGTTCATCCAGTTCGTCTCCAGCGCAAGGCTGCACCACGGCGTGATCGAGACCATGACGCAGCAGCCAGTGCTCTTCCAGCAGACCTGCGCTGATCTGCCCTGCTACAGGGACCGGCAAACCGAACGGCGCCGGATACAGCCCACGCAATGGCAGGCGCATCTGACTCAATAACCCGGTCAGCCGATCCAGCGACTCTTTTGGCAGCCAGGCGACCTGCACATGACCTTGCGCGTCGCGGGCGCTGTAGGCGATGTGCATCTGATCGCTGTTACCGAGCATCAATCCTTGCGCGGCGCAGATAACGGCAGCCTTGAGACGCGACCCGCTCAACGGCGGAAGATCGATAACAGTCAGAACGCTGTCCAGCGGGTGCAGGTAGCACTCAACGCCCGACGTCTTCGGCCCTGTGGCCAAGGCTGACAAGGTGCTGTGTCCGCTTTCGGCGACACGGCCTGCGCGGTCCAGGCGAGCGAATGCCACCGTCGTCTCCTGGGCCAACTCAGTCAGAGGCGGCAAGGCGATGCGCAAGCGGCTCATATGCCCACCCGTGACCAGATGACCCGTGGCAGCGTGTCGCCGGCGCGATGCAGCAAGGCCTGGATTCTGACCTGACGTTGCTGGGGACGCGCCTGCCCGCGCAGCATGAACCACTCACTGGTGACGCCGACGTTGAGGTTGTCGACCGTCAATTTGGGCACCCGCAACCGGTTGATCAGGTCGCCACGGTTGACGAACCACACACCCCTGTCGCGCTCGGACACCACCGCCTGCGCTCTGGACAACGACAGGCCGGGAATAACCGCCGCCAAGACCTCGGCGCTGGCCGTATTGCCGTTCACCCAGGTGTTGCTCGGTAGCACACTCACGTAGTAGTCGAGACGCGTTAGCGAGGCCTCGGTCAGGCCGGCCATGCCACGCAGGTCTTCGAGGCTGCGCAGCATCGGCTGGGTGGCTGGCAGAAGCGTTTGCGCGGTGCCGGGCGAAGTCACTCGACCGCTGTCGAAACTGCTCGCCGAGCCCGTCGACATTGACGTGGAAAGCAGCCTTGGATAGGACGCGATGACCCGCTGACTGATGCGCTGGGCCAGTGCGGCATCGATGCCGATCAGTTCGCACAATCGCTCGAAGCTGCGCTGCTGCCCGATGTCCGCCTGTTGGTTGGTCAGCAGGTTGCGCAGATTGAACTTGCCTTGCTGATCCTGCAATTGCCCTTCGAACTCACCCGGCTCGGCATTCGACGCGTCGATGATGATCGGTCTGGCCCACGGCTGATCAAGGCGCGTCGAAGCGTCCTGCTGACGCGAGTCCCACAGCAGTTGGCGACTGATCTCAAGCCCGCCCAACAACTGCTGACTGCCCTGCACACGCGATTGCTCGGCTTCAAGGCTGCGAGTCAGCACGCCCTGACGAGTGAGCATGCCTGCCGCAATCACCGCCACGATTGCAGCGATCAGCAACGCGCTGATGATCGCCGAGCCACGCTGTCGGGACGCATTCAAGAGAACGTTTTTCATGGCAGCGCTTAAAGCTGCCAAGAGCCGATATCGGCATTCACGCCGTCACCGTCCGGCTGGCCATCGGCACCGAGGGAGAAAATGTCCACCTCGCCGTTGACGCCAGGATTCAGGTAATTGTAGGGGCGACCCCACGGGTCGTTGGGCAGTCGTTCAAGGTAGGAGCGCCAGTTGCTTTTACTGGCATTGGCCGGGCGCTCGACGAGCACCTTGAGGCCCTGATTCTGAGTGGGATAACTGCCGTGATCGAGGCGGTAAAGCTTGAGCGCCTGCATCAAACCGCCGATATCCTGCCTGGCTGCCGTAGCGCGGGCCTGATCGGGGCGGTCCAGCACTTTGGGGACCACGATGGCCGCCAGAATACCCAGAATAACGACCACAACCATGATTTCGATCAGGGTAAAACCAGCCTGGGCGCGATGGCCTGCAGGCCGCTGCGTGACGCGCGCGACTTCCATATCTACTTCCCTTGATAATCCTTATCAGCGCCGCAGTGTAACAAAACTATAAAACGGGACGAGGGAAATATTCAGTGATTTGCGTTCGCATCAGAACGGTGGACCAGTGCTATTCTGCGCCCCTGTAGTCCGCCAGGAGGCACCATGCGACAGACACACAAGGAACGTGGTTTCACCCTGGTCGAGGTGCTCGTCGCGCTGGCAATTATCGCCGTGTCCATGTCGGCAGCGGTGCGTGTTGCAGGTGGGATGACACAAAGCAATGGCCTGCTGCGTGACCGATCAATCGCCCTGCTGGCCGCGCAGAACCGACTCGCGGAATTACGTCTCGAAGGTCAGCTAAAGGCTGGTGTGAAAACCCTCGATTGTGATCAGGGACGTCTGCTACTGCGCTGCGATCAGACCCTGAGCGCCATGGCCGGTGGCACGCTGATGCGCGTAAACGTGAGGGTGTCGGAACGTGAGCGACAAGGGCCGCCGCTGGCGCGTCTGGAAACAATACTGGGCCGCCCCTGGGTCAAGCCGCAGTGAGCCATTCAGCGACGTATCAGGTCCGGCAGCCCGGAGACCTCGGAGAGCGTGCTGACCTTGATTCGGGTCTGCTCCGATCCACGCTCGATCACCACGCCGTCCGCTTCTATCGCGACCAGACGCACATCCCTCGCCAGTCGCTCGCCCGCCATCACGCTGCGCGCCGGACCATCATTGAGCCGGATAACCGCCACCGCACCTCGCGCGCCTGCCATGACACCGGACACACTGATCTGCACTTGCGAAGGCTGATTGGCAAACCATTGGCTTGCCGAGCTGGCGGAACCACCTTCCTGGGTTACGCTCGTCTGCAAGGGCGCGGACGACTGAGCCGATGTCATCAATAACGAAGACCAGACCACCACGCCTGCCAGCGCCGCAAGCAAGGCCGCTGACTGCAACAATCGCGGAGCCGATACACCAAAAGCAACTGCCATGACTGAACCTCCTGTTCGTCTGGAACCAGAGTCTACATCAGACTGCGCGTCGGTATAGCGGCTCAACCAAGGACCCCGGCTTCATGACCATGGACAGGCAACAGGGCTTCACTTTGATCGAACTGATGGTGGTGCTGGTCATCATCGGCATCGCCAGTGCCGCCGTCAGCCTGAGCATCAAACCCGATGCCGACGCACTGCTGCGCAAGGACAGCCAACGGCTCGCGCAACTGCTGCAGATCGCCCAGGCCGAGGCCCGCGCCGACGGCCGCCCGATCACCTGGCTGGCCGATGGCAAAGGCTTCGTTTTCCAGCGACGCAACGCAGAGGGCAACGGTTTTGATCACTTCACAGACGACCCGCACCTCCATCCGCGCAAGTGGGAAACCCCGTCCATGCGCGTGCAGATCCAGCCTCGCCAATTCGTCGTACTGAACGCCGAATGGATCACGCCGGTGCTGCACATCCGCCTCTCCGATGGCGAACACACGCTGGGCGTAGAACGTTCGGCCTTGGGCCAGTTGAACGTGGTCAGTGCGCCATGAACAAACATCAGCGTGGCTTTACCCTGCTCGAAGTGATGGTCGCGATTCTGCTGATGTCCATCGTCAGCCTGATCGCCTGGCGCGGCCTGGACAGCGTGACCCGCACCGACGCCCGACTGCGTGAAAACACCGAACAGACCGAATCCTTATTGCG
The DNA here is from genome assembly GCF_979253365.1 of Pseudomonas sp. AC016. Taxonomy (NCBI): domain Bacteria; kingdom Pseudomonadati; phylum Pseudomonadota; class Gammaproteobacteria; order Pseudomonadales; family Pseudomonadaceae; genus Pseudomonas; species Pseudomonas sp. AC016. The sequence goes on from NZ_CEEDCC010000001.1 coordinate 613,563, forward strand.
CGCCTTTAACCAGCTGGAGCGCGACATGGCCCTGCGCGCCAGCATCGAAATGCAGGAACCGGACCTGGACGGCGATCAGAACGACCGACCTCAGGCCCCGGCAGCAGTCAGTGTGCGTGCTGCGGATACGGGCGACTTTCGTCTGGACGTGATTCGCAGTGCCGCCGTATCGGGCGAAGGTTTGCAACGCGTGCGCTGGTGGCTGAAAGACCGAACGCTCTATCGCGCCATGGGCCTGCCGAGTGATCGATATCCACTGCCTGCGCCCAAGGAAGGGGTTGCGGTGCTTGCGGGTATTGTGGATATGCAGACACGGATCTGGAGGGCGGACAATGACTGGCACACGCTTGATGGTAATCGGGAGAATAATCCCAAGGGGATCGAGATTCGATTGACTCGGGAGACGGGTCAGGGGCGGGAGGAGTATAGGAAGGTGGTTGGGAATTTGGATTGATGGGGGTTTAGGGACGCTCCGATCAACTACAGTAACCGCTCCATGAACACCAATCAAAACGCAAAGCTAATGCCGGAAGCTGGATTCCCGATTTTTTTAGAAGCCCATCTACCATGATGCGACTCAACGCTCAAGTCGAGAAAGTGTACCTCTACCCCAAGACCGTTGACTTTAGAAAATCCATTGACGGCATGGCTGCGCTGGTCGAACCGGATATCAGGATTGACGTGTTCAACCCGGTACTTTTCGTTTTCCTCAACAAGCGACAACAACGCTATTCCCCCAACAAAAACGAGAGCTTTAATATTTTTCTCCAATCATAAAAAACCTCCAATCAGTACTTATAATCCTCAGGAATTTCAATATTCTTATCCCTGTAGATCACAAGCATTTTTTCTAAGTCCTCATGAATATTTAAAAAGTAATCTGAAAGCGTTAAAAATCTAATGCGAGCCATAGTGAGCGCCCCTAAACTCAAAACATCATCATTGTTTTCTACCCCAGCAATCAATTTTTCAACATCATCAAAAGCAAGGCGCAAATCCTTTGAAAGTTCCTCATCCCAGTCTTGCCTATAGTTAGCACTCCAGTCGTCGTGGCAAAAATCTATCTTATTTTTTGAAATAAGAGCAGAGATTATTTTCTTCACATCATTCATGCATGTCATTTTATAGTCCTTCCAAATGCAGCGTCTGTCTTTTTAATGTTAATACTACCATCCAAATTAAGGGCGTACGTAGCCTTGCTTCAAAGTTTCCCTAGGGTTTCTTCAACCGTTGCGTAGACTGTTGCTTTGGCGTCTTGATGCACCTCGCGAAACCCGTTCCCCCAATGCTTCCGCGATCTCAGATCGCGTAGTTTTGATCGCCCAAAACGTGATGCCGCTTTTAGAAGGTCAAACACGCCATCGGCGAGGAAGTCAGCGAGCAGCTTGAGATCGTGCCGATGCAGATCCGGGTCATCAAGCATGTTCGTAAAATCTATGGCTGCCGCCACTGCGAAACGGCACCCGTCACCGCGGACAAGCCTGCTCAACTAATTGAAAAAAGTATGGCCAGCCCCAGCGTTCTGGCGATGTTGCTGACGACCAAATACGTCGATGGCTTGCCATTGCATCGCGTCGAAAAAGTGTTGGGTCGCCACGGTATCGATATCCCACGCCAGACCTTGGCGCGCGGGGTTATCCAGTGCGGCGAACACCTGCAACCCTTGCTGAATTTGATGCGCGACCGGCTACTGGAAAGCCGCGTCATCCACTGCGACGAAACGCGCGTGCAAGTGCTGAAAGAACCAGATCGAGAATCGAGCAGCCAATCCTGGATGTGGGTGCAAACCGGCGGGCCGCCGAATCAGCCGGTGATCCTTTTCGACTACTCGATCAGCCGGGCGCAGGAGGTGCCTACGCGCCTGCTCAATGGTTATCGCGGTTACGTGATGACCGATGATTACGCCGGTTACAACGCCTTGGGCGCCCAAACTGGAGTCGAGCGTTTAGGCTGCTGGGCGCATGCGCGACGCAGTTTGTTGAAGCACAGAAAGTGCAGCCCAAAGGTAAAACGGGGCGTGCCGATATCGCGCTGAACCTGATCAACAAGCTGTATGGGATCGAACGCGACTTGAAGGCCAGTAGCGATGCTGACCGTAAAAACGGCCGTCACGAACATAACCTGCCGATACTGGCTCAGTTGAAAAGCTGGATCGAAAAGACGCAGCCCCAGGTCACCGCTCAGAATGCCTTGGGCAAAGCCATCAGTTACCTCGCAAGTAACTGGAGCAAGCTGGAGCGATACGTCGAGGAAGGGTATTTGCCGATGGACAACAACGCGGCAGAACGCGCGATCCGCCCCTTCGTGATGGGAAGAAAGAACTGGCTGTTTAGCGACACGCCCAAGGGCGCCACGGCCAGTGCTCAACTGTACAGCTTGGTCGAGACTGCCAAAGCCAACGGCCAGGAGCCCTATGCGTGGCTGCGCCACGCACTTGAACGTTTGCCAACGGCGACATCGGTAGAGGATTACGAAGCCTTGCTGCCGTGGAACTGCGAACCTCGACTTCACAGCTAAACGCTTTACCCATCTTTAGCCAAGTGGGGTTTATGGAGCGCTTACGAAAATACTCACCTCGCACGAGGTACGTGTTGTGTATTGAGATTTTGCTCCTGTTAAGGAGCGAAAAATCATGCTGAAAAAGGGCGTATTGGTTAGGTAGACCGAAGGTCGTCAGACTGAGGTGCAGAAAGACTACAGAACGGGTGCAACTTGAGTGCAGAGAGGGCGCAATCAGGGTGCAGCAGCAACTGAAAATACCGGCGCAAGAGTGCGCCGGATCACAGACAAAGCAAAATACCTGCTGATTAAGACTCTGGCAAAACCGAAAGTACTGCTTTAAAAATATAAGTTCCATCATCAACGGCTGATGATGCCTCATATATTGCTTCGGTCGCTGTCATAAGCGAATCCTCTCCACCAGCTAAGGACAGCGCCGATACAGCGCGGGCCTGGCTAAACAACTGAAGTCCTTCTTCATTTAAGTTTTGCCCTTCATCCAGGCTGTCTTGCAAGTCAAAATACTTCTCATCTAACTGTGCAGCTAAAGCATCTAGCCCAGACACCTGATCAGTCGTGATTTTATTACCAGATCGTAGCTGCCTAAGAGATTCGACAACAATAGGCACTTCTACTGGACAGGCCTGAAAAGCAAGTTCACAAGCCACTTTTACAGCACTTCTTCGTTGCTCTTGACTGACTAACTTAAGCTTTTCTACAAGGCCTTTCTCAACCATTTCTAAACGCATAATCATTGCTTAGCCTTTGGCAGTGGTTTTAATGGTGTTGACACATTGGTCCTGTCGGCTCAATCACGTTCTGATATGATGCACAGACAGGGCGTGTCGCACCGATATCAAAAGCTTTCAATCCGTTAGCGTTGGCATAGCTGACAATATCCGCTTCTGCGTGGCCGGTTCCAACAACTACTTTCTCGCCTTCTTGCAAGCTCACTCCAGGACGAAGGTAGCTACGAGGTTAACTTGTACTGACCAGAACAGAGCGAACACCATTCGCATCCTCTACTACCGCAACACCCATAGTTATTCGGCCTTGAGAATTCGCAGACATTTGTGACTGAATTTCACTTACACGACTCTGGATAAGGTTAGATGGGTTGTCGTAGGCAAGACCTCGCCCTAGAGATGTACCCGCGCCTTTTGCACCATCAACTATCCTGCGTTAATATTTCTAGAAACCTATCAAATGCCTTAGAAACAGATTCTCCCTCTTCTGGAGAGAGCAACACATTCATAACCTGATTATCAAGAGCCAAGTCATATATATCAATCCCCACCCAACCCTTGGACCAAAATTCGATAGTCCCTAGCTTATTGAAACCTTCCAGCTCTATCCTTTCAAGGTCACCAAAATCTCCATCAGCTAATGATGAGTACTCTAGAGAAAACCCCTTCAGAAGTGGTTTTACGCTTTCATCAAACCTGGAACTATCCATGACTTCTCACTTCTCACTTCTCACCCAGAACTTCAATACTTTTGATCGCCGGAAGATGTTCGCCGCCTTGCCTATTAAACATGAATTGTTGAGACTTACCAGCTTCAGGCCCAATCATTTTAAACCAGCCATCTTTCCCGCCTTGCAGCAAGCTGTTAGCTGGAACATCAAATTTAACATAGACAGAGCCTTTGGCTGCAGCTCCTTTAAAGTCGGCGATGCCGTTAGTCGAAATAAAGGTTTGCCCTCCAGCTCCTAGCACCACTTTATTTGTATTTTGCATCTGCGCCAACTCAACAGGAGACATCCACCTTCCTACACGAGTCATGCTGACTTCGTTGATTGCCTTGGTTTCGCCAAGTTTTAACGAAGAACTGACTGTCGCCTTTTAACCTATTCAGGAATAATTTGCAACTCGCTCCATAGTGGTTTCAGTCCTAGGCTTTGCATATAAGTCCCATAGTCGACAAAGGCATTAACCCCAACTTCTTCGTATAAAAGCCATGAAGCTTCGCACTCTTGACATACGAACAAGTAAGTGTCGCGGACTATAATCCTAACCTTGACAATATCTCCTTGCTCACACCTTGGACACAACATATAGAATTTCTCTATTTAACAGGATAGGCGGTAATGACCTGATTGGTCCTAGGCCGAACAATATCTTAATATTCGTTTCTCCCGAAGTACCAATCGCTCGACCCATAGGGACAACATATGCACCCGGATCACCTACCACAGGACTACTTTTCTTGAGCAATGCTTCATGAACAGCGCCTAAAATTTCTTTTCTGTACATATCAAAGACGCTATGCGCTGTCTTAACCGGACTCGGCTCCGCATGCTCTAAAACATGCAATACTCTGTTTCCTTGAACCGATCCTTGTCCATAGTATAAACCCGCTGGGGCTGTCCAAGTCCGTGTAGCCTTGTCAAACTTTAGCTTTACTGCACCAGCCCCTTTTGCACCGAGTAAAGAGATTAAAATTATACTTTGGTCGCACCAAACATTACAGGATCGAAACCTTCAGGCCAAACTGTCCATTCGTTATATATAGCACCAGAAAAAAAAGCACTTTCTATTCTTTTAACGTCAAAATTAACATTGCATAAATTAGCTCTTATGAAACTAGCACCACAAACATCTGCATTTTCCAGACCAGACGATGAAAGGTCTGCCCCGGTAAAGTCAGCCCCAATTGCTATAACATTTGAAAGATCCGCCCTCTTCATCTGCACGCCAACTAGTGTCGCGTTCATAAGAGCAGCACCATGCATTACCACCCCATTCAATATAGAGTAATTAAAAGACGCATTTCTCAAATTCGAGTTTGTAAAATCTGCTCCCGAAACATCAAAATTGTCAAAAATTGCACGATGAAGCTCCAGCCCACTAAATATTGAATTAGCTAGACCATCCAAAGGCAAATCCAGTGTCTCACCTGTCTCAAAGCAGATAGTTATCATCTGTTCCCCCAATCTACCGGATCAATTTTTACATCTGATACAGGTTTGGTCTGTCCAGCTTTGCTGGGCGACAAAGTTCCTGGAGTCACCTCTGGACTTCGCCCTAATATTTTCGCAGCGATATAACGATGATTCCCATCAACAATTATATCGCCATCCATCTTAATTGGAGGAGCGACATCCCCCTTAAGAAGACGATCAACGTATCTCTGAACTGCAGGTAATGAAACAAAATTTTGACCGCTAATAGCAGGATCACCTTGTAATGCTTTTTGAATGATCTCTGGCGTTACATCTGCCCCTTTAGAAACCAAAGGCCCCTGCACTGTCGCTTTTGCACCAACAATCCCGTCATAAGCATAAACTTTTTCACCTGCTTTCGCACCAACCCCGTACTCCCCCAACAGCAGCTTTCCCGTCCCCCGCAACAGCAGCATCTCGCCCACCGACATGGCAGCGGCTGTGCCAGCTGCCGACAGAGCGCTGTTCTCAGGAGTAGCGTTGCTGGGGTTGAACGAGCTGATGACTCGTTCACCCTCGGTCGACACATACGGAGCTGTGATCGTACCCGCCGAGTCCCATGCATTGGCGAACGACAGTGCTGACAAACCGCTCAGGCCGATTGGGGCGAGGCAGCCTATGCCTGTCAAACACGCCGGTGAAGCGGCGGCGGCTCCCAGTGCGGACGATCCACCAATAAAGGTGTTAACGCCCGTGCTAATGGCGGCACCGCTTCGTGTCACGAACTCGTCTTGCCTTGCAGCGAAGTCGTCAACGCTGTCCAGATAGCCGTATTCGAACCGCCCTGTTGCCTTGAGCTCGTTGAGTTCGCGAGTGAAGGCAGCTCCGGCTGTTTCAAGCGCCTTGAGTTCCGGGTAGCGTTCGTCGGACGTCGGCAACGAAGCGCTGCAATGCACAAGCGCGCACGCCGCGGCGTCAAAGCGCAGCGCACGATCCGGATTTTCATTACGCGTCTTTTCCAGCGCCATGGCCTCCTGCTGGTGCAAACCGCGGTTGTATTGGGTGGCGTTACGTGCGACCCAAGTGCCCTTCTCCAGCTGTTTTCCATCGCCATTGTCTTGAGTCGCTGCGGCCAGCAGACCGATCATCTGCGAGCCCGCCGTCAGCAAGTCGGGGTTGCCGTTCACAAGGGTGCTCAGTTGATCGACAACCAGCTCGTTTGCCCCGGCCGCGATGGCACCAGTCCTGAAATCGCCTCCTGATGCTTCTGCCAACAGACCGCCGACCAGTGCATGGGCAAAGACTTTTTGAGGGCTACCGTCGTCGTATTTGCCAAAGCTGTAGTCACCCACTGCGCTGAAGCTGTAAGCCGCCAGCGTATTGAAAAACGCCGTATTCAACGCATCCTTGCCGCTGCCACCCTGGCCCAACGCTTTGCTCAGTACTGTGGATGTACCGTTTTGCAAAAGCTGATTGGCACCGAAACGACCTACGTTTTCCCAAGAGTTGAGCGGAGCAGTGGTAATTTTGTTGGTGTTGGAATTGGTCAGCGTGCCCGTCCACTCATTGAAATATGCGGTGGTCAGGCCAGCTGTGACGCCGGAAATGACGTAACCCTTCATCGCGCTCGAAGACGTTACGTCCTGAGCAACTTTGCCCAGATTGCCTCTGTTGTTCACCACACTGACGGTGGCATTGGTCGCTGCACTGGTCGCCACGACGCTGCCCACCGAAGCCGCCACGCTGCCCATACCCGCCATAGCCCCCATGACAGCAGGACCTACGAAGGCGGCCATGAAGATGGCGATGGCCATCTGGGCACCGACGCCCAATCCAGAATTGCTGTATTTGAAACTCTCGTGAATTTCCCGGACCTGCCGCCAATCCACATCCCCGCGCTTATCCGCTTCCTTGAGCCAAGCCAACTGCGGATCAGCCTTGACCATCGCATCAATCGTCTGGCTGACGCTCTGTTGATCGATCTGCTTGATGTCGATTTTCAGTCCATCGACCGCCCGAATGGCCAGTTCGCCTTTGGCCACCAGCTCACTCTGGCGCAGCGTCTCATCAGTGTTGCCCTTGCCACTCATTGAGTTCCAGGCAAGGTCACCTTTACTCTTCTCGTGACTCTCCTGATGCAGGTCTTTAACCCCCTCAAACGTCACCGACCCGCCGCTTTGAATCGTCAGGTCCTTGCCGCTCTCCAGCTTCGCCACCTGATACTTCTGATCCCCGCCGCTGGCCAGCACCAGGTTTCCACCCGCAGTAATCTCGCTGCCGATGTTCTTCACATCGGTCACTTCATCGCGCTGGGTCTTGCTGGCGCCGAAGCCGCCTTTTTTCTTCATGTCGTACAGCGAGTAATCGCTGTCTTGTGCCGCGAGGATGTCGAGGTTTTCACCGGCCACCAGTGATGCATCTGTTCCGGCAGTGATACGACTGGAGATCACTGCGAGGTTCTGGCCGGCCTGCAACGCTACGCTGCCACCCGCTTTCAGATCCGAAGACACTTGGCTGACATGATCTTCCTGCTCGGTCACCTTCTTGCTTTTGCTATACGAATGCTCTTCATCAGCCGCTGACGACAACGTCAGGTTTTCGGTTGCCGCCATGGCAATGTCGCGTTTGGCGTCGATGTTGCTCGCAATCACGCTGATGTCACGGCCGGCCTGGGCCGTCAGGTCACGTCCCGCAGTGACACTGGAACCCAGTTGCTTGATGCTCGAATCGGTATGGTTTACCCCGTTTGTCTGGCCTTCCTCGGTCCGGGCCGAGTCAATGCTGATATCGCGACCTGCAACCAGGCTGATATCGCGGCCAGCCTGGAGCACGCCACCGGTGTTTTTGAGGTCGCGTCCGGCATTGATGGTCAGGTCGTTGGCAGACTCGATGCGCGCCGCGCTGTCAGCGAAATCCTGCCGCCAGGTAGCATCATTTGCAGCACTCTGGTGGCTGGTGACTGTCCGCTCGTTGATGACATCTCCCCGCACTGCGGTCAGCGACACATCGCGGCCGTACAGGATGCCGCCGGCCTTGTTGATCAGGTCGTTACCTGCCAGCAGATCTAGTCGATTTCCTGCTGCGATCAATCCGCTGTTGACCAGGTCGTTACCCGCGATGGCCGAAAGGTTGTTGGTCGCGTGCAGGGTGCCGACGTTGGTCAGATCCTGCCCGGCGATCAGGTTCAGGTCGTTACCCGCAATCAAGGCGCCGTTCGGGCCAAGCCGGTTGTCGGCCTGAGCCATGTACAGCACTGGCACCAGCACTTTCTCACCATTCACTTCGTGCTCTTCGAGCCAGACGATGTCATGGGTCAATGCGGCGACTTGCTGTGAGTTCAGTGACACGCCGACTGCCAGATTCAGCTGCTGCTTGCTGGCAATGGCGTTGTTCATCAGGTACTTGAACTGAGCCTCGTTGGAGGTCTGGCCATCAATGAACGTCTGGCCGGTTCGGGCAACGACGGCTTGCTGAACAAGGCGTTGCTCATACAAGCCGTCGCCCAGACGCTTGGCGCTGACTTCGGGGTCATAGCCAAGGCCTGCGAGCAGGTAATCCGAACTCATGAACTGCCTGAGGTCAGTCAGAACAGGATTGGTTTCGATCAGGTATTTCTGGGGTTTCGAGACAGAGTTGCTGCTGGGTAGACCCTGAACTCTTTGAACACTTTGCGCTGCCGCAGCGGCGACCGGGGTGATCGTGTTGACCTGATTCGCAACAAGGCCAGGCCCGTTTGCCGGTATCCGGTTGCCTTGAGCGTCGGTCGTCACCTGACCGGCTTTGGCGATCTGGATGCCCTGCACCACTCCAGCGTTCTGAGTCGCCGAGCTACCGGAAGAGATGGCGGTGACAGCTGGCAGGCCCGTGGTTGCGCCTGCATTCTGGACAAGCAGTAGCGCACCGCTTCCCTGGTTGTTGGTCGCCACGCCGGTCACGCTATCGACATTGGTCATACCGGCTGAACCAGAGGTGTGACCAGGCAGTACGAGTCCACCAACAGGAGAAGCATTTGGCGCACTGGTATCGAAGGCGGATGTATTGGCACTTACACCCGCACTTTGCCGTGTTACTGACGCGATCTGGCGAGTGGCACTGGATATCTGATCAACCGAGCCAATCTGGATGGTACTTGCCTGTGCATCAGAAGCGGTTTGCTCGCGTTGAGCGACGGATACCGCTGCGCTGCCCATTGTCCAGCTTTGTGGCAGGCCAACGGGTTGAGCGACAGAAGCAGCGGTGCCGGTCTGGCCGCTCAGGCGGAACAGACCGTTCTGGCCGGTCGGCAGACTGAAGCCTGGCAGGCTTAACGGATTGACTTGTTGCTGGGCCAGGTCTGGCGGCAATTGCTGATTGACGGTAATACGCGTGGAGAATTGACTGCCCGGAGCGTTGGTGTCAGTACGCGAACCGCCGCTCACGTAGCTGTAGCCAGCCCGTACGACATTGTTTCCGATATTGTTACTTGCGTTAACATTCACCGCGCCGGCGGCCTGGATAATGGCGGCATAGCTCTGATCGCCGTTGCTTAACTGAGTGACTTTGTGGAACTCGGGCAAGTCGGTTTCGGTCAGGCGGATGAAGTCGGCCATTGCGGCCTCAAGGCCGCTTAGGTTATTGGCGTCATAACCACTGCTGGCAGACCAGTACTTATCAGTGAAGTCTTTAGCAGCTATCACCCAGGCGCTGGCGTTGTCGGTACGCATGCTGCGAAACGAACGCATCGTTTCGGTATCGCTGGTCTCTACACCGGTATTGGTCAGGTTGTTAAGCGTGGCGGTGAGGTTGCCGCTGGTAGCAATGGTGCTGCTCTGGTTGAGCAGATCGCCGCCGTTGATGTTCAGATTACCGCCAGTTGTGATGCTGGACGCCGCACTGGCGGCAGTCACTTCCAGTTTTTCACGCTGGATGATGTCCCAGGTATGAGTTTGTGTATCGTCGCTGCAGTCGTTGTTGTAGAACTGCCGATTGCATGCGCCCTCATCAATCCTTGCCGTGTAGATACCGCCATTACTGGTGGTTAGAATTGCACGGATGTTTTGTATCGTGCTTGCCGCCAGGCTCATGCTGCCGTCACTCTGGATCGTCGCCGAGCTATTGACGATGCTGTCGGCCAGGGCGCCTTGCCCGTTACGGTCAATGGTGAGATTACCCAGACTGTAGATGTCGGCGTAACTGTTGTTCAGCGCACTGACCCGCAGGCTCATATTGCCGCCGCTGAAGATCAGCCCGCGATCATTGACCAGTGAGCCAGTGGTCACGGTCAGCGCCTGAGCGCTACCCAGCGTGCCCTGGTTGTTGATCCCGCCTGCGTTGACCGTCAGGTTATTCGCCGAGGTGAGGCGACCGGCGTTGTTCAGTTGCCCCCCTGCCGTCACGGTGGTGTCACCGCCTCCGCTGATGGTCGTAGCGGCATTAAGGTTCACTTGCGCTGCGCTGAGTCCAAGCGTACCCAGACTGCTGAGGCGACCATTGCCTGCGTAGGTACCACCGATGTTGAGATTTATCGCGCCATCACTGGCGATCAACCCGTCGTTGGTCCAGTTGCCACCCGTGCCGACGAAGCTGCTGGAAGCGAGCAATTGGCCGCTGGCGGTCTGGCTGAAGTTATTGACGTTGACGTTGAGGCGTCCAGCCTGGATTACGTTGCTATTGCTCCAACTGTCGGCGTTGAGGGTCAGACCGCCACGGGTGACGATCGAACCACCGGCTCCGGAAACGTTGGGAGTGGAGATATCGAAGGTCCCACCGCCCGTGTGCAGGAGCGAACCGCCGCCATTGAGGAAACTGGCAGTGTTTAGGATCAGATCGGTGTTGGCGCTTTCCAGGGTGCCGTTGCGGTTATCGAACAAGTTGCCGATCTGGAAGTTTGTAGCGCCACCACCGCCCAGCGCACGCAGTTGCCCGGTCTGGTTGTCCAGACTGGCAGCTGTGACGGCCAGGGTGCTGTCGCTTTCGATGATACCGAAGCGGTTGTTCAGTGCGCCGCTCAGGTTCAGTTCGACCTGGCCGCCGGCGATCTGACCGTCATTGTCGCCGCTGTTGTCGAAGTTGACACCGGTGACCCGCACCAGGCCTTTGGCGTAAAGGCCGCCATTGCGGTTGTCGAAGCCCGGGGTGTTGATCAGTGCTTCGCCGCCGCGTGCGGAAACTCGCCCACCGTAGTTGTCGAAACCGCCCAGCGCGGTCAGGTTGAGGCGCTGCGCCTGGATGATGCCGCCCTGACGGTTGGCGTCGTAACCATTTCTCAGTACCCCGGTGACGTTTGACGTGAACAGACCTTGCAGGCTGGACAGCACCCCGCCCTGACTGTAAAGGTCGACGCCGCTCAGGTTCAGGTCACCGCTCTGAGCAATGATCCGACCGTTCTGGTTGTCGACGGTGCCAGCAGCGTCAACCCGAAGTGCGCCTGCGCTCTGCACCGTACCCCGAACGTTTGACAGGCTCGCCGCCTGGATACCCGCATTGCCGCCCTGACTGTAGATCAGGCCATCCGCATCGTTGAGGACACTGCCGTTGGCGATGACCGTCAATGTGTTGTTGGCTGCAATTGTGCCGCGGTTGCGGTTGTCCAGTTGACCCGATGTATTGAGGGTCATCAGGCTCTGGCTGATCAGTTGCCCCGCCTGGTTGTTGATCGCTGTGCTACGCCGCAACAGCAAATTACCGCCGCTGGCCAGCTTGCCATTGGTGTTGGTCAGACTCTCCAGCAAGTCCAGCGTCACCGCCCCCTTGCTGCTGAGGCTGCCGGCACTGTTATCGATACTTCGGCCTTCGAAGCTGAAATCCTGCTGGGCGGCCAGGTCACCCGACGCGTTGCTCAGGGCATTGGCCCTGATCACCAGTCCGGCGCCGCTGTCGATCAGGCCGTTCTGACTGTTATTCAGCAGGCCCGTCACGGTGAGGGTCTGGGCTGTACCACTGGAAAGGATGCCGCCGCTGTTATCGAGGCTGTCAGCGCTTACGTTCAGGGTGTTCTGGCTGACCAACGCCCCGTTGCCGCCATTAAGCAGCTCACCGCTCAGGCTGACTCCGACATTGCCACTGCGACTGGACAGCGTGCCGTTGGTACGGTTATCGAGACGATTGCCCGAAACGTTGAGGCCCTGCCAGCCGGAGATCAAGCCGTTCTGATTCAGCAGATTGGTCGCGCTGACGGTCAGTACGTTGCTGCTGATCAGCTTGCCACTGCTGTTGTCGAGGGTGCGGCCATTGAAGGTGAAACTCTGTGCGCTGGAGACTTCGCCAGACCGGTTGTTCAGGTCGCGCAGGCGATCAAGCGTCAGAGTCCCGTCAGCGGTAATCAGACCGCCGACGTTGTTAAGGTCGTTGCCTTGCATGTCGATGGACAGCCCGGCATCGCTCATCAAGCGTCCGCCGTTAAGCGACAGAGCATTGAGCACCAGGGTCATGTCGCGGGCAGCCGACACTTCGCCGCCGTTGCCGGACTCAAGGCTCCCGGCAGTCAGATTCAAGGAGCCGGTGCTGTTGATCAGGCCCTTCGCTGCGTTGTTGATCGATGCCGTATTGAGAATCAGGCTAGTGCCTCCCAATACCTGACCGCTCTGGTTATCGACGCTGGCTGCGCCCATCTTGAGCGCCTGAGCAGCGTTGATCAGACCTTTGTCGCGGTTGGTCAGCGCACCGGTGACAGTGAGGTCAAGATTGTTACGGCTGGTCAGCGTACCGCCGCTGTTGTCGAGGGTATTGGCGGTGGTATCAACACCGGCTGCGGCGATCATGCCTTTGACGTTGGTCAACGCACGGGCAATGCGCAGGGTCAGCAGTTGGTTGCTGAGCAGTTTGCCGCCGCTGTTATCCAGTTGCTGGGCGTTGACGGTAAATGCCTGAGTGCTGGAGATTTCACCATTCTGGTTCAGAACCTCGTTGACGTTTTTCAGCAGCAGTGCGCCTGGTGCATTGATCAGGCCGTTCTGGTTGTTCAACTGGCCGCTGTTCAGGTCCAGGCTCAAGGAGGTGTTGCTGAACAGGCTGCCGCCCTGCTGATCCAGACGGCTGACGCTGGCAGTCAGCGCCTGGCTGCTGCCGATGCTGCCGCCATTGCTATTGGTCAGTCGGGCGGTCGTCAGGTCCAAACGATTGTTGCTGCTGACGCGACCGTTCTGGCTGTTGTCGAAATCCCCGGTCCTCAGGGTCAGCAACCCTTTACCGCTGATAGTGCCTTTCTGGCTGTTATCAAGACTGGCACTTTTCAGATCCAGTGCACCGTCAGTCACCAGCCTGCCGCCGCGATTACCGATTGCCCCGGTGCTGTCTAGGGTCAGGGTTCCGGCACTGGAAATGCTGCCCGCGTTGTTGGTCAGACTGCTGGCCTTCAATGCCAGGATATCTTCGCTGCTGATCAGGCCCTGGCTATTATCGAGTGCCGCAGACAAGTCAATACTGATGGCTTTGAGTGCATTGATTCCGCCGCCTGTGTTGTCCAGCCTGCTGCCTACCAGCGTCAAGCCATCCTGGCCGGAGATTAAACCATTCGCACGGTTAATGACCTGCGAGACATTCAGGTTGATTGCTTTCTTTGCGAGGATCTGACCGTTGTCACTGTTGTCCAGTTGCTGGCCCGTGAGAGTCATCGTGTCTTGGCTGGACAGCTCACCGCCTCGGTTATCGATGTGGGCGACATTGATATCAAGGGCTTTGGTGGCACCAATAAAGCCGTTCTGGCGGTTATCCAGTGTGTCGCCACGCAAGGTCAACGTGCCTTGAGCAAGCATCTGCCCACCCAACTGCTGGAGGCTGCCAATCTGTGCTTCTAGGTTTTGCTTGCTGGCAAGCTGACCGAGACCGTTGTCCACAGTCGCGGCGACAAGCTTTACATCGCCGTCGCCGATCAGTGTGCCTTTGACGTTGGTCAGGGTGGTATCTACCGCCACGTCCAGACCCGCGCGACTGCTGATCAAGCCTTCGGTATTGTCCAGACTGGCGCTGCTGGTTTTCAACGTCGCGCCGGAAATAGTACCTTTGACGTTACTCAGCGCTTTGTTCACGATCAGCGTGAGGGCCTGACTGCTCAGCAACTTGCCGCCGCTGTTATCGAGGCTGTCGACGTTCAATGTGAACGCCTGCGCACTGGAGATTTCACCGTTCTGGTTGGCGACACCTTTAAGGTTTTTCAGCAACAACACGCCGGGAGCGTTAATCAAACCGCCCTGATTGTTCAATTGCCCGTTATTCAGGTCGAGACTCAGCGAGGTGTTGCTGAAAAGCTCACCGGACTGTTGATCAAGGCTGGTCACGCTGGCCGTCAACGCCAGTGCACTGGCGATTCGCCCAGCGTTCTGGTTGATGACCTTGCCTGCGGTCAGCTGCAGCGTGTCGCTGCTGGTCAGGCGGCCCTGACTGTTGTCGAACGTACCCGTTGTGACCTGAGTGGCCCCCTTGCCAGCAATTTTGCCCGCCCGGCTGTTGTCCAGACTTGCGCTATTCAGCGTAAGGGTAGCGTCAGTGGTGACAGATCCAGACTGGTTGTTCAGAACCCCGACCGTGGTGACATTCATGGCGTCTGCACTGGACAGGCTGCCCGAAACGTTTTGAAGGGACGCAGCGTTGATCGTCAGGGCTGATTCGCTGCTGAGCAGACCACTGGTATTGTCCAGCGCACCGGACACATCAATATTCATATCCTGCTGGCTGGCCAGCGTACCGCCCACGTTATCCAGACGCGTAGCCTCAAGACGCAGGGTGTTGCCAAACAACAGGCCTTTGTTCAGGTTGATCACGCGCGCGACTTTCAGCCCAAGCGCGGTCCCCGCCAAGACTTTACCGCCGTCGCTGTTGTTCAGCGCCTGGCCAACGATATTTACACCAACCTGGCTGGACAATTCACCAGCCCTGTTGTCGATGTCGGTTACATTGATTTTCAGCGCTTTTGTTGAGCCGACCAACCCGCCTGACCGGTTATCGAGGCTATCACCGGTCAGACTCAGATTGCCCTGCGCAACCAGCTCACCGCCTTGCTGGGTCAGGCTGCCAATTTTGGCGGCCAGGTCCGCCTGACTGGCGATACGGCCTTTGCCATTGAGCACGCTGTCGACCTGCAGTTGCATCAAGCCAGCTGCGTTGAGCAAGCCGCTCTGGTTATCCAGACGCGCGCCGACCAACTCGAGATCGGCATTACTGAAAATAACGCCTTTTTGATCGGCGCTCAGACCGGTCTGGCTGTTATCGAGTGCCCCCACGAACAGCTGCATGCCTTTCTCGGCACGAATCGAACCGCCACGGTTATCCACGCCGTCACTGCGAATCATCAGCAGGTTCTGTGCAGCGATACGGCCGCCACGGTTGTCCAGTGCCTTGCTCGACAGGTACATCAAGCCCTTGGCTTGCAAACTGCCACCCGCGCTATTGTCCAAAGCGCCGGACAGATCGACAGTCAGTTGACCATCCGTGACCAGCGCGCCGGACTGGCGGTTATCAAGACTCGCAGCGCTTATTTCGAGCCCCTTCCCTGCACCTAGCGTTCCCGCCCGGCTATCGATGGATTCAGTGATGACCAGTTTCAGAAACTGATCGGCCATAATCTGGCCAGCGGCGTTGTCGATGCTCAATGCGTTCAGGCGAGTGCTACCGGCGCTGGTCACTTCACCATTTCGGCTCGATAGCTTCCCGGTGATATTCACCAGCAGATCAGCATCGCTGCTCACGCTGCCGCTGTCGTTATTCATTTCTCCAGCGGCTATATCAATGCCATTGCCGGAAACCAGGCCGCGCAGGTTGGTCAGCAGTTTATCTACACGCACAACCAGTGCCTCATCACTGAGCACCGATCCTCCGGTGTTGTCCAGCGAAGTAGCGGCCAGCATAAAACCGTTGGCGCTGGAGATTTCGCCGTTCTGGTTGTTGACCGACGTCAGGTTTTTCAACAGTAACTGGCCCGGCGCGATGATCAGTCCACCTTGGTTGTTCAGCGCTCCATTGCTCAGGTCGAGACTGACGTCCTGGTTGCTGTACAGTCGGCCGTCATTGCTCTGGTAAAGCCCCGTGACCACCGCAGTCAGGGCCATGGCGCTCGCAATACGCCCGGCATCACTGTTGTTGACCTGCCCGGCGTCGAGCTGGAGGGTTCCGGTACTGGTCAGACGACCGCCTTGCCGGTTATCGAAGGTGCCTGTGGCGAGTTTTACTCCGTTGCCTGCAATACGGCCGCTCTGGCTGTTGTCGAGACTGCCGCTGGAAAGCGACAGATTTACATCACTGAGAATCTGTCCGCCACGGTTCACTAAAGCCCCATCAACAACCATAACCGAGACGCCGGAACTGGTGATACTACCTGCGGTGTTGCCAAGAGAGCCTGCGTGCATATCAAGCTCGCCATCGCTTCGTAGTGCACCCCGATCGTTGTCCAGCGCTCCTGCAACGTTCAGATCCAGCCTGTTTTTGGCGTAGACGCTACCGCTGGCACTGTTAGCCAGTTGCCCCAGCTTCAGGCGCACACTCTGCTGGCCGGAAATGGCACCCGCGCCCTGATTATTCAAACTGTCGGCGTCGAGCAACAGCGCACCATTGGCCAGTAGACGGCCCTTGCCACTGTTATCGAACTGGCCGACGGTTGCGGTCAGGTCTGCGAGGCTGGAGAGTTCTGCGTTACGGTTGTCCAGCGTCGCAGCACTCAGTTCCACGCCGGTAGCAGAAATCAAGCCGCGCAGGTTGGTCAGCAACTGCGCGACACGGACGATCAAAGCCTTGTCGCTGATGACTGAACCGCCGGTGTTATCCAGCGAAGTGGCGGCCAGCGTAAAGCCATTGGCGCTGGAAATTTCACCACTCTGATTGGTGACCGTGTTCAGGTTTTTAAGCAGAAGTTGGCCGGGGGACGTGATCAGACCGCCGAGGTTGTTCAGCACACCGTTGTTCAAGTCGAGGCTGACGTCACTGTTACCGTACAGGCGACCGTCGTTGCTCTGATCAAGCCCGGTGACGTTAGCGCTCAGCGCCTTCGCGGCAGCGATACGGCCCGCATCACCGTTATTGACCTGGGTGGCTGTCAGATCAAGCACATCCGTGCTGGTCAAGCGACCGCCCTGCTGGTTGTTGAACGCCCCGGTATCGACCGTTACGCCTTTGCCTGCAATGCGCCCATTCTTGCTGTTATCCAGACTCGCGCTATCGAGCGTCAGGTCGGTACTACTCAGTATTTCGCCGCCCTGACTGACAACGTCTCCGGTCACAGTCAGCAAAGCGCTTTCAGCACTGGTGATACTGCCGCCGGTATTGGCAAGCGAAGCGGCATTCAACTTCAGCGTGCCATCGCTGCGTACAACACCCTGATCGTTGTTCAGCACACCAGTGACGTTGAGGCCCAGGCTGTTTTTACCGTAAACACGACCACTGCCCGTATTGGTCAACTGGCCAAGATCAAGCTGTACACCGCGTTGACCGGAGACCGTGCCGGCGTTCCGGTTATTCAAATGGCCTGCAGTCAGCAGAAGTTTGCCGTTCGCCTGCAAACGCCCTTTCTCACTGTTGTCGAACTGGCCTACTGTGGCAGTCAGCTCGCCAAGGCTGGAAATCTCCGCTTCGTGGTTAAGCAAAGTCGCAGCGCGCAGATCGACACCGTTACCAGAAACCAGACCGCGAAGGTTAGTCAGCAGCTGATCGATTCTAACAATCAGTAACTGGTTACTGAGTACCGAACCTTCGGTATTGTCCAACGAAGTGGCCGCCAGCGAGAAACCATTCGCACTGGAAATCTCGCCGCTCCGGTTGTTCACCACATTCAGGTTTTTCAGCAGCAACTGACCGGGTGCGTTGATCAATCCATCCTGGTTGTTCAGCACACCGTTATTCAGATCCAGGCTGACATCACTGTTGCTATAAAGCCGACCATCACTGGTCTGATCAAGACCGGTGACCACTGCCGTCAGGGCCATGGCGCTGGCGATGCGACCTGCCTCGGTGTTGTTGACTTGAGCGGCAGTCAGCCCAAGGGAGCCGGTGCTGGTAAGACGGCCGTCCTTGTGGTTATCGAATGCGCCCGTGGTGACGGTCACGCCGTTCGCTGCAATGCGACCGCTCTGACTGTTGTCCAGCGAACCGCTGGTCAACGTCAGGCTGGCATCACTGAGCATCTGTCCGCCCTGGTTGACGACGGCCGCAGTGGTGGTAATCGAGGCCGTTCCGGCGCTGGTGACGCTGCCGCCGCTGCTGGCAAGGCTCGCCGCGCTCAGGTTCAGGGTGCCATCACTGCGCAGCACGCCCTGATCGTTATTCACGGCTCTGGTGGCAGTCACGCCCAGGTTGTTTCTGGCGTAGACGCTGCCCTTGCCGGTGTTGGTCAGTTGCCCCAGCGTCAGTTGCACGTTCTGCTGGCCGGACACTGATCCGGCGTTCTGGTTGTTCAGCGTGTCAGCTGTGAGCTGCAAGGCACCGTTGGCCAACAGGCGACCGCTGCTGCTGTTGTCGAACTGAACAAGCGTGGCGGTCAGGTTGCCAAGGCTGGAGATTTCCCCGGTGCGGTTGTCCACGGTGCCGGTGTTCAGCAGCAGGCCACCTGCAGAGTTGATGATGCCCAACTGGTTGAGCACCTGGCCGAAGATGCGCGCAGTCAATACAGCGCCGCTGGACAGTTTGCCTTGCTGGCTGTTGTCCAGCGTTTGGGCGGTGATGTTCAGATTGCCGCTGCTGCTGATCAGCCCGCTCTGTGCGTTCAGTACTTGAGAGGCATTGATGTCTGCGTTGCCACCCTGGCTCAAAATACGGCCGGACTGACGGTTGTCGATCACGCCCGCAGCAACCCATGCGCTGGCCTGTCCGTTCAGTGTGGCGCCCTGGTTGTTGAGCGTCTGGGTAACGGTCGCCTGCAAGGCGCGGCTGGCGGTGATGCTGCCGCTGTTGGTCAAGCTGTTGGCCGACAGGGTCACATCGCCCGAAGCGTTGCGGCTGTTGTCTGCGTTGACGCCCGCTTCGATCACGGCCGAGTTACGCAGTTGGCCGCCAGCGGACAGGGTCAGTGCATCGCGGGCAGCGACGTTCTGCCGGGTGGTGAGATCACCGCCGGTGGTCATCGCCAGCGAGGAACCGGCGTACACCGGCCCGTTGACTTCTGCGGTGTTGGCCCGCACGTTTACCGCGCCGCTCGCCGCCACCTGCATGACGTTGAGGTGGCCGTTGGCATCGATCTGGATATCGCCGCCGCTGGCCGCCAGGTCTCCGGCGAGCCTGACGCCGACGCCCGCTTCGGTACCGACCAGCCGGATGGCACCGGCGTACATGCCGCCCAGGGCCGAGCTGTCGATCGCCAGTTCCGGTTTGCTGCTGCCGTCGTCTGCCAGTGCCGTCGGGTTCAGGGTCTGTGCATCAACGTCGTTGCGACCGGTGATGATGTTGAGGCGCTTGGCGTGCAGTTCGGCGTTGATTTTCGCGCTGCGGGTGATGATGTCGAACTGGTCGACGTTGTCGGCATTCAGCCCTACGCCGTCAATCGAGATGCTGCCACCCTGAACGTTGAAGCGCTGCAGTTGACCGTTGGCGTCCAGAATCGGTTTGCCGGTGGTCAATGTGACCTGCGGCGTGTTGATGAACCCGCAGCCGTTGCAACTGATGCCATACGGGTTGGCGACGATGACGCGTGCCGCCTGCCCCGCCACTTCCGTGTAACCCCTGAGCTGGCTGGCATTGGCGCCGACCACTTCGTTGAGAATCGTGTTGGCCGCGGTGCCACGCAGGTTGGAGTTGCCGACGATGATGCCGCCCAGTTGGGTGCTCTGGGTCTGGTTGGTCGAGTTGTTGATGATCACACCCTGACTGTCGACGTTGTACTGCTGGAACTGGTTGTGCGACAGGCCGCTGGCATTGGGCGTGGCGATGTTGATGATGGGCACGCCATTGCCGGCTTGACCCAGCGTGGTCCCCGTGCCACTGACCGCGATGCCTTCGGCCTGGACCAGCAACGGCTGCCAGAACAGGGCATTGGCCAGAATCAGCGCAAGGCCACGTTTGGGCATTCCCCAGAAATGCTGGCGCTCGGTCAACGCCGCGGAAGGCTGACGGGCGAGCAGAGCGAACTGGTGAACGTCCATGTAAGTGACCTCGGAACGGAAAAGATGAAAAGGCTGGGTTACAGGAAGAAATCCACGCGGAAATAGATCGGCGATTCACGCTCGATCACGTCGGGACGTTCCAGGGAGCGGGCAAAGGTCACCGACGCGGCGACATGCTGGCCACGGGTAAACAGCTCAAACGAATTGCTGGACAGGCGGCCATGCTGATCGCCGTTGTAACGGTCGCCCTGGATCACGCCCTGGTCGTAACCGGCCGCGGCGCCATACTCGGCAAAGACCGGCCGTATCCAGTCGAGGGTGACCGGACGAGTCAGACGCACTTCGTTGCGCCAGTAGCCGCCACTGTCACCCGACAGAAACTGATCCTTGTAACCACGCACCGACGACGAGCCGCCCAGGCTCTGGCGCTGCGGGCTGAACAGCACATCTTCACTGCGCTGCCCGGTTGCAAGGCTGGTGAACGTCAGCTTCTCGCCCCATAACTGAAACGGTTGCAGGTAGCTGAGGGTGCCGGTGTATTTGCGATAGCGCGCATCGGCCTGGCCTGGACCCGGATCATGATTGCCCTGGGCGTCCAGCGCGCCAATGCCCTGTTGCATGCCCAGGTCGATGTTGAGAAACGCAGAGCCTATCCGGCGGCCGTGGTTGATGCCGAATTGCGCCTCAGTGATGCGGTTGCTGCTGAGTGCCAGCTTGCTGTCTTCTACATAGTTGTTGGTCCGCAGGTACGCCAGACCGGCATTGAGCGACGTCTTGCTCAGCGCGTCACGGTGCACGACCCGCTCAGCCCTGAACTGATGGTTCTGGCTGTCGCCGTCCTGCTTGAAATCGATATTGGACGCCTGCGCCACAGAACGATATTCGCTGGTGCTGTACAGGTAACTGAACGTCCACCAGCCCCACGGCATGCTGTACGACAGCGAGGCATTGCGAGAGGCTTTCTGGCGATCACTGATCGCATCGTGCCCGCCGCGCAGGCTGAACTGATCAGCCAGGCCCAGCGGGTTGTCCCACTCAAGACCGGCATTCCATTGCTGCTCACCGGTGCTGCGCTGACCTTCGTTGGTGCGCGACAGGTTTGCTCGCCAAGGCTTCTGCGGCGTGTTCTTGACCACCACATCACTGCCACCCACCGCCTCGCCAGGCGTCAGCTCCATTTGCGCTTGATTAGACGGCAGGCGATTGAGCTGATCGACCATCTGCTCGATCTCGCGCAGGTTCACCATCGTGCCTTCCTGACCTGGAAAGGTCATCGCCAGCTCACGCGCCGACAGGCCGCTGTCGGCAGCGCCACGCAGGTTCTCGAGCTTGCCTTCAATCACCAGCACCTGCAGGTCGCCTTTGGACAGATCCTGCTGCGGCAGATAAGCGCGCGTGGTCACCAGACCTTTTTCGATGTAGTGATCGGTGATGACCTTGAGCAGCTCGTTGAGCTGGGGAACGCCCAGGCATTGACCGATATAAGGCTTGATCAGGTCGTCGCGCTCAGCGGCTGAAAGCGAATCCGCGCCCTTGAGCTCGATACGATCGATCGTGAAACAGCGTGTGTCGGCAGGCGCGACCGGAGCAGCAGGCTCGGCTTGCTTGCCCGGCAGATCCTTGAGGTCTTCAAGGCGGCGTCGCTGCTCTTCAAGCAGGCGGTCCTGACGATCACGGATAAGGTCCTGCTCGCCGGGGGTAGTGGCGGCGAAAGCGGAAAGTGGCGCAGCGGCAAGCAGCGCCAGCACGGCCAATCTTGAAGCGAAAAGATGCACGACGCGTCCCTGCGATATCATATTGATATTAATTTCGGGCGCGATATTAGTTCGCCATTACACTGGCGTCAAATATTTGTACAACTTTGTACAAAATTTTATTACCGAGGCCAGATGAGCCCCGAGGCACTGAAACGAACAGGATTTAGCTACGCAAAAATCGCAACCGTCTGCCGCCCCCTCAGCACCAGCTCACCGCTCTGACTCCAGATTTCCATGTCCTGCAGCGAGTAGCCGTCAGCCGCCACATGGCTTGAGGTCTTGAGCAAAAACCACTCATCCTGCGCAGGTGCGTTGACGATATCCAGTGTCCAGGTGATCGTGCTGAGCGGCACGTGGGCTGTCAGGGTTGTGATGGATGCCGGTGGCAATGCGTCTGCCAGTGCGATGAGCGCCACCATTGGATCGATGCCTTGCGCATCCTCGTGCCTGACCCACATCAACAGTTCGGGATCAGTTGCTCCGGAGAACGGCAAGGCCCCACCGGCCGACTTTTTCTGGAAGTTGTGGACACAAATGGGTGCCTGTGGCCCTGCATCCCACAATGGATAATCGTCGGGGCGGCCGACGGCGGGCCGCTGTGAATAATCGTGGAGAATCCGGCTGTCACGCGAAGCGGCAAACACCATTGTCATGTGCAGCGCCAGTTGCGCTGACGAAAAACAGTCGGCGGTCATTACCGTGACTGACTTCCCCTGACGCAATACGGTTGGCTTGAAGGTCTGTTCATGCATGGCAGGACCGACGAAGGTGATCTGGGCAGACTTCAATGGCGGCAGGTCGGGTCCGCCCGCCTGCATCGCGGTTTGCAGCGCCAGCGCGGCGGTCAGCCCGCCATAAACCGTTCGGCCTTGCAGCCAGTTTTCGGGGGCGTTGAAGGGACTGGAGGGGTCGAAGCTCTGGAATATCCGTGCAAGTGAAGTCATCGTCTTTTCCTGAATAACATCAATCGGGATCAACACAGCACAAGCGCCCTATGAGGGCGGCGTCAAGCTTACCTGACCAGACTGAACGAACGCTGAACAGGCACTTCATCAGTTCAACGTGAGCGCTCACGGCCAGTGGCGCTGAACCACCGCATTTACGACAGGATGCGCATCGATCTGCAACAGCGAAGCATGAAATGTGGGTCGCGAACCACGCAGGTCATCACGCGCCCCGCTCCATCGGCTTGCGATACTGGCCAGGATCTCGACCGCGCCGGGTGCTTCGGGATGCCAATGTCCCGGCTTGGCGAACAGATCGCTGAACATCTGCCAGTGCCAGTAAAGGCGTAACCGCGCGCCCGACTCCAGCTTGCGGTGAGTCGCCTCATCACCATCAACCAGCCAGCGTTCCGGGAAATCGATAATGGCGCTGGGTATGTAGCAGTTAGTGGCTATATAGATCAGCGCCCGGAGCGCTTGCGACCGCTGGGGCGCTGCACGCGGCAGAAGGCCGGCTTCCGGAAACTCAAGCCCCAGGTGAATCAGGATTGCCGCGCTCTCGGTCACGACGGTGCCGTCGGGCAGCACCAGCACAGGCACCTGCATCAGGGGATTGACCTGTTTCAACGCTTCCTTGCCGGGTCCCTCTTCCCAGGCGCAGGCGTCGATCAATGTGTAGGGTGTAGCGCAAAGCTCAAGCGCGACCTCGATGGCTGCCGAACCGCAGCCCTTGGCACCGTAGAGCGTGTACATGGCTGATATCTCTCGCAAAGAAAATCAAGCCTAGCTGACATCAAAAGACCATGCAGATCGCTCGGCGACTGTGAAAGCCAATCGGGACATTGTCGCAACAGCCTTGCTTCACGCATCATGCAACCGCCCTCTTCTCGATGCCTTCCATGAAACGCTACGAAAAATTCGCCGCCGACATCGCTGAAATGATCCGCAGCGGGATTCTGCCACCCGGCGAAAAAGTCCCCTCCGTGCGCGTGGCTAGCCGTACGTATTCGGTCAGTCCGACAACGGTTTTCAAGGCTTACTATTTGCTGGAGGACAAAGGACTCATTCAGGCGCGTGCCCGTTCGGGTTATTACGTGCGCGAGTACGGCCCGCAGACCATGACCGAGCCCGAGCTGGTCAGGCATGTGAGCGAAGGGACGGAGGTCAGTGTCAGCGACCTGATCTTTTCGGTGCTGGCGTCGCTCAAGGATCCAGACACCGTTCCATTCGGCTCGGCGTTTCCCAGCCCTCATCTGTATCCGTTGCCACGTCTGGCGAAATCCATGGGCATCGCCGCAAGAGCCCTGACCCCATCCACCATCATCAATGACATGACCACGGGAAACGCCGAGTTGCGTCGGCAAATCGCACTGCGCTACATGATTAGCGGTGTGCGGCTGCCAGCACACGAACTGGTGATCACCAATGGCGCCATGGAAGCGCTGAACCTGTGCCTGCAATGCGTCACCGAGCCTGGCGATCTGGTTGCCATCGAAGCGCCTGCCTTTTATGCGTGCCTGCAGGTGCTGGAACGCTTGAAACTGAAAGCCGTGGAAATTCCGGTGCATCCCCGTGACGGCGTGGACCTGGATTCGCTGCAGGACAGTCTCGGTCGATTGCCGATCAAGGCCTGCTGGTTCATGAGCAGTTTTCAGAACCCGCTGGGCGCGAGCCTGACGGTGGAAAAGAAGACCCGGCTGTACGAGCTGCTGGAAACCCACGACCTCCCGTTGATCGAAGACGATGTGTACGCCGAGCTGTATTACGGCACTACCGCGCCGCAGCCGGTCAAGAGCCTGGACCGCAGTGGCCGGGTCATGCATTGCGGCTCGTTTGCCAAGACCCTTGCGCCGGGCTACCGGGTTGGCTGGGTGGCGGGCGGACGTTACGCCGAGCAGATCAATCGCCTCAAACTCATGACCACTATTTCGCCTTCGGTGCCTGCGCAGGCGGCGATTGCCGATTACCTCAATCATGGCGGTTATGACCGGCATCTGCGCAAGCTGCGCGACACGCTGGAAATTCAACAAGGTGCCATGCTCGCCGCGGCGGCTCGCTACTTCCCGGCGGGCACTCGCGTGACGAAACCGGTCGGCGGCTACTTTCTGTGGTTCGAGTTTCCCGAACACGTGGATTCGCTTCGACTGTTTCAGGAGGCCCTGGCGCAAGGCATCAGCCTGGCGCCGGGACCGATCTTTTCGCCCTCGAAGCGCTTTCGCAACTGCGCACGCCTGAATCACGGCAGCCCGTGGGACGATCGGTACGAACAGGCCATGGCAACGCTGGGCCGTATCCTCGCTTCATTCCGGGATACGCCCTACAACTGATCCCTGTTTTTTTGCGCTTTCTGAATCTGTACCAGTTTTCACCTGCGTCCGATAATTGCCCTGCGATCCACACCGATCAATCAAGAGGTTCTCATGGGCAAGATGGCATTGGGTTTACTGGCGTTTCTGGCATTCACGATTGCGGTGGGCCTGCTGGGGACGATACCGCCTTCCTGAGGCTGGACCTGTCGAACAGCAGCCAGTAAAGAATGGGAATCAGGCCCAGGGTCACCAGTGTCCCCAGGGCCAATCCACCGATGATCGTGATTGCCATGCCTTCCCACAGCGGGCCGGCAAACAGCATCAACGGCACCAGCCCGATGATGCAGGTCAGTTTGGTCATCACGATAGGCCGCAGGCGTTTGACGGCGGCGTTGACCACCGCTTCGTGCACATTCAGGCCGTGCTCGCGCTCTACGTCGATCCGCTCAAGCAGCAACACCGCGTTATTGACAATGATGCCCGCCAGCGACAGCAGGCCGAAGGTGGCCATGAAGCCAAACGGATAACCGGTGATGAGCAAGGCGCACGCCGCCCCGATCAGCACGAACGGTACGCTGGTGATCACGATCAGCAACTTGCGAAACGAATTGAACTGCCAGACGAACAGCAGCAGCATGCCGACCAGCGCATGCGGCATGTACTGCAGCAACGCCTGATTGGCATCGGCAGAGTCCTGAATCTCCCCGCCCAGTTCGATGCGGTAGCCCACCGGCAGCTTGATTGCTGCAACTTGCGGAGCCAGGCGCTGGACAATGGTCGTCGCCGTCAGCGAGGGATTGTGTCCGGTCACGGTGATGGCGCGCTCCATGTTCCTGCGCAACAACGTAGACGCTTCGGACTGTGGCTCCAGAGTAGCGACTGTCGACAGTGGGACAGGACCTGAACCCGAGGCCGGGTAGATAAACGTCGTGTCCAGATCATTGCCGGAGGCTCCGGCATCCTCAACCGCTCGGGCCACCAGCGCCACCGTGGTCTCGCCATCCTGCATCGACGACACGGACAGACCACCATTACGCAACCGCAGTGCCTGAGCGATATCCTCGCTGCTGACCCCTGCCAGTCGCGCCTTGTAAGGATCGACCACCACCTCATACCGCGGCAGGCGACTGCGCCAGTCGTCCTGCACGTCAACGGTGCCGGGCAACGCCAACAGGGCCTTCTCAAGCTGACCGGCCGCCTGGCGCAACACCTCTTCGTCCGGGCCGATGATCCGATAGATCGCCACGCCTGCCTCGGTGGTGCCCATGGAAAAACGCTTCGGCTGTGCCTGGACTTCCGGATGTTGCTGCAGCAGGAACCGGCGTGTTCTGGCAATCACCGCATCCATATCGACGCCCTTGCGCACGCTGACCGTGAAGTAGGCAATGTCAGGGGCTGGCAACGGCGGGTTGAGACCCAGCACGATTCTCGGCCCGCCGTCGGCGACATACCCGATGCTGTCGAGCACATCCCGGTCATTGCTCAGCCACTGGCTGATGTTACGCACGGTCTGCAACGTCGCTGTCGAGCTGCTGCCGGGCTCCATCGTCAGCGGAATCTGGAACTGCAAACGGTCGGACTTTGGCAGAAAGTCATAGGGCACGTGGGTCAGTACCACGACCGCACCAGCCAGCAAGCCGAGCATGCAGCCCAGAAAGATGAAGGGGTAATGCAGCAGTTGCTCGATGACGGTGCGATAGCCGCGGTAGAAACCTGAAGCGTACTCGTCGGGTGCCGGTGCGTCTTGATCAACGGTCGGCGCCTTGGCGAAGTAAAAGCACAACAGCGGCGTCACGGTGATGCTCAGCAGCCAGGAACTGATCAGCGTGGTCGCCAGAACGATCGCCAGCGAACGCAGGTATTCGTTGGTGCTGGTCTGCCCGAGAAAAAACGGCGAGAACGCCAGCACGATCACCAATGAAGAGGTCAGCAACGGAATCGCCAGCGTACGTCCTGCGTCCTCGCACGCCTGCCATCTCGCCTCACCGGCATGCAGCCGTCGTTCGATGTCCTCGGCAATCACGATACCGTTATCGACCAGTAACCCGAGGGCCAGGATGATTGCCGCGATCGACACGGTTTGCAGCTCGATGCCCAGCGAGCGCATCACAATGAGCGTCGTCAGGATCGTCAGCGGAACGATGGCCCCTACGACCAGCCCGGTGCGCCAGCCCAGAAACAGCATGACCACGCACATGACGATCACCACGGTTTCGCCCATGACGTGGTACATCTTGCTCATCTCGTTCTGCACCACATCGGCCTGGAACGTCACGATGTGCAGAGCAAAACCGGCAGGCAGTTGCTGCTCAAGTTCGCCCAGACGTGCGCGAAGCGACTTGCCGAAGGCCTGAACATTGAGTCCCGATTGCATCGAGACGGCCAGCACGACCGCTGACTGTCCCTGATAGATGGCCGCCGTTTCCGGCGGGTCGACAGGGGCTACTGACACCTTCGCCAGAGATTGCAGTGGTACGCGCTCACCGCTCGCCAGTTGCACGGGAAACCGCCGCAGTTGCTCCAGAGAAAGAATTTCGCCACTCACCGACAGCGTGGTGCTCTCCTCCCCCACAACCGGATTGCCGCCCAGCGCAATTGCATTCTGACCCTGCAACTGTTGCAGCACCTGCTGCGGCGCTAGCCCGGAAGCACCCAGCGTCTGGTGGTCGAAATCAAGGTAGATGCGTTCATCCAGCAGGCCGTACAACTCGACCTGATCAACCCCGCTCAGACCGTATAACTGATCGCGGAGACGTTTGATCGGTCCGCGCATCTCACTCATGCTGAAGCCCGGCGCCGTGACTGCGACCGAGGCGACGGCGACACGGCCGAAATCATCGTCCACCAGCGGACCCTGAGTGCCGGGCGGAAAGCTGCCGCTCAGTTCGCCCACCTTGGCCCTGAGCCGTTGCCACAGCGCGGGGAGATCCTTGACGCTGTCATAAGCTGTGACCTGTACGATCACTTGGCCCGGCTTGATGGTCGTGACGATGTCCTTGATCTGCGCCAACTCCCGGATCCTGTCTTCCAGCGGCCTTGCCAGCAACTCCTCCACGCGTTCGACGGGCAGACCCGGCAACGCCACGCTGACCAGCGCATCGCGCACAGTCACGGACGGCTCTTCCTGAGAAGGAAAACCCAGAAAAGCCAGGACACCGGCGATCAGGATCAGGCCAGCGGCAAACAGCGTGAGGCGACTCGCCCCCATGGCGTTACGGGTAATGTTCATGGGGCGCTCTCAGTCAAACGGGTCGTGGGTTGGAACAGGCTGACGGTCTGTCCGTCCTGCAAAAAAGCAGTGCCGGCTGTTACCACCTGCTCGTTTGCGAACAGTCCCTCGGTGACAACCGCACGCCCTTGCCTGACGGCGCCCAGCGTGATGTTTCTGATGGCAACCGTGCCAGGCGGCTGATAGACAAACACCTGCGCAGCTCCCTTGCTCGTCCCCATCCACAACGCTTGAACCGGTATTGATAAGGGCTGTACGCCCTGCTCGGGCGTCATTTGCACCAGCAGCGTCACGCCACTGGCCACTGATTCGGCAGGATCGAGCAGACGAAACAGGCAGTTGCGCACCAGCCCGTCCTCGGAACGCGGCGAGATGCCTTCAAGCACCAGATCAAACCCGGCAGACGATCCTGAGGTACGCGAAGCGTGCGCCCGATCGCCGACTTTGAAATCGCTGGCCTGCTCGACGGGAACCGCTGCAACCACTTGCGGCCGATTGCGCGATTCCACCTGCAGAACCGCCTGCCCGGCCGCCAGCATGGCGAAACGGTCGGCACGGCGCGCCACGACCCGCCCGGAAAAGGGAGCGATCAACTGACTGCGCTCGGCCTCCCGACGTGCCAAAGCAAGCTCGGACTTCGCCCGCACCTGATCTGCCACGGCCTGGGTCTGCGCAGCACGGGCTGCCTCCACAACGCTCTCGGCGACGCTGCCAGCGGCCAGCAGATTTTTCTGGCGTTGATAGTTGAGCCCACGCTCCGCAGCCTGAGCCGTCGCAGCGCTCAGGCTGGCCTGGGCCTGCTGGAGCCGCAGCGCGGCGGGCTGACGATCCAGCGCCGCGAGCACCTGGCCCTTTTCGAATGCATCTCCGATGTCGACCCGCAGCTCGGCCAGCGTACCTGCCGATTCAAACGCCAGGCTGGCGCTGTCAGGCTGGCGAACGACGCCGGAAAAACGCACGCCTTCGCCCGCTCCGCTTCTGACAGTTTCGACTTTTACAGCCCGAATGACAGGCGCCACGGCGGCAGGCTTGTCGTCGCAACCGCTCACCAGCACCGCCAGAAGAACAGCGCCACAACCCACGCCCAAGCGCTTCATCAAGCCGGGCAATGTCATGAAATGGAATCGCATGGCAGGCCTCTTGCGGTCAAAAGGCGTAGTTCAAGGCAAGCAGACCGCTCGCTTCGGCGTCCGTCTCGACCAGCGGGCTGCCGCGGGTCTGATCGGTGTAATGCGTAACGCCGACGCTGGTGACCGTTGACCAGTGATCGTCGAAGCTGTGTTGCCAGCTGAGCGCTGCGGAGTACGCATAAATGCCGCTGTCGGCCGTGAACCGGGAAAAGCCGGTGCGCTGGGTCTGGATCGGGCTGACCCCGAAATAAGTCTGGTTGTAACGACCGTCTCCCGCGTGCGCGTCGAGATCGATAGCCACCGTGTCTGACTGGCTGTGGTAGGCAATGCCTTCAAAGCCCAGACGGTAGCGATTGCCGCGCTTCTCGCCTGCCAGACGCAGTTCGGCTTCGCCGCTGACGGTCAGCCAAGGCAAAAGCTGCTGGGAAAGCATGAGGTCAGCGACCGTCGCACCACCGACCGTCCCCATGCCCTTGAGCTCGTTGGAGCCCGGACGGTTTGTGCTGTTTTTCTCGGTACGGCCGAAGTCATAGTTGAGCGCAGCACTGGCACCGAAGCCCGACGGCGACTGATACTGCAGCCCCAGCCCTCTGAGGCTGTCAGCGAACAGCATGCCGCTCTGAACGGTGAACATCGGCAGCACCTGGCTGCGGTATTCGTCCGCGCCCATGTAACGCGGCACGACGCCCATGCCCAGTCCCAGATTGACATTGACCTTGTCGCCCAGCAGCGATGCATCAGAGGCTGGATCGGCGGCCCGTGCCTGACCGGCCAGCACCACAGCAGCAGTGGCAATCAAAACCTTGAACAGCAAGGGGCGTGACGGGGTGCAGATGTTCATGACAGTCATGGGGTAACTCCAGGTTGAGTCAGGGAGGAAGAAGTGGCAGGTTCTGCGCCGTGCAGGACGCGATAGAGGTCCAGGCGGTTCAGTTGCAGATCGTGCAGAGACTTGCGAAAGGTGGCGTCGGCCTGGGCGACACGAATGGCCGATGCCAGCGGCGCGCTGCGGTCCGTGTTGCCCGCCTCCAGTTCGAAGGCCATGCGCCGGACCTTTTCCTGGACCAGCGCGACACGCTTGACTTCATCACGCACGTGATCAAGCGCCTGCTGGCGGCGGGTCAATACATCGGCCATTTCGCGGAAAGCGATCTGAATGGTTTTCTCGTAGTCAGCGACGGCGATCTGTTTGCGCACCTGCGCCAGGTCCAGGTTGGCGCGATTGCGACCGCCGTCGAACAGCGGCAGGTTCAACTGCGGACTGAACAGCCAGGCACCGCTGCCGTGACTGAACAGGCTGCGCAGGCTGTCGCTCTGCACACCGACTCCTGTGCTGAGCGTGATGGACGGAAAGAAGGCCGCACGGGCTGCGCCAATGTTCGCGTTGCTGGCCTTCAACGCCTCTTCTCGCTGGCGAACGTCGAAGCGTTCCAATAGGCGTTGAGACGGCAGATTCATCAGCCATGCAGGCGTGTCGATCGCAGCGGCGGTCAGGTGCGCAGGTTCGAGCGTCATCGACGGCAACGGCGCCGAGTAGCCGGTCAGGAGCAGCAATGCCTGGGAGGCGCTGGAATGATCACCGATGGCATCCTGCAGTTGCTGCTCCGCGCTCAGCACTTCCAGGCGCTGCATGGCAACGTCGTCGAGGGAAATGGCGCCTGCGCGCTGCTGTCCCTCGGCCATGCCGAGCAGCATCGAGCGCGTGTCACTGATCGCCTGCGCATCGACCTGCAAGGCTGACGCCATGCGCTCGGCGAGCCAGGCCTGCGCCACTTCGGCTACCAGAGCGCTGCGGGCGGCCTGCTGGCCATGAAGCGTGGCCAGATAGTCATGACGCGCTGCGTCGGACAGGCTGCGCAGGCGACCGAAGAAATCCAGCTCGTAATTGGAAATGCCCAAGGAGGCGACGGTGATGTCCTGGCCGTAACGCTCGTCAGCGGCCTTGTTGTCGAAGTGCTGTCGGTCACGCTCAAGCCCTGCGGCCACCGTCGGAAAGCGATCCGCGACGCTCAGGCCGCGCATCGCCCGGGCTTCCTCGACGCGCAGACCGGCGATGCGAAAGTCGCGATTGAAGTCCAGCGCCGACAGCACCAGCGTGCGCAGTTCACCGGTTGGAGACAGCTCGGTAATCAGCGTCTCTTCGTCGGACGTCAGCACCGCTTGCGAAGGCGGTGCAGCGGCTGACACAACGCCGGATGACACCGTGGCAGGGACAGGTAATGGCGGCTGCTGATACTCGGGTGCCAGGGAGCAACCTGAAACAGTCAGCACCATCAGCCACGCCGCGCACCACCGCAGGGAGCGATGCCGGGAAACGCGGATAGGCTTGGACAGCAGCGTGAGAGTGGGCATAGGATCTGTTCGCGACAGTGGGGTCTGAACGCAATCCTGAACGTCGACTATCAATAAACCGTTCGTGAATTATCAAGATTTGATCAAGAGGCGGCCCTGTGTCAGGAAAACGTATTCTGGTGGTCGAAGACGACGCCGACAGTGCAAGCATTCTGGAGGCCTACCTGCTTCGGGACGGTTTCATCGTCGGCCTCGCGGAAAATGGCCAGCGCGGCATCGACATGCACCGGCAATGGAGGCCCGATCTGGTACTGCTCGACGTGATGTTGCCGCTGGTCAGCGGCACCGATGTGCTGTCGGCAATCAGGCGCTGCAGCGATACGCCGGTGATCATGGTCACCGCCATGGGTGACGAGCCGGAAAAACTCGGTGCACTGCGTTATGGCGCGGACGACTACGTAGTCAAGCCGTACAACCCCAAGGAAGTGGTGGCGCGGGTGCACGCCGTTCTGCGCCGTGCACAACCGGGTGGCAGCGCCGAAAGACAGCTGCGCTACCAGGATCTGGTGGTCGATCTCGACGCCGTCACGGCGCGTATCGAAGGGCTGGAACAGGAAGAAACGCTGCTGGACCTCACGCCCACCGAATTCAAGATCCTCTGCACTTTGCTGAAAACACCCTCCAAGGCATTTACCCGCGAGGAGCTGCTCGAGATCTGTCTGCCGGAAAGCGAAGCGCTCGCGCGTGTGGTCGATGCCCACGTGCACAACCTGCGCCGCAAGCTGGAACTGCACGGCATCGATAACGTGCTGGTCACCGTGCGCGCCGTCGGCTACCGGTTCAGGTGACTGCCATGCCAGATCGACTTCGCTCCAAGGCAAGACCGCTGTGGCACTGGGTCGGGATGCGCATGAGCATGCTGGCAATCGGAGCGGTCGTCGTGATCGCATTCTGCATGTGGTTGCACGTCACGATAACCGACTGGATCACGCTGCACAGCATCCCTGAGAACGTTCGTATAGAGCTGCAGCAGTTGCAGGCCGAGCCGGCCCTCAACATTCCCAGACTTCGTGAGCTGTTCGTGCAGTACTACCCGACTGAATACATGCTGCCGGGCATCGCCAATCAGGAGTGGTGGCTGCTGGCAGGTCTGGTCGGGGTGGCGATCCCCATCATCATCTTTTTCGGGTTCCTGTTCTCGCGCCCGCTGTCGAGCCAGTTTTCCTCCGTGGCCAAAGGTGCGCGCCAGGTGGCGCAAGGTGATTTCAAGACGCGCCTGCCTGCGATCGATCACGGTCCGGACGAACTGCAATCACTGGTGCGCGACTTCAACACCATGACCACTCAACTCGAACGCTACGAGCTGGAAGTCAGCGAATCCAGTGCCATGATCGCCCATGAACTGCGCACCCCACTCAACGCAGCGATGGGCCGTGTGCAGGGCATGATCGATGAGGTTTTCCCAAGCGATCTCGCGCAACTGGAAATGGTCAGCCGACAGCTCAACCAACTCAACAAACTGGTCAATGACCTGCACTTGCTGTCATTGGCCAGCGCCGGTCAACTGGTCTTGAACAAGACCGCCTTTTCGCTGGGCAAACTTGTCACCGAACGTCTGGACTGGTTTGCCACGCAGCTTCAGCAGGCAGGCGTCAAGGTGGCGCTGGAGATCCCGTCCACGCTGAAGCTGACTGCCGATCGGGACCGAATCGGTCAGGTCGTGAACATTCTGGTCGACAACGTGTTGCGCTATTCGGCACAGGGCGGCGAACTGCACATCACGGCAAGTCCTATCGGCGCGCAGGTGGAACTGACGTTCGCAGACAGAGGACCGGGGTTTGGCGAGGACAATCTTGAACAGGTGTTCGACCGATTCTGGCGGGCCGAGCGTTCCAGAGCGCGCTACTCGGGTGGCAGCGGGCTGGGCTTATCCATCGCGCGGGCCATCTGTCTTGAACACGATGCAGTCATCAGCGCACAGAACAGACCGGGCGGCGGATCGGTGATCCGCCTGATGATCCCGGTCTGAACCAGAGGATTACTGCGCCCCGGCGACCTTCATGATCATCCGCGACAGCAGATAGACACGCGGCGCCACGCTTGCGACTTCTGCGTATTCCTCAGGCGTATGAATATTGCCGCCGACGATGCCGAAACCGTCCAGCGTTGGCGTCCCTACACTGGCTGACAAACTCGAGTCCGCCGCCCCGCCGCTGCCTTCGATGGTCAGCGTGCGCCCCAACTCGCCATAGATGCCCTGTGCCATGGCCACCAATGCATCGGATTGCGGCGTCTGCGGCATGGGCGGCAGGCCGCGTACCAGGCTGGTCTTGACCTCGGTATCAGGGATGAGTTTGTTGGCGGACACCTTGGCCATGTCCTGTTCGATGCGATCAAACTCTTCCGGCAACACCGCACGCACATCAGCCTTGGCGCTGGCCTGATCGGGGATCACGTTGGTGCGGTCGCCAGCCTTGAGCACCGTGAAGTTGATGGTGGTCTTTTTCTCCTCGTCACCGAGCTTGCCCAGTTGCAGAATCTGGTGGGCAACCTCGCTGGCCGCATTGCGTCCCAACTCTGGTGCGACACCTGCGTGAGAGGCCTTGCCCTTGACCTCCACCAGCGCTGTGGCGACGCCCTTGCGCCAGACCACCAGACCATCGGCCGGACGACCCGGTTCCAGGTTGAGGGTGACGTCATGCGCCTTGGCAGTCTTTTTGATTAGCTCGGTGCCGACCGTCGAACCAATTTCCTCGCTGGCGTCGAGCAGTACCGTGATCTGCGCGTAATCCTTGAAGTTGAGGTTCTGCAGCACTTTCAGCGCGTAGATCGCCGCCACGATTCCGCCCTTGTCATCCATCACACCGGGACCGTAGGCACGGCCATCCTTGATGTGAAACGGTCGCTCGGCGGCGGTGCCTTCCTTGAATACGGTATCCATGTGCGCCATCAACAGAATCTTCGCCTTGCCAGTGCCTTTGATCGTGGCCAGCACATGATTGCTGGCCTCAGGCGTATTGGGGACCAGCTCGACGGTGGCACCGAGCTTTTTCAGTTCTTCGATGGCGATGTCACTGACCTGACCCAGACCTTGGGTGTAGCCAGAGCCTGAATCGATGTTCACCAGACGTTCGAGCAGCTTCAAGGCTTCGTCCTGATACTGCTCGGCGTCGGCCTGAATCTTCTGATGAGGCTCGGCCATGGCAAGCGGAGTGAGGGCTGTCAGAACGAAAACCAGACCCAGCCGAGCGGCTAGTGGCGAGCGGGAAAACAGGCGCATGCGCAATCCATCCTTGAGTGTGATTGAAAAGGTTTTCAAGAACCTACCTCAAGCCAGCGCATCGGAACAGGCATTCATGAAACCGGATCAGGCAATCGTCGGCAGAAACGGGGCTGTAATCTGCCGAAAGGTCAGCACGCGATGCCCGCCGAGAGGAACTGGACAGCGTTTCGCCATGACGTTAACGTAAGCGGCAACCTTCACTCGCAGTCATCACATCTCAACAATAAAAAGATCGAGGATGCGACATGCTGAGCTATTCCGCTGGAATGCAAAATCCGCCCCTGCTTGAACACACAATCGGCAGCGCCCTGTCCGAAGCCGTAAAACGTTGGCCGGAGCAGGACGCATTGATCGTGCCGTTCCAGCAGGTGCGC
This sequence comes from Pseudomonas sp. AC016, assembly GCF_979253365.1. Lineage (NCBI taxonomy): Bacteria > Pseudomonadati > Pseudomonadota > Gammaproteobacteria > Pseudomonadales > Pseudomonadaceae > Pseudomonas > Pseudomonas sp. AC016. The sequence continues at coordinate 649,260 of NZ_CEEDCC010000001.1, forward strand.
TATAGCTGGCGCGACCTTGGACGTGAGGTCGATACCGTGGCTAGCGCCCTGCTCGCTCTGGGTATCGACAAGGGCCAGCGGATCGGCATCTGGGCACCCAATTGTGCTCAATGGTGCATCACGCAACTGGCCAGCGCGAAGATTGGCGCAGTGCTGGTCAACATCAATCCGGCCTATCGCACTTCGGAGTTGACCTACGCATTGCAGCGTTCAGGCTGTTCGTGGCTGGTGACTGCAGACTGCTTCAAGGACTCGAATTATCACGCCATGCTGGGTCAGGTCGTTCCACAGTTGCTGACCCGGACGCCTGGAGCCTGGCACAGCGAAGCACTGCCCGAACTGCGCGGCGTGATCAGCCTGGCCGACAGCCCACCGACCGGCATGCTGGCGTGGCGCGCGCTCCACTCGCTTGCCGAATCGACGCCTGCGGATGCCCTCGAACTGCGCGCTGCCAGCCTGGAGGTGAACGACCCGATCAACATTCAGTACACATCGGGCACCACCGGTTTTCCGAAAGGCGCCACGCTGAGCCATCGCAACATACTCAACAACGGTTACATGGTCGGCTACAACCTTGGCCTGGGATCCGAGGACCGGCTGGTCATTCCGGTGCCGCTTTATCACTGCTTCGGCATGGTGATGGGCAACCTCGCCTGCCTGACCCATGGCGCGACGATGATCTATCCGGCGCCGTCGTTCGAACCCTTGGCGACACTCGAAGCGGTCGCCAGCGAGCGGGCGACTTTCCTGTATGGCGTGCCGACCATGTTCATCAAGGAACTCGATCTTCCCGAGCGACAGGCACTGGATCTTTCCAGCCTCAAGGGCGGAATCATGGCAGGCAGCATCTGCCCCATCGAGGTGATGCGTCAGGTCATCGACCAAATGCACATGAGCGGAGTGCAGATCGCCTATGGCATGACCGAGACCAGCCCGGTTTCCCTGCAGACGTCCAATGACGACCCGCTGGAATTGCGCGTGACCAGCGTGGGCCGTACTCAGCCGCATCTGGAACACAAGGTGATCGACACCGACGCAAACACAGTGGAGCGTGGTCAGGTCGGTGAACTCTGCACCCGAGGTTACAGCGTCATGTTGGGTTACTGGCAGGACGCCGAAGCCACGGCCAGAGACATCGATGCCGAGGGCTGGATGCACACCGGTGATCTGGTGCAGATGGACGCTGACGGCTACGTGACGATCGTGGGCCGCAGCAAGGACATGATCATTCGAGGTGGCGAGAACATCTACCCGCGTGAAATCGAAGAACTGCTGCTACAGCACAGCGACATAGCCGAAGCCTATGTCGTCGGCATTCCGTGTGATCGCTACGGCGAAGACCTGGTGGCCTGGGTCAGGCTGCATCCCGGTCACGTGTGCGAAGAACGGTTGCTGCGCGATTTCTTTCGTTCCCGTGTAGCGCACTTCAAGGTGCCAAAACACTTTTTCTTCGTAGACGACTTCCCGATGACGGTCACCGGCAAAGTGCAGAAATTTCGCATGCGCGAGATCAGCATCGAACGACTCACTCAGGTCAGCGAATGACACGCAAAGACATTCATCCGCGATTGGGGTAACGTCCGGACTCGTCACCCAATCGTTGTAATGGCTGGAGACAGCCATTCGGGCAAGCATCCACAACGCCAATAACGCCTACCTCGTCACGAAAGGGACTGCCAGATCATCAGCCATTGATTCCAGGGATGAGCGAATCATGATCTTGAAAAAAGCCCTTCAAACACGCCATGCACTGATCGCCTTCGCACTGCTGCTGAGTGTGCTTTCCGAGTCCGCCTGGACAGCCACCAAGAGCGTAAAGCGCGGCGTCGCATATGACGTGGCCTCGCCTGCGGACCTGAGTGCTTTATCGACTGGCGTGAGCTGGTGGTACAACTGGAGCCCGAAGCCCCATGATCGTCTGGCCGCCTATGACTATGCGGGCCAGTACAACGTCGATTTCGTGCCGATGGTCTGGAACGCCAATCTCGATGACGGTCAGTTGAAGCTCTATCTGCTGGCGCACCCCGGCATTCGTTATCTGCTGGTCATCAACGAGCCCAATCTGGTCGATCAGGCCAATATGACACCTCAGGCCGCTGCACAGTTGTGGCCCCGTCTGGAACAGATTTCGGCGCAGACCGGTGTCAAACTGGTCGGCCCTGCGATGAACTGGGGAACCATGACCGGCTACGGCGACCCGGTGGCCTGGCTTGACGCGTTCTACGCAGCCTATGCGTCGGCTCATGAGGGACGGGACCCGCAGATCGATTACCTGGCCTTTCATTGGTATGACTACGGCCTGTCGAGCATGCTCGACAGACTGTCCCGATACGGCAAACCCTTCTGGGTGACCGAGTTCGCCAACTGGCACACGCTCGACGATGGACTGCAGATCGATTCAGTGGAAAAACAGAAGCAGCAGATGGCCGAGATGGTCGCGATGCTGGAACGGCGGTCGGACGTGTTCAGGTACGCCTGGTTCACCGGGCGAATGACACCGGATCCGCACTTTTCAAGCCTGCTGGATGCCGAAGGAAGACTGACGGAACTGGGTCAGTACTACCTCTCGTTGCCGTACAGCGAATGAAAGATGGGTTCTGTTCAGCCGAAGCAGCGGCTTCTGGCTGACGGTGCTTCGCGCTCATCCAAAGAGGCGGCGCCTACATCGGTCAGGCCACCGATGATGTGCTGCGTGTACGGAAAGGACGGATCGACTTCCAACAGTCGTTCCGAGATCAGCAACCCTTCCCTTGCCAGCACATCGACCGCCAGCACGCAGTCGACGATGGGGCAGACACGCGCAGAGCGTTTGAGCAATTCCATGTAGATCTGGCCGAAGGTGAGCTTTCGGGTGCGATCCGGGCTCAGGCGCCTGACGGCACTCAATATGGCCACATCGATTCGACCAGGCTTGTCGCTCACATTATCTGATGTCATGGGCGGGTACACTTCGACGTGACAAATCAAGTTGCCACGTTTCGTAAAAATATAAACAGACCGCGAAAGGGCTGGCGATAACGCCGATAAAATCTGATGAAACCAAAACAGCCAAACAGCCAAACAGCCAAACAGCCAAACAGCCTTTTTCATCAGAGTCGATATCACTATAAAGACCGATAAACCCGTTCACTGCAGATCAACTCAAGGCGTGTATTCATCAATAACGACCGCCGTTTAAAGACTGTAAAAAATGCGGCTATTTCAGCAGAGCGGCCATGATAGCAGAGCACTAAACCTAATCACAGTTAGGTTTAGTAAATTGGTGAATCATTCCGCGTAATTTGTTTTTTTAGCTATTATTAATCAATTTTTATGAATTAAAGAGTTTAAAACTCTCATTTAACGCGAAAATTGTTCTGCCTCGAGCGTTACCTTGCTCAAAAAAAGTGCGCCAGGAGCAGGCAGGCCATATGCCAGCATTTCATAAATTCCGTTGCCGGAATATTTTATAAACAGCTGAACTTCTTTCGCGCTTTCCGGACTTAACACTCGGCTGACAGGTATGTCGCGCTAAACGCCTATTTGATTATCCTTGCCACCGTCAATCGAGATTGCCATTGATGACCCGATCCATGTTGCCTGTTTTCGGCGCTGTACTTCTGTGCGCGCAAAGTTTGTCTGCCTTCGCAACGGACTCAACTTCCACTGCCACCAAGGAAACTTCCGACGCACAATTCAGAGTTCAGGTAGAGGCAAAACGTGACCGGATTTCCGGTGCCGACAAAGTCACCACACCTGCACAGAAAGGCGCTTCCACCCTGCTCGACGAGCCTGTGGACACCAATGACACGCCTCCACTGGAGCACAGCCGATGAGCCCCTCAGACCTTCATCCGTCCCTGTGTGCCAAGCGAGCATTTGCCATGTCAGCTTTCAAACAAACGCTGGGCCTGAGCCTGCTGACCTTCAGCGTCATGCAGGCCAATCTGGCGCTGGCGGCCGTCGTCACGCCCGCCACCGGCAATGAAGTCGAGGCGCGCGTCAGCTCGATTCTCGACAACATGAACACGTCGGAAAAGATCAACTTCACCCGCGTCAACGACGGGCACATGATCCCTTCCCTGCTCAAGTGGGGTATCAAGGGCACGGTTGCCTACGACTCGTCCATGGGCGTGCACGTCAACAACGCCACCTTCGGCGCGCAGTACCCATCGCAGTCCGCACTGGCCGCGACCTGGAGCATCAACCGTGCCAAGGAATTCGGACAGGCGATTGCCTACGAGACTCGTATTTCCGGCGGGCAGCAGATGCTTTCGCCCGGTGCGAACCTGTATCGCACGCCATTCAATGGACGGTCGGCCGAGTACGTGAGCGGCGAAGATCCGTTCCTTGGCGCAGTATTGGCTCCGGCGATCGTCAACGGCATTCAGGTGCAGGGGATTCAGGCGAGCGGCAAGCACTACCTGGCCAATGAGCAGGAAGCCAACCGTCAGGCACTCAACGTGACAGTCGACGAACGCACCCTGCGCGAGCTGTACCTGCCGGGCTTCGAATCAATGGTCAAGAACGCCAACGTCGCGTCGATCATGTGTGGCTTCAACAAGATCAACGGCGACTACGCCTGTGAAAACCATCACCTGATCACCGAAGTGCTCAAGGGTGAATGGGGTTATCAGGGCACGGTCATCAGCGACTTCAATGCCATTCATGACGCGTTCAAAGGCGCATGGGCCGGCACCGATATCGACATGCCGTCAGGCCTGCAATTCACCGAAGCCAACCTGCTGCCGTACCTGTGGAGCGGTCAACTGACCCAGAACGTCATCGACGACAAGGTCAAGCGCAACCTGCGCGCCATCGTCAGCTACGACTTCCAGGAAAACCTCAACACGGCCAAGACCCTGGACCATCCCGAATACGGCATGCGTGCAGCACTGAACACGGCGCGTGAATCCATCGTCCTGCTGCGCAACGAAAACACCGCTGCGGGCAAACCGCTGCTGCCCTTGGCGCGCACTGCGAAGATCGCCGTGATCGGCAACTGGGCACACGATGCACCCGCCTCGCCTTTCGGCACCGCCAACTCGCCGCCCAACAGCTACGTGACAGAGCTGAGCGGCCTGCAGCAACTGGCGTCCAGCAGTGCCAACGTGACCTACCTGTCGGAGTTGAGCCTGAACCCGGCCAGCTCGGCCTGGTATCAGCCTGCAACCGGTAACAACGGCATCAATAATTCGGGCGTCAAAGCCGAATATTTCTCCAACACCAGTTTCTCCGGTGACCCGGCGCTGACCCGCGTCGAGCCCGGCGTGAACCTGAACTGGACCACCGGCACCAACGTCACCGACGCAGGCACCACCGCCGTTTCCGGTTTCAGCCCTGCACCCGGCTCGTTCTCGGCACGCTTCACATCGGTGATCAAGCCGACGGTCTCCGGCCCGCAGGTCTTCAAGATCCGTGCGGATGGCCCGTACAAACTCTGGGTCAACGACGAACTGGTCGTGGAAAGCGACGGCGTTCCGTACTCGTCCGACGTGGTCAATGCACTGACCACGTCCGGCAAGACCGCCGCTTTGACTGCGGGCAAGTCGTACACCGTCAAGCTTGAATACAAGCGCGTGCAGGGCAACTTCATTCCGGCACTCGGTGGCGTGACTGGCGTACAGATGAGCTGGGCTTCGCTGCGTCCGCCGAAGGACCTGTCGAAATACGATGCGGTGGTCGTCGCCACTGGCACCAACTACGAGAATGAAGGCGAAGGCTCGGACCACGGTTTCGACCTGCCGGACCAACAAGCCGAACTGGTCAGCTACGTGACCAAGGCCAACCCCAACACCATCGTCGTGATGCACGGTGGTGGCGTGGCCAACATGCAGCCGTGGGCCAACAAGGTCGGCGCAACACTGCAAGCCTGGTTCCCCGGCCAGCAAGGCGGTCAGGCACTTGCGGAGATTCTGTTCGGCAAGGTCAATCCGTCGGGCAAACTGCCGATCACCATCGACAAGAAGATCGAGGACAACCCGAGCTACGCGTCGTATCCGGATCCGGCCGCTTACCGTGGCGACAAGGCCCTGACTGAAATGAACTACAGCGAAGGCCTGTACATGGGTTATCGCGGTTACGACAAGAAGCACGCCAAGCCGCTCTACCCGTTCGGTTACGGCCTGTCCTACACCACGTTCGGCTACAGCGACCTCAAGCTGTCGACCAATGTGCTGACGCCAGGCTCCACCATTGACGTGAAGTTCACCCTGACCAACACCGGTGACAAGGCCGGTTTCGAAGTGGCGCAGCTCTACGTGCAACCGGTAAAACCTGCCGTTGATCGTCCGGAAAAAGAACTCAAGGGCTTCACCAAGGTGTACCTGCAGCCGGGCGAGAGCAAGACCGTCAGCATCCCGATCGACTCGCGTTCGCTGGCCTACTACGTCGACAAGACTGCAAGCTGGGATGTGGACGCAGGCAAGTACAAGATTCTGGTCGGTGCAGACTCGGAAAACCTGACGCTCAACCGGACCCTGATCACCCTGTACCCGGAAAAACTGACGACCCGCGACAGCAACCCGCTGCCGTTGCCACTGCGCAAGGCGGTGCAGGTGTCAGCTTCACTGAAATACTGATGTCAGCATCAAGGCTCATGGACGAGCCTTGATGTCCCTTCCCAATCGCTGCGCGTAAACGTCGAAGACCGCCATCACATCCACTTCTTCAGGGCACCTTAGCCACTGAATCTGCAAGCCATCCATGACCGAGAAGATCTCCTGGGCCAAGGCTTGTACGTCGACATCCGCACGTATCTCCCCCGCTTCTTTCAAGGCATTCAAGTGGCCGCGCGCATGCTGGTGGGTCAGATGAAAGCGCTCCTTGTGCCAGGCCCACGCCGGATGCTCAGGCGACAGGCTTTCGGTGTTCATCAGCAAGGCCGCCTGACACTCGGCTGCATCCTCGATGCTGAAACCCATGCTCAATTTGATGAACTTGATAAAACCTTCAAGCGTCGGCTCGGTGACCAGATCCTGAAATCTGGACACCACTCGTTGATCGCGGCGTTCCAGCAGCGCGCTCAGCAAGGCTTCCTTGTTCGGGAAATGGTGCAGCAAACCGACCGTAGTAATACCTGCCAGCGTCGCCACGTCACGCATCGAGGCGCTCGAATAGCCGTTGCGGGCGAAGACGATCGTCGCCGCATCCAGCAAGGCCTTTCTGCGCATGTCACCCTTGGGTGCGCGGCGGCGTTTGGGCTGCACGGCCTCTTCGGATTCATTCCCTGAGTCTTCAACTGACATAAAACCTGATAACACCTTGAGCCGATGTGTGTTCAATATTTCCCAGTGCCTGCAGCCTGGGCCCTGCTCGCGAAAAACCGTTTTGCGATCAGCGATGCGACGAATATAGAGATCGACGCGATCATGGCGTTACCGGCAAACATGCTTGGTACCGCGCCGCTGCCGCCAAACCAGTGAGCCCCGACGTACACGAACGGCACAGTGCCGAACGTCGCACGCAGCCAGGCGAAAACCGCCACCAGCCATGACCGGTTCATGGTCATGAATACCGCGATGGCGACGAAATCCAGGCCGATAATCACCCAGAGCCCGCCACCCAACCGGCAGTAATTCAAAAAGACCGTGCGAACCTCGCCTTCCAGCTGATAGATATCCGCGATGGTACCGCTGAACACTAGCAGCACCAGCCAGACCGCCAACCCGTAACCGACCACCAGTCTGCGGGTGAAGACGATGGCCTGGCGAACACGGTCGTCCCGTTGCGCCCCGATATTCTGCCCCAGTATCGGCGCCAGCGCGCCGGGCAGTGCGAAAAAGGCGCAGTAGGAAAATTGCAGCACGCGATCCATCACGCTCATGGCGGCCAGCGCCGAGGTGCCGAACGCTGACAGCGAGGCGACCAGATAGGCCAGCCCGACCGGCGTCGCCAGATTGGCAGCCATGGCCGGCAGCGCCAGCTTGAAGGTCCGGCCTGCGTGATTGCGCAGCAGTTTCAGGTTGCGGGAGAACGTCAGGCCGATCCGCTTACGCACCCAGTAAACGCCCAGGCAGGCTGACACACACCCGGACAGCGCGAAGGCCAGCCCCGCCCCTTCCAGTCCCAGACCAAGCCCGAAGATAAAGAACGGGTCCGCCACCGCAAGCGTCGCGGCACCTGACAGCACCACACCCAGCGCACGACGGTTGTCGCCCGCCGTCCTGAGCATTTGCGCGGCCATCTGCATCACGGCCTGCAAAACAGTCGCGGGCAGCGCCAGCCAGATAAACCCGCGCGCCGCCTCGTAAACCGCCGCCTCGGCACCCAGCCAGTGGGTAATCGGCACCATCAGGACCAGTTGCAGCACCGCTGCAAAACCGGACACCACAAGGATCATCAGCATCAGGCTGGCGCAGAGCCGCGCCACCGATTTCGTCCCCCTATGACCGATGCGCGCCGACAACACCGCCGTGGCCGCAATGATGAAACCGCTGGCCAGCGACATGTTGATGAACATCATCACCTTGGCAATGCCAACCGCCGCCAGCAGCACGGGGTCGTGCAGCATGGAGACGTAGACCAGCGTGAGGATGTCGACCAGAAAAACGGCGAACAGACTCAAGGCGCTGGTGCTGGCCGTGACCATGACGTGTCGTGATACGGGACCTTCGGTAAATATCGCGCTGGCTGCAGCCATTACGCTCCCCTGAACGGACTGGGCTGAACGCTTCAGGTGAAGCGCTCAGCGAGGCGGCGATTCTAGTCGGGTTTGGAAGGTAAGTAGCAGGGAAAGTTTGGCGCGGGGAGCAACACTTTTCCCGAGATCTGTTGATCCTGCAGGTATCAGTACAAACCAGCCAAGGCGGTGAGGGTTCGAAAGAACACCCGAAGCCGCCATTCAGCTCGATGAATTTTGAAGCCAGATGATTTTACGATTGGGCAACCAGTTCAAGCTGCTTATCACCAACATAGACAATACGATGGAATATACCCAATAAGCGCTTACATTGTCATAAGACCAGCCGACCAAGAGTATCCCACCCAGCCCGGCGAATCGGCTCAAAAAGTCAATTGCGCCGTACCAACTGCCGATGACCTCCTTGGGCACAGACAACTGAATTGCACTGGAAGTCGTCCGAAAATATAATGTCGCACCGAATTGGAAGATAAACATCCCAAGCCCAACGAACACCAGACTGCTTTTGATCATCAGCGCCATAATCACGCCTACAAGCATTATAAAGTGTGCGCTAAAAATCATTGATGGCAACCGGCTTATTGCTGAAAAGCGTTTTGTCGTCAGTCCTCCCGCGATAGCACCCAAGGTACCCACTGCGTAAAGATAACCGGTCTGCACAGGGGTAAATAAATGGTAATCCCGAAGAAAGGGAATCCAGAGCAATGACAACACTCCGATCACCAGAACACACGCCGCATACGACCCGATAAAGGAACGCCACTGTGTGGATTTCAACAGTGTAATCGCAGCGCGGGAGGCGCCAGTAAAGCTTTCATGAAAACGCTCTTTGAACGTGCTAACGTCCTGTATTTCATCTACAGAATTTTCATGACAGCGCGATTTTAAAGTCACGGCCAATAGTAAACCTAGCACCATAAAAGCGATCGAAACGGTAAGTGACATTGGCAAACCGATCAACAATATGGCCATGGAGCCGATTGCCGGCCCCACCGATCGGGCAACACTATTCATGGTAGCAAGAATCCCGTTGACATGAAGAATTTCGTCTCGAACAAATAAAAACGGAACCAGGGCGAACATGATCAAGCGAGCATACTGATGTATCAGATCCACACAAAATGCAAACACCCAGATCCAACCTACCGACGCGTTATGCACCGATAAAAAATAAATAGCAATAGCAAAAACACACACATTCACGATCTGAGTACCGATGAAAAGCCTCCATTTATTAAATCTGTCTATAAAACCGGCCCCCACTAACGTAACCGCTATTTCGGCCATATAGCCGAATGCGTACGTCGTTGTCACAGAAGACGCCTTGCCTGTTATCGAGTACGCCAAATTGGCGAAAACCAGATCGTAAATAGCCTCGGAGAGCGCAATGAATACGCCCACCGAGACAAATAATAACGTACGATTTTTTTCTAAACTAGAGTGGACGCGCACGACGATGTCTTCCGTTACATCAGTTTAGTGAGTGACCCTACAACCATCACATTAACCTTTCTGAAAGCACGGACTTAAGCGCTACCATGCTTTCAAAGACGTATTGCAAAATTAAGCTCAAGAACTGGCTCAGCCAGCGGCCCTAGACTGAACAGCAAAAAAACCAAAGTCAATATTCTTACTCGAAAAGGTTTTATTTTTCAGAATGCATCGGTAGCGTGCACACCCCAACCAAAACAGTGCAGAAGCCAAGAAAGCCGTGACACTAATAAAGCCATGGGAAAAACCAACTTCCATGACTGAAATCCAGTGGCTCTATTTGTCACTGGGCATTCATGACGACTTACCTGCCCAATATTGGGGCCAACGCCAAATGAAGATCAGGTGCGCCCGGCACCGCGCACCGTGCACAGCGTGCGCCTGTCACTAATAACGTTCGTGCTTCGACAGCGCTGAATGCGTCGCCGTCAGACCCGGAATCCATCGATTCAGAGCTGCAGCTATACAGGAAAGCTAGAAAGAAACGCAGCCAATGGGCCTGCGCATGCCTTTCCAAACCAACGAGTGCGAGTCACTGGGCCGGACCTGTGCCCTGTCAATTCCTGCCAATCAGGGTCTCGCTCGCGGTGACCACCAAACAAAACAGGCACAAACAAAAAACCCGCCAGTCAGGCGGGTTTTTTGAATGATTCCAAAGACTTTGTTTCTTTGGAATCTTGTCTGGCTCCACGACCTGGACTCGAACCAGGGACCCAGTGATTAACAGTCACTTGCTCTACCAACTGAGCTATCGCGGAATGAGCGCTATGTTACTGATTCGCAAAACGAAGTCAAGCGAGCGGCTGAAATTTTTTCACTGAAAGTCCGATGAAAGAACGCTCGCTCGTCGTGAGACGGGTTCATTAGCGCGTCACAGGTGGCGTAGTGTATTTGCCCTTGACCTGACGCAACCATTTTCGAGGTAAAGCCGATGCCCCTGAATAGCCAGCTTGAAACGCTATTCCCCACTGTCGATGACATTCCCGAGCAGTATCGCCCAGGCCCGCCCATCGAGCAGCGCGACTATCTGGTCGATGGCAAGCTGCAAACCTGGAACGGCCCATTGGCGGCGGTACGCAGTCCGGTGTGCATCCGAAGCAGCACTGGCCTTGAACCGATGATGCTGGGCAGCACGCCTTTGCTGGATGCGGCAACCGCGATGACGGCACTCGACGCCGCGGTCAGCGCGTGGGACAGAGGCCAGGGTCGCTGGCCGACGATGCGCGTTGCCGAGCGTATCCAGCATGTGGAGGCGTTTCTCAAGCGTATGCGTGAGCAGCGTACGGCGGTGGTCAACCTGCTGATGTGGGAGATTGGCAAGAACCTGAAGGACTCGGAGAAGGAGTTCGATCGCACTTGCGATTACATCGTCGACACCATCAATGCGCTCAAGGAACTCGACCGGCGTTCCAGTCGCTTCGAGCTTGAGCAGGACACGCTCGGGCAGATACGCCGCGTACCCCTGGGCGTCACGCTGTGCATGGGGCCTTACAACTATCCGTTGAACGAGACATTCACCACGCTCATCCCTGCGCTGATCATGGGCAACACGGTGGTGTTCAAGCCCGCCAAGTTCGGCGTACTGCTGATCCGTCCGCTGCTCGAAGCGTTTCGTGACAGCTTCCCGGCCGGGGTCATCAATGTGATCTATGGCAGCGGTCGCGACACGGTGAGTGCGCTGATGGCCAGCGGCATGATCGACGTGTTCGCGTTCATCGGCACCAACAAGGCTGCCAGCGACCTGAAAAAACTCCATCCGCGCCCTCACCGCCTTCGCGCGGCGCTGGGTCTGGACGCCAAGAACCCCGGCATCGTCCTGCCCGACGTGGATCTGGACAACGCGGTCAGCGAAGCGGTCACCGGCTCGCTGTCCTTCAACGGCCAGCGCTGCACGGCGCTTAAAATCTTCTTCGTGCATGAAGACGTGGTCCAAGGCTTTCTGGAAAAATTCCAGGAGAAGCTGGCCCAGCTCAAACCTGGCATGCCCTGGGAGCCGGGTGTCTCACTGACGCCGCTGCCCGAGCCCGGCAAGACGGATTACCTGCAAGGGCTGGTGGCCGACGCACTCGGCAAAGGCGCAAAGATCATCAATAACAATGGTGCGCTGGTCAGCGAGTCGTTCTTCCACCCTGCTCTGCTGTATCCGGTTACACCTGAAATGCGCGTCTATCACGAAGAACAATTCGGTCCGGTTGTCCCCGTAGTGCCTTACCGCGACCTGAACAGCGTGATCGATTACGTGCTGGATTCCGACTTCGGCCAGCAGTTGAGCATCTTCGGCAACGACTCGGCGCAGGTCGGACGGCTGGTGGACGCGTTCGCCAATCAGGTCGGCCGGATCAACCTCAACGCCCAGTGCCAGCGCGGTCCGGACAAATACCCGTTCAACGGACGGAAGAATTCGGCAGAAGGCACCCTGTCGGTTCACGATGCGTTAAGGGTGTTCTCGATCCGCACGCTAGTGGCGACGAAATTTCAGGAGAGCAACAAGCAGCTGGTCAGCGACATCATTCGCAACCGCGAGTCGAGCTTTCTGACCACTGACTATATTTTTTGAAGCCTTGAAACCCGCGGGCGCAGCACATGCCGCGCCCGCGAGCCCAGGTTAACGACTACAGATCGCATTTGATAACGATTATCGAAAACGGGTAGCATGCGTGCTTCCGGGCAGGACATATCGCTTCTTCCCCACGAAACGAGCATCAATCCCCTGTGGATTCGTCCGCCAGCAAACTCGACCTCTATCTCGCGCACCGTTCGGCACTGGTGGACTACGCCACACCGATCGTGGGTTGCCGTGCGCGTGCCGAGGATGTCGTTCAGGAAGCCTGGCTGCGATTCAACGGACGTGACGACCAGAGTCTTTCGATCAACAATCCGGTTGGCTATCTGTATCGCATCGTGCGCAATCTGTCGCTGGACCTCACGCGCAGCATGGCCACCGAAAAACGCCAACCCGACAGCGACGCCCTTCTGGCCGAACTGCCAGCTGTTACGGCATCGCCCGAGCAGGAAGTGGTCGGTCAGGACGAGCTGAAACAGGTGGCCGACGCGCTGGCCCGGTTGCCGGAACGCACGCGCATGGCCTTCGAGATGCATCGCCTGGGCGGCTACACGTTGCAACAGGTGGCCAGTGCGCTGGGTATTTCGGTAGGGTTGACACATCATCTGGTGCATGAAGCCTTGAGTCATTGCGCTGCATGGCTGGACCGTGGCAATGACTGACCCGCGCGACGAAAACATTCAAAAGAATCTGAAAAAAACCGGCAGCCATCCGTCTTTTGCTGAAGGGCGCGATCCTGTGCGACCCTTGCCCTCCTTTTCCGCCGCTGGAGCCTTGCCGGACATGCCGCAAGCCGAACCTCGCCAGGCCCTTCAGAACATTGCTCTGGAATGGTTGATGCGTGCCCGACAGGCACCTGACGATGCGCGGTTGCACGATGAGATGCGTCAGTGGGAAGAGGCCGACCCGCAGAACGCCGAGGCGCTGCGCAGGGCTGAGCGGATCTGGCAGCTGACCGGCCAGCTCACACCTACCACGGCGCACAAATGGCCGCCGATTCCATCCGCGCATGACGCTGCGACTGCGCAACGCCCGGTCAAAAAGCGCCCCATGAGACGCCGAACCCTGAGCTGGGCGGTTGGCGGCGCGCTCGCCGCCTGCCTGGTGCTGGCCCTCAACCCAACCTTTACAACCTTGCTGCGGGCCGACTTCGCCACCGCCAGCAATGAGCGCCGTGACGTCCGACTGCCCGACGGCAGCCTTGCAGCGCTCGACCGCAACAGTGCCATTGCCGTGGACTTTTCCGACACACGCCGGGATGTCCGCCTTCTGCGTGGTCAAGCCTTCTTCGACGTCACACCCGATCGCAGCAAACCGTTCAATGTTCAAGTCCAGAGCCTCGACGTCACGGTGACCGGCACCGCGTTCAACGTGGACCTGGAATCGAACACAATTGAAGTGGCCGTTCAGCACGGTTCGGTCAAGGTCAGTGAGCGTGACAGTCAGCGCCTGCTCAACCCCGGCCTGATCGCAGGGCAGCGGCTGGATGTCGACCGTTACAGTGGACAGGCCCGACTGCTGGCCCAGCCCGCGAGTCGTGTCGCCACCTGGCGAAATAACCAGTTGATCGCAGACAACGCCCGCCTCGGCGACATGGTGGACGAACTACAGCGCTATCTGCCCGGCAAGGTCTGGCTCAAGGACCCGCAGCTCGCCGAACTGCGCATCACTGGCGTCTATGACACCCGCAACCCGCAAGCCGCCTTGCAGGCCATGGCGCAACCCCACGGCGCACATGTCGAAAGCTGGACACCGTGGCTGCAAGTGCTGACACGATAAACCTGCGCCCGCCCCTGCATTGCCAAAGATAGCCAGACCGATCATCGCCAGACCGGAATGTGGCGCTTTTACCCTCTCAAGAACTGCCGCGCGATGCCGACACCTCGGCAACACAGCCCCCTTCTCACGCGCAGGTACAAGAATAATGGCCACGCTCAAGACCGTTCAGGCACGCTACACCGCTACATTCGTGGGATTCATGGCGCTGGTCATTATCCTGACTGTTTACGGGATCAATCAGTTCGTGACGCCCAGGCTCACGGCCAACGACGAGAACATGCTGACCGTCAAGGCAGCCGACATCAGTAACGAGATCAAGACCGAGCTGGCCCGGGTTCAGGCACAGGCGCGAGTGATCACCGAGATCGTGCCGCAGTTGTCCAGTGACGACATCGACCGATTGCTGCCGTTCATGGTCAACCAGTACGGGGAAGCCAAAGTCTTCGGCGGCGGTATCTGGCCGTTGCCTGAAGTACGTACACCCGGGCGCGCCAAGCACAGCACCTTTTATCACCGCGATGCCTCCGGCAAGCTGATCGTCAACACCCACTGGAACTCGCCTGAATCGCTCAACTACTTCGAGCAGGGCTGGCACAAGGGCGGCCTGAGTTCGCCTGCCGGTCAATGCGCCTGGGCTCCGGCCTATCAGGACGGAGCGAGCCCCGAGCCGCGCACCAACTGCGCGATGGCAATCACCAAAGATGGCAAGCCATGGGGCGTATCGACCATCGACGTGACGCTGGGCTTCTTCAACCAGTTGGTCGAAGCCAAGGAGCGTGAGGTCAACGGCCGGATCATGATCATCGAAGCCGATGGCAAGATCCTCTCCAACGTGCCGGGCAGCAACGACAAGATCGTGCTGCGCAACATTTCCGAACTGGCAGGGCAGTCGCCGTTCATCAACGGCATCAAATCGGCCCTCGCCCTCAAGAGCAGCGGCACCACCCGCCTGACCTACGACAACAGTGACGGCGAAGAATCGACCCTGTTCCTGATGCCGGTTGCCGGCACGCCCTGGCTGCTGGCCGTGTCGCAGAACACCGCACTGCTGAAGACCCAGAGCGAGACGGTCCTCAAGACCCTGGCCTGGCTGCAGATTCCGATGGTGCTGGTCCTGCTCGTGCTGATGATCGTTGCCCTCGGCACGCTGATGAAACGCCTCACCGTGCTCAAGACCAATATCGATACGCTGTCGGCCGGTGACGCTGACCTGACCCGCCGCATCGCGGTAAAAGGCCAGGATGAGGTTGATCAGGTGGGCGAATCGGTCAACCGCTTCATTGCCTATCTGCAACGCATGATGGTCGAAGTCAGTTCCTCGACCAGCGACATCGCCATGGGCATCGAGCAACTGCGCAGTCAGGCCGGCACGACCAACGCGATTCTGGTCCGCCATGCCAACGAGACTGATCAGGCGGTGACGGCAATCACCGAGATGTCCTCCACGGCCGATGAAGTGGCGCGCAGTGCTGCCCAGACCGCCAGCTTCACGCAATCGGCCAACGAGAATGCGCAGGTCTCCAAGACCGTGGTATCCGACGCATCGGACAGCGTGAACGCGCTGATCAGCGAAGTGGATTCGGCCACCAGCAAAGTACAGTCGATGGAGCAGGACGCCAAGCGGATCAACGCCGTGCTGGCAGTGATCGGTGAAATCGCCGGGCAGACCAACCTGCTGGCGCTCAACGCCGCCATCGAGGCCGCACGCGCCGGTGAACAGGGTCGTGGCTTCGCAGTTGTTGCCGACGAAGTCCGCGCCCTCGCCGCCCGTACGCAGGCCAGCACCTCGGAAATCAACGAGATGCTCAACAGCCTGCAGCAAGGCGTCAGCGCTGCCGTCGCGGCCATGGAAAAAACCCGTCAGAGTTGTCAGGCCACTGCGGGCAAGACCACGGCCGTGACCGCCGGGCTCGACGACATGACCAGTTCGGTCCTGCGCATCAACGACCTCAGCACCCAGATCGCCACGGCTGCCGAAGAGCAGAGCGCGGTGTCCGAAGAGATCAGCCGCAACATCATCGCGGTGAAACACATCGTCGAAGAACTGGTGGAAGGCGGCTCCAGCAACGAACGCAGCACTGCGGCACTGGCCGAGTCCAATACCCGGTTGATTGCGCTGGTAAGGCGCTTCAAGGTGAGTTGATCCAGAGTCAGTCCAGAGTGTTTCGTGAACAGGCGAAACACTCTGGGCTCAAGCTGACAAATGATCTGCAACCTGCGCTGCGTCGCTGCGGATGCGATTGTCCAGACCCAGCGCGTGGTCCTCATCGCGGGCAAGCCCTTTCTTATCAAACACTCTGTGTTTACTGAACAGTACGCGTACCTGATTCTGCCCGAAGGGCGTAGGAGCTCTCGGAGGTTCCGACGGCAGCGATGGGCTGCGCAGCGGCCCCAGATCTCATCTGACATACCGCATATGCAGGTTTTGCTGCCGGTTCCCGGCAGATCGCGGGCAAGCGCGCTCCTACAAAAATCGCGTTTCTTCAGTGAATTATGTGTTGTTTGATAAGAAGCGGCTTACCGGCGATGAACGATGACGCGGTGTCAACGGTATCGCCGCATTCCTGCCTTTCTCTTACTTGATCCGATAATGAAACGTGTTTTTCACCCCGGACACCGTCACCGGTTTGCCGTCGACGATGCGTGGCTGATAGCGAAACGTTTCGGCAGCTGCGACTGACGGGCGCATGAACAGTGGATGGCAGGTGCCCTGCACTTGCGGGTTGACGACGCGGCCCTGGGGCGAGACGTCGTAGACCACGGTGCAGTCGCCTTCGATGCCTTTGTCCAGCGCACGCTCGGGGTAGTCCGGGGCTTCCTTGCTCAGGGGCTGATACTGACTGTTGTCGGCAGCAGCCGCCTGTTGTGACTGGCGGGCGCGGTCAGCGGACTGCCGGGCCTGTTCGGCTTGCAGGCGTTGCTGCTCGGCGAGGCGCTGCTGGTCCTGCAGCCTTTGCTGTTCGGCCTGTTTCTGCTGGTCCAGCGCCCTCTTCTGCTCTTCGCTGCGGCGCTGATCAACTTCGCGTTTCTGCTCCTCGACCCGCTTGCGCGCCAAGGCTGCCTGTTCGATCTGCCGCGCCTGACGCTGAGTGTCCGGCTGCGGCGCAGAAGCTTCGACTGGCTTCGCGACCGGCGCAGGCTCGGGAGCAGGCGCCGCCGCCTGAACAGGCTCGATAACCGGCTCCGGTGATGGCGCGACAGGCGCAGGTGCAGGCGGCAGAATCAGTAACTGAGTGGTCAGGGTTCTCACCGGCTCAGGCAGTTTTTGCTCGGCGACCCAGCCCTGCATCAGTGCGGCCAGCACGACAACATGCAAGGCTACTGCAAATGCAGCAGCCAGTCCGTGGCTGCGCAGCCGTGGCCGGTTCAGGGCCTCGGGGCGCGCCTGCGTGTAAGGGAGGGCCATGGCAGTCATTGCGGCGCCTCGGTCACCAGTCCCAACTGCGTGACGCCGCTGTGTTGCAAGGCCGCCATGGCAGCGACCACACGCCCGTAATCGGCCTTGTCATCGGCGCGAATGAATACCTGGGTGTCCGGACGCTCGGCCACCAGTTGCGCGACACGTCCCTGCATGTCTTCAAGGCTGGCGGCGGTGTCGGTCTGCGCATGGGTGTCGACGGTGTCGCCCAGATTCCAGTAGTAGCCACCTTCCGCCTTGACCGACAAGGTCACGATGCGCTGCTTGGTATCGCTGGCCAGTGCCTCGCTCGCGACCTTGGGCAGCTCGATCTTTACGCCCTGGGTGAGCATCGGCGCCGTGACCATGAAGATCACCAGCAGCACCAGCATCACGTCGATATAGGGCACCACGTTCATTTCGGCTTTCGGGCCGTGTTTGCGTTGCGGTTTGACCAGCATGGCAAGTCCTCAGGCCGCAGCGGCCATGGTGCGTGGCGTGGCCTGCAGAATGCGGTTCAGGCGCACCTGCAATTCGTTGCCGAAGCTGTAGTAACGGGCTGCCAGCGTATGGCCACGCGCGGCAAAGCGGTTGTAGGCGATGACGGCAGGAATCGCCGCGAACAGGCCGATTGCGGTCGCGATCAGGGCTTCAGCGATGCCGGGCGCGACGGTGGACAGCGTGGCTTGCTGCACCTGCGACAGGCCGATGAAGGCATTCATAATCCCCCAGACCGTGCCGAACAGGCCGATGTAAGGGCTGACCGACCCGACCGTGGCGAGAAATTGCAGGCCTTTTTCCAGTTGCAATTCCTGCTCACTGATTGCCACCTGCAACGAACGCTCGACACCGGACAACACCGCTTCCGGCTCGGCTCCGGGGCGTTGTTTGAGCTGCACGTATTCAGCGTAACCGGCGCGAAACACCTGCCCGACGCCATCGTCCTGATCCTGCTCGGCATACAGCGGCGCCAGGTCGGTTTCGCTGCGGAAACGCGCTTGAAAATGGTCCAGCGTGCGTTCGTAGTGGCGCAACGCAAGGCTGCGCTGAACGATCAGGTACCAGCTGAGCAATGAAGCCAGCAGCAGGGTCAGCATCACCGCCTTGACCAGCAGGCTGGCGTCGCTGATCAGACTCCACAGGGTCATGTGTTCCAGGGTTGCGTGCATCGGTCTTTCCTCGTCTTGCAGTGCCGTCCGGTTGCGGTCGGCACGCGGGATGAATCGACTGTCTATCACCGTTCGATGACAAACGACTTACGGCAGCGACAGGGTTTTCACCACATCGGCCCAAGGGACGAATTTGAAGTTCTGCGCCTGCTCGGGCATGCGCTTGCGACCGTCCTGCACCACCAGCATGCCGCGGCTCCAGGCACCGCCCAGATTGGTCGACGTCACTTCGATGCCGTCGGTTTCGGAACTGCCGTCGATCCCGGCCTGGGCATTGATCCCCACCCTAAACGCGCCGCGCAGCGCATACGGCGGCTCGGCATCGACCACCACGTAGCTGTCATTGCCTTGGCTGGATATCACCAGATAGTCATGCTGTTCGCTCTGGTAGAACGCCAGCCCCTCGACATCGGCGTGCAGCACATCACCCACCTTGATTACGCTGGACAGGGTTGCCGGCTGATCGGCGCGGGCATCCACTTCCCAGACGCCGACGTCTTCCTCACCGAGAAACAGGCGCTGACGCTGGTCATCCGCCACGCAACCTTCAGGCTGGGTCTCGACCTTGAAACGACGCACCAGCTCGCCCTGCGCCTTGCCGTTCGGCGCACTCAGGCGGTACTGCAGAAAGCTGCCGTCCTTGCCGTTGGCGAAGGCGTACAGCTCGCCGCTGGCGGGCTTGAACAGGCAAACGCCATAGATTTCCGCCAGCGGGGTCGGAATCTCGCCCGCTTCACGCAGTTCGCCGCTCGCACGGTCGATGCTGAAGAGGCTCAGGCTGTTGCGATCACGGTTGCTGGCCACTGCCAGATCGACCTTGCGCTTGCCGAGCATGAAGCCAGGGCGCACATCGACGTTGTTCAAGCGGCCCACCGGCAGTGATTGCAGCTGTTTGCCGTGGAGGTCATACACCAGCAGGCCCTGTTTCTTGTTGGTGCCCAGCACACGGCTCAGCGCCGGTTTCTGTGGGTGCACCCAGATCGCCGGGTCATCGGCGGCATCGCCTTGGCGGGCCACGGGCTGGGTCTGCGCCAATGGCAACACGCTCGGCAAGGCTGCCTCGACGGGAACCGGTGTCGGCGTCCAGCCCAGAGCGCCCTGATACAAGCGCTCGCCGTCGTTGTCATTGACCAGCATCTGCAGGCCTTCCTTGCCCTGATTCACCGACAGCCCTTCGGGCTTTTTCAGGTTCATCAGCGACAGATCACCCGCCGACGTCCAGCCCTGCGCCTGCTGTTGATAGAGGTGCAGCGCCTTGCCCTTGGGGTCCAGCGCCAGCAGGCCGCCAGGCACAATCGCCATCGCGCCTGCGGCCTGTTTCACATCGCCGAACGGCTCACGCAACGCCACAGGCTGGCGCCCGACGTGGGCCTCAGGATGCGCCGGATAGGCCCACCAACCGATATTCTGCTCATTGACGTACAACTGATGCGCAGCGTCGTCGACCTGACAGAACTCGGCATTGGGCGGCAGCGGCAGATTGCGCACCAGACGCGGCGTATCACTGAGCTGATCGCCCGACCCGACCAGCCACTGTTCGCCCTTGCCCTCCTCGCCGACCAGAAACACAAACAGGTTGCTGGCCTCGTCGCGGTACAGGCACAGACCGGCGACCGAATAGTCGCGGACCGGCACATACACAGGCTTCGACCAACTGTGCCTGCCAGCATCGAGCCGTGTGAGCATGGCCTGCTGCCGAGCATTGTCCAGCGTCGCCACCAGCACTTGCGAGCCCGAGGCGCGGCTGTCCAGACCCTGGAAGGAACCGGGCAATTGCGCCAGTTGCTTTCCCTGCGCGTCGAGCATCAGCAGACCGCTTTTTACACTCGCCGCCAGACGCTGCGTACCATCGCTGCCGGGCAGAAAGGTCAGCGACTGCGCCTTGAAGGGTTCGTTTTCGGCCCAGCGCGTCAGGTTCAGGTCCAGCGGTGGCGAGGCCTGCGCAACGGCGGCCATCAGGCCCGAGAGCAACGTCAGGCAAAGGGTTTTGGGTAACACCGAAATCATCATCAACGGTCGAATCCTTGAATGAGCCCGCATGGCTACGCCGCCGCAACGGCGCGACCGAATGGATCAGAAGTGGGTAAAGGTCAGGCCGACCTTGTACGTCGGGCCGTACTCTTCGTACTGGCCGTTGTAAGCGCGGTGGCCGCTGTAGACGAAGTACGGCTGATCGGTGAGGTTCTGCGCCTCGAAGCTGACCTTGAGGTTCTTGGTCAGCGAATAGCGGGCGCTGAAGTCG
Source organism: Pseudomonas sp. AC016 (assembly GCF_979253365.1). Classification (NCBI taxonomy): domain Bacteria; kingdom Pseudomonadati; phylum Pseudomonadota; class Gammaproteobacteria; order Pseudomonadales; family Pseudomonadaceae; genus Pseudomonas; species Pseudomonas sp. AC016. The sequence goes on from NZ_CEEDCC010000001.1 coordinate 670,520, forward strand.
ACGAAGGTCTGCGCATCGACGTACTGGTCGTGATCCTTGTCGCCAATCGCGGCCAGTTCGTAGAGATAGGCCGATTTGTAGTTGGCCGACAGACGCAGACTGAGCTTGTCGTTCTCCCAGCCGAGCATCACGTTACCAACGGTTTTCGACTGGCTCGGCAGGTCGATATCGCGCTTGCGATTGGTGCCGGTGCTCTGGTCGAAACCGTTGATGCTCGCATCGGAACGGCTCAGGGTCGCGTTTGCGCCGAGCAGCAAACCGTTCCAGGGTGCAGGCAACCAGTCGAGTTTCTGCGAGTACGCCAACTCCAGCCCGTACAGCTTGGCCTTGTCGCCGTTGGCGAAGGTGTTGGCTTCGGAGAAGTTCGCCCACTGGCCGGTACCGGCAAGGTCCGTGTTGTAGACGAAGTTCTGAATGTCCTTGTAGAACACGAACGCCGACACCGTTCCGGCCCGACCCATGAAGTGCTCGATACCCAGGTCCAGGTTGCTGGACTCCAGCGGCTTGAGCTGAGGATTGCCAAACGACGCCTCGTCGTCATCGATCACGAAACCCGGCGCCAGTTGCCCGAAGGTCGGGCGCACCACGGTCTTGGTCCAGGCCGCTCGCACCTGGGTGTTCTTGTCCACCTGATAACGGGCATGCAGGCCGGGCAACCAGTGGTGATAACGGCGCTCGGTGTCGCTGGTTTCGAACTGCCCGTCGCGCACGCCAGTGCCTTTGGCGTTCATCTCGGTGCCTTCGTAGCGCAGCCCGGCGATGAACCGCCACTTGTCGACATCCAGCGTGTTCATGAAGTACCCGGCGTTGATGTCTTCGCTGATGTCGAAGTCGTTGGCGCGGGATTCAGCCGGGTCGAAAGCAGTCGCTGCATCCAGGCCGCCGATCAGCCCCTTGACTGCGCCGGGACTGATGCCGCTGCCGAAGTTGCCCAGCCGGTAGTCGATGTTGCCCTTCTGAAATTGCGTCAGGTTCAGTTGATTGTCACTGATGCCCTGATCGTCGAAGTCCTGATATTTCCAGACTTCCAGGTCATTGGTCTTGTCGCGTCGACTGACTTTGCCACCGAACTTGAATTGCGAGGCGTAGCCGCTGAAGTCGTAGTCGCGGGCCAGGTCCAGACGCAGGTTCTTTTCCGTGTCCCTGGTGTACTGTTTTTCCCAATCGACCTTGTCCAGGGTGAAGTTGGAGTTGTCGTAGAACGCCGGGCTGACGATGGGCCGTGGCTTGTCGCGGTCATAGAAACCGCTGTCCGAAAAATCGTCGTTGCCGGTAAAGGTCGCTCCGGCAATGTGGCCTGGGCTGTCTTCACTGGACTCGCTGTAACCGGCCTGACCGCTGAGCGTCCACAGCCCGAGCATGCGTTCGCCGCCGAACACGTAGGATTTGATTTCCTGGGTTTCGGTACGCGCCTTGAGTTTGCGCGTGCCTTCGGCGTCGCCGGTCTGGCCTGCGGCCTGGGCATCGGAGAATTCGAAACCATTGGTGGTGCGCACCTCATCGTCCTTGAAGCGGCTGTACAGCGTGCGCAGGTAATACTTGCTGACGTCGTCGGGCTTGTAATCGAAGTTCAGGCCGCCACCGGCACGCTCGCGGCTGATGTCGTAATCGCGCTGCTCGAATTCCTGCAAACGCGCACCGTCCCACGCACCGCCGGTCTCGACGTTGTCGGAGCCGAAATCGCGCTTCTGCCAGCTCAGCGCAGCCGCCACGCCAAAGTTGTCGATGCCGTCACCCAGGCTGAAACGGTTGCTCGCTGCGCCGGAAAACTTCGGGCTGGTCTGGCGGGTGTTCTTGTCGTAACTGGCTTCACTGCTACCGGTATAGAACAGCCCCTTGTGATCGAAAGCCGACAGGCTTTCGACATCCACCGTGCCGCCCAGCGAGTTGGCGTCCATGTCAGGTGTCAGGGTCTTGATCACCGACAGCGACTGCACCAGTTCAGCGGGCAGCACGTCCAGCGCCACGGCGCGACGGCCGCTTTCCGGTGCCGGCACCAGTGTGCCGTTGATGGTCACGCTGTTGAGGTCCGGTGCCAGACCGCGCACGGTCACGAAACGTCCTTCGCCCTGATCGCGCTCGACACTGATGCCCGGCAGGCGCTGCACCGCTTCGGCGACGTTCTGATCAGGCAACTGCGCCACGCCGTCGGCATGCACCACGCTCTTGATGCTGTCGGAACTGCGCTGTTCCTTGAGCGCGTTGTCGATACTTGCCGCCTGACCCACCACCTGTACGTGCTCGGTGGCGTCCGCTTCGGCAGCCTGCAACCGTTCACCGGCAATGGCCAGTGCCAGCCCGCTGAAGGTAAAGCCAACCAGTTGAGCCCTGCTGCGGCGCACGTACATGTGAGTCCTCCCCAGAATTCCCGACGGGCCAGGCAAATTGGCCCGGCAACTGGAGGCGCAAGCTAGAGTCGTGCAATGACGGTTCTGTGACAGGTTTGGCGCGGTGCCGCGTGAAAGGCCATTTTGGAGGGGGGATTCATCAGGAAATGAGCTGATATGACTTCCCTGCGAGGCCCGGTCACCGCTCGGCGCGCCATTCGCGAGGCGCGTGACGAGGCCTGCAGGCCTTGAAACAACGGCGTTTCGAGCTAACGGTGTACAGATTTCGCGACAAAAGATGGAAACGGACGTGAGCTGATTCGACCTTGTCCGGCGCCTGTCGCGCGTCACGCAAGTGTCATGCGCATCTGTTCTGCTGGCCGACTACCAGTACCTCAGGAGCGCCATTGGCCATGTTCAGGATTATCCAACCCCACCGCTGGAAACTCGCTGTCCTGCTGATTGCCTCCAATCTCGGCCTGCTGGCTTTCCTGGCCTTCGGCGATATCAAGTCTTTCAGCGAATGGAAGTGGCTGGACATCATCGGCGAAGGCGGTTCGGCGCTGTTGTCGCTGGTCTGGCTGTTTCTGGTGTTCAAGAGCCGCCCGGCAGGACGGGTCACGAACTACCTGTCGATCGGCCTGAGTTGCGTGTTTTTCTCGTGGTGGATCGACGCACTGGACGAGTTCATCCGCCTGCCCAGCGAGATCGAATGGGATCACTGGCTGGAATCGGGTCCGATGCCGGTGGGCCTGATCCTGTTGACCATCGGTATTTATCACTGGCATCGCGAGCAACTGGCGATCAGCGCGCAGATGGAAAAACGTGAGCGCGGGTTTCGTGAACACCGGCTGTACGACAAACTCACGCCATTGGGCAGCGCGGATTACCTGAAACGCCAACTGGTATTGAGCCTTGAGCAGAGCGTGACCGAACAGCAGCCCTTGTCGCTGATGGCCGTGGACATCGACAGCTTCAGCGCCATCAACAATGCTTATGGTCATGCCGAAGGCGACGAAGTGCTCTCGGCGCTCAGCCATCTGCTGGTGCTGAATCTGCGGCGTCAGGACCTGCTCTGTCGCCTGGCAGGCGACCGGTTTGTGGTGCTGCTGCCCAACACTGGCGAGAGCCAGGCCAAACTGCTGGCCCTGGAGCTGCAACAGGCGGTCGCCAGTCTGGCGCACAAGACGCGCCAACAGGGCGAGCGGATTCATCTGTCGGCCAGCGTCGCGGTGGTCATGGCCATCAACGAAACACCGGACAACCTGCTGCGGCGCCTCAACCTGTCGCTGGCCCGTGCCAGACGTCCGCTGTCGCGCACTGCCTGAGGCCCGCCGTGACCATCAAGAGTGATTGGTACGAAGCCGACAGCCGCTTCATCCCTGGTCATTATCAGCCCGCCACGCTGATCGATCTGGCACTGTCGCGCGGGCTGGACAGTCATCGGCTGCTAAGGGGCACCGGACTTTTCTACGAAGATATCCTGGCGGGTAACACGCGCTTGAGCCCGCAACAGTGCTTTGTGCTGATCGGCAACGCACAGCGGCAGATGGAGGCGGACGACACCAGCTTCCTGTTCGGCCAGCGGCTGTTTCCCGGCCATTACGGCGCCGCCAGCCACGCTCTGCGCCACGCCCAGAACCTGCATCAGGCGCTGGAGATCGTGATTCATCAGCGCGCCCTGCTCAGCCCGCTGCTGACGCCTCGGCTGGAGCTGGACGAGCAGTTCGCCTACCTGTACTGGCTGGACAACTGCGGCGCGGGTGAACAGCAGGTGTTTCTGCTGGAAGCAGCCATGACGTCGATGGTCGCCATGAGTCAGCAATTGAGCGGCGAGCGCCTGCCGTGGGAATGCAGCTTCAGTTATCCGGAGCCGCGTTATGTGGAGCAGTACTGGGTGCATCTGGGCGAAAACACCGCGTTCGAACGGCCGCTGGACATGATGCGCCTGCCCCGGCATTTTCTGACGCGGCCATGGCCTGGAGCCTCTCCCATCGCGGCGCAGGTCGCCCAGCGGGAAGCCGCGACACAGCTCGCCGCGCTGGGCATGTGCGCCAGCCTGCTGGACCGGCTGCACCAACACCTGACGGACACGGTGCGCGACGCAACCAGTCTGGAACAGGTGGCGCAGACCTTTGCCATGAGCCCGGCAACCCTCAAGCGCAAGCTGCACAAGCACGGCACCTGCTTTCAGGCCCGGCACGACCTGGCGCGCAAGCATGTCGCGCTGTACCTTTATCAGATCAAGGGCATGAGCAACGAGGCCGTGGCTGAATACCTGAACTTCAACGACCCGGCGAATTTTCGCCGTGCGTTCAAACGCTGGACCGGCAGTACACCTACGCTGATCCAGCGCCTGTTCAGCTTCGACTGAACGGGCGCTTGTCGGGCAGATCGCCGAGCACCCTTTGCTCGCACAATTTGTAACCCAGCCCGTGGGCGGTGTGCAGCAGCGGTGTGTCGAAATCCTTGTCCAGTACACGTCTGAGCGTGTGGATGTTGCTGCGCAGGCTGTCGCTTTTAGGCGCATCGCGGCCCCACAGCACCTCCTCCAGCTCGGCCCGCTTGACGATGTGCGGACTCTTGCGCATCAACAATTCCAGCAGCTTCATGTTGGTCGGGTTGAGCTTCAGAGGCAGGCCACGTCGCGAGACTTCCAGCGTATCGAGATCGAACACCAGATCCGCCACCACCATCTGCCGGTTGTCCTTACGCTGCCGACGTCCGACGACCGCCTCGACACGGGCCAGCACCTCGGACATGGCGAAGGGTTTGGTGATGTAGTCGTCGGCGCCGACCTTGAAGCCGATCAGGCGGTCTTCCAGCTCGTCGCGGGCGCTGAGCATGACAATGGCGACCTCTGACTGTGAGTACTGACGCAGGCTGCGGCAGATCTGGTTGCCGTCGATGCCGGGCAGCATGATGTCGAGAATGATCGCGTCGAAACGTTTCGACGCAGCCAGATGCAGCCCGCTCAGACCGTCCAGCGCGCCCTCGACCGCGTGCCCTCTCAGCTCGAAAAACTCCAGCAGGTTGTCGTGAATGTCACGGTGATCCTCGATGACCAGAATGTTCATGGCAGCGTTCCTGTCTTTACCTGACCAAACCGGAGCCGGCCATGACAGGCCGGCGATCAGGCGCATCCGACAAGGGTTGCTGCAATCGCGAGCGACCATAGAAACACAGCGCGACCAGCAGCGTGCTCAGCCACACCACGAGCCCGGCCCAGAACGTGTGCGACATGAAGTGCCAGCCCTGCAGCACCCGGGTGGTGCCGTAAATCATGCCCAGCAGCAGGATCCCGATCAGCAGGCGGTTCGAATGCTGCCAGCGATAGCGACGGGCAACAAAGTAAAGGGCCAACAGGCTGAACCCGCTCGATGCATGGCCACCCGGCCAGCAACGCCCTGCCCCCGCTTCATGCCACAGATTGAAATTGCGGAACCATTCCACCTGAGCCTGCACGCCGCCGTACAGCGTGGTTTCAACCGGGCAATAGATGCTGGTGTGACTCTTGAGGAAATGGATCATCCCGGTGCTCAAGGCGAACGCGACGACCACGAAGAAAAAATCCAGCCGGTGCCGACTGAAAAACTGCAATACGGTTGCGCCTCGGCTGCGACCGACCCAGCGCGTCAGACGGGCATTCGGACGATATTGCAGTGCGGGCCAGACAAACGACAGCAAGGCGCCAATGATCGCAAACTCACCCGTCCAGTTCGGAATGATCCGGGCCCAGTTGTGGGTGATCTTTTCGAACAGATGGCTTTCGCCAATCGGGAAATGGCCTGCAACCGGATCGAAAAGCAGGTTGCTGATCAGGATGTCGAGTCGGGTCAGGTCGAAGACGGCGAACACCACCAGACCGAACAGTAAAGGGAACACCAGATTGTTGCGGTAGAAGGTGTAACGGGCGCTGGACGGTGTCTTCAATTCAGTTGCTCGCTGTCGATATCTGCCCATTGCCTGGCATTCAGGGATCCAAGGATTTTCGGGGTGTGCGTGCCGTCCACCTGAACGAACACCGCTTCGGCGTAGGCGCTCGAACGCTCATTGAACGGCACCCCCAGCTTGCGCTCGAACTGATCGATGCAGCCGCTGTGGGTGATCAGAATCATGTTTTCACCCTTGACCTTGTGCGCCTGCACAGCGTTCTTGAAGTTACCGTTGCAGTCGTTGGGCCACGCTTCGTTGGCCACGGCGTGCCCGGAGATCAGGTCGGCGGTCTGTTGGGTACGCATTCTGGGGCTGGTGATCATCCGGGCATCCACGAACCCGAGACGCTTGAGACCCGCGCCTACCGCCAGTGCCGCCTCACTGCCCTTGAGCGTAATGCCCTGCGCGTCCGCCATGCAGGGATTGGTGGAGCGATCACAACGTTCCGCATGCCGAATCATGACCACCACATCGCCCTGCTTCCAGTGCGCGTAGAGGCCCGACTTCTTCAACATGCCGTTGGTGGCCAGGTTGACGACGTGGGCTGCCTTGAAGACGCTGACACCCCAGACACCAATGGCAGCGGTAGCCACCACGGCGAGTATCAGGGCGATCTGTCGATTGGTCAGCAACGGTTTCCCGGTAGCCGATCTGAAGAACCAGGGTCTGGTCATGGCCCCGTCTCTGCTGGTTGAACTGCGCGCCACGTGGCCGCTCCTGTACTGGACATCTGCGTGATTTCAGCTGCGGCCAAGATAGGGTCGGCTTCGTGCGGAAGCGGTGAAGAAGATGTGAAAAAGACGTTGCAGGGTGCGAATGACTTGCATCGCCCTGACCACGCCTTTTCGCGTACAGGCCACGTGCCATAAGGCCTGCAAGAAACGCAAGTTTGACTGTGGCCCTTTTGCGCCGTGCCGGATGAAAATTATTTAACGTTTTTTCTGAAAATCCCTGCGGCTGTCCCGTCCTTTGACTCGCACACACATTGAGATCAATTCTCATTCAAAGTTTGCGGGCCAAGGCTCGTATAGGGACACGGGATGACACCGAACATTCAGCCGTCGCAAAACCTGACCACGGCGATCCGCAGGCATTTGAACCATGCTGCACAGTTGAGCGCCCTGAGCCTTTGCTGGGCCATCAACAGCCAGAGCGTCATGGCCAGTACCACGCTGAACGAACGTGAGCCGATCCTGCAAACCCTGCACAGCTTCGATATCTCGGTGCAGAAACTCGACGCAGCGCTGATCAGCTTTGGTCAGCAGAGCGGCTTGCAGGTGTCGGTGGATCCCGGCTTGTTGGCCAACCGCTACTCGCAAGCGGTCAAAGGTCAGATGAGCAGTGAGCAGGCGCTGAAAAAACTGCTGTCCGGCAGTGGCGTGGAATGGCGCTACGAACAAGGCAGTCTGGTCTTTCGTCCGAGCAGCGGCATGGCGTTCGACAAGCCCATGGAATTGCAGAGCACCGTGGTGCTCGGTCAGCCTGAAGAGAACAGCTTTCAGGGCGAAACGGTCATCGGTCGCAAGGCGATTCAGGCGTTTCCCGGTGCCAACGGCGATATCACCACCCTGCTGCGCATGCACCCCAGCGTGCAGTTCGACAGCAACCAGCAAAGCTCAAATTCGCCGGGCGAGATCGACCCCGCCGACATCAGCATCAACGGCGCCAAGTATTACCAGAACAACTTCATGATCGACGGCATCTCGATCAACAACGACCTGGACCCCGGCGAGCACGACTACAACTCGGTGCGCCAGTTCGACTCCGCGCCCAGTCGCTCCCATGGCATCGCGCTGGACGCCGATCTGTTGCAGGAAGTACGCGTCTACGACAGCAACGTTCCGGCGGAGTACGGCGGCTTCAATGGCGGCGTGGTCGATGCCGTGACCCGCAAGCCGACGCGGGAGCTGCACGGCAAGCTCTCGGCGTCCATGACCCGTTCTGCATGGACCAAATACCACATCAGCAAGGATGATCAGGAAAACTTCGACAACGCGTCCGACGAGCAATATCAGCCGGATTTCGACAAGACCACCGTGCGCGGCACGCTGGAAGGTCACCTGACTGAGGATTTCGGCGCGATTCTCAACTTCTCGCAGAAGCGCTCGACCATCGCCCTCAATGCCTTCGAAAACGGCTACAGCAGCCCCAACGCCGACAACCGCAAGGATCAGACCCGGCGCATCGACAACTATCTGGTCAAGACCTACTGGAACGTCAACGACCGGCTGACCCTCGACACCTCGCTGACCTATGCGCCGCAAGAGAGCTATTACTTCCAGGCCAACCGCATCAACTCCGGTTTCACCACCGAAGGCGGCGGTTATCAGGGCTCGCTCAAAGCCACCTGGCTGTCCGACAACGCCACCTGGACCCACAAACTGGCGCTGACCAACCTCACCAGTTCACGGGATGCCGAGTCCGACAGTTACACCAACTGGTACTACTCGCAGGCCAAGAACTGGGGCAACCCGAGCAGCACTACCGCACGCAGTGCCGACGGCGCATTCGGCTCCCTGGATCAGACCCAGCGCGGCGTCACCTACACCACCAAGGCTGACTGGCTGCCTGGGGAAGTGGCAGGCACCGAACACACCTTCACCACAGGCATGGAACTGTCGCACCAGACCGCCACTTGGGAGCGCCCCGACACCGTCGTCGCCGCCACCGGTTTCACCCGCGACAACGGCACCACCTGTGGCGCAGATGAACTGTGCTCGGTCAGCCCGCTGCTCAACGGCAACCGCCGTCAATACGCCAACCGCAGAACCGAATACGCCGCCGGCAAACTCGAGGAAACCGAAAACAAGTACGCCTTCTTCATGCAGGACAAGATTCAACTGGGCCAGTTGACCCTGCGCCCCGGCCTGCGTTTCGAAGGCGATGACTACATGGAAAAGAAAACCATCGCCCCACGGTTTTCCGGTGACTACGACGTGTTCGGTGATCGCAGCACGGTGGTGGTGTTCGGTGCCAACCGCTATTACGGTCGCAACCTGTTCAAGTACCGCCTTGCCGATGGCCGCAACTCGCTGCTGACCAGCTATACACGCACCAGCCAGACCGGCGCCTGGAGCGGCACGCGCCAGAGCAGCCTGACCAGATTCTCGACGCTGGACATTCCCTACGACGACGAACTGACCCTGGGCCTGGACCAGCGCTGGCTGGACACCGACTTTCGCCTGAAATACGTCAACCGCAAGGGCAAGGACAAGATCAACCGCTCGCTGGGCCGCGTGCAGGGGTTGCCGAGCGAGCCCGGTTACGCGACCGAGTACTACACCTACACCAACGAAGGCTCCAGCGAGAGCGACAACGTTACCCTGAGCATCACGCCGTTGCAGGAACTGAAACTTCAGGGCACCCGCACCAGCGTGCAGATGGCCTTCGACTGGTCGCGCACCCGCGACGCCTACGGCAACTACGACGACGCCATCAACTCCGAACTGCTGCTCAACGATGACGTGCTCTACGACGGCAGCCTGATCAAGTACAGCGACCTGCCGACCGGCAACTTCAACCGGCCGTGGACAGCGCGCATGACCACCATCACCGAAATCCCGCAACTGCACCTGACCTGGAGCAACTTCTTCCGTTACCGCGGCCCCTACGACCAGATCGTCAACACCAACGACGACGTGATCATCGATGGCAGAAGCGTCTCGGTCTTCGAAACCGAAAGCGTCAGTGCGGCCCCTACCTGGGACATGCGCGTCGACTGGGAGCTGCCGACCGGCAAGGACGAGGCGGTGTTCGTCGCGGTGGACGTCACCAACGTTGCCGACCGGGTGAACTCCATCGTCAGCCGTGGCGGCAACACCACCTACGAGGTAGGTCGTCAGTACTGGCTGGAAGTCGGCTACCGCTTCTGACCGAACGCTCTTCGCCCACACCTCTAAAAACGTTTCAACCGGGATACCTGATGAACAAAATAATCATGAGCCTGATCGGCTTGCTGATGCTGGGCGGCTGCGCCCGCATGCTTGACAGCCAAGAGGCTCAGGTCTGGGATGACCAGGTCACGCGTGGCCAGTTGAGCAACGGCCTGGAATACCGTCTGGTACGCGAAACCGGCCAGCCGGGACGCATCGACATGCGCCTGACCGTCAAGGCCGGTTCAGTGGATGAAGAAGAGGACCAGGTGGGCGTCGCGCACATGGTCGAACATTTGAACTTCTACAGCCGTGGCCAGCAATCGCAGGATATCCGCAGCCTCATGAACCAGTGGGGCTGGATTCAGGGCCGCAGTTACAACGCCATGACCAGCTACGACCGCACCCAGTACCTGCTGAGCCCGCCGGGCGGCACGGTGCAGACCGAACAGGCGTTGCAAGCGCTGGCAACCCTGACGCTGGCGCAGGATTACACCGCCGAAAATCTCGAACGCGAACGGCCGATCGTCATCGAGGAATGGCGCGGCGGACTGGGTGTGGCGCAGCGCATGAACGACCAGCGCACCGCGTCGCAACGCATCGGCTCACGCTATCCCGCGCATCGCACCATCGGCAACGAAGTGGCGATCCGCTCGGCCCGGATTTCCGATCTGAAGGACTTCCAACAGCGCTGGTATGTGCCCAACAACATGTTGCTGACCGTGGTCGGCGACATCGACCCCGCTACCCTTCCCGCCCGTATCGAGCACTGGTTCGGTCAGGCAAAATCGAAGGCACTCCCTGACAAGGGCTATCGCGAGTTGCCACTTCGACCGACGCTGAAGATCGTTCGTTTGCAGGACAGTCAGAGCGGCAGCAATCAGGTCACCCTGTTGTTCCGTCTACAGGAGGCGGCCAGCCGAACGTCAACGCTGGACGGTGTTCGGGAACGCCTGATCGACCGTCTGACCCTGAACGCCTTGCAGGCTCAACTGCGCCGTCAACCGCGTGAGCCGGGCGTGCGCAGCCTGACCGTGCAGAAAAGCCTGATCGGCGATCACTCAAGCGTGCTGGGTATTGCCGCTGGTGTCGAAAGTCAGAACCACGCTACGGCGTTGCGGCAGTTGTTGAACGAGATTGAACGTTTGCGTCGTCACGGGCTTCAGGCGACGGACATGGACAAGGAGCGCGAGGCCATACGTGACATCGCCAGGCGGATGCTGAGCGAGAACAGGCCGCGCACCTTTGAACAATGGGTCACCGGCCTGAACGATGCGGCAACCCAGAACAAAGTGTTGTCCAGCAAGCACGACATTGCCTCGCACTACCTGGCCGTGCTGGACACGGTGACGCTTGAGGACATCAATGCGCGCCTGGTGCGCTGGACCTACAATCAGGATCAGGTGCTGCAAATGACGGCGCCCGGCCTGACCCCGCTTGAGTTACCGGGCGTGAGCGATGTCCAGACGCTCATGGCTCAGGTCCGCAACAGCACGCTTGCTCCGCCTGAGCCTGTGAACGTTGCCGCAGAGGTCGCGGTTTCGGACCTGCCCGACATCCCCGCTGCGGTCAGCACTGGCAAGGTCATCGGACGAAAACTGTTTGCCGAACAGAACGTCGAGCACTGGCAACTGAGCAACGGCGACAAACTGGTCTGGCTCAAGCGCAACGGCGACAAGGGCCGCTTCGTGATGCAGGCCGACTCGAGCGCAGGCTTCATGACACCGGATCTGCCTTACTGGCGTAATCAGATGGCCGTGCAACTGGCCGTGCAGAGCGCGCCGGAAGGCTGGAATGAGGAACAGATACGTCGCTGGCGCGGCGAGTCAGGCACGTCGTTGTCGTTAAACCAGCAGGCGGACCGGTTGCAAATCGACGTCACGACGGTAGAAGCCAAAAGCGATCGCCCTGCCCCGCAGCGTTTGCAGGCCTTGCTGCAAACCTATCGTCTCGGCCAAGCGGTACGCATCGACGCCAGCGCCATCGAGCAGGCGCGGGACGAACTGGCCGACGAGCTTTCGCGCAAGACCGTCAACGTACGCGAACGACAGGACGAAGCGTTGCGCGAGCTGCAGTACGGTCCGGAAACCTGGCTCACACCGACCGCGCAAGACGTTGCGCAGGTAACGGCCTCGCAGCTCAACAATGACTGGCAACGTTTGAGTCGGGCGCCGGTGACCTATTACCTGATGGCCGATGTCGAGCCGCAGGTGCTGCAGCCACTGATCGAGCGCGAGCTGGCAAGCATTCAGCGCGGCGCAGCCTTGAAGCCCCACGTCCGGGTACAGCGCGACGGTCGGCATCAGCAGTCGTTGGCCATCGGTATCGAGCCGCGGGCCTTGCTGCAAGTCATCACCTTCAAACCCCATCCGTGGACACCCGAGGATGCCGCCCGGATTTCGGCGCTTCAGGAAATCGCCAGCGCCGCCCTGAAACGCCAACTCCGGGGCGAGGCCTCGGGCGTCTACCGGTTGTCCTTCGACAGCACCCTGAATCAGCAAAGCCAGCGCATCGAAAGTCGTCTCAGTTTCAGCAGCGATCCGGCGCGGGTCGAAGAGTTGTGGCAACTGGCAAACAAGACCCTGTCGTCACTGCCAGTCACGGTCAGCGAGAAAGACGCGGCGACAGCGCGCAGTCGTCTCAAACAACAGGAACGTTTGCGTCAGGATGATCCGCAGACGCAGCTGCGGCGCCTGATCCTCAGCGAGCGCCACTGGGGTGATCCGCGCTACCTCACCGAACAGGCACGACTGCCCGACGCGCTGACCGTCACGGCGCTCAAACGGTTGGCCGGCGAGTTGTTCAATGGCCGAAATCAGGTGCAACTGCGCCTGTTGCCTGCGCCAGAGGCGACGGCAGGACAATGAATACCCTCAGAACCTTCTACCGACTGGCCGCGCCGTACTGGCTGGACCGCAGGCAGTGGCTGTCCTGGGTGCTGCTGGCCAGCGTCATCGGCCTGGGTCTTCTGGTGGTGCAGGTCAACGTGCTGATCAACACCTGGAGCAAGACCTTTTTCGACGCGCTGGGCGGGTTCAATACCGAGGCGCTGTATGCGCTGATGGGCGAATACGTGATCTATATCGCCGCCTACGTGGTGATCATGGTTTACCTGGAGTGGCTGCGCAAAGCGCTGGTTCTGCGCTGGCGGCGGGCGATGACTGCCAGCACGCTGGAAAACTGGATGCAGGGTCAGGCGTACTACCGGCTGGGCCTGACCGGTGAGCCGGACAACCCGGATCAGCGCATCGCCGAAGACATCGCCGTGTTGGTCGACCGCAGTGTGGAACTGCTGGCTTCACTGATCATCAACGTCGCGCAGGTCGGCGCGTTTTCCGTGGTGCTGTGGAACCTGTCCGGCGTCCTGAATTTCCAGGTGCTGGGCCAGGCGATCACGATTCATGGCTACCTGCTGTGGATTGCCGTCGCCTACACCCTGCTCGGCACCGCCTTCACGCACTTCATCGGTCGCCCGTTGCAGCCGTTGAATTACCAGCAGCAGCGCTATGAAGCGGACTTTCGTGCCAGCCTGCTGCGCAAGCGCGACCATGCCGAACAGATCGCACTGTATCGCGGTGAAGCGGTTGAGCAACGGCAACTGGGCGAACGCTTCGAACACATCGCGGGCAACTGGTGGCAACTGATGAACCGCATGCGCAAACTGCAGTTCTTCACGGTCAGCTACGACCGGGTCAGCCGGATCATTCCGGTGTTCGCCGCCCTCCCCGCCTTTCTCGCCAAGACCATTACGCTGGGCGGCCTGATGCAGATCCGCAACGCTTTTCAGCTGGTGCAGGGTTCGCTGAGCTGGTTCATTGACGTATACCCGCGCCTGGCCGCCTGGAGCGCCACTGTCGAACGGCTTGGTCAATTTCAGCAGGCTATCGAAGCGACACGCGGGCAGGTCAGCAAGCCTGAACAGGGTGCGGTGCTGCGCGTTGAAAACCTGGAGATTCATCGCGCCGATGGCAGTCATTTGCTGGGCAAACTGAACTTCATTGCCGGACCCGGCCAGTGGTTGCGCATTGCGGGCCGCAGCGGTATCGGCAAATCGACCCTGCTGCGCACGCTGCAAGGGTTGTGGCCTTACTACAAGGGCAGTTGGCAATTGCCGGGCGGAAGCAGCCTGCTGATCCCGCAGCAACCGTACCTGCCCAGCCTGCCGCTGCGGCAATTGTTGGCGTACCCGGCCACCGAGTGTCCGGCGGACGAAGTGCTTGTGTCAGTGCTGCACCAGGTGGGCCTCGCGCAACTGGCTGACAGCCTGACGCATGAGCGCGAGTGGAGCCGGGAACTGTCAGGCGGCGAACAGCAACGCATCGGCCTCGCCCGCGCCCTGCTGTGTGCGCCGCAAACGCTGTATCTGGATGAAGCGACCAATCAACTGGACGAACCGAGCGCCTGTCAGTTGCTTGAAACAGTCCTACGGGCACTGCCAAACACGTTGGTCATCGGCATCAGCCATCAACCCGCTGTCGCCAGACTGTTCTTGCGCACCTTGAAGCTTGAGGCGGAAGAGCGGGCACTGGAGCTTTCCGACGACCTATAACGTCTTGGTGTTCCCCTTAGTGGGAGGCGCCACCACGTCTTCGACGTAGCGCTGTCGCGCGGCAAACTCAGTGGGAGCGGACTTGTCCGCGAATGCAGTATTTCAGCCACTGCATATGCGTCGGATGTACCGGCCTTTTCGCGGACAAGCGGAACGCCGCCCGGTCCGCTCCCACAAAATATCGTTTCTTAAGTGGCTTACAGGTTGTTTGATAAGAGGCGGCTTGCCGGAGATGCAGTCGACGCGGCAGGTCAGGAAAATCGCGTTATCGTTCATCGCCGGCAAGGCGCCTCCCACGGTCCGGTGTTTGCTGCGCGACAGCGCTACGTCGAAGACGTGGTGGCACCTCCCACAGACTGATAAATGATCAAAAGGTATGATGACTTTACAGCCGTCATATCACCTCGCAAGCCAAGCCTCATACACATCCCAACCTACATGACGCTCTATAACCGGCGTTTATATCGTATAAAGTCGTCATACGACTCTTGACATCGTCCTACAAAAGCACAAATACTCGGCCCAACGTTGTATGACGACATACTAGAAATTTTCGAATAACTACAATAACTCTGAAGGCCCTCATGAACATCACTTCGGTCAGTGTCGACGTCTTTACCTTCCCCTCGCGACGCGCTGTAGACAGCGCAGGCCACGCCCATCCAGGCGAAGAAAAACCGGTGAGAATGGCCATGCTGCGTATTGCCTGTGACGACGGCAGCGAAGGCTTTTCCTTCGGCGCTCCCGAGCTGATCCGTCCCCACATCATCGAGTCGTTCGTCAAGAAGGTACTGGTCGGCCAGAACCCGATGAACCGGGAAAAGATCTGGCAGGAACTGGCGCACTGGCAACGCGGCAGCGCCAGCCAGTTCACCGACCGCGCACTGGCGCTGGTGGAGCAGGCACTGTGGGATCTGGCGGGACGTGTACTGAAACAGCCCGTGCACAAACTGCTCGGCGGTTACCGCGACAAAGTGCTGGCGTACGGATCGACCATGTGCGGCGACGACCTCGCAGGCGGCCTTTCCACCCCGGACGAATACGGCCAGTTCGCCGAGAAGCTGGTCCAGCGTGGCTATAAAGGCATCAAGCTGCACACCTGGATGCCTCCGATCTCCTTCGCACCTGATCCACGTATGGACGTTCAGGCCTGCGCCGCCGTGCGCGAAGCAGTCGGCCCGGACATCGCCCTGATGCTCGACGGTTATCACTGGTACAGCCGCACCGACGCGCTGTACATCGGACGCGAACTGCAGAAGCTCGACTTTGCCTGGTTCGAAGAACCGATGATGGAAGATTCCGCCGAGTCCTATGCCTGGCTGGCGGCCAACCTGGACATTCCAGTCCTGGGCCCGGAAAGTATTTCCGGCAAATACCACAGCCGCGCCAGCTGGGTGGCCAATAAATCCTGCGACATCCTGCGTGCAGGTGTGGCCGGTGTCGGCGGCATCGGGCCATGCCTGAAAGTCGCGCATCTGGCCGAATCCTTCGGCATGGATTGCGAAGTGCACGGCAACGGTGCCGCCAACCTGGCCGTGGTCGGCGCGATCAGCAACTGTCGCTGGTACGAACGCGGCCTGCTGCATCCGTTTCTCGATTACGATGACGTACCGGCGTACCTCAACACGCTGGTCGACCCAATGGACAAGGACGGCTTCGTACACCTTAGCGAGAAACCCGGACTGGGTGAGGACATCAACTTCAGCTACATCGAGACCCATACCGTACAGCGCTACTGAAAAGCGGCGTAACGAGGGGGGGCTCGAGGCGTCCCTCGCTAAAAGTGTTTCGACAAACAAGCGTCTGAATAACTATAAAAAAGGACCGCACCCATGAAGCTCTGGCCCAAGCGCCTGCCCTGGCTGCTTTGCTTCGCCATGACGGCGACACTCATGCAATCCCCGCCCGCACTGGCGCGTGGCGAAACACCGGTGGATCAACTGGTGGTCGGCATGAGCATGATCAACCTGCTGTCACTCGATCCTGCCGGCGCCACCGGACTGGAAGTGGCCGAGGTCAATTCCAACGTCTACGACATGCTGCTGGAGCAGGACGCCGCCCGACCGGACCAGTTGATCCCGGCCCTGGCCGAGCGCTGGGAAATCAGTCCCGACCGCATGCGTCTGACCTTTCACCTGCGTACGGGCGTCACCTTTCATTCCGGCAACCCGCTCACCGCCCAGGATGTCGCCTGGTCGCTGCAACGAGTGGTGACGCTGAACAAGGCGCTGGCTTCCACCTGGAAAGCCTACGGCTACACCGCCAGCAATGTCGGTGAGCTGATGCGCGCCGAAGGCCCATCGACCTTCGTCCTTGACCTACCCAAAGCCACCGACCCGATGCTGGTGCTCAATACGCTGGCGACCTCGCCGAGTGCCTTCATCATCGACCGCGTTACTGCCCTGCAGCACGCCAAGGGTGATGATCTCGGCGCAGGCTGGCTGACCACAAATACCGCCGGTTCCGGCGCCTTCAAGCTGGACATCTGGCGCGCCAACGACGTGATCCTGATGAGCCGCTTCGACCAGTACTGGCGCGGTCCGGCCAAGATGCGGCGGGTGATCATGCGCAACATGACTGAGTCCCAGGCACTGCGTCTGATGGTCGAGCGTGGTGATCTGGATGTGGCACGCGGCATGGCCGCCACCGACATCAAGGCGCTGACCCGCTCGGACGAGGTCACGGTGCAGACCATTCCGCGCGGCACGATCTATTACGTCGCCCTGAGCATGGAGCAGCCCCTGTTCAAGGACATTCGCGTGCGTCAGGCCATTCGCTCGCTGATCGACTATCAGGGCATCAACAATGTGGTCATGCCGCACTACGGCGTGATCAACCAGCGCCCACTGCAACTGGGTCTGGCTGCCCGCCTCGACGATCCGGGCTATGCGCTGAATGTCGCGAAAGCCAAACGCCTGCTGGCCGAGGCCGGTTACCCGGGCGGCTTCAGGATCACTATTCGTTCGCTGACCGATTCGCCCTTCATCAACATCGCCACCAGCCTGCAATCGACCCTCGCTCAGGCCGGCATTCACGCCAACATCATTACCGGCACCGGCAATCAGATCTACGGCGCGATGCGTGATCGGCGCTTCGACATCCTGGTCGGCCGTGGCGGCGGCGGTGCCGAACGTCATCCTCACTCAAGCCTGCGCGCACTGATCTACAACCCGGACAACCGCGAGGAAGCCAGGCTCAGCAACTTCCAGGGCTGGCGTACCTCGTTCTATGACGCCGAGATCAATCAACTGATCGAGCAGGCCGAGCGCGAGCGCGATGCCGCGCAGCAACTGGCGGATTACCAGCGCATCCAGACCCTCTACGATCAGAAAGCCGGGCCGATCATGCCGGTGTCGCAGATGACGGACGAGGTGGTGATTCACGCCGACGTGCGCGAATACCTGGGGCACAGCGCCGCCACCACGCGCCTGCGTGACGTCTACAAGCAACGCTGAACACACGCGTTCAATCGCTCAAGCCAAGGCAGGAATACACCATGTCGAGTGCATCGATTTCATTTTGGAGCAGTCGGGTCGCCAATGGCACCCGTCGCAGCGGATCAGTGGCGGCGACCCTGTTCGGCCTGCTGTTGCTCACTTTCTTCATCGGCCGGGTCATGCCGCTGGACCCGGTACTGGCCATCGTCGGACCGGATGCAGACGCGGCCGCCTATGCCCAGGCCTATCAGGAGCTGGGCCTGGACAAGCCACTGACCACCCAGTTCGTCATGTACCTCAAGGACCTGTTGCACGGTGATCTGGGCAAGGCCCTGCTGACCGGCCACCCGGTGATCGAAGACATCGCCAGGGTGTTCCCGGCCACGCTGGAACTGGCCACCCTGGCCATCCTGTTCGGCGTGCTGATCGGCCTGCCACTGGGTGTTTACGCCGCGACGCATCAGGGCCGCGCCGGTGATCACGTCGCGCGGGTCATTACCCTGTTCGGTTACTCAACACCGATCTTCTGGCTCGGCATGATGGCCTTTCTGGTGTTCTACGCCTGGCTGGGATGGGCGGGCGGCGTCGGACGCATCGGCCTGGCCTACGACGGCCTGATCGAAACCCGCACCGGCATGTTGCTGATCGATACCGCACTGTCCGGCGACTGGGAGGCATTTCGCAGTGCGCTGCGTCATATCCTGCTGCCTGCGGTAATCCTGAGCTTCAACTCGGTGGCCTACATCAGCCGCATGACCCGCAGTTTCATGCTGGAACAGCTGTCGCAGGAATACATCATCACCGCCCGGGTAAAAGGCCTGTCGCAACGACGCATCGTCTGGGGCCATGCGTTCCGCAACATTCGTGTGCAGCTTCTGACCATCGTCGCCCTCGCCTACGGTGGCCTGCTGGAAGGTGCCGTACTGATTGAAACCGTCTTCGCCTGGCCCGGCTTTGGCCAGTACCTGACCAGTAGCCTGTTGCTGGGCGACATGAATGCAGTAATGGCCTGCGTGTTGCTGATCGGCCTGATCTTCGTGGTCCTGAACCAGATCAGTGACGCCCTCTACAAAGTCTTCGACCCGAGAACCCGCTGATGACGACTTCCATGACAAGCAGCGCCAAATCGACGTTTCAGGCCCCGACCTCAAGCCTTGCGGCCTTCGCCACCAGCAGCGCAAAGCTGATGCGTTTCCTGCTGCGCAACCCGATGACCCTGGCGGGACTGATCGTGATCAGCACGCTGATGATCGTCGCCCTGTTCGCACCCTGGATCGCGACGCACGATCCGCTCGCTCAGGACCTGTCCGCCGCCTTGCGCAGCCCTGGCGCGCAGAACTGGTTCGGCACTGACGAGTACGGCCGTGATGTGTTCAGCCGTCTGGTGTACGGCTCGCGCATCACGCTGTACATCGTGATGCTGGTGACCGTGATCGTCGGCCCCATCGGCCTGCTGATCGGCACAGTGTCGGGCTACTTCGGTGGCTGGGTCGACAGCCTGTTCATGCGCATCACTGATATTTTCATCTCGTTCCCGAGCCTGGTGCTGGCGCTGGCCTTCATCGCGGCACTGGGGCCGGGTCTTGAGCATGCAGTGATTGCCATCGCCCTCACCGCCTGGCCGCCCATCGCACGTCTTGCGCGGGCCGAAACCCTGTCGCTGCGCAACGCCGATTTCGTGGTCGCGGTGAAGCTGCAAGGCGCCTCGTCGGTACGGGTCATCGGCCGCCACATCATTCCGATGTGTCTGTCCTCGGTGATCATCCGCCTGACCATGAACATGGCCAGCATCATCCTTACCGCAGCAGCACTGGGTTTTCTCGGGCTGGGCGCCCAGGCGCCGCTACCGGAATGGGGCGCAATGATCTCCAGCGGCCGCCGCTACATGCTGGAAAGCTGGTGGCTGGTGGCAGCGCCCGGCGCGACCATCATGCTGGTCAGCCTGGCGTTCAACCTGCTCGGAGACGGCCTGCGCGACGTACTCGATCCACGCAGCGAATGACAATAACAAGGACGATAACCATGTCTCAGATAAAGCTTGCGGTAGAAGATTTGCGGGTCGAGTTCCACAACAGCGGCAAGACCACGGCGGCGGTTCGCGACGTGTCGTTCACGCTGGGCCGGGAAAAGCTGGCAATCGTCGGCGAGTCCGGCTCGGGCAAGTCCACGGTCGGGCGCAGCCTGTTGCGCCTGCACCCGGCCAGCGCGCGGATCACGGCCAAAACCCTGCGCTTCGGTGACGTCAATCTGCTCGAATGCAGTGAAAAACAGATCCAGGGCATTCGCGGACGACGCATGTCGATGATCATGCAGGACCCCAAATATTCGCTCAATCCGGTGATCAAGGTCGGCGAGCAGATTGCCGAGGCCTACCTGGCCCACCACCGGGTATCGCGAAAGGAAGCCCGCGAACGCACGCTGGACATGCTCGCCAAGGTGCACATTCGCGAACCGGCGCGGGTCTACGAGCTGTACCCGCACGAGGTGTCGGGCGGCATGGGGCAACGGATCATGATCGCCATGATGGTCATCACCGATCCGCAGGTCATCATCGCCGATGAACCGACCTCGGCGCTGGACGTGTCGGTACGCCGCCAGGTCTTGAATGTGCTCGAAGAACTGGTCAGTGAGCGGGATCTGGGGCTGATCTTCATCAGTCACGACCTGAACATGGTGCGGCATTTCTGTGACCGCGTGCTGGTGATGTATGCCGGACGCGTCGTGGAGTCGCTCAAGGCCGATGAGCTGGATCAGGCCTGCCATCCGTACACACAGGGCCTGCTGGCCGCACTGCCCAGCCTTGATCGCCCGCGCGCCAGCCTGCCGGTATTGCAGCGCGATCCCCTCTGGCTCACTCACTGAGAACGCTCCCATGGCAATGATTGAAGTCAATTCACTGAACCTGAGCTTCGGCACGGGCACTGCTTTGAATCAGGTGCTGCGCGACGTCAACCTGCAGGTCGAGCAGGGTCAGTCGTTCGGGCTGGTCGGCGAGTCGGGGTCGGGCAAGACCACTGTGCTGCGCTGTCTGGCCGGGCAGTACCACCACTGGACAGGTGCCTTGAGCGTGTCGGGCCAGCAGGTCGGCCGCAAGCTCGACGCCAGCCATTACCGCACCGTGCAGATGGTGTTCCAGGACCCCTACGCTTCGTTACACCCGCGTCACACCATTGACGCGGCCCTCAAGGAACCGCTGAGCATCCACAAGATCGATCAGCGTGACCGACGCGTCTGCGACGTGCTGAACCGCGTCGGCCTCAACGAGAGTTTCCGCTTTCGTTACCCGCATCAACTGTCCGGTGGCCAGCGTCAGCGAGTCGCGATTGCCAGAGCGCTGATTCTGGAGCCGCGCGTGTTGCTGCTGGATGAACCGACCTCGGCGCTCGACGTCTCGGTGCAGGCTGAAATCCTCAACCTGCTGGCGGACCTTCGTCAGCAGCAGGGCCTGACCTACCTGATGGTGACGCACGATCTGGGCGTGGTCGCGCACCTGTGCGACCGGGTTGCCGTCATGCAACTGGGCCAGGTCGTGGAGACGCTCGACAGCAGCCAGTTGAGCAACGATCAGGCGCAGCACGACTACTCACGACTGCTGATCCAGGCCAGCCGCGACATGGACGCACGACCGAGCGGATGACCGCTGCAGGTCCTGCACACCAACGAACCCTGCTGACAGCGTGATCCCTGGCCGAACCGGCCATCGGATCCGGCTGCCTGCGATTTACCTCAAACACCTTTTTTCTCACTCGAACAAGAATAAAAAAATGAAAAAATCAATCGCTTTGCTCTCCCTGGCCGCCCTGTTCCCAAGCGCATGGACCCATGCCGACAGCGCCTACATCAACTATCGCCACCAATACGCAGAAAGCACCCGCATGCACGCCGACCGGGTCAAGTTCGGCACGCGGCTGGACAGCGGCTGGGGCTTTGAAGGTGAACTGAAGTACAAAACGGCGGGTGATCGCCAGGACGTCGCGTTCGACAACACCGTTGGCAACGGCCACGAACTGACGGTCAGTTATCAGCACAAGCTCAATGACAAGTGGCTGCTGACCCCCTCCCTCGCACTGGAAAGCATCGAGCGCTCCACGGCCTACAAGATGGGGCTGAAGGTCGGCTACAAGGTCACCGATCAACTGACGCTTTCCGGTCGCTACCGGTATGACTCGATCAAACTCGACCGTGACCGCGTCAACAGGGACATGCCCGATAACCAGATGAACGATCAGTCAGTCAACCGCTACGACGTCTGGGTCAACTACGCCACCAAAGGCCCCTGGTCCTACGAGTATCAGTTCACCTACTTCGACGCCGACTACATCCGCTACGACAACGACAAGACCGACTATGAACAGAACGCAGCCTTCAAATACAAATGGGACAAGAACTGGGTGCCGTTTTTCGAAGTCGGCGACATCAAGGTCAACTCCGAGGACGACAAGCGCCAGCTGAGATTGCGGGTGGGTGTGCAGTACAACTTTCTTTGAGGGTTGGCCGAGCACTGCCGCAGGTCGCCGGGACGCGGAGCGTCCCAAGAGGCATTCCCACGCTGGAGCGTGAGGAACGATCAGCGTAAGGCCGACAAAGCTGATCGTGCCGATGCTCCGCGTCGGCATGCAGCCCGGGACGCGGAGCGTCCCAAGAGGCATTCCCACGCTGGAGCGTGAGGAACGATCAGGTAGGGCTGACAAAGTTGATCGTGCCGATGCTCCGCGTCGGCATGCAGCCCGGGACGCTCTGCGTCCCTTCGATGTCAGTCGCTGTACAGGGCCTGTGTCCTGCGCAGGCGCATGCGGCTGCCGTTGAGGTGCAGGTACATGGCCGAGCGGGCGGCGTCGACGTTGCCTTCGGCAATGGCGCTGTAGATCTGCCGGTGTTCGGCATTGATGCCAGCCAGATAGGCATTTCGGTCGCTCTGGCCGGTGTAGGCCGAGTTCATCCGGGTGCGGGGAATCAGCTTGGTGCCGAGGTGTTTCATGATATCGATCAGGTAGGCATTGCCGGACGCCTTGGCAATCCTGAGGTGAAACTGAAAGTCGGCGTTGATGGTCGTTCCGGACTTCTGCGGCCCCTCCAGCAGGGCGTCGAAGGCCCGCTTGAGCTCCAGCAATGCTTCAGGACTGCGCCGTTGTGCCGCCAGACCTGCCGCTTCGACCTCAAGGCTCAGACGAAACTCCAGCAGGTTCAGTACATCCGCCACCGTGACAATAGTGGCAGGCCCGACGGAAAACCCTTCCGGCGGTGGCATATCGAGCACGAAGGTCCCGACCCCATGACGCGTTTCCACCAGCCCCGCCGCCTGCATTCGCGACAACGCATCGCGCACCACCGTGCGGCTGACGCCCTCGGCCTCCATGATGTTGAGCTCGGAAGGCAGCTTCTCGCCACGCTGAAGCACTCCGTCACGCATGCGCTGGGCAAAGCGGTCGACCAGGGTTTCAGCCAGGCGGCGGTGATTCTTTTGCGAGGAAAGCGCGTTGTCCGACATTGCAGCCTCATGTCTATCGAATACCCGAGTATAGGCTGCGATCCCCGCACAAAACACGCCCTGAGTGAGGTTATACTCAGCGCCCCGACACGGACCTGATCACCCGCCATGGAACCTACCGCATCCCCTAAAGGCCGCCGTTCCAGCCTGACCCAGCAATTGGTTGCCGAATTCGCCCGCAAAATTCGCGAAGGCGAGATCCAGAGCGGCGAAAAACTGCCCACCGAGCAGGTGATCATTCGTGAAACCGGGGTCAGTCGTACCGTTGTCCGTGAAGCCATGTCACGCCTGCAGGCCGAAGGACTGGTCGAGACCCGGCATGGCATCGGCACCTTTGTTGTCGACGCCTCCGAGGCCAGGGCCGATCCGTCGGACGAGCTGTCCATCGGCACACCCGGCGACGCCGTGGCAATCATAGAATTGCGACTGAGCCTGGAGCCCGAAGCCGCCGCGCTGGCTGCACAACGTCGTACGCCCGAACAGTTGAGCGCCATTCGTCAGGCGCTCGACGAACTGCACCGCTGCGTACGGACCGGCCAGGACACCCTGCAGGCCGATTACGAATTCCATCGCCGCATTTCCCTGTGCACCGCCAACAGCTTCTTCACCGATGTGATGAACCAGCTGGGCAGCAGCATTCTGCCGCGCGCGCGCAGTGGTTTCGGCAACATCACGTCATTGCAGATGGAAGACGATCCTCATATTCAGCAACGCGAGCAGGAACAGATCTTCGACGCCCTCGCCCATCAGGATCGCGACGCCGCCCGTGCAGCCATGCGTCTGCACCTGATCAACAGCCTGCAACGCCTGCGTGCAAAGCCATAGCGAGCCCATCCCTTATCGTTTACCATGCCGCCCGTCGGTTTCCGAGAGGAACTAACAGGGAATTCGCCCGCCTCACGCCACGAGCCGAAACGAAACTGCCCCCGCAACTGTAGGCATCGAGCCTGCTCCACCACTGCCACTGGGTGATCCCCGGGAAGGCCGGAGCCAGGTGATGACATGCCAGTCAGGAGACCTGCCGACCTGTATCAATCACTAACCGGCGGGGTGCCCGGGAAGGACATCCTTGCGTCTGGCCTTGGTGCGCCGAGTGCTGCCGTTTCCGGCAGGCCGGGATGTGTTTTCCTGTTGTGCGTGCGCCCTGACACACGTTCGAATCGAGGTCGCATTCCATGTCACTGCCCCGCCTTGCCGCACTCGCTGCCAGCCTGACCTTTTCAAGCCTTGCGTTCGCCGCACCGACCCACTATCCGCTGACCCTTGAAAACTGCGGCTACTCGCTGACGTTCGAGCATGCGCCGACCAAAGCAGTGACCATCGGCCAGTCGGGCACGGAGATGCTTTACGAGCTGGGCCTGGGCGACAGACTGGTCGGCACCTCCCTGTGGTTCAACGATGTATTGCCGCGCTTCAAAGAGCAGAACGACAAGGTCGAGCGCCTGGCCAACAACGAACCCAGTTTTGAGGCCGTGATAGGCAAACGTCCCGAACTGGTTGCCGTGCAGCTGGAATGGATGGTCGGCAAGCAAGGCGCAGTCGGCACGCGGGAGCAGTTCCACGAACTGAAAATCCCGACCTACCTCATGCCGTCCGACTGCGAAGGCAAGGACAATCTGGTCGGCGCCGACGGCACGCGCCTCGAAGCGTTTCGCATCGAGACCATCTACAAGAGCATCGAGCAACTGGCGCAGATCTTTGATGCGCAGGAGCGCGGCGACAAACTGGTCGCCGATCTCAAGGCCCGCCTGAGCGCTGCAGTGGCCAACGTCAAACAGAACCACGACAAAGACGTATCAGCAGTGTTCTGGTTCTCAAGCTCCGACCTGAAAGCCGACCCTTTCGTCGCGGGTCGCAAGGGTATTCCAGACTTCATGCTCAATAATCTGGGGATGCGTAACATCGTCCAGTCCGATGAAGAGTGGCCGACCGTTGGCTGGGAAACCATCGCCAAGGCCAACCCGAGCATTCTGGTGATCGCCCGCATGGACCGTCGCCGTTTTCCGGCCGACGATTACCGCAGGAAAATCGAATTCCTCAAGTCTGACCCGGTGACCCGCAACATGGACGCTGTGAAGCACGACCGCATCGTGATCATCGACGCCGAAGGCATGCAGGCCAGCCTGCGCCTGTTCACCGGCATCGAAGAGCTGTCCGCCGCCGCCAACCGTTTCAACGCCACTCCATGAAACTGCCCGTCGCGCTCGGCCATGTGATCTGGGTCTCGGCAGTGCTGCTGCTGGCGATCATCGTCGGCGCTGCCATTGGCGAGACCTCGATCAGCCTGCAGGTGGTGTTCCAGGTGCTGGCCAACAAACTGTGGGCGGCAGGCTATGTGCTGGACCCCATTGATGAAGGCATCGTCTGGAATTACCGGCTGACCCGCGCCATCGTGGCGGCAGCCTGCGGTTCCGGGCTGGCCATTTGTGGCGTGGTGCTGCAGTCGCTGTTGCGCAACCCGCTGGCGGACCCTTATCTGCTGGGCATTTCAGCCGGCGCCTCGACCGGCGCAGTCATGGTGGCGATTCTGGGGTTCGGTGCCGGGGTCATTTCCATGTCGGCAGGCGCTTTTGTCGGTGCGCTGGTGGCGTTCTCTCTGGTTGCCCTGCTCGCCCATTCCTCGCGGGGCAACACCGCGGCCGGGCAGATCATTCTGGCGGGCATTGCCGGTTCGCAACTGTTCAACGCGCTGACCTCGTTCCTGATCACCAAGTCGGCCAGCTCCGAACAGGCGCGCGGCATCATGTTCTGGTTGCTGGGCAACCTGAGTGGCGTACGCTGGCCCTC
This sequence comes from Pseudomonas sp. AC016, assembly GCF_979253365.1. Classification (NCBI taxonomy): domain Bacteria; kingdom Pseudomonadati; phylum Pseudomonadota; class Gammaproteobacteria; order Pseudomonadales; family Pseudomonadaceae; genus Pseudomonas; species Pseudomonas sp. AC016. The sequence continues at coordinate 696,916 of NZ_CEEDCC010000001.1, forward strand.
GGTGTGGATGGCTGTCCCGGCGGCGCTGTTTGGCCTTCTGGTGTGCCTCTGGCATCGGCGCGCACTGGATGCCTTCACCTTCGGCAGCGACTCCGCCGCGTCTCTGGGCATCGCCGTACGGCGGGTGCAGATCGTGTTGATCGCCACTGCGGCCCTGGTCACGGCAGTGATGGTCTCGATTGTGGGGTCCATCGGTTTTGTCGGTCTGGTAATCCCCCACGCTGTACGTATGCTCACCGGCGTGCGCCATGCCCGGCTGGTGCCACTGAGCGCCTTGAGCGGCGCGCTGTTCCTCATCGCTGCGGACATTCTCTCCCGCACCCTGATCAAGGGCCAGGCGCTGCCCATCGGGGTGATCACCGCCCTGATCGGCGCACCGGTATTTGCGCTGATCCTCATTCAGGGGAACAGGACACGATGAACGCCTTCACTCCCGATATCGGCACCCCGGCGCTCGGTTGCACAGGGCTTGGCTATTCGGTTCGCGGCGCAACACTGCTGCGCGACGTGGATCTGAGCATCGCGCAAGGCGAAACGCTGGGCATCGTGGGGCCGAACGGCTCGGGCAAATCGACCCTGCTCAAGCTGTTGTCCGGCATCCACAAGCCGTCCAGCGGTCAGGTAACGATCGGCGAACGGCCTCTGTCGAGCCTGAACCGGCGCGACATTGCCCGCGCGCTGGCGGTGGTCGAGCAACAGGCAGAAACCAGTGACGCAATTACGGTACTGGATGCCGTGGAGCTGGGCCGCACGCCTTGGTTGTCGGCGCTTGCACCCTGGAGCGACCACGACGACCGGATCGTTCGGCAGGCGCTGGTGGACGTGGACATGCTGCCTTTCGTCAAGCGCGCCTGGCATACCCTGTCCGGCGGCGAGCGGCAGCGGGTGCATATCGCAAGGGCGCTGGCACAGCGACCGGGCATCCTGTTGCTGGACGAGCCGACCAATCACCTGGATATCCAGCATCAGTTGACCATTCTCGGTCTGGTCAAGGCGTTACCGGTGACCACGGTCATCGCCCTGCATGACCTGAATCAGGCGCTGGACTGCGACCGGGTGGCGGTCATGGAAAAGGGCCGCATGGTCGCGCTGGGCGTACCCGCAGACGTGCTGACTCCCGAGCGGCTGCTGGAGACCTTCGGAGTGGTGGGCCGCTGGCTGACAGACCCGTTCGATGGCTCGCGGATTCTGCGTCTGCGATCGCCCTGAAACAGCCGCCTCCACCCCACCGACAGTCAGTAAATGCCGCCGCAGCGATCAGCGCAGGTGCGCAGCGCGGCCCATGGCACTACAATGCGCGCTTTGCCCGCCGTCGGATGCCGTAGCCATGTCCCTACCCAAACACCACCTGGAATTGCTCAGCCCCGCACGGGACACGAGCATCGCCCGTGAAGCCATCCTGCATGGCGCCGACGCGGTGTACATTGGCGGACCAAGCTTCGGCGCACGACACAACGCCTGCAACGAGGTCAGCGATATCGCCGAACTGGTCAAGTTCGCCCATCGCTACCACGCGCGCATCTTCACCACGATCAACACCATCCTGCATGACGATGAGCTGGAACCGGCCCGCAAGCTGATTCACCAGCTCTACGACGCGGGCGTGGACGCATTGATCGTGCAGGACCTCGGCGTTCTGGACATGGACATTCCGCCCATCGAGCTGCATGCCAGCACCCAGACCGACATCCGCACGCTGGGCCGGGCGAAGTTTCTCGATCAGGCCGGTTTCTCTCAGCTGGTACTCGCACGTGAGCTGAACCTGCAGGAAATCCGCGAGATCGCCGACGAAACCGACGCGGCCATCGAATTCTTTATCCATGGCGCGCTGTGCGTGGCGTTCTCCGGGCAGTGCAACATCTCCCATGCGCAAAACGGCCGCAGCGCCAACCGTGGCGACTGCTCCCAGGCCTGCCGCCTGCCATACACCCTGAAGGATGATCAGGGTCGCGTCGTGGCCTTCGAAAAACACCTGCTGTCGATGAAAGACAACAACCAGAGCGCCAACCTGCGCGCCTTGGTTGAAGCAGGCGTGCGCTCGTTCAAGATCGAAGGCCGTTACAAGGATGCGGGCTACGTCAAGAACATCACCGCGTACTACCGCCAGCGTCTGGACGATATTCTGGAAGACCGCCCGGATCTGGCGCGCGCCTCCAGCGGCCGTACTGCGCACTTCTTCGTGCCGGACCCGGAAAAGACCTTCAACCGTGGCAGCACCGACTACTTCGTCAGCGACCGCAAGATCGACATCGGTGCGTTCGACACGCCGACCTTCACCGGCCTGCTGGTCGGCAGCGTGGAGAAACTGGGCAAGCGCGACCTGATTGCCGTCACCCACGAGCCGCTGTCCAACGGCGACGGGCTGAACGTGCTGATCAAGCGTGAAGTGGTGGGTTTCCGCGCCAACGTCGCGGAGCTCAAAGGCGAATTCGAGGAAGACGGTGAAAAACGCTGGCGCTATCGCGTCGAGCCTAACGAGATGCCTTCTGCCCTCTCCCGCCTGCGTCCGAATCACCCGCTGAGCCGTAATCTGGACCACAACTGGCAGCAGGCCTTGTTGAAGACCTCGGCCGAACGCCGTATCGGCATCCAATGGCAGGTCGAATTGCGTGAAGAGCGCCTGAACCTGACCGCAACCAGCGAAGAAGGCGTCAGCGTCACGACGCATCTGGACGGCCCGTTTGGCGCGGCGAACAAGCCGGAACAGGCGCTGGACCAGTTGCGCGACCTGCTGTCCCAACTGGGCACCACGATTTACCACGCTCAGGACATCAGGCTGGACGCACCCCAGGCGTTCTTCGTGCCCAACTCCCAGTTCAAGACCCTGCGCCGCGACACCATCGAAGCGCTGACCGAAGCACGCCTCAAGGCGCATCCTCAGGGCGGCCGCAAGGCTGAAACCACGCCGCCTCCTGTTTATCCTGAGTCGCACCTGTCGTTCCTGGCCAACGTCTATAACCAGAAAGCGCGAGATTTCTACCACCGTCATGGTGTGCAACTGATCGATGCGGCGTACGAAGCGCACGAAGAGACCGGCGAAGTGCCGGTCATGATCACCAAGCACTGCCTGCGTTTCTCGTTCAACCTGTGCCCGAAACAGGCCAAGGGCGTAACCGGCGTGCGCACCAAGGTCGCACCGATGCAACTGATTCATGGGGACGAAGTGCTGACCCTGAAGTTCGACTGCAAACCCTGTGAGATGCACGTGGTGGGCAAGATGAAAGGCCACATTCTGGACCTGCCACTGCCGGGCAGCGCAGCGGCCAAGGCAGTCGTCGGCCATATCACGCCTGAAGACCTGATGAAGACCGCACGCCAGCGCGCTCCGCGCTGATATGAGTCAGTCCTGAGGGCAGGCGTTTACTTGCCCTCGGGATTCCGTTGCCGCTCGCCGGGCACGCACTCCATATGCGTGGTGTTCCACACCGGATCGGTTTCAACGTCGGTCACCGAAAATCCCTGCTTTTCCCAGAAGCGGATCGCGCCGGGCAGGAACGGATGGGTGTGCAGGTACAGCACCTCTATCCCGCGGGCTTCGGCGTGCGCCCACAGCGCTTCACACAGGCGACTGGCCAGACCGTCACCCCGGAACTGAGGCATGACGTAAAGGCGCACGATCTCCACCGTGTCACGACCGGTGTAGTCCAGTTGTGGAAAGCGATGATCGAACGGCAGATAGCCGACAGCCGCGATGATCTTCCCGTCATGACGTGCAGTCAGGAACTTGCCTCTGTCGCCATTCAGGTACACCTGTTCGAAGGCTGCCAGATCGGCAGGGAGCACCGAGGCATCGAGCATGGGGAAAACCTCGGCTCGGGCACGCATGGCGAACTCGATGGTTTCAGGGATTTCGGCGCGGGTGACTTCCTGGATAGTAAGGGTCATGGCAACGGATCTTGTGAATGAAGACGCAGGGTAATACAAATGCTGCGCCAGCTTCATACGGGTAATGATCGTGCCCATCGCACTGCGCTCATCGGTGTCCACAAGACCTCATGCAGGAATACGATGATGATCGTTCCCAGCGTGGTAACGCCGCCCAGGACGCTCCGCGTCCGCTCTTGAATGCGGTGCAGATGTTTGCCCAAGCTCCAGCGTTATCCACGTCATGCGCCCGGCTCACTGAGTCCGCAATCTGTGCCATGTGACGCGGAGCGTCACGGGAGGCATGCCCACGCAGAGCGATGGGCACGATCAGTGGTGAGGCGGATTTGTGTCTAACGATGAGCGCTCCGCGTGGGCATGCCCGTGACGCTCCACATCCGCAACCTATCCTCTTCCATGCACACCTTTACAGCGCAACCCGTCCGTTGCGCACCATTGCAATGCAGCCTGCCCGGCCATCCCGACACCTGCTCCAGGACCCTGATGTCGCTCAAGACGCCCGGAAACACGAGGCGCGCGGTCACTCATCAATGATCGACACCAAGCTGGCACAACCCCTGCATTGTTCCAGACAACCCCACCTTCAATAGGGTCGGGCCGCCCCGGTTGATCGACGCAGATCGCCAGTCTCATGGAGACCTCAGGGCCATCAGGTGCATCCGGCAACGAGGCTCGATCCGCACCCTTTACACATAAGAGAACAGGCAAAGGCGCCTGGAACCGAAAGGTTCCGGGCGCTTTTTTTTTGCTTCAAAAAAACCTGATTGGCCTCGGCCGGGATTAGCCATGAACACCACAGTCTTCCCCCACAACGATGTAAAAACCCTGATCGTCGTCGGCAATGGCATGGTCGGTCATCATTGCGTCGAGCAGTTGATCGCAGGCGGCGCGCTTGAGCGTTATCGCATTCATGTGTTCGGCGAAGAGGCACAGCGTGCCTACGACCGCGTGCACCTGTCCGAGTACTTCACCGGGCGCGATGCCGAGTCGCTGGCCATGAGCGAGATGGCGCTTTACGAACAGGCGGGCCTGACCCTGCACCTGGGCGTGCCGGTGCTGGAGATCGACCGTGATCGCCACGAGATCATCACCACTGAAGGCTGCTTCAGTTATGACAAGCTGATTCTGGCCACGGGCTCGTACCCGTTCGTGCCGCCCATTGAAGGCGCGCAGGGCAATTCGAAGCTGGTGTACCGCACGCTGGAAGACCTGGACAACATCCGTTTCGCGGCCTCCAAAGCCCGTCGTGGCGTGGTGGTCGGTGGCGGCCTGCTGGGACTGGAAGCGGCCAACGCCCTGAAATCCCTGGGCCTTGAAGCTCATGTCGTGGAGTTCGCACCACGCCTGATGCCGGTCCAGCTCGACGAACTGGGCGGCGCTGCCTTGAAGGCTCGCATCGAAGCGCTTGGCGTGGGCGTGCACCTGTCACGCGCCACTCAGTCGATCACTGACGGCAAGCAATACCGCTACCGCATGAATTTCGCCAACGATGAATTCCTCGAAACCGACCTGATCGTGTTCTCCGCCGGTATTCGTCCGCAGGACGCCCTCGCCCGCCAGTGCGAGCTCGAACTGGGCCCGCGTGGCGGCATTGCGATTGACGAACACTGCCGCACCAGCGATGAAGACATTTACGCCATTGGCGAGTGCGCGGCCTGGAACGGCAGCGTGTTCGGTCTGGTTGCGCCGGGCTACCAGATGGCCCGTGGCGTAGCGGCGCAATTGTGCGACAAGGACACCGACCCCTTCTTTGGCGCGGACATGTCCACCAAGCTCAAGTTGCTGGGCGTGGACGTGGGTTCCATCGGTGATGCCCACGGCGCGCTGGCCGGTGCGGTCAGCTATCGCTTCATCGACGAAGCCACCGCCAGCTATCGCCGACTGGTGGTGTCGGCTGACGGCAAACAGGTATTGGGTGCCGTGCTGGTTGGCGACAACAGCTACTACGACACGCTGCTGCAATACGCGCAGAACGGCATCACCCTGCCTGCCGATCCGTCGAGCCTGATCCTGCCGCACAGCGAAGGCGCGCCGACACTGGGTGCCGACGCCCTGCCCGCCACCGCGACGATCTGCTCATGCCACAACGTCAGCAAGGGCTCGATCTGCTCGGCCATCGACGATGGCTGCACTGACCTTGCCGGAATCAAGGCCTGCACAAAGGCGGCGACTGGCTGTGGCGGCTGTACCGCGCTGCTCAAGCAAGTCTTCGAACATGAACTGATCGCCCGCGGCGTGGCGGTGGACAAGAGCCTGTGCGAACACTTCGCCTACACCCGTCAGGAGCTGTATTCGATGGTCCGCGTCGAAAGCATCGAAACCTTCGAGGAACTGTTTGCCCGGCACGGCAAGGGTGCTCACGGCTGCGACATCTGCAAGCCTGCGGTCGGCTCGATCCTGGCTTCGTGCTGGAACCGGCCAATCACCGAGCCTTCGCTGGTGCCATTGCAGGACACCAACGACACCTTCATGGCCAATATGCAGAAGAACGGCACCTACTCGGTCGTGCCGCGCATTCCAGGCGGTGAAATCACGCCCGACGGCCTGATCGCCATCGGGGCGGTGGCCAAGAAGTATGACCTGTATACCAAGATCACCGGCGGTCAGCGTATCGACCTGTTCGGCGCGCAACTGCACGAGTTGCCGGACATCTGGAGCGAACTGATCGAAGCAGGCTTCGAAACCGGTCACGCCTACGGCAAGTCGACCCGTACCGTGAAGTCCTGTGTCGGCAGCACCTGGTGCCGCTACGGCGTTCAGGACAGCGTCGCCATGGCGCTGCGCATCGAAGATCGCTACAAGGGCCTGCGCTCGCCACACAAGCTCAAGTTCGCGGTGTCAGGCTGCACCCGTGAATGCGCTGAAGCGCAGAGCAAGGACGTGGGTGTGATTGCCACCGAAAACGGCTGGAACCTGTACCTGTGTGGCAACGGCGGCATGCGCCCGCGTCACGCCGAGCTGTTCGCCACCGACCTGGATGACGAGACCCTGATCCGCTACATCGACCGGTTTCTGATGCTCTACATCCGTACTGCCGACAAGCTGCAGCGCACGTCCGTATGGCGCGAGTCGCTGGAAGGCGGGCTGGATTACCTGAAGGCCGTGATCCTCGACGACAGTCTGGGGCTTGCGGCGGAACTCGAATCGCAGATGCAACTGGTGGTCGATCGCTATGAATGCGAATGGGCCAACGCACTGAAGGATCCGGAAAAGCTCAAACGCTTCCGCACCTTCGTCAACGACGGCCGTGGCGACCCGGACGTGCATTTCGTCAAGGAGCGCGCCCAGCGTCGTCCGGCAAGACCTGAAGAACTCAAGCTGATCCCATTGTTCAAGGAGGTGGTCTGATGAACTCGTCCGATACGGCTTTTGCAGAAAACGCTCAGTCCACACTTCACCTGCACTGGCATGCCCTGTGCGGTCGCCAGGATCTGGTCGCCAACTCAGGCGTGGTGGCATGGCTCGACGGTACGCAGGTTGCGCTGTTCTATGTGCCTGATACAGCGGACGGCGAGAAGCTCTTCGCCATCGATAACCGCGACCCCAAGTCCGGGGCTAACGTGATCGGGCGCGGACTGATTGGCCAGATCGCCGGAGATCTGGTGATCGCCTCGCCACTGTACAAACAACACTTCCGCCTGCAGGACGGCTCCTGCCTGGAATATCCGGAGCAGCGGCTGGAGGTCTGGCCGGTACGGTTGAATGGTGATCAGGTGGAGATTGCGGTTTAGCGGCAGGGATGTTTGGCTGGCATGATCACGCGTTACTCCAGATGCGTCGCCGGGACGCGGAGCGTCCTGAGAGGCATTCCCACGCGGAGCACTCGCCGTTATACACAAGTCTGCAAGACGCGCAGAACGGGGGCCAAAACGAAAGTGACTGACTGAATGCACACCCCATGGGCATGATCGGCGTGCCTGAGATCACGCTGATCGTTCCTACGCTCCGCGTGGGAATGCCTCCCAGGACGCTCCGCGTCCGCTCTTGAATGTGGCGCAGATGCGTGGACAAGCTCCAGCGTTATCCACGTCATGCGCTTGGCTCACGTCACCTTTCAGTTCTCCTGGGTTCTGATCAGTCAAATATGGCCTCCAGAGCACTTATCTGTATATCCATACAGATAAAACTTGCCCATCGCCGCTTCAAAGTTCATCCTTGCAGCCTTCACCACCGGTAATCGAAGACGGTAGTCATGCGGCTGTTCCTTTGCGAAAAACCCTCTCAGGCCAAAGACATCGCGGCTGTGCTCGGCGCAACGCGGCGTGGGGACGGCTGCTGGGTGGGTGCCAATGCCACCGTGACCTGGTGCATCGGCCATTTGCTGGAAACCGCACCGCCGGATGCCTACGACGCCCGTTACAAGCGCTGGGTGCTGGAAGACCTGCCCATCGTTCCGCAGCAATGGAAGATGCTGGTCAAACCCAGAACCGCCAGTCAGTTCAAGGCGGTCAAGCGTCTGCTGGGGGAGGCAAAAGAGCTGGTGATTGCCACGGACGCCGACCGCGAGGGTGAAATGATTGCCCGGGAGCTGGTCGAGCATTGCCGCTATCGCGGGCCGATCCAACGCCTGTGGCTGTCCGCCCTGGACGACGCTTCGATCCGCAAGGCGCTGGCCACACTCAAGCCCGGTGCGGATACTTTCAGCCTGTATCACTCGGCGCTGGGCCGTTCCCGCGCCGACTGGCTGATCGGCATGAACATGAGCCGACTGTTCACCCTGTTGGGCCGACAATCAGGCTATCAGGGCGTGCTGCCGGTCGGACGCGTGCAGACCCCGACACTTCGACTGGTCGTGGACCGCGACCGCAGCATTGCCAATTTCGTCCCTGTGCCTTACTGGGCCATCGATGTGAAGCTGCTGCATGAACAACAGGCGTTCATCGCCCAATGGCGAGCGCCTTCGGACGTCTGCGATGATCAGGACCGCTGCCTGAATCAGCCGCTGGCGCAGCAAGCAGCAGAAGACATTCGCAGGGCAGGCAGCGCCCGGCTGGTCAAACTGCGCACCGAGCGAATTCGTGAAGCGGCGCCCCTGCCCTTCGATCTCGGCACGCTGCAGGAAATCTGCTCGAAGAAGCTGGGCCTCGGCGCTCAGGAAACCCTCGACATCGCCCAGTCCCTGTACGAAACCCACAAGGTGATCACCTACCCGCGCAGCGATTGCGGCTACCTGCCCAACAGCCAGCACAGCGAAGCCGCGAGTATCATAGCGGCGCTGGGCAAGGCCGATCCGGCGCTGGGCGAGCTGATGCCGCACCTTGATGCACAACGCCGCTCTCGGGCATGGAACGATGCCAAGGTCAGCGCGCACCACGGCATCATCCCCACCGCAGCGGCCCGAGGCATCGAGCGCCTGACCGGCAAACCGAGAGCGGTCTACACGCTGATCAGAGCCCGCTATCTGGCGCAGTTTCTGCCCAATCATGAGTACGACCGCACCCAGGCCGACTTCGACTGCGCAGGTCATGCCTTGCGCGCCGTCGGTAAACAGATCGTAGAACCGGGCTGGAAGCGTGCCATGCCCGAGGCGCTGGCCCCGGCAAAAGGTCGCGAGGCCCCTGCGCCGCAGCCACTGCCCAGATTGATCCAGGGCTGCGACTGCGCTGTTGCCGATGTCATCCTCAAAGACCTCTGGACCCAGCCGCCCAAGCCGTTCACCGAAGGCGATCTGATCAAGGCGATGAAGAATGTCGCAAAACTGGTGGAAGATCCGCTGCTCAAGCAGAAGCTCAAGGACACCACCGGCATCGGCACCGAGGCGACGCGCGCGGGCATCATTCAGGGCCTGCTGGATCGTGGCTACCTCACCAAACAGGGCAAAGCGCTGTGTGCCACGCCAGCGGCTTTCAGCCTGATCGATGCCGTACCGCGCGCCATCGCCGACCCAGGCACCACTGCCATCTGGGAACAGGCGCTGGACATGGTGCAGAGTGGCGAAATGAGCCTTGAAGAGTTCGTTACCCGGCAGGCCGCCTGGATGAGCAAGCACGTGAGCCGCTGCGTCGGCATGCGCATGTCCATCAGCGGTCCGGCGAGCCCGGCAGGTGTGAAGCCGCCCTGGAAGAAAAAGCGCAAGGCCAGCCCGCGCAAGGCTGCAGGCGCCGAGAAAGCAACCGGCACGGCGGCGAAAAAACCACGCCGCGCCGCGAAACCTGCCAGCAAGGCGTAGGGTCGCCGGGCAGGTATTCGCTGCAAAGAATCAATTCAAAACTGCATAACCAGGTGTAGCCACATGTCAGACCGCGAAATCATTGTCCCTCCCACCATGGAACTGATCATGGACCGTGCTGGCTACGCGCCTGCGGTCAGGGTCGGCCATACGCTCTACTGCTCTGGGCAGGTCGGACGCACACGGGATATGGACGTGATCCTGAACCCTGAAGCGCAATTCATCGCCTGCTGGGAAAACCTGCGCACAGTACTGGCCGAGGCTGGCTGCACGTTCGAGGACATCGTCGACATGACGACCTATCACGTGTCGATGAGCGAGCACATGCAGGTCTTTCGCGACGTCAAAAACCGCCTGTTTCCACGCGGGCAATGCGCCTGGACCTGCATCGGCGTTGCCGAACTGGCGCACCCCGGCCTGCTGCTGGAGATTAAATGTATTGCCGTGATACGCCAGCACTGATGGCACGCTTCAGCGCTCGGAACGTGTTTTCAACTGTTCCAGCATCGTCGTGTCGGTACGCTCGAAACGCAGCGGCGTGACGGAAACTCCGCCGTTCATGACCACATGGGTTTCGCTGCCGGGCGCGTCTGCCAGATCATGGCGATGAATGCTCAACCAGAAGTAGTCCCGCTCACGCATGTCGGTGCGTGAAGTGACTTCCAATGAGTCGATACGACCGGCCCCCTGGGTGGTGAATTGCATCGGGCCTGCTTCCGCTGCGGGGACATCCGGGAAATTGATGTTCAGACAAGCGCCCTGCTCCCAACCCAGTCCCCAGACCTTGCGAATCACATCAGGCGCCAGTTGCCGTGCCGTCTCCCAGCGCACCGAGTCACGGCGCGTCAGGGCCTGGCTCAGGGCAATCGAAGGCACGCCCAGCAGCAGCCCGGCCATGGCCGCACCGACCGTACCGGAAAATACCGTTTCAACGCCCAGATTCGCGCCTTTATTGATGCCGGACAGGAGTAAGGTGGGTGGTTGACTCATCAATTGCTGCAAGGCCATGGCGACGCAGTCGGCGGGGGTGCCCGACACCGAAAACCTGCGCTCGCCACGCTTGGTCACGCGCAGTGGATGATGAATGCTCAAGGCATGCGATATGCCGCTCTGGTCGTGATCAGGGGCAACGATCCAGAATTCGTCGGCCAGCTCGCGGGCCACTTCTTCAAGTGCCAGCAGACCTGGAGCATCGATGCCGTCGTCGTTGGTGATCAGGATTCGGGGGAGTTTCTGGAAAGACATGACTGCTCCTGAGTAGTGAACTGCTGACCATACACCCAGCAGTACCAACTGACCGCTCTGGTGGGCAGAGCGGTGTTCCGTTCATTCGGACAGGTGAAAACGCGTATCAGAGGCTGGAGCGCAGCGGAATCTCATGTCGGGAAGATTCGACCTGCACGTCGTCCAGGCCGACCATCTCGTCGTGCGCCACGCCCTGGCTCAGAAAAAGTTGCACATCCGGCACCGACGACAGCACCTTGCGCGCTTCCTCGACCGAAGCCAGATGCAAAGGCTTGCCGTGCGAGTCCTGAACCGGCACTGACTTGCCGTCCACAAGCGCATGGAGCACGTACGAACCGCCTTCCATCGACACCAGATTGAGCTCACTGATCTTGCCAGCCTTGATATCGCTGGACAGGTTTTGAATGTTCAAAATCACACCTCCGTGGGCGTTCCGGGAATCAGAGCGTCACAGAAATTGAGCCTGAATCGACGTTAACGTTCCCTTGCTGTCATGTCAGACATGAACAATGCCCCTCGCCAGACGAGCCACTAAAAGAAGTGGCCAGCTGCTACTCTGCTTGCGCAATGCTCGGTACAGACGCGCTCCGCTTCCTTAAGCAATGGTTCAAGGACAGAAAATGATCGATTTCAACAACAAAGGCTTTTTCAAGCTCAAGCAGAATGACGAGTACGCAGAACGCGTAAAGGACCTGCTGCTGGACGGCGAAACAGTCATCGACGCCTACAAGTCCATGCGCGACGGCGTGGTGTTCACCACCAAACGCATCATCTCGGTCAACGTTCAGGGGCTGACAGGCAGCAAGAAAGACTTCACCTCGCTGCCCTACAAGAACATCGTGGCCTGGTCGGTGGAAACCTCGGGGACCTTCGACCTGGATTCGGAACTGGAGATCTATTACTCGGCGATTGGCAAGGTGAAGTTCGAATTCACAGGCAAGACGTCAATGGTTGAAATCTCAAGGTACATCGCCCAACACCTGCTCGGCTGACTCACCGGACGCCCGCCTGTCTGTGCGCAGACGGGCGGGCGTCACACCCGACGACTCAGTGGCCCAGCAACTGCGCCGCGTCGAAGCCCATCCGCAGATTGCCCCAATGACGGCCTTCGAAGAAGAACGGCACGTCGATCTCGGTCATGATTTCACCGGTATCGCGCAGGTAGGTCTGCAGCAGGAAACGCTGCTTGTTACCTGCCGCTCGCAGGCCGACCGGGTCAGAGAACATCCGCTTGTTGCGGCACACCGGCAGGTCGACGGCGCGATTACCGGTCGGTTTCTGCGATACCCAGCTGTTGTTGACCGGGCAATAGCCCTTGTTATCGACAATGAACGTGACCTTGCCGCCCCGCGTGCCCTTGGTCAGCTTGTCGCACTCTTCCTGGCAGATCTGCGCGAAACGATCGGTGTAGCTGGTCATGTATTGCTTGGGATCGGTGCCGGGAATCAGTTTGTAACTCTGATCGAACAGGTTGACGCCCCCTTTGTGCAGTGCCGCAAGCCGGGCCTGCAGGATATCCCGACACTCACTGGCCCGCGTGATTGCAGCGTCCAGCTCACCGTGCCCGAGCACGAAACGTCCCAGCAGCGCCTGCACCCGCTCGGCAACGCCTGACAGGTCACGGGTGGCTGTCGCCGAATGCTGCATGCGCTGGTCGATGGCCTGGCTGTCGGCGTAGATGCGCGTCACCCGGTCGTTGATGCCGGTATTGGTCGTGGCGAACTGCTGGATGTGGGAGGCAATGTCGGCGAGCTTGCCATTGGTGGATTCGAAGTCGACGATCATGCTCTCGAAATGCCCCGATGCCCGCTCCACGACCAATTGCGTTTCACGTGCGCTCTGGCTGATCTGGGTGGTCTGCTCGTAGGTCGAGCTGACTTCCAGCAGCATCGCATCGATGTTCTGCGAAATGTCGTCGGTGGCTTTGCTGACGTTTTGCGCCAGGGTGCGCACCTCGTCGGCCACCACGGCAAAGCCGCGGCCGCTTTCGCCGGCACGTGCCGCTTCGATGGCCGCGTTGAGCGCCAGCAGGTTGGTCTGCGAAGAAATCTGCTGGATCAGGCCGACAATGGACTTGATGCTCGACGAACGCTGGTTCAGGGCAGACACCAACACGCCGAATTCATTGAGGCTGCTGGATATCTGGCTGATGTTGCCGGTCACTTCGAGCAGTTCGGAGTAGGAACCGCGCGCCATGCTCAGGTTCTGGGCAGTGGTGCTGGAAATGCCCTGAGTCTGCTGCGACACGTCCTCGATGCTGCCGACCGCCATGTTGCTCTGATCCATGACCTCCTTGGCAAAGCGCGCCTGATCGGTTGCGCTGTCGCTGGAATCACTGATGTTCTTGAGCGAGCGCGCCGACTCGACCGCAATCTGCACGGTCAATGCCTGAATGCTGCTGATCACTTCGCGCTGCTTGGCGAGGAACCGGTTACAGGTGCTCGCCAGCACGCGGATTTCATCATGGGTCAGCAGTGGCAAATCCTTGGACAGATCACCCTCGCCATTGGCGATTTCTTCCAGCGCACCGGTCATGAACATCACAGGCCGAACGATCAGATGACGCAGGTACCAGACCATGAAACTGACCATGCCCAACGTGAACAGGGTGCTGATCAGAATCGCGTTGCTCAGTGCGTCCAGCCTGCCCTCGATACGCGCCAGTACACCGGACTCCAGTTGCGCACTGCGCAACAACATCACGATGTCGACCCGAACAGACAGCGCCACCCAGTACAGCAGTGCACTGACGACGACCAACAGAAAAAGGCTTGAGAGCTTTTTGGTCAGGGTGTTGAAGAACTGCTTTTCGACCGACTCGTACAAGGCCTTTAACGTTTGCATGCAGCTGCTCCTGGGCGCGGAAGATGATCGGTTTCGATGGTTAACGTCTGTTAGTGCAAAAGCTTTAATGAACCGGAGCGATCAGTTTCGAAAAACACCTGATCGGGCAACAACCGCCTGCGAGCAGGCGGTGAGCGAGCGGTTAGCGGAATGAGGCCGGATGAGGGCCTGTAGACGTCAAAGCCGGAACCGATCCACCGAACGCGAGAGCTGGACTGCCAGCGCGGACAACTCGTCGGTGGTGGTCGCGGTCTGACCAATGACCCGGCTGTTGTCCTCGGACATGCTGGCTATCATTTCCACTTGGTGGGCGATTTCGTTACTGGCCAGGCTCTGTTCGCCAATCGTGCGGGTGATGTCATTGACCAGGTGCGTGGTGCTCAATGTGGCATCGAGAATATCGCGGATGGCCTGTTCGACTTCGGCGGTGACCGCCATGCCTTTGTCGACCTGGGCCACCCCGGCTTCCATACTGGTCACCGCCTCGCGGGTGCTTTGTTGAATACGGGCGACCATGCCGGTGATTTCCTGGGTCGACGCGCTGGTGCGACCTGCCAGGCTGCGCACCTCGTCGGCCACCACGGCAAAGCCACGGCCCTGTTCACCGGCACGTGCGGCCTCGATGGCCGCGTTCAACGCCAGCAGGTTGGTCTGGTCGGCAATGCTCTTGATCACCTGAATGATGTTGAAAATGGCTTCCGACTCCTTGTCCAGCGTGCGGATAACCTGTGCCGACTGTTGAGCCGAACGGGCAATGCCGTCCATGTCGCTGACCACCTGATGGATCACCCGCCCGCCGTTCTTGGCCAGCGTCTCGGCCTGATTGGCCATCTCCCGTGCCTGTTCGGCGTGACGGGTGATTTCTTCGATGCTGGCGGTCATTTCACTGGCGGCCGCCGACATGGTCGCCGCTGCCGAGCTTTGCTGCTGGCTGCTGCCCGCCACTTCGTGACAGCCGCTGCTCAATTGCCCGCTCATGCCGCTGACGCCGTGGGCGTTGCTGCGCACCACTTCGATCATGCCGCGCAGATCGCGCTGCATGACGGCAAGGCTGCGAATCAGCGCACTGGCCTCATCACGACTGGTCGGCTCGGTAATTGGCTCGCTGAGGTCGCCATGCGCGATGCTTTCAGCGATGCGGCTGGCTGACTGCAGGGGAATCAAGATGCTGCGGGTCACCCAATGCCCCTGCGCGACCAGCAGCAAGAGGCTGATGACCAGAACCACGCCAAGCGTGGTATTGGCGGTGCTGATGGCGTCGCGGGTGATTTCGCCGCTGGCTTTCGAGTTGTCTTCGATCAGGTCGCTCAACGTGGACATCTGGCCTTCAAGCTGGGTGAAGGCGGCAGAAAATGTACCCAGATCCTGCTGGGCACGGTCAGGACTGTCCAGCGCGAGGCCGACAATTCGCTCGCCCGCGCTGATGTAGGCGTCGAGGCTGGGCTTGACCTTGTTCAGTTCGGCCTTGAGGGTGTCATTGATCGGCAGCGCCAGATTGTCACTCAGCACTTTGCGGAACTGCGCGGCGTGCTCATTGAGGGAGGCCAGGACCTCGTCACGGGTTGTTTCGCTCTTATCCAGCCCGACCAGCATCGCCGAGAGCACATCGGCGCGCAGGGCGTCGTGCATCATGTCGGCCTGAAGGTGATTGCTCAACGCTGTCATGCTGACCTCGTTGTCAGTCATCGCCGCCGCCATCCTGTTATTGCCCAGATAGCTGACCAGACTGATGATCAGCACAGCCAGTACCCCGGTGCCTATCAACAGAAACAAACGAAGTTTGATCGACATCCTGAAGCTCCCCTGCGGTCAATGAAATAACGCGAGCTGCGGATTGCTCTTATGCAAAGCTTATCGACGCCTGTTCACGGATATTTAAGACTATTTTCGCGGGGTTACCGGTTTAAATCGGATTGGATGTATCGAACGTGCAGCGTCAGGCCCGCCGGACGGGCTCTGACGCGACAATGGCTCTACTGTGCTGCGCGTGCCTTGGCAATTTCGTCATACATCATCTTCACCAGACCGGCATCCAGTTGCTGGGAAAACTCGTCGATGACAGGTTTTACGCGCTCACGAAAACGGTCTTTCTCGGCAGGAGAAATGTCGTTGACCGCAATCTGCTTCTCCAGATTGGCCCGGGCATTGTCCATGCTGGCGGCCGTCACTTCACGCTGGAAGACCTGAGCCTTGGCGGCGGCGTCGCGAATCAGTGCCTTTTCATCGTCGTTCAGGCGATTCCAGGTTTTCTGACTCATGATCAGCGACTGCGGATTGAAGATGTGTCCGGTCGCGGACAGGTATTTCTGCACTTCGAAGAACTTACTGCCTTCGATTACCGTGTACGGATTTTCCTGACCATCGATGGTGTGCTGCTCGAGACCGGTGTAGACCTCGGGAAACGCCATTGGCACCGGGTTGGCGCCAAGGGCCGAGAAGGTTTTCAGGTAGATTGGCGACTGGATGACGCGGATCTTCAGGCCCTGCATGTCCTCAAGGCGGGTGATAGGGTGCTTGCTGTTGGTTACATTGCGAAACCCGAGGTCCCAATAGCCCAGGGCGACCAGCCCCTTGCTGTCGAGCTGCGCTGCGAGCTTCTGGCCGACCGGGCCGTCGATGACCGCATGGGCTTCTTTCACGTCGTTGAACAGAAACGGGAAATCGAGCATTGCGAAGTCAGGCGCCTGAGCGGCGAGAATCCCGGAATTGAGTACCGTAATGTCGAGCGTGCCGCCCTGCAAAGCCGAGACAGTCTGCACATCGCCGCCCAGCGTGCCGCCTGGAAACAGCCGCACCTTGATCTTGCCGCCACTGCTTTCGCTCAGCAGGTCAGCGAATTTCTGTGCGCCCTGCCCTTGCGGATGCTCCTTGACGTTCTGAAACGCAAAACGCAGGGTGCGTTCGCGAATCTCTGCCGCATGGCTGGCCACACTCGCCAGCAACAGGCTGGTGGCGCAAGCGCCGGCCAACAGGGTCTTCATCAGTTTCTGCATGTCATTCTCCGGTCTTGTTATTGGAAATGGAGTGATTGAAAGCCAGCGGCTCCTGCCTCTTTGTCATCGGGTCAAAAAGCTCAGCGGAACCAGCACCAGTTGCGGGAACAGCACCAGCAACAACAGCACGACAAACTGCGCCAGCATGAAAGGCCAGACGCCTCGAATGATCTCGTCCATGCTGATTTTCGATACCCCGCACACCACGTTGAGCACGGTGCCAACAGGCGGCGTGATCAGGCCGATGGCGGTGTTGATCAGAAACAGCACACCGAAATAAACCGGGTCGATACCCGCCATGGTCACGGCAGGCATCAGAACCGGCGTCAGGATCAGAATGGTCGGGGTCATGTCCATCACCGTGCCAACCATGATCACCAGCAGCATGATGACCATCAGCAGCAGGGTCGGGTTGTCCATGAACGGCTCGAGCAATGCCGCCAGTTGGTCAGGCAGCTCTGCGATCGTCACCAGCCACGACGACACCATGGCTGCGGCCACCAGCAACATCACCACCGAGGTGGTCTTGGCGGACGACAGCACCAGCTCGTACAGCTGATTGATCTTCAGTTCGCGGTAGATCACCAGCGACACGAACAAGGCATAAACCGCTGCAACCACGGCCGCTTCCGTCGGCGTGAAGATACCGAACTTAAGGCCGAACACGATGATCAGCGGCAAGCCCAGCGCCCACGAGCCATCCGTCAGCGTGCGCAGGATTTCCTTGCCGCTGCGTTTGGGCGGCGGTTCGACGTTCTCACTGCGCGAGACGAACCACCAGGCGATGGCCAGTGCGGCACCCAGCATTAACCCAGGAACGATCCCGGCCAGAAACAACTTCGAGATCGAGACCCCGGACGCGACACCGAACACGATGAAGCCGATGCTTGGTGGAATGACCGGCGCAATGATGCCGCCCGCCGCGATCAGACCCGCCGAATGCGAACGATTGTGCCCGGCATGAACCATCATCGGCACCAGCAATGCGGCCAGCGCGGCAGCATCAGCGACTGCAGAACCGGACAACGAGGCCAGCAGACAGGATGCGATAATCGCCACATAGCCCAGCCCGCCGCGCTTGTGCCCGACCAGCGCCATGGCGATGTTGACGATGCGCTTGGACAAACCGCCTGCGTTCATGACTTCGCCAGCCAGCATGAAGAACGGCACGGCCATCAGCGGGAAGCTGTCGGCGCCGTTGAGCAGGTTCTGAGCAATGATCTGCGCATCGAACAGGTCCAGATGCAGCATCAGCGCGACACTGACCAGCAACAGCGCGAACGCAATCGGAATCCCCAGCGCCATGCTGCCCAGCAGCGATCCGAGAAAGATCATCAGGGTCATGGTCGATTACTCCGGGTAGCAGCAGGCGCATCGGATTTGATCACGGTCTCGGCTTCGTTTTCCCTGACCATGACCAGCGCCTCCTCGTCCAGCTTGCCGCTGAGCGCCAAATACAACTGATACAGGAGGATCGCCGCAGCGCTGACGCCGAATACCAGCCCGGCTGCATAGAACACCGCCATCGAAAATCCGGACGCGGGCGCCACGACATGCAGATTGATCAAGGCCTGCTGCCAACTGCCGCTGGAAATCAGCCAGCAGATATAGAGCATCAGCAGTTGTCCGGTAACCAGGCATAGGCGCCTGCCCATCGGCGGCAAGCGTTTGACCAGGCTGTCCAGGCCCAGATGTCCCCGCTCTTTCATCGCCACCAGCGCGCCAAGAAAAATCATCCACACGAAGAACCAGCGTGAGAGTTCTTCCGACACGCTGATGCCGGAGTTGAATGCATAACGCAGCACGACGTTGCCGAACACCAGCACGACCATGGCCACCATGCACAACACGATCAACAGTTTGAGCAGCTTGAAATACAGATCGACGATTTTCGTCATTGGCGGACCTCGCAGATGCACAAGAGCCAGCGCAGCGGTCAGACATCATGAAAGCCATCTCGGGATGGGCGTCATGGGGCGCAACTGCGCTGAAACGGATGGGCGAATCGAAAAACTACTGCGAGCGAATCCAGCCAATACCTGCATATTGGGCATTGACGAACGGCGAAGGTGAAACGGAAAGGATCAATCCCTGGAGCATGACGGTGTGCCTCGATTGTTCTTATTGTGTTCCTGCCTGGAACGGCGCAGGCGGATGTGCAGTAAAAATGTACCAGCCGGTTAATAACGTCAATGGGTTTTTGATTGTCGTAGGGTGGACCGAATCCTGAATTCATCGATCAAAATTGCCGAACAGCAGCCAAAAGCTATGATCCGTGCCGAATAAATATTTTTTAAGGATCATTACCTCACCCGGGCACGCACAATACTGGGCGATTATCGGATAATAATTTACAAGGATGAATGCGATATAGGGGCTCCACACCACGTCTTCGACGCAGCGCTGTCATGCGTCTATGGTGAACTTGACGCAATCCACGCCCACCGCCGGAGCAAGCGCAGTGCCTGACAAGACCTTGAAAGCCGACCTGACCTATCGCCCTCGCCTCGCCGACCTCAGCCCACTCAACCCACCTGCCGGGCTGCTGGCACCGCAAGCCGAGCCACTGGTGGCGCCACGCACCACGTCTGCCAGCGACCTGAAGTCGCGCAAAGGCTACGCGGAAGATTTCCTCGGCGACTTCGTTGTGCCTTGGCCAGCACCGGACACTGAGCTGGCCGCCGACGTCTATCCCCTGAAGAACGCCGGGGATCGCCTGGACTACATGCACTTTTCCATCACCATGTCGCGCAGTCGGCGTCTGGCGCTCTACGTGGGCGTGAACATCGATGGCGACAGCAGCGTCGAGGTCAAGCGCAGTAACGATTCGTGGTCGTTCGACGGCAGGCTGCCTGCCGACGCGCAGATTGGCGAGAGTCTGTATGCCAGCAACCTGCTGGACCGCGGGCATCTGGTGCGGCGACAGGATCCGAACTGGGGCAAGGACGCACAAACCGCCAATACGGACACCTTCCATTTCACCAACTGTTCGCCACAGATGAGCGCGTTCAACCAGAAGACCTGGCTTGAGCTGGAAGACTACATTCTGGATAACACCCGCCGCTGGAAATCGCGGGTCACGGTGTTCAGCGGGCCCATCCTGCGCGATGACGACCGCAGCTACCGCAACGTAAAAATCCCTTCGGCATTCTGGAAGGTCGTGGCGTTTCTTGGCGACGATGGCAAGCCTTCTGCCAGCGCTTACATGATTGATCAGAGCCGCGAACTGGGCGAGTTGAGCATCGTGTTCGGCCAGCTCAAGACCTGGCAACGCAGCGTGGCGCAGATCGAACAGCTCACCGGTATCCATTTCGGCAAGCTGGCGGACTATGACGGTTTCTCCAACGAAGAGCGCCTGACCGGTACCCGCATCGAGGCGCAGATTCGTGGTCCGCAGGACATCCGGCTGTAAACAACAGCCGAACGCCCTGTCCGTGCATTACTCGAACTGCTGGCGGTTTTCCGGCGTGATCAGCTTGAACGGCACCCAGATCACCGGAGACGCCAGCGTTTCGCCGCGCGCCATGCTCAACGCCGCATCCACCGCACCGTTGGCCTGACCGACCGCGTCCTGAAACACACTCACGGCCAGCTTGCCCTCGGCCATCAGTTTCAGCCCGTCCGGCGTGCCGTCGATGCCGCCCACCAGATAGTCGCGGGCATTCTTCCCGGCCTTTTCAAGGCCCATGATCGCGCCGATGGCCATTTCATCGTTGTTGGCAGCGATGATCGAGAAGTCCACGCCCTGCTTGACCCAATCGATGACGATCGTCGCGGCCTGGCTGCGTTCCCAGTTGCCGATTTTCTTTTGCACGACTTTCATGTTCGGGTATTTGGCGACGACCTTTTCCACGTCTTCGGTGCGCATGACCGAGGACTTGTTGCTCGGATCACCGACCAGAATCACCACATTGCCCTTGTAATTGGCACGCCGCGCCAGTTCTTCCGCCTGCAGAGTGCCGGACTCCAGTTCGTCCGAACCGACGAACGCCGTCTGCGGCGGCCACTTGGCGGGTTCCGGATTGCGGTTGACGAACACCAGCGGAATTTTCGCCTCGTTGGCCAGACGCATCATCTCCGGCGCGCTCTTGCCGTTGACCATCGCGACGACAATCGCGTCGACTCTGGAGCTCACCAGGTTGCGGAACTGGCGCATCTGCAGCTCCACATTGTCCTGGCCGTTCTCCATGAAGATATCGGCGTCGAGCACTGCTACCTGCTTCTCCACACCGTGACGCAGGATGGTCTGAAAGTTGTCGTTGTACTTGGCCATGCCGACGCCGACCAAAGGCGTGCTGGCGTGAGCCAGACTGGCGGCCAGCAGGCTGGCACCCAGGGAAATCGCTAACCATTGCTTCATGTTCTGACTCCCGGGCATCAAACGCTGAAATGATGGAGCAGCTCGCGCTGATCCCTGGCCATTTTCGACAAGTCCTGGCTGCTGCTGGCCGATTGCTCGGCACCGTCTGCGGCCTGCTGGGCTGAGTCGTTGATGTGCGTGACCATGCGGCTGGTTTCCTGCACCGTCGCACTCTGCTCTTCGGTAGCGGCGGCAATCTGGATGTTCATGTCGCGAATGGTGCCCACCGCCTCGCCCATCTCCTGTAACAGCTCATCCGCGCCGGACGCCAGCGTGACGCAATGATTGGACTGGATCTGGCTTTCGTTCATGACCTGCACCGCAGAATGAATCTTGCTCTGCATCTGGCCGATCATTTCCTGGATTTCGCTGGTGGACGTCTGGGTGCGGCTGGCAAGCGACCTGACTTCATCGGCAACCACCGCAAACCCGCGGCCCTGCTCACCCGCCCGCGCAGCCTCGATGGCGGCGTTGAGGGCCAGCAGGTTGGTCTGTTCGGCGATGGTGCGAATCGCATCGACAATGCCGTCGATGTTCTGGCCGTACTTCTGCAACTCATCGGTCACCGCTGACGCCTTGTTGACCTGCTCGGCCTGCTGGCGAATGTTGACGATGGTTTCAGCCACGCGCTGCTGAACCTTTTCGGTCAGCTCACTGGTGCTGTCCACCGCGCTGCGGGTGTCCTGGGCACGCCGGGCGACTTCCTCGACTGTGCTTTCCATTTCGTTCATGGCCGAAGCAGCCGAGTGCAGACGATCCTTCTGCTCATCGACCACCCGCGTGGTCTGCTCGCTGATCTGCGCGTTGTTGCTGGCGGTCAGCGCCAGGGTATCGGCCGAGCCGATCAGCTCGCGGAAGGTTTGTTGCAGGGACTGGGTGAACTCGTTCAGGTAGCCACCCAGCTCGCCGAACTCGTCCTTGCGGCTGACATCGAACCGCACGCGCATGTCGCCTGTGCTCAGGGTCTTCAGTACCTCGCGGAACGCCGCCAGCGGGCGACGCAGGCTGAAGGCCACCCAAGTGCCGATCACGACAGCCGCCAGCACCGCCAGAATGCAGGCGACCAGCAGCAGGCTCAGGCTGGTGGCGATCGTCGAGTCAGCACCCTCCTTGGCCTCGTTGGCAACCGCCAGCGACTGGTTGCCGAATTCGCCGATCTTGTCCAGCGTGGCCTGAAGACGTGCTTCGGCGGCCTGGCGCTGCTTGCCGACCTGATCAGCCAGCGCCGCTTCCTGACGATAGGCCTGATAGACGCCGTCAGCGCCGGTCAGGTCATTGAGCAGACGGTTGACCATCACCCCGGCAATACGGCCTGCGCGAGGGTCGGCGGCGGTCAGTTCGCGAGCGCGGGTGCTGATCACTTCGTCCTGAAGATTGAGCAGGCGCTGCAGGGTTTGTATGTCGGGCGTCGCAGCGTGCGCGGCCAGACCTTCGTAGGACTTGCCCACTTCCAGCAGCAACTTCTCGGCTGCGGCGACGTTGTCAGCCGAACCGGTCGTGCGCTCGCGGGCAATATAGTCACGCAGGTAACTGGTCAACTGGACGCCCTCGCTGCTGCTGTAGCCCTGCAGGACACGGGCCTGCTGCATCTGGATGACGTGTTGACGATGACTGGCGATCAGGGTCTGCGCCTGCTCGGCATAGGCCGCGCTGAGCTGCTTCTCCTGTGCCAGGTTGTCGCGCAGCCCGGCGCGGTCGCCGATGTAGGCTGGCGTGCTGTCGAGCAACTGATTGAAACGCGCCATGCTGTCGTTGAACGGCTGCTTGCCGTCATCGATCTGCTTCGGGTCATTGCTGACCAGCACGCCCAGCAGCGCCTGGTTGGCGCGCAGAACGTGAACATACAGCTCGCTCGCTGCACGGCTCAACGGTGCCGATTGTCCCGTGATCACGGTCAGCCGGTCGCTTATCGAATGGGTGCTCTGATAACTGATACTCACCATGGCGAGCAACAGCACAACCAGCACGGCAAACCCACCAATCACTCGCTGAAGAATGGTCATGGCTGTCCTCTTTTGTTTTTATGGTGCACCGGATGCTTTGCGCGAGGACGCCGGGGACGTCGACACGCAAATGGGTCGGAGCTCAAAAGAGGGTGTCGGCTGGGGAACAGGCGACTTGAGGCAGGGTTCACACTATTTCATGTTGCTCAGGGAGCGCCCGATGTCGCCTCAGGCGCTGCCCTGATCTGTCCTGATAACGCTCAGCGAAAGTGTCGCGCAACCGCTTCAGGTGCATCGGGAACATCCATGTTGATGCGACGCCACGCCGCCTGGGCAAAGCTGTACACCGAAAAGGCAATCAGCCCGAGCGCCACGATCAGCAGCACCAGTCCGCCGGCTGGCAGATCCTGCAGACCGTTGAGCGCATCTTTCATGCCCGGAGGATGCATCGCCTGATAGCTGGAACCGCTCACGGCCAGCAATACCGCGATCTCGATGAAGGCCACGCCCCTGGCAATCAGACCGAAGCGCGAGACAGGACGCACGTAGCGCATGACGTCTTCGTCGGCCTCGAAATACTTTTCGAACGACGCCTTGTAGCCCTTGATGATGTGCACGATGCCCAGTGCCATCGGCACCAGCGCCACCACGTAAACGAGCAGGTTGGAGTGATCCCAGGACAGGATCGACTGCAGCAGATCCTGTGTCTGGCCGCCACCCGAACCACCGGAGCTTTTCAGGCCGCTGATCAACAGGCCTGCGGCGAAGAACGCCAGCGCGCCATAGGTGAAACCGCCGACCAAGAGACCACCACGAATCACCAGTCCCTTGAGTTCGCGCCCATGATGATCGACATCGCGGGTCGCTTGCAGCACACGCCAGGCGGCGAATGCGAGCAGGCCGACCACGACGATGCCGACCAGCACGTTACCGAACGGCTGACTCAACAAGGCTTCAAGGCTGCTATGGCTGTCTGCGGGTTGCGAGGAACCCTGCGCCGCCAGTACGGCGAACAGACCGATGATCAGATAGACAACACCACGAGCGGCGTAACCGCCTCGTGCAAGCATGACAAGGCTGCGTTGCGCAGACATAAGGACCTTCCCTGAAAAGAGTGATACACGAACAGACCCGTGACCACTCCAGGGGTTCGAAGCATTTTCGAAGCAATTGAGGTGCAGAGCGAAATGAATCGCTCTGCCACTTTGAGGCTGCCTCAGGCGAAGGTCGCGCCCCGGGCGTTCACGAACAGTGAATACAGCGAATGGCTGCTCGCCATGAACAGCCGGTTGCCTTCCCGCCCGCCGAAACAGACGTTGGCGCAACGTTCCGGAAGCGTGATGTGGCCGATGGCTTTGCCCTGCGGATTGAACACCCGCACTCCGTCGAGCTTTTCAAGATCGGCCTGGGGATTGCCATTACCCCCCCAGCCGCACCACAGGTTCCCGTTCTCGTCGCACTTGATGCCGTCGATGGCGGCGTAATCCGCACCCTCGACGTGCTTGCGGCGCGCGCCGAGCGTGCCGTCATCGTTCACGGCAATGGCCCAGATGATGCCGTTCGGCCTGGCGCGACCTTCTACGACATAGAGGGTTTTCTCGTCCGGCGCAAAACACAGGCCGTTCGGGCCGGCCAAGTCATCGATGACCCGACTGACCTTGCCATCTGCGGGATCGATGCGATACACCCCGAAAGGCTGGGACTGAGGCACCTTGTGGCCCTCATAGTCGCTGTTGGCCTGGAACATCGGGTCAGTGAACCAGATCGAACCGTCGCGCTTGCAGACGATGTCGTTCGGTGAATTGAAAGGCTTGCCTTCGAAACTGTCGGCCAGCACGGTGATGCGTCCATTGTATTCGGTGCGCGTGACACGCCGCCCTTCGCGGGTGGTGAATGACCCTTCGCACACCAGCAGACGGCCTTGACGATCACGGCACATGCCATTGGAAAAATTCGAGTGTTCGCGGTACACCGAGAAACTGCCGGTAACCTCGTCCCAACGCATGATGCGATTATTGGCAATGTCGCTGACCAGCAGGTAGCGGCCATCGCCAATCCATACCGGACCTTCGGCCCAGCGCATGCCGGTCGCGAGTTTTTCGACGCTGGCATTGAAGATGCGCAGCTCCATGAAGCTGTCGTCCAATATACCGACCAAAGGGTCGGGGTAGCGCTGGGTCAGTGGCTCGGCGAGAGAAAAACGCGGCAATGCGCCAACGGCTGCGACGGTCGCGGAGACCGCCAGCGACTTTTTCAGAAATCCCCTGCGGCCCTGATCGGTAGCGGTACCTGCTTGAGAAAAATCCATGGGTGCGTCCTTATTTATTGTTAGAGGAGTGACATCGCGCCTTGTCGACGATGCCCAGGCAGTAGGACAGCGTTGAGGTCGCTCAAGTGCGATGTGCATTCGACAATGAACAGGCTGGGGCTTGAAACCACAATCAGGTATCGTGCTGCGCCTTTATTCATCTCATTTCTTTGAGGGCTTCAGCCATGCCGTCGAGCAAACGTGAACAGGCACAGGTAGAGCGACGCTTGATTGCAGCGCTGACGCAGTCCTGCGAAACGGCAAAATCGGAGATCCCGGGCTTCTGCTGGTTGACTCATGAAATCGATTACGCAAACTTCCCGGCCAGTCTTCAGGTGATCTGGGCATTCGACACCGTGGCCGCGAAAGATCAGGCTTTGAGCCGGGGGCTGGATCAACGCATGATCCAGTTGACTGCCGAGGCGCTGGATGAACTTGATATCACGTTGAAGACGCTGGCTGGGCACGTACACTTCGACAGCGAAGAACAGTGCCTGCGCGAGAACGGCGGCAATTGGGAACTGCGACTTTCACGTAAGTACGCCAGACGAGGTTGACCCATGGCCAAGGACATCGAAAACCCCTGTATTTCCGTGTGCCAGCTCAGCGGTGATCTGTGCGTGAGTTGTGGGCGGACCAAGGATGACATTCGCAAATGGAAGCGCATGAAGCGTCCGGAGAAAATGGCAGCCGTGCAACGCGCCACTCAGCGCATGAAGAGCCTGCAGAAAAAGACTGTCTGACTCCGCTTATTCATGAAACATGCTGAAACTTCTTTAAAACGGCTCGGGTCTGTATGCCTCGTGGCTCGGTGGGTTGGAGTCTGACGAATTACGAGAATGCTCGCCTTGGCCAGTCATGCAGATCGCCGCAATACCCTCTCCCTGGACAGCCTGAACTTTTTCCTCGCCGACGTGCGCGATGGACTGGGTCCCTACCTCGCCATTTACCTGTTGGCGGTCCACAAATGGGACCCGGCCAGCATCGGCGTGGTGATGACCATTGCCGGTATTGCCGGGCTCGTGACCCAGACACCCGCCGGAGCCCTGATCGACCGAACGAAGTACAAGCGCGCGATCATTGCTGCTGCCGCGTTACTCGTAACCTTGAGTTGCCTTGTTTTGCCGTTCACCTCGTCGTTCACCCTGGTCGCGTTGACCCAAGCCCTGAGCAGCGTCGCCGCATCGGTGTTCGCACCCGCCATCGCCGCCATTTCGCTGGGTATTACCGGACCGCGTGCCTTCACCCGACGCACCGGACGCAACGAAACCTTCAACCACGCGGGTAATGCCTGCGCGGCGCTGCTGGCCGGTGGATTCGCTTACCTGTTCGGCCCGGTTGCAGTGTTCTACCTGATGGCGGCCATGGCGCTGGCCAGCATCCTTGCCGTCAGCTTCGTTTCCGCCGATGCGATCGACCATGATGTGGCCCGAGGTTTCGACGCCAGTCATAAGGTGCATGACGGTGCTCCGTCGGGCCTGAAGGCTTTGCTGAGCAACAAGCCGCTGCTGTTGTTCGGCATCTGCTGCGCCCTCTTCCACTTGGCCAACGCCGCGATGCTGCCGCTGGTGAGCCAGAAGCTTTCGCAGATCAACATGCAAATGGCCACGCCGCTGACCTCGGCCTGCATCGTTGCCGCGCAATTGGTCATGGTCCCCGCGGCTTTGCTGGTGGGCATGAAAGCAGACGTATGGGGTCGCAAACCCTTGTTGCTGGCAGGCTTTCTGATTCTGCCGATTCGCGGCGTGCTCTACACGTTGTCTGATGACCCGTTCTGGCTGGTTGCAGTACAGATGCTCGATGGCATCGGTGCGGGTCTGTTCGGCGCTCTGTTCCCGTTGATGGTCAAGGACCTGACCCAAGGCACCGGACGCTTCAACGTCAGCCTGGGCGCGCTGTCGACGATGTTCGGTCTCGGGGCTGCGCTGAGCAACAGCCTGGCAGGTTTCGTGGTGCACTCGGCGGGTTACAGTGCCGCGTTCCTGACCCTCGCCGGTGTGGCGGCGGCGGCGTTCTGCCTGCTGTGGTTCGCCGTGCCAGAAACCCTCGCTCAGGCGGAGCAAGGGTCTGGAAAGGGCCCGACCGATTCCGACCCTGACGCGATGACCTCCGTCACGCCAGCCTGATCACTTGCACCTGCCAGCCTTGCGGCTGGCAGGTCGCAATCACCAGTCCATTTCCGGTGCCTTCCAGACCGCCGATCCAGACGCCCTCTTCATCCCACAAACCGCTGCGACCGGCCGATTCCCAACCGCCAGTAGGTCCGCCGTGGTTGGCCATGAGAATGGGCAGTCCATGGTGCCGGGCGTGCCCCTGCAGCAGCGCAGCATCCTTCTCGTAACCGCCGGGGGAGATCAGCACGCTCGCTGCGTACACCCACGCCTTGCCCTCCGCCATGCGTTGAACATGCTCGGGATGACTGAAATCGGCGCAGACGCACAGGCCTATCCGTTGTTGCCCCAATGGCAAAAAACAGTCTTTCGATCCGGCACTGAACACGACGTCCTCGCCGGGATGCAGGTATTGCTTGGCGTAC
This sequence comes from Pseudomonas sp. AC016, assembly GCF_979253365.1. Taxonomy (NCBI): domain Bacteria; kingdom Pseudomonadati; phylum Pseudomonadota; class Gammaproteobacteria; order Pseudomonadales; family Pseudomonadaceae; genus Pseudomonas; species Pseudomonas sp. AC016. Next base: position 725,199 of record NZ_CEEDCC010000001.1, read on the forward strand.
GCGGTGACATCGCCCTGCGCGGTGAAGGTCAGCGCGCCGATGTGGACAGTGTTGTTGGGACCCTTCAAAGGGATGCCGACGGTGGTTGCCAGATTCAGTTGCATCGCCAGTGAGCGGATGGACTCCAGACGGTCGTCTTCAGGAAAGACCGCCAGTTCACGGGCGATGTCCGGCTCGTAGCCGATCAGGGACAGTTCGGGGAACAGCAGGTACTCGGCGCCTTGGTCTGCGGCGCGGCGCATGAAGGTCAGATGCCCCTCGAGATTGCGCGCAAGCTGGCCCCGCTCGGAATGGAACTGCGCGGCGGCGAGGATCGGTGGCATGGAGGCTCTCTGTTGGTTGATCGTGCAGGTCGGGGTTCTGTCTGCGGCATTGTGCGCGAACTATAGACCGGACGCAGAGCGTCCTGAGAGGCATTACCACGCAGAGCGTGGTAACGATCAGTGTGACGGCTGAAGACGATCGTGCCCATCGCTCGGCGTGGGCATGCCTACCGTGACGCTCCGCGTCACATTTGTGCCGCGCGACGCATTTCAGATGGGACGCAGAACGCAGAGCGACCTGCATTCACAACAAGTTACATTTGAATCCCCACGCATGTTGTACGACGTCTTATCTTATCTGTGACTGTCTTTCATCTCACTACAATAACAATGGAGATTCGACACATGCCTGGCACCCCTTCGATTGAAGAAAAGGCAACGTCCGTCGCAGAACCCCGCTTGAAAAAGCTCGCCAAACTGTTGGGACCCGGCATCATCGCCGTATTGTCCTGGCTAGGCGCGGGCGACCTGATCACGTCTTCGGTGGCCGGTGCGAGTTACGGGTACGCGATGATGTGGGTGCTGGCGATTTCGCTGCTGCTCAGGTTTCTGATCGTCAACATCATTGCCCGCTTCCAGCTCTGCAATAACCAGGGCATGACCATCCTGCAGGGCTACGCGCAGCTGCATCCGTTCTTCGCCTGGTTCATGCTGGCATACGCACTGCTGATGGGCCATCTGATCAACGCCTACATGATCAAGGGTGCCGGTGAGGCGCTGGCGATGTTGCTGCACATCAACCAGCCGCTGCTCTGTTCGGTCGCGGTGGTGATTGCCGTGTGGTTGCTGGTGGGACGCAACATCTACGCGATGATCGAAGGCGTGATGAAAGTGCTGCTGGCGATCATGACGCTGGCCTTTCTGACCTTGGCGATCATGTCCGGGCCGGATGTCACCGGCATCATCAAGGGCACTATTGGTTTCAGCATTCCGCCCGATGAAGGCGTGCATGGCGCGCTGCTGGTCGCGGTGTCGGTCATCGGTGCAGTCGCCGGTTCCATTGCCAACTTCGTTCACCCTTACGTGATGCGTGAAAAGGGCTGGATCGGTCCGCAACACAAACGCATTCAGCGCAACGATCTATTGTTCGCAGTCATCGTCGGCATCGTCATCAACCTGGCGATCTGGGTGGTGGGCGTCGAGATTCTGCGTCCCAACGGCATTCAGGTGAACACGCTGGGCGATCTGGGCAAGGCGCTGGAACTGTTCTTCGGTCCGCTGGGCTGGTACATCTTCTTCATCGGCGTGTTCGCCACGCTGTTCGCCAGTATTTCCGGCAAGACCACGGCGTTCCCGATGCTCATCACCGACGCGTTCCAGCACATCCGTCCCGAACGCCGCACACGCTACGGCAAAGAGTTTCACCGTGATCCGATGCACAAGTGGTTCATGCTGTTCATTCTGGTGACCCCACTGGTCTGGTCGCTGCCAGGCATGCCGGACTTCGTGACCCTGACTCTGGGCGTCAACGCGCTGAACATCGTCGGCCTGCCGATCATCTCGCTGGGCCTGCTGATCATGTCCAACCAGAAATCCCTGCTGGCCAAGGAGTACCGCAACAACCTGTTCGAAAACATCGCACTGACCTTCGCCACAGGTCTGGCGTTGTGGGTCGCGTTCCAGCTGGGAACCGAGCTGCTGGCGTAATCTGATCATGATCAGGCGCGGTGAGCTGCCCGGCTCACTGCGCCTGAATCTGTGCTGCGTCCCATCCACCACCCATCTTGCGCCACCTTCCTGTAATAGAACGCTGCGACGACACATAAAAAAGAGGCCGCATCTGCCTGAGAATGCGGCCCCAAAAAGTGAATGTTCTGAGCCTGGCAGCGGCTATCTGGCAGTAATCACCGACAGTTTGGTAATACCGGCGCGCTCGATGGACGCCATGGCACGCGCCACCTCGCCGTAATTCACACCGTCGTCGGCCTGCAGTTGCACGCGCACATCCGGCGCTTTTTCCCTGGCGGCCTTGAGGTTGGTTTCCAGCAGGTCCGGCTGGATTTCATCCTTGTTGATGAACAGATTGCCCTGCCCGTCGATGCTCACCACCAACGGGTCTTTCTGCTCCACCGGTGCGACGGATTCGGTCTTGGGCAGGTTGATCGGAATCGAGTTGGTGAGCAGCGGCGCGGTGACGATGAACACCACCAGCAGTACCAGCATCACGTCCACCAAAGGCGTGACATTGATCTCGCTCAGCACTTCATCGCTGTCCTGAGTGGAAAAGGCCATGTCAGGAAGCCTCCTTCACTTTTTGCGCAGTGCCGTTTGCACCTGACTTGAGCACCGGATGCAGCAGCACCCGGAAGGCGCTTTTCTGCGCCAGGCTGTAGAAGTCGTGGGCAAAGTCATCGAGATCGGCAACCGTCAGCTTCAGACGGCGCAGGTAGTAGTTGTAAACGAGCACCGCAGGCACGGCGACCGCAATACCGACGCCCGTTGCCACCAGTGCAGCACCGATAGGGCCTGCCACGGTTTCAAGGCTTGCGGAGCCTGCGGCACTGATCCCCTTGAGCGCCGACATGATGCCCCAGACCGTACCGAACAGGCCGATGAAGGGCGACGTGCTGCCGATACTGGCGACAATCGCCAGACCGTTTTCCAGCGATCGACGCTCGCGCACAATCTGCTGACGCAACGAGCGTTCCAGTCGGTCCTGATGATTGATGGACTGGCTCAGGTCGTGGGGCTGCGCAGTCTCGTTGACCTGAATGGCGGCGTAACCGGCCAGTGCAACGCGGGCGGCAGCGCCCGGCTTCTCGTGAGCCAATTGGGCTGCGGAATCCAGGCTCGACGCAGCCCAGAACTGCTTGTGAAACGTGCGATCCTGAGCCTTGAGGCGTGAGAACTGCACGCCCTTGAGCAGGGCCAGGCCCCAGGTAGAAACCGAAAAGATCACCAGCAGCCAGATGACGGCGTGTTCGATGGATTCAAACGGCGAAGCAAGTAGGCTCATGGCGCAGCTCTCTCTGAACAAGGCATGGGGTGTCGCGATGCGCCTTTTGTCAGGTAGCCCGCACGGTCAATCGAATACGTGGATTTAGTTGATATTGAAATCGATGGGCACACTGACCCAGCCGTCCTGGGCAACATCGCCCTGCTTGGCGGGCACGAAGCTCCAGCGTTTCACGGCAGCCAGCGCGGCGGCGTCGAGCGACTCGCGGCCGCTGCTTTTCTGAATCTGAATCTCGCCGGGTTTGCCGCTGGCCAGGACGTGAACGCGCAACATCACGGTCCCCTCCCACCCGCGACGCATGGCAAGCGAGGGGTATTCCGGCGCGGGATTGCGTAGATAACCGGCACTGGCCGAAGCCGGCGTGACGGGTTTTGGCGCGGGCGGCGCTGGAGGTGCAGGTGCTGCGACTGGCGGCGCTGGCACAGGCGGCGCAGGCGTGGACTCAACGGGTTTCGCGACCGGCTTCACGACCGGTTTGGGCGGTGGCGGCTTGACGGCCAGCTCATCCTCGACCGGAGGCGGCGGTTCGACCACAGGCTGTACGACAGGCTCGGGTGGCGGCGGCGGTGCCTCCACCGGCGGCGCAGGTCTTGAAAATTCGATGGTCATCGGCGGAATTTCCGGCGGCACCACCGGTAACGCGGGCGTCGGTTTCTGACTCAGCCAGTAGATCACCGCGCCGTGCAACACGAGCGCAAACACGCCCAGCAGGATGGCTTCCCGACGTCCGAGAACAGGTTTGGGATTGCTGTGCAGTCGCGTCGATGACAAGGGGCCACGAAAGGGACGCCCCAGATCAACCAGGTCGCCACTCGGCGTCTGGCGCCATGGCACATCATGTGCGCTGGCGGCGGTCTGGACATTGCCCATTGATACGCTCCTGTATTTTTTAATAAAAAATCCAGGTTCTGTTGGTATCAGTCACCTTTCCAAAGTTGATGTGGCAAGGCAATCATGGCTTAAAGATACTTGTTCCTTAAAAGAATATTTGGCTCGCTGGTTATTCTTTTAAGAGATATAAACTGGTTAGGCGGAATCGATACAAAGACCGTGGGAGGCGGCTTGCCGGCGATGGCGTCAAGTCAGTCAATGCTGGGCTGCCTGAAAAAACGCATCGCCGGCAAGCCGCCTCCCACAGTTGGCGTCCGCTAAGAAGCTTGCAGAACGAGGGCTTTCCACATCAGGCCGGACGCGACTTGCCCCAGTCACGAACCGGCAGGGAAGCTGCGTAGGCCATGGCTTCCTGTCGGGTGTTGAATGAGGCAAGTCGGTCTTTAGGGGTACACACGGTCCAGGGACCGCAGTTGACGCTGATCAGTTGATAGCCGTTGATCTGGGTCTTGGAAAGCATGGGAGCACTCATATTCACCTCCAGTAGCAAGAGAAATATCGTGATGCCCCGCCTACCTTACTCCTGAGCGACCCGTCTGTGCGGGCCGCTCGGCCGACAGATCAATGCCCGCTGTGATCGCCATGACCGCTGTGTGCGTCAGCGGTCAAGGACCTGGCCACCGCTGTCACTTTGATCGACTCCTTCACACCCTTGGCGTTTTCAACGGTCAGGGTCAACGGCACCTGATCGCCCTCTTTGACCTGCGCCAGCAGCCCCATGAACATCACGTGATAACCGTCGGCATCGAGCGCCACGGTCTTGCCCGCCGGCAGGTCCACGGAGGCCACCTGCCCCATGTTCATCACATCGTTTTTCATGCTCATCTGATGGATCTGAACAGTCTTGGCAACGGGCGAAGCGACATCCACCAGTTTGCTGTCCTCGCTTGCGGTGATCTGCATGAATGCACCGGTTGCAGGCTGGCCCGGCACTGTGGCGCGTACCCAGGCATCATCAACCCGTGTCTCGGCAAACGCATGAGCACTCAGCCCCAGCAGCGAGACAGCCAGCAGCATCGGTTTTACGGCGTTACGAATCAGCGTATTCATCAACATACTTCCATCAAAGTGAGCAGATCTTCGGCGCATTGCTGGGCAGACAACTTGTGCGACAGGCCCAGACGCAGGACACCACGGGTGTCATAGACATAGCTGGTGGCGGTGTGAGAAATCGTATAGGTATCGCCAAGCGGGACCTTTTCGAAGAACACACCGAACTCTTTCGCCGTGGCAGCGGTTTCTTCAAGTGTTCCGGACAGGGCGACGAAGGTCGGATCGAACGCTTTCACGTAGGCATCGTTCACTTCGGGCGTGTCGCGCTCCGGGTCAAGGGTGATGAACACCACCTGAAAGGTCTTGCCGTCCTCGCCCATCAGCTTTCTGATCTGCGCAGCGCGGGCAAGCGCTGTAGGGCAGATGGCGGGACACTGGGTGAAACCGAAGAACACCATCGGCATCAGGCCGCGAAAGCTCGACAGCGTCTTGACCTCGCCCTTCGGGTCCTTGAGCCGGAAGTTGCGACCGACGATTTCATTGCTCATGTCCTTGCCATGTTTGAACGGCAAGGCATTGGAATTGCCGCAACCGGCCAGCAGGCCAAGGCTGAGCAGCGAGAGGCCGGAGACGACCTCGCGGCGGGTGAAATTCTGCGTCATGTATTACGTCCCTTGAAGGATAAGGCGCGACCACTGGTATTGAAGTCAGCTGTCGTTCCCGTAAACCGGCAGGCTCAACAGCGTTGATGCCTGACCACAAACGATGAGCATAGGCGTACAGGCTCAAGGCGCCTGCGGCAGGCAACCTGGAGACGCCTGGCGAGGTGCTTGATGTAGCAGACATTGAGGCAGGCGCAGCCTGACATTCAGGGTGCGCGCCAGCCAGCCCAGGCCAATGAAGAACAGCAGCGCAAGGGTCAGCTTGCCGGCAAAGGCGCAATCGAACGTGGCCAGTTGCATGACAAGGGCATGGCTGCCCTTGTCCATCGAAGGCAAAGAAGCGCCGACATCACCGCAGATATCGTCCGCTGAAACCGACGAAATGGCCGACAGCATCTGCCCATGACCGAAACCGCACGCAACGCCATTGAACAGGACGAAGCCGTACAGCATCCAGGCGATGAGCGAGCGGTGGGTTCGGACGAAATTCATGGCGGCGAATTTAACACTCAAGGGTGCTGGCGAACACCGCGAATGCTGTTACAAAAAACGTGCTGGAGCGCGAGCCGTGCTGCTGCGGGCTGCAGTGCGGGTGCGACAAAACGGCACAGGCACGCTTACCACTGCTCCATATTGGAGTCGCTCCCACAATCCATCAGCCGACGCGGGCACCGTGCATGAACAGTTGAATCAACATCGCCCCCATCCCGGCGCGCGCCACCCGCCCGCGCCGTTCGGCATCGACCAGACCGAACAACAACGAAGCGAAGGTTTCGGTAAGCACCGCAGCGCTCATATCGATTCTGAACAGCCCTTCCCGCTGGCCACGTAGAAAGAAGGCATCCAGCGCATCGGAATACGGTAACCAGCGACGTCCGCCACAGCTTTCGTCCATGGTGTCCGGACGCCATTGGAAGACCAGAAACACCAGCATTTCACGATGAATGAGGTGGTTGTCGACCAGCCGTTGCAGCGCTTCGACAGGAGGCGCGTGCTCCAGATCAGCCTCGGCGATCATCTGATTCATCAGGTCCGAGGCATGATTGAGCAGCATTTCAATCAGGTTGGCGCGGGTGCCGCAGAACCGGTTGAGCGTGGCCTTGCTCACACCGGCCGCCTGGGCAATGTCCTTGAGCGTGCCGGCAGGATGGTCTACCAGCGCGACAGCAAGGGCTTTCAAAAGCTTTTCATCAGCAGCGGTCAAGTCCATTGGTTGCTTTTTTACCTCTTCGGGTGGAATGCGGCGCGCATTGTGCAGAAGACAGCCTGTTTTCACAAAAGCCATTAACATTTGGTCACGAAAGTATCATGTGAGTCAATATTGACTCATCTGATTCCAGCGTAGATCATTCGCGGCTTTAGCGTCTGATGGGCCATGCCCGGGTGAGATATGAGTACATTGCGCGACTGGCGTAGGTTGTCGATGGTTACGCTGCTGTCTGCGGCGGTTCTCGCCGGTTGCGAGCAGAAGCCCCAGCAGGACCAGAGCGCCGCAGCTGCTCCCCGACAGGTCGAGTCGTTGGCGGTGAAAACCGAATCCCTCACGGTCATCAACGAGCTGCCCGGACGTGTCGAACCGGTCCGCGTCGCTCAGGTACGCGCCCGTGTTGCCGGCATCGTGCTGACCCGCAACTTCGAGGAAGGCGCCGATGTAAAGGCCGGCGCCGTACTGTTCCAGATCGACCCGGCGCCATTCAAGGCCGCCCTCTCAAAGGCGCAAGGCGATCTGGCCCGAACCGAAGCCACGCTGTTCGAAGCCCGGGCCACGGTCAAACGCTATGAATCGCTGGTGGAAATCGAGGCGGTCAGCCGCCAGACCTACGACACCGCACGCGCCACGCTGCAGAACGCTGTCGCCGCCAAACGTTCGGCTCAGGCTGACGTGGAAACAGCACAGCTGAACCTGGGTTTTGCGACGGTCAGGGCACCGATTTCGGGCCGCATCGGCCGGGCTCTGGTCACCGAGGGTGCATTGGTGGGCCAGGCGGAAACCACGCTGATGGCGACCATCCAGCAACTGGAACCGGTGTTTGTCGACTTCACCCAGCCCGTCGCCGATGCACTGCACATGCGCGCCGCCATTCAGGAAGGTCGCCTGCCCAAGGGCGGTGAAGATGCATTGTCCCTGAGCATCGACGGTACCGATTACACCAGCACCGGCACGCTGCTGTTTACCGACGTCGAAGTGGATCGCACCACCGGGCAAGTGCTGTTGCGCGCACGCTTCGCCAACCCTCAAGGCGTGCTGCTTCCCGGTATGTATGTGCGGGTACGCACGCCACAAAGCGTCAATGCCAACGCCATTCTCGTGCCGCAGCGCGCTGTACAGCGTTCCGGCGACGGCACGGCTCGCGTGCTGGTGATCGGCCCGGACGGCGCGGTCGAGGCCCGCCCCGTCAAGACAGGCGCAATGCAGGACTCGCGCTGGCAGATCACCGAAGGCCTGAAGGCCGATGAGCAGGTCATTGTCGGCAACATGACCGGCATCAACCCGGGTGACAAGGTAGTCCCCAAATCGCAACCCGCCCAACAGCAGGCCAAGGCTCAGTAAAGCCGCCTTCAGCGCGATCGAGGATCACCTTCCATGTCCCTGTTCTTTATCCGGCGGCCCAATTTTGCCTGGGTGCTTGCCTTGTTCATCCTGCTGGCGGGGCTGATGGCCCTGCCCGCCTTGCCTGTAGCGCAATATCCCGTGGTCGCGCCGCCGCAGATCACCATCACCGCTACCTATCCCGGCGCTTCGGCGAAGGTGCTGGTCGATTCGGTCACCAGCGTGATCGAAGACGAGCTCAACGGCGCCAAGGGCATGCTGTATTACGAGTCGACCAGCAACTCGACTGGCTCCGCCGAGATCAACGTCACCTTCAATCCTGGCACCAACCCGGACATGGCCCAGGTCGAAGTCCAGAACCGGATCAAGAAAGCCGAAGCCCGTCTGCCGCAGCCTGTGCTGAGTCAAGGCTTGCAGGTCGAGCAGGCCAGTTCCGGGTTCCTGATGATCTTTGCCCTGAGCTATACCGGTGACACGGCCAACAAGGACACGGTGGCGCTGGCCGACTACGCGGCGCGCAACGTCAACAACGAGATCAGTCGGGTGAACGGTGTCGGCCGACTGCAGTTCTTCGCCGCCGAAGCGGCCATGCGCGTCTGGATCGATCCACAGAAACTGGTGGGCTACGGCCTGTCGATCGATGACGTAAACGCCGCGATCCGCGCCCAGAACGTTCAGGTGCCTGCCGGCAGTTTCGGCAGCACACCGGGTTCATCCCTGCAGGAGCTGACCGCGACCCTCGCGGTGAAAGGCACGCTGGATAATCCGGAAGAATTCGGACGCATTGTGCTGCGCGCCAATCAGGACGGCTCCACCGTTCACCTGGAAGACGTCGCCCGGCTGGCCGTCGGCAGTCAGGATTACAACTTCGAATCGAGACTGGATGGCAAACGCGCCGTGGCCGGTGCGATTCAGCTGTCGCCCGGCGCCAATGCCATCCAGACCGTGAAGGCCGTCAAGCAGCGCCTCGACGAACTGTCGGTCAACTTCCCGGAAGGCGTCGAGTACTCGATTCCTTACGACACCTCGCGCTTCGTGGACGTGGCCATCGACAAGGTGATCTACACCCTGATCGAAGCCATGGTGCTGGTGTTTCTGGTGATGTTTCTGTTCCTGCAGAACATCCGTTACACGTTGATTCCGACCATCGTGGTGCCAGTGTGCCTGGCCGGTACGCTGGCGATCATGTACCTGCTGGGTTTCTCGGTGAACATGATGACCATGTTCGGCATGGTGCTGGCCATCGGCATTCTGGTGGACGACGCCATTGTGGTGGTCGAAAACGTCGAACGGATCATGGCCGAAGAAGGCCTTTCTCCGCCCGCCGCCACCGTCAAGGCCATGGGTCAGGTGTCTGGCGCGATTCTGGGCATCACTCTGGTGCTGGCAGCGGTGTTCCTGCCACTGGCGTTCATGGGCGGCTCGGTCGGGGTCATCTACCAGCAGTTCTCGCTGTCGCTGGCCGTGTCGATTCTGTTTTCGGGGTTCCTCGCCCTGACCTTTACGCCAGCCCTGTGCGCCACGCTGCTGAAACCGATCCCCAAGGGTCATACCGAGAAGCGCGGTTTCTTCGGCGGCTTCAACCGTCTGTTCGGCAAACTCACCGACCGTTACGATCGGGTCAACTCCAGCCTGATCAAACGTGCTGGCCGCTACATGCTGCTGTACGTCGGCATCGTCGGGCTGCTGGGTTTCTTTTACCTGCGCCTGCCCGAGTCGTTCGTGCCTGTGGAAGATCAGGGTTACCTGATCATTGATGTGCAGTTGCCGCCAGGCGCGACCCGTCTGCGGACCGATGCCACGGCGAAGCTGCTGGAAGATTACATGCTGTCCCGGGAAACGACAGACGCAGTCACCATGCTGCTGGGCTTCAGTTTCTCCGGCATGGGCGAAAACGCCGGTCTGGCCTTCCCTACCCTCAAGGACTGGTCGGAGCGCGGCGATGGGCAATCGGCAGCGGACGAAGCGGCGGCGTTCAACCAGCATTTCGCCGGTCTCAGCGATGGTACGGTCATGGCGGTCACGCCACCGCCCATTGAAGGCCTCGGCACGTCAGGCGGTTTCGCCCTGCGCCTTCAGGATCGCGCCGGACTGGGCCGTGAAGCCCTGCTGGCAGCGCGCAACGAACTGTTGGGCAAGGCCAACGGCAACCCGAAAATTCTTTACGCCATGATGGAAGGTCTCGCCGAAGCACCGCAATTGCGCCTGAACATTGACCGCGAGAAGGCCCGCACCATGGGGGTCAGTTTCGAATCGATCAGCAGTGCGCTGGCGACTGCATTCGGCTCTTCGGTGATCAGCGATTTCGCCAACGCCGGCCGCCAGCAACGCGTGGTGGTGCAGGCCGAGCAAGGCGCACGGATGACGCCTGAAAGCGTGCTTCAGCTGTATGTGCCCAATAGCAGCGGCACGCTGGTTCCACTCGGCGCATTCGTGTCGACACATTGGGAAGAAGGCCCGGTGCAGATCGCCCGTTACAACGGCTACCCTGCGTTCAAGATCTCGGGCGACGCACCGCCGGGCGTCAGTACGGGCGAGGCAATGGCTGAAATCGAGCGCATCGTCTCGCAACTGCCGCCGGGCATCGGTTATGAGTGGACCGGCCTGTCCTATCAGGAAAAGGTTGCCAGCGGTCAGGCAACCGGGCTGTTCGCCCTGGCGCTGCTGGTGGTGTTTCTGTTGCTGGTCGCACTGTACGAGAGCTGGGCCATCCCGCTGGTGGTGATGCTGATCGTGCCTGTGGGTGCGCTGGGTGCAGTGCTGGCAGTCACGGCGGTGGGCCTGCCGAATGACGTGTATTTCAAGGTCGGCCTGATCACCATCATCGGTCTGGCGGCGAAGAACGCCATTCTGATCGTCGAGTTCGCCAAGGAGTTGTGGGAACAGGGCCATTCGCTGCGTGATGCTGCGATGGAAGCGGCGCGTTTGCGCTTTCGGCCAATTGTCATGACCTCGCTGGCGTTCATTCTGGGTGTCGTGCCGCTGACGCTCGCGACCGGTGCAGGCGCTGCGAGTCAGCGAGCCCTCGGCACCGGGGTGATCGGCGGCATGCTCAGTGCGACGCTGCTGGGCGTGGTGCTGGTGCCGATCTTCTTCGTCTGGGTGCTGTCGGTACTGCGCCGCAAGCCTCATCAGCAAGTCGTCGACGACAATCCGGGTCAGGACAAGGTATCGGGGGACTGAGCCACAAGCGCGCCATCACCTGTTGGATGATGGCCTTGGGTCCAGGCGGGAACCGTATCGGTGACGATCCCGGAGGCCACGCTGACCCGGTTGCGGCCCTGGGATTTGGCGGCATACAGCGCCCGGTCGGCCAACTGGATCAGCCCGCGCTGATCCATATGCCGATCGGTACCGACGAATGTGGCAACGCCCAGGCTGACGGTGACGATTTCAAACGGGCTTTGCGGGTGTTCGATGCGCTGCTCCTGAAGCTTTCGCAGGATCGCCTCGGCCACCTTGCAGGCGTTGGCCTCATCGGTACTCGGCAGCACCACGGCAATTTCCTCACCGCCGTAACGCGCCGCAATATCCCCAGGTCGGCGAATACACTGCTCGACCAGCCGGCTGATGGCAACCAGGCATTCATCGCCTGCCAGATGGCCGAAATGGTCGTTGTAGCGTTTGAAATGGTCGGCGTCGATCAGGATCAGTGACAACACGCCGCGCTCGCGGCGGGCGCGCTTGAATTCGATGTCTATGAACTGATCGAAGCGCCGACGATTGGCAAGTCCAGTCAGTTTGTCTTCGGAGGCGATCAGCTCGAGATTCTGGTTGAGCTCGATCAGGGCTGCCTGAGACAGGCGCAGTTGCTCCTCGACCCGGATGCGGCTGTGAATATGCACGATCAGACGCACGCCGAGCCCTACCACCAGTGCCAGCAAGACCAGAACCAAAAGCAGCGACTGCTTGGCCTGCACCAGCCAGGCATGCATCGCTTCTTGTTGACCCACGGCCACCACCGTCACCAGTGGGTACACATCGCTACGCTGAAAGGCATAAAAGCGCGGAACGCCGTCGAGCCGTGAAACGAAATCGACAGAGCCAGACTTTTTGTCAGGAAAGAGGCTGAAAATGGGTGTGGAGGACAGGTCACGACCAATGTCCCCTTCTCGATAGGGAAACCTGACGTGCAATCGCCCTTCCGAAGTCGTCAGGCTGATGACACCTGAATTCCCGACCTGAATGTCTGAATAGAACTTAAGCAGGTGGTCGATACCAATGGTTACCACCATCAGGCCCGCGAAACCTCCGTCTGGACGATTGATCCGCCGACTCACCGAGATCACCCACTGGCCGTTGGCGCGACTGCGGATGGTCGGACCTATGAAAGACGCACGTCCGGGGTTCTCGACATGGTGCCTGTAGAACTCGCGGTTTGTGCTGTTGATGCCGACGGCGTTGCCATTGGTGGAGAAGGTGCAGATCCCTTCGGCGTTGTACAGCGACACGCTGCTGATCTGCGGCAATGCGCCCATCTGCCGAGCGATGATCGAGCGCAGGCGCTCGATCTGGTCAGGCCCGGCGCCTTCTTTTTCAACGCGTTCGGTCAGACCGAGGAGCATCACCTCGCTCTGCTTGAAAATGCCGTCGGTATAGGTACTCAGCGCGCTGGCCAGGTTTGCGCTGTTGGTCTGAATGTTTTCGAAGGTCTTCTGGCGTGCCGTCCAGGTCTGCCAGGCCATGAGCAATACGACACAGACACAGGTCGTACAGATCAGCCAGGAGGCAAGTCTGAGATCGCGTTTCAAAACCTGCCTCCGCGGCAAATGAGAGCTCGCGCAACCGACCTGCACGAAATCCGAGTATCAGTGTCCGGACACACCGATAGTCACTTATCGGCACACATGGGCCTGAGCTTCAGCGCCCGCTGTCAATTTTTGCGATTGGATGATGCGTAATCGCAGATCAAACAGGGCTCAACATACGCGAGGGCCTGGAGATTGGATCACTGTCGAGGATTTATTTTTGAAGGGCCGTGAGCGCTTCGGCTCACGGCGATAAGGCGGGTTTTTTGCGGGACAGTCCGGGGGAGATCAGGCGATGGCGGCAGTCTGCGCGGGCGCACGCACGGCTTCGGCTTCCAGCTCACGCACCAGCGGCAGGACGTGTTCGCCGAAATAGGCGACTTCTTCCTGGAAATGCAGGAATGCGGACAGCACCAGATCCACACCGACCGCCTTGAGCGCCACGATGCGCTCGGCAATCTGCCGGGGCGTACCGATCAGGTTGGTCTTGAACCCGTCGTTGTACTGGACAAGGTCCTGGAAAGTGGACTTCGCCCAGTTACCCTCGCCCTCCGGGCTTGCCTTGCCCGCCTGTTTCGCGGCATCACCAAAGGCATTGACCGCTTCAGGGTCCGCCTTGTCGACGATTTCGGACAGCACGGCACGGGCTTCTTCTTCGGTGTCACGGGCAATGATGAACGCGTTGACACCGATTTTCACGGAGTGCCCGTTGGCAGCCGCCTTGGCACGAATATCGTCGACCTGAGCCTTGATGCCCTCCAGAGTGTTGCCGTTGGTGAAATACCAGTCCGACACACGGGCAGCCATGTCACGTGCCGCTCTGGAGCTGCCGCCCTGAAAGATTTCCGGGTGCGGACGCTGGATGGGCTTGGGCTTGAGGGTGTAATCGTGGAAGCGATAGAAATCGCCCTTGAAGGTGAAATTATCGGTGGTCCAGATGCCCTTGAGTGCACGGATGAACTCTTCCGAGCGGCGATAACGCTCGTCATGCTCCAGCCAGGGCTCGCCAATGGCAGTGAACTCGCCCTTGAACCAGCCGCTGACAATGTTGACTGCCACGCGGCCTGCCGTGAGCTGGTCGATGGTCGCCAGCTGCTTGGCAACCACGGAAGGCGTCCAGGGGCCCGGCAGAATCGCGGCAATGACTTTGAGTTTATCGGTGGCCGCCAACAGCGCATGGCTGAACGCGACCGACTCGTGCTGGTATTCGGCGCCGTAACCGGCCGTGAAGCGAATCTGGGTCAGGGCGTATTCAAAACCGGACTTCTCGGCGATCTGCGCCAGCTTACGGTTGTAGTCGATGGTCCAGCTGGTGCGCTGTTCGATCTTGCTCACCACCAGGCCGCCGCTGACGTTCGGCACCCAGTACGCAAATTTGATAGGGGTCTGACTCATATCGTTACTCCTCTGGCTTCAGGGTCCCGGACACACGAATCGAGCGGGCTTGATGAACAGCAACAGAGCAGCAACCGTGCCACTGCAACATTTCGAACCGAATCAACAAGTTGGACAGCCTGATGGGACACGCCAGCTGTCGGCAGCCCTGCAAGGTGTTGAGCGAGTGTTGCCCAGGCAACAGTCTGTCGCCTTGTCGAAGCCCGTGGCCTGCAACACAATGCCCCCGCTCCATCTGCGACGATCCCGCACGCGCAAGGCCGCCACTGATGTTCGAACTCTCAAGCTACTTCGGTCTGTTCATGGCAGCACTGGGTGCGGCAACGCTGCTGCCCATGCAGTCGGAAACCGTGCTGGCCGGCATGCTGCTCAGCCAGGCCTACCCCGCCGTGGTGCTGCTTTCGGTGGCCACGCTGGGCAACGTGCTGGGTTCGATCCTGAACTGGCTGCTGGGCCGCTCCATCATCCGTCTGCGCCACAAGCGCTGGTTTCCGGCCAGCGAAACGCAACTGGAAAAAGCCCAGCGCTTCTACCTGAAGTATGGCTACTGGTCGTTGCTGCTGAGCTGGGTGCCTCTTATCGGAGATCCGTTGACGCTGATCGCGGGCGTTCTGCGCGAGCCGCTGTGGCGCTTTGTGCTGATCGTCACAGCGGCCAAGGGCGCGCGTTACCTGGTGGTGGCGGCACTGGTCACTCACGCGATTGGCTGAATCCGGCCTCAAAGGGTGACAGGCGGTACTGAAACACACCGCTCATCGGCAACCGGAACCAAACCCGACGGAAGGCATGGCCACTGGCTATCCAGCACGCTTCAGTCAGCGTACTTTTGGATCCAATGAAGTCGTATTCGTCCGCAGGAGCACCGATGAAATTTCATGCCTGGTTTCTGATCTTCATGATCCCCGCTGTTTCCGCACATGCAGAAGCAAAACCCATCGCGGTTCCGATTGATCCTGCAGCGCAGCACGCGCTGGTGGACAAAAGCGGGACGATGACGCATCGCGTCGTGGTGACCAAACGCGAAAGCCTGCTCGGCGTAATCTATTCCAAGCGCGTCTACAACTGCGACAACCATACGGTCAACCTGGTCGGCACGGGTGAGACGCTTGAAATCATGGAAAGCGCTCATGCTGTCAGCGGCATGGGACCTGTGATTCGCGACTCGACTGCGCAGTACATTCAGACCGAAGCCTGTAGCTGAGACGCTCCGCCACACCCCTCTCTGAAACTTGAGAACCCCCCTTGCTGACCAGACACCGCAGCGCTTTGAACAAGCGTTGCGCGATTGCCTGCGCGCGCGATACACAAAAAGTACTTGCACCTAAAGTATTACGGTATACCATCAGACAGACAACAATATGAAACTGTCGGCACACCGTGCAGAGGTAGCAAATGATCGACGCAACTGACTACAAGAACGTCATGGGCTCCTTTCCGTCGGGCGTTACCGTCATTACCACGCTCAATGAAGACGGCGAAGTCGTCGGCCTGACCGCCAGCGCATTCAGCTCCTTGTCGATGGACCCGCCGCTGGTCCTGTTCTGCCCCAACTACAGCTCCGACTCCTACGCGACGCTGATCAAAAGCAAACGCTTCGCCATCCACCTGCTTTCCGGCGGCCAGCAGGAAGAAGCCTACGCGTTCGCCCGCAAAGGCAAGCTGAAAGCCGAAGGCATCGAGTGGACATTGAGCGAACTGGGCAATCCGCTGCTGAACAACGCCACGGCGATCATCGAGTGCGAGCTGTGGCGCGAGTACGAAGGTGGCGATCACGCGATCATGGTCGGCGCGATCAAGAACCTGATTCAGCCGCAACAGCCTGTCGACCCGATGGTGTACTGCCGCGGCAAGATGAGCACCTTGCCTGCTCTGGCCTGAGTGACTTCACTCTTCCCACCCATTTGATAATACGGGTGCCGACCTAGCAGGCACCCCGCTCTGATCGAGGTAAGTGTCATGAAATTTTCGCTGTTCGTGCACATGGAACGCTGGGACGAATCCGTCAGCCACCGCCAGCTCTTCGAAGACCTGACCGAACTGACGCTGATGGCCGAAAAAGGCGGTTTCAGCACGGTCTGGATCGGCGAACACCACGCGATGGAATACACCATTTCCCCAAGCCCCATGCCCTTGCTGGCGTATCTGGCGGCCAGAACCGAGACCATTCATCTGGGCGCGGGCACCATCATCGCGCCGTTCTGGCACCCGCTGCGGGTCGCGGGCGAATGTGCATTGCTGGACGTGATCAGTAACGGGCGCATGGAGGTCGGCCTGGCGCGTGGCGCGTATCAGGTCGAGTTCGACCGCATGGCAGGCGGCATGCCCGCTTCCGAAGGCGGCAAGGCATTGCGCGAGATGGTTCCGGTGGTACGTGCGCTGTGGCAAGGCGACTACGCTCACGACGGCGACATCTGGAAATTCCCGACCTCGACCTGCGTACCCAAGCCCATCAATACCCCGCCGATGTGGATTGCCGCGCGCGATCCGGACTCGCACAATTTTGCGGTAGCGAACGGCTGCAACGTCATGGTCACGCCGTTGATGAAAGGCGATGAGGAAGTCGTCGACCTGAAGAACAAGTTCGAGGCCGCGCTGGCCAACAACCCAGGCGTGCCGCGTCCGCAGCTGATGGTGCTGCGTCACACCCATGTGCATGCGACGGACGATCCTGAAGGCTGGAAAGTCGGCGCGAAAGCGATCTCGAAGTTCTATCGCACCTTCGACGCCTGGTTCGGCAACAAGATGACGCCGGTCAATGGTTTCCTGGCACCGAGTCCTGAGGAGAAGTTCGCCGAACGCCCTGAATTCACCCTCGAAAGCCTGCACAGGACGGCAATGATCGGCACGCCGGAAGAGATCATTCCGCGCATCAAGTACTACCAGGAACTGGGTGTCGACGAGTTCAGCTTCTGGTGCGACAACAGCCTGCCGCATGCAGAGAAGAAGAAGTCGCTTGAGCTGTTCATCAAGCACGTGGTGCCAGCGTTTCGGTAAAGTTTCGCCGACACGTCGCTGCCTCGCAGCAAACACAGGGCTGTTGAGGAAGCGCCGAACCTGCTTCTGCCCGAAGGGCGTGGGAGCTCTCGGAGGTTACGACGGCAGCGATGGGCTGCGCAGCAGCCCCTGAGTGCACCTGATACACCGCGTGCGCAGGTTTTGCTGCCGGTTCCCGGCAGATCGCCGGCAAGCCGCCTCCCACGCTCAAATGTTTGCGGCGCCACAGCGCTACGTCGAAAACGTAGTGGCGCATTCACAACATCGCGCCTGACCTCAATGGTTATAGGCGCGTTCGTTGTGCTCGGACAAGTCCAGCCCCAGTTCTTCGACGGTCTCGTGGGCTCGCAGGCCAATAAGCGCCTTGACCAGCTTGAGAATCACCCAGCTCACCGCAAAGCAGTAAACCGTGGTGAACAGCACGCCCTTGATTTGCGCCACAACCTGCGCGCCCATGGTCACGTCCGGCACCAGACCGCCCATGGACGGCACGCAGAACACACCGGTCAGCACTGCGCCGATCATGCCGCCGATGCCGTGCAGGCCGAATACGTCGAGGCTGTCGTCGTAACCCAGGCGTTTCTTCAATACGGTCACGCTCAGATAGCAGAACACCCCGCATAACACGCCGATCGCCAACGCCCCGCCGACCCCGACATAGGCACATGCGGGCGTGATGCCCACCAGACCGGCCAGGGCGCCGCTGGCCAGACCCAATGCACTGGGTTTGCCGACCTTGAACCACTCGGTGAACATCCAGCCGAGAATGCCTGCGCAGGCACCGACCTGAGTGTTGAGCATGACGATCCCGGACGTGCCGCTCAGAACGCCGCCTGAGCCGATATTGAAACCGAACCAGCCTACCCAGAGCATTGCTGCACCGGCCATGGTCAGGCTCAGGTTATGGGCAGGCATCGGTGTGTTCTGGTAGCCCTTGCGTTTGCCGAGCACCAGACAGGCCGCCAACGCCGCAACGCCTGCGTTGATGTGTACAGCGGTGCCGCCGGCAAAATCCAGTACGCCCCAGTTATGCATCAGCGCGCCCGCCCCACCCCAGACCATGTGCGCCACGGGGGTGTAGACGAAGGTGAACCACAGCGCCATGAACAGCAGCGCGGCGGAGAATTTCATGCGCTCGGCGAAGGCACCGGCAATCAGCGCCGGGGTGATGATGGCGAAGGTCATCTGGAAGGTCACGAACACGCCTTCCGGGATGTCACCGACCAGACTGTCGGGCGTCATGCCCGCAAGAAACGCGCGACTCAGCCCGCCGACAAAACTGTTGAAAGTCACCTGCCCTTCGACCATGTTGCTGGTGTCGACGACCATGCTGTAGCCATAGATCACCCAGAGCACGCCCACCACACCGGCGATGCCGAAACATTGGGTGAACAGCGACAGCATGTTCTTGGCGCGCACCAGCCCACCGTAAAACAACGCCAGCCCCGGAAGGCACATGAACAGCACCAGCACCGCCGCCGTGATCATCCAGGCGGTACTGCCGGTGTTGAGTGTGAGGGTTTCTGCGGCCTGCACCAGCGGGGCGAAAATGCCGAGCGCCAGTGATGCCAGAAGGGGTTTGCCGAGTAGACGATTGACCATGTTCAAAGCTCCCGCAAATGAATGGAAAAGTGCCGGGCAGCAAACCAAGGTATTCAGCTGAAGCAGTGGGCCTTCAAGGCCTCTTAGGGGTGACTTGCCGCCATGACTTCGCGGCGCGGTTGTGACGCAGAGCGTCACGGGCTGCATGCCCACGCGGATCACTCATCGTTATACACAAGTCCGTCTCAACCTTGATCGTGCCCATCGCTCCGCGTGGGCATGCCTTCCGTGACGCTCCGCGTCACACATGGCACGGACTGCGGACTCAGTGAGCCGAGCGCATGGCTCACGTCCCCTTTTCGCCCCTCGGCGACTCACTTTGACGGAGCAAAGTGAGCAAACTCCTTCGCTCCGGTTGCGGCCCCGGCTTCGCCGGGGTTCCTTCGTCCAGACACTGATTCGGGGGTCGCCGCAAATGAGCCATCCATGGCTCAGTGCGGCTCAATCGGCATCCATGCCGATTGCCCCCCGAATCAGCGCCAGAACTCAGCCTTCACCCAGTCGCAATCGATGGTGTTCGCACTACCGCGTCAAAAAAGCACGGCAGCGCTGTTGCCTTATTTGAGAGCAGGATGATTTGTGTATAACGATGAGCGCGGAGCGCGGGCACGATCGATGTCCTGAAGATCAATACCCGCTGCCACCTCCAGGAATCCACGACGTTCCGGCCAGCGGCACGCGTGCCATGGCGGCCGACTCGACGGTCAGGGCCACGAGGTCTTCAGGGTCCAGGTTATGCAGGTGCGACTTGCCGCAGGCGCGGGCCATGGTCTGGGCTTCAAGCACCAGCACGCGCAGGTAGTTGGCCAGGCGGCGCCCGCCTTCCACCGGGTCGAGGCGTTTGGACAGTTCCGGGTCCTGCGTGGTGATGCCTGCCGGATCACGACCGTTCTGCCAGTCATCGTAGAAACCTGCTGCCGAACCGATCTTCTTCAGTTCTTCGTCCAGACGCGGGTGGTTGTCGCCCAATGCAATCAGCGCGGCGGTACCAATAGCCACGGCATCGGCACCCAGCGCCATGGCCTTGGCCACGTCCGCGCCGTTGCGAATGCCGCCGGAGACGATCAACTGAACCTTGCGATGCATGCCCATTTCCTGCAACGCCTGAACCGCTTGCGGAATGGCGGGCAGAATCGGGATGCCGACGTGTTCGATGAACACCTCCTGAGTCGCCGCCGTACCGCCCTGCATGCCGTCGAGCACGATCACGTCAGCGCCCGCCTTCACCGCCAGTTTGACGTCGTAATAAGGACGACTGGCCCCGATCTTCACGTAGATGGGTTTTTCCCAGTCAGTGATCTCACGGATCTCGGCAATCTTGATCGCCAGGTCATCCGGCCCGGTCCAGTCGGGGTGACGACAGGCCGAACGCTGATCGACACCCACCGGCAAGGTGCGCATGCCCGCGACACGTTCGGTGACTTTCATGCCCAGCAGCATGCCTCCGCCGCCCGGCTTGGCGCCCTGCCCCAGCACGATTTCGATGGCATCGGCCTTGCGCAGATCGTCCGGGTTCATGCCGTAACGTGACGGCAGGTATTGATAGACCAGATGCTGCGACTGGCCGCGCTCTTCAGGCGTCATGCCGCCGTCACCCGTCGTGGTGCTGGTGCCGGCGATAGTTGCGCCGCGGCCCAGTGCCTCCTTGGCGTTGGCCGACAAAGCACCGAAGCTCATGCCTGCGATGGTCACCGGAATTTTCAGGTACAGCGGCTTCTTGGCGAAACGGTTGCCAAGCACCACGTCGGTACCGCATTTTTCGCGATAGCCTTCCAATGGATAACGGGAAACGCTGGCGCCAAGCAGCAGCAGGTCGTCGAAGTGCGGCAGCTTGCGCTTGGTGCCGCCGCCGCGAATGTCGTAGATGCCGGTTTCGGCTGCGCGCTGAATTTCCTGGATGGTCAGGCGATCAAACGTCGCCGACTCGCGCAGGACCGGGGCTTTGGGAGTTGAGGAATCGCTCATGGTCTTGCTCCTGAATCAGTACGCGGAGGCGTTATCGACTTTGAAGTTGTACAACTGACGGGCCGAACCGTAGCGTTTGAAATCTGCGGCCTTCTCGTTGAAACCTGCGCGATTGAGCAACTCCTGCAATTCCTGCAGATGCTCTTCGCGCATCTCCTTGGCGATGCAGTCCGAGCCCAGAGACTCGACCTTGCCTTTGACGTAGATCCGGGTTTCATAGAGCGAGTCGCCCAGCGCATCGCCCGCGTCGCCGCAGACCACAAGCCTTCCGGCCTGGCCCATGAAGCAGCTCATGTGGCCGATGCTGCCGCCGACCACAATGTCGATGCCCTTCATGGAGATCCCGCAACGGGCACCGGCGTCGCCTTCGATCACCAGCAGTCCGCCGTGGGCCGTGGCACCGGCAGCCTGCGAGGCGCTGCCCTTGACCCGGACCGCGCCGGACATCATGTTTTCCGCGCAGCCGACGCCGACATTGCCGTGCACGGTGATCGAGGCTTTCTGATTCATGCCGGCGCAGTAATAACCCGCATGGCCCTGAATATCGATGGAGATGGCTTCGGTGACGCCGACCGCCAGGTTGTGAGCACCGTCGGGGTGAGTGACCACCCATTCGCGGTCTTCCAGTTGCCTGACCTGATCGTGCAGGGCCTGATTGAGGTCACGCACGGTGGCGTTGGACAGATCGATGGTTTTCATGTGCGTGCTCCTTAGGCCGACTCGCGTTCCCAGATGTACATGGTGGCCGGGACAGGTTCCCAGACCCTGGCGTGCTCGATGCCCGGCAGGCTGGACAGCGCCTGATACTCCGAGGCCATGGCGACGTAGTCGT
Source organism: Pseudomonas sp. AC016 (assembly GCF_979253365.1). Classification (NCBI taxonomy): domain Bacteria; kingdom Pseudomonadati; phylum Pseudomonadota; class Gammaproteobacteria; order Pseudomonadales; family Pseudomonadaceae; genus Pseudomonas; species Pseudomonas sp. AC016. The sequence continues at coordinate 747,111 of NZ_CEEDCC010000001.1, forward strand.
CGGTTTCTGCGAGGATGGCCGGCTTGCAGGCAATCGGGTCGCGAATCACCGCAAAACCATTGCGAGTGCCGATGGCAAAGGTGAAGAAACCGTCGAGGTCTTCGAGGGATTTGTCGAGGGCCTGCTTGAGGCTGTCGCCCTGCTGCAGACGCCAGGCCAGATAACCGGCGGCGACTTCGGTGTCGTTGTCGGTTTCGAAATGAATGCCTTCACGACGCAGGTTCTGGCGCAGACGGAAGTGATTGGACAGCGAGCCGTTGTGCACCAGACACAGGTCGGCGCCGGTGGAAAATGGATGACTGCCCTCCATAGTCACGGCACTTTCGGTGGCCATACGGGTGTGGCCGATGATGTGGCTGCCTTTCATCGAGCCCAGCCCGAAGCGTTGGGAGATCTCCCTCGGCAGGCCCATGCCCTTGAGAATCTCGATGCTTTGTCCGGCGCTCATGATGCGCACGGTCGGCGCCAGTTGCGACAGCAATGCGCGCACCGGCGCTTCTTCGGCCTGGACTTTAAGGACCACGGCGCTGGCGTTCTGAAACCAGTCCAGCGGTACGGCCAGTTTGTCTTCGATCCCGGCAATCAGCGCCTTGAAGTCATAGTCCTCAGTGGTCGCCTGCAAGGTCAGCTTGATCCAGCCATCGGCCACTTCATCACCATAGATGGCGAACCCGGCGCTGTCGGGACCGCGATCGGTCATGGCTTCGAGCATCGGCTCGAACAACTGGCCGAGCTGCGACTCCAGCGCCGGATTTTTCAGGTAAAGCCCTACGATTCCACACATGACTCAACTCCTGGGCAGAGACGCCCCGCCCACCGGCAAGACGTCGAAAACGGTTGCTTGACGATCCGGCAGATCAGAAGAATTCGATGTAACGCTTTACTTCCCAATCGCTGACATGGCGGCTGTATTCCACCCACTCCATGCGCTTGAGGCGCACGAATTCGCCGACGATCTCATTGCCCAGCACTTCGGCGAACAACGGGTCGGCTTCCAGCGCATCGCAGGCTTCCTTGAGCGACTGCGGCAAGGTCTTGATGCCACGTGCCGCAATCTCTTCAAGGCTCAGCTTGTAGAGGTTCTCGTTGCAGACATGATCGATTTCCAGTTGGCGGTCGATACCGTCCAGGCCTGCGGCAATGATCGCGGCGCTGACCAGATAGGGATTGCAACCGGCGTCCGGCAGGCGAAATTCCAGGCGACCGTAAGGCACCCGCACCATGGCTGAACGGTTGTTGGCACCAAAGGCGATGAACGCGGGTGCCCAGGTCGCGCCTGACAGCGAGTTGCCCACCACCAGACGCTTGTAAGAGTTGACGGTGGGTGCAGCGAACGCACACAGCGCCGGTCCATGCGCCAGCAGGCCTGCGGCAAAGTGGTAGGCCATCTTCGACAATCCCATGCCGCTGGGGTCGCTGGCGTCGTGGAACAGGTTTTTGTTGCTGGCGCTGCCGATCGACAGGTGAAAATGCATGCCGTTGCCCGCGCGCTTGGGATCGGGCTTGGGCATGAACGAGCAGATCATGCCCATGTCGTTGGCGATTTCGCCTGCGGCCATGCGGAAAAAGGTGAAGCGATCGGCGGACTCCATCGCGTCGCTGTAGGTGTAATTGATCTCGAACTGGCCGTTGGCGTCTTCATGGTCAATCTGATAGATGTCAAAGCCGACGGGCTGCAATGCCTCGGTCAGGCGCTCAAGAAATTCCCGGGAGCGCGACAGACCCTTGTAGTCGTAGCAAGGCTTGTCGAGGTTGTCGCTGGCGTCGACCATTTGCAGGCTGCCCGCAGCATCGCGCTTGAACAGGCTGAACTCGGGCTCGAGGCCGGTATTGAGGGTCCAGCCACGCTGGGTCAGACGCTCGACCTGTTGCTGCAGCACGAAACGGCTGTCGTAGGGCCAGGGTTTGCCGTCCACATGCCCGATGCACACCACCCGTCCATACCCCGGCTGCCACGGCACCGGCGTCAGCGACGACAAATCGCCCTTGGCCATGAAATCAGGCCCGTGCGGCTCCATGCCCATGCCGCAGATGGCAAATCCGGCGAAACCGGCGCCGTCTTCAGCGACCATTTCCAACCCTGAGATCGGCACCGATTTGGTCTTCGACGAGCCATGAATGTCCACGAACTGAGCCAGCACGTATTTGATGCCGTGCTGTTCGATCAGACGTTGTGTTTCGGGTGGCAACATGAGACTTGTCTCCTGGCATGAGCAAAACGTTTCAGGTAGGAACCGCAGTTTCACCCTCCGCCGGTTTATATTCCGATCAGGAAAGTTACTTTCCCAATAGGAATGCAAAGCGCTTGCCAGTTTGGTATGCCAGAAGTCGAATGCGTCAGAGAGGGGAAATTCTGCTGTTTATATGGGAAACTCGTTTTCTCTCCGGGAATAAATCGCCCAACAGGCGGACGCGCTGCACATTCCCAGTGCGAAATAAAAATTAACGAGCGGAAACCGTGCACAGCCGATGACAGACCAGATGAACACGCCGAACGAGACCCCGCCCAAGCTCAAGCTTGAGCAATACCTGGGCATCCAGATCAAGCGTCAGCGTCAGGCTCAGGAACTGAAACTGGCCGATGTGGCCCGCATTGCCGGGATCAGCCAGGGCATGCTGAGCAAGATCGAGAACGCCCAGGTCTCTACCAGCCTCGATAACCTCAGCCGTCTCTGCGATGTGCTGGGCATGCCGATGTCCAAGCTGTTCAGTCAGTACGATCAACAAGGCAGCAGCGCCTTGCTGGTCAAGGCCGATGAAGGTCTGGAAGTGGTCAGGCGTGGCACGGAGAAAGGCCATACCTATCACCTGCTCAATCACACGCGAGGTCCGAAGAAGAGTTTCGAGGCGTACATGGTGACCATGGACGACGCGAGCGAAGAGTTCCCGACCTTCTCCCACCCCGGCACCGAGTTTCTGCATCTGCTGGAGGGCGAACTGATCTACCGCCACGGCAATCAGCTTTACCCGATGCAGGCGGGCGACAGCCTGACGTTCGACGGCGACATTCCCCATGGGCCGGAACAACTGGTGCAGGTGCCGATCAGGTTGTTGTCGATCATGAATTACGGCGCACAGGGAGAGTAGATCGCGCCACCTGAGCCATTCTGCTCGTTTCTGCGCTGCCCTTGAAGAACGCTGCGCCAACTCAATAAGCCTTGCATAGCCTGACCCACCTGGGACGCGGAGCGTCCCGGGAGGCATTACCACGCAGAGCGTGGTAACGATCATCATCACCCGACCCGACACTGATCGCGGGCTGCATGCCTACGCGATGGGCCCGATCATCTTCAGCCAGCACACTGATCGTTCCCATGCTCCAGCGTGGGAATGTCTCTCAGGACGCTCCGCGTCCGGTCTTGAATCCGAAGGTAGAGCATTACGGCTGCATGCCTACCCAGAGCAGTACACACGATTAAGGCACGCACCTAAATATTCCCCTCACTCAAGAAAGTTTCCAGAAACCTCTGGACGCTGCATTTCCTTTCGCCTATAAAACAGCCTTCTTGAATATTTAATTCCTGATAGGAATTTTTATTCATCCATCAAAACAGTTTTCACCCCTGAACATTTTTGCCTCACCGAGCTGCCGCCACCTTTCAGAGGACTGACCATGCAACACGAGAAGAACCATTTCATCCTGAAGATCAGTTGTCCGGCGACGTCCGGGATCGTGGCGGCAGTCACGTCGTATCTGGCAGGCAATCAGTGCTATATCGGTGAAATGGCCCAGTTCGACGATGAGTTCAGCGGTACGTTTTTCATGCGTGCGGTGTTTCGTTTCAATGACGGGCATGCGGGCGATATCGAGCAGCTAAAGGCCGGCTTCGATGCGGTAGCCAGTGATTTTTCGATGCAGTGGGAGCTGCACGATACGCGTCGGCCGATGCGCGTGCTGTTGATGGTCAGCAAGTTCGATCACTGCCTGACCGACCTGCTCTATCGCTATCACAAGGGCGAGATGGACATGACCATCACCGCCATCGTGTCCAACCACCTGGACCTGCGGCCGATGGCCGAGCGTGAGGGGATTCGATTTATCTATCTGCCGGTGACCAAAGACACCAAGGCCGAGCAGGAAGCGGCATTGATGAGAGTGGTCGATGAGACCGGCACCGAGCTGGTGGTGCTGGCGCGCTACATGCAGATTCTCTCCGACGACCTGTGCCGCCAGCTTTCGGGCCGGGCGATCAATATCCACCACTCCTTCCTGCCCGGCTTCAAGGGCGCCAAGCCTTATCACCAGGCCTACGAGCGAGGCGTAAAGCTGATAGGCGCCACAGCGCATTACGTCACCAGCGATCTGGACGAAGGTCCGATCATCGAGCAGGAAGTGCAGCGCGTCGATCACGTGTACCTGCCGGACGATCTGGTCGCAGCAGGCCGTAACACCGAAACCATCGCACTGTCGCGTGCCGTGAAATATCACCTGGAACATCGGGTGTTTCTCAACACTGACCGAACGGTGATTTTCCGATGAACCAGGCCCGACTCATTGATGGCAAGGCCTCAGCCGCCCAGGTGCTGCTACAGGTACGCGACGAGGTGCAGAGCCTCAAGGCCGAGGGTATTACACCGGCGCTGGCGGTCATTCTGGTGGGCGACGATCCGGCCAGCGAAGTCTACGTGCGCAACAAGATCCTGCGCGCCGAGGAAGCCGGAATCCGCTCATTGGAGTACCGCCTGCCCGCCGACAGCTCACAGGCCCGCGTGCTGGCGGTGATTGCCGGGCTCAATGCCGACCCGAGCGTGAATGGCATTCTGCTGCAACTGCCGCTGCCTGCACACATAGAAGAAGCCTGCGCGCTGCAGGCCATCGACCCGGCCAAGGACGTCGATGGTTTTCACAGCGAAAACGTCGGCGGTCTGAGTCAGGGCCGCGAGGTCCTGACGCCCTGCACACCCAGTGGCTGCATGCACCTGTTACAGGAAACCTGCGGCGACCTGACGGGCAAGCATGCAGTGGTGATCGGTCGCTCCAACATCGTCGGAAAACCCATGGCCGCCCTGCTCCTTCAGGCGCATTGCTCGGTGACCGTCGTGCATTCGCGCAGCATAAATGCCAAGGCCCTGTGCCAACTGGCCGACATTGTGGTCGCCGCCGTCGGCCGTCCGCGCATGATCGACTCCAGCTGGCTCAAGCCCGGCGCGGTGGTGATCGATGTCGGCATCAACCGCATTCAGGATCAGGGCCGCAGCCGACTGGTCGGCGACGTGGATTTCGACAGCGCCTTGAATGTGGCATCGGCCATCACCCCGGTGCCCGGCGGCGTCGGCCCGATGACCATCGCTTTTCTCATGAAAAACACCGTGACCGCTGCCCGCCAGCAGTCCCGTGCGCAACGCAGCCAATCGGAGGCCGTATGCCTTTCAATCTATTGAAATACGGGCTCAGCCCGGAGTACCCGGTCGATGTTGACCTGCCTGCGCCCAAGGAGCTGAAAAAGGCTTATGACGTGGTGATCATCGGCGGCGGTGGTCATGGCCTCGCTACGGCTTACTACCTGTCCAGATACCACGGCATCACCAACATCGCGGTGCTGGAAAAAGGCTATCTGGGCGGCGGCAATACGGCGCGAAACACCGCCGTGATCCGCTCCAATTACCTGACCAGCGAAGGCGTCCGGTTCTACGCCGAGTCGGTAAAAATGTTTCAGGGCCTGTCCAACGAATTCGATTTCAACATCATGTATTCCGAGCGCGGCCAACTGACCCTGGCGCATACCGACGCCACGGTGCGTTCGTTCCGCCAGCGTGCCGAGGTCAACAAGCATTTTGGCGGGCGCACCGAGATGATCGACCGCCAGCAGATTCGCGAACTGGTGCCCAGCCTCAACCTTGATCCCGGTCATCTGCCGGTGCTTGCCGGGCTGTGGCACATCGACGGCGGCACTGCGCGACACGATGCCGTCGCCTGGGGCTACGCCAAGCAGGCGGCCAAGCGGGGGGTGGAGATCCATCAGCTCACCGAGGTGCAGGAACTGGTGATCGAGAACGGCACCATCACGGCGGTCAAGACCAACCGAGGCACTATCCAGTGTGGCTGCGCCGTGCAGGCGGTCGCGGGCATGAGTTCGCAGATGATGAAAAAGGCCGGTATTCGCTCGCCGATCCAGACGTTCCCGTTGCAGGCCATGGTCACCCAGCCGTTCAAGCCGTTCCTCGACCCGCTGGTGAGCTCTTCGGCGCTGCATTGCTACGTGCAACAGACCAGCCGTGGCGAAGTGGTGTTTGGCGGCGGATCGGACCCGTACCCGCTGTTCAACACCCGCTCGACGCTTGATCTGAAGGAAAGCCTGCTGGCCCATGCCATCGAGATGTTTCCTTTTCTGGCCAACGCCAAGCTGATGCGCCAGTGGGCCGGGATCACCGACATGACCCCGGACTACAGCCCGATCATGGGCCTTTCGCCGGTGAAGAATTATTACCTGGACGCAGGCTGGGGCACCTGGGGTTTCAAGGCGACGCCCATCTGCGGCAAGACCATGGCCGAACTGGTCGCCAGCGGCGGCAAGGTCCCGGAGCTGATCAAGCCCTTCGCCCTGGAGCGGTTTTCCACCTTCCAGCAAGTCAACGAAATGGGCGCAACCGCAGCCAGCCACTGACCCGTTATCGAGTAAGGAGCAATACATGAAAATCATGACCTGCCCGCTCAACGGGCCACGCAACATCAGCGAATTCACCTACGGCGGCGAGTTCAAGCACATGCCTGACCCGCAGACCTGCAGTGACGCCGAGTGGGCCGATTACGTATTCAACAGCGAGGACACGCTGGGCGTGGTGCGCGAATGGTGGATGCACAACCCGTCCAGCTATTGGTTTCTGGCCGAGCGTCACACTGCAAGCGACCAGATCATCCGCACGTTCGATCCTCGGGAAGTGTTCACCGCCCGTATCGACTTCACACCGATGCCCGCCAAGGAGATCGCAGGATGAACACCCCCACCCGCCTGCCCGCGCCCATGGGTCTGCTGATCGACCGCAACCAGCCGCTCACTTTCAGTTTCGACGGCAAGACGTATCAGGGCCTGCAAGGCGACAGCATCGCCAGCGCCCTGCTGGCCAACGGTCGCTTTCTGCTCTCGCGCTCGTTCAAGTACCACCGCCCGCGCGGCCCGCTGACCATGGCCGGGCAAGACGCCAACAGCCTGATCCAGTTGCCCCACGAGCCCAACGTGATGGCCGACACGTTCGCGCTGCAGCAAGGCCTGCACGCCAGCGGACAGAACTTCAATGGTTCGCTGGATAACGACAAGGACGCGGTGCTGGGCAAGTTCTCGAAGTTCATGCCGGTCGGTTTCTACTATCGCTCGTTCTACAAGCCAAAAGGCATGTGGAAAATCTGGGAGCCGATCATTCGCAAGAAAGCCGGCCTGGGTGTGCTGGACCTGAAATTCCAGCCGGAGTATTACGACAAGGCCTACCTGTTCACTGATCTGGCAATCATTGGCGCCGGGCCAGCAGGCTTGCAGGCTGCTCTGACCGCCGCCAATGCCGGTGCCCAGGTGCTCCTGATCGAACAGCAGGCGATTCTCGGCGGCTCGCTGACTTACGCGCGTTTCGACCTAGAGGGTCAGCGCGCCGGGCAGGTACGCAGTGAGCTGGTCGAGGCAGTGGAAAGTCACGCCAACATCCGCGTGCTCAAGCAGGCGACCTGCAATGCATGGTTCACCGACAACTATTTGCCCGTGATTCAAGGCAAGCGCCTGTACAAGGTCCGCGCCACGCAGTGTCTGGTGTGCAGCGGCTCGTTCGATCAGCCGGTGATCTTTCGCAACAACGACCTGCCCGGCGTGATGCTGACCAGCGCCGTCCAGCGCCTGATGAAACTGTACGCGGTCAAACCCGGCAAACGCGCGGTAGTGCTGACCGGTAACGATGACGGTTATCTCGCCGCGCTGGACCTCAACGATCAGGGCGTGGACGTCGTCGCGGTTGTCGACATGCGCCCCCATGCATCCGATCGGGCACTGCAGAACGCCGTCGAACAACGCGGCATCACCTGCCACATGAACACCACGGTGTTCGAAGCGCTGCACGAAAAAGGCATGCGCCACATCAGCGGCGCGGACCTGCGCAAGATCACCGGCCAGGGACAGGTGGCGAACAGCGGCCTGACCGTCGAGTGCGATCTGCTGTGCATGTCGGGTGGTTACATGCCCGCCTACCAGTTGCTGTGTCAGGCGGGCGGCAGGCTCGACTATGACGACACCCAGGCCGAGTTCGCCATCAACGGTCTGCCGCAGAACCTGGGCATCGCCGGTTCCGTCAACGGCTGTCACGCGCTGGACAACGTGCTGGCCGACGCGACGCGCGCAGCCGCCGATGTGCTCAAGGCACTGGGCCTCACCTTTGACGGCACCCCACCTGCACTGCGCAGCGAAGCGCGGGTCAATTTTGCCTGGCCGATCTTCCCGCATCCCAAAGGCAAGGATTTCGTCGATTTCGATGAAGACCTGCAAGTGCGCGACATCGTCAACGCCACCCGGATCGGCTATCGCGACATTCAACTGGTGAAGCGCTACTCCACGGTCGGCATGGGCCCTTCGCAGGGTCGCCACTCGGCGCTGCCGACGGCACGTCTGGTCGCGGCTTCGACCCAGCGCAGTATCAGCGAAACCGGCGTGACCACAGCACGCCCGCCCTTCGAGGCTGAAAAACTGGCGCATGTGGCAGGCCGTGCCTTCGATCCATACCGACAAACGCCCATGCATCGCCGCCACGTTGAAGCGGGCGCGAAGATGATGCCTGCGGGCATCTGGCAGCGTCCGGCGTTCTACGGCAAACCGTCGCAACGCGATGCGTGCATGCAGGAAGAAGCTGTGCATGTGCGCAACAAGGTCGGGATCATTGATGTGTCGACACTCGGCGGGCTGGATATCCGTGGGCCGGACGCCGCTGAACTGCTCCAGCGCATGTACACCTTCGCGTTTCTCAAGCAGCCGGTTGGCCGGTCGCGCTACGCCCTGATGACCAATGAACAGGGCGTGGTGATCGACGACGGCGTCTGTGCGCGCTTTGCCGAGCAGCATTTCTACGTGACCGCGACCACCAGCGGCGTGGATCGCATCTACCAGCAGATGCTCAAGTGGAACGCCCAATGGCGTCTGAATGTGGACATCACCAACGTCACGGCAGCGATCTGTGCGGTCAATGTGGCAGGTCCCGACTCGCGCAAGGTACTGGAGCAGGTGTGCAACGATCTGGATCTGTCTTCGGAAGGATTCCCCTATCTGGGCGTGCGTCAGGGCACGGTCGCTGGTATCAAGGCGCGCCTGCTGCGGGTCGGTTTCGTCGGTGAGCTGGGTTATGAGATCCACGTAGCGGCGCGTCACGGGCTCAAGCTCTGGGACACCCTCATCGAAGCGGGTCGTGTCTTTGACATGCGCCCGTTCGGTGTTGAAACCCAGCGTCTGCTGCGTCTGGAAAAAGGCCATGTGATCATCAGCCAGGACACCGACGGCATGACCCACCCGGCCGAAATCGACATGGGCTGGGCGGTGAGTCGGACCAAACCCTTCTTCGTCGGCCGTCGTTCGGTAGACATCCTCGAAGCCCAGCCACAGAAACGCAAGCTGGTGGGCTTCACCCTGTCCAAGGCCAGTCCGCAGCCGCTCGAAGGCCATCTGGTGCTCAAGGGGCCGGACATCAGCGGCAACGTTACCTCCTGCGAATACTCGCAGACACTGGGCAGGATCATCGGGCTGGCCTACGCCGCGTTCGACCAGAGCACGCCCGGCCAGCAGATTCCGATTCGCGTCGAGGACGGCGTGGTGGTTCAGGCCACCGTGGTGAAACTGCCTTTCTTCGATCCCGACAATCAGCGCCAGGAGCTTTGAACCATGACCAGCCTTACTGCAGAACGCTCTGTTGGACTTGACCCGATGCCGCTGTGCACGCTGGAGGACCTGACCGACCTGCCACGCGTCGGCTTTCGCGGCACCGACAGCGCCGCCTACCTGACTGCACGCGGCTTCAGCCTGCCCGACGTGCCCAACCGCGCTGTGACCCAGACAGATGGCAGCCACGTGGCGCGCCTGTCCCAGACCGAATACCTGCTGTTGGGCAGCGCGCAGGATCAAGGCCAACGCATCGCCGATGAAGAAGCCAGCTGGGAGATGGACCACAACGCCAACCACTTGCTGCCACGCGAAGACAGCCACGCGTGGCTGCAACTGAGCGGGGTGTGCATCAGCGAGGTGATGGCCAAGCTGTGCGGCGTCGACCTGCGCGCGCAGGCGTTCCCGCCTGGCGCCGTGGCCCAGACCTCGGCGGCGCGTATCAACGTGATCGTAGTGAATGTCGGGGCGCGGTCGGTGCCGTGTTTCCAGATCCTGTTCGACCGCGCATCGCTGGCGTACTTCAAGGATGCTTTGCTGGATGCGATGGCAGAGTTTGATGGGGTGAGTGTCTGAGCGCGCTGTGGGCTGCATGGCCACGCGGAACGATGGGCACGATCAGTGTTGAGGCTGATGTGTGTTTAACGACGAGCGCAGAGCGTGTGCCGTATCAACTGCGGGGCTATCCATGACTGACACGACTGAAAAGGACACCGATTACATCGTCCCCGCCCTGGCCCGCGGGCTGAGCGTGCTGGGCATGTTTTCAGCGCAGACCCGCTCACTCGGCATGCACGATATCGCCGAGCGACTGGGGGTCAGCACGTCGGCGGTGTACCGGATTCTGTTCACCCTGACCGACATGGGCTATCTCGACAAAAACGGCACGCAGTACGAACTGGGGGCGCGGGTGATCAGTGATGGTTTCAGTTATCTGGCCAGCCGCGACATTGTCGACGTCGCGATGCCACACCTGAACCGGCTGCGTGACCAGTCTTCGCTGTCCTGCCACCTGAGCATTCGTGAGCAGACCGACAGTCTGTACCTCTACCGGGCGTTCGCTGCGCAGCGTCTTTCGGTGAATGTTCCGGTCGGGACTCGCATCGCCTGCCACTGCACGGCCATGGGTCGCATGCTGCTGACGGCACTGGATGACGCTGAGCTGAGCAGGCTTTATCAGCACATTCGTCTGGACGACTACCCTGCCCCGGCACCGCGCACGCTGCCTGAACTTCAGGCAATGACGAGGCAGGACCGCGAACGCGGCTGGGTTCTGCACCGCTCGGACTATTCGACTGCCATTGCCACGTCGATCAAGGACCATGCGGGCAAGATCACGGCGGCCATCAACCTGTCCGGCCCGGACGCCATCATGGACCCGGATGGCGCGCGGGAGCGATTTCAAGACCTTCTACTGGCGTGCAGCGAACGCATCAGCAGTGAGCTGGGTTACCGCCCCTGATCCAGAAACGACACAAATGCCTGATAGCGTCACCCTGCTTAAAGAATCCAGGCCAGACGCCGAACTGCTAATGGTAGACCATCAGACAGCGCTTCCGGGTGATGACTGGGTTCGACAGACTGCGCACAGATGCAGCGCCCAACACACGGTTGTAATGGACACTCCGGAGCTCACATGAACATCAAACAGAAGTTGACCTGGGCATTCGCAGTCATTGCGTGCCTTCCGATCATTGTGGTGGCAACGATTGTCGTCGTGAATCTGCGCGACGAGGCGACCAAGGATTTTGTAGACGGCAGCGGGCGCGAGATTCGTCAGGTCGATAACGCCATGCAGCTGTTTTTCGACGGCATCACCCAGAACGTCAACTACATCGCCGCGCACCCGCTGATCGCCGGTGCCAGCGACGACTTCAGAAACTACATGGGCGCAGCCGCGACAGCGCAGTCGGAAAATGACAGGCAGGCCACCGAGCTGTTCGCCAGCATCGCCAAGGCGCACCCGGCCTACTCCTACGTGTCCTACGGCCTGATCAACGGCAGCTACATCATGACGCCGGAAGACCCGAGGATGAGCAACTACGACCCTCGCGTCCGCCCTTGGTACAAAACGGCAATGGCCAACGTCGGCAAAACCGTGCGCAGCGATGCCTATTACTGGGCCGCCGACGACGCGGTGCTGGTCAGCACCATCCGCGCGATTCCCAACAAGCTCGGCAACCCCGGCGGCGTGGTCAACATCGACGTGTCGCTCAAACAGCTGACCAACATCGTCAAACAGATCAAGCTGGGCGAAAGCGGCTATCTGATGTTGATGGAAAAGAACGGCACCGTGCTGGTCGATCCCAAGCAGCCTGAGCACAACTTCAAGAAGCTGGGTGAACTGGGCGACGGCTTTGCCGAACTGGCCAAGACCAGCAGTGGACTGGTGGAACTCACCCTCAACGGTGAGCGCTACATGGCCAACGTCTACCCGTCCGATCAGTTGGGCTGGAACTTCATCGGCCTGATCAGACAGGACGAAGTCATGGCCTCGGCCACGCGTCTGACCTGGCTGATCGGCGTCATCGCTGCCGTGCTGGCACTCGTGTTTGCCATTGTCGGTGCCAGCTTCGCCAGAGTCATCGTGCGTCCGATCCACAGCGTCTCGACCGGTCTGGAAGGCATCGCTGAGGGCGAAGGCGACCTGACCCATAACCTGACCGTGCGCGGCAACGACGAAACCGCGCAACTGGCAGGCTGGTTCAACAAATTCCTGACTGCGATTCGCAGCCTGATCCAGCACATCGGTCAGGCCGCGCACAAGATTCTCGAGGCGTCGCACAGCTCCACTCGCGTGTCCAACGACATGGCCGAAGCGGCAGGCCGTCAGCGTGAAGCAGTGGACATGGTGTCTACAGCGTTCCATGAGATGGTCGCGACCTCCAACGAAGTCGCCCGCTCCTGCAGCCAGGCCGCCGATTCGGCCGACAGCGGTCAACAGCAGGCCCGTGAAGGTCAGCGCCAGATCGACGATGCCGTGCGCAGCGTCGATCAACTGAGCGAGGAAATCGCCCGCTCGGCCAAGGACGTGACGCAACTGGAGAAAGACAGCATCGACATCCAGTCGATTCTGGCCACCATTCGCTCGATTGCCGAACAGACCAACCTGCTGGCGCTCAACGCAGCCATCGAAGCCGCGCGTGCCGGTGAACAGGGTCGCGGATTTGCCGTGGTAGCTGACGAGGTTCGCGCGCTGGCCAAGCGCACTGCCGACTCGACGGCCGAGATCGACACACTGTTGGGCAACCTCGCCAAGCGCACCAAGTCCGTGGCGCAGCAGATGAATGCGAGCCTGGATGTTTCGCAACAGTCGGTGACCAAGATCGGCCAGGCCCGCAGCAGCTTCGGCCAGATCCGCGAGTCGGTGGACGTCATCCGCGACATGAACACCCAGATCGCGACCGCCGCCGAAGAGCAGCATCAGGTGGCCGAGGACATCAACCGCCACATCAGCCAGATCCATGGTGATGCGCAACTCATCGCCACCCTGTCCGACTCGGCCCGCGCCGACTCCAGCAGCCTGGCCTCGCTGTCCAACGAGCTGGATGCACTGGTGCGCAAGTTCAAGACGTGATGGCAAGGGCATCTGGAAAACGCCAGCGCCCACGAACACTGCGTGATTGATTGAGGGCACGCGCTTTTTGTGGGAGGCGGCTTGCCGGCGATAGCTTCAGTTCTGTCACAGGCATGTCGCCTGAGAAAACGAATCGCCGGCAAGCCGCCTCTTGTCAAACTCTCTGTAATTTACTGATGTGCACGCGCGCGTGCTTCTGCCCGAAGGGCGTAGGAGCTCTCGGAGGTTACGACGGCAGCGATGGGCTGCGCAGCGGCCCTGAGGCCACATCTGGAATACCGCGTGTGCAGGTTTTGCTGCCGGTTCCCGGCAGATCGCGGGCAAGCGCGCTCCTACGGTCTGTGTTTGCCACGCGAAAACTCATACGTCGAAGATATGGTGAGACGTTTGCTCCAACGCAGCGGATGTAAATACTCGGGCATCAAGCAATGGATGCCTCCACCCACCTACCCCCGCAACAAAACTTCCTCCCCGAACCATCCCGCCAGAAAATCCAGCATGGTGCGCAAGGTCGCCGACTGGTGCTGACGCGAGGTATAGATGCCGTGCATGCCCAGCGTACGGGGTTGGTAGTCAGGCATCAGTGCGACTAGCTTCCCACTGGCCAGCAATGGCGCTGCCGAGTGAACCGGCTGCAGGGTGATCCCCGCACCTGCCGCTGCCGCTTCCAGCAGTACCACCGAGTCATTGGCGCTGAGATTGCCGCCCACCGGCACACTCAGTGGCTGTTCGAGGCGGACGAACTCCCAAAGGCTCTTGCCGAAGTAGGAATAGGTCAGGCAATTATGGCTGCTCAACTCCTGCGGGCGTAACGGCGTGCCGTGGGCGGCCAGATACGCGGGCGAGGCACACACGACCGAATCGCAGGTTCCCAGCGGGCGGGCAATGAGGTTGGGGTCCAGTTGATTGGTGATGCGAATCGCCAGATCGATGCGCTCGCCCACCAGATCCACCGCCTGATTGCCGATCAGCAAATCCACAGACGTGCCGGGATAGCGCTGCAGGTAAGCCGTGACTGCCGGTGCCAGCACCGCCTGCGCCAGCGATTGGGAACAGGCAATGCGCAACATGCCACGCGGCTCGTCTACCTGTGTATCGGCCGCCAGCGGCATGGCATCGGCCAACTCCAGGAGCTGCTGACAGCGTACCAGCGTTACCTGACCGGGCGCGGTCAGGCCGAGCTTGCGCGTGGTGCGGTGCAGCAGGCGTGCGCCCGCCCAGGTTTCCATTTGCGCCAGATAGCGCGTAACCATGGCCCGGGACATGTCCAGCGAGTCGGCGGCAGCGATCAGGCTGCCCCGCTCGTTGATGGCAATGAACACCCGAGCCGCCATGATGCGATCCATGATTCGTCCGATCCAGGCAACCGATAGTTGCCAATAGTGGGGCTTTTGTTTCACTTCAAGCAACCTAAGATAAGGCCACTCCCGTTATGCCACTCGAAAAGGTCGTCCCCATGTTGCGCAGTGCCCTGTTCGCTCTCTCCTTCGCCACTCTTTTTCCGCTGGCCGCCCAGGCCGCCGATCCGCTGAAGATCGACGTCTACAACCCGGCCGAAAAAGCCATCTTCCCGGTCTCCTCCGAACTGATCACCGGCCAGCATGATGCGGTGCTGATCGACGCCCAGTTCCAGCGCAACGATGCCGAAGCGCTGGTGCAGAAGATCAAGGCCAGCGGCAAGAAACTCACCACCGTGTACATCAGCCACAGCGATCCGGATTACTACTTCGGTCTGGACGTGATTCAGGCAGCGTTCCCGGAGGCGAAGATTGTCGCCAGCGAACCGACCGTGAAAGCCATCAAGGCATCGATGCAAGGCAAGCTGGCCTACTGGGGTCCGATCCTCAAGGACAACGCGCCGGCCAAGCTGGTCCTGCCTGAAGTGCTCAAGGGCGATCATCTGACCCTGGAAGGCCAGCCACTGGAAATCAAGGGTCTGCAAGGCCCGGCACCGCAACGCAGTTACGTGTGGATTCCGTCGATCAAGGCCGTTGTCGGTGGCGTCGTGGTGTCCAGCGGCATTCACGTCTGGGTCGCCGATACCCAGACGCCGAAATCCCGTCAGGACTGGCTCGCCGCACTCAAGGGCATCGAAGCCTTGAAGCCGACCACTGTCATTCCGGGCCACTATCTGGGCGAGGTGCCTGAAGGGACCAAGGCTGTCACGTTCACCGCCGACTACCTCAAGTCTTTCGAGGAGCACGCTGCCAAAACCAGGGATTCAGCCGCGCTGATCGACGCCATGAAAAAAGCCTGGCCACAACTGGCAGAGCCGAGTTCGCTGGAGCTGAGCGCCAAGGTGATCAAGGGCGAGATGAAGTGGCCGAACTGATCTGATCAGTCGCTGGTGCGCTTCACGCTGGCAGGCTGCTGTTATCGCAGCCTGCCAACGCGGCTACACCGCAAACAGCCAGCGAAATGCGTAGAAGCAGCCCATGCCCAGCGCCACACTGGTCAGCACTCGTTTTGTCCAGAGCATCAGGACGATGGTGCACAATGCACCCAGCAAGTACGGATTGGTCAGACTCAGCTCCAGCCGGTGTTCAGGCAGAAAGATGATCGGTCCACAAATGGCGGTCAGCATGCCGGGCACGGCGAAGCCGAGAAAATCCCGTGCATTGCGCCCCAGCGTGAACGGCAGGCGCGGCTCCAGAAACACATAGCGATTGAAAAACACCGCCAGCCCCATTCCAATGATCACGGCAAAGATCATGGTGCCTCCTGCCCCAGCGCGCGTTTGACGACGAAGCCTGCGGTCATGCCCGCAATTCCGGCCAGCACCAGCGCCGCACTCCAGTGCCAGTAGCTGAACAACACCGAGCAGAACAGCGAAACGGCCACGCATACCACCACCGGCAGATTACGCACCAGCGGCGTGACCAGGGCGATGAAGGTGGCGATGATCGAGAACTCCAGCCCCAGATGTTCCAGCCCCGGAAAGCTGTTGCCCAGCACGATGCCCAGAAAGGTGAACAGGTTCCAGATCAGGTAGAACGTCAGCCCGACGCCGAGGGCGAACCAGCGATTGAACGACGCGCCACCGTGCTGGCTGTTAAGGGCAAAGAATTCGTCGGTCAGCAGAAAGCCCAGGCTCATTCGCCAGCGCAACGGTAGCGGTGAGAGCGTCGGACGCATGTGCAGCCCGTAGAGCAGATGCTGGGAGGTCAACAACAGCGTCGTCAGCAGAATCGAGCCGATCCCCGCCCCGCTTTTCAGCATGCCGATGGCGACGAGTTGCGCAGCGCCGGCAAACACTATGACTGACAGCCCCTGGCTTTCCAGCGGTGTGAGATTGGCTTCCAGCGCCAGAGACCCGGCCAGCAGGCCCCATGGCGCACAGGCCAACGACAGCGGCATGACCGCAATCGCGCCCTGGCTGAACGCCTGATAAGCAGATGAAGAACGAAACATGAACAACCGCATGACCGATTATGGGGCAACAACTTTCGCAGAATCCCGAGCGCACGTCTTGAACATTCTTGCGGGTTGCGATGGTTGGGTGGTGCGTGCAGATCGGCATTCCCACGCGGAGCACTCAGCGTTATATACACGTCTGCCTCAACACTGATCGTGCCCATCGCTCCGCGTGGGCATGCCTCCCGTGACGCTCCGCGTCACACATGGCACAGACTATGGATTCAGTGAGCCGAGCGCATGACGTGGATAACGCTGGAGCTTGGCCACATCATCTGCGCCACATTCAAGAGCGGACGCGGAGCGTCTTGGGAGGCGTTACCACGCAGAGCGCTCATCGTTATACACAAATCATCTGGCTATCCGGAGAGACAGCGGCACTGATGCGCTTTTGTACCGCGATGTCATGAACACCGCAGATCGCGACGTGGGTGAAGGCTGAGTCCTGGCGCTGATTCGGGGGGCAATCGGCATGGATGCCGATTGAGCTGCAGTGGGCCATGGATGGCCCATTTGCAGCGACCCCCGAATCAGTGTCAGGACGAAGGAACCCCGGCGAAGCCGGGGCCGGAACCGGAGCATGGGGGTAATGAGATGGTCAGCCCGATCCGAGAAACCCGGAGTGTCTACACTTTCCGGGTTTCTCTCTAACGTCGAGGAGATCGCTCATGAACAACGGCCTCAAACTTTTAGGCATCGACATTGGTAAAAACAGTTTTCACCTCATAGGTCATGATGCAGGCGGCCACCAGGTACTACGCAAGTGCTTCAACCGCAATCGCCTGCTGCAGTTTGCGGCTCAGATTGAACCTTGCACCATTGCAATGGAGTCGTGCGGTGGCTCTCACTGGCTTGCCAGAAAACTCGCCTCGCTGGGGCATCGGGTGAAGTTGATTGCTCCGCAACATGTGAAGCCCTATGTGACGGGCAACAAGAATGACTTCATTGATGCCGAAGCCATTTGCGAAGCGGCCTCCAGACCACGTACCCATTACGTTGCCGTCAAGACTGCAGAGCAGCAGGTACTTTCTGTACAACATCGTCTTCGCGAGTCACTGGTTTGCCACCGTACTGAAGCCATCAACAGGGTGCATGGTTTTTTGCTTGAGTTTGGAATTGCCTTGCCCGCCACCAAGGCAGCGATCGCCAAAGTGCCTGAGCTGATTGACAATTCACGTAGCGACCTGCCGCTTCAGCTCAAAAGGATAATGGAGCATTTACTGGAGGATATTCGGCGTCTTGATGCAGAGATCAAGGCGTGTGATGTGCAAATCAAGCAGCAACTGGCGCAAGACGATGCCGGCACACGGCTGATGACTATTCCTGGCATTGGACCTATCACCGCCAGCGCACTTGTAGCGGATCTGGGAGACGCTTCCAACTTCAAGACTTCACGAGACCTTTCCGCTTTTCTAGGACTGGTTCCCAGACAGTTCTCTACAGGCGGGAGACCCGTATTGCTGGGTATCAGCAAGCGCGGTGACAGGCGCATGCGAACCCTGCTGGTGCAAGGGTCTCGAGCGCTCATGATTCGAATAGATCGACGCGAGGATGCCCTTGGGCAGTGGGTAAGAAACTTGTTGGCACGCAAGCATCCGAACAAGGTGGCATGTGCCTTAGCGAACAAGCTGGCAAGAATCGTATGGGCGGTGCTCAGACGAGGCGGCACCTACAACGCGTCAATGATCTGAGTAAAACGTAGACATACCGGCTTTTGCTACGCAGTGATGATGACGATAAACAGCTCATGGCCTGACTGAGAACCTGATAGGCAAAGCAGCCTTCGAGGCTTTAGGGGTTTTTGAGGACAGTTGGGCGGCGAATACTCATCAAGGGCCGGGCAGCGAGATTGCCCAGAATGAGCCCGGATACATTAGCGCAAGCATGCTTTACCGCTCATCGAACTGCGATTGCAGGAGGTGGGCTGACCATACATTTGCCTACTTTGCCCCGTCAAAGTAGGTCGCCGAGGGGCGAAAAGGTGACTGGAGCCAAGCGCTCGGCTCACTGAATCCGCAATCTGTGCCATCTGTGACGCGGAGCGTCACGGGAGGCATGCCCACGCGGAGCGATGGGCACGATCAGTGTTGAGGCAGACTTGTGTATAACGATGCTCCGCGTCGGCATGCAACGCTGGACGCTCTGCGTCCCATCGGGTCGGTTCACTTAACTGTTTCAGGAGCCCGCGCCACGATAAAAGGCCTGATGCACCTATGGTCAGACGCCTCGCACAATGGCTATGCTGCGCCCTATGAATGCATCGCTTCCCACCCGAAACCCTTGCCCACCCGGCGTCTGCGATTGCGAACGGGATCGGCTCGATGCGCCTGACGCCGACCGGCGGATTCTGCTGCTGACCCGCGATCAGGAGAAGCGTCTGCTTGAGCGTCTCGCGGCCATCACCAGCCTGGGCGATCTGGAACATGTGCTGCGCAAGATCGAAACGCAACTGGGCGTCCGTGTAGAGGTCATGCCGGGCTTCAACGAGGTGCGCACGATGCGCGGCATCAATATAGTCGTCGAGCAGAAAATCGGTGTCTGCCGCAAGACTCGCCAATCCATTCCCGCTGCCATCAGGCGGGCGCTGGAAGCCAACCCGCACATCGCCTGGCAATTGCTCAACGCCAACGACCTGCTGCGCGACGCCTGACTACCGGACTGTCGAACGATGCGGCTATCATGCCGCGCCATCATCCTGCAGCCTGCCAAGGAGTCCCTGTGTCCCTCACCATTCGCCCCGCCACTGCCGCCGACGCCAGCCAGATTCTGGCGTTCATCACCGAACTTGCGATCTACGAACGTGCCGGGCATGAGGTCAAGGCCAGTGAAGAGGACATTCAGCGCTCACTGTTCGCAGACAACGCACCCGCCAAAGCGCTGATGTGCCTGTACGACGACAAGCCCATCGGGTACGCCGTGTATTTTTACAGCTACTCCACCTGGCTCGGTCGCAACGGCGTGTATCTGGAAGACCTGTACATCACACCGGAACAACGCAGTGTCGGTGCTGGACGCAAACTGTTGCGACACATTGCCCGCGAAGCGGTAGCCAATGACTGTGGCCGTCTGGAATGGAGTGTGCTGGACTGGAACGAACCCGCCATCAAATTCTACGAAGCCATCGGCGCAGCGCCGCAGGATGAGTGGGTGCGCTATCGGATGGAAGGCAGTGTCCTGCGCGATTTCGCAACGGGCGAATGATCGTCAGACGCCGCTCAACGAAAACGCCCGGTCTGTGAAAGACCGGGCGTTTTTGTGAAGACAGGTTTCAGCAGACACCGGGCGGAATGCCTCCTTTGTTGAAGTCCTTCAGGCGTTCCTTCTCCTCGGGCGTCGAGTGCGCAGGCACGTCGTCGCGAGGTTCCGGTTTCTTTTCATCTTTCTTGTCAGTCATCGTCAGATGCTCCACTCGTGGCTGTCAACGTAAGGCCACGTGCACAGCGTTCGGTTCAGATTGATTCACCCTCACATCACGCGACCGCGCGTTGCTGCACGCTCTGCTCCAGTTGTCTGGCCACGCCTTGCAAGTCCAGCAGCGTCAAACGGGAACTGCGTTCAGGACTGCCGACACTGACCAGAGAGCGCGCCCGGTCGTTGACCGAAATATCCTTGCCCAGATTGGTCTGCCAACCCTGCTCCAGCATTGCCGGATCAAACTGATTGAACGCATCGATCGAGTCGACCCGGCTCACTGTAAATCCGAAACAGAGACGTTCACCCCGCACAATCAGCACGCGGGACGCTTCGGTCTGTGCTGGCGCTGTCTCGCCAAGCAGGCTGCTCAGGCAGATCAACGGCACCTGCTCACCGCGCAGATTGAACTGCCCCAGCAAATGCGTAGAGGATTGGGCCAGGCCGATCAGTTGCCGGGGCACAGCAAGAATCTCGACGATCTGGCTCAACGGTGCCACGAAGCGGCTCGGTGCATCGAACAACAGACAGGCATGCCGCAACATCGCCTTGGTGACGTCATGGGAGGCTTGCGCAGGCTGTACGTCGTTCTGATAGACCTTGGTGTAACTGGTGACCTCAGGCCGTTGCAGCAGCGCCGGATGATCGAGCAACAAGGCTTGCTCACCTTCCTGCAGATTCATCACGCCGGCGAACAGCTCGGGATGAGGCAAACCATACGCGGGCGCCGCCAGGAGGCTGTCCGGGTCCTGCCGATGAATCGCAACCATCCGGTCGTAACCAAACCCGCAAACACGCCCGTCCGGTGCGGTCAGCAGCAAAAGTTGTGGCTTGGAAGCCTGCCGCGTGTGATCCAGCCCCAGGACCTCGGAAAGGTTGAGCGCCGGCACCTTTGTGCCGCGCACCGAGGTAACGCCAAAGCAGCAATCGCTGCCGAAATCCGATGCGCTGATTTCAGGTCCGTCCACCAGTTCGGTAACCACGCTGGCATCAATGCAGAAGTGCCGACCGTCGCACTCGAAGACCAGATAGTGCAACAAGCGACGCTTGGCCGCCTGTGCTTCCTCCTTGAGCAACTGTGCGTGCTGATCGGCCGCAAACATGACGCCCGGCAGACCGGCCAACACCTGCAGATCCAGCTTGTAGATCATGCGCGACTCTTCGCTGCCCAACAGCAGCTCCGGCAACAATCCGGTGCTGTTGCCGCCAGGTCCTATCGAACAGAACTGCGCGTCACGTGCCTTGAGAATATCGCACACGGTATCGATCGCCAGCCCCAGATAACCGCCGCCGAATTTCAGGATGGCAACCAGCGGCGTAGGTGCCGAGTTGTCGGTGCCTTCGGCAAGCTGACCACGCAGATCCACCAGTGGCACCGGTTTGCCACGCAGTGTGAACACGCCGAGCAGCGCACCGCGTGTCAGCGGGTGCGACTGCAGATCGGCCGGCCAGTGCACCGCCTCCATCAACGCATCGGCGATGACCGCCAGGTAGGTGCCGTTTATCTGCACCACGCCATAGGCATGCATGTCATTCATGCCGGTTGCCCAAGCGACATCCTGTCCAGCGCCTCAGTGCTGCTGCCATTGGCATTGGCCTTGTGCAGCTCGACGATCAACGACTCGACTTCATGCGCAGAAACACGCTGTTTCTCGGTGGCCGCATTGATCCCGTCAATGGCCTGAGTGGTCTGCATCACACCTTCGACGATGTGCTCGAAGGCTTCGCCCGCGCTGAGGGAAATCTCGTTGCCCGACTCGATCCGGCCGACCGTTTCGAGAATCAGTTTGTTGATCTCCTTGGTCGCCCGCGAAGACTTCTCGGCCAGCTTGCGCACCTCGTCCGCCACGACCGAGAAACCAAGACCATGCTCACCGGCGCGCGCCGCTTCGATGGCAGCGTTGAACGCCAGCATGTTGGTCTGGCTGGCAATTTCGCTGATGACCTGAACGATATCCTGAATCCCTTCAGCCGATTTGGCGATCATGCCCATCGCTTCGGACGCCTTGTTAAGCGTCTGCGAACCACGGCTGGCCTGCTCACGTGTCTGTCTGGCCAGTTCGGTGGCGGTGTCGGTGCTTTGCGCGACGTAGGCTATCGCGCCCATCAGCGCCTTGACCGAATTGTCCATCGCCAGAGTCTTGGCCTCGATGGCCTGTTCGATCTCGACCTGACGAGTGATGTCAGTGGCGAACTTGACGACTTTGAACGGCTTGCCTTCGTGGTCGAAGATCGGGTTGTAGGTCGCCTGAATCCAGATGTGCTGGCCGTATTTGCTCAGGCGCATGAAGCGACCCGAGAAGAATTCGCCCTGCCCCAGGCTGTGCCAGAACTCGCGATAAGGCGTGCTGCGCACGTATTCCTCTTCGCAGAAGATCCGGTGATGCTGGCCCTTGAGTTCCTGCATCCCGTAACCCATGGCTTTCAGGAAGTTGGGGTTGGCCGTGAGGATGTTGCCAGCCATGTCGAATTCGATCACCGCCTGGGCACGGTCGATTGCCGTGACCTTACCCTTGTCCTCGACACTGCTTTCCTTGGCGTCGGTCACGTCCAGCGCGAACTTGACGATCTTGTAGGCCTTGCCCTGAGCATCGAAGATCGGGTTGTAGGTGGCCTGAATCCAGATCTCCCTGCCGTCCTTGCGCTTGCGCTTGTATTCGTTGGCGTCGTATTCACCACGGCCCAGCTTGTCCCACAGCTCGCGATAGGCAAGGCTGCTGATGAAATCCTCGGAACAGAACATGCGGTGATGCTCACCGACAATCTCGTTCAGGTCATAGCCGAATACGTTGAGGAAGTTGCGGTTGGCGGTCAGCACCTTGCCGGTCAGATCGAACTCGATCACGGCCTGGGAACGCTCGATCGCAGTCACCTTGCCGGCCTGCTCGGCCTGGCGAGCGCGGCTTTCCGTCACGTCGTTGGCGAACTTGACGACCTTGTACGGACGACCGTCCGGATCGAGGATAGGGTTGTAAGTGGCGCTGATCCACAGCTCGCGACCGTTCTTGCCGACGCGTTTGTATTCGCCCGAGTCATACTCGCCACGCTCCAGCTTCGCCCAGAAGGCACGGTACGCCGGACTATTGAGGTATTCGTCATCGCAAAACATGCGGTGGTGCTGACCCTGAACCTCGTCCAGACGGTAGCCCAGAATCGACAGAAAATTTTCGTTGGCGCTGAGCACACGACCGTTCAGGTCGAACTCGATCACCGCCTGCGACCGCTCGATGGCAGACACCTTGCCTTCGTATTCGGCATTGGTCTTGCGCTGATGGGTCACGTCGGTTGCGAACTTCACGACCTTGAACGGATTGCCGTGCTCGTCTAGCACCGGGTTGTAGGTCGCCTGCAGCCAGATTTCCTTGCCGCCCTTGCCCAGCCGTTTGTATTGACCTTCATCGAATGCGCCCTCGCTCAGCTTCTTCCAGAACGTTGCATATTCCAGGCTGGAGGCGTGGTCAGGGGTGCAGAAAATGCGGTGATGACGCCCCTGAATTTCGTCGAGGCGATAGCCAACGCAGTCCAGAAAATTGGTATTGGCCCGCAGGATGTTGCCTTCAAGATCGAATTCAATCATCGCTTGCGACCGATCAATGGCCGTCATGAGCGAGTGGAGGTCCAACTGCACCCCGGTTATGTCCTTAGGGGTACTTACAGTTGTTGTCGACATGAACAGTGCTCTGAGAATTAAAGAGTTATAAAAAAAGAGTGACGCACATCAGCTTCTGCGGGCGATGCAAAACGCTCCTCGATCCGTGAGACGTTGAGGCCTTCCATGCAAGACAGATAATCGTATTTCTCGATGAACGCGATAGCGCAGCAATCAGGTCGCAAAACATCCGGGTTGCCGGCAGGTGTCGTATTTTTCAGCTCGTGACAACCTGACAGATACGTCAGATTGCGCCGAGAGCCATTAGTTCGCCACTACCGGTGATCCGAAGTTGGCCCAGTGTCACGCCATCAGGAAAAAAACCAGATGACCAGGACGACTGCACCGGTCCATGTGAGGGTGAGCAGGAACGAAAGCCCTGCCAGACGCGGATCCATGTGCCTCCCGAACGTGACAGGACAACTGCCTGAAAAAAACCAGCTTCTGCATACGGGCGGCGAGACGCGGCGGATCACCGGTTCGATCATTATTTTTTCAGCCGATCTGGCGAGCAGGGACGACCCTGCCACAGCTGCGTTTTTCAGCGATGCGCAATGAGGTCAGCGACAGGCAAAACAGCACGTCACGGAAAGAATCAACGGCTGTGTGATCGATATCGAAACTGTACAAATATCCCTGCCTGGTTCATTACCTGTACAAAGCCTTTACAACTACCACCTTTTATCGGCCGGGAAACAAATAGTAAAAGCATTCTGCGCCTGACGCTTATCGGAGTAAGTGTCCGTTCTGGAAACTGGACGCCAACTTCACGAATCGTAAATGATACTGGAGAGCCATCATGACTACAGGCAATAAAAACCCGGGAAACTTCGCCAATGATCGCGAGAAAGCATCGGAAGCCGGTAAGAAAGGAGGACAAGCCTCGGGCGGCAACTTTGCCAACGACCGGGAAAAAGCCTCTGAGGCAGGTAAAAAAGGCGGACAAAACAGCCACGGTGGCGGCCGCAAATCCTGATTGATCCGTGTCAACCATGTTCCGGCTTGTTTACGTCAAAAGGGGCTATTCCGAACAGGCCCTGCAGCGTCTGATCAACACTGCGTAACGCGTAGACGAGCCCGGAACGCGACACTTTCTGGCAGGTATTTATAATGCCTGCAGCGAAGATCCATACAATCGATCCCGATTGTTGACTTGTACAGTACTGCAACTTCAATGAGGTATCAGAAAATGGCACAAGATAAACAAGGCGGTATGAGTGTAAACGAAGCGGGCAAAAAAGGCGGCGAAGCAACCTCAGCCAGCCACGACAAAGAGTTCTATCAGGAAATTGGCAGCAAGGGCGGTCAGAACAGCGGCGGCAACTTCAAGAATGACCCCGAGCGCGCTGCGGAAGCTGGCAGCAAAGGCGGCCAGAACAGCGGCGGCAATTTCAAGAACGACCCTGAGCGCGCCGCGGAAGCCGGCAGCAAGGGAGGCCAGAACAGCGGCGGCAACTTTGCCAATGATCGCGAAAAGGCATCTGAGGCCGGACGCAAAGGTGGACAAAACAGCCATGGAGGCGGACGCAACAGCTAGTCCACAGGCGTCGACGTGACGAAGGTCTTCGTCTCTGCTCATAACGTTCACCCGACCGGTTACGGTGTCCTGGGACGCCGCGACCGGCCGGGTGTTCGACTGTCCGTTATTTATCACGAAGGTGCGTCATGACCTTGCATATCATCAACTTCACCGGCCCCATCAATGCGTCCACCTGCGGCCAGACCATCGAGAAGGCGGCCTTGGCGGTTCAGAGCAAAGCCACGGGCCTTACGATCAACATTGCAACGCTGGGCGGCGAGTGCAGTTATGGATTCACCCTCTACAACTTTCTGATGGCGCTGCCGATTCCAGTGCACACGCACAATCTCGGCACCGTGGAATCCATGGGCAACATCGTCTTTCTGGCGGGCGAGCGCAGAACGGCCTGCCGACACAGCAAGTTCCTGTTTCACCCCTTTCACTGGTACGTGAATGGTTCTGTCGACCACTCACGCATGTCTGAATACGCCATGAGCCTGGATTACGACCTGCAGCTCTATGCCCGTATTGTGGGTGAGCGCACCAAAAATGCTGAAGAGAAGCTGGAGATCGAAAAGTACCTGACCGCCGCACCGCGCATTCTCGATCCCGCGCAAGCGCTGACGGCCGGGATGATTCACGCGGTGACGACTCCATCACTGGAAGGCGAGTTTGTCGTTCACACCGTCCATTCATGAGCCGCCGTCCTGCCGATCAATCGTCGTCATCGTCTTCTTCACGATCAGCGCGATCGGCACAGGGCAGTCGGCCCGACTCCCCTCCGGCAATCCGCTCGGCCTGATCCCGACCCCGTTTCATGGCATCCGGAACCGTCCACTCGGCGCCCGGCAATCTGGTGGTTCGCTTCGCCACGGAGCGTCCCTCCTTGTCACACACGCTGACGACCAATTCGATATCGCCGTCCGGCAATTCATGAGCACACACATTGGCCTTGCAACCATTTTCCAGGTCACGCTCATAACTCTTTTCAATAACGGGACTGTCAGACTGTGCGGGAGACGTGGATGACTTGTTGAACATGCTGCCCTCCGGGAAACTATTACATGCGAGACACACTTGATCAGCATATAAAACTTACAGCCAACTGCCATGGCACCCGACAAGAGGCACCCTTCCGCTTCGTTAGTTGTGCCGTTCGTCGCCTCTAGAGCATTTTTAAAAACCAAGCCACACTTGCTGCATTCAAACCGGTTGGTAGCCAGAACGAAGTCGGCGCAAACACTATCGCAACAGGCCAAGTGCAATGCATATGGCCAGGAGTCGCCGAATGTCGCCTATATCGGATAGAGACCGGAGCAACTGCTCCGAGTATGCCAATACCCCTTCCAATCATGCTGTCTATGAACGCCGCATGGAAAACCTCGCTAATCAGACAAGTAAAAAAAGGCAATCAAAAGGCCAGCACTCACCGCAGCATGACATTCAACCGGATAACACTTACGAGCATCTTGAACGGCGCGACCTTTATTGACTGTCGGCAGATTCAATAAGGCTTTCGTCTGGGCTCGTATCGGTTTTATAGCCAGCCAGCACGTTGAATGATGGCAACTTAATTGCAGTTTGGTTTATCTGTAACGCGAGGTAGAAAATCAATGCGAACGATCAAAACTTGTCTGGTGGCGCTCTGTTTCGCCTTGATGTCAGGGTGCAACTGGGTGATTTTCAATCCCAAGGGTCAGATCGCACTCGAACAGCGCAACCTGATCATCCTGGCCACCGCCTTGATGCTGATCGTCGTGATTCCGGTCATCCTGATGACTTTTCTGTTCGCCTGGCAGTACCGGTCGACCAACAAGAAAGCCAGGTACTCCCCGCGCTGGGCAAGCTCTCACAAGATCGAAGCCGTGGTGTGGGGCGTTCCCCTGGTGATCATTATCATTCTGGGCTGGGTGACCTGGGTCACGACGCACGAGCTCGACCCTTACCGCCCGATCGAATCCGACAACCCGCCGATCAACGTCCAAGTGGTCGCCATGGATTGGAAGTGGCTGTTCATCTACCCGGATCTGGGCATTGCCACGGTAAACGAGCTGGCCATGCCGGTGCATACCCCAGTCAGTTTCACCGTCACCTCTGACGCTGCCATGAATTCGTTTTTCATCCCGGCCCTGGGCGGGCAGATCTACGCCATGCCCGGAATGCAGACCCGATTGCACCTGATTGCCAACGAGGTCGGCCAGTACCGTGGCATCTCCGCCAACTACAGCGGTCCCGGTTTCTCCGACATGCATTTCAGCACCCTCGCCACGACGCCCGCCGACTTCGAGGCCTGGGTCACAAAGGTCAGGAACACCTCCCGAACACTCGATCCAGCGACTTACAAGACGCTGGCGACGCCGACTCACGGCTATGACATCACCTACTACTCAGCTGTCGATCAGCAGCTCTTCAAGACCATCGTCGACAAGTACGAAGGGATGAATAAATCAAGAAGGACGATACCGGAGCCAGTGGCCTCCGAAGATGCCGATGACCGTAATTCGACGCAGAAGGAGCGCTGACATGTTCGGAAAACTGTCCTGGGACGCCATCCCGCTTCATGAACCCATCATCATGTATACCCTTGCGATAGTGGGTCTCATCGCAGTGGGGATGGTCGGTTCGATTACCTGGAAAGGGGCCTGGGGTTACCTGTGGCGCGAGTGGTTCACTTCGGTGGACCACAAAAAGATCGGCTGCATGTACATCATTGTTGCGCTGGTCATGCTGCTGCGCGGGTTTTCCGATGCCATCATGATGCGCACGCAACAGGCGATGGCCGCTGAGGGAGGTCCGGGGTATCTGCCGCCCGAGCATTACGACCAGATTTTTACCGCACACGGCGTGATCATGATTTTCTTCATGGCGATGCCGTTCATGGTCGGCCTGCTGAATATCGTGGTGCCGCTACAGATCGGCGCCCGCGACGTCGCCTACCCTTTCCTGAACGCGCTGAGCTTCTGGCTGTTTGTGGTCGGTGCTGCGCTGGTGAACCTTTCACTGGGCGTCGGCGAATTCGCCCGGACCGGATGGGTGGCCTATCCCCCGCTCTCGGAACTGGGATACAGCCCGGGCGTCGGCGTGGATTACTACATCTGGTCGTTACAGATATCAGGGATAGGCACGTTGCTGACGGGGCTCAATTTCTTCGTCACGATTCTGAAGATGCGCACCACCGGCATGACGCTGTTCAAGATGCCGGTGTTCACCTGGACGGCGCTGTGCACCTCGGTACTGATCCTCGCGGCGTTCCCGATCCTGACCGCCACGCTGTTCATGCTCACCCTGGATCGCTACCTGGGCATGCACTTCTTCACCAGCGAAGCCGGCGGCAACCCGATGATGTACGTGAACCTGATCTGGGCGTGGGGGCATCCGGAGGTGTACATCCTGATCCTGCCCGCGTTCGGCATCTTCTCGGAGATCGCGGCAACCTTCAGCAGCAAACGCCTGTTCGGCTACAAGTCGCTGGTGTGGGCCACCATCGTGATCACCGTGCTGTCGTTCATCGTCTGGCTGCACCACTTTTTCACGATGGGCGCCGGTGCCAACGTCAACGCGTTCTTCGGCATCATGACCATGATCATTGCCGTACCGACGGGCGTGAAAATCTTCACCTGGCTGTTCACCATGTACCACGGCCGGGTGCGTTTCGAGACGCCGATGCTGTGGACCATCGGCTTCATCGTGACCTTCAGCATCGGCGGCATGACGGGCGTATTACTGGCCGTGCCCGGTGCCGACTTCCTGCTGCACAACAGCCTGTTCCTGGTCGCCCACTTCCATAACGTGATCATCGGGGGCGCGGTATTCGGCTATATGGCCGGGCTCACGTACTGGTTCCCCAAGGCGTTCGGGTTCAAGCTCAACGACCGGCTGGGAAGACTCTCGTTCTGGTGCTGGATTGTCGGTTTCTACTTCGCGTTCATGCCCTCCTACGTGCTGGGTTTCATGGGCATGACGCGACGTCTGAATCACTTCGACAACCCCGAATGGCGTCCGTGGCTGATGCTGGAGCTGATCGGTGTGGCAATCATTCTGGTGGGCGTGGCCGGACAGGCCCTGCAACTGTTCGTCAGCATCCGCAATCGCCACAAGACCCGCGACACCACCGGCGATCCCTGGGATGCCCGGACACTGGAGTGGGCGACCGCCTCCCCGCCTCCGGTCTACAACTTTGCCGAGCAGCCAAAAGTGGATGATCTGGATGCCTACTGGGGCATGAAAGAACGTGGTGTCAGCACCCTCAGTCATACCGATTATCGCGCCATCCATATGCCACGCAACACCGCTGCCGGTCTGATCATCAGCCTGTTTGCACTGATCGCAAGCTTCGCGCTGGTCTGGCACATCTGGTGGCTGGCTGCCTTCGGCCTGGTCGCGTCTGTGGTGACGATGGTCATTCGCAGTAACAACGACGACATCGACTACTTCATACCGGCGCAGGAAGTGGCTGAAATCGAACAGGCGCGACTCAAAGAATTGGCGGAGGCATGAGCATGTCCAACATTGTGATCGACAAGGACATTGCCCATAACCATGAGCAAGGTCACGAAGACTCGGGCTCGATGTCGGTCTTCGGGTTCTGGATCTACCTGATGACCGACTGCATCCTGTTCGCGACGCTGTTCGCAGGCTATGCGGTACTGCGCGACAGCGTTGCAGGCGGGCCGTCCACGGTGGACATTTTCGAACTGCCCTACGTGCTCACCGAAACCATGCTGCTGCTGTTCAGCAGTATCACTTACGGCTACGCCATGCTGGCGATGAACCGCGATGACCGCACTGGCGTGTTGCGTTGGTTGGGGGTGACGTTCCTGCTGGGCGCCGCCTTCATTGCCATAGAGATCAATGAATTCCATCACCTGATCCAGCAGGGCTACGGCCCGGATCGCAGCGGATTTCTCACTGCATTCTTCACGCTGGTCGGCACGCATGGCGCTCACGTATTGACGGGGCTGGTGTGGATGGCGGTGCTGATGTGGCAGGTGCACAGCCGTGGACTGACGACCGTGCACGCAACCCGGCTCAGTTGCCTGAGCCTGTTCTGGCACTTTCTCGATGTGGTCTGGATCTGCGTGTTCACTGTCGTCTACATTCTGGGGGTTCTCTGATATGTACACTCAAAGCCCTGTGCGCAGCAGCGCCGGAACCAGCCACGGCAGCAGCCGTTCCTACATGGTCGGTTTTATCCTGTCGGTTGTCCTGACCCTGATTCCCTTTCTCCTGGCCATGTACCCGGCACTGCCGCGAATGACGACGTTGTGGTTGGTGGTGTTGACCGGACTGATTCAGATCGTCGTGCACCTGAAATTCTTTCTGCACCTCGATACCGCAGCCGAGCAACGCTGGAACATGCGCGCGCTGATATTTTCCCTTGTGATCATTGTCCTGCTGGTGGGGCTGACGTTGTGGATCATGTTCAGTATTCATCACAACATGCTTGCACACTGACATTGCCACTGTTCGGAACTTGCTTGAGAAGAACGTGTTATTGCTTGATCCATGACACTTCATGGATCAGGCAAGCTCATACCTGCACCCCAGCGAGAACATTTTCGCAGTTCCGCTCATCTGTTTTATTCCTGAAACACCCCCCGACGATTTAGATCAACTAATCTTTATCTCAGGGCGTTATGCACCCCTTGTTTTTATATAGAAGGAGAACGTAATGAACGAAGAAACCCTCAAACAGATCGCTTACCGTCTGTGGGAAGAACAGGGAAAGCCCGACGGCATGGATTTTGAACACTGGCTGGAGGCCAGACGGGAACTGGATGGCCAGAACAGCGACGGCCTGACAGGTTCCATCACCAGCAGCGTTGCGCCTCCCGCCCCGAAAAACAAGGCAAACCCGGCGAAAAGGAAGATTGGAAAGACGAAATCCGGTACATCATCAAGCACCGCCTGACTTTAATCAGCCCCTCGCAGCTGCCGTTTCTGATGCGGCAGCTACTGCCTGATTTCGCCTCCAAATAACGATGTTTTATTCTTGTATAATTTTACA
Organism: Pseudomonas sp. AC016; assembly: GCF_979253365.1. Lineage (NCBI taxonomy): Bacteria > Pseudomonadati > Pseudomonadota > Gammaproteobacteria > Pseudomonadales > Pseudomonadaceae > Pseudomonas > Pseudomonas sp. AC016. The sequence continues at coordinate 778,527 of NZ_CEEDCC010000001.1, forward strand.
AAAGCACTCATTTGAATATATTACACACTCAATAAGATATCGACTTTATTGCTGAATCAATGCACTTTATTCCTCTCTGAAAACATCCTATACAGGTGCCGAAAATGCTCAAAAAACAGACACTTTTTTTATCGAGTGGCTGTTTTTCGCTATTCCACTCCAGACTGGAACAGATGTTTTACTGCCATAGCGCAAACACGCCCCACTGTTCGACCTTGTAGTTTCAAGACTTTACGGGATATGGATATGCCAGCATCAGGAGCAAAAGAGCCATGCACCTGCGGGATGAATTACATGAACAGGTTTGAACGGGAGCAGGCACTGCTGCGCCAGCGCAAGGTGCTGGCAGAGTTTGGAGAACTGGCGCTGATCAGCCCGGATCTGGATATTGTGATCAACTCGGCCTGTTCCAGGGCTGGCGAAGCACTGGGAACCCATCTGGCAAAGTTCGTACAGATCATGCAGGACAGACGACAGATGTGGGTCCGCAATGGCGTCGGATGGACACCGGGGATCGTTGGTCAGCTCAGGCTGCCTTTGAAAAAGGGCTGTCCCGAGTGGTATTCGCTAGACATCAACCAGCCCGTTATCTCGACCGATGCGATCCAGGACACTCGCTTCAAGCTGCATCCTTTTCAAACCGATAATCAGGTAAAGGCCTTCGTGAACGTTATCGTTTACGCGCCTCATGACCAGTCACCCATCGGCATCTTTCAGGTCGACAGCCGCGTCTCGCGTGCCTTCAGCGACCGCGACGTGGATTTCCTGCGCAGTTACGCCAACCTGATCGCAGGCTGTTTCGAACGTTTCCGGATTACCGACGCGCTCAAGGCAACCGAGGCGCGGCTGCGCGAAAGCGAACGGCAATACCGTATTGCCGTGCAATTGAATCCGCAGATTCCATGGACGGCAGACGCTCAAGGCACCATCACCTCTCTGGATCATCGCTGGTCGGATTTCTCCGGTGTGCTGCGCGAAAAGACGCTGGGCCAGGGCTGGAGACAATCCACGCACCCGGATGACATGTCCATGATCATCCAGCAGTGGCGGCAATCGGTCGCGACGCTGCAACCATTCGATATTCAGGTGCGCCTGCGAAAGGCGATGGGCGAGTATCACTGGTACCGAGTCAGGGCCTTTCCCGATCTCGATGACGAAGGCTTATGCAGGCAGTGGTATGGCACCGTCGAAGACATCAACGAGCGCGTTCAACTGGAGTCTGTGCTGCGCCAGTGGAATGATCACCTTGAAGAGCGGATTGCCGAACGAACCCGACAGTTGCAGGAGGAACAACGTGAGCGCGAAGCCGCCGAAGCCAAGCTGCGGCAAAGTCAGAAGATGGAAGCCGTGGGCCAGTTGACCGGGGGCATTGCCCATGACTTCAACAATCTTCTGGGCAGCATCTCCGCCAGCCTGGAACTGATGCGACTGCGCCTGGACAGCGAGCGTTATTCCGAGGTGGACAAGTATCAGGCGCTGGCGATGACGGCGGTGAAACGAGCGGCGGCCCTGACAGCTCGACTGCTGGCATTCTCACGGCTGCAACCGCTGGAGCCGCAAGTGCTTGACCCCAGTGCCGTGGTTGCCAGCATGGAAGACATGATCCGTCGCACCATGGGTCCGACGATTCAGGTGACATGCCAGTTGAGCAGCGTGGGCAATATCAATTGCGACCTCAATCAGCTGGAGAATGCGCTGCTCAATCTGTCGATCAATGCGCGGGACGCCATGCCCAAAGGCGGCACGCTGACCCTTTGCACCCAGCGCCTGGAGCCCGATGAGGCAATGGCTGTGGCAGACGATCTGCAGCCACTGCCTTACGTACTGATTTCGGTCGTCGATGACGGTTGCGGGATGGACGAAGAAGTCTTGCGACGAGCGTTCGATCCTTTCTTCACGACAAAAAAACTGGGTCAGGGCACCGGTCTCGGGTTATCGATGATCTACGGATTCACCCGCCAGTCCGGTGGACAGGTGCGTATCCAGAGCGAATCGGGAGTCGGCACAACCGTGACCATGTACTTCCCCGTCGATCAGAGAACCGTCGAACAGACGGCCGACACCAAGTATGCAGCCATGCCGGAAAAATCCGGAAACGGCGAAGTCATTCTGATTGTGGACGATGAAACCGGTGTTCGTGAAATCGCCGCCGACCTGCTGTCCGACCAGGGTTACGACGTGTTCGAGGCAGCCGACTGCATATCGGCTCTCGAACAGGCCAGGACGCTCGACAGGCTGGACCTGCTGATCACCGACATCGGCCTGCCAGGCCCCATGAACGGCATCATGCTGGCGCAGGAACTGACGGCGTCGCGCCCTGCCCTCAAGGTGCTGTTCATCACCGGCTACACCAAGGCAGAAGGCATCACCGAAGGACAGTCGCTGGGGAAAATGCTGTTCAAACCGTTCAGCCTGATCGAATTTTCCGACAGCGTAAAAAGCATTCTGAGCAAGAACGACGACTCCAGAACCAGCCTCGTCTAATGCCGAGCGCTGCTTATTCGAAGAGCCGTTTTCTCCATTCGTCAGCCACGCTGCTTGTTCGACGGCCACTGGTCAGACGCTGGAAATCCTGGTGAGCCATGGCCGGTCACTCAAAGGAATGCACAGGTTTATTCCAGACCTGACGACCGGAGAAAGCGCATGACAACACTTTCGAACCTGCTCGACAACAAGGGTATACCGCTCGATAAACAGCACTTCACCTGGAAGGAAATGGCAGGCAAGCCCATCTCCAAACTGGATGATGATGCCTTCACCCGGGTACGGGTGATCCTCATGAACGGCGTGGAGTCCGACGCCTTGCGTCTCAAGCATTTCGGGTCCCGTTTTCACAAGGCGTTACGCGATCCTCTGGCGCAGGTACGCCGTGCAGAGCAGCACCAGATGACCATGGTCAACTGGCTGCTGTCGGCGGACCACTCGCCGCTGGAAACCACGGTGGCCTACGAGCAGACGGCCATCGAAATCACCGCCGCCGTGGCGCAGACCGAGCCGGACCCTTATCAGGCGCAGACCTACCGCTTCGGACTGCTCGAGGATTTCGATCACCTGTACCGTTATTCGGCAATGCTTGATCGCCTTGAAGGCAAGGATGCGAACAACATTCTTCAGGGCTACACCGACCTCGTGCCGGGGCGTCCGACCAGCGAGCATCATCGTGCGCCGCAGGATGACTTGCGTGAGAACTACCAGAAGGATCAGGCCGAGCTCATCACCAAGATCCATGCCGCGCTGATCACTGCAGCCGAATACCAGACCCATGACTATTACATGAACATCGGCCCGACCTTTGCCGACCCGGTGGCACGTGCGTTGTACGCTGAAATCGCCTCGGTGGAAGAACAGCATGTCACCCAGTACGGCTCGCTTCAGGACCCGGGCGAGACCTTCATCGAGAAATGGCTGATCCATGAAGCGATGGAAGTCTACGCCTACGCCAGTTGTGCCGAGCAGGAAGACAATCCGCGCATCAAGGCGATGTGGGAACGCTTCGTCGATTATGAACTGGGGCATCTGAATCTCGCCTGCGAGCTGTTCAAGAACCTTGAGCGCCGCGATCCGGCCGAAATCCTCGGCGGACAGCTACCCGAGATGATTGCGTTCAAAAGTCAGCGGGATTTCGTGCGCACCACACTGGCCGCAGAAGTCGACCTGCGGGCGCATGGGATCAATTACGTCAACAAGCAGGATGAAAATCAGGCATCGCTGGATTACCGCGCCCGCCTGAACGCACAAGGTGTTCCAGCGAGTGTGGCGTCCGCCGGCTACAACTGGCAGCCCGGCACCGAACTGAGCCACCCACTATAAGCACGCGGGGGAAACCGTCATGACCAGTCCTGAATTGAAACTTGGCCTAAACCGTACGCCTGTCCAGCTGTCGCCCGATGACACACAACGACAGATCGAAGCCACACAACGCTTCCCGGCCGATGTGCCCGGCAGCATCGAACAACTGACCGAAGAGCGCCAGCAAGCCATTCTCGACGCGGACACCGTGGGGTCCGTCCCGATTCCAGGCTCGCTGAAGGGCATGGTCAAAAGCGCCCTGGATAAATTGCGCGGCAAGAACCCGGAAGTGCTCATCGATAAACTGGGCGAGCGGCTGGCGTTCGAGCGCACCGGGGTTCGCATGTATGAAGCCATGATTGCCAAGGCCTTGTCGGCAAAGGGTGCGGACAGCGTGCTGGTCGATACCTTGCGACAGATCCAGCGTGAAGAGCATCAGCATATGGCGGTGCTGCGCAAGGCCATCGAAACCCTGGGTGGCGACCCTACTGCCATGACGCCATGCGCAGACGTGGCCGCCGTCAAGTCGCAAGGCGTGATGCAGGTGCTGACCGACCCACGCACCACGACCTCGCAGTGCCTGAGTGCAATCCTGACCCTGGAACTGGAAGACAACGACGCCTGGGCCATGTTGATTGAACTCACTCGCAAGGCCGGGCATCCGATGATTGCCGGCGACTTCGAACAGGCATTGCGCGAGGAAGAGAGCATCTGAGTGCCATCCGCACGATCCTGAAAGAAAACCTGCTGGCACAGGTCGATTGAACATGACCGGTGAAGGGCAATCCGTGACTGCCCTTCATCGGCATAACAAGAGAAACAGCCTCATGAACATCCCTGCCCGTTTCGAATTCCATTACGTCCAGAATGGCGTAAAACAAAGCGTGACCATTCTCACAGATACGCTTTTCAAGAAGCCTGCGCCTGTCCTGTCTTTGCGGGCACAGCCGTCACCCGCGCTGAAGAAATCCGGCAAACGTTAGTCTGCAGGCCGCTCACCGCTGGACTCGATCTGCTCGGATGAATCAAGCAGTGTGGCGTCCGCTGGCGGCTGGTCGGCCTCCAGTGTCTTTTGTGCCTTGTCCCAGAACTCGAGGCGTTCACGTTCGCCCTCCGGACTGCCCGCCTGTTGCCACAGTTCATAGGCTTTCTGACGGACTTTTTCTTCGTCGACCATCTTTATTTCCTCCTTGCCTGATGTACGGTCGAGCCTTGAAGCAGGCCCTTCCAGGATGACCGAACGCTGATCTGGAAGTTGTGCGTTCATGGCATCAGACCGACCACTGGATACACCGATCATCTTCCTCGGCCGACAGTCCATGACGCTCGTCAGAAGCGCGCATTCCATCCCATTGCCGCTCATACCTTTCGTCCTTCAATTAAACGAACTTGTACTTTTTTTGACAGCCCTATACAGAGGGGACTGCGATTCCAGAGGGCCACTAGACACACAAATAACCAACTGGATCGATCCGAAAAACATTCATCAATGCGGCACCCATGAGCAAGGACCAAGCCCGCTGGCAGACAAAAACAATGGTGCAGATCAAGGAGGATGATCGAGCAGTGCTACCCGGAGTTATCATGAACGAAAGATGTGAAATCGTGCCCTCCACCCTTCTGCAAAGACTGGCGAAGATAGACAGACTGCCCTGCCCCGATCAGTCGGCAGCCGTGCAGGAACTTCGTGAACTGATCATCAGCCCCACACCCTTGCCACTCGACGACGACCTTCGTTACATCCTCGGCAGAGCCAACTTCAGTTGCATGTCCATTGCGCAGGGCCTGAGGCTGCTGGGTTATCAGATCCCGGAAAAATCCGAGGACGAACAGGCGGCGGCCATCCACTGGATGCTGTCCCACTACCTGCGCGATCCGGTGAACTGGCGAAGCAACGCGTCGGATGAATTCCAGTGCGGTGCCGACGTTGAAGCACCGATACGACCCGGCTCACATCAGCCGGGTGTCTGATAAATCGTGAAACCGCCCATCAGAAACGACAGGCATTGACCAGCGGTACGCGGCCTCGCCAAGGCTGGGCGCGTTCCAGTTGCGCGGCGAGTGCCAGCAACGTGCTTTCCTCGCCGAACCGTCCGGCAAAGTGTGCGCCCATCGGCAGGCCCGCAGCGCTCCAGAACAGCGGCACTGACATCGCCGGCTGACCGCTGGCATTGAACAGCGCGGCAAAGGGCGAGTAGCGGTGAGAGCGCTCGATCATGTCGTCCAGGCTAAGGCTGACATCCGGGACGACCAGCTCACCGATGCGTGCCGGCTCACGCGTCAGGACCGGCGACAGAATCACATCGTAGTCCTGCATGAACGTTGCCAGTTGACGACCCAGTGCATGAACCCACTCAACAGCAGCAGCGTACCGAGCGCCGCTGACATTGCCCTTGTCGCGCAGAATGATCCGGGTGCGTGCTTCCAGTTCGGCGTCCTGCACATCGAAACCGCGCATGCGCCCCAGCAGGTCGACGTGATTGCGGGTATTGGCACCGATGATGGTAAACACGTGATCCAGAAATTCCGGCAACACCACGGGCAGGCTGACCGGCTCGATTCGATGCCCGAGGGACTCACACAACTGCGCTGCTTCCTGCACCGCAGTCAGGCTCTCGGCCGAGGTGGACCAGGTGCCTGATTGTTCGATCAAGGCAATGCGCAAGGGTTTGGGATCACGCTGCAATGCGCTGACATAGGATGTGGCCTGAACAGGCGCCGCGTAGGGCGCGCCAAGGTCCATGCCTGCCGTAGCGTCCAGCAAGACGGCACTATCACGCACCGACAAGGTGAGCGCGTGTGCAGTGCTCATCCCGGCCCAGCCCTCGCCCACCATCGGACCGGAAGGCATCAGCCCGCGACTCGGCTTGAAGCCGAACACACCGCAGCACGATGCGGGCACCCTTAATGAACCACCTCCGTCGTTGCCGTGAGCAAAAGGCACCACCCGCGCCGCCACCAGTGCCGCAGCTCCGCCACTGGAACCGCCGGCACTGTGCTCAAGGTTCCACGGGTTACGGGTTGCACCGAAGCGGGTGGATTCGGTGGAATAGGACGTACCGAATTCCGGGGCTGTCGTGGTTCCCACAAACACGCATCCGGCACGCCTCAGGCGACTGACCCCTTCGGCATCAAACGTGGCGCGAAACTCGCCCATGGACAATGAGCCATTGCTCATGACAGCGCCGTTGACCGGCGAAAACAGATCCTTGATAAGCGTCGGCACGCCCGCAAAAACGCCCTGGCCTTTTGCAGCGCCCAGCGCAGCATTGCGCGCGGAATCATACAGTCGCTCGGCGACGGCATTGAGCTGCGGATCGACCTGCTCGATACGCTGGATAACGCCCTCCAACAGATCGATTGGTTGGACCTCGCCACGCCTGACCCACTCGGCCAGCCCTGTACCGTCCTCGTCACTCAACAACCTCTGAATGTCTTTCATGCGAAGCCCCTGCTGGTTTGAAATCGAGCTGAAATGGAACGTGGCCGCTGACGCAACCGCATCAAAAACTGTGGCCGACCCGTAACGCCACGGTGTAGCCCTCGGAGCGGTTGCGCGCGCCGAACTCCTTGTAAAGGTGAAACCACGCCGCAGGCATGCCGGGCGTGAAGTAACTGATCGCAGGCCCTGCGGCGACAACCCGGGAGCGATTACCCGTTTCCAGACCGGGTGCATCGTCATCGGAGAACTGGCGGTAATAGAACCCGCCCAGCCCGAGTGTGAACGGACCCGCATGCTGACCCACCGCGAACTCGTGGCGGTATTCGACACCGCTCCTGTAGTCGGTCGCAGGATTGCGGGTGTTGAAGTCAGTCTGAAAGCTGCTGGACACTTCGAAACCGCCGTCGGTTATGTAGGTCGCGTTGACGGCGGGAGAAAAGGTCCAGTGGTTCAACCCCGGCGAGATAAGGCGATTTCTGTCGTAGTCGCCGGTCGGTGCCTGAATCTGCAAGCGCGCGTTCATGAACAGGTTGGAGGATAGATCCCACTGCAGAATAAGCGGCGACACTGAGATATCGGCCATTCGGAACGGATCCGCCTTGAGATCAAGTGGACCGCCAGGCGTCTGCACGCGAAACGAGGCATCCATCTGAAAGAACGGCACCGCCACGCTATAGCCGAAGCGCGCACCCAGCATTCGGTAGTCGGTCATGCGAAAGTACGCCACGCCGATGGACAGAACGTCCAGGGAAAAGTTGTTATCCAGCGAACGGCCGTGGCGATCTTTCTGCACGTTGGCCGAATAGAACGCTACGCGCATGCCCAACGTGCCCACCGGCGTCGCTGGGGGCAGTATGCCTGCGCCAAAGTCGTAGACGCCGAAGGACGTGGTAGGCGCGCCGTTTTCCGTGGCCTGAACCGTGGCGCTCAGGCTCATCAGGCTGAGTGTCAGGAAGGTGAAGCGTCTGATCGTGGAATTATTGTTATGAATCATTTCATGCCCCTGACCACGAAGGTGGTGGAGCCATGCTATTCAGCCAGGCTTTTTGCCGTTATCCGTTTTCAGCAAAGATGCGTGCGCTGTAATGTCTGCGACGGTGTTTCCCCAAAGAGCGTCCGGTAGTCACTGGAAAAACGGCTCAGGTGCCAGAATCCCCAGCGCGCTGCGACGGTCTGTACCCGTTCGATCCGGCTGCTTTCACGCAACTCGCGTCTGACTGCGTTAAGACGCAACGTGCGCAGATAGGCAACAGGATTGATGCCCAGCGTTTCCTGAAAGCAGTACTGAAGTTTGCGGCGGCTGGTGCCAATGTGGTTGCACACATCCAGAATCGACAATGGCTCGTCCAGATGCGCCAGAACATGATCACGCGCTCGATCAACCATTCGCTTTCGCGCCGTGGTATTGAGAAGCGGCGCCTCATCCGGTGCAACCAACTCCAGCACCTGCAACATGACAGCATCCCTCAGGCCACGACGGATCGAATCGTGCTCAAGCTTTTCCAGACACGCCTGCTCACCGTTCAACAGGTTATCGAACAGCGCAGCGAACCGCGTCCGGACCGTTGGATCGGTCAAACGGTAACACTTGGGAAGATCGGTAATTTCAAAACGACTGCCCTGACGCTCCAACGCATGTGCCAAGGCACCCTCCTCGATCGCCACACCCAGTGCATCCAGTTGCAGCGGCGTGCTCAACTCGGGAAGATTCTCGCCATGCGCGACGATCAGACTGGGTTCCTGAAGCGTATGCCCGGCGCAGAACGCCGGACCGTTGGCGCTCAGGGGCAATGCAAAAACAATCGCGCCCTTCCAGGCCATGCCACTCTTGGCCAGCGCCTGATTGGAGCGGTCGCGGACCAGTTGCAGCCAGTCCGAGCGAAACTCCGTCAGCTCGCCTTCAAAGCCACCGGGCGTCACTTGATCGTAACGAACCTGCCACCCACCGAGGTTGCGACCATGCTCGTCGATGTCGCAGGTCTGGAAATGCTGCAGGTGAGGCGCGGTCTGCATCGCCACATTATTGTTATTCATCGGCCCTGCCCTTAATGCGTTTCACTGGTTAAGGGACGCAAGTTTCATTCCTGTGGGTGGTGGCTGGGTGATTTGTGCCGAAAACGGCTAGGGCTCGTCGGGTAAATCAGCGGGACGTTGTACTGGAACGCTCACTCTCTTTGCCCGTTTTCCCTCAACCCTGTCCCGAAAAAACATCCGCCGATAATCCGAAGGCGACGTGCCCAAATGAGCGCTGAACTGTTGCCGCAAGGACAGCGGCGTTCCGAATCCTGCCTCCCCCGCGATGCATTCGATCGGCAGATCAGTCGTTTCCAATAACTGCTGTGCCCTGGAAACACGCTCTGCATTCAGCCAGTGGGAGACCGTACTTCCGGTCGCATCCTTGAAGCGGCGTGTGAAAGTCCGTCGGCTCATCCGCGCCTTTTCAGCCAGAACGTCCAGCGACAAGTCATTGCCCAGATTGAGCCGCGCCCACGCGAGCACTTCGGACAGGTGGGTTTCGGTCGCCAGTTGAGGGACAGGGTTTTCCACGTACTGCGCCTGCCCGCCCTGCCTGTGTGGAGGTGTCACCAGCAGCCTGGCGGTGCGATTCGCCGCATCGGCACCGTGACGTTCACGTATCAGGTGCAGGCAGCAGTCGATGGCAGCCATGGTTCCGGCGGAGGTCATGATGTTGTCTGCGCTGACGTACAGCACATCGGGCCGAAAACGCGCTGCGGGAAAACGCTGTGCAAAAACGTCGCGGGCAATCCAATGCGTCGTCGCTTCCTTGCCGTCGAGCAAACCGGCATCACCAAGCACGAACGAGCCCAGGCACAACCCTACGATCAGCTTGCCCTGGGCATTGGCATCTTGAAGCGCCTTGATGAGCGATGCAGAGGCAGGCCCGAGGTCATCTCCCCAGGCCGGAATGATGATGACGTCGGAACTGGCCATCAACTCAAGCCCTTGCTCCACAGCGATGCCCAGGCCATGGTCACTGCGGACCATGCCCGGCACCTGCGCGCAGTAGTTGATCTCGTACCGGGGCTCATCGGGGGCGGCTTCGACAGCACCCAGCACGATCCCCGGGACGGACAGGTGAAACAGGCTTACGCCTTCAAAAGCCAGAACCGCAACGCGTATGGTAGTCATCGGTGAACTTTCGATCAAACTGATTTGGCCCGATTCTAACCTATTATGTCATTCAGGCCACTGTTGAGCTTGCAGGCATTCGGCAAGAATGGAGCCCTTGAACACATCAACAGGCTAAAACTCATGAATGTCAAAGCACTGCCAATGGCCCTTTGCATCGCTGGCGGCGCAGTCGCCACGGCGGCTTTCGCTGATACCAGCCCTGCCCCGGCTGCCAAGGCGTCCCATAAAGTCGAAATGCAGCAGATCCGTAACGCAACCGTGAAAATCACCTACGCGGGCACGACCTTTCTGATCGATCCGATGCTGGCTGAAAAGGGAGCGTACCCAGGGTTTGAAAATACCTACCGCAGCAACCTTCGCAATCCTCTGGTCGAACTGCCCGAATCCACTGATGAGGTCTTGGCCGGCGTCGATGCGGTCATCGTGACCCATACGCATCTGGACCACTGGGATGACGCAGCGCAAAAGGCACTGCCTAAGGACATCCCGCTGTTTGCCCAGCACGAAGACGATGCGAAATTGATTCGTAGTCAAGGCTTCAAAAACGTGCGCGTACTGAACGACGAGGCTGAGTTCGGCGGCGTGAAGATCACCAAGACCGGTGGTCAGCACGGCACGGATGAAATGTATGCCGTGCCAGCCCTTGCAAAGCCTCTGGCGGAAGCCATGGGTGTGGTTTTTCAAGCGCCTGGCTACAAGACGCTTTACCTCGCCGGTGACACTATCTGGCGTAAAGAGGTCGATCAGGCAATCGAGAAGTTCCACCCGGAAGTCATCGTTCTCAATGCTGGCAAAGCAAAGATGACCGGGTATGAGGGCGCGATCATCATGGGCGAAGAAGACGTGCTGCGTGCCTCTCAGGTGGCCAGCAACGCGAAAATCGTCGCAGTCCATATGGATGCCGTCAATCACATGTCTCTGACCCGTGAGGCGTTACGTTCCTACGTCAAGCAGCACGGTATCGAAAACCGCGTGGACATACCGCAAGACGGTGCATCACTCGAGTTCTGATTCAACCCGTGTCGCCGTTGGAACGCAGGTTCGGATTTGGCGGCACACTCATCACGTTCATCATCCGATTGGAGACAGCACATGAAACCTGGCCTTATTGTTGTAGATCTTCAGAACGAGTACCTGCCCACCGGCAAGCTTCCGTTGACCGGCATTGAAACGGCAGTTGGCAATGCCGTCAGGGTGATTGCGCATGCCAGAAGCGCCGGCGCTCCGGTGTTTCACATTCGCCATGAGTCCGAGGGTGAAGGTGCCGGGATCTTCGTCAAAGGCTCGAACGGTGCAGAAATTCAGCACGCCGTTGCGCCGCAAGGCGAAGAAACGGTGACCGTAAAGAAACACATCAACGCTTTTCGGGAAACCGATCTCAAGCATCAACTGGAGGCGTTCGGTGTTCAGGAAGTCGTGGTGATCGGCGCGATGAGCCATATGTGCATCGACGCCGTGGTGCGTGCTGCAGCAGACATGGGTTATGCCGTGACCGTGCTGCACGACGCCTGTGCGACGCTGGACCTGAGCTACAACGGCGTGAATGTACCTGCGGTCCAGGTGCATGCTGCGATGATGGCGGCGTTCGAATTCGGCTATGCGACGGTCAAATCCGTCGACGATTACCTTTCTGCCTGAAACCCGCAGTGTGAGCCGCCCGGAGATATCCGGGCGTTTCGCTTTTACGAGACGAATTCAACCACGCAGCGGCTCTTGTCGTTATACACACGTCAGCTTCTACACTGATCGTGATCGTTCCCACTCTGCGCTCATCGTTATACACAAGTACGCAAGACGCGCAAAACGGGGGCCAAAACGAAAGTGACTGACTGAATGCATATCCCCGTGGGAAGCGGCTTGCCGGCGATGGCGTCAGTTCGGTCACTGATAGGTCGCTTCAGAAAAAGCATCGCCGGCAAGCCGCCTCCCACAGTCCGTGGTCGCAGCAAGACTCAGGTATAACGCTGAGCACAAGCATGGGCATGATCGGCGTGCCTGAGATCACGCTGATCGTTCCTACGCTCCGCGTGGGAATGCCGCTCAGGACGCTCCGCGTCCGCTCTTGAATGTCGCGCAGATGCGTGGCCAAGCTCCAGCGTTATCCACGTCATGCGCTCGGCTCACTGAATCCGCAATCTGTGCCATTTGTGACGCGGAGCGTCACGGTAGGCATGCCCACGCGCAGCGATGGGCACGATCAGTGTCGAGGCGGATTTGTGTGTCACGACGAGCGCGGCGGCTTGGGGAACTCACCCCGGACCTGTTCGTAAGCCTGCGCCACCCGCAACGCCAGTGCGTCCTTAAAGCGTGGTGCGACGATCATCATGGCCACCGGCAAACCATCGGCCAATCCGGCGGGAATCGACGTTGCCGGGTGGCCGGTGATGTCGAACGGTGCGGTATTGGCCAGCATGTTCAGTGCGCTGTGTACGTATTCCTCGATGGGTGCGTCCGGTGCGGTCAGGGGCGTCGCCACGAACGGCATGGTCGGCATCACCAGCACGTCGAATGACTTGAACGCTTCGTCGTACTGACGCGTGAGTTCCGGCACCAGCATGCGCGCCTTGGCGTAGCTGGCGCCATGCAGGTTCTTCAGGCTGTAGTGACCGGTCAACGCCACCGCGCGCACGCTGTGCGAGAGCGAGTTGGCGTGCTCACGGCGTTTGGCACCGTAGTAACTCATGATCTCTGGATCGTAGTAACCATCGACGTTCATGCCATAGCCGTTGCCTTGCAGCATCTGGTACGCAGCACCGTCGGTGGCGATCACGTTCCACATGTCCAGCGCAACACCCGAATGCCATGGCGCACTGGCTTTGCCGACAATCGCGCCGAGGCTTTCAAGCTGCGCGACGGCAGCTTTGACCAATGCGTCCACCTGCGGCTCGGACATGCCGGGAATCGCAAAACCTTCACGCAGCAGACCGATTTTCAAGCCGGCAACGCCTTGATCCAGCGTCGCAAGGCAATTGACTGCCGGCGGATTTTTCTGCCGCGAATCCAGTCCGTCGGCGCCTGCGATCACATCCAGCATCAAGGCGCAGTCGCGCACGGTGTTGGCCATCGGGCCGACGTGGTCGATGGTCCGTTCGATGGGAAACGCGCCGGTGTAAGGCACCAGGCTGTAGGTCGGTTTGTGGCCGACGATGCCGCTCCAGGCAGACGGCATGCGGATCGATCCGCCCTGATCGCCACCGATGGCCATGTCGACTTCGCCAAGAGAAACCAGTACCGCGCTGCCGCTGGACGAGCCGCCCGCGTTGCGGGTCATGTCCCACGGGTTCTTCACCGCACCACTGGCGGAGGTGAAGCTGGCACCGGAAAAGCACAGGTCTTCGCACACCGACTTGCCAACCACCGTGGCACCCGCTGCCAGCAGGCGTTTGACCACGGTGGCGTCTTCGGACGGCACGTAGCCTTCCAGGCTCAACGAGCCATTGGCCATGGGCACGCCCGCCACCGAGACGTTGTCCTTGATGACCACGGTCCGGCCCTTCAACGGCCCTTCAGCGGCACCCGTAATGTGGGTTTTCACATACCAGGCGGCGTGCAGGTTTTCGGCGGGCAGCGGCTTGCTGTGCTCGCGCAGCGGTGTTGGCTGAGCGACATGGGCAGCGTACAGCGCATCAATGGCTTCGTAGGAATTCAGGCTCTTGTCGGCGAGATTCAGGTACGCCTGCATCTGGCTGTCGGACAGGTCGTAGCCATGGTCCTGGGCGGCAAGCAGAAAATCGGCATTTTCAGGGCGTTTGATGGACATGATGTTCTCCAGATGACGGTAGGAGCCGCCGGTGCCGAGTGCACGGGCTCAAGCTCGTTCCGGAGGACGCCGTTGTCCATGCCGGTCGCCACGTGGTGTTCCATACCTGCCGGTTCAGGGCGTATGGCAAACGTCCACGCAGAAGAGGATCAGGTGCTATGGCCTGACGCTCAACAAATGATCAGGAACAGGCCTGTTGAAACAACTCATGGGCCTTCACCAGCGCCTCGGCGATTTTCTCCACCGGTTCGCGCTTGCTCATGGCCTGATCACGCAGTGCGTTGTAGGCGTCGATTTCCGACAGCCCCTTGGTTTCCATCAGGATGATTTTCGCCTGCTGCACAGTCCGCATGACCGCCATGCGTCCTTCCAGGCGCTTGACGTGCTTTTCCCGTTCGCGGGTCTTGCGCGCATGGCTCAGGGTGATGGTCAGCGCGGTGAGCAGCCCGAAGGATCTGACGGGTGAAGGGATCACCGAGCAGGCGTTCAACTGGACCAGCGCCTCGACGATGATAGGATTTTCGTAGGCGATCACCGGGATGATCGGCGGGGTCGCGCTGTGCAGCAGCCAGGGCGTATTGGTCGACAGGCTTTCCGGCGATATCGCCAGCACGATCACGTCCGCCTCACTGTGCAGGCGCTCCGGGATCGGCCATTGCACGCGTACCTGACAGCCGATGCGCTGCAGCTGCGCAATCAGATTTCGCCCGTCTTCGTCATCCGGGTGCATCACCAGCACGCTGATGTCACGCAGGTCCTTGATGCCGCCTGCGCTGTCGTTGCGCAGGCGTTTCTTGGCAGCACGCAGGGTCATGGACGCCTCCCGGCCAGACCGGACCAGCCACTGAAATCGGGCGCAATGGCATAGGGGTCGGGTTTGAGCGCTTTCTGGCTCTCGTAAAGAATGTCGAACTGACCGTCGGCGTTGGCGCGTCCGATCCGTGAGTACAGGTAGGTGTGGTGGTTGTTTTCATCGATTCTCACTCGTCCTTGAGGCGCGTCGAATTCCAGACCGCGCATGGTCTGCAGCACCGCTTCCACCTCAGTGCTGCCGGCACGGCTGATGGCCTTGGCCAGCAGGTGCACTTGAAAATACGCCGCTTCCCAGCAGCGGTCGGTCACTTGGTGCTGGCCGAACAGCTCTCGGTATTCGGCGATGCATTGGCGATTGAGCGGTGTGTCGATGGACTGGAAATAACTCGCCGCCGAGATATGCCCGGTGCCCAGATGCACGCCCATCTGTTGAATATCGGTTTCGCTGGTGGTGACGCTGGCAATCGGCATGGCAGCCGGATCGAAACCTGCGTCGGCGTAGGCCTGATACAGATGGGCCATGGTCTCGCCAACCACTGTGGAGAAGATGAACGAGGGTTTGAGTTCCCGCGCCTTGATCATCAGTCTGGCGAAATCTTCAGGACGGGCGTTTTTGAGCGGCAGGTAATACTCGCCCAGTTTCTGCCCGCCGCGCTCGTACAGCAGGTCGCTCATCAGACGGTTGGTTTCGTACGGATAGACGTATTCGGAGCCGATCATCAGCACGCGGTTGCCGAAGTGCTCGAACATGTAATTGCCCAACGGCACGGCATTGTGATTGGGCGTGGCACCGGTGTAGATGATGTTGCGTGAGTACTCGAAGCCCTCGTAGTACACGGGGTACAGCAGCAAGGCGTCGTAACGTTCGACGACTGGCAACACGGCCTTGCGCGCCGCCGAGGTGTAGCAGCCGAAAAAGAACTTCAGCTTCTCTTCGCGAATCAGCGACTCGACATGCATGGCAAACAGCGCGGGCGTGGAATCGGGGTTGCGGGTAATCATTTCCAGTGGCCGGCCATCCACACCACCGGCTGCGTTGATCTGATGAATGGCGAACTGCGCGCCGCGCATCGTCGAGCACTCGCCTGCGGCCGTGACCCCGGTGTTTGAAAACAGACCGCCTATGCGGATCGACTGGTCAACCATGCCAATAAACCTTGTTCAGCGTGAGATGAGACGCCCGCCTTTGGCCGGGGTCCTGGGGTTCATGCATAAAAGGGCTGAGCGAAAACCGCGAGATTCAGCGGCGGCTCTCAGGCGGTTGTGCCTGGGCTGGCGTGACAACAGTGTCAGGGCCAGCGCATGCGAGGGGCCTTCCACACCTGCCGGGGATGGGCGTGTGACAAGGGACCCTGCGAAGGTGTCGTTCAAGCCCATGCAGGGAGCGGGCCAGCGTGCACACGATCAATAATCGACAGCAAATGCACGGACTGGCATACGTTTCCGGTCACGTTTTTGGTGCGTGCCGCCCTGCTCTCGCGCCAAAGCGGCGCAGGCCCTTGCGCGCGTGCAATTAATGAAGGGGCGCTCTGGCAACGCGCTGCAAAGCAAGCCATAGCCGGTATTTGGCACTTGGCACCGGCCTTGCTATGACCTTTCAGAGACATCGCGCCAGCTGCCTGCCCTACGCCCTCATGGCAAGTAAGGAGACACCTCGCGTACGACTGGATCGGACATCGTCTGTCCCGCCAGATTCGGCACAAAAGCCTGACCTTCCGCCTGTTCGCAGGACGGAATGTCGGGCTTTTTTTATTTCTGGGAGAGAAGTGAATGCATAACGACAAACGCCGTTTGATCAAGCATGCGCTGTTGCTGAGCGCCATGAGCCTGCTGCCGTTTTCCCTGATCGGTCAGGCGCAGGCAGCCGAGACCGTGAAAGTGGGGATCATCCACTCGCTCACCGGCACCATGGCCATCAGTGAAGCCTCGGTGGTGGATGCCGAAAAACTGGCCATCGATGAAATCAACGCCAGCGGTGGCGTGCTGGGCAAGACCATCGAACCGATCGTCGAAGACGGTGCCAGTGACTGGCCGACCTTCGCCGAGAAGGCGCGCAAGCTGCTGGAAAACGACAAGGTCGCGGTGACCTTCGGCGCGTTCACCTCTGCTTCACGCAAGGCTGTGCTGCCGGTCTTCGAACGCAACAAGGGCCTGCTCTACTACCCGACCTTCTACGAGGGTCTGGAAAAATCCCCGGCGATTATCTACACCGGCGCCGAGGCCTCGCAGCAGACCCTGGCAGCCGTCACCTGGCTGATGGCAAACAAGGGCAAAAGCGTCTATCTGGTCGGCTCGGACTACATCTGGCCACGCACCACCAACAAGCTGGCGCGCGTGTCGGTGACCAAGCAAGGCGGCTCGATTGTCGGCGAGGATTACCTGCCACTGGGCGCCATCGAGTTCTCCTCGGTGATCAACAAGATCAAGGTCGCCAAGCCTGACATCGTGATTTCCACCATCGTCGGCGGCTCCAACGTGGCGTTCTACAAACAGCTCAAGGCCGCCGGGATCGACAGCAGCAACCAGACCCTGATGGCGCTCGCCGTGACGGAAGAAGAAGTCACCGGTATCGGCGCCGAAAACCTCACCGGTTTCCTGACCTGCATGAGCTACTTCCAGAGTCTGAAAAACCCGGTCAACGAAGAATTCGTTCAGGCGTTCAAGACCCGTTATGGCCAGCAACGCGTGATCGGCGACCCGATGGCAGCCGCCTACACCGCCGTGTACCTGTGGAAAAAGGCCGTCGAGAAAGCGGGCAGTTTCGACGTGCCGAACGTCATCGCCGCGTCCTCGGAAATGGAACTGGATGCGCCTGAAGGCGAGATCAAGGTGCACAAGGACAACCATCACCTGTGGAAACGCGCACGCATCGGCACCCTCAACGCGCAGGGTCAGGTCGACGTGATCTACGAGTCCGCGCCCATCGAGCCCAACCCGTTCCCGAAACTCTGACACCTGCGCGGGCGTGAGCCAATCCACGCCCGCCTCTTTCAACCTTCAGCGACAGGTGGCGACGCCATGACTTTCGATACGCTGGTAATGCAAGTCTTCAGCGGGTTCTCGCTGTTCTCGGTGCTGGTGCTCATGGCGCTGGGGCTCACCATCGTGTTCGGCCTGATGGGCGTGATCAACATGGCCCACGGCGAACTGATGGCGATGGGGGCGTACATGACCTACGTCACGTCGGTGGTGTTTCAGCGCTACCTGCCCGAACTCATGGGCTGGTACTTCATCGTCGCGATCGGCGTCGCCTTCCTGGTGACCTTCGCCTTCGGCTTTCTGCTTGAACGCTGTTTCATCCGTTTCATGTACAACCGCCCGCTGGACACGCTGCTGGCGACCTGGGGCCTGTCGCTGGTATTGCAACAGGTCTTCCGTCAGGTCTTCGGTCCCAAGGAAGTCAGCGTGCCGACCGTGCAATGGCTGCAGGGCGCGTGGAAAGTCAGCGAAGGCCTGGAGCTGCCGATCAACCGGATTTTCATCATCGGCCTGACGTTCGTCATTGCCGCTGCCGTTTTCCTGTTTCTCTACCGCAGCCGCTGGGGCCTGCGCATTCGCGCTGTGACCCAGAACCGCGCCATGGCCGGTGCTGCGGGGATCAATACCGCACGGGTGGATTCGGTGACCTTCGCGCTGGGGTGCGGGCTGGCCGGCATCGCCGGGAGTTCGTTCACCATGCTCGCCTCCACCGGCCCGGTCAGCGGCCAGCAGTACCTGGTGGACACCTTCATCGTGGTCGTGTTCGGCGGCGTGGAGAGTTTGCTGGGCACCTTCCTGTCAGCCTTCGCCATCGGCCAGACGCAGATTTCGCTGGAATACCTCACCACCGGTTCCATGGCCAAGGCCATGACGCTGCTGGTGGTGATCGTGCTGCTGTTCTTCCGCCCCAACGGCCTGTTCGCCACGAAAGTGAGACGTTGAGATGAATGACATGACTGAAAAGCCGCCAGCCCTGCCCCGTACAACGACCTCCCGCCCCGGCTGGCTCAACGGTGGCTGGCTGGCACTGCTGGAGCGCTACAGCCTCATCTGGCTCTCGGTTCTGCTGCTGGTGGTGTTGCCGTTGTGCCTGGGCGACTTCCGTCTGGGGCTCGCAGGCAAATACCTGAGCCTGGGATTCTGCGCAGTCGGCATGGTGATGATCTGGGGCTACGGCGGCATCCTCAGTCTCGGCCAGGGGATCTTCTTCGGCCTGGGCAGTTACATGATGGCGATGTACCTGAAACTCGAAGCCACCGCCACGGACGAGGCCGCCAGCGCCCTCGCCGCCTTCTACGGCTCGGCGCTGCCCGACTTCATGATCTGGAACAGCGTCGAGTCGCTGCCGTGGTGGTGGAAACCATTCGAGTCGGCAACCTTCACGCTGGTGGCGATCCTGATTCTTCCGGCGTTGCTGGCGTTCCTGTTCAGCTACGCCTACTTCAAGAAACGCGTAGGCGGCGTGTACTTCTCGATCATCACCCTGTCGCTGGCTTCGATCATGTCGATCATGATCATCGGCCAGCAAGGCTACACCGGCGGGGTCAACGGCCTGACCGATTTCAAGACCGTCTTCGGCCTGAGCCTGCAAACGCCGCAGACGCCCTGGATCCTGTACCTGATCACCACCCTGCTGTTGCTGGCCTGCGTCGCGATGTGCGGCTTCATTCTGCGCAGCCGTCTGGGCAAGGTGATCGTGGCGATCCGCGACCGCGAAGACCGGGTGCGTTTCTCCGGCTACAACACCGCCCTGTTCAAGGCCTTTATCTTTGCCGTCGCCGCGCTGATCTCGGCGCTGGGCGGGGTGATGTTCACCCTGCAGGTCGGTCTGGCATCGCCCTCGCTGGTGGGCATCATTCCCTCGACTGAAATCGTCATCTACGCAGCGCTGGGCGGACGTTTGTCGCTGGTCGGTGCGGTCTACGGCACGCTGCTGATCGGCACGGCGAAAACCTACCTGTCGGAAAACTTCGTCAGCTTCTGGCAGTACTTCATCGGCTTTCTGTTCATGGGCGTGGTGCTGTTTCTGCCCGCAGGCTTGGCCGGTCTGCTGCAACGACTGAACAACAAGGAGGCGAACTGATGGGCGCGCTGCTACTGAGTGTCGAAGACCTGACGGTGTCGTTCGACGGTTTCAAGGCCGTGGACAACCTCAATTTCTATGTCGAAGAAAACCAGGTGCATGTGGTGATCGGCCCGAACGGCGCAGGCAAGACCACGCTGCTGGACATGATCTGCGGCAAGACCCGCCCGAGCGCCGGGAGTATTCGCTTCAAGGACCTGCAACTGGCCAACATGATCGAGTACCAGATCACCCGAGCGGGCGTCGGTCGCAAGTTCCAGAACCCGTCGGTGTACGAAGACCTGACCGTGCGCGAGAACCTGGACATCTCCTCGCCGGACAAACGCGGCATCTTCAACTGCCTGTTCGCGGGAAAGAACACCGCCTTGCAGACCGAAATCGAGCAGACCGCCGAGATGATCTTTCTCAAGGACCAGTTGGGCCGCAAGGCCGGGCTGCTGTCCCACGGTCAGAAACAGTGGCTGGAGATCGGCATGCTGCTGATGCAGCGTCCGGAACTGCTGTTGCTGGACGAACCGGTGGCGGGCATGAGTGCAGGCGAGCGGGAGAAAACCGCAGGCCTGCTCAAGCTGATCGCCAAGGGCCGCGCAATGGTGATCATCGAGCACGATATGGAGTTCGTGAAGTCGGTGGCCGACAAGGTCACCGTGCTGCATCAGGGCAAGACTCTGGCCTACGGCTCGATGGATCAGGTGCAGAACGATCCTCGCGTCATCGACGTCTATCTGGGGCACTGAACATGCTGAATGTCACTGAACTGAACGTCTATTACGGCGACAGCCACGTGCTGCGCAACCTCAGCCTTGACCTTGCGCCGGGCGAATCGCTGGCGATCATGGGCCGCAACGGCATGGGCAAGACCACGCTGCTGCGCAGCCTCGTGGGCATGCTGCCGACCCGCAGCGGCAGCATCAAGCTGGCCGGGCAGGAGCTGACCGGCAGCAAGAGCTATGAACGCGTTGCTGCAGGCGTCGGCTTCGTGCCACAGGGCCGAATGATTTTTCCGTACCTGAGCGTCGAGGAAAACATCCTGACCGGCATGCAGGGCGCACCCGCTGCAGCGATTCCCGACTACATCTTCGAGTACTTTCCGGTGCTGTTCGAAATGCGCAGGCGCAAGGGCGGCAACCTCTCCGGCGGCCAGCAGCAGCAACTGGCCATCGCTCGCGCATTGGTGTCCAACCCCAAGGTATTGATCCTCGACGAACCCACCGAAGGCATCCAGCCGTCGATCATCAAGGACATCGCCAGGGCCCTGAACCTGCTCAAGAAGGAACGTGGCTTTTCGCTGATTGTGTCCGAGCAGGTGCTGTCGTTCGCCATGGCAGTGGCCGACCGTTACCTGATCATCGAAAAGGGCGAGTTCGTGCACAGCGAAGTGCGCGAAACCGTCGACCGCGAGCGCATCCTGCGTTACCTCACCATCTGAACCGGCACGGGAGAACACGCCATGCTGATACTCGACCGCATCCTCGGCCAGGCCAGCGACCCGGCCCTCGCCGAGCGGCTTCATGACCTGAGCCATAACGGGCAGGTGGAAACACTGAGCCTGTCCGGCAATGACATCCAGCGCCATCGCCTGCGGCTGGCCAGCGACCGGGGCACCGACTGCGCGATTCGTCTGGAGCGGCATCAACACCTGCGCAACGGCTCGGTGCTGATGCTCGACGGCCAGCGCGCCATCGTCGTGCAGATGCAGGATCAGCAGTACCTGAGCCTGCGGCCGCGTGATGTGGCAGCGGCGCTGGAACTGGGTTACTTCGCAGGCAATATGCACTGGGCGGTGCGTTTTGCTGGCGACACCTTGCAGATCCCGCTCAACGGGCCTGAAGCCGATTATCTTGAACGCCTGGCGCCCATGATTGCTGACGGCCGGGTGTCGCGCGCATGAACGCCCTTCTTGACGATCTGGGCAGCGCCCTGCTGGCCCTGCAGCAGGCCGACAGTTTCTTCCCCACGGGTGCCGTAGCCTGGTCGTGGGGGCTGGAAACCCTCAAGGCGGACGGCCATCTGGGACCAATCGAACGAGTCCCGCCGCGACGCCGCCAGCGGCAAACACGTCCGGATCGCAGCGCTGAAGTCTGCGGTTTTGTCGAAGGTCAACTGCGTCACCGCTGGCACAGCTTTGACCGGGCCTTTCTGGTCGCTGCCTGGCAGTCGGCCGACAATCTGGATCACTTGATGGCGCTGGATGCTCAGGTCGAAGCGCTGACGATGGCCGAAGAGCTGCGTCAGGGTTCACGGCGTGTCGGCCAGGCGTTGCTGGGCGTTCACGTGGCTCTTGGTACGCCCGGCGCCGAGCGCTATCAGCAGCAGGTGCTGGCCGGCGAGACGCCGGGGCACTTGCCCGTTCTGCAGGGCCTGATCTGGAAACAGCTGGGCATGCAGCTTGAACATTGTCAGTTGGCGGCGGCCCACGGCCTGTGCACCGGACTGGTCAGCGCCGCTGTACGCCTCGGCGTCATGGGCCACATTGATGCTCAGCGGGTGCTGACCGCCATTCAACCTTTGATCACGCAACTGCTGGCTGACGCAGCGCCCGAGCCGGACAACGCCAGCGGCTTTACGCCGATGGCCGAGATCGCTGTGATGCGCCACGAAACCCAAGAATTGCGCCTGTTTGCCAATTGATCACCTGCCCGCAGGAGCCACGCCATGCTGCTGACCCCCACCGAGCTTGAGCGCCTCACGCTCTACACCGCTGCCGAACTGTCACGCAAACGCCGCAGCAAGGGCCTGCGCCTGAACTTTCCGGAAGCCTCGGCGCTGATCGCCGACGAAATTCTGGAAGGCGCCCGCGAGGGACGCAGCGTTGCCGAACTGATCGGCTTCGGCTCGACGATTCTCAACACTGATGACGTGATGCCCGGCGTTGCCGAGTTGCTGCCGGTGCTACAGGTCGAAGGTACGTTTCCGGACGGCACCAAGCTGGTCACGGTTCATCAACCGATTCGCCCCGGCCGATTGCCGCTGGCGGAGATGCCCACGCCCGGCGAGATTCTTGCGCCTGAAGGCGATATCCAGCTCAACGGCGGCAGACCCACTGCAACGCTGCGCGCCCTGAATACCGGCGACCGCCCCGTGCAGATCGGTAGCCACTACCATTTTTTCGAGGTCAACAAGGCGCTGGATTTCCCCCGCGACATCGCCTTCGGCATGCACCTGGACATTCCAGCAGGCACCGCTGTGCGCTTCGAACCCGGCGAATTGCGTGAGGTGCAACTGGTGCAGTTCGGCGGCACCGGCGACATTCACGGCTTCAGCGGCCTGACCAATGGCAACCTGCACGACCCGGCCTGCAAGCGCATGGCGCTGGACCGTGCACGCGCCCAGCGCTTCAAGGGAGCCTGACCCATGGCCACGATGACCCGCAAGGAATACGCCGCGATGTACGGCCCCACCAAGGGCGACGCGATCCGGCTGGGTGATACCTCGCTGCTTGCCGAGGTCGAGTTCGACCACGCGGTACCCGGCGACGAGTGCCTGCACGGCGGCGGCAAGACTCTGCGCGACGGCATGGGCCTGATGCCGGGTCACGAAAGCGACAACGGCGCCCTCGACATGTTGATCTGCAACGCGCTGATCATCGATCCGGTGATCGGCATCGTCAAAGGCGACATCGGCATCAAGGACGGCAAGATCGTTGCCATCGGCAAGGCAGGCAACCCGCAAATCATGGACGGCGTGCACCCGCAACTGATCTGCGGCGTCGCCACCACCGTGCGCGATGCCGAAGGTTTGATCGTTACACCCGGCGGCATCGATGTGCATGTGCATTTCGACTCGGCGCAACTGTGCGACCACGCGCTGGCGGCCGGACTGACTACCTTGATCGGCGGCTCGCTGGGCCCGATCACCGTGGGTATCGACTGTGGTGGCGAGTGGAACGTGGGCAAGATGCTGCAGGCCTCCGAGCACTGGCCGATCAACTTCGGCTTTCTCGGACGCGGCAATTCGAGCAAGCCCGAATCACTGCTCGGGCAACTGCGCGGCGGCTGCCTGGGGCTGAAAATCCATGAGGACTGGGGCGCGATGCCTGCGGTGATCGACACCTGCCTGAAAGTTGCCGACGAATACGACTTTCAGGTGCAATTGCACACCGACACGCTCAACGAATCGGGTTTTCTGGAAGACACCCTGGCCGCCATCGGCGACCGCACGATCCACATGTACCACACCGAAGGCGCGGGCGGTGGGCATGCGCCGGACATCATCAGCGTGGCGGGCAAGCCGAACTGCATCCCCTCCTCCACCAACCCGACCAACCCTTACACGATCAACACCTTCGACGAACACCTGGACATGATCATGGTCTGCCACCACCTCAATCCGGACGTGCCGGAAGACGTGGCGTTCGCCGAATCCCGCGTGAGGCCGCAGACCATCGCCGCCGAAGACATCCTGCACGACACTGGCGCGATCTCGATTCTGGGCTCGGATAGTCAAGGGATGGGCCGCATCAACGAAGTCATCTGTCGCACCTGGCAACTGGCGTCGAAGATGAAAGATCAGCGCGGTCGCCTGCCGGAAGAAGCCACCGCTCTGGGCGACAACGAACGTATCAAACGCTACATCGCCAAATACACCATCAATGCCGCACGCGTGTTCGGCATTGACAGCTACATCGGCTCGCTGGAGCCGGGCAAGCTGGCCGATCTGGTGCTGTGGCGGCCGGCCTTTTTCGGTATCAAGCCGGAACTGGTGGTCAAGGGTGGCTTCATCGTGCACGGCGTGATGGGTGACTCGGCCGCCTCGCTCTACACCTGCGAACCGCTGGTGATGCGCCCGCAATGGGGCGCGTTCGGTGAAGCGAGCAAGGCGCTGTCAGTCAACTTCGTCAACCGGCTGGCCGTCGAGGCCGACACGGCCAGCAAGCTGGGCCTGAAGAAAGCGCTGCTGCCCGCGTTCGGCACCCGCACCCTGCGCAAGTCCGACATGCTGCACAACGATGCTTGCCCGGACATTCGCGTCGACCCACAGACGTTCGACGTGTACGCCGACGGCGAGCGGCTGTTCTGTGATCCGGTCAGCGAAGTCCCGCTCGCTCAACGCTACATGCTGCGCTGAGTCCATGCCCGAAGGAGCCTGATCATGAATCTGCCATTGAGTGCGCCAACCCTGTCCGCTTCACAGCCTAATCGCGGCGCTGCACGTGTCGGCATCGGTGGCCCGGTCGGCTCGGGCAAGACCCGCCTGCTGGAACAGCTGATTCCACGCTTCATCGCCCGCGGAATCGAGCTGGCCATCATCACCAATGACCTCGCGACCCGCGAAGACGCCGAACGCGTGCAGCGCAGCGGTCTGATCGACCCCATGCGAGTGCGCGCGGTGGAAACGGGTGCATGCCCGCATACAGCGATTCGGGAGGACCCTACACTCAACCTGCAAATGGCCGATGAACTGGAAGCGCACTTCAAGAACCTCGATCTGGTACTGATCGAATCCGGCGGCGACAACCTGGCTTCGACCTTCTCGCTGGATCTGGTGGATTACTGGATTTTCGTCATCGACGTCGCCGGTGGTGATGATATTCCGCGCAAACGAGGGCCTGGCGTGCTGAGCTGTGATCTGCTGGTGGTCAACAAATACGATCTGGCGCCCTATGTCGGTGTCGATTTACCGCGTATGCGACGTGAGTCTGCCGAAGCACGCGACGACCGCCCGGTGCTGTTCACCAACTGCAGCACCGGGGATGGCGTCGATGCAGTGGTCGAGGCGATCAGCCGTGCCGTGCTGTTCGACCGAGCATGAACGCCCGTCAACCCATTGTGCCCGTGCAGACGCGCCCGGCAGCACAGATCAGCTTCAGCAGAGCACCGTCGGGGATCAGCTACGTCTCGCGTCATGAAGTGGGCTATCCCTTCCACTTGGGCCGGACCTTGAAACTGCCCCAGGATCCACCCGGCATGGCCGCGGTCTATCTGCAATCCTGCTCGGGAGGCCTGTTCGCCGGAGAGCACCTGCATCTGCGTCTGCACGCCGAGGCCGACACGCAAGTGCATGTCAGTACAGGCGCGGCGACCATCGTCCACAGCATGCTCGAACAACCCGCACGCCAGACTGTTACGCTGGTGGCCGAGACCGGCGCGCTGCTGGAATACCTGCCGATGGCAACCATCCTGTTCCCCCAGGCCCGCCTGCACAGCCAAGTGCTAGTGACCTTGCACCCGAACGCTCGCGTCCTGCTCTGCGATGCATTCTGCGTGCACACGCCGCACGGCACAGACGGACTGCCGGGCTATTACCGCGCCGATCTTGAAGTACGTTGCCCAACTGGGCGGCTCTTGGCCGGAGATAGGCTGGCCCTGACAGGCGAAGACCTGCAACGGCGCCTGCCGGGTGTCAGCGGCCCATTTGAAGCCGTCGCCACTTTCATGCTGCTCGGCCACGGGCTGCCATTAGAAGAGATAAAGACGGGGTTGCGAGAGGCGTTACGCGGGCTAACTGACAGCTACGTGGGGGTCAGTGCCTTGCCGAGTGATTGCGGGGTGTCGGTGAGAACAATGGGCACTGATGCGGTGGTGTTGCGTCGGGCATTGCACCTCGCCTGGGCGACTGCCCGCCTGTATTTGACAGGCGTTGCGCCACAGGTGCGGCGCAAGTGAGGCCAAATGGGTAAAAATCGGCCTCTTGGCCAAGTCCTACGCCCGGGTGCGGATAAGCGCCAAGCTGGTCAAGAAGACACAATCAGCGCCGATAGCCTTGTACTGCATACCACAGTGCAAGGAGGCATCATGAAAAAGATAGCTGTAGCCGGACTTATCGCTCTACTTTCAATCGTTTCAGTCTCTGCTTCAGCCTGCCCCAAGGGCACACATCCGACTGGGGGAACAGGTTCGCACCACAAGGGCGGCACCTGCAAATAAGACGAGCCCGGCCCAGCGCCGGGCTTTTTCGTTACGCTAAGCCAGTCGCTTCATCGACAACTCCATCTGCCCCATGAGGTCTCTCTGCTCTTTCAGTGAGAGTACCAATTTGGCGATGGACCGGCTGGTGGCAAGGTCCGATAGCGGCATGCCCGTTACATACAGTTGAAGCTCGCCTGACTCTGGGTGGAGAAGCTTGACCGAAAAGCTCTCGTTCGCACCCATGACGCATTCGCACTTGGAGGGCAAAAAAGCGGTCTCAAGGACTCGTTGGAGATCGGACTTTGAAAACATCTTGTATTCCACCTGACAAAATCGTTTCACCGAGAATAGACGATTGGCAGACTTATTGGTTGCCGGTCATCGGCAGATTCGAAACCGGGGATTATGCTGCTTGCCTTGCTCGTGCTTATTGATCCGCAAAGAGGCTGAATCACCACTGGCCTATCCTCTGCAAAAGTCCCGCCCATGAAAAAGCCCAACCTTTTCAGATTGGGCTAAGTCATTGAAAAATATGGTCGGGACGGAGTGATTCGAACACTCGACCCCTAGCACCCCATGCTAGTGCGCTACCGGACTGCGCTACGCCCCGACTAGGCGTGAAACTGTTTCGCGTCTTGCGAAAACTTCGAGGAATATACCCTAAGCTTTTGAATTATGGAAGTATCTGGTTGGCTCGGTTACGACTTGAGCATGACCAGTACGTCTTCCAGCTCGACAATCATCTGTCGGATCATCTGCTTGTACTGTTGGGTATCGTCCTTGACTTCACCGTTGGTGAGGCGCAAACGCGCACCGCCGATGGTGAAGCCCTGGTCGTATAGCAAGCCGCGAATCTGGCGGATCATCAGCACATCCTGGCGCTGATAATACCGACGGTTTCCGCGGCGTTTTACGGGGTTGAGCTGAGGAAATTCCTGCTCCCAATAGCGCAAAACGTGCGGTTTCACCGCGCAGAGCTCGCTCACCTCACCGATGGTGAAGTAGCGTTTGCCAGGAATCGGCGGCAGCTCGTCGTTATGACTTGGTTCCAGCATATGCCTCAACTCGGGCCTTCAACTTCTGCCCTGGACGAAAGGTGACCACACGGCGTGCCGTGATCGGAATTTCTTCGCCGGTCTTGGGATTTCTCCCAGGCCGCTGGCGTTTGTCTCGCAGGTCGAAATTGCCGAAACCGGACAGTTTTACCTGCTCGTTGTCTTCCAGAGCGTGCCTGATTTCCTCGAAGAACAGCTCCACCAATTCCTTGGCTTCTCGTTTATTCAGGCCCAGCTCTTCGTACAGACGTTCGGCCATTTCAGCTTTCGTCAGAGCCCCCATACGCTACTTCCTTAATGTGGCGTTTAACCTCTCCTCAAGTGAGGTGAGGATGGCAAGTGTCGTTGCGTTGACCTCATCGTCATTAAGAGTGCGCGATGGATGCTGCCAGGTCAAGCCGACCGCAAGGCTTTTTCTATGCGGATCAATGCCTTTACCCTGATAAACATCAAATAGCCTGAGGTCTGTGAGCCATTCGCCTGCATTTTCACGAATAACGTCCATTACCGCACTGGAAGAGACATCCCGATCGGCCAGAAGTGCCAGGTCGCGGCGCACTTCAGGGAAGCGCGACAGCTCGTGGAATTTCGGCAGACGGCCTTTGGCGACTTCACCCAGAACCAGCTCGAAAACGAATACGGGACGATCCAGCCCCAGGTTCTTCGACAGCTCAGGGTGAATTGCGCCCAGGAAACCGACTTCACGACCATCGCGCAGAATACGCGCGGTCTGGCCCGGATGAAGCGCAGGATGCTCGCCCGGCGTGAAGCTGAAATCGCCCAGTGCGCCAGCGAAACCCAATACAGCTTCCACATCGGCTTTCACGTCGAAGAAATCGACAGCGTCACGGCCTTGCGCCCAGCCTTCCGGAAGGCGGCTGCCGCACACCACACCCGCCAGCATCGGCTCTTGCTTCAGACCTTCCAGTTGCCCGACGAAACGCAAGCCACTTTCGAACATCCGCACACGATCCTGCTGACGGTTGAGGTTGTGCTGCAACGCCTTGACAAGACCCGGCCAGAGCGAGGCGCGCATGGCGGCCATGTCATTGGAGATCGGGTTGGCGAGCAACAGCGGCTTGACGCCTGGCGTGAACAGTTCGAACCACTTGGGATCGATGAAGCTGTAGGTGATCGCTTCCTGATAGCCACGTGCAACCAACAGGCGGCGCAATTCAGGCAGATAGCCCTGGGCTTCGGCCTTGGCCTGCGGCGCCAGACGGGCCTGCGGGTAACGAACCGGCAGACGGTTGTAGCCATACAGACGCGCAAGCTCTTCGATCAGGTCGACTTCAAGGCTGATGTCGAAACGATGACTTGGAACGGTGACATGCCACTGACCATTCGCTTCGGCCGAGACACCCAGACCCAGCGCTTTGAGCAAGCGCTCGATTTCGGCATTCTCGATCACCAGACCGAGCATTTGCTCGACGCGGCTCGCGCGCAGTGTCACTGGAGCCACGGACGGCAAGTGCTTTTCGCTGACCACTTCGGCCACAGGACCGGCTTCGCCACCCGTGATTTCCAGCAGCAGACCGGTTGCCCGCTCCATCGCTTCGCGAGCCAGTTGCCAGTCGACACCGCGCTCGTAACGATGGGATGCGTCGGTGTGCAGACCATAGGAACGCGCCTTGCCAGCCACCGAGATGGTGTCGAAGAAGGCACTTTCCAGGAAAATGTCGCGCGTGCCAGCGGTCACGCCGCTGTGTTCGCCACCCATGACACCGGCAATCGCCAGCGCGCGCTGGTGGTCGGCAATGACCAGGGTGTCGGCACGCAGGCTGACTTCCTGGCCATCGAGCAGAACGAGCTTCTCGCCCTCCTCGGCCATGCGTACGCGAATCCCGCCGTTGATTTCAGCCAGATCGAATGCATGCAGCGGCTGACCCAGTTCCAGCATCACGTAGTTGGTGATGTCGACAGCGGCATCGATGCTGCGCACGTCGGAACGACGCAGGCGCTCGACCATCCACAACGGGGTCGGACGAGACAGATCGACATTGCGGATGACGCGGCCCAGATAGCGTGGGCAAGCCGCAGGTGCCAGCACTTCCACAGGGCGAACTTCGTCGTGCACGGCAGCAACGGTTGCCACCTGTGGACGCGTGACTTCAGCGGCATAGAGCGCGCCAACTTCACGGGCCAGACCGGCAACCGACAGGCAGTCGCCACGGTTCGGGGTCAGATCGACCTCGATACTGGCATCGTCCAGCCCCAGATAGACACGAATATCCTGACCCACCGGCGCATCAGCAGCCAGTTCCATCAAGCCATCGTTGCCCTCGCCGGCCTGCAATTCGGCAGCGGAGCACAACATGCCGTTGGACTCGACGCCACGCAACTTGGCTTTCTTGATCTTGAAATCGCCCGGCAGCTCGGCACCGATCATGGCGAACGGGATCTTCAGACCCGGGCGCACATTGGGCGCGCCGCAGACGACCTGGAAAGTCTCGGTGCCATTGCTGACCTGGCAAACACGCAGTTTGTCGGCATCAGGGTGTTGCTCGGTGCTCAGCACCTCGCCGACCACGACACCGGTGAAGACGCCGGCGGCCAGCGTGACGCTGTCAACCTCAAGACCGGCCATCGACAGACGAGCAACCAGCTCGTCGCGGGAAACCTGCGGGCTTACCCAGCCGCGCAGCCATTGTTCACTGAATTTCATCCTGCTCTCCTGAAAGATTCGTTACGTGCGACCTAGCGAAATTGCGCGAGGAATCGCAAGTCGTTGTCGAAGAACAGGCGCAAATCATTGACGCCGTAACGCAGCATGGCCAGACGCTCTACGCCCATGCCGAATGCAAAACCCTGAAATTCTTCAGGATCGATACCGGACATGCGCAGCACGTTCGGGTGGACCATGCCGCAGCCCATGACTTCCAGCCAGCCGGTCTGTTTGCAGACACGGCAGCCTTTGCCGCTGCACATCACGCATTCCATGTCGACTTCCGCCGATGGCTCGGTGAACGGGAAGAACGAAGGACGGAAGCGAACGGCCAGCTCTTTCTCGAAGAACACGCGCAGGAACTCTTCGATGGTGCCTTTCAGGTCCGCGAAATTGATATCACGGTCAACCAGCAAGCCTTCGATCTGGTGGAACATCGGCGAGTGGGTGATATCCGAGTCGCAGCGATAGACACGGCCCGGACAAACGATCCGGATCGGCGGCTGCTTCGATTCCATGGTCCGCACCTGCACCGGGGAGGTGTGGGTACGCAACAGCATGTTCGCATTAAAATAGAAGGTGTCATGCATCGCCCGCGCCGGGTGGTGGCCAGGGATGTTGAGCGCCTCGAAGTTGTGGTAATCGTCTTCGACCTCAGGGCCTTCGGCGATGCCGTAGCCAATGTGAGTGAAGAATTGTTCGATCCGCTCCAGAGTGCGGGTGATCGGGTGCAGACCACCTGAGGTCTGACCGCGGCCCGGCAGGGTCACGTCGATGCATTCGGCCGCGAGTCTGGCAGTCAGTTCTGCCTGCTCAAACGATGCCTTGCGTGCATTGAGGACCTCTGTGACACGCTCCTTGGCAACGTTGATCAGCGCACCGACTTGCGGACGCTCTTCAGCAGGCAGGTTCCCCAGGGTCTTCATCACCTGAGTCAACTCGCCTTTCTTGCCGAGGTAGTGAACCCGGATTTGCTCCAGGGCAGTGATATCTTCGGCGCTTTGCACAGCCTCAAGAGCTTGAGAGACCAGCGCGTCCAGGTTTTCCATGTACAGACTCCAGATACGAAATAGGGGAAGAGCTGAAGGCTCTTCCCCTATTTATGACGTTCAACACCGACCCCGGAAAACCGGGGCCAGTGATTGTCGGGGACTTAGGCCAAAGTGGCTTTAGCTTTCTCGACAATCGCAGCAAACGCCGCTTTTTCGTTCACTGCCAGATCAGCCAGAACCTTACGGTCGATCTCGATGGACGCTTTTTTCAGGCCGGCAATGAAACGGCTGTAGGACAGACCGTTAACACGAGCACCAGCGTTGATACGGGCGATCCACAGAGCGCGGAACTGACGTTTTTTCTGACGACGGTCACGGTAGGCGTATTGGCCTGCCTTGATTACCGCTTGCTTGGCAACACGGAATACGCGTGAACGCGCGCCGTAGTAGCCTTTTGCAAGTTTCAGAATTTTCTTGTGACGCTTACGGGCAATGACGCCACGCTTAACACGAGCCATGAGTTACTTCCTCTATATCTTGATCAAAATTAACGAAGGCGCAGCATGCGCTCGACTTTTGCCACGTCGGACGGATGCAGCAGGCTGCTTCCGCGCAGTTGACGCTTACGCTTTGTCGACATTTTGGTCAGGATGTGGCTCTTGAAAGCGTGTTTGTGCTTGATGCCGTTAGCAGTTTTCAGAAACCGCTTAGCTGCACCACTTTTAGTCTTCATCTTTGGCATGTTCGGATACTCCGCATTCAGTTGATAAACATAACCGCAAGGCCTGCCGTGCCCTGGTGGTTACTTCTTCTTTTTCGGGGCGATGACCATGATCAGCTGGCGTCCTTCCATCTTAGGATGCTGTTCAACGGAACCGTATTCGAGAAGGTCACCTTCAACCCGCTTCAACAATTCCATACCCAGCTCCTGGTGGGCCATCTCACGACCGCGGAATCTCAACGATACCTTGGCCCTGTCCCCGTCACTCAGGAAACGTACCAGGTTGCGCAGTTTTACCTGGTAATCCCCTTCCTCCGTCCCTGGACGAAACTTGATTTCTTTAACCTGGATCTGCTTCTGGTTTTTCTTCGCTGCAGCAACCTGCTTCTTCTTCTCGAAGATCGACTTGCCGTAATCCATCACACGGCAGACAGGAGGTACTGCGTCGGCAGAAATCTCTACCAGATCCAGCTTCGACTCTTCCGCTATACGAAGCGCTTCATCAATCGAGACGATGCCAATCTGCTCGCCGTCAGCGCCAATTAACCGAACCTCGCGGGCCGAGATATTCTCATTGATCGGGGCCTTGGGTGCAGCTCGTTTATCTTGTCTCATTTCACGCTTAATAATAATTACTCCGAATCTTGGCGACCACGCCGGGAAACCGCTTGTGCGAGGAATTCAGCGAATTGGGCGACCGGCATCGAGCCGAGGTCAGCGCCTTCGCGTGTCCGCACAGCGACAGTTTGCATTTCAACCTCCCGATCTCCTATCACAAGGAGATAAGGAACCTTGAGCAAAGTATGCTCACGGATTTTAAAGCCGATCTTTTCATTTCTCAAGTCGGACTTGGCACGAAACCCGCTTTGGGCCAAGGTTTTTTCGACTTCGAGGGCAAAATCGGCCTGTTTGTCAGTGATATTCATGATCACTGCCTGAGTCGGCGCCAGCCAGGCCGGAAACGCACCTTCGTAGTGTTCGATCAGAATACCGATGAAACGCTCGAACGAACCGAGGATTGCACGGTGCAGCATGACCGGACTCTTGCGGCTGTTGTCTTCCGAAACGTATTCGGCACTAAGACGAATCGGCAGGTTGAAGTCCAGCTGCAAGGTGCCGCACTGCCAGACACGGCCGAGGCAGTCTTTCAGAGAGAACTCGATCTTCGGACCATAGAACGCACCCTCGCCCGGCTGCAGGTCATAAGGCAGACCTGCGCTGTCGAGTGCTGCGGCCAAAGCCGATTCCGCACGATCCCACAACTCATCGGAGCCGACGCGCTTTTCAGGGCGAGTGGACAGCTTGAGCTCGATGTCCTTGAAGCCGAAATCGGCATAGACATCCAGGGTCAACTTGATGAAGGCTGCGGACTCGGACTGCATCTGTTCTTCGGTGCAGAAGATGTGCGCGTCGTCCTGAGTGAAGCCACGCACACGCATGATGCCATGCAAGGCACCTGACGGCTCATTTCGGTGGCAGGCACCGAACTCGGCCAGACGCATCGGCAGCTCGCGGTAGCTCTTCAGACCCTGATTGAACACCTGCACGTGGCAAGGGCAGTTCATGGGCTTGATGGCGTAGTCGCGGCTCTCGGACTCGGTGGTGAACATGTTGTCGGCGTAGTTGGCCCAGTGGCCGGACTTTTCCCACAGCGAGCGATCAACCACTTGCGGCGTCTTGATTTCAAGGTAACCGTTTTCGTGCTGAACCTTGCGCATGTACTGTTCGAGCACCTGATACAGGGTCCAGCCCTGAGGGTGCCAGAACACCATGCCCGGCGCTTCTTCCTGGGTATGGAACAGGCCCAGACGCTTGCCGATCTTGCGATGGTCGCGTTTTTCGGCCTCTTCGATACGCTGGATGTAGGCCGCCAGTTGCTTCTTGTCAGCCCATGCGGTGCCGTATACGCGCTGCAACTGCTCGTTCTTGGCATCGCCGCGCCAGTAGGCACCGGACAGCTTGGTCAGCTTGAAGGATTTCAGGAAGCGGGTGTTCGGCACGTGCGGACCGCGGCACATGTCGACATATTCTTCGTGATAATACAGGCCCATGGCCTGCTCGTTCGGCATGTCTTCGACCAGACGCAGCTTGTAGTCTTCGTGACGGGCGGTGAACACCTCGATCACTTCGGCACGCGGGGTCACTTTCTTGATGACGTCGTAGTCTTTTTCAATCAACTGCTGCATGCGCTGCTCGATCGCCGCCATGTCATCTGGCGTGAACGGGCGCTCGTAGGCGATATCGTAATAGAAGCCGTCGTCGATCACCGGGCCGATGACCATCTTTGCAGTCGGGTACAACTGCTTGACGGCATGGCCTACCAAGTGAGCACAAGAGTGACGGATGATTTCCAGTCCTTCCTGATCCTTCGGGGTGATGATCTGAAGGCTGGCATCGTTTTCGATCAGGTCGCAGGCGTCGACAAGCTTGCCGTCGACTTTGCCGGCCACGGTGGCCTTGGCCAGACCCGCACCAATTGAAAGCGCGACATCGGCTACGGAAACCGCATGATCGAAAGAACGTTGACTACCGTCGGGAAGAGTAATAGTTGGCATGGCGCCTCCTCTCCTAGTGGTGACCCCTACCAAAGGTCACGTGGGTTGGGATGAGCCAGTACGTGATCCGGTGGTACGCCTGCCTCACAGTGGCAGGAGCCTTGCGGCCAACCTTGAAACGGACCAGATGACTGGAGTGTACAAAACCTGCTGCACCTGACTGAAAACAAAGCCAATAGAGGGTGCTGGAAATTTACAGGACGCGCATCCTATCACAGCGCAGCCGTCTAGTCGCACCTCATGACAAATGAAGATGAAATCGCCACAGCACCTGAACTGGTACGTCCGCAGACCGTCAGAACTATTCGTCAACCTGCAAGAATTTCCCCAGCAAAGGAGAACACCATGAAGCTTCCACGCCTGTCCGCACTCCTCGCTTGCGCTGCAATTCTGGCCCCAATGGGCGCCCAGGCCGCGATGGACGGAGCGACTCGCAGCACGTTCACTCAAGAGTGCATCAGTGCCGCGAAGGCACAGAACCTGGATGACAAGACCGCCAAGGCGCATTGCGACTGCGGCGCCAAACAGGTGGACAGCCATTTCTCCGACAAGGAAATCGCATCGCTGAACAATACTGGCACTGCGCCAAGCCCGGAATTGACCTCGAAACTGCAGAAACTGGTCACCGAAAACTGCACTAAAGCAAAAAATTAATATCCGGCCGGGCGTGTAAAAACGCCCTGTCGTTGCGTGCCATCCTTTCAGTGCCAATATCATTCAAGGCCCCGTTAAACGGGGCTTTGAGCGCCCTCATCGTACGCGCGGATCCACGCCAGCCAGCAAGCCGATTCGGCCATTCCTGAATATGACGATCTGCATACCTACGCGCGACGCTCAAAGTTCCCACCTAAATAGCTGTCTTTTCGTACATTTCGACTATGATAGGCCGGTGTGCCCAGTTGGCCTGAGCAGCACGCTATTGAAAATTATGTTCTTGGAGATACACCATGTCTAATCGCCAAACCGGCACCGTAAAATGGTTCAACGATGAAAAAGGCTTCGGCTTTATCACTCCACAAGGTGGCGGTGACGACCTGTTCGTACACTTCAAAGCAATCCAGAGCGACGGTTTCAAAAGCCTGAAAGAAGGCCAGACCGTTTCTTTCGTTGCTGCTAAAGGCCAGAAAGGCATGCAGGCAGAAGAAGTCAAAGTGGACTGATCCACTTGATTTGAAAAAACCCCGTCATTGACGGGGTTTTTTTATGCCTGCTCAATGAGCAAGGTTCAGCCGCAGTTGATGCGGATCACCTTGCCAGAGGCGTCGGTATTGACGTTGACGCGCTCGGAGCGGTACTCAAGCGTGACCATGTCGTTGGGACCCAGAATGCGTGCATCCATGGAGCCGGAACGGCTGCGTACCTGGGTCAGCAAATCGATGGATGCCTGCTTGCCAATGGCAAATTGTGCAGGCTCTGCATCACAGCGGCCCGGCACAGCGTTACTGGCGGCGGGCGCCTCGGTCTTGCCGGCGGCCTCGGGCGCCGAATCAGGCGTGCTGCTGCACCCTGCCAGAACCGATGTCACGACCACAAAACCCATTGTTGCTAATTTCCAGGGCATACACCCTCCTCTGCCAATAAACATTTTCCAGACCTTGTGCGACCGCACCTTGCCGCATTGGTTGCACTGCAGTCATCGCCACCACTCGTAAGCGAAGATGTCTGCAAGGCGCGCGCAGTCTGCCTCGCCCCGCTTTTCCATGCGTCCGCAAATCGTCACAACATGTTTTCAACGGACGTCAGATCGCGTTCATGATGCGTAAGTAGAAGTGTCAAACGGCTCGCACAATGGTTTACTGCAACTGACCATAGGGATAACGGGCGATGCACGGCTGCCTGAGCAATGCGGTGCTTTCTTGAAGGCGAGACGGACATGACAGTGATTTCAATCGATGCGGACATCAAGGCCAAATGGCCCCAGGGCCACTGCTCGCACAGCCCGGGCACACCGGAGGAGCTGATGATCATCGCTGTCGATCTGTTGATCAAGGAACTGGGCACCGAGGGTGCCCGAGCCTTTATCACTCAGGTGTGGAGCCGATACGCGACGACAGAGCTGCCTGCCTGACAGCGTTCGACTCCAGACAGCGTTACTTCAATCGAGCCAGACGCTCGGTCAGCAGATCGAAGAATCCCTGGGCGTCGCCATCTTCGACCCAGAAGACGTTTTGCGGCTGCTTGAGCGTGCCGTTCCAGTCCGCGACGGTCTGGCCGAAACCAATGCCTTCACGGCTGTCGATCGCCACATTGATCTGTCTGCCCGAAAACAGTTCGGGCTTGAGCATCCAAGCGATGACGCTGGCGTCGTGAATCGGGCCGCCCGGCAGACCGTAGTGCTCCATATCCAGCTTGACGTATTCATTGAGAATACCTTCCACCAGCTTGCCAGCCTGATTGTTCAGCGCGGCAATCTGCTGGAGACGCTTCTCGCTGGTCAGGATCTTGTGAGTCACGTCCAGCGGCACGTAGGTCAGCTTCACACCGCTGGCCAGAACGATCTGCGCCGCATGAGGATCGGCAAAGATGTTGAACTCGGCAACCGGAGTGATGTTGCCGCCATTGAAGTGCGCGCCACCCATGACGATCACTTCCTTGATGCCCTGGGTGATCTCCGGTGCCTGCACCAATGCGAGCGCAAGGTTGGTCTGCGGGCCAAGCATTGCAACAGTAATGCTGTGAGGCTTGGCCTTGCTGAGCGTCTGAATCAGATAATCAACGGCGTTGCCCTGGGCCAACCCTTTGGCCGGCTCGTGCACCGGTACGCCCGGCAAGCCTTCCTTGCCATGCACGTTTTCCGCATAGATTGGCGTACGTACCAGAGGTTTGGGCGCACCGGCATACACCGGCACTTCCTCGCGGCCCGCCCACTCGCGAGCGAGCCTGGCGTTACGTGATGTCTTGTCAAGACGCACATTGCCGGCAACGGTGGTGATCGCCATGACATTGAGTTCTTCAGGCGATGCCAACGCCAGCAGCAAAGCGACCACATCGTCGGCACCCGGGTCGGTGTCGATGATCACGTCACGCTTTTCGACAGCCTGAACGGCTGTCGCACCGAGAATGGACAAGAGCAGCGCTCCCCGAATGAGTTGTCTGGAAAACTGTGTCAACGTCATGTGTAACTCCCTGTCATGAATACGTGTTCAGGCTGAATGCCTAGAACACAACCCCGGATACCAGCGCCACATTGCTGTAGGGCTGGCACTCGCCAGTGCGGATGATGGCCTTGGCCTTGCGGCTCAGAATTTTCAGGTCGTCATGGCTGATCCAGCGCTGATGACCCAATTGATCATCAAGGTTCAGGCTCTCGATGACCTGCAACGCAGGTGGCTTGATTTCAGCCATTTCATTTGCCAGCACGTGGCTTTCGACCTGCATTTCGCTCAACACCACATCCAGCACGCTGACGAAATCCGGTACGCCACGGGTCAGGGCCAGGTCGATCAGCTCGACGCCAGGCGGCACCGGCATACCAGCGTCAACAATCATCAGAATATCGCCGTGCCCCAGCGATGCGATCACGCGCGACAGGGCGATATTGAGTAGCGGTGTCTTTTTCATGTCGGGTTGAATCCTTGTACTTCCTCGAACGTCGGGATGGACGGCTGCGCACCTGCGCGGGTGACCGACAGCGCTGCGGCAGCCTGACCAAAGCGGATGGCCTGCGATTCGCTCTGCCCTCTGGCGAGCGCCGCTGCAAAACCACCGACAAAGGTATCACCTGCAGCGGTGGTGTCCACGGCCTGAACGCGACGCGTTGGAATATGCTCGACGCCAGCGGCACTGGCGAACAACGTCCCCTGCTCACCGAGCGTGATGATCACGTTACGTGCACCGGCTGCCAGCAGCGCCAGAGCCGCCTGTTGCGCAGAGGCTGGCGAGTCGACGCTGATCCCGGACAATGCCTGGGCTTCGCTTTCGTTGGGAATCAGGTAATCGATCAGGCTGTACCAGTGGGCGGGCAGCGGCTCACTGGCTGGCGCCGGGTTCAGAATGACGGTCTTGCCCAGCTCACGGGCACGCGACAAGGTATGGAAGACCGTCTCGGTCGGGACTTCGAGCTGACAGATGACAATGTCCGAACCTGCGAGCAGTGGGTCGAAGCGCTCGATCAGCGCAGGCGTCAGTTGACCATTGCCGCCCGCGACGATGACGATTGCATTCTGACTGTTGGCGTCAACCACGATCGAGGCAATTCCGGTGGGCACGCCATCGACCACTGTCACCCCCTGGCAATCAATCTGTTCGGCCAGCAGCGCAGCACGCAATTGCTCTCCGTAAGCATCGGCGCCCACGCAACCGATCATGGCAACATCAGCGCCCAGACGTGCAGCGGCGACCGCCTGGTTGGCGCCCTTGCCACCGGGAACGGTATCGAAACTGTCTCCGATCAGTGTTTCGCCAGGGCGCGGCAGACGCTGGGCGCGGATCACCAGATCCATATTGAGACTGCCCACTATCACTATTTTTGCTTGCATGGCTCATTCACTCGTTACTGTGCGTGCTCGTCATTGATCAGGAGCGTTGTAGGGTGCGGCCGTGGATTCACGCACCACGACGACAGGCGTCACCAGACGCTTTTCGACGGGCGAGGCATGAGGCGCAGCGATTCTGCACAAGAGCATTTGCGCCGCCGTTTCGCCCAGTTGCATGATCGACTGGCCCACGGTGGTGAGTGCGGGATAGACATAGCGGCTGATTTCGATGTCATCGAAACCGATGACCGACAATTGCTGCGGGACAGCAATGTTGCGTTCGGCGGCAGCCCTCAGCACACCAATGGCGATGACGTCGTTACCGGCGAAGATCGCGGTGGGCTGATGCCTGGCCAACAGTTCGCCTGCGGCCTCGTATCCGGCCGAACTGGTGAAATCACTGTGTACGGCCCACTGCGGATCAATTTTGACAGACGCCTCCTGCATCGCACGCCGATACCCTGCCAGACGCATTTCGGCAACCGTGCTGTTGCGAGGCCCACCGATACAGGCAATGCGTTTATGCCCCAGATCGAGCAGATGACGCGTCGCCAGACAGGCACCCTGCTCGTGATCAATACGCACCATGTCGGCTTCGATACTTTCCAGCTCGCGGTCGACGATGACCAACGGCGTGCGAACGTCCGCAAGACCTCCCGCAACACTCGCGTCTGCGCCCACCGATGAGACGATCAGGCCGTCTACCCGCTTCTCCAGCAGAACCCGCAGGTAACTGCGCTGCTTCTCGGGATTGTCATCGGAGTTGCACAGAATCACGCAGAAACCGTTGCGCTCGCAGTAGTCCTCGATGCCTCTGGCCAGCTCGGCGAAATACGGGTTCATGCCATTGGGAATCAACAGGCCGATGGTCGACGTACTTTTGGCTTTGAGCGAACGGGCCACCGCACTGGGCACGTAGTCCAGTTGTGCGATGGCCGCCTCGACCTTGAGCCGGACCGGCTCGCTCACCGGCCGGGTCTTGTTCAGCACATGGGAAACCGTTGTGTAGGAAATCCCGGCCAGTGCTGCTACGTCCTTGATGGTTGCCATGTCAGCCCTGTCGCCGCGCCCGGTTGCTGCGGTAGGTGTCCAGCACCACGGCAATCACGATCACAGCGCCGGTGATGATGCGTTTGGTGGGTTCGGTGGCGCCGATCTGCGCCAGGCCTGCGGCCAGCACCGAAATGATCAGCACGCCGAAGAATGTGCTGATGATCGAACCGCGCCCACCCATCAGGCTGGTACCGCCAATGACCACAGCTGCGATCACCTGCAATTCCAGCCCGGCACCGGCATTTGGATCAGCCGCTTCCAGTCGTGATATCTGGAACAGCGCCGCGACGCCCGCCAGCAGCCCCATCAGCGAGAACACCAGGATCTTGTAGGGCTTGGGATTGATACCCG
Organism: Pseudomonas sp. AC016; assembly: GCF_979253365.1. Classification (NCBI taxonomy): domain Bacteria; kingdom Pseudomonadati; phylum Pseudomonadota; class Gammaproteobacteria; order Pseudomonadales; family Pseudomonadaceae; genus Pseudomonas; species Pseudomonas sp. AC016. The sequence continues at coordinate 819,261 of NZ_CEEDCC010000001.1, forward strand.
CCAGACGCACGGCTTCTTCGTTGGTGCCGATACCGATCAGGTAGCGACCGAAGACGGTGCGGGTCAGCACAGCCTGAGCGACGATGATCACCAGCAGCGCAATAATGAAAGACGGGGAAATACCGAATGCCACCGGATCGGACAGCCAGGCGAACGAATCACCGATGTAGGCCGTGCGCGAGTCAGTCATCTGATAAGCCACACCACGGGCCATTTCCAGCACGCCCAGCGAGACGATGAATGACGGGATGCGCCATGCGACGGTGATAGAACCGGTGATGGTGCCCGCCAGTGTTGCGCAGGCAATGCCCAGCAACGCGGCCGGAAACACACTCCAGCCCCAGCCCAGAACAGCCACGCTGACCGCGGCTGCAGCCAATGCCAATACCGAGCCCACCGACAGGTCGATGCCGCCGATGATCAGAATCAGGGTCATGCCGACAGACAGCACCATCAGGTCAGGAATCTGGTTGGCCAGGGTGCTGAAGGTCTGGTACGACAGGAAATGGTCACTGAGCAGCGAGAACAGGACGATCATCGCCAGCAAGGCGCCCGCCAGTCCCAGGTAAGTGCCCAGGCCGAAATAAGTGCCGCCGCGACGGGCCGGCAGTGTCAGCGTCGGGGATGTGTCGTTTTTCATGGCTCGTTCCTGGGCGCTGCATCGTTGAGCAGCGCATCACGTTTCTGATAACCGGCAAAGGCTGCGGCCAGCAATTGGTCCTGACTCCAGCTGTCGCGTTCGAACGTATCGATCAGGCGACCGGCCGACAGCACGCCGATGCGATCACAGATCAGCATCAGTTCGCGCAGATCACTGGAAACCACCACCAGCGCCCTGCCCTGACGGGTCAGTTCGCCGAGCAGCGCGTAGATGTCGAATTTGGCGCCGACGTCGATGCCTCGTGTTGGCTCGTCGAACAACATGACCGGGCAGTCGCGCTCCAGCCAGCGGCCGATCACCACTTTCTGCTGATTGCCGCCGGACAGTTCCGACACCAATTGGGTCGGGCTGGAGCTGCGAATACGCATGGCGTCCACCTGACGCTGTGCGAGCTTGAGCTCGTCAGCGGCATTGACGATGCCTGCGCTGGAAATGGCTTTCATGTTGCCCAGCGCGATGTTGGCGCTGATCGATTGCGACATCAGCAAGCCTTCGCTCTTGCGGTCTTCCGTGATCAAGGCAATGCCATGCTCGACCGCATCGGCAGGCGAACGAATGGTGACGGCCTGTAATGGCTGGCCCACTTCAATCGTGCCACTGTCGGCAATGTCGGCGCCGTAGATCAAACGCAGCAGCTCGGTACGCCCCGCGCCGATCAGCCCGGAGATACCAAAGATTTCGCCACGACGAACATCGAACGAGACATCCTGGACCTTGCCCTTGCGGTTGAGCGATTTGACCGACAGTGCGACTTCGCCGATCTGCCGGGCGCCCATGTCCATGTGTTCGCCCAGTTCGCGCCCCACCATCAGGGTGACCAGTTGCTCGCTGTTGTAACGGGAAATCGGCTCAACGCAAACCAGCTTGCCATCACGCAACACGGCGATGCGCTGCGACACTCTGGCCAGTTCTTCCAGGCGATGGGAAATGTAGATGATCGAGACGCCACGAGCCTGCAACCGTGTGATCTGCTCAAACAGCATTTCGACTTCACGCGAGGTCAGCATTGCCGTCGGCTCGTCGAGAATCAGCACGTGGCAGTCGCCTGCGAGGTTACGGGCGATCTCAACCATCTGCTGATGCCCGATGCCCAGATCGCCAACCAGCGTGTCCGGGTCAATCGCGTCCAGCCCAACCTGGGCCATGGCCTTGATGGCGTTTTCACGCAGGCGCTTGCGATCGATCCAGCCCGCGCGGCGTGGCAGATCGTCCAGAAACAGGTTTTCGGCAACGGTCAGGGTTGGCAGCAGGTTCAGCTCCTGCATGACCATACGCACGCCGAGCTTTTCGGCCTGGGTACGATTGGCTGGCTGGTAGGGCTGCCCCTGAAATTGCATGCTGCCGGTGGTGGGCGTGACCAGCCCGCCGATGATCTTTGACAAGGTGCTTTTTCCGGCACCGTTTTCCCCGGTCAGGGCCAGCACTTCACCGCGCATCAACGTCAGGTCGACATCGCCAAGCACGGGTTGAGCGTAGGTTTTACCAATGCCACTGACCGAAAGAACAGCCGTCTGAGCAGACGCTGACATACATTTCTCCCAGCGCCTGCCCTGTTCGGGCAGACGCCTTTCACTCGGTGTGGATCAAGGTTGGGTAACGAGTTCGACCGGCGTTTCGATAACGCCCTTCTCGTTTGTGTCGACCTTCTCGCCCTTGACGGCCTTGAGCGCCGCTTCGATCCCGAACACGGCCTGCCTGGCAGCGTACTGATCGGCGGTGGCGAGGATTCGACCGTCCTTGAGCATCGGCTTGATGGCGTTGATGTTGTCGTAACCCACCACCATCACCTTGCCAGTCTTGCCTGCAGCACGTACGGCAGAAACGGCGCCCAGTGCCATGCTGTCATTGCCGGCCAGCAGTGCCTTGAGGTTCGGGTATTCGTTCAGCATGGCTGACGCGACGGCGTTGCCCTTGTCGATTTCCCAGTTGCCGGACTGCACCGACACAACTTTCATCTGCGCCTTGGCCATGGCGTCCTGGAAACCGGCCGTACGCTGCTGAGCGTTGGTGGTGGTCGGCACACCTTCGATGATGCCCACTTCATCGCCTGCCTTCAGCTTGGTCGCCAGATAATCACCGACCTGGGCAGCGCCCTTGCGGTTATCCGGGCCTACGAACGGAATCTGCAGGTTCTTGCTTTTGAGTACGTCGGCGTCGAGCTGGTTATCAATGTTGACGACCTTGATCCCGGCATCGGAGGCTTTCTTCAAGACCGACACCAGCGCTTTCGAGTCGGCAGGCGCAATGACCAGTGCATCGACTTTGGAAACGATCATCTGTTCGACGATACGAATCTGGCTGGCGGTATCGGACTCATCCTTGATGCCGTTGGAGACAAGGTCAAACTCGCTGGCGTGTTCTTTCTGGTAAGCCTTGGCACCATCTTCCATAGTCCGGAAGAATTCGTTGGCCAGGGATTTCATGACCAGCGCGACTTTAGGCTTTTCAGGGGTCTGAGCGTGTACGGCAGAGAGGGGAACGATTGCCGCAAGGGCAGAAAACATGGCGACAGCGAGCAGGCGTCCAGCGAATGGCAGCTTCATGAGTTCATCTCCGATCTTGTGATTATTGTTCGGGCGAACGACGCAGAATCAATCCGCAGGATCGATACGCAAACGTTTGCGAGAAGCGAACTATGAAAAATGTTGCGGGGTTTGTCAATCGGGGAAATGAAGTCTGCCCGAAGGATTGCTCCGGGCAGCGCTGTCTCACTCTTCGGGGCGGACAGTGGCCACTTCGTCGGCCTTGATGCGGATGGTTTTGCCCGAAATATCTTCGAACTCATAGAAGCCGTCACGGCTCTTGGTCTTCGGCGCATCCTTGGTGATGTATTGCGTTCCGTCCTGCAACGTGACGACCGACGGGGTGGAGCATCCAGACAGCATGAGAGAGGCCGCAACCACGGCAGGCAACACCAGCAATTTGAAGTTCATGTTCACTCCTGGGGGACAGATCAGACTGTGTCGGCAAAACGATACAGGCATCGCGATACGGCGGGAACATTAACCTACGTAAGTGTTGCTAAAGATCCTACACTGAAATACTGTACGCACGTACAGCTTACTCAGGGACTTTTTCCGTGGCAAATCAATCCTCAGCGGCCTCCTCACCAGACTCCTATCAGCGCATGGGCATTCGGGTACAGAAGATCATCAACTCGCCGACTGCGCAGAAATCCAGAGCCGCCCTGCTCTTTCGTCTGCAGGATGAATCAGAAGATGATTGGGCTCAGTTGCTTGAAGAGATAGCCGAGAACGACAACGTTACCCTCGCCTGGCGCGATGATGGCGGCGTACAGCTGTTCTGGACAGTTCCCAAGGAGGATTGAGGGGGCGGTTTTCAGTTCTTCAATGCAGCCTCTGACTTGAAAGTAGAATCCCCCGACGCCTGGCTTGGATAACGCATGGAGTGTGACCGTGATTATGCTGGATGGGATTTTCGACGCCCTCTTCAACCTGCTGGCCCACAGTGTCGGTGTACGCATACTCAAGGCCTTGAGTGGTGGCAGATTCAAAGGCGAACGCGGGTTCGCATTTGGCTGGGCGCTCGTAGTCGGAAGCGTGGCATTACTCGCACCGCTTTTAGCATTCATCACCTGGCTGATTGTCAGCCGATCAGCCAGTTGAACCTCCTGTAACCGCAACACCTTCGTTTGGGCTGTTATGCAACGTTTTTACACGCGAACGGGCATGGCTTAGTGCCACTTGTCGGACGACTGTTCACTTGCAATCGAAACGATGTAATTCTCCTTCCTCCCCTTCTGAGACAGCAGTCCGATCAAGGCGACGTCTATCAGTACACGCCTGTATCGATCACGAAATGATGTTGCAGCGTCGAAGCAGTCCCCGGCTTCGAACTGCCCAGTACCCCACGTACTCATTTTAGGATGGCGTAGTGTCTACGCCTTGCAGGCAGGTAATGATGAATCAAACGGAATTTGAAATTCACTATCGGTTCAAGGGTGAAACCCGGTCATTTCTTCACCAGACTCTTCAACTTTGCCAGAGCGATGCGCTGCATTGCGCAACGCTGCATGCAGGTGTCGGTACGGTCAGCGATCATGTCGCCGCCGGGCCTGTGAGGCTGGCGACCTTGCAGGCTCAGGGTTTTGGTGTGACCGAGGTGCACTGGAAGCGGTGTGCGCAGCCTGAGCAGACCTGACCCGGCACTGGCAAGACTCACAACAAAAAAACGACCTCACCTGGAGGTCGTTTTTTTGGGCAGTAATGCGACTCAGATCGCGGGATAAGAACCTGTGCCTTCAGGCCAGGGCGTCAGCAGCTCGAAGCCCGTCGAGGTGACTGCAACCATGTGCTCCCATTGTGCAGACAGAGACATGTCGCTGGTGAGGACGGTCCAGCCATCCGGCAATGTGCGAGTGCCCGCCTTGCCTGCGTTGATCATCGGCTCAATGGTGAAGACCATGCCTTCCTTGAGTTTCAGGCCTTTGCCCTGCGTACCGTAATGCAGCACCTGAGGCTCTTCATGGTATTTGCGTCCTATGCCATGCCCGCAGTATTCGCGCACCACACTGAAACCTTCACGATGAGCGACGCTCTGGATCGCGTAACCGATATCGCCCAACGTAGCGCCCGGACGCACCGCATGAATCCCGGCACGGGTTGCTTCGTAAGTCGTTTCGACCAGACGCCGGGCCAGCGGACTGACCTCACCGACCAGATACATGCGGCTGGTATCGCCGTACCAGCCGTCCTTGATGACGGCCACGTCGATATTGACGATGTCACCATCCTTGAGGATGTCGGATGCCGACGGAATGCCATGGCAGACCACCGCATTCGGGGAAATGCAGGTCGTCTTGGTAAAGCCGTGATACCCGACGTTGGCCGGAATCACCTTGAGTTCCTTGACGATGTATTCGTTACAGATGTCGTCCAGCGCTTCAGTGCTGACACCTGCCTTTACATAAGGTGTGATCATCGCGAGCACATCCGCCGCGAGTCTGCCGGCGATGCGCAACTGAACGAGATCTTGCTCGGTCTTGAGACTGATACCGCCGCTCATGAGGCCGCCTTCGACAGTTCGGTCAGCTTGAAGGATTGAGTCGACAGCACAGTACCGTCAGCGTCTTCGAGACGAATCAGCATCTGACAGATCTCGCTGTAGTCCAACGTCGGGTGCAGCTCTGCGAGCATGCCGATGCGCATCCAGTGCTCCGCCTGAGCATTGATGGAACGACTCAACGCAACACTGGCGCAGCGCAGATCCGCGTGCATGTGTTCGGAAATTTTGACCAGGCCCATGGTTCACCTCACTTTGAATATACGAAGCATATACGTTTCGTATATTCACAAGCAACAGGACTGGCGTATCAGGTGATCAGTCAAGACGCTTGCATAGCGACAATGCCAACTGACTGATCGCGCTCTGGTCAACGCTGCTCAGCGATCTGAAGCGCAGGATGATGTCTTTCTCGGCAGTCGAGAGTGAGTCAATGCAGACCGGTAATCTTTTGCCGCACAGCACATAGAGCACGTCGACTCCTTTCTCGCTCAGCGCCACCAGATAAGTGGAACGCGGCATGCGCTTACCGTTTTCGTATTTGCCCTGGGCATTGGCCTCGACACCACCAATGGCGGCAAATCTGTGTTGCGATAGCCCCAATGCCTGGCGCTCTTCTTTCAGTCGCGCGCCGAAATCTTTCATATGGATGCACCTGAGGCGGAATTGCATCCATCACGATACGCTGCATCCATTAATAATGTTGAGTTATCGGGTTTTATTCACTCGCGCGGCTTTCACGGTAATCACCACCTGCTTGAGCAGCTGCGACGACCATGGACACTTGAGCCTCGTACGCATTGAACTGGCGCAGTGCTGCGGCCAGAGCCAGAAAATCTTCACGCTGCATTTCGTTGACCGACGTACCGGTACGAAGCTGATGGGCAACCGGGCTATGCGCTGACTTCAGGGACATGGAACACCTCTTTTTCTTTACTGGTTATGCATACAGTATTTAGATCCAAAGGCTAATACAAGCCCGGTTACGACGAATGGTCATTCTCTGCCAGTGCCTGCAGGCGCATCACATCGCTGGCGTTCATTTCGATGCCATTCGCCATCGATCTGGCTCGCTCAGCGTAACGACGATCACCCGGCATACGCGCCTGACCGACACCATGAAGCTGCTGCACAAGGACCTCGCTGCGTTGCGCAAAGGACTGGCCACTGCCCTTGTCGGGATCGATGACAATCAGCAACTGGCCGGTCCAGGGCGTTTGCGCACCGGGATGCTTCGACCAGTCGAACTCGAACGAAAAATTTCCGCCGGTCAAACCTGCCGCCAGCAGTTCGACCATCATCGACAATGCCGAACCCTTGTGCCCGCCAAACGGCAGCAGCGCCCCGCCATCCAGAATCGCCTTGGGGTCACAGGTCGCCTGTCCCTCGCGATCCACACCCACCCCTTCGGGTAACAGACGGCCTTCGCGCGCTGCGATCTGCACATCGCCATGGGCCATGGCACTGGTCGCCAGATCGAAAACCAATGGCGTCGACTCATGGCGAGGCGCTGCGAACGCGATGGGGTTGGTTCCGAACAACGGCTTCTGCGCACCGTGCGGCACAACGCAAGTCATGCTGTTGACCATGCTCAGGGCTACCAGCCCCTGCTCGGCGAACGGCTCGACGTCCGGCCACAGCGCGGCGAAATGATGAGAGTTTCGGATGGCCAGAATCGCAATACCTGCGCTGCGCGCCTTGTCGATCAGCAACGGCCGCGCCGCCGCGAGCGCGGGCTGGGCAAAGCCGTTGGCCGCGTCGACCCTCACGAACGCAGGTGCGACATCCTTCACAACCGGCACCGCCTTGCCGTCCACCCAACCGCTGGCCAGCGAAGAAAGATACCCCGGAATACGAAAGATGCCGTGACTGTGCGAACCGTCCCGCTGGGCGCTGGCGCAGTTTTCAGCAAGAACAGTCGCCACATCCAGCGACGTGCCATGGGCCAGAAAGATTCGTTGTAACAGCTCGGTCAGTTGCGCAAGGGAAAGGGTTCGGGTCGAGTCATCAGGGTGAGCGGCGTGCATCTGGAACTCCGGATCATGACGGTCAGGGCAGGTATTGGGTTGTGATCAAGAGTAGCGCCAAGCGCATTCCAGAAACACTCCCGCAGCCCGATACATCAATGAGAGCCGATCACATTCACGAAGAATTAAGCCGGGATTGATACATCGTAACGGTCCAATGTTCTCTCCCTCTCCTATCCGGGGGTAGAATGCGCCAGCGGTCAGTAACGGAGAGTCCATGAACGAGCCTAGCCTCAGCGAAGCAGAATACGAGCAGATCACCGATGCCGCGGCGCACTGGTGCATGCGACTGCACGCTGACGACTGCTCGCCTGCCGAACGAAAGCTGTTCGATCAGTGGATCAAGGCTCATCCGCTGCATGCGACCGAGTTTGAGGCAATGCGGGATATCTGGGAGATGTCGGGACAGCTGGAACCCGTCAATCCGCCGCCCTCGCCCGTCGTATCGAGCGCAACTGCAGCGCCTGGTGCCTTGCCACGACGCAGGCGCAATTGGCGTCAGCTGGCCGTGGCTGCGACGGTTGCGGCACTGGCTTTACCGGTGGCTGGCTACATCGGCTGGAACCAGGGACTGATTCCCAACGCGTACGAAACCTACACCACGACCAATGCTACTCGTCTCATCACCATGGACGACGGCAGCCGCGTGGAAATGGACCTGGGCACAGAACTGACCTACGCCAATTACAAGGACCGCCGCAGCGTTACGTTGAAAAAAGGCGAAGCATTTTTCGAAGTCAGCCACGACCTCACCCACCCTTTCGTCGTGGACGCCGGCGCAGGAAGCATCAAGGTGACCGGCACGCGCTTCAATGTGTGGACCTATCAGGATCAGGTTCGGGTAACGCTGGTCGAGGGGTCGGTACAGGTCAGCAGCGATCGCTCGCAACCTGACTTCAGCGATCAACTGGCCCCCGGTATGCAAGCCACTTACAAAACCGGTGATAACCGCCCCGGCATCAGTCATGTCGGCGCCGACAACACCAGTCTGGCGTGGCGCAACGGCAAGCTGATCTTCAATGATCTGCCGTTGAGCCAGGCATTGCCGATGATCAACCGTTACCTGCAGACGCCGATCCTGCTGGCGGACAATGCCACCGGTGCGATTCGTCTTGGCGGCACCTACAACACCCGAGACATCTCGGGCCTGCTCACGTCACTGCCCAAGGTATTGCCGGTTTATGTGACGCAGAACCAGAACGGAAATCCGGTCCTGAACAAACGTGGCCCCAACTCACCCAAAGGCTGACTCGTGTCCCGAGACGGCGCTGATCTTACATCCTGAAACATCCCTTCCGCCTGAAGTCATCCGTGCTCGACGCCGCTGTTTTCGCGACTTTGTACGCAGGTAATCCGGCCCGTCGTGCAACTCTCTGCTTTTTTTTGCGTTCGCACCTGAGGTTTTGCGCCGCTCGTTCGTCTTATAGATGAGATTTTGTTTAAAAGCCTGAAAAGGAATTTGCGCATGTTCAATCGTCAAGGAACAACGACCCGTACGATGCTCAGGCAGACGGCCATTTCTGCGCAGGCGCAGACCCAGGTCCAATCGCCTGCGGGAGAGATCGAGCGTCCGGGCAATGATCACATCCGGCTGCTACTCAAGAGCTTCGGCCTGCGCACCAGTCTGGTCAGACTCAAGGTGCTGGATGCACTGCTGGTGTCGAACGAAAGCGGTCAGTCGCTCGGCGTGCGAGGTGTGCACAGTCAACTGCTCAGGCTGGACGTGCCGCTGTCATTCCTCAGCGTACGCGAGGTGCTCAAGCGTCTTTGCGATGAAGGCGTCATCCATCTCAACGAGGACAAGACATACAGCCTGCATCCTCGTGCAATGGAATGGCTGGGCGAGTCGGGCAGATAATCCGACGCCCCGTGAAACTCAGCGCCTGACCTTGCGGCGCATGATCCCGTTGAGCACCACAACCAGCACAGCAACGCCGATGGCGATGTACTGAAAGGTCTTCTCGCTGATCACACCACTGTTCTGCAAATGCGAAAGGCCCAGCATGATCGCCAGCACACTCAGAGCGATCAGAATCGAGTAAATCAAACGCTGCTTGTTGGTCATTTCGGTTTTCCTGATTACGTCATGAACGGCATTGGCGCGGTGCAAATGCGCCGACATCTTACGCTGATGCATGACCAATGGCATGGACGGAATACGTCCCGGCGACTTACCACCTCCCCTTTCTACGATCCTGCGTGCAAACATCAATGCGATTGATGTTCGTCATGCCGGATTCAGCGTTGCCGTGAAAAACTCACGTGGTTTAATGCGGGCCTGTTTCAAATCGTTTCCTGTCATTGCCAAGGAGTTTCACATGCCCCATGAAGGCAGCCTGCTGCAGGCCGCAGTGGTATTTCTGTTCGCCGCCGTCATCGCCGTGCCATTGGCCAAGCGCCTGAAGCTGGGTGCCGTGATTGGTTATCTGGCCGCTGGCGTCGTGATCGGCCCATCGGTGCTGGGGTTGATAGGAGATACGGAGAGTGTCAGTCATATTTCGGAACTTGGGGTGGTATTACTGCTGTTCATTATTGGTCTTGAGCTGTCGCCAAAGCGTTTATGGGTGATGCGCAAGGCAGTGTTCGGCGTGGGCACGGCGCAAGTATTGCTGACCGGCCTGGTCATCGGCGCAGTTGCCCTGGTTGCGTTCGGACAATCGATGAACACCGCGATTGTGCTGGGCCTTGGTCTGGCACTGTCCTCCACGGCTTTCGGCCTGCAGAGTCTGGCCGAGCGTAAGGAACTGAACAGCCCGCATGGGCGTACGGCGTTTGCCATTCTGCTGTTTCAGGACATTGCAGCCATTCCGCTGATCGCGCTGGTGCCATTTCTGGCCGGTGGGGACCATGCGACCAGCACTCAGGAAAGTATCAACCATGGTCTGCGCGTACTGGGCAGCATCGCCATCGTGGTCGTGGGCGGACGTTACTTGCTGCGCCCGGTGTTTCGCATCGTGGCCAAGACCCGCATTCAGGAAGTGTCGACCGCTACTGCGTTGCTGGTGGTGATCGGCACAGCGTGGTTGATGGAACTGGTCGGTGTGTCCATGGCGCTGGGCGCTTTTCTGGCAGGCCTGCTGCTCGCCGACTCCGAATACCGACACGAACTGGAAGCTCAGATCGAACCGTTCAAGGGTTTGCTGCTGGGGCTGTTCTTCATCAGTGTCGGCATGGGCGCCAACATCGGCCTGCTGTTCAGCGCGCCGCTGGTGGTGCTTGGCCTCACTGTGTTGCTGGTCGCAATCAAGTTGCCGCTGTTGTTCATCATTGGCCGCACCGCAGGTGGCCTGAGCAAGCGCAGCGCATTGCGCCTGGGTCTGGTGCTGGCAGCGGGCGGTGAGTTCGCCTTCGTGGTGTTCAAGATCGGCAGCGCTCAGGGACTGTTTGAAGCAGGCCTCTATGACATGCTGGTGCTGACCATCACTCTGTCGATGGCGATCACCCCGCTGCTGTTCATCGCACTGGCGCGCTGGATCAAGCCCAAGGCCAAAGTGGTGGAAGTACCGGAAGAGTACCGCGACATCCAGACCGACAAGCCGCGCGTGGTCATCGCCGGCATGGGCCGGATGGGCCAGATCGTTGCGCGTATCCTGCGTGCGCAGAAAATCCCGTTCATTGCTTTGGACACTGCAGTGGAGTCCATCGAATTCTCTCGCAGCTTCGGCAACGTGCCAGTCTTCTACGGCGACCCGTTGCGTCCGGAAATCCTCAGAGCGGCCAAGGTCCAGGACGCCGAGTTCTTCATCATTGCCACTGATGACCCGGACATCAACATCAAGACGGCTGAACTGATCAACAAGCTGTATCCGCACATGAAGATCATCGCTCGTGCCCGCAACCGCCAGCACGTTCACAAGCTGATGGACGCCGGTGCACATGCAGTGCGTGAGACCTTCTACTCAAGCCTTGAAATGTCGCGACAGACCCTGCTGGGGCTGGGTTTGAGCGAGGCGCAGGCCGATGCGCGCATCAGTCGTTTCAAGCGTCACGATGAACAGGTGCTCGCCGCGCAGCACGAGATCTACGACGACGAAGCAAAAGTGCTGCAAACCGCCCGCGAGGCCAGGGTCGAGCTGGCCCAGTTGTTCGAGGCCGACCGACTCGACGAGGAAGAAGCCGCCAAGGCCTGACCTACCAGCCACCGCCCAGCGCGCTGTACAGCCCGACCAGCGCCTGGGCCTGAGTGGTCGAACTCTGGACCCACTGTTCCTCGATGTCCAACAGGGTGCGCTGCACCGTGAGGACGTTGAGAAAATCCACCACACCTTCTGCGTATTGCCGCTTGGCGGTGTCCAGCGCGATACGATTCTGGCGCACCGCTTCGTCCAGTTTGCGCTGCTGAAGCTGGCTGGCGTTGTAGAGACTCATGCTGTCGTCGATTTCCTGCCAGGCGCGCAACACGGTCTGCTGATACGCCAGGGCTGTTTCCTGCTCCTGGGCTTCGCGCAAACGCAACATGCCGCGCAACCGACCGCCTTCGAAAATCGGCAGGCTCAGTTGTGGGCCGATGCCGAACTGGCGTGAGCCCCAACTACCGAGGTCAGACAGTTGCAGGGCCTGAAAACCGACGTTGCCTGACAGCACGATGCGTGGATAGAAATCGCCTTGTGCGACACCAATGCTCGCGGTCGCGGCATGCAGCCGCGCTTCGGCACGGCGAATGTCCGGGCGGCGCTGCGCCAGCTCGGAGGGCAGGCCCACCGGTACAGTGGCGGGCACGGCAACCATTTCCACAGGTTTTTCCAGCTCGCTCTGCAAGGCTCTGGGCGATTGCGCCAGCAACAGGCTCAATGCATTGATCAGCCTGGCCTGTCGCTGCTCAAGTACTGGAAGACGGGACTCGACCGCCGATACCTGCGCAGCGGCTTCAGCCACATCCAGATTGGTCGCCACCCCACTGCCCTGCCTGACCTTCGAAAGCTCCAGGCTGCTGCGGGACAATTGCAGGTTCTGTCGAGTCACGGCGAGGACCGACTGGGTGCCACGCAGCTGCAGATAGTCCCTCGCTACTTCCGCCTGAAGCGACAGCAAGGCTGCGCGCCGGTCTTTGTCTGCAACGTCCACATTGGCGTCTGCGGCCTCGACTTCGCGCTTGACCCGCCCCCACAAATCAACTTCCCAGCTGACATTGATGCCGCCGTCCCACTGACTGAACGCCGCTCTGCCCTCGTTGCCCGACGGATCGTTCAACCCCTCGGCGCTGTTGCGTTTGCGCTGGTAACCCAGCTTGCCATCCACACTGGGCACTTGCTCGCCGGCGATCACCTGACGCGCCGCCCGGCTTTGCGCCAGTCGCGCCTCCGCCATTTTCAGATCAAGGTTGGAAGCCGCCGCTCGATCAATCAATGATGACAACTGGGGATCACGGAATATCTCCCACCATCGAGCGCTATAAGGGGTGGTATTAATATGGCTGACTGCCTGTTCTCCCTGAATCGGCAACCACTGCACGTCGCTGGTTTGCGGGCGCTGGAAATCCTGCCCGACCTGGCAGCCCGACAAACTCGCCAGCAGCACCAGGCTGCTCGCAGCAGCGATGCGGTTCACAAGGCACCCACTTGCTGTTCGGTGGATGGGGATTGCGTGTCGATACTGGCGTCCACCGACATCCCGACCCTCAACCTTGCCGCAAGCGGTTGTCCCGGATCGAGGACGATCTTCACTGGAATGCGCTGCACGACCTTGGTGAAATTGCCGGTGGCGTTGTCGGGCCGTACGGCTGCGAAGGTCACCCCGGTGGCAGGGGCGATGCTCTGTACGTGAGCCTTGAGGACTTCGTCGGGATAGGTGTCGACACGCACCTCGACTGATTGCCCTACGCTCACATGGGTCAGTTGGGTTTCCTGAAAGTTGCCCACCACGTAGGCGTTGGCGAGCGGCACCACTGACAGCAGCTTGCTGCCGGGATTGACGTAGTTACCGACGCGCACTGCCCGTTCGCCCACGACACCGTCAATGGGCGCAACGATGTGCGTGTAGGACACCTGCAACTGCGCCTGATCACGGGCGGCCTGTGCATGCTTGAGGCCTGCTTCGGCGCTGTGCTGGCGAGCCGTCAGGATATCGACCTGCTTGCGCTCGGCCACCAGTGACGCACTGGCACTGGCGTGGTTGGCATTGGCCGTGTCGATCCGGTTACGCGCCTGCTGCGCGTTCTGCACCGTGCCAGCACCGGCACCTGCCAGATGCTCGTAGCGGTCGCGTTCCTGTTCGGCAAAGCGCACCGCTGCCGTACTAGCTGTCAACGCGGCCCTGGCCTGATCGATCACCGCAGTCTGACGCTGCAACAACGCGGTGACCTGCTCCAGCTCCGCCGCTGCAGTCGCTACACCCGCCTCTGCCGAAGCAAGCGCCGTCTGCACATCGCGGTCATCAATCACCGCCAGCAATTGCCCTGCCTTGACCGACTGGTTGTCTTCCACCAGCACCTGGCTGATGAAACCCGATACCTTGGGCGCGACCACCGAATAATCGGCGGTGATGAATGCGTCATTGGTGGCCTGACGCGTGCTGTCACCGGTCAGTGTGTAGATGCCCAGACCGGCGAGCACGATGGCTGCGCCACACAGGACCAGGGTCTGTTTTGAAGTCATGCTCATGAAAAAGGTCTCGACAGAAAATCAGTTCGGCGCACGAGGCGGATAAACCCGCGTCGGCATCAGAGGAATCAGCAGAATCAGCCCGGCGGCAAGCCAGCCCATGCAGAAATACAGATCGGCACTGGTCAGCACCACGGCCTGCTCGTGCAGTCGATGGGTCAGGGAGGTCACCGAATCGTCAGCAGCCAGCCAGGGCGAATTACCCAGGCGGTCGACCAGCACGTTGGAGTGAAAATGTTGGCGCGAGGTGGTCAGGGCTTCCAGCACGCCGGTGGCGATAACCGCCGACAAACCGCGCACGGTGTTGAACCATGAAGACGCGAACGGACCATCGGGCGGTGCGATCCCGCCAGTCGCCTGCATCAGCAACGGCAGGACCGCCATCGGCTGGGCAATGATCTGCAGCAGTTGCAGGCTGTAAAAGTTGTCACGAATCCATTCTGAAGTCATTTGCGTCGCCAACCCGCAATACAGTGCAAGCAGGCCAAGCCCGGTCGCCAATACCCAGCGGCAATCGATCCAGCGCACGTTGCACAGCGCCGCCACAAGAGGCAGTGCAACCAGTTGCGGCAAAGCAACGATCAGCATCAGCGGTGCAGTCTGCAACGGGCGATAACCGTGCACCTGGGCCAGATAGGACGACGGAATCGAGGCGACTGCCGTCAGAACGATCAACACACCACCCAGCGTCAGCAAGGCATGCGACAGGTTTCGACCCGCCAGCAGTTGCAGTTTGAAAAACGGCACCGGGGTGAACCATTCGTTGACCATGAACGCCACCAGCAGCACCAGTCCGCCGCCCAGCAGCCAGCAGATCAGGGTGGACTCGAACCAGTCCAGGCGATTGCCTTGCAGGATGCCGATCACCAGCGCTGCAATGGCAGGCAATCCGAGCAGCACGCCACGCCAGTTGAACGTTCTGAAGCGCTCCAGACGCAATGGATCCTGGGGAATGCCGTGAGCAATGGCGATCATTGCGACAAGACACGCAGGGATGACCTGCCAGAACGTCCATTGCCAGTTGAAATGCTCGGTCCACAACGCGGCAAGCGGCGTACCCAGACTGGGACCGAAGGTTGCGGTCAGGGCGTACCCGGCGAGCCCGTACAATTTGATGTGCGGCGGTAGAAAGCGCAGCGCGACGGTCATCAGCATGGGCGGCAGGCAACCCGCTGCCAGACCTTGCAGAATGCGCAGGACCAGCAGGCTGGGGTAGTTCGGCGCGAACGGGCACAACAAGCCAAGCACGATGAAGGCCGTGATAGCGCCAAGGGTGAAGCGTCGCAGCGACAGGCTGACCGCGAACCATGGCGCGAAGGCCATCGCCGCAACCGAGGTCGCCGAATAGGCCGCCACCAGCCAGGTCGCTTCGTCGGCACCAATGAACATCGCACCACGAATGTCGGCCATGGCAATGCGCGTCACACCCTCGTTGATCCCGGCGACCAGCACCGCCAGCAGCACGCCCAGAAGCCCTATGATCGTCTGCAGGCCGAATACCGCAGGCGCAGGTTTGATGGGCTGGGCAGCCGGGATGACAGGGTCGATGGCGACAAGGGAAGACATGGGCGATGGATCCAGAGCGAGGGAAGCGCTGGCATTTTAGAAAACGGGGCCACTCAGGAAAATTTACATTTGCACAGCGTATAAGTGCACAGGACGCACGAATGCAGATGCATCCGTGATCTCTGCGTTCACGGATGGCTGGCCGCTGATCAAGCGTCGTTCAGAAAAAGAGAGGCGCTTTCGGGAATGTGACACGGAGCGTCACGGGCGGCATGCCCAGGCGGAGCGCTCACCGTTATACACAAATCATCTGGTTGTCCGGAGAGTCAACAGCACTGATGTGCTTTTGTAGCGCGGTAGCATGAACACCACAGATCGCGACGTGGGTGAAGGCTGAGTCCTGGCGCTGATTCGGGGGGCAATCGGCATGGATGCCGATTGAGCTGCACTGGGCCATGGATGGCCCATTTGCAGCGACCCCCGAATCAGTGTCAGGACGAAGGAACCCCGGCGAAGCCGGGGCCGGAACCGGAGCAAAGGACTTTGGCTACTTTGGTCCCTCAAAGTAGCGCGCCGTAAGGGCGCAAAGGTGACCTGAGTCGGGCGCTCGGCTCACTGAGTCCGCAATCTGTGCCATTTGTGACGCGGAGCGTCACGGGAGGCACGCCCCCGCGGAGCGATGGGCACGATCAGCGTGAGCGAGGCGGTGATCTGATCGGGAACGTAACGCGACGACAACCTCACGCATACGGGCTGTCCCAATACCGCTTGTACATCCCGAGCCTTTTCTTCACGCCTCGGGGCAGGCGTTTTTCCTGCTTGCTGAGTTTGTAGGCCAGCAGCTTGACGGCGTTGCGAACGAAGGACATCGGCCACCAGAGAAAACGTCTGGGGCCAAGGAACGCGAGTTCGGATTTCACGTAGCGCATGCCTTCGCCCGCGATGCCGCCGAAGGTTTCGTAGATCCACGCTTCACGCGACTGGAACACACCAATGTCGAAGTAGCGCCGAAACTCCTCACGCAGGCTGTAGTTGTGCGAATGCCGACAGACCGCCGAGCCTTCGTAGGCCACTTTCCAGCCATCGATCAGCATCCTGGCCGTGACGTACATGTCCTCGGACAGGATCACATGCCGGGGAAATCCGCCGATGGCCAGCAAGGCTTCGCCGCGATAGGCCGCAAACGAATTGGACATGAATGGCGTTTTGATGCCCAGCACCGGCGCGTCGGCCAGGGTCTTGATCTGTGAGGTCGGCGGGTAGTTGAACAGCCGCGCGTGCTGGGCAAGCAGGTTGGCGTTCTTGTGGGGCAATTGCCGCCCGCACACGGCACCGACTTTCGGGTCGGCAAATGGCAGCAGAATGTTGGCAATTGCATCAACGTCTTCGACGTAAGCGTCCTGGGTCATGTAGACGTAAACGTCATACTCGGGGTGCAGATCGACCATCATCTGCCGGGTGCCGCCGTGGTTGAAGTCCTTGCTGTCGATGCACAGCACGTTTGCGCAACGCGCGCGCGCCAGCTCAAGCGTGCCGTCCGACGAACTGGAGTCGACGATCAGCGTGTCGAACGTCGCCGTCTGCGTGGCCAGAGAGTCCAGCAGGCGCTCCAGGTCCTTACGTCCGTTGTAGGTCGGGATGACACAAGCCACTCTCAATGACGCCATAACAATACTCCGGGGCGAAAACAGGATGCCCTACTTGTCAGCGTTGTTGAGGGTAGCTCATGCCCGGTCAGCCAGCCATGGCGTCAGCCCATCACCTCGCTTAGAGGAATGAAGTTGACCCAGTCGCTTTCTGCCACGGTGGCGCCTTCACGCACTTCGATCAGCCCGTCAGCCCAGGCCGCGCTACGCAGCACGCCGGAGCTCTGGTTGCGATAGGGAACCGCCCTGCCCTGTTCAAGACGCCCGCGCAGGTACTCGCGACGATTGCCGGGACGCGTCCAGGCGAATCCGGCCGGCACTGCAAACTTCAAGGGCGTAACATCGATTACGCCCTGACGGCGCAACAGATAGGCGCGGGCCAGCAAGGCAAAGGTCACCAGCGTGGAAGCCGGATTGCCCGGCAGGCCGATCACCGGCACACCCCGAAAATGCCCGAACGTCAGCGGCTTGCCTGGCTTGATGGCAAGCTTCCAGAGCGACAGCTCGCCTTCTTCGCGCAAGGCATGCCCCAGAAAATCCGCCTCGCCCACCGACACACCGCCGGTGGACAGAATCAGGTCGACCTCATGCAGGCTCGCCAATGCAGCGCGGGTCTTTGCGAGATCGTCCGGCAGAATTCCGGCATCCACGACTTCGCACTGCAGACGCGTCAGCCAGCTGCACAACAGCACGCGATTGCTGTTGTAGATCTGCCCCGGCCCGAGCGGCTGCCCCGGCTCGATCAGTTCGTCGCCAGTGGACAACACCGCCACGCGCACCCGCCGGACCACGTCCACTTCGGCCAGACCGAGCGACGCAGCCAACCCCAGTTCGATCGGCCCCAGCCGTGTACCGGCCGCCAGCACCGTGTCGCCAATCCGGGTTTCCTGGCCCTGAGGACGAATGTTCTGCTCAGGTTTCAGTGATTCGGTGAAACGCACACGTTGATCATCCAGGACCTCGGCGTTTTCCTGCATCTCGACGCAATCAGCGCCCTCGGGCACCGGCGCGCCGGTGAAGATGCGTGCGCAGGTTCCGGGTGCCAGAGGCTCGGGAGCCTGACCTGCGAAAATACGCTGGCTGACGGGCAAGGGCTCTCCGCGCCAGTCGGCCACGCGCAGGGCGTAGCCGTCCATGGCGCTGTTCGGCCAGGGCGGCAGGTCCAGCGTCGACACCAGATCGGTCGCCAGCACGCGACCTTCGGCATCAGCTAGCCGCACACGCTCATGCTGTGTGATAGGCGCGGCTTCAGCCATCTCCAGCAGACGCGCGATGGCGTCTTCGACAGGCATCAAGGCCTTGGGCTCAGCGCTCATGACCGTTCAACCACGGGTCGCGCAGGGCTCGGCCTGCTTGAGGTGCGGAACGAAATTGCACGGACGGAAACGTGAATCCAGCTGTTCAGCCAGAATGCCGTCCCAGGCGGTACGCACGGCGTTGGTGGAGCCTGGCAGGCAGCAGACCAGTGTGCCGTTGGACAGCCCGGCCAGCGCACGCGACTGAATGGTCGAGGTGCCGATGTCCGGCACCGATATCTGCCGGAACAGCTCGCCGAATCCGTCGACCTGCTTGTCCAGCAGACAGGCCACGGCTTCTGGCGTGCTGTCGCGTCCGGTGAAGCCGGTGCCGCCAGTGATCAGTACGACCTGAACCTGCTCATCGGCGATCCAGGTCGCCACCTGAGCGCGGATCTTGTAGAGGTCATCCTTGAGCAGAACGCGCTCGATCAGGCCGTGACCGGCTTCGGTCAGGCGATCGACGAACATCTGGCCCGAGGTATCGGTTTCGCGGGTGCGGGTGTCGCTGACGGTCAGTACAGCGATGTTCAGGGGTACAAAAGGTGTGTCAGCCTTTGCTTTCATGGCCTCGATCCGGTTGTTAAGGAAACAGGCCGGTGTTATATCACAGCACTCCTTTTCACTGCCTGCCGAGTCTCTGATGAACGCCTCTGCCCCATTGCCGCCCTGCTCGATTCTGCTGCTCGCAGGAGGTCGCGGCCAGCGCATGGGCGGGCGCGACAAAGGGCTGATCGAGTGGCAGGGCGAACCGATGATCCAGCACCTGCATCGCCTGACACGGCCGCTGACCGATGACCTGATCATTTCCTGCAATCGCAACCTCGAACGCTACGCCGCGTTCGCTGATCGACTGGTTCAGGACAGCGACACTGACTTCAACGGTCCGCTGGCCGGAATCCTCGCCGCGCTGCCGCAGGCACAGCATGACGCGCTGCTGGTGCTGCCCTGCGACGCGCCGCTGATCGATAAATCGCTGCTGGACGCGTTGCGCCAATTGGCAGACAGGCACCCGGACAACCCGGTCATGGTGCGTGAAGGTGAACATTGGCAGCCGCTTTTATGTATCATTCCGACCGCCCACGCTGCGACGCTGGAAGCCGCATGGCAGACAGGCGAGCGCAGCCCACGGCGGGCGTTGGCACCCCTGCATCCAGTGGCCCTGCAACTGGACGCCGGAGACCCGAGACTGGCCAACCTGAACACACCCTGTCTGCTGGCCGGATCAGATGACAACCGACGCAAGTGACTGTTCATTGAACTTGCTGCGGGTGTATACGTCTTACGGTCAGTTAATCAAGAATCCATCTGGAGACACAGTAATGAAACAACGGACCCTTCCCGCTGCCTTTCTGCTTGCATTGGGCATCGCCTCTTTGGCTGGCTGCGCTTCGCCCACTGTGATCACTCTGAATGATGGTCGTGAAATCCAGTCTGTCGACACTCCGAAGTATGATGAGGACTCGGGCTTCTACGAGTTCAAGCAGCTTGATGGCAAAGAAACCCGCATCAACAAGGATCAGGTACGTACCGTCAAGGATCTGTGATCCTCGCGTGACGTTACTGATGTGAAAAAACCCGCTGAGTGCGGGTTTTTTTTCGTCTGCTCGCCTCGCGGCTACCAGTCGAGTTTCAGCTGGCTTTGAAACTTACGCGGCTCGCCAGTGAGCGGATCGTCGAACCGCAGCGCCTTTGCCAGCAGCTTGAGCGGCTGCTGATAGTCATCGACTGCGTCCCTGATCACCTCCGGGTAGAAAGGGTCGTTGCAGATGGCAGCGCCCAGCGCGGCCATGTGTACGCGCAACTGATGCTTCTTGCCCGTCACCGGGTACAGCCCATAGCGCCACAGCGATTCATTGCGTTCGAGCACTTCGATGCGAGTCTGCGTATTCGCAGGCCCCGATACTTCTTGCATGCGGAAGAATGGCTCGCCATCGACAAGACGACTCTCATGCAGCCGTGGAAATGCTAATGACGGAAGCGCAGGCGCAATCGCCTCGTAGAACTTGTCGATACGACGTGTTGGGAACAATGCCTGATACGCCGAACGGGTCTGCCTGTTGGCCGAGAACAACACCAGCCCGGCGGTATGGCGGTCGATGCGGTGCAAGGGCACCAGATCCGAATTATCCAGACGATGGATCAGCCGGCGCAGCAGGGTTTGCTCGACGTATTCACCGGCAGGCGTGACCGGCAGAAAGTGTGGCTTGTCAGCGACCACCAGATGCTCGTCGGCATACAGAATGGTCTCGACGACTGGAATCGGCGTCTCGTTCGGCACTTCGCGGAAATAGTGAATCTTCAGACCTTCGCGGTAAGCCAGATCAGCGGTGATGGCCTGGCCGTTGGCATCCAGCACCCGCGACCGGGCGATACGGTCCAGCCACTCTTCGCGGCTGATGGCGGAGAACTTCGCGCACAGGCAGTCCAGCACCGTCGTCCATGGGCCTGCTGGCAGGTACAGCGTGCTGGCTTGCTGGTGAGCGGCGCGAAAAACGGATTCGGACATGCGGGGACTCGTCATCTCTTGTAAGGCTTGAACGGCTATGGCCGCGCATTATCCCTGATCGGGGCGATCACCGCACAGAATCAACGCATGGCAATTGATCAGCCACTGCGTCACTATTAACCATCTGGTACATTTTTTGAAACCTTCCCGCCATCGGGCGGCACGACAAAAACAAGAGACATATCGTCATGAGCCACGCTGAATCAACCTCCGTACTCGCCGGCCTGATCGGTTCAGGCATCCAGGCGTCACGCACCCCGGCGCTGCACGAACACGAAGGTGACGCGCAGGGCATGCGCTATCTGTATCGCCTGATCGATATCGATGCGCTCAAACTGGACATCAGCGCCCTGCCCCGTCTGATTGCAGGTGCACGTGACTGCGGCTTCACCGGCCTGAACATCACCTTCCCCTGCAAGCAGGCGGTTATTCCGCTACTGGACGAGTTGTCCGAAGAAGCGCGCGGCATCGGCGCAGTCAATACCGTGGTGTTCAAGGACGGTAAAAGCACCGGCCACAACACCGATTGTCTGGGGTTCGCGGAAGGCTTCAAGCGTGGTCTGGACAAGGCGCCACGCCAGCATGTCGTGCAAATGGGTGCAGGCGGCGCGGGGGCTGCGGTGGCTTATGCGTTGTTGAGTGCAGGCGTCGAGCGCTTGAGCGTGTTCGAGGTCGAACCGCAGCGTGCCCAGGGTCTGGTGGACAACCTCACCGCTCATTTCGGCGCGGGCCGTGCACAGGTTGGTCTGAATCTGCCTGCGGCAATGGCCGAAGCCGACGGCGTGGTCAACACCACACCGGTCGGCATGGCCAAGTTGCCCGGTACACCGCTGCCGGTGGAACTGCTGCGTGCTGAGCAATGGGTCGCGGAAATCATCTACTTTCCGCTGGAAACCGAACTGCTCAGGCATGCTCGCGCGCTGGGCTGCCGCACGCTGGACGGCACGACGATGGCCGTGTTTCAGGCCGTCAAAGCCTTCGAGCTGTTCAGCGGCCGGTCAGCGGATGCCGAGCGCATGATGCAGCACTTCCACAGCCTTTAGCGTTCAGGCCTTGAGGTAACGCAACACAGCGTCGCAGATCATTTCCTTGTGACGCTGTTTGACCTCATCGCTCCACAGCTCGATCTGGAAGATCTCGCTGAACGTGTGGCGGTTGGAAATGCGATAGAAGCAGAACGAGCTGATCATCAGGTGCAGGTCGATCGGGTGCACGCCCGAGCGAAACTCACCGCTTTCCTCACCGCGACGCAGGATGCCTTCCAGCGCCCGAATGATGTTCTGGCTCTGGGCCTGAATGGTATCGGACTGCTTGACGTTTTCGCCGTTATGAATGTTTTCGATGCAGACGATGCGCACGAAATCGACGTTGTTGTCGTGGTGATCGAAGGTGAACTCCACCACTCGATTAATTGCCTCGACAGGCTCCAGCTCGCCCAGATTCAGCTCGCTTTCGGTATTGCGGATATCGCCGTAAAGCTTTTCCAGAACCTCGACGTAGAGCTGTTCCTTGCTGACGAAGTAGTAGTAGATCATCCGCTTGGAAGTCTTCGTGCGCTCGGCTATCGCATCGACGCGCGCGCCTGAAAGGCCGTGGGCGACGAATTCGGCCACGGCAGCCTGAAGGATGTCTTCGCGGGTCTTTTCAGGATTGTTCTTGCGTCCCGAGGGCCGCAACGTGACAGGTTCGAGGGCAACGGAGTCGTCGGTTGTTTTCATTGTTGGCTCATGACCACGGGTTGTACGTGGAGTATGCCGCCGAGCGTCGAGGCAGGGAAGCTGCGAGGCACCCGAGCGCCTGCAGCGACCGGTTCGATCAGATCAAACGCTCACAACCGCGCCTGACGTATTGCCACACTGCGCGCCTTGGCCATTGCGGCCAGCCGCACTGCAACGTTGGCTGCGCCATACCCGACGTAGCCGTTCTTGCGTTGCAGGATCTCGAAGAAGAAGCGCCCGTCGAACGCGTCGGTGTAGACATGAAACAGCTCGCCGCCGTCGGCATCGCGGTCGTACAACACGTTGTAGTACGCCAGTTCGCTGAGGAACTCGTCATCGAAATCGAAGCGGGCCGCCAGGTCATCGTAATAGTTGAGCGGGATATCCAGCAGCGGCACACCGGCCTCTTTGGCGCGGCTGACTTCGGCAAAAATGTCTTCGCAGGAAAACGCGATGTGGTGCACGCCCGAACCGCGATAACTGGACAGCGCGTGGGAAATGGCCGTGTTGCGGTTCTCGGAGATATTCAGCGGCAGACGCACGGTGCTGCAACGGCTGCGCAGTGCGCGGCTCTTGACCAGCCCGTAAGGGTCCGGCAGCACGACTTCGTCGTCGGCTTCGAAGTCCAGAATGCTCTTGTAGAACAGCACCCAGCTGTCGAGGCTGTCGGCTGGCAGCGCCATGGCCATGTGATCGATGCGCTGTAGCCCGCCCTTGCCGGCTACCTGCGGGTTGATGACAAAGTCACTGTCGTAGATCGAATCGCCCGGTGCGGCGTTGTCGACCAGATAGATCAGGCTGCCATCCGGGGCGCGCACCGATGGAATCTCGCGCTCGTTGGGGCCGACCAGACCGCGATAAGGCTGGCCTTTGAAGGCCCGCGCACGCTCCAGCGCCTGATGACCGTCATCGACGCGTAATGCGGTCGCGCACAGCGACGGACCGTGGGCCTCGAAGAAGCTGTGAGCAAATGAATACGGTTCGGCATTAAGGACGATCTTGATATCGCCCTGCCCCAACAGGCTGACGGCCTTGGAGCGGTGCTGGCCCAGCTTGGCAAAGCCCAGTCGCTCCAGCCAGCCCGACAGACGTGCGCCGTGGCTTTCATCGACGGCAAACTCAAGAAACTCGACGCCGTTGTAAGTACTGGCCGGTGGCGGGCTGAACAGGATGTCGGGGATTTTTGCTTCGGCCTCGCGGGCCAGCAACTGGCGAGTCTTTTCTTCCAGATACAGCAGCGAGCGCAAACCGTCTGCCGCATTGGCGCGGGTCGGTGCCGCGCGAAAACCGTCGTTGAACACTTCCAGCGACAACGGGCCGGTGTAGCCACTGCGCAGGATTGGCGCGAGAAAGCCCGCCAGATCGAACTCACCCTGGCCGGGGAAGCAGCGGAAATGGCGGCTCCATTCCAGCACGTCCATGGCCAGAATCGGCGCATCTGCCATTTGCACGAAGAAAATCTTGTCGCCCGGAATCTGCGCAATCGCGCTCGGATCCCCCTTGAGCGACAACGTGTGGAAGCTGTCGAGCAGGACACCCAGCGCCGGGTGATCCACCTGACGCACCAGATTCCAGACCTGCTGCCAGGTGTTCACATGACGCCCCCAGGCGAGGGCTTCATAACCGACCCGAAGGCCACGCGCACCGGCGTGCTCGGCCAGCAGACTCAGGTCGTCGATCAGGATGTTTTCGTCGCCCACCGAATCGGCGGATGCGTTACTGCAGACCAGCACCAGATCGGTGCCCAGCTCCTGCATCAAATCGAATTTGCGCTCGGCACGGTCCACGTTGCGCTGCAGGCGGTCACGGCGGCAGCCTTCGAAGTCGCGGAACGGCTGGAACAGGGTAATGGCGATGCCCAGATCGGCACACATCTGCCGCACGTTGCGAGGGCTGCCGTCGTAGTAAAGAAGGTCGTTTTCGAAAATCTCGACGCCATCAAAGCCAGCTGCGGCGATGGCCTCGAGCTTTTCGGGCAGAGTACCGCTCAAGGATACGGTGGCAATTGAACGCTGCATGCTTCTAGCTCCTGAATGAACACGATCCTGACGAATCGTGACTGGACAGCACCGCATTCCTGGCCTTTCCCGGCCTTATTCAGAGGTGCCATTCAAGTATTTGCCTGTCAAAATACTACAGCAACATAAAGTGTACGAACCGGTTAGTTTTACGTTCGATTATCGAACAGAAGCCGAGTTACTTGATTGACGATGCGTGGCGCAATGCTCACCATCAGCCTCACCTTGCAGCGCAGCAGAACGTTTCGAACACCCGTTACCCGAAGCAAACCATAACAATTCAAACAACAGGAACATTGCTCATGTGCACCTCAACCGCCCCGCTCCTCAGTTCCGTTCGCCGTCCACGGTTGCAGGATCGAAGAACCCATCCGGTCACACATCCGATCCGGCACTTCGTTTCCTGAAACAATCCAGCGCACTCGTCAGCAACAGCCTGTAAATTGTCGGCCCTGAAAACGTTTCGCAAGACCATGCCCCATGGCTTTCGAATCGCAGCGGCTTCACTGCACACGCATAACGCCTGAATCGAGTGGACTTCTCAGTCCGACTGTCGCCAGCAGCGCAGTCTTGGAACGGATGGTTAGAACATCATGCTCAATACCCAGACCAACCCTGTCGCCCAGGCCGCCCAGGCCGCCCAGGCGGGCATGGGCGAAAAGATTCGCGGCGCACTCGCCGTGGGCAAGACTCGCTGGGGCATGCTCGCTCTGGTGTTCTTCGCCACCACGCTGAACTACATCGACCGCGCAGCCCTCGGGGTCATGCAGCCGATTCTTGCCAAGGAAATGAGCTGGACGGCGATGGACTACGCCAACATCAACTTCTGGTTCCAGGTGGGTTACGCAGTAGGCTTCGTGCTGCAGGGCCGGTTCATCGACCGGGTCGGCGTCAAGCGTGCGTTCTTCCTGGCCGTGCTGCTGTGGAGCCTGGCGACCGGCGCACACGGTCTGGCCACTTCGGCGGCCGGCTTCATGGTCTGCCGCTTCATTCTGGGCCTGACCGAGGCCGCCAACTATCCGGCCTGCGTCAAGACCACACGCCTGTGGTTCCCGGCGGGCGAACGTGCGGTGGCCACCGGCATCTTCAACGCCGGAACCAACGTCGGCGCCATGCTGACCCCCGCCCTGCTGCCGCTGATTCTCACTGTATGGGGCTGGCAGGCCGCGTTCGTGGCAATGGGTTCGCTCGGCCTGATCTGGGTCATCATGTGGCGCCTCAAGTACTACAACCCTGAAGAACACCCCACCGTCAGCAAGAGCGAACTGGACTACATCAATCAGGAAGTCGAACCCGAGCCAGTCAAAATGCCGTTCTCGGCCATTCTGAAAATGCGCGGCACCTGGGCCTTCGCTCTGGCCTATGCGATCACTGCGCCGGTGTTCTGGTTCTACCTCTACTGGCTGCCGCCGTTCCTCAATCAGCAATACAGCCTGGGCATCAGCGTCACCCAGATGGGTATCCCGCTGATCCTGATCTGGTTGACCGCAGACTTCGGCAGCATCGGCGGGGGTATCCTGTCCTCCTGGCTGATCGGCCGGGGCGTAAGGGCCACCACGGCGCGTCTGGTGTCGATGCTGATCTTCGCAATCACTATCTGCAGCGTGGTCTTCGCCGCCAACGCCAGCGGCCTGTGGGTAGCGGTTCTGGCCATTTCGCTGGCCGTCGGTGCGCACCAGGCCTGGACCGCCAACATCTGGAGCCTGGTGATGGACTACACCCCCAAGCACATGATGAGCACAGTGTTCGGCTTCGGCGGCATGTGTGCAGCCATCGGCGGCATGTTCATGACCCAGATCGTCGGCGCGGTCCTGACCGCCACCAATAACAACTACAACGTGCTGTTCACCATGATCCCGGCGATGTACTTCATCGCGCTGATCTGGATGTACTTCATGGCTCCGCGCAAGGTGCCTGACCTCAAAGAATGATGGGGTGATGCACATGAGAAAGGCCCGTTCACGTGAGTGAGCGGGCCTTTTTTATCGGGTTGTATTCCTCATCAGGTCGTACTCAACTTACTGGCTCGCTGGTTTTATGTGGGGGGCAAGACCGCGACCACTACCCGCCTTTACGCCGCTGCTGCCAGGCAGCCGCCAGCCCGCTCAGGCAGATGATTGCGATACCGGCCTGCGCTGTCGGCGAGGGCATGTGGTCGAACACGATGAAACCCAGTAGACCGGCAAACACGATCTGGCAGTAACTGAACGGCGCCAGCATCGCAGGTGCGGCGAAGCGGAAGGCCTGGGTCAGCAGCAGGTGTGCGGCCATGCCGCAGGCGCCCAGCGCGAGCAGGAACGGCAGGTGTTTGAGCTCAGGCACTGCCCAGAAGAAGGGCACCAGCGCGCTCATCAACAGGGTATTGAACAGCCCGGCGAAGAAATTGCTGGTGGTCGGGCTGTCGAAGGGGCTGACCAGTCGGGTCAGCAACTGGTACAGCGCAAAACAGAACGCCGAAGACAGCGGCAAAAGAATCGCGGGCGTGAACAACTCGCCACCCGGATGAATGATGATCATCACCCCCATAAAACCGACGATCACGGCAATCCATTGCCCGCGCGTCACCCGCTCATGCAAAAGCGGCACCGACAGCGCAGTGACCAGCAGCGGCGCAAGGAAGTTGACCGCCGTGGCCTCGGCCTGCGGAATGAACATCAGGCTGCTGGTGAACAACAGACTGGTGCCCAGCAAGGCCAGCGCACGCAGCGCCTGCAGGCCGGGCCGCTTGGTACGCAGCACCCGCAAACCGGACGACGGCATGAAGATGCAGGCCATCAGCAGCATGTGCACCAGATAGCGCGCCCACACCACCAGAATGATCGGATAGAAGCCGGACAGGTACTTGGAAAGTGTGTCGTGGCTGGCAAACAGAAAGGTGGCCAGCAGAATGAAACCGATCCCCTTGAGGGGTTGATTGACGCCGGACAGTGGCGTACTGGCAGTGCTCATCGGGCTTCCTTACTCAATAGTGTCGGGGCTTGAAGCGCGAAAAAAATGTTCATGACAACGAGCATCGCAGCCTGTCTTCGCATCGTCCCGGATAAAATGTTCGAACCGGTTCATTAACGTTCGGTAATCGCCCAAAACCATGGTTTCACAATTGCAGAGCTGACCCCGGCCTTTCACTATCAGACCCAGCTTCACTGACTGAATAATTACAAAAAAGGTCTTCCATGCGCTCATCTCGTCCCTGCAACGTCGTTTGCGGCCTCTCTGCGGCCATCGCAACCAGTCTGATACCCGCCGTCTCTCAGGCTGCCGGTTTCGTTGAAGATGCCAAGGTGAATCTGAACCTACGCAACTTCTACATCAACCGCAACTTCGTCGACCCGGCCAACCCCCAGAACTACGCCGAAGAATGGACCCAGAACTTCATCCTCGACGCCCGCTCGGGTTTCACCCAGGGCACCGTGGGTTTCGGCGTCGACGTGCTGGGCCTCTACTCGCTCAAACTGGACGGCGGCAAAGGCACCGGCGGCACACAATTGCTGCCGATTCACAGCGATGGCCGTCCGGCCGACGATTTCGGGCGTCTGGCAGTCGCGGGCAAGGCACGCTTCTCCAAGACCGAATTGAAGGTCGGCGAATGGATGCCCGTATTACCCATTCTGCGCTCCGATGACGGACGATCCCTGCCGCAGACTTTCCAGGGCGGTCAGATCACCTCCAAGGAAATCGACGGCCTCACGCTGTATGGCGGCCAGTTCCGTGGCAACAGTCCGCGCAACGACGCCAGCATGGAAGACATGTCCATGAACGGCCGCGCGGCCTTTACCTCGGATCGTTTCAACTTCGGTGGCGGCGAGTATGTCTTCAACGAAAAACGCACCCAGGTCGGTCTGTGGTACGCCGAGCTTGAAGACATCTATCACCAGCAATACGTCAACCTGCTACACAGCCAGCCGTTGGGCAGCTGGACGCTGGGTGCAAACCTCGGCTACTTCCAGGGCAAGGACGACGGTCAGTCGCTGGCAGGCGATCTGGACAACAAGACCTGGTCGGCCCTGCTCTCTGCGCGCCACGGCAGCAATACGTTCTATGTCGGTTTGCAGAAGGTCAGCGGCGACAGCGCGTGGATGCGGGTCAACGGCACCAGCGGCGGCACCCTGGCCAACGACAGCTACAACTCAAGCTTCGACAACGCCCGGGAAAAATCCTGGCAACTGCGCCACGACTACGATTTCGCGGGTCTGGGCGTGCCCGGTCTGACCCTGATGAATCGCTACATCAGCGGCGAAAACGTGCACACCGGCACAATCACTGACGGCGAGGAATGGGCACGGGAAACCGAGCTGGCCTACGTGTTCCAGAGCGGCGCGTTCAAGAGTCTGTCAGTCAAGTGGCGCAACTCGACCATGCGGCGCGACTACAGCACCAACCAGTTCGACGAAAACCGTGTGATCGTCAGCTACCCGCTCTCGCTGCTCTGACAGCGCTGGCACCAGCAAAAACGCCGCCGCAGTTCAGCACTGCGGCGGCGTCTTCAATTCAAGCGCTCACTCCTTGTTCAGCGATTCCACACCCATTTCATCCCACACTTCCTCGGCCAGATGGAAGGTGGCGTTGGCTGCCGGAATGCCGCAATAGATCGCGCTCTGCATCAGCACTTCCTTGATCTCTTCGCGGGTCACGCCATTGTTTTTGGCGGCCTTGAGGTGCAGGCGCAGCTCACCTTCGCGGTTCATGCCGATCAGCATGGCGATGGTGATCAGGCTCCGGGTATGACGCGGCAGACCCGGACGTGTCCAGATGTCACCCCAGGCATGCCGGGTGATCATTTCCTGAAATTCCTCGTTGAACGGCGTCAACTTTTTCAGGCTGTTATCGACATGCGTATCGCCGAGTACGGCGCGGCGCACCTGCATGCCCGCCTGATAACGTTCGTCTTCGGTCATTGCGTGATCCTTGTGTGTTCGGCCACGGCGCGCTCGACCCAACGTCGGGCCTGGCCAAGGTAATGGGCCGGATCGAGCAAGCGATCCAGCTCGTCAGAAGAAAGTTGTGCGGTGACCTCAGGGTTTTCCCCCAGCACCTGACGCAGGTGCACGCCCTGCTCCACCGCCTGACGACAGCTCTGTTCGATCAGGTGGTGCGCGGCATCGCGGCCGATGCGCTGTGCCAGGGCGATGCTGACCGCTTCGGCCAGCACCAGCCCCCGAGTGGATTCCAGATTGACCCGCATGCGTTCGGCATCGACCTGCAGCCCCGGCACCACCTGCAATGCCTGCTGCAACGAGCCGGACACCAGGCAGCAGAGTTCAGGCAAGGTTTCCCACTCGGCATGCCACAGGCCCAGACTGCGCTCGTGCTCCTGAGGCATGGCGGAGAACATCGTTGCGACCAGACCCGGCGCACGTGTCGCCGCGCCGATCATGACCGCAGCGCCCACTGGATTGCGCTTGTGCGGCATGGTTGATGAGCCGCCCTTGCCCGGCGCAGACGGCTCAAAGACTTCGCCCACTTCGGTCTGCATCAGCAGGCTGACATCGCGGCCCAGCTTGCCAAGGCTGCCCGCGATCAGACCGAGCAACGACGCGAACTCCACCAGTCGATCCCGCTGCGTGTGCCACGGCTGCTCGGGCAAGTGCAGTTGCAGTTCATCCGCCAGTGCTTCGGCCACTTTGAACGCCTGATCGCCCAGTGCCGCCAGACTGCCGGAAGCGCCGCCAAACTGCAGGCACAACACGCGAGGCTTGATTTCGTTCAGGCGCTGGCGGTGACGCGTAATCGCACCCAGCCAGCCCGCGATCTTCATGCCCAGCGTGACGGGCGTGGCCTGTTGCAGCCAGGTACGGCCGGCCAGCGGCGTCGCCGCGTGAACCTGCGCCTGTTGCGCCAAGGCGTCGCCCAATTGTCCGAGGTCGCGTTCCAGCACATCGATAGCGTTCCGAACCTGCAGAATCAGACCGCTGTCCATCACGTCCTGACTGGTCGCCCCCATGTGCACATAGCGTTCGGCCTCGGGGCTGTGTGCAGCGATGCGTTTGCCCAGCGCCTTGACCAGAGGGATCGCCGAGTTGCCAGCGTTGCCGATGGCAATCGCCAGCGCGTCGAAATCGAACAGCTCGGCACGGCAGCTTTGCGTGATGTCTGACACCACATCTTGCGGAATCAGACCGACTCTGGCCTCGGCCCTCGCCAGCGCAGCCTCGAAATCGAGCATGCCCTGCACCCGCCCCTCGTCCGAGAAGATCCGGCGCATGTCGGGGTGCGTGAAGTACGCGTCGAAAAGTTGATTGCCCGGTCTGCTCACATCAGCGCTCCAGAGTAAAAAGATTTCAAGTGGCGTCCGAATGGCTGACCCAGCCCTTGATCAGAATCGCCAGCGCGGCCAGTGCAGCAGGCACCACCAGCGCCGTCAGCACCTGTTCGAACGACCAGCCCAGCCCCAGCAGAGTCGCACCGGCCCATGCGCCAAGAATCGCACCGAACCGACCGATACCCAGCATCCATGACACGCCCGTGGCGCGGCCCTGAGTCGGATAAAAGCGCGCCGCCAGCGAAGGCATCGCCGACTGTGCGCCGTTGATGCACATGCCCGCGACCAGCACCAGTGTCGCCAGGACTGCGACATTGCCGAGGCTCTGCCCAACCAGCCAGGCAAACACGCCGGCCAGTGCGTAGGCCACGCCGATCACCTTGTGCGGGTTGTAACGGTCCATGGCCCAGCCGACGCCCACGGCACTGAGCACGCCGCCGAACTGGAACAGCGCGCCGATGAACGCCGACTGCTCCATGCTCGCGCCGCTGTCACGCATCAATGTCGGCAGCCAGCTGGTCAGCAAGTACACGATCACCAGCCCCATGAAGTAGGTCAGCCACAGCAACAGGGTGCCCGCACTGTAAGTCCCGGAGAAAATCACTTTCAAGACATTGCGGCTGCTGACGGTCTTCTGTTCAGGAACGCTGAATGCGGTCACACCCGCGACTTCCTTCGGCGCAATCGGCGCCAGCACCTTGCGAATGCGCTCGACACCCCGGTTGCGCACCACCAGAAACCGCGCCGACTCCGGCAGCCAGACCATCAGCACCACGGCCAGGATCAGCGGCAGGATGCCGCCGAGCATCAACAGGCTGTGCCAGCCCATGCTGGGAATGAGCTTGGCGGACACAAAACCGCCGCAGGCCATCCCCAGGTTGAAACCGCAGAACATGCTGGTAACCAGCAGCGACTTCAGACGCTCAGGCGTGTATTCGGACAGCAGTGTGGTCGCGTTGGGCATCGCCGCACCCAGCCCCAGACCGGTGAGCAGACGCAACACCAGCAACTGATCGATATTGCTGCTGTAGGCCGACGCCAGGCTGAACAGCCCGAACAGAAACACCGCCACCACCAGCACCACCTTGCGTCCGAATCGGTCGGCCAGCGGGCCGGAACCCAGCGCGCCGAATACCATGCCGATCAGCGCGGCGCTCATCACCGGACCCAGACTGGCGCGATCAATGCCCCAGTCCTGGCTCAGGGCCGGCGCGATGAAGCCCATCGCCGCCGTGTCCAGTCCGTCGAGAAAGACGATCAGAAAGCACAGCGCAACCACGCGCCACTGGTAACCCGACAACGGCTGGGCGTTGATGAAAGCCTGAACGTCGAGCGTGCCCGTAGCAGGCCCGCGAGCTGATAGTGTCATGAACATTTCCTTTTATTTTTATAAGGTCACCTGCGCCTGCAGATGCCGTGTAGCGCACGCACATTGCTCAGAAATCGAAAAACACCGTCTCGCCTTCGCCCTGCACCCGGATATCAAAACGATAGGCCGTTTTTCCATCCACCTCGCAGCGCCGCGCAATCAGCGTTTCACGGCGTTGTGGCTGTTCGATCAGGTTGAGCACCGGGTCGACGAGATTGGCCTGGGCTTCATCGTCGAAATACAACCGGGTCTGCAAGTGAATATTGATGCCGCGGGCGAACAGCGAAACGTTGATGTGCGAGGCCATCGGCACACCGGCAGCGTTGCGCATCGAACCGGGCTTGATGGTCTTGAGAACCCACTGGCCATCGTCGGATGTGGCAGTGCGACCAAAGCCGTTGAACGGGTTCGCCGGATTGTATTCGCTGTGATACGCGCCTTCGTGATCGGCCTGCCAGAACTCCAGATAGGCGTCGCGAATCAGGTGACCGTTGCCATCGAAGACGTTGCCCAGCAACACGATGTGCTCACCCGGCGCGCCTGGCCTGGCCATCTCGTTCCAGATTTCCAGCTCGCGGGTCGGGTTGCCGGCCACTTGGGGTGCCAGGCCGATGTGCACATAAGGGCCTGCGGTCTGCGAAGGGGTTTCCTGTAGCAATTGAACGGGCATGTCGGGCCTCCTCAGCAGTTTTCGAAGTGAGTCTTGCGCTGACCGCGCAGAACGATGTCGAAGCGATACGCGAGGCAATCCATCGGGTTGCCCATGGCCAGATCAAGCCGGGCGATCAGGCTTTGCACCGCATCGGGATTGGCGATGGATTTCACGATCGGGCAGATCGGAATCAGCGGATCGCCCTCGAAATACAGCTGGGTGATCAAACGCGTGGCAATCGACGGGCCACTGATCGACACGTGAATGTGCGCCGGACGCCAGTCGTTGGGACCGTTGCGCCACGGGTACGGACCGGGCTTGACGGTGCGGAAGCTGTAATTGCCCTCGCTGTCGGTCAGCGCCCGGCCCACACCGCCGAAATTGGGGTCCATGGGCGCAAGGTACGCGTCGCGCTTGTGACGATAGCGACCGCCTGCGTTGGCCTGCCAGATTTCCACCAACGTATGGGGAATCGGTTTGCCGTACTGATCGCAGACCCGGCCGGCAAGCAGAATGCGCTCACCGATCGGCAGCCCGCCGTTGTTGAAATTGAGCAACAGGTCGTTGTCGTGCTGACCAAATTTCAGGTGCGAGAAATCCGGCCCGGAGGCTTCGGAGATGGACTGGGGGATGCTGACCAGTGCCTGGCGCGGTGAGCGCAGGATCGAGGTCTTGTAATCAGGCGTCAGGGCTTTGGGATGCCAGTTGCGATCACGAATGACGAAGCGGCTGTTGTCCGCGACAGACATGGCGTTCTCCTTATTGTTGGCTTTCTTATGAGTGCGCGAGCGTCGAGCACTGGCGCTACAGGCTGCAGCGAAGTGTCGCGCGCTTCATGCATCCACCAACACTGAAAAGTTGCCTGCCATCCATAACCAAATGGTTATGCATAAGACGTTTGGCGGTAGGTTTCGCCAACGACTCTGAACTCATCCACGCACCACTGGGCAGCGCGGGTCAGGGGAACAGCCGGGTTGCTGCACAGCCCCACCGAACCGCCCGGCTCACGGATACCCATGTCCAGCTCGACCAGCGTGCCGTTGTGCAACTCCTGCAAAACGGCATCCAGCGGCGCGATCCAGATGGCATCGCTGCGCTCGACATAGCGTCGGCTCAGCGTCAGCGACAGCGTTTCAAGGCGCTGGCGCGGCGGCTGTATGCCGCATTGCACGAACAGACTGTCGGCGAACTTGCGGATAGTGGTGCCCGCCAGTGGCAAGACCAGCGGGAAATTCGCCAGGCTTTCAGGTTTGAGGGGCGCCGCCAGCAACGGATGGCCGGTACGCACCACCAGGGTCATCGATTCGTTGTACAGATGCTCGAAGGTCAGCCCCAGTATCTGTGGACTGTCGGTCATTCGCCCGATCACCAGATCCAGTTCTCCGACACGCAGTTGCGACAACAGATAAGCGCTGGGGCCGGTCATGACGCTGATGATCAATGCCGGGTGCTGCTCGTGCAGACGCCCGACGACTTCGGGAACCAGCAGGCTCTCGGCCGTCGACAACACACCCAGACGCGCCGTGACCGTTTCGTGCTCGCCGGAGCGCAGGCTGTTCACGCCTTCGCGCAAGGCCTGAACGCTCGGCCCCGCATAGCGCATGAACGCCACACCGGCTTCGGTCAGCGCCGCGCCGGTCTTGCTGCGCACGAACAGTGTCGTCGCCAGCAGGGTTTCCAGCTCCTTGAGCGTCTTGGACAGAGCCGGCTGGCTGATCGACAACACATCGCAGGCCCGCGCCAGACTGCCCTGGCGCGCCACTTCGAGAAAGCACACCAGATGGCGAAACTTGATTCGGGTATCGATATTCAATGCGTGTCTTGCCCTGGGGAGAAAAATGATCCGTTAAGTGCTCAGAAAGGACGCAACCTGGGGCGCATCGAAAGGCCAGTCCAGCTCTTCGCCGGTGTCCACGCGACGCAGCACCGGTATCCTCAGCTCATAACGTTCGAACAGCCACTCATCCTCGCAGATGTCGCGTCGCTCAACCAGCAAACCGCACTCATCCACGAACGGCAGCAAAACGGCTTCCGCGATATCGCACAAATGACAACCCAGGGTGCCGAACAGTTGGCATTCAGGAAGCATCGAATCCCTCCTCGTAAAGAGCGTGACCTGCCGAAACATTCTAGGCCCGGTCCTGGATCACGTCGAGGCGACCGACAGCCGTATCGGTGCTACAGCGATTCAGCGGGAGCCCGCCAATCCGGCTGTTTGAACGCGCGCTCGGAGCCGGAAATCTTGACCGATATACGGTCCAGCAGTCGTTCGGCGTTGTACTTTGTGGTCGTGCTGCTGATGGCGATGAACAACAGACCGACAAGAACGGCGGACGAAGGAATCCGCCTGGTCGCATGCTGCTCCAGGCCAAGAAGAAACAGGCAGGCCGCCGTTGAACCCAGCAGCGCCCCCGCCACCGCCTCGGCGAGCGGATGAATGAAAGGCGCGACACAAAAGACGCTATACAGCCAGCCCAGCAGCAGTCCGGTCAGGGCACCGAGCCAGCGAAGACGCTGATCGTACTGTCGCGCCAGAAGACTCAGGCCGACGGTCAGAATCAGGCAGGTATTCATGGCATGCCCGCTGAGTACATAGATCCCCAGACTCTCGATCGCCACACCCCAGCCCTTGAACAGCACTTTGCTGATCACCACCATCGAGTAAGCTACAAAGAGCGTCGCCATCCACAACAAGGCCGAACGCTTCGAGCGGGCGGTCCATAGCCAGGCAGCGATCACCAGTGCTGCGGGCAGCATGACCGTGATCCCGCCATAAGGGGTAAACAGCTGTGGGCCCATCCGCAAGTCTCCTCGATCCGGCCGTCCGTTCAACGACGTATCTCAGCAGAGCCCTGCCTCTGGGCGCCATGTAAAAATTTCTATGCACCCACCTTCGCCGCGCCATTTCTAAAGCGCCGTTTACCAAACGCATTGGCGCGATCCAGCACCGGTTTCTCGAAGCAGCGGTAACCGACCCAGCCGTAACACAGGGTGGCCGCCACCATCAGTGTCGCGAAGAACAGGTTATCCAGATAACTCTCGGGCCATGCGCCCACCCCACTCCAGACACGCCCGATTACCCCCAGCACCAGCAGATGAGACAGGTAGATGGTGTAGGACATGTCGCCCACGACCACTAACGGCGTCGGCACGAAGATCTTTTGTCGCCTTTCCAGCAGCGCCAGAGTCAGCACCAGCAGACCGAACGTGCCGCCCACCATCAGCATGCGCAGCAAACCCTGACTGTCGTAGAGCCGATAGGTCGCAATCAACGGACCGCCTGCCAGCAAGGCAACAGCCAGCAAACCCCAGACAGCAGCCGTCGGCAGGCGCGCGCTGTGACGGCTGTAGAAGAACAGCGCCAGCGCCACACCGATGATGAATTCCAGTGAATAGGGATGCAGGATGATCTTCAACGCCGACGACTGATCCTGCCAGTCCTGCAGGAGGTTGAACGTCACGATGATCAACGCCCAGCCCGCCATCAGCCACGGCAGATGGCGCTCCTTGAACAGCAGCAGGCCGGTAAATACCAGGTAGAACCACAGCTCGAACAGCAGCGACCAGGCGACCATCACCAGCAACACTTTATCGTTGGGCAGCAACAGGAACGACATCAGCAGGTTCGACGAGCCATGACCGCTGTTGACCAGACCCGGCTGCACCAGAAAGACCCCGAGCGTGATGAAGAAATACAGCCAGTAGGTTGGATAGATCCGCGACACCCGGTTGAACAGAAAGCGCTGAGCCTCGACACCATTCTGGAACCGGCCACGACTGACGATCACCATCACGAAGCCGCTGATGACAAAAAACAGGTCGACACCGAGCTGAAAAAAATCCAGCGAAGGCGGCAGCAAGGTATCGCCACCGGAAAACCGCGCCTCGATCGGCATCATGTGAAACAGCACCACACCCAGAACGGCCAGGCCCCTCAATCCTTGCAGCGAGTACAACCGCTCCATGCCCCTCTCCAATCACTGACCGACGCTGCGCCGGTACTTCCAGAACGACCCCGAACGAGCCGAGGCTTGTCAAACGCTGCACGGGCAAGCGGATACGCACGTTTTTCCTGTAGGTCTTTTGTTTGCTGCGCGACAGCGCTGTGTCAAAGACATAGAGGCATCTCTTATCAAACAACCTGTAACTTACTGAAGAAAAGCGATTTTTTGTAGGAGCGCGCTTGGTCTGGGCGGCAATCCGACGATAGGCTCTTAAAGACAGAAAATCAGCGACTGACATGACGCAATCGCGGGCAAGCGCGCTCCTACGGTCCGGTGTTTGCTGCGCGACAGCGCTACGTCGAAGACGTGGTGGCGCTCCCACAGTTCGTTGCGTTCTGCACCACGAGCATAGCCAAACGCAGCCATTATGAAACACCTGCGCAAGCCTCC
Source organism: Pseudomonas sp. AC016 (assembly GCF_979253365.1). Classification (NCBI taxonomy): domain Bacteria; kingdom Pseudomonadati; phylum Pseudomonadota; class Gammaproteobacteria; order Pseudomonadales; family Pseudomonadaceae; genus Pseudomonas; species Pseudomonas sp. AC016. The sequence continues at coordinate 856,936 of NZ_CEEDCC010000001.1, forward strand.
CGTTTTTTTCTCGCGGCTTGCGCTTATGGAGTAAGGTTGTCCACCGGTAATCTGCCGATGCGCCGATCTGGCGCAAATGCCTGTACGCCACGCACCAGCACAAGGCGAAAGCCGCGTCGCCACGCGATGTGCGTCGACGCAGCAATTGAAGTGAACCTTCGCCAATTCCCTGTACTCGAAACATCCATACGCCACCAAACGGAGAAAACCATGCCTCGCCAAACCGCACAGAATGCTCAGGAAATCTTGATGGCAGACTTTCAGGTCCTGGTCGCCGACACCGAGAAGCTGCTGGCACACACGGCAACCCTCGCTGGTGATCAGGCCGATGAACTGCGTGCCCAGATTCAGGAAAGCCTGCTGCGTGCCAAAGAGACGCTCAAGCAGACTGAAGAATCCCTGCGCGAGCGTGGCGAAGCAGCAATCGTCGCAACCGAAGAATACGTACAGAACAATCCATGGCAATCGGTCGGCCTGGCCGCCGGTGCCGGTTTCCTGATCGGCCTGCTGGCCACAAGGCGCTAATACCATGACTTTGGGAACGGAATCAGGTCCGCCCCACGCGGACCACGGCTCTTCACCGCGGCGCCTGGGTGCCGCTTTTCTGGGCTTGCTGCACAGCCATGTCGAGCTGTTCGGCATCGAGTTGCAGGAGCAGAAGGCGCGTACTGTCAGTCTTTTGCTATTCGCGGGTCTGGCACTGGTGTTCGGTCTGCTGTTGCTCACCGGGCTGTCGGCACTGCTGCTGATCGTGTTGTGGGACAGTTACAGACTGGCCGGCATCATCGGCCTGTGCACGTTCTACTTCCTGGCTGCGGTGTTCTGTGGACTTCGCTTGAAGGCTGCCATCTTCGACGAATCCTCGCCGTTCCATGCGACTCTCGAAGAACTGGCCAACGACCGTGAGCGACTGATGCCATGAGCGAACCCAAATCCCATCAGGGCAACACCCGTCGCGAACTGCGCAAGGCGCTGATCCGTCTGCGCATGGAAATGCATCGCCAGGAAATACGCCACGAATCCACCACGCTGCTGCAGCCCCTGCAACGCTTCAGGGGCCTGCGTCACGACTGGAAAAGTGCGCTGGGCATCCGCCATGCGCCACTGTGGGGAGTGGGTTCGGTCGCGCTGCTGGGCTTTCTCAGCGGCAAGCGGGCCAAGACCGGTCGCACCAGCTTTCTTGGCAAGCTGCTCAAGCTGGGCATCACGTTCACACCGCTGATCAAGGTCGCTCTGCAGAGTCGCGCGCGCAAACGCTGAGACGCCTGTTGGCTGCATTCTTGCTAACTCCTGCCAAGTAACATTTCGCCCGCTGTGAACACTCACAGCGGGCGGCTTGCGTTTACCTCCCCCCATAACGCTCATTCCACCTCCACTAAGGAAGGCCACGTGATTTCAGGGCAACCCCTTGCCTGCTTCCAGCCGTTCATTGACACCGCCACTGGCCGCATAGCAGGCGTCGAGGCGCTTGGCCGACTGTGCGACAGCGAAGGACGGCTGCATTCGGTCGGACCGCTGTTCAACGACCCGCAGGTGCCGGCCGCCGAACTGCGGAGACTTGACCGCCTGATTCGTGACCACGCCTTGAGTCGCCTGCATCACGCGCCTGAGGACTGGTTCCTGAGTCTGAATATTTCCCCACGCTGGATCAGCCGACTGCGGCCCGGCCAGGCTCTGCCGAGTCTCGCGCAACTGGTGCAGCATCATGTTCCTGCTGAACGCGTAGTGTTTGAAATCACCGAACTGGGCGGCGACATTCAGCGTCTGAGCGAGGTTGTAGAGCGTTATCGCCAAGCGGGCGCGCGCATCGCGATCGATGACTTCGGCGCAGGTTATTCGCAACTGGACCGGGTTCTGGCGTTGCAACCGGATATCCTCAAACTCGACATGCGCCTGTTTCAGGCTGCTGCAAAGGGCGGCCCGAGCAGCGATGTGGTCAAGGCGCTTGCGCTGATGGCGGAAAAGACCGGCTGCTGGATCATTGCCGAAGGTGTCGAGACCGAAGCCCAATTGCACTTCGCTCTGGAGTGCGGGGCACGTTACGTTCAGGGCTACCTGTTCGCCAAAGGCGAGCTGGAATTCTTCGCGGCCGACGCCTTCGTGGCCCGATTCGCCGAGCTGCGCGATCGCTATGTGTTGCGCAAGGTGGCCGAACGGGCACGCCTGATGGACCTGCGCCAGCGTCTCGCCATTCTGATGGACAGCCTGCAGCGCTGGGCGCAGACACAGGCGCCGATCAGCGCACTGCCGCAATTGCACGATTATCCCTGGCTGCTGCGGTTCTATCAGTGCGACCGCCACGGCACGCAGTTGACGCCCAACCTGGAATGGCGAGACGGTGCCTGGCATGCCGACGCGCGCTACCTGGGGCACAACTGGTCGTGGCGCCCGTACTTCTACCATCTTCTGGCCGAGGGCTGGCACGAACGCCGTCTGACCCTGTCGAACACCTACCGCGACGCCACCACTAACCAGTATTGCCTGACGGCAGGCCAGTTTTTCGACAACGGCACGCGTCTGCTTCTCATCGATATCGATGCCGTCGGCATGTGAAGGCCTTGCGGCCAGCACGCCGAACCGGGAAGCTAGGCCAATACGACTGACGGAGTGACCGCCTTGGATTGGCAAACCCTGCTTAACCGCGAACGACTCGGCAAGACCCTGCACAGCCCTGAGGAACTGGGGCGCAGCCCATTCCACAAGGACCATGACCGCATCATCTTCTCAGGTGCCTTCCGGCGTCTGGGACGCAAGACCCAGGTCCATCCGGTCTCCAGCAATGACCATATCCACACCCGCCTGACCCACTCGCTGGAAGTCAGTTGCGTGGGTCGCTCGCTGGGCATGCGGGTCGGTGAAACCCTGCGCAGCGCCCTGCCCGACTGGTGCGATCCCAGCGATCTGGGCATGGTGATCCAGTCAGCGTGCCTGGCCCATGACATCGGCAATCCTCCCTTCGGGCATTCGGGTGAAGACGCGATCCGCAACTGGTTCAATCAGGCGGCAGGCCGCGGCTGGCTCGATGCGATGAGCGAAACCGAGCGCAACGACTTCCTCAACTTCGAAGGCAATGCGCAGGGCTTTCGCGTACTCACCCAGCTGGAGTATCACCAATTCGACGGCGGTACCCGGTTGACCTACGCCACGCTGGGCACCTACCTGAAGTACCCGTGGACCGCTCGGCATGCCGACTCGCTGGGCTACAAGAAGCACAAGTTCGGCTGCTACCAGAGCGAACTGCCGATTCTCGAGCAGATTGCCAACAAGCTCGGCCTGCCGCAGCTGGAAGAGCAGCGCTGGGCACGTCATCCGCTGGTTTACCTGATGGAAGCCGCCGATGACATCTGTTACGCCCTGATCGACCTTGAGGACGGTCTGGAAATGGACCTGCTCGACTACGCCGAAGTGGAAGCGCTATTGCTGGGGCTGGTGGGCGATGACCTGCCGGAAACCTACCGTCAACTGGGCCCGTCGGACTCGCGGCGACGCAAGCTGGCGATCCTGCGCGGCAAGGCTATCGAGCACCTGACCAATGCCGCAGCCCGCGCGTTTGTCGAGCAACAGGATGCCCTGCTGGCCGGTACGCTTCAGGGCGATCTGGTGGAACACATGCACGGCCCGGCCAAGCGCTGCGTGTTGAGCGCCAAGGACATGGCCCGCAAGAAGATCTTTCAGGACAAGCGCAAGACCCTGCACGAGATTGGCGCCTATACCACGCTGGAAATTCTCCTCAACGCCTTTTGTGGCGCGGCGGTGGAACAGTTCGGTGGCCGTACGCCCTCGTTCAAGCACCGGCGCATTCTCGATCTGCTGGGCAACAGCGCGCCCGATCCGAAGGCGCCGCTGCATGCTTCGTTTCTGCGCATGATCGACTTCATTGCCGGCATGACCGACAGCTACGCAACCGAGATGGCCAGAGAAATGACGGGCCGATCCGCGCAGTTCTGAGGGCGGGTACCGGGCGAGCAGAGCCACCTGAAACCGGTGCTCGCTCGCTCGGCCGTGGACTTCACCGCACCTCAACTTCAGAAACGTCCTACACACCTGCCAGACGCGTCTTATCGCAGCGTTTTCGACACACCCCAATAATCCCGGCACTTCATGGCCGAACCGGTAAGCCATCCAGCTGCCTGCGGCACCTTCGGGAACCGCACGATACCTGTCGACCCGGCTCGAACCGCTCCTGCCTCGTCCCAGCCGGTAACCTCATGTTCAAGCACAACCTGCGAATCCTGCTGGTGGAGGATCATCCCTTTCAGTTGATCGCCACCCAGATACTGCTCAACAACCAGGGATATTTTCTGCTGACCCCCGTTCTGACGGCCAGCGAGGCCATGGCTGCCATGGAACGCAGCCCAGAACCCTACGACCTCATTCTGTGTGACCAGAGACTCCCTGACCTCGATGGTCTGGATCTGATCGAAAAGGCCTGGAAACGCGGACTGATACGGCATGCCGTGCTGCTCAGCGGGCTTGCGGCACAGCAACTGCTGGATCTCGAACAGCTTGCCATCCGACTGGGTCTGCCAATGCTTGGCTGCCTGAGCAAGCCACTGAACGGCCCGGTTCTTGTCCACCTGCTGAACGGCGTTTCAGATTCGCAATGACACTTTGCAACAGGTCGTCGCACCGACCTTTCGATGAACGCTCAGACGTTATGACTTACTGCACATCCGCATTGTAGGAATAATACGATAGAAGCGACGGCTAATTCCCAAACGTAATAAACACGCCCTGAAAACCTAACCAACCCCCAGAATAAAGCGCGAAATCTTTTTAAACATGGAGCGTTCAAAGTAGGCTTTTACGTACTCCGAGACTCTAATTATTGTAGGAAATTTCCTATATATACGTGCCGACCACGTCTCTTCATGGGCCTGCCCGAACATCTGAGCTAAGGTGCGCGCTTTCTTCGCTGCTTGTATGGATTTAAATATGAACTCAGTTTTTATCATCGACGACCACCCTGTTGTTCGACTGGCCGTGAGAATGCTGCTGGAGAACGAAAACTACGAGGTCGTCGGTGAAACCGATAATGGCGTTGACGCCATGCAGATGGTCCGTGAATGCATGCCCGACCTGATCATTCTGGACATCAGCATTCCCAAGCTCGACGGCCTGGAGGTACTGGCCCGCTTCAACACCATGGGCCTGCCCTCGAAAATTCTGGTCCTCACTTCACAGACCCCGAAACTGTTCGCAATACGCTGCATGCAATCCGGTGCGGCAGGCTACGTCTGCAAACAGGAAGACCTCAGTGAATTGCTCAGTTCGGTGAAAGCGGTATTATCCGGCTACAATTACTTCCCCAGCCAGGCATTGACGCCTGCCGTTCGCGAAGATGGTCAACCGAGCGAAATCGAGTTGTTCAAGTTGGTCAATGATCGCGAACTGATGGTCTTGCAACTGTTTGCCCAGGGTCGTTCCAACAAGGAAATCGCCAAGGGCATGTTTCTCAGCAACAAGACTGTCAGCACCTACAAGACACGGCTGATGCAGAAACTGAAAACCAGGACCTTGGTAGATCTTATCGAGATGGCGAAACGCAACGCGCTAGTGTGAGAGACCGGATGTCCACGCGCTTCAAACAATTTCTGATACTGGCCACAAGCCTTTGCCTGAGCTGGGGTCTGCTCGCCCGCCTTGAGGCCGCCGACCACTACACCCTGCTCGGCCGCTCGAGCCCGGCGCACATGGATGTGAAGCTGGACAGCAAACAATGGCAGTGGGTCCGCAGCAAACGCGAGTTGATCCTCGGCACCTCTGCACCCGACTACCCGCCCTTCGACATCACCATTTCCGGCAACGACTACGAAGGTATAACCGCCGATTACGCCGGCATCATTTCCCGAACGCTGGACCTGCCTGTCAGGGTTCAGCGTTTTGAAAGCCGCGACCACGCCATGAAGGCGCTTGTCAGCGGACAAATCGATCTGCTGGGAACCGCCAACGGGTTCGAAGCCAAGGAACGCGACATCATGCTGACCCACCCCTACTCGGTGGATCAGCCGGTACTGGTCACGCGCATTGGCGAAACCCGCCCGCTGACCGAGGGCCTCAAGGGCCTGCGTCTGAGCATGGTCTATCACTACCTGCCGCTGGACGAGGTCAAGGCGACCTATCCCGACGCGACCATCGACACCTACCCGTCCTTTCAGAACGCGATCAACGCCGTGGCCTTCAACCAGGCCGACGTCTTTCTCGGCGATACCATTTCAACCCAATACATCATCAACAGGGGTTACCTGAACAATGTGCAAATGGCCAACTTCGGCAAGCATGAAGCCAACGGATTCAGCTTCGCCATCAGCAACGACAACCCGCAACTGCTGGACGTCATCAACCAGACGCTCAAGGCCATTCCGGTCGATGAGCGCATTGATATTTCCAAGCGCTGGAGCGCCGGCAGCGATCTGCTGCTGACCGACCAGAAACTGCAACTGACCCAGCGGGAGGAGCGCTGGATCACCCAGCACCCGACCGTGCGGGTACTGGTCAACGAAGCCTACGCGCCTCTGACCTTCTTCGACGCCAACGGTACGTTTCGCGGCATCACGGCGGAGCTTCTCGAACTGGTGCGCCTGCGCACCGGAATCAACTTCGAAGTCACCCGTTCGGCAAGCCTTGCCGACATGATCAATCAGGTCAGCCAGGGGCAGGCGGACATGATCGGTGCTCTGGACGCCAGCGACGAGCGTGAGGACCGGCTGAGCTTCAGCCGTCCTTACATCGACAACTCGTTCGTGCTGGTCACACGCAAGGAAGCCGGCTCGCCGTCCCACCTTGAAAACCTCGGCAAGAAACGCCTCGCGGTCACCCAGGGCAGCGCATTGCTGAGCTGGATGCACCGCGAACATCCGGACATCGTGACAGTCGAGGTCGATAACCCTTTCCAGGCGCTGGACATGCTGGCAATCGGCAGAACCGAAGCTGCCGCGACGTCGCTGCTCAGCGCCAATTATTTCCTGTCCTCAGGCATATTCGGCGAGCGCCTGCAGATCACCGCCACCACCGGGGAAGACCCGGCACTGATCTCCATGGCCACCTCACGCAACGCCACCGAACTAAGCTCGATTCTGGACAAGGCGCTGGCCAGCATCGCGCCCCAGGAGCTGGCCGTAATCAACAACCGATGGCGCTCCTACACACCCGCAGGTGCCAACTGGCACGACTACCAGCGCCTGATCTACCAGATCATTACCGGTGCCGGGCTGCTGCTGATCGGTCTGCTGGTCTGGAATGCCTACATGCGGCGCCAGATCAAACAGCGTGAAGCTGCCGAGCGGGCGCTGGGCGACCAGTTCGAATTCATGAGGGCACTGGTCGACGGCACGCCCCACCCGATCTATGTGCGTGACCGTGAAGGCCTGCTGCGAATGTGCAACGACAGCTACCTTACTTCGTTTTCAGCGCAGCGCGAGGACATCATCGACAAGAGCGCCACCGACGGTGTACTGAGCAACGCATTCGAAGCCAGGGAATACGCCGCCGACTATCAACGGGTCATGGCCACCAATACCGCTCTGGTTCAGGATCGCACGCTGCATATCGGCGAGCAGAGGCTGACCATCTACCACTGGATCCTGCCTTTCCGGGACTCGTTGGGCGAAGTACAGGGCATCATTGGCGGCTGGATCGATATCAGCGAACGGCGGCACCTGATAGAAGACCTGCAGACTGCCAAGGAACAGGCCGATGCCGCCAACCGGGCCAAAAGCACCTTTCTGGCGACCATGAGCCACGAAATCAGGACTCCGATGAATGCCGTGATCGGTATGCTCGAACTGGCACTCAAACGCGCCGATCAGGGGGAACTGGACCGCTCTGCCATTGAAGTCGCCTACGGCTCGGCGAAAGAACTGCTGGACCTGATCGGCGATATTCTTGATATCGCCCGGATCGAGTCCGGCCGACTGACCCTCAACCCCGAGCGAGCCAACCTGCGTCAGCTGGTGGAGTCGGTGGTCAGGGTATTCGACGGACTGGCCCGGCAGAAGAACCTGACCCTGGCGCTGGAACTGGACAGCCGCATCAATACCGATGTACTGGTTGATCCGCTGCGTTTCAAGCAGATCCTTTCCAACCTGGTCAGCAACGCCATCAAGTTCACGCAACAGGGACAGGTCAGAATCAGCCTGCAAACCGGGGATCTGACCGATTCACAGCGCCTGCAACTGCATCTGACCGTGCAGGACAGCGGCATCGGTATCAGCCAGCCCGATCAGGAGCGCCTGTTCGAACCGTTTGCCCAGGTGGACAGCAACGGCCAGATGGCGCGCACCGGCGCAGGCCTGGGATTGGTGATCTGCCGCAGCTTGTGCGAGATGATGGGCGGCACCCTGACGCTGGAAAGCGAGCCGGGGCAAGGCACGCAGATCAACATGCACCTGATACTCACCTCGCTCGACCCGGCAGCACATGTGCCGGTTCAACAGGACGCTGCCCCGACGCCCAACCACATCCTGCACATTCTTATCGTCGATGATCATCCGGCCAACCGGCTGCTGCTCTGTGAGCAGCTCGGGTTTCTGGGGCATCACTGCGAAGTCGCCGAAAACGGTGCGCTGGGGCTCGATTGCTGGTTGCAGAATCGCTTTGATCTGGTGGTTGCCGACTGGAATAACCCGATAAATCTGAAATACCCTCATAAAATCAATACATTAAAGAATAAAAACATCATTTTTACAGTTGTGCTTGCCGACTTTGCCGCCCCAATAAAATCAGATGCTTATGGTTGCGTTTTGGGGAAGATTTAAAGGTCGTTCTTGCGCAACTATCCCACCCCCGGCGTTCTGCCGACGAACACCACTCCCCAAATTGGAAACGCTCGACTACTGTATGCACATACAGCAATCAAGAAGTACCTACCATGGACCAGAAAGTGAGCCAGCTCTTGGAGGACTGGCACAAGTTATTAGACTCAGAGAGCACGTGGCAGTCGCCAGCCTCCTGCTACCGATACCTCATGTCGATCGCCGATCGGCTTCATGCCTTGGCAGCAATCGACCCGATGGAGCGTTTCGAAATGATGGAACTGGCAAGCGCGGCATTTTGTTACTACGTCGAGGCGAATCCAGAGGAATGGCGCCACCCTGCTTCGAACTACGCGATCTTCAACGAGGCACGTATTCGGGTCGGAACGCTGCTAGGCAGCAGATATATCCTGCACGGCCCTGACATCGAACCGGACCACAAAGCCTATTTGGCTATCCTGCGGGACGACAACACGCTGCTGACTCACACGCATCAGCTTTACGGACGCCTGGACGACCGGTATGTCAAAACCGAGACCGGTCAGAGGGTGGTGCTGGTCGAACTGAACCGGCAGTTTTCAGGTGTAATCCGCACGCGAATAGACGATCCCGATCAGTACCGGACCATCATCGAAGCGGCGACGCTTGCGCTTGAGTCCGGAGACCTGGCCCAGTACATCAAGCTGTGGGAGCGCGAGAACTTCTCTGTCTATCGCCAGTGCTCCAGATGCTGCGACCGCTTCGAGCTTCGCGACGACTGCACTGACTGCTCTGGTCGTGGATTTGTTGAGGACCCGCAATGCCCGAGCAAACTTCCGCGCAGCTGGGGCTGTCAACAGAAGACAAACGCCGCTTAGCAGGTGAACGTCATGTGTGGAAGGATTGTTCAGAAGGCAGGAATGCCGGAGTACTTCAGCGAGCTGGCACCGCGCTTCCGGATACTCAGTGGCTATGACGGCGAGCCGATCGGCCGGTACAACGTTGCGCCGACGACGAAGGTCAACATCCTGCGAGTGGCAGACGACGCAGTCTATGTGGACCCGGTCAAATGGGGATGGGCGCCGTTCTGGGCGAAGGGGAAGCGTCCCGACCCGATTAATGCCAAGGTCGAGACGGTTGCTACGGGGAAGTTTTTCAAGCAGCTCTGGCCGACCGGCAGAGTGCTTGTTCCCAGTGATGGGTGGTTCGAGTGGGTCAAGGACGAACGCGATCCGAAAAAGAAACAGCCCTACTTCATCCGACTGAAAGGCCAGGCGCCGATGTTTTACGGCGCCCTCGCCCACGTCACGCCTGGTTTCGAGCAGCACGACGATGACGGCTTCGTGATCATAACCGCAGCGAGCGACCAGGGCATGGTGGACATTCACGACCGCCGGCCATTGGTGTTGTCGCCGGAGCTGGCCAGAGAGTGGATGGATCCGTCCACGGATGCGATCAGAGCAGAAGAAATCGCGAAGGAATGCTGCCGGCCGGTTGACGACTTTGAATGGTTTCCGGTGGGCAAAGAGGTGGGAAATGTGCGCAACCAAGGCGCAGAGCTAATCGAGCCGTTTTCCAGGCCCTGAGTGGGACATTAGTCAGAGCAACGCGGGACAATGCGGACACCCGCGTACAGCTCAGTCATCACCCCGAAACAGGGCGACCGCCAATCCAATCAGCGTCGTTGTGGCGATTACTCCTATCATCGCCAGTGTGTAAGCCTCTGCCATGTTGCTGCTCATCATCTTGGTGGTTGGAACCGCTGTTCGGCCACCGTTCGTTGATCAGCTTTGCGACTAGCAGTGATTCATCAATCACCCGTTCTGCGCTTTCAAACAAAAGCATCGGTGGCATTTCAAGATAGCTCGCCACATCAAGCTTGGCCTGTACCGCCAAAGCGTACGGATCAAAGCCAAGCCGGAATGCCGCATGAAACACGGCGACGAGCGTGTTGCAATACACTCCATCTGCAGTCATATCCATGATCGCTCCCGGTTCGTTGGTCAGGAGCAGCCCCACCTTGCGGCTGCCCCACTGATGAGAATCAGTTTTTCCATTCAAGACCCACGGTTGCCTGGCATCAAGTATTTGACGATCAATGCCCGACCGCCTGTCGATAGCTACTTGAGCCGGGCTTTGACCGAGGCGGGAAAGGGCCGGGCAGATATGATGAAGAAAGCGCCCCGGCACACCTAAGCCTCAATGATGCTTTCCGCTCGCAAGCATTCTATTTTGGTGACTGACCAAATGGGCCACACCGACCGAACAATGACAGTCCGTGTCTACGGGAGGTCGATGCCAAGCTCTGACACAGGCGGCAGGGCTGAAAATCTTTTTTGCAAGTCGGCAAATGACAATTTAGATGTAAATCCGATAGACATCGCAAACAACTGAAGGCACTCTGGCATGCTATGCAGATTCCAAGCTTCACGCTTGGCAGAAGGAACTCTCGGAACGCCTCAAGGAATTGGCCGACTTGATTTTACAAGGCACAGAAACAATGGAAGACAGGGGTTATTGGCGACACGAACGGATAGCTTTTCTCGCGCTATCCACTTTGAAAGGCGTGGGTTTTCGTACGCTATATAAAATATCGAAATCTGGAATAAGCTTTAGCGCTGCACTTCGCGACCCTATATCTGCTGGCCTTGAGAAATTCATGCTTGAGTTTCCAGCTGGAGATTTTGAAAGTCAGAAAAAACTTTGGGAGTCGGGTGTAGCTGAAGCCAAGAAACTTGGCAATTTGAACATTTCTCTAATGTTCATTAAGGAGCTTCGATTCCCTCAAAAGCTTGCTGCGATATACGACAATCCCGAATGGCTCTTTGTCCAAGGCAATTCTGAAAACTTGTATATGCCAGCAGTTTCGATTGTCGGCACTCGAAAACCTTCGGATGACGGCATATTTTTAACAAGATTTGTTGTTTCAGCTTTAGCCCATCATAAGTGCGTCACGGTAAGCGGCCTAGCTGTGGGAATAGATCAGACTGCGCACGTAGAATCAATGAGATATGGGATACCTACGGTTGCGGTTCTTGGAACTGGAATTTTAGAGAACTACCCAAGAGGCTCTGAAGCTCTAAGAGCAAAAATTCTTGAGGAAGGAGGTACAATAATCACTGAATATCTGCCTAGTCAATCTTATAGCGCAGAGAATTTTGTCAGAAGAAACCGATTGCAAGCGGCCTTAGCAGACCTACTTATCCCAGCAGAATGGAAGATAAAAAGCGGGACTGCACATACAGTGAAGTTTGCGAGCCAATATGGTAAGAAAATCGTAAACCTCCACCTTCCAATGAGTCGCGAGCTAAAGCCTGAGCTATCATTTTCAGAGGAGGCTTATGGGGCATTGTGTCTTGAGATCCCCAAAGACACACAATTCCTAGCTGGCTTGATTTCAGTAGTTACTGAACCTGAATCTATATCTATAAGCGACCCACCAGAATATGTCCTACCTGAGGGTGCGGAAAGCTTAGCAGTACCGAATGAGCGCAATAGCTCTCCAGGCGAACCAAGCACATTAGTTGAATCAGAAACTCAAGAAGACTCAACAAAACCGAACAAAAATTTAGACCCTCAAATACCACTGTTATAGAACGGACTTCAAGGAGTAAGGATGCTTGCGCTAATAACGTCGCCTGCAGCTCTGCTGCAGAACGGGGCAATATCAAAGCCACTGATTGATTCGCTAATAAAAATCAGTGCTTCTGGCAATGCGGTCGGGATAACGTCCAACCACTCCAAGCCAGCATGGTTTGATGAAGCCTTCAAGGGCACTGACATCATCTTCATAAAAACGGACGCACGCCAGAACGGCGAGGTGATCCGTAACGCTGCTGATTCACTTAAAATTGAGCCCTACGACATCATGGTTTTGGCAATAAAAGCTGAAGACATGCAGATGGCAAAAAATGGCCATGCGATGCTCATAGCAGCTGGCTGGTCCTCCGATAAAGCCATTAAAGGTTTGGGAATTCAAGTCAGCAATGGTAAAGACCTAGAGGATCTCGTCAGACTCACAGATGGCTGGACAGGGCATTGGTGGTTTGAAGGAAATAAAGCCAATTACAACGCTCGTGCCCTAGCAGATCTATCAGGATACGGAGGCAGTATTACCGCAGCTCAAAAAGCACTCGCGGGCAAGCTAACCGCTACCGTAAAAAACGGTGGTCCACAGCTCACAGCGTTAGCTTTATTGGCTTCCAGGTCACTACTGATAGACGGATACTACGATGTGGATGATCTGCTTTGGGGCGTCTACCCATCCTCGCAGGTTACTCAAGGAGATAGCGAAGTGCTTAGTGATTTCACACACGCCCTCCGAACTACGGTTTCCCTAGTCAGGTTCGCAAAGCGCGATGAGCCATTATTCATTCGGCATACAGCATCTGAGAAGAGATCTCTTAACCGTGGTGGCGATCGAACAGATCCTAGTGACCAAATTGCAACGATCCATATCAACCCATTCTATAAAACTCGTTTGAAAAACAGAAACGTAGTGGTTATTGATGACTGTACTACCTACGGCCTCTCGTTCGGCGTTGCTGCAGCATTTCTCAGATCTGCCGGCGCGGCCAGCATTACGGGACTCGCCCTTGGTAAGTTCGGAAAGACCATGCAGTACTACGATATAAAAATAAGTTCAGATCCTTTCAAACCAGTGACGAAGGGCCAATACAGCTTCTCTCCCTGCATTGCGTTCGAAGGAAGCACAGACTCTAGAGCGCAGCAAAACTTGATCAGGCTAATGCCATGATTACCAAGAATAGCAGCGTTATGCCAACCTTTAGGCTGTAAGACGCGTATATAAGGGCTGGATTCGGGTTCAAATCTCTCCGAATTTACGGAAGAAACTAGGTAATGAGTTTGACTACGCACAGGCTGCGTACCGTGCTCAAGACCTAGGTTTCATTACGTCTCTTATCGCTCCGAAAATCTTCCGTTTTCATCTCCTGCTCGATTTGATAAGTCGTAAGAGGCCTCGCACGCCTGCCCCGCTACTCTGAGCTGATCAGCGTAGCGCGCCAGCTCTCCCGCTCGCGCGTCAGCCCGGCTGAGCAGGTCGGAGAGCACCATGGCGGCACGGGTGGCATTCTGGCCTCGATCGGCAACTCCGGGATCGCTGGGCACACAACTGGCGGAGGCTGCCAGCTGTCCTGCTTCACTGCGCAGCCGGTCGCCAGCAGCGTCAGCGACAACAGCATCAGCGATCGCAGCGGTCTGTTCTTGTCTCGCATCATTTGCCACCTGGTTGGCCGCTTTCTGGCGGCGTTGCTCTTCGGTTCGGTATTCGGTCGTGGTGGTGGCCACGGCCTGTGACTGGGTGCTGACCTGTTCGTCCCACTTCGCCTGCCACGCCAGATGCGTGACGTTCGCGCCGTGCCGGTATGCGCCGTACAGAGCACCGGCCACGGCCAGCAGGATCAACAGCGCACTACCGACCCGTGCGTAAAGGCCGGTCACGCCAACACCTTCAGCGCCTGGTCGTACAGCGCCTGTCGATCTGCCAAGCCGTTGGTGCCACCGTTGATGCGCTTAGTGATGGCGATGAAGTCGCCCTTGTCGGCCAGCGAGTTCAGGCCGCGACTCCCCCAGTACCAGGCCGCTGACATCGCGGCATGCTCCGGCTGCTCGAGCAGTTCCGGGTGGCTGATCAGATCCAGGCCCAGCGCCTCGCCGCATTCGGCATAGTTGGCCCGGCCGGTTACCTGGATCAGCCCGCGCCCACGGTAGAACTGACCGTCGCCGTCGGCTTCGGGCGTGTTGCCCAGGCGCTCCGCCAGCTTGCCGGTATCGTATTTCGACAGATACTCGCTGCCGCCCAACTCGCGCACATATCGCAGCTGGCCCGACTCATGGCCGATCTGAGCGATGAACGCAGCGATGCGCTCACGGGTGATGATCTGGTATTTGCCCATGGCAGTGTTCAGGGCTGGAACGAAGACGGCAGCTTTCGCACCGGCGCTAGGAAGGATCGTCAGCAACTGCTGTGCAGTGATCGGCATTTATTTTCTCCAGACAAAAAAATCCCGCGCTTGGCGGGATTGGTTGGATTGCGGATCAGGCCGGGGTTACCGGCCAGACAACTGAGTCAGGGAACGTACCTTGTTTGTCGACCCGATAGAGCTGAACCTTGAAGGTGGCATGTTCCTCGAACAGTGCTTTCTCTTCGTCGGTCAGAATGCCGGTCACGTAGCCATCGATCAGCACCGAAGTGATCACGGCTGAGCCCGCCAACAGCTCGTCGCGCTTGGTCCTGATCGCGAACGCTTTCTGTCTCTGCAGATACGCGTTGTGGTCGTAAGATGCGAGTGCGGCATCCATCGCTTCCTGAGTCACACCTTCAATATGCATGTACTCGCCGTCGTAATAAGACATCGAGAAATCAAGCTGTCCTGATGCCGTGCGAATCCAGGGCATGTCCCAGAAGTACGGTACTTTTGCCATCGCCATCGCCATCGTTTGTCACTCCAGTTGGAAAATATCTATAAGCCCCTGCCCGCTCATGGGCATGTTCAAGTTATTGCCTGTATCCTGAAACCCTTGAATTCTTAGAATTGTTCCGCTGGCCGTTATCCGCGCAATGTAGGTCATCTGAACAGTAGTAATTCCGTTAGGTACCACCGGAACCAAGTTCGTGCCGCCTTGCGCGGGCGCGCCATCCAGCGTAAGTCTTATTCCGCGTCGGCCATTGGGGCTGTAGTCATAGACCAGAGTCGCGGTAATGAGAAACATGCCTACAGGGAGAACAAAGTTCTCGGGGCTCACGCTCTGGCTGTGGATGTTGCCAGTACCGTAAACATCATTCGTCCATTCGATGTTGTAGTACTGCCCCGGCTGAATGGTGTAAGCGCCACGGTTCGACCGCCACTTGATGGTGGAGCTTCGTCCAGTGCCCCCCTGCGAGACGGCCAATGGTGTCGTCAGTCCTGTGATCGATGTGATGTCGGCGTTCGCGCCTCTGGCTGCGCGGGTGTTCATCTGAGCTTGTAACTTGCCGAATGCCTGGAGGATCGTATCCGTCGGCACAATAGAGTTATTGTTGTCGTTAGCCAGGTTGGTCAGAAGTGTTCCTCTGACGCGAGCAGTGGTGAAATACTGTGCGTTAACTGTCTCCGGCAGGCCAGACGTATCGGTCAGTGCCAGCGCCTGGCGAACGCCCGCAAGGGTTCCGGTCGGACCGAGAACGGCGAGCACGCTGCCATACTGAAGCACCAGCGCACGCAGTGCGTCTGCGGATTCCTTGACATAGCCCTGCAACGGAGCGAGCGCGTAACTGCCCGATCCGTTAGAGGCTCCCTGATAGTTTGGCGAAATGGACATTGCTGTATCGCTGGCAATGTTCGTAACTTCATACCAACCACCATCAGGCCCGCGAAAGCCATCGCCAACACGACTGTTTGCGATGAATGCCGTATTGGTTCCAACAACAGAATTCGAATTTTGGGCAACGGAAACCGTGCCTGATTTATACCAAGGCATTATTCAACTCCAGAAAAGTAACTTGCCCTGATCAGGCGGTAAGTTTTGCGCAGAGAAAAGGGCGATGACCTTGATCGGTCCACGCCGCCGTTGCGAGGCTGTACATCATTATCTTCGAGTTAGCGTAATCCACCCCAATTGCACAACCACCACCAGCGGCAGGGTTATGGCAATGCATGGCAAACGAGTTGATCGAGATATATTCTCCTGCGCCCAATAACTTATTGATTGACCACTTATATCTAAGGCCGATAGTCAGCTGGTCCGCGCCTGCGTAGGTCCAGTCACCCGCCGCAAATGTGACAACCACTGCAGGCGCCCCACTGTCATACACCAGAGCACCACTCGGCCCCCAGATTCGCATCCCGTAAGACGATGTCCCCATCGAAGCCCAGGCCGCGACGAAATACTGGCCGCTCAGTGTGGACTGGATGTTCGACGCCTTCATCGAAAAGCCGGTCCAATTTCCCGGCCCACCAGTGAACCAGACAGACATTGGAACCTGCACCGGCCCGCCCTCGGCAGGTCGAATAAAGACCAGTGGCGGATCGGAGCTGGTTACTGCTCGAGCGAAGGTTGCGTCTGCCGTATTGGTTCCCGAATAAGACCCTTTTGTCAGCACGCACAGCCGTGGTGCTTCCGCATCGATTTGAACGTAATTGCTGTCATTGATACTGATAACCCCGAAGCTCATACCTTGAACCTCACTGCATAGCCTCTGACGACGACGCGCGTCTGGTTGGTGTTGCCAAGGTTCGCCTGTGGATTAGCCGACCTCACAACCACCTGATCCTTCGAGGGAGTGGCATAGGGGTACGACTTTGTATTGCCTGTCGCATCCCCCTCGGCCAACTGGATGTCCTGCGACCGCGTCGGGATCATCATGAACACGCAGTTTGCCGGGTCGTAACCCGGAATACTGACGGTGATGACCTTCGCCGTTGAGCCCGATGTATCACTGAAGTCCAGCGTTCCCTGCCAAATCACCTGATATGTGAACGTGGTCGTGTCCATGACCAGGTTCCCGCTGTCATCCCAAACCCTGGCTCCGTAACTCATGCGTCAAGGTTCCCCCACTGGTAGCGCTTCTGGTTGTTAGGATCGAATACCTTGCCGCCCTGCGCGTTGATTACTTGGCGGCCGCCACCGGCGAAAGCACTGTTGATTTCAAATGTCCCATCGAACCAAAGCTTCCAACCGGATGTGCCTGCCACGTAGTTGTTCGACTGGATGTAGTTGCCGATTTTGGCGTTGGTGATCGTGCCGTCTTGAATGAAGGCAGAGTTGATGAACACTTGCCCGTTCTGAACAGCAAAAGGAACGGATATCGCGCCGCCCGCCATTGAGTTGACGACGGCGAAACGGTCGGCACTGACCATGAAAGTGCTCTGGAATGTCGAGCCGTTGTTTTCGATCCCAAGCCCAATGCCGGCCGCCACGTAATTACCTCCCGAGGCAACCTGCATTTTCACCGACCACATGGTGCCGAGCTTTCCGTCTGTAGCGGCCTGCGCTGAGCTGACCACCTGCACCGCTGCACTTGCGCCGTTTGCCGTCGCCTGTACCTGATCGAGCCGGGTGGCTATCGCGCCGTCTGCCGTGGATCTGGCGGTGGCCTCTTCCTGAATAGCCGCCTGATTACCGCTGACCGATGCATTGAGCGTGGTGAACCGTTGCGCCGTGGCTTCCTTCTCAGTGGCAATAGTGCGCTCAACGATCACGACCTTCGCTTCGTTGTCCACGACCCGCGAGTCGAGCGAGGTGATGCGCTCGGTCTGGGCGAAGTTCTCTCCGGTCCGAACCCGCACCTCCTGCGCGTAACTGGCGGTGCTGTCCCAGCCTTTCAGTGCGTCAGCCAGTTCACCCTCACCGTTGTCATCCCGGTATGCCGCCTGCACAGCTTGTAACTGAGTGGCCGTGGCAGTGGTCTTGCCGTCTAAGGTGGCGATATCGGTCGTGTTCTTGGTGACCTGCGCAGCCTGGGCGTTGGCCGATCTAATCGACTGGCCAGTGTTGACCCAGTACGTCGGGTTTGGCGGACCGTTCGCGCCGCTGGCATTCGCCGGGACGTTTACGATGGCCGTCCAGAGGTTGTCACCCACCCGCACCGTGTTGTCCCGCACGTAGGCATCGGTCGGCACGTAGACTAGCGCATCGGTGATCTCGCCGATCTCCGTCTTGAGCTCGTCCAGACGCTCGTTGACCGAGCCTGGGCCGTTTCCGTCAATTAGGTCGATTCGATCAAGAAGATGCTTCGCCAGCTCCGTTTCGCTGATCTGATCGGCAATCAGCTCAAGGATCGGCCCTGCATCGCTGCTCGCCTGCCCAAAGACGCCATTGCCGACCGGATACCACGGTCCGATGTTTCCGGTGCGGTCTACAAGGCGCGCCCAGAAGAAGAACGTCACACCGGCCAGCAGGCCCTGCATGACGTACTCCGATTGCGGGTAGGCCAGGTCGCTGAGCTTCGTGGCCTTGCCCAGATCGGTAGTCGGCCCGTACCAGATTTCTGTTCGTTGCGTGTCTTCCGCACCAAGTGGGAAGGTCCATTTCAGGCCAATGCCGAATATCAGGGATGAGGCCGTCAGCGACGTAACGGCCGGCGGCAGGCCTTCTTTTCCCTTCAGCTGCGTCAGAATCGAATTCTTCCACGCTGACGAGATATCGAATGCGCTGATCGCCCGTACGCGAGCGAGGTAGCCGCCAGCGTAAATGCCCGTGATGTCGACGCTGGTCGCGCCCGTGCGCTGAACCTTGATCCAGTTGCCATTATCCCTGCGCCATTCGACGTCATAGGAAACTGCGCCGACCACTGCTGGCCAGCTGATTGACATGGTGGTGACAGCCAGGCCTTGGGCAATTGCCGTGGTCGACGATACAGTCACGCTGGCGGGAGCCGGAACGACAGTGATCGGGATTACGCTGATTGGTCGCTCTTCCAGTCGCGCACCGGTATCAATGAAGGCGAACTTGCTCGGGTTGTATTGCAACGCCGTGATCGCGTACTGCCCTTCAGCGCTGCGCTTGGTGCTCAACACCCGATACAGAGGGATCGAGAGATCATCCGCATCCAGTGCCCACTGCAGCTGAGGCGCTGGGGCCTCGCTGTATGAGGTCGTCACGGTGATGGCCCTGCCAGATACTGATTGGACGGTGCGCCCCTCGGCCTTGCCGCTGGGCAGGTTAATGATCAATCGGTCACCGGCCTTGGCCAGCGTGTCCCGATCCAGAGTCACGACGCGACCAGCAGCTGCCGAGATGCGACCGCCTATCTCGCGGCCAGCCAAAAGCGAGTCGGCGATGGGGATGATGTAGCCGGGCATCGGAATGGCGCCCTCAAGACCGGTCGTGAAACTGACTGTTCTGTCCTGGCTGTTGCTCAAAACCACCCATTTGCCGCGGCGCTGGGCCTCGGATGCGCGAGTGCAGCCGATGGCTGTCAGCTCAGTTGGCTTGTCACCGAATCGGCGCTGCAGATCAAGATCGGCGTACGGGATGACGTCGGTGTCGTAGTTGTTTTCTGGATTGTCGTAGCTGACGATTGCGCGGGTGTATCTGGTCTTTGCTGATGCGCTGCCGTAGCTGAACTTCCCATCAATCACGTTCGATCGCGTGAATACGTAGTCGAAGTCTTGGGCGCGCGGCATATCAGCCTGCATCACCAGCTGACCTTGAGCCCAGTACGTCATGCCCCGGTAGATCCCGGCGATGTCGCGCAGCAGGGACCACGCCTCAGCCTTGCCTTGCAGGTTCATGTCGCACAGGAAGCGCGGCTCCATGCCGCCAACACCGTTCGGCACCGCCTGATCGCAGTACTGGGAAATACGGTAGAGCTCCCACTTGTCGACCATCCACGGCTTGATGCGCTTGCCCAGACCGAAACGGTCCTCAGTGCAAATGCCGTAAGTCACCCAGGCTGGGTTGTTGGTCCAAGCCTGCTTCATGGTCCCGTCCCAGACGCCCAAATAGGTGTGGGCTACCGGGTCGTAATTGCTCGGCACCTGCCATTTGCGGGCTTTGCACTTCACAGTGACAGCTGGAATATTGGTGAACTGCTCGGCGTCAAATTCGATATAGAGCAGCGCCGTGTTCGGGTAGCGCAGCTTTGCGTCGATGACCTCTGTCAGTCCGGCGACGAACATCGTGTCGGAAATCTTGTTGGTGTTCTGGTTCGGTGTCAGGCGGCGCACGCGGATCTGCCAGCCAGAGGTCGCGGCCGGCAAGTCGATGCGCCGGGACCGCTCGTATCGAGTGCTGGTCTTCCCGTCCACGGCTTCGCTCAGCGCCTGCTGATAAGCGCCGCCATCGGTGGCCACGTCAATGGCGTACTCGATGCGATAGCCGCCGACGTTACCCTCATCATCTTGTTGCTGAAGTACCGGCCACGCCAAGCGCACGCGAACGGCTGAAAGCTGGGTGTTCGTGATAGATCGAACCCATGGTGAGTCGCTGCGCAGCTCAACGTTGACAGTCGTCTCGTTGTCGACCGAGGGGATGCCTGGGATGTACGACTGGTCCACGGAGCCGGTGCGCCACTCCCACTTCACGTTCTCGAAATTGACGTTGCCGTTCGCGTCATTGATGGGCGTATTGTCGAGATAGATGTCCGCAGCAGTCGGAGTGCCCTCGAATTCACCCTCTCCAACCGCGATCAGCAGCTTGGCCAGGTTGGTTGAGCGCAGGCTATCTGATGCTTCGGTGGATGCCTTCGGGCTGGCGCTGCCGCCTTTCTCGCCATGGATGTCGATCTTGAGTGATGCGCCCATGCTTTTCTCCAGGCATAACAAAACCGCCTCTCGGGCGGCCTATTGGATTCGTGGTGGTTACGTCTTGTCTTCGGCGTAGATCGATGCAGAGATGATTGCACCGCCCCAGCGCCGCTCACCGATACAGATCGCTACCGGGTTGCCACTGGCCGTGGTGTTCTTGGCGCTGCCGAAGGCGTACGACGGCTGATTCTCTGGCGCCGCACTCTGCTTGATGCCTGCAGCTTGTGGACTGAGCATCTGGATCACGCCCCCAGCCAACAGCGCGATACCAGCGGGCGCTGTGGGCGCGCCGAAGAAGCTCGCCGCAATCAGCACCACGCCGATGATCGTTTGAATGATCCCGCCACGCTTGCTGCCGTGCAGCACCGGCACGACTCTGACCTCGCGAGAGCCGCCCAGGCCGAAGCCTTCTTCGCCGACGTTCTTGCCATTGCGGAAGATCGCGAACCGCATCCCGAGACGGTCAAGGCGTCGGATCTCGTCAGCGAATCCTTCCAGCGTCGCCTTCAGTGCCTTGAAGACTTCCCACGTCTGACCAGAGTCGATCTGCCTGCGATGGACGCGGCCGAACTTTCGGGCCAGCGATCCGGACAGCTTGATCGTGGTCATGGGTGAGTAATGAATGGCTGCCATGCGTTTCTCCGGGCATGAAAAAGCCCGCACTTGGCGGGCTATTTTGTTGCGATTTTTTCAGTCGACTGACTGGTATTGAATGGTTGATTCAAGGCGATATCGTGAAGAAAGGTTACGCCTCAAAGCTTCGGCTTCTGTCTTTTCTGCGAACAGGCCTCCTACAGCCACAAGCCCATTGGTTACAAGAGCCGGGCAACCGAGCTCTCTTATCCTTGCCTGGGCTTCGGAGACGCCCTGCTCTGACGAGCATTCAACCCGAACCGCCCATCCGTCGGTAACGATTCTGACCGGAACACTCGCATCTTTTTCGAGATCCGCGCCGCAGTGCTTGCACTTCACTGCTTCTTTTTTGATCGTCTCAGCACAGAAAGGGCATTGTCTTTCGCTCAACGCCTGCAACGCTGACGGATCATCTGCTCCAGATTTAACCCAGCCGCGCCTCAGATATGAAGATTCCAAAATTCCTCTGATCGCAATTGCATAAACCACAGAGGTGGCAAGAACTGCAACTATAAGCCCTGATAATCCTCCGAAAGATGCAGCGACAGCAACGATCAGAGTCCAGACCACAAAGTGGGCCCACAGGCCTCTATAGGCAAGATAAATAGCACCCAAAAACAATGGGCCAGCCCACGCCACGTCACCGACAGTTTCTTTGTGTCCGTTCGCGGTGTTTCTGAATGTGGTGGGCATTTTTCGGCTTCCTTAAGTGGAAGCCTATTATAGCAAAATCACATCAGATCCACATTGCCAAGGTCACGACATGATAGTTGCGTGCCGCAGTATCAACCGAGTTCGATCCAGCCATGGACCGCCGAAGACAATGATCTCCGATGGTCTGCCGTACAGATGGTGCAGAAGGAAGGGACCCGGTCCATGTACGCCGCTCTCTTCTTCTGGCAATGAGGGATCAATGCCGAGGTATATGCCTGCGTGGTTCGGGTGCTTGGTCCGTCCTACCTCCATCACGATCATATCGCCGCGCTGAGGCTGATCAACCCGGACAAAACCGGCCGCCTCGTAGTTGGATTCGTACAGACTTTCCGCGTCCGCACTTTCCCACCAGCCATCGGCGCGCTTGAACGCTTCGAAATCCAAACCATATTCGCGCTTATACCAATCGGCGCAGACCTGCCAGCAGTCCCAGGCCCCATGGACGAAAGGTCGCTTCAGTAGCGGCGTGAAGCCAGTGGGCACTACCGTGCGAAGATCACCCTCAGGCCAACTGATTATGTGCCAGGGCAGCTCAGTTGCCTCACACATGGCCAGGTCCCGCGGCGATGGCCTGCTGGTTGCGTCTGGGTGCGAGTGCACAATGCCTATCACCTCACCGATATCCTCGGCTGCCGCGTAATCCTCGGCGCCGATCCTGAATTCTTCCTTCGGGTCGGTTGCAGTGTTCGCGCACGGAAAGTACTGCTGCTTTCGGCCTACAGCCAAAAGCAGGCCGCAGCATTCGCGCGGATATTCGGCCGCAGCGTGTACGTGAATGGCAGCCAGAATGTATTTCAGCATGGTCAGCTCCTGGCGATCAGGGACACGGCAGGGAACCCGCCGAATGGAATTTCATTGCCTTCGCCGAAGCGCGGATTGCATCCTCTTGCCAGAGTCGCGTCACACACATCAAGTTCGGGATTATCAGTGGGCAAGCCGTCCTTGTCGACGTATGGTCCCGTGTAGCCACAGTTGGGGCCTCGATATCCACCAGTGAGACACCAGTGGCAGAGCGTGGTCATCTGCCGTCCAATAGATTCGCCGCCGACATCGCCCGGACTGGCCAGCTCCCAGCTGACGTTTTCGCCGTCCTCGTTGGCTTTCTGATCCAGATACCAGACTTCAATCGTTTCCTGCGACGGGTCCGCATCAGGATTTCCGCCGGGGAAATTCTGAGCATCCAGATACTGGCCAAGCGTGTGCCGCATGGTCAGTTTGAATTCCAGAAGATCCTCGAAGGCCAGACACAGAGCAGTGATGCGCCCCGTGACGTTCCCTGCTGTGAACACCGGTCGCACCGCCGTGCCATCGCCATTGGCTTCAATGCCATCAAGCTGGATAGGCCAGGCGCTGTACTCATTGCCTTGCCACCAGATTGACTTGGCAGGGATCTGGTCAGCGTTCAATCCAGCCGCGATCAGCTCTGCTGGCGTATGCGGGATGGCGCGCCCGTGGAAGCGCAACACATCCGCGCCATAGTCCGAACCGTCCAGATCGAACAAAAGAACTTCACTGCCGGGCTCAAGAGCCTGAAGGTCAGCAATCAGAGGCATGGTCAATCCTTATGGATGAAAGGCCCGCTCGAAAGTGGCCGTCAGTTTGAATATTCGCCCGCCCATTGGGGTCGGAACGGGGCCTTTGCAGGTGAACAGCCCCAGCTGCCCAAGCGGAGTAGTCCATAGAAAGGCCTTTGCACCTGCGTGCCGATCAAGGAATGTCATGATCGACAAAACCCTCTCCTGGGTTCCGCTGAACGTGACCGGATAGGAGTCAATCTTGTTGTTCAAGCCATCACCGACCTGCTGCTTATAGCCGTCGCCGAATTGGGAGGTGCGCACCCGATAACTTATATCGGGCGCGTCCCCGTGCTGGGTAGGCCAGATGAAGGTTTCAATCGCCATTACTGCCTGCCATTCGTGAGTCGCCAGATTGATCCGCCCGGCTGCAGCGCTCGAGCAATAGCCGTTTCAGCCTCGACTTTCGCCGCGCGCTGTATGCCCTTGCCCAGCTCCGTTGATACCTGCTGAGAATCGCCAGCAGATTCGCCGGATGTCTGCACCGAGACGGAAACAGGGAAGTTGTAGGTGCTGCTGGAGCCGCCTCCACCGCCCAGTGCGCGAACGCCGAGTTGACCGCCTGCGGTTCTGGTTAGAGGCATGATCGCCTCATCCCCTGCCTCGCCCATGACACCGTAACCACCCCCGGAGATACCAAATGCCGTGGGCTTGCTTACGATGCTGTTGGTGAATGCTCCGCCATTGGCGAACATCTGCACGCCGCCAGACCATGCCCCGCCTTTGGCCTGGGCCACGCCGGACCAGCCGCTTAGCGCTGCATCGCTGTAGCCCGCAACGCTTGCCCCGGCCTTGGATGAAATGGCACCCGCAGATCCGGCTTCTAGCCCTGTCCCACCGGTGAAGTAGCTCGTAGCAACACCCACCAAGCTGCTCAGGAGGGCCGAGCTTGCTTGGCGAGTAGCAATCCTTGCCATGTCGGCCAATATAGACTTGGTAAAATCCGAAAACGAACCCTTGCCAGTCATTGCGAATTCTACGACCGCGTCCTCCATGCTGCCGAACGCGTTGGTGAACAGGCTTTGCGTCTGCCCGGCAACATCCCTTGCCGAATCCAGGTAGTTCTGAAAGGCCGATGATGCGCCAGCGCTCCAGCTTCCCTGGGCGACAGTCATGTCGTCGTAGTTCGCCTGAACGGTGTCACGCAGATCCTGCTGAGTCTTGCTAAGCGCCGCCAGTTTTTGGTTGTACTCGTCAAGGCTCATGCCTCGCGAACCATCACCATACTGGTCAGCCAGCTGAACTCGCTGCTGATTGATTCGGTCGTCTACGGCGTTTTGCTGATCGAACAGGCCGCGCTGCCGATCACCCATGCCGAGAGTGGCGGCAGATCGCTGGCCCTGCTCGAGCAAGGTTTTGACCTGCTGTTCCAGCGCGCTGGTGTACGTCGATACCGCCAGTTCCTGTTTCTTGAGCCTGCCCTGCTCGCTGGTGGCCAAAACCGACAGTTCGCTGTCCGCTTTTTTCTGCGCCTCCACCATGGAGGTGCGCGCGTCGGCGATCTTCTGATCGAGCTGGATCCGCTGCTCTGCGCTGGTGGATGCTTTACCCTTCGCTGACTCCAGCGCTGCAATCTCAGCCTCATACGCCGACGCGACGTCGCCCTTCTGCTGCTCAATGATCGACGCCCGCTGGCTGGCGTATGATTCTGCGGACACCAATCCGGCTTTCTGCGATGCGTCCAGTTCCTTCTGGATGCCGTCGTAGTAACCCGTGATCGACTTCAACTGGTTCTGCGCCGTGTTGAATGCCGTGAGGTCAACGGCAGTCGCAGATTTCGCAGGGTCTTTGTTCTTATCTTTGATGTTTTGCAGGGTTTTTGCGACGTAGTCAGCCTGGACTTTTGGATCGTCCGGATTGGCTCTTTTCAGAACCTCGACGTCGCGCAAGTAAGCCTTGGTCAGCTTGTCGCGCTTTTCCGCGTTGGTGAGGTTTGAATCGCTGACCTGCTTTAGACGCAGCTCCGCCGCGATCCCTTCCTTTTGACGCTGGGCCTCGTTACCTTTTGCCAGCGCGATCGCTGCCTGCGTCTCTCGCTGCTGGGCAAGGAACGCGAGCTCCTGCTTGGCAGTGCCGAGCCTCTCAGCCGCGTCCTTGTCAGTTGGGTCGTAATTTAGCTGGCTTTGAGCGTAAGCCGCCTGCTGCTGAAGCTCCGCTATTTTCTGGGCGTCATCCTGCTCCCTGCCGATGTTCTTGATCGCATCTAACGACTTCTTGGTCTCGTCGCCGACGGCCTTCCATCCGCGCTCCCAGAGCCCGAGATTTTTGGTGATCTCGCCGGATCGATCATTGATCGCGTCAGCGTATGAATCAGTCAGCAGCTTGGCGGCGCCGATGGTATCGCCCTGCTCCTTCAATGCGACTATCTGCGAATAGACTGACGCGGTGAGAAAGTTGAACTGTTCGTTCAGCTCCTTTGCAGCGGCTACAGGGTCCTTCCCGATTTTTACAAACTCAGCGACTGTCTTTTCAACTGACTTGCCAGTTGCGTCCTCCATGGCGGCGGCTGCATCAGCAACCGTCTTGAAGCTGCCGCTGGCAATGCTTCCGCTGCCGGCAATCTGAGCGAGCGATGCCGCGGCCTCGCCGATCGTCCCGTTGACCGCCGCTACCTGAGTTGCCAGCACGGACAGGTTGCCAGCAGTTGTGCCGGTGACGTTGCCGGTGAGGATGAGCGCCTTGTTGAACGTGTCGGTCTCTTTACTGCCCTGGCTGTAGCCGTAAATCAACGTACCCACTGCAGCGGCCGCAGCCAGTGCAGCTGTTACGAAAATACCGAAGCTTATAGTCAGGGGAGGCGTAACCGCATTCAGCGCGCCCGCGGCCTCTTTTGCATTCTTGGCAGCATCGGCTGCAGTATTCGCTCCTTCAGCCATCGCCCCCAGGCTTTGTCCAGCAGCATCCGCACCATCCGCTGCTGATTTCGCACCAACCCCCAAGCCCTGGAGCGCATCTCCAGCAGCACTAACGCCGCCACCGATACCGAGAATTGCCTTTATCTTTCCGCCGAGCACATCCATCGTCGGGCCGATCCCGCCGAACGAATCCTTGATCTGCAGCCCTTGCTCCAAGAACACCCGAAGCGGGTTTTGACCCCCGATGAGACTGGTGAAGATGTCACTGAACTGTTCCGGCAGCTGTCGCAATGCCTGCTCGGTCTGCGCGGAAGATTGACCTGTTTTTTTCAGCGACTCACCGAAGTCTCCAAGCTTCTGCCTTGAAGCGTCGATTCGCGTCGAGTAGTCCCTGAACGTTTCGGCGTCAATCAGCCCGGCGTTCTTGTATTTCTGTAGCTCCGCCTGCTGCTCATCGAGCTTGCCAAGCGCCGCAACGGCCGGATTTATCTTGCCGAGCAGAGCCTGAAGCCCATCGGCTTCAATGCCTGTGGCGACAGCCGCCTTTTTTGTCGATTCAGCAAGCTGATCGGTAGATCCTACCAGTGCGTCCGAGTCTGCCTGCAGTCTGCGCCGAAGCGCTGCAAGACTGCTCACGGAAGAGCTTGAGGCATCCACCGCCGACGTATTGCTGGTAACGCTTGTCGTCAGTCGCTGGTAGTACTCACTCGACTCCAGCGAAGCCTTGGCCATCGCATTCAGTCGGGTTAGCGCCTGATCTGTTGTCTCGTTGAGCTTTCCTTCGGCAGTGGAAAGCCCCGACGCTGACGTCGAGGCCTTGTCGAATCCAGATGCAACGCCTTCGGCCGCCTTTTCAGCGCGGCCGCCGGCGGCAGCAAGCTTGTCCAGATCGGTAGCAGCCTGCGCAGCATCGCCGGAATCAACCTTGATCCCGAGTTCAGCAATGGTCGTCATGAGCGCTCCGCTATTTCGATTCGCTCATAACGAGCAGTGCTTCGACCTCCAGGGTCCGGAGGTCGGAAAAGATGCCAGGCAGTTCGTTTCGCTTGAGTCCGACCATTTGAGCTGTGGCTGGAACAGCGGCGTAATCAAGCCCGGACGCGCCGCCCGGACCTGTACGCCATTGCGTGGACAGAGACTCAAAGAGCCGGAACGCCTTCCAGGCATCCGGCCAAACCTCTATCTCTTCCTCCGGGATGTCGGCCTTGGTCATACCGAAGGCCGCGAGCTGTTGGTCGGACGGACCGGACTCATACAGCGACCGGGCCGCCGCCCTCAGTTTCCCAGGCGTGCCGGGTCGTACGCGCCCTGGTAAGCATCGATGACTGCCTGAGGCGCGCCGACGCAGGTTGTCACCAACGCAGCGATCGACTCGTCACTGAACTTGTCGTCGAAGCCCCAGCCCGTCACCACATCCTTGATCTGCTGAACCTGCAGCAGAATCTCGGCTGAGGTCACCTCCTGCCATGTCATGCCGTCCTCGGTGGTCTTGGTGTTCAGCTCCTTGCGGGCCTTGTTCCACGACTCGAACATCTCAGCCAAGGCCTTGCGGTCCATGTACTTGAATTCGAAGTCGACCTTCACCGGCGACTCGCCGATGCGCGGGATCATCACCAGCGCCTTGAACGTCGGGTTTTGAGCGATCTTTATCTTGGCCATGAGTTACGCCACCACTGCCGAATAACGGGTTGGACGGCCTGCCAGCGAAATCGTGATGACGCGAGTCATCAGGTTGTTACGGGCCAGGGCGGGCGTGGACGTGATGGTCACGTACGCGTTGTAGAGGATGCTGTCGCCGTTCGGCAGGTTCAGGCGCAGTACGCGCGCGATCTTGTCCTCGTCGGCCGCCTCAACTACAGCCACGTATGGCTGATCCGGGTCGTCTGCGACCGTCACCGCCATGCTGATCGGGTTTTTGGTGGTCGGCAGCTGTCGGTCGTCATCGTCAGCCAGGAAGCCGAAGGTCAGAAACTGCTGGTCGCCGCCGCTGGTCGCCACGTCAGTGATCTGCGAGATTTCAGTGAACGCGGTCACCTCACGTACAGAGCCAGCGCCGGAACCAACCGGGTAAGGCTGGGTATTCAAGGTATTGATGCGCTCAAGCGCGAAGGTGCCACTCAGGCTGTTATCTACGCGAGCAGCTCGATCATTCAGGCGAGTCCAGCCCGACGTTACGGCGATGATGTCACCGTCAGCCAGGCCGTGCGCAGCAGCAGTGGCAACAGCTGGGTTTGCATTGCTCAGCGCAGTTACCGGAATTGCCGCGCCATATGCGGAGGCGATCTGAAGGGTTGCGCCGTTGGGGAGTCTGAAGCCCATGTTGGTTTTCCTCTGTGCAGAAATGACAAAACCCGCTCAATGGCGGGTTCTGGGTTGCCCAATGGGCGAATTAGTTGGTGTCGGCCCGGTACTGAAACGAAGCAGAGACTGTCAGCACGCTGTCGCCGGTGAACGGCGGCCCAGGTTCCACCGGCGTGAGCACCAGCACCTCGAACGCGTCTTGCTTGAGCCTGAGATAGGCAGGAAACAAACCGGCAATGTCGTCGACAAGGCCCTCAGCTTCGCCAGTCCCATTGCCTGCTGGGGTGACAGCGTTGACCTGAAACACGCCGGTATAGACGCGGTGATCGCCCGCCAAGGTGTCGGTACCGGTTCCGGCCGGAAGCATAAACGCTGCCAGATATGTCTCGTCTGCCTCTGGCGTGAAGCTGACACCCTGATAAGCGATCCTTAGGTTGCGCCCGTCTGCCCATGCTGTGAGTCTCTGCTCGAACAGCGAGCGGATTATTTTGTGGCTCATACCTGATGATTCCTGATGGCCGCCTCAACGATCTGCTGGAAGCGCGCCACGGTGATTCGGACCATGCCGCCCGGCGCCTGAGTCGAATGCCCAAATTCAAGCGGGATGGCGTATGGCAGGCTGTTGGTGATGTAGGCGACGTCACCCGCACGGAACTCCAGCACGCCACTGACGATGCGCGCCGTGGATCTGCTGCCACTCGGGTCGACCTCTTCCGTCGTGGCTCCGTCTGGCGCGCCAATTCCGAACATCCAGTTTCCACGGAATCGGCCGCCGACGTAATCCTGGCCAGCTACGAGCCCGTTGACGTTGAAGTTCTGGACACGCTCGGTCTTGGTCAACGGCTTGGCGTATTTCACGCCTCGCTTCAGCTTGCCGGACTTCGTGAAGTTCGACTCTGTCAGGTTGATGGCGGTATTCCGCAGGGAAACCTTGAAGTCGTAGCCGTCGGCTGCGCGGGTGTTCGCATCGCGAAATGCCAGATTGGCCGCCCATATCTCAGCATTGCCCACAGGAGACATCCGGATGACGCTGCTGCCGATCTCGATGATGATCTCGCGAAGACTGACATCGACCGCTTCCTTCGCCTGCTCGGCAAATTTGGCGAGGTCGAGGGCGAAGCTGCCGGACTGACCAGCACCTGCGCGGCTCATGAGCGCACCTGCAGCTCGTACAGCAGTGGCGTGCCTGCCGGGTTGATCTCTTTCAGCGGTGGAATGATCGACCAGGTGCGACCTTGGACCACCACCTTGCTGAGCAGCGTCGGTGGCTCACTCAAGCCTCGAGCGGCAATTTTCAGCTTCTTGTCGCCTACCTTTATCAGGGTATTGGTCTGGAATTCCTGACCGGTGAAATCGAGCAGGATGCCTTGGGCGGTTCGCTCCGTGACCGTATCTGGTGATGTGGCGCCGGAGCCCGGGTTGTACTCGCCTTTGATCGAGTCGCGGATGGTGACTGCCTGGCCGTATTCGGTGATCAGATCGAGAGCCATCACGGCCATTTCGTCGTAAAAGGCCATGAGGACTCCTGAAATATCTAACGTGAGCGCCGCTCTTCGAGCATTTCGTCGGCGATTTTTGCAGCTTTATCTGTGATGGCTTTGGTGTTACTTGCCATTCCAGCAAGCATCCCGGATGGGGCGTTAGGGTTGGCCTGAGTTGGCTTTGCGAGCAATCCAGTTATAGCCGCCGCAAAGTACCCATCCCAAGCTTCTCGTTCTTCCTGACTCATAATCACCTCCAGTTATTGAAGGCGAGACGCTATCACTACACTCGGACTGCAAACAAGCCACGTCTCTGCAGATAGTCCGCGAACTGCGTAGCGCTGGGCCGGTCCGGCGCAGCAGGCAGTAGTCGCTTGCTGGTATTGCTGATGGTCGCGTATTCACGCTCCACCGCGCCGTCGACCTTTTCCTTCGTGACCGCGCCCTTGCGCTTGTCGATAGGATCAATGTCGTCAGCATGAATCTCTGCGGCCAATGCCATCTGGCCGTATTGAATGCGCGCCGGCAGGTAGCGCTCCGGCTTGTTCTCCCCATCAAGGCGGATCTCCCGGCGAGGCCAGGCAAGTGCCTGCTCGCTGGAAGACTTTCTACCCTTCCAGGTCATCCCATCCATCGCCAAGGCGGCACGGCGCAGTAGCGCCTCCTGCGCAACCTGTTCAGCCGGGATCGTTGCACCGAATTTCACGGCGTAGCGAGCCAGTTCTTCAGCAGTCGCGTAGCTTTCAGCAGCCGCTACGCCAGTGCCGTCCTCGATGATGAGCATGGGTTATTCCTTGATGTCGTTCAGACGATCAGCCTCGGCCTTAGCCTGGGCTTCGTCACCCGCAAAGTCGCTGAATCGTACACCGTCACGGGTGATGATGATCCACTGGTTATCTGCTTCCAGCTTGGGGATGTAGACCGGTTCTTCCTTGGTGCCATCCTTCTGTGTGCCGTTGGACTCAGGCTTGGTTGGGCCTTTGCTCGGCTTTGCAGGAGTTTTGTCAGCGGCCTTGGCCTTGCCTTTCACCGGCGTCTTGCGTGTCTCGATCTCCACCTCGATCTCGACCGCCTCATAGGCATTGACGATTTCCGGGTAATCGCCAACCACGGTGACCTTGGTCACGCCGCGTTCGACGTTCCGGAACAGATCCGGGTTGCGATAGCGCTTGTTGGGATCGAAGTCGCCGCGCTGGTTGCTGTAAACGAGTTCCATGATGTTCTCCCTGGCGGCCATCGCTGGCCGCACCGTTCTGATGATTTATGGGGTGGCCGGGGTGAGCTCAATCATCACGCCTGCAGTGACCTTGTCGCTGGCAGAGTGCTTGACCCAGTTGGCAGAGGAACCGACAGCCGCGAGCGACGGATTCGCGCCGCCGGCAGTTTCCTTCCAGCTGTAGCCCAGAACATCAATGTTCACGACACCTTCGGCGCGGTAGCCGATCGCAAGGTTTTCTTCGTCGTTCACTTCGTAAGAACGGAAGCCAGGTGCCTGGGATTCTGTGATGGTGACGGCGCTGGGCAGCAGACCGAAGATCACATCAGTCGGCGCCGTGTCGGTGACCAGCACAGGCTTACCGAGGGTGCCCGGCAGGCCGCCGTAGATGACGACGCCCGCTTCTTCGTACAGCTTGTTGGTGATCGCTTCGTCGACGATGTCGAAGTAGGCCGACGAGTGCATGACCCACAGCGCGATACGGCCGAACTTGTCGCCGAATTTGCGCATGCCACGGGTCAGCGTCTTCTTGCCATCGGTTTCGATGTTGGCCTCGACCACCATTGCTGGGTTGGAGCCGATGGAGGCGCGCAGCGCGGCAGTGGCGTACTGGACGAAGCCTTCCAGGGTTGCGTCTGCGACGTCTTGGCCGATGATCTGGGAGAACTCATCAACCGGTCGGCCACGGCGCTTGAAAGCTTCTTCGGTGGTCTGGTACGGACCGTACTTCCACGGAGCCTTGACGCCGACAGCCTCACCGGCACCGATCTTCTTAGCGACGACTTTGGCTTCGGAGTTGACGTCACGGTGATCCAGCGAACCTGCCAGCTTGTAGAAGGCACGTTTGCGGAAGTCGCCTTCAATCAGTTCGTTGTCGAGGATGATTGCGCCATTGGAGGACGCGTTGAAGATGTCCAGGTTGTCCTGAACACGCTCCAGATATGCGGTCTGAGCCTCATCGTTGTAGATAATCAGATCGCTGTTCACAGTTGTTGCCATGGGTGAATCCCCTTACTTGGGCAAATTGAGGTATGCGGTTTGGCCGTGCTTGCGCTGGTAGTCGCGCTTTTGCGTGGCTGTCATTTCGGAGCGCTTCAGTGCAGCCTGGCCGCCACCCCCGCCCGGGGCGTTCGTACCCGAGGCCCTTGGCCACAGGTGAGGAGCGCTTTCGCGCAAGGATTCCGCCCATTCGAGCGGGGTCAGAGGGGTCTTGCCATCTTTGCCGAGAATGGTCTGACCAGACTCATCGACGGCGATCGCTTCGCCCTCTTCGTTCAGTGAGAACACGCCTTTGGCGCGCAGGATGATGTCGTCAGTTGCTTCAGGCAGAGCGCCCGCTTTCAGGGCCGCACCGCGCACCGAGTCGCCCAGCACCTTGCCTTGGAACTTGGCGGCGAATGCCTCGGCCTTGGTTGCGCGCTCGCTGACTGCCTTCAGCTGTTTGTCATAGTCGCCGCGCAGGCGCTCGGTGCGCTTGTTGAACACCTCGTCCACCTTGCCCTCAGTCAGCAGCTTGGTTTCCTCGTCCTGACCGGCGCGGCTCAGCAGTCCTTTGACGGCGTCAATGTCGATGCCTTCAAACTGGGTTTCGAACTGAGTCAGCTTGGTGGAGGTGTCTTTCAACTTCCCCAGCAGCTCAGTATTTTTGGTCTTCAGACCCGAAACGGATGCTTCAACGGCAGACGCGATAGCGGCCTTGATTGCCGGGTTTTCCAGGTCGATTTCGTTTTCTTCTGCCACGGTGATGCACCCCTTGGGTTTGGTCGCCCGCTTTACGGGCATAAAAAAACCCGCCGAAGCGGGTTAGAGTTATTTCTTTTTTCAGTATTCGATCAGGCAAAATACTTCCAGTGATTCAGGGAAGTCTTGATTATCCCGAATATGGATAATCAAGCGATCGCCTTTAAGTAACGCCTCCTCACGCAACCTGGCTGCCGCCATGACATCCTTCTGTGCACTCGCCAAAGTGGCCAAATGCACGAACAAATTACACACGTGCTCGTCCTGTTCAATCAAGCGGATCACCTCCACGATAGGAGGAGCAGAAATGCCGA
Source organism: Pseudomonas sp. AC016 (assembly GCF_979253365.1). Classification (NCBI taxonomy): domain Bacteria; kingdom Pseudomonadati; phylum Pseudomonadota; class Gammaproteobacteria; order Pseudomonadales; family Pseudomonadaceae; genus Pseudomonas; species Pseudomonas sp. AC016. Next base: position 890,747 of record NZ_CEEDCC010000001.1, read on the forward strand.
GGTCAAGCGCGCGCTCACAATAGAGTTTTATCCATCCAAACTTCATTTCCCGAACGAAAAGCCTGTCCTCTGGCAATGTGTCCGAGTTGAGATCCAGGGAATCAAAAAACCATTCTGTGATTTCAAACTGATCCTCGAAAGGTATCTCACCAAGCATGCTCCATCACCTTAGCGTCTAATTACCCCTCACAGTATCAAACCAGCTTTATCAAAGGCCAGCGGCTCAAGAAGTTTCATTTCAGCCAGAGAAAGCGGCTTGAAGTTCCGATCAAGCTGCAGCTCTGCAAACCGCTCCAACGTTAGCCCACCCTCGCGAAACAACCTGCCCCGCTTTGGCCCCAGCGCCTGATCCTGAAACGCCGAAGGTTGGAGCTTGAGCCAGTCGTAATAGCTGAGATCGGCAGCGACCTGGCCTCCGCCATTCGGCCCTACCGAGGCGCGTGTGCCGTCCTTGCTGAGTAGCTTGGTCCATTTGGTCACGGGTACGAATGTCGTCCGGCACCTGATGTGAAACGGCGGCCGTGGGCCGGAGTCGACCGGAAAGCGACGCTTGTCCATGGACCTGCAAGTTTGAGTCGTTTTGCTATCGAGCGTGGCGATGATCTCAATCTCGGCGACAACATCAGGATTGGCCTTGATGGTCTCCATCCGGGCCTGCGATGCCACATGCTGCACAGCCGTATGCACGACTGCACTGGCATTGCGCTTGGTCGTTGCCAATATCCCGTCGCTGTACCCAGCAGCCTTGGTACCGCGAATCTTGCGGATGATCTGGAAATTCGTTTGCCCCTCGAAAAAGCCTTGGCGTATAGCACCGTTGACTCTCTCCCGTTCCGTTGACGCCCAATCCTTTATGAACGGCTTGAGCAGTTTGCCGCCGCCGGTACCGGTGCCACGCACGCTCAGCGGGTTGTTGAGCACTGCGGACCGGACGGCACGCGATGGGGGAATCACTGCGTCGAAAGTTACGCCCACCGGCGCCGACCGGTTCAAAGCGGTCGCCTCGAACTGCGCCTCATAGTTGGCCAAGTCGATCAGGTCGAGGTTCAGCGTGTCGGTGTACCGATCAAAGATGCCGAGCAACAGACTGTCAACCTCATCCAGCAGCTTGTTCAGTCGCTGGATGTTGTACTCAGTCAGGTCTGCTCTGGTGAGCTGCTCGCGCACCGCCCTGTCGATTTCTTTCAAGAACGGCGCGAATTTCTCGACCTCTCCTGCTTTCAACTGCTCCAGAAAGACCGAGTGCCTGATCGTGGCATCAAGTACCGCTTGGTTGACGGCCATCGTTTAAGTCCTCGTCGTCATCCAGGCCGAGGTTGTCGGTCTGCTCTTGGAGCTCGCTGTCTATCTGCTGGTCTGTTCGCTCCGGAGCGATCAGCCCGAGCTTGCGCAGGTAGCCACGCAGATCAGCCTTCGCAAAGCCGCCGCTCTGCCATAGCCCGACAAGGGCCGTGATCATCTGCGGATCGGCGCTGAGTTCGACGAATTCCTGATTGACCTGGTAGGCCGTCTTCCCGGTAACGCCGAGGAACTGAGCGCACCAGCCCAAGGCACGGGTGTAGGCCTCGTTGATGTTCGCGACACAGATCGCGAGCACTGAAGTCGATGCTGACTGGTCGCCACGCGACTCCGTGGCAGTCTTGGCGGTAAGCGATGCAACAACCATCCGCGCGCCCAGCTCAATCATCATCTGGTTCTTGTCGGCCATCGCCTCTTTTACCAGCGTGTTGGGCTGGGGCTGGGCAAAGGCGAAGGTTTCACCAGCAGGCACAGGGATCGGAGCCCGGGAGCCTACGTAAACGCCTTCTTTGCGCGCCATCTCAAGCCATTGCTCATCCACACCGCTGATCCACGGCTGAGCCTGGCCACACCAGAACACGCTGTCCTCGTAGTCAGCGCTGTTCCGGTAATGCCCAAGGTTGATCATCGCGATGTCGTACAGCGGCGACTCGTCAATGCTTGGGTCGTTGTTCTGCGCGCCGATGAACGTGAAAGGGATCTCCTTGAGGCGTCCGCCCTTCCCTTTTGGCTCGTACTCTTCCACCACCTCCAACGGGCCACCACCGCGCGGACCTTTCCGCCTCCAGACCCGGCAGACGTAAAGTCCGTCGTCGCCAAGGGCCAGTTCCCGGAACTGCTCGGTGCATTTCAATCCAAAGCCGTCGGCTTCCTCATTCATCTCTCGCAGGATGACCATGGTGAGGACGTTGTGCCCTTCAACCATTCCCGTGCGCCAGTTGATGATGTCCTCGGCGGCGTACGTCAGGATGACTGAGTGCCCGCCAATGCCGCCGTCTTCGTGAAAGTCCACGAACAGGCCGTGCCGCCCAGTCTCCAGCACGCGCTCAAGCGAGCCCTGAGACTGCTGGTAGATGCTGACGCCTGCGCCATTGGCATTGTCCTGCAGGTATACGAGCTTTGCAGGCACGGTCAGCGTTGGGTCTTTGTGAAAGGCCAAGCCAATCAGACCGTTTCGGGTGTGGCCCGTGGCGTTCTTGAATACTGCGCGCTCACGGTACGACTTGTTACGCTCGACGTTCTCTTCAGATTTGTCGTGCCTATTGATGTAAGGCAACCGGTCAACGACACGGTGCTGGCCAGCGCAGACGTCGCGCACAGTCAGCCAGCGATCCAGCGCCTGGATGTATTCAGGCCGCTTGAACGAAACGTCGTTGGTCATCGGGCGTATCCCAGATTGAGAGAGGCGACCGGTTTAACGATCGGGAACTCTTTGTGAATGAAGTAACCGCCCGCGTCGTTCGCGTGGTCGTTGCCTTGAGACTTGTCCGGCTCGCCGTTGGCTGCCCAGATTTGCTGCTCCAGCCCATCCGCATATGTGGGACAGGTGAACGGATTCACCAGATAGCGCCGCTCGCCTTGGGCGTTGCTGAACATGGCATTCATCGCGTTAATGCGGTCCTTCACCGGCGGGTTCGCAGCTGGGGCGATCACCGTAAAGTTTGCCTGCTTGAGCATGGCGATATCTGTGACGCTGGCATTGACTGACTTGCGCGAGTCGCCGGATGCGTCTGGGTAGATTCGGATTTCACAGGTCTTGATGTACTTGTCGCCGTCGTGGCGCCAGTAGCGTTCCTTGATACGTCGGATCATGTCGGGCGTGTCGTACCCGTCCATGAGTTCGTCCACGGCGCGAGGCAGCCCCTTATCCCGTTTCACATGGGTAATCGCAGCCATCTTGCCCACGTTGAAGTCCATGCCGATGAACAAAGGCTCACCCGGCTGCACCGTGTCGAAACACTGGTTCAGTTTGCGGTCATACGCGTGGTAGATCGATCCGGATGTGAGGTTAACGAACTGGCCGTTGAGATAGGCCCTGATCAGTTGCTCGGGATACGACTCCATCAGCGATGGTATGTAGTCGTCCGGCAGGTTCAGTTCGTTATCGAAGGTGCTGGCCTGGATAAGGCCATACATATCCTTGAGCGCCGGCTTGTCGCGCAGCTGCTTCACGAACTGCAGGAAGACGAACTTGAAGCCTTCCGGTGTCGTGGTGACATCCACGCCGTTCTTCAGCCCGGGCAGGTTGTAACGCATTCGCGCGATGATCTTGCGCCAGGCCTGCTGCGCCTTGATTGAGGTCAGGACGTCCAGTTCATCCACGAGCGCGTGACCGACCTTGAAGCCAACGATGGTCTGAGGCTTCTCCATCGACCGGCAAATCACCGTGCCGCGATACTGCCGACCTGTGTAGATATGAACCTCATGGTTCGCCTGGTTGATCTTTGTCTTCAGGCCCCACTCGTAAGCCACCTCCTCCATCGTCGGATAGAAGATGTCCCGGATCTGGGGGTAAGTCGGTGCGAAGTAACCAGCGTTGACACCTGGCCACTCCATGAAGTGCTTGCTCAGCGCCGAGCAGCCGACCCAGGTCTTCCCGGAGCCGAACCCGGCAACAAATGCGCGAAACTTGTGGGGCAGCAGCAGGAATTTCGATTGCGGGACGTTAAGGCTCGGCATCGGGCTTCCTCGCATCCACTACGTCGACCTGAATGCGAGTCGGAATTGCTGGCTCGTCGCCCGGCTCATCCTTGCGGTGGCGGTTGACGTACATATCGCCTGATTCTTTTGCAGCCTGCTCAAGCACCTGGAGAGCCAGCGCCAGGTTGCGCATGCCCTCTGCTTTCTCAACGATCCTACCGAGGGCGCGAAGCCGATAGGCGCGGTTGGCGATCGGAATCTCTGCTGTGTCCTCACGGAAACGCTTGCGTGTGTCGTGAAACAGGGTCACCCATCTGGCCGCAAGGTTCACGCCGGCACGTTTGGTTGGGTCGTGCGACTCACACTGCTGGCGGGATATCTCAATACTGAACTCTTGTTTGACCTGCTCTACGACTTGCGAGGGAGTGTCGAAGCAAGCCAACGCCTGAACGATGAAGCTCTTCACCTCATGCTTCAGGGCTGCCATAGGTTGGATTCCGTCTAATGCCTGTCAAATTTCAGGCCGACTTGAGCAGACAGGTTCCGCAGGCCCTCGATATGTTGAGTTTGCCCACCTCAGCGGGCTTGTTTGCAGCATCGACCAGAAGCTGGACGTCTGGGCTTGCCCCATAGCGACGAACCACACCAACGAACTCTTCGACGTCGTGGCCTTGCAGCTTCAGCTTTGGCGCGCCCTCTTTGGTGAAGGCAGGCTGACCGTATTGATCCGTCGCTTGCGCCAGGTGGTAAAGCTCATGCTCGACCAGAGCGCAGAAGTCGGCGTCGCTGCAGGTGGCGCAATAATCGGCGGCCAAGGTGATGACGAAGTCGGGGACATCACCGAACCAGTCACGCATCTGCTGCTCCATCCGGGCTTTCTGCCACCCACCTGCACGGAAGGCGACTTGCTCAGCCTGTCCCAGCACCGTGCGACCCTGCTTCGTGAATGCAGACGAGGCCCACATGATGCAGATGTCAGCATCGATCAGATGTGCGTGTTCTTCGTTGTGGATGCTACCTGTATCAGCGAGGATTTCGGACTGGAGCCAGTTCCACACCTCGGGCGCAGGAGTCAGGCGTATACCGAAGCCGGATAGATCCGACAGCTCAAGAAGAGAAGATGGCGGATATGGCCTTCCCATAAATCACCTAAAGCTTGAAATGGTGGCTATTAGCCGGTATTAATGCCAATTTTTTACAGCAAGGTAGCTGCCCAATGTCGCTCGCAAGCACCCGCCTCACCATAGTTACGGCACTAGCATCTCTGTTACTCAGCGGGTGTGCCTCATACCCACAGGAGACCAAGACGAACTACGGCCCCGGAAAGGTGGACGTCGTGACAAGGCACTATGTTTGCTACACCGACGCTCAGATCATTGACGGGAAGCGCACCAGCGTGAATTTGTGCGCTAGGTCCCATTCAGGTTTTTCCTTTGACGATCAACCCCAGATATGGGCCGGGATTGGCAATCGAATGCCCGCCAAGTTTCAACTCAGCGATGCGATTCAAGGAGCAAAGGTGCGCATCAATGATCATTTTGGCTTTCTAAAATGCGATCCACTGCAACAAGCATCTACCGATGCAGCGCGCGAGACCTTTTGTAAGCTCACACTCAACGATCAGATAATAGTCAGCGCGCAGGTTATATTTGAACCGCTCTCCGACACCCGTATGACCGAGCAGCCAAGCGGTATATTCGGTCTCATAGACGCACTTAAGCGACCGTGATTAACCGTCAGCCCGTGCCGCACTAAACCTACGGCACACCCTCTTCGCGAATGACCATCGTCCGAACGGTCCCGCCCGTGTAGATGTCACGCTTCATTGCGGCCCTTACCGCCTCTTCTGCACTCGCACCCATGTCCATCGCTGCCAAGGCGTAGGCCGAGCCACTGCCAATAGCGTCCGGGTTGGCCGGATCGAGTGGCTGTCTCCATACGCCCGTCTTGTCGTCATGACCGACCATCATCAGTTTGCCGTTATCAACGACAAAGCCTGAGCACTCCACAGCCTCTTTAGAGGGCGTGCCTAAGTAGGCAGCGATCAGGGCTCTCTCATCGCATACGGCGCCAGACAGGAAGAACAGAACGCCGTTGACCTGCTCGCACTTCGAGCAGTTGTCCGAAACTATCGATCCACCTCTGGTCTGGCGGGAGTCATAGGCGATCACGCCGTCTTTGTAGGCAATGGTCGTCATGTGTTACTCCGCTGTGCACCGAGGTATCTAGACCTGGCAGAAATGATGATCTGCCAAGTATTTAATAGGGGGGCAAAACCACCTGCCGCCAGCTCGGATCGAGCGCGGCGGCAGATAATTAATCAGCCGTTAGTTGAAATCCCAGCCAATTCCGCCGAAGAGCGGGAACGGACCAGTGCTGTGATCGGGGTAGAACACAGCGCGTGGAGGCTTCACTGGCTCCGGAGCCCAACCGAAACGTGCCCAGATCGGAACATTCTTCACGATGACGAATGCACCGTTTTCCTGAATCTGAGCGTATGCGCCTGGGTGGCCGTAAGTGCTCGTATGCCACACAGCCTTACCAGCACCGTCGTAAATTACAAAGTTGCCATCACCTTGCATTACGGCTCTGGTGGCACCGGTATTGTGGGTTCCCGAGTTCCATGTCGCCTTCATGTCCTTGTCATACACAACCAGGTTACCGTCTGCCTGGAAGATGAGTTTGTACTCACCAGCCGGATAGACTGCGGCAACCACCATGTCTTGATTGGGATTCAAAACGGTCGCAGTTGCCGCTGCAGGCGTAAAGGTTGCGCTCGTGTTGGTCGACCACAGAGCCTGAATATCGACGATGACAAGGTTCGCATCGTTCTGAAGAGACAGGAAATACCGTCCAGCCTCAGCATCAGTGGTGTTATCCCGGGTGTACCACGTGCGGCCGCGAATAGGATCGTAGAGATATAGGCCGCCCCACATCAGAACATGCAGAGGGAAATCGCTGCCTGGACCTGACGTGCTGTAGGGTTGATTGGAGTCGGCAATCCAAACAGCTGCGCCTGTTGCTTGGTCGAAGATTGCCAGGTTGGCGTCCTCTTGCAGCAACAACTTGTATTTCTTGTCCGGAGACAGCAGGTACTGGCCTGGCACCATGACCTGCGCTGGGGGCATGAAGGACGAGCCGACGTTAGTGAAATAAGTAGGGTGTTTTGGGTAATAACGAGACATTTTTTATACCTGTTGAGTCGAATGATTTTTCGCGGAGGATTCCGCACTCATGTCGCTCAAAGGCGATGGCTCGAGGCTCGGGGCCTTCGCATGATTCAACGTCCCGCATCGGGAACATTTGATCTGGAGCTCGGTTTTCTCGCCCACACGGGCAAGAAGTCTTTTGCACTGTCCACATCTGAAATCTTTCAACATCTGCAAAGCCTTTTGGTTTCTGCTAGGCTCCGCCCCGCTCGCGCGAGCAGTGAGGGCCTTGGCTGGCTTGCAGGTACACTCTGCGATCTGGCGGCTCCCTTGGGTGTTACAGCACCCTCTGGAGTCGCCCTCTCTTTTTTCGCTACAACGCAAAAGCCCCGATCAATGTCGGGGCTTTTTTTGTATTCGGAATTCTTATGGCGAGATCGGTCTACAGCGCTACGGCGACTGCCGCTCTACCGCCTCGTTGACCTTGTCTGCTGCCTTGCTGGCGACCTCTGCCGCTTCTGTGGCCTTACCCGCAGCCCCCTCAACCTTTACGGCGGCCTCGGTGGCGGACTTGGCCAACTTGTTCAGGCGCATGTCGCGCTGAATGGTCGCCTCGTCGTAACCCCGGCGGGCTTCGGCAAGTTGGACGCTGTACCAGCTCGCGAGCTGCCACTGAGCAACCTGAAAGCCGAGCATTGCGCCACCCGCCAACAGCAGGATTGCGATTAGCCAAACTTCTACTCGTCTCCACCAGTGGCGGGCGACGAAATTGATTGCGCATCTGTCCATCAGTTGTTTCCTCCGAGCTGCGCGCGCAGCCGAGCGATTTCCGCGCTCTGACTGGTGACCTTGTCGGTGAGCTGCACGATATGGCTGGTCAGGGCTTCGATCTTCCCTTCCATACGGCCGACGGCAGCGGCGAGTTCATTGCGCTCTTTGGCGAACTGGTCAGCGCGGGCCTCGGCTTCTTTGCGGGCCACGCGTTCGGAGTCGAGCAGTTCATTCAATCGGCGGACGGTGCCAATGTCGGCATTATCCATCGCGCGGTCGGCAGCATCCTTGGAGAGGAATTTCCTCAACCACAGGAAGCCGCCCAGCAGAATTGTGCCCGTACCGCCCAGCCAGGTAGCTGTGCCTGGGCCGAGGTCGGTTGGGTCCATCTTTACTCCAGAAGAAAAAGGGGCGTCAGGTGCGCCCAATGAGGAACGAGGTACGAATAAGGCCCTCGCTGAACTTGGCGATCAGAGGTTCCGAGGGGTTTGGGAAAACTATTACTGCTGGAATGGTCGCGACAGGCGCTATCAGCTATAAGGCTCTATGCCACTAAACCTTGATCAAGGAAGAACTCTCTTGAAACCAACTCTCGCGCTGGCCTCTATTGCCGCATTGTCCGCCGCATCAGTTCATGCAGCTGACTTCAGCCCCGCTGAAATATGCAAGGCCGCCATATCTGTGGAAATGGGTAGACCGACCAAAAGCATGAAAACCGAAAGCTCGGCGCCATACCCGGTGATCTTCTACACACGCCCAGACGGTGACTCGTTCAAATATCGATGCCAAGTGAGCGAAGACCGTGTGGTCTGGTCCGGGTTTATGAACGACACAGGAGACTGGGGCCGTTGGAGGAAGCAATATTCAGAAGGCGACGCATCGACCACTTACACCGTGAAAAATGGTGTGCTCACAATCAACAACGATCAGTCCGGTGACGAAACCTTCAAACGTAAGGACTTCTAAGTCACGCCTAAAGCAATGACCGCGGTCAGAAATCAGAATCCAACGCGCAAAAAAGCCCGCTCAACTGGCGGGCTTGTTGGAGCAAATTGCCGTAGGCAAAATACTCAATGTGGGGAAATGATGCCGCCAGCCGCACGGGAAGTCAAGCGGCTTCTCGCATCTGGTAAATCACTGCTCCAATTGGACTTAATGCCATTCGGTCGAGGTCTTCGCAGCAATCGAACGAGAGTCGCACGAAGCACTCCCAATCCCTGTCCCAGTTGCACGATTCCAGCCTCACTCCGAACTCCCCCATCAGCCACGACCGGAACGCCTCAGGCTTGATCAATGGGTCGTCATTGGCCGACTGCCCACCCTGGTGCATGTAGCGATACCGGCGCATGACGCCCCTCACCACGTACTCCAGCTTTTCCCGCTTGCCGGCCGTCATGCGCTTGGACTTGGAGACCACCATGCCGAACACCACACCTTCTGCCGCCTCGTTGATGTCGTCGTCACGGTTCGCGGCGTACATGTATTCGCCGAACACGCGTACCTGCGGGTGCAGCTTGGCGATAGCCGACTGGATGTGACCGGCCAAGGCGCTGTGCATCGCGTGGTTGGCCGTAGGGCCTCGTTCAGTGCTCTGCACTACCACGCCGAGCTGAACGACCTCTGAGGACTGTCCGGGGGCTGGGATGTAGGTGCAGTCATGCCACGCTTGACGTGCTGAGTGGATTTTCATGCTGCTTGCCCCTTTTTCAGTTCTCTGGTCAGTGCCCGGTACTTGGCGGTTAGGGCTTTCAGTTCTTCGATGGTGTACTTCTGGGGCTCATGAGGTCCTTCGAGCCATTCAACGTTGGTGATGCCGATGCGTCGAACCAGCTCTAGGCGGTAGTTGACGATGTTCCCGGAAAGCTGGGTGTTGCATGGCGAGCACTGGCGATGGCAGTTCATCGGCTCAAAGCGCAGCGCAGGGTTGCTCCCGACAGTCCGGTAATGCCCAGCGTCATACTTCCCTTCGTGGTGCCGACCACAGCTCACGCAAGGCAGCGCGGCGTCACGGTGGCGCACCCACTCGTTGAACGCCTGCTGGGTGTCCTTCATGTGGTCGCTGCGATTTTTCAGGGCCTCCTTGCGCACCTTGATCTCAGAGCGCTCCACCTGAGCCAGCGCTTTGCGGGCCTTGGCCTGATTCCTGGGCGCATCGATGATGGCGCAGGCCGGGCTGCATACCGCCTGCCCGAGCTTCTGCGGGACGAATGAGGCCCCGCACTCAGGTACGCGGCACTTCTTCGCCCTGGGGGTTTTGGATTGAAGGCTTATGCGCATGGCTTGGCCTCCTTGGATTTCTGCTGCTCTGGAGCGAAGTCGCCGCGCAAAGGCATTAGGTGGCGAGGCTCATGAATGCCGAAGCCAAGGTCCACAACCTCGCCCTCAATAACCGCAACCAATCCGTCACCGACCAGCGTCCAGCACGGTACGTCGTCATGGCGATAAACCTCGCCGTTCGGAGCCACGTAAAAGTCACCGCTGGTAACAAGCTCGCGCAGCTGGCATTGCTTGCCGATGTTCTGGGTCAGCGAGTTGGCACCGACGATGACCGCCAGGTCACCTGGCTTGAAGTTATGGCTCATGCCGCCACCTCGCCGATCAAATCGCCGAAGAAGACGCCCAGCGCCGAGAACTCAGTCAGGATGCGGTCCGTGTACGCCACACCCTGGGCGCGATTGAACATGCTGGTGACCGGGAAACCGTCCGGCCCGAGCAATTTGCTGTCGCCCATCAGTCCGAGCTTTTCCTCGTAGGTCAGGTGCTTGGTGGTGCGGTGCCAGGCGGCGCGGTAATCCTCATCCTCGTTGATCAGGATCTGAACGCCGTGGTGCAGCTTGCAGTACTTGCGGGCCTCACTGGCGTCGCCGATTTGGGTCATCTCGGAAATTCGCTTGTAGAAAGCGAACCACAGTGCGTTTTGGTCGAGCGTGCGGTCCTTGCCCGGACGCATCGACACAACAACGAACTTCTTCTCACGGAACATCGCTGTCATACGCGTGACGGCTTCGATAAGTTTGGATTGGCAGTTGATACTGATTTTGTCGGTCACTGTCCTGCCCTCTTCAATTGCAGTTCCTCAGCCTGCTGCTGAAGCAGCGTGAGGCGGTCGGCCAAGGCATTGGCGGCCTTGATCTTCAGCTCGTTCTTGCGTTCGGCCGAGGCAGCTCTCATCTCATGCATGCTGTCTTTCACGGCCTGGAGTTTTTCGCGCATATCTGGGCTTGGGTTGGTGACCTGTCCGGTGAGCAGTCCAGCAATGGCCTGGCCGTCCTGCGTGATGGGCACCACGTTGAGATCCGTCAGGTACAACTGTCCTCGCTCTTGCGGTATACGCTGCATCTGCACGGCGGAGGTGATGGCCTCGACTCGCCGGTTGGCGTCGAAACCTACAGATACGTGCCAGCTAACCGACCTGGCTTGATCACGGGCCAGCTTTACGAAACGCTCGTACGCGCTCATGAAGGCCATACGGGCGCCGATCTGGTCGCCGGCGTTGAGCACCGGCTTTGCGGCGGCGAGGGCCAGTTGGATTTCGTCGGTCAGCACCACGGTTTCGAATTCGTCATTGGTCGTCATCGCGATCGCCCAGGCCTCATCTTTGCCCGGTCGGCCGTCGGAGGACTGCACACGCTGGAGGATGTCAGCCATTGCCAGCTTTCCCTTCACCTCGAAACGGCAGGCCTTGAGCGCGGCTTTCACCACCGGCACCGAGTAAGCGCAAAGGTCTTCCGCCATCATCGCGGCGGTGCCTGGATTCATCTCCTGCCCCATGGCCTCGGCAGTTGCGCAGATAGCGGCCGCTAGCCCGGCAACCTGCTGGTCGTTCATCTCAGAGGTATTCATTGCGGTCACCTGCTTGGCGTTTGGCGAGAACCGTCTGGAAGGCCTGCTCTGCTGCAGACAGGTTCGCCTCGGTTCTTTCCATCTGGCGTGCGGTTGTGCCGTTGACGCGCTGACCGGTTACCCACTGGGTGTGATAGCTCTCCGCGTTGGCCAGCAGCTCGTTGAGGCTGTGGCACTTGCGAAGAACGGCGGCATCGCTGGTTTTCAGAAAGTGAGCGGCGACGTGGTGAGCGACATCAGCGCCGAGACGGTCGACCAGCTGGCCGAGCTGCCCACCGACCTTGGCGTTCCAAACAGGCCAGGCGCTGTAGCGTTTGCGATAGGCCATCGCATAATTCGCCCAGACCTTGAAGGTTTTGCAGGTTCGATCTTTCGGTCCCGGCATATCGGCGGGAATCTCGACCCGGGGTGCTTCGGCGCGGTCTCCAACCGAAGTCATGCTGCCGGACTGAACCGGCTCGCCGGGAGCGTCCTGCAAACTCTGACTTGTACCCTGACTGGTACCCTGATAATTGGTATCCTGATTTGTCGGAGATTTTTCCGACCCTAGCCCGGATTTTTTTCCGACCTTGATCGGATTTTTTTCCGTGGTAGCTCGGATTTTTTTCCGACCCTTGCAGCTTGGTGGGCTCGGATATTTTTCCGACCCATCGAGTTTCTGATTCCACTCGACGGCCTTCGCTGTCAGACGAAAAAGCGTGATGTTTGAAGTGCTAGAAAGCTCGATCAAACCGGCCTCTTCCAACGCTTTCAACATGCGATACGCGGTATCAGGCTTGTCAGTAAGCAGCGGAAGCTCCTCGATGATCTTTGCCTTGCTCAACGCAAAGTAAATCCCGCTATCGGTCTTGATTGGCTTGGTCCAGCTTGGGCATCCATAGACGAACGCGAACAGCAGGGCCTGCTGTGAATTCAGCCCCCACTCCAGCGCTTTCACCTGATTTATTGTGACGGTGTATTGCATATCAGGACTTCCCGACCGTGTTGGTCCGGTTCATCAGGCAGCCTTCAGCGATACACGAAGCACCTGGAGTGCGTCGATCGCCTCCTGAATGGCCTTGTCGCCCTGCGCTTTTTCGTGCTGGCTGATGTGGTTGTCGATGGTCGCGTCGTAGATCAGGCGCTTAACGTCTCCGGACTCGGCGGCGAGGTGTGCCAGGGCTGCAAGCAGTGGTTTCGGCGCTGGCCGCTGGCGCGCAACGACATCGCAACCGAACTCGTCAGCAAGTGCCTCCAGCGGTCGCAGATCGTTCGCATGCAGCAGAATTCCGAACAGGTGCTCAATGGTCAGGTGATGAGCATCGTTGTCCGGGTTTGCCCGCTGGAGGAGGCTCACGTGGGGGACTCCCATTTTCGCTGCCAGAGTTTTGGCCTCGTTTTCGAGGACCGCGCTTTGGCAGGACCGCAAGAAATTTTCCATTCGTAAAACCTCGCTTTTGTTTCAGTAGTGGCGTCCAGTCACACGCTGCAAAATTCGACTGCAGTTCTGTTTCTCAACGTGGAAGTGGGTTGCGACACATCAAGCCGCCGTCAAAGATTGTTTTTCTGGAGGAAAAGCGTCATCCAACTCGCAGTTGGCCCCCAGAACATTCAAGGCGCGGACAATCAGTCGCGCCTCAGTGAGGCCTGGACTGCGCAGGCCGGATTCATAATTCGCGAGACGCGATTGATTCCAGCCGAGCGCCCGACGCAGCGCTGCCTGAGTTACCCCGGCTCTCTCTCGGATCATTCGGACGTGGTTCATCTGATTTCCTCCATAATTAATCGAAGGATAAACACGTATCGTGTTATTGGCAATCACAATAAGTGAGCAACAGGTATTTCATATCGTGATTAAAATCCCGCGCTATGAATGAATCTCTCGGACAAAGACTCCAGCGCTTGCGCCAGGCGGCCGGAAAATCTCAAGCGGCCCTAGCAAAGCTTTGTGGCTGGAGCTCTCAATCGCGAGTAGGCAACTACGAGTCGGGCACTCGGGAGCCTACACTTGGCGATATAGAGCTGATGGCGAAAGCCCTTGGCGTACCTTACAGCGTCCTACTGCTGGGGCATGAGCTTCAGGCACCGCGCGTTTCTGGGCAAGAACCACCCAATGTTGCAATGATCAATCAGCCTACGCACATGTACAGCTACCCGATCGTAAGCTGGGTAAGGGCTGGTGCATGGGCCGAGGCCGTGCAGCCATTCCCGGACGGGTTCGCTGACCAATACGACGTTTCCGATTACAAGGCCAAAGGCCCGGCTTTTTGGCTGGAAGTAAAAGGCGACTCGATGACTTCGACCACGGCGCCGTCGGTACCTGAAGGATCTCAGATTTTGGTCGATACAGAAGCAGACGTGCGCCCAGGAAAGCTTGTTATTGCCAAGCTCTCAGGCAGCAATGAAGCGACGTTCAAGAAATTGGTGGAAGATGGCGGAATCAGATTCTTGAAACCGTTAAATCCAGCGTACCCCACAGTGCAGTGCACCGAAGACTGCAGGATTATTGGGGTGGTGGTCAGGTCACTGACAAAATTTGCCTAATCAGCCCAGTTATCTGGCGTGGCAGATAACTGCAGGGAACCCCAATCATCCGGCCACGCCGGTAGCGTGGCTTGATAAAGGAATTCGTGAGAAATTAGAAAAACGAAGACCTTAGTCTTTTAGCAAAGGATCGCAAATGAACAGTGGCGTTTCCATAATCCGTATCGGCTTAATATTGCCTGGAGGAAGTAAGGTTGGCGGAGGAGCTAACCAACCGATTCGCTGCATGGCAGCAACTCATTTGGGCGAGATTGCAGTTATCGCAAAGAAGCTCCCATTGAGAGAGATAGCGGTTGAGGCAGTGTGCGCGGCTCTGGGGAGAGCTGCGGGTTTGCCCATACCCGAGCCGCTATTGTTAGCTGATGAAACGAAGACATGGCACTACGGCAGCGTTGATGTCGGGCACCCGAATCTTGCCCAATATGTAACACCAAATGACTCTTCAATCCTTGAAGATCTAGTGAAATGGCCTCCTCTCCTGCACGCGGCCTGTTTCGATGAGCTAATTGCCAATCCGGACCGCAACGACGGCAACTTACTGTATGACGGGTCAAGTTTTTTCCTGATTGATCACGGCATGTGTATCCCGCACGGAATGTCAGCTACCGACACATCGGACGATTACCACAGCAATCAGCTCCTAGATATTCACGGTGGCGCATACACTGATGAAGTGTCGGTGCAGCGCGCCGCAAATTGGGCGCGCGCCTGGTCCATTAATGATGGGCCTTCCTCGATTGAATGTGCTAGCAATGCAGCGGCGGAACACATAGAGCTTAAATCCAAGGAAGAGCTGCTATCATTCCTCAGGAATCGAGTAGCAGTCCTTGGGGATTTGCTGCACGATAAAATAAAGCCCAGTCAGCAAGGGAGGTTTAGATTCAATGATTAACTTTGACTCCCTCCTCAGCTCGCTGCCTGCTTCGCCCTCCTATACAGGGCAATGGGCGCCGATATACCTAGAACCTATGATGGGCTCTGGCGAACTCCTCACAATTGTCGTAGCGGCGATAGGAGACTCTGGGGAGGTGGAGGTAAGGCAAGCCATCAGATCGCATGTCCTTGAATCCATGTTTGGCTCACAAAGCGTCGGGCTTTCCAGGCTTATAGGGGTCGTCATAGCTAGCTTGAAAAATCACGCTATTGCTACCGGGAGATTTTCAGGCTGGAAGCCCCCGATTTCAGGGGTTGTTCTAGGCGCACCACGGGTTACCAGATCTTCAAATATCGCCGGACTGCTGCGACATGCTGTAGCTATGACAGCAAGCTTGGCAGCGCTTGATCTGAACGATTTAGGTGAGGCGGAGCCGAGCGATTTAATTATTACTTCGACCGACGATAGATGGCCTAAGCAATTCCAAGCGGAGGCTATGCGCAGGGATAGCAGGTTGGAGCCTTTCTTTATGAGGAAGCTCGCAATATCAGAGCCTACCAAACCGCTAAGCATTTTTTTTCTGAGCGAGACGGTTGCACTCAACACCGGAAGACTCATTCCCGGCGGCGGACTCTCTGCTTACCTTGAGCATAACAAAGCTCGAATGCTTGATCTCCGCCTAGCGAAAGAAAAGCAGCCGCTTTTCGCCAGAAGTCACTTTGAGTTGGTGGTTTTTAGACCTAGCTTTGATGATCCAACGTACAGCGTGAAGCAGATAGATTCTCTCAAGAGGTCGATCGCAACACTGGAGGCCGCATGCGACGAAAGTCTGATCAGAGTATCGCAGGTACAGAGTGCCGCCGAAGCGGCTGAGCGCCTTTTGCAAGTAGCGTAGCTGCGGACAGCAGGATTCATGCCCGGCCAGGCGCCGAGCTTTTTCGTTCAACGCCCGCGCGATTCACGATGGTAGAATGAAGGCTCTTACAAAAGGAGCCTGTAAATGAGCGCTTCGGACAAGTTCGCAGTCGGAATTGACCTTCTACCTCTACCTATCAACCTAGCGCTAGCGGTTGCTGGTGTTCGTCACACGTATTGGTCCTCTCAACTGCGCCGTAGGGGTGTTTGGAGCTCACTACGCATGATATTGGTCAAGGACTGCATCCATAGCCCTTTTCGTAGGAATGTTCGCGCTGACGGTTAGTATCGTTCTCACGGCCAGCGCCGCCGAAAAGGCGTTTCGCTGGTAGGCTACCGGCCTGCCCCAGTCCGACATTGTCCTACCTCGATAACACCTTAGGGATCCGACCTTGCCTGCCACTGAGCGAGGTTTTCCATTCTACCAGCAACGTCTCGTCTTCCTCACCTGAACCCGAGGTGGCGCCTCCCTGCGTTTTCATCTCTCCCTTCAGATCGCGTATGAGACCGACGACATCCCGCATCGAAGTCAGCGGAGCTGTGTCTATGCCTCTCAAAATGAGCCCTTCGCTACCGGCACGCTCATCGAACACTCTCACAGTCATTGTGTGATAAGGCGAGATTGTGCAAACGCACTTCATCGGGAAGAACGCCGACTCCACGATATGCCTTAAATCAGTTCCAGAAATCATACCGTCACATCCTTTTTCGGCGCTAGAGATCGTAAGACTTAGGTGCGGTTGATTCCGGGTGGTTCAGCTGATTCGCTGCACAGCAGCCCGCCCGTCCTTACCGGTCCGAGCTAGCCCGCCACTTAGCGGGCTTTTTGTCGACACCCTGAAAATAAATCACAATACGTGTTGACTCAATAAACACATTACGTGATAGTTCACCCATCGAGACGCGCAGCAGCTCCACAACAGGCCCAGCAGATCGAACCGCTCTTTAACAGTCTGCGCAATACGAACAAAGACGGCACCGCCTCTACGGCGACCGGAGATCAGATAGCCCCGAAAGGCTACCAACGCGAGGACCACCTCGACGGCTGACTAGAGCGAAAGGCTCGAACCGAGTGAGTGACCCGCTATGCGGTGCCAGCGGTACCCACAGATTTACTGATGGCGCTTCAATGAGGCGGCATCGGAAATCGACCGGAGTGACACCATGAACAAAGAACAGGTTTACGACGAACAGATCAGCCCGCTGATGCAACAAATTATTGAGGTCTGCAAAGAGAAAGGCATCGCGATGATCGCCAGCTTTGACATCGCACATGACGGCGCAGGCCCGGACGGCGAAGACTGTTCCGGACTGCTCTGCAGCAGCCTGTTGCCAGATGGCGACGGCAAGCCAAACCAGTCGTTTATGCAGGCACATGCGCACATCAGTGGCTCTCGCCGCACCGCAGCGATGATGCTCACCACAGAGCACGGCGACGGTTCAAAGAAGCTGACTGCGTTCATCTGACGCGATTCTCGAACTACCAGCCCCAGCGTCAGCCTGACGAAAACTGCCCGATACCTTGGCACCCCATCGCCAGGCCGCATCGGGGTGTGATCTGGAAAGGCGGCTCCATACCGGACGCGTTGTCAGCGCGTTGAGGCCTCAAGCCGGTACTGAATGGGCGTCCTTGCGATGACAAGCGCAGATCACACCCCGATGCGGATGAGTACACACCGCGAAAGCGGCCCCCTGCATCAACGCAAGAAAGCAGATGAATGCGCAGGCTGATGCGCTAAACCGTGAGGGAGTGTCCCGAAAGGGTGCGCTACAAGTAACCAACCCAAGCCGGAGACCAGCACCGGCCATCTGCAGCAACCGGCGAATAGCTCAACCCGCATTGCGCAGGGTCAGCGCCAACCTGGTATTGGCGAGCTACCTTGATCTGGCACAAGCGCCGTGACAGCCGGGAAAGACCGGCACCCCTCCTACACCCCGAACTCCCCCGACTGAACACACCCCGGCGCCTGTATGGCTGATACCCGTTATTGAGTGTTCAGTCGAAGGAGTTCACTTACTGAGGATTGAGTGATGAGTAATTCGAAATTTACGCCGGGTCTTTGGGCGTATGGCGTCCGTGACGACGGGTCAATCTGGCTAAGCCTGGGCGAGACGCTGAAAGGCCCCCACATGCAGGGCGATCTGGTGGCAACAGAGGCAGACGCCAAGCTGATCGTCGCAGCGCCCGACATGGTCGCTGCTCTTGAGCGGGCGGCTCTTCAGTTCCGCTATTACGAGCAGGCCCACCGCGAGAAAGGTACCGATGAAAGTATGCGCAAGGCAGAGGTGAATGCCGGACTTGCTTATGACATTGAGCAGGTCATCGCCAAAGCCACCGCATAACCCAGCCCCTGGAGGCAATCATGTCACGCCACGACACAGCGAAGCGCTTCATTGAACGGGCGCTTGCCGAGTATGCAACTGCACCCTGCCCCGATATGACTGCCGCCGCCGTTCAGATGGCCGTGGAGTTGGCATATGCCCAGGGTGATATCAGTTGCATTGAGCACTCGCACTACACCGATCGCCGCGCTCGAATGGTAATGCGCCATCGAACTGTCCCGCTGGGAGAGTGCGCATGATCGACCTCGAACGGTATCAGGACAGCGCGCAAGGACGGCGGTCGATACGCCAAGCGACAGGGCTGTACGACGACCTCGGCAACCTCAAGTCAGCCCTCGTCGATTACTTCCACGACTACGCCGATCCGGTCGACTACGCAGCGGTGCGTGCCGCTGAGCGCGACTATCGCAAGAAGCTGGCGCGCCGCATCAGTGTGGCGATCACGAAAATGGAAATGGTGTGCCCACCGAAAGGAGCAAGCCCATGACGACACCCATCGTGAAATCCCTGATCGACGAGCAGCTGGCCGATATCGAACGCAGCCTGAGCATCGTCAGTGCCGGGCTGCCGCGCGAGATTCCGGTTTCTGCGTTGCCCCCAAAGCTGGTCGAGGCCGTAAAGACCGGGCGGCTGGCTGTGAGGCCGAGGCAGTGACCGCGGGCCAGCGCCGTCGGCGCATCGTCTTCTGGCGCGGGAGCTTCCCGGTCCTCGCTGCATTCACTGTTCTGATGCTCGCCATGTCTTTGGCTGATCACATCACGCAATAACCCCCTTCGCTATTCAATCGCAGCGCCCCGGCAACGGCATGGCGCGGGAGACACTCATGTCCGTAGAGAAAGAACTTGCCGTTGTGCCGCCGAAAGAAAAGGCCCTGCAAATTTTCCAAACCCCCAAAGGGCTTGACCCCTACCTCCAGATTGTTCGCGATAAGATCGACGCGTTCGTGCCGGACGTGACAACTCGCAAAGGCCGCGATGCGATCGCCTCTATCGCTTACACGGTGGCGCGCTCCAAGACTGCGCTGGACAACCGGGGCAAGGAGCTGGTGGCTGAGCTGAAGGAAATCCCAAAGTTGATCGACGCCGAGCGCAAAAGGATGCGCGATACGCTGGACACCTGGCAAGAAGAGGTGCGCCGTCCGCTTAACGAATGGCAGGCAAAAGAAGATGCGCGAGTCGAGTTTCACAACTCAATGATTCGCCATATCGAGGATTGCGGGATTGGCCTGATCGGTGGTCAGCCGCAGCCATTTGGTCTGCTTTTCCGGGAGCTTGAAGAGAAAATCATCGTCGACGAGAAGTATCAGGAGTTCGAAGCTGAGGCGCATCGAGTCAAGGCAGCTGCTCTGGCAAAACTGAGAGCTTCCTTCGACGAGCACCAGAAGCGCGAAGCAGAGCAGGCCGAACTTGCTCGTTTACGATCTGAAGCGGAGGCGCGCGCGAAGGCCGAGCGCGATGCAGAGATTGCTCGCGCCGCAGCTGAAAAGGCTCGCCTTGAAGCCGAGCAGAAAGCCCAGGCCGAGCGCGATGCAGCTGCCAAGCGTGAGCAGGATTTGAAGGATCAGGCAGCAGCCCAGCAACGCGCAGCCGAGCAAAAGATTCGCGACGCAGAAGCAGAAGCTGAGCGCCAGAAGCTGCAGATAAAACTGCAGGAAGAACAGGCCGCCCGCCAGAAGCTGGAAGCTGAACAGGAACGCATTGACGCCGAGAAGCGCCAGGCCGAAGCCGTAGAGGGTGCACGACTGGCCGAGATTGATCGGGCCAACAAGGCGGCAGAGGAAACCGTTCGGCAGCAGGAGCTGCGCGCCGCTGACACTGCACACAAGGCGTCTATAAACCGTGCCGCGCTGGAAGCATTCATTGCGGGCGGCATGCCGGAAGCGTGTGCCAAACAAGCGGTCACCCTGATCGCTCAGCGCAAGATCCCAGCGATCACCATTGCCTATTGAGGCCCTTATGAGCACCCCACGAATGTCCGCCCAGCTGGACTGGATGACGGTCGGAAGCTTTTCGCCTGAACGCTTCTCAGGCGATGAGCGCAAAGAGTACGAAGCAGAACAAGCCCGCATTGAGCGGGAATGGGACAACCAACCGAACTGAGGCACACATCATGTTCAAGAAAGCCGAACGCAAGCAGGCCAAGCTACGGCTGGCACTTGCCGGGCCGTCAGGTTCAGGAAAAACCTACTCAGCATTGCTGATGGCAAAGGGGCTAGGCGGGCGAATCGCGGTGATCGATACAGAGCAAGGCAGCGCCTCTCTGTACTCCGACATCGCGGACTTCGACGTGCTGGAGCTGCAGGCGCCCTTCTCGCCCGAACGTTACGTTGATGCGATCGCAGCAGCCGAGGCAGCTGGATACAACGTGCTGATCATCGACAGCTACTCGCATGAGTGGACCGGCCCGGGCGGCTGCCTGGAGTCCAACGAAGCACTGGCCCACCAAAAATTTCGCGGCAACACCTGGGCTGCGTGGAATGAAACCACGCCCCGCCATCGGCAACTGACCAACAAGATTCTGACCAGCACTTTGCACGTCATCTGCACGATGCGCAGCAAGACAGAAACGGTCCAGGGTGAAGGCAAAAAGATCGTAAAGCTGGGTATGAAGTCCGAGCAGCGAGACGGCACCGACTATGAGTTCACCGTTGTGCTTGATCTGACCCATGACGCGCATACAGCGCTGGCCAGCAAAGATCGAACGAAGCTGTTCACCCAACCTGAGCTGATCGACGAAAGCACCGGGCGCAAGCTTTTGGACTGGCTCAACTCCGGAGTCAATCCGGAAGAGCGCGCCAAGGAGTTGCTGGTCGACGCCATAGCGGACATCGCCAACGCCAAGGACATGGTCGGCCTACAGGCTGCCTTCAACGCGGCCAAGGTCATTGCTATCGGCTTTGACGATCTGGTCAACCGCGTTGTCGCGGCGAAAGACAAACGAAAAACCGAACTCACCCCTCTGGAGCAATCTGCATGACCGCCTACATTTTTGACAGCGAAACAACCGGCTTCAAAGAGCCGCAGTTGGTTGAGGCCGCATGGCTGAAACTGGGGGAAACCGCCGGACTACCGGTTACGGATGAATACCTGGCTCGCTTCAAGCCGTCCAAAGCAATCGAACTTGGCGCGCTTTCCACAAGCCACATTCTTGATGCGGATCTGGTCGATTGCCCTTGTCATACCAGCTTCCAAATGCCACCGGATACCGAATACCTGATCGGCCACAACGTCGACTACGACTGGGGCGTCATCGGCCAGCCTGACCTAAAACGCATCTGTACCGCAGCGTTGAGTCGTCGTCTTTGGCCCGAAGCGGATAGCCACTCGCAATCGGCGATGATCTATCTGCATTACCGCGAGCAAGCGACAGGTCTGCTGCGCAACGCACACGCCGCGCTGGACGATGTGAAGAATTGCCGTCTGCTGCTGAGCAAGATACTGGATGCCCTGGCTGTAAAACTGGGTCGGCCAGTGGAAGGTTGGGAAGAGTTGTGGTCCATCTCCGAAGAGGCCCGGGTTCCGACGGTGATCAGCTTCGGCAAGCACAAGGGCTCACTCATCGCCAATCTCCCCAGCGACTACAAACGATGGTTGCTCAATCAAGCTGACCTTGACCCATTCGTGCGAAAGGCACTCTCGAAATAGGCACACCGTCATGATGACCACCGAACTGAGCGCCATCCAGCGCAATCAGGCCGAATCGGCGCGCTTGGCCGAAGCGATGGCTGAATTCCAAAAGCGCGGCGGCGTGGTGGAGGCGCTGCCTGGCTTCGGCGCGAGCAGCACGGAAGCCCTTCCCGCCCGCAAGCCATTGACCAAGCCCTACGGCCGCGACTTCCCGAGGCAGCCGCCAGAGCGTCAGATCCCAAAGTCCAAGCGCGTGGTCGCCGCCGAAGAACGCGCCAAGGCCAAGTCGGCCATGGTTCGCAAGGTGCGCGAGCTGGCCCCGACCATGACCAAGGCCGAAATCATGCGTGAGACAGGCCTGAGCGGCTACACGCTGCGCAAGCTGGGGTACGACTACGGCATCGAGTTCCGCAAGTTCGACCCTACGCCATTCCTCAAGCCGAACACCCTGGATCGCTCTCACGACGCCGCCAATGTCGAGCGGCTGATTGATGCGCGTGATCGTGGGCTGAGCCGGAAAGAATCGCTGATTGATCTGGGCATGAGCAATTCACTCATGTACCGACTGATCGCGGATTACGGCATCAACTATCCGCTTCAGCGGGACCTCAAGAAGTGAAGCGCCTCAGCACGAAGGTCCGCCGCAACAGGCGGGCCGAACAATTCCACCTGCCGCCCAGCGGCTTTACGGAGCTGATAAATGGCCCTTACCCAGAAACAGCGGGACGAGCGGACGGCGCTCAAGCGGCACAAGGCCGGGGAAGAGGAATTGAGGCTCAGGGTGCGGCCCGGCACCAAGCAGGCGCTCAGTGATTTGATGGCCTGGGCTGGCATCGAGGAACAAGGCGAGGCCATGACGCTGATGATTCACCACCTGCACAGCCTCGGACCGGGCGGCGCGCTGCCGCTACTTGAAGTTCCGCGCCACGAAATCACAGTGTCGAATATTGTGGCGCTGGAGTTTCACCGAAAGAGCATGCTGATAATTCAGCAGGATCCGGGGGATGAGGTGATCATTCCGGGAAGTTCAGATTCAGTCTCACCTTAGGCAACTCTTTAGGTACAGGTGGAGAAGCAAACCCGACCAACGCGAACGTAGCATGGTGAACCTCGCCTTCATAGTTCTTGCCTGTCTCCGATCCGGCATGGATCAAAAGCCCTTCATGCTCCTGGATCAGGTGGTTGATGTTCTCCGCAATCTTTTCACCTTCTTGGAAGGTAGAGCAGTACGGACAACCGGTAGATGTGTGGGTAATCAGCTGAACGGTGTGCTTGACGCCTGAAAGATCCATTTCTGCTCCTTATCCGGCCCCATGCCGTTAACACGTAATACCCCAACTCAAATCAAATAGCCACCACCCTTCGTGTCGGGACGCTACGTCAAAAATGCCCTATCACTAGCCATTGCAAAATTGCACCAAGCACGCCTCCGACACCCGCAGCTAATAAGCCGATCTCTCTCGGCATCGGAGTGGGAAAGCAAACATCAACGAGCCATGCCAAGCCGAGCCCAATGCCAATGGGGAAGATAAGTGTCCAGCTCAGCTCGGGCATTTCGCGCTCCATCTGCGGTTCGTTTGCACCGCGAAACAAATACCCCATCCCAAACCAATTTGCCACCACCGGATACGGAGGGCGGCGCATGCATGGAGAAACGCCATGAGCAAAGACACCAAGATTTTGATTCCGGAAATTCCCGGCGAGTGGACTGAGCGCACACGCAGCGGTCATAACTGCAAATGGAATGACGGCTGGCATGGCAGACCACACCGCAACGGCCTGCCTTATGTCGAGCTGATAGCTCCGGAAAAGGGCTTGTACGCCGAACGCATTGATGGTGCCTGGTACTGGGTATCCGGCTGTGCCAAATGCACCGGCAGCGGCGAGCATTACAGCTACGTCGTCTGCGACAAGCACGATGTGTGCGTGAGCTGCAACGCCCACCGGACCACGCTTACCGATACCCCATGGGGCCGGCGCGATGGTTTTATCTGCAAGCCCTGCCAAGACCGTGAAGATGCTGCCGCCAAGGCCGAAGCCCTGGCCAAGTTTTCCGCCGCCGAATACGACGATTCGGATTTTGAGTATCAGGACCAGTGCAAATGCCCACACTGCGCGACCGTGATCCACATCGAGCCTGAAGACTACAGCGATAAAAATATGGACTGCGACACCTGCGGCGGCGCTTTCAGGCTCCAACTGGAATACAGCGTCACCTTCACCACGACAGTGATCGGCGAACGCATCACGGCCTAACCCCACCCTCACTATGCGCTGAACGCCTCGGCAGGCGGGCGGCTGTCCGGAGTATTAATGAATCCCTACATGATCAATGGCCCGGCGCAGATCGGCGTCAGTGGTGGGCGCACAAGCGCGCAAATGCTTCGCAATATCCTCGACGCCCACGGTGGAAAACTCCCTGCTGATGTTCACGCCTTCTTCCAGAATACCGGCAAGGAGAGGGAAAAAACGTTGATTTTCATTGATCAGATCGACAAGCGATGGAGCGTCGGCATCGTCTGGATGGAGTGGTGCCGAGTGTACGGCCAGCCTGACGATGCACCTTGGTACAAACTGGTCAATTTCGAGACGGCCAGCCGCAATGGCGAGCCCTTCACGATGATGCTCGAGTACTACGCGGCATACCGAAAAGATGTGAAGAACCTTCCGCCGGTGTTGCCGAACTTCTCGAACAACATGTGCACTGCGTACCTGAAGGTTAAAATCGGCGAAAAGCATATGCGCGCCCTGGGCTACGACCAGTGGGATTGCGTTGTCGGCATCCGCTACGACGAGCCTAAGCGCTATCACCGCATGATGGCTGCCAACGATCGCGGCGGAACACGATGGGACAACCTTTGCCCGTCTTACACCGCAGGCATCACGAAGGAGGACGTCGCAGAGTTCTGGAAGGCCCAGCCTTTCGATCTAGGCATGGATTCAGACTTCGGAAACTGCGACCTGTGCTGGAAGAAAAGCGAAGGAAAGCTGATAAAGACAATCATCGAAGACCCGTCCCGGGTGATCTGGTGGTCTGGCACAGAGGAAAGGTTCGGCCAGGTATTTAGACAGGACCGAGCCGACTACAAAACGATGGGCTGGTCTGCCGAGCAGCGATCTCGACAGACAGACTTCGACTTTGAATATCTCGCAGAAGACATCGATTGCTTCTGTGGTGATTAAAAGGCTTCTAGGATTAATCGAGGTGGATGCCGAACCAGACCCAATAAACCGCTGCTGCTAGCAGCACCAGCATCAAGGGATAGGAAATAAAACTTATAGAGTAAGCTACCCAGACCTTAAAGATAGTGACCCCACGCTCAGTTCGAGTCATCGCGTAATCCTCCTTCATCTCCAACCTGGATCTCAAATAATCGCCACGAAAGTCATTATTTGAGTGCGTTTCATAGAGCTTGAGAAGGTCATGGTATTCCTTCCAGCAGCCGTCATATGCACCTTGCTCAAATTCGCCATCCTTAAGTGGGTGAGCCTTTTGCTTGAGCTCGCCAAGCTGAGAGGCGCATGAGTACATTTTTTCTGAACGGTTGGAGAAATCGTTCTTTTCGATCAAAAGCGAATAAACGAGCACCGCCACCGAGGCAAACACCTGCAGAAGCACGACCTCTTTCTTGGCAATATTTACTCCAAGGTCGTATGCCTGCATGAGCGATATGAGTATCAACGCAAGCGAAAGGACCACTACCGAATAAGTGGAAAGCTTCGCATGAAGCCTTAAGCGCCTTGATGCATGAAATCTCGTTTTCGAAGTCGCATCCATTTTCTTGTACAGATTTTTAAAACTTCCCGAGTCCGCCATTGCCTTCCCTCGCTAAATGGGTAGGTATGATATCCATGAGATAACTTTATGACCACAGCCATTGATTTATTCGCCGGGCTCGGCGGATGGAGTTCCGGCGCACGCTGCATCACCAGATTTAACGGGGGGCGGACAGCAATCGCCACCTAGCGGCTTGGAGGAGCTGGCCGCTAAACAGGGAGTCGAACTCGGGTCTGAGCATGATCGCCTCCACTGTTAGGTGATCCCTTCCCTCTCGCAATAGCTTCCTGAAGCCGTCTTGAAAATCCGGGGACTGAACCAGTTTGATCGATGCTTCAACCGGATGCTGGGCGCGGTTCATTGCCTCCCATTTAGTTGGGTGATATCCGAACTCGCGGCATTCCCTGATTGCTTCAGAAATTGCCTCAGCAAATGCAGCTCTGACCTGCTCCACGCAAAACTCCTTGCTTATAAGGATGGCACATTGCCGCCCGCAACCTCTTGAATACCCCATTTCAACGACTCACGCCACTCCGGCGAGGATGAACTATGTCCGCTCACCAGAAGAAACACCCCTTCGATTTTAAAACCCAGTACGGCCTTGGCTTCAATCCGCAAGACGATGAGATCGTTGTGGACTTCTTCTGCGGTGGCGGCGGTGCCGGTACCGGGCTGGAAATGGGCCTTGGGCGCACCGTCAGCGTGGCCAAGAATCACAGCCCGGCAGCGATCAGCATGCACACCGTGAATCACCCGGGTGCGAAGCACTTCACGACTGATGTATTCGACGGCGATCCTGATACCGAATGCGGCGGCAAGGCTGTGGGCTGGTTCCACATGAGCCCGGATTGCACCCACCACAGCCAGGCCGCTGGCGGGCAGCCACGCAAGCGCGAGATCCGCAACCTGTCTTGGATCGGCTTGAAGTGGGCGGGCAAGAAACGCCCCCGAGTCATCAGCCTGGAGAACGTCAAGCAGATCCTGCAGTGGGGGCCGCTGGTCGCCAAGCGCTGCAAGGCGACCGGGCGGGTCGTGAAGCTGGGCGGCGTCATTGCCGCACCTGGCGAGGTTGTTCCGGTCGATCAGCAATTTTTGGTGCCAGACCCGAAGCGGCGCGGCCAGACGTGGGCCGTGTTCGTGGCCGAGCTCGAGCGTCTGGGCTATGCCGTCGAATGGCGTGTGATACGAGCTTGCGACTTCGGCGCGCCTACCAGCCGGGAGCGTCTGTTCATGATTGCCCGCTGCGACGGGCAGCCGATCGTGTGGCCGGAGCCGACACACGCCAAGCGTCCCGCCAAAGGTCAGAAGCCTTGGAAGACAGCCGCGGAGTGCATCGACTTCACCGACCTGGGCAAAAGCATATTCGGGCGCAAGAAAGACCTCGCTTCCGCTACCCTGCGCCGAGTCGCCAAGGGCATGAAGAAGTTCGTCATCGACAACCCGGCCCCATTCATTGTGCCGATTGCAAACTGGTCGGGCGAGACGGTGCAATCGGCCTACGAACCGCTGCGCACAGTGACGTCATATCCAAAAGGCGGCGCTTTCTCGGTCGTCAGCCCAGTGATCGCGCCAGCGACCCACCAAGGCAGCGACCGCATCAACGATCCGTTGGAGCCGTTGCCTACGATCACCTGCGCCAACCGTGGGGAGTTGACGCTGATCAGCCCGACTCTGATCCAGTCTGGCTACGGTGAGCGTGACGGTCAGCAACCTCGCGTGCCGGGAATCGATCAACCGCTGGGCACCGTTGTCGCTGGCGGCGTCAAGCACGCACTCGCATCGGCGTGCATCGTACAGGCGGGCCACGGCGAAGGATCTGGCGCAACCAAACGCCGCTCCCATGGCGTAAACGACATTCTTGGCCCGGTTGGCACGGTTACAGCCAGCGGTGGAGGTCAGTCAGTGAGCGCTGCGGTGATGATCCAGGCCAACGGCGGGTTCAACACCACTCACGCCAAGGACATTCGCGAGCCTCTGACCACTGTGACCAATTCCGGTAGCCAGCAGCAACTTGCGGTGGCGAACCTGGTGCATCTGCGCGGCAACTGTGATGCAAGGGACGTCAGCGATCCTCTGCACACGATCAGCGCCGGCGGCCAGCACCACGGAATGGTTACCGCGTTCATGGAGCGCCAGTTCGGCGCAAGCATTGGCCAGCCGCTGGACGAGCCAGCACCCACCGTGACTGCGGGTGGTGGCGGAAAAAGCTCTGTGGTGTCGCTACGGCTCTCGCCAGAGCATGAGGAAGGCGCGCTGCGGGTGGCCGCCTTCCTCATCAGCTATTACGGCACCGAGAACGTCAGCAGCGCGGGCGAGCCAGCACCAACGATCACCACTAAAGACCGGCTAGCGCTGGTTACCGTGATGGTCAAGGGCACGCCTTACGTCATCGTCGACATCTGCCTGCGCATGCTCAAGCCGTCCGAGCTGTACAAGGCCCAAGGATTCCCTGCCGACTACGTAATTACCCACGGTGCAGACGGGAAGCCGTTCACGAAGACCCAGCAAGTACACATGTGCGGCAACAGCGTGAGCCCTCCGCCCATGGCAGCTCTTGCTCGGGCCAATGATCCATGGCGCGTTGCATTAGGCGGCGCAGTCGCAGCGTGACGGGTAAAAGAGGCGCCTTAAATTCGGCCTAGACCGCTCAGTCAGATCCAGACCGATTAGTTTGACCGAACATATACCCTTCTGTCCAAACTTGAACTAAACCGTATGACGTCACATGGACAGTCTCGACGGCTCAGATGGATGATACGAATTACATGGCTCTACCCGAGGTGGCTGTGAACAACCAGAATTCGAGCTTAAAAACCGAACATTCGATAGAGCTGCCGCTTACCGAGGACCTGCGCTACATCCTCGGCACGCAGAGCTTCTACTGCATGAGCCAGGCAACAGTGCTTCGCATGCTTGGTTATGAGATTGCCGAACGCGCGGCGGATGAACAGGCGGCAACCATCCACTGGATGCTTCTGCACTACATGAAAGACCCTGCGAACTGGCGCAGTAACGTAAAAGAAGAGTATGAATCGGCTATCCAGAAGCTTGGTCGCCCAGGCTCGTAAGGCTGGCCTGGGCGAAGGGTCAGATCAAACCGGCTTCAGCGTGAAAAGAAGCTGTCCATGGTCTGACTTGCCGACACCGTTCTTGCATTTACCCATGTAACTACCGTGCACGGAAAAGATCGAGCCGCGCTCCACGCGGAGTACCACCCTGCCCGACCTCCTGATTACACCGTGCTCGTCCATCTCTCCGAGGCGTAGGCGATTCTGCCCATAGACCTCATAAGTGCTTGTGACTTCCATTGTCCAGTTGCCTCATCGGTACAACAGCTCCGTTCTAGAGCTATTACACGAATATTTGTAGCACAGCGCCAGCGCACCGAGCGCCAACGAACCGCCAAGCGGCGGACAGTTGGTCGGAATTTACTATTGCGGCTGGAACCTCCCCCCCTGCCCTTTGAACGCTGCGCACGCGCGGCAAGGACGAAGTCATGCCCACGACAAAGGAAATTCAGCTCTATCAGGGCGATTGCGTAGAGGTCATGAAACACCTCCCCGATGCCAGCGTCGACATGGTGCTGGCCGACCTGCCCTATGGTACGACCCAATGTTCGTGGGATGTG
The DNA here is from genome assembly GCF_979253365.1 of Pseudomonas sp. AC016. Lineage (NCBI taxonomy): Bacteria > Pseudomonadati > Pseudomonadota > Gammaproteobacteria > Pseudomonadales > Pseudomonadaceae > Pseudomonas > Pseudomonas sp. AC016. The sequence goes on from NZ_CEEDCC010000001.1 coordinate 920,136, forward strand.
ATTATCCCGTTCGCACCGCTCTGGGAGCAGTACTTGAGAATCGCAAAACCGGGCGCTGCAATCGTTCTGTGTGCAGCGCAGCCGTTCGCTTCACTGGTTGTCGCCAGCAATCCGGCCGATTACCGGTACGAATGGATCTGGGAGAAAGGCAACGCCACTGGATTCCTGAACGCAAAGCGCCAGCCGCTACGCGCGCACGAGAGCGCCCAAGTCTTCTATCGTCGTCAGCCGACCTACAACCCCCAGATGACTGGCGGTCACCAGCGCCGAACAGCGAAGCGAAAGACCGTCAATTCCGAATGCTACGGCAAGGCGCTTGCACTCACCGAATACGACTCTACCGATCGTTACCCTCGATCTGTCCAGTTCTTCTCGAGCGACAAGCAGACGGCCAGCTATCACCCGACCCAAAAACCGGTCGCCTGGATGGAGTTCCTGGTCCGGACTTACACCAGCGCAGGCGATGCAGTACTCGACAACACGATGGGCAGCGGGACCACCGGTGTGGCCTGTATCAGGTCAGGACGTCGCTTCATCGGAATTGAGCGAGATGAAAAAATCTTCGGTACCGCATCAGATCGCATCGCCGCAGAGATAACCCTCCGCGACACACCGGTGCCGCAAATCGAATTGTTCGGTACCGCTTAACTAACCCCTTCCGCCGCCCAGCGCGGCCCGGAGCAGCACATGAGCAAAGTTACCCTCGACGAGTGGGCGGCAGACCAGTTCCGGACGCCGCCCAGCCTGAACACATTGCGCAAGTGGGCTCGTGAAGGCCGAATAGCGCCGACACCCGTCAAGCATGGCCGGAGCTACTATGTCGAAGCCGATGCTCAGTACAGCGAGCTTGAAAAACCGATTGTCCGTATTGCGGGCGGAAGCCTGATCAGCCGAATAGAGAGTGCACGCAATGGTTCCAAGGCCGCGTAACGCTGGGTCAAAAGACCTCCCGCCCAACCTGTATCGTAAGACCGACAAACGCAACGGGCATACCTATTACACCTATCGCGATCCAGTCACGGGCCGAATGTTCGGCCTGGGCAAGGATAAGGCCGCAGCAATCATGGAAGCGGTTGCCGCAAATCATGCTGATGTGCTCAAGCCTACATTGGCGCAACGGATCGCGGAGCCAGTTGCAGAAGTCGACCGGACATTTGCCGAGTGGCTTGCCGAATACGAGCTGATCTACACAGAAAGAGGTTTGAGCGCACACACTGCCCGCAGCATCAAAAGCAGGCTCAAGGTGCTAAAAAAGGCTTTCGGCGAGAAGTACATGCGCAGTATCCGAACGATGGATATAGCGATGTTTCTCGCAACATTCGCCAAAGCTGGGAAAGCGCCAATGTCCAAAGCATTGCGGTCACTGCTGCGGGATGTATTCACAGAAGCCATTGCTGTTGGATGGTGTGACCTGAATCCAGTCGATGCGACTAAAGCGGCGCGGTCAAAAGTGAAACGCAGTCGCCTGAGCCTCGAACTATGGAAAGCAACTCACGCAGCGACTGACCGGCCCTGGCTTAAACGCGCTATGGAACTTGCTCTACTGACCGGACAGCGAAGAGATGATATCGGCTCGATGCTTTTCAAGGACGAATACGACGGCTTCCTACATGTCGTTCAGTCCAAGACTGGCGCACGATTACGACTCAGCACCGCACTCAGGCTCGAAGCGATAGGACTCGATCTTTCGAGCGTTATAAAAATGTGCCGGGACAGGGTGCTGTCGAAGCACCTAGTACACCACACGAGAACGGTCTCTGTTGCAAAAGCAGGAAGCCCGATAAAGCTGAATACGCTCACACTTGCTTTCGCTGAAGCACGAGACAAGGGTGCCGCAGCGCTTGGCATTGACTTGGGGGACAATCCGCCCAGCTTCCACGAAATGCGCTCGCTGGCAGCCCGCCTACACGCGGCAGAAGGCCGTGATCCGCAGCGGCTCCTGGGGCACCGAAATGCGGCGATGACCGAGATGTACAAGGATGGCCGCGGCTCCGAGTGGATCGACGTCGCCTGATCCGTTTTAGCGATATATTGGGGAGGTTTTGGGGAGGATTTAATGCCTTGCGAAATCAGCAACTTACGTAACAGGTATGTTCCCGACTGCAACATGCCGGTCATGAACGGTTACGACTTGACGCGGGCCATCAGGGCACAGGAGCAGTCTCGCGATAGCCAGCCCTGCACGGTCTGGGGATTCACGGCCAACGCCCAGCAGGAAGAAGTACAGCGCTGCCGGGACGCGGGCATGGATGACTGCCTGTTCAAACCCATCAGCCTCAGCCTGCTCAGCGACAGGCTGGTCCTGCTTTCACCGCTGACGCGTTCGACACCTGCGTTCAATCCGGGCAGCGTCAGCCGACTTACCGGTGATCGCCCTGAAATGGTCAAACGCCTGCTGAGCGAATTGCTGCGCAGCAACCGGGAGGATCGCCAGTTGCTCGCCACCCATATGCGCGAAGGACACCCGGACGAGATTCGTGACATGGCCCACCGGATCAAGGGCGCCGCACGCATCATCAGCGCTTCACACGTGGTGGACGCCTGCAATGCACTTGAACAGGCATGCGAGCCCGGGACGAGTGAAGCCCGGCTTCGCACCTGTCATCAGGCGGTAGACAGCGCCATGCTGGAACTTGAAAGGGCATTGTCCGCGCAGCAGGAGAAACCCGGCACGACAGGAAAAGCAGACAGTTGACGGCAAGCAGAAGGACGGGAAAGCGCGGCACAGAAGGGGGTATGAAGCGATTGAAGCGGGGGTATGAAACAAGGAAGCAGGCCTGAGCCTGCTTCCTGATACATCAGGCAACCGGGTTGATTTCGTTTTCCGGGTACCAGACGTCGATCAGCGGGCTGACAGTCACTTCTGTCAGTTCGCTACGGCCCTTGAGCCAGGCTTCAACGGCAGCGCGCTGCTCTTCGCTGACCGAGCCACGCTTGCTCAGGCAAACCAGACCGAAGTCATCGCCGCCGACATAGCCAAGACCGTTGGCTTCCATTGCTTCTTTCAGGAAAGCGTCGAGGAAGGCGTCGATTGCCTGGTCATCCAGCTCTTGCTTGAAGTCCAGGTTCAGCTCAAAACCCAGCTCCTGAAATTCATCAACGCAGAGTTTTTTGCGCAGACGGCGGGAACGGTTCGTAGCCATGGGACAATCCTCATCAGTAAATATCGGGCGGCACTTTAGCAGTTCGGGCAGGTAAAAGCCCGATAAATGAAGGCTGCAAGCAATGTTCGATGCGTTGACTGACAGATGGGGCGTGCTGGAAAAAAAATAGCGGTTCAGGGTCGCTGCCCCATCACATGCGCCCCCTGCTTGGGGCATAATGCCGCCGGTTGCAGGCGTTGACCTTTCGCATTACGAAAACCCTGCACATTCAAGCATCAATCTTTACCTGTTCGCTATAGTTGTTCGCAGTTAGCCGCTGTTATTCAAATATTCAGAATGACCGAGGGAATTCATCCATGCCCTCTTTTTTGTTTCCCCTCCTGCAGTAGGGTTTCTTCATGATCAAGTCGTTTCGCCCTTTTCTGATCGCTTCATTGCTCTTGCCACTGGCCCTCTCCGCAAACGCGGCCGTCATCAACACCACACTTTCCCCCAAGGTCCAACAGGCACTCAGGGCCAGCAAACTTGGCGATGACGCATTGTCGCTGGTCATGTTGCCGCTCAATGGCCCAGGCACACCGACTGTATTCAATGCCGATGTATCGGTGAACCCGGCCTCGACCATGAAGCTGATCACGACCTATGCAGCACTGGAAATTCTCGGCCCTACCCATCAATGGAAAACCGAGTTCTTCACCGACGGCACCCTGAGCAATGGCGTGCTGCGCGGCAACCTGTACCTCAAGGGCGGCGGCGACCCCAAACTGAACATGGAAAAGCTCTGGCTGCTGATGCGCGACCTTCGCGCCAATGGCGTCCAGCAGGTCACCGGTGATCTGGTGCTGGACCGCAGCCACTTCGTGCAGCCGCAATTGCCGGTTTTCAACGACGATGGCAACGACGACAACAAGCCATTTCTGGTCAAGCCTGATTCGCTGATGGTCAACCTGAAGGCGTTGCGCTTTGTCACCCGCAACGATGATGGCCGCATCCTGGTCTCGGTAGAGCCGCCCATCGCGACCATCAGGATCGACAATCAGGTCAAGGCGGTCGCCTCGAAACAATGCACGGGCGATGTCCGCTACAACCCGGTAACCCAGCCTGATGGCAGCGTCAACGTGACGGTGACCGGGCAACTGGGCAATGGCTGCAACTCCCAGACCTACCTGTCGCTGCTCGACCACCCGACCTACGCTGCCGGTGCCGTGCGCGCCATCTGGCAGGAACTGGGCGGCACCATTCTGGGCAAGAACCGCGTCGACGTCGTGCCTTCCAGCGCCAAGCTGCTGGCCAAGGCGTTTTCCCCGGATCTGGTCGAAGTGATTCGCGACATCAACAAATACAGCAACAACACCATGGCTCAGCAGTTGTTTCTCAGCCTTGGCGAGGAGTTCCGCAGCGACGCCGACGGCGACGACGCCAAGGCCGCGCAACGGGTGATTCGCGGCTGGCTGGCCAAAAAAGGCATCACCGCACCGCATCTGGTGATGGAAAACGGTTCAGGCCTGTCGCGCGCTGAACGGGTCAGCGCCCGTGAAATGGCGGTGATCCTTCAGGCCGCCTGGCGCAGCCCGTATGCCGCCGAATTCATGAGCTCCATGCCACTTGCGGGTATGGATGGCACCATGCGCAAGCGTCTGAAACGCACGCCTCTGTTGGGCGAAGCGCACATCAAGACCGGCACCCTAAACACCGTACGTGCCATCGCAGGCTTCAGCCGCGACAGCAACGGCAACACCTGGGCGGTCGTGGCGATCCTGAATGACCCGCGTCCGTTCGGCGCCTCGTCGGTACTCGACGAAGTGCTGGTCGATCTTTACCGCCAGCCCAAGCTGAGCAATACCACGGTATCGATCCAGCAGCCCTGATCCCGCGCCACAGCGAGCAGGCCCTGAAGCCGATCAGGCCTGCTCCGGTTCCACCTTGTCCCGCCCCGCCTGCTTGGCGGCATAAACCCCAGAGTCGGCGCGCAGCAGCATCGCGTCGACGCCCTCTCCTTCCCGCCAACTGGCGATTCCGAAACTGGCCGTCACCCGGCCCACGCCGTCGATGCCCGCCCTGTTCAGCTCTTCGCGAAGGCCAAGTGCCAATTGATAAGCCTGGGCGCCCTGAGTGCCGGGGCACAGCACCATGAACTCCTCGCCCCCCAACCGACAGAACACGTCATCCGTGCGCAGCCGATGCGTGATGCGTTGCGAGATGGCTTTTAGCACCTGATCCCCGACGCCGTGGCCGAAACGGTCATTGATACGCTTAAAGTGGTCGATGTCGAGCATGATGATCGACAGATGGCCACCGTGCCGGTCGATGCGCTTGAGTTCGGCCTGCAGCCGATCCTGAAAGTATCGACGGTTGAAAGCACCGGTCAGCACATCGGTGACCGACAGTTCACGCAGTTCCTGCTCGACCCGCTTCAGATCGGAGATATCCGAAACGAATCCGTGCCATAACACCGCACCGTTCTCGAGCTGTTCGGGTGTAGAAGCCGCACGCAACCAGCGCAGCCCCTTGTTCGGTAATTGAACCCGGTACTCTTCACGCCACGGCGTCAATTGCTGCGCACTGGGAATGATCGAGTTTCTGATTCGGACCAGGTCCATGGGATGAATGCGTTGCAGCAGCACCTCCGCATCGATCAGCACATGCACTTCATCGAGTTCGAACAACTCGCACATGCCGACGCTGACATACCTGAACCGTGAACTGCCATCGGCATCCAGCTGGTACTGATAGATGCCTCCCGGCACTTGCGAGCCGAGCTTTTCGAGCAATTGCCCCTGAGCCTCCAGGGCATCATGCACGCGCCGATGTTCGGTCATGTCGGTGCACACCGCCAGACAGCCGATCCACTGCCCCTGATCGTCGCGCACGGCCGTGACGAGCATGTTGACGACCAGCGTGCTGCCGTCGCGTCGCTGAAAGGTCAACTCGCGGGCCGGATGACTGCCTTCCTGAATGGCAGCGCCAAGCATGTCCTGCAACATGCGGGCTTCGCTGACGTCACTGGGATCTGATGGCTCAGAGTGCTGGAAATCCTTGAGCCCGAACCGCCCCAGGACTTCCTCGTCGGAATAACCAAGCATGCGCTGCGCACCGACGTTGAACGTGTTGATCACACCATTGAGGTCGGCCGCAATAATTGCGACTTCGGTCGCCGCATTCAGAATGTTGCGCAACTGACCGTTGGCCACGTTCAATTGCTTCTCGCGCACGCGCAACTCTCGGGTGCGCTGCTCGACACGTGCAAGCGCACGCTGGCGCTGGCTGATGAGGCTGTAAAGCAAGGCACTGAGCATCAGACTCAACAGCCCGCCGAACCAAAGAACATTGCTGGACGTTTCCCGATTATTTGACTGAAACAGCTCGGTGGGACGAACCTCAAGCAGATAATCGCGATCCCCCAGTCCCAGCAGTGTGCTCTGGTACAGCTCATTCGTGGCCGCTTTGGCTGGAGACAGATACACGGGATCAGGTTCGGGCTGCGCGTTCAGGTCAGTGAGTGTGACCGCCAGGGTGTCGCGTTCTGCCGCCCCCACACTCATCAGTTGCGAGAGACCGATGACTGCCGTGAGCACACCTCTCAACTCGGGCGTTTCACCCGGCGCACTGACGCTTGAGAACACGGGCGCCATCAGCAACACGCCGCGTGTGTTGGCAGGGTCCAGGCCCAACAGCTGTATCCGGGGCGTCGCCGTGATGCGGTCCAGCAGCCGCGCCTTGTCCAGGGCCAAATGACGGATCGGTTCAGAGTAGATATCGAAGCCCAGCGGCACCGGCAACGCACTGATCGAATTCAGATAGAGGACAGGAAAATATTCGTCTCGCACGCCCGCCACGCTCAGCTTGCCATGCTCATCGAGTTGGCGGATCGCAAAATCCTTGAGCCCACCCTTGCGCACCTCCGCCTCGAAAGCGGCCCGCCCGGCCCGGGTCACTCTCGGGTTCCAGCCATAAGCCTGGGTGCCGATCAGCAACGGACCTACGAAGCCTTCGTATTCTTCGCGGGTAATGTCATGGGAAAAAAGAAAGAAGCGGCGAACCGTATCCAGCCTGCTGACCTGACGGTCCAGACGTTCCTGAATGCGACTGAAACGCTCGCTGGCCAGAATATCGAAACGCTGGCGCAACTGATGTTGATAGGCATCATGGTCAGCCAGCGCCAGCATGACCGTCAGCGCGGCACCGACCAGCATCGTCAGAACCGCTACCAGCCACGCTGAAACCTGTTCACTGATGAAGCCCAGTACTCTGAGCCTGTACCGTTTCGCCGCCATAGACACAACTCATGACGCCAACAGGGTGTTGCGCCACGCTGGCCGTGCATTGGTTATAGCTATTCGCCAGTAATTTGCCTAGTGGATGATGAACGAACCTGCGCAAGTCGCGCACAGATTCGTTCATCAGACCCGGCATCACGCGCGTGCGGTGATCTTCCAGGCCCGGTGAATCTTGCTATTGCGGGCAAAATCCTGGTCGATGGTCTGCTGTGTAATTTCCTCAACGGCATAGCGCTGGCCGAGATTTTCATCGAGCACGAACTTGCGGAAGTTGTTGGAGAAATACAGCACGCCGCCCGGTGCCAGACGCGCCATGGCCAGATCGATCAGCTCGACCTGATCGCGCTGCACGTCGAACACCCCTTCCATGCGCTTGGAGTTGGAGAAGGTCGGCGGATCGATGAAGATCAGGTCGTACTCTTCGCGGCAGGCCTGCAGCCAGACCGTGACATCGCTCTGCTCCAGACGGTTCTTGTCCGAGAAACCGTTCAGCGACAGGTTGCGGCGTGCCCAGTCCAGATAGGTACGTGACAGGTCCACGCTGGTGGTGCTGCGCGCACCGCCCTTGGCCGCATGAACGCTGGCGGTTGCGGTGTAGGCAAATAGGTTGAGGAAGCGCTTGCCGGCCGCCTCGCGCTGGATACGCATGCGCATCGGGCGATGATCGAGGAACAGACCGGTGTCCAGGTAATCGGTCAGGTTGACGAGCAGCTTGACGCCACCTTCGTTCACTTCCAGGAACTGACCCTGCGCACTCTGACGCTCGTACTGGCGGGTGCCGCTCTGACGCTCGCGACGCTTGATCACCACGCGGCTCTTGTCGATGTTCAGCGCCTGCGGAATGGCCGCCAGCGCATCGAACAGACGCGCCGACGCCTTCTCCGGGTCGATGGATTTCGGCGCGGCGTATTCCTGCACATGGACCCAATCGTGGTACAGGTCGATGGCCATTGAATACTCGGGCATGTCGGCGTCGTACACGCGATAGCAATCGATGCCTTCACGGCGTACCCACTTGCCCATCAGCTTGAGGTTCTTTTGCAGGCGGTTGGCGAACATCTGCCCGCCTTCGCTCAAGCGTGGCTGTTCGACCACCACAGGAGCGGGCTTGATCGGATTACCGTTCTTGTTGAATTTTCTTTCAACTTCGACTTCGGTCTCGACGGGCGTTTCGCGCTCGATCTGACGTTGTTCGGGGGTGCGACGCTCGCCGGTGACGAACTGATCCGGCAACACCTTGATCAGCAACAGCTTGCAGGGCAGCGCGCCGTTCCAGAACGAATACTGCTTGTGACTGCGAATGCCCATGCGCTTACCCAGATCAGGCGCGCCAGTGAATACCGCCGCTTCCCAGTTCAGGCACGACTGGCGCAGGCGCTCACCCAGGTTCTGGTAGAGATACAGCAGGCTGGCTTCGTCACCCAGACGCTCGCCGTACGGCGGGTTGCAGATGACCAGACCTTTCTGGTTCTGATCCGGACGCGGCTCGAACGTGGCGACTTCGCCCTGGTAGACCTTGATCCAGTCGCTCAGTCCTGCGCGCTCGATGTTGTTGCGCGCGGGCTGAATCAGACGTGGGTCGGCTTCATAGCCGCGGATCCACAGCGGCGGCTTGGCAAGGCCTGCCTCGGCACGCGCCAGTGCTTCGTCGTGCAGCTTGCGCCACAGGGCCGGAACGTGACCCAGCCAGGCGGAAAAGCCCCAACGCTCACGCTTGATATTCGGTGCAATGTCGGCGGCAATCAGACCGGCTTCGACCAGGAAGGTACCCACACCACACATTGGGTCAGCCAGCGCGCCACCTTCGGCAGCGATACGCGGCCAGCCGGCACGCACCAGGATGGCGGCGGCGAGGTTTTCCTTCAGGGGCGCAGCACCCTGCTGCAGGCGATAGCCACGCTGGTGCAGACTGTGACCGGACAGGTCCAGAGACAGAATCGCCTCGCCACGATCCAGACGCAGATGCACGCGCAGGTCGGGGTTGATCTTGTCTACCGAAGGACGCTCGCCGTCCGGCGTGCGCAATTTGTCGACGATTGCATCCTTGACCTTAAGCGCGCCGAAGTGGGTGTTGTCGATGCCTGACCCGTGACCGCTGAATTCAACGGCGATGGTGCCATCCGATTCGAGATGGTCGTGCCATTCAACGTCGAGCACGCCGTGATACAGGTCTTCGGCGTCCTTCATCGGGAAGCGCTTGAGCACCAGCAGCACGCGGTTGGCGAGACGGGACCACAGGCACAGCCGGTAGGCGGTTTCCATGTCGGCCGAACCGCGAATGGCCGAGGTATGTTCGCGGGTATCCTCGAGACCGAGGGCCGTGGCCTCTTCGGCCAGCAGTCCTTCGAGGCCTTTTGGGCAAGTGAGGAAAAGTTCGTAGCGATCCGACATGTGTATTCCAGGGCCTGAGCCGTCAGCGGTGGGCAACGCATTGCCCGACCAGATTTTAAACAGGCGCCTTTCTTGGAGAACGCCTGCGTGGCACGTTGAATGTGCCGATCCGCCGCATGAAACCTGCCTTGAGACCAGGGCAGCGTAAATGCGGCAGTTTTCAATCCATCACGCTCTCAACATAGCTTTGCTATATGAAGAGCGGCTATTCAACCCGACGAAGTGGGCAACAAAAAGTCACATCTCGACCCTTCGTCGAATAGACGCTTAAAGCATTCAGCCATCATCCGCATCTGAGACGCGCTCTCAATCCGGTCTGAAACGCCCGCGTCAAAAGGCTTGCGCCAAAAAACGGTGTTGAAACCCGACCTTCCTTATCGCCCGACAGACCTAAATGTGACGTGCTTATGACAAAACGGTCATTCACAGCGTCCGGCGCTTTGGTTAGAAATCACCTCAGGTCATTACCGCAATGGTTCTGACACCAAGGCCCGCGACGCCGGCAGCGGGCACCAACGGCAGACCTTTCTGCCCGACCTCACCATGAGGTCTCAGGGATATAACAGTCAACAGACGAGGGCAATACCCTATGAGAAGACTTAAGCGTGATCCGTTGGAAAGAGCATTTTTACGCGGATATCAGTACGGCGTTCATGGTAAATCCCGTGAGCTTTGCCCTTTTACTCTACCGTCAGTACGCCAGGCATGGATCAATGGATGGCGAGAAGGACGCGGCGACAATTGGGACGGTATGACCGGCACTGCGGGAATCCACAGACTCAACGAACTTCACGCGGTCGGATAACGCGCCTTTGGAGACACAGGCCCCGACCAGTCCATCAAAGCTTTATTGACTGACCATTTACACCCATACCATGCACGTCCCATCCGGGCGGCGGGCCAAAAGCCCAGGGGCTCTTCAAGAGCCCCTTTTTTTTGCCTGCGATTCAGATCTGCTGGCGCGGCATCGCCGCGATCGCATCCACCGATTCGCGAATCAGTGCCGGACCCTTGTAGATGAAGCCCGAGTAGATCTGCACCAGACTCGCACCCGCCGCCATTTTTTCGGCCGCGTGACGCCCTTCGGTGATGCCACCCGCAGCGATGATCGGCATGCGCCCTGCCAACTCGCCGGCCAGTATCTTCACCGTGTGAGTGCTCTTCTCGCGAACCGGTGCGCCCGACAATCCACCCGCCTCGTCCGCATGTGGCAGACCTTCGACGCCTTCGCGGCTGAGAGTGGTGTTGGTGGCGATGACCGCGTCCATGCCGGATTCGATCAGCGCGGCGGCGACCAGTACGGTTTCTTCGTCGGTCATGTCCGGGGCGATCTTGATGGCCAGCGGCACACGCTTGCCATGACGCTGCGTGAGTTCCTGCTGACGCAGACTCAGGGCCTCGAGCAGTTGCTTGAGCGAATCACCGAATTGCAGGCTGCGCAGGCCCGGGGTATTGGGCGAGCTGACGTTGACGGTCACATAGCTGGCGTGGGCGTAGACCTTGTCCAGACAGATCAGGTAGTCGTCCACGGCACGCTCGACCGGCGTGTCGAAATTCTTGCCGATGTTGATGCCCAGAATGCCTTTGTACTTCGCGGCCTGCACACGGCCGACCAGATTGTCGACACCCAGGTTGTTGAAACCCATGCGGTTGATGATGGCTTCGGCGTGGGGCAGACGGAAAATCCGTGGCTTGGGGTTGCCCGGCTGCGGACGCGGCGTGACGGTACCGATCTCGACGAAGCCAAAGCCCAGTTGCGCGAAGCCGTCGATGGCCGCGCCGTTCTTGTCCAGACCGGCCGCCAGACCCACAGGATTGGGAAACTCCAGCCCCATGACGGTGACCGGCACTCTGGCCGGGGCCTTGCTCAACAGGCCGTTGAGACCCAGACGCCCACCGGCACCGATCAGGTCCAGCGACAGGTCATGGGAGGTTTCCGGGGAAAGCTTGAACAGTAACTGGCGGGCCAGGTTATACATGGGCGGGCGAGGCTCGTGAGAAGCTGAATTCAGGGGCGCGATTATAGCCGCGTGAAGGCCCTGCACGCGAGGCATGCGAAAAACTTGTTACCCTGAACCCCCAAGCGCTGGCATATGCCTTGCTTGAGTCCGTTATCGGCACGCGCCCCAACGACGGAGCGCTGCCCGGACAACGGCGTCGCTCCGGCACTTGCACCTTGCAGGAGCCGGACGACGCCTTTTTTCTGGATGTCCTTTATGAAGCAAGTGCCATGAACGTACGAACAAGCAATGCGCTGGACTGGGTCAACGGCAGCGATGCGCCCGAGATGAACAGCCTGGATGTGGGTTTCATGGCCCTGACCGACTGCGCCTCGCTGGTGGTTGCAGCGACCCAGGGCTTTGCCCAGCCTTACGGCCTGACCCTCAACCTCAAGCGCCAGACCTCCTGGGCCGGACTGCGGGACAAGCTGGTCAGCGGCCAGTTGCAAGCGGCACACAGTCTCTACGGGATGATCTACGCGGTCGAACTGGGCATCAGCGGCGGCCCGGCCAGGGACATGGCGATTCTGATGGGGCTGAACCAGAACGGCCAGTGCATCAACCTGTCGCGCGGCCTGCAGGAGAGTGGCGTGATCACTCCTGAGGCACTGGACAAACGCGTGCACCAAAGCGGTCCGAAACTGACGTTCGCCCAGACCTTCCCCACCGGCAACCATGCCATGTGGCTTTATTACTGGCTCGCCAGCCAGGGCATTCATCCGCTGGACGACGTGAACAGTGTGGTCGTGCCGCCGCCGCAGATGGTTCAGCATCTGCAGGCCGGCCGTATCGACGGTTTCTGCGTCGGAGAGCCCTGGGCTGCCAGTGCAGTCAGTCAGCAACTGGGCTTCAGTATGGCCACCAGCCAGACCATCTGGCCCGACCATCCGGGCAAGGTCCTGGGTTGCACCCGCGAATTCGTCGAGCAGAACCCCAACACCGCCAGAGCGCTGGTCATGGCCGTGCTGGAAGCGAGTCGCTTCATCGAGGAGAGCGAGCACAATCGACGCAGCACCGCACAACTGCTCAGTGGTGCCGAGTATCTGGACACGCCGCTGGACTGCATCGAGCCGCGCCTGCTGGGCCAGTACAGCGACGGCCTCGGCAATCATTGGGAAGACCACCACGCCGTCAGTTTCCATGGTCAGGGACAGGTCAATTACCCATGGCTGTCGGACGGGATGTGGTTCATGACCCAGTTCCGCCGCTGGGGGCTGTTGCGTGAAGACCCGGATTATCTGGCCGTTGCCGAGCGTGTCCAGCAGATGGAGCTTTATCGACAGGCCGCCGAGGCGCTGGGCATCGAGGCGCCGAGCGCTACGTTGCGCAGCAGTCAGTTGATCGATGGCAGGGTCTGGGACGGCAGTGATCCGGCCGCCTATGCGCGCGGTTTCAAGATCAACGCCTGGGCCGATAACGTGCCCGTCGCTGCCCGTCGCTGAAGGAGAACGTGACCATGCTGCGTATCCTGCTGATCAATGACACGCCAAAGAAAGTCGGTCGCCTGAGAACCGCCCTGATCGAGGCAGGCTTCGAGGTGATCGACGAATCCGGTTTCATCATCGACCTGCCCGCACGCGTTGACGCGGTGCGTCCCGACGTGATCCTCATCGACACCGAATCGCCCGGTCGTGACGTCATGGAGCAAGTGGTACTGGTCAGTCGCGACCAGCCCCGCCCGATCGTGATGTTTACCGATGAGCACGACCCTGCCGTTATGCGTCAGGCGATCAAGTCCGGCGTCAGCGCTTATATAGTGGAAGGTATTCAGGCCCAACGCCTGCAGCCCATCCTCGACGTGGCCATGGCGCGCTTCGAGAGCGACCAGGCCCTGCGCGCGCAACTCCACGCCCGCGACCAGCAACTGGCCGAACGCAAGCGCATCGAACTGGCGAAAGGACTGTTGATGAAAATGAAGGACTGTAACGAGGAAGAGGCCTATACCCTGATGCGGCGTCAGGCAATGAGCCGCCAGCAGAAGCTGATTCAGGTGGCCGAGCAGATCATCTCGATGAGTGAAATGCTGGGTTGAACAGGTAGATCGAGAGAATTACTGACGAGACGCCACGTGTGGGAGACGCCACCAGGTCTTCGACGTAGCGCTGCCGCGCGGCAAACACCGGACGTCGTGGGAGCGGACTTGTCCGCGAAAAGGCCGGTACATCCCACGCATGTGCGGTGGCTGAAACCCTGCATTCGCGGACAAGTCCGCTCTTATCAAACAACCTGTAAACCACTGAAGAAACTGGATTTTGTGGGAGCGGACTTGTCCGCGAAAAGGCCAGTACATCCGACGCATATGCGGTGGCTGAAACCCTGCATTCGCGGACAAGTCCGCTCCCACCAAGTTTGCTGCGCGACAGCGCTACGTCGAAGACGTGGTGGCGCCTCCCACAGCCCTGTTTACGGCTGGGACGGTGGGAGGCCGCCCAAGCCGCTGTGAGTCTGACTATTGAGTCAGCACTACATTCTTCATCGGCGGTATGTAGCCATAGTCATACGATTCCTGCACGAACGAGCGGTCGCCCTGCAACAGGATCTTCACGGTAGGCGCCTCGGTGCCACCGATACGGAAATCCTGTCCGGTGGTCGGCACGCTGTCGATGAACGACGTCACCAGGCCGTTGGGCATAACGCAGTGCGAATAGGTCTGGAAAGGCTGCGAAGGCGGATTCCCGAGCACCAGGCCTGACGCATTCATGGGCCGGTATGGGCCGAACAGCTGTTCACTGACAAACCCGTAAACGCCATCAGGGCCGGTTATACCATCGGCATACGTAAACTTGTGGCTGATGGTGAACAAGTAATACTTATTGTCCTGAAATACATAGTGCGGACGTTCGGTCTGATCATTTACACCAACCGCAGTAACAAGCGGCGGAAGGATTTCCCACTCGTCGCCATTGAGATCCTTTGCAACCGCCAGGCCAATACAGCCCACCTGAAATCTGGCACCGCCCACATCCTCGTGACCCGGCGGTACATGCCCCAGTTCTGTCGGTCCTACTGTATGTGAACCGCGCTCGCCGGCCACATTACCTTCGAACACCATGTACAACTTGCCATCATGGGGATCAATAAACGGACTGGGATCACGAAAGTTCCACGTAGCGTTCTGGGCTTCGGTTTGATAATAAGTGCCGTCGGCTTCGAACAATGTTTTGACTTCAGTAAAGTCGGTCAATATTACACCGCTGTCAGACGTCACTACACGGCCACGTACTTTGGCAACGGCAGCGCCCGGCGTCACACAGGTGTAATACAGATCAATGTCGCCCTTGTCGTTGAGCAGGATCGGCGTACCGGCCCATTCGCGGGTCGTCGGCGATACGCCTTCGGCCATGACGCGCCCACCGAAGATCCAGTCCTTGCCGGTCCGGGAATACCAGTAGCACATGCGGGCACGACCATGGCGGTCTTCCCAGTCACGCTTGATGTCATAGCGGCCGTTGGGTCCCAGATACTGGGGGTCGTTCGGATGCCGGTCGGCCGTGAGTGTCAGGATCACTGACCAGCCGTTGACGGACACTACCGTGCCATCGAGTTCGCGCAGTGGCATGGTGTCCCAGATGAAAACCGTATCACTCATCACCGGAAAGTCGGGACTGACCAGCGGCTGAGTGGTGGTAGGGTCGTTTTCGTTGACCTTGAGCGCATCGGCCCGGGTCCACACGGTAGGCTTGTAAGTGACGTTACTCATGTTGATGTCCTTTATTGACGCCAGGCACGGCCGGCGCATAGATGAAGACAAGGCAGCATGCAAACTTATTACATCGCTGAAGTGCGTTTTGAAACCCTGTAATCACGGCACTCATTCATTAATGGAAGACCGAAACAACAGAGAAAAGGCTGGGAGGCACTTGGGCGCTCACCGGTTGATTTCAATAAGCCACTTTATTGCAAGCTGGGCTATTGCACATGAATCGCCCTCTCGAGAGGCGTCGTGTTCTGTACGACGAAAAGGATCCTCTCAGAGACCGATCCGAAAGTAAATTAAATATTCCCTACCGTTAAGCAACCGCTTTTTTTCAAAACAAACATGAACCAATATTAATATTCGGTTTCGTTCAGTATTGAGCCCATCATACAAAGGCATCAAAACAATGTCATTCTGCTTTAATCAAAGTGTATTGATAGTGGCGTTTGTTATTGGATCAACGCTTATATTCCACAACGCTATTATTGCAAAAGCCGTGCGCTGCGCTCATCGTTACACACAAGTCCTTATGCAGGAATGATCGTGCCCATCGCACCGCGTGGGCATGCCTCCCGTGACGCTCCGCGTCACATTCGAGAGCGGACGCGGAGCCTCCTGAGTGGCGTTCCTACGTGAAGCACTCATCGCTAAATACAAGTCTGGCGATCCGCAGAGACAGCGGCACTGATGCGCTTTTGTACCGCGATGGCATGAACACCGCAGATCGCGACGCGGGTGAAGGCTGAGTTCTGGCGCTGATTCGGGGGGCAATCGGCATGGATGCCGATTGAGCTGCACTGGGCCATGGATGGCCCATTTGCAGCGACCCCCGAATCAGTGTCAGGACGAAGGAACCCCGGCGAAGCCGGGGCCGGAACCGGAGCAAAAGGCTTTGCTTACTTTGGCCTCTCAAAGTAAGTCGCCGAGGGGCGAAAAGGTGACGTGAGCCATGCGCTCGGCTCACTGAATCCGCAATCTGTGCCATGTGTGACGCGGAGCGTCACGGGAGGCATGCCCACGCAGAGCGATGGGCACGATCAGTGTTGAGGCGGACTTGTGTCGGGAGAAGCCCCTCGCACTTTTTTGCGGCGTCCGGTGCCATGGGTGCCCGGTTCAAGGTCATCGGTACTCGGCGGCCATCACACATGCCCACCCGGCGTTTCAGGTCACAGCATGCCGCCATGCGGCCTGCGCCAATCGCCCAGGAAGAAAACTGCATATGGCCCGCCTCTTGCTTTAGCACCCTCAGGTAGCCAACGGCGGTTGCCACCACTCACGACAAAGACGTCGCTCATCTCTTTCGCTCACGCGGACAGAGAGGCGACGTTTTTTGCGTTTGGCCCCGGCGATGGGGCCGGTGGAGTCGCCGGTATTCGGAACACTCCGCCACAGCGTCTGAAATTTTTCCACGTCGAGGGCACGAACCCCGACTGACCCGCTAGCAGATGATGAGGTGTGCCAATGGATACAAGCTTCTGGAAGGCCGGTCACAGACCGACCCTGTTCGCTGCCTTTCTCTACTTCGACCTGAGTTTCATGGTCTGGTACCTGCTGGGCCCGATGGCGGTACAGATCGCCACCGACCTGCACCTGACCACCCAACAACGCGGCCTGATGGTCGCCACACCGATTCTGGCCGGGGCGATACTGCGCTTCTTCATGGGCCTGCTGGCCGATCAGCTGTCGCCCAAGACCGCTGGCATCATCGGTCAGGTGATTGTGATCGGTGCCCTGCTGACCGCCTGGCAACTGGGCATCCATAGCTATGAACAGGTGCTGCTGCTGGGCGTGTTCCTGGGGATGGCGGGCGCGTCGTTCGCCGTCGCGCTGCCCCTGGCGTCGCAATGGTATCCGCCTCAGCACCAAGGCAAGGCCATGGGCATCGCCGGTGCCGGCAACTCGGGCACCGTACTCGCCGCGCTGATCGCACCGGTCCTTGCCGCCAGTTTCGGTTGGGGCAATGTGTTCGGCCTGGCGCTGATCCCGCTGGTGCTGACCCTGATCGCCTTCACGCTGATGGCGCGCAATGCACCCGAGCGCAGCAAGCCCAAGTCCACAGCCGACTACCTCAAGGCGCTGGGCGACCGGGACAGCTGGTGGTTCATGTTTTTCTACAGTGTCACTTTCGGCGGCTTCATCGGCCTGGCCAGCGCCCTGCCCGGCTACTTCAACGACCAGTACGGCCTGAGCCCTATAACGGCCGGTTACTACACCGCAGCCTGCGTGTTCGGCGGCAGTTTGATGCGTCCACTGGGTGGCGCGCTGGCCGACCGCTTCGGTGGCATCCGCACGCTGACCGCCATGTACGCAGTGGCAGCCATCGGCATCGCTGCAGTGGGCTTCAACCTGCCAAGCTCGTGGGCTGCACTGGCGCTGTTCGTCGCCGCCATGCTGGGCCTGGGCGCTGGCAACGGCGCGGTGTTCCAACTGGTGCCACAGCGCTTCCGCAAGGAAATCGGCGTCATGACTGGCCTGATCGGCATGGCGGGCGGCATCGGTGGCTTCCTGCTGGCAGCAGGTCTTGGCAGCATCAAGCAGAACACCGGTGACTATCAGCTGGGCCTGTGGCTGTTCGCAAGCCTGGCCGTACTCGCCTGGTTCGGCCTGATGAACGTCAAGCGCCGCTGGAGAACCACTTGGGGTTCGGCGGCAGTGACCGCAGCACGGGTCTGATCGGTCCATGACGCTGCAACTGCGCTTTGCCGAGTTCAGCGCCAGCGGCCCGCGACCGGAGAATCAGGACGCCCTGCGTCTGGTGACCCCGGTCGCAGCACTGGCGGCCAGCAAGGGTTATCTGTTTGCCCTGGCCGACGGGGTCAGTCAGTGCGCCGATGGTGCGCTGGCTGCGCAGTCGACCCTGCAGGCGCTGGCGCTGGACTACTACTCGACACCCGAAACCTGGGGCGTTGCCCAGTCTCTGGATCGTCTGTTGCTGGCCCAGAACCGCTGGCTGCTGGCCAACGGTCTGCTGACCACCCTTAGCGCGCTGGTCCTGCGCGGCAGACGCTTCACCCTCGCCCATGTGGGCGATTGTCGTGCCTATCGCTGGCAAGGCGGCAAGCTCAAACGCATCAGTGAAGACCATGTCTGGGAACAGGCCGACATGCAGCACGTGCTCAAGCGTGCGCTGGGGCTGGATCAGTACGTGGTCATGGACTATCTGGAGGGCGAACTCTGTGAGGGCGAGCGCCTGCTGCTGGTCAGCGATGGCATCTGGGCGACGCTGGGCGATGCCAGCATCCGTTCGATCCTGACCGAACAGGACGATCTGGATGCAGCGGTCAGAACCCTGGTCAGCGCGGCGCATCTGGCGGGCAGTCAGGACAACGCCAGCGCCCTGCTCATTCAGGTCGACAGCCTGGGCGAGGATGATCTCGGGGATGCGCTGTTGCAGTTACAGCAATGGCCGTTACCGCCGGCACTCAAACCCGGCCAGGTGTTTGAAGGCTGGAGTATTGGCAATGTGCTGGCCCAGTCGCGGCAATCCATTCTGTACCGCGCCCACGACGCTCATGGGCTGCCCTGGCTGATCAAGACGCTGCCGTCTGCCCGGCATGACGAACCCGGTGCGGGTCAGGGCCTGCTGTTGGAGGAATGGTTCCTGCGCAGGGTCGCCGGGCGCTTCTTTCCGGAAATCCATCCACTGCCCGAGCGTCAGCATTTGTATTACGCCATGCGCGAATACTCCGGCCGTACGCTCGCCCATCTCTTCACCCTGAGCGGACCGTTGCCGCTGGCGCAATGGCAGGATCTGGCCACTCGACTGCTGCGGGCCACGGGTCTTCTGCATCGACGCAACATCATCCATCGCGACATCAAGCCGGAGAACCTGCTGCTGGGTGACGACGGCGAGTTGCGCCTGCTGGATTTCGGCCTGGCGTTCTGCCCCGGTCTGTCGGCCGCCAATGCAGAGGATCTGCCGGGCACGCCGAGCTATATTGCACCGGAGTCCTTCAACGGCGCGGAGCCCGATCCGCAACAGGATCTGTACGCAGTCGGCGTCACGCTTTATTACCTGCTGACCGGCCAGTATCCGTATGGCGAAATCGAGGCTTTTCAGCACCGCCGCTTCGGCATGCCGATTCCGGCCAGTCGCTACCGGCCCGACTTGCCGCTCTGGCTGAGCCAGAGTCTGGACAAGGCCGTGCAGGCAAATCCCGCCCAGCGTTATGAAACCGCCGAGCAATGGCAGCTTGAACTGGAACAGGCCGAACAACGCCCTGTGGTTGCGCGACCCAGGCCATTGCTGGAGCGCGAGCCGCTGAGGGTATGGCGTACGCTGGCACTGGTATCTCTGCTGATCAATCTGGTCGGTCTGATCTGGCTGATGAGCCGCCATTAAGCGCTGAACCGCCCTACATCGCCCCGCTTCTGTGCAACGCGCCTCAACGCAGTGCAGGCAACTCTCCCGCCATTGACCCGAACCCCCGCATTCGCGGCCTGATCAGAGTTGGCACAACCGCTGCATGATCTCCCTCAGAAGTTTCATAACGCGCCGCCCTCAACGATGAAGGCAGTGCTTCCCGAGAGAACGGGACCGGACAAAGGCGTCCTCGTCAGGCAACTGACGGGACGCCTTTTTTGTTTGCGCGCAATTTGTCGAGCACACCCTGACGGTGACTCGGAGGCACGATGAAAAAACTCAAACTGGTGATGATTGGCAACGGCATGGCCGGCGTGCGCACACTCGAAGAGTTGCTCAAGTTGAGCGAAGACTTGTACGACATCACAGTCTTCGGTGCCGAGCCACACCCCAACTACAATCGAATTCTGCTCTCGCCAGTGCTGGCAGGCGAACAGACGTTCGAAGAAATCGTACTCAACGACCTCGCCTGGTATGAAAACAACGGCATTCAGTTGCTGCTGAACCGGCGCGTGGTCAGGATTGATCGCATCAAGCGTCTGGTGATCGCTGACGACGGCACGCAGGCCCATTACGACCGCCTGCTGATCGCCACCGGTTCGAGCCCGTTCATTCTGCCGATTCCCGGCAATACGCTGGAGGGCGTGATCGGCTATCGCGACATAGGCCACACCCGGGAAATGATCGACACCGCCGCCACGCACAAGCGCGCAGTGGTTATCGGCGGCGGTCTGCTGGGCCTGGAAGCGGCCAATGGCTTGAGCATGCGCGGCATGCAGGTCACGGTGGTCCACAACGGACAGACGCTGCTGGAGCGCCAACTGGACAAGACCAGCGGCCTGATGCTTCAGACTGCGCTTGAACAGCGCGGCCTGAGCTTTCGCCTCAACGCGCAGACCGAGGCCTTGCTGGGCGACGATCACGGTCGCGTACAAGCAGTGCGCTTCAGGAACGGCGATGTCATCGCCGCTGATCTGGTGGTGATGGCAGCCGGCATTCGTCCCAATACCGAACTGGCCGAACAGGCTGGCCTGCCGTGCAGCCGTGGCATTCTGGTCAACGACACGCTGCAGACCTACGACCCGCGTATCTACGCCATCGGCGAGTGCGTCAGCCATCGAGGCATCGCCTACGGCCTGGTCGCACCACTGTTCGAACAGGCCAGGGTCTGCGCCAATCACCTTGCGCAGCTGGGTTTCGCCCGTTACCAGGGCTCGGTGACGTCGACCAAGCTGAAAGTGACGGGAATCGACCTGTTCTCCGCTGGCGACTTTCTGGGTGGCGAAGGTACGGAAAGCATCACCCTGTCCGACCCCATCAGCGGGATCTATAAAAAACTGGTCATCAAGAATGACGTGCTGGTGGGTGCGTGCCTGTACGGCGACACCGCCGATGGCAGCTGGTACTTGAAACAGATTCGCGACGGCCAGGGCATCGATGCCATTCGCAACCACCTGATGTTCGGCGAACCCGCTCCAACCGAGGCGGCGTGCGCATGACCCGCCTGGCGATCCCGACCACTCAAATCACGGCATCCACCTGCTGCTACTGCGGCGTGGGTTGCGGGGTGCTGATCGAGCACGACGGGCAGAACATTCTGGGCGTCAGTGGTGACCCGCAGCACCCGGCCAACTTCGGCAAACTGTGCAGCAAAGGTTCGAGCCTGCACCTGACCGGCGACATCGACGCGCGTGCACTTTATCCGGAACTGCGCCTGGGCAAGGATCTGGCCCGCAGTGTCATCGCCTGGGATACGGCGCTGGATCACGCTGCCAATGTATTCGCCGACAGCATCCGCGAGCACGGACCCGACAGCGTGGCGTTCTACATTTCCGGCCAGTTGCTGACCGAGGATTACTACGCGTTCAACAAACTGGCCCGCGCCCTGATCGGCACCAACAACATCGACAGCAACTCGCGGCTGTGCATGTCATCGGCCGTGGCGGGCTACAAACGCAGCCTCGGCGCCGATGCCCCGCCCTGCAGCTACGAAGACATCGAGCTGAGCGATTGCGTGATGATCGTCGGCAGCAATATGGCCTACGCCCATCCGATTCTGTTCCGTCGTCTGGAAGAAGCGAAGAGCCGCAGACCCACGATGAAACTCATCGTCATCGATCCTCGGCATACCGACACGTGCGAACTGGCCGATCTGCACCTGGCGATTCAGCCAGGCACCGACGTGGCGCTGTTTCACGGCATCCTGCATGTGCTGATGAGCGAGGGCCAGATCGATCAGGCGTTCATCGCCGCACACACTCAGGGCTACGACGACCTCGAAACGCTGGTCCGCGATTACCCGCCGGAGCATGTTGCACAGCTGTGCGGCATTGCGCTCGAGCAACTGCTGACCTGCGCCCGCTGGATCGGCGAAACGCCCAGCTTCCTGTCACTGTGGTGCATGGGGCTGAACCAGTCCACGGCGGGCAGCGCCAAGAACAGCGCGCTGATCAATCTTCACCTCGCAACGGGCCAGATCGGCCGCGTCGGCGCCGGCCCCTTCTCGCTCACCGGCCAGCCAAACGCCATGGGTGGCCGTGAAACCGGCAGCCTGTCCAACCTGCTGCCGGGCCATCGCGAAGCCGCCAACCCGGAACATCGCGCCGAAGTGGCCGAATACTGGGGCATCGACCAGTTGCCCGCCAACCCCGGGCTGTCTGCCATCGAGCTGTTCGAACAGGTACAGAGCGGCAAGATCAAGGCGCTGTGGATTGCCTGTACCAACCCGGCGCAGTCACTGCCGGACCAGAACCGGATCAGAGAGGCGCTGCAGACCTGCCCGTTCGTGGTGCTTCAGGAAGCGTTCAAGACCACCGAAACGGCACGCTTCGCCGACCTGTTGCTGCCCGCCGCCAGTTGGGGCGAAAAGGAAGGCACGGTGACCAACTCGGAGCGACGGATTTCCAACGTCCGAAAGGCGATCCAGGCACCCGGCCAGGCACGTCCCGATTGGGCGATCACCGTGGACTTTGCCCAACGCCTGCAACATCGGCTGCAACCCGAAGCGCCCGCCCTGTTCGACTTCAGGAATCCGGCCGCCCTGTTCGATGAATTCAAAGGCCTGACCGCCGGGCGCGACCTGGACATGTCAGGCATTGATCGCGCATTGATCGACCGTCAGGGGCCGCAGCAATGGCCATTCCCGGTGGGCGCCAGCGTCGGAACGCCGCGCCTGTATGCGGATGGCATTTTTCCGTCTCCATCGGGCCGTGCGCAGTTCCTGAGCGAACCGTACGTGGCTGCCAGGGAACTGCGCGATGCTCAATTCCCGCTGACCCTCAACACCGGTCGCCTGCGTGACCAATGGCACGGCATGAGCCGGACCGGGACCGCTGCCCGCCTGTTCGGCCACGTCAGCGAAGCGGTCCTGGGTCTGCACCCGCAAGATTTGCAACTGCATGCGTTGCAGGCCGGCGACCTGATCAAACTGGTCAGCCGTCGCGGTGAACTGTATGTGCCGGTGAGCAGTGATGACAGCGTACGTCCCGGCCAGGCATTCCTGCCCATGCACTGGGGTGATCGCTTCCTCAAGGGTGGCGTGAATGTCCTGACCCAGCCGGCGTATGACCCTATTTCAAAACAGCCGGAACTCAAACATTCTGGCGTCAGGATTGAAAAAGCCGATTTGCCCTGGCAGTTCTTCGCACTGGTGGAAGGTGATGTGCAGCAGCAATGGGAGCGTCTGCGAACACTGTGCGGATCGTTCACCTACCTGAGTCTCGGCCTCGTCGGTCGCGAGCGCCCTGCCCTGGTGATTAGGGCTGCAAACGCTGTCGCGCCGGACGCGAGCCTGCTGCAACAGATCGACGTGTTGCTGAGCGTCGATGAAGGTCCGGTACTGGCCTACGACGACCCCAAGCGCGCCATCGGCAAGCGGGTGCGGATCGACAACGGTCGTATTACCGCCATCCGCCTGGCCGGCGAAACCCTGGCGCAGCATTGGTTGCAGACGCTGTGGCTCGAGGAGCGCGTCGATCTACCGCTGCGCCGCTGGCTGCTCGCGCCACTGAGCAGCGAGCCGGGCAAGGATGGATCGCAAGCACGCGACAAGACCTTGTGCAACTGCATGAACGTCAAACAGAGCGCTGTGCTGAAAGGCCTCGAAGCTGGCCTGGACTTGAATCAACTGAAGAAACAATTGGGCTGTGGGACGATGTGCGGTTCCTGCGTCCCTGAAATAAAAAGACTGATCAACACCGTGATGGTCACTGAATGAGGAACACAGCATGAGCGCAAAAGTCTGGCTGGTGGGCGCAGGCCCGGGTGATCCCGAATTGCTGACGCTCAAGGCCGTGCGGGCCTTGCATGAGGCGGATGTGGTGTTGATCGATGATCTGGTCAACCCCGCTGTGCTTGAGCACTGTCCTGCTGCAAGGGTTATCCCGGTCGGAAAGCGCGGCGGTTGTCGCTCGACGCCACAGGCCTTCATCCATCGCCTGATGCTGCGCTACGTGCGACAGGGTAAATGCGTGGTGCGCTTAAAGGGCGGAGATCCGTGCATCTTCGGCCGTGGCGGTGAGGAGGCGGATTGGTTGCAGGAGCGTGGCGTGACGGTGGAGCTGGTCAACGGCATTACCGCAGGCCTGGCGGGCGCAACGCAATGCGGTATCTCGCTGACGCTACGTGGAATCAGCCGTGGTGTGACGCTGGTCACCGCCCATACTCAGGACGACAGCAGCCTCAATTGGCAGGCTCTGGCGCAAAGC
Organism: Pseudomonas sp. AC016; assembly: GCF_979253365.1. Classification (NCBI taxonomy): domain Bacteria; kingdom Pseudomonadati; phylum Pseudomonadota; class Gammaproteobacteria; order Pseudomonadales; family Pseudomonadaceae; genus Pseudomonas; species Pseudomonas sp. AC016. Next base: position 944,674 of record NZ_CEEDCC010000001.1, read on the forward strand.
GGCACGACACTGGTGGTGTACATGGGCGTGGCGAAGCTGCCACAGATTCATGAGAACCTGCTGGCGGGAGGAATGAGCCCGGACATGCCGGTGGCGATGATCGAGAACGCGTCCCTGCCATCGCAACGTGAATGCCGCAGCACCCTTGCGGACATGCAGCGTGATGCCGTTGCGTTCGGATTGAAGAGCCCTGCCATTCTGGTGATCGGCGCAGTCGCGGCAGGCAACCAGGAAGTCCTGAATCAGACATTGTTGGACGATCTTCAGCAACGGGCCGGCTGAGTTCCAGCTTTATTGCCTACCCGCCAGCATGCATGCACGCTCAAATCGCAGACAAAGAAAAGCCCGGCCTGAGCCGGGCTTTTCAGTACAAGCGGCTAATTACTTAGCTTGAGCTTCTACTTCTGCTTCTACGCGACGGTTAACTGCGCGGCCAGACTCAGTTGCGTTGTCAGCAACTGGACGGGATTCGCCGTAACCAACCGAGTTTACGCGGCTAGCACCAACGCCATACTGGTTGACCAGGACCTGCTTAACGGCGTTTGCACGACGCTCGGACAGCTTCTGGTTGTAAGCGTCAGGACCGACGGAGTCAGTGTGACCTTCAACAGTGGTGGAGGTTTGTGGGTACTGCTGCATGAAGTCAGCGAGGTTCTTGATGTCGCCGTAGCTGCTAGGCTTGACTACGGATTTGTCGAAATCGAACTTCACGTCCAGCTCAACACGAACCACTTCAGCAACGGCTGGGCAGCCATCAGCGTCAACAGTTACGTTTGCTGGGGTGTCTGGGCACTTGTCAACGTTGTCGCAAACGCCATCGTTGTCGCTGTCGGAGCACACTTCAGCTACTGGAGCTGGTGCTGCTTCAACTTTCTTGCTGCCGCCACCGAAGTTAACGCCGATACCGACGCTTGGCGCCCACTCGGTGTTGCCTTGGTCGATGTTGTACTGAGCTTCAACGCCTGCACGGGCATAGAAGTTGTCAGTGAAATACAGCTTCGCGCCGCCGCCGATGTTGGCGAAGGTGGAGCCGTCACGGCCGCCACGAGCGTCCTGGCCAATGCTCTGGTCAGAGAAACCGGCAGACAGGTATGGACGCAGCATGTCGCCCGGGTTGTTGAAGTGGTACAGAGCGTCCAGAGCGGTGTTGGCGCCCTTGATGTTCTTGCCGCTGTCGCTACGGACGTTGTGAACTTCGTCGTAGCCCAGACGCAGTTCAACGTCATCGGTCAGGAAGTAGCCAACGGAGCCGCCGAACAGGTTGCCGTCGTTTTTGAAGTTACGATCGCTATCGTAATATTCTTTCTTGGCGAAGCCTTCGATTTCGACCGCGCCTTGGCCTTGTGCCAGAGCGCCGAAAGAAGTTGCGGCAACAATAGTACCAATGGCCAAGCCCAAGGTGTTTTTCAGTTTCATCCGTTAAATCCCCATCTGATGATTGTAAAGCAGTCCCGCATAACTGGGGACAACTCGTCGGCAAGTCTACCAGACCTTGCCAGTTCGTTAGAGATATTTGCTCGCCGTTAAGTTTCGACGATACCTGCAAATTTCTCACGTAGTTTATCAAGCGCCCGCTTGTAACGCATTTTCGTTGCGCTCAAGCCCATGTGCATGATGTCTGCGATCTCCTGGAACTCCAGTTCTGCGACAAATCGCAGCACCAGAATCTCCCGATCGATCGGGTTCACATGCACAAGCCAGCGATCGAGACCGCCCCGCTCTTCAGGTTTGGGCGTCTTTTCTTCCGACGCTTCCTCAAGCGGATCCAGACTCAAAGCGTCCATCAAGCGACGCTTACGCCGTTCCTTCCTGTATTGAGTGATGCACTCGTTGTACGTGATGCTGTAGAGCCAGGTCTTGAATTTCGATTTACCCTCGAAATTCTTCAAGCCATACAACACCTTAAGCATCACCTCCTGACAGACATCGTCAGCATCGCGATCGTTCCCTAAATAACGTGCACAGACGTTAAAAAGTGTCCGCTGATAGCGACGCATCAATTCTTCATACGCCCGCGTCACGTTAAACAGCTCGACGTGGGCGCGTGCCACCAGCTCCTCATCCGAGAGCTCGTGTGGATCGTAGCGCGTTGAAAGCGGTTGAGGTTTATTCAAAACGAATCTTGCCGACAGTCAGGTCAATGTCCGCCACAGCCCTTTCCGGCAACTTGGCGGCATAGATTAGCAGGTTAGCCGCTTAACGGCTGCTTACTCTCTGATCGAGGAGGATGCGGTTGGAAAAAGAAACCAGCTCCCCTTCGTCTGTCAGCAGGGTCGTCTTGACCGTACCGATTTCCTCTATCTGCCCTTCGGTGTCGCCTATCTGCACCTGCTGGCCTACCTGATAGAGTTCACGCACATAAATTCCGGCGATGATCTGACCTGCAATTTCGCGACTTCCCAGGCCCAATGCCAGGGCGACCGCCAGACCAACGGTCAGCAAGGCAATCACGATCACATGGTTCAGCAGGTCGGTTTTAACCTCCAGCTGGCTGATCGCGACAGAAATGCTGATGATAATGACCAGTCCCTGGGCAATTCGCCCAAGGCCGGCGGAGTAATCGATGCCGACGCCTTCGGCCGCACCGCGCACCAGCCCATTGACCAGCTGTGCGAGCAGTACACCGACCAGCAGCACCAGTGCCGCGCCGAACACCTTCGGCAGATACAGCGCCAGCATGTCGAGCGTGGCCGATACGCGCTGCAGACCCAGAGACTCTGCAGCGGATACCAGGAAAATCAGCAACACGAACCAGTAGACGATCCTGCCGATCAGTGTGGAGATCGGCACCTTGACGCCGGCGCGTCCCATGATCTTGGTCAGCCCTGTGCCGCCGACCAGACGATCCAGCCCCAGCTTGGCGAGCAGTTTGGACAGCAGCGCATCAAGCAGCTTGGCTACGGCAAAGCCGAGCACCACCACGACGAGCGCGCCAAACAGGTTGGGGATGAAGTTTGCAACTTTGGTCCACAATGCAGTCATTGCAGCAAGAAGGCTCTGCGTCCAGAGGTTCAATTCCATGCTCAATCAGCCTTATCGGTAGAACGGGCACCAGATCCGGTGCGACGGGAAACGGGAGCGACATGGGCGGAACCGTTGTTGAGCGCGATCATCAGTGCCTCGGACCAACGGCCCAGCAGCCCGAACAACACACCGGCACCGACCTGGCGGTTGGCGGTTTTCAGGACTCGCCCCAGACATGCATCGTCGTCCCGGCTGGAGGATGACGAGTTAAGCATGTCACGTAAAGATTCTTCGAACGGATCGTGCATCAGGCACCTCACGCAATGTAAGTCAAAGACGTGACGCTTTGCGGGTGAGTCACAAACGCTTCATGAAAAAACATATAAGTATAAGCCTTATACCCAACGCAACCGCCTGAACAACCACCACTGCCCGGCCGCCAGCGCTACGATCAGGCCGCATGCGACCAGAAAACCATAGGGATTTTCCGCCCCCGGAATGCCACCGACATTGATACCCAGCAGGCCGGTCAGAAAACTCATGGGCAGGAAGATACCGGTGATGATGCCGAAGCGGTACAGGGTGCGATTCATGTGCTCGCGCAGACGCCGGTCTTCGGACTCAAGCAGCAGCCCGACTCGCTCTCGGGTCAGTTCAAGCTCTTCAAGGTAACGGGTCAGACTGTTGTTCAATTCGTTCCAGTAGTCCGCGTCATCGTTGTCGAACCAGGTCAGTTTGATCCGTGAAAGCTGGCCATAGATATCGCGCTGAGGCCCCAGAAAACGCCTGAGCCCGGCCGCACGGCGGCGGATGTGCAGCAACTTGCCATGCTCGGGACTGTACCGTTCGTCGGCGTCGGTCTTTTCTTCTTCCTCATCGACCGATTCAGTCAGCTCACCCACCAGGTCCTGAACCTTGTCGGTCAGGTACTGGGCCAGATAGAGAATCAGTTCCGACGCCGTTTTGGGGCCTTTGGACTGGCCGAGCAGCTCGATCAGTTCTTCGGTGGCGCGCAACGGCCGCAGCCGCAACGAGATGACCCGCTGCGCCGCTGCGAAAATCCGCACCGAAACCATGTCTTCCGGCTCGGCACCGGGATTGAGGTTCACGCCGCGCAGAAACAGCAGCAATTCCTCGTCCGGCAACGCCAGCAGACGCGGCCGGGTATTTTCTTCCAGCAGCAGATCGCAGGCGAACTCGCTCAAGCCGCTGGCGGTGCGCAACCATGTCTGGGTCTGCGGATGACTGCGATCCCAATGCAGCCACAGGCTTTCCTGCGGCTGCATCTGAAGGTCCTGAAGCTCGGTCCGAGCGATGAAACGCGCCCCACCCTTACCATCCAATACGAGGGCATGAACCAGCCCCCACTGCGCGTTTGCTTCATCGAACATTGATACGTCGCTTATTCCGGCATGGTCAGGGGGGAAGGAGAAATGATCACGCCGTTGTTATCGGCGTACAGATAATCGCCCGGCTTGAAGGTCACACCGCCGAAGGTCACCGGTACATTGAGCTCACCGATGCCGCGCTTTTCGCTTTTCTTCGGATGACTGGCCAGCGCCTGCACGCCCAGATCTGTCTGGGCCAGCATGTCCACGTCGCGCACGCAGCCGTAGATCAGCAGACCTTCCCAGCCATTTTTCGAGGCCTGCTCGGCGACCATGTCGCCCAGCATTGCGCAACGCAGCGACCCACCACCGTCGACCACCAGGACCTTGCCCTTGCCGTCCAGAGCAATCTGCTCCTTGACCAGTGAGTTGTCTTCGAAACACTTGAGGGTGACGATCTGGCCGCCAAACGAGTCGCGTCCACCGAAATTGCTGAACATCGGCTCGACAACCTGTATCAGGTCCGGATAAGCGTCACACAGATCGGGGGTGAGGTAGTGCATGAGGTCAACTCCTGTCATTGAGGCATGGACTCAAGAATGGTGCAGATTCAGCGTGCTGCTCAGTGCAGTGTCTTTATAGCGACTTTAACCGCTAACTGCCTACTGCCACCTGAAACTCGGCTGTCTGTTCAGCAGACCGCTCGCGCAGCCAATCGATCACTCGGGGCCAGACCTGTTGCTGCGCGCCCTTGCTGACCAGCATCTGCACATGACCGAAATCTTCGTTGAAGCCATGCTCGCGGCCCAGACAGAGAAACTGCTTGAGTTCGCTGCCCACCTGATCGAACAACATCCGACAGGCCCACACCGGATCCTGGTGATCGCCCACCGCGGCCACTGCCAACAAAGGAACCTGAACGGCTTTCAAGCCTGCCCACCAGTCACCGTGACGATCACCGAAACGCCCGAACAGACCTTGCCAGCGCATGCTTTCAAGCAATACGCCCATGGGCTCGTCTTCCGGGCCGCGCTTGAAACGCGGACCCGATACATGCTCGAAACGCTTGAGCAGAAGACGACTGGACCATTGCAGCGGCGGAATCTTCAGCGGCCAGTAGCTGCGACTGATCTGACTGCCGAACAGCGCCACCGACGCCGCGCTCTCGACGCCAAGGTATTCGCCACCCAACGCTGCAGCCAGCGTGGTACCGCCCAGCGAATGACCGATCCAGTGGGGTACCTGCCCGCTTTGCTCTTGTACGAAGGCGGCGATTGCTGGCACGTCATAGCGGGCGTAATCGGCCACGCAATTGGCGCGATAGTTCTGGTTGCGCGCCGACAGCCCGTGTCCGCGCATTTCGGGAATCCAGACGTCATAACCGGCACGCGCCAGAAACGGCCCCAGACCGATACCCTTGGGCGAATACCAGAACCTGCGATTGGAAAAACTGCCGTGTACCAGAATGACCGGAATGCCCCGTCCATGAGCCTGATCGACCAGACCCAGACGGGTCACGGCCAATTCGACGCTCGGGTCAGGACTGTTGGCAGGTTTGAGGCGGTAGACATCCTCGACCAGATCACCACGACGCTCGGCACTGATCAAGGCAACGGGAAATAGGTGGCTGCTGCTTTGCATATTGCTCTTTTTCGGAAATTCAAAGGCATCGGGTCGCCTCTGACAGACTGTATGAAACTGCGTGTAGGTGCGCCGTGAGGCGCATAAAAAAGGCGGTCTCCGAAAAAACCGCCTCTTTTTGATGAAACCCTGAACCACAAGACGGCTCAGGGCTTTTTCGCGTCACATCAGACCGGCGCCTGCGCCTCGGCCAGGAAGAACCACGTTTCCAGCACCGAATCGGGGTTGAGCGAAACACTCTCGATGCCCTGATCCATCAGCCAGCGCGCCAGATCCGGGTGATCGGAAGGCCCCTGACCGCAGATGCCGATGTACTTGCCAGCCTTGTTACAGGCCTGAATGGCGTTGGACAACAGCTTCTTGACCGCTGGGTTGCGTTCGTCGAACAGGTGCGCAATGACGCCCGAATCACGATCCAGACCGAGGGTCAGTTGCGTCAGATCGTTGGAGCCGATGGAGAACCCGTCGAAGTATTCGAGGAACTCTTCAGCCAGAATCGCGTTGGACGGCAGCTCGCACATCATGATGATGCGCAGACCGTTTTCGCCGCGCTTCAGGCCGTTGGCCGCCAGCAGGTCGATGACCTGGCTCGCTTCGCCCAGGGTGCGCACGAACGGCACCATGATCTCGACGTTGGTCAGGCCCATGTCTTCACGCACACGCTTGAGGGCACGGCATTCCAGCTCGAAGCAGTCGCGGAAGTTTTCGCTGATGTAACGCGATGCACCGCGGAAACCCAGCATCGGGTTTTCTTCTTCCGGCTCGTACAGCTTGCCGCCGATCAGGTTCGCGTATTCGTTGGACTTGAAGTCCGACAGACGCACGATGACCTTTTTCGGGGTAAACGCGGCAGCCAGGGTGCTGATGCCCTCGACCAGCTTCTCGACGTAGAAGCCGACCGGATCGTCGTAACCGGCGATGCGCTTGTCGACGCTGTCCTTGATTTCCGGCGGCAGCAGCGAGTAATTCAACAGCGCCTTGGGGTGCACGCCGATCATCCGGTTGATGATGAACTCCAGACGCGCCAGGCCGACACCGGCGTTGGGCAACTGGGCGAAATCGAACGCGCGGTCCGGGTTGCCGACGTTCATCATGATCTTGAACGGCAGCTCGGGCATGGCATCGACCGAGTTGGTCTTGATGTCGAAACCCAGCTCGCCTTCGAAAATGTAACCGGTGTCGCCTTCGGCGCAGGACACCGTCACACCCTGCCCGTCCTGCAGCAACTGGGTGGCATTGCCGCAACCCACCACGGCCGGGATGCCCAGCTCGCGAGCGATGATCGCCGCGTGGCAGGTACGACCGCCACGGTTGGTGACGATGGCACTGGCGCGCTTCATGACCGGTTCCCAGTCCGGGTCGGTCATGTCGGAGACCAGCACATCACCTGCCTGGACCTTGTCCATCTCGGACACGTCCTTGATGATCCGCACCTTGCCCGCGCCGATGCGCTGGCCGATTGCGCGACCTTCGACCAGCACCTTGCCGGTCTCCTTGAGCAGGTAGCGCTCCATGACGTTGGCCGAGGCGCGGCTCTTCACGGTTTCAGGACGCGCCTGAACGATGTAGAGCTTGCCATCGTCACCGTCCTTGGCCCACTCGATGTCCATCGGGCACTTGTAGTGCTTCTCGATGATCATCGCCTGTTTGGCCAGTTCGGACACTTCGGCATCGGTCAGGCAGAAACGCGCACGATCCGCAGGCTCGACGTCGATCACCTTGACCGAACGACCGGCCTTGGCTTCTTCGCCGTAGATCATCTTGATGGCCTTGCTGCCCAGATTGCGACGCAGGATCGCAGGGCGGCCAGCGGCCAGGGTGTCCTTGTGTACGTAGAATTCGTCCGGGTTGACCGCGCCCTGTACAACCGTTTCACCCAGGCCGTAGGCGCCGGTGATGAACACCACGTCGCGAAAACCCGATTCGGTGTCGAGGGTAAACATCACGCCCGCAGTACCGGTTTCGGAACGCACCATGCGCTGCACGCCAGCGGAGAGTGCGACCAGCTTGTGATCGAAGCCCTGATGCACACGGTAGGAAATGGCGCGGTCGTTGAACAGCGAGGCGAACACTTCCTTGGCGGCACGAATGACGTTCTCGACGCCACGGATGTTCAGGAAGGTTTCCTGCTGGCCTGCGAAGGAAGCATCAGGCAGGTCTTCGGCGGTGGCGGAAGAACGCACGGCAACGGCCAGATTCGGATTGCCTGCCGACAGCGCGGCAAACGCAGTGCGAATCTCGGCGTTGAGCTTCTCGGGGAACTCGGCTTCCATGATCCACTGACGAATCTGCGCGCCTGTCCTGGCCAGGGCGTTGACGTCGTCGACATCAAGAGCATCCAGAGCTGCGTGGATCTGATCGTTCAGACCGCTGAGCTCGAGAAAATCACGGTAGGCCTGGGCCGTAGTCGCGAAACCACCAGGCACCGAGACACCAGCGCCTGCGAGGTTGCTGATCATTTCGCCGAGGGATGCGTTCTTGCCTCCCACATGCTCCACATCATGGACGCCGAGCTTATCGAGGGAAACTACGTACTCTACCAAGGTGATCTCTCCACTAACTGTGTTTATTGTTGGGAAAAGCTCATTCACCGGGGTCACGGCAACGCGACCGCAGGCGTTTCGGAACAGGCGCGAACCCGAACCTTCAAAATAGGCGAGAATGCAGACCCTCAGGGCCCGCAAGCGCGCCTATGATATCCAGAAATCGTCAACTGCTTAAGGCCAGGGGCGCAAATGAAACGATCCGCTTTCTTCATCTCCGACGGGACCGGCATCACGGCCGAGACCCTTGGGCAAAGCCTGTTAGCGCAATTTGAAAACATCACGTTCAACAAGTTCACCAGGCCCTATATCGACAGCGTCGAGAAAGCGCGGGCGATGGTACAACAAATCAACAAGGCCGCCGACAAGGACGAGGTGCGGCCGATCATCTTCGACACCATCGTCAATCAGGACATCCGGGAAATTCTGGCGACATCGAACGGCTTCATGATCGATATTTTCTCGACCTTCCTGGCGCCGCTGGAACTGGAGCTTAGTTCACACTCCTCGTATTCGGTGGGCAAATCGCACTCCATCGGTCACAACTCCAACTATATGGAGCGCATCGAGGCGGTCAATTTCGCACTGGATAACGATGACGGTGCGCGCACGCATTATTACGACAAGGCCGACATCATTCTGGTCGGTGTCTCGCGCTGCGGAAAGACCCCGACCTGCCTGTACATGGCCATGCAGTTCGGCATCCGGGCAGCCAATTATCCACTGACCGAAGACGACATGGAGCGCCTGCAACTGCCTGCGGCGCTCAAGCAGCATCGCGAGAAACTGTTCGGCCTGACCATCGACCCGGATCGCCTGACGGCCATTCGTCACGAACGCAAACCCAACAGTCGCTATTCAAGCTTTGCGCAATGTGAATTCGAAGTGCGAGAAGTGGAGAGTCTGTTTCGCCGGGAGAACATCCCGAACATCAACTCCACCCATTTTTCAGTGGAAGAAATTTCCGCCAAGGTGCTGGTGGAGAAAGGGGTTGAGCGGCGGTTCAAGTAGGGGCCATTTGATTGAATTGCCGAGCGGAGCAAGCCAGCCTCGTCCAACCGCGAACTTGTTGTGGGAGGCGGCTTGCCGGCGAGGCGTTGTGTCAGCCGATGCCTCACGCCATCGCCGGCAAGCCGCTTCCCACACGGATTGCGTGTCTTCAGCGGACTGGGTGCGAACGCGGAGCATTGGTACGACCGAGCGCACTAGGCCTGCGGCACACGCACCCAGCCTTCCATCAACACTCTGGCGCTGCGGCTCATGATGGCCTTGGTGACTTTCCATTCGCCCTCTTGCTGATGCGCCTCGGCGCCCACCCGTAAAGTGCCGGAGGGATGACCGAAACGTACCGCGCTGCGGGTTTCGCCGCCCGCTGCCAGATTCACCAGCGTGCCCGGAATGGCCGCCGCTGTACCAATCGCCACAGCGGCAGTGCCCATCATCGCGTGGTGCAGCTTGCCCATGGACACGGCACGCACCAGCAGATCGATATCCTGCGTCGCGACCGGCTTGCCGCTGGACGACACGTAGCCGGACGGCGGCGCGACGAAAGCGACCTTCGGCGTGTGCTGCCGACGTGCCGCTTCGTCCACATGCCCGATCAGTCCCATGCGCACAGCGCCGTATGCCCGAATGGTTTCCAGCTTCGCCAGTGCTTCAGGGCTGCCATTGATGTCGCCCTGCAGCTCGGTGCCGGTGTAACCGATATCAGCGGCGTTGATGAAAATGGTCGGAATGCCCGCGTTGATCAGGGTTGCCTTCAACGTGCCGACACCCGGCACTTCCAGGTCATCTACCAGATTGCCGGTGGGAAACATCGAGCCACCGGCGCTCTCTTCGTCTGCGGCCGGGTCAAGAAACTCCAGTTGTACTTCGGCTGCGGGAAAGGTCACGCCGTCCAGCTCGAAGTCGCCGCTTTCCTGCACTTCGCCTTTACTGATCGGCACGTGGGCGATGATGGTCTTGCCAATGTTGGCCTGCCAGACGCGCACCGTGGCAATGCCGTCCTGCGGAATGCGACTGGCATCCACCAGACCGCTGAGAATCGCGAACGAGCCAACCGCTGCCGAGAGATTGCCGCAGTTGCCGCTCCAGTCCACGAACGGCTTGTCGATGGACACCTGCCCGAACAGATAATCGACATCGTGATCGGCCTTGTCGGAGCGAGACAGGATCACGGTTTTGCTGGTGCTGGACGTCGCCCCGCCCATGCCATCAATCTGTTTCTCATACGGATCGGGACTGCCGATCACGCGCAACAGCAGTGCGTCTCTTGCCGGACCTGGAACCTGCGCAGCTTCGGGCAGGTCAAGCAGGTTGAAGAACACACCCTTGCTGGTACCGCCACGCATATAGGTGGCGGGGATTCGGATTTGCGGTAAATGAGTCATGTCTGTTCCTGTCCCGGTCATCAGTCGTGCCCATACTCTTCATGAGCACGATCAGCGCTGCTCTGATTTCAAGACACAGTCGCTTCGAGGAAGTCTTGGGCAAAGCGTTGCAGCACGCCGCCCGCCTCATAAATGGAGAGTTCTTCGCCGGTGTCCAGACGACAGGTCACCGGCACTTCCAGGCGCTCGCCGTTCTTGCGAGTGATCACCAGCGTCAGGGTTGCACGCGGCGTACGCTGACCAACGACGTCGTAGGTTTCGCTGCCGTCGATGCCCAGCGTCAGTCGGTTGGTGCCCGGTTTGAACTCCAGCGGCAACACCCCCATACCGACCAGATTGGTGCGATGGATACGTTCGAAACCTTCGGCCGCAATCGCCTCGACGCCCGCCAGCCGCACACCTTTGGCCGCCCAGTCACGGGACGAGCCCTGACCGTAGTCGGCACCGGCAATGATGATCAGCGGCTGTTTGCGTGCCATGTAGGTTTCGATGGCTTCCCACATGCGCGTGACCTGCCCTTCCGGCTCGATCCGGGTCAGTGACCCCTTCTTGACCTTGCCCTCGACGACCGCCATTTCGTTGACCAGTTGCGGGTTGGCGAACGTGGCGCGCTGGGCGGTCAGGTGATCGCCGCGGTGGGTGGCATAAGAGTTGAAGTCTTCTTCCGGCACGCCCATTTTCGCCAGGTATTCACCGGCGGCACTGTTGAGCATGATCGCGTTGGACGGCGACAGGTGATCGGTCGTGATGTTGTCCGGCAGCACCGCCAGCGGGCGCATGCCCTTCAGCGTGCGCTCTCCGGCCAGCGCGCCTTCCCAGTAAGGTGGACGGCGGATATAGGTACTCATCGGGCGCCAGTCGTACAGCGGCTCGACCTTCGGACCGGTATGCTCTTCGATGGCGAACATCGGGATGTAGACCTGACGGAACTGCTCCGGCTTGACCGAAGCCTGCACCACGGCGTCGATTTCTTCGTCGCTCGGCCACAAGTCCATCAGGCGGATCTCTTTGCCATCGACAACGCCCAGCACATCCTTTTCGATATCGAACCGGATCGTGCCTGCAATCGCGTAAGCGACTACCAGCGGCGGCGAGGCGAGAAATGCCTGTTTGGCGTAAGGATGGATTCGTCCGTCGAAGTTGCGGTTACCGGACAGTACAGCAGTCGCGTACAGATCGCGGTCGATGATCTCCTGCTGGATGACCGGATCCAGCGCTCCGGACATGCCGTTGCAGGTGGTGCAGGCAAACGCCACCACGCCGAAACCCAGTTGCTCAAGCTCCGTGGTCAGCCCGGCAGCGTCCAGATACAACGCCACGGTTTTCGAACCGGGCGCCAGCGAGGACTTAACCCAGGGCTTGCGAGTCAGCCCCAGGCGGTTGGCGTTACGTGCCAGCAGACCTGCGGCGATCACGTTGCGCGGGTTGCTGGTGTTGGTGCAACTGGTGATCGCGGCGATGATCACCGCGCCATCGGGCATCTGCCCCGGCACTTCATCCCATTGTCCGGCGATACCTCTGGCAGCCAGATCCGACGTGGCCACACGCGCATGCGGATTCGACGGCCCGGCCATGTTGCGCACCACGCTGGACAGATCGAAGCTCAGCACGCGCTCGTATTCCACCTGTTCAAGGCTATCGGACCACAATCCGGTGTGCCTGGCGTACAGTTCGACCAGCTTGACCTGCTCGTCCTCACGTCCGGTCAGGCGCAGGTAATCGATGGTCTGCGAGTCAATGGAGAACATCGCGGCCGTGGCACCGTACTCAGGCGCCATATTGGAAATCGTCGCCCGGTCGCCCAGGGTCAGGCTGGCCGCGCCTTCGCCGTAGAATTCCAGGTACGCGCCCACCACTTTCTGCTGGCGCAGGTATTCAGTCAGGGCCAATACCACGTCGGTTGCGGTAATGCCGGGCTGACGGCGACCCGTCAGTTCGACCCCGATGATGTCCGGCAGACGCATCCAGGACGCGCGACCCAGCATCACGTTTTCCGCTTCAAGGCCGCCCACGCCGATAGCAATCACCCCAAGCGCATCGACGTGCGGAGTGTGGCTGTCGGTGCCGACCAGCGTGTCGGGAAACGCCACACCATCGAGTACCTGAACCACCGGCGACATTTTCTCCAGATTGATCTGATGCATGATGCCGTTGCCGGGCGGGATCACTTCGACGTTCTTGAACGCCTGCTTGGTCCAGTCGATGAAGTGGAAGCGGTCTTCGTTACGGCGGTCCTCGATGGCGCGGTTCTTCTCGAACGCCTGCGGGTCATTGCCGCCGCACTCCACGGCCAGCGAGTGATCGACGATCAGTTGCACCGGCACCACCGGATTGACCAGCGCAGGGTCGCCGCCCTGGGACGCGATGGCATCGCGCAGGCCTGCGAGGTCGACCAGCGCGGTCTGACCCAGAATGTCGTGGCACACCACACGCGCCGGAAACCACGGAAAATCCAGGTCGCGGCGGCGCTCGATCAACTGGGTCAGCGAGGCATTCAGGGTCGCCGGATCACAGCGACGCACCAGATTTTCGGCCAGCACGCGTGAGGTGTAAGGCAAGGTAGCGTATGCACCGGGCTTGAGGGCTTCGATGGCTGCATGTGCATCAAAGTAGTCCAGTCGGGTGCCGGGAAGCGGTTTGCGAAATTCACTGTTCATTGCTGGGCTCGGTTCATAGCGGCTAAATCAGGTTTCGAAAAGCAGGCGGGAAGCTCATCGGCGGCTCCCCTGCCCACCTGGTTCAGCGTTGCTCGATGGGCACGAAGCTGCGCTGCTCGACGCCGGTGTACTCGGCGCTCGGACGAATGATGCGGTTGTTGCTGCGCTGTTCGAACACATGCGCCGCCCAGCCCGTCAGGCGCGAGCAGACGAAGATCGGCGTGAACAGCTTGGTCGGAATGCCCATGAAGTGGTAGGCCGAGGCGTGGTAAAAGTCCGCATTGGGAAACAGCTTCTTCTGCTCCCACATGACCTTGTCGATGGCCTCGGAAACAGGAAACAGCACAGTGTCACCCACCTCATCGGCGAGCTGTTTCGACCAGCCCTTGATCACCTCGTTGCGCGGGTCGGATTCCTTGTAGATCGCATGGCCGAAGCCCATGATCTTCTCCTTGCGCTCCAGCATGCCCAGCGTGCCCTGGGTAGCCTCTTCGGCCGACCCGAAACGCTGGATCATCTCCATGGCCGCTTCGTTGGCGCCACCATGCAACGGACCGCGCAACGTGCCGATCGCCGCCGTGATGCAGGAATACAGGTCGGACAGGGTCGATGCGCAGACACGTGCGGTAAACGTCGAAGCGTTGAATTCGTGCTCGGCGTACAGGATCAGTGACACGTCCATGACCTTGCGGTGCAGTTCGCTGGGTGTCTTGTCCAGCAGCAGGTGCAGAAAATGCCCGCCGATGGAGTCTTCGTTCGTGATGCAGTCGATGCGCTTGCCTTCATGGCTGAAGCGGTACCAGTAGCACATGATCGCCGGAAAGGCTGCCAGCAGGCGGTCGGTGGCATCGCGCTGCTGCTCGAAGCTGCGCTCCGGTTCCAGGGTCCCGAGCATCGAGGCCCCGGTGCGCATCACGTCCATCGTGTGGGTGTCGGCGGGTATGCGCTCAAGCACTTCTTTCAGGGCCTGAGGCAGTTCGCGCATTTCCGTGAGGCGTTGCATGTAGGCGGTCAGTTGCATCCGGGTCGGCAACTCACCGTAGAGCAGCAGATAGGCGACTTCTTCGAAGCGCGCTTCGGCGGCCAGCTCGCGAACGTCATAGCCACGATAGGTCAGGCCAGCGCCCGCCATGCCGACGGTGGACAGGGCAGTCTGTCCGGCGACCTGGCCCCGCAGACCTGCGCCGCTCAATACTTTTGCTTCAGCCATTGCATTCTCCAGTTCTTGAAATTGTCGGGAATGATCATGTGAATATCCCGCTCGTGCGCCACGAAACACTCGAGAGCGGACGCTGAGCGTCCTGGGCGGCGTTACCACGCAGGAGCGTGAGAACGATCAGCGGGCTTTTTTTCAGCCTTTCTTCTGCGCAAACAGCGCGTCGAGCTTGCGTTCGAAGGTGTGGTAATCGATGGCGTCGTACAGCTCCATTCGGGTCTGCATGGTGTCGATCACATTCTGTTGGGTGCCGTCACGGCGAATCGCGCCGTAGACATTTTCCGCCGCCTTGTTCATGGCGCGGAATGCCGACAGAGGATAGAGCACCAGCGATACATCAGCGTCGCGCAGCTCGTCCACGGTAAACAACGGCGTGGCACCGAACTCGGTGATGTTGGCCAGGATCGGCACACCGGCGCGGTTGGCGAACTGCTTGTACATGGCAAGCTCGGTGATCGCTTCCGGGAAGATCATGTCCGCACCGGCTTCGATGCAGGCCGCTGCCCGCTCCAGGGCCGACTCAAGACCTTCGACCGCCAGCGCATCGGTGCGCGCCATGATCACGAAACTGTCGTCGGTCCGCGCATCGACGGCGGCCTTGATGCGGTCGACCATCTCCTGCTGCGACACGATTTCCTTGTTCGGACGATGCCCGCAGCGCTTGGCACCGACCTGATCTTCAATATGGATAGCGGCCGCACCGGCCTTGATCATCGAACGCACGGTGCGCGCCACGTTGAATGCCGACGAACCAAAACCGGTGTCGACATCGACCAGCAGCGGCAGATCACAGACATCGGTGATGCGTCGCACATCGATCAGCACATCTTCAAGCCCGGTAATGCCCAGGTCCGGAATACCCAGCGAGCCTGCAGCCACTCCGCCACCGGACAGATAAATCGCCTTGAACCCGGCACGTTTGGCCAGCAGCGCATGATTGGCATTGATTGCGCCAACCACCTGCAACGGCTGTTCGCTGATGACCGCGTCACGAAAACGCTGTCCGGGAGTTGTGGTGTCGCGACTCATGATTCACCTCGGTCGGTAGCCGCCTGATAATGGCGCTCGATGTTGCGTCTGGACGCACCGATATGGCGGCGCATCAATAATTCGGCCAGCTCGCCATCGCGTTCGGCAATCGCATCGAGGATGCGGTGATGCTCGGCAAAGGCCTGGCGGGGTCGGTTCGGCGTGGTGGAAAACTGGATGCGGTACATGCGGACAAGCTGATACAGCTCGCCACAGAGCATCTGGCTGAGGGTGCGGTTGCCGCTGCCCTGAATGATCCGGTAATGAAAGTCGAAATCGCCTTCCTGCTGGTAATAGCCGACACCGGCCTGAAACGCAGCGTCGCGCTCGTGGGTATCCAGCACTCGGCGCAACTCATCGATCTCTTCGCTCGTCATGCGTTCGGCGGCCAGCCGACAGGCCATGCCTTCAAGGGATTCACGAATTTCGTACAGCTCGATCATTTCGGCGTGGCTCAGGGAGACCACGCGGGCACCGACATGCGGCACGCGGACCACCAGACGCTGGCCTTCGAGACGATGGATCGCTTCGCGCAGCGGGCCACGGCTGATGCCATAGGTACGGGCCAGTTCCGGCTCGGAAATTTTGCTGCCCGGCGCAATCTCGCCTTTGACGATGGCCGCCTGAATACGCCGAAAGACGTGCTCGGAAAGGGTTTCCGAATCGTCCGCCAACACCGTAACTTCTTCAAGCGCACCCAACATTGTCGACACCTTGAATTTCAATAGCGCTAAATCTAGCTATGAGCACACGATACGTCAAAGAAAAATGCGTGATTGTCGACAATCGCCTAACGCACGAGAATTTTCTTACACACTCCGCAGGCTACCGGACAGCGTCGTAAAACTGCCAGCAGCGAGGCTTCATGCTAGACTGCGCGCCACATTTATTCAGCGCTGCCCGGCCCCGGATTCCAGCCTGCAACCCTGTTTTTTTCGTCATCAGGCCCATCCCGTTTGAGCCCTGACCCTGAAGTTTTGCGCTCATTGCGCCAGGATTTATGAGACTTGATACCCTAACCACTCTGTTTTGCCTTTTGCTTCTGCCTGCCTTCAGCGTTGCAGCCAACAAGACTGTCTACGGCTTGAACGAGTACGCACGACTCGCTGATATCGACCTTGAAGTCGCCGCAAAGCTGGACACTGGCGCCAAGACAGCTTCATTGAGTGCGCGCGACATCAAGCACTTCAAACGCAATGGCGAAAGCTGGGTACGCTTCTATCTGGCCATCGACGACAGCCATGCGCACCCCATAGAACGACCGCTGGCACGTGTCAGCAAGATCAAGCGTCGCGCCGATGACCGCGACCCGGATGACGAGAAAAAGTACACCGCCCGCCCTGTCATCAGCCTGTCGGTCTGCATGGGTGAAGTTTTACGCACCATAGAAGTGAACTTGACCGACCGAAGTGCTTTCCAATACCCGCTTTTGATCGGCTCCGAAGCCTTGAAACACTTCGATGCGCTGGTCGATCCAAGTCTTAAATATGCGGCAGGGAAGCCTGGCTGCGCTTCCGTCGCTCAAAACGCAGAGTAAATACATGCGCTCTCTCACGCTCCATCTGAAAATCCTGATCACGGTGCTCGTCACGCTTGGCATCGCAATCACGGCCTATCAGATACTGGCGCTCGGCATTCCGGTGACCGAAGACGAAACCGACGACCTGTGGAATATCGATGCCAAGGTCGAATTTGTTGCCAACCCCAAGGACTCGGTCAAGATTCAGATGTTCGTGCCGCCGCTGGCACACGACTACATCAGCCTCAATGAAAGCTTCATCTCCAACAACTATGGCGTCAGCGTCAACCGTGGCGACGGCAATCGCCGCGTCACTTGGTCGACCCGCCGTGCCACCGGTAACCAGACGCTCTACTACCGACTGGTGCTGACCAAGCGCTACAGCGGCGACAAGCCCAAGGTCAAAGGCCCGATCTTCCGAGACAGCCTGCCCGTCGAAGGCCCTGAGAAAGTCGCTGCCGAAGCTTTGCTGGCGCCCATTCGCCAACACTCGGCGGATGTCGAGACCTTCATCACCGAGGCCATCAAGCGCGTCAACAACCTGAACGACGACAACGTCAAGCTTCTGCTGGCGGGCGATACGTCTGCCGGTAAGAAAGCCCAGATCACCGAGTTGCTGCTGTCCATCGCCCACGTGCCGATGGAAAAGGCTCACACCATTCGCCTGGACGCCGGTCAGCCGCAAACGCCTGAACTGTGGCTGCGCAGCTTCAATGGCAAGGAATGGCTGTATTTCAACCCGGACACCGGTGAAGCCGGTTTGCCGGACGATCGCCTACTGTGGTGGACCGGTGACGAGAATCTGGTCACGGTCGAAGGTGGCAAGAAGGTGCAGGTCACCTTCAGCCTGAACAACAGCGAAATGAATGCCATGCGTCTGGCCAAACTGACCGACGCCAGTACCGATTCCGACTTCCTTGCCTATTCGTTGTATGGCCTGCCACTGCAGACCCAGCAGACGTTCATGATCATGGTCATGATCCCGATTGGCGTGCTGGTTATCCTGATTCTGCGCAACCTGATCGGCCTGCAGACGCTGGGTACGTTTACGCCGGTGCTGATCGCCCTGGCCTTCCGCGAAACCCAGCTGGGCTTCGGCATTGCGCTGTTTACGGTGATCACCGCGCTCGGGCTGTCGCTGCGCTCCTACCTTGAGCACCTGAAGCTGCAGATGCTGCCGCGCCTGTCGGTGGTACTGACCTTCGTGGTGGTACTGATCGCCGCCATCAGCCTGTTCAGCCATAAACTGGGGCTGGAGCGCGGCCTTTCGGTGGCATTGTTCCCGATGGTGATCCTGACCATGACTATTGAACGCCTGTCGATCACCTGGGAAGAACGCGGCGCCAGCCACGCCATGAAAGTGGCCATCGGTACGCTGTTCGCGGCGTCCCTGGCACACCTGATCATGAGCGTGCCGGAGCTGACCTATTTTGTGTTCACCTTCCCGGCAGTGTTGCTGGTGCTGGTCGGCTTCATGCTGGCGATGGGCAGATACCGTGGCTACCGCCTGACCGAACTGATGCGCTTCAAGGCGTTCCTTAAAGAGGAACAGGCCAAGTGATCGGCTGGTGGAAAACCTGGAAGGCGCTGGAGGCGCGCGGGATCATGGGCATCAATCGGCGAAACGCCGATTACGTGCTCAAGTACAACAAGCGCAGCCTGTACCCGATTGTCGATGACAAGATCATCACCAAGGAACGCGCCATCGCGGCCGGGATTCATGTGCCGGAAATGTATGGCGTGATTTCGACCGAAAAGGAAATCGACCAGCTCGACGAGATCATCGGCGGACGCAGCGATTTCGTGATCAAACCGGCACAGGGCGCAGGCGGCGACGGCATCCTGGTGATCGCCGACCGCTTCGAAGACCGTTATCGCACAGTGTCCGGGCGCATCATCAGCAAGTCGGAAATCGAGCATCAGGTGTCCAGTATCCTGACCGGCCTGTATTCGCTGGGTGGACACCGCGACCGCGCATTGATCGAATACCGCGTCACGCCGGACCCGATCTTCAAGAGCATCAGCTACGAAGGCGTGCCGGACATACGCATCATCGTGCTGATGGGATACCCGGTCATGGCCATGTTGCGCCTGCCTACCCGCCAGTCGGGCGGCAAGGCCAACCTGCACCAGGGTGCTATCGGCGTGGGTGTTGACCTGGCAACGGGCATCACCCTGCAAGGCACCTGGCTGAACAGCATCATCAGCAAACACCCGGACACCACCAACTCGGTGGACGGCGTGCAGTTGCCCAACTGGGACGGCTTCATGGAACTCTCGGCCGAATGCTATGAGCTGTGCGGGCTGGGCTACATCGGCGTCGACATGGTGCTCGATCAGGACAAGGGACCGCTGATCCTTGAGCTTAATGCCCGCCCCGGTCTGAACATTCAGATCGCCAATGACAGCGGCCTGACACACCGCACTCAGGCGGTCGAGGCGCGCATCGAGCAGTTGGCGCTGGAAGGTCGGCAGGAAACGCCTCAGGAACGGGTCGAATTTGTACAGGCGCTGTTCGGCCATGTACCAAGCGCCTGAGAACGATCGGCTTCTGCCCAATCCCGACATACCCCTAGGAGGCGACAGTCCACAGGACTACAATCCCCGGCCGCGCCTCAATACTGACGTTTCGACATGCCCACCTGCCTGATTCATCCCCTGCCCTACAGCCCCGACCCGGCCGAGTATTTCTCACGCATTCGCCAGGCACCGGGCGCGATCCTGCTCGACAGCGGAAGACCGGTAGCCGACCGGGGTCGCTTTGACCTGCTCAGCGCCTGGCCCTTGCAGGAGCTGACAGTCGGGACGCAGGAAACCGGCAGTGCCTACATCGAACGGCTGCGCGCGAGCCTCGCGGCACTGGGCAGCGCCAGCCTGCCGGAAGGCACCGAACTGCCATTCGCAGGTGGCCTGATGGGGTATCTGAGTTACGATTTCGGACGCCGTCTCGAGCCGCTGCCAAACGCATCCGTTGACGATCTGCGACTGCCCGATGGACGCCTCGGGCTGTATGGCTGGGCCTTGATCAGTGATCATCAGGCGCAGACCAGCCAGTTGATGTTTCATCCGGCCATGACCGAGGCCGAGCGCGAACGCCTGATTGAGCTGTTCGAAGGCAAACCGGCACCCGACGTAACACCGTTCTCGCTGAAACGACCTTTTGCCGCCAGCATCAGCGCCAGCAATTACCAGCAAGCGTTCGAGCGAATTCAGGACTATATCCAGGCAGGCGACTGTTATCAGGTCAACCTCACCCAGAGATTTCAGGCACCTTGCTCGGGCGATCCGTGGCAAGCCTACCGGGCACTCCGATCAGCCTGCCCGACGCCGTTTGCAGGCTTCATGGCGTTGCCGGATGACGACGCGATCCTGAGCCTGTCACCCGAGCGTTTTGTGAAGGTCAGCGACCGGCAGGTCGAAACCCGGCCGATCAAAGGCACCCGCCCGCGTGGCAAAGACCCGGCACAGGACGCCGAACTCGCCGGGCAACTGCTGCGCAGCGAAAAGGATCGGGCCGAGAACCTGATGATCGTCGACCTGCTGCGCAACGACCTGGGACGCAGTTGCCGAATCGGCTCAGTGAAAGTCCCGCAACTGTTCAGCCTTGAAAGCTACCCCAACGTGCATCATCTGGTGAGCAGCGTGACCGGCGAACTGGCGGCAGACCATGATGCGCTGGACCTGATCGCAGGCAGCTTCCCCGGCGGCTCGATCACCGGCGCGCCGAAAATCCGGGCCATGCAGATCATCGACGAACTGGAGCCCACGCGGCGCAGCATCTATTGCGGTTCACTGATGTACATGGACGTACGTGGTCAGATGGACAGCTCAATCGCCATTCGCAGCCTGCTGGTCAAGGATGGACAGGTGTCCTGCTGGGGCGGCGGCGGCATCGTTGCGGATTCCGAGTGCGAGGCGGAATATCAGGAGACCTTTACCAAGGTGCGCGTACTGCTTGAGACGCTGAATGCGCTGGCCTGATCCGGCCGTGATGACCATTCCCACGCTCCGGAGCTCATCGTTATACACAAGTCTGCCTCAATACTGATCGTGCCCATCGCTCCGCGTGGGCATGCCTCCCAGGACGCTCCGCGTCGGCTCTCGAGCGTGACGACACAGAGCGCCAGAACCCCTAAAAATCGAGCTAGAGCGCCAGCTCCCGATTCGATGCTTTGATGAATTCCTTCTTCAGGTCTTCGAATGTATGCACCGCCGGAAACTGCGGAAACTCGCGGATCACGTTTTCAGGAGCGTGAAACAGGATGCCGGCGTCAGCTTCGCCCAGCATGGTGGTGTCGTTATAGGAATCGCCTGCTGCGATGATGCGGTAATACAGGCTCTTGAAGGCCAGCACCGACTGGCGCTTGGGGTCTTTCTGGCGCAACTGATAGCTCACCACCCGGTCGGTCTCGTCAGTGATCAGGCGATGGCAGAGCAAGGTCGGAAAACCCAGCTGGCGCATCAGTGGCTGGGAGAACTCGTAAAACGTGTCCGACAGAATCACCACCTGAAACCGCTCGCGCAGCCAATTGACGAATTCCACCGCACCGTCCAGCGGCTTGAGGGTGCCGATCACTTCCTGAATGTCCGACAGTTTCAGGCCGTGCTCGTCGAGAATGCGCAGGCGCTGCTTCATCAGCACGTCGTAGTCGGGAATGTCCCGGGTAGTGGCGCGCAGGGATTCGATACCGGTTTTTTCGGCAAAGGCGATCCAGATTTCCGGGACCAGCACACCTTCCAGGTCGAGACAGGCAATTTCCACAGAACGCTCCTCAAGGGACACTTCAAGACAAAGGGAAGCGGCACTCTAGCCGCTCGTCAGACCCCGCGCAACGCATCACAAGGGCCAGCGAAGCGGCCATGCAACGATGGATTTTGTTACCATTGCTGCCATCACGAGCGCTTAAGCGCCACCCTTTACCCAGGAAGCCGCCTGATGAGCCAACCTTTCGACGTCGCCGAGCTGGCGACGACTTATGCGAACAAGTCTGCGCAGGACATTCTGAAACTGGCCTTCGAACATTTCGGTGACGAGCTGTGGATTTCCTTCAGCGGTGCCGAAGACGTGGTGCTGGTGGACATGGCCTGGAAACTGAACAAGAACGTCAAGGTATTCAGCCTCGACACCGGTCGTCTGCACCCGGAAACCTATCGGTTCATCGAGCAGGTCCGCGAGCACTACAAGATCGACATCGAGATCATCTCGCCGGATCAGAGCAAGCTCGAACCTTTCGTCAAGGAAAAGGGGCTGTTCAGCTTCTATCGTGACGGCCATGGCGAGTGCTGCGGCATCCGCAAGATCGAACCGCTGCGCCGCAAGCTGTCAGGTGTCAAAGCCTGGGCAACAGGCCAGCGACGTGACCAGAGCCCTGGTACCCGCAGCGCAGTGGCGGTCATGGAAATCGATACGGCCTTCTCGACGCCCGAGCGGACGCTGTACAAGTTCAACCCGCTGGCGCAGATGAGCAGTGAGGAAATCTGGGGCTATATCCGCATGCTGGAGCTGCCTTACAACAGCCTGCACGAGCGCGGCTTCATCAGCATTGGTTGCGAGCCCTGCACGCGTCCGGTCTTGCCAAACCAGCACGAACGTGAAGGTCGCTGGTGGTGGGAAGAAGCCACTCAGAAAGAGTGCGGCCTGCATTCGGGCAACCTGATCGCCAAGGTCTGACCGACTGCAGCCCAGCTCATTGCGGGCATCGAGTGCTGCCCGCAATGACGCTGTGTCAGCTGTGCCCGATCAATGCACGGGCAGTTCGACATTGGCGAACAGCTCTTCCATCTCCTGTTTGTTATGGCAGGTAATCGCCTTGGCCATGACTTCACGAGTCAGGTGTGGGGCGAATTTCTCGATGAAGTCGCACATGAAGCCACGCAGGAACGTGCCGCGACGAAATGCAATCTTGGTGACACTGGACTCGAACAGGTCGCTGGCATCCAGAATCACCAGATCGCTGTCCAGCTCTTCGTCCACCGCCATTCTGGCGACGATACCCACACCCAGATTCAAGCGAACATAGGTCTTGATCACGTCGGCATCTGCCGCTGTGAACACGACCTTGGGCACCAGACCACGGTGGCTGAAGGCTTCGTCCAGTTTGGAACGACCGGTGAAACCGAATACGTACGTCACAATCGGGTATTCGGCCAACAACTCCAGCGTCAACTTCGGCACCTTGGTCAGGGGATGGCCCTGAGGCACCACGACGCAACGGTTCCAGCGATAGCACGGCATCATCACCAGATCACTGAACTGCTCGAGCGCTTCGGTGGCGATGGCGAAATCAACAGTCCCGTCAGCCGCCATTTCGGCGATCTGAGTAGGCGACCCCTGATGCATGTGCAGCGCAACGTCCGGGTATTGCCGAATGAAATTGCTGATGACAGGCGGTAATGCGTAACGCGCCTGAGTGTGAGTGGTTGCAATCGACAGCGTGCCCTTCTTCTCGTTGGAGAATTCCTGAGCGATCTGTTTGATACTCTCGACCTTGCGCAAAATCTCACCTGCCGTGGTGATGATGCGCTCGCCTGCCGGTGTGACACGCGTCAGGTGCTTGCCGCTGCGCGCAAACACCTCGACCCCCAGTTCGTCCTCAAGCAGACGGATCTGCTTGCTGATGCCGGGCTGTGAAGTGTAAAGGCTCTGTGCCGTCGCGGAAACGTTGAGGTCGTGGTGCGCCACTTCCCAAATGTAGCGCAGTTGTTGGAGCTTCATATGTATCCCTCAAAGCAGATAAACCCTAGGGGCATCAGCGACGGTATATAACTGGATTAATGGTCAGGCGAATAATTCTAGAACTTTTTATCACCTTTGTGGGGCGATAGCACGCTCGATTTCACATGAACAGCCAATTAGACCTTCTCGAACCGTCGCTCTACCCTCGCCCTCTGTTCTGCATCATGGGCACCATGTAAACCGGTACATCGGAAAGCTGTAAAACCCTGGCGGCCGTACGACCTATCGACTCGCCCTCTTTCGCCCGGTGGCTGTGACTGCCCACCACCAGCAAATCCACATCCAGTTTCCGCGCCTGCTCAAGAATAACGCTGGAGGGTTCTCCCTGAACGACCCGCACTGTGCGAATGAAAGACAGGTCTTTGTGACCTTCACCCAGTTCCTCACGAAACCCGTCGAGCATCCGTTGCTCTATTCCATCCATGAACGCACTCACGCCCCTGCTGTGAAGCTCCCTCAACGCATCCTCGCCCAGATAGCTCTGCAGCACCGACTCGGCGAACAGCCCCATGGGTTCAACAACATGGATAACGTAAAGTTCGGCATCGAACGTCCGGGCCAGTGCCAACGCATGCTGTGTCACATAGGGCGCATACAGACCGAGGTCTGTGGCATACAGCATCGAACGAACCATACAACCTCCCGGACAGCCACATTGGCGGAGATTGATTGAGCTTAGCAGTGCGCCAAAGACCGCGACGGCGGACAACTGGCGGTCTGTCCGTTCAAAGCTTGATTTCGTTAGTGATCCCATGGGGAACATGGCCGGTCGCTACCACTTCACGCGCTTTTTCGCAGTGCCCCGGCTGATCATCGAAGAACACATCCGCAGCGAACGCCTCAAGAAACGCCGATTTCTGCAGCCCGCCGAGAAACAGCGATTCGTCGAGCCGAATGTCCCATTCACGCAAGGTGCGGATCACCCGCTCGTGGGCAGGCGCTGAACGGGCGGTTACCAGCGCAGTGCGGATCGGGCAACTGGCTTCGGGGAATTCACGTTGCAGCAGATTGAGCGCTGCCAGAAACGGCTTGAACGGCCCACCGCGCAATGGCTCACGGGCCGACTCTCGTTCGCTGGCTTGAAAGGCCAGCAGCCCGCCGGACTGATAGACCCGCTCCGACTCATCGGAAAACAGCACCGCATCGCCATCGAACGCGATGCGCAACTCGGGACTGGCCGCCCGCCGCGCGCCACCCGACAGGATGGTGGCCGCCGCAAACCCGGCATCCAGCGCACTGCGCACGTCCTCCGCATGGGTCGACAGAAACAGATGGCAGCCGAACGCGGCCAGATAGGGATAAGGGCTGCGCCCGCCGACGAACGCCGCCCGACTGATGTCCAGCCCGTAATGCTGGATGGAGTTGAACACGCGCAACCCGGTATCGGCACTGTTGCGCGACACCAGAACCACTTCGACCCGCGCCTTGCTCAGGCTGGCGTTGAGGCTCAGCAGCTTCTCGACCAGCAGATAGGCATCGCCCTGCTCGAGAATCTCGTCTTCGTGTTCGATTTGATACTTGCGGTACGCCTCGACGCCCTCTGCCATGTAAACCGCATGACTGTCGCTCAAATCAAACAGCGCTCTGGATGAAATGGCCAGTACCAGTTTGTGATCTTCGGCGTTTGTTGTCATGTCTGCTTCCTCGCCTCTTCAGCGATTGTCGCGATCAATAAAGGCCAGAGCCTGATACAGCGTTCGCACGCGCGGCATGTCAACACCGGCGTCGAGCGCAGCGGCCAGAGGCCGGGCATAGATGGCGTCCAGCTCCAACGGGCGTTTTTCGATCAGGTCATGGTGCATGCTGGGTTTATAGTCGGGCATGCTTTCGGTCACCGTGAGCAGATGCCGTGCAATACCTTCCGGCAACGCATGACCACAGGCCTCTGCGCCCTGGACCACCTCATCCATCAAGGCCAGTACCAGTTCACGGCTGGCAGGGTCGCTCATCAGACGCGACGTGCTGGTCCGCAACAGCGCCGAAAGCCCGTTGAACGGGACGTTCCACACCAGCTTCTGCCAGCGGGCCTGTTGCAGGCTGGGCATGGCGTGCGATTCGACACCGGCCTGCCGGAACAACTGCGCACAGGCTTCGACAATGGACAGGCGCTCCGCTTCATCAACCGCCGGGCCGCTGTGATAGCCGATGCTCACGGCCCCGAACGCTTGATGCGCCACGACGCCGGGCGCGGTCCGGTGGACGCAGATGAAACACAGGCCGCCCAGTATGTGCAGGCTGTCCGGCAGAACCGCCCGCAAATCGTCTTCGACCGCGAGCCCGTTCTGCAGCAACAGGACTTTCGCACCCTCGGCAGCCATCGCGCCGATGACCGGTCCCAACTCGGCATTGCCGGTGCTCTTGGTGCCGACCAGCAACCAGTCGCACGGCGGCATATCGGCCGCCGAACAATAGGCCTGCACCGGATTGAGTTGCAGATTGCCATGCACCGCACTGTTGATCCGAAGGCCGTTTTGCGCGACGGCATCAAACTCGCTGCGCAGCAGAAAATGCACATCGAATCCGGCGCGAGCCAGCATCAGGCCATAAAAACCGCCGATGGCCCCGGTGCCCACGATACCGATTCGCGGGCGTCTGATTTCACTGCTCATAACGTCTCTCTGGCTGACTGTCTTGTCAGGGTAATTCGTCGGGTGGGCTGGCAAGTGCACGGTCCAGTGCCGAAGCCAGACCCTCGACTCTCAGCGGGGCGCGAATTGCGCCATGGAAGGCTCCGTCGCGCACCATAAACAGTGCCGGCAGGTGAAACACTTCGTAGCGCTGCACCGCGCCACCATTGTCCTGGGCGTCGATCCAGCACAGACGGTCAACCGCAAGGCCCATCCCAGGCAACTGCTGCCTGGCCCAGCGACAGGCAGAGCAGCCCACGCTGGTAAAAATAACCAGCGAAGTGCCGGTCAGCTCAAGCAATTGGTGATCAATGTCAAAGTCGCTCAGTTGCAGTTCAGTCAACGAAATAGCCCTCACCTCTGGCCGTACACTATCCGTTGCAGCGCCAGTGGTTGCAAATGACAGATGCTTCAAGGCCGTCAGGTCGCGGTAAACAGGCCCGATACGCCGCTTTGCCCATTGTCGAACAGCGCGATAACGCGCTAAGGTTCCGCTCCCCACTGCGCTCAACCTGCTGGGCACCGCCGCACAGGGGATCGCAGGCGGCCAGTACCCGCGACCTGATGAGTAACACGATGGCTGATTTACCGATTGACGACCTCAACGTTGCATCCAACGAGACTCTGATCACACCGGATCAGCTCAAGCGCGAAATCCCCCTGACCGACGCTGCCCTGCACACGGTCAGCCAGGGTCGCGAAGTGATCCGCAATATTCTCGACGGCAATGACCACCGCCTGTTCATCGTGATCGGCCCATGCTCGATCCATGACCTGAAAGCGGCCAAGGAATACGCCGAGCGCCTCAAGGCGCTGGCAGCAGAGGTGTCCGACACCCTGTATCTGGTCATGCGCGTCTATTTCGAGAAACCGCGCACTACCGTGGGTTGGAAAGGCCTGATCAACGATCCGTACCTGGATGACTCTTTCAAGATCCAGGACGGCCTGCATATCGGCCGTCAGTTGCTGCTGGATTTGGCCGAAATGGGCCTGCCGACCGCAACCGAAGCGCTGGACCCGATCTCCCCGCAGTATCTGCAGGATCTGATCAGCTGGTCGGCCATCGGTGCCCGCACCACCGAATCCCAGACACACCGGGAAATGGCGTCCGGCCTGTCGTCGGCCGTCGGCTTCAAGAACGGCACCGACGGCGGCCTGACCGTTGCGATCAACGCCCTGCAGTCGGTTTCCAGCCCGCACCGGTTCCTGGGTATCAATCAGGAAGGCGGCGTGTCCATCGTGACCACCAAAGGCAATGCCTACGGTCATGTGGTGCTGCGCGGCGGCAACGGCAAGCCGAACTACGATTCGGTGAGCGTGGCGCTCTGTGAGCAGGCCCTGAACAAGGCCGGCATTCGCCCGAACATCATGGTCGACTGCAGCCACGCCAACTCCAACAAGGACCCGGCCCTTCAGCCACTGGTCATGGAAAACGTCGCCAACCAGATCCTGGAGGGCAACGAGTCGATCATCGGTCTGATGGTCGAGAGCCATCTGAACTGGGGTTGTCAGGCCATTCCCAAGGACCTGTCGGAACTGCAATACGGCGTGTCCATCACCGATGCCTGCATCGATTGGGAAAGCACCGAGAAAACCCTGCGTGGCATGCATGCCAAGCTCAAGGGTGTATTACCGGCGCGCAAGCGCAAGTAATCGGTCACGCACACCAAAACGCCGAGCAATGCTCGGCGTTTTTGCAGGTGTCGATTACAGCGTGATGCAGATCAGATCTTCGCGGCCTGTCGCTGATGGCGCTCCATGTAACGCTCAACGTAGGAGCAGGAAGGAATAACGGTGTAGCCCATGCTGTCGGCGTAGTCGAGCGCCTTCTCGGTCAGGGCAGCAGCGATGCCCCTGCCGCGCAATGCATCCGGGACGAAAGTCCGATAGAAATCCAGGGTCTGTTTCCCCAGATCCATATAGGTCAGGTAGGCCCGATGGCCATCGATATTGATTTCGAACTGATGGCCGGTCTGATCATGGTGGATGGACAACGCCTCGCTCATCGCTACTCCTCGCGGGTCTTGGAATTTGACCCCTACCTTACCGATCTTTTTCCGGCGAAGGAACATCTACGCCACCCTGTGCCTGTTTTTGACACCGGGAAGAGCCTGGCCGATCTCAACAAAGAGCACCTGTAAATAGTAGGCGTCATTGCCGGAGATGCTCAAGTGCGATACCTATAAAAAAAGCATAAAACCACGGCAAGGCATAGCCAACACTCGCTTCCCCTTGCGCGGCAGTTCAACACGATCGATCAGGCACTTGCCTTGCGCTCGTCGATGCATTGGATCCGCCGGATAAAAGACTCTGCACCGGACACAGGGTGACCGATCTGAAGCCAACGTCCATGACTGTCTGCACGGGTATACAGGAACCGTTTCTATCCGGTTGTTGTCAGCTTTACAGCAGTGGCCAGCCACAGCAAGGTGGATAGTTTTCAGACAGTTTGCATGAGAAGTAACGCGGAACACTTTCAAAGCCAAGAAAATTATGGGCTTCTTGCGCTTCCTCCGTTTACTTACTACAAACAAT
Organism: Pseudomonas sp. AC016; assembly: GCF_979253365.1. Classification (NCBI taxonomy): domain Bacteria; kingdom Pseudomonadati; phylum Pseudomonadota; class Gammaproteobacteria; order Pseudomonadales; family Pseudomonadaceae; genus Pseudomonas; species Pseudomonas sp. AC016. The sequence continues at coordinate 973,859 of NZ_CEEDCC010000001.1, forward strand.
GGGTACTATGTACGCCGGTCATTTTCTCACTTTCGAGAGATGACTAATTTGAAATAAGTCCTTGAAGGGGAACACGATGAACAACGTTCTGAAATTCTCTGCTCTGGCTCTGGCAGCAGTTCTGGCCACCGGTTGCAGCAGCGTATCCAAAGAAACCGAAGCTCGTCTGACAGCTACCGAAGACGCAGCAGCCCGTTCGCAAGCACGTGCCGACGAAGCCTACCGCAAGGCTGACGAAGCACTGGCTGCAGCTCAAAAAGCTCAGCAGACTGCTGACGAAGCCAACGAGCGCGCACTGCGCATGTTGGACAAGGCTAGCCGCAAGTAATAGTCCCCTCGGGATTGTTGAAAAAGCCGACCCGGCAGCGGGTCGGCTTTTTTATTGGGCGGCGTTTGAGCCGCATGGAGCATGAGCGATTCCGAGGCTGTGCGCTCAGCGTACGCAATTCTGCCGTTACACTGATCGTGCCCATCGCTCTGCGTGGGCATGCCTCTCGTGACGCTCCGCGTCACAAATGGCACAGATTGCGGACTCAGTGAGCCGAGCGCACGTCTCAAGTCACCTTTTCGCCCCTCGGCGACTCACTTTGACGGAGCAAAGTAAGCAAACTCCTTCGCTCCGGTTGCGGCCCCGGCTTCGCCGGGGTTCCTTCGTCCTGACACTGATTCGGGGGTCGCCGCAAATGGGCCATCCATGGCCCAGTGCGGCTCAGCCGGCATCCCTGCCGGCTGCCCCCCGAATCAGCGCCAGAACTCAGCCTTCACCCAGTCGCAATCGGCGGTGTGCGCACTACCGCGAAAAAAGCACGGGACCTCTGCTGCCTTATTGGTTGGAGAGTCAGATGAGTTGTTTATAGCGATGAGTGCTTCGAAACGAAGTTGCTTTAGGGACGCTTAGCGTCCCAAGTGGCATTGCTCATACAAAGCGACAGACTCGATCAAAAGTGAGATCTTTCACAAATCACTGAAAAACCACCGGCGCATCAGCCGCAGCAGGAGCCATACCCGGCACTGCGATCTCTACCGGCATGCCGTCTTCCGCCGCAACCACATCACGCACCAGATCCCAGTTCATGCGCAGGTTGTTGGCCAGATCGTCGCGCTTGAGCAAGGCGTTGATGACCGCCGTGTGCTTGTCGACCACCGACGGATTGCCCTGATCGTCCACAGGCGTATGCGCTTCGAGGTAAACCTTGCCGCCGCTCAGACCGAACTTGTAGGGCTCGCTGATAATGCGCACGGTAGTGCCGACGGGTGCCATGTCGGCCAGTTCCAGCACGTTGTTGTTGTACATGCGGAAGCAGCCGTGGCTGGTGCGCATGCCGATACCGAATTTCTTGTTCGAACCGTGGATCAGGTAACCGGACATGCCCAGCCCGAACTTGAACGGCCCCAGCGGGTTGTCCGGGCCTGCCGGAACCACGTTGGGCAGCGGGTCACCATCGGCGGCGTGTTCGGCCTTGATCGATGCCGGTGGCGTCCATGTCGGGTTCGGAGTCTTGGCCGTCACCTTGGTGACGCCGATGGGCGAACCCCAGCCCTCACGACCTACACCCAGCGGATAGGTGTGCACCACGTTCTGCCCTTTCGGGTAGTAATACATGCGGTACTCGGCCAGGTTGATGACGATCCCTTCACGCGGACCCGGCGGCAGGATGAAACGGGTCGGCAGCACGATGTCCTTGCCTGCACCCGGCAACCACGGATCGACACCGGGGTTGGCCGCGATCATTTCCAAGTAGCCCAGATCGTACTGGGTGCCGATGTCAGCGAACGTGTCTTCGTATTTGGCCTTGATGACCTGCACCTGCCCGACAATGTCCTCGCCGGGTGGCGGCAACGGAAACTCCAGTGCATGAACGGAGCTCGCCGCGCAGAGAGCAGCAAGTGACAGACAGCGGGCAACGGCTGGAATGCGCGACAACATCCGGGAAGATCCTTCGAGTAACGGCGATATGGGAAAGATTCGAAGTGTACACCTGCACCCGGCGATTCGGGGAGATCCGCAGGGGTGAACACGCTGACAAGGTTACAGTTCAGGCCAGATCGGGTTCATGCCGCGCCGCTGGGCGTCGAGAATGGCCTTGCACAGCGGGCACAGACGTTCGTCACGCAGGGCATCGGTTTCGACAGCAGTCATGTGCGGTTGAGCTGGCAGCAAAGTGCCGCACAAGGTACGGTCGATCGAGCCGCCCAGTTCCAGTTGACGAGCAATCAGATGCACCCGTACTTCCTGGCACGCGAACAGATCCAGCTGTTCATCAGGCTCAAGCATTTGGTAGGCATACAGGGACCAGGCGGGACGCGGCATGGAGGGCTCCAGATCGGGGGCGCCACATTAGCCGAAAGCTCCCGCCTGGAAAAGCCTCAAAGCAGCGGTTTCAGCGTCGGCCAGACATTTTCCAGCAGTTTTCCCTGCGCAGCGGCTGCGGGATGAAGACCATCGGCCTGCATCAACTGCGGAACACCCCCGACGCCCTCCAGAAAGAAGGGTACAAACGGGACCTTTTTCTCTTCGGCCAGATTGCTGTAGACCTCTTCGAAGGCCTTGGTATAGCGCGGGCCATAGTTGGGCGGGATGCGCATACCCAACAACAGCACCTTCGCACCGGCTGCGCGAGAGCTGTCGATCATCGACGAAAGGTTTTGTTGCAATTGAGCGGGCAACTGGCCACGCAGGCCGTCGTTTCCACCCAGTTCGAGAATAACCAGCTCAGGCTTATGCTCTGCAAGCAGCGCAGGCAGCCGCGCCTGGCCTCCGGCACTGGTGTCGCCACTGATCGATGCATTGATCACCTTATCGTCGAAACCCTGTTCCTTGAGGCGCTGTTCGAGCAGGCTGACCCACCCCACCCGGGTATCCAGGCCGAAAGCCGCGCTGATACTATCCCCAACGATCAACACCGTGCCCGCCACTGCGCCCTGTGACAGCAGCAGCAACCCCAGGCCAGCACTTAAAAACCACGCACGCATCGGATTCTCCATGAGTGAAAGTATTCTCAGTGCCCAAAGCCTCAGTAAAGTGGTCCCCAGCACCGAAGGTGACCTGACTATCCTGCACGAACTCTCCCTGGAACTAAACAAGGGCGACACACTGGCCATCGTCGGCTCATCGGGTTCGGGCAAATCCACGCTGCTCGGCCTGCTCGCGGGCCTGGACCTGCCCAGCGCCGGTTCCGTCATCCTCGCCGGTCGCAACCTGAGTGAGCTGGATGAAGACCAGCGCGCCCGGGTACGCGCCGAGCACGTCGGTTTTGTCTTCCAGTCGTTCCAGCTGCTAGACAGCCTCAACGCGCTGGAAAACGTCATGCTGCCTATGGAACTGGAAGGCCGCCGCGACGCCCGTGAGCAGGCACGCGATCTGCTGCAGCGGGTTGGTCTGGGCCAACGCCTGACCCACACCCCGCGCCAGCTGTCCGGCGGCGAACAGCAGCGCGTGGCCATCGCCCGTGCTTTTGCTGCCCATCCCGACGTGCTGTTCGCCGACGAACCCACCGGCAACCTGGACAGTCACACGGGCGAGCGCATCAGCGATCTGCTGTTCGAGCTGAACAAGGAACGCAACACGACGTTGGTGCTGGTCACCCACGACGAGCGTCTGGCCCATCGCTGCCGACGCCTGATCCGTCTTGAAGGGGGCCGCCTGGTCGCCCCGCTGGAGCCTTGATGGCACGCCTGCCTTTTGTTCGTCTGCTGAGCCTCGCTGCCCGCCAATTGTTGCGCGATGCCCGCGCAGGCGAATTGCGGGTGTTGTTTTTTGCCTTGCTGGTGGCCGTGGCCGCCAGCACTGCCATCGGCTATTTCGGTGCACGCCTGAACGGCGCAATGCTGCTACGCGCTACCGAATTCCTGGGGGCCGATCTGATTCTGGAAGGCTCAAGCCCTGCCCGCCCGGAACAGGTTCAGGAAGGCGAGCGGCTGCAACTCAAGCATGCACAGATCGTGATCTTCTCCAGCGTCATCGCCACAGACGCTGGTATCCAGCTGTCGAGCATCAAGGCGGTGGACAATGCCTACCCCTTGCGCGGCGAGCTGAAAAGCGCCTCCGAGCTGTACCAGACCGAAGAGGCAGGCAGCGGACCGAAACCCGGTGAAGCCTGGGCCGAGGCCCGGCTGTTTCCTGCCGTGAACCTGAAGATTGGCGACGACATCGACGTCGGTGCCAAGACCTTGAAACTGACCCGTGTGCTTACCTACGAGCCCGACCGCGCTGGCAATTTCTACAGTCTCACCCCACGGGTAATGATCAACCTGCAGGACCTTGCCGCCACAGGCGTAGTGCAGCCGGGCAGTCGGGTCACTTATCGGGAAATGTGGAGCGGTCCGCCGGAAACGCTCGCCGCCTATCGCAAGGCCATTGAGCCGGGTCTGGAACCGCATCAGGAAATCAAGGATGCCCGCGACGGCAGCCAGCAGATTGGCGGCGCGCTGGGCAAGGCCGAACGCTATCTGAACATGGCCAGTCTGGTCGCTGTACTGCTGGCGGGTGTTGCGGTCGCGTTGTCGGCATCACGCTTCGCCGCACGACGCTTCGACGCCAGCGCCCTGCTGCGTTGCATGGGTCTGTCGCGAGGCGAAGCGATGGCGTTGTTCAGCCTGCAACTGGCAATCATAGGCCTGCTGGCGAGCCTGAGCGGTGCAATGCTTGGCTGGCTGGCGCAACTGGGGTTGTTTGCGCTGCTGCAAAATCTCTTGCCTGCAACCGTGCCGCCGGGCGGCTTGCTGCCCGCGCTGGCTGGCATGGGTACAGGTCTGGTCGCACTGGCCGGTTTTGCCTTGCCGCCGCTGGCGGCGCTGGGTCGCGTTCCGCCGTTGCGTGTATTACGCCGGGACATGCTGCCCATCCCTGCCAGTTCGTGGCTGGTGTATGGTGCCGCGCTATTGGCGCTGGGCCTGATCATGTGGCGCCTGAGCCTGGATCTGGTCCTGACCTTCGCCCTGCTGGGTGGCGGCATCGTCGCGGCGCTGGTGCTCGGCAGCCTGTTGCTGTTGGGCCTCAAGAGCCTGCGCCGTCTATTGTCCGGGGCGTCGCTGCCGTGGCGCCTGGGTCTGGGCCAACTGCTGCGTTATCCGCTGGCCGCTGCCGGTCAATCGCTGGCCTTCGGCCTGATTCTGCTGTCGATGGGTTTGATCGCGCTGCTGCGTGGCGAATTGCTAGACACTTGGCAAAATCAGCTGCCCAAGGATGCGCCGAACTATTTCGTGCTCAATGTGCTGCCTTCGGAGAAAGAGAACTTCGCCCAGGCCATGAGCAAGCTGTCCACTCACTCGGCGCCACTGTATCCGGTGGTGCCGGGACGCCTGACCAGCATCAATGGCGAGCCGGTGGGCAATTTCGTCACCAAGGACTCACGCGGCGAGAACGCCACACGGCGCGACCTGAGCCTGACCTGGGCTGCCGACTTGCCTGAAGGCAACACGCTGACCGCCGGACAATGGTGGAAAGACCTGCCCGCAACCGGTCAGGCCGATACCACGCCCGGCGTCTCAATCGAAACCAAACTCGCCGAGAGCCTGCAGATCAAGCTGGGGGATCGCCTGAGCTTCATCGTTGGCGGTCTGACCCGCGAAGCCGTCGTCACCAGCCTGCGAGACGTGAATTGGGATACGTTCCAGCCCAACTTTTTCATGATCTTCCAGCCCGGCACACTGGCCGATCTGCCGACCACTTACCTGACCAGTTTTTACCTGCCCAAGGGTCAGGACAAGCAGATCGTCGAGCTGTCGCGGGCCTTCCCGGCCATCAGCATCCTGGGCGTGGAAGCCTTGCTGGAGCAGGTGCGCAGCATACTCGATCAGGTCACGCTGGCCGTGCAGTTCGTCTTGCTGTTTGTACTGGCAGCCGGTGTTGCCGTGCTGTTCTCGGGCTTGCAGGCGACGCTGGATGAGCGCATCCGCCAAGGCGCGCTGCTGCGTGCTCTGGGTGCAGAGCGGGCAATGCTGATCAAGTCCCGCAGGATCGAGTTCGGCCTGCTGGGCGCTGCGAGCGGACTGCTGGCGGCGCTGGGCTGTGAGCTGGTGAGCTTTGTGCTGTACCGCTATGCCTTCTCGCTGGAATGGAGCCCACATCCGTGGCTGTTGCTGCTGCCGCTGATTGGCGCACTGCTGGTGGGCGGTGCCGGTGTGTTCGGCACACGCCGTGCGCTGAATGCCAGTCCGTTGACCGTTTTGCGGGAGGGTTGATTGCAAGCGTGAACGCAGTAAACACCGTGGGAGGCGCCACTACGTCTTCGACGTAGCGCTGTCGCGCAGCAAACTTGGTGGGAGCGGACTTGTCCGCGAATGCAGTATTTCAGCCACTGCATATGCGTCGGATGTACCGGCCTTTTCGCGGACAAACGGAACGCCGCCCGGTCCGCTCCCACAAAACCCAATTTCTTCAGTGACTTATGGGTTGTTTGATAAGAGGCGGCTTGCCGGCGACGGCGTCAATTCAGTCGCTGAAATAGCGCCTGAAAAACCCAATCGCCGGCAAGCCGCCTCCCACGAATTGTGTTTCTTCAGAAAGAGACGTGTTGCTTGAAAAGATCCCGCAGCGTCTTCGTGAGCGGGATGCTGTCCTCACTGCTCATAAACAATGCTGTTCACGAACCACAGCTTCTCGCCCTCGGGCGTGTTGACGATCACTTCGTCGCCCTCTTCCTTCTTCAAGAGGGCACGCGCCATCGGCGAGTCGATGGAGATATAGTCGTTGCGACCATAAATCTCGTCGTAGCCCACGATGCGAAATTTCTTCAGGTCGCCGTCTTCGTTCTCGATCTCCACCCAGGCACCGAAGAACACCCGCCCTTCCTGCTCGGGCGAGTACTGCACCACGCGCATGTCTTCCAGACGCTTGCGCAGGTAGCGCACGCGACGGTCGATTTCGCGCAGCAGCTTCTTGTTGTACTGATAGTCCGCATTTTCGCTGCGATCCCCCAGAGAGGCCGCCCAGGCCACCTTCTGGGTGATGTCCGGGCGATGTTCGCGCCAGAGATAGTCGAGTTCTTTTTTAAGGGCATCATGCCCCTGTTTGGTGATGATCTTTGTACTCAAGACGTTCCTCCATCAACACAAACATCAACGCGACAGGGGTCATGGCTTCATCGGCGCGCCACCTCGTGGCGGATGCAGCCGTCGTAATAAATCTGCCTGACGCTGTCGGGCTTGAGACGCGAGTCGCTGTCGTAAGTCTGCTCGGTAATACCCAGCGCCATCGGACGCATCCACTGTTTAGTGAATTTGCGCGCCTGAAGCTTCTGCCGCGCACCATAGCGGGTGACGCCTGAAAGCTTCGCCGCTTGCGCACCACTCGCAATGGTTGAACCCCAGCGACAGAGGTAACGTTCGCCTTCAGTAGCGTTTCGGGCCTGGGCAGACAATGCAACGCCCGACAGCGTCAGGCAAGCCAGAGCACAATAAACCAATCGCATGCAGACACCACACCTAATCCTTTGATAAGGCGGCGATTCTGCCTGTCGGGCGATTCGGTGGGGGCCAGCATAATGCCTTCTCAACCGAAGGTGATCAAACCCTGCCGGGCCACCCGGGTGAGGTCACGAATTACCTGCTTGACCTGCCCCGCGCCCGGAGACTGGATCACCGCCAGATCGAACTGATCGTTGGCGAAATGGCTGAGCGGCTGGTGAGCGTCGACAAACTGGATGAGAAAGGCACAGGAGCCGCCACGGCGACGCGGCCAGCCGTCCAGATAACGCAGCAGCGTCGGCTGATGGGAACCGGCGAGAAGGATTTTCGGATTCTTGCGCGTCAGCACAGTGCTGATAGGGGACAGACGAAGAAGCGGGCGCAGGTTGTTCATGGTTTTTTCTCTGCCTCAAAAGCTCCGCTGGGCAGCGGTGAGAGGCAACACCGAACCAACGTTTTAGCGGTATTTCGACAAGGTTCGAGCCTTGTCAGGCGCCCCGCAAGTAGTTGTTAAATCGGCGCTTGAGCACGCATCCTAGAGAAGCCCGCCCTTCATTGTCAATTACCTTGCCCTACAATCCTACTGAAACGCAAAAGGCCCACTTTCACGTGGGCCTTCAGTCTGGAAGTGGCAGAGGTTATCGCGCGATGAGGCGGTCCAGTGACAGCTTGCCTGCGCCTTCGATCAACACAGCCAGCGCGCCACCCAGCAAGGCGAGCGCATATTCAAAACCATTGTTGGCCATGAAGAAGCCGTTGCCGATGTGCACGGTGAAAATCGCCACCAGCAGCAACACGGTCACTAATGCCGCAGCCGGGCGGGCCAGCAGGCCGACCAGCAGACCCAGACCACCGAAGAACTCGGCACCGCCGGACAGCAGGGCCATCAAATAGCCGGGCGTCAGGCCCAGGCTTTCCATGTACTGCGCGGTGCCTTCCAGACCATAGCCACCAAACGCGCCGAACAGTTTCTGGCTGCCGTGGGCTATGAAAGCGATACCGACAATGACACGCAGGATGGTCAGGCCATAACCGGCGCGGGTGGTGAGTACGGATTTGATCAGGGTGTTCATGCGGGTGTGTTCCATCGTCGATTAAGTGGGAGTGGCGCCATCATAATCAAAATGACTCATGTTAAAACGGCAATAAATGGCACATACCTATCGAATTGTTCGATTAACGCCTGACCGTTGATTTCCCTGAGTCTTCCTTTTCCAGCGCATCCCGCTGACGGTCGAAGGCCAGGTAGTATTTGTTGACGCTGTTGACGAAGGCGACGACGTTGGCACCGCCCTGCTCCATCGCGATGCGCTCGGTCTGGAAAAACCATTGATTGGGATTGAGCCCGCGCTTGCGCGCCTCATCACGCATACTCTGGACTCGTTCCGGCCCCATGTTGTACGCGGCCATGGTAAACGCCATGCGCTCACGCTCGTTGACCCTGGGGCTAGAGAAATACTTGCGCTTGATCGAGGCCATGTAACGTGATCCGGCGCGAATATTGTCATCGGCATTCTGGATATTCGAGACACCGACGCTTTTGGCCGCCGAGGGCGTAATCTGCAGCAGCCCCGTCGCGCCACCACTGCCTTTCGCAGACGGGTCGAGCTTGGATTCCTTGAACGCCAGCGCAGCCAGGTCGAGCCAGTCCATGCCCTGCGCATCGGCATGGCGTTGCAGCATGGGGCGCAACTGTTCGAGGCGCTGAATGTTACCGCGCACCAGCGGGTTATTGACCCGGTACATGTTCTTGTAAGCCTTTTCAAAGGCCACATCCTGACGGTTGGACGGTTTGTAGTCCTTGAGGAAGTCATCGATGCTGGCGCGCAGCATGGTGGCGTTGTCGCGCACGAACCAGCTCACATCGCCGTGGGTTTTCAGGGAAAGCCCACGATCCAGACGCAGTTTGGGCATGACCCCGGCCCAGCGCTCGGCAATCGGCTGCTCGACCAGCGTCATCGGGTAGATGCCAGCCTGGACCATCTCCAGCACATCTTCCACGGCCAGGCTGGGATCAACCCATTCGATCTTCACCGGCGGCAGTTTGCGCAGCTCCAGTTGTCGATTGACCTGATGCAGGGCTTCGTCTGCAGCGCTGCCGGTGGCCAGGCTCAGGGTCCGACCGGACAATTGCTCCACGCGCCGCAGGCTGCGATCACCGCGCAGGCCAACGAGCACCAGCGGCACGTCATGAATGATAGGGGTGCTGGCCTGAACGCCCTTGGCATCGCTCACATCCAGCAGCTCGCCGGGAGCGATCAGATCACCTTCGCCGCGCTGCAGAGCGCTGAGCAGTTGATTCTTGGCTTTGGGGATGACCTTGAACGTGACCTTCTGCCCGTCGCGGGCGTGGCTGTTGAGGTAGCGCTCGAACGCTTCCAGCCGGTGATACTCGACGCCGATTTCCTGCCCCTTCACATCGCCGGAACTGTTCCGGCTCTGATTGACCAGCACCCGAAGCACCTTGCTGCTGCGAATCGCGGCCAGATCACGCACGGGCGGCGCGTGCGGTGCAGCGACCACAGGCCCGGCAGACGTGACCGGACGTGCAGACACTTCACCCGAGAAGGTCGTCAGAAGCGGCAGAAGGCAGGCAATGGACACAAGCGCGGATCGGATCATTCATTCCCCAGTGGCATCGCCGTAACAGGAAAAAGGAACTCTGGAAGTCACGCAGCAGCATCAACATTGAAGAAAAGCATCGAGTCCTTGAGCTCAACCGTTTGAATAGCCAGCGTTTTCTTGTTTTTACCGAAGCTCTGATATGCTCGGCAGCCTTGCGCTGGAGGTAGCACCATGCAACTCATCGACATTGGCGTCAATCTGACTAACGCCAGCTTCGCTTCGCAGCGACAGGCGGTACTCGACCGTGCCTACGCTGCAGGCGTTGATCAACTCGTGGTGACAGGCACCAGCGTCGAAGGCAGCGAAGAAGCCTTGCAGCTGTGTCTGGAACTGGACGACAGTGCGCAGCGACTGTTCTGCACGGCAGGCATACACCCTCACTCGGCGAGCGATTGGACCGGCGACACCGAGAAACAGTTGCATGCCCTGCTCAAGGAAAACCGCGTGCGTGCCGTCGGTGAATGCGGGCTGGATTTCAATCGCGACTTCTCCCCTCGCCCGCAGCAGGAGAAAGTGCTGGAAGCGCACCTGGCCATGGCCGTGGAACTGCAACTGCCGGTGTTCCTGCACGAGCGCGACGCCAATCAGCGAATGCTGGAAATCCTGCGCGATTACCGCGACCGTTTACCTGCGGTGGTGGTGCATTGCTTCACTGGCGAGCGGGCTGCGCTGTTCAGCTATCTGGACCTGGATCTGCACATCGGTATCACTGGCTGGATCTGCGACGAGCGCCGTGGCACCCATCTGCACCCGCTGGTGGGTAACATTCCCCGCGGCCGACTGATGCTGGAAAGCGACGCGCCTTATCTGCTGCCTCGCAGCCTGAGACCCAAACCGAAAAACGGCCGCAACGAACCCGCCTATCTGCCCGAAGTGCTGCGTGAAGTGGCGCTGCATCGAGGCGAGTCCGAGGAGGATCTGGCGCGTCACAGCACAGCGTGTGCCCGTGAGTTCTTTGGCTTGCCAGTCGTGGAACAGGCCGCCGACGAAAATCCGCAGCTTTCTTGATCCGCGTCAAAGGTCGCTTTGATGACCGGAATACAGTGATAGCACCTTGCTGCTATTTCTACCGATCATCGAAGAAGACCCCTCATGCGCTCATGGCTTGGCAACCTGTCACTCAAGTACAAATTCTGGGCGGTGAACGCGGTCGCGTTCATCACCACCCTGCTGCTGGTGCTGTACGCCGTTCATCTGGAGCAGCAGTCGAGTCAGGAATCGGCGCACAACGCAGCCCAACTGATCGCCCAATGGCCCGCTACCCAACCACTGCCTGCCAGCGGCGCAGCGCTCATCCATGCGCCGACCTTTACCGATGTACTTGAACAGCATTTTGCTCACTACGCCCTGGCCGTGTTTGTCTTGATGATTGTGATGCTGGGCGCTTCGCAGTTACTGATCCGTTTTCTGCTCAGCCAGCTCAACACGCTGAAAGACGTCATGCTGCATGTCGAACAGAGCGGTGACCTTTCGGCACGCGTGCCCAACCGCAGTGACGACGAAGTCGGGCAGATGGCCAAGGCGTTCAATGCGTTGCAGGCCGGGTATCAGCGTGTGGTTGCCACAGTGTCGCAGACCGCCATCCGGCTCGATCAGGGAGCTGCGCACCTGGCGTCCGGCATGACCGAGGTGCGTCACGGCATGCTGGGCCAGCAGAGCGAAACCGATCAGGTCGCCACGGCCATCAACGAGATGACCGCCACCGTGCACCACATCGCTCAGCACGCCACCACCACGCGTGATCAGTCACAGACCGCCGATGCGCTGGCAGGCAGCGGCAAGGCGGTGGTGGACCGGGTGCAGGTATCGATTGCCGGGCTGTCCAGCGGCGTGCAGCAGACCGCCGAAATGATCCAGCGCATGGCCGCCGACAGCCAGAAGATTAATGGCGTGGTCAATGTGATCCATAGCATTGCCGAGCAGACCAACCTGCTGGCGCTCAACGCCGCGATTGAAGCGGCGCGGGCCGGTGAGATGGGACGCGGCTTTGCCGTGGTCGCTGACGAAGTTCGCAACCTTGCCAAGCGTGTACAGACGTCCACCGACGAAATCACCACCATGGTTTCAGCCCTGCAAAGCGGTACACGCGACGCGGTGGATTTCATGCAGGACAGCTCGTACAAGGCTGATGAATGCGTGCAGCAGGCTCGTGAAGCGGGTGAAGCGTTGGCGGCGATTGCGGGTGCCGTGGCGCAGATGCGTGAAAGCAATACGCAGATCGCAGTGGCCGCTCAGCAACAGAGTCAGGTTGCAGAAGAGATGAACCGGGCGGTGGTGAGCATTCGCGACGTGACTGAACGCACCGTGACCCAGACCGTGGACTCGGCCAATACCAGTGACGAACTCGCGATACTGGCGGGCGAACTGAACACCGCCATCGGCCAGCTCAAGCTGTAAGCGGTTGTCTGTAAACGCTATCACACCGATAGTCAGGCTTGACTCGCGGCCTGTCGGGGTCGGACCTATTCTTCATGCATTGAAACATGCGTTGAATGCATTGAAGAGGACAGCAGTATGGGCAAGCGACTTCCCAATTTACACACATGGCAGTGGCGCGGTTACGCAGACAATCATCGGCATCCGGCGAATCTGGTGTTGCACCTGATAGCCGTCCCCCTGTTCATCCTGGCAGCGCTGTTGATCGTTGACGGGCTGTTTTCACTCAGCATTTCATCGATTGCCATCGGCGTGATCGGACTGATTGCGGCGCTGGCTTTTCAGCGTCACGGCCACACGCTGGAACAGCAGTCACCTGAACCGTTCAGTGATCGCAGCGACGCGGTCAAACGCCTGCTGGTCGAGCAATTCGTGACCTTCCCGCGCTTCGTGCTCAGTGGTGCATGGTGGCGGGCCTGGAAGGAGCGGCATCGGCGCTAGGCTGAAAGCGCTTTGACACAGCGATGTCGCGCAGCAAACACAGACCATAGGAGCGCGCTTGCCGGCGACAGGATCTTACAGACAGTAAGTCAGCGACTGAACTGGCGCCATCGCGGGCAAGCGCGCTCCTACAAAAATCGCTTTTCTTCAGTAAGTTACAGGTTTCTTGATAACAGACGGCCTGCATCGTCTGACCCTGCCAGTCAGCCAAACACCGTCACCGTCTGACGGCTGATCGCGATCAACTCACCCTCAGGTGTCCACATCGCGGCAGCGGTGTGCCCGTAGCCGTCACGCGCATGTTCGATCACCGCGCGGTAGCTGCACCACTGCAAGGTGTCGAGCGCTGGCTGTGGCTGCACGAACTCGATGGTCCAGGTCAGCGAGCTGCCGGGCGCAGGTCTGTTCAGGTGCGGCAGTACCGCAGGCGGCCAGGTATCGACCAGCGCCAAAATATGCGCTTCGGTCATCGGCTCCGATTGCGAGGTGTCCCTGAAGCGTGCGTAACCGCCAACGGCGGGTGACGGCGTGTTGCTGAACGGCAGACCACCCAGCGCCCAGCGAATCTCCATGAAGCGCAGATACTCCGGCATGATGCCGCTGACAAAGGGCAGCTCGGGGCATGCGTCGACCGGTTTGAGGTCGGGCGCAGCGTCTGCCTTGACCGAGATCATCGACTCCCGTGAAGCACCGAAACTGCCTTGCATCAACGTCATCACCTGACCGTTCTGTACAGCGCGACCGAGCACCTGACTCACCGCCTTGCCGTGACGCAGGATTTCGACTTCGAACGAGATCGGCACGCCAGGCTCTGCAGGACCGACAAAGGTGATGGCCAGTGAACGCACCGGTCGCCCTTCCGGCACCTGGGCGCGCATGGCCTCGTAGTTCAACGCCGCCATGAGACCGCCAAAGCAGGCCCGGCCCTGGGACCATTCGGCAGGAATGGTGACGGAACCGGGGTTGTCACGTACTGAGGCGATCAATTCGGAGAAGGTCATGGGCGTCCCTGCGGGATTCGATGTGAGTAGGGATGATGGTACTCATCCCCTCCCTCACTGACATGCTACATATCGGCCATTATTGCGGCCTGAATGACCTGCTTGCCGTAGGAAAAGACTTCACAAAGCCAGCGTTCAGAAACAGGCTTTCGCCAGACGCTTCAGCGATGCCTCGGCCTTGCGTTCGGCACGCACGATCCCGATCTGCCAACCGGCAATGCACGGCGCCAGATCAGGTTGTTCGCCAGCCTGCGCGAGCCATTGCAGATGGTCATGCCAGTCACCCAGTTCGCTCTGTGCCGACTTGAGACGCGACTGCATGTTCTTGGGTTGATGGCTCAGTTCCGGGTACGCTTCGGCGGCGTAACGCACACGCTTGATCAACAGGCGCAGGTCGTGGCGATCATGATCGGGCTCGGCAATCGCCGTGCGCAGTTTGCGCCACTGTTTGTCCATGCGTTTCTCGATGGTCTTGCGCAGACCGCGTAACAGGCCCTGGCGTTGCTGCATGCGCAACATCGTCGGAAACTGGTCGATCAAGGTCAGCAGCCGGGTCAATTCGCTGGACTTCGCCACACGCGGGCAGGCGCTGCTCAGATGATCGTGACGTTTACGGGCGGCGTCGCTGAGGCCCTGCTTGTCGAGGAATGCAGCCAGGACCTGCATGTCACGCAACGGCGTGGTCAACTGGCCCACTGCCTTGGCGGCTTCTTCCAGCTGCGTAACCCCGGAAAACTCGCGCAGCGGCCTCAACACACTCCGAAGACGGCGCACGGTGGTGCGCAGATCATGCAGCGCTTCACTGTCGGTCGAGACGGCCAGGCGTGCCTGACAGGCAAGCAGTTTGACGTCCAGCGCCAGAATTTCAGCGACCAGATGATCCACCATTGAAGACATGCAATTCCCCCTTAAAAATTCAAGAATGACTGTTTCGGGACGACGAGAATCGCCACTGCAAACGACGACGCAAAGCTCTGAGACGGCTTCGCAAATGGCTTGCAGAACCCGAATGTCCAGCATAGCGCTGCGCCTGGAACTCATCGATGAAGGCGCCGATGGCCTCGGCGTGCTGCGGCAGAAACAGCGCCGCACGCGCACCGAACGCCTCGGCACCTTCGCCCGGCATACGACGCAGACCATGGCGAGCCAGCAAGCGTTCAAAGGCATTGAACAATCGCAGCTGCGAATCGCTTTCCCGCTGCCACGGTTTGAACAGCCACAAGGCAACCAGCCCCAGAGAAAGCGCGATCCCGGCGACGAACACCGGTGCCTGGAAACCCGAGAACCAGCGGCTCAGTACCTGCAACTGCTGCTGGCCCTGATAACCCAGCACCCAGCGTTGCCAGCCGTAATTGAGGTTGTCCCAGCTCAGGCGCATGGCGTTGATCCAGGGGACGTGTCGATAGCGCAGTGCAGACATGGGCGAGTCCTGAAGAAAGTCCTCATCAGCGGCCAGCGCCTGCTCCAGTCCCTGCTCGATGCGCTGCGGGGCGACCGCAGCGGTCGGATCGACACTGCGCCAGCCAACGTCCGGCTGCCAGTATTCGACCCAGGCATGCGCGTCGAACTGGCGCACGGTCAGGTACTGCCCCTCGGGATTGAGTTCGCCGCCCTGATACCCCGCCACCACGCGCGCGGGAATCCCGGCTGAACGCAGCACGAAGGTCATCGCCCCGGCGTAATGAGCGCAAAAGCCCCGGCGGCTGGCAAACAGGAATTCGTCGATGCTGTCGTTGCCCAGCGAATCGGGCTTGAGGGTGTAGTGAAACGGCTGGTCGGCAAAGTACCTCAGCATGGCCTGTACCCGCTCATCGGGCCTGGCGTAACGACGTCGCAGCTCTTCGGCCCATTGCCTGGCCTGCGGGTTGCCTTTGGCAGGCAGTTGCAGGTCCTGGCGCTGAATCTGCTCGCTGAGCTGCGAATCGCGCACGCTGTCCGGCCATGAAGTGACGCTGTACAACAACGACTGCTCGACCGGGCGCCTGCGCTGCAAACGAAAGTCACTCATCTGGCGCACGTCAGGCAGCGGGGTTTCGCCAATGTCCAGACTAGGCAGCCAGGGCCGGCCGCTGGCCTCCATGACGACGCTGTAGGCCACCGGTTCACCGCGCTTCAGCCATTGCGGCACCTGCACGGTCTGGGCGCGTGCCGACTGTGACCAGCGTCGGCCGTCGAACTGCTCCAATGTCAGACCGCGCCAGTACAGTTGATTTCGCGCAGGGATAGGCCCTTCGAAACTGGCGCGAAACACCAGCGCAGGCGAGCGGCTCAGCTCGGCCATGTCGCCGGGAGCCATGTTGTCGGAAAGCCCGGTCACCCCTTTGTTGCTGGGCTGCGGCAGCGACCAGAGCGGATCCAGACGTGGAAAGAACAGAAACAACAGAATCATCAGCGGCACGGCTTGCGCCATCAGCTTGAACGCCAGCTTCAGGGTGCCCGAAGGCTTGCTCGCCAGATCCGATTGCTGCAGGCCGATCAGGGCCGCCAGCAGCGCACCGATCGGCAGCAGGCTGAACAGCGCCCACAGCAGGTTATCTTCGAACAGATAGCCAACCGCCACGCAGAAGAAACCGAGAAAGATCAGTACGCGCGCATCGCGGTGCGTATTCATTTCCAGCATCTTCAGCACAAATGCCGCCACCAGCAGCGCCGCGCCTGCATCCAGCCCCACCAGACTGCCACGCGCCAGATACACCCCTCCAGCTGTGCCGACCAGCAATCCTGACTTGACCCAGGTGCCCGGCAAACGCACGCGCATGCGAAACGCCTGGACCCGCCAGAGGCTGCAGCCCAGCCACAGCACCATGATCGAAGCCGGTACGTGCAGTGCAAACGGCACCACGACCAGGGCCTGCGCCAGCAACAGCCAAGTCAGGCTGACCCGGGGAATCGGCTGGCTCACCACCGTTTTGGCCGTCATGGCCGTTGCCCGTACAAGGCCAGCGCACGCAGGCAGGCTTCCCGATGCGCATCGCCGACGTCCACGCCGGACAAAAAGCCTGGCAGGCGCAACGCAAACGGCTGGCGACGCTCAGAGAGTTCCAGCACCCAGTAACACAGGCGCGACAGACGCTCTTCGATATTGCCGCCCAACGCCAGAAAATCCAGACACAGCTCATGCCCGCTCAGATCAGTGAACTCCTTGACCAGCAGGCCCTGCCCTCGCGAATAGGCTTTCCAGTGCAGCCGTCCACGATTGTCGCCCGGCTGATAGCTGCGCAACCCCTGATAGTCATCCACGCCTGCGCCCTGAGTCGCGTGGCCGTCATCTTCTGCATGGGGCTGCACGCCATTCAGCAACGGCATGGTGCCAGCCAACGGACGCGGATAGATGAGTGCCGTCTGCTCCAGATCCAGCCAGGTCCAGGCACGAAAGACACCCAGCGGAAACACACTTTCCACCCGCAGCCGAGGCGCACGCAGCCAGCCTCGACGCTCAGCAGACAGTGTCAACTCGACCTCGCTCAGCCCCTGGGCGCTGACGTCGCCATGTTGCAGACTGCCCGCCTCCCAGCCCAGCCCAAGCGCCTGATGGGCATGACTGGCGCTTTCAAGGCGCAGACGCAACTGCACGGCCTCGCCGACAAACACCGAGCGGGCCGGTCCGGCACTGAGGATCAGCCCGCTCAGGTTGCGGTAGGTATGCAGAATCGCCAGCACTCCGACCGACAACAGCAGGAAGGTCAGGCCGTAAGCCAGGCTGTTCTGATAGTTGATTGCAACAAGCAGCATCAGGACCAGCACGACCATGAAGGTCACGCCCGTGCGCGTCGGCAGGATGAAGATGCGTCGATGATCGAGCACGATGCGCGACGCCGCAGGAATGCGTCTCGCCAGCCAGCGTTGCCAGAACGGTTTGAGCGGCGGAATCAAAGCACCGGCACCTCACGCAACAGCCATTGCACCAGTGCCCCGCCACCATGACCGGTCGGATCGGTGCGTTCACGCAGGCGATGCCCCACCACCGACGGCAGCACTGACTGCACGTCCTCCGGGATCACATAATCACGGCCCGTCAACATGGCCCAGGCGCGCGCCGCCGCCAGAATCGCCAGACTGGCGCGTGGCGACAGGCCGTAAGCGAACTGCGGCTGACTGCGGGTCGCATCCACCAGACGCAGCACATAATCGACCAGCGCATCGCTGGCGCGAACCTGACGCGCTTCGGCCTGCAACTGACCGAGCATGGCGTGATCCAGTATCGGTTGCAGGCGCGGCAACAGCTCACGGCGCGACTCGCCCAGCAGCAACGCCTTCTCGGCAGCACGGGCCGGATAGCCCATGGAAATACGCATCAGGAACCGGTCCAGCTGCGACTCGGGCAAGGCGAACGTGCCGCCGGAGCTGAACGGGTTCTGGGTGGCGATCACGAAAAACGGATCCGGCAACAGGCGGGTCGCCCCTTCGATGGACACCTGCCCTTCTTCCATCGCCTCCAGCAGCGCGCTCTGGCTCTTGGGCGTGGCGCGGTTGATTTCGTCTGCCAGCACCAGCTCGGCGAAGATCGGTCCCGGATGGAAGGTGAATTGTCCAGTGTCGCGATCAAACACCGAGGTGCCAAGAATATCGCCCGGCAGCAGGTCGGACGTGAACTGGATGCGCTGATAGCTCAGGCCCAGAATCTTGGCCAGTGCGTGGCTGAGTGTGGTTTTGCCCATGCCGGGCAAGTCTTCGATCAGCAGATGTCCGCCGCCAATCAGGCAGGTCATCGCCAGACGCACCTGTGCTTCCTTGCCCAGCACCACTTCATTGATGGCGCTCAGGCATGCATCGAGTCTTTTGCCCATTGATACGCCTCCCCGGCAACTGCTTTATGGCTGGTCACACATGACCAAGGATGCCAAACGTATGATCACTTTACGGTTAGCGTAGGCCGTTTCACCAGAGGGGGTAGAGATTTGCTGAAGAGCGAATAGGGATTTGCTCAGGAGGGGCTGAAACGAGGGCGGGCAAGCACACGTGATGTGCCTGCCCGTGGGGAACGATCAACGACCGGCGCGCGACTCACGAATGTAGAAACGGGCCTTTTCGGACTTCTCGGTGCAACCTTCAAATGCTTCGAATTGCTGCTGGGTCTTGGCGCCTGTCAACAGCGAGAGGGCCTTGGAGTAACTGACGGTTCCGGCAAAGCCTTCGGCCTTGGCCAGATCAAGCTCATGCCAGGCCGCATCGAGTTGCGTGGCACAGCTGTCCCGATACCCGGTCTTGCCAGCACAACCTGCAAGAACCACGATGAACAATGGCAGACAGATCCAGGCTTTCATGGGGTGTTACCTCAAGTAGAAATAGAATTGTGCGGCTTTGACGGCGATATTGGCTGAAAGTGCCGTCATGCGCGGGCTCAAGGGTAACTGTTTTCGTTTGAGTGCGTGGGTTCATCGCACATTGGCGTTCAGTGGGAGGCGGCTTGCCGGCGATAGCGTCAGTTCAGTTACTGATAGGTCGCTTCAGAAAAAGCATCGCCGGCAAGCCGCCTCCCACAGTCCGTGGTCGCAGCAAGACTCGGGTATAACGCTGAGCACAAGCATGGGCATGATCGGCGTGCTTGAGATCACGCTGATCGTTCCTACGCTCCGCGTGGGAATGCCGCTCAGGACGCTCCGCGTCCGCTCTTGAATGTGGCGCACATGCGTGGCCAAGCTCCAGCGTTATCCACGTCATGCGCTCGGCTCACTGAGTCCGCAGTCTGTGCAATTTGTGACGCGGAGCGTCACGGGAGGCATGCCCACGCGGAGCGATGGGCACGATCAGTGTTGAGGCGGATTTGATGTGGCGCTCTGCGGCACGTTTGCGGGCACTGCGCTCAATCCCTGGCCAGCAACCGGTACCCCACGCCCGCCTCGGTCAGGATGAACCTGGGCGCTGTCGGGTCGTCGCCCAGTTTCTGACGCAGGTGCCCCACCACAATGCGCAGGTAGTGGCTGTCTTCGGTATGGGTCGGTCCCCAGATGTCCTTGAGCAGTTGCTGCTGGGTGATGACGCGTCCTGGGTGGCGCGCCAGTTGCGCGAGCACTGCGTATTCCTTGCGGGTCAGTGCGACTTCAATGCCGTCCAGCAGTACACGGCGGTACGCCAGGTCCACCGTCAGCGGACCGAAGGTCAGTGCGGCTTCGGGTTTTTCAGTGCCGGAGGACTGACGCAACAATGACCTGACTCTGGCCAGAAACTCCTGAATGCCGAACGGCTTGGTCACGTAATCGTTGGCGCCTGCGTCCAGCGCCTGGACCTTCTGCGCTTCGCTGGCGCGCACCGACAGCACCAGGACTGGCACTGCCGACCATTCCCGAAACTCGCTCAGCACCTGCTGACCATCCATGTCCGGCAAGCCCAGGTCGAGCACCAACAGATCGGGTTTGTTCAGTGCCGCCTGAGTCAGGCCCTCCGCGCCAGTGGCAGCCTCCAGCACCTTGTAGCCCTGGGATACGAGGCTGATGCGCAGGAATTTACGTATCTGCGGCTCGTCGTCGATCACCAGAATGGTTGCCGTCTGACTCATCGGTGCGCTGCCGTTTCAATACAGGAAGTGAACACAAGCGTAACCCGGGATCGACTCAAGCCGGTTCCTCCGTTTCAGCGTCGGGCTGAGCCTGCAACGGCAGGAACAGGGTAATGCGCGTACCCAGACCGTCAATGCCTTCGCCGACGCTCAAACGGCCGCCATGCGCACCGACCATGCCCTGACAGATTGCGAGACCAAGGCCCGTGCCCTGCCCGCCCCGGTCGCCGCGTGCGGCGGTGTAGAACATGTCGAAAATCTTCGCGCGCTCCTCTTCGGGAATACCCGGCCCTTCATCGCTGACCGAGAAAAACAGTTCGCTGTCGATAACGCCCGCCGCTACTTGCAGACGTCCTTCCGGCGGCGAAAATCGTGCAGCGTTTTCCAGCACGTTGACCAGCGCCTGCTCGATCAGCGCAGCATGCACGTACAGCAGCGGCAACGCTTCGGCGACCTGGGTACTGACCTGCAACGGCGTCATCACTGCACGCAGGCGGTTGAGCGCGCTGCCGACGATGTCGGCGGGCGAGACCCAGTCGCGGGCCAGTTTCAAGGCGCCGTGACCGAGCCGGGTCATGTCCAGCAGGTTCTGGATATAACGATCCAGACGCTCGGCTTCGTCGCGTGTGCCTTCCAGCAGCTCACGGCGATCCTCCAGCGGAATGGCCTCGCCCAGCGCCAGCAGACTGTCGATGCTGCCGCGCATGGAGGTCAGTGGCGTGCGCAGGTCATGGGAGACGGACGCCAGCAAGGCGCTGCGCAATTGTTCGGTTTCACCGTGCAGGCGAGCCGCTTCCAGCTCTTCGGCCAATTGGGCACGTGCGAGGGCTTGAGCCAGGGGTTGAGTCAGCGCCGCCAGCAGGCGCCGGTGCTGCGCCGTGAACGACTGACCCTTGCGTGCCGTGACGCCGAGCAGCGCCAACGGCCCCTCTTCGGCGGTGATCGGCCACCACCACCATTGCCCCGATGGCAAGGTGCCGGTGCCGCTGCCAGCGGGCTGCTCATGTTGCCAGGCCCAGTCGGCTGCAGCGCGCTCGGCTTCGGTGAAAGTCAGTGGCCCGCCCGTCTCGACAGTCCAGCCGCCCTGCTTGTCGCGATCCAGCAGACAAAGCTTCAATTCCTTCCAGCCACTGAAGTGCTGTTCAGCGGCATGAAACACGGCCTTGCTGTCGGCGGCGGCGGTCATCTTGCGTGACAGGTCCAGCAACTCGCTGGTCTGTTCCTGCGTATCGCGCAACGCCTGCAACTGCCGACGCTGACGTGCCGCCAGCTTGCCGGTGAGCGCCGACATCAGCAGAAAGAACATCAGAGTCAATACGTCTTCGTCGCGCTGGATGCTCAGCGAGAAACTGGGCGGGATGAACAGAAAGTCGTAAGCCAGAAACGACAGTCCGGCACACGCCAGCGCTGGCCCCATGCTGCTGCGCACCGCCACCAGCAGCACGGCTGCGAGAAAGATAAGAGAGATGTTGGGCAACGCCAGCACGCCTGAAACGCCCCACGCCACCAGACTGGCCAGCACCGTTGCGATCAGCGCCAGCCCGTAGTCGAACCACACCACATCGCGAAGCGGCCGGGCGCGTGGCGGCTGGTCGGGCTGCTGCTCGCTGTCGTCGAGCACACAGACTTCCAGCCCGTGTCCTTCACGCAGCAGCCTTGCGGCCACACCGCCGCCGAAAATACGCCGATGCCAGTGTCGATGCGACTGGCCGACCAGCACCACATTGGCACGACGCTCCACCGCATGCTGAATCAGGGTTCGGGCCACCTCTCCGGCGCGCAGGGACACCACTTCGCCGCCCAGTCGCTCGGCCAATTGCTGGGCACCTTGCAACCGCGCCCGGGACTGTTCGTCCAGCGTCTGCCCGTCGTCGACATGCACGGCGCTCCACGGCAGATGACGACGCTGGGCGACCCGGCTGGCATGACGCACAAGGCGCTCGGCCTGAGTATCGCCGTCAATTCCCACCAGCAAACGACCGCGCACTGCCGGAGCAGCCTGCCCCAATTGCCGATAACCCTGCGCCAGATCGTTGTCGACCTGGGTCGCCGCGGTCTGCATGGCCAGTTCGCGCAGAGCACTCAGGTTGGTCGGGGTGAAGAAGGCGTCGATGGCCGCACGCGCCTGTTCCGGTACGTAGACCTTGCCCTCGCGCAACCGCTCCAGCAGTTCGCGGGGCGGCAGGTCGATCAGGATCAGGTCGAAGGCTTCCTGCAACACCCAGTCCGGCAGCGTTTCGCGGACCTGTACACCGGTGATGCCACGCACCTGGTCATTCAGACTTTCCAGGTGCTGAACGTTGACCGTGGTGTAAACGTCGATGCCCGCAGCCAGCAACTCCTGAATGTCCTGCCAGCGCTTGGCGTGACGACTGCCTGGCGCATTGCTGTGCGCCAGTTCATCGACCAGTACCAGACTCGGCGCGGCCTTGAGCAAGGCGTCCAGGTCCATTTCTTCCAGGGTCATGCCGCGGTATTCGCTGCGCAGCAGCGGCTGTTGCGGCAGGCCGTTGAGCAGGGCTTCGGTTTCCGCACGCCCGTGGGTCTCCACGATGCCTGCCATGACATTAACGCCCTGACGCAGCTGTTTGTGAGCGGCCTGCAGCATGGCGTAGGTTTTACCCACGCCCGGCGCTGCCCCCAGAAAAACCTTCAGCCGCCCTCGGCCGTCGCGGGGCAATTGAGCCAGTAATGCGTCTGCTCGACCGGAATCACTCACGTTGGGTATCACTCTCTTTCGGTGTGGCCTGGGCGCCGTTGAATATCAAGGCAGCCGGAAGAACGCATTTTTCTGAAACAGCGTTGTCTCGCATCGAACACCGGACTGTGGGAAGCGCCTCCCATACTGCGTGCGGTGTTGCGAAACAGCGCTTTTGTCAGCGAATGTTACAGCTGCGCGTTGCGTTGTGTAGACGTTATCTGATTCAGGCTCATATTCAAGGTCAATACGTTGACCACTGGCGGGCCGATCAATGGACGCCGGGTGTTGGCTTCGATCAGCGCCTGAACCCTGTCCAGCGGCAATTTCCGCGCAGCAGCCACGCGTGCGGCCTGCCAGTCCGCCGCTTCGGGCGACAGGTGAGGATCAAGCCCGCTGCCGGACGTGGTCAGCAACGCCAGCGGCACAGGGCCCTGACCGGGAACAGCCAGTTTCGCAGCGTCTTCAGTCACACGGGTCTTCAGTGCCGGGTTGCTCGGTGCAAAGTTGCTGGCACCGCTGGCAACCGTTGCGAAAGCACCGGCCGAAGGACGCGGCTGGAACCACTCATCGCCGGTAAACGACTGGGCGATCAGCTCGGAACCGCGCACCTTGCCCTCGTTGTCATACAGCAGACTGCCGTTGGCCTGCGCCGGGAACGCCACTTGCGCCACACCGGTCACCACCAGCGGATAGGCCACGCCGGTGATCAGACTCATCAATACAATCAGGCTCAGGGCCGGACGCACTACATTCGACATTTCTACATCCTCAATCAGGTGAAGCTGCACACCGACCGGCGTGCAGCTCGGTCATCCACTCAAACCAGGCCAAACGCGACCAGCAGCATGTCGATCAGCTTGATCCCCACGAACGGCACGAAGATGCCGCCCACGCCGTAGATCAGCAGGTTGCGACGCAGCAGGTGCGCAGCGCTCGCCGCCTGAACCCGCACGCCACGCAGGGCCAGCGGAATCAGCACCACGATGATCAACGCGTTGAAGATGATCGCCGACAGAATCGCACTCTGCGGGCTGGCCAGTTGCATGACGTTGAGCACGCCCAGTTGCGGATAGATCGCAGCGAACAAGGCGGGCAGCACCGCAAAGTACTTGGCCACGTCGTTGGCGATGGAAAACGTGGTCAGCGCGCCACGCGTCACCAGCAACTGCTTACCGATGTGCACCACGTCCAGCAGCTTGGTGGGGTCGCTGTCCAGATCGACCATGTTGGCCGCTTCACGAGCCGCCTGAGTACCGTCGTTCATGGCCATGCCGACGTCAGCCTGCGCCAGTGCCGGGGCGTCGTTGGCGCCGTCGCCGCACATGGCGACCAGACGGCCTTCGCCCTGCTCCTGACGAATCCGCTCAAGTTTCTTCTCCGGAGTGGCTTCGGCCAGCACGTCATCCACACCCGCTTCTGCCGCAATTGCGGCAGCGGTCAGCGGGTTGTCGCCGGTCACCATCACGGTGCGGATGCCCAGCTTGCGCAGCTCTTCGAAACGTTCGCGAATGCCCGGTTTCACCACGTCCTTGAGGTGAATCGCGCCCAGCAGACGGCCATTGGCGCAGACCAGCAGCGGCGTACCACCGGTCTTGGCGATCTTGTCGACTTCACGTGCCAGCGGTGCAGGCAGGTCGCTGCGCTGCAGGTTGATAAACGCCAGCAGCGAATCCACCGCGCCCTTGCGATACACATGGCCCTGGTAGTCCACACCAGACAGTCGCGTGTCCGCACTGAACGGCACGGCGGTCACTGAACTCAGCGTCGGCTCGTTCATCGGGTGCAGGTTGCGCAGGAATTCGACGATGGATTTGCCTTCGGCGGTTTCATCGGCCAGCGAAGCGAGCAAGGCGCCCTCGCCCAATTCTTTGGGTGTCACACCGGGGGCTGCGTAGACGGCGGCGCAACGGCGGTTGCCGAAAGTGATGGTGCCGGTCTTGTCGAGTAGCAGAACATGCACGTCACCCGCAGCTTCCACGGCGCGACCGGACTTGGCGATCACGTTGAGGCGCACCAGTCGGTCCATGCCCGCGATACCGATGGCCGACAGCAGGCCGCCAATCGTGGTCGGAATCAGCGTCACCAGCAGTGCCACCAGAAACACCAGCGGCAGGCTGCCACCGGCAAAGTGGGCGAACGGCTGCAGGGTGATCACCACCAGCAGGAAGATCAGCGTCAGGCCGATCAGCAGGATATCCAGCGCCACTTCGTTGGGCGTCTTCTGACGCTTGGCGCCTTCCACCAGCGCGATCATGCGGTCCAGGGTCGATTCGCCCGGGTTGGCGCTGATGCGCACCAGCAGCCAGTCGGAGACCAGCCGGGTGTTGCCGGTCACGGCCGAGCGATCACCGCCGGACTCGCGGATCACGGGGGCCGATTCGCCCGTGATCGCCGCCTCGTTGACGGCTGCAATGCCTTCGATCACTTCGCCGTCGCCGGGAATCATCTCCCCGGCTTCGACGCGCACCACATCGCCCTTGCGCAGTTCGCTGGCGTTGATAGTGCGCAGGCTGCCGTTCTCGTCACGGATGCGAGCCTTCAGGCCTTCGCTGCCCGCCTTGAGACTGTCGGCCCGCGCCTTGCCACGACCCTCGGCCAGCGCTTCGGCGAAGTTGGCGAACAACACGGTGAACCACAGCCACAGCGCAATCTGCAACGCGACCGAGGTCGACACCTGTGGATCGGGAATGAAGCACAGCACGGTGGTCAGGATGGCGGTCAGTTCCACCACCAGCATCACCGGCGAACGCTTGAGCAAACGCGGGTCCAGCTTGACGAAGGCTTGCACCAGTGCCGGACGCCACAGGGCCGACATGCCGGTTTTGGCAGAAGTCTGAGCGGTTTGGGATTCGGCCTGTCTGGCAGAAGAAATAGGCATATTCATGGTCGGTTCCTCAGAAACCCAGGCTCAAGTGTTCGGCAATCGGACCCAGTGCCAGCGTCGGCAAAAAGGTCAGCCCGCCGACCAGCAGAATGGTCACCGTCAGCAATGTCACGAACAGCAGGCCATGGGTCGGGAAGCTGTCCTGACCCTGCGGTATGCTCTTTTTCATCGCCAGACTGCCCGCTAGGGCAAGGACCGGCAGGATGTAGCCGAAACGGCCGATGAAGATCGCCAGACTGAGCATCAGGTTATGGAAAACGGTGTTGGCACTGAAACCGCCGAACGCCGAGCCGTTATTGGCTGTGGCCGAGGTGTAGGCGTAAAGCAACTGGCTGAAGCCATGCGGACCGGGGTTGCTGATCGCACCCGCAGGACCGGGAATACTCGCGGCGATGGCGCCCAGCACCAGCACGCCGACCGGCATTACCAGCAGCGTCGCGACCAGCAGCCGCACTTCCTGAGCCTGCAGTTTCTTGCCCAGATACTCTGGCGTGCGACCGATCATCAGGCCTGCCAGAAACACCGCAATCAGCACGTTCAGCAGCATGCCGTTGAGGCCGACCCCGACACCGCCGAAGATCACCTCACCGACCATCATGTTGACCAGCGCCACCATGCCCGACAGCGGATTGAGGCTGTCATGCATGCCATTGACCGAACCATTGGAAGCCGCGGTCGTGGCCACCGACCAGAGCACGGTGCCGGTGGTGCCGAAGCGGGTTTCCTTGCCTTCCAGCGGTGCGGTCTGTTCGACGCCTGCCAGATTCAGCATCGGGTTGGGCTGGTACTCGGCCCACAGTGACACCGACCCGCCAATCAGCAGCAACGCCAGCATGCAGCCGAGAATCGCACGGCTCTGGCGCATGTCCTTGACGTAATGGCCGAAAGTGAACACCAGTGCCGCTGGGATCAGCAGGATGGAAACCAGCTCGAACAGGTTGCTCCAGGCCGTCGGGTTCTCGAACGGGTGCGCCGAGTTGACGCCGAAGAAGCCGCCGCCGTTGGTGCCCAGTTGTTTTATTGCAATCTGGCTCGCGGCCGGACCCATCGGCAGGCTCTGATCGGTGCCTTGCAAGGTCAGCGCATCGATGTAATGGGCGAAGCTTTGCGGCACGCCCTGCCAGACCAGAAACACGGCCAGCACGATGCTGATCGGCAGCAGGCCGTACAGTGTGGCGCGAGTCATGTCGGCCCAGAAATTACCCAGGCTGTTGGAAGAACGACGGCTGATGCCTCGGCACAACGCAACCAGCACAGCGAGGCCGGTGGCGGCGCTGACGAAATTCTGCACGGTCAGGCCGACCATCTGGCTCAGGTAACTGAGCGACGCTTCGCCGCTGTAGGCCTGCCAGTTGGTGTTGGTAATGAAACTCATCGTGGTGTTGAACGCCAGTGACCACTCCATGCCGGGCAACTGCTGCGGGTTGAGCGGCAGCACGCCCTGCAACAACAGGATCGCAAACAACAGGACAAAGCCCGCCAGATTGAAGGCCAGCAAGGCCCAGGCGTACTGTTTCCAGGACTGTTCCACCCGTGGATCAACGCCGGATATCCGGTAGCAGGCCCGCTCAACGGGTCCCAGCACAGGCGTCAGCCAGGTGCGTTCGCCCTCCATCACTCGATAGTAAAAACGCCCAAGCCAGGGTGCCGGCAACAGCAGCAGCACGAGAAAGGCCAGGATCAACAGATAGTCATAACTGTGCATGGCCGCTCCTAGTTCTGGTCGGCGCGCAACAGCGCCACCAACAGATAGATGAACAGCCCGACTCCCATCAACAGAGAGATACCATCCATAACGCTCATTGCAATTTCCCCATGATCAGCCACATCGGATACGGCGATGGCCGTGTAATGGCATTGTCGTGAACAGAGGCGTAAAGGAACGAGGGCGAGGCAGCCTGGGAGGTATAAAGAAAACGTAAAATTCTGTTTTGCGGCGACATGAAACGGCGGGAGGTGTCATTTCTGTCAGGTTTCAGGCGGGTTCTGGCGCGCTAAGGTAGCGGACGGTTTTCATGGACGAGGAACCTGCGATGAACCGCACCGAAACACCTGTTCACCTCAACCCGCTGACCAGCGAACCTCAGGTACGCCTGACGCCCAAGGAACGGGAGGCCCTGCATTGGTCTATGCTCGGCAAGACTGCCTGGGAGACGTCAAGAATCCAGGATTGCAGCGAGGCCGCGATCAACTTTCACTTATGCAACATTCGCCGCAAGTTCGGGGTTTGCAGCATGCGCGCGGCGGTGGTCAAGGCGATTGAGCAGGGCCTAGTACAGCTAAATTGAAACCACCATCCGAAGCACTTCACTGAATGAAAAGGCGGCTCGAAAGCCGCCTTTTAAAAATCGAATTACCGAACAAAATCAGTGATTTCCTGGACAGGATTCAGTCATTGAGACTGCCTGGTCCTTTTGTTCTCCTGCGAGGCCAGGTAGGCGTTCCTTCTCTCCATATCCTGCGCTGTTCCGCTCGATTCGGCGGGTTTACCTGCGGCTCGCTTCGATTCAGCAGTGTTTATATTCTGAACCTCGTCGACAATATTCATTCGTGACTGCTTTGTAATTCCGGGCTTTCCCTTGAGCGCCGTGAGCGCCTTCAAGTCAGCCCGTGCCTGTTCGGCATCAGACAGGGCCACGTCTCTTTGCGCCCATTTCTCATTCAGCTTCTTCCCGGAGTAACCCGCTCTTTCACTCTTGAAAAATGACGCCTCAGCACGATCCGCCACGTTTTGTCGATGCTTAGAAATCACATTGAAGTTTTCGATATCCGTTGATTTTACGGTCCGGAGACGACTCACCTGTTTTCCTTTCCCAAGGGATGTGAATATACCGGGCATGCCATTGGCACCCGCAGTACCCACCTTCAGCGTTGGCTTGATGCCCAAGGCGCGCCCCAGCCCTGACCAGAAACCATGCCCGGACGGATCGACACCGTTGACCGGATCCCCCTCGCAATACGCATAGGCGTTCACACCGCCCTCGTCGAACGGACTCAGGCTGTCCGGACTATGAAACTTCATCAGTACAGGGTTATAGGCCCGATAACCGTTGCCCAGTAATTGCCAGTCGGTGCCCGGTTCACCGTACTCACCGTTGAAACCGGCGCCTCCCTGCTTCGATCCAGAGGCGGTTCGATAGCCATACGCGGTGTAGGCGCTGGGTTCAACCGTACCGTTCCCCACGCCGTACAGCACTGTGTTGTTATGATCACCGGCTGTCATGCCCTTATCGGTGTCAGCCAGTAAATGGGGGCCACCGCGCAAGTAAGAACAGGGCTTGTCCCCTGTCAGCCGGGTAGACAGTTGTCCGGCATTGTAAAAGCGTTGGTCATCACCATGGCCACTGAGCGTATCCAGCGGGTCATAACGATAGTCTCCAGTATCAACAGGTCCACCTCCGGGAGCGCTGACAGAGGTCAGACGGTTGAGCGCATCGTAGGTCAACGTCCGTTTTGCTTCGTCCTGCAGCAGGTTTCCGTCGGCGTCGTACAGCAGCTTGATCTCGGCAGGATAATCTGGATAGCTGTTGGACACTCGGCTCAGCTGTGTCGGGTCCTTGTCATTTTCGAAATGATAGGTGGCAATATTGCTGCCGCCGTCAAATACAGTACGCACCTGGGTCATGTTGTCGAGTATGTCGAATCGGAACAGTTGCGATGTGATGGCCTTCCCGTAGGCATCCACAGGAGGTTGACTGCCCGAGCAGGTGTAGCCGGTCAGCCGACCACGAGAGTCGTAGGAATACACTTCATCACGCAAGAGGGTGTCACCCTGTTTGAGGGTACGTTGCTTGAGCTGGTCGGTGTTGTCCCAGACCTGAGTCATGACTTGAATCACACCATCAAGATCGAAACTGCGCTGTGTCTCGCGACCGAAATCATCGTACTCCAGAGCGGTCATTACCTGCTGCTCACCACTGACCGTTTCAATGCGCTGAACCTGCCCCAATGGATCATGGAAAAAGGTACCGCTGATGGCGTCTTGCAGCTCTGTTTTCTGGATACGTCCATACGAGTCGTACGTGTAGGTCTGCACTTGGCCAAGCACATCCTTGTACTCCAGAAGACGCCCCTCAAGGCTGTACAGGTAATGCATCGTATGTACTTCGGTTCCGGAAGTCCGCGTTTCGCTCTTGAGTTCACCATTGCTGAAATACTCTCGACCCAGCTTCTGGTCCTGCTCATCGCATTCCATCAATCGCGCGTTTTTCGGGTCGTATCGGTAAGCGGCGCTGATAGGGCTGTCGACAATAGTGCGTTGCAACGGCTCCTCACCCAGCGCGGGGTTGTAAACGTAATCAATGGTTTGCCCTCTGGCGGTTTCCACAGAACAGGGCCGGGACTGTCCCGTTTTGAATTTATAGGTCTGTTTACGCCCCCCCGTTACCGTGCGCCAGCGACGGTCCAGGCTGTCGAACGCCTGCTCCCCAAGCACATTGTCATTGACGGAAATCAGGATGGGCAAGTCTTCGATGCTGTGTGGGGCATAGGTGCGTTTGACCACAGCCTTGTCGGGAAGAATGTGTTGCACCTGGCGGTCAAAGGCGTCGTAGCGATAACCCGTAACATGATTCAGTGCGTCGATTTCCTCGGCCAAACGGCCCAATCCGTCGTAATGAGAGAAATGGCTTCCGCCGGACTGTTCCAGACGGTCGAATCGTTCGACGCTGGTCGGATCGCCGAACAGGTTCAACTGCGTCACGGTCAGGTTGTATTTCTCGGTTGCGTCAATCGAGTGCTGCAGCCATTCACGTGTCACCGGCCCATCCGGACTGGCAATCTGGTCTGTTTCCTTGAAGCTCACCACTCCATCCGGCCCGGTCTCACTGACCTGCTGGCCCCAGTCGTCGTAGCCGAAGTGGCGGGTCAGCTTCAGGGTGTTCTGGCCGATCATCCAGTCGATCTGCGTTTCGCTGATCAGTTGTCCACGGCCATCGTACTGCGCCGCATAGGTGTCGCGCAGGGCATTGTTGCCGTCGGCGTCCTGACGCAGTTCCCTCACCACCCGGTTCAGGCCGTCCAGTTCGCTGCGCACTGTCACGTCCTTGACGTTGACCACTTCCTGCCACGCCTGATCCTGATCATGGGCCGCCAGGTGATAGCGGTAGTTGCGCGTCGCCTCGTACTCTTTGTTGCCCGGCGCCACGGTCTCGGCCACGACCCGGCCCAGCGCATCGTACTGGTAGCGGATCTCCACGTCGGTGTCGTCACGGGTCAGCAGCGCCTCGCCACTGAGCAGCGAGTGTTCCAGGGTAATGATCTTGCGCTCGTCATCCAGGCTGCTGCTCAGGGTCTGGGTGGTCCTGAGCACGGTTTCCTCGACGTGGCGGGCGGCGGTTTTGACGTAGGCGTAGTCGGTCACGGTGTCGATGCCGTTGAGAGTGAAGCGTTCCTGCAGTGGACGGCCGTGGTTCAGGGCATCGGCCGGATCATTGATGTAGGTGCGTCGGGTGAGGTGCAGCGAGGTTTCGTGCGGTGCTTCCTGCAGGAGCGCTGTCTCGATGAGCGCCACGAGACGAGCGGCCATCGATGGGGCCAGGACGTGCTGCAGCAGGCGGGTCACCTCTTGCGAGGTTTCCTGCCTGGCCGCAGAGGTCTTCGCCGAGTCGACCTGCAGCAACGCCTCCTCGCTCAGTACCAGCCAGGGCCGGTCGGCACCGCTCACCGGGGGCAGAGCGTCGTAGCGGTAGCGGGTGCGCAGCACTGGCGACGGATCGCCGTGAGTGGATGCGGCCGGGGTCACGGTGCGGCTGGCCAGCTGACGCACGAAGCCTTCGGGGTCGGGCGGGCAGAGTCCGTTTTCGCCTTCAGCCGGGTACCAGTTGCTGGTCTCGATCACGCCGTTGGCCTGGACCTGTTCTAGCAGGTTGCCGAACGTGTCGTAGGTGGTGGTCACGGTTTCGTGGCGCACCCGGTTGGCATCGTCCAGTGAAGACCAGGTGTCGGTGGCGGTAAAGGGCAACTGGCAGTACGCCGGTTGCTGATCAAAGCTCAGCTCGTCGTCGGCATGGTAGACCGTTGAAGTGGTCTTCACGTTGCGCCCCTGAGTGACCCGTTGCTCGGTCATCAGGTGGAAGCGGTTGAACGTACGCTCGATGCGGCGCACGGCCTGCCCACCGTCCATCAGGGTTTCGGTGGTGCCATACAGGTAGGCCTCGGTGATCCGGTAAAGGTTGTCCAGACCGTTGTCTTCGAAAATCAACCCGGCCGCGTCATGGCCGAGGAAGTTGTGGGTGTCGGGTACTGTCGCCGTACCGTACATATAGTGCACTTCGACGGGTGGCTGACCGTGACCGGGGTCGCTGACATGGCGGTTGACGCGAGGCAGGCCGGGGCGTCCGGTGGCGCCGGGAAAGGCATGCCCGGCATCGTCGTAATACAGGATTTCGTGAGCACCGGCGGGGGTGCGCACTTCGCTGATGCACAGCAGGCCGTTCAGGGTCCGGTAGGTGAATGCCCACCTGGCCTGCTCCTCGGTGGGCAGGACCAGGCGTGCGACGCGGTGGTCGGCATCCGACAATTCCAGCACAAAGCGCACATTGACCTCATCGGGGTGCAGGCGCACCTCGACGGCACCGGAGCTGCGGGTCAGGCTCAGCAGGCGGCGTCGGGAATCCCAGACCTCGCTGAGCAGGGGCTGGCCGTTGAAGGTGTCGTAGGCCAGCGTGACCGCACGACCGTCGGCGGACTGTATCTCGACCGGCAGGGCAACCGGCTCGGCGGCGCTGCCGAGCATCTGAAGGATTTCCACCAGCCCGGACTTGTGCGCCACCCGGTAAAAACCGTTGCCCAGGTCATAGGCATGAAAGCTGTCGAGTTTCTGCTCTTTCATGAGCAGGCGTCCGTCGGGGGCGGTTTCGGTGACCTTGAAGGTTTCGCCGGTGCCGAGCGAAAGGATCTGCGAAGCGGGACTGAACTGCGACAGTTGCAGACTCCAGCCCATGCCGTAGCCGGCGTCGCGGGTGTTGAGGGGGCTGAAGGCCAAGGCCAGCGGCACGGTGGGGCCGGCCAGGTCTTCGGTCTTGAGTTCGGGCAGGGCGATGGACACGGTATACAACCCGGTGCGCGGGTCGACGCCGCCGCTGATGAAACTCATGAAGTTGAAGGCATTGGAATGCAGGGAGGTAGAAGTCGTCATGAGATAAGCCTCAAGCCAAGGCGTGGCCCGTCAATGCCGGACCACACCCGCAAATGTGAAGATTCAGATAACACTCAGGAGCAATTTATTTCGGCTGTTGGCGACTTCCATGGGGGCGAAAGCCAGAGACAGGTGATGGCGATTGCCATTCTTGTCCAGGAGCTTGATCATCAATGGTGCTTCCAGCGACTTCGCTACAGACGAGCCCTTGTAAAGCACGTTACTTTTGCGAAAAAGACTGATCAGCAACTGTCCGACACCGACTTCCTCGGGGGGCTGGATAGGAACAGGAAGCGCAGGCACAATAGAAGGCAACCGGCTGTCATAGAGCATGACGGACTTATCAAACCTGCCTTCTTCGTCACGGAAGATGTATCCGGTATGACTGAACATGTATTCCCATTGACGCCGACTTTCCCACTGAAGCGTCGACTGATTGCCCTCAAACTCGCAGCGTAAGAAGCGAACGGGTTTGCCATCTCTGCCAACGAATTCCAGATACCAATAGTCGGTGGTATCGAGAAAATAATCGTAATCTTCCTGCTGCGGCGGATTGTTGCCATTGCCATCAACACGCTTGGGTGAGAATGTATAATTATTGCTTTCGAATTGCGGCACCGTCACAGGAACAGGTTCAATGACACGGGGAGCCGTCTGGCTCTGTTCATTGGAGTTGTGTTCGCCAAAAAACGCATCAATAAAGCGCGCATGAAAGATCTCGGGGTCGCTGGCACGGGTGTGCAGATACACCCGCCGCCGGGTAATGCCACCGCTGACGTCGAAATGTTTTTCGTTCATCGCCGGTGACACAGCGCCGTAGCGGTTGAAGCGATTCTCCTTGTTGCTGACAGCCCAACGATAAACAGCGTCGTCTGCGATCCCCTCTTCGTTTTGCGACAGATAATTCAATGCCTGACCACTGTCGCGATGGACGATGGTAAGACTGCTCATTTCTTCTTCCGTGATGGGATAGCTCACTCCATCGACCGGTTTGGTCTCGACCTCGACATCGACGGCGATCTGCTGGTAACCATTGCCCAAGGCCCGAGTCTGATCAGCAGGGATGGTCAACTGGAAGTTCTGCAATTGGGTCCAGGACTGCGCCTGCACGAAATCACTGAGCTGGATAACGCTGTAGCCAGTGAGTAAAACGTTACCGTCATAAACGAATTCACAGCGCGCCACGCTCGTCGGCGAGCCCAATTGCGCCGGTGCCGTAAACAGCCCATCGGGACTCACGGTACCGTCGCCACTGATAACGCTCCAGCGCAGATTTTCAGACGGGTATTCTGAAGACGCAACCAACTGGACAGTGCCCGAATGCCCCAACCCGAACACGTGCGATGGCGTGACCTCAAGATGAGGATTACTGGCCAGCAACAGCATAGACGCCTCAGCCCTGAGCCCTGAGCGTTTATCCTGAACCTCAACGCGCTGCACGAGCATACTCTG
Organism: Pseudomonas sp. AC016; assembly: GCF_979253365.1. Taxonomy (NCBI): domain Bacteria; kingdom Pseudomonadati; phylum Pseudomonadota; class Gammaproteobacteria; order Pseudomonadales; family Pseudomonadaceae; genus Pseudomonas; species Pseudomonas sp. AC016. The sequence goes on from NZ_CEEDCC010000001.1 coordinate 1,008,440, forward strand.
CGAGTCAGGCAACGTAACGGGCGGGGTGTAGGTCGCCTGGTTGCCAGCGGCGACCAGACTTCCCTGTTGCGGATCGAGCAAGCGCCAGGCGAGTTCCCCTTCATCCAGGCTTACAGCAAACAGCTGCGTAGCACGCGGGGTGCTACTCAGATAGTGAGCGCTTACCTGAGGCGCTACGGTAATTGCTTCCAGTACAACAGCCACAAGGGCGCTCGCTCGACGCTCACTGCCGCCCGATGGATCTCTGTAAGTGGCAGTGACCACATTACGTACAGTCTGCTTGCCTAGTTGCGCAGGAAGTACACTCTGGTACATGCCCGTGTTCGAAATACTGCCGGCGTTCAACATGTTGATGCTGCGTACGCTCCATTGCACATCGGCTGCCTTGATCGTCTTGCCGACCTGACGCACATTGAATTGCTGCTTATTACCAGCGTGCATGACCTGGAACAGAGGTTCCAGCGTGATACTGGTCAGTGTGGGATCGATATTGCCGAAAACAATCAGGTCTTTCGGGGTATGTCGGGAGCTTTCGACAAAGACGTGCTCGCCAGGAAACAGTAGACCGTTGAGTAGATCGAGACGTTCCGGTTCGACGTGCTGAATCATGTCGTGGGACACCACCAGCGCAGCCGAGTACAGATCATTGCCCTCACCATCCTTGTCGTCGGGGATGAAATAAGGAAAACCACTGCCTTCTCCCGGAAAATACCCTGGCGAAGGCTTGTCCCTGAGGGCGATGAAAATCAGCACACCGCCTTCACCGTAATTGGACGCTTTGACATGTTTCGCACCCGGCGCAGCCTGGGTCCGGATATGAAACGTGGTCGGACTCAGCGGGTTGTACCCCTGAAGTTCCAACGTACCGAGTTCAAAGACACGCTTGTGGCGTGGCAACGCCTTCAGAACACCCTCAAAGGCCTCTCCTATCCGGTTCCGGGCGTTGAGTTGTTCACCCAGATTGCAGCGGAAATCCAGACCATTATTGAAGTCCAGCGTCACGCGCCCACGTGCGTCCACCTCGCCGACGACAAGATGAAGATTGATACCCATCTCCAGAATGTAACCTTGCGGTTCGGACAGTGTGAAACTGGACAACAGCCTTTTAGGGCTACCAACCGGACTTGAGAATACTTTTACGACACCGGACATGATGCCCAATTTCAACGTCGCACGAGAATTGTCCAGCGAAGCCGTTTCGAACGAGAGCAGCGGTTTGCTCAAAATGATCGAATCCAGTTCCATCCATTCTGTCTGGTCATCCGTCAGGTCAATGCGCTGAATGCTGAATGCCGGCAGAAAACTGAACTCATCGAAGCCGGCGACGAACTGTTGCTCCAGCAGGCGGTTGAGTCTGGCTCGACCGAACATGCAGATTGCCCCCCAGTCCTGCGTGGTTTCACGCGCCCGCATGTATTCGAGTAACTGGTCTTTTGAGTTGCTGACGGCCAACGGTTCGACCGTTTCAATTTCAGACTGCCGCAGATTCAACCGCGCTGTATTGCTGGACGGGTAGTCAAACAGCGGCAGCGGCAATAACATGAGGCCCCTTGCTTTGAAACCAGGTATTGACAAAGTTGCCAGGACAATGGCAAACCGATTGTCCAGGACCTCTGGCTGAGTGAAAACGCCCTCTTCTATTGCGCCACTTCCTGCCAGTATCTCCCAGTCAATAACATCGTCGCTTATGTACCCTTCTTCTCCTTTCGCGCGCAATCTGGCCTGGTTGGGTGGTAAGGCTGCAGAAGCCTCACGCACAATGCTCAGGGAAGTATTAGCGAGCAGTGCCATGACCCAGGCCGAGCGACTTTTACCCGTCAGTTCGTTCCTGACCACGATCTCATCAATGACATAGAGCAGGCCTGGGTCGGCGGGAGGGGGGGCAGGCGCCGTATAAACACACTTGCCGTTCGTGCCCATCTCCAGCTTTCCACCATTGCCGGGGGTACGCAGCGACCAGGTCAGCGCCCCAGTACCACGAGTGCCGGCCGATAGAGTGCGCGAGTGAGTAGCGCCGCACGTCTGGATCACAGGGCTGACATTGATGTCGCTGACCACAATTGATATGAGAGCCGCACTGTGGTGAGCTCCGATCGTCGCCGTAACTTTGACCCGAGTAAAGGTACTCTTGATGCTGGATGGAGCAGTGTACAGCCCCGTAGAGGTAATAGTGCCCACGTTCTCAGCGCTGCCCGAAATACTTTCCACCTTCCAGCTCGAAACCGGCTGCCCGGCTGGCCGGGTGACGAACTGCTGGGTATCACCAATACCCACCAAAGGTTGCAGCGGGTCAATAGTGAAAAGAGTCACGTCAGCCCCCACCTGACCAAAAATGGCCATGTCACCGAGCAGGGCAAAATCCTTCATAACAATTTTGCTATTTCTGAACAACAGTGACTCCAGCACGAACGTGCTGACGGGCGGGATATGCCGAAGGGTGGACGGCACCTTCCGTCGCATATCCTCAAGCAGTTGGTCAGCAATATAGGGGCTGTATTTATTAAAGCCGTCTACTGTAGCCGGATGGCTGTAATTTTCTTCATGAAGCGCCAGCCTAAGCGACCCCGCTGTATTGGAAGTTTCGCCGGGCTCTATCATACCGGTCGTATGATTCAGCGCATAACTTCTTGACGCCTGCATAGTGTGCACTGAATAAACAGACCCCTCAACGACTTCCTCACCTTTGCTCAAAACAATTCGGCACGATTGCGTCTTATCATTCTTCACATACCGGACTTCTACGAGGTTATCCCTTATCGTAAAATCCATATATTTACCACCCCCATAACCCAGCTCGAAAGGCGTCCCCATCCAGCCACGCCAATTATTAGTCACTTCCGGCATTCCATAACTTGAATCGCCCAAATGACCTCCATCAGGGTGCATGATGCAAAAGCCTGATGTGTCGGTACTGTAAGTCCAGGCACCTGTTCCAAAATCGTTTTGCGCAGCATGTGCAAACACTTCCAGCAGCGTCTTATTACCGAGCACTACCGTTGCATTGAAATCCTTTCCTGCATCATTGGGGATAAGGTATTTGAAACTTCCATCGGGATTACCACCATTGGCAGCACCCTCCATCGCCACAAAAACCAATACGGCACCGTCGCCATAGTTTTCGGCGCTGCGCGATTTTGCTCCGGGTGCAGACTGGGTTCTGATCTTGATCGTTTTAGGATTAAATACGTTATCTTTTTTCCGAACGAATTCGCTGAGCACCATGATTCTTTTGGCGTCAGGTAACGCGTCAAATAATTGTTTGAAGAAAAGACCGCCCAACGTCTGTTCTTCCGAGAAATCAGAATAACTCAAGCTGAAATCGCTGCTTTTTTTCAGGTCCAGCACCACCTTTCCCGCGCTGTCAACATTGCCGGGCACATCCACCAACTGCAGTTTCAGCGTCAGTTCGGGACCGTTCAGCGGGTCGACAATTTCCACCCTTGTCACGTTCAGCCCGCCGACAACTTCCTCAAAACTTACCTGGGTGCCTCCCACTACCTTCATGGTCAACCGGGCATCAGGGATTTCCTGCTCCACATTGGCGATATCGAATGACAGCCGTGGATAATCCATCACATAGTCGGTGATGTATTGCCCTTGAGTGTTGGAGCCCTTGATGTAGCCCTGCGCGGCTGGAAGATAGGTATCGTTGCTGAAACGTTCGATATATTCCTGAAGCAATACCGTATTGGTATCCGCCCGATTGAACGCCAGAATCGCCCCCCAGCCGAGCGTGCGGGGTTGTTCGCGCATCCACGCGATGAGTTGTTCTTTTGAATAGCCAGCCATGGCCAGTTCCTCTTCATGAGTGTGTGCTTCAGGGTGGGCTCGGACCGCTCTACGGTCTGAGCTCATACGTTGATTTGAAGATTCTCTTTGATCGCCTGACGCGATCGGCATTGCGCCGCTCCTCAGGTAGCCATCGTGAGTTCAACGGTTGGAAACTCGGTATACGAATACCCGTCATCGAAACTGACGCGAACCTTGAGACTCAGGTGAGTCCCTTCGCCAAGACTTTCAAGGAAGGCCCGCGACAGGATGCCTGTGACCTTGCCGTCATCGAGATGTGCAGAGGTGACGGGTTCATCCTCCAGCACTACATGGCTGACGGAACTCTCGGCCCGTATTGTGACCAACTGGCGCTCAGCCATGAACATCCAGCGGTTCAGGGTAACTTCTGCCCCGGTGTCGGGAACACAGCTCAGGCGCAGTGTTCCGGCATCTACACAGGCGCATTGGACGGTGCTCAATTGTGCAACCGGTAGCGGGACAATGCGCAGATCGAAGGGCCGCGAGGTAGCTTTGGGTTCGCCCGGGCGGGCAACCGTGTAGATAACCGTCAGCCGTTTGCCCATGTTCGCCGGAACGGCCGAAGGTGGTATGGAAAACTGCAGGAGGTTACCTGGATCGGCCTCATTGGTTATCCAGGAACCTGTTTCACCCTGTCCTTGCCAATGCACCTCAACAACATCGTCGGTACTTAGCCCGGCCTCCTCGGGAATCAGAACCTTCGCGCCAGCCCGAAGCATGAAGGCGTCAATGTAGCCCTGACCGGGCACTGTTCTGCGCAACTCGGGCTGGGCGCCAATCACGCTTGGTGCCGCAGGGCGCCATGCCGCCTTTACCTGCAATTCAAGAGAATCCGAAGAACCCGCAGCGCCCGGGCGGGCATACTGCCAGGCAAAATCAACGGTTTCGTTGAGTTGTTGCTGCAACCAGGACGGCTCAAGAGTGAAGGTTATTTCGCCTGTATCGACAGTACGCTGGTCAACCCGCCATGCCAATACGTGGTCATCGCTCCCCTGCCCGCCCGAAGCGTACAACAGAACGTCATCACCGATCTGTATGTCCGTATACGCCGCGACTTTTAGCACGAGCCCTTCAGGAAAGGCCTCCGGATCAAGGCTGTCGCCGACGAGCCCATCAATAAGGACCCTGGGTAAAAGCGGCGTGTCGGGAGCAACAATAGTGAACGTCTGGACCGGCGAATTTTCTTCGCCTGCCTGACTGTCGGCATACTCGACGCTATAACTCACCAAGGCCGAGCCGTTGGGAATGAAGGCGACATAGCTAATACCCAGTGACCAATAAAGAACGCGTCCGGCAACCTCCACTGTCTGAGTATGTGTCCACGTTTCATCTTCGACGCCACCGTCGGACACACCTTGCCAAGTAACAGTTACCTTATCGTTACACGTCATGCGTGCATAAGGTGGCACGGCAAGCGTAAACACCTCGATAGACGAAACCGGCTCGGGATCCACCTTCAGTGCATGAGATTCCTTGACGTGCACGACTGGTAACGAAGTATTCATAGTGACCCACCTATTGACTAAACTTACGTGAAAACTTTAATTTTTGGGGGTGTAAAACGGAGACAAGAAATATTTGCCTCTGCCCGATGCTGCCTTTATAAAACGGCCCGCTTGATCCGGATACCTCGCACTATTGATAGGTGGCAAGCTACTGCGAAGCGCTTAAAGTTAAAACAGATGTCACGGCATTGACATTCGCCCCCCCTTTTTAACTGATCAGCGAGATGATCATGAATACATTACAGCGTTTGTGTACGGGCAGCCTGGCGGCATTATTTATGCTTACGGGTTGTACGCGCGAAAGTCAAATACCTGAAACCAAGCACGTGGACAATGGCTCCGTCAGTTTTTACTTTGCAGATCAGAGTTTGCAGTGCTCACTCCCATTTGGCGGTAAAGTCAAGTTCCCCGAGTCAGGTTCCAGCGACACGTGTAAAGAATTAAAAAACGGTGGGTATTTCAAACTCGTCAACGTTCCCTCCGCCTCGAACATTTACCTTGTAAGCGCCAGACGCAGAGAAAGCACCGGAACCAATAGATGCGAACTAGATCGAAGTTCGTCTCTCAACTTCAAATGGTTTAAGTTAACCACTGTAAAACAACCTACCAACATGGTCGATAAAGTTCGCATCGAGGACCTGAATACGCTGTCAATACCAGGAGTGGTTGTTCCAGGCGTGCGGCTGGTTGACGCATATAAAAGCGGCTATGACTCAGACACCATCACCTGCGCGATAATGGAAGTATCACCATGAAATTACGACACTTATTGGCCCACTCGATGAACAGTGTGGGCAACCCAAAAAAGCTATTGTCGGTTTCAGTTCTGATGATAGCGCTCACGCTCAGCATCACAGGTTACATTCAGGCCCAGCCATCAGACAGCCTCTCTGACACTGACAAAACCCCCAAACTGACCCTGGAGGGTGCGAACGGTGCCAATCACTGCTCATTGGAGTTCAAGACAGGAAAATATGACTTCAACGGTAACGATTACTGCACAAACGATCGGGCCGTCGCTATCGAGTTCGAACACGCGCCCTCGGCGTCCAATGTCCTGCTGTTCGATGACTACAACTGTGACCGTAATGACGATGGCAATTATTTCTGGATCTATCTGCGAATCATAAAAGAAGACCTTACCGCGGATCCGATCCCTTTGGAAGACATCATGGCAACGCCAGCAGGCTTGGTAGTCCGGCCAGGCGTTCAGGTCATGGACCATTATCAGCGGCCGAACGAAACACCCAACAAGCGTACTTCCTGCGTCCAGATTCAGGTCGATGCGCCAGAGCTTTGACCCTGCTCTCATGCCCACTCCATGCGACCATTCCCGAGGCTCACCTCATGGCCACGTCCCTGCATTCCAATGCCTTCAACTTTATGAGTTTCATCAGCGGCGGCGTCGACCCGCGCACCGGGTTGTATACCGTGTCCATCGCCCTGCCCGAACTCAAGACCGAAGACCTGGCCGGCCCCACCGTGCCGCTGGCCTTGGCCTTCAGCCCCCTCAACACCCGCGACGCCGGCTACGGCATGGGCTGGAGTCTGCAACTGTCGCAGTTCAGTCCCGCTTCGCAGATCCTTTCGCTCGGCACCGGCGAAACCTTCAAGGTCACCGAAACCGCCCCCGACGGACGCCTGCTCATGAAAGAGCAGAAACTCGACAGCTTTCATGCCTATGACCTGGGCAACGGTTTTTACCGGGTGGCGCACAAGTCCGGGCTGGTGGAAATCCTTCAGATGCTCGGCAGCGCCGCCGAGCCGGTTGCCCTGCCGGTCGAGATACAGTCCGCCGACGGTCGTGCGGTCACGCTGGCCTACGACACCTTCAACGGCCAGCCCCTGCTCAGCGAGGTCTGGGATTCCCGACGCCGCCTGCTGAGCCTGACCCGCAGCTCCGGTGCCGTCGAGGTGCGCCTGCACCCCGATGAGGTCAATGTGCGCTTTGTGCTGGAATTGTCGGATGCCGACCACCGCGTCGCACGCCTGGTCCTGCCCACCGAGGAGCAGGCCAGGTGGGCATTCACCTACCGGACCCTGAACGGCCTGCTGTGCATCAGCGAAGTGCGCACCCCCGCCGGTGCTCACGAAATCCTGTATTACGACGATGCCGGGCATGCCTTTCCCGGCGCCACCGGACGCCCCGGCCTGCCTCGCGTCAACCGCCATGTCAGCGACCCCGGTCACGGTCAGCCACCCGTCGAAGTGCACTATATGTACGGTACGGCGACAGTACCCGACACCCACAACTTCCTCGGCCATGACGCGGCCGGGTTGATTTTCGAAGACAACGGTCTGGACAACCTTTACCGGATCACCGAGGCCTACCTGTATGGCACCACCGAAACCCTGATGGACGGTGGGCAGGCCGTGCGCCGCATCGAGCGTACGTTCAACCGCTTCCACCTGATGACCGAGCAACGGGTCACTCAGGGGCGCAACGTGAAGACCACTTCAACGGTCTACCATGCCGACGACGAGCTGAGCTTTGATCAGCAACCGGCGTACTGCCAGTTGCCCTTTACCGCCACCGACACCTGGTCTTCACTGGACGATGCCAACCGGGTGCGCCACGAAACCGTGACCACCACCTACGACACGTTCGGCAACCTGCTAGAACAGGTCCAGGCCAACGGCGTGATCGAGACCAGCAACTGGTACCCGGCTGAAGGCGAAAACGGACTCTGCCCGCCCGACCCCGAAGGCTTCGTGCGTCAGCTGGCCAGCCGCACCGTGACCCCGGCCGCATCCACTCACGGCGATCCGTCGCCAGTGCTGCGCACCCGCTACCGCTACGACGCTCTGCCCCCGGTGAGCGGTGCCGACCGGCCCTGGCTGGTACTGAGCGAGGAGGCGTTGCTGCAGGTCGACTCGGCGAAGACCTCTGCGGCCAGGCAGGAAACCTCGCAAGAGGTGACCCGCCTGCTGCAGCACGTCCTGGCCCCATCGATGGCCGCTCGTCTCGTGGCGCTCATCGAGACAGCGCTCCTGCAGGAAGCACCGCACGAAACCTCGCTGCACCTCACCCGACGCACCTACATCAATGATCCGGCCGATGCCCTGAACCACGGCCGTCCACTGCAGGAACGCTTCACTCTCAACGGCATCGACACCGTGACCGACTACGCCTACGTCAAAACCGCCGCCCGCCACGTCGAGGAAACCGTGCTCAGGACCACCCAGACCCTGAGCAGCAGCCTGGATGCCGAGCGCAAGATCATCACTCTGGAACACTCGCTGCTCAGTGGCGAGGCGTTGCTGACCCGTGACGACACCGACGTGGAGATCCGCTACCAGTACGATGCCCTGGGCCGGGTCGTGGCCGAGACCGTGGCGCCGGGCAACAAAGAGTACGAGGCGACGCGCAACTACCGCTATCACCTGGCGGCCCATGATCAGGATCAGGCGTGGCAGGAAGTGGTCAACGTCAAGGACGTGACAGTGCGCAGCGAACTGGACGGCCTGAACCGGGTGGTGAGGGAACTGCGTCAGGACGCCGACGGCAACAATGCCCTGCGCGACACCTATGCGGCGCAGTACGATGGCCGTGGACAACTGATCAGCGAAACGCAGATCGACTGGATGATCGGCCAGAACACCCTGAAGCTGACCCGCCACTTCGGCTACGACGACTGGGGCCAGCAGGTCAGTGAGACCGGGCCGGACGGGGTGGTCAGTTTCAATGTAATGAACCCGTTTGGCTGGACCACCGACCAGGGCTGGTACATGCCCGCGCGCATTAACTGGCGGCAATCCCGGCATGACGACCTGAAACGATACGGTCTGACCGAGACGCGGATGAATCTGTTCGGCAAACCGGAAAGCGTCGAACGTTTTCGGGACGATAACAGCAGCCGTCTACCTCATAAAAGACAGAGCCTGGGCCGCCACATTTATCGCTACGACGGACTGGGACGTGCTGTAGAAGAAATAGACACACTGGGTCATCCCAATCGCTATCGCTACGATGCCTTTGATCGTCAGGTGGAAAACGTGTTGCCTGACGACACCCGTATTCTGCGCGGCTACGCCGCTCACAGCGCCGGATCACTTGCCAGTCGACTCATTGTTCGCCCGCAAGGTCAGCAGAAACCCAACGTGGACGCAGGCGAGCGATCATTCGATGGTCTGAGTCGACTGACCCACCTCAAGGTTGGGCCCAGAAACGAATACTATCGCTACAACGGCGGCCAGACGCTTATCAGCGAGCGCATCACGCCAGGCAAGCGATCAATCCACTACGATTACAAGCCAGGCTTGACCAGCGAACCGACCAGCACCGAGGCTGTGGACGAAAAAGCGACCTTCAGTTACGACTTCAAGACGGCGCACATGACCTCATCATCCAACAGTCAGGGCAAACGCCACTACGACTATGATGCCGCTGGAAATTTGAAAAGCGACATATGGGAGGCCAATAACGCTAAATGGACCGCTGAATACCTCAGTTCCCTGCAGGGCCGTTTACTGCAACGCAACGAGGTGAGCGGATTACAGACAGTGCTGAGCCATGACTCGTTGGGGCGCACTGAAAGCATCAGCCAGGATCGCTTGAAAGCGGCTCTTTACTACGATGCGCTGGGACGTACGCAACGCATCGTGACAACCGACACAGGCCGAAAGGTCAGCCTGGAAACCCGCCTTGAGTACGACGACTTCGACCGCGAAACATCGCGTACGTTGAGCCTTGACGGCCACCCTGACCGTACTCTGAGCCAGGTCTGGCGAGTGGATGACCAGTTACAGAGCCGACACTTGCAGGAAGCGGGTGTCAGTCTGCTGCTCGAAGAGTTCAACTACGACAGCCGTGGACGCCTGACCATACATACCTGCTCAGGCCTCCATCTGCCCCGCGACCGTTATGGCCATGAAATTGTCAGCCAGGGTTTTCGCTTCGATGCGCAAGACAACATTACATTGACCGTTACCCGGTTTGCTGACGGCACCCTGAATCGAAGTGTATTCAGCTACAGTGCGCAGGACACCTGTCAGTTGATACGGGTCAGCCACAGCCACGCTCTTTACAAGCCGCAAACGACTGACTTCAACTATGACGATGACGGCAATCTGCTGAACGATGAGCGGGGACAACAGTTAGCCTACGACAGCCAGGGTCGATTGCTATCTGTGCACAGCGACAGCGGCGACACCCTGAGTCAGTTTCACTATGACGGTCACAATCATCTGGTCGGCGTCGTTGAAGGCAGTCAACCGGCGGCTCTACGCTTCTACGCAGGCAATCGTCTGAGTGCCACGATTCAGGATCAAACCAAGGTCCAGTACCTGTATGGCGGCGACATCCCGCTCGGCCAACAACAGGTCGATGCGCAAGCAGAGACTTGCCTGTTAATGACCAATGCCAGCAATACGGTGCTTGGAGAAAGCACCGAAAGCGAAATGCGCCTGGCAACCTACAGCGCCTACGGTGAAGCCAGCGGCGATGAGCTGCACTGCAAGCTGGGCTTCAATGGAGAGTTGCGTGACACCGTCAGCGATTGGTATCTGCTGGGCAGAGGCTACCGCGCCTACAACCCGACGCTGATGCGTTTCCACAGCCCGGATACCTTGAGCCCGTTCGGTAGCGGCGGGCTGAACCCTTACAGTTACTGCCTGGGCAATCCGATTGCCTTTCAGGATCCTACCGGCCACAGCGTCGGCAAGTTGCAATACCGTCACTTCGAACCCAACCGGACCGCGATTTTCGTGAGTCTGCTGATGACAGCGGCATTTACGGCTCTGGCGGCTACTACGCTGGGCTCAGCGCCACTGATCATCGGATTGTCGCTCACCGGGATAGGCGCGGATATTATCGGCACGGGGTTTCAGGTGGCTGCCTACAGTCAGCGCGACCCGGAAAAGGCCCGGAAGCAGTTCGAGACAGGTAATGCATTTGCACAGATGGGCATGATTCTGGGCTTTGCATCAATAGCAGGTATGGCGAAGGGAGCAGGCAAAGGTACGCTGAAGGGGGCGGCAGGTGCCGAGGACGTTACAGGCTTGGCCAGGAGGGCGAGTAGCACGGACTCGACAAGTAGCAGCTACTTCGACAATTATTGGGTTGAAGGTGGAGAAGACATGATGAGCGGGCTGAACTACATGAGAGACAGCAATCGTCTCTGGCTGCGACGTGGTTTTGGAAATCAGGTAAACATGAAGAATCCTGTTGGTACAGGCTCTGCCAAATTTGCCGATCTCTTCGACGATGCCGGAGGGTACGTAAAGGGTGATCTCCAAATGGGTGATTACGAAGCGCTGCAAAATCCACTTTTCGGCCGCCGCCATTCAGCGCCGGCGTCGTTGGGCAGTAACACACCGAACAGCCCGTCAAGCCCGCCGGCTTCTCCAGCATTCACTCGAGTCACACCGCCTCATCAAACGAGCTACATCGCAGCCGCTCAAAGGGCTCGTGGCATTTCACCTCACGATGCGAGCAAACTTCCTGCCATGTAACAAACAACATGACTGCGGAAAATAACAGGACTGAAACTTCAGTCGCGGTGTACAGCCCCTCATGCTGATCATGACATTAGCGACTGAAGTCAACCGACATACATCAAGGAAAATTCGCACACACGTACGGATTTCTCCTATATCTGCCTACACGATTCACAACTAACCTGTGCGCCGCTTGTAGGACGCTACTTACAAATATTTCGCAACAAACCTACCAGCACAGAAACATTAACTTACTTATAAAACTATAAGCCGAACAGTTGTGCAGCTCGTTCACAAAACAGACGCATCAACTGCCTTTAAAGGAATATCCGATGAAACGCTCTTTGCTCGTACTGCCATTTGCCTTGATTCTGAACACAGCCAGTCTGTCGGCGTTCGCCAACACCGGCACCATCAACTTCACCGGCAGCATCACCTCCACCACTTGCCCGATCCAGATCATTGACCCCGTTACCGGCAATCCGACCGGCAGCCTGGTGAACATCGGTACCGTTTCGGCCAGCCAGTTCACCGTCGTCGGCCAGGAAGTCGGCAACCGCGGATTCGGCCTGCGCCTGACCCCCGGAGCGGGTTGCACCGTCACCGCAGGCGATACCGCAGCGGTGACGTTTACCGGCGTCAAGGACACCACCGGTGACTACTTCGCGTTCAAACCTGTCAACGGCCCGGCAGCTGGCGTCGTCGCCTCGATCCGTGACGACAAGGGCGCACTGGTCGCCAATGGCAAGGCCTCTCGCGATTTCGACCTGGATGTTACTGCGCCGACCGACATGATGTTCTATGTCGCACACCGCTCCACTTCCGCCACCGTCACCGCTGGCAGCACCGAAGCAGACGTACGCTTCACCATCGCCATCAACTGATCACCGCCCGCTCGCCGCGCCATCCGCTCTTGCGCAAGGGCGGCGAGTCTCGCTCGATGAGCGTTATTGCACACCCGCCTATTGCAACAGGTACACCCATGTCGCTCTCTACCTTGCTGCCAGCACGCCGCGCTCTGACGGTTTGTCTGGCCGTTTCATTGCTGGCCGGATATCTGCCCTTCGGTCACGCCGCGCTCGTTGTCAGTGGCACACGCGTTGTCTTCCCGGGCGACAAGCGCAGTGTTTCGCTCATTGTCTCCAACCCGGGCGAACGGACCTATGCAGTCCAGACCTGGGTCAACACCGCGGCAGACGACACCACCACTGCAGTGCCCTTCATCACCAGTCCGCCGCTGTTCAAACTTGAGCCCGGCAAGGAACAGCAGCTCAAGCTCAATGGCCTGCCACACGACCTGCCCAGTGATCGGGAATCACTCTTCTACTTCAATGTGCAGGAAATCCCCCAAGTGCAGAAAAGTGATCAGGAGAATGCACTCAACATCGCTTTGCGAACCCGCCTGAAGCTGTTCTATCGCCCTGCCGGGTTGAAGGGCAACCCGGTCGAATATGTGCGGGAACTGCAATGGTCGATTGAGCGGGTTGATAACCGGACGCAACTAAGGGTCGATAACCCTACACCCTTTCATATGTCCTTCATTCGCATCGATATCAAAGGCAACGGGCAACAATTGCGCCTCAACAGCCCGGCAATGGCAGCACCCATGAGCACTCAGACCTACGTGCTCAGTGGCATCGACCCCGCCGAGGGGCTGCAGGTCACCTTCGCCAACCTCAACGATTACGGCGGCATCACACCCGACCTGACGGCCAGCGTCCGGGTCAGTCACTGATCACCTATCAGCTTCAGCCGCACAGCCAGGAATTCCTTCATGCTTTTTTTCACAGGACCGTCGTGTCTGACGGCCCGCCTGCGCCTGACATTCATGTTCGTTGTCGGTGGCAGCAGCGTATGGCCGTGGCACGCCACTGTTCATGCCAGTGACTTCCAGTCAGGTTTCATGCGCCAGAACGGCGCCGAGGGTGCTGCGGCTGCGGCGTTGGCCCTCGCAAACCTGGACAACGAAGACAGTCTGGCACCGGGACGCTATCACGTGAGCATTCTGGTCAACCTGAACCATTTCGATGAACGACCCCTTGAGTTCGTCCTTGCTGATGGCCAGCAGCGTCTGACGCCATGCCTTTCACGCGGCCTGCTGGAAGAAATCGGGGTTCGTCTGGCCAGCCTCGTCGCCCCGGTGCCTGCAGGTGACGCGTGTATTGATCTTGCAACGTTGATTTCCGGAGCGGGGGCCAGCTTCGACAGCAGAAGGCTGACGCTGTCATTGTCCATCCCTCAAATAGCCCTGCGCCGTGACGTGGCCGGGTACGTCGACCCGGCCCGCTGGGACTCGGGCATCAACGCCGCTTTCGTCAATTATCAGGTATCGGCTCAACAGGGCTCCAGCCAGTATGGCGGCAATCAGAACAGCGATGATCTGTACCTCAAAGGCGGTTTCAACCTGGGCGGCTGGCGGTTTCGCAGCAGCCAGTCGTTACGCCGGAACAATCAGGGGCAGCGCGAGTGGACCAGGGCTTACACCTACGTGCAGCGCGATCTGCCGGGTACTCGGGCCAATGTAACGCTGGGTGAAACCTTCACCTCTGGAGAGGTGTTCAGAAGCCTGCCGATCAAAGGCATGGTGATTGCGACTGATCTGGAGATGTTGCCGGATGTGCTGCAAGGCTACGCACCGGTGATTAGGGGCGTTGCCAACAGCCGTGCAAAACTTGAAGTCTTCAACAACGGCTATCCGCTCTACTCGACCTATGTCAGCGCTGGCCCCTACGAAATCGACGATTTGAGTCTGGGCGGCGGCAGCGGCGAACTGGAAGTGGTCCTGACCGAGGCCGATGGCCGCATCAGGCGTTTTACACAGCCCTACTCCACACTTGGCAATCTGATGCGCGAAGGCGTCTGGCGTTACAGTGCTTCCGTTGGCCGCTACAACGCCACAGGCGATCTGGAGACCCCCTTGCTGATGCAGGGCAGTCTGGCCATCGGCACCGGCTGGGACTTCACACTCTATGGCGGCCTGCAAGGTAGCGCATTTTACCGTGCTGGCAATCTCGGCGTGGCGCGTGACCTCGGCAGCCTGGGTGCTCTGGCTATCGATGTGACTCGCTCGACCGCCGACCTGGATGCCCCGAACACGGCCAGCGTTTCGGGTCTGAGTTACGCCATAAAGTATGGCAAGGCGTTCGAGACCGACACGACGTTGCGCTTCGCCGGCTACCGCTATTCCACCGAGGGTTATCGGGATTTTGACGAGTCCGTGCGTGAACGCCGTCGGGATCGCTCCTTTCGAGGCAGTCGACGCAGCCGACTGGAGGCAGCGGTGTTTCAGAACCTGGGCAGAACCAGCTCTTTGAGTCTGACCCTTTCCCAAGAGGACTTTTGGAACAGCAACTATCAGCAGCGCCAGTTTCAAGTCAACTTCAGCCACCATTATCAAGGCGTGAGCTATACCCTGTTTGCCTCGCAGTCGCTGAACGACGAGCGCTCACGCAATGATCGGCAGTTCGGTCTGAGCGTGTCCTTCCCACTGGAATTGGGGCACTCGAACTTCGCGACCCTGGGTTATAACAACCAGAATGGTCAACATAGCCAGACAGCGCGCCTGACCGGCAGCACCCATGACAATCGCCTGGGCTACAGCGCATCCCTCAACAGGGATCAGAGTCAGCGTCAATCGACCTCAATGTCGGCATCCTGGCAGGCGCCCTACGCCAGCCTCGGAGCGGGTATCAATCAGGGCAGCGATTATCGAAGCGTCTCGGTCAACGCCAGCGGCGCGATGCTACTGCATAGCGATGGCATCGAACTGGGTCCTTACCTGAGCGACACCTCGGTACTGGTTGAAGTACCGGGCGTCGCGGATGTAGGCATCAGCAACGCTGCAGGGGTCAGGACCAATTCAAAAGGCTTTGCCCTTGTGCCTTATATGCGCCCCTACCGGATCAACCGCGTGGCGCTGAAAACCGATGATCTGGGTCCGGATGTGGAGATCGACAATGGCGTGGCACAGGTGGTGCCGCGACGTGGCGCCGTGGTCAAAACCACGTTTGCAGCCCGATCGATCAGCCGCTTGATCCTGACGCTCAGCACCCGCCAGGGCCATCCGCTGCCGTTCGGCGCACAGGTCAGCGATGCGACGGGGCAAGTGCTCGGTGTCGTCGGCCAGGGGGGACAGGTACTGCTGGCCATCGGCGAGCAGCCACAAGCTCTGGAAGTACGCTGGGGACAACAGCACGAACAGACCTGCCAAATCGACCTGAATCCTGGCTCGATGGAACAACGACAGGGCTATCGCCTGCAGGCATTGACGTGCAGCCCTTGATTCGAACTCGCGGACCGGTCTTGCACCGGCGCTTTACAGGACACCTTGCATGAAGTTTCCATCACAATTACGCAACGCTTCACTCGCGTTGCTGGCGGGTTTCGAGATGCAACAGGCGCTGGCCCAGAGCACCTGCTGGGTCAAACCCGACAATGTACACACAGTGACTTACCCGCTCGGTCTCGGCACGGTCTACGTGCCAAAGGATGCCAAAACCGGTAGCGTCATCGGTGTATTCGATCAACCCTTCTCGCTGACGTCCAATGAAGGCCGCTTCGTACAGTGTGAAAACGATGGCGCTCACACGCTGGCGTTCAACGCTGTGGCACAAGCCCCGATCCATGCCGGGACACTGCCGCCTGTCATGGGAGAAGACGTCAACGGAAAGGTTTTCGAAACAGGCATCTCCGGAATCGGCGCGATGATCAGACTCGGGCATCCTTTTGACGGTGTGGCACCGGGATCCTTCGTCCCGTTGACCCGACCGGTGGTGCCATTCAATGCCTTACTGACTGCCAACGTTGTCCTGCCCGTCAACCCGTTGGTCGGCAGGGTCACGCTCATCAAGACCGGGCCGATCCTGCCCGGACCACAGGTCGTGGACACTGCCTTGTTCTACGGCAGGTTCAGCCTGATTCCACGAACCATGGAATTCCAGCTCAGGGCGACGGTGATGCAGGCGCAGTGCGACTCGGCGGTGGTCAGTGACGACCCGGTCAGGCTGGGCGACTGGGGAAGCGCATACTTTGCGGCCCCCGGAACAGGTACGACCCCCGTCACATTCAGTATTCGTCTGGGCAACTGCGAATCCGACCCGGGTGATGTCAACATCGCCTGGGCCAACATCCGACTCGATGGTGTCAGCGGCTCGGCACCGGTTCCCGGCGTAAGCGGCGCATTTTCCCTGACCAGCGACTCCACAGCTCAGGGAATCGCCGTGCAAATCATGCGCAGTGATGGATTGACGCCCATACCGCTGGGTCAGGATGTACCTATGATCACGGTATCGCCAGGCAATACGGTGCTGGACATGAGCGCCCGCTACTACCAGATCGGCGATAAGGCACAGGTCAGGCCCGGGCTCGCAAAAGGGGCTCTGAACTTTACCGTCAGCTATCAATGACCGAATCGAATATTCATTGCTCCAGCGTCAGGTTCAACCTCGGGAACAGCACGTCGCTCGCCCCGTTGTCGAAGCTGACCCTGACCTCGACGTTCAACGCACCCAATGGAATGGCTTGCAGATCGACCTTCTGCACGTCCACCTCAAGATAGCCGGTATCAATGTCGTGCTGGATCACTGCGTAACGGTCCAGTACCGGCAGAGGCGCACCGCTGGACAGCAACGTAAGGCTGACCATCTGGGCAACACTCATGAACATCCAGCGGCTCAGTCTGAACGTTGCATACCCATCCACACTGGCGAGGCTGAGCCGACCCGATGAGATGCCAGGCCGGGTACACTGGACCGTCGGCCAGCGCTGGCCTGCAAGCATCTGAACGCTCAACTCATGATGATCCGACTCCGCATCAGGCCCATTACCGCTCACCCGATAATACACCGCGATTTTTCTGCCCATGTGCTGGGGAACGTACTGCGGCGGCACAGTGAATCGTTTGCCGGTCGAGTCCGCCGTTCTGGTTTTATGCTCGCCATAGGTTCCAGGGACAGACCACTGTACTTCGATCACATCGCCCGGTTTGAAAACTGCAGTATCGGGGATTACAACTGTTGCGCCGCCACGGGCACTGTAAGGATCGAGGCTGCTGCTGGTCGAGCTGCCGACAGCTTCGGCCACCGTGGGGCTGGGCAGCAGACGCGGAACCGGCTGAGCCTTGATCGCCAGTTTGACCCGCTCCGAATAATTCGTCTCGTTCCCTGCCCGGTCGCGCAGCCGATAGAACGCGAAACGGTCACCATCACCCCGATCAATAATCATGCGGCCCGGAAACGTCAGCAACAGTGGCTGGCTTTCCCCGCGGGGCAGGGTCCGGCGGGCTACCTCATCGCCTGGCAACACCTGAGACTGATCGTCGCTCCAGTACCAGATGATGACATCGCCCGGCTTGAAATCCGCATAGACCGGGACCTGCGCCACTGCCTGATCCCCGTTATCGAACAGGTATTGCTCTGTAATGATGTCCGTATCGAATACCAATGGACCGACATCAGAGCCGATGACAGGCGGCGTCAGGTCAATGCTGACGGGCTGCCCGTCGGAGGCATTGATGTCGCCATTGGGGGTGACCAGTTCGTACCAGACCTCATGAAGACCCTGAACCAGACGGATGACAGGCACCTCAAACAGAAGCTGATCCACAGGTATGACCGGGTACTGGTCACTGTCCCACTTACGTTCTTCAACCAAATGCTGAGTGAGGCCCGTCACCCAGTACAGGCGCACGATAGTCTCCAGGCCTGAGATCGGAATATGCGTCCAAACGGGAATACTCACTGGCAAGCTTATGAGAGCGGCGCTGGTGGGTAGCAGATCACGTTCATCCCATTGGGAATCGTTGGGCAGCAGCGCGGCCACTACAGGCGGGGGCAAGTTTTGTTGCAGGGGTTGCTGAGCAGTCGTCATCGCGAACTCTCCATGAACATGCCTTCTGGTCAGGAAGTCATGACCGGTTAACTGACGTACATTCAATACCCCAGCAGCGAATTTCGGCACTCTCAGAAGTGTGAGGTTCATGAAGAAAAAGGCCGCAACGGCCTTTTTCTTTCTGGCGATTACCAGCTATATCGCAACCCGATATTGGCACCCCAAGGCTGTTCGACACGATTGCCTCGGCTGTAGTCGAAATCGGCATGCGCTTGCCAGCGTTCCGTGAGGGACATGGCCATGCCCACGCCCAGCTCACCCCGGGAGCCTGATAAATCGTTATTGAAACGGTTACCGTTGACGCGTACTTCGTTCTCGTCCATGAACTCATGAACCAGCGCGGCACGGATGTAAGGCTGCACAATGCGTCCATCGCCCATATCGAAGTTGCGCCCCGCGGTCCCGCCCAGTTTCGCCAGCAACGAACCGGTCCGCTCGCCTTCTGCGCGCATGCCGCTGGACAGCTGATAGTCCTTTGCGTCGATCACCAGGCCGGACACTTGCCCGAAGGGTTCGACGAAGTAACCGTCGGCCAGACGAATGTGTCGACCGAACTCCAGAGACGCACCCAGTCCGTTATTGTCGTAGTCACTTGTGGCCTGCTGCCCGTCACTCATGGTGACATCGGCCTTGTTACGCAAATGGTTGAGCTTCACGACACCGTCGAAGTAATAGCCACTCCGCTCGTCCAGCCACGTCGCGTAGGCACCGGCATAGTAGCTGTCGACTTTACCGGTAGTGCCGCGCTGCAGGTCAAGATCGGACTTGCTGTAGCCGGCCATTACACCTATAAGCCATTGCCCATCGCCCACCGGGAGCGGTGCGTCCGCCCCCAGACTCAACCCGCTCATGGATTGCCGATAGCCGACACCTGCGCTCTGCTCGACGTCGTAGCGACTGCCGTAGGCACGCATCCAGCCACCCGCATTAGCGGGATGGCTGCGCAACTCGCCCATGCGCGTACGCAACGTTGTCAGTTCACCGTACCAGATCGTCGGCGCGGCATTGAACAGCGCCAGCACCGAGCTGGTTCCCGGGCTGATGGTTCTGGTCGCAGCATCCAGGTACCAATCATTGCCTTCGCGCACCAGATCATAGGAAAAGGTCCCCTGATCGACAGGACCGCCCAACAGGCTGAATTGCGCATCTCCACCGCCGATATGCACCATGTGCAGACTGGTATCGCTCACCGGGTCTTCGCCGCTGGCGGTCACAGCCAATTCATGGCTGCCACTGGCCGTGCCGGAGACGTCCAGGAAATCGTTCTGGCTTCGCGCGAAATCCGCCTCCATGGCGAAGATGCCACTGCCCTCAAGGTTGTTCACCGACAGCGTGTAAAACGCTCCAGGCTCGCCGAATCGCACCGTGCCACCGGCCAGCGCAAGGTTTTCAACCTTGCCGTCGCCGGTCATGATCCATTGCGCGTCACTGTTGACCGCCAGACGCTCAACATTCTGCAGGTTGCCTGTCAGAGTCGCCGAATTCTGAAGCACCAGATGGGCAGTGGCACCCTCTTGCGCAATGACATCGCCGTTCAGCCGGCTGTTGTCGACCGTCATGTTTGCAGCAGCATTACCGGTGACCTCCAGCAAAACGTCTTTCGCCCCTTGAAGCGTCGAGCCGTTGTTGACATAGAGCTGCGCAGCTGTCGACGGCAGACCGTAATCGCCCACCAAAATGGCAGCACCTGTCGTGCCCTGTACAGTTGCACCGTCCAGGATCAGCGTATTGGGGGTGGACAGATCACTGCCTGGATTAATGGCGACTCCATTGCCGCCACTGATCGTACCGCCGTAGATGCTTGCCCGCCCATTGCCCATCTGCATACCCCAGTTACGGCCGCTGATCTGGGCGTTGCGCGCTGTGAACTCGCCGAACGTACCCACCTGCACACCGATCAGCCCCGCGCTGATCACACTGTCCTGAACAGTCGCGCTCGAGCCACCGGGGACAGTGCTGATGCCACCCAACGACAACCCTATGGTCGTGCCCGTAATCGTAGTGCCGACGATATCGGCAGTGGCGTTCAACAGAGATACGCCTGCCCCGGTGCCAGTGACGCTGGAACCGTCAAGCACCAGACCTGCCCCCTGCTCTACAGTGATGTTGAGCGTCCCGGCACCATTGGCCGTCAGGGTGGCTCCGTTGAAAACACGGTAATCGGTTATGGGGGTGGTCCCGTCAATGGTCCTGTCATACGGTACACCTTCGGCAAGGACCTGTTCACCGAGCAGCAGGAAAGGCATCAGCGCAAGGGGTTTGAATGAGAACAACAGAAGCGGGCGACCGACAGGCGAGGAATGGTTCATCTAAGGCATCTCCAGACTACGAACTGCTGGTCCGCCTATCGGCGAACCAGCGAATAACGAAAGGGCGCCAAGAGTAGATAGACACTCCTTCATCTTCTATCAGAAAGATCAACGCTTACTGTAGGAATCTTCCTACAACTAGCGAACGGTCTGAATATCGTTCTGTCGGGATTACGACTTATCTCAGTATTGTTCGCTATAACACTCAAGGAAATTCCGGCAAAGACGTTATATCGCACGTGCCACTCGGATCACCCAGATCCTGAATACCGACAACGGTATCGACGAATTGTGAAGTAACAGTTCTACTATCAATGGTCAGTGTATAAACCAAATGGGCATATGCCCAACCGTTAGTCGTATCCACCTGCGCAGGCAGTATATGTTTGCTATAAGGCTGCACAAACCATTCGATGCCGTTTTTATCTGCGTCTGCCCCGATGGGCAATTCCTCGCTCAATTTGGTTCCGGCAACATCCGTAGTCTGGTCTGCCTCTTTCAACACCCAGTTCAAGGTGATTTTTTCTCCAGCAATCAGGTATCTGGAGGCAGGCACACTGACCCGGTAACCGATCTGGCCGTCACTAACACGCTTGCGCAACGACTCGCAGTTAAGCAGCGAACCACCGCCGACAGTGGAGATATCCGGGAATGTCGCAGCCGCCAGGATAATCGGTACTGCGTCAACTTGTACCCGCTTCTCGGGCGACTGCTGAGGATTGATAAAATCCGGATGAGTGACCGTGTAATACACCGGCACGTTGCCCGCCCCCCCTGCCTCGACTTCACTCCACAAAACCGTCAACGCGACTTTATCGCCGGGTTTTTCATTACCGTCGAGCGTAGCCGTCTCAGCCACCGCCACGCCATTCCAGTACACCGTGATGATTTCGCCAAGCCGGGTAGGACTGTAGAGCGTAACGGTAGCCAAAGCGTCCGTACCTTGATCGGCACTTGTCAGATGGTCAGGTGTATTCGAGTCTCCCGTAACCACCACAGGGTCCAGAGAGACATTGACCGGATCCGGCTCACCCGGGTTTACAGGCCCCGGGTAGGCAAGATTGACGTCTACCTCGATACCGTCGGCATTGGGCAGGGGGAAAGGCGTCGTGCCGCGCAGCACCTCGTAGGTAACCGGCACAGTAACGTCATAAGGGGCGGAGCCGGGAGCGGTATATTCAGTCGCAAGGTGCTCCCAACTGACCACAACCCTCACTGGAAACGGGTTACTCCCTTCCCCGATTCGTTTTGGTGTCAACTTTGTTGCTCCCCATTTGACCACTACATCGTCATCGGGAATGTACTGATCAAACCTCGGAATCTCGACCGTCACGCCCGTGCGTGCGTCAGCCAGGTCGATCAAACCGTCATCGGCCAGCGGAACGACAGGGGGCTTGAGGTTGGCAGGCAACAGCCCTCTCGCGACAGCGACGGTCCGTACACGAGAGGGTCTGCTGGGGTTTCCCGCCTTGTCAAACAGCTCATACGCCACGTAGTGATTCCCGGACAGGTAGCGATCCACCAGTGCGCGAGACACCAATACTCTGCGGTCAGTGGGTAGTAAATGAGAAACATCCGGAACGATGGGTTGATCCGGGGGCGGAACCTTGTCCGACCATACAAGCGCAACCGTTACACACTCCTTCTTGTCTTCAACAAAGTCGGGCACTGTCACGAACACGCCGTTATCGGCGTCAAGAACCGTGTCATTGACTGGGCCGGGGTCTTCGATAGCGAGAGGATCGTCAGATCCGTAAGGCGGAGTCCGGTCAACAGTAATCGGCTGGTCCTGCGAGTACTCGATGACGGCCGAGTTCCAGCCTTTTACTCCGTACCTGAAATGAAACAGACCTTCCCTGCCGATGAAATGCTTTTGCTCAATGAATCTTTCCAACGGAAATGCTATAGAAGTAGAAGTCTGGAACGACTCTGTCCAAAGGTTACTGTACGCGGTGCTGTCGCCAGCGCGCCATTCAAGATGCAGTTCCTCAACGAAACCCGGCGGAGGAGCCAGCGGCCGCCAATCTTCCACCTTGATCGCGAGATTTCCCGTTAGTGCAGTAATGGGGAGCAGCCCGTCCGCATCTCCAGAAAAGGCATCGACGACCGTGACAGGCACCAGTTGCATCGTCCTTTGGCTTTTCAATTCCCGCTGTTGCCGGATGTAGCGTTCTCGTACCTGCCTGGCATGCAGTGCATCATATTTAGGTTTTGAAGGCATGGTTGAATCTCCGTTCTGTGCATTGCATAGCCGCTACGCGGGACTTCGGCCATGCAGGGCGCTCGGCCCTGTCTGTCAGTGGACATCCACGGTGAATCAGGCACCACTCCCGGATCTGCCAGCTTGACAACTCATCGCTCAGGTCCTTCAGCCAGGACATGGAAATATGTGTCTGAATTGATACAGTGAGGACATGCGGACGACATTCAGAATCGACACGCTTGCGCACCGCACACCAGACGCCCGAGTCCGGCAATGGCAAGCGGCTCGTTCATGACAGGCAGCCAGCGAGACAGCAAAAACCTATGCAAGCAATTACCGACAGTGCGGCCGATGATGGGGCCACTGAACAGCGTTGGACCACACGGGCCCTGATCGTCGACGACGACGTAGCGATCCGTGAACTGCTGTGCGATTACCTGACGCGTTTCAATATTCAGGCGCGTGGCGTGACTGACGGCGCCCAGATGCGCCTGGCCCTGAGCGAAGAAAGCTTCGACGTGGTGGTGCTGGACTTGATGTTGCCCGGAGAAGACGGCCTGTCATTGTGCCGCTGGCTGCGCAGTACATCGGATATCCCCATCCTGATGCTGACCGCCCGCTGCGAACCCACCGACCGCATCATCGGCCTGGAACTGGGTGCAGACGACTACATGGCCAAACCGTTCGAGCCCCGCGAACTGGTGGCGCGCATCCAGACAGTCCTGCGCCGGGTTCGCGATGAACGCAGCGATCAGCGCAGCACGATTCGCTTCAACACTTGGCGCTTGAATAGCGTGCTGCGCCAGTTGATCGCACCCGATGGACTGGTAGTACCGTTGTCCAATGCCGAGTTTCGGCTGCTGCGGGTGTTTCTCGAGCGTCCGCATCGTGTGCTGAGCCGCGAGCAGTTGCTTGACGCTGCCCGTGGTCGTTCGATCGAGGCGTTCGACCGCAGCATCGACCTGCTGGTCTCGCGCCTGCGCCAGAAGCTGGCCGACGACCCGAAGAACCCGCAACTGATCAAGACCGTACGCGGCGAAGGCTATCTGTTCGATGCCAGGGACCTGGGTTGATACGCAGGTTCGATACGCTCTTCTCCCGTCTCTTCGGTGGTGCGCTATTGGCCATCCTGCTGGCGCACCTGCTGGCATTCATCTGGTTCATGAATTACGGCATGCACCCCATGCAGCCTCCGCCAGGGGGTGAACTTTCTGCTCAGCACGATCAGAGCAGCCCGGACTATCCGGACGAGCGACGCAGGCCCCCCAGGCCGCCGCTGCTGGGCGGCCCGGTAGTCCCGCTGATCTTTCAGTTAATTACCCTGATCATCGCGGCGTGGTATGGCGCCAAGGCCCTGAGCCGTCCTGTGCAGCGATTGAGCGAAGCCGCCGAACGCCTGAGTGAAAACCTCGACAGCCCGCCGCTGGAAATCTCCGGCCCGCGCGAAGCACGTCAGGCGGCGCAGACCTTCAACCTGATGCAGCACAAGCTCCGTGAGCAGATGCAGCAACGCGGGCGAATGCTGGCAGCGGTCTCTCATGACCTGCGCACGCCCCTGTCGCGGCTCAAGCTGCGTGTCGAACAGATCGAGGAGCCCAGGCTGCATGGGCAGATGACCCAGGACCTCAACGACATGATCAACATGCTCGACGCGACCCTGGCGTACCTCAACGAACACCGCAGAACCGAAGTCCTGCAGCAGCTGGATTTGCAGGCGCTGATCGAGTCACACGCTGAAAACGCGCAGGACAATGGCGACGATGTTCAATACGAAGGCCAGTGCAAGCCGCTGAAAACCCAGCCCATGGCGCTGCGCTCATGCCTGCAGAACCTGGTCGACAACGCCTTGCGCTATGCAGGCAGTGCGAAGATCGTGATCGAGGACGGCGCTGATCGGGTCAGGATTTCGGTCGTCGATCACGGCCCCGGCATTGCGCCTGAACTGCATGAAAGCGTGTTCGAGCCGTTTTATCGACTGGAAGGTTCGCGCAATCGCAACTCCGGTGGCGTCGGCATGGGCATGACCATCGCCCGCGAAGCCGCACGACGCATTGGGGGGGAATTGTCGCTGGAGCAGACGCCGGGTGGAGGACTGACGGCGGTGCTGTATTTGCCGCGTCATTGAACCCAGACGCCACAGGTAATAGCCCTGCGACGTCGCTGGCCTGCGCGAGCGTCCATTCAACGCGGCGTTCGCGCCCGCTCACTGCCGACCCAATCCGTCAACAGACTATAAGCCACCGCCAACAACGTTGGCCCGATGAACAGGCCAATAAACCCGAACGCCAGCAGCCCGCCAAAAACACCCAACAATACAATCACCAATGGCAAGTTACCGCCCCGGCTGATCAGGTAAGGCTTGAGCACGTTGTCCACGCCACTGATGACGAACATGCCCCAGATGCCTAGGAACACGGCCATGCCGTACTCACCCTGCCACACCAGCCAGGCGGTGGCCGGCAGCCAGACCAGCGGCGGGCCCATGGGGATAAGGCTGAACAGGAAGGTCAGAATACCCAGCACCAGCGCGCCGGGAATGCCTGCGATGAGGAAACCGATCAGCGCCAGTACCGCCTGGGCAGCAGCGGTACCGATCACACCGTTGACCACGCGCTGAACGGTACCGGCGACCAGATCCAGATAATACTGGGCCCGGTCGCCGATCAGACGTTCCAGCAGGCTGAGGACGAAGGCCGCCAGACGCGGGCCGTCGCGGTAGAAGAAAAACGCAAAGACGATGCTCAGGGTCAGCTCGAGAATACCGCCACCGATTTGCGCACTGCGCGCCAGCAACCAGTTACCGACTTCGCCCAAATAGGGTTTGACCGTCGTCATAAAGGCTGCGCCCTGCTGATCGATGGTGGTCCAGAAACCCACCAGCCGCTCACCCACGATCGGAATGCCTGCCAGCCAGGTGGGCGGATCCGGCAGACCATCGACCTGAACATCTTTGACAAACGCCGAGGCATCACGCACGTGGTCAGCCAGATTGAAACCCAGCCATACCAGCGGCGCGGCCACCAACAGCAGCCAGCACAGACTCATGACCAATGCCGCCAGCGATTCCCGCCCCTTGAACCAGCGCGTCAGCAGGCGCATCAACGGCCAGCTGGCAAACGCCAGCACCGCACCCCAGACCAGTGCCGACCAGAACGGCGCCATCACCCACAGGCAAGCGCCGAACAGGGCCAGCAGCAGGATCTGAACCAGTAGACGATCGTTGTTGAACATGAAGGGCCTGCGAGAAGGAATCGGAAGTGGCGAGCATAAAGACGAACACGGCTCGCGTCAGCCGTATTCGTCATGGGCAGCACTTGGAATGCTAGCGAATCACCTCGATGGACACGCCCTTTTTATCGGCACCGCCGGTCTCCAGTCGTGCAGCACGGACACCCTTGGCGATCAACGCATCGCGCCATGCAGCCGCGCTGGCCCCGGAAACGGTGGCACGCAAGGTGCTGTCGAGGTTGAGCCCGCGCGATATCAACGTCACCCAGGTCTCCTGAGGGTCGCCACTCAACCTTGGCAGATCGAGCCTGCCGGTGCTCTTGAGCTGACGCAGCAAGGTGGCCGAGGTCGGCAACAGATCGCCCAGCGGCGCGGCTGATTCGAACTGCTCGACATGCAGATAGGCACGGCGATTGCCACGGGTGATGCTGTAGAGCGAAACCAGCGTATCCGTATCGGGTTCAGCAAGGCGCAACAGCAGATACGCTTGCCGGTCATCGGCGCCGTACAACTTGGAGTTGCCGAACACCTCGTTGGCCCACAGGCTGCTTTCGCCACAGTCGCGGGCCTGGCACCAGAACAGCAACTCGGCACCCTGTTGTTGCAAGGCTTCGCGCGCTGCGGTGAAGGCATCGTCAGAAGAATGCTCGGCAGGCAGCTGATAGGTAACCGACGTCAGATTGCCTCGCGCACTGACCTGACCATCGAACCGCAACTGGCCGCTGATCTTGCGGATCGAGCCCATCGGGTAGACACGTTCGAGTTCGGCGCGGGGCCGATAGTCGACGATTTCCGAGTCAGCCAGACGCGGCAGAATCTGCAAATCCTGACTGCCCGGCAAATCGGCAGCACCCACCATGGCACTGAAGACCGACGCAAGGAGTGCAACGAATGGAACACTGGATACACGCATGAGTGCTCTCATTGGCAGGCAGACGAAAGGAAAACATGAGGGGCATTGCCGACAAGGCAATCTTGCAGAGTGGAGGATTGATCCATCGTGGTTGGCTCCTGTTTCAACCTGCTCAGCGTCGGCAGTTGCCGACCGCAAGTCAAGAAGCAGCGAAGAAGCGATTGAAACAGCGTGCAACAGCGCACGCGCCCTCCTCGTCATCCAGATGCAGGTGATGGCCGCCCGGCAAGGTTTCGATGCCGAAAGGCAGACGCTCGATCATGTCGTGTTTTTTCGCCAGCATGCCCTCGCGGGCAATGACCAATTGCGTCGGACATTTCACATTGTTGATAAACGCCATGGCCTGTTCGTGGGTCAGGCGCGTCGCAGAAGGCAGCGTCAGGCGGCTGTCGCTGCGCCAGGTGTATCCGCCCGGCACCGGCATCAGTCCGCGCTGCGCCAGCAACTCGGCAGCCTCGCGGCTGACTGCCACCACGCCCTTCATGCGCGCCAGAATGGCCCGGTCCTGGTCCTGATAAACCGGTTTTTTCTTGTCGGGCAACGCCAGTTGCGCCTGCAGCGCAGCGCCCATCCTTTCAGCAGAAGAGTCAGCCTCGCCTGTCAGCGGGATCAGGCCGTCGATCAACGCAAGATGGCTAACCCGCTCGGGCAGCGCGCCAGCCAGCATGACCGAAATGATTGCCCCCAACGAATGCCCGAGCAGCGCGAAGCGCGACCAGCCCAACTGCTCGGCGACCTGAAGGACGTCGAACACATAATCGGCCAACGCATAGCCGGCACCTGCCGGTCGGTGATCGGAGTGACCGTGACCGGCCAGATCCAGTGCCACGATACGCAGGCCGTCAAGCTTCGGGGCAAGTCTGAAAAAGCTGTTGGCGTTGTCGAGCCAGCCATGCAACGCGATGACCGGCGTGCCGTCTTCGGGGCCGAACAGATGCGCAGCAAGCTCGACATGCCCGAGGCTCAGGCGCACTTCCTCGACAGCACACTTCATGCGGGAGTTTTCTGTGGATGACGTTGTGCGCTGCGTTCATCCCAGCGCTCGAACAGTGATTTGAGCAACTGCGCCGTTTCATCCGGCCGTTCCAGTGGAAACATGTGCCCTCCCGGCATCGACAGGTATTCGCCTTCACGCATGCGTCTGGCCAGATAGCCATGGTGCGGCATGATCACACGGCTGTGCTTGCCACGCACCATTGCCAGCGGCACCTTGAGCTGCCGTGATGGAACGGGGCTGGTGTGGGGAATGCTGCGGTAGATACTGATTTCAGTGGCCGGATCGAAGCGCAGGCGCAACTGCTCGCCATCCCGTTGCAGGCCATGCTGCAGATAGGCATCCAGGCATTCCGGATCGAATCTGCGAAACAGCGTCTTGCTGGAAAAATAGGCCCGCGCAGATTCCAGATCGGCAAAGGCCTCCCGACGCCCCAGCGTTCGCCCCGCAGGCGTGATCCGGTCAATGAACCCAAGACGCTTGGCAGCGCGGATGAACAACAGGTCAGCCAGCCCCAGTACCGGCGAATCGAGCATCACCACCCCTCGGTAAAGCTCGGGACAACGCAGGGCGGCGTGCAGGTGCAACAGCCCGCCCAGCGAATGGCCCACGCCCCACACCGGCTCGGCCTGTTCTCGCAAATGATGGATCAGTTCGTCGACCAGATTCAGCCAGTTGTCGTCCACGGGAAAACGCGGATCATGGGCATGCTGTTCCAGATGCGCTACCGTATACTCAGGGGCCAGTGCAGCGAACAGCTTGCCGTAGGTGGCCGAGGGAAAGCCATTGGCGTGGGCGAAGAACACGGGCTGGGGCATGCCGATAGACTCAAGGGCCGGACGAGTATTGATTGTGCGCACCGGGCCAAAACTACGACAACGATTGGAACTGCCATCGAAGGTGTCACTCCGGCCATTTACAGGCCGAAGTGTCGGAAGCCCGAGGCCAGTCAACGAGCCGGCGGTTCCTGCCCGTGTGGCACCACCGCGACGGTCAGGCGCGAAATGCAGCTCAGCTTGCCTTCTTCAGTGGTGATTCGAATGTCCCAGACATGGGTCGTACGGCCCAGGTGCACCGGCTTTACCACGCCTGTGACGCGTCCGGAACGCACGCCACGCAGGTGGTTGGCGTTGACCTCAAGCCCAACGCAGAAAAACTTGCCCGGATCCACAACCAGGTAGCTGGCCATCGAACCCAGTGATTCGGCAAGCACCACTGACGCGCCGCCGTGCAGCAGGCCGAAGGGTTGATGGGTGCGCTGATCGACCACCATGCTGGCGGTCAGGGAGTCGTCCGTGAAGGCTTCGAAGCGGATATCAAGCACTTCGCCGATGGTGTTCTTCTGCGCCTTCATCAGGGCATCGATATCCGGGGTGACACGCCATACACTCATGTTCAGTCCTTTTTATGGTGGGGTGACGCTGGTTTTTCACACGGCGAGCGGCCGACTTGCGAGTGCGCTCACACGTGGCGAATGCTGTTGAGGTTCATGCCACCTGCGAGCACATGATCGCCTTCAAGCTCGGCAAGGCTGGCCGTGCTCATCGGTTCGGCGTGCTGATAACTGCCGTGGACCAGCAGCCCGATCAGGGCACCGACCAAAGGCTGATGGCTGACCAGCAGGACTTCGTCGACAGTCAGCGCCGCGAGTTGATCCAGAACCTCACGCGGATCGCTGTCCGGTGTCAGCCATGGCACGGTCACGACCGCATCATCGAAGCCCAGCGACCTGTGCACCAGCCCGGCTGTCTGCTGCGCGCGCACATAAGGGCTGGCAAGTATTTTCTGCAACGGCTTGTCGCTCAGATGAACGGCGCTCTTGAGCACTTCTTCTCGACCATGAGCGGTCAGCTCCCGCTCGGCATCGCTGCGCGCCCGGGACTGGGCTTCGCCGTGGCGCAACACCCAGACCTTCATAGCTTCGGCTCCTCGTCACGCACCGGGTGCGGCGCAGGCGCAACAAAATGCGCAGCTTCACCCTCCGGGGCACGTGGCGTCGGCCAGTCAGCGAACGGCCAGGGCTTCTGATCCGAATGGAAGGTGCCGAAACGGCCGATCTGAGCCAGAAACTGGCTGAGGCTGTCGCCAAAGTTCATGAGGCTGCCGCTGGGTGCGCCGTAGATCAGGCGATAGCCCAGTTGCACAATGACCACGCCTGCCAGTACCACTTCTGCAACCTGCCAGACGATGACAAATAGCAGCATCCAGAGGATGCGCAGCGCGATGGATTCGTTCTTCTGGGTATTCGACTCGTTCAAGATCCTTCTCCCGGCTGAAGTGGTTTCAATTGAAGCCCGTGATTGAAATGAAATCGACGTCCGTCTTGGGCTCGGCGCGCATCAGCGCTTCGATGACCTGGTTGAGCGTACGACCTTCGAAAAGGATGGCATGCAGGCCCGCGACCAGTGGCATATAAACCTGGACTTCCTGGGCTTTGACCTTGAGCACCTTGAGGGTGTTCACCCCTTCTGCGACCTCGCCCAGACGCGTGACCGCCTCGTCGAGAGTCAGCCCCTGACCCAGCGCGAAACCGACCTGATAATTGCGGCTTTTCGGCGAAGAACAGGTGACGATCAGGTCGCCGACGCCGGCGAGCCCCAGAAACGTCATCGGGTTGGCACCCTGAGCGACAGCAAAACGGGTCATCTCGGCCAGGGCGCGTGTGATCAGCATGCTTTTGGTGTTTTCACCCATGTCCAGCGCCACGGCCATACCGGCGATGATCGCGTACACGTTCTTCAGCGCCCCACCCAGTTCGACACCGAACCGATCGGCGCTGGCGTAAACCCGAAACGTACGACCATGCAGAACGGCCTGCACCTGCTGACACAGCGCCTCGTCTTCGCTGGCGACCACAGTGGCGGTCAACGCATGCTCGGCGATTTCCCGCGCCAGATTCGGTCCGGACAACACGCCGATACGCGCCTGCGGCACGATCTCTTCGAGAATCTGACTCATCAGCTTGAAGGTCTGCGCTTCGATACCCTTGGTCAGGCTCACCAGCATCTTGCCGCTCAGGCATTCGACATGAGGTGACAGCACACTGCGCAAGGCGCTGGAGGGCAACGCAACGAAGATCAGCTCGCTGCCTTCAAGCGTTGCGGCCAGATCGGTTACAGGCTCCACTTCCGGCCGGACCTTGATGCCCTTGAGGTAGCGCGGGTTTTCACGGTTGACGCGAATGGCCTCCGCCTGCTCGGGATCACGCATCCACTGGCGAACCTGATGGCCGTTTTCGGCCAGAAGATTTGCGATGGCGGTGCCAAAGCTGCCGCCACCAAGAACCGCTACAGGCTGCTGCGTGGTCATAAATCAATCCATCCTGGGCCATTGACTGGCGATGTCGGCATTATACGGAGCGTTGCGTCATCGGCCAGCGTCAAACGCGCCAGAGCCTGTCAGCAAACAATAAGGTATCTGGAAACTGCCACCATCTCGGTTAACATGCGCGGACACTGCATGCATTATCGTGAACATCGGCTTTCCTGAGCATCCGGAACGATGCCACTGATGCGTTGATACGAACCCGCGAGCGCACCAGCATGGACGCATCAGTCGAATTTCAGGAACAGGCCGCCGCCGAACGGGGCTGGCGATGACGTTTCGTCACTGGGACATCAACACCCGCACGCAAATGATCAGTCTCGGCCCGGCCCTGCTGCTGACCGTCCTGCTGATCGGGTTCTTCACGTTCGTGCGGATTCAGGATCTGCGTCAGGAACTCAACCACACCGGCCAACTCATCGCCAACCAGCTGGCGCCTGCCGCCGAGCCCGGATTGCTGGTCGGCGACACCGAAAGCCTCAAGGGCCTGATGCGCGCCACGCTGTCCATGCCCAGCGTTCGCTATGTCGAGATTCAGGACAGCTCCAACACCGTTCTGGTCTACATCGATCAACCAAGGGAAAACGAACACCAGACGCGCCAGATGGAAATTTTCCAGGCACCGGTACGCGCCCAGCATCTGGTCGTACACAAGGCACCTGCAGCGGGAGAGCCGTTATCGGCGGCAGGCTCCAAGCGCTATCTGGGCCGGGTACTGGTCGGCATGTCCAGCGAAGCCTTCAACCGACGCCAGCAGGAAATCCTGCTCAAGGCCGGCATCCTGGCGCTGTGCGCGTTATTGTTCACGTTCCTCCTGGCCAGACGCCTTGCCCTCAGCCTGTCGCGCCCGATCAGCCGCATGGGTGAAGCCCTCAAGGCCATTCAGCAGGGAGACTACAGAACGCCGCTGCCGGTCAGTGACGATGCCGAACTCGGGGCGCTGGCGCGGCACATCAATAACCTGGCAGCGAATCTGGACAAGGCCAGCCTGGAGCAGCAACGCTCCATGGCGCAGCTCATCCAGACCCGCGAGGAAGCGGAACAGGCCAACCGTGCCAAATCCGACTTTCTGGCGATGATGAGCCACGAGTTGCGCACGCCCATGAACGGCGTGCTGGGCATGCTGCAATTGCTGGAAACGACACGCATGACCGACGAGCAGAGCGAATACGCCACGCTCGCCACCGAGTCCACCGAGCATCTGTTACGCGTCATCAACGACATTCTCGATTTCTCGCGCATCGAACGCGACGCGCTGCAGATGGAGGGAATCGCGTTCAATCTGGCCGAACTGGTCAACGCATCCACCCATGCCTTCAACCACAATGCACAGCAGCGCAACCTGCAGTTGAATCTGCAGGTCCAGCCAGGTCTGGAATCGCTGACGGTCATCGGCGATCCGACACGTATCCGGCAGATTCTGGTCAACCTGATCGGTAACGCGCTGAAGTTCACCGAGCAAGGCAGCGTCTGCATCAAGGCGGGCTGGAGTCTGATCGAAGACGACCGGCTGCAATTCACCTGCACGGTTCAGGACAGCGGCATCGGCATTCATGCCGACATGCTGGAATCGATGTTCGACGCCTTCCAGCAGGCTGACAGCTCCATCTCCAGACGCTACGGCGGCACCGGCCTTGGCCTGCCGATCGCGCGCACCCTGGCCGAGCGCATGGGTGGCACGTTGCGCGCGCAAAGCGAAGAAGGCGCGGGGTCGCTGTTCACCCTGCAGATACCACTGTCGATATCGCGGCAACTGCCCGTCGACATTCGCCAACCGCTGTCGGCACTGGACGCTTCGGGCAAGGAGCGCAGTGTTCTGCTGGTCGAGGACAATCAGGTGAACCGCACCGTGGTTCAGGCCATGCTGCACAACCTGGGGTGCCGGGTGGACGTCGCCGTCGATGGTGCCGAGGCTGTGAACATGGCCGCTGCGGGAGAATATGGTCTTATTCTGATGGATTGCCGACTGCCGGTCATGGACGGCTATGAAGCCACGCGCCGTATCAGGCAACTGGAAGGCCTCGAACAGCTGCCCATTATTGCGTTGACGGCCAACGCACTGCAGGGTGATCGTGACGCCTGTTTACAGGCGGGGATGGACGACTATCTCGCAAAGCCCTTCAAACACGCTGATTTACAGCAGGTTTTGCGGCGCTGGCTATTCTTTCGGACACCTGCGACTGGCGATAAATGTTAAATTGCGGCAGTCTTGACAGCCTGATCGACCCTGAACGGTGGTCGAGCGACAAAATTCAGTGCACAGGTGTACTTTGATTTCTCCTGTCCTGTGACTTTCATTACAACGCAACAGTCTATGAGTAGGCTGCCGGACATAGTCCTGGCAAATTAGTCCGCCAGGACTGGCGTTTGGGCCAGTGGCGCCCCAACCTGCCGCACAAGATCATTGAGGAGCTCGCATGACCAAACAACACGCCTTTACCCGGGAAGACCTGCTGCGCTGCAGTCGTGGCGAGCTGTTCGGCCCAGGTAATGCGCAACTGCCCGCCCCCAATATGCTGATGGTTGACCGCATTACGCACATCAGCGAAGAAGGCGGCAAGTTCGGCAAGGGTGAGTTGGTCGCCGAACTCGATATCAATCCTGACCTGTGGTTCTTTGCCTGTCACTTCGAAGGTGACCCGGTGATGCCGGGCTGCCTGGGCCTTGACGCCATGTGGCAGCTGGTCGGTTTCTATCTCGGCTGGCAAGGCAACCCCGGCCGCGGCCGCGCCCTGGGTTCAGGTGAAGTGAAGTTTTTCGGTCAGGTTCTCCCGACTGCCAAAAAAGTCACCTATAACATCCATATCAAACGCACCATGCGCGGCAAACTGGTCCTGGCTATCGCCGACGGTACCGTGAGCGTTGATGGTCGCGAAATCTACAGCGCCGAAGGTCTGCGTGTCGGCCTGTTCACTTCCACTGAAAATTTCTAAGGGTAATCGCATGCGCCGCGTCGTTATCACTGGTCTGGGTATTGTTTCCTGCTTGGGCAATGACAAAGACACCGTCACCGCTAACCTGCGTGCCAACCGCCCTGGCATCAAATTCCAGCCGGAATATGCCGAAATGGGTCTGCGCAGCCAGGTTGCCGGCTCCATCGACCTCAACCTTGAAGAACTGATCGATCGCAAGATCTACCGCTTCGTGGGCCATGCGGCAGCCTATGCCTACCTGGCCATGAAAGACGCCATCGCTGACGCCGGCCTGACCGACGAGCAGGTGTCCAACGTGCGCACCGGCCTGATCGCTGGCAGCGGCGGCGCATCGACACTGAACCAGATGGAAGCGCTGGACATCCTGCGTGAGAAAGGCGTCAAGCGCGTTGGCCCTTACCGCGTCACGCGGACCATGGGCAGCACCGTTTCCGCCTGTCTGGCCACGCCGTTCAAGATCAAGGGCGTGAACTACTCCATCTCTTCCGCCTGCGCCACCAGCGCCCACTGCATCGGCAACGCTGTCGAGCAGATCCAGCTGGGCAAGCAGGACATCGTCTTTGCAGGCGGTGGTGAAGAGGAACACTGGAGCCAGTCGTTCCTGTTCGACGCCATGGGCGCACTGTCGACCCAGTACAACGAGACGCCGGAAAAGGCTTCCCGCGCCTACGACGCCAAGCGTGACGGTTTCGTCATCGCAGGCGGTGGCGGCATGGTCGTGGTCGAGGAGCTGGAACACGCTCTGGCACGTGGCGCGAAGATCTACGCGGAAATCGTCGGCTACGGCGCGACATCCGATGGCTACGACATGGTCGCACCGAGCGGCGAAGGTGCCATCCGCTGCATGCAGATGGCCCTGTCGACCGTTGAAGGCCCGATCGACTACCTGAACACCCATGGCACATCGACCCCGGTCGGTGATGAGATGGAGATGAACGGCGTACGTGCAGTCTTCGGCGACAATGCTCCGGCGATCAGCTCCACCAAGAGCCTGTCGGGCCACTCGCTGGGTGCCGCTGGCGTTCACGAGGCGATCTACTGCCTGCTGATGATGGAGAACAACTTCATCGCCGGCTCCGCGAACATCGACGAGCTGGACCCGAAAGTCGCTGACATGCCGATCCTGCTGGAAACCCGGGAAGACGCAAAGCTCGATCGCATCATGAGCAACAGCTTCGGCTTCGGTGGCACCAACGCAACACTGGTTCTGCAGCGCTATCAGGCGTAAGCAGGAACCCGTGCAAGACTGAAAAGGCGCCTTTCGAGGCGCCTTTTCTGTTTTTAGAATGCAGCACGCTGGACGCTGGACGATACGGTTCGTGGGAGGCGGCTTGCCGGCGATGACATTCGCCCCTCACCCAGCCCGCGTTATGATTCCTGCCATTCCCTGCCTCATCATAGAGACCCGAATCATGCTCACCCTC
The DNA here is from genome assembly GCF_979253365.1 of Pseudomonas sp. AC016. Lineage (NCBI taxonomy): Bacteria > Pseudomonadati > Pseudomonadota > Gammaproteobacteria > Pseudomonadales > Pseudomonadaceae > Pseudomonas > Pseudomonas sp. AC016. The sequence continues at coordinate 1,044,409 of NZ_CEEDCC010000001.1, forward strand.
ACACCACGCGCTGAAACGGTGGAAGGCCAGCCGATCCTGCGCCCCCTGCCCTCCGCAAGCTGCCGCAGCGTGGGGCCATTCGTGTTCTTCGACCATATGCTCGCGACGGATTACCCGCCCGGCACCGGCATGGATATCCGTCAGCATCCGCACATCGGCCTGTCGACGCTGACGTACCTGCTGGAAGGCGAACTGCAGCACAAGGACAGCCTGGGCAGCGATCAGTGCGTCAAGGCGGGAGATGTGAGCTGGATGACGTCAGGCGCAGCCATCGCCCACATCGAGCGCACGCCGGAGCCTTTGCGAATGAGCGGATCCCGCCTGCATGGCCTGCAGGTCTGGCTGGCATCGCCCCGCGACCACGAACAGGGTGAAGGTCATTACAGCCATCACCCGGCACATAGCCTGCCGCAAAGCGACAGCATGGGAATTTTCGTACGCATGCTGGCGGGTAACGGCTTTGGCCTGCAATCACCCGTACCGGTGCTCTCGGACACGCTGTACGCTGAAATACGCCTGCAGACCGCCACGACCCTGGCGATTGAACCGGAACATCAGGAGCGCGCGCTGTATGTGCTCGAAGGGGAAGCTGCACTGGACGGCACACCGGTCCTGCCCCGCACGCTGGTCGTGCTGGAACCGGGAGCCACCGTCAACCTGTGCGCAGAAAGCGAATGCCATGCGGTGCTGATAGGCGGCGCAGCCCTGGACGGACCGCGACGCATGAACTGGAATTTCGTCGCCAGCGACCCCGAACTGATCGAAAACGCAAGGCGTCGATGGGCGGAAGGCAACTGGCCGACCGTTCAGGGAGAAAAGGGCCGGATCGAGTTGCCTTGAAGATCCGGCCGTTAAACTGACTTACTTTTGGTTGAACACTTCGCTCAACAGATCGTGCATCGACTTGAAGGCCCGCGCTGCGACCTTGGCGTCGTACATCATCTTGCCCGGAACATTGGCGTGCGGATCGGTAAACGAGTGGAACGCGCCGCCATAGTTATGCAGTTGCCAGTCGACATTTGCCGCGTTCATTTCATCTTCGAACGCCAACTGCTGCTCTTTCGGCACCATCGGGTCCGATGCGCCGTTCAGGACCAGAACAGAACCCTTGATGTTGCTGGCATCGCCAGGGTTTGGCGTGTCCAGTGTGCCGTGGAAGGATATCGCCGCCTTCACATCAGCACCGCTGCGCGCCAACTCCAGCGAGCAGCAGCCACCGAAGCAGAAGCCGAACGTCGCAATGCGCTTGGCGTCCAGTGACACACCTGCCTGACTCAGCAGCAGATCGAGCCCGGCCTGCATGCGCTTGCGCAGCAATGCACGGTCGTCCTTCAGGGGCATCATTGCCGCGCCTGCTTCATCGCCATTGGCCGGGCGAATTTTCTGACCATAAAGGTCAGCCAGCAGCACCACATAACCCTGCTCAGCAACGGCCTTGGCGATGTCCTCGGCACCTTCGCTGACGCCCATCCAGTTGGGAGCCATCAACAGGCCAGGACGGGACGAGGTCGCGCTGGCGTCGTACACGAGACGACTTTCGTAGGGCTGACCATCAATCTGGTGTACTACGGAACGGACAGTAATCTTGCTGCTCATCGCTGACTCCTGATCATTTGAGGTTGTAAAAATACAGTGCACAAGCACAAACAAAAAACCCGCCGAAGCGGGTTTTCTGTCATTCGGTCATCAAACCGACAGTTCTACCAACAGCTTGTTCAGACGGCGCACGTAAGCGGCCGGATCCTTGAGGCTGTCACCGGCAGCCAGCGCAGCCTGATCGAACAGGATGTGCGACAGGTCGCCAAAGCGTTCTTCGCTCTGTTCGGCGTCCAGCTTGCCGATCAGAGGGTGAGCCGGGTTGAATTCGAAGATCGGCTTGGATTCCGGAACCTTCTGACCGCTGGCTTCCAGAATCTGACGCATCTGCAGACCCATATCCTGCTCGCCGATGGCCAGAATCGCAGGTGAATCGGTCAGACGATGCGACACACGCACCTCACTGACAGACTCGCCCAGGGCCGTCTTGATACGCTCGATCAAGCCTTCCTTGTCCTTGGCGATCTCTTCCTGAGCCTTCTTGTCCTCTTCGGAGTCGAGCTTGCCCAGATCCAGATCACCACGCGCCACGTCCACGAAGCCCTTGCCGTCGAAGTCGCTCAGGTAGCTCATCAGCCACTCGTCGATACGGTCGGTCAACAGCAGCACTTCGATGCCTTTCTTGCGGAAGACTTCAAGGTGCGGGCTGTTCTTGACCTGAGCGTAGGATTCGCCGGTCAGGTAGTAGATCTTGTCCTGACCTTCCTTGGCGCGAGCCAGGTACTCGGCCAGAGAAACGCTCTGCTCGCCGCTCTCGTCGGAAGTGGAAGCGAAGCGCAGCAGGCCGGCGATCTTCTCCTTGTTGGCGAAGTCTTCTGCCGGGCCTTCCTTGAGGACCTGACCGAAATTCTTCCAGAAACCCTTGTATTGCTCGGGCTCGTTCTTCGCCAGTTTTTCCAGCATGTCGAGAACACGCTTGGTCAGAGCCGACTTCATCGAGTCGATGATCGGGTCTTTCTGCAGGATCTCGCGGGACACGTTCAACGACAGGTCATTGGAATCGACCACGCCCTTGATGAAGCGCATGTACAGCGGCAGGAACGACTCGGCCTGATCCATGACAAAGACACGCTGCACGTACAGCTTCAGGCCACGCGGCGCTTCGCGTTGATACAGGTCGAACGGTGCGCGGGCCGGTACATAAAGCAGCGAGGTGTACTCCAGCTTGCCTTCGACCTTGTTGTGGCTCCAGCTCAGCGGGTTCTCGTAGTCATGGGCGACGTGCTTGTAGAACTCCTGATACTCCTCGTCCTTCACTTCGGAACGGGAACGGGTCCACAGCGCACTGGCGCGGTTGACGGTTTCCCACTCGAGCGCCGGTGCCTCTTCGCCTTCTGCCGCTGGAGCCTGCTCTTTCGGCAGCTCGATAGGCAGAGCGATATGGTCGGAGTACTTCTTGATGATGTTGCGCAGACGATAGCCGTCGGCAAACTCATCTTCGCCGTCCTTCAGGTGCAGGACGATGCGGGTGCCGCGCTCGGCCTTGTCCAGGGTCGCGACTTCGAACTCGCCTTCACCCTTGGAGGACCAGTGCACACCTTCGCTGGCCGGCAGGCCCGCACGACGGCTGAACACTTCAACCTGACTGGCGACGATGAACGCCGAATAGAAACCGACGCCGAACTGACCGATCAGGTGCGAATCCTTCTTCTGGTCGCCCGACAGGTTTTTCATGAAATCAGCGGTACCGGATTTGGCGATGGTCCCCAGATGGGTGATCACATCGTCACGGCTCATACCAATGCCGTTGTCTTCGAGCGTAACGGTCTTCGCGTCCTTGTCGAAGCTCACGCGAATCTTCAGCTCTGCGCCGCCTTCCAGCAGCTCAGGCCTGGACAGCGCCTCGAAACGCAATTTGTCGACCGCGTCAGACGCGTTCGAGATCAATTCGCGAAGGAAGATTTCCTTGTTGGAATACAGCGAATGGATCATGAGGTGAAGCAGCTGCTTTACCTCGGTCTGGAAGCCCAGGGTTTCCTTTTGAGTTTCCACACTCATGGTCATCAAACTCCGATCTGGATGGCATAAGCCGCCACAGCGAGGCATGAGCCTGTGTAGCAGCGCGTAGTCATCAAAGTGGGGGCTGGGCGAGGGATTTCAAGAGCACAGGAATCAATCGGTGCATTCCGACTGTCGACCGGGCTGTGAACTTCTTTGTCGTTCCGGATCGGCACCGCGTATGCGTAATAGCATCGGCCACTGCTTGCGAGCTGTTTCAGCCGGAAGAAACATGAATAAAACAGCGAGGTTAAATAATATACCGAACTGTCTGGAACTTAATTTACACGGCCATGCTCTTAGGCACGTGGATACTCAATAAGGAGAAATACCCCATGCGTAAATCTTTAGCCTATGCCTTGATGCTTTCTGCCACTCTGGGTCTTGCTGCCTGCGACAAAAAATCCGAGAACACTCAGCAAGATGCCAACAAAGCTGCTCAACAGTCCCAGGAGTCGATGGAGAAGGCTCAGGAAAAAGTGAACGACGCGGCCAAGGAAAGCCAGGAAGCTGCTCAGAAAAACGCTGAAGCCGCTCAACAGCGCGCGACCGAGAACGCCAACCAGGCTCCGGCCCCGGCGACTGAAGCAGCACCTGCAACCAAGTAAAGCCATCGGCTTGCAGAACTACACATAATAAAGCCCGCTTAGGCGGGCTTTATTATTGCGCGTTTAGTTATATGACCGACTTCATGCCAACGCTTCGCTGCGTTTGCCTTTAATTCTGTCGACAATGATTGCACCCGCCAATGTTATAACCGACGGAATCAACCAGGCCAGACCCTGTTCACTCAATGGCAAGTTAGCCAACGCTTTCGGCAGAAAGTCGGTAAAGCCCGCGCCTTTTATAGCATCGATCAGCCCAAAGATCAGCGACACCAGCATGACAGGTGCCACCACTCGACCCAGACGTTGCCAGAATCCCTTGCAGAAGCTCAACGCAACCAGAACGATGCAGGGCGGATAGATCGCGGTCAGTACCGGGATCGAGAACAGGATCAGCTTGGTCAGGCCCAGATTCGACACCAGCAGCGAGAAGACAGCCAGCATCACCACCAGCGTCCTGTAGGACAGCGGCAGGATCTTGGCAAAGTATTCGGCACAGGCGCAGGTCAGACCTACCGCTGTCACCAGACACGCCAGCGAAATCAGCACGGCCAGAAAGCCGCTGCCCAGCGAACCAAAGGTGTGTTGCACATAAGCGTGCAGCACCACCGCGCCATTGGTTGCACCCGCAGCCACCGAGTGACTGCCGGAACCCAGGCGAAACAGACTGATGTACACCAGCGCCAGCCCTACCCCGGCAATCAGTCCGGCGATGATCGCGTAACGCGTGATCAGCCGCGGCGATTCGACGCCACGGGAGCGAATGGCATTGACGATGACAATACCGAAGACCAGAGCTCCCAAGGTGTCCATGGTCAGATAACCATTGATGAAGCCCTGTGAGAACGGCGCTGCCGTATAAGCAGGCTCTGCAGTACCGATGTCGCCTGCTGGCAGAGCAAAGGCCGCGATACCCAGAATCGCCAGTGCAAGCATCTTCAGCGGCGCGAGAAAGCGCCCTACCGTGTCGAGCAGCCGACCCGGATACAACGACACCCAGAACACCACCAGGAAATATACGAGGCTATAGAGGGCCAGCGCCATCGGACCGTCACCGGTCAACGGCGCAAGCCCGACCTCGAAGGAAACCGTGGCCGTGCGCGGCGTGGCGAACAAAGGGCCGACGGCGAGGTAACACACCGCAGCGAGGATACCGCCCGCGACCTTGCCGATAGGGCTGCTCAACGCATCCATCGCACCACCGACTCTGGCCAGGGCAATTACCGTGACCACTGGCAAGCCCACTGCCGTGACCAGAAAGCCCAGCGCGGCGATCCATACATGGGGACCTGCCTGCAGACCCACGATAGGCGGGAAGATGATATTGCCCGCGCCGACGAACAGAGCGAACGTCATGAAACCAAGTGCCAGGATGTCCTGGCCTTTCAACACTTTCATTGCAAAGGACCACACAAAATCGAGATAAGGGAAATGACGTCACCCGTGAATGAGGTGAACGCAGCCCGTCAGCGTAAGACGTGCCAGTACCTTGCGACGTGCCCCTTGTGAGGGCGACGCAAAAACGGTCGACAGGGTAGCGAATCCGGGCAATAAATGCACTATTGAAGGGCGAGCTTCCGATATACGCACTTTATAAGCGCAGGAATTTATAGCCACTGACACTCAACTGCGGGAGGTGCCACCACGGGTCTGTTACAAAAAAATGTTGGTTCTTCAGTAGCTTGCCAGTGGCGTGGCCGCGATTGATTTCTCAATCTCCATAATGCACAAAGGCCACCCGAAGGTAGCCTTTGCTGATTGCTCGAAAAAGTAAGCGAGGCTTACTTCACCGGCCAACCGGTCAGCTCGGCCAGGGCCTTGCCGATGTCTGCCAGGGAACGAACGGTTTTGACGCCCGCGTCCTGCAGTGCAGCGAATTTCTCGTCTGCAGTACCTTTACCGCCGGAGATGATTGCGCCCGCATGGCCCATGCGCTTACCCGGAGGAGCAGTCACACCAGCGATGTAGGAAACAACCGGCTTGGTCACGTGTGCCTTGATGTAGGCAGCCGCTTCTTCTTCAGCCGAACCGCCGATCTCACCGATCATGACGATCGCTTCGGTCTTCGGGTCTTCCTGGAACAGTTTCAGGATATCGATGAAGTTGGAGCCCGGGATCGGATCACCACCAATACCGACGCAGGTGGACTGACCGAAACCGGCGTCAGTGGTCTGCTTCACAGCTTCATAGGTCAGGGTGCCGGAACGCGACACGATACCGACCTTGCCTGGCAAGTGAATGTGGCCTGGCATGATGCCGATCTTGCATTCGCCCGGAGTGATGACGCCTGGGCAGTTAGGGCCGATCAGGACCACGCCCAGTTCGTCACACTTGACCTTGGCTTCCAGCATGTCGATGGTGGGGATGCCTTCGGTGATGCAGACGATCAGCTTGATGCCGGCGAATGCAGCTTCCAGGATCGAATCCTTGCAGAAAGGAGCCGGAACGTAGATAACCGAAGCATCGGCGCCAGTGGTAGCAACCGCTTCTGCAACAGTGTTGAACACCGGCAGGTTCAGGTGAGTGGTGCCACCCTTGCCTGGTGTCACGCCGCCAACCATTTTGGTGCCGTAGGCAATGGCTTGTTCGGAGTGGAAGGTACCCTGCGAGCCAGTGAAGCCCTGGCAGATAACCTTGGTGTCTTTATTGATCAGGACGCTCATTATTTGCCCTCCGCAGCTTTGACGACTTGTTGAGCAGCGTCGGTCAGGCTGGTAGCCGCGATGATGTTCAAACCGCTTTCTGCCAGTACTTTAGCGCCCAGTTCAGCGTTGTTGCCTTCAAGACGAACAACAACCGGGATTTTCACGCCAACTTCTTTCACTGCACCGATGATGCCTTCGGCAATCATGTCGCAACGAACGATGCCGCCGAAGATGTTGACCAGTACTGCAGCGACGTTGGTGTCGGACAGGATGATCTTGAACGCTTCGGTAACGCGTTCCTTGGTAGCGCCACCGCCAACGTCAAGGAAGTTTGCAGGCTTGCCGCCATGCAGGTTGACGATGTCCATGGTACCCATGGCCAGGCCGGCACCGTTGACCATGCAGCCGATGTTGCCTTCCAGTGCCACGTAGTTCAGTTCGAACTTGGCAGCGTGGGCTTCGCGCGGGTCATCTTGCGATGGATCGTGGAAAGCCTTCAGCTTTGGCTGACGGTACATGGCGTTGGCGTCGATGTTGATCTTGGCGTCGAGGCAATGCAGGTCGCCGTCAGCCTTGATCACCAGCGGGTTCACTTCCAGCAGGGCCAGATCGTGGTCCTGGAACAGTTTGGCCAGACCGGTGAAGATCTTGGCGAACTGAGTGACCTGCTTGCCTTCCAGACCCAGCTGGAATGCCAGATCGCGACCCTGGAACGGCTGAGCGCCAACCAGTGGATCGATCGTGGCCTTGAGAATCTTTTCAGGAGTGTCGTGAGCGATCTTCTCGATGTCAACACCACCTTCGGTGGAAGCCATGAACACGATACGACGGCTGGAACGGTCTACAACAGCGCCCAAGTACAGCTCTTTGGCGATATCGGTGCACGACTCGACCAGGATCTTGGTCACTGGCTGACCATTGGCGTCAGTCTGGTAAGTCACCAGACGCTTGCCCAGCCACTGCTGTGCGAACGCTGCAGCGTCTTCCTTGCTGCGAACCAGCTTTACGCCGCCCGCTTTACCGCGACCACCTGCGTGAACCTGGGCTTTGACGACCCACTCGGTTCCGCCGATCTTGTCGCAGGCTTCTGCTGCTGCTTCGGGGGTGTCTACTGCGTAGCCTTTGGATACTGGCAGGCCGTATTCAGCGAACAGCTGCTTACCCTGATACTCGTGAAGATTCATGCTTATTACCGTCTTCGTTTAGGTACTGCGCATTCGGTGCTGCACGTCAGCGTGCCGCACCACCTGTGACCGCTACTCCGGGTGGACTCCGGAAAGGCCGTCGGGCCTTCCTGAAGCCGCCTGAGAGGTCGAGTCCGACGCAGATTCCGCGGTGATTCCTGCTGGCAGGATTCACGACGGGCACTGCGTCGTGGTTTCTTGTTGTCTCAGCGTTTCTTGCGGTTCTGGATGTGGATGGCGCCGCCATTCACTGCCAGGGCCGCTTCGTGCAGCGCTTCGGACAGAGTCGGGTGCGAGAAGACCATCATGCCGATGTCTTCAGCGCTGGTACCGAACTCCATTGCAATAGCACCCTGCTGTACCAGTTCGGCAGCGCTCGGGCCAATCACGTGAACACCCAGAACGCGGTCGGTCTTGGCATCGGCGATGATCTTGACGAAACCGCCAGTATCGTTGGCTGCCATGGCACGGCCGCTGGCTGCGAACGGGAAGGAACCGACGTTGACTTCAACGCCTTCGGCCTTCAGGGTCTGCTCGGTCTTGCCGACCCATGCAATTTCCGGGTGGGTGTAAATGACCGAAGGAACCAGATCGTAGTTCATCTGGGCCTTGTGACCCTTGATGCGCTCGACGACCATGATGCCCTCTTCCGACGCCTTGTGCGCCAGCATCAGACCACGAACCACGTCGCCGATCGCGTAGACGCCCGGAACGCTGGTGGTGCAATGGTCATCGACGAAGATGAAGCCGCGCTCGTCGATGTCGACGCCGCTGTCGGCTGCCAGCAGATCAGTCGTCACAGGACGACGGCCTACGGCCACGATCAGGCGGTCGAAAACGATCTTCTGTTCGCCGGAAGCGTCGGTGTAGGTGACTTCAACTTCTTCGCCGTTGACTTTCGAGCCGGTTACGCGAGCGCCCAGCTTGATGTCCAGACCCTGCTTGGTGAAGGTCTTCAGCGCTTCCTTGGAAACCGCTTCGTCAGCTGCTGGAATGAATTTCTCCAGTGCTTCCAGAACGGTCACCTGAGCGCCAAGACGCGCCCATACGGAACCCAGTTCCAGACCGATCACGCCTGCGCCGATTACGCCCAGGCGTTTTGGCACCTGTTGGAATTCCAGAGCACCTGTCGAGTCGACGATGACTTTCTGGTCGACCGGAGCCGGCGGAATGTCGATCGGACGCGAACCGGAAGCCAGGATCACGTGATCTGCTTCGATGATTTCGACTGTGCCGTCAGCACCGGTCAGCTCGACCTTCTTGCCGGCCAGCAGCTTGCCGTGGCCTTGCAGAGTGGTCACGCCGTTGGCCTTGAACAGGCTGGCAACACCGCCGGTCAGGCCTTTGACGATGGTGGACTTGCGACCGATCATGGCCGGTACGTCCATGCTCACTTCGGAGGTCGAAATACCGTGGACCGCAAAGCCGTTCTTGGCTTCGTAGAACTTCCAAGAGCTGTCCAGCAGCGCCTTGGACGGAATGCAACCCACGTTCAGGCAGGTACCGCCGAGGGCCAGTTTGCCCTCCTTGTCCTGGTATTTCTCGATGCAGGCAGTCTTGAGACCAAGTTGCGCAGCCTTGATGGCGGCAACATAACCACCAGGGCCTGCGCCAATCACTACCACGTCGAATTTCTGGGACATAAAAAGATTCCTTTTTAGCTGCGAGCTTCAAGCTGCAAGCTGCAAGCCGCTCTGCCTTGCGGCGTCGCTGGCTTGCGACCAATTCATAAGATGCAACACACCAGCCTCAGGCTGCACATCGACCCGATCGCTCAAGTCCGACACGTACAACAACCTGTGGCCGCTTCATCAGATATCCAGCAGAAGACGCGCTGGATCTTCCAGCAGGTTCTTGATGGTAACGAGGAAGGTTACAGCTTCTTTACCGTCGATCAAACGGTGATCGTACGACAGCGCCAGATACATCATTGGACGGATCACGACCTGACCGTTGACGGCCATGGGACGCTGCAGAATGTTGTGCATGCCCAGGATGGCTGCCTGCGGCGGGTTGACGATCGGCGTCGACATCATCGAACCGAAAGTACCACCGTTGGTGATGGTGAACGTGCCGCCGGTCATCTCGTCGATGGACAGCTTGCCGTCACGCGCCTTCTTGCCGAACGTGGCGATGCCTCCTTCGATTTCAGCCAGGCTCATGTGCTCGGCGTTACGCAGAACCGGTACAACCAGACCACGGTCGCTGGAAACCGCAACACCCACGTCAGCGTAGCCGTGGTAAACGATGTCGGAACCGTCGATCGACGCGTTGACAGCCGGGAAGCGCTTCAGTGCTTCGGTAGCCGCCTTGACGAAGAACGACATGAAGCCCAGACGTACGCCATTGTGCGACTTCTCGAACAGGTCCTTGTACTTCGAACGCAGCGCCATGACTTCAGTCATGTCCACTTCGTTGAACGTGGTCAGCATGGCCATGTTCGACTGGGCTTCAACCAGACGCTTGGCCACGGTTGCACGCACACGAGTCATCGGCACGCGCTTCTCGGTGCGGTCGCCAGCGGCAACGACAGGAGCGGCGGCAGCAGCAGGCTTGGCAGCAGGTGCGGCGGCTGGAGCGGATTTCTTCGCTTCAATCGCAGCAACCAGGTCTTCCTTGGTGATACGGCCGTCTTTACCGGTGCCCTTGACGCTGGCCAGGTTGATACCGTTTTCTGCAGCCAGCTGGCGTGCGGCAGGCGCAGCAATCGGGTCTTCATCGTCAGCGGCGGATGCAGCAGGCGCCGATGCAGCAGGAGCGGCAGCAGCAGCAGCTGGAGCAGCCGATGCAGTTGCACCGGCGTCCAGGGTTGCAATCAGCTCATTGGACAGGACAGTGTCGCCCTCGCCTTTAACGATCGATGCCAGCACGCCGTCGGCTTCGGCCAGAACTTCGAGGACAACCTTGTCAGTCTCGATGTCGACCAGCAGCTCGTCACGTTTTACCGCTTCGCCCGGTTGCTTGTGCCACTTGGAAATGGTGCCGTCGGCAACGGATTCCGGGAAAGAGGGGGCTTTGATCTCGATAGCCATTATCTGTAATTCCTTAATTCGGTTTCTAATGCTCGAAGGCGTTAAACAGTGAAGGCATCTTGCAGGAGTTTTTCCTGCTGCTCGGCGTGCATCGAAGCGTAGCCACAGGCTGGCGCGGCAGAAGCGTCACGACCTGCATACTCGAGAACGAGTTCGCGCTTGTGGTTGCCCACACTGCGACGCAGATGATGCTGACTGCTGTACCAGGCACCCTGGTTCATCGGCTCTTCCTGACACCAGACTGCATGCTGCAGGTTGGTATAAGGCGCGATCGTTTCCATCAGGTCATCTTCAGGGAACGGATACAGCTGCTCGATACGAACGATGGCGATATCTTCACGACCTTCGGCACGGCGTTTTTCCAGCAGGTCGTAGTAGACCTTGCCGCTGCACAGCACCAGACGTGTGACCTTGGCCGGGTCGAGGGTATCGATTTCCGGGATCACGGTCTGGAACGAGCCTTCGGCCAGTTCTTCGAGCGTCGAAACCGCAAGCTTGTGGCGAAGCAGCGACTTGGGCGTCAGCACTATCAGTGGCTTGCGCAGCGGGCGGATCACCTGACGGCGCAGCAAGTGGTAGATCTGGGCCGGCGTGGTCGGCACACATACCTGAATGTTGTGCTCGGCACACAATTGCAGGTAGCGTTCAAGGCGTGCGGAGGAGTGCTCCGGGCCCTGCCCTTCATAACCATGAGGCAACAGCATGGTCAGACCGCACAGACGACCCCACTTGTGCTCGCCGCTGGTGATGAACTGGTCGACAACCACCTGGGCACCGTTGGCGAAGTCGCCGAACTGGGCTTCCCAGATGACCAGCGCGTTGGGCTGGGTGGTCGAATAGCCGTACTCGAATGCCAGCACCGCTTCTTCCGACAGGAACGAGTCGTACAGGTCAAAGCGAGGCTGACCGGCGTACAGGTTCTGCAGCGGAATGTAGGTGCCTGCATCCTTCTGGTTGTGCAACACAGCGTGACGGTGCGAGAACGTACCGCGACCGATGTCCTGACCCGTCATGCGGATCGGGTGACCTTCGAACGCCAGCGTGGCGTACGCCATGGTTTCGGCATAGCCCCAGTTGATCGGCAAGCCACCGGCCTGCATCTTCTGGCGATCCTCGTAGATCTTCTGGACCTGACGCTGCACGACAAAGCCTTCCGGCAGTTCCATCAGTTTGGCGGACAGTTCCTGCAGGGTCTTGAGGTCAAAACGCGTGTCGTGACGCGCAGTCCAGGCGTGGCCCAGATACGGACGCCAGTCGACGAACAATTCCTTGTTCGGCTCCTTGACCAGGCTTTTCACCACGTGCAGACCATTGTCCAGCGCACTGCGATAGTCGTCGACCTTGGCCTGAACACGGGCCTCGTCGAGAACGCCGGTCTTGATCAGGCGCTCGGCATACAACTCGCGGGTGGTGCGCTGCTTGGTGATCTGCTGGTACATCAGAGGCTGGGTGCCGCTCGGCTCGTCAGCTTCGTTGTGACCGCGACGACGGTAGCAGACCAGGTCGATGACGATGTCACGCTTGAACTGCATGCGGTAGTCGATCGCCAGCTGGGTCACGAACATCACGGCTTCAGGATCATCGCCATTCACATGGAGAATCGGTGCCTGAATCATCTTCGCAACGTCGGTGGCGTACTCGGTGGAACGCGAGTCCAGCGGGTTGCTGATGGTGAAGCCTACCTGGTTGTTGATGACGATATGGATCGTGCCGCCCGTCTTGAAGCCGCGGGTCTGCGACATCTGGAAGGTTTCCATCACAACGCCCTGGCCTGCGAAGGCAGCGTCGCCGTGAAGGGAAATCGGCAGAACCTTGTCACCGTTCGGATCGTTGCGACGATCCTGACGCGCGCGCACCGACCCCTCGACCACCGGAGACACGATCTCAAGGTGGGACGGGTTGAATGCCATGGCGAGGTGAACTTCACCGCCTGCGGTCATGACGTTGGAAGAGAAGCCCTGGTGATACTTGACGTCACCGGAACCCAGCTCCACTTTCTTCTTGCCTTCGAACTCGTCGAACAGGTCGCGCGGGTTCTTGCCGAAGGTGTTGACCAGTACGTTCAGACGGCCACGGTGGGCCATGCCGATCACGACTTCCTTGGTGCCGTAGGAGCCGGAACGCTGGATCAGCTCGTCGAGCATCGGAATCAGGCTTTCGCCGCCTTCCAGGCCGAAACGCTTGGTGCCCGGGTATTTGGTGCCCAGGTATTTTTCGAGGCCTTCAGCAGCGGTTACGCGCTCGAGCAGATGGCTCTGGATGTCAGCCGAAAAGGCAGGACGACCGCGTACGCTTTCCAGACGCTGCATGAACCAGTTGCGCTGCTCGGAATCCACGATGTGCGTGAACTCGGAGCCGATGGTGCGACAATATGTCTGCTGCAACGCTTCGTGGATTTCGCGTAGGCTCGCTTCCTCTTTGCCGATGAACAAGTCGCCGGCGCGGAAAGTCGTATCCAGATCGGCATTGGTCAAGCCGTAGTGATTGATCGACAGATCGGCGGGTGCAGGACGCTGCCACAGACCCAGCGGATCGAGCTGGGCGGCCTGGTGGCCACGCATACGATAAGCCTGGATCAGTCGCAGTACTTCAACCTGCTTCTTCTCGTGCTCGCTGCTCACACTGCCGGCGGACACCGGTTGAGCGCGGCGCTGGTTTTTGGCCAGCAACACGAAATGATCGCGAATGGTCGAATGCGATACATCAGTGGCAGAGCTGCCATCAGCTGGCAACTTCTGAAAGTAGGTGCGCCATTCTTCTGGCACAGCGTTAGGGTCGTGCAGGTAAAGCTCATAGAGCTCTTCCACATAGGCAGCGTTACCACCGGATAGGTGGGCACTGTTCCACATGCGCTGCATCACGCTTTCTTGCATGCTTGGTCACCCTCGGTAAGGGGACACCACCGGCGAAGACACCAGAGCAATCCTGAAATAGTCGTGTGCAGCGACTGTATCAAGTCACCAGGGAATCACGCAGATAGTCCGGGTACCAGCCCGGATGCCCCTGCTGGTCTCATTTCTTCAAAATAAGAGCCGCAGCCTTGCGAGCTACTGCTCAGGTTAAAACCACGGCGCCGGTTGAAGCCTGCGCCGCGGCCATTTCAGTGCAACGGTGTTACAGGTAAAGCGTTGAATCAGACGCCGTTCTGCAGAAGCATGTTGCGTACGTGACCGATAGCCTTGGTTGGGTTAAGGCCTTTCGGACAAACGTTGACGCAGTTCATGATCCCACGGCAGCGGAACACGCTGAACGGATCGTCCAGTGAAGCCAGACGCTCACTGGTCCGGGTGTCACGGCTGTCAGCCAGGAAACGGTAGGCTTGCAGCAGTGCAGCCGGGCCCAGGAACTTGTCGGGGTTCCACCAGAAGGACGGGCAGGATGTCGAGCAGCAGGCGCACAGAATGCACTCGTACAGGCCATCGAGCTTTTCGCGCTCTTCCGGAGTCTGCAGACGTTCGATGGCCGGAGCCGGCGTGTCGTTCTGCAGGAATGGCTTCACCTTCTCGTACTGCTTGTAGAAGATGCTCATATCGACAACCAGGTCACGAATGACCGGCAGGCCCGGCAGCGGACGTACGATCAGTTTGCCCTTGGCAACCACGGCAGACACTGGCGTGATGCAGGCCAGGCCGTTCTTGCCGTTCATGTTCATGCCGTCGGAACCGCAGACGCCTTCACGGCACGAGCGGCGATACGAAAAACCTTGATCCTGTTCTTTGACCAGGGCCAGCACGTCCAGCACCATCAGATCCTTACCACCGGTATCGACCTGAAACTCCTGCATGAACGGCGCAGCGTCCTGCTCAGGGTTGTAACGATAAACACTGACTTGCAACATATCGGTCACCCCTTAATAAGTCCGAATCTTAGGTTCAAAAGTCGGAACAGTTTTCGGCGAGAAGTTCACGGCACGCTTGGTTACGCGCTTGTCACCCGGGAAGTACAGGGTGTGGCACAACCAGTTCTCGTCATCGCGATCTTCAAAGTCTTCACGGGCGTGAGCGCCGCGGGACTCTTTACGATGCTCTGCGGCAATCGCGGTAGCTTCTGCGACTTCCAGCAGGTTTTGCAGTTCAAGCGCTTCGATACGGGCAGTGTTGAACGCCTGGCTCTTGTCGTTGATCTTGACGTTGGCGATACGACCACGCAGGTCGGCCAACTGTGCAATACCCTTCTGCATGTATTCGCCGGTACGGAATACACCGAAGTAGTTCTGCATGCAGCTTTGCAACTCTTTACGCAGCGAGGCAACGTCTTCGCCTTCGGTGCGCTCGTTCAGGCCGGCAAGACGCGCCAGAGCGGCGTCGATGTCGGACTGGGAAGCACGGGCGTAATCAACGCCTTCACGCAGGGCCTGCTCCAGGTGGATACCCGCAGCACGACCGAACACCACCAGGTCGAGCAACGAGTTGCCGCCCAGACGGTTGGCACCGTGAACCGATACACAAGCCACTTCACCTACAGCGAACAGACCAGGAATGATCTGATCCGTTCCAGCGGCGTCCTGAGTGATCGCCTGACCATGAATGTTGGTGGCAACGCCGCCCATCATGTAGTGGCAGGTCGGTACGACAGGGATCGGCGCGGAAGCCGGGTCAACGTGTGCGAAGGTCTTGGACAGCTCCATGATGCCTGGCAGGCGGCTGTGCAGCACTTCCTCACCCAGGTGATCGAGCTTGAGCATCACGTGGTCGCCGTCAGGGCCACAGCCGTTACCGGCGATGATTTCCTTGACCATGGAACGCGCAACGACATCACGACCGGCAAGGTCTTTCGCGTTCGGAGCATAACGCTCCATGAAACGCTCGCCATGCTTGTTGATCAGGTAGCCGCCTTCACCGCGGCAGCCTTCGGTAACCAGTACACCTGCACCAGCAATGCCGGTCGGGTGGAACTGCCACATCTCGATGTCCTGAACCGGCACACCGGCGCGCAGCGCCATGCCGATACCGTCGCCAGTGTTGATCAGGGCGTTGGTGGTCGAAGAGTAGATACGGCCTGCACCACCGGTCGCCAGTACAGTCGCGTTGGCGCGAATGTAAGAGGTTTCACCGGTTTCGATACAGATGGCGATGATGCCGACGAACGCGCCGTCCTGGTTCTTCACCAGATCCACTGCGTAGTATTCGTTCAGGAATACGGTGCCGGCCTTCAGGTTGGCCTGATACAGGGTGTGCAACAGTGCGTGACCGGTACGGTCGGCCGCGGCGCAGGTACGTGCAGCCTGACCACCCTTGCCGAAGTCCTTTGACTGGCCACCGAACGGACGCTGATAGATACGGCCCTGTTCTGTACGGGAAAACGGCAGGCCCATGTGCTCGAGCTCGAAGACCGCTTCCGGACCTACGGAACACATGTACTCGATAGCGTCCTGGTCACCGATGTAGTCGGAACCCTTGACGGTATCGTACATGTGCCAGCGCCAGTCATCGTTCGGGTCGGCCGAAGCGATTGCGCAGGTGATGCCACCCTGTGCGGATACAGTGTGCGAGCGGGTCGGGAAGACCTTGGTGACCACGGCAGTCTTGTGACCACCCTGAGCGAGCTGCAGCGCAGCGCGCATGCCTGCACCGCCACCACCAATAATGATGGCGTCGAAAGAAAGCGTATTTGTGTTAGCCATGGATCAGATACCCCAAAGAATCTGCACGCCCCAGACGAAGTAGGCGAACATCAGAACGCCGCATACCGCCTGAAACAGGAAACGGACTGCAGTCGCGGACTTGCCCAGCGCCATCGGCGTCAGGTAGTCGGTCGCGATGGTCCACATGCCGACCCAGGCGTGAGCGCCAAGGGCAACGAGGGCCAGCAGACTGAAGATGCGCATCCAGTTGTTCGCGAACAGATCATGCCATTGGGCGTAGCTCAGACCCGGGTGAAAGACCATGTATCCGATCAGGAAGATGAAATAAGCCGCGAGCACGACAGCAGAAACACGCTGCGCCATCCAGTCATAGAGGCCCGAACGTGAAAGGTTGGTGACGTTGGTTACCATATCCATACTCCTGCCAGAAGAATCAGTACCACGGAAACCGCGATAACGATTTTGGAGCCCAGCTTGCCGCCTTCCAGCGTCTCGCCCACTCCCGTGTCCATGATCAGGTGACGGATACCGGCCACCAGGTGATACAGCAGGGCAGACAGCAGCCCCCAGATGACAAGCTTGGCCAGCGGGCTGGTCAGACACGCTTTTACTTCACCGAAGCCCTCTTCGGATGCCAGCGACTTGTCCATTGCGTACAGCATGATTGCAATACCGACAAAGAGGATGACACCGGAGATACGGTGAAGGATGGACGTGTAAGCAGTGACTGGGAGCTTGATGGTCCTTAGGTCTAGATTTACAGGTCGTTGGCTATTCACGGCTTTTTTCACACTGAAGAGCCCCTAACAATCAGGGCAAGTTGTTGGGAAGTGCACTGGTCAGGTACCCACCACCCAGGAAGTGACGACCCCCTTCGAACAGGCCCAAAAGCCCCCGGCGGTCGGACGCCGAGTATAGACAGTTAGGTTACTAATGACAACGCACAGACTTACCGCCAATAGCGGATTGCGCTCGTCACGTAAAAGGCGTAAACGGCAGGAAACGGGCCTTGAAAAATATGCAGGAAGGCCTTCTGGAACGCGACTTTAGCCAAATTGACTTTAGAATTTATCTCACTATAGTGATGCGGGCCCTGCGTGGGGGGCCTGTCTGATGATTTGAAGCATAAATAGGAGGCCACATGGCTGACAAAAAAGCGCAGTTGATCATCGAGGGCGCTGCCCCCGTCGAGCTGCCAATTCTGACCGGTACAGTGGGTCCGGACGTGATCGACGTACGTGGTCTCACCGCCACCGGCCGCTTCACATTCGACCCGGGCTTCATGTCGACCGCCTCTTGCGAGTCGAAGATCACCTACATCGATGGTGACAACGGAATCCTGCTGCACCGCGGCTACCCTATCGAACAACTGGCCCAGCACTCCGACTACCTGGAGACCTGCTACCTGCTGCTCAACGGCGAATTGCCGACCGCCGAGCAGAAAGCCCAGTTCGTCGCCGTGGTCAAGAACCACACGATGGTCCACGAACAGCTCAAGACCTTTTTCAACGGCTTCCGTCGCGACGCCCACCCGATGGCCGTCATGTGCGGCGTGGTCGGCGCCCTTTCAGCGTTCTACCACGACTCGCTGGACATCAATAATCCGCAGCACCGCGAGATTTCCGCCGTACGCCTGGTCGCCAAGATGCCGACCCTGGCCGCCATGGTCTACAAGTACTCCATGGGTCAGCCCATGATGTACCCGCGCAATGACCTCAGCTACGCCGAAAACTTCCTGCACATGATGTTCAACACCCCGTGCGAGATCAAACCGATCAGCCCGGTGCTGGCCAAGGCGATGGACAAGATCTTCATCCTTCACGCCGACCACGAACAGAACGCCTCGACGTCCACAGTGCGCATGGCGGGCTCTTCGGGCGCCAACCCGTTCGCCTGTATCGCCGCAGGCATTGCAGCACTCTGGGGCCCCGCTCATGGCGGCGCCAACGAGGCTGTACTGACCATGCTCGATGAAATCGGCGATGTCTCGAACATCGACACCTTCATCGCCAAGGCCAAGGACAAGAACGATCCGTTCAAGCTCATGGGCTTCGGTCACCGTGTCTACAAGAACCGCGACCCACGCGCCACCGTGATGAAGCAGACCTGCGATGAAGTGCTGAAAGAACTGGGCATCACCAACGACCCTCAACTCGAACTGGCCATGCGTCTCGAAGAGATCGCCCTGACCGACCCGTACTTCATCGAGCGCTCGCTGTACCCGAACGTCGACTTCTACTCGGGCATCATCCTGAAAGCCATCGGCATTCCAACCAGCATGTTCACCGTGATCTTCGCCCTGGCGCGGACCGTCGGCTGGATCTCGCACTGGAAGGAAATGCTCTCGAGCCCTTACAAGATCGGCCGCCCACGCCAGCTGTACACCGGCAACGTGCAGCGCGACATTGTCGAGCTCAAAGACCGCAAGTAAGCCGTACCGCAAAACGAAAAAGGGCTGCCAATGGCAGCCCTTTTCAGTTATCGCATCAACACCGTGACGTCATTGCGCAGCCCTTTCCCGCAACGCCTTCAGAGTGTTGAAAGGCGCGTCGACCACGAACTTGTTGGCCAGCATGGACGGTACACTTCCGCCAGGCTCGGTATGCACCTGATAGGTTACCTCGGTCTGGTTGGGACCCTTGGGCACCAGCTTCCAGAAACCCTCGACCTCCGCCACACGTACATAACCCTTCTCTTCAGGGATGTAGTCGGGCTGCTCCTGAATATTTCGAGTCAGACTGCCGTCAGCACCCTCCTGCGTAGTAATCAGCAGCACCGAATCACGGGGCGTGACAGGCCAGGGCGTATTGAAGCGCGTATACGTCCAGGCCTTGTTGCCTTCATGCTTGAGCACTTTCTGTAACTGGCACTCATGGATCCAGGCACAGGCGCCCGCCACATCTTCCTGCAGCGCGCGCAACTTGCTCACGCTGGCATTGATGATCGCCACACCACGATAAGCCTTGTACTTGGAGCCCGGCACATCACTGAGCGAAACCTTGATACCGTCTTCGTCCTTGGCGACCTGCCAGTCTTCAGCCTGAACAGCCCCCACAAGCATTACAGTCAAGCCACAAGCGACAGCCATGCGATACAGCGGACCCATTGTCTTATTCCTTATTGTTGATATGCCGACGAAACCATCATGCAGAACAGCTTGCTCAGGCAACTGCGGTCATTTTTTCCCACCATCCGATCAGACGGATCGCATCAGCCTGATCGACGCCACACACATCCTCCGCGGCCTTGAACTGACTGCAGACCGCTGGCCGCTCGGGATTACCGAACAACCCACAAAGAAGCTCGATGGAAAGATGCAGACAGCGCTCCCCTGCCGGCTTGCCATTCGGCATGCCCGGTATGGGAGACGTGATGGAAGGCGCAATGCAGCAGGCACCGCAACCAGAGCGGCAGTCCATGAACCGAACCCTTGCTGAATGATTGAAAGACACAGAATAGTACCCATCAACACGCTCGCCTGGAAATGGCGTTCCGGACGATGATGGGACCTTATTGATTGAATTTGAAGTCCAGCGCTGCACCTTCGACGTCGCGACGGTTGTCATTGCGCATCTGTAACTGCATTTCATTGGACAACAACCGGCCATTCAGCTCAAAGGGGCCCGAGCCTGAACCGTCCTTGCCATCGAACATCTGCGGCAATATTGGCTTGCGCTTGGCCGAAATGACATTGGCAGGCGGATCGAGCGCCTTGACCATCTCGGGTGGCAGGCTCAGATCCAGCTTCGGCCGATTGAGCCGCACATCCTTGGCCTTGACCTCTTTGTCAGCCTTGGTGACCACCTCGCGCTTGCCAGTCGCAGACTTTTTGGTTGCCGCCTTGGCAGCCGATTGTTTGGTGGCAGCCACTTCATGGATCGGCCGAGGAGCCACAGGCTGAGAGGACTCCTTGCCAGCCACCACGGGTTTCACCGGAATATTGGGCATAAGCTCATGAGTGGTGACGGGTGCCTTGTCAGACGCCGAGTCGGTGACCACAGACTCGCGTGGCGAATCGACCGTGGAACGCGCCTCGGCAGCGACTGGAGCCTGCGCAGCCGCAGGCGCGCTGCTTTCGGTCTTTGGTTTGGGCACCGGCGTTTCCCGAGCGTCACACGCGCTCAGTAAAACGATCACGCAAAGCCCCAGACAGCGAAACATATTCATAGGCAAAAATCAGACAAGACAGTGGCAAAGCCGAAAGAGCTACATGCTGTGCTTTTGAGGCATGCATGACAAGCCAAGAGTTCCGAACAATTGACGAAAAACAACAGGTGTTCAGTAGGCTGGCGACACTTCCTGACACAACTGTCTGGCCAACATCCCCAATGTCATCAACGCGCGCTCCGCCTCCCTGTTCCAGGGCATTCCGCAGTTCAAACGAATACAGTGGTTGAATTGCTCGGTGTTACTGAAAATAAGCCCCGGCGCAATACTGATACCCTGCTCCAGCGCCCGGACATGCAGTTCCTGAGTATTGACACGCCCAGGCAGGCTGACCCAAAGAATAAAACCGCCCGCTGGCCTGCTCATCTGCGTGCCTTCGGGAAACGATTGCTGAACCGCAAGTTGGTAGGCGCTCAGATTTTTGCGATATTCCAGCCGTATAAACCTGAGATGCCGGTCATAGCCGCCATTCTCCAGGTAAGCGGCAACTGCCATCTGCGTCACACTGCAGGCCGAATGGGTGCTGAAGGTTTGCAGACGCTGGATTTCGGCCTGGTACTTGCCGGCGATCATCCAGCCGACGCGCACGCCCGGTGACAGCGTCTTGGAGAAACTCGAGCAATAAATCACCCGCCCCAGTCGATCAAAAGCCTTGAGCGCCTTGGTGCGCCCCACCTCGAACATCAACTCGCCATAGACATCATCTTCGACGACCTGAATGTCGAAATCCGAAGCCAGTCGCAGAAGATTCTTCTGCCGCTCCTCAGGCATGGTGCCACCCAGCGGATTACTCAGCCGGGAGGTCAGCACCAGCGCCTTGATCGACCACTGATTGGCGGCGAGTTGCAAGGCCTCAAGACTGATGCCGGTGGCCGGATCACTTGGAATCTCGATGACTTTCAGGCCGAGCAGGTCAGCCAGTTGAAGCAGGCCGTAGTAAGCTGGCGACTCGGCGGCAATCAGATCGCCGGGACGAGTCAGGACGCGTAACGCCATCTGCAGCGCATCGACACAACCGTGCGTGATCACCACCTCAGACGGATCGACCACCACGCCCGCGTCACGCATTCGAATAGCCACCTGCCTGCGCAATGGCTCGAAACCCGGGCTGAACATGTAACTGAATGCTCGAGGACTGTGAAAACGCGTGACCTTGGCGAGCTGCTGATGCAGCGCGCGAACGGGCAGATAGTCCACATGAGGCACTGCCGCACCCAGCGCGAAGACCCCTTCTCGACGCGACTCCTCGAGCACTTGTTGAATGATGCTGCTACGCGTGACCAGACCCGGACGCTCGACGCGGGCGATGTCAGGCGTGGAGGCCGTCAACGCAGGCGTCTGATGCACGTAATAGCCGGACTGCGGCCTGGCGCGGATCAACCCTTGATCTTCAAGGTTCGCGTAAGCCTGCAAGACCGTGGCATGACTGACGTTGAGCTGCGAACTCATCTTGCGCACCGACGGCACACGCTCGCCGGGCTGATAAACACCACGACGAATGTCTTCAGCCAGTTGCTGAGCGATGCGCTGATAGAGCAAAAGATTGGTCATGACCACAGCCTCATGAGGGTCGGCCATTTTTTTATAAAACAGATTGGTGGTGGCCGACCATTGTCATGAAGTGTACTGGAACAGTTTGAGAACGGGCCAGCGAATGTGTGGGGTGCGGAAAATTAATGAGCGCCCGCTCGAGCCAGTCACATTCGAGAACGGACGCGGAGCGTCCTGAGCGGCGTTACCAAGCAGGAGCGTGGGCATGCCGCCCGTGACGCTCCGCGTCACAAATGGCACAGACTACGGACCCTGCAAGCCGAGCGCACGACTCAGGTCATCCTTTCACCCTAAGCAACTTTGACGGAGCAGAGCCAGCACCCAGCCTTAACGAGCCGCGCCAAGCTGACCCTTCTCGTCGGAAAAGACGATTTCAACGCGACGATTCTGAGCGCGCCCACGTTCGGTTGCGTTCACGTTGACCGGGAATTCCTGACCATAACCCTCGACCTTGATTCGCTTTTCATCGATCCCAAGGTCCATCAGCACGTCAGCAACGGCCTGTGCCCGATCACGGGACAGCTTGAGGTTTTCCTGACGATCACCGGTGCTGTCGGTATAGCCCTCGATCCTGACAATCCGGCGCGGGTTGATCTGCAGGAACTGCACGACCTTGAGCACGGTGCGACTCGCAGAATTCTTCAGCTCGGCATGGCCCGCGTCAAACAGTACATCGCCCAGGGTCATGACCAGCCCACGATCGGTCTGGGTCGTGGCGAGGCTGAGGATCTGGTCTTCAAGCCACCTGCCCTGCTGCTGGGCGCTGGCCAGCTTGGCTTCACGCAAACCCAACTGCAGGCGCTGACGCTCCATCTCCATTTTTGCCAGACGCTCCTGGCTCAGCATGAGATTGCTGTGCTCACGGGCGATTTCGCTGTAGCGGCTGCTCAAATAAGCGTAATGATTCACGTCGGCGCCGCTGCCCAGGTAACTGGAAAGACGCTCGGCACGGGCCAGTGACTCACCGGCACGAATCACGTCTTTCGGCGCACTGCGCAGTACATCGGTGTCTTCCTTGACCTTCTGGAAGTCCGCACTGGCCTGCTGCAGGGCCTGATCACTGTTCTGGTGACCGGCGCAACCGTAAAGGCCTGCAGAGCCCAGTAACAGGCAAACGCTGAGCGCACGTGGAATGCGGTTCATTGGGCGTCTCCCAGTTGCTTGCGCAAACGATTCAGGCGGGTGTTCAACTGCGTGATCTGCTCCTGGCTTTTCAGCGTCAGGACGCGTGCCTCTGCCAGACGGGCATCCAGCTCGGCCTGCTCGGCCTTCATGCGCGCTTCCTTGTAGGACTTGTCAGCCATGTCGGCACGGGCATCGGCGAACTTGGCCTCGGCCGTTTCCAGCTCGGGCTGTTCGTCAGCGCCGACAGCCTTGGCCTGCTCAAGCGCCTGCTCGGTCAGTTTGAATTGTTCGGTCGGAACCGGATCACTGGCGCAACCGACCAGCGAGGCGATCGCCAGGGCGGCGATTGAAAAACGAATACTCACAAAAAAACATCCCTACTTGGTTGAGGCGCTGGCACTGGCAGACTGCAACAGCTGGGTTTTCCAGAGCTCCAGATTGTGTCGGATCACTTCACCTGCAAGGCCGGAGGCGGCCGATTCTGTCATCTTTTTCGCCAGCTGTCCGCGCAACCATGGATCGTTGCAAGCCGAATTGAACGACAGCGCCAGATAGAAACCGGGCCTGTCGAGAGGCAAAGGCTGGGCAACCACGTCGGCCGACAAGCCCAATGTCTGCACCATGACCATCCCCGCATAGCGACCGGCCAGCACGTAATCCACCTCGCCCAGCGCCAGTTTCTGGAATGCCGGGGTCAGACCGGAAACGCGCTCCAGCGTCAAATGCTGCCGGGTGGCCTCGTCAAAGTCAGGCGTCAGCCGCGTTTTGTCAGAGATGGCGCCGCTGTGCCCATGAAGTTCGCTGAGCGTCGTCAGCGGAACAGCATGATCATGACGTGTCCAGATCACGATATCGTTCTGCGCGATGGCTGGATGGATGTAGTCAAGGGCATCCAGTTGTGCGGCATTCATGGGCGCATCGGCCAGCAGGTCCATGCGCCCGGTGCGCACCTCTTCCAGGGCCTGACTGCGCTTGCCTGCGTACAGAAACTCGACATTGATCCCCAGCTCTCCGGCTGCCTGTTTCAGCAGATCAGCGTTGGCGCCCATCAGGTGCCTTGGGTCCTGAGGATCGCGCCACAGGTACGGCGGCGCGTCAGGGCTGCCGGTCACGATCAGCCGCTCACATTTACCCGCCGCGAAACCCAGCGCTGGCGACACAAGCAGCCCCAGCAGAAGCGAGCGCAACAGTCTGGAATGAGGAACGGAATGGCGTTGCATGGACAGCCCTTTTCACAAGTCGATAAAAAACCCGTTCATCAAACTTCAGACACCGCAGGCAAGCCTGACAGTGAATGAAGCCGAATGGAACGGGTTCTCTTTATAAGCCTGAATCAGACCAGCTTCTCCAGCTCCGGGATTGCTTCGAACAGATCAGCTACCAGACCGTAATCGGCCACCTGGAAGATCGGTGCTTCTTCGTCCTTGTTGATCGCAACGATCACCTTGGAGTCCTTCATGCCCGCCAGATGCTGGATCGCGCCGGAGATACCGACCGCGATGTACAGCTGTGGCGCAACGATCTTGCCGGTCTGACCGACCTGCATGTCGTTGGGCACGAAACCGGCATCGACGGCAGCGCGCGAAGCACCAACCGCAGCGCCCAGTTTGTCCGCCAGCGCGTAGAGGTGCTTGAAGTTGTCACCGTTCTGCATGCCGCGACCGCCGGAAACGACGATTTTGGCAGCCGTCAGCTCTGGACGGTCGGACTTGGCCAGCTCTTCGCCGACGAAGCTCGACTTGCCAGCGTCGTGAGCAGCCGAAACCGCTTCGACCGACGCCGAACCGCCTTCTGCAGCAACCGGATCGAAGCCGGTGGCACGCACGGTGATGACTTTGACCGAAGCAGTGGACTGCACGGTGGCAATGGCGTTACCGGCGTAGATCGGACGGGTGAAGGTGTCAGCCGACTCGACCGAGATGATTTCCGAGATCTGGTCCACATCCAGTTGCGCAGCGACGCGTGGCAGGATGTTCTTGCCATTGGACGTGGCGGCAGCCAGCACGTGGCTGTGACCGGCGGCCAGTTCGACGACCAGCGGCGCGACGTTTTCCGGCAATTGATGCGCGTAGGCGGCGTTGTCGGCCACCAGCACTTTTGCCACGCCAGCGATTTTCGCAGCGGCTTCGGCCACGGCGCTTACGCCGGAACCGGCCACCAGCAGGTGGATGTCACCACCGATCTTCTGGGCCGCAGCGAGGGTGTTGAGCGTAGCCGGGGCTACGGTTGCATTGTCGTGCTCAGCGATAACCAGGATCGTCATTTAGATTACCTTCGCTTCGGTTTTCAGTTTCTCGACCAGTTCGGCCACCGATTTGACCTTGATGCCCGCGCTGCGCGCAGCCGGTGCTTCGACCTTGAGGGTCTTGTTGGTCGAGGCCGTGGAAACGCCCAGTGCGTCGGGTGTCAGCACTTCAAGCGGCTTCTTCTTGGCTTTCATGATGTTGGGCAGCGAGGCGTAACGCGGCTCGTTCAGACGCAGGTCTGTGGTCACGATGGCCGGCAGGCTCAGGGAAACGGTTTGCAGACCGCCGTCGATCTCGCGGGTCACGGCGACCTTGTCGCCCGACACTTCGACCTTGGACGCGAAGGTGCCCTGCGGATAGCCGCTCAGCGCAGCCAGCATCTGGCCAGTCTGATTGTTGTCGCTGTCGATGGCCTGTTTGCCGAGGATAACCAGTTGCGGCTGCTCCTTGTCGACAACGGCCTTGAGCAGCTTGGCAACGGCCAGGGACGTCAGCTCTTCGGCGGACTCGACCAGCACGGCGCGGTCGGCACCCAGTGCCAACGCAGTACGCAACTGCTCTTGAGCAGTGGTCGGGCCGATGGTCACAACCACGATCTCGGTCGCTACGCCCTTCTCTTTCAGGCGTACAGCCTCTTCCACGGCAATTTCGCAGAAAGGGTTCATGGACATTTTGACGTTGGCAAGATCGACGCCGGAGTTGTCCGCCTTGACGCGAACCTTGACGTTGTAGTCGACCACTCGTTTGACAGCTACAAGAACCTTCATGGATTCCTCACTCTCCGGTGAAAAGAAGTCGCCCGGCAATACCAGGCGATCGATATGTGTCCTCAACAAGCAATCGTATTCGTGCAGGCGAACATGCCTTGATGCAAATCCCGCCAAAAGCCCGATAAAAACAGGGCGTCACCCGTCATGCACCGGCAGGGTGTGTAAAATGCGCCGGGCGACACTGGCCGTTTACGTGACTGCCTGCACTGCATTCGCCTGATGCCTTTTTCCGGGGTCCGCTGCAGATATCCGCAAGGGATTTCCGTGGGAGCCCGTTTCAGCCTACGGCAAACGCAAAACCGCCCGTATCTTGACCGCAACGCCTTTTCCGGTCAATACGCCAAATCGGCCAGTCATGAGTCGCGCGTCTTTGATTTATCTGGCCTGCGGCCGATTCAAACAAACGTTTGTATTGGACCCGCGCAGTGGTGTAGATATACTGCACGCCTTAAAAAGATATGCGGTCCAAGTCCGTATGTCGGTCCACCGTGACCCATAAAAAAATACCGTGAGCCTTGAGAGTAGGAGATAGCCTGTGGAACGCGAATACATGGAATTCGACGTCGTCATCGTCGGAGCCGGCCCGTCCGGGCTTTCAGCCGCTTGCCGCCTCAAGCAGAAGGCTGCCGAAGCCGGGCAGGAAATCAGCGTCTGCGTGGTGGAAAAAGGCTCGGAAGTCGGTGCACACATCCTGTCCGGTGCGGTGTTCGAACCCCGCGCCCTGAACGAACTGTTCCCTGACTGGCAGGCGCTGGGCGCGCCGCTCAACACGCCGGTCAAGCGCGACGACATCTATGTCCTGAACGATGCAGAGAAAGCCCGCAAGGTGCCGAACTTCTTCGTGCCCAGGACCATGCACAACGAAGGCAACTACATCATCTCGCTGGGCAATCTGTGCCGCTGGATGGCTCAGCAGGCCGAGAACCTGGGCGTCGAGATTTATCCCGGCTTTGCAGCTCAGGAAGCGCTGTTCGACGAAAATGGTGTAGTGCGCGGCATCATCACCGGCGACCTGGGCGTCGACCGCGAAGGCAACCCGAAAGAAGGCCTGTACACGCCGGGCATGGAATTGCGCGCCAAGTACACGCTGTTTGCAGAAGGCTGCCGTGGCCACATCGGCAAGCAACTGATAAAACGTTTCGATCTGGACAATGAAGCCGACGTGCAGCATTACGCCATTGGCCTCAAGGAAATCTGGGAAGTCGACCCGGCGAAACACGAGCAGGGTCTGGTGGTCCACACCGCCGGCTGGCCGCTGGACGACGCCAATCCAGGTGGCTCCTTCCTTTATCACCTGGAAAACAATCAGGTAGTGGTCGGTCTGATCGTTGATCTTTCCTACTCCAACCCGTACCTGTCGCCGTTCGACGAATTCCAGCGTTACAAGCATCACCCGGTCATCAAGCAATACCTGGAAGGCGGCAAGCGCATCAGCTACGGTGCCCGCGCCATTGCCAAGGGCGGCCTGAACTCGCTGCCGAAGATGGTCTTCCCTGGCGGCGCACTGATCGGCTGCGACCTGGGCACCCTGAACTTCGCCAAGATCAAGGGCAGCCACACGGCCATGAAGTCCGGCATGCTGGCTGCCGATTCGGTTGCCGAAGCGTTGCTGGCAGGCAAGGAAGGCGGCGACACACTGACTTCCTACGTCGATGCATTCAAGGCCAGCTGGCTGCATGATGAACTGTTCACCAGCCGCAACTTCGGCGTGGCCATTCACAAGTACGGCGCGATCAAGGGCGGTGCATTCAACTTCATCGACCAGAACATCTTCGGTGGCAAGCTGCCGTTCACGCTGCACGACACCAAGCCGGACTACGCCTGCCTCAAGCTGGCCGCCGACTCCAAGAAGATCGACTACCCGAAACCCGACGGCAAGCTCAGCTTCGACAAGCTCAGCTCGGTATTCCTCTCCAGCACCAACCATGAAGAGGAACAGCCTTGCCACTTGAAGCTGACCGACCCGAGCATTCCGATCAGCAAGAACCTGCCGCTGTACGACGAACCGGCGCAGCGCTACTGCCCGGCGGGCGTGTATGAAGTGATCACCAAGGAAGACGGCGAGAAACGCTTCCAGATCAACGCCCAGAACTGCGTGCACTGCAAGACCTGCGACATCAAGGATCCCTCCCAGAACATCACTTGGGTGGCACCGGAAGGCGCTGGCGGTCCGACTTACCCGAACATGTAAGTGTTCCGGTCGCGACAACAATAAAGGCTCCCTCGGGAGCCTTTATCTTTTTCAGCAGCAGGTCAGGCGGGAACGCCCAGATACGCGCCCTCTTCGCCCGGACTGCGCTCGAAATAGCGTTTGTACTCGCGACTGAATTGCGACGCACTCTGATAGCCGACCCGCAACGCCACCTGCGCGACGCCCAGCCCTTCAGCCACCAGCAACTGCTGAGCCTTGAGCAGCCGCAGGCGCTTGAGGTACTGCACGGGCGACAATAAGGTGCTGCGCTTGAAGTGCTCATGAAAGGTCGAGGTGCTCATGTTCGCGCAACGCGCCAGCGTATCGACATTCAAAGCATCGGCGTAATGCTCATGCAAGTAGGTCACCGCAGACGCGATCCGTGCAAATTGCCCTTGCTGTTCGACCAGCGCCCGCAGCACGCCCGCCTGCGGCCCGCGCAGCGCGCTGTACAGCACATCACGAATCCGGGCCTGACCCATGGCCTGACACTCCAGCGGGTCGTGCAGGCAGCGCAGCAGGCGCTCGACACTGTCACGCATCCCGGCATCGATCAGTACCGAGGTCATGGACTCCGGCGTCTGCGGCTGGCAGTCCTGCAACGACAGCGAGCCCATCACCTGCACCAGTTCGCCGAGCAACACCCGGTCGATGGACACCGACACGCCATACAACGGCTTGTCCGGCGTGGCGAAAGTCTCGCATTTGAAGGGCACTGACAGTGCCTGAATCAGGTAATGCCCGGTGCCGTACTCGAACGTGCGCGTCCCCAGGCAGGCGATCTTGCTGCCCTGCACCACGATCATCAGGCTCGGCTCATACATCTGCGGGCTACTGGCCACATAGCTGAACGCCGAGAGCACACGCACCTCGGGCAAGTGCGTGTCGACAAAGCCGGGACGCACCGCCAGCGGCTGGATCAACGAGACCAGAACAGCATTGCCATCGACAGGATGAGGGAGCGACATAAGGAGTACCGGCAGAGAATCAGACAGCTCCATGATCGCAGATTTGCGCGCTTGAGCGGTACCCGGATCCGTCAGCCGGAGGAATAGGCATGAAACACGGAGGAATCACCCTAGCGACACACGCCCATCACGCGGACAATGATTCGCCTCTTCTCCGTATCATTTCGCGAGGTCATATTTATGTACACAGCCATCGGTTACGCCGCTCAGTCAGCCACCGCTCCCCTCGCCCCGATGACCTTCGAACGTCGCGCTCCGCGTGCCGACGACGTTGCCATCGAAATCCTCTACTGTGGCGTCTGCCACTCCGACATCCACCAGGCGCGCAACGAGTGGGGCATTGCCGTCTACCCGTTGATGCCGGGCCACGAGATCGTGGGTCGCGTCACCGCCACCGGTGCCAATGCCACCCAATACAAGGTCGGTGATCTGGTCGGCGTCGGCTGCATGGTCGACTCCTGCCGCGAGTGCTCGGCGTGCAAGTCGGACCTGGAGCAGTATTGCCTGGAAGGTCCGACCATGACCTACGCCACGCCGGACCGCGTGGACGGCAGCAACACCATGGGCGGCTACTCCAACAGCATCGTGGTCAGCGAACACTTCGTCGTGCGCGTTCCCGAGAAGCTGGATCCGGCTGCGGCTGCACCGATTCTGTGTGCAGGCATCACCACCTACTCGCCGCTCAAGCACTACGGCGTGAAGGCTGGTGACAAGGTCGGCATTCTGGGCATGGGTGGTCTGGGCCACATGGGCATCAAGTTCGCCAAGGCGATGGGCGCTGAAGTCACCCTCTTCACCCGCTCCGCGTCGAAAGCTCAGGAAGCGCGTCGCCAGGGTGCCGATCACGTGATCGTCTCCACCGATGCCGAACAGATGAAAGCGGCCGCCGGTCATTTCGACTTCCTGCTCGACACTATTCCGGTGCAGCACGACCTGAACCCCTACCTGCAGACCCTGCGTTTCGACGGTGTGCACATCCTGGTCGGTCTGATCGAGCCGGTTGAACCGCCGGTCCACGCCGCCAATCTGGTGATGAGCCGCCGCGTACTGGCCGGTTCGCTGATCGGCGGTATCGCCGAGACCCAGGAAGTGCTGGATTTTTGCGCCGAGAATGACATCACTTGCGACATCGAGATGCTCGACATCCGCAACATCAACGAAGCCTACGAGCGCATGCTGGCCGGTGACGTGAAGTACCGCTTTGTCATCGACATGGCCACGCTCAAAGCCTGATTCAGGCGGCCCCGAGTTCGGCCGACAGTCCCGCCGCGATCTCCCTGATCAGCGGGACCAGTTCGGCCATCTTTTCCAGGGGCATGTACGGAACCGTACTGGCGACGCTGATGCCAGCCACAATCTGCTGGCTGGCATCACGCACCGGCGCCGCGACACAACGGATCGACGGTTCGTTGTCCTCCAGATCGAACGCGTAACCTCCCGCCACATATTCCTGCCTGCGCTGCTGCAGCTGCTCCCACGTCTGTTGCTCGTGATTGGGCCACAGCGGATGCTTGCCTGACGCTGGCATGCTGACCTCGTAGAGACGCAGCCACTCGGCTTCAGGACTGTCCAGCAATAGCGCCTTGCCGATACCCGTGCGCACCAACGGCATACGATGCCCGACCCGCGAACGCATCTCCGGACCATTGCGGCCGGGATTCTTGTGCAGGTACAGCACGTCATCGCCTTCACGCACCGCCAGATGCACGGTGTCTCCGGTCAATGCGGAAAGCCTGTCCAGAAACGGCCGCGCCAGAATCGCCAGCGGCACTTCCTCTCGCGCTTGAAAGCCCAGCTCGATCAGTTTCGGCCCCAACAGATAACCCACCTGAGGAACCACCCGAAGATAGCGTTCGTCCACCAGACAACTGGCCAGACGATGGGTGGTGCTGCGTGTAGTGCCGATCAGGCGGGCGATTTCCTTCAGATCCCGGGCACCACTGGCCACGGCCTGAACCACACCCAGGCCGCGCATCAGGGTCTGGGTTCCGGCAGGTGCAGACTCTTTGCCTGGAGGATGTTCAGCGGGAAGCGGTTCGTTGTGCATGACAAGCCTTAATCAGATCGGGACGCTGGCGGCATTATCGTCGCCAGCGTCAGGACACGTCGATATCAGAGTTCGATGCGCTCGACTTTGCCCACCAGCAGGATGTAGGACAGCGCCCCCAGAAGTGCCAGCACCGAGATGTAGGTGATGGCGGGTGCAAACGAATGGCCCGAAGCCAGGAAGCCGATCACGATTGGCGTGGCGATGGCCGCCAGATTGCCGATGAAGTTGAACGTGCCGCCTGTCAGCCCCAGAAGACGCGCCGGGGCCAGTGTCGATACCAGCGACCAGGTAATAGAAGCCAGACCGTTGCCAAAGAACGCCAGTGCCAGAAACGCGATCACCAGCGGCGTGGATTCGACGAAGTTGGCGCCGATGATCGACGTGGAAATCAGCAGACCGGCAATGATCGGCAGCTTGCGAGCGAAGCCTACGGTATGCCCGCGACGGATCAGCCAGTCAGAGAAGAACCCCGAACACAGCACGCCGACGAAGGCAGCCAGAAACGGCAGCGACGCCAGCAGCCCGGACTTGATGAAGTCCATGCCCCGGTATTTCACCAGATAGGTCGGAAACCAGGTCAGGAAGAACCAGAGCGTGGAGTTCAGGCAGAACTGACCGAGGTAAATACCCCAGAGCTTGCGCCTGCTGAGGACGATGCCCAGATCCAGCCAGCTGAAACCCTGCTTCTGTTTTTCGACGTCCTTCTGAATGTCCACCAGCCCGCCGCCTTCGCGGATCAGGTCGATTTCCTGCTGGTTGACGCCCTTGAAGTCACGGGGCTCGCGGTACACCGCGTACCAGATCGCTGCCCAGAGCACACCGACGCCGCCGGTCGCGACGAACACCATGTGCCAGCCGTAGTGCGCCTGCAGCCACGCCAGCACCGGCGTCAGAAACGCCAGACCGACGAACTGCCCGGACGTATAGAAACCAATCGCCGTGGCACGCTCGCGTTCAGGAAACCAGGTGGTCACTACGCGGCTATTGATCGGATAGGCGGGAGCTTCCAGCGCACCGACGGCCATGCGCAGCACGAACAGCGCAATGAAGCTGGCGGCAAAGCCAAGCATGATGGTGGCGATCGACCACAACGCCAGGGCCACGGTGTAAAGAATGCGCGGCGGCACGCGGTCCACCAGCCAGCCACCGGGCAACTGCATGGCAGCATAGGTCCAGCCGAACGCGGAGAAGATCAGACCTACATGAACCGGATCGATGCCCAGCTCGGACGTCAGCGCCGGTGCGGCAATCGACAGGTTGCTGCGGTCCAGGTAATTGATGACCACGGTGATGAACAGCAGCACCATGATAAAGAAACGTTTGCGGGACGGCGTCACCAGTGATGCCGCGCCCTCCATCGTACGAGTGCGCATGAAAATGTTTCCTCTTTTTGGATTTATTGAGGATGTGTGTTGTTGGCAAATCGCTTGGATCGTGCCTCACGCTCTGCGTGGGCACGATCAGGAGGCCTGCTCTGGATCAGATCACCACTCGGCAAAGCTGCCATCGGCATGACGCCAGATCGGATTGCGCCAGCGGTGGCCGATGGCGGCGCGCTCCTTGACGTATTCCTCGTTGATTTCAATGCCCAGGCCCGGACCGTTGGGGATCTTGACCATGCCCTTGTCGTAGTCGAAGACTTCCGGGTGCTTGACGTAGTCCAGCAGGTCGTTGCTTTCGTTGTAGTGAATGCCCAGGCTCTGTTCCTGAATGAACGCGTTGTAGCAGACCGCATCCAGTTGCAGGCACGCCGCCAGTGCAATCGGCCCCAGCGGGCAATGCAGCGCCAGCGCCACGTCGTAGGCTTCGGCCATGTTGGCGATCTTGCGCGTTTCGGTGATGCCACCCGCGTGCGATGCGTCCGGCTGGATGATGTCGACGTAGCCTTCGCTCAACACACGCTTGAAGTCCCAGCGCGAGAACAACCGCTCGCCCAGCGCAATCGGCGTACTGGTCAGCGGCGCCAGCTCTTTCAACGCTTCGTAGTTCTCGCTGAGCACCGGCTCCTCGATGAACATCAGCTTGTACGGGTCCAGCTCCTTCATCAGCACCTTGGCCATCGGCTTGTGCACGCGCCCATGGAAGTCGACGCCGATACCGACGTTCGGACCGACCGCGTCACGCACCGCCGCAACGTTGGCCAGGGCCAGATCGACCTTGTCGAAGGTGTCGAGGAATTGCAGTTCTTCAGTGCCGTTCATCTTCACCGCAGTGAAACCACGCTCGACCGCTTCTCGTGCCGCACGTGCGGTATCGGCAGGACGGTCGCCGCCGATCCAGGAATAGACGCGAATCTTGTCACGCACCTGACCACCCAACAGATCGCTGACCGATACACCCAGCGCCTTGCCCTTGATGTCCCACAGCGCCTGATCGATCCCGGCCAGCGCGCTCATGTGGATCGCCCCGCCACGGTAGAAGCCGCCGCGGTACAGCACGGTCCAGATATCTTCGATGTTGCGAGGGTCCTTGCCGATCAGGTAATCGGAAAGCTCTTCCACTGCTGCGGCCACGGTGTGCGCGCGGCCTTCGACGACCGGCTCACCCCAGCCAACGACGCCCTCGTCGGTCTCGACTTTCAGGAAGCACCAGCGCGGCGGAACGATGAAGGTGGTCAATTTGGTGATTTTCATGAGTACGGCTTCTCTTATTGGTTCTCTTGTCAGGCGGCTGCGTCTGGCCCGCCGATCCGTTTCAAAGCGATGAGGTATGTTCTTTCCAGGCGGCCACATAGGCCTTGGCGCGCTCGGCGACGTCGGTAGCGCTCATGCCCGGTTTGAACAGCCCGGAACCGAGACCGAAGCCTTTGACGCCTGCGTCGAGAAATACCTTCATGTTGTCCGGCGTGATGCCACCGACCGGCAGCAGGACCGTGCCTGCGGGCAGCACCGCCAACCAGGCCTTGACCACTGCGGGCGACATTTGCTCGGCCGGGAACAGCTTGAGCACATCAGCGCCCTCAGACAGAGCGGCAAAGGCCTCGGTAGGCGTGGCTACGCCCGGCGACAGGAACATGCTTGCCGCTTTGGCCGCCCGCAGCACCTTGGGGTCGCTGTGCGGCATGACGATGACCTGTCCGCCTGCGTCCTTGACCTGCGTGACTTGCTCAGGCGTCAGCACGGTTCCGGCGCCGATCAGGCAATCGGCAGGCAGGCGCTGGCGCAGCAGGCCGATACTGTCGAACGGCTGGGGAGAATTGAGCGGCACTTCGATGACCCGAAAACCCGCCTGATACAGCTCGTCGCCAATCGCCGGAGCTTCTTCGGGACGCAGGCCGCGCAGAATCGCGACCAGGCCGTTTTCCTTCAATGCTTGCTTGAGCATGTCACACCTCTTGAACGTAATGGGACGACTGGCGCGCAACCAGACCAGCCTGAACTGCGACCTGCCAGAGGCCGCGTTCGGTCGCCTGGGCGGCCACTGTCACCCGAGGAAAGCCGCAGACGGTCAGGCCACGCGCATAGCGCTGACACAGCGACTCGCTGCCGATGAGAATCACCGCGGGCAGGTGGCCGTGGGCGTCGTATTGAAGTCTGGCGAGCGAGGCCAGTTCATGGCCGATCAACAGACCGGACAGGTAATCGGGCTGGCTGCTCGCAGGTAACTGGCCAGTAAGGCCGAGCGTTCGGCAACTGAAGATGGTGGACAGCGGGCCGGCAGCGCCCTCCTCCGACTGTGCATTGGCGAGCCCGCGATCGAACGCGGCACTGTCGAACGTTTCGCTCGGCTGCATGGTGCGTCCGAGAATGGTATGGGCGCACAGCGCAGCGTAGACCTCGCCGGTCATGAAGGTATCGAAATGAACGATGCGATCCTGCGCCACCTGCACCCACTTGGAGTGGCTGCCCGGCAGGCCGATCAACAGCGGCTGGCTGGCCGACTGCTCGTCGAGTCCGGCCAGCACGCCCAGCACCTGAGTCTCTTCACCGCGCATGACATTGGGCAACGTCGAACGCTGCAACACACCGGGGATGATGTGAACGGTCACGCCACGCACGCTGCGTACGGTCTGCAAAGCGGCGCTCAGCTCATCGACGCTGGCAGGCGCTTCACGATAGGTCGCCTCGCGCCAGCCTTGCGCGCTGCCAACCATGCCGCAAGCGATCACCGGCAGATCAGGCCGCGCGTCGAGCCAGTCGCCGCATGCTTCATCAAAGGCCAGCTCGAACCCGTCGCTGCACAGCGCGCCCGCGATCATCCGTGGGTTGTCCGGCAATTGCATGATGCCCGCGCTCAGGGCGCGTTGTTCCAGTACCTGGCCGTGTTCGCCAAGTCGATAAGCACGAAGTGAGGTCGTCCCCCAGTCGAGCGCGATCAAATGCGCCTGCATTGCTTCACCTTTTGTATTTTTGGAAGTGAGTGCAGGACGGACTATAAACCCGAAATCGTAACTATCTCAATATGTAAATTACAATCCCATATATTGGGATAAAATTTACCTTATCAACAGGCAATAAAAAACCCGCGTCCTGGTCAGGGCGCGGGTTCGGGGTGCAGCGGCGTTTCGATCAACGTTCCAGCAGGATTCTCAGCATGCGGCGCAGCGGTTCGGCCGCGCCCCACAACAGCTGGTCACCCACGGTGAATGCGCCCAGGTACTGCGAGCCCATGTTCAGCTTGCGCAAGCGACCCACCGGAATGCTCATGGTGCCGGTCACAGCCGTCGGGCTGAGGTCCTGCATGCTGGCTTCACGGTTGTTCGGCACCAGCTTGACCCAAGGGTTGTGCTGGCTGATCAAGCCTTCGATGTCCGCAATCGGCACATCCTTGTTCAGCTTGATGGTCAGTGCCTGACTGTGGCAACGCATGGCGCCGATGCGCACGCAGATGCCATCCACCGGAATCGGGCTCTTGAAGCGACCCAGAATCTTGTTGGTCTCGGCCTGGCCTTTCCACTCTTCACGGCTCTGGCCGTTCGGCAGCGCCTTATCGATCCATGGAATAAGACTGCCCGCCAGCGGTACGCCGAAGTTCTCGGTCGGGAACGCTTCGCCGCGCATGGCTTCAGCGACCTTGCGGTCGATGTCCAGAATGGCACTGGCCGGGTTGGCCAGTTCATCGGCAACCGACGCGTGCACAGCGCCCATCTGCTTGATCAGCTCACGCATGTTCTGCGCACCGGCACCGGAAGCCGCCTGGTACGTCATGACGTTCATCCACTCGACCAGGCCGGCTTCGAACAGACCACCCAGCCCCATCAGCATCAGACTGACCGTGCAGTTGCCGCCGATGTAGTTCTTGGTACCGGCGTCGAGTTGCTGGTCGATGACCTTGCGGTTGACCGGATCCAGCACAATGACGGCATCATCCTGCATGCGCAGGCTGGAGGCCGCGTCGATCCAGTAGCCCTGCCAGCCCGCTTCGCGCAGCTTGGGGAATACCTCGTTGGTGTAGTCGCCGCCCTGGCAGGTCAGCACCACGTCCAGGGTCTTCAGCTCGTCGATGCTGTACGCATCTTTCAGTGGCGCAAGATCCTTGCCCACCGAAGGCGCCTGGCCACCGACATTGGAGGTAGTGAAGAACACCGGCTCAATGAGATCGAAGTCCTGCTCTTCCCGCATCCGCTGCATGAGCACGGAACCGACCATGCCACGCCAACCGATCAGACCTACACGTTTCATCGCAACACACCTAGAAAAAAAGTGGGACCGCTATTCTGCGGATGCACAGCAGAATAGCGGGCCAGAGAGATTACAGATTCCGCAGCGCGGCGACTACTGCGTCGCCCATTTCTTGCGTACCGACTTTGGTGTTACCCGTCGAAAAGATGTCGCCGGTACGCAGACCCTGATCCAGAACCACGCTGACGGCCTTTTCGATGGCGTCGGCAGCGTCGGTCAGGTTGAAGCTGTAACGCAGCATCATCGATACCGAGAGGATAGTCGCCAGCGGGTTGGCGATGCCTTTGCCAGCGATGTCCGGTGCCGAACCGTGGCAAGGCTCGTACATGCCCTTGTTGTTGGTGTCCAGCGACGCGGACGGCAGCATGCCGATGGAGCCGGTCAGCATCGACGCCTGATCGGACAGGATGTCGCCGAACAGGTTGTCGGTCACGATCACGTCGAACTGCTTGGGCGCACGCACCAGTTGCATGGCGGCGTTGTCGACGTACATGTGGCTCAGCTCGACTTCAGGGTAATCCTTGGCGACCTGCTCGACGATTTCGCGCCACAGCTGGCTCGACGACAGCACGTTGGCCTTGTCCACCGAACACAGCTTCTTGTTGCGCACCATGGCCATGTCGAAACCGACGCGGGCGATGCGACGGATCTCGCTTTCGCTGTAAGGCAGCGTGTCATAAGCCTCGCGCTCGCCGTTATCCAGCACCCGAACACCACGCGGCGCGCCGAAGTAGATCCCACCGGTCAGCTCGCGCACGATCAGGATGTCCAGACCGGCGACGATTTCAGGCTTGAGGCTGGAGGCGTCGGCCAGTTGCGGATAGAGAATCGCCGGACGCAGGTTGCCGAACAGGCCCAGTTGCGCGCGGATCTTCAGCAGACCGCGCTCAGGACGGATGTCACGTTCGATGGTGTCCCACTTCGGGCCACCCACGGCGCCAAGCAGAACAGCGTCGGCTTTGCGGGCGCGCTCCAGAGTCTCGTCGGCCAGCGGAACGCCGTGCTTGTCGATGGCAGCGCCACCGATCACGTCGTGAGTCAATTCAAAACCCAGCTGATACTTCTCGTTGGCCAGTTCCAGCACCTTGACCGCTTCGGTCATGATTTCCGGGCCAATGCCATCACCTGGGAGAATCAGAATCTGCTTGCTCATAACTTCCTCGATTTTTTATCGACGCCTCGGACAGCGCCCGTTTATAACGTTTCAAGCCGTAAAAAAGATTAACGCTCAGCCCACAGCACCAGCACATCGGTACTGAATGAACCCTGCGCATCAATCTCGAAATACTGACGCACTTCATCGCCCATCGCCTGCTGCAGCTCGCGTATGGCCACACGCAACGGCTGCGGGGTGCGCATGCGCTCGACCCACGACGTAAACTCCAGATGCAGCCGCTGGCGGGCATGGCTGCGGGTAAACAATCCCGCGTCGCTGATCTGATGCAGCCATTCGGCGGCGGAATAATCGCGCACATGGCTGGTGTCGCGCAGCACTTCAACCGTTTGCAGATAAGTATCCAGCAACGGGCTGCCCGGCGACATCACATCGATGAACGCCGCCACACCGCCCGGTTTCAATACCCGGCGCACTTCACGCAACGCCAGAGCCAGGTCACTCCAATGATGAGCCGAATAGCGACTGAACACGAAGTCGAACTCGCCGTCAGCGAACGGCAAGCGCTCGGCCGCACCGCATACCGTGCGGATGTTGCCCATGCCCTTGTCGGCAGCCGCAGCGGCG
Source organism: Pseudomonas sp. AC016 (assembly GCF_979253365.1). Classification (NCBI taxonomy): domain Bacteria; kingdom Pseudomonadati; phylum Pseudomonadota; class Gammaproteobacteria; order Pseudomonadales; family Pseudomonadaceae; genus Pseudomonas; species Pseudomonas sp. AC016. Next base: position 1,083,483 of record NZ_CEEDCC010000001.1, read on the forward strand.
ACCACGTCGAGCATCTGCTGCGACAGGTCGTACGCGACTACCTCAGCGACTGACGGGGCGACATTGAAGCTGACATGACCCGCCCCGCAACCCAGATCCAGCACCCGCGCATCACCGCGCCCTTTGACAGCGTCCTGTAGCAGCGCAAACTCGGCACCTTGCGCGTGAACGGTACTGCTGAGATAGGCCGAAGCCTGTTCGCCGAATTGACGCTGTACGACCTGGGAGTGGGCTGTGCTGGTCATGGGTGGTTCTCCGAAGGTTCAGGGTGTTGAATTGGGGGACTCTTGACCGTGCTTTCGCGAACGCGCGATCTACTGACTGACACGCCGAAATATCCTGTGGGAGGCGGCTTGCCGGCGATGGCGTCATTTCAGGCACTGAGATGTCGCCTGTAGAACTGCATCGTCGGCAAGCCGCCTCCCACACGTGCTGCGTTTCTCGGAAACAGCGGCTACCCGCCTGTCAGTCGCGAAACAACCACGGCTGGCTTGCACGGTGCTTGCGCTCGAATGTCGCAATGGCATCGGCGTCCATCAGTGTCAGGCCGATGTCGTCCAGGCCATTGAGCAGGCAATGCTTGCGAAACGCGTCGATCTCGAAGCTCAGCACCTTGCCGTCTGGACGGGTCACGGTCTGGGCCTGCAGATCGATGGTCAGCTGATAACCCGGGCTCGCTTCAACCTGCTTGAACAGCTCATCGACTTCAGCTTCGGTCAGGATGATCGGCAACAGACCGTTCTTGAAGCTGTTGTTGAAGAAAATATCGGCATAGCTGGGCGCGATGATTGCGCAGAAACCGTACTCTTCCAGTGCCCATGGCGCGTGCTCGCGGCTGGAGCCGCAACCGAAGTTCTCACGGGCCAGCAACACGCTGGCTCCCTGATAACGCTCGTGGTTGAGCACGAACTCATGGTTCAGCGGGCGCTTGGAATTGTCCTGATACGGCTGACCCACATCCAGATAACGCCACTCGTCGAACAGGTTCGGACCAAAGCCGGTGCGCTTGATCGACTTGAGAAACTGCTTGGGAATGATCTGGTCGGTGTCGACGTTGGCGCGATCCAGAGGAGCGACCAGACCATTGTGCTGGGTAAAGGCTTTCATGCGGGTGTCCTCAGTGCTGGATCAGGTCGCGAACGTCGATGAAACGGCCATTGACGGCCGCTGCTGCTGCCATCGCCGGGCTCACCAGGTGAGTCCGGCCGCCAGCGCCCTGACGACCTTCGAAGTTACGGTTGGACGTCGAGGCGCAGTGTTCGCCGGAACCCAGTCGATCCGGGTTCATCGCCAGACACATGGAGCAGCCCGGTTCACGCCATTCGAAACCTGCTTCGATGAAGATCTTGTCCAGCCCTTCCTTCTCGGCCTGAGCCTTGATCAGGCCAGAGCCCGGTACCACGATGGCCTGCTTGATCGTCGCGGCAACCTTGCGGCCCTTGGCGATATCGGCAGCGGCACGCAGGTCTTCGATGCGCGAGTTGGTGCACGAACCGATGAACACGCGATCCAGCTGAATGTCGGTGATCGGCTGGTTGGCCTTGAGGCCCATGTACTTCAAGGCACGCTCGATGGAGCCACGCTTGACCAGATCCATTTCCTGCGCAGGATCGGGCACGTTCTGATCGACAGCCAGTACCATTTCCGGCGAAGTGCCCCAGCTGACCTGCGGTTTGATTTCCGCAGCGTCGAGCCTGACCACGGTGTCGAACACCGCGTCCGGGTCGGAAACCAGATCCTTCCACGCCTCTACCGCCAGATCCCATTCGGCACCTTTTGGCGCAAAAGGACGGCCCTTGACGTACTCGACGGTTTTTTCATCGGTGGCCACCATGCCGACGCGAGCGCCTGCTTCGATGGACATGTTGCAGATGGTCATGCGGCCTTCGATGGACAGGTCACGAATTGCACTGCCAGCGAATTCGATGGCATAACCGTTGCCGCCTGCGGTGCCGATCTTGCCGATCACTGCGAGCACGATGTCCTTGGCGGTCACGCCGAATGGCAGTTGCCCTTCGACCGACACCAACATGTTCTTCATTTTCTTGGCGACCAGGCACTGGGTAGCCAGCACATGCTCGACCTCGGACGTGCCGATACCATGAGCCAGTGCACCGAAAGCGCCGTGCGTGGAGGTGTGCGAGTCACCGCAGACCACGCTCATGCCCGGCAGGGTTGCGCCCTGCTCAGGGCCGATCACGTGGACGATGCCCTGACGCGGGTCGTTCATCTTGAATTCGGTGATGCCGTATTCGTCGCAGTTGTCGTCCAGGGTCTGGACCTGCAGACGCGACACCTGATCCTCGATGGCACCGATGCCGCCCTTGCGTTCCGAGGTGGTCGGCACGTTGTGGTCGGGGGTGGCGATGATCGAGTCGATGCGCCACGGCTTGCGCCTGGCGAGGCGCAGGCCTTCGAAGGCTTGTGGCGAGGTCACTTCGTGAATGATGTGACGGTCAATGTAGATCAGCGCCGAACCATCGTCGCGCTGTTTGACCAGATGCGAATCCCAGAGCTTGTCGTAGAGCGTTTTACCGGCCATTGGACGTACTTCCTCATCAGCTTTTTTATGCCTTGGGCTACGGACGTCCATGGGCCCTTGGCTTGTGTGACCATCCTATGGAATGTGCTTAAATAACTCCAATTCATATTTTTTATGCTTTGGATAACCAACTGGAATGTGACGATGGATCTCGCCAACCTGAATGCTTTTCTGGCCATCGCCGAGACCGGGAGCTTTTCCGGTGCCGGAGAACGCCTGTACCTGACCCAGCCGGCCATCAGCAAACGAATCGCAGTGCTTGAGCAGCAAATCGGCGTGCGCCTGTTCGACCGCCTGGGTCGTGAGGTGAGCCTGACCGAAGCGGGCCGCGCTCTGCTGCCACGGGCCTATCAGATCACCAACGTGCTGGATGACACGCGTCGGGCGCTGACCAACCTGAACGGCGAGGTGTCCGGGCGTTTGAAACTGATCACCAGCCACCATATCGGTCTGCATCGTCTGCCACCTTTATTGCGCGAGTTCACTCGCACGTATCCGGCCGTGGCGCTGGATATCCGGTTCATGGATTCCGAAGCGGCCTATGATGAAATTCTGCACGGCCGCGCCGAATTGGCCGTCATCACCCTCGCGCCGGAACCTCATGCACTGGTACGCGCCACTGCCGTCTGGGACGACCCGCTGGACTTCGTGGCGGCACCGGAACACCCGCTGGCCAACAGCGGCCCGATGAAACTGGAGGATATTGCACGCTACCCGGCAGTGCTGCCCAGCGACAACACCTTCACCCACAAGATTGTCAGCAACCTGTGCGAGGCCCACGGCCTCAAGCCTGATATTGCGATGAGCACCAACTACCTTGAAACCATAAAAATGATGGTGTCCATCGGGCTGGCCTGGAGTGTTCTGCCACGCACCATGCTTGATGAACAGGTTGCGCGCATTCCGTTGACAGGCGTGCAACTGAATCGCCAGCTAGGCTACATCCTGCACACGGAGCGGACTCTATCAAATGCGGCCCGGGCATTCATGAAATTGTTGTAATGCGCGATACAGCGGTTGATAGTGTTTTTTTATGCGATACAGGATGCAGATCGATCGTTTTACTGGCTTTATTCATTAAAGGCTCGTGATCAATGCCCAACCTTCTGGACCCGACCATTCTGCTGGCGTCCGCACAGCCTGCAGCCGCGCCAGCGGCACAGGGCACTGTGGAACAGACCCTCAGGGAAACGCTGGATCGTCTGAATCTGGCGTTGAGTTCCGCGCAGATGGGGACCTGGGAATGGGACATTGCCACCGATCAACTGCACGCCTGCGCACGAGCCGCCCAATTGCATGGCCGCGAAGCCCGGTCACTCGATTACGACTTCACCCGTTTTCTGGCGGGCGTGCCAACGGTGGAACGTCATCGCATGCGCAGCGCCTGCAAAGCGGTGGTCGCCGGTGAACAGGACACCTTCCAGCTGACTTACCGCTTTCAATTGCAAAACGGCCTGTCACGACTGCTCGAAAGCCGCGCCATCCTTTACCGCAACGCTGACGGCACGCCTTCGAGACTGGCCGGCACGCTGCTCGACATCACTCAGCAGCAGGCCCAGGCCGCACTGGAGGCCAGCGAAGAGAAGTTCGCCAAGGCGTTCCACTCAAGCCCCGACTCGATCACCATCACCGAACTGGGCACCGGCCGGTACGTGGAGGTCAACGACGGTTTCTGTCGCCTCACCGGCTATACCGCGCCCGAAGTGCTGGGCAGGACGGTCCAGGAGATCGGCATCTGGACCGACCCTGATCAGCGCCAGAGCATGATCGATCATTTGCGTGACACTGGCCGCGTGCATCATCGAGAGATGGCAGGCCGCAACAAGAATGGCGATCCGCTGACCCTCGATGTGTCGGTGGAATTCATCACCCTGAACCAGACCGCCTGCCTGCTGATGAACGCCCGGGACATCGGCCAGTTGAAAAGCGCTCAGGCGCAGATCCAGCACCTGGCCTATCACGACCCGTTGACCGGCCTGCCCAACCGCGCGCTGCTCATGGACCGCCTGAGCCAGCAACTGTCGCTGCTCAAGCATCACCGCCTGCGTGGCGCGCTGCTGTTCATGGACCTCGACCACTTCAAGCACATCAATGACTCCCTCGGCCACCCGGTCGGCGATAGCGTGCTGAATATCGTCTCCGCTCGGCTGGAGGCCAGCGTGCGCCTCGAAGACACCGTGGCGCGCCTCGGCGGGGACGAATTCGTGGTGCTGATCTGCGGTCTGGAAGGCTCACGTCACGAGGTGACCCAACAGGTTCAGGAGCTGTCCGACAACCTGCGCGAGCTGCTGGCGGAACCCATGTTCCTCGACGGCCATCGACTCCAGGTAACGCCCAGCATCGGCATGGTGCTGATCCCGGACGACGGTTCAACCCCTGCCGACCTGCTCAAGCGCGCCGATATCGCGCTGTATCGCGCCAAGGATTCAGGCCGCAACACCGCGCAATTCTTCCACAGCTCCATGCAAAAAGCGGTGAGCCAGCGCCTGCGCATGGAAAACGATCTGCGCCTGGCGCTGACCCGTAACGAATTCCACCTGCACTTTCAGGCCCAGGTGGATTGCCGGAACCAGGCCCTCACCGGTGCCGAGGCACTGCTGCGCTGGCAGCATCCCGACTATGGCGTGCTGCCGCCCACTCAGTTCGTGCAGATCCTTGAAGAGAGCGGCATGATTCTCGAGGTGGGTAGCTGGGTGCTGGACGAGGCTTGCAAGACTGCCGGTCGCCTGCTCAAACAGGGGCTGATCGCGCACAACGGGTTCCTGATGGGCGTCAATATCAGCCCGCGCCAGTTCAGGCAGACTGACTTTGTCGCACGGGTGGAGCGCAGCCTGAAGCTGCATCAGCTGCCTGCAACCATGCTGAAACTGGAAATCACCGAAGGCATCGTCATCCAGAACCTGGAAGACACCATTGCCAAGATGCGCAGCCTGAAAAAGCTGGGGATCAGCTTTGCCATGGATGATTTCGGCACTGGTTATTCGTCACTGACGTATCTCAAGCGTCTTCCGGTGGATACGCTCAAGATCGACCAGTCGTTCGTGCAGGATGCCACCAGCGACCCCAATGACGCCGAGATCATTCGCGCGATTGTGGCGATGGCGCAGAGCCTCAGCCTCAATGTCATCGCAGAGGGCGTCGAAACCGTTGAGCAGCTGACGTTTCTGGAGAAACTGGGGTGCCATGTGTATCAGGGGTATCTGTTCAGCGAACCGCTGGGCGACTCGCAATTTGAAGCCCTGCTGCGACTCAAGCAGCCCGTTCGCCAGCCGAGCCTGCTCCCGGATCACTAAACGCAGAAAGGCGCCCGAAGGCGCCTTTCCGTTACAGCAGCGATCACTGCTCGATGGCTTTCTGAGTATTCAGCGGAATGCGCTTTGGCTTGGTCTCTTCGGGCACATTACGCACCAGATCGATGTTCAGCAGGCCATGGGACAGATCGGCACCCCGAACCTCGATATTGTCCGCCAGACGGAACGACAACTTGAATTCGCGCCGGGCGATGCCCTGATGCAGATAGGTCACGTTTTCGGCTTCGCGTTCACGCTTGCCGCCAGTGACTGTCAGCACCCCTTTCTCGACCTGCAAATCAAGGTCTTCTTCCTGCATGCCTGCCGCTGCGATCACGATCCGGTACTGATCGTCGCTATGCCGCTCCACGTTGTAGGGAGGGTAGCCACTGGACGAATCATTACGTGCCGCCGACTCGAAAAGGTCGTTGAAGCGGTCGAAGCCCACTGAGTGACGAAACAGTGGAGCCAGAGAAAATGCAGTCGTCATGATAATTCTCCTGTTAATCAGCGAGTAGTTTGCGCGACCCGGATTCGGCATCGCGTAATCCCCAAACTAGGGTCGGTCACTGACTTTTCAAGAGCAATTTTTTACGAAAAACATAACCGTTCGTCGGACTGAGTTTCGGCGGAATAACCGAGCAGAACACTGATCCGGTCGCAATCGGTTTCGCGGCGCAAGGCGTTGAACATCAGCGTCGCTTCCGGGTAACTCTTGGTCAGCAGCACCAGCCATTGCTTGAGGCGGCCCGGTGCCTGCACCAGGGTCATCTTGGCCAGGCAATCGCCCCAGAACGTGCGCAGCATCGGTTGCAATTCAGCCCAGGTCATCTCGGCCACCTCCTCGCCCGCATGGGCCGCAGCAATCTGCCGGGCCAGATCGGGACGCGCTACCAGACCGCGACCGATCATGATGTCGCGGGCACCACAGATTTCCTGACAGCGCCGCCAGTCCTCGACCGTCCAGATTTCACCGTTGGCAACAACCGGCACCTTAACCACTTCCTGAATGCGCGCGATCCACTCCCAGTGCGCAGGCGGCTTGTAACCATCGACCTTGGTGCGCGCATGAACCACGATGCGTTCCGCACCGCCATCGGCCAGCGCCCGGGCACAATCCAGGGCACCGTCGGTGTTTTCATAGCCCAGACGCATTTTGGCGGTGACGGGAATCTCGCGAGGCACGGCGCGCCGCACCTGACTGACAATGGAATGCAGCAGGTCAGGCTCCTTGAGCAGAATCGCACCGCCCCGGGAACGGTTGACGGTCTTGGCCGGACACCCGAAGTTGAGGTCCATGACCGGCGCGCCCAGCTCACAGGCAAACGCGGCGTTCTCTGCCAGACAGACCGGATCGGACCCCAGCAACTGCAAGTGCAGCGGCACGCCTGCTGCCGTTTTGGCATCGGTGTGCAGTTCGGAGGCCATCTTGTAGTAATAGGTGGCAGGCATGACCCGCTCGGTCACCCGGATGAATTCGGTCACACACCAGTCGATGCCACCGACGCGAGTCAGCACATTACGCAGGATGTCGTCGACCAACCCCTCCATGGGCGCCAGAGCAATTTGCATGGGTCACACTCGAAAAAAAGTCCGGCAGTTTACTGCTCGTCACCCGGATTGGGAACGCCGCCGTCCAACATTGCAGCGCCATAGCCTTCGATGAACTCTGACGGCATGCGCTTCGGGCGACCGGTGGACAGCTCGATGCAGACGAAGGTGGTTTGCGCCCGCAACAGTGTCAGGTTGTCTGCGGGACGTTTGAGCTGAAAGCAGCGCGTCATTTTCAGGCGGCGATCCCAATCGACGATCCAGGTCGCGAGTTGCAGCTCATCGCCCTCGTAGGCACTGGCCAGGTAATCGATCTCGTGCCGGACCACAGCCATGGCGCGGTCCAGTCGGCGATACTCGCTGAGGTCCAGACCCAGATACTGCGAATGACGCCAGGCGCAACGCTCCAGCCAGGTAACGTAGACCGCGTTGTTGGCGTGCCCCAGACCGTCGATATCATCGCTACCCACATTCAGATCGATGACGAAAGGCGTTGCCCGATCCCAGACCATGCTCGCTCCTGCTTGGGTGATTTCGTTGGCGGCAGTGTAGCTGGAATGCATGCCCGGCAAGGCATGTCTGGAGATTTTGAAGGCAGGAGACGGGTTCGAAGAAAAAACAGAACCCTGAAAAAACAAAAGGGCCATTCAATAATCGAATGACCCTTGGTCCCGCAGAGCGGGAAATCGTGGCGTCCCCTAGGGGACTCGAACCCCTGTTACCGCCGTGAAAGGGCGGTGTCCTAGGCCACTAGACGAAGGGGACGCAAAACCTTCAGTCAGGTTCATCAGTGATGAACCCTGGCAAAATTGGTGGAGCTAAGCGGGATCGAACCGCTGACCTCCTGCATGCCATGCAGGCGCTCTCCCAGCTGAGCTATAGCCCCGGATTTATCGCCTCGCGGCGGAGCTCAACCTTCCGGCATCACTCGGTGAAACTGGCGTCCCCTAGGGGACTCGAACCCCTGTTACCGCCGTGAAAGGGCGGTGTCCTAGGCCACTAGACGAAGGGGACAAAACCTTCTACCTGATCAGAGTTGGGACTCTGATCGATTCAACACCCTGTTTTATCAGGCCTTGAACCTTGAATTTGGTGGAGCTAAGCGGGATCGAACCGCTGACCTCCTGCATGCCATGCAGGCGCTCTCCCAGCTGAGCTATAGCCCCACATCAGTGGACGGGGCGCATGTTAAGCGTGAGTCGCTAACCTGTCAAATTTATTTTCGAGAAATTTGAAAGTTTTTCGTCGGCATAACAATCACTTACCGTTTCGGCCCGCAAATCCGAGGCCGAGTCAGCCACTGCCTGCCCTGCTCACGCAGGCACGCAGTGGCTTCTTCACATCACTGATGGGTCAGGCAATGGCGCCCAGCAGTTTTTCCCACTCTTTGTTTTCTTTCTTCGAAACGCCGCCCAGCAGATCGATGGCCTGACGCAGACGGAAACGCGTCAGGTCCGGGCCGAGAATCTCCATCGCATCCAGCACCGAAACGGAGCTGGCCTGCCCGGTGATCGAGGCGAACATCAGCGGCATGGCGTCACGCAGCTTGAGGCCAAGGTGCTCGACCACCGACTGGATGCAGGCGGTGATCGGGTCCTTCTCCCACTGACGCAGCGATTCCAGCTTCCACAGGATCAGTTGCATCAACTGGCGCACCTGGTCGCCGGACAGCTTCTTGTGCTCGAACAGTTTCACGTCCGGCGTGACACCACCGGCGAAGAAGAAGCTGGCCAATGGCGCGATCTGACTGAACGTCTCGACGCGGCCCTGCACGTGCGGTGCGATCTTCATCATGTACTCGGGGTTCAGCGCCCAGTTCTGCACACGAGCGGCAAACTCCTCGACCGGCAACTCACGCAGCCACTGACCGTTCAGCCAGGACAGCTTCTCGATATCAAAAATCGGACCGCCCAGCGACACGCGGGACAGGTCGAAATGCTCGACCATTTCCTGCAGCGAGAACTTCTCGCGCTCGTCCGGCATCGACCAGCCCATGCGGCCCAGGTAATTGAGCATGGCTTCAGGCATGAAGCCCATGCGCTCGTAGAAGGTCACCGAGGTCGGGTTCTTGCGCTTGGACAGCTTGCTCTTGTCCGGGTTACGCAGCAGCGGCATGTAGCATAGCTGCGGCTTGTCCCAGCCGAAGTATTCGTACAGCAGAATCAGTTTCGGAGCCGAAGGCAGCCACTCTTCGCCGCGCAGTACGTGGGTGATGCCCATCAGGTGGTCATCGACCACGTTGGCCAGGAAGTAGGTCGGCAGACCGTCGGTCTTCATCAGAACCTGCATGTCCATGCGGTCCCACGGGATTTCCACTTCGCCGCGCAGCAGGTCCGGTACCACGCAGACGCCTTCGGTCGGCACCTTCATGCGGATGACGTGCGGCTCGCCAGCGTCCAGACGACGCTGCACTTCTTCTTTGGAAAGCAGCAGCGCACGGCCGTCATAACGCGGGGTTTCGCCACGGGCCATCTGCTCGGCACGCATTTCGTCCAGCTCTTGCGCGGTGCAGAAGCACGGGAAGGCGTGGCCCATTTCGACCAGTTGCCGGGCGTACTTCTGGTAAATCTCGCCCCGCTCGCTCTGCCGGTACGGACCGTGTGGTCCGCCAACGTCCGGACCTTCGCTCCACTCGATGCCCAACCAGCGCAATGCGTCGAAAATCTGCTGTTCGGACTCGCGGGTCGAACGCAGTTGATCGGTGTCTTCGATGCGCAGGATGAACTCGCCGCCGTGCTGCTTGGCAAAGCAATAGTTGAAAAGTGCGATGTAAGCCGTGCCAACGTGGGGGTCGCCCGTGGGCGATGGCGCGATGCGGGTACGAACGGTGGTCATGGAGAATCCCGAAATAAGGTCGATCAAGCGCGGAATGTTAACAGGCCCGGGGCGTCGGGCTCCAGCGCGGGTGCTGGCAGATCTGTGATCGTTACCATTCTGCGCTCATCGTTATACAAAAGTCCGCCTCGACACTGATCATGCCCATCGCTCCGCGCTCATCGTTATACACAAGTGCGCCTCAACACTGATCGTGCCCATCGCTCCGCGTGGGCATGCCTCCCGTGACGCTCCGCGTCACAAATGGCACAGATTGCGGATTCAGTGAGCCGAGCGCATGACGTGGATAACGCTCGGGCTTGATCACGCATCGAAGCCACATTCAAAAGCGGACGCGGAGCGTCCTGAGAGGCGTTACCACGCAGAGCGTGGGAACGATCATTATCGTATTCCTCCAAGAGGACTTATGTATAACGATGAGCGCTCCGCGTGGGCATGCCGCCCGTGACGCTCCGCGTCACAAATGGCACGGATTGCGGATTCAGTAAGCCGGGTGCATGAAGTGGATAACGCTGGAGCTTGGGCACGCATCTGCGCCACATTCGAGAGCGGACGCGGAGCGTCCTGGGAGGCATTCCCACGCAGAGCATGGGAACGATCAGGGTGCAGCGAGCCAACGCTGCGTCACACCGCCAGCAAGCGCTCGCGCAGTTTGCCGATTTCGTCGCGCATCTGTGCCGCGGCCTCGAACTCCAGGTCGCGGGCCAGTTGGTACATCTTCTCTTCCAGTTGACGGATGCGCTTGGTGATTTCGCTGGGCGAGCGCAGTTCGTTTTCGTACTTGGCGTTTTCCTCGGCGGCCTTGGCCATGCCTTTGCGCTTTTTGCTGCGCGAGCCTGGCACGGTGGCGCCTTCCATGATGTCGGCCACGTCCTTGAACACACCTTTTGGCGTGATGCCATGCTCAAGGTTGAACGCGATCTGTTTCTCTCGACGACGTTCAGTCTCGTTTATCGCCCGCTCCATGGAGCCGGTGATCCGGTCGGCATACAGAATCGCCCGGCCGTTAAGGTTACGCGCCGCCCGACCGATGGTCTGGATCAGCGAACGGTCGGAGCGCAGGAAGCCTTCCTTGTCGGCATCGAGAATCGCCACCAGTGACACTTCCGGCATGTCCAGGCCTTCGCGCAGCAGGTTGATACCCACCAGCACGTCAAAAGTGCCCAGACGCAAGTCCCGTATGATCTCGACCCGCTCCACTGTGTCGATGTCCGAGTGCAGGTAACGCACCCGCACGCCGTGGTCGCTGAGGTAATCGGTCAGGTCCTCGGCCATGCGCTTGGTCAGCGTGGTCACCAGCACGCGCTCGTCGATGGAGGCGCGCTTGTTGATTTCCGACAGCAGGTCATCGACCTGAGTCAGCGCCGGGCGAATCTCGATCTGCGGGTCCACCAGACCGGTCGGCCGCACCACCTGCTCGACCACACGCCCGGCATGTTCCGCTTCGTACTTGCCCGGAGTCGCCGAGACAAAAATGGTCTGCGGGCTGACGTTCTCCCACTCTTCGAAGCGCATCGGCCGGTTGTCCAGCGCGGACGGCAGACGGAAACCGTATTCCACCAGGGTTTCCTTGCGCGAACGGTCGCCTTTGTACATGGCGCCGACCTGCGGCACGCTGACGTGGGACTCGTCGATCACCAGCAAGGCGTCCGGCGGCAGGTAGTCGTACAGCGTCGGCGGCGGCGCGCCGGTCGGACGGCCCGACAGATAGCGTGAGTAGTTCTCGATGCCGTTGCAGTAACCCAGCTCCAGAATCATCTCCAGATCGAACCGGGTGCGCTGTTCCAGACGCTGGGCTTCGACCAGCTTGTTCTGGCTACGCAGGTATTCCAGACGCTCACCGAGCTCGACCTTGATGCCTTCCATCGCGTCCAGCAGCGTTTCGCGGGGCGTGACGTAGTGGCTCTTGGGGTAGAAGGTGAAGCGCGGCAGCTTGCGAATCACCTCACCGGTCAGAGGATCGAACGCCGACAGGCTCTCGACCTCATCGTCGAACAGCTCGACGCGGATCGCTTCCAGATCCGATTCGGCCGGATAGATGTCAATCACATCGCCCCGCACCCGGAAGGTCGCGCGGGCAAAGTCCATGTCGTTGCGGGTGTATTGCAGGTCAGCCAGACGGCGCAGCAAGGCGCGCTGATCCAGTTTGTCGCCCCGGTCGATATGCAAGACCATGCGCAGGTAGGTTTCGGGGCTGCCGAGACCATAAATGCACGACACGGTGGTCACAATGATCGCGTCCTTGCGTTCCAGCAGTGCCTTGGTCGCGGACAGACGCATCTGCTCGATGTGATCGTTGATCGACGCATCCTTCTCGATGAAGGTGTCGGACGACGGCACATAGGCTTCCGGCTGGTAGTAGTCGTAGTAGGAAACGAAATATTCAACGGCGTTATTCGGAAAGAACGCCTTGAATTCGCCATACAACTGCGCCGCCAGGGTCTTGTTCGGCGCCAGCACCAGGGTCGGGCGCTGCACCTGGGAGATGACGTTGGCGATGCTGAACGTCTTGCCCGAACCCGTCACACCCAACAGGGTCTGGTGCGCAAGTCCGGCGTCGATCCCTTCGACCAGTTGGCGAATGGCCTCGGGCTGATCACCAGCGGGCTCAAAACGGGTAACGAGCTGGAACTCGGACATAACCTACCTCTTGAATTCGTTCGCGTCGGGGTTCGCGACAAGGACTCGTCTGCGCGGCCTGTACCGGCAATGACGAAACACCACCGACGACTCATCCCGTCAATGGGAGACGACGTGCGGCAGTGACAGTGCTTGAAGTGATGCACATTAAATGGAGACGTTTGCGCATGTTTCAAGGCGCTCATTTCACCAGTGGCTACATCATTGAGGTTTCAACGGTACGAACGTTCTGCAAATAAACCGAAAAACCTTGAAAAAACCCGCCCTGCCCTGTCGCCCCTCAGGGGGATGCTCTTTATACTAGGTCCCCGTTTGTGCACCGCTTTGGCGCATTCGGCCGCGGCGTGCATACCCCTCCCTCCTTCATTCAGAGCTGCCGCAAAAATGAGCCTCTTCTCCGCTGTCGAAATGGCGCCCCGCGATCCTATCCTGGGTATCAACGAAGCATTCAACGCCGACACTCGCACCACCAAGGTCAACCTTGGCGTGGGCGTCTACTGTGACGAAGACGGGCGCATTCCTCTGCTGCGCGCAGTGGCTGAAGCCGAGAAGATCCGTGTTGCCCAGCACGCGCCACGTGGCTATTTGCCGATCGACGGTATCGCTGCCTACGATCTGGCCGTGCAGAAGCTGTTGCTGGGTGCCGACTCGCCATTAATCGCGTCGGGCCGGGTACTGACCACCCAATCGGTCGGTGGCACCGGTGCGCTGAAGATCGGCGCAGACTTCCTCAAGCAATTGTTGCCCGACGCCGTTGTGGCTATCAGCGACCCGAGCTGGGAAAACCACCGTGCGCTGTTCGAAACCGCAGGCTTCCCGGTTCAGAACTATCGCTACTACGACGCAGCCTCCCACGACGTGAACCGTGGCGGCATGCTCGAAGACCTGAAAAACCTGCCTGACCATTCCGTGGTCGTGCTGCACGCCTGCTGCCACAATCCGACCGGCGTCGATCTGAATCTGGAAGACTGGAAAAAGGTCCTGGAAGTGGTCAAGGCCAAGGGTCACGTGCCGTTTCTGGACATGGCCTATCAGGGTTTCGGCCAGGGCATTCAGGAAGACGCCATCGCGGTGCGTTTGTTCGCCGAGTCCGGCATGACCTTCTTCGCCTCCAGTTCGTTCTCCAAGTCGCTGTCGCTGTACGGCGAGCGCGTCGGTGCGCTGTCGATCATCACTGAATCGAAAGAAGAGACCGCCCGCGTCCTGTCCCAGGTCAAGCGTGTGATCCGCACCAACTATTCCAACCCGCCGACCCATGGCGCAATCATCTCCGCCGCCGTGCTCAACGACCCGGCGCTGCGTGCCATGTGGGAAGAGGAACTGGGCGAAATGCGCGTGCGCATCCAGGGCATGCGCAAGGCGATGGTCGAGCGTCTGACCGACAACCCGGCCGGTCAGGACTTCAGCTTCGTCGGCCGTCAGTGCGGCATGTTCTCCTACTCCGGCCTGACCGCCGAACAGGCCCAGCGCCTGCGCAGCGAGTTCGGCATCTATGCGCTGGACACCGGTCGTATCTGTGTCGCGGCGTTGAACCAGAAGAACATCGACGTGGTGTGCGACGCGATCAAGAAGGTGTTGTAAGAGGGACTGATAATGCTCACTCCGCGTGAGCATGCATCCTGTGACGCTCTGCGCCACATCACGGCCGGACGCGGAGCGTCCTGAGAGGCGTTACCACGCTGGAGCGTGGGAACGATCAGGTATCTCGAGCTGACTGATCGTGCCCAGTCAGCCCGCGCATACCACTCGGCAATCCGATCGAACGAACCCCCTCCCCCAGACCTCGAAAGTCTGTCAGCCATTTATGAAGCAGACTTTCGAGGTATTCATGTCTACCGAACCGCAACGGCAAAAAGAACAGGCACCCGGTCAGCACACGCCGCCGGACCAGGGCACGGAGCGCAACGATCCGGCCATCGACCCGCAGGAGCCGGATGCTGTACCGGATTCGAGTGGGCATGATGGTCAGCGTCAGAATCAACAGCAAAGTCAGAGCCAGAGCCAGTCGCAAGGATCGTCTGAAAAAAGCGCCTACGTGCCTGACTATGAGCCGCAGGAGAAGCCCCAGACTCAACGCAATCATCAGCCAACTCAGGGCGTTGATGCCGACATCGATACTCAGGGTGGTTGAAGCCTTGTGCTTCACAGGTGAATTGGGCCGTGTGGCCCAATCACTGCCTGTGTCTGATCAGCGTCTGCTTGTTCAACGAACGGGCGGAGAAAGTCGTTCCCTGATTTCCTGCACCTGATACGCCGGATCAGCCTTGATCTGCTGCTCGGTGAACGGCAAGTCAGCCCACTGCTTCTTCGAAAACGCTTCAGTCTGGTCTCGCGAATGCGCCGACTGCGGATTGCTCGATTCGGAGAACGCCAGTAATCCCTTGGCTTGCGGTCCATTTTCGTCGAATGTCACCACTTGCAGGTAACTGGTGCCGCTGACCACTTCGCGCTTGCCATCCTTGCCCGCCACTGTCTGCATGGCGTTATAGACACCCAGTGCTGCAGGACCGCCGTGGATCGGAACCGGTACACCGCTTTGGCTCGACACCTGAATATCACCCCAGGTCGTCTTCGCCGTCAGGCCTGCCTTGCTCACCTCGTCCTGCGCCGTCAGCATCGCAGCGCGTAACGCCGTGGCGACTTCCGGGTACTCGATGGCCAGACCACGGGGCGTGTGAATCGGATCGTTGGCATCGAACACTACCCGCCAGCGCGAGCCGACGGACTGCATCGCGGTCATGATTTTCTGGAAGTACACGAAGCCCACACCACTGCTCAGGTCGACTCGACCGTCCCAGGCTTTCAATGCGGTGCACAGCGGTGCCAGGCGTTTTTCATCATCACCCGGTGCTGTCGCACAAAACTGCAAAAGATCCGGCAACACCTGCCCGGCCTGATACACCTCGTTGTCCATCACCATGGCCTGCAGGCTCTCGACACTGACCTTGCCCGACTGCTGCAGCTTGCCGAGTCGATCCAGCGCAAAACGCGCCCGCAGCCCGAGCGGCTGGCCTTCCTGGCTGATCAGCGGTGAAAAGTTTTTCTGCGGCACCGCCGGGTTGACCATCCAGGCCGAGTCGTTGGAGTGCTGCACGAAGTCGGTCCGTAGCAGTTGCGGCTGGCGCGACGAGGGATAGATGCCGGGTTGCGCTGCCTCGGGCGCGATGTCCCAGTTACAGTCGCTGCGCGAACCGTCGAGGATGATCAGCTCGGTGCCGATGCGCGGGTCGCTGCACTTGGCGAGCTTGACCGCATCCACATTCGGCACCACCGACAGGTTCATGTACAGCGCCTGCCCCTTGGCATCGACCGCCACGGTGTTCACCCATGGGATGCCCTGAATGCTGCGCACCGAATCCTGAAACGCCTTGAGGCTTTTCGCCTGATCCATGGCGTACCACTGCTGCAGCACACGGTCATTCTCGAGGTTCGCGTCGCGCAGGCTGAAGGCGTACTTGTCGTCCCAGTCCAGCCTGCCGGGCCATTGCACCACAGGGCCGAATTTCGACGAATAGATCGTGCGGGTTACAGGCTTGATGCTGCCGTCCGCCTGTTTCGCCTCGACACTCACCTGTTGCTTGCCCATTTCCACTGACTTGCCGTCGAGCATGTAACGCGTCGAATCCCTGGGATCGAGCGTCAGTCGATGCAACGTGAAGTGTTTGGACGTATCGACGGTGTGAGTCCAGGCCAGGTGCTGGTTGAAGCCGATGTTGATCAACGGCAGACCCGGCAACGCCGCGCCCATCACGTCCAGTTTGCCGGGAATGGTCAGGTGCATCTGGTAGAAACGCATACCGCCGCCCCACGGAAAATGCGGGTTGGCCAGCAACATGCCGCGTCCGTTGGCAGACAGTTCGCGTCCGATCGCCACCGCATTGCTGCCGCGCTCCAGCGCAAACTGTTCATTGCGCGCGGCGGCCAGTTGCAGGGCCTCACGCTGCTCGGGCTGGAGGCTGGCCTGAGCACCCGCTTGCGGCGGTCTGGCGCCGGCCAGCGCTTCGGTGAACTGACCGACGCCCCCCTCGACCAGCAATCGACGGGTCAGGCGCACCAGATCGTCGGTGCTGATCGGTCGTACCCATTCGGCGGCGCAGGCTGTTGGCAGGCCTTTGGCATTCTGCTCGTTCAGTGAGCGGTTATAGCCAGCTGCGTAACCTTGCATCAACTGACGAATCTCGGATGACTGGGCCTTCCAGAAATCCGCGAGCGCTTCAGGCGTGTTTAACCATTTGAACAGCAGGTCGCTGGCCATATTGTTGCGCTGTTCGAGGGTCGCCTTGTCCGGTCCGAAATAGCGGGAGCGTTCGCCATTGACCGTGACGATCTCGTTCGCCAGCAGGCACAGGTTGTCCTGGGCATAGGCGTAACCGATGCCATAACCCAGCCCGCGCTCGTCAGCAGCCACGATATGCGGCACGCCAAATGTGGTGCGACGCACCTGCGCCGAAACGTTCTGATGCTCGGGGGCAACCCGCGCCTGAGCGGGTAAAACCAGCCCGAACGACAGTCCCGCGACAATAAAACCGGACAACGGTCTGGACATGATCATGCTGACTCCACCTCGAAAGGAAAACGGAACACGGCTGGAATGAGCCGCTCCCCTTAAACGATTCGGCAGAACAAAATTTAGTGAACAAAGCCAATTAATTGACAGTGCTAAATTCCGCCGCACCCCCCTCGTCTTAATGACAGCCCCAGTAGCCGTCGCCCGTCGACCGGCCGATTTTTTCCAGGCAGGAACCCTGCATGAAACGCTCTCGACTCCCTCGACGCACTGTCCTCGCGGCACTGTGCCTGTTTCCGGTCATCGCCGTGTGCGCTTGGCAGATCCTGCCGGGCGACCACGACAGGACGCCTACCGTCACCGTCACGCGCAGCAGCATTGAAAACAGCGTGACGGCGCTGGGCACGCTGCAACCGCGCAGTTATGTGGACGTGGGCTCGCAGGCAACCGGGCAGATCATGAAGATCCATGTGCAGGTGGGCGATCAGGTCAAGGAAGGTCAGTTGCTGGTCGAGATCGATCCGTCCACGCAAAAAGCCAGGCTCGATGCAGCGCGCTACGCCATCGACAACCTCAAGGCCCAGCTTCAGGAGCAGCGCGCGCTGCACGAACTGGCGCAGCAGAAGCAGCAACGTCAGCAACGTCTGGCGGCCGGAGGTGCGACGCGGGCCGAAGACGTGCAGGCGGCCGAGTCCGAGTTTCGCGCTACTCAGGCCAGGGTCGACATGTTCAAGGCGCAGATCCTTGAAGCCCAGGCGGCGCTGCGCAGTGACGAGGCCGCGCTGGGCTACACCCGCATCTACGCGCCCATGAGCGGCACGGTGGTTGCGCTGGATGCCCGCGAAGGCCAGACCCTCAACGCACAGCAACAGACCCCGCTGATACTGCGCATCGCCCGCCTGTCGCCGATGACGGTGTGGGCCGAAGTGTCCGAAGCCGACATCGGCCATGTGAAACCGGGCATGAGCGCTTACTTCACGACCCTGAGCGGCGGGAGTCGGCGCTGGAAAAGCACCGTACGGCAGATCCTGCCCGTGCCACCCAAACCTCTGGAGCAGGCCAATCAGGGCGGCGGCAGCCCGAGCAGTTCGCGCAAGAACGGCGGCGGCCGGGTGGTGCTGTACACCGTGCTGCTGGACGTCGACAACGACGATCAGGCACTGATGGCCGAGATGACGGCGCAGATCTTTTTCGTTGCAGGCAGCGCGCAGAACACCCTGACCGCGCCGCTGTCAGCGTTGAAAAACGGTACGCAAAGCGATCTGCAGACAGCGCAGGTGCTGACCGCCAGCGGCGAAGTGCAGAACCGTCAGGTGCGCACCGGGATCAGCGACCGGTTGCGCGTCCAGATCCTCGACGGTCTTGAGGAAGGCGACCGTCTGGTGGTGCCCTCCGCGCTCGGCAGTGGAGGCTGAATGCAGACGCCGCTGATCGACCTGCGGGCCATTCGCAAATCCTACGGCGGAGGCGACAGCCCGCAGGTCAACGTGCTGCAGGGCATCGACCTGTCGATTCACGCCGGAGAGTTCGTCGCGATTATCGGCGCGTCCGGCTCCGGCAAATCGACGCTGATGAATATTTTGGGCTGCCTGGATCGCCCTACCTCGGGTGAATATTTATTTGCCGGCGAAAACGTGGCCGAACTGGGCAGCGACGAGCTGGCCTGGCTGCGCCGCGAGGCGTTCGGCTTTGTGTTTCAGGGCTATCACCTGATCCCGTCCGGCTCGGCACAGGAAAACGTCGAGATGCCGGCGATCTATGCTGGCACGCCTGCTGCGCAACGCCATGCCCGTGCCGCCGCCTTGCTGGACCGGCTGGGGCTTGATTCGCGCACCGGCAATCGCCCGCATCAACTGTCCGGCGGCCAGCAGCAGCGAGTGTCCATTGCCCGCGCCTTGATGAACGGCGGCCATATCATCCTGGCCGATGAGCCGACCGGCGCACTGGACAGCCACAGTGGCGCGGAAGTCATGACGTTGCTGGACGAGCTGGCCAGTCAGGGCCACGTCGTCATTCTGATTACCCACGACCGCGACGTCGCCGCCCGCGCCAGGCGCGTCATCGAAATCAGCGACGGGCGGATTGTCAGCGACACGCTCAGCGAGACCGCCGGGGATCCCCAGCCAACGGGCGCACTGCAAGCGGTGGATCTGCGGGCGCGACTGGCCCAGGGCAGCAACGCCCGCAGCGCGTGGAAAGGCGAGTTGCTCGATGCCGTTCAGGCGGCGTGGCGAGTGATGTGGATCAACCGGTTCCGCACTGCACTGACGTTGCTGGGCATTGTCATCGGCGTCGCCTCGGTGGTGGTGATGCTGGCGGTCGGTGAAGGCAGCAAGCGTCAGGTCATGGCGCAGATGTCGTCGTTCGGTTCCAACATCATTTACCTCAATGGCAAGGCCCCCAGCCCGCGTGCGCCGAAAGGCGTCATCACGCTGGAAGAGGTCGCAGCGCTGGGCGATCTGCCCGAGGTGCGCATGATCATGCCGGTCAACGGCGGACAGGCAGGTGTGCGCTTCGGCAACGTCGATCATTCCAGCTATGTGGGCGGCAACGACACGCACTTCCCGGCCATTTTCAACTGGCCGGTGGTGGAAGGCAGTTACTTCACCGAAGCCGATGAACAGAGTGCCGCAGCAGTGGCCGTGATCGGACACAAGGTCCGGCAGAAACTGTTCGGCGAACGCATCGACCCCGTTGGCCAGTACATTCTGATCGAGAACGTACCGTTTCAGGTGGTCGGCGTGCTTCAGGAGAAAGGTGCCAGTTCGGGCGATCTGGACAGCGACAATCGCATCGCGATTCCCTATTCGGCGGCCAGCATTCGCCTGTTCGGCTCGCAGGATCCCGAGTACATCACCATCGCTACCCGCGACGCCGACAACGTCAAACAGGCCGAAGCGGCGATTCGTAACTTGCTGGACCAACTGCACAACGGCAAGCAGGATTACGAGCTGACCAACAACGCGGCGATGATCCAGGCCGAGGTCCGCACCCAGAACACGCTGTCATTGATGCTCGGCTCGATTGCAGCGATCTCGCTGCTGGTCGGCGGCATTGGCGTAATGAACATCATGCTGATGACCGTGCGCGAGCGGACCCGGGAAATCGGCATCCGCATGGCCACCGGTGCGCGCCAGAGCGATATTCTCCGCCAGTTTCTTACTGAGGCAGTGATGCTCTCGGTGGTCGGCGGTCTGGCCGGTATCGTCCTCGCGCTGGGCATGGGCACGGTGCTGTTGCTGAGCAATGTGGCCGTGGCCTTTTCCCTGTCGGCCGTGGCCGGTGCCTTTGGCTGCGCGCTGATCACCGGGGTGATCTTCGGCTTCATGCCCGCCCGCAAAGCCGCCCGCCTCGACCCGGTGGCGGCCCTTACCAGTCAATGAATGGTCAATCCATGAAACCACGCCTCACGCTGTTGACCACGTGCCTGTTGCTGGCCGCCTGCGGCACGTCCGCGCCCGTCCCGGACATCGGCGTCCAGCCACCGCCAACCTGGGCATTTGCCCAGAGCGCGGCGACTCAGCGCAACGACGCCAGCTGGTGGCAACGCTTCGGCAGCCCGGAACTGAATCGCCTGATCGAGCAGGCCAGCCGTGACAGCCATGAAGTCAGCGCGGCCATGGCGCGGGTGCGTCAGGCCCAGGCGACAGCCATCA
Source organism: Pseudomonas sp. AC016 (assembly GCF_979253365.1). Classification (NCBI taxonomy): domain Bacteria; kingdom Pseudomonadati; phylum Pseudomonadota; class Gammaproteobacteria; order Pseudomonadales; family Pseudomonadaceae; genus Pseudomonas; species Pseudomonas sp. AC016. Next base: position 1,104,504 of record NZ_CEEDCC010000001.1, read on the forward strand.
TCGGTGGCGCACCGCTATTGCCCGAACTGGGTTATGACCTGCGCGGCGAACGCAACAAATTCATGCGCAGCAGCGACCGCAAGGCCAACCCGTCGGACGACAACAACACCGACAGTTTCACCGCTGCCCTGACCGCCAGCTATGAGGTGGACTTCTGGGGCGGCGTGGCGGCCGGCCGCGACAGCGCCGTGCAGCGTTTGCGTGCCAGCCAATTCGATCAGGCGACCGTGGAGCTGACACTGCTAAGCAATGTGGCCGACCGCTACGCGCAGACCCTGTCAGCCCGCGAACAGGGCCGTATCGCCGCGCTCAACCTCGCCAATGCGCAGGACGTGTTGCGACTGGTGCAGACCCGTTACGACTCGGGTTCGGCAACGGCACTGGAACTGGCACAGCAGAAAAATCTGGTCGCCACCCAGCAGCGCGAACTGCCACGGATTCAGCAACTGGCCAACGAGCAGTTGATCACCCTCGCCGCCCTGCTGGGCCAACCGGTGCAGAACCTCAAACTCGGTGATCAGGCATTTGACACACTGAGCTGGCCGGACATCGGCAGCAGCGTGCCCAGCGATCTTCTCACCCGCCGCCCGGACCTGGCCAAGGCCGAAGCGGAGCTGGCAGCCGCGCACGCCGACGTTACGGTCGCCCGCGCTGCGATGCTGCCCAAACTGACCCTGAGTGCCCGCGTCGGCACCGAATCGGTCCGCGCCGAAGACTGGCTGCGCGCACCGTTCAGCAGCCTGGCGGCAGGTCTGGTCGGGCCGATCTTCAACAACGGCCGCCTCGGAGCCGAGCGCGACCGGGCCACGGCGCGGCAGGAAGAACTGTTGGAAACCTATCGCGGCGCGATCATCAACAGCTTCGCCGACGTGGAAAAGGCACTCAACAGCATTGACGGCCTTGATCAACAGCGTGACTGGCATGAAGAAGAACTGAAACAGGCGCAGACCGCGTTTCGCATCGCCCAGAGTCGTTATCAGGAAGGCGCCGAAGACCTGCTGACCGTGCTGGAAACCCAGCGCACCCTGTATCAGGCGCAGGACGTCAGCGTGCAGTTAAGGTTATCGAGGATGCAGGCGAGTATCGCGCTGTACAAAGCGCTGGGCGGTGGTTGGCAAGTGCATTGAGTTGCATGGCGGACGCGGAGCGTCCTGAGAGGCGTTCCCACGCTGGAGCGATGGGAACGATCCGAGGTACAACACTGATCGTGCCTCACGCTCCAGCGTGGGCATGCAGCCCGTGACGCTCTGCGTCACAATCCAGGGCGAACACGAAACCTGAAACGCTCAGCCCATCAGTGCCTAAAACCACTTCTCCGGCAGCAGATTGCGCGCATACCACGGCCGACGCGGCACGCGGCGGACCAGGTCGCCGAGTTTGTCATCGGCGGCGAAGGTGATGCGCAGCGCGAGCTTCATGACTTCCGGGTCCATCTCCATGGAGGTCCCGGCCTGCAGGCCCGGCGTGGTGCTGCAACCGTGGGTCACCGGCCCCAGCCACGGGTCGCTGACTTCCACCCAGCGACCCGGCGCGAACCAGGGCACACCGTTGACCTCAAGGCGCTTCACCTCGCCCGGATGAAAACGCTCATGCGCCCGGAACCAGTCATCGATACGGTCGTCGATCCAGCCATGGAACATCCAGAACACCGGGTTCACGTGGGACGAAAACGGGTCGGCCAGAAAGTCGTTTTCCGGTCCGAACCAGCGCTCGGCAAAGTCATCCGAACGCCGTGCCATCGGCACCGGCTGGCCGTTGGCCGGGTCGCGGGCCACCGAGGCCCAGCGCATGTGCAGCCAGTCGTGCAGTTCCAGCTCGACCTGCGAACCGAACTGCCCCAGCGTCAATTTCGACAGAAAGCGCGGGTCACGGTACTGGGATTCCCAGACCTGAAAATGGGTGTGATAGGTCTCGGGGCTTTTGATGTCGCTGACCAGTTGGGTGTATTCCTCGTCCCCCTGCGCCAGCCAGTTCGGCGGCAGTGAACAGCCGTCGTGATTGTCGAAGTAACGTGCAAAACCCGGCCGGTCGCGCTCAAGTTCTGGCTGCGGCATTGGAAAACGCGGCCACGATGGCAGGTCCTGAATCTGCCGCGCCTGAATCAGCATGTGCCGGTGCATGAAGAAGAAGTCCACGCCCGAGCCGTTCCGGTCCTTGCGCGGTCCGCGAGCATCGCGCTCCTTGTCCCGCGGCCCTGGCTGCCAGCCGATACCGCGCAGGGCTTCCTGCTTGTCGGTGGGCAGTTTGTGCCATTTGTCCCGAGACGCATGCCAGAGCTGATGGAACAGGCGATGTTCCTTAGAGATCAGCCAGGCGTGAAACTCAGGCGTCAGACTGACCCGCTCCCGCGCTTCCGGGAACAATTGCTTGACCGCGATCACCCGGTTTTCCAGCTCCGGTAAGGCCAGTGGTCGATCAAGGCGTTCGATACGACCACTCAGCGTGCCACTGCCCGCATTGCCGAATCCGCCCCACACCTCATCGAGGATCAGACTGAATTCGTAATCCGGCGTATCGCTGTGGGGGTCGTCGCCTGCGTGCCCGTCCATGACCCGCAGGTACAGTTTGGCGGCATTGGCCGGTTGCAGGTCGCCAATCACTCGAAAGCGCGGCATTGCCTCGCCGCGCAGGTTGTCAGCGGTATCGATGTAACCGCGTATTCCACGACCGCGCGGGGCGATGTCGAGGAACAGTTCCAGGCCTTGCAACGGCGCATCACGCAGCCCTGCATCGCGACCCTCGAAGCGCAACGTCCACACGCCGCGCAGCTTGTCGGCCAGACGCTGGGTGGCAACGTCGGCCGGGCCTGCGGTGGCTTCGCCGGGTGTAATGGGTTCCTCGACGCGCGTGAGTTCCCGATGTGCATACCAGGCAGCCGGTACTGCCGCGCCGGTCAGCGCCAGCCCTGCCATGAACCCTCGTCGAGAAATCGTCATCACGCTACCTGTTACAGCCCCCGAGACACCGGGTATCCAGCTAGAACGTAAAGCCTGAGGATAAATTTACTTCTTGGCTTGCCTGCGCAGGAAGCGCACTGACCGAGCCCGTGCGCTCGGCTCAATGAATCCGCCGTCAGTGCCATCTATGACGCGGAGCGTCACGGGAGGCATGCCCACGCGGAGCGATGGGCACGATCAGCGTTGAGGCACACTTGTGTATACCGATGAACGCGAAGCATGGGCACGATCAGTGTGCAGGCAGACTTGCGCGCAGATGAACGCCTCGCCTGACAAGACCACCGCTAAATTTTCCCGCCATCCGCTCGTTCTCCCCAGATAGCAACGGCCCCGATGCCCGCATGCGAGGCAGGCCTGCATCGATCATCTGAACGAGACGGCAATGACAAGACCGCGTTGGAAAAAGGCTCTCTTCATCGGCCTGCCCCTGGCTCTGGCCATCAGTGCAGGCGCGGGTTATCTGGCCTGGAATTACTGGTCGCCAGCGGGTTACCCGGTGAAGGTCATGAAACAGGCTGAAGACCTGCAGGAACGGATCATTTCCTTCGACAGCCACATCACCGTGCCGATGAAATTCGGCAGCGAGCGCAACGAAGCCGACAAGGATGGCTCAGGCCAGTTCGATCTGGTGAAAACCGCACGCGGGCGGCTGTCCGGCGCCGCACTGACGGTGTTCGGCTGGCCGGAAATCTGGAACGGCCCCAACGCACCGCATCGCCCGACGCCCGGCTTCGTCGATGAGGCGCGTCAGCAACAGGAAGTGCGCTACAAAATCATCACCGGCATGGTGCGCGACTTTCCCAATCAGGTCGGCATCGCCTACACCCCGGACGACATGCGCCGCCTGCAGGGTGAAGGCAAGTTTGCGATCTTCATCAGCATGCTCAACGCCTACCCGCTGGGCAACGACCTCGATGCGCTGGACCGCTGGACTGCACGGGGCATGCGTATGTTCGGCTTCAGTTACGTCGGCAACAACAGCTGGGCGGACTCGTCGCGCCCGCTGCCCTTCCTCAACGATACGCCCGATGCACTGGGCGGTCTGTCCGAGATCGGCAAACAGGCCGTGCAACGCCTGAACGACCTGGGCGTGATAATTGATGTATCGCAGATGTCGAGCAAGGCGCTGGAACAGGTCAGCCAGTTGAGCCGCACGCCGATGGTCGCCTCGCACTCGGCACCGCGTGCGCTGGTGGACATCCCGCGCAACCTCAGCGATGAGGAAATGCAACTGATAAAGCAGAGCGGCGGCGTGGTGCAGGTAGTGGCCTTCCCCGCCTACCTCAAGCCCTTGAGTCAGAAAACCCAGGACAAGCTCAATGCGCTGCGCAAGGAGTTCGACCTGCCGCCGCTGCCGAATCTGGCCATGGCGCTGATGCCCGGCGACGCGATCATCACCGTCTGGCCGGAGCAGCGCTTCGGCGCCTATGCCAACAAGCTGTACGCGATTCTCGAAGAAGAGCCCAAGGCCACGGTCAAGGATTTCGTCAACGCCATCGACTACACCGTGCGCAAGATCGGCATCGATCACGTCGGTATCAGCTCCGACTTCAATGACGGCGGCGGCGTAAAAGGCTTCAACGATGTCAGCGAGATCCGCAACGTGACCGCCGAGCTGATCGAGCGCGGCTATGCCGAAGCGGACATTGCCAAACTGTGGGGCGGCAACTTCCTGCGCGTCTGGGAACAGGTGCAGGCCTCGGCAAAACCGGTGGCCCAGCCATGACTGATCGCAGAACGTTCCTCAAGCAGGCAGGACTGCTGGCCGCCGCCCTGCCGCTCGGCTCGGGCCTGATCGCGCCTGCTGTGGCCGCCACAAAAGAGCCCGTATCAGCAGACAAGTGGATCGGTTTGAAACAGCTGTTCAACCAGGACCCGGACTACATCCACTTCTCCAACTTCCTGGTGACTTCGCACCCAAAGCCGGTGCGGGATGCCATCGAGCAGCACCGCGCTCACATCGACCGCAACCCCGGGCTGGCAATGGACTGGGACCTGCAGGAAACCGAACTGCGCGAACATGACGTGCGGGTCTGGGCGGGCAAATACCTGAACGCCAAACCCGGCCAGATCGCCCTGACCGGCAGTACCACCGAAGGGCTGGCGATCATTTATGGCGGGCTGCACATACGCCCGGATCAGGAAATTCTGACCACTGAGCACGAGCACTCCTGCGCACGCAGCATCCTCAATTTCCGCCAGCAGCGTGACGGCACTCAGGTGCGCAGGATCCGCCTGTTCAAGGACCCGGCGCAGGTCTCAGCCGACGAAATCATCGGCTCGATTGCCCGCAGCATTCAACCCAATACGCGTGTACTGGGCATGACCTGGGTGCAATCGGGCAGCGGTGTGAAGCTGCCGCTCGGGGCCATCGGCGAGCTGGTCGAAGAGCACAACCGCAACCGTGACGCCAAGGACCGCATCATCTATGTGGTAGACGGCGTGCACGGCTTTGGCGTGGAGAATCTGGATTTCCCGGACATGAAGTGCGACTACTTCGTGGCGGGCACCCACAAATGGATGTTCGGCCCGCGCGGCACCGGGATTGTCTGCGCCCGTTCGGAACAGATGACCGACCTCACGCCGACCATCCCGACCTTTTCCGAAGCGACCAATTTCGCCACCACCATGACGCCGGGCGGCTACCACTCGTTCGAACATCGCTGGGCGTTGAACAAGGCCTTCGAGTTGCACCTGCAGTTGGGCAAGGCCGACGTGCAGGCGCGCATCCATCAGCTCAACAGCTACATGAAGGAACGTCTGCAGGCGCAGCGCACTATCGAGCTGATCACCCCGATGGATCCGGCCCTGTCGGCAGGCTTCAGTTTTTTCAGGGTCAAGGATCAGGCCAGCGACGACGTTGCTGCCTGGCTGATGAAAAACCGCATGGTAGTCGATGCGGTGAGCCGCGATGTCGGCCCGGTGGTGCGTACCGCGCCGGGCCTGTTGAACAGCGAAGCCGAGGTCGACCGCTTCATGGCGCTGCTCAGCCAGCGCACCTGACGCCTGCACAACTACTCCGCATCACCTGCTTTCCGTTTTTTGCCATTGAGGCCCGTCATGAAAAACATGCTGTTCACCCTGTCCCTGACCTCGCTGCTCGGCCTGTCCTTGAGCGGCACCGCGCAGGCGGCCACACCCGAGGCCGGCAAAGTCTTCAAGGACTGCAAGGATTGCCCCGAGATGGTCGTGCTGCCTGCGGGCACCTTCACCATGGGCGCGCCGGAAGAGGAGCTGGGTCGCCAGCCGGACGAAGGCCCGATGCACGATGTGACCTTTGCCAAGCCCTTCGCCATCAGCCGGTTTCAGGTGCTGAGCGGCGAATGGGATACCTACATCAAAAGCTCCGGTTACAAAATGCCGGACGGTGACACCCGCCCCGGTCGCGATTGCAAGGCGGGCAAGCCGCGCTATCCGCTGGGCCCGCGTCAGCCTGCGGTGTGCATGGACTGGAACGAAGCCAAGGCCTACGTCGCCTGGCTGTCGAAGAAGACCGGCAAGTCGTATCGCATGGTCAGCGAATCGGCCCGTGAATACGCCGCTCGTGGCGGCAGCAAGGGTTCGTTCCCGTTCCCGATGGATGAAGGCAAGCCCTACGGCATCGCCAAACACGCCAACACCTACGGCCCGGAAGACGGCTTCAGCTACACCGCTCCGGCGGGCAGCTACAGCCCGAACGACTTCGGCATCTACGACGCCCACGGCAACGTGTACGAGTGGACTGCCGACTGCGAGACCAGCAACTACAACGGCGCGCCCACCGACGGCAGTGCCTGGCTGGCGGGCGATTGCACCTGGAAGATGATCCGCGGCAACGACTGGACCGAAGCGCCGATCTTCTCGCGCTCCGGCAACCGCAATAGCCGTCAGCCGGATGTGCGTGGCGACTGGCTGGGCTTCCGGGTCATGCGCGACCTCTGACCGACTCATCGAGCCTACGGCCTTTGCCAGGGGCCGCAATCACGGACACTCACGAGAACCCTCATGACCCTCAAAACCCAAAGCCTCGCCGGGGAAACCCTGAGAATCCTCAAACCCTTCTGGTGGCTGGTGGCGCTGTCGACGGTGCTGGGGATTGTCAGTGGCCTGAGCGTGACGGCGCTGCTGGCCACTATCAACAACGCGATGAACCTGCCGGGCGGGCCGAACACCCACACCGCGCTGCTGTTCGCCGGGCTGTGCGTGCTGACGCTGGCGTGCTCGACACTGTCCAACCTGTCGACCAACTACGTGGGCCAGCGCGTGGTCGCCAACCTGCGCCGCGAACTGGCGGCCAAGGTGCTGGTGGCGCCTATCGAGCAACTGGAACGCTACCGCTCGCATCGACTGATTCCGGTGTTGCTCAACGACGTCAACACCCTCAGCACCTTCGCCCTGTCGGTGGCGCCGATGGTGATCGCCTTCACCGTGACCCTCGGTTGCCTGACCTATCTGGCGCTGTTGTCCTGGCAGATTCTGGCGCTGACAGTACTGACCGTGGTGCTGGGCACCGGTGCGCAGTTCCTGGCCCACCGATTCGGCATGCGCAGCATTCTGGCAGCACGCAACGGCGAGGACGAACTGCAGAAGCACTATCAGGCGCTGTCGGCAGGTGCCAAGGAGCTGCGCATCCAGCGCAAGCGTCGTCAGCACATGCTCGATGAGAAGATTCGGGGTGCCACCGAACAGATCTGCCGCTCGAACATCCGTGCCGCGAACATCTTTGTCAGCGCCGAGACGTTCGGCTCGATGCTGTTCTTTGCGGTGATCGGCATGGCCATCGCCTTTCAGGCCCTGTGGCCGACGACCGAGAAGACCGTGCTGGGCGGTTTCGTGCTGGTGATGCTGTACATGAAAGGCCCGCTGGAACGCCTGATCAACTCCCTGCCCGCCATCAGCCGCGCGCAGATCGCCATGCGCCGCATCGCCGAGCTGTCGTGGAAGTTTTCAAGCCCCGAGCCGCACCTGCTGGTCAGTGACCGGCCCAACTCGCTGGCCAGTCTCAAGGCGCTGGAACTGCACCAACTGCGTTACGACTACCCGCCGGTGGAAGGCAGCGACGCGTTCCACCTCGGCCCGGTCAACCTGAGTATCAAGCAGGGCGATATCGTGTTCATCGTCGGCGAGAACGGCTGCGGCAAGACCACGCTGATCAAGTTGCTGCTGGGCCTGTACACGCCGCAACAGGGCGAAATCCGCCTCAACGGCCAGACGGTGACGCCGGAAAGCCTGGATGATTATCGGCAGCTGTTCACCACCATCTTCGCCGACTACTACCTGTTCGATGAGCCGCTGCAGGGACAGGCCAGTTTGCCCGAAGATGCGGGCAAGTACCTGGAGCGGCTGGACATCGCCCACAAGGTCAGCATCCGCGACGGCGCGTTTACCACTACCGACCTGTCCACCGGCCAGCGCAAGCGTCTGGCGCTGATCAATGCCTGGCTGGACGAGCGTCAGGTGCTGGTCTTCGACGAGTGGGCTGCCGATCAGGATCCGGCCTTCCGGCGTGTGTTCTACACCGAGCTGCTGCCAGAGCTCAAACAACAGGGCAAGACCATCATCGTGATTTCCCACGACGACCGGTATTTTTACATCGCCGACCAACTGGTGCGCATGCAGGCCGGCAAAATCGATGTTGAACAGGTGCAGAACGCTTCCGTTTCCGCCTGATTTCGAGCGCTCCCCAAGCCCCGTGCTCATCGTTATACACACGTTATCTGGCTCTCCGGAGAGACAGCGGCACTGATGAGCTTTTGTAGCGCGGTAGCATGAACACCACAGATCGCGACGTGGGTGAAGGCTGAGTCCTGGCGCTGATTCGGGGGGCAATCGGCATGGATGCCGATTGAGCCGCACTGAGCCAGGGATGGCTCATTTGCGGCGACCCCCGAATCAGTGTCAGGACGAAGGAACCCCGGCGAAGCCGGGGCCGGAACCGGAGCACAGGGGTTTGCGTACTTTGCCCCGTCAAAGTACGTCGCCGAGGGGCGAAAAGGTGACTTGAGCCATGCGCTCGGCTCACTGAGTCCGCAATCTGTGCCATTTGTGACGCGGAGCGTCACGGGCGGCATGCCCACGCAGAGCGATGGGCACGATCATCAGTGTTTGACAGACTTGTGTACAACCATGAGAGCCCCCGCCCGGCCTGTCCGCGAGCGGGGCTTTTTGGTTCTGCAGGCCACCTGCACATGAGCGTTACTAGCCATCCGCCATCTATTTTTCGCGCAATGTGAAAAATTCATTAAATAACAGTGATTCGCTTTCGTTCTCATTTACAGCAACGGTGCGCATGGCTGCTTTCCCGCCCCGATTGCCCATAAAAAAGTTGCTCACGACTGCGCGAATGGCTGGCTGGACCAGACCGCGCAGATCTGATCGACGCTATCTGCCCTCTGCCGATACTTACTAAAAGAGCCACGTCATGCACAACCCGTCACGACTCACCCCGCTCAGCAAAGCCTTGCTGCTCCGCCCGATGTTCACTTCCCGACCATCCATGGCAGCCATGGGTTTCGCGCTTTGCATGCCGCTGGCTGCGCAGGTTCAGGCAGAGGAAGCCGCTGCAGAAGGTTCCAGTACCGCAGGCACGGTGACCCTGGCCCCGACTGCCATTGACTCCAAATCGCTGGGCACCACCACCGACGGGACCGGTTCCTACACCACCGGCGCTGTGAGCATTGGCAAGGGCGCGCCGCAGTCATTGCGCGAAACGCCGCAATCGGTCAGCGTCGTAACCCGTCAGGTGATGGACGACAACAACCTGAACAGCCTCAGCGATGTTCTGGAAGACACGCCCGGCATGAGTTTCCAGTACCGCAACTTCGGCGGCCACGTGTATACCTCGCGCGGTTTCTCGCTGCTGGCGGAGAGTTTTCTGGTCGATGGCATCGGCGGTCAGGGCTATCAGATCACTGGCTGGATGCAGCCGGACATGGCCATCTATGACCGTGTCGAAGTATTGCGCGGCGCGTCCGGTCTGCTGGTCGGCGCAGGCCAGCCAGGCGGCGCGGTGAACCTGGTGCGCAAGCGCCCGACCGCCGAGAACAAGTTTTCGATCACCACCCGCGCCGGTTCCTGGGATCAGTACCGGGTCGATCTGGACGGCAGTGGCAAGCTCAACGATTCGGGCACCCTGCGTGGCCGTATGGTCGCCGCCTATGACGACAGCGGCTCGTATCTGGATGGCCGCGACAGCCGCACGCCGCTGCTGTACGGCATCGTCGAAGCCGACGTGACTGACAACACCACGCTGACCATGAGCCTGCGTCGTCAGGAACAGGTCATCAACGGCTATTCCATCTATGGCCTGCCGCGCTACAGCAACGGCCAGTCGCTGGGCCTGTCGCGCTCGACCAACCTGGCGCAGGACTGGAACCGCCTCGAAAGCGACATGACCGAGGTCTTCACCGAAATCGAACACCGCTTCAACGATGACTGGAGAAGCCGGACCTCGTTGACCTACTCCCAGGGTGGGTTTGATCAGGCAATTGCGTATGCACGCGGCGCGGTGAATCCGACCACGCTGGCAGGCTCGACCTTCCAGAACACGCTGTTCCGTAAGGACGAAGTCAACAGCACCGGCCTGAACAGCCAGCTGGAGGGCAACTTGAACGCGTTCGGCCTGAACCATCAGTTGACCCTGGGTGCCGACTGGTCCAGACAGAAATCCAATACCAAACAGGCGCAGGTCAGAACGGCTTCGCCCATCAACATTTTCAACGTCAACCAGAACGCTTTCGCCAAGCCAGTGCGTCCGGCCTGGGGCAACGACATCGACATGACCGAAGAACGTGCGGGCCTTTACGCCAATGCGCGGATTCACCTGACCGAGCCGTTGAGCGTTGTACTCGGCAGCCGCTTGAGCTGGTACGACTATAAGTACGATGTAAAAACCGGCGCAGCCAACAGCTATGAATCCAAGCAGACGCAGGAATTCACCCCGTTCGCCGGACTGATCTACGACATCAACGACAATTGGTCGTGGTACGCCAGTTACGCCGATATCTTCACGCCGCAAGCCGATTTCGTCGACGTGGCTGGCTCGCCACTGGATCCGGCCATCGGTTCCAACTACGAGACCGGCTTCAAGGGCGAGCTGTTCGACAAGCGTTTGAACCTGTCGATGGCGCTGTTCTACATCAAGCAGAAAGACGTAGCCGCGGTTGACCTGTCTGCCGACGCCGCTTCCGTGTTCTGCCCGACCAGCTCGGACGGTTCGTGCTATGTGCAGGACGGCATCAAGCGCAGCAAGGGCGTGGAACTCGAAGCCAGCGGCGAAGTGCTGCCGGGCCTGCAGGTGTTCGGCGGTTATACCTACAACATGCTGCGTAACAATGGCGACGCGGAAGTCGCCTACGAAACGCCGAAACACATGCTGCGCCTCAACACCAGCTACAACCTGCCGGGCGCCTGGAATCGCCTGACCCTGGGTGCCGGTGTGTCGGCGGATTCGGGTTACGAAGTGCCTTCCAACGACCAGTTGGGTGTTTCAGGTCGCGCGATCTGGGATGCGCGTGCCTCCTGGAAGCTGGATGAAAACTGGCGTGTCTCGCTCAACGCCGAAAACCTGTTCGACCGTAAGTACTATTCCACTGCCGTGGCCACCGACCGTTCCAACGTGTACGGCGAGCCGCGCAGTTACGTCCTGACCTTGCGCGGAGATTTCTGATCCACCGTCAGATTCATGGATAAAGGCAACAGCCACAAGGCCAAGGGGAAACCCTTGGCTTTTTGTGCTTTCGCGGTGCCGACATCGAAGGTGTCTGCCCGATGCCGGGAACAGCCTGAAGAACACGGTCTTGTGGGAGGCGGCTTGCCGGCGATGAACGATAACGCGGTCCGCCTGCGACACCGCGCTGGCTGCATCGCCGGCAAGCCGCCTCCCACAGACTGGTAAGTCAAAAACAGTGAGCCTGCTGACGAAGACTGACACCCGACCGACGACAAATACACTATCCTGCACGCGCGTACCAAAAGAGCCTTCCTGCTATGCCACCACCCTTAAGACGCTGCCACTCGGGACGCGTAAAACCCTTCGACAAAAGCCCGAAATCCGGGTTGATGTTGAAGGGGCTGGGTCTGGTGTTTTCGCTGTTGCTTCAGGGCCAGGCGATAGCCGAGGAACTGGACTTCGACATTCCCGCCCAGCCCTTGAGCAGCGCCTTGAAAGAACTGGCGCGCCAGGGCGATCTGCAAGTGCTGTACAACCCGGATGACGTACGCGGCAAGACCAGCGGCGTGGTGCGCGGCAAGCTCACGCCCGAGCAGGCGGTCACGGATCTGCTGCGCAAGGCTGGAGTGGCGCATACCTTCGAAGCCAACACCCTGACGCTCGGCCGCACGCCGCTTCTGCCGCCTGTGACGCTAAAACCGGTGGCGATTCAGGCACAGCAGTTTGGCGTCACCACCGAGGGTAGCGGCTCGTACACCACCGCCGCCGTGAGTCTCAACAAGACACCTCAGTCACTGCGTGACACACCGCAATCCGTGACGGTGATGACCCGCCAGTTGATGGACGACAAGAACCTGACCGGGCTTGATGAGGTGATGGCGCAAACGCCGGGCATTACCTTCTCGCAACGCAACTTCGGCTCCCACGTCTACAGCTCGCGCGGCTTCGCCATGGAGGACGAAAGCTACACCATCGATGGTGTTTCCGGGCAGGGCTACAGCGTGGCCGGCTGGATGACGCCGGACATGGCCATCTACGATCGTGTCGAAGTATTGCGCGGCGCGGCAGGCCTGCTGATCGGCGCAGGTAATCCGGGCGGAGCGGTCAATCTGGTGCGCAAGCGTCCGACGGCCATTCCTCAGCTCTCGGTGACCACCCGCGCAGGCAGTTGGGACAACTATCGTGTCGATCTGGATGGCAGCAGTCGCCTCAATGACTCGGGCAATGTGCGCGGTCGCTTCGTGGCTTCATATGAAGATCGGGGCTACTTCATCGATGTGCTGCACAAGACCGCCCCGCTGCTCTACGGCATTCTGGAAAGCGACCTGAGCGAGGATACAACCCTGACCCTCGGGGTCCGCCATCAGCGTGCAGACACTGACGGCTTCTCGATATTCGGCCTGCCGCGCTATAGCGACGGCCGGGCGCTCGAGGTGTCGCGCTCGACCTCGCTGGCTCAATCCTGGAACCGTCACGAGACGCAGACCGATGAAGTCTTCAGCGAACTGGAACACCGTTTCGACGACGACTGGACGGCGAAGCTGGCGGCCACGCATTCCAAGGGGTCGTTCGAACAGCAAGTCGCCTACGCCCAAGGTGCAATCGACCCGCAAACGCAGGCGGGCTCTCGTCTGGTCAAGACCCTGTTCCGTTCGGACGATCTGCAGAGCGATGGCCTGGACACCCATCTGGACGGCCGCTTCGAGGGGTTCGGGCTGACTCATCAGTTGACGCTGGGCGCCAACTGGTCGGAGCAGAAACGCGACTCACGCTACGCCACTATTAATACGGTTCGTGCGGTCGATGTGTTCAACGTCGACCACGACGCAATCACCGAACCCGCGCGCCCGGCCTGGAGCAGTACCGACTTCAGCGACAAGCGCTACGGCGTCTACAGCAATCTGCGGCTGGGCCTGACCGAATCACTGAGCCTGGTCATGGGCGGCCGTGTGAGCGGGTATGACTATCAGGCCGAATCGGCCGGGTTGACGACCCGCGCCCGACAGGACAACGAAGTCACGCCCTTTCTCGGTGTGATCTACGACCTGTCCCCGGACTGGTCGTGGTACGCCAGCTACACTGATATTTTCCTGCCGCAGAGCGGCTATCGCACGGCGGGCGGCGCCCTGCTCGATCCGGCCATCGGCGCCAGTCACGAAACCGGGATCAAGGGCGAACTGTTCGACAAGCGCCTGAACGTCTCCTTTGCCGTGTTCTACGTGATACAGAAAGACGTGGCGGTCGAGGACGATGCCCATGTCGGCGAGTGCCTGATGAACGACGCTTACGGGACCTGCTACCTGAACGGCGAAGTACGACGCAGCAAGGGTTTCGAGATGGAAGTCAGCGGCGAACTGCTGCCGGGGTTGCAGACGCTGGCGGGCTATACCTTCAACCTCACCCGAGGCAGTGACGGGCAGTCCATTTCTGCCGAGACACCGCGGCACATGGCACGCATCAGCAGCAATTACACCCTGCCCGGCGCCTGGAGGCGGCTGTCCGTTGGCGCTGGCGTTTCAGCCCAGAGCGGCTACCGGGAAACCGAATCGACGCAGGTCATCGAAAACCCCGGCCGTGCGATCTGGGATGCCCGCGTGTCGTGGAAGGTCGACGAGCACTGGTCCATCGCGCTGAACGGCAACAACCTGCTCGACCGCAAGTATTACAAGGCCACGGGCGATATCGACCGGGGCAACTATTACGGCGATCCGCGCAACTACGTCCTGACCGTGCGTGGGGATTTCTGAAGTTGCGCGTTGCCGACTCACGCTGATCGTTTTCTACAGAATCTCCGAGTCATAAGATCCATCGGGACGCAAAGATCCCCGGGCTGCATGCCCTCGCGGAGCAATCATCGTCGCTGATCGTTCCTACGCTCTGCGTGGGAATGCCGCTCAGGACGCTCCGCGTCCGCTCTTGAATGTGGCGCAAACGCGTGGCCAAGCTCCAGCGTCATCACGTCATGCGCTCGGCTCACTGAATCCGCAATCTGTGCCATTTGTGACGCGGAGCGTCACGCGATGCATGCCCACGCGGAGCGATGGGCACGATCAGTGTATTGAAGATCAATGATCGTTCCGCACGCTCTGCGTGGGAATGCCGCTCAGGACGCTCCGCGTCCGGGGTGACGTACGATCAGCAACAGATCACATCCTCAACCGCGCCAGCAGCCCATCCAGAAACGCATCGGCAATCACCACGTTGTCGTGACGCTGATCAACCACGCTTGAACTCGCCAGCCCGTTTACCGAGCACTGTTCGAGCAATACCCGCTCAGCTTTGGCGATCTGGTCGGGCTGGCGGCTTTGTCCTGCCCACCAGCAATCGACTTTGACGTTCAACCGTTTCAGGGTGAAGGCTTCGCTCAGGCGGGCGTTGGCGTCGAGCAGGCGATAGCCGGTTTCGATTTCGTCCTGCACGGCGATGTCCTGGAACACGCTGCGCAGGCTGTCGGCACTCATCCCGGCGTCGCGTGCAACCTGATCGACCACCCGATCGATCACCTCGCTTTCGCTCGAAACCGACTGCCGTGCCGTTTCGATCAACTGCACAATGGCCTCTTCCTGCAAGCCCGGTACAAAGGCCTGAAGGCTCTTGATCAGGCTGCGGTAGTAGTTCTCGTCCTGCTTCTGGCGAGTGACGTCCGGCGCTTCCTCAACCCACTCCATGCCGACGGAAACGGGCAACTGGGTATCCACCAGCCCCACGAACTCAACGATTTCGCCTGCGCTTTCCAGACGATGGGCGATGTCGATGGCCAGTGCGCCGCCCATCGACCAGCCCAGCAGGCTGTAAGGCCCGACCGGCTGGGTGTTGCGAATCTGCTCGACGTAGTAATCCACCATCTCTGTCCATGATATGTCGAACCAGCCCGGCACCACGTAGGCCTTGTTGACCAGCCCGTACACCACGCGGTGGTCAGTCAGTTTTCCGGCCAGCGGATAATAGGAGTATGTACCGCCGCCGCCCGGCGGCAGGCAGAACACCGGCGTGCGGGTCGAGCCACTGGCGTTCATGGCAATGACTGCCGATTTGACCTTCGCCTCGCCAGCGCGCATGAAATCGGCCAGCTCGCCCAAGGTCTGCATCAGCAGGAAATCATGCAGCTTGATCGACACATCGAAGGTCTCGCGAATCCGCCCGGCCAGTGAAACCGCCAGCAGCGAGTGTCCGCCCAAGGCAAAGAAGTTGTCGTTCAATCCAACCTGTTCAACCTGCAGCACCTGTTCCCAAAGCGCAGCCAGACGCCGTTCGAACTCGCTACGCGGCGCCACGTAACCCTGCGCACGGCCTGCTTCAGGCTTGGGCAAGGCGCGGCGGTCCAGCTTGCCGTTGGCCGTCAGTGGCATGGCGTCGAGCAGCACGAAATGCGCAGGCACCATGTAATCCGGCAGGTGGGACTTGAGCTGCGCTTTCAGTGTTTCACGCAGCGCCTCTGCGTCCCGACCTGCGTCGCTCGGCACCAGATAGGCCACCAGTTGCTTGCCGGTCGGGCCGTCGATGTCGATCACGCTGGCTTCACGCACGCCCGAGTGTTCAAGCAGCCGCGCTTCGATTTCACCCAGTTCGATACGCAACCCGCGAATCTTCACCTGATGGTCGATACGCCCGGCGTATTCGATCACGCCTTCATGGCGATAGCGAGCCAGATCCCCGGTGCGATACAGACGACCACCGCCCTGCTCGTCGAACGGGTCCGGCACGAAGCGCTCGGCCGTCAGTGCGGCGCGGTTGTGATAACCCCGCGCCAGACCGACACCGCCCAGGTACAACTCAGCCGCCACGCCGGGTGCGGCCGGCAGCAGGCCGTCATCGAGGATATGGGTCTTGAGGTTGTCGATGGGACGACCAATCGGCACGCTCAATACATCGTCCGGCGAACAGGTCCAGTGTGTAACGTCGATGGCCGCTTCGGTCGGGCCATAGAGGTTGTACAGCCCGACCTGTGGCAGGCGCTTGAGTACCTGCCCGGCCAGTTCCGCTGGCAAGGCTTCGCCGCTGCACACCACGCGTTTCAGGCTCTGGCAGCTTTCCACCTGCGGATGAGTGAGGAAGGCCTGCAGCATCGACGGCACGAAGTGCAAGGTCGTGATCTGATGCTGCTGAATGCTCTGCACCAGCCGCTCAGGGTCGCGATGATCACCCGGCAACGCCACGGCCAGGCGCGCTCCGGTCAGCAGCGGCCAGAAGAACTCCCAGACCGATACGTCGAAGCTGAACGGGGTTTTCTGCAGCACGGTATCGGTAGCATCCAGCGCATAAGCCTTCTGCATCCAATGCAGACGGTTGACCAACGCACGATGGCTGTTGCCCGCGCCCTTCGGTTTGCCGGTCGATCCCGAGGTGTAAATCATGTACGCCAGATTGAGCGGATCCGTCAGGTTGACCGGGTTGGCGGTGCTATAACCTTCCAGCCAGGCGCCGTTCTGATCCAGGCACAGACTCTGCACCCCGGCAGGCAATGGCAGACGCGCGAGCAGCGGCGTCTGGGTCAGCAGCAGGCCGATACCGCTGTCCTGCATCATGTAGGCCAATCGGTCTTCGGGATAATCAGGGTCCAGCGGCACGTAGGCACCGCCTGCCTTGACGATGGCCAGCAGGCCGATCACCAGTTCCAGGCTGCGCTCGACGCAGATGCCCACTCGCACGTCCGGGCCGACGCCCGATTCACGCAAACGGTGAGCCAGCTGGTTGGCGCGGGCGTTGAGGTGCGCGTAACTCAGTTGCTGCTCGGCAAAGATCAGCGCAGGCGCATCTGGCGTCGCCAGCACCTGAGTCTCGATCAGCGTATGAATGCACTGTTCGCTCGGGAAGTCCGCAGCCGTATCGTTCCAGTCGCGCAATACCTGCTGCTGCGCAGGCTGATCCAGCAGCGCCAGTTCACCAATCGCGGCCTGCGGATCGCGAATCAACGCCTGCAACAGGTGCTGGAGATGCGCCGACAATTGCACCACGTCAGCTTCGCTCATGCTCTGTCGGTCGTAGCTGAAGCGCATCGACAGGGTCTGGCCCAGATTGACCACCAGCGTCAGCGGGTAATGGGTCTGCTCCTGCGTATGCAGGCCGCCGAACACCAGCCTCGGCGGCGCGGTCTGTTGCAACGCGTCGGAGACCGGGTAGTTCTCGAACACCAGAATGCTGTCGAACAGCGCATCACCGCCGCTGCGCGCCCAACGTTGAATGTCGTACAGCGGCGTGTGTTCATGTTCGCGCAGGGCCAGATTCTTGGTCTGGACCTGCTGGACCCAGTCGGCAACACGATGCTCGGGACGCGGGCTGGCGATCACCGGCAAGGTGTTGATGAACAGGCCGAGCTGTTCCTCGACACCCGGCAACTCGGCAGGACGCCCCGCCACCGTTGCACCGAAGGTCACGCTGGATTGCCCGGTGTAGCGTTGCAGCACCAGCAGCCAGGCCGACTGCACCAGCGTATTGAGGGTTACACGATGTTCGCGGGCGAACTCGCTCAATGCCTGTGTGGCGTGCGCGTCGATCAGTTGCAGGTGATCGCCCTGCCCGGCCTCGCCCGGCTGCGACTTGAAGCTCTGCATCAGGCGGGTCGGCTCATCCAGCTCCGCCAGTTGTCCGGTCCAGAAACGCTCACTGAGCGCCGCGTCCTGACGCTGCAGCCATTCGATGTAATCGCGGTAACGACTGGTCTGTCTTGCCGGCGTCTGTCCGCTGTAACGCTGCAACACTTCGCCCAACAGGCGCGAGCTGCTCCAGCCGTCCATGAGAATGTGGTGGCTGGTGTAGACCAACTGATGTTTGTCTTCTGCGGTGCGCAATACCGTCAGACGCAGCAACGGCGCCTGAGTCAGATCAAAACCCTGTCGACGGTCCGCATCGGCCCAGTCATCCAGCCATTGCGGCGTCTGGCCGCTGGCATCCACCTCGGCGAACGGCATCGGCACTTCGCGCAACACCACCTGCAATGACTGATCCAGATGGCTGACGAAACCGCTGCGCAGCACTTCATGGGTATTCAGCGTGGCCTGCCAGGCCGCCTTGAAACGCGCGACATCCAGACCGCTGACTTCGACGCGCATCTGGTTGATGTAGTTGCCCGCCTCCTGCTCGAACAGGGTGTGGAACAGCATGCCCTGCTGCATCGGCGCCAGCGGGTAGATGTCTTCGATGTCTCGGGCCGCCATCGGCAGGCTGTTCAGTTGTGCCTGAGTCAGACGGGCCAGCGGGAAGTCGGACGGCGTGACACCGGCAACGCCTGGCGCCGTGCAGTGCGCGATGAGCTGTTGCAACTCCCGTGCGTAGTCGTCGGCCAGACGTTGCACCGTGCCGGTCTCGAACACCGCGCCGCTGAAACTCCAGCTCAGACGCAGCTCGCCACCGTACACCTGACCGTTGATGCTGAGGGGCGCAGCCAGCGGCGCTTCGGCACTTTGAGAGGCGCCCGCGCTGTCAGCCGATGGGGCGAACAACGCGTCCTGCGCATCGAAACTGCCGTCGAACTGGCCCAGATAATTGAAGACGATGCTGCCCTGCGGCAACTGCTGCAGCGCATGACGCGCGGCGTCGCTGCCCAGATAGCGAAGCGCGCCATAACCGATGCCCTTGTCGGGCACCGCGCGCAATTGTTCCTTGATGGCCATGATCGAATCGGACAACGCGTCCTGCGGTGACAGCCTGACCGGGTACAGGTTACTGAACCAGCCAACGGTACGGCTGAGGTCCAGCGTGTCGAACAGGTCCTCACGGCCATGGCCTTCCAGACGAATAAGCACGTCGGACTGTCCGGTCCAGCGGCTGATCACTCGGGCCAGCGCTGTCAGCAGCAGGTCGTTGATCTGGGTGCGATAGGCCGCTGGTGCATCCTGCAGCAGTTGCCGGGTCAGTTCGTTGCCCAGTTGCGTGACCACAGAGGTCGCGTGTTTCTGCTGCTGCCCGCCCTGCGGGTTGTCGCAGGGCAACGCGTCGCCGGCGCCCCGCAACTGGTTCTGCCACCAGGACAATTCCTGCTCCAGCGCAGTGCTCTGCGCATGGGCCTGCAAGTGTTCGGCCCAGCTTTTCAGCGAGCTGGTTTTACTCGGCAGCGCCAGGGTTTGTCCTGCGGCAATGGACTGATACACCTGTTGCAAGTCTTCCAGCAGCACACGCCACGACACGCCATCCACCACGAGGTGGTGAATGACCAGCAGCAGGCGTTGCTCGTTCTGCGGCAGATTGACCAGCACCGCGCGCAGCAGCGGTCCGTTTTTCAGATCAAGGCTGCGTTGTGCCTCGTCGGCCAGTTCGGTCAGGCGCTCGATGTCGTCCAGCTCATGCATCCACAGCACATCACGAGTATTCAGCGCGCCAAACGTGGCATGCCATTGCCCGTCCTGCCGAGAGAAGCCCAGACGCAGCGCGTCGTGATGTTCGATCAGCGCTGTCAGTGCGCTTTGCAGCAGCGTTGCGTCCAGAACCGTATTGGGCTTGAGCATCACCGCCTGATTCCAGTAATGACGCTCGGGAATCTCCAGTTCGAAGAAGCGCGCCTGAATCGGCAGCAAGGGCAGCGAACCGCTGACCTGCTCCACCGCAACGGCTGGCTTCTTCTGAATCAGTTTCGCCACCGACGCCAATTGGCCGATGGTCTGCTTTTCGAACAACTGCTTCGGGCTGAGCTTGATGCCCTGACGCTTGGCGCGGGCGATGATTTGCAGACTGAGGATCGAGTCGCCGCCCAGTTCGAAGAAGTTGTCGGTGCTGCCCACCTGCTCCAGTTTGAGCACGTCGGCCCAAACCGCGGCGAGCTTTTCCTCGATCTCGCCAACCGGTGCGGTGTAGCGCTGCTTGACCACGCCCGGCCTGGGCAAGGCGCGTTTGTCGAGTTTGCCGTTGGCGGTCAGCGGCAGACGCTCGAGCAGCAGGATCTGTGCAGGCACGAGGTATTCCGGCAGACGTGCGGCCAGTTGTTCACGCAGGGTTTCAGCGCTTACCGACGCCACGCACCAGGCCACCAGTTGCAGTCGCGACTCATCGCTGTCCAGCGGCTGGGCCAGCACCACCGCTTCGGCGACGCCTTCCAGGGTTTGCAGCAACTGCCCGACTTCACCGGGCTCGACCCGATAGCCACGGATTTTCACCTGATCGTCAACGCGACCCAGATATTCCAGCACGCCATCCACCCGGCGCGCGCGGTCGCCTGCACGGTACAGGCGTTTGCCATCGGCATCCGGGTCCGGCACGAAGCGTTCGGCAGTCATCGCCGCACGGCCCAGATAGCCTTGCGCCAGGCCTTCGCCGCCCAGGTACAACTCGCCGGCGACACGCTCGGCGACCGGATTCAGGTATGCGTCCAGCACCCGCGCCTTGCCGTTGGTCAGCGGCTGGCCGACAGGAACGCTGCGGCAGGCGGACAACTTTTCAGCCACTTCATGGGTGAGGATGCCCACCGTCGTTTCGGTCGGGCCGTAGTGGTTGACGATCCGGCAGCCCGGTTTGAGCGAGCGAACCTGCTCGATCAAGGCCCAGGAACTGGCCTCGCCCCCCAGAATCAGCAGCTGCCTGGGCAACACATCGGCGGGAGTTGCGGCCTGTAGCAGACCTTGCAGATGGCTTGGAACGATCTTCAGCACGTCCACCTGATGCTCGGCCATGTAGCGGGCAAATCCATCAGGATCGAAGGCCTGTTCGTGGGACAGCAGGTGCAGTGTGCGACCCGATGCCAGCGCGCCGAACAGCAAGGTGTGACCCAGGTCGGCGGCAACGGTGGAGACCATCGCCATGCTCGCCTGTGCATCGAGCGACAGGCGCGTCAGCACGGACTGCACGTAATTGGCCAGCGCGCCGTGGCTGATCACCACACCCTTGGGCTGCCCGGTGGAGCCGGAGGTGTAAATGATGTAAGCCGGTTGCTCGGCATTGACCTGAACACCCAGCGCTTCATCAGCGCAATCGGTCCACTGCATTGCATCGAACGCCAGCACCGGGCAGACGCCAAGCCGTGCGGCCTTGTCGTTGTCCGCAGCATGAATCAGCAATGCCGCGCCGCTGTCCCTGACCAATTGCTGCAAGCGCTCGGCGGGCTGCGAGGTGTCCAGCGGCAGGTACACCGCACCGAGTTTCAGCACCGCCAGCAGGCTGACCACCCACTCCACGGAGCGGTCCTGACACAGCGCAACCGTCATGCCTGCGCCGATGCCCTCGGCTTGCAGATAGCGAGCGAAACGGTTGGACTGTTGCTCCAGTTGCGCAAAGCTCAGCGTCTGTTGGCCAACCCGCACGGCCGTTTTGTCACGTCCGATGTGCAAGCTGTTCTGCCAGAGGCCGAGCAAGTCGGAGCAGGCGAAATCCAGCGACGTTTCGATAATCGGCAGCGAACCTGTCAGCGGCTGATCCGCCAGACGACGATCAACGTTCGTCACCAGTGCCTGCAACACCTCGCGCAAGGCGTCAGCGATACGCGCGATGGTGCGAGCCTCGAACAGGTCGGTGGCATAGGTGAAGTAGCCGCGCAGGCCATCCGGTGTGTCGGTGAAATCGAAGGCCAGATCGAAGCGTGCATCGCCTGCGCCCACCGGAAACTCGCTGACGCTCAGCCCGGACAGGCTCTGGCGCGAGGCGTCGGTCTGTTCGGCAGCGTAGACATGTTGATTGATCTTGAACTGGAACAAAGGGTTGTGCCCGAGATTGCGCTCCGGCGCCAAGGCGTCCACCAGATGCTCGAAAGGCAGTTCCTGATGCGACTGCGCGCCGCTCACTACCTGTTTCACCTGATCCAGCAATGCCGCAAAACTCTGGCGCTCGTCCACCTGCACGCGCAGCACTTGGGTGTTGATGAAGAAACCGATCAGTCCCTCCAGTTCGCTGCGGGTACGTCCGGCATTCGGTGCACCGATGCGAATATCCGCCTGCCCGCTGAAGCGCGACAGCACCACCGACAGCGCCGCCAGCACCTGCATGAAGATCGTCTGGCCACGGCTGCGGGCCAGGGTTTTCAGCTGTGTCGACAGGTGTTCCGAGAGATCGACACGCACGGTCGCGCCACGATGGCTGGGCTGCAACGGACGCTCATGGTCCAGCGGCAGGGTCAGCACCGGGTGCTCACTGCCCAGTTGCTGCTTCCAGTAATCCAGCTGCCGCTCGCCCTCCCCTGCTTCCAGCCAGGCGCGCTGCCAGATCGCGTAGTCAGCGTATTGAATCGCCAGTTCAGGCAGGGTTGCGGTCTGCCCAAGGACGTGCGCCTGATACAGCTGCACGAATTCACGAATCAGCAATTCGCCCGACCAGCCATCGGACACCACGTGATGCAGGCACACCGTCAGCACGTGTTCAGCGTCGCTCAGTTGGAACAGCTTGACCCGCAGCAACGTACCGCTGAGCAGATCGAACGGCTTATGCAGTTCGGCACGTACCTGCGCCTTGACCTGATCCGCCTCGACACTGACGCACTCCAGGGCAACGTTGCCCTGCGGCAGAATTTCCTGATGAAACTCGCCGTCTTCGGAGACGAACCGGGTGCGCAGGGTTTCATGACGCTGCACCAGCTGATCGAGCGCTGCGCCGAGCGCCTGCGGGTTCAGCGGGCCCTTCAGACGCACCGCCAGTGGTACGTTGTAGGCAATGTTGTGAGGTTCCATTTGCCAGAGAAACAGCATGCGTTGCTGTGCGTACGACAGCGGAATGCGGGCAATCTCATGGCGGGTCACGGCAATCGGCAGCAGCCTGAAGCTCTGTCCGGTTTCATTCATCTTGCCGAGAATCTGACGACGCTGTTCGACGGGTAAACCGACGAAACGCTGGGCGATACGCGCTGCTGCAGACTGGTCCATGTCAGATACCCGCCATTTCGTTCATCATTTTCTCGATATCGGACAAGCCGTCCTCGGTCAGCGACAGGCCGCTCTGGGCGAACGCCTGGATAAATTCGTTCAGTTGTGGTTTCTCGAAGATCAGCCGCAACGGGATGTCGATGCCCAGTCCCGAGTGGATTCTGGACACCAGTTGCGTGGCCAGCAGCGAATGGCCGCCCAGCTCGAAGAAGTCGTCGGTCAGCCCTACTCGCTCGACCTTCAGCACCTCGGCCCAGATCGCCGCCAGTTGTTGCTCCTGGTCGGTGGCCGGTGCCACGTAAAGGCGTGCAACCTGACTGGACTGCGGTTTCGGCAGGGCCTTGCGGTCCAGCTTGCCATTGGCCGTGAGCGGCATCCTGGCCAGCCAGACAACGTGATGAGGCACCATGTGGTCCGGCAATGTTTCTTTGAGGAATGCCCTGAGCCTGTCCCGCAGACCTTCAACGTCCGGGTTCTGATCGTTCGTCACCACATACGCGGCGAGCTGCTTGCCGGACGGGCCGTCGATGTCGATAACTACTACTTCCTGAATGGAAGGGTGTTCGAGAAGACTGGCTTCGATTTCACCCAGCTCAATGCGCAACCCGCGAATCTTCACTTGGTGGTCGATACGTCCGGCGTATTCGATCACGCCTTCATGGCGGTAGCGCGCCAGATCTCCGGTTCGATACAGACGACCACCACCCTGCTCATCGAACGGGTCCGGCACGAAGCGTTCGGCCGTCAGCGCGGCGCGGTTGTGATAACCCCGCGCCAGACCGACACCGCCCAGATACAACTCAGCCGCCACGCCGGGTGCGGCCGGCAGCAGGCCGTCGTCGAGGATATGGGTCTTGAGGTTGTCGATGGGACGACCAATCGGCACGCTCAGCACGTCCTCCGGCGAGCAGGTCCAGTGAGTGACATCAATGGCCGCTTCGGTCGGGCCATAGAGGTTGTACAGGCCGACCTGCGGCAAGCGTTTGAGCACCTGCCCGGCCAGTTCTGCAGGCAGTGCTTCGCCGCTGCACACCACGCGTTTCAGGCTGCGGCAACTTTCCACCTGCTGATGGGTCAGGAAGGCCTGCAGCATCGACGGCACGAAGTGCAAGGTCGTGACCTGATGCTGCTGAATGGTCTGCACCAGCCGCTCAGGGTCGCGATGATCACCCGGCAACGCCACGGCCAGACGCGCTCCGGTCAGCAGCGGCCAGAAGAATTCCCAGACCGATACGTCGAAGCTGAACGGGGTTTTCTGCAGCACCGTGTCGGTTGCGTCCAGCCCGTAGGCCTTTTGCATCCAGTGCAGGCGGTTGACCAGCGCACGATGGCTGTTGCCCGCGCCCTTGGGTTTGCCGGTCGATCCCGAGGTGTAAATCATGTACGCCAGATTGAGCGGATCCGTCAGGTTGACCGGGTTGGCGGTGCTGTAACCGTCCAGCCAGTCGCCGTTCAGATCCAGGTACAGACTCTGCACCCCGGCAGGCAATGGCAGATTCGCCAGCAGCGGCGTCTGGGTCAACAGCAGGCTGATGCCGCTGTCCTGCATCATGTAGGCCAGCCGGTCCTCGGGATAATCAGGGTCCAGCGGCACGTAGGCACCGCCTGCCTTGACGATGGCCAGCAGGCCGATCACCAGTTCCAGGCTGCGCTCGACGCAGATGCCCACTCGCACGTCCGGGCCGACGCCCGATTCACGCAAACGGTGAGCCAGCTGGTTGGCGCGGGTGTTGAGTTGCGCGTAACTCAGTTGCTGCTCGGCAAAGATCAGCGCAGGCGCGTCCGGCGTTTTTTGAACCTGAGTCTCGATCAGCGTGTGGATGCACTGCTCGCTCGGGAAGGCCGCAGACGTGGCGTTCCAGTCCAGCATCTGCTGGCGTTCGGCGTCGTTCAGTATCGGCAGCTCGGCAATACGCTGGCCGGGATTGGCGCAGATAGCCCGCAACAGGGTTTGCCAATGCCCGGCCATGCGCTCGATGGTGCGGCGATCGAACAATGCGGTGGCATAGGTCATGCCCGCGCTGAGCCCACCGTCGTGTTCGGCGGTGTTCAGGGTCAGGTCGAACTGCGCCGGGTAGCTGTCGAGTTCGACTGGCTCAACCTGCAGACCCGCGACATCGCGCACCTCGGCGCTCGCCTGGTTCTGGTGGTTGAACATGACCTGGAACAACGGGCTGTGACTGAGACTGCGATGGGGTTGCAGGGCTTCGACCAGTTGTTCGAAAGGCAGCTCCTGATGCGCCTGGGCCTGCAGCGCGGTCTGTTTGACCTGTTGCAGCAACTCGTTGAAGGTCGTGTGTAGGTCAAATCCGGCACGCAGCACCTGAGTGTTGACGAAAAAGCCGATCAGGCCTTCTGTTTCCGCCCGGGTGCGGTTGGCAATCGGCACGCCGACCCGAATGTCGGTCTGACCACTGTGGCGATGCAGCAGGCTCTGAAACGAAGCCAGCAGCACCATGAACAGGCTCACGCCCTGTTGGCGGGCCACGCTCTTCAACCCCTCGACCAACGCCTCATCCAGCTCGATGGCGAGTCGCGCCCCGGCATGGCTTTGCAGCCCCGGACGCGGCCGGTCGGCGGGCAGTTCCAGAATCGGTTGTTCGTCACCCAGTTGCTGTTTCCAGTACGCCAGCTGCCGCGCCTGCTCGCCCGCTTCCATCCAGTTGCGTTGCCACAGCGCGTAATCGGCGTATTGCAGGCTCAGCTCGGCCAGTTGCGCGTCGCGGCCCTGACTGAAGCCTTCGTAGAGACGCACCAGTTCGTTGACCATGATCGGCATCGACCAGCCATCGGAGACGATGTGGTGTTGGGTCAGGATCAGTAGGTGCTCATCGCTGCGCAGATTCAGCAGTCTGACGCGCAGCAGCGGGCCTTGCTCCAGATCGAACGGACGCTGCACTTCGTTCTGCACGACCGCTTCAACACCCTGCCCGCTCGGCAACTGCTCGACCGTCAGCGTGAACGTGCGGGCCGGATGGATGATCTGCACCGCCTGCTCGCCATCCTGACGAAACGTGGTGCGCAGGGTTTCATGACGGGCGATCAGCGCGCTGAAACTGTTTTCCAGCGCTGCGATGTCCAATGGGCCGCTGAGGCGCAACACGGCAGGCATGTTGTAGGCCGTGCCTTGCGGGTCGAGCTGCCAGAGAAACCATTGACGCTGCTGGGCGTAAGACAGACCCAGCGGCTGGCTGCGCTCGGCCTTGACGAACGACGGCACGCTGGCGCTCTGCCCCTGACCGGCACACTGCGCGAACGCGGCCAGATCCCGCGCTTCGAACAGGTGACGCAGGGACAGTTCGACACTGAGCTGCTGACGAATGCGCGAAATGACCTGCGTGGCCAGCAATGAATGCCCGCCAAGCTCGAAGAAATTGTCGGTACGACCGACCTGCTCAACCTTCAGCACTTCGGCCCAGATCGCAGCCAGTTGCTGTTCCAGCTCGCCTTCAGGCGCGACGTACTGCGCCTGCAATTGAGTGGCATCCGGCGCAGGCAGTGCCTTGCGATCCAGCTTGCCGTTGGCGGTCAGCGGCATGGCGTCCAGCAGCACGAAATGGGTCGGCACCATGTAGTCCGGCAGATGGGCTTTCAGCTCAGCCTTGAGGGTTTCGCGCAGGGTGTGCGGGTCCTGCGCTGGGTCGCCCGGCACCAGATACGCCACCAGTTGCCCGTCCAGTGCGAGCACGATCACTTCGCGCACCTGGGCCTGAGCCTGCAAGCGCGCTTCGATCTCGCCCAGCTCGATGCGGTGGCCACGGATCTTGACCTGATGGTCGATACGCCCGGCGTATTCAATGATTCCGGTCGCGCGATAACGCGCCAGGTCCCCGGTGCGGTAAAGGCGTCCGCCGTCAGCGGAAAACGGATCGGGCACAAAACGTTCGGCGGTCAGCGCAGCGCGGTTGTGATACCCCCGCGCCAGCCCCGCATGACCGATGTGCAGTTCGCCGCTGCAACCCTGGGCGACAGGATTGAAATCCGCGTCCAGCACGTACCACGACAGGTCCGGTATTGCCTCGCCGATGG
Source organism: Pseudomonas sp. AC016 (assembly GCF_979253365.1). NCBI lineage: Bacteria > Pseudomonadati > Pseudomonadota > Gammaproteobacteria > Pseudomonadales > Pseudomonadaceae > Pseudomonas > Pseudomonas sp. AC016. The sequence goes on from NZ_CEEDCC010000001.1 coordinate 1,131,914, forward strand.
GACTCGCAGGGTTGTGTGTGTCGGCCTGGGTGATCGGCCGATAGGTGACGTGAACCGTAGTTTCGGTGATGCCGTACATGTTGATCAACTGCGGCGTCTGATCGCCAAAGCGCTCGAACCACGGCGTCAGGCTGGCCACGTCCAGTGCTTCGCCACCGAAGATCACCGAACGCAGTGCCAGCGGTTTTGCGCTCTCGCAGGCGACGTGCATCAACTGCTTGAACGCCGACGGCGTCTGGTTCAGCACGGTGACCTGCTGCTCGACCAGCAAGGCGTGGAAGTCTTCCGGCGAGCGGCTGGTTTCACGCGGCACGATCACCAGCCGGCCGCCATGCAGCAGCGCGCCGAAAATTTCCCAGACCGAGAAGTCGAAGGCGAAGGAATGAAACAGCGTCCAGACGTCTTTTTCGTTGAAGGCGAACCAGTCATCGGTGGCGGCGAACAGGCGCATCAGGTTGTGGTGTGCGAGCAACGTGCCCTTGGGCTTGCCGGTCGAGCCTGAGGTGTAGATGACGTAGGCTAGATTGTCCGGTGTCGTATGGTTGATCAGGTTTTCCGAGTTGCAGCCTTCCAGCGAAGCGTCGATCAGCAGGCACTGTACGTTGGCCGGAACCGGCAGCAAATCCAGCACAGACGCTTGGGTCAGCAACAATTCAATGCAGCTGTCCTCCATCAGGAAAGACAGGCGATCCTGCGGGTAATCCGGGTCCAGCGGCACGTAAGCGCCACCGGCTTTGAGGATTGCCAGCAGGCCGACGATCATGTCCAGACTGCGCTCGGCCGCCAGGCCCACGCGCACGTCAGGGCCGACGCCCTGCTCGCGCAGTTTGTGGGCCAGCTGGTTGGCGCTCTGATTGAGCTGGTCGTAGCTCAATTGCTCACTGCCCAGACTCAGGGCAATGGCCTGCGGTGTTTTCAACACCTGAGTTTCAAAGCGTTGATGCGCGCACTGCTTGGTCGGATAAGCCTTCAGACCGGCATTCCAGCCCTGCAAGGTCGCCTCACGCTCATCGGTGCTCAGCAACGGCAGGTCAGCAATGCGCTGCCGCACATCGTTCGTCATGGCTTGCAACAGGTTGCGCCAGTGGCCCGCCATGCGCTCGACGGTGGACGCATCGAACAGGTTGGTGGCGTAGATCAGTGATGCGCCAAGCCCGTCCAGACGCTCGCAGGTGTCCAGCGTCAGGTCGAACTGGGCGGTGTGTTTGTCGGACAGCTGATACTCGAGACGCAGCCCCGCCAGTTCGCGGGCTTCGTTGCGGGACTCGGTCTGGTGGTTGTAGGCGACCTGAAACAGCGGACTACGACTCGGGTCGCGCTCCGGCTGCAGGGCTTCGACCAGTTGCTCGAACGGCAGGTCCTGATGGGCCTGAGCCTGCACGGCAGTCTGTTTGATCTGTTGCAGCAGTTGGGCCACGGTGGTCTGCGCCGAAAACTCGGCCTTGAGCACCTGAGTGTTGACGAAGAAACCGATCAGCCCTTCGGTTTCGCTGCGGTTGCGGTTGGCAATCGGCACGCCGACACGCACATCGTCCTGCCCGCTGTAGCGATGCAGCAGGGTCTGGAACGAGGCCAGCAACAACATGAACAGGGTGATGCCCTGCTCCCGGGCAAGGGCCTTGAGGCGACTCAGCAGCGCGGCGTCCAGTTCGACATTAAAGCGTGCGCCATGACGATTGCGCGTGGCCGGACGTGGACGGTCGGTGGGCAATTCCAGCACGGGAGACTGATCACCGAGCTGATTTTTCCAGTATTCCAGCTGCCGTGCCTGTTCACCCATCTCCAGCCAGTTGCGTTGCCAGATGGCGTAGTCGGCGTACTGGATCAGCAGCGGCTCACGCTCGATCGCTCGCCCCAGGCTGATGGCCTGATAACCCTGCAGCAGTTCCTCGACCATGATCGGCATCGACCAGCCGTCGGAGACGATGTGGTGCTGGGTCAGCACCAGCACGTGTTCTTCATCGGCGACCTGCAGCAGCCTGACGCGCAGCAGCGGTCCGTGTTGCAGATCGAACGGCTGCTGCACTTCGTGATCGACGTAATCCTGAACCGACTGGCCATCGGCAAGCCGATCAACGCTCAGTAAAAAGGCCGACGCCGGGTGCACGACCTGAAGCGCTTCGTCCCCCTGCTGCTCGAAGGTCGTGCGCAGTGTTTCGTGACGCTCGATCAGCGCTTCGATGCTGCGACGCAGCGCTTCGATGTTCAGCGGGCCATGCAGCCGCAAGGCCAGCGGAATGTTGTAAGCCGCGCTGTGCGGCTCCAGTTGCCAGAGAATCCATTGCCGTTGCTGGGCGAAGGACAGCGCTGCCGGTTCCTGCGTCTCCCTCGGGAAGATCGGCGTGACCCCGTAAAGATTCACCCCCTGACGCTTGAGCAGGACCGCCAGCGCCTTGCGTTCACGGGGGGACAGCGATTTAACGGAGTCAAGCAACTGGTGCACGGGTGTCTCTCCTGAACAACTGAACTGAAGCATTCCTGAGGAAACTGGCGCTGTGCCCTGACACAGCTCACCGCAGATAGATAATTCGTGGGAGCGGACTTGTCCGCGAATACCGCGCTTCAGTCGCTGAATATTCGCCGAACTTACTGGCCTTTTCGCGGACAAGTCCGCTCCCACGAAGTGTGCTGCGCGACAGCGCTGTGTCAGGGAATAAAAATGCCCCTCCACCCCGCAAAACCATCACGCCAGCAAATTATCAATTTCCTCCGCTGATAAACGTTTGAGAGCCTCCAGTGATTTAGTCAATTCGTCCTGTGCGTGGTCACTTTCACCGTTTTTCTGATGAATCGTGGCGCAGAAGTCGGCGAGTACGGGCCGTTCGAACAGGTCCTTGAGGCTGACCTCGCGCTGCAACTGCTCACGCACGCGGACCAGCATCTGCACCGCCACCAGCGAATGCCCGCCCAGCTCGAAGAAATTGTCGGTACGACCGACCTCCTCAACCTTCAATACGTCGGCCCAGATCGCGGCCAGTTGCTGTTCCAGCTCGCCTTCGGGCGCAACGTACTGCGCCTGCAATTGAGTGGCATCCGGCGCAGGCAGCGCCTTGCGGTCCAGCTTGCCGTTGGCGGTCAGCGGCATGGCGTCCAGCAGCACGAAATGGGTCGGCACCATGTAGTCCGGCAGATGGGCTTTCAGCTCTGCCTTGAGGGTTTCCCGCAGTGTTTGCGGGTCCTGCGCAGGGTCGCCCGGCACCAGATACGCCACCAGTTGCCCGTCCAGTGCGAGCACGATCACTTCGCGCACCTGGGCCTGAGCCTGCAAGCGCGCTTCGATCTCGCCCAGCTCGATGCGATGGCCACGGATCTTGACCTGATGATCGATACGCCCGGCGTATTCGATAACGCCAGCTGCGCGATAACGCGCCAGGTCGCCAGTGCGGTACAGGCGTCCGCCGCCAGCAGAAAACGGATCGGGCACGAAGCGTTCGGCGGTCAGCGCAGCGCGGTTGTGATAACCCCGCGCCAGCCCCGCATGACCGATGTGCAGTTCGCCGCTGCAACCTTGGGCGACCGGATTGAAATCCGCGTCCAGCACGTACCACGACAGGTCCGGTATTGCCTCGCCAATCGGGCTCGCAGGGTGCTGCGTGTCGGCCTGGGTGATCGGCCGGTATGTGACGTGAACCGTGGTTTCGGTGATGCCGTACATGTTGATCAGTTGCGGGGCCTGATCGCCAAAGCGCTCGAACCACGGCGTCAGGCTGGTCACGTCCAATGCTTCGCCACCGAAGATCACCGAACGCAGTGCCAGCGGTTTTGCGCTCTCGCAGGCGACGTGCATCAGTTGCTTGAACGCCGACGGCGTCTGGTTCAGCACAGTGACCTGCTGCTCGACCAGCAAGGCGTGGAAGTCTTCCGGCGAGCGGCTGGTTTCACGGGGCACGATCACCAGTCGGCCGCCATGCAGCAGCGCGCCGAAGATTTCCCAGATCGAGAAGTCGAAGGCAAAGGAATGGAACAGCGTCCAGACGTCTTTTTCGTTGAAGGCGAACCAGTCATCGGTGGCGGAGAACAGGCGCATCAGGTTGTTATGAGCGAGCAGCGTGCCCTTGGGTTTTCCGGTCGAGCCTGAGGTGTAGATGACATAGGCCAGATTGTCCGGTGTCGTATGGTTGATCAGGTTCTCGGCGCTATAGCCGTCCAGCGCGGCTTCGATGAACAGGCACTGCACGTTCGCCGGGACCGGCAAGCCATTCATCAGATGACTTTGAGCCAGCAGCAGCTCGATGCCGCTGTCCTGCATCAGAAAAGACAAGCGATCCTGCGGGTAATCGGGGTCCAGCGGCACGTAAGCGCCACCTGCTTTGAGGATTGCCAGCAGGCCGACGATCATGTCCAGACTGCGCTCGGCCGCCAGACCAACGCGCACGTCAGGGCCGACGCCCTGCTCACGCAGTTTGTGGGCCAACTGGTTGGCACGCTGATTGAGCTGGTCATAGCTCAATTGCTCGCCACCCAGACTCAAGGCGATGGCCTGCGGTGTTTCTGCAGCCTGCGCCTCGAAACGCTGATGAGCGCACTGCGCGGTCGGCCAGGCCTGTACAGCCCGCGCCCAGCCGACCGGCAGCGACAATTCACCGAGGCAGACCGAAGGCTCGGCACTCAGGCTTTGCAGCAAGTGATCAAAGTGTGCAGCGAGTTGCGCGACGGCTTCGGCGCTGAAGTGCTGACGGTCGTAGCTGAAGCGCACCGACAACACGTCGGCGGCCTCGACCACCAGTGTCAACGGGTAATGCGCCTGCTCCTGATTGCGCAGCTCGCTGAACGCCAGCCCGTCCGGCGCACGTTGCAGCGCCTCGGACATCGGGTAGTTTTCGAACACCAGAATGTTGTCGAACAACGCTTCGCCGTCGGTCCGCGCCCAGCGCTGGATGTCATACAGCGGCGTGTGTTCATGTTCGCGCAGCGCGAGGTTTTTCGCCTGCACCTGCTGCACCCAGTCGGCAACGGTCTGCTCAGGGCGCGGGCTGGCAATGACCGGCAGGGTATTGATGAACAGACCGAGCTGCTCCTCGACGCCTGGCAGATCCGACGGACGTCCGGCCACGGTGGCGCCGAAGGTCACGCTCGACTGACCGGTGTAGCGTTGCAGCACCAGCAGCCACGCCGACTGCACCAGCGTGTTGAGGGTCACGCGTTGCTCACGGGCAAACTCGGTCAGGCGTCGGGTGCCGTCGGCATCGATCAGTTGCATGTAATCGGCATGCCCCTGCCCGCTCGGCGACGACTTGAGCGTCTGCACCAGCCGGGTCGGCTCGTCCAGTTCGGCCAGTTGCTGCGTCCAGAATCGCTGGCTGAGATCAGCGTCCTGAGCGCTCAGCCACTCTATGTAGTCGCGATATCGCCCGGCCTGTTTCGGCAGTATCTGGCCACTGTAGCGTTGCAACACTTCGCCCAGCAGGCGCGAGCTGCTCCAGCCGTCCATGAGGATGTGATGGCTGGTGTAGATCAGTTGATAAAGGTCTTCGCCGGTTTGTAGCAGCGCCAGACGCAGCAAAGGCCCTTGCGTCAGATCGAAGCCCCGCTGACGGTCATCGTTGGCCCAGTCGTCCAGCCAGTGATCCGGCTTGCCACGCGCATCCAGCACCACAAATGGCACATCGGCCTGACGCTGCACCACTTGCAGCGACTGCTCTGCATGGCTGAAAAAACTGCTGCGCAGCACGTCATGGGCGTCCACGGCAGACTGCCAGGCCGCCCTGAAACGCAGCACATCCAGCCCGCTTACGGACACGCGAAGCTGATTGATGTAATGACCCGCACCCTGCTCGAACAGGCTGTGAAACAGCATGCCCTGCTGCATCGGTGCCAGCGGGTAAACGTCCTGAACGTTGCTGGCAGGCATCGGCAGACGATCAAGTTGCGTCTGGCTCACGCGGGCCAGCGGAAAGTCAGACGGCGTGATGCCCTGATGCCCGGCCAGACAATGTTCGATCAGGGTGGTCAGCGCCTGCTCGTAACGACGCGCCAGCGCGTCGATGGTCGAGGGCTGATATTGCTCGCGGCTGAAGGTCCAGTTCATCTGCAACTGGCCGTCGAACACCTGGCCGTTGAGGCTCAGACTGTTGGCCAGCGGGCCGTCCTCGTTGAGCGCGACACCCGCGTTGTCTGAACTCGGCAGCCATAAGGCACCCTTGCTGTCGAAGCTTCCGTCGAACTGGCCCAGGTAGTTGAAGGTGACCTGCGCTTCAGGCATTGCTGCCAATTGGCGGGCGAAAGACAACTCGCCCAGATAACGCAGCACACCATAACCGATGCCCTTGTTCGGCACGGCACGCAGCTGCTCCTTGATGCCGCATAGGCTCGCACCCAGCGCGGACCGGGGCGTCAGGCGGACCGGAAACAGGCTGCTGAACCAGCCGACCGCGCGGCTGAGGTCCATGTCGTCGAACAGGTCTTCGCGCCCATGGCCCTCCAGCTGAATCAACACGGATGGCTGTCGGCTCCACTCGCAGAGCACCTGCGCCAGCGCGGTCAGCAGCAGGTCGTTGACCTGAGTGCGATAGGCAGCAGGCGCAACTTTCAGCAACTGATGCGTCAGTTCCTTGCTCAGCCAGGACGATGCGTGGGCCGCATCGCGGTTGCGCTGCGTGCCTTGCGGATTGTCGCGTGGCAGCGGTTGATCGGCGCCCTGCAGGGCCTGCAGCCAGTAATCACGCTCGGTTGTGAGCGCGTCGCTCTGTGCATAGCGCTGCAACTGCCCGGCCCAGCGCTGCAACGCGCTGGTTTTCGCGGGCAATGTCAGTGGCTGACCGGCCGCCAACGCCTGATAACCCTGTTGCAGGTCTTCCAACAGCACACGCCACGATACGCCATCCACAGCAAGGTGATGAATGACCAGCAGCAGGCGTTGCTCGCCTTGCGGCAAGTTCACGAGCACGGCGCGCAGCAGTGGGCCGGTGTGCAGATTCAGACTGCGCTGGGCCTTGTTCGCCAGCTCGGTCAGATGCTCGCGATTGTCCAGTTCATGGACCCACAGCAGATCGCGCGCGTCCTGCGCATTAAAGCTCGCGTGCCACTGGTTGTCGTGCTGAACGAAGCCGAGGCGCAAGGCGTCATGTTGTTCGATCAGGGCAGTCAGCGCGCCTTGCAGCAATTTTGCGTCGAGCGCCGTTTGCGGCTTGAGCATCACGGCCTGATTCCAGTGATTGCGTTCGGCAATCTCCAGTTGGAAAAAGCGCGCCTGAATCGGCAGCAAAGGCAACGCGCCGCTGCTCTGCTCCACCGTTGCCACCGGCGTTTTCTGAATCAGCTTGGCGACCGACGCCAATTGGCCGATGGTCTGCTTTTCGAACAGTTGCTTGGGACTGAGTTTGATGCCCTGCCGCTTAGCGCGGGCGATGATCTGCAGACTGAGAATCGAATCGCCGCCCAGTTCGAAGAAGTTGTCGGTGCTGCCGACCTGCTCCAGCTTCAAGACGTCGGCCCAGACTGCGGCGAGCTTTTCCTCGATCTCGCCGACCGGCGCGGTGTAGCGCTGTTGAACCACGCCCGGCTTGGGCAAGGCACGCTTGTCGAGTTTACCGTTGGCGGTCAGCGGCAGGCGGTCGAGCAGCATAATCTGCGCAGGCACCATGTAGTCCGGCAGCCTTGAAGCCAGTTGTTCGCGCAATATTTCAGCGCTGGCAGACGCTACGCAATACGCCACCAGTTGCAGGCGCGACTCGTCATCTTCCATCGGCAGCGGCAGCGGCAGCACGCAGGCCTCGCTCACCGTTTCAAGCGCCAGCAGTACCCGCGCCACTTCGGCAGGCTCGACCCGATAGCCACGCACCTTGACCTGATCGTCGGCGCGACCGATGAACTCCAGCAGTCCCTCATGGTTGCGGCGCATGCGGTCGCCGCTGCGGTAGACCCGAGCGCCATCCTGCGCGAACGGATCCGGCACGAAGCGTTCGGCGGTCAGCCCGGGTTGCCCGAGATAACCCAGCGCCACGCTGTCACCACCGATGTACAGCTCGCCCACCACCTGCGTGTCGCTCAGGTTGAGCACGTCATCCAGCACATACGCCTGCGCACCCGGCAAAGGTTTACCCACGGGAACAGGACGCATCGGGTCGAAGGCGAGCACCTCGTGGGTCAGCACCCCGACCGTGGTCTCGCTCGGGCCGTAATGGTTGATCACCCGGCACTCTGGCTTGAGCTGGCGAATCTGCTCGATCAGCGTCGGCGAACAGGCTTCACCGCCAACGATCAACGTATGCTGGGGCAGCACGTCGACGGGCTGGCTGGCCTGCATCAGTGCCGCCAGATGGCCGGGCACGATCTTCAGCACGCCGACCTGATGTTCGGCCATGTAACGGGCAAAACCGTCCGGGTCGAAACCCAGCGCTTCAGGCAGCACGTGCAGGGTGCGACCGGAACACAAGGCACCGAACAACACGGTGTGGCCCAGGTCGGCGGCGATGGTCGAGACCAGCGCCATGCTCGCCTCGGGAGCCAGTTGCAGCCTGTCCAGCAGACCCCGCACGTAACTGGCCAGCGCACCGTGGCTGACCAGTACGCCCTTGGGCTGGCCGGTGGAGCCAGAGGTGTGGATGACGTAGGCAGGCGACTCGGCGGCAAACGTCGAGTCGAGGGTAGTCGCTGGCAAATCCTGCCACACCGCAGGCGTCCAACTGACGCCCTGACAACCCTCGACTGCCAGCGACTCGGCCCGTGCATCGCCTTCGGCACACAGCACCATTTTGGCCTTCGCGTTGACCAGCATCTGCCGCAGGCGCGCATCCGGCGCTTTCACATCCAGGGGCATGTACACGCCACCGGCCTTGAAGATCGCCAGCACTGACGTCAGCCACTCCAGCGAGCGCTCCATCAGCACGGCAACCGGCTGGCCTTGCTGTACGCCCAGCCGAATCAGATGGCGGGCCAGTTGATTGGCAGCCTGATCCAGCTCCAGCGTGCTCAATGTGCAGTCCAGATAACGGGCCGCAAGCACATGCGGCTGCCGTTCGACCTGACGATCCCACTGCTGCAATACCGAAAGTGCGGGCTCAAGCGGGCGTGGCGCCTGCTCGACGGCCAACGCACCCAAGCTGAAAAGCGGCGCGTCGGGCGCAGCCAGCAGGGTCTGGAACAACGTCAGCAATTCAGGCACGAAGCGTTCGACGGTCGAACGGCGATACAGGTCGCTGGCAAAGGCCATGTCGCCATGAATCAGCGTGCCGTCGTCGGTGATGTCCAGCGCCAGGTCGAAGTGCGCGCCCTGCTTGTCGAAAGCGTATTCGCTGACTTCCAGACCCGGCAGCCTGAGCGCAGTCTTCTGCTTGAGCACCACGTTCTGGTTGAACTTGGCCTGGAACAGCGGGTTGTGGCCCAGATTGCGCTCCGGTGCGAGATGATCGACCAATTGTTCGAACGGTACGTCCTGATGGGCCTGTGCGCCAAATGAGGTGTCGCGGATCTGAGCCAGCAGATCGAGATAGCTCAGGCGTTCGTCCACCTGGCAGCGCAGCACCTGGGTGTTGATGAAGAAGCCGATCAGCCCTTCCGTCTCGGCCCTGCCCCGATTGGCGTTGGGCACACCGATGCGGATGTCGCGTTGCCCGGCCTTGCGCGACAGGAACAGCGAGAAACCGGCCAGCACCAGCATGAACAGGCTCATGCCGTGAGTGCGGGCAAAGGCATTGAGCTGACGCGAGAGGTCGGCACCGAAATCAAAGCACAGATGCTCGCCCTGATAGCTCTGCGCGACCGGCCGCGGGAAATCCTGCGCGGCGTCGAGCAGCGGTTGTTCATCGCCCAACTGATCGCGCCAGTAAGCCAGTTGCCGCTCGCCCTCGCCCGCCTCCAGCCAGCTGCGTTGCCAGATCGCGTAATCGGCGTATTGCAGCGGCAACTCCGCCAGGCTCGGCTCGCGGCCTTCGCTGTACGCCTGATAAGCGTGGACGAACTCCTGAATCATCACGTCCATCGACCAGCCGTCGGAGACGATGTGGTGCATGCACACCACCAGCACCTGTTCCTCACTGGCAAGGCGGAACAGGTGGGCACGCAGCAACGGACCTAAGCGCAGATCGAAAGGCTGCGCAGTGACCGTCGCGACCTGCAGGGCCAGTTCGGCGTCGCGCTGTTCGCTGTCCAGCGCAGACAGATCGATGCGCTCAAGCGCCACGTGCTGGTCATCCAGCACCACTTGCAGCGGCTGGTCGCCGTCGGTCTGGAACACCGTGCGCAGCACTTCGTGACGCTCGATCAGATGGTCGAATGCGCGGGTCAGCGCCGTCTCGTTCAGCGTGCCATGCAGACGCAGGCCGGTGGTCATCTTGTAGGCATCGCTCGACGGATCGAGCTGCCAGAGGAACAGCAGGCGCTGCTGAGCGAAGGACAGCGGGATCGCAGTGAAATCGTGGCGACTGACCGGCACCGGCAGCAGACTGAAGTCCTTGCCGTCCTGACGCAGCCGGGCGAGAAACTGTCGGCGTTGCTCCAGCGATAGGCCGACAAAGCGCTTCGCGATACGTGCAGCAGTGGTCCCGGTCATGCTTCAAATTCCTCCAGCGAATCCATGAACTGGTCCATGTCGCTCCAGTCGTTGTCAGGGGTATTGGCGGTCAGCAGCGCGACCTCGGCAGACAAATCGCCCAGCACCGGTTTTTCGAACAGCGCGCGCAGCGGCAGGCTGACGCCCAGTTGCGTCTTGATACGGGCAATGACTTGCGCGGCCAGCAGCGAATGGCCGCCCAGTTCGAAGAAGTGATCGTCGAGCCCGACCCTCGGCGCATGCAGGACTTCCTGCCAGATGGCGGCAAGGCAGACTTCCACCTCGCTGACCGGCGCGCGATATCGGGCCTGCAACTGGCTGACGTCCGGCGCGGGCAAGGCCTTGCGATCCAGTTTGCCGCTGGGCGTCAGCGGCAGGGTCGGCAACAGCAGCAGATGGGTCGGCACCATGTAATCCGGCAGGCTGGCCTGCAACTCGGCCTTGATGCGCTGGCGCAACGTCAGTTGCTCGGCTTCGCTGACGGTCGCGGCTTGCGGCACGATGTACGCCACCAGTTGTGTGCTGCTCGCCAGAGGGACGGCCAGCACCACGGCTTCGCGCACGTCATGGCACTGTTGCAGGCGCGACTCGATCTCTCCCAGCTCAATGCGGAAGCCACGAATCTTCACCTGATGATCGACCCGACCGATGTACTCAATGGCGCCATCGAGACGCTGCCGGGCGCGGTCGCCAGTGCGATACAGGCGCTCCTCCGCCACGAACGGATCAGCGACAAAGCGCTCGGCACTCAGACCCGGTTGGCCGTGATAACCCCGCGCCAACCCCGGCCCGCCGATGTACAACTCGCCCACCGCGCCTTGCGGCAGCAGATTCAGATCGTCGTCGAGCACATACAGACGGCGACCGGCCAGTGCATGACCAATCGGCACGCCACGCCAGGACACCGCTTCCGGCGTCAACGCGCTGCAATCGTGAATGCTCGACACCACAGTGGCCTCGGTCGGGCCGTAGGTGTTGAGCAGGCGCACATGGCCCAGACCAGCGTCGCGCCACAGACGCAATCCCTCGATTGCCATGGCCTCGCCGCCCACATGAATCTGCCGCAGCGCGCCGTAATGCGCAGGCGGACTGTCGGCAAAATCCTGAGCCAGCGTGAGCCAGTAGGCAGCCGGCAAGTCGGCCAGCGTCACGCCATGCTCGACGACTGCCTGATGAAAGGTCGCGCTGTCCCATACACGTTCGTCACGCAGCACCACGGCGGCGCCTCGGCACAACGGCGGATAGAACTGTTCGACGAAGCCATCGAAACTGTGGGTTGCGAACTGCAGCACCCGGTCGCCGTCGCGCAGGTCGCTGTAATCGGTACCCAAGGTTACAAATTCGGCGAGCGCTCCATGACTGATCGCCACGCCCTTGGGCCGCCCGGTGGAGCCGGAGGTGTAGATCACATACGCCAGGCTGGCCGGATCGACCGGGACATGCAGATCGCTTATGTCGGTCGTCATGTTGTAGACCTGATCAACGCACAGGTAATCGAGCCCCTCAGGCATCGGCAAAGCGGCGAGACGATCACTGTGGGTCAGCAACAGTTTGAGGCCACTGTCGTCCATGACATGCCGCAGACGCTCGCTCGGCGCCGACAGGTCCAGCGGCACGTAAGCGCCCCCCGCCTTGAGCACGGCCAACAGCGCGACTGGCATATCCAGCGAACGCCCCAGCGCCACACCGACCAGCACATCCGGCCCTACGCCGCGTTCGCGCAAACGTCGGGCCAGTCGATTGCTGCGTGCGTTCAGTTCGGCGTAGGTCATGACCGGCGAGTCGCTGTCCTGAGCAAGGATCAGCGCTACGGCATCCGGGGTGCGTCTGACCTGCGCTTCGAACAGTGGGTGCGCAGGCGTGCTGCTATCGGCTTTGATGAAATTGTCGACGTCCAGTAACTGCGTGCGTTCTTCCGCCGCCAGCATCGACAGTTGTGACACGGTTTGCAGCGGATCGGCGCAGACCGACGCCAGCAGGTTGCGCCAGTGCGCGGCCAACCGGGCGATGGTTGCCTCGTCAAAGATGTCGGTGGCGTAGGTGAATGCGGCGTTCAACTGCTCGCCTTCGCCGCTGGTGGCCAGCATCAGGTCGCTGGCTGCGGCATGGGAGCGCTGGGCGAGCGCCTGTTGTTCGGCAGGCAGGTTGGCCACACGCAGGCCGCAGGCCAGTTGCTTGTCGAGCAGATCGGCGACCACCGGCTGGTGATTGAACATCACCTGGAACAGCGGATTGTGGCTCTGACTGCGCTCGGGCTGGAGCGCGTCGATGACTGCGTCGAAAGGCAATTCCTGATGCGACTGCGCGCCGGTAGAGGCTTTGGCCACCGTTTGCAGCAGATCGACAAAGCGCGTCTGCGCTGTGACTTCGCTGCGCAGCACCTGGGTGTTGATGAAGCAGCCGACCAGCCCTTCGGTTTCGCTGCGGGTGCGGTTGGCAATCAGCCCGCCGACCCGGATATCGGTCTGCCCGCTGTAGCGGTGCAGCAGGCTTTTGAAGGTCGCGAGCAGGACCACGAACAGCGTCACGCCCTGACGCTGGGCCAGGGTTTTCAGGTTGCGCAACAATTCGGGTTCCAGCGCCAGTTCGAGGCGTGCGCCTTCGTGGCTGGGCAAGGCCGGGTATGGACGGTCGGTCGGCAGCTCCAGCACCGGATGTTCATCGCCCAGATGCGCGCGCCAGTAATCCAGCTGCCGTGCCTGCTCACCCGCTTCCAGCCAGCTGCGTTGCCACACGGCGTAATCGCGGTACTGCACGACCAGCGGCTGGAACGGAAGCGGCTGACCGGCGACCAGCGCGTCGTAGCCTCGCAGCCATTCGTCGATCAGTACGTTCATCGACCAGCCGTCGGTGATCATGTGGTGCAGGTTGAGCAGCAGCACATGCTCCTGCCCGGTCAGGCGCAAGAGGCGCACGGTGAACAGCGGTCCGTGTTGCAGATCGAACGCCTGCACCGCCTGCTCGGCCATGGCCTGACGCGCCGCAGCCCAGCGCTGATCGACAGGCATTGCACTCAGGTCAGTCAGTTCGATACGGACGGGAGCAGCCGGTGCGACGCGCTGAAACGCCCGGTCGCCTTCCTGACCAAAGGTCGTGCGTAGGCTCTCGTGGCGCTCGACCAGCGCGCTGAAGGCCTGCTCCAGCAGCGGCAGCTCCAGCGCGCCGTTCAGGCACACCGACATCGGCAAGTTGTAGGCCGCGCTGGTCGGGTCCAGTTGCCAGAGAAACCACATGCGCTGTTGCGCATAAGACAGCCCGTCCCGCTCGGCCAGCCCCTCGCACGACGGGATCGGAAACAACGAAAAATCCATGTCTTCACGACGCATGCCGTCGAGAAACAAGCGACGTTTTTCCAAGGGCAACTCGACAAAACGGCGAGCGAGTTTCTGGGCGTGTTCGGGGTTCATGGGGGCATGTCCTTGCTGAATGGGGCTGACCGTGTGGCGCGGCCGTCTCAACAAGAACGAATTGGCGGGGAAATATTTAGAAAGGTTTTGAGGGTATTGGCAGGATGCTCCGGTGCGTCTTGCAGATCGGACGCGGAGCGTCCTGGGAGGCATTCCCACGCGGAGCGTGAGGAACGATCAGTAACATACACTGATCGTGCCCATCGCTCCGCGTGGGCATGCGTCCCGTGACGCTCCGCGTCACACATGGCGCAGACCGAGCGCTCGCTTGAAGTCATCTTCTACGCAGTAGACGAGGAATCTGGCGCTTATTTGTCCGAATGCCCCTGCGCCATGGCCACCACCACTTTGCGCTTGCCGGTGAACGGGGCGCGGGAGTGGGCGGTGAGCATGTTGTCGAGCATCAGCACGTCGTTTTCCAGCCACGGGAAACTCACCGTGCAGTCGTCCAGCACGCCGCGAATCTCGTCAAGCAGGGTCTCCTCGATGGCCGAGCCGTCGCCGTAGTACACGTTGCGCGGCAGGTCTTCCTCGTCCACGACGTCCAGCAGGGTTTCGCGCACTTCCGGTTGCAGGTTGGAAATGTGAAACAGGTGCGCCTGGTTGAACCAGACCGTGTCCTGGGTGACCGGATGGCGCGACACCGCCTGACAAATCTGCCGGGTGCGCAGTTCGCCGTCGTCCTTCCACTCGCACTCGATGGCGTGGGCGCGGCAGTAGGCTTCGACCATGCTTTCATCTTCTGTGTTGAACACCTGACTCCATTCCACATCCAGCCCGTTGCCGTAGTTGCGCACGTACATCAGTTTCTTTTCGATGAAACGGTCACGAATACGCGCCGGAATTCGACGGTAGATCTCCCGGCTGTCAGCAATCGGCGTTTCGCCGCCGGTCTGCGCGGCGATCATGCTGTAGAACCAGATCTTCATCGGCCATTCCAGGGTGTAGGCCTGCTCGTTGTGCAGCGGAATGCTCTGGTGCGCCGGGTATTCGGTGGAGGTGTATACGCCTTTGGTCACGTTGCTGCGCGGCGTGGAACCGAATTCGTAATTGAGCAGCGGATGGCCGAAGCCAGCAGCAAATTCGCGAAACGCTTCAGGGCCGCCCACGTCGAAGCCGCGAAACAGAATGCCCCCGGCGTGATAGAGGTGCTCTGCGACCAGCGGCTTGAATTCGCCCAAGGCTTCCATCAAGTCCAGACCTGGTTCGGGCGCCTGTACCAGCATCGGCAATGTGCCTCCCCCCGCCAGCAATGGCCGGATATCCAAACTCAACGCATGACTCATGATGACTCTCCCTTGATGGCAAAAGCGCCTGATCCCCTGCGGCCGGACGCAACGCCAATGTCCAGATTGAACGTAACCGGCGGGCGGAAAATTAGCCGACGCACGACATTCACCCTCCCCAAATCCTGCTCTGAAACATTTCCTTTCATTTAAGCGCGAGAAAAAACTACATCTTTCGTATTCTCATTCGTCTTTAACTGGATGCAGGGCCTGTCGGTAGAACCGCGCCCGTTTTTCAGATGATGCCCCATAGAGAGCCCATGCCTGCCTGAAGGCCGCTCCATACCGTGAATCGAGACCGTTTACCCATGTCGAAGAAATCCCGCTCGAAAATCTGGTTTCTCGTCCACAGCTGGCTGGCCCTGCCCATCTGGTTCTTCGTGCTGATTGTCTGTGTGACCGGCACCCTGGCTGTGGTCAGCAAGGAAATCATGTGGCTGACGATGCCGGAAATACGTGACAACCCGCCTTCGGACACGGCCGAACGGATGAGTTTCGAGCAGATTCGCGCCACCATCGAGCGTAACGAACCGGACCTGATCGTCGGCACGATCATGCAGCCCGACGGCGACTATTTTGCCCTCAGCGTGTTCGTGACTTACCCCGACGGCCGTTCAGTACCGGCCTACGTCAATCCGTACACCGGGGTGATTCAGGGCCTGACGCCGTCGTTCGATTTCCGCCGCTTCACCCGCGCCCTGCATGGCTGGTGGCTGGTGCCGTTCACCAATGGCTATTCGTGGGGCTGGTATCTGGTCTCCATTCTCGGCCTGCCGCTGCTGGCGTCGCTGGTGACCGGGCTGGTGGTCTACAAAAAATTCTGGAAAGGCTTTTTCAAGCCGCTGCGCTTCAGCCAGGGTCCGCGGATCTTCTGGGGCGACCTGCACCGGCTCAGTGGTGTCTGGTCGATCTGGTTCATTGCCGTCATTTCCATCACCGGCACCTGGTTTCTGATTCAGGCAATCCTCGGTGATAACCAGATCAGTATCTCCAGCCGTTCCCAGGTCGCTTCGATCATTCCTCACAGCGCGGTGCCGCTGACCGCCGATGGCAGCCCTGCGCCGACCATCAGCCTGGAAAAGGCCGTGGAAATCGCCAAGGAGCGCATTCCAGGCCTGGAAGCCAGTTTCATCACACCGCCGTTCAACGCCTACAGCAACCTGCAGGTCGGCGGCCGCAGCTGGTATCCGCTGATGTACCAGACCGCCGAGATCAACCCGTACAGCGGCGAGATCGCCGCCTCTCATCTGCTGTCGGACCGCAACAAGCTGGAGTTCGTGACCGAGTCCATGCGTCCGCTGCACACCGGCGACTTCGGCGGCATCTGGATCAAGCTGATATGGGCGTTCTTCGGGCTGGTGCTGAGCATGATGGTGCTCAGCGGGCTGCTGATCTGGAGCAAGCGCACCGCACTGGCCACGCTCAATGCCTTGAAGCGCGAGATCAGAATCCAACCGATTTCCACCCGGCAAACCCCTCGGCCGCCGCTGGCGACCGGCACCCCGGAGAACAACCTGTGAGCAAGGCCGCTGTCGCGCAACCCGCTTCGTCATTGAGCCGTTTCTGGCACAAATGGCGTTTCCACATCAACGTGCTGCTGATTCTGATTCCACTGGGTTTCATGCCCAAATACTTTGCCGACAACGCGCTGGATCGCGGCGACACGGGCCTTGGGCAGCGTGAAATCGGCGAGTTCAAGGTCGGCCCGTGGAGCCTGCGTCTGGCCGAAGACCGCAACGAAGCGCCGCGGCTGTCCGGTGCGTCGGGCTACATGAAAAGCTTCAACGCCGCGCTGTGCAACGCCTGCATCGACCGGGTCAAGGCGACTTACCTGCGCATCGGCAAGCCCCGCAGCCTGCGCACCGCCGGGGTAATTTTCTTCGGCGGCGGCTATCGCATGGGCGCCTTCATGCAGATCCCGGAAACCACCAGCCCCGACTCGGAACTGTGGATCACCATGGAAGGCTGGGACGGTTCCGTGCATCAAACCTCCATTCCCCTGCAACAGGCCTCGCCCACCACCGTGGCCTGGCTGAAAAAACAAGGAGCCAAACCATGAATGCCCGCTTCTCCCCGCGGCGGCTGACGGCCGCTGCGCTCTGCCTGATCGGCCTTGGCCTGAGCGCCAACGTGCAGGCCCATAACCCGATGTGTGAGTGCAAACAGATCGACAATGAACAGATCCGCTGCACCGGCGGCTTCTCCGATGGCAGCGGCGCGCCGGGTGTGACCCTGGATGTGATCGGCTATGACGAGACCATTCTGGTGCCCGGCAAGCTGGGTGAGGATTCCACCGTCACCTTCAAGCGCCCCGCTTCGGAGTTCTATGTGCTGTTCGATGCCGGTCCCGGCCATGTCGTGGAGATCGACCAAGCGGACATCCCGACCCCATGAGTGCGCCGACCCGACAGATCGTACGGCCGGCCGGTGCCGGGCATGAAACCCTCTACGTCCTCCTGTTGTGTCTGGTGATTCTGTCGGCTGCCGCTGGCGTCGTCAGCCTGCATGGCGAACGTCAGGACGACCATAGCGTCGCCAGCCATCAGCTTGATGCCCGCCGCGACCTGACCGCCGCCGAACAGGGCATCTACGCCGACCTGCGCGTGACACTGGATGAGATCCGCCTGCTGACTCAGGAGCAATCAACGCCGGTCACGCCGCAGCAACTGGGCGAGGAAGGTTTTGCGCCGTTCGCTGAAGACGCAAGTTCCGTGAGCCGTGGCGCCCATGCGTGGCAGATGCTGGAGCAGTCTTATCTGGGGCTGAGCCAGACGCCGACGGTGGCGGGCTCGTTCCTGATGCGGGTGGGCACCTCGTCTGACGCTCAGGCCGACATCTGGATCAACCGCAAGGCCACGGCGGCACCGGCCGACCTCAGTGACAAGACCCTGATCGGCGCAGGCTGGCAGCAGGTTGTCGCGCAATTCGACGCTGGTGTCACTCGCCAGCATCAGCACTGAAATCATCAGAGAAGATCGCTCGCCCATGCCTAATTTTTTCAAACGCCGCCCCTTGCTGCGTGTTCTGCTGATCGGCCTGTGTGCCACGCTGATGGCGCCGCTGAGCCATGCCGCCGATCAGGCCAAGCGCCTGCGCATCGGCATCACCCTGCACCCGTATTACAGCTACGTGGCCAATATCGTCGGCGACAAGGCCGAGGTCGTGCCGCTGATTCCAGCGGGTTTCAATCCCCACGCCTATGAGCCTCGCGCCGAGGACATCAAGCGCATCGGTTCGCTCGACGTTGTCGTGCTCAATGGCGTCGGCCATGACGACTTTGCCGACCGCATGATCGCCGCCAGCGAAAAGCCGGACATCAAGACCATCGAAGCCAACGCCGACGTGCCGCTGCTGGCTGCCACCGGTGTTGCTGCACGCGGCGCGGGCAAGGTGGTCAACCCGCACACCTTCCTGTCGATCAGCGCATCCATCGCACAGGTCAACAACATCGCCCGCGAACTGGGCAAGCTCGACCCGGACAACGCCAAGACCTATACCGCCAACGCCCGCGCCTACGGCAAGCGCCTGCGGCAGATGCGTGCCGACGCCCTGGCCAAGCTGACCAAGGCGCCCAACGCCGACCTGCGTGTGGCAACGGTGCATGCCGCCTACGATTACCTGCTGCGCGAGTTCGGCCTTGAAGTTACGGCAGTGGTGGAACCGGCCCATGGCATCGAGCCGAGCCCGAGCCAGTTGAAGAAAACCATCGATCAATTGCGTGAGCTGGACGTGAAGGTGATCTTTTCGGAAATGGATTTCCCGTCCACCTACGTCGATACCATCCAGCGTGAGTCCGGGGTCAAGCTGTACCCGCTGTCGCACATTTCCTACGGCGAATACAGCGCCGACAAGTACGAAAAGGAAATGGCCGGCAACCTCGACACCGTGGTTCGGGCGATTCAGGAGGCAGGCGCATGACGGTTGCGCAAAACCTTGAGATTACCCATCAGGGGCCTGGCATTGAATTCAGCGACGTGAGCCTGACGCTGGGCCGCACTACGATTCTTGATCGCATCACCTTCAACGTGCGGGCAGGCAGCGTGCATGCACTGGTCGGCCCCAACGGCGGCGGCAAGAGTTCGCTGATCAAGACCCTGCTTGGCCAGACCCCGCATCAGGGCCAGCTCAGCCTGCAATGGCCCGGCTCGCCCGGCCTGATCGGCTATGTGCCACAGGCGCTGGAATTCGACCGCGGCCTGCCGATGACTGTCGACGATTTCATGGCCGCCATGTGCCAGCGACGCCCTGCCTTTCTGGGCTTGTCGAAGCACTACGCTGCGGCCATCGGCGAAGCACTGGAGCGGGTCGGCATGCAGGACAAGCGCAAACGCCGCATGGGCGCGCTGTCGGGCGGCGAACGCCAGCGCGTGCTGCTGGCGCAGGGCCTGATTCCGGCTCCGCAGCTGCTGGTGCTGGATGAACCGATGTCGGCGCTGGATGAAGCCGGTATTCAGGTCTTCGAACGCCTGCTGGGCGACTGGCGCAGAGCCGGTATCACGGTGTTGTGGATCGAGCACGATCTGGAAGCCGTGAAGCGTCTCGCCGATCAGGTGACCGGACTCAATCGCCGGGTGTTGTTCGATGAATCTGCACAGACAGCGCTCACGCCGGAACGGCTGCTGACCCTGTTTTCGGCGCACCCGCGTGCGGCAGACATCACGAACGGGAGCGCCGCGTGATGGATTACGAGAGCTTTCGACTGTTCATTCAAGGCTTGGCGTCGTCCGGCTATCTGCCTGAAGCGCTGGCCTACGGCTTCGTGGTCAATGCCTTGCTTGCCGGGTTGCTGATCGGTCCGGTGCTGGGTGGTCTGGGCACGCTGGTGGTGGTCAAGCGCTTCGCGTTCTTCTCCGAAGCGGTAGGCCATGCGGCGTTGACGGGCGTGGCCATCGGCATCCTGCTCGGCGAGCCTTACACCGGCCCATATGGCAGTTTGTTCGGCTACTGCCTGCTGTTCGGCATCGTGCTCAATTACCTGCGCAACCGCACCGGCCTAGCGCCCGACACGCTGATCGGCGTGTTCCTGTCGGTGTCGCTGGCGCTGGGTGCGAGCCTGCTGCTGGTGCTGGCAGGCAAGATCAACGTGCACATCCTGGAAAACGTGCTGTTTGGCTCGGTACTGACCGTCAACGGCAATGACCTGCTGGTGCTGCTGATCGTCGGCTCGCTGGTCATGGGCCTGAGCCTGCCGCTGTACAACCGCATCATGCTGGCCAGCTTCAATCCGCAGCTGGCCGCTGTGCGTGGCGTGGCGGTGAAGACGCTGGATTACCTGTTCGTGATTCTGGTGACGCTGATCACTGTGGCGGCGGTGAAGGTCATCGGCGCGATTCTGGTCGGCGCGCTGTTGGTGATTCCCGCTGCTGCTGCGCGTCTGCTGAGCCAGTCGCTGAAGGGGTTCTTCTGGATCTCGGTGGCGATTGCGACCGTCAGCACCCTGTGCGGCATTCTGCTGCCCATCGTCTTCGACCTGCCTGTACCTTCCGGCGCAGCGATCATTCTGGTGGCCGGCGTCGCGTTCGCCCTGGCCGCCATCGCGCGCGGCACGGTGCCCAGCCTCAAAGGAAATATCGGATAAATGTTCACTCTGCGACGTATGACCCTCGCGCTGGCCATGACCGGCCTGCTCTGCAATGCCGTCTCTGCGGCTGATGCCACAGCGCAATCCGCCCAGCCGGTGCGCGTGCTCGCCAGCCTGCCGATCACCTATGGTCTGGGGCAGATTCTGCTCAAGGACAGCGACGTAGTGCTGGAGCGGGCTGCAGCAGCCAACCTGCCCGGCTCTCGCCAGACTGCCTACTTCACCGGGCGTGGTGCCGAGGCATTGCGTGGGCTGGCGGTCAAGGCTGATGCGGTGATCGGGCTGCGCTCGATCTGGGCCGATGACCCGCTCTACCCCAACGCGCGCCGCAGCAACATTCGTATCGTTGAAATCGATGCCGCACGCCCGGTGGACGGCAGCCTGCCGGGTATCGCGGTTCAGCCAGGACAAGGTGTCGATGGCCTGAACAGTCAGCCGTGGCTGGCGAGCAACAACATGGGGCGCATGGCCGACGTGATGTCGGCGGATCTGGTGCGACTGGCGCCAGCCGCCAAGCCGAAGATCGAGGGCAATCTGGCAGCGCTCAAGCAGCAACTGCTCAAGCTCAGCGCCAGCAGCGAAGCGAGTCTGGCCAGCGCCGACAACCTGAGCGTGGTGAGCCTGTCGGACCGCTTCGGTTATCTGGTCAGCGGGTTGAATCTGGAGCTGATCGACAGCCAGGCATTGACCGACGAGCAATGGACGCCTGAAGCGGTGCAGAAGCTGGCGAAGACTCTCAAGGACAACGACGTAGCCCTGGTGCTCGACCACCGCCAGCCCCCCGAGCCGGTCAAGGCCGCGATTGCCGAGGCAGGCAGCAAGTTGCTGGTACTGGGAATCGATGGCGCTGATCCGCTGGCTGAATTGCAGGGGGATATCGAGCAGATTATCGGGGCGTTGAAGTGATACTGATTGGGCGCAGTCGCGCTCATTGATATCACCCTGATCGTTGGCGTCGCCAGACCCAATGGGACGCAGAGCGTCCCGGGCTGAATGCATACCCCGTGGTCGCAGCAAGACTCGGGCATAACGCTGAGCACAAGCATGGGCATGATCGGCGTGCTTGAGATCACGCTGATCGTTCCTACGCTCGCGTGGGAATGCCTCCCAGGACGCTCCGCGTCCGCTCTTGAACGTGGCGCAGATGCGTGGACAAGCTCCAGCGTTATCCACGTCATGCGCTCGGCTCACTGAATCCGCAATCTGTGCCATTTGTGACGCGGAGCGTCACGGAATGCATGCCCACGCGGAGCGATGGGCACGATCAGTGTTGAGGCGGAATTGTGTATAACGACGAGCGCGGAGCATGGGCACGATCATTGATCTGAGTTGATCTGAGTTGATCAGTGGCTCGCCGCTGTCTGCGCGTCCATCTTCTGGCGCAGGCTCAGAGGACGCATGTCGGTCCAGACTTCTTCGATGTAGGCCAGGCATTCTTTCTTGAAGCCGCTCTTGCCCACGGTGCGCCAGCCGTTGGGGATGGCTTTGTAGTCGGGCCAGATCGAATACTGTTCTTCGTGGTTGACCACCACTTGAAAGACGATGTCTTCCCGGTCGAATACTGAAGTCATTGTTGCTCTCCATGAGGGTTCAGCGCCGCCGTGCCAATTCATGGCGGCTATAGGGATTGAACGTATCGCTACGTCGAAAAATTAAAGCTGAGCGACCGCGGCGTTCAGCGCGCGGCCGAAGATGCCGGCGACTTCGTCGATCTGTTCGGCGGTGATGACCAGTGGCGGCAGGAAGCGCACGACGCTGCCGTGCCGACCACCCAGTTCCAGAATCAGCCCGCGCTTGAGGCATTCACGCTGGATCAGCGGCGCCAGGCGCGCAAACACCGGCGGATGACCCTGAACATCACGCGCACCGGCCGGGTTAACCAGCTCAACGCCAAGCATCAAGCCACGTCCGCGAATATCGCCCAGTTGCGGGAAATCACGCTGCAGCTCGCGCAGGTGCGCAACCAGTCGTGCGCCCATCGCGGTCGCGTGCTCGCAAATGTTGTGATCCTTCAGATAACGCATCACCGCAGAGCCGGTGGCCATGGCCATCTGGTTGCCACGGAAAGTCCCGGCATGCGCGCCCGGCAGCCAGGTGTCGAGCCACTGGCGATAGACAACGACCGCCAGCGGCAGGCTGCCACCGATGGCCTTGGACATCACCACCACGTCCGGAATGATTCCGGCGTGCTCGAAGGCAAACATCTTGCCGGTGCGGGCAAAACCGCTCTGGATTTCGTCGACGATCAACGCCACGCCTGCCTTCTCGGTGATGCGACGCACGCCACGCAGCCAGTCGAGGTCAGCCGGAATCACCCCGCCCTCGCCCTGCACCACTTCGACAATCACCGCTGCAGGCAGTTGTACACCGGCTTCCGGGTCGTTGAGCAAGTTTTCCAGGTAATGCAGGTTGGCTTTCACGCCCTGCGCGCCGCCCAGCCCGAACGGGCAGCGGTAATCGTAGGGATACGGCAGAAACTGCACACCTGCGCTGAGCAGCGCACCCAGCGGCTGCTTCGGACCCAGGCTGCCCATCAGGCTCAGCGCGCCCTGGCTCATGCCGTGGTAACCACCCTGAAAGGACAGCACGGTGCTGCGTCCAGTCGCCGTGCGCACCAGTTTCAGCGCTGCTTCCACCGCGTCAGTGCCGGTCGGACCGCAGAATTGAATCTTCGCTTCACGAGCCAGTTCTTCGGGCAGCAGACCGAACAGGTCCTGCACGAACTGATCCTTGACCGGCGTGGTGAGGTCCAGCGTGTGTAACGGCAATTCGTCGCTGATGACTTGCTGAATCGCTTCGATCACCACCGGGTGATTGTGACCCAGCGCCAGCGTGCCAGCGCCTGCCAGGCAATCGATGAAACGCCGTCCTTCGACGTCTTCGACATGAATGCCCTTGGCGCGCTTGAGTGCCAGAGGAATGCGCCGCGGGTAGCTGCGGGCGTTGGACTCCTGGCGACTCTGGCGCGCCAGCAAGGGCGACTCGTCGAACTGGTAGAGCGTCTCGACCGGCGCCGGGGCAACCCGTGCCGGTTGATCATCGATAAACCTGGTAGCGACTGACATCTGTGCAACCCTCAATACGCTGTCTGATGAGCGAAACCGTTGTATGACCTTGCTCGACCGGGTAGAGGACCCGGCCGATTCAGGCATTTATTCCTTCCCTTGAAAACGCGCCAGCGACCTGCGGATTTACACCCGGTAACGAGTTTTTCATCCGCTAGGCCGATAGCCCGACGACAGGCCGATCAGAGCCCTTCCAGTTCCGCCATCAGGTCGGCCAGCCGGTCGAATTTCTGCTCGTCGACCTTCTGCCCGCCCAGGCTTTCCAGATGCTGTGCCAGCGCCTGAACCGTGTTGAACTCGAACATTGCCCTTAGCGGCACGTTGCGCTGCAACTGTTTCTGCGCACGGGTCACCACCCGGGTGGCGAGCAGTGAATGGCCGCCCAGTTCGAAGAAGTTGTCGGTGATACCGACCCGCTCCACCTTGAGCACATCGGCCCAGATCGCCGCCAGTTGCTGCTCCATTTCGCTTTGTGGCGCGACGTAATCCTGCTGCGCCAGGCTGACGTCCGGCGCAGGCAGGGCCCTACGGTCCAGCTTGCCGTTCGGGGTCAGCGGCATCTGCTCCAGCAGCACCAGATGCGAGGGCACCATGTAGTCCGGCAAGCTGGCCCTGAGCTGGTTATTCAGGTCGTCACGCAAGGCGTCGGGGTCCTGCACCACGCCGTTGGGCACCAGATAGGCGGCGAGCACCCTGCCCAGCGGACCGTCGATATCCAGCACCACCGATTCGCGAATCGCAGCATGCTCCTGCAAGCGGGTTTCGATCTCGCCCAGTTCGATGCGGTAGCCACGGATCTTGACCTGATGGTCGACCCGACCGACGTATTCCAGCACGCCATCGCTGCGACGGCGTGCCAGATCTCCGGTGCGATACAAGCGCTCGCCCGGCGCACCTAACGGGTTGGGCACGAACACCGGCACGGTGCGCAGCGGATCGCCGACATAACCGCGTCCGACCCCGGTACCCGCCACGCAGAGCTCACCGACGGCGCCCCGCGGCACAAGCTCCAGCGCTTCATCGAGCACATACAAACGGTTGTTGTCGGTCGGCAGGCCGATGGGCAGGTAGGTGCTGCGGGTGGACGCCGCATCGACCCGGAAGAACGCCACGTCGTCCGAACATTCAGCCGGACCGTAGGCATTCACCAGCCCGATATCGGGATAGCGTTGCAGCCACTGGCTGGCCAGTTCCGGCGGCATCGCTTCGCCCGTCGGAAGCATCCAGCGCAGGCCGTCGAGCGTCGCCTGCTCTTCGGCCAACAGCCCGGTGATCAGTGACGGCACGCTTTCCAGCACGCTGATGCCCTGCACCTGAACATGTGTGAGCAGCGCCTGGGGATCGCGAGCGATGTCGTTGGGGACGATATCGACCCGAGCGCCAAACAGCGGCGCAGCGAGGAACTGCCAGACCGAGATATCGAAGCTCTGCGAAGCGGTCTGGGCAATCACATCGGCAGCGCTGAGGTTCAGGTAAGGCACCTTGCTCAGCTGATTGTTGAGCATGCCGCGCTGCTCGACCATCACGCCTTTCGGTTGCCCGGTCGAACCCGAGGTGAAGATCACATAGGCCAGGTTGTCCGGTGCGCTGTAGCGACCCGGATTGTGCTGTGCGGTTTCCTGATGCTGCACGGTTTCCCAGACCAGCAGGTGCGGGCGATTGGCTTCGGGCAGCGCCTCAAGCAAGGCCCTGCCCTGCCCCACACAGTGCTCGGTACACACCAGAACTGGCGTCTGGCTCTGACCGATGATCCCGCTCAGGCGTGGATTCGGCAGCGCCGGGTCCAGCGGCAGGTAACCGGCACCGGCCTTGAAGCTGCCGATAATCATGCCCAACAGCTCAGGCCCGCGCTCGGCCAGCAGCGCAATCGGCTGATCGAACCCGACACCGGCCCTGATCAAGGCATGGCCCAGTCGGTTGGCGGAATGGTTCAAATCGGCATAGCTGGCGCGATGTTCCAGACAGCTGACGGCGATGCGCTCGGGATGCTCGGCAACCTGCGCCTCGAACAACGCCACGTAGCTGCGCTCCAGCGGATAGACGCGCTCGCTCTGGTTACAGCCTTCCAGCAGGAATTCACGTTCCGGTTCGCCGAGCAGCGCCAGCTCGACCATGTCGCCGTGGAAGCCTTCGACCAGCGCCAGCAGCAGGCGCTTGAACTCACCGAGCATGCCCTGCACGGTTGATTCGTCGAAGTAACGCTGGTCGTAGGACAGGTGCAGGCCCAGGTCATCGCCGGGGTAGCAGACCGCCGTCAGCGGGTAGTTGGTGTGGGTGCGACCGGAATCGGAGGTGGCGTTCAGGCTTTGGGCACGGTCCAGCACCGAGACTTCCACCGGCGCGTTCTCGAACACAAACAGACTGTCGAACAGTGGCTGGCCCTTGGGCAGCTCGCTGTTTTCCTGAATGGTCACCAGCGGCAGGTATTCGTACTCGCGCAGTTGCATGTTGCTGTCCAGCAACTGACTCAGCCACTGACGCACGCTGCAACGCTGCTCGTCCCCCGGCATGCCGATGCGCAGCGCAATGGTGTTGATGAACAGCCCGACGGTGCGCTGCATCTGCGGCAATTCCACCGGACGGCCTGCCACGGTGACACCGAACACGACGTCGCGATCACCGCTCAGACGTCGCAGGGTCAAGGCCCACGCGGCCTGGGCGAAGGTATTGACGGTCAGTTGGTGCTGCTGCGCCAGTTCACGCAGCCGTGCGCCGTCCGCGACATCGAGACGGGTGTAGCAGTCGCCGACCACCATACCGCCGCTCTCGCCCGCGTGTTCACGCAGGAACGGACGGTCGCTCGGAATCGGCGTTGGCCGTTCGAAGCCCGCCAGATTCTGACGCCACCAGTCGCGGGCCTGCGTCAGCCCCCGGCGTTGCAGCCAGCCGATGTAGTCGCGATAACGTGGCGCGGGAGCCAATTGCGCGTCACGACCCTCGCCCAGCGCAGTGTAAATATCGAAGAAATCGTTCATCAGCAACGAGCGGCACCAGGCATCGATGAGGATGTGGTGGTTGCTCATCATGAACCAGTAGCGCGCCTCATCCACGCGGATCAGGCGCAGGTGGAACGGCGGTTGACGCAGCAGATCGAACCCGGCCTCACGCTCAGACTTGAGCAGGGCCTGCAGTCGCGGTTCCTGCTGGTCGCTGGCCACGTCGCGCCAGTCCAGGTAATCGATGGGCGTATCGCCCGGTTTGTGAATGACCTGCAACATGGTTTCGCCGATGTCCCAGCAGAACGAGGCCCGCAGCGCTTCATGCCGAGCGATCACAGCCTGCCAGGCTTGCGCGAAACGTTGCGGGTCCAGCGCGCTGTTGATGCGGTAGCGGTCCTGCATGTAATACAGGCCGGTCCCCGGCTCCAGCAGCGTGTGCAGTAGCATGCCTTCCTGCATCGGGGTCAGCGGATAGACGTCTTCGATCCGGGCTGCCGGAACCGGCAACGCGTCCAGCTGCGCCTGATCCATTTCGGCCAGCGGGAAGTCCGACGGCGTCAGACCGCCGCTGCCTTCGGTCAGGCAATGGCTGATCAGCGCCTGCAACTGCTTCAGATAATCCTGCGCCAGGGCTTCAATGACTTCAGGCAGATAACGCTCGGCGCTGAACGTCCAGCGCAGCACCAGTTCGCCGCCGTACACCTGACTGTCGATGCTCAGCTCGTTGGGCAGCGGCGCATGAGGATCATGGGTCGCGCCAGCGGACTCTTCCAACGGCCGGAACAGCGCGTCGTCAGCGAAGCTCTGATCGAACTGGCCCAGGTAGTTGAAGGTGATCGGGGCGACCGGCAACGCCAGCATGGTACTGCGACTGCCCTCATCGGCCAGATAGCGCAGCACCCCGTAACCCAGCCCCTTGTGCGGCACCTGACGCAGCTGCTCCTTGATGGCCTTGATGGACTCACCCGGTTCGGCATGGTCGAGCGCAGGGGTCAGGCGCAACGGATAGGCGCTGGTGAACCAGCCGACGGTGCGGGTCAGGTCGATGTCATCGAACAGGGTTTCGCGGCCGTGGCCTTCGAGCTGGATCAAGGTCGAGGCTTGCCCGCTCCATTGGCATACCACTAGCGCCAATGCGGTCAGCAGCAAGTCGTTGACCTGGGTCCGGTAGGCGCTCGGCGCCTGTTGCAGCAGATGCCGGGTGCTACTGGAGTCCAATCGCACGCTGAGGGTTCGGGCGTGACGATTCTGCTGACCGCCCTGCGGGGCATGGCACGGCAGCGCGGCGGTCGGACCGCTGAGCTGGCGTTGCCACCATTGAAGCTCTTCACGCAACGACTCGCTGCCGGCATAGGCCTGCAAGCGACTCGCCCAGTCCCGGAAGGCACTGGTCTTGGCCGGCAAACGAACCGGCAGGGTTTCACTGAGCTGCCGATAAGACGTCTGCACATCGTCAAGCAGCACACGCCAGGACACACCATCGACCACCAGGTGATGAATGACCATCAGCAGACGTTGCTGATCCTGCGGTCCATCCACCAGCACGGCACGCAACAGCGGACCGTTCTGCAGATCAAGGCTGCGCTGGGCCTGCTCGAACAGCGCGGCGCATTCGTCCATCTGCGCCACCTGCACGTGGATCAGCAGCGCGTCTTGCGTGACGACTGCGCGATGCTCAGCGCTCCAGCGACCGTTCTGTTCCAGGAACCTGAGCCTGAGTGCGTCATGCTGATCAAGCACGGCCTGCAGCGCGAGTTCCAGCGTCTGCGCGTTCAAGCGGGCGACAGGCTCCAGCACCAGCGCCTGATTCCAGTGCTGACGCTCTGGAATCGGCGTGTCGAAGAACCAGTGCTGAATCGGCGTGAAGCCCGATTCGCCGCTCACCCGGCCCTGTTCGGCCTTGATCAACTGCTGAGTCGTCGCTACGGCAGCAAGGGTATATACGGTCTGATGCTGAAACAGATCACGTGGTGTGAAATGAATGCCCGCCTGACGCGCCCGACTGACCACCTGAATCGACAGAATCGAATCGCCGCCCAGCTCGAAGAAGTTGTCGTCGAGCCCGACCTGCGCCACGTTCAGCACTGCGCACCAGATCGCCGCCAGTTGCTGCTCGAGGTCGCTGACCGGCGCCACATAGTGCTGGCGATTGAGCTCGGGGTCCGGCGCAGGCAAGGCCCGTCGGTCGAGCTTGCCGTTGGCGGTCAGCGGCATACTGTCCAGCAGAATCAGGTGCGCAGGCACCATATAATCCGGCAGTTGCGCCTTGAGGTGCGCTTTTAGCGAGTCACGCAGATGCGCCTGTTGCCCGGCATCCTGCTCGGCCACGTCAGTGACCAGATAACCTGCCAATTGCTTGCCTGACGGCGTATCCAGGGCCAGCACCACGGCCTCGCGAACGCGCCCGTGTTCCAGCAGACGGGTTTCGATTTCGCCCAGCTCGATACGGAAGCCGCGAATTTTCACCTGATGGTCGATTCGGCCCATGTATTCCACAAGCCCATCGGCACGCTGGCGCACCAGATCGCCGGTGCGGTACAGACGCCCGCCCTGCCCGCTGAACGGATCGGCCACGAAGCGCTCTGCGGTCATGCCCGGACGCTGGTGATACCCCTGCGCCAGACCCGGTCCGCCGATGTACAACTCGCCACTCGCGCCCTGCGGCACCAGAGCCAGGTCGGCATCGAGGATGTAGGCGACTCGCGCGCCCACCACCTGACCAATCGGCACGCTGGCCTCGCCTTCCGGCAATTGCTGCGGGGCCAGACTGGCCAGCGGCATGACCACGGTTTCCGTCGGGCCGTAGGCATTGAAAAACAGCTCCGGCTGGAACACCGCACGAATGCGATGCAGGTGCTCGCCAGTCAGTGCTTCGCCGCCGGTGATGCACATGCGCACCGGCAGTGTCTGGCCCTGTGTCGCCAGCCATTGCGCCAGCTGGCTGCCGTAGCTCGGGGTGAAACCGAGAATATTGACCTGTTGCTCACGGATCAGGCAGCAGATTTCTTCGGCGTCCCACTGCCCCTGCGCCCGCAAAACCAAGCGTGCACCTGCAAGCAATGGCACCAGCAGACGCTCGGTGGCCGCATCGAAATTGATCGAATAGAAATGCAGCTCGCAGTCGTCAGGCTGCATGTCGAAGCGGCGGATCACCGCCTGGCAGTGCATGGCGATTTCACCATGGGACACCACCACGCCTTTTGGCTTGCCGGTCGAGCCCGAGGTGTAGATCAGGTACGCCTGATGCTGCGGCAGGCTGAGGAACGGCAATTCGTCGTGCGAGTAACCTTCCAGCAATGGCAGGTCATCCTCCAGACACCAGCGCGCCACGTCATCAGGCAGCTCACCGAGGGCGGCAAACATTGCGCGATCACTCAACAGCAGGCCGACGCCGCTGTCTTCGATCATGTACTGCAAGCGCTCCAGCGGGTATTCCGGATCCAGCGGTACATAGGCGCCACCAGCCTTGAGGATCGCCAGCAGGCCGATCACCATGTGCAACGACCGCTCCAGCGCCAGACCGACACGCACCTGCAGCCCGACACCCCGCTCGCGCAGCACCCGCGCCAGTTGGTTGGCCCGGCTGTCCAGTTCGGCGTAGCTCAGGGTTTCGCCGGCAAAGGTCAGCGCTGGCGCGTTCGAACGCAGGCGGGCCTGCTCGGCAAACAGCTCATGAACGCACTGATCCAGGCGCTGCTCGCCCGCTTCGACGCCCAGACTGTCGAGCAGCTGCTGACGCTCGGCGTCCTGCAACAGCGGCAGTTCGCTGAGGCGTTGCTGCGGATCGGCCAGCAAGGCTTGCAGCAGGTTGAGCCAGTGCTCGGCCATTTTGGCGATGCGCGGCTCGTCGAACAGGTCGGTGCTGTAGGTGAGGCAGCAGCCCAGACGGTGATCCAGTTCGGTGACTTCCAGATTGAGGTCGAACTTGGTCGCCCGCGCATCGTTGACCAGATACTCGACCGTCATCCCGGCCAGCTCACGGCTCTGCTGGAATTCCCAGCGCTGCACATTGCACATCACCTGGAACAGCGGGTTGTAGGCCGCACTGCGCGGCGGTTGCAGGGCTTCGACCAGATGGTCGAACGGCAGGTCCTGATGCGACTGGCCCTCTATGACGGTATGCCGAACCTGCTCGAACAACTGCGCCACGCTCATCTGCCCGTCGAGCTGCACACGCAGCACCTGGGTGTTGAGGAACGCGCCGATCAGGCCTTCGCTTTCCGGGCGAATCCGATTGGCCACCGGCGCGCCGATGCGCAGGTCGGTCTGGCCGCTGTAACGGTAGAGCAGCACCGCCAGCGTGGCGGTCATCGTCATGAACAGGGTCAGGCCGTTCTGTGCGTTGAAAGCGCGAACCCGGGCGGCCAGATCGGCTTGCAGATCAAAACGGTACAACTCGCCCTGATGGCTCTGCACCGGCGGACGCGGACGATCGCTTGGCAGCTCCAGCAAGGGGTGCTCGTTGCCCAGTTGCGCGGTCCAGTAATCCAGTTGGCGCTGACGCTCGCCCGCTTCCATCCACTGGCGCTGCCAGACGCTGTAATCCAGATACTGCACCGCCAGCGGTTCCAGCGGCGACGCCTTGCCCTCAAGAAAAGCTTCGTACAGCAGCCCCAGTTCGCGAGCGAAAATGTCCATCGCCCAGCCTTCGGTGACGATGTGGTGCAGGGTCAGGACGAAGTAATGTTCCAGCTCGCCTGCCCGGACCAGACAGGCACGCAGCAGCGGTCCGGTTTCCAGATCAAACGGCTGATGCGCTTCGCTGTCGGCCAATACCTGAAGCCGCTGCTGGCGAACCTCGACAGGCAGCGCGGAAATGTCTTCCCAGCGCATCTGTAGACCGGTGTGCTCCGAGACTTTCTGATACGCCACGCCATCGATGCTGGGAAAGGTAGTGCGCAGGGTTTCGTGGCGCAGGATCAGCGCTTGCAGCGCCGCGTCGAAACGCTCGATGTTCAGCACCCCGTTCAGGCGAGCCATGCCGCCCACGTTGTAGGCCGGGCTGTCCGGCTCCATCTGCCAGAGGAACCACATGCGTTGCTGCGAGTAGGACAACGGCACCGGCTGACTGCGGTCGACGCGGGCAATCGGTTGCAGGCTGCCGCGTACGCCGGACGCCTGAATGCTCGCGACCTGCTCGGCGAACGCACCCAGTTCGCTGGCTTCGAACAGCGTGCGCAGCGGTAGGTCGATGTCGCAGGCCTGACGCACGCGGGAGATGATTTGGGTGGCTAGCAAGGAATGGCCGCCCAGCGTGAAGAAGTCATCACGCAAGCCGACACGCGGCACACCCAGCACTTCACGCCAGATGGCGGCGATCTGCTTTTGCAGCGCCGACTGCGGCTCGACGTGCTCGCGGGTCTGCCATTGCGGTTCGGGCAAGGCGCGACGGTCGAGCTTGCCGCTTGGGCTGAGGGGCATGCTGTCCAGGCGCACGAATTGCGTCGGGACCATGTAATCCGGCAGTTCCAGCGCCAGGGCGGACTTGATGCGCTCTGCCTGTTCAGCTTCGCTTTCGCCCTCGAGCGCTCCGGTGTAGTAGCCGATCAGTTGCGGACCGGCGACCGTTTCGCGCACCAGTGCCGCCGCATGGCCAACTCCCGATTGAGCCAGCAGACGCGCTTCGATTTCCTGCGGTTCGACCCGGAAGCCACGCAGCTTGACCTGCTGATCGAGACGCCCCAGGTATTCCAGCGCGCCATCACTGCCCCAGCGCACCCGATCGCCGGTGCGATACAGCCGCTCACCCGCCTGGCCCAGCGGATCGGCCACGAAACGTTCGGCTGTCAGTACCGGACGCCCCAGATAGCCTCGTGCCAGACCGATGCCGCCAATGCACAGCTCACCCGCGACGCCTTGCGGCACCGGATTCAATTCATTATCTAGTACCCGACACAGCACGTTGCCCAGCGGGCGGCCAATCGGCGAGCGCTCGCCGTCCGCCTCCTGGCAATACCAATGGGTGACGTTGATCGCGGTTTCGGTCGGGCCATAGCGGTTGTGCAACTGCACGTTCGGCAGTTGCTCCAGCACCCGGTTACGCAGCTCACTCGGCAGCGCTTCACCCCCCGAAAACAGACGACGCAGGCTGTTGCACTGCCGGGTAAGCGGTTCGTCGATGAACACCTGCAACAGCGGCGGCACGAAGTGCAGCGTAGTGACGCCGTAATCCCTGACCAGTTGCGCGATACGATGCGGATCGCGGTGTTCGCCGGGACCGGCCAGCAGCAATCGGGAACCGGTGATCAGCGGCCAGAAACACTCCCATACCGATACGTCGAAACTGATTGGCGCTTTCTGCATCAGCACGTCGCTGTCATCCAGCGCGTAGGTCGCCTGCATCCATTGCAGGCGCTCGGCCAGCGCTGCGTGGGTGTTGCCAACACCCTTGGGTTGCCCGGTGGAGCCCGATGTGTAAATCACGTACGCAAGGTTATCGCCCTGCAAATGCAGACCTGGCGCACTCACCGGCCAGCTTTCCAGGTTCAGGGTGTCCATCGCGACGGTGCAAACGCCATCGGCGCACGGCAGGTCGCCCAGCAGATGGCTCTGGGTCAACAGCAGTTCGACGCCGCTGTCGTTGAGCATGTAAGCGAGGCGTTCGGTCGGGTAATCCGGGTCCAGCGGCACGTACGCACCACCGGCCTTGAGAATCGCGAGCAGCCCGATCAGCAGTTGTGGCGAACGCTCTGCGGCAATCGCGACTTTGACATCCGGGCCGACGCCCTTGTCGCGCAGGTAATGCGCGAGACGATTGGCCTGGGCATGCAGACTGGCAAAGTCGAGGCTGCCGCCCTCCCACATCAGCGCAATCCGTTCAGGGGTTTGTCGGGCCTGATTGTTGAGCAGCTCAGGCAGCCAACGTGTCGCGGGCACACAGGTCGCACTGCTCCACTGTGCCTGTTGCGCCTGCTCGTCATCGCCGAGCAGTTGCAGATCACCCAGCGCGACCTGCGCCTCCTGGCTGACCTGAGTCAGCACCCGCACATAATGCTGCGCCATGCGCACGATGGTGTCGCGCTCGAACAGCTCGTCGGCGTAATCGAAAGACAGCGTCAGGCGACCGTTTCTGTCTTCCTCGCTGTGCAATTGCAGGTCGAACTTGGCTTCGCGGCTGTGCCATGGCAATTCGTCGGCGAGCAATCCCGGCAAGCGGCGCAAGGCACTCAGGTCACGCTGCTGATGGTTGAACATGACTTGAAACAGACCGTGCTCGCGGGCCTGAGCAAAGGCTTCGACCAGTTGATCAAAGGGCACATCCTGATGCGCCTGAGCGTCCAGCGCCGTCTGACGGGTCTGGGCCAGCAATGCCGAGAATGCCTGGCGCGAATCGAGCTGCGCACGCAACACCAGGGTGTTGATGAAGAAGCCGATCATGCCCTGGGTTTCATGACGCGGACGATTGGCACCGGGCACGCCGATGCGAATGTCGGTGTGTCCGCTGTAGCGATGCAACAGGGTCTGGAAGCTGGCCAGCAACAGCATGAACGGCGTCGATTGCCAGGCTTGCGCCATATTGCGCACGGCGGCGCTCAATTCGACACTCAGGCGCACGCTGTAGCGGTCGGCGCTGTGCTGCTGGCGCGCCGAGCGCGGATGGTCGGTGTTCAACGCGAACACGGGCTGCTCGTCGCCCAGTTGCTGCTTCCAGTACTCAAGCTGGCGCGCAGCCTCGCCACGCGCCAGCCATTCACGCTGCCACTGGCCGTAGTCGGCATAACGCAGCGCCAGCGTTGCCAGTTCAAGCGACTGACCTTGAACAGCCGCCGCATAAAGGCGCGAGAATTCGTCGATCAGCACGTTCAGCGACCAGCCGTCGGCGATGATGTGATGCAGGGTCACCAGCAACAGGTGTTCTTCATCGTCCAGTTGCACCAGCGTTACGCGCAGCAGCGGACCGTTCTGTAAATCGAACGGCTGACGCGCCTGCTCTTCGCGAATCGCCCGCGCCCGGTTTTGACGCTCGTCGCCAGACAGGCCACTGATGTCCAGCACCTGCAACTGAAACTCACCGGCCGGATCGATGCGTTGCAGCGCTACGCCGTCCTGTTCGTAGAAGCGGGTACGCAGTGATTCATGACGCTCGATCAGCCGCTGAAAACTGTCGCGCAGGGCCGAGCGGTCCAGTTCGCCACGCAAGTGCAGACCGCCGGGAATGTTGTAGGCGCTGCTGTGCGGGTCCAGTTGCCAGACAAACCACAGGCGGTTCTGCGCCAGGGATTGCGGCAAGTGCTCGTCACCCGGCAGGCG
This sequence comes from Pseudomonas sp. AC016, assembly GCF_979253365.1. Taxonomy (NCBI): domain Bacteria; kingdom Pseudomonadati; phylum Pseudomonadota; class Gammaproteobacteria; order Pseudomonadales; family Pseudomonadaceae; genus Pseudomonas; species Pseudomonas sp. AC016. The sequence goes on from NZ_CEEDCC010000001.1 coordinate 1,166,931, forward strand.
GGTGATTGCGTTTTCGCTGGGCGCATCGCCTTGTTGTGCGGCCAGTTGCAGCGCTTCGATCTGCGCAACAAAGGCACCCAGGGTCGGCGCTTCGAACAGCAGACGCAGGCTCAGGTCGATGCCCAGCACCTCACGCAGCTTCGCCACCACCTGAGTCGCGGCAATCGAGTTGCCGCCCAGCAGGAAGAAGTGGTCATCCACGCTGATCTGCTCGCGCTGCAACTGCTCGCACCAGACGTCGGCAACTTTGGCCAGCAGCTGCGAACCCGTGGCATGCACCTGCGCCACCTGACTTGCGGTGCTTTCAGGAAACACCGCGTAGCTGTCCAGGCTGCCATCGGCCAGACGCGTGCGGCAGACTGAACGTTGCAGTTTGCCGCTGGAGGTCTTGGGCAGCGCGCCAGGGTTGAGCAGCACGACGACCGTTGGTGCCTCCTGGAACGCATCGGCTACGGCCTGGCGAATGAGCTTGATCAAGGCTTCGGGTGGCAGGGTTTTCTGAACACTGCGACCGACTTCAGCCGCGATGCCGATGCCTTCGATGCCCGCATGAGTCACAGCGAACGCGGCGATACGGCCTTTGCGCACCACATCGACGTCGCGCTCGACGACTTTTTCGATGTCCTGCGGGTAGAGGTTCTGCCCGCGCACGATCAGCATGTCTTTCAAGCGGCCAGTGATATACAGCTCGCCGTGGCGCTGGAAACCCAGATCGCCGGTTCGCAGCCAGGTCTGGCCGTCATGTTCGACGAAGGTCTTTGCCGTCGCTTCAGGGTTGCGCCAGTAACCATGGGCGATACTGGGACCGGTAGCCCAGACTTCACCGACGTGGTTGTCGTCCAGCGCTTGCAAGGTATTCGGGTCTGCGATCAGTACGCCATGCCCCGGCTGACCGGTGCCGCAACTCATCACCGGACTGCCCTCTCCCAGTTCCACGACGTTGCGCGCCAGCGCCGCTTCGTCCAGACGTAATGAAGGAATGCCGTGGCCGCGCTTGCCTCCGGCCACATAGAGCGTGGCCTCGGCCAGCCCGTAGGACGCCATGAAGCTGTCGGGCGTGAAGCCGCAACGGGCGAACTTGTCGGCAAACGCGTCGAGGCTGTCCTGACGGATCGGCTCGGAACCGGAGTACGCAACGCGCCAGCGACTCAGGTCCAGGCGCTCCAGCGCCGACTCGCTGACCCGTGCGCTGCACAGCTGATAGGCGAAATCCGGTCCGCCGCTGATGGTGCCGCCGTACTCGCTGATCGCTTCCAGCCAGCGCAGCGGGCGTGTCAGGAAGTACGCAGGCGCCATCAGTACGCAGGGCACGCCGCTGAAAATCGGCTGCAACAGACCGCCGATCAGGCCCATGTCGTGGTACAGCGGCAGCCAGCTGACGATGACATCGTCGCGATTGAGGTCAATGCCGAAGCCGTGACGGATCAGCATTTCGTTGGCAACCAGGTTGCCGTGGCTCACCTGCACGCCTTTGGGCAAGGCCGTCGAGCCTGAGGTGTACTGCAGAAAGGCGATGTTGTCGGCCTGCAATTCAGGTCCTTGCCAGCCTTCGGCGAGGACGCTGTCCAGCGTGTCCACACAAAGCAGTTGCGGTGCATCGGCAGCCGCCAGTTCGTCCATTTGCAGCAAGGCGGATTTCAGGTCGGAACCGGTCAGCAGCAGACGCGGTTCGGCGTCGGCGATGATCGACAGCAGACGTTCCTGATGATGACGGCGATTGGATTCCGGTGGATAGGCCGGTACGGCAATGACTCCGGCATACAGACAACCGAAGAACGCCGCGACGTAATCCGGCCCGCTGTGAAACAACAGAATCGCGCGATCTCCCGGCACTGCCTCACGCTTCAGGGCGGCAGCGATGGTGCGCGCACGCAGGTCCAGATCACGGTAGGTCAACACCAGGCCCTGGCTGTTTTCGTCGGTGAGAAAACGCAGCGCCAGCTGGTCAGGCGTTTTCGCGGCGCGACGTTGCAGCGCCTGAGCCAGAGTGTCGGGGAGTTCAAAAGCGTCCATGATGGGTTTCCTGCTGGATTCGGCTTGCCAGAGCGGGTCTGGGTATCAAAAAAAAGCGCGTCGCAGGATCAGCGACGCGTCGGGCGAGCGGGCATCAGCCAGCTGCGCGGGTCAGGTGCCGAGCCGCGCTGTTGCGCCAGCGAGTCAGGTGCTGTTCGGCGTAACGCCGCAGATGGCGTAGCAATTGAGCCTGCTCGTCGACCAGATAGAAGTGGTGGCCTTCGAACATATCCAGAGAAAACCCCGTCGCGGCGTCTTCCTGCCAGTCGAGCAGTTCTTCGACGCTGACGCTGTCCTGCTTGCCGCCGAATACGTGAATGGGGATATGCAGCGGCTCGCGCACGCCATAGACAAAGCTGCCACACAGCAGAAAATCGGCGCGCAGGATCGGCAGCATCATTTGCATGAGTTCGTCATTGGCGATCACCTCTTCGCGGGTGCCCTTGAGCGTGCGAAGTCGTTCGATCAATTGCGCATCGGTCCTGGCCACGGCGTAGTCGCTGACGTCGCGGCGCGCAGGCCCCGCCGTGGCCGAGGCGAACAGCGCCAGCGGCGCGGGCAGCCCGCGAGCGCGCAGTGCATGCGCCAGTTCGAAGGCCAGCAGCCCGCCCAGGCTGTGCCCGAACAGCGCATAAGGGGTGTCGAGTTCGGCGGCGATCTCGTCGGCCAGTTGACCGGCCAGTTGCACGATATCCGTCTGCAACGGTTCGGCCATGCGCATGCCGCGGCCCGGCAGTTCCAGCGGACGCACGTTCAGCCAGTCCGGCAACGCGCGCCGCCAGGGGCTGTAGAACATCGCGCTGGCACCGGAATACGGCAGGCAGAACAGCTTCATGCCTGTTGAGCTGTTCATATCAGGGCCGTCCGTCCATTGGATCCGGTGTAAAAGCCGCGATGCGCGCGATCGATACGCATGGTGTTCTCCTGATGTCATCCCCGGCCTGCGTCATGGGCGGGCCTGTCATCAATGAGAACGGACGGCGTTCGGAAATAATTAGTCGCGTTCGGCCGCCTTGCACGCGCGTCGGGCGCGCTGGTCGGAATCGCCCCTTTAAAGTGCGCTGATGCGCTTTCGCATTTGACAATAATTATCATTAAGACTAATTTATCGCCCCACGTGATGGCGCGACCCACAAGGCCGCTCCCCTCCAATGACTTTGCAGCAAGGTGAATTCCATGACGGAACAAGTATTCACAAGTAAGTGCGATTCACCCCTCCTCCAGGCTTTCGTCGACAATTACCTGCTGCTGGTCAAGATTGCGGCACGCATCGTGGGTTGTCGGTCCCGCGCGGAGGATGTGGTTCAGGACGCGTTCTTCAGGCTGCGTTCGGCCCCTCAGGTCACGCTGACGTTCAAGGCTCAGCTCAGCTATCTGTTTCAGATCGTGCGCAATCTGGCCATCGACCACTACCGCAAGCAGGCACTGGAGCAGCGATACACCGGCCCTGAGGCCGAGGGACTGAATGTGGTGATTCAGGGCGCTTCGCCGGAAACCTCGCACATTAACTTCTCGAGTTTGGAAAAAATTGCCGACGCGCTTTCGGAGCTGCCACCCCGCACCCGTTACGCGTTCGAGATGTACCGCCTGCACGGTGTACCGCAAAAGGACATCGCCAAGGAACTGGGCGTCTCCCCTACCCTGGTCAACTTCATGATTCGCGATGCGCTGATTCACTGTCGCAAGGTCAACGGCGTCAGAACCGAGCCTTGAGCCTTTTCAGACGACAAAAAAATCCGGAGCCTGGGCTCCGGATTTTTCGTTTTGGCTCGACGCTTTTTATCAGCGGCTGACCTGGTACTCAGGCTGCACTTCCGGCATGGCCGAGGAGTGGTGGTTCAAGATCTTCCACTCGTTGCCGACACGATGGTAAAGGAAGGTATAGCGAGCCTGGACCTTGCTCTGCTTGCCCTCGGCCGACGTCAGGGTGAAGGTGTAGACACCGCTGTCCACTGCTGCATCCGGACCCAGACGGCGGATTTCCCGGTAGTTGATCTCACCGACCGGCTTGAGGGCCAGGAAGTGCTCGAAGTAGTCCTTGATCTCGGCCGGGTTGGCTCGCACCTTGTTCGAGACTGTCGGCTGCAGCACGGCATCCTTGGCGTAGAGTGAGACAACGGTCTGCGGATTGCCGGTTTTCAAAGCCTTGTTCCAGCGGTCGAACAGACCTGCAATCTCTTTATCGTTTACGTTGCTTGGCTGCTCGGCCACCATGCGGTAGGTGTAACCGCCGGCCGGTTCGGCAGCTGCCTGAACCATCGGGGCGCTTACAGCGAGGAACAGGGCCAGGGCGGTCAATTTCAGTTTCATTGCAACTCTCCTACGGGGTAATCGGTTCAGGGATTCAGTGGTTGCCAATTTGCCCTGTAGCGCTGTTTGCTCCATCGGCCGAACGGGGTTATTTGCCTATGCCAACTGGCAGATAGGCGCACAATCGCCTTACGCGTTCTAATGGCTGTACTCAAGGTGTGCTCGCGCGCGCATCACCCTTCGCTGGAGCCCTCCCCTATGCAAAGCCCTCCCCATGACCCGGCAAGTGCCCTGGCGATTCGTACCCAGTATCGCCAGTCGCAAAGCCGTGCCGCCCGTCTGCGACTTCTGGTGGACACAGGCCAGGAACTGACCCAGCTGCCGCCCGAAGCCATGCGCCAGCGGGTGCTGCAACGGGCCTGTGCCTTCGTGGCCATGGACCATGGCCTGCTGCTTGAGTGGAACAGCGATAACGTAGTCACGATCACGGCCAGCCACGGCAGCAAGGAACGTCTGAACTCGATGGACAAGGTGGCCGACACCCTGGCCGTCGGCCCGCAGTGGCTGGATTGTCCGCAAGACCGACTGCCCAGTGTGCTGATGCTGCCGTTGCGCGGTGCAGATGAAGGCGCGTTCGGCACGCTGCTGCTCGCCAACAGCGTCGGGATCAATGCCCCGGACAACGAAGACATCGAATCCCTGCAACTCCTCGCCACGCTGCTGGCGGCGCATCTGGAGAACAACCGCCTGCTCGAAGCGCTGGTGGCGCGGGAGCGGACCATGTCCGAGCTGGTGCATCAACTGTTCACCGCTCAGGAAGACGAACGCAAGCGCATGGCCTATGACCTGCATGACGGTCTGGCACAAACGCTTGCCGGACTGCATCAGCGTCTGCAAGGTTTTGCAGGACGCTGCCCGGACCTGCCGGAGCCCATGAGCGCCGACCTGCAGGCCATCCTCAATCTGGCCCAACACTGCGTGGGCGAAGGACGGCAGTTGATCAGCGGTCTGCGCCCTACCGTGCTCGATGACTTCGGCCTGCTTCAGGCGGTCGACAAGGAAGCTGACCGCCTGCGCGAAGCCGGCATCGCCGTGCACTGGAGCTCGCGCTCGATGGTCCGCCTGCCCAGCCATCTGGAGATCGGCCTGTTTCGCATTGCTCAGGAAGGCATCAACAATGTGCTCAAGCATTCGGGCGCTGGCAGCGTGCAACTGGCGCTGGACATCAGTGACAGTAACGTTTCGCTGCTGCTCGAGGATAATGGCCGCGGTTTCGTGACCGATCAGCGCAGCGACGGCAACGGCGTTCAGAAACTGGGGCTGGTGGCCATGCAGGAGCGCGCCAGTCTGATGGGTGGCCGCCTGACCTGTGTCAGCCGTCCCGATTGCGGTACGCGATTGCGCGCTACTGTCCCTTTCACTGCTGACAAGGCAATTCAATGACTGACACCCTGCGACTGGTCCTTGCGGACGACCATGAAGTGACCCGTACCGGATTCGTCTCGCTGCTGGCAGGACATCCTGAATTCGAAGTGGTTGGCCAGGCCGCCAACGGCCAGCAGGCCATTGAGCTCTGCGAAGAACTGCAACCGGACATCGCGATACTCGACATCCGCATGCCGGTGCTCAACGGACTGGGCGCGGCCCGGCTTCTGCAGCAACGCATGCCGAAGCTCAAGGTGGTGATCTTCACCATGGACGACAGCACCGATCACCTGGAAGCGGCGATCAGCGCCGGTGCCGTGGGCTACTTGCTCAAGGACGCCAGCCGCGATGAGGTGATTGCCAGCCTGCAACGCGTGGCACGTGGGGAAGAGGCTCTGAACAGTGCGGTCAGCGCGCGCCTGCTGCGCCGCATGACCGAGCGCAACACCAGCGGCGCGTCACTGCCCGAAGCCCTGACGCCTCGCGAACGTCAGGTGCTGGGGCTGGTGGCAGGCGGTTTCAGCAACCGGGAAATCGGCGAAAAACTGGGCATCACCACCGGCACTGCCAAGGCTCACGTGGAAAAAGTGATCGGCAAGCTCGGCGCATCTGATCGTACCCAGGCGGCTGTGCGTGGCGTGGCGCTGGGGCTGGTCACTCAGGCACCGGGCGACTGGCAATGACAGCACTGTCCACCAGCCGCTGGCAGGATCTCCCCCTGCGTGGCAAGGCACTGCTGGCGATTTCGATGCCGCTGGTGGTGCTGATGTCCTCGCTGGGGTTGATCTATCACGCCGAGCGCCAGACCGCGCAGGCCGAAGAGGATGTGCGCCGTGCACTGCTGGTGCAGGGTGATATTCAGACGGTGCATACCCAGATCGCCGAAGCAGCCGCAAGCGTGCGCGGTTACCTGCTGACCCGCCAGGCGGATTTTCTGCCTGGTTATCTGAACGCACAGCCGCTGATCGACGCGGCGCTGTCACGGCTTGATGCCAATATCCAGGACGAGCGGATGCGCGGGTACCTGACGTCGATCGAGCCCCTGATCCACGCCAAGGCCGACGGGCTGGCAAAACTGCAGGCACTCAGCCTGGATGTACCGGAAAATATCACGCGCATCCTGATTGAAAACAAATACGTACTCGATCAATTGCGCGAACGCATCAGCACCATGCGCGAGCGCGAGGACACGCTGCTGGCCGAACGCACTGCCGCCGCGTCGGCCACTCGCCAGCAACTGTTGCTGTCCACGCTGCTGGCCGCCGCCTGCGGCATCATCGGCGCCATTCTGGCGGTGCTCATGCTGTCGCGAGGCATCGTCACGCGGGTCCAGCAGGTGCAGCGCAACGCCCAACGCCTGGCGCTCGGCCATCCCTTGCGGCCACAACCTCCGGAGAAAGACGAGATCGGTCAGTTGAGCACGCGTCTGGTCGAAGCCGGGCAATTGCTTGCCGAGCGTGAGCGCGCCCTGCGGGACAACGAAGAACGCCTGCGGCTCATCATTGAAGGCGTGAAGGACTACGGCATTTTCGCGCTGGACAAGCACGGCTACATCACCACCTGGAACGCCGGTGCCGAGCGTATCAAGGGCTACACCGAACAGGAAATCATCGGTCAGCACTTCTCTGTTTTCTACCAGCCAGAGGAGTGTCCGCAGCATCCGGACATGGCGTTGCATGAGGCTACGGTCGAAGGGCATTACATGGAAGAAGGCTGGCGCTGCCGCAAGGACGGCAGCCGTTTCTGGGCCAGCGTGGTGATTACTGCACAGTACGACGGCAACGGCGAACTGCGTGGTTTCTCCAAGATCACCCGAGACATCACCGACCGCCGTGCCGCAGAGATCGCGCTGGGTACTGCCCGTGAAGAAGCCGAACGCGCCAGCCGGGCGAAAAGCGAGTTTCTTTCGCGCATGAGCCACGAGTTGCGCACGCCGCTGAACTCGATCCTGGGGTTTGCCCAGTTGCTGGACATGGATTCGACTGCCAGCCAGCGGCCGCAGGTCGGACACATCCTGCGTGCCGGCCAGCATTTGCTGAAGCTGATCAACGAGGTGCTGGACATCGCCCGTATCGAAGCTGGCCACCTGTCCCTGAGCCTGGAACCGGTGGCCCTGTCGGCAGTGCTTCAGGAAGCGCTGGTGCTGGTTTCGCCGATGGCGGCGGACGGCAACATCCGACTGGTCGAACTGCCAGACATGCCGGACGAACTTGGCGTGATCGCCGACCGCCAGCGCCTGATCCAGGTGTTGCTCAACCTGCTGTCCAACGCCATCAAGTACAACCGGCCCCATGGTCAGGTGCAGATCGAAGTCGAGCAACTGGAGGAGCACACGACCGTGACGGTGATAGACACCGGCCACGGCATCGCCGCCGAACGCATTGATCAGTTGTTCAAACCGTTCGAGCGCCTGGGCGCCGATCCGAATGTTGAAGGCACCGGCCTGGGTCTGGCGCTGAGCAAAAGCATGCTCGAGATGATGCAGGGTCAGCTGTCGGTGGAAAGCACGCCCGGACAGGGCAGCCGCTTCACCCTGAGACTGCCTCACGTTCAAGTGCAGGCTCCCGTCGCACCCGCACCGCGTCCGACCGAACTGCTACCGGCTGTGCAACGCCCTGCCGCTACCGACTATCACGGCAAGGTGCTGTGCATCGAGGACAACCTGTCGAGCATGGCCCTGATCGAGACGCTGCTGCAGCGCAGACCGGGCATTCGGCTGCTGTCGAGCATGCAGGGACAACTGGGTCTGGACCTGGCCAGGCAGCATGCCCCGCAATTGATCCTGCTGGACCTGAATCTGCCGGACCTTCAAGGGCTGGAGGTCCTGCAGCGTCTAAGACGCCTGCCAGCGACCGCGCATACGCCGATCCTGATGATCACCGCCGACGCCAGCGACACCGTTCAGCGAACCTTGCAAGCGGCCGGCGCAACCGCCATCCTGACCAAACCCATCCAGGTGCCGGCCTTTCTCGCGTATCTGGATCAATACATACCGGAGCCGACATGACCGGAGATTTCCGTATCCTGATCATCGATGATCAGCGCCCCAACCTTGAGTTGATGGAGCAACTGCTCGCCCGGGAAGGACTGACAAACGTACTGAGCAGCACCGAGCCGTTGCGTACGCTGGACCTGTTCAACAGTTTCGAGCCGGATTTGGTGGTACTGGACCTGCACATGCCCGAGTTCGACGGCTTTGCGGTCCTTGAACAACTGAACCGGCGCATTCCCACCAATGATTACGTGCCGATCATGGTTCTGACTGCCGACGCTACGCGTGACACTCGCCTGCGCGCCCTGGCATTGGGCGCACGGGACTTCATCAGCAAACCGCTCGATGCGCTGGAAACCATGCTGCGGATCTGGAACCTGCTGGAGACACGGGCGCTGTACAAGACGCTGCGCAAGCTGGTGCCGCCCGAGCACATAGAACTGCTGCGCCAGCCACGTTCGCTGGCACAGCAATAGCTGGCGGCTTACTTGATAAGCGTCACCGGCACCGACGCTTCATGAATCACCCGCGTGGCGACCGAGCCCAGCAACAGGCCCGTCACGCTGCTCAACCCCCGGGTGCCCATGACGATCACGTCGCAACCCAGCTTCTGCACCTGCGCCTCAACCTGCTCCGCAACATTGCCCAGATCGACGTGCGCCTGAAAGGGTGTTCCGGCAGCGGTCAGCAGCTCAATCGCATCATCCAGCACACGCTTGCCTTCGTTGTTCAGGCCGGCCTTCACACCCTCTATCATGTCCGGTGCCAGATAGAGGCTGTAATCGATCGGACTGGCCTGCACGTTCAGCAGATGAACCTCAAGCGGCTTTTTGAGATCGGCAGACAACTCAATGACATACCCGACAGCCCGCATCGCGTGCTCGGAACCGTCGAAAGGAACAAGAACTTTATGCATGGCGGCTTTCCTTGTTGGATTATGCCGTCAACATAGCCTGAGCCGGGCGGCGCAGCTACAGGAAAGAACGGTTGATTTGATCCAGCGCAAGCAGGCGACGCCTGGACTGCCAGACGTCATTGAGAAAACACCTGTTTGCTCGCCTTTAGCGACCTTCGAGGAAAGCTGCCGCCTGATCCAGCAGCATCAACGGGTTCTCATGCTTGTGGATATCGACCGAAAGCAACTGCCGAAAACGCCGCGCCCCCGGAAAGCCCTGAGCAAGCCCGAGCACATGCCGGGTGATGTGGTGCATGTTGCCGCCGCTGACCAGATGCGCCTCAATGTAAGGCCGCAGTGCCTCCAGCGCTTCGGCGCGACTGATAACCGGCGCGGTGCTGCCGAACAGTTGCTGATCCACTTCCGCCAGCAGGTAGGGATTGTGATACGCCTCACGGCCCAGCATCACGCCATCGAAGGTCTGCAGATGCTCCTGGCATTGCTCCAGCGTCTTGATACCGCCGTTGAGGACGATCTCGAGCTGCGGGAAATCCTTCTTCAATTGCGCAACCACGTCATAACGCAGCGGCGGAATATCCCGATTTTCCTTCGGCGACAAACCTTCCAGAATCGCGATTCGCGCATGCACCGTAAAACTCTGGCAACCCGCCTCATGCACCTTGCCGACGAAATCACACAGCTGCTCGTAGCTGTCACGACCATTGATCCCGATGCGGTGCTTGACCGTAACCGGAATGCTCACCGCATCACGCATCGCCTTGACGCAGTCAGCCACCAACTCCGGATGCCCCATCAGGCACGCGCCAATCATGTTGTTCTGCACCCGATCACTCGGGCAGCCGACATTCAGATTGACCTCGTCATACCCCACACCTTCCGCCATCCGCGCACACGCCGCCAGATCCGCCGCCGTACTGCCACCCAACTGCAGCGCCAACGGATGCTCGGTCTCGTCATGCTGCAAGAACCGCGCGCTGTCGCCGTGCAGCAACGCGCCGGTGGTAACCATCTCGGTGTAGAGCAACGTGTGTTTGGAGAGCAGACGCAGGAAGAAGCGGCAATGGTGGTCGGTCCAGTCCATCATGGGGGCGACAGAGAAGCGTCTAGACAGCGAAGGCCTTCTAGGACGGGGGTTTTGGGCGATTTCTGGTTGCATGATCATCAGTGGTTTTAGCAAAATAGAGACAGTTTTCCTACTTTCGTTGCTACAAAGAGCAAGCGGCGGTAGCGATGTAGCAACAGAAGCAATGGGGAAACGATCATCCTGAGCTTGCTCGAAAGCTGACCCACAGCATCAAAAGAGGTTGCGTGAATGTCGCAGTTTATCAGGAAGCGCGGAGGTTTGATTGAGGCTCTCGGGCACGAAGCGCGCTGGTGTCATCTATCAGCGGCAGACTGCAGAGCGCTGCATCAGCGCGACCGCATCTGGCTTGGGGCCTAGCCCCCGACATCGAACGGGAACCACAACCAGCCAGGCAGCAGTAAAACAGCCGGATGGGGCTTGAGCAGAACCGCGAAGCAATGGACCAACCACCTTGCCCGAACCAATGCAAAGGCCGGGCGACCGGACAGATGCCGCTCGCGTCGAAATCCGCAGGTGGAATTCTTCAACCTGAGGGCAGATTATTCGATTCGACCGTCTCGCCATCTCAACCAAAGCCAATCAGTTGCGTGGAACGGTGTGACTATTGTCTATCATCAAGACATCCCGGAACACATCCGGCCTCAAGACTGCGATGTGCAAAAGCGATCTCGCGGCTCCAGACGGCATACGCCTCCCCTGTTCCCACTCTTGCAACGTCCTGACGGAGACACCCAGCAGCTCAGCAAATTTAGGCTGAGACAATCCGGTCTTGCCACGAGCTTCAGCGGCCTCGGTTATTTTGACCCCATGCACGTCCCCATGCCGCCCGGCTTTGACGTCTTGGATAGCCGCCAACAATTCTTCGCCAATATTACGTTTGGCATCTCGCTCAAGCAGTTCTTTTTCAGTCAGGGCCATGATTCAGCTCCTTTGCGATGCTGCGCAGGATGTGCGCAGGGATGTTTTCGGTAGCGCCCTTGCCGCAGATGAGCAATGCAATCAATACACCGTTGCGCAGTTGAGCGGTGTAAATCACCCTCACTGCGCCACTCTTGCCGCGGCCATCCATGCTCCAGCGCACTTTTCGGCAGCCGCCAGAGCTTGGTATTACCGCGCCGGAATCGGGATTATTTGCCAAGAATGCCATGAAGGCACCCCGCTCCTCTTCACTCCAATAGTCTGACCAGTGCCTGGAAAACAAAGGTGATTCGATAATGGTAAGCATAGGCAGCGATCATACGTCTTTGACGTAGTAATGACAATTATCGAAAGTGATCTGAAGGTAGTGCGAGGGCGGAAGGATGCGTTGGGTGCTAAAAAATTGCTAAAACGTCACATAAAAATTACTTAACTACCTGATTTTTAAGGGATTTTATAACAGGATAATCCATTCCATCATGGGGGCGACGGAGAAGCGGCGGGACAGCGCAGGCCTTGTAGGACGGGGGCTTGAGGCAATATCTAGTTGCATATTTATCAGTCGATTTTTAGCACTTTCGGGCTGTTTTTGGCCGTTTTTTGGGCGCGGTGCTAAAATTTAGCACCGCAAAAAAAACTTTTAGCACCGAAGGAACGGGATGGGAACGATCACCCAAAGGAAGAGCAAAAAGGGTGGAATCAAGTACACCGCACAAATCAGGCTCAAGCGCGCAGGAAAGGTAGTTTATCAGGAAGCGCAGGGGTTTTACCGCAAGCTCGTAGCTCAGGGGCAACGTGGAATCTTACAGGGACTGGAATGAATGGCGAAGGTGCTGTCCTGAGCAAAGTCTCCAGAGCGACCTGCATTGATTTCCATAGCCGCCATTAATAAACCCTTACCTACCTTGCGCTCCGCATTGCACATTGGACGCCGAACCTTGCGCAACACAGGTGGCCCTGTTCACGTCAACGGGTAGGTCTGCCTTGAATGCAAAACGCTCACGATCTCCACTCGATCAGAGCAATGCGGTAAACGATGATGTAATTAGGGTGCGCGACGAGTTCGCGCGTACCGGAAACCCGCTCTAGAGGAAAAAGATAAGGATGTTCAGCTAATGGTAAAGGCGCAGCCTGAAGACGTGATTTTAGGCAACGAGCGGCAGAGGGATTTTCATTGGCTATGTAGAGGATGATTGAAGAAAGGTCATTTACAGCAGCTTGCAGCCAGACAATGGGCAACATCAGCTACCCGATCTCTGCCTGGCCTCGGCAGCCTCAATGATCGCGTCCATGCGCGCCATGACTTCATCGTGAGGCACTGCACGTCCAGGTTCGGCCAATGAAGCTTCTACCTTGGCGCGAAACCAGAGATCGTAGCTATCAGCTTGCTCTTGCGTATCAAATTCGGAAACGATGGGGGAAAGTGTAGTGCTCATAGATACCTCCAAGTCACACAGGCCGCAGTCTAGTACGTTCCACTCGAGCTGTCAGGATTGGCGAATTGGGAAACTCTTCAGCACATATTTCTGCCTGTAAGGTTTCCGCGTGGCTGGTGACGTGAAAGCGCGGTGTCCAATGCCCTCATGAGCAAGATTCACAGCATGGGATGATCTTCATAAAACGTCGAAACGTGCGGACAGCCGGCACGGGACAATCAGTTGCTACCCTCCCCGCCATTCAAACCCGCCTCAAACTCTGCGTCACCACCCCCAAAATAATCAGATCATCGTTATCCGTCACAGGCTGCGACGGGTAATCCTTGTGGCTGGATTCCAGCATCACGACATTCCCGCGCATGTGCAACCGCCTGCATACCTGCGCCTCGTTGAGCGAGGCGATGACGATGTCGCCGTGCTCGGCGTAGCGTCCGCGGTCGACAATCAGCATGTCTTCCTTGCTGATGTGCTCCCCTTGCATGCTGTCATCCTGGATCGCAGCAATGAAAAAGTCCGGTTCTCGCACTTCGCAGAGCTCCGCGACGGAGACGTGTTTTTCGATGACGGGCGATTGAGAGCCGACGGACGACATGGAGATGAACGGGGGCTTGATGCCCCCTGCGGACAAGGGGCCGAGGAAGGTGACACTCATGATGCGAGCCTTATTATGATTAACTGTATGCATATACAGTTAATCGCGCATCAGGCCTGAGGTCAACCTTGGACGTAAGATATGTCGACAGATGGCGTCAGGGTTTGGCCTCCGAAAGCTGCTGAATCAACGCCACGGTCAGGTAAAGCCTGGGGGCGATGCTCGACAGTTCGATGTACTCATCATCGGCGTGCAAGCCGGCACCGACGACGCCCATGGTTTCGAGCACGGCCGGTTTTTCGCTACCCGGGACGTAGGCATAGCCTGCGTCAGTGCCGAAGCGCATGGCGATGGGCTCGACGTTGCGCCCGATCTTTCCGTAAAGCGTCTGGGCGGTTTTGGCCAGTTGCTCGGAGCCCGGGTTTTTCGCCAGAGGTGGGCGTCCTTTCTCAAGGCGTACCGACACTTCGGTGCCGTCGATGAGTTTCTTCTGCACGATGCGCTGGGCGTCGGCGATCACGCGGTCGCTTTCACTTAGGTCGGAATAGCGCATGTCCGCTTCCGCCGAGGCACTGGACGGGATGATGTTGCGCTTCTCGCCGCCCTTGATCAGCGTCCAGTTGACGGTGGTGCCTTTGGCTGAATCGCCCAGGTCCTTGAGTTGCAGCATCTGGTGCGCCAGTTCGATCGCCGCGTTGCGTCCGGCTTCAGGCGCGGAGCCCGCATGTGAAGACTTGCCTTTGACGTCGAGAATCACACCGTTGATGCCGTTGGTGGCGACGGTGACGGCGTCCTTGTCAGGTGGCTCGTAGGAAAAGACGTAATCGTGCTGGCGAGCCAGTTCGGCGATGATTTTCTTCGAGCCGCTGGAGCCGGTTTCCTCATCAGGGTTGAACAGCACGGTGAGTGTGCCGAAATCCTTGAAACCCTCCTCCTGCAGAAGTTTCAGGGAATGCAGAATCATTGCGACGCCACCTTTGGCATCGGCAACACCTGGACCGTAAGCGCGCACACCGTCCTGCTTGAAAGGGCGTTTCGCAGCCGTGCCCGGCCCGAATACGGTGTCGTAATGGACCATCAGCAGAAAGGATCGGGTACCGCTGCCCTTGATGGTGCCGACGATGTTGTCACCGGCGGAGGGCGTCGCGGGCGTGGTGGTGACTTCTGCGCCCAGTGCTTTCAGGCGCTCAACCAACAGCGCGCTGATGGTTTTCAGGCCGGGAGCCTGGCCTGTGCCGGTATCGACATCGACCAATTGCCTGACGGTCTCGAGATAGGCAGTCTGTTCGGTTTCGGCCTTTTTCAGTAACTGCTCGGGCGAGATGTCCGCCGCGAAAGCCCCGGTGGACAGGATGGAAAAGGCGATGACACTCGCAACCGATGTACGTCGAAATTGCATGCTGGTTCCCTCAGATCATTGCGGCTTGAAACCCCATCTTTACCCAACCTGCCTCACAAAACCACTTCCAGACGCCTGAGCGACGTCGAGCCATTCAAATGCAAATATGTATATAAATGTAACTGAGAGTAATTAGCATTTATCCAATTGTGAAAAAATTGTTAGGATCCTGCGACCAGCCACTGGCTGACCAAACGTCCGGCGCCCCGTTGTTCAAGTAGTTCGCCACTTTCCAAACGCTCAGGTCCATCGTAGGAAACCCACAATGTTTCGTCCGCTCACTTCGCTGACCGCTCTTGCGATTATCGGTGCATCAACTGCTGCGCTGGCTGCTCCCGATCAAACCAACCCGCCTGCCCAGACTCAGTCGAGCGCGTTGACGCTGGACAATGTCGACATCAATGCGCGAGCAGGCGTGGCGGGAACGGCGACCACCGAAGGCAGCGGTTCCTACACCACCGGCTCCATGAGCACTGCCACCAAGTTGCCGTTGTCGATTCGCGAAACGCCACAGTCGGTCAGCGTGATTTCACGTCAGCGCATCGAAGATCAAGGCATGAACGATCTGAACGATGTCGTGAAATACGCGCCGGGCATCATCCTGCGCAAGTTCGGTACGGACCGTCAGCAGTTTCTGGCACGCGGTTTCAGCATCGACAACCTGATGTACGACGGTCTGCCGACCATCGTGAGCACCTTCACGCTGGACACCATTTCCGGGGCCGATCTGGCGATGTACGACCGTGTCGAAGTGGTCCGCGGCGCCACCGGTCTGATGACGGGCGCAGGCAGCCCATCGGCAACACTGAATCTGATCCGCAAGCGCCCCACTGCCATACCGCAGGTCAGCGTGACGACCAGCGCGGGCAGCTGGGATCGCTACCGAACGGAAGTGGATGCCTCCAACAAGCTGACCGACTCGGGCACATTGCGCGGTCGGGTAGTGACAGCGTATGAAAAGGGCAACAGCTTTCTCGACGAGCGCGACGAGGAACGCCAGACGTTCTACGGAATCCTGGAAGCAGACCTGAACGAATCGACCACCTGGACCATCGGCGCTTCCAAACAGCGTGACGATGCAACATCGGACTGGGGCAGCCTGCCTTCGGGTCCAAATGGCCAATACCTCGGCCTGCCCCGCTCCACATTCCTGAGCAACGACTGGGCTTACTGGGACCGGGACAACGTCAGCGTATTCACCGACGTGACTCACCGGTTCGACAATGGCTGGAGCGGCAAGATCGCAGCGGCGAAGATATGGGCCGAGTCGGACATGTATTCCAACTACCTGACGGCTAACGGCAACGGTTATGGCCAGGCGGCAGGTCAGTACGACACCACCGATGTACAGACCAATATCGATGGCTCGCTGTCCGGCCCTTTCAAGCTGTTTGGCCGCGAGCATGACCTGATGCTGGGTGTCAGTCGCCGTGAAGAGAAATTCGACCAGAAAGGCGGTTTCTACGGATCGACGCCCATCGATATCTACAACTTCAACCCGAACTTGATTCCCAAGCCGGACATCAACACCCGCACGGCGTATGTCAGCCAGAATACCGCAACCGAAGACGGCATCTACGCAGCAGCACGCTTCAACCCGATCGATCCGCTGCACATCATCGTCGGCAGCCGGGTGAGCTGGTACGACTATCAGAACCGCTCGGCCAACACCGGCGATTACAAGGTCACCCGCGAGGTCACTCCTTATGCCGGCATCGTCTACGACCTGAACGACACCTATTCTGTCTATGCCAGTTACACCGAGATCTTCAAACCACAGAACCAGCAGGACGTGAGCGGTGCCATTCTTGACCCGATGACCGGCGAGAGCTATGAAATCGGTTTGAAGGGTGAATACTTCAACGGCGGCCTGAACGCCTCCCTTGCACTGTTCGACATGACTCAGGAAAACCGTGCTTACGCCATCGTCAATCCGCCCGCCAGTTGCCAGCAACAGAACCGCACCTGCTACGAAGCGGCGGGTGAAGTGCGCAGCCGCGGTATAGATGCAGAAGTCACCGGTGAGCTCACACCGAACTGGCAGGCTTCGGCGTCCTACACGCTGGTGCTGAGCCAGTACGTCAAGGACCGGAACTTCGACAAAGGTGATCGATTCGCAGCCGAGCAACCCAAGCACCTGTTCAAGGCCGCGACCACGTATCACCTGTCAGGCGACTTCAGCAAATTGCGCATCGGCGCCGACGTACTGGCACAGAGCGACACGTACAACCGTGTCGGCACCGGTCGCTCGGAGCAGGACTCGTATGCAGTGGTGGGCTTGATGGCGGGTTACCGCTTCGACGAGCACTGGGACGCCCGAGTGAACCTGAACAACGTGCTGGACGAGAAGTACTGGCAGGGCATTCCAACCGCAACCGGCAGCGGCGTGTACGGAGATCCACGTAACGTGATGTTCTCGTTGAAGTGGTCGCTTTGATTGCTCGATAAACACACTCACAGGCGCCCAGGGAAAACCCGGCGTCTGTGAGACGTTATGAGAGCGCCCTAATACGTCACTATGACCAGCCCCTCATGCTCATCTGGCACCGTGAAGTAGCTGGTGATGAGATCGAACTCTTTGTCCGTCGCAGCAAAATCGTGATCACCCCGGGCATTGCGCGCACGCAGTCGCGCGCGACACGTCTCATCATCGACATTCAGAAAATGCAGACAATGCTGCACTTGGGCACCATCGGCGAGCGCACGAAGCCAGGCTCGATCCGGGACTGTATTGGCAGGAAAATCCAGGACGACGCTTACACCTGTCGCCAGTACGCTGACCACTAAAGGCTCCAGCACCCCACGAATACGTCGGGCGCGATTTACATAGTCGGAAACAGAGCGGATTTCGTCAGGATAGAGCGCCGCAAGCCAGCGGTCTTCGCTGATGACGATTGTCTTGGCGTCGCTGCCCAATGTGCGAGCCAGGGTTGATTTGCCGGATGCGATTTTGCCGCACATAAGATGCAATATCGGGGTCGTCATGGGAATCCTTTCAATTCGTCCAGTACAGATACGTTAAGTGAAACCCCACCATACGACCATGGGGCACGCTTAAATCAAGGTTCAGGGAACAAGCAGCCCGCCATGGGCTCAAAACCATTCTCGACAAGGTTTGCGCGACAATGCCGACCCTCGATGCCACTGATGCGCAAAGCTTATGCGCCACGGCCTTGAGTGGGCGGCAGCGCTCGGGTAATGTCATCCAACCGCACAGGACAGAGCACGCTCATGACTTCCAAGCTGGATCAACTCAAGCAATTCACCACCGTTGTCGCTGACACCGGTGACTTCGGCGCGATCAAAAGCCTCAAGCCGCAAGACGCTACCACCAACCCTTCCCTGCTGCTCAAGGCCGCTTCGAGCGAGAGCAACTCGCAACTGCTGGCCGACGCGTTCAGCGGCAGCAAGGGTGACATTGGCCTGGCGTGCGACCGCTTCGCCGTCGCCATCGGCCAGGAGATTCTCAAGGTCGTTCCAGGTCGTGTTTCCACTGAAGTGGATGCCCGCCTCTCGTTCGATACCAACGCCCTGATCGAACGCAGCCATCGCATCATCGAGTTGTACGACAAAGCGCATGTCAGCCGTGATCGCGTATTGATCAAGCTGGCGTCCACCTGGGAAGGTATTCGCGCTGCCGAAAAGCTGGAGAAGGAAGGCATTCAAACCAACCTGACCCTGCTGTTCTCCTTCGCTCAGGCCATTGCCTGCGCCGAAGCCGGCGTGTTTCTGATTTCGCCGTTCGTGGGCCGCATCTACGACTGGTACAAGAAGTCATCCGGTCAGGATTACACCGGTGCCGAAGATCCGGGCGTGCAGTCCGTGACCCGCATCTACAATTATTACAAGGAAAACGAATACGAGACGGTCGTGATGGGCGCAAGCTTCCGCAACCTGAACCAGATCGAACAACTGGCTGGCTGCGACCGTCTGACCATCAGCCCGGACCTGCTCAAGCAACTGGCTGAAGACACCGGCACACTGGAGCGCAAACTGGCTCCGGGCAATCCCGGCGAAGATGGCAAGACTGACCATAAACTGACTGAAAGCCAGTTCCGCTGGGCGTCGAACGAAGATGCCATGGCCACCGAGAAGCTGGCTGAAGGTATTCGTCAGTTCGCTCGCGATCAGGAAAAGCTCGAGGCTCTGCTCTCCGCCAAGGCCTGAAAACATTAAAGGGCGACCTCCTTGCGGTGGTCGCCCTTTTTGCTGCCCGCCATTCAGCGTGACAGACAGGGAATGCTGTTAGCGCTGACCTTCGAGCGCGTTGACCAGATCATGGAAGGCTTCACGATTGGAGTCGTTGAGCCCCATGAGGATCTTGTGCGCTTCAAGCACCTTGGCCTTGACCACTTCCTCGCATTGATCCTGCGAAGGCAGATCAGTCAGACACTCAGGACGCGGAATGGGCCGGTCGACGATGTTGAACACCTGATCGAAACCCATCGACTGCAACAACCGCGTGATGTCTTCGTGAGTGGTCACCAGCGTTGGCAACAGACCCACTTTCTGACGGGACAGGATAGAGAGCTTGGCCAGCAAACCAAGCGTCGTGCTGTCGATGCTGCGAGTCTCGGTCAAATCAATCACCACCGCCGAAAAATTCAAGGCAGTGAAGATACGCTCGATAGTCGCGTCCAAGGCCGAACACAGCGTCAACCGCACTTCACCCACGAACTTGAGAACGAAGGTGCCTTCCTGCTCGGCGAACTGGATTCTACCGGTACTCATTAAAGATTCCTGCTTAACACTAACAAGGCGATATCATCCGGCATCTCCCCTAGCGTTGCCAATTCAAAAACCTGACGCAAGCCATCCAGGCTGCCGCCGGCCGTCTTCACCAATTCGGGTAAAACGGCTTCTTTCTCTTTGAGTGTATCACCGGGCAGCAGATCGAGTATGCCGTCAGACAGCATGGTCAGACTGAACGACGCTGGCAGGTCCATTTCATGGTCCTGATAGGTCGCTTCGTTGAACAACCCGACCGGCAATCCACGTCCTTCCAGATAACGCGTCTGACCCTCGGTGTACAGCACCGGCAGCGGCAGATGGCCGCCAACGGCATAGGTCAGCTTGCCCGATTCTTCATCGATGACACCGCCAACCATGGTCACGTGTTTGCCCAGCTTGCAACTGATCAGCCCGCGGTTGATGTGCCCTAATACATCGGAGGGTTTGAACTCCGGCAAGGTTCCGCCACGCTTGGATTCAAACAGCAACCGCGTGGTCATGAACTTCAGCAATACGGTAATGAATGCCGAAGAGGCACCATGCCCGGATACATCGGCCAGATAAAACGCAACGCGTCGCTCATCCACCCGGAAATAGTCGACAAAATCGCCTGACAGGTACAACGAGGGAATGATCTGGTGCGCGAACTGAAACTCGTCGATCGCCCACGGCGTGATCGGCAACATGTTCATCTGCACCTGACGGCCCGCATCCTGATCTTCCTGAAGCAGATGGAGGCTGGCTTCAAGCTCGCGATTGGCTGTTTCCAGTTTCTCGCGGTAGACCTGGTTTTCCTTGAGCAGGCGCGCACGGTCCAGCGCTCGACGCACTGAATGCTCGAGCACGGCCAGGTCTTCAAGTGGCTTGATCAGGTAATCGGCGGCGCCCAGACGCAGGGCTTCGACCGCATCGCTCATGACGCCCGCGCCGGAAACGACGATGACCGGCGTTTGCGGAGCGATGGACGTCACCTGACGAATCAGCTCAAGACCACCCATCTGAGGCATGCGCAGGTCGCAGACCACAAGATCAGGGGTTTTCTGCTCGAATATCTGAATACCCTGCAAGCCGTTACTTGCCTGCAGGACGCTGAAGCCACTGTCTTCCAGATAGGCGGCAAGGCTTGCGCGAACGACTTCATCGTCGTCGATTATCAGCAGCGTGGCACTGGTTTTTGGCATGTGGGCAAACGGCGCCAGATCAGGTTTGCGTAGGCGGCCCGGTTAACCGGAACCTGCTTACTGGATTCGCTTCTAGCCTCTCTTAAACCATCCGTGCACAACAATGTTGCGCATCGTGTTTCAGAGGTGCCCTTCAAGGCGCAGACGGTACTCCCATCCGACGGGCGTTTCAAGCGTACTCCGGCGCGGACTTTGCGCTCTTTACATCGCAAATCGCCGGGAGTTATAAGAACGGTCACATCAGCAACCAAAACTAAGGACTGGACATGAGTCGAACCGATCGCGACTACGAGGAGAAAAGGGATTACATCCGCATGCGCGTCGACGCAGACGTCAACCTGATCCATGCGGGACAGGTTATTCCCGCCGTGTGCATTGACCTTTCAAGCTCTGGCATGCAGGTCCAGGCGCCCCGCTCGTTCAGCGTCGGAGACAAGCTGAACGTCAGCATTGATTCCGATCATCCGGCGCTCAAGGGCCTGGAAGCTGATACTGAAGTGGTCTGGGTAACGGACGAAGAAGGCGGCGGACAGAAACTGGGCCTGTCTATCGTGTCCATGAAGTGAGTCATGGTTCACATTCCGGAAAAACAATAAAGGCGACCCTTGGTCGCCTTTATTCATTATCACGCTACGCAAAAACGATCAAAAATCGTCTTCGACCTGCCCGTCCTTGACCTTGAATTCGCGGTTCTGCAGATACGCATTGCGAATGAAGGTGTAACGGTCGCCACTGATCATACGCTCGGCCGACAACAGGCTGGCGCGGGTATCAACCAGATTCACGCCCAGCGCGGTGTTACGGGTCGGTACGTGGTCGATGTAGCGATATGGCGTGGTGTAGGTGTCCGGAATCTTGGCGAAGGCATCACGCACAGTGCTCGGACCCAGCAGAGGGATCACGACGAAAGGACCGCTGCCGACACCCCAGTGACCGAGGGTCTGGCCGAAGTCTTCGTCATTGCGCTGCAGGCCCATGTGGGTGCCCACGTCGATGAAGCCCAGCAGGCCGAAGGTGGTGTTGAAAATCAGGCGGGCGGTGTCGACACCGGCGGCCGCTGGTTTGGCTTGCAGTACATCGTTGGCAAGGTTGCCTACGTCACCAATGTTGTTGAAGAAGTTGTGCACCCCGTCCTCGACGAATTGAGGCGCGACGTACTGATAACCCTTCGCCAATGGCTTGAGTGTGTAGGTATCAACGACATCGTTGAAGCGGAAGATGGCACGGTTGACGCCTTCCCACGGATCGTCTTCTGCCGCCTGCGCGACAACTGGAACCAGCACCATACCGGCACAGACAGACAACTGAGCCAGACGTTTGATAAAGCCTGCACCGGTCACGGGCATAGCTGACACTCCTGATCGAAATAATGACGCGGGTGCTACGCCCCCACACGCAAGGACCGGCAGTATAAAGCGTTCTGTGACAAATAAGGCAGTTCTGTCGGTAAGGCAACGCAGGTAAACGCAGTCATCACTCGTTCATCGCAGTGTCACAAAAGGCCTGTAGCGTGCTTTGGTATTTCAGAGAGATCACCATGCTCGCGCCGGTCCTCAACCCGCAACCTTCATTCTCCGCCCTGCTGTTCGGCCTCAGCGGTTGCCTTGTGGACTTCGGTGCGCAGGCAGCAAGCCCTGCTGCCGACCGGGAATGCAATCACGCCGAGGCGACACCGGGTGCATTGGATGCCCTGCGAAGACTGCGTCAGCAAGGCCTGCCCTGTGCATGGCTGGACGAGTTGCCGGACACACTCAGTAATAAACTTGCTGAACCTTTGAATGACTGGATCATGGCCGCGCCCCGTCCCGCCGCACAGTGGCCAGCGCCAGATGCCTGCTGGACCGCCTTGATGGCTCTGGGTGTGCGCCAACTGGATGGCTGTGTATTGATCAGTGGTGATCCACGCCTGCTGCAATCGGGACTGAACGCCGGGCTATGGACGATTGGACTGGCGTCGTGCGGGCCGTTGTGCGGGTTGTCTCCTCTGCAATGGAAAGCCCTGACTGATGCCGAACGCGAACAGCGACGCGCTCATGCCACGCTTAAGCTCTATGCATTGGGCGTGCATTCGGTGATCGATCATCTGGGCGAGCTGGAGTCGTGCCTTGCAGACATCAGCCTGCGCCGCAGCAAGGGCGAAAAGCCCTGACACACATGCAGCCTGCTCTGGAGTGGATTAGTCTTAAGGCGTCACGAACCTTTAGCCCAGCGGCGTAGTCCATGGGACAGACTTATCATTGAAGGAGCACGTCATGCCTGCCCGCGAACTGCAAGAACAACTCGATACCCTGCGCGAGCAACTGGAGCAGAATCCCCCGCTGTCCGAGGCCGAACGCGACAATCTGCACGAACTGATGGCACAGATCCAGACCCGAATCGAACTGGAATACGCCACCCACGAAGACCCGAGTCTGGCCGATAGCGTGAACCTGGCGGTCGAGCGCTTCGAACTGGAACACCCAGCGATCGCCGGCACCCTGCGCAACGTCTTTCAGACGTTGGGCAACATGGGGATCTGATGATCGCTGACAGGCCACTTTGATCGTGCCCATCGCTCTGCATGGGCATGTGTCCCGTCACGCTACGCGTCACATTCAAGAGCGGACGCGGAGCGTCCTGAACGGCGTTGCGAACGATCAGTAAGCGGCCCGGACTGCTTACTGCCGCGCCAGCCTGCCGTTTTCCACGTCAAGCACTTCGGTACTTCGATACGGGTTGATGTCCAGACCGCCGCGTCGTACGTAACGCGCATACACCGTCAGTTTCTCTGGCTTCAGCAGTCGCTGCAGGTCGAGAAAGATCCGCTCCACGCATTGCTCGTGGAAGTCCGAATGCTGGCGGAAGCTGACGATGTAGGCCAACAGACTCGCATGATCCAGTGCCGCGCCGCGGTATTCGACCACGACGCTGCCCCAGTCCGGCTGACTGGTGACCGGACAGTTGGACTTGAGCAGATGGCTGTACACGCTTTCCTCGACGATGCGCGACTCGTCACAACGCAGCAGTTCAGGTTGCGGCCGATCGTAACTGCTGACCCTGATGTCCAGATCGTCGATGCACACGCCCGGCAACGCCGCGACCCCTTCGCGCTCGATCTCGTCAAGACTGCGGATGCGCACGCCGACCGGTTTTCCGGCAGCCGCTGAAAGGTCCTTCTCCAGCGCGACCTGTAATTGCTCACGCGTCTCGAACGCAGTCTGGTTGAGCGAGTTCAGGTACAACTTGAACGACTTGGACTCGATGATATTCGGCGAGTCGGCCGGGATACTGAACTCGGCAATCGCCACCACCGGCTTGCCCGACGGCAGCAGCCAGGACAGCTCATAGCAGTTCCAGAAGTCGACTCCCCGATACGGCAGCGTCTCGGCTGTCAGCCCCAGCTCGGCCCATTTCGCAGCGCGCGGAATCGGGAACAGCAAGGAGGGCGTATAGGTGGCGATGTACTCACTGGACTTGCCCAGCGGCGAGTGTTCGGCTGCGGGATGCATGGCGATACCTGGATCATGAATTAACGCGGCGAGTTTATAGGGTTTGCGACAGGCTTTCAGCGACAATCTCTCGCCCGACGCGACGCAGCCGGATCATTACAGTCGTGTCAGCTTCGCCCCGAATCGTGCCGCCTGCGCTATAAAGCCTGCATTGCACAGCACATGACCGCGCCCGATGAAATTACTGATCGTTGAAGACCAATCCAGAACCGGCCAGTTTCTGCGCCAGGGCCTGAGCGAAGCCGGGTTCGACACCGAATGGGTGGCTGACGGCAGAACCGGTCAGCAGCGGGCCTTGAGTGGCGACCATGCACTGCTGATTCTTGATGTGATGCTGCCGGACTGTAACGGCTGGGAAATCCTTGAATCGGTACGCGCTGCAGGGCTGGATACCCCGGTGCTGTTCCTGACCGCGCGTGATGCCATCGAAGACCGCGTTCACGGCCTTGAACTGGGTGCTGACGATTATCTGGTCAAACCCTTCGCCTTCTCCGAATTGCTCGCCAGGGTCCGTACCCTGCTGCGCCGCGGTGGCAGTGCCGCTGTCGAGACTCATCTGCAGATCGCCGACCTGCGTCTGGATCTGATGCGACGCGAAGTTGAACGCAACGGCCAGCGAATCGTCCTGACGGCCAAGGAGTTCACCTTGCTGGAGTTGCTGCTGCGTCGTCACGGGGAGGTGCTGCCCAAATCTCTGCTGGCAGCGCAAGTCTGGGGCATGAATTTTGACAGTGACACCAACATCATCGAAGTTGCCATCCGCCGTCTGCGGGCCAAGATCGATGACGACTTTCCCGACAAACTGATTCATACCGTGCGCGGCATGGGCTATGTCATCGAAGAGCGCTGGCTGTGAATCTGCGGCGCCGGTTTGATCGGCTTTCATTACGCAATCGCCTGGCGCTGCTGTTTTCCGTCTGCACGGCTGCGGTCTCGCTCACCGCGGGCATCCTGTTCAACCATGCCAGCGAAGCGCATTTCGTCGAACTGGACCGGCAACTGCTCGACACCCGGCTCACCAGTCTGCGCAGCACGTTGCAAGGTGTCGAGACAGCGCAGGATTTCGACCAGCGTCGGCAACTGGCGCTGTCCAGTACTGGACACCAGCCGGACCTGACGTTGCGCATCACAGGCCCTGACGGCCAGATCTGGTTCGATAACCTCTCAGCCGCTGCGCCGCTCGATGACGACCTTCAGACGATCAACGCTGACCAGACGGCCTATCGCAGCCTTACGCAATCACTAGCGCAGCACACAAGGCCCTCACCCAAGGTCACGCTATTGCTGGACATCACCCATCACCAGCACTTTCTGGAGCGAATGCAACACCTCATCTGGCTTACCGTCGGCCTGTCTGCCCTCGCTACCGCGCTGCTCGGTGCCTGGGCCACCCGCAGCGGGCTGAAGCCGTTGCGCAGGATGAGCACTGTCGCGGCCAGCGTGTCGGCCAGTTCGCTGACCACCCGCCTTCCCGAACAGGACATGCCTACAGAGCTGGCGGAACTGACCCGCGCATTCAATGCCATGCTTGGTCGGCTGGACGACAGCTTCCAACGCCTGTCGGCGTTTTCTGCCGATATCGCCCATGAGCTGCGCACGCCGCTGTCCAACCTGCTGACCCAGACCCAGGTCACCCTCACCCGCCCGCGTGCGCTCGAAGACTACCGCGAAGCGCTGACCGGCAACCTCGAAGAGTTGCAAGGCATGGCGCAGATGGTCAACGACATGCTGTTCCTGGCCAAGGCCGAGCACGGCCTCTTGCGCCCAGCACGTGAAGCGCTGCAACTGGAAAATGAGGTGGATGCGGTCCTGGAGTTCTTCGCGCCACTGGCTGAAGACACGCAGGTGAGTCTGTCGCGAAAGGGACGGGCCACCGTGCACGGCGACGCTGCGCTGCTACGCCGCGTGCTGTCCAATCTGCTGGACAACGCCTTGCGTTTTACCCACCCGGGTGGCTACGTGAAGATCGAGTTGAAGACGTCACCGTCAAGCGTTGCTCTGAATGTTGAAAACAGCGGCACCGATATCGCTGCTGATGCCTTGCCACGCCTGTTCGACCGCTTTTACCGCGAAGACCCCGCCAGACTGGAAAGCAGCGAGCATGCAGGTCTGGGTCTGGCGATTACTCGCTCGATCATTCATGCCCATGGCGGCACGATTCGTTGCGAATCGGCCAACGGTGTCACCCGCTTCCTGATCGAACTGCCTGCCTGAGAACAAAAAAGCCGTTGCGGGTCGGCAACGGCTTGAATTCACAACCTGAAGATCATTCGTAACGCAGGGCGTGCGCCGGCTCGATCTGCGCGGCGCGCCAGGCCGGATAGACCGTGGCCAGGAAGCTCAGAATGAAACCGGCGCTGCAGATCAGCAACACGTCACCGCCCTGCAGTTCGGACGGCAGATTGCTGATGAAATACACGTCGGAACTGAAGATGTGCTGACCAGTAACCCGCTCGACCCAGCCCACCAGACTGCTGACATTCAGCGCCGCGATGATGCCGAGCACACCACCGATCAGCGTGCCGACAATACCGATCACCGTGCCCTGCACCATGAAGATCGCCATGATCTGTTTGGGTGTCGCGCCGATGGTGCGCAGGATGGCGATGTCGGCGCCCTTGTCGTTCACCACCATGATCAGCGTGGCGATGATGTTGAACGCGGCCACTGCGACGATCATCAGCAATAGCAGACCGATCATGGTCTTTTCCATTTTCATGGCGCTGAACAGACTGCCCTGAGTGTGTGTCCAGTCATCGGCGCGATAACCGTCGCCCAGGCTGCTGGCGATGGCAGTCGACACTTGCGGCGCCATGTACAGGTCTTTCAGCGCGAGACGCACGCCCTGCACCTGATTCGGCTGCCAGCGCTGCATCTGTGCGGCGTCTGTGATGTTGATCAGCGCCATGGAGCCGTCCAGCTCGGCACCGACCTTGAACACGCCAACGACCGTCAGACGCTGCAGACGCGGGGTGATGCCGCCCGGTGCGCTACTGACTTCGGGCACGATCAGAGTCAGCTTGTCACCAACGCTCAGGCGAAAGCGACGGGCCGTGAGATCGCCCAGCACGACGCCAAACTCGCCGGGTTTCAGATCTTCAAGGCTGCCACGCGTGATGTGCTTCGTGACAATCGACACTTCGTGTTCGAGTGCCGGATCAACGCCGCTGATCTGGATCGGCTGCATCGACCCCTTGTAGGACAGCATGCCTTCCATGTCGGTGAACGGCACGGCCGCCGTCACTTCGGGATTCTCAAGGGCAGCGGCGGCCAGCGGCTTCCAGTCATCCACCGGCGTCGTACCAGCGATCACTGCGTGCGGCACCATGCCAAGAATTCGCGAACTCATTTCACGCTGGAAACCGTTCATCACCGACAGCACCACGATCATTGCCAGCACACCCAGTGCCAGACCGATCATCGAGGTCATCGAAATGAACGAGATGAAGCTTTTGCGGCGCTTGGCGCGGGTATAGCGCATGCCGATGAAGATGGGTAACGGTCTGAACATTCGCGGAGCACCGTAGAAAAAGTGTAGAACCCGGCGCGATGACTTGCGCCGGGCCGGGTGAATCAAGCCTCGACGAGGCGACCGTCTTCCAGACGCAACACGCGGTCCATCTGTCTGGCCAGGCTCATGTCGTGGGTCACGACCAGAAACGCGGTGCGCGACGAGGTGCTCAGTTCACGCATCAGGTCCTGAATGCCCTGGGCCGTGTGATGGTCGAGGTTGCCGGTCGGCTCGTCGAGCATCACCAGACCCGGCTGATTGACCAGCGCACGCGCAATCGCCACGCGCTGACGCTCGCCGCCGGACAGCTCGGACGGCTTGTGCGCCAGACGATGTCCCAGCCCCACGCGTTCCAGCAGCGCAGTGGCGCGCTTGCGAGCCTCGGGAATCGCCGTACGACCGATCAGCAGCGGCATGCAGACGTTTTCCAGCGCCGTGAACTCGGGCAACAGGTGGTGGAACTGGTAGACGAAACCCAGTGCCCGGTTGCGCAGCAGACCACGGGCCTTCTCGCCCAGTGCCGACAGCTCTTCGCCCGCCAGCCAGACGCTGCCTTGCGATGGTGTGTCCAGGCCGCCCAGCAGATTGAGCAAGGTACTTTTGCCAGACCCCGAGCTGCCGACGATGGCGACCCGCTCACCGGGATGCAGTTCCAGTTGCAGGCCGGACAATACAACTACTGATTCCGGGCCTTCCTCGTAGGATTTACCCAGGTTGCGGCAACTCAATACAGCTTTATCAGACATGCCCGACTCACTCATAACGTAACGCCTCCGCCGGCTGGGTGCGCGCAGCACGCCAGGCGGGATACAGGGTGGCGAGGAAACTCAGGACCAACGCCGCACCGCAGACCTGGAACACGTCCTGGGCCATCAGTTGCGAAGGCAGGTAATCGATGAAATAGACGTCGGCGTTGAGAAACTTGTGTCCGATCAGCCCTTCAAGCGCCGATATCGCCGCGCTGACATTGAGCGCAGCGAGAATCCCCAGCGCCGCGCCGATCAGGGTGCCAACGACGCCGATCACCGTGCCCTGCACCATGAAGATCGCCATGATCTGGCGTGGGGTAGAGCCCAGCGTGCGGAGGATGGCGATATCGCCCTTCTTGTCGTTGACCACCATGACCAGCGTGGAAATGATGTTGAACGCCGCCACAGCCACGATCAGCAGCAACAGCAGCCCGATCATGGCCTTTTCCATACGGATCGCCTGATACAGGTTGCCGTGGGTACGGGTCCAGTCACGGGAGTAGAAATTGTTTTCGCCCAGCTTCTGAGCAATTTCCCACGAGGTGCGCGGTGCCGCGAACAGGTCTTTGAACTTGAGGCGCAGGCCCTGAACCTGATTGGGCTTCCAGCGATGCAGGCGCGCCAGATCATCAAGATTGGTCAGGCCCAGATAGCCGTCGATCTCGCCAGCGCCGACATGGAAAATGCCGGTCACTTCGAAACGCTTCATGCGCGGAAACATGCCGGCAGGTGTCAGTGAAACTTCAGGCGCCACGAACGTCAGTTTATCACCGACCGCGACACCCAGCTTGGCCGCTGCCTTGTCACCGATCATGATGCCGAAGCTGCCGGGCTCGAGGCTGTCGAGCTTACCCTGCTGGATGAAGTTGTCGATGATCGACACCTTGCGTTCCTGGGCCGGGTCGATGCCGTTGAGCAGCACCTTCTGCACCTTGCCTTCGTGGGTCAACAGACCCTGCATCTGGGTGAATGGCGCAACCGCGAGCACCTCAGAGTTCTCCTGAACCCTGGCGGCGAGCGCCTTCCAGTCCGTAATCGGGTCACCGGACTCGATGGTCGCGTGAGGCACCATGCCCAGCACACGGGTGCGCATTTCATGATCGAAGCCATTCATGACCGATAACACGACTATCATCACCACAACGCCAAGCGCCAGGCCGATCATGGAAGTCAGGGAAATGAAGGAAACAAAATGGTTACGTCGTTTTGCACGTGTGTAGCGCGTGCCTATGAATACAAAAAGAGGTCTGAACATTAGGGACTTTGTTCGCAGGAATGAGGACGTCCGTGTGGCGGGCCTTGACGTGCAGCTTTACACTCGAGACTCTCTGACCACCGCCGCTACCATGGGTTCGCCATGTCGACATTAGATGAAGCAGAACGCCGCGAATACTACCGTATCGATGCCAGCGTCGCACTGGAAATTAACCCGCTGTCCGCAGCCGAGGCCGCCAGCCACGAGGCGATGAAGGAGACCTCGGCGCTGTTCGACCTGCTGAGCGAGCTGCATGTCAGCGAATTCGAATCCCAGCATCTGCTGCGCCAGCTCGACGAGCGCGACCGCGTGCTCAACAGTTTTCTCAAGTCGCTGAACAAGCGCATCGACCTGCTCGGTCAGGTTGTCGCCCACACCGCGCTGGGCAAGCTCGGCACACCGCAGCCGGTCAAACTGTCCGAAGGCGGCATGCAGTTCAATTCGTTGCAAAATTATACGGTGGGCGAAGAACTCTCGATCAAGATGGTGCTGATGCCACAGGCCGCCGGCCTGATGCTGCACGCCAGGGTGACGCAGAGCGACGCACTGGCCGACGGCGGTTTCGACACCTGGGTCGAGTTCGTGCAGTTGCCTGATGCGCAGCGCCAGTTGATTGCCCGTCACGTTCTGCAACGCCAGGCGCAGCAACGTCGCCAGGCGCTGGAGCGAGGCCAGCCCTCAGGCTCATGATTCACCCCTTATCCGATCACACCAGTAGTTGGCGCCTTTCAGGCCAGGAGTAAACGTGACCCTTATCTACGGCCACCGCGGCGCCAAGGGCGAAGCACCGGAAAACACCCTGACCAGCTTTCAGGAATGCCTCAAGCATGGCGTTCGCCGCTGCGAGCTGGACCTGCACCTGTCGCGCGACGGCGAACTGATGGTCATCCATGACCCAACCCTCAAGCGCACCACCGACCGACGCGGCAAGGTCCACGAACACGACGCAGCCGATCTGGTGACCTACGACGCACGCAAGGGCGGACCTGGCTGGGTGAACCCCTGCCCGATTCCGCGCCTGGAAGAGTTGTTCGAACACTGCGACTTCGAGCACTGGCAGCTGGAAGTCAAAAGCGCCTCACGCACCCGTGCGGCAAATACCGTGCTGGCCATTCGTGAAATGGTTCAGCGGCACGGCTTGCTGGACAAGGTCACCATCACCTCAAGCTCCCGTGAAGTGCTGCGCGCCGCTGTCGAGTTGACGCCGGACATCTCGCGGGGACTGGTAGCCGAATACGCCTGGCTCGACCCGCTGAAGGTCGCGCAGAATTATGGTTGCGAAATTCTGGCGTTGAACTGGACTTTATGCACCCCTGAGCGTCTGCAAAAGGCACAGCGTCAGGGGCTGCATGTGTCGGTATGGACGGTCAACGAACCGGCGCTGATGCGCAGGCTCGCTGACTTCGGCGTAGACAGCCTGATTACAGACTTTCCCGGTTTGGCCACCGCCACGCTCGGGAATCGCTGAAATCGGTCGCCCCGGCCGGCTCAGGCCACCGGCCGGAGTCGCTCAAAAAAGCCGGTTGAGGCCATCGTAAGCGGCTACCCGATAGGCTTCGGCCATGGTCGGGTAGTTGAACGTGGTGTTCACGAAGTACTTGATCGAGTTGGCTTCGCCCGGCTGACTCATGATCGCCTGACCGATGTGCACGATCTCCGATGCCTGGTCGCCGAAGCAATGCACGCCCAGCACTTCAAGCGTCTCGCGGTGGAACAGGATCTTCAGCATCCCCACGCGTTCGCCGGAGATCTGCGCACGCGCCATGCCCTTGAAGAACGCCTTGCCCACTTCGTATGGCACCTTGGCCTGGGTCAACTCATGCTCGTTCTTGCCGATCGAGCTGATCTCGGGAATGGTGTAGATACCGGTCGGCACATCATTCACATAACGCCAGCTGCCATTGTCGACCACACTGCCCGCCGCCGAGCGACCCTGGTCGTACGCTGCACTGGCCAGGCTTGGCCAGCCGATCACATCGCCCGCACCGTAAACACTGGCCACGCTGGTGCGATAGGTCTCATCGACTTCGATCTGGCCACGGCCATTGGCCTTGAGGCCGATATTTTCCAGCCCCAGCTTGTCGGTGTTGCCGGTACGACCGTTACACCACAGCAAGGCATCGGCCTTGATCTTCTTGCCGGACTTGAGGTGCAGAATCACCCCGTTATCCAGGCCTTCGACCTTTTCGTATTCTTCGTTATGGCGAACCATTACGTTGTTATTGCTGAAGTGATAGCTCAGCGCCTGCGAAATCTCGGTATCGAGGAAGCTCAGCAACTGGTCGCGGTTGTCCACCAGCTCGACCAGAACGCCAAGACCGCTGAAGATCGACGCGTATTCACAGCCGATTACGCCAGCACCGTAGATGATCAGCTTGCGCGGGGTGTGCCCCAGGCTGAGGATGGTGTCGCTGTCGTAGATACGCTTGTGGCTGAAGTCGATGTCCGCCGGGCGGTAAGGACGCGAGCCGGTGGCGATGATGATCTGGTTGGCGACCAGTTTTTCCATGACGCCATTGGCGCAGACCACGTTGATGCTGTTCTCGTCGGCGAAACTGCCTGTCCCAAAGAACACATCGACCCGGTTGCGGGCGTAATAGGCAGTGCGCGAGGCCACCTGCTTGGAGATGACCATCTCCGCGTTTTTCAACACATCCGGAAACGAAAACCAGCGCGGCTCGCCAATGGCCCGGAACATGGGGTTGGTGTTGAACTGAATGATCTGTTTGACCGAGTGACGCAGTGCCTTGGACGGGATGGTGCCCAAATGAGTGCAGTTGCCGCCCACTTGCCGACGGCTGTCGACCATGGCGACCTTGCGTCCCGCCTTCGCGGCGTTCATTGCCGCGCCTTCTCCGGCTGGGCCGGAACCCAGTACCACTACGTCGTAGTTGTAGACAGCCATGCGTACTCCTTTAGAACAGTCCGAGGCGCCACTCTGGCATCTCTGGCTAAATCACGCGGCGCAGTCTAGCGCTGCGCCGAGGCGGCGAACATTAACCCTTGGTCGCGTCGAAGGCCACTTTTGTCTGTGCCGCACTTACAGTGGCTGCTCCGTCACGAGCCGGTCGAACGACGCGTTGCTGTGAATGATAAAGCGCTTATCGGCACGAATCACAAAAAAAGCAGCAATTTGATGCTCTTGCGCGTAATTCCATCCCCGCTCCGGCCCCAGAATCAACAGTAGAGAAGATAGACCATCGGCCATCAATGCAGAGGGATGAATGACGGTCACCGACACCAGTCCGTGATTGACGGGCGTGCCGCTCGTGGCATCCAGCGTGCGGGAGCCTTGATGACGCACACCGCCGAAAACGGGTGAGTGGTCGTTTGAGGTGGAAACACTGTTGTTGCGCAATGCAAAAACCTTTTGCTGCGCCTGATGCTCGTTTTGTGGCAACTCCAGCGTCACTCGCCAGGGCGCACCATCGGGCTTGCGACCTCGGGTTTTCAGCTCGCCGTTGACCTGCACCAGATAATCGCGCAAGCCCAGCGCTTCAAGGCGTTCCCCAATGCGATCCACGGCATAACCTGCCGCAATACTGTTGAGATCCACACGTACGTCTGAGGTCTTGCACAACCGCTGAACATCAATGCGCAAGCCTCGATAACCGACCTGGGCGCGGACGCTTTCCAACTCCTTGCGGGTAGGCGGCTCCCTGGGCACGCTGTCAGGACTGAAACCCCACAACTCCATCAGCGGCTCGACCGTCACATCAAAAGCGCCGTTGCTCTCGCGGGCCAGATAATCGCCGAAGCGAACCAGCTGCAGAATCGGAGCGGGCACGGTCTGGCAACTGTTGGCAGGCAAGCTGTTGAATTGCGCGATATCCGAATCGCTTCGCCACAGAGACATCTGCTGATCGAGCTCACCCAAAATGGCATCGACTTCCCGATGCAGAACCTCACTGTCAGGCTGACCCGTCCCATGCGCATAGACCACAGCGTAATGACTGCCCATGGTCGGCCCGCCAAAACTTTCCAGACTGCGCTCCTGGCCACAACCACTACACACCACCAGCCCCAGATACCCTGCAACCCGTCCTAACCAACCCAAACTCATATCCCGCAAGGTCAAAATCATCAAGAGTGCCGTGTGCGCTCGCGTCGAACAAGGCGTGTGAAGTCGCGTCGATCTGCCTGCACATGCTCCATCGCGCTTTCGGCCAGCCAATGCGGCGTCATGCCCAAGGCTATAAAAACGGGCACTTTCAGATAAGCGGTAGGAGTCCATTTTGCCATCCTGGCTATCGGAAGAATCGTTGAGTGGCTCCGCCACGGTTTAAGGTTCCACGATGAGGCGCCCCCCGCCTTTGAGCATGGAACGTCGTTACTCAATAACGGGACACGCCATGTCAGCCCACGGAAAATTAATTAAATTCACATTTGTCAAGCCCCCGATTGTATCCAGCGATATTCCGAAACGGTTGTTTTTGAGCGATGTAACACATACTGTTACAAATACGCGTGACTGCTTTCAGCTCAAACACGGAACACACGCGCACAACGACAACGAACTTCAAGCCGATGAGCCTGAGCGAGTAACTAAATGGCCTCCACAACCAGTAAGGGCAAGGCGATCTTTCGCGTTGTCAGCGGTAACTTCCTCGAAATGTTCGACTTCATGGTCTATGGCTTTTACGCCACGGCCATTGCCAAAGCCTTCTTTCCCTCCGACAGCGCCTTCGCATCCCTGATGCTGTCGCTGGCGACATTCGGCGCCGGCTTCCTGATGCGGCCGCTGGGCGCAATCTTTCTGGGTGCCTACATCGACCGCCACGGCCGCCGGAAAGGATTGATCGTGACCCTCGCCATGATGGCCATGGGCACACTACTGATTGCCTGCGTTCCGGGCTATGCAACGCTGGGCGTTGCTGCGCCGTTACTGGTATTGCTGGGACGCCTGTTGCAGGGCTTTTCGGCAGGTGTGGAACTGGGTGGTGTTTCGGTCTATCTGGCTGAAATCTCGACACCGGGCCGCAAGGGCTTCTTCGTCAGTTGGCAGTCCGCCAGCCAACAGGCCGCAGTGGTATTCGCGGGCCTCTTGGGTGTTGGCTTGAACCACTGGCTCAGCACCGAGCAGATGACTGACTGGGGCTGGCGTGTACCGTTCCTGGTCGGCTGCATGATCGTACCGGCCATTTTCATCATTCGCCGCTCGCTGGAAGAGTCCCCTGAGTTCGAAGCACGTACGCATCGTCCGACCTTGCGTGAAGTGGTTCGCTCGATCAGCCAGAACTTCGGCCTGGTGCTGGGCGGCATGGCGCTGGTGGTCATGACCACTGTGTCGTTCTACCTGATCACGGCCTACACGCCGACATTCGGCAAGAACGAGCTGAACCTGACAGACCTTGAAAGCCTGCTGGTTACCGTGTGCGTGGGTGTGTCGAACTTCATTTGGCTGCCGATCATGGGTTCGTTCTCGGACCGCATCGGGCGCAAGCCGCTGCTGATAGCTGCCACCGTACTGGCCATTGCCACCGCCTACCCTGCCCTGTCGTGGCTGGTAGATCACCCAAGCTTCAGCCACCTGCTGATGGTCGAGCTGTGGTTCTCGTTCCTGTACGGCTCCTATAACGGCGCGATGGTCGTTGCCCTGACCGAGATCATGCCGGTCGAGGTCCGCACAACCGGTTTCTCGCTGGCCTACAGCCTGGCAACCGCGACCTTCGGTGGTTTCACCCCGGCAGCCTGCACGTACCTGATTCATGCGCTGGGCAACAAGGCTGCACCGGGCATCTGGCTCACCGGCGCTGCCGTGCTGGGCCTGGTCGCAACGCTGGTCCTGTTCCGCAAGGGCGGCCAGAAGCTCGAAGCACCTGGCGCTGCAGCGACTGCCTGATTACGGGTCACTGCGCGCAATAAAAAACCCCGGTCTGACATCGTTCAGACCGGGGTTTTCTACATCTATACCTTGCATTTATTCGCTCCGGGACAGATCAAGCGTCGGCTCTTCAGCGCGCCCCATACCTCGCATGATAAGACGGGCCACCGGTGGCAACCTGCGGATTCCAGTCCGCTGCCTGCCCGCACGCCTTGTCCAGCTCGGCCCAGGGATCTGATTTCTCGTACTCGCACGAGCAGCCTTTGGAATGCAGGAACACGGCTCCGCGATCAGCCTCCTCCTGCCCCGCCAGACACACTCTGCAGGAAACCACACGCCTGTTAAGCCGCCAGCGGCTGTTCCACTTGATGAGATCGTCAATCATTGTCCCATCCCTCCAATAACCCAGTCTTAAGACTGTGAGTGAACGCGTGCTCGCAAGTTTCTGTGTATCTGAAAGTAACTGACCGACGGCCGTCTCCCTTCGGCGGATCACACCCTTACATTTTGCCTCAGCCTTCGCGCGTCCAAGGCCTGAAACTCATCCACAGCAACAGCCCCGGCACCTGCAGCGCAATCATCAGTCCGAGCGACCACTGATAGGCCTCGACCGGATGTGCAACGCCGTCAAGGGTCGGCCAGAGGTTCAACACTGCCCCCGCCAGCCACTGCAGGATGAACGCCAGCACGAACACCACCAGGTTGAAGGAAGAGCTCACTCTTCCGGCCAGCTCCGGCGGAACCGATTGCGCCACGATGGCGTAGTTCATGGTGGTCGAGGTGCCAAAGAAGCTGAAACCCATGGCGATCAGATAAGGCGACACCGGCAAACCGCTGATCATGAGCGCCTGAACACCGATGAAGATCGCCATGCCAGCGCCGCAAACCATGATCGGCTGCACGCCGAAGCGGCGCAGATAATCCGTGATGGTGCCGAAAGCCAGGGAGCCTGCGACCATCGCCACCGCTCCGAACAGCAGCACGCGGGCCATGGCAGATTCGCTCAGGCCGGCCACGTCATGCAGCCACGGCCCCATCCACAACGACAGCACCGACATGTAGATGGCATGAGCGAACACCGAATACAGCGCCAGCCGCCAGAACGTCCACGAGGCGTACAGCCTGCCGACCGCGACAAACATGTCGGCAAATTTCGCAGGCCGGGCTTCGTAGGTCCTGGGCACACTGAAATGAATGATGCCCGCAACGCAGAAGGTCAGCAGCGCCAGGATCAGAAACGCCTCACGCCAGGTGAACCAGTCGAGCAGCAAATGCAGTGGCGTGGTGGATGCCATCGCACCGAGGCCGCCAATCGACAGCAGGCAGGCGGTACTCAACGGCAGGCGTTCGACCGGCAGCCAGATGGTGCATGCCTTGATGGCGCTCATCAACGAGCCCGCTACGCCCAGGCCGATCAATCCACGCCCGATCAGCAGGCCGGTCTCGGTGCTGGACAGGCTGAAGATGATCGAACCCAGCACTGAAAACAGCAGCATCGGCGCCTGCACACTGCGTGGCCCATAACGGTCCAGCATCACGCCCAGTGGAATCTGCGCAGCGGCAAAGGTCAGGAAGTACACGCCGGTCAGCAACCCGAGGCTGCTGGCAGGCAGGCTCAGGTCGGCCTGCAGATCCACATAGATCACGGCATTGACGGTACGGAACAGGTAGGAAACGAAATGCCCCAGACCGAAAGGAATGAAGATCGTCAGGAACAGAAAGAAGAAACTGGTTTTGAGGTGTTTTTGCGAGCCGTCCATGACCGAACCATCGTTCATCCGAATCCCCTTCCATGAGCCATTGTCTGCGCGGCTGTCAGCCCGCCGCCGCGGGCGTCGATCTTCCCATGATCTTTCGTCGCAACCAACACGCAAAAAAGGCCGGACCCTGTTTGCACAGGATCCGGCCCTTTCGTCACACACTACCCGGACTGGCCGGGCCGCGCATGTTTACTGCGGGAAGGCTGGCGGATTGACGTCGGCCATGTCTTCCATCACGCGAACCACCTGATGGCTGTAACCGAATTCGTTGTCGTACCAGACGTACAGGACAACGCGGTTATCGTTGACGATGGTTGCTTCGGCATCCACGACACCGGCGTGACGCGAACCCACGAAGTCAGTGGACACCACTTCCTGCGAGTTCACGAAGTCGATCTGCTTGTGCAGGTCCGAATGCAGCGCCATGTAGCGCAGGTACTCGTTCATTTCTTCGCGAGTGGTCTGCTTGTCGAGGTTCAGGTTGAGAATGGCCATGGACACGTTCGGCGTCGGAACGCGAATCGCGTTGCCGGTCAGCTTGCCGGCCAGCTCAGGCAGAGCCTTGGCAGCCGCCGTGGCAGCACCGGTTTCGGTGATAACCATGTTCAGCGCGGCGCTGCGACCACGACGGTCGCCCTTGTGGAAGTTGTCGATCAGGTTCTGGTCGTTCGTGTACGAGTGAACCGTTTCGACGTGACCGTTGACGATGCCGAACTTGTCGTTGACGGCCTTGAGCACCGGCACGATGGCGTTGGTGGTGCAGGAAGCTGCGGAAACGATCTTGTCGTCAGCAGTGATTTCGCCGTGGTTGATACCGTGCACGATGTTCTTCAGCTTACCTTTGCCCGGCGCGGTCAGTACGACGCGGTCGATGCCCGGGCAGGACAGGTGCTGGCCCAGACCGTCGGCATCACGCCATACACCGGTGTTGTCCACCAGCAGAGCGTCCTTGATCCCGTACTGGGTGTAATCCACCTCGGTCGGGTTCTTGGCGTAGATCACCTGGATCAGGTTACCGTTGGCAGTAATGGTGCTGTTGGCTTCGTCGATGGTAATGGTGCCGTCGAACGGACCGTGCACCGAATCGCGACGCAGCAGGCTGGCACGCTTGACCAGATCGTTTTCCGCGCCTTTGCGGACCACGATGGCGCGCAGACGCAGGCCGTCGCCACCACCGGTTTTTTCGATCAGGATCCGCGCCAGCAGGCGGCCGATGCGACCAAAACCGTACAGCACAACATCCGTGCCCTTGCGCGGGCTGGTGTTCTGCTGACCTACAACACTGGCCAGTTCGTCACGCACGAACTGCTCAGGCGTACAGCCATTGCCTTCGGTCTTGAACTTGACCGCCAGCTTGCCCAGGTCCACCGAAGCGGCGCCCAGCTTAAGCTCGCTCATCGCCTTGATGAGCGGGAAAGTCTCGTGTACGGACAACTCGCTCGCATCGGACTGACGATGGCGCGCAAAGCGGTGAGCTTTGAGAATCGCGATGACTGAACGGTTGATCAGGCTGCGGCCATAGATCGAACTCACCACATTGTTATTGCGGTAGAGCTGACCGATAAGCGGGATCATCGCCTCGGCGAGGGCTTCACGATCGATCCATTCACCAAGACACTGGTCGGGCTTCTGAGTCACGGGAACCTTCCACATGTAGGGGCTGAAAAAAGGGGCTACATTATGACCAAGCCAGTGTTTATGAGCAATGCGCGACTGTCAGATCGTTGCGCACTACATAATTTCGGCCCGTAAATACGCGGTAATGGACTGGAAAACTGACAGCCACCACCTTCCCCCGCTACAATCGCCGCCCCTGTCGCAACGCCTGGAGCCTGACCTTCCGTGCCAGTTCTGCGTCTACCGCTTCTTTCTGCCGCTGCAGGCAAACACCACTGGGGCAATCTTCCCGGTGCCGCACTGAGCCTGGCAATCGCCGAGGCTGCCAGCGCTGCCAAGCGCTTCACCCTGCTTCTGACCGCCGACAGCCAGAGTGCCGAGCGGCTGGAACAGGAACTGAAGTTCTTCGCGCCCACGCTGCCGGTTCTGCACTTCCCGGACTGGGAAACCCTGCCCTACGATCTGTTCTCGCCGCACCAGGACATCATTTCCCAGCGTATCGCCAGCCTGTATCGCCTGCCGGAACTGGAACATGGCGTTCTCGTAGTACCGATCACCACGGCCCTACACAGACTGGCGCCGACCAAATTCCTGCTGGGCAGTAGCCTGGTGCTGGACGTCGGCCAGAAGCTCGATGTCGAGGCCATGCGCACCCGTCTGGAAGCCAGCGGTTATCGCTACGTGGACACGGTCTACGAGCATGGCGAGTTCACGGTACGCGGCGCGCTGATCGATCTGTTCCCGATGGGCAGCAAGGTGCCTTACCGCATCGACCTGTTCGACGATGAGATCGAAACCCTGCGCACCTTCGACCCGGACACGCAGCGTTCCATCGAGAAGGTCGAATCGGTACGCCTGCTGCCTGCACGTGAATTCCCGCTGAAGAAAGAAGAAGTCACCCGCTTCAAGGCACGCTTCCGCGAGCGTTTCGACGTCGATTTCCGGCGCAGTCCGATTTTTCAGGACCTGAGTAGCGGCATCACGCCCGCCGGTATCGAGTACTACATCCCGCTGTTCTTCGAGGAAACCTCGACCCTGTTCGACTACCTGCCGCAGGACACTCAGGTGTTCTCGCTGCCGGGCATTGAACAGGCGGCGGAAAACTTCTGGAAAGACGTGCGCAACCGCTACGAAGAGCGCCGCGTCGACCCATCGCGCCCCTTGCTGCCGCCCGCCGAACTGTTCCTGCCAGTGGAAGACTGTTTCGCGCGCCTGAAGAACTGGCCGCGCGTCGTTGCCAGCCAGCAGGACATCGAAGCAGGTGGCGAACGCTCGCGTTTCCCCGCGCAGAGCCTGCCGGATCTGGCCATTGAAGCCAAGGCAGTCCAGCCGCTGGCCGCGCTGTCGAAATTCCTCGATGAATTCCCCGGTCGCGTGCTGTTCACCGCTGAATCGGCGGGGCGCCGGGAAGTGCTGCTGGAGTTGCTGGAGCGCCTCAAGCTGCGGCCAAAGACGGTCGACAGCTGGCTCGACTTCGTGGACGGCAAGGACCGGCTGGCAATCACCATCGCGCCGCTGGACGAAGGCCTGCTGCTGGAAGACCCGGCCCTTGCGCTGGTTGCCGAGAGCCCGCTGTTCGGCCAGCGCGTCATGCAACGCCGTCGGCGCGAGAAGCGCACCGATGGCGGCAATAACGACGCGGTCATCAAGAACCTGACCGAACTGCGCGAAGGCGCGCCGGTGGTGCACATCGACCACGGTGTCGGACGCTACCTGGGGCTGGCCACGCTGGAAGTCGAAAATCAGGTCGCTGAATTCCTGATGCTGGCGTACGCCGAGGACGCCAAGCTGTACGTCCCGGTCGCCAACCTGCACCTGATCGCCCGCTACACCGGCAGCGACGACGAAATGGCGCCGCTGCACCGTCTGGGTTCGGAAACCTGGCAGAAAGCCAAGCGCAAGGCCGCCGAGCAAGTGCGCGATGTGGCCGCCGAGCTGCTCGACATCTATGCCCGCCGCGCCGCCCGCGAAGGCTACGCGTTCGCCGATCCGAAAGCCGACTACGCGACCTTCAGCGCAGGCTTCCCGTTTGAAGAGACGCCGGATCAACAGACGACCATCGAGGCCGTGCGCGCCGACATGCTCGCGCCCAAACCCATGGATCGTCTGGTCTGCGGCGACGTGGGCTTCGGCAAGACCGAAGTCGCCATGCGCGCCGCATTCATTGCAGTGCACGGCGGGCGTCAGGTCGCGATTCTGGTACCGACCACCCTGCTCGCCCAGCAGCACTACAACAGTTTCCGCGACCGTTTCGCCGACTGGCCAGTGACTGTCGAAGTCATGAGCCGCTTCAAGTCGGCCAAGGAAGTCAGCGCCGCCGTCGCCGATCTGGCCGAAGGCAAGATCGACATCGTCATCGGCACGCACAAGCTGCTGCAGGACGACGTGAAGATCAAGAATCTGGGGCTGGTCATCATCGACGAAGAGCACCGTTTCGGTGTCCGCCAGAAAGAACAGCTCAAGGCCCTGCGCAGCGAAGTCGACATTCTGACCCTGACTGCAACGCCTATTCCGCGCACGCTTAACATGGCCGTGTCGGGCATGCGCGACCTGTCGATCATTGCCACGCCGCCAGCGCGCAGGCTTTCGGTGCGCACCTTCGTCATGGAGCAGAACAAGCCCACGATCAAGGAAGCACTGTTGCGCGAGCTGCTGCGCGGCGGCCAGGTCTATTACCTGCACAACGACGTCAAGACCATCGAGAAATGCGCCGCCGACCTCGCCGAACTGGTGCCCGAAGCGCGTATCGGCATCGGCCACGGCCAGATGCGCGAGCGTGAACTCGAACAGGTGATGAGCGACTTCTACCACAAGCGCTTCAACGTGCTGATCGCCTCGACCATCATCGAGACCGGCATTGACGTGCCGAGCGCCAACACCATCATCATCGAGCGCGCCGACAAGTTCGGTCTGGCGCAATTGCATCAGTTGCGCGGCCGTGTCGGACGCAGTCACCACCAGGCCTATGCCTATCTGCTGACACCGCCACGCAAGCAAGTCACCCGCGATGCCGAGAAGCGTCTGGAAGCCATCGCCAACACCCAGGACCTGGGCGCAGGCTTCGTGCTTGCCACCAACGACCTGGAAATCCGTGGCGCGGGCGAACTGCTGGGCGACGGCCAGAGCGGCCAGATCCAGGCCGTGGGTTTCACGCTGTACATGGAAATGCTCGAACGTGCGGTGAAGTCGATTCGCAAGGGCGAACAGCCCAACCTCGACCAGCCGCTGGGCGGAGGACCGGAAATCAACCTGCGCGTGCCTGCGCTGATTCCCGAGGCCTACCTGCCCGATGTGCATACCCGCCTGATTCTCTACAAGCGCATTGCCAATGCCGCCGACGAGGATGGTTTGAAGGACCTGCAGGTCGAGATGATCGACCGCTTCGGCCTGTTGCCCGAGCCGACCAAGGCGCTGGTGCGGATCACGCAACTCAAACTGCGCGCCGAGCAACTGGGCATTCGCAAGATCGACGCCGGGCCGCAAGGCGGGCGCATCGAGTTTGCCGCCGAAACGCCGGTCGACCCGCTGACCCTGATCAAGCTGATTCAGAGCCAGCCCAACCGTTACAAGTTCGAAGGCGCCACGCTGTTCAAATTCATGGTGCCGATGGAGCGCGCAGATGAGCGTTTCAACACGATCGAAGCGCTGCTTGAGCGCCTGACCCCGACAACTGCTTGAAGGATTCATCCATGCGTCTGTTTCGCTCATTGTCCCTGCTGCTGGTGCTCGTCGCGCCGGGCGCCTTTGCCGAGGGCACCTATCAGGTGGAGCTGATCCTGTTCCGCCAGAGCGGAGAGCCTGCAGCCACGCGCCAGCTCGCGCCCGAAGACTGGGACGCCGGTGCGCAGAAAATCGCCGCAGCCGATGAGCGCAGTCCGGCGCTCAACGATCTGGTCGCCAAATTGCAGGGCAGTGGCAACTATGAGGTGCTGATGCAGCGCGCCTGGCAGCAGACGATTGGCACCGAGCCCGTTAAAATTGCCGTTGCCACCGGCAAAGAACAGCTCGGCCACTTCCCCATCGAGGGCACGGTGAGCCTGGCAATGGATCGTTTCACCGACATCGATGCGCAGTTCTGGGTCAACCAGCTGGACCCGCATGGCTTGGTCCTCAACAGCGAGCGCCTGAAGCAGACCGCCAGGGTCAAGAATGGCGGGCTGAATTACCTGGATAACGGCAATCTGGCGCTGCTGATCAAAGTCTCTCCACTGTGATCGTTACGTATTCAAGGAGCACAGGCGTGCTCCCTTTCTTTTTGAGCATCGCTGCGGCGTAGGGCTTTTTTTAACTTGTCGTCCATTCTCGAAAAAGTCCTCGCCTCGGCCTGGACAGACCTGTTCACTGATCGAACGCTTGAGCGCGGGCGCGACTATGCCCGCCAGAAACGCATCGTGCTGGAAGACTCCAGCCCGCAGATCATCCGTACCGCCTGCCGAGGCTCGGGGCTGGAGATCTACACCCAGACGCTGCTGTTCAAGGATCCGGATCGCTACCGCAATTACCTGACCTGCAAATGCACCTGCCCTGTGCGCAACGACTGCAAACACTGTGTCGCGGCCATGTACTTCCTTGCGGACCCGACCAACCAGCCTTTGCTGCAGGCTGCGCTGAGTACCCACGAGCGGGAGATCCAGGCACAGATCGAGCAGAAGCCAAAACTGCCCGAGCGACTGGTCGACAACCTGCAACCCAAACCACGACTGATTCTGGCCAGCATCGAGTTCAGCGCCTACGAACCGCGCAACGGACGCATGCAACGGCACATTCAGCATCGCGCCGCACTGGCGTTCGCCTATGGCAAGCACTACGCGGTCGGTACGACCAACGTCAGCATTCTGGTGAGTTCGCTGGGCAGCGATCTGGTGAACCAGAAAAGCGACATCATCGAACACACCGAAACCGAAACCCTGCGCATCCGCCGTCAGGGCGAGCAGGAACGGCAGCTGCGCCAGCAACTGACCGATCTGGGGTTCAAGGTTTCCACGCGGCAGAGCAAGGCTCTGCCCGACAGCGCCGGCGACATGTACGAGTTGCCGAACGACAAGGCCTGGCTGCATTTCGTGCTGGACGACCTGCCAAAGCTTCGCGAGCAAGGCTGGGAGATCGAGATTCAGGACGAGTTCGGCTTTGACGTCACGCCGGTTGAAGACTGGTACGCGGTCATTGATGAGGAGAACGAACGCGACTGGTTCGATCTGGAACTGGGCATCATCGTCAATGGCGAACGCCTGAGCCTGCTGCCAATCCTGATCAACCTGATACGCAGCCATCCCGAACTGATGAGCCCTTCGGCCGTTGCCAAGCGCGGCGACGAAGAACAACTGCTGGTGCAGCTCAACCACTTCACGCAAAGCGGCGGCAGCCCGGTGCAGATCGCCCTGCCCTACGGCCGGCTCAAGCCGGTGCTGGCGACGCTGGGTGATTTCTATTGGCGCCAGGAAGGTAACAACGCGCTGCGCATGAGCAGGGCCGACGCAGCCCGGCTGACGCAACTCGAAGACCTGCCGCTGACCTGGCAGGGTGGCGACCGGCTGCGGCATTTTGCCGAGCGCCTGATCAACATCAAGGACGCGCCAGTAGCGGTCCCCGATGGTCTGAACGCGACCTTGCGACCCTATCAGCTGGAGGGCCTGAGCTGGATGCAGTCCCTGCGCGAGCTGGAAGTCGGTGGCGTGCTGGCTGACGACATGGGCCTGGGCAAGACCCTGCAGACACTGGCGCACCTGTTGATGGAAAAACAGGCCGGGCGTCTGGATC
Organism: Pseudomonas sp. AC016; assembly: GCF_979253365.1. Taxonomy (NCBI): domain Bacteria; kingdom Pseudomonadati; phylum Pseudomonadota; class Gammaproteobacteria; order Pseudomonadales; family Pseudomonadaceae; genus Pseudomonas; species Pseudomonas sp. AC016. The sequence goes on from NZ_CEEDCC010000001.1 coordinate 1,211,829, forward strand.
GTCCGGCACTGGCAGTAATGCCGACCAGCCTGATCCCCAACTGGCTGGACGAGTCCGAACACTTCACGCCAGACCTCAAGGTGCTGGCGCTGTATGGCGCCAATCGTCATCAGGACGCCAGCAACCTGCAGGACTACGACCTGATCCTGACCACGTACGCGTTGCTGCCCCGCGACCTCGAACTGCTTAAAAGCCAGTCGTTCCACCTGTTGATTCTTGACGAAGCCCAGTACATCAAGAACCCCAACAGCAAGGCCGCGCAGGCGGCACGAGACCTCAATGCGCGCCAGCGTCTGTGCCTGAGTGGCACGCCACTGGAAAACCACCTGGGCGAGCTGTGGTCGCTGTTCCACTTCCTGATGCCCGGCTGGCTGGGCAACAGCAAGGAGTTCAACAGCAACTACCGCACCGCGATCGAGAAGCACGGCAATCAGGACCGCCTGCAACACCTGAATGCACGCATCAAACCTTTCCTGCTGCGCCGCACCAAGGAACAGGTCGCGACCGAACTGCCGCCCAAGACCGAAATCATTCACTGGGTCGACCTCAATGACGCCCAGCGCGACGTGTATGAAACCGTGCGTCTGGCGATGGACAAGAAGGTCCGCGACGAAATCACTCGCAAGGGTGTGGCCCGCAGTCAGATCATCATTCTCGAAGCGCTGCTCAAGCTGCGTCAGGTGTGCTGCGACCTGCGGCTGGTCAACCCGGACATGCCGGTCAACAGCAAGCAAGGCACCTCCGGCAAGCTCAACAGCCTGATGGAAATGTTCGACGAACTGCTGGCCGAAGGACGCAAGATCCTGCTGTTCTCGCAGTTCACCTCGATGCTGAGCCTGATCGAGGCCGAACTGAAACAGCGCGGCATTCCTTACGCCCTGCTCACCGGCTCGACTCGCGACCGACGCACGCCGATCCACGACTTCCAGAGCGGCAAGCTGCCGATCTTTCTGATCAGCCTGAAAGCGGGCGGTACCGGCCTCAACCTGACCGCCGCCGACACCGTGATTCACTACGATCCATGGTGGAACCCGGCCGCCGAAAACCAGGCCACCGACCGCGCCTATCGCATCGGTCAGGACAAGCCGGTGTTCGTCTACAAGATGATCGCGCGCGGCACGGTGGAAGAGAAAATCCAGCGCCTGCAACGCGAGAAATCCGCCCTGGCGGCAGGCGTACTCGATGGCCGGGCCAGCGGCGACTGGAAGCTGCGCGACGAAGACCTGCAGGCCCTGTTCGCACCTCTTCCCGCAGCACCCAAGAAGTCCAGAAAATAGCAGCCGAGGGTACAGGCACTGAGCTACTATCGGCAGCGCTTGTACCCTCGACTAAAGGACTTCTCATGCGTACCCGGTTGCTGACCGTTACAGCGGTCATGGTGGGCTCTGCCCTTCTCAATCAGGCCAATGCCAGTGGCGACGATTCCTGCTACCCCTCCTGGACGGTGCTCAAGGAAAACCTGGATGCGTGCAGCAACCTGCCGTTCCTCAGCCCAGGCAATGACAGCGAGGTGAATCTGCGCCTGCTGTTGGCTGACAAGGGACTGAAGACGTTCCAGTTGTCAGGCGAGAAAAACCTGGAGCGGGAAGAAGGATTTGGCGCCGTACCGTTCTCGCTGTTTCGCTTCGGCGCGACCGATCTGGCAATGGCTACAGAAACCGCCGAGGAAGTGAAGCCCGACGAGCCAACCGCTACGGCGGCGCAAGCATCACTGACAGCCATGCTCGAAAAACTGGGGCTGACGCGCGCCGATACGCCAGCGGCGGGTGATGAGTTCCTGTCCGGCGAAGGTAGTCGCTGTCGCAGTAACTCTGATGAAAGCGCCCAGGCATTTATCAGTCAGGTTCTGGCCAGCACCGAATTGACGGATGCCGAACGCAAGGCACTGGCCGACAGCCGCATGCAGATGCTGGCTGCCTGCGCCTGGGATGCTGACGCTCGGGAAGCCCTGCAACCCAAGGCCGTAGCCTCTGCGACCGGCAAGGCATTCGCCACGTACCTGCGCGCCGCCGGTGCCTTCTACAACGGCAACTTTGACGAAGCACTGACAGGCTTCACCGCGCTGGCAGACAGCCCGCAGCCGTGGCTCAAGCAAACCGCCGTTTACATGGTCGCGCGTACCAGACTGAACAGCGCCCAGGAGGACGTGTTCGACGAATACAGCCAGTTGCAGCGCGACAAGATCGACAAATCCGCGCTCGCGGAAGTCGAAACGGCGTTCAAACAGTATCTGGACAGCTACCCCGACGGCGATTACGCAGACTCGGCCCGAGGGCTTTTGCGCCGCGTGCACTGGCTGGCGGGCGATGACGTGAAACTGGCCGAGGATTATGCCTGGCAGCTCAAGCAGCAAGGCAAGGCCTCAGGCGACCTTGAGCCACTCGTTATCGAAATGGACCGGGCCGTACTGGGCAGCGACAGACAGAACCTGCGCTCACCCTGGATGCTGGCGATCACCGACCTGATTCGCATGCGTGAAACGTCCAGCCCCAGATTGAGCGAAGCCGATCTGAAAACCCAGGAATCGTCGTTTGCCGACCAGCCCGAACTCTACCGCTATCTGCAAGGCGCACTTGCGCTGTACGTCCTGGATGATCCACAACAAGCCCTTGAGCGCCTGCCTACCGAGTTGCCCGAGCACTTTGACTATCTGACGTTCAGCCAGCACCTGCTGCGCGGCCTGGCGTTGCAGGCCCGTCAGGACATCAAGGGCGCGCAAGCGCTGTGGCTGGAGATGCTGCCCCGCGCCACACAACCGCTGCAACGCGAACAACTGGAACTGGCGCTGGCCATGAGTTTCGAGCGTAACGAGCAGCTGTCCAGCGTGTTTGCTGCCGACTCGCCCATTCGGTCGGACAAAGTGCGTTACATCCTGCTCAGCCGGGTCGCCGATGGCGACCTGCTACGCCAGCAGACCACCCAAGGGCCGACCGAGACCGAGCGCAACACGGCGTTGTTCGTCCTGCTGTACAAAGACCTGATGCGCAACCGCTATGCAGACTTTGCCGAAGACCTGAAACGCCTTCCGGAAAAACTGCCGGAAGAAAAACTGGGTTACGCCTTGGGCTATACGTACGAAAAAGGTCCCTCGTTGAGCCTGTTTCAATGGCAGGGCACCCCGTCCGAATCCGGCTACACCTGCCCCGCCATCGTGCAGACAGCCGCCGCATTGAAGCTCGATGCGAAGGACCCCAAGGCGCTGAATTGCATGGGCGAGTTCATCCGGGCCAACAGCCTCGACGGCATGCCGCTGGACAGCAAGCGCCACGCCGATACGCTGGGCGGCAGCGCGCCGGGCTTCAGTGGTGAGGCGTTTTCCCGACTGGAAGGCTACAAGACCGTCATCGCCAACCCCAAGGCGCCGCGTGACGAAAAAGCCTACGCGCTGTACAGGGCGGTCAACTGCTACGGCCCGTCCGGCTACAACACGTGCGGCGGCAAGGAAGTCGAACCCTCTGTGCGCAAGAGCTGGTTCCGCCAGTTGAAAAAAGACTTCGCCAACACCCAATGGGGCCAGACCCAGCAGTACTACTGGTAATGCAAAGGCTCCAGCGCTGCCTTGCCCTGCTTTGTCTTTTGACGCTCGGCCAGGCAGATGCGGCAGTCAATGCCGAAGATTACGATGCGTTCTGGCTGTGGGCAGGCGTCAGGCCGCAGCCAGTGATGGATCAGGCAAAAACCCTGTATGTGCTGCAAGGCCAGGTCAGCACGTCGCGCCGGGATCCGCAGCAACGTGTCAGCTTCATCGCGCAGGGCGTCTCGGTCACGCGCTTGCCGCAGGAACATGTATGGCTGGTCTATCGCGCCCACACGCTGCGCTGGCCGGATGCTGTCTACCGGCAACTGCTTGGTCAGGCTCAGCGCTGGAAAGCATCCGGTACCCACGTGATCGGCATCCAGATCGACTTCGACGCCCGCACCCGCTACCTGAATGAGTACGTCGACTTCCTGCGCGACCTGCGCCAGCGCCTGCCTGAAGACTACCGATTGAGCATCACCGGGCTGATGGACTGGAGCAGCAATGCCGACATCACCGCTATCGCCGAGCTGAAAGGCGTGGTGGATGAAGTGGTGGTGCAGACCTATCAGGGCCGCCACAGCATCCCGGATTACGCTGCGTACCTGCCCCGCCTTGGCCGTCTCGGCCTTCCGTTCAAGGTCGGGCTGATTCAGGGTGGTGACTGGCTGGCACCGGCTTATCTGGAAGACAGCCCCTGGTTCAAGGGTTACGTGGTTTTCCTGCAGAATCCCCCGACTCAGCGCTGATCGAGAATCTGCGCCGTGGACAGCACTGTCGCGTACTCGCCGTGCAGATTGGCCAGTGACATTGCATGCACGTCTTCGGCGCTGCGCGGCGTACCGTAAAAGTCTGTCTGATCGAAGGTAAAGCAGGCGTCGTGCGCAACGATGACTTCAAAACCCAGGTTGCCCCCACTGCGCGCCGTGGATTCCACCGAGTTATTGGTGACAACGCCTGCGATCACCATCTGCCTGATCCCATCCGAACGCAGCCACATCTCCAGAAACGATCCACAAAAGGCATCAGGCACCTGCTTGCTCAGTTCCCGCTCGTCCGCCTGCGGCACAAAGGCTGGTTGATATTCCACGCCGGACTGCTCGGGCCAGAACACCGAAGAAGGCGAGGTAGAGAAGTGCCTGACATGAATGACCGGACGTCCGGCTTCCCGCCACGCTGACAGTAATTCAGACATGCGCGCTTCAGCCTGCGGGTTGTTGCGACGCCCAAGCCTGGGATGATTGATGCCCTGTTGCATGTCGATCAGGATCAGCGCGCTGTCGGGATGGATATCCATCGGGGTTCATTTCCTTGAAATTCTAGCCTGCGACAGTAGTCGTAAGTTGCGCTCGGTTCCAGTGCGGTATCAGCCGCCCGACAGCTTATTGCGACTACGCTGTCTACGCACATCCACGTCCCGTCGCACCCAAACACTGGAGAACACCATGATTCAGCATCTGAACCTCGCCGGCAAAGTCGCCTTCGTTCAAGGCGGCTCTCGTGGTATCGGCGCAGCCATTGTCCAGCGCCTGGCCAAGGAAGGCGCTGCCGTGGCCTTCACCTATGTCAGCTCTGAAGAAGCCGCGCTGGAAATACAGGGCAGCATCACTGCCAACGGCGGCCGCGCACTGGCCATTCGAGCCGACAGCGCTGATGAAAAGGCCATCCGCCAGGCGATTCAGACGGCCGCTGAAAACCTGGGCGGGCTGGATATTCTGGTCAACAACGCCGGCGTACTGGCCATTGCCTCGCTCAATGAATTCAGCATGCAGGACTTCGACCGAACCCTGGCCATCAACGTACGCAGCGTGTTCATCGCCAGCCAGGAAGCCGCTCGCCACATGGGCGAAGGCGGACGCATCATCAACATCGGCAGTACCAACGCCGATCGTATGCCCTTTGCGGGCGGCGCGATCTATGCCATGAGCAAGTCGGCGCTGGTCGGCCTGACCAAAGGCCTGGCGCGCGATCTCGGCCCGCAGGGCATCACCGTCAACAACGTCCAGCCCGGCCCGGTCGACACCGACATGAACCCAGGACACGGTGAATTCGCTGAAAGCCTCAAGGCCATGATGGCGATCCCGCGCTACGGCAAGAGCGAGGAAATCGCCAGCTTCGTCGCCTACCTCGCTGGCCCGGAAGCGGGTTACATCACCGGCGCCAGCCTGACCATCGACGGCGGCTTCGGCGCCTGATCCCAGCCTTCGAACGACGCGCCTGGCTGGCCCGGCCTTCCCATGAAACCCGGAGCCCGCCAGCCTGCGCAGACCTTTCGGCGGGCAGACCACGTTTTTCTGCTTAACCGCATGAAAATTCTGAAAAAAAGTTTTGCGTTCCGAAAAGCTTTCGACTACATTAGCGCGCCTCGACAGACACAACGTTGTCAGCGAGATACGGTGAGGTGTCCGAGTGGCTTAAGGAGCACGCCTGGAAAGTGTGTATACAAGAAATTGTATCGAGGGTTCGAATCCCTCCTTCACCGCCATATTCGATACACGAAAAGCCCCGACATTCCTTGTGAACGTCGGGGCTTTTTCGTTTCCGTATGGTTTCTGTGCACGCCGACGCCGTCATAGGCAGACACATTGATGAGATAACAGCGCTGCTGTCCGAGATGCACGCGCCAGGCAAAAAGTACGCAGACGCTTATCTCGCTTTGATAGAATCTGCGGCCCTGCTGCCTGGTGATAGACGCTCATCCACAGCTCGAATTGGACGACGAGTAAAAGATGCTTGGATATCTGCGATTTATTTTGGCCATTCTGGTTTCATTCAATCATCTATGGGTCATATACGGCGTAGGACGGCTTGCCGTGTTCTCGTTTTATGTTATCAGTGGATATCTGATGACGGCCATTATCAGGGAAACCTATGGCACCACTGCCGCAGGAATCAGGCGATACGCGATAAACAGGGCATTGCGTATCTACCCCTCCTACTTGCTGGTCTTCTTCACCTTCGCCGTGGTGTTTTTGTTTTTCAGCAGAAGTCAGCTTCAGTTAGTCGATTCGAACATCTCAACGCCGGGCTCTTTGATCAGTTGGTTCCAGAACGCGACGCTTTTGGGCCTCGACTTCTCTGTCCGGGACAGAACGGTGCCACCCAGCTGGACGCTCTTCGTCGAAATATTCTATTACGCGCTGATTCCGATCCTGCTTTTGGCCACGCCGAGATTGTTGCTGGTCTGGCTGGCCTTGGCGATCGCCTATCACGCCTATGTGATCAGCGGAGCCAGCGCCTCAGACGCATCGATTGCCTGGGAGGCCAGGTACGGGAACGTCGCAGCCGGCGCGCTTGGATTTGCAATCGGAGCGTGCGCTCGCGTTTACCTTCCAGAGTTTCTCAAATCAAAAGCGGCCTTCAGCATCAGCCTGTTGATATTCGCTGCATGCTATCTGTTCTCTGCTTACTGGGCGCTGACCGGAATGAGGCCGGAGATACAACGGGTACTGTCTACCGCGGGCTACTACGGGGTCATGCTGACCGCTGCGCCTATCGTGGACTATCTTGCCCGAATGCCCAAGAACAGAATCAGCGAGCATTTCGGAGAGTACTCCTACCCTTTCTATCTTTTACATATACCGGTCGGCTTCCTGGCGTTCACAGCGCTGGATGCTCAGCGTAAAGATGTCACAACATTGCTACTTGGCGTCATCGCTTCGCTGGTCGCTTCCTGGGTACTTGTCCAGATGGATCGCAGAATATCCACGTCCCGCGCAAGAATTCGAGCGACGTCCAAGGTGCAAGTAAACTGAAATACAGCACTGACCGCCGTCGAACATAACTAATGGCATGCCGATATTCGCTACAGGGATATCCGGTATCAATGCTCGACGCGGAGCCGGTCAGACACTGCAACCGGCACAGAGCTCAAGGAAAACAACATGAGACCCGAAAGACATGGGCAGGCGCTGCGCCTCGTCGCTGTGCCGTTGTGTGCTGGCATCGTGTTTGCGATCACCCGCGGCTTAACCGAAGTCTGGAACGGAGAGAACCTGATGCCAGGCTTTCTCTACGGCTGCCTAATCGGGGTTGTTCTGGGCATTCCGTTATTGCTGCGCAGCGAGGCCAAAGGTAACCATTCCAAAGGCCGCTACCTGTTCAACGCGCTGATTCAAGCTCTGGCCGGATGGCTGCTGGCTGGCGCCTCACTCAACAGCCTGCCACTGGCCATCGGTCGTGGCGTCGCTCTCGCAATACTTTTTTCAGCCACGATCTACGGCATTCAAAAACTGTGCACGAGTGACAATCAGAGCCGCCCGGCAAAGCGCGCCGCTCTGTATGCCGTTCCGCTGTCAGGCGCATTGACGCTGGGGACGACAACAGTCATTGGTTTCTACGGCCCCGACATTGGCCTGTCGACGTTTGTCATGGCAGGTCTGGTCGGAGCATTTCTGAGCATGCTCGCTGGCTGGCCAGTGTTGTGGTTTATCGAGCGCTATCTGACGACGCCGTTGCGCTACATCGCTGGAGGTATCGTCACCGGGCTGCTGATCTGGCTTTGCATTACCTTGGAAAACCTCGTCAACGCCATGCACGCGATGGTGTCGGGAGGCGATTATGTCTTGCCGGAGTCCTTCCTGGAAGGCGCGGTATTTTTCGCTTTTATAGGCATGGTGGCGGGCATCGTTTGTACGGGAATCATACTGGGCTGTGAGCGCGTTGGCTTGAATCGCTCCAGAGCCACACTGCGCCCATGAGTCTTACAGCTCTATCGCGAACTCAAACCAGATCAGTCAGCACGCGCAGATAGCCCAGACCCTGCTCACCCAGTTTCTGCCTGAAAAACAGTTCTGCGCCTGTCGCCACGCTGTGGTTGGCGCTGCGACAGAAGCGGTAGACCAGATCGACAATGGCTTGCTCATCCGGGGCTTGCCGAGTGACTGGATCGCAGTGCACCAACAACAGACAGCGCAAGGCCAGAGTCCGCAGCGCGAGCGTGCATGCCCACTGACTGAGGCTTGTGCCGTAGTCCTGGCCATACGCGGTGGTCGAGATGAATGGAAAGCCGGTGCGGGACATCTCGGCGCAGACGAAGCGTTTCAGGACAGGCTCCAGCGCCTGCCCTGCCCGTCCGCTGGCCAGGTTCAGAAACTCGGTTTTGAGCCGCATGCCCTGAGGCTGATCACCCTGGGCCGGGGTGACGTCAACCGAGCGAATGACCTGCTCGCGCATCGCCTCTGTCACGCCCGGCCCGTTGAGCATCTGGATCAGCACGACCATGACCGGATCAACCGCTAGCGACTCGCCCGAACCGGCAGGCGTCTGGTAATCCATGATCAGTCCGGGCAATGCGTACAACCAGTCCTCGCAGGCAATGGTTTCCAGTTTGAGCGTCAGGTCCAGCAGCCTCAGCAGCGCGTGGCGAGTGGTCTGCTGGTCCTGAAGCACCAACTCGTTCAGTTGCTGAACGACAGCAGCGCGCTGCTCCGCATCGATGCCGGGGAAATCCTTGTCCGGGTACGCAGACAGCGTCTTGTCGTCCACGGTGACTTGCGCTGGCGCAAAGGGAGTCGCAATTTTGAGGACCAGCCGCACGATTTCGGGACAGCTCATGCTGGCCGACCCGGTCAGCGCGCCGTTGATACGCCGGTACATGCGCGGATAGATTCGGCAGGTGTCGGAAAGCGCGTCTTCGCCGTGTGTTGCATGGACGGAGCAACGCCCGTTGTCGAACGCCACGCAGTCGCCATCGGTCTTTTTCATCCAGGTGCCGCCATCGTCCTTGACGATCAGGTTGAGCAACTGGGGCAGTTTCTGGTCCCACAGCTCGACGGTTCTGGCCCCTACCGATACCGGCCAGACCATGCAGCAGTTGTCCTCGCAGCGCTCGGCAAGGTATGAGCATGCTTTGAAGAACTGAAAAGTGCTGACAGCCTGCTGAGCCATGATCGTGTCCTGAACGATGAGATGGCAATGGGCGGCCGGGCCGGGCAAGTGGTTCCCTGCCGCATCCCTTGAAAGAGCCTGAGGTTTCAGCGAATCGGGGACTGCGTTAGCATGCAGCGCTTGAAAATCAGGCTGTCCAGACCCGTGATGGGAGATCGATGAAAAAGACTGCGCTATTTCTGCTCGCGCTGGCGATACACGCGACCGCTCAAGGGGCTGGCGATGCAGAGGCCGGGAAAGCGGTATTCACCCGACTCTGCTCAGGCTGCCACAAGATCGGACCCGGTGCCCGCAGCGCATTTGGCCCGCCACTCAACGGCATCATCGGAAGCAAGGCGGGTCAGCACCCTGACTATGTGTACACGGATGCGATGAAAAACTCGGGTATCACCTGGACCCGCGAGCAACTCACCACGTACATCAAGGATCCGGGCGAAGTGGTGCCGGGGACGCGCATGAAGCTGTGGTGGATGGGCAACGACCAGCGCATGGAAGACCTGCTGGAATACCTCGACGCGAACAAATAACGCCGTGAAATGAAAAGCCCCCGAATCACTTCGGGGGCCGGTATTTGTTCTCTCGACTTACTTGTCGGATTCGTAGGGCGGATAGTCGTCCTTGGTGCCATGCTCCTTGGCAGGCGTTTTTGCGGGCTTGACCGGATCAACCTGCGGATCGCCGGCATCCGGTGATTCGGTATTGAAATCCGGTTTGTCGGTACTGTTGTCGCTTGGCTTGTTGCCAGTCATAAGGCGCCTCCATTGGGTTAAAACATACAACCTGTTCTTCAGAGGCGTAATCATCTCAGGCGTGCCACGGGACTGACGAACGGAGCTGCCACAAACCCTTTGCGACGCGCGTCAGGACTGGTAGCCTTGCGCCACTCATGGAGGATGACGATGAAAAGGCTTTCAATGCTGCTTGCGATTACAGCGGCAGCGGGTTCAGGCATGGCGCACAGCGAGATCTTCAAATGCACCTCGGCGCAGGGCCACGTGAGCTACGCGGCCATTCCATGCGATGGAGCGGCGGAGGTCGCGGTTCAACGGCCCGGTCCGCCGAAAATGCTACGTCAGGGCGAACCCGTCGACCACGCCCACAAGGTCAATCTGAAGGCCACTGAATACCTGCAAATCAGCGGCCGCGCCAAGGTCAATGTGTACGAGACTGAAAGCTACAAAGCCTTTCAGAAAAGCCATTTGCCGGCGCCCGATGTGCCCTCTCAATGCCAGAGTCCGCGCTACGACAGTCAATGCTTTGATCCATCGGGTGGCGCTTCATTCGGAAAAGCCGTATCGGGCAATTGAGCCTTACTCGGCCCTGACCTCACTGATCTGAAACACCGGAATCAGGTCCGTGTAGTTGATGATGTCGGCGTTGATCCGCTCCTGATGCGGTCCCATGCCGGCCTGGAACGCTTCAATCGAGTCGCAGTAGATGTGGCACATGCCGACATAGACCGGCGTGGAGCCCGGCGTTGCACCACCCAGGCCCTTGTCGACGCTGTAGCGCTTGCAGTGCTCGCCCATCAGGGACTGCACCAACGGCATATGCTGGTCGCGATAGTAGTCGTGGTCGAACCGGGCACCTTCCTTGTAGGGGTACAGCACGCTGACTTTGATCATGTCGATGTTCTCCAGATGACAGGTGAGTTTGTGTTGGCACTCTACCGCGAGACACACGGCAAGGTGTTATGACAGCACTGGCAGGTATTTCTCCCTTCCCGCACAATCACGCCGTTTGGCCGGACTGCGCTGCAATGGGTTCCGGCCGCCCAGCCAGATCGAGGAATACAGCATGAACGCTCTTGAGTGGAACGAAGCCGCCCTGGCGAAATACCTGTCGACCCATCCCACGCTCAAAGACGAAATCAGCCAGCTCAGCGCGGCCGAACAGAAGCAGCAGCTTCAGTGGGCTTTCGAGGATGAAGCCGAAAGCCAGGGGATCGAACCCTGGGAACTGGCGCTGGAGTTGATTGCCGAATCGCCGGAACAGCTCAAGCAGATGCGTCTGGAAGCCCATGCGCAGGTCGCCGAAGCACTGGGCATGGACTGGGACGAGTACTGCGAGCTGAACGATATTCAGGTGTAGCCGGCGTTTCAGCAAAAATGAGTGACCCATCAGTCAGCGCTTTACCTGTTCAGCATGGGTGAGTAACGTCTGCTCACTTCAATAAAAAGGAATCGCGTCATGAGTGATCTGGTCTCGTACCAACTGGACGATGGCATCGCCACGCTGACCCTGAACAATGGCAAGGTCAACGCCATCTCCCCGGACGTCATCGCCGCATTCAATGCCGCACTGGATCAGTCCGAGAAGGATCGGGCAGTGGTGATCGTGACCGGCCAGCCCGGCATTCTCTCGGGCGGCTACGACCTGAAAGTCATGACCTCCAGCCCCGAAGCGGCCAGCAGTCTGGTTACCCAGGGTTCGACTCTGGCCCGGCGCATGCTGTCACACCCCTTCCCCATCATTGTCGCGTGCCCGGGCCATGCCATTGCCAAGGGCGCGTTCCTGCTGCTGTCGGCCGATTATCGTATCGGTGTCGAAGGCCCCTTCAACATCGGCCTGAACGAAGTGCAGATCGGCATGACCATGCACCACGCCGGGATCGAACTGGCCCGTGATCGCCTGCGCAAGTCGGCGTTCAATCGCTCGGTGATCAACGCCGAAATCTTCACCCCCGAGGGTGCAATGCAGGCAGGGTTTCTGGACCAGGTGGTCAGCGTCGAAGCCTTGTCCGAGACAGCACGCACGGTTGCTACGCAGTTGAAGAAAATCAACATGAACGCCCACGGGAAGACCAAGCTCAAGAGCCGAAAAGCGTTTCTGGACGCCCTGGACGCGGCCATCGAACTGGACAAAAAGAGTTTTATTTAAGGCCACCCGAAAAGCCCGCGATTGCGGGCTTTTTGTTTACCGGCGAACTCATCCGCGTTTGGTTAATCTCATCAGCTACCGCGCATCCCCTGTTGCGCCACAGCCACATTGAAGAAGCGATAGCACCATGGGTCGAGTTGTTGCAGCCGCAGTTTACAGCAAAGGCAAGAAAGTCACGGATATCACACTGGACGAGGGCGCAGCCTGGGCCGCCAAACCCGGCCACTTTGTCTGGATCGGGCTGGAGCAGCCCAATGCCCAGGAACTGACCAGCCTGAAGAAACAGTTCAACCTGCACGAACTGGCGCTGGAAGATGCGATGGAAGTTCACAGCCGCCCGAAGCTTGAAACCTTCGGCGACGCGCTGTTTATCGTGACTTACGCCCCGGTGCGCGACAACGGCAAGTTGCTGTTCATCGAAACCCATATTTTCGCGGGCAAGGGCTACGTCATTACGTCACGCAACGGCCACTCCAAGTCCTATGGACTGGTGCGCCAGCGCTGTGAAGCCCGCCCTCTGCTGCTGGAGCACGGCGAGGACTTCGTGCTGTATGCCCTGCTGGATTTCGTGACCGAAAACTATCAGCCGGTGACCGAAGCCATTCATGCCGAATTGGAGTTGCTGGAGCAGAATGTGCTGGGTGGCGCGTTGCGCGAAGCCGATATTCAGCACATTCACGCCTTGCGTCGCGATCTGCTGAGAATGCGGCGTTACGTGGCGCCGATGGTTGAAGTGGGCGAAGAGCTGCAGAAACTCAGCTTTCCCTTCATCGACAAAAATATGCGGCCGTACTTCCGCGACGTCGAGATTCACGTCAAACGGCAAATGGAAGACCTCGGCAACCTGTGCGACATCGCCAGTCAGACCATAGAGATCGGCCTGCTGCTGGAGTCCTCGCGACAAAGCATCGTGCAGCGCAAGTTCGCTGGCTGGGCGGCCATCCTGGCGTTCCCGACGGCGATTGCAGGCATCTACGGGATGAACTTCGAGAACATGCCCGAGCTGACCTGGCACTACGGTTACTTCATCGTGCTCGGCGTGATCGTCGGAGGGTGTTCTGCGCTGTTCGCCAGCTTCAAGCGGTCGGGGTGGTTGTAGCCTGTTGTACCCTGCTTGGCAGTGCGGGCGAAAAAGACAGGCTGATTTTTATCTAACACCACTTAACTTGCTGAACAAACGCAGTTTTTGTGGGAGGCGCCACTACGTCTTCGACGTAGCGCTGTCGCGCAGCAAACTTGGTGGGAGCGGACTTGTCCGCGAATGCAGTATTTCAGCCACTGCATATGCGTCGGATGTACCGGCCTTTTCGCGGACAAACGGAACGCCGCCCGGTCCGCCCCCACAAAATCGCGTTTCTTCAGTGGGTTACAGGTTGTTTGATAAGAGGCGGCTTGCCGGCGATGGCGTCACTGACCCATCACACCGCCGCCGCATCCGGCTTGTGCGCCACGAAACGCATCATCCATTCGGCTACCGTCACGCCATGGTGGTCGTGATCGAGACTGGCGACGCCCTTCTGATAGATCTGCTCGCCCAGCGATTCCTGACGGATGTCGAGCAGGGTTCGCGAGTAGTCGTGAATGAATTCGGGATGCCCCTGGAAACACAGCACCTGATGGTTGATGTGGTACGCCGCAAACGGACAGAAGTCGCTGGAGGCGATCACTGTGGCGTTGTCGGGCAAGGTAGTGACCTGATCCTGATGACTGATCAGCAGGGTCAGCTTGTCCATTGCCGGTGTCATCCAGGGCGTGGCGGGGGCAACTTGGTAATGATGAATACCCACGCCCCAGCCTTGCACCGCCCGCTCGGTCTTGCCGCCCAGCAACAGGGCCAGCAGTTGATGACCGAAGCACACACCCAACAGCTTGTCGCCGCGCTCGTACAGCTTGAGCAGATACGCTTTCAGCACCTGAATCCATGGATCACTGCCAAACGAATCGGCTTTGCTGCCGGTCACCAGATAAGCGTCGAAGCTGGCGCTATCGGGTGGATAAACGCCCTGCATCACGTTATAGACTTCGAACTCTGCAGCAATCGGCTGGCGCGTGAACAGCAACTCAAACATGTGTCCGTAACCCTGGTACTGCTCGACCAGCTCCGGTCGCAGGATGTCGGTTTCCAGAATGCAGATGCGTAGCGGCATATAAAGGGACCTGAAACAGTGATGAGCGACAGCGCACGCGGGCAGCCTGCCTTGATGGCTGATGCAAATCAAGCGGCGCTTCGCAACCTGGTGACGACTGAAACGCTACAGCCAAGCGTAAAGCCAGAAAATGTCTACGCACGTCGTTTACTAGAACCGAATTGCTGTGGCACCGCTCGCAGATGATGTAAGAGATTTCCGAGCCGGACGAACGGTAAAAAGACCAGTATCTGGCCTGAAGCGTCTAGTTAAGGGCTGTAGGCCAGTGAGCGCATGCACTGATAACCGTTTGCTCAAAATGACACCCGTTTAAATTCCCAACGGATCTAAAGCATCGGGCACGCGACCTCTAAGGTTAAGTCTGTAACAGGACGACGCGATAAAAACAGTTCCGCGTCAGGTTGCGGTCACTTGATCGAACCCGCCTGTTCAACCGCTAAACCTTTGCCAGCTGCCGTATTACCGCTCATGTACCGGTCAGCTTTTGTCGCTCGGGAATAACAACAAAAGGCAGTCAGCCATGTTTAAACATTCGAAAGTACGTCAGGCGGGTCTTATCGTCTTCGCCACCACTCTTTTATTGATCTTGCCGAACCTGAACAGGCTGTTCGGCTAGTCAACTTGCGCTATCGAACTGCGCGCCACTATGCCACTCTTCCCACTCGAATGAAGGGAGAAAGGCTCATGCGCCAATGGATCGCGTTGTTCATTGCACTGACAGGCAGCTTCGCCGCACAGGCGGGCGATGTGGATCAGGCCGCGGCCGTTGCGGCGTTGAAGGAAGGCAAGCTGGCCATGGATGTCCGCAGCCAGACCGATTACGACGCGGGCACTGTGCTCAACGCCGTACGCGTTGATCAGGTACGGCTGGTAAACCAGATGAAGCTGGTGCTCAACGACCGCAACGCCGTGTTCGTGATTTTCAGCAGTTCCAATGAGAAAGCCAGCAAAGCCCAGGACAAGCTCATGAAAGCGGGTTATTACAGCGTGATCAACGGCGGCAACTACGAAGAGTTGCACAACGCGCTGTATGACATTACGGACGACCCGGCGGAATAATATTCAAATGCGTGAATAAATCCGGGAAAACATCAGACAGGGCACGTTTATGAGTGCGCTGCCTGATATGAGGATCGGACTTGCAGGGTTATTGATGTTGCGCCTGACCCTGAACCCTTGCCTTGGTCTTCGGCACACTCACCATCGGCGACACCACCACCTTGGCGTGCATCTGCTCTGCCCCGCCTCCACGCCGCATCCCGCGTACCGGACACGCATCGAGATAGTCCAGACCGACGGCCAGTTTCAAATGGCGCTCGGGAATGGCCAGTTGGTTGGTCACGTCGAAGCTGTACCACGCATCATCGATCCAGGCCTCGGCCCATGCATGGCTGGACAGGTGGTCGCTGTCTTCGCTGCACAGGTAACCCGAAACATAACGCGCTGGCACACCCAGGGTCCGGGCGCAGGCCAGAAAGGCATGCGTGTGGTCCTGGCAGACGCCTGAGCGTCCGGCAAATGCCTTCGCCGCGCTGGTATCGACTTCCGTCGCGCCCTGCGTGTACGTCATGTGCTGATTCAATGCCTGCATCAGGTCGATCAGTGCGGTCCGGTCGAGACGCTTGCCACACTGAGCGGCCGCGAAGCTGCGAATGGCCTCATCCGGCTCGGTCAGGCGAGTCACGCGCAGGAACGGCAGCGGCGACTGGCTTTCGTGTTCGGCTTCACAGGTCGCGTCGATTTCCACCTGTCCGCGCGCGCCGATGATGATCGATTCATGAGGTTCTTCAAGGCTCAGCACATGCAGAATATTGCCGAACGGATCGACTTGCGCCCGCGCTTCGCGTGGCAGCGTCAATTGCCAGCTGAGCACTTTCTGACGCTCGCTGTCGTGGGGAGTCAGGCGCAGGTACTGGATACTGGAACGCACCTGATCATCATAGTGATAGGTGGTTTCGTGGCTAATTGAGAGTCTCATGCAGCCTCCAGGTACGAAGTGTGGATAGCATCACCCAGTTGGGCGAGCATCGGGATGAATTCGTTGAGCCATTCATGCAGGCCCTCATCCAGGATCTCGTCGATACTGGTGTAGCGCAGGCGTGCATCCATCTCGGCCGCCATGCGCTGCGCGGGTCTGCCATTGACGCCGGGCAGACTGGCAAGAATCAGGTCCATCTCTTCCAGACAGGCACGCAACGAGCGCGGAATGTCGGCGCGTAGCAGCAACAGTTCGGCCACCTGACGTGCACCCGGCGCGTCGCGATATACCTCGGTATACGCCTCGAACGACGACAACGCACGCAGCAACGCACTCCACTGGTAATAACCGGCAGCGGAATTGTCGGCGGCGGCGTTGGCCTGAGGGCCACGCAGTTCGAGCATTTCATAACGCGCGTCGAGCATGCGCATGGTGTTGTCGGCGCGCTCGATGAATGTCCCGAGGCGAATGAAACGGAACGCGTCGTTGCGCATGATGGTGCCGTAGGTCGCGCCGCGAAACAGGTGCGAACGCTCCTTGACCCACTCACAGAAACGGCTCATGCCGTAACGCGTCAGCCCCTGCTGGGCAATGCCACGAATTTCCAGCCAGGTGGAGTTGATGTTCTCCCACATGTCGGCGGTGATCCGACCGCGCACCGCGTGAGCACTGGCGCGTGCAGCGCCCAGGCAGCTGTAGATGCTGGCCGGGTTGCTCGCATCCAGCGCGAAGAAGTGCAGCATGCGCTCGGCGTGCAACTCGCCATGGCGCTCGATGTAGGTTTCCAGCGTACCGGTGATCAACAACGGCATGGCTATCTCATCCAGCCCGTCGCCACGCCCGTCCTGGGGCATCAGCGACAGCGAATAGCTCACGTCCAGCATTCGGGCGAGGTTCTCCGCTCGCTCCAGGTAACGCGACATCCAGAAAAGATCCGAGGCAGTTCTACTTAACATTGGCAGGCATCCTTAATCCTCGACCACCCAAGTGTCTTTGGTTCCACCACCCTGAGACGAATTCACCACGAGCGAGCCTTCACGCAAGGCCACTCGGGTGAGGCCGCCAGGCACGACGCGGGTTTCACGACCGGACAGAACAAAGGGGCGCAAATCGATATGGCGCGGGGCGATGCCGTTCTCGACAAACGTTGGACAGGTCGACAGGCACAGTGTCGGTTGAGCGATATACGCATGCGGCTTGGCTTTGAGACGCGCCCGGAAGGCTTCGATCTCGGCAGCCGTGGCAGCAGGCCCGACCAGCATTCCGTAACCGCCGGAGCCCTGGGTTTCCTTGACGACAAGGTCTTTCAGGTTGGCCAGTACGTGGGACAACTCTTCGGGCTTGCGGCATTGCCAGGTGGGTACGTTCTTGAGGATCGGCTCTTCGTCCAGATAGAAACGAATCATGTCGGTGACATACGGATACACCGACTTGTCGTCCGCAACTCCGGTGCCGATGGCGTTGGCCAGCACCACGTTGCCGGAGCGATAGGCCGCCAGCAGACCGGGCACGCCCAGCATCGAATCAGGGTTGAAGGCCAGCGGATCGAGGAAGGCATCGTCCAGGCGACGGTAGATCACATCAACGGCCTTGGGGCCGTCGGTGGTACGCATGAAGACGCGATCGTCACGCACGAACAGATCGGCACCCTCGACCAGCTCAACACCCATCTCGCGGGCCAGGAACGCATGTTCGAAGAACGCGCTGTTGAAGCGACCGGGCGTCAGCACCACAACGCTGGGGTTATCCAGAGGGCTGGAGCTTTTCAGCGTATCGAGCAGCAGGTTCGGGTAATGATCGATGGGCGCGATGCGCTGCGCCGCGAACAGCTCGGGGAACAGGCGCATCATCATCTTGCGGTCTTCGAGCATATAGCTCACGCCGCTGGGCGTGCGCAGGTTGTCTTCGAGCACGTAATAAGTGCCATCGCCATCACGGACCAGATCGACGCCGGAGATGTGCGAGTACAGGTCGCGGTGCAGATTCAGACCCTGCATCGCCAGCTGATATTGCTCGTTGGCCAGCACCTGTTCGGCAGGAATGATCCCGGCCTTGATGATGCGTTGGTCATGGTAGAGGTCGGCAAGGAACATGTTCAGCGCCTTGACGCGCTGAATGCAGCCCCGCTCCACGACCCGCCACTCGCTGGCCGGAATGCTGCGGGGAATGGTATCGAACGGAATCAACCGCTCGGTGCCTTGCTCGTCACCGTAGAGCGTGAACGTGATCCCGGCGCGATGAAACAGCAGATCGGCTTCACGCCTGCGTTGAGCCAGAAGCTCAGGGGGCGTATCGCCCAACCAGCGGGCGAATTCCCGATAGTGCGGGCGGACCAGACCGCCAGCATCGTACATCTCGTCATAAAAGGTGCGGATCATGCCGTACTCCTTGTCACCATGGACACCTTAGGCTTCGCAAGGCCCGTGCCACCGGCATAAACGCTTAAATATCAATAGGTTATATATAAACCCTGCGGGCCGCGCACCATTCCTGTGCGCTAAATGCCCCAGCTACCTCTCGCATGCGTCATTCGGAAGCGTCTTTGCGCCGCGAAATCTATGACCAGCATAGTCAGAGTTGATTTCCGAACACGATATTAGTTCGCCATAATCGCCAGCAACCGAGCAAACAGGGCATCAAACGTCGCTTTTGCCCTGAACCCCATTTCTCAGCGAGCGCCACGCATCATGACGCGTTCCTGACCGGACTTCCCTTTGGGCCACTCTCTTGAGTGGCTTTTTTTTGCGCACGGATAACCTGTTTGGGTTTTACGCGGTCCTGGCGAGCACGCTATTCGTGAACAGCACTTGCGCGAGATTACCCTGACCCCGAAAACAAAACCGGCCGCCCCGGCAGGTTTCTCCAGGTCGGCCGATCAGCCCGCAGGTATCAATCGCAATTGCAGCGGATCAGGCGTGCAGCCTCCTGATCTCCTGTTTCACGCCCCAGCCTTCAACCTCCCCGTCCATTGGCGAAATGACCATTTGAAAGTCTTGCTCGAAGTCACCGATACCGTCATAGGTGGCGTACATCACTTTGCTCAACTGCAAATGCCAGGCACCGTCGTCACGCACATTGATCTGTGTATTGAGGGACTCACCACGAAATTTTTCTGCAGCCTGCCGCGCCCGTTCCTCGTCGGGAAAAATGGCATAGAACTCGATGGGGTGAATTCGCGCGAAGTCAAAACCGCCTTCTTTCATGCGGCGCAGTACGTTACTGCTGATGTCCTCTTGATAGGCTGTGCTCATGAAACGTCCTCCTATGCAACGATAGATAGAGTTTCAACGCTTCCCGAGTGGCCATCGAAAAGATGGCCAGCGCACGGCAGTTACTCCGACGTGGGGAATCAAGCATGTAGCTGACCGGACCTGGAACAGGCCGGGGATGGACCTGTGTCAGAGGCCGTCTTCACGACCTCATTTGCAGAGTAGACCCATCGGGGGGACATTGCCAAGTGGTTGGCGCAACAAGATTTTTTGCAGTGAAGGATCAGCTCGCTTCTGTGATGGAAATGATCTGGACACTGTTATGGTCCTTGAGTGTCTTGACGGTCGGCTCATCGGTTCGACCTTCCAGGTCATTGAGATCCAACTCATCCGTGACGGGATATAAATCCTTGCGCAACAGACGTGCAGCATCCTCTTCGCTGGGGCGTTCCTGCCACTGCACTTCACGACGCTGCTGCACACCATCCTTGTCCAGATACAAAATGGCCCACTGTTTCATCAATGCCTCCAGAATAAGCAAGCCAGGCACTCTGACTTACCTACTCTGGACCTTTCACCGCCTCCATTCGTTCCAATGGATTGCACACAGCAAACGGACTCAAACGGATAACAAAAAGGCCCTCGCATTGGATGCCGAGGGCCTTTTTCGTTGCTGAAACGGTCAACTGCGTGTTCTGCCCGATTGATACCGGGCAGGACGACAGCGGTCAGTTTCTGTTCTTGCTGGCTTCCACGCCTGCGGTGTTGTCCAGCAGGCTCTTGGTCGCGGTTTGCAGGAAACTCTCCAGCTTGCGCTTGAGCTCCTCGGTGTCCGGCGCATCGGGTACCTCTTCCGCGTGCGGCTTGGCACCCAGGGTGTAAGTCAGCAGCTTGGCCGGCATTTCGGTCGGTTCGATCAGAATGCGGTTGCCGCTGATGATCGCCACCACCTGCTCGCTGCCCGACGGCTTGATCACGCCAAAGCCCTTGTCGCCTTCGGGCAGGTTGAGCAGATCGCGTCCCCAGCACTGGTTACGGGTCTGACCACCCAGACGGCCCATGATGGTCGGTACGACGTCCACCTGGGTGCCGACGATGCTGCTGCGCTGGCCGAACTTTTCCTGCACGCCCGGACCAATCAACAACATCGGCACATTGAAACGACCGAGGTCCATTTCTGTCAGCTGACGGTTGTTGCCGAAACCGTGGTCACCCAGTACGACGAACAGGGTGTTCTTGAAGTAAGGCTCTTTCTTGGCCTTCTCGAAGAACTGGCCCAGCGCCCAGTCGGAATAACGCATGGCGGTCAAATGCTCGTCCAGCGAACCGTGGCCGGTCACGCGCTCGACCGGCAGGTTTTCCGGCAGTGCGTAAGGGGTGTGGTTGGACAGGGTCTGCAGCAGGGCATAGAACGGCTTGCCGTCCTGACGCGCCTTTAGCTCCTGAGCGCCACGGTCGAACATGTCCTGGTCGGATACGCCCCAGGTCGGATCGGAGAACACCGGGTTGACGAAGTCGTCACGGCCAACAAAGTTGGTCATGCCCTGGTTGCTGAAGAAGCCCGACTGGTTGTCCCAGGCAAAGTTGCCGTTGTAGACGTAGACGTCATCGTAGTTGCGACCCGCGCTCAACAGCTGCGGCAGGCCCGACAGCTTGTGGCTGCCTTCCGGCGTCTGCATCAGGTATTCGAAACCTGGCAGGTTCGGGAAGCAGGCCATGGTGGCGAACATACCCTGGTGGGTGTGGGTGCCGTTGGAGAAGAAATGATCGAACAGCAGGCCTTCCTTGGACAGCCTGTCGAAGTTCGGCGTGATATTGGCATCGCTGCCCAGCGCACCGACCGAGTGACCGGCGAAGCTCTCCATCAGGATCACGACCACGTTGCGGATCGGCAGGGTATTTTCCGCAGGCGGCGTGAAGTCACGGCGTACTGCAGCAATGTCCGGCTCGACCAGCTTGTCATTGGACGTCAGCAACATCTCGCGTACGGTCTGTTGTGCGTCGGCCTGAGGCAGCGTGGCTTTCCAGATGTTGTCGCGATCTTCGGACATGCGGCTTTTGGCAGCAGTGATAAGCGTCAGCGTGCCGTTAAGGCCAAGTTGGTTGGCGAAGTTCGATTCGGTGGTGTACGCATCGCCCCAACGCAGCGGCGGGCCCTGGCGCAGGGTGCCACGGGCGCAGATCACGGCAACGATCAGGACCAGGAAGAACACGCCTATGCGCATGTACCACGGCGCAATGGAGCGCGTACCAGCGCCACCGCCCGACAGTGCATTGCGCGGCCGCGTCACACGGTCGATGCCCTTGAACAACAGACTCAACAGCCAGGTGACAACGGCCCACGCCAACAGATAACGCACCACCGGAAAGCCGTACCAGAGCATGCTCAGAACGGTCTTGGGGTCTTCCTTGACGTACTGGAACACCAAGCCGTTCAGGCGTTGATGGAATTCACGGTAGAAGTCCATTTCCATCAGGCCAAAGAACAGCGTGATGCTGCCGACCAGGGTCAGCCAGAACCGGAAGAAACCGCGTGCCGCCATGGCCCGAGCGCTGAACAGCGACAGCATCAGCGGGATCAGCAGATACACCGTCAGACGCAGGTCGAAACGCATGCCGTTGAACAGCGCCTCGATGAAGGTCGACGCGGGCGTATCGCCAATCATCTCGCGGTTATAGACCAGCAGACCGATACGCAGCAGCGTGTACATCACCATCAGGGCCAGGCCACTGAGCAATGTATAAGCCAGATGCGATTTGACGGTCGGGTTTTGCAGGCGGGACAAGGCTTGCCGATGAATCTGGGCGTCCGTTTTGGCCATGGTTGTCAGGATCCGGTGGATTCAGGGTTGGGTTCAGGCGTGCGACACCAGCGCTCCATCTAGTGGGCGGCAGGCTGCAAGGGGGGCAGATAGTACTTGATCGACAGGTATTTGGCGCTCGTTCAGCGCGTCTCGTTCAGCGACAGAGACTATCTGCGGGTTCAGCGTCGCGCGCAATTCTGGGCCGGGGGGTGTGAAAATTTTGTCGCGCCCCGCCATACGGCAGGACGTTTCAGGCGTTCGGGCCTGAAACGTCGGACACCGGACTCAGTCGTTGCTTGGCTTCTTGATGGCGCTGAGCACGTACTGCGGCAGCGCGAACGCGCCGATATGCACTTCAGGGTTGTAATAACGCGTAACAATACCGCTGCCAGCGAAGCGCTGGCGCAGGGTTTCCAGCGGCAGCTTGCGGTACGCCTTGTCGGTCGCGCCCCAGGCAAAGGTCATGGCGCCGCCGATGTAGGTCGGAATGGCGGCCTGATAGAAATGCCAGTCGGCGAACAGGCCGTTCATGCGCCCGGCCGTGGTCTGTACGCCACTGAGCTGCATGAAAGGTGTACCGTTCTGAGTGACCAGAATGCCGCCCTCGTTCAGGCAGCGATGGCAGGCCTGATAGAAGTTTTCCGAAAACAGCACCTCTCCCGGACCGATCGGATCAGTGGAGTCGGAGATGATCACATCGAACTTCTCTTCGGTGGTCGCCACGAAACGCATGCCGTCGTCGATCACCAGATTCAGACGCGAATCCTCGAAAGCGCCGTTGGAGTGAGTCGGCAGGAATTCCTTGCACATCTCGACGACTGTGCCGTCGATCTCGACCATGGTGATGTGCTCGACCGTCGAGTGCTTGGCCACTTCACGCAGCATGCCACCGTCGCCGCCGCCAATGATCAGCACACGCTTGGCTGCACCATGCGCCAGGATCGGCACGTGGGTGAGCATTTCGTGGTAGATGAACTCGTCGGCCTCGGTGGTCTGAATCACGCCGTCGAGCGCCATGACACGGCCCATGCGCGGGTTCTGGAAAATCACCAGGTGCTGGTGATCGGTGCGCACTTCGTGCAGCATTTTTTCGATACGAAAGCGCTGGCCGTAGCCTTCGTACAACGTTTCCTGATAATCACTCATGGGTAAGCTCCCGAAAAAGACAGATGACAGGACGGCCGACCGCCCGCAACAAAGGCGCGCATTCTACGTCGCCGAACATGACAGGTCGAACCTCTGTGCTCACAGCCCGCCATACACGTACCGCCCTGCCCGTCCCTGAAAGCAAAAAACGCCTGATTACTCACGTAATCAAGCGTCTTTGATCCGACCTGAGTAACGTCAGATACGCACGTTGCCACGAGGACCCGCGATGGCCCAGATGATCAGCCCCAATACAGGCAGCAGCACAATCAGCAGGATCCAGAGAATCTTCGCCCCGGTTTCCGAGCCGCTCTTCAACACGTTGATGATGGCCCAGATATCGAGCGCGAGGATGATCAAACCGACCAGACCGTTGAATGTGGAACCCATGGTGTTGCCCCTGATTGAATACTGACACTTCTAGGATGATCGTGCCCTTCGGGGGTTCCATTGAACCAACGGCATATTTTCAGGCTCCGAATTCAGCAAACTGTTTGATCCTGTTCAGCTCATGACTCTGGCGATCGGCCTATCAGCAAAAGGTAACACTCTGCATGCAACCTTCCGCGCACCCAAGAACCCTGCGGGCGACCTGGCTCGCCCAGCTTCAAAGCAGCCCACTGGTGAGCCTGGGCTTTATATTCGCTTCTGTGATCGTCGTGATTCTCGGCGCCATAAGCCTCTATAACGCCTTTTTCGGCACCAGCCAGACCAACTTCAATTACGCCCTGCTGGGCGGCACCGCCGGTTTCGCCGCGACGGCCCTCGGCGCGATCATGGCGGTTGCGTTCCGCAATGTGGCGCAGCGTACTCAGGACATCATGCTGGGTTTCGCAGCAGGCATGATGCTGGCGGCCAGTTCCTTCTCGCTGATTCTGCCGGGGCTGGAAGCCGCTCGGGAAATCACCGGTACCGGCCCATTCGCGGCAGCGACCGTTGTCACGGGTCTGGCGCTGGGCGTGCTGCTGATGCTCGGCCTGGACAGGTTCACCCCACATGAACACGAAAGCGTGGGCCGTCAGGGACCGCATTCGGAACGTATCAATCGGGTCTGGCTGTTCGTGCTGGCGATCACCCTCCACAACCTGCCGGAAGGCATGGCGATCGGGGTGAGCTTCGCAGGCGGTAACATGAACGTCGGCCTGCCGCTCACCACTGCCATCGCGATTCAGGACGTTCCAGAAGGCCTGGCGATAGCTCTGGCATTAAGGGCGACGGGGCTTTCAGCCTTTAAAGCCATGCTGGTCGCCATCGGCTCGGGCCTCATGGAGCCGCTGGGTGCGTTGATTGGTCTGGGCATTTCCAGCGGCTTCGCCATTGCCTACCCGCTAAGCATGGGTCTGGCGGCGGGTGCAATGATCTTTGTGGTGTCACATGAAGTCATCCCGGAAACCCATCGCAATGGTCACCAGACATCGGCAACGCTGGGGCTGATGGGCGGATTTGCGGTGATGATGTTTCTGGACACCGCGCTGGGTTAACCGCGCAACGCCTGCAGCGAAGGCGCGGCATGAATGCCGGCCGTCGCTGCCAGTTCAAGTACGCGTGCTTCATCGCTGCCGTAGACCAGCACCGTCTGCAGCTCATCATCCAGCGGCTGGCTGAAATCCATCAGGGTGTAGCCACCCATTTCCTTGTTCATGCTGCTCAGTTGGATCTGGATGCGATTGAGCGCCACCAGCGGCTCGACCTTGGTCAGTTGTTTCGACTTGATGTTGAACGTCACATCCTTGCCAAACGACTGGACGATCTGCTCGAACAGGTCCGCATAGGTGTCGGCCTGAAACAGGACAGTCTCCGGCAGACTGCCGACCACGACCCACTCACCCAACGGGATGGGAAAGGTGTCGTCGTAATTGATATCAGGATTGGCGCTCAGAAAAGCCTGCGGGTCGGCATAGGCCTGGGCAGCTTCGTCAGCCACGCGCAGGATCTCGTCGTCGCCCATGCACCCCGAACTGATTTTGCTGATTAATTCGGCGAGAGCGTCTTTCATGAGGGACATCCTGATAGCGGGCAAAAAAAGAGGCGCGAAGGATAACGGGAAATCCTTCGCACCTCTATGCCTTCAGGCTGATCACAGCCACAGGGCCGAATCAGACCGGCTGAACACCCAGATTGATCAGTTGCTCTGCGGTCCCGGTGGCGCCCATTGTCTGGGCGGCTGCGAGCGCGTTCACACCCTTGGCATCGCGGACATGCGGATCGGCGCCCTTGCTGATCAGGTAGTCGACGATTTCCATCCGGTTGAACATCGCCGCCATCATCAGCGCAGTGCGACCATCGGCAGACGCGCCTTCCACTTCGGCGCCGTTTTCCACCAGCAGTTTCACCACCGCGAGGTCGCCCTTGAAGGCCGCGCCTGCAATCGGGCTCTGTCCATTGTCGTTGCGAATTTCCGGGTTGGCCTTGTGCTCGAGCAGTACACGAACCGCATCAAGGTGGCAGTGATAGCTGGCGAGCATCAGCAAGGTGTCGCCCTTGTGGTTGCGCAGGTCTGCAGGAAGGCCTTTTTTCAGCAGACGCTCCAGCATCACCGCATCGCCCTGACGCGCAACATTGAATACCTGTTCAGCGAACTCGGCAGTCTCTTCGTCAGTCATAGTCTTCGGTTGACTGGTATTTGAATCGGTCATCACTAACTCCTTGGCGCACGGTCATCCGGGAATCCGATGTACCCGGCAGCGGTAAACACACTGACCGCAAGTCTTGCCAGCTGTTCGATCAGGGTCAAGCCATGCCCTCGATTGAAAAAATACCGACTTGGTCCGCTTTCCAGCCATTTGGTTCCCCGCAAACGGCAAAATGCAGGATGCCCGATAGGCTTTCATGCAAAATGCACGAGACCCTTAAAATGACGTTGTTTTAACTATTTGATTTTAAAGGGAAAAAATTCATGGCAAATGTGGCACAGACACTGCACTAGTACTTCCAAGCTTGTTATCCCATGAGCAATGGAGCCGCTAGACATGACTTTTATTCAAGAAAAATTCGCTTCCGTATTTTCCGACTACACCGTGACCACCCAGCCTCGTCCTGACGGCGGCGTGTTGTTGTCGCTGCGCAACGATGAAGGCAAACAGATCCGTCGCTCCGTGTCTTATGCACAACTGCACACTCCGGTTCAGCTGGAATGGGTAATCAGCGCAATTCGTCGCGACCTGGCTGCACAAGCCAGCGATCTGCCGGCCATCTCGATGCTGCAAAGCCAGCACCGCTTCGATCTGCCGACTTATCACACGCGCTAAAGTTTTCGCGTCACCGAACCTGGTGACGCCGTTGTACGCTCTCTCATCCCTTGTTCGCCGCGATTACATGTTTGTTCTCGCGGTTTTTTTTGCCTGTCGGCTTTAACTCAGGTAATGAATCCGCGACACAACGCCTCTCCCACCGCTTGAGCACGATTGGCGACACCCAGCTTGGAGTAGATGGTCTTCAGGTGAAATTTCACTGTGGCTTCTGAAATCTCCTTGATCATCGAGATCTCCCAGGCGGTCTTCCCGTCTCTGGCCCACTGCAGAATTTCCAGCTCTTTTTGGGTAAGCCCTCTGGAGCTGAACTGAATGCCACGGCCGACCCTGTGCAACACAGGTACCAGACTGGTGATCAGGTATTTGTCACTTTGGGTGGTATTACGCTTCAGTCCCGCCAATGTGAAGATCGACGTCACGCCATCAACGCCCCGGCAGTGGCTGGTGTAGCCATATGAAATCGCCGGTGCGAGGTCGCAGGCACTGAGTGTTTCTTCATACCAGGCGGGCGGAAGGTAATGCCTGATCGCATCGTCCCATTCCAGAAACCCGAGGTTGTTGCGGTAATGACGCACCACCGGATCATGGGAAATCATCTGCTGACGACGATAGGCTTCGCCCCACACATCATCGACGTTGGACGTCACGAACGTCAGCAGTTGTACACCCTTGAACTGGTAGAACATGGCCCGCTCACAGCGGCACTCCTGCCTCAGCCATCGAAGCGCGTTCTCGATGGCTGTCTGCCCATCGATTTCAGTGATCGTACTGACCATCTGCTCTATCAATAAACCCATTGTTGCGTTGTCCGTCATGGCACTGCACATCGCCGCTCCCTCCCTGCCCTGCTCGAGTAAACCAGTGGCATTCGCTCGATGAGGGATTCGAAAGCGCGAAACTTACACGACTGAACGTGCTTGAAAACAACGCCTTAAACAAACAGGATTAACGCACTCACAGACAGGCAGCGTCCCACTCAAAAGCAGGATGCTACTGACAGAAATCGCTGATAACAGCGTTCGAGAAAGGATTTTTACCAGGCAGTCGGGTCGATCAGTGCGAAACTGGATACGTTTTCATGGCCTGCCAGAACGCCTTCGGCGCGCACCAGACCACAGGTCGCCATGCCGGCATCTCGTGCGGCATCCAGCTCTTCGACGATATCCGACAGAAACAGAATCTCGCCCGCCTCGCAGCCAATGGCTTGCGTGATGGTGCGGTAGGACTGCGCCTCGCGTTTGGGGCCGGACGTGGTGTCGAAATAACCACTGAACAGACCGGAAAGATCACCCGCCTCGGAGCAGCCGAAGATCAATTTCTGAGCCTGAATCGAGCCCGAGGAATAGACATACAGCCTGTAACCCTCGGTGTGCCAGCGTTTCAGAGCCTCGACAGCGTCCGGGTACACATGCCCTTTCAACTGACCGGCGTTGTAGCCCTGCTCCCAGACCATGCCTTGCAGCGCCTTGAGTGGCGTGGCCTTGCGATCCTCGGCAATCCACTGCAAGAGAATCTCGACGACCCGCTCGACATCGGCCTGCGGCTCGCCACTGTCGGCACGCACGGCCTGCAATTGCTCTGCGACCGCAGGCTTGTCAGCGTTCTGGCGAACAAAGTCCGGCAGGTGCTGCCTGGCGAACGGGAACAGCACGTCGAACACGAAACTCACCGCACTGGTGGTGCCTTCGATATCCGTGAGGATGGCTTTGATGGACATCAGGGTCTGGCTCCTTTGAGGCGGTACATAAGCAAACGGCGGACGGGTCAGTCTTCAAGTCTTGGGAAACGGCCTGCGATGTCTTCACCGGTGAACTTCGCGACCCAGCCCTCAGGGTTATTGAACAAGCGGATGGCGACGAAGTGCGGGTTTTCACCCATGTCGAACCAGTGTTTGGTCCCGGCAGGTACGGAAATCAGGTCGTTCTTCTCGCACAGCACGGCGTACACGTAATCTTCGATGTGCAGCGTGAACAGGCCTCGACCGGCTACGAAGAAGCGCACTTCATCTTCGCCATGACGATGCTCTTCAAGAAACTTCGCACGCAATTCGGCTTTTTGCGGGTGATCGTTGTTGAGGCTGATGACGTCAACCGTCACGTAGCCGTGCTCGGTCATCAGCGCATCGATCTGGCTGCGGTAGGCGTGGATGACATCTTCCTGGGAGGCACCCGGCGTGATTGGCGTCGCGGCCTCCCAACGCGCAAACGACACGCCCTGCTCGGCCAGGGTCGAGGTGATGTCTTCCAGGTGGGTCAGTACCTTGTTGGGCACCTCAGGACTTGAAACGTGGTAAACGGACAGGCTGCTCATGGCATTGAATCCTCGGCTTGGGCTTGGCAAGGCCTTCCGGCTTTTACAGGCCGGTCAGGCATACACACGTGTTTAACGCGTGGCAGTCAACGGTTCAAGACCGTGCGCATCTTCAGCTCGCATTCAAACAGAAATTCGAATGCTTCGATCTGACGCAGTGCATCGCTCATCTGCGCGCCCCAGGTATAGAGCCCGTGGCCGCGAATCAGGTAACCGGCGCAGTCCGGATGGGCATCGAGCCAAGGCTGTACCTTCGCGGCCAGCCGGGCGATGTCCTGATCATTGTCGAAAATCGGCACCACCACTTGCGATTCATGGGTGGCGACGCCCTGAAAGGCTTTCTGCAGTTCGTAGTCCTCGAACACCAGATGATCGGCATCGGTCAGCCTGGACAGTACGGTCGCGTTCACGGAATGCGTGTGCAGAACAGCACCGACCTGCGGCCTGCAACTGTACAACTGGGTGTGCAGCAGCGTTTCAGCAGACGGCTTCTTGTCCGGTTCAAGGCTATTGCCGTGCAGATCGGTGGCCAGCACATCGTCGATACCCAACTGACCCTTGTGCTTGCCGGACACCGTCAGCAGTGCCTCGCTGGCCGACAGCCGGACCGAGTAGTTGCTGCTGGTGGCAGGCGACCAGCCACGGCCATACAGAAACCGGCCGGCTTCGATGATCTGCTGCGCCAAGTGTTCGCGGGTCATACACCTTCCTCTTTACTGGGTGTGACAATCATGATGGCTGCGGCCAGTGCCGCAAGGCTGGCGATGGCAAAGGTCCAGAATGGCCCCAGCGCAGTCCAGCTATAACCTGAGTACAACGCGCCCAATGCCCCGCCGACGCCGGACAGTGCGGCATACAGCGCCTGCCCCTGACCTTGCTGACGTGGACCGAAGCTACGTTGCACGAAATGGATGGCAGCGGCGTGAAAGCTGCCGAACGTCGCGGCGTGCATCACTTGAGCAACCAGCAAGACCAGCAAATGTTCGGCAAATGCGCCCAGCAGCAGCCAGCGCACCGCCGCCAGCAGAAAACTGGCCAGCAACACCTGACGCACGGAAAAACGCTGCAGAACACGGCTCATCACCATGAACATCAACACTTCTGCCACTACGCCCACTGACCACAGCACACCGATCAGGCTACGACTGTAGCCCAGTGTCTCAAGGTGCAGGGTCAGAAACGTGTAGTACGGGCCATGGCTGAGCAGCATCAGCGCGACACTGAGGTAGAACACCAGCACGCCGGGGCGGGACAACTGCCGGAGAAAGCCGCCCTCGTCCGACGGACTTGATGAAACGGGCGGCTGCGCGTTGGGCACCCACCAACTGCTGATCGCGATGCCGGCCATGACCGTCAGAAGCATGTGAGGAAACAGGTCCAGGCTGAACCATTCGAGCAATCGCCCGAGCACCACCACCGCCAGAATGAAGCCGATCGAGCCCCACAGGCGGATCTGGCTGTATCGGGCAGTCTGACCTTGCAGGTGAGCGAGGGTAATCACCTCGAACTGCGGCAGAATCGCATGCCAGAAGAACGCGTACAGGGCCATGACCATCGCCAGCCAGGCATAGCTGTGATCCAGCAGGATGAGCGAGAACGCCAGCAGCGTGCAGACCGCGCCAAAGCGCACGATGGCCAGTCGCCGTTCGGTGTAATCGCCGAGCCAGCCCCAGAGGTTGGGCGCCACGCATCGCATCAGCATGGGAATGGCGATCAGCTCGCCAATCCGCGCGCTGGAAAACCCCAGATGATGCAGATACAGCGCCATGAACGGCGCGGACGAGCCGAGCAAGGCGAAGTAACACAGATAGAAACCGGACAGCCGCCAGTAAGGAAGCTGTCCGTGGGGAAGTGGCGCCACGTTAGCGATCCGCGACAGTGGCCACGCTCATTACAGCTGAGCCAGCACAGGCGTGGTGACGCTGACGTCGGCGTTCTGGCCACGATGGCGCAACAGATGGTCCAGCAGCACGATGGCCATCATGGCTTCGGCAATTGGCGTGGCACGAATCCCGACGCACGGGTCATGACGCCCTTTGGTGATGACGTCTGCGGCGTTGCCATCGACATCGATGGAGCGGCCCGGCGTGGTAATGCTCGATGTCGGCTTGAGCGCCAGATGCGCGATGATCGGCTGGCCGGAAGAAATCCCGCCCAGAATGCCGCCTGCCTGATTGGACAGAAAACCTTCCGGCGTCATCTCGTCACGGTGCTCGGTGCCACGCTGGGCAACGCAGTCGAAGCCTGCACCGATTTCCACACCCTTGACGGCATTGATGCTCATCAGCGCATGGGCCAGTTCGGCGTCCAGACGGTCGAAGATCGGCTCGCCCAGACCCGGCATGACGCCTTCGGCCACGACAGTGATTTTCGCGCCAACCGAATCCTGGTCGCGACGCAGCTGGTCCATATAGGCCTCCAGCTCCGGCACCTTGTCAGGATCGGGACAGAAAAATGCGTTCTGCTCGACCGAATCCCAGGTCTTGAACGGAATCGGGATCGGACCCAGCTGGCTCATGTAGCCGCGAATGACAATACCCTGCGTCGCCAGGTATTTCTTGGCGATGGCACCTGCGGCGACACGCATGGCCGTTTCACGCGCCGAGCTGCGACCGCCGCCACGGTAGTCGCGCACGCCATACTTGTGGTGATAGGTGTAATCGGCATGCGCGGGCCGGAACAGGTCCTTGATGTTCGAATAATCCTTGGACTTCTGATCGGTGTTACGGATCAGCAGGCCGATGGACGCGCCGGTGGTCTTGCCTTCGAACACCCCGGAAAGAATCTCGACCTCGTCGGCTTCCTGGCGCTGCGTGGTGTGCCGGCTGGTGCCCGGCTTGCGGCGATCCAGGTCGCGCTGCAGGTCCTGCAGGTCCAGCTCAAGACCGGGCGGGCAGCCGTCGACGATAGCGACCAGCGCCGGGCCATGGCTTTCGCCGGCGGTGGTGACAGTGAACAGCTTGCCGAAAGTGTTGCCGGACATGCGGGCGCTCCGAAAAATCAGCCAAAAAACCAGATCATTGAATCAAGCGCGCCAGTATACGCAGGCTCGACGTACAGTTCACCCTCGAACCTTCCGTTACGGCGTGCGTCCAAGCCAGACCCTGCCCTATGATGGCCTTGCGATGTTATCTGGTAATTCTTCGATGAAAGCTTCAAACATGCTGCGCCTGCTGGTCCTGCCGATGACATTGCTGCTCACCCTGTTTGCCGCAACGGCCGGCGCAGCCACCCCCAATGTCGTGCAACGGCCCATGAACGTGGACACCGGAAACGGCAAGCTTTACGGCACGCTGTTGATGCCGCGCGCAGACAGGCCGGTGCCTGTGGTGCTGATCATTGCGGGTTCCGGCCCCACCGACCGGGATGGCAACAACCCTGAAGGCGGACGCAACGACAGCATGAAGCGTCTGGCGGTCTTCCTCGCAACCCACGGCATCGCCAGCGTGCGTTATGACAAACGTGGTGTGGCGGCGAGCAAGGCCGTCACGCCGGACGAGCGCGACCTGAGCGTCGAGCGCTACGTGGCCGACGTGCAATTGTGGGTCAGAGCGATCCGCGCCAACCCGCGCCTCGGTCAGCTGATTCTGCTGGGTCATAGCGAAGGCGCATTGGTAGCGGCCCTTGCCGCCGACAAAGCCGGCGCTGCCGCAGTGATATCGGTTGCCGGCACCGGTCGCCCGGTGGATCAAGTACTGCGCGAGCAGTTTCAGGAACGCCTGCCTCCCGAGTTGCTGCAACGTAGCAACCAACTGCTGGACGAGTTGAAGGCAGGCAAGACCGATGACAAGGTCCCGCAGGAACTTGAGGTGGTGTTCAGGCCGAGCGTACAGCCCTATCTGATCTCGCTGTTTCGACAGGACCCTACTGCCGCCTTCGGCTCGCTGACGATGCCTGCGCTGATCGTTCAGGGCCGCAACGACATTCAGGTGGGCGTGGGCGATGCGTTGCTGCTTCAGAAAGCCAAACCGGATGCCGAACTGGCGCTGATCGATGGCATGAATCACGTATTGCGCATTGTTCCCGACAATCTGGAGCAACAGCTGCTGTCGTATCGAAATCCCACCCAACCGTTGGCCAAGCAGGTCACGGCCCGCATTCTGCGCTTCATCCAGGCCTTGCCGCCTGCCTGACGGAAGATTTGACGCCAGTAACCTGCAAACCCGCCGTTTTGCCCTTCAGTCTGGGCAAAGACTGCCGATAGCGGAGTGCTGGCTTTGTGTTTGCTGCACAAAGCCATGGACAGGACCGCCTCCATGACTGATACCGCCATGACCGAAACCGTTGCTGCACCCGACAGCGCAGAAGCCGCTGCACCCGCACCGCCACAACCGTGGGAAGACGTGGTGCCTGAGAATTTTCAGATGCTGCGCCTGTCGCCGTTGCCGACCGACCGCGCCACGGGTGGACGACCGCTGCGTTTCGTTCAGTTCGGACGCGCCGAGCGTCACAGCAAAGAACTGAGCCTGTTGCGTATCAGCATTCAGTTGCCCGGTCAGCGTGTGCGCAAGGAACAGAACAATCTGGATATCTGGGTGGACCATGAAAAACGCATGGTGCGCTTCGGCCCCGAGTCCGGTCTGCAGATCGAACCATGGAACCGCGGTATCGGGCGCTTCCTGATCGCGCACGGCGTGCACTGGGCACAACGCAAATGGTCTTCGTACAGGATCGAAAGTGTCGCGCTGGCGAGCAAGGACGGCCTCAACGAGGACACGCGCCTGCGTCGCGACCACTTTCTGCGCACACTGGGTTTCGAGGTGGTTTATGCCGATGCCCAGCACATGAAAGGCAGCATCAAGGATGTGCATGTCGGCAACCTGCACAGCACCTGGAACAACGACAAGGTGCAGATCATCGAGATTCTTGAAGCCTCGCACATGCTGGAGAAGGCCGAGAAAAACCTGCTGGAGCAGGAAGTCACCATCCGTCAGCACGAAGACCGGGTCGGCAAGTACAAGCGCGAAGACAGCAGCCTGCGTTTCACGATTGCCTGTCTGGTGACATTCGCAGTATTCCAGGCGGGCCTGCTGATCTGGATCGCGACCCACCGTTGACTTGGCGGCACCCACAGCGCCGCCACTCGGAATTTACACCCTCGACTGAAACAGTGCCTGATGCGCGACGCACTGCTCGGCGGTCAGCATGAACACACCATGCCCGCCGCGCTGGAAGTCCAGCCAGGCGAAATCGACTTCCGGGTAAAGCGCCTCGACATGCACCTGGCTGTTGCCCACCTCAACGATCAGCAAACCTTTCTCGGTCAAGTGGTCGGCCGCCTCGGCGAGCATGCGACGCACCAGATTCAATCCATCGCTGCCACAGGCCAGCGCCAGCTCCGGCTCGTGCTGGTATTCGTCCGGCATGTCGGCAAAATCCTCGGCATCGACATAAGGCGGGTTGGAAACGATCAGGTCGAAGCGCTGCCCGGGCAGACCTTCGAAGCCATCGCCCTGCACGGTGTAGACACGGTCTTCCATGCCATGACGCTCGATGTTCTGGTTGGCCACTTCAAGCGCGTCGTATGACAGATCGGCCAAGGCGACTTCGGCGTCCTTGAACTCGTCGGCACATGCGATACCGATACAGCCCGATCCGGTACACAAATCAAGAATGCGAGTCGGCTCGCTCGCCAGCCAAGGCGCAAAACGGTCTTCGATCAGTTCCGCAATCGGCGAACGTGGAATCAGCACGCGGTCATCGACAATGAACGACATGCCACAGAACCAGGCCTCGCCCAGCAGATAAGGCGTCGGGATGCGTTCGTTGATGCGGCGCTTGATCAGGCCCTGCAGTTCGGAGATCTCATCGACCTCCAGGCGGCAGTCCAGGTAGCTGTCGGCAATTTCCCAGGGCAGGTGCAGCGCGCCCAGCACCAGTTGCCGCGCTTCGTCCCAGGCGTTGTCGGTGCCATGACCGAAAAATACATCTTCCTCATGAAACCGGCTGACGGCCCAACGGATGTGGTCGCGCACGGTACGCAAGCGGGAAGTGATCATGGACAGACTCCTTGAGAAAACGACAGGCCACTTGAAAAGGCCGGGGGCAGGACGAGGCAATGCGCCTGATCTCTGAGCGGCGCGGGCAGGCCTGGAAGTTTCGCCCATTCGCGACCTGCCATCAAGGCAAACCGCCAGCTACGCAGCCATCCAGATGCCCTGCAGGCCATAAAAACCGTGACTTGCAACAGTGACCATTCCCATAACCCTTCAGCCAGAGGACAATGTCGCAAAAGCCCCATTCAAAAGGAGCCCTCGAATGCCTTCCATCAAGACCATGTTTCAACTCAGCGGCCGTGTTCATGCGCCGGCCAGCCTGAGCAATGCCACGTTGATTATCATCGACGCGCAGAAAGAGTACCTCAGCGGTCCGTTGGCCCTGACCGGGGTCGACGAAGCCCTGGTCAATATCGGTCAGTTGGTTGCCAAGGCCCGCGCCGTAAAGTGCCCGATCGTGCAT
This sequence comes from Pseudomonas sp. AC016, assembly GCF_979253365.1. Classification (NCBI taxonomy): domain Bacteria; kingdom Pseudomonadati; phylum Pseudomonadota; class Gammaproteobacteria; order Pseudomonadales; family Pseudomonadaceae; genus Pseudomonas; species Pseudomonas sp. AC016. The sequence continues at coordinate 1,247,419 of NZ_CEEDCC010000001.1, forward strand.
GTCCGCCACCTTGGAACCGTGGGCGGCCTGTTCGACCCACAGGGCGAGCGCGGACAACTGGTCCCGGAACTGCTGCCTCAGGCCGACGAACATCTGGTTGAAAAGCGTCTGCCCAATGCCTTCAACGGCACCGGACTGCACGAACTGCTGCAGAGCCTGGGTCATCTGGATCTGGTGGTCTGCGGCTTCATGAGCCACTCGAGTATCAGCACCACCGTTCGCGCCACCAAGGATTACGGCTATCGCTGCACGCTGGTCGATGATGCCTGCGCGACCCGCGACCTGCCGAGCCCACACGGTGTGGTCAGCGCTCACGTCGTGCACCGCACCGAGATGGCGATCATGGCCGACAACTTTGCCACGCTGGCACTGACCAAAGACCTGATTTGAGCCCCTTGCCGCTGTGGACAGGCTGTATGAGCCTCTTCACCTAACCGCCCATCCCTTATTGCCCTCCTTTACGCCCGGAACGGGAACCCAGGTCCGCCTGTTCTGGTCAGAACGCCGATAAACACTGAGGAAACCGGAATGAAGATATCCGATGGTTTCGACGCCCGCAGGCTGCGTCCCAAAGGGCGAAGTAACTGGCGGACGCGAATCGGAAAGACGATTGCCTTCGTTTTTCTGGTCTCCGGTGTGGCGCTGGCCCTGACCGGAGGGTCCAGCCTGATCGTGCATCCTCAGGCCCTGGGCGATCTGAACGCCAATCCTGCGGGTGCCGCGGTGGTTGCCGTAGCCGGTTTGCTGGTGCTTTTGCTGGGCATGTGGCTGTGGCGCAGAAGCGGTCGCGGGCCGCGCAGTTCCGGCGGATTGAGCATGTCAGCCCATCTGATGAAAAAACACGACTGAGCGCTTCGTCTTCCCGGTTAAACTAGCCCCCTTCGCGGAGGCCCCATGCAAGACGACGATTTTTCCCTGTTCAGAAGCGAGACGCGTGGCGTCAAGCCCATCAAGCACGAACATGCCGATGTCGGCAAACCCAAGACTGACCGCAAATTGCTGGCGCGCCTGCGTCAGTCGGCGACCGTGCGTACCGATGCGGTGACGATTGATGGTCTGTCCGACCAGTTCGTGATCGATGTCGGCCCCGAAGACGTGCTGAGCTGGTCGCGCGACGGGGTTCAGGAAGGCCAGATGCGCAAACTCAAGCTGGGGCAGATCAGCTTCGAAGGCACACTGGATCTGCACGGCATGAACGTCGAACTGGCCCGGGAAACCCTGTGGGAATTTCTCGCTGAAGCCACGAAACTCGAAATACGCTGCGTGCGCGTCACCCACGGCAAGGCCGTACGACTGGACGGCAAGCGCCCGATGATCAAAAGCCACGTCAACACCTGGCTGCGTCAGCATTCGCAGGTACTGGGCTTCTGCTCATGCCTGGCCAAGCACGGCGGCGCGGGCGCGGTTTACGTGATGCTCAAGCGCACAATGATGGAAGGTCGCGACGAGTAAAGGCGTCGCGACCCGCGCTCTTACCCTCAGCGACCGCCGCCAGGACCGAAGCCCGGACCCGGACCGCCTGGTCCCTGATGGTGACCGTCGCCTCCGCCATGTCCACCCGGACCGGGCCAGAACGGCCAGCAGCCCGACATTGACGACAACACGATGGCGAACACTGCCATTTTTACCATTCGACTCAACATCCCGGACTCACTCTTTCAACGGACAGTATTTGAAAACCTGCCCATCAGACCGCGTCCACCGGGAAAAATGGGTAGTCAGTGCGTTGCCATCGAGTAAGCAAACCGATACAAAACGCCGTTTTGAAGCCCCGCCGTGCACCTGTCCCTGCGCGTAAGTTACTATATGTGACTTGGCGAAGGCGTCATGCCTTCGCGTTTATCGAATCCACACGGAAACACAGTCCTGTGACACTGGAACAGAATTACACCTCCATCCTGGGGCAACTGGGCGAAGACGTCTCCCGCGAAGGCCTGCTCGACACACCTAAACGTGCCGCCAAGGCGATGCAGTACCTGTGTCGCGGTTACGCGCAGACCCTTGAAGAAGTGACCAACGGGGCGCTGTTCAGCTCTGACGCCAGCGAGATGGTCATGGTCAAGGACATCGAACTGTATTCGCTGTGCGAACATCACCTGCTGCCGTTCATTGGCAAGGCTCACGTCGCGTACATCCCGAATGGCAAGGTGCTTGGGCTGTCGAAAGTCGCACGCATCGTCGACATGTATGCTCGCCGCCTGCAGATCCAGGAAAACCTCAGCCGCCAGATCGCCGAGGCGATTCAGCAGGTCACCGGCGCACTCGGTGTTGCCGTGGTCATCGAAGCCCAGCACATGTGCATGATGATGCGCGGCGTCGAGAAGCAGAACTCGGCCATGATCACCTCGGTGATGCTCGGCGAGTTCCGTGAAAATGCAGCGACCCGCAGCGAATTTCTCAGCCTGATCAAGTGATCCCCGGCTGGCAGCCACGCGCTCCGGCGGGGCTGCTGCTCCATCCCCCTATCGCAAGAGGTTGTGATCGTGTTCATGAAAGCATTAAGGGTCGGTCTCGGCCAACTCGTCATCGGCATCGATTTCCTCACTCGCCCGAGCAAGAAGAAACGTGATCCGGCAGCGCAGGCTGCGGTGGATCAATCGGCGCAGGACCTGACGCTGTACCAGTTCCACGCCTGCCCTTTTTGCGTGAAAACCCGCCGCGCGCTACGCCGTCTGAACGTTCCGGTCGCCCTGCGCGATGCGAAGAACAATGAGCTGGATCGCCAGACACTGCTCAACGAAGGCGGCAAAATCAAGGTGCCCTGCCTGCGCATCGAGGAAGGCGACAAAACGGTCTGGATGTACGAGTCCAACGTTATCATCGATTATCTGGACAAGCGTTTCGGCGCAGTCTGAGCCAAAAGCCCGCGTACCTTCAGCGCGGGCAACCTTCCTGCCGACAGGCAACGTAAGCCTTCAACTGCTTGACCCGTACCCTGGTCTGCTCTGCCAGACACCGGGTTTGCAGCAATGGCCAGATCGACCCTGAATCTTCACGCTTGCCCACCTGATACAGGCAGTCGGCATCACGCAGAGCGAGCCATTTGCGCTGAGCGTCCTTGAGCGCCTGTTTTTTTGCCGGACTTTTCAGCCAGTTCATCTGCGCGTTGTACTGCGTGTTCAGATCGGCATCGAGCGCGGCCAATTCCTTGGCCGCGCACTGGTTCATGCTCGCCTGACTGGCATCGCAGTCCTCGGCCTGGGCCGAACAGCCAACGCCCAATGCCATCAGGGCGGCCAGGACAGTTATAGCGAAACGCATGGAATATTCCTTTTCTCGGTATGTCAGGTAGCTGTTGTCGTGAACGGGCCGGCTCCCGCAGCTGCAGTCAATCCAGCATTCCCACGTACCCCGGCTGGTCTTTGACGCGATCCAGCCATTTGCGGATGCCGGAGTAAGGCGCCAGATCAAAGCCGCCCTGATGCGCCACATGGGTGTAAGCGTAGAGCGCGATGTCGGCAATGGAAAAGTGCTCGCCCACCAGAAACGGCGTGCGATCCAGTTGCTGCTCCATCACAGCCAACGCGCGGTAGCCCGACTTCTGCATGGCGCGGTACTCGACCATGCGCTCTGCGGGCAGGCCCAGATAGAACTGGATGAAGCGCGCAACCGCCACCGACGGCTCGTGACTGTACTGCTCGAAGAATTGCCACTGCAGGACCTGCGTGCGCAGGCGTGGCTCGGTCGGCAGGTAAGCGGTGCCGTCGGCCAGGAAGTTGAGAATCGCGTTGGACTCCCACAGGCACGTGCCGTCTTCCAGTTCCAGAACCGGAATCTTGCCGTTGGGATTTTTCTCCAGAAAGGCTGGCGTCTGGGTTTCGCCGTTGAGGATGTCGACCGGCACCCACTCGTACTGAATATTCAGCAGGTTGAGCATCAGCTTGATCTTGTAGCAGTTGCCCGAGTTGTAATCGCCGTAAACCTTGTACATCGCCCTGCCCCTTCTGTGACCGAAGTCCCTGCTGATCGAATCGATTCAGGCTGCCTTGAGATTCTGTGCTGCGCGCACGACAGATGCCAGTCGTTTCACGCCTTCGTCCAGCCGGGCCGGATCAATGTGGCTGAAATTGAGTCGCAGATGACCGTGATTGGCGTCAGGATCGGCAAAGAACGGCTCGCCGGGCATGAAGGCGACGTCCTGCGCCAGCGCGGCGTCCAGCAACGTGCGCGTATCCAGCGGCTGACGCAGGGTCAGCCAAAAGAACAGGCCACCTTGCGGGCTGTTCCACTCGGCCAGATCGCTGAAATGATCCTGCAGCGCCCGCTCGAAGGCGTCCCGTCGGCTGCGGTAGAACTCGCGCAACGTCGTCAGGTGCTCACGATAGTGTTCAGTGCCGATCCACTGCAAGGCCTGCCATTGTCCAAGACGGTTGGTATGCAGATCAGCCGACTGCTTGAGGCGCAGCAGGTGCGGGAACAGATCGGGACTGGCGATCAGATACCCCACGCGCAGACCGGGCAGCAGGGTCTTGGAGACCGTTCCGGTGTAGATCCAGCTGGACGTCTTCAAACGGCTGACGATGGGCCTGGCGCTGCCGCCGTCGAAACTCAGCTCGCGGTAGGGTTCGTCCTCGATCAGGGTCACGCCGAACTCGTCGAGCAAGGCCGCCACCGCTTCGCGACTGGCTTCGCTGTAGCGCACAGCGGAGGGGTTCTGAAAGGTCGGGATCAGGTAGGCGAAGGCAGGTTTGTGCTGTTCCAGACGCTGGCGCATGGCAGCGAGGTCAGGGCCATCGGCCTGCAAAGGCACCGTGAGGCAATTCGCGCCAAACAGCTGGAAGATCTGCAGCGCGGCCAGGTAGGTCGGCGCTTCCAGCAGGATTTCCGTGCCTTTGTCGATGTACAGCTTGGCAGCAAGGTCCAGCGTCTGTTGCGAACCGCTGACCACCAGTACCTGACTGGCGTCGCATTGGATACCCAACGCTCTGGCTTCGGCAGCCAGCGCCTCACGCAGCGGCGGCTCACCCTCACTCATGCCGTATTGGCCGAGCGCGACAGGCATTTCGGCCCACTCGACCTTGGGCAGCATGGACTCGGCAGGCAGACCACCGGCAAACGACATGACTTCCGGACGCTGGGCAGCGGCAAGAATCTCGCGGATCAGAGAACTTTTGAGACGGGAAACGCGTTCGGAGAATGGCATGGCAATATCCCTGGCAGAGCCCAATATAAATGAGTCAAACTTGTTGACTCAAATTACGCCGCGCCACCCGGATACGTCAATATGCTTGACCTTAAAAATCCTGCCAATCAGCAACGCGCCATGGAAGCCTTTTTCTTCGGCTATCAGGCTTTCACTGCCAAGGCCGATGAAATGCTGGACAAACGTGGCTTCAGTCGCGTCCATCAGCGCATCGTGTTTTTCATCGCGCGCTATCCCGACCTCAGCGTCAAGGAACTGCTGACAGTCCTAGGCGTCAGCAAACAGGCCCTCAACGCCCCCTTGCGGCAACTGATCGCCATGAATCTGGTGCACAGCGAGGCGCCCGACACCGATAAGCGCAAGCGATTGCTCGGGCTGACTGAGGAAGGCGTCAGGTTTGAACAGGCGCTGCGCCGGGAGCAGGTCAAACTGCTGCAACGGGTATTCGCCGACGCAGGGCAGGCAGCCGTGGATGGCTGGATGGTCGTCAACGAAGCGCTTGGCCAGACGCTGCAGTCCAGCGCTCGGCCCGCCGATTCGGACGCCGACTGACCAGGTTACCTGCTCACCGAAAATAACTGTTCCGGCAATTGCTCATGCCGCTGTATCGCACGCCTGCAAGGCGATCCGTATAGGCTGTGCGCCTTTTTGCTGCCTGCCGTTCAAGGAAGACCCCGCATGAACCCTCAACCGAAGCTGTCTCTGCGCCCCTTGGCAGACTCATCGCCCTCCTCTGTCGTGGCGGGCTTCATCGCCATGATGACGGGCTGCACCAGCTCGCTGGTGCTGATGTTTCAGGCAGGCCAGGCAGCAGGGCTGACCAGCGTGCAGATTTCCTCATGGCTGTGGGCCTTGTTCATGGGCATGGCGGTGTGCAGCATCGGTCTTTCACTGCGTTATCGCGCGCCAATCACCGTGGCCTGGTCAACGCCTGGGGCCGCGCTGTTGATCACCAGTCTGGGCGGCGTGACCTACCCGCAAGCGATCGGCGCGTTCATTACGTGTGCGGTTATGGTCACGTTGTGCGGCCTGACCGGCAGCTTTGAACGCATGGTCAAACGCCTGCCCGCCTCGCTTGCTGCGGCGCTGTTGGCAGGCATTCTGTTCAGGATCGGCAGCGAGATTTTCATCGCCGTGCAGCACCGTACCGGTCTGGTGATTGGCATGTTCCTGACCTATCTGGTCGTCAAACGCCTTTCGCCCCGCTACGCGGTGCTGGCGGCATTGCTGGCAGGCGTCGTGTTGTCGGGCCTGCTCGGATTGCTGAATTTTGATGGTCTGGCGATGGAAGTGGCTCTGCCCGTCTGGACGACACCTGAGTTTTCACTGGCGGCGACCATCAGTATCGGTATCCCGTTGTTCGTGGTGGCCATGACGTCACAGAACATGCCGGGGATTGCGGTGCTGCGAGCCGACGGCTATCAGACGCCCGCCTCACCGTTGATCTCCGTGACCGGTATTGCTTCGCTGCTGACCGCGACGTTCGGCGCCCATGGCGTCAATCTGGCGGCCATCAGCGCAGCGATCTGCACGGGTCCGCATGCCCATGAAGACAAGGACAAGCGTTACACGGCAGCGATCTGGTGTGGCATTTTCTACGCAGTGGCGGGTGTGTTCGGCGCGACGCTGGCTGCGCTCTTCGGCGCATTTCCCAAGGAACTGGTGCTGTCGATTGCGGCGCTGGCGCTGTTTGGCTCGATCATCAACGGCCTGACGGTCGCCATGGCCGAGCCCGGCGAACGCGAACCGGCGTTGATCACCTTCATGGTGACCGCATCCGGGCTGACGTTGTTTTCCATCGGCTCAGCGTTCTGGGGCATCGTCGCGGGTGTGTTGACGCTTCTGATCCTGAGTCCACGCCGGGCAGCCTAAAGGCTTTAATCGCGCGCCGCCGCAGCCACCAGCAACGTACCTGCATCTGCGTCCAGCACGGCCTGTGTTCCCAGCGGTACGGCCTGATTGGCATCGCCGTGCCCTACGGGCAGTCCGCCCAGCACAGGGATACCCAGACTGCTCAGGCGCTCTGCCAATACATGGGCCGGACTGATCGAGCCACCGGTGTTGGGGGCAGGACTGAACTCACCCAGCGCGATGCCTGCCAGACGCTCAAGAATCCCGCAGTTGCCAAGATGCGTGAGCATCCGATCAACCCGATACGCGGGCTCGTTCACCTCTTCAAGCAACAGAATCGCGTCAGTAAGGTCAGGCATGAACGGCGTGCCGACCGAGGTGCTCAACATGCACAGGTTGCCGCCCAGCAGCACACCCTGCGCCGTTCCGCCGGTCCGCACGCTGGCGTTCGGCGCGGCAGGATCGGACGTGAGCAGAACCGGCTCGGTGCTCATCAATACGTGGCGCATACCGCTGGCAAACAGCCCGCCGCACTCCAATTGGGTCGCGACCGGACCGTGAATGCTCGCCAGACGCGCGTGGTTCCAGAGCGCGCCGTGCAAGGCAGTGATGTCGGAGAAGCCGGTGACCAGTTTCGGGTCGCGGCGAACGGCGTCCATGTCCACCTGCCGGACGATCCGCTGCATGCCGTAGCCACCGCGATTGCAGATCACGGCTCTGATTACAGGGTCGGCCAGCGCGGCGTTGAGATCGGCAAGACGTTCTTCGTCAGTGCCTGAATAGAACGAATGTTTGCCCAGGGCATGAGGATAGACACGCGGGCGCAGCCCCCAACTCTTGAGAACCTCGACAGCCGATTCGATCTTGCGCGGGTCCACGGGTCCGGCCGGAGAAACCAGTGCGACGGCGTCGCCTGCACGCAGAACCTGAGGGTGAACGGTGTTCGAATTCGTCGAGGACATGCCAGTGATCCGTACTTCAATGAACGGCCAATGTAGAGCACTCGCCTGGCCGACTCAAGGCGCAGCCTCGCGCTCTGCGACAGCCATGTGCATCAATTTGAACGCAGCCGCCCACAGGGACTCCTATCAACCATATGGATCAGGCGGCATTCGCTCAACGACCGCCGCTTGCCTCAGCTACCGTCTGGGGCTTGAATCCCTTTTTGACTCTATTAGGAGGCCCTGCCATGACCGATCTTTCCAATCGCCAGTTTCTGCTCGCCAAACGCCCTTCCGGTGCCGTGCGCCGTGATGATTTCACTTATCAGGAAGTGCCTGTCCCTGCATTGGCGGACGGCCAGATTCTGCTGAGAAACAAATATCTGTCGCTGGACCCTGCCATGCGCGGCTGGATGAACGAGGGCAAGTCCTACATCCCGCCTGTACAACTTGGCGAAGTGATGCGCGCACTGGGCGTGGGCGAAGTCATCGAGTCGAAGAACCCGAAATTCGCCAAGGGTGATCATGTGCAAGGCGCCATCGGCGTTCAGGATTACTTCGTTGGCGAGCCCAAGGGGTTCTACAAGGTCGACACCAACCTCGCACCGCTGCCGCTTTATCTTTCGGCGCTGGGCATGACCGGCATGACCGCCTACTTTGCGCTGCTGGACGTCGGTCTGCCGAAGAGCGGCGACACCGTGGTGATTTCAGGTGCAGCCGGGGCCGTGGGCAGCATTGCCGGACAGATCGCCAAGCTCAAGGGTTGCCGCGTCGTCGGGATCGCCGGTGGCAAGGAGAAATGTAGCCTGCTGACCGAAGAACTGGGGTTTGATGCCGCCATCGACTACAAGGCCGAGAGCGACATTCACACGGCGCTGAAACGTGAATGCCCGGACGGCGTGAACGTGTATTTCGATAACGTGGGCGGCGACATTCTGGATGCAGTGCTCAGCCAACTGGCAGTCGGTGCGCGCGTAGTGATCTGCGGTGCGATCAGTCAGTACAACAGCACCACGGCCGTCAAAGGCCCGGCCAACTATCTGTCGTTGCTGGTCAACCGTGCCCGTATGGAAGGCTTTGTAGTGCTTGACCACGCGGCTCGTTTCGGTGAAGCGGGCAAGGAACTGGCAGGCTGGGTCAAGGAAGGCAAGATCAAGAGCAAGGAGCACATCGAGGAAGGTCTGGAAACCTTCCCTGAAACCCTGCTCAAGCTGTTCAGTGGCGAGAACTTCGGCAAGTTGATGCTGAAGGTGGATTGACTCCACTGAAACCGGATGATCGTGCCAGCGCTCTGCGTTGGCACGCATCCCGTGACGCTCTGCGTCACATTCGAGAGCGGACGCGGAGCGTCCTGGGCGGCGTTACCACGCTGGAGCGTGGGAATGATCACAGGGTAAGCATTCGGTGTTTACGCCAGCTCGGCAACCACAGCCGCCAGTGCCTTGGCCGGATCGGCTGCCTGGCTGATCGGGCGGCCGATCACGAGGTAGTCGGAACCGGCGTCCAGTGCCTGACGTGGGGTCAGGATGCGGCGTTGATCATCCAGCGCGCTGCCTGCCGGACGGATACCAGGGGTCACCAGTTGCAATGACGGGTGAGCTGCTTTCAGAGCCTGCGCTTCAAGCGCCGAACACACCAGACCGTCCATACCCGCCTTTTCAGCCAGAGCAGCCAGACGCAGCACCTGCACCTGTGGATCGATATCCAGCCCGATACCGGCCAGATCCTCGCGCTCCATGCTGGTCAACACCGTGACGCCGATCAACAGCGGCTGCGGACCGCTGCGCTGATCAAGCACCTCGCGACAGGCCGCCATCATGCGCAGGCCTCCGGAACAGTGGACGTTGACCATCCAGACGCCCATCTCTGCTGCGGCTTTGACAGCCATCGCGGTGGTGTTGGGAATGTCATGGAATTTGAGGTCGAGGAACACGTCGAAACCCTTGTCACGCAGGGTTTCGACGATGTCCGACGCACAACTGGTGAACAGCTCCTTGCCCACCTTGACCCGGCACAGCTTGGGGTCGAGCTGATCAGCCAGACGCAGGGCGGCTTCTCGGGTCGGAAAATCCAGGGCGACAATGACGGGAGTCTGGCAGGCGGACATGGGCGGGCTCTCAGGTAAGTCGAAATCGGCGCGCATTGTAGCCGAAGCTGCGGACAGACGGGACCCGTAGATCGGTATTTACCAAGCGCGCCCGTCTGTGACAGACGTCAGCCTGATCGTCCGGAGGCCCCATGCTGGCCTGCACTTGCAGCGAACATCTCAAGACCGCCACGCACCAAAGCCGCACATCACCCTGAACCAATTCAGCGATCCGTTCTACAAACGACCTCTTTTTAAGCAATACGACGGTTCGTCGTGCACTGGCACGGCCTCTGCAAGTCCCTGCAACAAAATGTTTCGACGAACTTCGAACCTCAGGGAGATAACGATGAGTACTCAACTCAAGCCAACGCTAGGCACGCTGCATCTATGGGGGATCGCTGTCGGACTGGTGATTTCCGGCGAATACTTCGGCTGGAGCTACGGGTGGGGTGTGGCAGGCACGCTGGGATTTCTGGTAACAGCGCTGATGGTCGCCACCATGTACACCTGCTTCATCTTCAGTTTCACCGAGCTGACCACTGCCATTCCCCACGCGGGTGGCCCATTTGCCTATAGCCGTCGCGCTTTCGGTGAGAAAGGCGGCCTGATCGCCGGCATGGCGACGCTGATCGAATTCGTCTTCGCGCCACCGGCCATTGCTCTGGCAATCGGTGCGTACCTCAATGTGCAATATCCCGGGCTTGACCCCAAGCATGCCGCAGTCGGTGCCTACATCGTGTTCATGGCCCTCAATATCATGGGCGTGAAGCTGGCGGCGACCTTTGAGCTGGTGGTGTGCATTCTGGCGGTGGCCGAGCTGCTGGTGTTCATGGGCGTGGTCGCACCCGCCTTCAGCTTCAGCAATTTCGCCCTGAACGGCTGGGCAGGCTCACAGACATTCGGCCCCGAGGCCATCGCGGGGATGTTCGCGGCAATTCCATTCGCCATCTGGTTTTTCCTGGCCATCGAAGGCGCGGCCATGGCGGCCGAGGAAGCGAAAGATCCGAAGCGCACCATTCCAAAGGCCTACATCAGCGGCATTCTGACGCTGGTGACACTGGCGCTGGGCGTGATGCTGTTTGCCGGTGGCGTGGGCGACTGGCGCACTCTGTCCAACATCAATGACCCACTGCCACAGGCGATGAAAGCCGTGGTCGGCGACAGCTCCGGCTGGCTGCACATGCTGGTGTGGATCGGCCTGTTCGGTCTGGTAGCCAGCTTTCACGGGATCATCCTGGGCTATTCGCGTCAGTTCTTCGCCCTCGCCCGCGCCGGGTATCTTCCGGCTTCGCTGGCAAAGCTGTCGCGCTTCCAGACGCCGCACCGGGCAATCATCGCAGGCGGCCTGATCGGTATCGCCGCGATCTATAGCGACGGTTTGATCAACCTGGGCGGCATGACGCTGACCGCTGCGATGATTACCATGGCGGTATTCGGTGCCATCGTGATGTACATCATGAGCATGCTCAGCCTGTTCAAGCTGCGCAAGACCGAGCCGTTGCTGGAGCGCTCGTTCCGTGCGCCGGGCTACCCGGTGGTTCCCGGCATTGCACTGGCCCTGGCGGTGGTGTGCCTGCTTGCGATGGCCTGGTTCAACATGCTGATCGGCCTGATCTTCCTCGGCCTGATGGCGATCGCTTTCATCTACTTCAGCCTGACCGCCAAGTCCCGCGCCGATGCACCTGCCGACGCCATGCTGACCGGCCTCTGAAGTTACCCTTCCCATAAAACCATGAGGCCGCACGCGAATTGATCGCGCGCGGCCTCTGCATGACGCTTACACTTGAACCAATGAGCCGCACCGCAGCTCAAACCGGTATCACAAGAAGGAGAGCGTTATGCCCTGGTATGCCTGGTTAATTCTGTTGGTTGCAATCGGCTCGATCGTAGGTGGCCTGATGATGTTGCGCGACACGGCAAAGAAGCTGCCTCTGACCGAAGAACAACTCAAGCGTGTCCATGAGCGCAACGCCGAAATGGACGCCAAGGAAGCCAAGGACCGCTGAATCCCGGGGTTGAAAGGCGCATTAGCCTGTCAGCCCTGCCTCACTCCAGAACGACTCCGGCCTGCATCGGCAAGACCTTGATGTTCAACGGCCGGAAGATGGTGTCCAACTCCCCGTCCTCACGCAACTTCTGCAGCAGCTCGCTGAAACGCACGCCATTTATGGCGCCATGCGGCCGCATCAGGGCGTATTGCCGGTAGATCTGGTCGACACGATCAGATACCAGCAGTTGCGAAGCCTCGTCCTTGTTGTGTGACATGAAGTCGATCAGGTAGGAGCGCGTGACAGGCGCGATGTCGGCACGTCCACGTAACACCATCAGCAGGTTGCTGTCGTGGGAATAGGTGGAGGTGATGTTGAAATGCTCAGCCAGGTATTTCTGATCGGCATTGAAACTGGCAAACCCGTAGTGATAGCCACTGAAGATCGCCAGCCGCTTGTCATGCAAGTCATCGAAATAGTTCTGCTGACGCCCTTCGACGCGACGCGCCACATAAACTTCAGCGTCTTCAAGGCCCATGTCCACGGTCTCGTGAGCGATCTCCCTCCAGCCCCATTCAGGATTTTCAAAGATCGCGATGTCGAAACGACCTTCCGCGAAGTCGCGGAACCTGCGTGGCACCGAGGTGGGCACCATGATGAACTGATAATCGTCCTGCTCGGCGTTCAAGGCGTCCACCAGCCGTGGAAGAAGCCCGGCATCCTCGCCTTTTTCAGGGCGGACCATATAAGGCGGGAAATGCACTGCCGCCACGCGAACGATCTGAACGGCGGCAGCCTGCGATGCAGACAGCAGTGACGCGACCAGAAGCGTTCCCAATATTGCCCTGCGCGCAAACGACTCGATTATCACTGCATGTTTCTTCATAAAAACGACATCGATTAAAACCTCACAAGCTATGCGGTTTCGTCGCTTTAAACAACTCTAGAAATCAGCGTACAAGTATCGATTCAGTAGAGGGCTTCTCGAGGGTTCTTCCAACTTGGGACAAACGCACGAATACTCGATGCCAGGGTCGATGCAAGAGAGGGGACAATCAAGATGCGTCCACATGACTACCGGCTGACAAGAGCACTGGGCATAGCCGTGGGTAAATGGCTACGCTCAACCTGACGCATACTGACGGGAGCATTGATAATGCCGCATTGGCTGGTGATTGATCTTGAGGCAACCACAGAAGAAGGTGGTTGGCCTGTCGCGGAAATGGAAGTCATCGAAATAGGCGCGACGCTGGTCAATCAGGATGGCCGGGAGCTGGATCACTTCGAGCGCTTTGTGCGCCCGGTGCGCCGGCCGGTGCTGACTCATTTCTGCCGTGATTTGACCCATATCAGTCAAAACAATATCGACAGCGCCGCGACATTCCCTGTTGTGTGGCCGCTGTTTGAGCGATGGTTGAGCCATCACCGGGCACGCGTCGTGGGATGGGCGAGTTGGGGCGATTACGACCGCAAGCAGTTGGAGGAACAATGGCGTCAGCACGACATGACCAGCGTCTTGTCCGACATGCCGTACGTCAATCTCAAACAACGCTTCGCCCAGGCCCGCCATTTACAACGCCCCGTGGGGCTCAACAGCGCATTGCAACTGGCCGGCATGCAATTCACGGGGCAACAGCATCGCGCACTGGTTGACGCGCGCAACACGGCGAGACTGCTGCCGTTGATCCTGCCCAATTGACCACGGAAGTTCCTGATATCGCCGGCAAACCGCCTCCCACGGTCCGGTGTTTGCCGCAAGACGCCCTGAACGACCGTCAGTCACTTGGTATTAAGCCTTTGGTATTAAAAGTGACGGGGTTTGGCCCGTTGGGCATACTGGCAAGCCCTTTTTAACCCTTTCATAAGGAATCGCCCATGTTCAAGGTTAACGAGTACTTCGACGGCACCGTCAAATCCATCGCTTTCAGCCAGGTTGAAGGCCAGGCAACCATCGGTGTGATGGCGGCGGGCGAATACGAATTCGGTACTGCGCAAAAGGAAATCATGCACGTGATTTCGGGCGAGCTGAGTGTGAAGCTCCCCGACAGCACCGACTGGGAAACCTTCGCCACGGGCAGCCAGTTCAACGTTCCCGCCAACAGCAAATTCCAGCTCAAGGTCAGTGTCGACACCGCCTATCTGTGTGAGTACCGCTGACAGACCGACGTGGGAGGGCCTGTCCTCCCACGGCTTCGCGCAAGACTTTCCACGTCCTACCCCGCTTCATCCATCCCGGCATTGAACTGCAACGCCGCAAGCCTTGCGTACAGCGGGTTGTTGGCAATCAGTTGTTTGTGCGTACCGACAGCCACCAGGCGCCCCTTGTCCATCACCGCAATACGGTCGGCGTTCTGAACCGTGGCCAGCCTGTGGGCGATCACCAGCGTCGTACGCCCTTTCATAAGGCTCGGCAGCGCCTGCTGGATGAGATGTTCACTTTGCGCATCCAGTGCACTGGTGGCTTCATCCAGCAACAGGATTGGCGCATCGACCAGCAGCGCTCTGGCAATGGCCAGACGTTGACGCTGCCCGCCTGACAGCCCCATCCCGCCATCCCCCAGATGAGTCTGATAACCGTCAGCCATGTCGAGAATGAATTCGTGGGCATGAGCGATGCGTGCGGCAGCTTCAACCTGTTCAGAGGTCGCCGCGGCGTTGCCGTAGCGGATGTTGTCTTCGACACTGCCGAAAAACAGCGCAGGCGATTGAGAGACAAACGCGAAACAGCGGCGCAGATCGAGAGGATCAAGCTCGGTGACAGGCACCCCTTCCAGCAGAACACGTCCTTGCTGAGGGTCGTAGAAGCGCAGTAGCAGGTCGAAAAGTGTTGATTTTCCGGCCCCCGAAGGCCCGACGATGGCCAGGGTTTCGCCTGCCTGGATGGCCAGACTCAAGTCATCGACCGCATTGCGTTCCGGATGAGATGGGTAGGCAAAGCTGACGCCCTCCAGCGCCAGTCTTCCGGTGACCCGTGCAGGCAGGCGCTGCAGATTGACCGTCGGTGCGGTGATTTCACTGCGGGCCTGAAGCAGTTCACTGATCCGCTCGGCAGCACCTGCTGCCCGCTGCAGCTCACCGATCACTTCGCTGAGGGTACCAATTGCCATGCCGACCACCAGCGCATAGAACACGAATGCCGCCAGTTCGCCGCTGGAGATTCGGCCGCTGATCACGTCCATGCCGCCAACCCAGAGCATTACCGCGACCGCGCCCAATACCAGCACGATCACGACCGTGACCAGCCACGAACGCTGCAGGATCCGCTTGCGAGCCGTATCGAAAGCCTGCTCGGCGGTGACCGAAAAGCGCTGTTTGTCCTGTTGCTGGTGGTTGTAGGCCTGGACCGTCTTGATCTGCCCAAGTGCTTCGGCCACATAGCTGCCGACATCGGCGACCCGATCCTGGCTTTCCCGCGACAAACTGCGCACGCGCCTGCCGAACATCAGGATCGGCGCGATGATCAACGGCAACGCGACCACCACGATGCTGGTCAGCTTGGGGTTGGTCACGAACAGCAATATGACGCCCCCGACCACCATCAGGGCGTTGCGCAAAAACATCGACAGTGAAGAGCCGATCACTGACTGCAGCAACGTGGTGTCGGCCGTCAGTCGCGACTGGATCTCGGAACTGCGGTTGTTCTCGTAAAAGCCGGGATGCAGTTCGATCAAATGATCGAAGACTCTCTTGCGCAGATCTGCGACAACGCGCTCGCCAATCCATGACACCAGATAGAAACGAGTGAACGTGCCGACGGCCAGACCGAGCGTCAGCAACATGAACAGGCCGATGGAGCGTTCGAGCAATTCCGGCGAACGGGTCATGAACCCCTGATCGACCATCAGCTTGATGCCCTGCCCCATGGACAACGTAATGCCTGCCGTGACAATCAGCGCAAGCAAGGCGCCCAGTGCATGCCATCGATAAGGCGCGATAAAACCCACAGCCAGACGAACGGCCTGACGGTGACGACGGGGAACCACTGAAATCATGAAAAAACCAACCTGCCTGTACGTCTGGATTGACCAAGCCGCCAGCCTACACCTCTCATGCGACAAAAACGCTTGAGGACGTCGGCAAAAATCACTGAACTTGATCAGCGCTTCACAGGTCATGTGGTATGACAGTTTTACGACATCTCTATAAGGGATCGATATAAGCAACGGCTGGCAGATGTATTCTATTTCTGCTGGACTGCAGACACGCTTGAACGACCGAACGGTGTCATCGGGCGGTCATCAAGCGTCGCTAATTTCAAAGCGCAACCCTGATGAGAGGAGAAAAACCATGAGCCTGCAAGAGCGCAGCAACAGCGAAGTCACCATCGTTCGAGCGACCCCTGACCTGCCCGTTGGCGGCGCGATTCTCGACAAGGATGGGCGCGAAGTGGTGATCACTGAGGAGATGGTTCAGGCAGCCTGCCAGGCGTGTGACAAGCTTTGGGTCACCCCTGAAGAACAAAACTGAGTAACACCGAATACCTTGAAACCCGACTCCAGAGTCGGGTTTTTTCTACCTGTCATTCAACCTGCATGGGCACCGCGCCGAGCGCCCGGACAATTGTTGCCAGGGCCTCGGACTCGCCACTCAGGCAGACCTTGAGCCCTTCGATTTCCCGACGCGGTGGGTAGTGTTTACGCAGCGCGTCGAAGGCCAGACGCTGACTGGCGGTATCACCCACCAGAAGACTGCGCCTGAAGTCGGCATCATCCCGACGCGGGTCGTAAACGCCCCGGCACAGCATGTTCAAGGCCCAGACCGGGTCGGTTCTCTCATCCAGCGTCACCTGGGCAAGCCAGGGTCGGGGCAGCAGATCCTCAAGCACAATGGAGGCTGGCTGACCGAGAAAGGCACAGAGCGCCTGATAGATCTGCGCAGTTCCGCGTTGCCGCCCGTCCAGGCTGTAACCGGCGATGTGCGGCGTGGCAATCACACACAGATCAGCCAGCTCCACGTTGACCTGCGGTTCGCCTTCCCAGACGTCGAGCACGGCCTGCAGATCTTCACGATCGAGAAGCACCTCGTGCAGTGCGGCGTTATCGACCACCGCTCCACGGCTGGCATTGATCAGCCAGGCACCTTGCCTGAGCTGGCGCAGACGTGACTCGTCGAACAGGTGCCAGGTCGGTAAGTTGCCGGTTCTGTTGAGCGGGGTATGCAGGCTGATCACATCGCAGCGCTCGACAATCTCATCAAGCGTGACGAAATCACCCGACTCAGCCGCCTGACGCGGAGGGTCGCAAACCAGCACGTTCCAGCCGAGCCCTTTAAGGACATTGACCAGCCGCCCGCCCACCTGCCCGGCACCGACGATGCCATAGGTGCGTTGCGCGAGGTCGACACCTTCGATTTCCGCCAGCGTAAGCAGGCTGCCCAGCACATAGTCCACCACACCACGGGCGTTGCAGCCCGGCGCACTGGACCATTGGATGCCGGCTTCCAGAAAATAGGCCAGGTCCAGATGGTCGGTGCCGATGGTGCAGGTCCCGACAAAACGTACCGCACTGCCTTCCAGCAACTCGCGAGTGACCGGCGTCACCGAGCGCACCAACAGGATGTCGGCGTCGGCAACGGCAGCACGGTCGATGGAGCGGCCCGGCAGACGACGGATGTCGCCAAAGTGAGTAAAAAAGGCGTCGAGCAGGGGAATGTTTTCATCAGCGACAATGCGCATGGGGGGTCTCTCTGAAGGCGGGCATTGGCCCTTGCTCAGCGCGAGCAAGGGCGAGAGGCGGCGACAACCGATCAGTCCAGCTTCTTGCGGATCCAGTACAGAAAGGTCCCGTCACCGGCCTGCTGCTCGATCAGTTCATGGCCGAGGAAAACGCAGAACTTGGGGATGTCGCGGGTAGTCGACGGGTCGGTCGCAATCACCTTTAGCAATCCGCCAGCAGGCAGGTCGCGCACCTTCTGATGCAGCATCATTACCGGCTCCGGGCAGAACAGTCCGCTGGCATCCAGCACGGCATCGACGGTGAAGCTTTCGGTGGATTCAGACATGGGGGGCTCCAGAAACGGGTGGTCATTGTTACCTAATTCGCACGATCACGTCAGCCCTTGCGCGGACGTGCTGTCTTGGCGATGTCCAGTCTGCGCAAATGGCAGGTGACTTCTTCACGGTCGTGATAGAGCTGCTTGCAGCCGATCGATACGCGAATGCCCCGCTCCTTGAAGCCTTCCTCGATACGGTCGAGCAGACGGCGCACTTCAGCGTAGCGCTGTTTCATCGGCAACTTGAGATTGACCACCGCTTCACGGCACAGGCCTTCGCCCAGCCAGGTTTCCAGCAGCGCAGCGTTGCGCGCAGGTTTTTCGACGATGTCACACACCATCCAGTCCACCGGCTGACGAGGCTTGTAGGTAAAGCCGTCGGCCATCAGGTGTTGCACCAGCCCGGTGTCCATCAGGCTTTCCGCCATCGGACCATTATCGATCGCGGTCACCAGCATGCCGCGGCGCACCAGTTGATACGTCCAGCCGCCGGGCGCAGCGCCCAGATCCACGCCGGTCATGTCGCCGGACAGGCGCTCATCCCACTGATCTCTGGGAATGAAGTGATGCCAGGCTTCTTCCAGCTTCAAGGTCGAGCGGCTGGGCGCCTCACGCGGGAACTTCAAACGCGGAATGCCCATCGGCCACATCGCTGAATTGCCCGCGTCGGCCAGCCCCAGAAACACCTCGCGACCACTCTTGAAGGTCAACAGCAGACGCGGCTTGCGCGGGTCGTCGATCAGCTTGCCTGCCTGGTTCAGGGCCTTGCGCAGAGGCGCTTCGAACTTCTTGCAGAAATTCGACAGTTCCTTGCCGTCGTTGGTGTCCACGACCTCCAGCCACAGGCTGCCGCAGACCGGGAAATCGCCCATCTGACCGAGGATCACACTGATGCGGTCGGTTTCCGGCAGGTCCAGAAAGACGCCGCGTGCCCACTGCCGAGGAAAGATCAGTTGATCGAAGCGCCGGCCATTCATCAGCCGTTCGGCACCGTCGGGTTCGCTGCAGATGAACTCCGCGCAGGCGGTGTTGGGGCGCGCCTTGGCGTAACCGGCAACCTCCAGGCGCGCAGCATGCTCGGCGATCTCCGAGCAAACCTCGCTTTCGAAACCGGGCCGGCAATGCATAAACAGCGTATTCATGGTGACTCCTGGGACAACGACACGCGGGCGTAACCCGGCGGACTTGAAAGCCGCGCATGATAACGGAATCAGGAACCACTGGCGCGGCCCGGCAGTCCACTAAGCTTGAGGCCACACGCGGCGTCCACGACCTGATCCACCCGGACCCGCGATTCGTCGCTCACAGATTATTCTACAAGGAGCCGTTCATGCCCTCCCTCGATAGCCTGAAAAGCCTGAAAACACTCGACATCGATAACAAGACCTACCATTACTTCAGCCTGCCCGACGCCGCCCACTCGCTGGGTGATCTGGACAAGCTGCCGATGTCCCTCAAGGTGCTGCTGGAAAACCTGCTGCGCTGGGAAGACGACAAGACTGTCACTGGGGACGACCTCAAGGCCATTGCCGGCTGGTTGAAGGACCGTCGTTCCGACCGCGAGATTCAATACCGCCCTGCACGGGTGCTGATGCAGGACTTCACCGGCGTACCTGCGGTTGTCGATCTGGCCGCCATGCGCGCCGCCGTGGCCAAGGCCGGTGGCGATCCGCAGCGTATCAACCCGTTGTCGCCGGTGGACCTGGTGATCGACCACTCGGTGATGGTCGACAAGTTCGGCGATTCGCAGGCGTTCGAGCAGAACGTCGATATCGAGATGCAGCGCAACGGTGAGCGTTACGCGTTTCTTCGCTGGGGCCAGAGCGCCTTCGACAACTTCAGCGTGGTGCCGCCGGGCACTGGCATCTGCCACCAGGTGAACCTGGAGTATCTGGGCCGCACGGTCTGGACCAAGGAAGAGGACGGTCGCACCTACGCGTTCCCGGACACCCTGGTCGGAACCGACTCGCACACCACCATGATCAATGGCCTGGGCGTGCTCGGTTGGGGTGTGGGCGGTATCGAAGCCGAAGCGGCCATGCTTGGCCAGCCGGTGTCGATGCTGATTCCGGAAGTGATCGGCTTCAAGCTGACCGGCAAATTGAAGGAAGGCATCACGGCCACCGACCTGGTGCTGACCGTGACCCAGATGCTGCGCAAGAAAGGCGTGGTGGGAAAATTCGTCGAGTTCTTCGGCGACGGCCTGGCCGATCTGCCGTTGGCGGACCGCGCCACCATCGCCAACATGGCGCCGGAATATGGCGCGACTTGCGGCTTCTTTCCGGTCGATGACGTGACGCTGGATTACCTGCGCCTGTCCGGTCGCCCGGATGAAACCGTGAAGCTGGTCGAGGCCTATAGCAAGGCACAGGGCTTGTGGCGTCTGCCAGGTCAGGAACCGGTATTCACCGACAGCCTGGAACTGGACATGAGCACGGTGGAAGCCAGCCTTGCAGGGCCGAAGCGCCCGCAGGATCGGGTTGCTCTGCCCAATGTGGCTCAGGCTTTCAGTGATTTCCTCGGCTTGCAGGTCAAGCCTGCAAAAGTAGAAGAAGGTCGACTTGAAAGCGAAGGCGGAGGCGGTGTTGCCGTAGGCAACGAAGCGCAGATCGGCGGCGAGATTTCTTACGAGCACAATGGCGAAACCCATCGGTTGAAGGATGGCGCCGTGGTGATCGCCGCCATCACGTCCTGCACCAACACCTCCAACCCGAGCGTCATGATGGCAGCCGGGCTGGTTGCGAAGAAAGCTGTAGAAAAAGGCCTGCAGCGCAAGCCGTGGGTCAAAAGCTCGCTGGCTCCGGGCTCCAAGGTCGTCACCGACTATTACAAAGCGGCAGGCTTGACCGAATACCTGGATAAGTTGGGTTTCGATCTGGTGGGCTACGGTTGCACCACCTGCATCGGTAACTCAGGCCCGCTGCTGGAACCCATCGAAAAGGCCATTCAACAGTCGGACCTGACCGTTGCGTCAGTGCTGTCGGGCAACCGCAACTTTGAAGGCCGCGTGCATCCTCTGGTGAAAACCAACTGGCTGGCCTCCCCGCCGCTCGTGGTGGCCTACGCACTGGCAGGCTCGGTGCGCATCGACATCAGCAGCGAGCCTCTGGGCGAAGGCTCGGATGGCAAGCCGGTTTATCTGCGTGATATCTGGCCGACCCAGAAAGAAATCGCCGAAGCCGTGGAAAGCGTCAACACCACCATGTTCCACAAGGAATACGCCGAAGTGTTTGCCGGTGACGAGCAGTGGCAGTCTATCGAGGTGCCGCAAGCGGCAACCTATGTCTGGCAGGACGACTCAACCTACATCCAGCATCCGCCGTTCTTCGAAGACATCGGCGGTCCGTTGCCGGTCATCAAGGATGTCGAGAATGCGCGCATCCTTGCGCTGCTGGGCGACTCCGTGACCACTGACCATATTTCCCCCGCAGGTAACATCAAGGCCGACAGCCCTGCCGGCCGTTACCTCAAGGAGAAAGGCGTCGACTATCAGGACTTCAACTCCTACGGCTCGCGACGCGGCAACCATGAAGTGATGATGCGCGGCACCTTCGCCAATATCCGCATTCGCAACGAAATGCTGGGGGGTGAGGAAGGCGGTAATACCGTGCACGTCCCTTCCGGCGAGAAGCTGGCGATCTACGACGCAGCCATGCGTTATCAGCAGGAAGGCACGCCGCTGGTGATCATTGCCGGGCAGGAATACGGCACCGGTTCCAGCCGCGACTGGGCAGCCAAAGGCACCAACCTGCTGGGCGTCAAGGCGGTGATTGCCGAGAGTTTCGAACGTATCCACCGCTCCAATCTGGTCGGTATGGGTGTATTGCCGTTGCAGTTCAAGAACGGGCAGACCCGCAAGAGCCTGAACCTGAGCGGCAAGGAGACGTTGAGCATAACCGGGCTGACCAATGCCGACATCCGTCCGGGTATCGGCCTGCAATTGCGCATCACCCGTGAAGATGGCAGTCAGGAGACGGTCGACGTGCTGTGCCGCATCGATACGCTGAATGAAGTCGAGTACTTCAAATCAGGCGGCATTCTGCATTACGTACTGCGGCAATTGATCGCGTCCTGATAACCGCGACGGCACCTGGGATATCCCCAGGTGCCTGCGGAAGTGGTTAGAAACAAATTCCCCGCCGAAAGCGCTGTAGACTCCCCGATTTAATTCATCAGGGTTATTGCTATGGCCTCACGGCACCGGCTGGCTTTAAGTCTTCTGAGCATCGGGTACGGACTGGCGCTTTTACAGGGCAGCCTCGCCCCTTCAGCGATACTGGGCCTGAGCCTGCTGATCATCGCTGGCGTGTGCGTCCAGAACACTCGCCCTCGCTACGTTCGCGTGATCGGTCACGCAATGTTCATTCTGACGGGCCTGGCGTTGGCTTTAAGCGTGATGCCCGGTTTCAACAACGCGATCGTCATCGATGCCATACGGTTTACGCCCGACGCCGCGCCGTTCACGATGGACCTGAACCTGGACAAGCCTCTGATCGGCTTCTGGCTGCTGCTGGCCTGCCCCTGGATTCTGGTCGGCGTCGGCATTGCCCATTCACTCAAAGTCGGCGTTCTCGCACTCGTCGTCACATCTGCGTTCTGCATGACGACGGCCGTTCTGCTGGGCATCACGGGCTGGGCGCCCAAATGGCCTGCGCAAAGCACGATCTGGTGGGTGAACAACCTGCTCCTGGTAACGCTGACCGAAGAGCTGTTCTTCCGCGCCTATCTTCAAGGCGGTCTGCAACGATGGTTCGGTTCGGCAAGATTCGCGACGCCGCTGGCGATCACCCTCACAGCCTGTCTTTTCGGACTTTCACATCTGGGCGCCGGATGGGAATGGGTACTGCTCGCGGGCATGGCGGGTATCGGTTACGGCGTGGCTTTCCGTTTCGGTGGCCTGACGGCTGCGGTGATCAGCCACTTCGGGCTGAATCTGGTGCATTTCGCACTGTTTACCTACCCTATGCTGGACCGGTAGCTGCGTCTGATGAATCAGAAGCTGCCAGTAATATTCAATTTTCGAGCTGACCGGTCGATAACACGCGAAAGTCTTATTGATCGAAGGACCGAAATCCAATGCGCAATAACCAGCCAATCACTCAACGTGAGCGGACTTTTCCTGCCGAACAACGTCTGATTTCCACCACCGACACCCGCGGCACCATCACGTACTGCAACGAAGCCTTCGTGGACATCAGTGGGTACAGCCATGAAGAACTCGTCGGCGCGCCTCACAATACCGTCCGCCATCCTGACGTGCCGCCTGCCGTTTTCGAACACATGTGGACGACGCTCAAATCCGGCCAACCCTGGATGGGCATCGTCAAGAACCGCTGCAAGAACGGCGATCACTACTGGGTCAACGCCTACGTGACGCCTATGCTGGAAAACCGCCAGGTTGTGGGTTTCGAGTCGGTGCGCATCAAGCCGACCGCCGAGCAGATCCGTCGTGCCGAAGGGCTCTACGCGCGCCTGAACCAGGGCAAGAGCGCAGTGCCAGGGCGCGATAAATGGCTGCCGATGCTGCAGGACTGGCTGCCGTTCATCCTCGTCAGCCAGCTCGGTTTTCTGATCGGTGTATGGCTGAACTCGTCATGGGGCTTTGCCCTGGCCGCCGCGCTCTCGGTGCCGCTGGGCCTGCTGGGGCTGTCGTGGCAACAACGCGGTACCAAGCGCCTGCTGCGCCTGGCCGAACAGACCACGTCCGACCCGCTGATCGCGCAGATGTACACCGACAGTCGCGGTCCGCAGGCGCGTCTGGAAATGTCGATACTCAGCCAGGAAGCGCGCATGAAAACCTGCCTGACGCGCCTGCAGGACACCGCTGAACACCTGAACCATCAGGCACGTCAATCCAACTCGCTGGCCAACGCCAGCTCGACCGGGCTCGAGCGTCAGCGCGTGGAAACCGAACAGGTTGCCGCTGCGATCAATGAAATGGCAGCTACTACCCAGGAAGTCGCCAGCCACGTGAACCGCGCCGCCGAGGCCACGCAACAGGCCAACGAACTGACCCGTCGCGGCCGCGATATTGCCGGCGAGACCCGCGAAGCCATTCAGCGTTTGTCGACATCGGTCGGCGAAACCGGCCTGACTGTGACGCAACTGGCCAAGGACAGCGATGAAATCGGCGGTGTGGTCGACGTGATCAAAGGCATCGCCGACCAGACCAACCTGCTGGCCCTCAACGCCGCCATCGAAGCCGCCCGCGCCGGAGAAATGGGCCGTGGGTTTGCCGTGGTCGCCGACGAAGTCCGGCAACTGGCGCAACGCACCGCCGAATCCACCGGACAGATCCATGGCCTGATCGCCAAACTGCAACAGACCGCAAACGACGCCGTACAAACCATGAACACCGGGCATCGCCAGGCCGAAGAAGGCGTAGCCCGCGTACTGGAAGCCGATCAGGCGCTGGTGGGCATCAGCGAAGCGGTGGCCAACATCACCGACATGACCACCCAGATCGCCACGGCCACCGAAGAGCAAAGCTCGGTGGCTGAAGAGATCAACCGCAATATCTCGACCATTGCCGGATTGGCCGACAAGACTTCGGATGAAGCGCATCGCTCTGCAGTATTGAGCGCGGAATTGACGGATACGGCAAATTCGCAATATTCGTTGGTGGAGCGGTTTAATCGGTAAGGGAATAGTGTTTGGAAGAGCCTCGGCAGATTTGGGTTTGTCGGGGCTTTTTCTTTTCATGCAGCCAAGCCAAATGCACTCAGCAGGACAGTAATTCCTACAACAATATCTGTGTACTGCGTAGGTCACTTCTCTAACCATTCACATGAGAGAAAAACAGGCGAAACAGGTTTGACAATGACGCATACATCCTATTAGTTAAAGTTCAAGCAATAGCATCTACGCCCTCAGGCGACATCACGCATTGCTTAAACCTCAACAACAAGCGTGCCGACGTACCTTGCTAATTAATTGGATAAGATCATGAACACTTTCAAGAATATTGAGCTGTCAGCTCCTGTCATTCCCGTAGCCGATTATGACGGCCTTATAAAGGTAGCGGATCTGGCAGCGAACATCGAGGTTCTGTTTACCCTTACAGGTATGATTCAACAGGGCGATCTCTTCGAGTTGAAAATTAACGGTACTGAAACAGTCTTTGATCAGATCATTTCTGACCCAAACCCACCAAGCGAACTGTCGTTCATCATGAATATACATCCACGCTACTTGATGAATGACGGATCCTACACTGTCCACTATAGCTGGACTGGCTTTCCAGGCATGATCACGCAGGACTCGCTAAAGACAGTCATCCGAGTAGACCGCACTGCACCCGGCGCAACCCTCCTCGCCCCAATCATCTTCCCGCAGATCAACTTCGGGGAAGTCCTGAAAGGCGCGATCCCTGGCTACGCGGACATGCATTCCGGTGACCGAATTCAGACCCTGTGCAACGGCATCGAAGGACCGGTTCACGTGGTCACACCGCAAGACCTGACCGACCGGCCTGTGCAAATCGGCTTTGAGCGTGAATTTCTGACGAACCTGGACAGCGAGCACATCACGTTCAGCTATCAGGTAGTCGACCGGGCAGGTAATGTTTCGATCATGGCGCAACTCGTCGAGTTGTCCATGCAGCGTTAAGCCTTACAAAGGCACTCATATGAATACTTGAAAAACCATCGTTCACGCGAACGCGTGAACGATTTCGGTAAGAATGTTGAGCGAAATATCCTACATAGGAGTGGGATAAGGATGATTGCAGAATCTTTTTCTAATTTTCAGAAATTACTGTAGTAAGCGTCCTACGCTACTCGTGAAAAATTGATCGCACCGAAAGATCCGAATTCAAGCCTGACCCCTTAAACACGGGACCAGCAGTCATAAATAAACATTTTAAACAGACACAACCTGTAACACCATAATCAAATACCTGCTGTACACTTCGCCAATGGCGAATGACTTGATATTGACTGCAGATTGCCTTGTAATATTTGCCGTAACGACACACCGCCGTTGCAAACACAACATACCCATAACAACTATCGATATTAGGCAAGGGAACGCGATGAGCGAAGATGATTCGAAAACACCACCCCCGGTAGAACGACCGAAAGAAGACGCAGTAGACGTGGTCGAAGAACCCGCTGCTGCTTATGCAGAGAATAAGCCTGCGGTTGCAGCGATGCCGCCGTCTGATATTTCAGACACGTTGAAACCGCCTCAACTGCCCCATGTCAATCCTGACGCCATCACTCAGGAGCAAGTATTTTCAGGCATCGTTATTCACATACCCGGATCCGTAAAACTGTGCGAAGGCGACGTGATCATCTTTTACTGGGGCAGGAATGCATCCCAGACACAGGTCTATCACCGTGTCGGAGCGAACAGCATCGTGCGAGCGATGTGCCTGTCCTACCACTTCATGGCCGAGCCGCAGTACGGGCTTGTCGATCTCTATTATGAAATCCATCGGGATACACACCTGATCGGCACGTCACCTGCATTGAAAGTGACCGTCAACTATTCGCCTCCGCTGACGCCCAAACAACGACAACGAAAGCGCTGGATCAGCCGCCGCTTCCCCGATAACTGACTGAAAAGCCCCCGGTGAGCGATCACCGGGGGCCTTGGACTGGATGAAACCTGCTGCGCTCTAAGCGTTAAAACGCCAAGCTCAGCCCCACATTGGCTCCCCAGGGTTGCTCGACATGCTTGCCTTTCATGTAATCGAAGTCCGCATGCACCTGCAGGCGCTCGGACAGCGATACCGACACACCGGCACCCAGTTCTGCCCTCGAGCCGAACAGGCTGTTGTCGAACTTCGCATCATTGACGCTCACGTCGTTGCTGCGCGAGAACTCCTGTGCCAACGCGACACGCACATAGGGTTGAAGCACGCCGCCGTCCTTGAGCGCGATGGTACGACCCGCCGAGGTGCCGACCTTGCCCAGCAGCGAGTGGGTACGGTCGTTCTTCGCCTTCAGGCCGTTGTCCATGCGGTAGTCCTTCCCTTCAACAACAACACTGGACAACTGAGCAAAGGGTTCCAGAAAATAGTCGTCCGCCAGCTTGATGTGGCGACCGAACTCTACCCAACCGCCCACTGCGGTGTTGCTGTAATCACCCTTGGCCTGGCTGGAATCACTCATCGCCACCTTGGCCTTGTTGCGGAAGCGGTTGAGCTTGAGCACCCCATCCAGGTAGTAGCCATCGTCCGCCAGCCAGGTGCCGTAAGCGCCCGCATAGTAGCTGTCGATCTTGCCCGACGTGCCACGGCTCAAATCCAGATCGGACTTGCTGTAACCGCCCAGCACACCGAACAGCAACTGACCGTTGCTGACCTCGACCGGCGCATCCGCACCGAGCGAAAGTCCGCTGATCTGCTGCCGATAGTCCACGCCGTCACCGGTCGTGGCATTGAGGCGACTGCCATAGGCGCGCATCCAGCTGCCGCCCCGGCCCGTGCCACGAATTTCTCCCATGCGCGTTCGCAGCGTCGAAAGCTCACCCATCCACACCGTTGGCGCGGCATTGAACAATGCCAATGCACTCTGAGTGGACGGACTGATCACCTTGTCCTCGCCCACGATGAACCAGTCATTGCCTTGCTGCTTCAACTGATAGGAAAAAGCACCCAGGTCCACTCGGCCGCCGAGCAGACTGAACCGCGCGTCGCCGCCCTCGGTGTGGACCACTTTCAGCGGCTCCATGTCGGAAGAAACGACCTCCAATCCGGTATTACGCACCCGCAACCCGAACTGCCCGCTGGCCTGACCGTTGACATCGATCAGGTCGCCGACGCCTTGGTCCAGATCCACCCGCATGCCAAAGCTGCCCTGCCCCGACAGCTCATTCAGCGACAAGGTATGAAATCCCTCTTCAGCGAAATTCACACTACCGCCGTCCATGGACAGCGACCTGATGGCGTTATCCCCCACCATCTGCCAGTTGCCACCGGACTTCACAGCCAGGATGTTGCCATTGATGATATCGCCAGTGAGACTCGCGTTGTTTTGCAACGTCACGTTCAGGGTGCTGGTGTCATCCGAAACCAGATTTCCTCCAAGCGTACTGTTATCCACTTTGAAATCCACAATGCTGCTTTCAGCGACTTCCAGCAGATTGCCGTTACCGGAAAGCAACTTGGAACTGTTTTGCACCGTAATATCTGCGCGAACATCGAGCAAATCACGATAATATACCCTTATGGATGCACCGCCTATACCTTCAACGGTCGAGTTATCGATAGTGATGACAGATTCCTTTTCCAGCAATTGACCAGACGCCGGATCTATAATCCTGATACCACTCTCATCACCCACAATATAGCTACCTTCAGCAATGACCATATTCGGGCCAGCAGCGCTGATACCGTAACCCGGGCTACCCAACGGGCTCCAAGCGTGACCATACACTTTAGTTGCTCTGATATCGACATCACCAAAGACTCCAGCGCTTATTCCGACGCCTGCCCCAGTCACTTCGCTGGAACGGACTTTCAACGTGGAACCGGAAGAGGGAGTACCGGAACTGCCGACACGGATAGCGGGTTGAGAACTCCCCTTTACCGTAGCGCCGTTGATGTCTGCAAAGCTGCCATCCAATAGTATACCTTGCTCTACATAACCCGAATTCATAACCAGCTTCGCGTCTCTGAATGAGGCTCCTTGTATCCTGCCGTTGTCGATAATATTGAGTTCACCTGAGTCCATGACGTTATAGTAGTCGGGGATCGTGGTAGTCGAGTCTACCGTCAATGTCTCCCCGCTAACGCGTACCGCCATAACCGTCTGCCCGTCAGGCAAATGTAAAGGCTGCATCAATCCGCCAGTTTGAGTATTTGCCAAGACCTTGCCTACCAACGAAGCGCCGATCAAAACAATCACGCAACGTGAAACAAGGTATCTTTTTTTTCTGCATGCTTTTACCGAATAATTCACCGCCATCTCCTCAGTTGTCGAAGCAGGAAAATTAGCGTGATGACACTTTTTCTGTAGGCATCAGCATCTGCAATAAATGTAGGAAAACTCCGAATTAAATATAAATAAAATCCTACAACCAAGCCATCTCAAGGCACGAATAAAAAACAATTTTTTAAAACGAGAAAAAACCAAAAGCACCTATTGACATAAACCCGAAAAACCTATTACGTCAAATCGTGACTTAGACAACCGGCAAACAAAACCGCCACCGAACGTCTCTCGCACAATTACCTGAAAAAGCTCCGAAATCTTATTACATAACCCACTGGGAAATCAGTTATGAAAACAGCATTAAACAGTATTGTTTCAGACCCCATTCATGTCCTGAAAAAACATGCCAAGGGTCAACCGTTGGAACTGGTTGCACCCGATATCGAAGTTGCCTTCCATGATCAGGACACGCCAGGCCTCATTCCCGTCAACGCGCTGGATGCTCCGTTGACTGTCACTCTCAAGGTCTGGCCTGGTGCAGTAAAGGGCTACGGCTATCAACTTCATTTCGACGATGAAGATTCTGGGCCTATTAAATATATTCTGGAATCTGATACACCAGGTGACCTGCTGACGCTCGAAATTCCGACAGACCTCATGACCGAAGGGTTTCACAAGGTTCAGTATAAGGCTACCAACCCTACGAACGAGGTAAGGGAATACTCGGGTGTCTTCAGGATTCAAATCGACAAAACACCACCCGGCGCGCCTGAACTGGCAGCCATCCAGTTTCCGCCCGAAATCCAGAATGGACTGACTGCGGCAGAGCTTGATCACTTGGGTGGCAAGCTTGACGTGCAAATCGCTGGTTATACCGGCATGAGGAAGCACGACCTCATTCAAACATGGTGGGGTGGCATTGAAGGCCCGAACGCGGTGGTTAGCGAAGACGACATGGGCCTGAACAAAGTCGTCATTACCTTCACGCGCGAATTTCTGGAAAGTGCAGGCGATCAGGAACAGTTGGTCAGTTATCAGGTCTTTGATCGGGCAGGGAACGCGTCGATTTTCTCAAATCCGGTGCCTGTCGTACTGAGACTTCAGGACACGCCTTCAAACTTCCCTGCTCCCGTTATCGACCCGTCAGTTGGAGACCTGATCGATTACGTCGAAGCGAAGACAGGCGTTCTGGTTGATATCCCCCACTACCCTGGCGCAGCGGCACTTGATCACATCCAGCTTTTCTGGGGCGACGACAATCCTCTGCTGCCGGTTATCCTGCCCGGTGGCGATGAGAATGAAGACATCGTCATGACAATTCGGGTGCCTTATGAAGCAATTATGAATCAACCGCAAGGCAGGGTAAGCGTTCATTACGAAGTGTCACGAAAAGAAGAAGTCGCGGGCCTGTCCTTATATACGGATATCGACGTTTTCGCTGCCTTGCCTTTCCCGGCCCCCCTGGACAGTCTGGTCATTCAGGGCACCAGTGTGGGAAACCCCAACAAGGACGATAACTTTATCGACGAGGATGACTATGAACTGAATGGACGGGCTGTCGTAAAATGGAACACAGGCCTGACGATCAGTGACGACTTGAATCTTCATTGGGGTGAGCAAGTCAAGCCGCAGTGGTATCAAATCAAGTCGAGTGACGTGTCCAACGCCAGAGACCTTATCATTCCTATCGATGGCGACATCATCAGAAGTCAAGGAACAGGCCCGGCAATTCCGGTGCATTTTACAGTCACCCGAAGCGGCAACCCCAACCCTGTCAAATCTCCGGTACAACCAGTCACTGTGAGATCCAAAGAAGACCAGCCGGGCGGGCCTGATGGTCTTGAAGGTCCTAAATTCAACCTCACGTCAAATGGCGTTTTGGGCCCCAATGAGAATCCCGATGGTGCATTTGTAACTATCGCGCCCTATGCCAACATCGCAGAAGGGCAACGTATCACGTTCACGTTCAAGGGCTTTGATAAAGCCAACAACCCGATCGACAGTGCAACGTATATTGCGACTCGGAAACTGGACGAGATCGACAGCGTGGACGGTTATCGCTTCAAAGTCCCTTTTATTAATACCCGGATGATTTGCACCGGCTTTGCGGAGGCCAGCTATACGGTCAATCCTGTAGAGGGCAGTAACCAGAGCCCGGCCAACTCGGTCACTACCCGAGTTATTGTCAATATGCTGAAACCTTCCGAAGTCACCTGCTACCTGCGCTGACCGTGCGGGCCTCACGGCCCGCAACTTAACATTAAAAGGATTTTTGTATGGATAACAACCTCGCACTCAATGCAGACACCCCGGTTCTGGAAGCGCCAAGCATTCCGGTAGCGTTGGATAACGGCGTAATACCGATTGCTTACCTGGACAGTCCACTTATCGTGGAGTTCAAAGTCTGGCCAGGCGCAATGCCCGGTTATACTTATCAGCTCTACTTTGACCACACCCTCATCGGCCCCAGGCAACCCATTCTGGAGAGTCATAAACCAGACGACATCCTGACGCTTGAAATCCCCGCCGGCTTGCTCGTTGAAGGTAGCCATACTGTCGGGTACGAAATAGAAAACCCTGTCAACATGGTGACCGAGCAATCTCTGGAAACCGGAATCACAATTGATCGCCTAAGACCAGGCAGCCCCGTCCTGGCTCCCATCCTGTTTCCGAAGCAAGTTCAGGACGGTCTGAACTCGGACGAACTTAAAGATATGGGGGATATCCTTTCGGGAACGGTTGCCAGCTACAGAGGCATGGAAGAAGGCGATGTGATTCGCACTTACTGGAACAATGTGCCAGGCCCAATGGCGGTCGTCACTAAAGATGACATGGGGTTGAAGCGGGTGATGGTCGACTTTGTCAGACCTTTTCTGGAGCTGATCGGCGATATCGAAGCCCCGGTCTATTACACGGTGACCGACCTGGCGGGCAACCTGTCCATGAACTCGGAACCGTTGGTGGTCAAACTGCAACTGTCTGCAGAGATTCCTTTGCCCACCCCCACCGTAAAACAAGCCAACGGCGACACCCTCGACCCAACCAACGCCCCGAATGGCGCAACCGTTGTCATCGACGCCAGCGCAAGCTTCAAGGCCGGTGATCGGGTCACCGTACAGTGGAAGGGTCCGAAAGGCAGCGATACCAAGGAAAAAACCCTCATCGACAGCGAGGCTGGTCAGCCGTTGGAAACCGTCTTCGCCCCTGCGCTGGTGGTCGCCAATGCCGGGCAGAACGTTGAAGTGGTTTATACCGTCAACCGCGCCAATGGATTGGTGCAGACGTCGGAGACTCTGACCTTGAAGGTTCTCGCTGGCCTGACGAAGCTCCCGGCACCGAGCATGGACACGGTCGGTCACGATGGTGTGGTCAAACCGTCGTTGATTCCTGAATCCGGGGCAACGGTGCGGGTGAGTTACCCGGGCATGAGCGGCGAGGACAGTGTGGTGCTCAACTGGCGCGGTCTTTCCAGTCATGACACGCCGGCCAAACCTGCGACGGGCAATGAGCTGCTGTTCAACGTTCCCAAGGCATGGATCATCGCTTCGCAAGGCGGTTCTGTCAGCGTCACCTACACCGTGACGCGTGACAGCGTTTCCAAGGGCTCAGTCCCATTGTGGCTCACGGTGGAAAAGGAGCTGGTGTTCGATACCTCGCCCGTCACGCTGGCGGGCAAGGTTTATCTGATTCCGAGCGTGCCGGATCTGCTGCCTTCGCTTCCGGCTGGCACCAGCGTCAGGCGACAGGCTTCGGGTGGACAGGCACCTTACCGTTACACATCGAGCAACCCGCTGGTGGCCAAGGTAGACGGCAATGGTCTGACGACCGTGCGCGGCAACGGCAAGGCAACGATCTCGGTCACCGATGCATCGGGGGCCAGCAAGAGTTATCAAGTGACCGTCACCAAGGTCATTCACTGCCTGGGGCTGGGCAGCGGTAGTCTGTCGCAGATGAGCAGCGCAGCCTCGGCCAAGGGCGGCAGAATTCCGTCGATCAACGAGTTGAAGGAAATCTACGCCACCTATGGCAACCGCTGGCCGCTGGGCAAAGGCAACTACTGGTCGTCGACCGTCGCGGCGGTGAACCTGGTGGGCTGGAAATGGTACTACGTGAAAAATCTGGTCACAGGCGCAGACTTCAAATTGCTGCACCACAATGCCAGTCTTGGCGTCGCCATTCGCTAAGCGATTGCTGAAGCGTTAGCCAGGGCGTTACGTGAATAACGTAACGCCCTCTTTTCATGTATGCACATCAGGCGTACAGCCCTCCCGCTTCAAGAGCCCGACCATGCGCCACATTGTCACGCCCACTCGCCGCTTTGTCCGCCCACCCTCCAGCGAAGGCACCTTCGACGCCCGCGTCAACCAGAAGCCTTTCGTCCTGACCTCGCTGCTGGGGCGACTGACGCAGCGCCCGGAACTGTCCCACGCGCCTGATCACTGGATCTGGAAAGTGATTGCCGACGGCAAGGTCGGCAACAAGCGCACCAGCATCGGACTGTTCTTCGATCATGACCTGCGGCCCGGAACGCACAACCTGATCGGCCACGACCGAATCAGGGTCATCTATAACGAAACGCCCCATTGGCAGAGCGTGATCTACCACTCAGGGCATTTTCAGGCAGGTGTACTGAAACTGATCGAAGCCAATCCGCGCACGATGCGTTTGAGAGGCGAATTCAGTTTCAGCATGTCGGCCGTGGCATTCGAGGTCACCGAAGGTGCCTTCGAGGTGCTGTGCAAATGACTCATTCGCGAAGAAATACGGCAATGTTCTCTGCCGAATCCATCAGGCATTGATCATGAGTAACGCCAGCAGCTTTCAACGGCTTGAGGTCATGATTGGCCGTCGGCACCCAGTGCAGGCGTATCGTGCTTGACAGCGTGTAGTGTTCGACCGCCTCACGATTCCCCAGCGCATCGCGCTCGCCCTGCACGATCAGCGTCCGCGTACGCAGATCAGCCAAGTGTGCAGTCCGCGGTTTTTCCGGCTTGCCCACCGCATAGAAGGGATAGCCCAGACACACCAGCGCATCGACGCTCAATTCGTCGGCAATCAGGCTAGCCATCCTGCCCCCCATGGATTTGCCCCCAATCGCCAGCCGTCCCGTGACACAGGGTCGCAGCTGTGCATAAACCTCACGCCAACAGTCGAGCAGTTGGCCTTGCTGATTGGGCGGACGCTTGCTCCCGCCTTGGCGTCGCTGGGCCATATACGGGAACTCGAAGCGCATGACACCCACACCTTGCCTGCCAAGATATACCGCGATGCTGTTCATGAAATCGCTGTCCATTGGCGCACCGGCACCATGCGCCAGCAACAGCGTGACAGGGTCCTGCCCGGCATCGCGCTGACCTGCCGTCCATAGCCAGCCGTTATCCTGCGCAAGACGCGTGCACTGATGTTCGACCTGTGTACCGGTACTCATGGATGCTTCTCTTCTATAGGGATAGCGGTAAAAAAACGGACTATACCCGTGACCGATCGGCAACCGCACCTCGATGCCACGCCAGATGAGTGCGTTGGCTTCCCACGTGTGCCTTTCAAAGTTAAGCTTGCCGACCAGAGACCTGTGGCAGACACCTTGTGCCAGAGCGCTTTGCCGGTCTCCACTTGCCCCGCCTTTTCGGTCTGTTCCGGCGATGTCGCGCCTCGCCAGAGCCCGCTTATGCCTCGCAAAAATCTGAATTCTGGAAGTCTGTAAATGAGCGCAGCAATCAGCCCGACGGCTTACAACTACACCGTGGTTCGCCAGTTCGCCATCATGACCGTGGTCTGGGGCATTGTCGGCATGGCACTGGGTGTGTTCATTGCCTCGCAACTCGTCTGGCCCGAGCTGAACTTCGGTCTGGAGTGGACAACGTTCGGTCGCCTGCGTCCGCTGCACACCAACCTGGTGATCTTTGCCTTCGGCGGCTGTGCGCTGTTCGGCACGTCCTATTACGTGGTCCAGCGCACCTGCCAGACCCGGCTGATCTCCGACCGGCTTGCGGCCTTTACCTTCTGGGGCTGGCAGGCCGTTATCGTCAGCGCCATCGTCTCCCTGCCGATGGGCTACACCACCACCAAGGAATACGCAGAACTGGAATGGCCCATCGCAATCCTGCTGGCCATCGTGTGGATCGCCTATGGCGCGGTGTTCTTCGGCACTATCGTGCAGCGCAAGACCCGGCATATCTACGTCGCCAACTGGTTCTACGGCGCATTCATCGTGGTGACCGGCATGCTGCACGTGGTCAATCACATCGCCCTGCCGGTCAGCCTGTTCAAATCCTACTCGGCGTACGCGGGCGCTACCGATGCGATGATCCAATGGTGGTACGGGCACAACGCTGTGGGCTTTTTCCTGACCACAGGCTTTCTCGGGATGATGTACTACTTCGTGCCCAAACAGGCCGAACGCCCGATCTACTCGTATCGCCTGTCCATCGTGCATTTCTGGGCATTGATCACGCTGTACATCTGGGCCGGCCCGCACCACCTGCATTACACCGCCCTGCCCGACTGGGCACAGTCGCTGGGCATGGTCATGTCGATCATCCTGCTGGCGCCGAGCTGGGGCGGCATGATCAACGGCATGATGACCCTGTCCGGCGCGTGGCATAAATTGCGCACCGATCCGATCCTGCGCTTTCTGGTGGTGTCGCTGGCGTTCTACGGCATGTCGACGTTCGAAGGGCCGATGATGGCGATCAAGACGGTCAACTCGCTTTCGCACTACACCGACTGGACCATTGGCCACGTGCACTCCGGCGCGCTGGGCTGGGTGGCGATGATCACCATTGGCGCAACCTACCACCTGATCCCCAGAGTGTTCGGCAGACCGCAGATGCACAGCGTTGGCCTGATCAACGCACATTTCTGGCTGGCAACCATCGGCACCGTGTTGTACATCACCTCGATGTGGGTCAACGGCATCACGCAAGGCCTGATGTGGCGCGCAATCAACACCGACGGCACGCTCACCTACTCCTTTGTCGAAGCCATGCAGGCCAGCCATCCCGGCTACGTGGTGCGGTTTATCGGCGGTGCGATTTTCACCAGTGGCATGTTCCTGATGGCGTGGAACGTATGGCGCACGGTACGCGCTTCCAGCCCTGCAGAAGCAGAGGCAGCGGCCCGTATCACCGTCGTGGGGGCGCACTGATGAAGCATGAAGTGCTGGAAAAGAACATCGGCCTGCTCGCCCTGTTCATGGTCATTGCAGTGAGCATCGGTGGCCTGACGCAGATCGTGCCGCTGTTCTTTCAGGACGTGACCAATCAACCCATCGAGGGCATGAAGCCGCGCACGGCGCTGGAGGTGGAAGGCCGCGACGTCTATATCGCCAACGGCTGTGTGGGTTGCCATTCGCAGATGATCCGTCCGTTCCGGGCTGAAACCGAGCGTTACGGTCATTATTCGGTCGCAGGCGAAAGCGTCTGGGATCACCCGTTCCTGTGGGGCTCGAAACGCACCGGGCCGGATCTGGCAAGAGTTGGCGGTCGCTACTCGGACGACTGGCATCGCGCGCACCTGTACGACCCGCGCGACGTGGTACCTGAATCGAAAATGCCTGCCTACCCGTTTCTGGTCGAAAAGGTACTCGACGGCAAGGACACCGCGAAAAAACTCGAAGTGCTGCGCACGCTGGGCACGCCTTACACCGATGCCGATATCGCCGGTGCTGCGGCGGCCGTGCAAGGCAAGACCGAGATGGACGCGCTGGTCGCGTACCTGCAAGGCCTCGGCACCCTCATCAAGAGCAAACGGTGAACATGATGGACATCGGAATGATTCGAGGCCTTGGCACGCTGGTGGTGATGGCGGCGTTCATCGGCCTGACGCTGTGGGTGTTCAGCCCGAAGCGCAAGGCCGAGTTCGATGACGCAACGCTGCTGCCGTTCGCCGATGATCCTGAAGCCATCAGCAAGGTCACGCGGTCCGCAACATCCCGGAGCGATGCGCCATGAGTACGTTCTGGAGCCTGTATGTCTCGGTCCTGACGCTGGGCACGCTGGTCGCTCTGGTCTGGCTGTTGATGGCGACCCGCAAGGGCGAGCGCAAGGATCAGACCGACGAAACCATGGGTCACTCCTTTGACGGTATCGAGGAATACGACAACCCTCTGCCCAACTGGTGGTTCAAGCTGTTCATCGGCACCATCGTGTTTGCCGTGGGCTATCTGGTGCTGTATCCGGGCCTGGGCAACTGGCAAGGCCTGCTGCCTGGCTACACCTATCTGGACAAGGACAAACAGCTGCAATTTGCTGACGGCAAGCAAGGCTGGACCGGCGTTCACGAGTGGGAAAAGGAAGTGGCGAGCGCTGAAGCCCAGTACGGCCCGCTGTTTGCAAAATATGCCGCCATGCCCATCGAGGAAGTCTCCAAGGATCAGAAAGCACTGGGCATGGGCGCGCGGCTGTTTGCGTCCAATTGCTCGGTCTGCCACGGTTCGGACGCCAAGGGGGCCTATGGTTTTCCGAACCTGACGGACGACAACTGGCGTTGGGGCGGCGACCCGCAATCGATCAAAACCTCGATCCTGAACGGCCGTCGTGCGGTCATGCCCGCTTGGGGCGAAGTACTGGGTGAGCAAGGCGTACGTGACGTTTCGGCGTACGTCATCACGCTCATGGACGGTCGAAACCTGCCCGAAGGCGCGAAGGCCGACCCGGTTGCCGGGCAGAAGATCTACGCAACCAGTTGCATCGCCTGCCACGGTGCCGAAGGCAAAGGGCTGGCTATTCTCGGTGCGCCGGACCTGACTCATCCAGCGGGACTCATCTACGGATCGGGCTTTGCCCAGCTGCAACAGACGATCCGTTATGGTCGTCAGGGGCAGATGCCTGCGCAACAGGCAACTCAGGGTGATGACCGGGTGCATATATTGGCAGCGTACGTGTACAGCCTGTCGCGTCAGGAAAAGCCGGCTCAAGCAGAATGATCCAGCAGCATGGCCACGCAGCGGCCCGTCTATAGACAGTATCGCGGCTCATTCTGAAGAGATTCCAGGCTTGTAGTTACATTTCTACATGGCTAGACTTCGTTTCTTTGCACTGTCTGTTCCAAGGAGGTCGCCCATGACAACTACCCTCTCGAGCCGGGAATTCAATCAGGACACCAGTGGCGCCAAAAAGGCTGCCAAAGAAGGTCCGGTCATCATCACCGACCGGGGCCGCCCAGCCCATGTTCTGCTTTCAATCGAAGATTATCTGAAGCTGACAGGCAGCGCGGCCAGCATTGCCGACCTGCTCGCGATGCCTGAAGACATTGAATTCGAACCACAACGGGCTGCTATCGCACCCCGTCCAGTGGACCTCTCCTGATGTTTCTGCTCGACACCAACGTCGTCTCCGAACTCAGAAAACGCAGCCCGGACGCCAACGTGCTCAGATGGTCCCGGTCACACATGGCGTCCAGCCTGTTCATTTCATCCATCACCCTTCTTGAACTGGAAACAGGCGTCCTGCGTGTCGAACGACGTGATCCGATTCAGGGCGCAGCGCTCAGAACCTGGCTGGAACATCACGTTCTGAAAGCTTTCGCCGGGCGCATTCTGGCGGTCGACACTGCCGTTGCCAAACGGTGCTCACAACTTCATATTCCCGACCCACGTAGCGAATGCGATGCCTTGATTGCAGCCACCGCACTGGTTCACGGCATGACCGTGGTCACGCGTAACACGGCGGATTTCCAACCCTGCAATGTCGCACTGCTGAATCCGTGGATCAGCCAGTTGAACGAGGAGCCTGCAAGCTACTCGACGGCGGCCCGGTGAATACCCTCGCCGCAGGACCGCGCCATGAGTGAGCGGATCCCGCTACATAACATCACACCGCCGACCGGGAGCGAAGACGCGTTCGTCGACCTGTATGCCTCGCGGAAAAACATCTACACCCGTGCGTTCGAGGGTGTCTATCGCAACCTGCGCATGGCCACCGGCGTGGTGTTGCTGCTGATCTACTTCGGCGCGGTCTGGCTCAATCGCGACGGTCATCAGGCCATCTGGTGGGACCTGCCTGAGCGCCGGTTCTACATTTTCGGCGCAACCTTCTGGCCACAGGATTTCATCCTGCTTTCAGGTCTATTGATCGTTGCGGCGTTCGGCCTGTTCTTCGTGACGGTTTACGCAGGACGCGTGTGGTGCGGTTATACCTGCCCGCAAAGCGTATGGACCTGGATATTCATGTGGTGCGAAAAGCTCACCGAAGGCGACCGCAACCAGCGCATCAGACTCGACAGCTCACCGATGTCCATCGGAAAACTGGCGCGCAAGCTGGCCAAACACAGTCTTTGGTTGTTGATCGGCGTCGCCACTGGCTTGACCTTCGTCGGCTATTTTTCACCGATCCGCCAACTGATCACGGACCTGTTCACCGGGCAGGCCGATGGCTGGGCGTATTTCTGGGTCGGGTTCTTCACCCTTGCGACCTACGCCAACGCGGGCTGGCTGCGCGAACAGGTGTGCATTTACATGTGCCCCTACGCGCGATTCCAGAGCGTGATGTTCGACAGGGATACCCTGATCGTCTCCTACGACCCGCAACGCGGTGAACCACGCGGGGCAAGGAAAAGAGAGGCTGATCATCAGGCGCAAGGTCTGGGTGATTGCATCGACTGCACGATGTGCGTGCAGGTCTGCCCGACCGGCATCGACATTCGCGACGGCTTGCAGGTCGAGTGTATCGGCTGCGCAGCCTGTATCGATGCCTGCGACACGGTCATGGACAGAATGGCCTACCCGCGCGGGCTGATCAGCTACACCACCGAGAACAGATTGTCAGGACACACAACGCGTACACTGCGCCCGCGTCTGATCGGCTATGCGCTGGTGTTGCTGCTGATGATCGGCTTGCTGATCAGCGCCTTCCTGACCCGCTCTCTGGTAGGGCTGGATGTCAGCAAGGACCGCATGCTGTACCGGGAAAACGCTGAAGGGCGGATCGAAAACGTCTACAGCCTCAAGGTCATGAACAAGGATCAGGTCGCCCATACCTATGCACTGGAAGCACATGGGCTGCCTGATCTGAAATGGCAGGGACGTCGTGAAATAACGGTCGGCGCAGGCGAGATTCTCAGCACGCCTGTGCAACTGTCCAGCGCTGCCGAAGCCCTGACGTCGAGCACGCAGGACATCACGTTCATCCTCAGGGATGTGCATGACGACGAGATTCGCCTCGAAACCAGAAGCCGGTTCATCGGCCCGTCCACCCGCTAAGAGCATCGCCATGCCCGCCGCAACCGCTGCAAGCCCCTGGTACAGGCACCTCTGGCCATGGATCATCATCGCCATGCTGGGTGGCTCGGTCGTGCTCAGCCTGACCATGGCGGGCATCGCCATCAATCACCCGGACAATCTGGTCACCGACAACTATTACGAAGCGGGTAAAGGCATCAATCGCTCGATCAATCGCGAGATACTCGCCCAGACCCTCAAACTGCGCGCCAGCCTTCATCTGGACGACGTGACGGGCGAAGCCGAACTGCACCTGAGTGGCAACAGCAATCCCGATCGGCTGGAATTGAACCTGATCTCACCCACTCAGCCGGACAGGGATCGCCGTGTATTTCTGACCCGCAGCCCTTCGCAGACCGGTCGCTATGTCGGGCAACTTCAGGACCGGGTCGAAGGCCGTCGCTTCGTCGAACTGCTGGGCAGCGAAGGCGGTCAGACCTGGCGTCTGTTCGAGGAGGAATGGCTGGGCCATGACCGCACCCTGACGCTGGGCGACGAGCCGCTGCAGGCGGCTCAAGGCCGCAAGGACTGACGTGAACGCGCCCCTGCTCTGCTATCACTGCGCCCTGCCCGTCCCGGCAGGCAGCCGCTTCACCGCCGTCGTGCTCGGTGAAACCCGTGAGCTGTGCTGCCCTGGATGTCAGGCAGTGGTCGAGGCCATCGTCGCGGGCGGTCTGGAACACTATTACGCCCATCGCAGCGAAACCTCCGCCAACCCGGAGAGCCTGCCCACACGTGCGCTTGACGAGTTTGCGCTGTACGACCGCCCGGATGTGCAGGCGCCTTTCGTACGTCATGACGCCGACGTCTCGGAAACGACCTTGCTCATCGAAGGTATCAGTTGCGCGGCCTGTGGCTGGCTGATCGAGCAACGGCTCGGCAAGCTGCCGGGTGTGGTCGAGGCGCGACTGAACCTGTCGAACCATCGACTGCTGGTGCGCTGGGTCAGCGATCAGGTTGCGTTCAGCCAGCTGTTGAACACGCTGCGCAACATCGGCTACGTCGCCCATCCCTGGCAGGCCGATCACGCTGCCGAACGGCTGGCAAGCGAGAACCGGCTTGCACTGCGGCAGCTGGGCGTTGCCGGTCTGCTGTGGTTTCAGGCAATGATGGCAACCATGGCAACCTGGCCGGAATTCAATCTGGACCTCAGCCCGTCAATGCATACCATCCTGCGCTGGGTCGCGCTGTTTCTGACCACGCCCATCGTGTTCTACAGCTGCGCACCGTTCTTTCGCGGCGCGCTACGCGATTTGCGCAGCCGCCATCTGACCATGGATGTGTCGGTGTCGCTGGCCATTGGCACGGCCTACGTCGCAGGGTTCTGGACCGCCATCAGCGGAACAGGAGAGCTGTACGTCGATGCCGTCGGCATGTTCGCGCTGTTTCTGCTGGCTGGACGCTATCTGGAACGCCGGGCGAGGGAACGCACGGCAGTGGCGACGTCACAGTTGGTCAACGTTTTGCCTGCGTCGTGCCTGCGCATGAACCCCAGCGGCCAGACCGAGCGCATCCTGCTCAGCGAACTGCGCATCGACGATCAGGTGCTGGTGCAGCCCGGCGCAGTGATTCCGGTGGACGGCAGGATTCTCGAAGGCCAGTCCAGTGTCGATGAGTCATTACTGACCGGCGAGTACGTGCCCCGGACGAGAACTGCCGGTGACGGCGTCACGGCGGGCACGCTCAATGTCGAGAACGCCCTGAAGATACAGGTGCTGGCGCTGGGTCATGACACGCAACTGTCCGCCATTGTTCGTCTGCTGGAGCGCGCCCAGGCGAACAAGCCTCGGCTGGCGGGAATGGCGGATCGTGCCGCACAGACATTTCTGCTGATTTCACTGATTGCCGCTGCAGTGATCGGCATCGTCTGGTGGCAACTCGATTCATCCCGCGCCCTGTGGATCGTTCTGGCGATGCTGGTCGCCACCTGCCCCTGCGCCCTGTCGCTGGCAACGCCCACCGCACTGACCGCTGCGACCGGCACGCTGCACACACTCGGGCTGTTGGTGACGCGCGGCCACGTGTTGGAAGGCCTGAACACAATCGACACCGTCATCTTCGACAAGACCGGAACCCTCACCGAGGGTCGCCTGACAGTGCGGGCTGTCCGTCCATTGGCAACGCCGGATGCAGACACGTGCCTGGGGCTGGCTGCCGTGCTGGAGAGCCGTTCCGAACACCCCATCGCCCGCGCATTTGGCCGCGCACCGAAGGAAGCCGAGCAGGTCATGAACACGCCTGGACTCGGCCTGGAAGGCAGTGTGGATAATCGTCGCCTGCGCATCGGTCAGCCTGAATTCGTCTGCGCGTTAAGCGATACCCGCGCCCTGCAGATGCCTGACGAAACAGGCCAATGGCTGCTGCTCGGCGACACCGACGGCCCGCTGGCGTGGTTCGGCCTTGATGACCGGCTGCGCGACGATGCCGTTGAACTGCTCCAGGCCTGCCAGGCTCGCGGCTGGAAAACCCTGCTGTTGTCGGGGGACAGTTCGCCGATGGTGCAAACAGTGGCAGCCACGCTGGGCATCGATGATGCGCGCGGCGGTCTGCGACCTGACGACAAGCTGGCCGTGCTGCAGCAGTTGCAGGCGCAAGGACACACGGTGCTGATGATCGGCGACGGCGTGAATGATGTACCGGCCATGGCCGCAGCCACCATCAGCGTGGCGATGGGCTCCGCCACCGACCTGACCAGGACCGGGGCAGATGCGGTGCTGCTGTCCAACCGCCTGCACGGCCTGATCGACGCCTTTGATCTGGCGCGACGTACTCGCCGGGTGATTGTCGAAAACCTGCTGTGGGCAGGCTTGTACAATGGCCTGATGCTGCCGTTCGCGGCGCTGGGCTGGATCACACCGGTCTGGGCTGCCATCGGTATGTCTGCAAGTTCATTGATCGTGGTGCTCAACGCGCTGCGCCTGACACGCATGCCGCCGTCTGCACCGCCATTCGTCCCGGAGGTTTCATGCCCGCGCTCTACATCATGATTCCCGCCGCGCTGGTGCTGGTGGCGGTCGCGATCTACATCTTTTTCTGGGCGGTGGACAGTGGTCAGTACGACGACATGGACGGTCCGGCCCACAGCATCCTGTTCGACGATCAGGACCCCGATCATCAGGCTGCGGCGCAACGCAGCATGTCCGATCCCGAAGCGCCAAACCGTGCAGGAAAACCTGATGCCTGACGCGCCTCATGCTTGACCTCATTCCGCTGCTGTTTTCCGCGCTCGTGCTCGGGCTGCTGGGCGGCGGCCATTGTCTGGGCATGTGTGGCGGATTGATGGGCGCACTGACCCTGGCCATTCCCCGAGAACAACGCGCACGCCGCATGCAGCTATTGATGGCCTATAACCTGGGCCGCATCGTCAGCTATTCGATTGCCGGCTTCTTCAGCGGACTGGTCGGCTGGGCCGTGGCGAACAGCCCGGGCGCGACGACACTGCGTGTCGTGGCAGCGCTTCTGCTGATCGCCATGGGTCTGTACCTCGCCGGGTGGTGGAGCGGCCTGACCCGCATCGAGCGCCTGGGCCGAGGCCTCTGGCGCTACCTGCAACCCATCGCTACGCGCCTGCTGCCGATCTCGAGCATCCCCCGCGCCCTGTTGCTCGGCGCACTGTGGGGTTGGCTGCCCTG
Source organism: Pseudomonas sp. AC016 (assembly GCF_979253365.1). Classification (NCBI taxonomy): domain Bacteria; kingdom Pseudomonadati; phylum Pseudomonadota; class Gammaproteobacteria; order Pseudomonadales; family Pseudomonadaceae; genus Pseudomonas; species Pseudomonas sp. AC016. The sequence goes on from NZ_CEEDCC010000001.1 coordinate 1,291,152, forward strand.
CGGACTGGTCTACAGCACCCTGCTGTGGGCTGCCAGTCAGGGTAATGCCATCGACAGCGCCTTGCTGATGCTGGCGTTCGGTCTGGGTACCTGGCCCGTGCTGCTTGCCACCGGCGTGGCCGCCGAACGCACCACCGCACTGCTGCGCAGACGCAGCGTCCGCACCACAGGTGGCGTGCTGGTGATGCTATTCGGACTCTGGACATTGCCGGGGCCTCATCAGCACTGGTTGATGGGGCATTGAGTGATCGAGCCTGCTCGCTGTCAGCCCGGTTGACCCACATCAACACCCGATAAACACGCCCCTCGTATGCTCCGGCGCTCATCACCCCATCCGGGAAACATGCGCATGCTGGACGTCATTCGTTGGGATTCAGACCTGATCCGTCGCTACGACCTCACAGGCCCGCGTTACACCTCGTATCCAACGGCCGTGCAATTCAGAACCGATGTCGGCGCTTTCGACCTGTTGCACGCGCTGCGTGACAGTCGCAAGGCGTTAAGGCCTTTGTCGCTGTATGTGCACATCCCGTTCTGCGCCAACGTTTGTTACTACTGCGCCTGCAACAAGGTCATCACCAAGGATCGCGGGCGGTCACAGGCTTATCTGCAACGCCTGATGCATGAAATCGAGATGCTCGCCTGCCATCTCGACCCCGGTCAGATCGTCGAGCAGTTGCATCTGGGCGGTGGGACGCCGACGTTTCTCAGCCATGATCAGCTGCGGCAACTCATGGCGCACCTGCGTGCGCACTTCAATCTGCTGCAAGACGACTCGGGAGACTACGGCATCGAGATCGATCCGCGCGAAGCCGACTGGGCGACGATGGGCTTGCTGCGTGAACTGGGCTTCAACCGCATCAGCCTGGGCGTGCAGGACCTGGAACCTGCGGTACAGCGTGCAATCAATCGCCTGCAAAGCCTGGAGGAAACCCGGACACTGGTCGAGGCCGCACGAACGCTGCAGTTTCGCTCGGTCAATATCGACCTGATCTACGGCCTGCCCAAACAGACCCTCGACAGCTTTGCCTGCACAGTAGACGAGGTCATCAGGTTGCAGCCGGATCGCCTGTCAGTGTTCAACTACGCCCATCTGCCCGAGCGCTTCATGCCTCAGCGGCGTATCGAAAGCGCCGATCTGCCCTGCCCTGAAACCAGGTTGTCGATGCTGGAGCGTACGGTTTCGCAACTGACTCATGCGGGTTATCGCTACATCGGCATGGATCACTTCGCCCTGCCTGACGATGACCTGGCTATCGCGCAGGAAGATCGGACGCTGCATCGCAACTTTCAGGGTTACACCACCCACGGACACTGCGATCTGCTCGGGCTGGGGGTTTCGGCAATCAGCCAGGTGGGGAATCTTTACAGCCAGAACAGCAGCGATCTGAACGACTACCAGACCCTGCTGGCCAGCGATCAACTGGCGACCAGACGAGGGCTTTTCTGCAACGACGATGACCGGATCAGACGCGCAGTGATTCAGCAACTGATCTGCCATTTCCACTTGGATTTCGTAAAAACCGGGCAGGCTTTGGCATTCGATTTCAAATCCTACTTCAGTGATATCTGGCCGCAACTCGACGTCATGGCCGAAGACGGATTGATCGCTCTGGGACGCGACACACTCGACGTGCTGCCTGCGGGACGGCTGCTGGTGCGCGCGGTGTGCAAGGTGTTTGATACCTACCAGCCCCGGCAGCACCCGCAACAATTTTCAAAGGTAATCTAGACCAGCCCGACCTCTTACATTTTGGCCATGATCAGCATACCGGCCTTGACCTTGTCGTCATTGCTGGATTTGAGCTTGTTCATCAGCGTGGAAAGGTCATCGCTGGACGTACTGATCTGCGCCTGTAGCATGCTCATCACTGCCTGCAGACCCGCCGCCTTGGTCTTGCGCTCCTCGTCAGTGAGGCTCGGATCCTTGAGCGCCTGCTGGATCTGCAAGGTCAGCTCGGCGATCTGTCGTTGCAGTTCGCGAATGGCCTTCAGCAGCTTCTGAACCGACGCCGGCAAACCACTTTGCTCGATGTCCGCATCCCTGGAAGACGACGAGGCTGCTGCCTTTCCTGCAGCCGACAGGTCGACTTTCACCCCCTCTGACGCAGCAGGCGCGGCGTCGACCTTGACCTCCTGAGGCGAACGGGAAGTCACCGCTGGCGTGGCAACGGCCAGTGTAATGGCGCCTATGGGCGAAGTAGTCAGGGTCATGGTGGCACATCCCGCTGTCATTGAATGAGTACACCGCTATCGGCCGACCGGGACGAACCTTGATACCTGGGAGCACTCGCAGACTGGCCCTACCTGCCTTGGGTGAGTTACCCTTACGACTTATGTGTGTTTTCCCACAAGGAATTAAGTGATGTCCGAGCCCGCCAAGTCACGTGCTTCAACCCAGGCTCATTGCAAGGATTGCAGTCTCGCCCCGCTCTGCCTGCCCCTCTCGCTGAACCTCGAAGACATGGAGTCGCTTGACCAGATCGTCAAGCGCGGCCGCCCGTTGAAAAAAGGCGAATTTCTGTTTCGTCAGGGCGATACCTTCGAGTCGGTCTACGCCGTGCGATCCGGTGCATTGAAAACCTTCAGCATCAGTGACGCCGGTGAAGAGCAGCTCACGGGCTTTCACCTGCCCAGCGAACTGGTCGGCATGTCCGGAATGGATGCCCAGGCGTATCCGGTTTCCGCGCAGGCGCTGGAAACCACATCAGTGTGCGAAATCCCGTTTGATCGCCTGGATGAGCTTTCGGTGCAACTACCGCAACTGCGTCGGCAGTTGATGCGCGTCATGAGCCGCGAGATCCGAGACGATCAGCAAATGATGTTGCTGCTCTCAAAAAAGACCGCCGACGAGCGCATCGCGACCTTTCTGGTCAATCTGTCGGCGCGCTTCCGGGCGCGAGGCTTTTCCGCCAACCAGTTTCGCCTGAGCATGTCGCGCAATGAAATCGGCAATTACCTGGGGCTTGCGGTCGAAACTGTTTCCCGGGTGTTCACCCGTTTTCAGCAAAACGAGCTGATCACCGCAGAAGGCAAAGAGGTGCATATCCTCGACCCGATCCAGCTCTGCGCACTGGCTGGCGGCGCCTTCCAAAGCTGATGCGTGCGATCCGGGGCCGGTCGGCTTAAACTGTCGGCCAATCTTGCCCCGGATCACTTTCTGATGATTTTCGATGAATTGAGCTTCAAATCCCTGATACGCCCGGTCGTGGACTTCCCCAAGCCTGGCGTCGTCTTCCGCGACATCACTCCACTCTTCCAGTCGCCCAAGGCCACTCGCCAAGTGATCGACAGCTTCGTGCAGCGCTACATCGAAGCCGACTTCAGCCACATCGGCGTCATGGACGCACGTGGCTTTCTGATCGGCTCGGTCGTGGCCTACGAGCTGAACAAGCCTCTGGTGCTGTTTCGCAAACAGGGTAAGCTGCCGGCCGACGTGCTGTCCGAGGGTTACCAGACCGAATACGGCGAAGCGTACCTGGAAGTCCATGCGGACAGCCTGTGCGACGGCGACTCGGTCGTGATGTTCGATGACCTGATCGCCACGGGCGGAACGCTGATCGCGGCCGCCAACCTGATCCGCCGCATGGGCGCTCGGATTCACGAAGCCGCCGCAATCATCGATCTGCCGGAACTGGGCGGCTCGAAACGTCTGCAAGCCATGGCCATCCCCACCTTCTGCCTGACTGAATTCTCGCTGGACGAACAGTAAGGCACTCTGGAGCGGGACCGAGCCGGAAGGAAAATCAAGGGAAGGAAAAGCCTGGTCACGAATGGACCAGGCTTATCAGCGGTCAGCCCGCCGGATTGCCGTGAAGCTTGGTCATCAACTGTGCTTCTGCCTGAGTCAGTCCGCAGGACTGGGTCAGCTCGTCAATGCTGGCGCCCATGCCGACCAGACGCGCCGCCTGGGCAAAGGACAGCGTGGAGGGATCGCGCTGTTCCAGTGCCGTGAGCTTGTCGGGCAACGGCGCAACGATGGCGCGCAGTTCGTGCAGAGCCTCACCCATGCGTACCGTGCCGCTCTGGAAGTTGTCCACGCGCCGGGCCAACTCCTTGATACGCTGATCACGCAAGGCAGCCGCCTCGTCACGCTCGGCGTCGAGCTTGCGCTGACGCTTGGTATGGGTCAGGAACATTCCCAGGGTGACTACCCAGAGAATGCCCAGAAAGACGACTGCAACCTCAAGAATCAATCAGATGCTCTCCAGCTCGGACCACTCTTCTTCGGACATCATTTTGTCCAGCTCGACCAGAATCAACAGCTCGCCGTTCTTGTTGCAGACGCCCTGAATGAACTTGGCCGATTCATCGTTACCGACGTTAGGTGCGGTTTCGACTTCGGACTGACGCAAGTAAACCACTTCTGCCACGCTGTCGACCAGAATCCCGACCACTTGCTTGTCGGCTTCGATGATCACGATACGCGTGTTGTCGCTGACTTCAACCGGCGCCAGGCCGAAGCGCTGACGGGTGTCGATCACAGTCACGACGTTACCGCGCAGGTTGATGATGCCCAGCACGTAGCTTGGCGCACCCGGTACCGGAGCGATTTCGGTGTAGCGCAGCACTTCCTGGACCTGCATCACGTTGATGCCATAGGACTCATTGTCCAGGCGGAACGTAACCCATTGCAGGATAGGATCTTCGGAACCCTGTGCAGACGACTTATTCATACCCTAACCCCTCACGTGTGTACTCTGCGGGCGACGCGACTGGCGACGGCCCATGATTATTTCGACTTGTTCAACTGCTTGACCGCGCCACTGGCTATCAACTCGGCCAACTCTGCTACGTCCAGCAACGCACACATGTGTTCGATCACTGTGCCCGCCAGCCATGGCCGCTGACCACGCTGTGTGCGCCACTTGATTTCGTTCGGATCAAGACGCAAAGAGCGACTGACCTGATGCACCGCCAACCCCCACTCGTACCCTTGAACCGAAATCACATACTGCAAGCCCTGGCGAAAATCGTCGCGGTAGCGATCAGGCATGATCCAGCGCGCGGTATCCAGCACTTTGAGGTTCCCCGCCTGAGAAGGCAGGATCCCGAGAAACCAGTCCGGCTGACCAAACAGAGGCGTCAGCTCCTGCCCTGCCAAAGGATAAATCGACCCCAGGCACACCAACGGCACCGCCAGTGTCAGCCCCGCCACATCGAACAACAGGCATTCGAAGGGCTCGGCAGCCCAGGCCGGACGACCATCGCTGGTCGGCGGCGGCGTGGGCGTACGCTGCGGCGCCATGGTGCTCAGCTCCGCAACCGGCTCGACCAGCGGAACCTCGACTTCAACCACGGCCTCAGCCACGATCACCGGCGCAATTTCCAGCACCGGCGTCACCACCGGTGCAGCAACGACAACAGGCACCGCTACCGCTGCTGGGGCCGCTACAGCCACTGCGACCGGCTTTATCTGCGACTGCCTGCGCGCATCGAACGCCTGCTCTTCGAGCACCGCCGCCTGAAACTCGTCGATGCTGCTGGCCGGAACCTCCGGTTCTTCGGTCGCGTCCTGAAGCAACGCATCCAGATAGGACTGCAGGGCCAGCTTGGGTCGTGTTGCAACTTCTACAGGGCGGTTCATACCGGGGCCCAACAAAAAATGGAGCGAGTGCAGCCTGATAGAGTTATCGGCCGCATTGAGGCATCACTTGAGCTGACAGCAGAGAAAGAATGTGCGCGCATGTCAGGCCACCTGAGCATTGAGTTGCTCGGCGAGCATATGCTTGAGCAATGCCCGGTACGCAATCACGCCACGGCTCTTGCTGTCGTTCTGCGACGGCGTCAGACCCGCGCGACTGGCATCGCGCAAACGCGTGTCAACCGGCACATAGGCCTGCCAGACATGCTCGGGAAAGCTGTCGCGCAAGAGTTTCAGGGTGCCCATGGAGGCTTGGGTGCGGCGGTCGAACAGCGTCGGCACGATGGTGTAAGGCAACGGCACCTTTCGCGAACGGTTGATCATCGTAAGGGTGTTGACCATGCGCTCCAGGCCTTTGACGGCAAGAAATTCGGTCTGCACCGGAATCGCCAGCTGCTGACTGGCGGCCAGCGCGTTGACCATCAACACGCCGAGCAACGGCGGGCTGTCGATCAGCGCATAGTCAAAATCCTGCCACAACTGGGCGAGGCTCTTGGCAATCACCAGCCCCAGGCCACTCTGGCCCGGCGACTGTCGTTCCAGCGTCGCCAATGCGGTACTGGACGGAATCAGCGAGATACGCTGGTCGCTGGTCGGCAGCAGCAGTTGCCCCGGAAGTCCGTCAGGAACGACACCCTTGTGCAGAAACAGATCGAAAGCGCTGTGCTCCAGTTCGTCCGGGTTGTGCCCGAAATAACTGGTCATGGAGCCGTGAGGGTCGAGATCGACCACGACGACGCGCTTGCCCGCATCGGCCAGCAGACCGGCCAGGGCAATGGTCGTGGTGGTCTTTCCGACTCCACCTTTCTGGTTGGCTACTGCCCAGACTCTCATTGATGATTTTCCTTCCGTACAGCGATGACCGTACCGATACGCTATTAAGGTGCGGGTGACGGAGAATTGACAGTGTTCGCACGTACCGGCGGCTTTGCTGGCACCGGTGCAGTTTGTGTGCCAGCACGCTTCAATGCGGCGTCCGGCTGCGCATTCGCAGTGCCGGTGCTGGTCAGACTGCGCCGCACATCCAGGTTACGGGAGATGACCAGCACCACACGACGGTTCTTGGCACGCCCGGTAGCGTTGGTGTTGGGGGCAATTGGCTGGAACTCGCCGTATCCGACGGATGCCAGACGCGCCGGATTGACGCCGTCGATGGCCAGCATGCGGACGATACTGGCCGAACGTGCCGACGACAGTTCCCAGTTGGTCGGAAACTGCGCCGTGCTGATCGGCTGGTCATCGGTGAAGCCTTCGACATGGATCGGGTTGTCGAAGCGCTTGACGATACCGGCGACCTTTTCAATGATCGTGAACGCCTTGTCGCTGGGCATCGCATCACCGCTGCCGAACAACAGACTGGAGTTGAGCTCGATCTCGATCCACAGTTCGTTGCCGCGCACGGTCATCTGGTCGGACTGGATCAGATCGCCAAACGCATCACGTACATCCTGGGCAATGGTCTGCAACGGATCACTGGCCGACGAGGCGATACCGGCGTCGGTTTCTTCACTGTCCTTGAGCAATGGCTCGGACGGTTTGACCGAGACCGGGCGCTGCTCGCCGATGGGGATCGGCTTCATGGTGCGCTCGGTGTCGTTGAACACGCCGACCAGCGCCTGCGACAGAATCTTGTACTTGCCTTCGTTGACCGACGAGATCGAGTACATCACCACGAAGAAGGCAAACAGCAGCGTAATGAAGTCGGCGTAAGACACCAGCCAGCGTTCATGATTTTCGTGTTCTTCGGGCTGACGACGTCGAGCCATGAGGTGTTACTCCATGAAGCCTTGCAGCTTGAGTTCGATGGAGCGCGGGTTCTCACCCTCGGCAATGGACAGCAGACCTTCGAGCAGCATTTCGCGGTAGCGCGCCTGACGATGGGCAATCGCCTTGAGCTTGTTGGCGACCGGCAGCAGGATAAGGTTGGCCGTCGCGACACCGTAGATGGTCGCGACGAACGCCACGGCAATGCCGCTGCCCAGCTGACTCGGATCAGCCAGATTGCCCATCACGTGAATCAACCCCATGACCGCACCGATGATACCCACGGTCGGCGCATAGCCGCCCATGCTCTCGAAGACCTTGGCGGCCTGAATGTCACGGGTTTCCTGGGTGATGAAATCGACTTCCAGAATGCTGCGAATCGCTTCCGGCTCGGCACCGTCGACCAGCAGTTGCAGGCCTTTTCGGGCATAGCTGTCAGGCTCGGCATCGGCAACCGTTTCCAGCCCCAGCAGACCTTCCTTGCGAGCAGTCATGCTCCAGCCGATCACACGGTCAACGCCACCCGGCAGATCGACACGCGGCGGAAACAGCACCCAGCGAATGATTTTCATGGCGCGCATGAACGCGCTCATGGGCGCCTGCAACAGCGAGGCGCCCAGCGTACCGCCGATCACGATCAGCGCTGCCGGACCATTGAGCAGCGCACTGAGGTGTCCGCCTTCGAGGAAGTTGCCGCCGATGATCGCCACGAACGCCAGGATCAGACCGATCAGACTCAGTACATCCATCAGAGGCACGCCTCGACCAGGTGACGACCGATATCGTCCAGGCTATAGATTGCATCCGCCAGCTCGGCCTTGACGATGGCCATCGGCATGCCATAAATCACGCAGCTCGCCTCGTCCTGCGCCCAGACTGTACTGCCGGCCTGCTTGAGCAGACGAGCGCCTTCGCGGCCGTCGGCGCCCATGCCCGTGAGCACGACAGAGAGCACCTTGTCGCCATAGGACTTGGCGGCCGAACCGAATGTGATGTCCACACACGGCTTGTAGTTGAGGCGTTCATCACCGGGCAGAATCTTCACTGTGCCGCGGCTGTCGACCATCATCTGCTTGCCACCGGGTGCCAGCAGGGCGAGGCCCGGACGCAGTACGTCACCGTCCTCGGCTTCCTTGACGCTGATCTTGCACAGCTTGTCCAGACGCTCGGCAAAGGCCTTGGTGAACGCAGCAGGCATGTGCTGGATCAGCACCAGCGGTGCCGGAAAACCGGCAGGCAGTTGCGTCAGCACACGTTGCAATGCCACGGGACCACCGGTCGACGTGCCGATGGCAACCAGCTTGTAGGCCTTGCGCTTCGGCGTGCCCGAGGTGGTCGGATGGGCCGGCGCATGAGTCTGTGGCTGGGCATGGGCTGCATGCGGCGCAGGCGCTGCAGTACGCGGCGCAATCGGGCGTGCAGGCGTGGTCGATGCAGGTGCCGGCGCAGCGGTACGGGCAGCGGGCGCAGCGGATGAGGAAACCGGAGCAGCAGAAGTGGAACTCGCGCCGCTCAAACGACGGTTACTGCGTGAGATGCTGTTGATCTTCTCGCACAGCAGCTGCTTGACCTTCTGCGGGTTACGCGAGATGTCTTCAAAATTCTTGGGTAAAAAGTCCACGGCACCGGCGTCCAGCGCATCCAGCGTGACGCGTGCACCTTCGTGCGTCAGCGAGGAAAACATCAGAACCGGGGTCGGGATACGCTGCATGATGTGACGAACTGCCGTAATGCCATCCATCATCGGCATTTCGTAGTCCATGGTGATCACGTCAGGCTTGAGGGCCAGCGCCTGTTCGATCGCTTCCTTGCCGTTGGTTGCCGTGCCGACAACCTGGATGTTGGGGTCCGAAGAAAGAATTTCCGTAACGCGGCGGCGGAAGAAACCGGAATCATCCACCACCAGGACCTTGACTGCCATAAACACTCCAATAGGCGCCGCAGGCAGCCGAAGCTGCCCGCAACCCCAGAATCAAATACGCCGTGCGGCGTAACGCTTGAGCATGCTCGGTACATCGAGAATCAAGGCAATGCGACCGTCACCGGTGATGGTGGCGCCCGACATGCCCGGCGTACCTTGCAGCATCTTGCCCAGCGGTTTGATCACCACTTCTTCCTGACCGACCAGTTGATCGACGACGAAGCCGATGCGCTGGGTGCCGACAGACAGAATCACCACGTGCCCTTCACGCTGCTCTTCATGCGCTGCCGAACTGACCAGCCAGCGCTTGAGGTAGAACAGTGGCAAGGCCTTGTCACGCACGATCACCACTTCCTGACCATCGACGACGTTGGTGGTCGACAGGTCCAGGTGGAAGATTTCGTTGACGTTGACCAGCGGGAAGGCAAAGGCCTGATTGCCCAGCATGACCATCAGGGTCGGCATGATCGCAAGCGTCAGCGGAACCTTGATGACGATCTTCGAACCCTGACCCTTGGTCGAGTAGATGTTGATCGAACCGTTGAGCTGGGAAATCTTGGTTTTCACCACGTCCATGCCCACACCACGACCGGAAACATCGGAAATCTCGGTCTTGGTCGAGAAGCCGGGTGCAAAGATCAGGTTGTAGCAGTCGGTGTCGCTGAGACGGTCCGCAGCATCCTTGTCCATGACACCGCGCTTGACGGCGATGGAGCGCAGCACGTTGGGGTCCATGCCCTTGCCGTCATCGGAGATGGACAACAGGATATGGTCGCCTTCCTGCTCGGCCGCCAGAATCACCTTGCCGCCGCGGGACTTGCCGGTGGCTTCGCGTTCTTCCGGGGTTTCGATACCATGGTCGACCGCGTTGCGCACCAAGTGGACCAACGGGTCAGCGAGTGCCTCGACAAGGTTCTTGTCCAGGTCGGTCTCTTCACCCACCAGTTCCAGGATGATCTCTTTCTTGAGCTGGCGAGCCAGGTCACGAACCAGACGCGGGAAGCGGCCGAAGACTTTCTTGATCGGCTGCATGCGGGTTTTCATCACCGCGGTCTGCAGGTCGGCGGTTACCACGTCCAGGTTGGAAACGGCCTTGGACATGGCTTCGTCGCCACTGTTCAGACCCAGGCGAACCAGTCGGTTACGCACCAGCACCAGTTCGCCGACCATGTTCATGATCTCGTCCAGGCGCGCAGTATCGACGCGCACCGTGGTTTCGGCCTCTGTCGCGACCGGCTTTTCGCCCGTCGGGGCAGGAGCACGGGCGGGAGCAGGTGCAGCAGCCTTGGCTGGCGCAGGCTCGGCCTTCGCAGCAGGTGCAGGCGCCGCAGCGGGCTTGGCAGCAGGGGCCGGGGCAGCCGCAGCAGCAGGTGCGGGCGCCTTGGCCACGATGGCCTCAGGCTCGAACTTGCCCTTGCCATGCAGCTCGTCCAGCAGGTTTTCGAATTCGTGATCGGTGATTTCGTCCGAGGCTGCAGCCTTGGCTGTCACTGGAGCCTTGGCCGCAACGGCCTCGGCAGCAACCGGCGCGACGACAGCAGCGTCGAACGACCCTTTGCCATGCAGCTGATCCAGCAATGCTTCGAACTCGTCGTCAGTGATCTCGTCACTGGCCGGCGCGCTGCCGCCAGCCTTGGCCGCAGGGGCCGGTGCTGGAGCGGCATCGGCGGCAAACTTGCCCTTGCCGTGCAACTGATCGAGCAGGGATTCGAATTCCTGATCGGTAATCTCGTCGCTCGACGAGGCCTGAGCGGCCGGTGCCGCAGCAGGTGCTGCAATCGGCTTGGAGCCGTGCAGCGAATCGAGCAACTGTTCGAATTCGTGGTCGGTGATATCGTCGCCGCCAGCCGCCTCGGCAACCGGAGCAGGCACTTCAGTTGCCTCGGCCACAGGTTCAGGCTCGGCAACCGCATCATTGGATTGTGGTTCAGCCAGACGCGACAGCGCCGCCAGCAGTTCCGGCGTCGCAGGCGTCAGGTCAGTACGTTCGCGCACCTGGCCGAACATGCTGTTGACGGTGTCCAGTGCTTCCAGGACCACGTCCATGAGCTCGGAATCAACGCGCCGCTCACCCTTGCGCAGGATGTCGAACACGTTTTCGGCGATATGGCAGCACTCCACCAGCTCATGGAGCTGGAGGAAGCCGGCGCCCCCTTTTACAGTGTGAAAACCGCGAAAAATTGCATTGAGCAGATCAGCATCATCCGGTCGGCTTTCCAGCTCGACCAATTGCTCTGACAACTGCTCCAGAATTTCGCCGGCCTCTACCAGAAAATCCTGAAGGATTTCTTCATCGGCGCCGAAGCTCATGGGGGTGCTCCCTAAAATTAACCGTCAACAGACCTAGAAGCCGAGGCTCGATAGCAGATCGTCTACATCATCCTGTCCGGATACGACGTCTTCACGTTTATCGGCATGAATCTGCGGACCTTCACCCTTGGCGAGATGTTTTTTAGGATCTTTTTCTGCAAGGATGGATTCTTCGTCATGTTCGATGCCTGCGAAGCGATCGACATGGCTGGCCATGAGCACCAGTTTGAGCAAATTGCCTTCCACTTCAGTGACCAACTGCGTGACACGCTTGATCACCTGACCGGTGAGGTCCTGGTAATCCTGGGCGAGCAGAATGTCATTGAGGTGCGCGGAAACCTCGTGAGTTTCCTTCTCGGTACGCGTCAGAAAACCATCGACCCGCTTGGCGAGATCGCGAAATTCCTCGGCACCGATTTCGCGGCGCATGAAGCGCCCCCAGTCTTCACTCAACGCCTTCGCGTCGGCGCTCAGACCGTTCATGACCGGCGTGCTCTCCTCGACCAGATCCATGGTGCGGTTGGCCGCATTTTCGGTCAGCCGCACGACGTAACCCAGACGTTCGGTGGCATCCGTGATCTGCGATACCTCCTCGGCCTGAGGCATGTGCGGATCGATCTGGAAGTTGACGATTGCACTGTGCAGCTCACGAGTCAGCTTGCCCACTTCCTGATAAAGGCCGCGGTCGCGTGTCTGGTTGAGCTCATGGATCAGTTGCACAGCTTCGCCGAAACGACCTTTTTCAAGGCTGGTGACGAGTTCCTGCGCGTGTCTTTTCAGGGTCGACTCAAAGTCGGCCATCGAATCATTGTTATCCATAGCGCCCTCGCGGCATGCATCAGCTATTGACGCGTTCAAAGATCTTTTCGATCTTCTCTTTCAGCGCTTGAGCCGTGAATGGCTTGACCACGTAACCGTTCACCCCGGCCTGTGCAGCTTCAATGATCTGCTCACGCTTGGCTTCGGCAGTGACCATCAGCACGGGCAGGCTCTTGAGGCGCTCGTCCTGACGGACCTGGCGCAGCAGATCGATACCGGACATGCCAGGCATGTTCCAGTCCGTCACCAGAAAGTCAAAGGCGCCGCTCTGCAGCATCGGCAGCGCGGTCAGACCGTCGTCCGCTTCCGATGTGTTGGTGAACCCCAGATCACGCAACAGGTTCTTGATGATCCGCCTCATCGTTGAGAAGTCATCAACGATGAGGATTTTCATGTTCTTGTCCAATTCGACCTCCAAGCAGTCTTTAACGCGTTCAGCACCTGAACACGCTGTTCACTCAATACTGGCACAGCACACCCCCGGCTGTACGAAACGACGACGGGCTTGGCAAAACGACAGGTACAGACCTGAACGAACAGCCCATCGAGGCACCGCCCGACAGGCTCCTGCCTTGTCTATCCTGTTACCACGTAACGCTCTGCACAGCCGGCATGAAGCCAATGTGCGGACCAGGCCGCACATTGACTGTCAACGCGCTCGCCACTCCCCCAAACGCCCCCGCAAACGAGCTGCGCACTGGCTGTGTAACTGACTGACCCGCGATTCGCTGACCCCCAGGACCTCTCCGATTTCCTTGAGGTTCAGCTCTTCGTCGTAGTACAGCGCCAAGACCAGACGCTCACGCTCCGGCAAATTGGCAATCGCATCGGCCAGGGCTGCCTGGAAGCGCTCGTCTTCCAGGTCCCGTGACGGTTCAAGCGAACCGCTGGCACCGTCCTCGTGCAGCCCTTCATGGTCGCCGTCCTGAAGCAGGTCGTCGAAACTGAAGAGGCGGCTGCCCAAGGTGTCATTCAAAATCCCGTAATAATCATCGAGACTCAACTGGAGTTCGGCAGCAACCTCGTGATCTTTAGCGTCACGTCCGGTTTTCGCTTCAATTGCGCGAATTGCGTCGCTCACCATGCGCGTATTGCGGTGGACCGAGCGAGGCGCCCAGTCACCCTTGCGCACCTCGTCGAGCATGGCGCCACGAATGCGGATACCCGCATAGGTCTCGAAACTCGCACCCTTGGTGGAATCGTATTTGGTAGAGACTTCGAGCAGACCGATCATGCCGGCCTGAATCAGGTCCTCGACCTGCACACTGGCTGGCAGGCGAGCCAGCAGGTGATAGGCGATACGTTTGACCAGAGGCGCATAACGCTCGATCAGCTCGTACTGCGAATTCCGGGAAGCCTTGCTGTACATCTGGTAGCCGCTCGCTGTCATTGGACAGGCCCCGCACTGGTCTGGTGAACGAGTCGTTCGACGAAGAATTCAAGGTGACCCCGTGGGTTGGCCGGCAACGGCCAGGTGTCGACCTTCTGGGCAATGGCCTTGAATGCCAGCGCGCATTTGGAGCGCGGGAAGGCTTCGTAGACGGCACGCTGTTTCTGTACAGCCTTGCGCACGCATTCGTCGTAGGGCACAGCCCCGACATACTGCAGCGCAACATCCAGAAAGCGGTCCGTGACCTTGGTCAGCTTGGCGAACAGATTGCGGCCTTCCTGAGGGCTCTGGGCCATGTTGGCCAGCACCCGGAAACGATTCATGCCGTAGTCGCGGTTGAGCAACTTGATCAGTGCGTAGGCATCGGTGATGGACGTCGGCTCGTCGCAGACCACCAGCAGGACTTCCTGCGCGGCGCGTACGAAGCTGACCACCGATTCACCAATGCCGGCGGCCGTGTCGATCACCAGTACATCGAGATTGTCGCCAATCTCGCTGAACGCCTGGATCAGACCGGCATGCTGGGCAGGCGACAGATGAACCATGCTCTGGGTGCCGGAAGCGGCAGGCACGATGCGCACGCCGCCCGGCCCCTGGAGAAGCACGTCGCGCAACTCGCAACGGCCTTCTATGACATCGGCGAGCGTGCGTTTGGGTGTCAGCCCCAGCAGGACATCGACATTGGCCAGACCCAGATCGGCGTCAAGAAGCATGACGCGTCGACCGAGCTCAGCCAGGGCCAGTGAGAGGTTCACTGACACGTTAGTCTTACCGACGCCACCTTTGCCGCCAGTCACCGCAATAACCTGTACGGGATGCATGCTGCCCATGTTATTTCTTTACCTTGTCTTGCGTAGACCGAAGCCACATTGGGGGCTGCACGTTCGCGAACGAACAATGCCTGGCAGACCATCGATGCAGGGACATTCCAATAGTCTCCATCACTTAACCTACCCTTTTGCCAGGTGAGTGATAGAGGTCGGCAAACATATCAGCCATCGCTTCTTCGCTAGGCTCGTCCTGCATTTGCACGCTGACCGCGCGGCTCACCAACTGGTGGCGACGCGGGATGTGCAAATCGTCAGGAATCCGTGGTCCGTCCGTGAGGTAGGCCACCGGCAATTCGTGACTGATTGCCAGGCTCAGAACTTCGCCCAGGCTGGCGGTTTCATCCAGCTTGGTCAAAATGCATCCGGCCAGGCCACAACGCTTGTAACTGTGATAAGCCGCCGTCAATACCTGCTTCTGGCTGGTTGTGGCCAGTACCAGGTAGTTACGCGACTTGATGCCACGACCCGCCAGGCTTTCCAGTTGCATGCGCAACGCAGGATCACTGGCTTGCAGCCCGGCGGTATCAATGAGAACCACACGCTTGCGCAGCAGAGGCTCGAGGGCCTGTCCCAGCGACTGACCGGGATCGACGTGAGTCACCGGCACGTTGAGGATGCGGCCCAGTGTCTTGAGCTGCTCCTGGGCACCGATGCGGAAACTGTCCATGCTGACCAGCGCAATGTTCTGCGCGCCGTATTTCAGCACATAACGGGCGGCCAGCTTGGCCAGCGTGGTGGTTTTACCCATGCCGGCAGGACCGACCATGGCAATCACACCGCCCTCTTCCAGTGGCTCGACATCCGGCACAGCAATCATGCGCGCCAGATGGGCCAACAGCATGCGCCAGGCCTGACGAGGCTCGTCGATATCCGGAATCATCGACAGCAGGTCACGCGACAGCGGGCCGGACAGGCCGACGCGTTGCAGACGACGCCACAGGTTGGCCTGTTGCGGACGGCTGCCCTGCAACTGGGTCCAGGCCAGGGAGCCAAGCTGGACTTCCAGCAGCTCGCGCAGGCCGTTCAATTCGGACCGCATCGATTCGAAAGCACGTTGACCGCCTGCTGGCTCGGCTGCGGGAGCCGGTGCGTAGGCAAACGGACGTGGCGGCTCTTCGAGTGTCGGTTCGATGTGGGTGTCGGTCGCGCTGATCGACTTGCCGGAAAACAACTGAAGATTGACCGAGGCATCGCTGTCGCTGCGGTTGTTCAGTTCAGCCTGGGCGGAGACGATGCGCGACTGGGTCTTGCGCAGCTCGTCTTCGAGTTCCATGTTGGGAACGCGTGGCGCCAGCGCAGACAGCTTGTAATCCAGAGCGGCGGTCAACTCGACGCCACCGGCGATGCGGCGGTTGCCAATGATGGCCGCCTCAGCGCCCAGCTCATCGCGAACCAGCTTCATGGCTTGACGCATATCGGCGGCGAAAAATCGCTTAACTTGCATGACTCACTACCTCAGCCGTTGGGCCCGACAGTCGCTACGATGGTTACTTGCTTGTTGTCAGGAATTTCCTGATACGCCAGAACATGCATGCTCGGTACAGCCAGTCGTCCAAATCGTGACAGCATGGCCCGGATCGGACCCGCTACCAGAAGGATTACCGGCAACCCTTGCATTTCCTGACGCTGGGCCGCCTCGATCAACGAACGCTGGAGCTTTTCAGCCATGCTCGGTTCAAGCAGAACGCCTTCTTCCTGACCCTGACCAGCCTTCTGCAAACTATTGAGCAATATCTGTTCCAACCTTGGTTCCAGAGTGATAACAGGCAGCTCCGGCTCAACGCCTACAATGCTTTGCACGATTGCGCGGCTCAGACCGACGCGGACCGCCGCCACCAGCGCGGCGGTATCTTGACTCTTCCCGGCGTTGTTGGCGATGGCTTCTGCGATGCTGCGGATGTCGCGTACCGGTACGTGCTCGGCCAGGAGCGCCTGCAGCACGTTGAGCAACGACGACAGCGACAGCACACCCGGAACCAGCTCCTCAGCCAGCTTCGGCGAGCTTTTGGCCAGCAATTGCATCAATTGCTGGACCTCTTCATGGCCGATCAGTTCATGCGAGTGCTTGTACAGGATCTGGTTGAGGTGAGTAGCCACTACCGTGCTGGCATCCACTACCGTGTAGCCGAGAGACTGAGCCTGACTGCGCTGGCTGATTTCGATCCACACCGCTTCCAGGCCGAATGCCGGATCTCTGGCGGTGATGCCGTTCAGCGTGCCGAACACCTGACCGGGGTTGATCGCCAGTTCACGATCGGGATAGATCTCGGCCTCGGCCAGAATCACGCCCATCAGCGTCAGACGATAGGCGCTGGGCGCCAGATCGAGGTTGTCGCGGATGTGGACGGTCGGCATCAGGAAGCCAAGCTCCTGAGAGAGCTTCTTGCGCACGCCCTTGATACGCGCCAGCAACTGACCACCCTGATTGCGATCCACCAGCGGAATCAGGCGATAGCCCACTTCCAGACCGATGATATCGATAGGCGTCACGTCGTCCCAGCCCAGTTCCTTGGAATCCTGAACGCGGGTCGGTGATGGCAACAGATCCTGTTGACGCTGAACTTCGGCCAACGCCTCGAACTTCACCTGATTCTCTTTCTTCCACAGCAGGTAGGCACCACCGGCTGCCACAAGGCCAAGGCCGATGAAGGCGAAGTGCGGCATGCCTGGCACCAGACCCATGACGATCATGATGCCGGCCGAGACACCCAGCGCCTTGTAGGAGGAGAACATCTGGCGATTGATCAGCTTGCCCATCTCTTCCGAACCGGAAGCACGGGTCACCATGATCGCGGCAGCGGTGGACAGCAGCAGTGATGGCAATTGCGCCACCAAACCGTCACCGATGGTCAGCAGGGTGTATACGCGACCTGCGTCAGCGAAGGACATGTTGTGCTGAAAGATACCCACCAGCATGCCGCCGATGAGGTTGATGAACAGAATCAGCAGGCCGGCAATGGCGTCACCACGCACGAACTTGCTGGCACCGTCCATGGATCCGTAGAACTCGGCTTCCCCGGCGACTTCAGCACGACGGCGCTTGGCTTCAGGCTGATCAATGAGGCCGGCGTTGAGGTCGGCGTCGATCGCCATCTGTTTGCCTGGCATCGCGTCCAGGGTGAAACGTGCGCTCACTTCGGAGATACGCCCGGCACCCTTGGTGATCACCACGAAGTTGATGATCATCAGAATCGCGAACACTACGATACCGACCACGTAGTTGCCGCCGATCACCACCTCACCGAAGGCCTGAATCACCTTACCTGCAGCGGCGTGTCCATCCTGGCCGTGCAGCATGACCACACGGGTCGAGGCCACGTTCAGCGCCAGACGCAAGAGCGTGGCGACCAACAGAATGGTGGGGAAAACCGAGAAGTCCAGCGGCCGCAATGCGTAAACGCACACCAGCAGCACGACGATGGACAGCGCAATGTTGAACGTGAACAACACGTCCAGCAAAAACGGCGGAATAGGCAACATCATCATTGCCAGCATGATCAGCAACAACAGCGGCACGCCCAACTGGCCACGGCCGAGGCCTGCAAGGTTGCTGCGTGCGCTACTGAGTATCTGAGAGCGTTCCACCGATTCTTTACCTGCGCACTGGATCAAAACTTTGACGCCGACAGCGTCCTTGAACAGACCTATTGCAAGAAGCTGTCCAACTTTTCAAAAGCCAGTAAATGCGGGGGTGGAACGGCAGATAAGTCGCAATATCAAGGAAAAACCGAAGATGGCTTGCTGGCGATGCAGTCGACGCGGTGAATCAGGCAAACCGCATTGTCAGGAATCGCGCTGCAGGTCCGGCGGGATCGGCACGTCGCCCAGCGGATCCGGGCGCTTGCCCTGTCCTGCGTGGTACTGACGGATCTGGTAGACGTACGCCAGCACCTGAGCCACGGCCAGGTAAAGCCCTGCAGGAATCTCCTGTTCCAGCTCGGTGCTGTAATAGATGGAGCGCGCCAGGCCGGGCGACTCCAGAATCAGAATCTGATTGTGCGCGGCGATCTCGCGAATTTTCAGCGCAACCAGATCCGTACCCTTGGCCAGCAGCATTGGCGCGCCACCCTTCTCGGGATCGTATTTGAGCGCCACGGCGAAGTGAGTCGGGTTGGTGATGATCACGTCGGCTTCGGGGATCGAGGCCATCATCCGGCGCTGTGACATCTCGCGCTGCAATTGACGGATACGCTGCTTGATCTCTGGACTGCCCTCGCTGTTCTTGTGCTCGTCGCGCACTTCCTGCTTGGTCATCAGCAGCTTCTTGTGCGCCTCCCACAATACGAACGGAACGTCGGCGGCAGCGACAAACATCAAACCGCAGGCCATCCAGAAACTGCTCCAGCCCACCACCTGAAGACTGTGGATAATGGCCTGCTCCAGAGGCTCGTGCGCGATGGCGACAAGATCGTTGCGCTCCTTGCTCAGCACCACCAGCGCTACCGCCAGAATGATCAGGAATTTGGCGAGCGACTTGAGCAGCTCAACCAGCGCATGGGGCGAGAACATGCGCTTGAGACCCGCAGCCGGGTTCATGCGGCTGAACTTGGGAGCCAGCGATTTGGTCGCGAACAACCAGCCACCAAGCATGATCGGCCCTACCAACGCGGCCATAAGCATGGCAATCAGAAACGGCAGCACCACAACCAGGGCATGCAGACCGGAACTGAGCAGTGCCTTGCCCATGTAATCCTGGTCCATCAGCGTTTCACGGGTAATGGTGAAATTGTCGCGCATCAACTCGAACATCATCTGTGCGATGCCGCCACCAAACACCAGCGCCCCGCCCGACCCCATCAGCATCACGACCAGGGTGGTCAGCTCCTTGGAGCGGGCAATCTGACCATCGGCCCGAGAGTCACGGACCTTTTTCTCCGTGGGTTCTTCTGTCTTGTCCTGGCCATTCTCGTTCTCAGCCATTTCAACGAGCCCTCACCATGTCGCGCAGTGCTTGCAGAGCCTGACTGGCAAGCGGCTGATACTGATTGAGAATATCGCCCATGGTCATCCACAGAATGACCATGCCCAGCACCAGCGTCAGCGGAAAACCGATGGAAAAGATATTGAGCTGAGGTGCCGCACGTGTCATCACGCCAAACGCGATGTTGATGACCAGCAGCGCGGTGATCGCCGGCAGCACCAGCCTGAGAGCCGAACCCATGACCCAGCCAAGCCCGGTCGCCAGCTCCCAGAAATTATTGACCAGCAGGCCGCTGCCCACCGGCATGGTCGTGAAGCTTTCAACGAGAATTTCCAGCACCACCAGATGACCGTTCATGGCCAGAAACAGCAGTGTCACCAGCATGGTGAAAAACTGCCCGATGGTGGCCGACGAAACGCCGTTGGTAGGGTCGACCATCGAAGCGAAACCCATGCCCATCTGCGTCGAGATGATCTGCCCCGCCACCACGAAAATATGGAAAAACAGCTGTAAGGCGAGCCCCATCCCTGCGCCGATGATGATCTGCTCGCCAATCAACAGCAGCGCACTGAGATCGAGGGCCTGCACTGTGGGCATCGCAGGCAACACGGGCGCAACTGCAACGGTCATGGCAACCGCCAGATACAGGCGCACACGCCGGGGAACCAGCGTCGTGCCAATGATCGGCATCGTCATCAACACAGCGATGATGCGAAAAAGCGGCAACATGAAGCTGGCGACCCAGGTGCTGATCTGGGCGTCGGTCAGCGCGAGCATCGGCTGCATGCAGCGTCAGCCGATCACGGTCGGAATGCTGGTGTACAGCGACAGCATGTATTCCATGAAGACTTTCAACAGCCAGGGACCGATCGCGATCAGTGTGATCAACATGACGATCAGACGTGGCAGAAAGCTGAGCGTCTGTTCGTTGATCTGGGTGGCGGCCTGAAACATCGCCACAAGAAGACCACAGATCAGACTCGGCACCACCAGAATCGCTACCAGCATGGTGGTCAGCCACAGCGCTTCACGAAACAGATCGACGGCTACTTCCGGCGTCATCGGGCAGACTCCTCAGCGAAACGACTCATACACCACCAAAACTGCCGGCCAGCGTGCCGACAATCAGCGCCCAGCCATCCACCAGCACGAACAGCATGATCTTGAATGGCAGGGAAATGATCAGCGGCGACAGCATCATCATACCCATCGCCATCAGCACACTGGCCACGACCAGGTCGATGATCAGAAACGGAATGAAGATCATGAAGCCGATCTGAAACGCGGTCTTGAGCTCGGAGATAACAAAAGCCGGCACCAGAATATTCAGCGGTGCCGCGTCAGGCGTCGGAATGTCGGTGCGTTTGGACAGGCGCATGAACAGCTCAAGGTCACTGGTGCGCGTCTGAGCCAGCATGAAATCCTTGATCGGCACCTGCGCCTTGGCGACCGCATCCTGCGCCGTAAGCTGCTCGGCCAGATACGGCTGCAAGGCGTCCTGATTCACCTTGTCGAACACAGGCGCCATGATGAACATGGTCAGAAACAGCGCCATGCCGGTCAGGATCTGGTTCGACGGCGTCTGCTGCAGACCCAGGGCCTGGCGCAGAATCGAGAAGACGATGATGATCCGCGTGAAGCTGGTCATCAGCATCACGAATGCCGGGATGAAGCTCAGCGCAGTCATGATCAGCAGGATCTGCAGACTGACCGAATACTCCTGCTGGCCGTCAGCCCCGTTGGACAGGGTGATGGCCGGAATCGACAACGGATCGGCAGCCAACGCGACCGGCGCAATCATTACCAGCAACAGCAGTACCAGGAAACGCAAGGCGCCCATTACTTCTTGTCCTTATCCTTGCCCATCAAATCCAGCAGACGCTGAGCGAACTCGGGCGTCGCCTGCTCCCGGACCGGCACCTGCACAGGCTCCTTGAGCACATGCAGGGTGGTGATATTGCCTGGTGTGATGCCCAGCAGGACCTGTTCATTGCCCACCTGAACCAGCACCAGACGATCACGCGGCCCGATGGCCCGCGTGCTTACCAGTTCGATGATCTGGCTGTTGTTGGGCCCAACCCGCTGAACCCGCCGCATCACCCAGGCCAGCGCGAAAATCAGGCCGACCACCAGCAGCAGCCCGAACAACAGCTGCATCACCTGACCACCCATGCCACTGGATACGGTATTGGCCACGGCGGGCGCTGCCTGCGCAACGGGCTCGGCGGCCAGCGCCAGCGAGGGCAGCATCAGCAGAACACTCAGCAAGCGCTTCACTTAACGCAGCTTCTTGATGCGTTCACTCGGGCTGATCACGTCAGTCAGGCGAATGCCGAACTTTTCGTTGACCACCACCACTTCGCCATGCGCAATCAACGTACCGTTGACCAGCACGTCCAGCGGCTCGCCTGCCAGACGATCCAGCTCGATGACCGACCCCTGGTTGAGTTGCAGCAGGTTGCGAATGTTGATGTCGGTACTGCCCACTTCCATGGAGATCGACACCGGAATATCCAGAATCACGTCCAGGTTCGGGCCGTCCAGGGTGACCGGCGCATTGTTTTTCGGCACGCTGCCGAACTCTTCCATGGTCATGCGATTGGTCGCATTGCCCGCATCCGCAGCCAGCAGCGCGTCGATATCGTCCTGACCACCTTCGCCCGCCTCGCCCAGTGCAGCAGCCCATTCATCGGCCAGCGCCTGATCTTCAGCAGACGTCATATCGTTTTCATCAGCCATCGGTAGTCCTCTGCAAGCAGTGATTCAATTACGCAACAATGTTCCGACGCCGACCTGACAGGTCAACGTCGTGCTATGGGTTCAATTACCTGCAGGGCCATCTTGCCCTTGTGCGAGCCCAGCTTGACCTTGAACGAAGGCACGCCGTTGGCCCGCAGGACCAGCGATTCGCTAAGTTCGACCGGGATCACATCGCCGGGACGCATATGCAGGATGTCGCGCAGCGGCAACTGACGCTGGGCGATGGTGGTACTGAGCGGCACGTTGACGTCCAGCACGTCTTCCTTGAGCGCGTTTACCCAGCGCTCGTCCTGGTCGTCCAGGTCCGACTGGAAACCGGCGTCGAGCATTTCCCGGATCGGCTCGATCATCGAATACGGCATGGTCACGTGCAGATCGCCGCCACCGCCATCGAGTTCGATGTGGAACGTGGAGATGACCACCGCTTCGCTCGGCCCGACGATGTTGGCCATGGCCGGGTTCACTTCCGAGTTGATGTACTCGAAGTTCACTTCCATGATCGCCTGCCAGGCTTCCTTGAGGTCGATGAACGCCTGATCCAGCACCATCCGCACCACACGCAGCTCGGTCGGCGTGAACTCACGCCCTTCGATCTTCGCGTGACGGCCGTCACCACCGAAAAAGTTGTCCACCAGCTTGAAAACCAGCTTGGCGTCGAGAATGAACAGCGCGGTGCCGCGCAGCGGCTTGATCTTGGCCAGGTTCAGACTGGTCGGCACGTACAGCGAATGCACGTACTCACCGAATTTCATCACCTGAACACCGCCCACCGCTACGTCCGCAGAGCGGCGCAGCAGGTTGAACATGCTGATGCGGGTGTAGCGGGCAAATCGTTCGTTGATCATTTCCAGAGTCGGCATACGACCCCGGACGATCCGGTCCTGACTGGTCAGGTCATAACTTTTGACGCTTCCGGGCTCGCCAGGGCTTTCGGTCTGGACCATACCATCGTCAACGCCATGCAGCAGCGCGTCGATTTCATCCTGGGACAGCAGGTCTTGCACAGCCATGTCGAGGTCCTACTGCAATACGAAATTAGTGAACAGCAGCTGTTCGATCACAGTCTTGCCAAGTTCTTTCTGCGCCACTTCCTGAATGCTGGCGGTTGCCTTCTGACGCAGCATTTCCTGGCCGATCGGCGAGGCCAGCGACTCGAAAGGGATGGCCGCGAACAGCATGACCAGATTGTTGCGAATCACCGGCATGTGCACTTTCAAGGCCTCCATGTCCGCAGCGTTGCGACCCAGCATGGTGATGCTGACCTGCATGTAGCGCTGACGGCCATTGGCGTTGAAGTTGACGACGAACGCAGGCGTCAGCGGTTCGAAAACCGCCACCGGCTTGGCGTTGGCCGCAGCCGCAGCCACTGCCGGGTCGGGCGCGCTTTCACCCTTGTGCATGATGAACCAGGTCGCACCCACCGACAGACCGACAGCGAGCAGCAAGGCCACAACCGCTACGATGATGAGCTTGAGTTTGCCTTTGGAAGCGGGGTCTTTAACTTCTTCGCTCTTCGCCATGCCAATAATCCGTCACTATTCAAGGGGTCTTCAATACGTGACAGGGGCAGAGCAAGTGTTATGCCAGAGTTGCGAGAAAGGAGGCGGATCGGGCTTAAACGGTTTTTTCAGCCATGGCAGCACGCCCTCTCGAAAAGCATGCTGCCCGCTGAATAAAGCGATTTTGCACAAGGCTCACGGCGTCTTCGATACAGAAAACAAACTGTGGGAGGCGGCTTGCCGGCGATCTGCCGGGAACCGACAGCAAACCTGAGCATGCGGTGTATCAGACTCGGTCAAGGGGCCGCTGCCCAGCCCATCGCTGCCGTCGCAACCTACGAGGGCTGCAACTCCCTCCTGGCAGAAGCAGATATCAGCGCATCGTTAAAGACCGGGTTTGCTGCAGGACAACACCCCGCCCCGCAGCTCACCCCAATCAAGCGTAGTAATCGATCTCGCTGGTACCGATCACCCGCGCCGCAGGCTGGCTGACGGGAACAGCACCATCGGCGATGGACACGTCGTCAGTACTGTCACCCGACCCCGTCCCACCACTGCGACCGCCGCGCTGAGCCCGGCTGGCCTGCTCCTGAGCCTGTTGCTGGGCCTGCTGTTGCGACTGATCCGAGACGTTCACGTCCACCTGACCCAAGCCCTGCTGGCTGAACGAGTCACGCAGGCGGGACATCTGGCTTTCGAGCGCTTCACGCACGCCCACGTGGGCGCTCATGAACGTCACCTGGGTCTGCTGATCCGGCGCCATATTGACGCGAATGTCGAGACGCCCCAGCTCCGCCGGTTCCAGCTTGATTTCAGCCGATTTGAGGTTCTGGCTCGACAGGTACATGACCCGGTCCACCACACCTTCGGTCCAGCCACTCTGATGCATCGCCAGAGGCTGACTCATCAGAGGCGCTGCAGTGGGCGTTGCCGCGACCCTGGCGGGCTGTGCAGCCTGACTCAATGCTGCGAGACGGTCGGCAAAGTTATCGACCCGCGTATCACCTGCGGCGCTTTTCACATCCTTCAGGCCTTCACCTATCAACCCGCCGAACGATTTGTCGCTGCTTTCGGTGCTGCTGTCGTCAGTGGGCAACTGCTCGCTCAATTGCGACAGGTTATTGGCGATATTCTGTGTGGGATCAGATTCGGCATTGGAAGGCGTCGCCTTGTTGGCGGCGTGAGCGTTCTGCGTCGCGAGTTGCGTTTTGGCACTGGCGTTCTCCAATGCCAGCTGCACCGCCTCAAGTCCGTCCAGAGGATCGGCCTCAGGATCGAAAGCGGCCTCAACTACCGCAGGCGGCGCCGCTTTCACGCCAGCAGCCAGCTCAACCACAGGCGCAGCCTTGGTATCGATAACGGCAGGCTTGGCAATCGCAGGCGCAACAGGAGCCTGTACGGTCATAGCCTGCAATGCGGGGTCCAGCGCCGGATCAAGTGCCGGATCCGTAACCGGCACCGCATCGCCTTCGGCCAACGTATCGGTCAGTACCTGATCGGCTGCGACCTGATCTTCATCGGTGGTAGCGGTCGTCACGCTGGCAGGCAAACCGTTGCCGCTATCGGCAACAGTCGACGGATTCGTGGCAGTGCTCTGATCGGCGGAAGGCTTGTCCTTGCCGCTCGCGACCTTGTCCGAACCGGACGAAGTCTTATCCCTGGCCGACTTGACAGGCACATCATCGCGCGCTGAGACGGCGTCCTTGGCCTGCTTGGCATAGACGTTGGAAAAGCTGGAGGCCCCGTCCTTGCTGCCGTCGGCAGGTTTGGCAGCATTGGTGGCCGAACCGGACCGGGCGGTCGCAGTGGCATTGGCCTGTAAAAGCGCGTTAGTGGCGAGGGGCATTTCGGTCTCCGCATGAGCAGCTGGTTACCGAAGTATTAGCAAGATACAGGCCAACCCTGAAAAGGCGGCCTGAAGGTGATCCACGATAGCTTAACTGACGAAGAACTGGCGCTCTGCATCGAACAGTCGGCGGATGGTTGCGTACTCGCTGGCGATCCTGCCGATCAGCTCTTCAAGACCCGCACTCTGCTGTTGACGGGCGCGATCCTCAAGCTCGCGGCACAGCTCCGATAGCCGTAGTGCTCCCATGTTACTGCTGCTGCCTTTGAAGCTGTGGGCATTCAGGCTCAATGTTTCCAGATCAGGCCCGTGAGGCTCGAGCGCCAGACGCATCTGGGACAGGCGCTGCTCGGAGTCCTTGAAGAACACATCCAGCAACGTGGGATATTCATCTTCCATGACTTCCTGCAGGGTACTCAAAACACTGTAATCCAGATGAACAGACACTTGCTCACTCCTTGATCAAGACTCCAGGGCGCGATTATGCCACTCACTCCCAGGAAAATTCCACGCAGGCGATCCTGCCATCCGTGGACCATCGGGCCTGCCGACTCAGTTCACATACCAGTCTTATACCGCGCCCATACAACCCATCAATGGCAGGTGCATGGTCGATCACCTGCTGCGCGTCGAAACCGCTGCCACTGTCTTCGACAGTCAAGGTAAGACGACCGCCCTGCCCAACAGGTTCAATTCGCAGCGTCATACAGATAAATCCGTCCCGAAGATTATCGAGACGCTCGGCGCGCTGCTCATAGTAGCGGGCGAAACCGACAGCATCATGCTTGAGCGTCGAATCGAGCCCCAGTACACCGTGCTCAAGCGCGTTGCTGTACAACTCGCCCATCACCGCATGCAGCGCACCGCTCTGGTTGCGCAGCCCATGCACTTCGAGCAGCGACTGCAACACATAGGGCACGGGATTGAAGCGTTTGAGGGTGGAGCCGCGAAATTCGAAACTGGCCGACCAGTCGAGGGGGCTTGAGGCACCACTGTCGGAATACGTCGGCAGCGGCAACGAATCGAGCGGTTCGTCAATCACCGTGATTTCCAACAGGCTGACGTCATCACGCGCCTTGCCGCCAAAGTCGTTGAGCGCCTGAAGGATTTCCTGGATCAGAAACGCAGGCTGTTCATTAGCGGCCAGTACGTCACGCAGTCGCTGGACACCGAAGAGCTGATCATCGCTGTCGCTGGTATCGAGCACACCGTCGGACAGCAGAAAAATGCGGTCACCCAGCGCCAGCGGATAGACGTCAGTCCTGACCTCGAACGCATCCACACTCAACACGCCCAATGGCAGATGGCGGGAGACAAGCGTGACCGGATCACCCCCGTCAGCACGCAACAGATAACCATCCGGCAGCCCGCCATTCCAGACCTCGACCTGCCGCTGCTTGTGATTGACGCACAGCAACGTGGCGCAGCAGAACATGTCCACCGGCAGAATGCGCTTCAGCTTGGCGTTCATTTCACGCAGGATTTCAACCAGACCAAACCCCTTGGCCGTCATGCCGTAAAACACTTCCGCCAGCGGCATGGCTCCTACGGCAGCTGGCAGACCGTGTCCGGTGAAATCGCCCAGCAGCACATGCATGTGCCCGGCCGGGGTGTAGGCCGCCAGCATCAGGTCGCCGTTGAACAGCGCATAAGGCGATTGCAGGTAACGAATATTCGCCGCACCCAGACAGCCGGAATGCGCGACCTGATCGAAAACGGCCTTGGCGACACGCTGCTCGTTGAGCAGGTATTCATGGTGGGTACTGATCAGGTCCCGCTGCTGCAGAACCGTTTCCTGCAACAGCCGCAGGCGGTTCATGGCATTGATCTTGGCCGCCAGCACCTGGGTGTTGTAGGGCTTGGAGACGAAGTCATCACCGCCAGCATCCAGGCACCGCGCCAACGCCTCGCCTTCGGTGAGCGACGTCAGAAAGATGATCGGCACCAGCGACTCGCCAGCCATGAGCTTGATCCGCCGCGCCGTCTCGAAGCCGTCCATCAGCGGCATCATCGCATCCATGAGAATCAGGTGCGGGCGTTCGGTACTGAAGATCGCCACGGCCTCCAGGCCATTGGCCGCGCTGACAACCCGGTGCCCCTGGCGGGCGATGATGGTCGCGAGCAGAAGACGGTCGCTGGCACTGTCGTCGGCGATGAGGATGCACAGGCCTTTCGAGAGCGCCTGCACTGATCAGCTCAACTGGAACAGCTTCGAGAAATTGGAGATCGCGAGGATCTTGAACACATCGGCCGAGCAGTTGATCAGTCGCACCTGTGCCCGGTCACCACCGGCGTGATCGCGCAGCAGCAACAGCATGCCCAGCGCGGAGCTGTCCAGATAATGGGTGTCGCGCAGGTCCACGACATAACTCAGGTCCCCCGGTTGCCCCTCGTAGGCACCCCGAAAGGCCTGATGCGTGGCGAAGTCGAAACGCCCTGCGATATAGAGCGTCAGCTGGCGCCGGTCCGGAGAAAGCTCGGAAGTGACTGTCATAGGAATTCCTGAAGTATTTCAACACCGAGACACTGTGAGCGTAGACCAGAGTTTGCGATCAACTCGTCAAAAGTCGGTGTTAGTACTGTTCGTGACGAGGCAGGCGCTGGGACAACTCATCCAGCAGCTTCTGCTCGCGCTTGTCTTCAAGCTTGCGGGCCTCGTCCATGTAGCGCTGGACCAGTTTGCGCAGCCCCTCGACACGCGCATAGGCTTCCTGCCAGGCACCGCGTGCCTTGTCGAGATTGACCTTGTGCCACTCCAGGCTCTTGTACTGCTGGGCAACGGCAACGTCGAGCTGGCTCAGAAAACGTTGATAACCCAGCAACCACTGACCGGATACACCCGAACTGCCGCGCTGCAGCCATTGCTGCTGATAGTCGTGGCGAAACTGGTCCAGTTCCTGAAGCTTGTTGTTGGCCAGATTGACCTGTCCTTGAAAATGCCCGAGGCGCTGAGCCGCCGAACGCTCGGCCGCCTCCGCCATCTCGACCACAGGCGCCAGACGCGCCGCTCGACTCTGGGCCATGGCCTATCAGCCGCCCGGCGCCGGACCGAATACCGAAGCCAACGCTTCGCCACTGGCCTGCATGCTTTCGTTGTCGCGCAAGCCCTGACGCTGGTAGCGCACCAGCACCGGATGCAGCGCGATGGCCATGTCGGTTTCCCGATCGCCACCGGCCACGTACGCACCCACGCTGATCAGGTCGCGGGTCTGCTGATAGCGCGACCACAATTGCTTGAAATGCTGGGCTCGGGCCATGTGTTCAGGCGTCACCACCGACGGCATGACCCGGCTGATCGAGGCTTCGATATCGATGGCCGGGTAATGCCCTTCTTCGGCCAGTCGGCGCGAGAGCACGATGTGCCCGTCAAGCACACCCCGCGCAGAGTCGGCAATCGGGTCCTGCTGGTCATCGCCTTCGGACAGTACGGTATAGAACGCGGTGATCGAACCGCCGCCCGCTTCGGCGTTACCGGCACGCTCGACCAGCTTGGGCAAACGGGCAAATACCGAAGGCGGATAACCCTTGGTCGCAGGCGGTTCGCCAATGGCCAGCGCAATTTCCCGCTGGGCCTGGGCAAAACGGGTCAGGGAATCCATCAGCAACAGGACGTTCTTGCCCTGATCACGGAAATATTCGGCAATACGCGTGCAGTACATCGCCGCGCGCAGACGCATCAGGGGCGCATCGTCGGCAGGCGAAGCCACCACCACCGAGCGTTTAAGGCCTTCTTCACCCAGAATATGCTCGATGAATTCCTTTACCTCGCGGCCCCGCTCACCGATCAGGCCGACGACGATGATGTCCGCTTCGGTGAAGCGCGTCATCATGCCGAGCAGCACACTCTTGCCCACGCCGGTACCGGCAAACAGCCCGAGGCGCTGACCGCGGCCGACCGTCAACAAACCGTTGATGCAGCGGATGCCGACGTCCAACGGCTGACTGATGGGGTCACGCTTGAGCGGGTTGATGGCCGGGCCGTCCATCGGCACCCAGTCTTCGGCCTTGATCGGCGGACGTCCGTCCAGCGGGCGACCCGCGCCGTCCAGCACCCGGCCCAGCATGGTCATGCCCATCGGCAGGCGACCGGCATCGGCCAGCGGCACCACACGGGCACCGGGCGCAATACCTGCAACGCTGCCGACCGGCATCAGAAACACCTTGCCACCGGAAAAGCCCATCACCTCAGCCTCGACTTCGACCGGGTGGTGACTGTCATCGTTGATCACCACGCAGCGGCTGCCCATGGCAGCACGCAAGCCTTCGGCTTCCAGTGTCAGACCGACCATGCGCAGCAGGCGGCCTTCGACCACCGGCTGAGCAGGCAGACTGATGGAGCCTGCGTAAGCTCCCAGGCGCTTGCCGAAACTGGTGCGATCAAGGCGCATCGAGCGGGTCCATGTCGGGTGCGACAGTTTTCGACGCATGAACGGGAGCTGCATCCAGCTCGACGCTGACATCGGCCGGTGCGGGGTGCGTCACTTGTTCGTGCAATTGATCGTGCATTTTCGAGATCGCCAGGGCGATTCGCGTTTCGATGCTGGCATCGATGCGGCTGTGCTCGGTTTCAATCCGGCAACCGCCAGGCAGTAACGTGTCGTCTTCGAGAATTTTCCACGTCTCTTCATGACGCTCGCGCATGGCTTTGACCAATGCGAAGTCCTGAGGATTGATGAAGATACGCAGATTGTTGGCGCCCATCGGCAGCAGCTTCAACGCGTTACGCAACACGCTGGCTATCTGCCCGGAATCGGTTGCCAGCTCGCGCTGAATCACCTGTCGGGCAATGTGCTCGACCAGATGGATAACGGCTTTTTCGATCTGCGTGTCCTGGTCTGCAATCGGGTTCAGCAGGCTGGCCATCAGCGTCTCGAGGCTGGCAATCTTGCCAGCCAGCGCCACTTCCGCCTCCTGCCGAACCTTGAGCTGAGTGCTGTGAAAGCCTTCCTTTTCGCCGGTGGCGAAGCCTTCGTTCCAGGCTTCCTGGCGAATGCTTTCCAGCTCTTCCAGGGTCAACGGCTGGACTTCTTCCAGCGGCACCTCTTCCATCTCGGCCGGTTCATCGACCGGATCGGGCTCGGGTTCCGGCTCAGGCTCTACATGCGGGTCGAAACTGGGCAATGCCCAGAGATCGAGACCGCTGACATCCTTGGCACGAATGAGGTCGCTGGCCGATTCTTTATTGGAACTGGACATGAGTCGGCTGAATCCTTAGATCATTTCCTCGCCACCCTTGCCACCGAGCACGATCTCGCCGGCTTCGGCCATACGACGCGCAATGGTGAGGA
Source organism: Pseudomonas sp. AC016 (assembly GCF_979253365.1). Taxonomy (NCBI): domain Bacteria; kingdom Pseudomonadati; phylum Pseudomonadota; class Gammaproteobacteria; order Pseudomonadales; family Pseudomonadaceae; genus Pseudomonas; species Pseudomonas sp. AC016. The sequence continues at coordinate 1,322,144 of NZ_CEEDCC010000001.1, forward strand.
TTTCTTTCTGGGCAGTTTCCACATCGCTGACGCGCACCGGACCCTTGGCTTCCAGGTCGTCGCGCAGCAGTTCTGCGGCTCGCTTGGACATGTTCTTGAAGATTTTTTCCTTGATCGCCTCGTCCGAACCCTTGAGCGCCAGCACCAGCACGTCCGAAGACACTTCGCGCAACAGCGCCTGGATACCGCGGTCGTCCACGTCGGAGAGGTTGTTGAAGACGAACATGAGGTCTTCGATCTGCACGGAAAGATCTTCGTCGACCTCGCGGATCGAATCCATGAGCGCGCCTTCGATGGAGCTGTCGAGGAAGTTCATGATGTCGGCCGCACGCTTGATACCACCCAGAGTAGTACGCGACGTGTTGGCGTTGCCGGAGAACTGCTTCTCGAGAATCTGGTTGAGCTCTTTCAGTGCCGCCGGTTGTACGGTGTTCAGGGACGAGACGCGCAGGATAATGTCCAGACGCACCTTGTGGTCGAAATGCCCGAGCACTTCACCGGCCTGGTCGGCATCCAGATACGCCACCACAATGGCCTGGATCTGCGGGTGCTCGAAGCGGATAACGTCGGCAACCGCGCGCGGCTCCATCCACTTGAGGCTGTCCAGACCGCTGGTGTTGCCACCGAGCAGGATGCGATCGATCAGGCCGTTGGCCTTGTCTTCGCCCAGCGCCTGGGTCAGCATCTTGCGAATGTAGCCATCGGAACCGACGCCCAGGCTGGTCTGGTCACCGACGATGTCGACGAACTCGCTCATCACTTCTTCGACCTGCTCGCGATGCACGTTGCGCATCTGAGCCATGGCCACGCCCACTTTCTGCACTTCCTTGGGGCCCATGTGACGCAATACCTGCGCCGCATCGGTTTCACCCAGAGAAAGCAGCAGCACGGCGGCCTTCTCGACCTTGCTCAGTTTGGCTACGAGGGCTCGATCATTCATCAGTGTTAATCCACTCTTTCACGACCTGGGCCACACGACCCGGATCTTCAGCCACCAGACTCTTGATTGCGTTGAGCTGTGCGTCATAACCCTCGGTCGGGCTAGGCAGCAGAATGCTCTGCGGACCGCCCAGGCTGACGCGGTCGTTGGACAGCTCGCCATCCAGGCCGCCCATGCCACCCAGCTCGGCATCGCCACCGAAACCGGCCAGTTCGCGGCTCTTGCCAGTGGTGATGTTGTTCAACACCGGACGCAGCACACCGAACACCAGAATCAGGATGAAGATAACGCCCACTGCCTGCTTGACGATGTCCCAGAACCACGGCTGCGAATAGAACGAAGCCTCGGGCAGCACTTCGGCGCGCTCGCTGGAGAACGGCACGTTGATCACGCTGACGCTGTCGCCACGGCTGGCATCGAAACCGACGGCATCCTGAACCAGACGCGTGAAACGGGCCAGATCTGCGGCGCTCCACGGTGCACGGGTCACTTCGCCATTGGCGGCATTGGTCTTGACCATGTCATCGACCACCACGGCAACCGACAGGCGCGTCAGACGACCCTGCTGTTGTTTGGTATGGCTGATGGAACGGTCCAGCTCGAAGTTCTTGGTGGACTGCACACGCTTGTCGGCCGGGTACGGCGCCAGCGCAGGCTGACCGGTGGCCGGATCCATGATCTGTTGACCGTTGGCATCGAGCAGCGGCTGACCCGGAGCGATAGCGGCTGCAGCAGCGCCAGCACCACCAGCGGTCTGAGGCGCGGTCGCAGGGCCTGGAGGCTGGTTGCTCAACGCACCCGGAACACCTTGCGAACCCGAACTGCTGGAACGCTGTTCGTTGACCGACTGCTCACTGCGCAAGGCAGGCTGATCGGGGTTGAAGCTTTCGGCGGTCGACTCGACAGCGCTGAAATCGACCACCGCCGAGACTTCGGCCTTGTAGCGGTCAGAACCCAGAATCGGTTGCAGGATGTTCTGCACGCGTTGCGTCAGCATGCCTTCCATACGGCGGCTGTAATCGAACTGCTTGCCCGCCATGGTCAGTTCAGAGTTCTCGGCCTGATCGGACAGCAGGGTGCCTTTCTGGTCGACAACGGTGATCTGTGACTTGGTCAGCTCAGGAACACTGGTGGCGACCAGATTGATGATCGCCATGACCTGGCCTGGCTCAAGCGAGCGGCCTGCATACAGCTCGACCAGTACCGAGGCACTTGGCTTGCGGTCGTCACGGACGAAAACCGAACTCTTCGGAATGGCCAGGTGCACGCGGGCACCCTTGACGTTGTTCAACGCCGAAATGGTACGCGCCAGTTCGCCTTCCAGACCACGGCGATAGCGCGTGGCTTCCATGAACTGACTGGTGCCCAGACCCTGATCCTTGTCCAGAATCTCGAAGCCGATGTTGGCATCGTTCTGCACCACGCCTGCCTGAGCCAGCTGGATGCGTGCACGCTGCACGTCATCAGCCTTGACCAGCAGAGCGCCGGAGTTCGGCTCGACGGTGTAATTGATGTTCGCAGCAGTCAGGGTGTCCATGATCTGCTTGCTGTCCATGCCGGCAAGACTGCCGTACAACGGACGATAGTCAGGCTGCTGCGACCACAGCACCACGGCAAAGCCAATGGCCACGCTCGCGGCCAGACCGACCATAAGGCCGACCTGACGCAGCATGGTCATTTCGGAAAGGTTTTCCAGAAAAGAGAGCCCGAACAACGGTTTCTTGTCGGAGGCGCCCGCTCTTGCTGGAACAGGATCGGCTGTTGCTTCGGCCATGACTCAGTACGTCCCTTAAACCGGCATCTGCATGATGTCTTGATAAGCCTGAACCAGTTTGTTGCGAACCTGGGTCAAGGCCTGAAACGACACGCTGGCTTTCTGCGAGGAAATCATGACGTCAGTCAGATCCACACCGCTCTTGCCGATTTCGAATGCGTTGGCCAGTTGGCTGGAGGCCTGCTGAGTCGACGCAACCTTGTTGACGGCCTGGCCAAGCATATCGGCAAAACTGCTGGCACCTGCTTCCTGAGGACCGGACACAGGCTTGGGTGCGGCCATTGCATCCATCTGCATGGCACGCATATCCAACATCAAGCGATTAAATTCAATACCTTGGCTCATGGACATTTTCTCTCGTAAGGCCCGCAAATTTTTGACACTGATTCAGCGGATACAGATGACTTAGCAACAACGGTGCCAGCTAGATGGCGGCAATATGCCACATCACCTTTGAATATCATGTCGATTCAGATGCCATCACCGACAAAAGCCCCACCGGACAAGGCCTCCGGGCCTCCCGTATTGCATCCGTCATACGAAGAATCAAATACACCAGATCACGACCACTGGTCTGCAGCTGGCTGGACGGTGGCCGTCAGGTCGCAAACAGATAGCCTTCCACATCCATACCGGCGTCACGCATCTGCGCCAGCTTGTAACGCAGCGTTCGCGGGCTGATACCCAGCCGCTCGGCAGCTTCCTTGCGACGACCGCGCTCGGCGCGCAGCGTGTCGATGATCATCTGAAACTCTCGACGCCTGAGGTCATCCCCCAGCGCACCTGCGGACTCTGAACCGCCAGCGGCCACTGCATTATCCGCCACTGACGTGACAGGCATGTGTGGCGCGGGCGCCTGGACCATTGGAGCAGGAACGCTGCCCACCGGACCGGCGAGGCAGAAATCCTGCGCCTGAATCACGCCACCCTGCTGCAGGATCAGCGCGCGCTGCACGGCATTGTCCAGCTCACGCACATTGCCCGGCCATGGATAACCGACCAGACAGGCCTGCGCTTCAGCTGAAAGACGAACCGGCGCATGCTTCATTTTATTGACGTGCTTGGCCAGAAGACGCTCGGCCAAGGGCAAAATATCGGCAGTCCTTTGACGCAATGCCTGCCAGGCCAGCGGAAACACCGACAGCCGATAAAACAGATCCTCACGGAAGCGCCCCGCCGCCACTTCGCCGGCCAGATCACGGTTGGTGGTTGCCAGCACACGAATATCAAGAATGATGGGCTTGCGCGCACCGACCCGCTCAACCTCGCGTTCTTGCAGCACGCGCAACAACTTGGCCTGCAGGCCCATGGGCATTTCGGAAATCTCGTCGAGCAGGATCGTGCCGCCATCGGCCTGTTCGAACTTGCCCGCCTGAGCCGCAATGGCCCCTGTAAATGAGCCTTTCTCGTGACCGAACAGCGTGGCCTCGAGCATGTTGTCGGGAATCGCTGCGCAGTTGATCGCAATGAAAGGCTTATCGGCACGCGGCGAATTTTGATGAATGTATCGGGCCAGAACTTCCTTGCCTGTCCCGGACTCGCCGGAAATCAGCACGGTGGAGTCGCTTTTCGCCACTCGGCTGGCCAGATTGAGCAATTGAATGCTTGCAGGCTCGACGGCAATCGGCCCCTCGCCTTCGGCCGGACCGAGACGCCCCAGCGCATGGCGCGCGACCAGCGCCAGCAGCGCCTTGGGCTCGAAAGGCTTGACCAGGTAATCCGCAGCGCCCTGTCGCATCGCATCGACGGCACGCTCGACAGCGCCGTGCGCCGTCATCAGCAGCACAGGTAACTGCGGATGACGATTACGCAGCAAAGCCAGCAACTGATGGCCGTCCATGCCCGGCATGTTGACGTCACTGATCACCAGACTGAACGGCTCGGACTCTACCGCCAGCAAGGCTTCCTCAGCCGAACCGACCGCACGGTAGCCGTATCCGGCCAGCTCCAGGGTTTCCCCCAGCGCTTCGCGCAAGGAACGGTCATCTTCAACCAGCAGCACCTTGATCGACATCAGCTTGCACTCACTGAGCTGGACGCAGGAATCAACGGCAGGCTGACAATGGCGCAAGTGCCACGTCCGACACGCGAGCGATACTGGACGCCACCCTGATGCGCGCGAGTCACTGCCGTGACCACCGCAAGGCCAAGGCCGGTGCCGGTGGTCTTGGTGGTGAAGAATGGCTCACCGATGCGAGCCAGCGCCGCCTGATCCATGCCACTGCCGTTGTCGCTGATGCACAGCCGCAACGTATTGCCGCGACTGTAGACGTGCACCTTGAGACGCGTGCGCCCTGCACTGGCCTGCACCGCGTTTTCAACCAGATTGAGCAGTGCACCGACCAGCGTGTCGCGATTGCACAGCAACTCACCGTCGACGCTGTCGCACTGCCAGCGAACCGCCCCGCCCTGCAAATGGGTCGCCGCCGCGTTCTGCAGCGCCTGAAACAGCGCACCCGGCGCGATCCGGTCGGTCAGCGGCAGTTCGCCACGGGCGAACACCAGCATGTCACGCACCTGATGCTCGAGTTCGTGCAGACGCTCCTTGAGTCGGCCGGCAAAACGCTGCTGGGTTTCCACGGGCAGTTCCTGCTCGGTCAAATGGCTGGCATAGATCATCGCAGCCGACAGCGGCGTGCGAATCTGATGCGCCAGCGAGGCAACCATTCGCCCAAGAGAAGACAGACGCTCGTGGCGAGCAAGCTGCTCCTGCAGGCGACGGGTTTCAGTCAGGTCGTTAAGCAATACCAACTGACCGGGCTCGGCATCCAGTGAACGAGTGGAAATGGACAGACGACGGCCGTCCTTCAGCGATATCTCGTGCCCGTCGTCTTCACGCGGTGCGAAGCAGCGACTGATCACATGCCGCCACAGCATGCCCAGCAACGGCTGACCCAGCAGATCGATTGCAGCAGGGTTGGCCTCGCGGACCACACCCATGCCGTCGATGACGATCACGCCACCGGGCAGCAAATCAAGCAGGTTCTGCAGGCGGTTGGCCAGGCGCTCTTTTTCTGCCAGCTCCTGAATACGCTGAACACCGGCCTGCGCCAGCTCACCCTTGAGTTCAGTCACGCGTGCTTCCAGATGTCCGTAGGAATCGGTCAATTGCGCCGACATCTGGTTGAACAGCGAAAACGCCTGTTCCAGCCCGTGACGGCTTTCCAGCTCAAGAGCGGGAAACGGCTGGACAGACAGTTCGGAAGTCATTTGGGCGGCGTTGGACATAAATCATCTCTCGCGTGGCGGACCGTCAGTAAACGGTGTGTTGAGAGAGACTTAGCAATCCTCGTGCCGAAAAAAAACCCCTGAAAATTCAGAGGTTTGATTTTTGGCATTTCGAGCAGGCGTCAATCCTCCGCCTGTTCGTCTCCTTCCCGACGGCTCATGCCGTACTTGCGCATCTTCTCGACCAGCGTCGTGCGCCGGATCCGCAGACGCTCGGCGGCACGGGCAACGATGCCGTTGGCATCATCCAGCGCCTGCTGAATCAGCCCCTGCTCAAGGCCACCCAGGTAGTCTTTCAGATCGAGCCCTTCAGGTGGCAACAGCGCACCGGAGGCGAAGTTTGGCGTATGACCGTTGATGGCGACACGCTCTTCGATCTCGCTGCGCAGGCTGTCGACCATCTGCTCGTCTTCGTCGTCGACATAGCGAAACTTTTTCGGCAATTCTGCAACACCGATCACACCGTACGGATGCATGATCGCCATACGCTCCACCAGGTTGGCCAGCTCGCGAACGTTGCCCGGCCAGGCATGACGGCACAGCGACATGATGGCCGCCGAGTTGAAACGGATCGAGCCGCGCTTTTCGTGTTCCATGCGCGAGATCAGTTCGTTCATCAGCAGCGGAATGTCTTCGACGCGCTCACGCAGCGGCGCCATCTCGATCGGGAACACGTTCAGACGATAATAAAGGTCTTCACGGAAGCTGCCGATCTCGATCATGTTTTCGAGATTCTTGTGTGTAGCGGCAATGATGCGCACATCAATGCTCTGGGTCTTGTTACTGCCAACGCGCTCGAACGTGCGTTCCTGCAGGACCCGCAGCAATTTGACCTGCATCGGCAGGGGCATGTCGCCGATCTCATCCAGAAACAGAGTGCCGCCATTGGCCAGCTCGAAGCGCCCGGCACGACTGGTGATCGCCCCGGTAAAAGCGCCCTTCTCGTGACCGAACAATTCGCTTTCCAGCAATTCAGCCGGAATCGCACCGCAGTTGACGGGCACAAAAGGCGCGTCGCGGCGTTTGGAGTGGTAATGCAGGTTACGGGCAACAACTTCCTTGCCGGTGCCGGACTCGCCCAGGATCAGAACACTGGCGTCGGTGTCGGCCACCTGCTGCATCATCTGCCGCACATGCTGAATCGCACGGCTGGTACCGACCAGGCTGCGGAACAGGTTGGGTTCGCGATGACGACCACGCTCACGGGCCTGATCGTACATCTCACGATAGACCTGGGCACGGTGCAGGGAATCCAGCAGTTTGCTGTAGCTGGGCGGCATTTCAAGCGCAGACAGCACGCGCCTGCGCATGTCTTCCGGAAGCTCGACGGAAGAACTTTCGCCCAAAAGCAAAACAGGAAGGAACTCATCCCATGCGGCGATGGTCTTAAGCAGTCCTTGAAGACTGCCCGGGGCGTTTACGTTGCCGATCAGCACGCAAAGCACTTCCCGCGTAGACCCTAACGAGCCTACGACCTGCTGCCAGTCTTGACTGGAACAGGAAAGATTTTCTTCGCCAAGGAAGTTCAGGATAACCGCCAGATCCCGGCGGCGCTGGCTATCGTCATCGATTAGCAGAATCTTGATTTCACGCCACATGCAATAGCAACTTCCCTAGTCAACTCAATGCCCATGATTGGGGGGCAGCTTGGCCGCTCAGCCGATATAAACGATGAGACGCCAGAAAATAGTAAACATCACTAGTTAAGTCAAAAAAACGTACACAGTCAAATTTATGGCGAACTTCCTGTCGGATAATTAAAACGACAAATAAAAGCTAGCCGAAGAGATGATAGACCTTCGTTGCGTTTTTCGCATTCTGGATTTGTGCCATTTCATCGACGATTGCTTGACGCTCACCCGTTGCAACGTCAATCAATTGCCTGTAGACCCCTAAAAGCCCTTCCAGATTGCTGCGCAGGGCAGGCTCGTCATCAGGCGAATGGCCGACCACCGCATCGACACATTCACGGCATGCCAGGTCAAGCTTGCCGATGGCCTCCCAGTCGCGCTCAGCCAGTGCCCCGACCAAGGCCTCACGGGTTTCTTCGATTCGCTTGAGTGCAGCACTCATGATGTCTCTCTCCTAAGGCAGCCGGGCCTTATTGCGATTGCGTGGCGCCGATGGCGTCCCAGCCTTCCTTGACCGTGATCAACAGACCTGCCACTTCATCGAGCATTTTCTGATCATTGTGAGCATTGGCTTCAGCGAGACGCGTCATCATGTAGTGATACAGCTTGTCCTGCCTGATCAGAGCCTCTGTCGGCTCTTTTTCAAGATCCAGACCATCACGCAAGCCACCTACAATACCGATGGCCTTGCTGATGAAGATGCCCTTGTTAGCGATTTCCTTGCGTGACATCGCGCCCTTGGCCTGGGCAATGCGATCCAGACCGCCCTCCATCAACATCTGAACCAGACGGTGTGGGCTGGCTTCCGAGGTCTGTGCCTGGGAACCAATCTTCTGATACTGCCGCAACGCTAACATCGGATTCATAGGGAGCCTCGTGATAATCCAGATTACTCATATTCAAGCTATCGACGCAGCGCGAAAAAACTTTAGCCCAAAAACAACAACCCGACACAGGGTCGGGTTGTTGGCAAGCACAATAATCGGCAAATGGAACTACGAATTGTTCTTTTGCGCATTCATGGCGGCGAAGATCGACGTGATGCTGCTGGCGGTCGCCTTGAGCTGCCCCACCACCAGGTCCATCGCGTTGTACTTCTTGGTCAGGCTCGCGGTGAGTGTGTCGATACGACGATCCAGGTCAGCCTGATCTTTGGTCAGTTGCTTCTGCATCGCCGTCAGGCTGGTCGTCTTGGTCGGAAGAATGCCCTTGCCCGGTTCATTGTAGGGAAGGACCGCTTTGCCCAGACGACTCAGCAGACCACCTTCACCGGTGAATAGCGCCTGGATCTGGCTACCCATCTTCTTGTCACTCAACGCCGCCGTGAACTTGGCCGAGTCCAGAGACAATGTGCCGTCGCTCTGCTGCGTCTGAATGCCCAACTGGGCGAGAGAGCCAAGGCTTGAAGTAGAGGTCGAGGTGGCGATCTGTGTACGGATCACTGCCAAAAGCGAGCGAGGCGTCGCGTCGCCGGTCAGTGGAGCGGGTACGAACACATCCTTGCCGGAAGCATCCTTGCCCGTCGAACCCTTGGTAAGCGTAGCGACAAGCTTGACCAACGTGTTATAGGAATCAACGAAGCTTTGCAGAGAAGCCTTCAGACCATCCGTGTTGGTTGCCACGGTGACGGTGGTGGTGGCGCCTAGTGCAGTCGGCGCAACCAGGTCAAAGGTGATGCCGGAAATCGCGCCACTTACCTTGTTCGTCTTACTGGTCAGACTGAGACCGTCAACGGTGAACTCTGCGTCTCCCGCCAGTTCCGAAATCGCGCCCGCGCCTCCGATCACTTTGCCGTTGGCATCGGTGGTAGCGGTCTCCGACATTTTCTTTGTGCCATCGATATTGAACATTTCCAGACCGGAACTGGCCTCTACCGAGATGTCACTGCCGCTGCCGGTTGTGGTCGAACTGAACACCAGACGCGCACCGCTGGTGTCGTTGATGATGTTCGCGGTAATGCCCTTGCCTTGAAACGTGGAGTTGATCTTGTCGCGTGCCTGCTCCAGCGTCGAGCCCTGGTCGATCGAGACTTCCTGAGCAACGCCATTCTGAGTGATTTTCAGGGTACCACTCGGAATGGCACTGGTCTGGGCAGCCGTCAATGCTGCAGTCGCGACCTTGGAAGGAGTCGCCAGCTTGGTGACACCGATAGCGTAAGAGCCGTTGACTGCGTTGTTGCCCGCCGTTGCCTTCACGACCTTTTCATCGGCCGAGGTCGCCGCGAAGCCATTGAACGCAAGCGTTGTGGTGCTGTTGAGCGTGTCCATGGTTTTCTGGAACGCAGCCAGCGCAGACGACAACTGACCGACACCCGACAGCGAGGCCGAGGTAGCGGAAGTCTGCTTGTCTATCTGGGTCTGCTTGGGCGCCTTCTCGGCAGCCGCCAACCCCTTGACGATGTCACCGATATTAAGACCCGAACCCACGCCTACTGTCGAGGTAATTGGACTTGCCATTTCGCTTCTCCTTCTAGTGTGTCACCGGGCTTCGAGTCATTTGACCCTCCAAACCCTGCAACAATAACCTTACTGGTGGTCAGGCCTTGGCGCGGAACAACAAACTGTTCGCGTCACTCAGGCTATCGGCCAGTTTCAGGATTTCTGCATTCGGAATCTGCCGGATCACTTCACCAGAGTCACTTGCAATGACTTTGACGATGACTTTGCCAGAACCTTCATCGATCGAAAACTCAAGATTGCGTTTGACCGAATGAAAAAATTTCTGGATTTCGTCCGCCGCGGCCCTGACTTTAGTCTCCTCCTGAGCATCATCCTTCTTATGATCCAGGTCTTTGCTTTCATCCGAAGCGGCAACCCGCTCCACCGACTTGACGTCGGCAGGCTTATCAACAGACTTGTCCATGGCCGGAGCCGGACTCGTCGGTTGAACGGCCGGATAGGACACGTTCAGCTTTACACTCATCTCCATGACCATCACCTCCGAAAGCAAAAAAGCGAGAGAGCACGATTACGCACTCCCCCGCCAAAACTCATGCCGATATTACTGAAGCAGTTTCAGTACAGCGGATGGCAGCTGGTTGGCCTGAGACAGGATCGAAGTCGAAGCCTGTTGCAGAGTCTGCTGCTTGGTCAGCTGTGCAGTTTCAGCAGCGAAGTCGGTGTCTTGCAGACGACCCAGTGCAGCACTGGCGTTTTCGTTGATGTTCTGCAGGTTGGAGATGGTGGTGGTCAGACGGTTTTGTGCAGCACCGAGATCAGCACGGCTCGACGAGATGGTCTGCAGAGCGGAGTCAATCGCAGTGATTGCAGCAGAGAAGTTGGTCTCTGCAGTGGCACTGTTCGAACCGACGATGGTGATGGCCGAGCCAACGCCCAGAGTTTCTGCGTCGAAGCTTGCGCTCAGGGTCAGAGTGATCTGGTTGGAGCTACCGGTGTTGGCGCCGACCTGGAAGGTCATGGTGCTGGCGGAACCGTCAAGCAGGTTCTTGCCGTTCAGGTTGGTACTGGCCGAGATACGGGTCAATTCAGCGCTCATCGCGGTGAATTCTTTGTTCAAGGCAGTACGGTCGACCGCGCTGTTACTGTCGTTACGCGACTGAACTGCCAGTTCACGCATACGCTGCAGGATCGATACGGATTCTTGCAGAGCGCCTTCAGCGGTCTGAGCCAGGGACATACCGTCGTTGGCGTTCTGGATCGCTACGGTCTGACCACGAACCTGCGAGTTGATCGAAGCGATGGTGCTCAAAACACCCACGTTGTCACGGGCGTTCTGTACTTTCAGGCCCGACGACAGACGGGACATGGAAGTGGACAGTGCGTCAGAGGCGCGGTTCAGGTTCTTTTGAACGGCCAACGATGTAACGTTGGTATTTACTGTTAAAGCCATGATGAATTCCTCGTGGGTTGTGTACTACGTGGCTTCCGGCCCCTGCAAGCGCCGGGTATGCCTAGAGAACCTTCGTAATAGTTATCGTCGCGATGGCAGGTTGCTTGAGTGTTTTTTTCAAAAATTTTGCTAGCAGTCTGCCACCCCTTATAAAACAAGGGTTTGAAGCGCGCACAACACAGAAAAGAGGATCTTCAACAGGCCGGAACAGCGCTCTTGGATTGACAAAAATCAGTGACAGCAGATTTTTGCAACCGTTTTATCCAGACTAAAACGCCCACAACTAAGGTCGCAGGCGTTTTATCTCAGACCGCCGACAATCAGGCCCTGTAAATAATTGCCGAGCCCCAGGACAAACCGACACCAAAGCCGCTCAACGCCACACGACTCCAGGAAGAATCGAGTACGTGTTTTTCTATAAGCAGAGGAATACTGGACGACACGGTATTACCGGTCTCGACCATGTCCTTGAGAAACTTCTCGGGCTTGTCTTCAAAACGACGCGCCACGGCGTCCACGATGGCAGCGCTGCCCTGATGAATACAGAAGGCGTCGATGTCATCAGGCTGCAGACCGGACTCGCCCAGCAGCTCGTGCAGGTGAGCAGGCACTTTGAGCAGTGCAAAGTTGAACACCTGACGACCGTTCATGAAGAACACGCCGTTACTGACCTTCAGGTGCGGCGCACCGGAACCGTCCGTACCAAACTTCGCCTTGCCCAGTTGCCACGCAGCGCCCTCACCCATCCAGGTGGCGGTAGCCGCGTCACCGAACAGCATAGTGGTGTTGCGGTCTTCAGGGTCGACAATCTTCGAGTAAGGGTCGGCCGTGATCAGCAGACCGTTTTTCAGGCCGGCCGCTTCCATGAAGCCCTTGATCGCATAGATACCGTAGACATAGCCGGAGCAGCCAAGCGAAATATCGAATGCAGCGACGTTGGTCGACAGCCCCAGCTTGTCCTGCACGATGGCAGCAGTGTGCGGCAGCCCTTCTTCATCACCGTTCTGGGTGACGACGATCAGTACATCGACTTCTTCGCGCGTGAGTTGAGGATTGCTGGCAAACAGCTTGTTGGCTGCTTCGACACACAGATCCGAGGTTTCCTGACCGTCAGCCTTGCGCGGCAGGAACGTGGAGCCAATCTTCCCGAGGATGAAGTCTTCATCCTTGCCGAAGCTGGCACCTTGAGCGTAGTTATCGACGCCTTCAGCGGGCACGTAACTCGCTATGCTTTTTATGCCAATCATCATGGCTTCCCGATTAGTAAACAGGTAAATGTTTGTCCCAAAGAAATCAGGGCGCTACCGAATAGAGGCGAATTGCGGACATTTTCAGGGCGCATGACACATTAAGGCAAGTCAGGCGCTTGTCACTCGCGGTAAAACATTACAGTGGAGATGCACTTTATGACCCGCAGGTCACTTGGATGCGCATGCTTTGCGATTCTGGGTGAGGAAAAAACAGGGCCGGGAGCCCCTTGCGATGCAGTGCGAGGAGCGATCCAGCTGGCTGGCAGCCGGATTCTCCTCAAAACAGACGGGATTAGAGAGAAGCGAGGGTAAACGCTGTACCCTTCAAGGACAGATTGGCGTTGTAGGCTTCATCCTGAGAGAACTGTGCTGACCATTTGCCGATCAACGCATCGCTCGCAGACTCAGGTGCATCGATCCTTCCGGAATGGATAACCTGAACATGCGGTGTCCAGACCGTCAGATACCCCGCCTGGCCTGCTTTCAGACACAGATCGACGTCACCCAGCGCTTCGGCGAACGGCCCTTCGTCCAGACCGCCGACATCATCGAACAGCGCCTTGCCAATCATCAGGCAGGCCGATGAAACCGCCGAATAGTTCTGCTCGACGACCAGACGCTGCATGTAACCCCGGGATCTTTTCGATTCACCCACAAAGCCTGATCCCACTGCACCGTTTAGCCCGAGAACCAGACCTGCCTGCGTGATGGTGCCGTCCTTTTCAATAAGCCGGACACCGACAACGCCAACCTCGGGGCGCTGGGCCTGGTTGAGCAATGACTCAATCCAGCCGACATTGACGATCTGACTCTCGGCATCCAGCAGAATCAGATATTCGCCCTTGGCTTCCTGGCTGACGAGATTGCGCAGTGCCGAGATACTCACGCGCTGTTCGGCCTTGAATACGCGGACACGGCTGGAGAGCTTCTCCTGCTGATCAAGCCAGGCGGTCAGTTCGGAGGACGAGCTCTGGTTGTCGGCGATCAGGACTTCATAACGCTGATAGCGGGTGCGCTGCAAAATGCTTTGCAGGCATCGCTGCAGCTCGGGCAGGTTGTCCTGACTGTGCAACAGGATCGAGACCATTGGCCGGTGACTGTGGCGATAGTCGATCTTGTAGGTGCCAGGCAGCGCTGAACCGACTTCGGCCTGATAACCGCGATGGCTCAGATGACGAGTCAAGGCCTTCTGCTCATCCGGGTTGTCTTCAAGCTCCGGCGCCTCGCAGATCAACAGTGGCTCGCTGAGATGAGCCAGACCGCTCATGCCGCCCTGCTCGATCAGACGCAGCAGCAGGTCGAATTCCAGCGCTTTCGGAAACTCCCGGGCATAACCGCCCGCCTCGACCAGCAGGTCGCGGCGAATCAGCCAGTGACGCGCCATGAGGGCTGGCACACTTTGCAGCAAATCAAGATTGAAGCCTGGACGAAACAGCGGCGCCAGCGTGCCATTGGGCTGACGTTGAATCTCGTCCACGGCAACAGCCCGACAGTGCGATGCATCGAGCAATTGGCCGCTGGCCAGCAACAGACCGCTGCGGGTGAACTCGTCACCGGCCTGCGCCAGCATCAACCAGTCACTGGGCGACTGCTTGATGACCTGATTGATTCTGTCAACGTAGTTGCTCTCGGTGACTTTCACGAAATGCAGGGTGTTTTGCAGCGTCGTCGCTGCAGGCAGCTCGCCGGTGGTGAACACAATCACCTTGAACGACCGGTAATGGCCGTTCATCAGGCTGTCGAATGTCGCCTGCAACTTGAAGACGTCAGCCTCCAGATCCAGCAACAGGATACCGATCTGCGATCCGGCAGGCTGTTTCGAAAGGCGGGCCGTAAGCGTTTTCAATTGCGCAGGCTTCGGATCGCGCGAGTCCAGCCAGTTGAGCAGGCGTCCGGACTCCATGCTGTCGAGCAAACGGCTGTTACTGTGACTTGAAACAGCCAGCAGACGCTGCGCCCAGGCAGAGATGTCTTCGGCTTCCCCGTCATCGTCTGCAGAGCCGGCAAGTTCCTTCGACAACGCCTGAACGACATCAACGCTGAATGCGTAGGTGGCATAGGCCTGCCACAACCGACTGATCCGCGTTTCTGCATCGGGGTTGCTCTGCGGGCGGAGCAGTTCGAACTGTTTGAGCAGCGCAGCCTCAAGCCCCTCCAGTTGGAGGCGACCTGCCGGGAAGACGTGAATCAGAAACTCGATTCGAGCCAACTCGTCAAAGAATGGCTGGTTGTAGAACGGTAGATCGACAAACTGCTTAGGCTCGAAGTGCGCTTCGGAGCGCGCAAGACCCACGTTCCAGAGCGCGCTGAACAGTTTCTCATCCGCCTGCCAAGACTGGGCCTCCAAGCAATCTGCTGCAGCCTGAAGCCCCTTAAGAACGGGCTGAACGCCCAACTCTCCGGCAAGACCGGAAGTCTCGTCCAGCACCGATGTCAGGGTGCGTGCAAACGCTTCACGAGCAATCCGGGCCTTGGGATCGATATGCTTCACAACCCCCGAGATAGCGCTGCCCAGACGTGTCTGTTCGTCCTTGTCCAACGCATGATGCAGCGCGTAGGGAACCGACAATATGCGCAGCTTTGCGGCGGCCGCCAGGTAAGTCATGTAGCCGAGCTCCTGCCAGTGCGACTCAGTCTGCCCTGGCACATGAGAGAACCAGCGGCGGGCCAGCTCGGTACGTGTCACGGCATTGAGCAACGAGATACCCTGCCCCAGAAAGCTCAGCAACCGGTCTGCGGATGATTCGCTCGCATAATCCTCGGCGACCCGGCGATCCCGGCGCATGTAGTCCACCTGACCGACCAATGCCTGATAGCTCAGGCTGTAGCCCTGGCAAGCACCGTACGAGTCGTTTTCTTCCAGAAAGCTCAGCGCCTCGGCCAGGGCGTCGGGCAGCAGAAAACTGTCGACACTGGCGTACACCACGAATGGCGTGGTCACGTGCTGAAGGCCTTCAGCCAATACGGCGCTCAAGCCTTTTTCGGAAAGTGCGGCAGCGTGCACATAGCGCAGGCCGGGAGTCGAGGTGATCCCGGCAACCGGTTCAGGCGAAGTATCCACAAGTACGACGCTGCACGGAAAGCTACAGTAGTACTTCAGTGCTCGACGCAGGTAATCCGGCTGGTTTTGATTCAGCAACAGCAGGGTTAGACGTTGATTCAAGGGTGTGGCCTCATTCCCGACGTGGCTTTGCATATTTTCTCCTTATTGCGAACCGATAGCACCCTCAACACGGTCGTAACCGGCATTGAAGCAAAAAAAGAACATGACACCTTCAGCGATTTGAGTTGGAGCACTGGCAATGCAGGCCGCAGAAGTCCATCAAACCAAGGCATCAGTCCGGCAACCAGCCGTTCGCCCAATACTGCAGGTTATCTCCACGCAGCATGAAGTCACGCAACACGGTTTCGCGTAACTCGTCACCCATGCGATAGCTGGCATTGGGGTCGGACAAATGCATGCGAATCGCCTGTAACCACTCTTCGGGACTGTTGGTTAGCACGCGGGTAGCCGGTAAATGACCACGGTAGGCTTCTGTGTCCGAGCAGATCACAGGATAACCGCACGCTCCGTATTCGAGCAGACGCAGATTGCTCTTGCAGTCATTGAAGATGTGAAATTCCAGTGGTGCCAGCGCCAGGTCCAGATTCAGACTGGCCAGTTTGGCCGGGTACGCGTTCAAACTGACGCCCGGGTGATACTCATGTATGTAAGGCCTGAGCAGGTCGGGGCACATGCCGAAGAGCACCCATTCGACTTCATCGGCCAGCTCACGCACCACATCGACAATCAGCTCCAGATCACCCCGATGACTGGTTCCGCCACCCCAACCGATACGCGGCTTGCCGGACGTGCGACGCTTGCTTTTCAAGCCGTTCCACAGATGCGGGGCCAACATGTTTGGCACTACGCGAATATCACTGTGCATGCTGGACAGCGCCTGAGCCAACGGATGAGTCGACACCACTACTCGGTCACACAGTGCTATCCCCTTGCGCAGCATCTGCCCGATATTGTCGGGCATGTTGCGTCGGTGCTCGTTGAGCATGGGAACATCGGCAATATAGTCATCCAGTTCGAAAATACGCATCGCACTGGACAGGTTCTTTACCTGAACGATATCGGGCACTTTGGCCTCGGTATAGCGTCCCTGAAAGACCACAACATCGGGAAGCTGGCGTTCTACTTCTACAATAGTTGACGACTGGTATGACAATCCGCCAAGCGCTCGTCCTGCGGCCATCAACTCAATCAAAGGCTGACTGACACGGTAGTGCCCGACTGCCGAAGAGTTAACGATCATGCCCAGAATATAAGGCAAATGCCGGGAGCAGAAAGGATTCCACCCCTCCCGCAGACCAGGATCAAGTTCGAATGACAGCGCTTCGTGAAGACTCAGGTTAGGGTTGTATGCTGGATCACGGGCGATTTTTGGCAGCCATTTCTGTTGAAAAGAGAGCTGTTCATCCTCAAGCGCCTTTCTGGACTGCTCAGAACGAAACGTGGCGGCTGGCTCGGACAGGATAACAGTCGAATCGGGCGTGCCGACAATCAGGTAACCGCTCTTCCCGACTCGCATGCAAAGGTCCAGATCCTGCAAACCCTGCGTGAAACTTGTCGCTTCAAATCCTTCAACGCTATCAAATACACCCTTGCGGACCATCAGGCAATTACCGCTGACAGCACTCCAGTTCTGCGTCACTTGCAGCCGCTGCATATAGCTGTTCGAGGCAGCAGCAAAATTGAAGAACGGTCTGCCAGCCACGCCTTCCATCCCCAGCACCATCCCTGCGTACAGCACGTTGCCTTGTGGGTTGATGATTCTAGGGCCGACGATACCAACCTCGGGACGCTGAGCATGGTTGAGCAGGGTTTCCAGCCAGTCGGCCTGATGGATCATCGAGTGAGGGCTGAGCATGACCAGATAGTCGCCACGCGCTTCACGCGCCGCCATGTTCTGCGCGGAGGCCTCGCTGCCGGTTTCAGACAATGTGAAAATCCGCAGTTTCTCGGTGCCCAGTTGCCCCATCGCGGCAAACCAGGCTTGCGCTTCAGGGGTTTCACTGGCCTTATCAACAATCAACACTTCGTAATTCAGGTAGGACGTGTTGCTCAGCAGGCTGTCGACACAACGCTCCAGCGCCGCCAATTGGTCGTGCGTCGTGATAATGATCGATACCAGCGGCCGCTCCGGGTGCAGGTATTCGATGCGATTGATCAGCGACGATTGGTCATGATGGATCGCATGCTCTCGGCCAATACGTGTCAGGTGAGCCGACACCAGCGGCTCACTCTTCATGATCACTTCAGGCAACGACAGCCAGTCAGCGAACGCAAGCACTGATTCGACCTGAACTTCCGCGATGTGCTCGATGGTCTGCAACCCCGGGCCTTCCACCAGACGCCAGATCACGTCGTGGGGTGCCAGCTCGGCGTGCACGGAATCGAATCCGCCCAGTGCCAGCAGGTTGCGTCGCTCAAAAGCCAGAGTGCGCCCCACGTAAGGATAAGCACGCATCAGGTCCAGGTTGAATCCGGGTTTGAAAATAGGCTCGCGGGATTCGTCCTCGACGATCGCACCTTCGTCACTGTAGGCGCACAGCATGCCGGGGATGTGCGCAATGCGTTCGGCCAGCACCAGCAGCGAAGAGGATGTCAGCCTGTCACCGGCGCGAAGCAGGTACACCCAGTCGGCCTGCTCCAGCAACGGCAGGACGTCGTTCAGTTGCTGCGCCTGATCAGGTTGCAAGGCAAAGCGCAGGGCTTGAGCGTCATTGATACTGGTTGCAGTCGTCAGCACCACAACGGCTTCAGCTGCATAATCCTGTTCGGCAATGCTGCGCAGCGTGATGTCCAGGTGCTCGGCACTGCCGTCGGCGTCAATGATTACCGGAACGATGCGTGGCAGCCATGGCCAGCTTGCGATGCGCTGCTCAAGAAGCTTTTTCTGCGGTGTGCTGAACTGACGGCAGGAGAGCCACTCTTCATAGACTTCAGCATAACTTTGACTCTCAGACCCCACTTGGCTGCGCATGACGCCTTGACGACTGGCCATGACGCCATACAGACCCACCTCGTCCCATTCTTCGCGAGGCTCTTGCGAAGCTTTGCGCAAGGGCAGAAAACGCACCCACCCCTGGGCAGGCGCCTGCTCACCACTTCGAGCTTTGAGCATCTCCGATATCCAGCTCCACTCGGTGACTGCCAGCTGACGGACCTCAGGCTGGTTGCTCAAACGCCCGGGATGCAAGCGCTCGGTATTTTCGATACTGTGAAGCGTGACAAGATTGCCGCGGCGCAACAGGCAGATGAACAGCGTGAAATCCAGCGTTGCGATAAAACCCTCGCCGGGCTGCGCAATCGATGGCAGCAGCTCCAGAACATCGGCCCTGCGCATCAGCGCACCGCTGAATCCACCCAGATAATTGCGCGGCGTGCGCTCGAAGATGGCCAGCATGTCATCGCCTCTGTACAAGGCGTCGTAAGGCACAAGCCCGACGTTTTCCATACGTACCGGCAATACGTAATTATCGGCGTCCACCAGATGACGCCTGCCAACCACCAATTTCACATCGGCATTCGCCTCGAGCACCCGAGCCTGATTCAGCACGCAGTAGGCATAGAGCCTGTCGTCGTCACACAGAAACTTGATGAATTCGCCGTTGGCCTCATCCAGGCAGCGGAGAATATTGCGCTGAAAGCCAAGGCGCTGAGCGTTGCGCACGTAACGCGCCCGGCTGTCAGGCGCAGACGCCAACTCGTCAAAAATGGCTTTGATTTCGTCGGTCCGGCAGTCGTCGCAGACAATGATTTCCAGATTGTCATAGACCTGATCCAGCGCACTTTGCAGCGCCTGGCGGAAGAAGCGTGGATTGAAGGCGGGAATGACGACACTGACGAGGGGGACTGGATTCACTATTGCAGACTCGCGAGCGGCGGGAAGCGACCGTTCAAGTGGCTCCCCTCACCGCTGAAATAAAGACGGCGGATGCTCAACGCCAAGGTTACAGCTGGCTGAACAGGTTCAACTTGGACAACTGGACAAACACCTGCTGAGAGGCATCCAGCATGGTCTTCTGCAACGTCAGCCGTGTCGTGGCTTCAATGATGTCAGCGTTCACATAAGTGCCCTGCTCGACCGTGTTGTTGCCCTTGAGCAAATCATTCGTCGTACCCTGAGCCATCGCAGCAAGCTGACGCGCGCCGCCTGCCGCCGTCGCGGTCGAGACCTGCTCGATGCTGCTGCTCAGGTTACCCAGCGCCGACGTCAACGATGCATTGAGCTTTTGCGTTGCAACCAGATCGCCATCAGCCGGAGTACTCAATGCCTTGATGGCAGCCGTCAATGTGTTCAGCACGTTTTCAGTCTGACGGGTACCGGACTGAACGACGAACTGGTCACCTGCGGCCGGTGTGCCGTTGATTGCGAAATTGACCCCGGAAGCCTTGGCGTTGCCCCCAGCCATCGTCCCCGAAGAAACCGGCGTGCTGCTGCCGGTAATGGGCGAAGCATACAGTTCGTAATCAGTGGCACTGGTGAACCTGAGAATCGCGCCGCCGGTAGGGAATGTATTGTTGTACGCAGTCAGATCTGCAGCACTTGTGCCCACAGCCGAACTGCTCACAGTCGCGCTGGATGCGTTGCCGGGACTGCGGGTTGCATTGACGTTGTCCGGGGTCGACGCAAGGCTGTAGCTTCGATTGGTCATGGCGGCGTCTGCGGTGGCAGTCGTCGCCTTTTCCGCAGCAGACAGGTTGACGTTCAGGTTCATTTCCACACCACGGAATGTGAAGGTCTGAGCGCCAATACCGCCGCTGGTGTAGTTGCCTGCTGACGAAGCGTCTGTAGTGACGTCCTTGCCGGTGCCGTCGGTAATCCTGAATTGCGTACTGCTGGAGAACGTCAGCGTGTACGGCTCGCCACCCTGATAGGCAGAGTTGTAGACGCTGGTGGAGGTGACCAGGCCGCCGGACAGCACGACTTTGCCATCTTCCGTTGCGGGGGAAAGCCGCGTGGCGGACGTGCGCGTCGAGTTGATCGACAGCTCGAACGCCTCATAGCCAGTGGTATTGCTGGCCAACACCAGGCCATCACCCACAGAGAGGTTCATGCTGGTCTGGTCGCCGTTGTACACGTAAGTGCCGTCGGCAGACTCGGTATACGCGGGCGTCGACGACTTGGAACCGGAGAAAATGTACTGCCCGTTGCTGTCCTGACTGTTCATCAGGCCCAGCAGTTGGCTTTGATACTGCTTCAGTTCATTGGCGATGGCGACACGGCTCGCATCGGTGTACGTACCGTTGCCTGCCCTTACAATGGCCTCTCGAGCCAACTGCATGGTTCCGGTGATGTTGCTCATCGCCGTTTCGGAGTTGTCCACGTTGGTACTGATCGTGGCAATGTTCGATTCATACTGGGTCAGCATCGCATTCTGCTGAGTGAGCTGCAGAACGCGCGCAGCTCCTACCGGATCATCGCTCGCCGTGTTGAGCTTGATGCCGCTGGAGACTTCCTCGCCCGTCTTGATGACGTTCGAGTAGTTACGCTGATAGTTAGCGGTCGTGGATTCGTAGATCTGGGTGGTTGAAATACGCATGGCTCACGATTCCTTAAAGACTGTTGATCAGCGTGCTGAAAATGGTTTGGGCCGCCTTGATGATCTGCGAGGAGGCGGTGTAGTACTGCTGATACTTGATCAGGTTGGCCGCTTCTTCGTCCAGCGATACACCGGACACCGAGTCCCGTGCGGCCTTGGCCGTTGCCAGGACCGACTCGTTGGCCGTCACATCGCTCTTGGCCTGGGCGGTTCGCGTGCCGACCACCGAGACGATGTCTGCATAGGCACCGGAAAGGCTGGTGCCGACACTGCCACCCGTCACGCCTACCGATTTGGAGGTCTGCAGGTTGATCATCGCCAGCGCGTTGCGGTTATCGGAAGAACCTGCGCCCGTCAGACCGATGCTGAAGGTGTCATTGACAATCGGCGTTCCGGAAAGGGTCATCTCGACCTCGAACGCCGTCGGGGTATTGGGCGTCGTGGTCGTGTCGGTATAACCGACGGCGAGCTTGATCTGGTTGTTCTGGCCCTGAATGATCGAACCACCAACAGCGTTGCCATTCTGGTCGAGCACAGCGGCACCGGTTGCATCCACCAGCGAATAGCTCTGAACGCCTGTGGCACTGGCAGCACCCATCACCAGCTTCATGGGCGTGGTGGTTTTAAGCGCATTGCGCAGATCGGCGGTTTGCGCGGAGTTGTAGATGTCGGACTTGGTGGCAACCACCGGCTGGGTAAAGCCGCCGGTACCGGAGTTGCTGGTACCCGCCGTTGCGGTCAGGGGTGCCGCTGCCGCAATGTCCTTGGGATCGGTCAACGCCACGGCGATACCCGAGGCACCGTTGCGGGTCGGCGTCACTTTGAAGATGTCGCCAGCAGCCACCGCATTGCCACTCAGGCTCATGCTGAAGCCATCGAACTGCTTGGGCGGGTTGTCGCTCAACGCACCTGTACCCACGCTTTCGCCGTTGGGCAGGCGACGTATCGTGTAGTTGTTGGTGTCGCTGAACGTGACTTCGTAATCATCGGCGGTCAGCTTGCTGGTGTCTTTGATGGTGACGCCCAGGTTGCCGGAGCCGGTGCTGTTGTTGACGTTGCCGGTGCTGCGCTGAAGGATCGCATCAGCGCTGTTGATGCTGGTGTACAGACCTGAGCCGAAGTTGCCCTTGCTGTCGATGCCCTGGCTCATCTGGCTGTTCATCTGATCGGCCAGCACCATGGCCACACGCCCCAGCTCATTGGCAGCCGGAACCAGTATGTCGGCGCGATAACGCAGAAGACCGCCAATCGAACCACCACTCACGACCGAGGTAACGTCTGTCTTGGTCTGACCGTAAGTGATCTGCAGGTTGTACTGCAACGGATCGGCCGCGCTCGGCGACGCACTCATGGTGTAGGCGTTCGCACCACTGACCAGCGATTGTCCGGTGCCGGTGTAGACATCGTAGTTGCCGTTGTTTTCGACCACTTTGACGCCGACCAGCTCGTTGAGCTTGCGAACGGCTTCGTTGCGCGAGTCCAGCAGTGAATTGGGCGTGGTATTGCCTGCCGACGCCTGGGTAATCTGCTTGTTAAGACCAGCGATCTGCTTGGTCAGCTCGTTGGCCTGAAGCGTGAAGGTATTGAGCTGTGCGTTGACGTTATCGTTCTGCGAGGTCAACTGTGCAGCCACCGAGTTGAAGCGCCCGCTGACCGAGGTTGCCTGAGTCAAAAACGCCGAGCGGCTGGACGCCTGTGTGGCGCTGCTGGCAACGCTCTGCAACTTGGTGAAGAAATCTGTCATTTGCGCGGCAACGCCGGTCGTGCTGTCGGACAACAGCTGATCGGTCTTGGTCGCCTGCCCGGAGTAAGCCGTGGCATCGGCCTTGAGCGCTGTACTGGATTGCAATTGGCTGTCGAGGTAGCTGTTGTAAATGCGACGCACGTCGGACAGCGTGGTGCCGGTGCCGATGTAACCGACCCCCAGACCGATATTGATCTGTGCCGACGCCGTGGTCATCACCTGCTGACGCGAGTAACCGGCGGTATCCACGTTGGCCGTGTTGTTACCGATGGTGTTGATCGCGGCACTGCTGGCATTGATACCTGAGAGCCCAATTGAAATCAGCGACATGATTAAAACCTTATAAAGTCGTGGAAGAGCCCGTTGCAGCGGCGTACGTCTGGTAACTCTTCATCTGCTTCGCAATCTGCGAAATCTTGCTGGCATAGTCCGGATCTGTTGCGTAACCGGCCTTCTGCAATTCTTTTACAAACTGTTCTGGTTTATCGGCCGAATTGACCACTTCTTTATATCGATTGTTGTTCTGCAGCAGACTGACCAGGTCGTGGAAGCTGTCGGCATACGAGGTATAGGAACGGAAGTCTGCCGTCTCCTTGACCATCTTGCCGTCGCGGAACTCGCTGGTGATCGCACGTGCTTCCGGCCCTTTCCAGCTGCCAGCCGCCTTGATGCCGAACAGGTTGTGACTGCTGCTGCCATCCTGCTGACGCATGATGGATTTGCCCCAGCCGGTTTCCAGTGCAGCCTGTGCCACCAACATGACCGGATCGACGCCAATACGCGCAGCGGCTTCCTTGGCGAGCGGCAACATGGTTTCGACGAACTGATCGGCATTGCTGAACGCCCGCTTGGCCGGGGCCAGCGGTGGCTGGGCCATGGTGCGCACATACTCCGGCGCAGGCGCCAGATTCGGATCCATGGTCCAGTCGCCGTTCTGGCCGCTGGCACTGGCTACAGCGACAGCGCGTGAAGGCATCGGGCTGTTGGCTACGTTGGCTACGTTGGCAGCGGCGGTAGCCGACGGCACGATGCCCGCCAGCAACCTGTCAGTCAGTTTGGTCGGCAGCGACAGACGACGCGCATTGAGCAGCGCCATGTCATTGCGGCCTTCACCGGACGCCGAAGCAGCTGCAGCCGCCTGATCGGCAGCCACCGAACGCGTGGCCCACAGAGGACGCTGATAGACGCTGGTCGCCAGACCGGTCTTGGCAGGTGCCGCTGCATCGGCAGCTGTTGCCGCCTGATCAGCTGGCGCTGCGTGCTTGATACCCTTGTCTTTCGACAGCTGACGCATCAGCACATCCTGCAGGCCAATGCCGTTGCCACGGGTGGACAACGTCACGGCCAGTTGCTGGTCATACATGTCCTGATACTGCCGCGTCGCCGCGGTGTTCATCGGGTTGTCCTTGGCCAGCACTTCGTTGGCCGAGCGCATGGCCTTGAGCATCTGGCTGACGAACAGCGACTCGAACTCCTGGGCGACCTTTTTCTGGTTCGCCACACTGTCCTTGTCGCCATGTTTCAGCGCTGCCAGACGATTGACGTCGGTATAGGCACCCGAGTCGACCGGCGTGGAAATTCCACCCTTGATGTCCATGTACGCGTCCTCAGATCACGATCAGGTCGGCTTGCAAGGCGCCGGCCTGCTTCAAGGCTTCGAGGATGGCCATCAGGTCACCGGGCGCAGCGCCCACCTGATTGACCGCGCGGACGATTTCGTCAAGCGTGGTGCCCGGACCGAACTTGAACATCGGGTGCAGTTCCTGCTGGGCATTGACCCGCGAACGAGGCACTACAGCCGTCTGGCCACCGGACAACGCGCCCGGCTGGCTGACAATAGGGTCTTCAGTGATAGTCACGGTCAGGCTGCCGTGAGTCACGGCGGCTGGCGATACTTTCACGTTCTGACCGATCACGATGGTGCCGGTCCGCGAATTGATGATGACCTTGGCAGCCGTCTGGCCCGGATCGACTTCCAGGTTTTCCAGAATCGACAGGTAATCGACACGCTGGCCCGGATCCAGAGGTGCGGTCACGCGAACCGATCCACCGTCCAGCGCCTGAGCCACGCCTGGGCCGAGCAGGTCATTGATCTTGTCGACGATGCGCTTGGCAGTGGTGAAGTCGGAACGGTTGAGGTTCAACGTCAGCGTGTTGCCCTGATTGAAGCCGCTCGGCACCGAGCGCTCGACCGATGCACCGCCAGGGATACGACCCGACGACGGAACGTTGACTGTAATTTTGGAGCCGTCACGGCCTTCCGCGTCAAAACCACCCACCACCAGGTTGCCCTGAGCGATGGCGTAGACGTTGCCGTCGACACCTTTCATCGGCGTCATCAACAAGGCACCGCCACGCAGGCTCTTGGAGTTACCGATCGAAGAAACGGTGATGTCGACCGTCTGGCCCGGCTTGGCGAACGCTGGCAGGTCGGCGTACACCGCCACTGCTGCGACGTTTTTCAGCTGCACGGTGCCGGAACCGGCTGGCACCTTGATACCGAACTGCGACAGCATGTTGTTGAAGGTCTGCAGCGTGAACGGCGTCTGGGTTGTCTGGTCGCCCGTACCGTTGAGCCCTACCACCAGACCGTAACCGATCAATTGGTTGGCACGCACGCCGGAGATGCTCGCGATGTCCTTCAGACGTTCGGCATGTGCGCCGAACGCTGTGGTCAACAACAAGGTCGCGGCTATCAGTTGCTTGAGCTTGATCATGTCTATCCCGCTATCAGAAAGGGAACAACGGGCTGAGGAAGAACCGGTCGAACCAGCCTGGCTGGCTGGAATCGGCGAAGGCGCCTGTCCCCGAATAGGTGATGCGTGCATCTGCAATGCGTGTGGACGAAACGGTGTTATCGGTCGCGATATCGTCGGCGCGAACCAGACCGGCAATGCGCACCAGCTCGTCACCAGTATTGAGAGTCATCCACTTCTCGCCACGTACCGCCAGAATGCCGTTGGGCAGCACGTCGGCCACGGTCACGGTCACGGAACCGGTGAGGCTGTTGCTCTGGGCAGCCTGACCGCTGCCGTCAGTGGCACGCGATCCGTTGTAACCGGCGCTCAGGCTAAGGTCGTTGCCACCAATCGGGTTGTTGGTGGTCAGGCCCGAGCCGAACAACGAGGTCAGCCCAATGCTGTTGGTGCTGTCTTTTTTCAGCGCCGAACTGGCCGCCTTGCTTGCTGCCATACGCTCAGAGAGCGTGATGGTGATGATGTCGCCCACCCGGAATGCCTTGCGGTCGCCGTAAAGGTTCTGCTCGAAGCCTGCCTGATAGATCGCACCGTTGTTGGCCGCAGCCGACATCGGTGTGCGCGGCAACACCGGCGCGTAATAAGGGTCATTGGGCTTGGCGGACGGCGCCACGCAGCCCGACAGCAAAGCGATCCCGCACAATGAAGCGATCAACACTGAAAAACGCGGAACAACACTTAGGTGCTTCATGACACTTGAAACCTCGCGGTGTAACAGACGCTTATCAGGCGCCGCATCGGATTGAGCTTGAGCAACAGATACATCAGGGTGTTACAGGTTCTGAGTCAGGTTCTGCAGCATCTGGTCGGCGGTCGAGATCACTTTGGAGTTCATCTCGTAGGCGCGTTGGGTGGTGATCATGTTGACCAGTTCCTCAACCGTGCTCACGTTGGAGTTTTCCAGGGTGTTCTGCAGGGTAGGACCGAGGCCGTTCAAACCTGGCGTGCCGATCTGCGGCGCGCCGCTGGAACCGGTTTCCAGGTACAGGTTGCCGCCGATGGCCTGCAGGCCGGCCGGGTTGATGAAGTCGGCAGTCTGGATGTTGCCGATGATCTGCGGCGTCGCGGTGGCGCCCGCCAGGGTCACCGAAACCGTACCGTCCTGACCGACCGTGAAGGTCTGGGCATTCTGCGGAACCACGATTGCAGGCTCGAGGGCATAACCGTTGGCGGTCACGATCTGGCCGTTGGCGTCCAGGTGGAAGGTACCGTCACGGCTGTACGCCACGGTGCCGTCCGGCTGAGTCACCTGAAAGAAACCACGACCGTTGACGGCCAGGTCAAGCGGGTTGTTGGTGGTCTGCAGGCTGCCGGCGGTGAAGTTCTTCTGTGTGCCGACGATGCGCACACCGGTACCCAGTTGCAAGCCGGAAGGCAGTTCGCTGTCCTGAGTGGACTGGGCGCCTGGCTGACGCTTGATCTGGTAGAGCAGGTCCTGAAACTCGGCACGATCACTCTTGAAACCTGTGGTCGACACGTTCGCCAGGTTGTTGGAGATCGTGGTCAGGTTGGTGTCCTGAGCGGCAAGGCCGGTTTTGGCGACGTATAGTGCAGGTAGCATGTGGATTCTCCTCGAGCGCCGGTTTGTCGGCGCAAGCTGTCAATAGTTAGCCAAGTTGCAAGACGCGAGCCATCGACTGGTCGTCTTCTTCGGCGGTCTTCATCATCTTGACGTGCAGCTCGAACTGACGAGCCAGGGCCAGCACCGAGGTCATCTCCTCGACGGCATTCACGTTGCTCGCCTGCAGGAAACCGGACTCGACCTGAACGTTGGCATCCACGTCGGCAGGCCGGCCGCTCTTGGTGTGGATCAGGCCATCGGGGCCTTTCTCCATCGTCTTCAGATCAGGGTTGACCAGCTTGATCCGGTCGACCTGCGCCATCACCTGAGGGCTTTCGCCAAGCGAACGAATGCTGATGGTGCCATCGGCGCCGATTTCGATCTGCTGCTGAGGCGGCACGGCAATCGGACCGCCGTTGCCCATTACCGGCAAACCGCTGCCGTCGCGCAACACGCCCAGAGCATCGATATTCATGCCGGAACTGCGGGTATAGGCTTCGCCGCCATCGGGTGTCTGGACCGCAATCCAGCCGTTGCCCTTGATGGCGATGTCCAGCTCACGACCGGTCTCGACCATGGCGCCGCCGGAAAAATCGGTGCCTGGACGCTCGCTCATGGCGTAGGCGCGCGAAGGCATGACCTCGCCATACACGGGCATTGAGCGGGCCTGTTCCAGGTCGCGCATGAAGCCGTTGGTCGACACGTTTGCCAGGTTGTTGGCATGGGCCTTCTGCGCGATCGCGTTTTCAGATGCACCGCTCATTGCGACGTAAAGCAACTTGTCCACAGTCTTCCTCCTCCGACAGACGCTTGCCGCCTGTAGCTCTTCTGACAGGGAGAAAGCAATTTTCGAACCAACTCTTTGCGCACGATACAAACGCTTGATTTACCAGCAAAAACGGGCGCACTACAGATGACCTGTGGCAAACGGCTATCCGATAGCGGCGGCAGACTGCCGCCTGCCTGCCAACACGGAGGACACACCGCCAAAAAAACTTCACTGCCCCCGCGTCACAGTAGACAGGCAGTGATAATCTTGCGCTCACCACCCTGCACAACGGGAATCGACATGCCTGCTCGCACCTGGATTATCGGCATCGTCACCGCCAGCCTGACGACCTTCGCCCTGCTCGCCCACGCAGCGCCTGCCCACTATTACAAGTGGCAGGGCGACAGCCGTATAGTCTGTGCACAGACCAGCCCGGGGCCGGGCTGGACGCGATTGAAAGGTCACTTCGTCAAATCCGACTGCTCGATCTGAGCAGCCTCCCGACAGGTCGTTTTCGGATTGATCGTCGAGAAAACAAAAAGCCCCTTGAAGGGGCTTTTTGTTTATCGCAAAACCGACTTCATCAAGTCATCTGAATGGTGGTCTGCATGATGGTGCTTTGCGTCGAGATGGTCTTGGCGTTCGCCTGATAGTTGCTCTGCGCCTTGATCAGGTTGACCAACTCCATGGTCAGGTCAACGTTGGACTCTTCCAGCGCCTGGCCGGTGATGTAGCCCAGAGTGCCCGACTGCGGAGTACCGCTGACGGGAACGCCCGACGCGAAGGTTTCACGCCAGTTGGTGCCGCCCGCCTGCGCCAGACCCTGCACGTTGGCGAAGTTGGTCAGCGAGGTCTGACCGATCACTTGCGACTTGCCGTTGGTGTAGGTAGCGAACAGGTTGCCGGTTGCATCCACGCTCATCGCGCTCAACTGGCCAGTCGCGTAACCATCCTGATCCTGAGTGAGCAGACCCGACACCGAAGCAGTCTGGGTGATGCCGGACATGTTCAGTTTGATCGTGGCCGCACCCGCAGCACCGTTGGCAGCCCAGGTCGTCGTGGTACCGGAACCGGTCTGCACGCCTGGCACCCAGTTGTTGACGTTGAAGGTGCCGTCAGTGTTGAACGTGATGTTCGGGCTGTCGGTAGGTACAGCGCCAGGCGCCGTCACAACCAGATTACCCGCCGAGTTGAAAGTCAGGTCGTTCTTGTCGGCAGTGGTGGTGGCCGGGTTGGCGATGCTGCGGCCATCCATCAGCGAGTACATGGACCACGTGTTGGTGCCGGTCTTGACGAAGTACTGGTCCAGGGTGTGTGCATTACCTTGAGAGTCGTAAGTCGGCGTGCTGTACTTCATGTTGTAGCTTTTAGTATCTGTGGCATCGAAGGTCGACAGACTCGGCAATGGTGTCACCGAGTTCAGGTTGGCGACGTTCGTGATCGAACTGGTAGGCTTGGGCTCCAGGTTCGACGAATCAACGCGCAGATCGCTCAATGCACCGGTGACGACGCTGCCATTGGCATCGACGTTGTAACCCTGCAGTTTCATGCCGCCGCTGTTGACGACAAAACCTTCCTTGTCGGTGTGGAACGCACCGGCACGGGTGTACAGCTTCTCGCCATTGTTGCTGAGCTGGAAGAAACCGTTGCCGTTGATGGCAAGGTCAAGGCTGTTGGCGGTGCCCGTGGTCAGGTTGCCCTGCGAGAACTGCTGGGAAACCGCTGCAGTGGAAACACCGCTGCCCACGTTGGTCTGGCCGGACGTACCGCGAATCGATTGCGCATACTGGTCGGCGAATTCCGCACGGGACGATTTGAAGCCGGTGGTCGCTACGTTGGCAATGTTGTTGCCGGTAACGTCGAGACTCTTGTTTGCAGCATAGAGCCCACTAAGACCGATATTGAAAGACATATTCCACTCCTGCGCCGTCTAGTCGGCTCTATATTCCGATCGTTTGAACTTTGGACAAGGCAACACTGCCGCTGGCCAGGTTGAGCTTTGTTTCCGCACCATTGACGCCCAGCGTGACGCTGTTGACGATCGCAGGCAGGTAAGTCGTGAACTGGGTGTTCTTGCCGTCAACCGAACCTGCAGCCGTGAAGCTGTAAGTACCGGCAGGTGCCACGGTGCCGTCGCTGGCCTTGCCATCCCAGGCAAAGCTGGTCGAACCGGCTGGCAGCGTGCCGAGGTCCACGGTATTGACCAGGTTCGACTGGGCGTCGTAAATCTTGACGCTCGTCACAGAGCTGGTAGCTGGCACTGCGATGGAGCCGACCATGCCCTTGGTGGTGTCAACCGCGGTGGAACCGGCATTGATGATTACCGAGCGGCCTACCAGCGACGACGCCTGGAGCGCCTGGGACGACTGGTAGCTGCCGGCAATCGAGTCGACGGTAGAGGTCAGGTTCTGCAGGCTTTCCACGCTGCTGAACTGAGCCAGCTGAGCCACGAATTCTGTGTTGTCCTGAGGATCCAGAGGGTTCTGGTTCTTCATCTGCGTGACCAGCAACTGCAGGAAGGAATCCTTGCCCAGCGTGCCCGTCGAATCAGTCTTCGTCGGCGTCGGGTTCTGAAGCGAGTTTACAAAACTCGTCGATACATTATTTTCAACGGCCATATCTTTCGCCTTCTATCACTGACCGAGGGTCAGAACCTTCTGCATCATGGATTTTGCGGTGTTCATGATTTCTGCGTTGGTCTGGAACGAACGACTGGCGGAAATCATGTCGGCCATTTCTTCCACGACATTGACGTTGGGATAGTAGACATACCCGTTCTTGTCAGCCGAAGGATGATTGGGCTCGTAGCGCGCTTCGAGGTTGGAGCTGTCTTCGATGATGCCGTTGACCTGCACGCCCTGCCCGGCTTCGCCCTGGTCCTGGAACAGCGAGCCACCCGTGGACTGCTGACCCTGCATCACGGTGGCGAACACCGGATGACGGGCGCGGTAGGTGGCGTCAGCGCTCGAGGAAACGGTCTCGGCGTTGGCGATGTTACTGGCCGTGGTGTTCAGACGCGTGGTCTGGGCACTCATGGCGCTACCGGCAATGTTGAACACATTGGCTAGTGACATGAATTACTCTCCGCGAAGGGCTGCAACCAGCCCCTTGAATTTGCTGTTGAGCAAGGTGAAGCTGGCCTGAAAGCCCATGGCGTTCTCGGTGTAGCTGGCCTGCTCGACCTGGGAATCGACGGTGTTCTGGTCAAGCGATGGCTGCGACGGCGTGCGATACATCAGCGTGCCGTCCTGATTGCCCATACCCTCGGCTTCGATGTGGCGACTGTTGGTCTTGTTCAGCACGAAATGGCCGTTCTGGACCTTGTCGTTCTCGGCAGCCAGCACCGACGAAAAGTCGAGATCGCGCGCCTTGAAGTTCGGGGTGTCAGCGTTGGAAATGTTGTTGGCCAACACCTCTGCACGCTGAGCCCGGAAGTTGAGGGCCTTTTCGTGAATGCCTAGCGCTTTATCGAAACTGATGCTCATGTCGGGAAACCTTTGCCGGTTGACCTGATTCTGTTGTCAGTGACAAAGCAATCGGCGTGCCACTTCTCAAAACGCAATGATTACGGGGCCTGCAGGCCGTGGCAAAGCGGCAATGCCAGAAAAGCGGCAAGGCATTTCCGCTGTAAAGAGGTAAAGCGGCAAGGTGGGTGCCGTTTTTTTGCCAGTATTTCGCCACGACCTTGCGCAGCAGGTGCCGGATCGAAGTCGGGGCTCTGGAGACTGGAAACACTCTTCGCACGGTCATAGCCTCGGGCGAGCGCAGGATTGATTCAATAAAAAGGAGCAATTGTCTTGGTCAGCTCATTCGGCATGAACGGCAGCGGTCAAGTCTTATGGATAGACTTCTGATTCGTGACGACTCGATATCCGTTCACGACGTCGTCGCTCCCTGATGCTGATCAGCGTCAGCCGGTACTCACCTCAAGCGCAAAAAAAAGAGACCCGAAGGTCTCTTTTTTATTGGCTACAGATACTGCCAATCACTTGGCTTTGTAGATGATCCCGGGGCTGCACTGAACCATCTGGTAATGATCAGGCAGACCGTTGAGCGCTTCGGAAGCACCCAGAAACAGGTAGCCACCCGGCTTGAGCGTGCCGTGGATGCGCAGCAGGATGTCTTTCTTCACTTCGGCGGAGAAGTAGATCAGCACGTTGCGGCAGAACACGATGTCGAACTTGCCCAGCGCGGCGTAGCTGTCGAGCAGGTTGAAGGAGCGGAACTCCACGCGACTCTTGATCGGCGTCTTGACGACCCAGCGACCCGGGCTCTTGACGTCGAAAAAGCGCTGCAGGCGATCCGGCGACAAGCCGCGGCCGATGGCCAGGCTGTCGTACTCGCCGGTCTTGCAGTTGTTGAGCATCGCACCCGACAGGTCGGTGGCAACGATTTGAGCGCCAGACTTGAGCTGGCCAGGGTTGGCGCGCTCGAATTCATCGATGGACATCGACAGTGAATACGGTTCCTGCCCCGACGAACAGGCCGCCGACCAGATGCGCAGTCGCTGGCCGGGACTGGCCTTGATCTGCTCGGGAAGCACCTTGTTCTTCAAGACTTCGAAGGGGTAGGTATCGCGAAACCACAAGGTTTCATTGGTCGTCATCGCGTCGACCACCTGCTCGCGCAAGCCACTGCGCGGCTGGGTCTGAATGCGCTGGACCAATTCGCCAAGCGATTTGATGCTTTGCTGCTCCATCAGTTTGTTGAGACGGCTGGACACCAAGTACTGCTTGTTTTCCCCAAGCAGGATGCCACAGGCTTTTTCCAGAAATACCCGGAACTGATCAAAATCCAAATTACCCGTAGACAAGGTGCAGCCTCTCAAATCAGGTGAATCACCGAGGACGACGCCCCCGACTGTTTATTCCGTTATTTATTCTGCCGCGTTGATGCGCGCCACGACCCTGGCTGCCAGATCGTCCGGCCGGAATTTCGCGAGGAAATCGTCGGCACCGACTTTCTTGACCATCGCCTGGTTGAACACCCCGGAAAGCGAGGTATGCAGGGTGATGTGCATTTTCTGCATGCGTGGATCGTTGCGGATCGCCGCGGTTAGGGTATAGCCGTCCATCTCCGGCATTTCAATGTCGGAGATCATCATCAGAAACTCTTCGTGAGGTTTCTTGCCCTCTTCGACCATCTTGCGCAGGTAATCCAGCGCCTGACGACCGTCGTTCAGCGCAACCACCTCCACGCCGACCGTTTCCAGACAACGACTGACCTGCTTGCGCGCCACCGAGGAGTCATCGACGGTCAGCACCCGCAACGAGATGGCTTTGTGGTGAACCTCTTCATTGATGACGCCCACCGACACCTCTTCAGAGATCGGCGCTACCTCGGCGAGAATTTTCTCGACGTCGATAATCTCGACCAGCTGATTATCGACCCGTGTGACGGCGGTCAGGTAATGGTCGCGGCCGGTGCCCTTGGGTGGTGGATGAATCTCTTCCCAGTTCATGTTGACGATGCGCTCGACCGAGTGCACCAGAAAACCCTGAACCTTGGTGTTGTATTCCGTAATGATCACGAAGGAGTTGACCAGCGAGATCATGCCTGTCGAACCGGTTGCCATCGCCAGGTCCATGATCGGAATAGTGCCGCCGCGAATGCTCGCCACGCCCCGCACGATCGGACTCGATTTGGGCATGATGGTAAGTTTCGGGCATTGCAGTACTTCTTTAACCTTGAACACGTTGATGCCATAGAGCTGCTTGCCGTCGAGACGGAACAAGAGCAACTCCAGGCGATTCTGACCCACCAGCTGCGTACGCTGGTTTACCGAATCCATTACACCTGCCATGCCGACCCCCTCTTACCAAAGCAACCGTTATCCACACACCAGACTGATAAGCGGCACGGGCTTTGCTTTTTATACGTCATGAACCCAAAGACGACAATTTCTCGACACCTGGCATTAGAAACCCGCAGGCTTCTGTGCGCAATCGGCATGCTGTGCCTTTTCAGCGTGACAAACCTGTGTCGCGCGGAGAATTTCACACTGCCTGAACAGCTTATCGGCGTTACCCAAGGGTTTCTTGAGTTCACAGTAGAAGACTATTTGGCAACCAACCAGATTGAGGGTCGTCATGACATCCAGGTCAAGCAGCTCGACCCGCGTATGCGCATGAATGCCTGTGACAAGGATTTGACAGCCACATTGGAAAGCCCTCGCCCTGTCGGCCGGGTCACCGTGCGGGTTCGCTGCGAAGGCTCATCGCCCTGGACGGTGTTCGTACCCGCCCAGGTGCAGCTGTTTCGTAACGTCGTGACCGTGATGCGCCCTCTCAAACGTGACGCCATCGTCACCGAAGATGATGTGGCAATGCGCGAGCGCGACGTCAGCAGCGTGGGCCTGGGTTTTCTGTCTTCGCTGGATCAGGCGGTCGGGCAGAAGGTTGTCCGACCAATGGTCATCGATCAGGTGGTGACGCCCGTGGCGCTGGAGCAACCGCGCATGATTCACAAG
This sequence comes from Pseudomonas sp. AC016, assembly GCF_979253365.1. Taxonomy (NCBI): domain Bacteria; kingdom Pseudomonadati; phylum Pseudomonadota; class Gammaproteobacteria; order Pseudomonadales; family Pseudomonadaceae; genus Pseudomonas; species Pseudomonas sp. AC016. The sequence goes on from NZ_CEEDCC010000001.1 coordinate 1,356,713, forward strand.
GGTGATCAGGTGGTGATCATCGCCCGCAGCGGCTCGCTGGCGGTCCGCATGCCGGGCGAGGCCATGTCCGACGGCAGTTTCAACGAACAGATACGGGTGAAAAACCTCAACTCAAGCCGGGTCATCAAGGCGAATGTGACCGGTCCCGGACAGGTGGAAGTGGCCATGTGAACACATTGACGCTGGTATAGGAGACGCGTTTTTTCTAGACTGCGGTAACTTTCCGACGGTGAAAGCCTCTATTTGAGAAGCTTTATCACGACGAGCCTAAAGTTTTATCGGGGATGGCCGAAAACAGGGCAAGCGTCCAAACACCCAGAGGTTTTTTATCATGGTCATAGACTTTAATAACCGTATCAACGGTGCGCAGTCCACACCCCGCGCCAACGCAGTAAAAGAAGCAGGCAAGACCGAAGCAGCCACACCTGCCAGCAGCACTGCAGGCGTAAAAAGTACAGGGGAAACCGTTTCACTGAGCAACGAGGCTCAACAGTTGCAGAAAATCACTGACAAGCTCGCCGATCTGCCGACCGTCAACAGCGCACGCGTTGCTGAACTCAAGCAGGCCATCGCTGACGGTACTTACACAGTGGACAGCAACCGCGTTGCCAGCAAGCTGCTCAATTTCGAAACCCAACGCTAAGCCCAAGGCTCGCGCTGGATATTCTGGACGCTTAAAAACCAGAGCATGCGATGCAAGACACTACTTTGCTTCAGATGATCACCGACGACATGGTTCCGACCAGACAGCTGCATGAGCTGCTGCAGGCGGAGTCACTGATCCTTCAGGGTCGCGACATGGGCGAGATGGAACATGTACTGGCGCAGAAACAGGCGCTGGTTATTCTGCTCGAGCAACATGGTCGCCGTCGCAGTCAAGTGCTGACAGGACTCGGGTTACCCTCTAACAGGCAGGGGCTTGAGCAACTGGCCAGCCATTCGGACATCGGCGAGCAATTGCTTGCAGCCGCCGACGAGCTGAACGCGCTGATCGCTGAATGCCAGACGCTCAACGAGCGAAATGGCAGCCTTATTCAAATGCAACAGGTGAGCACTGCCCACCAGCTTCGCATTTTGAATGGAGGGGATACGCCGACCCTGTATGACAGTCGCGGTTCGACTGCCGGAAGAGCAAGACCACGCCCCCTCAGTCAGGCGTAACTTCCTGTATAAAGGTTTCGTGCGTAGTGGCAGAATGCCCGCTGTTGCGTTGCCGTAGTATTTTGCCTGGAGATGTAAGAACGTGAATGGCTCAAGCGCGGATGATGCTCCGCAGCCCCCGAAGGTTTTGAATACACCTTTGGAAATCGCCGCTAACCTGCGGTTACTCCTCGAAAGTCATGATCCGCTGATCATTACTTTCCACGAGCGCGCCCAGCGCTTTCAGAGCTACGTTATCGAAGTCGACCGAGAGACCAACGTCCTGGCGCTCGACGAAATGATCCCTCGCGATGGCGAACGATTCCTCACCAATGGCGAGTCCTTCCGGGTAGAAGGCTTTCACGACGGCGTGCGTATCGCCTGGGAAAGCTCGGAACAGATGGACATCGTGGACAATGACGGCCAGCGATTGTATCGCGGGCCGCTGCCAGAGGAAGTCATCTATCACCAGCGTCGCAACGCCTTCCGGGCCGCGCTCAAGCTTGCGCAACTGGTCGATATCGAAATCGGCGGCGATAAACTCAAGTCTCCCCTCAAGGGCAAGCTGCTGGACATTTCGGCAACCGGCTGCAAGCTGCGTTTCGAAGGCGACCTTTCCGAGCGCATGCAACTGGGTCAGGTATACGAGCGTTTCATCGCCAGACTGCCTTTCGGCGCAATGACTGCCCCGGTGGAGCTGCGCTACCTGCATTTCGAGGAAAGGGTTCACACCACCTTTGCCGGCGTGCGCTTCCACAACATGAGCGGGCTGGTGCAACGTCAGGTTGAACGCTTCGTATACCAGCTGCAACGTGAAGCCCGGCGCTTCGACAAAGACGACGACTTCTGACAGAACGTGCGTCTGAAGTGATTGCGGTAACCTCTACCGCAATCACGCAACACCCTCCTGATCCCCTGCAAACCTTCCCAGTCTCAAAAACCGATCAGGCCTTCCAGGTTTCCTCTTCGCGTTCCCGCTCGCCATCTACTGCCTGCCCGGTCTCGGCAACCTGCCCTTCTGGCGCTGAAACGTGCTCGGCCACCGGTTCCGACTCAGGCTCAGGCTCGACAGTGGTTTGCATCTGTTCCTGCACCACCTGTTCGTCCACACGCGGGTCAAGTGCCACGACAAGAGGCGAACTGGACATGCTGTCCGGCATGGCCACGTGGTGCAGCGGCGCATTCTCGACCTGGTGCAGGTGCGTAACGGCCTTGGGACGAATCAGCAGCATCAGTATGGCGCCAGCGCCGCAGACGAACACATACAGCATGTGCCCGCCGAACATTTTCATGATCACACCCGCCGCCAGCGGGCCGATGCTTGCGCCGATCCCGTAGGTCATCAGCAGCATGGCAGTCAGCGATACGCGCCGCTCGGCCTCCACATGGTCGTTGGCGAACGCCACGGCCAGTGGGTACAGACAGAACTGCATCAGCGAGGCCAGAAAGCCCACACCGAACAGCACTTCCACGGGCACGCTGGGGAAAACGGCAAGGGGCAGCGACGCCACGAACAGCGCTGCGGCGAACACCCGCATCAGTACCGAACGATCATAACGGTCGGACAGCAGGCCCAGCGGCCACTGCACCAGAAACCCCGCCAGAATGCAGCAGCCCATGAACAGACCCACCTGCTCGGTCGTCAGCCCCTGCTCCGCCGCGTAGACCGGCGCCAGACCGTAGAAGGAGCCTATGATCAGGCCTGCGCCCAGCACCGCTGTCAGCGACTGCGGCACCCGCTTCATGAAAAACAGCGGTTCGAGCGGCGCGGGATGCAGCGGCGCCGGGTGGATGGCGCGGGTCATCGCGACCGGCACCAGACACAGCGCAAAGCACAGGGCCACCAGCATCAGCAATTCAGGCCCCAACTGCGGATGGACCACCAGCACCAGTTGCCCCAGCACCAGCCCCAGGTAGGACGCGATCATGTAACCGCTGAACACCATACCCCGCTGTTTGGCAGCGGCCTGCTCATTCAGCCAGCTTTCGATGACCATGTATTGACACATCATCCCAAGGCCAACGATCACCCGCAGAATCAGCCAGGCAGGCAGCCAGGTGATCAGTCCATGCCCCAGCACTGCCGCACCGACGATCCCTGCACAGGTTGCATAAGCCCGAATATGGCCGACCCGGCCAATGAGCCGGTGACCGATCTTGCCGCCCAGCACCAAGCCAAAATAATTGGCCGCCATCAAGGCGCCGACCCACAGACTGTCCACCTGATCGGCAGCCAGGCGCAGGGCCAGATAGGTGCTCAGCAGACCCGAGCCGATCAACATCATCAACGAGGCAAAATACAGCGCTCGAAAGGACTTCCAGATTTGGCGCATCGACATTCCAAAATACGGAGTCGCCTGAACAGGCGAGCCCGAAACAACGTTCTTTAAATCTGGGCAGCCAGTACGCGCCGTTCCCAGGGGGTAATTTCATCGAGAAAGCTGGTCAGTTCCAGGGTCTTCGACGCAATGTAGCCTTCGATGAATTCATGACCAAACAGTTCCTTGGCAGGATGACTGCATTTCAGACGCTCAAGAGCGGCCTGCAAGGTACACGGCAACGTCAATTCTTCCGGCACCTGGATCTCGCCCTGCACGGCAGGTGTCGGCTCGATGCCCCGCTCGATCCCGTACAGACCCGCCGCGAGGCTGGCAGCGATGACCAGATAAGGATTGGCATCGGCGCCCGGCAGACGATTTTCGACGCGCCTGGCCGACGGTGCACTGGCGGGAATTCGCAGACCGGCGGCGCGGTTGTCATAGGACCAGCAGGCGTTGTTGGGTGAAGCGAACGGATGGAATAGACGCTGGTAAGAGTTCACGTTCGGCGCGAACAACGCCGTGAAGTCTGCCATACAGGTCTGCAGCCCACCGATGAAGTGTCGGAACGTCGGCGTAGACTGGCCGCCCTCGGCGCTGAATACATTGCGACCGGACACCGCATCCACCACGCTCTGGTGCAGGTGCATCGAACTGCCGGGCGTATTTGCCAACGGTTTGGCCATGCAGACCGCAATCACGCCATGTTTGAGCGCCACTTCCTTGAGCAGGTGTTTGAACAGAAAGGTCTGGTCAGCCAGCAGCAATGGATCACCGTGCAACAGGTTGATCTCGAACTGACTGACGCCCATCTCGTGCATGAACGTATCACGTGGCAGGCCCAGCGCCGCCATGCAGGCGTACACCTCTGTGAAGAACGGCCGCAGCCCGTTGTTGGAACTGATGCTGAAGGCCGAGTGCCCCAGCTCGCGTCGACCGTCCAGCCCTACAGGCGGCACGAACGACTGAAGCGGATCCGGATTGGGAGCAAACACAAAGAACTCAAGCTCAGTGGCCACTACCGGAGTCAGGCCGTATTCGGCATAGCGGGCGAGTACCGACTTGAGCTGACCACGCGTTGAAAGCGCGCAGCTCGTACCGGTCAATTCATCGGCTTCGCAAATGGCAATTGCACGTGGCTGATCGCTCCATGGCAGACGATGCAGCTGCGCAGGGTCGGGGACCAGCGCCACGTCACCGTCATCACTGCCGTAGAAACGCGCCGGTGGATAACCGCCCATGATGCATTGCAACAGCACACCACGCGCCATCTGCAGCCGTCGCCCTTCCTGAAACCCTTCGGCGGTCATGACCTTGCCACGCGGTACGCCATTGAGGTCCGGCGTCACGCATTCCACTTCATCAATGCCCGTCAGTTGCTGCTGGAATTGACGGGATTCATTGCTGATCATCTTTGATTCCTTAGTCTTCGCTCGAACCGCAGCGCGGTAACGCGCACAAAATACGCATCGGGCTTTATGGCTTTCAAGGGAAATTTAAGCTTCAAAGTACCGGATTGGCGTAATGGACGCCGGTCAGAGCAAGAAACTCTGATCGGAACTTCTCATTTTCAGGATCAACAACCAGGGACTGGCGGAGAAACTCAATCCCTTCTGACTCTGAACCCAGCTCACGACAAAGAACGCTGGCCAAATACAACTTGTTTGCATCAAAAAAATCGAACGACAATTGAACCTTAATTAAACTCAATGCATTATCAAGCTGACCCTGCATTAAAAAACGATTGAAATTATCGTTGAACACAGTCAAATCCGACCACAGCCCATCCCCCAAACGCTCAAACTTCCTCAGCACCAGTGTGTGTCCGTTACCCACCTTCGTATCCGTTTCCTCCACGCACTCAATGTACCAGCAGCCCAATCCATTGGAGTTCATATAATTGATTGCACGAATCATGCTCTGCAATGAAAAAACCTGATAGTGCCCCCTCCAAGCACCTGATTCGACCGTTGTCATATCCACATTTCGTTCATGGTCATCGATCATCTTATCCAGCGTGGTCAGACAGCGTACCCGATCGGTCGCTGCTGCGATCCTTTTTGGAAAGATCAAAAAACACACACCGCCATCTTTAATAACTCTGGACGCCTCTATATAAGCAGAAAAAAGATTGGGAACATGTTCGATGACGTGCGAGCTGATCAGATAATCAACGGAAGCATCGTCCATACGAATACTTTGAAAATCACCTATTACATCAACCTTCGCAACCTTTCCGGACACCCGAACCTGCTCAGTCACATACTGCTGATAATCATCCATGTCTTGCGGGTGCAAAAACGAGACACCGTCGCATGGCGCGACATTTAAACAATTAGTCAATCCAAACGAATTGTGAGCTGCGGCGCCCAGCTCTATACCGTGACCTTGACAGTATTTTTGTGCCAACAACATTGTTCTGCCCCTCAGTGCCTGAATTTTGTCTCTGTCTCTGCCAAGCAAGAAAGAGGCCATAGTCACCCAGCTTCACGTCGACAGGCAATCTCGCCCGAGTGACCAACGCCGGTTGGTGGGGATTGCGCGATACATAAATCATTGCTCTGCGCACTGGCATCGTTTTTGCTTTTGCTCAAGACAGTGTCGTGAACGATAGAAAAATGACACCGACACGATAGATCGCCATCCGGCATCGTAAGCCTATTCGCTTTTCGAAGCCCCTGCAGTGAGACACGGCATGATTAACGGTCAAAAAATCGGTTGCGGGATCGTCACTTACAATAGACCAGACCTTCTGAGGAAGCTCGTTGACTCGCTTCCCGCACACCTTATCGACTGCATTGTTATCGTTAACGACGGACACTGGTATGACGACTCTTCCGAATATGATCAGTGTTCGTTAATTCATAATGAATCCAATCTGGGCGTCGGAAAATCAAAAAACAAAGCACTGGCTTATTTAATGGATTCCGCATGCGACCACCTATTTCTGATCGAAGATGACATCTTCATAAAAGACGAATCTGTCTTTGAACGCTATATCCTGATGTCACAACTGACCGGTATTCAGCATTTCAACTTCAGCCAGCATGGCAATCTCAACAAGGATCTGCCATCGCAGCCCAAGCCCGTCTGCAAGATAGAGTATGGCAATTCCATCACCCTCCCCCTCTACCGACACTGTGTGGGCGCGTTCTCCTACTATTCACGCCTTTCCATTGAAACCGTTCATTTCATGGATGAGAATTTTCACAATGCATTTGAACACGTAGACCACACCCTTTCGATAATAAAGAGCAACATGCATCCCGACTTCTGGTTTTTTGCTGACATTGAGGACTCGCATCTTTTCTTGGGAGACAAGCCGTGGACGCTTGAACAGTCCACCATCTCATCCAAACCAGAACATAAAAAAAACATACGTGACGCAATACTCTATTTTCAACAGAAGCATGGCTACGCTCCACTTGAATACCCTGTGGCATCGGCAGAAACGCTTATGGCCTCTCTACAACGGATCAGAGACGCACACGGCATACGTTTCTGAAGAGCCAAAACAAAAATTTTCACAAGGTGATTGATCATGGACTCACTGCTTGAACAACGACATCAGCCATTTTTTGTACAAAAAGTTGGCGTTGGTTCTGAAATTAAAGGCATATCGCGTACGGACGTGATGACCCAGCTCTGCGCAGGCAAACGAGTGCTGCATGTAGGCTGTGTCGATTTCCCGATAACGGACCTGAAGGAAAACCTTCACATCCAACTGGACGCGCACTGCGCCAGACTCGATGGATTCGACATCAATTCAGGCGCGTTTGAGCAGATGAAACCGTACCTGAAAGGAGAGCTGTATGACAAATGGGAGGACATCGACCAGAGTTACGATATTGTTCTGGTCCCTGAAGTTCTTGAGCACGTCGACAACGTCGCTGATTTTTTATCTAAACTCTCCAACCTAAAAGCGACCAGTTTTATTATTACAGTTCCGGATGCTTACCAGTGTTTCAGCAGACATTTCGACTACAACACTGGGTCGGAAACATTTGTCGAAGTCGTTCACCCTGATCATAACTGCTGGTACACACCCTACACCTTTCAAAACACTATAAAAAAATACACGGACTGGGATATCAAAGGCATGTGGTTTTACAACAATATCTCTCTCCTTATGATCGCCTCCATCAAGTGAAGCTCGAGAATAGCCTATGAGCACCATACCTAAAACGTTACACATCATTTGGGTTGGAGACGAATCCAAGCGCCCCGATAATTGCATACAAACTTGGAAAGACTTGAATCCTACCTGGACGGTTCGCGTCTGGGGCAACGATGAATTAGCCAACCGCGAGTGGATTAATTATCCACACATGAGCGAAATGTTTGGCAAGGAACTGAACGGCGTTGCTGACTTGATGCGCTGGGAAATTCTTTATAACGAAGGCGGGTTCGTTGTGGACGCTGACAGTATTTGCGTGCGTCCATTGGATGACTGGATGCTGGAGTGTGAATCCTTCGCGTGCTGGGAAAATGAAATTGTCCGACCTCACCTGATTGCAGCAGGCTACGTGGCGTCCACCCCCGGAAACTGGTTCTACGGTCAGATGATTCAAGACCTTAAAAACCTCCCTTCAGTTGTTCATGCTAAAGCTTGGGAAACTGTGGGCCCGAGATTTTTGACCGAAAGCGTGAATAAATATCAGTATTTTAACTTATCAATATTTCCAAGCCATTTCTTCATCCCCAAACATTATACCGGCGCGGAGTACACCGGCGGAGAGCTTATTTACGCCAAGCAAGCCTGGGCAAGTACTAAAGAGACTTACGACGCTTTGCATACACTGAAAAATTTCTCTACGTTCTGATCGAGGACTCTGCCTGGAGTGCGTTGAGCATCTCCAGACAGAGTTGTCGTCTACCCGCCCGTGATGGCCTAAGGCATGTAAATACTGAAATTGCCTCCGCCCATCCGGCCACCGTTAGTAATCTCTATCCGCCCCTGTACATCGTTTCGTATATGCAGTCGGGCGATATGCGAGGCGAAGTAAAGACCAAGACCGGTGCTGCCGCTGCTCTGGTTGATGCCCAGAACATATTCGGTCTGATGCTCGATCATATACGCCGGATAGCCAGGACCATCGTCGTTGATGGTGATTTTCAGTTGCCCCTCCTCTTCACCGATGCTGATCAGGATTCGCTCACGCGCGAAGCGAATCGCGTTGACCAGGATGTTCCCAAGCACCGATCCGACCAGTTCACGATCAAAGAAGCCAAGCGGGTTCTGTACGTCGATCTCGAAATGAGCGGCGATACCGCGACTGGCCAGCACCTCCTGATGATGCGCCAGCTGGGCTTCGATGAAATCGTCCAGCTCGTGATAATCGGGACGCAAAGGCAGCTGGTTGACCCCGAGTTTGTACAGGCCCAGCAATTGCACCAGCATGCCGTTGAGGTTGGCAAACTCGTACTCGATCACCCCATGCTCCGGGGTGTCGCGTTGCTGGACGGAGAGCTTCGCCAGCCACTCGCTGTGCGCCTGGGTGAGCGTCGCCAGCGAGTTCTTCATGTCGTGCACGGTGGAAGCAATCACCATGGAAAAATCGAGTCCCTGTTGCTGCTCTTCGCTCATGCGCCAAACGCCCTTTCCCTGAGTTTCTGATAACGCTCATAACGTGAATCGCTGTCCGGGATCATGCCGACCATTTTCAGGCTGGCGCGGCATTCCTCGAGTCCCGCCTGCCCGAGGTTCTGCCCCGGATGCAGCAGCGACTGCGCCATGTTCAGCGCGATACTGATGTTCTTCGGCTGCAAGGCCAGAGCACGACGGAAATGCTCCTGCGCCTCCGGCAGGTTGCCCGCCTTGTAGCTGCGCACGCCCTGCAGGTTGAAATCGATGGCGGCCTTGTTCGCACCCAGAATGGCTGGATCGTCGGTCATGCTGGCCACGCTCTTCATCACGGCCGGGTCATCACCATAGACTTCCGCGCAGTTTTTCAGCACACCCGCGCCCGCCTCTTCCTGACCCAATTGCTTGAGCTGTGACGCCACCAGCAGGGCTGCGTCGGCACTGAGGAACTGCTCCATGCCTTCAAGCCTGGCCATCGCCTGCTCGGTGAGCTTGGCGGCGGTTTCCGGGTCCGAGTGCTGCAGACTGGCGGCTTTCATCAGGCGCGTGCGCACTTGAAGACCTTCGTCGTTGGTGTGTTCCTTGGCCACATCGCCCAGCGCGTTGTTGATCTCGACACGCGTGCGCGCATCCAGTCCCTGGTCGCCGCCCTTGCTGATCAGGGCATGAGCCAGACCCAGGTTGGTTTCCGGGTCCTTGAAACGTGAATGTGCACCTTGAGAAACGGCCTGACGAAAGGCCTTGGAAGCGCTTTCAAAGTCTTCGTTGCCCATCGCCAGCTTGCCCAGCATCTTCTGGCGACGTACCGCCAGCGGCGACAGGCGCACGGCGTTCTCCAAGGCGCTTTGCGCACGCTTGGCATCGCCGCGGGTCACCAGCACCTCGGCGAGACCATCGTATAACGCAGGCATGGTCGGAAAGGCCTTGATCGCCTGTTCATAAACGGCCTCCGCCTCGGTAACCTTGCCACGCTTGAGCAGCAGACTGCCCAGCGCGGCATACGCCCAGGGCGTGGCACGGTCGGCCAGGATAGTCCTGAGAAACGCTTCCAGCGGCTCGTTCTGTTTCAGATCACGCAGCGCATCGGCCTTGTAACGCAGGCACAACGGCGCATAGCGCGGATCCTGCTCGATCAGTTTGTTGCACGCGACCAGCACTTCGGCGGGCTTGCGACGGTCCAGCGCCTGCAGAATCGGCTTGAGCAGGTTCTTGCGCTGCACCAGCTTTTCCAGGCGCTGGGCCAGGCCTGCGCGGTTGAACGGTTTGGTCAGGTAGCCATCGGGCTCCCACTCCAGGGCGCTCATGACCATGGCCTGACTGTTCTCGGCGGTGACCATGATGAAAACGCTTTCGTAGCTCAGCAGTCGCTCGACCATCAGGTCTTCGAGCACCTGCTGACCGTTTTTGCGGCCATCGCCCAGATTGAAATCATGCAGCACAAAGTCATAACGCTTTTGCGAGCACATGCGCAGGGCCTGCTCGCCGGAGTCGGCGGTGTCCACTTCCTTGACGCCCAGCTCACGCAGCATCGACCGCACCGAACTGCGAAAGTCGGAGAAGTCATCAACGATAAGAAAGCTTTTTTGGTTGTACGCCAGCATCCGGATTCCTACACAGGAGAGGGTGAAAATATAAGACCCAAGGCCTGAACGACTTTTCCAGGTCCAGCATCGATGCGCATGTTAACTAATGGCAACATGCCACATATAGCCCTGATCGCTCTATCGCGTGATTCAGTTCAGGGCAACAGCCAGTTTTTCGACCACTCAGGCAGAAACTATAGAGCGAACATCGACTTCGCGACTGATTGCATCGAGGACAGGCAGGATTTTTTGCGAGGCGGATCAAAAAAGCAGGAGCGTAAAGGCTATTACGGAGACGCGAGTCACATAGCAGGATTGCCCTGCACCGCAGCGCCCCGATACTCGAGGGCTGCGGCATGCGGATAGAGCCTTACACCCAGCCGTCGTTCTTCTTGCGGCCCCGGGTCAGTGCCGGCAGGATCAGACCAACCAGCAGTCCAGCGCCAGCAATGCTGCCACCGTAGACCATGTAACGCATCATCACCTGCTTGTTCTCATCACCCAGGCGGGCCTGAGTGGAACGCAGCTCGGCCTGTGAGTCAGCCAGTTGATCGTTGAGCGTCTTGGTACGCGCTTCCAGTTCATCGACCAGCTTCTTGCGCGCATCCAGAGTTTCCTGCATGCCTTGCACGCGGGTTTTCCAGGTGTTGTCGATGCCGTTCAATTGTTCGGTGAGTTCTGCAACCTGCTGGGTCAGCTGCGGCACGCGCTCAGCCTGGCCAGGGACGTCCTGCAGATCACTGCTGGGGATCCACACGGTGCTGCCCCCCTCGCCTCGCACCTGGCTGAAATTGCCCGAGGTGCTGAGCAGTTCCACTTTCTGCCCGGACTTGAGCGTGCCGACAATGCGATGCCCGTCAGTCGGGCCGCTACGCACGTAGGTGGTCAGGCTGTCACTCACCCAGCGCTCGCTGTCCGCCGCCTGAGCGGTAATGGGTGTAAGAACGCAAAGCACGGCGCCCAGCAGACCGGTGCCGAGGAGATGACGCGAAGCAGTGAACAGGCCAGGGGCACGAGAAAGCAGTGCTGAAAGATGACGAGACATGGCAATGATTATCTTTGTCTGGAATGAAAATAAAGCCCCGACGTACGGGCCGGCTAACGATGGATCTGGCGAGCGGCAAATCAATTGCAACTCCTGTCTGAACGGGCGGTCTGCCTATCAGGCGCGTTGAAAAATGCCTGCAATCCTTTATATCGGCAGCCACTTCCACAGGCTGTCCAGAGAGTCCATCAGCTAACAGACCCTGTTAAATGGGTCAGGTTCACTATTGGCCTGCTTGTGCGTCAAAATTCAGCCGCATGGCGTGTCGATCAAGTGCCTGCTTTATATGACTTTCAGTCCTTCAGACGACGCTCACCCCTTTGAACTCGCAGCAGCGTGAGGCCCGGCGTTTGCATTCGCGCCCAAGTGCTGTAGAAAATACCGTCAGGCGTGAACGTCTTCGATGCTCACCATCCTGATGCGCAGGCCCTGCCGCCTCGACTGCATCGCTCTAATGGAAAATAGAATGATCCCAAGACAAGTGATTAACGCCACGGTAAGCCCAAAAGGCAGCCTTGAAACCCTGTCCCAACGTGAAGTCCAGCAGCTCAGCGCTGCGGGCTCAGGCAGCACCTACACCCTGTTCCGCCAGTGCGCCCTGGCCATCCTCAATACTGGCGCCCATGTCGATAACGCCAAGACCATCCTTGAGGCGTACGAGAACTTTGAGGTCCGCATTCATCAGCAGGACCGTGGCGTGCGCCTGGAGCTGCTCAACGCTCCGGCCGATGCCTTCGTCGATGGCGAGATGATCGCCAGCACCCGTGAAATGCTGTTCAGCGCCCTGCGCGACATCGTCTACACCGAAAGCGAACTGGACAGCCAGCGCATCGACCTGAGCAACTCTCAAGGCATCACCGATTACGTGTTCCACCTGCTGCGCAACGCCCGTACCCTGCGCGCCGGTGTCGAACCGAAAATGGTGGTGTGCTGGGGCGGCCATTCGATCAACACCGAAGAATACAAATACACCAAGAAGGTCGGCCACGAGCTGGGCCTGCGCAGTCTGGACATCTGCACCGGCTGCGGCCCCGGCGTCATGAAGGGCCCGATGAAAGGCGCGACCATCGCACACGCCAAGCAACGGATCGTCGGTGGCCGCTACCTGGGTCTGACCGAGCCGGGCATCATCGCCGCCGAAGCGCCGAACCCGATCGTCAACGAGCTGGTGATCCTGCCGGACATCGAAAAGCGTCTGGAAGCCTTCGTGCGCGTGGGTCACGGCATCATCATCTTCCCTGGCGGCGCAGGCACGGCCGAAGAATTCCTGTACCTGCTGGGCATCCTGATGCACCCGGACAACAAGGACGTGCCGTTCCCGGTGGTCCTGACCGGTCCGAAGAACACCGAACCGTACCTGCAACAACTGCACGCATTCGTCGGCGCCACACTGGGCGAAGAGGCGCAGCGTCACTACCAGATCATCATCGACAATCCGGCAGAAGTCGCGCGTCATATGGCCAAGGGCCTGAAAGAGGTGCGTCAGTTCCGTCGCGAGCGCAACGACGCGTTCCACTTCAACTGGCTGCTGAAGATCGAAGAGAGCTTCCAGCACCCGTTCGATCCGACCCACGAAAACATGGCCAGATTGCAGCTCAACCATGACATCCCGTCTCATGAGCTGGCGGCCAACCTGCGTCGGGCCTTCTCCGGCATCGTGGCGGGCAACGTCAAGGACAAGGGCATTCGCCTGATCGAAGAACACGGCCCGTACCAGATCCACGGCGATCCATCAATCATGCAGCCGCTGGACAAATTGCTTAAGGCTTTCGTCGAGCAGCACCGCATGAAGCTGCCGGGTGGCGCAGCCTATGTGCCGTGCTACCAGGTAGTGACCTGACCGCCCGATAACGCGGACAGACAACGGGGCGCTCTGAAGCGCCCCGTTTTCATTTCTGCTGGCGGAACTGGCTGGGTGACTGCCCGGTGGCACGCTTGAAGAATCGGGAAAAATAGGCCGGTTCGGAAAACCCCAGGCTGTCGGATACCTGATTTACCGTCATGGTCGTGTAGACCAGATTGCGCTTGGCTTCCAGCAGCAGACGCTGGTTGATGATCTGCAACGCCGACTGGCTGCACAATCGCCGACACAGTGCATTCAAATGCGCCGCGCTGAGCCCAATGCGCTGCGCGTGCTGCTCGATGGACCAATGTTCACGGAAGCTCGCTTCCAGTTGATGCATGAACACCTGCAAATGCTCGCGACCGCGATCCAGCACCTGACTGTCATCACCCCGCTGCTCGCTGCCCCGTCGGCTGAGCCAGACCATCAGCACGTTGATCAACGACTGCAGCATCAGGTCGCGCCCCGGCTTGCGCTGGCGATACTCGCGGGCAATCGCGCTGAACAGCGTGTCCACGTAGACGCTGTCGTCGCCCAGAACATGACAACGCGCCGTGCCGATGGCCGAAATATCCAGCGCCGCTTCCAGTTGCTCAACCAACGGCCGCGCCAGGCTGAGAATATGCCCCTGAATGTCCTCGGCAAACTTGAAGGTATGCACGCTGAGCGCGGGCACCACTTGCAGCGACGGCGTATCGACCTGATGCACCACGTCTTCGACCTTCAGCACCGCGCGGCCGGACTGGACGTACAGCAACTGAACCAGATCACCATGGCGATGGGGCTTGATCTCCCATTCATGCATTTTGCTGCGCTCGGGAATCGATTCGCAGTGGATCAGATCTGGCGTCGGCCACGCTGTGGTTTCGCCGTAAAGCTTGAAAACGGGAACGGAAACAGGCGCTGTTCTGGGCATCATTCAATCCTCGCCAGACCCTCGAAAAGTCCAGGTAATGTGCTGGATATTGCCTTCATATCCCGCTGGCATCCATTAAAAATGCAGGAGACAAAAACAAACACATCCCGCAAGCCATGGCTGGCAGGGATCACAGAAAGGTCATCTCCATGAAAACCCAAGTCGCCATCATCGGCTCAGGCCCGTCCGGACTGCTGCTGGGCCAGTTGCTACAACGTGCCGGTATCGACAACGTCATCGTTGAACGCAAGAACCCCGACTACATCCTTTCCCGCATTCGTGCCGGCGTGCTTGAGCAGGGCATGGTCGATCTGCTGCGCGAAGCCGGTGTCAGCGAGCGCATGGACGCTGAAGGCCTGATTCACGACGGTTTCGAGCTCGCCTTCGACGGGCGCTGCGAACGCATCGACCTGAAAGGGCTCGCCAATGGCCGAACCGTGATGGTCTACGGCCAGACCGAAGTGACCCGCGATCTGATGCAGGCCCGCTCCGCGTGCGGTGCCATGACGGTCTATGACGCCGAAGACGTCCAGCCCCATGACCTCAAGACCGACCGACCTTACCTGACGTTCCTCAAAAATGGCGAAACCGTGCGCCTGGACTGTGACTACATTGCCGGGTGCGACGGCTTTCATGGCGTTTCCCGGCAGGCGATCCCGGCCGAGGCACTGAAAGTCTTCGAGCGCGTCTACCCGTTCGGCTGGCTCGGCGTGCTGGCCGACACCCCGCCGGTCAACGACGAACTGGTCTACGCCAACCATCCGCGCGGCTTTGCGCTTTGCAGCATGCGTTCGGCGATTCGGACGCGTTATTACGTTCAGGTCAGCGCAGATGAGCGTGTCGAGGACTGGTCGGACGAGCGTTTTTGGGGCGAACTCAAATCGCGCCTGCCTGCCCATCTGGCGGAGCGTCTGGTGACGGGTCCGTCCATCGAGAAAAGCATCGCTCCGCTGCGCAGCTTTGTGGTTGAGCCGATGCAGTATGGCCGCCTGTTCCTGCTCGGCGACGCTGCGCACATCGTCCCGCCCACCGGCGCCAAGGGCCTGAACCTGGCGGCCAGCGACGTGAGTACGCTGTACCGCATCCTGCTCAAGGTCTATCAGGAAGGCCGCACCGACCTGTTGGAAAAGTACTCGCAGATCTGTTTGCGCCGTATCTGGAAAGCCGAGCGCTTTTCCTGGTGGATGACCTCGATCCTGCACAACTTTCCCGACACCGACGCCTTCAGTCAGCGCATCCAGCAGACCGAACTGGACTACTACGTCGGCTCCGAAGCCGGACGCAGGACCATTGCCGAGAATTATGTGGGGTTACCTTACGAGGCCGTTGAGTAAGCGGTACGTCGAATTGATGACCCGCTCTCCGCATAGACACGCATCCCGGACGAAGAGCGTCCTGAGCGGCATTCCAACGCGAGCGCGAGCAACGATCATGCATTGGGTAGTTGATCGTGCCCATCGCTCCGCGTGGGCATGCCTCCCGTGACGCTCCGCGTCACACATGCTGCAGACTGGCGCAATCAAAAAACCATGCATTGCCCATTCTTTTGTGCAACCACACAACACCCGTCCACCTCAGCCGTGCAAAGCCCCAAAGCGTTTTATCTGCAGGCTCCCTATGATCGGAAAGCCCCCGGCAAGCTGTATAAAAATAACAAGCTCTGAGGAACTGACGCCATGTCCAACTCTCCGGTTCGCGAGGTTGGCGACGCTGACGGCAATCATGTCTATCGTCGCATCACCCTGCGCCTTATCCCGTTTATCTTCATCTGCTACCTGTTCAACTACCTGGACCGCGTGAACGTCGGCTTCGCCAAGCTGCAGATGCTCGACGCCCTGAGTTTCAGCGAAACGGTCTACGGCCTGGGTGCCGGTATCTTCTTCATCGGCTACGTACTGTGCGGGCTGCCCAGCAATCTGGCGCTCAACCGCTTCGGCCCACGGCGCTGGATAGGCTTGATGATGATCACCTGGGGCACGTTCTCCACCTGCCTGCTGTTCGTCACCACGCCAGTCGAGTTCTACGTGCTGCGGTTCCTGACCGGCATGGCCGAAGCAGGTTTCTTCCCCGGCATCGTCCTCTACCTTTCCAGTTGGTACCCGAACCGGCGACGCGGCCGGATCATGGCCTTGTTCATGTCGGCGATTCCGGTGTCCGGATTACTGGGCGGACCGTTCTCCGGCTGGATCCTCAACCACTTCGCCGCAGGTCAGGGCGGCATGGCGGGCTGGCAGTGGATGTTCCTGATTCAAGGCCTGCCGACCGTTGCGCTGGGCGTGCTGGCGTTCTTCCTGCTCTGCGACAAGGTCGAAGACGCACACTGGCTGACGCCCGAGCAACGGCAACGGGTCAAGACCGATATCACTCAGGACGAACTCAATCGCCCGGTACACGGCAAGAGCTCGGTGGCGTCGGTGCTGACCATGCCCTTCATCTGGATTCTGGGCTTCATCTACTTCTGCATTCAGAGCGGCGTCTACGCGATCAACTTCTGGCTGCCATCGATCATCAAGAACCTGGGTTTCAGCGATGCGCTGGTGATCGGCTGGATCAGCGCGGTGCCCTACCTGATGGCGGGCGTGTTCATGCTGCTGGTCGGCCGCTCCGCCGACCTGCGCAACGAGCGCCGCTGGCACATGGTGGTGCCGATGCTGATGGGCGCAACGGGGCTCATCATCGCGGCCAACTTTGCCAGCGTGCCACTCGTGGCGATCCTCGGCCTGACCATCGCCACCATGGGCGCGTTGACCAGCCTGCCCATGTTCTGGCCGCTGCCTACCGCCCTGCTCAGCGCCAGCGTTGCGGCGGGCGGACTGGCCCTGATCAACTCGATCGGGCAGATGGCGGGCTTCCTCAGCCCCTATCTGGTGGGCTGGATCAAGGACCAGACCGGCTCGACCACCATGGCCCTCTATTCCCTGGCGGCGCTGACTATCGTCGGCAGTCTGGTTGCCTTGCGCATCAGCCGTCAGTCGGCAGCGAAGGTCGGCGCGACGGCCTGAGTCTCTTCCAACCGATCACGACTTTCCACGGTAACTGGCTACCGTGGAAGTTTCGGATTTCCATCCGCCGGAGAAACCGGTGCACGCGTCGCCCTTTTCGTTTCAGCTGATTCACTTGTCTGCATCGACTTGATGTCATCCCGTCGTCCTTGCAGGAGAAACCGTGCCATGAACCTCATGCACAAGAGCCTCGGCGTGTCCCTTTTGATGGTTGCGACCGCCGCCTTCGCCCACCACGGCTGGAGCGAGTACGACACCGATAAGCCACTTGAGCTGAGCGGCACCATCTCGCAAAGCGGATACGCCAACCCTCATGGCTTCATTCATCTCAAAACCACCGACAAGACCTGGACCGTGGTGCTGGCACCGCCCTCGCGCATGGAAAACCGCGGGCTGACTCCGCAAATGCTGGCAAACGATACGCAGGCGACCGTCGTCGGTTATCAGAATCGCACCCGGTCTGAAGAGGTGAGAGCCGAGCGCATCACCATAAACGGCAAGACTGTCGAGCTTCGATGATGGCGGTCGTCAACGACGGCTCATGGCTGGTCTGGCTGGAAGCGTCACCCCTCGGTCAGGCCATGCGTGGCGAGGTCTGGCTTTACCCGATAATCGAGGTGGTGCACATCATCGGCTTTGCCGTGCTGGTCGGCTCGGTGATCCTGTTCGACCTGCGCGTGCTGGGGTGGTCGAAGGACATCCCGATTACCGCGCTGGCACGTCATCTGCTGGTCTGGGCGCTGGCGGCACTGCTGCTGATCGTGCCGGCCAGGCTGATGATGTTTGCCGCCCACCCCGATGAGTTCGTCAACAACGGTGTGTTCATTCTCAAACTGTGCCTGATCGCAGCGGCCGGCACCAACGCCATGCTCTTTCATGTGGGCGTCTACCGCTCGGTAACGCACTGGAACACACGGCTGGCCGCACCCTGTGTCGCCAGATTTCATGCCGTGCTTTCAATCGCACTCTGGATCGGCGTCGTGACCTGCGGACGACTGCTCGCTTACACCTGAAACTGTCGTGGTTCTCGGCTTCTTGGGCTCATCTGCTGATGCGCAACTTATTGCACAGGCGTGTCTGATAAGGCCTGTTCCGAGCCATGCAGGCCAATGCGATTGGCCCGCTTTGCAGACATTTGCGCAGGTGCGCAATATCTTGCGCGAAAATCACCGAAAAACAGATCAAAAAACAATCAATCCATCCTCAATATCTCTCTATCCCTTTGTATTTATGGGTTAAAAATAATCAGGCACGTATCTTGTTATAGGCATCTGTATTCGATGGGCGCGGTTGCCTGTTGGTACAGAGGGATTCGGGATGTCTGCCCACCAGACTTGTTTCACGCTCAACCTTGATGGCATCGATCATGGCTTTCAGGTACTCGCCTTCAAAGGCCACGAAGCGATCAGTCAGCCTTTCGCGTTTACGCTGGAGCTGGTCAGCGAGTCGTCAGGACTGGATCTGGAAAGCCTGCTGAACAGACCTGCCTTTCTGCAGTTCGCACCCGATAACAGTGGCATTCACGGGCTGATCGACCGTGTCGCCCAGGGCGATTCGGGGCAACACCTGACCCGCTACTCGGTCACCCTCCGTCCGCATCTGGCTCGCCTCAGCCACCGCACCAACCAACGAATCTTTCAGCACCGCACGGTGCCGCAGATCATTGCCCGGATACTGGAGGAGCATGGCCTGCTGGCCACCACCTATCGCTTCCAGCTCGCCAGCGTCTATCCCGAGCGCGAGTACTGCGTTCAGTACCACGAATCGGACCTGCACTTCATTCAGCGCCTCTGCGAGGAAGAAGGCCTGCATTACCACTTCGAACACAGTCCGACTGCCCATCTGCTGGTGTTCGGCGAAGATCAGGCGGTGTTTCCCAAACTGGCGCCCGTGGTGTATCGACAAGACAGCGCAATGGTCGCCGACACGCCCGTCATCCAGCGCTTCAACCTGCGGCTTGAAACTCGACCGAGCCGCACCACGCGCCGCGATTACCATTTCGAAAAACCGCGCCTGACCATGCAAGGCGCAGTACCCGGCGACGCCCGGCCGGACCTTGAGGACTACGATTACCCCGGCCTGTTCACCCATCGTGACCGCGGCAGCCATCTGGCCGCCCGCGCTCTGGAACGCCATCGTCATGACTATCGGCTTGCCGAAGGGCACAGCGATCAGCCACGGCTGGTGAGCGGACATTTCCTGCCCCTGAGCGAGCATCCCCACGCAGCCTGGAACGCACTCTGGCTGCTGACCGAGATCCGGCATGAAGGTCGTCAGCCGCAAGTGCTGGAAGAAGCGGCATCAAACGAACACTCGGGCGCAGGCGAGTTGCGCCAGGGCTACCGCAACACTTTCAGGGCCACACCCGGATCAGTCACGTTTCGACCATCCCTGCGCCATCCCAAACCGCGCATTGCCGGCAGCCAGACCGCCGTCGTGACTGGACCGGCGGGTGAAGAGATTCATTGCGACAGGCATGGCCGGGTCAAGGTCCAGTTCCACTGGGACCGCGAAGGTCAGGTCACGGATCAGAGCAGTTGCTGGCTGCGCGTGTCTTCGAGCTGGGCGGGTGACCGCTATGGCGGCATGGTCATTCCAAGGGTCGGCATGGAGGTGCTGGTGACCTTCATCGAAGGCGATCCCGACCGTCCGTTGATCAGCGGCTGCCTGTACCACGCTGAACACACCCCGCCCTACCCGCTGCCTGCCCACCAGACCCGCAGCGTGTTCAAGACCCTGAGCAGCCCAGGCGGCAAAGGCTCCAACGAACTGCGCATAGAGGATCGCACCGGTCAGGAGCAGATCTACGTCCACGCCCAGCGCGACTGGGACCAGAACATCCAGCACGACCAGAAAATCCGCGTCGGCCACGAACGGCACGACCGGGTCGAGGCCAACAGCTACAGCGAATTCAAGGCCGAGGAGCATCGCGTAGTCGACGGCAACCGCCTGACTGAAGTGCGCAGGGACGATCACCTGACCGTGAGCGGCAAGCAACACATCAAGGTCGGCGAAGCCCTGCTCGCGGACGTCGGCCATGAAGTTCACATCAACGCAGGTGATCAGGTGGTGATCGAGGCAGGAATGGAAATCACCCTGAAAGTGGGTGGCAGCTTTATCAAGATCGACTCGGGAGGGGTAACGGTGAGCGGACCGTTGGTGAAACTGAACTCGGGAGGCATGCCTGCGACGGGCAGCGGCGCGATGCCGAACCTGCCGGGTCTTGTCAAAATGGTTCTGACAGAAACAGCAGGCGAGTTGTTGACGCAGCGGCTGGCAGAGCCGGTTCCGCTGTCCCAGCTCTGTCAAAAGCCTGAAGGCGGAACACCCGCTGACTGTCCGCTGCCCGACTGCGGTTGTCGCAAGGCGTTGCAGGAAGGAGGCAGATCATGAAGACCTGCCTGCTGCTGGAGCGTACCGACCACCTGCTGGAAAAGCTTTACCAACTGCTGCCTGATCCCAAGCCTCGGATGCTGTTCGACAAGACAGAACTTGCACCCTATCGGGACAAGAGCCCCTTGTGGGTAGCCGCGACCGACGACGACCGCCTGTTGCAGACGGTCCACAATGCCCCGGAAAGCTGGCCTGGACTGATCATCGAAAGTCCGTTTCACCACGACATTCTGCTCGCGCATCTCAGACATCTGTTGATCGTCAATTTTGACGAAATCCGCCGAGGCGTCCTGCGTTATTCGAATCCCGTAACGGCCAGCTATTTCTTCACAACCGGTACCACCGAAGAGAACGTGCCATGGTTGGGGCCCATTTCCCGATTGTCTTGGTATGGCGGAACCTGGCCAGACCTTGCGCAAGGCAACCAGCGCTGGATGAGCCTCGACAATCCTCAGGTCTCCCGCTGGACACCTCCGGCCCAGCCAACCACACCGAGACTGAGCGACGCCCAGGAAGACGCCTTCCGCCGTCAGGAGCGTGAGCGCTTCGCCTATGACTGGTGGAAAAAACAAACCGGCACTGACTTTCCCTGGGCACTCGACTACCTGGACGAGGGCATGGCTCACGGCTTCGCAACAGACCCGACGCTCATGAATCGCTACCTGTCGCTGCGTGCACAAAACCCTGAACAGGCACCACCGCCACGTCAGTACAGCGGCACTGGAGAAGAACGTTTGAACACACTGCGAGGCCTGCTGCAACAGTCTGCGCAACACAAGGAACCTGTCCAATGACCATCGGCAGCCTGAGTTCAGGCCCGTGCTGTGAAACAGGCAAACTGATCGTTCAGGTCATGGGCAAGGATCACGCGCCCCATCAGAAACTGGTGCTGAACAGCAAGGATGGCGGATGCACCTACCCTTCCCGTCCCGAGACACTGGAAAGAGAGCCGTACAGTTGCAGGCTGGAGGTCTGGGACCACGTTGCCGAGACGCAACTGGAACTCGAAATTGCGACCACCGAAGGCGAACCGATACGTCTGCCACTGCTCGCTGACACAAAGGTCACGCCACGACAGGCCGATGCACAATTCAACCAGATCATCCCGGTGCTGCCGTTTGTCGCCCTGCCCGGTTCGAAAAGCCCATACGACCTTGGCACGCCGGTATTGGCCCGTGCAGGCTACGTGTACGTCTTCTATCGGCAAAGGCTATGGCGTGAACTGGAAGTAAGGATCAGCGATACCGGCACGACCTACCATGACATTGATGTCGCCCGCTTTCGTCAGGACGAAGGCTTTACACGCGGCGAACGGGCCGCCATCGGCGTGGCGCTTGAGGACATCTGGTTGCCCGGGATGTGGAACGACCGGCGTGTGCTGGATGTGGAGTTGTGTTTTTCCGAGATACAGCTCAGCGCGCCCCGACTGGAGCGTCTGGAACGGGATGCAGCGCTGAGAACCCAGCGTTGCAGCAGACCGGACCTCAGTTATTCGAAAGAGCGCTTCAACCGCTTGTACAAGGGCAAGCCCGACGGCGAGGCCATGCTCAAGGCATTTTCAGGCTTCAACATGCTCGACAAGGTTCAGCAGCTCACACTTGCGCCAATCACCGCCGCACGTCTGAATCTCGAACTGTCAGTGTTTCCCGTCAGCCTCGCAGCGCCACAACGCGCACGTCAGCCCGGTTACGAACGGCTGCTGGATCACCCTGCTCTTTATTTGTGTGATCTGTCAGGCCAGTTTCCGGCCAGGGCGCCCGAACAGGCAAACGCCTTTCTTGCCGAAGCTGACAAAGGCAGAGCGGTCAGGGACACGCATTATCTGGAGCTGTCGGCGCTTGCCGATGCCATGCAGGCCAGCTTGCCTGCCGGTGAAGAAGATTCAACCGATAACCTTGCTGTTCTTTGGGAAGCCCAACCAGCTGTCACTGATGTGTTGAGCAAAGCACGCCAGCGTGAGGTCTGCGGCGTGCTGCTCGATGACTCATATCACCGCATACGCCATTTGCGACAGCGACTCGAGACCCATCAGCAACTGCTCGGCGTGTGCGCCAGGTACGCCATCCAGCACCCTCATCACGCCAGCGCCCTGCTGGTGCATCAGTTGATCGTTCCGCCAACGATAGGAGGCGCGAAAAACCCGCTGAATGAAGTGATCACCTCGCTCTCGGATACTGGCCGACAAGCCGTCAACCAATGCACCGCCACCGTCCAGCGAGCGCTGGTGTGGCGTCACATGATCGCCGTTCAGAATCTGTTGGTTGAAAGCCTTCAACGCCGTAGCACCCTCCAGACTGTCGCCGATCACTTGAGCCAGGATGGCTTCGAGTATGTGGCAGCACTCTATGACCTGAGCCGAACCCTGACGACACTCGCACTCATGCCTTCAAACGTGGATCCGCTGGCACCGGGCGGCACTATCGTGGATGCGGTCACGCAAGTCGGTTTTCTGGAAGCCAAGGTCAGTCAGGGTCAGACACTGCTGTCGCAGATAACCAACGACAGCACGCATCCGTTGCACCTCATGCTCTGGCCCGAAAGCGACCTGGAGTCGGTCTGCCGGCCTTATGAGGCGCCACTCGACGAAGACAAGAACCTGGGCGACGGTCGCTTTCGCGCAACCGAACTGGCACGTTTCGAGAACTTTCCGGCACCCGATCCCGCCACTCAGCTCACGCTGGACGCAACGCTGCTGGCTAACCTGCTGGCGGGTGACAGCCTGCAGAACTTCTTCCTCATCAACAACGGCAAAGCCACAACCGCTGCACTGGTCGGCATCTTCGAGAACCTGCAAGGCGCAGTCGATGCCGCCGAAAACGCTGTCGGGCGAGCCGAACAGACGCTTGCCTCCAGTAAAGTCGCTGTTGCCAAGGCTAACATCAAAAGCCAGTCGGCCATCGATCAACTGGCCAAAGCTCGCGACGAGCCTGTGTCCAACGCACGCAGAATCAACATCAACCGTCAGGGCCGGGGCGTTCAGCAACTGCGCAGCATGATGCCGGAGCATTTCGGCGCGGCGTTCCTATTGAAACGAAACCGGGTCACTCCGCAGCATTATGTATTCGGCCTCGAAGACCTGCCGACCCGAAGCGCCATGCCCAACGCACGCTACGGCGAATACCTGGACCCGAACGGCAACCCGTTCCGCGACATTGATCCCCCGTTCAACCCACACGGCCCCCTGACCTCCGGCGAACACCACGTACTGGTGATCCCGCGCACACACAAAACCGCACGACTGGTCGGCGACATCAACCGCAAACTGAAAGCGGCTCAGGAAGCCGGGCATGCGGTTGGCAAGGCAGAGAACGCCTATGTTAGGGCGAGAAGCGGGTTGAGTCAGGCCATCGAAAACCTGGATGCGACGAAGAGCGGGCCTGTTTACCGTTTTCTGGCATCGACACGTTTTTGTGTGGCGGTGTTGATGTTGGAGATTTGGAACGTGAGTTCGGAGAGTGATGCACTCAATCAAACAACCAGAGAGAAGAATAAATATCGGGCGTCATTAGGGGTCACGGCTGCGGGACTAGACTTGGCTATTGCTTTAGAAGCCTTGTTCGTAAAAATTTCCCGAACAAAAGCTTCACTACAACCCACCAGACAGACACTTTTGAGGATTACTGATGCAGGTTCCAAGCGCTGGCTTGGTCCTTTATTAAGCCGTGCACTTGCCAAGGAAGTGAATGCTCGGATGTTTGCCCAGCTCATTTCAGGCATAGCGCTGACAGTATTGAATCTCTGGGATGCTTGGTACGCCTGGCGGCGAAACGATGATGCGGCATACGGACATATCCTTATTGCCATGGGTGGAATAGCTGGCACGTTGGGTACGGCATTCGCAGGAGCTAATACTATCCTCGGACTGAGTCCCTTGGGCTGGATAGCTTTACTGTTGATAGGTACAGGAGTCGGAGTAATATTACTCTTTAGCTCAACACCACTGGAAACATGGCTAAAAAGTGGTCCGTTTGGGGAGGGAGATATCAGTGATTACTTTTTAAAAGACCCACAAGAGGCATTTTATCGACTCACCAGCCTACTCGCTGGCATCACGATAAAAATAGAAAAAAATCCAGCCTACGAATCATGTGCAAAGTATAACTTTCGCGCTGGAACCCCCCACGCAATCAGAAGCGCCGACACGATCATTCGCATTCAAAGTAATTTACCAGGATTAATCAGCCGTATTGAAAGCCTCGATATCATTACTGAATGCAGGCTAGGCAGTGTTACCACACGTTCCAGCCGAGAAGGAATACCTTACCAAACCGAAACTCAAGCATCTGAGAAAAAAGAATTCCCAAAGGCTCAACGCCTGCATCCTGACGGGTTGGAGTTATTTTTCACAACCCCAACAAACCCGGCAATATCAATTAGCAACACTAAAACCTCTCATTTAACTTGGGTTGTCAGAGCCCAATTTGTGACGAGTCGTGGCGAAGAAAAACGCGTTTTTCCAGCGCCTTCCCCCAGCGAGCCAATCCAATACAACCTTACCTACGCCAAGCCAGACTTCAGTAAGGTTAATCAGCCGTTCTGGGCAGATGAAGAAACATTCAAGGCACGCTCACATGAATAAGTCGAAATATACGTCATACTACGGCAGCTTTACATACGAAAAAAACAAAATACCAAGACAAGCGTCTCCTTTTCGGCGAAACGTTAATGGAGTGCGTTTACCGTGGGGAACGACCTCAAACATCATCCCCGATGGGTTCGTGGCCGAGCCCGCCCCAAATGAAATGCGAATGTGGGAAAAGCAAAATAATGCACCTGCCCATAACGCACCCATTCCATTTCGAGACGTCGAACTTCATCAGGTCTATGACCATGAGCGTATACGCTTTGCACAACTGCCTTTCCGCTCACACTTCTGGCTATTCATGCATGCAGGAGGAAAATGGTCATTTATAATACTCCTGCCTATTTTCCTTCTGACTTCACTGCTCGGTATCGAAAACACTACCGACTCCGCGATCATAAATTACCTCATGCATGTCTTTGATCTATTCCCAGTAATTATGTCACCTTGGTTAGTATTCTGGCTCATCGGTCACATCATCATCAACCACTGCCCCCGCATCTGGTTCCGCCCTCCTAAAGGCCCACTCTGGGAGCTGAACCGCCGAACAGGTCTGGTAACGATATTCGACTACAAACGCCATCGAAAGGAAGGCGTGATCGACGAGTTCATCGCACCGTTCTATGAGTTCGATGCCTACATGATCACCACCCGTGATCGTTACAGCTCCTACTACGGATTGCTGCTCCGCCATCGTTATGAAGACAGGCAGATCAACTTTCATTCGTTGCTTGGCCCTGACGACTTCAAGCATCGTCCCTGCGCGTTGTGGGATTTTCTGCAGAACTACATGGACGTCAGTCGCCCGATCCCGGACATCCTGCTGTTCGAAGCCTACCGACATCTGGACCCGGTCACAGCCGTATACGACAAGGAAAAAGGCCGTAACCCGCGCTACTGGATCGACATGGACGACAACACATTCAAGCAGCGGGTCGATGCCATGTGGCAGCGC
Organism: Pseudomonas sp. AC016; assembly: GCF_979253365.1. Taxonomy (NCBI): domain Bacteria; kingdom Pseudomonadati; phylum Pseudomonadota; class Gammaproteobacteria; order Pseudomonadales; family Pseudomonadaceae; genus Pseudomonas; species Pseudomonas sp. AC016. The sequence continues at coordinate 1,383,074 of NZ_CEEDCC010000001.1, forward strand.
GCGTATGCCATCGACACGTTCACACGGCCAAATCTGATGGAACGTTATGTCAGTTACAACGATTGAGAATGTATGAACAAGGCAAAGCGCGACCAATCCTATTACGGATCACAAGCCTACAAGCTTGACGCTATTCCTGAACAGAAGCCCTGTTTAAGACATAAATCATTCGGCTCCACCTCCATACGCCTGCCTTGGGGCTCAACTCAAAAAGTAGCATCGGATGGAATTATGGGGCAGTCGAACCCTAAGAGCATGAGATTCTGGGAGGACGTAGCGAAAGAAAAAGAAAGACAGAAAGTAGAAGGCACCTACACCTCCAAACTATTCGAGGGTATAGAACTTCATCAAAAATACGACCAGGAACGTTTTAGATTTGCACAGCTGCCGCTTAAATCCCAGATATGGCTATTCATGCTTCACTTTGGAAAATGGGGTTTTATAATGCTTTCCCCCATCACTTTGATTTCACACATCGCAGTTATCGTTGCTGCTGACGACACTTGGCAGGTAGTTACAACTGAACTACTAACCGGCCTGTATCCATTAGTGCTTGGCATCCCCCTACTCTTCTGGCTCATCGGCCACATCGTCATCAACCACTGCCCCCGCATCTGGTTCCGCCCCCCCAAAGGCCCGCTCTGGGAGCTGAACCGCCGGACAGGTCTGGTAACGATCTTCGACTACAAGCGTCATCGAAAGGAAGGCGTGATAGACGAGTTTATCGCACCGTTCTATGAGTTCGATGCTTACATGATCACCACCCGTGATCGTTACAGCTCCTACTACGGATTGCTGCTCCGCCATCGTTATGAAGACAGGCAGATCAACTTTCATTCGTTGCTTGGCCCTGACGACTTCAAGCATCGTCCCTGCGCGCTGTGGGATTTTCTGCAGAACTACATGGACGTCAGCCGCCCGATCCCGGACATCCCGCTGTTCGAAGCCTACCGGCATCTGGACCCTGTAACAGCCAAATACGACAAGGAAAACGGCCGCAATCCACGCTACTGGATCGACATGGACGACGACACATTCAAGCAGCGGGTCGATGCAATGTGGCAGCGCGCGTATGCCATCGACACGTTCACACGGCCCAATCTGATGGAACTTTATGTCAGTTACAACGATTGAGAATGTATGAACAATGCAAAGCGGGACCAACCCTATTACGGATCACAAGCCTACAAGCTTGACGCTATTCCTGAACAGAAGCCCTGTTTAAGACATAAATTATTCGGATCCACTTCCGTACGCCTGCCTTGGGGCTCAACTCAGCAAGTAGCATCGGACGGGATTATGGAGCAGTCGCCCCCTGAGAGCATGAGATTCTGGGAGGACGTAGCGAAAGAAAAAGAAAGACAGAAAGTAGAAGGGACCTGCACCTCCAAACTATTCGAGGGTATAGAACTTTATCAAAAATATGACCACGAAATTTTTAGATTCGCGCAATTACCATTCACATCTCAACTCTGGATTTACCTTCTGCAATTGGGAAAAGTTGGATGCATAATATTTCCACCCATACTTATCTACATACATTTTCTTTCTATATATCAATCTAGAGAATCCTGGCAAGCTGTTACCCTTGAGCTACTCCAAGAGGTCTACCCGATATTCCTTGGAATACCCCTATTCTGCTGGGGGATAGGTCACATCGTCGTAAACTATTTCCCTAAAATCTGGTTCCGCCCTCCCAAAGGCCCACTCTGGGAGCTGAACCGCCGAACTGGTCTGGTCACGATCTTCGACTACAAACGCCATCGAAAGGAAGGCGTGATAGACGAGTTCATCGCACCGTTCTACGAGTTCGATGCCTACATGATTACCACCCGTGATCGTTACGGCTCCTACCACGGATTGCTGCTCCGCCATCGTTATGAAAACAGGCAGATCAACTTTCATTCGTTGCTTGGCCCTGACGACTTCAAGCATCGTCCCTGCGCGCTGTGGGATTTTCTGCAGAACTACATGGACGTCAGCCGCCCGATCCCGGACATCCCGCTGTTCGAAGCCTACCGACATCTGGACCCGGTTACAGCCAGATACGACAAGGAAAACGGCCGTAACCCGCGCTACTGGATCGACATGGACGACGACACGTTCAAGCAGCGGGTCGATGCAATGTGGCAGCGCGCGTATGCCATCGACACGTTTACACGGCCCAATCTGATGGAACGTTACGTCAGCTACAACGACTGAAACAATCAGCAAAAAAAGGACGGGGCCGAGTAATAATCGCCCCCGACAGGCTCACTCCGCCCGTGGCACTGTGAATCGGAATTCACTGCCCTTGCCCACTTCGCTCTGGGCCGCCAGCACACCGCCATGGGCCTTGATGATGCCTTGCGAGATGTAGAGACCCAAACCGGTGCCGGTCGGGTTGCCTTCCTTGACGGTCCAGTAGCGCTCGAAGATGTGCGGCAGTTGATCAGGCGGGATGCCTTCGCCGGAGTCGCTTACGGTGAAGACGATTTCTTCGCCATTGGACATTGCCGCTACACCGATCCTGCCCAGCTTAGGGGTGAACTTGATGGCGTTGCCGATCAGGTTCGACAACACCTGGAACAGGCGCTCGGGATCAGCCTTGACCTTGAGCTGCGGCTCGGCGTTGAAAGAAATATCGATGGACTTGTCCATCGCCAGCGGCGCGAGCAGCGAATAGGCTTCCTCGAAGATCTGACTGACTTCCAGCGGCTGTGGGGTGATGGTGTAGCGACCCGCTTCGATTTTGGACGTATCGAGCAGATCCTCAAGCAGCACGTTCATGCGGCTGGCAGCCTGCTGCATGGTATCAATGGCCGAGGAAATACGACGTGACGTGTGCGGTCCGTCGGAGCTGAAGGACTTTTGCATCATGCCGCACAGCATCGAGATCACCGTCATGGGATTGCGCAAGTCGTGGGACACCACGGCCACCAGCTCATCGCGGGCGCGTACGGCTTGCTGCTCACGGGTGACCTGACGCGCCAGGTCGTCTTCCAGTGCCGAACGACGCAGGTCGTTGGCTGCAAACAGATCGCCATGGCTCCACTTGTTCGCGATGCCGGTCATTTCGACTTTCCAGATTTCGAACGAGGTACGAGGCCTGAGGTGCATGCCGACGTCCGAGCTTTCCAGATTCAAGGGTTTGGCGGGGTCGCCGCTCCACTGAATGCTTTCCTTGACCTCGGGACGGAACCAGATCACACCATTGTCCACCGGCTTGGGCAGGCTCATGGCGAGCACGCCGCTGGCGATGGCCTGATAGGCCTCGGCAGGCGGGTAAACACTGGACAGCTGATGGCTGGAGAACACGGGCTCCTTGCCGGACATCATCCACTTGTGCAGCGCACGGATATCCGCTGGCTCCGGACAGATCCCATAGCACTGCATCTGACGGTCTTCAATGATTGCAACGCCGGTCGCGTCGACCAGCTCCATCAGCAATTGCGGCTGTTGAGCCAGCCCGTCGAACACATTTTCTTCTGAGGAAACCATCGACTGATGCAGACGGCCAAGCGTCAGCAATTTGGTCTCGCGCTGACGGCTGACGTCAAGCGCCTCCATTGCACTGATCTGCAGGGACAACACCTGACCGAGCGCCTGACAGGCACTGCGCAGTTCGTGGGAGACGTACAGCGGTGTGCGGTGACCGCAACTGATCAGGCCCCACAGCTTGTCACCCTGGATCAGCGAGACGCTCATAGAGGACAGCACGCCCATGTTCTTCATGTACTGGCAGTGAATCGGAGAAACGCTACGCAGCGTCGAGAAGCTCAGGTCGAGTTGCTGATGGGTGTCAGGACGCAGCTGCGGCACCAGCGGTACCGGCGTGTAGTCGGCATCCGGAATGATGCGCAGCCAGTTGCGGCGGTACAGCTCACGCGCCTGTTCGGGAATGTCCGAAGCCGGGAAAAACAGGCCGTTGAACAACTCCATGGCCGGAGAGGAGGCTTCGGCAATTACCTGACCGTGCCCTTCTTCCTCGAAGCGATAGATCAGAACGCGGTCGTAACCGGTCATTTTCTGCACTTCACGCACGCTGATTTCGTAAAGCGTCTGCAAATCCCTGGCGGCGTGCAACTGGCGCAACATGCGACCCAGATTGCCCGTACGCTCAAGGTAACTGACAGCCTGGGCATCCTTGTCCTGGATTTCGAGCTCCAGAACCAGCGCGTCCTGGCTGCGGTGCATCATGGCTTCGAACTCGATGCCGTTGACGTTGATGAGCAGGCGCGGCGCGTCGACGAAGGATTCATGAGCGCTCGCGCTCCTGATGACATCGGTCCAGCCGGCACCCAGCGCTTTTTCCAGCGATTGGCCAATCACCTGCTGCGGCTCAAGCCCCAGTACAGTATGAACGTTGGCGCTTACCTGAAGCACGGTCAGGCCGGGTTCTGTCAGAGTAAACAACAGACCATGGGGCTGAATGGCGCCCGGAAACTGGATAGGTTCATCAGCGCAATTGGCCAGGAGCGCTTCAAAAGCGTCCTTGTCGAGTTGGCTCATAACAGTACCTCTTGACCGTCGAGCCAGTGCTCGAAACATGCAAATGTGGAATGCGCCGCCTGCGCTGCAGCTGCATTGAAACCAATGTCGTTCGGCACATTGTCCAGATAATTCAGAAACACCTTCCAGCGCGGTCCGGTGTCGACGCCATAAACGTTCAGAAATGCAGCACCGTTTTGCTCATTCAACCCGAGGCGTTTATCCACCTCGCGTCGCAACACCTGCCCACCGAGTGTGGCACCTTCGAGCACATACAGCACGCCCAGACACGCCGCCGCAGAATCGATCGCGGGTAGCCGGGAACAGAGCGCAAGGCGCTCGATGTTCTGATCAGTCATGCCCAGCGCCCGCAGGTCTTCAACCAGCACGGGAGTTTTGACCCTTTCGTGCGGGACGAGTTCTGCCGGAACCAGCGCACTGGTTCGCAACGCCGACTCGAGTGGTAAATAAAACCCGTAATAGGCCTGCAGCAAACGGAGGTAAAGAGCGGCATCCAGACTGGAAGAGAAAAACGGCATGCGTTTTTCAAGTTGACGGTGTAATTGACTGGTTTCAGAGCGAAGTGCATCGAGCAACTTCGAGGGTGTAGCGCAGGAAAACTTTGCCGGCATCCAGTAAGGCTCTCGAAGGTTCGATAAGGCAGAAAAAGCGCGTCCGAGCGAAAATTGACGGACAAAATACAGATTGAATGCGAAAGCGGACAGTTTTTTTCCGAATTGCCGATGAAATACATAAGTTTTAAATGACGACCATAAGGCAATGCGTGCCGGTTACTTGTAACACCAGCAGGCATTGCCTGTTGGAACTCAGACATTTCGGGTCTGGTATTCGATCGTCAGATGCGAGATCTCGTGTACGTGGCTGAGTCTGCCACGGATCACATCGACAGGCACTTTAACATCAGCCAGCACGCTGACAATCGCTGCATGGGCCTGGGGACCGACCCGCCAGACGTGCAGATCGATGATGCTCACGTCTCCGGTGGCTTCCACAATTTCGCGAATTTCTGCCGCGACGTGCTCGTCAGTCACGTCCAGCAGGACACGGGAACTGTCCTTGATCAGGCCATACGCCCATTTGGCGATAACGCACGCGCCAACGATACCCATCAGCGGATCCAGCCAGACCCAGCCCAGATAACGCCCGGCCAGCAGCGCCGCGATGGCAAGCACTGACGTCAGGGCATCGGCCATGACGTGCAGATAGGCTGAACGGAAATTGTTGTCGCCATGATGATGGTCGTGATCATGGTCTTGAGAGCGCCCGTGATCATGATGACCATGCGCGTGGCCGTGCCCGCCCGACAGCAAAACGGCACTCAGCACATTGACCACCAGACCGATAACAGCAATCACAGTGGCTTCGCCAAACGCAACGGTGGTCGGCTGAAACAGCCGGACCAGCGACTCGATGCCGATGCCCAGCGACACCATGGCCAGAATGAGCGCCGATGCGAACCCGGCAAGGTCGCCGACCTTGCCGGTGCCGAAGCTGAACCTGCGGTTGTGGGCATTACGTCGTGCGAACGCGTAGGCTCCGGCTGCGATGCCCAGCGCTCCGGCATGGGTCGCCATGTGCAGGCCGTCCGCAAGCAGCGCCATAGAACCTGTGACGTAACCCGCCACGATCTCGACCACCATCATGGCAAACGTCAGGGCCACGACCCACAGCGTACGGCGAGCGTTGCGGTCATGGGCAGCGCCAAGAAATACGTGATGATGGGGTTGAGCGGCCGTGTGGCCGTGATGTGCGTTACTCATCGCAAGGCTCCTTGCACGACGGGTGTCATTTGGAATAACGACGGATGGCTTCAAGCAATTCTTCCAGGCCTTGCGCCCGTGCCTCGTCACTCAAATCGGGATGCGCCACATGCTCGCGGGCATGGGCTTCGATGATCTGGTCCAGCAAACCGTTGAGGGCACCACGGGTGGCTGCCACCAGGTGCAACGTCTTGCCGCAATCGGCATCGCCTTCCAGATGGCGCTCGATGGCCTGTACCTGTCCGGCAATGCGCCGGACACGTTTGAGCAGATCCGCCTTGCCGTCGATCATGTGCGCCATACCATACCCCCCCTACCTATATAAGCGAGAATGTTAGGCGCATTGAACGCGAGAGGCAAACGCCAGCCTGCAAATGAACAAGGCTGGCGTAACAAGGATCAACGCACGTTCTGGTACAGCATCATCCGCGCGGTCTCGTGCAACCCGCGAGTCAGGTCACGCAGACGCTCGAACTCTTCAGGGTGCTGCTCGGCGACATTGTCCAGCGGCGTGGGCGACGCCAGATCGTGCAGCGTCGGGGAACTGCCGTCGTGCTCCATCTGCAGCAGATAATGCTGCGTCACACCACCGATCAAAGGGAACGTCCCTTCGCGCAGCACCAGCGGCACGACACGTTCGCCTTCCGGTGCAGGCTGTTGAATGTCGCGTCCCATCGCGCCGTTGCTGAACGGCATCCCGGCCATGCCCGCAAGCGTCGGCAGCAGATCGGCAAGGCCCACCGCTTCGTTGACCACCCGCGTGCCGAGCAGGCCCGGCGCGTGGATCAGCATCGGCACGTTATTGCTCTCCAGCCCCAGTTGCTCGAAAGCAGGCGCCATGTGCGGGATCTGACTGATCCGGGTGTTGTGATCGCCGAACAGCACGAAGATCGTGTTCTCGTAATAACCACCGGCCTTGGCCAGTTCCATCAGCCGACCAATGTTGAAGTCCAGCAGGCGCACTGCGTTGTACTGCTCGACGCTGCGTGAACCGGCGGCCTGGACCTGCTCCAGGGTCTTGTCGCTGACTGTGAAGCCGTCGTTGTCTTTGGGGATGGTGAACGGCCGATGATTGCCCGCCGTCTGCACGTAGGCAAAGAACGGTTTGTCAGCGGGCAAGGCGCGCAGGATACGGTCGCTTTCTTTGAACAGGTCCAGATCGGAAATACCCCAGACATCCACCTGAGGCGACTTCCAGTCTCGCTCATCGTACAGACGCACGTCATCGATGCTGCGCCGGATCAGCGCGTTCATGTTGGCCCAGCCCGAGTTGCCACCAATCATGTACAGCTTCTCGTAGCCCTTGAAGTCGTTGATGATCGTGCGCTGCCGGGTGAGCAATGGATGGCGGGTGGCGGTCTCCTGGCGGGTGACGTCGGGAACGCCGGTAATGCTTGCCCAGACTGTTTTCGCCGTGCCGGTGACAGGCACGTAGAAATGCTTGAAGAACCAGCTCTGGGTCGCGAGATGGTCCAGATTCGGTGTCGGATTCAACGGGTTGCCATAGGCACCGACGGCACTGGTGCCCAGCGATTCCAGCATCACGAACATCACGTTCGGGGGTCGATCACCCGGTAGACGATACGGCTGCACCGGTTGCTGACGGGTAAAGTTCGGAACGCTCACATCAGGCTTGTCCACACCCAGGTAGCGAGCGACGACGTCGTAATGCTCGCGCACCTGTTTTTCGTCATAGCGCGACTGGGCGACTTTCAACGTGTCGTACAGAAACAGCGCCGGGTTGAGCCCCAACGCCGCCACCTGACTGTTGCCGGAAAAGAACGCATCGCTCCAGCGCAACGGCACCGGGTTTTCCAGATTGAGGTTTTCGACCCGCCCCAGCAGCCCGAGGAAGGTTGCAAACACCATCACGGCCGACACTGCAGCAATCGATAAGCGCGTCATCGGCCTGGCAGCGCGCGCCAGCGTCACCCGCTCAAGCCTGATCAGCGCCCAGCCCATCAGTGCAACGACCAGCAGCCAGCCGAAGGTAATCCAGAGCACCGGGTAGGTCTGCCAGAGCATGTCGCGGGAGATCTGTGCGTCTTCCAGGTAACGCAGCACACTGGCGTTGAGCCTCACGCCAAGATAAGCGTAGTGGCCGAAATCGACGATGTAGACCATGGTCAGAATCGCCAGTGCCAGCACCAGATAGACCCGCACCACCCAGCGCAGCGACGGCATGCGGATCAGATTCAGGCGTGGCAGCCAGAGCAGCACCGCCACCGGCAGCATCAGCAGCAGCGACAGGCGCAGGTCGAAGCGAAAACCGATGCCCAGCGTCTGCAGCACGTCACTGCTGGTGAACAGTGTGCCGGGTTCCACGCCCGAAAAACCGTAGAAGAACACCATCCGCAACACGGCCAGCAACGCAAATACCAACCCAATCGCGCCCAGCCAATAACTCAGGCGTCGTGATTGCAACCCACTCATTCTCTTCCCTCTAGACAGCGCTGGCAGACAGACCAGTCGGGCGATTACGCCCCATGGCCCTGCGATAGACATAACGAACCGCCAGACACACCAGCGCAACGCAGCAATACAACGCCAGCAGCGGGTCGATCAGGTAGTCCCAATAGTTTTCCGACGGTTTGATCCGGAACGTGAACGCCAGCGTGGCGGCGCTCAACATCACCACGCCCAGTACGTTGCGCAGGCAGACCAGCCCCAGCGCAATCACCGCCACGATGATGATCATGGTCCTCGGGTTGTAGCCCCAGCGATACGGATCGAAATAGGTCAGCCCCAGCGTGGCTGGATACAGCGCGAACGCCATCGCCGCGAACACCAGCAACACCACCAGTCGATGCGAGGCGCCCATCGGTTTGATGACGCCCAGCCGATTCAACGTCAGCCAGGCCAGTACCACCAGACTGCTGATGGCCAGGTCGTCGGTCAGACTGCGGGCGTAGGCCGCCATCGTCAGGCCGTTCACCGAAATCACGCTGAGCAGCGAGGTGGCCGTCAGCAGACCGCACCGCCACCACAGCGATGACGTCAAGGGCGCAAGCAGAATGAACAGCGTCCACGCGAATGCCAGATGAGCCAGTCCAAGCGCGATCATAGGAGGTGCTCCGCCAGCCAGGCCTCGTTGAAGCTGACATGCTTGATGAACGTGTTATTCCACGAGTAGACCAGGTGATACAGGCCCTCGGGACTGCGGATGAAGTACGGGTATTCGTATTCGAAGTCGCAGCCCTGCGGCGAGCAGACGCGCTGGTCGAGGTTGCTCAGAAACTCGGCTTCCATCGGCTGGCGACGTGCGCCGCTGGAGCTTCTGAAGCCTTCACCGATCACCTCTTTGTAGGCTTCCAGCGAGAACGGAGTGCCGAGAGGATCGGGAGACTTGTCCAGATCGATCACCGGCCGCCAGATGTCCATCTGCTCGTCGGTGCCGTACAGGCTGAGTTTGAAACGCCCTTCCCGCAGGTCGTTCAAGGCCACCAGCAAACCCTTGCCGGGCACGCCGACCGCAGCCAGCGACGAATTGGGATTGCTGGGCGACAACGGATGCGGCTCGCTCCAGGTCTGCCCGCCGTCTTCGGTGCGGCTGGCCAGCACGCGGTGATGGGTTTCACCGGCATAACGCAGCAGCGCCACAGCGCGCTGCCCGTCCAGCGGTACAACAGTCGGCTGCAACGAGTTCTTGCCACGGCTGATGCGAAACTTGTCGATCACATCGCCGTCCGGGCTCAGGTACAGGTACTCGGCAAACTTGCCGAGAAACTCGTGGTACACCGGCAGACCGATAGAGCCGTCGGCGTGGAACACTGGTGCGGCGCGCACCAGGGTGCTGATATTCAGAAAAGGCGAGGTCACCAATTGACGCGGCGGCGACCAGCTGGCGCCCATGTCGCTGGAGACCATCGCATTGACCGTACTGCCCGCCCAGCCGCCTACCGATACCGACACGTAGAACAGCCAGAGGCGCTTGTCGGGGGCCAGCGCAATCACCGGATTGCCCAGCTTGCGGATGTATTTTCCGGTGCCGGACTGGGTTGATTCGCGGGTCGCCAGCACGTGCTCGCTCCCCCATTCCTCGGTTGCGGCATCGAAGCGCGAGGTACGGATCTCGACATCGCCAGCGCCTTCACGCGAGCCTGCGAACCACACCGACATCAGGTCGCCGCCGGGCAACGCGGTGACCGCCGAGGAGTGCACGAAGTCATCCAGATCGGACGAGGCGAAGCGCGAGCTGTAGGAAGCCTTGGGCGCAACGCTTTCCGTGTTGACGGTTGGCGTGCTGACCGCAAAGCCGGATATCCGGTGCAGCGGATGGCTGAGCCACGCACTGATAAAGATCGACACAACGATCAGGCCTGCGCTCCATGCGACCAGGTTTCGGGAAATTACACGCATGAAGGGGCATCACTGTGGTGAAGGTAAGGAAGTAACCGTTTGGTTTGGGGTTCAGGGTTGGCTGGCTTAGGAACGCCTATCTTCAGGCAGTGGACGTCGTTTCCCTGTCAGCATCGACAAAGGCAGGTTGTCCCGCACCTGGAAGCTTTCGAACAGGGCTGCCGCCATGTGCAGCACCACCAGCGCGCAAAGCGTATTGGCCAGCGTTTCGTGGATCTGCAGCGGCCAGTCGGCACCCCAGAGCGCATCGACTTCCTGCATCAAAAATCCGGTCAGGCCCATGCCGAAGATCAGCGCCATCATCAGAATCATGACCAGCGCACCGAGCGGCGAATGGCCGAGTCGGTGCACGGGCTGGCGACTGATCAGCGAGCGCACATGCGCTCGAAGCCGGGCCGGTGTCGGCCAGAAATCACTCCAGCGCGCACTGTCCGGCCCGACGAATCCCCACACCCCTCGCACCACCACCCAGGCCACCGCGTAGTAGCCCAGCCAGACGTGCCAGTCATCACCGGCTTCATTGAAGAAGTAGTTGGCGATGAAGACACCCGCGATCGAGACATGAAACAGCCTGACCAGCGGGTCCCAGAGGCGCAGGGACGCCTGATTCATCAGCCCTTGATCTCGGTCTTCACGGCTTTGCCGGTGACCGGATCGTGGTAGATCTCGACCTTGCGCTTGTCCTTGTCGAAACCATAGATTTCGTAGCAGTTGCCGTCAGTGACCTTGAACTTGCTGATCTCATAACCCTGAGCCTTGAGCTGCTCCTGGAATTTGGCCTGATCCTGCCACTGGGACTTTTCAGCCGTGGTGCATTGCGGACCTGCCAGCGCCAAAGGGCTGGCCAACAACAGGGGAATCAGCAGGACTTTACGCATGGCAAATACTCGCAGGCAGTTAAGGAGCGCTCACTGTGCGAAACGAGTCTTAGGAAAAGCTTAATGTGCAACAGCTGGTAACATCTTCCCGCACGCCCGGCGCTTCGCGAGACCACTCGCCCACTGCATGATGGCGCCCTTCCCCCCCCCCCCAACAATCACGGGTCGAAACCTTATGCGTCTGCTTCTTGTCGAGGATGATCGAGCCATCGGCCAGGGTATTCGGGTTGCCCTGAACACCGAGGGCTATACGCTCGACTGGCTCGAAGACGGGCTGAGCGCGCTGCATGCCCTGCGCAGCGAGCCCTTCGATCTGCTGCTGCTCGACCTCGGCCTGCCGCGCATGGACGGCTTTGACCTGTTGCGCCAGTTGCGCGCCGAAGACATCACCTTGCCGGTGCTGATCATGACCGCCCGCGACGGCACCGCAGACCGCATTGCAGGGCTGGATGCCGGCGCCGATGACTACCTGATCAAGCCCTTCGATGTCGAAGAACTCAAGGCCCGTGTCCGTGCGTTGCTGCGCCGCAGCCAGGGACGCGCGCAACCGCTGCTGGAACACGCAGGCATCAGCCTCGACCCCGCCTCGCAGCAGGTCAGCTACCAGGGCAATGAAGTGCCGATGACGCCGATGGAGTATCAGTTGCTGCATCAATTGATGATCCGCCCCGGCAAGGTCGTGACCCGCGAGCGCCTGTCCAACACGCTGTATGGCTGGCAGGACAAGGTCGAAAGCAACACCCTGGAAGTGCTGATCCATAACCTGCGCAAGAAACTGTCCACCGAACTGATCCGCACCGTTCGCGGCGTCGGTTACCTGCTGGAGCTCAAGGCATGACCTCGGTACGCGCCCGCATTCTGGTTCCGGTCCTGCTGCTGTTGCTGCTGGGCGATCTGACCATCAGCCTGCTCGCCCTGCGCGACAGCCATCACGAAATCGAAGAGGTCTACGACGCACAGCTCGCCCAGAGCGCTCGCCTGCTGCAGGGCGTGTTGCGTCAACGTGCGGCTGGCGAACAGGACCTGGACAAGCTCTATCAGGCCTTCGATCAGGCCATGAGCCGGGTCGGCACCAGTGGCGTGGCGCACCCCTACGAAACCCGCCTGACCTTTCAGGTGTGGCGCACCTCGGGCGAACTGCTGGTGCGTTCGGCCGAAGCGCCGTTACTGGCTGCGCCGCCCAGCGAAGAAGGCTCCCACGACCTGATCGAAAATGGCCACGAGTGGTGCGGCTTTCTGCTGGCAGACCCGCAACAGGGTTTTCTGATCTGGGTGGGCGAGCGCGACGATGTGCGTCAGGACCTGATCCAGCGGATTGTCAGCCACACGCTCTGGCCCGCGCTGATTGGCGTTCCGCTGTTGATCGTCGCCATCTGGCTGGCGATCGGCTGGGGGCTGCGCCCGCTGCAAAGCATGGCGCGCCTGATCAGCCGACGGGATGCCGACAGTCTGGAGCCGCTCGACGTCTCGCCGCTGGCCAAGGAACTGGAACCCATGCAGCACGCGCTCAATAGCCTGCTGACCCAGATCGAGAACGTGCTGGAACGCGAGCGCCGTTTCATCGCCGATGCGGCCCACGAACTGCGCACACCGCTGACCATCCTGCGCATCCATGCGCAGAACGCCCGTCAGGCCGAAACCCCGGAACAGCGGCTCGAAGCACTGGATTTCCTGGTTCACGGCGTTGATCGCGCGGCACGTCTGGCCAGTCAGTTGCTGACCATGGCGCGCCTTGAGCCACGTTCGAGCGACAGCCAGTTGACCCGTTTCGAATTGAACACGCTGGTGCGCGAAGAGATGGCCGAGCTGACGCCGCTGGCGCTGGAAAAACGGGTCGACCTGGTGTTCGAAGCAGGCGAGGACTGTGTGATCCACAGCGATCCGGCGGCCATCACCATTGCCTTGCAGAATCTGCTGACCAACGCGCTGAACTTCGCACCGCCCGCCAGCGAAATCCGCGTCGCGCTGCACCCGCAGCAGGACGGCAGCGCGTACCTTTCAGTCGAGGACGCAGGTCCCGGCATCGACGAGCAACAGAAGGCGCGTCTGTTCGAACGGTTCTACAGTCAGGGCAACAGCAACGGCGCAGGCCTGGGTCTGGCGATTGTCGACATGATCGTGCGCAAGCTGGAAAGCAGCCTGCACTTGCGCAACTCGGCGCAAGGCGGACTGTGTGCGGAACTGAGGCTCAAGAGCAGAACCTCCTGAAACGCCGGATCAGAGCACCACGCGCAGGCACTGGCCTGCGTGGTACAGCGTGAATCCGGCATCGTATGCCAGGGTCCGTATCGAGCTGCCAGAGACTTTACCGCTGCTGGAAAAACTCACCGGCAAAGCCTGAGCGTCGTTGGTCAGCAGGTAGTCGGCAAAGCACTTGCCCACCAGCGTTCCGGTGGTCACGCCGCGCCCGTTGAAACCCGTCGCAGCCAGCAACCCCGGCGCGGGCTCGAACAATCGCAGCAGATGGTCCGGCGTGAAACCGATACGCCCGGTCCAGGTACTCTCCCACTCGACCTTGCCCAACTGGGGAAAGTAATGCTGCTGAATGCGGTCAGCCCAGCGGCGAATGAACCACAGCGGATAATTGCCCGCGTTGCCCAGACTGCCCAATACCAGACGCCCCTGCGCATCGCGACGGATGCTGCTGAGCACAGTGCGCGTGTCCCACGAACCCTGTCCGCCACGCAGAACCTCGGCCTGTTCCGCGCCGGAGAGCGGTTGCGAGGCGACCTGATAGTAGTAGCCGGCAAAGATGTGATCCTTGATGTCGGTCCACTCGCCTTCGGTGTACGCATTGGACGCGATGATCACTTTTTCGGCGCGCACGCTTCCGGCGGCGGTCGAGACCTTCCAGCCATCGGAGGTGCGTTGCAGACCGGTGACTGACGAGCTGCCAAACAACTGCCCGCCCCGCGCCACCACGTTGAGCGCCATGCCCGACACATAAGCCATCGGGTTTACGGTGCCCGCACGATGGTCAAGCAGCGCTCCGGCGGCCTTGTCCGTACCGCAGGCGTCTTCGCAGGTCTTGCCGGTCAGCAATTCGACGTGGGCACCCCGGCGCTGCCACTGCTCGGCGCGACTGCGCAAATCGGCAAGACCTTTGGCGTTATGAGCCATGTGCAGGTTGCCGGTGCGGGTGTCCTGGCAATCGATGTTGTACTTATCGATGGTCGAGAACACCAGCGCAGGCGACGCCCCCAACGCAGTGTTGAGCCGCGTGGCCTCGACCGCGCCCAGCGTCTTTTCCAGCTCGTCGGGCGCAACCCAGGTTCCGGCATTCACCAGACCGACGTTACGCCCGGACCCGCCGTGACCGACCTGATGGGCTTCGACCACGCACACCGACTTGCCGCCCTCCAGCAGCTGCAGGGCAGCGGACAGTCCGGTGAACCCCGCACCGATGATGCACACATCCGCGCTGCACTCGCCGAACAGCGCGGGGCTGACCGGACGCTGCGGCGTCACCTGTTCCCAAAGACACCCTTCACGCAAGTGCGCCATCGAACAACTCCAGCCATGCCCGAATCAATCAAAGACGATACCCTGAGCCAACGGCAGCTCGCGGGAGTAGTTAACGGTGTTGGTTTGCCTGCGCATGTAGGCGCGCCACGAATCGGAGCCCGATTCACGACCGCCGCCGGTTTCCTTCTCGCCACCGAACGCCCCGCCAATTTCCGCACCGCTGGTGCCAATGTTGACGTTGGCGATACCGCAGTCGCTGCCTGCCGCACTCTGGAAAGCTTCGGCTTCACGCAGGTCGGTGGTGAAAATGCACGACGACAGGCCTTGTGGCACTTCGTTGTTCAGGCGCAGCGCTTCTTCGAAGTCGTCGTAGGCCATCACGTAGAGAATCGGCGCGAAGGTTTCATGGCGCACAACGTCACTCTGGCCGGGCATTTCTGCGATGGCCGGGGTGACGTAGTAGCCGTTCGGGTATTTGTCCTGCAGTTGACGCTCACCGCCGAACACCTGGCCGCCCTCGTCACGCGCCTTAGTCAGTGCATCCTGCATGGCCGAGAATGCCTGCTTGTCGATCAGCGGACCGATCAGATTGCCTTCGCGTGGATCACCGACGCGCACCTTGGCGTAGGCGGCCTTGACCCGCGCAACCACTTCGTCCTTGATCGAGCGATGCACGATCAGTCGGCGCAACGTAGTGCAGCGCTGCCCGGCGGTGCCCACGGCGCTGAACAGAATGCCGCGCACAGCCAGATCAAGATCCGCGCTCGGGGCAAGGATCATGGCGTTGTTGCCGCCCAGTTCCAGAATGCTGCGGCCGAAACGTGCCGCGACACGCGGACCCACTTCACGGCCCATGCGGGTGCTGCCGGTGGCGCTGATCAACGGCACACGCGGGTCGTCCACCAAGGCTTCGCCCGCGTCGCGATCACCGATCACCAGTTGCGCAAGACCTTGCGGCGCATCACCAAAAATCTTCAGCGCCTTGTCGAACAGCGCCTGACAGGCCATCGCGGTCAACGGTGTTTTCTCCGACGGCTTCCAGATCACCGGGTTGCCGCAGACCAGCGCCAGCGTGGTATTCCAGGCCCAGACGGCAACCGGGAAGTTGAACGCGCTGATCACACCGACCACGCCCAGCGGATGCCAGGTTTCACGCATGTGGTGACCGGGACGCTCGGAAGCGATGGTCAGGCCGTACAACTGGCGCGACAGGCCAACGGCGAAGTCGCAGATGTCGATCATTTCCTGCACTTCGCCCAGACCTTCCTGGGTGATCTTGCCCGCCTCGACCGATACCAGCTCGCCCAGTTGGGCTTTGTGCTCGCGCAACACTTCGCCGAAGATCCGCACCAGCTCGCCACGGCGTGGGGCCGGCACAGTGCGCCATTTCAAAAAGGCGTCGTGCGCAGTGTCGATCCGCGCCTGCACCTGAGCGCTGCCTTCCAGCGTGACTGAAGCGATCTGACTGCCATCGATAGGGGTGTGAACGGGATAGTTTCCGTCGGTGTAGGCACTTTTCGCCACACCCAGATTGGCTAACAACTCGGCAACCATGCTGATTCTCCTGTCATGACAAGGGTTGAAATCACTGATGACCCAGTATCGACCTCTTCAAGGGCTGCTCACAAACGACGTTTTCGAACGACATGATTCCTTTCAGGAATGAACTACTGCCTGATCCAGACATTAAAAGCGTCAACTTCCTGAATTATTGGAATGACCCGGTGATTTTATTTCGTTTGTGGCGCATACACCTTGTGCGTTTGGATAGACCATCACGCCATCGTCGCAGAGCCTGTCCATGAGCGAACACATCAGCGAGTCCATTTCATCCGTCCACAGCATGACGCTGTCCCAAGGCCGCAACGCGGAAGTCTGGGACACCACCGGCAAGCGCTACATCGACTTTGTCGGCGGTATCGGCGTACTCAACCTGGGGCACTGCAACCCGCAGGTGGTCAGGGCGATTCAGGAACAGGCGACAAAACTGACCCACTACTGCTTCAACGCCACGCCGCACGAGCCCTATCTCCGGTTCATGGAACAACTCATGCAGTTTGTTCCGGTGAGTTATCCGTTGAGCGGCATGCTTACCAACAGTGGCGCGGAAGCGGCCGAAAACGCGTTGAAAATCGTCCGCGGCGCGACAGGCCGCACGGCCGTGATCGCTTTCGACGGCGGCTTTCATGGCCGCACACTCGCCACGCTCAACCTCAACGGCAAGGTCGCGCCCTATAAACAGAAAGTCGGCGTGTTGCCGGGGCCGGTGTTTCATATCCCGTTTCCCAGCAAGGACAACAGCGTCACCACCGAACAGGCGCTCAAAGCCATGGACCGCCTGTTCAGCGTCGAGATCGACGTCAACGACGTGGCGTGTTTCATGTTCGAACCAGTGCAGGGTGAAGGCGGCTTTCTGGCCATGGAGCCGGACTTCGCTCAGGCATTGCGCGCCTTCTGTACCGAAAAAGGCATCGTGCTGATCGCCGATGAAATCCAGTCAGGCTTCGGCCGCACCGGGCAGCGCTTTGCCTTCAGTCGTCTGGGCATCGAACCGGACCTGATTCTGCTGGGCAAAAGCATCGCCGGCGGTATTCCACTGGGCGCGGTAGTCGGGCGCAAAGGGTTGCTCGACAATCTGCCCAAGGGCGGGCTGGGCGGCACTTATTCCGGCAATCCGATTGGCTGCGCGGCGGGCCTGGCGTCGCTGGCACAGATGACCGATGAGAACCTGTCGACCTGGGGCGAGCAGCAGGAAAACGCGATTGTGTCGCGCTACAACGCCTGGCAGGCGAACAGTCTGTCGCCGTATCTGGGCAGACTGACCGGCGTGGGCTGCATGCGTGGCATTGAGTTGATGACACCAGACGGCGCTCCGGCCACCCGACAACTCGCCGAACTGCTGACCTCGGCCAGAGAAGCCGGGCTACTCTTGATGCCCAGCGGCAAGTCGCGGCACATCATTCGGCTGTTGATTCCACTGACGATCGAGCCTGAGGTGTTGAACGAAGGGCTGGATATTTTCGAGTGCTGCCTGGCGGCGCTGGCCTGACTTGATGACCGATAAAACCGGGAAGAGCACGGAGAGACAATCCTGATGAGCACCGCACGCTTTGCCAACCCTGACGACATCCGCGCTGGCTTTTCCCGCGCCATGTCGCAGATGTACCAGGAAGAAGTCCCGCTGTACGGCACGTTGATGGCGCTGGTGAGCGAGGTCAACGACCAGGTCATGAGCCATGACCACCGTGTGCTGGACAGCCTCAGACAGACGGGTGAAATACAGCGGCTGGACATGGAGCGCCACGGCGCGATCCGGGTCGGTACTGCGCTGGAACTGGCTACCCTCGCCCGTCTGTTCGCAGTGATGGGGATGGAACCGGTGGGTTATTACGACCTGACGCCTGCGGGCGTGCCGGTCCATTCGACAGCCTTTCGCGCTGTGCATGAAAGCGCCTTGCAGGTCAGCCCGTTTCGCGTGTTCACCTCGCTGCTGCGTCTGGAGTTGATCGAGAGCGACAGCCTGCGTGAGTTCGCCAGCCAGGTGCTCGCCAGGCGTCAGATCTTCACGGCAAAGGCGCTTGAGCTCATACAGAAGCACGAGCAGAACGGCGGTCTGGACGAAGCGGACGCAGCCGAATTCATTCAGCAGGCACTGGAAACCTTTCGCTGGCACAACACGGCCACGGTTTCACTGGAAGAGTATCAACAGCTCAACGCACAGCACCGCCTGATCGCTGATGTGGTGGCGTTCCGGGGTCCGCACATCAACCACCTCACGCCGCGCACGCTGGACATCGACGCGGTGCAGGCAGGCATGCCCGGCAAAGGCATCACGCCCAAGGCCGTGGTCGAAGGCCCGCCCCGCCGCCGCTGCCCGATCCTGCTGCGTCAGACCAGTTTCAAGGCGCTGGAAGAGCCGATCACCTTTGTCGGTCAGGGCACTCAGGCGTCCGGCAGCCATTCGGCACGCTTTGGCGAAATCGAACAGCGCGGCGCGGCACTGACACCCAAGGGTCGCGCACTGTACGACCGGTTGCTGAACGCGGCACGCGATGAGCTGGGCGAGTTTCCCAACGAAGCCAATGCCCTGCGCTATTCGGCACTCATGGAGAAAGCCTTCCAAGCGTTTCCGGACAGCGACAGCGAAATGCGTGCCGAAGGGCTGGCTTACTTTCGCTACTTCGCGACCGAGCAGGGCCTTGCTGCACGTGTCGATTCAGGTGCGGACCTTGAGCAATTGATTCAGAAGGGGTACGTGCGCTTCGAGCCATTGGTGTACGAGGACTTTCTGCCGGTCAGCGCGGCGGGCATCTTCCAGTCCAATCTGGGCGATAACGCGCAGGCGCATTATGCGATCAGTTCGAATCAGGAAGATTTCCAGCAGGCACTGGGGCGTCAGACGCTCGATGAATTGAAGCTGTATGCCGAGACCGAGCGCAGATCACTGGAAGAATGCAACGAGGCGCTGGGTCTGTAGACCGCCAAAAGCGGACGCGGAGCGTCCTGAGAGGCGTTACCACGCAGAGCGTAGGAACGATCAGCGTCTGCCTCGACACTGATCGTGCCCATGCTCCGCGCTCAGCGTTATACACAGGTCCGCCTAAGCACTGATCGTGCCCATCGCTCCGCGTGGGCATGCATCCCGTGACGCTCTGCGTCACATTCCTGCGCTGCAAATACGTCCCGAGTCTCCCCTTTCAGTGTTCTCTTTAACGCAACGATAAATAAAATCCGCAATATTGGTGTGCAATCTCCTGCTATGCATACTGCGATGGCGCGAAGGCATCAATTGCTCCGCTCGAAAGGCTCGAAGTAGCCTGGGTCCGGTTATTTCTGACCTTATAAAAAAGACTCGGCCGGACAACGGCCTCCATGACTCCATGGACTTCCAACGCTGCCCTGGCGCGTCGCTGCGCCTACCTGAAAAAAACAGAATAACGATTGATAAGGCCTTAAAAAGGTCATTCAGCAGGCAAGGGGATCATCATGCAAAACTCACACGCTGCCGTCGTGGGCGACAAGCAGGCCGTTTCTTCGACGGTCAAGCTGTACGTCTGGGCCGCCGTCATCCTCGTCGTTGCCGAATCCATTGGCGCCATCAGCATTCCGCTGGGCCCTGGCAAGGTGGTCCTGCTGCCGATGGTTTGGGCCTTGCTGCTGGGCGCAATGATCGGCATTGCCAGTCGGCGCATGCCGGGCACGATAGGGATCGATCACCGCACGCAACTGCGCTCCGCATCCATTCTGCAACCTGCCCTGTTGATCTTCATTGCCAAGCTGGGTCTGGTAGTCGGCGGCTCGCTGCCGGTAGTGTTCGCCTCGGGCTGGGCGCTGGTGTTCCAGGAATTCGGGCATTTTGTCGGCACCGTGATTCTGGGCCTGCCGGTGGCGCTGATGCTGGGGATCAAGCGTGAAGCGATTGGCGCGACCTTCTCGGTCGGGCGCGAACCCAGCCTGGCGATCATTGGTGAGCGCTATGGCATGGATTCCCCGGAGGGACGCGGCGTGCTCGCCGAGTACCTGACCGGCACGCTGTTCGGTGCGCTGTTCATTGCCATCGTGGCCGGTTTCATTGCCAGCCTGAATATTTTCCATCCCAACTCGCTGGCGATGGGTTCCGGCATTGGCTCTGGCAGCATGATGGCGGCCGCTGCAGGCGCGATTGCGGCTCAGCAGACGCCGGAAGTGGCCAAGGAAGTCATGACCCTGGCGGCGGCGTCGAACCTGATCACCACCACCATCGGGACCTACTTCACCCTGTTCATCTCGCTGCCGCTGGCGGTCTGGGGCTATCGCGTTCTCGAACCGCTGATCGGCCGTACCACCAAGGCCTCCATGACCGATGAAGGCCTGCGTCACAGCGATGTGTCGCTCGACGTGCCCGAGCTGGGCTGGTCGGGCAAGGTCAGTGCGTGGCTCGCCGCCGGTGCGCTCGCACTGATCGCCAACTACGTCGGCTACAAGACGTTGTCCGCCGATGCGTTCACCGGTATAGGCATCATGATTTTCTGTGCCTTTGTCGGCGAAGCGCTATGCAGCCTGATTCGTCGCAAGGTTCCGGCCGTGTGCATGGTGTCGCTGGTCGCAATGTTCCTGACTTCCCCGGCCTGCCCGTGGGCAGCGGAGATTGCGCGCCTGACCAGTTCGATCAACATGTTGGCGGTGATTACCCCGATGCTGACCTTCGCCGGTCTGTCGATTGCCAAGGACCTGCCCGCGTTTCGCCGTCTGGGCTGGCGGATCGTGCTGGTGTCGTTCCTGGCCAACTTCGGCACCTTCATCGGCGCCGTGATGATCGCCGAGATGTTTCATTGATTTGATGGCTATCGCCGATCGCTCCCATGCTCTGCGCTCATCGTTACACACAAGCCTGCCTCAACACTGATCGTGCCCATCGCTCCGCGTGGGCATGCCTCCCGTGACGCTCTGCGTCACAAATGGCACAGGTTGCGGATTCAGTGAGCCGAACGCATGACGTGGATAACGCTGGAGCTTGTCCACGCATCTGCGCCACATTCAAGAGCGGACGCGGAGCGTCCTGGGAGGCATTCCCACGCGGAGCGTAGGAACGATCAGCGTGATCTCAAGCGCGCCGATCATGCCCATGCTTGTGCTCAGCGTTATACCCGAGTCTTGCTGCGACCACGGACGGTGGGAGGCAGCTTGCCGGCGATGCTTTTTCTGAAGCGACCTATCAGTGACTGAACGGACGCCATCGCCGGCAAGCCGCCTCCCACGGGGTATGCATTCAGTCAGTCACTTTCGGTTTGCCCCCCGTTTTGCGCGTCTTGCGGACTTGTGTATAACGATGAGCGCAGAGCATAAGCACGATCAGTTTCACGCCTCATTCACCAACCAGTCATGTACCGCACGGCGTGCCGGGGTGTTGAGGGCGCCTTCGCGGTAGGCCAGCACGTATTTCTTGCGGGCCTTGATCGGTTGCCCGAACGGCACGATCAGCGAGCCCTGTTCAAGCTCATCGGTGATCAGTGCCTTGCGGGCGATGGCCACGCCCATGCCCATACGGGCGGCGTCGATGGTCAGGTGGTTGCGGTTGAACGTGTGGCCACGGCGCACGTCGATGCCATCGGCACCAATCGCAGTCAGGTAAAACTCCCACTCTGCGTACTCATAGCTGCCGCGCCATGCAGTGATGTCATGCAGCAATGGAAAATGCACCAACTGGCTGGGCGTATCCAGCGGCGGTTTGCCCTCCAGCAGTATGGGTGAGCACACCGGAAACAGTTCTTCCTCCAGCAACGGTGTGGTCGACAGGCCCGGATAGCTGCCGTCGTTCAGGTCGATGGCCAGGTCGAAGTCGTCATCGCGCAACGAGCCACTGCTGTCTTCGGCAATGATCCGCAACTGAATGTCCGGAAACGCCGCCTGCAGCCGTGGCAGGCGCGGCATCAGCCATTTGCTGAGAAACGATGGAATGCAGCGCAGTTTGAATACCCCGCCGATCCGACCGGAATACAGCAGGCGCAGCTCTTCGCTGATGCGACTCTGCACCTCGTTGGCGACCACCGCCAGACGCTGCCCTTCGGCGGTCAGTTCAAGGCCGCGCCCGACCCGATGGAACAGCGCAAAGCCCAGCCGTTCTTCGAGCTGACGCATCTGCTGGCTGATCGCGCCCGGCGTGACGTGCAGCTCCTCGGCGCAGCGCGTAAAGGAAAGGTGTCGTGCCGCACAGGCGAAGACCTGTAACCAGGCGTGCATCTGTGCGTTGAAAATTCTGCTCATTGAAGAGTTCCGCTAAAACGTTGCATAGGAACAATCGTTTGTCGTTTCGACAGCTGAAGCCAAAGATGAAAGCCAGAAAGAAGGAGTTTCAACTCCTCTGCATCATCTCACTTGAAGGACCTCCGTGATGGCTATCAGCGTCTTCGACATGTTCAAAATCGGCATCGGGCCGTCCAGTTCGCACACTGTCGGACCGATGCGGGCCGGAGCGCTGTTCGTCACTGACCTGCGCAACCAGGATCGTTTGCACAGCGTAGAACGTGTTGAGGTGCGATTGTACGGCTCTCTGTCCGCAACCGGCATCGGTCATGGCAGTGATCGTGCGACAGTCATGGGATTGATGGGCGAGTGGCCGGACCAGATCGACCCCAGCCAGGTCAACCAGCGCATTGACGCGCTGCGTGCCGACGGTCAATTGCTGCTGGCCGGTGAACAGCCGATCACCTTCGTCTGGGAACGCGACATGTGCCTGCTCGAAGAAAGCCTGCCCTACCACCCCAATGGCATGACGCTGTGCGCGTACGGCAAGTCGGGTGAGTTGTATGAGCAGACCTACTACTCGGTGGGCGGCGGTTTCGTGATTGATGCCGCACAGGCGGCCAGCGGCGTGCTGGATGCGGATGACACCGTTCTGCCTTACGACTTCTCCAGCGGCGCGCAATTGCTGAGACTGTGCAAGACCCACGGCCTGAGCATCTCGGAACTGATGATGGCCAACGAAAAGGTCTGGCGCAGCGAAGAAGAAATCCGCGCGCGCATCATGGTCATCTGGGCCGCGATGCAGGCCTGCGTCAACAAAGGTCTGCTCGAGACGGGCATTCTGCCCGGCGGCCTGAATGTACGTCGCCGTGCCTATCGCCTGCATCAGAGCCTGCAAAACCTCGACAACCCGAACGTGATCGGCTCGACCCTCAGCGCCATGGAGTGGGTCAACCTGTTCGCCCTGGCGGTCAACGAAGAAAACGCTGCGGGTGGCCGCATGGTGACGGCTCCGACCAATGGCGCGGCCGGGATCGTGCCCGCCGTGCTGCATTACTTCATGAAATTCAAACCCACGGCCAACGATGACGACGTGGTGCGCTTCTTTCTCAGCGCTGCCGCTGTCGGCATTCTGTGCAAGAAAAACGCCTCGATCTCGGGCGCTGAAGTGGGCTGTCAGGGTGAAGTGGGTTCGGCCTGCGCCATGGCCGCTGCAGGCCTGGCGGAGATTCTCGGGGCAACGCCCGAGCAGGTGGAAAACGCTGCCGAAATCGGCCTGGAACACAATCTGGGCCTGACCTGCGACCCGGTCGGCGGACTGGTTCAGGTGCCGTGCATCGAGCGCAACGCGATTGCCGCCGTGAAGGCGATCAACGCCGCGCAGATGGCCCTGCGTGGCGACGGCGAACACTTCATCTCGCTCGACCATGCCATCCGCACCATGCGCGACACCGGCGCGGACATGCACGACAAGTACAAGGAAACCTCACGCGGCGGCCTGGCAGTCAATCTGATCGAATGCTGATTTGCCTACAGCTCTACGGGTTATTCGCGAACCACTTAATAAACGGGATCTATTGTGGGGCCTCCCACAGTCCAATGTTTGCCGAGAGGACAGCGCTGTGTCAGCGACCTGCACTGTCTCTCAGCGATTCGCATCCATCACGCCACCGGCAGGCACTGCTCCACCAATGATGTCCACACCTTCACGCCCGGCTCGATCACCTGATCGTTGAAGTCGTAGTACGGGTTGTGCAGCGCCGCCGAAGGCTTTTCCCCGTCCACCCCCATCCAGATGTAGGCGCCCGGACAGGCATGCAGCATGAAGGCGAAGTCTTCCGAGGCCATGGACGGGTTGCAGCCCCATTGCACGTTGGCTTCACCGACTGCGGCGACGGCGGCACGACGAATCGTTGCGGCGGCTTCGACGTGGTTTTCGGTCACTGGATAACCGACGTTGTAGACCAGCTCGCCACGCACGCCGAAAGCCATTGGCAGACGCTCGACGAACTCGCCGATCCATTGCTGGACCTTCTCGCGCACCGGAGTTTGCAGGCAGCGAACGGTGCCACGCAGCACAGCCGTTTCCGGCAGCACGTTGATGGCCTCACCCGCGTTGAACTGGGTGATGCTGACCACCGCTGAATCCAGCGGCGACAGACGTCGGGACACGATGGTCTGCAGACCCAGCACCAGTTCGGCGGCAGCCACGATCGGGTCGCTGCCCTTGTCCGGCATGGCCGCGTGGCTGCCCTTGCCGGTCAGGGTGATTTCGAAGGTGTCCAGCGAGGCCATCATCGGCCCCGGATTGACCACCACTTTGCCCGCGGGCACGCCCGGCCAATTATGCAGGCCGTAGATGGCTTCCATCGGGAAACGCTCGAACAATCCGTCTTCGATCATGCGCTGTGCACCACCGAGGTTTTCTTCGGCAGGCTGAAAGACAAAATGCACGGTCCCGCGAAAGCGCCGCGTCTCGGCCAGATGCCTGGCAGTGGCCAACAGAATGGCGGTATGACCGTCATGGCCACAGGCATGCATACAGCCTTTATGCGCAGACTTGTGCACGCTGTCGCCCAGTTCCTGAATCGGCAAGGCGTCCATGTCGGCGCGGATGCCGATGGTCGGGCCGTCGCCGGTGCTCAGGGTGCCGACCACGCCGGTGCCCCCGAGGCCGCGATGGACCTCAAGGCCAAAGCTGCTCAACAGTTCAGCGACCTTGTCGGAAGTTTTCTGTTCCTGAAAGCCCAGCTCCGGCGCCGCATGAATGGTGCGGCGCCAAACCGTGGCTTCTTCGATCAATGTCTTGGAAATGCTCATGTGATTCACTCCAGGCTCGCGCCATAACCAAAGCTGGCGGCGGGTTTGGCAGCGGTCTCGACCCACACGCTTTTGACTTCACTGTATTCGCGCAATGCATCCAGCCCTGAAGAACGACCATAGCCGCTTTCACCATAGCCACCAAACGGCGAGCTGACATGAATGGTCTTGTAGCCGTTGACCCAGAACGTACCGGCACGCACCTGTTTCGCCACACGATGCGCACGGCCCACGTCACGTGTCCAGACGCCGCCCGCCAGGCCGAAACGGCTGTCGTTGGCGATGCGGATCGCCTCTTCTTCGTCCTCGAAAGGAATGGCCACGACCACTGGGCCGAAGATTTCTTCCTGAGCGCAGTGCAGGTCGTTGGTGCCCGCCAGGACGGTCGGGTTGACGTAATAACCGGGCTTTTCCGGGATCGGGTCTGCGTGCTCGCCGACCAGCCTGGCGCCGTCTTTCAAGGCACGCTCGACCATGGTCTTCACGTGGTTGTACTGCTTGGCGTTGTTGATCGGCCCGATCTGGGTTTCCGGGTCGCTCGGGTCACCGACCTTGAATTGGGTCGCAGCGGTGGCCAGCGCATGGGTGAATTTTTCGAAGATCGACGCCTGCACCAGCAGCCGCGAACCCGAGACGCAGCTCTGCCCTGCCCCGGAGAAAATCGCCGCCTGAGCGCCGCGCAGGGCGACCTCCAGATCGGCGTCCTCGAAGACAATGTTGGCCGACTTGCCGCCCAGTTCCAGTACCGCCGGAATGCAGCGTTGTGCCGCCGCGACAGCAATGTGGCGACCGGTTGCGGGGGAGCCGACGAACACGACTTTGCGAATGTCGGCCCTGGCGATGAACGCCTGCCCGATGGAATGGCCGAAACCGGCGATCACATTGACCAGCCCCTTGGGCACACCGGCACGTTCGATCAGCACGCCGACCATCAGCGAACTCAGCGGCGTCAGTTCCGAAGGCTTGAGGATGACCGCGTTGCCCGCCGCAATGGCCGGTGCAATCTGCCAGCCGCAAGTGAAGATCGGCGCGTTCCACGGGGTGATCTGCAGCACTGTGCCCAGTGGCTCGTAGGTGACGTAGTTCAGGTGCGTGGTCGGCACCGGAATGATCTCGCCGTGCAATTTGTCGGCCCAGCCAGCGTAGTACTCGAACATCTCGGCGACCTTGAGCACTTCGACGCGCGCGTCGCGGATCGGCTTGTTGGCGGTCAGGGATTCGATCTGGGCGAGGTTCTCCAGCTCTTCACGGATCAGGTTACCGACCTGATACATGGCGCGACCACGCGCCTGCGCCGTCAACGTCCACCACTTAACCTGCGCGGCTTTCGCAGCGCTGTCGGCCTTTTCGACCAGCGACTCGTCGGCGTCCGGAAAACTCAGCAACAGACTGTCGTCATGGGCATTGCGTACTTCGACCGGCGCGCCATGGCCTTCAATGAACTCACCGCCCACGTAGCTGGCGATGACACTGCGATCGCCCCAGTAAGGGCGCATCAGCTCGAGGATTTTTGCAGTGCTCATCACTTATTCTCCGTGACCGTAAAGTTTGGCATCGGTGCGTTGCACGATGGCGCAGAAGTCTTCGTTATCGGCCAGCGTCTCGCTGCTGGCTTTCCACAATTGGGCGACGACTCGGGACAACGGCAGCTCCATGTCCAGGCTGTCCGCCAGATCGCTGGCCAGGCCGACGTCCTTGCGCATCAGGCCCATGGTGAAGCCCGAGTCGTAGGCCTTGTTCAATACCCAGGTGGGGAACATGACCTGCGTCGCGCCGCTGCGGCCGGAACCGGCGTTCAGGCCCTGCAGCAGTTTTTCCGGGTCAACGCCTGCCTTGGCCGCCATCGCGACGGCTTCGGCGGTGCTGATCAGGTGGCAGGCCGCAAGCATGTTGTTGGCGATCTTGGCCACGTTGCCCGCGCCGCACTGACCGACGTGGACCCGCGTGCCGCTCATGCCTTCCAGCACCGGCATGGCCCGCGCCAGATCAGCCTCTTCAGCGCCGATCACCATCGACATGGTGCCGGTGGCAGCGCCTTTCGGGCCGCCGGACACCGGGGCGTCGATGAAGGCGATTCCAGCCTTGGCCAGTTCGGCAGCAACCTTGCGGCTCATCTCAGGCGTCGAGGTGGTGGTATCGACCACAATCAACCCTTCATGGCCTACTTCGCGAATGCCACCAACCCCCAGGCAAACAGACTCGACATGCTCGGCCTTGGGCAACGACAGAATCAGAATGTCCACGCTCTGGATCAACTGCGTGCGGTCCGCAACCGGCTTCACGCCTTTGCTCTCGGCCGTCGCCAGCGCGGCCTGCGACAGGTCGAAACCACTGACATCGAAGCCCTTGCCCGCCAGTGTCGCGGCCATGCCGCCGCCCATGTTGCCCAGTCCGATGACGCCTGTTTTCAAAGTCATGTTCTGCATCTCGATTAGAGGTTTTGTACGAATTCAAGAATGACGTTGCCTGCCGCCTGCGGCTCGACCATGACGCGTCCAGGCGCCTGCTGATGCGGCACGTGGTTCTCGGCAAGAATGGCGCGCAGCGTGTCAAGGCTGGTGGTGTGCAGGCCGATGGCGATGGCATGCGGCCGTTCGCGATGGGCTTGTGGCAGCGGCGTATCGGGGTAATGACGAGCGGCCGTTGTCGCATCCATGGCGCGCAACACGCCGCATCGGGTGTCGGCGAACAACACGTTGCCCTGCCAGCTCACCGCATCGCCGTAAATCGCACGCCAGCGCGGTTCAAGCTGAGCGGGATCAGCCAGATACGTCACGCTGACAATGCCGTCCACAGCGTTGGGATGCTGTTGCCAGCCCGGCACCCAGATCAGTTCGGGACGGTGCTGATGACAGATGAAATTCGAGGCGTCAGGCAATTGCGGGTCGATGAACAGCCCCAGCGAAACCACCGCTTCGTCAGGACGTCCGTCCGGCAAGGTCATCGCGCGACGGAAGTCGATTCGGCCCTGACTCGGCAAACCGGCCTGCATCAGCCGCGCATGATCCGCGTCGGCATCCTGGCTGTGCAGCGCGACCAGCGAAACGCCCTCTTCGCCGCGATCCAGAAACTCGCCCAACTGGCGGCCGAAGCAGAAGCCATTGACCGAGCCGGTGCCGAACAGCGACGCATCGTGAATGCCGATCAGCTCGATGAAGTTGCTCTTGAACATCATCAACGAAGTCACGCTGCCCCACGGGTGATAGCTGACCGGCGACGGCGCGAAGCCCATCCGACGATACAACTCAAGCGTGGCGGTGTGATCACGAACAGTGACCAGCGGATGATCGATGCCTTGTGGAAACTGGGCGACGGCAGCCATATGCGATTGCTCCCTGAATCAGACCTGAGATTTGCTGGTGAAGGTCGCCAGTGAATCCGGCGCCCTGCCGATGACTTTGGCTGGCGTACCGGCCACCACGACACCGGCTTCCACGGGCTTGAGCACCACCGCGCCAGCGGCAACGATGGCGCGCTCGCCCACTTCGATGTTGCCGAGCACCGTGGCGCCTGCGCAGATCAGCGCGCCGCGACGGATCTTGGGGTGGCGGTCGCCTGCCTCACTGAGCGTGCTGCCCAGGGTGACGCCATGCCAGAGGCTGACGTCGTCCTCGACCACAGCGGTTTCGCCGATCACAAGACCCATGCCGTGATC
Organism: Pseudomonas sp. AC016; assembly: GCF_979253365.1. Lineage (NCBI taxonomy): Bacteria > Pseudomonadati > Pseudomonadota > Gammaproteobacteria > Pseudomonadales > Pseudomonadaceae > Pseudomonas > Pseudomonas sp. AC016. The sequence goes on from NZ_CEEDCC010000001.1 coordinate 1,412,224, forward strand.
GACGAACAGGCGCTTGCCCAGACGCGCGGCGGGATGAATGTCGATGGCCCAGGTATTGGCCGCCCAGTTCTGCAACAGGACTGCACTTTGAAGATCGCCGTCGTTCCACAAGGCGTGAGCGATGCGATAGGCCTGCACGGCCTGGATGCCGCGAAAGGTCAGAAAGGCGGTGAGGTGATCGGGACAGGCCGGGTTGACGACTACCAGATGGTCGATATCGGCCGCTGCCGATTCGGCAATCTCGGGATGCGCTTGAAGGACGCCGCCAAACCAACTGGCGAGATCGGCTTCTGGTGCGTGGCTCTGCAACTGGCTGGCCAGACTGGCAGCCAGTGCTGTCTCGAAGGACACATGGGCCAGCACTCGATCCTGTCCGTAGCGGCCCAGCATCGGGTTATGCTCACCCAACTGTTTTGCCTGTTCCCGCAGACGCTGCCAAAGACCCTTCATACGCGTTCCCTTGTGCTGATGACCGAGTATGGACAGCGTTCTCACCTCTCAGCAATAATCCGGAAATCGAATTTATGTTGCCTTGAGCGCAACACAGGACAGCCAATGAGTCTGGTGCAGGATCGTCGGATCCTTTATTTCTTCGAAGCTGTGCGGCTCGGCAGCGTGCGGGCAGCGGCGGACTTTCTGAATGTCGCGCCGTCAGCGGTCAGCCGCCAGATCGCGCAACTGGAACTGGAGCTGGGCTCGCCGCTGCTGGAGCGCCATCGACGCGGGGTCAAGCCCACTGAAGCAGGTGACAAGGTGCTGGCCTATTACCGCCAGCGACTGACTCAGCAGGAAGTCCTGCTGGATTCCATACAGGCACTGCGCGGTCTGCACAGCGGTTCGGTGACGCTGGTCTCCGGGGAGGGTTTTCTGGAAAGCCTGGCGCAGCCGCTGGCGAAGTTTTCGGCGCTGTACCCGCGAATCGAGCTGATCGTTAATGTCTGCGGCAGCAACGAAGTGATCCGCCAAGTGGTCGAGGACGAGGCGCACATCGGTCTGGTCTTCAACCCGGCCGCCGATCCGAAAATCCGTTCCCATGCCCACCAGCGCAAGCCAGTCTGCGTGGTGACCGCACCGGATCATCCGTTGACGCAGCAACCAGGTCCCATCGAGCTCAAGACATTGGCTGAATACCGCCTGGCGCTCCCCGCCGTCTCGTACGGCATTCGCCAGATTCTTCTTGAAGCCGAACACCAGTTGGGCGTCACGCTCGAGCCGACCCTGACCTGCAACACCTTCGCCATGCTCAAGCATTTCGCCATGCAGGGTGGCGTCACGCTGCTGCCGACCTTTGTTGTGGAAGAGGAAATCAACAGCGGAAAACTACGTGCACTGACATTGCAGCACGAAGTGTTCAGCAGCCCGCAAACGCACCTGATCAGTCGCCTGGGTCGTCAGTTGAGTGTCGGGGCCAATCGGCTGATGGGGATGCTGTTGCAGGATATGGCCGCGTTCAGGCATTGAACTGGAATGAGCGCTGCAAACTCGGTGGTGCCTCCCCAATAAGTCGCGTTTCTCCCGCGGGTCATGGCGAGACCGAGCCCCCGACAGGCCGTTCAGGCCAGGCATTCAACAACCCGACGAACAGCACCTGCGTCCTGTCATCGATGCCACAGAGCAACCGTTAGTCCCGCCTCGAACAAATTCGCTGAACCAAAAAACCAGGAATCCGCTCATCAGAAGTAACAGATCAGACTTCCCGATCAGACCGAGGGCTTCCCATGAGAGCGTTGACCTACCACGGCGCACACAATGTCAAAGTCGACACCGTGCCAGATCCTGAAATACAGCAGGCCGATGACATCATTCTGCGAGTGACGGCGACCGCCATCTGCGGTTCGGACCTGCACCTGTATCGCGGCAAGATTCCCACCGTAGAGCATGGCGATATTTTCGGTCATGAGTTCATGGGTATCGTGGAAGAGACCGGCTCGGCAGTGACGTCCGTGCAGCGTGGCGACCGGGTCGTCATTCCCTTTGTGATTGCCTGCGGTTCATGCTTTTTCTGCAACCAGGATCTGTACGCGGCCTGTGAAACCACCAACACCGGACGTGGCGCAATCCTCAACAAGAAGTCCATTCCACCGGGAGCCGCGCTGTTCGGCTTCAGTCACTTGTACGGCGGCATCCCTGGCGGGCAGGCTGAGTACGTGCGAGTGCCCAAGGCCAATACCGGTCCGTTCAAGGTGCCCGGTACGCTGGCGGACGAGAAGGTGCTGTTTCTCTCCGACATCCTGCCGACCGCCTGGCAGGCCGTGACCAATACCGGCATCGGTCAGGGTTCAAGCATTGCCATCTACGGTGCCGGGCCAGTCGGCCTGCTGAGCGCGGCCTGCGCCCGAATGCTGGGGGCCGAGCGGATCTTCATGGTCGACCACCATCCCTATCGCCTGGCTTACGCACAGCAGACCTACGGCGTCATTCCGATCAATTTCGATGAGGATGACGACGCGGCCGACACCATCATTCGCCAGACACCGGGCATGCGTGGCGTCGACGGCGTAGTGGATGCGGTCGGCTTCGAAGCCAAGGGCAGCACCACCGAAACCGTGCTCGCCACCCTCAAGCTCGAAGGCAGCAGCGGCAAGGCGCTGCGTCAGTGCATCGCGACGGTCAGACGCGGCGGCGTGGTGAGCGTGCCGGGGGTCTACGCAGGCTTCATCCACGGCTTCATGTTCGGCGATGCCTTCGACAAGGGCCTGACGTTCAAGATGGGCCAGACCCATGTGCAGCGTTTCATGCCTGAATTGTTGGACTACATCGAGACCGGCCGGCTGCAACCCGAGGCAATCATCACCCACCGCATGTCGCTTGAAGAGGCTGCGACGGCCTACAAGATTTTCGACAAGAAAGAAGAAGACTGCCGCAAGGTGATCCTGACGCCGGGCAGCAATGACATCCCCGTGACGGTGCCTGATTCACTGACGGGTGTTCCTGCGTTGTGACAAAGAAGGAGGTACATCATGGAAGCGTTTAACGTGTTCTGGATTGCAGCAGTGATCATCGTTCTGGCACTGGATGCCTGGCTGATCTACAGCGTCTGGCGCTCGACCAAATCGTCCGGCACCAAAATCGGCTGGACAGTGCTCATTCTGGCGCTGCCCATCGTGGGTGCCGGTATATGGGGCATCAGCGGCCCGCGTGGCGTTGTCGAGGCACCGACGTCGAATGAGCACAGCAAGGGGTGATGGGCACGTCGCATTCGAAAGCGGACGCGGAGCGTCTTGGGCGGCGTTACCACGCAGAGCGCTCATCGTTATACACAAGTCCGGAAGACGCGCAAAACGGGGGCCAAAACAAAAGTGTCTGACTGAATGCATACCCCGTGGTCACAGCAAGACTCGGGTATAACGCTGAGCACAGGCGTGGGCATGATCGGCGTGCTTGAGATCACGCTGATCGTTCCTACGCTCTGCGTGGGAATGCCTCCCAGGACGCTCCGCGTCCGCTCTCGAATGTGGCGCAGATGCTAGCCCAAGCTCCAGCGTTATCCACGTCATGCGCTCGGCTCACTGAGTCCGCAATCTGTGCCATTTGTGACGCGGAGCTTCACGGGATGCATGCGATGGGCACGATCAGTGTCGAGGCAGACTTGTGTATAACGATGAGCGCAGAGTGGAACGATCATCATCGTATAACTAACGACTCAAATACCCGAACCGCCCCTTGAACGGTTTGCCAATCGGGTCGGCCAGGTCGCCGTGTTTGCTGGTGGTCAGGCCCAGGTCCACCAGCGATTCGGCGAGCTTCACGGCCGCTGCAACGCCATCGATCACTGGCAGGCCGACGGCTTCGCTCAGTTGCCGCCCCAGATCAGCCATCCCGCCACAACCCAGCACAATGGCGCCAGCGCCTTCTTCATCACGCGCCTTGCGTGCCTGTTCGGCCATGAGTTCGACCAGTTCCGGGCCGCTCTCTTCCAGCGCCAGTACCGGTAGATCAATGCAGCGCACCGAGGTGCACAAGTCACTGAACCCATAACGCTGAAGCAGGTGCTTGGCAATGATCCGGGTGCGAGTCAGGGTGGTGACTACGGCAAACCGGGTCGAGATCAGGCTCGCCACATGAAACGCCGCCTCCGCGATACCGATGACCGGTGCACTCGCGGCTTCACGGGCGGCCAGCAGACCGGGGTCGCCGAAGCAGGCAATGATGTGCGCATCGACCTGCTGCTCACGGCCCTTGCGTACTTCTTCCAGGACACCCAACGTTGCGATGGCTTCGTCGAAATGCCCTTCGATGGATACGGGACCATCCGCCGGGGTGCAGGCAATGATCTGCGTGCCGGGGCGCGCGACAGCCTCTGCCGCCAGGCCCATCTTGCGGGTCATGGTTTCACTGGTGTTGGGGTTGATGACTTGAATACGCACCGGGCCTCCTTCAGCGCCGTTTGAAAATACTGTGGAAGTCCACCGTCTCGCTGACGGGTTCATCCACGTTAAGGCTGGCGCGGATGCGACGCAGATGCTCTGCCATCCACTCCCGCGCTTCGTCACCCTGCCCGGCTTCCAGCAAGGTCAGCAGATCGGCGTGCTCGCCGCAGTCGCAACCCACACTGCGCCGCGAGCCATACACCGCGAGAATCAAAGACGAACGTGTGGTCAATTGCCCCACCTGCTCGGTCAGCACCTGATTGCCTGCCAGCGCACACAACTGCACATGAAAGCGTGCGGACAACTGAATGGCTTCGCTATGACGCCCTGCATGCTGGGCGGCGTGTTCCTGATCGCAGAGCGTGCGCAGCGCTTCCAGACGCTGACCGCTGACGCGTGCCGCGATGGTGTCCATCAAGGCAGGCTCGATCAGTTGTCGGGCGCCCAGCACATCCTGTGCTTCCTGCGCCGAGGGCTGGGCGACTTCCGCGCCGCGTTTGGGCCGCAGCGTCACCAGTCGTTCCAGCGCCAGACGTTGCAGCACCTTGCGAATGCCGGTGCGACTGATCTCGAACACCTCGGCCAGAGCATCCTCAGGCAAGCGTGTGCCGGGCGCCAGCCTGTGTTCGACGATGGCTTCCAGCACGTGCTGATAGATCTGCTCATCGCGGCCTTTTTCGTCGGCAGCGGGGGCAATGAACAGAGGGGCGCTGGAAGGTCGGGTCATGGCATCACATCGCTTTGGCATGCAGATCGTATACAAGAATAGTGCCCGATCAATCCAGTGCTGAATAGCGCTATCTGGAAGATAGTATTAAACCGGTATCACCTGACCTCGATAACTTCCGCACTCAAAACGCGCAAAAGCGCCCTGTTTATGTGCACTTTAGGCGACCACTCTGAACTGACCAAGACGTCAGCTTTCTGAAAAAAACGCTTACCACGTCAAGGCTTTCAGGCGATTCGGAACACTGAAAACAGGGCATGGCACATGTCTTGCGTACACGATCGTATACAAAAAAGATCAACGATCGTACCCCGATCCCGTCACGAATCAGCGAGGGAGTAACGCAATGACAGACCAACGCCCGGCCGGCTACAGTCCGCGCCTGCACAACCATGATTTGGGACCGGTTCCGCAGAAGTGGACCTGGTACAACATTCTGGCGTTCTGGATGAGCGACGTGCACAGCGTCGGTGGTTACGTCTTTGCCGCCAGCCTGTTCGCCCTCGGCCTGGCCAGCTGGCAGGTGCTGATCGCGCTGCTGGTCGGCATCTGCATCATTCAGGTGATCGCCAATCTGGTGGCCAAACCCAGCCAGCAGGCTGCGGTGCCCTACCCGGTCATTTGCCGATTGGCGTTCGGCGTCTTCGGGGCCAACATTCCGGCGATCATTCGCGGCCTTATTGCAGTAGCGTGGTACGGCATCCAGACCTACCTGGCGTCCAGCGCGCTGGTGATCGTGGTGCTGCGTTTCTTCCCGGAACTGGCCGCCTATCAGAGCGTGACCTTTCTCGGCCTGTCATGGCTGGGCTGGTTCGGCTTTCTGGCTTTATGGGTCGTTCAGGCCGCCGTGTTCTGGACCGGCATGGAATCGATCAGACGCTTCATCGACTGGGCAGGCCCTGCGGTGTATGCCGTGATGTTCGCGCTGGCGGGCTGGATCGTCTGGCGCGCCGGCTGGGACAACATCAGCTTCACGCTGGCCGAGAAAGAACTGTCGGGCTGGGCCGCATTCGGCCAAGTGGTCATGGCCATTGCACTGGTGGTCTCGTACTTCTCAGGCCCGACGCTGAATTTCGGCGATTTCAGCCGCTACTGCCGCAGCATGGCGGACGTACGCCGTGGCAACTTCTGGGGTCTGCCAGTTAATTTCCTGGCGTTCTCGCTGGTGACCGTGGTGATCGTCTCCGGCACGCTGCCGATCTTCGGTGAAATGATCCACGACCCGATTGCCACCGTGGCGCGCATCGACAACACCACTGCGGTATTGCTGGGGGCGTTTACCTTCGTCACCGCAACCATCGGCATCAACATCGTCGCCAATTTCGTGTCCCCGGCGTTTGACTTCGCCAACGTGGCACCGAGCCGCATCAGCTGGCGCGCGGGCGGCATGATCGCCGCCGTGGCCTCGATCTTCATCACACCCTGGAACCTGTTCAACAACCCGGAAGTGATCCACTACACCCTGGACGTACTCGCCGCCTGCATCGGTCCGTTGTTCGGCATTCTGTTGGTCGACTATTACCTGATCAAGAAACAGCAGATCGACGTCGATGCCCTGTTCAACGACACCCCGAGCGGTCGCTACTGGTACACCAACGGCGTGAACTGGGTCGCTGTGAAAGCACTGCTGCTCACCGCGCTGGTCGGCCTGTGCTTCACCTTCATTCCCTGGTTCAAGCCCATCGCCAACTTCGCCTGGTTCACCGGCTGCATTCTGGGCGGCGTGTTGTATTACGGGCTGACCAAAGGCTCGCCGGTTCAGGCTGCGAACATGGCACCGACCGCCAGCCACGGCTGATCAAGGCTTCAACGAATACGAACAATGCCTGGCTCGCCCAGGCATTGTGCTTTTCCTGAAACGGTGTTGGTTACCAAAGCGCAATGTCATAGGTCAGGTACAGCCGGTTGCTGTCGCGCCCCCGGACGAAATCGGATCGATACACATAGTTGCGCAGCTTCATACCCAGCCCCTTGAAGGCGCCGCCTTGCACCACGTAGGCAATCTCGGCGTCACGTTCCCACTCGCGCAACTGCGCCGGACCTGATTTCTCGTTGTCGCCACGCAAGTAGCGCGTGGAAAACGTCAGGCCCGGCGCACCCAAGCGGGCGAAGTCGTAGCCGTAGCTGACCATCCAGGTTTTCTCGTCTTCCTCGATAAACTTGCCAATGCCCACGTTACTGAACGAGTACACCGTCGCCCCGCTTATATAAGGCAGGCCCGCATCGCCGCTCAGCACCTGATAACCGGCCCCGACGCTGTGCCCGGCCAACGCATAGGTCAACTGACCGCTGAGCATGTCATTGTCGATCTTGCCGCTGCGCGCAACGCCGGCATCAACGCTGTGGAAATAACGCAGGTCGCTGGTCAGCACGCCCGATCCCAACTTGAGATCGTGCTGAATGGACGCAAACTGCTGGCGATAGAATTCTTCCAGCTCGCCATAGAAGTAGCTCAGACGAACGTTCTTGCCGAACCGATAGTCGCCACCAACATAGGTAAAGTCCGAGCCCTTGCCGCTGAAACCATCAGGAACAATCGAGCGGCTGTCTGACGAGTCGCGCAACTTGAACTGATCCAGACGCCCGCCCGTCAGGGTCAGGTTTTCAATGTCTGTGCTGGTGAACTGGGTGCCCTGATAGACCTGCGGCAACAGGCGCGCATCGTTGTAGACCAGGACCGGCGTTTTGGGCAGCAGCGAACCGTATTTCACGGTGGTCTTGGCCAGACGCACCTTGGCAGCGGCACCCAGACTCGAAAACTCATCGGCCGAGCGGCCATCGCCGTGGACCGGCAACAGGCCGGTGCCGCTGCGTCCCTTGCCGGAGTCCAGCTTGATGCCCAGCAAACCAGAAGCATCAACGCCGAAACCCAGCACGCCCTGGGTGAACCCGGATCGATAATCCAGCAGCAACCCTTGCGCCCATTCGGTCCGCTCGCTCTTGGCCGTCAACGCAGAGCGGGCGCTCAGGCCATGTTCGTCACGGAAGTTCTCATTGAAGTAAACATTGCGCAGTTGCAGCTTCAATTTGCTGTCTTCGATGAAACCGTCTGCGCTCACCCAAGGGGCGACGCTCAACAGCAGTGAAGGCAAGGCGGTACGCTGGAAAAATGTGTTCATGCTCATCGCTCGTTCTTGTTATTGGAGGCGCAGCGATCCGCGCGCCCCGGTCAAGGGCGCGTGAATGCACAGGAAAGTTATGGGGTCAGACGAACAGACTGATGGCCCCCGTCAACAGGGCCAGCGCTGTGACCACCAGCGACGTGAGCACGGCCCATTTCAGGGTGGCTTTCTGGAAGTCGCCGATGTCACGGTCGATCATGCCGACCAGCAACAGGGTCGACGCCACCAACGGACTCATCAGGTGTACCGGCTGGCCAAGAATCGAGGCGCGGGCGATTTCCAGCGGGCTGATGCCATAAGCCGCTGCGGCGTTCGCGAGAATCGGCACCACACCGAAGTAATAGGCATCGTTGGACAGCACGAAGGTCAGCGGCATGCTGGTGATCGCCACCACCAGCGGGAACAGGTGGCCCCACTCCGGCGGAATCCAGCTGACCAGCGTTTGCGCCAGGGCATCGACCATCTTGGTGCCGGAAAAAATCCCGGCAAAGATGCCTGCGGCGAACACCAGCAAGACGACGGTCATGGCATTGCCTGAGTGGGCCAAAATCCGCTCTTTCTGAATGTCCAGTTGCGGGTAGTTGATCATCAGCGCCAGCACAAAGCCGATCAGAAACAGGATCGCCGAGTGCATCAGACCCATGACCAGCGCCACCATTACCACGATCACCAGCGCCAGGTTGACGTAGGCCAGTTTGGGCCGTTTGTGCGGAGTGTCGCCCAGAATGGCGTCGATGTAGCAACCGCCACCGCCGCTCTGCAGTTGTACATTGCCGATGCGCTTGCGCTCGCTGCGACCGAGCAGAAAGGCGGTGAACACCACCCACGCAGCCCCGCCGATCATGGTCGGCAGCAGCGGAATGAAATAATCGCCGGCATCCAGCCCCAGCGCGGCAATGGCCCGCGTGGCGGGTCCACCCCAGGGCGTCATGCCGCTCATGATGCTCAGCGACAGCATCGAGATGATGCCCAGGATCATCGGGTTCATGCCGATGCGCTTGTACAGCGGCAGCATCGCCGCACAGGTAATCATGTAGGTGGTGGTGCCATCGCCGTCCAGTGCGACGGTCAGCGACAGCAACGCGGTGCCGACGGCGATTTTCATCGGGTCGCCGTTGACGCATTTGAGGATCTTGCGAATGAGCGGATCGAACAGACCGGCATCGATCATCAGCCCGAAAAACAGAATCGCGAACAGCAGCAACGCAGCGGACGGGGCGACCATTTTCAGGCCGTCGAGCATCATCTTGCCAGTGGTGCCGCCGAAACCGCCCAGCACCGCGAAGACCACAGGCACCAGGGTCAGCGCGACGATGGGCGACAGGCGTTTGGACATGATCAGGTAGGTGAAGACCACCACCATGGCTAGGCCGAGGAAGGCAAGCATCGGAATATTCTCTTGTTGTTATGGATGAACGACGCGCACGGCAAGGCCTGTCGAGCCTCACGATGGCGAGGCCCGAAGGCAGATGATACGTGTCGGTCGAAGGTTGTTGAGGCCGGATCAGCTCCGTTCGGTAACCTGCGGCGCATCCCATTCCGGGGCAGGCCGTCTGGCTGTCGATCGGTTGTCGAGTTGCTGCATCAGCACCTGACGGTCACAGGCGTTCTCCGACAGCGAGATCGCCACAGTTGCCACCGCGTTGCTGGCAAGACTGGTCAGCGCGCGGGCTTCGGACATGAACCGATCGACCCCGATCAGCAAGGCCAGGCCCGCCAGCGGAATGTCGTGGATCACAGTCAGGGTCGAGGCCAGTGCAACGAAGCCGCTGCCGGTCACGCCAGCCGCGCCCTTGGAGGACAGCAGCATGATCGCCAGCATGGTCAGGGTCTGGGTCATGCTCAGTTCGATGTTGCAGGCCTGGGCGATGAACACCGCCGCCAGCGACAGGTAGATCGCCGTGCCGTCCAGGTTGAAGGAATAACCGGTTGGCAGCACAAGACCTACCACGCCCTTCTTACAGCCGAGCGCTTGCAGTTTTTCCAGCATGCGTGGCATGACCGGTTCCGTGGACGAGGTGCCCAGCACCACCAGAAACTCTTCGCGGAAGTAGCGCAGCAGTTTCCACAGACTGAAGCCGTTGGCCCGGCAGATGCTGCCCAGCACCACAAACACGAAGAAACCGCAGGCGATGTACAGGGTCATGATCAGCTTGGCGAGTGAGCCCAGCGAAGTGATGCCGTACTGGCCGACGGTGAACGCCAGCGCGCCGAACGCGCCAATCGGGGCGAAGCGCATCAGGTAGGAAAATATCTTGAAGACCATGTGCGAAGCCGATTCCAGCACATTCAGCACCGGCTTGCCGCGCTCGCCCAGCGACGACAGGGCAAAGCCCGACAGCACTGCGATGAACAACACCGGCAATACTTCACCCTTGTTGAACGCCCCCACGAAGGTCTCGGGGATGATGTGCATGAAGAAGTCCACGACACCGAGCTTGGCCGCCGACTCGGTGTACTGGGAAAGGCCTGCCGTGCTGAGTTTTGCCGGATCGATGTTCATGCCGGTGCCGGGCTGGAACACGTAGACCGCGACCAGTCCGATGATCAGGCTGACCACCGTCAGCCCCAGAAACAGCAGCAGCGTTTTGCTCATCAGGCGACCGAGCGACTGTTTGTCGCTCATCCCGGCAATGCCGGTAACGATAGTGCAGAACACCACCGGGGCGATCATCATCTTGATCAGCTTGATGAACGCATCGCCCAGCGGCTTGAGGGCGACGGCCTGCTGCGCCCAGAAGTGTCCGACCAGGACCCCGAGGATCACGGCGCAGATGATCTGGAAATACAGTGATTTTGCGATTTTCATGAGGCATCACCCATTATTGGAGTTGTTCTGATGCGGATTTGATAATCAGGTCAGGCGGCCTAGCCCGCAAGCCGCTGAGCGAGTGGCGCGTACACTTCGCCGGAAAACAGTCGGCGCGCCGTACGCACCACCGAAGCCCGGATGGTCTGCCGGTCAGGTCCCACGTAGCTCATGGCGACGTCGATGGCCCCGCTCGGGTGCTCGATTCGCACGTGCTGCAGACGCTCGTTGCCACAGGTGCCAAGCAACTGCGCGACAACTGTGGCGTCACTCACGCAAGCCGTTGCCAGACCGATCGAGCCAGTGATGGCCAGCGCCTTGTGGCAGTTGTGCGGCATGAAGTAACGAACCTTGAGCGTACCGCCTGCGCTGGGCAGAGAAACCAGCACCGGCTTGGGGATCACTTTGTCGCTGACATCACCCAGCCCCATCGCAGCACCGGCCTTGAGCCGCAGCGCTTCCAGCTTGCGCAGGAAGTCAGTGTCGGCATCCAGTTCGGCAGGGCTTTCATCGCCGCGTTTGCCCAGCAACGATGCTTCGATGATGACCATTGGCATTGCCATGTCGATGCACGTCACAGGCACACCATCGAAGACATCGGTCCGTTGGCCGGTCGGGAACAGCTTGCCGGTCTTGCTGCCCGCAGCGTCGAGAAAGGTCAGTTGCACAGGTGCCGCAGAACCAGGCACGCCATCGATCTGCGTGTCGCCGTCATAACTGACCTGACCGCCCGGTGTGTTGACGTCGGCGCAGACAAACGTGCCTGTGTTGAGGTTACGAATCCGCACCTGAGTGACATCGCCAGTTGCCGCCACCAGTCCGTGCTCGACCGCGAACGGCCCGACGGCGCAGAGCATGTTGCCGCAATTGGGCGCCGTGTCGACACGGCGCTGGGACACCATCACCTGCACGAACAGATAATCGACGTCGGCGTCGGCGTGCGGGGACGGACTGACAATCGCGACCTTACTGGTCTGCGGACTGCCGCCGCCAATACCGTCGATTTCCAGTTCATGCCCGGAGCCCATGACGGCCAGCAGCAGTTCATCACGTTCAGCCGTGGAAGCAGGTAGATCACTGGCGAGGAATACCGGCCCCTTGGAGGTGCCGCCGCGCATGAGGACGCAGGGAATCGGTTGCATAAAGTCTGACTCTTGGTGATCAATTGGGAGCATTGATGCGTTGAAAGCAAGAGTCACACGGATGTTTATGTTTTATCCAATGCAAAGATCGTAGCCATTATTCCACTTAACGAAATAATGTAAGCTCGGCATATTGTCCTTTCATGCTCGGCAGCGGGGAATAAATCTTGGAATATGAACTGCAGGATATCCGATCTTTCGTGAAGATCGCCGAACTTGGCAGCTTTCATGAAGCCGCTGAAGTGCTGCACATTTCTCAGCCTGCGCTCACCCGGCGCATCAAGAAACTGGAACAGGGGCTGGGCACGTCGTTGCTGGATCGCACCACCCGAAGGGTCAGCCTGACGAGCGTAGGCCGGGATTTCTTTCCCAAGGCGCGACGGTTGCTGGACGATTTCGAGGATTCGATTCTCAACATTCGCGAACTGGCCGAACGTCAGATCGGTCAGGTCACCCTCGCCTGCATCCCGACGGCTGCGTTCTACTTCCTGCCCAGCGTGATACGGCTATACAACGAACGTTATCCACAGATCCGCATTCGCTTGCTCGACCTGAGCGCCAACGAAGGCCTGGAGGCCGTGCTGCGGGGCGAGGCGGATTTCGGCATCAACATGATGAGCGGGCAGCATCCCGATATCGAGTTTGTGCCACTGGTGAAAGAGCCATTCGTGCTGGCCTGCCGACGTGATCATGAACTGGCCGAGCGCGAATCCGTGGCCTGGATCGAACTGAGCGATTATCGGCTGATCGGTGTAGGGCGCTTGAGTGGCAACCGGATGATCCTCGACCACGCATTGGCCGGATTGGGCTGGCGTCCGAAGTGGTTCTACGAGGTGCAGCATTTGTCCACGTCGCTGGGGATGGTCGAGGCAGGTCTCGGCATCTCTGCGATGCCCAGCCTGGCGATGCCAGCCGACGATCATCCGACACTGGTGAGCGTTCCGCTGGTTGATCCTGTTGTGATCAGAACCCTGGGGCTCGTCTCGAGGCGCGGCGCATCCCTGTCCCCCGCTGCCGAGAAATTCGTCGCGATGCTGCTGGAACAATGGCCGCAGTAGCGGCTGGCGAAATATGAATAAGTCGCCGAGGGGCGAAAAGGCGACTTGAGCCATGCGCTCGGCTCACTGAATCCGCAGTCTGTGCCATGTGTGACGCGGAGCGTCACGGGCGGCATGCCCACGCGGAGCGATGGGCACGATCAGTGTTGAGGCTGACTGGCGATACGTTGCCTGACAGTCGGCTGACTTCAGATACTCAATCACCCCATAGATACCTCAATGCGCAAACAGCAATCGGCATTCAAGACCCGGCGTGCTGTCGAGGAAGGCGATATCACCTGTAAGCTGCCGGACCAGTGAGCGAATGATGCGCTTTTAACATCACCCAAGTCCGCAATTTATGGAATGATCACGTGTCAGTGATGCTCACGTCGGGCCACGTGACCGCAAAAGTTTTCGAATTGCACAACTTCTGCTCAGCAAAACTGCCTGATGAATAAGGCCTTGCAAACCAAGCGCGTAAACGAGTCGACCGTATGAATAATGATGCGCCTGACATGAGGCCAATACATTCAGGACAATCGGGTTCTTCAACTGAAAAAAACTTCGAGCAGATGCAGCTGGCACTGGACTCGGGCGCCGTCGTGGGCACCTGGATCTGGGACGTGCCCGGCGATCTGCTGGTGGCTGACGAGCGCTTTGCCCGCACCTTCGGATTACCCAGGCAAACTTGCCGTGAAGGCCTGCCGCTAGAGTGCGTGATGACCTCCATCCACCCTGACGACGTGATCAGGGTCGGGGACGCCATCAAGGACATCCTGAACAGCGGCGACATCTTCCGCTGCGAGTACCGGGTCAAGCACAAGGATGGCGGTTATCGCTGGGTGGAAGCCAACAGTCGTATAGAACGCGACTCAGAGGGTCAGGCGATACGCTGCCCCGGCGTACTGCTGGATATCGAAGCGCGCCGCGCCGCCGAACAGGAGCGGGATCGTCTGACCTCGCTGCTGCGCATCTTCACCGCAGCGGTTCCCGGCGTGGTCTACGCCAAGGATCTGGAAGGCCGGATGCTGGTCGCCAATCGCGGCACGGAAACGCTGATCGGCAAGCCGCCGGAATTCTTCATCGGCAAGACCGACATGGACTTTCTGGAGGACAAGGATCAGGCGCGGATAATCATGCAGACCGACCGCCGGATCATGGACGGCAACACCAGCGAGCAGATCGAGGAGCAGGTCAACCTGCCCGATGGCTCGGCCGCCACCTTCCTGTCCACCAAGGCCCCGCTGCTCAACGACGACGGGGAAGTCATCGGCCTGATTGGCTCGTCCATCGATGTGACGGCCAGAAAGCAGGCCGAAGTGGCCGTCAAGGAACTCAATCAGACGCTGGAACAACGCATCGAGCAGGCCATCCACGAACGTGAACAGGTCGAAGATGCTTTGCGGCACGCCCAGAAGATGGACGCCGTGGGACAACTCACCGGCGGCATCGCCCACGACTTCAATAACCTGCTGGCCGGCATTTCGGGCAGTCTGGAAATGATCCAGACCCGCATGGCCCAGGGACGTATGGCCGACGTGGACAAGTACGTCAACGTGGCTCAGGGTGCCGTTCGACGAGCCGCATCATTGACGCATCGTCTGCTGGCCTTTTCCCGACGCCAGACGCTGTCCCCTGAAGTCACCAACGTGAACACCCTCATTCACGGCATGGAAGAACTCATTGGCCGTACAGTCGGCCCGTCCATCGAGCTTCAAGTCGTTGCAGGAGACAACGTCTGGCCGGCGCTGATCGACCATGCGCAGCTGGAAAATTCCCTGCTCAACCTGTGCCTGAACGCACGGGATGCCATGCCCAACGGCGGCCGAATCATCATCGAGACTTCCAACGCTTCGCTGGATGAATGCATCGACCCGGACCACGGCATCACGGCTGGCGATCATCTGAGTATTCGCGTGACGGACACCGGCACCGGCATGAGCCCGGAGACCGTGGCCAAGGCGTTCGAGCCGTTCTTCACCACCAAGCCGATTGGTGCGGGAACAGGTCTGGGCCTGTCGATGGTGTATGGCTTCGTCAGGCAATCGGGCGGCCAGATCAAGGTCGAGTCGGTCGAAGACCAGGGCACGACCATCGTGATGCACCTGCCTCGTCATATCCCCGATGCGCAGCAGGAAACCACTGACAAGAGCAGTGACCAAAAGCCCCTGCCCCACCACGGTGAGACGGTGCTGGTGGTCGACGACGAACCGTCGGTGCGAATGCTGGTCGTCGAGGTGCTTTCAACAGAAGGCTATCACGCGCTGGAAGCTGCAGATGCGCAGGCGGGCCTGGAGATCCTGCAGTCGGACATACACATCGACCTGCTGATCAGTGACGTCGGCCTGCCCGGTGGCATGAACGGCCGGGAAATGGCCGACGCCGCGCGCACGAAACGCCCTGCCCTGCCCACGCTGTTCATCACCGGTTACGCCGAGACCTCGGCACTGGACGGCTGCCACCTGCAACCGAAGACGCAGATACTGACCAAGCCGTTCGGGCTGGAAGTGCTGGCATCCAGAATCAAGGAACTGATCAGCGAACGCAGCCAGGAGCAGGATCAGCCACGCGCCTTCAAGTGAAGCATGGGGTAGTGCTCATAGTGGCCTACACCCTGCTTGACGACAGGATCCTGTGACGTGAAGTCGCCGATCTCCTGATCATCGTTGATCTGGTACAGCGAGACGCCGTAACCACCCTGCGCGTCCATGACTGGACCGTGCGCGACAATCACATCCTTATCGAGCAGTTCGTTCAGATAAGCCCCGTGTTGCGCCATCAAAGCGCGTTCGATATCGGTCATCGTGGCGAGAAAGTCCGCGCGGGGCGGAAGGTATTTGCACAGATAGAACTTCATGAGCGATCACCTGCAATACAGAAGGAATAGCGTCCGTGGCGTCCAGACTATCGAGCCGAGGCCACACTTTTCAGGATCGAGCTTTCGAACATCTTCGGAGCGTGATGCTGTAGAAACACGATCATTCCTGACATTTTGCCGACGGGATTGCGCAATGGCGGCTTGTGCGTGTTCATCAGTCTGATGATTTTCTCCACCACCGCGTCAGGTGCTTCTGCCTCGTTCAAACCCTTTTGGGTAGCGGCATCTACTCTGCCTCTGTACTGATCGTATGCCGCGATCCGCTGGCCTTTAGAAGCCACGGCATTGAGCCCCAGCTTTGTCTTGAACCAGACAGGCTCGACCATGCTCACCCTGATATCGAACGGGTCCAGCTCGAAGCGCAGCGACTTGAAGTAGCCCTCGACCGCATGCTTGGACGCCGAGTAATAGGACAGATTGGGCGGCCCTATCAGGCCGACGATCGAGCTGACCGTGATGATCTGCCCGCCCTTCTTCTCGCGCATGAACGGCAGCAACGCATTCGTCACCTTGACCGTGCCCCAGAAGTTGGTTTCGAACTGCTCCCGCGCGGCCTCCACGGGCGTTTCTTCGGCGATGCCGGTGAGCATGTAACCGGCATTATTGATCAGCACATCGACGCGCGGGATGTGCGTGAACAACTGCTCCAAAAAGAATTTGATGGACGCGTCATCGGTGACATCAAGACGCAGCAATTTGAAGGGGAAACGGCCAGCGTGGTTCTGGGGGTGACGACTGGTGCCGATCACCTCGAAGCCCTGATCGTGAAGCCGGGTGGCGAGCAGTAGCCCGAAGCCCGAGGATGCGCCGGTAATCAACACTGTCTTTTTCATCTGGATGCCCTGAAGAGTCGCATGTTTGCCCGTTGTAAGGCTGCTCGGCGGGCTGTGACATCGAAGCGATCCTGATGAGTCATCAAGCGCCCGACACATTTGCCCGTGACGACAGATTGCTCGCGCCCCGGCCTTTTGACACTCGCGCAACGCGCCAGAATGACGGCCCAACGCGCCAATCTTAGCGCGGTGCCTTGGCGTCATCGGCTATTGTGATGGCACGATCGGCTACCTAGACTGCCCTGCAACGTGCAGACATTTGAGTGAAAAGCCCATGAACGGCAAACGCAGCTCGGCGCTGGAATATTCGGTTTGGCCAGGGTGGCGACTTCTGATGCAGGACGCAGGCGTGACCGCACCTCCGGTATTGCGACGGGCACAGCTGCCGGGCGATCTGTTCGCACGTCGCAGCGTGCGCCTGAATTCGGCCGAGTTCTTTCGGTTGTGGGAGGCCATCGAGGCCGAAGCACAATCCCTGCAACCCACGGTTCCAACGCCCCTGCAGATCGCACGCGTCATGTCCGCGGACTGGTTCGATCCGGAATTGTTTGCCGCGCTGTGCAGCGCAAACATGCGAGCGGCCATGGAGCGCCTCGCCACCTACATACGGCTGATCGCCCCAATGGCTATCCGCATGGTGCGCGATGATAAACACACCACCATCACGCTGGACTTCCTGACCCCCTCCCAACCTCCACCGGCGGTATTTCTGATCTTCAAGATGGTGCTGTTTGTGCAACTGGCACGATTGGCCACGCGCACCCAGGTCAATCCGCTGCAGATCAGCTGGCCATTGCCAGATGACTTCGAGAAAGACTCAGACCTCTATGCAGCTTTCTTCGGCATCACGGTCACGCACAGCGCCGTCATCACGCTGGTGTTGAAAAATGCCGACATGGATCGCCCGTTTCTGACCGAAAATCACAGAATGTGGCTGTTCTTCGAACCGGACCTGCGCCAGCGCCTTTCGGATCTGGACAGAACCTGCGGCATGCTGGAGCGGGTGCGCAGCGCACTGCTGGAAAGCCTTCCCGCTGGCGAGGTCTCAATGCAGGCGGTCGGTCGCAAACTGGGCGTCAGCACCCGCACCCTGCAGCGCAGGTTGCAAAGCGAAGGCACCACGTTTCAACAGATACTCGACACCCTGCGTGAGTCGCTGGCCCGGCATTACCTGCGCAACACGGCCATGTCGAGTGCGGAAATTTCGTTCCTGCTCGGGTTCGAAGACCCCAACTCGTTTGCCAGGGCCTTTCAGGCCTGGACAGGAAAAACGCCGGGCGCGGTTCGCAACGAGAAAGCTGCAGACGAGATCGATTACGAAGCGAGTTTGACGGTCTCGAAGCCCGGTCGGCGATGAATCAACGGACGTCTTCGACGTAGCGCTGGCAAACCTTCCCGAGTCGATAGCGGAGCCTGGCCTTATCGTTTAAGTCCGTTTTAGAACGCGGGACACGGGTATTGCAGCCAACCGGCAACCCTCAGCAACCCCTCAGAAACTCCTACCAGAATCCGCTTTAAACCCTAAAAACAGAATACTCACTCTGTTTTGAAAAATGGTTATTTATTGCACTTAACTCTATTTTATTGATATTTTATTGATATCTAGTAACTATTTAAGCAAATAAATCTCAATAAATATAGCTTTCAAACAATATAACTATTGAAATTTTTTAATATTAAACACAAAAACAACGTCTTTTCTTTGCCGCTCGAGAACTTTATCCCCACACTGCGGCCTTAATGCTCGCCGTCGGCCCCTACCCCCGTCCGACACACACTTATCGCCAACACACTCTATCTGGAGATTTCCCGATGGCCAGACGCTTGCTGCCTGTCGCCGCCGCCGTACTGACGTGCCTGATCAACTTCCCGGCTTCGGCTGCGGACCATCAGAACCCGTCGCCCGCAACATCCGATGCGCTCCGCGCGCAGGTCGATGCCAAGCGTCAGCACCTTACCGGTGCTGACGCCGTGACCCAAAAACAACCGACTGGCGAGCAGGCCGTGCTGGACGCTCCTGTCGATACCGCAGATGCCCCCGTCGTGGATGGAAAAAAGCCGTGAGCGTTGCGTTGACTCAACCATCACTCAAGCCATTATCCGAGGAGTAGTACCGTGTCCATGATCAAACAAGGCCTGAGCCTGAGCGTTCTTGCGCTGAGCGTTGCCCAGGCAAGTGCGCTGTTCGCCGCCACCCCCATGACCGGCAACGAAGTAGAAGCGCGCGTCGGCGCAATGCTGGACAACATGACGCAATCGGAGAAGATCAATTTCTCTCGCGTCGACGACGGACGAATGATCCCCAAGCTGGACAAGTTCGGCCTGCAAGGCACTGTTGCCTATGACTCGTCGATGGGCGTTCTGGTCGGCGGCAAGACGTTCGGCGCGCAGTACCCGTCGCCGTCGGCTCTGGCTGCGACCTGGAGCATCAACCGGGCCAAGGAATTCGGTCTGGCGATCGGCTACGAAACCCGCATTGCAGGCGGCCAGCAGATGCTGTCCCCGGCCATCAACCTGTACCGCACATCGTTCAACGGACGCTCCGCCGAGTACATGAGTGGAGAGGATCCTTTCCTTGGCGCGGTGCTGGCACCGGCGGTCACCAACGGTATTCAGGTGCAGGGCGTGCAGGCCGCCGCCAAGCATTACCTGATGAACGAACAAGAAGCCAACCGGCATTATCTGGACGTGAAGATCGACGAGCGCGCCATGCAGGAGCTGTATCTGCCCGGCTTCGAGTCGCTGGTCAAGAACGCCAACATCGCCTCGGTCATGTGCGGCTATAACAAGATCAACGGCGAGTACGCCTGTGAGAACCACCACCTGATCACCGACATTCTGAAAGGCCAATGGGGCTTTCAGGGCAATGTCATGAGCGACTTCAACTCGGTTCAGGACGCGTTCAAAGGCGCCTGGGCAGGCACTGACATCGACATGCCGAGTGGCCTGCAATTTACCGAAGCCAAACTGCTGCCTTACGTCTGGAATGGCCAGTTGCACCAGAACGTGATCGACGACAAGGTCCGCCGCAACCTCAGGGCGCTGGTGAGCTACGGCTTCGACAAGGGCATCAATAAGGCGCAGCCATTGGTGCATCGCGAATACGGTCAGGTCGCTGCGCTGAACGTGGCCCGGGAATCCATCGTACTGCTACGCAACGAACCGGTGGATGGACAAAAGCCGCTGCTGCCGCTGGCGAAGAATGCGAAAATTGCCGTCATCGGCGATATGGCCATTCAACCACCGACGTCGCCATTCGGGACCGCTTATTCCGTTCCGAGCAGCTACGTCACTGAGCTCAGTGGCTTGAAGCAACTGGCATCAAATACGGCCAATGTCGACTACATCAGCCAGATGAGCCTGAACCCGAAGTCCTCGGTCTGGTATCAGCCGGGCAGTGACAAACAGGCCATCAGCAACACAGGCGTCAAGGCCGAGTACTACGGCAACACGAACCTGTCGGGCGATCCGGTCGCCACGCGCATCGAGCCGGGCGTCAACCTGGACTGGATCACCAGCAGCAACGTGACCGATAACGGCACCAGCACCGTCAGCGGTTTCAACCCGGCAGCAGGCGCGTTCTCCGCCCGTTTCACCGGCAGGATCAAACCGACGATCACCGGCCCGCATGTGTTCAAGGTCCGGGCCGACGGCGCATACAAGCTGTGGATCAACGATGAGTTGGTGGCCGAAGACGAAGGCGGACAGGTCTCGTTCGACCTGATCCCGGTCGTGCCTCGCACCGTCAAGACCGCCAGCCTGAAAGCCGGCAGCGAGTACAACGTGCGTCTGGAATATCGCCGACTCAAAGGCAACTTCACGCCAGTCCTGGGCGGCATGAATGGCGTTCAGATGAGCTGGGCATCGCTGCGTCCGCCGAAGAACCTGGCGGACTACGATGCCGTGGTCGTCGCCGCAGGCAGCAACTTCGAATACGAAGGCGAGTCCCTCGACCATCCGTTCGAGCTGCCACAGTTCCAGTCCGAGCTGATCAGCTTCGTGCAGAAAGCCAACCCGAAGACCATTGTGGTGATGCATGGCGGTGGCGGCATGGACATGCAGCCGTGGGCCAACAAGGTTGCAGCGTCGTTGCATGCCTGGTTCCCTGGCCAGCAAGGCGGTCAGGCACTGGCTGAAATCCTGTTCGGCAAGGTCAACCCGTCCGGCAAACTGCCGATCACCCTGGACAAGAAGGCCGAGGACAACCCGAGCTACGCGTCGTACAAGGATCCTGTGCCGTACTATTTCAGCAGTGCCAACCCGCCCACTGAAATGACCTACAGCGAAGGCCTGTATCTGGGCTATCGCGGCTACGACAAGAAGCACACCAAACCGCTGTATCCGTTTGGTTTCGGCTTGTCTTACACGACGTATGAGTACAGCGACCTGAAACTGTCGAGCAACGTGCTGGCACCCGGCTCCACCCTCAACGCGACGTTCACGATCACCAATACTGGCGACAAGGCCGGGTTCGAAGTCGCTCAGTTGTACGTGCAACCATCGAAGCCGCAGGTTGATCGTCCCGAGAAGGAACTCAAGGGTTTCTCCAAGGTTTACCTGAAGCCGGGCGAAAGCAAGACCGTCACCATTGCGCTGGACTCGCGTTCGTTCGCCTACTACTCGCCGGATTCGGTGAGCTGGAACGTCGATCCGGGCAAGTTCAAGGTGCTGGTCGGCAAGGACTCGGAAAACCTGGCTCTGAATCGCACCGTCGTCGCGCTCTACCCGGAGCAGCTGACCACGCGTGATTCCAACCCTCTCCCCGTTCCGCTGCGCAAGGCCGTACAGGTCAAGCCGGAACAGGCTTACTGACAGGCAGCAATCGGTGGTCTTCGCGACCACCGATTGCCAACCTGCTGCACAGCATTTTCTCTACTGGCGTACCCGCAGGTCCGACACCATTCGGTCGAGGAACCGGTTGAATGCACCTTCGATGTCCACGTCGGCACGTGAACGAAGCCATTGGATCTGCATCCCGTCCATCATCGACGCCAGCTCGATGCTGACCTGTTTCACGTCGATGTCCTCGCGCACTTCGCCCGCCTGCACCAGCAGCTTCAACTGAGCCTGCAGATGGCTGTGCACGATATGAAAACGCTCGCAGAACCATCGATGCGCCGGATGAGTAACTGACAGGCTTTCAGTGTTGATGATCATCAGCGCCTGACTGACAGACGCATCTTCAATGCTGAATCGCATGATGAATCGCAGAAACGCGACAAAGCCTTCCAGCGTTGCCACCTGCTCGGCGTCCTGCAACCGCGTTGAGATGTACTGATCCCGATGGTCGAGCACCGCTTGCAGCAACGCCAGTTTGTTGGGGAAATGGTGAAGCAATCCGACCTGGGAAATACCCGCCACCTTGGCGATGTTCGACAGCGACGCACCG
This sequence comes from Pseudomonas sp. AC016, assembly GCF_979253365.1. Lineage (NCBI taxonomy): Bacteria > Pseudomonadati > Pseudomonadota > Gammaproteobacteria > Pseudomonadales > Pseudomonadaceae > Pseudomonas > Pseudomonas sp. AC016. Next base: position 1,434,534 of record NZ_CEEDCC010000001.1, read on the forward strand.
GCAAAGCCATCGCGGGCAAAGATCACCAGCGCTGCCTTGATGATATCGACCTTACGCAAATCGCCTTTCGGGATGCGACGACGTTTGGCGGCTGGCGCTACGGCGGGATCGGGCTCGTTTTCGGACATGATGAATTCGTTTACTTCACGTTTGAGTCGACAGAAGCATACAGGCACCGCACCCGGTACGCATGTGCACGAGAGCGTCCGGCTTACGGTTCGCCATCCCAATAGTCCACATTAAGATCGACCCGCTGCCTGGCTACGAAAGCAGCGCCTCCACCGGACGCCATGGCCTGGTACTTGCCGGAGTCGGGGTACTCGCAAATCTCGGGTTTTTCACGGGTGCTGATCGACAGGTATTTCAGAGGTGATAACGAGGTATTGATGATCTGGTGAGGGTACTGCGGCCCTGGCGGGATGAAGATCACATCGCCGGTCCTGATGGGCAGCATCTGGTCTGCAACCCGCAGGCTGCCTTCACCTTCGATGACAATGAACATTTCCTCCTGCGCATGATGAAAATGATAAGGGCAGGAGCGCTTGCCCGGCGCAACGATATCGATGGAGGCGCCCAACTTGCTGGCGGCCGTTCCCGTTGCCAACTGCCCTGCCAGACTTTCATACAACGGGTCGCGAACCTGCTTTTCAAGCGAGACCTCATTGAAGTTGCGGATCAACAGAGAAGCCAGCTCAAGCGGGGCGTTTTGGGTCATGACTGAAGCATCCTGCAACGGGTGATCAAACGTAAAGCCTAGACTATTGATCCATGGGTTATCCTTGAGCCAGTTCAGTCGGCAATGCGAGGCCTCATGGACACCTCATCGAACAACCAGTCACGAAAGGCCTTCAGTCGCGGCAGCCCTGCACTCTCTGGGCGATAGACCACGTAATAGGCCAATGGCGAGGCAATCCGAATAGCCGGAAACAATCGAATCAGCCTGCCCGCCGCCAGATCGTCGCCAGCCATGACACTGCGTGCCAGCGCGATTCCCTGTCCTTCAATGGCGGCTTGAAGCACCGCCGCAGAATTGTTGATCTTCATTCCCCGCTGCGTGGACACACTCTTTATGCCGGCTGCTTCCAGCCAGGTTGCCCAAGTGGTGAACCCTGCGTGCCCGTCCATCGACAGGTCGTGAATCAAGGTTTCATCTGAAAGCGCCTCATGGGTTTGCAAGCCGTCCGGCGTTTTCCTCAGTTGCGGCGAGCACACAGGATAGATTTCCTCGCCCATCAGCTTTTCTGCGATTAATCCCGGCCAGTGACCCGCACCGTATCGCACGCCGATATCGATTCTTTGAGTGAGAAAATCCACCGCCTTAAGCTGGGTGTCCAGCCGCACATCAGTCTCCGGCCATGCAGCGTGGAAACGCTCGATTCGGGGCAACAACCACTTGGCGGCAAACGCGGGACTGACTGTGACCGTCAACGCCTCATTGAATGAGCTTCCCCGCATACGCTCCAGCCCCAGCGCGAGCCGTTCGAAACCGATCTGAATGTCGGGAAGCGCACACTCTGCCGCTTCAGTCAGGACCAATCGTGACTTGCCGCTGGAACCGCGATGGAACAGGGGCGCGCCCAACCATTGCTCCAGCGTGCGCACCAATTGTCCGACAGCCGCTGGAGTGACATTCAGCTCGTCGGCAGCTGAGGAAAAACTTTGATGGCGTGCGCTGGCTTCAAACGCCCGCAGTGCATTGAGATGAACAGGCGTGGCCATAGCACTAAACCTTTTCTTTATCGGACTGACACTTTATCTCGTTTGTCGCCCAGCCAGCAGCTACCAATAATCGGCACATCAACTCATCCATTGTCTGGAGCAGCAAATGAGCACCCAGTTTGTCGGAAAGAAATTATTGGTCGTCGGTGGTACAAGCGGCATGGGCCTGGAAACCGCGCGGCACGTGCTACAGGAAGGCGGCAGCGTCGTTATCGTGGGCAGTCGTGCCGACAAAACCGAGCAGGCGCGCCAGGCGCTCACAGCATACGGTCAGGTAAGCGCGATGACTGCTGACCTGACTGATGCTCAAGGCCTGAAGACACTGATTGAAAAAATTGAGCGGCATCACGCTGACGTCGACCTGCTGGTGAACGCCGCAGGCGTATTTTTCCCCAAGCCTTTTCTGGAGCATCAGGAAGCTGACTACGATCAGTACATGCAGTTGAACAAGGCCGCCTTTTTCATCACACAAAAAGTAGCTGCCAACCTCGTCGCCAGAGGTCGTTCCGGGGCAATCGTCAATATCGGCTCCATGTGGGGCAAACAAGCGATCGCAGCCACTCCGTCTTCCGCTTATTCGATGGCCAAGGCCGGGTTACACTCCTTCACCCAGCACTTGGCGATGGAACTTGCCGCCAGCGGTATACGCGTCAATGCCGTGTCGCCTGCGGTGGTGCAGACCCCCATCTACGAAGGGTTCATCCCGAAGGCCGAGGTGCATGCCGCAGTCCAGGGCTTTAACGGTTTTCACCCGATTGGACGGGTCGGGACGCCAGAAGAAGTGGCCGAGGTGATTGTTTTCCTGCTATCTGAAAAAGCCAGCTGGGTTACAGGAGCTGTCTGGGACGTTGACGGCGGAGTCATGGCCGGACGCAACTGACGTTATCCGATGAGGCACAGCGCTAGGTTTGTCGCAAACCGTGGGAGGCGACTTGCCAGCGATCTGCCGGGAACCGGCAGCACAACCTGCCGACTCGATGCATCAGTTGCATCCTGGGCAGAGGCCCTTTCAACGTTTATCTAACAGGTTCTATTTTGTTTTGGTGACTTGGGCTGACTCCCGCGCAACACGACCACGCCCGGCCGACCTGAGCGGCACGCTGGCGCCATGTTCCTGCCACCAGATCGTCAGCGCTTCCAGGGTCGGCCCCAGCCCTCGAGCCTTTTCGGTGATTTCATATTCCACGCGCGGTGGCACTTCGGCGTACACGGTGCGCGTCAACAGCCCGTCTGCCTCCAGCTCGCGCAGTTGCGCGGTCAGCATGTGCTGGGTGATGCCGGGAATGGCCTTGCGCAGTTCGCCAAAGCGATAGATGCGCTGATTGATCAGCCACATGATTTCCAGTTTCCATTTGCCTGACAGCAATGAGAATGCGCGGCGCATTTCTTCATGCATGTTCAAATGGACGCTGTTATTAGTCTGGTTTTCCATACTCATCCACCTTATTTCATCCTACTTGTCAGTTTTCATACGAATCTACATTCTCGCCGTCGGTCGAATACAAACAATAGCGAGAACCTTATGACTCTCTACCTTTACTGGACCAGCACCGCCCTGTTGTCGCTGCTGTATTTCGCGTCGGCGTTCATGTACGTGACGAAACAAACCTATGTACGTGAAGCCCAGGCTGAACTGGGCTATTCAGCCACGGGACTTATCCCCTTCATGATCGCGGTAAAAGTGCTCGGCCCTGTGGTAATTCTGTCGCGCTTCAACGTGGCACTCAGCGACCTTGCCTACGCAGGCATCCTTTATCACTTGATCCTGTCCGCCATGGCTCATCTGAACGTGCGCAAACCCAAGGGCGCCATTCCAGCGGCGATGGGCCTGGTGTTTCTGGCGATATCGTTCATGACACAAAATGACGCTCGCCAACTTGCATCGCCTTACGCATCCGCTTCAACCTTCTTTCAAACAACGTTCAGCCATTGAGCTGAACACTCGGCAAGGCCCATCCACTGCGACGATTCGCCACACGCGGCCGATGCTTGCAAAGCAGCGGCGGTGATAGAGTTGCGCCCCATGAAAATAACCCGTGATCAAAGGTCGCTTATTGCATGGACGCTCTACGCCAGCGTCCTGCTGAGCCTTTTTTTCTGCGGTTTGCATCACGGACAAATGGGCGGTCTGGCGCTCAGCGGTCTGAACGGGGGTTACTGTTCGCTGGATGGCTCAGGCAGCGCGGGTCTGGACGCCAGCGAGTCTGATCAGAAGCGGCACGCTCTCCCCCAACTGTCCTGCCCGGTGTGTTCCTCCTTCACTGTGCTGACGGCCAGCCACGCCTGCGACTGGATGCTGAGCCTGGCTCCGGCAAAAAGCATTTCGCCGATTACTGTCCGCTCCTGGGCGCAGCCGCCTCCGCGCTACCTGTGGCCCGCCGTCAGCCCCCGCTCGCCTCCTCTTCCGTTCCTCGCTGTGTGACTTGACCCAACCTGAACCCTCGGGCGCGCTTGTGCGTGCGCGGCGGGGGCAGCGTCACTTTTTTGCGTGGAATACGCCGCTCATGAAAACAATCCGTGCCTCATACCCTGCATCGCCCGTCATGCTGTCCTGCCTTTTTGCCTTCACGCCGCTCAGCGAGGCCATTGCCGAAACCCGTGGCAGCGCGGACTCGGTCGTTACGCTCGGTGCTGTAGACGTTTCAGCAGGCCAGAACGGCCCGTTGGCCAGCCGCAATATCCTCAGCTCAGTCGATGTGCTGGGTGCCGACATCCTGGAAAAACAGCCCGTGCATTACAGCTGGGAACTCTTCGGTCGTGTTCCGGGTGTCATGCTGACGCAGTTCAACCAGGGCACCACCTCGGGCAAGCTTTCGTTTCGCGGCTTCAATGGCGAAGGCGAAGTCAACGCGGTCAAGTTGTTGATCGATGGCATTCCGAGTAACACCAATGACGGCAACATGCCTTTCATTGACATGATCTTTCCGCTGGAAATCGACAGCATCGAAGTGGTGCGCGGCACCAATGACCCGCGATACGGCCTGCACAACATCGCCGGTAACGCGAGCATCAACACCCGCCAGGGCGGTAACGACGGCAAACTTCGATTGCGCTACGGCAGTTTCGATACCCGCGAACTGCAACTGGTCAAAGGCGTCGAGCAAGGCAACTGGAGCCAGAACTATTCGTTCAGCTATCAGGGCAGCGAGGGTTATCGCAATCATGCCGAAGCCGAACGCATGAGCTTTTCCGGCAAATGGTTCTACACCGCCGACGATGAAAGCTGGCGCGCGGGCCTCACTGCCCGCCACTACAAGGTGGATGCCGACGAGGCCGGTTACTTGAGCCGGCGCGACGCGCGCGACCATGCTCGTCAGTCCTACGCCAACAACGCCACTGACACCGGCGAGCGTGAAATGAACCAGCTTGGTCTGCACCTGGACGCGACACTCACTGAGACTTTGAGCTGGGCCAGCAAAGCCTATGTGAACACCTTCGAAGACCGGCGCTGGACGCAATACTGGCGCACCTCGTCGCAACAGGAGCGCTACAGCGACGAGACGCAATATGGCGCGCTGAGCAGCCTGACCTGGCGTCCCGAGGTCGAGCATCTGTACGCCTTCGCGCTGGAAGGTGGCGCAGAAGTGCAGCGTCAGGAGAACCAGAGCCTCAGGTATCGAACCCTGCAACGGTCGCGGGTGGCGCAGACGCGTGATCAACAATTCGATCTCGACGTCTATGGCGCTTACGTACAGGCGGTGATCGAGCCGTTCAAATCGCTGAAGATCATTCCGGCGTACCGCGTCGACAAGGTCTATGGCGACTACACCAACGAACTGACCGGCGAGCGAGCCGACGTCAACGACTACGGCCAGATTCGGCAGCCCAAACTCAGCGTGGTCTATTCACCGTGGGAACAGGCGAGCGTGTACGCCAACTGGGGGCGCAGCTATCAGATTGGCGTCGGCTCGGCGGCGTATCGCCTGGCGACGCAGGCTGATGACTTGAAGCCCTCGATCAACGACGGCTGGGAAACCGGGATCAAATTCCAGCCCGTCGATTGGGTCAACGGACGCATCGCGTACTGGGAGCAGAAAGCCTCGGATGAGGTGCAGCGCAAGCTCAACGACGCCGTGGGTGATGCCGAAAACGTAGGGCAAACCCTGCGCAAGGGTTGGGATGTGCAGCTCAATGTCTACCCCACCGACGCCAGCAGCCTGTGGCTGTCCTATTCCAGGCAGTTCTCCGAAATCCTCAAACCCAACCCCAATCTTCCGGCCAGCAAAGGCAAGGAGATGGATCACGTCCCCCACCATCTCTACACCGCCGGTTCGGCGTACCGGCTGACGCCCAAACTCGAAGTCTCGACCTGGATCAACGGACAGAGCGACTACTATCTGGAACGAACCAACAGCACCGGCAAATACGGCAGTTATGTATTGATCAACCTCGGGGCAACGTACCAGCTTTCACCCGAGCTGAGCCTGGATGTTCAGGCGAAGAACATCGCGAACAAATACTACGAATACGTATGGTACGACTCGAGCAGCGGCGTGGAGCAGTCGCTGCATGCGCCTGGCGATGGTCGCGCGATCTACGCGGGTTTGACGCTGGACTTCTAAAGGACCTGTCAGACGTTCAATAAAAAGCGCTCGTTGCAGCCGTGTGCAACGAGCGCTTCAAGAAACTGCTGTTCTGTCTGGAGACCCGACAGTGATTGACGCTTCGCAATCTGTTCAGCAAGGGATATCGAATACGATCCTGCTCGATCGGGACACCAACAGCTGGATCAGCGCCTGCAATTGCGGCGATGAAAAATGGTCGTGCATGGAGCCTGAATCACGCCAGACACATTCGACGATCCATCCGTGCGGACCTCGGGTTTTTCTCAGTTCACAACCTGCGCACTGTTCCGACTGTTGCGCGATAGCCGACAACATGGCCGATATCTCGTGGTTGAGATCAGCGTCCATTCTTGCCTCGAATTCCATGATGCTACTGACCAGACGTGACATGGCGTCAGTTCTCCGAACCTTCCAAAAAGATCAACGTGTACGGGGCAGTGCCCGAAGCTGCCGAAGAAAGCAGAATCAGGATAAATCGGCCCTTGATTCAATAAATGACAAAGCGTTGATCATTCCCGCCAAACTGATGAAGACCCCGCCGCCGCTGGCACTGGAGCACGTATAAATGCCTGCCAAGTCGATACAGTTCGTTGCCTACCCTCACGTCAGTCTTCTGGATCTCGCCGGGCCTCTGGATGTGTTCGTTGCTGCAAACCATCTCGCCAAAAGTGCCGATCTGCCTTACGCGCTCTCTGTTCTCGTCCTCGACTCCCCGACCGACATCTTCTGCAACTTCTCGTTGAGCGCCGAACACCTGTGCGCCGACACCACACCCGCGCACACGCTGATCGTTCCCGGCGGGCCAGGCATCCATGACTTCTGCAAGGACGCCAGATTCTTCAGCCACTTCGTCACGCATGCCGATAAGGCCCAGCGCCTGGTGTCGGTCTGTACGGGCGTGTTTGCTCTGGCAACTGCGGGCAAACTGGACGCACGGGAAGCCACTACTCACTGGTCCGCGTACGACGAACTGGAACAGCGCTTCCCTGCCATCAAGGTCAGGCGCGGACCAATCTTCATCAACGATGGAGATATCTGGACCTCTGCCGGGGTGACGTCAGGCATCGACCTGGCACTTGCCATCGTCGAGCAGGACCTCGGGCACTCAGCAGCCCTTGAAGTGGCCCGGCATCTGATCATGTTTCTCAAGCGTCCCGGCGATCAGGACCAGTTCAGTTCCTCGCTGGCGTTGCAATCGAAGAGCAGCCAGTTTTCCGACCTTCATGCCTGGATGAATGTGCACCTGTGTGATGATTTATCCGTTACCGCGCTCGCCAACTTCATGAACATGAGCGAGCGGACCTTCATCCGTAAATACAGTGAAAGTACCGGTCGTACACCGAGCAGGATGGTCGAGTCGATTCGCCTGGAAGCGGCGCGTCATCTGCTGGATACGTCGAACAAACCGCTCAAGGAAATCGCACAGCGCTGCGGCATGGGCAGCGAGGCAACGCTGATCCGCCGGTTCATCAAAGCCTTCGGCATCACACCCAGGGAACACCGTGCGCGCTTCAAGGCGCAGCTGTAATCAAGCCGAATCATACGTTTACCCTCGGGCTGTCATGAGTACAATGCGCGCCCCTGAACCTGAAATATGCTGACTCATGAAATTTCTGTTTTACGTATTGACGCTGTCGTTCCTCGCTATCAACCCCGCTTTCGCAGAGCCGCCTTCGACCTTCTCCGAGGCCAAGGTGGTTGCCAAACAAAAGATCTATCTCGATCAGGCCAGCAGTGCTCAGGGCGATCTTTATTGCGGCTGCAAATGGACCTGGGTCGGAAAGTCAGGTGGCCGCATCGATGCCGGCTCCTGTGGCCTGCAGGCCCGCAAACAGGAGAACCGCGCAGAGCGTACCGAGTGGGAGCACATCGTTCCGGCCTGGACCTTCGGCCATCAGCGTCAGTGCTGGCAGAAAGGCGGGCGCGAATTTTGCGAAAACGATGACCCGGTGTTCAAGGCCATGGAAGCCGACCTGTTCAACCTTTACCCGGCAGTGGGCGAAGTGAATGGCGACCGCAACAATTACAACTACGGCATGGCCTCAGGCGTGGCGCCGCAATATGGACAGTGCAAGACCAAAGTCGATTTCCAGCAGAACGTTGCCGAACCGCGTGACGAAGTGAAAGGCATGGTTGCCCGCACCACTTTTTACATGTTCGATCGGTACAACCTGAACATGTCGCGTCAGCAGCAACAGGTGTTGATGGCCTGGGACAAGCAATACCCGGTGACGGCGTGGGAAAAGGAACGTGATCGTCGCATCGCGACTGTCATGGGCCATGCCAACCCGTTCGTCAGCCGTGCCCGTACCTGGACACAAGGCTACAAACCGGTCGGCGACGGCGTGGTCAGCGCCATCCCGCAGAAAACCGCCCAGGCCACAACGCAGCCTGACGCGAAAAAGCCTGCACCTCGCGCATCCTCGGCAGGCGTGATCATCGGCAACCTCAACAGCCACATCTATCACCTGCCGCAGGGCTGCCCGAGCTACGATAAAGTCTCGTCGAAAAATCGGATATCCTTCGACTCTGAATCCAAAGCCAGGGCGGCGGGCTATCGCAAAGCAGGCAACTGCACCTGAGTGCACACGATGCTAGCGCCTGTGCCGTTCCCTATCAGCCGTCGGTGAGAATCCCATGATCGAAGTCACAGAAGTCTCCATTGCCGAGCTGCGCGCGGCGCTTGAATCCGGCCAGACCACTGCCGTCGAGCTGGTTCAGGCGTACCTTGCACGCATCGACGCCTATGACGGACCGAACACTGCCACGGCACTGAACGCTCTGGTGGTGCCTAACCCTGAGGCGCTTGCCGAGGCGCAAGCGTCTGACGCGCGTCGGGCGAAAGGCGAAACGCTGAGCCCCCTCGACGGTATCCCCTACACCGCCAAGGACAGTTATCTGGTCAAGGGCCTGACGGCTGCATCGGGCAGCCCGGCGTTTGTCGATCTGGTCGCCCAGAAAGACGCCTTCACCATCGGCCGTCTGCGTGCTGCCGGTGCCATCTGTCTGGGCAAAACCAACATGCCGCCGATGGCCAATGGCGGCATGCAGCGCGGCGTGTACGGACGCGCCGAAAGCCCCTACAACGCGAACTACCTGACCGCGCCCTTTGCTTCCGGCTCGTCCAACGGCGCAGGCACCGCCACCGCCGCCAGCTTCGCGGCGTTCGGCATGGCCGAGGAAACCTGGTCGAGCGGACGCGGCCCGGCCTCCAACAACGGCCTGTGCGCCTATACCCCTTCGCGCGGCGTGATATCGGTGCGCGGCAACTGGCCGCTGACGCCGACCATGGACGTGGTCGTGCCCTACGCCAGAACCATGGCCGACCTGCTGGAAGTGCTGGATGTCATCGTCGCCGAAGACCCGGAAACACGCGGCGATCTGTGGCGCCTTCAGCCCTGGGTGCCGATTCCGTCCGTCGCCTCGGTACGCCCTGCCGCCTACACCGAGTTGAGTGCTGGCGCAGAAAGCCTGGCTGGCAAGCGCTTCGGGGTGCCGCGCATGTACATCAATGCCGACCCTGATGCAGGCACCGCTGAAAAACCCGGTATCGGTGGCCCGACCGGCCAGCGCATCATCACCCGGCCTTCGGTGATCGACCTCTGGGAAGAGGCACGCCAGGCCTTGGTTGCTGCAGGCGCCGAAGTGATCGACGTCGACTTCCCGCTGGTTTCCAACTGCGAAGGTGATCGTCCAGGCGCACCAACGGTGTTCACCCGAGGGCTGGTCTCGAAAGAGTTTCTGCACCACGAGCTGTGGGATCTTTCCGGCTGGGCATTCGATGACTTCCTGCGCGCCAACGGCGACCCGGCGTTGAACCGTCTGGCCGATGTCGACGGGCCGAAAATCTTCCCGCACGACCCTGGCACCCTGCCCAATCGTGAGGACGATCTGGCGGCGGGCATGGATGAATACGTGCGCATGGCAGAACGCGGCATCACGCCCTGGAATGAAATCCCGACGCTGCCGGACGGCCTGCGCGGACTGGAAAAGACGCGCCGTATCGACCTTGAAGACTGGATGGAAAAACTCGGGCTCGATGCCGTGCTGTTCCCGACAGTGGCCGACGTCGGACCCGCCGATGCGGACGTCAACATCCAATCCGCCGACATCGCCTGGAGCAACGGCGTCTGGGTCGCCAACGGCAACCTCGCCATTCGCCATCTGGGCGTCCCGACCGTTACCGTGCCGATGGGTCTGATGGCCGATATCGGCATGCCTGTCGGGCTGACCTTCGCCGGTCGTGCGTATGACGATTCCAACCTGCTGCGTTTTGCCTCGGCCTTTGAATCGATGGGCAGCAAACGCGTGATCCCGCTCCGCACGCCAGCGCTGGGTCACTGACGCAGTCGTAAGGATTGTTCGCCCGCCGCATGTGCGGGCGAGCAAAAGTGTCTGACTGAACGCTGTCGCGCAGTAAACACCGGACTGTGGGAGGCGGCTTGCCGGCGATCTGCCGGGAGCCGGCAGCAATACCTGCCTACGCGGTGCGTCAGATGCAACCTGGGCCGCTGCGCAGCCCATCGCTGCCGTCGTAACCTCCGAGAGCTCCCACGCCCTTCGGGCAGAAGCAGGCGTGCGTGCATTTCAGTAAATTACAGAGCTTTGAGAAGAGGCAGCTTGCCCTCCTCCACAATCCGATGCTTGCAAGTGCAACCCCTGCTCCTGCAGCAGGTCTGCTACTGACTGACTTTACGCATAGCTCCACTTTGATTATTGAGTGCGGTGCCTTGGCCCAAGCTCAACGTACAGCGCAACGACAGGATCGCTTTAACTGATTCCCATGGAGACTGCTGATGCTTCAGGCATTTGAAAAACGGCTTGACCCTTTCCCGCCCGACGAAACACCACCACCGCCTGAAGGCCTGGTGAAATTTCTATGGGCCTGCACACGGGGTGCCCGCGGTTACATCCTTGCTCTGGCATTGCTGGGCGCCAGTGTGTCGATTTACGAAGCCTGGCTGTTTTCCTTTCTCGGGCAGGTCGTGGATCTGCTCTCGACGTGGAAGGCGGGCGGTGAGGTCAGCGGACAGGAAAGCCAAGTACTGTGGGGCATCGGTATCATTCTGGTGGTCAGCATCGGGCTGGTGGCGTTGAGAACCATGGTTCAGCATCAGGTACTGGCGATCAACCTGCCGCTGCGGCTGCGCTGGGATTTCCACCGATTGATGCTGCGGCAAAGCCTTTCGTTCTTTTCCGACGAGTTCTCCGGCCGTGTCACGACCAAGGTGATGCAGACAGCGCTCTCCGTTCGCGAAGTGCTGTTCACCCTTATCGAGATCGCGCCCGGTATCGGCGTGTATTTCATTGCGATCATCGCGCTGGCGGGCGGCTTCGACCTGAAACTGATGCTGCCTTTTCTCGCGTGGATTGCACTGTTCGGGCTGGCCATGATGTATTTCGTGCCTCGTCTGGGAAAGGTCGGCCAGGAACAGGCCAACGCACGCTCATCGATGACCGGACGTGTCTCGGACGCCTACACCAACATCACGACAGTGAAACTGTTCTCCCACTCCAAACGTGAAGCGCACTTCGCACGCGCCGCGATGGAAGATTTCAAGCAAACCGGCTTTCGCCAGATGCGTCTGGTCAGCCAGTTCGAGATCGTCAATCAGGCCCTGGTCGTCGCATTGATCATGGCCGCTGGCGGCTATGCCCTGTATCTGTGGCACCAAGGTGAAGTCGGCACAGGTGCAGTGGCGGCCATTACCGCCATGGCGCTGCGCGTCAACGGCATGTCGCACTGGATCATGTGGCAAATGACCTCGCTGTTCGAAAACATCGGCACGGTCCAGGACGGTATGGAAACCCTGACCCGCGGTCCCAAGGTTCAGGATGCGCCAGACGCAGGCGTGCTGGTCACCTCTGGCGGCGCGGTGAAGTTCGACAACGTCAGCTTCAACTACAACGGCGAGCGTCAGGTGCTCGATGGCCTGAATCTGAGCATTCGTCCGGGCGAGAAAATCGGTCTGGTGGGCCGCTCCGGTGCGGGCAAATCCACCCTCATCAACCTGCTGCTGCGCTTCTACGACGTGGACAGCGGCGAGATTAGCATCGACGGGCAGAACATCGCGCACGTCACCCAGGACAGCCTGCGCAGCGCAATCGGGATGGTCACGCAGGACACGTCGTTGCTGCACCGCTCGATTCGCGACAACATCGCTTACGGCCGGCCGGATGCGACCGACGAAGATATCCACAGGGCGGCGATCAACGCTCAGGCTGACGGCTTCATCAGTCAGCTGACCGACAAGCAAGGCCACAGCGGCTATGACACGCTGGTGGGTGAGCGCGGCATCAAGCTGTCGGGCGGCCAGCGCCAGCGCATCGCGATTGCCCGGGTGATGCTCAAGAATGCTCCGATCCTGCTGCTTGACGAAGCGACCAGCGCACTGGATTCGGAAGTCGAAGTGGCGATTCAGGAAAGCCTTGATGAGATGATGCAAGGCAAGACCGTCATCGCCATTGCCCATCGCCTGTCCACCATTGCAGCCATGGACCGGCTGATCGTGATGGATAACGGACGCATCATCGAGCAAGGCACCCACAGCGAACTGCTCGAAAGGAATGGCACCTACGCGCGGTTGTGGCAGCACCAGAGCGGCGGTTTTCTGGGAGAAGATCAGGGTGTGGCCGAGGTGATGGACTAGGTTGAAAGCCAATCGCCCGCCGCAACGGCGGGCGAATGCGGCCTGATGGGCCTCAGCCCAGCTTCACATTCATTGTGATGCGTGCGGTAAACACCTTAACGCCGCCCTCGTCGAATATATCGACCGGCACCACCTTGTCACCCGACGACGTCCAGTCGATCTCGCTGCCATCTGCAACCGCATGAATCGACGTCTTGGCCTTGGCCAGATACTCGACCGTCATGCCTTTCGGAATCCAGCGAGCGCCTACCGGTATCGAGACCTCGGTCATCATTCCACCCGCCAACTCGGCCGCGTTGCACAGCGCAATGGCATGAACCGATGCCAGATGGTTGGTGATCTCCTTGCGAAACGGCACATTGACCTCGGCACGGCCCGGCGCCAGAACCGAGATTTCAGGCGTGATGGTGCTGAAATACGGAGCCATCTGACAGGCCATATTGCTGAACGCTGACGCGCCGACGCTTTGGTACATGCTGAGAGTCTGACTCATGGGATGCCTCTGGTTTTTATCGTAATGAGGTTTACAGAATATTATTCTGTTACGGAACACTATTCTGTATTCTGACTTCCTGTCAATCGCTCGTGTCAGACCGCCACATCCATTACCATCCCCTCTTTTGCCTGGACCGAAGAATGGAACCTCCCGACCTCCTTGACCGCTGCTACCCCGGCCGTCGCTCCGAGTCCAAGAAACACATCCTTCGCTGCGCCCTGGCCCTGTTCAACGAACACGGCGTGGAAGCCACCACCATCGACACCATTCGCGCCGAAAGCGAAATGAGCGTCGGCGCCATTTATCACCATTTCGAAAACAAGGAAGGCCTCGTCGCCGCCCTCTACATGGCCGCCCTCGAAGACCAGGCCAGACTTCGCGACCACTACCTGAGCGACATCAGCACCACCAGGGAATGGGTTTACGCCATGGTCAACAGCTACGTGGACTGGGTCGTCAGCCAACCGGACTGGGCGCGCTTTCAGTACCAGGCACGCTTTGCCGTGGCGAAAGGCGGGTTCAGTGAGCAGCTTGAAGAAGCGAACCGCGCGAGGAATGCGAAGTTGAGAGAGTGGTTTGCCGAACCGGGGCGTCGGGAAGCATTGCTGGATTTGCCGTTTGAACTGATGCCGTCACTGGTGATTGGTGCGGCGGAGAGTTACTGCAGGGCTTGGCTTTCCGGGCGGGTGAAGCGCGGGCCGGAGGTTTACAAGGGGGAGTTGGCGGAGGCGGCTTGGCGGGGGGTGGGCGCGCCTGAGATTGTTTAGAATTCGACAAAAACAAGCGCTGTCACCGGTATCCAACCCGAACCAGCCCAGTACGGTTGAACATGGTTTGACTGCGGCCACGCATGTCATTGGTCAGGATATCAACCCCGATTCTCTTCCCACGGAGCACACGGCGACCACGCTTCCACCAGCCGGTCGATAAACAACCGTATCTTGGGCGAAAGGTGCCGCTTGCTGGGGTAGATGATCCGGATGGGCTCTGCGGCCTCAGCGTAATCTGCGAGCACTCGAACCAGCTTGCCGCTGCGCAGGTCATGACTCACGACATACGACGGAAGCGTCGTGATTCCCAAACCTGCCAATGCGGACTGATGCAGCGCTTCAGCGCTGTCCATCTGTAGCCGTCCGCCTTGCGTGAAAGCGATTGTCTGACCGTCTACCCGGAAATGCCACGGCAGCAATCTTCCCCCGCTGACGAAATGCAGGCATTCGTGCTCGGAAAGACCGTCGGGCGTCCGGGGTTGTGGATGGTCGGCGAGGTAGTGCGGTGAAGCGCAGGTGATCATCTGCTGGTACGCAACGGTGCGCGTCAGCAGTCGGGAATCCTCCTTGGGCGGGCCGATCCGCATCGCCAGATCAAACCCCTCGTCAATCAGGTCTACCAGCCGGTCGGAAAACGTCGCGTCGACGCTTAGCGAAGGCCAGTCCTTCAGACAGCGTTCAATGTGAGGGAGAACGTGGAGCCTGCCCAAGGCGACCGGCAGGCTCATGCGCAATCGGCCGCTGGGGGTCGAACGACGAAATGCCAGTGCGTCCTCGACATCGTCCAGATCCTGAAGGATGCCAACACAGCGTTCGTAGAGGACCTGACCGTCGTCCGTCAGGCTCAGGCTGCGGGTTGTCCGGTTGAGCAGACGCACCTGCAATCGAGCTTCCAGCCTGACAATCGATTTGCCGACTGCCGAACGCGTGAGCCCCAGTTGCCTGGCCGCAGCGGTGAAGCTACCTGCGTTCACCGAACTCACGAAAGCGGCGATGTCGTTCAGGTTATGAATTTCCATACGTGTCCAATGCTCCAGACTTTCATCGCCCGTTGATGATCGCTCCCACGCGCTCATCGTTATACACAAGTCTGCCTCGACACTGATCGTGCCCATCGCTCCGCGTGGGCATGCCTCCCGTGACGCTCCGCGTCACAAATGGCACAGACTGAGGATTCAGTAAGCCGAGCGCATGACGTGGATAACGCTGGAGCTTGGGCACACATCTGCGCCACATTCCAGAGCGGACGCGGAGCGTCCTGGGAGGCATTCCCACGCAGAGCGTAGGAACGATCATCATCGTATTCCTCCAGGAGGACTTGTGTATAACGATGAGCGTTCAGGCTCGGGCTCTGCTGCGCCCTTTATGGGGAACCCTATTCCCGAATAAGAAGAATAGTATCTCAATTAGCTAATTAACTATCCCATTGAGATCACCATGAATACGAAAGTCGAAGCCGCCGTACACACCTGGGCCAACAGCCTGAGCGATCTGGTCCCCGTTCTGAAGGGACTGGATACAACCACGAAAATGAGCGACATCCGCGACGCCTACGCAAAGATGCTCGCACAGAATCCAGCGCCTGCAGGCGTCAGGTTCGAAGCGGTCGACATGGGCGGCGTGCCAGGCACACTGGTCACCCCGGACGAGATCAAAACCGACGCAGTCGTGATGTACATTCACGGCGGCGCTTATATTGTCGGGCGTCCGGACAGCTACCACGGCATCGGCGGCAACTACGCGAAAATGCTCGGCGCTCGCGTGTACATGCCGGACTACCGCCTTGCGCCGGAGCACAAATTCCCGGCATCCATCGACGACACGCTGCGCGCCTACGAGTGGCTGCTTGAACACAACATCCCGGCCAACCGAATCGCCTTTTCAGGCGAGTCGGCAGGCGGAGCGATGGTGGTCAGCGTGATGGTGGCGGCCAAATTCAAAGGGCTGCCGTTACCGGCGGTGGGTTCTTCCATCTCGCCTTGGGCTAACCTAGAACACACTGGCGCTTCCATGAGCAATCGGGAAGGTCTGGACCCGCTGAACTCCAAGTCAGTGCTGGACATACTGGCCAGAACGTTTTTAGGCGACACGCTCGCCAACCACCCTCTGGCCTCGCCGGTTTTCGCCGACGTCACCGGACTTCCACCTATCCTTGTGCAGATCGGCGAGAACGAGCTGATGCTGAGCGACGCAATGCGCCTTGCCACTCACTTGGCTGACAACCGCGTTCGTGTGAACCTGGAAGTGTGGCCTGCGATGTTCCACGCCTGGCATTTCTACGCGGCCATGCTGCCGGAAGGTCAGCAGGCGATGGAGAGTTCTGTGCGCTTTATCGAGACGGGTTTGGCTGACGCCAGTCGCTGAGTCTGTTCAACCTGCGGTGGCTTTTCGGTTACCGCAGCGCTGACACTGTCCGCTCGGCTACTCACTCAACCCGGCCTTTGATGATTTTTCCGGCTTGATGAAGTTCATCACCTCATTGATAACGGAAGGATGGTCGAGCAAGCGATTGTGCCCCAGCCCTTCAGTCGAGAAGAGACGCGCGCCCGGCCATAGCTTTGCAAACCGGGCGCCCTTCTCCCATGGTGTCTCGCGATCCTGCCGGTCATGGATGATCAGCGCAGGGCCTTTCATCAAGGGCAAACGCAAAGCGCCTTCATACTCAGCGAACCGGCGGCCTGTCATCGAGTACAGGTACGCTTCAAATGAAGGGAACGCTTTGGGCGAGATCCCCGCGGTCTCAAACTGCCGACTGGCGTTCTCTGAAATCGCCACGAAAGGCGCGATGAGCACGAAGCGCTCTGGAGACCACTCCTCATCCTGAGCAAAAATCACAGAAGAGGCGCCCATGGAATGTCCGATAAAGACTGCCGGTTTTCCGAAATGGCGTCCCACCTGCTGAATCATCTCGACGAACAGCGGCAAATGGTTGATCTTCCCGCTGCTTGCTCCATGAGCAGGTTGATCGAAGCTGACCACGGCATAGCCCATCGAACGCAGCATCGGAATCCATTCGACGAAACGCAACGCGTAACTTGACCAGCCATGCGCGAGCAGCACATAAGGCTCACGTGAAGGATCACCCCATTGGTAGGTCGTTATATCGGTGCCGCCCAACGTCAGTGTCTTGGTATGTACGCCTGATGATGCACTTACCGCTGATGCGGCCTTCGAGCGCTCACCAGCCTGCGGCGTGATGAATCGCCGGGCGAGGTATCTTCCGGTAGGGCCTGGCAAAACCCGACTGGCTATCCTCAGGAGAAACAGCTGGGTCAACATACGGATTTTTCTGTTGAGCTTTTTCACGGCAACTCCTCGTGCAGATCGGGTGATCTGACGGCATTAAAACAGCGCATCTTGTCAGTGACAAGATAGGTGGAGGAGAATGCCGGATAACTTTTATTTTAATAACGGGGGGGAATGTCATATGCCGAAATCAGAAACGACCCGCTCTTACCATCACGGAAACCTGGCTGCCGTCATACGTCAGGCGGCGTGGGACATCGTCGGCGAATCCGGAGTACGGGGGCTTTCGCTGCGTGAGTGCGCACGACGAGCCAATGTTTCCCACTCGGCACCCGCCCACCATTTTGGCTCGATGGATAACCTGCTTTCCGAAGTGGCGGCCGACGGCTATGAACGCCTGATAGAAATCATCAGCGCCGTTCAGACCGAGGTAAAAGACCCCATGATGGGCGCCGGCCTCGGGTACGTGAAGTTTGCGACCACCTACCCGCACCACTTCCGGCTGATGTTGGGCGGCGATGGCGCAACCCGCTCGCTGCCCCGACTTCTGAAATCCGGCGAAGCCGCTCTTCAACAGCTTCGACAGTCGATTCGTACGGCATGGATTGCGCAAAACGGTGCGGAGCCTGACCCGGCGCTGCTTGAACAACGTACCCTCCTTGCCTGGAGCACGGCTCATGGCTATGCCTCGTTGGCGATAGACAGAAAGCCGGACGAGATGTCCAACATCCCGCCTGAAGTCGTATTCAAACCGATGACCTCGATTTTGCTTGCACCGTGATTCATGGATGCCTAAAAACGAACCGCTATGAATTGCAACACAGCGCCAGCGCGCGACCTGGCGCTTACGGGTCCTGACGGAACCGAGTTGCCTGAATCTGTTCTGAAGCTGAGAACGCCACCTAAGCCGCTATGGGACACTCATCGATGTACGAGAACACAAAGTGGCCTCTGACCCTGTACTTTGACGGCGAATGCCCGCTCTGCGCGCGAGAAATCAAACTCTTGCGTGCACACGCTGCACCCGATCGCCTCCACTTCGTCGATATCAGTGATGAAGCCTTTGATCCCGTTGCTGTGGGATACACGCTCGAACAAATGGAATCGGTACTCCACGCGAAGTTTGACGACGGGACGTGGGTCACAGGTTTGGACGCAACCCTCTGGAGCTGGCGAGCAGCAGGCCTTGGTGCCTGGGCTGCACCGTTGTCATGGCCAGCATTCAGACCGCTGCTTAATGTCGCCTATCGCCTCTTCTGCCGCTGGCGTCCGCAGTTGGCATGGCTGCCTCATCCTGATGGCAGCGCTCGATGCCGGACCAACAGCTGTGCCCTTCCCGAAACAGACAGTGTTTCGCATGATCAGCGACCGCCTGATAAAAACTAGTGTCTCGCTAACTGTCATCGGTCAAATTCGGAATCAGTCCTTTCGCCCGCCTTAATTGTCTCCTTCAAGTTGACAGACAAACCTTTTTCAAGCGCTTTTTCAACGCTCAAATGGACATTAATCTAGCCACACGTTGAAACGACAGCCACTCACCACTTCGAAAAAGGATTCCGCCATGACCAACGCCACTTACAACCGCCTGAACAAAGACGACGCCGTAGTTCTGCTGGTCGATCACCAGACAGGTTTGATTTCGCTGGTGCAGGACTTCACGCCGAACGAGTTCAAGAACAACGTTCTGGCGTTGGCCGACGTGGCGAAGTTCTTCGAACTGCCGACCATCCTGACCACCAGCTTCGAACAAGGCCCGAACGGCCCATTGGTACCGGAACTCAAAGAGATGTTCCCCGAAGCGCCCTACATCGCCCGCCCCGGCCAGATCAACGCCTGGGACAACGAAGACTTCGTCAAAGCGATCAAGGCCACCGGCCGCAAGCAATTGATCATTGCCGGCGTGGTGACGGATGTCTGTGTAGCGTTCCCGACCTTGTCGGCACTGGCTGAAGGGTTTGACGTGTTCGTGGTGACTGACTCTTCCGGCACCTTCAATACAGCTGTGCAGCAGGCCGCCTGGAACCGCATGACTCAGGCTGGTGCCCAGATGATGAACTGGTTCTCGGTGGCGTGTGAGCTGCAGCGCGACTGGCGCAACGATATCGAAGGTTTGGGCAATCTGCTGTCCCAGCGGATTCCGAACTATCGGAACTTGATGAACAGTTATTCGGCGTTGACTGCACGCTGAGGGGTCAGAAAGTGATGTTAAAAGGCCCGTTTTGCGGGCCTTTTTTCGTGAAATCGGGGTCTTATGACAAGCCGCTTTTTTCTGGGATACTAAAGGTAATCTTACAAAGTTCGGATAAGGCCAGAAACTCTTATATCTCTTTCAAAACGTCATGCTGGAGTGGATTCATTCTGAGCCCCAACCTATTGCAAATCTTAATAGGGGAAAATGTGCTCAGGACTGAGCACATCTCTGCTTGGCGGGCGGTGAATTAGAGCGCTCCGGCTAGCTTGGTCTCCAACACACCCTCTTTACCCTCAGCCTCAGGCACAAGGTGAAGCTGGCTGCGAGCGTAGCCAAACCCCATCTTCACCTCTTGCCACACGTAGACGTTTTTCCCTGCCTGGGTGTTGATCTTGAGCATCGTCAGGTTCTCAGCGTCGGAGCCGATAGTGTGGCTGCCTGCTGGCACCTCTGTGACAAGGTAGGTGTTGGCTGCGGTAGCTCCGATCACACGCCCGTCCATCGTCACAGTCATTTTGATGGCCGCGCCCATGGTCTCGTTCCGGTAAATATAGACGCGGGACATATTCGGTACGGTGCCGAAACGCTTCATTTCAATGTCGGCCGCTGGATCGCCCATGGGAACGGACGCGCAGCCGTGAAGTGCGCCAGCGAGAGCGATTGCGCCTAAAACCTTTTTCATCTGATTTCCTTATCTCTGGAGTCATTGGCTGATTGCCACACTACGAAGTTTTATACCTTCGTTGTTCGCTGATTGCCATCCTTACCAATAAAGCGAGGTAGCTGCGGCGATTTATGCCGAACTTGAGCGCGGTATCTGCAATGGATAGGGCTTAGCCACAGACCTGCGGGAATACTGGATGATTTGGTCTGGAATACGAGAATTGCATCATTGGCCACCAATCAAGACATCGAGGTACGCAGATCGTTGCCGGCAAACACACCTTCCGATCCCAACCAAGAAGGACAATTGTGTCCGCAGAAATTTAAGCGGGCGCAATTACCCTTAACGCCAAGAACACCATACGCCAACGTAAGTCCTATCCTAACCCCTTCAAAACCCAGGTCGTCCAAAAGTGTGAGCAGCCCGGTGTTTCCGTAGCCGCCATTGCGACGAGGCACGGTATCAACGCCAATGTCATGCGCCGGTGGATACCGCTCCACCGCGATCAGCAAAATCAGCAAAATCAGCAAAATCAGCAGACAGTCGCGCTCGACTACCACGGTGCTTAAAATTAAAACGCAGTTGTTTCCAGAGCGTATTTAGCTTCAGATCTGAACATATTCTGGGTAGGCGAATGCGTTCAGTTGCTCGCCCAGGATGTAAGTTGAGTAAGGCAATACCGCAGTCGTGCGCCCTCGGTGGCAAGCATCTACCAGCTCATTTAACAGAAACTGAAAATCCCCTCCGGGATGGTTGAAAAACGCAACTTGATTGGCTCCCACGGCACTGCGAAGCAATGCACCTTTAGCGTCAGCGAAGAGCATTATCCCCTCCGTAAGCGAGACGACCACATTTGGAGAAAGGTGAGGGGCTGCCTCTGCGCACATAACAGCATAATTCTTACCGAGGGTTGCGCGACTCACCCCGTATGCTTGACAGAGAACGAAGCAGAATGGCTGATCATAGCGGTTCCGCTCTGGGTCGAAGGCTTCAAAATCAGCACCTTGCATAACCATTGCGCTGCCGAAGTGCCTAAAACGCGTCGCGTCTTTCGATGCGCGCTGCAGTGTTTTGACCCGTCTAATTTTGAGGACTGAATCTCGCAACTCCTTGGTTCCCAGCGTGCTCTTGATTTCGCCAACAGCAATCACCCCTTCGCACGGAATATAAGTCGCTTCCGGCGAGCCGCCAAAAGAGAAAACAGGACAATTATCTCTTTCGTGGATCACCACATCTGCTTGATTCGAAGTACCACCAAAAGAATCGATAACGCAGCCTGTTGCCACGCTAGCTGCCGCAGGCAGAAGCGTTTGAAGCTTCATTCGAACGGAATGCTCCCGGGCCCCACCCACCAAGCCGGGCGTAGTTGCGTTGCCAGCCCGAGCGAAGATATCTACTAGATCTTGAGCAAGATAACCAAGGAACAGAGACACATTAAAAGAATCATCCATGAAGATTCCCTCGATCAGCTGCGCGGGGTTGAGAAGACTTGCTGCTGCCACCCCAATGTCACAAGCATCGAAGCTTTTAAAAAGAATGGGCTGCAGACCTTGAATTATATGGTGTCCCAGGCGGGGTTCGAACCTGCAACCTTCCCCTTAGGAGGGGGATGCTCTATCCAATTGAGCTACTGAGACACTGATGCCAGCACACCGATTGGTGCCAGCGAGGACGGCGAGCATCTTAACGATCTGAAGCGGTTTTGTCATGTCGTCATTGCCCGCCAGCGACGTAGTCCCTATCCGCAGGACACGCCCTACTCAGGGCAATCATGCATTTTGCACTACTCCAAAAAGCCATCATTGCAAAACGCAAGAGGTGAACATTTTCTTTCGTGATTAAGCCATTGTTTTTAAAAGTATTTTTTCTTAATTTCAGTTGGCATGCAGACTGCATTATCAGTATCAGCGAACCACCCCTCCCTTATGATGTCCGGGCACAGGTACTGAACAATGAACATGACTCTCTCAGCGTTGAATGCAGCAGCTCTGGTAGCCCTCATTGCTTTTCATTTTCAGGACACGGGCATCAAGAACGATCAGATGAGTGTTCAGCAGTCTCCGATTCATCATCAACTGAGCCAGGCGCCTCAGCTGGCTGTCATGACTGACAGAAGCGCCAGTGCAGCTATGCTGACCAATGACGCTCAGGAAAACCTGCAGGCTCCACGCGCCGACCAGCGCTGGGTTTTCTGAAACCGTCACACATAGCCCACCTTCACGAGAGAGTAGCCATGTCGAAATCCGCTTTGTCCTTCATGATCCTGGCACTTATGGCGGTTGCCGTTGATCTTCTGCTTCCGCTTCAGGCTCAAGCCTTGAGTACCGCGGCAAAAATAGGTGCTGGCGTGTTCGCGAGCCTTTTTGTTGTTGCACTGGTCGTCGGACGTCGCTTCAAGTTCGATCCGGTCCTGCGCTAAGCGCTGGCCTTTCATCTGCAACCTGCTGATGGTTGTGCTGGTCGGTAAGGCTCACAGAGCTCTCTGACCGGATCATCGGCTCTGCCGGACGCCGCTTCCGGTATCGAGCACCGCCCCCTCTCTCCTTTTGCTCTCTCTGTCTGCCAGACATCACGTCTGTCGGCATGCACTCGTATTCCCGGCCTTTACCTTCTACGCTGAAGACAGATAGCCATCACGGCAAAAAGTAGTCAGGCGGGGATTCTGCTATCGGTTGAGCGGTTTTGATTGTTTTTACAAATCCGTTCGCAATTCTGATAATTGGTGCTGGCTAATCGCCTTTATCTGAGTCAATATTTGTCACAGAATTGACGCCAAGGATTCGACGGAATGGGGGATGATGCAGCCCCTTTCGATAATGCGGTGGAACATTTGGCCAAAATGACTGTCAGAAGCTCACAATCTTGCGGCCACTTGCTAGAACCGCTTCCCCTGAACTAACCGGTTAAATATATGAGCCCTATGAAACAGGCTACTTATTCCAGCCGCACGGCTGACAAGTTCGTTGTTCGCCTACCAGACGGCATGCGTAATCGCGTGCAAGAGGTAGCCAAGAATCATCACCGCAGCATGAACTCGGAAATCATTGCTCGCCTCGAACAAAGCCTGATTCAGGAAGGCGCCCTTGGTGATGAGCCAAGCATGCGTCTGGACAGTCCTGAGCTGTCTTTGCACGAACGTGAGCTGCTGCAACGCTTCCGCCAGCTTTCGCACCGGCAGCAGAATGCTCTGGTGTCGCTGATTGCCCACGACACGGAACTTGCTTCAGAAGAGTCGTGACAGTTAGCACAAAAAAGGCCAGCGTAAGCTGGCCTTTTTTTGTTTTGGGATACAACCTTAGTTGCTGTAGGAAATTTCACTACAACATGTAAGCCATCCCCCAAAAAAAGAAACCGCCATTCAGGCGGTTTTTTTTATTGGGCGCTGTTTAAAGCAGGAAGATGGTCGCAAGCCCGAGAAAGATGAAGAACCCTCCACTGTCGGTCATCGCCGTAATCATGACGCTGGCACCCATGGCCGGATCCCGGCCCAGCTTTGCGAGCGCCATCGGAATGGAAACACCCATCAGCGCAGCCAGCAGCAGGTTGAGCGTCATCGCCGCCGTCATCACCACGCCAAGCGACCAACTGCCGTACAGCATGTAGGCCACCACGCCGATCACCCCTCCCCACAGCAGACCATTGATAAGGCCGACGGCGAGTTCCTTGCGCAACAGCCGCGAAGTATTACCGACGTTAACCTGGTCCAGCGCCATGGCGCGGACGATCATGGTGATGGTCTGGTTACCGGAGTTGCCGCCAATGCCGGCAACGATAGGCATCAAGGCGGCCAGTGCCACCAGCTTCTCGATGGAGCCCTCGAACAGCCCGATCACGCGGGACGCCAGAAAGGCCGTGATCAGGTTGACCGCCAGCCAGGCCCAGCGGTTACGCAGCGACCGCCACACAGAGGCGAAGATGTCTTCTTCCTCGCGCAGACCCGCCATGTTGAGGACTTCGTTTTCGCTCTCCTCACGAATCAGGTCGACCATTTCATCGATGGTCAGACGGCCGATCAGCTTGCCGTTCTTGTCGACGACAGGCGTGGAGATCAGGTCATAACGCTCGAACGCCTGCGCGGCCTCGTAAGCGTCGTCTTCCGGATGAAAGCTGACCGGATCGTTGGCCATGACTTCACCAACCTGCTTTTCCGGGTCATTGACCAGCAGACGCTTGATCGGCAGAACACCCTTGAGCACGCCGTCGATATCCACGACGAACAGCTTGTCGGTATGGCCGGGCAGCTCCTTGAGCCTGCGCAGATAGCGCAGTACGACTTCCAGGCTGACATCCTCACGGATGGTCACCATTTCGAAGTCCATCAGTGCGCCAACCTGATCCTCGTCATAGGACAACGCAGAGCGGACGCGTTCACGCTGTTGCGAATCCAGGGCTTCCATGAGCTCATGGACGACGTCACGAGGCAGCTCGGGGGCAAGGTCGGCGAGTTCGTCGGCGTCCATGTCACGGGCGGCTGCGAGCAGTTCGTGATCGTCCATGTCGGCGATCAGGGTTTCACGAACGGAATCCGACACTTCCAGAAGGATGTCGCCGTCGCGCTCGGCCTTGACCAGTTGCCAGACGGAGAGACGGTCTTCCAGAGGAAGTGCTTCGAGAATGTAGGCGACGTCGGCAGAGTGAAGGTCGTCGAGCTTGCGCTGCAGCTCGACAAGGTTCTGCCGGTGAACCAGGTTTTCCACCCGATCCTGATGTTGACCTTCCTGACGGTGAGTCAGGTCTTCAACGATACGCTGGCGCTGCAGTAGCTCGATGACTTGAGCAAGACGATCCTGCAAGCTTTCCTGCGTTTTTTTGACTTCTCTTTCGGTCATAGGCGAACTCCACTCCCAGCAGCGGAGCACGCCGGGGAGATCAATCAGTTAATTCATGATTGGTGAAACAAACTATTGAGTAACTACTGGGTAAGTCCATGGAGGTATTCCACAAGCCCCGGCGGGGCTGACGGGCGCAATGATACACCGCTTTGAGCGAAGCGCACGCGGGAAATTCAGCCCGAAACAGGTGCTTGCGACGCAAACCTCAAACGTTATGCAGATCGACAGGGGTTCGACGTCACATTCAGCCAACAAAACACGTTCGCTCAACCACAAGAGCGCCATTAGGCTGTCACGACCGCTGTCATCAAGGATAGAAACATGCGTATCACCCGCCATCTTTCATTGTGGAGCACCCTGCTCTGCCTGCCACTGATCACCCAGGCCAATACCGTGCAGCGTTGCGAAGACGCTTCCGGCAATGTGACGTTCACGACACTGGGCTGCCCCGAGGGGCATGCCAGCCGCTCACAGCGCGCCTTCAACGCACCGCCTGGAAGCGTGCAGGACATGATGCTGCCATTCGCAGATGACAAAGAGACTCGGCGGGATCGATCCGCAAACAGGGAAATCGTGGTGGTCGGCCAGCGGGATGATGGCTGCGGCAATCGATTGAGCGCTGATCAGCGTCGACAAGCCATCATCAACCAGCGCACGCCACCGGGCATGACGCAACGCGACGTCGAGAGTCTGCTCGGGCGACCGGATAAAGTGTCCCATAACAATGGCGAACTGCGTTACGTGTACAACCAGAAGAAAGGTCGCAGTAACACCGTGACATTCGATGAGAATGGATGCGTAAAAGGAAAACGCTAGAAAGCAAAAAGCCCGTATCTTTCGATACGGGCTTTTTGGTGTTTGGTGCACTCGACAGGATTCGAACCTGTGACCGCTCGGTTCGTAGCCGAGTACTCTATCCAGCTGAGCTACGAGTGCATTGGTGTTTTTAGACCAGATCACCTCTGGTTGAAGCCAGTCAACTTCAACGCTGTAATAACTTACAACTTTGAAGCCAACCTTAAATGGTGCACTCGACAGGATTCGAACCTGTGACCGCTCGGTTCGTAGCCGAGTACTCTATCCAGCTGAGCTACGAGTGCATGTGTTGGTGCCGCGCATTATAGGTCGTCAGATTGTTTAGTCAAGCACTTTTTCTAGTAAATTCAACAACTTACAGATCAAGCCAAATCCAACGCACTACATAAATAATGGCGGAGAACGGGGGATTCGAACCCCCGACACCCTTTTGAGGTGTACTCCCTTAGCAGGGGAGCGCCTTCGGCCACTCGGCCAGCTCTCCGCAACACGGGGCGTATAATAACCACCCTTTTCCCCGTTTGCAAACCAAAAATTCAATAAAAATTAATGGCTTGGTTCTTCGTCCTTCTCTTTCTTGATCCGCAGGTAAATCTCTTCACGATGAACCGCGACTTCCTTGGGCGCATTGACACCAATACGCACCTGGTTACCCTTGACGCCCAGCACGGTCACAGTGATTTCACCATCACCAATGATCAGGCTTTCTGCGCACCGACGAGTCAGAATCAGCATAACTTTCTCCTTACGCATTCATTCAGGAACAACAGTCTGCACAACCGGTAGGCACAGCCTGCAACCGTAACGGCCGCAGGCGTGACCCGAGTATCAACTAACGCAAAGAAAAGAACAGCCTTTCTGCGTAGCCCGCAAACGACGCAGCCGGGCCGCGCCACTTGCAGACCGATCACTCACCCTGTCGAGCAGCATCCAGTTCAAAAGCCGTGTGCAGTGCACGTACCGCCAGCTCCAGATACTTTTCTTCAATCACCACGGACACCTTGATTTCCGAGGTCGAGATCATCTGGATATTGATGCTCTCCTTGGCCAGCGCTTCGAACATGCGGCTGGCGACGCCTGCGTGGGAACGCATGCCCACGCCCACGATGGAGACCTTGGCGATCTTGGTATCACCGGACACTTCACGTGCGCCGATTTCACGCGCCGTCGTCTCAAGCACCTGAAGCGCTGCCTGATAGTCGTTGCGATGAATCGTGAAGGTGAAATCGGTGGTGTTATCGTGCGCAACATTCTGCACGATCATGTCCACTTCAATGTTTGCCGCGCTGATCGGGCCGAGAATCTTGAACGCCACACCCGGGGTGTCTGGCACGCCACGGATCGTCAGCTTGGCTTCATCGCGATTGAACGCGATGCCGGAAATGATCGGCTGTTCCATGGATTCCTCTTCATCAATGGTAATGAGGGTGCCCGGACCCTCCTTGAAGCTGTGCAGAACGCGCAGCGGGACATTGTATTTACCGGCAAACTCGACTGCCCGGATCTGCAGCACCTTGGAACCGAGGCTGGCCATTTCCAGCATCTCTTCGAAGGTGATCTTGTCCAGACGCTGCGCTTGCGACACAACCCGTGGATCGGTGGTGTAGACACCATCGACATCGGTGTAGATCTGGCACTCATCAGCCTTAAGGGCCGCCGCCAGCGCCACACCTGTGGTGTCCGAACCACCGCGGCCCAGCGTAGTGATGTTGCCGTCCTCGTCGACACCCTGGAAACCGGCGACCACTACCACACGACCTTCTTTCAGGTCATTGCGGATCTTCTGGTCGTCGATCTGCAGGATGCGCGCCTTGTTATGCGCGCTGTCGGTGAGAATGCGCACCTGATTACCGGTGTAGGACACCGCAGGCACACCGCGCTTGATCAACGCCATGGCCAGCAGTGCAATCGTGACCTGCTCGCCCGTGGACACGATCACGTCCAGCTCACGTGGAACCGGCTGATCGCTGATCTGCCTGGCCAGTTCGATAAGACGATTGGTTTCGCCGCTCATGGCCGACAGCACCACGACCAGATCAACGCCCGCTTCACGGAATTTCTTGACCTTGTCGGCCACCTGCTCGATGCGCTCGACAGAGCCCACGGAGGTGCCGCCAAATTTCTGTACGATTAAAGCCATCTCAAAGCCGCCTCAGAACCCGTTAAGAGCACCCATTGATCGTCGAATTCGCGTGACAGGCCCGCCTTGCGCGGGCGGGCCTGCGGATTCGATTCAGATACCCTGCTCTACAAAAGGAACGGTCAGTGCCAGCGCAGCATCCAGCGCACCTGCATCGACACCGCCACCTTGAGCCATGTCAGGACGACCGCCGCCCTTGCCGCCTACCGCTGCGGCCGCTTGTTTCATCAAATCACCGGCTTTGAGTTGGCCAGTCAGGTCCTTGGTCACGCCTGCAACCAAGACGACCTTGTCTTCATGAACACTGCCGAGCAGGATCACTGCGCGGCCGAGCTTGTTCTTCAACTGGTCGACAAGCGCCAGCAGCGCCTTGCCATCCTGACCATCCAGGCGTGTGGCCAGAACCTTGACGCCTTTGACATCCAGCGCAGCCGACGACAGATCGTCGCCCGCAGCACTGGCGGCCTTGGCCTGCAGTTGCTCCAGTTGTTTTTCCAGCAGACGGTTGCGCTCGAGCACAGCCGTCAGCTTGTCCAGCAGGTTGTCGCGATTGCCTTTGACCAGCGTCGCGGCTTCCTTCAATTGGTCTTCGGCCGAGTTCAGCCAGTCCAGTGCCGCAGCACCGGTGACTGCTTCGATACGACGCACACCGGCAGCGACACCACCCTCGCTGACAATCTTCAGCAGCGAAATGTCGCCGGTACGGTTGGCGTGGATACCGCCGCACAGCTCGACGGAGAAATCACCGCCCATGCTCAGCACGCGAACACTGTCGCCGTACTTCTCGCCGAACAACGCCATCGCGCCGCGCTTTTTGGCGGTCTCGACGTCGGTTTCTTCGGTCACGACCGGGGTGTTCTTGCGAATCTCGGCGTTGACGATGTCTTCCAGCTCACGCAACTGCTCAGGCTTGATGGCTTCGAAGTGGCTGAAGTCGAAGCGCAGGCGCTGACTGTCGACCAAAGAGCCTTTCTGCTGAACGTGATCGCCCAACACTTTACGCAATGCCGCATGCAGCAAGTGGGTAGCGGAGTGGTTCAACGCGGTGGCCTGACGAACCTCGGCCGACACTTCTGTTTCAACCTGGGTGCCTACGGTCAGGCTGCCGCTTGCCACGACGCCGTGGTGCAGGAACGCACCGCCGGTCTTGGTGGTGTCGCGCACGTCGAAACGTACCTCGCCCGCCCGCAGGAAACCGCTGTCACCGATCTGACCGCCGGATTCGGCGTAGAACGGCGTGGTGTCGAGGATCACGACGCCCTCTTCGCCTTCGCTCAGTTGCGCAACGGACTGGCCGTCCTTGTACAGCGCGACAACATTGGCGCTGCCCGTGGTCGCCGAGTAACCGGTAAACAGGGTTGCCGCGTCGACCTTGACGAGACTGTTGTAGTCCATGCCGAACGAGCTGGCCGAACGGGCGCGCACGCGCTGGGCGTCCATCTCGCGCTCGAAGCCTGCTTCGTCCAGCGTCAGGTTGCGCTCGCGGGCGATGTCGCCGGTCAGGTCCATCGGGAAGCCGTAGGTGTCGTAAAGCTTGAACACGACTTCGCCCGGCACGACCGAACCCTGGAGTTCGGCCAGGTCCTGCTCGAGAATTTTCAGGCCCTGCTCAAGGGTCTTGGCGAACTGCTCTTCTTCAGCTTTCAGTACGCGCTCGATGTGCGCCTGCTGCTGAACCAGTTCCGGGAACGCAGCGCCCATTTCCGCGACCAGCGCAGCAACGATCTGGTAGAAGAAGCTGCCCTTGGCGCCCAGCTTGTTGCCGTGACGGCAGGCGCGACGAATGATGCGGCGCAGCACGTAGCCGCGGCCTTCATTGGATGGCAGCACACCGTCGGCAATCAGGAAGCCGCACGAACGGATGTGGTCGGCCACGACTTTCAGGGAAGCCTGATTGTCATTGGTGCAACCGATGGCCTTGGCGGAAGCCGCCAGCAGGCTCTGGAACAGGTCGATTTCATAGTTGGAGTGAACGTGCTGCAGCACCGCACTCACGCGCTCAAGGCCCATGCCGGTGTCGACCGAAGGGGCTGGCAGCGGATGCAGCACGCCGTCAGCGGTACGGTTGAACTGCATGAAAACGTTGTTCCAGATCTCGATGTAGCGATCGCCGTCGTCTTCCGGCGAGCCTGGAGGGCCGCCCCAGATTTCAGGACCGTGATCGAAGAAGATCTCGCTGCAAGGACCGCACGGGCCGGTATCGCCCATGGTCCAGAAGTTGTCGGACGCGTAAGGCGCACCCTTGTTGTCGCCGATGCGAACCATACGCTCGGCAGGTACGCCGATATCCTTGGTCCAGATGTCGTACGCCTCATCGTCAGTGGCGTAAACCGTGACCCAGAGTTTTTCCTTGGGCAGGTTCAGCCATTTTTCGGAGGTCAGGAACGTCCAGGCATAGGTGATGGCGTCACGCTTGAAGTAATCGCCAAAACTGAAGTTGCCCAGCATCTCGAAGAATGTGTGGTGACGAGCGGTGTAACCCACGTTCTCCAGGTCGTTGTGCTTGCCACCGGCACGCACGCACTTCTGGCTGGTGACGGCGCGGGTGTAGGCACGCTTCTCCTGACCGAGGAAGCAATCCTTGAATTGGTTCATGCCTGCGTTGGTGAACAACAGGGTCGGGTCGTTGCCCGGAATCAGGGAGCTGGAGGCGACACGGGTGTGGCCCTGCTCTTCGAAGAAGCCAAGGAAGGCTTCACGGATTTCTGCGCTTTTCATAGGTTCTTCCACGGAGACTGCGGCCAGAGGCAATTGCAAAACGTCAAAGACGTAGCGACGGCAAAGGGCCGCATTATATAGGCGTTGCGCCCTCGGTACAGTCTGTTTGTACGATAGACACAAGTAACTGGACTATTGGCATGTCATTGGCGTGCAAACCCGGCGAACTCTGCAATGACTCGCTCGGTATCTGCACGTGAAACATTCATATGCGTGACCATTCGCAGACGTGGCGCGGCCACGAGCCGGATGCCACGTTCGGCACAGAATGCCTTGAGCGCGGCGGCCCGGTCACCGATGTCCACATACACCATATTGGTCTGCACAGGCTCCACGCTGTAGCCAAGCCCGGCAAGGCCGTCAGCGAGAAACTGCGCATTGGCGTGATCGTCGGCCAGACGCTCGATCTGGTGATCCAGCGCATACAAGCCGGCAGCCGCCAGTGAACCGGCCTGACGCATGCCGCCGCCGACCATCTTGCGCAGCCTGCGCGCCTTGGCAATCAGTTCATGGGAGCCGCAAAGCACGGAGCCGACCGGAGCGCCTAGCCCTTTGGACAGGCAGATCGAAACGGAGTCGAAATGACGGGTGATCTCGCGCGCATCGACTCCCAGCCTGACCGCTGCGTTGTACAACCGCGCGCCATCCAGGTGCAGCGCCAGGCCTTTCTCAATGGTCATGGCGCGTGCATCGGCCAGATAGGACAGCGGCAGCACCCTGCCTTGCATGGTGTTTTCCAGCGCCAGCAGACGGGTGCGGGCGAAGTGGAAGTCATCGGCCTTGATGGCGTCGCGGACCTGCTGCAGGTCCAGCGAGCCGTCGGCCTGCACATCCAGCGGCTGCGGCTGAATCGAGCCCAGCACCGCAGCGCCGCCGCCCTCGTATTTATAGGTGTGCGCCTGCTGACCGACGATGTATTCGTCGCCACGTTCGCAGTGGGCCATCAACGCCAGCAGGTTGCTCATGGTGCCCGAGGGCACGAACAGCGCAGCGGCAAAGCCCAGGCGTTCGGCCAGTGTGGCTTCCAGACGATTGACCGTCGGGTCTTCCCCGTAGACGTCATCGCCAACAGGCGCCTTGTTCATGGCATCGAGCATGCCAGCCGTCGGTAAAGTCACGGTGTCACTGCGCAGATCAATGACTGTCACGAAAAAGCTCCCTGAAATTCGAAGGTCGATAATGCAGCGACCCTGCAGTTGCAACAAGGCATTACTGAGGCCTCGCTACATGATAATCAAGCCTGAACGGGTCGGCACTGCGCTGCTTATATAAGGAAAAGGCAGGTTCACTGTACGAAAGTGTCGATGCATGATCCAAGGATCTGTGATAAAAATCCCGCGCCGGCCACGAAATGTGTCGGCAACGTTCTCAGGGCGGGGCGTAATTCCCCACCGGCGGTAATGACGCGCAATGCGTCTAGCCCGCGAGCGCTTGAGGGTCGCCAGCCACGGCTGATGACTCGCAAGGTCAGCAGACCCGGTGTGATTCCGGGGCCGACGGTCATAGTCCGGATGAAGAGAGAGCGGGAGTGGCGTCTAAAAGAACGTCTGCAAAACCCCATCTTGAACGACAACGCTCAAGCGGTTTTCCTACGCGACTAGAATCCCTTTCGATCCAAATGCCCTGTTTTTTCTATAAACAGGAGTCAGAACACGTGCAACCCACTGCAATCGACAGCAAAAGCAAAAGTCATCCGAACGAGCGCGTTGCGTTCATCCAGGCCTGCTGGCACAAGGAAATCGTCGACCAGAGCCGTAAAGGTTTTGTCGCCGAAATGGCCAACCACGGCTACGCCGAAAGCGATATCGACTTCTTTGAAGTAGGCGGCGCTTTCGAGATCCCGCTGCACGCCAAACTGCTCGCCAATTCGGGCCGCTACGCCGGTATCGTCGGCGCCGCTCTGGTCGTGGACGGTGGCATCTATCGCCACGAGTTCGTCGCACAGACCGTGGTCAGCGCATTGATGCAGGTCCAGCTGGAAACCGAAGTGCCGGTCTTCTCTGTGGTGCTGACGCCGCATCACTTCCATGCGGGCGAAGAGCATCAGAAGTTCTTCTTCGATCACTTCGTGCACAAGGGCGAAGAAGCTGCCAAGACCTGTGCCGACACCCTGAACAAGGTGCGCGCTCTGCGTCGTCACGAGCTTCAACAGAAAGCCGCTCGCTAAACCGGTGAGGATGAGGCTGCACTGACTGCCCTGCGCATCAGATGCAGCCTCGTCTGATCAGAAGTCTACCTTTCCCCGCCCTGCCTTGATCGAACCCCGTTTGCTCTTGGACTCCAGCCTGCGAGTCTTGGAACCCAGAGTCGGCCTCGTCGGCCTGCGTTTTTTCTCGACCTTCGCAGCATTGACGATCAACTCGCTCAGCCTCAACAGCGCATCGGCACGGTTCTGCTCTTGCGTACGGTATTGCTGCGCCTTGATCACAATCACGCCATCGCTGGTAATCCGACTGTCGCTCAGCGCCAGCAGCCTCTCCTTGTAGAAAGGTGGCAGCGAGGACGCGTGAATGTCGAAACGCAAATGCATGGCACTGGACACCTTGTTGACGTTCTGCCCACCCGCGCCCTGGGCACGAATGGCGGTCAACTCGATTTCAGTGTCCGGCAAATGGACGTTGTTGGAAATCACCAGCATGAAAGCATCTACGTTGAATCAAAATGAACGCCAAGGATACGCCGCTCGCAGCCGACGTGCATGGCTGGCATAAAAAACCCGGCCTCATGAGCCGGGTTCTTCAAAAGCGATTCACGCTATTTGGTAGCTGCAGACGCCACGACCAGGTTGCGCCGACTCTTGATCCGGTAGCAAAGCCACATTGCCGCCAGCCAGACCGGTATCGCGTAGACCGATATCTGAATGCCGGGAATCATCAGCATGATGCCCAGAATGAACACCACGAACGCCAGACAGAAATAGTTGCCGTAGGGGTACCACAGGGCCTTGAACAGTGGGACCTGTTGCGTACGGTCCAGGTGCTGGCGGAATTTGAGGTGCGAGTAGCTGATCATCGCCCAGTTGATGACCAGCGTGGCCACCACCAGCGACATCAGCAGTTCCAGCGCATGCTGCGGAACGAAGTAGTTGAGCAGCACCGCTACAAGCGTCACGGCAGCCGAGGCAAAGATCGCCTTGACCGGTACGCCACGCTTGTCCACCTGCGCCAGTACCTTGGGCGCATCGCCCTGCTCGGCCATGCCGACCAGCATGCGGCTGTTGCAGTAGGTGCCACTGTTGTAGACCGACAGCGCTGCGGTCAGGACTACAAAATTGAGGATGTGCGCAGCCGTGTCACTGCCCAGCATCGAGAACACCTGTACGAACGGGCTGCCGCTGTAGGAATCGCCCGAAGCATTGAGGCTGGTCAGCAGGCTGTCCCAGGGTGTGAGCGAGAGCAGCACCACCAGCGCGCCGATGTAGAAAATCAGGATGCGATAGATGACCTGATTGATGGCTTTCGGAATGACTGTTTTCGGCTGTTCTGCCTCGGCAGCGGTAAAGCCGAGCATTTCCAGACCACCGAACGAGAACATGATGATCGCCAGCGCCATCACCAGACCGCTGACGCCATTAGGGAAGAATCCGCCATGCTCCCAGAGGTTGCTGACCGACGCCTGCGGTCCGCCGCTGCCACTGACCAGCATGTAGCTGCCCAGCGCGATCATGCCGATGATCGCGACGACCTTGATGATCGCGAACCAGAATTCGGTTTCGCCGAACACCTTTACGTTCGCCAGGTTGATGACGTTGATGAGCACGAAGAAGGCCGCCGCCGAGACCCAGCTGGGGATATCGGGCAACCAGTAATGAATGTATTTGCCGACTGCCGTCAGTTCCGACATGCCGACCAGGATGTACAGCAGCCAGCAGTTCCAGCCAGACAGGAAACCGGCGAAGCCGCCCCAGTAGTTGTGCGCGAAATGGCTGAACGATCCGGCCACCGGCTCTTCGACGATCATTTCACCGAGCTGGCGCATGATCATGAAGGCGATGAAGCCGCAAATCGCGTAACCGAGAATCATCGAAGGACCGGCCGATTTCAGCACGCCTGCCGAACCGAGAAACAGGCCAGTACCGATGGCGCCGCCGAGGGCGATCAACTGGATGTGTCGATTCTTCAGACCACGCTTCAACTCGCCAGACGCTGAGTTTTGTTCACTCATCAAAAGCCACCTGATTGTTCTTGTTCTGTGACGGAATAGGACCTGTTGCGCTCGTGACGCAACAGAATGCAGCACGCGGGACGGGTAGCCCCGAGCGTTTCAAAACAGCAGTGATTCACAGAAAAAAGCGCGGCATTGTACACCGGCCTCCACATCGAGGTTTAAAAGAGGGCGGGCAGACGTGCCGGGTTGTTTATTCAAATCATTTCGCAGAATGAAAACATCCGGAAACGGAAACGCCAGCCGCTGAGGGCTGGCGTTTCCGTTTATTAGCGCACGTTGCTCACAACGCCACGTTTACTGTGGCTTGCGGCGACCGAAGCCTGGGCGCTGACCCGAACCGGCCGGTGGACCACGACGCTTGCCTGACGGCGCATCATCGTCGACCAGTTTGATACCGGCACGCTTGGGTGCTGGCTTGGCCGGGCGCTTGTTCATTTCGCTTGGACGCTCAGCCACCGGAGTACCACGGCTGTTATCGGCCGGACGCGGCGAACGCGAACCCGGCTTGCCGGAGTCCTTGCGCGGCGATGGGCGCTGGGTCGAATCGCCACGTGGACGATCACGATCACTGCCGGTGATTTGCGGCTGACGCTGCGCACGCTCGCCGGACGCCGGAGCGCCAGCGGCAGGACGCAGCGTACGAACGCGCTCGCCCTTGCCCAACGGACGGGACGACTGGCGCTGCAGACGCTCGAGTTTTTCCTTGGTCTTGGCATTCATCTGCGGCTGGGCCACAGGTGTCAGGCCGACTTCGGCAGCCAGAATGTCGACTTCGTACTGACTCATTTCGCGCCAGCGACCCATCGGCAGGTCAGAGTTCAGGAACACCGGCCCGTAACGCACGCGCTTCAGACGGCTGACCACCAGCCCCTGGGATTCCCAGAGACGACGGACTTCGCGGTTACGACCTTCCATCACTACGCAGTGATACCAGTGGTTGAAGCCTTCGCCGCCCGGAGCCTGTTGAATATCGGTGAAACGCGCAGGGCCGTCTTCGAGGACGACGCCTGTCTTGAGACGCTCCAGCATTTCGTCATCGACTTCGCCACGTACGCGCACTGCGTACTCACGGTCCATTTCAAACGACGGGTGCATCAGGCGGTTGGCCAGTTCACCATCGGTGGTGAACATCAGCAGACCGGTGGTGTTGATGTCCAGACGACCGATATTGATCCAGCGGCCTTCTTTCGGGCGCGGCAGACGATCGAATACGGTCGGACGGCCTTCTGGGTCGTCACGGGTGCAGATTTCACCGTCCGGCTTGTTGTACATGATGACGCGGCGAACCGTTTCGGCTGCCTCTTCGCGCTTGATCACGCGGCCGTCGACGCTGATGGCGTCGTGCAGATCAACACGCTGACCGAGGGTTGCGTCCTTGCCATTGACCTTGATGCGGCCCTGGGTGATCCAGGCTTCCACGTCGCGGCGCGAACCGACGCCAATGCGTGCCAGAACCTTCTGCAGCTTTTCGCCTGCGGGTCCGATTTCCTGGCTGTCCTGCTTGTCTTTTTCACTCATCTGGGCACCTCCCGGTGTGTCGAATCAGGGCTGACCGAGAACCGGCGAGACCTGTGCCCGGCGCGCGGTGGAGAGCGGCAAGGCGGAATACTTTAAAGCCCTGGCGAAAGGGTTATCGCCGAGGGTCGGCCATCATACGCTCATGCGGCCTTTTACGCATCCAGCCTGCCGTGCAATTCCCCGTATCACTTCTTCTTTTTGCGACCACCGGTCTTGAGCTTCGCCAGACGCTTGGCCGATTCGCTCAGCACCTCGCGCTTTTCATCCTTCTCCAGCTTCTTCCAGGCCTTGATTTCCCGCTTGCTGCGACCGCATCCCAGGCAAATGTCGTCATCGAATTTGCACAGGCTGATGCAGGGGTTCTTGGTTGAACTCATGGACAGCAACTCTCATGGGGAAGATGACTGAACGTGTGACCGCAGGCGAGGGGATGAATTCGAACGGATGAAGATCATCGCATGACGCGACATAGGTGACGCAGAGCGTCACCGGCTGCATGCCCACGCGGAGCGTTGGGCACGATCAGTGTGCTTGAGACCGATGATCGTTCCCACGCTCCTGCGTGGGAATGCAGTTCAGGACGCTCCGCGTCCGCTCTCCGGGTCGGGCTCGTCTTCATCAACCGACTCAGGCTCGGCCCGCAACAGATCATCGAAGTCCGTCTTCAACCCCTGCTCCATCGAGTCCAGTTCGACCAACAGGCTGCGGAAGCTGGTCTCGTCACGCGGCGGCTCGGGCTCTTCATTGACGTCCAGACTGGCATCGGCCAGCGCCTGAAGGTGCGCGGGTACGGGCGCATCTTCAAAGTCCAGCTCAGGCTCGGTTTCCATCTCGCGCAGGTCAGCCAGCGGCGGCAGTTCATCCAGGCTCTTGAGGTTGAAGTGGTCGAGAAAACCCTTGGTGGTGGCGAACATCGCCGGTTTGCCGGGCACATCGCGATAACCCACCACCCGAATCCACTCTCGCTCCATCAGCGTTTTGACGATGTGGCTGTTGACCGCCACACCCCGCACATCTTCAATTTCGCCTCGGGTGATCGGCTGGCGGTAGGCGATCAGCGCCAGGGTTTCCAGCATGGCGCGGGAATAGCGTTGCGGCCGTTCTTCCCACAAACGTCCGACCCAGGGCGAGAACTTGTCACGGATCTGCAGACGATAGCCGGACGCGACTTCCTTTAGTTCAAAGGCGCGGCCGTCACAGGACTTGCGCAGTATGTCCAGAGCCTTCTTGAAGATCGGCGGCTCCGGGCGCTCGCCTTCTTCGAACAGCTCATAAAGCCGGTCGAGCGTTTGCGGCTTTCCGGACGCCAGCAGAAACGCTTCAAGCAAGGGCGCAAGTTCGCGGGGTTCGTTGAGATTCATGGGTGTGCTCTAGGTCTACTCGGCTCGCGCCCGGACATGGATCGCCGCAAAGGGCTCGTTTTGGACCAGCTCGACCAGCGATTCCTTGACCAATTCCAGCACGGCCATGAATGTCACGACCACACCCAGTCGCCCTTCCTCGGCGGTGAACAGCTCGGCGAACGGCACGAAACCGCCGCCCTTGAGGCGTTCCAGCACATCGCTCATGCGCTCGCGAGTGGACAGCGCTTCGCGGCTCACCTGGTGGCTTTCGAACATGTCGCCGCGATGCAGCACTTCGGCCATCGACATCAGCACTTCTTCAAGGCTGACATCCGGCAGCAGCTTGCGCGCTCGGGCTTCGGGGGCGTCCAGTTTCGGCACGATGACATCGCGCCCTACCCGCTTCAGGCCATCGATGCCTTCAGCTGCGGCCTTGAAACGTTCGTACTCCTGCAGCCGACGAATCAGTTCGGCACGCGGATCGCCTTCCTCTTCCTCGATTTCCGCCGAACGCGGCAGCAACATGCGCGACTTGATCTCGGCGAGCATGGCAGCCATCACCAGATACTCGGCCGCGAGCTCCAGGCGCACGGTTTTCATCAGCTCGACATACCCCATGTACTGCTTGGTGATTTCCGCCACCGGGATGTCGAGGATGTCGATGTTCTGTTTGCGGATCAGGTACAGCAGCAGGTCGAGCGGGCCTTCGAAGGCCTCAAGAAAGACTTCCAGCGCGTCCGGCGGAATATAGAGATCCAGCGGCATCTGCGTGAGCGCCTGTCCGTAGACCAGCGCAAACGGCAGCTCCTGCTGGGCGTCGGCCTGACTGTCGACCGTCTCGACCACTGTCATTACGCGTCGTCACCGAACGGCGTCGGGTCGCCACAGCCGACACGAATCACCTGCGGTTCACCTTCGGACAGATTGATAACCGTGGAGGCCGAGATACCGCCGATGCCGCCGTCTATGATCAGGTCCACCTGATGCTCGAGAATCTGGCGCATTTCATAGGGATCACTCAACGGCACCGTGTCGCCGGGCATGATCAGGCTGACGCTCATCAGCGGCTCGCCCAATTGCTCCAGCAGCGCCTGAGCGATCGGATGGCTGGGCACGCGCAGACCGATGGTACGACGCTTCGGGTGCAGGACCAGACGCGGCACTTCACGGGTGGCGTTGAGAATGAAGGTGTAGGGCCCCGGCGTGTGGGCCTTGAGCGCGCGAAAAGCGCCGGTGTCGACCTTGGCAAACAGTCCCAGTTGCGAGAGATCGCAGCACATGAGCGTGAAGTTGTGTTTGTCGTCCAGCTGACGCAGACGACGGATACGCTCGATGGCGCTCTTGTCGCCAATCTGGCAACCCAGCGCATAGGAAGAATCTGTCGGGTACACCACCAGCCCGCCGGCCTTGATGATTTCCGCAGCCTGTTTGATCAGGCGCGGTTGCGGGTTCTCCGGGTGGACCTGGAAAAATTGACTCACGGTAACTTCCTGTTCAGACGGCGGCAGTAGGTTGATCATGTTTGAATCTGCACCACAGAGGTGGCAAATCCTCGGGCACGGGGCGGTAAATGCCAATCTCGCCCCAGGCACCGGGGCCATGGAAGTCGCTGCCGGCTGTGACCAGCAGACCGAACTCCCGCGCCAGGATCGCCAGGGTTCCGACCTGATCGGCAGGCTGCATGCCATTGACCACTTCGATGGCGTGACCACCTGCCTGGATGAAATCGCCGACCAGTTTACGCCGTTTACTGCGGGTAAAGTCATAATGCGAAGGATGCGCGAGACTGACCCAGGCGCCGGAAGCCCTCAGGGTCGCCACCGTATCCTCAAGTGTCGGCCAGTGTTGCTTGACGTCGCCCAGTTTGCCCGCACCCAGCCATTTTCGGAATGCCTCGGCGCGATCCTTGACGAAACCTTCACGCACCAGAAAGTCGGCGAAGTGCGGACGAGCCGGCGCATTGCCGCTGTCGCCCAGCTCTTTCTGGATCGCCCGGGCGCCTTCCAGCGCTCCGGGCATACCTTTGATCGCCAATTTGCGACTGATTTCTTCAGCCCGCAACCAGCGCCCTTCGTGCAAACGCGCAATAGCCTCGGTCAGTGCAGGCGCCTTGGTGTCGAACGCGTAACCCAATATATGGATGGTCGCCCCGCCCCAGGTGCAGGACAACTCGACGCCGTTGACCAGCTGCATACCCAGTGAATGCGCCGTCTCGCGGGCTTCTTCGAGGCCTTCGAGGGTATCGTGGTCGGTGAGCGAAAGGACACGCACGCCATTTTCATAAGCACGCGTCACCAGTGCGGTGGGCGACAAGGCCCCGTCCGAAGCGGTGCTGTGGCAATGCAGATCAACATTCATAGTGGTGCTTTCGCAGTCATTGATGTTTGTTATTATGCCGCTACATCCTGCTTCTGGCTGCCATTGTGAAACAATTCATCGACTTCATCCCGCTGCTCCTGTTTTTCATTGTCTACAAAACCGAACCGCGCGCTGTCGAGATCCTCGGCAACAGCTACACGGTAGGCGGCATTTTCAGCGCCACGGCCATGCTGATCATCAGTTCGGTGGTGGTCTACGGCGTCCTCTATATAAAGCAGCGCAAGCTGGAGAAGAGCCAGTGGCTGACCCTCATCGCCTGCCTGGTGTTCGGCAGCCTGACACTGGCCTTCCACAGCGAAACCTTCCTCAAGTGGAAAGCACCGGTGGTCAACTGGCTGTTTGCGCTGGCGTTTGCCGGCAGCCACTTCATTGGTGATCGCCCGCTGATCCAGCGCATCATGGGCCACGCCCTGACGCTGCCTGCGGCCATCTGGACCAAGCTGAACATCGCCTGGATCTTCTTCTTCCTGTTCTGCGGCGCGGCCAACCTTTACGTGGCCTTCACGTATCAGGAGTTCTGGGTCGACTTCAAAGTCTTCGGCAGTCTGGCCATGACCCTGATTTTCCTGGTCGCACAGGGTATCTACCTGTCCCGCCACATGAACGACACTGCCACCACCACGACCAAATCCGAGGACTGACATGCTCTACGCAATCATCGCCACTGACGTCGAAAACTCGCTGGAAAAACGTTTGAGCGTACGCCCTGCGCACCTTGAGCGCCTTAATGCCCTCAAGGATGCAGGCCGTCTGGAACTGGCCGGTCCGAACCCTGCAGTCGACAGCAATGACCCTGGCGCAGCCGGTTTCAGCGGCAGCCTGATCGTCGCTGAGTTCGATTCCCTGGCGGCAGCAGAAGCCTGGGCCAAGGCTGATCCATTCGTCGAGGCCGGCGTCTACGCCAACGTTGTGGTCAAGCCGTTCAAAAAGGTTCTGCCCTGATTCGCCGCTGACGCCCTTTGGCGGTAGCGGTCCTGCCTGAAACCTGGCACGCCTCTGCCGCCTGGACTCCCTGCGCAATATTCATCATTCCTGACGCGCTGCCGATAGCCTGCCGAGATTCAAACAAAAACGGTTCGGGTCAATGGGAGTTCAGATGCGTTCAGGTACGTTGTGTCTGCTGATAGCGATATCGAGTACAAGCCTGCAGGTTCAGGCGGAAGGGACGGACGTCGTCGGGGTGTCACCGCCGACGCATTATTCAAGTTCAGCAAGCCAGATCGCAGACCTTCAGTCGCGCCTCGCCAACAGCGAGCGCCAGCGCGAAGACCTGATGAAGCAGGTGCAGAACACCGAACGCGACAGCGCACTGCTGGGCCGTTCGCGTCAAGAGAACCAAAGGCTCAAGTTGCAGCTCAAAGAGGCACTGTCAGCCGCGCCGCCGCGTCTGCTGACCGAGCAACAACAATGGTTCGTCGCAGGGGGTGGCGTTGCGATGATTGCCCTTCTGTGCGGTATATTTGTCAGCGGTTGGCGTAGGCAACGTCGGCAGTGGCTAAATTGAGTGAGTCATGAGCGAGCTGTTACTAATTGATGATGATCAGGAGCTCTGTGAGCTACTGAGCAGTTGGCTGAGTCAGGAAGGGTTTCAGGTGCGCGCCTGCCACGATGGCAACAGTGCGCGTCAGGCCCTCGCTGATCAGGCCCCTTCCGCCGTGGTACTGGACGTCATGCTGCCCGACGGCAGCGGTCTTGAGCTGCTCAAGCAACTGCGGTCCGAACACCCTGACCTGCCGGTGGTGATGCTGTCGGCACGCGGCGAGCCGCTGGACCGTATTCTGGGCCTGGAGCTGGGCGCCGACGATTACCTGGCCAAGCCCTGCGATCCCCGCGAACTGACCGCCCGCCTGCGCGCCGTCCTGCGTCGCAGTCACCCGGTCGCCTCGTCAACCCAGCTTGAACTTGGCGACCTGACCTTCAGCCCGATGCGCGGCGTGGTCAGTATCGATGAGAAAGAACTGACACTCACGGTCTCGGAAAGCCGCCTGCTGGAAGCCTTGCTGCGTCAGCCCGGCGAGCCGCTGGACAAGCAGGAACTGGCGCAACTGGCGCTGGGCCGCAAGCTCACCCTCTACGACCGCAGCCTGGACATGCACGTCAGCAACCTGCGCAAGAAAATCGGTCCACACCCGGATGGTCGTCCGCGCATCGTGGCGCTGCGCAGCCGTGGCTACTATTACAGCCTCTGAGCGCTTCCCGGCCCTGACGGTCCTTACACAAGCTTTACCAAGCCCTGACCGCGCTTGACCTTGATCTCCCTAAACTGGGCTCAACGGCATAGAGCCGCACTAGAGACAAGGAGATACACCATGCGCAAGACCCTGATCGCTTTGATGTTTGCTGCCGCCCTGCCTACCGTTGCCATGGCTGTTCCACCACCGCCTGCAGGTCCTGAAGTCGGCGCACCTGCCATGCACATGGAGCGCGACGACCGTGGCCCAGGCCCAGGCATGCATCGCGGCCCAGGTCCTGGCCCTTTCCGTGATCTGGACCTGTCACGTGAACAGCGTCAGCAGATCGGCCGCCTGATGCGCGACCAGATGCACGAACGCCGTGACATCACTCAGCGCTATCTGGACAAGATGCCTGCCCCCGAGCAGAAAGCCATGCAGGACGAGATCAACGCCAAGCGTAACGAAACCGACACTCAGATTCGCGCCCTGCTCAAGCCTGATCAGCAGAAGCAGTTCGACGAAATCAAGAAGAAGCAGGATGAGCGTCGTGCCGAGTGGGCCGAGTTCAAGGCCTGGAAAGCAGCCAAGGCTGCGAAGACGCAATAACAGCAGTCACGCCTGACGGCAGACTGATCGCAACCAACCCGGCATGCTCGAGCATGCCGGGCTTGTTCATTTCTTGACCGAGGAAACCCTGTGCGCTCATTGTTCTGGCGAATCCTGGCCAGTTTCTGGTTGGCCATTGCTCTGGTTGCAGGCCTGTCGATTCTGCTCGGGCACATGCTCAATCAGGACGCCTGGATCCTCAGCCGCCATCCGGTGCTCAACGAGCTGCCGGAAAACTGGACACAGCGGTTCGAAGAGCAAGGCGCCGACGCGTCTCAGGATTACCTGCAAACCCTCAAACGTCGTAGCCGTATCGACGTTCAAGTGCTGAACGACAGCGGAGAACCGGTCGTGCGCGGCACCTTTCCGCCCCGTGCAGCCGCCCTCGAAGCGCGTCAGCAGCAAGGCGATGACGACGATGAAGGCAGAAAACTGCCATGGCGTCGTCTGGCCACCGAATACACCAGCCCCAAGACCGGCGAAACGTACCTGTTCATCTACCGGATTCCTCACCCCGAACTCGATCAGTGGCATCGCCAGAGCCTGATTTGGCCGCTCAGTGCGCTGGGCATCGCGCTGGTCGTGCTGACCCTGTTCAGTCTGTTCGTAACGCTGTCGATCACCCGACCGCTGAGCCGTTTGCGCGGCGCCGTGCACGATCTGGGGCAGACCAGTTATCAACAGCACAGCCTGGCGCAACTGGCCAATCGGCGTGACGAGTTCGGCGTGCTGGCCACTGATTTCAACCGAATGGGCGCACGCCTGCAAAGCCTGATCGGCAGTCAGCGTCAGTTGCTGCGTGATGTGTCCCATGAATTACGTTCGCCACTGGCGCGCCTGCGCATCGCACTGGCGTTGGCCGAGCGCGCCGAACCTGCCGAGCGTGAAAAGCTGTGGCCGCGTCTGGGCCGCGAATGTGATCGGCTGGAAGCACTGATCAGCGAGATTCTGGCCCTGGCGCGCCTGGATGCAGATTTCGGCAGTGCCGAGCCGGTCGATCTTGACGGGCTGCTGCACCGTCTGAAGAACGACACGCAACTCGACGGTGCCGAGCAGACTATTCGGGTCCAGGTACAAAGCGACCTGCAGTTGCAGGGCTGGCCCGACATGATCGAG
Organism: Pseudomonas sp. AC016; assembly: GCF_979253365.1. NCBI lineage: Bacteria > Pseudomonadati > Pseudomonadota > Gammaproteobacteria > Pseudomonadales > Pseudomonadaceae > Pseudomonas > Pseudomonas sp. AC016. Next base: position 1,478,644 of record NZ_CEEDCC010000001.1, read on the forward strand.
CGTGCGTTGGACAACCTGCTGCGCAATGCCCTGCGCTTCAACCCGCCGGGCCAGAGCATCGACTTGCAGGCGACTCGGGTGGACAACCGCATACGCCTGAGCGTGCGCGACCATGGTCCGGGCGTTGCCGAGGAACATCTGGCGCAACTGGGCGAGCCTTTCTATCGCGCGCCCGGCCAGACTGCGCCGGGTCACGGCCTGGGACTGGCCATCGCCCGACGCGCTGCCGAGCGTCATGGCGGCAGCCTGACCCTGGGCAATCATCCCGAGGGCGGTTTTATCGCCACACTGGATTTGCCGCCAGAGCCGGTCAACCCCTCATCGGTCTGACGCCGATCAGCCCTGCCATTCGCTGACAAACCCGCCCACGTCCACTTTCGGTGCTTCGCGTGGCGGGTTCAGCGGCGTGCCCAGGTACAGAAAACCGACCACTTCCTCGTCGGCTTCAAGCCCCAGCCCTTTGGCCACGTGCGGCGAATACGACAGCTCGCCTGTGCGCCAGACCGCGCCAACGCCCAGTGCGTAAGCTGCCAGCAATACGCCATGCGCCGCACACCCGGCCGTAATCAGTTGTTCCTTGCGCGGCACCTTGAAGTGATCCTGCAACCGCGCAATCACCACGACCACCAATGGCGCCCGCAACGGTCCCAGGCGAGCCTTGTCCAGCGCCTGAGGCGTTATTTCGCCACCACCCTGCTCCAGCGCCTCGGCCAGCAAGGCGCCCATGCGCTCGCGCGCCGTACCTTCGACGGTCAGGAAACGGTACGGCCGCAACTGGCCGTGATCAGGCGAGCGCAAGGCTGCGCCGAACATGATTTCGCGCTGTGCGGCATCCGGGGCCGGATCGACCAGACGTGGAACCGATACGCGGTTGAGCAAAGCGTCGAGCGCCTGCATGGGCTGTCTCCTTTCAAAGTTGATCGGGCATTCTAGAGCCTGTACAGCTTCAATAACGAGCGCGCCGGGCAATTACTTACAGGCAATGTCGAACGCAAGGCCCGGCCATGCTGGTTTACATGACCACGCGCGCGGGTAGAATGGCGCCTTTCTTCATTGCAGTCAGAGCCCTTCATGTCGTTGCCGACCCTTCGCATCATCGGTTTCATCATCGGCATCTTCCTGATCACTCTGGCTGTCGCCATGATTGTGCCCATGGCCACGCTGGTCATCTACGACCGTTTCGAAGACCTGCGCTCGTTCCTGTGGGCCAGCGCCATCACCTTCATCGCCGGGCTTGCGATGGTGGTGCCGGGTCGGCCGGATCACGTTCAACTGCGCCCACGGGATATGTACATGCTCACGGTCTCCAGTTGGATCGTGGTGTGCATTTTCGCGGCACTGCCGTTTCTGCTGACCCAGCACATCAGCTACACCGACTCCTTCTTCGAAAGCATGTCCGGCATCACCGCGACCGGCTCCACCGTGCTCAGCAACCTGGACAGCATGTCTCCGGGCATTCTGATCTGGCGCTCGATGCTGCACTGGCTGGGCGGCATCGGCTTCATCGGTATGGCCGTGGCGATTCTTCCGCTGCTGCGGATCGGTGGCATGCGGCTGTTCCAGACCGAATCGTCCGACCGTTCCGAAAAGGTCATGCCCCGTTCGCACATGGTGGCCAAATTCATCGTGCTGGCTTATGTGAGCTTCACAGCGCTGGGCAGCCTGGCGTTCTGGATGGCGGGCATGAGCCTGTTCGACGCGATCAATCATGCGATGTCGGCGATTTCCACCGGCGGCTTCTCCACGTCCGACATGTCCCTGGCGAAATGGCCACAGCCTGCGGTGCACTGGGTCGCCATCGTGGTGATGATCCTCGGCAGCCTGCCCTTCACCTTGTACGTCGCCACGCTGCGCGGCAACCGGGGTGCGTTGTTCCGGGACGAGCAGGTGCAAGGGCTGATCGGTCTGTTGCTGATCACCTGGCTGGTGATGACCGTGTGGTACGCGAACACCACTGACCTGCCATGGACCGAAGCGTTGCGTCACGTAGCGCTGAACGTCACGTCGGTGGTAACGACCACAGGCTTTGCACTGGGCGACTACAGCCTGTGGGGCAATTTCTCGTTGATGCTGTTCTTTTATCTGGGTTTCATCGGCGGCTGTTCCGGCTCGACGGCGGGTGGCGTGAAGATTTTCCGCTTCCAGGTCGCCTATATTCTGCTCAAGACCAACCTCAACCAGTTGATCCATCCACGTGCTGTGATGAAGCAGAAATACAACGGCCACCGGCTGGACGACGAGATTGTGCGTTCGATTCTGACGTTCTCGTTTTTCTTCACCATCACCATCTGCCTGATCGCACTGATGCTGTCGCTGCTGGGTCTTGACTGGATGACAGCACTCACCGGCGCAGCCAGCACGGTGTCAGGCGTCGGACCTGGGCTGGGCGAAGTCATCGGGCCAGCGGGCAACTTCTCCACCCTGCCGGACGCGGCAAAGTGGATTCTGTCCGGCGGGATGCTGCTGGGCCGTCTGGAGATCATCACCGTGCTGGTACTGTGCGTGCCTGCGTTCTGGCGGCATTGATGTGCGGCTGAAAAAAGCTGAAGCCTGATGTGTCAGTTCTGCCGCCGGTTCGCGTCAGATCGCCGGCAAGCCACCTCTTATCAAACAACCTGTAACTTACTGAAGAAATGCGATTTTTTTGTAGGAGCGCGCTTGGTCTGGGCGGCAATCCGACGATAGGTGCTTACAGACAGATAACCAGCGACTGAACTGACGCAATCGCGGGCAAGCGCGCTCCTACGGTCCGTGTTTGCTGCGCGACAGCGCTACGTCGAAGACGTGGTGGCGCCTGCAACAGTCCCGTTTTTGCCACGACACAGCGTACTGCCAAATCGCACCGTGTCAGGCTAGACTCATCCGAAGCCAACACGAGGGTCTGTCCATGGATACCGCCAAGCCGTTCACCCGCTTTGCCGATTTCTACCCTTACTACCTCGAAGAACACCGCAGCAGCACCAGCCGGCGCCTGCATTTCATTGGCACCACGCTGGTGATCTTTCTGCTGGCTTTCGGCATAGGCAGTGGACGCTGGTGGCTGTTGGCGCTGTTACCGGTTGCCGGTTACGGCTTTGCCTGGGCCGGTCATTTCTTCTTCGAGAAGAACCGCCCCGCCACCTTCAAGCACCCGTTCTACAGCCTGCTCGGGGACTTCGTCATGTACCGCGACATGCTGTTGGGCCGGGTACCGTTCTAGAGAAAATCAGACAACCGGCTCGCTGACCGGCACGTCCTGCTGCTCGACCTCAGGGCTGGCTTTCAAATGTGCATCGGCCAGCCGGAACAGTTCAATGTGGCCATCCAGGTGCTCGATCAGCGCTGTGCAGGATTCGACCCAGTCGCCGCAGTTCATGTATTCCACGCCGCCCACCTGGCTGATTTCCGCGTGATGGATGTGCCCGCACACCACGCCGTCCAGCCCGCGTTTCACGCATTCGTGGGCGATGGCCTCTTCGAAATCACTGATGAAATTCACTGCGGTTTTAACCTTGTGCTTCAGGTACGCCGACAGCGACCAGTAGCCATAGCCGTATTTCGCCCGCCAGTGGTTCAGCCAGCGATTGAGGGTCAGGGTGAATTCGTAGGCCGAGTCGCCGAGAAAGGCCAACCAGCGGTGATAACGGGTGATCACATCGAATTGATCGCCATGAATCACCAACAGGCGGCGACCATCAGCCGTCAGGTGTTCGGCCTCGTCCACCAACTGGATGTTGCCCAGAATCAGCTTCGAGTAACGGCGCAGAAACTCGTCGTGGTTGCCCGTGACGTAGATGACTTCGGTACCGCGTTTGCTCATGGTCAGCAGACGCCGGATGACGTTGGTGTGCGCCTGCGGCCAGTACATGCCGCCGCGCAGTTTCCAGCCGTCGATGATATCGCCCACCAGATAGATCCGGTCAGCCTGATAACGCTTGAGAAACGCCGACAGGTGTTCGGCCTGGCAATCGCGCGTGCCCAGATGCACATCGGAAATCCACAAGGTCCGCACGCGTTGCTTGCGGCTGGGTTTGGCGAGCTGAGCACTGCTCATGGGACGACCTCCGGCGGGTTTTCCAAAAGAGTGCCGCATACCGGTTAATTGAATGTGACACGCACATGGCGATGTCATGACAATGGCTTGCACGAGGTAGACTTGCCTGTCGCCGCGCCCACAAAGGATTGTCATGACTCCGCGTTCTGCCCTGCTCGCTCTGCACATCGGCGCCCTGCTGTTTGGCCTGTCCGGCGTGCTGGGCAAACTGGCCCATGCTTCGCCATCCGTAATCGTTTTCGGCCGTGCGGCCTTCGCAGCCGCAGCACTCGCCGTGTTCGCGCGTTTTGTCGGCAGCACGCGCTGGAAGCCATTGAGCCGGGCCAGCGGCGCACGCCTGGTCCTCAGTGGCGTACTGCTGAGCCTGCATTGGGTATCGTTTTTCATTGCGGTGAAAGTGGCCGGCGTGGCAGTGGCGACGCTGGGCTTCGCGAGCTTCCCGGCGTTCACCGTGATACTTGAGGGTCTGGTCTTTCGTGAGCGAATCCGGTACATCGAGATGCTGCTGGTCGTGCTGGTTACCGTGGGCCTGATACTGGTGACACCGGGGTTTGATCTGGCCAGCGAAGCGACGGGCGGCTTGTTGTGGGCGATTGTTTCGGGCTTCACCTTCGCCCTGCTGTCACTGGTCAACCGTGCCAGTGCGCTGCATGTGCCTGCGGTACAGGCCGCCCTGTGTCAGAACCTGATCGTCGCCGTCTGCCTGCTGCCTTGGGCAGCCTCTTCATTGCCCCACGTGTCGACCACTGACTGGCTGTGGATTGCCTTGCTCGGCGTGCTCTGTACCGGACTGGCACACAGTCTGTTCGTCGCCAGTCTGGCCGTGATCAAGGCGCGGATGGCCGCTGTGGTGTTCGCCATGGAGCCGTTGTACGGCATTGCCTTCGCCTGGCTGATCTTCGCCGAAACGCCCACGCTGCGGATGCTGCTGGGCGGGACGCTGATCATTGTCGCCATTCTGATCTCAGGCCTGATGGGCAACCGAGGTGCAGAAACCGGATCTCATTGAGGGTCCGCTGCGCGATGCCGGTCGTTGTGGCCCAGGTCACGCGCCGGGTCGATCTGATCACGCACCCGCTGCTTGAGCACCTTGGCTTCCGGGAATCCACCGTCGGCCTTGCGCTCCCAGATCTGTACGCCGTCACAGGTAATGCGAAAGGTGCCACCCGTGGCCGGCTCAAGCGAGACCTTGCCCAGATCGTCGCAGAACGTACTCAGCAGTTCCTGAGCCAGCCAGGCGGCACGCAGCAACCATTGGCACTGGGTGCAGTAGGTGATGATGACTTCGGGTTTTCCGGCAGACATGAACGCGTGCTCCGCATCAAAGAGCGCTCATGATACGCACCGTTTGCCCGCTCAACGAGCGTTGGCGACGCGTCGAAGGTCGCTGAGCGTCGGGTTGTGCGCAACATCGTCCGGTTCGGCTTAGGCATGCAGCCGCAGCCCGGGACGCTCTGCATGCCATTGAGCCACGTGAAATAACCTCATCAGACCCACCGCGCCTGGACGCGGAGCGTCCTGAGAGGCATTCCCACGCAGAGCGTGAGGAACGATCAGTGTGAGACGGTACTGATCGTGCCTATCAGCTTGTGCGGAACGATCAGTAGGCTGACTACCCCTGGCGGTCATCCAGGTCGATGCCCGAGTCCAGCCGCTCGCGCAGGAACTCGATGAAGGCCTGTACCGGCCGGGAAGCCTGGCGGTGCTGTGGATACACCGCCGACAGGGTCAGCGGTTCCGGGCGCAGATCGTCCAGTACCCGCACCAGGCTGCCGTCGCGCAGGGCTGCGCCGACAATGAAGGTCGGCAGGTAGGTAACGCCCAGCCCCGCCACCGCCGCATCGCGCAACAGCTCGCCATTGTTGACGCGCATCCGTCCGCTGACGCTCAGGTTCAGCGGCTTGCCTGCACCCTGAAAGCGCCATTGCACCTGACGACCATGCCCGTACGGCAGGCAGTCGTGAGCATGCAGGTCTTCGGGTTTTTCCGGCGTGCCGCGCTCGGCCAGATAAGCAGGACTGGCGCAGTAGACCCGGTCGATGGTCGCGATTCGTCGGGCGATCAGGCTGGAGTCTTCCAGCACGCCGATGCGCAGCACCAGATCGTAGCCTTCGCTGAGCAGGTCCACAGGGCGGTCGCTCAGGTCGACTTCCACCGACACGTCGCGATAGCGCTGCAGAAACAACGGCAGCAGGCAGCCCAGATGCGCCACGGCAAACGACAGCGGCGCGCTAAGGCGCAAGGTGCCGCGTGGCTCGCTGTTTTGACCTGTGATGCCCTGCTCCACCTGCTCGACTTCGGCCAGCAGACGCAAGGCCGATTCGTAGTAACTCTGGCCCAGCGGGGTAACGTCCAGCCGCCGTGTCGAGCGGTTCAGCAGGCGCACGCCCAGCCGTTCTTCCAGTTGCATCAGCCGTCTGCTGACGAACTGCTTGGACAGCCCCAGCTTGTCGGAGGCCGCCGTGAAGCTGCCCGACTCCATCACCTGGCAAAAGATACGCATGTCTTCAAAAGGATTCATTGTCACGACCTGGTTGACAGTTAAACGCTTTATAGCCGCTTTTTCGCATTTCAGCACCTGATTAGTCTGTGTCCACAGGGCAGACAGCCCATTCCCAACGTTCTGCGGAGTCATCCCATGTATCAGTCAATGAGCCATCCCCTGCTCTGGAGCGCCCTACTGCTGTTGGCCGATGTACTGATCTGGCACCTCGCCCCGGTGCGTCAGAGAGTGGCGCAGGTGAGCATTCGGCTGGCGCTGTTTCTGGCGTTCAGCACGATCATCATCAATGCCGGGATCAGCCCGTTGCAGGCCCCGTCCTGGCCGGATGACAGCGTGATCCAGCTGGGCGCGACGGCACTGGCGATTCTCTGGTGGGTCTACGCCGCGCGGGTGCTGACCGTGTTGATCGGTCTGGCGCTGATGCACCGCATCGGACACAGCGGACGCCTGTTGCAGGACGTGATCGGCGCACTGGTGTTCCTGATTGCCGTGGTGGCGGCCGCAGGCTATGTACTGGAGCTGCCGGTCAAGGGCCTGCTGGCGACGTCCGGCGCGATGGCGATTATCGTCGGTCTGGCGTTGCAGAGCACACTGAGCGACGTGTTTTCCGGGATCGTGCTCAACACCACCAAACCCTATCAAGTGGACGATCTGGTGTCGATCGACGGCGTCGAAGGCAAGGTGCTCGACATCGACTGGCGCGCCACGCACCTGTTGACCCACGCAGGCAGCACCGCCGTGGTGCCCAATTCGGTGGCGGCCAAGGCCAAGATCGTCAACCTCAGTCGCCCGACCAACATGCACGGCGTTTCGATCAGCATTCAGGTGCCGACCCACATTCGTCCACGCCGGGTGCTCGACGCTCTGGAGCGTACCCTGCAGGGCAGCAGCAGTCTGTTGCTGAGTCCTGCGCCAAAGGCCGTGCTGCATGCGTCGGGAGACAGCATGTCGGAATACGTGGCCACTGGTTTCATCGCGGACCTGAGCAAAAAAGGCGAAGTGCGCAACCAGTTGTTCGATCTCGCCCACCGCCACTTGGAAGCGGCCGGAATCGTTCGTCAGCCCGACGCGGTCGTCGAGCCGTCCTCACGGGCCCGTGCGCTGCTGGAAGAAGTGAAAGTGTTCCGTTCGCTCAGCGAGGAAGAGCGGGATCAACTGGCCCAACATATGACCGCTCAGCAGTACGCCGCAGGTCAGGTGGTGCTGGACCTGAACGAAGTGCCCGACGGCCTGTTCGTGATCGCCACCGGCGTGATCAGTGCGGCCGTGGTCAATGGCGAGCAACGCGTCGAGGCCGGTCGCATGGGGCCGAGCGAAGTGTTGGGCGAACAGGGTCTGCTGGACGACACGCCGTCCGAAGCCTGCTTCACCGCGCTGACTTCCAGCATCGTCTATCGCATCGACAAGGACATCGCCCGCGCCTGCATGACGCAATCCACCCAAGTGAATACGGCCCTGCACAAGCTGCAGGCGGTACGTCAGAAGAACAGCCATTCGATCCTGCTGGCCCGTCCGCCGCAGGTCAGAAAAGGCGGCTTCCTCGGCTGGCTGCAAAGCCGCTGAGATGCCCGTGGCAGAGCTGTCGCGCAATCAGTTAGCCACCACTCGGACAGCCCGGAATTAACAACGATTAACTCGTCAGTACGGCTCGCGGAAATCAAGAATAGCGGCCTCTGCGCAAATTCTTGCCCATGGAAAGCTCACCCCACCACGGACATTTGCCATGACCCACTATTCAAGTTATGCCTGCAAGCTTTGCCCTGACGCGCTGAACAGCGAGAAACCGGTCCGCAACAGCGGTGGACTGTCGCCCTGGCGAGAACGTCTGGCCAAGCAGCTGATTCGCGACAACCTGAGTGAGAACATCGAGGTGGCCGAGCTGGCACGGGCCTGTGCGCTGTCGCGCAGTTACTTCTCCCGCGCCTTCAAGTGCAGTACCGGGCTTTCGCCTCAGGAGTGGATCCGCGAGCAGCGTCTGGCGCGTGCCAAATGTCTGATTCAACACACCGCCATGAGCCTGACCCAGATCAGTCAGGAGTGCGGCTTCTGTGATCAATCGCATTTTTCGCATATCTTCTCCCGCGCCGAGGGCATCAACCCCTTCACGTGGCGCGGACATGCGAGAAATGCAGGCCAGGGTGAAGGGATGTCTGCCTCGTGACCGTCAGCCGTTAAGCTACGCTGCACGCAGACTTCCCCATCCCTCTGAACTGGAAAAGACCGTTGACCGTTCTCACCGAGCAGGCCATGCGTTTCGGCCCTTATCGCATCTATCCGCAACAGCGTCTGGTGCTTGAAGCCGACAGACCGTTGCGGCTGGGCCGGCGCGCCGTGGACATCCTGCTGGTGCTGCTGGAAAACGCCGGAAACGTGGTCAGCAAGCAGCACCTGATAAACCGGGTCTGGCCCAGAACCGTGGTCGAAGACGGCAACCTGCGTGTGCACATGGCTGCCTTGCGCAAAGCGCTGGGCGATGGGCAGGCCGGACAACGCTACATCGTGACAGTCGCGCAACGCGGATACAGCTTTGTCGCCCCGTATACCCTGGAACATAGCGAAAACGCGCCGGATGCCTGGATGAATACCCCGCCCCATCACAATCTGCCCATGCGGCGCGCGCGCATGCTGGGCCGGGAAGCACTGGTCGAACGCCTGATCAGTCAGTTGCAGCAGCACCGATTCATTTCCCTGGTCGGCCCCGGCGGCATCGGCAAGACCACCACCGCCCTGCGCGTTGCCGAACAGTTGATCGACCGTTACCGCGATGGCATCCGCCTGCTCGATCTGGCACCGCTGACCGACCCTGCGGTGATCGTCCCGCACCTGGCGTCATTGCTGGAGCTGTCGTTGCCTGACGAGCAGCCCGTCAATCACATGGCCGCGTATTTGCGCGGGCGACACATGCTGCTGGTGATCGACAACTGCGAGCACATGGTTGACGCCATTGCCCAGCTCAGTGAGCGCATCCTGCGCAGCGCGCCGCACGTGCATATTCTGACCACCAGCCGCGAGCCGTTAAGGGCTGAGGGCGAGTTCGTGCAACGCGTGGATGCGCTGGACTGTCCGCCGCTGGACAGCCTTGATCGTTCCTCCGCCATGGGCTTTGCGGCCCTGCAATTGTTCGTCGAACGGGCCATGGCCAGTCATGAGCAGTTCGAGCTGACCGATGAAAACCTGCCGCTGGCCATTGAGCTGTGTCAGCGGCTGGACGGCATCCCATTGGCCATTGAGCTTGCCGCCGCGCAAGTCGGCAACCTGCGCCTGAGCGGCGTGCTGGAGCATCTGCAGCAGAGTTGTCGGGAACACAGCGACGACCCGTCCGATGCAATGACCCGGCATCAGACGCTGCGCACTACGCTGGACTGGAGCTACCAGATGCTCAGCACATGTGAGCAGAACTGTCTGCAACGACTGGGAATCTTCAAGGGTCGCTTCTCGCTGGAGTCGGCCGCTGCCGTGATCACCGATCAGCCGGTGGCGACCTACGAGGTGTTCAACGCCATCACGCAACTGGTGGCCAAATCCCTGCTGAACGTGGAAGTCGGCGATGACGAGGTGTTCTATCACCTGCTCGACACCACGCGTCGTTACGCGCTGGAAAAACTGCGCGCTCACCATGAGCTGCCTGCCACGCAGGAACGACATGCGCGACGTTGTCTGGCCATCATGGAACAGGCGCGGCAGGACTGGGAAAAGGTCTCCACCGCGCAGTGGATCGACCGCTACAGCCGTATCCTTGAAGACATCCGCTCGGCGCTGGCCTGGGGGCTGGACGCCGACGTCCCGCAGATTGTCGCCATTCGCCTCGTGGCCCAGTCGGCACCGCTCTGGCAGGAGCTGTCACTGCTCAAGGAACACGGTCATTACGTGCGCAGGGCGCTGATACTGCTGGACGCCAATCCCCTGCCCTGCCTGGACCTGAAAATGGTCCTCAAGCTGGCGCAGGGCAATTTCTCTTACCACACCGTTGGCAGTACGCCGGAAACCGTGGAAGCATTCAGCACGGCGCAGATGCTGGCAGAGCAGTCCGGCGATCTGGCGGGTCAGTTGCAGGCGATTTCCGGTCTGGTGGCTGTCAACCTGTGCAGCGGTCATTACCCGCAAACGATCGAGCAGAGCCGCCAGTTCAACCGTCTGGGATTCGACACCAACGAAGCGCTGCGTTTGAGCGCCCAACGTCTGCGCGCACTGGCGCTGCATTACAACGGTGACCAGCGGCAGGCCAGGCGAGACGCCGAGCAGGTCATTCAGCACATGGCGCACAACGGTCATTTGAATCGCTTTACGCAAGGCTTCGGCATTCAGTACGACCTGAGCGTTGCGTCCCTGACCCTGCTGGCGCGCATTCTCTGGATGCAGGGCCTGCCTGAACAGGCCGCGCACACGGCCACTCAAGCATTGGAGATTGCGTTACAGATCAACCACGGCGCGTCCATCTGCTACACCCTGGCTGTGGCCGGTTGCGCCATCGCGCTCTACAACGGCGATATCCAGGTGGCAGGCGAGCGAGTGAAACTGTTGCAGGAACAGGCCCAAAAGCACTCGGTGCTGCTGTTTCATCGCTGGGCAGGCTTGTATGAGCAGTTGTTGAGCGAGTCAGCCATGTCAGACGATCAGCCTCAAGGCTCAGGCCTGATTCGGGACATCATGGTCACGCTGCGCCCCGGCCTGGTGGACCTGGCGTTGACGGAGCGGGCTCAGGCAGGTCTGGCAGGCTGGTGCACGGCAGAGATGCTGCGGTGCCGGGCCGAAACGTTGCAGGCGCATGATGAGGACGGTGCGCAAACGCTGTTGCTCCAGGCCCTGGAGGTGGCGCGCTCCCAGCACGCGCTGGCGTGGGAATTACGCAGTGCAACATCACTGGCGCGCCTGTGGCAGGGCCAGGGCAAGGAGCAGCAAGCCCGGATCCTGCTGGCACCGGTTCATGCCCGCTTCAGCGAAGGCTTTGCCACGCCGGACCTGCTGGCGGCACGCGCGCTACTCGACCAGCTGTACTGACTTTGCCAGCAAACGCTGCAAGTTGACGTGACGGGCGTGGCGCGCCGTGAACGTCTGGAGTTCGCCAGCGTCCTCAAGTTTTTCAAGCGCATACAGCCGCGTGGTGTGCGCAAGCCGGTAACGCGAAACTCCGGCGCCGGGCACATTCCACAGCACCGAATGACGCTCCAGTTGCACGAGCGCCTCCCGAACCGACTGCGTCTCCAGCCCGTCACACCCGATGACATCCACTGCGGATTCGCTCGTAAAAGCCTTATCGAAGGTTGCCAGACGACGCAGTGCCGCCTGTTCGCGCGGGCTCAGGCGTTGATGACTCCAGTCAAGCGAAGCCCTGAGCGACTGATGACGGGCCACAGCCGTGCGTCGCCCCTGCGTCAGCCACTGAATGCATTGCTCCAGACGAGCCTGCAGACCCGCCAATGCAAAGGTATTGACCTGCGATGCCGCCAGTTCAAGCGCCAAAGGGATGCCATCGAGCTTGCGACAGAGGTCACCGATGACGTTCATGTCACGGTCCCGCAGGACCAGACCCTGCTGGCAGGCCTGGGCGCGACTGACGAACAACTGCACCGCAGGATAAGCCAGGCCCTGCTCGACACTGATCTGCGCGGACGCAGGCGGAACGGTCAAAGGCTCCAGTGGAAACAGCGATTCGTTACGCAGGTCCAACGGTCGTCGACTGGTGGCAAGAATGGCCAGCTCATCGGACTGCGCCAACAGCGCGCCGAGCCACTGCCGACAGCCTTCGTCGAGCGCTTCGCAGTTGTCGGCAATCAACAGACGCCGCCCCTGTGCCAGCTCGCTGGACAGGCTCGACAGGCAAGGTTCGCCGTCCCGCTCCAAGAGCTCGGCCAGACAGCCTGCCAGCATCTGCTCACTGTTCACCGCCGAGAAATCGATGACACACACGCCATCCTGATAGCGCGACACCAGACGTTCGGCTACGCGGCAGGCCACGGTCGATTTGCCGATGCCTCCCGCGCCGGTCAGCGTGATGAAGCGTTTTGCAGGCAGCTGTCGAACCAGCTTGCCCACCACATCATCGCGCCCCATGACATGGGTGAGGCGTACAGGCAGGTTGTTGGGGACATGGACCGCCTCGGGCTTTTCAGACGTCGAAGTCTTTTGAACCTGTGCCACGAAACGATACCCGCGCTGGGGCAACGTTTCGATGTAACGCTGCCCATCGTCGAGCGCGCGTCGCAAGGCTGCAATCTGCACCCTCAGGTTGATCTCTTCGACGAAGGAATCAGGCCAGACCTGTGCGATCAACGCTTCCTTGTCGATCACTTCACCGGCGTGTCCGATCAGGACCAGCAGGATATCCAGTGCACGCCCACCCAGACGCAACGGTTCACCGTCGCGCAGGATCTGGCGCTGTCGGACATGAAACACGTAGGGGCCGAACCGCAGAACGTCGTCCGCGTGGGCCGTTTGGGCTGTTTGGGCTTGATTCGATGTGTCTGGCTGGCTGAAACGCCTGGGCTGGCAGTCCATTGCATCACCTTCTTAATAGATCCTATCCATCTTGGCAGGCAATGAAGACGGAACAAGTTTTCCGGGGGGAGTCACACGGTCAATGCGATGCCGGATACGGACACCCCGGCGTTTGGGCCGAAACTAACTGAACTGCTCGCGGTATTGGCTGGGTGTCAGCCCCAGCTTTTCACCGAACAGAAAGCGCATGTGCCGCACGCTGCCAAAGCCGCTTCGGTAAGCCACCGTCTTGAGCGGCAGGTCACTGACTTCCAGCAGGCTTCTGGCGCGATCGATACGGGCGTTCTGCAGAAACTCCATGGGCGTCATCTGCACTTCGCGGGAGAACAGCCGGGCGAAATGCCGGGCGCTCATGTTAGCCATATTGGCCATGCGCTCGACGCTGAATGACTCGTCCAAGTGCTCCAGCACGTAATTCTGCACCCGAGTAACGGCGGTCTCGTTGGTCGCGACAGCGCCCATCAACGGACTGAATTGCGCCTGACCACCCTGGCGCTTCATCAGTACCAGCAATACCTTGGCGACGTCCTGCGCGACTTTCTTGCCGTGATCCTTGGCAACGACTGCCAGCGCCAGGTCGATACCTGCAGTGACCCCGCCGGAGGTCAGCAGGTTGCGGTCATTGATGTAGATCTGATCGGTCTCGACGATAGCCTTGGGAAAACGCTTGATCAGACGTTCGGTGTAATGCCAGTGAGTGGTCACCCGGTGGCCATCCAGCAGACCTGCCTCGCCGAGAATGAACGCGCCCGTACAGATCGAGCCGATACAACCCGCCTGCTCCCTGGCGCTCAATAGCCAGTCCACCAGCGGCTGGTGTTTATCGTCGTAGGCTCCCGGCCCGCCGGGTACCAGCAGCAAATCATGACTGCCAGCAACCTGCTCCAGGTGAGCATCGGCCATCACCCGCACACCATTGGATGCCCGGATGGCTCCGTGCTGGGTACCGACGGTGCTTATCTGGTAGTGTTTTTCCAGCGCCAGGTAGCGGTTGGCGATGGAAAACACCTCCATGGGGCCTGCCATGTCGAGCAGAAGAAATTCCGGGAACAGGACCATTGCTACGGTTTTCATGAATGAGACGTCACTTGAAAAGAGTAAAGGTCAGGGGCACATTATGGCGAAGATCGCAGGCGATGGGGATTATGCGTCGGGATCAGGCTTGGGCTGTACAGGCGCGCGGGTGCACGCCTGAGCAACTGTCAACCACAGCGAGACAGTCATTCGTCTTTCAGCTACTTATTGCACCAGCAGATAACCAGTAACCTTCGTCTCACTTGGTCGATACCTGAATCTGCAGCGTCGACATCTGGATGGAGAAACTATCATGCTGACTCTTCGCAAAGCTTCCAACCGTGGCGCAGCTGATCACGGCTGGCTCAAATCCTTTCATACTTTCTCGTTTGCCAGTTATCGCAACCCGAACGAACAGGGCTTCTCCGACCTGCTGGTGATCAACGACGACCGTGTGACCGCTGGCAAAGGCTTCGGACAGCACCCGCATCGCGACATGGAAATTTTTTCCTACGTGCTTGAAGGTGCGCTGGAACACAAGGACACCCTCGGTACCGGCTCGGTTATTCGTCCCGGTGACGTGCAACTGATGAGTGCCGGCAGCGGCGTGGCGCACAGTGAGTTCAACCACTCGCAAACCGAGGGCGTGCACTTTCTGCAGATCTGGATCGTACCCAATGTCAGCGGTGCCACTCCCAAGTATCAGCAAGAGCATTTCAGCCCCGAGCAGAAACGCGGTCGCCTGCAGCTGATCATTTCGCCCGACGGCGAAAACGGCGCGCTGAATGTCCGCCAGGATGCTCGTGTGTATGCCGGTCTGTTCGATGGCAGCGAAACCGCCACGCTTGAACTGGCTGCCAGTCGCTATGCCTATGTGCACGTTGCACGCGGCAGCGTGGTCCTTAACGGCCAGGCGCTTGGCGAAGGTGACGGTGTGCGTCTGCGTGATGAACAGGTCATCACTCTGAGCGAAGGCGTGGATGCCGAGGTGCTGGTGTTCGACCTGCGTCCCAATGAACTGCCGCAGATGCCTTGATGGCTGAACGCCTTGCCGGGCAGAGCGCTACGAAACCTGCAGAACGCCGTCCCATGGGACGGCGTTTCTGTATATGCCATAAACGTCAGGCAAACAGAGGTCGGAAATACTCATTACTTTGTTTCACTTGCTCCCCCTTCCATGCCTGATTCACGCTCCGCAAAAAGCGTGTGACGGGTGGAGCTCCCCCGTATCACCATCGACTTCCAATTTTAGCCAGAGGGACTGACCATGCCCCACGACCATCAACAGGATTGCGTCCTGTTAAAACCCGCTTCGACCTACCAGGGCAAGCAGGGCCTCGACTATCAGGTCGGGATATCAGCCGAAAGCGCTGGTGCACGACATATTCACATGCAATTGCTGACCATCCCGCCTGGCGGCAAAGGCAAGGCGCACAAACATCAGGAGCATGAGACCGCCATCTATGCCTTGAAAGGCGGAACGGGGTGCTGGTACGGCGAAGCGCTCGAGAAACACGCAACAGTGGAAGAAGGCGACTTTTTCTATATTCCCGCCGGCATGCCGCATGTGCCGTACAACCCGAGCACGGAACATGAAGCCACCGCCCTCATCGCCCGCACCGACCCCAACGAACAGGAAAGCGTGACCCTGATGCCGGAACTGGATGCATTGCTGGCTGAACGACAGGTTTGAGACCGGGCTTGAAACGCGCATACAAAAACGCCGCTCTGTTGAGCGGCGTTTTTGTGAATTTGGAGCGGGAAACGAGACTCGAACTCGCGACCCCGACCTTGGCAAGGTCGTGCTCTACCAACTGAGCTATTCCCGCAAATGGCGTCCCCTAGGGGACTCGAACCCCTGTTACCGCCGTGAAAGGGCGGTGTCCTAGGCCACTAGACGAAGGGGACACTGCCTGAAACATCATGGTGTATGTTCCAGTTCCAGACCTCCTCCGAAGAGGGTTCTGGTTTCACTCAACCCTGCCGTGAAGCAAGGCTGCTTAAAAATGGAGCGGGAAACGAGACTCGAACTCGCGACCCCGACCTTGGCAAGGTCGTGCTCTACCAACTGAGCTATTCCCGCAATGGCGTCCCCTAGGGGACTCGAACCCCTGTTACCGCCGTGAAAGGGCGGTGTCCTAGGCCACTAGACGAAGGGGACACACGTACAACATTCACTACTTATTGCGCTTCGCTGTGTGCTTTACGCTGTAAGTGGCGCGCATTCTATGGATGGTTTGAGGGGTCGTCAACCCCATTCTGAAAATTTATTGAAATCAACGACTTCGACCCCGTTAAGGGCACCGACCGACGGTTTGCGATTACGCACCTATAATAGAAGCGTTATGACAAAGTCCGACGGGCACATCTATGCGCAGTAGTGCTTAGCCACTACACTCCCTGCAAAATTACTTGAACAATTGAGGTTTGCGCAGTGACTCCACTCATGATCACGCTGATGGTAATAGCCGGTATCGCTGTGCTGATCGCGATCGGCTATTTGAACCATGTCGCTGAGAACAGCAAACTGGACAAGGCACGGACCAAGGTAGAGCTGAACGATCGCCTGCGTCGATGCGGCGAGATCACCGAAGTGTTTCCGGGCCAGCTCATGTCTCCGGCACTCAAGCTGCTGCTGACTCGCCTGGAACTGAACGTCGTGCAGCGCATGCTGGCGCTGGAAAAGGGCAACGCCCAACTCAAGAGCCGCATTGCCGAACTTGAAGTGCAGGTCGCCAAGGGCGACCGCATCGAAGTGACCAACCCTGTCACGCCGATCCAGACCGAAGCCAAGGCCAAGGACGTGCGCTTCCTGCTTGAAGCGCTGCATGGTCAGGTGACCCGCGCTGCCCACGATGGTTTCCTGCAGACCAGCGAAGCCAAGCACTGGATCCGCGAAATCCGCACGATTCTGGTGAACCTGCATATCGAGTTCTTCAACAACCTCGGTCAGATGGCGCTTTCTCAGGACCAGCCAGGTCAGGCGCGTCTGGCATTCGAACGTGGCGTGCAGTACCTGCGCAACCAGCCGGACCCGGTTACTTATCAGCAGCAGTTGCTGGCAATGGAAAAACAATTGGCCCGCGCCAACTCCATGGTGCTGACCAATACCGCCCCGACTGCCGACGATGACAACGCACTGACCGAAGGCCTCAAGGCTGACGACACCGAATCGGAATGGAAAAAGAAAGTCATCTACGATTGATGACTTGGCACCTCTGCCCCTGACACAGTCAGATGTACCTTCAGGCATCTGACTGTGGGAGGCGGCTTATAAGCGTCTACCGCAACCAACTCAGCAGTCGGTCGCCGCCAGAAAGATCGCCGCCAGACGTTCGATACCCGCCTGATCCACCTCGCTGAAACGCCGCACGCTCGGACTGTCCAGGTCCAGCACACCGATCAGTTTCCCGTCCTTGATCAACGGCACGACCAGTTCGCTGTTCGAGGCGCTGTCGCAGGCGATATGCCCCGCAAAACTGTGCACATCCTCGACACGCTGAGTCTGCCTGCTCTGCGCTGCCGCGCCGCACACACCACGCCCGAAGGGAATTCGCACGCAGGCAACCTGGCCCTGAAACGGCCCGAGAACCAGCTCTTCGTTGCGATTGAGGTAAAAGCCTGCCCAGTTCAAATCGTCGATCTGGGTGTACAGAAAAGCGGAAAACTGCGCGGCGTTGGCGATGAAGTCGCGCTCATCGGCCAGCAATGCTCCCAGTTGCGCAGCCAGCAGGTTGTAACCGTCCAGGCCTGCGCCCGTGTCTTGCAGATTGATCATGTAGGTTGCTCCAGCAATTGAAGGCCGACCCAGTAACGTGCGAACTGGTAGGCACAGCGACCATTTCGATTACCGCGTCCGGTCGCCCAGCGGACCGCGGCCTTGTCCAGATCCTCATCGCGCTGCCAGCTCAGACCGGATTTCAGCGCCAGTTGAGTGATCCAGTGTTCGACGACATTCAGGTAATGATCCTGCGTGAAGGGATAGAACGACAACCACAGCCCGAAACGGTCGGATAAGGCAATCTTGTCCTCCACCGCTTCACTGGGGTGAAGCTCGCCGTCGACCTGCTGCCAGTTGGCATTGTCGCTCTCCTTTTCAGGCACGAGGTGGCGACGGTTCGAGGTGGCGTAGAGCAGTACATTATCCGGTGCCTGCTCCAGCGAACCATCGAGCACACTCTTGAGCACCCGATAATCACCCTCGCCCGACTCGAACGACAGGTCATCACAGAACAGCACGAAGCGCTGTGGCAACGCCTGCAATTGCTCCACGACACGTGGCAGGTCGCCCAGGTGATCGCGCTCGATCTCGATCAGACGCAGGCCCGACCCTGCATATTCGGCCAGCAGCGCGCGAATCAGTGACGACTTGCCCGTACCGCGCGAACCCCACAACAGCGCATGGTTGGCCGGTAGCCCGTCGATGAACTGGCGGGTATTGCGGCCCAGTTGGTCACGCTGCAGATCCACGCCGATCAAGTCGGACAGGCGCATGTCGAGGCTGACTTCAAGCGGCATCAGGTAGCCGCTACGCCCTTCACGCACCCAGCGTGCGGCCAGCGCATGCGTCCAGTCGACCGGCTCGCGCAACGCTGGCAGCAAAGGTTCCAGACGCGCAAGCACCGCGTCTGCGCGCTCAAGAAAAGCATTCATCTGCGAATCCACAGTTTCTCCTTATATTTAACTGACTGATCAACTGCCCCGATCAGCTATGCTTGCCCGGCACCGGGCACCCGAAGTGGCAGTTAGTATTCATGGATATAAGGCTCAACAACAGGCTTTCGTTCAAGCAGGCGCGTCTTGCCGTACTGATCGGCTTCGCGCTTGGAACCTTGCTCAGCCTGTTTCAGATCGCAATCGATTATGCCAGCGAAGACGCTTCCATCGATCGCGAAATCAACTCCTTGCTGGAAATCATCCAGAACCCTGCCTCGCGTATCGCTTACAACATTGATGCCGAACTGGCCCAGGAACTGACCCTGGGCCTGCTGCGTTCGCCCGCCGTAGTCAGCGCCAGACTGACCGACAACAACAATATGGTGCTGTCCAGCGTCGAACGCCCGATGGCGACCGGTCGCTATCGGGTCCTCAGTGACTGGATGTTCGGCGAGAGCCGCCTGTTCGAGGAAAAGCTGAAACTGGACCACTTGCCGAATGAAACCATCGGCACGCTGTACCTGACCGTCGATACCTTTGCCTTCGGCAGTCACTTCATGCAACGCGCCGAAATCACCCTGCTCAACGGCTTCGTACGCAGCCTGGCGCTGGCCGCCATTCTGACGATTCTGTTCTACGCCACACTCACCAAACCCCTGGTCGGGTTGATCCGCGAGCTGAGCAGTCATGACCCGCGCAGTCCGCAGCGCTCAAAGATCACCTGCCCGCCAAATCATGAGCAGGATGAGATCGGCGTACTGGTTGAAACCTTCAACCGCCAGATCGAGACCGTGACCAGCGAGTTCGCCCGACGCCGCGAAGCCGAAGATCGCCTCACCGATCACCTGAACCAATTGGAAAGCATCGTCTCGGCCCGCACCAACGAATTGCGCACCAGTAACATCCGACTGCGCCAGTCCAACGAAGAATTACAGATTGCACGCAGCACCGCACTCGACATGGCACACGCGCGCTCGGCATTTCTGGCGCACATGAGCCATGAAATCCGCACGCCACTCAACGGCCTGCTGGGCATGCTGGCACTGTCGCTGGACGGTCCGCTGAATGCCGAGCAGCGTCAGCAGCTGTTGATTGCCCATGACTCCGGCAAGGTGCTGGTGGAACTGCTCAACGATATTCTCGACATGTCCAAATTCAATGCCGGGCATCTGGAGATTGAACGCATTCCGTTCGACCTGGGCCTGCTGGTCGAGGACACCGCCAACCTGCTGTCTCAGAACGCAGCGCCCAGCGTCGAACTGACGTGCCTGATTGGGTCGAATTTCCCGGCCATGGTTTCCGGCGACCCGACCAGAGTCAGGCAGATTGTCAGCAACCTGCTGTCCAACGCGCTCAAGTTCACCCGCTTCGGGCGAGTCGATGTGCGACTCAGCCATTCCATCGATCCGCAGACCCGGGAGAACCGGGTAAAGATTGAGGTACGCGACACCGGGATCGGCATCGCGCAGGAAGCCCAGACGCGAATCTTTCAGCCGTTCACCCAGGCAGAGGCCGCCATCACCCGGCAATATGGCGGCACCGGGCTCGGACTGTCGCTCACACACAGCCTGTGTCAGGCCATGAACGGCACCTTGACCTTTCAGTCCCGCTCGGGCTTTGGCAGCCAGTTCTGCGCAGAGCTGCCGCTGCCCGTGCACATCGAGGCCATATCCCCTGCCCGGCTCAAGGGCCGGGTGATGGTGATCAGTTCTGCAGGCAGTGGACTGGTGGAACTGTTGGGCAATCTGCTGCCGAGCTGGGGGGTGGACGTGGAGCGACGCAGCATTGATGACCGCGCCCAGCCACTGGAACTTGATACCCGCCCCGATCTGGTGATCACCGACTGCCCTGAATGCCTGTTCGCCATTCGACCTGCGACGCCCGCGCCCATTCTGCTGGTGACCGCTTACGGCAACTTCATGCCCGGCGAACAGGTGAGCGCCTTGGCGCCCCTCCAGCAACAGGCCCGGCCACTGGCTAGAAATGCGCTCTACCACACGCTACGCCGCGTGCTGGCTCATGAAGAAAACAGTGTGAAAGCTAATGCACTGCCGGAGCCGACCACACAACGTCCGGCGCGGATCCTGCTCGTGGAAGACAATCCGGTGAATCAACTGGTGGCCAAGGGGATACTCGCCAAACTGGGCTGCCACGTGGTGGTCAGCAGTCACGGCGGCGAAGCGCTTGAGGAGTTGGAGCGCGGTGATTTCGATCTGGTGCTGATGGATTGCAATATGCCGGTCATGAACGGCTATGAGGCCAGTCGGCAGATCCGTGCCAGCGGTCGCTGGCCCAACCTGCCTATTGTCGCCCTGACCGCCAACGCCATGCCCGACGAACGTGAGCGCTGCAAGGCCGCCGGGATGAGCGACTATCTGGCCAAGCCCTTCAGACGAGCCGAGCTGGTGAGTATTCTGGACCAATGGATCCCGATCACCGAACGAGCTGATCAGGACGTCTAACGCAGCAGCACTTCGATTTCCCCGGTCAGTTCTTCAGGCTTGGTCAGCGGCGCAAAACGCTTGACCAGCTTGCCGTCCTTGCCGATCAGAAACTTGGTGAAGTTCCACTTGATGCGCTCAGACCCGAGCAGCCCCGGCGCCTGCTTCTTGAGCTGCACGAACAACGGATGCGCCTGATCGCCATTGACGTCGATCTTTTTGAACAGCGGGAAGCTGACGCCGTAGTTGAGTTCGCAGAATCCGGAAATGGCGCCCTCGTCTCCCGGCTCCTGCTTGCCGAACTGATTGCAGGGAAAACCGAGCACGACCAGGCCCTGATCCTTGTAATCGTGCCAGAGCTTTTCCAGGCCTTTGTACTGCGGCGTGAAACCGCATTTGCTGGCGGTATTGACCACCAGCACGGCCTTGCCGGCAAAATCAGCGAGGGTTTTCTGCTCACCCTTGATGGTGGTGCACGGGATGCTCAGCAGGTTTTCGCTCATGACAGTGCCTCAGGCTAGTAGGGATCGCGATATGACCCATGACGTTAGCGTGCAATCGAGCGGAGCGCACTTCAATTTCCGGCGTTGATAAAACGCGATAAGCGCAGCGACCGCCCGTCACAGCATCGTTATGCGCGCGGTTCCAGGTTCAGACACACCGAATTGATGCAGTAACGCAGACCGGTCGGCGGCGGGCCATCCGGAAACACATGCCCCAGATGCGCATCACATTTGGCGCAGACCACTTCGGTACGGATCATGCCGTGACTGACGTCACGCACATCCACCACGGCGCTGTCTTCGATAGGCGCGTAGAAGCTCGGCCAGCCGCAGCCTGAATCGAACTTGGTTGCGGAGTCGAACAGCGCTTCGTTGCAGCACACACAGTGGTAGACGCCATCGGTCTTGGTATCGTTGTACTTGCCGCTGAAAGGGCGTTCGGTCGCTTTCAGGCGACAGACGTTGTACTGCTCAGGGTCAAGCATCGCCCTCCACTCTTCGAGCGTCTTCTCAAACTTTTCCACGGGTACACCTCCAATTCTGAAAAAGCCTGATCTGTATCTTTTCCGCAGATCAGGTGGCACGTATGATTGCGCCAGGTCAGGCGTCAGTCTGGCACCCGCGTTTGTCGCGCACAAATCCATTTCATCGTGTTTCGTGCAGCGACCTTCAATTGCAAGTCAGCAACAGCTCGTCCATTTTCGGGATCATCACCATGCAGTTCAGCAAATCGAACAAGCTCGCTAACGTCTGCTACGACATTCGCGGGCCGGTGCTCAAGCACGCCAAACGCCTGGAAGAGGAAGGCCATCGCATCCTCAAGCTGAATATCGGCAACCCGGCACCGTTTGGTTTCGAGGCGCCGGATGAAATCCTGCAGGACGTGATCCGCAACCTGCCGACCGCCCAGGGCTACAGCGACTCCAAGGGCCTGTTCAGCGCCCGCAAGGCCGTGATGCAGTACTACCAGCAGAAGCAGGTCGAAGGTGTCGGCATCGAAGACATCTACCTGGGCAACGGCGTGTCCGAACTGATCGTGATGTCGATGCAGGCGTTGCTCAACAATGGCGATGAAGTGCTGGTCCCGGCGCCTGATTATCCATTGTGGACCGCTGCCGTCGCATTGTCCGGCGGCAACCCCGTGCACTACCTGTGCGACGAGCAGGCCAACTGGTGGCCGGACCTGGCCGACATCAAGGCCAAGATCACGCCCAACACCAAGGCCATGGTGATCATCAACCCGAATAACCCGACGGGTGCCGTGTACTCCAAAGAAGTGCTGCTGGGCATGCTGGAGCTGGCTCGCCAGCACAATCTGGTGGTGTTCTCCGACGAGATCTACGACAAGATCCTCTACGACGATGCCGTGCATGTGTGCACCGCCTCACTGGCACCGGACCTGCTGTGCCTGACCTTCAACGGCCTGTCCAAGTCGTACCGGGTCGCAGGCTTCCGCTCCGGCTGGATCGCGATCTCCGGCCCCAAGCACAACGCACAGAGCTACATTGAAGGCATCGACATTCTGGCCAACATGCGTCTGTGCGCCAACGTGCCGAGCCAGCACGCCATTCAGACCGCACTGGGCGGTTACCAGAGCATCAACGACCTTATCCTCCCGCCGGGCCGTCTGCTGGAGCAGCGTAACCGTACCTGGGAATTGCTCAACGACATTCCCGGCGTCAGCTGCGTGAAGCCGATGGGGGCGCTGTACGCCTTCCCGCGCATCGACCCGAAGATCTGCCCGATCCATAACGACGAGAAATTCGTGCTGGACCTGCTGCTGTCGGAAAAACTGCTGGTTGTGCAAGGTACCGCCTTCAACTGGCCGTGGCCGGATCACTTCCGCGTGGTGACCCTGCCTCGCGTGGACGAGCTGGAGCAGGCCATTGGCCGCATCGGCAACTTCCTGAAGGGTTATCGCCAATAGGCCATCACTGTATGTGATGCCTTCGCACCGTGCCCCGACCTGTTCGGGGCATTTTATTTATGCGCCGGATTGACCCGCTCGTTTTTCAGCATTGATCCGCTGCGAGGTCGGGGGCTATGGCTCAGGCGCCGTTCAGGTTCCCGGGATTACCATCGAATCAGACCAGAGGACACAGTTTGAAATAGTCCCTCTGTTGAATAGCGGCAGGCATCACCTTATATACCCGGCATCCAGTTACATTTTGTCCTGAGGAGAACGTTTCGACCATGATGCGCATTTTGCTGTTTTTGGCCACTAACCTTGCGGTCGTGCTGATAGCCAGCATTACCCTGAGCCTTTTTGGCTTCAATGGGTTCATGGCGGCCAACGGGGTTGATCTGAACCTCAATCAGCTGCTGGTTTTCTGCGCCGTGTTCGGTTTCGCGGGCTCGCTGTTCTCGCTGTTCATTTCCAAATGGATGGCAAAGATGAGCACCGGCACTCAGATCATCACCCAGCCGCGCACCCGCCATGAGCAATGGTTGCTGCAGACCGTGGAAGAACTGTCCCGCGATGCAGGCATCAAGATGCCGGAAGTCGGTATCTTTCCGGCTTACGAAGCCAACGCGTTCGCGACGGGCTGGAACAAAAACGATGCACTGGTTGCCGTCAGCCAGGGCCTGCTCGAGCGCTTTTCGCCCGATGAGGTGAAAGCGGTGCTGGCCCACGAAATCGGTCACGTATCGAACGGCGACATGGTGACGCTGGCGCTGGTGCAGGGCGTGGTGAACACCTTTGTGATGTTCTTCGCCCGCATCATCGGCAACTTCGTCGACAAGGTGATTTTCAAGACCGAAAACGGTCAGGGTATCGCCTACTACATCACGACGATTTTCGCTGAACTGGTCCTGGGTTTCCTGGCCAGCGCCATCGTGATGTGGTTCTCGCGCAAGCGTGAGTTCCGTGCTGACGATGCCGGTGCACGTCTGGCCGGTACTCAGTCGATGATCAGCGCCTTGCAGCGCCTGCGCTCCGAGCAGGGCGTGCCGGTGAACATGCCTGACAGCCTCACCGCGTTCGGCATCAACGCCAGCCTGAAGCATGGCATCGCTGGCCTGTTCATGAGCCACCCTCCGCTGGAAGTACGCATAGAAGCGCTGCGCCGCCGTGGCTGATTGATCGAGCAGTAACGAAAAAAGGGCAACGTGAGTTGCCCTTTTTTTATCTCTACTCACTGCACACAGACGCCTCTTATCAAACAACCTGTAACCACTGAAACCACTGAAGGAACGCGATTTTGTGGGAGCGGACCGGGCGGCGTTCCGTTTGTCCGCGAAAGCAGGTGCCGCCGATGAAGATGCAGCGTCTGAAACATGGTATTCGCGGACAAGTCCGCTTGTATGGTAGGACTTGAAGGGAGGAGGAGGGACTCAGTTCGCTTCTGACTGTTTGCGCAGTACAGACCTGTGGGAGATTTCACCCCTCCTCCTTTCACCCAAGCGCCGATAAAGAATGCTTATGGCTCGCGACCTACGATAGAAACAAGCCTGCGCCTCTGGGTGGTCCCTTCAAGTTCTCAAACCTTATCCCGGAGATTGCGCCATGGCAATGCTGGTTGCCCAGACTAAACCTGTCGTCGGAGTAGACGTCGCCAAAAATGAGCTGGTGATCTATCAGGACCAGTCCGACCGACTTGAAGCGATTCCCAACACCAAGGCGTCTATCAGCAAGTGGTTGCGTACCTTGGCTGGAACGGTGTCAATCGCTGTCGAAGCCACCAATACCTACCACGTACTGTTCGCCGACATGGCTTATGAGGCCGGCTGCACCATCTATATGATCGATGGTTACCAACTGAGCCATTACCGAAAAGGCGTCAATGTACGCGCCAAGACGGATGCGCTGGACGCTCGTTTGCTTGCCCGATATTTGAAGAAAGAGGCTGACGAGCTGCACCCCTGGGTACCGCCGTGCCCGCTTTATCGTCAGTTGCTGAGCCTGTTTCGTCGTCGTGCGGCGTTGGTCCAGGCGCGTACCGGACTGGTTCAGAGCTGGTCCAATGAGCCCCTGTTGAAAACAGCGTTCGCGGCGCAGATCAATTCGATGAAGCGCCTTGAAGCGCTGGTCGAGAAGAAGATCAAGGATGTCCTGCAGCGAGCCGAGTTGATGGGACAGGTCAGTCGTTGCATGAAAGTAGAAGGTATCGGCTTTCTGACGGCGGCCCGGCTGGTCACTACTTTTCAGCGAGGCGAATTCAGCAACGCCAACGCCTTCATCGCCTTTTTAGGCCTGGACCTCAGGGTGTCCAAATCCGGACAAAGTGACGGGCCGCGCCGCCTGACCAAGCGTGGCGATCCGGAAGCCCGTCGGCTGCTTCATAACGCGGCCATGTCTGGCAGCCGTACAGCCGCGTGGAAGCCGTTTTATGAAGAGCAGAGAAAGCGTGGCTTCAGCACCACTCAAGCCTTGGTCATGCTGGCAAGGAAGATGGCTCGAGTCGTATTCGCCCTGTTAAAAACCCAGAGCGAATATCAATCAAAGGCGGCTTGAGGGGTTTCCCAAAACCATAGAATCTCCCACGTGTTTACCGCGCGACAGCGCTACGTCGAAGACGTGGTGGCGCCTCCCACAGTCAAATGAGATACCCGTGATGTTCGGGTATCCGCAGAATCAAGCGTCGGCCAATACCAGACGCTCCATCCAGTAAGCACACTCATCCATACGCCTTACCCCTGCGCCCAGCGCTCTGGGACTGCTCTGGAGCGCATCGCGCTCACTGACCCGCCTCGCATTCCAGTGTGCAGACACATAAGCCTGCAGCCACTCGTGAGGCACGGAGAACGGCGGGCCGTCCAGCTCGGCCTGATCGTAATCCAGCGTGATCAGCAATCCCCTGCACACTGGCGGCATCAACTGCTCAAGCTGTCGGACGTAACGTTCCCTCATGTCGGACGGCAACGCTATCATCGCGGCCCGGTCATAAAATGCTGCGCACACACCGATGTCTTCAGCCGTCAGCGCAAAGAAATCACCACACCAGATGTCGATACCAGGTGCCGAGTACAGAGTGAAGCCTCCACGCTGTGTCACCCGCGGTTCAAGCTGGTGCTCCGCAAAATAGCCCTCCACCGCCGTCTGCGACAGCTCGACGCCGACTACCTGAAAGCCCTGCTCGACCAGCCAGCTCATGTCATGGCTCTTGCCGCACAAGGGCACCAGCACGCGGGCGCCCTTCTCCAGTTCCAATTCGGGCCAAAGCTTGCGCAGGTCCTGATTCACGTCGGCCTGATGAAAGCCGATCTGCCCCGCTGTCCAGCGCTGCCGCCAAAATTCTGCGTCCACAAACCCTCCCGATAATCCGATCAAACCGCATCAAAACTTATATTAGATTTGGATCCCGACCCTGGCGGAAGATGTGTCATCACTATTTTCATGGAGTCCACATGTTCCCCAGCCTGTTTATCTCGCACGGCTCGCCCATGCTGGCGCTGCAGCCCGGCGAGAGCGGTCCTGCGCTGGCACGTCTTGTAGCCGAAATGCCAAGACCGCGCGCCATCGTGATGGTATCGGCCCATTGGGAAAGCCACGAGCTGCTGGTCAACGGCAACCCGCAGCCGGAAACCTGGCACGACTTCGGCGGCTTCCCTGCAGAATTGTTCGCTGTGCAGTACCCCGCCCCCGGCCTGCCTGATTTGACCCGCGAAGTGGTCGAGCTTCTGGCCGCCAGCGACCTGCCCGCACGTATCGACAGCAGACGTCCGTTCGATCATGGCGTCTGGGTGCCGCTGTCGCTGATGTATCCACAGGCCGATATCCCGGTGGTGCAGATTTCCCTGCCCAGCCGACTAGGCCCCGAGTTGCAGACTCGTGTCGGCAAGGCGCTTGCCGGCTTGCGCGCTCACGGCGTATTGATCATCGGCTCCGGCAGCATCACCCATAATCTGGGCGAATTGAACTGGAACGGCGACTCGGCACGCGTGGAGCCATGGGCACAGGCATTCAGGGACTGGATGATCGACAAGCTGGCCAGCGACGACGAAAGCGCGCTGCACCACTATCGCAGCCTCGCGCCGCACGCCGTGCGCGCTCACCCGAGCGACGAGCACCTGCTGCCGCTGTACTTCGCCAGAGGCGCGGGCGATGAATTCAGCATCGCGCATCAGGGTTTCACCATGGGCGCGCTGGGCATGGACATCTATCGGTTCGGCTGAAGCGTTAAAAATCCGAAGCAAAAAAATCCCCGAACCAGTCGGGGATTTTTTATTGGACGATCAGCTCAAGAGCGGATCAATCCTCGCGATAGCGACGCAGCTTCAACTGCTTGCCAGCAACGCGGGTGTCCTTGAGCTTGGTCAGCAGACGCTCAAGGCCATCTTCCGGCAGCTCGACCAGGCTGAAGCTGTCACGGACCTGGATACGGCCGATGGCTTCGCGGGCCAGGCCGCCTTCGTTGAGGATGGCACCCAGCAGGTTCTTGGCAGCGATACCATCACGCGCGCCCAGCGCGGTACGGCAACGGGCACGACCTTCGGCCAATGGAACCGGCGCACGACGCTCGCGCTCTGGACGATCGCCACGATCACCACGGTCCGGACGATCGCCACGCGGGGCGTTGTTCGGAACCAGTGGGCGCTCGCGCTCAATGGCAGCCAGAGTCAGGGCCTGACCGTTGGTAGCCTTGCGCAGCAGAGCGGCAGCCAGTGCACGTGGCGAGCAACCGATATCGGCAGTCAGACGATCCAGCAGATCACCGTGGGTCGACTCGGCGTCGGCAACCAGCGGCGACAGGCTGTTGGTCAGCTTCTTGATGCGGGCATCCAGCACAGCCTGGGCATCCGGCAGGCGGACTTCCGCAACCTTCTGGCCAGTCACACGCTCGATAACCTGCAGCATGCGGCGCTCACGCGGCGTCACCAGCAGCAGTGCGCGACCTTCGCGACCGGCACGGCCGGTACGGCCGATACGGTGAACGTAGGACTCAGGATCGTAAGGCATGTCCACGTTGAACACGTGGGTGATACGCGGAACGTCGAGACCACGGGCAGCAACGTCGGTCGCTACAACGATGTCCAGACGGCCATCCTTGAGGGACTCGATGACGCGCTCACGCTGGTTCTGGGCGATGTCGCCGTTCAGTGCAGCGGCCTTGTAGCCTTTGGCTTCCAGCGCGCTGGCCAGATCCAGGGTCGCCTGCTTGGTGCGGACGAACATGATCAGGGCGTCGAAGTCTTCGACTTCCAGCAGGCTCAGAACTGCAGAGGTCTTCTGGTCAGCGTGAACCAGCAGGTGAGCCTGCTCGATCGCGGTAACGGTCTGGGTCTTGGTCTGGATCTTGACGTGCTTCGGATCGCGCAGGTGGCGTTCGGCGATGGCACGGATCGACTGTGGCAGTGTGGCCGAGAACAGAACGGTCTGGCGGGTCTCAGGCATGGCCTTGAAGATCACTTCCAGATCGTCCATGAAGCCCAGCTTCAGCATTTCGTCCGCTTCGTCCAGAACCAGGTGGTTCACGGTCGCCAGGACCTTTTCGTCACGGCGAAGGTGATCGCACAGACGGCCTGGAGTGGCGACGACGATTTGAGCGCCGTTGCGAATGGCCTTGAGCTGAGGGCCCATAGGCGCGCCGCCGTAGACCGCTACAACGGTCACGCCCGGCATTTGTTTTGCGTAGGTCTCGAACGCGGTGGCAACTTGAAGTGCCAGCTCGCGGGTCGGGGCCAGGATCAGTGCTTGCGGCTCGCGCTTGCTCGGGTCGATGCGATGCAGGATAGGCAGTGCGAACGCGGCGGTTTTACCCGTGCCGGTTTGCGCCTGACCAATCATGTCGTGACCGGCGAGAATAATCGGGATCGATTGCTGCTGAATGGCCGAAGGCTCTTCGTAGCCAGTGGCGACGACAGCTGCAACGATATTGGGATGAAGTTCGAGAGCGGCGAAGCCGCCGATTTCCTGGGTCATGGGTCTGCCTCTAGTGCATCCGCAAAGACCCATGCTTCAAAGCTGCGCGTGCCGTGTACGACCTTGAGGTCACCCTGGCTGCTTTGTCGGCGGGGATTTGCGAAAACGTTTGATGAATGGATCGTCAATGATAGTTCGCAGTGCGAACGCGCGACCGAAGCGGGCTTCGGAGAACTGCTATATCACGACGAGGGCCTCGTTAAGGCCGGCGCGCACTATACCGGAATTGCGCACGAAAGTGAGTCTTTTTTTTGCGAAACGTTGCCGGCCAGGCACGAAGAATCAGGCGTTTCAAACCCTGAGCTTCCTGCCCGGCACCGTACGGCCCCGCGATTACGGGGACGGCAGCTTAAACGTTTCACCGATTTCTGCAAATGATCAGGGTCAGGTCTTTCGACGTGCGGCGAATTGTCCCACATACGTTTTAAGTTTTGTCTGGCTCAGGTCGCAGGCCTGACTGACTTGATCAATGAGTCCAGCGAATAACCCAACCGGGACGTCAGCGCTTCGGCGCGCCGGGCGAGTGCGTCAAGATCCAGCGCCTGATCCAGATCCGAGGGCACAATAAGGATGACGTTGCCCTCCTTTACCGGCAGCTCCCAGTAGTGGCGATGATAAAGGCCGCGCAACAGGGCGGCCCCCAAGGGTTTGCCATCGTCGGTCGCCCACTGGTTGATGATCAGCCAGCCACCGGGATTCAGACGCTGCTGACAGCCCTGAAGGAAATTCCAGGCCAGATGCCCGACACCCGGACCGACATCGGTATACAGATCGACGAAGATCAGATCGGCAGGCTCGGTGCTGTCGAGCAGATCCAGCGCGTCGCCGATGCGTATATAAAGGCGCGGATCATCGTCCAGCCCCATGTACTCCATCGCCAGCTGCGGAACGTCGGGGCGCAGCTCAATGACTTCCACGTCTTCCAGCGGCAGGAACTTCATGCACGCCTGAGTCAGCGTCCCGGCACCCAGCCCCAGGAACAGCGCGCTTTCCGGTGCCTCATGGCACAGCGCACCAATCAGCATAGCGCGGGTGTAGTCGTACTCCAGCCAACTGGGATCGGCCGTGAAGGTGCAGCTTTGCTCGATGGCGTCGCCAAATTCCAGAAAGCGATAATCGTCGACTTCCAGCACGCGGATCATGCCGTAATCGTCGTGGACTTCCGCCAGAATCCGTTCTACGCGTTCACGCTCTTCCGTCATTACCGTTCCCGATTGGCCCGCAAAACGCGAATTGTCGGCCATGCCACGTACTTTGTCACATGTTCAGGAGGACAACGGGAGCCCGGTTATCCGCGCCGCGCTGGCAGCAGCACGGCGAACTGCTAACATGCCGATCCGATTGCACAACCCTAGAGCCAATAATGAGCCAACCCTGGAGCCCCGACAGCTGGCGGGCACTGCCAATTCAACAGCAACCTCACTACCCGGACGCCGAGCATCTATCCAGGGTCGAACAAAGCCTGGCCAGTTACCCGCCGCTGGTGTTTGCCGGCGAGGCCCGAGAGTTGCGTCGCCAGTTTGCCGAAGTGACCCAGGGCCGCGCGTTTCTGCTGCAAGGCGGCGACTGCGCCGAAAGCTTCATGGAGTTTTCCGCAGGCAAGATTCGCGACACCTTCAAGGTGCTGCTGCAGATGGCCGTGGTCATGACCTTTGCCGCAGGCTGTCCGGTGGTCAAGGTCGGACGCATGGCGGGCCAGTTCGCCAAGCCGCGCTCGGCCAACGATGAAACCATCGACGGCGTTACGCTTCCGGCTTACCGGGGCGACATCGTCAACGGCATCGGCTTCGACGAGAAAAGCCGCGTTCCAGACCCTGATCGTCTGGTGCAGGCCTACAACCAGTCCACCGCCACGCTCAACCTGCTGCGCGCCTTTGCCCAGGGCGGCTTCGCCGACCTGCACCAGGTGCATCAGTGGAACCTGGACTTCATCGCCAATTCGGCGCTGGGTGAAAAGTACAGCCAGCTCGCCGACCGCATCGACGAAACGCTCGCCTTCATGCGCGCCTGCGGCATGGACACTTCGCCCCAATTGCGCGAAACCAGCTTCTTCACGGCCCACGAAGCCCTGCTGCTCAACTACGAAGAAGCCTTTGTCCGCCGTGACAGCCTGACCAACGATTACTACGACTGCTCCGCGCACATGCTGTGGATCGGCGACCGTACCCGGCAACTGGACGGCGCGCATGTCGAGTTTCTGCGCGGCGTGAACAATCCGATCGGCGTCAAGGTCGGGCCGAGCATGAACACTGATGACCTGATCCGTCTGATCGATACTCTCAACCCGGACAATGACCCGGGCCGCTTGAACCTGATTGCGCGCATGGGTGCGAACAAGGTCGGCGATCATCTGCCGCAGCTGATTCGCGCCGTCGAGCGTGAAGGCCGCAAGGTGCTGTGGAGTTCGGACCCGATGCATGGCAACACCATCAAGGCCAGCAGCGGTTACAAGACTCGTGATTTCGCGCAGATTCTGGGCGAGGTCAAGCAGTTCTTCCAGGTGCATCAGGCCGAAGGCACCTATGCAGGCGGCATCCACATCGAGATGACCGGGCAGAACGTCACCGAATGCATCGGCGGCGCCCGGCCTATCACCGAGGATGGCTTGTCGGATCGTTACCACACCCATTGCGACCCACGGATGAATGCCGATCAGTCGCTGGAGCTGGCGTTCCTGATTGCCGAGACACTGAAGCAGGTGCGCCGCTAAGTAATCGCCAGCTCTCCAACGCTTTTGCCAGACGCACCCCGCTGTCGCGCTGGCAATTGACCTGAATCTGCGCCAACCCCAGCCAACCGGCGAGCTGGCGCAGATTGTCCGCCAGGGCCTGCATGCCCTCCTCGTCCAGACCGTTCGGTTCTTCATGCACGGCATGCACCGCCAGACGATCGGCTGCACGCTCGGAACGCAGATCGATCCTTGCGGCGATACGTTCGTTGTGCAGAAACGGCAGCACGTAATAGCCGTATACACGTTTGTGCTGCGGCGTATAAATCTCCAGCCGATAGCGAAAATCGAACAGCCGCTCGGTGCGCGCCCGCTCCCAGACCAGTGAGTCGAACGGCGACAGCAGCGCGCTGGCGTTGACCTTGCGCGGCACCGTGCTGTCCGGCAGACAGAACGCCCTGTGTGTCCAGCCTTGAACCTGAGCAAACTCGAGCGCCCCGTCTTCAACCAGCTCAGCCAGCAGGGTCCGGCTGGGCTGTGGATCCTGACGAAAATAATCGCGCAGGTCCTTCTCGGTGCCAACACCCAGGGCGCCGACCGCGTGCAACAACAGCGCGCGCTGGGCATCGGCTTCGGCGATTTCGGGCTGATCGAGAATATCCGTGGGCAAGACACGTTCGGGCAGGTCGTACAGCCGCTCGAAGCCACGACGCCCGGCCACCGTTACCTCCCCCGCTGCGAACAGCCATTCCAGCGCCTGCTTTTCCACGCTCCAGTCCCACCAGGGTCCGGCTTTTTCCTGACGTGTACTCAAACTGCCCGCACCCAGTGCACCCCGCTCTTGGACGGCTTGCAGCACGCGCTCGATAGCAGGTTGCTGTTCGCGACCGAACCTGGCCAGTCCCTGATAAATACCTTCGCCCTGAGCCGCACGGCGCATCCGCCAGCGCATCAACGGGTAGAGTTCGACAGGCAGCAGCGACGCCTCATGCCCCCAGTATTCGAACAGGCGCCGATGCCGGCCCTGGCTCCACGCGGCCTGATCCAGCAATGTCGGCGAGTACCGGCCCAACCGCGAAAACAGCGGCAGGTAGTGAGAACGCACCAGCGCATTGACCGAGTCGATCTGTAACACGCCGAGTCGGCTGATCAGTTGCGTAACGTGGCTGGACTTGATCGTCGCTGGCGGCTGGCGCCCATTGAAACCCTGAGCAGCCAGTGCCAGACGACGTGCTTGTTTGAGGGACAACTCCATAGGCTTAAGCGCTCCCGGTTCGAACCTTCACGCTAGCCGATTCGAGCCTGTCTTGTCAGCGACTCATGGGATCATCCCAGAACGGACGTTCGGTCTCCTGTTGAATATCGGCCCGGCTCAGACCCAGATCTTTCAACGCGCCATCACTCAGTTGGGCCAGAAGACGGCGCTGGCGATGCAGCTCCTGCCAACGTAAGACGTGATTTTTCATCGACTGCAGCACCTTGCCAAGCGGCGACAGCAGCGACGATCTGGCGACCAGTACATAACCCTTTTGACCTTTCATCATCTTGCCCTCCATGCGGGGATGACTGAAGTCTCGCGCCGGGCTTAGAATCAATCCAACGAATGCTTCTTATGCAACTCATCAGGGAGATTGATGTATTGGCCAATTACCCAAGCATCGACACAGAGCTGC
Organism: Pseudomonas sp. AC016; assembly: GCF_979253365.1. NCBI lineage: Bacteria > Pseudomonadati > Pseudomonadota > Gammaproteobacteria > Pseudomonadales > Pseudomonadaceae > Pseudomonas > Pseudomonas sp. AC016. The sequence continues at coordinate 1,512,494 of NZ_CEEDCC010000001.1, forward strand.
TGCGCACCTTTGTCGCCATCGCTGATCACGGCGGTTTCACCAAGGCAGGCGACGCAGTCAACCGCACCCAATCAGCGGTCAGCATGCAGATGAAGCGACTCGAGGAGGACATCGTCCAGCGCTCGCTGTTTCGCAAGGACGGCCGCACCTTGAGCCTGACAGCCGAGGGCCAGGTGCTGCTCGGCTATGCACGGCGCATTCTCAAGCTGCACAGTGAAGTGTTCAACACGTTGCGAGAGCCGCACATGGTGGGCGTGGTGAAGATCGGCTCGCCCGATGATTACGTGATGCGCTTCCTGCCCGGCATCCTGTCGCAGTTCGCGCAGGCTTATCCGCTGGTCCAGGTCGAAGTGCACTGCGAGCCATCGGACATGCTGCTCCAACGTCACGACCTGGACCTGACCATCGTGACGCGTCAGCCCGGAAACGAGATCGGCCAGTTGTTGCGCCGCGACCATCTGGTGTGGGTCGAGGCCGATGGGCATGCGCCCCACGACCAGACGCCCATGCCGTTGGCGATGTTCAACACGCATTGCTTTTGCCGGGAATGGGCCTGCAATGCGCTGGACACCATCGAGCGTGAATACCGGATCGCCTACAGCAGTGCCAGCATGTCGGCAATCATGGCAGTCGTCGGCGCCGGTCTGGCCGTTACGGCACAGTTGCAGAGCCTGATCACGCCGGATCTGCGTGTCCTTGGCGAAGCGGAAAACCTGCCGCAACTGCCGGTCGCCAGCGTGGTGCTGTTGCGCAACACAAAAAACCCTTCGCCCATCACCGAATGCATGGCCGACTACATTGCCGAGGGCTTCAGACTTTGAGCGCGAGGATCACCGCGCACAGCACCAGAAACACGCAGAACATCAGGCGCAGGGTCCGCTCCGGCAGCGAATGCGCCAGCTTCACGCCCCAACTGATACTGGCCAGTCCGCCGATGGCCAGCGGCAGGCCTATCGACCAGTTCACATGGTCATGCAACGCGTAGGTCACCAGCGTGATGCCCGTGCTGGGCGCCGCCAGAGAGAGCGCCAGACCTTGCGCCACGACCTGAGTGGCACCAAAGGCGCTGGTCAGAATCGGCGTCGCGATGACCCCGCCGCCCACACCGAACAGGCCGCCGGTGACGCCGGAACCGACGCCCAGCATCCACAGTCTGTTCTCGTGACGCAGTTGCGTGCTCGCCTGCCCCTTGCGCCAGAACATCTGTGCAACGTTGAACCCGGTCAGGACGACCAGAAAGCCGATGAACCCCAGCCGCATGCCTTGAGGATCAAGGCGAACCGCCAACAGGGAGGTCAGCCAGGCAAAAACGAAACTGGGAATGATCAGCATCAGGGCGTTGCGCAACAGAATCCGGTTTCGCTGATTGTAGCGCCACAATGCGAGCAACACGTTGGGCAAGACCATCAACAACGCGGTGCCCTGCGCCAGTTGCTGATCCAGTCCGAACAGCACGCCCAGCGCAGGAATCGCCACCAGACCACCGCCGATTCCAAAGAGCCCGCCCAGCGTGCCCATTGCCGCGCCCAACAACACAAACATTACAACGTCGATCACGCCACATCCCCAACCAGTCAATGGCCAAATGCTACGCAGTCTTGAACGTGACGCAAACAACGAATACAGGTAACGCTACTTTTTTCCGGTTCCTGCGAGCCATTGCGTGCTCAGGTCTCAAGACCACATCAGTGGAATTATCTGGCGCATTAAAGATCGCAACACTAAATTAAGCGCTCCTTCACAACGCATGAGGAATTCCCATGGACGCCGATGCCAGTACTACTCCCGACGCCTCCGCCGATTGCGACTCGCTGCTGCTCGATAACCAGTTGTGTTTCGCCCTGTATTCCACCTCGCTGATGATGACCAAGGTGTACAAGCCCTTGCTTCAGGCGCTGGGGCTGACCTATCCGCAATACCTGGCGATGATGGTGCTGTGGGAGCAGGACGGCCTGACTGTCGGCGATGTGAGCACGCGTCTGCTGACAGATCCGGGGTCGCTGACGCCACTGCTCAAGCGTCTAGAAGGTGAAGGCTTTATCAGCCGCACGCGCAGCAAGGAAGACGAGCGCGTAGTGCTGCTGCACCTGACCGAGCAGGGCCGTGCCTTGCAGCAAAAAGCGACGACCGTGCCGGGATGCATTCTGTCAGCCAGTGGCCTGAACATGGATCAGCTGCGCGAGTTGCAAGGCAAGCTGCTGGGCTTGCGCGGGCATTTGCACGACAGCCTGTGAAGGGCATCCGCTCGAAACATGACAACATTTGAACCCGTCGAACCATCGACCCGATGAACCCGACCATAACCCTGCGGGAGCGTCGGCATTTCATCCCGGTCGAGCCCGTCGCACCGCGCTGATCGTTATACACAAGTCTGCCTCGGCACTGATCGTGCCCATCGCTCCGCGTGGGCATGCCGCCCGTGACGCTCCGCGTCACAAATGGTACAGACTGCGGATTCAGTGAGCCGAGCGCATTATTTGTGTAGCGATGAGCCCTGGAGCCTGGACGTGCAGCCTACGACGCTCTGCGCCACATTCGAGAACGGACGCGGAGCGTCCTGAGAGGCGTTACCACGCAGAGCGTGGGGACGATCATCAAACTGTCCAACTTTCGGGGGGCGGTCCAGAGCGCGGGAACGATCAGCGTGATCTCAAGCACGCCGATCATGCCCATGCTTGTGCTCAGCGTTATACCCCAATCCTGCTGCAACGACGGCCCCTGTGGGAGGCAATCATTCATCCATAAAAAGTGCTTCAAGCCCCGTCTGTACGCATACCTCCTCTCGCCCTTTCTGCTCACATCCTCATTCTTTTCAAAAATTAACTTGCGCGCAAAGTATCGTCGGGATACATTCAATTCGCGATTAGTTAGCGCGCAAGTATTTAGCGCGTAATTTCAACCTTTTGAGGACCAACACCCATGAACACTCTCTACACCGCAGTTGCAACCGCCACCGGTGGCCGTGATGGCCGTGCTGTTTCCAGTGACAAAATTCTCGACGTCAAGCTCGCGACCCCGAAAGAACTCGGCGGCGCGGGCGGCGAAGCGACCAACCCTGAGCAGTTGTTTGCCGCCGGTTACTCGGCCTGCTTCATCGGCGCACTGAAGTTCGTCGCTGGTCAAGGCAAGCGCAGCATCCCGGCCGATGCCTCGATCACAGCCCATGTCGGTATCGGCCAGATCCCCGGCGGTTTCGGTCTGGACATCGACCTGCACATCAGCCTGCCAGGCCTGGAACAGGCCGACGCTCAGCAACTGGTCGATGCCGCGCACCAGGTCTGCCCTTACTCCAACGCCACCCGTGGCAACGTCGATGTGCGTCTGCACGTAACCGTCTAAACCCTTACTGCCACAGGAATCGAACATGAAAACCTTCAGCAAAGTCTTGACCGGTACCCTGCTCGCCCTGTCTGTCAGCAGCGCATTTGCCGCAGGCGATTCGGGTGTGGAACACAACACCCAGGCCTTCCTGGATGCCCTTAACTCGGGCACAGGCAAACCTATCGAGCAGCTGTCGCCCAAGGACGCCCGTGCGGTATTGGTCGGCGCTCAGTCCGGCGTGAAACTGACCCTGCCAAAGGCCGACGTCAGCGAGAAGACCATCACGGTCGACGGGCAGTCCATCAGCCTGAATATCGTGCGCCCTGCAGGTGTCAAAGGGACCTTGCCGGTCTTCATGTTCTTCCACGGTGGCGGTTGGGTGCTGGGCGACTTCCAGACTCACGAACGACTGGTTCGGGATCTGGTAGCAGGCTCCGGTGCGGTGGCGGTGTTCGTCAATTACACGCCTTCGCCTGAAGCGCACTACCCGACTGCAATCAATCAGGCCTACGCCGCCACTCGCTGGGTGGCCGAGCACGGCAAGGAAATCAATGTCGACGGCAAGCGTCTGGCTGTGGCCGGTAACAGTGTCGGCGGCAACATGGCGGCAGTCGTGGCGCTGATGGCCAAAGAGAAAGGTACGCCTGCTCTGCGCTACCAAGTGCTGCTGTGGCCGGTCACCGACGCCAACTTCAACACTGCGTCCTACGACCAGTACGCTGAAGGCCACTTCCTGACCCGCAACATGATGAAGTGGTTCTGGGACAACTACACCACCGACGCTGCGAAGCGTAACGAGATCTACGCATCGCCGTTGCGTGCCACGACCGAACAGTTGAAAGGCCTGCCACCTGCGCTGGTTCAGACAGCCAGTGCCGATGTACTGCGCGACGAAGGCGAAGCCTATGCCCGCAAACTGGATCAGGCTGGTGTGCCGGTGACTGCAGTTCGCTACAACGGCATGATCCACGACTACGGTCTGCTCAACGTTGTCAGTCAGGTTCCGGCTGTTCGCTCTGCGATGCTGCAGGCGTCCGAAGAACTGAAAACACACTTGAAGTGACCGCCGCGGTCAAATCGCAGGCAAAAAGAAACCCGCATCGCTGCGGGTTTCTTGCGTAACGGGGTTACAAAACCATGCTTACTTTGCACGGCCTTTGTAGGAACCACCTTCACGGGTATCGATCTCGATCATGTCGCCGATTTCGATGAAGTCAGCAACGCTCAGCTCGGTGCCGTTTTTCAGTTTGGCAGGCTTCATGACCTTGCCGGAAGTGTCGCCACGCGCCGAACCTTCGGTGTAGTCAACCTGACGCACGATGGTGGTCGGCAGCTCTACGGAAACCAGGCGCTCGTCGAAGAATACGGCTTCGCAAACGTCGGTCATGCCTTCTTCAACGAAAGGCAGAACGCTTTCGATGTCTTCGGCGTTCAGTTCGTACATGGTGTAGTCAGTGGTGTCCATGAACGTGTAAGTGTCGCCGCTGATGAAGGACAGGGTCGCTTCCTTGCGGTCGAGGATCACGTCGTCCAGTTTGTCGTCAGCGCTGTAAACGATCTCGGTCTTGTAACCGGTCAGCAGGTTCTTCAGCTTGGTCTTCATGATCGCGCTGTTACGACCGGACTTGGTGAATTCAGCTTTCTGAACCAGCCAAGGATCGTTTTCCAGACGGATCACAGTACCGGGTTTCAGCTCTTTACCAGTTTTCATTGCATATATCCGAATTTGGATTGAATTAACCAAAGGCTCTGTACGAGAAATGGCCTGCGCAGGCACTTTTCGTACAGAGCCTTACATCAAGGCCGCGTATCATAGCGAATTTACATAAAACTGCACCAGCGCTGCCGCAAGATCAGTCCGGGATGCCTGCTCGTCACACCATTGTTTGGCATGCCTTTGGACTTCGGGCCAGTGGTTTGAGAGCAACTGCCAGCTTTCGCTCAGTGCCTGATTGGCATTCCAGGCCTGCCAGAATGCATTGAGCGCCTGGCCGGCCTCAGGCGAAAGCCCCGCCAGATAAAGCTCGAGGAAGGCGTCAAGCTTGGGCAGATGAGCGTCGCCTTCCTGCTGATAGATGTGCCACAACATCGGCCTGCCTGCCCACTGCGCTCGCACGAATGAATCTTCGCCGCGCACCACATTGAAATCGCAGCACCACAGCACTCGGTCGTAATCCTCCTGCCTGACGAACGGCAGCACCTGGACAGCGAGCGAGCCTCGTTGCAGTACCTCACCGACCTGAAGATGATCAACGCCCAGCCACTGGCGCAGGTCGCCCAGAATGCGCCCTTCAGGCACCAGCAGGTGCGTGGCATGTGCATCGCTGGAAAGTGCATCCAGCCAACCGCCAAGCGCCGGGTTCTCGTAGGCAAACACCGAGATCAGACGTGCATCGGTCTGCGGCTCGACACCCAGACGGGAGAGAAAATCCAGTCGTGTTTTGCTGTCGTGCTGAAAGGCTCGACGCTGTTCGATCAAACCGCGCTCACGCAGCAAGCCGCCCGTGGCATCGCGAAAACCGGGGAAGAAAAAGAACTTCTTCAAACCACTGGACTGCAGGGACGGCAGGCCGTGGCAACCTGTGACCCACTCTTCGGCGCTGAGGTAGTCGAGATTCAGCCATACCGGACGTGGCGAGCGTTGCAGCATCGCGTCGGTATAAGCCGCCGGGAGACGACATGCAAAAGCCTCGATCACGCCCTCCGGAATGTCTGTATTCACCCACTCCTTTGGCCAGTGACAGACCTCGACACCTTCATGCCACTGTTGCGCGACCTCAGCATCTGCCTGTGGACACAGGCGAGCGAATGCCGACAAATCATCGATCCACAAACGTATCTTCAGCTCATGCTCGGCGACCAGTTGGCGAGCCAGTCGCCATGTCACGCCGACGTCGCCGTAGTTGTCGACCACGCTGCAAAAAATGTCCCAAGAGGCTTTCATCCTGGCTCCCTGAGGCAGAGTAAGAAAAAAATGCAATTGTCCTTCAGAACAACCCGCCTGCACCAGACTGGAGCCTTTGCGAACGTACGATTGTCATCCACACTCTTCAGGCATGGCACAATCACACTGTGCCCTCTCGCCAGGAATTCAGCCATGCCGTCCCACATCCGCCGTCGCGAACTGTCTGTCTCCGTGAAGTTGATCCTCTGTATCGCTCTGGGCATCTGGCTCGGCGCGATGGCGGTGGGCCTTACCGGCTGGCTGGTCTACAAAAGCCTGCCCCCGGCGCAGACCATGGCTCTGGAAAAGGCTGCTGCGCAACTGGCCGCCCCTCCCGCACCGCAGGTAGAACCGGAAACGGCCATGTTCCGCAAGTATGAGCAGAGCCTGCGGGAAAGCGAAGCACGCCAGGCGCGCGAGCAGGTTCAGGAACAACAGCAACGCAACTTCAGCCGCTCCAAATGCGATTTCTGGATGCAGCAGGACCGTACCGCGCCGAGCGAAAAAAGCCGCGCCAGCATCAATGAATACTGCGGATAACCCATGAACAAGCAGGACGTCTTGCACCGTATCACCGAGAAACTGAAAGTCGATCTGGACATTGCACAACGAGCGGCCCAGACCGCCTATGAAGCTGCGACACACGAAGAAAACATCGCTGAAAACAAGTACGACACACTTGGGCTGGAAGCGTCTTACCTGGCTGCCGGACAGGCCAGGCGAGTGGAGGAAATCCGCCAATCCCTCAAGCGCTATGAGGACTGGTCGCTTAAAAGCTTTGATGAATCATGTGGTATTCAGATCGGTGATTTTATGACGATCGAGAATGGCGCAGGTCAGGTGCAAAACCTGTTTCTGGGGCCTGATGCTGCGGGTCTGAAGGTTCAGGTGAATGACCAACTGATCACCGTTATCACGCCCCATGCGCCGCTGGGACAGCAGCTGTTGGGCAAGTTCGAGGATGACACGGTGCAGATTGTCATCAACGGCAGCCAGCATTGCTTCGAGATTACTCGAACCTTGTAACTCGATCGGTTTGATCAGGGTTGATCACGCCAAGTTTTTATGGGTAAGGTGGCACTGTCGCAGTACTCGGGGCTACATCAAAGCAAGCAAGGACTCACACCCAAGGAGATTTTTCATGACGAACGTCATTGCATTCCCTGACGCCCATGAACGTGATCGCCTGAAGTCCAGTCAAGATCCGGCGTTGAGGTACCTGAACAAAAAAGAGCGACTGCTGATCGATCAATTGCGTTCGACCAGCCACGCGGGACGTCAGTATGTGTACGACTACGCGAGCATCATGCACCTGTCCAGACCGTTGCATCCGGAGCCTGTCGACTGAGCGCATGACCTGCGACTGAAGAAAAAGCATTTATTTGAAGCGCTCGGGGCATCCGCAATGGAGCTCCGGGTATCTCTGCGAGCCCCGAAAACCGGGCACTACGCATATTGCACGTCCGGTCTGAGCGCACACCGGGCCGTTTCTTATCGAATTATTTAATTGCGACCGTCATCAATACGTTATTACGCTCATCATCAGACGAAGGGCGCAGATGACTACGCCCACCCTGTCCAGGCCGATGACTATTGAACCAGCGAATAGACCAGTGCGGTGATGGCGACTACGCCTGCTGCCACAACGAAAACGTTGGACAGCTTGCCCGCGTATTGACGCATGGCGGGTACCTTGTGGATGGCATACATCGGCATCAGGAACAGCAGCGCCGAGATGATCGGACCACCGAGCGTCTCGATCATGCCCAGAATGCTTGGGTTCAGCGTTGCCACAATCCAGCACACCACCAGCATGAACGCTGCGGTTACGCGATCCAGCACCTTGGGCGCAGGACGACGACCCGTTTTGACGATCAGCCCTTTCAGGCCCTCACTCGCACCAATGTAGTGGCCCAGGAACGACTTCGAGATGGCCACGAAGGCAATCAGTGGCGCGACGAACGCAATGGTCGGGTTGCTGAAGTGATTGGCCAGGTAAGACAGAATCGAAATGTTCTGCGCCTTGGCTTCGGCCAGCTGGATCGGCGACAGGGTCAGGACGCAGCTGAACACGAAGAACAGCACCATCACCACCATCAAACCGTGAGCACGCGCCAGAATCTGCGAACTGCGGACTTCCGCGTTCTCGCCGTACTGGCGTTTCTGGTCAACCGCGAAGGCCGAAATGATCGGGGTGTGGTTGAAGGAGAACACCATCACCGGAATGGCCAGCCACAATGTGGGCCAGAATGCCGAAGCTTCGGGCAGTGTGGTTGCAGTGCTCAGAATGCCGCCGGTCCAGTGCGGAATCAGGAACACGGCGAGGAACAGCAGCGCAACGATGAAGGGGTAGACCATCAGGCTCATGGCCTTGACGATGAATCGCTCCCCGCAGCGCACCACGACCAGCAGGCCGACGATCAACAGCAATGCCAGAATGGCACGCGGTGGCGGCTCCAGGTGAAGCTGATGCTCAAGAAAGCTGCCTACCGTGTTGGTGAGCGCCACGCTGTAGATCAGCAGGATCGGAAAGATCGCAAAGAAATACAGCAGAGTGATCAGCGCACCGGCAGCCTTGCCGAAATGCTGTTCGACCACTTCAGTGATGTCGGCGCCTTCACGGCCAGACAGTACAAACCGCGTCAGGCCTCTGTGCGCGTAGAACGTCATCGGAAACGCCAGCACCGCCAGAACCATCAAGGGCCAGAACCCGCCAATGCCTGCGTTGATCGGCAGGAACAGCGTGCCTGCACCAATGGCAGTCCCGAACAGGCCAAGCATCCAGGTGGTGTCGTTGCGATTCCACGCAGTGACGCTCGCAGGTTTTACATCCAGACGTTCTACGACGCCATTTGCCTGATCATTCATCCGGTGGACTCTCCGTGGCCGGTTAATCAAAAAGGGAAACGCATCGAAAAAACCTGGCAGTCAGCGCTTCCCTCGAAAACAGGGGCGGGATTGTCCGGGATTACAGCGAGAAATCAACGTTTTTTGTCCGACAGTTTTGTAAGCACGACGCTGCAGCAGGTACGCCGACATGAACGGAGGCGCGACCAAATCTTCCCTGGAAGTGATGGCGATGCCCCTGAAATGCGGGCCAAAGCCACTCAAAACCTATGCTGCATCGTTTCACCTATGTATAAAGGCTCTGTAACATTCCGGCCACTTCCTGGAGACTCGGCGCATGCGCTACGCGCTTGATCGTAAAGCTCAAACCCACCAGCGGATTGTCAAGGAAGCATCCGTACGTTTTCGCCGGGATGGCATAGGCGCGACTGGCCTTCAACCTTTGATGAAATCGCTGGGGCTGACACACGGTGGCTTCTATGCGCATTTCAAGTCCAAGGATGATCTCGTCGAACAGGCCTTGAAACAGGCCGTCGATGAAGCGAAGGCATTCACTCGCGAAACATTCACAGGACCGGACTCGCTGAGCGAGTTCATAGACGTCTATCTGTCCAGCCCCCACCGTGACGAACCCGGCACCGGCTGTCCGCTGCCGAACATGTGCGCCGAACTGGGTCAGCTGAATCAGCCCAGCCCGCTGACGGACGAAATCATCATTCATTTGCTGGACGCGTTCGACGAAGCTCAGCAAATCGAAAATCCCGAACCCAAAAGCATGCTGGTTCTGTCGAGTCTGGTTGGCGCCCTGATGCTGTCACGCAGCGTGCATGACAAACAGCTGTCGGAACATATTTTGAAAGTTACCCGAGAGCACGTGAAACTTCATATCAGCAAACAGGACACCGCTGAAGTTCTTCTTCAGTCTACTGTGACTGACGAAATACCACTGAATACGTGATATAAAACAGGCCGATGCAATATCGGCCTGTTTTCAGTTAGCGAAACGCAGCTTACTCAACTGTCAGCTTATCCCTGTTCTTTTCGAGAATGGACTTTCCGATACCTTTGACTTCGATCAACTCGTCGACGGATGTGAACTCGCCATTACTTTCACGATAGGCCACGATGGCATCTGCCTTGTTCTTGCCAATACCAGCCAGTTCCTTTTGGAAGGTTTCCGCATCGGCCTTGTTGAGGTTGACGAGGTCAGTGCGTTGCTCCTGCACCGCTACTGAAACCGGGGCTTCGGCGACGACCGGAGTGGGTGAAGGTGCTGCGCTGACAGCGACCGAGGCACTGGTCAGCAGGGCAAACATCAGAGAAGAGAAAAAGGCGGTTCGCATAGTTAACGCTCCATAACAGTTTAAGGCAGCTTTCCGAAGCTGCGCTTGAAACTTAGGGTGAGCGTTATGACATGTCAACGGAGCCTGGCATTGCCAGTTATTACAACAATCCAATTCCCAATAAATACAGGCATCGCACTGATTTTAATAAAGTAACGTCACGTTTCGCTGCGACGTTCCTGATGCATCCAGTCGACAATCTCACCTTCCGGCGTATAACCACTGACTGTTTCACGAAGTAACTGACGCACAGTGGCATAGTCGTCACCATCAACCGCATCCAGCAACCTCGACAGGCGGCCTTTCAAGACATCCCAGGGCAGGTAGTCTTCCGTGGCACTCATGATCATCGGGTGCTCGGTGGCAACCACGTTATCGCCGATCAGCAGTTCCTCATAAAGCTTTTCACCGGGACGCAGCCCCGTGAACTCGATGGAAATATCCCCCTGAGGATTTTTCTCGGAGCGGATACTGAGGCCTGAAAGATGAATCATCTTCTCCGCAAGCTCAATTATCTTCACGGGTTCACCCATGTCGAGGACGAACACGTCACCGCCGTGCCCCATGGAACCTGCCTGGATCACCAGCTGCGCCGCTTCCGGAATGGTCATGAAGTAACGCGTGATTTTGGGATGGGTGACGGTCAGCGGTCCGCCGGTCTGGATCTGCTTGTGGAACAGCGGTATCACCGACCCGGACGACCCCAGCACGTTGCCGAAACGCACCATGGTGAAACGCGTCTTGTTGACCTGATAAACGTTGGCCTTGTCGCCAAAGATGACCGGGGCGGTTTCACGACTGAGCGCCTGCAATATCAGTTCGGCCAGACGCTTGGTACTGCCCATGACGTTGGTCGGCCTGACAGCCTTATCGGTCGAGATGAGCACAAAGTTGGAGACGCCGGCCTGCAACGCCGCCTGTGCGGTATTGAGAGTGCCCACGACGTTGTTGATCACACCTTCGGCAATGTTGTGCTCGACCATCGGCACATGCTTGTAGGCGGCCGCGTGGTAAACCGTGTCGACCTTCCAGGCTTTCATGATCGCCAACAGTTTGGGATGGTTGCGTACCGATCCCAGAATGGGCAACAGCTTGACCCTCAATGACTCGCGGGAGGAACGCTGCTCCAGCTCCGACACGATGCTGTAGAGGTTGAACTCGCTGTGGTCGAGCAGTAGAAGCTTGGTGGGGCCGAGCAGCAAGATCTGTCTGCACAGCTCCGAGCCGATGGATCCGCCAGCCCCGGTGACCAGAACGGTCTGGCCCTTGATGCAGTGCTCCAGCAGGTTCTCACGAGCCGGCACAGCGTCGCGCCCGAGCAGGTCGGCGATGTCGACTTCCTGAAGGTCGTCCACTTTCACACGCCCTGCGGCGAGATCCATGAAGCCCGGAACACTTCGCACGTGCAGCGGGAAACCTTCGAGATAACCCAATATCTCGCGGCGGCGGCCTCGTGATGAAGAGGGAATGGCCAACAGAATTTCCTGGGCGCCCGTGGCATCGATCATTCGTTGAATATGCTTCGGCTTGTAGACCTGAAGCCCGGAAATGACACGATTCGAGATGGATTCGTCATCGTCGATGAACGCGACCGGGTGCATCACGCGCCCCATCCGCAGGGCCGCGACCAACTGATTGCCGGCGGCTCCGGCGCCGTAGATGGCAACCTTCTGCAGACCGTTGTCGCTTCTGGCAAAGGGCACATGCTGTGCGGCCGTAAACCAGTCGCCCAGAAAATACTGCCTCATCGCCAGACGCAGTCCTCCGATCATCACCAGGCTCAACCACCAGTAGTTGAAGATGACCGAGCGCGGTACCAGCTGCTGATGGTTGCTGTACACATAGACCATGCAGCCCAGAATCAGAGAGGAAAGCGTGACGGCCTTGATGATCGCGATCAGGGCATCGTTTCCGAAATAACGCATCACGGCCCGATACATGCCAAACCGGATGAACAAGGGTATGGCAGCCAGAGGAGCACTGATGAAAAGCCAGGTGTGTTTTTCGAGCGGGTTGATCAGCTCATCAATCCCGAGACGGACGACGAACGACATCCACAGGGCGATCCAGACCAGAACAATGTCAGCAGCAACCTGAATTATCCGCTTTTTCCGGCGTGGCAGTGCCAGCAGAATAGATCGCAACTTGCTCATCAATTCGTCAGTACTCCTTCGCTTTGGTCTCGGTTCACTGCGCAAAAACCTTCTCGATGCAACGCTCCACGTGATAGGACACTCAATATCACGTTTAGTTAACTCGTCTCTGCCTGACCGGCGTCGAACCGCAATGCAAGTATCACCAGGGGGACGTAGGCGACAATGAGCCCCACGATCCCTTCTGCATTCGTCAACACGACCCACAGGGCCACAGGAAGCAGCCAGCAGACGTTGATCAGACCCACGACCATAGTGACGGGAAGATGCCCGCCAAGCCGACGTGACGCAAACTGGTAGGCGTGGCTGCGATGTGCTTCATACACCTTTTCCCGGCGTATCAGGCGGCGCAGAAGCGTAACCGTCGCATCCACGACAAACACTCCCAACAGAATCAGCCATGCCCAGAATAGCTGAGGTGAGGACCAGGCTGCTTGAACAGAAAGTATTCCCAGAGCAATGCCCAGAAAACCGCTGCCGGCATCGCCCATGAATATGCGCGCCGGCGGGAAATTCCAATAGAGAAATCCGACAACCGAGGCCGCGAGAAACAGCGCTCCCCAGAGCAGTTCATCAAACCCGCTCAGCGCATAAACAAGGCTGATGCCGCCGCACACCGTTACCGCTTCGACACTGGCGATCCCGTCGATGCCGTCCATGAAATTATAGAGATTGAGCATCCAGACCAGATAGAACACAGCGCAAATCTGACCCACCACACCCAGATCGACCGTCGTGCCCATGACACTGAGCGGAGCCAACCCTCCGGACCAGACCAGTGCCCACACAGCTGCCGCGAAATGGCCCAACAGACGCCAGCGGGCAGCGATGTGCCCATGATCATCCATGAAGCCGATGATCGCGACCAGACCGCCTGCACCGACGATGGCCATCGAAGTTTCCACAGAAATCTGTCCGACGCCCGCCAATACGATAGTCGCGAGCAGGAAGGCGATAACGATCGCAACACCTCCGCCCCTCGGCGTTGGAATGGAATGCGAACTGCGGGCATTGGGGACGTCCAGCAGACTTCTGGATAGCGCGTACCTGCGCAAAAGCGCCGTCAACAACAGGGAAAGCAGCGCAATGGTCGTGATCGCAAGCCACTCAAGCATGTTTGTGTTCCAGATAATGTCGAGCGGTCTCTTTCATCGCGTTTTCAAATCGTATGGGCGGCGCCCAATCGAGCAATTCGCACGTTCTGGCAATATCGACCTGCAGCGAGCCGCACAGTCGCTGGGAAAACTCTTTCTTTCCAAGCAGCGCTGCAGCACGGTGCAGCATCCAGCCCGGAACAGGGATCAGCCGGGCAGGCTTGCCCAGCGCCCTGCCCATCTCATTCAACAAGTCAGTTGTAGACAGGTCATGACCGTCACTGACCAGGAATGTCTGTCCTGCCGCTGCCGGATGAGCAACGCAGGTGGCCACAAGGTCCACCAGATTACCCAGAGCCACCAGGCTGCGACGATTATTGATCGCACCCAGCGGCAAGGGCACTCGCCTGTCCAGCCAGCGCATCATGTTGAGAAAGTTGGCCTTCACCCCCGGTCCGTAGACCAGCACCGGACGAATGATCACTACTTCCATACCCGTACGAGAGGACAACTCACGCAGCCCTTGCTCGGCCTTGTACTTGGACACGCCGTAAGGATCGGCAGGGTCGCATTTATCTGTAGCCTTGAATGGCTGGCCCGGCAGCGTGATTTCGCCATTGACCTTGATCGAACTGAGAAAGATGAACCGCCGCACGCCTGCCGCAGCGGCCTGCTCTGCCAGGTTGAGTGTTGCCTCGACATTGGCGCGAAAATATTCCGCCTCAGGGTGCGCAACCGAATCATTCAACACATGAACACGCGCCGCGCAGTGAATCACTGTACTTGCGCCTTCAACGAAGGAAGCCCATTGATTGTCCGGCGAAAGGGAGCCAACGGTAAGCGGATGGATACGCTCGCTGGGATGAACGTAAGGACCGCGTACCGCAACACGCAGTCGGTAATCGGTCTTTTCGATCAACTGACGAACGAGGGCACTGCCAACGAAGCCTGTTGCACCTGTTATCGCAACCCATGCAGCCTCATCGTTCATAGCGCAACGCCTTTTCAAAGCGTGGAAATATTACTGACGTGAGATATTTTAGCAACCTTAATCACTTGTAAATGCCATTTTTCAAGAACCCGCCGATGGCCTTGTCGCCAATCAGGAATCATTGCTTTCAACAACCCGCGATTCAAAACAATTGACATCGGCCGGACTTCCGAACTTCAACTGACACACTAAGAGCGCGATGAATTTTTCTTTAATCAGGGAATAATCAATTCAACCACCCGTTTATGCAGCGAATACTTGCGCTCCAATACCTGCCCCAAGGACCTCTTCGCAGTCGGCTCGCCGTGAACCAGTCGTATTTGCGCCGGCCATTCATCCATACCCGTCACGAACGCGACCAGCCCCGCCTGATCGGCGTGTGCCGAATACCCGTTGACCGTCGAAACGCCCGCAAGAATATCGAAGCGCTCCCGATCGAGCTCGACATACCCGCCGCGCGGACCATGCATCTGGATGGCTGCACCCGGCGTACCCCTGGCCTGATAACCGACGAAGAGTACGTTGTGACGGCTTTCGCCCAGCATGGCCTTGAGGTAATTGACGATGCGTCCGCCTGCACACATTCCGTTGCCCGCGATGACGATGGCCGGGCGAGCGGTGCTGGTCAGGTAGTTGACGACCTGCAAGTGGCTGGCGTGGCTATCGACGGTAATCAATTGGGAGAAGCCCAGAGGCGCCCTGCCCTGCTGCAGACGCTCGCGGGCGTCTTCGCTCCAGTAGTCGGAGAAGGACTGATAGACCCTGGTAAAACGGCTGGCCAGCGGTGAATCAAGAATGATGGGCAACTGCGGCCAGTCGACCATGGACGCCTCATCGCTTGCAGGATCGACAGCGAGTGCACTAGAGAGCCCTTTCCTCTGGAGAATGTCCTCCAGCTCATACAGAAGCTCCTGAGTGCGCCCCAGACTGAAGGCGGGGATCAGCACGGTGCCCTTATCCTCCAGCGCCTTGTCGATCAGTTGCTCAAGGCGACCCTGGCGAGTGTTTCGATCTTCGTGAAGACGATCACCATAGGTTGACTCCAGCACCAGTACATCAGCGCGCTCAGGCGGCCGGGGCGCAGGCAGGAAAGGTGTATTCGATGCTCCCAGGTCACCGGAGAACACCACACGCTGCGAACGGTTTTCCAGCGGATAGGTGAGATCGCATTCGATGCAGGCTGATCCCAGGATATGACCCGCACGCTGCAGTCTGACCCTGCAATGCAGCGATTCGGTGGCGATCAGCTCGAACCAGCTGTCAAAGGGCAGCGCAATGATTCGCTTGCCGATAGCATCGAGATGGCGGTTTACCTGCGCAGAATCCTGGCCGAACTGGATGCCGAGGATGTCTTCCATGACCAGCGGCAACAGGTGAGCACTGGGCTCACTGCAGATGATCGGCCCCTTGTAACCGCTCGCCAGCAACTCCGGAATACGCCCTACATGGTCGTTATGCACGTGAGTCAAGAGAAGCGCCCGGATACTTGCAGGGGAAAAACCGAACCCTGTCACGTCAGAGTTCTCGGCAGCCTGCACCGAACCACAATCAATCAACAGATTGTTTACAGCATCCATGCACAACTGATGGCACGAGCCCGTCACGGTCTCTATTGCACCGTGATGCACAAGTTTGGGATAAGACATTCAACTACCTTTGTGTAAAGGCCAGAACGGATAGCGGGTAATTCTGGCAAGCGACTCGTGTTGTAAGCCCGCTCTATTCTGCACCCGAAAATCCGGCATTCAAGCCTTGACACAAGATGGCCCAGCGACAACAAACAGACGTCTAATTGAACAGGCAACCGGCAGGCCCAGCAAAATGGGCCTGCAGTAGAACAACCGGAAAACGTCTTACGACAATGATGAGTATTCCATTACAAAACAGGAAAACTCTTACAAGACCAAAAGCACAATTACCAACTGAAGGCACTCAACTCCGACAACCGATAATGCCTCAGGTCGGAATAAGTAGCTGCCAAAAAAAATAAACTGAAGAAAGCGGAAATCCAGACTGCCGGACATGGGTCCGGCGATGCCTGATCTACTCGGCCTTGATTGATCGAGGATAGGACGAGCGCTTGCTGCGCAGACTCGCGATCCAGGCGAAAAGCGGACCTATCAGCATGCCGATCAACAGGGCACATACGACCGGCACAGCAAAAGGGAGTTGCGGTGCCGACCAACCGAAAAGAACCAGACCGACAGGCTGCCGATTTTCCAACACAAAAACCGTCGTGGCCAACACGATGAACAGCACAACAGCAATCAGAATGACTCGTTTGAAAAGACGCATCGGGTGATCCTTCGATTTACGATTCAGAGGCCTTCTTCTTCGTCCTCATTGACCCGGTCACGCAGTTCCTTGCCCGGCTTGAAATGGGGGACGAACTTGCCGTCAAGGCTGACCGACTGGCCCGTTTTGGGATTGCGCCCTACGCGGGGTGCACGGTAATGCAGGGAAAAGCTGCCAAACCCACGGATCTCGATACGGTCGCCCGTCGCGAGGCACTGGGACATTTGTTCAAGCATGGTCTTGATGGCCAACTCGACATCCTTGGATGAGAGCAGCCCTTGATGGGTGACAATTCGTTCGATCAACTCCGACTTCGTCATATTTTTCCCTTCTTTTTCAAGCAGCTAGGTCAGCGCTCCGAAGGTTTTAGCATGGTCGGATGAATTTGAACAGCCCGTCTCTTGACTTATGTGAAGCGTTGTCAATGACTTACTGCAGCAAGACGGATATATGACCGTATGATGACCACAACGAAGGCCTGGTGGGAACATAGGAAAGACGTGGCCTGGAAGGCCGAAGGCATCATCTGCGAAGCGTAATCGAGGGGCGAAACGACTCAAAAGACGGGCATGAAAAAGGGCGACCGAAGTCGCCCTTTTTAATGGTCAAGCAGAACTCAGTTCTGTTTTTCCATCTGCGCACGCAGCAGGTCACCAATAGTGGTAGGACCAGTGCTTTCAGCTGTTTCAGGCTTGCTACGCAGGCTCTGAATGGCTTCTTTCTCGTCTTCAACGTCTTTCGACTTGATGGACAAGCTGATTACGCGGCTCTTGCGGTCAACGCTGATGATCTTGGCTTCGATCTCTTCGCCTTCTTTCAGAACGTTACGTGCGTCTTCAACGCGGTCACGGCTGATTTCGGAGGCTTTGAGGGTCGCTTCGATGTCGTCGGCCAAAGTGATGATGGCGCCTTTGGCGTCAACTTCTTTAACGATACCGCGAACGATAGCGCCTTTGTCATTGACAGTGACGTACTCGGAGAACGGATCGCTTTCCAGCTGCTTGATACCCAGCGAGATGCGCTCACGCTCTGGATCAACAGACAGGATCACGGTGTCGAGCTCGTCGCCCTTCTTGAAGCGACGTACGGCTTCTTCGCCCACTTCGTTCCAAGAGATGTCGGACAGGTGAACCAGACCGTCGATGCCGCCGTCCAGACCAATGAAGATACCGAAATCGGTGATCGACTTGATGGTGCCGGAGATCTTGTCGCCCTTGTTGAACTGGCCAGAGAAATCTTCCCACGGGTTAGATTTGCACTGCTTGATGCCCAGGGAGATACGACGACGCTCTTCGTCGATGTCCAGAACCATGACTTCCACTTCGTCGCCAACCTGAACGACTTTGGATGGGTGGATGTTCTTGTTGGTCCAGTCCATTTCGGAAACGTGTACCAGGCCTTCCACGCCTTCTTCCAGCTCTGCGAAGCAGCCGTAGTCGGTCAGGTTGGTTACACGCGCGGTAACGCGGGTGCTTTCCGGGTAACGAGCCTTGATAGCAACCCATGGGTCTTCGCCCAGTTGCTTCAGACCCAGGGAAACACGATTGCGCTCGCGATCGTACTTCAGGACCTTCACATCGATCTCGTCGCCAACGTTGACGATTTCGGATGGATGCTTGATACGCTTCCAGGCCATGTCGGTAATGTGCAGCAAGCCATCGACGCCACCCAGATCGACGAATGCGCCGTAATCGGTGAGGTTCTTGACGATACCTTTGACTTGTTGACCTTCCTGCAGGGACTCGAGCAGAGCTTCGCGCTCGGCACTGTTCTCGGCTTCCAGGACACTGCGACGGGAAACGACAACGTTGTTGCGCTTCTGGTCCAGCTTGATGACCTTGAACTCGAGCTCTTTGCCTTCCAGGTGGGTCGTGTCGCGCACAGGGCGAACGTCAACCAGAGAACCAGGCAGGAACGCACGGATGCCGTTAACGTCGACAGTGAAGCCGCCTTTAACCTTACCGTTGATAACGCCCTTGACCACTTCTTCAGCTGCGAAAGCTGCTTCCAGAACAATCCAGCACTCGGCGCGCTTGGCTTTTTCGCGGGACAGCTTGGTTTCGCCAAAGCCGTCTTCGACCGCGTCCAGCGCAACGTGCACTTCGTCACCGACCTTGATGGTCAGCTCGCCAGCGTCGTTGTAGAACTGCTCGAGCGGGATGACGCCCTCGGACTTCAGGCCAGCGTGTACAGTTACCCAATCGCCGTCGATGTCGACAACGATACCGGTAATGATTGCGCCCGGCTGAAGGTTCAGGGTCTTTAGGCTTTCTTCAAAAAGTTCTGCAAAGCTTTCGCTCATTTTAATTCCTGTTGATCAAGGGCGAAGAATACGCCCATCTGCCACGCTCCAGACAACGTGGGTTTCGTTCATATGAAAGGAAGCCTGCAGGACGGGGTCTGGTCTCCTGCATGGCTCCTTGATCATCCGGCGATATCGCGCAGGGCGACTTCACTCAGGATGCGTTCCAGCACCTGCTCGATGGACAATTCGGTTGAATCCAGCTGTATGGCGTCATGCGCCGGCTTGAGCGGGGCTACCGCTCGCTGGGTGTCACGCTCGTCGCGTGCACTTATCTCATCTAGCAGACTCGACAGACTAACATCATCGCCCTTGGCCTTCAACTGCAAGTAACGACGGCGCGCACGCTCTTCGGCACTGGCAGTGAGGAATATCTTCAACGGCGCATCCGGAAACACCACGGTACCCATGTCGCGGCCGTCTGCCACGAGACCCGGTTCTTCCTGAAAGGCACGCTGACGCTGCAGCAGCGCATCACGCACCGCAGGCAGCGAAGCCACCTGCGAGGCACCACTGCCGATCTGCTCATTGCGAATGGCGTGCGTGACGTCCTCGCCTTCGAGAACGATGCGCTGCCCCTGGCCATTGGCCGAGGTCTCGAACTGCACATCCAGGTGGGCAGCCAGCAGCTTGAGGGCTTCTTCGTTGGTCAGATCGACGCCGTGATTGCGCGCCGCGAAGGCCAGCAGACGATACAGGGCGCCCGAATCGAGCAGGCACCAGCCCAGTTTTCTGGCCAGTAACCCGGCCACCGTACCTTTGCCGGAGCCACTGGGTCCGTCGATGGTTATAACAGGTGCTTTGATTTTCACTTTGTGTCCTCTTGCGCTACATGCATGCCGACTTGAGCGCACAGCGCCAGAAAATTGGGAAACGATGGAGCGACATTTGCGCAGTCATGAATATGTACAGGCCCCGAGGCCCGCAATGCAGCCACACTGAAGGCCATGGCGATACGCTGATCGTCGCGCACATCGATCTCGCCACCGCCAATGGCTCCACCCTCGATAATCAGGCCGTCAGGTGCAGGCTCAACCTCGATACCCAGCACGCTTAACCCTTCTGAAATCAGCCGTACCGTCTCTAGCTCGTCGCCCTGCAGCTCTTGCGCGCTGCGCAGAATGGTACGCCCTTCTGCGCAGGCTGCGGCAATGCACAACACAGGAAAGTCGTCGAGCGCCAGCGGGACGAGTGTTTCAGGGATGTCCGCGCCCCGCAGCCGCGCAGAGCGCACATGCACATCCGCGATGGTTTCACCCGCCTGCTCACGGACATCGTGCAGCACGATATCGGCGCCCAGCAGGCGCAGGATATCGATCACTCCGATGCAGGCATCGCTCATGCTGACACCCACGAGCAACAGGTCAGCGGATTCACAAATGGAGGCTGCCACCATGAACAGCGCGGCCGACGCGGTATCCACAGGCCCGTCGATACGATGACTGGCTTTGCCCAACGCCGCGCCGTGCACCCCGGCCACTCCGGACGAACGGGCCTCCCCGCGGGCGCGAAGCGTCAGAATCCGGCCGAAATGTTCACGGGCTGCCCGGGCGCGCGTGAATACGCTCAGCAATTGATGACCATCACCGGCGTCCACGGCATCGCGCAGAACGTCAAGGTCGGCGCGAAAGGTGTCCAGCGTGCGCAAGACTGCGTCCCGGTTGGCCAGAAAAATGTCGTGCCACATGACCGGATCGCTGCCCGCGATGCGCGTGAAATCCCGGAAACCACCGGCGGCATACCTGAATATTTCGAGATTTTCATTACGTTTGGCCAGCGAATCCACCAGCCCGAACGCAAGCAGATGCGGTAAATGACTGGTCGCTGCCAGCACTTCGTCGTGGCGCTCGACCTGCATGTGCTCGACATCGGCGCCCAGGGCTGACCACAGGCGATCCACCAGCGTCACAGCGTCAGGATCAGTCTCGGCCAACGGCGTCAGAATGACCTTGTGCCTGCGAAACAGCCCGGCATTGGACGCTTCCACTCCGCTTTGCTCGGAACCGGCAATCGGGTGTCCCGGCACGAAGCGCGACGGCATGCGACCAAACGCCTGACGCGCCGCTCGCACGACATTGCCCTTGGCACTGCCGACATCAGTCAACACAGCGTTGCCAAGCTCCAGAGGCGCCAGCAACGCCAGCAGTTTTTCCATCGCCAGGATAGGGACTGCGAGCTGAATGACATCGGCACCGCAGCAGGCGGCCGCAAGACTCTCTTCACAGCGGTCTACAACACCCAACTCCACAGCCAGCTTGCGCGAGTGCGGGTCCAGATCGACGCCGACCACTTCCCGGCAAAGACCGCTTTCACGAACACCCTTGGCGAACGAACCACCGATCAGCCCCAGACCGACGACGACCAGACGACCAATGAGCGGGCCGGTCGCTTGTTCTGACATGACTTCAACCACGTGCGACTGCCTGAAAGCCCGGACGGCTTTCATAACGCTCGGGGGCGATAAACAGATGACTCATGCAACGCCCCCTCAAAGAACCGCTTTCGGGTAGGAACCCAGAACCTTCAAGGCAACGGCTTCATGACTGATCTGCTCCAGCACCGCCTTGACCAGCGGATCCCGGTGATGCCCGACGAAATCGATGAAGAACACGTAGGTCCACTTGCCACTGCGTGAGGGACGGGTCTCGATGCGCGTGAGGTCCAGGCCGTTCTCATGGAACGGCACCAGCAGTTCATGCAACGCACCCGGCTTGTTGCTCATCGACACGATGATCGAGGTCTTGTCGTCGCCGGTCGGAGGCACTTCCTGATTGCCGATGATCAGAAAACGCGTGGAGTTGTCCGGACGGTCTTCGATCTTCTCGGCCAGACGAGTCAGACCATAAAGGCCTGCCGCCATGTCACCGGCAATGGCCGCGGAATTCCACTCGCCTTTCACCCGCTTGGCGGCTTCGGCGTTGCTGGCCACAGCGACGCGCTCCACGTTCGGGTAATGGGCATCCAGCCACTTGCGGCACTGAGCCAGCGACTGGGCGTGGGAGTAGATGCGCGAGATGCTTTCGGTCTTGGTGCTTTCACCAACCAGCAGGTGGTGGTGAATGCGCAACTCGACTTCGCCACAGATGACCATGTCGTG
Organism: Pseudomonas sp. AC016; assembly: GCF_979253365.1. Lineage (NCBI taxonomy): Bacteria > Pseudomonadati > Pseudomonadota > Gammaproteobacteria > Pseudomonadales > Pseudomonadaceae > Pseudomonas > Pseudomonas sp. AC016. The sequence continues at coordinate 1,534,881 of NZ_CEEDCC010000001.1, forward strand.
TTCAAGGAAGCTGTCGAGGGTGTGATTGACCGCGCCTTCGGTGGAGTTTTCCACCGGGACCACGCCAAAGTTCACCGCACCGGCAACCACTTCACGGAACACTTCATCAATGGCCGCCATCGGCAGACTGATGACGGCATGACCGAAGTGCTTCATGGCCGCAGCCTGGGTGAACGTGCCTTCCGGGCCGAGGTAGGCAACCTTCAACGGCTGCTCGAGCGCCAGGCATGAAGACATGATTTCGCGGAACAGACGCGCCATCTCTTCGTTGCTCAACGGGCCACGGTTGCGCTCCATGACACGCTTGAGCACTGCCGCTTCACGCTCAGGACGATAAAACACAGGCGCTTCGCCTTCGGCCAGGGAAGACATCTTGACCCGCGCAACTTCCTGCGCACAGCGGGCACGCTCGCTGATCAGCTCGAGAACCTTTTCGTCGAGGCTGTCGATACGGACGCGCAGCGCCTTGAGTTCCTGTTCGGACATCAGCCGTGCTCCTTCTCGAAGTCTTTCATGTAGGTGACCAGTGCGTTGATCGCATTGATGTCCACTGCGTTATAGATGGACGCGCGCATGCCACCGACCGAACGGTGGCCCTTGAGGTTAAGCAGGCCCGCAGCGTCGGCACCGGCCAGGAACGGCTTGTCCAGACGATCATCAGCCAGACGGAACGGCACGTTCATCCACGAGCGATCCGGCTTGTTGATCGGGTTGCTGTACAGTTCGCTGGCATCAATGAAGTCGTACAGCGTGCGCTGTTTGATGTCGTTGAGCTTGCCGATGGCCTCGACGCCACCCTGCTCCTTGAGCCACTCGAAGACCAGACCCGAGAGGTACCAGGCCAGTGTCGGAGGGGTGTTGTACATCGAGCCGTTATCGGCCGCGACCTTGTAGTTGAGCATGGTCGGGCACAGCGAGCGCGCGCGCCCCAGCAGGTCTTCGCGGATGATCACTACCACGATGCCGCTCGGACCGATGTTCTTCTGCGCACCGGCGTAGATCATGCCGAACCGGGAGATATCCACAGGGCGAGACAGAATGTCCGAAGACATGTCGGCGACCAGCGGCACGTCACCGGTTTCCGGAATCCAGTTGAATTCCAGACCGCCGATGGTCTCGTTCGGTGCGTAGTGAACATAGGCAGCGTCTTTGGACAGCTTCCACTCGTTCTGGCCGGGAATGGCAAAATAGTCGTAAGGCTTGGCGCTGGCGGCGACATTGACCGTGCCGTAACGCGAGGCCTCTTCAATCGCCTTCTGCGACCAGATGCCGGTATCGATGTAGTCGGCCTTGCCGTTCTCGGGCAACAGGTTCAGCGCAATCTGCGCAAATTGCTGGCTGGCGCCGCCCTGCAGGAACAGCACCTTGTAATTGGAGGGAATGGACAGCAGGTCACGCAGATCCTGCTCGGCCTTGGTGGCGATTGAGACGAACTCATCGCTGCGATGGCTCATTTCCATGACCGACAGGCCTTTGCCGTGCCAGTCCAGGAGCTCGGCCTGGGCACGTAGCAGAACAGCTTCAGGAAGCGCAGCAGGACCTGCGCAGAAGTTAAAGGCTCGCTTGCTCATATCCACTCTCGTCAAATACGTTTGGGTCTGTACGCACTTTCCCTGCACAGGCCGGGCAGAGACGAAACCGCAGCTTCGGTCTCCACCCGCTTCGGCAGGCATTCCGATTCGCCCGTAGAGCAGGCCGAATGGCGCAAGGGCTGGACTTGCCTGAAATGCAAATGCATTTACAGACGAGCCAGCCCTCAGCGGTATTACTTACTTCACTGCTCAGCCTTGCGAGTCATCGTCATCCGATGCGGCGTCCACCTGCAGGTCTTCACCGGCATCGTCCGACTCAGAAACGTCAGCGATCAGCGCATCAACGCCCTCTTCACCCTCGAGCAGCTCTTCGCCTTCGACTTCCGATGGCTCCTGAACACGCTCCAGACCGACCAGTTTCTCGTCGCTGGCCAGCTTGATCAGAGTGACGCCCTGAGTGTTACGGCCCAGGCTCGACACTTCGCCGACGCGGGTACGGACCAGTGTTCCCTGGTCGGAAATCAGCATGATTTCCTCACCGTCGAGCACCTGAACCGCACCGACCAGACGGCCGTTACGCTCGTTGCTGACCATGGCGATAACGCCCTGACCGCCACGCTTGTACTCAGGGAACTCGGAGATCGCCGTGCGCTTGCCGTAACCGCGCTCGGAGGCCGTCAGGATCTGGCTGCCCTCTTCCGGGATCAGCATGGAGATCAGTTTCTGACCTTCCGGCAGACGCATGCCGCGCACACCGCGAGCCGTACGGCCCATGGCACGAACGTCGGATTCCTTGAAGCGCGTGACCTTGCCGCCATCGGAGAACAGCATGATTTCCTGCTCGCCGTCGGTGATGGCGGCGGAGATCAGGATGTCGCCTTCGTCCAGCTCGAGTGCGATCAGGCCGGAGCTGCGCTGACGGCTGAAGGCCACCAGCGGAGTTTTCTTGACCGTACCGTTGGCGGTAGACATGAAGATGAACGGTGCCTTCTTCTTGTCAGCAGCCTTGACGCGCGCCCTGCGCTCTTCTTCGGTCTCGTTGCTGTTTTCCGCATCATCGACCAGCTCACCTTCGAGGGCTTCGCCTTCTTCGTCAGCCCGCTTGCGCATGGCTTCCAGATCGACCGGCAGCATGGTGGTGATGTATTCGCCGTCGCTCAGCGGCAGCAGGTTGACCAGCGGACGACCACGGGCAGCGCGGGACGCTTCCGGAATCTCGTAGGTCTTGAGCCAGTACACCTTGCCCTTGCTGGAGAACATCAGCAGCGTGGTGTGGCTGTTGGCAACCAGCAGGTGAGCGATGTAATCCTCATCCTTGATGCCGGTCGCCGACTTGCCCTTCCCGCCACGACGCTGCGCCTGATAGACCGCCAGAGGCTGGGTCTTGGCATAGCCACCATGGGAAATAGTCACGACACGCTCTTCTTCGGTGATCAGATCACCCAGAGTCAGGTCCAGACGCGCATCGAGAATCTCGGTGCGACGGGCATCGCCGTATTCGGAGCGAATCAGTTCCAGCTCTTCGCGGATCACTTCCATCAGGCGTGTGGCGCTGTTGAGGATGCGGATCAGCTCGCCGATCTGGGTCAGGATTTCCTGATACTCACCCAGCAGCTTTTCGTGTTCCAGTCCGGTCAGACGGTGCAGACGCAGTTCCAGAATGGCCTGTGCCTGCTCCGGCGACAGAAAATACTTGCCTTCGCGCAGACCATATTGAGGATCGAGGTTTTCCGGGCGGCACGAATCGGCACCGGCACGCTCGACCATCTCGACCACGGCGCTCGATTCCCAAGGCGTGCTGATCAACGCTTCCTTGGCTTCGGCGGGGGTCGGCGAGGCCTTGATCAGGGCGATGACCGGATCGATGTTGGACAGCGCAACCGCCTGACCTTCAAGGATGTGGCCACGCTCACGGGCCTTGCGCAGTTCGAATACGGTACGGCGGGTGACGACTTCACGACGGTGGCGAACGAAGGCTTCCAGCAGGTCCTTGAGGTTCAGGATCCGCGGACGGCCGTCGATCAGCGCAACGATGTTGATGCCGAACACGCTTTGCAGCTGGGTCTGGGCGTAGAGGTTGTTGAGGATAACCTCAGGCACTTCGCCACGACGCAGCTCGATGACCACACGCATGCCGTCCTTGTCGGACTCGTCGCGCAGCTCAGTGATGCCTTCAAGCTTCTTCTCTTTGACCAGCTCGGCGATCTTCTCGATCAGACGCGCCTTGTTCAACTGGTACGGCAGCTCGGTGATGACGATCTGCTGACGTCCACCGACCTTGTCGATGTCTTCGACGATCGAGCGGGCGCGCATATAGATGCGGCCGCGACCGGTGCGATAGGCTTCGATGATGCCGGCGCGACCGTTGATGATCGCGGCCGTCGGAAAGTCGGGGCCCGGGATGTACTGCATCAATTCGTCGACCGTCAACTCGGGGTTGTCGATCAGCGCCAGGCAACCGTCGATGACTTCACCGAGGTTGTGCGGCGGAATGTTGGTCGCCATGCCCACGGCGATACCACTGGAGCCGTTGACCAGCAGGTTGGGAATACGGGTCGGCATGACCGCAGGGATCATTTCGGTGCCGTCGTAGTTCGGCACCCAGTCCACGGTTTCCTTGTGCAGGTCGGCCAGCAGCTCGTGAGCCAGCTTGGTCATGCGCACTTCGGTGTATCGCATCGCTGCAGCGTTGTCGCCGTCGACCGAACCGAAGTTGCCCTGACCGTCGACCAGGAGGTAACGCAGCGAGAACGGCTGAGCCATACGGACGATGGTGTCGTAGACAGCCGTGTCGCCGTGCGGGTGGTACTTACCGATCACGTCACCAACCACACGGGCGGATTTCTTGTACGGCTTGTTCCAGTCGTTGCCCAGTTCGCTCATTGCGAACAGCACGCGCCGGTGCACGGGCTTCAAGCCATCGCGCGCATCCGGCAGAGCTCGACCGACGATAACGCTCATTGCGTAGTCGAGGTAGGACTGCTTCAGCTCGTCTTCGATATTGACCGGGAGGATTTCTTTGGCCAGTTCGCCCATGAGAAGCCTGATTCCTTTTTCTGGTGAAACCTCGCAAACCCATTCGGGGTAAACGAAGCTCGCCGCTGCCAGCATGTGCCGGGCAACGACTTACGACAAATCAATGAGTTAAGACTTGGTTCTGCACAGTGCGGGAGGCTACGAATAGCGTCCCCGGAAACCGCCGGATGTTACCACAATCGCCGAGGCGCTCACATCCTTTGCAAGCGCTGAAAACGAGCCACATCCACGCAGGACGGCTGAGAGACGCTTACAGGCCCGTTCAGCCGCCCTGCTCCGAGGCGATCATGGAGAGATGAAACTTCAATGAAGATGTTTGCGGCTCATCAACTGGGCCATTCTGGCGGTATCGGGACGCTCGACAATGCCCTTTTCGGTCACGATCGCATCGATCAGGTCCGCAGGCGTCACATCGAAGACCGGGTTGAAGGCATCGACGTCGGCACCCACCCGCTGACCGCCCACTTCAAGCAACTCGCGCCCGTCGCGCTCTTCGATGACAATGTCTTCGCCGCTGGCCATATCCATGTCGATGGTCGAACTCGGCGCAACCACCATGAAGCGCACGCCATGGTGCATGGCAGCGACCGCCAGTTGATAGGTGCCGATCTTGTTCGCCACGTCGCCATTGGCCGTGATGCGGTCGGCGCCAACGATGACCCAGGTGATGCCTTTGGTGCGCATCAGGTGCGCGGCGGCGGAGTCGGCGTTCAGGGTCACCGGAATGCCTTCGTTGGCCAGTTCCCAGGCGGTCAACCGGGAGCCCTGCAGCCAGGGACGGGTTTCATCGGCGTAGACGCGCTCGATCATGCCTTCCAGATGCGCCGCACGGATCACGCCCAGTGCCGTACCGAAACCGCCGGTTGCCAGCGCCCCGGTGTTGCAGTGGGTCAGCACGGTCTGCAGATTGCCCTGATGCTTGCGAATCAGGTCGGCGCCGAGCTGGGCCATGGTCAGGTTGGCTTCGCGGTCGCTCAGGTGAATGGCCACGGCTTCAGCTTCCAGAAACACCAACGGATCATCCGTCGCCTTCAGACGCTGCAAGCGATCACGCATGCGATTCAGTGCCCAGAACAGGTTGACCGCCGTAGGACGTGAGTCTGCAAGCAGCGCGAAATCATCCTCCAGCGCTGATCGCCAGTCGCCACCGGCCGCGATCCTGGCCCGCGCACCGAGCACCACGCCGTAGGCAGCACTGATGCCGATGGCAGGCGCACCGCGCACGACCATCGAGCGAATGGCCTCCGCCACGCCCGCAGCACTGGTGTAGGCGTGCCAGGTTTCCTCGAACGGCAGTACCCGCTGATCCAGCAGGTACAGAGCGTCGTCCCGCCAATCGATGGCCTTTACTTTCTCCGCAGCCAACAGTCGATCGCGCATCGCCCACTCCATCTTGAAATCCAAAGCCAGAATCAAAAGCGGCTGATTATAGCGAGCCGCCCGCCAAGACGCTCGGGTATACTTCGCCATCACCGTAATAAGCTCTGGAAGCCCTGTCATGCCGAACGCCACAGCACCGCTCGACCTTCTGCTCCTGCCCACCTGGCTGGTACCGGTCGAGCCCGCAGGCGTGGTCCTCAAGGAACACGGCATCGGCATTCGTGATGGCCTGATCGTCTACATAGGCCCGAAAGCCGAGGCACTGAAGCAGAACGCTGCGCAGATCCGGGAACTGCCAGGCATGCTCCTCAGCCCTGGCCTGATCAACGCCCACGGTCATGCCGCGATGACATTGTTTCGCGGGCTGGCGGACGATCTGCCGCTGATGACTTGGCTGCAGGACCATATCTGGCCTGCCGAGGGCAAATGGGTCGATGAGGATTTCGTGCGTGACGGCACGGACCTGGCCATTGCCGAACAGCTCAAGGGCGGCATCACCTGCTTCTCGGACATGTATTTCTACCCCAAGGTGGCCGCCGACCGTGTGCATGTCAGCGGAATGCGCGCCCAGATAACGGTACCAGTGCTGGACTTTCCGATTCCCGGTGCCCGCAACACCGACGAAGCTTTGCACGCCGGGATCGAGCTGTTCAACGATCTGGCTCATCACCCGCGCATCCGCATCGCCTTTGGCCCGCATGCCCCCTACACCGTGGGTGATGAAAATCTGGAAAAGGTCCGGGTCATTGCCGACGAACTCGACGCCACCATCCAGATGCATGTCCACGAGACGGCGTTCGAAGTCGAGCAGGCCGTTAACCAGCATCAGGAGCGGCCGCTGGCACGCCTCAACCGTCTGGGCCTGCTCGGCCCGCGCTTCCAGGCCGTGCACATGACCCAGATCAGCGATGACGATCTGGCCCTGTTGGTCGAGAGCAATACCCATATCATTCACTGCCCCGAGTCCAACCTGAAACTGGCCAGCGGCTTCTGCCCGGTCGAGCGTCTGTGGCAGGCGGGTGTCAACGTGGCCGTGGGCACTGACGGCGCCGCCAGCAACAACGACCTGGACCTGCTCGGAGAAACCCGCACCGCCGCCCTGCTCGCCAAGGCCGTTGCAGGCTCGGCGACGGCGCTCGACGCACACCGTGCGCTGCGCATGGCCACGCTCAATGGCGCACGGGCGCTCGGCATCCAGGCCGACACCGGCTCGCTGGAATTGGGCAAGGCTGCCGACATGGTCGCCTTCGACCTGTCCGGCCTGGCCCAGCAACCGATCTACGATCCGGTCTCCCAGCTTATATATGCCACCGGCCGCGACTGCGTGAGCCATGTATGGGTGGCGGGCAAGCAGCTGCTCGACGACCGCCGTCTGACCCGAATGGACGAACAGGCGTTGCGCGATACCGCCATGGCCTGGGGTCGCCGCATTTCAGGGCAGACATCCGGGCAAGGCGAAGAGACGCGCTGACCGATCAAACCGAACAGAAGACTGTCTGGTTATGTATAGCCAGACAGATGAAACCGAATTTTGAGTTCAAGAGGTATATCCGATGAGCAACGTCGACCGCGCAGAAATCGCCAAATTCGAGGCACTCGCCCATCGCTGGTGGGACCGCGAAAGCGAATTCAAGCCATTGCACGACATCAATCCCCTGCGGGTGAACTGGATCGACGAGCGCGTCAATCTGGCTGGCAAGAAGGTCCTCGACGTCGGCTGCGGCGGCGGCATTCTCAGTGAGGCCATGGCCTTGCGCGGCGCAACCGTGACCGGCATCGACATGGGCGAGGCACCATTGGCCGTTGCCCAGTTGCACCAACTGGAATCGGGCGTCAGCGTCGAATATCGGCAGATCACCGCCGAAGACATGGCCGAGGAAATGCCCGAGCAGTTCGACGTGGTGACCTGCCTGGAAATGCTGGAACACGTGCCGGACCCTTCGTCGGTGATCCGCGCCTGCTATCGCATGGTCAAACCGGGCGGTCAGGTGTTCTTCTCGACCATCAACCGCAACCCGAAGGCCTACCTGTTCGCTGTGGTCGGTGCCGAGTACATTCTGGGCCTGCTGCCGCGCGGCACCCACGACTTCAAGAAATTCATCCGCCCGTCCGAGCTGGGCGCCTGGAGCCGTGAGGCTGGTCTGCAGGTCAAGGACATCACCGGCCTGACCTACAACCCGCTGACCAAGCATTACAAGCTGGCCTCGGATGTCGACGTCAACTACATGATCCAGACCCTGCGGGAGGCTTGAAGCATGCGCCTGAGAGCGGTTTTATTCGACATGGACGGCACCCTCCTCGATACCGCACCGGACTTCATCGCCATTGCCCAGGCGATGCTGGCTGATCGTGGCTTCCCGGCGGTATCGGACAAGCTGATTCGCGACGAAATATCAGGCGGTGCCAAAGCCATGGTCGCGGCGACCTTTGCGATGTCGCCGAACGAACCGGAATTCGAGGCCCTGCGTCTGGAGTTTCTCGAGCGCTACCAGCGCGACTGCGCCGTGCACAGCAAGCTGTTCGATGGGATGGCTGAACTGTTGACCGACATCGAGAAGGCCGGACTGATCTGGGGCGTTGTCACCAACAAGCCCGTGCGCTTCGCCGAGCCGATCATGCAACAGCTTGGCCTTGCCGAACGCTCCGCACTGCTGATCTGCCCGGATCATGTGACCCACAGCAAGCCTCACCCGGAACCACTGATCCTGGCGTGCAAGATGCTCGACCTGGACCCGGCCAGCGTCCTGTTCGTCGGCGACGACCTGCGCGACATCGAATCCGGGCGCGATGCAGGCACACGCACGGCAGCGGTGCGCTACGGTTATATCCACCCCAACGACAATCCTGATCACTGGGGTGCTGACGTTGTGGTCGATCACCCACTGGAACTGCGCAAGGTGCTGGACAACGCCCTGTGCAGTTGCTGAGCCACAGACAATCGTTCGAGGTCTTTCATGTTTGATTATTCCGCTCGCCCGGACCTGCTCAAGGACCGGGTGATTCTGGTGACCGGCGCGGGTCGGGGTATCGGCGCCGCCGCTGCAAAAACCTATGCCGCCCACGGCGCAACCGTCCTGCTGCTGGGCAGGACCGAAGCCAGCCTCACCGCGATCTATGACGAAATCGAAGCCGCTGAACAGCCTCAGCCGGTGGTGATTCCATTTGACCTGGAAACCGCCCTGCCCCAGCAGTACGACGAACTGGCCACAATGATCGAAACCGAGTTCGGCCGCCTGGATGGCCTGCTGCACAACGCGTCGATCATCGGGCCACGCGCCCCGCTCGAGCAGCTATCCAGCGAGGAGTTTGCCCGGGTCATGCATGTCAACGTCAACTCGACGTTCATGCTGACTCAGGCTCTGCTGCCGCTGCTCAAACGCTCGGAGGATGCGTCGGTGGCATTCACCTCCAGCAGCGTCGGCCGCAAGGGGCGCGCGCACTGGGGCGCCTATGGCGTCTCCAAATTCGCCACCGAGGGCCTGATGCAGACCCTGGCAGACGAGCTTGAAGGGGTCACGGCGGTACGCGCCAACAGCATCAACCCTGGCGCAACCCGTACCGGCATGCGCGCCCAGGCCTACCCGGCCGAAAACCCGCTGAACAACCCGGCACCGGAAGACATCATGCCGGTGTATCTGTACCTGATGGGGCCAGACAGCAAGGGCATCAATGGTCAGGCTTTAAACGCCCGGTAACATCTGGAACGTCATTGTTCAACCTAATAAAAATAGTTTGGGATGCGACTTGCCGGCCTCGGTGCCGGCTCAGTCCCCCGATGTAGCGCCTGAAAAATGACATGTCCAAAAAGTTACTTCCCAGGATCAATCACTTGCAGCAAAACAAAGTACCGTCAATAAATCGCCGCACTCATCGACTTGCACCTATAACGCAATCACTTAAGTCATTGATTAATTTAATCTCTTGCTGTCAATGAACCGAATGGCACGACTTTCGCTCTAACCCTGCCAAGCCAGCAACGTGCTGAGGAGCGAACCGATGAGTTCTCCTACCCGGACCCATGCAATCGATTTCGATACCGCCAGGCTTCAATGCCTCGGTTTTCGCAATCGTCCCAATGCCGAACTGCCGCCTGTAACGCTGGATGAACTGGTCAAACAGTTGGGGCTGCAATTACAGACCAGCCTGGAAGCCGAAAGAATACTCACGCTGTTCTTTCAGGGTGTTCAACGACTCATTCCATTGGAAGGCCTGATATATCGCCATTCAAAGAGTGATCTGCAACTGCGCCTGGGTGAAAACGCGCTTCACGTTACCGATTTCCATCTGCGTCATGACGGCGAAGACATCGGCCAGCTGGAGCTGCAGACCGCTCAAGTGATCGATGATGCCCGGTTGCATGATCTGGAAACCCTGCTGGCGTGCCTTCTGTACCCGCTGCTCAACGCACTGCTTTATCGCATTGCCACGCAGAGTGCACTGCGTGATGCCCTGACCAATACCGGCAACCGCGTGGCAATGGACCAGAGCCTGGCCCGGGAAGTGGACATCTCACGGCGCCATAAGCAGCCGTTGTCGGTGTTGATGCTGGACATCGATCACTTCAAGAAAGTGAACGATAGCTATGGTCATTACACCGGAGATCAAGTGCTCAAAAGCATAGCGCTGACCCTCAAGGGGCAATTGCGCAACATAGACCGGATTTTTCGCTACGGCGGAGAAGAATTCGTGGTGATCCTGGCTAACACCGACGGCGTCAGCGCAGGCCTGGTAGGCGAGCGCCTGAGGCAGGCCGTACGGGAATTACGCTTCAATGAGTTCGCACCGGCACTGACGATGACGGTGAGCCTGGGCTGTTCGACCCTGCTGTCAGCGGAAACCGCTGACAGCCTGTTACGCAGAGCGGACGACGCGCTCTATGCCGCAAAACGCGAGGGCCGTAACCGGCTGGCCATGGCCTGCTGAAGCATCTGGCGCCTCGCCTGCGATTGTCGGTGAGTCAGGCCTGCTCCGCCATGGCGCGCTCGCGTGCCGGTTTGACCTTTTCGAGCTGCATGCAGCGTTCCAGAAAGAGATACATATAGTCGTAGCTCTTGGTGACCGCCTGACGCAACTCGTTCTGCAACTGCACACCGGGATTGTTGCCCACCAACGTGCAGATGATTTCCAGTGCTTCCCAAGGGTGCGCGTCGTCATACTGAGCATGCATCTTTAGCCACTTCATGGCTTTCTTGCGGGTTTCGTCAGGAAATGCCTCGGCATAAGCGCCAGTGGAACAGACCACAGCCGACCACTCCCCCGTTGCCCCTTCGATAGCGTAATTGGTCGCGGCCATCGCGACTGCCAGTGAATCCGAAGAGCTGGTCTGCCAGCACCAGTGACTCAGCGCATGCAACTCGGGCGAGACCTGCTGGTCATGCAGATCATCCAGCGATACGTCGTGCGCGGCACACCAGTTCACCCAGTAATCGGCGTGATTGAGTTCCACACGGATGTTGCGCATCAGCCAGCGACGCGCCATGTCCTCACCAGGATGACGGCCAAAGCGGGTCTTGGTCAGGTTCTTGGCCATGTAGACGGCAAACTGCTCGACAACGGGCCAGCCGCCAATCAGGTAGTGACGCATGATTCGCGGGCTGAGCGTCGCGTCCCGCATCTTCTGATAAAGCTCGTGCTCAACCACGCGAGCCTTGGCAGCACTGCAATCGTTGATCAACTTCTGCGCCCATGCCGGATAACTGCTGGCTTCCATGAGCGGACCGGTTCTATTGAAAGTGTCGATCACTGTGTAGCTCCTTGTAGTGGCTTATACGGTTCAACTGAACGTTCCCGGCGAATGGAACATTACAGGGTCGGGTCGTACGGGATGGGTATAAAGACTTTCACAGGTCAACAGCTCAGGACGCCCGATCAGATATCCCTGAGCAAAATCCACGCCTATTTCCTCAAGTGCGGCTTCGATCTGCGGTGTTTCCACAAACTCTGCAATCGTGCGCTTGCCCATGACATGACCGATATTATTGATGACCTCGACCATGGCTCGATTGATCGGGTTATCGAGCATGTCCTTGACGAAACTTCCGTCGATTTTCAGAAAGTCGACCGGCAGGTGTTTGAGGTAGGCAAAAGACGACATGCCCGAACAGAAATCATCCAGTGAAAACAGGCAACCGAGAGACTTCAGCTCATTGATGAAGCGAATGGCGCTTTCAAGATCGGCAATGGCGCTGGTTTCGGTGATTTCAAAACAGATCATTTCGGGTGCAACACCAAACATTTTGAATTGCGATTTCAAATAGTCGAGAAATGCATCGTCACCAATACTCGATCCGGACAGATTGATCGCACACATGGCCTGCGGCGCCTGATGCCGTTGCTCGATCTGGCACCTGGCTATGACCTGAAAAACGTTATGGACCACCCACCGGTCAAGTGTAGTCATCAATCCGTAGCGCTCGGCAGCGGGTATGAAGCTGTCGGGCGCAACCATCCGCCCCGATTCATCACGCAAGCGCAACAGAATCTCGATATGCCTGACGCCATCGCCAGGTTGTCTGATCGATGCGATCTCCTGCGCAAACAGACAGAAGCGATCCTCGTCCATCGCAATGTGCAATCTCTGGATCCAGGCCATCTCATCGGACCTTATCGACAGCGCAGTGTCATCGGAGCGGTACACCTGAACGCGGTTGCGCCCCTTCTCCTTGGCCATGTAGCACGCCATGTCGGCGGCACAGAGTGAAGCTTCCAGCGTCGTGGGGGCGTCACCCAGGTGCACCAGGCCGATGCTGACGGTGGTCACGAACGGGCGGCCCTTCCACATGAAATGCAGGTTCTGCACGATCTGGCGTAAGTTTTCAGCAATCTCGTGAGCCCTGTTCGCGGAGCAGTCAGCCAGCAGTACGCCGAACTCGTCTCCGCCCAGCCGCGCCAGCGTGTCGCCGTCGCGCAGGCCCTGCGGCAGCGCCTTGCAGATATGACGCAGCAACTCGTCACCTGCAGCATGCCCGCTGGTGTCGTTGACCAGCTTGAACTGATCGAGGTCCAGGAACATCAGGCAATGGCTGCCGGGCTCCGAATGGGCGACGTTGAGGACCTGCTGCAGGCGGTATTCGAACTCACTGCGGTTGACCAGTCCGGTCAGCGCGTCATGGGCGGCCTGCCACGACAGGTTGGCAATGTACTGGCGCTCCTGCGTCATGTCGTGCAAGACCAGCACGGCGCCACTGACCACGCCTTCGGTATAGATCGGCGAGCCGACCAGCGCCACCGACACCGTGCTGCCATCGAGCCGTTGAATGAGCTTGCTGTTGGCGCTGCCGCCCTTGAGCTTGCCGCCAAGGATGTGGTCGATCAGTGTCGAGCTGTCACGCTGATCGTTTTCATCCAGCAGATTGAACAACGCCGCCAGCGGCAAACCGTTGGCCTGCGCGTTTTTCCAGTGCGTCAGGCCTTCGGCCGCCGGGTTCATATAGACAATAGAGCCCTTGACGTCGGTGGTGATCACTCCGTCGCCAATCGACTCCAGGGTGATCTGTGCCCGCTCGCGCTCGAGTTGCCAGGCATCCGCAAACAGGCGCCGCTGGGCGATGAGTTTGCGCACGCGCCAGAACGCCAGCAGGATCAAAACGAACGCCGTGACCAGATTGATCACCACCAGCAGCTTGAGGATGAAGCGTGATCCTTCGCCCAGCGCATCACTAAAGGCCTTGGCAGCCGGTGCCACGCCTTCGTTGATGGCCTTGATACGGGTGCGCCATTGCTCGACCTCGGCAGGCGTGACGTTCCCTGCGCGGACCCGGTCGTGAATCTCGCCGGCCAGCGTATTGAGCTGCATCAGATAGCTGTCGCCCACCGTCCAGTGCTCGATGGCGGTTTTCATGAAGCTGAAATCGCGGAAATTCAGGTACATCCAGATGATGCCGGCCGCATCGTCCGGGTGATTGCCGCCCTGGAGAATCCCGGCCCTGGCATCGGAGAGTGACGGAACCGGTCTGTTCAACGCTTCGCGCAGGGCATGTCCGCCTTGCGGAACCGCAAAGGCTTCCTGGTATTTCACATAGTCACTTTCCTCGTGCCAGTTGGCGTAAAGACCGAGGTAATGAATGGCGTCCTTCTGGCCCTTGGACCAGAGGCTCTCGCCTACCACATAGCTGCGCACCGCAGACATCGTATAAAGGCTGACACACCCCAACAGCGCTTGAAACAAAGCTACCGCAATGAAGGGCCAGACAATGGCTGTCAGGCGAGGCTTGGGAAAGGTCCATGTCTGCTTCATGGGTTCGCGTCACCACATGCCTGAAGATCGTTCTGAGCAGAGCCTAGGCTAAAACCGCATATGATGGCAGGTGATTTTATCGAATTTGACACAACGTTCGCGTAAATACGGGACGTAATGACTCAGATTTGTTGCAGGTGGCCGTACAGCTTGGCGTAAAGGCCACCATCGGCGATCAATTGCTGATGGTCTCCGTCTTCGGCGATGCGTCCGCCGTCGAAGACCAGAACACGGTCGGCCTGCTTCACGGCAGAAAGACGATGGGCGATGATCAGCGTGGTGCGGCTGCGCAGAAAACGCGCAAGGGCAAGATGCAGGTTGTATTCGGTCGCGGCATCCAGCGCCGAGGTGGCTTCATCGAGGATGACCACCTTGGGGTCGGACAACACCATGCGGGCAATGGCCATACGCTGCCGCTGGCCGCCGGAAAGCCGCACCCCGGACCGCCCCACAATGCTGTCCAGGCCATCCGGGAGTTCACGGATGGCAGGTTCCAGCTGCGCGACTTCCAGCGCCCGCCAGCAGGCCTCGTCGGTGCAGTCGCGACCCATGGTCAGGTTGGCCCGGACGGTATCGTTGAACAGCGCCGGGTGCTGCAGAACCACCGCCACGTTCTCGCGTACCCGCTCCAGGCCGATCTCCTGCTGAGTGGCGCCGCCGAAGCGGATCGAGCCGGTCTGCGCGGTGTAGAGGCCGAGCAACAGCTGCACCAGTGTGCTTTTGCCACCGCCACTGGCACCCACGATTGCTACTTTCTCGCCCGGCGCAATGGTCAGGTTCAGCTGGTCCAGCACCAGATCCTCGCCATAACCGAAGCTGACGCCACGCACCTCGATACCGACGGTCTCCTTACCTTCGAACGGATCGACGCTGCCCACGTATTGCGGCTCGTCACCGCGGGCAAGCAGTTCGTTGATACGTGTCAGCGCCCCGCCCGCCGCGTAATAGGCATATTGCAGGTTCAGCAACTGCTCGACAGGCGTCATCATGAACCACAGGTAACTGAATACCGCGAGCATCTGGCCAATGGACAGGTCCGAGAACAGCACCGTGAGCATGGCGGCTGCGCGGAAGATATCGATACCAAACTGAAACAGCAGACCGCTGGCACGCCCGGAAGCATCGCTTTTCCATTGGGAGTTGATGGCGTAATCGCGTACTTCCTGAGCTTTCAGGCCCAGCCGACCGAGGAAAAAGCCCTGACGATTGCCCGCCCGCACTTCCTGAATGGCGTCCAGGGTTTCGGTCAGGGCCTGGGTGAAACGCGAGGTGCTGTCGTTTTCCAGCTTCTTCAGATGCTTGACCCGCTTGCCCAGCTTTACCGTGACAAAGATCACCAGCGGGTTGAACAGCATGATCAGCAGCGCCAGCTTCCAGTGCATCCACATCAGGATGCCCGCCGTGCCCGCCAGCGTCAGGGTCGCCACCAGAAGGCGACTCAGGGTCTCGCCAACGAACTTGTCCAGCGTGTCGAGATCGGTGACCAGATGCGTGGTGACCATGCCGCTGCCCAGGCTTTCGTATTCGCGCAGGGAAATGCGTTTGAGCCGTTCGATGAGCCGTAGCCGGATGCGGTAGACGATGTCCTTGGCCAGTCGGGCGAACAGCCTTGCCTGCAGGACGTTGAACAGCAAGGCCCCGGCGCGCAGGACCAGCGTCAGCAACAGCATCAGACCGATGTAACCGACAGCCTTCTGCAGGCTGTCGGGCAACAGATGGTCCATGACCTTGAGCGCCGCATCGCCACGCCCCAGCAATACTTCATCCACCAGCAAAGGCAGAAGTAACGGGATCGGCACGCTGCACAACGTCGCCAGTATCGCCACGCCGTTGGCGATCCACAGGGCTTTCTTGTGGCGCAAGGCAAGCCGTCGAATCTCGGCCCAACTCAATGCATCGTGGCGCACGCCTTCGGGTTTCAGCGAATTACCCGTGGAGTCATCAAGCACTGGCCGCACGCTCCAGCCATCGGCCGAGCAACGGCGACAGTTCGCTCAAAGGTTGATAACCATTGGTCAGCAGGGCCAGTTGGCCATTGCGCTCGGCCAGCAAAGTCGGGAAACCCGCGATGCCCAGATCCTGCGACCACGTAAAGTCGGCCGCCGTGGCCGCCTGCTGTTCGGGGCTGTCGAACGCGTCGGCAAACTGCTGGCGGGAAAAACCGGCCTGTTCGGCAAGCTCGGCCAGCACTGAAGGGCGCGTTACATCACGACCCTGGCCATAAAACGCCTGCTGAATCAGCTTGACCAGTTCCCAGGCGCGCTCCGGTTCCAGAGACCGCGCCGCCGTGACCGCGAGGCA
The DNA here is from genome assembly GCF_979253365.1 of Pseudomonas sp. AC016. Taxonomy (NCBI): domain Bacteria; kingdom Pseudomonadati; phylum Pseudomonadota; class Gammaproteobacteria; order Pseudomonadales; family Pseudomonadaceae; genus Pseudomonas; species Pseudomonas sp. AC016. The sequence continues at coordinate 1,551,366 of NZ_CEEDCC010000001.1, forward strand.
GGCGGGCGTGGTGTCGTAGACAAAGCCTTCCGGCAACGCATCTTCACGCAGGAATGGCTGACCGGTGGCCTCCTCGACCGCCTGCCAGTGCTCAAGAATGTAGCGTCGTTTGGAGGCTTCCAGTGGCGAAGCCTCGGAACGCAGCCCGCCCATGACCAGATGCAGCGGTACATCCGCCGCCCGAGCCTGCTGCACCAGCGCATCGGCGACCGGAGCAAAGCCCCAGCACCACGAACACATGGGGTCCATGACATAAATCAGGCGGGCGGACATGGCTCAGGCCTCGGGAAGACGGTAATTACGACCGATCGGGTGGGGCTGGTTACGCGCCTTGGCCAGCTCGATCTGCTTTTGCCGATCAATGGCACTGCGACGGGTTTTCTCGCTCAGCGAGTCCCAGCAATGCGGACAGCTTACACCTGGCGTGTAGTGCTCGCTCGCACGGTCTTCTGCACTGATCGGGGTACGACAGGCATGGCACTGGTCGTAATCACCTTCAGTCAGGTCGTGGCGAACGGTGACACGGTTGTCGAAGACAAAACAGTCGCCGCGCCACTGGCTTTCGTCCTGCGGTACCTCTTCCAGGTACTTCAGGATGCCGCCCTTGAGGTGATAGACCTCTTCGAAGCCCTCTCCCAGCATGTAGCTGGAGGCCTTTTCGCAGCGAATCCCACCGGTGCAGAACATTGCGACTTTCTTGTGCACCGCCGGGTCGAAGTGCGCCTTGATGTAGTCAGGAAACTCACGGAAAGAGGTGGTCTTGGGGTCGATCGCGCCTTCGAAGGTGCCAATGGACACCTCATAATCGTTGCGCGTGTCGATCAACAGGACCTCCGGGTCGGCGATCAGGTCGTTCCAGTCCCTTGGCTCGACGTAGGTGCCCACGGCCTTGTTGGGATCGACGCCTTCAACGCCCAGGGTCACGATCTCTTTCTTGAGCTTGACCTTGGTGCGATAGAACGGCTGCTCTTCGCAGTACGATTCCTTGTGATCGATGTCGACCAGACGCGGGTCGCTGCGCAACCAGGCCATCAGGCCATCAATGCCCTCGCGGGTGCCGGACACGGTGCCGTTGATGCCTTCATCGGCGATCAACAACGTGCCCTTGATGCCGTTATCGACCATGGCCTGCAACAGCGGCTCACGGAACGCGACGTAATCGCTGAGGGTGACGAATTTGTATAGCGCAGCCACGACGATCGGCTGACTGATCGACTGTTGAGTCATGTATCACTCCAGGTGGCGACCCTCGCAAAGGGCCTACCGGACAAAAATCTGAACGAAAAAAACGCACCGGCCTTGCAGCGCGGTGCGGATTCTAGCAAAAACCGTAGATAGACAGGCACATCGGGTCGTTGATTTGAATCAACGACCCGACGGCACGGGTCTCTGAGTGCTCAGTGACCGCCGGCGCAGGTCGGCGATGCCGGTGCTGCGCCAGTCTTCGCCCATTCTTCAGGCGTGTAGGTGTGCAAGGCCAGGGCATGAAACTCGCCCATCAGGGCACCCAGAGTGGCATACACCTTCTGGTGGCGCTTGACCGAGTTCAGACCTTCGAACTGGTCGCTGACCAGAACGGCCTTGTAATGCGTCTGTTCACCACGACTGTGCATGTGGCTCTCGTCGAGCACTTGCAGATGATGCGGCTGCAGCAGCGCCAGCGCCGACTCGATACGTGTTTGCATGGTCATGACGGGATTCGCTTAAGGCTTCTTGGCTGGCGCTGGAGCGGCTGCCTTGGCAGGTTCCAGTTCGGCGGTCATGTCGGCGAGCAGCTTGTTGACGACCGGCACGGCGCTTTCCAGCTTGCCCTGGGTCAGCTGAGCCGATTGCTGAGCCAGCTCAGGCATTTTGGTCATCACTTTCTTGCCCAGTGGAGACTGGTAGAACGCAACCAGGTCCTTGAGCTCGCTTTCAGTGAAGTTGGCGGTGTAGAGCTTGACCATTTCAGGCTTCAGCTTGTTCCAGCCAATGGCCTGGTCCAGCGCGGTGTTGGCTTTTGCCTGATAGGTTTCCAGCAGCGCCTTTTTCGAGGCAGGTGCCTTGGTTTCGGCGAAGCGCTGGGCAAACATCTGCTGTACTTGTGCGTACACCGGAGCGCCCAGGCGATCGGCATTGGCAAGTTTCAGGAACGTTTCGGCGCTCGCGTTGTGACTGGCGGTATCGGCGAGGACCTGGCCACTGGCGCAGACCAGAACTACCGCGGTACAAATGGCACGAAGACGGGTCATCGAGTTTCCTTATCTAGCAAGCGAGGCAATACCTCAGGGCCGACCATTCTGCGCTTATACAGGCTTTTGGCTCAACCCCCGGTTCGCCGAGCGGTTAAAAAGCAATGCTCGGGAACCCTGTTCGCATATGGACACCTAACGCTGCAATGCACTTAAAGGAGTAAGCACAGTGAGCCGCACAGAAACCGACAGCATCGGCCCGATCGAAGTCCCTGAAGACGCTTATTGGGGAGCCCAGACCCAACGCTCACTGATCAATTTCGCCATCGGCGATCAGCATATGCCGCTGCCGGTATTGCATGCGCTCACGCTGATCAAGAAGGCCGCCGCACGCGTGAACAACCGCAACGGCGACCTGCCTGCAGACATCGCCCGCCTGATCGAACAGGCCGCCGACGAGGTGCTGGACGGCCAGCACGACGCCCAGTTTCCGCTGGTGGTCTGGCAGACCGGCAGTGGCACGCAGAGCAACATGAACGTCAACGAAGTGATCGCCGGACGCGCGAACGAACTGGCAGGCCAGGGGCGTGGCGGCAAGTCGCCAGTCCACCCGAATGACCACGTCAATCGCTCGCAAAGCTCCAACGACTGCTTCCCCACAGCCATGCACATCGCTGCGGCACAGGCGGTGAAAGAGAAACTGCTGCCTGCCATTGCCGAGCTGTCTGCTGGCCTTGCCGAGCAATCCGCGCGGCACATGAAGCTGGTCAAGACCGGCCGCACCCACATGATGGACGCGACACCGATCACTTTCGGCCAGGAGCTGTCCGGCTTCGTGGCGCAGCTGGATTACTCGGAAAAAGCCATTCGCGCAGCGCTGCCGGCGGTCTACGAACTGGCGCAGGGCGGCACTGCTGTCGGCACGGGTCTCAATTCGCCGAAAGGCTTTGCCGAAGCCGTGGCCGCTGAACTGGCTGCGTTGTCGGGCCTGCCGTTTGTCACCGCACCCAATAAGTTTGCAGCGCTGGCGGGTCACGAAGCGCTTACTTCACTTTCGGGCGCCCTGAAGACCCTGGCCGGCACCTTGATGAAAATCGCCAATGACCTGCGCCTGCTGGGTTCAGGGCCACGTGCAGGTCTGGCTGAAGTCAGATTGCCAGCCAACGAACCCGGCAGCTCGATCATGCCCGGCAAGGTCAACCCGACTCAGTGCGAAGCGCTGTCGATGCTGGCTTGCCAGGTGATGGGCAACGACGTCACGGTGGGCTTTGCCGCCAGCCAGGGTCACTTGCAACTGAACGTCTACAAGCCGGTCATCATTCACAACATCCTGCAATCGATTCGCTTGCTGGCCGATGGCTGCAGCAACTTCAACGAACACTGCATTGTCGGCATGGAGCCGGATGCCGAGAAGATGGCCGAGCACCTGGAACGCGGCCTGATGCTGGTCACCGCCTTGAACCCTCACATCGGCTATGACAAAGCCGCGCAGATCGCCAAAAAGGCCTACACCGAGGGGCTGACCCTGCGTGAGGCCGCACTGGCGCTGGGTTACCTGACGGATGAAGAGTTCGACGCCTGGGTACGTCCTGAAAAAATGCTCGAGGCAGGCAGCAATGGCTGACGCCAAAAGTGGCGCCACGCCGCTGGAAGGCAGCGGCAAACGCATTCTGATGGTCTATGGCACGCCCAAGACCATCAGCCTGTGCCATGCCCTCGCCGAAGCCTACACACAGGGTGCTCGCAGCGAAGGGCATGTCGTCCGGGTGTTAAAACTTGGAGACCTGGATTTCGATCCGGTGCTGCACAGCGGCTACGAACAGAGCCAGACACTGGAACACGACCTGCTCGAGGCCCAGCGACAGATTCACTGGGCCGAGCATCTGGTGTTCGTCTATCCCATCTGGTGGGGCGGCCTGCCTGCGCTGCTGACCGGTTTTTTCGACAGGGTGCTCACGCCGGGTTTCGCCTTCAAGGCGCATGGACGCAGACACCCTTCCAACGAACTGCTCAAGGGCCGGACGGCAGAACTGCTGGTGACCATGGACACCCCGCCCCGCTACTTCCGCTGGATCTACGGCGCTCCGGCGCATCGGCAGATGATTCGCACCATCCTCGGTTTCTGTGGCATCAAGACCAGACGCCTGACCGAGTTCGCCCCGGTGCGCACCTCGACAGAAGAACAGCGGCAGCAATGGCTTCGTCAGGCAGTTGCGCTGGGCAAGCGCTGAACCTGATCAGGCCTGGGCCAGCCTAGCCCTCCTCGCTTTCAACCCTGCGATCAAAGATGGCCCGAGCGCGGTGAGCGCCGATCCCAGCACCACCAGCAGCGCGCCGCCGTAACCCAGCGCGTTGATCTCTTCGGCCTGAACATAGGTCGGCCACAGCCAAGCCGCAATCGCCACCGAAGCCAGTGTGATCAAAGGCGTCAGGGCCAACGTCGCACTGACCCGCGAGGCCTCCCAGTGCGCCAGCGCTTCGGCAAAAGCACCATAGGCCACCAGCGTATTCAGACAGCAGGCCAGCAGCAGCCAGCCCTGCAGCGGGCTCAGTTGCAACGCCTGAGCGGGATGAGCCCATGGCGTGATCAGCAGCGCACAGAACAGGTAGATCACCATCATGACCTGCAGCGAGTTCCACACCGTCAGCAACTGCTTCTGGCTCAGCCCATAGAAGGTCCAGACCACTGACGCCATGATCACAATCAGCACGCCCAGGGTGTAGTCGCCCAGCGAGGTGAGCAACTCGACAAGACGCTGATTGAAGAACAGCCCGAAGCCGATCAGCAGGATCGCCAGACCAATGCCCTGCCCCAGACTGAAACGTTCCTTGAACAGAAAGATACTGCTGATCAGCAACAGGATCGGCCCGATCTGAATCAGCAATTGCGTCGTGCCGGGGCTGAGCATGCGCAGGCCGACCAGATACAACATGTAATTGCCGACCAGCCCCAATACCGCCAGCACGACCAGCACCTTGCCCTTGCGGCCGAGCAGTTTGAAGCTGGGCAGACGCTTGACCGAAGCCAGCCATACAAACAGCAGAGAGCCGGACACCAGCAACCGGAACCAGGTAACGGTCACCGGGTCCATCGCCTGCAACACCTGTTTGAGTTTGACGGGCAGGATGCCCCAGAGCAGCGCGGTCAACAGGGCAAGACAGAGGCCATACACCCAGCGGCCAGAAGAAATATGCATCACAGATTCCGAAACAAGGCAGGACAAGGCCTTCATTCTAGGCGCTGATCCGCAAAGCAACAGTTACAGCTGGGCAGCGTTATCGGCGCAAAGTGTTTTGCTCACGATTGGCGCTCACGATGAACGCTCGCCATGGTTGCGCTGGTAGGTCTCGCTGCCCATGGCCTGAATCTGTCCTTCTATCAAGGCATCGAACGGCCTGAGCAGCGCCTCGAAAGAAACCGGTGATTCGAGCGTCTGCAAGGCATGAACAATCGCCTCAAGCGTTGACAGTGCATCCGGTCCGGGCGCCTTGCGCAAACGGTAACGTGAGGCCGGTACATTGCCGAGCGTCACACGCGGCAGCGCAGCCAGCAGCGGATTGAGGTGCAATAATTTGCGCGCCTTGCGCCAGGTGCCGTCAGGGACCACCAGCAGGGTCGGCAGCGCTTCGGCCTGCCCGACAGTCAACGGCTGCGCGGCGTCACTAGGAAACAGCAACCGTGGCTGATAACCGGGCGGATTGAGCAGTTCTGCAAGGTCTTCGAACACTTCGCCGATCCTGAGCTGGGCATTGCTCAGCCCGAGTGCGGCAAAGCGTGCAGTGTTCAACGCGTGCTTCGCTTCGTCCGGGTGCTGCAGGATCAGCACCCGGGTTCGACTGCCCAGTTGTGGAATCAAGGCGCAGAGGCAGTGAGCATCGGGACGCAGGCAACGTTCGCATCGGCTTCGGGACATCGTTTTTACAACTCGCTGGTCACACTGGCAGACAGCAAGACAGGACCGGCATGCCGTCTGTCGCGCAACGTGGCAGTTTAAACAACTCGTCACCATTGCGCCGGGCTATCAACGGCTGCGCTTGGGATTTGAGCTAGCCTCAATGCACAGGGCTGGTGACATGAAGTCCCCCTGCTTGGATCATAACGATCAATAACAGGGGTTCTCATGAGTCGCGAGGAGATCAAACAGAGGGTGCTGGATGCGTTGGGCGTGATCCTCGTGGACAAGACCGAGATTCGCGACGACGCCACATTCAAGGACCTGAGGCTGGATGACGAGGACGTAGACGAACTGTTCGCTCAGCTGGGAGGCGAATTCAATTTCGAGTTTCCCGACTTCATTCGCAAGCGCGCACTCAACAAGCCCGAGCACCTGTCATTGCCAATGGTCGTGGACCTGATTCTGTTGATGCAGCAGGAGTCGTCGCCAGAGGGTGACAGTCAGAAGAAAAAGCGTCGCCGTGCCCCTTCGCGACATTGATTAGTTGCATGGATCATGGATCAATAACGAGGACTCATGTCGGGACGCGGGCGCGCCCCGATGCGATGGCGTATGTGCGCTGTCCTTGCGACAGCACGTGCCGGTACAACCTATCGGCGCGGGCGGCGACGTGTGTCGTCGGTGCGAACCGGAATGGGCTGCAGCTTTGGTCGTTCGATCAGACCCAGCGCAACACCCACATCATGGAGCCATTCTTGCAATTTGCTGTTCATAAAGCCCCCTTCAGGGAAAACACGGCGACCAACCTGTGCTGATCACCCAATAGAGATCATAGAAGCATCCGTTCGGTTCGCCGAGCGTTACGGAAAACAATTTTCCCGATATGGGCAATGTGACACCTGCGGGGAATTCCTTCTAGTCTTTGCGACGGACGGACACCCCTATTTTCTTACTCAGGCAGACGGACCAACCCTTCTTCGTCGGTCATGGCCCGCTCAAGCAGATCAGGCGGCAGGCTTTTACTGGCACGCGCGCCGAGCAGCTTCAACTGCTCACTGCGACTGACCAGATTGCCGCGCCCCTCTGTCAGCTTGTTACGCGCGGCCGAATAGGCCTTGTCCAGTTGCTGAAGACGACTGCCCACCTCGTCCAGATCCTGAATGAACAGCACGAACTTGTCGTACAGCCAGCCGGCACGCTCGGCGATCTCGCGGGCATTCTGGCTCTGGCGCTCCTGCTTCCACAGGCTGTCGATCACCCGCAGCGTGGCCAGCAGCGTCGTGGGACTGACGATCACGATATTGCGGTCGAAGGCTTCCTGAAACAGATTCGGCTCGGCCTGCAGCGCGGCGGAAAAAGCCGCTTCGATCGGCACGAAGAGCAGCACGAAATCCAGACTGTGCAGCCCTTCAAGACGCTTGTAATCCTTGCCCGACAACCCTTTGACGTGATTGCGCAGCGACAGGACATGCTGTTTGAGTGCGGCCTGCCCGATGACCTCGTCATCCGCCGACACGTACTGCTGATACGCCGTCAGACTGACCTTGGCATCCACCACCACCTGTTTGTCACCCGGCAACATGATCAGCACGTCAGGCTGGAAGCGTTCGCCATCCGGCCCCTTGAGGCTGACCTGGGTCTGATACTCGCGCCCCTTCTCGAGCCCTGCGTGTTCCAGCACGCGCTCCAGGATCAGCTCACCCCAGTTGCCCTGAGTCTTCTGCCCCTTGAGAGCACGCGTCAGGTTGGTGGCTTCATCGCTCAGACGCAGATTGAGCTGTTGCAGGCGCTCCAGCTCTTTGGCTAGCGAGAACCGCTCACGGGCTTCATTCTGGTAGCTCTCCTCGACGCGCTTTTCGAACGACTGAATACGCTCTTTCAAGGGCGTCAGCAGTTGCCCCAACTGCTGCTGGCTGGTTTCGGCGAAGCGCTGCTCGCGTTCATCGAAAATCTTGCCCGCCAGTTCCGCGAACTGTGCACGCAGTTCGTCCCGGGAACCCTGAAGGTCATTCAGCCGCTGCTGGTGACTGTCCTGCTGTTCACGCAGTTCGGCACCGAGCGCCGCGCATTGCGCATCGAGGCGACGCAACTCGGCCTCCTTGATGGCGCGTTCCTGATTCAGCCCCTGCGCGACATCACGGGCGTTATCGGACTCCTGCCGCAACAACTCGACTTCCCGGCGCAAGGCTGCAAGGTCAGCCTGCTTGGCGGCGTTGGCCTGGCTCAGGTCGCTGATCTCGTCACGACTGGCGTCCAATTGCGCATTGAGACCGTCCTGAGCCATTTGCGCCATGCTCAGGCGCTCATCCAGCAAGGCAGTCTCGGCATCGCGACGTGTCAGACGGCGTTGCAGTTGCCAGACCCACGCCAGCAACGGCAACGCTGCAGCGCCCAGGCCGTACAACAGGCTGTTCAAGTCAAATGCCATAACGACTCCGTGCGTGCCGAAAGAGTGCCAGCCGCATTATGCGTAAAGCGTTCAGAAAAATAGAGAGCACAGCAATGATGGCAGCGCCTCGGACAGTCACTGAGAAACCGCGCGCGGGCAAATCGGGGGGCGAGATTCTACTCGCTTTTGATGTCAACGACACCCCCGATTCTGTGTCGTTTCGGATCGGGACAATCCACAGAAGCTGTGGATAACTCAGTGGACAACACTCCTTTAACTCTCTCAAACGCAGGCAGAATGGGGCTTGCGCTCAAACTGACGATTTTTTCACCAGTTTAAAAAAACGATGTTTTTCATTGACTTAATAATTCACCATCAGAAATCAAACCCTTAGCGATGCATGTGACAGTGATGTGGCAGCTTGTGACGCTAATGTGCACAACTCTGAAACGTCCATTTTTTCAGGCGTTTCAAATCCTTTGCAGAAGCCGCCTGATTGCGACGCTTTCTCAATGAATCTGTGGCTCGCAGGGCATATTCCGAACACACCGAACACTCATTGAATCAGCTCTTGAACAGCCAGGCCGTACCTGTGAATCCCAACGTGCGACAAAAGGCGTTCGCTGCGGTCCAAACGAGCGCCGAGACCACCGCATCACGGTTCATGCTTGCGATTATTGAAGGGACACGATGAAAGAAGTAGTGAAGTTCTTCGTGCTGTTGATGGCTGTCTGCATCACGGCAGTCGGCGCCAGCATCGTCCTGCCGCCGCCGGATGGTGGCGTCTTCGCCTACACCATCCTGCTATCGGGCATCGCCGTGGCCCTGATCATCTGCAGTGATCTGAGCAAGGGGCGCATCAACAATGTCGGCGACATCATGCGCGCCATCGAAAGCCGAACGTCCAGGCCCCTGACCCTGGCAGCCTATGCGCTGGGCTGTTCGATGGTGGCCTGCGCCACGGTGCTGATCTATCGAATCTCCGACCACTGGTAGCTGTTGATTTATATACACACTTGCAATTCACTTCGGGCTTGATTAGCATAGCCGCCGTTAGTACCAAGCTGAAAATCAATTCCGGTCGACAAGTCCCCCAGTATCAGCTCTTTCCAAAGGAAGAGAATGCTGGCTACAAGGGATCGACCACCTCGATGGTTTCCAGGCATGACCCTTTCGCATATGTGAGCCACACCTTGGCGGCAATGCAGTTACGGCTATCATGCTCTGCTTCAACCAGCCTGCAATTGATCAGGATCTTCACCCGGAGCGTCGAACCTTTGCTCCTGTTGTGTTGCCTGCCCTCCTAAGTACCTACCAGCCAGCCAGAGCGCCATACGATAAAGCGCGCTTCAATTGACTGTCTTGTTCCAGTCAGGTTCTCCGCCCAGCCAGGCTTTACCAATCACTGCCGGCCCGCGTTTACTGGAATCTTTATTTATGCACGGTATTGTTCCGTGTTGATTCAGGAAACACCTAACATGACTCACCATAACCAGACCCAACACGCCATTCATACGTTGACCAACGCATTCGCGCCAATGAATTGCCTGATCATGGCGGCCCGCAAAGGCTGCTTCAGCTTCACCATCGTCAACGAGCACGGCATCGCCCGCCACAGCGAGCGCCTGTACCCCGATCAATACGCCAGCGCCGAACCGCTGCAGGCCGTGATCGAGCGTACCCGTCAGGCACTCATTGCCTGATAGACGAACGCAGCACCGCAAGCCCGAAACCCCGCCCTCACCTGGCGGGGTTTTTTATTGCCTGCATTTTCTGCTCGGATGAATCCGGCTAATTGCCAACGGATCTAGCCGCTTATCGGCAAAGCCGCAAACAATTTAAAAACAGGCCGTTACACCGCAAATCTGACACTACACTTCAACTCGGGCGACCTCAGGCCGCCTCCGGAAGCCCCCGCATCATCCGTTTCGCCAGGCATCAGAGGGGCATGCAGTCACATATCCGAGCGCCGACAGTATTATGGGTATTGCAGCCATAGAATTATGCCGTCACGTCATCCGCCCGACCCTGATGTATCTGGATCGCCGAAGCCATCGTGCCGAATCCCTGTTGCTGGGCATAGCCGCCAGCCAGTCAGCGTTCGGAGCCGCCCTGGACAGCCGCCGCGGGCATGGCCTCTATCGCATACCGGAGCTCAGGCACAAGCAGCTCTGGGACAACTACCTGGCTCTGGACCCCGACCTCGCCAGCCGCATCAGGGGCCTGGCCAGCCAGCATGCCTTTCTCAGCGGCCCGCACCTGGAACTGACCGTCAACCTGCGCTATTCGACCGCCATCGCCTTGATGATGATCGAAGCCGCCGATATGCGCCTTCCACCCGAAGACGATCCACTGGCCATGGCCAGAATCTGGAGAACCGTTTTTCAGCCGCAGGGACGATTGAGAGACTTTGTCGCATGCTGGAATGCCAGTGTCGCACCCTTGTATCTACCGGCATGACCCAGACACCGGAATTCGAAGATCGGCAGTGTTCGCTGCAAGATAGATGGATTGTCCTACAAGAATAGCTCTAACTCGGGCTCTTCAGGCTATAGCGCGCCGTCGAAAATGTTGGTAATTTCCGCCCGGTGATCACAAGGAGTTCTAATAATGAAAACAATGACAAAAGTAATGAACAGGACAACACTGGGTCTGGCTATCGGTCTGGCCTCCTCTCAGCTATTCGCTGCAGGTTTCGCACTCAACGAACAAAGCGTCAGCGGCATGGGCACCGGTTTTGCCGGTCGCTCCTCGTCTGCCGATGATGCAAGCACCGTCTTCGGCAACCCTGCCGGCATGTCCCGCCTCAAGCGCGAAGAAATCAGCGTGGGCGCGGCAGCCGTGATCGCCAAGACCAACATCGACAACGGCCGTGGGACCTTTGGCGGCAGCAACGACGGCGACATGGTTCCTATCGTGGGCGTGCCCATGGGCTACTACGTCAAGCCGATCGATGATCACTGGGCATTCGGCCTGGGCATGTACGCCCCGTTCGGCCTGGTGACCGACTACGAAAGCGGCTTCGCAGGCCGCTACTGGGGCGACAAGAGCCACGTACAGGTTGTCACCCTCCAGCCGACCGTCAGCTATGCCTTCAATGACAAGGTGTCCATCGGTTTCGGCCCCACCATCAACCGCATCGACGGCGAGCTGACCTCCTCCACGCTCAACGCTGCGACGCCAGGCCGTAACGACGGCAAGGTGAAGATCAAAGGTGACGACACCGCGCTGGGCTTCAACGTCGGCGTGCTGGTACAGGCCACTGACACCACCCGCCTGGGCCTGACCTACCACTCCAAGGTCGACTACAAGCTCAAGGGCAAGACCAAGATCGAAGGCTCCGGCTTCGGTCCGTTCGGCGGTCAGAAATACGACGCCTCGCTGGACATCTCCACGCCTGAGTCGGTGGACTTCTCCATCACCCAGCAGATCGATGAAAACTGGACTGTCTACGCAGGCAGCACCTGGACCCGCTGGAGCCGTCTGACCGACATCACCGTCAACAACGACGGCGTTCCTCCGCAACTGGGCGGCTCGGCAGGCCCGATCGGCACCATCTCCGAAGAGCAGGACTGGCACGACACTTGGGCTCACGCCATCGGCGCTTCGTACAAGGTCAACAAGGAGTGGACACTGCGCACCGGCTTCTCCGTGGACCAGGCGCCGACCAACAACGTCAATCGCTCCCCACGCATCCCGACCGGCGACCGCAAGATCGTCAGCTTCGGTGCCGGCTGGAGCCCAACCGACGACCTGACCATCGACGTGGCGTACTCGTACCTGCGTGAAGATGAAGCGAAGATCCGCAACAGCAGCGCCACCAAAGGCTCGTACAGCGCGGACTTCCGCAACACCGCGCACGGCGTTGGTACTTCGGTCACCTATCGCTTCTGATGGACGACTGAAAACCGGCTGAAAAAAAGCCCGCACATCCTCAGGGAGCGCGGGCTTTTTGTTGCGCCCGGTAAATGCTCCGCGTCCGCTCGAATGTGACGCGGAGCGTCACGGGAGGCATGCCCACGCGGAGCGATGGGCACGATCAGTGTTGAGGCAGACTTGTGATGATCGTTCCCACGCTCCCGCGTGGTAACGCCGCCCAGGACGCTCCGCGTCCGCTCTCGAATGCAACACAAAGCGTCACCTCACGCCGCCCGTCTCAAGGCTTCGACGCAATCGCCTTCTCGATGGCCGCAATCAGATCAGGATCATCCGGTTTGGTCATGCTGGAGAAGTTGGCGACCACGTTGCCCTGGCGATCCACCACGTACTTGTAGAAGTTCCACCGCGGGGCGCTGCTCTGTTCGGCCAGCACCTTGAACAGGTGGGTGGCGTCGTCGCCTCGCACGGCCTGCGGTTCGGTCATGGTGAAGGTCACGCCGTAATTGACGTAGCAGACCTTGGCGGTCTCTTCTCCGTCCTTGGCTTCCTGCTTGAAATCATTGGACGGCACTCCCAGCACTTCAAGGCCCTGCGCCTTATAGCGCTGGCTCAGCTCTTCGAGGCCTTTGAACTGCGGGGCGAAGCCGCAGAAGCTGGCGGTATTGACGACCACCATCGGTTTGCCTGCATAGCGCTGGCACAGGTCGATGTTTTCTTTGGAACGCAGCTTGGGCAGCTCGCCTTGCAGCAGGGCCGGGCAGTCGGCGGCCATGGCAGTGCCGCTCATGGCCAGCAGCAGGAAGGGAATCGATATAAAGCGAGTGTTCATCAAGGCGTCCCTGGAGTTGGTGGCTGTCTGCCGACACGCTACCCCAACCGACGCCTTCTGCCTAGCAAGCGCCCATGCCCAGTTGCAGCGCGGCCAGACCGACCTGCTGCCAGCCCCACCAGACCAGCGCCAGCACCGCACTGCCGAATGCAAGCGCCGCCAACAAAGGCCAGCGCCTGCTCACGCGACACCTGCCTGCGCCTGCAACCGCGCCACAGGGCGCTCACGCACCGGCCAGTTAAGGGCTGCCGCCAACAGACTGAGCAGGATCGACACTTGCCAGATCAAGTCGTAACTCCCGGTATGGTCATACACCAGCCCACCCAGCCAGCCGCCGAGGAACGCACCCAACTGGTGGAAGAGGAAGACGATACCACCGAGCATCGACAGATTGCGCACCCCGAACAGGGTCGCGACCGTACCGTTGGTCAGAGGCACCGTGGACAACCACAACAGCCCCATCGCGACACCGAACAGGTAAGCGGTGGTCTGGCTGAGCGGAATCCACAGGAACAATACGATCACGACAGCGCGCAACAGATACAGCGCCGTCAGCAGACGCGGCTTGGACATGCGTCCACCCAGCCAGCCCGCCGTATAGGTGCCGAAGATATTGAACAGGCCAATCAGCGCCAGCACCGTGGTGCCGACCTTGGCGGGCAAGTGCTGGTCGACGAGGTAAGCAGGCAGATGCACACCGATGAACACCACCTGAAAGCCACAGACGAAAAAACCCAGCGCCAGCAGCCAGAAACCGGAGTGCGAGCAGGCCTCACGCAATGCTTCACCCAGTGTCTGCTGAACCCCCACGGATTCGGTCGGCTTGTCCTTGAGCATGCCTACCAGCGGCAGGATCAGCGCCACCATCACGCCCAGCACCACCAAGGCGCCGGACCAGCCCAGCCAACCGATCAGCCCCAGCGTACCGGGCAGCATGGCAAACTGGCCGAACGAACCGGCAGCACTGGCGATCCCCATGCCCATGCTGCGTTTCTCGGCCGGCAAGGCCCGCCCGACGACGCCGAGGATCACGGAAAACGAAGTGCCGGACAGACCAATGCCGATCAGCAGGCCCGCGCTCAGTGACAGGCTCAGCGGTGAATCCGCCATGCTCATGCACAGCAGGCCCACGGCATACAGCACACCGCCGACAAACACGACCTTGGCCGCGCCGAACCGATCTGCCAACGCTCCGGCAAAAGGCTGGGCCAACCCCCACATCAGGTTCTGCAGGGCGATGGAGAATGCGAAGACCTCACGGCCCCAGCCAAAATCCGCGCTCATGGGCGCGAGAAACAGACCGAAGCCGTGCCGTGTTCCCAGGGAAAGCGCGAGGATCAATGCACTCCCGAGCAGTATCCAGCCACTGGTACGCCACACTGATGTCATTGTTCTTATGCTCCCTGACCGGAAATGCGTGGATATGCCCGTAAATCAATAATGGCGAAATTACGCCTCGGTGCAAGAGCCTGTCAATCGGATATCAGCGAATGCTCAGAACAGCACCATCGCCAGCAGTACCACCACCTCGAGCAGCTCCAGCAACGCGCCCGCGGTGTCACCGGTGGTGCCACCCAGACGACGAATCATGACCTGACGCAACCACAGAAAACAGGCGATCGAGGCAACTACAGCAGCCAGTCCCGACCAACCTGCGAACAACACGCAGGCCACACCACCGACCAGCAGCACTCGACGCGCAGCACTGCGTGGCAAATGGTCCGCCAGCGCCTGCCCCAAACCACCGGCACGCACATAGGGCGTGCTCAGAAACAGCCCCAGCATGGCACTGCGTCCAATCAGCGGCGCCAGCAGCAGCGCGATGCTGTGATGACTTTCAATCAACGCCAGAATGGCGGTGAATTTGAGCAGCAGCACCAGCACCAGCGTGACCACGGCAATCGGCCCGCTACGCGGGTCTTTCATGATGGTCAGGGTTCGCTCGCGATCACCGAAACCGCCCAACCAGGCATCGGCACTGTCCGCCAGACCGTCCAGATGCAGCCCCCCACTCAGCAGCACCCAGGCGCAGAGCAGCAAGGCAGCGTGCAGCATCAAGGGCGCACCGGCGAGCAAAGCATTCAGGCTCATCAATACGATGCCGAAAAGCACGCCCACCAGAGGATAGGACAACAGCGAGCGTCCGGTTTCCTCAGGCTTCGGCATGCCGGGCAGGCGGATCGGAAAGCTACCGAGAAATTGCAGGGCGATCCAGAAGGGCAGCATGTCAGGACTCCGTGAGAACGCCTTCAGCGGCAACATTGATCGATAACAGCGCGCCATGCCCTACGACCACCTGCAGCAGTTGCTCACGCGGCAGACCACGCGCCTGGGCCAGCAACAGACGCATCACGCCACCATGACTGACCAGCAGCACCCGCTCATCGGCGTACCTGTCATGCAGACGCTGCACCGCACTCAGAACGCGTCCCGAAAACTCGATCACCGGCTCGCCATTGGGCGGCGTGAAGGCATATGGATCGTTCCAGAACAGCCCCAGGCCTTCGGCATCCGTCTCCATCAGTTGCGCAGGGCTGTGACCTTCCCAGTCACCGAAATGCAGCTCTTGCAAACCCGGCTCAAGCGCCATCGGCAGGGACAGTCTCGCGGCCAGCTCTTCGGAAAAACGCGCACAGCGCTGCAAGGGCGAACTGATGATCCGATCCCAAGGCCCGGCTTCAGTGACGGCAGAGCGCATCTGCTGCCAACCCAGATCAGTCAGCGCATCGTCAATGCTGCCCCGCAGACCGCCGCCCTGCTCGGTCTCACCGTGACGCAGCAAATCCAGTCGCAGGGTCATGCCGGGCGATCCGATACGCTGGCTTCGGCAAAGGTCGACATGCCGTTGTGCAGCGCACAGGCCATGCGCACCAGCGGGACGGCCAGTGCGGCACCACTGCCCTCGCCCAGTCGCAGACCGAGGTCGAGCAACGGTTCGGCCTGAAGAATCTCAAGCACATGACGATGACCCGTTTCAGCGCCACGATGACCGAACACCAGCCAGTTGCGGCACGACGGGTTCAGGCGCACGGCCACCAGCGCCGCCACGCTGCAGATGAAACCGTCCACCAGCGCGACGATGCCTTCCTGCGCGCAGGCCAGATAAGCACCGGTCAATGCGGCAATCTCGAAACCGCCGAGGCTGAACAGGCTGTGCAGTGGATCACCTGCGTGTTCAGCGTGCAGCTTCAAGGCACGCTCGATGACCCGAGTCTTGTGTTCGATGCCTTCGGCGTTCAGCCCGGTGCCAGGGCCGACCAGCAGTTGCGCCGCGCACTCCAGCATGGAGCAGGCAACCGCACTGGCAGCGGTGGTATTACCGATGCCCATTTCGCCACCGATGAACAACTCGGTCCGTGATGCCTTGGCGCGCAACACACTGTCACGTCCGGCCTGCAAAGCCGCCAGCCCCTGGTCAGCCGTCATGGCCGGACCCTGGGCGAAGTTGGCGGTGCCTGCGCCGAGGCGCAAATGCCGCACGCCCGGCAGGTCCACCGGCAGAACCGTGCCCAGATCCACCACATCCAGCTGCGCCGAGAGCTGCTGCGCCAGCACACTGATTGCCGCGCCGCCATTGACGAAGTTGTGCAGCATCTGGCCGGTGACGGCCTGCGGATAGGCCGAAACCCCCTCAGCGACCACGCCATGATCACCGGCAAAAATCGCGATCCACACCTGATCAGCTGCCGGACGCTCACGCCCCTGCAGACCGGCAAGCTGTACCGCCAGACGCTCCAGTTGCGCCAGCGAGCCGGCCGGCTTGGTCAGTTGTTGCTGACGGGCCAGCGCCGCTTCACGCATAGGCGCGTTGATGGCCTGTGCGGGTTCGAGCCACCAGGAGTTACTCATAGCGCAGTTCCTTTCAAAGTCAGGGGCAAGCCCGCCACGGTCAGCACTACGCGCTGGCAACGTTCGGCAAGGGCTTGATGCAGAAGGCCGGCTTCGTCGACATAGCGACGGGTCAGCTCGCCGAGCGGCACTACGCCAAGCCCGGTTTCGTTACTGACGAAAATGATTTCGCCTGGAAGCGCCGCCACGCAGTCGAGCAACGCATCACGCTCCTGCGCCAGACGTTCGGGACTGTCGAGCATCAGCAGATTGGTCAGCCACAGGGTCAGACAATCCACCAGCAGACAATGATCGGGCGCGGCGTTTTCTCGTAGCACGCGTGCCAGCTCGACCGGTTCTTCCACCAGCCCCCATTGCTCGGGGCGACGGGCGCGATGGCTGGCGACGCGCTGGTTCATCTCGCCGTCCAGGGGCTGGCTGGTGGCGATGTAGGTCACGTTCAGGCCGCATTTCGCCGCCAGCTTTTCGGCCAGTCGGCTCTTGCCGGAGCGCGCACCACCCAGGATCAGTTGCAGCATTTCAGTTCGTCTCCAGTCCGCACAGTTGACGCAGCAAGGTGCCGTCCAGGTGCTTTTCCACCAGGTCCGCCAGACGCTCGATGTCCCGCTCGCGCAGGGCGTGATAATCGACCTCCTGCACATCGCGAAGCCCGGCCCAGCGCAACAGGGCGCTGCACGCGGCAGGCGACTCGAACAGGCCGTGCAGGTACGTCCCGAGAATCTGCCCGTCGGCGCTCTGCGCACCATCGCAACGACCGTCGTCCAGCCGGACGGCAGCCTGTTCCAGCGCCGCACCCGTGGTGACACCGGCATGAATCTCGTAACCGCTGACCTCGGCATCTTCCAGCGTCAGACGGCCACGTACGTTACGCAGTTGTTTCTCGGACTCCAGCACCGTGCTCATCGCCAGCAGGCCAAGACCCGGGCTTGAACCCGCCGCGCCTTCCAGCCCCAGTGGGTCGTGCATCTGCTCGCCGAGCATCTGCAACCCACCGCAGATACCCATCACCTTGCCGCCGTAGCGCAGGTGTTTCTGGATGGCATCTTCCCAGCCATTGGCACGCAGGTACGCCAGGTCGCTGCGCACGCTTTTCGAGCCGGGCAGGATAACCAGGTCGGCAGGCGGTATCGCCTGACCGGGGCCGACAAATTGCAGATTGACCTGAGGATGCAGGCGTAGCGGGTCGAAGTCGGTGTGGTTGCTGATGCGCGGCAAGACCGGCACCACCACATTCAGCACCTGCTCGACCTTGTCGGTCTGGCGCTGATCCAGACCGTCTTCGGCCTCAAGATGCAGGTCCATCACATAGGGCAGCACACCGACCACCGGCTTGCCGGTGCGCGCTTCCAGCCAGTCCAGGCCCGGTTGCAGCAAGGCGATGTCGCCGCGAAAACGATTGATGATGAAGCCTTTGACCCGCGCCTGCTCGCTGGGCGACAGCAGCTCCAGGGTGCCGACCAGATGGGCGAAGACACCACCACGGTTGATGTCGGCGATCAACAGCACCGGGCAATCGACGGCTTCGGCGAAGCCCATGTTGGCAATGTCATTGGCCCGCAGGTTGATCTCGGCAGGCGAACCGGCGCCTTCGACCATGATCACTGGATAGTGGTGTCCCAGCCGCTCGTGAGACTCCAGCACCGCGCGCATGGCGATCTCTTTATAGCCGTGATACGCCACCGCATTCATGGTGGTGACAGCGCGGCCATGGATGATCACCTGTGCGCCGGTGTCGCTGTTGGGCTTGAGCAGCACCGGATTCATATCGGTGTGTGGCTGCAGATAACACGCCTGAGCCTGCACCGCCTGGGCGCGACCAATCTCGCCGCCGTCGGCGGTCACGGCACTGTTGAGCGCCATGTTCTGCGGCTTGAACGGGACGACCTTCACACCCTGTCGCGTCAACCAGCGGCACAGCGCGGTTACCAGCGTGCTTTTGCCGGCGTCGGATGTGGTGCCTTGTACCATCAGCGTGGCCATCAGGATTCCTTGCGGTATTCAAACAGAACAGTGTGCAGACGCCGCCAGTCGGCTTCGTCGCAGGGCAGCCCGAAACGCAGGCTGGAGACTTCAGGCGTCGACCCTTCGAACAGGCGCAGCAACACCCCGCGTCGGGCACAGAACTCATGGATGGCCCGGGCTTCTGGCGTGACCAGCCATTGAAACAGTGCACAGCCGCCTTGTGGGGCAAGTCCGTACAGCTCGAGCAGAGCCACCAGACGGTCGCGCGCCTGGTCGGTGCGCACGCGCTGCTGCGCCTGCCATTCGCGGTCATTCAGACACGCCTGCCCCAGAATCCGCGTCGGACCGCCGACCGACCACGGGCCGATTTCGTGCGCCAGCAACCTGAGCAGCGCGGGTTCGGCCAGCACGAAGCCAAGCCTGACCCCGGCCAATCCGAAAAACTTGCCGAACGAGCGCAGCACGACCAGTCCGATACGCCAGGTTTCAGCTGCCAGGCTCAGCTCAGGGGTGTTATCCATGAAGGCCTCGTCCACCACCAGCCAGCCGCCCCGCTCTGCCAGCCGCGCATGCCATCCCAGCAGGCGCTCGGCGCTCAGGCGCAGGCCGGTCGGGTTGTTGGGATTGACCACCACCAGCACATCAAGGCTGTCGAGGAAGTAATCCACTTCGTGCTCGCCGACCTCACGCACCAGATAACCCTGCTTGCGCCAGGCATGCGCATGTTCGGCGTAGCATGGCGACAGCACGCCCACCCGCCCCGTACTGCGCACTCGCGGCAGGGCCTGGATTGCCGCCTGCGAACCCGCTACAGGCAATACCTCTGACACGCCATAATAGGCGCAGGCGGCAGTCTCGAGACCATCATCGTTCTCGGGCAGGCGCGCCCAGGCACGCAAAGGAATCTCCGGCACCGGCACGGACCACGGCGCAATGCCGGTGGACAAATCCAGCCACTCGGCCTGATTGATGCCGTAGTGCTGCGCCGCAGCGCGCAGGCGCCCGCCGTGCTCAAGCATAGAATGCTGTCCCGACGCACAGCACCAGCAACCACAGCCACACGCCGCGCTGCACCAGTTCCCAGCCACGGTCGATGGAGTCGGCATCTGCCGGAACGCCTTCGCCCAATTGCGGACGCTGATGCAGCTCGCCGTGATAGATCGCCGCGCCACCCAATTCGACGCCCAGCGCGCCAGCACCGGCCGCCATTACCGGACCTGCGTTGGGACTGTCCCAGGTCGGTCCCTGAGTGCGCCAGCAGCGCAGCGCCAACCGAGTCTTGCCCAGCAGCGCGTAGGTCAGCGCCACCAGGCGTGCAGGAATATAGTTGAGCAGGTCATCGATCTTCGCCGCAGCCCAGCCGAAACGCTCGAAACGTTCATTGCGATAGCCCCACATGGCATCCAGCGTATTGCTCAGGCGATACAGCACCACGCCGGGAACACCGGCTACGACAAACCAGAACAGTGCAGCGAATATTGCATCGCTGCCGTTTTCCAGCACCGACTCGGTGGCCGCGCGGGCGACTTCAGTTGCATCCAGTTCGCTGGTCTGGCGGCTGACCAGATAGCCGACGCGACGACGCGCCTCCTCCAGATCATCGCTGCGCAATGCCTGGGCCACCGGCTGCACATGCTCACCGAGACTGCGCATGCCCAGCGCGCAATACAGCGCCAGAATCTCCACCAGCCAACCCACGAACGGTGCCCAACTCAGCAGCGTGGCCAGCAGTGTCAGCGGGATCACCGCCACGAACCAGGCCGTGACGCCATGGCTGCGCCAGCCCCGGCCGCCACTGTTGAAGCGCTGCTCCAGACGATTGGCAAAGCGCCCGAACGCCACCAGCGGATGGGAGCGTTTCGGCTCGCCGAGCAGCGCATCCAGCGCAACCCCGGCCACGCTCAACAGCGCCACACTCATTGACTCACTCCCCATTGATTCTCATACAACAGTTCACTCAGCGGACGCGCCTGCGCCCAGCCCTCCAGCACGAGCATGGGTGCTGGGTAAAATTCTTTCACGGGGCCCAGGCAGAGAATCGCCAGCGGCTTGGCGCCTTCCGGCATCGCCAACAGATCGGCCAGTGCGTCAGGGTCGAACAACGACACCCAGCCCATGCCCAGCCCTTCGGCGCGCGCAGCCAGCCACAGGTTCTGGATCGCGCAGGACAACGACGCCATGTCCATTTCCGGCAGGGTGCGACGGCCAAAGATGTGCTGCTCGCGACCTTCCATCAGCGCGGCAACCAGCACCTCGGCGCAGTCGTTGATGCCTTCGACCTTGAGCTTCATGAACTCGTCGGTCCGCTCGCCCAGTGCCTCGGCCGTGCGGACCCGCTCTTCTTCGACCTGCGCCTGCATCCTGACACGCAGTGCCGGGTCGCTGATCCGAATGAACCGCCAGGGCTGCATCAGGCCAACGCTGGGTGCCTGGTGTGCAGCTTCCAGCAAACGGGCAAGCAGTTCGGGCGCCACGCTGCCACCGACGAAGTGCCGCATGTCGCGGCGCTCGGCAATAGCGCGGTACACCGCTGCCCGCTCTTCATCATTGAACGCATGTTCGGTCATGGCTTGAACAGGGCCGCAATCGCCTGGGGACAGGACGGAAAATAGAAATGGATATAGGTCGCGGTAAGACGGCCTTCACGATAAACCGCTTCCGCACCGCGCCCGCCGTTGGGGCTGACGCCTCGGCCAATCGGCTGCAGTTCGGTGGTGGTCAAAGAATGGTGATAGGTGTGACCGCGCAACTCGCCTTCCGGCATCTCGACCGCCTGCAACGCCAGCGCTGCCAGACGCTTCTGCATCGCCGCCTCGCCCGCCAGCAGACCGACCAGTTCAGCGCGCACGCCTTCAACATCGGTCAGGGCTTCGAGCAGATACAGCATGCCGCCGCATTCGGCCAATGTAGGCTTGCCTGCCGCATGGTGCGCTCGAATATCGGCCAGCATCGTGGCGTTGGCAGACAGCTCGACGTGATGCAGCTCGGGATAGCCGCCGGGCAGGTACAGGCTGTCTGCTTCAGGCAGATGGCTGTCGCGGATCGGCGAGAAGAAGCTCAGTTCCGCGCCCATATTGCGCAGCAGATCGAGACTCGCGCCGTAGGTGAACGCAAAGGCTCCATCGCGAGCCACGGCAATCCGTACGCCGTCCAGCCAGCGCTCGACATGAACCGGTTCTGGCGCAGTGAACGTGACCGCAGGCGGCAAGGCCACCTCACAGGTGGAGGCCAGGGCCGCAGCGGCCATGTCCAGACGCAGGTCCAGGTCGTTGAGTTCGTCGGCCTGCACCAGCCCCAAATGGCGACTGGGCAGTTCGAAGCCGGTTTCACGGGACAGCGCGCCATACCAGCGCAGGCCTTCGGTCAGGCTGTTTTCCAGCAACTGCGCATGACGTACGGTGCCCACGCGATTGGCCAGCACGCCGGCAAACGGCAGGTCAGGCTGATAGCGCGCCAGCCCCAGCGCCAGGGCACCGAAGGTCTGGGCCATCGCCGTGCCGTCAATCACGCCGAGCACCGGTACGCCGAAGTGCCGCGCCAGATCAGCACTGGACGGCGTGCCGTCGAACAAGCCCATCACGCCTTCGATAAGGATCAGGTCCGCGTCTTCGGCGGCTTCCCACAGCAGGCGACGGCTCTCGTCGGCACCGACCATCCACAGGTCCAGCTGAAACACCGGCGCCCCGCTCGCCCGCTCGAGAATCATGGGATCGAGAAAGTCCGGGCCACACTTGAAGACCCGTACCTTGCGCCCCTGATTGCGGTGCAGGCGTGCCAGTGCTGCGGTGACGGTGGTCTTGCCCTGACCGGAGGCCGGTGCAGCGATCAGTACTGCCGGGCAATCCCTGGGGGTTCTCATGAACGGATGCTCATAACGGAATGGCTCACAGTTCGATACCTTTCTGCGCCCGGATGCCGGACTGGAATGCATGTTTGACCACGCCGATATCCGAAACGGTATCCGCCAGGTCGATCAGTTCGGGTTTTGCGCCACGGCCGGTCACCACCACATGCTGCATGGGCGGGCGCGCCTGAAGATCGGTCAATACCTGTTCAAGATCCAGATAGCCGTGCTTGAGGGCAATGTTCAGCTCGTCGAGCACCACCAGACCGATAGCCGGGTCGCGCAGCATTTCCAGGCTCACGGCCCAGGCAGCTTCGGCGGCCGCGATATCGCGCTGGCGATCCTGGGTTTCCCAGGTAAAGCCCTCGCCCATCACGTGATAGCGCACCTGCTCGGGGAAGCGGCGGAAAAACATTTCCTCGCCTGTGCTGTTGCGCCCCTTGATGAACTGCACCACGCCGCACTGCATGCCATGGCCCATTGCCCGCGCAAGCATGCCGAACGCCGAGCTGCTCTTGCCCTTGCCATTGCCGGACAACACCAGCAACAGGCCGCATTCATTGGGCGAGCTGGCGATACGTTCGTCCATCACGGCTTTCTTGCGCTGCATGCGCGCCAGATGGCGTTCGTCGCGTTCGGGGGATTCGTTCATCTCGGCTCTCCGCTCGGGGGGTCGCGAAAGCAGACGGAAGGACAGCACTGAACAGCACGGCAACGCCCTGCACAGAGCATCACCCTCCGTGATGCCATTGAGTATTTCAGGCCGGTCTCCGGGCTCATGAGCGGGTCATCCGGGCTGCACGCCTTCCCGCGTCGAAACGCAGTGGCACGATGCACAGCCTTGACTCATTTACCGTTGCGGGGGCAGCGCCGGAATCGGATCGTCAGACCCTCACCGGCTTCCCTGTTTCACCCTGCCAATCGGGAGGATTGCAGAGCACCTGAAACAAACCGCGAAGGGTAGAGGGTTGGGGGTGGAGCGTCAATCGACACCGCAGTACACAGGGCATAAAGGCCATTCACTTGCATGACGCCGCCGGATGGTGGCTCGCAATTGAACCTCGGCGGTCAGGGTATCTCTATCCCTTACTGGACCAAGCCTTTGTCGATGGAGATTCACGATGTTCAAAATCAGACCACAGTACGCCGTACTGCTTCTGCTCGCAGGCGGCCTCGCGGCGTGCGGCGAATCTTCGACCTTGCAGGTCTCGGATGGAACAGGGCCTTCTCCAAAACTGCCGGAGCCGAACAAGACACTGATTCCGACGGTCAACATCGCCCCGGCCATCGGCTGGGAAAAGGACGCAAAACCGGTGGCCGCGCCAGGCACCCAGGTTGGCGCCTTCGCTGAACATCTGGATCACCCGCGCTGGCTGTACGTGCTACCCAACGGCGACGTACTGGTCGCGGAAACCAACTCACCGGCCAAGCCGGATGATGGCAAAGGCATCCGTGGCTGGGTCATGGAGAAGGTCATGGGCCGCGCCGGTGCGGGCGTACCGAGCGCCAACCGCATCACCCTGCTGCGCGACACCAACAATGACGGCGTGGCCGAAACCCGCAGCGTCTTTCTGCAGAACCTCAACTCGCCGTTCGGCATGACACTGGTGGGCAACAAGCTGTACGTGGCCGACACCGACCGCCTGATCAGCTTCCCGTATGAAAACGGCCAGACCTCGATCAGCGCCCAGCCGACCAAAGTGGTCGACCTGCCGGGCGGCACGCTGAATCACCACTGGACCAAGAACGTCATTGCCAGCAAGGACGGCAGCAAGCTGTACGTGACCGTCGGTTCCAACAGCAACGTGGCCGAGAACGGCATGGACAAGGAAGAAGGCCGTGCAGCGATCTGGGAAGTGGACGCTGCCACCGGCAACCATCGCATCTTCGCCTCGGGGCTGCGCAACCCCAACGGGATGGATTGGGAGCCAACCACTGGAAAACTGTGGACAGCCGTCAACGAGCGTGACGAGATCGGCAGCGATCTGGTGCCCGATTACGTGACCTCGGTGCAGGACGGCGGCTTCTATGGCTGGCCTTACAGCTACTACGGCCAGCACGTGGACGAGCGCGTCAAACCGCAGAACCCGGCACTGGTCGCCAAGGCCATCGCCCCCGATTATGCGGTCGGCCCGCACACAGCATCACTGGGGCTGGTGTTCGCCGACGGCAAGACGCTGGCAGCACCGTTCAACGAAGGCCTGTTTATCGGCCAGCATGGTTCGTGGAACCGCAAACCGCACAGTGGTTACAAGGTGGTATTCGTGCCCTTCAGCGGCGGCAAACCCAACGGCGCGCCTGTCGACGTGCTGACCGGCTTCCTCAACAGCGACGAAAAGGCCATGGGCCGTCCGGTAGGTGTGGTCAACGACCATCGCGGCGGATTGCTGGTGGCGGATGACGTGGGCAACAAGATCTGGCGCGTGACGTCGGTGAAGGCGGCTCAATAACGCGGTGACGCTCAGAGCCGGACGCGGAGCGTCCTGGGAGGCATTCCCACGCAGAGCGTAGGAACGATCACCATTTACTGAATGAACGTGGCTTTTCCCACAATCCGCTGTTATCTGCACGACAACGGCAGAAGCTGCGGCATCAGCGATCAAGGACGATTCTGTGCCAAGTCCGACGGTTGAATCACGCGCTTGGCGTTGAGGTAGGCTTTCTGCCAATACGGCTTGTCGAGGCTGTCGAGCTTGACCGTGCCTCCGGTGGCCGGCGCGTGCACGAAGCGGCCTTCGCCGACGTAGATCCCTGCATGGGAAACCTGCGAGCCGCCCGAGGTGGCGAAGAACACCAGATCCCCTGACTGCAGCTGTTCGCGGCGCACATTCGGCGCGCCCATCACAACCATGTCACGCGTGGAGCGCGGCAGGGAGATCCCCGCAGCGTCGCGGTATACATAGCCGATCAGGCCACTGCAATCGAAACCCGAATCCGGCGTATTGCCGCCCCAACGATAGGGCGTGCCGACCAGCCCCAATGCGCGAAACAGCACATCTTCGGCAGCCTGGGAAAGAATCTGGGGAGGAGCAGTTACCACCGGACGCTGAACGATCCGGGGCTGGGGAGGCGGCGGTGCGCTGGCGCAGGCGCCAAGCAACGCGGCAATAGAGATAACCATCAGGCGCAAAGCAATCGACATAACCACAACAACCTGATCCGGATGCGGCTTACGCTGCCGAGAAGCTCAAAAACGAAAACAGGCCATCGGCCTGTCTGCGTTTTCCATATTTCATTTACTTACGGCGTTTTACTGCGGTCTTGACTGTAGTCGATGTCATCGCCGTTGTCTGTGTAGCAACTGCTGGCGTCTTCACGGCTACGGCACCGGGTGCCATTGCCAGAGGACGCTTGGCTTCGATGAACGTTTTGCTCCAGTAAGCGTCATCGAGGCTGTCGATGCGCACACCACCGCTGCGGCGGCTGCTGGAGTGGATGAACTGATCGTTACCGGCGTAGATCGCTGCGTGGCTGACGCGACCACGGCCGCGTGTGCTGAAGAACAGCAGATCACCCGGCTTGAGATTGTTGCGCGAGACCAGAGGCGCATCGACGTTAATCATTTCACGCGTCGAGCGCGGCAGGTTCATGCCAGCCTCTTCGCGGAACAGGAAACCGATGAAGCCGCTGCAATCGAAACCCGAACGGGTCGAAGTGCCGCCGAACTGGTAACGCGTACCGATCAGGGCCTTGCCACGTTCAAGGATGCTGTCGGCCAGAACCGGCAGTTTGTAGGATTGGTTGTCAGCAAACTGGGCCAGTTCGTCTTCAGTGGCCATCTCGTCCTGCAGGGCGGCGGCATCGGCGCGGCGGGCAGCGGACTGGGCGGTGACGGTGTTCTGATAACGAGGCGCTTGCTGAGCCTGTTCTTGCTGAGAAACCGGCATATTGGCCGAGCAACCGAACAGGAATGTGACGAGTGCGAGGGGCACGAGGGGTGCGAAGCGAACAACTAGCATGGGCACGACCGTGGCTGAACTGTTAAGAAGGCGAGACTATGCCTTCTATCCAAGTCATTTGCAAATTCAATCGAACTAAATGTGACTTATGAGTTTTTCCATGACATGTGCCGCCCGGCACTTCAAAAACACGTCCATTTGCGCGCTGTGATCGGTCGCCTCAGGATTGATTTCTGCCGTGAAACCCCCGGAAACCCTGGTCCTGATCACCGGCTCGTGAATATAGGGGAAGCTTGCGGTAGTGCCGATGGTCAGCACCGCGTCATAGCCTATAGCCAGTTGTTCATACAGTGTTTCCAAGGCCTGTTCCGGGAGCATTTCCTGAAAAAGAACGACGGACGGTCGCAAAACGCCACTACAGATTGAGCACAAAGGTGGCATTGGTCGCTGCAGATGCTCACTCAACTGAGGATCTTCTGCGCCACAGGACTGGCAGAACAGCGGCGCCATCTGACCGTGAATCTCGATCAGGCGCTCAGGCGGACTGCCTGCAGCTCTATGATAACCATCGACATTCTGGGTCAACACCCAGCACTCGGGCTTGATGCGCTGCAACTGGGCGATCGCGTAATGCGCAGAATTGGGCTGCCCGCTCAGACAGGCCTTGCCCAGTTGAGCGATGTATTTCCAGCACAGCTCGGGATCACGTCGCAGCATCGGACCGGACAACGCGACCTCAATCGGCAGGCCGTCATCGGTTCGGCCGTTATAGAGTCCGCCTATACCTCGGTAAGTCGGCAATCCAGAATCCGCAGACAGTCCGGCACCGGTAATGATCAGAATTCGTCTGGCGTGGCGCAGTGCAGCCGCCGTTTGCACGACCAGCGCGTCGTCTACCACCCCAGCGTCTCTTTAAGGAAGGGAATGGTCAGCTTGCGCTTCTCCTGCAGGGACGCCTGATCGAGGCGCTCCAGCAATTCGAACAGCGCACTCATGCTGCGGGTGCCGCGAGTGAGGATGAAATGCCCGACGTCGTCGGTGAGGTGCAGGCCGCGTCGAGAAGCACGCAACTGCAGGGCGCGCAGTTTGTCCTCATCGGACAGGCCGCGCATCTGGAACACCAGCGCCATGGTCAGGCGGGACTTGAGGTCCGGCAGCTTGACCGGCAGTTCACGAGGCGACTTGGAGGCGGCGATCAGCAGCCGCCGCCCACTGTCACGCAGGCGGTTGAACAGGTGAAACAGGGCTTCTTCCCACTCCGGCTTGCCGACCACGGCCTGCAGGTCGTCCAGACACACCAGCTCGTACTGTTCGAGATGGTCGAACAGTTCGATACCCTCATCAATGACTTCGGCCAAGGGCAGATAGACCGCTGGCTCACCCATCTGCTCGAAGCGCAGGCAGGCCGCCTGCAACAGATGCGTACGCCCTACCCCGTCCTTGCCCCACAGATAGATGAGGCTTTCCGTCCAACCGGCGTCGGCTTCGCACAGCCGCTCGACATAGCCGAGTGCAGCGGCATTGGCGCCTGGATAGTAATTGACGAAAGTGGCGTCATCACGCAGACGCACACTCAGGGGCAGCTGAATCGGTTTCATGCTGACGAACGGTTCATGCGAACCGCCAAGGGCCTCTGTGTAAAGTGCGCAAAGTTTATACCCGTGACGCTGGTCGCACAATGCGACAGACCCCAAGCAAAATCAAAGGGTTGCGACAGGCTGTGTAAAGCGATGAGGCGTTTGAGGTATCTACGCCCCTTTCACGGAGCTGGCCTGCGTCCGTGAAAGGGGCGCTTGATCAGCGGCTGGAAGGGCTTACAGATCAGGGTCTTCGGCCCCGGCGTAGATCTGCGAGTCCTTGTAGACATCATGAACGTGGCGCACCAGCACCATGATCACCGCGGCCACCGGCAAGGCCAGCAGAAT
The DNA here is from genome assembly GCF_979253365.1 of Pseudomonas sp. AC016. Classification (NCBI taxonomy): domain Bacteria; kingdom Pseudomonadati; phylum Pseudomonadota; class Gammaproteobacteria; order Pseudomonadales; family Pseudomonadaceae; genus Pseudomonas; species Pseudomonas sp. AC016. Next base: position 1,580,009 of record NZ_CEEDCC010000001.1, read on the forward strand.
GCCGGTGAAGCCGAACAGCTCGCCGCCGGCAAGGATCGCAAAGATCACCGCCACCGGGTGCAGGCCGATTCGGTCACCCACCAGCAAAGGCGTTAGCACCATGCCTTCCAGCGCCTGACCGATCATGAACACAGCAACGATCCCCATCATCGGGTACAGATCGCCGCCGAACTGGAACAGGCCCGCCATCAGCGCCGAGCCGATGCCGATCACGAAGCCCATATAAGGCACGATGGCAGCCAGACCCGCGATCACGCCGATCAACAGCCCCAGCTCCAGACCGACCAGCATCAGACCGCTCGCATAGATTACGCCGAGGCCGACCATGACCAGCAACTGGCCGCGAATGAATGCACCCAGCACTTCATGACACTCACCCGCCAGCTTGACGATCTGCCCCTCGCGGTGGCGAGGCAGCAGGCCGCGAATCTTGCCCATCATCACGTCCCAGTCACGCAGCAGGTAGAAGCACACCACCGGGATCAGCACCAGATTGGTCAGCCAACCGATCAGCGCCAGGCTCGATGCCGTGGCCTGCGACAGCACGATGGAAACGATGTCGCCCGCCTGCCCCATGTGCTCGGACAACGCAGCCTTGATCTTGTCGAACTTCCAGAAGCCGTCGGACAGTCCGAACTTGGCCTGCACCCACGGCAACGCCGAGTGCTGCAGCCAGTCGAGCATCTGTGGCGCCAGCTCGTACAGGCGGTACAGCTGCTTGGCGAGCATCGGGACCAGCACCAGCAGCAAGGCCATCAGCACCAGCGTGAACAGGCCGAACACCGCCACGACACTCAACGTGCGTGACAGGCCCGCCCGCTCCAGACGATCCACAAGTGGATCGCCCATGTAGGCCAGCAGCAGCGCCACCAGAAAAGGGGTGAGGATCGTGTGAAGCAACACCACGAATGCGACCAGCAGGGCCAGCCCGCCAATCCAGAACCAACGTCGCGTATCAGTCATCAATGTCTCTCAACCCAGGGGAAAAGTACGCTTGCCGCATTACCAGCGGAAATACAATTGTGGCGCGGACGCCGGAACAATCATTGAAGCTGGCGCAGCGACAGGCGCTGACGCATCGACCGGAGCCGCAGGTGCAGGCGGTACAGGCGGTACAGCCGCTGCCGCCTCGCTCGCCGGTACTTCCTGAAGTTTAGCCAGTGACATCTGCGAACGAAGCTGATCGGCGCTGCCGTTGACTTCGAAGGTCACGCGATCTCCTTCGACCAGCGTCACACGCACGCCGAACGGATCGAGCAACTGCAAGAGTTGCGCATAACGCTCAAGGTTCATGCCCTGAACCTGCATGAGCAGGCCGGTGGACGCGCCCGGCTTGGCGACGAAGCGCGGCGCCAGGCGCTGGCTCACCGACAGCAATACCGCGTCAGCCAGAGCGTCGGACGTGGCGCCGGTAGCGGTGCCCTGTTCACGCTGCTCGCCCAGCCACAAATTCCATTTGCCTTGCCATTGCCCGGCGTCCTCTTTGGCATGAACCGCCAGGATCGCATCGGCACCATAACGCTCGGAGGCTTCCTTGAGCGGCGCGGCATCAGTGCCTTCAAGGGTCTTGGCGGTGCCGATGCCCTGCTCGCTCAGGTCAGCCAATGGCAGGCGTAACGGCAGGCCACGGTGCTGCGCTGCGCGGCGCAAAGGCTCGGCAGCCGCCTGACCGTCGCCGACCAGATTGGAACCTTCGACCGAGTCATTCAGCCACCAGCCGAGAATCGACGGGCGATTGCTGCCCCAGATGGGCAACCCGGCCTGACGCAAGGCGCGGTCGGTGGTTGCCGGATCGAAGTCCACCAGCAGCGTCTCGGGCGGGCCCGCTTCGTAACCGTACTGGCTGATGATCTGCTGTGGATCCTTGCGCAAGGCGGCAAGCGCGGAACCTTGAGCGGCCTTGGTGTCGCCGGTCAGGCGCAGCACCAGGGTTTCGACAGCCGCCTGAGTGGCGCGTGTACGTTCATCGGGCGACTGGCCGTTGACCGGCTCGCGGACCTGATAAAGGTTGTTCACTGTTTCAGCAAGGGTCGGCAGGCTGAACAGGGACAGACAGCCGATGAGAAGAATTCTGGAAAAACGCATGGACAGTTCCCGAACGGAAAAAAGGTAAAAAAGAGCAGTCTCAGGAGGTGGATTCATTGGACGGACAGGCTTGAGACAGCGCTTTGCCACCAATCATTCACTACCCGCCTAAAGTACACCCTAAACATCTGGAGTCGAAGTCGACCCAGGCAAGGCCGTGAGGTTTATTTAGTAGAACCTCCTCCTACCGTCGGCGCAAGGATGGCCCCACGAGGGCAAGCCTGATAAAATCGCGCGCCTTCGCAGACCGGCAATCGCGATGGCCCAACATAGCACTGCGCGACAGCACTTTGCTGAACGGGTCCCACCGCAGCGGTCGATACCTCCGAATCCCCCCTAAAGGCCTGGATTTTTTATGAGCAAGCAACCCTCCCTGAGCTACAAAGACGCCGGTGTAGACATCGACGCCGGTGAAGCATTGGTCGAACGCATCAAGAGCGTCGCCAAGCGCACCAAGCGTCCGGAAGTCATGGGCGGCCTGGGAGGTTTCGGCGCCCTCTGCGAAATCCCGGCTGGTTACAAGCAACCGGTTCTGGTCTCCGGCACCGATGGCGTGGGCACCAAGCTGCGTCTGGCACTGAACCTGAACAAGCACGACAGCATCGGCATCGATCTGGTGGCCATGTGCGTCAACGACCTGGTCGTCTGCGGCGCAGAGCCGCTGTTCTTCCTGGACTACTACGCCACCGGCAAGCTGAACGTCGAGACCGCAACCCAGGTCGTGACCGGCATCGGCGCAGGCTGCGAACTGGCCGGTTGCTCGCTGGTCGGCGGCGAAACCGCTGAAATGCCAGGCATGTACGAAGGCGAAGATTACGACCTGGCCGGCTTCTGCGTCGGTGTCGTCGAAAAGGCTGAAATCATTGACGGTTCCAAGGTTGCCGCGGGCGATGCCCTGCTGGCACTGCCGTCCTCCGGCCCACACTCCAACGGTTACTCGCTGATCCGCAAGATCATCGAAGTGGCCGGTGCCGACATCGAAAACATTCAGCTGGACGGCAAGCCGCTGACCGAGCTGCTGATGGCGCCGACCCGCATCTACGTCAAGCCGCTGCTCAAGCTCATCAAGGAAACCGGTGCCGTCAAGGCCATGGCCCACATCACCGGTGGCGGTCTGCTGGACAACATCCCTCGCGTTCTGCCACAGGGCGCCCAGGCCGTGGTCGACGTCGCCAGCTGGCAGCGTCCGGCCGTGTTCGACTGGCTGCAGCAGCAAGGCAACGTTGAAGAAAACGAAATGCACCGCGTGCTGAACTGCGGCGTGGGCATGGTGATCTGCGTGGCTCAGGAGCACGTCGAGACCGCGCTGAACGTGCTGCGTGAAGCGGGCGAACAGCCTTGGGTGATCGGTCAGATCGCCACCGCCGCCGAAGGTGCTGCACAGGTCGAGCTGAAAAACCTCAAGGCGCATTGATGTCAGCCATCTGCAATGTCGTGGTGCTGCTGTCCGGCACCGGCGGCAACCTGCAAGCGATGATCGACAGTTTCAAGGACGGGGCCAGCCCCGTCCGCATCCGCGCTGTCATCTCCAACCGTGACGATGCCTTCGGTCTGCAACGTGCCAGAGACGCAGGCATCGAAGCCTGCGTGCTGGACCACAAGGGGTACGAAGGTCGCGAAGCCTTCGACGCCGCGCTGGTCGAACTGATCGACACCTTTCAGCCCGATCTGGTGGTACTGGCCGGATTCATGCGCATACTGAGCGCTGACTTCGTCAGGCACTATCAGGGCCGCCTGCTCAACATCCACCCTTCCCTGCTGCCGCGCTACAAAGGTTTGCACACCCATAAACGGGCGCTGGAGGCCGGCGACACCGAGCATGGGTGCAGCGTGCACTTCGTCACCGAGGAACTCGATGGCGGACCGCTGGTCGTACAGGCAGTTATTTCGGTACAGTTACAGGACACACCCGTCACGCTCGCGCAGCGGGTGCATGTTGAAGAACACCGTATCTACCCGCTGGCAATACGCTGGTTCGCCGAGGGCCGATTGAGCCTGGGCGAAGAAGGCGCGTTACTGGATGGCCAGCCACTCCCGGCCACCGGCCATTTGATTCGACACTAGGAGATATTATGCGTCGCGCTCTGCTCTTCGCTTTCGCTCTGCTTGCCATCCCTGCTGTACAGGCCGCAGACCTTCAACCTTTCTCCGCCAGCTACACCGCCGACTGGAAACAGCTACCCATGAGCGGCACGGCTGAACGCAGCCTGGAAGCCGGGCCGAACGGCACCTGGACCCTGAATTTCAAAGCGTCGATGATGATCGCCAGCCTATCCGAAGTCAGCACGCTGAAAGTCGACAAGGACACCCTGCTGCCACAGACCTACAGCTTCGAGCGTAGCGGTCTGGGCAAATCCAAGAAGGTCGATCTGGCTTTCGACTGGAACACCAAGTTCGTCACCGGCACCGACCGCGGCGACGCGATCAAGCTGCCGCTCAACCGTGGCATCCTCGACAAGTCCACCTACCAGCTCGCCCTGCAGCATGACGTGGCCGAGGGCAAGAAAAGCATGAGCTATCAGGTGGTCGATGGCGACGAAGTCGATACCTACGACTTCCGCGTGCTGGGTTCGGAGAAGGTCGACACCAAGGCCGGCCAGGTCGACGCCATCAAGGTCGAGCGCGTGCGTGACCCGACTCAAAGCAAACGCATCACCGTGCTGTGGTTCGCCAAGGACTGGGACTACCTGCTGGTCCGCCTGCAACAGGTCGAAACCGACGGCAAGGAATACAACATCATGCTGCAGGACGGTACCGTCAACGGCAAGGCTGTCAAAGGCAGCTGATCGACCTGACTGTTCGCAGTACAGAGCCCCGCTTGATGCGGGGCTTTTTATTGCCTGTCGTTCAGCCCCGATCAGTACTGTCTCACGCTGATCGCTCCTCACGCTCTGCGCTCATCGTTATACACAAGTCCGCCTCACCACTGATCGTGCCTATCGCTCCGCGTGGGCATGCATCCCGTGACGCTCTGCGTCACAAATGGCACAGATTGCGGATTCAGTGAGCCGAGCGCATGACGTGGATAACGCTGGAGCTTGACCACGCATCTGCGCCACATTCGAGAGCGGACGCGGAGCGTCCTGGGCGGCATTCCCACGCGGAGCGTAGGAACGATCAGCGTGATCTCAAGCACGCCGATCATGCCCATGCCTGTGCTCAGCGTTATACCCGAGTCTTGCTGCGACCACGGACTGTGGGAGGCGGCTTGCCGGCGATGATTTTTCTGAAGCGACCTATCAGTGACTGGACTGACGCCATCGCCGGCAAGCCGCCTCCCACGGGGTATGCATTCAGTCAGATACTTCGTTTTTGCCCCAGTTTTGCGCGTCTTGCGAACTTATGTATAACGCCGAGCGCTCTGCGTGGGAATGCCTCTCGGGATGCTCCGCGTCCGCACCAGCAGACGACACCGTTTGTGGCAGTTGTACGCGCCACCAGGACACATGAAAAATCCTTCATTTAACCAGTACTTGGCCGCAGCCCACGTATTTCGAGGGCTGCAGCGCAGCGGTTAATTTCTGACCAACCCGGAACCTGAACGGGCTATTTACTTAGCCTGCTAACGGATCCTATAAAAGAGTCCTGCGACACATCGCCGCAGTATCCAGAGGCCTAACCATCAAGGCCGCCAAAGTCAGGAGCTAAACTATGACTGTCAGAGTTACTGAACGCGACGACGCCCACCTCTCTCACGAAGCCGTTGCCGACGGCATTCAGATCTGGGACGTGCATCAACAGGATCAACTGGTCGGCATGTTTCACATAGAATCCGAAGCGTATCGGTATAAAGAAGAGCTGGAAGCGCTGGAAAGCCAGGGCAACCATTGACCGCAATTTCAGAATCGTAAAATGACAAAACCCGCTCAAGGCGGGTTTTGTCATGCTGGCGAAGATGCTTACCACATCAGGTCGTCAGGCACCTGATAGGCCGCGTACGGGTCGTCTGCATCCGGCGCTTCGGTCGGGGTGTTGAGCAACACAATGCGGCGTGGATCGCGCTCCTGAATCTTCAGCGCTGCTTCACGTGGAATGATCTCGTAACCGCCGCCGTGGTGGACGATGGCCAGCGAGCCGCTGCTGAGTTTGTTTCGCACCAGCGCGTTGACCGAGATGCGCTTGACCTTCTTGTCATCGACGAAATTGTAGTAATCCTCGGTGGTCAGCTTGGGCAGACGCGAGGCCTCGATCAGTTGCTTGACCTGAGCGGCACGGGCCTTCTGCTCGACCTTCTCCTGCTGCTGACGATTGAGTTCCTGATCGCGCTTGACCTTCTCGGCCAGCGCTTCCTGAGCCGCACGCTTCTGCGAGTCATCGACCTGAGCCTGGCCCTTGTGCACCAGACGCTGCTCTTTCTGCTTTTCCTTGCCGACCTGCTTGGCCTGCTTCTGGTTGACCAGACCTGCCTTGAGCAACTGGTCGCGAAGTGAAATACCCGCCATCTCTTTTCTCTCTCTTAAACAACCACTCAGCCGCAGCGGGGTGCGTTTTTTTCCTGACGTTTGGCTTCGCCCCACAACGCGTCCATGTCTTCGAGGCTGCATTCCTCGATGGGTCGCTGGGCGTGGCGCAACGCCTGTTCAATAAATCGGAAGCGTCTGTCGAACTTGCTGTTGGCCGAGCGTAACGCAGTTTCCGGGTCGACTTTAAGGTGTCGGGCCAGATTCACCACAACAAACAGCAGATCGCCAATTTCTTCGGCAATGCCGTCAGCGTCATTATCGACCATTGCCTCAAGCACTTCATCGAGTTCTTCGCGCACCTTGTCGACCACCGGCAAGGCGGCAGGCCAGTCGAAGCCGACCTGAGCGGCGCGCTTCTGCAGCTTGGTGGCGCGGCTCAGTGCAGGCAGTGCGACAGGCACGTCGTCGAGCAGGGACAACTGTTCGGGCGCGGACGACTTTTCTGCGCGCTCCTGGGCCTTGATTTCATCCCAGCGCCGATTGACCTCTTCATCCGTCAGGCGTGGCGTCTCCATGGGCGCATACAGCTCACCGGTCGGAAACACATGCGGATGACGGCGCAGCAGCTTGCGGACAATGCCATCGACGACACCCTCGAATTCGAAGCGCCCTTCTTCTCGGGCCAGATGGGCGTAGAACACCACCTGAAACAGCAGATCGCCCAGTTCGCCCTGAAGCTGATCGAAGTCACCCTGTTCGATGGCATCGGCCACTTCGTAGGCTTCTTCCAGCGTGTGCGGGACGATGGTGGCGTAGGTCTGCTTCAGATCCCAGGGGCAGCCGTACTGCGGATCGCGCAGCCGGGCCATGAGGTGCAGGAGGTCTTCAAGTGTGTGCATTGCAAAATCTCTGTTACCGCGATGTCGCCACTGACCGGAATACCGTCGGACAGTGGCGACTATGGAAGCCTTGAATCAGGGCGTCCGGTTACGGCGCGTCTCGATGATGTTCGGCAGCTGGGAGATACGCCCCAGCAACCGCCCCAGCGCGTCCAGACCCGGAATCTCGATGGTCAGCGACATCAGCGCGGTGTTGTCTTCCTTGTTCGAGCGGGTATTGACCGCCAGCACGTTGATCCGCTCGTTGAGCAGCACCTGAGTCACGTCACGCAACAGACCGGAACGGTCGTAGGCGCGGATGATGATGTCCACCGGATAGGTGAGCACCGGCACCGGCCCCCAACTGACCTGAATGATACGTTCGGGTTCGCGCCCGCCCAGTTGCAGCACCGAGGCGCAGTCCTGACGGTGAATGCTCACCCCGCGCCCCTGCGTGATGTAACCGACGATGGCATCGCCCGGCAGCGGCTGGCAGCAGCCGGCCATCTGGGTCATCAGGTTGCCCACGCCCTGGATCTGAATATCGCCACGCTTGCCCGGCTTGTAGCCAGTGGCCTTGCGCGGAATCAGCTCCAGCTGTTCGTTCATGCGATCCGGTTCGACCTGCTGCTGAGCCAGGTTGACCAGTTGCGCCAGACGCAGATCACCGGCACCGAGCGCGGCGAACATGTCGTCGGCGGTCTTGTGATTGGCCTTGTCGGCGAGCTTGTCGAAATCGACCTGCGGCAGTGCCAGACGCGCCAGTTCTCGCTCGAGCAGGGTTCTGCCGGCGGCGACGTTCTGGTCGCGCGCCTGCAGCTTGAACCAGTGAACGATCTTGGCCCGCGCCCTGGACGTGGTGATGTAACCCAGGTTCGAGTTCAGCCAGTCGCGGCTCGGCGTGCCGTGCTTGCTGGTGATGATCTCGACCTGCTCACCGGTCTGCAGGCTGTAGTTGAGCGGCACGATCCGGCCGTTGATCTTCGCACCACGGCAGTTGTGGCCGATCTCGGTGTGCACCCGATAAGCGAAGTCCAGCGGCGTCGCGCCCTTGGGCAGGTCAATGGCGTGACCGTCAGGCGTGAAGACGTAGACCCGGTCCGGCTCGATATCGACCCGCAACTGATCGGCAAGCCCGCCGATGTCGCCCAGTTCTTCGTGCCATTCCAGCACCTGACGCAGCCAGGAGATTTTCTCTTCGTAATGGTTGGAGCCGGATTTGACGTCCGTGCCCTTGTAGCGCCAGTGCGCACAGACGCCCAGTTCAGCCTCTTCATGCATCGAATGCGTACGGATCTGGACTTCCAGCACCTTGCCTTCCGGCCCGATGACCGCAGTGTGCAGCGAGCGGTAGCCGTTTTCCTTGGGGTTGGCGATGTAGTCGTCGAATTCCTTGGGAATGTGCCGCCACAAGGTGTGCACGATGCCCAGCGCGGTATAGCAGTCGCGCATTTCGGGAACGAGTACACGCACCGCACGCACGTCGTAGATCTGGCTGAACGCCAGGCCCTTGCGCTGCATTTTGCGCCAGATGGAATAGATGTGTTTGGCACGGCCGCTGATATCGGCAGTGACGCCGGTGGCCAGCAGTTCGTTTTCGAGCTGGGACATGACGTCGCTGATGAACCGCTCGCGGTCCAGACGACGCTCGTGCAACAGCTTGGCGATCTGCTTGTACTGGTCAGGCTCAAGGTAGCGGAAGGACAGGTCTTCCAGCTCCCACTTGATGTGCCCGATACCCAGACGGTGGGCCAGTGGCGCATAGATGTCGAAGACTTCCCGCGCCACGCGGTTGCGCTTTTCGTCGTCGGCGTTCTTCACCGCACGAATCGCGCAGGTACGCTCGGCCAGCTTGATCAGCGCGACGCGCACGTCATCGACCATCGCCACCAGCATCTTGCGCAGGTTCTCGACCTGAGCCTGACTGCCCAGCACCAGCGACTGGCGCGGACTGAGACTGGCACTGATCGCCGCCATGCGCAGCACGCCATCGATCAGTTTGGCCACTGTGGCACCAAACTGCTGCTCGACATCCGGCAGCGGAATCACGCCTTCGCGTACGCCCCGGTAAATGACCGCTGCAACCAGCGAGTCCTGATCCAGCTTGAGGTCAGCCAGGATCTCCGCGATTTCCAGACCGGTCTGGAAACTGGAGGTGCCGTCTGCCCAGTGATTCTTCAGTGCCTTGTCGTTCTGCTCGGCTTGCCGGGCGAACTCACAGGCCTTTTTCATGACTTCCCGGTCCAGGACCAGGTCGACGCTGACAATATGATCAAGCCATGCGTCGAGGTTGATGCTGCCGTCTGTGTTTATCGGCTGGTGCGCTCTCACCTGTACCATGCTGCTTACCTTCCCTACGGCGCGATGAATAGCGCCATCAGTCGCCAGCCTTCTGAGCGAATGCCACTTGCCGGGCAAGCAAGGACCGACATTCGCGGGCCAGTCGGATTAAATGAGATTCCCTGTCAGCCGCTGATTCGATCCAATGAACCGCTGCTCACTTACTCATTTCAAATAAAGCCATCGCCTCGACATGCGCCGTCTGAGGAAACATATCGAGTATTCCGGCACGTTTTAAACGGTAGCCCTGATTGACCAATTCGACCGTATCACGAGCCAAAGTTGCCGGGTTGCATGACACATAGAGCAACCGTCGGGCGCCTGTTTTTCCGATCTGGCGCACCACTTCGAATGCACCGTCACGCGGTGGGTCCAAGAGTACCGCAGAAAACCCCTCGGCTGCCCAACTCGCGTTCGTCAGCGGCTGCGAAAGATCCGCCTGAAAAAACGCCACATTGTGCAGATCATTACTCACCGCGTTTGCCGCCGCACGTTCGACCATAGTCGCAACGCCCTCGACGGCTACCACTTCCTTCGCCTGCCCGGCCAGCGGCAAGGCAAAATTGCCGAGGCCGCAGAACAGGTCCATCACCCTTTCATCGGCCGCAGGTGCCAGCCACTCCAGCGCCTGCTCGATCATCGCGGTATTGACCTGCGCGTTGACCTGAATGAAATCCCCCGGACGCCAGTCCAGTTGCAGGTTCCAGGGCGCCAGGCGATAACCCAGTTGATCGTCCGGGTTCGCCGGTTGCGGGTCGCCCTCACCGTGCAGCCACAACTGCGCGCCGTGCTCTGCGCAGAATGCCTTCAGAATCGCAAGATCCGCCTCGGCCAGCGGCGCGGTATGGCGCAGCAGGACCGCCGTTGCAGAACCACTGAACAGCTCGACATGCCCCAGCGCCTGAGGTTTGCTCAGGCTGCGCAGCATCGTCGGCAGTTGCGTCATGATCGGTTGCAAGGCCTGTACCAGCACCGGACATTCCTCGATGCCAACGATGTCCTGACTGGCCGTTGCCCGGAAGCCGACGTCCAGCCGTTTGGCCTTTACGTCCCAGCGCACGGCGACTCGCGCACGTCTGCGGTAGGCCAGTTCGGAACCGGTCAGCGGCGCCGCCCATTCCTGCGGTGCAACGTTGGCTACACGCAAAAGCTGCTCGGCAAGCATGCGCTGTTTCAGGGCAAGCTGTTCGTCATGAGGCACATGTTGCACGCTGCAGCCCCCGCAACGCCCGAAGTGCTTGCACAGGGGCGCACGGCGCATTTCGCTGGCAGTGAACACACGCTCGGTGCGCGCTTCGACGACCTTGCCGCGTGCATTGAGCACCCGCGCTTCAACCTCTTCGCCCGCCAGACTGCCGGCGACGAACCAGGTTCTGCCTTCCAGAAATGCGATACCACGCCCGTCATCCGACAAGCGTTCGATGGTCAGGCGCTGCTTTTTACCGACAGGCACCTGCACGGACTTGACGCCTCCAGTCGGCTGGAAGCGCAACCCTCTCTCATGCTTGGCCATCAGTTGGGCGCGTCGTAGATGCCAGTCGACAGGTAACGGTCGCCTCGGTCACAGATGATTGCCACGATCACGGCGTTTTCGACTTCGCGGGAAATACGCAGCATGCCCGCCACCGAGCCACCGGACGACACGCCGCAGAAGATACCTTCTTCGCGGGCCAGTCGGCGCATGGTGTCTTCAGCTTCGGCCTGGCCCATGTCGATGATGCGGTCGACGCGATCAGCCTGATAAATCTTCGGCAGGTACTCGTAGGGCCAGCGACGGATACCAGGAATGGATGCGCCTTCCATCGGCTGCAGACCGACGATCTGCACCTCGGGATTCTGCTCCTTGAGGTAGCGCGACGTGCCCATGATGGTGCCGGTCGTACCCATTGAACTGACGAAGTGCGTGACCGTACCGCCCGTCTGACGCCAGATTTCCGGACCGGTGGAGGTGTAATGCGCCTCCGGATTGTCACCGTTGGCGAACTGATCCAGCACCTTGCCGCGACCTTCGGTCTGCATGCGCTCGGCCAGATCACGGGCACCTTCCATGCCTTCTTCCTTACTGACCAGAATCAGCTCGGCACCGTAGGCTGTCATTGCAGCCTTGCGCTCGGCACTGGAGTTGTCCGGCATGATCAGGATCATGCGGTAACCCTTGATCGCGGCAGCCATGGCCAGCGCGATACCGGTATTGCCGGAAGTAGCTTCGATCAGGGTGTCACCGGCGTGGATCTGGCCGCGAAGTTCGGCGCGGGTGATCATCGACAGCGCAGGACGGTCTTTCACCGAGCCGGCCGGATTGTTACCTTCAAGCTTCAACAAGAGGGTATTGCTGGTGTTACCCGCCATGCGTTGCAGACGCACGAGCGGGGTGTTGCCGACGCAATCGGCAATGGTTTGATACTGCAGGGTCATGGCGTATTCGCAATCCAGACTGCGGGGGCGCCTATCATAACGGCAAACGCTCAAACCCCATATCACGCAAAGTGCGCGACCTATAACTGAAACGCATAACGAGACCTGTGAGATTCCCTGCGCGATTCAATGCCCATCGACCGCGACACTAAAATGCCCACACAGCCGGTAAATGGCTAAACTCATCCCCTCGTGCCGATAGGGCCAGGCGACTGCTGCCTGAAATCGACGGACTGATACCGGTTGCTGGAGAAAGAGCGTGCTGAACAAGCTGGGCATAAAAGGCCGCGTACTGCTATTGACCATTCTGCCCGCCAGCCTGATGGCGGCGGTGCTGGGTGGCTACTTCACCTGGATGCAGCTGTACGAGCTGCAAAGCCAGCTGTTGCAGCGCGGCGAGATGATTGCGCAGGATCTGGCACCGCTGTCGGCCAATGCGCTGGGTCGCAAGGACAAGATCCTGCTGTCCCGCATCGCGACCCAGACCCTTGAGCAAGCCGACGTGCGCGCCGTTTCGTTCCTGGACACCGACCGCAGCGTACTCGCCCACGCCGGGCCGACCATGATCAGCCCCTCGCCCATTGGCAGCAGCACCCAACTGCTCAACTCGTCCGGCAATGACGCCACGCGCTACCTGCTGCCGGTGTTCGGTCATCAGCGTCACCTGACCAGCCCGATCATCCCCGCCGAAGCCGACACCCTGCTGGGCTGGGTCGAACTGGAGATTTCCCACAACGGCACGCTGTTGCGAGGCTATCGCAGCCTGTTCGCCAGCCTGCTGCTGATTTTCACCGGACTGGCCTTCACGGCCATTCTGGCAGTGCGCATGAGCCGCACCATCAACGGTCCGCTGAGCCAGATCAAGCAAGCCGTGTCGCAGTTGAAGGATGGCAACCTGGAGACGCGTCTGCCACCGTTGGGCAGCCGCGAACTGGACGAGCTCGCTTCCGGCATCAACCGCATGGCGGCGACCCTGCAGAATGCGCAGGAAGAACTGCAGATGAGCATCGATCAGGCGACCGAGGATGTCAGGCAGAATCTGGAAACCATCGAAATCCAGAACATCGAACTGGATCTGGCGCGCAAGGAAGCCCTTGAAGCCAGCCGGATCAAATCCGAGTTTCTGGCCAACATGAGCCACGAAATCCGCACGCCGCTCAACGGTATTCTGGGCTTCACCCACTTGCTGCAGAAAAGCGAACTCACCCCGCGCCAGTACGACTACCTGGGCACCATCGAAAAATCTGCCGACAACCTGCTGAGCATCATCAACGAGATTCTCGACTTCTCGAAGATCGAGGCCGGCAAGCTGGTGCTGGACAACATTCCGTTCAACCTGCGGGACCTGCTGCAGGACACCTTGACCATCCTGGCCCCGGCCGCCCACGCCAAACAGCTGGAGCTGGTCAGCCTGGTCTACCGCGACACACCGCTGGCGCTGTCGGGCGACCCGCTGCGACTCCGGCAGATACTGACCAATCTGGTCAGCAACGCGATCAAGTTCACCCGCCAGGGCACGATTGTCGCCCGCGCCATGCTCGAAGACGAGACCGAAGAACACGCGCAACTGCGCATCAGCGTGCAGGACACCGGCATCGGTCTGTCGAGCCAGGATGTGCGGGCGTTGTTTCAGGCGTTCAGCCAGGCTGACAACTCCATTTCCCGTCAGCCGGGTGGCACCGGCCTCGGTTTGGTGATTTCCAAACGTCTGATCGAACAGATGGGAGGCGAGATCGGCGTCGACAGCACGCCGGGCGAGGGTTCGGAATTCTGGATCAGCCTCAACCTGCCCAAGGCGCGCGAAGACAGGGAAGAAACCGCCAATCAGGCTCTGGAAGGCCTGCGTGCGGCGGTGCTGGAACATCACGATCTGGCGCGTCAGGCGCTGGAACATCAGCTGGAAGACTGCGGACTGCAAACCGTGGTCTTCAACAATCTGGAAAACCTGCTCAACGGCGTGACCGCTGCGCACGAAACGCCTCAGGCCATCGACCTGGTGGTGCTGGGCGTGACGGCGCTGGAGATTTCCCCGGAACGGCTACGCCAGCACATCTGGGACCTGGAAAACCTCAACTGCAAAGTCATGGTTTTGTGCCCGACCACCGAGCATGCGTTGTTCCAGATGTCGGTCCACGATGTGTACACCCAGTTGCAGGCCAAACCGGCCTGCAACCGCAAATTGCAGAAGGCGTTGTCCGAACTGGTCGCACCGCGAGCCGTTCGCACCGATGTCGCCCTGCCCCTGTCGAGCCGCGCACCGCGTGTACTGTGCGTCGATGACAACCCGGCCAACCTGTTGCTGGTGCAGACCCTGCTCGAAGACATGGGCGCCGAGGTCGTGGCGGTGGACGGGGGTTACGCGGCGGTCAGCGCGGTGCAGCAGGAAGCGTTCGATCTGGTGTTGATGGACGTGCAGATGCCGGGGATGGACGGCTGTCAGGCCACCGAGGCGATTCGCGCATGGGAGACCGAGCGTAATCAGACCTCGTTGCCGATCGTCGCCCTAACCGCCCACGCCATGGCCAATGAAAAACGCTCGCTGCTGCAAAGCGGCATGGACGACTACCTGACCAAGCCAATCAGCGAACGGCAACTGGCGCAGGTGGTGCTCAAGTGGACCGGGCTGGCGCTGCGTAATCCGATACCGGAACGCCAGACCGAAAGCTCCAACGCCCACGTCGGTCCCCTGGTGCTGGATCACGAAGAAGGGCTGCGTCTGGCGGCTGGCAAGCCTGACCTGGCGGCGGACATGCTGGCCATGTTGCTGGCCTCGCTGGACGCCGACCGCGAAGCCATTCGGGCGGCGCGTGCCAACGACGATATTCAAGGCCTCATCGAACGCGTCCACCGCCTGCACGGCGCGACACGTTACTGCGGTGTCCCGCAGCTGCGCACCGCCTGCCAGCGCGCCGAAACCCTGCTCAAACAGAACGCACCGCACACCGAAGACGCACTGGACGATCTGGACAAGGCCATCACCCGCCTCGAGGCCGAAGCGCGGGTAACGGCTTGATTACAAGCTAAACACGGGCGGGGCTGAGTGAATGCACACCCCGTGGGAGGCGCCACCACGTCTTCGACGTAGCGCTGTCGCGCAGCAAACTCAGTGGGAGCGGACTTGTCCGCGAAAAGGCCAGTACATCCGACGAATATTCATCGCCTGAAATACAGCATTCGCGGACAAACGGAACGCCGCCCGGTCCGCTCCCACAAAATCGCGTTTCTTCAGTAAGTTACAGGTAGTTTGATAAGAGGCGGCTTGGTGGCGCCTCCCACAGTCCGTCAGTCGCCGCAAAATGTGTGTCTGACGCTCCGCGTCCCGGGCGGCATGCCAACGCGGAGCATTGGCACGATCAAGTTTTGATTCCGCAAAAGGACCTTCCAATGCGTGTACTCATCTACAGCAGCCAGGAATACGACCGCGCCAGTTTCCTCGCCGAGCGCCTGCCGGACGGAGTGGAACTGAGCTTCCAGCCCGCTCGCCTGACCATCGAGACCGCCGCACTGGCCGAAGGTCATGAGGTGGTCTGTGCGTTCATCAATGATGACCTGAGCGCCCCGATACTCGAACGACTGGCGGCGGGCGGCACACGGCTGATCGCCCTGCGCTCGGCCGGTTTCAATCATGTGGACCTGCCAACTGCCTTGCGCCTGGGCTTGAGCGTGGTGCGGGTTCCGGCCTATTCGCCGCATGCCGTGGCCGAACATGCGGTGGCGCTGATCCTGTCGCTCAACCGTCACCTGCACCGGGCCTGCAATCGCACCCGCGACGGAGACTTCAGCCTGCACGGCCTGACCGGCTTCGATCTGGTCGGCAAGACCGTCGGGGTCGTCGGCACCGGGCAGATCGGCGCGACCTTCGCGAAAATCATGGCCGGGTTCGGCTGCAAACTGCTCGCCCATGACCCCTTCCCCAATCCCGAGGTTGAAGCCTTGGGCGCGCAATACCTGAGCCTGCCCGACCTGCTGGCCCAGGCGCAGATCATCAGCCTGCATTGCCCGTTGACCGAGCAGACTCGCTACCTGATCAACGAACAGTCACTGGCGACCCTGCAACCCGGCGCGATGCTGATCAATACCGGACGTGGCGCACTGGTGGAAACGCCAGCACTGATCAATGCGCTCAAGACCGGTCAACTGGGCTATCTGGGGCTGGATGTGTACGAAGAGGAAGCCCAGCTGTTCTTCGCCGACCGTTCCGACCTGCCGCTGCAGGACGACGTGCTGGCGCGACTGCTGACCTTCCCCAACGTGATCGTCACCGCGCATCAGGCATTCCTGACCAAGGAAGCGCTGGGTGCCATCGCCCGCACCACACTGGACAACATCGTCGCCTGGTCGGCAGGCACGCCGCAGAATCGGGTAGAGGGTTAACCTCGCGTCGCTGCGTGTTAGGATGCGCGCAATTTTGGAGGACCCATGGTCGAACACGATTTCCGCTACAGCATGCTCAACCCGCAACACACCCTGACCGAGTGCCGCACACTGGGGCCTGGTCGTTATCAGGTCACCGGCAACGGTGGCTCGATCCACAACAACGACCAGTTGCTGGTGACCATCAAGGGCAGCAAAAGCCTTTATATGCGCCTGACAGTCGAAAAAGTCCGGCACCTGATCAACCCGACCGGGCAATGGGTTGCCGTTGCACACGGCCCGGTATTCGACGAACTGGCGATCCATGAGTGGCAGGTCCATTGCGACAGCTGCAACGCCGAATTGAAGTTCGAATTCATGGTCGAGAGCAAGCTGGGCGTCAAGGCACAGAAACCTGCTGCCACTGCACGCATTGCAGAGCTTGGCTGGAAAACCGAAGGCGAGAAGCACCTCTGCAGGAAGTGCCAGGGGCAGGCGGCATGAAACAGTTTTTGCTGGCAAGCCTGATCGGTAGCGCAGTGTTGGCGGGTTGCTCGACGCAAGCGCCTGCCATTCGGCAGGATCAGAGCTACGTGATGGAATGGATCGGCGAACGTCCGTTGATCGACAACAGCCGCCTGACCATGACCCTCGGTGCCGACGGCCGCGCCTACGGCAATGCCGGGTGCAACCACTGGTTTGCGCCCTACAGCCTGCGCGACGGCACCATCAGCTTCGGCGCTCTGGGCAGAACCCGCAAGATGTGCGCACCGGCGCTGATGGAACAGGAAGAACGCTTCCTGAAATCCATGTCCAGCGTCCAGCGCTGGGACATCTCGCCGATCCAGCAACTGCGCCTGTGGCCCGCCGAAGGCAAGCCACTGCGGTTCTGGCTGGAAGAGAGCTGATAAGACTGCGGCGACCCCACCACCGCTGGACGCGGAGCGTCCCAAGAGGCATTCCCACGCAGAGCGTGCGGAACGATCAGTGATCTCACGCGCGCTGATCGTGCCCATGCTCCGCGTGGGTATGCAGCCCGGGACGCTCCGCGTCCCATTGGGTCAGGCGCCAGAAGTTTTACTGACTCACCACTGCTGGACGCGGAGCGTCCCAATAGGCATTCCCACGCAGAGCGTGCGGAACGATCAACCGCGGAGAATCACCCTTCCCCGCGCAATGTCTTGAGCTTCTGCATCACGGTGGCGGCGGATTGCTCGCCCAGCAATTGCTCACGCATCTTGCCCTTGTCGTCGATGATGTAGGTCACCGGCAGCGCTTCGGAAGGTGGCAGGTCGTAGTGCTCGGCCGGGTCCTGCGCCAGCACAGTGAATTTGATGCCCAGAGCGTTCGCGGCCTTTTTCAGCTCGTCGCCCTGCAGGTTGTCGAAGTTGACGCCCAGCACCGTGACCTTCTTGTCCTTCAATTGCTCGGACAACTGGTTGAATTCCGGGATTTCCACGCGGCACGGACCACACCATTCGGCCCAGTAGTTCACCACCAGCCAATGACCGTCAATCCGGTCGCTGGCGACCTTCTGGCCGTTCTGGTCCGCGCCCAGATCCGCGCCACATCCGCTGAGCAGCATACTGCCGACAAGTGCCACCGCTGCTGCCAATCGCCTAACCATTTGTGCTTCCTTCCTCGACTCTGAAGACCGGTTACTTATGACCCGAATACGACTATTGACCGCCCGATATGTCGAACAGTGCCGTCGCGTGGGTAGAATACGCGTCACTCCCTGCAAGATGCGACCTGCAAATGACCGATCTGACGCTGTATCACAACCCGCGCTGCACCAAATCCCGCGGCGCGCTGGAACTGCTTCAGGCCCGCGGCCTGAGTCCCGACGTCGTCCTGTACCTGGAAACCCCACCGGATGCCGCCCAACTGCGCAAACTTCTCGGCAAGCTGGGCATCAGCGCGCGACAACTGCTGCGCACCGGTGAGGATGACTACAAGCAGTTGAACCTGGCCGACGCGAGTCTGAGCGACGAACAACTGATCGCCGCCATGGCCGCCCATCCGAAACTGATCGAACGGCCGATTCTGGTCGTTGGCGACAAGGCCGTCATTGGCCGCCCACCCGAGAACGTTCTGGAGCTATTGCCGTGAGCACACCCTACATTCTGGTTCTGTACTACAGCCGAAACGGCTCCACCAGCGAAATGGCCCGCCAGATCGCCCGCGGCATTGAGATGGGCGGCATGGAAGCGCGGCTGCGCACCGTGCCCGCCATCTCCGCCGACTGCGAAGCGACCGCGCCGAGCATTCCGGAAAACGGCGCGCTGTACGCGACCCTCGATGACCTCAAGCACTGCTCGGGCCTGGCGCTCGGCAGCCCGACCCGCTTCGGCAACATGGCCGCGCCGCTCAAGTATTTCCTCGACGGCACCAGCAACCTGTGGCTGACCGGCGCGCTGGTCGGCAAGCCTGCCGGCGTGTTCACGTCCACCGCCAGCCTGCACGGAGGTCAGGAAACCACGCTGATGTCGATGCTGCTGCCACTGCTGCACCACGGCATGCTGGTGATGGGCCTGCCATACAGCGAGTCGGCGCTGCTGGAAACCACGGGCGGCGGCACGCCTTACGGCGCAAGCCATCACGCAGGTGCCGACGGCAAACGTCCGCTGGACCGCCACGAAACCGATCTGTGTCGCGCACAGGGCCAGCGTCTGGCGAAAATCGCCCTGCAACTGGACACCCCGCGTGGCTAAAACGCCCAAGGCGCTACCGGCCAGGGAATGGCTGGAGTCGCGGGTGCGTTTCAGCCGCGCAGCAAGCCTGATCGGCTTTCTGGGCATGATCACGCTGCTGTCGGTGTATTACCTGATATTTGCCGATCTGCACGGTGCACGACCGGGCGTGATTCTGGCCATCGAATTGCTGCCCTTGCTGATCCTTGTGCCAGGCATGCTCAGCGGCAGTCCACGCGGCCATTCGTGGACCTGCTTTGTGATCAACCTGTACTTCATCAAGGGCGCACTCGCCGCTTTTGACCCGAATCGCTGGCTGTTCGGCCTGCTGGAAATGGCGCTCAGCGTCGCGGTGTTCATCAGCACGCTGCTCTACGTACGCTGGCGTTTTCAGCTAAACCGCAAACTTGCAGCGCCGCCGCAGGTCTGAAGCCTCGACCTGCCTTTTGACTGTCCTTTGGAGAACCGATGCACGATTACAAATGGCTGAACGAGTACTGCCTGAACCGTTTCGGCTCCGCCAAAGCACTGGAAGCCCACCTGCCAACCCCCAAGACACCGAAACAACTCCAAGCCATCGGCGCCGACCGCTACCTGTCGACCCTGGCCTTGCGCGTGTTTCGTGCAGGCCTCAAGCACAGTCTGGTGGACTCAAAGTGGCCCGCGTTCGAAGAGGTGTTCTTTCGCTTCGATCCGGAAAAAGTCGTGCTGATGGGGGCCGATCACCTGGAACGTCTGATGCAGGACGCGCGCATCATTCGCCATCTGGGCAAACTCAAGAGCGTGCCGCGCAACGCTCAGCTGATTCTGGACATCGAGCAGGAACACGGCAGTTTCGGCCAGTTCATCGCCCAATGGCCGGTCGATAACATCACCGGCCTCTGGCAATACCTGGCCAAGCACGGCAACCAGATGGGCGGGCTGTCCGCGCCACGCTTCCTGCGCATGGTCGGCAAGGACACCTTCATTCCCAGCTATGACGTCGTCGCGGCGCTGAACGCACAGGACATCGTCGACCGAGTGCCGACCAGCAAGCGCGATCAGGCCATCGTGCAGGACGCGTTCAACCAGTGGCACGCCGAAAGCGGCAGACCGATGTGCCAGCTGTCAGCCATGCTGGCGTTCACGGTCAACCACTGATCAGGCTCAGATATTGACCACATTGACGAACCGCGAGGCGGCGGTTTCGTCGATGCGCAGATTGGTGAAGTCGAACAGATTGCGATCCGCCAGCTGCGAAGGCTGCACGTTCTGCAGGGCGCGGAAGATGCTTTCGGTACGGCCGGGCGTCTTGCGCTCCCAGTCCTGAAGCATCTCCTTGACCACCTGACGCTGCAGGTTTTCCTGGGAGCCGCACAGGTTGCATGGAATGATCGGGAACGCCTTGAGATCCGAATACGCCTGAATGTCTTTCTCGTGGCAGTACGCCAGCGGACGAATCACCACGTTGCGCCCGTCGTCGGCGCGCAGCTTGGGCGGCATGGCCTTCAGTGAACCGTTGAAGAACATGTTGAGGAAGAAGGTCTCGACAATGTCGTCACGATGATGACCCAGCGCCATCTTGGTCGCGCCGATCTCGTCGGCGAAGGTGTACAGCGTGCCGCGACGCAGACGTGAGCACAGGGAACAGGTGGTCTTGCCTTCCGGCACCAGTTCCTTGACCACCGAGTAAGTGTCCTTCTCGACGATGTGGTATTCGACGCCCAGCGCTTTCAGGTAGGCCGGCAACACATGCTCGGGAAAGCCCGGCTGCTTCTGGTCCATGTTCACGGCGACGATGTCAAACTTCACCGGCGCGACTTTCTGCAGATGCATCAGCACATCGAGCATGGTGTAGCTGTCCTTGCCACCGGACAGGCAGACCATGACCTTGTCACCCTCTTCAATCATGTTGAAGTCGGCAACCGCTTCGCCGGCCAGCCGACGCAGGCGTTTCTGCAGTTTGTTCTGATTGACTGAAAGGGTGCCCATGTACTGGTGGTATCCGCTGACGATGACAGTGAGAAAAGGCGGCCATTTTACGCAAAACCGTGAGCGGGTTAAACAATGGACGCGTGCCTGATGTACAGCACCTCACGCTATTAACAGAGTCCGGGCAATCGCCAAACGCTCTAAGCCTTGGGTTCTATCGACAACTCAGGTTTCTATACTGGTTCATGAAGCCGAATCCGAACATCAAGGAGTACGCTCATGATTCACCATGTCTGGGGCCTGTTCACGCACCCCGACCAGGAATGGAAGCAGATCCGTAGCGAGGATGAGTCCATCGGCCACCTCTACCTCTCGCACACGCTGATTCTGGCGGCGATCCCCGTGGTTTCCGCCTATATAGGCACCACGCAAGTGGGCTGGGTGATCGGCGAGCGCCCACCGGTCATGCTCACCCATGGCAGCGCCATCTGGATGGCAATCATGTCTTACGCTTCCATGCTGGCAGGTGTGGCGGTCATGGGCAGTTTCATTCACTGGATGGCACGCACCTACGACGCCACGCCCACCCTCGCGCAGTGCATCGCGTTCGCCACCTACACGGCCACGCCGCTGTTCTTCGGCGGACTGGCTGCGCTTTACCCGCACCTGTGGCTCGGCATGGTGGCCGGGACTGCGGCGGTCTGTTATACGGTCTATCTGCTTTACGTCGGCCTGCCGACCTTCATGAACATACCCTCGGAAGAGGGGTTCATGTTCTCCAGCTCCGTACTGTCGGTCGGTCTGGTGGTGCTGGTCGCAATCATGGCTTTTACTGTCGTGCTGTGGGGCATCGGAATAGGTCCGGAATACACCAATTGAGCAGGAGCTGAGCGGGTCTGTCGCAGTGCAGACCCGTCTATGTAAATGACCACCGGGCGGCTGGCGTTTTCAGCCGGCCTCCACATTACGGCATACTTGGCGCATTGGAGAGCCACACAGCATGCCCGAGCAACTCAATTCCCGCGTCGAAACCTGTTACCAACAAGCCGAAGCCTTTTTCAAACGTACGTTCAAACGCCCGGTCGTCAGCTTCAAGCTGCGCGGTCAGAAGGCAGGCGTTGCCCATCTGCATGAAAACCTGCTGCGCTTCAATCCGCAGCTGTATCAGGAAAACGCCGAAGACTTTCTGCGCCAGACCGTGCCGCACGAAGTCGCGCACCTGATCGCCCACCAGCTGTTCGGCGGCAGCATCCAGCCGCACGGCGAAGAGTGGCAGTTGATCATGCGCGGCGTGTACGAGCTGCCGCCCAACCGTTGCCATACCTACGCCGTCAAACGTCGCAGCGTGACGCGCTATATCTATCGCTGCCCGTGCGCCGACAGCGACTTCCCCTTCACCGCCCAGCGCCACAGCCTGGTCAGCAAAGGCAGACGCTACCTGTGCAGACGCTGCCGTCAGACGCTGGTGTTCAGCGGCGAGACGCGAACCGAGTAACTGCTCCTTAAATGCAGGCATAAAAAAACCCATCCGAAGATGGGTTTTTTCATGGCCTGATGATCAGACGGTTTTGCCGGTGTTCACAGCGTTGGCTGGAGTCGGGCCTTCAGCGACGCCCAGGTCGTCTTCAGGACGGGTTTCCAGGATCGCGGAACCACCGGAAGCCAGCTCGGACTGCAGCTTGTCGGTGTCCAGCTCGCCCACCCACTTGGCAACCACGACGGTGGCAACCGCGTTACCAACCAGATTGGTCAGGGCGCGCGCTTCGGACATGAAGCGGTCGATACCCAGGATCAGCGCCAGACCGGCAACCGGGAGGTGGCCGACAGCCGACAGGGTGGCAGCCAGAACGATGAAGCCGCTACCGGTCACGCCAGCAGCACCCTTGGAGGACAGCAGCAGGACCAGCAACAGGGTGATCTGGTGCGTGATGTCCATATGGGTGTTGGTCGCCTGAGCGATGAACACAGCCGCCATGGTCAGGTAGATCGAAGTACCGTCCAGGTTGAACGAATAGCCCGTCGGGATAACCAGACCTACGACAGACTTCTGGGCACCCAGACGCTCCATCTTGATCAGCATGCGTGGCAGGGCCGACTCCGACGACGAAGTACCCAGTACGATCAGCAGCTCTTCACGGATGTAGCGAACCAGCTTGAAGATGCTGAAACCGTGAGCGCGGCAGATCGCGCCCAGTACCAGCACCACGAACAGCACGCAGGTGATGTAGAAGCAGATCATCAGCTGACCCAACTGCACCAGCGAGCTCACGCCGTAGGCACCGATGGTGAAGGCCATGGCACCGAACGCACCGATTGGCGCCAGCTTCATGATCATGTTGATGATGTTGAACATCACGTGAGCGAAGCGATCGATGAAGTCCAGCACCGGCTTGCCGTAGGCACCCAGGCGATGCAGGGCGAAACCGAAGATCACCGAGAACATCAGGACTTGCAGGATATCGCCGTTGGCGAATGCGCCGACGATGGTATTCGGGATGACGTTGAGGATAAAGCCGACGATGCTCTGGTCTTTACCGGCAGTGACGTAGGCAGCGATCTTGGAGGCGTCGAGGGTGCTGACGTCGATGTTCATGCCGGCGCCCGGCTGAACCACGTTTACAACGATCAGGCCTATCAACAGGGCGATGGTCGAAACGATTTCGAAGTACAGCAGTGCGTAGCCACCGGTCTTGCCGACCGACTTCATGTTCTGCATGCCGGCGATGCCGCTGACGACTGTACAGAAGATGATGGGGGCGATGACCATCTTGATCAGCTTGATGAACCCGTCACCCAGCGGCTTGAGGGCCTTGCCGGTGTCAGGGTAGAAGTGGCCGATCAGGATACCGATGACAATCGCTACGATTACCTGAAAATAGAGAGATTTGTAGATGGGCTGACGAGTCGTCATTGCAGTTATCCTCAAGGGCGTCGTCGGCATCTTCACCGGATGCACGCGAGCCTATAAAGCGCTAACCCTCCTGCATTGGAGGGATTTGTTTTGTCGAGCTGCGCGGGGCAGACCTCTACAGGTTAGATAGCAATAGGCGTGCCATGCAGGCAAAAGGACATCAACGCCACGTATTACAAGGGCGCTGGGGTAACGATAGCCGGAAACCGGAAAAAGAGATGGCGGTTTTCCGCCGTATTGAGCTGAAAACCGGGCTTCAGTGGCGGGTATCCGCCTTTCGCAGTGAGTACGGAATCGGACGCAGAGCGTCCTGAGCGGCGTTACCACGCAGGAGCGTGGTAACGATCAGCGTGATCTCAAGCACGCCGATCATGCCCATGCTTGTGCTAAGCGTTATACCCGAGTCCTGCTGCGACCGCGGACTGTGGGAGGCGGCTTGCCGGCGATGCAGGCGACGCGGCATGTCAGGGGAACCGCGTCATCGTTCATCGCCGGCAAGCCGCCTCCCACAGGTTGGTATTGCGCACTCGCCCGTGACGCTCCGCGTCACATTCAGCCCCACACCTACTCGGCCATGAAGTGAATCCTGAACGCCGCGCCGCCCAGAGGCGAATCATCCAGCGTGAGTTGTGCGCTGTAGCTTTCGATGATGTCCTTGACCACGGCCAGGCCGATGCCCTGCCCCGGATTCTGGCGATCGAGACGTTCGCCGCGCTCGAGGATGCGAGCCCGCTGGTACTGCGGGACGCCGGGGCCGTCATCTTCGATGCACAGCTCGTCGCCGGACGCCGATGCGCTGAAGCTGACGCGCACTTCACTCAGACACAGTCGGTAAGCGTTTTCCAGCAGGTTGCCGAGCATTTCCAGCAGTGCGCCTTCCTCCATGTGCACCTGACAATCCTGGGGCAGGTCCAGCGTGGCCTTGACCCGCTTGTCGCGGTACACCTTGTCCAGCGTGTTGCACAGGCTTTCGATCACCGGCCGCAGCATCACGTGATGACGCACCAGCCCGCTCTTGCGCAGGCTGGCGCGTTGCAATTGATAGCCGATCTGCTGGCTCATGCGCTCGATCTGCGATTGCAGCACGCGGGCCTGCTCGACATCTTCGGGACGTTTGGCAATGTTTTCACTGACCCCCTGCAAGACCGCCAACGGGGTTTTCAGGCTGTGGGCCAGATCGCCCAGGGAATCGCGATAGCGTGCCCGTTGCTCGCGTTCGCTGCGCAACAGGCGGTTGAGCGAATCGGTCAGGCGCAGCAGTTCACTGGGGTGTTTTTCGCTCAGGCTGTCGCGCTCGCCGGCTTCCACCTGATCAAGCTCGTGACTCAGTCCCCTCAGGGCACGCAAGCCCCAGGTCAGGCCGCCCCACAACAACCCCAGCAATACCAGCAAGGCAGCGCCGAACCCCAGATAGAGTTTTTGACGCAAATTGTTGACGGTTTCCTGATACCCGCGCAGTGGCTGCACAGCGACAATACTGAAAGCGGCATTGCGGCCACCCAGCAGGCGAATCTCGACGTCGTAGACGAAATACTCGTCGCCGTTGATTTCCTTGATCTTGGTGAACTGACTGCCCTGCCCGTCATAGTTGGGGTGGTAGTCGATGTCCAGGTCTTCGGTGGACAGCGAACGCCAGACCATCTGCCCCTGACGATTATAGATGTAGCCCATCAGGCGGCTGCCCGGCAGGTTGAACTGCTCGCCCGGCAGCACCGAAGGCATCAACAGATGATCATCCTCGACACGCGCCGCAGAAATCATCGTGGTCACGTCCGACGCCAGCCGCTGCTCGATCGCACCGCGCAACGCCAGGCTGAAGCCGCTCTGCAACGCAGGCAGCATCAGCAGCATGAAGATGATCGCCAGCGTCACAGCGCCCAGCATCAGGCGCAGGCGAAGCGAACGAATCACGTACAGCGCTCAGTGAACAGGTAGCCCATGCCGCGTACGGTTTCGATGGGTTTGAAGGCCATGTTGCTGTCCAGTTTGCGGCGCAGACGCCCCACCAGCACTTCGATCACGTTCGGATCGCGCTCGTCATCGTCGGGGTACAGCTGTTCCATCAATCGCTCTTTGGGCACCACCTGCTGATGATGAAGCATCAGGTACTCAAGAATCCGGTATTCGTAGGCCGTCAGCGCCAGCGGCTGCTCGGACAGCGCCGCCTGTTTGCGGTTGAGGTCCAGCAGTAGCGGCCCGGCAGTGATGGTGGACTGAATGAAACCGCTTGAACGACGCAGCAAGGCGTTGAGCCGCGCATCCAGCTCTTCGAACTGAAACGGTTTGACCACGTAGTCGTCGGCACCGGCAGCCAGACCTTCGACCTTGTCCTGCCAGTTGCCGCGCGCGGTCAGGATCAGGATCGGAAAAGACTTGCCCAGGGTGCGCAACTGACGAATCAGGTCCAGACCGCCGATGCCGGGCAGACCCAGGTCGATCACGGCCAGATCATGATTGAACTGACCGACCTGATACAGCGCCTCTTCGGCATTGGCCACCGCTTCGACCACATGCCCCGCTTCGGTCAGACGGGTCCGCAGGTGATGCCGCAATAACGCTTCATCCTCAACCACCAACAACTTCATGCAGCCCTCCCAGGCACAGCCCCAGCCTTAATATCAGGAATGAATCGACAGCGTCGCATCGGTACTCAACAGCCGAGCGCTCACAGGCACATGCCGGGTTACATCATAGCTGCCCAGCAAAATATCACGGCTGACGGGCATGCCATTGTGGGTGCCCGACACCACGCCGTAAACCGGCGGCGAGTAAAGCGTCCCCACTGCAACATTCCTGCGGTCCTGCTGGCCCAGTTCGTGGCTCCAGCCGTTGGCATCATCAAGGCGTTCGCTGGTCTTGCCAAACTCGATACGCGTCGGCTCGACTCTGCCATCACCGGCTTGCGCCGCCGCACTACCACCCAGAAAAGCCAGGGCCAGGAAAAACTTGTTGATGTTCAACATGCGGACTCCTTTTGCGCTCGGGGACGCTGTCAAGGTATGGCTCAACAGTAAGCGTGCCGCCCTGAACCCCGACTGAACGCTGCATGAACCTGCGCTGAATGGCACCGAATCGGCTATTGTTGCCCTTCAATGCGACACCCCACTCAAGAAGGAGCTGAACATGCGCGTGTGGATGGCAGTGATCATGATGGGCCTTGCGGGACTTGCCCAGGCCGCGATCAAGACCGAACAGGTCGATTATAAAAGTGCCGACGGCACCAAGCTGGTGGGCTACTACGCCTACGACGACGCGATAAAAGGCCCGCGCCCCGGCGTGCTGGTGGTTCATGAATGGTGGGGGTTGAATGAATACGCCAAGCGTCGCGCCCGTGATCTGGCTGCGCTGGGTTACAGCGCCATGGCCATCGACATGTACGGCGACGGCAAGAACACCGAGCACCCGAAAGACGCCATGGCCTTCATGCAGGCCGCCCTCAAGGACAGCGATGCCGCCGACAAGCGTTTCGATGCGGGCCTTGAGCAGTTGAAGAAACAGCCACAGACCGACCCTGCAAAGATCGCCGCCATCGGCTACTGCTTCGGCGGCAAGATCGTGCTCGATGCAGCCCGTCGCGGTGAGCCACTTGTAGGCGTGGTGAGTTTCCACGGCGCACTGGTCACCAACACGCCAGCCAAACCGGGCATCAAGGTGCCGATGCTGGTCGAACATGGCGCCAAGGACAGCATGGTGACGCCTGAAAACGTGGCGGCCTTCAAGAAAGAAATGGACGACGCCAAGGCTGACTACAAATTCGTCAGCATCGACGGCGCCAAACACGGCTTCACCAACCCCGACGCCGACCGCCTGAGCCATGGCGAACACGGCGGCCCGGACATCGGTTACGACAAGGCGGCTGACCAGAGTTCGTGGTCGGACATGCAGGTGTTCTTCAAGAAAATCTTTGGTTGATCTCTTGAACGCTGATCGTGCCCATGTTCCGCGCTCATCGTTGTACACAAGTCCGCAAGACGCGCAAAACGGGGGACAAAACGAAAGGGACTGACTGAATGCATACCCCGTGGGAGGCGGCTTGCCGGCGATGGCGTCCGTTCAGTCACTGATAGGTCGCTTCAGAAAAGCATCGCCGGCAAGCCGCCTCCCACCGTCCGTGGTCGCAGCAAGACTCGGGTATAACGCTGAGCGCAGTGTGGGAACGACCAACGATCATTGATCTCCGGGACGCTCCGCGTCCCATTTCAAAGCGGACGCGGAGCATGGGAGCGATCATCGCAAGCCTTCCCTCAAGCGTGATCCCCCGGCAAAATGCCGTTCATGACTCAATCACCTGCCCTTCCCGCCTGCTGTCCCGAACTTGTCCAGCACTGGCCGTTGCCTTACGCGGTACCCGGTGCGGTGCTGGTCAGCGGCCGTTTCGATCCGCTCATGCTGGTCGATGGCGACTTTCAGCACACCGCTGTCGACAAACCTGCCAGCATCCAGCGCTCGGTTGCCAAGCGTCAGACCGAGTTTCTCGCCGGTCGTCTGTGTGCCCGCGACGCGCTGCGCAGGCTTGACGGACGTCAGTACATCCCCGGTATCGGCGAAGACCGTGCGCCTATCTGGCCAGGCGACATCTGTGGCTCGATCACCCACAGCACCGGCTGGGCCGCAGCCATCGTGGCGCACCAACAGCAATGGCGCGGGCTGGGGCTGGACACTGAACATCTGCTGAGCCACGACCGTGCCTCGCGTCTGGCCGGGGAAATCCTGACGGCCAATGAGCTGGCCGACATGGCCAACGGGCCGGACGATCAGATCGCCCTGCGCGTGACGCTGACCTTCTCGATCAAGGAAGCGCTGTTCAAGGCCCTTTATCCCATCGTGCAGCAGCGCTTCTACTTCGAGCACGCCGAGCTACTGGAATGGTCGCAGGACGGCAGCGCCCGCCTGCGCCTGCTGATCGACCTGTCCAGCGAATGGCACCACGGCAAGGAACTGGAAGGTCAGTTCAGCGTGCAGGACGATCATCTGCTGAGCCTCATCTCGATCCCTGCTTGATCAGTACCATCGGGATCGCTGTCTTCGGGGATCAGTCGTGCAGCGGACAATGCTCGCACCGGCCGACCCACTCCACCTGATAACTCAGGCAACAGGCTTTTCGCTGCCTGCGCGGTTCGGCGTCTTCGGCCTGCTTTGCCTGCTTTATATAGGTCACCGTCTGATACAGCGGATTGAGGCGGCCATCGGGACGTTTGCGCTCAGCCAGCAAGGCGAACCCTGCCGCCAATGATGCATGGCTGCCTGCCACGAGTTCGGTCAGACAGGTTTCCAGCGCATCTCCCGCGCTGCTCCACAACACACTGCTCGCCAGCCCGCCGTAACGGCTTAGCGTGGTGATGAAAGGCTGCAGATTGTCGTCGAGCAGACCGGCAAAGCGCTGGAACGGATCAGTCTCGACCTGCGCCAACACGACGACCTCTTCTGCGAACCGGATACCTACCGGAAGACCTCGTTCATCCAGCGTCAGCGAGACCTGATCCAGGTGCAGCGCGTAATGACGTCCTTCCAGCAGACTGGCCGACAGGACCGCCGGGATGATCTGCATGAAGTAATACTTCGCCCACTGCGACACCAGCACCGGCAAATGGCTGGGCATGAGCGTCACGCCATAGACATTCAGCATCAGCGCGTCCAGCCGCTCGGGGTGCAGCAGGTCGGGCAGTGCCACGACGTCGCTGGCGGATGGACGAAGTTCAAGCTGGCTTTCATCAAACATAACTGACTGGCTACTCCCACAAAAGCGATCTTTCGATGGATGACCTTCACCTCGGCGCCTGCGTACGTGGCCAGGACAGACTGAAGCACGCGCCGCCCAGGCTTTCGCTTCGCCCTATCAGCGCTCGCCCTTCGTGCCAGTTGATGATGCGCCGCACAATCGACAGTCCCAGCCCGTGCCCGCCCGAGGCGCGCGTGCGGCTGTCGTCGATGCGCATGAAGGGGGTGAATATCTGCTCCCAGGCGTCCTCCGGGACGCCGGGGCCGTCGTCGTCCACATCAATACGGCAACGCTGCGCACCCAGGCGGTAGCTGATGGACACCTGCGTTTCGGCATGGCGCATGGCGTTGCTGACCAGATTCTGCAACGCCCGATGCATGTAGCGCGGTTCCGCCTCGACCCACGCCGCTTCACCCTCAGCCGCCGTGATGCACTCACCCCGTGAAACCCGCACGTCAGCGCGCAACGGCGCCAGCTCGGCAATTACCTGATCGATCAACGCCTCCAGATCGATACGCTGGAAATTCAACGTTGGTGCCCCCTGTTCAAGCCGGGCGTACGTCAGCATTTCATCCACCAGTTTATCGAGGTCCTGAATATCGCTGTCCATGCCGCGCATGTACTTCAGGCGTGCTTCGGTCGTGGTCGCGTCGCTGACCATCTCCAGCCCGAAGCGCAAACGCGCCACCGGCGTGCGCAACTCATGGGACACCGCACGCACCAGCTCGCGCTGGATCATCAGCGAACGCTGCAAGTGCTCAGCCATGCTGTTGAAGGCCGCCGCCAGCCGCCCGACCGAATCCGAGCCCTCGGTGGGCACGCGCGTCTGCAGGCTGCCCTGGGCAATCAGCGTGGCGGCCGCTTCAAGCGCCAGCACCCGACGCTCCAGACGCCGCACCAGCAGGTACACCACCAGACCGATGAAACACAGCCCCAGCAAGGCGATCAGCACCAGCCATTGCAACGGATAGGGATTCATCTGGTACAGCGGACCGATTTCCAGCACCCAATTGGTGTCGACGATTCCGGCCAGCACACGGATCGAGTCACCGCCCTTGCCCAGCGCCATGACCGTGTCGCCTTCATAGATGCGGCGACGCTGGTCGTCATCCAGATCAGCCTGATCCAGCGCCAGCAGGTGCATGTCGAAACCGAACCCTTTGTCGACTCGCAACGCCTGCAGGCGCGCCGGTTGCTCATCGACCGGGGAGCGCACCAATTCATCGATCAGCAGGTAAATAGTCGCCCTCGCCAGTTGCTCAGTGATCTGCTGCACCTCGCCCGTCAACAGCAGCGGCTCCTTGTCGCTCAACTGGCGATAGACCTTCGCCGCATGCGGGCCGATCTGCTCGACCACCACCTGCCCACGCGCCAGCCGACTGCGGGCGCTGCTGTCCAGTTGTGCCTGCTCAAGGCTTTGCAGACTCAGCGGAATACCCAGCAAACGCTCCCAGACCGCCAGCGCACGGCGACGCTCCACATCGTTGAGGGCGATCAGGTTATCGGCCATGACCGTGAACGTGCCATGGGCCAGACGCTCACGGTACTGCTCGCCACGCGCCTGATTGAGGCCATGCAGCGCGAGCATGCCGAGCAGCGCCACCAGCACCAGTACGCCAAGCATGCCGCCGTAGATACGCAGAAAGATCGAGTTCATGACAGGTCAGCCGCTGAACACATGGCCGCTCATGTCCTGCGCGGCTTCAGGCACGAACAGATAGCCCTTGCTGCGCACGGTCTTGATCAGACGCGGATGGATAGGATCGTCGCCAATCTTGGGACGGATGCGCGAGATGCGCACATCAATGGAGCGATCCTGCCCGTCATACCCCACGCCGCGCAGGGCCGTGAAGATTTCTTCACGGGACAGCGTGCGCCCGGCGTTGGCTACCAGCAGCCACAACAGGTCGAATTCGGCACCGGTCAGTTCGATGCTCTCTTCGCGCAACCAGGCCTCGCGCAGTGCGTTGTCCACCACCAGCGGCCCGAACACCAGCCTGCGCAGCTCGGCGGCGGGCACCTGTGGCGCCTCACTACGGCGCAACAAGGCGTGAATGCGCGCCAATAGCACGCGCGGGTGAACCGGCTTGCAGACGAAATCGTCAGCGCCGGTGTCCAGCCCCTGAATGTGATCGGTGTCGTCAGTGCGGGCGGTGAGCATCAGGATCGGCCCGTCATAGCGGTCTCGCACCTTGCGGCAAATACTGAAGCCGTCTTCGCCGGGCAGCATCAGGTCGAGGATGACCAGATCCGGCTGTTCCTGAATGATGCGCGCTGCCGCCAGCGCGCCGTTGCCTTCAATACTGACGCTCAGGCCGTTGTTCTGCAGGTAGTCGCAGGTCAGTTCCGCCAATCGCTGATCGTCCTCGACGATGAGCACCTGCCAGGTATGTGGCTCCACGAAGGGCTTCCTTTTGTTGTTATTGAATAGCGGATTCAGGC
Source organism: Pseudomonas sp. AC016 (assembly GCF_979253365.1). Classification (NCBI taxonomy): domain Bacteria; kingdom Pseudomonadati; phylum Pseudomonadota; class Gammaproteobacteria; order Pseudomonadales; family Pseudomonadaceae; genus Pseudomonas; species Pseudomonas sp. AC016. The sequence goes on from NZ_CEEDCC010000001.1 coordinate 1,612,159, forward strand.
ACCGCCGCGTCGCGCGGATGTCCGGCGATTGTAGCAATCGCGCGGCAAACCACACGACATGCCAGATGCCCCTTGCAGGCTGCTTTTTCTGTGATAGGGTTCGCGCCCGCAAAAATCCGTTGCAGCCCAATGACATCTGTAAAAATCAGTGACAAACGGTCCGACGCAGCAGCCATGCGGCCTACACGCGATGTGGGTGATTCATACACAAAGTACTCACAAGTTTATCCACAGGTCGTACGTTGCAATTGATGTCCGAAACGCATTATCTTGTAGCCCGACCTGCAGTCACACCCTACATGTAGGGTTTTCTGCGAAAACTCCAGCACAACTCAATTGAAAAATTCAAGCATTTTTCTTGCGTTTGAGGGGTTGAACTTTAAGACGTAATCAGTAACCAAACCGCGCGCGCTTACACCCAGGCGACCCGGTACACGTCTTGCAACATAGAACACGCAAGCTTCATCAGATCTGCAAGGGATTGGGCACATGACCCAGTCCCTTTTTGACTTCAAAACCCGGAAGCGGCCAAACCCGCCTCCACCTCCGTTTTGGAGTCATTGAGTCGTCCGGTTGGCGACTCACTGTCACAAAACGGAACGGTGGGCAGCGATGCCCGAACAAACTTAAAGAACGTGGAGACACCCATGCAAACAGACACAACTCGCGAGAACTCGCCGACCACTGCGCCGTTGTCAGGCCAGGCCCAGCAGGACCTGTCCGCAACCGCTCCTGGTCAACTGCGCGTGATCAAGCGTAACGGCACTGTCGTCGCTTACACCGATGACAAGATCACCGTCGCCATCACCAAGGCGTTTCTTGCAGTTGAGGGCGGCGCTGCTGCCGCCTCGTCGCGCATCCACGACACCGTTGCCCGCCTGACCGAACAGGTCACCGCCACCTTCAAGCGTCGCATGCCTTCGGGCGGCACCATCCACATCGAAGAAATCCAGGACCAGGTCGAACTGGCCCTGATGCGTGCCGGCGAGCAGAAAGTGGCCCGCGACTACGTCATCTACCGTGACTCGCGCGCCAAAGAGCGTGCCGTTCGTGCACCGGAAGACGAAGTCCAGGCTCACCCTTCGATCCGCATCACCCGCGCTGACGGCAGCTTCGCGCCGCTCGACATGGGCCGCCTGAACACCATCGTTACCGAAGCGTGCGAAGGTCTGGCTGAAGTCGACGCCGACCTGATCCAGAACGAAACCCTGAAGAACCTGTACGACGGCGTTGCGCTGAAAGACGTCAACACCGCGCTGGTGATGACTGCCCGTACGCTGGTCGAGCGTGAGCCGAACTACTCGTTCGTGACTGCCCGCCTGCTGATGGACACCCTGCGTGCCGAAGGCCTGAGCTTCCTGCAAGTGGCCGAAAGCGCCACGCACCACGAGATGGCCGACCTGTACGCCAAGGCACTGCCTGCCTACGTCGCTGCCGGTATCAAGTACGAGCTGCTCAACCCTGTGCTGGCCGAGTTCGACCTTGAGAAGCTGGGCAAGGCGATCAACCACGAGCGCGATCAGCAGTTCACTTACCTGGGCCTGCAGACCCTGTACGACCGTTACTTCATCCACAAGGATGGCGTACGTTTCGAACTGCCGCAGATCTTCTTCATGCGCGTGGCCATGGGCCTTGCCATCGAAGAGAAGGCTCGTGAAGACCGCGCTATCGAGTTCTACAACCTGCTGTCGTCCTTCGACTACATGTCGTCGACCCCGACGCTGTTCAACGCCGGCACCCTGCGTCCACAGCTGTCCAGCTGCTACCTGACCACCGTGCCGGATGACCTGTCGGGCATCTACCACGCGATCCACGACAACGCCATGCTGTCCAAATTCGCAGGCGGTCTGGGCAACGACTGGACGCCGGTTCGTGCACTGGGCTCGTACATCAAGGGCACCAACGGCAAATCGCAGGGCGTCGTGCCGTTCCTGAAAGTGGTCAACGACACCGCTGTAGCAGTCAACCAGGGCGGCAAGCGCAAGGGCGCTGTCTGTGCCTACCTGGAAACCTGGCACATGGACATCGAAGAGTTCATCGAGCTGCGCAAGAACACCGGTGATGACCGTCGTCGTACCCACGACATGAACACCGCCAACTGGATCCCTGACCTGTTCATGAAGCGCGTCTTCGATGACGGCCCGTGGACCCTGTTCTCGCCATCCGAAGTACCGGACCTGCATGACCTGACCGGCAAGGCCTTCCAGGAGCGTTACGAGTACTACGAAGCGCTGACCGAATACCCAGGCAAGATCAAACTGTTCAAGACCATCCAGGCCAAGGATCTGTGGCGCAAGATGCTCTCGATGCTGTTCGAAACCGGCCACCCATGGCTGACCTTCAAGGACCCGTGCAACCTGCGCAGCCCGCAGCAGCACGTGGGCGTGGTTCACAGTTCGAACCTGTGCACCGAGATCACCCTGAACACCAACAAGGACGAGATCGCGGTCTGCAACCTGGGCTCGATCAACCTGCCGAACCACATCGTCAACGGCAAACTGGACACCGACAAGCTCAAGCGCACTGTCGACGTAGCCGTTCGCATGCTCGATAACGTCATCGACATCAACTACTACTCCGTGCCGCAGGCCAAGAACTCCAACCTGCGCCACCGTCCGGTCGGCCTGGGCATCATGGGCTTCCAGGACGCGCTGTATCTGCAGCACATCCCGTACGGTTCCGATGCTGCCGTGCAGTTCGCCGACTCCTCGATGGAAGCGGTCAGCTACTACGCCATCCAGGCGTCCTGCGATCTGGCCGACGAGCGTGGCGCCTACGAGACGTTCCAGGGTTCGCTGTGGTCCAAAGGCATCCTGCCGCTGGATTCGCAACAGATCCTGATCGAGCAGCGTGGCGAGAAGTACATCGACGTCGACCTGAAGGAATCCCTGGACTGGGCACCGGTACGTGCCCGCGTGCAGAAAGGTATTCGTAACTCGAACATCATGGCCATCGCACCGACCGCCACCATCGCCAACATCACCGGCGTGTCGCAGTCGATCGAACCGACCTACCAGAACCTGTACGTGAAATCGAACCTGTCGGGCGAATTCACCGTGATCAACCCGTACCTGGTTCGCGACCTCAAGGCTCGCGATCTGTGGGACTCGGTCATGATCAACGACCTGAAGTACTACGACGGTTCGGTGCAGCAGATCGAGCGCATCCCGCAGGAGCTCAAAGAGCTGTACGCGACGGCCTTCGAAGTGGACACCAAGTGGATCGTCGACGCGGCAAGCCGTCGTCAGAAGTGGATCGATCAGGCTCAGTCGCTGAACCTGTACATCGCTGGCGCATCGGGCAAGAAGCTGGACGTGACCTACCGTATGGCCTGGTACCGTGGTTTGAAAACCACTTACTACCTCCGTGCCCTGGCTGCGACCAGCACCGAGAAGTCGACCGTCAACACCGGCAAGCTCAACGCAGTATCGAGCGGCGGCCACGGCCCGGACGACTCGGCCATCACCGCCCCGCGCCCGACCGAAGCCGCACCGGCAGGTCCGGCACCGGTTCCAAAGGCATGCGCCATTGACGAGCCGGATTGCGAGGCTTGCCAATAAGGCTGAGCGTCTGAGCCCCGTACGGCAGTAAGCAAAAAGCCCCTTTTCAGGGGCTTTTTGTTGTGTGGCGGTTACGCTGGAATATGATCGTGCCAATGCTCCGCGTTGGCATGCCGCCCGGGACGCTCTGCGTCCCATTGGGTCTGAAAAAACAAGGTCTAAAGCTGCGCGCAAATACAGTCTGTGTTGAAGAAACACTGAAAGGCGCCAATACACCGCTCGTCGAATCCCGCATGAATTCGCAGTTAAAATCAGCGCCGAAAAAGACCGCCAATCATCCCCTCAAACATCTCATCACGCCAAGAAGCCCGGCAGCCGCGATGCGCAGGAAATCTACCGATTACGCATCAGTGAAAACCGGACCTATGTGCGACAACGCAGCCTGTTGCCCAAAACCTGCAGGCACTATATGCTGCGTTTCGAAATGTAAAAAACACTAGATAAGGGATTCAGCTGAATTTCCTGCGGCTTTCAGCAACGCGTAAACCGATGCTGAAGCCTGCGAGAAAAAAGCGTGAATCACCCACCGAAATCTACTTTCGGTTCAACAAGTGCCGGGCAAAATCTGTATAATCCCGCGCTCGCTTCAGGGTACTCGAATGACAATTTGCATCAGCAAAATTGCATCACCTCAAAGCAATCCAGATCACTCGCTTTGCTCGCCTGTAGGGCATTGCCACGGCAGCAAACCGAACGGACGACCGACACGCTCATAACCGGTCAATCGCAGCATCAAGACAGCCTCAATTTCAGTACCTGCGTTTTCGACCTGACGACGTGGGCACTTCACACCTTAAAATCTAACCAAGGTCGCTACGGCGATCCTCAAGCGGGAGCCTCATCACCATGCTGAGCTGGGACGAATTCGATAAAGAAGACGGCGAAGTAGTTGCCAAAGCGGCCAACGCCGGTCACGCCAACGAAGCCAACATGGACCGCCTCGACAGCGCAGGTGGCGCAGCGGCCCAGGAAGCACGTGCCGTCACCGCCAACGACTCCGCAGCCCTGGTCCGCGCCAAGAAGGCGCTGGATGCACTGGACGTTGCCGAAGGTCTGGCCGAACTCGAAGGCGCCAGCGCTCGCGTTGCCGTTGACGAAAAGATGATGATCAACTGCCGCGCCGACCTTAACCAGCTCGTACCCTTCAAGTACGACTGGGCCTGGCAGAAGTACCTGGACGGTTGCGCAAACCACTGGATGCCGCAAGAAGTCAACATGACCGCCGACATCGCCCTCTGGAAAAACCCGGAAGGCCTGACCGACGACGAACGCCGCATCGTCATGCGCAACCTGGGCTTCTTCTCCACCGCCGACTCGCTGGTTGCCAACAACCTCGTACTGGCCGTGTACCGCCTGATCACCAACCCGGAGTGCCGCCAGTACATTCTGCGCCAGGCCTTCGAGGAAGCGATCCACACCCACGCCTACCAGTACTGCATCGAATCGCTGGCCATGGATGAAGGCGAGATCTTCAACATGTACCACGAGATTCCATCGGTCGCGAAGAAAGCCGCGTGGGGCCTGAAGTACACCCGTTCGATCTCCGATCCGAAGTTCGAAACCGGCACCGTCGAAACCGACAAGGAACTGCTACGCAACCTGATCGCCTACTACTGCGTTCTGGAAGGCATCTTCTTCTACTGCGGCTTCACCCAGATCCTGTCCATGGGCCGTCGCAACAAAATGACCGGCGTCGCCGAGCAGTTCCAGTACATCCTGCGCGACGAATCCATGCACCTGAACTTCGGCATCGACGTGATCAACCAGATCAAGATCGAAAACCCACACCTGTGGGATGCCGAGATGAAAGAAGAAGCCACGCAGATGATCCTGCAGGGCACTCAGCTGGAAATCGAATACGCACGTGACACCATGCCACGCGGCGTACTGGGCATGAACGCAGCGATGATGGAGGACTACCTCAAGTTCATCGCCAACCGTCGCCTGAGCCAGATCGGTCTGAAAGAAGAGTACCCAGGTACCACCAACCCGTTCCCATGGATGAGCGAGATCATGGACTTGAAGAAAGAGAAGAACTTCTTCGAGACTCGGGTTATTGAGTATCAGACAGGTGGGGCGTTGAGCTGGGATTGATAGCTTGGGGTTGAACCGGTTGTAGTGAAAAAGCCAGGGGGCGAAAGCTTTCTGGCTTTTTTGTGCGAGTCCAAAATTGTCAAAGCACTACCACTCCATAATCATTAGCCAATTTCACCGCATAAATCCGCCAGTCCGTAGCGTCGGGGGAGTTCACGTCACAGCTGAGGAGTAGCGGTTGCGATTGAAAAACAACGTCATCCCCGTAAACCACATGACAAGATAGCTAGCGAATGGGTCGAACCCTTCGAAATCTGTTGGCGTTACCAAAACGCCGATTAAACCGGTAAAGCCAAGCCCTATCCCAAGCCATTTCCTGCGACCGGCTGCTTTGATTTTTCTAAGTAAAATCCAGGAAATTATCAGTGATGCACAAAAAAGAAATAACCCCATCATGAGCCAATCCGGGACTTGATCAGGAGAGACTTCGAAGATCGTTGAGGCCCGATCCCTCCACTGACCGAAGCTTGTACCGACACTAGGATATCTCCGACATGGTAGGTTCGGAGCCCCCCTTGGATCGAGTGATTGGTAGCACCGGCAGTGACCGCTGCAGCGATACTATTGATAGGCTTGATAACGCTGCCAACCGCTGTACTTAGGAGTCTTGAAACAGCGACTCGCTGGCTATTCAGCAGATCCGCCTGATTCCGAAGCAAGGGTGCTGAGACACTGACCACTATCTCGCACGCGCGATTGCCAGCCAACATCCGGTCATACATCTCGACAATCAATTCATTCACCTTATGGCAATCAGCGCCCAGTTCACAAAGAAACAGCTCACGTAATGTAGCTCTTTCCTGGGGCGTGACCAAAAATGAAGTGACGTTGAACACGATGCCATAGTGGCCCTGATGGCGGTAAGTATTCGCTTTCAAAAAACTGCCCTGCTGAGTGATGTCGAACTTCAGTCTGGCGGGTTTTAGAAGTATTGGTAGGGGGCTGAAAGCGAATCAGAGGACGCCTACAGAGCAAGCAGAACAAGACTACATAATAAAACCTTACAAGCGATGCCCGACAAAGCTTTAGTCAAAGCCATAAAAACACACATAACGTTTATCAAGTGGCACTTGACTCGACACCACGTATAACAACGAAAAGTCCAAAGGCGTCAAGATCCAGAAACCAGTCCATCTCACGTCGACCATACGACCTCCACTTTAGCATCAGCCAAGCGCAGATTGGCGGAGCCATATAACAAATCACCCCCATCTTCGGATTTTATACAGAGCGATTGATAATTATGCTGAAACCTGACTTTAGCAGCTAACGCGTCTTGTGATCTTTTTGACTTAATTCCAGCTCACGCAAGACCGTACCTAATACAGCTGCGACATCCCCTCTTTTAAGAAGGGTCTGTGAGGTAGAATGCAACTTGGTCAGTATTACAACAACTTCATAATTGCTGACGTCGCTTGCAGCACCATCACAGACCTCTGTTTCCTTGAAGACTGAAGCCTGCGTGGCACACACTTTCTACGCCGCAATAAACATCAAACCAGTTCAGCTAACGATGCCGGATTGAAGCCCTTGAGGTCTGCGTAATCACCTTTTTCCACTTTGGCGGCCCAATCCTTGTCGGTCAGCAAGACACGTCCTACTGCGATCAGATCAAACTCTTCACGCTCCATGCGCTCAACAAGCCGGTCAAGGCTCGCCGGGGTGGATCCTTCACCGGCGAATGCGTGAGTCACGTCATTATCCAGCCCTACTGAACCGACACTGATGGTTGTAGCCCCAGTGACTTTCTTTGCCCAGCCCGCGCAGTTGAGCCCGTTCTCACCATCAACTTCGGGAAACTCGGGGTCCCAAAAACGTCGCTGCGAGCAGTGCAGAACATCGACACCCGCCTCGACCAACGGCAGCAGCCACTGTTCCATCAGTGCAGGCGTCTCGGCGAGGCGCACACTAAAGTCCTGCTGCTTCCATTGGCTGACACGCATGATGATGGGGAATTCAGGCCCCACCGCGTGACGGACGGCAGATACGATGTCCGCGGCAAATCGGGAGCGCTCTTTGATCGTCGGTCCCCCGTAACGATCAGTGCGCTGATTGGTGCCTGCCCAGAAGAACTGATCAATCAAATAACCATGAGCCCCATGGATCTCGACGGTGTCGAAGCCCAGGCGTTTGGCATCCGCCGCTGCCTTTGCGAACGCAGCAACTGCGTCTGCAATATCCTCTTCGCTCATCACCACGCCGCGCGGGTCATCTGGCGAATTCAGGCCGGATGGGCTTTCAACGGATGCATCAGGCTCCCAGCCGCTGGCTTCTCGCACCGCACCGGTGTGCCAGATTTGCGGCCCCATGCGACCACCAGCGTTGTGAACCGAATCAATCACGTTCTTCCATCCGGCCAGCGCTGCCTCACCGTGAAAAAAAGGAATGCCGGGACCATTGCGTGAAGCGGGCCTATCAACGACGGTGCCTTCTGACAAAATCAACCCGACTCGACCCTCGGCCCTGCGCCGGTAATAGGCCGCACTCCCTTCACCAGGAATACCATCAGGCGAAAATTGCCTCGTCATCGGAGCCATGACAATCCGATTTTTCAACTCAAGCGACCGGATGGAAAGAGGACGAAATAAAACGCTGGTATCAAGTTTTGACATGGGGTGGACTCCATTTGCTTTAGGAAGCCACATAAGTATATTTTATAGACCTGAAGGTCAATTAGGCACCTAGAGTCGCCTAGGTATACATGAGGAAACTTCGATGTTGGAATTAAAGCCACAATGTTTTTCGTCGGACTGCCCAAGTCGAGCGCTGTTCGACCAGATTGCTGATAAGTGGTCAATGATGGTTCTGGCAGTGCTCGATGACGGCCCACATCGTTTTAACGCTATCAAGCGCCGCCTCGAGGGCGTCACCCAGAAGGCACTCACACAGTGCCTGCGGCGACTGGAACGAAACGGCCTGGTCTCGCGCCACATCATCTCGTTCTCGCCCGTTGCGGTCCAATATGAGATCACCCAACTTGGACGCACACTTCAGCAGCCATTTCGTGAGCTGCATAAATGGACGCTTGATAAATTGCCTGATGTTGAAGCTGCCCGGTTGAAGTTCGACGAGGCCGCACAAGTCAACCTGACAGAGTAATTTTAGTTACTCGCCGCCACTGCCATCTGCGGTGGGTTTATCTCCTCGGTTCATCTGCGGTGTCCCTGAACCTACTACCACTGCATGAGTGCCCAGGGTTATCGCGTATACCTCGAAACGAATCCTTTTAATAAATCATTTATTAGTTTTACAAATCAATGCATAAGAAAAACAAAATTAACAAATCAATCGGTCAAGTCCATACTCGAAATGGACTCGTCTTTCTGCATTGACGAGGATAAATAGCCGGCTGTTAGCACGCCGGTTCTGAACCAACCTTGGCGCATAATAAGGATAATTAATATGGACACTTCCACCAAAACCGCCTTCGCGTCCATAGCAGTTTTGGGTGCCGGCCTTATGGGGGTTGGAATTGCGTTGCACCTTGCACGTCACGGTTGCCAAGTCAGGTTATACGACCCGCAGCTTGAGCGGCTGGCGGAAATTCCGACGGTAGCGGGCGTCATTCTCAGCGAATTGATAGCGGCCGACCAATTCGACGAGGCTGACCGCAACGAGACCTTGTCGCGCTTGATACCCGTAAACACGCTGGCTGAACTGGCAGATGTGGATCTGCTGATAGAGGCGGTACCCGAGCGTCTGCCGCTGAAACAGTCCCTTTATCGGGAACTGGAAGGCATCGTGAGAGACGACTGCGTGTTCGCCAGTAATACCAGTGGCTTCCCGCCGGACAGCCTCGCAGAGGGTTTGAAGCACCCGGAGCGACTGTTCATCGCGCACTTCTGGAATCCTCCGCACTTTATTCCGTTAGTGGAACTGGTGCCCGGCACCGCCACCGATCCGCGCCTTATCGAAAAAGTGCGTGTGATGCTTGAGGCCATGGATCTGGAAGCCGTACTGCTGGAGAAAGCAGCGCCCGGCTTTATCGGAAATCGTCTGCAATTTGCCCTGCTGAGAGAAGCACTGCATATCGTCCAGAGTGGAATCGCCGATGCGGATACGGTTGATCGGGTGATGCGGGCCTCACTGGGCCGCCGCTACGGCATGGTGGGCCCGCTGGAGGCGGCCGATATGGCTGGACTGGATACTTTCATAGACATATCCACTCACCTGATGCCGCAATTGGCCCAAGGGACAGAAGTCATCGAGCTGCTCAAGGAAAAAGTGGCTGCGGGCAATACCGGCCTACGCAGCGGTCAAGGGTTCTATCGCTGGGATGAAGCACGTCACGAACGGTTGCTGAGTCGCCGCGGGCACCAGTTGCGGTTTGCGCTCAAGCCCTGAATTTCAGTCCAGATCAAACGTGGGAGCCGCTTGCCGATTGACTCTCAATATCCGCGCGCTCTAGGCGATCCATTCAAAGCGCTTGGCACGGCTCCCCGAGTGAGCTTAAAAGTCATTTTGATGCGCTATCTCCGAAGCCACCTGATTTCTAAATCAATTGTCAGGTCATCGAGAAAAATGCATATAAATCTATGGCTCTGAAGCTTAATTAGATATGGCAAAAGTGGAGGCTGTTTTAGGTCTGTTCGTCATAAAAAACCAAGAGCGTGAGCTGCCTGGCTTTTCAATATTGAAAAATATTCACCTAACGAACATGGTCTAAAAACATAAAAATTACTCGGATGTCTTTTTCCTATAGCGATAACTGAACCTGCTAGCATTAGGATCCTCCGGCTCGATCAAGCCTTTAAAACGCAACATCTGCAGAGCCTTCTTTATCTTATTCTCGGACCCTTCCCCAGTTAAACCTCGCGCGATTTTATTTGTAATCCAATCATTACTTTTAAGATGAGCCATAATCAATTCTTCATAAGAAGAAATTTTCTTATGCAGTAAGGTTACAATAACAGAGTCATCTGTTTGAATTATATCCGGCTTAGCTAAGCCTGCGTTATTCATCGCACGAAATGCTGTATCTAACCCCTCACCCAAATCGTGATTAAGAGGCCGAGGCAGCTTATTTATAAGCCTTACAAGGTTTGGATTTCGAGCAAAATGGACATCTAAGATATTTTCTGGTGTGACGCCACCCGGTAGGCGGCCAGGGGATTTGATCTCGATGCGATTATCAAAAATAGTAACTTGTATTTCATCCGAAATAGAATAATCACGATGGAGAAAAGCATTCACTAAAACCTCGTGAACGGCCTCAATCGGATAATTAACCTCAAATTTTACGCCCTCAATCTCGAAAGATGCCTCCTGCATCAGCTCAAGTATTTTATGCTCAGCATTACGAATAAGCGACTCCAACGGTCCAGATAATTTTTCATGACTAAAAAGCTGCTCTCTCTTATACTGGTTAGACGCAGTTTTCATTCGCAATATCTTAACGCTTGCCTTGGTAGATAAAACCTCATCTGGATCGTCGTCGTAAAGCAATACACATCCGACATTAACAACATCCAAACCTTGAGCCTGAGAATTCAACAGCCTATTCCTTCTTAAAAATCTGTCAGGCGACTGTATGCTTCCTATTCGATCAAGATAATCATGCAAGTGCCCAGCACTCAAAATATCCTTAATGGAAGCAGAGAGTACCGGCCGCTCCTCAAATTTATAAAATCCTTTTGCGTAGGCAAGTGAAGCAATTTGATCACCTTTAATTTTTTGAGTCTGCGCGGATAAACGAACAAAGCAATCGCCGGAAGATGTGTAATGAACCTTGGGCGACTTAGGTATTACGATTCTAACCAAAAAATTAGAAGGGTCTATTTCTAGAAAATCTATCACCATACCCTCGACTGAGGGATTAATATCAACAAGGGATGCTTGAATTAGCTGATTGGCGCCCTCAATACAATCAAAACCTTCCGCCAAATAACCTTTCTCAGACTCGGATATGCCGATATAAACTTCGCCGCCGTCCGCATTAGCAAAACCGACGATATGTCTTTGCAAATCCCGACCTGAAATTCCCTTGCCTTTAAAATCCAAGTAATGGGATTCCCTACGTTCCAGCAGGGATAATAACTCACTCGCACCTAAGAAATCTTTTGAAAACATAACACCCCCTGCTCGAAGACATGAAATTTATTTTCCAAAACGATAAGAGACTATACGCTAATGCCCCGTCTCACAAACAATATTGCAATGCAATCACCTCATTACGACTCGAGCCGTATTCCTACTTTCTGCTTCAGAAAGATTGACCGTTTAGCGGCAAATTAACATGCTCAAGCCTAGGTTCCGCCGCTTGGACCAGCAGGGTCGATTTCGACTTCGTTTGGGTAGGCAAGCGCAGCTCTTAAAAAAATTTTCATCATCAGGTGAAAAATCGCGACAAGGACTGAGAACTGGACAATTCGCTACCACAACACCTTGAGCTGCTAGAAAATCATCTATGAACGGGGACCAGCGAGTTGACGAGATAGTGGCCGAGCTTATGCGCCTACACAGCCAAATTTGCTCGCCCTTAACGTCGCGCAAGATACTGGCAACTCATACAAGCGCTCCAAGCACCGGCCAATCATAGACGCAAAGCTCAGGTCATCTTTTTTAAAGACAGAATACTAGTCCTGATATTTGACCGCTATACGTGAATACCTAATGTATGGTTCGTATCAGAGTCGGGAGACGTTCAGCCAGCGAGCATCTCCGGTATACCTTGCAGCATCGGAGAATAGCTGACATTACGCGTGCTAATCCAGCACTCAGACTTCTTAGCCCACTCCGAAATCATCCTGCCACCAGATTCGCGGTGTAGCGCCTCATTAACCTCGACCGCCCAGTTTGCAATTTGCCTTTGTAGTTGCGGCGAAATATCCTGCTTTTGCCATACGCGCGAGAAATTGAACCGATCTTCGGCCTTCATAGCAAGTATCGCGACCGTGTATGCAGTAATGTTTGCTTGAAAGGCCGGAAAAAGAGGGCGGATGACTTTATGTGCCGCCTTGAAAATGATAGCCTTTGCAATCATGCGCTTATAGTCTTCCTGATCAGGAACAACGCTCTCACCACCCTGCTCCCTCTCAGCAAGAGCGTCCATGAATGATTGGAAGTTCTTCTGGCTGCCAAGGCTTACCACGTGGGGTTTCTGTTCCCATGTAAACAAAAACTTGGCAAGGTCCGGTTTTGTAAGTCGTCGATACGTAGGAATGGCGGCCTGAAGCTTTCTCCTTTGGGCGGGCGTCGGTGCCTCTTTTTCCAAGAGAACTTTATAGCTACCCGCAGATCGCTCATAAAACCACCGTCCGACTCCATCCGGGCAGTAGGTCCGCATAGAAATCTTCTCTAGTTCTCTGTGGAAAGGCTTATTGGCAGACAAATCGGACTGTTTAACGACGTTCTGGCTGTTCGCATACTTAGAAATATTGGAAATTAACTCCTCATCATCGACCTGCCCGTCCCGTAGTACGATGATCTTGGCCGGTATGCGGACATTGCTCAGATCAATATCGGCATTCTTCTTTTTTGCAAAGTAGATGGAGGCGGTGGTCTGGCCGCCATTGACGATCTGCATGCCTTGCAACCAAAGAATACCAACAGATCCGTCGGCCGCGCGATCTAGCTGAGCAGCATCCGCAACCAAGACGATACCGTTGTTGTAAGCCATGAACCGATCAGGATAATCCCGTAGCGTATCCCTGATACCTTTGTTGACTCCTTTACTACTAACGCCGAGAAACGAACGGACGTTAGCCTCTAGTATACGAGGCCCGTACTTTTCGTATAGATAACGCAATGCCTCGCCAGGGATGGCCGTTAGCGCGTAGTCATACTCGGCGTCTTCACCCCCAGGCACCCAAACGCTGGGCAGGGCGGTACCGCAGAGATCGCGAAAATTCACCACCAACTCGTCACGTGCACGGCCCTGCTGCCAATGATTGTAGAGGCGCTGCAAGTCCATTATTTCAAGCCGAATCTGCTTTCCCTCTACTAACTGGGGCGAGTATGCTCTCGTCTTTGCGAGTGCATCTGTGATCACAAAAATCCTGATATCTTCTAGCGTTTCAAATATACGCTCCACTTCGACCACAAGTGGGTAGACATCATTGGTTTCATCCAGCTCGCGCGAAAGTTTTCCAGACGCTGATAACTTTAGAAACTGTAATCCTAGCTTGGCGGCCTTACCGATCTCCGCATCCGGGATCTGTTCAAGCGTTTCAGCTCCCTTATAGAGACTTACAAATAGGTCCAACCTATCCGGACTGCCCTGCTCATTTGTCGTGTAAGAGACTGCGTAACCACTGACTTTTACTTTATTATTGCTAACCTTCGCCTCGAAATGGCACGAAGTCGGTTCGAATGAAATACCTTGATCTGCCATGTGGCTCATAACGTGCGACGAGAACACCGCCTCTGCAGGTATAGGGGCCTCGCCTGGAACGAGCTCCTTCGCTACTTCTTCGCGTATGGACGCTTGAGTGTCGAGAAGAAAATCCAGAAGTTCCATCAGATAGCTCCAAGCTGGGCCAACACCGCGGCAAGGTTAATGCGACTGGCTGAGACAAGGCCAAGATCGAGATCATAGCTTGCACGCCGAATAGCAGGTGGCATGACACGTGGCGTGAGCCGCGGAAAATCACCGCTTACGAGATGAAACCGAATTTCAACCAATGAGAAGCGGCGTACATAACTTTCGGCATGCATATCAAGATATCCGACATCCTCTAGAGCAAGTTCAAACATATTTAACGCAACCGAGTCGGGTTTTAGACGATCTCGCATTTGCGCAACCAAGTTCGGCAACGAGATACCTGCATCATCTTGTACGAAACGCAATGCGCAGAGATAAAGCGGAGACAACTGGGCGTCATCCAGCTGGTCCAGTGACGCAATTCGAACGTGAAACCCCTCCGAAGCCAAGGTAGACTTGACCTCAATAGCGCCATTCCCTAATCGGTAGTCATGAAGCCCGTCTTGAGGCCCCTTCCAGCCGTTTAAAGCAGAAAAAAGCGGCAACCCCTCATCAAGCAGATCCCGCAGTATATTCAGCTCCCCAGCCAGCCCCAACTCAGCCTCCGCGCTTAGCCTATCAGTTCCCCTGCGCATGAACTCTTGCCATCCTCGCACGCGCCCCAGCAGCCGCTGATACACGCAATCTTCGGTCGAGTCAGCGAGAGAGCACACAAGTGCACACACATCGGCTGCTACCGCGCTGAAGAGTTCAAGACCTCCAGCGGGCTGCCGCGTGATGGAAAGCCATTGATATGCACCTCCAACATCTCCAAGCACTGCCTTTTCCATACGGAAGCCGCGCCCTTGGGGAAGCTGTTTACTCGGCGCAATTTTGGTATTCGAGAAGCCGATAAGCAAAGCTTCCTCATTGCCAGGCGAATGCCGCGCAGCTCTAATTCGGCAGGTGCCTGAACTCAAAAGATCAATCGACCCCCATCCTGGGGTAGGCCGGTTGCCCGACAACGCGCGCCAGACCTCTTCTATCTCCCTGCTAGTCGCTGCCGCCATATTGCTGCTCCCAAAGAAGGTTGGTGACTAAATAGGGCACAGACTTCCCTTTGTTGCTAGAAGGGAAGCTGATAGCAAATGCAACTACTGGCCCGTTGCCTATTGTGGGGGGATCGATGGGATCCAGCAGCGAAATGAGAAGAAGCCCCCGCTCTGGATGGGGCGGGATATCATCGACGCCAAATCCTCTTATGCGTCTGAGGTAGGGGCCGCTGGGGCTGTCCGGAAGCTTCTGTCCCTTCGATCGCCCAGGATCAGGCTTCCAGTTCTTTCGCGTCAACTCAAGTGCCGCCATCCAGCTCGCCTCATCCAGATCCAAACTCTCATCTTTTGGCGACAGCAGCCGTCCAATCGAATACTTCTCCGGTTCGGATGAATTGTTACTCCGAAGCATCCTCCTGACCTGCTTGCCCCCTATAACTTCTGTAGCCGCGATGCTGCCGCCAACGACTGCTACGGTCCATTCGGTCAGCTCGCCGGATCGGCTCATCTCGTCGACAAAATCAGCCAACAGACCGCTTTGTACCTTTCTAGAGTCCGGATGCGTCTCATAGGCCCGGAGAAATTCGATCACAGGTTGCTCAGTAACACCGCTCCAGTAGGCACCGTTCCAACTGTCTGTCCTACCGTTTCTTGCTTGGGCGGGGATCGCAGTTGCAACCCCCAAGCTAGCCTCAAGCGTCCGGAGTGCTGCAAAATTACGAGCCACTTTTTCGCGATCAGTAAAGAACGCCACCGTTTCCACCACCTCGCCGCTAAAGGAGAGGTAGAGCTTCCTAGCCGTTCGCATTTTTAGAGGGGAGGTTATCATCAATACCGGATGTGACTTAACCTTAAGACCGTAGTCGCGAGGCGTAAGACCACTTTCAATCATATAGTCGAACTCGGCTCTAAGCTCTTCAGATGCATCAGCAATGTGTTCAAACCATTCCACTAGATCGTTCGTAGTATAGAGCCGACAAAGGTCCAAATAACCAGGCCGGTAACCAAACCAGCGTCCCATCTGCATCAGCGTGTCGTACATTTTCGATGCGCGAAGAAAATAGCTTACGCAAAGCCCTTCCAAGGTCAGCCCTCGCGCCAGCTTGTCGCCACCAATAGCTATAACTTTCAGCCCGGACGCGCTGTCCGCGTAGTCGAGGGCGTCCTTTGCAGTACCGTTAATCATTCGGACATCGATTTGCTCAAGTACATCGGGCAGTACAGCCTCGATAGCTGACCAATCGTCGGACGAATGATTGATGTCGAGATCGCTCTGTGCTGCAACACTGGCGGTAGTTGAAATGAAATCCGTACTCCAAAGGTCGTGAAGGGCACTCAGGCAGGTCTCATGGTCAATACGACGCTTCAGTCTTTGGGTTACATGCAGAACATAATCACCCACCTGCCGGTGAACATGCTGCTGCACGAGATTGAAGCGGGTAACGTGGATGAGCATCGAACTGTGCTCGCTACTCTGCCCTCGAAGCTGTCGAATCGCGCACGACAAAATGAACGCGTTGATGGCCTCCACTAGCGAGTTCGGTATCCGATCGTATCCGTCAATGGAAGGTACATGCGTACTTTTGTGACTGACAGGCATCCACCCTATTTTTTTATTCTCTGAGCACTGATCCGAAACAGACCGGACTAGATCGAGCGCACCGAGTCGCCCCTCCTCGCCAGCCAGACCGAAGACCCGGGAAGGCCCTACGTAGTTTGAGGGCGCAGCGAGATTGGTAATAAATGCGGCCGGAAAGAGATCCGGTCCCTCCTTAAGTGTTTCACCATGCTCATGGATATAGATATTTGCGAATGGTGTAGCCGTATAGCCGACGTAAGCTTTGCGAGAAAACGAATGCAGAATTTGGCGAATGAGGCTGTTTATGGCGGTCGGCTGATGATCCAAATCCGGAGCCCCATTTCCATCTACCACCCTCTCCCCCGTATCTACCGATGCGTGATCCGCCTCGTCATCGACTATAAGAAGTGGGAGGTGAGTCACTAGCGGGCAGCCGGTTTCCGGATCAGTAGACTCAGCCACATGTTTGTGTATCCAAGCCAGCAGCCGCGTCAATACCGTTTTGTTCTTCTTGACAACAAACAGCCAAGGTTTCTGTTCGGGAGATATCCCGAGGTTTTTCACAAACTTGGTGTTAAAATCACCGGTTTCCGAACGATTGGTTACATACTGAGGGCGAAGTGCCGGCGACGAATCTATCTTTCCGACTCCAATGGCGAGATTGCCTCCTCCTTCCACGGGACTACTTTCATAGCCGAGAAAGCCCTCGTCAAGCCGCATCTGCGTCTGCGCCCTAAGGTTATTATGCAGTCCAGCAAGGACAATGATGATCTTATAGCCAGCATCGGCGGCCTTGCAGATCAGACCAGTGTAGCTACCAGTCTTACCCGACTGAACGTGCCCGACCACCATACCACGGCGATCCCAATGACCGTCACGCATTGGGTCTTCCAGTTTTGAAAGGATACTGTCGGTACTCCGGTCGAGCTTTTCGGCGATCTCCCAAGATAACTTCTGCTCCTGCCACTCTCTATAGCGTCGCCAATACCGCCAATCGGCTTTTCGCTCAGAAGTCAGCCATGGAACGTGACCGGCCGTATCCACAAGCGATGAATCGTCGCCGACCCAAATACTGAACCGTCGAATTAGCTCGTCAATGACCTCAGAGCGATCAAGACCGACTCCCCAATGCGGCATTAGGGTGAGTACCATGTCGATTTTTCCGGCGATAAGTTTCGGAGTGATCGCTGATTTGTCCTTTTCGCCTGCAAGTATCTCTTGAACGAACTTGACCACGCTCCATTTGTTGTCTTCAGACATAAAATACTACTCCTTCAGGCTGTCGGGCAGCGCGTCAATCAGACTGGGGAAGACATGGAACGGCTCGGTTGCCCTTAGCTGTTCGCGGGCGGCCTCTGGAGAGTATCCTTTTCGCTCGATCATGTTGCGATACATCACAAGCAGCACCTCTCGCGCTTCATCGGGCGGACTTTGATCAAAGCCGGTCCGAGGCGTATCCCGGTTTTCGGCCGTGTCGATCCATATACGTTGCACCGGCACCGACTCCTCAATGACACGTAACATAGCGCGAACAATTGGAAGAAGCGGCCCTGCTTCGTCTAATACGGCCCTTATGGCAGGATGTTCGGGATCTACTCGATACCGGACTCCTCCGGCCAGCTTTTCCACCTTCCACGCTTCCATGACCTGCCGGTTGCCAATCAGTCTCGGTCTACCCCGGTGTGCAAAAGCCTTGCGTGCGCGGGAACGGGTGGCCTCTGCAAGACCTGTCAGCCACTGACGGAGGTACACCGGTGGTCTTGCAGTCGATTTCCGAATGTCGATCTTCCAGTCCACATCTGCCGAGTTCGGAATATCCAAACGAATCCTAGCAAGACGATGGGCCTCATCCTTCGTCCAAGCACGGCCGGTTCCAAGTCCCAACCAACTGCCTGCGACCAAGAGTCGTCCATTCCTGTACACGTAGAAGCCCTGCTGCGCGGTCCAGCCTTCCGGTCCTGCAAGACGCTCGAAGGCTTGAGGTGTCAGCATGTCCTTGTGCGGCAAAACATGGCATTCCGCCTCGATGCCGCTGCGCATTGGGTGTGTGAAAACTGGCGGGTTATAGGGTTTCCCAGGATGATCGGTCATAAAGGGATCCCAAGGCCTGACATGTGCGCCGTTCAAGAGGATCTTCAAACGTGGTCGCGCGCCTTCAAGGAAGCGATGAAATACCATGCCCAAGTGCTGTTCGACCCTATCCGCGAGATCGAGGAAATCCTGCACTGTAGTTCCAGGCGTGACTATCCGGTCCAAGTCTTCCCAAAGCACCAGCGTTCCACTCGCCCCACTGGAAACGCTTCCCAGAAATCCTTCCGATCCTGGGTGCGGACCTTCGAGCAGATGCCAGCCGTCGTCTACACTGTTTGCGAGATAATCCAGATCCCAGCGAAGCGAGTGCAATGCATCGACGCCCTTCGTAGCAACAGTCAGTCGCCTGCATTGTGAGAAGGACGCCGTCTTGAGGCCCAAGCCAAAACGGCCAAGATCATTCTCAGCGCGTTTTTCGAGCGGACTGCGTTCACCTAGCCGCATCGCGCGGTCCAGTTCGGTCGCAGACATTCCGCAGCCGTTATCGAGACACAGAACACGGCTCTCCCGCTCGGCCCAGATGAAGTCGAGTCGAACCTCCGTGGCACCTGCGGCAATACTGTTATCAATAATGTCCGCCAGCGCAGTTTGGGGGTTGTAACCCAAACCGCGGAGCGCCTCGATCATTGCGCTCGCCCTAGGCGGTGCACTACGGCTCTTAAAGGTGGGCTGCACGACTAAACTCCCTGTCTTAAGTGATTGTTCGCTAAACGCCCTGCACTTTTCCGGCACCAATGATACGCGCGACCACATCGGCTATCTGATACGCCAGAAGCGGCGGAACGGCATTGCCTACTTGATGAAACTGTTCTGTCCGATTGCCAAGAAAGAAGTAGTTGTCCGGAAAGGTCTGAAGTCTGGCCGCCTCGCGGACTGTGAGACTTCTGCACTGCCTGGGGTCGTAGTGGATAAAGTAGTGACCATCCTTAGCTATGTGACTCGTAATAGTGGTCGATGGAAACCCTTTTCGCTGAACACGGAAACGGTCGCTAAATTTTCCACTTTTCCAGTTCTTATGGTCAGGTTCAAGACCGGGAAGATCAAAGTCACGATGCCCCTTGGGCGAGTATTGATACGCTTCGGTAAATGCCGCAGCATAAACATAGCGTCGAAGATCCGAACTCATGTGGCCCCGAGCTTCATGATTAAGCCAATATCTGAGCCGCTCATCTCCTAGCCAGCTGTCAAGCCGAGTTCGGGTAATTCCATCGTACTCGCCCTTCTTGAGAACTCGAAGCGCACCACTAGTCATTGGGTTGGACGTACAGCTATCGGCAAGTATACCTAGACGCGATGCTAGCTTAATCTTCTCTGGGTCCAACAATGCCCGATGTCGGGATTCCCGATGTAGATCACTAAGATGTTCTTGGATAACCGCAGCCCAAGCATCGGGCGAGTCTTTCTGCCGCGTGAGAGTACTTCGTAGCGGTGGCAGTCTACCTATCACTTGCTCGATCGACGGTCCATTCGACGGCGTAAGACGATGGTCTCCAAGTGCGTTCGCATACTCTTCCGATACGCCAAGAAGGATGACTCGGTGCCGAGCCTGCGGAACGCCGTAGCTTTCCGCCCGGATTATAAAATTGTCAGTCTCGATGCTGTCCGCATCTGTACCAGCTTCATAAACGTAATCGGCCACTAATGAACAGATCCGATACTTGGGCCCGTTAGCGCTTAGACCAAGGGCGGCGTCTGGATCAGACAGATCCTTGAGAATCTTGGGAAAAATTCGCTCCCCAGCCACGTGGGACGAAAGAATACCCTTAACATTTTCCATAACGAAAACTGCCGGGCGCTTGCTTTGGATGATCCGAAGATATTCACGGTAGAGAAAATGGCGCCGATCATCCTCCGCCTTGTAATCAAGCTTGCCCCGGTTCCTTGAGCGCCCGACCACCGAATAAGCTTGGCACGGAGGTCCTCCAATCAAAACCCAAGGCTTGGTTTCGTCTAATCTCGACTCTAGCATCCTGTCGAGCTTGGCATTCCCCTCCTCAGTACCGAGTTCGAGCAACTGTGCTTCATGATCCGCCTGCATCCAGGCTTCGCGGGTCCTCGGCGTATCTGGCTGACTTGCATTCGAGGTCTCGCAGAACTCGTAGTAGTCTTCGAGAGCCTCAGGCTGGTTGCGCTTCAACAGGCGGTAAAACGCCCGAAGCCGAAGCGTCGACCGAGCAGATGCTTCCATCTCGGCGGAGATTTTAATTTCAAAGGTTTCACCGGAACCGTTGACATGAGACGAAAAGCCTTCTCCAAGGCCGCCAGGACCGGCGAAGAGATCGACAATTTGAATGGGTGGAGTACGACTCATGAAACCACGCTGTATAGAAATAATTCTAAATGGACATTGTTGATCCCGCCCGCAGGTCGCGAATGATGGCGACCATACGGGGAAAGGACACGAAGCCCGAAATGCTGGTACGTAGGTTCTTGCACGCCAACGGGTACCGTTTCCGACTCCATCGAACAGACCTTCCGGGAAAGCCAGATATTGTACTGCCTAGACTGAAAATATGTATATTTGTACATGGTTGTTTCTGGCATCGACATGCAGGATGTCGATACGCAGTGCTTCCGAAGACACGTCGGGAGTTTTGGGAGACGAAGCTCAATGGCAATGTTGCTCGGGACCAAAAGGCGGTCGAGGCACTGCAAAGCGCCGACTGGCATGTGATCGTTGTCTGGGAATGCGAACTGCGCGATACCGGGACCGCCTTGCCGAGACTGCTTCAGACATTGCGATGCACTTCTCCGCCAAAACGATGATTCCGACATCGCCTTGTCATGAGGAAGAGGAGGCACCGTTGAGGGCCTCCAGCACATCGGTAGTCCATGGATGACATTCCCATCCGCCCGAGGTGTTTCGAGTGAGGTAAAGAGCTAAACTGCCGGAAAGCAGGCGGTTAATCTCGGCGGCAGAGTAACCTAGCACCTGCTGCGCATGGAACGCACGATCGCCGGAATTGTTCGAAAAGTACCTAAGCAAATCCAGTGCAACCGGACCGAGCTTACCGATCCTTTCCATAAGCACTCTTTCGTTTTCCAAACGGCTCTCAACGGCGCTCACAACAGCAGGTTTATCCGTCCATGATAGATCGTCCATATCATCGAATCCCGGCGTAGGGTCTCCTGACTCGAGCGCTCTATGGCTGCCAATACTCGCCTGCACCTTCTCAGCAGCATGCCTGAGCGCCATATCATCAACGCTTGGCTTTCCAAACTCGTCGACCTCATCCCATTCCCAGTCCGCCTCTTCCGTCAGAATGTCGAACGAAACATCTAGATACGCCGAGGCCGAAGAAACCATAGATTTGGTACTCTCGGTACTCTCTACGAAAGGAGGTTGCAATAGCCCAAGCAGGAGAGCCGAATCGTGCTTTTGGCTCAGAAAATCAACCAGCAGCTCTCGCGCCTGCTGCTCAAGACGAAGCGATACAAGGTAGCAAACGGCTTGTAAAACGCCTTTAGGCAATACGTCTCGAAAGCAAGATTCGATCAGAGCCGTACAGCGCTCAATTTGCCCAGGAAGCTGCTTCGGCAATAGCCTCTCGATAAGCTGAGCCCACTCACGCCGGTGCGACTCGTGACCTAAGTACCTATCATCCAAAGAAATGCAATCGTCGACGACCCGCCATAACTGATGCCTATAGGTAACAATATGAGTAAATGGCTCCACTCGCGCGGAGTTCACGATCCGATCGATCTCTATTCCCCGCAACATGACCTTGATTGACGAACTCATTAATTTTCCATTTCAAATATTCAACCATTCCTTGCCTGTCGCATCTCGACATAGCACACACAATTAGACGATTTTATCAACCTTTATACTAAGTTTTGTATAGAGAAACAGCACGTATGGCTAGCTTGCAAAGACTGAAGATTAATGTGGCGTCCAATCAATATTGGCAGCAAAAGAGCTAAGCAATTTAACTCACTAGCCACATCGCTTTCCGAGCTACCGGCCCCATGACTGCACCGCCAAGCATACCTGTAGGAAATTCCGTCAACAGTATCTAGATTGCCAGCATGGGTAAAGCAAAGGGTTGGTCGTTCTGGAGATTGTGCGAGGGCGCGAGAATGTGACGCGGAGCGTCACGAGCTGCATTCCCACGCTGGAGCGTTGGAACGATCAGATTGAGTCGTCTGAACGCCACTCAAACGAACGGAAAAATCTGACATTAGTGCCGCCCCCTATCCGATAGCAGAGCGTTACGTACGCGTTTATCTTAATCGCCGGTGCCTAAGAAACACCCAACGTAGACACAGTGACTTCAGCATTAGCTCTGAATTTTTCGTTCTATTCGAACACGAATTCAGAAATGCCGAGCCGCTCCGTTGGGATTTCTTAAGCCCGCTCTACGTTGGCCTTAGCGCCATTCCAAGTCCTTTGTAGAGGTTCAGCATGTTCAGCGACAGATTCAAGGCACAGGCTCATCAACTTCAAGCGGAAACATCCGCCTACGTACCCACCCTCTTCCACCGCCACAACCGCCCTCTCCAAGCCCTGCTCTTCGAACACCAACCCTGGTTCAGCGCCCGCAATCTCGGTCGTCTCATCGGCTGGCCGTTGAACGAGCGCACGATGCGCAAGCTTGATGCGGACCAGTACCGGATGATGACGCTTGAGCAGCACAGTGGCCCTGAGCCGGAATTGATGGTGAGTGAGTCAGGGGCTTACGCGATGTTGGTGCATCACTACCACGCGGAGAATCGCGGATTGCGGCAGTGGTTGACCCACGAGGTGGTGCCGATGCTGCGGGACGCCGAGGTGCCGTCTGATGATCACGCGCCGCACCTGAGCATGCTGCAATGGCCGGGGTTGTCGGTGAGCGTGTTGCACTGGCAGAGCGAGCCTTGGATCAGGCTGCGGGACATGCCATTGATGCTGGCTCATCCGCAGATGCAGACTGAGCCGACGCCGCGACAGGTGAGCAAACCGTGGTGGCGTTCGGCATTGCCAGTGTTTCGGCTGGGTTGAAGGTATGAGGTGGCCGTGACGTTCTATCACGGCCTGTTTTGATTCCAGGCACACACCGTTCAGGTTTTCAAGCGGCGGCGGTATGCGCTGCGCTGGCTGCATCGGTAGCTCACTTGCCTCACACTTTGTAACTTTTCCAGATTTATAGACTTTTGATCGATAGCGTCACGTTCTATTCTGGTCAATCTGATCGCCACCACTGACGCCAAGGAACAGAAGAGATGAATGCTGCCAGGATCGTAGCGCTGCGCCCCACCCTGTCTGAAGAAGCGTTGGCCGGGCTGACCGGCGAGTATGGGTTGGCGATTTCTGAAAGCGGTTATCTTCTTGGCGTCCATGACCTTGGCTACGGGGTCAGAATGGATATCAATGGCGAGATTGGTACGGTCAGCTTTCATGCGTCTTTCCCCTGCGGGGATCTGATCGAACGATTGCACATCGGCATGCCGCTCGCTGACGCGCTGCGTGCGCGTCCTCACTTGCAGCCTGCTGCCGGCGAGCCTGATGACCCGCCCGAGTGGCTGACCTTCAAGGATCGAACGGATGAGGCGTACGAGCTGTTGGTGCGGGTCAAGGAAGACTCTATCCTGGCCATCGAGATTTCGCAGCCTGGGGCTGTCTATCCCGAACCCGTAAAACTGTTGGCAGACCCGAACCTGACGGTGGCCTACGATCTGATCCGCGACCCGCAATGTCATCTGCCGGTCAGCGGGCGCGGACCTGAGTGGAGCGGTGGTTGGAGCCTTGGCTTGCCGCCAGGCATCACGCCTGAACAATGGCCTTTGAGCCCGGTCATGGGTCATCCGTTGCGGCACGCGTTCACGCTGTATGTCCCTGAGCAGTATCGCAAGCAAGGCGCCGAGCGGGTCGCGTTCAGCCTGTTCGTTGATGATCAGATGGAAGAGTTGTCGCCGAGCAGTGCGGTCGAAGCCTTCTTCGCGTCGCCGTTACTGCCTACGCCACCCGAGGACCAGCACCTTCTGCCATTCTGGACGCATCGTCGCGCCCATCATCCCTTGCACTTCGACATGACCGATACATTGGACACGCACTACGTTGCCATCTGGCTGACCCAGGCGGAATTTGACGGCTCGCTGTGCATGCCTCCTGACTTGCGTGGCAATCCACTGCTGTGCGATGCGCCCGGCTGGTACGACAAGAGCTACTCAGAGCATTATCAGTACGACACCGTGCGCAATCACGACGCCGAAGCCTTCGAATGGCTCCCGGGCGACGGCCGCGCGGCAGGTCTGGACACCGCCTTTGCGATTCGGGCACAGATACGGGAAGGCGATCCCAACGTCGGCAAACCGCCACGCGAATGGGACGATGAATGCGAACACAGCGGCTACATCCGACCCTACGTGACCCCCGAAGGCGAAGCCCTCGACCTTGATCGTTTCGCAAACCGCAATCACTTGGGCGGCACCATGTTTCCGGTACAGGGCTACCCCGAGTTTGGCCCTTACTATCTTGAGTTCGAAGAAAACTTTGGCGGTTTCAACTTCGGGAGCGGCAACGGCCAGATTGATCTGGAGAAAATGGCGCTGGATTGGGCGTGCTGAAAGGATGAGGCTGTTGCTACCGGTCGGCGCTGTGGCTGGGAAGTTGTCACGATGCCCAGGCCACACCTTCGGCTTGCGTCAGACGGCGTACTACTTGCTCTTGCGCTCCATCGCCAGTTCCGTCAGGGCGATCATGCGGTCGTCGCGTGTCAGTACGGTCTGCGCGTAGCCACACAGCAGGTACAGGAAGAGATTGACTGCCGCCAGGGTGAACACCCAGTCCAGGTAGAGTGCGAACGAGCCCATGCCGAACAGGGTTTTGTACAAGCTGATCAGCCCGGCTGACAGCGCAAGCAAGCCCGGGGCTATGCCGATGTTCTGCAGTACTCCGGTGACCAGACGCAGGCGTCTCTCGAAGCCGCTGCGCTCGTTTTTCAGTTCGAGCACGCCGAGTGCCAGTGTGTGACTGGAAAGCGATGTCAGGAGCGGCAGGAATTGTTCGTCGATGAGCAGGCGGGTTTTGATGTTGATGCCCGCCAGACCCGCGAAGGGTGCAGCCAGTACATTTCTCACCGAGTCTCGGTAACGCCCGATGCACAGGACCGGGTAGATAAAGAGCGCCCCATACGAAACCGCGATCAGCCCCCAACTGGTGTAATAGATCCAGCGCATGGGTTCGATCAGGCCTGCGAGTGCAACCAGTACGGCGAGGAACAGCGGAGCGGTCACGCAGAGCCAGAAGCGTTTGGTGCTCATCTGCAGTCGCCTGCTGGTGCTGTGTTCCTGTCGAAGCGTATTGACGACATGCCTGTCGGCTTGTTCGATCTGGGCTTTGATGTGCAGGTACCTTTCGATTTCGTTGCTCATGGCTTTCCTTGAACGACTGTGAACGCGGTGTGTGGGCGTTCGGGCGTTCATAAGAGCGCAAAGCAATCCGGGAGGTAATTACTGCAGCCTTATGATGATGTCAGGCAAGTCTGATTAGGTTATGGGGTGCTTCTTACAGCGTTGACGAAGAGTCCTGACCAAAGCATTTCAGGTCTGTTCGGATCACGACGTTGGCATCGTTCGCCAAAAGCATTTTCGGACGCGTCCTACATTCATTCCAAGATCCCGAAAATACACTGCCCGTTCTCTTTTTCAGGACGATCGCAGAATGGCTAACCACGGCTACATGACCATCAAAGGCAAGGATCAAGGCCTCATTTCTGCAGGATGCTCTAGCCCCGAGTCGATGGGTGCGAAATGTCAGGCGGGTCACCTGAACGAGATCATGGTGCTGTCGCTGACCCATAACATGAGCAACATCGACAACATCAAGCACGCCACTCACCGACCGGTCGTCATCACCAAGCACGTCGATAAATCCTCCCCAATGCTCGGTCAGGCGCTCGCCAATCGCGAGCCGGTCGATTGCACAATCGACTTCTATCGCACCTCGCCCACAGGCGTTCAGGAGAAGTTCTACACCGTTGAAATCCGGGAAGGCATTATCGCCGACCTGACACTCGACATGCCCCACGCCATTCTGCAGAACGACGCAGAACCCCAAGAGCATGTCGCCATCCGCTACCGGGACATCATCTGGACCCATCACCAGGGAAACACCAACGGCTACGCCTCGTGGATCGCAGAGGAATGAGCCTGCCGGAAAAACAACGATCCTCCGGACACCACGACCTGTGGCGGGTCAGCGAGGCGGCAGGCCATCTCGCAGGACAGGCTTGTACGGTGTCTGCCCGGCACATCCGCGACGGGACGCTCAGGCTGCAGTTCAATCGGGACGTGGCCTATTACGCGCAAGGGATCGTTCGGGATGTGAAGGCCGGCAGGAAGAGTGTTGATGAGGGGCTGGAGGCGATTGAGACGGAGCAAGATCGGCTGTTAAGGCAGTCCACCGAAATCGCACAAAAAAGCGTTGGTGCCATCGCCGGTGCGTTACAGCTGGTGGGGGGCGCAGGCATCTGTTACGCGTCACGCGGACCACTCTGCGTAGTTTTCGGAGCGCCAATGATGCTTCATGGCGGTAACAACCTTTATGAAAATGGTAGAGGTCTGTTAGAGGGACGCTCAGATGTCGAAGGGCCGGTAAGAAAGGCTTACCAAGAAATTGCCAAGGCAAGCGGGCTAAACTCCTGCGCGGGAAATATCGCCTACGGCACAGTTGATCTGGGGATGTCGTTTTATGGCGCGATCAGACTTGTTGTAAAGCCTGACGCTTGGAAACTCTTCGACTACGTGAGAACGGATCGTGTCATGGCCTATAAAACCATGCCAGTTACAGTTCTTGCGTTGGAGGGGGCGAGTGACTTGATCACAACTGGAGCAGTCCTGGGTCAGGCGGAATGTGCTTTTGAATGATTTATTGAGCCACAGTGCGTTCATCGCCATAACACTATTGCTGCTCGCCCCCTCAGTGTGGGCAACATGTGCTTTCTCAGCTAAAAACTTCTCGACACCCAAACTGGTGCTTACGTTGACCTATAACATATTCTGCGGCCATCTGTATTTGAAATACGCGAAATATGGAACATTGCCTTTCGACATAACCCTGAGAAGCATAGAGCTAAGATGGCTGTCGCTATTCATCCCGTTAGCGTTCGCGCTTCTGTTACCTACTCCACGAATAAAGACAGGCACCGGATAGGATTAACGAAAACTTACAACAGCCTCTCTTTTCACGGGATGACGATCAATGAATGAAACAGCCATATACGCTATATTCCTGGCTTGCGGGATAGCGTTTTACCTGCCTGCACTGTGCACGCGGTATGCATGGTCAGGAGAAAACTTCACGCCTACCAAATATTGGATAAACATGATTTACAATATATTCTTTGCCTATCAACACATGCGCGTCATCGACCAGAACAGCCTCCCCTTTTACGGAGAGCAGGACAGCTCGATTATAATACTGTTTTCACTGGTAATGATTGTGGCTCATGCCTGCGCCCACACCGTCACATGGGATATCAAACCTTGGTTCTCAAGAAAGACAAGGTACTAACAGACGTATCGGCTTCCATTACGAAGTGAATAAACTCAACTTCAGCACTCACTGGCGAATGGGTCAGTTCAGTTGATGATTGGCGTTTAGGAAACCGCATCGCCGGCAAGCCGCCTCTTATCAAACAACCTGTAAACCACTGAAGGAGCGCGTTTTTTTTGTAGGAGCGCGCTTGCCCGCGATTGCGTCGTGTCAGTCGCTGATTTCTGTTGTAAGAACCTATCGTCGGATTGCCGCCCAGACCAAGCGCGCTCCTACAGTTCGTTGTTTGCCGCGCGACAGCGCTACGTCGAAGACGTAGTGAGGCCTCCCACAGTCCGGTGCTTGCAGAAAAATGCGGTGGGCACTCTCGCTCACTGTGCAAGACTCCCCACCCAACACCTTCATTCGGACTACCGACTAAACCGCTCCGCCAGACTGTGCAGATACTCCGCCATGCCTTCAAGCTCGCTGCTGATCTGCGAACCTTGTTGAGCCTGGCCCGCGCTCTGATCGCAGAGTTGGGCGATGCGGGTGATTTGCTGGCTGATGTTTTCTGCCACGTGGCTTTGTTCTTCGGAGGCGGATGCCATTTGCTGGCTCATGCCGGTGATGCGGGTAACGGACTGGCTGATGCCGTCGAGCGCCTTTTGCACGGCTTCGACGCTGGCGACGCTTTCCTGTGAGATCTGCTCGCCCTTGCTGGCGGTCTGCACGGCGCGGGAGGCGCCGTCGCGCAGGGTGGTGATGATCTGCTGGATCTGTTCGGTCGAGGACTGGGTGCGTGAGGCCAGCGAACGAACCTCGTCGGCGACCACGGCAAAGCCACGGCCCTGCTCGCCCGCACGTGCTGCCTCGATGGCGGCGTTGAGCGCCAGCAGGTTGGTCTGCTGGGCGATGGAAGTGATGACGTCCACCACACTGCCGATGGACTGTGTCGCATCGGCAAGGTCACCGACGGCCTGACCGATCTCGGTTACAGAGTTGGCCATGTGACGGATCGCCAGCAGGCTTTCGTCCGCCAGTCCACGCCCCTGCTGGGCGAGTTTGTCGGCTTCTTCGGCGGCGTGGGCGGTGTTCTGTACGTTGTGCGTGACTTCCTGAATGGTCGCGGCCATCTGGTTGATCGCGGTGGCGGACTGATCTGCTTCGCTGCGTTGTTGATCGAGCGATTCAGCCTGCCGAACCGACAACTGCGCCGATTGCCCAGCGTGCTGTCTGACGCTCTCGCCTGTGTCGACAAGGCGAGTCAAGGCGGCCTGCAGTCGGGCTTCCTCGCTGAGCATTGCCAGATCGAGCTGGCCTTGCGGGCCTCGGTTGTCGCTGTAGGTCAACGCAACCAAGGCACTGGTGAACGCCTTGGGGTGCTCTTCCAGCGTTTTGCGCAGGCTGTTGCGGTGACGGATTTCGAGAAAGCTGCCTAACGCGAGCAGCACGACGAGAATCATGACGAACGAGGCCTGATCGTCCAGCAGGTACACACCGCCAATCAACGCCAGCGTGCAAAGAATCATCGGCAATTGGCGAACGAGGTGATAAGCCGCAGCGCTGGCTTTGGAAACAGCCGACTTGCCAGCACGCAGGCGCGCATAGAGCGCTTCGGCGCGGCGCACCTGGTCGCGGGTCGGCAGGGAGCGGACAGATTCGTAACCCACGATGCGGCCGTTTTCGTACACCGCAGTGACGTAGGCGCTGACCCAGTAATAGTCGCCCTGCTTGGAGCGGTTCTTGACCACGCCCATCCAGGGTTTGCCCTGTTTGATGGTTTCCCACATGTGGGCAAATACTGATACGGGCATGTCGGGGTGGCGCACAAGGTTGTGCGGCTGCCCGATCAGTTCTTCACGCGTGAAACCGCTAAGCGACACGAACGCATCGTTGCAGTAGGTGATGTGGCTGTTGAGGTCCGTCGTGGAAATGAGACGCTCAGACGCTGGAAAGGTCCGTTCTGTCTGGGTAACGGGCAAGTTGACACGCATTGAACATCCACTCCCTGGTAAATGCGAAATATCCTGGGGCACGCCTTGAAGGTGTAGCACACACCCACCAAGGCACAACCGATAGTACAGCGTCCCTGTATCGTCCGGCGGGACGAGGTCTTGAGTGGACGGGCGGTTTGGCGCGCTTTACTTGGCGGCCTCGTTCTCTGCACCATGCCGCCCTTGAATCGATTACTCGTGTATTGGAGGCTTCCATGGCGCGCAAGACTCAGCCTCCCCTGCAGGCTTTCATTGGCGCGATACGCGAGCTGGGCAAGGCAGCGGCGGCGATTATCGGTCGCCGCAAGCCGGACGCGGGCAATGAAAAACGGGACGAGCCTGATCTTAAGGCTGCACCACTCGACGTCAGCGAACAGCCTGCTAACACCAGAGCAAAGCCTCGCAAGCGAAAGTCCAGACCGACAACGCCAAAACCCGAAACAAAACCCGCCACGCCCAACTGCCCACACTGCAAAAAGCCCATGGTCATCAAATTGGCGCGCACTGGAAAGAACGCCGGTGACTTCTGGGGGTGCGTGGCGTACCCGAAATGCCGCGGTATTCGGCCGATTTTTAGGAAGGAATGAGGGCGTGGGAACGATCATCAAGTCTGGCTCAACGATGATCGTGCCCATCGCGTGGGCATGCATCCCGTGACGCTCTGCGTCACAAATGGCACAGACTGCGGATTCAGTTAGCCGAGCGCATGACGTGGATAACGCTGGAGCCTGGCAACGCATCTGCGCCACATTTTAGAGCGGACGCGGAGCGTCCTGAGAGGCGTTACCACGCTGGAGCGTGGGAACGATCATCAATCGTTATACACAAATCCGGCTCACCACTGATCGTGCCCATCGCTCCGCGTGGGGATGCATCCCGTGACGCTCTGCGTCACAAATGGCACTGACTGCGGATTCAGTTAGCTGAGCGCATGACGTGGATAACGCTGGAGCTTGGCCAAGCATATGCGCCACATTCCAGAGCGTCCGGTCTTGAATGCGCCTCGTGCCTCAATGGCACTTTTTCCTGTCTGCCTGCTCGTATCCCTCAGGCACAATGCTGTCCATCCAATATCAGGCAATCAGGGAGTTCCTATGCCGTCGTTCAGTTTCAAGGCAATCGTGGTGTGCATGGCGTTGGTCGGCACGCTGGGGATGGTCAACGCTCAGGCGGCGTCCAAGACGCAGGCTGCTGCGCCAGCAACGGCGACAACCCAGAAGGCTTCGCTGCTCGGCGGCAAGCTGGCGTTCACGCTGCCTGCGGGTTTCGTGCAGGGCGACATGCCCGAGATCGACGAAAAAGCCAAGGCTCAAGGCGTGACAGGCTCTCTGTACACCAACGCAGCCGAGAAGCGTGTGGTCATCGCGACAGAGACACCGCTGCCGGCAGGCGTTGAGGTCGGTGACAACGACAGCGTGGTGCTCGACGGTCTGGTCGCTGGCACCATGGCTCAACAGGGCGCGGGCTACAAGGACTTCAAGAAGCTGGGTGAGAAGAAGATCGTCAAGAAGAACGGTCTCGGCATCCGTCAGGTGGACACCTCGGCCACCATGAGCGACACCAAGGTGTTGAGCACGACGATCATGGCGGCCTCAGGCAAACGCGCGGCGGTTCTGAATGTGGTCTCCAACGCCAAAGACCCCAAGCAGCACGCCGCACTGGTGAAGGCCGTCATCGGCCAATAACCCGCAGCCCCGTCACTCCACCCGCAAGGCGCCTGACAGCAACGCCACCAGACCCTGCACCTTGGGCAGCGATTCACGGCTGCGCGGCCAGGCCAGGTGCAGGGCCAGGCCGTCAGTGGCCAGATGAGGAAGGATTTCCACCAGTTCGCCACGCTGCAACTGGTCCTTGATCAGCCAGGTCGCCAGTTGCGCGATGCCGCAGCCCGACGTCACGGCAGCGACCTGAGCTTCCCCGTTGCCCACCACGATACGGGCTTCCACCGCCCGTGTTTCAGGCTGACCCTGCGCGTCAACGAACAGCCAAGGACTGACAGTGCCATCGCCCCGACCAAACAGGATGCACGCATGGTCGACCAGATCCTCGAAAGTACGCGGCATGCCGTGGCGTTGCAGATAAGCAGGCGCGGCGCAGAAGATCACCCGTTCGGTCCCCAGGCTGCGATGCGCAAGCCCTGCAGGCCAGATCGACGGGCCACCGATGCGCACCGCAAGGTCGATGCCCTCCTCCAGAATGTCGACGAAGCGGTCGGTGAACGTGACATGCGGACGCAGTTTGGGATGACTTTCGGCAAATGCCAGAATCTGCGGCAGTACGTGCAGTCGGCCAAAGGTGGCGGGCAGGTCGATGCGCAACTGACCGGCCGGCTCGGAGCGCTGCGCCGCCAGGGCGGTTTCCGCTTCTTCCAGTTCGGCCAGCATGCGCGTGCAGACAGCGTGGTAGGTCGCGCCCTCCTCGGTCAGCGCCAGGCTTCGGGTCGTGCGCTCGAACAAACGCATGCCCAGACGGCTTTCCAGACGCGCCACACTCTTACTGACGGCCGAGTTGGTCAGGCTCAGGCGCTCGGCGGCGGCCGTGAAGCTGCCTGCGTTGGCAACGGCGACAAACGTTTCAATGCCTTTGAGACGATCCGTAGAAAGCATGGATGCTGACCATTAGTGAATTTAATTCCGTAATGTACGGAAAATTCGCCACAGATAGGAAATGGTTTCTGAAATATGCTGGCACGCTATTTTCTATCGGGTTTGTGTCATGTCGTCTCAAGAAACCACATCCGCCGCCGCGAGCGAACGCTCGACCGGGGCCGGTCTGTCCATCGCCATTCTGGCCTTGGCCGGATTTGTGATCGTCACCACTGAATTTCTCATCATCGGTCTGCTGCCCGCACTGGCTCGGGATCTGGGCATTTCGATCTCCAACGCCGGGCTGTTGGTCACCCTGTTCGCCTTCACGGTAATGCTGTTCGGCCCACCACTGACGGCGATGCTATCGCACCTGGATCGCAAGCGAACGTTCATCGTCATTCTGCTGATCTTCGCCGCCTCCAGTGCACTGGCGGCAGTGTCGAGCAACATCTGGGTGCTGGCGCTGGCGCGCTTCATTCCGGCGTTGGCGTTACCGGTTTTCTGGGGTACGGCCAGTGAGACCGCTGGGCTGATGGCAGGCCCCAAACAGGCGGGCAAGGCCGTTGCTCAGGTGTATCTGGGCATCTCGGCGGCCATGCTGTTCGGCATTCCGCTGGGCACGGTGTTTGCCGACGCAGTGGGCTGGCGTGGCGCGTTCTGGGCACTGACGGCACTGTCTGTTTTGATGGCGGTGCTGCTTGCCTTCTCGATGCCAAAGATGGCACCCACTGAGAAAGTCGGGCTGGCTCAACAGGCCAGAATCCTGCGCGACCCGCATTTCATTGCCAACCTGCTGCTGTCGATTCTGTTGTTCACCGCGATGTTCGGCGCTTACACCTACCTGGCTGACACGCTTGAGCGGATCGCAGGGATCGAGTCGGCGCAGGTGGGCTGGTGGCTGATGGGCTTTGGTGCAGTCGGCCTGATCGGCAACGCACTGGGCGGCCGCTTCGTGGATCGCAGCCCGCTGGGTGCGACCATCGCTTTTGCGCTGTTGCTGGCGCTGGGCATGACGGCAAGTGTGCCGGCCGCAGGATCACTGCCATTGCTGGCCGTGGTGTTGGCGGTATGGGGCATTGCGCACACCGCGCTGTTCCCCATCTGCCAGATCCGGGTCATGAAAGCCGCACCGCAGGCTCAGGCGCTCGCTGGCACATTGAACGTGTCGGCCGCCAATGCAGGCATTGGGCTGGGGTCGATCATTGGTGGCGTCACCATTGAATACCTGGGCCTTGAAGCCGTCGGCTATGTCGCTGCCGTTGTTGCCGTGCTGGCCATCGCGCTTGCCTGGCTGACAATGGCACGCAAAGCCCGCCCCTCCGGGTCAGCCGTTCCCGCGTAACCCACTCGCCTCGGGACCGTTTGTCGAGCACGCCGGCAAGCGGCCCCACTGGCTTGGCCGTTCTTTTGAAGGTCTCAGCTGCGCTTCTCCATCCAAATCGTCTTCGATGCGACCGTTAATGGCAGCAGCAGGCGTTGATGTGCATGAATAATGGCAAAATGCTCTTCCCATGGCATTTGTGACACGCCAAACTCTACCCTTTCGGTCAAGGATGAAGGTTTCTGACCGGTTCAATCAGATTCCGGTAAGCGTTATGAACCGATTTCAAGGCAAAGGACTGGCATTCGCCAAGCGAATCTATGCGCCACGAACGGTCGGCGTCAGCGTGGGCTTTCTCACCGTCGCAGCCTCCCTGTTTCACCTGAATGCCGCGCCATGGCTTTGGGCATTGGCATTTTTCAATGCGCTGATATGGCCCCACGTTGCCTACTACCTGGCCAGAACATCCAGGCAGCCCTACCAGGCGGAATGGCGCAACCTGCTGACCGACTCGTTCTGCGGCGGCTTCTGGATCGGTGCAATGGGGTTCAGTGTGCTGCCCGCGATCACTGTGGTCGCGATGATGGCCATGCACAACATCGCAGCGGCCGGCCCACGCCTCATGTTCAGCGGCTTCGTCGCCCAAGCGGCAGGCATCATGGTTTCACTGCTGGTGCTGGATCCGGTGATCAATCTGGAAAGCACTCCGATGCAGATGTATGCCTGCCTTCCGGTGCTGGTGATCTACCCGATCTTCATCGGCTGGATGAGTCATCAGGTCACGCTCAAGCTGCGTGAACACAGGAACATACTGCACAGGCTCAGCCGCACCGACAGCCTGACCGGGCTACTCAACCATGGCGCCTGGAAGGAACTGCTTGATCTCGAGTTTGCAAAAAGCCGAAGCCTGAATCAGGAATGCGTGGTCGCGCTATTCGATATCGATTTCTTCAAGACGATCAACGACACCTACGGCCATCTGGTGGGCGACACCGTGCTGCAGAGCATCAGCCAGGCGATGGTGGACAACCTGCGCAAGAACGACGTGACGGGACGCTGCGGCGGCGATGAGTTCTGCGTGATCCTGCCGGGCGCCAACACTGCGCAAGCCCGCAAAGTGCTTGAAAAGCTGCGGCTGGCCATCGATGAACTCACCTACTCCCTGCACGAAGATTTGAAGGTCAGCCTCAGCATCGGCGTTGCGGCTTATAACCACGGCCTGAACGACACATCAGCCTGGCTTCACGAAGCCGACAAAGCCCTCTACCTCGCCAAGAGCACAGGCCGCAATCGTGTGGTCATTGCGGATGACATTAGCGCCGACTGTCAGGACATGAGCGTTCAGACGTAGCGAGTCAGCGCTTGTCTCCGAACAAAAGCGCAAACAGAGACTTGAAGCTTGTGACGTTCATCGCTTTGAACAATGCCGACCGCATGTCGTCACGCAGGGATTCGACGGTGACAGGCTTGGGTTTGGTGGTTTTCTTCGCGGCCGACTGAGTGCCCTGATCATTTTGGACGTTGTCTTTATCATCGCCATATTTTTCTTTGGAGAGCGTTCTGACATAGTTGTTTTTAAGGTACTCGTGCCTTGCAAACCTGGGCGTCAAGGGCTGCGACTCATCTTTTCGATTGGAAAATCGATTGATGACCTGTTCCATGAAATCAAAATCGTTGTGGTTGATAGCACCGTAATCCTTGTCGGTCATAAAGCGAACGAAGCCGTGATCCAGACGCGTCGTTTTCAATGCATCACTTTCCAGGATCCGTTTAGCGGAAGCCGCATCCTTATCGGTAAAGCTGAGATAGAGCTTATGCCCTTCGCCGTCATAGCTGTGCCCCGTATTTTCGCGCATCATTATTCTGCCGTTGTCTGACTCGCGGTAGGACGCGAGTCTAAACCCCAAGTCATCAACATACTTCAAATCAGCACCCTGTTCCTGCGCCCACTCGTACACGTCCCCAAGCAATTGCCTGTCGTTATCCGTTAGGAAATCGACTCTACAACCCAATGCCCCACGTTCCATCTGTACAAATACAGGCAAAGCACGATTCGGGTCGGTTATATGAAATAATCTTTGCCGTAAAAGCGCTTCGCCGCTGATAGAAACGGTTGGACGTTGGACGGGCGGTTTTTCGTGAGTGCTTGCTGAAATGACTGCGCCTGCCGACTGGCTGTTTTGAGCGTTCCGTTTATCAAGTTGCATGATGGCGATTCGTGATTCGATATCCTGACTGACAACTCTCATTAATGGCTCCCTTGCTCACGCTTTGGTACTTACGGGCGAATAAAAAAAACACAACGCGTTAAACCGACATCAGCTGACAGCGCGCTGAAGTTCAGGCAAATGATCCAGCAGCCACTGCGGTTCACGGGTTTCTAAAATCACGCTGATCGGTTGTTCCAGTTCCAGTTTGCCGTAGAGCGATTCCTCATGATCCAGATGCGCTTGTTGAGCACTGCGGTAGTCCAGCGGGTAAATGCTTTTCTCGATAGGCAGCAGACGGTCGAAATGCTCCAGCAGCCCGTGAAAGACAATTCGCCGCTCGACCGTGTTTCGCGTGGTGGCGATGAGGCTGGCGAAGTACTCGCTGTCACCCTGCTTGAGTGCTTCGGCTGCGGCGTAGCGTTCAACCAGCGTGTAAAGCCCGGTGTCGTCGAACACGACACAACACAGATATTCCCGAGGCTTGCGGTAGAACGGATTATCGGACGGTGGACGACGGCAGAACTCGCCCAGAGCGAACATCACTGCCTGCTCGGCGAGCGACTTGCGCTTTCTGTCGTGCAGGCGCTCCAGGTCCTGGAACACCGGAGCTTGCCGTGCCTGCTCTCGAACCTGCCGGGAGAGTCCGGCAAACTGGCCCGCAGGCCCGAGCAGCATGGCCTGTTGTTGGGCAAGGGCGGCTCGTGAAAGGAGCGACTGGCGCGCGGCCAGTTGCTGGAAGTCCGTCATCGGGTTGATATAAGTACGGTGCGTATCCGGCCGCAATGACTGATCGGAAAGGGAATCCTGCTGAACAAGACAAACAGTCACGTGTTGCTCCTTTTGTTGTTTATTGTGCAGTGGCGCCAAACAGTGATGTTCAGCGTATTGATCGGCCCTTGATAAAACTCGACCCCGGCGTATTCTCTGACGCGGCAGCCAAGACCACAGTGCCAGCAGTAAGAACACAAGCCTGCTCCTGCCGCCCCGCAAGAACAGACACGCGTTAAAACACTTATCTCGATAACCCCTATTCTGGCCAAGTCATCTCGACAAACAATCCGATAGATGTAGGGGGCTGCGGGGTTTGCCGGGAGTCAGCAGAAAAGACATACAGCGCGCCATGAGTTCAGCACGCGTTCTGGCCTGATTCTTTCGAAGCAGTGAAGACACATGATCACGCACGGTATAGCCGCTGATGCAGAGCTGCTGTGCAATTTCCTTGTTGGTACATCCTTGAAGCAAAAGCGCCAGGACTTCCTGTTCTCGAAGAGTCGCCCACATGGTATTCCCTCTTGTTGTCACTATGCCCACGGATGAACGTGTAAGATGCTTCCTACAACTGCCATCCACGACCTCAAGAGCAAATCGGCTTTGATGCCGTTTTGTTTAGCGTTATTTTTTATATTGGAAATTCCAGGAAAGTTCCTACACAGAACTCGGAAACGCTTTAACAACTAATCAAACAAATACTACAAACACCATTGATCACGCACCTGCCAACCCGACAAATCAGGTTGTCAGCAGGTGCAAGACGAAATTGCGAATTGACAATTACGATCATTTTTTACAACTGAGTCAGCCCCGTCAGGCAATACATTCTTGAAAGCATGTATTGCCTGAATTCATCCGTTCAAGCGGGGGGAGGCAGGTTGTCGATGAACTCGAACCGACCGATGGATACAAGCCGGGCTGCTAACTGGCCCGGCCCATCACCACGTCATCGACCTGCACGCCCCTGCGCAGGCCAAACACCACGGCCGTTAGCAGACCGGTCATGCCCATCACGACGGCGTAAAGAACGCAGACCCAGACGTTCCAGGGCATCAGCGCGATCAGCAGCAGCGGCGTGGTACTGGCCCAGAACGCATAGGCGATGTTGTACGTGAAGGAGATGCCCGACACGCGGATGTTGGCCGGGAACAGCCCCACCATGACCGAAGGCACCACACCCACGATTCCGCAGGCCAGACCTGCAATGGCGTAGGCCACGCTGAGCGGCAGCCACTGCTCGATCAGGCTGGCGTATAGCACGCCGATGCCCAGCGGCAGCAACAGGCTGTAAAGCATGACGCCGCGCCAAGCGCCGATCCGGTCGACCAACATGCCGGCCAGCACACAGCCGATGTTCAAAAACACGATACCGGCGGCGCTCAGGGCAAACGTCTGGCTGGCCGAGATGCCGAAGCGCTGCTGCATGACTGTTGGTGTGATGACCACCAGTACGACAACAGCCGAGGTGAGTACGAACGTCAGCAAGGCGGCGGGCAGCAGTGAGGCACGGTGATCTTTCAGGACCTGTTTCAGCGGCAGGCCTTGCAGCCCCTCGCGCTGGGCATGCAGGGCCATGAACACCGGCGTTTCGCTCAGCCAGCGACGCAGCCAGACGCCCACCACGCCGAACACACCGCCGAGCAGAAACGGAATGCGCCAGGCCCAGTCGAGAATCTCTGCCGAGCTGTAGACACGGGCCAGCCAGGTCGCGGTCAGGGCTCCCAGCAGGTAGCCGAAGGTCAGACCGGCCTGCAGCACGCCCAGAGCGTAACCGCGATGGCCATTCGGGGCGTGCTCTGCAACGAATACCCAGGCGCTCGGCACTTCGCCGCCGACCGCTGCGCCCTGAAGAATGCGCAGGGCCAACAGCACCAACGGCGCCCAATAGCCGATCTGGGCGTAGGTGGGCATGATGCCGATCAGCAGACAGGGCAAGGCCATCATCAGGATGCTGAGGCTGAACACGCGTTTGCGTCCCAGACGGTCGGCAAAATGCGCCATCAGAATCCCGCCCAGCGGACGTGCCAGATAGCCAGTCACGAAGATACCGAAGCTCTGCAGCAGGCGCAGCCACTCGGGCATTTCAGGCGGGAAGAACAGTTGGCTGAGGGTCAGCGCGAAGAATACGAAGATGATGAAATCGTAGATTTCCAGCGCCCCGCCCAGCGCTGCAAGACCCAGAGTCTTGTAGTCACCACGGCTGAAAGGCGCTTGAGGTGGTCGAACGATGGCCGTCATGAAGCCCCCGATACATGGCTGAAAAGCGCGTCCCGCGCTCGCTGGGCGCGAAGAATAGCAAAGCTTGGATCCGGCTGTGGGGTTTGGAGACGGTGTACTTATCGCGGGCAGACTGGTCCCTGCCTGCTGCGCTGCCCTTCGAATGTGACGCAGAGCGCCACAAATGGCACAGATTGCGGATTCAGTGAGCCGAGCGCATGACGTGGATAACGCTGGAGCTTGTCCA
Source organism: Pseudomonas sp. AC016 (assembly GCF_979253365.1). Taxonomy (NCBI): domain Bacteria; kingdom Pseudomonadati; phylum Pseudomonadota; class Gammaproteobacteria; order Pseudomonadales; family Pseudomonadaceae; genus Pseudomonas; species Pseudomonas sp. AC016. The sequence goes on from NZ_CEEDCC010000001.1 coordinate 1,651,741, forward strand.
CGCATCTGCGCCACATTCGAAAGCGGACGCGGAGCGTCCTGAGCGGCATTCCCACGCGGAGCGTAGGAACGATCAGCATGATCTCAAGCACGCCGATCATGCCCATGCTTGTGCTCAGCGTTATACCCGAGTCTTGCTGCGACCACGGACTGTGGGAGGCGGCTTGCCGGCGATGCATTCCCTAACGCGACATATCAGCGACTGAACTGACGCCATCGCCGGCAAGCCGCCTCCCACAGGTTTTTCAGATCACTGATCGTTCCCATGCTCCAGCGTGGGAATGCCGCTCAGGACGCTCCGCGTCCGCTGTCAGCCGCCACTCAGAAGTTGACTGAAGCCGAGAGTCTGGCGGTTCTGGGGGCGCCCATGAACAGGTAGTCGTCGCCCAGGTATTCGCCAGCGTCGCGCCAGTAGCGCTTGTCGAACAAGTTGTCGACGGTCAGGCGCAGGACCGTGTCGTATCCGCCGATGTTCGTGCTGTAGCGGCTGCCGACGTTGAACAGCGCGTAGTCATTGACCTGCACCGAGCCTTCGCGGTCGGCCATTTTGCTGGCGCTGTACTGCACGCCACCGAGCAACGCCAGGCCACGAATCGGCAAGCTGTAGTCGGCCTGCAGGCTGCCACGGTATTTGGGCACGTTGAGCGCCTGATGGCCTTCGTAAGCCTCGGTGCCGCTGCCTTCGACCCGCGCCCGAATCGCTGCGGCGCTGGCGGAAATCTGCAGACGCTCCGTCACCCAGCCGCTGGCACCCAACTCAAGACCGGTGTTCTTCTGCTCGCCCTGCTGTACGTAGGTAAAGGTGCCGTCATCGTTGGGTCTGGAATACTGATAGGCCTGACGCGCCTGGAACAGCGCGGCGGTGAAGCTCATGCGCTGCCAGTCGTACTTGATCCCGGCTTCCAGTTGTCGCGACACGGTCGGGGCGAGAATTTCGCTGGCGTTGGTGGTGAACCACGCCGCCGTCCCACCCAGCGAAAGCCCTTTGCTGTAGCTGGTGTAGAGCGACAGGTTGTCCACCGGCTTGTAAATCAGCGCAGCCTGAGGCAGAAACACCCAGCGCTCGGTGTGGCGCGCATCGCTGCCGTCCTCGGCGTACGCCTGCTCGTCGAGACGCACCTGGCGCCCGCCCAGCACCGTTTGCCACCGCTCGTTGAAGCTGATGCGGTCGGTGACGAACAGCCCGTACTGGCGGCTGTCGAGACGACGCTCGGTGTGCGGCAATGGCAAGTCGGAGGGCGAAACCGTTTCAGGCGCTTCGTTGATATTGCCGGAGCCGACAAACTCGTTGAAGGTGCCTCGCGTGTCGACCGTACGACGGTAGGCGCTGGTGCCGAAGGTCAGCTCATGACTGAGCGGGCCGGTAGTGAAAACGCCGGACATGGCCGCCTCGACCTCATCGTTGCGCCGCGTGTCGTCAGGGCTGCGAAAGTCATAGATGTCATACCCGCCTTCGGCACTGAAATGATTGGGCACCGCTTCTGCCGCGCAACTGGCCGAACCGTAGCAGCCCCAGGCGAACGCGCTGTAGTCGTCGATCACCACACGACTGCGGGAGGCGCTGAGGCTGCCCTTCCAACTGTCATTGAAGCGATACTCGAAGCGGCCGTTCATGTTCAGGGAGTCGATCCCGACGGGATTGGACCAGCTCTGATAACCCAGCAGTTTGCGCGGCGAAGCATCGTGCGGCAGGGTCGTGCCGCCGAGCAATTGGTAGCCGGGCACGGAACGCTGCTCTTTGGTCTGGTACTCGACGTCCAGCTGCAGCAAGGCGCGGTCGCTGATGTTCCAGTCGAACGCCAGGGACGCGAAATCCCGCTGGCCATCGGCATGCTCGACGTAGGAGCGAATGTCTTCATGCGCCAGATTGGCACGCAGGCCGAACTGTTGCTCGCTGCCAAACCAGCCGCCCACATCAGTGGCAATGTAGCGCTCGCCATGCTCGTTGGTGGACACCGTGACCGAGCGCACGTCCTCCGCGCGCTTGGTCTGGTAATTGATCACACCACCCGGCTCCGACACGCCACTCTGCAGGCCCGACAAGCCCTTGAGCAATTCGACCTGCTGCTTGTTTTCCAGCGCCACATTCTGCTCGCCGGTGATGCTGCGGCCATTGATGCGATAGCTGTTGGCAGCGTTGAGCGAGAAACCGCGCACCACGAAGTTCTCGTAGTAGCCGACCGGGGCATAGCTTTCGCCGACAGAGGCATCGTTGCGCAGCACCTCGCTGAGCAGTCTGGCCTGGCGATCCTCGATCAGCGCAGCAGTGAATACCGATACCGATGCGGGCGTGTCGAGCAACGTCGCCTGGTCGTAACCTGCAATGGAGGCCCGCGCCGCTTTATAGTCGCCGACACTTTCTTCGCGGGTGCCCGAGACATTAACGGCTTCCAGATTGACCGGCTCGACCGCCAGCACCGGCGAAGCGACGGCCATGCCCAAAGGCAACAAGCTAGACGCAAGGCGCGCGGCAGGTCGGTGGGGCGTACTCATTGTCGGACTCCAGAAGATCAGGCGCCTGGACAGACGCGAAGCACCTTCCGGCAGGGGGCAACCTTTTACGTTCACCGCCGGTTTTTTTCAACCCTTGCGTGCACGTCATTCTGTAGACGAATCGAGTGAGCACACTTTACTCACCCCGCTGATTCGAAATAACCGGACACAACGGTTTATTAAGCGTGAATTAAGTCAGCGTGGATAATCTGAATTCAACAAAGCCGCTGAACGATTCAGCGAGCCAGTAATCCATTACAACAGATCAATCAGAAGGAATACTCTTATGAAACTTATCTCTGCCCTCTTCGCTGCTGCTGCCCTGACTGTTGCTGCCGGTGCCGCCCACGCTGATGTTCGTCCTGATCAAATTGCCGGCCTGCAGAAATCCGGTGCGATCGGTGATCTGGAACAGTTCAACAAGCAAGCGCAAGCCAAGCACCCAGGCTTTGAGATTCACGACACTGAACTCGATAAGGATGTTGGCGGCAACTACATCTACCAGATCGAACTCAAGGACGCCAAGGGCGTTGAGTGGAACTACGACGTGAACGCCAAGACCGGCGCCGTTGTACGTGACGAACAGGATCGTTAATCCTGCTGTCGGGCGCTGAGCCGTTCAGCGCTTGATTACCGATTAAAAAATTCCCACTTTGCGTGGGAATTTTTTGTGCGTTGTATAAGGGGGTAGCTTATTCGGCCAGGCCGACTTTCAATAACTGCCCCTTGCTGTCATCCGTCAGCAGATACAAGTAACCATCCGGTCCCTGACGCACATCGCGAATACGTTGCTTCATGTCTTTCAACAGACGTTCTTCCTGAACGATCTTGTCGCCTTCAAACTTCAAGCGAATCAGCTCTTCAGTGGCCAGCGCGCCGATGAACAGGTTGTGGTCCCACTTCTTGAAGCGACCATCGTCGTAAAAAGCCATGCCGCTGACGCCCGGTGAAACTTCCCAGACCTGAAACGGCACTTTCGTGCCTTCGACAAACTTGCCCTGGGCTTCCGGAATCGGCTCACCCGAATAGTTGATGCCATGCGTCGCGATCGGCCAGCCATAGTTCTGACCACGCTCGATGATGTTTACTTCGTCGCCCCCCTTGGGACCGTGCTCGTTGGTCCACAAGGTGCCAGACCATGGGTTCAGCGCAGCACCCTGCTGATTGCGATGGCCGTAGGACCAGATTTCCGGACGCACGTTTTTCTGGCCAACAAACGGGTTGTCCTTGGGCACGTTGCCGTCAGGGAAGATACGCACGATCTTGCCCTGCAACTTGTCCAGGTCCTGCGCCGTTGCGCGTTCGTTGTTCTCGCCCAGCGCGATGAACAGGTAACCGTCGCGGTCAAACACCATGCGCGAACCAAAGTGATTGCCGACCGACAGCTTGGGCTCCTGACGGAAAATCACTTCAAAATCTTCCAGTCTGGTCATGTCCGCCGACAACCGCCCGCGCCCTGCGGCAGTGCCTGCGGTGTCGCCTTCGGCGGCAGTCTTGCCACTGCCTTCGGAGTACGTCAGGTAGACCATGCGGTCCTTGGCGAAGTCAGGCGAAAGCACCACGTCCAGCAGACCGCCCTGCTTTCTGGCCCAGACTTGCGGCACGCCGGAAATCGGCGCGGATAGCTTACCGTCCGCAGACACCAGGCGCAGATTGCCCGAGCGCTCGGTCACCAGAATGCCTTTCCTGTCCGGCAGAAACGCCAGTGCCCATGGGTAGTTCAAGCCCTCGGCGAGTGGCGTTACGGTCACGGTGCCGAGGTCACTTTTGTAATTCTCGGTGGGAGCAGCACCCGCAGACAGCGGCAGGCTCAACACGGCAGTGGCACACAGTGTCGCAAACAGGGTTTTTCTGAACATGAGCGATTCCTTATGCATTGATTGGATGTCCTGCCTCACGGCCCGAACATGACGTCACTGATTACGCTGTGAATCACGATTCTGCGTGGAGGGCCGCTGGGGTGTCTGACGGTTTGGATAGCCATTGCCGATGCCGCCGTTTTCCAGCGTGGGCTTGCGCACCGGCGGCGCGATGTTGGGCGCACGTGAAGGTGGGACACTCGATTCGGTGCCCTGGCGGCTATTGGGATTGGCGCGGTGGATCGGGCTGTTGTAAGGGTTGCTGCTGGCGCCGTTATTCAGCGTGCTGTTTGGCAGGTTCTGTGCCTGTACAGCGCTTACTGTGGATAACACGCATAGCGCACCCCACATCAGTTTGCGCACGAAACTGTTCATCACTTACCTCTTATGGGTTTGCGTCGAGAACGGTGAAGACTCAGGCCTTTGATGGCAATCAAGGCTTCAGGTTCGGCCCGGCAGTGGCGATGAGCAAGTAAAGCGGCGGAGGAGTTTGTAACAAGGATGGTCAGTGCGGCACGAAAACGTATCCGCACATGACCTGGCGGCGCTTATCGGGCGCTCACGATGGACGACGATGAAGCCGAGACCAGCGGCATGCTGAACGTGAATGTCGTACCGCGCTCGCGTGTCGAACACACTTGGAGCGTGCCGCCATGCGCGAGAGCAATCTGGCTGGCGATGTAAAGCCCCAGACCGAGGCCGGCCTGAGGTTCGTCCGTCACGGGCCGTGAGTAAGGCTGGAACAGCTGATTCAGAACCGGCTCGGGGATGGGCGCGCCCTGGTTGGTCACGCTGAGCAGGAACGAGCCACCCTCGACCAGCGCCAAGACATCGACCGGGCTTTGCGCATCGCCGTGGCTGATCGCGTTGGACACCAGATTGGACAACAGCTGCGCAATCCGCTCGTGGTCGCAGCGGATGTGTTTCAGCAGACCGATCCGGGAACGAATCAGCCTTGTGGGATGCACACGCTGAATCTCGGAAACCACGTGCTCAAGGGTGGCATCCAGGCCCTGCGCATCATGAATGCTCAGCGGAATGCCATGCCCCAGGCGACCCCGGGCGAAGTCGAGTACATCGTCCACCAGCTGCGAGGCACGCTTGCCGGAGGTCAGGATGTGATGAACGATCTGCTGCGCCTTGTCGTCCAGCGGACGGCGCAACAGCAATTCGGCACTGGCGTTGATGGCGAACAGCGGATTGCGCAGGTCATGCCCGAGCACGGCGATGAACTGTTCGCGCAACTCCGAGACTTCACGCTCGGCCAGCAGATCGGCCTGCACCTGCTGCATGTTGTCCTCGGCTTCAATCTGCAACGCCAGCAGCCGGGCGAATGACTCCATCATGGCCAGTATTGGTGTGCCGGTCAGAGTGGCGGGCTTGGGGTCCAGCGCGCAGATGGTGCCGAAGAACGAGCCGTCGGCAAGAAAGATCGGGACAGAGATGTAGCTTTCGAAGTTGTACAGGCGCGGTGTGTGGTGGGCGCAGAACTTCGCGTCTTCTGCCACGTGATCAATCACTACAGGCTGGTGTGAAGAACTGATTTCATGGCAGATGGTGCTCGTCAATTCAAGCTCGCCGCCCGCCTCCAGACCGAAGTCAAGGTTGTCCAGAACGGCGCAGGCGGTCCAGGACGTTTGTGTGACGCGCGCAACGGCTGCAAACCCGAGACCGGTCGATTCGGTCACGACTTGCAGAATGGCGGGAACAGCGCTGATCCGACCGATTGTGGCTACATCATTTGCAATGGATTGCCGCATGTCAGACCTGTAACGAAGCTTTGATGTGCTGTGCATGACGAAACATTTTAGACGCGCAGACCGTTTTGTATATCAATGTCTGCGCAACCTTAACGTTTAGTTCCGCGCCTGTACCGTTCTTCCAGACGGGACGCGCTGCACATGAAAATATTCAACTCATATGAATATTGCTATCTATCCATTTGAATTGATTTTGGCGAGGTAGGCAATATTCTCCACACAACAAAAATTCAAGCTGCGGGACGTGGAAGTGTCGCCGTGAAGGTGGTGCCCTCTTCAACCGATGACCGAACACTGATATCACCCAGATGCGCCCGCACAATCTCACGGACGATGAACAGACCCAGTCCGACGGTTCGGGTTTCATCACTGTCGCTGACCAAACGCACGGCCGGTTCATACAGGCTATCGACCTTCTCCATTGGAATCGGCTCGCCACGGTTGTGCACCGATACCTTGATCACGTTCGCCTCGAATGCCGAAGTGATGACGATCTCGCTGTCCGGTGTGCCATAGGTGACCGCGTTGCTGACCAGGTTACCGACCAGTTGCAGGAGGCGGTCCGGGTCAGCGATGCAAGCGCCCTCTCCTTCCATGCGATGAATCAGCGTATTTGCGGTGAAGGTGAGTCGCAATTCCTCGACGCCCCTGGCCACCGTGGCGTGCAGATCGATCGGCTGCATCGAGAGATTGATGCCCTGGCCTACGCGGGCCTGCGTGAAGTCCAGCAGATCGACAATCATGCGCTCGGCGCGGTCGGTGGAATGATGGATCTGGCCGAGGAAACGCTGCTGGCGAGGCTCCAGCAGACTGCGCTCCAGCAAGCCGGCCGCCATCTTGATCGCGGCCAATGGGTTGCGCAGGTCATGGCTGACGATGCCCACCATCTGTTCGGCAAAAATCGCGCGGATTTCCGCCTCGGCATGTGCCAGGCGCAGGCGGTTACGGGCCGAGGTCAACTCACTCTGAACTGACATCTGATGCTGCAACAGCTCCTCAGCCATCTTGCGCGCCGCCAGCAGTTCGCGTTCGTACTTGTTACGTTCCTCAGCGAGAAACACCGCCAGTTCATGCAACACACCCGCCGGATACTCGCGGCGTACCGCGTTGAGCATCATGGGAATGGAACGACCGTCGGCGTGAGTGATCTCGACTTTGACTTCGGCAATCGAGCCCTGCGTCTGCAGCAGAGGCGCCCAGTGAGTCTGCAGAAAGACCCTGCCGGCCATGTTCAGCAGATCCTGAAAACGACGCCCCAGCACTGCCTCGCGCTCAAGGCCCAGCCACAGACAGAACGTCTGGTTGACCCGCTCGATCGTGCCGTCGGGTTGCGTGATCAAAAGTCCGCAAGGCGCGTGTTCGTAAAGTGCTTCGGTTGCAGGCAGGCCTGTTTCTTCAATGACCATGCGGGGCGCTTCCAAAGGAATCGAGGAACAGGTTCATGGCATCGATACACGCCTGCGGCGCGCTCATGTGCGGGTAATGCCCCACGTTGTGGATCATGTGCAGGGTGCTGTCCGCGATCACGCGATGCAGGTATTCGCCGACCTGAACCGGCACGACCAGATCGTCACTGCTTTGCAGAATGAGTGTTTTGGCATTGAACAGAGCGACATCGGCGCGATGGTCGGAAAGAAATGTCACACGGGCAAACTGCTTGGCGATGTCGGCATTGGTGCGGCAGAAACTATCAACCAGCTCCACACCCAGCTCCGGTCGGTCGGACGCGCCCATCAGCGTGGGCGCCATGGTGCTGGACCAGCCCAGGTAATTGCTTTCCAGGGTTTCCAGCAACGAATCCACATCAGTGCGCGTGAAGCCGCCCACATAATCCCCGTCGTTCAGATAATGCGGAGACGGGCCGACCATCACGTGGCCCGCAAAACGGCCAGGCGACTGGAGCTCGGCAAGCACGGCGACCATGCAACTGACCGAATGGCCGACGTGAATGATCGGCCCGGAACCGCCGAATTCATCGACCAGTTCCAGCAGGTCCGTGGCGTAACCCTTGAGCGTTGCGTACTTGTGCGGGTAGTAGGCGGAGGTGTCCGACTGCCCGCTGCCGACCAGATCGAAGAGCACAACTCTGTAATGCTCTGCAAAATGAGGCGACATGAAGCGCCACATGTTCTGATCGCAACCAAAACCGTGGGCAAAAATCAGCGTGGTCGGTCCTTCGCCCATGACTTTGACATTGTTACGCTGTTGGACCGACATAACGGGCTCCAGAAAACGGGCGCGCATCCTTCACGGCGCGCGTACAGCCAATACGATATGGCGAGATTATCATCGTTACAGGCAATCTAGTGGCACAAACCGAATTTATGATGAACGATGGGAAAGACAGCGCTGAGAAAGTCTGGGCCAGAGCGGAGCAGTTTCCTCACTTTGCTTCATCTGCATGATTCGTCGAGGGGCGAAAACGGTCGTGGGAGCGGACCGGGCGGCGTTCCGTTTGTCCGCGAAAGCAGGTGACGCCGACGAAGATGCAGCGTCTGAAACATGGTATTCGCGGACAAGTCCGCTCCCACTTTCGGATACCGCGTTCATTCAGGTCGATTTGTGTATAACGATGAGCGCGGAGCATGGGCACGATCGGTGTGCTTGAAACCAATGATCGTTCCTACGCTCTGCGTGGGAATGCCTCCCAGGACGCTCCGCGTCCGCTCTCGAATCTGACGCCAAGCTCTGCAGGGACTTCCAGGTTTGGATTACGCGGGCATCAGCTTCTTACTCGCCGATATCCTCGTTCCACAGTTCAGGTCTGTGGCCGATGAAGCGGTGCATCATGTGTTCGCAGGTCTCGTCGTTGAGCACTTCGATTTCCACGCCGCGCGAGCGCAGCAGTTCTTCTTCGCCCATGAACGTGCGGTTTTCGCCGACGATCACCTTGCGAATGCCGTACAGCAGAATCGCGCCGCTGCACATGGCGCAGGGTGAAAGTGTGGTGTACAGCACAGCCTCGCGGTAGACGCTGGCGGGCTGGCGTCCGGCATTTTCCAGAGCGTCCATTTCGCCATGCTTGATTGCGCTGCTTTCCTGCACCCTGCGATTATGGCCGCGACCAATGATCTTGCCGTCGTGGACAATCACCGAGCCGATAGGAATACCGCCCTCTTCGAGACTTTGCATGGCCTCGTCTATTGCAGCCTGCATGAACGGATCCATATCCATGATGTTGCCTCGCTTTCGTTGAGTGTCACTGTTTCAAAATATTCTGGGCATTGCCCAGTGCCCTGCTGACGTAACGCTCCAACAATGCCGATGAGCTGGCTTTCATTTCGGCGCTGACCTGCGTGTTTCTGGCCCTGAATTTGTTCACCACCGAAGACGAGCCGTCGCCCTGACTGAGCGAACGCAATTCTTCGGCCGAAAAAGAATGCGCATACGCCGTCGCCAGATGGCGGTCCCATTCAGCCTGATAGTCCGGTTGCAGACGTTGCAGCTCGCGCTGCACCAGTTCCTGCGCCTCCGTCTTGCCGACCGTTTCAACGATGCTGGCAAAGGTCGTCGTCCGCGATGCGACCTGATAACCCAGCCACGCCAGACCGTCCCCCAGCTTTCGCTCCTGCACGAAGGTCAGAGCGGTATCGTCAACCTCATCGGCAGCCACCTGCCTTGAAACGTCAAGCAACAGACAGGCCAGTAATGCCAGACCGGTCCTGAGCGCAACCTGCAATCCCTGCCGGCTCTCAGTCATTCGTCCCTCCCCACGCGTGAATCAGTGCAGTGTGGGACGTTAACAGCTCATATCGCCCTTGCCACAACCGACGTCGCATACCGCACACCTGTGGCGCTCTCAGCAATGTCTCGCCCGCCACTGCTCCAGTGTGAGGCGGTAAACGCGCACGCCCAGTCGGTGGTACTGGCTGTGGATGTAGTCGCTGAAACCGGTTTTCTGCAAAACCCTGACCGACGCAGTGTTCTGCGGCTGAACGATGGCAATGACCGAGGCAAGCTGCAGGGTTTCAAATCCATGTCGCAAGGTCGCAAGCGCTGCCTCGCTGGCCAGTCCTCGGCCCCAATGTGACGGCGCGAGTCGATAGCCGATCTCTACTTCCATCACATTATCGACCTGCTCGGCGTTCAGGCCGCAGAACCCGATCAACCGGTTCGTCTCGACCTCGATGACAGCCTGCGGAGCAAAACCGTCGGCACTGTAAGCGTGCATACAGTTACGCACGAATTCGCCCGTGGCCCGCTCACTGAGCACACCGCGTACGGAATAGCGCATGACCTGCGGGTCGCCGAGTATCCCTGCCAGCGCAGGCACGTCGGCGACCTCGAAGTCGCGCAACACCAGTCGGTCGGTCTGCGTCGTGTTCATCGCTCAGTTACAGCGCACTGCTGACCTTGGCAGCCACATCATCGGGCAGCCACGCCTTCCAGACTTCAGGGTGCTGCTTGAGAAATGCCTGAGCGGCGACCTTCGGATCGGTGCGTTTTTCGCTCATGTCTGCCAAGGTCTTGTTGAGCAGATCAATGGGCAGATCCACCTTCTTGAAGAACGTCACCAGCTCCGGGTGTTTCTCGTTGAATGGTGCTGACACGCCGATGGACAGCTTGGCCGCCAGCGATGCGGAGCCCTGGGGATTGGCGTTACTGGCATCGGTCAGGGTTTTCCAGGCGTCGGCGTTGAAAGGCGGCTCCTCCAGCTTGATCAGCTTGTACTTGCCCAGCAATGGCGTGGGCGACCAGTAGTAGAACAGCACCGGTTTGCCACGGCGAATGGACGAACCGATCTCGGCGTCCAGTGCGGCCCCGGAGCCGGTACGGAAGTTGACGAAGCTGTCATCCAGCTTGTATGCCTTGAGCTTCTGAGTGTTGACGATTTCCGAGGTCCAGCCGCTTGGGCTGTTGAGGAAGCGTCCCTTGTCCGGCGACTCAGGGTCTTTGAACACATCCTTGTAGCGGGCCAGGTCCTGAACGGTTTTCAGCTCGGGAGCCAGCGGTTTGATGCCCTTGGCCGGATCGCCCTTGATGACGTATTCAGGCACCCACCAGCCTTCGGTCGCGCCTTTGACGATGTCGCCCAGCCCGAACACCTTGCCGTCGGCTTCAGCCTTGACCCACACCGGGCTGCGGCCGGTCCACTCTTCGGCGATGACCTGAATGTCGTTTTTGGCCAGCGCGGTTTCCAGGCTGACGGTACTGCCGGGCAGCGTGTCGGTCGAGTAGCCGTAACCTTTCTCGACCACTGTGCGCAGCACCTCGGTAATCAGGCTGCCACTTTCCCAGGTCAGCGCGCCGAATTTGATCGGCTCTGCCTTGTCGGCCGCCAGCACAGGCTGTCCGAGCAGCCCGAATGCCAGCAGCGAGCCGCCCAGAAGTTTTGTTATGGATTTCATGATCACCTCAAGGTGCGGGTGTGAACTGGATGTCTGAAAGCTATCGACACCGGCCGGGTACGATTAGTTGTAGCCGTCTGCGCAAGCATGCGGGAAGGTTAGCCGCCGAGCTGTATGATGCGGCCCCTCTGTTGTGCACCTGTGAGCCGTTACTCATGCCTGATACACATTTCATGCCCTTGCCCGATGCGTGTCGGCCTTTGCTGGGCAAGTTCTATCGCCAGCATCAGTCCTCGATGCGCGCCGCCAGCAAGGGTCAGGCCTGGGTGGCGAAACGGCAGGAAATCATCGGCGCACTGTGCCTCACGCCGGTCGAGAACGGACATTGGCTGACAAGCCTATTCGTGGCACCGGAAGAACGTGGACAAAGCGTGGCGAAGCGTTTGATCGAGGCCGCAGTACAACCGCTGACCGGACCGGTCTGGCTGTTCTGTCATCCGGATTTGACGGGCTTCTATCAGCCTCTGGGATTCGAGGAGGCGCAGCGCTTGCCGCAGTCGCTGGGCGAGCGTTTCATGCGTTACAGCCGCAGCAAGGCGCTGGTCGCCCTGTGCCGCAACGCATGAAAGCCAAGGTCACTCGTCGGCGTTGGGGTCCATGTCGGGGAACATCACATCCATGAAGCCGAACTTGCTGAAGTCGGTGATGCGTGAAGGGTAAAGACGGCCGATCAGGTGGTCGCATTCATGCTGCACGACGCGGGCGTGAAAACCGAAGGCGTCGCGCTGGATCGGTTGTCCGTCCGGATCGAAGCCTTCGTAGCGGATACTCTGAAAGCGATTGACCATGCCACGCAGGCCCGGCACCGACAGGCAGCCTTCCCAGCCTTCTTCCACGGCCGGGTACAGCGGCGTGATGACCGGATTGATCAGGATCGTCTGCGGCACGGCTTCAGCCTGCGGGTAGCGCTCGCTGCGCTCGAAGCCGAAGATCACCAGCTGCAAGTCGACGCCGATCTGCGGGGCGGCAAGACCCACACCGCCAACGCTCTCCATGGTTTCGAACATGTCAGCGATGAGGGTCTTGAGTTCCTCACTGCCGAACATTGTCTGCGGCACGGGTGGAGCGATGCGAAGCAGGCGCTCATCGCCCATTTTCAGTATCTTGTGAATCACGAAGTCAGTCCTTTCAAGGATTCAGCGCTATCGCTGTGTGGACATGCGATTGTCCGAATCAGGTTCATCAGCCTTGGGCAGCGGCACGGAATGATCGCGACCCAGGCCGGAAACGTGCTGTTTGCCAACACCCTCGCCACCACCGTCGCCCGCTTCCTTCTCGCCCTCTTCCTTGCCTTCGGCAGACATGTGCTCGATGACCGCATTCATTTCCGCACCCAGCAGCAGCACCGCAGCGGAGATGTAGAAATACAGCAACAGCACGATGATCGCACCAATGCTGCCGTACATGGCGTTGTAGTCAGCGAAGGTCTTGACGTAGAAACCGAACGCCAGCGACGCGACGATCCATACAACCACCGCCAGCACCGAGCCTGGGGTAATGAAGCGGAATTCCTGTTTGACGTCAGGCATGACGTAATAAATCAGCGCCACGGCGACCATCAGCAGCAGGATGATGGCCGGCCAGCGCAGGATGGTCCACAGCGTCACGATGAACTCTTCCATGCCGATCTGCGCTGCAATCCAGTTCATCACCTGCGGACCCAGCACCATGAACGCAGCTGCGGCGAGCAGCATCCCGGCGATGCCGACGGTGTAGAAGATCGACAGCGGAAAGCGCTTCCAGATCGGGCGGCCCTCCACCACATCGTAGGCAGCGTTCATCGCACTCATCATCAGGCGCACACCCGCCGAAGCGGTCCAGAGCGCGATGAAGATACCAATGGACAGCAGACCGCCCTTGGACTGCTGCAATTGGTCGATCACCGGGTTGACCTGCTCCAGTGCCTGCGGTGGCAAGACCAGTTCCGACTGCAGGCGCAGCCAGGAAAAGAAGTCAGGCAAGTGCAGGAAACCGATCAGCGCGATCAGAAAAAGCAGAAACGGGAACAGAGAAAACAGCATCTGGTAGGCCAGTGCCGACGCGTAGGTGGACATCTCGTCGTCGAGAAACTCGTTGACGGTGCGTACCAGCACTTTGCCAACCGACAGTTTACGCAAATGGGGGAAAATCATGGCGTTTCCTCTCGCTCCCTTACTGGAACACCTTACATCGTCAAGACCGGACATCGCTGCAATTATCTGCCAATTCAATGACAAGCATGCGCAGCGACCGATGTCACATTGACTTGACGGGCCGTAAAAGGTTTCAGTTGCGCAGAGCAGAATGCATAACGGTCATCCTGGGATGACCGTTATCTGCATCGTATTCCTCCCGGACTGCTCGCCGGAAGAGATCGGCTTACGCCTTGTCGACGCCCTTCTTTATGGCATCCTTGGCTTCGCCCTTGGCCTGCTGGCCTTCGCCCTTGATTTCCTGCGCCTTGCCTTCAGCCCTCAGCTTGGTGTTGTCAGTCGCCTTGCCAACAGCCTGCTTGACGTTACCAGCTGCTTCATTGGCCATGCCTTTGATTTTATCGCCAGTGCTGCTCATGGGTGTATCTCCTGGGTCTGAAGACCGCATTGGAATCGGATGTCGTACTCGACATAAGGATTGACCGGCGGTTTTCGCCAAGAGTTTCAAGTATTTTTCGTGCTCCGGCGGCCGTTCGTCTGCCGCCCCGTTTACCTGCATTTCTGTTGTTCGCCGCGAGCGAGAGGCAGAGTTTGTGCGAGAATGCGCCGCACAGTTGCCAGGCACGGTCCGGCGCGCTGAACAAACCGATTCACAGGAACGTTATGAAACTCGATAAAAAGCTGGCCATCGCACGCAGGAACCAGGATCTGGGCGGCGCTGTGCTCGGCGTCAACAACACCCATTTCGCCGTGCTCGACCACAAGCGCAATATCTGGTGGTTCGACCTGCCCGTCCCGCGTCTGCAGGTAGGCCAATACGAGTGGCTGCACTTGCTGATGTACACGCCTGAAACGGATCAGCTTCTGCACTTGAAAGTCACCACCGTGTTCATGCGTGACCACATCGAAGGCCTTGAAGTGCGCAACGCCGACAAGCGCAAGCCCACCGTCAGCCTGGAGCTGAGTGCCGACAAGGACTCCTGGCTCAAAGACATGCGCCCCAAGGGCAGTAACCTGAGCTTTGCGGGCTTTTTGCAGGACTGATCACGCCGCGAACGCTGGACTGTGGGGAGGCTTCACCACGTCTTAGACGTAGACGCTGTCGCGCGGCAAACACGGACCGTAGGAGCGCGCTTGGTCTGGGCGGCAATCCGACGATAGGTTCTTACACACAGAAAATCAGTGACTGACATGACGCAATCGCGGGCAAGCGCGCTCCTACAAAAAATCGCATTCCTTCAGTGGGTTACAGGTTGTTTGATGAGAGGCGGCTTGCCGGCGATTCAAGTCGGCGCGGCTTGTCAGCCAAACCGACGCGCCGCCAGATACCCCGCAGTGCCCGCGAGTGCCGACACCACGGTGCCCCACGCCAGATCCACCAGCGCCAATTGCGCAGGCCAGCCCTGCAGCGTGGCCCAGTTGGTCAGGTCGTAGGTGCCGTAGGCAATCAGCCCCAACAGACCGCTGTACAGCGTTGCCCGCCCCATGCGTTGCTCCCTGAGCGCAGGCATCACCCCGAATATCACTACACCTGCGCCGTACAGCAGATAGAACGCCACCGCAGGCCCGATCACCGGGGTTTGCAGCATCAAGGGTCCCAGCCACTCGCGGTACGTAGGGCCCATCAGCACCCCCAGCCAGATTCCATCCAGCACCAGAAACGCCAACAGCGTGCCGACGTAAGCCGTGACGATCGTTTTCAAAGGTATTTTCATGGGGCGTCCTTGAGGATTTCGACGGCAGAAAGCCCTCGTATGAGGGTATGACCTGTGCAAGTCGAAAAATGATCCTCCGAATGGCAGGACTTTTACGGGGTTACGGGAGTCAGTGTTAATTAGCGTTATGGAGTTTGGCGAATGAACACTGCGGGTCCTTTTAAAATCGATGTGTGGAGCGACTACGTCTGTCCCTTCTGTTATCTGCAACTGTCGGTACTTGAACAGCTTCAGCAAAGCTATGGCGAGCGGCTTGAATTCAACTGGCACGCCTTCGAACTGCGCCCCGACCCTATCGCCATGCTTGACCCCGATGCCGATTACTTGCGTGCCACCTGGTCACGCTCCGTGCTGCCCATGGCCGACAAACGTCAGGTCGTGATGAAGATGCCCACGGTTCAACCCCGTAGCCGCAAGGTGCTTCAGGCAGCGGCTTTCGCCAGAACGGCGGGACGTTTTGCCGATTTCCACAAAGGTGCGTTCAAGGCGTTTTTCGAGGACGGGCTGGACATCGGCGAGACGCCGACACTGCTGGAGCTGGGCCATACCCTCGGTCTGGACAGGCAGGCACTGGAAGATGCGCTTGTCGCCAGCGAATACGAAAAAATCGTGCTTGATGATCAGACGCTGGCGCAGAAATTGGGGTTGAGGGCGGTTCCGGTCGTATTGCTGCGGCGCGATGAAGAAACCCTTGAGCAGGCCAGGGTGTTCAACGGCACGCTGCCGTTCAATCGTTTGAAGCAGGAAATCGACAGGCTGTCAGACCGGGCCTGACCTGCGCTGCATCAGGGCAGTGCGGTCAGCCCCTGATCACTGTCAGACCAGATCGATACGATCGGCGTGGATCACGATCTGACCCTGCTTGTACAAGGCACCGATGGCTTTCTTGAAGTTGCCTTTGCTGACGCCGAACAGACCGCTGATGACCTGCGGATCGCTCTTGTCGCTGACCGGCAAGGTGCCGTTGTTGTCACGCAGCTTGGCCAGGATCTTCGAATTCAGACTGCTCGCCGCTTCGGCACCCACCGGTTGCAGACTCAGGCTGATATTGCCGTCTGCACGGATTTCCTTGATGAAACCCTTTTCCTGCTTGCCGGCGCGCATGAACTTGAACACTTCGTTTTTGTGGATCAGGCCCCAGTGCTTGTTGTTGATGATCGCCTTGAAGCCCATGTCGGTGGCTTCGGCCACCAGCAGGTCGACTTCCTGACCGACGCTGTAGTTGGCAGGCGTCTTGTCCAGATAGCGATCCAGGCGTGCCGTGGCGGTGATGCGGCGGGTGTGCTTGTCGAGGTAGACGTGCACCACGCAATAGTCACCGGCCTGCAGCGTGCGCTTCTCTTCCGAATAGGGCAGCAGCAGGTCCTTGGGCAGCCCCCAGTCCAGGAATACACCGATGCTATTGACTTCGACTACCTTGAGGCTGGCGAACTCGCCCACCTGAACCTTGGGTTTTTCGGTGGTGGCGATCAGCTTGTCTTCGCTGTCCAGATAGATGAAAACGTTGAGCCAGTCTTCATCTTCGCTGGGCACATCCTTGGGGATGTAACGATTGGGCAGAAGGATTTCGCCATCCTGCGCACCGTCCAGGTACAGACCGAAGTTAGTGTGCTTGACCACTTGCAAGCTGTTGTAGCGCCCGATTAAAGCCATGTGCAGATACCCTCATTACGTGGGGCGCATTCTACCCGACTTTACGCCGACGTTCGCGCTGCAAGGCAGGACGCCAACACTGCGGGCAGACAAATGAAATTCCAGACGGGAACGTGGCTCTCCACTCGTCAGTTGGATGCACCGATCTGGCGCACATGATATCGGGTAGCCAGCAAACAAGGTCATGAACTTCATCAGGCAAAACAATCGCTTGGCGGTTCTATAAACAGAAAAAAGCTGTTTTGACGCGGGCGTCCCTTCTTTTGGCTGCCAGATTCGCCAAGCAATGACCGAGGGTTTCCTGTACGATGGCTGGCCGTATTACGTTTATGAAGGTAAATGGCAGCCATGCGTATCAAAGCATCCCACTCGAAAGCCAAGCCCGCACCAGCCGTTGAAACGAGCGACTCGATCAACGCACAGATTGCGGCTTTCCTGAAGTCCGGCGGCGAAATCCAGCAAATCGCCAAAGGCGTGAGTGGCCAGACTTTCACACCATCCAAGCAGATCAACCTCGGCAAGAAGTAACACCCCCGCCTTGCTCGTCGATCTCTATGCGCCTTGACCTTCAGGGCGCTAGATTGACCATCCTTCGCTGGATATTCCTCCTGTCACGCTGCTACTCTCTTGTCTGATATCACTATGACCACGAGCTGGATCCTGCTCGGGTAGTTGTCTCATTTGCGGAATGCTCGAATGAAGAACTGGATGCTTTTCGGCGCTCTTTTGTACCTGGGTGGCTGCGCATCGCATCACTGCGAGAACGGTCCCAATGACAGTCAGCTCACCGACAGCCCCTGCCGGGCCGGTCACCTGCTGTATCAGAACGACATGCTGCAGGCCAAGCTGCTGATCAGCGAAGACAACCGCGAAAACTACGAGTTGGCTGAAGCCATGCTGCGCCGTGCCGCTTTGGATGACGCGTCGGGCGAAGCGGAGTTCTATCAGGCCGTTCTGCTGATACGCCAGCAGGCCGACCACCAACAGATCATCGATCTGCTGCAGACTGCCGCCGCACACAAGCACCCGCTGGCCATTGCCCTGCTCTCCCAGCAACTGAGCATCAGCGATCCGAAACGCTCCGAGCACTACCGCAACGAGTACGCGGAACTGGATGTTGCCAAGAGCGGCTACCCGTCTTTCGAACAGGCGCTTGTGGTGATTCGCGGACTGGTCATTCCCTCTGCACAGGCGACTGCGTCCAACTGACACACGGCGAATCGACGAACGGCGCCCTGCGCCACGATTTCGACGGTATCCTTGCGAGGCTCTAGCACGCGGCTTGTGTCGGGCTTCCGGGCCATTTCTCGATACGCCATTCCTGACCACACTCCTCGACACATTAAGGAGTGAGCCATGCTCAGCCATCGCTTACATGCGTTGACCTTCAGCGCCCTGTTCATAAGTCAGTCCATATCTGCCCAGGTTCTGGAGCGGGACTTGGGCGACTTCGACCTGAAACTGGCTACGACCCCGACGCGCAGCATGGCGCAGGGCCTGGTCACACCCAGTGGCGGCTCAGGCTCGTTTCATGGCGGTATGGACCTGACTCACGACAGCGGTTTCTACTTCGGCCAGTGGGCACCCAACATGGGGTTCACGCCCGACAGCGCGCTGGAAGTCGACTCCTACATGGGCTTCAAGAAACCCTTCGACAATACGCTGGGCTACGAGCTGGGCATGATTCGCTACAGCTACCCGGACACCAGCCAGATCGACAGCCACGAGTTCTATGCCGGATTGCGGATGCTCGACAGTCGGGTGGGCGCTGCTTTCAGCAACGACGTGGGCTCGCGTGACAGCACAGTGTTCATCGATCTGGGTGCCATCGAACGGCTCGGCATCGGCGTGCGCATGCAGTACGCCAACCATCAGTTCGACACGCCGCAGACCTCTGATGACGGCGGACAGATCAATGGTTTCAATGACTGGTCCCTGAATCTCTCACGTCCCTGGCTGGGCATCGACATGAACCTGATCTACAGCGGGTCGAGCCTCAGCGGTGGCGATTGCAGCGTCTACAGCGGCCACAATGCGCGCTGCGACGGCACCTTCACCCTCAAGGCCGTGCGTTCGTTTTTCTGATACCGCATCCCGGTTGAACCCCTTGGCGCTACACTCCTCTACTGCACAGCATCCATGCAGGTCAGTGCCCCCGAGGAGCGTTCATGCAGTCTCTGTTCAAAGCCTTCATTACGATGTTGATGGCCGTGTCGCTGCTTGCCGGGTGCAATCAGGTAGGTCTGGCTTATCGCAATCTCGATGTGATCATTCCATGGACGCTCAGCGACTATCTGGACATGAACTCCGCTCAGAAAGACTGGCTCAACGTGCGCCTCAAGCAGCACCTGAGCTGGCATTGCAGCACCCAGCTGCCGGAGTACCTGACCTGGCTGGACAAGCTGGAAGAGATGGTGAAAAACGATCAGGTCACCTACGAGGGTCTGGAAGCACGCACCCGTGAGGCCAAGGACGCCATCGCCAAGATTTCTCGCGAGATCACACCGTCTGCTGTCGAATTGCTGAGCCGCTTCGATGACAAGCAGGTCGAGGAAATGCAGAACGCCTTCGCCAAGGACCAGCGTAAGCGCGAGAACAAATACCTGGATCAGCCTCTGGAACGCCAGATCGCCGAGCGCGCCGACCGTATGGAAAAGCGTCTGACACCGTGGATCGGCAAACTCAACCAGCCTCAGAAAGACCGCATTCAGGTGTGGTCCGCTTCATTGGGTGAACAGAACAAGGCGTGGATCGAAAACCGCACGCACTGGCAGAACCTGTTTCTGACCACGGTGCAGCAGCGCCAGTCCAGCGACTTCCCGCAGCGCATTGCCGCGTTGTTGCAGGATCGTGAGACGTTCTGGACCCCGGAATACCGCAAGGCTTACGACCAGACCGAGAAAGCGGCGATCTCCCTGATTGTCGACATCACCGCGCAAAGCACTCAGGAGCAACGAGACCGCCTGCTGAGCCGGATCGCTGACATGCGCAAGGATTTCACCGATCTGAACTGCCTGAAAGCGGCGGGTGCAGCCCAATAGTCGTAGTGGGCGAGGAGCAAAGACGCGCTGCACGCTGGCAGCGCGTACAGTCAACGGGGATCAGGCAACCTGAGCCTTGGACGCCACTTCATCGAACGTGGCCGGATCCAGCCCATCCTCTTGTCTGTCCAAGACCTCACGCGGATGGTCGTTGCCGGGGATACTGCTGTCGATCAGCGCCAGCAGGCTTGAACCACGCGGGGTGAGGATGAGCTTCGAACGCCCACTGTCTTCTTCTGGCGGGCGCGACTGAATAAAGCCACGGTTGGTCAACAGCTCCTTGAGCTGTGCGGCTTCGGCCTGAAGGCTTCCAGCGTCAGCCACCGCCTCGCCTTCCGAGGCTTTAGC
The DNA here is from genome assembly GCF_979253365.1 of Pseudomonas sp. AC016. Classification (NCBI taxonomy): domain Bacteria; kingdom Pseudomonadati; phylum Pseudomonadota; class Gammaproteobacteria; order Pseudomonadales; family Pseudomonadaceae; genus Pseudomonas; species Pseudomonas sp. AC016. The sequence continues at coordinate 1,672,089 of NZ_CEEDCC010000001.1, forward strand.
CGTGGTGTATTCCCTCGAGTCAAACGAACCGCCGCTGTTCTGCACGTCATGAAGCAGACGTTCGATAAGGTCCCAGTTGTAATTCATTGTAAAACCCTCCGTCCTGCATGGATGAACGGCTCGTGACATCCGGTCACAAGCGCCTGTCTCAACGTTGTGACCTGCGGGGTGTGCAGCCGTTCAGCCGAGGGTGCCGGGTGGCAGGAGGGAACGCGCAAGAACTGATCAGCTCACGCAGGTCTTACGGGTGCGTACGCCGGGACGCGGAGCGTCCTGAGAGGCATTCCCACGCGGAGCGTGAGGAACGATCAGTGTGAGGCTGTAACCGATCAGCTCACGCAGGCCTCACGGGGGTGTACTCCGGGACGCGGAGCGTCCTGAGAGGCATTCCCACGCAGAGCGTGAGGAACGATCAGTGTGAGGCTGTAACTGATCAGCTTACGCAGGTCTTACGGGGGTGTACGCCGGGACGCGGAGCGTCCTGAGAGGCATTCCCACGCAGAGCGTGAGGAACGATCAGTGTGAGGGCTGAAGCCTTTGACTGATCGCTCACGCAGCTCTTACGGGTGTGCAAGCCGGGACCCGCTCAGGCTTACTCAGCCGATGGCGCCGGGGTGGTGCGTTTTTTCAGGGGTGCCATGCCGTCCTGGCTGACCAGATCGGACTTGGGACGGTTGGCGGTCTTGCGCTTGGTCGGGCCTTTGGCGGCGACTTTTTTCTTGTCGCCCTTGGCGTCGGTCTTTTTCTTCTTCACACCAACAGCCTTGCCCGACGCCTTGACCTTCTTCGGTCCGCCGTAGGTACCTTTGACTTCCTTGATGACACGGCGCTCGAAGCTCTGCTTGAGGTAGCGCTCGATGCTCGACATCAGGTTCCAGTCGCCATGGCAGATCAGCGAGATCGCCAGGCCTTCGCTGCCGGCACGACCGGTACGGCCCACACGGTGCACGTAGTCGTCGCCGCTGCGTGGCATGTCGAAGTTGATGACCATGTCCAGACCTTCAACGTCCAGACCACGGGCCGCAACGTCGGTTGCGACCATAACCTTGGCGCCGCCCTGCTTCAGACGGTCGATGGCTGCCTTGCGGTCTTTCTGGTCCTTGTCGCCGTGCAGCACGAAGGCTTTGTATTCCAGCGCCACCAGACGGCCGTACAGACGGTCAGCCATGGCCTTGGTATTGGTAAAGATGATCGCTTTCTGATAGGTCTCGTTGGTCAGCAACCAGTTCAGGACCTGCTCTTTGTGCACGTTATGGTCAGCCATGACGATCTGGTGACGTGTGCCGGAAGCCAGTTCGCTGACGTTGTTCAATTGCAGATGCTGCGGATCCTTCAGAACCTTGCCAATCATCTCGCGCAGGCCCGCACCACCGGTGGTGGCGGAGAACAGCATGGTCTGCTCGCGACCGGCACATTCACCAGCCAGACGCTCGACGTCTTCGGAGAAACCCATGTCCAGCATGCGGTCGGCCTCGTCCAGCACCAGCACTTCAACGTGCTTGAGGTCCAGGTTGCCTGCGTTGAGTTGTTCCAGCAGACGACCAGGCGTGCCGATCAGAATGTCCGGCACCTTGCGCAGCATCGCGGCCTGGGCCTTGAAGTCTTCACCACCCGTGACCAGACCCGCCTTGACGAAGGTGAACTGCGAGAAGCGTTCAACTTCCTTCAAGGTCTGCTGGGCCAGCTCGCGGGTCGGCAGCAGGATTACGGCGCGGATGTCCACGCGAACCTTGGCCGGGCCGATCAGGCGATTGAGGATCGGCAGGACGAAAGCTGCTGTCTTGCCGCTACCGGTTTGCGCAGTCACCCGCAGGTCGCGCCCTTGCAGTGCCAGCGGAATGGCCGCTGCCTGCACAGGCGTAGGCTCGACAAATTTAAGCTCGGCCACAGCTTTAAGCAGGCGTTCGTGCAGGGCGAATTCGGAAAACACGGGTGTTACCTCGACGAAAAACAAAAATACAGCTGCATAGCGTAACGGTTTCGAGCGCCGGGGCCGAGTTTCTTTACCACCAACGGCTGATTTTGTTTGGCGACGAGGGCATCAAACGTTGGCGTCGAACCTGAACGAACGCTGGCGGCACAAGGCATTCCGGCGATTTCGGGACGCGGGTCACAGTTTCCCCCGCTACCTTCAGATTCCGTTAAGAAACCGCTCGGATACTCCCCTTCACTCGCTGACTGGGACCTCATCAATGCCTGAAATCGACTGGAACATCTGCCTGCCGCTGCACTTCGGCAGTCATGACGCTGCACCACTGACCCTCTCCCACGCACCAACCGACGCCCCTCAGCGCACTGCGTTCGAAGCCTTTATTCAGACCCGTTTCCAGAAAGCCCACGGCGCGAACATCAAGCAGTTCATGCCTGAGCTGTTCGGGCTCAGCGATGGAAGCGGAGCACTCTGCGCCGTGGCTGGTGCCAGACTGGCGACAGCCGGGGCACTGTTTCTCGAGCGATATCTGGACGAGCCGATCGAGCATCAGGTGCACAGGGCCGCTGGCCGTCCGGTCGAGCGACAGGCCATTGTCGAGGTCGGCAATCTGGCGGCCAGCAACCTGGGCAGCGCTCGGCTCAGCATCATCACCGTCACCTGGCTGCTGGCCATGTGCGGGCTGGAATGGGTGACGTTCACCGGCAACAACGCGCTGGTCAACAGCTTCAACCGGCTGGGCCTGTGCCCGGTCACGCTCGGCCCGGCCGATCCGCTGCGTCTGGGTGACGACCGACACGCGTGGGGCAATTACTACCAGACTCAGCCCAACGTCCATGTGGGCGACATCGGCGCAGGCTTCCGCCACTTGAGCAACACGGGGGTGTTCGAACGCTTTGGCTTGCCATTGGCGCTGGAGGAACATTGCCATGTCGCATGAACGTGAACAGTTCTGGCAGCGACTGGAAAGTTTTGCCTACGAGCAGCCTCACCGGATCGCGCTCAAGGGCGACACTGTGGAGGTGAGTTACGCGGCACTGATCGTCGAGATCGACCAGCGTCGACAGCAGTTGCGACAGGCAGGCACCCGAGTAGTGGCGCTGATGCTGGACAACAGCCCCGATGCATTGCTGTGGGACCTCGCCGTTCTGTTCGAAGGTTTGGGCTGCGTAACCCTGCCGCCGTTCTTCAGCGTCAGCCAGCAATTGCACTGTCTGGAGCAAAGCCAGGCGGATCTGGTCATCGCCGAGCCTGCGTATCACGCACATCTTCAGGCTGCGCACTACGAAGCTCGCGCGGAAAACGGTCCGCTGTTCTGGCGTCGCGCTTTCAAGACGCATTCCCTCATGCCGTCGGGCACCGCCAAGCTCACGTTCACCTCAGGCACCACAGGGACGCCCAAAGGCGTGTGCCTGAGTGCCAACAGCGTGCTGACCGTTGCCCGTGAGCTGTACGAAGCCAGTCGCCCGCTGCAACCGGAGAACTACCTGACCCTGCTGCCGCTGGCGATTCTGCTGGAAAACATTGGCTGCTATGCGGCGCTGTACGCAGGGGGCAGCCTCAGTCTGCCGAGCCAGCAGACCCTCGGCATCCAAGGCGCCAGCGGCGTCGACGCCCGGCGCCTGCTGAGCTGTCTGAATCAGCAATGCGCCGACAGCATGATTCTGGTGCCACAACTGCTGCTGTTGCTGGTCACGGCCTGTGAAATGGCTGCGTTCGACGCCTCAATGCTGCGCTTCGTGGCAGTGGGCGGCGCACGCGTCAGTCAGGAACTGCTGGTTCGCGCCCAGGCGGCAGGCATTCCGGTCTACGAAGGTTACGGCTTGTCGGAGTGCGCATCGGTGGTGGCGCTGAACCGGCCCGACACGCAGCGTGTCGGCAGCGTGGGCAAACCGCTGCCTCATGTTCATGTTCGCCTGGCTGAAGATGGCGAGGTGCTGATCGGCAACGTTCCAATGCTGGGTTATCTGGGTGAAACGCCGCCCACCAACGTCTGGTGGCCGACGGGCGATCTGGGCGAGTTCGATGCCGACGGCTATCTGTACCTGAAAGGCCGAAAGAAGCACCAGTTCGTCACCAGCTTCGGGCGCAACGTCAACCCGGAATGGGTCGAGGCCGAACTCACCCAAAGCGGGCACATCGCCCAGGCGTTCGTTTACGGCGAGGCCATGGCGCACAACCATGCCCTGCTCTGGCCGCAACGCCCCGAGATGACCGACTTTCAACTTGCCGAGGCCGTCGCCCAGGCCAATCAACGCTTGCCCGATTACGCCCAAGTGAGCGACTGGACCCGCCTGCCACAACCATTCAGCCCGGCCAACGGGCTGGCTACCGCCAATGGCCGACCACGCCGCAACGCCATTCTCGATCATTACCGCTCCCTGTTCATTTCGTCGAACCCAGCCGAAGGTATTTCATCATGAGCTTCTTCCAGACCCTGCAGGACGCCACGCAGCAGGAGCGCGAAACGCTGTTCAACCTGCCGATTATCCGCCAGGCATTGAAGGGCCAGGTCAGCCTGGAGAGCTACCGGGCCTTTCTGTCCCAGGCCTACTACCACGTGCGCCACACCGTGCCGCTGATGATGGCCTGCGGCGCCCGGCTGCCCTCCCGACTGGAATGGTTGCGTGCGGCGGTGTGCGAGTACATCGAGGATGAATACGGCCACGAACGCTGGATCCTCGACGACCTGCGCGCCTGCGGTGGCAATGCGGACGCCGTGCGTGACGGATCGCCTGCCACGCCCATCGAGCTGATGGTCGCCTACCTCTACGACCTGATCGCACGCGGCAATCCGGTCGGACTGTTCGGCATGGTCAATGTGCTGGAAGGCACCAGCATCGCGTTGGCGACCCATGCCGCCGACAGCATCCGCGAACATCTGGAACTGCCCGCTGCCGCGTTCAGTTACCTGAGTTCGCATGGCAGTCTGGACGTCGGCCACATGGAGACCTTTCGCACGCTGATGGACCGCCTCGACGACCCACAGGATCAGGCCGCCGTGATTCACACCTCGAAGATCGTCTATCGCCTTTACACCGACATGTTCCGCGAGTTGCCGGGCGTGCTGGCACACGACCACAAGGAAAACGCTCATGCGACTGTCTGATACCCGCGTCGTGCTGACCGGTGCCAGTGGCGGAATCGGCCTGGCGATTGCCGAGGCGCTGTGCAGCCATGGCGCGCAGGTGCTGGCGGTGTCGCGCAACGGGCAGCCGTTGCGCTCGCTGCTTGCCGCGTACCCCGACAACCTGCACTGGGTCGAAGCCGATCTGTGCAGCCAGGAAGGCCGCAAACAGGTGGTGGCAAGGGCGCAGGCAACGGCGGGCGTGAACCTGCTGATCAATGCGGCAGGCGCCAATCACTTTGCGATGCTGGAGCAGCTTTCGACCGACGACATCAACGCTATGCTGATGATCAACCTGCACGCACCGATTCTGCTGACCCGCGCAATGTTGCCGCTGCTCAGGAGCGCCGGGCAGGCCATGGTGGTGAATGTCGGCTCGACCTACGGTTCCATCGGCCACGCGGGTTATGCGACCTATTGCGCGAGCAAGTTCGCCTTGCGCGGGTTCTCTGAAGCGCTGCGCCGCGAGCTCGCGGACACACATGTCGGCGTCCTGTACGTTGCGCCAAGGGCCACCCGCACCACGATGAACAGCCCGGCGGCGCAGGCATTGAACGAGGCGCTGAAATCCGGTGTCGATGATCCGGCGTACGTGGCGCAAGCGGTGGTGCATGCCATTGCCGGTGACCGGCGAGACTTGTACCTGGGCTGGCCGGAGCGTTTTTTTGTACGCCTCAACAGCCTTTTGCCCATGTTGGTCGACCGCGGCCTGCGTAAACACCTACCCTTGATTCGTCGTCTGAGCAGTACTCACCCGGAAGAGAAACAGACTTTATGAAAAGAATCGTGTTGGCCTTCGTCGGCCTGATCAGCCTGCCCGTGTGGGCAGCACTGGATGCACCTGACCAGAAACGCCTGGATACCATCCAGCAGGACTGGCGGCGCATTCAGTACGACCTTCCCAAGGATCAGCGTGTCGCGGCGTTCGAGAAGCTGGCGACCCAGTCCACAGCCTTCGTCAAGGATCGGCCGACCGCAGCCGAGGCCTGGATCTGGTCCGGTATCGTCAATAGCAGCTGGGCCAGCGCCCAGGGTCCGGGGCTGGGCGCACTGGAAAAAGCCAAGCTGGCCAAGGCCGATCTGGAAAAGGCGCTGAGTATTGATCCTAACGCCCTGCAGGGCTCGGCCTACACCAGCCTCGCCGTGCTTTACGACCGCGTGCCAGGCTGGCCGCTGGCTTTCGGTGATTCGGACAAGGCCGGCGAATTGTTGCAGAAGGCGCTGAAAATCAACCCGGACGGCATCGACCCGCTCTACTTCTGGGGCGATCATCAGTACCGTCAGGGCAAATACGCCGAAGCCCGCGATGCCTTGAACAAAGCCTTGAAAGCGCCACCCCGCCCCGGCCGCGAGCTGGCAGACGCTTCACGCAAAAAAGACATCCAGACCCTGTTGGTCGATGTAAACAAGAAGCTCGACTGACGGAGCGACCATGCGCCTGCTGCTTATCGAAGACGACGCCGCCCTGGGCGAAGGTATCCATCAGGCATTGAGCCGTGAAGGCTATACCGTCGACTGGATTCGTGACGGCAGCAGCGCGCTGCATGCACTGCTCAGTGAAACGTTCGATCTGGCGATTCTCGACCTCGGCCTGCCGAGGCTGGACGGTTTCGAGGTGTTGCGGCGGCTGCGTCACAGCGGCTCGACGCTGCCGGTGATGATCCTGACCGCACGCGATTCCACCGAAGACCGCATCACCGGGCTGGACACCGGCGCTGACGATTACCTGATCAAGCCTTTCGACGTCTCTGAACTCAAGGCCCGTCTACGCGCCCTGCTGCGTCGCAGTGCCGGACGCGCCAAGGTGCTGATCGAGCATGCAGGCATCAGTCTGGACCCCGGTACCCAGCAGGTCAGCTATCACGGCGAGCCCGTTGCGCTGACGCCCAAGGAATACCAGTTGCTGTACGAACTGCTTTCGCCACCGGGCCGGGTCATGACCCGCGAGCGGTTGATGCAGTTGCTTTACGGTTGGAACGAAGGGGCCGAGAGCAACACCCTTGAAGTGCATATCCACCACTTACGCAAGAAATTCTCCAGCGACCTGATCCGCACGATCCGTGGCGTCGGGTATCTGGTGGAGGAACGTTCTTGAAGTCGATCCGCCGCCGTACCCTGACGCTCATCATCGGCCTGCTGCTGGCCGGTCTGCTGGTTCTGACGCTGTTCAACGTGCATGACAGCAATCACGAAATCGCCGAAATCTACGACGCTCAACTGGCGCAGAACGCGCGCTTGCTGGAAGGCATCATGCGCATGCCGCTGGAGCGCAAGGAACACGCCCAACTCTACGAGGCATTCAATCTGGCGCTGGCGCAGGCCGAGCCGCGTATCGATGGCCATCCTTACGAAAGCAAGATCGCCTTTCAGGTCTGGGACAAGGACGGTCGCTCACTGGTGCGCACCGCGAGCGCTCCGACCTTTACCCACCCGCCGGACAGGGCCGGTTTCAGTGACTTTCCCGACCTGAACCAACACCACTGGCGAGCCTTCGTGCTCGATGATGCCCATGCCGGTCTGCGCATCTGGGTGGGCGAGCGTGACGACGTGCGCTCGGACCTGGTCAACCGGATCGTTCGCCACACCGTGCTGCCCAATCTGATCGGCAGCCTGCTGCTGGTGCTTGCCATCTGGCTGGCCATCGGCTGGGGCCTTCGGCCATTGGCCAACTTTGCCCGTACGCTCAGGGGGCGCCATGCCGGGTCGCTGCAACCCCTTGATCTCGCACCGCTGCCGAGTGAACTGGAGCCCATGCAAGCGGCGTTGAACCGGATGCTGGGGCAGATCCAGGAGTTGCTCAAACGCGAGCGCCGCTTCATCGCCGACGCGGCCCACGAGATGCGTACGCCGCTCGCGGTGCTCAGGGTGCATGCGCAGAATGTGCTGGAAGCGCACAACGAAGAACAGCGCAAAGAATCGCTGGGCTATCTGATCATCGGCGTCGATCGCACCACGCGGCTGGTCAATCAGTTGCTGACCATCGCGCGCCTGGAGCCTGAGTCTTCAAGGGCAGGCAGATCTCCCGTGGAATTGGTCAGTGCCGTGCGCGACAGCCTGGTTCAGTTGACGCCATGGGTACTAAATAAGGGTCTGGAACTGTCTTTCGACTGCAGCGAAGCCGGGCGCGAGGCGAACGTGGATTTCTCCGCCCTCGACATCGCCCTGCACAACCTCATCACCAATGCCGTCAACTTCTCGCCCGCAGGCGGGCAGATCACGGTGGGCCTGTCATTTACAGCCCAGCACTTCGAATTGACAGTCGACGATCAGGGACCCGGCATTGATGAGCAGGAACGTGAGCGCTTGTTCGAACCCTTCTACAGCCGTGGCAGCGATCAGGGCGTGGGACTCGGGCTGGCTATTGTGCAGAAAGTTGCGCTCTTGATGGGCGGTGGCGTCAACCTGCAGAACCGGACGGGTGGCGGGCTCAGAGCCAGCCTGAGAGCGCCGCTGGGCTGATATGGACCTCGCACGACTCCTTGTCTGAAAGAGCGTTTACGCCTCGTAAACGCCGGTCTATAGTTAATGGAGCGATGATCAATCGCTTCTTGATCAATACGTTCCATTAACACTTAAGATGATCGTTGTTATAGCCATTCGCTTTTTTCCGTGAAGGTTGCAGGCAGGCCGATACGATGACGGCTTATAGTGAAATCAAGTAAACACATTAGTTATAGATAAGGGACTGTCTATGAACATCATACTTTCAGGCCTGGCAGCCGCAACGCTGCTCATGGGCCTTTCCACTGCATCGCAGGCTATGGAAAGCTGTCCGGCTGCCTCGACAATCACACAGGACTCTGCCGGTATCTACACAGCGAAAGGGGAACAGGGCGAGTGGACCAGCAAGACCCCCGTCAACAAGTTGAATCTTGGACCAAACATTACTTTTCTAAACGCGACGGTCTTGCAGGCCGATGAAAAATCACCTCAGGAACTCCAGAAATGCATCTATAAAACACAGGACGGCATGAGCCTCGACCTGTATTTCATCACGACAAACAAAAAAGAATTCACTGTAAATATCCAAGGCGCATCGTGGAAAGCAGAGCCCGGCTATTTTGGCTCTATTAATAACGTCTGCGAGAACACGACACCCGAAAATTGCAGATTCACGATTGTTCAGTAACTCGCAGGTTCTCAAGGCTCTTTAACCAGCTGACACCGCCTGGATAGAGAGCCTTTCGGTGTTGTTGTCAGTGACCTGCTGCGATATTCAATTCACGCCGCGAACCCAACCGACTGATCCACAGCGACACCAGAATAAGCACCCCGCCAATCAACAACCGGCTCAACGGCTCGTGCTGGTTCCAGATCAGCAGGTTGATCAGCAGGCCGACCGGCACATGCAAGACGTTGAACACCGCGAGCGTGGCACCGGAAACCATGCAGGCGCCCTTATTCCACCAGTACATACCCAGCGCAGTCGAACACAGGCCGAGGAACAGCAGCACGCTCCATTGGGTCGGGTCTTCGGGCAAGCGTTGTGGGTTGCCGAACGCCAGGAACGCAGGCAGCACCACGGCCAGCGCGCCGAGGTAGAAATAGCCGAAGCGGCGATAGTGCGGCAGGTCGCTGGGGTAGCGCACTACTAAACGCCGGTACAGCACCTGCCCGGCGGCGTAGGTGAAGTTGGCCAGTTGCAGCAGCAGGAAACCGCCAAGGAAGTCACCGTCCAGACCGTCATAACGGATGACGCCAGCACCCAGCACGGCAACCAACGCGGCCAGCAACGCCCATGGATTGAAGCGCCGGTTCAAGGCGTCTTCGATCAGCGTCACGTGCAGGGGCGTGAGGATGGTGAACAGCAACACTTCCGGCACCGTCAGCACCTTGAAGCTCAGGTACAGGCAGACGTACGTGATGCCGAACTGCAGCGCACCGATGAGCAGCATGCCGCGCATGAACGCCGGTTCGACCTGACGCCAGCGGGTCAGCGGAATGAACACCAGCCCGGCCAGCACGACGCGGATCAGCACCGCGAAATAACTGTCGACATGGCCTGCCAGATAAACGCCGATCAGGCTGAAGGAAAACGCCTGGATCAGCGTCACGAAAAGTAGATAGCCCATGCTCGCCCCTTTTTTGAAGGGCGCGACCATAGCCGGTTGCGGACGGGGCTGTCCACAGCGGAGAACGGCAGGTCAAGGCGCTACCACAGTCCGGTGATGCTGCAAGACTCAACCCTGATCGTGCCCATCGCTCCGCGCTCAGCGTTATACACAAATCTTCTTGGATGACTGCGACGATGATCGTTCCCACGCTCTGCGCTCATCGTTATACACAAGTCCTCTTGGAGGAATGCAACGGTGATCGTTCCTACGCTCTGCGTGGGAATGCCTCCCAGGACGCTCCGCGTCCGCTCTCGAATATGGCGCAGATGCTAGTCCAAGCTCCAGCGTTACCCACGTCATGCGCTCGGCTCACTGAATCCGCAGTCTGTGCCATTTGTGACGCGGAGCGTCACGGGAGGCATGCCCACGCGGAGCGATGGGCACGATCAGTGTTGAGGCAGACTTGTGTATAACGATGAGCGCTCTGCGTGGTAACGCCTCTCAGGACGCTCCGCGTCCGCTCTCGAATGTGGCGCAGATGCGTGGACAAGCTCCAGCGTTATCCACGTCATGCGCTCGGCTCACTGAATCCGCAATCTGTGCCATTTGTGACGCAGAGCGTCACGGGATACATGCCCACGCGATGGGCACGATCAGTGTAGAGGCGGACTTGTGTATGACGATGAGGGCCGGGCGTGGGCCGATTACTGAGCAACGCTCACATCCACATGCAAGGCCAGCCGGGTAATGAACGACGACGAGTGACCTATGCTTGGCGCCACTCCCCTTGCTCACGCTTCAGTCGTTACAGGTGTAAACCCGATGCCTCGAAAAACCCTGCGCACCTGCTGCTCTGAAAAACTGCTGACTGCCCTGCTGTGCATCAGCGCGCTACCTGCGCTGATGCCGCATCGGGCCGATGCCCAGACAAGCCAAAACACCACCCGAGAACACCCCATGCGCATTGCAATGCTCGCCAATGGCAAGACCCTGACGTTTCAGCTTGAAGACAATCAGACGTCAAGAGACTTCGTTGCCCTCTTGCCCCTCGACCTGGCGTTGGAGGATTACGCCTCGACCGAGAAGATCAGCACGCTGTCACGCAAGCTGACCACCGAAGGCGCACCGTCCGGCTACACCCCTGCCACAAAAGACTTTGCCTATTACGCGCCCTGGGGCAACATCGCGATCTTCCACAAGGGCTTCAAGTATTCGCCAGGGCTGATCAAGCTTGGCACGCTCGAATCGGATCTGGACCTGATCCGCCAGCCGGGGCCGTTGAACGTCAGGTTCGAACTGATCAAGGACTGAACGCAAAAAGCCCTGCTTCCCGGCAGGGCTTTTTTTGTGCGTCGAGCCAGTTACTTCAGGCTCTTCCTGAAGAAGTCGGTCAGTTTGTCGAAGGGGATCAGTTTGACCCGATCGTACAGATCGACGTGACCGGCACCCGGCACAATCACCAGTTGCTTGGGTTCACCGGCCAGCTTGTACGCCTCTTCACTGAATTCGAGCGAGTGCGCTTCGGAGCCTGCGATGAACAGCATCGGACGCGGCGAGATCGAGGCAATGTCATTGAACGGGTAGAAGTTCATGAACTTGACGTTGCTGGTCAGCGTCGGGTGTGTGGTCAGCTTGGGCGACTGGCCTTCGGGGGTGTACTCGCCACGCGGTGTGCGATAAAAGTCGTAGAACTCACGCTCGATCGGGTGCGATTTTTCAGTGATCTCGTGCACCGTACCGCTGGTGTACCTGGTCTCGCCACCTGCAAATTCCACGTCGCGCTGAGCCGCCGCTTCGGCAATGATTTTCTTTCTCTGCTCCAGCGTCTGCGAGTGCTTGAGCCCGTTACGATTGGCAGCGCCCATGTCATACATGCTGACAGTGGCGATGGCTTTCATGCGCGGGTCGATCTTGGCCGCGCTGATCACAAAACTGCCGCTGCCACAGATGCCCAGGACGCCGATACGGTTCTTGTCGACGAAGGTCTGGGTGCCGAGGAAGTCCACTGCCGCGCTGAAGTCTTCGGCGTAGATGTCCGGTGATACGGCATTGCGTGGTCGGCCTTCACTTTCGCCCCAGAAGGACAGGTCCAGTGACAGCGTCACAAAACCCTGTTCCGCCAGTTTCTGCGCATACAGGTTGGCGCTCTGCTCTTTCACCGCGCCCATCGGGTGGCCGACGATAATCGCAGGAGCCTTGTTGTCGGGGTCCCAGCCTTTGGGAATGAACAGGTTCCCGGCCACTCTCATTTTGTACTGGTTGTTGAACGTGACCTTCTGCTGAATGAGCTTATCGCTCTTGTAGAAGTTGTCTGCACCGTTGGACATGTCTGCTCCCACTGCCGAATATGAGCCCACTAAAAGCCCAAGCATTAATAGAAATCTCTTCATCGCGGTCTTCCTGAATCGAGTGATCAACAAAGGTTTTTTATTGCTTCATTCACTGAATCGAGCGTGGCGCATCGCGGCATGGGCAAAGACTGCCGAACCGAGCAACACCACGGCGCCAAACACAAAGGGGCTCCACCAACCCAGGTGGTCGAACAACTCACCGCCCAAGCCGGCACCCACGGTGATCGCCATCTGAATGGTCGCGACCATCAGTCCGCCACCGGCTTCAGCGTCGTCGGGCAGCGTGCGGCTGAGCCACAGGCCCCAGGCCACCGGCGCAGGCGTGGCCACCAATCCCCAGACACCGAGCACGACGGCAACGGCCACAGGCGAATGCCCCAGCGCGATTAACACAGCAGCCAGCACGGCCATCGCCAGCGGGATTGCGATCAGGTAGGCGTAAATGCGTTTTTGCAGCAGTCCTCCGATCATCCAGGTCCCGGCCAGACCGCAGAGGCCCAGCAGCAGCAACATCAGCGACAACGTGGTCACGCTCACGCCGGTGATGCTTTCGAGAAACGGCCGCAAGTAGGTGAAGACCGCGAACTGGCCCATGAACAGCAACATGATCGCGAGCATGCCGATGGCCACCTGCGAATTGCGCAGCAGCTTGAAAGGATTGGTCGCCCGAGTGTTCTGCGGGCTGCTCATCGCCGGGAGGCTCAACCACTGCCACGCGAAGGCCAGCACCGCGAGCGGGATCACCAGGAAGAACGCGCCACGCCAGCCGATGTACTGACCCAGAAAACTACCCAGCGGCGCGGCGACAGTCGCGGCCAACGCGTTACCGCCATTGATCAGCGCCAGCCCCTTGGCGACCGAATCCTTCGGCACCAGACGCATGACCGTGGCCGTCGACATCGACCAGAAGCCACCGATGGCAACACCCAGCAAGGCACGACCGGTCATGAACACCACACCGTTGGGCGCGAACGTCACCGTCATGCCCGACAACAACAGCAGGAAACTGAAACCCAGCAGCACCTTTTTGCGATCGAAACGCCCGGTCAGCGGCGTATTGAGCAAACTGGTGAGTACCGCGAAGAAACCGGAAATGGAAATCGCCTGGCCCGCCTGCCCCTGGCTGATGCCCAGGTCCTGCGCGATGGGCGTCAGCAGGCTGACCGGCATGAACTCCGAGGCAATCAGCACGACCACGCACAGCGCCATCGAAAAGACCGCGCCCCACGCGGGCGGATGGGCCGCTGCCGCTTTGTGTTCTATGGTTGATTCAAATGTTTTCATGTACCCCTGACCTGCTTGAACGATGCCGTCACGACGCTGAGCCTGACGACTGTAAAAATGTGAAGCACAGGTTAGGGCAAAGGGATTAGGATGATTAGACGCCGCAATTTCCATGCGATTGTGAGAGAAACTCAGCAATGAGCACACCCAGACTGAATGACCTGCAAGCCTTCCTCGCCGTCGCGCGGGATCAGAGTTTTACCAAAGCCGCCGTAAAGCTTGGCGTCACGGCGTCAGCCTTGAGCCATACCATTCGTGGGCTTGAGGAAAAAATGGGCGTGCGTCTGCTGGCTCGCACCACGCGCAACGTAGCGCCGACCGAAGCGGGCGAAAAACTGATGAACACCATCGGGCCGCTGCTGGACCAGATCGCAACGGAAGTGGCAGTGCTGGGCGAGATGCGCGACAAGCCAGCCGGCACGATCCGCGTGACCTGCTCCGATGACGCTGCCGAAAACATCATCCGCCCGATGCTGGCGGGCTTTCTGGCGCAATACCCCGATATTCAGGTCGAGGTCTGCATCGATTACGGCTTCACCAACATCGTCAGCGAGCGCTTCGATGCGGGCATACGTCTGGGCGAATCGATCAGCAAGGACATGATCGCCGTGCGCCTCGGCCCGGACTGGCGTCTGTCCGTTGTCGGCACACCCGAGTACTTCGAAAAGCATGCTGCGCCGCAGTTGCCTCAGGACCTGACGCAACACACCTGCATCAACATCCGCCACTCACCGAACGGCAACTGTTACGCTTGGGAGTTCGAAAAGGACGGACGCAAGCTGAACACGAGGGTCAACGGCCAGTTCACCTCCAACAGCATGATCCACGTGATGAACGCGGTGCTGGACGGTGTCGGTCTGGCTTATGTGCCGGACTTTCTCGCCAAGCCGCATCTGGCCAGCGGACGCCTCAAGGAAGTGCTCACCGACTGGAGTCCGTACTTCGAAGGCTTTCACCTGTACTACCCCAATCGCCGCCAGGCATCCCCCGCATTCACGGCGTTTGTGGAGGCGATCAGGTATCGGGGCTGAAGGGTTACTCGCCGGCGTCCTTCAAAGCTTGCGCCACCTTGTCGAGCGAGCCCTGCGCAGGTTCAGGCAGAAGTTTCAGTTCGGTGGCCTTGCCGCGAATCACCACCTGCATGCTCAGGGGAGCCCCCTTCGCATCAGCCAGAATTCGATAGGTTGTGTCGCCGCGTACGAAGCTCAATGTATGACGGGCGGCGTCGTAATCGAAGCGCTCGCCTTCAGCCTGCGGATAAACCAGTCCGACCTCGTCCTTCGCGTCGATGGCAGCGTAAGCAACGGGTTCCGACGCTGAAGGGCGAAACAACACAATGCGCTTGCCCGAAGGCGCGAGCTTGAACGAGAGCAGTACCTCGCGCTGATCATCCTCTTCCCACACGATACGGGTCGTGTAGGTCATCTTGCCGTTCTTGTTAACACCCACTGTTTCTTCGGGGAGAAACCCTCTATTTCCGCTGTGATCGATGACGGTCTCTGTTTCCAGGACGGGCTCGCCATTGCGTACGCTGTACGTGGCCATCTGGTGCCAGCAGCAACCGCTTTTGGTCATGGTGCTGATTTCACGTTTCTTCTCATCGATCCCGAACATGCCGCAGTTCTCCTGCGCCAGTTGGGTGAATGAGTCACTGTGCTTGAAACCATTCGCCGTGCCGAGGAACACCTGAAACGACGGCCCGTGATAGCAGCTGTTCTGGCCGTCCATCAACGCAAGATCCTTGATGCCGTCGAAGTTGAAATCCTGATAGATCAATACACTCTGCTCGCCATACGGCAGCTCTTGCACGTTCGCTTTGACCTTGCCGGTCTTCGCATCGGTGTCGAGCACCATCTCGTCGGACTGCACGCGGATCAGCGGCTTGTCACTGGCTTTGCCGTAGACGCTGATCACACCGGGCCGAAAGGTCTCGTCCGTGGCCGCAACTTCCACCGTGGCGCGGTACTGGTCGGAAAAGTCCTGCAAGGCGTAGGTCTTGCGGGCAGCCTTGTCGAAAGCCGCCGCGTCCATCTCGCCATAAGTCTTCTGCGTCTCGGCAGCGCTGGCCAGTGTCGACAGCATCAGCCCGGACAACATCGCCAACGCCCACAGCGCACGCGATGAACTGGCGTGTTGAGGTTTCAATATCAGCATGAAGTGCATCCTGTTTGATAATGCCGCGAGTCTACTTCAGATTTTTTTGATGGTTAGCGTCATATCGCGGAGGTGACGTTTCTTCATTTGCCGCCCCCTGCCCGCCCGACCTCCGTTAATGCTTTAATCGCGGCCCCTCTTCGTTCACGGGATCTGAAAGTGTATGGACATTGAATCGCTCTGGCTCAGAACCCAGGAACTCTGGGGCATGCTCGATCAGCATCCCTGGGTGCGTACCGGTCTGGCGCTGTTCCTGCTGCTGACCACCGCACTGGTACTTGGCCGCGTGGCGCGCTTTCTGATTCTCTACGCGATGAAGATGCTGGGCCGACAGCCTGCCCTGCACTGGCTCAACGACTTTCGTCATAACAAGGTCTTCCACCGACTGGCGCAGATCGTGCCGTCGGTGGTCATCCAGTTCGGCCTGAACCTTGTCCCCGGTCTCAGCGCAACCGGTAAAGGCGTGATCGCCAATATCACCCTGGCGTTCACCATCCTGTTCATGACCCTGACCATCGGCACACTGCTCAACGCCCTGCTGGACATCTACGCCCGCACCGAGCACGCCCGTACGCGCTCCATCAAGGGCTACGTGCAACTGGCGAAAATGATCCTCTACATCTTCGCCGCCATCATCATCGTCGCCACCCTGATCGACCGTTCACCGTTGTTGCTGTTGTCCGGTCTGGGCGCCATGTCGGCGGTCATTCTGTTGGTCTACAAGGACACCCTGCTGTCCTTCGTTGCCAGCGTGCAACTGACCAGCAACGACATGCTGCGCGTCGGCGACTGGATCGAGATGCCGCAGGTCGGGGCCGATGGCGACGTGGTCGACATCACCCTGCACACGGTCAAGGTGCAAAACTTCGACAAGACCATCGTTTCTATCCCGACCTGGCGCTTGATGTCCGAGTCGTTCCGCAACTGGCGCGGCATGCAACAGTCCGGAGGCCGACGCATCAAACGCAGCCTGTTCATCGACGCCAGCGCCGTGCGCTTTGTGCGCGACGATGAAGAACAACGCCTGATGCAGGTGCACCTGCTGACCGACTACATCGGCCGTAAACAGGCAGAGCTTCGCGCCTGGAATCAGGCTCAGGGCAATGTTGCCGAACTCTCATCCAACCGCCGCCGCATGACCAACATCGGCACTTTCCGCGCCTACGCCGTCGCCTATCTGAAAAGCCACGCCGAGATAAACCCAGGTATGACCTGCATGGTCCGGCAGCTGGAAGCCACATCACAGGGTATTCCGTTGGAGATCTACTGCTTCACACGCACGACGGTGTGGGTGGATTACGAGCGGATTCAGGGGGATATTTTTGATTACCTGATCGCGGTGATGCCGGAGTTTGGCTTGGGGCTTTATCAGCAGCCGAGTGGTGCGGATATGCGGGTGGCGTTAGGCAGGAGCGAATAGTAAGCAGCCGGCCAGCCTTCGGCAGCGTGACCATCAGGGATGGTCACGCTGATTCGAGCCACTCGCAAATCCCCGTCACCTCCGGATCTACTCTGCAATCGTACAGCTCACTTCCACCTGCTCCGGCCCGTGCGCCTGCCCTGCAGCCAAGTCCCCAACCACCCCGTTTTTACTGGCTTTGTTCAACTGCTGCTGAACGTTCTTCAAACTGGTCTTCTCGATCACAGCGGTGTAACTGGCACCCAGTTCGCCTGTGGGATCGACAAACACCTCGACACGCGCCACCGGCAAACCGAACACGATAAAGCGGGTGGGCGGGACCAGCGTCCAACTGCCAGGCGACTCGGCGGCAATGTCTTTGAGCTTAGCTTTCGGCATCGCCTGACGACACTCCACTGCAGACCTCACCGCAGGCTCAATTGCAGCCCAGCGCTGCGGATCAATAGCCGTGCCATTGGCAGCAATAACGGGTAAGGCCGCGAGCAGCAGGTTTTCCATCATGGACGTAATTCCTTATCAAGTGGCTGGCCAGGGTTTTGGCTGCAAAGGTTTTACCGTCTTTCTCAGACTCGGTCCATATTGAGCACGAGAAGTAACGGGCGCACAGCCCACCCGCTGCCTCGTCCTATGTTCAGCCTGACAGTTGTGCTGTTGCCTTGATCAGCAGAGTCACTGTAACGTCGAGCCCCAGTAACCGAGGACATCCCAGTGAGCGACTCCAAACATCTCGAAGAACTGTGCGCCCGTTTCAACGCTGGGGAGTCTCTGGCGTTCACATTTTTCTGGGGGCACCAGCGCAACAAAGCCGCCGTCACGGCTTCGTGCTTCAGCCAGTGGTTCGAAGCCGAGTTCATTGTTGATGGGCAACGTTACCCAACCGCCGAGCATTTCATGATGGCCGAGAAAGCGGCCCTGTTTGACGATCAAGAAATCCGTACGCAAATCCTTCAGGCCCCTACTCCCAATGCAGCCAAAGCACTCGGCCGCAACGTGCGTGGATTCAATGACAAGCTTTGGCTGAAACACCGTTACGGTATCGTCGTCCAGGCGAACCAAGCCAAGTTTTTTCAGAACCCGGAACTGAACGATTACCTTATGCAAACCGGCTCACGCGTTATCGTCGAAGCCAGCCCGGTAGACAACATCTGGGGAATTGGACTGGCACAGGACAACCCGGATGTGAACAATCCGAATCTTTGGAAGGGCTTGAATCTGTTGGGGTTTGCGTTGATGCAGGTGCGGGATGGGGGAAATGTCGGAGGCGAAGGGTCTGTGGGCTGACTCACGAGCGCAGACAGTCCTCCAACAACGGTTTTAGCTCAAGATCAAATCCGTCGACATCAAAAATAAACGCTTTGTGCTCATAACTCATAAACGAGCCCCTAAGTTGACACGCCGGCATAAAAAATTCAATTCATTAAAGAGCAAAAACTCGCCAACTGCAACTCCCCGCCGACAGAAATTCTCGTTCAAAAAATCGAGCCTTTATAAAGCCTATCGCCGTTAACTATGACCCGTTTTTTTCTCAATCTCTTTTCTCAAAAAGCGAGGAATAGGTGTATCAACATAACACCGAGCCATCTCAAAGGGATCAACAATTGAAGCAATCACTCCGTCAAACGAAAAATCCCCTACGACATACTTAGCAAATGTAGGTGAAGAGGGATCTTTATCAACCAACCAGAGCCCATCGTAGACACAGACTAGGTATTCTCCGATGTAATAACCAAGGCGAGTAATCAGCCAGACTCTATTATTTTCACTCACCACAGCATTCTTGAATCCGCTGTCCAGAGTAGACAAAAACCTTTCAGGATGATTCAGCACTTCGTGCGGTTCATCCAAACCTAGATTTTTGCAAAATTCGTGAAGAACCGGCAAACGTTCAGCTTTGAATGAGTCAAATCCAGCGACCCTTAGCGCCAATAAGTTTTGCAGCTTTTCGTCAGCATCATCCATCACCCACCTCAACATTTATTTGCACAACATGTGTAGCGTACGCAATGGAGCATCACGTCGCACCTCTCATTTGATTGCTGCACCAAGCCTTACGTATACCTCGACTACGCTGCCCGAGCGGCATGGTGTAGAAAAACATCCATCACCCTCGCCGCAGCATGCCTACACCTTAAAATTATTTGATATTGTAATAGGTGTAAAGATCAGCGTCAGGCCAAAATTCTTCGTAGGCGGTCAACGTGCTTCTTAATGCTTCGGTACGAGGATCTTCCAAAGGGTTCATCTTTAAAATCACAAACTCTGTGATTTCGGGCCATTGGAGGTCACGCATGCAAAATGCGACAGCTTCAAATGGAGAGATTTGAGATATCAAAATTTGTTTAAACCTATTTATAAACTCCTGCTTGTGGCCTGGGTGTTGTTTTATAAAGTCTAAAATATGTAACAACGACATCTCATAAGAGATTTTCAGTTCTTCCCCAAAAGCCGCCACAGCCACATCGCAAAGTAAGTCAAACTGACTGATGATATCATTCTTTTTAGCCCCCATTGTCTAAGTCAGGATAACCTTGTCAAATTTTAGATCTACTGCACCACCTATTGCTTTCGCGCCGACGGCAAATTAAAAGCCATGCTCATTAGCTTACCAAACTACCCACCTCACCTCACAATCAACTAGCTGAGCCTGGAGCCCTGCCTCATGCTCGAACCAGTAGTCAAACCCTTCAACATCACTTTTATTCAAGTAAAGATAATACCCGCCAGTGTCGCCATCACGGTCGGCCGCAACAACAATTTCCCAGCCAGAATATTCGCCATTGACAATAATACCCTTCCGAGCGATAGACACATTCATATCCTAATTCGCGTAGGTAACATGATTGTTAGAAATACATTTTCCAGTCAAAGGGTCTTTAACGCCAAAATGTACATGCGGAACTCCCGGGGCGTGTTTTTCTGGTATAAATTCTGAGTCGATACTGGGCTCCTTGGTGCCATCAGCGCAATATCCGCCTCCGGCCCCGGCGGACATTACACCAACCAGCCCCATCCCGTTAAGCACCGCTTGCGCGCTAAACATCACGCGCTCGGCAGGGGCCGCTTCACGGCCTGGTATAGGAAATAGGGATCGGTGCGCCTGTATGCGAGGCAGGCGAAAATAAAGGTGTTAGAAATAAGTGACCCTAAAGGTGACTTTCCCTGCAATAGAGTCATATTGACTCAACCCTTTAGATAGTGCTTGCTTATAGCCACTGGTTGCGACCTGCTGCCCTAGATCAAGCATTTTCTGATCGTTAAAATATGCTCGCATCATAAACGGTTTTGGGAAGACCTCATATTGAAACACCAACGACACTTCCCGCTCTATCATCGAATAGCGTAGAAATAGCAGAAACAGGGAGCAAACCACTACATCATTAACAAAGCAAAACCTTGGCCTGACGTCCATTCCCCAGTCAACCTTCCATCAACGGGAACAATCGCTGCGAATAACTTATGACGCCGCCGAGTACTTTAGTACACTTTGATATAGACGACAACACTGCAACCGAAAACAGATAATCATTGTTTCACGCACACTTTTTACAAGCATTATATATTGCTTAATCTTATTCCTCACAACTTCCAAGTGTTTTCTCCCCACCTAATTAATGTAATAAGAAATCATGTGCCCGTTCGGCCACTCACCTTTCCAGCCACATGGCCAACCACCGCTCTGATAGATATTAAAAATATTCTCGAAAAACTTATTACTTCTTCCTAGAACCGCCCGACTGTATAAACATCCTTTTAAGTCAGATACAATATCATCAAAAAACTCTTTATGCTGCTGATCGAGTTGACTTAAAATCTCTCGAGACATCTCACTCAGCACACCTGAAAGCTTATTATCAACATCAGCATACTTACTCTCGCCATCGTAGATAACGCTCCAAATCTCACTCATTTTATCTGAGCGCAAATCCGCCCAAGTATACTCATCACTGCCATAAACCTCATCCCAAGCAAATTTCTTCGCAACCTCAATGTTATTGATAACCTCGCCACTTGGATAGGCCCTACCAGACACCTTCAAAAGGTTACCGCCACTTACAAAATCTAGAACCTCAGCGACTAAGCCTGCGTTCTCACCAACTTCTATTTTTTTATCCATCTCAACCATACGCCTATTTTAGCACCGTCAATATTCCTTACAAGTATGCCTGATTTATTTACATCTCTCAGCTCAAGCTGCAAGTCGTAAACCTGCTTTTGCAATTTATTGATTGGTAAACTTCCACTCATATAATCTAAAATCTGAATTGCAGTTTCAGTATAACTTTTTTATTAAGTGCATGCCTAGGCATACTGCCAGCTAGTCTTTCTGACTTTGCGCCGCTGGAGGGCAGCCTTTGTCCGCAAGCTCTGTTACTACTCAGTCTTTTAGATGCGTATCTGTGACGTGTGGACCATGTCGTTCAAGAGGGTGCGTAGTATTCGTAAACTTGCCATTAGGCTTTACTATCTGCGCACCGTCAGTTGCCATTAGCCCTCCCGACTGAAAAAGTTCCGAGTACTCGGAACTGCCTTTTGGACCTTCTTGAGGTCAGGATGAATTAAGTACTATTTAAATCCGCCCCCTTTTCCTTTTGGTCTCTTTTAAATAAATCACAAAATATTATTAAAATCATATAGGTACGCTAAATATTCATCGTTGCTCCACACGTGACCATCCAGCTTATCAATCATCACTGTCCAACCAACCCTAACCTCACCGTTACCCACAACCCTAAAACTCCAAAATACCGGAGGAGATTTCATAGTCCACAGAGGATCAAAAAAAACATGGAGTCCTTTCGCCACAGCATAACCACATGCCAACTTAGTCGCCTGCTCGATGCCAATATTACTTAGATCCCTATACTGCACAGCTGAACTAAATACCTCCACCCCCCTACGCCTCAACTCAACAACTATTGAGACCATTTTAATCCTGTTAACATTCAATCCCAAAAAACCAGAGTATTTTTTTTCAGGCTCACACACGAAACTCTTGTCAAAGACATGCAAGGGCCCAAGTTCAGAACCTTTATATTCATTCAATAGAAACAAATCACATTTCATTTCATTTCCGCCTACACCGCAACTACAAAAAAATTATAACACCTCCACCGGTCAAGATTGACTTCAGACTTTCCACTGGTGCTGAGTGAGGCCATCACCCACCAACAGGCCAAGGATTTTTGATGAATATTCAACCACTCTGAATTGTTTCATTAACAACTGCATGGGGCTAGCTCCCGCTCTAACACTTGCTGTAATTGAGGCACCACTTTCAAATGAACTTTGTATAACTTCCACATCAAAGCTCGACATATAATTCGCCTGCCTTCCAAACCCAAGCTCCTTCAACCCATTCGGTATATTTGACAAAGCAGTACTTTCACTCGTCGTACCAATTGCTTCTCTAACATAGGCCTCTGGAACATCACCCAGATTTTGCTGCCATTCGGCAACTTCCAGCTGCGCAAGAAGCTTCATTTGCTTGACCTAACACAGGACTATTCGGGGTATAAGGTTGGAATGCGTCTTTTCAAATACTCTTTCACCGTTGCCCTCTCGCTTTATTAGTGCAATATCTTTTGGACCGGTTGGACATGGGGCTCAGTATCCACCGGCGCTGACATCCGCAACCGACAACCAATACTCCACTACTGCATCGAAGCCTTTGTCGTTGCTCCGTGTCTGCAACGCCACAAGCGCCTGCCGCGCATCAGTTATCGACCAACCTGTGGAGTTCAGGGTCAGCCACGCATGGTCCAAGCGTCCGGCTTGCAAGAAGCTCTCAAACAACGACTTTTTCTCTCGATCAGGATCAAACCACGCCGGTAATTGGCCACCTTTCGGCGCGGGCATATCCCTGTCGATGATTTCGAAGGAGCAACTGCTTTCCCACCATGGCCCGGGGTCGGACGGGTTGGGAAAGTCTCCGCTGTAGGATCCAGAGCCTTCAGCAATGCTGTCCAGCGGCGTCTGCTTGCTGAACAATTCGACGTTGGCGAAACCTTGGGGATCGTCACCGGTATTCAGTGACTGCGCCTCCAGCGCTTCGAGACAATCAAGTCCAACCGCTTGGGCAAATTGCTCAAGCTTTGGGGTGGCACCGTCTTCGACACTGATGGACATCATTGCCATAACACCCATCAACTGGGCGGGAGTGCGGGCAATCTCGATCGTCATATGCTCGGAGGCTACATACATCTTAACGAAGCAGGGTTCGCGGTCGACAAACCAGTGCTTCCAATAGCCGATATAAGTAGGCCTCGATCCATCGCTCCACAGCGGGATCAACGCTGGTGGAAACCCGTACCACTGCGCCGGAGCGTCCAGCGTGCAGATGGGCGGACGGATGCTTCCATCCGCACATGCACCCAGCACCGCCGGCAATCCTAGTACCTGAAATGTCTTCTTGAGATTCATACCTTCACCGTTTTGGCGCCAGGGGCGTCGACCAATCGGGGATCTCTATTCTGTGCAACGGAGAAATAGGCCCCACCCAGATTTTGGAAGTTGCACTGGTTTGCTGGTGTATCAGTTGATGAGCTTCGCGCGAAGGTACGGGTACTAGATGCCGGGGGTCAACGATCTGTGTTGGAAAATCTGTCTTACCGAAGTTCCAGTGGTTGACCTCAGCAATTTCCTCGCCCGCCGCACGAGAAGACTTAACAAAGCGGCTGTTGACGGCATTGAAGGACTCTTCGAGGATTCTCTGGCTCGGATTCTGGCCGCTGGCCAAGGCATCCAAATAGCGCGTATAGCCAATCGCGCTTTCAGCACTGGGCGCCGAGCGCATTGCATCGTTCCACATCTGCAGCATGATCTGACCGATCTAGCTGAGCGGCCTGCCCCCCCATGGCAACGCCACTCACTTTAAAAGCGCAACAGACTCTAATCACGCATTGAAAATTACGATCAAGTATCACATCTCAATCCATAAGAAAAAATCCATCTTGAAAAACAGATTTTAGATCCGCACGGCACTTTGAGAATGACGAGAAATCGTTGATCACATCCTGAATATCATCAGTTATTCTTATTATACAACCACTATCCAACTCATCGACAAAGAAACCATTTCCCCTCAACACATCAATATCTAGACCCACTAAAAATTCAGTACCTAGAAACATACTCCAACTCGCGTTTGATATTTTGCCACTCTGTAAAACCCCAGACAAAAACAGGCTTTCAGGGGTGCCAGCTTTTATGCCTTCCAACTCAGAGCCAGAGAAAATATGTAGCATTGCGTATTTTGGCCTAGTGGCTATGCAAAGTTTACTAAAGAGCTCAAACCAATCAACCTTACTATTGAATTGCGCACGAACATTAACTGCGCCGCTTATTAGCTCACCCTTAATAGAAGTATGTGTGTGACTGACCTCACATTCATATTTTGCCACTTTCTTTCTTTTCCAACGAAGCCCTATTGGAATTTCTATTTTTGTTCCTTGCGCCTGAATTTTAGCCACCTGCGCCCAATAAGGCTTACAACCAGAAACGCTTTCATATTCAGCTATTTTAGTTTCCCATTGAAATAATGTTTCAGGTACAAGCCTCAAATTTCCTGAAAAAGCATCAAGTATCTCCTTACCTATACTCCAGTCGGACGTATCACAATTCGTGAGCAACGATATACGCAACATGAGAAATCCCGATATCTTAAAGAAGAAATTGGGGGTCAGACCACTATTATCCGCCCGCTGAACAATATGCAACGGGGTATTCGGCAGTAAAACCCTAGGACCGCGAGTAGCAGCCCCCCTAACTGGACAAGATAGTACAGCTTAGCCGCCTATCACTATACAAAAAATAATACCTATAATATAAAATATAAAATATAAAATATAAAATATATTTTTAACGGGCGATCCTGCTGTATTTTAGAAAGAAAAACTGTGGCTACCCATTTCTTTTCAAAAGCTAATCAAGCGAGAATGATGCTGGTCACCCTGCTTATAGATCACCTGCAATCAACGCAGAAATTATTCTGCGTACATAAGAAACTGGAATGAAATCAAAACCATCTCAAAAGACTAACAGTCGCCCACGATTAGGGAATTTAAGCATGCTTTTCATCTCTCGACAAACAGCTTCTGAGTCGACCGCACGTTCAAAATAACAACAGCAATTGGAAGCCATCGATCAACTACCTAAGAGACAGCAGAAATTTGTTGCGTAGATGCTCGATGCCCTGAGCGATCAGGCCACGACCAAGGCGAGCAGCAAAGGAAGGGAGGTTTTGCAGTAAGCATATAAAGCAACACCGGCGCGGAGCCGGTGTTGGGTGAGCATCAAGTAAGACTTCAAGCAGGAAGCTTGGCTAATAGTTTATTTACTTTGGTGGTATCTTCTGGATGAAGTTGAAGGTATTTCTCGCAAGCCAGCCTCACAAGACTGTAACAATCTGCTTCAGAAACAATAGTTTCCCCATCAAAAACACCAAACATTAAACCATCAAATCTCAACTCATCACCTGAACCTTCTAAGTCCGGCAACTGAAAGTAAGCCTCATCAAAACAAAAACCAATACCATCAGTGAGTAAAGACAACCCGTACAAAATTTTTTTACTCATATTTATAGAATTAAAAAACTCCTTAACAACCCAAAATTCGTCATTTTCATAATCAACGCCTTTAAAAATATATTCACTTAAAACCCCTCCACCTGTGGAATTACTAGCCATTTAGTTAGCCTCCGGAAAGAAGCTTCTCACGTTCTTACCGTCCAAGTAGACTCTAAACCTCACACCGCCTGCGGCTGCCGTGTACTCTCTCAACCCCTGTGAAATTGCTGAATTGTATCCGCTAGCAGCGGCCTGCTGCCCAAGGTCCAGTATTTTTTAATCAGTAAATACCTTGGGATCATAAACAGTTTTAGTGAACACCTCTGACTTATAGCCGGTTACATTTCCAGCTCTGTCATAAGCTGGAATTTGATATTTAATCTCGGATATCCCATTTACCGCCCCCGGAGTCTGACTAACAACTTTGGCGCCGTTCTGGGTTGCAGCCTGAGAAAAAACATCAAGATTGTGTGTACCACTTATCCCTTTCCTTTGAGTTAACCCATCAAAACCACTCAAGTAATTTTTGATATTTGGATTAAAACTCATTCCCTCAGGGAAAGTGGCTACTCCTTTTGCACCAGCAATCTCCCCTCAGCCTTCACCAACTGAGCCAGATTACCCCCCGCCTTAGGCTTGAGTCCACCGTCTGGCGTTTGGAGGTAAAAGACACCATCGGGACTGACGACCTCTATGTTACCCGTCCTGGTATTGATGACTTGCCTATACCCTTCAGGCAGATCCGCGTTCCTGACGAGCATCGCTCCAGCAGAGCTGTCTTCGCGGTAGTACGAGGGAAGCGCCGGTTGCTCAACAGTGCTACCCTCTGAAAGGGCCTTCCCCTTGCCTTCAAGCCCGGCAGCCTCATCAACAGGATTGGCCGCAAAAAAATCATCATTTGCAGCGGCGCCGCGGTTCCCGACAACCTTCGTCTCACCCGATGCACCAGACGCAAGAACCGCAAAACTCTCATCATTCGCAGCCGCCGCACCGGTCCCGACAACCTTCGTCTCCCCGGAAACCAACCCGGACGTCGAAGGCTTCACCGCAACCCCCGACCCGGCAGACATTACACCAACCACCCCCATCCCGTTAAGCACCGCTTGTGCGCCAAACATCACGCGCTCCGCAGCTGTCGCCTCTAGACCGGTTGCAGGGTTCTTACCGCCAAATGCCATGTAACCCTGGCAAGCAATGCCAGCCGGGCCCATGCCGCCGCAACCTGCTGCGTAGAGATTTTGAAAGGTCTGGTCCAGCTGGGTTTTAGCAGTGGCCAGTTCGGTCGCCGTTTTTGCTTTGTAGATTTCAGACTGCTCGTAGCTGGCAGGCTCGAGTACCCGTTCCTGTCCCAGGTCGGTCTGGATCATCTTGCTGGACACGACGCAGACACCGTTGCCTGATGTCGCGCAGTTGACCAGTTGGCCGGGCTCCACGGTCGTGGCGGGCGATTTGAGGAAGTCGTCTTCAACCGCCAGTGTCTCGGGAAGCAGCGAGCCCGCTTTCTTCATAAGCTCGTCGATGTCCTTGGACAGACTCTGGCATTCTGCCGAAGACACGCCCTTGCAGGAGTCAGCGAACTGCTTCTGCTTCTGGATCAACGTAATCGCTTCTGCACCGCGAAGCTGGTTGTTCTCGACCGCATTTTTTGTCGCGCCTGCAAGCGCTGGCGCAGCAATGCGTTCTCTTCTTCTAGAAAACCGACCCGCGACTGCATCTTCGCAAGCATTTGCTTCAGCAGCTGGAGATCGTCGGGAAGGTTGTCGGGCATGGATTTCATGCCCTGGCTTATACCGAATCAGGCCACGAATCGCGGCGTCAAAACCTGATGGGGACGGTTACGCCAGAGGTCAAAACCGTCGAGCAGCCAGTTCAGTTCCTGAACGGTCAGGACAATCGCCTCGTCGGTGGCATCGGGCGATGTTTTGAATCGCTCCGATTCCAGGCGTTTGAGCCAAAGGCAGAAGCCGTTGCGCTGGTAAGTAGGCCGTAGGAGTTTCACCTTCAGCCTCTCGCAGAACCGTACGTGAGCCTCTCAACTCATACGGCTCCCGTTGCCCGGTCGAAACTCATTTCCATAAACATGCCAGTGCACGAACAACGATGGACAGGCTTTCTTAATCCGGTTGAGCCAATCAACACTGCGGCGCTTGTGCCCCGCCAGTGGTTTGTACTTCTGACGGGCCCAGCGTTGCAGCTTCAAGTCAAAGTGATTGAAGACCTTGCGCATGACCGTTTTGTAGAAAGCCCCATAGTAGTTCCACCACCCGCGCAGGGTAGCGTTGTACTGCTGTGACAACTCAAGAAGGCTGACCGGTGTTTGCCGCTGGATATTCCAGCTACGAGTTCGTTGACGCATTCTTTTTAACGCCTCATTACTGGCCCCGGGCAGGAAGCTGGTAAACAGGCGTCCATTATTGCCCCATGCCTCCCGTGGCCGGAAGGTGAACCCCAGAAACGTGAACTGCGTCGTTGGGTACGCTGCTTTGCGGTTACTGTCTTTGCAATACACAATCTTCGACTTTTCCGGGTGCATGGTCAGCAGACATACTTCCAACCGTGCCTTGATTGCCGCCATGACCTCACACGCCTGCTTTTCGCTACGGCAGTGAACCACCGCATCGTCGGCGTAGCGTGCAAATGGACAACCTGGAAAAGTCCGTTGCATCCAGGCATCGAACGCATAGTGCATAAACAGATTCATCAATAAGGGACTGACAACCCCACCTTGGGGTGTACCGCTTTCACGCGGAACCTGAACGCCGTCAGCAGTCTCAAACGGCGCTTTAAGCCACCGTTCGATATACAACAGAATCCATTCATCCTTTATGTGATGCCTGACCGCTTTGAGCAGCAGCTCATGATCAATGTGATCAAAGGCTCCCTTGATATCGAACTCCACCACCCAATTGATATTCCAGCAACGCCTACGAGTGATCTCCACTGCCTGTTTGGCTGACTTTCCCGGCCGGTATCCATAGGAATCCGGATGGAACAGACAGTCCAGACTCGGCTCTATAAGCAACTTGATGGCGGTCTGAGCCACCCGATCGGCTACTGTTGGAATACCCAGCTTGCGTTTGCCTCCTGATTGCTTCGGAATTTCCACCTGCCGAACCGGTGGCGGAAAATAGGAACCCGACGACATGCGGTTCCAAACCTTGTAAAGGTTCCGTTGCAGCTTCTGCTCGAACTGGGCAATAGATTGTTCATCTATCCCAGCGGCTCCTCGATTGGCTTTCACTCGCTGGAAGGCCTCCCAAACTGTCAGCTTGGAAATGCTGTACGACTTTGCTGCGCTCATGCCGCTCTTCCCCGCCGAAGCCGGTTGACGACATAAGCGAGCTGGGCAACGCCATCCCTTCGCTCCACTCTCATTACAAGAACTTCATCACTACTACGAATGGCTCCGCCCCTCGGCCTTTGCATCGGTATTCTTCCTTGCGGTGGTAGCCGCTTGTCATTTCCCTTGGCATCAAAGACGAGGTTCTCACGTTCCATATCAAAGCCTGTATTGAGCTCATGCCGCCTATACACCGGCTGCCATCTGGACAGTAGACAGGTATCTTCCAGACTAATCCCGAGGCTACTGGGCGACCTCGGTTTTGACAGCACTTGGATCCTTAACGATGCGTCTTCGGACGGTTTGCTTTCGCTCATCTTCTCAATACGTACCTGACGCCGTTATCGGCGCCTTTTCCAGCGGTCGCTCACCACCACGCCTTTTGAACGCAGCAGCACCGGGCGGTTTGAAGCCAGCTCCTGCAAGCAGACTCCGGGAGGCCTACTCCCATCTTTGATACAGCATCGCTGGCTGACGCCAGCGTTCGTGACACACCCCAGTACAAGATTTTCACTCGGTTGCGCGGCTTGTTGAGGAAAACGAAAAGTACCGGGTCGAACACGGCAACCTTGATATCCAGTTCGACCAGAGCAGCCAGTCCGTCGATGGATTTTCGAAAGTCCACAGGTTTGGGATAGAGGTACACTTTTTCGACTTTGGCGTCGGGTCGCATCATGGTCGATGGGCTCCTGAGAAAATCGGGAGCCCAGCATCTGGCATTAGCTCAGTGCTTTGAATGTGGGGTTCATGGAGCGGTTACGTTAAGCCTGCGCTACACTTATTGCAGATACCACTTGCATTAGAAATTTTCACATCCACAACGCGACCATCTAACTGGACAGATGTTAATCCTTGCCTGTCAATTTTATTAGCCACGTTATTAAATAGATCTTCTTCCGCATGCCGAGTAAATAACGGATTATTATAAGGTGACTTGATCGCTCTTGCCTCTCCGTATAGTTCATCTAGGCTTGGCAGCCCAGAATTGCGACGCAGTACTGGTGAAAGGCCTTCGACAACCTCAGATTCAAACCCAGGAATATCTGTTCTAGCGACACCTATTGTGTTCCCATCTGGCAAATTATATTTTGCTCTAATTAAAGCCAAGTCATCTGCAGTAGCAAGTTCAAAAAACTTCGCTGTATCTTTTGGACCAAGGGACGCACCCTTTGCCTTTTACTCTAGACAGATGTGGTGACAGGCTCCAATGAAACCGCCATTTCTAACGGAACTTCCAAATAGTTTATGCCGCCGTCCGGTGCAGGCTGTTTTTTTAATTCATCTAGAGCAAAAACAATCTGCACTCGGCATCCAACTCGGAAGAGTGAAATATCCGCCTTATCGTTGACATAAATACCTTCAGCACGAACTGAGCCATCATCCAAAAGTAAATCGATACCATTGTTTTCGTTGCCGCCGTCCTGGCCTGCGACATACGCACGGTGAACGATACCCGAAACGAACAATAACGGCATTTTTCTGTGCTGGATATTTACCCACCACTCTGGCGACCCATAAAGCCCATATGTGCCTTTAAGTCCTAGTGCGGGTTTAGATTGATTGACTGTAAGCGCTTGTGCCGCTGCAACCCGCTCCGGGTCAGCCTTTAGCTTTTCGGAGTGATTATATACCAACTTCATCGGCCCGCTCGCCGTTTCTAAGCACAACAACATCAATGACCTCCTTTAGGGACCAACGCAAAGTCCACAATGTTCTGATTGAGGATATCGATAGCGTTGCCTTGCCCAAGCTGCGTCGTCATCTGTCCGCCCTCAACTTTGAAGCGCGCATTTGTTTGCATCCAACTTCCTGTCTGAGTTGACATATTGGGAAACTGAATAGCTGCCGGTTTATTTGCTGCAATTCCAATTTCTTGAAGAGCATCGGATGTTCCCGGCGCCACCGTGATTTTTACAGTCACACCGTCATATTTTGACGAATATAGCACAGAGGGAGAAATTGAAGTTTCAGTAGTAGGTGGTAACTTACCAGATTCTGTAAACTGCAAATACTGTTCTTTAGACATCGTGCGATACATGATTTCATTCCCGTACGCATCGTGCTCCAGAACAGGGCTGAGCGGGTTTTTCGATCTGGAAACGGGGACTCCAATTTCTGCGGCTGCATTATTTGCACTCCCCTCCAAAACATTCCGCTCAACCAGCGTACCAGCTTCCGAATCAGTCAGAGCACTAGTTGCATTTGGATTTTTTGTGACAACCCCTTTTGCACCAGCAATCTCCCCCTCAGCCTTCACCAACTGAGCCAGATTACCCCCCGCTTTGGGCTTGAGTCCACCGTCTGGCGTTTGGAGGTAAAAGACACCCTCGGGACTGACGACCTCTATGTTACCCGTCCTGGTATTGATGACTTGCCTATACCCTTCAGGCAGATCCGCGTTCCTGACGAGCATCGCTCCAGCAGAGCTGTCTTCGCGGTAGTACGAGGGAAGCGCCGGTTGCTCACCAGTGCTACCTTCTGAAAGGGCCTTCCCCTTGCCTTCAAGCCCGGCGGCCTCATCAACAGGATTGGCCGCAAAAAAATCATCATTTGCAGCGGCGCCGCGGTTCCCCACGGCCTTGGTCTCCCCGGATGCAAGCCCGGACAGTGACAAGTCGTCTATCTGCCGCCCCAGTGAGCTCAGTTCAGCTAACGTACTCGCACGATTTGCCGGAATCATGCTCAGCGCGAACTCGACGTCGCTTTGGGTGGTAATGGCCGCGCTGGCTGCGTAGTTACCCTGCAGGTTGTAGATGTAAGCCATCGCCTGCTTGGTCTGGCTCGCCTCAACACTGTCCATCATGGCGTCGCCAGGATGTTTGGACAGCGACATCAAACCATTCACTATTTGCTCGCTGCCTTGAACCGGACTGCTCAACAGCGACCAGGCAGCTCGACCTGCATCGGACAACGCAGTACCTGCGCCTTGAGCAGCACCTACCGCGCCCTCAGAGAACATGGCACTGCCGTTGACCGGCACGCCGAGGTTGTTACGATAAAAGTTGGCATACTCAAAGCCGAAGTCACCCACGTACCGCCCTTGTACGTTGACCGAGTTGATCGAAGGGTTCGCGTATTCAGCCGCGTGAGTGTCTCGGTATTGAGTGATCAACTGTGAGGTTTCGGCCGCTGTATAGCGCCGCTCCTCTGTTGAAGGTATGTCTGATGAAGATGGTGCCGCAAAGGTGTCCGCTCGCGAAGACAGCGCCATGCCCAAATGCTGAGTGGTCAGCGCCTCCGGAGCGCTGCCTTCACGAGTGACTACCCCGTTCCAGTCCTTGTCGGTGTAATAAACCAGTGCCTGCGCCAACCGTTTCTCGGCTTCTTGAGGACTGATGCCGGCTTCCCGCGCCAGACTCTCCGACTGTTTTTTGAGGAGGGGAATTTCATCCGGATGTAGCTGCCGGTTGTACTGGTCCGCCATCAACGAAACCCAGGCTGCCTGCTCGACATCCTTGCCTGCGAGATCCGCAGCAGTCAGGCCGACAATCTGTGACGCCGCCTGGCGGTATTCAGGGTTCTCTTCGAACGCCTTGTTCAGAACACCTGCCAAGGCCTGACTGGCACCGGCTGCGATGGCGCCGGTTGCAAAGTCCCCACCTGTAGCCGAAGACACCGCGCCCCCCATCAGAGCATGAAGCGCAGTCCGCCCGGCACCGCCTTCAGCCCAGAGGGCCATGGTGTAGGAGTCACCGGCGGCCTCTGCCTTCAGGTATTGAGTCTGGGCAAAGCTACCTACGTAGTTGAAACCGATGGCAGCGGCTGTGACACCTGCCTGCTGCACCACGCCATCAACAAGGTTGTCCCCCAGGCTGCCGCCATTGATGGCCGTCTTGATCGCACCCGCAGCCAGACCTTGCGCACCTGCATGGACTGCAAAGCCTCCAATGCCTTCAACCGTGCCCAAGTCGAAACCTTTGGTCACGTTGTTGAAGGGTTTGGTCTGTCCGCCCAATTGAGGATCAATGACTCCGGCGGTAAAGCCGGCTGTTACGCCTGAGATCGCGAGGTTTTTCAGGCTGGCGCTGCTGAACGTGTCCTTGAATACGCCTCCAAGGTCGCCTTTGTTGTTGATCGTACTGACAACAGTCTGCGACGCCAGAGAAGACAGCGTGGCGATCACGGCAGCGTTGGCGGCACTCGCCGCAGCGCCCGCATAGGCGGCATAACCTGCCGCAGTCATCGCCGAACTGGCCGATGCACCTGCTGCTGCCCCTGCAGTAGCTGCGGTCCCCGAGCCAGCGGTCACAATCGACACGATGATGACGATTGCCAGCATCGCGCCCTGACCAAGGCTGGAATTGCTGTACTTGAAGGATTCATGGAGCTCCTTGACCTGCCGCCAGTCAACGTCTCCACGTTTTTCTGCTTCTTTGAGCCAGGCCATCTGAGGGTCGGCCTTGACCATGGCATCAATGCTTTGGCTCACGGTGTTCTGGTCGATCTCCCTGACATCGATCTTCAAACCTTCCACCGCGTTGATCGCCAGACTGCCCTTCGCAATCAGCGCGCTCTGGCGCAGGGTTTCGTCGGTATTGCCTCTGCCTTTGGCACTGGTCCACGCCAGATCACTCTTGCTCTTGGTATGGCTCTCGTCGTGCAGGTCTTTCACACCTTCAAAGGTGATGGCACCGCCGCTTTGCAGGGTCAGGTCTTTGCCGCTGTCGAGTTTGGCAACCTGATACAGCTGGTCACGCTGGCTGGCCAGTGTGAGATCGCCGCCGGTTGTGATCCGGGTGCCGACGTTGGTGTTTTTCGTGACTTCGTCGCGCTGGGCTTTCTTCGCGCCCCAGTTGCCTTTTTCCTTCATGTCGTAAAGGGTGTGGGTGCTGTCTTGCGCAGCGAGCAGGCTGAGGTTGTTGCCGCTGTACAGGTAGGCTTCGTTGCCCGCCGTGATCTTGCTGGCAACCAGAGTGGTGTCGCGACCGGCCTGGACGTTGACGTTGTTGCCCGCGGTCAGTTCACTGGCGAGCTGGGTCGTGCGGTCGTTGGCTTCGGTGATGCGTTTTTTGCCATCCTTGGTTTTGGTGGCGATGTCGTGCACGTCGCCCGCTGAGCTGACGTTGATGTCTTGCCCGGCGATCAGCCTCAGGTCGTTACCGGCCTTGGCCTGGCTGGCCAGCACATTGATATCCCGCCCCGCATTCACCTCGACATTGCCACCCGCCGTCACGGTCGAGGCCAGGTTCTTCACGTCGGTGGTGATGACGGACTTGTGCCCGCCATCGAACAGTTGGTGTTTCTCGCTGCTGTCGGTCTTGGCCAGCAGGTTGATGTCGTTGCCAGCCTTGAGGGCGACGTCGCCGCCTGCGCTCATCGCGCCGTAGTTGGTGATATCGCGACCGGCCGAGACCGCGAGGTTTTCACGAGCCGTGATGGTGCTGCCGGTGTCGGTGATGGTGCGTCGGCCTGCGCCGTCGCGGACCTGAATGGCGGTGCGGTCGTTGAGAATGTCGCCTTTGACGGCGGTGAGGCTCACCTGCCCGCCACGGATATCGCCCGCCATGGCGTTGCGGATGCTGTCCTGCGCGATCATCTGCAGGTTATTGCCCGCATCCACCAGGCCGCCCTGATAGATGCTGCCGCCGCTGCTGACGTTGAGGTTGTTACTGGCGCGCAGGGTGCCGACGTTGATCAGGTCGCCGCCGGTGATCAGGTTCAGGTCGCGACCCTGGATCAGGCTGTTGCCGCGCAGGTTGCGCGAGTCGGCCTGGGCCAGGTAAAGGACCGGGACGAGGACTTTCTGGCCATCGACGACGCGGTTTTCCATCCACACGATGTCGTGGGTCAGGGCGCTGACCTGCTGGCCGGTCAACGCAACGCCAAGGCTCAGGTTGAGGGCGTCCTTGCTGGCCAGGGCGTTGTCCATCAGGTAGCGGTACTGGTCGTAGTCGCTGGCCAGGCCGTTGGCGAGGAAGCGCTGGCCGGTTTGCGCCAGCACGGCGTCGCGGATCAGGCGCTGTTCATACAGACCGTCACCCAGACGACGCCAGTTGTTGTCGGGGTTGATGTTGAGGCGACTGAGGATGTAATCGGAACCCAGGAACTGCGACAGGTTGGTCAGGTTCGGGTTGGTTTCGATCAGGTAGCTGCTGGTCGGGTCAGGGTTGCGAATGAACAGCCCGTAGTCGCCCTTGGGCAGCTGGAAGGTCGCGCCTGCGGTCGGGTCGACGGCGGCGAACGGAATGCCGGTGTAATCCACGGGCGTGAAGACGGTCTGTACGCTGCCATCGGCGGCGACGCGTTGAACCGGCTGCACCGATGCGGTGGTTGCGGCGCTAACGTCGGTGGCCTGTTTGTTGATGGTGATGTCGATGCCGCCGACCTTGATGCCGGTCTGGTCCTCGCCCAGCGTGCCGGTGAGTATTTCCGGCGTGTTGTTGGCGCGCAGCGAGCCGTTCTGCACAGTACGTGCGACGTTCAGGTTGACCGTGCCGCCAGCCTGAAGTGTGGCGGCGTATTTGGGCTGCGGGCTGTCGGTCCAGACGGTGCTGTTGCTGAGCTCGTTGAAGCGGCTGTCCGATGAGCGCGCCTTGAGCACTTCGAAACGCGCCAGGTCGAAATTGCCCGCAGCGACGGCCGCGTTGAACGCCGGGACGTCGACAAACTCCATCTGGTCCCAGTAATCGGTATCGATGCGAGCGGGCGTGCCCTTCTGAATGTTGTTCTGCCCGGTGCGCTCGGACGCGCCCTGGTTGAGCAAGTCGTTGGCAGTGATGTTCAGGTTGCCGTTGGCGGCGATCAGGCTGTAGCGGTTCTGGACGTTGTCGGCCTGAAGGGTGAGGTCTTTGCCAGCGACCAGTCGCGCCGATGCCGAGTCCTTGGTGGCGGTTTCAAGGATTGTCTGGTCGATGGTGATCAGGCCACGCTTGAACGAGTCATGGCCGCCGCAATGCTGGCCGCACTGCCAGTCCAGACGACCGGAAACCACTTTCTGGCCCAGCTCGAACTCGGCCTTGGCGTTTTCCACGGCGGCTGCACTGATGGTGATCGAGCCTTCGCTTTCGACCGTGCCGGAGAGGTTGCTGAAACGCTGGGCAGCGCTGTTGTCCAGGTTGGCCACGCTCAGGTCGCCACGGCTGTAGACGTCGCCGTACAGGTTGCTGAACGTGCCGGTGCGCAAGGCCATCGCGCCACCGCTGAACAGCAGAGAATCGGCAGCGTTGGTGATGCCGTTGCGGGCGTTGAGGTTGACGTTGTTCTGTGCGCCCAGTGTGCCGCGGTTGTCGATCTGGGCTGCATCGATGCGCAGGTTCTGGCGGGCGGTCAGGAAGCCGAGGTTGTCGAGGGTGCCGTTGAGGTTCAGGCGTGTATCCGTGCCGCCACCGATGCGGCCGCCGTTCTGGCTGAGGTTGTTGGCATTGACGGTCAGCAGGTTTTGGGCCGACAAGCGTCCGCTGTTGATCATGTCGCCGGTCAGGTTGACGGTCAGGTCGCCATCACTGAGCAATTGGCCGCCGTTGTTGAGGCTGCGCAGGTTCAAGGTCAGGCCTGAACCGCTGGCCAGTCGGTCACCGGCCAACAGCGCCAGTGAATCGCTGGTGTAGGTCAGCGCGTTGTTGAGCTGCACGTTGCCCAGCCCGTTGACGGTGCCGAAATTCCAGTCACCGCTGCCCAGCGCCGAGATGCTGCCGCCCGCCCCCGTCACCCGATTGAAATCCAGGGTCATGAGGCCGGTGTTGGCGTGTTCGATGGTACCGGAACGGTTGTCCAAAGCGTCGGCTTTGAGGACGAAACGGGTGTTGCCGACTTCGATGCGACCCGCGCTGTTATTGACGCTACCGGTGAAGTCGAGGGTGCTGATATTGGCCGCAGGTGCACCTGCAGTTGCACTGGCAAGCGCAGGCGATGCACCTGCAACGCTGACAGGCGGGGTGTTCAACGCCCGAATCTGTCCGGCGCCGCTGTTATCCAGCGCCGTGCCTTTCAGGGCAAGTGAGGTGTTGGACTCGATCAGGCCGCCACGGTTGATCAGGTTGTCGGCGGTGATGTCGACGGTGTCGCCGCTGAGCTGGCCACCGCTGGTGTTGGACAGCGTGGTGCCTTTGAACAGCAGCGCGGTCTTGGCAAACAGCTTGCCCGCGTTACTGCTCAGCGAGTCGACGGTGAGGGTCAGGCCGTCCTTGAGGCTGGCGATCATGCCCGCCTGGGTGCCGTCGCTGCTGTTGTTCAGCGAACCTGCCGTGATGTCCACGGCATCGCCCTGCACAGTGCCGCCGATGTTGCTGATGCTGCCTGCGCCCACTTGCAGGCGCGTCAGGCCGCCGGAGGTCAGCACCGTGCCGCCGTTGTTGTCCAGCGAACTGCCCGTGAACGTCAGGCCGCCGGAGCCGGCGACCAACTGGCCTTTCTGGCCGTTGC
This sequence comes from Pseudomonas sp. AC016, assembly GCF_979253365.1. Lineage (NCBI taxonomy): Bacteria > Pseudomonadati > Pseudomonadota > Gammaproteobacteria > Pseudomonadales > Pseudomonadaceae > Pseudomonas > Pseudomonas sp. AC016. The sequence goes on from NZ_CEEDCC010000001.1 coordinate 1,709,674, forward strand.
GCAGTGTGGTCGCCTGCAGGGCCAACTGATTGCCCCGGATGCTGCCGCCCTGGTTGTTGAGGTCGGCCGTTCCCGTGATGGTCACCAGACTGCTGCCCGCATCGATGATGCCGGTCAGGTTACTCAGGACGTTGCTGACTTTCAGCGTGACGTCGCCGCCATTGCTAACCACCGCGCCTTTGTTGTCATTGATCAGGCGCGGCGCATCGATCTGCACGCTGCGGCCGAGCAAGGTGCCAGCGCTGTTGTCCAGCCAGGCACCGCTGAGCAGCAGGCCGCCATCGCTTTGAATCTGGCCACTGCTGTTGAGCAGTTGCGCCTGGTTTGCGGACAGACCAAAGTTCAAGGCCATGCCTTGCGCGCCTGCGGCCAGCAATCCCTGATTGCGGTTGTCCAGGCCCGATGCCGTCAGGTCGATGCGGTCGCCGACGATCCTGCCACCGCGGTTGTCGATCAATGCGTTGGGCGCCGTGATGTTCACGCCCGCACCCAGCACACTGCCACTGCGGTTATCGACGCCTGTGGCGTTGAGGTCGAGATTGCCGGTGACCGCCAGCAGGCGACCGCCCTGGTTGACCACATCGCCGCCAGCGACCGTCAGCCGGTTCTGGGCCTGAACGGTGCCGCCGGTGTTGTCCAGTGTGCGGCGTCCGGTTACCTGAGCATCGCCTGCGCGTGCGGACAGCAGACCTGTGCGGTTGGTCAGGGTCTCTGCGCTGACATTGAGGCTGTTGGCGTCGATCTGGCCGTTGCTGTTATCCAGCGAGCCCGCATTGATTGCCAGGCTGCCGCCTGCGGCCTGAATCAAGCCGTCGCGGTTGTCGAGGCTGTCGAGTTGCAGGTTGGCCGCCTGCCCCGTAGCGAAACGAATGACGCCTGCCAGGTTGACGATGGCGGGCGTGGAAACGAACAGCGACTGTTCGCCGACAATCCGCGCTGCCAGCCCCTGGTTGGTGATTCTGCCGCTGTTCAGGGTGACCTGGCCGCCCTGCACCACATTCTGGTTGGTCAGGGTCTGAGCTGCGTTGACGGTCAGTGCACGGCTGGCTTCAATGTTACCGGTGTTGGTGACCACCGGGGCCGTAATGCTCACATCACCCGTCGTGTTGCGTGTGTTGTCGGCTTCGATACCGGACGCGATGGTGCCGGCGTTGGTGATCTTGCCGGCGTTGATCTCGACACGGTCGCGCGCCGCCAGACTTTGCTGGTTGACCAGCTCACCGGGCGTGCGCACGTTGACGCTGGCCGCATAGGCCCTGCCGGTCATCTCGACACTCGGGGCGTTGACGTTGAGCGCACCCTGCGCCGACGCCTGGGCCATGTTCAGATGGCCGTTGGCATCGATCTGAATATCACCGGCACTGGCTGCCATGTTGCCAGCGGTTCGTACGCCGACGCCCTGCTCGGTGCCGACCAGCTTGATCGCGTTGGCGTACATGCCGCCCAGTGCCGAGGAATCGATGGCCAGTTGCGGCTTGTCGGCAGCGTTGGCCGCACGCGCGGTGGTCGTCAGGTTGTCGGCGTTGACGTCGTTGGCACCGGTGACGATGTTCAGCTGTCTGGCATAGATGTCGGCGTTGATCTTTGCCGAACGGGTGATCAGGTCGAACTGATCGACTGCGCTTGCATCCAGGCCCTTGCCATCGATGGTGATGCTGCCGCCGTCCACGGCAAAGTGGTCCAGTTTGCCATTGGCATCCAGCACCGGCTTGCCGGTACTGAGCGTGACGCGCGGCGTGTTGATGAAGCCGCAACCGTTGCAGGTCACGCCATAAGGGTTGGCGATGATGACGCGCGCTGCCTGCCCGGCCACTTCGGTGTACCCGTTGAGCTGGCTGGCGTTGGCACCGGTTACCTCGTTGAGGATGGTGCCAGCGGCACGTCCGCCCAATTGGCTGTTGCCAAGAATGTTGCCGCCCAACTGGGTGGACTGAATCGCGTTGGTCGCGTTGTTGAGGATGACGCCCTTGCTGTCGACGTTGTACTGCTGAAACTGGTTGTGCGAAAGCCCGGCCCCGTTGGGAGCAGCGATGTTGATCACCGGCACGCCGTTGCCTGCCTGGCCTACGGCAGTGTTGGTGGTGCCGCTGACGGCAATGCCGTCCGCCTGCGCCCAGATCGGTTGCCAGAACATGACGTTGGCAAGCAGCAGTGCCAGCAGACGCTTGGGCATGCCCATGAAGCGAGCGCGCTCGGCTATCGCCGCAGAGGGCTGACGGGCCAGCAAAGCCAGTTGATGAACGTCCATGTGGGCGACCTCGTAAAACGTTATTAAAGGAAAAAGTCCATGCGGAAATAGATCGGCGCTTCGCGCTCGATCACGTCAGGACGTTCCAGAGAATGGGCAAAGGTCACCGATGCGGCGACGTGCTGGCCGCGGGTGAACAGCTCAAGCGAGTTGCTGGACAGACGACCATGCTCTTCGCCGTTGTAGCGGTTATTGCGGATCACACCCTGGTCGTAACCAGCGGCGGCACCGTATTCGGCGAACACCGGACGCAGCCAGTCGAAGGTGACCGGTCGAGCCCAGCGTATTTCGTTGCGCCAGTAGCCGCCGCTGTCGCCGGACAGAAATTCATCCTTGTAACCGCGTACCGAAGACGATCCGCCCAAGCTCAATCGCTGCGGGCTGAACAGCACGTCTTCACTGCGTTGGCCGGTGGCCAGGCTGGTAAACGTCAGATTCTCGCCCCACAGTTGAAACGGGTGCAGGTAGCTGATGGTGCCGGTGTATTTGCGATAACGTGCATCTGCTTCACCCGGACCCGGATCGTGGCTGCCCTGCGCATCGAGCAAACCGATGCCCTGTTGCATACCCAGGTCGATGTTGACGAACGCCGAGCCGACCCGTCGACCATGGTTGATGCCGAACTGAGCCTCGGTGATACGGTTGCTGCTCAAGGCCAGTTTGGTGTCTTCGACGTAGTTGTTGGTGCGCAGGTAGGCCAGACCGGCATTGAGCGAGGTCTTGCTGACCGAATCGCGATGGATCACGCGCTCGGCGCGAAACTGGTGGTTCTGGCTGTCACCGTCCTGCTTGAACTTGAAGCCATCGGCTTCAGCCCGCGAGCGGTATTCGCTTTCACTGTACAGATAGCTGAAGGTCCACCAGCCCCACGGCAGGCTGTAAGACAGCATGCCGTTGTGCGAGCCCTGCTGGTGATCGCTGACTGCGTCATGACCACCGCGCACGCTCAACTGGTCGGCAAGGCCCAGCGGGTTGTCCCAGTCCAGGCCCACGTTCCACTGCTGTTCGCCGGTGCTGCGCTGACCGTCGTTGTTGCGCGACAGGTTGGCGCGCCAGGGTTTTTGCGGGGTGTTCTTGACCACGACGTCACTGCCGCCAACGGCCTGGCCGGGGGTCAGTTCCATCACGGCCTGATTGGACGGCAGCCGGTTGAGCTGGTCCACCATCTGTTCGATTTCGCGCAGGTTGACCAGGTCGCCTTCGCGACCGGGAAAGGTCATCGCCAGTTCACGATCCGACAGCCCGCTGTCGGCGTCGCTGCGCAGTTTCTCCAGCTTGCCTTCGATGACCAGGACCTGCAGGTCACCTTTGGACAGGTCCTGTTGCGGCAGGTACGCGCGAGTCGTTACCAGACCCTTCTCAATGTAATGGTCGGTGATGGCCTTGAGTACGTCATTGAGCTGCGCCACGCCCAGGCACTTGCCTTCATAAGGCTTGACCAGCGCCGCTCGCTCGGAATCCGACAGCGAATCAGCGCCTTTGAGCTCGATGCGATTGATGTTGAAACACCGGGTATCGGTCGGCGTAACGGGCGCCGTCGGGGTGGTCTGCTTGCCGGGCAGCTCCTTGAGCTGTTCGAGACGCCGACGCTGTTCTTCGAGCAGGCGATCCTGACGATCTCTGATGAGATCCTGCTCGCCGGGCGTTGCCGCCTGGACGGGTGTCAACGCCCCCGTGGCCAGCATTAGCGCGCACAAACTCAGCCATGTCCTTTTAGAGGCAAGCATAGATATTCCATTAAAAGCACTGCAGGTGTGAGATACACCTGAACGGGTGGGACAAGCTGACGGTATGTATGCTGCTGGATGGAGGCCAAGTGATATCAGGTGTAACCGTCGTGAAACAGACCGCACAAATAAGCGAAAATTCCCACACCGAGACTTTATTTTGGCACCGCGCGCCTGAAGAAACGCCACTGAACCGTCAACCCTCTCACCAGTCAGCATGTGTAACCGCCCGCCATGATTCGAGGCTCTCACATGCCCGTTTACCTGCTTGACTACCGCGTCAACGACGAATCCCGCAGCCATTCGCTGGAACTCGACCAGCCCGAACTCCAGGCCCACGAAGCAGCGCTCCACCTGCTTGAGCTGCACTTCGGCGACGCTGAAAACAGCCTGATGATGCCCAATGCCGACGCAACACCCGACGATGTTCTGGCCAAGGCCGAGCTGTTGGGGCTGACGCAAATCCGTGTCAGCCGACAACCTGCTCAATGAACGGACTTGGCGCATGAACCCGACCACCCCTGACGGGCGCTACTTCGTGGTCAAAGGACAACTGTGGCGCTGCTCGAATCCCTCACTTACCGAAGAGGAACGTCAGCGCCTGGTGAACGAACTGATGGATGCGCGTCGGGCGGTGAAATCAGCGAAGGCCACTCAGGACTCTACCCAGCTCAAGCAGGCCAGAGCAGATGTAGACGCAGCCAAAGTGGCCCTGGGGGAACGCGGGCCGGTCTGGTGGAAGGATGGCGCGCCGGACTACAACCGGCATAAAGTGGACAACACACCTTATGCGCAGTGGTATCGGTCGCTGTAGATTGACGGTAGCGAGTCATACCTTTCGAGGCGTGTGACTGCAGCCATTAAAAGGATATTTTCTTGAACAAGAAGCAACGCGACGGTATCAGCAAGCTGCTCAGCTATGTGTTGCGCCATGCGCCGGAATCCATGGACCTCACGCTGGATCGTGATGGCTGGACCGACGTCGATACCTTGATCGGCAACGCCAGGCACCACGGCCACGACTTTGATCGCGAAATGCTTTGTGAAGTCGTCGAAACCAACGAAAAGAAACGCTTCACGCTGTCAGAAGATGGTCAGCGCATCCGCGCAGCACAGGGGCACAGCTCCGAGCAGGTGGACGTGCAGCATGTCGAGAAAACCCCGCCCGATCGGCTTTACCACGGCACGGCCGAACGCTTTATGCCTTCTATCAAAACCCAGGGCCTGATCCCGGGCAGCCGGCACCATGTTCATCTGACTGAAAGTCCTGAAACCGCTATGGACGTCGGCAAGCGCTACGGCAAACCCGTCCTGCTCGAGATTGACGTGCAAGGCATGCAAGCGGCCGGTGCTCGGTTCTTTCAGGCGGACAACGGTGTCTGGCTGGTCGACGCCGTGCCTGCGAAGCATCTGAGCGAGGCAGATGATTCACAAGCCTAAGCTTGAGGAGATCAAGGCGTTCGATCAAGTGCCTCGGGCCGCTCTCTCACGCTAAATCATGCAACCCCTTCCCCAGCGCAGGCCCCACTTCAAACCCGGAAAACACCACCTCCAGCCCGCCCCGCTCCGGGCTGCAGCACATTGGGCCTACCAAGCACTCGCCCACTGGAAACGGTGCCAGTCGCAGCAATGGCCAGCGCATGCCATCCACTGAGTGCTGAATCCGCATCACGCCTTCGGCAACGGTCACCCGTAGCCATAGCCCGGATGCGGATCCTTCGAATAGCCCGGTGGCCCAGTCCGATTGGCCACGGGTCAGTACGCTGCCCAGCATGAGCGCGCCGTCGCTGACTTCAACGCCGGTTTTCATCCAGTTGCGCTCGTCGATGCGGACCATCAGCCCGGCCTGGTCGTATAACGTCTTGAAGTTGCCCTGCACATGAACCTGAGCGGTGAACGCACCGGTGACGGGTACGCCGAGAAGGTGGCCGCTGTCGCGACAAAAGCCGTAGTGGGTTTCCCGCCAGAAGTCGGTGGCAGGATCAGTGGTTACGCTCAGTCTTTCATCGCGTACCTGCCACTGTGCTGGCTCGTTGTACCAATGCCCCTTCTCGAACATGACTGGCTCCTTTCTGAGGTGAGATGAGGAATGTGACAGTTCAACAGCAGCCTTGACAGACGGGCATGCCTAAAAAGACGATGCATCACCCTTCAAATGGCGGAATGCGTTCATGAGCGAGAAAAAGACGCTGTTACTGACTGGCGCCAGCCGCGGTATCGGCCATGCCACGGTCAAGCATTTCAACGCAGCGGGATGGCAAGTGTTTACGGCCTCCCGACAGAACTGGGTCGCCGAATGCCCGTGGGCGGAAGGCCTGCTCAATCATATCCACCTCGACCTGGAGGACATCGACAGCGTCGTTGCGAACATGGCGGCTATCAAGGAAAAGCTGGGTGGTCGCCTGGATGCACTGGTCAATAATGCGGGCGTTTCTCCCAAAGGCCCCGAGGGCGCGCGCATGGGTGTGCTGGAGTCCGATTACAGCACCTGGATCAAGGTCTTCAACGTCAACCTGTTCTCCACGGCGCTACTGGCACGCGGTCTGTTCGACGAACTCAAGGCCGCCAAGGGCAGCATCATCAACGTCACCTCAATCGCGGGTTCCAAAGTGCATCCCTTTGCGGGCGTGGCGTATTCAACCTCCAAAGCCGCGCTCTCGGCCCTGACGCGAGAGATGGCGTATGACTTCGGGCCGCATGGGGTGCGGGTCAACGCGATAGCGCCGGGTGAGATCGACACGTCCATTCTGTCGCCGGGCACGGCCGAAATCGTCGAACGCCTGGTGCCCATGCACCGACTGGGCAAACCCGAGGAAGTCGCGTCCCTGATCTACTTCCTCTGCACCAGTGGCGCGTCCTACGTGAACGGGGCGGAGATTCACGTCAATGGCGGGCAGCACGTCTGATCCCGCTTTTCTAAGCCTGATGACTGATCACGCCACCTGAGCCAGTTTCGCAAGCGCCTGGTTCATCCCCTTCTCAACAAAATCACCGCCCATGTTCAGGCCTTCGGCATGAATGAAGGTGACGTCATGAATACCCACGAACGCCAGCACCTGGCGTACGTAGGGTTCCTGGTGATCCAGGGCGCTGCCGGTGTAGATGCCGCCGCGAGCGGTCAGCACGAAAGCGCGCTTGCCGGTCAACAGGCCTTGCGGGCCGGTTTCGGTGTATTTGAAAGTCACACCGGCGCGCAGGACGTGGTCGAACCAGGCCTTGAGGGTACTGGGGATGGCGAAGTTGTACATCGGCGCACCCAGCACCAGCACGTCGGCGGCAATCAGTTCATCGGTCAGGGCATTGGAGCGTTCCAGAGCGGCCTGCTCGGTCTCGCTGCGCTGATCGGCGGGCTTCATCCAGCCGCCCAGCAGCGTGGCATCCAGGTGCGGCACAGGATTGACGGCCAGGTCGCGGACAGTCACTTGATCATTCGGGTGTGCGGACTGCCACTGACTGAGGAACTGCTGCGTCAATTGACGCGAAACCGAATCCTGCTGGCGGGCGCTGCTTTCGATGACAAGTAGGCGGGACATGGGTGGAGCTCCATTGAACGATGTGTGTATTCGATGGAGCCGAGGTTAAAGGTGACCTTATCGATGAAAAAGCGCAAAAAACTGCTTCAACCCATCTATAAATTTGTTTTATGTACGGCGGCGCTCTACTCTCACCTTGCTCACGCGGGCTGGCAATCGAGCTTGATGCGCAGCTTGATAATGCTGCGCGTGAATTTGGCCGTCACCTCCACGCGCTTGCCTGCGCCAACCTGAACGCGTCGCGTACGGGGTGCCTCGGGACCGTTGACGAATACGACTGCGCACTTGGCGTCTACATCGCCGAAGTTGCTCACCGAGATGGAACCGATGTCCTGGTCGACGTCGTGGGTAACGTAATCGATCTTCACGCCCTCGTACTGCTTCTCCACTTCAATGGGATAGGCAAAGGCCGTCAGTGGCAGCAGGGCCAGCAACACACAACACACTCGTTTCATTGGGCAGTCTCCGGAACGGGGTTGTCAGAGTAGAACAACGGATAACAAAGAGAAGAGGAATTACAGCATGAAAGCGCCCCGCGTGACGCTCGACCAATGGCGCACCCTGCAGGCAGTGGTCGATCACGGCGGTTTTGCCCAGGCCGCCGAAGCCCTGCATCGCTCGCAATCGTCAGTCAGCTACACCGTGGCCCGCATGCAGGATCAACTGGGCGTTCCTCTGTTGCGTATCGATGGCCGCAAGGCCGTGCTGACCGAAGCGGGCGGCGTGTTGTTGCGGCGCTCACGCCAGTTGGTCAAACAGGCCAGTCAATTGGAAGACCTGGCGCATCACATGGAACAGGGATGGGAGGCCGAGGTGCGGCTGGTGATCGATGCCGCCTACCCTTCGGCTCGCCTGGTACGCGCGCTGACCGCGTTCATCCCACAGAGCCGAGGCTGCCGGGTTCGTTTGCGTGAAGAGGTGCTGTCAGGGGTCGAGGAAGTGCTGCTCGAAGGCGTGGCAGACCTGGCCATCAGTGGTCTGAGCATTCCCGGCTATCTGGGCGCAGAAATGAGCACCGTCGAATTCGTCGCCGTTGCCCATCCCGAACACGCCTTGCATCAAGCCAACCGCGAGCTGACGTTTCAGGATCTGGAAAGCCAGCTGCAGGTGGTGATCCGTGACTCAGGTCGCCAGCAACCCCGCGATGTCGGCTGGCTGGGCGCGGAACAGCGCTGGACGGTCAGCAGCCTCGCCACGGCGGCAACCTTTGTCAGCAGCGGACTGGGCTTTGCCTGGCTGCCACGCCACCTGATCGAACGTGAGCTCAAGGACGGCGTGCTCAAGGTATTACCGCTGGATCGGGGTGGCAGTCGCAACCCGTCGTTCTATCTTTACTCCAGCAAAGACAAACCGCTGGGCCCGGCGACACAGATTCTGATCGACCTGATTCGCACGTTCGACACGGCGCCGCTGACCGCGGCATTTGCGGCACCCTTGCAAGCCTGACACGGAGTAGGCACATGGCGTTCTTCGAGCATGACGACTGTTCACTGCACTACGAAGAGTACGGTCAGGGCGACCCGGTCCTGCTGTTGCACGGCCTGGGTTCGAGTTGTCAGGACTGGGAGTACCAGATCCCGACACTGGCCGCGCAGTACCGCGTCATTGTCATGGACATGCGCGGCCATGGTCGCTCGGACAAGCCTCAGGAACGCTACAGCATCCAGGGCATGAGCGACGACGTTGAAGCGTTGATCGAACACCTGCGGCTGGGGCCGGTGCATGTGGTCGGCCTGTCGATGGGCGGGATGATCGGTTTTCAGCTGGCGGTCGATCATCCGCATCTGCTCAAGAGCCTGTGTATCGTCAACAGCGCGCCGCAGGTCAAGATCAGAAGCCCCGGGGATGTCTGGCAATGGGCGCGGCGCTGGACGCTGTCGCGTCTGGTCAGCATGGAGGCGATGGGCAAGGCGCTTGGCAAGCTGCTGTTCCCCAAAACGGAACAGGCAGAACTGCGACGCAAGATGGCCGAACGCTGGGGCCGTAACGACAAACGCGCCTATCTGGCCAGCTTCGATGCCATCGTCGGCTGGGGCGTGGAGCACAAGCTGGAGCGCATCATTTGCCCTACCCTGATCATTGCCGCCGATCACGACTACACTCCGGTGTCGCTCAAGGAAGCCTACGTCAAACGCATTGCGAATGCCCGGCTGGCGGTCATCAAGGATTCGCGCCACGCCACTCCGCTGGACCAGCCCGAGCAGTTCAATCGAACGCTGCTGGAATTCATCGGTGCCAGCAAGGTCTGAGAAACCTCACGCAGGTCATATCACGCGGGCGATGCTTTCGGTCACTCCGGGTCGATCACGCTGGGCAAAAAAAGCCAAACGTGGTTACCTTGCCAGCCACAGTCGATATCTCCATTGAATGAAGGACCTGTTGCTCTATGTTGAAAAAAATCGCTCTTGCCGCCTGCTCCGTACTGTTCGCCGCCAACCTGATGGCAGCGCCGGACAAGCCGACTCACGTTGTGCTCAACACCAGTTTCGGCGACATCGAGATTGAACTTGCAGACGCCAAGGCACCGATCAGCACCCAGAACTTCCTGGGCTACGTCGACAGCGGCTTCTACAGCAACACCATCTTCCACCGGGTGATTCCAGGCTTCATGGTTCAGGGCGGCGGCTTCACCGCGCAGATGGTCCAGAAACCGACCAAGGACCCGATCAAGAACGAAGCACAGAACGGGCTGCATAACGTGCGTGGCACCATTGCCATGGCACGGACCTCGGATGTGAACTCGGCCACCAGCCAGTTCTTCATCAACACCAATGACAATGCCATGCTCGACAACGGCGTGCGTGACTACGGCTACGCGGTGTTCGGCAAAGTTGTCAAAGGCATGGACGTGGTCGATCAGATCGTCAACGTCCAGACCGGCAACCAGAAAGGCATGCAGAACGTGCCAAACGACCCGATCCTGATCAAGTCCGCCAAGCGCGTCGACTGACAGGAATCTGCACCGCGTGAAGCCTTGGGCTGCACGCGGTCCGGACGGGAGCGCTTCTATTTATCAAGGGAGAACCCACGCCAAGTGGGTGTGATAGCCAATGCTTTATCGTCGTTTTGAAAAGCTGATCGATATCTTCAAAGACGCCCCCACCCCTGCCCCGCCCAATACCGTTTTCGCGTTTTACATCTACTACCTGCGTCAGGTCTGGCCGACGTTCACGGCCCTGCTGGTGGTGGGTCTGATCGGCGCGTTGATCGAAGTGGCGCTGTTCAGTTACCTCAGCCGCATCATCGACCTGGCCCAGACCACCGAGCCCAGGGACTTCTTCAGTCTTCACGGCCCGGAACTGATCTGGATGGTGGTGGTGACGCTGCTGCTGCGCCCGATCTTCGTCGGCCTGCACGACCTGCTGGTGCACCAGACCATCAGCCCCGGCATGACCAACCTGATTCGCTGGCAGAACCACAGCTACGTGCTCAAGCAGAGCGTAAACTTCTTCCAGAACGATTTCGCCGGGCGTATCGCCCAGCGCATCATGCAGACCGGCAACTCGCTGCGTGACTCGGCGGTGCAATCGGTGGATGCGCTCTGGCATGTGTTGATCTACGCGATCAGTGCGATGGTGCTGTTCGCCGAAGCCGACTGGCGACTGATGATCCCGCTGGGCAGCTGGATTCTCGCGTTCATTCTGGCGCTGATGTACTTCGTGCCCAGGGTCAAACAGCGCTCGGTGGACTCGTCGGACGCACGCTCCAAGCTCATGGGGCGGATCGTCGACGGCTACACCAACATCACCACGCTCAAGCTGTTCGCCCACACCAATTTCGAGCAGCAGTACGCTCGCGAGGCCATGCGCGATCACACGGTGAAAAGTCAGTTGGCCGGTCGTGTCGTGACCTCGATGGACACCACCATCACCACGATGAACGGCATCCTGATCGTCACCACTACAGGCCTTGCGCTGTGGCTGTGGACCCAGTCGATGATCTCGGTAGGCGCCATCGCACTGGCCACCGGCCTGGTAATTCGGATCGTCAACATGTCCGGCTGGATCATGTGGGTGGTCAACGGCATCTTCGAGAACATCGGCACTGTGCAGGATGGCCTGGAAAGCATCTCGCAACCGGTCTCGATCAACGACAAGCCAACCGCGCAGCCACTGAAGATTGCCAATGGCGGCGTGAAATTCGATGGCGTCGACTTCCACTACGGCAATGGCAACGGGATCATTCACAACCTGAATCTGGACATCAGACCGGGTGAGAAGATTGGCCTGATCGGGCCTTCCGGCGCGGGCAAGTCAACGCTGGTGAACCTGTTGCTGCGCATGTACGACGTGCAGGGCGGCAGAATCCTGATCGACGGGCAGGACGTGGCCGATGTCACTCAGGAAAGCCTGCGTGCACAGATCGGCATGATCACTCAGGACACGTCGCTGTTGCACCGCTCGATCCGTGACAACCTGCTGTATGGCAATCCGGGCGCAACGGATGAGCAATTGTGGGAAGCCATCCGCAAGGCGCGGGCCGACGAATTCATCCCACTGCTGTCGGACTCCGAAGGCCGCACCGGTTTTGACGCTCATGTGGGCGAGCGTGGGGTCAAGCTTTCAGGTGGGCAGCGCCAGCGCATCGCGATCACTCGCGTGCTGCTCAAGGACGCGCCGATTCTGATCATGGACGAAGCCACCTCGGCGCTGGATTCGGAAGTCGAAGCGGCGATTCAGGAAAGCCTGGAAACCCTGATGGAAGGCAAGACCGTCATCGCCATCGCCCATCGCCTCTCGACCATCGCACGCATGGATCGGCTGGTAGTGCTGGAAAAAGGCCAGATCGCAGAGACCGGCACCCACGCCGAACTGCTGGCCCATGGCGGCCTGTATGCACGCCTGTGGCAGCACCAGACAGGTGGATTTGTGGGGGTGGATTGATTCTGTGCTGAATGTGCACGGGATGCATGCCCCGCGAATCACTCATCGTTATACACAAGTCCGCCTCAACACTGATCGTGCCCATCGCTCCGCGTGGGCATGCATCCTGTGACGCTCCGCGTCACAAATGGCACAGACTGAAGACTCAGTGAGCCGAGCGCATGACGTGGATAACGCTGGAGCTTGGGTGCGCATCTGCGCCACATTCAAGAGCGGACGCGGAGCGTCCTGGGAGGCATTCCCACGCGGAGCGTGAGGAACGATCAGAGTGATCTCAGGCACGCCGATCATGCCCATGCCTGTGCTCAGCGTTATACCCGAGTCTTGATGCGACCACGGAATGTGGGAACGATTATCAGCGTATTCCTCCAAGAGGACTTGTGTATAACGCTAAGCGCGGAGCATGGGCGCGATCAGATAAGGTATCGACTCAAACCTGCCGATAAGGCAACGCGGCCCGCGCTTCCTCGGCATACGCCATCACGCCCACCCGCTCCTGCTCGAGGAAATCGCTGACGGCGTCTTTCAGGCCGGGGTGCATCAGGTAGTGCCATGACCGGGTGATCTGCGGTTCGAAGCCGCGGATCAGTTTGTGCTCGCCTTGGGCACCTGCGTCGAAGCGTTGCAGTCCGTTGGCAATCGCGTAGTCCATCCCTTGATAGAAACAGGTCTCGAAGTGCAGGCGGTCGAACTCGGCCAGACAGCCCCAATAACGCCCATAAAAGCTGTCGCCGCCGATCAGGCTGAAGGCCATGGCCACCGGACGTGAGCCCTGCAGCGCCAGCACCACGCGGATCGACTCGGGCATGCGTTCGGCCAGCAGGCTGAAGAATTCGCGCGTCAGGTACGGCGCCTGCCCACGTATCTCATAGGTATTGGAATAGCAGGCGTAGACGAAGTCCCACAGAATCTCGGTCATCTGCGAACCTTCCAGCCATTCGAAGGCGATGCCCTGCCCCGCCACCTGCTCACGCTCCTTGCGCATCTGCTTGCGCTTGCGCGAACTCAGCGCGTCCAGAAAATCCTGAAAATCCCGATAGCCACGGTTGTGCCAATGAAACTGGCAGCCGATGCGCGACAGCCAGCCCGCCTGGGTTTCAAGCACCGCGTCGGCGGCGGGATCGGTGAAGTTGATGTGCGCGCTCGACAGGCCTTCGCTCTGCAAATACGCCGGCAGCTCGCTCACCAGCTCCGACGCGCCCTGCGGAGTCGCAGACAAGATTCGCGAGCCACCCACCGGACTGAACGGCACCGCCACCAGCAGCTTGGGGTAGTACGCGATGCCGGCGCGGCGGCAGGCGTCGGCCCACGCGTGGTCGAACACGTATTCGCCGTAGGAATGCCATTTTCGATAGGCCGGAAGCGCAGCCACCAGTTGTTCGTTTTCGTAATGCAGCACATGTTCGGGACGCCACCCGGAGCGCGGCCCGAGGCTGCCGCTGTCCTCCAGCGAAGTCAGAAAGGCGTGGCGCAGAAACGGCTGATTGCCCGGTACAAGCGCATCCCATTGGGCAGGCGCGACGGTACTCAGGTTGTCGACGACGTGAACCGGCATGCAGGTTCCCTCGGAGGTAAACGTGCGACGAGTATCACTCATTGAGGGGGAATGTAAACGACCGCGAATCGAAGACCGCTCTACATCAGGCCTTTCAACCGACAGGTCGGCACCCCGCGCATCTGGATGCCGACCTCCGATGTAATCAGCGTTTGCGCAGGATCACGCTGCCAATCGAATAACCCGCACCGAACGAACTCAACACGCCCAGCGCCCCTTTCGGCAGGTCGTCCTGGTAGGTGTGGAACGCGATGACCGAACCGGCCGAACTGGTGTTGGCGTAGGTGTCGAGGATCACGGGCGCTTCTTCGACCGTGGCGTCGCGGCCCAGCAGTTTCTTGACGATCAGGTGGTTCATGCTCAGGTTGGCCTGATGCAGCCAGAAGCGCTGTACGTCACTGATGTTCAGGCCGTTGTCGTCCAGATGCGCGCCGACCAGTTCTGCCACCATCGGACAGACTTCACGGAACACCTTGCGGCCTTCCTGCACGAACAGCTTGTCCGGCGTACCCTGACCTTCATCTGACGTGCGGTTGAGGAAGCCGAAGTTGTTGCGGATGTTGTTGGAGAACTTGGTCAGCAGGCGGGTGCTGACGATATCGAACTGGTACGGCGAGGTCGCCAGATCGGCACGCTCCACCACGACTGCGGTTGCGCCGTCACCGAAGATGAAGTGGCTGTCGCGATCACGGAAGTTCAGGTGGGCGGTGCAGATTTCCGGGCTGATGACCAGAATGGCGCGAGCCTGACCCAATTGCACGCTGTTGCACGCCGCCTGAATGCCGAAGGTGGCCGACGAGCAGGCCACGTTCATATCGAAACCATAACCTGCGATACCCAGCGCTTCCTGGATCTCGATGGAGATCGCCGGGTAGGCGCGCTGCAGGTTGGAACAGGCAACGATAACGCCGTCGATGTCAGCGGTGGTCTTGCCGGCTCGTTCCAGCGCCTGTTGTGCCGCTGCGACGCCCATTTCGCACAGAATCGACCACTGATCGTTGGAACGCTCAGGCAGGTTCGGTTTCATGCGCTGGGGATCGAGGATGCCCTGCTTGTCCATCACGAAGCGGCTCTTGATGCCCGAGGCTTTTTCGATGAACGCAGCGCTGGATTCGCTCAGTGCTTCCAGCTCGCCACGCTCGATGGCTGCAGCGTTCTCGCTGTTGAACTGGTTGACATAGGCATTGAAGGACTGCACCAGCTCTTCGTTGGAAATGCTGTTGGCCGGGGTGTACAGGCCTGTGCCGCTGATGACGACGTTGTGCACGGTCGTTCCTCTCTTATTGAAGGTCGCAGGGGTTGGCCTGCCAGGGCACGGTAGGCGGCAATCCAGACTTTTCTGGGACCAGCGTACCAATGCATAGATAAAACATGCGCATGACTAAAAACGCGCAAGGCTCAAGCCGCGTCCATGGCATTGTGAAGACAGACGCGGAGTGTGCCACAGCGCCCGGTTTTTGGCGCTATCGGGCCAATGAACATCGGCCCTGAGATCCTTCTCGCTTAGCCGCCTGTGAAGTCCGCTCAGGCAGTTTTTCGACGGGGTGCCGGGCTTTGGATCAGCCTTCGACCATCGCCCACTGCTTGCTCAGCCGCTTGTCAGAAACCGGCATTTTCGTACCCAACTGCTGGGCGAACAGCGACACACGATATTCCTCCATCCACCAACGATAGACCGCAAGTTCAGGATCGCGCTTGCCTTCCTGGCGGTGTTTGTCGGCTCGCGCCTGATATTGGGCCCACAGGCCTGCCAGCTCGATGCTCCAGACCCGGTCCTTCTGCACCTGACCCGGCAGTTTTTCCAGGCGCATCTCGATGGCTTTCAGGTAGCGCGGCATTTCCTTGAGCCACTGCGCGGGTGTTTCGCGCACGAAGCCCGGATACACCAGCTTGCCCAGTTGCGCCTTGATGTCGTTGAGCGCGACTGCCTGAGCCAGGTCGATCTTGCCTTTGAAACGCTTCTGCAAACCATGCCACAGCTTGAGGATTTCCAGCGTCAGCTTCGCCAGACGCTCGGCATGCTCGGTCCAGTCGGCGCGTTTGCGTTCAGCCAGTGACAGCAGCCCGGCCCCGTCGCGCGGCAATTCGGCTTCGCCGTCCAGCACACAGCTGTCGAGGCTGGCCAGCAGGATGTCTTCGATCAGTGCATCAATGCGCCCCAGCTCGCGGTACAACAGCGCCAGCTCGGTCTGCCCCGGCAGCTTGCTGCGCAGAAACTTCGCAGGCTCGGCCAGTTGTTGCAGCAACAGGCGCTGCAGCGCACGGCGATGCTGATACTCGGCCTCGGCCTGGGTCGAGAAGCGACCTTCCTTGACCGTGCCGCCCTCTTCCACCAGCGCCGGATACACCGTCATCGACAGACCGGCAATGTTCTGCTGAGTCTTTTGCGCCACCGGTGCGAAGACCTTGGCCTCGACAGGCTGCTGGCTTTTCGCGGTCTGCGGGACGGCGAGCGCGGCCTGGCTCGCTTCGGCGAAACGTGCCGTCAGCGCATCAAGGTCGCGACCTTCGCCCAGGAACTTGCCGTCACCATCGACGATTTCCAGATTCATCTTCAGGTGGCTTTCGAGTTGCTGGGTCGCTTCCGCCCACGCCTCGTCGGTCACTCGCGCCCCGGTCATGCGCAGCAGTTCGCGGCCCAGCGCTTCGGTCAGCGAGCCCTCGCCAAACGTGATGCGTTGCAGCGCCGCCTTGATGAAGTCCGGCACCGGTACAAAGTTCTTGCGCACCGCCTTGGGCAGACTGCGGACCAACGCGATGCACTTGGTTTCCAGCAGCCCCGGCACCAGCCATTCCAGACGTTCGGCGGGCAGCGACAGCAGCAACGGCGCTGGCACACGCAGGGTCACACCGTCACGGGGATGATTGGGCTCGAAGTGGTAGGTCAGCGACAGGCTCAGTTCGCCCAGTCGCAGGGTATCCGGGTACTGCGCAGCGGTGACTTCGCTGGCCTCGCGGGCCAGCACGTCTTCTTCGCGCATGATCAGCAACTGCGGGTTCTTCTGACTCTCGGTCTTGTACCAGCTGTCGAACGTGGCCGTCTGATGAATCTCGGCCGGGACACGCGCTTCGTAGAATGCATACAGCGTGTCTTCGTCAGCCAGAATGTCGCGGCGCCGGGCCTTGGCTTCCAGCTCGTCCAGCTGTTCCAGCAGACGGGTGTTGGCGCTCAGGCATTTGGCGCGGGACTGAATATCACCGCGCACCAGACCTTCGCGGATGAACAGCTCACGCGACACCACAGGATCGACAGGACCGAAATGCACGGGGCGGCGACCGACCACGATCAGGCCGAACAGCGTGATCTGTTCGAAGGCCACGACCTGTCCGCGCTTCTTCTCCCAATGCGGCTCGAAGTGGTTTTTCTTGATCAAGTGCCCTGCCAGTGGCTCGATCCAGTCGGCATCGATCTTGGCGACCATGCGTGCATATAGCTTTGTGGTTTCCACCAGTTCGGCGGTCATCAGCCATTGCGGACGCTTCTTGCCCAGCCCGGAGGACGGATGTATCCAGAACCGCCGCTGCCGCGCACCGAGGTAGTCGCCTTCGTCGGCTTTCTGGCCAATCTGGCTCAGCAGGCCGGACAGAATCGCCTTGTGAAATTTCGGGTAATCCGCAGGTTCCTTGTTGACCGTCAATTGCAGGTCACGACAGATCAGGCTCAGTTGCCGATGGGAGTCGCGCCACTCGCGCAGCCGCAGGTAATTGAGGAAATTGCGGCGGCACCAGTTGCGCAACGGGCTGGCAGTCAGTGCCTGGCGCTGCTCTTCGAAACCGCGCCACAGATTGACCAGCCCGGCGAAGTCCGAGTCGGCGTCCTTCCACTGCGCATGCGCCTGATCGGCCGCCTGCTGTCGCTCGGGCGGACGCTCGCGTACGTCCTGCACCGACATGGCACTGGCCACGATCAATACTTCCTGCAGACTGCCTTGTTTGGCGGCTTCCAGCAGCATGCGTCCCATGCGCGGGTCCACCGGCAAGCGTGCCAATTGACGACCCAACGGGGTCAATTGGTTCTCGCGATTGACCGCCGACAGTTCCTGCAACAGGTTGAAGCCGTCACTGATGGCCTTGCCGTCCGGCGGCTCGATGAACGGAAAGTCAGTGATCTCGCCCAGACGCAGGTGCAGCATCTGCAGGATCACCGCCGCCAGGTTGGTGCGCAGGATCTCGGGGTCGGTGAATTCAGGTCGGGCGTTGAAATCCTCTTCGCTGTACAGGCGCACACACAGGCCCGGCTCGACACGACCGCAACGGCCTTTACGCTGATTGGCGCTGGCCTGGGACACTGCTTCGATCGGCAGCCGCTGAACCTTGGCGCGGTAGCTGTAGCGACTGATGCGCGCAGTACCGGTGTCGATCACGTAGCGGATGCCCGGCACGGTCAGCGAGGTCTCGGCAACGTTAGTGGCCAGCACGACACGACGTCCCGAATGAGACTGGAAGATGCGCTGTTGTTCGGCAGGTGACAGACGTGCGTACAACGGCAGGATTTCGGTGTGCCTGAGTTGGGCCTTGCGCAGCATTTCAGCCGCGTCACGAATCTCCCGTTCGCCGGGCAGGAACACCAGTACATCGCCCGGACTCTTGCGCTCGCTGCGCTCAAAGTCCGCCAGCTCCTCGAGTGTGGCCAGAATCGCCTGATCGACGGTCAGGTCATCCTCGACGCTGTTGCCCTCCTCGTCATGCTCGCTGGTCAGCGGGCGGTACCAGGTGTCGACCGGAAAGGTCCGGCCCGACACTTCGATGATCGGCGCGTCGTTGAAGTGCTCGGAAAAGCGCTGCAGGTCGATGGTCGCCGAGGTGATGATGACTTTCAGATCGGGACGACGCGGCAGCAGGGTTTTCAGGTAACCGAGCAGGAAGTCGATGTTCAGGCTGCGTTCGTGGGCTTCGTCGACGATGATCGTGTCGTAGCGCTCAAGGAAACGGTCGTGCTGGGTTTCGGCCAGCAGGATGCCGTCGGTCATCAGTTTGATCAGGGTGTTGCTGTCGCTCTGGTCTTCGAAACGCACCTGATAGCCGACCAGCGCACCCAGCGGTGTGCCCAATTCGTCGGCAACCCGGCTGGCGACACTGCGCGCTGCAATTCGACGCGGCTGTGTGTGACCGATCAGGCCATGCTGACCACGACCGATTTCCAGGCAGATTTTCGGCAACTGGGTGGTTTTACCCGAACCGGTCTCGCCCGCGATGATCAGCACCTGATGCTTGAGCAGCGCGTCCTTGATTTCGTCGCGCTTGGCGGCGATGGGCAGGTTGTCGTCATAGCGAACCGTCGGCACGCTCTCGCGCCGAGACGTGACCTGCGCACAGGACGCCTGAACCCGCGCCACCCATTGCGCCAGCTTCGCCTCGTCAGGCTTCTTGCGCAGTTCATGCAACTGCCGACGCAGACGATGGCGGTCGCCGATCATCGCTTGATCGAGGTTTTTCAGGAGTTGGTCGATGGAAGGCGATTCGTCGGTCATCAGGTGCGCAGAGTCTTTTCTTGAAGGATACAGGGGTGCGATTGTCGCAGATTGCGGGAAGCAGGACGACTGTCGAGGGTGGATTGGGCTGAGCTGATACAACAACGCCGTGTCAGGGGACACGGCGTTGTCTGTCACGCAGGCTTGCGGTTACTTCTTGATGCCCAGCTTCTTCAGCTCTTCATCACGCAGTTCACGGCGCAGGATCTTGCCAACGTTGGTGGTTGGCAGTGAATCGCGGAACTCCACGCTACGCGGGACCTTGTAGCCGGTCAGGTTGGCGCGCATGTGCTCCATGACCTGATCCTTGGTGAGCGTCACACCTGGTTTAGCAACGACGAACACCTTGATGGCCTCGCCCGATTTCTCGTCCGGGATGCCGATGGCGGCGCACTGCAGGACGCCGGGAAGCGTGACCAGCACGTCTTCCAGTTCGTTGGGGTAAACGTTGAAACCGGAGATCAGAATCATGTCTTTCTTGCGATCAACAATACGCAGGTAGCCGTCGGGCTGAATGATCGCGATGTCGCCAGTCTTGAGCCAGCCATCGGCGTCGATCATTTCATCCGTGGCTTCCTGACGCTGCCAGTAGCCTTTCATGACCTGAGGTCCCTTGACACACAGCTCGCCGGTTTCACCGAACGCCAGCTCATTGCCAGCGTCGTCGATGACCCTGCACAGCGTCGAGGGCACCGGGATGCCGATGGTGCCCATCTGGATCTTCTGGATAGGGTTCACCGTCGCCACCGGACTGGTTTCGGTCATGCCGTAGCCTTCGCAGATCGGGCAGTTGGTGACCTGTTTCCAGCGCTCGGCGGCAGCCAGTTGCAGGGCCATGCCGCCGGACAGGGTGACTTTCAGTGCCGAAAAATCAAGGTTGCGAAACGCTTCGTTGTTGCACAGTGCAACGAACAGGGTGTTGAGACCGACAAAGCCGCTGAACTTCCACTTCGACAGCTCCTTGACCATGGCAGGCAGGTCACGCGGGTTGCTGATGAGCACGTTGTGGTTGCCGATCAGCATCATCGCCATGCAGTGAAAGGTGAAGGCATAGATGTGGTAAAGCGGCAACGGCGTGATGAGGATTTCGCTGCCTTCATTGAGGTTGGAAGCCATCAGCGCCCTGCACTGCAGCATGTTGGCGATCAGGTTGCGATGGGTGAGCATCGCGCCCTTGGCCACGCCGGTAGTACCACCGGTGTACTGCAATACGGCAACGTCGGCTCTATCGGGCGACACCTCGGCAACCGGCCGGCCGTGACCTTTTTTCAGCACGTCATTGAATCTGACCGCATCAGGCAGGTGGTAGGCCGGAACCATTTTCTTGACGTACTTGATGACGCTGTTGACCAGCAGGCGCTTGAGCGGTGGCAGCAGGTCGGCCACTTCAGTCACGATGACATGCTTGACCTGGGTCTTGGGGACGACCTTCTCGGCCAGATGCGCCATGTTCGCCAGACAGACCAGCGCCTTGGCGCCCGAGTCGTTGAACTGGTGTTCCATTTCCCGCGCGGTGTACAGCGGGTTGGTGTTGACCACGATCAGGCCGGCGCGGATGGCGCCGAAGACAGCAACCGGGTACTGCAACACATTGGGCAACTGAACCGCGATGCGGTCACCCGGCACAAGGTCGGTGTGCTGCTGAATCCAGGCGGCGAATGCGCCTGACAATTCATACAACTCGCCGTAGGTAAGTGTCTTGCCCAGATTGCTGAACGCGGGTTTATCGGCGAAACGCTGGCAGGACTGCTTCAGGACCGCCTGGACGTTGGGATACTCATCAGGATCGACATCAGGGGAGATGCCAGACGGGTATTTATCCTTCCAGAAGTTTTCAATCATTCAGCCGGCTCCATAGCGATCGCGAATTCTTCACATCGCTTTGGGCGATGATTTTTTTGTGTTTTGGAATTGTGCAGTAGACGCTCATTCGCTTCATGACAGGTCAAAAAGCGCGCCGAGAGTAGCAGCTTTGCCAAAAGCCGACTAGAGGCAAACCGGGCCTCTACGGTCATAAAAGTGACCAGCCATGGCTCGCCAGTCACGACCCTGACTTAATTGCGAGAATTACCGAAATCTCTGAAAGCATTGAGCCAGAGCGCTCAGACCAGGCGTAGTGAGCTTAGCCAAAAAAACAGGCCCCGCTTGCACTTCAGTACAAGCGGGGCCAGCGACGCAAAAAGAGACAATTACTCTACTCAGGCAATATCGCGAAGCTCCCGGCGCAGAATCTTGCCGACCGGGGTCATCGGCAGCGATTCACGCAGCACGATCTGTTTCGGAACCTTGTAGCCCGTGAAGTTCTGCTTGCAGAAGCTTTTGAGTTCTTCGACCGTAAGACCCGGCTCGCGCGGGACCACAAACAGCTTCACCGCTTCGCCTGAACGCTCGTCCGGCACTCCGATGCAGGCGCAGCTGGCGACTTTCGGGTGCGACATGACCACGTCTTCGATTTCATTGGGGTAGACGTTGAAACCGGACACGATGATCAGGTCTTTCTTGCGGTCCACGATGCTGACGAAACCGTCGGCACCGATCACGGCGATATCACCCGTTTTGAACCATCCCTCTGCGTCCAGCGTTTCGGCGGTGGCCTCAGGCAGATTCCAGTAGCCTTTCATGACCTGCGGGCCTTTGATGCACAGCTCGCCGCGCTCGCCGAACGGCAACTCCGCGCCTTCGTCATCAATCACCTTCATGCCGGTGCCCGGCACCGGAATGCCCACTGTGCCGAGCCGCGCCAGCGTGCCGTAAGGGTTGGCACTGGCCACCGGGGACGTTTCGGTCAGCCCGTAACCCTCGACGATTGTGCACCCTGTCATCTCGGCCCAACGCTCGGCGGTCGCCTTGACCAGCGCGGTGCCGCCAGAGTTGGTGCTCTTCAGTGTGGAGAAATCCAGCTTCCTGAAATCAGGATGATTCATCAGCGCCACGAACAGGGTATTGAGCCCGACCATGGCAGTGAACTTCCACTTGCCAAGCTCCTTGATGAATCCGCCGATATCCCTCGGATTGGTGATCAAAATGTTGTGATTGCCACTAATGACCATGCACATGCAGTGCGCCGTAAATGCGTAGATGTGATAAAGCGGCAGCGGCGCGATCATCACTTCCCGGGCCTCGCCGAACATCACGCCACGCTCGGGACAGTGCTGGCGCATGCAGGCGTAAACCTGCTGCATATTGGCGACCAGATTGCCGTGGGTCAGCATCGCGCCCTTGGCCATTCCGGTAGTACCGCCGGTGTATTGCAGCACCGCCACGTCATCCAGCCCCACCGCAACAGGTTTGACAGAACCACCACGGCCCATGCGCAGCACGTCCTTGAAGCCTGCGGCCTGGGGCAGGTCATAGGCCGGAACCATTTTCTTGACCCTGGCGACGATAGTATTGATCAACCACCCCTTGGCGGCTGACTGCATGTCGCCCATCTTCACTTCAATCAGGTAACGAAGCTCGGTATCAGGCAGCACTTCCTGCACCAGCTTGCCGAACAGGTTCAGGTAGACCAGCGCCTTGGCACCGGAATCCTTGAACTGATGGCGCATCTCGCGTGCGGTGTACAGCGGATTGGTATTGACCACGATCAGACCGGCCCGCATCGCACCGAACACTGCGATGGGGTACTGCAACAGGTTGGGCATCTGCACGGCAATGCGGTCGCCGGGCACCAGATCCGAATGGTGTTGCAGATAACTGGCAAACGCTGCCGAATGACGGTCCAGGTCTGCGTAGGTCAGCGTGACCCCCATGTTGCTGAAAGCAGGTTTGTCTGCAAATTTTTTGCAGGCGCTTTCGAAAACTTCGAGGACCGACTGATAGGTATGCAGATCCAGCTCAGAGATCACCCCGGCAGGGCGTTTGTCATTCCAGAATTCAGGTTGCATTATTTTTATCCTCTTCCCTGCTCATGGCTGGCCCGTTACTCAGAATCGGGACTGGCCCGACGTTAGCAGCTAACGACCGGAAGGCAAATATGCCAGTTGGCGTCATCAACACTGTGAATCTTTCTGCTATTCAGGATGCAATCACCTTCGAGTTATAAACTGAAACACACATCCTCCGGGCAGCCGCTCCAGATCGGGACATCGCCATGAAGCACGAGACATTCTGGCTTGACGCCAGCGACCACTGCCGACTTTACGTCAATGCATGGCTGCCGGACACGACGCCCCTTGCCGTCGTAATGCTTGCCCACGGCATGGCCGAACACAGCGGCCGCTACGGGAGACTCGGCGCAGCGCTGAATGCAGCGGGTATCGCCCTGTATGCGCATGATCAGCGGGGCCATGGCAGAACCGCCCTGCAGGGTCGGCTCGGGCATTTCGCCAACGAAGATGGCTGGAGCAAGGTCGTGGACGATCTGGCGACCCTCAGCCAGTCGATCGGCCAGCGACACGCGGGAGCGGCCCTGTTTCTGCTGGGCCACAGCATGGGCAGCTACATCGCTCAGACTTATCTGATGCACCACGGCGCCAGCTTGCACGGGGCCATTCTCAGCGGCTCGAACTTTCGTCCGGCATCGTTCTACCGAAATGCAAGGCTGGTCGCCCGATTCGAACGCCTGCGCCAGGGCCGCAAGGGGCGCAGCGCGTTGATCGAGTGGCTGTCGTTCGGCTCGTTCAACAAGGCATTCAAGCCGTCCCGGACCTGTTTCGACTGGCTCAGCCGCGACCCGGACGAGGTGGAAAAGTACATACAGGACCCGCTCTGTGGCTTTCGCTGCACCAACCAATTGTGGGCGGATATGCTGGGCGGGCTGCAGAAAATCAGTGAGCCGTCGAACATGGCGCAGATCGATTCGAACCTTCCTTTGCTGATTATTGGCGGCGAATGTGATCCGGTGAGTGCCGGCAAGCGTCTGAAGGATCTTGCCGATGCATTGGCAGGAGCGGGTCATCAAGTGTTACAACTCAATGTTTACCCGCAGGCGCGGCACGAACTGCTCAATGACATCAATCGCGATGAAGTGACCCAGGACCTGCTCGACTGGCTGAAATACGCCCTCGATCAACCAGGACCGCGTCGCGCGGAGTGATCACGCACCTTTTATCTTTTTCATATTTTGTCCAGGACAGACACATGACTCAAGTCACCAACACGCCTTACGAAGCCCTTGAAGTCGGTCAGAAAGCCAGCTACAGCAAGACAGTCCAGGAACGTGACATCCAGTTGTTCGCGGCCATGTCCGGCGATCACAACCCGGTCCACCTGGACGCCGAATACGCTTCCAAAACCATGTTCAAGGAGCGCATCGCTCACGGCATGTTCAGCGGTGCACTGATCAGCGCGGCAGTGGCGTGTGAGCTGCCAGGCCCCGGCACGATTTACATCGGCCAGCAGATGACCTTTCAGAAGCCGGTAAAGCTGGGCGACACCCTGACTGTGCGTCTGGAAATTCTCGAAAAACTGCCGAAATTCCGCGTGCGCATCGCGACCCGCGTCTTCAACCAGAATGATGAACTGGTGGTGGACGGCGAAGCGGAAATCCTCGCTCCACGCAAACAGCAGACGGTCGATTTGACCGTGTTGCCTGAAATCACCTTCGGCTGACGCCGCTTGGGTGTGCGTCGCGACGCACTACCCTGCTTCACTTTACCCGGCGGCGACGGTGTTGCCGGGGCGTATACCGGTCAGGCCTCAGGATATTGGGGCGAGGTCCGTTCATGCCTCCCGTACTGGCGACTTGCATCTGAGTGGAACCGCTTTTCGTGCAAGGCCCACTCAGTGGCAACCAGCATTCTCTGGAATCACGAATGGCCTACTCCCGCAGGCGGGGACCGCACGCATGAACATCATCAACAGAAACTACACGCCCGTTTCCGGATCGTCTGTACAGGTCCTCAGTCCGCAATCCGAAACAGCGGTTCAACCCGCCGGATTGAAGCCCGCGCACAACAGTAATCTGATCGACTTTGGTTCACTGCAGCAGACGTCTGCGCCAGGCAATCTGCGAGCCGGAGCACACGCGCACGAGGCCAGTACGTACTCTTCCCGTCCGCAGGGCGCCGATGGCGAGTTGACGCTGAACAAGCTGGTGGAAGCGATCCGCAGCTTCATCAACGAACTGTTGACCCTGCTGCGTGGCAATCAACGAGAGCAACCAGACTCCGCCCCTCAGCCGCAAAGTGAAACGCCCACTCACCGTACTCAGCCTTCCTCCACTTCGCTGATGTCCTCGCCCGAATCGCCCTCGACATCACCCGGCACCGGGACCGCTCCTGCGCAAAAGCCTTTTGTGGTACGCAACGATCCGTCTACACAGACACCTGCCGTCTCGCCGAAGACAACGACACCGCCCACAACGGTCGAACCCACGGGCACGACGAGCCATAAGGCCTTGAACCCTGCGCAGGATGCCAAAACCCCGGTCATCAATAACCCGGTTTCACTCAAAACCAAACCCGAAACCAAGCCCGAAACCACCAACCGGACGAACCCGGAAGCGGAAAAACCGACGAAACCGGCCACCCGCACACCTGTGGGCCAGGGCACCGGCGCGGACATGTCTGGGATGGTGGGCTTCGCCAAGGCAGCCAAAACCACCGGCGGCAATGGGGGCGAGGTCGTCACGGTCAATACCGTGGAAGAACTGCAGAAGAGCATGGCTGACGACACGGCCCGCACTGTCAAGCTGGGTGCCGATCTGTCTGCCGACAGCAAGGTGACGGTGAAATTTGGTGCCAATAAAACCTTGCTGGGCACAGACAAGGGCAACGCGCTGCACAATATCTATCTGGCGAGCGACAAAACCGCCAGCAACGACATTTTCCAGAACCTGAATTTCACCCACGACAGTCGCTATCGTGAAAACGGCGACATGCAGATGTTTATCTCGAGCGGGCAACGCTACTGGATAGACCACAACACCTTTACCGGCACCAAGGACCAGAATCCCAAAGGGCTGGACAAACTGCTTTACGTCGGCGGAACGGCTGATAACGTCAGTCTGACCAACTCCAAATTCCAGAACAACGAATATGGCGTGATTCTCGGCCAGCCAGATGACTCGGCAGCGGCCAAGGCCGAATACAAGGGCTATCCGCGCATGACCATCGCCAACAACTCTTTCGATAACCTGGACGTTCGCGCCCCCGGCTTGATGCGTCATGGTTACTTCGATGTGTTCAACAACAACATCAGCAACTTCCACCTCGGGTTCACCGCAACGGGCGACGCCACCATCCTCTCCCAGGCAAACAACTTCGACAAAGGCGTAGACGTGGGCAACAAACCGAGCACTCAAGGCGTGCTTGATGATTATGGCGATGCGCACTTCAAAGACATCGGCAGTAACGTCAGTTTCAAACAGAAATCAGCCGTCACCGTCTGGACCCCACCCTACCAGCGGGATGTAAAAACGGCAGAAGCAGCGAAGGCTTATGACCTGGCCAATGCGGGTGCCAATCCGTGAGTTGATCCTGTTCAACGGCTCGGCACCGACGCTTGATGTGCGGGCCTGCCCGCCAGCCGCAAAAAAAAGGCGACCGAAGTCGCCTCAAGTGCCTTGCGTGCTCATCGTGCAGCGCCTGCAGATTCAAAAAACCCGTATCTGTTCAGCACGTTAAAAGTTGTCGTCGCGAGAGAACGCTGTAGCAGAGGTTCAACGGTGCCTGGGCGTTCTGGACGAGACCAGATTAACCACACAGGCGCGGGAGGGAGTTGACGCAGATCAACGTCGTCCTGAACCTCGCAGCTGCGGGTAATTGATTCGGTCAGATCCGCAACGAGGAAGGGTCAACGTTTCTTGGGTTTTTTCTTTGGCTTTTTCTTGCCGCTCAACGGCATCGCCTGCTCGAACGCGTTGCGTACTTCGTTCAGGCGCTTGTCGTTCAGATCATGAACGCGTCTGGCGCGCTCGGCGCCAAGATCGATCAATTTGTCATCGTCGCTCATGGTGGTGCAGTTCCCGGACACATGGAATCAGCGCCAATAATGCTCAATAGCATCGGGGATGACCAGTCGGAAACGTGAAGTCAGGTGTGAATCAATCGGCAGCGTGCGCAGGCCGCGCCCTCTTGCGGGACGCTCGACCTCAAATCTGGATATCGACCCACAACCCCTGGCGCGGCTCGTCATCGATCAACGGCACGACCGGGACGGTGTTGTCAGCGTTTAACGAGTCTCCGGGAATGACCAGACCCTGGTATTCACCGCTTTCTTCCTCGCTGTGACGACCCTGTTGCTGACGCTGCTGCTCTTCACGCAACAGCAGGGCGCTGCGCTCGGAGTCTTCGTGACGCAAGTCGATCGACGTCTCGCTGGAGCTCGGCTGCACAGGCGCCACCGGCGGAATGTCGGGGACACGCTTGGCCGGGTCCATCTGGGAGGTCACCGGCACAACACTTAACGGGAGCATGGGTTGCAGCATGGTTTTTCTCCTCTTACCGGGCTTTCGGCCGTCCGCTACGCAACTTGAACAGCCCTGTAATAGACTGCAATAATTTATAAGGCTTTTTTGACTGGGTTTAATGAAATAAGTGCCATGAAAGGAAAAATTCGCCGGTTCGCAGCGAATCCGCAGGTTTTTCAACGCCACCTTTGGCCTTCAGGGCGCGTTCCGTTAACATAGTCGGCTTTTTCACGTCGGGAGACAGGCAGCATGGCGCAGCAGTATCAACCGGGGCAACGCTGGATTAGCGACAGCGAAGCCGAGCTGGGTTTGGGCACCGTTCTGGCACAGGATGGCCGCTTATTGACCGTGCTCTATCCGGCCACTGGCGAAACGCGCCAGTACTCACTGCGTAATGCACCGCTGACCCGCGTGCGTTTCTCTCCGGGCGATGTGATCACTCACTTCGAAAACTGGAAGATGACCGTCCGCGAAGTGGACGATGTCGACGGGCTACTGGTGTATCACGGCCTGAATGCCCGCAACGAAATGGTCACGCTGCCGGAAACCCAGCTGTCGAACTTCATCCAGTTCCGTCTGGCGACCGACCGTCTGTTCGCCGGCCAGATCGACCAGTTGTCCTGGTTCTCGCTGCGCTACAACACGCTTGAACACACCAGCCGCCAACTGCAGTCCTCGCTCTGGGGTCTGGGCGGTGTGCGTGCTCAACCGATCGCCCACCAGTTGCACATCGCCCGTGAAGTGGCTGACCGCATTGCGCCGCGCGTTCTGCTGGCCGACGAAGTGGGCCTGGGCAAGACCATCGAAGCCGGTCTGGTGATTCATCGCCAGTTGCTGTCCGGTCGCGCCAATCGCGTGCTGATTCTGGTGCCTGAAAACCTCCAGCACCAATGGCTGGTCGAAATGCGCCGCCGTTTCAACCTGCAGGTCGCGCTGTTCGACGCCGAACGTTTCATGGAAAGCGATGCGGGCAACCCGTTCGAAGACACCCAACTGGCGCTGGTTGCGCTGGAGTGGCTGGTCTGCGATGAAAAGGCTCAGGACGCGCTGTTTGCAGCGGGCTGGGACCTGATGGTCGTCGATGAAGCACACCACCTGGTCTGGCATGAAGACAAGGCCAGCCGCGAATACTCATTGATCGAGCAACTGGCTGAGGTCATCCCCGGCGTACTGCTGCTGACGGCAACCCCGGAACAGTTGGGTCAGGACAGTCACTTCGCGCGCCTGCGTCTGCTCGACCCGAACCGTTTCCACGATTTGAAAGCCTTCCGCGCCGAGAGCGAAAACTATCGCCCGGTCGCCCAGGCAGTGCAGGAACTGCTCGACAAGGGCGTACTGTCAGCAGAAGCCCAGAAAACCATTCACGGCTTCCTGGGTGCCGAAGGCGAGACCTTGCTGACGGCCGTCAATGCAGGCGACGACGAAGCCAAGGCCCGTCTGATTCGCGAATTGCTGGACCGTCATGGCACAGGCCGCGTGCTGTTCCGTAATACCCGCGCCGCCGTACAAGGTTTTCCGGAGCGCAAGCTTCACGAATACCCACTGCCCTGCCCGGCCGAATACCTGGAACTGCCGCTGGGCGAGCACGCCGACCTGTATCCGGAAGTCAGCTTCCAGGCTCATTCCGAGGTCAGCGAAGAAGAACGCTGGTGGCGTTTCGACCCTCGCGTCGACTGGCTGATCGACACACTCAAGATGCTCAAGCGCGTCAAGGTGCTGGTCATCTGCGCCCACGCCGAAACCGCCATGGACCTGGAAGACGCGCTGCGCGTGCGTTCCGGCATCCCGGCCACGGTCTTCCACGAGGGCATGAACATCCTTGAGCGTGACCGCGCTGCTGCCTATTTTGCCGACGAAGAGTTCGGTGCACAGGTGCTGATCTGCTCGGAAATCGGCAGTGAAGGCCGCAACTTCCAGTTCGCCCACCATCTGGTGCTGTTCGATCTGCCGTCGCACCCGGACCTGCTGGAGCAGCGTATCGGCCGTCTGGACCGTATCGGCCAGAAGCACACCATCGAACTGCATGTGCCGTTCCTGGAAACCAGCCCGCAGGCACGACTGTTCCAGTGGTATCACGAAGCGCTGAACGCGTTCCTCAATACCTGCCCGACCGGTAACGCGCTGCAGCATCAGTTCGGCCCTCGTCTGCTGCCGTTGCTGGAAAGCGGTGATGATGACGAATGGCAGGCCCTGATCGATGAGGCCCGTGCCGAGCGCGAGCGTCTGGAGAGCGAACTGCACACAGGCCGCGACCGCTTGCTGGAGCTCAACTCCGGCGGCGCGGGTGAAGGCGAGGCGCTGGTCGAAGCGATTCTGGAACAGGATGATCAGTTCAGCCTGCCGATTTACATGGAAACCCTGTTCGACGCGTTCGGCATCGACAGCGAAGACCATTCGGAAAACGCACTGATCCTCAAGCCGAGCGAGAAGATGCTCGACGCCAGCTTCCCGCTGGGCGACGACGAAGGCGTGACCATTACCTACGACCGCAACCAGGCGCTGTCTCGCGAAGACATGCAGTTCATCACCTGGGAGCACCCGATGGTGCAGGGCGGCATGGATCTGGTGCTGTCCGGTTCGATGGGCAACACCGCCGTGGCGCTGATCAAGAACAAGGCGCTCAAGCCGGGCACTGTGCTGCTGGAGCTGATCTACGTCAGCGAAGTGGTTGCACCGCGCTCGCTGCAACTGGGCCGCTACCTGCCACCGGCCGCACTGCGCTGCCTGCTCGATCCCAACGGCAATGATCTGTCGAGCCGTGTGTCGTTCAATACCCTGAACGACCAGCTCGAAAGCGTGCCACGGGCCAGCGCCAACAAGTTCATCCAGGCCCAGCGCGATGTGCTGACCCCGCGGATCAACGCGGGCGAGGAAAAGATCACGCCGAAACACGCCGAGCGCGTGGCTGAGGCGCAACGTCGCCTGGCCGCTGACACTGAAGAAGAACTGGCGCGTCTGACAGCCTTGCAGGCAGTCAACCCGACCGTGCGCGACAGCGAACTGGTCGCCTTGCGCAGCCAGCGTGAACAGGGTCTGGCCATGCTGGAAAAAGCCGCACTGCGTCTGGAAGCGATTCGGGTGCTGGTGGCGGGCTGATCGGCGTTACTGCTGACGCTGGACGCAGAGCGTCCCGAGAGGCATTCCCACGCGGAGCGTGAGGAACGATCGGGGTTTCATGATCGTTCCTCACGCTCCGCGTCACACCACTGCAGGGTCCGACACACCTTCTGCTGGCTCCTCGGCCACCATCCTTGCCTTCATCCGCTCGGCGTCTTTGCTGAAGCAGCGTGATGCCAGATACAGAAACACCAGCGTCATGAGCAATGCTGCAGGAATCAGGTACATGGCATCGTGCAGGCCGATGGCCTTGAAGCTTTCGTTCATTACGTCTGCACCCGCGACCGCCATCGCCGCCTTTGCGAAATGGTCGGACAGTAGACCCACCACCACCGGCCCCGCGCCACCGCCCAACAGGTACAGCCCGGCGAAGAACAACGCCATCGCCGTCGCCCTGAGGCGCGGTTCGACCACGTCCTGAATCGCTGTATAAACGCAGGTATAGAAGTTGTAGGCAAACAACCAGCCCACGCTGAACACCGCGACGAACACCCCGATTTCGATGCGTCCGGCGTGCAAGGCATACCCCGTGGCAATCGTCGCCACCAGCATACTGAACGCCGCGAACAACAGCCGTCCGTTGGGCGAGCGCTGATGCAGTTTGTCGGCGATCCAGCCGCCTGCCGTCAGGCCGATCAGCCCGGTCACACCCACAATCACGCCCGTCGCAACCGCCGCTTCCTGCAAGGGCAACAGGAAATAGCGTTGCAGCATCGGCACCATGAACGAGTTGCAGGCGTAGGTAGCGAAGTTGAAGGTCAGGCCGCCAAGTACCAGCCAGCGAAAGGTCGGGATCGACAACACACGGCGGATCGGCTTCTCGATTTTGACTTCCGACATGCGCACGCTTTCAGCCGCGCCACGCTTGGGTTCCTTGATGAAAAAAATGAACACCGCCAGCAGCAGCCCAGGCACCGCAGCGATGAAGAACGGCGCGCGCCAGGTGTCAAACGCCTTGACCATGGCGCCGATGGTGAAGAACGCCAGCAGCAGGCCCAGCGGCAGGCCCAGCATGAAGATACCCATCGCACGGGACCGTTTATGGGCCGGAAACAGATCACCGATCAGCGAATTGGCCGCAGGCGCATAGCTGGCTTCGCCGATGCCGACGCCCATGCGCACCAACAAAAAGGTCCAGAAGCTGCCTACCATTCCATTGACCGCCGTCAGGCCGCTCCACACGGCGAGGCCGCAGCCCATAAGCTTCTTGCGCGACCCATTGTCGGCCATGCGGCCCAGGGGCAGACCGGCGATGGCATATACCAGCGTGAACGCTGTTCCCAGAAGCCCGAGTTGAAAATCGCTCAGGTGCCATTCCATACGAATGGGCTCAACGATAATGGCCGGAATGGTGCGATCGAAGAAGTTGAACAGGTTGGCGAGGAACAACAGGAAGAGGACGCGCCATGCGTTGGCGGCCTGAGTGGGGGTTTCCGTCCGAAGCGTGGTCATGAGCGATCGTCCCTTCTTATTAGTGGTAACAATCTAGAAGGCCAAGGGTGGCCTGTCTGTAAACATTCGTAAACCGCACCTTTGATGAAGAATTCTTATAACTATTCGTTATTGATCGCTTTCAGATTTCTTGGACCTGCGTACTGGCAAACTGACGACAGCTTCTATACTCACTCCGAATCGCCAGGCCTTTAGCCTTGGCGCCCTGGCAGTGAAGATATAGGGCTTGCTATGGAGTGGCTGGGTTTGAACGTGTTCGCCGGGGTCCCGGCGGACGGGCAATTGTTGATCGACTGCAGTCATAATCTGTTTCTGGTTGCGCTGGCTTATGGAGTCGCCTGTGCCGCATGCTTCGCGACACTGGACATCGCCGACCGGGTCATTCAGGTCGAAGCGCTCAAAAACCGACGCATCTGGAAAGCGCTGGGCGCGCTGTGTCTGGCGGGCGGTGTATGGGCCATGCACTTCATCAGCATGCTGGCTTTTCAGGCACCGCTGACCATCACCTACGATCTGGGCATCACGCTGGCGTCGCTGCTGATCGTGCTGATGACCGCGCTGTTCGCCATCAAGGCGTTGACCATCCAGACATTGACCCTGAGGCGTTGCCTGACGAGCGCGGTGGTCATGGGCATTGGTATCAGCGTCATGCACTACCTGGGCATGGGGGCCATGCGGTCCGACGCCGTGCAGTATTACGAGCCCAAAACCTTTGCACTGTCCGTAGTCGTGGCCATTCTTGCCAGCGTGGCCCTGCTCACCCTGCCCCGCCATTTGCGGCAGTACAGCGGCATGTTTCACCAAATGTTTCGTTACGGATTGAGCGCTTTTCTGGGTGCAGGCCTGCTGACCATGCACCTGATGGGCATGCGCGCCCTGCAACTGGTCATTCCGCAGGGTGCAGAGCTGCACGTCCCCAGCACTGCAAACAGCCAGCAACTGGGCCTGACCGTTGCGATCATCACCCTGCTGATCATTGCGGGCAGCATCAGTGCGGCGATGGCCGACAAGAAACTGCAAGGCAAGGAGCATGACCTTCAGCGCGTCAATGCGCTGCTCAGCCAACTGGATCAGGCGCGGGTATCACTTCAGCAGGTAGCGCATTACGATCCGTTGACCAACCTGATCAACCGTCGCGGATTCAACCAGATATTTGCCGAAAAGCTGATCGAACACACAATTGGTCAAGGCATGCTGGCGGTGATGTTCCTGGACATCGACCATTTCAAACGCATCAATGACAGCCTGGGTCACGATGCAGGTGACGAGTTGCTCAAGGTGATCGCCGAGCGTATCCGCAGTGCAACGCGCGTACAGGACGTGGTGGCGAGGTTTGGCGGTGACGAGTTCTGCATTCTGCTGAGCATCCCCAACTACGAAGAAGCCCGACACCTGGCACACCGCGTCATGCACAAGATGAAAGAGACCATCGCGCTGGCCGGAAGGCGCATGGTCATGACCACCAGCATTGGTATCGCCGTGTTTCCACGGGACGGTTCAACCTGCGACGAATTGCTCAAACACGCCGACCTCGCTCTTTACCAGTCCAAGGGCAACGGACGTAACCGGGTGAATTTTTTCAGTCCCGCGCTCAAGACTAAAGCCAGTCTGGAACTGCATCTGGAAGAAGAGCTGCGCAACGCCCTGCGCGAAGAGACTGGCCTTGAGGTCTACTACCAGCCGATTGTCGATCTGCGCACCGGGCATGTCGCCAAGCTGGAGGCGCTGGTGCGCTGGAACCATCCGCAGCACGGGCTGCTGGTGCCGGACCGCTTCATCAGCATCGCTGAGGCCAACGGGCTGATTGCCGAGCTGGACAACTGGGTACTGCGCCGCGCCTGCCGCGATCTGGGCGAGTTGCACCTCGACGGTCTGGAAAAGCTGATCATCACCGTGAACTGTTCGGCGCTGAATCTGGGCCGCGACGAGTTGGCCGAGGAAGTTGAGCAGGCGCTGACCGAAGCCAATGTGCCTCCCGGACGTCTGGAGCTGGAAGTGACCGAGAACGCGTTGATGGGCAACATCAGCAATACGATCCTGATGCTCAAGCACATTCGCAGCCTCGGCGTATCGCTGTCCATCGACGACTTCGGCACCGGCTATTCGTCGCTTGCCTACCTGAAGCGACTACCGCTGGACACACTGAAAATCGACCGGTCCTTCATCATCGACATTCCTAAGTCGCCCCAGGACATGGAGATTGTCCAGGCGATCATCGTCATGGCCCACACGCTGCACCTCAAGGTGGTAACTGAAGGTGTCGAAACGCCCGCACAGCTGGAATTCCTGAGTCAGTTCGGCAGTGATTATGTGCAGGGCTACCTGTTCAGCAAGCCCCAGCCGCTGGAGCGGATTCTGCCGCTGGTCAAGGAAATGAACGGGCGAGAGCCGGCCAGTCTGTGGCCCGCATCGCTCATGCTGGACGTCAAGGATCGCGATGTGGACATACCGCGTTCACTGGATCTGTTTGACGACCTGCCGGGCGCTGAACATGCACTGGCCACCCGCAGTCCTTCTCGCACACAAAGGTCGCGCTGGTCGGACTGAAAAGACTGCAATGGGGTGCCCGATGTCGGGCGGTGCGGTGTAGCTTTTTGCTACGCAGGAAATGGCGAAGTTACCGTGGCACCCACAAAGGTGCCGCGATAAGCACCTCTATAGCGCACAGATCAATCAGACGCCCTGTTTTGGATCAACACCCAAGGTGCCACTACCACGGCCCAGAGCGGAGGATCGCTCTCGACAAGCTCGATTGCCTTTGATTCAGACACCTTGCCGACCTTTGTCGCGTCCATCCACGCAGACACTTTGGCAGCGTCGTTTTCAGCTACTGCCTCGGCAACTTCGATCAGATCCAACGGTGGTTCGACCCACAACAGGGCACCCTTGGCAAAGAATGGTTGCAATTCTTTCCAGCGAATTGAGGCGGTCTCCCCGAGCAGTTTGGCATAGAGGGTGCTAGGTTCTTGCGTCATGGGTTTTCACCAGAAAGGAAATCGGCGCAATGATACCGCCGCCTTTCTCGTAGAAAAACCCGGAAGCAAGTGATTGATTGCAGGAAAACCGCGAAACCCACCATGATCCGCTCGGTCTTCACGACGGCGGGGCGGTGAGATTCTGTAACTTTCTTTCGATTAAGCGACATACATCGGTTCACCCCATTGCCCCGTGCTTTCCAAGCGATTCACCGGCACTCTAAACTGTTCCGGTACAGTTGGCGGAGCGGGGGAAGATCGGTGTCGAAGCCGGTCCTGTAGCCTTGGCCAGCAGGATTATAAAAACTACAACGCAAGAGTGGAGCATCATGACTAAGGGTACCAAGAAGCTTTCCAAGCTGTTCGCCGCACTGGTTATGGCCGGGGTTGCCAGCCATTCGTTCGCAGCCGACACCATCAAGATCGGCATCGCCGGCCCCAAGACTGGCCCGGTCGCCGAGTATGGCACCATGCAGTTCAACGGTGCCAAGATGGCCATCGAGCAGATCAACGCCAAGGGCGGCGTCGATGGCAAGAAACTCGAAGCCGTCGAATACGATGATGCCTGCGACCCGAAACAGGCCGTGGCAGTGGCTAACAAGGTCGTCAACGATGGCGTGAAATACGTGATCGGTCACCTGTGCTCCAGCTCCGCTCAACCCGCTTCCGACGTCTATGAAGACGAAGGCATCATCATGGTGACCCCGGCAGCCACCAGCCCCGACATCACCAGCCGTGGCTACAAACTGGTGTTCCGCACCATCGGTCTGGACAGCGCCCAGGGTCCTGCAGCCGGTAACTACATTGCCGACGTCGCCAAGCCAAAAATCGTTGCTGTCATCCATGACAAACAGCAATACGGCGAAGGCATTGCCTCTGCGGTGAAAAAGACGCTGGAAGACAAAGGCGTCAAGGTTGCCCTGTTCGAAGGCATCAATGCCGGTGACAAGGACTTCTCCTCGCTGATCGCCAAGCTCAAGCAAGCCAACGTCGACTTCGTCTACTACGGCGGCTACCACCCTGAGCTGGGCCAGATCCTGCGCCAGTCCAAGGAAAAGGGCCTGAACGCCAAATTCATGGGCCCTGAAGGCGTGGGCAACGAGTCCATCTCGCAGATTGCTGGCGAAGCCTCCGAAGGCCTGCTGGTCACCCTGCCGAAATCCTTTGATCAGGACCCTGCCAACCAGGCACTGACCAAGGCATTCCAGGACAAGAAACAGGATCCGAGCGGTCCGTTCGTGTACCCGTCCTACTCCGCTGTTCAGGTCATTGCCGACGGCATCACCGCCGCCAAGTCCGAAGACACCGACAAGGTGGCTGCTGCCATCCACGCCGGTACGTTCAAGACCCCAATGGGCGAACTGAGCTACGACGCCAAGGGCGACCTGAAGAACTTCCAGTTCGTGGTCTACGAATGGCACTTCGGCAAGCCGAAGACCGAAGCCGCCAAATAAGCAGCTTGCGTTGACAACCGAAGCCCACTGCCACCGCAGTGGGCTTTGTTTTACGAATCATGGCCCGCCTGCCGAGATCCGGTAGAGGCCACCTGAAAATCTTAAAACCGTTACCAGCGGTTCGCTGGCGGCGTCACAGGCAACGCATCGACAGAATGCGTACCCGACGCAGGCCGGAGAAATGCAGATCAGGTTTTTAGGAGCGCGGTAAATGCCCGAGTTATTCCACTACATGCAACAGCTGGTCAATGGTCTGACCATTGGCAGCACGTATGCATTGATCGCCATCGGCTACACGATGGTTTACGGCATCATCGGAATGATCAACTTCGCCCACGGCGAGGTGTACATGATCGGTTCCTATGTTGCTTTCATGGCGCTTGCCGGTCTTGCAATGATGGGTATCGACAGCCTGCCGCTGTTGATGATCGCAGGCTTCGCCGCCTCCATTATCGTGACCAGCGCCTACGGCTACAGCATCGAACGGGTCGCCTACCGTCCGCTGCGCAACAGCAACCGTCTGATTCCACTGATTTCTGCGATCGGCATGTCGATCTTTCTGCAGAACTCGGTTCAGCTTTCCCAGGGTTCCGGCAACTTTGCCATTCCCAACCTGCTGCCCGGCAGCCTGTCCTTCGGCCCCGGCGGCGCGCAGGAAGTGTTGATTTCCTACATGCAGATCGTGGTGTTCGTGGTCACGCTGCTGGCCATGACCGGCCTCACTCTGTTCATTTCCCGCTCGCGAATGGGCCGCGCCTGCCGCGCCTGCGCCGAGGACATGAAAATGGCCAACCTGCTGGGGATCAACACCAATACCATCATTGCCCTGACCTTCGTGGTCGGTGCCGCACTGGCTGCCGTTGCCGCCATGTTGCTGAGCATGCAATACGGCGTGATCAACCCGAGCGCAGGCTTCCTGGTAGGCCTCAAGGCGTTCACGGCCGCAGTTCTGGGCGGCATCGGTTCGATTCCCGGCGCCGTGCTCGGCGGTCTGGTGCTGGGCGTCGCCGAAGCCTTCGGTGCCGACATATTTGGTGATCAGTACAAGGACGTCGTGGCCTTCGGCCTGCTGGTCCTGGTGCTGCTATTCCGCCCGACCGGCATTCTGGGTCGTCCGGAGGTTGAAAAAGTATGAGCAAGTCCTTCAAACAGGCGCTGTTCAGCGCTGCGCTGGTGTGGGCCGTTGCCTACCCGGTATTCGGTCTGAAGCTGGCCTTTTCCGGCGTAACCCTGCAAGTGCAGAACGCCAGCCCCATGACGCTGACCATCATCGCGATCTGCTCGGTCCTGCTGTTTCTGCGCGTACTGTTCGCCGAGAAAATCAGCGGCCTGCGCCGCGGTGAACGCGCTCCGCTGATCTCGAAGAAAACCAGCGACTTCATGACCCAACCGAGCACCCAGCGCTGGGGCCTTGCCGCCCTGATCGTGCTGGCGTTCGTCTGGCCGTTCTTCGGTTCGCGCGGCGCCGTGGATATCGCGACGCTGATCCTGATCTACGTGATGCTGGGCCTGGGCCTGAACATCGTGGTCGGCCTCGCCGGCCTGCTGGACCTGGGTTATGTCGGCTTCTACGCAGTCGGCGCCTACGGTTATGCGTTGCTGTCGCACTACTTCGGCCTGAGCTTCTGGGAGTGCCTGCCGCTGGCCGGTCTGCTGGCGGCACTGTTCGGCTTCCTGCTGGGCTTCCCGGTTCTGCGGCTGAGAGGCGACTATCTGGCCATCGTGACGCTCGGGTTCGGTGAAATCATCCGGATCTTCCTGCGCAACCTGACAGACATCACCGGCGGCCCCAACGGCATCAGCAACATCGAGAAGCCGACCCTGTTCGGCCTGAGCTTCGAACGCCGTGCCGCCGAAGGTGCGCAGACGTTCCACCAGTATTTCGGCCTGGACTACAACCCGATCAGCAAGGTGATCTTTCTGTACCTGATCGCCCTGCTGCTCGCGCTGGCGGCACTGTTCGTCATCAACCGCCTGCTGCGCATGCCGATCGGCCGTGCCTGGGAAGCCTTGCGCGAAGACGAAATCGCCTGCCGTGCTCTGGGCCTGAATCCGACCGTGATCAAGCTCTCGGCCTTTACCCTGGGTGCCGCGTTCGCCGGCTTCGCAGGCAGTTTCTTCGCCGCCCGTCAGGGTCTGGTGACGCCGGAGTCCTTCACCTTCATCGAGTCGGCAATCATTCTTGCCATCGTAGTGCTCGGCGGCATGGGTTCCCAGCTGGGCGTTATTCTCGCCGCCATCGTGATGATTCTGCTGCCTGAACTGATGCGTGAGTTCAGCGATTACCGCATGTTGATGTTCGGTGCCCTGATGGTGCTGATGATGATCTGGCGTCCTCAAGGTTTCCTGCCGATGCAACGACCTGTCATGAAGTTGAAAGCGGAGGCGGCCAAATGAAACAGCCTCTTCTGCAAGCCACAAACCTGAGCATGCGCTTCGGCGGTCTGCTGGCGGTCAATGGTGTCGCCCTGACTGTTCATGAAAAGCAGGTCGTGTCGATGATCGGCCCCAACGGCGCGGGCAAGACCACCGTCTTCAACTGCCTGACCGGTTTCTACAAACCCAGCGGCGGAACCATCCTGCTGGACGGCGAGCCGATCCAGGGCCTGGCCGGTCACCAGATCGCGCGCAAGGGTGTGGTGCGGACTTTTCAAAACGTGCGTCTGTTCAAGGAAATGACCGCCGTCGAGAACCTGCTGGTCGCCCAGCATCGTCACTTGAACACCAACTTCCTGTCCGGCCTGTTCAAGACACCGGCCTTCCGCCGCAGCGAACGCGAAGCCATGGACTACGCCGAGCACTGGCTGGAAGCCGTCAACCTCAAGGAATTCGCCAACCGCCCGGCCGGGACACTGGCCTACGGTCAGCAACGCCGCCTGGAAATTGCCCGCTGCATGATGACGCGACCGCGCATTCTCATGCTGGACGAACCGGCAGCGGGTCTGAACCCGCGGGAAACCGAAGACCTGAAAGCGCTGATCGGCGTGTTGCGCAATGAGCACAACGCCACAGTGCTGCTGATCGAGCACGACATGAAGCTGGTGATGAGCATTTCCGACCACATCGTGGTGATCAATCAGGGCACGCCACTGGCCGACGGTACGCCGGAACAGATTCGTGACAATCCTGAAGTGATCAAAGCCTACCTGGGGGAAGCGTAAATGCTGCAGTTCGAAAACGTTTCCACCTTCTATGGCAAGATCCAGGCGCTGCACAGCGTCAACGTGGAAGTCCGTCAGGGCGAGATCGTTACCCTGATCGGCGCCAACGGCGCTGGCAAATCCACCCTGCTGATGACCTTGTGCGGCTCGCCGCGCGCGCACAGCGGCAGCATCCGTTACATGGGCGAGGAACTGGTCGGCCAGGAATCGTCGGTGATCATGCGCAAGAGCATCGCGGTGGTGCCTGAAGGCCGCCGGGTGTTCGCCCGCCTCACCGTCGAAGAAAATCTGGCCATGGGCGGTTTCTTCACCGAGAAGGGTGATTATCAGGAACAGATGGACAAGGTCCTGCACCTGTTCCCGCGCCTCAAGGAACGCTTCACGCAGCGCGGCGGCACCATGTCCGGCGGCGAACAGCAAATGCTCGCCATCGGCCGTGCGCTGATGAGCAAGCCCAAGCTGCTGTTGCTGGACGAGCCATCGCTGGGTCTGGCGCCGATCATCATTCAGCAGATCTTCGAGATCGTCGAACAACTGCGACGTGATGGCGTGACCGTGTTTCTGGTCGAGCAGAACGCCAACCAGGCCCTGAAAATCGCCGACCGCGCCTATGTGCTGGAAAACGGTCGCGTGGTGATGCAGGGCACCGGTGAAGAACTGCTGGTCGATCCGAAAGTACGGGATGCCTATCTGGGCGGCTAGCGAGATACGCCATCTCGACACTGATCGTGCCCATCGCTCCGCGTGGGCATGCCTCCCGTGACGCTCCGCGTCACAAATGGCACAGACTGTGGACTCAGTGAGCCGAGCGCCCGGCTCAGGTCACCTTTTCGCCCCTCGGCGACTCACTTTGACGGAGCAAAGTGAGCAAACTCCTTCGCTCCGGTTCCGGCCCCGGCTTCGCCGGGGTTCCTTCGTCCTGACACTGATTCGGAGGTCGCTGCAAATGGGCCATCCATGGCCCAGTGCAGCTCAATCGGCATCCATGCCGATTGCCCCCCGAATCAGCGCCAGGACTCAGCCTTCACCCACGTCGCAATCGGCGGTGTCCGCACTATCGCGCAAAAAAGCACGGCAGTGCGCTGTCTCACTGGATCGCCAGATGACTTGTGTATAACGATGAGCGCAGAGCGTGGGAACATCAGCGTGATATCAAGCACGCCGATCATGCCCATGCACCCACGTCTTGCTGCAACCACGGACTACTGTGGGAGGCGCCACCACGTCTTCGACGTAGCGCTGTCGCGCAGCAAACACGCTCCTACAAAAAATCGCTTTTCTTCAGTGACTTACATGTTGTTTAACAAGAGAACGGCGCTTACTTCAGAGGCTTCAAATCTGTGCCCGCCGCTGATGTGGCAATGGCCTATGCCAAAAACGTAAAAGGCCTGCGCACCGGACAGACGCATCAGGTCTTGTGATGCGGCAGCAGTCTGCGTAACGTGGCGGCACCTGTCTGGAGACCCGCCCAATGTTCGCTGCTCGTTCCGTCCTTGTATTCGCCCTTCTGCCGTTGTTCGCCGGCTGTCAGATGCTTGGCATCAAGACCGACACACCGAAAGTCTCGACGGCGGGCATGATCCGCATGCAGGGCGACCTGACTGGCGAGAACGGGCAGCTGATGTTCAAGCCGTGCAACGAGCAGCGTCGCTACGTGGTCAAGGACCGCAACAACACGGGCATCCTGCAGGAAGCCGCGAGTCTGGCCGACAGCAAGGGGCGTGTCTTTGCGGACCTTCGCGGCTCGTTCGCTGCCAGCAAGGCCGCCAACAGTGACGGCCAGCTGGACCTGCATCAGGTCTATCGTGTCGAACGGCCGGGCCAGTCCTGCGAAGACCTGAACTTCAAACGCCTGACGCTGCACGTCAATGGCAACAAGCCTGCGTGGAACGTCAACGT
Source organism: Pseudomonas sp. AC016 (assembly GCF_979253365.1). Lineage (NCBI taxonomy): Bacteria > Pseudomonadati > Pseudomonadota > Gammaproteobacteria > Pseudomonadales > Pseudomonadaceae > Pseudomonas > Pseudomonas sp. AC016. The sequence continues at coordinate 1,751,502 of NZ_CEEDCC010000001.1, forward strand.
CAGCGGCAAGGGCATGGTTCTGGAACGCGAAGGCCAGCCGCCGCTTGCCGTGCCTTACCTTGAAGAACAATTGCCGGATGGCAGCTTCAGTGTCAGCAGCGAAGCCAACAATCAGCGCATCGAACTGTGGGTCGCCCCTCAGCGCTGCGTCGACAGCGTCAACGGCTCGGTGCAACACCTCACCGCCGAGCTGCGTCTCAACGGTCAAGCCCAACGTGGCTGCGGCTATTACGGCGGCTCGCGGGACGACTGATCCATTCCGAGGCAGGGTTTTGGCGACCGATGGCACCCGTCGTCGCCAGGACTGCATACCTCGACTCGCCGCCAACGGGGTTCAGCGCTTATAATCGCCGGTTCTTGTAGTGCTGTCGGGCTGAACCTGCGGCCCGAAAACTGGACCCCTTAATGTTACGAATCACCGAACTCAAACTGCCGATCGATCACCCGGACGAAGACCTGCGCCCTGCCCTGCTGCAGCGCCTGGGTATCGACAGCAGCGAATTGCTGGACTTCACCCTCTTCAAGCGCAGCTACGATGCGCGCAAGAAGTCCTCCGAACTGTGCTTCATCTACACCATCGACTTTCAGGTCAGTGACGAAGAAGCGCTGCTGCGCAAACTGGCCAACGACCGCCACGTGGGCCCGGCGCCTGACGTCAGTTACAAGGTGGTCGGCCATGCGCCGGAAGGCCTCAGCGAACGTCCGATCGTCGTCGGCTTCGGTCCTTGCGGGATTTTCGCAGGCCTGTTGCTGGCGCAGATGGGCTTCAAGCCGATCATTCTCGAGCGCGGCAAGGAAGTGCGTCAGCGCACCAAGGACACCTGGGGACTGTGGCGCAAGAATGTCCTGAACCCGGAGTCCAACGTTCAGTTTGGTGAAGGTGGCGCAGGTACGTTCTCCGACGGCAAGCTCTACAGCCAGATCAAGGATCCGTACTTTCATGGCCGCAAGGTGCTGCACGAGTTCGTGAAGGCTGGCGCGCCGGAAGAGATTCTCTACGTCAGCAAACCGCACATCGGCACCTTCCGCCTGACCGGCGTGGTTGAACACATGCGTCATCAGATCGAGGCGCTGGGCGGCGAAGTACGCTTCCAGCAGCGCGTTACTGATCTGATGATCGAAGACGGCCAGTTGAATGGCGTTGTGCTGGACGGTGGCGAGCAGATCGCGTCGCGTCACGTGATTCTCGCCCTGGGCCACAGCGCCCGCGACACGTTCCGCATGCTGCATAGCCGTAACGTGTTCATGGAGGCCAAGCCGTTTTCGGTAGGCTTCCGTATCGAGCACCCTCAGTCGCTGATCGACCGCGCCCGCCTGGGTAAGTACGCCGGTCACCCGAAACTGGGCGCCGCCGACTACAAGCTGGTGCACCACGCCAGCAACGGCCGCTCGGTTTACAGTTTCTGCATGTGCCCTGGCGGTACGGTGGTCGCGGCGACGTCCGAGCCGAACCGTGTGGTCACCAACGGCATGAGCCAGTACTCGCGCAACGAGCGTAACGCCAACTCGGGCATCGTGGTCGGCATCACGCCGGAACAGGATTTCCCGGGCAGCCCGCTCGCCGGTATCGAGCTGCAGGAGCGTCTGGAATCTCACGCTTATCTGTTGGGCGGCAGCACTTACGAAGCCCCTGCGCAACTGGTAGGCGACTTCATCGCAGGCAAGGCGTCCACAGCGCTGGGCAGCGTCGAGCCCTCCTATAAGCCGGGCGTGAAGCTGGTCGATCTGGCCGAGGCGCTGCCCGCCTTTGCCATTGAAGCCATTCGTGAAGCGCTGCCCGCCTTCGACAAGCAGATCAAAGGCTTCTCGCTGCACGACGCGGTACTGACCGGCATCGAAACCCGCACATCGGCACCGCTGCGTATCACGCGGGGTCCGAACATGCAGAGCCTCAACACCAAGGGCCTTTATCCGGCCGGTGAAGGCGCAGGTTACGCCGGTGGCATTCTGTCCGCTGGGGTGGACGGCATCCGCATCGCCGAAGCGCTGGTGCGAGACATGTTGGGAATCGAGGGCTGATTTGTCCTCACTTGATGACGGACGCCTTGCCATGCAAGCGTCCGTGATCAGTCAATTCCAACAACTTATAAAGTTACAATTTGACAGTCAAAACATTAGCTTTCAGAAATTTCCTACGCAATAAACCCGCACTTCCGAATTAATTCGCAACACAACTTTCGCTTTATTTTTATAACGCCACAAACCATCTTATTTATAACAAAAAAGAATATAACTTTTGTTTTAACTCTCCAATCAACGGGTTAGGGTGTCGGTCCTTTTTACCGTAGACGGAGAATGGTCGCGCCCATGCGGAATACCATCACACGCTTTTTCCAGCTCGAAGCAGCGGGAGGCTTGCTGTTGATTGCAGCCGCTGCCCTTGCGCTCATTATCAATAACTCGCCGCTTTCCTGGCTGTATAACGCCTTTCTCGAAACACCGGTAGAAGCCCGGATCGGCGCTCTGCAAATTGCCAAGCCCCTGTTGCTGTGGATCAACGACGGGCTGATGGCCCTGTTTTTTCTGGTCATCGGCCTTGAGGTCAAACGCGAAGTGCTGGAGGGGCATCTTTCCAAACCCTCGCAGATCGTATTGCCCGGTGCTGCTGCCATCGGAGGCATGTTGGTTCCGGCGCTGATTTATGTCGCACTGAATACAGGCAACGCCGAAGCCCTCAATGGCTGGGCCATTCCGATGGCAACCGATATTGCGTTTGCACTGGGTGTGCTCGCACTGCTCGGCAAGCGTGTACCGGTTTCGCTGAAGCTGTTTCTGATGACGTTGGCGATCATCGATGACCTGGGCGCAATTATCGTCATCGCGCTGGTGTACTCCGGCGAGCTGTCACAACTGTCGTTGATACTGGCGGCCATCTCGATCGTTGCCCTGATAGCCATGAACCGAGCAGGCGTGAGCAGGCTTGCGCCTTATCTGCTGGTTGGACTGGTGCTCTGGGTCTGTGTCCTGAAGAGCGGTGTTCACGCGACGCTTGCAGGTGTGGTGCTGGCGTTCTGCATTCCACTGCGCACGAGCAGCAAGGTATCTCCGTTGCTGACCCTGGAGCACGGCCTGCATCCGTGGGTTGCGTACGGCATCCTGCCGTTGTTTGCATTCGCCAACGCCGGTGTGTCGCTGGCCGGTGTGACCATGGAAAGCTTTACCCACCCGGTCCCGCTGGGCATCGCCGCAGGCCTGCTGCTGGGCAAGACGCTGGGGGTGTTCGGGCTCACCTGGCTGGCGGTCAAGACACGCATGGCATCGCTGCCCAAGGAAGCCAACTGGGGTCACGTGCTGGGCGTTTCGATCCTGTGCGGTATCGGCTTCACCATGAGCCTGTTCGTCGGCTCACTGGCGTTCGAGCCAGGGGTCAGCGCGTATGCGGGAGAAGATCGCATGGGGATTCTGACCGGCTCGATACTGTCGGCCATCATTGGCTATGGCGTGATGGTCCTCGCCTGCAGGGCGACACCGAAGCGCTGAAAAACAGTCGTTCTGAAACGAAAAACCCCGAGCATTTCGGCCCGGGGTTTCGTTTGATTCGCATCGCGGATCAGTGTGTCACGCGGCTCGTGCCGTTGACGGTCATGATGCGTACACGCTCGCCGACCCGGAAAATCTCGTTTTCCTCGACCTGCTGCACATAGGCACGCATGCTGCCGTCGTCTTCACGAACCGTTATCTCGACACCCTGAGTACGTGTCAGACCTTCCTCGGTAGCGGAACCGAGCAGACCACCGGCAACCGCACCGATCACGGCGGCCACCACGCTGCCGCGCCCACCACCAATCGCGCTGCCGCCCACACCACCAACGATCGCACCGGCACCTGCGCCGATCGGGGTCTTGGTACCTTCGATTTTCACCGGACGCAGGGATTCAACGGTGCCCAGACGAACGTTCTGTACGGTACGCGCCTCGTCACGGGAATAGGAATCACCGGTGAGGTTTGAGGTACAGCCGCCCATCGTCAACGCCATGGCAGTGAACGAAGCGACCAGAAGAGCAGACTTGCGCATAAAAGGTATCTCCAGAGGAACTAGTGGCCATTAGACTACCCGACATCGACGCTGTCACGGCCCAGGTTCCGCAATTTATATTCATTCAGGCGCCATACAGCGACAACCCATGTAACGCTCAGACGACCCGACAGGCAAATAATTCAATCAGGGCGCGAGACGCTCACGTGTCCATTGCCCGTCAACTGAACGATAGTTCAAACGGTCGTGGAGGCGACTCGAACGTCCCTGCCAGAACTCGATTCGCTCCGGCAGAAGACGATAGCCGCCCCAATGCTCGGGGCAGTGAGGCGCGCTATCGAGAAATCGTTGCTCAGTCTGTTTGATCAGACCTTCAAGCTCTTCACGGTCGGCGATCACCCGGCTTTGCGGCGACGCCCAGGCCCCTAGACGGCTGCCCAGAGGCCGGACCTGATAATAGGCGTCCGATTCCTGCGCAGTGACCTTCACCACTCGACCTTCGATACGCACCTGACGCTCCAGCGTTGGCCAGAAAAAGGTCATTGCCGCGAACGGACGTGCAGCGAGCTGCTGGCCCTTGGCGCTGTCGTAGTTGGTGAAGAATGTGAAACCTTGTGTGTCCAGCCCTTTGAGCAGCAGCACCCGGCAATGCGGACGCCCCTCCTCGTCAACCGTCGCCAGGGTCATGGCGTTGGCCTCGACCGGAGCCTGCTCGGTTTTCACGGCCTCGGCGAACCATTGGTGAAACAACGCAAACGGCTCGTCCGGTGACTGCGCTTCGGTCAGACCGTCACGGGTGTAGTCACGGCGCATGTCAGCCAGAGTCTGGGTCATGGTGTGATTCCTGTTGTTGCGGCTGGATTATCTGACCACTGAATGGTGAGCGAATGCCCTGAGTCAGATCAAACGCGATGCGTCTGGAGAAGCGTTCCCACGCGAACGTGGGAACGCTCAGGAGTTACCTGCAATCAGTTGCTGGCCTGGGAGTCAGTCTTCTTGGCTGCTGCGTCCTTGGCCGGGGTCTTGGCGGCAGGCTTTTTGGCTGCTGCGGTGGACTTCGCCGGAGCGGCTTTTTTGGCTGTGGTGGCTTTCGCCTTGGCCGGTGCAGCTTTCTTGGCCGTGTCTTTCTTCGCCACAGCCGCTTTCTTGGCCGGGGCTGGAGCAGGCACGACAGGCTTGACGTCCTGGGTTGCGACCATGGTCGGAGCAACCGGCGGCAGTGCGTAACGGCTCATCAGGGCGACCATGGTGTCCTGCGGCGTCATCAGGATCTCAACGCGACGGTTCAGTGCACGACCCTGCGCGCTGTCATTGGCCGCACGCGGCATCACGGCACCCATGCCACGCTGGCTCAGGCGCTGACGCTCGAGACCGCTGAGGCGGAAGATCGCGGCAACCGACTGAGCGCGCTCCTGGCTGATTTTCTGGTTGGCTTCGGTAGGACCCGAAGTGTCAGCGTGACCCAGAATCAGCACGGCCGTTTTCTTGTCGCCTTCAACGGCCTTGGCCAGACGCGTGATCGGACCCAGTGTGACCGGCAGCAGCATGGCCGGGCGATCCGGGTTGAACGAGCTGTCTACCGGCGCAGTGATTGCCAGCAGGTCTTCGCGACGCTCCACTTCGAACGGGGTGTCCTTGATGGCCGCACGGACGCGAGGCTCGTATTCGTCCAGCCAGGCCTTGGTCACTTTCGGATCAGGCATGGGGGCGGCTTTCGGCTCGTCTGCCTTGCTCGCAGAACTACCGAATGGCCACCACGAGCTCTTCTGGTCTGCTTCGCTCTTCGCCACCAGAGAAGGGGCAGGCTTGCCAGCGACGGCATCAGGCTTTACGGCCGTGTCATCGTCGGAGCCAAACGGCCAGTACCACAATTTTTTACCCTTCGTTCCGTCGACCGGTGCAGACGCGTCGGGTGCCTTGGCAACCGGGGCAGCAGCAGGTGCCGGAGCGGGTGCCTTCGCAGCACCATCGTCGGTTGCGCCCGAACCGAACTGCCACCAATGGCCGTCAGTTGCAGCAGAATCGGATTGAGGAGTTTGAGCACAGCCGGTGACGGCGATGCACAGAGCGAGAACGAGGCTTTTATTGGACGACATGGATGACCCACAACAGTTTTTGATCAGACAGAAGGAACGTTGTTACGTCCGTATAACACGCATGAAGTTACAGGTGGAAAGAGAAACCGTCATACGGACCCGTTATACCCCGTTTAACTGACAGTCGGTATGAAACAAACACTTATAGACGAAACTTACTGCAAACACTCACGTAACGCCCTGACCAGTTTCTGGGCGCGGGGATCCATGAGAATGTAGGGCCCGAGCATGTTGGTAACGAAGCCAAACGCCACCTCGTAATCCGGGTCGGCAAAGCCCACCGAACCGCCCGCGCCCGAATGGCCGAATGCTTTCGGGCCCAGAGCGAAGGTGGCGTTGGCCACGGTCGGCTGGTCCAGCATGCAACCCAGACCGAATCGGGTCGAGGTCAGCAGGGTCTTGTCCTGGCCGAGGCTGTGTTCACGCGTCAGCTCATTGAGCAACTCGGCCTCCAACAGGCTTCCGTCCAGCAAACCGTTATAAAAGCCCGCCAGACTGCGGGCGTTGCCATGGCCGTTGGCGGCAGGTTGCTGCATGCGACGCCATTCCGGTTTGTTGGTGCTGGTCAGGATCGATGGTGGGTTGGTGAAAGCCTTTGCCGTGATCGAGGCAGGCTCACGCATTGTCGCCTGCAGCACACGCTGGGCCGCATCGTCTCCGAAATTGCCTTTGCCGCGGGCGATGTGCGCCACGCGATGGAACTGGTCATCGGCCAGCCCCACATGAAAATCCAGCCCCAAAGGACGCGCTACCCGCGCCACAATGGATTCGCCAGGACCGCGACCATCGGCGCGGCGCAACATCTCGCCGATCAGCCAGCCATAGGTGATGGCGGCGTAGCCGTGGCCCTGACCGGGCGTCCACCAGGGCTCTTCCGCCGCCAAGGCCGAAGTCATGGTGTCCCATTCGTAAAGGGCTTCTGCCGGGAGTTGCCCGCGAATCGCAGGCAGTGCTGCCTGATGACAGAGCAACTGGCGCAAGGTGATCGAGCCCTTGCCTGCCGCAGCGAACTCGGGCCAGAGCCGGGAGACAGGCTCATCCAGCTTCAGCTTGCCCTCTTCCACGAGCTGCAGCACAGCAACACTGGCAAAGGTCTTGGTGCAGGAGAACAGGTTGGCGATGGTATCGGTGTGCCAGGCTTCGGCGCCGTCCTTGTCGGCGGTGCCTGCCCAGAGATCGACGACCGTCTGCCCGCCGACCTGAATGCACAAGGCAGCGCCGCGCTCCTGAGGATCATCAAAAAGCGCCGCAAAGGCTTCACGCACTGCTTCGAATTCAAGTTCGAAATGACCCTGGATCTGCAAAACCGCTGACTCCTGAATGTCGCTGGAGGCCTTGAATACGGCCACCCGAGTGGGCGCATATTGTTCCAGCGATTGACCGTTTTGGGAACTGCTGCCAGCCGCCGGTGAGCCTGGGTTCAGGAGATTTCCCGATGAAACGGCGGCAACGCATTGAGAATCGCCTTGCCGTAACGCTGAGTCACGACGCGGCGGTCCAGTAGTGTGATGGTGCCGCGGTCCTCTTCAGTGCGCAGCAGGCGGCCGCAGGCCTGGACCAAACGCAGGGACGCATCCGGCACGGCAATCTCCATGAACGGATTGCCGCCACGCGCCTCGATCCATTCGGCCAGCGCTGCTTCAACCGGATCATCGGGGACCGCGAACGGAATCTTGGCGATGACCACGTGCTCGCAATACGCGCCGGGCAAGTCCACGCCCTCGGCAAAGCTGGCCAGCCCGAACAGCACGCTGGATTCGCCACTGTCGACCCGCGCCTTATGCTTGTTCAGGGTTTCCTGCTTGGACAAATTGCCCTGGATGAACACCTGCTTGCGCCAGTCGCGATCCAGTCCGTCGAACACGTCCTGCATCTGTTTGCGCGAAGAGAACAGCACCAGCGTGCCGCGCGAGCCTTCGACCAGACCCGGCAGGTCTCGGATGATCGCTGCGGTGTGAGCGACAGCATCACGCGGGTCGGCCTTGAGGTCCGGCACGCGCAGCACACCGGCATCGGCATGGTGAAACGGGCTCGGTACAACCGCCGTAACCGCGCCTTTCGGCAGGCCGGCACGCATACGGTAACGATCGAACTTGCCCAGCGCGGTCAGGGTGGCCGAGGTGACGAGCGCACCGTAGGCGATGTTCCACAGGTTACGACGCAGCATCTCCGCCGCCAGGATCGGGCTGGCATTAACCTCGATGTCGAACAACGCACCACTGTCGGCCAGCGTCAGCCAGCGGGCCATCGGCGGGCTGTCTTCCGGGTCTTCGGCGGTAAAGGCTGTCCACAACTCCCAGTTGCCATGGGCGCGGGCCAGCAGGCTGCCGAACAGCGGATACCACTCTTCGGCCTGATGGCTGGCGATGCCGATGTTGACCTCGCCGTCCATGCCTTCCTTGAGCAGATCGGTCAAACGGGTAAACAGATCGTCCAGGCGGGCGAAGCCTTTCTTGAGTTCGATGCCCATCTCGCGGATGTGCTCGGGAATGACGCCGCCGACAAAGCGATGACGCGGACGCTCGCGGCCCTGCATGTCTTCACCGGCGCGGAAATCGGCCAGTTGCTCGCAGGCACCGAACATGAATTGCTGGTGGCCCTTGATCTCGCGGGCCAGTTCCGGCACCTGCTCGATCAACTTGCCCAGGTCGCCCGGCAACGGATGCTGGGCGAGCAGCTTGGCAAGGTTCTTGGCGGTTTGCTCCAGCCAGTCGGCAGTGGAGCGCAGCCGGGTGTAGTGCGCGAAATGGCCGATGGCCTTGTCCGGCAGGTGATGGCCTTCGTCGAACACGTAGAGCGTGTCACGCGGGTCCGGCAATACCGCGCCGCCGCCCAAGGCAAGGTCGGCCAGCACCATGTCGTGGTTGGTGACGATCACATCGACCTTGCCCATGCCCTCACGCGCCTTATAGAAAGCGCACTGCTGAAAATTGGGGCAATGGCGGTTGGTGCACTGGCTGTGATCGGTAGTGAGACGCGCCCAGTCCTGATCGGCCAGTTCCTGCGGCCAGCTGTCGCGGTCGCCGTCCCATTTGTTGCCCGCCAGCTTCTGCAACATGCTGGTGAACAGTTTCTGGCTGGCTTCGTCGACTTCGATCTTGAAGCCTTCTTCCTCGAACAGTTGCGCGGTCGCGTTGGTGGCGTCGCTTTCCTGCAGCAGCATGTCGAGCTTGGACAGGCACATGTAGCGGCCACGCCCCTTGGCCAGCGCGAAGGTGAAATTCAGGCCGCTGTTGCGCATCAGGTCCGGCAGGTCCTTGTAGACGATCTGTTCCTGCAGCGCGACGGTTGCGGTGGCGATCACCAGACGTTTACCCGCCGCCTTGGCAGTCGGGATCGACGCAATGGCGTAGGCTACGGTCTTGCCTGTACCGGTGCCCGCTTCGACGGCGACCACGGCCGGATCGCCCGAGCGCCGTCCTTCCTCATCGGTATCGATATCCCCCAGTACCTTGGCGACTTCGGCGATCATCAATCGCTGGCCATAACGTGGCTTGAGGCTCTTGGCTTCGAGGAAACGCGAGTAAGCGCCCTGGATCTGGGATTTGAGTTCGGTACTGATCATTGGCTTCGGTTCGGGGGCACGGCAAAAAAGGCTGGATAAATTTTCAGTGGTTCTGAGTGGGCGCTATCATAGCGCGCTAAATCCATCCGCGCAGAACGGAGTACCCGATGACCGCATTTTCCACTGTCTATACGTTTCATCTGCTGGCTGCTCTGGTCTGGGTTGGCGGGATGTTTTTCGCCTGGATGGTATTGCGCCCAGCCATCATTGCAGCACTTGAAGGGCCGTCTCGCTTGAAAGTGTGGGTCCAGGTGTTTCCAAGGTTCTTCGTCTGGGTCTGGGCGGCCGTCATTGTGCTGCCGATCACCGGTATCGGGATGATTCAGCTGAACTTCACCAGCTTTGAAACCGCGCCCCGCTACGTGCAGATCATGATGGGGCTGTACGTGGTGATGGTGGCGCTGTTTCTTCGTATCCATTCGTTGCAGTTGCCGGAACTGCAACGTGCAGTGGAAACCGAGCAGTGGTCGGAAGGCGCCGCGGCGCTGGGTAGAATCCGACGACTGGTCGGCATCAATCTGATTATCGGGCTCGCGGTGGTAGTGATCGCAGCAGCACGTCCAGGTTTCTGACCGGGCGAACCCTCTGGCTGTGCGAAACGAAACATCACAGGGCACTCAGCGTGTCACCGCGCACAGCAGGCGGGCAGAATCCTGCCCGATCAGTCACGTTATTCCCTGAATTTCCTTGGATTTCAGCCAGTTGAGTTCCTTTGGCACGCCCTGTGCAAACGTTTGCGAATCGTAGTACGTGCCGTTAAAAGGAGTTTCAATACCGATGCAGTCCTCAAAGCAGTCTGCCGCGTCACCCGGATTTCTGATCCCTCTTCTGTTCACAGCCTCGCTGGCACTGCCTTGCGCCGTGGCGCAGGCGCAACCTGCCGCAGCCGACGACTCCGCGCAAGGCGAGACCCTCAGCCCGCCTGCTTCACCCAAGGAAGGCAAAGGCGCGTATTTGTCAGACTGGTTCAATCAGGACCTCACGCTGATCGGCAGCAAGGACATCAGCTTCGGTCCGCAGCCGGTCGATGACGTGTATCTGGAATACGAATACTTCGGCCGCAAAGGCCCGTTCGAGCTGTACGGCTATATTGACGTGCCGAAGATTCTCGACATCGGCAACCGCAACGACAAGGGCGTCTGGGACCATGGCTCGCCGGTGTTCATGGAGCACGAGCCGCGCATCTCCATTGATTATCTGGCGGGACGCAGCCTGGCCGTGGGGCCTTTCAAGGAATGGTACGTCGCCTTCGACTGGATCTACGACCACGGCAGCAACTCCGCCAACCGTGCCAATACCCTTTACAGCGGTATCGGCACCGACATCGACACAAAATCGCGGGTCAATCTGTCGGCCAACTTCTATGGCCGCTACCAGTGGGAAAACTACGGCGCCAGCAACGAATACTCGTGGGACGGCTATCGCGCCCAGCTCAAGTACATCGTGCCGATCACCAAATTCGACAACGGCGCATCGCTGACCTACATCGGCTTCACCAATTTCGACTTCGGCTCGGACCTCAAGGACGATCCGGCGCGTACCGCCAACTCAACGGTCGCCACCAACGTCTTGCTGTACGCCTTCACTCACCTGCGCTTCACGCTCGTCGGTCGTTACTTTCATAACGGCGGCAACTGGCAGGACGGCAGTGAGCTGAATTTCGGCGAAGGCAACTTCCGCGCCCGCTCGGACGGCTGGGGTTACTACGCCGGCGTCGGTTATCAGTTCTGACCATGACTTTGACTACAGGAGTTCTCATGAAAAGCATCACTCGCAACGCCCTCTGCGCCTCGCTTGCCCTGCTCAGCCCGGGCATCTGGGCGTCCACCGCCCCGGTTACGCCCAAGGTCATGCTGATCGCCATGTTCGCCCCCGAGGCGCAGAACTGGATCGACCGCCTGCACCTGACCAGGGAGATCGAGGTGCCGGGCCTGTCCGCCGAGTACCCGACCATCCGTTGCAACGATCAGGACACCTGCCTGATGATCACCGGCATGGGCCAGACCAACGCCGCGGCTTCGACGCTGGCACTGGCCCTGTCGCCCCAATTCGACCTGCGCAAAACCTACTTCATCGTCGCGGGCATTGCCGGGATCAACCCGCACCACGGCACGCTCGGCACCACGGCCTGGGCTCATTATCTGGTCGAGTTCGGCACCCAGTGGGAAATCGATTCACGTGATGTGCCCAAGGAATGGCCGACCGGATATCTGGGCATCAACACCAAAGGGCCGAACGAGAAACCGCCGCTGGACTACAAAACCGAAGTCTTCGAACTCAACCCCAAGCTGCAAGCCAAGGCCTTTGCGCTGTCGCAGAAGGTCGCGCTCAGTGAGAGCAAGGAGTCAGCTGCGTGGCGGGTGAAATATCCCTACGCGCCTGCCAACCAGCCACCGCAGGTCACGCAGTGCGACACACTGGCAGGCAACACGTGGTTCTCGGGAACACGTTTGAGCGAGCGGGCGGAAGTCTGGACGCGCCTTTTGACCGACAACAAGGGCGTGTATTGCACGACTCAGCAGGAAGACAACTCCACGTACGAAGCGCTGCTCAGAGCAAGCAAGGCCGGCAAGGTCGACGTCAATCGTGTTGCCGTGGTGCGCGCAGGCTCTGACTTCGACCGCCCTTATCCGGGCTACAGCGAAGTGGACAATCTCTTGAAGTACGCCGATCAGGGCGCCTTCGTACCGGCGCTGGAAAACCTGTACCGCACCGGCAATCCGCTGGTTCAGGCGATCCTCAAGGACTGGAAAAGCTGGGAAAACGGCGTGCCGCAGTAAGCGATCTTCAGGGCAGGCCACGGATCGTCAGAAGCCGATCCGTGACCTGCTGGGAATGGCTTATAAGCGTTGCAGGATCAGTGCACCGGCCGGTCCCGCGACGCCTGGCTGGCCGGGCTCGCCCGGTCTGCCTGCCTTGCCGCCGTCGGCGCGATAGACGATGCAGCCCTTGGACGCGCCGCCTTTGCCCGCCTTGCCGCCCTCACCGCCTTTGCCCGGCGCCCCGCCTTCGACGTTGACCTTGATCCGATCCGCCGCAACGCTGTACGGCACCTCGAGGCGAACCTGTGCGCCCGCTGCGCCGTCGTGGCCATTGCCGCCGTTGTCACCGTTGTGACCGCGTCCGGCCTGACCCCACGTGCAGCCCGGCTCTTCGCCCGTACCGCCGTCCAGGCCGAAATAGCCTGGACCACCTGCGCCGCCGCGTGCATCGATCGACAGCTGCCCGGCGTTCAGCTTGTTCACCCGCAGCGTCAGATTGCGGCCCGGCGATGCAGGTTTTTCGAACGTACCGGGCGCGCCGCGTGCCGTGATCTGGCTGCCGTCGCCGAACTCACCCTGATCCACCACCAGCTTGAACGTCTGCGCGCCGGGCACGATGGCGATGCGCGCTTCGTGACCGAGCACCAGTTGACCGATCTTGACGTCATCGATGCCAGCCGGGATCAGCAGGGTGCCGTAATCGGACACTTCCAGCCGCTCGACCTGCAGCACACTGCTGTTGCCGGGCAGGCGCATCAGGGAATGCGGTGCAACGATGATGGCCTGGGCCATGGCCAGCGGGCTGAACAATGCTGCCAGTAGAACGAGATTACGCATGGGTGTGCCCCGAAGCCGAACGGCCGATGGATTGGACATGAAAGATGCCGAACAGAATGATTTTGCCTCTGTCACGCCAAGGGTGCTTGCGACCGCGCAGGCTGCCGTTGAACAGGATCAGCTCCAGCAGATGGGTGAGCAGCACCAGACTGCCCGCCATATCGATCATCACACCGAACGGGCTGGGCGCTTCAACCAGCGCATTGGCCAGCACCACCAGCCAGAAGCCCAGCATCAACAGCTTTCCCAAACCCCAAAACAACTTCATCGCATGCCCCTTGATCATGATCCTGATGACGAAAGCGAATTCTTCGCACGCTTTTCGTCGCCGCACAGTAGACGTCCTGTCCACTGAATATGCCAGCGGTGCGTGAAAAAACATGCGGTCCTGACACATATAGCCTCAAACCTGTTTCAAATCATCACGCTTTTGTCGCACACACCGCATTTCACACGACAGGAACGGTGCTTTTCAGCACTCTTCGGGCAGGCTAGTCTTGTCAGTCAATCAGAGGATTTTCGATGACCGTCGGTTTTTCCACCCGCACGCCCCAACAGGCGCTGGCCGCCCTGCTCGACCGCTACGCGCCAGCGCGCCTGCTGCTGATCGGCGCGCAGGCGTTTCCTGCCTTGCAAGCCTTTCAGGACGCGCACCCGCAAACCGAAGTGTCGCTGGCCGAGCCCGGCCTTCTGCCTCCGCACCTGGCTGCGCAGCGATTTGACCTGGCGCTGATGGTCGATTGCCTGGAGCACATGCCCAAACGCACCGGACTGGAACTGCTGGGCGGCATCCGCAACCTCAACGCCAGTCGCATCGCCGTGCTGGCGGACCTTAAAGCCTGTGGCTGGCAGGAAACCGACTTCTTCTCGCTGGCCCTGCAAGCCAGCGAACGCTTCGCCCGCGACGAGCAGGTCCTGAACCTCTTTACCTACGACCTGCGCGAATACAAGCAGGTGCCGGACTGGCTGAATGCGAAATACTGGGCGAACCCTGAAAATTTTGGAAAGTATTGGTGGTGAATCATGAGTAGTGCCATTTGCCCGTGCGGCAGCGGCGATCTGTTGCTGGCCTGCTGTGGGCATTACCACGCGGGGCAGCCTGCACCGTGCGCGGAAAAGCTGATGCGTTCGCGTTACAGCGCTTACGTGCTGGGCCTGACCGATTATCTGGTGCAGACCACACTGCCTGCACAACAGAGCGGGCTGGACCGCGAAGCGATTGCCCAGTGGAGCGCGCAAAGCACCTGGCTGGGGCTTGAAGTGGAAAGCGCCGAGGTATTCGGCGGCAAGCCCGAACACGCCTTCGTGACTTTCACCGCGCGATGGCACGACGGCAACGGCGAGCACAGCCACAAGGAACGCTCATCGTTCGTGCAGAACCAGGGCCGCTGGTACTTCATCGACTCCACCGTCCCGCTCAAGGCCGGGCGCAACGATGCCTGTCCTTGCGGCAGCGAGCAGAAGTTCAAGAAGTGCTGCTCGGCATATGTCGGCTAACTGATTACTTACGTGACATCTGCGAGCGGACGCGAGGCGTGCTGGGCGGTGTTGCCGCGCAGAGCTTGGGAACGATCATCATACGCAAGTCCGCCCCGACACTGATCGTGCCCATCGCTCCGCGTGGGCATGCCTCCCGTGACGCTCCGCGTCACACATATAACGATGAGCGCTGGAGCCTGGGGACGATCAGGGATCTCAAGCACACTGATCGTGCCGATGCTCCGCGTCGGCATGCATCCCGGGACGCTCCGCGTCCCTTACGCAGATCTCCCGGGATACAGCCCCCTCAAAACTCCAGCTGCGCCGAGAACGCGACGGTCCGTGGATCGCCCAGGTAGCTGCTGTTCAGCCAGTACTCCTTGTTGGCCAGGTTGCTGACGTTGACCCGCAAGGTCAGGTCGTTTTCCGAAACGCGCATGCGGTAGCGGGCACCGGCATCGAAGGTGGTGAATGACGGCAGGTCGTTTTCGTTGCTTTGGTCGGTGTACTGCTTGCCGGTGTAGAACGCGCCGCCGGTCATGGCCAGGCCCGGCACCTGATTGATATCGTACTCGGCGTAGACCTTGGCCAGTTGCTTGGCGACGTTGGTCGGCGCGTTGCCTTCATCCGCCGCGACGCCGGTTTTCTTGATTTTCGGGTCCAGGAGCGTGAAGCCGCCCACCAGCGTCAGCTCTGGAATGACCTTGCCGGTCACGCTGAACTCCAGGCCGTTGTTTTCCTGTCGCCCGTCCACCACGTAGATGTTCGAGGCAGTGGTGTAGCCGTTGGGCTTTTCGATGTTGAACAGCGCGAGGGTCAACAGGGTTTCGCCCAGTGTCGCCTTGGCGCCGATTTCGTACTGTTCACTGACTTCCGGCGCAAACGCCTGACCCGCGTTGGCCGTACCGCTCGGCGCGATACCGCCCGACTGCAGCCCTTCGATGTACGTTGCGTAAGTGGTCAGCCACGGCACTGGCTTGTAGACCAGCGAGATGTTGGGCGAGGTCTTGCTCTCGTTGTACGTCGTTTCGGTTTCCGCCGAGCCAAAAGCTCTGGCGTAGACGAACTCGTTGGCATAGGTCTTGATCTGGGTGTGGGTCACGCCGAGGATGGTCGACCACTGCTCGTTGAAGGTGATGACGTCACCGATCAGGAAGTTATTGCTCTCGGTGCTGTTGGCCAGCCGCTGATTGCCATGACCGATGGAATAAGCCGGTTTTCCGACCTGCGGCGTCTGGTCGAACGGGATGGTGCCCACCGGCGAGGTGTACTGCGGGCCAGGCTGGGCGGGCGTGTACGGGATGTGGTCTTCATACTGTTTCTGACGGGATGTGTTGCCCTGATAGCCCATCGTGACCTTGTGCTCAAGGAAACCGGTATCGAACGCCGCGTCGAGAAACAGCGAGCCGGTCTTCTCTTCGGTGTCGATAGGCGCGAAGGCGTAGAGCGGCTGCGAATACA
Organism: Pseudomonas sp. AC016; assembly: GCF_979253365.1. NCBI lineage: Bacteria > Pseudomonadati > Pseudomonadota > Gammaproteobacteria > Pseudomonadales > Pseudomonadaceae > Pseudomonas > Pseudomonas sp. AC016. The sequence goes on from NZ_CEEDCC010000001.1 coordinate 1,767,678, forward strand.
ACCCGGCGCTGTAGACCGTAGGGCCGGTGTAGGTGTTTTCGCTGGTGTACTGCTGAGCAGCGAAAGCAGCGCGCAGCGTAAAGGTGTCATCCAGGCGCCAATTGGCCCGTACGCCGGCCTTGTCCGACTCATAGTCCGAGAACGACCACTTCTGGCTGTACAACGTGTCGTTGTCCAGCGACGCAGCGCTCGGACGAAGAGACTGGTCGCCGAAAAACCAGTAGCTGGTCAGGCCTCGAATCTGGGTCTTCTTGTGCGAAGCGTCAAACTGCACCAGCAGATCGTCGGACACGTTCCAGTCCAGTGCCAGCGAGATCATTTCCCGGCGGCGCTTGTTCAGGTCGACGGCGGTCTCGCCATCCTGAGTCAGCACGTTGAGGCGATAGGCGAACTGGCCTTCGCTGTCGATCGGACCACCGAAGTCGCCGTGCAGATAGTAGTTCTCACCACCGGCATTACCCAGGGTCACGCTGTTGTAGCGATCATAAGTCGGGCGCTTGATCACATAGTTGACCAGACCGCCTGGCGACGCCGGACCATAAAGGAAGCCGGTCAGGCCGGTGATGACTTCCAGTTGTTCCATTTCTTCCAGATAGTTGCTGCCGTCCGCGCCGTTGGTAAAGCGCAGACCGTCGTTGGCAATGTTCAGGCTGCCCGCACTGCTGAAGCCACGGATATTGACCGCACTGGCGTAACCCGCGCTGGTCGGGGAGTACATCTGGGTGAAAGGGTTGTGCTTGATGACATCGTCCAGCGACGTCGCCTGAATGTTCTTCAGCAGGGCCTGCGGCGTCACGCTAATGGAGTACGGCGCATCCTGAAGCTTCATACCGCCCAACGCACCGACACTGCTGACGTTCTCGCTGCGATAACCGGCGGCTTCAGAACCCTCGGCAGCCGTAGCGCGCGCATTGATGGTCACGTCCGACAGGTTCAGCGTGCCCTCTTCCATCGCCATCAGTGTGTAGGTTCCGGCACTGCTCTGCACCAGTTGCAGGCCGCTGCCGCGCAACGCTTCACGCAAGGCACCGGTTGCATCGAACTGGCCCTTGACCGGAGCGCTGGATTTTCCGGCAGCCAGTACAGGATCGAGGCTCAGCGCCAGACCACTCTGACTGGCGATCTGGTTCAAGGTGGTCGCCAGAGGCGCGGCCGGCAGGTCGTAGGACTGAACGCTGGCAGCCTGTTGCGCGGCCATCAGCAAGGGGCTGGCCAACGGTGCACAGACAGCAATGGCCATCGCCAACATGCTGGGGCGCAAAAGGGTGTCTAACGAACGGGACATCGGGCAACTCCTGGCTGGAATATTCTCAATGCCTGTTAGCCGGGCGAAACGCCGAAAGTGACAGGGCTGATTGAAAACAATTCCGTTTCAGGGCATCGACCCGATGGCCGAAGACTTAAGTCGCGCGGCTGCGTCAATCCAGTTTCAAGTGCGAGGTGTCTGGCGCGGGCCGGGTACTGGCGCGTGGGACCTGTCCCATGTCGCTGCCCACTGGCGCAACGCTGAGCCGGGAAAGATCCAGTTTCGGGACGACCGGCTCGGGCTTCGGGTCCTGCATGTTGCTGCCCGCCTCGGCCACGGAATAGTCCGGCGCATCGACATCGGAGAACGCGGCCATGTAGGCGTCTCGCGGCTTGATCTGCAGACGACCGGGGCGCACTGGCATCTTGCGCAGCCAGGTAGGCTCGTCGGGCGGACGAGCCAGTTCGACCTCTTCCATCTCTTGCGCCTCGGCAGCCGGCACCGTTTCCAACGGCTGCGCAGCTTGCTCCGGTTGCGGCACAGGGCGTTTCATCATGACCACCCTGGCGACAGCGCCCGCGCGCTCCAGCGTTGCGCGGTACTTCTCGGCGGTTTGCTCATCCAGGTTGTTCTTGAGGACCAATCGTCGCCCCGAAAACAATAACTCCAGGCGCGACTCATCCGCCTGGAACAGCTTTCCCAGGTTGGCTTTGACCCTCTCAAGCTGGGCACCTTCGACCAAACGGCCGTCGAAGACGATCTCATAACGACTCATTCGGTACACCCGTTGGAACGTGAACAAAGTATGGCGCAGCCCCGAACATCGGAACAAGCAGGTTACCCCTGCCCGCCAAGTTGCTAAACTCGGGCCACTTACGGAGCAACCTCATGTTTTCTCAGGCGCACATTACAAGAACGCTAAGCCTTGCGCTGCTCATGCTTGGGCTAACAGGATGCTCGGTCTGGAGTTTTGACAGCTTTCAGGACCCGGAAGTGCATTTGCTGAAGGTTCAGGTCGTCAAGGCCAGGCTGACACAGCAGGATTTCAAGCTGCACTTCGAGATTGATAACCCCAACGACTCGCGTGTTCTGGTCCGGGCGCTGCAATACAAGATCAGTCTCAATGACGTGGTGCTGGTCGACGACAGGTCCAACGACTGGTTTTTTGTCGATGCCCACAGCCGCAGGACTTTTGTGGTGCCTATCCGTACCAACCTCTGGCGGCACGCGAAGTACCTTGCCCAGTTGTTGAAGAAGCCCGACGAGAGCATTCACTACAGGCTCGAAGGCAAACTCAAGACAGGCCTGCTGTTCAGGAATACCGTTCGAATAGGCCGCTCGGGTGATGTCGCGCCTGAAGCGTTGATCCACAGGCGCTGATACCTCTGCCTAACCTCCCAGCCGTCCCTTGACCAGTTCCATCAGAAACTTCCAGATGTCTGCCGCCCACAGTGCGCGGTTGATGGCCGCGATCAGCGAGCCCCCGAACGAACCCAGCAGAAAGCCCACACCGGTGATGTTGCGAGGCTCATCCACCCCCAGGTAATTGCTGGCGATGCCGGTCAGGAACACTGCGCAGGCAACTCCTGTGATCAAAAACACCAGCCAGCCGCGCACGTCGATGAGACTCGCCTTGTGCCACCAGCCGGAAATGATGGCGCCGACAAGGCCAGCCACCAGCCATTCGAATCTGTCTACCAAGCCATTCAAGAGCTCCATGAGCCTGACTCCGTACAAAAGATGATGAGATTCACGCACTGCCGAGTTTCATGATCGAGATCGAAATTTAAGCATACTTAAATAAATCGTCAAGCTTGCTGAACATAAAGCATCTGAAGCGGGACCTGTCTGGCAACTTCCCGAGAACGCTGCGGCAGACTCAGAGTGCTCAGGACGCAAAGGATAGGCACAGCCTGGGACCGATCGACAGCTCAGCCCCATTCAGATGGGCGCATCAGGCCACCTTCAGCCATCGATATAGCGTTTCCAGCCAATCCACACCGAGCCGTCTTCCCGGCGATCGACTTGAATGCCGTCGGTTTCTTCGATTTCCTGGAGCACGGTGTCCCAGATCTCGGAAGGCTCGCCATCAAGACGGCTAACGGTGATGAACTGGACCTTCTGCACATCCGGCGACGCCACCATGCGCTGAATGCGTCTTCCGATCTGCTCGTAGGAAAAGGACGCGTTTGTTGCTGAATACAGATCGCTAGCCATGACAACCTCCTTGGCATAACTGTATTTATATACAGTATTCCAGCCGTAGGAAGTCGGCAAGATGCAAGTAGGAAAAGTATCGACGCGGCGTTGGCTAGAAAACACTCGCCAGCCTTGCCGGACAAGGCTCAGAGCCTGCCGGTCATCCGCACCGCCACGCCGATTATGCGACAGTCGGCACCACACTCGATCATTCGATAGGCAGGGTTCAGCGGTTTGAGATAGCGAACGCCGCCGTCTTCGACCAGTTTCTTGAACGTGGCCTCATTACTGGCCGGCAACTTGGCAATGACCAGCCTGCCTGGCTGCACATCGGCCTCGGTGTCCACGAGGATCATCATCCCCTCAGGCACGCTGACACCGGTTGGCGCAGTCATGGAATCGCCTTTGACTTCCAGCCAGAACGCCGGTCCCTTGGAGTCGTAGTCGGAAATCTCATAACGGTCGGAAAAACCTTCCGGGTAAGGCTCGACGGCCTCTTCCCAAGAACCCGCCGAGACCCAGCTGATCACCGGATAGCGGAAGGACATCTTCGGCTGATCGATCAACGCGACGTTGGCGTCATGGGGCGAATCGCGTTCCGGCCCTTCACCGATCGCCAGCCATTCGGCGCGAAAACCTGTGGCCCTGGCCAGCGCGTAGAGGTTTTCAGGGCGCAGGCTCTTGCTCTCGCCACTCACCCATTGCGTGACAGCCGAATTGGCCACGCCACACGCGGCGGCAATTTCACCCTTCTTCTTGCCGCTCAGGGCGATGGCTCGGGCGATACGTTCGTGTCTGTTCATAAGCTCTACCTCACACCGCTTGAGGAAATAAAAGCGAACGTTTGACGCCGCGAATGTAAGCATGCTTAAAAAACACAACTATTTCCAGAAAAAAACACGGCGATACAGCCAGCGACCATTTGCGGGATAATGCGCGTCGATTTAATTGCGGAGTAAACCCGATGAACCAGCAAGCCCATGTTCATGGTCCTGATTGCAACCACGATCATGATCATCACGACCACCAGCACGGCCACGTCCATGGCCCGAACTGCGGTCATGCCCATCAGGAGCCAGTGCGTAACACGTTGAAAGACGTAGGTCGCAACGATCCTTGCCCATGCGGCAGCGACAAGAAATTCAAGAAATGCCACGGCGCATAACACGCCGGCTTTTCTGCCAACGGCCTGCCTTGCAGGCCGTTTTCATATGTACGGAGCGCCAGCGAAAGCGTAAAACGAAGGACCACGGTCACCCACAAGGAGCGCTCAATGATCGACCTGCACTACTGGACCACGCCCAACGGCCACAAAATCAGCCTGTTTCTGGAAGAGTCCGGCCTGGCTTATAAAGTGTTTCCGGTGAACATTGGCAAGAACGAGCAGTTCGAGCCCGACTTCCTGAAAATCTCCCCCAACAATCGCATCCCGGCCATTGTCGATCACGACCCGGCTGACGGCGGCGCGCCGCTGAGCCTGTTCGAGTCAGGCGCCATTCTGCTGTACCTGGCCGAAAAGACCGGACGCTTCATTCCGAGCGATCTGCGCGGTCGTCAGGAAGTCTCGCAATGGCTGTTCTGGCAGATGGGCGGACTGGGGCCGATGGCCGGACAGAATCATCACTTCAATCGCTTCGCCAAAGAGAAGATCCCCTACGCCATCGAGCGCTACGTCAACGAAACCGCCCGCCTCTATGGCGTGCTGGACAAGCGTCTGGCTGACCGTGACTTCGTGGCGGGCAGCGACTACAGCATCGCGGACATGGCAATCTACCCGTGGATCGTGCCGCACACCTACCAGCAGCAGGACCTGAACGACTTCCCGCACCTCAAGCGCTGGTTCGAAAGCATCGCCAATCGTGATGCGACAAAACGGGCTTACGCGCTGGCCGAACGGATCAATCCTTCCAAGGCCTGATGCCCTGCGAGCGTGCCACCGGCGAGGCTGGCACGCGGTTCTTTGTAAAATCCTGAAATAACTCGCCCTGCCTGCTTGCGTGCCGGCTGACGGCTCACTAACGTAGCGGCTTTTGTACATATCCCCTCCAGGAGCTTGCCCATGGCCTCGCCAGCCTTTCTACATTTTCTGCCTCGTTTTGGCGCTGCCGCCGCTGCGGTGAGTTTCCTGAGCCTGGCGGGTTGCCAGTTGGGCGGTGGTGATAACGACACGCTGCTCCCTGCCTCCGGGACTTTCGCGCTCAAAGGCCTGGCGCAGAATGTGTCGGTGCGGCGCAACAGCATGGGCATGCCGCTGATTGAAAGCAGTACTTACCACGACGCGCTGTTTACGCTGGGCTATGTGCATGCTGGAGACCGCATCAGCCAGATGCTCGGCATGCGCCTGTTGGCGCAGGGCCGTCTGTCGGAAATGGCGGGGCCTGACGCGCTGGAAGTGGACCGCCTGATGCGGTCAGTCAACCTGAAGCAGAACGCGAGCGATCTTTATAATGCGTCGTCGCCACGCCTCAAGCGTTTCTTCGACGTTTATGCACGCGGCGTGAACGCCTATCTGTTCCGCTATCGCGACAAGCTGCCGGCCGACGTCGCCAACTCGGGCTACAAGCCTGAATACTGGAAACCCGAAGACTCGGCGCTGATTTTCGCCCTGCTCAACTTCAGCCAGTCGGTGAACCTGCAGGAAGAGCTGTCCGGACTGGTACTGGCGCAGAAAGTAGGGGCTGACAAACTGGCCTGGCTGCTGCCCACCTATCCCGATGAAGAGCTGCCATTCGCCGAGGCTGACAAGCTCAAGGGCCTGAACCTCAACAATCAGGTCAATGACCTGAGCGACCTGAACAAGGTTGCCCTGCAACTCTCCGACCTGAACATGCTGGGTGTTGCTGCATCGAGCAACTGGGCCATCGCGCCGCAGCGCAGCCGCAGCGGCAAAAGCCTATTGGCCAGCGACATGCAGTTTCCGGGTGGTCTGAACTCAGCCTGGAGCTTCGTGCAGATCCGTGCGCCGAAATATCAGGTGTCCGGCGTCTCCATCGCAGGCCTGCCGCTGGTGCTCAGCGGCTTCAACGGCAAGCTGGCGTGGAGCATGAGCAACGTCAAGGGCGACAATCAGGACCTGTTCCTGGAAAAGATCAAGCGTGAAGGCAATCGTGTTTCCTACATGGCCGACGGCAAATGGGTGCCCGCCATCGCCCACGATGAGACGTTTCTGGTCAAAGGCAACCGCGCCGTTCGCGAAACGGTCTACGCGACCCGTCACGGCGCATTGCTCAACGCCAGCGCCACACCGCCCGGCAATGGCCTGAGCCTGGCGCTGCAAACGCCGAGCTTCAAGGACGACAAGACGCTGGACGCCTTCTTCGATCTGTCCCGCGCGCCCAACGTGGAGAAAGCGTTCGACACCAGCCGCGAGATTCGGGCGATCACCCTGAACATGGTGTTTGCCGACGCTTCCAACATCGGCTGGCAGGTCACGGGGCGTTTCCCGAACCGTCGTGAAGGCCAGGGCCTGCTGCCTTCGCCGGGCTGGGAAGGCAAGTACGACTGGGACGGTTTCGCCGATTCGATGCTGCACCCTTACGACCAGGATCCTCGTCAGGGCTGGATCGCCACAGCCAACCAGCGCACGATCCCGAAAGGCTACGGCATGCAGCTTTCCAATTCGTGGGGCAACCCGGAGCGCGCCGAGCGGATCGCCGAACTGGCCAACGGCGGCAAACAGGACCTGCGTAGCACCGTCGCCATGCAGTACGACCAGACCACGACGTTCGCCGCCAAGCTCAAGACCATGTTCGAAGCGCCAGGCATGACCAAGCCGTTGAAACAGGCCATCGACGCGCTGCCCGAGGCCGAACGCAACAAGGCACGCGAGGCGTATACGCGCTTGATGGCGTTCGACGGCAAGCTGAGCGCCACCTCGGCTGATGCCGCACTGTACGAGCTGTTTCTGCAGGAAAGCGCCAAGCAGATCTTCCTGGATGAACTGGGTCCTGAAACCAGCCCGGCGTGGCAGGCACTGGTCGCCAATGCGGGTTCCTCTTACTCGCCGCAGGCCGATCACCTGCTGGGCCGTGACGACAGCCCTTATTGGGACGACGTCAAAACCCCGCAGAAAGAAGATAAGCCCGCGATTCTGGCGCGCAGCCTGGCCGCAGCCGTCACCAGCGGCGACAGCCTGTTGGGCAGCGACCACAAGGCCTGGCAATGGGGCAAGCTGCATCACGACAACTGGACCACGAGTAATCCGCTGGTCAGGCAGATGGGCGGTGTCGAGTACAACCGCAGCGCCGTTCCGGCAGGCGGCGACCACACGACCATCAACGTGTCCGGCTACGAATGGGGCAAAGGCTTCGATGCGCGCATGGCACCGGGCCTGCGCATGATCGTGGACTTCAGCCTGGTAGAACCCATGACAGGCCTGATCAGCACCGGCCAGTCCGGCAACCCGGCCAGCCCGTACTACGCCAACAGCATCGAGCCCTGGCTCAAGGCGCAGTACATGTCGATACCGCTGCAGCAGTCGAACTATGAAAAGGGTTATGGCAAGCAACGCCTGACATTGACGCCCGGCAAGTAACGCCCTCGCCCCTGATCGTACGCTGGGACGCGGAGCGTCCCGGGAGGCATGCCCACGCGGAACGATAGGCACGATCAGTGGTGAGGCGGAGTTGTGAATCAGCGCGCCCCAAAACTCCACGAACTTCCCGCCCTGCCCCGGCTCATAGCTAACAAGCCCATCCATACGGTTGTCCCATGGATCTTGTCGTAGCGCGCCCCGAAGGTTTGTATTGTCCACCCGGTGATTTCTACATCGATCCCTGGCGTCCGGTCGAGCGGGCGGTGATCACTCATGCGCATGGCGACCACGCCCGCACCGGCAACGAGCGTTACCTGTCAGCCGCCAGTGGCGAGGGGATTCTGCGTTCGCGTCTGGGTCAGGACATCAATCTGCAGACCCTCGAATACGGCGAGCAGATCACCCATCACGGCGTGAAGCTCAGCCTGCATCCGGCCGGTCATGTGCTGGGCTCGGCGCAGGTGCGGCTGGAATACGAGGGCGAAGTCTGGGTTGCCTCGGGCGACTATAAGGTCGAACCCGATGGCACGTGCGCAGCCTTCGAACCGGTGCGTTGCCACACCTTCATCACCGAATCGACCTTCGGCCTGCCGATCTATCGGTGGGCGCCGCAATCGCAGATTTTCGAAGGAATCAATGAATGGTGGCGCGCCAATGCCGAGCAGGGCAAGGCGAGCGTGCTGTTCGCCTACTCCTTCGGCAAGGCGCAACGCATCCTGCACGGCATCGACTCCAGCATCGGCCCGATTCTGGTGCACGGCGCAGTCGAACCGTTGAACCGGGTATACCGAGAAGGCGGCATTCGAATCCCGGAAACCCAATACGCAGGCGATTTCAAAAAGACCGACCCGGCGCTGCGCCAGGCACTGATTCTGGCGCCACCGTCGGCAGGCGGCAGCAGTTGGATGAAGCGCTTCGGCGAGTACAGCGACGCGTTCGCCAGCGGCTGGATGATGCTGCGCGGGACCCGACGTCGGCGCGGCGTGGATCGAGGCTTTGTGCTGTCCGATCATGCCGACTGGCCAGGCCTGTTGTGGGCCATCGAACAGACCGGCGCGGAACGGGTGATGGTCACCCACGGTTCGGTCGGCGTACTGGTGCGTTACCTGCGCGAACTGGGGCTGGACGCGCAAGGCTTCACCACCGAATACGGCGATGAGGACGACTCAAACACCCCTGCGCAAGCAGAGCCGGAAAGCACAGGCGAGGCACAGTCATGAAAGCCTTTGCCGAGCTTTACACCCGGCTGGACGCCACCACTTCGAGCAACGCCAAGCTCGCGGCCATGCGCGAGTATTTCGAACAGGCTGAACCACAGGACGCCGCTTGGGCCGTTTATTTCCTGTCCGGCGGACGCCCCCGGCAGCTGGTGCCGACCCGCATCCTGCGCGAACAGGCCATGACGCTGGGCAATCTGCCGGAATGGCTGTTCGAGGAAAGCTATCAGGCCGTAGGTGATCTGGCGGAAACCCTGTCACTGCTGCTGCCACAGGCCGAGCACAGCAACGACGAAGGCCTGGCGCTCTGGATGGAAGAAAAGCTCTTGCCCCTGCGCGGCCTGCCGCCTGAAGAATTGGCCGAACGCTTGCCTGCGTTCTGGTCGCAACTGGATCGCAGCAGCCTGATGGTCTGCATCAAGCTGATCACCGGCAGCTTCCGGGTCGGCGTCTCGAAACTGCTGGTCACACGCGCCCTCGCGGCGCTGGCAGACATTGACAGCAAGCGGGTCGCGCAACGTCTGGTGGGTTACACCGACCTGTCCCACCGGCCGAGCGCCGAGGGTTATCTGAAACTGATCGCGGCCGAATCGGAAGATGAACACGCACAGCGTGGTGGTCAGCCCTACCCGTTCTTTCTCGCCCACTCGCTGCAGCAGCCTGCCGACCAGTTCGAAGAACTGCTGGGCCCGGCCGAGAACTGGCAGGTGGAATGGAAGTGGGATGGCATTCGAGCGCAGCTCGTCAAACGCGACGGGCGACTATGGATCTGGTCGCGCGGCGAAGAACTGGTCACCGATCGCTTCCCCGAACTGCACAGCCTGGTTCAGTGTCTGCCCGACGGGGCCGTGATCGACGGCGAAATCGTGGTCTGGAAAGCCCCGCAAGCCGCACCTGACAGCGAAGCGGAATTTGCGCTGGACAGCGATGCGTCGCAGGCCAGCCCCTCGGTTCAACCGTTCGCCTTGCTGCAACAGCGCATTGGCCGCAAGACACTGGGCAAAAAGATTCTCGCCGATGTGCCGGTCGTGATCCTGGCTTACGACCTCCTCGAATGGGAAGGCCACGACTGGCGCAGCCGTCCGCAACATGAGCGCCGGGCGCAACTGGAAATCCTGATCGGCGAGGCTCGCAGCGATGTGCTCCTGCCCTCTCCGGTGTTGACCGGCAAGGACTGGCTGGACCTGGCCGACCAGCGCGAAGCCTCCCGCAGCCTGGGCGTCGAGGGCATGATGCTCAAGGCGCGTGATTCGCTATACGGCGTCGGGCGCACCAAGGACATGGGCGTGTGGTGGAAATGGAAGGTCGACCCTTTCAGCGTGGATGCGGTGCTGATTTATGCACAACGCGGCCACGGACGGCGTGCCAGCCTGTACAGCGATTACACCTTCGCGGTGTGGGACGGTCCGCCTGAGTCGAGCGAACGCACGCTCGTGCCGTTCGCCAAAGCCTACTCCGGACTGACCGATGAAGAGATGCGCAAGGTCGATGCCATCGTGCGCAAGACCACGGTCGAGAAATTCGGCCCGGTCTCCAGCGTGACCCCGACGCTGGTGTTCGAGTTGGGCTTTGAAGGCATCGCCCTGTCCAAGCGGCACAAGAGCGGGATTGCCGTGCGTTTCCCGCGCATGCTGCGCTGGCGGCAAGACAAACCGGTCGCTGAGGCCGACAGTCTGGCCACATTGCAAGACCTGTTGAGCTGACGCACCTCAAGGGTGCGCTCGAAATTAAGCGCACCAAATATGATCATTCCTACCCACTCTGTCGCCACTCGTGCAGCCGGTTCGTTACGAATCTGCTTCACCCGTCCGGCATTCAGCGACTCGCTTCCTGTAAAACTGACCTGCCCGCAGACCTCAGCCGCGATGAGCAGGCAGAACGCCATGCATTTATATGAAATAGCGACAACCGCTTACACTTCAAACGCACGTTCGTCTCTCTGGTTCGGAAATTGCTACTTTTAGAACATCTGGCCTACGCCGGTAGCAACAAGCCTCGCGTGTTCCCAACACCCCCATCAGGTTTTAAGGACTGAATAATGAAAAAAGCATGGCTGACCCTTTCCGCATTGGCTTTGTGCCTGGCCGCTGGTAACACAATGGCCAAGGAGTACAAGGAACTGCGCTTTGGCGTCGATCCTTCTTACGCACCGTTCGAATCCAAAGCCGCCGACGGCAGCCTGGTGGGCTTCGATATCGACCTGGGCAACGCCATCTGCAAAGAGCTGAAAGTGACATGCAAGTGGGTCGAAAGCGATTTCGACGGCATGATCCCTGGCCTCAAGGCTCGCAAGTTCGACGGCGTGATCTCGTCCATGACCGTGACCCCGGCTCGCGAGAAAGTCATCGACTTCTCCAACGAACTGTTCTCCGGCCCGACCTCGCTGGTGTTCAAGAAAGGTGCAGGCCTGACCGCTGATCCGGCCAGCCTGAAAGGCAAGACCGTAGGCTACGAGCAAGGCACCATCCAGGAAGCCTACGCCAAGGCCGTACTCGACAAGGCTGGCGTGAAAACCCAGGCCTACGCCAACCAGGATCAGGTTTACGCTGACCTGACCTCCGGCCGTCTGGACGCCTCCATCCAGGACATGCTGCAGGCCGAACTGGGCTTCCTGAAGTCGCCAGCTGGCGCCGACTATGAAGTCAGCAAGCCAATCGACAGCGAACTGCTGCCAGCCAAGACTGCCGTCGGCATCGCCAAAGGCAACAAAGAGCTGAAAGCACTGCTCGATAAAGGCATCAAAGCCTTGCACGATGACGGCACCTACGCCGAAATCCAGAAGAAGCACTTCGGCGACCTGAATCTGTACAGCGGTAAATAACACCCCGACGCCCATCGATTTCGGCGATGATTCGTCGCCCGCTTCGATGGGCGTTTCTGTTCGTGACCGCTCAAGGCTTTATCCATGCTCGACTCACTGATGCACACCCTCGGACTTTCGGCTTTCAGCCTGAAGGGCTTCGGCCCTCTGTTGCTGCAAGGCACATGGATGACCATCAAACTTTCGGTACTGTCCCTGTTTCTGAGCATCGTGCTCGGGCTGATAGGGGCCAGCGCCAAACTGTCGAGCTCAGCGCTGCTGCGCGTGCCGGCACAGGTCTACACCACCTTGATTCGCGGCGTCCCGGATCTGGTGTTGATGCTGCTGATTTTCTACAGCCTGCAAACCTGGCTGACCAGCCTGACCGATGCCATGGAATGGGAATACATCGAGATCAACCCGTTCAGTGCGGGCGTCATCACGCTGGGTTTCATTTACGGCGCATATTTCACCGAGACCTTCCGGGGCGCGATTCTGTCCGTGCCACGGGGTCAGATCGAAGCGGCCACCGCCTACGGCCTCAAACGCGGCCAGCGGTTTCGCTATGTGGTGTTTCCGCAAATGATGCGTTATGCCCTGCCAGGTATCGGCAACAACTGGCAAGTGCTGCTCAAGGCGACCGCGCTGGTGTCGATCATCGGCCTCGCCGATCTGGTCAAGGCTTCGCAGGACGCAGGCAAGAGCACCTATCAACTGTTCTACTTTCTGGTGCTGGCGGCGCTGATCTACCTGGCGATCACCAGTGCGTCGAATTTCGCCTTGCGCTGGGCTGAACGGCATTACGCCGCAGGCAGCCGGGAGGCGCAGCGATGATTGAGTTACTTCAGGAATACTGGAAACCCTTCCTTTATACAGACGGCGTGAACGTGACCGGCCTGGCCATGACCATGTGGCTGCTCAGCGCGTCCATTGCCATCGGTTTCTGCCTGTCGATTCCGCTGTCCATCGCCCGCGTGTCGAAGAACCGCTGGGTCCGCTGGCCGGTGCAGTTCTACACCTACCTGTTTCGCGGCACCCCGCTCTATATACAGTTGCTGATCTGCTACACCGGCATTTACAGCATTGCAGCAGTGCGTGAGCAGCCGTTGCTGGATGCGTTCTTTCGCGACGCGATGAACTGCACCATCCTGGCGTTCACGCTGAACACCTGCGCGTACACCACCGAGATTTTTGCCGGTGCGATCCGCAGCATGGCCCACGGCGAGGTCGAAGCGGCCAAGGCTTATGGTTTGAGCGGCTGGAAGCTGTACGCCTATGTGATCATGCCGTCGGTGCTGCGCCGCTCGCTGCCTTATTACAGCAACGAAGTGATTCTGATGCTGCACTCGACCACCGTGGCCTTCACTGCCACGGTGCCGGACATTCTGAAAGTCGCACGGGATGCCAACTCGGCGACCTTCATGACTTTCCAGTCCTTCGGAATCGCTGCCGTCATGTACCTGACCGTCACCTTCATTCTGGTCGGGTTGTTCCGTCTTGCCGAACGTCGCTGGCTGGCCTTCCTCGGCCCCGCTCACTAATCAGGACAGAACCGATGCAGCATCACACCCATGATTTGCTGTCGCCGGTGCCCGGCACCGGGCGCTGCGTTCACAGTTTTCATTACGGGCCGCAGAGCGGCGCGGGCAAGGTCTACATTCAGGCTTCACTGCACGCTGACGAACTGCCCGGCATGCTGGTCGCCTGGTACCTGAAGCAGCGTCTGGCCGAACTGGAAAACGCCGGTCGCCTGCTGGGCGAAATCGTCGTGGTGCCGGTGGCCAACCCCATCGGCCTGGAACAGGTGTTGATGGACACGCCACTGGGCCGCTATGAACTGGAGAGCGGACAGAATTTCAATCGCGGGTTCGTCGACCTCGGGCAGCATGTGGGTGACGAGATCGAAGCGCGGCTGACCCAGGACGCAATTCAGAACCGTACGCTGGCGCGCGACAGCCTGCGTGCAGCCCTCAACGCTCAGACTGCCACGACCCAGTTGCACTCGTTGCGCCTGACGCTTCAGCGGCTGGCCTGCGACGCCGACATGGTGCTGGACCTGCACTGTGACTTCGAGTCGGTCGAGCACCTGTACACCACGCCCGAGGCCTGGCCGAAGGTCGAGCCGCTGTCGCGTTATCTCGGCGCGCAGGCCAGTCTGCTGGCCACCGACTCTGGCGGTCAGTCGTTCGACGAATGCTTCACGCTGGTCTGGTGGCAATTGCAGCAGCGCTTCGGTGAACGCTTTCCGATCCCGATGGGCAGCTTCTCGGTGACCCTTGAGTTGCGCGGGCAAGGCGACGTCAATCATTCACTGGCGAGCCGCGATTGCCAGGCAATCATCAATTACCTGATCGACTTCGGCCTGATCGACGGCGAACGGCAGATGCCGCCCGAACTGCTGTACCCCGCCACGCCTCTGGCTGCAGTCGAACCGGTCGCGACCCCGGTCGGCGGCTTGCTGGTGTTCTGTGCGATACCGGGCGAGCACGTCGATGCAGGGCAACTGATCGCCGAAATCATCGACCCGATCAGCGACGCCGTGACCAGCATTCATGCGCTCAACGCCGGCCTGCTGTATGCGCGCTCGTTGCGCCGAATGGCCACCGCTGGCATGGTCATCGCCCATATCGCGGGCACGCAGGCCTACCGCAGCGGCTACCTACTTTCTCCTTGAGGACCTCTCATGTACAAACTGACCATCGATGGCCTGCACAAGCGCTATGGCGACAACGAGGTGCTCAAAGGCGTATCGCTCAAGGCCAGCAGCGGTGATGTGATCTGCCTGATAGGCGCCAGCGGTTCGGGCAAGAGCACGTTCCTGCGGTGCATCAACTTTCTGGAACAACCCAACGACGGCGCTATGAGTCTGGACGGCCAGCAGGTGCGCATGGTCAGCGACAAGGACGGCATGCGCGTTGCCGACCCGGACGAATTGCAGCGAATCCGCACCCGACTGGCGATGGTGTTTCAGCATTTCAACCTGTGGGCGCACATGACCGTGCTGGAAAACATCACCATAGCGCCACGCCGGGTGCTGGGCGTGCCCAAGGCCGAAGCCGAAGCCCGCGCACGCAAATACCTGGACAAGGTCGGCCTGCCTGAGCGCGTGGCCGATCAGTATCCGGCGTTCCTGTCCGGCGGCCAGCAACAGCGCGTGGCGATTGCCCGTGCGCTGGCGATGGAACCGGAGATCATGCTGTTCGATGAACCGACCTCGGCGCTCGACCCGGAGCTGGTCGGTGAAGTGCTGAAAGTGATTCAGGGCCTGGCCGATGAAGGCCGCACCATGATCCTGGTGACCCACGAAATGGGCTTCGCCCGCAAGGTCGCCAGCCAGGTGGTGTTTCTGCACCAGGGCCAGATCGAGGAGTCCGGTCACCCGGATGAAGTGCTGAACAACCCGAAGAGCGAGCGGCTGCAGCAGTTCCTGAGCGGAAACCTGAAGTAGCTGCGCAGGTGACGCGCTGCGATGCGATGATCGCTCCCACGCTCAGCGTTATACACAAGTACGCCTCAACACTGATCGTGCCCATCGCTCCGCGTGGGCATGCATCCCGTGACGCTCCGCGTCACAAATGGCATAGACTGCGGATTCAGTGAGCCGAACGCATGACGTGGATAACGCTGGAGCTTGGGCACACATCTGCGCCACATTCGAGAGCGGACGCGGAGCGTCCTGAGCGGCATTCCCACGCGGAGCGTAGGAACGATCAGCGTGATCTCAAGCACGCCGATCATGCCCATGCTTGTGCTCAGTGTTATACCCGAGTCTTGCCCCCTCTTATCAAACAACCTGTAAGCCACTGAAGGAATGCGATTTTTTGTAGGAGCGCGCTTGCCCGCGATTGCGTCATGTCAGTCACTTTCGTTTTGCCCGCCGTTGTGCGCGTCTTTCGGACTTGTGTATAACGATGAGCGCTCGGCATGGTAACGCCGCCCAGGACGCTCCGCGTCCAGGTGCGTCACGCCATACATAACCGTTTAAAACTATTACCCTTTTCCCGCTGTCTCTGAACTATCGCCCTTCAGAGCATTTTCAATCGCATGAGCAGACCCAACGATTTCGCTCAACGATGGTTTCGGGCCCGAGGCTGGAAGGCGTTCGCGTTTCAAAAGGAAGTCTGGGCAGCCGTGAAACAGGGCGAGTCCGGCCTGCTGCATGCCAGCACCGGCTCGGGTAAAACCTACGCGGTGTGGTTTGCAGCCCTTAACCGCTTCGCCACTACCAAAACCCCGCCCGAAGACAAACCCCGCAAGAAAAAGCCGCCCGCCGCGCCATTGAGCGTCATGTGGATCACGCCCATGCGCGCACTGGCTGCGGACACCGCACGCGCACTGGAAGCTCCGTTGGCCGAGCTGGACATCAACTGGTCTGTGGGCCTGCGCACCGGCGATACCAGCAGCAGCGAGCGAGCCAGGCAAGGACGTCGCCTGCCATCAGCCCTGATCACCACGCCTGAAAGCCTGACCCTGCTGCTGACCCGCGCCGACGCCCAGCCGACGCTTTCCACGTTGCGCATGGTCGTAGTGGACGAGTGGCATGAGCTCATCGGCAACAAGCGCGGCGTCCAGTTGCAACTGGCATTGGCTCGTTTGCGCCAATGGAATCCGCAACTGATCGTGTGGGGCATCTCCGCTACGCTGGGTAACCAGCAGCACGCGCAGGAGGTGCTGCTGGGCGAAGGCGGCGTCACGGTTCAAGGCAAGGTCATCAAACAGCTGCAGGTCGATACGCTCCTGCCACCGTCCATTGAACGCTTTCCGTGGGCCGGGCACATGGGCCTTCGCATGCTGCCGCAGGTAGTTGCAGAAGTAGAGAAAAGCGCCAGTTGCCTGCTGTTCACCAACACTCGCGCACAGTCGGAAATCTGGTATCAGGCGTTGCTCGAAGCGCGCCCGGACTGGGCAGGACTGATCGCCCTGCATCATGGCTCATTGGCCCGCGAAGTACGCGACTGGGTAGAGCGGGCATTGAAAGAAGGCTCGCTCAAGGCCGTGGTCTGCACCTCCAGTCTGGATCTGGGTGTGGATTTCCTGCCCGTGGAGCGCGTGCTGCAGATCGGTTCCCCCAAGGGCGTCGCACGTCTGATGCAACGTGCCGGTCGCTCGGGTCACGCACCTGGCCGCCCTTCACGCGTTACGCTGGTGCCGACCCACAGCCTTGAGCTGGTGGAAGCGGCCGCCGCCCATGACGCCGTAGCGGCGCGAATGATCGAACCCAGAGAATCGCCTCACCAACCGTTGGATGTGCTGGTGCAGCATCTGGTCAGCGTGGCGCTGGGCGGAGGCTTTGTGCCGGATGAGCTGTTGGCGGAAGTGCGCACAGCCTGGGCGTACCGGGACCTGAACGACGAGCAGTGGCAGTGGGCGCTGGCCTTCGTGCGCAATGGCGGCCACTCACTCACCGCCTACCCCGACTACCGCCGCGCCGAGCCGGACGAACACGGCATCTGGCGCGTGCCCGATGCGCGACTCGCACGTCGCCATCGAATGAGCGTCGGCACCATCGTCAGCGATGCCACGATCAACCTCAAATACTGGAAGAAAGGTGGCGGTGGCGGTTCGCTTGGCAGCGTCGAAGAAGGCTTCATCGCCCGCCTCAAGCCCGGCGATGGCTTTCTGTTCGCCGGTCGACTGCTGGAGCTGGTCAGGGTCGAGAACATGACCGCCTACGTAAAACGCGCCACCGGCAAGAAAGCCGCCGTGCCGCGCTGGAATGGCGGGCGTATGCCGCTGTCCAGCGAGCTGGCGGACGCTGTGGTCGAGAAATTCGACGCTGCGGCGCATGGCCACTTTGAAAGCCCCGAGATGCAGGCCGTCAAACCGTTGCTTGAAGTGCAGCGCCAATGGTCCGGATTGCCGCAGCGCGACACGCTGCTGGCCGAGACGCTCAAGTCCCGCGAGGGCTGGCATCTGTTTCTCTATCCGTTCGCCGGGCGCCACGTGCACCTGGGGCTGGCGAGCCTGCTGGCCTGGCGTCTGAGCCGACACCAGCCGCTGACGTTTTCGATAGCCGTCAATGATTACGGCCTGGAACTGCTGAGCGCCAGCGAGCTTGATTGGACGCAGGTGCTTGATGACGATCTGTTTTCGGAAGTCGATCTGATGGCTGACATCATCGCCAGCCTCAACGCAGGCGAACTGGCGCTGAGACGTTTTCGTGAAATCGCTCGCATCTCGGGGCTGGTGTTTTCAGGCTATCCCGGCGCGGCCAAGAGCAACCGTCAACTGCAGGCTTCCAGCGGGCTGTTTTTCGAGGTCTTCAAACAGTACGACGCCGGCAACATGCTGCTGACTCAGGCGGAGCAGGAAGTGCTGCGCCAGGAGCTGGATCTGGTCCGACTGGAACAGACCCTGCGCCAGATCAACAGCCGCAGGCTCGATCTACATACGATCAAGCGCGCCACCCCGCTGGCGTTTCCGTTGCTGGTGGAGCGCTTTCGCGAAAGCCTCAGCTCGGAAAAACTGGCCGACCGCATTGCTCGCATGGTGCGTGATCTCGAAAAAGCCGCAGGGCCGGAGCCTGAACGATGAAACCCTGCATGGCCATCACACTGGCAGACGAAGCGTTGTGGTTGCTGGCAGACAAGGCCATCTATTACCCGGCCGAGCACGCCCTGCTGATCGCCGACGCCCACTTTGGCAAAGCGGCGGCCTACCGCAAGCTCGGCCAGCCTGTGCCGCATGGCACGACCCAGGAGAACCTGCGGCGTCTGGATCAGTTACTGGATGAGTATCGCTGCGAGCACCTGATCTTTCTTGGCGATTTTCTGCACGCCCCCGAATCCCACGCGCTGAGTACGCTCAATACGCTGCACGAGTGGAGAGAACGCAGGTCAGGGCTGAAGATCACCCTTATCCGCGGCAACCACGACAGGCGCGCGGGAGATCCGCCATCCAGCCTGAACATCGATGTAGTACCGGAACCGCTGCTGCTCGGCCCGTTCGCCTTGCAGCATGAACCGGACCCGCATCCGACCCACCACGTTCTGGCCGGGCATGTTCACCCGGTCTACCGGCTGCACGGACGGGGGCGCCAGAGCCTGCGGCTGGCGTGTTTCTACCTGGGCGAGCGAATCAGTCTGCTGCCAGCGTTCGGGGAGTTCACAGGGGGCTTCAATATTCAGCCAGCCATCGGCACGACCATTTATGTGACCGGAGACGGCGCGATCTGGCGTGTGGCCTGAGACGAGTCAAATGGCTTGAAAACGAAAAACGCCCGCTGCCTGTCGAAAGGCAGCGGGCGTTGAGGAATCAGGCTACAGGCGCAGGTGGCGGCTCATCCGGCAAAGTAGGTTCACCGGGCTCCGTAGGTTGCGGGAACGGAGTGTCAGGATCCGGTTGCCCCGGAACACCACCTCCCACCATGTTCAATTCTGTGTGAGCCATCAGAGACCAGGCCAGCAGGCCAATCTCGTTGAGCGGAGGAGATGTTTCCTGTTCAGAGGTTTTGAACGTTGTCTTCATAGGTCACTCCTGATCAATGGCCTTCGCCTACAACTGTAAACGAATGCATGTGAGGCAATAGAGTGCGAAAACGAACATTAATTCCATCCAAGGACAGGAAACAACCGCAAAATCAGGTCCGTGGCAGTGTGACGCCACGCTGGCCCTGATACTTGCCGCCACGGTCCTTGTAGGAAACCTCACACTCTTCGTCCGATTCCAGAAACAACATCTGTGCCACGCCTTCGTTGGCGTAGATCTTCGCCGGCAATGTCGTGGTGTTGGAGAACTCCAGCGTCACGTGGCCTTCCCACTCAGGCTCGAGCGGCGTCACGTTGACGATAATCCCGCAGCGCGCGTAGGTGCTTTTTCCCAGACAGATGGTCAGGACGTTGCGCGGAATCCGGAAATATTCGACGGTGCGAGCCAGCGCGAACGAGTTGGGCGGAATGATGCAGACGTCACTCTTGATGTCGACAAAACTTTTTTCATCGAAGTTTTTCGGATCGACAGTGGCCGAATTGATGTTGGTGAAGACCTTGAATTCGTCGGCGCAACGCACATCGTAGCCGTAGCTCGACACACCAAAGGAGATCAGCCGGTTGGCACCTTCGCCACGCATCTGACGCTCGACGAAGGGCTCGATCATGCCGTGTTCCTGCGCCATGCGGCGAATCCACTTGTCCGATTTGATGCTCATGGCGATGTCCTGATTTGCGAGGTGAAAAAGATGTTGGGCATCTTACCGGGCCTGCGCCACGTGTTCAAAGGCAACATATGTATAGCTGGCGAGACCTGAGCCGCCGTTTCGAAGCGAATGGAAATAATCATCAATAGACCATTGGCACGTCCGACAAAAAGGGTTAAGGTGGCGTCACTGTGTTGCTTGTGTCACTGAGAATCTCTACACGATGTTGAATTTCGATCCAACCATCTCCATGAATTTTCCAGCTCTTTGCACTCAGTCTCGGCCAGGGCTCTTCCTACGCCGCAGTTAACTTTGTCCAAGGAGATATACTATGTCCAATCGCCAAACTGGTACCGTTAAGTGGTTCAACGATGAAAAAGGCTTCGGCTTCATCACTCCACAATCCGGTGACGACCTGTTCGTGCACTTCAAAGCTATCCAATCCGACGGCTTCAAAAGCCTGAAAGAAGGCCAACAGGTTTCTTTCATCGCTACCCGCGGTCAGAAAGGCATGCAAGCTGAAGAAGTTCAAGTTATCTAACTTGTACTGATTCGCTTAAAAACCCCGCCCTCAAAAGCGGGGTTTTTTATTGCCTGCGATTCAAGCCAAGGCTTGGCTGTCGATTCGAATGGGGCCGAACGAGCCGACCCACACTCGATATTTTCTTACCGATCAGTCGTCACTGACAGAGATCGTCGGCATGGCCGGACTGGCCGCTTCCTGCAGAACGATCCGCGCGCCAACATGGCGAGCCAATTCCTGATACACCATCGCAATCTGACTCTCCGGCTCGGCAATCGCTGTCGGCTTGCCACCATCGGCCTGCTCGCGAATCAACATCGACAGCGGCAATGAGGCCAGCAACTCGACGTCGTACTGCGACGCCAGCTTCTCGCCACCGCCTTCACCGAACAGATGCTCGGCGTGTCCGCAATTCGAGCAGATATGCACGGCCATGTTTTCCACGACGCCCAACACCGGAATATTGACCTTGCGGAACATCTCGACCCCCTTGCGCGCATCCAGCAAGGCGAGGTCCTGCGGGGTGGTAACGATGACGGCACCGGCCACCGGGACTTTCTGTGCCAGCGTCAGCTGGATATCACCAGTGCCTGGCGGCATGTCGATAATCAGATAATCCAGATCATTCCAGGCAGTCTGGGTAACGAGCTGCAGCAAGGCGCCCGAAACCATCGGACCGCGCCAGACCATCGGCGTGTTGTCGTCTGTCAGGAAGGCCATCGACATCACTTCGATACCGTGCGCCTCAATCGGCACGAACCATTTCTGGTCCTTGATCTTCGGCCGCGTACCTTCGGGAATGCCGAACATCACGCCCTGGCTCGGGCCATAGATGTCCGCATCGAGAATGCCCACCCGCGCACCCTCGCGAGACAGCGCCAGCGCCAGATTGGCTGCCGTGGTGGATTTACCGACACCGCCCTTGCCCGAGGCAACAGCCACAATATTCTTCACATTGGCCAGACCCGGGATCTGGCTCTGGGCCTTGTGGGCGCTGATCACGGTATCGATTTCGACTTTCGCTGCCGAAACCCCGTCGATATTCTCGATCGCGGTCTTCAACACATGCGCCCAGCCGTTCTTGAACAGGTCAGCGGCATAGCCCAGCTCAAGCCGCAGGGTGACGTGCGATCCGTCGATGTCGATGGCCCGCACGCAACCGGCGCTGAGCGGGTCCTTATTCAGATAAGGGTCGGTGTACTGGCGAAGAATCGTCTCCACCGTCGCGCGATTGACAGCGCTCATGGGCTCGCTCCGAAAAAAGACTGACTAAAACAGGCGGCTATCCTACCTGTTCTGTCGTGTGCCGACATGGTTTCGCTGCACATCCGGGCGCATTCCCACAGCGGCACGAGGTGAAAAAAATTGCTCAGACCTTTATAGTGGCCGACCTCCGTTCCAATTCAAGTAGCCGAGCCCAATGTCCGAGCCACGCAAGATTCTCGTTACCAGCGCCCTGCCCTATGCCAATGGTTCCATCCACCTTGGCCACATGCTCGAGTACATCCAGACCGACATGTGGGTGCGGTTCCAGAAGCACCGCGGCAACCAGTGCACCTATGTTTGCGCAGACGATGCCCACGGCTCGGCAATCATGCTGCGCGCTGAAAAGGAAGGCATCACGCCTGAACAGCTGATCGCCAACGTCAAGGCCGAGCACAGCGCCGATTTCGCCGACTTTCTGGTGGATTTCGATAACTTCCACTCGACGCACTCGGACGAAAACCGCGAGCTGTCGAGCATGATCTACACCCGTCTGCGCGATGCCGGGCATATCGCTACGCGCTCGATCACGCAGTACTTCGATCCTGAAAAGAAGATGTTCCTGGCCGACCGCTTCATCAAGGGCACCTGTCCGAAATGTGGCACCGAAGATCAGTACGGCGACAATTGCGAAAAGTGCGGTGCCACCTATGCACCCACCGACCTGAAAGACCCGAAATCGGCGATTTCCGGCGCGACGCCCGTGCTCAAGGATTCCAAGCACTTCTTCTTCGACCTGCCCGCCTTCGACGCCATGCTCAAAGACTGGACACGCAGCGGAACACTGCAGGACGCCGTCGCCAACAAAATCGCCGAATGGCTGGACAGCGGCCTGCAACAGTGGGACATCTCACGCGATGCGCCGTACTTCGGTTTCGAGATTCCTGACGAGCCGGGCAAATATTTCTATGTCTGGCTGGACGCACCGATCGGCTACATGGCCAGCTTCAAGAACCTGTGCGCACGCCGTCCGGATCTGGACTTCGATGCCTATTGGGCCAAGGACGCGACCACCGAGTTGTACCATTTCATCGGCAAGGACATCGTCAATTTCCACGCCCTGTTCTGGCCCGCCATGCTGGAAGGCGCAGGCCTGCGCAAGCCGACCGCCATCAATGTCCACGGCTACCTGACCGTCAATGGTCAGAAGATGTCCAAATCCCGTGGCACATTCATCAAGGCACGCACCTACCTTGATCACCTGTCCCCTGAGTACCTGCGCTATTACTACGCCTCGAAACTGGGCCGTGGCGTAGATGACCTGGACCTCAACCTTGAAGACTTCATCCAGAAGGTCAATTCGGACCTGATCGGCAAGGTCGTGAACATCGCCAGCCGTTGCGCCGGCTTCATTCACAAGGGCAATGCCGGTGTCATGGTGTCTGCCAATGCTGCGCCCGAACTGACTGACGCCTTCCTGGCTGCCGCGCCGAGCATCGCTGATGCTTACGAAGCCCGCGATTTCGCCCGTGCCATGCGCGAGACCATGGCCCTGGCCGACCGCGCCAATGCCTACATTGCAGAAAAGGCGCCCTGGGCGCTGGCCAAGCAGGAAGGCAAGCAGGACGAAGTGCAGGCCGTCTGCGCATTGGGCATCAACCTGTTCCGCCAGCTGGTGATCTTTCTCAAACCGGTACTGCCGAAGCTGGCTGCCGACGCCGAGGCGTTCCTCAACGTCGCACCGTTGACCTGGGATGATCACAAGACACTGCTGGTCGACCATCAGCTCAACCCGTTCTCGGCCCTGATGACCCGGATCGATCCGGTCAAGGTGGAGGCCATGACAGCTGCATCCAAGGAAGATCTGACTGCGAGCGCGACTGATACAGCGCCCCAGGGTAACGGCGAACTGGCCAAGGATCCTCTTTGCGCGGAAATCGACTTCGATGCGTTCGCGGCAGTGGACCTTCGCGTCGCATTGATCCTCAAGGCCGAACACGTGGAAGGCGCGGACAAACTGCTGCGCCTGACCCTCGATATCGGTGATGAGCAGCGCAATGTGTTCTCCGGCATCAAGAGCGCCTACCCGAACCCGAGCGAGCTGGAAGGTCGCCTGACCATGATGATCGCCAACCTCAAGCCCCGCAAAATGCGCTTCGGCATTTCGGAAGGCATGGTGATGGCAGCCGGTCCCGGCGGCGAAGAAATCTACCTGCTCAGCCCGGACAGCGGCGCCAAGCCCGGCCAGCGCATCAAGTAACACACCGCAAAGCCCGGTATCCGTTGATCGTTTACGGATGCCGGGCTTTTGCATATCCGCAAGAATGATCTCCTGACCCCTACTGGCTACAGCCTGGTCCTATCGGCAAGCGCATGAACCTGATCCAGCACATTGACGCCCTTCTTCCGCAGACACAGTGCGGCAAGTGCGGGCACCCCGGTTGCAAGCCTTATGCACAGGGTATCGCCAGTGGCGAGGCAATCAATAAATGCCCACCCGGTGGTGATGAGACCATTGCTCAGCTGGCCAGCCTGCTGGCGGTTCCGGCTTTACCGCTGGACACCGAACGCGGATCGGCACCCGCCCAAGTCGCCTTCATCCGCGAAGCCGAATGCATTGGCTGCACGAAATGCATTCAGGCCTGCCCGGTCGATGCCATAGTCGGGGCCGCCAAACTGATGCACACGGTGATTATCGACGAATGCACAGGCTGCGATTTATGCGTGGCGCCCTGCCCTGTGGACTGCATTGACATGCATCCATTGCCTTTGGCGCAGATCATCCCTATGGCTGTCATTCCGATTGTGGGCGACGTGACACTTGATGCGCAGCAGCAACAGGCTCGTTTGCGCAAGCGCGATCACGCCCGTCAGCGATTCGAATCGCGCAATGCAAGGTTGCAGCGCGAGCAGGAGCGACGACATGCAGAGCGGCTCGCGCGCTCGCAAAAGTCTGCGTCTGGATCAGAGGCATCCTCAGCCGCAATGCTGCGGGTGCAGACGGCCAAAACGGGTACGGGCGATGAAGCACTCAAAAAGGCGCGAGCCGCCGTTGCCATGAGCCGTGCTCAATTGAATAAATCCCTCAGGGCGTTTGGTCACCCGCCTATCGCCGAACAAGCCGCACGCCTCGTGGTGCTACAGCACGAATATGAAGCCGCAGAGCGGACACTGGAAAAGCTTTTGTCGACACAGAATGTGGAACCGACCCGCCCGATCGTGAAGCTTGATGCAAGTGCAGTGAAGCGTGCCAAGATCCAACAGGCGATGGCGCACGCAAACCTAAAGAAAGCGCAGGCGGCCCACGCTCTGCCAGAACAACTGGCAAGCCTGGAGCAAGCCTTGACGCTGGCGGCTCAAGCGCTTGCGTCAGCAGAACAGGCACTCGCACGGTCTCAGGACCCATCAACCTGAAATAACAGCCATGCTCAGGTTTGGCAACTTGAGCAATACAGTGGCACATTACTGCCGACACCCGTGCTTACCTCATGACCTGCCCCAAGGAAACGCTTCGCCCATGAATGCCGCAAAACGCCTGGAAATTTTCCGCAGGCTTCACGAGGACAATCCGGACCCCAAAACCGAGCTGGCCTACACCACGCCGTTCGAACTGCTGATATCGGTGATTCTGTCGGCACAGGCAACCGACGTGAGCGTCAACAAGGCGACCGCACGGTTGTACCCCGTCGCCAACACACCCGAGGCAATTCATGCACTCGGTGTCGAGGGACTGTCCGAGTACATCAAGACCATCGGCCTGTATAACAGCAAGGCCAAAAACGTCATCGAAACCTGCCGATTGCTCATGGAACGGCACAACGGTGAAGTCCCCGAGACCCGCGAAGCCCTTGAAGCGCTGCCCGGTGTAGGACGCAAGACCGCGAACGTGGTGCTCAACACCGCATTCCGTCAGGTGGCGATGGCCGTAGACACCCACATCTTTCGGGTCAGCAACCGCACCGGCATCGCGCCCGGCAAGAACGTCGTCGAGGTCGAAAAGCAGCTGATGAAGTTCGTGCCCAGGCATTATCTGCTGGATGCGCACCACTGGCTCATCCTGCACGGCCGTTACGTATGCCAGGCGCGCAAGCCCCGCTGCGGGAGCTGCCGCATTGAAGACCTTTGCGACTACAAATTCAAAACCTCTGACGATTGATCCAGATAGATTCCAGAGAGTGAATCGATTGAAAAAATCTTTTTTACCCGCCACAGCTTTGTCGATATAAGAGGCGCCAATAGAGCCGAAGCCTGGAGTCACTTCATGAGTACTGGCAAAGAGCAATTAGACGTCGAGGATGATTTCGTCCCTGTTGATACGGACGAAGTCGAGCAGGTGGTCGTGGAGCCAGCAAAGACCAATTTGAGCAAACGGCGCACCATCGATAATCTTCTGGAAGAACGTCGCCTGCAAAAACAGTTGGCGGACTACGATTTCGATCTGTAGCGCTCGCAGCGGGCAAGGCAGCCCACCGGGTTAACGTGACGGCGTGAAAGCCCCTCGCGAAGAGAGGCTTTATCTTCGGGAATTCCCGATAGATGTCAACGCTCGATTTCCGCCGGAATTATCGGCTGGATACCCACCCTGCACCACCTCATACCAGCCCATTCCGCTGCGCCAGTTCAATCAGATCGACAAGCGAGTGCGCATTGAGCTTGAGCAGCAGTCGAGTCTTGTAGGTACTCACAGTCTTGTTGCTCAGAAACATGCCATCGGCAATTTCCTTGTTGGTCTTGCCTCTCGCCAGTTGCTGCAGAACCATCATTTCGCGCCCGGACAGGCGATCAACCATTTCCGACTCACTGGCATTACCCATGCTGGATCGAACCGTGTGCAGCGCCTGGTTGGGAAAATAGCTGTAGCCCGACAACACCGCCTTGATGGCACTCAACAACTCGGTCAGATCCTGCTGCTTGCAGACATAGCCGGCGGCACCCGCCTGCATGCAACGCATGGAAAAGTGACCAGGAGCCTGTGACGTCAGGATCAGTACCTTGAATGGCAAGGTCATGGCAGACAGCCGAGCGATGACTTCAAGGCCGTCGAGTTTGGGGATACCTATGTCGAGGATGACAATATCAGGCAGATGCTCACGGGCCAGTTGCAGTGCGTCCACTCCATTGTCTGTCTCCGCAATGACCTCATAGCCATGACGCTCCATCAGCATGCGTACAGCAAGGCGAATGACAGGATGATCATCCACGATCAGCACTTTATTCATGGGCAGTCCAATTTTCGCTATTCGAATTTTCAGAGTCAGCACAATAGCTTAGTCGTTTAGTGCTTTGCATGGCGCTCCCCCCCGAGTACCAACACCCAAAGACCGTTCATACATTTACTGCGGAATATTCCTACAAAACTCGAGACGAACGAGCTCTTTCTTATCTTTTTCACAGAGCCTTCCTTATCGGAATTCGATAACAGTATGACTAGCCGGAGCAGCGGAATAGAGCACCTGCGTACCGGACAGGATGTATAGCGAACCCGACCATTAATCGATTCCTGACTGATTTTAGCGTCACTTCAATTAAAACCAATCCGTACGGGTCGCCGTAAGATTCCCCCGAACAAGCGCAGTGCCATCATCCAGGGGCAGATGCATTTCTCCTTAGATCGTTGTCTTCTGAAAACGCTTGCGTTTGCAACGTGCCGAACCCTTTTACGGCCGTTGATTTCAAGCATGACGATAGCATCTGTTCCCGGCTTCCGAGCCAGAGTGTCTTTCGGTTGAAAGCAGTGAGACTGGATGTAACAAAACACTACTCTTCGAACCCTGCTCCGCCAGGCCTACCCTCATCTCCAGGCCAATGTCCTGACTCTGTTGAAAATCACACAAAAAAATGATCTTTTTGTATATATATATGTTTAGAGAGAGAGCCTACATTAAATCCAGAAACGTCCTACACACTCCTACTACCTCTACCCAGGCCTCCCTGACCCGTCTCCTCTAACGTCACATGCCTTTACCGATAGCCGACAGTAAATCACATAAACAGATGCCATCGCCATTTCTTACAAAAACTTTAGTACTTCTCTTGCCTTTCACATCGAAAATGGCTCATTCGACAGAAAGCTAATACTATATTTTTGCTCAACGCCATAGCAAAAGCATCGAAGAGGAAAAATACTACAAAACTCACAGACGGCATCAGAACGCATGTAAGACACTGACTGAATGCCCAATTGGATTCATGTAAAGCGCCGCTTTTTCACTTGCAAATCTTATTACCAGTCGTTACTTTTTTAAGAGCAAACTCATTAAAAGGATGATGAAGCCCCTGCACTACTACTGCAGACGTCGCACAATCCTTCATTAATGACACTTCACCCTACCTATATAAATTTCGTTTATTGAAAGTTGAAGACAACTGAGCGACATGGATAGGGCCTACCCGCAACATCAGCACCTTGACGATACCCACATGCGTCTTGTAACTCGCTGAGTGCGGTCATGTGTATAACCATGTTCAAAAAGGATGTGCCATGAACAAGAAATTTTCACGCTCCACGTCAAAAGACCCGACCGGTCTCGACTTGATTGCGGCAGTGGAGGCCTTCGTTGCCAACGGCGGTGTGATCGCGATGATACCCGACAACGAAACTGCAGAAACCACGGGCGGCGTGAAGCCTGACAATCCTCCCGTCGTAGAGACTGAAGCAGACGTCATGCCCAAAGTGGAACTGTTGAAAAGTCTGGTCGCCAAAGGCGCTGGTTTTTCTTCTCTTCAGTACTCACTCAGGATGAACAGAAAAGACATACGCAAGTTGGCCATTGATCATGGCGTGAAAATAAACTGCAGCCGCCCCGTCGAACACAGGGAACGTGAAAGGCGACATGAAGCAATCGACATTGACGACGTGGTAGCCGGTCATGTCATGCACTATTACAGCTTGGGCTATACCGTGTCCGAAATTGCGCAGGTTCTTGATTTGAGTCTGTGCCAGGTCTTGAACATCGGTAGAGCCTATCGACTTGAATTGAGGCAGGAGCGAAACCCGGACATTCCCTAGACGCCGCCGGCCACGCGACAGGCCCTGCCCGCTGTGGATTGAGACGCCGTCATTGTCAGGGAATCTATCAACACCCTCTCTCGGGTGATAGTGGACGTGGGCAATAACAATACATAGGTAACGCACCCGACGGGCCGAACCGAGTAGAAAACACTTGAAGTGCATCAATTTGAATGGCGCAAAATCCGATCGCTCATCCCCGAAAAGAAAGTGATTGCCATGATGCAATTATCCATTTGCGTACACCTCTTTTTACAGGAGACTGTCCATGCCCCACCTTGCCCGAATCATGAACCCTATCAGCATCATCGCATTGTTTGCCGGGCTATCGGAAGCATCGGCCACTGCCATACTGCCCTATTTGAATAATGAGGACCGACACGTTTATGTCTGGTTTTTGATTGTCTTTCCGTCGTCATTGGTTGTCATGTTCTTTCTGACCATCAACTTCAACCGCAAGGCGCTTTATCCTCCCTCCCGCTCAGTCAATCCAGACTTCCCCATTGTTGGAGTGCTGTTCTGCAGGCGTTGTAACGAACCTGCCGGCACTTCGTGTACACCGTACGACCCTATTGATGACACTGCTTGACAGACCGCACAGCAAATCGCAGAAAAGGCAAAACGGACAACGGACTTCAGACAGGTTTCGCATTGCTGCCAGGCTTGTTCAAAAAAGTAATATCTCGTCTGCCTGAAAACGGCGCTGTTAACTGAAAGGCTATACGTGACAGTGGACCCCATTCGTCAGGCACTGGAAGCGATTTCAAATTAACACTTATGAGGCATAGACCATGTCGAAATTAAAAGAGTATCGAGACATCGAAAAACAACTCGACCAGCAACTGCAAAAACGTGAGCGCTTCAGAAAAGACGATCGACTGGCAGACGAATTGGCATTGGAAAGAAAGCTTTCCCTATTGCTTAATCGTTACAGCCTGAAGAAAAAGGAGTTGATCAACTTTTTGAGCTCGCCTTATGTGCTTTCGGAAAGCCGCGGGGGTAAACAAAAAGCGTCCAATGGAACCAAAGGTGGGAAATCGCACAAGGCAGGAGAAGCCAGGCATTGAACGCCTGCACCGGCTGA
Source organism: Pseudomonas sp. AC016 (assembly GCF_979253365.1). Lineage (NCBI taxonomy): Bacteria > Pseudomonadati > Pseudomonadota > Gammaproteobacteria > Pseudomonadales > Pseudomonadaceae > Pseudomonas > Pseudomonas sp. AC016. The sequence goes on from NZ_CEEDCC010000001.1 coordinate 1,797,627, forward strand.
AGGTTTGGTAGACATATCAGAATGCAGCCCTCGAAAGGGCTGCATTCTCAAGCGAGAGACCGCATCAGAACAGCTTGCGGCCCTTGTTTGCGGCGATACGCATCCGCAGGGCGTTGAGCTTGATGAAGCCTGCAGCATCAGCCTGATCGTAGGCACCGGCGTCGTCTTCAAACGTCGCGATATTGGCGTCGAACAGGGAATCGTCGGACTTGCGGCCGGTAACGATCACGTTGCCCTTGTACAGCTTCAGGCGCACGACACCGTTCACGTGAGCCTGGGACGCATCGATCATCTGTTGCAACATCAGACGCTCAGGGCTCCACCAGTAGCCGGTGTAGATCAGGCTGGCGTATTTGGCCATCAGCTCATCCTTGAGGTGAGCGACTTCGCGGTCCAGGGTGATCGACTCGATCGCACGGTGGGCGCGCAGCATGATGGTGCCGCCAGGCGTCTCGTAGCAGCCACGGGACTTCATGCCCACGTAACGGTTTTCCACGATGTCCAGACGACCGATACCGTTTTCGCCGCCGATGCGGTTCAGAGTGGCCAGTACGGTCGCCGGGGTCATTTCAACGCCGTCCAGCGCGACGATGTCGCCGTTGCGGTAGGTCAGTTCCAGATAGGTCGCGACGTTCGGCGCGTCCTCTGGAGACTTGGTCCAGCGCCACATGTCTTCTTCGTGCTCGGTCCAGGTGTCTTCCAGCACGCCGCCTTCATAGGAGATGTGCAGCAGGTTGGCATCCATGGAGTACGGAGACTTCTTCTTGCCGTGACGCTCGATCGGAATGCCATGCTTCTCGGCGTAGTCCATCAGTTTCTCGCGCGACAGCAGATCCCATTCGCGCCATGGAGCGATCACTTTCACGCCTGGCTTGAGTGCGTAGGCACCCAGTTCGAAACGCACCTGGTCGTTGCCTTTGCCGGTTGCGCCGTGGGAAATGGCGTCAGCGCCGGTTTCGTTGGCGATTTCGATCAAACGCTTGGCGATCAGCGGACGGGCGATGGAAGTACCCAGCAGGTACTCACCTTCATAGACAGTGTTGGCACGGAACATCGGGAACACGAAGTCGCGAACGAATTCTTCGCGCAGGTCGTCGATGTAGATTTCCTTGACGCCCATGGCCTGCGCCTTGGCGCGTGCAGGCTCGACTTCCTCGCCCTGACCCAGGTCAGCCGTGAAAGTCACCACTTCGCAGTTGTACGTGTCCTGCAGCCACTTGAGGATTACCGAAGTATCCAGACCACCGGAATACGCGAGAACTACCTTGTTTACGTCCGCCATGCCATCACTCCACCGCGTTGTACGGAAAACCGACGATTCTACCGTTCAAAGCAGGAAATTTACAGGGGCGCGACAGCTTCTGACGACGAGGCGACAGGTTTTGTCAGCCTCGCGACAGAAAGGAGAGGTGTCTCAGGAGGTATGCGCAGCGCTCGCCGAGGCCACTGGAACCGGTCGTTCTTCAGGCGCTACGCGTTCAAGGTGCACGTTCACACGACGGTTGCGGGCGCGGTTGGCGTTGTTGGTGTTGGGCGCGAGTGGATAGCGCTCGCCATGAAAGCGCAGGGTGATCTGTTGCTCTGGAATGCCCTGGGCTTTCAGGTAATCCATGACCGCCAGTGCGCGACGACGTGACAGGTCGCGGTTGGTCAGGCGATTGCCGCTGTTGTCAGAATGCCCGTCCAGTTCGACGTGGTTGACCGTCGGGTCTGCCTTCAGATAGGCGACCATGTTGTCGAGCCGTGCCTTTGCAGCTTTGTCCAGTTCGATACCACCGCCAGGGAAACCGACTTCGGCCTGTTTGACCTGATCGAAATTCATCGGCAGCAGCTTGGCAGTGCAGGCCTGATATTCAGTGAAGGCCTTGCTGAACTTGACCGGCAGCAGACGTACCTCCATCTGTCCGCCGTCACGGGAATAATGACGAATCAGTGGCGTGCGCCCTTCCATCAGGCCGTTAATAAGACGTCCGGCCTGAGCGTGAGAGGTGTTGAACGGTATTTCGCCGTTGCTGACGCGCACCGAGCCCAGGTTGATATCGCCACGGCCTGGCTGCCACGGTGCCGCAGCGGCCAGCAGCGTGGCGGAACCGTTGCCCAGCATGTTGTAGGAAGCCTTGAGCCGGAATGTGGCCTGCTCACCCGCGCGGCGCACGAACTCACCCACACCGAAGTCGGTGATGGGTTGAGTCAGACGGCACTCGAACTGATCGCCTTCGACTTTCCATTCGATGCTTTCCAGACGCGTCTGGAAATTGATAGCCATCGCTGGAAGGCTGGCGAACACGCTGAGCAGGGCTAGATATCGCTGGCGCACGGGAGGCTCCACTTGAAATGATCGCGAAACGAAATACGGTTTCTATGTCGGGCTATCGGTAACTTCCTACAAAACTTGATAGCGAGTGCCTGAGAGAGTCTTTTCCGGTAGCATTCCCTGCGAGTTTGACCCGCCTGGAATCCCCAATGTCTGACCGCCTGACCCTTCTGCGTCCCGACGACTGGCACATCCATCTCCGTGACGGAGCTGTTTTGCCCCATACCGTCGCTGACGTAGCGCGCACCTTTGGCCGCGCAATCATCATGCCCAACCTCGTGCCGCCTGTTCGCAATGCGCAGCAGGCCGATGCCTATCGCCAGCGCATTCTCGCTGCACGCCCGGCCGGCAGCCGCTTCGAGCCGTTGATGGTGCTTTATCTCACCGACCAGACGACGCCCGAAGACATTCGCACGGCCAAGGCCAGCGGTTTCGTCCACGCCGCCAAGCTGTATCCGGCTGGTGCCACGACCAACTCCGATTCGGGCGTGACCAGCATCGACAGGATCTTCCCTGCTCTTGAAGCCATGGCCGAAGTCGGCATGCTGCTGCTGGTGCACGGCGAGGTCACACGTGGCGAGATCGACGTATTCGATCGCGAAAAAGTCTTTATCGACGAGCACCTGCGTCGCGTCGTCGAGCGTTTCCCGACACTGAAAGTGGTGTTCGAACACATAACCACCGGCGAGGCCGTGCAGTTCGTCAACGAAGCATCGGCCAATGTCGCGGCGACCATCACCGCGCATCACCTGCTTTATAACCGCAATCACATGCTGGTCGGTGGTATTCGCCCGCACTTCTATTGCCTGCCGATCCTCAAGCGCAACACTCACCAGACGTCCCTGCTGGATGCTGCCACCAGTGGCAACGGGAAGTTCTTTCTGGGCACCGATTCCGCCCCGCATGCGCAACACGCCAAGGAAGCGGCATGTGGCTGCGCCGGCTGCTACACCGCTTACGCCGCTATAGAAATGTACGCAGAAGCCTTCGAGCAACGTAACGCGCTGGACAAACTGGAGGGCTTCGCCAGCCTTCACGGTCCGGCGTTCTACGGCCTGCCTGCCAACCAGGACACCATCACGCTGGTGCGTGAAGAGTGGACCGCCCCTGCCAGCCTGCCGTTTGGCGAGTTGTCCGTAATACCGCTGCGTGCAGGTGAAAAACTGCACTGGCGCCTGGAGGAAAACGCGTGAGTGAAGATCATTTCGACGACGAACCGGAAGGTCATGGTGGTGGCGGTGTTGGATCGCGTCACCCGATGGCGGCCCGCTTTCGCGGCTACCTGCCGGTCGTCATCGACGTAGAAACCGGCGGCTTCAATTCGGCAACCGATGCGCTGCTGGAAATTGCGGCAGTCACCATCGGCATGGATGAAAGAGGATTCGTGTTCCCGGAGCACACTCATTTCTTCCGCGTAGAGCCCTTCGAAGGCGCCAACATCGAAGCAGCTGCGCTGGAGTTCACCGGGATCAAGCTCGATCACCCGTTGCGCATGGCAGTCAGCGAAGAAACCGCCCTGAACGATATCTTCCGCGGCGTGCGCAAGGCCCTCAAGGCCAACGGCTGCAAGCGCGCGGTGCTGGTCGGCCACAACGCCAGCTTCGATCTGGGCTTCCTCAACGCAGCCGTCGCGCGCCTGGACATGAAACGCAACCCGTTTCACCCGTTCTCAAGCTTCGACACGGCAACGCTCGCAGGCCTGGCCTACGGTCAGACCGTACTGGCCAAAGCCTGTCAGGCTGCCGGTATCGACTTCGACGGCCGCGAAGCCCACTCGGCCCGCTACGACACGGAAAAGACGGCAGAGCTGTTCTGCGGCATCGTCAACCGCTGGAAGGAAATGGGCGGCTGGGAAGACTTCGACGACTGAGTCCCCCCGCCAATGAACAGACCGGCCCAGTGCCGGTTTTTTCATGCCTGTCGTGCAGAAAACCAGGCGATAAGCTTGCGGGATTTACCACTCATCGCCCTACCTGAATCGAACCTAAAACAGTTTTGACAAGCATTCTCATTACCATTAAGCTCCGGATCACCCAGCCATAAACCAGCGATGGTCCATAGCTTATGTATGTTTGTCTCTGCCAAGGTGTTACTGACGGTCAAATCCGGGAAGCAATTCTGGAGGGCTGCTGCAGTTATCGCGAAGTTCGCGAGACGCTGGGTGTTGCAAGTAAATGTGGGAAATGTGCCTGCCTGGCGAAGGAAGTGGTACGTGACACCCTGACCGAGCTTCAAAGCAGCCACGCTGCACTGGCCTATTCGACAGAATTTACCGCGGCCTGATTACCCAATTTCAAAGAACCGGACTTGATGTCCGGTTTTTTTATGCCTGTAATTCAAGCGCTTAGCGTCAAGATGCGGAACTCAAACATTCTTATTCCTATTTAAATTCACTTATTATTCAATAACTTAGGTTTGACAGACATTCGCGTGCGGCTCACACTCGCGGCTTATATACACAAGCCATCGGCAGGACCACGAACATGAAAGGCGACATTACAGTCATCCAGCATCTCAACAAGATCCTCGGAAACGAGCTGGTCGCCATCAACCAGTACTTTCTGCATGCACGCATGTATGAAGACTGGGGTCTGAAAAAGCTCGGTGCGCATGAGTATCACGAGTCCATCGACGCGATGAAGCATGCTGACAAGGTCATCAAGCGCATCCTGTTTCTGGAAGGCCTGCCTAACCTGCAGGACCTGGGCAAGATCCTGATCGGCGAGCACACCAAGGAAATGCTGGAGTGTGACCTCAAGATCGAACAGAAAGGCCTGGCTGATCTGAAAGCCGCCATCGCTCACTTTGAAACCGTTGGCGACTTTGGCAGCCGTGAGCTGCTGGAAGACATCCTCGAGCCCAAGGAAGAGCACATCGACTGGCTGGAAACCCAGCTGGGTCTGATCGACAAAGTAGGTATCGAAAACTACCTGCAATCGCAGATGGGCGACTGATACGTCGATCCGCTGATACGAAAAAAGCCCGCCTCCATTGGAGAGCGGGCTTTTTCTTGTCTGTAGAACGGCTTGATGAACCGGCGCGTAGTGCTACCGATCCATCAAATCACCGTCTTACTCGGCCTTGGCGGCCGATGCTGTCTTGACCAGCTCTTGAAGCGAGCCGTCAGCCATCATCTCGGTGATGATGTCGCTGCCGCCAACCAGTTCACCGGCAACCCACAGCTGTGGGAAGGTCGGCCAGTTGGCGTACTTGGGTAGATTGGCGCGGATTTCGGGGTTCTGCAGGATGTCGACGTAAGCGAATTTTTCGCCGCACGCCATCAACGCCTGGGAAGCCTTGGCCGAAAAGCCACACTGTGGCGCGTTTGGAGCGCCTTTCATGTAAAGCAGAATGGTGTTGTTGGCAATCTGCTCTTTGATCGTTTCGATGATATCCATGAAGCACCTCGGCTGAATTTTTCCCGACTCAGTTGTCGGCACGGTGGCGCATTGTAACGGAATCCCGAGTCAGACGCTCTGTCTTGAACCTCAACAGGCAGCGACTTGTACCGGCACGCCGTTCAAGGCGGCATTGCCCGACAGCACATCCAGCTGACGTTCGTCGGTCAAGTCATTGGCGCTGACACCGGGCTGATTCTGCGCAATCTCCATGCGCACACCGGCACGTGCGTGGCCCCAGCCGTGAGGCAGGCTGACCACGCCAGGCATCATGTCCAGACTGCCCACGACCTCGACCTCGATCATGCCGACCCGCGAGCTGACGCGCACCTGCTGCCCGTCGTTCAGACCTCGACGGCTCAAGTCGTCGGGATGCATCAGTAACTGATGACGCGGCTTGCCCTTCACCAGCCGATGATAATTGTGCATCCAGGAATTGTTGCTGCGCACGTGGCGACGTCCAATCAACAACAGTTGGTCCGGCTGCGGCACGGGTGCGGCTCTGAAGCGGGCCAGGTCGGCCATGATGACGTCGGGCGCTGCCTGAACATGGCCGTTGGCGGTCTTCAGGCGCTCGCTGAGGTTCGGTTGCAGCGCTCCCAGATCAAGACCGTGAGGATGATTGTCCAGCGTCGCCAGCGAAAGCTTGTGAACCGATGCATCGCCATAACGCCCGCTGCGCAGGCCATGATCGATCATCTGCGCGGGCGGCAGGGTCGACTTCAGGTCTTTTTGCGTTTTGGCAGCAAATGCCCTGGCCAGGCCGACGAAGATTTCCCAGTCATGCAGTGCGCCTTCGGGCTTGTCGAAGATCGCTCGATTGAAGCGGGTGACGTTACGCACCGCGAGAGTATTGAAGGTCGTGTCGTAGTGGTCATTCTCCAGGGCGGAAGTAGACGGCAGAATCAGGTCGGCATAGCGAGTGGTTTCATTGATATACAGGTCGATGCTGACCATGAACTCCAGCCCTTCAAGGGCTCTTTCGAGTTGGCGTCCGTTCGGCGTCGACAACACTGGGTTGCCTGCAACCGTCACCAGCGCACGCACCTGCCCCTCCCCTTCATGCAGCATCTCCTCGGCCAGCGCCGAGACCGGCAGCTCGCCGCCGTATTCAGGCAAACCGGACACGCGGCTCTGCCAGCGATTGAAGTGACCGCCAGACGTAGAGCCCACGATGTCCACCGCAGGCTGGGTGCAGAGCACCCCACCGACACGGTCGAGGTTGCCGGTTACCAGGTTGATGAGCTGCACCAGCCAATGGCACAGGGTCCCGAACGCCTGGGTCGAAACACCCATGCGTCCGTAGCAGACAGCTGTCTCGGCGGCGGCGAAATCCCTGGCCAACTGACGGATCTGTTGCGCGTCGATGCCACAGCGCAGACTCATGGCCTCGGCACTGAAATCGGAAATGGCCTCCCGCACCTGATCGAGTCCATCGACAGGCAAATGGCTGCCGCGGGCCAGCCCTTCTTCGAACAGGGTATGAAGCACCCCGAACAGCAACGCAGCGTCGCCACCGGGGCGTACGAACAGGTGCTGATCGGCAATGGCGGCAGTCTCGCTGCGTCGCGGGTCGACGACCACGACCTTTCCGCCGCGCTTCTGTATGGCTTTCAAACGTTTTTCAACATCGGGGACGGTCATGATGCTGCCATTCGAAGCCAACGGATTGCCGCCCAGAATCAGCATGAAATCCGTGTGATCAATGTCCGGAATCGGCAGCAGCATGCCGTGGCCGTACATCAGAAAACTGGTCAGGTGATGAGGCAACTGATCCACAGACGTTGCGGAGAAGCGATTGCGCGTCTTGAGCAGACCGAGAAAGTAATTACTGTGGGTCATCAACCCATAGTTGTGAACGCTGGGGTTGCCCTGATAGACCGCCACGGCGTTCTGGCCATCGCGCTGCTGAATGGCCGCCAGTCGCTCGGCTACCCGCTCGAACGCATCCTGCCAGGCAATCGGCTGCCATTGATCGCCTGAACGCAGCATGGGCTGGCGCAGGCGATCAGGGTCATTCTGGATGTCCTGCAGCGCGACGGCCTTGGGGCAAATATGGCCGCGGCTGAAACTGTCGAGCGGATCCCCCTTGATCGAGGTGATTCTTCGCGTCGCGTCAGGCTCAAGCGTGGTTTCGATGGTCAGGCCGCAAATGGCCTCACACAGATGACAGGCACGGTGGTGTTCGGTCCGGGTCATCGCAGCCTCATAGTGGTGTCGTGGCAATCCGTTCGATTGCGGAACAATCACTATGGTGCGTGTAGACGGCCTTCGCCACTCGGCTTCGCATCATGAATCAGGGGCCATCAGGCCGACGGATGCTTCGTCGGTCAACCGCCGATCGGTGTGACAACCTTGCGCTGCAGCTGGATTTCGGTCACGGTTTCGATCTGTTCCTGGGCCAAGTGCACGCCAGTCAGGTCGCCGATCAGACGCCAGTGCTCATCGAGCCCCGAGCTGATGGTCGCCATGCGATCAATCATGCGGCGTCCGGCGGTGCGCGTGACTTCGTCTTCGCTACGCAGCAATTCAAAGGACATGGAGGTCATGGATGCGGTGAGGTGGGTCAAGGTACGGGCAGTCAGCCCGAGCAATTCCGTTAGTTGACGCTCTTTAGAGTCCATTCCCGATCTCCCAATCAATGATGATACCAACGAGGCTTTATAACCTAAGGCCGTTGTTTAGGAAACGGTCATTATTCAAGGCGCGTGAAGCACGTCGCATTCGCTGCCGGACTGTTGCAGGATTGGTACTAATTGCCAATCCCGCTTTGGGCAGTGTACAAATGCTGCCTTTGGAAAGCGAAGAGATGGCTAAAGGCCTGCTCCAGAGTAGTCCGTTTTCAGCGCGATGCAGGATTTAATATAAAGCCTGAAGCACGGCACCCCGATTCACACAGCTATCCAAAATAAAGCATGCTATTGGTAAGACGCGACATTTTTTTATACTATCGCGCCTCTCTTATTCGTCGCCTCGCGCGGCTTTCGCCGCAGTGTTCGCCCGTTTTCTCGATAAAACCCGGCTTTGAAACACTGCGGTCTGTTGCAAAAAAGGTAGTTAATCATGAACGCCAGGCACTTTCTCTCGATGATGGATTACACCCCAGACGAACTGCTGGGCTTGATCCGTCGTGGCGTAGAGCTCAAAGACCTGCGAAATCGCGGCGTGCTTTTTGAACCCCTGAAGAACCGGGTACTGGGGATGATTTTTGAAAAATCCTCGACACGTACCCGTCTTTCCTTTGAAGCCGGCATGATCCAGTTGGGCGGCCAGGCCATCTTTTTGTCGCATCGCGACACGCAACTGGGCCGTGGTGAGCCGATTGCCGACAGCGCCAAGGTCATGTCCCGCATGCTCGACGCGGTCATGATCCGTACCTATGCCCACAGCAATCTGGTCGAGTTCGCGGCCAATTCCCGTGTGCCGGTGATCAACGGTCTGTCGGATGACCTGCACCCGTGCCAGCTGCTGGCCGACATGCAGACCTTTCTCGAGCATCGTGGCTCGATCAAGGGCAAGACCGTGGCGTGGATCGGTGACGGCAACAACATGTGCAACAGCTATATAGAAGCGGCGATCCGGTTCGACTTCCATTTGCGCGTTGCCTGCCCGCTGGGTTACGAGCCCAATCCCGAATTCATGGCCCTGGCCGGGGATCGCGTGACGATTGTTCGTGACCCGAAGGCAGCGGTCGAAGGCGCGCATCTGGTGAGCACCGATGTCTGGACCTCGATGGGCCAGGAAGAGGAAACCGCCAAGCGCATGGCCCTGTTTGCACCGTTCCAGGTGACGCGCGCGCTGCTCGACCTCGCTGATAAAGACGTGCTGTTCATGCATTGCCTGCCAGCCCATCGGGGTGAGGAAATCAGCGTCGATCTGCTGGACGATCAGCGCTCTGTGGCGTGGGATCAGGCGGAAAACCGTCTGCATGCGCAGAAGGCGCTGCTGGAATTTCTCGTCGCGCCATCCTGTCAGCCAGCATGACTCAGGCCTTGCTGCTGAACCTGCGCAATCTGGCGTGCGGCTATGACAACCAGCGTGTGGTGCAGGATCTGAATCTGCACCTCAACGCCGGTGAAATCGGCTGCCTGCTGGGCTCTTCAGGCTGCGGCAAGACCACGACATTGCGCGCCATTGCCGGTTTCGAACCGATCCATGCGGGCGAAATCACGCTGGCGGGCGAAGTGATCTCCCGTCCAGGCTGGACGCGGGCACCGGAAAAGCGTCGTATCGGCATGGTGTTTCAGGACTACGCCCTGTTCCCGCACCTGAGTGTCGCTGAAAATATCGCCTTCGGCATCCGCAAGCACCCGCGCCGTGAACAGGTGACGACTGAGCTCCTGGAACTGGTCAATCTCGCCGGACTGGGCAGACGCTATCCGCACGAACTGTCTGGCGGGCAACAGCAGCGCGTAGCGCTCGCCAGGGCGCTGGCACCGGAGCCGCAGTTGTTGCTGCTCGATGAGCCGTTTTCCAATCTGGACGGCGAGTTGCGCAGGCGCTTGAGTCACGAGGTACGCGACATCCTCAAGGCTCGTGGCACCAGCGCAATCCTGGTGACCCACGATCAGGAAGAAGCGTTCGCGGTCAGCGATCACGTCGGCGTGTTCAAGGAAGGCCGACTGGAGCAGTGGGACACGCCCTACAACCTGTACCACGAGCCGCAGACGCCTTTTGTCGCCAGCTTCATCGGTCAGGGGTATTTCATTCGCGGTCAGATGATCGACCACGAATCGGTACAGACCGAACTGGGCGTTCTGCGCGGCAACCGGGCATATCCGGGTGTCAGTGGCAGCGCGGTAGACGTGCTGTTGCGCCCGGACGACATTGTTCATGCACCGCAAAGCGCGCTGAAGGCGCGGGTCATCGGTCGAACCTTTCAAGGCGCATCAACCCTGTATCGCCTGCAATTGCCGACCGGCAGCCAGCTCGAAGCCATATTCCCCAGCCACGCCGATCACCTGACCGGCGAGCAGGTCGGCATTCAGGTCGCCGCCGATCATCTGGTGCTGTTTGCAGCGCCCGGCAGTGTCGCCGCACATGCGGTCAATGGCTGAGTCGTCGACTCACTCACGACCGATGGCGGCGAAGGTCGCGCTGGTGTGAGCCGCCAGCACCTGCGCTGACAGCTCCACTTCCAGCCCTCTCCTGCCCGCACTGACAAAAATGGTCTCGAATGGCCTGGCCGTTTCGTCGATGAACGTGCGCAGGCGCTTTTTCTGACCCAGCGGACTGATACCGCCCAACAGATAACCGGTCGAGCGTTGCGCTGCGGCCGGGTCGGCCATTTCAGTCTTCTTGGCGCCAGCGGCGTGAGCCAGCGCCTTCAGATCCAGGGTTCCGACGACCGGCACCACCGCGACCAGCAGCTCGCCCTTTTCGGTACTGGCCAGCAGCGTCTTGAATACGCGGGCCGGTTCCAGACCCAGCTTCTCTGCCGCCTCCAGACCATACGATGCCGCCTTGGGATCGTGTTCATAACTGTGGACGCGGTGTTCGGCCCGAACTTTTTTCAATAAATCCAACGCGGGGGTCATTCATCACTCCGGACAGATCAAGGTGGGCGCTACTTTAAGCCAAATTATCGGGAAGCGCCTTGATCCATAAAGGCTGCAACCTTGATGGCTATTTAAAACCATCAAGACTTTTCCTACAAAACATGCAGAAACAAACTAAGACCTGACCGTGATATTTTTCAGTGACCGTTCAGTTCCGACCTTTGACAGGGTTCTTTATTGTCTATATTTTTTCGTTTACGAATATTAACGAACGCTGTTTTTCGGTATAACTCGCATCAGTGACCAGTATTCTGACGAATCCTGACACGCCGCAATAACGAGCATCCGTGTCTGCATACGGTGCCGCGACAAAAACAAAAATGAGGTATTCATGACCATTGCAACCCGACAACCGACGCTTTCCGCACAATGTACTGCTGAATTCCTGGGCACAGCCCTGATGATTTTTTTCGGGACCGGATGCGTTGCAGCGCTCAAGGTCGCGGGTGCTTCTTTCGGACTTTGGGAAATCTGCATCATCTGGGGGATGGCCGTCAGCATGGGCATCTACCTCAGCGCAGGTATTTCCGGCGCACACCTCAACCCGGCGGTCAGCATCGCGCTGAGTCTGTTTGCCGGTTTCGAAAAACGAAAACTGCCTTTTTACATCGCTTCCCAGATCGCCGGTGCGTTCTGCGGCGCAGGCCTTGTGTACCTTCTGTACGTCAGCCTCTTTTTCGACTTCGAACATGCGCACCACATCATTCGTGGTACCGAGCAGAGTCTTGAACTGGCATCGGTGTTCTCCACCTATCCCAACCCTGCCATTTCCGTTGGCCAGGCCTTTCTGGTCGAGATGGTCATCACCACCATCCTGATGGGCGTGATCATGGCGCTGGGCGACGATAATAACGGTCTGCCACGCGGCGCACTGGCTCCTCTGCTGATCGGTCTGCTGGTAGCCGTGATCGGCAGCGCCATGGGTCCGCTGACCGGGTTTGCGATGAATCCTGCTCGCGACTTCGGCCCGAAAATGATGACGTTCATTGCTGGCTGGGGTGAGATAGCATTCACCGGCGGTCGTGACATACCTTATTTCCTGGTTCCGATTTTTGCGCCCATTCTGGGTGCCTGCCTCGGCGCCGCCGGCTACCGCATGTTGATTGCGCGCCATCTGCCCGGCGCCGATCCTGTTGCAAACGAAAAAGACCTCAAAAAAGACACCAGCGCGGTTCGCGGCAAGGCTCAAGCGTCATCTTGAATTCCACCCCAATAACGCAAGGCAATCGACATGACTGACACACAGAACAAGAACTACATCATTGCCCTTGATCAGGGCACAACCAGCTCGCGGGCCATCATCTTCGACCGCGATGCCAATGTGGTGAGCACTGCCCAAAGCGAATTCGTCCAGCATTATCCGCAGGCTGGCTGGGTCGAGCACGACCCGATGGAAATCTTCGCCACCCAGACCGCGTGCATGACCAAAGCGCTGGCCCAGGCCGATCTGCACCACAACCAGATTGCCGCCATCGGTATCACCAACCAGCGCGAAACCACCGTGATCTGGGAGCGTGACACTGGCCGCCCGATCTATAACGCAATCGTCTGGCAATGCCGCCGCAGCACTGAAATCTGCCAGCAGCTCAAGCGCGACGGCCTTGAGGAATACATCAAGGACACTACTGGTCTGGTCATCGACCCGTACTTCTCCGGCTCCAAGGTCAAGTGGATCCTGGACAACGTCGAAGGCAGCCGCGAGCGCGCCCGCAAGGGTGAGCTGATGTTCGGCACCATCGATACCTGGCTGATCTGGAAATTCACCGGCGGCAAGGTTCACGTCACCGACTACACCAACGCTTCGCGCACCATGCTGTTCAACATTCATACCCTGGAATGGGATCAGCGCATGCTCGACGTGCTGGATATCCCGCGCGAGATCCTGCCCGAGGTCAAAGCCTCGTCCGAGGTCTATGGCCACAGCAAGAGCGGCATCCCGATTGCCGGCATCGCGGGCGACCAGCAGGCAGCACTGTTCGGCCAGATGTGCGTCGAGCCGGGTCAGGCGAAAAACACCTACGGCACCGGTTGCTTCCTGCTGATGAACACCGGCAAGAAAGCGGTGAAATCAGCTCATGGCATGCTCACCACCATCGGCTGCGGCCCGCGTGGCGAAGTGGCTTATGCGCTTGAAGGTGCCGTGTTCAACGGCGGTTCGACCGTGCAGTGGCTGCGTGACGAATTGAAGATCATCAACGACGCGCTGGACACCGAATACTTCGCGAGCAAGGTCAAGGACAGCAACGGCGTTTACCTGGTGCCAGCCTTTACCGGTCTGGGCGCACCCTACTGGGACCCGTATGCACGTGGCGCGCTGTTCGGCCTGACCCGCGGCGTGAAAGTCGATCACATCATCCGTGCGGCGCTGGAATCCATCGCCTATCAGACCCGTGACGTGCTGGACGCCATGCAGCAGGATTCCGGCGAACGCCTCAAATCCCTGCGTGTGGACGGCGGCGCGGTGGCCAACAATTTCCTCATGCAGTTCCAGGCAGACATCCTGGGTACTCATGTAGAACGTCCGCAGATGCGCGAAACGACGGCACTGGGCGCGGCGTTCCTGGCGGGTCTGGCCATCGGCTTCTGGAGCAGCCTGGACGAGTTGCGCAACAAGGCTGTGATCGAGCGCGTTTTCGAGCCCCTGTGCGAAGAAGCGCATAAAGAAAAGTTGTATGCGGGCTGGAAAAAAGCTGTGGCCCGTACCCGTGACTGGGAACCGCACGAAAACGAGGAGTAAGCCTGCCGGTCTGGCGAGGAGCAGGATTTCCGGCTGACAGAGCCCATGTCCCTGCGGCATGATGGGCGCCATTTGCAGTGGGCGCCCAAGGAAAAACAATGAACCTGCCTCCCCGCCAACAACAGATCCTCGAACTGGTCCGTGATCGCGGCTACGTCAGCATCGATGAAATGGCGACGCTGTTCGTCGTGACCCCGCAAACCATCCGTCGAGACATCAACCAGCTTGCGGAAATGAACCTGCTGCGTCGCTACCATGGCGGCGCGGCCTATGACTCCAGCATCGAAAACACCGCCTACGCCATGCGTGCGGATCAGATGCGCGATGAAAAACAGCGGATTGCTGAAGCCATCGCAGCACAAATCCCCGACAACGCCTCGCTGTTCATCAATATCGGTACCACCACCGAATCCATCGCTCGTGCCCTGCTCAATCACAACAACCTGAAAATCATCACCAACAACCTGCATGTCGCATCGATCCTGAGCGCCAAGGATGATTTCGAAGTGCTGCTGGCAGGCGGCAATGTGCGCCGTGACGGCGGCGTGGTGGGTCAGGCCAGTGTCGACTTCATCTCGCAGTTCAAGGTCGATTTCGCGCTGGTCGGCATCAGCGGTATCGACGAGGACGGCAGTCTGCTGGATTTCGATTATCAGGAAGTCCGCGTGTCGCAGGCGATCATCGCCAATGCACGCAAGGTGTTGCTGGCAGCCGACTCCAGCAAGTTCGGACGCAACGCGATGGTCAGGCTCGGGCCGATCACCCTGATCGACTGCCTGGTCACTGATGAGCCACCTGTGCCAGCGCTGCAGCAGCTGCTGAACCAGCACAAGATTCGGCTTGAGGTGGTTTGATCACGATGACTGATCGTGCCCATCGCTCCGCGCTCATCGTTATACACAAGTCCTCCTGGAGGAATACGATGATGATCGTTCCCAGGATGCTCCGCGTCCGCTCTTGAATGTGGCGCAGATGCGTGCCCAAGCTCCAGCGTTATCCACATCATGCGCTCGGCTCACTGAATCCTCAGTCTGTGCGATTTGTGACGCGGAGCGTCCTTAGAGGCATTCCCACGCGGAGCGTGCGGAACGATCAGTGTCGCTCAGTGAGCCGAGCGCATACCTCAAGTCACCTTTTCGCCCTTGGGTGACTGTTTCGCGAACCCTCTACCCCGCCGCTCGCAGCGATGATCGCCGATCCATGACCGCCACTCATCCCGTCCTACAATGTTCATATTTGTTCTTTTTTACGTTCGTCATCAGTAATTTCAATCAATCGTCGCTGGCGAGGGGATTTTTATTGAGCTATGATTTTCGAAAGTGAACATTAATGTTCAGATTCGCCTTTCGAGCACAGCTCAAGCATCCTTCAGGAGGCCAACAATGCCCCAGACCCACGCGACATCCGCCGCCCCTCTTTCCGAGGTCTACGACATCGCCGTAATCGGTGGTGGCATCAATGGCGTCGGTATTGCGGCAGACGCCTCCGGGCGTGGCCTGTCGGTCTTCCTGTGCGAAAAAGACGACCTCGCCAGCCACACCTCGTCGGCCAGCAGCAAGCTGATCCACGGTGGGCTGCGCTATCTGGAACACTACGAATTCCGTCTGGTACGTGAAGCACTGGCAGAGCGCGAAGTGCTGCTGGCCAAGGCACCGCACATCGTCAAGCCCATGCGTTTTGTACTCCCGCACCGTCCGCACCTGCGCCCGGCGTGGATGATTCGTGCTGGCATGTTCCTTTACGATCACTTGGGCAAGCGTGAGAAGTTGCCTGCTTCGCGCACGATTCGTTTCGGCGCCGACAGCCCATTGAATTCCAGCATCACCCGTGGTTTCGAATACTCCGACTGCTGGGTAGACGACGCCCGCCTGGTGGTGCTAAACGCCATGGCAGCTCGTGAGAACGGTGCGCACATCCACACCCAGACGCGCTGTGTCAGTGCCCGTCGCATCAAAGGTCTGTGGCATCTGCATCTGGAACGCAGCGACGGCAGCCTGTTTTCAATTCATGCCAAGGCGCTGGTCAACGCGGCCGGTCCGTGGGTGGCCAAGTTCATCCGTGAAGACCTGAAGCTTGAATCGGCCTACGGTATTCGCCTGATCCAGGGCAGCCACCTGATCGTGCCGAAGCTGTACGAGGGCGAACATGCGTTCATTCTGCAGAACGAAGACAAGCGCATCGTGTTCACCATACCGTATATGGATCACTTCACCATTGTCGGCACCACCGACCGTGAGTATCAGGGCGATCCGAACAAGGTGGAGATCACCGACGGCGAGATGGACTACGTGCTGAAAGTGGCCAACGATCACTTCAAGAAGCAACTGACCCGTGCCGACGTGCTGCACACATACTCCGGTGTCCGCCCGCTGTGCAACGACGAATCCGACAACCCGTCTGCGATTACCCGTGACTACACCCTTTCGCTGTCCGGTGGTGCCGACGAGGCGCCGATCCTGTCGGTGTTCGGCGGCAAGCTGACCACCTACCGCAAACTCGCCGAATCGGCCATGGCGCAACTGGCACCGTTCTTCAAGCAGATGAAGCCAAGCTGGACCGCCACATCTGCACTGCCGGGTGGGGAAGACATGACGACGCCCGAAGCGCTGGCCAGCGAACTGACCCGTCGTCACACCTGGTTGCCGACGCCGATCGCCAAGCGTTGGGCGATCACCTACGGCAGCCGCAGCTGGCGCCTGCTGGAAGGTGTGCAGAGTCTTGAAGACATGGGTCAACATCTGGGTGGCGGCTTGTATGCCCGAGAAGTTGATTACCTGTGCGATCAGGAATGGGCCACCAGTATCGATGACATCCTGTGGCGCCGTACCAAGCTGGGTCTGTTCACTACGCCGGAAGAACAGGCAGCGGTGAGCAATTATCTGGAAACGGTTGCGCGCAACAAGGCGGCGATCGAAGCGGCCTGATCGGGTGTAACGCCCGCCTCTAGTGAGACCACGCAACTGAAAACCCTGTGTAAGGCGGCTATCGCGTCGGACTAGCCGCCAAGTGACGCCTCATACGGTTCGGTTCTTTGCTGCAACCGCGTATCCGATACTAACGGTGCGCCTGTTGTTACGCGCAACACCTTTCCAACCGTCACTCACCCGCCCCCTTCCCTACTCATTCGGTTTTCCGAACAGCCATTGCTGCGAAATTCGGCTTCCCGGACGAACGTCTGCCGTTCAACACATTGCCTCCAGATAAAAACCCTTTAATTTCAGTCAGTTGACCATCCTCGAAAGCCTGGCACGACTCATGCTCTACACTTTGCATCGACCGCTTCGACATTAGCGTGTGTCTACCATGGACGCCGTTGAAGCCATCGTCAAAGAAGTGGATGTCCCTCAAGGCGTCCTATCAATAAAAATGAAATCGAGGATTCATCGATGCGCATCGTTCCCCATCTGCTGGGCGCAGCAATCGCTGCCACTCTGATCAGCACTCCGGTTTTCGCAGCAGAACTGACTGGCACTCTGAAGAAGATCAAAGAGTCCGGCACCATCACCCTTGGCCACCGCGACGCCTCCATCCCGTTCTCCTACATTGCTGACGCTTCCGGCGTGCCGATGGGCTACTCCCACGACATCCAGCTGAAGATCGTCGAAGGCATCAAGAAAGAACTGGACATGCCTGACCTGAAGGTCAAGTACAACCTGGTGACGTCCCAGACCCGAATCCCGCTGGTTCAGAACGGCACCGTCGACGTGGAATGTGGCTCGACCACCAACAACGTCGAGCGTCAGCAGCAGGTTGATTTCTCGGTCGGCATCTTCGAGGTCGGCACCCGTCTGCTGTCCAAGAAAGACTCCAGCTACAAGGACTTCGATGACCTGAAAGGCAAGAACGTCGTGACCACCGCCGGCACCACGTCCGAGCGCATCCTGAAGGCCATGAACGCCGACAAGCAGATGGGCATGAACGTTATCTCCGCCAAGGACCACGGTGAGTCCTTCCAGATGCTGGAATCGGGCCGCGCCGTCGCGTTCATGATGGACGACGCCCTGCTGGCAGGCGAAATGGCCAAGGCCAAGAAGCCGGATGACTGGGCAGTGACCGGTACCGCACAGTCCTACGAAATCTACGGCTGCATGGTTCGCAAAGGAGATGCTCCTTTCAAGAAGGCCGTGGACGACGCCATCGTTGCAACCTACAAGTCGGGCGAAATCAACACCATCTACAACAAGTGGTTCCAGTCCCCGGTCCCGCCAAAAGGCCTGAACCTCGAATTCCCGATGAGCGAAAAAATCAAAGAGCTGATCAAGAATCCGACCGACCAGGCAGCCGAAACCGCTAAAGCACTCGAAGAAAAGAAAGCCTGAGCAACCGGTTCAGCCTCGCTGAACTGACTGCACCCCGAGCGGGCTGAATCACCCGCTCGGGAACCGACACTGCGTGCATCTCGATAGCAATAGAACAAGAGGGGGAGACCCTGATGAATTACAACTGGGACTGGGGCGTGTTCTTCAAGTCCACCGGCGTCGGCAGCGAAACCTATCTGGACTGGTTCATATCCGGTCTGGGCTGGACTATCGCCATTGCAGTCGTCGCCTGGATCATCGCCTTGATACTGGGTTCGATACTGGGCGTCATGCGCACTGTACCGAACCGCCTGGTATCAGGTATTGCCACGACCTACGTGGAAATCTTCCGTAATGTGCCACTGCTGGTGCAGCTGTTCATCTGGTACTTCCTGGTACCCGATCTGCTGCCTGAAAACCTGCAGGAGTGGTACAAGCAAGACCTCAACCCCACCACCTCGGCATTTCTGAGCGTTGTGGTCTGTCTGGGCCTGTTTACTGCTGCACGGGTCTGCGAACAGGTCCGTACCGGCATCCAGGCGCTGCCAAAGGGCCAGGAATCAGCCGCCCGCGCCATGGGCTTCAAGCTGCCGCAGATCTACTGGAACGTGCTGCTGCCTCAAGCCTACCGCATCATCATTCCGCCACTTACCTCCGAATTCCTGAACGTGTTCAAGAACTCTTCGGTGGCCTCGCTGATCGGCCTGATGGAACTGCTCGCGCAGACCAAGCAGACCGCCGAGTTTTCCGCGAACCTGTTCGAAGCCTTCACGCTGGCCACCCTCATCTACTTCACGCTGAACATGAGCCTGATGCTGTTGATGCGTGTGATCGAGAAGAAAGTCGCCGTGCCCGGCCTGATTTCCGTGGGAGGTAAATGATGGACTTCACTGGAATCGTTCCAGCCCTGCCGGGCCTGTGGAACGGCATGGTCATGACCCTGAAGCTGATGGCGATGGGTGTGGTCGGCGGTCTGCTGCTCGGCACTGTGCTGGCCTTGATGCGTCTGTCTTCGAACAAGCTGCTGGCCAATGTGGCAGGCGCTTACGTGAACTACTTTCGCTCAATCCCGCTGCTGCTGGTGATCACCTGGTTCTACCTGGCGGTGCCGTTCGTGCTGCGCTGGATCACCGGTGAGGACACGCCAATCGGTGCGTTCACCTCCTGCGTCGTCGCATTCATGATGTTCGAGGCCGCCTACTTCTGCGAAATCGTGCGTGCCGGTGTGCAATCCATTTCCAAGGGACAAATGGGCGCGGCCCAGGCGCTGGGCATGAACTACGGCCAGATGATGCGCCTGATCATCCTGCCTCAGGCGTTTCGCAAGATGACGCCCCTGCTGCTGCAACAGAGCATCATTCTGTTTCAGGACACCTCTCTGGTTTACACCGTCGGCCTTGTGGACTTCCTCAACGCCTCGCGTGCCAGCGGCGACATCATCGGTCGCGCCAACGAGTTCCTGATCATTGCCGGTCTGGTGTATTTCACGATCAGCTTTGCCGCCTCGTTGCTGGTGAAGCGTTTGCAAAAAAGGTTCGCCGTATGATTTCCATCAAGAACGTCAACAAGTGGTATGGGGACTTCCAGGTACTGACCGATTGCAGCACCGAGGTCAGCAAGGGCGAAGTGGTCGTGGTCTGCGGTCCTTCCGGTTCCGGCAAATCGACCCTGATCAAGTGCGTGAACGCTCTGGAGCCATTCCAGAAAGGCGACATCGTGGTCGATGGCACGTCGATCTCCGACTCCAGAACCAACCTGCCGAAACTGCGCTCGCGCGTCGGCATGGTGTTCCAGCACTTCGAGCTGTTCCCGCACCTGACCATCGTCGAAAACCTGACCATCGCCCAGATCAAGGTGCTGGGCCGCAGCAAGGCCGAAGCGACTGAAAAAGGCCTGAAACTACTGGACCGTGTCGGCCTGTCCGAGCATGCCCACAAGCACCCGGGCCAGCTTTCCGGTGGTCAGCAGCAGCGTGTGGCGATTGCTCGTGCGCTGGCGATGGACCCGGTGGTCATGCTGTTCGATGAACCGACTTCGGCACTCGACCCGGAAATGGTCAACGAAGTGCTCGACGTGATGGTGCAACTGGCTCACGAAGGCATGACCATGATGTGCGTGACCCACGAAATGGGCTTCGCCCGCAAGGTCGCCAATCGCGTGATCTTCATGGACAAGGGACAGATCGTCGAAGACTGCGCCAAGGAAGAGTTCTTCGGTGACGTGTCTGCACGTTCCGAACGCGCCCAGCAATTCCTCGCCAAGATCCTCCAGCACTAAGCATTAGGCTGACAGCGGCCCGTGGTACACGGGCCGCTGTTCGGCTCAGGACGACTGTGATGAAATGCGACCCCACTCTTTATCGCGCCGCGCCGCCATCACTCGCCGTGAAACCCCGCCTGATTCGCCAGCTGTTCCTCCCGCCCCTGATCTTCGTGCTGATGATCGGGCTCGGCTACGCTGCGTATCTGGTCAGCGAAAACAACGGTATCAAGAGCCTGAGCGAAAGCGGCGAACGTCAGTTGGAACTGCATGCTCGCACCGTCGAAAGCGAGATCAGCAAATACACCTACCTCCCCAGCGTTCTGGAACTGGAATCCAGCGTTTCGCAGTTGCTTAACGAGCCAAGTCCCGAACTGCAGCAAGAGGTCAATCGCTACCTTGAAGGCCTGAACCGCCGCAGTCGCAGCCGCGCTATCTACGTGCTCGACACCACCGGCCGCGTTCTGGCTACCAGCAACTGGCGCGACAGCGACAGTTATCAGGGCGAAGACCTGTCCTTTCGTGCCTACTTCCAGGATGCAGTGCGCGGCCTGCCCGGACGCTTCTACGGAATCGGCACCACCACCGGCGAATCCGGCTATTACCTGGCCCACGGTCTGGAAGAGAAAGGCCGGATAATCGGTGTCGCGGTGATCAAGGTCCGACTCGAAGCGCTTGAAGAACGCTGGCAGCGGGCACGCCTGGAAGCCTTCGTCAGCGATGAAAACGGCATCATCATCCTGTCGAGCGATCCGGCCCGCCGATTGAAATCGGTGCGTCCGCTGACACCGGACATCAAGGAACGACTGGCGCGCAGCCTGCAATATTACTGGTGGCCGCTGAACGAACTGGTGCCATTGGAACGCGAGTCACTGTCCGAAAGCGTCGAAAAGCTCACCTTTCCTGCCAACGCCACGGTTGACCGCGAGCACACGCAGGTCAGTTATCTGGCGCAGACACGGCCATTGAACGATAGCCCCTGGCACCTGACGCTGCTCACCCCGCTTGAAGACCTGCGCCGGGAAGCCGCCAGCCAGGGCATGCTAGTGGCCGTGGCCTGTGCGCTGGTGACGTTTTTGCTGATTGCCTGGAACGAACGCCGCAAGGTGATCGCGACTCGACTGGCCGCACGCGAGGCGCTGGAAGCCGCCAACAATGAGTTGGAGCGCAAGATTGCCGAGCGCACCGAGCACCTGCGCGCCAGCAACGAACGCTTGAAGGCGCAGATTCGTGAGCGACGACAGGCCGAGGACACACTGCGCAAAGCCCAGGATGAACTGGTGCAGGCCGGCAAACTCGCCGCCATCGGCCAGATGTCTACCAGTATCGCCCATGAGTTGAACCAGCCGCTGGCGGCGTTGCGTACGCTGTCCGGTAACACGGTGCGCTTTCTGGAGCGCGGCGCGCTGGAAACTGCAAGCGCCAACCTGCGCACCATCAACGATCTGGTGGACCGCATGGGTCGCATCACCGCCAGTCTGCGCGCCTTCGCCCGACGCGGCGACGACAAGGGCCAGGCTCAACTGTGCAAGGCTCTGGACGCCGCGCTGCAGTTACTTGCCGTACGGATCGAACAATCCGCGCTGCGGCTGCACCAGGGTTTTGCCGATGCCACGCTCGCCATCGACCAGACCCGTCTGGAACAGATCCTCGTCAACCTGATCGGCAATGCGCTCGACGCCATGCATGCACAGCCCAGCCCGGAACTGTGGATCGAAGGGGCGATTGCCGAGGGTCGCTATCGCCTGCTGGTGCGCGACAACGGCCACGGAATCGACATGGAAGCGCGCAAACATCTCTTCGAACCCTTCTTTACCACCAAACCCGGCGAGCAAGGCCTCGGGCTTGGCCTGACCCTGTCGGCAAGTCTGGCGGCTGCGGCGGGCGGCAGTCTGAGTGCCGAGCATCCGGGCGATGGCGGCACCTGCTTTGTCCTCTGCCTGCCATTCATCGAAAGCGCTCCAACCGAACCTCGCCAGGGCGAGCCGACATGAGGCAACACCCATGAACATCAACAACGACCTGACCGTCCTGATCGTTGAAGACGATCCGCACGTGCTGCTGGGTTGTCAGCAGGCACTGGCGCTGGAAGATATCGTCAGCGAAGGCGTTTCGAGCGCCGAGGAAGCCTTGCTGCGCATTGGCGATAATTTTGCGGGTATCGTCATCAGCGATATCCGCTTGCCAGGCATCGACGGGCTGGAATTGCTGACCCGCCTCAAGGCGCGTGACAGCAGTTTGCCCGTGGTGCTGATTACCGGGCATGGCGACATTTCGATGGCCGTCAACGCCATGCGCGACGGTGCTTATGACTTCATGGAAAAGCCCTTCTCGCCCGAGCGTCTGGTGGACGTCACGCGCCGCGCACTGGAGCAACGCGGACTGGCGCGGGAAGTGTGGTCGCTGCGCAGGCAACTGGCCGAACGCGATTCACTGGAAGGCAAGATCATCGGCCGCTCACCGGCCATGCAGAACCTGCGCGCCCTGATTGCCAACGTGGCTGATACCTCGGCCAACGTGCTGATCGAAGGTGAGACCGGCACCGGCAAGGAACTGGTCGCCCGCTGCCTGCATGATTTCAGCAGGCGCAAAGCCAGTCAGTTCGTGGCGCTCAATTGCGGAGGACTGGCGGAAAGCCTGTTCGAGTCGGAAATTTTTGGCCATGAGGCCAACGCCTTTACCGGCGCAGGCAAACGCCGGATCGGCAAGATCGAGCACGCCGACAACGGCACGCTGTTTCTCGATGAAGTGGAAAGCATGCCAGTCAACCTGCAGATCAAACTGTTGCGGGTCCTGCAGGAGCGCACGCTGGAACGTCTGGGTTCAAACCAGAGTGTGGCGGTGGATTGCCGGGTCATTGCCGCCACCAAGTCCGATCTGAATGCGCTGGGCCGGACCAACCAGTTTCGCAGCGACCTGTATTACCGCCTGAACGTCGTGACGCTTGAGCTTCCACCGCTACGCGAACGCCGTGAAGACATTCTGCAACTGTTCGAGCACTTTCTGCAGCTGTCCTCGCTGCGCTTCGACCGCGAGCCGCCGGAGCTGGACCGCCAGACCGTGTCCAGCCTGATGAGCCATGACTGGCCGGGCAATGTGCGGGAGTTGCGCAACGTTGCCGAACGCTTTTCGCTGGGTTTGCCGGCCTTCAAACAGACCGGCACCGTGATCGAGAATCAGAGCCTGGGCTTTGCCGAAGCGGTGGAGGCCTTTGAGCGCAACCTGCTCAGCGAGGCCCTGCAACGCAGCGGCGGCAATCTCAGCCAGGCCAGTCAGGAACTGGGCATGGCCAAGACCACGCTGTTCGACAAGGTCAAGAAATACGGGCTCTGAGCCCTTTCCATAGCGGCGCGATGACGCCTTTCAAGCAGGAGAATCCATTGGATCTGGTACTCAAGGCCCTGTTGGGCGGCGCGGTGGTGGTGATACTCGCGGCACTGGCCAAGACCCGCAATTACTACATTGCGGGCCTGGTGCCGCTGTTTCCGACCTTCGCACTCATCGCCCACTACATCGTCGGCAAGGGCCGCTCGCTGGACGATCTGAAAACCACGATCCTGTTCGGCATGTGGTCGATCATCCCTTACTTCGTCTACCTCGCGGCGCTCTACCTGCTGGTCGACCGCCTGCGCCTGGAAGCCTCACTGGCGCTGGCCGCCGTCGCCTGGCTGATCGCTGCGACGCTGCTGGTGACGGTGTGGATCAGGGTTCATGGGTGACGGCGTAAGGCTTTACCTCACTTCGCCTCGCTGAGAATCTGCCGGATTGCGCTGACGAACACGTCAACCGGCTGACCGCCCGAGACGGCGTATTGGTCGTTGAACACGATGGTCGGCACCGAGCTGACGCCGCGAGAGGTCCAGAGCTGTTCGGTCTCGCGTACTTCGTTGGCGTATTCGTTGTTGTCCAGAACGGCCTGGGCACGCACGCGGTCAAGGCCCACTCTCTGAGCTACATCCGCCAGGGTCTGGTGATTGGAAGGGTCTTTCAGATCGCTGAAATACGCTTCGAACAGCGCGTCTTTCAAGGCATGCTGCCTGCCTTCAAGCTCGGCCCAGTGCAGCAGGCGGTGGGCGTCGAACGTGTTGTAGATACGCCGTTCGCCCTGAGCAAAGACAAAGCCCTGCTCGGCGCCGCGCTCACGGATGGTGTCGTGAATGCCTTCGATCTGTTCCGGTGTCGAACCGTACTTTTCGGCGATGTGTTCCTTGATGTCCTGCCCTTCGGCCGGCATGTTCGGGTTCAGCTCGAACGGCTGGAAATGGATCTGCGCCTGTACTTCATCGCCCAGTTCAGCCAGCGCCTTGTCCAGCGCCCGCAGGCCGATGACGCACCAGGGGCAGGAAACGTCGGAAACGAAATCGATTTTCAGTACAGTGCTCATGCTGGCCCTCGCTCAATCGGCAAAAGCCACACGATACACCTCTGCCCATCCCTTTCAACCGTGCCGGGTTTTACAACTGCGCCAGGCTGCGACCATCTTCGTGCTGCGCCTTCAGGTAAGGCAGCACTGCACCGAGCAACGGGGCCTTGAACGCTTCCTGAAAACGGTGAGCAAGTCCCGGAATCAAACGTAGCTGACTGCCTTGAATATGCGCCGCGACATGCACACCGTGCATCACCGGCAACAGCGGGTCGGCCGTGCCGTGTACGACCAGCACTGGCAAGCGCAGCCGGTTGAGCAGTTCCACCCGGCTGGGCTCGGCCAGAATCGCCATGATCTGACGCTTGACCCCTTCCGGGTTGAACGCCCGGTCATAGGACACCGCTGCCTGATGCAGCAGTTGCGCACGATCGTCCTTGACCTCCGGACTGCCCAGCGCAGCCAGCAGATCGGCCTGTTGTTCGATAGCCACCTCGCGATTCGGCGCACCACGGCGGGCCAGAAGCTGCATCAGCGCGGGGCTCGGCATCGGCAGCCCCTGGGCGCCAGAACTGGTCATGATCAACGTCATACTCTCGACCCGCGAAGGGGCAAGATCTGCCAGATGCTGGGCAATCATCCCACCCATGCTGGCACCGAGCACGTGGAACTGACGAATCTGCAACGCATCCATCAGACCCAGCGCGTCATCGGCCATGTCGGTCAGCGAATAAGGCGCGGACACCGGCAGGCCCAGCTTGTAGCGCAGCACTTCATACGTGAGGTTGGCATCGGCAGGCTGTTGCACCCAGGTCGACAGACCGACATCACGGTTGTCGTAACGAATTACGCGGTAACCCTGCTGACAGAGCGCAACCACGACTTCATCAGGCCAGTGAATCAGTTGCCCGCCCAAACCCATGACCAGCAGCAAGGCAGGGTCGGATTCACTGCCGATACTCTGGTAGGCAATCCGGACTTCCTTGAGGTCGGCCACGTGCACAGGAACATTGACATCACATCGATCAGCCGCAAAGGACTGCAGGCCGCACAAAAGCGCGGCCAGAAATATTAAAACCCGCATGAAAAACACCAAAAAACAGATCCCCAGTAGGCAACGAGTCTGATGATGTTTTGCAAAGCGCGCTGCCACAGTTACGTGACAATTTGATGAAGGGTGCTCAACGGTCGTTTACGGACCTGAACAGAACCTGATCAGGCACAGGCGAGCAGCAGGTTGTCACCAAAACGGGCGCGCGCCTCCTGAACAAGTTCGAGCTGATCGCTGGCGCTGCCAAGAGACAGGACCTTGTAGATGGGCAGACGATCGAACACGGGCGCCAGTTGCTCAGGCACGCTGACGCTGTCGATGTGAAGGCCGGTGACCGGCAACAAGGCCGCTACGCCAAGGTTGTCCTTCAGGTCACCACGGTAGGTCGCGACCAGCTTCTTCAGCGGCGAGTACTGAAGGATGTGGTACGCGCGCTCGAACGCGTTGCGCCACTCCAGCGGCAGGTCCAGGGTCAGGATCGGCTCATCGATCTGCACCCACTCGACGCCTCTGGCAGCCAGTCGACCGAAAATCTCGCCATAGGCAGGCAGCAGTCGTTCCAGCAGGTCGAGCTTGTCGAAGCCCTGTTCTGCCTGAGCGAACCACAGATACGTCAGCGGGCCGATCACAGAGGGTTTGTGCCCCTGTGCTTCGGCGTCATGGGCATCCTTGAGCAGCAGTTCCCAGTCCGGCTGGAAACGCTGGTCCTGAATCAGGTGGGGAATCAGCGAAGAAAACTGCTCGGCCAGCCACTGGACTGGCGTGTGTGAACAGGATTCATCACGCTGCCAGCACGCCTGCAGAGCCTGTTGCAATTCACGGTCGGCGCCGATGCGCAGGGAGTCAGGTGTGTGTGCCAGAGCCATGAGGCGTCCTCCATAAAAGATGGCGCCATTGTCGACAGCCGAAGCATCATGAGACAAACTCATTTTTTTCGTGTTGATCACAAATACTATTCATGGAGCACTGACCGTGCTTGAGATACGCCACCTCAAAACCCTCCACGCCTTGCGTGAAGCCGACAGCCTCGTAGAGGCGGCGGAACGTCTGCATCTGACCCAGTCGGCGCTCTCGCACCAGTTCAAGGAACTGGAAGAGCGCATGGCCATGCCGCTGTTCGTGCGCAAGACCAAACCCGTTCGGTTCACCAGTGCCGGTCTGCGCCTGTTGCAACTGGCCGACTCGCTGCTGCCTCAGCTTCGCGCTGCCGAGCGGGACATCGCGCGGCTGGCGGGCGGCACGGCGGGTCGCCTGCACATGGCCATCGAATGCCACAGCTGTTTTCAGTGGCTGATGCCGACCATCGACCAGTTCCGTGATGCCTGGCCGGAGGTGGAGTTGGATCTGTCCTCGGGTTTCTCGTTCGCCCCGCTGCCAGCGCTCGCCCGTGGCGATCTGGATCTGGTGGTGACTTCGGACCCGCTGGAGTTGCCCGGCATCACTTACGTGCCGCTGTTCACCTACGAAGCAATGCTCGCGGTGGCCAATCAGCACGCACTGGCGAGCCGCCCCTACGTGGTCCCTGACGACCTGCTGACTGAAACGTTGATCACTTACCCAGTGGAGCGCGACCGGCTGGATATCTTCACGCGCTTTCTGGAGCCAGCCGACATCGAGCCCGCGCAAGTGAGGACGTCGGAACTGACCGTGATGATGATGCAACTGGTCGCCAGCGGCCGTGGCGTATGCGGCATGCCGCACTGGGCGCTGCACGAGTACAGCTCGCGCGGCTACGTCAAAGGCAAGCGGCTGGGGGAGAAGGGATTGTTCGCAACGCTTTATGCCGGTATTCGCGCAGACATGCTGGACGCGCCCTACATGCGCGATTTTCTGCTGACCGCCAAGGACACGTCATTCTCGACGCTGGATGGTGTCAGCGCGGTTCGCTGACACCTTGCCTGCAACTCAGACGACCTGGGCCTGGCGCTGCCTGTAGAGCGGCAGAATCAGGTCGCGGGTCAGCGGCGCCAGATGCAGCTCCACGTCAGTCTGCGTGCCGACCCAGATCACTTCCTCGATCTCGGCAGCAGGTATGGCCGGCGCATCGGTCATCACCTCGAATAAATGGCAATGGACCTCGAAGCCAGGCTCATTGGCGGCAGGCGCAGTGAACTCGCCGAGGAACGCGGCCTGTTGCGGATCAATGATCAACCCCAGCTCTTCCTCCAGTTCTCTGGCCAATGCCACGGCTGCAGCTTCGCCTGGCTCGATCTTGCCGCCCGGCCGCATGAACGCCTGGGTGCCGCGCTTGCGCACCAGCAGGGTCTTGCCATCCGGGGCGATCAGCAAGGCTGCCGCGATAGTAATGATCTTCATGCAAAGATATCCGTCTTCAGCAGTCGCGACTCGTCGGCGCGTTCCAGGGCCAGCGTGATCAGGCGATCGATCAGCCCGGCGTAGGAAAGACCGCTGGCCTGCCACAACTTGGGGTACATGCTGATGGAGGTGAAACCTGGAATGGTGTTGACCTCGTTGATGATGATGTCGCGCGCCTCGGTAACGAAGAAATCGACCCGGGAAAGCCCCGCGCAACCAAGCACCTTGTAAGCGGTCAGCGCGACATTGCGCACCTCGTCGCTCAGATCGACGGCCAGCTCTGCCGGAATCGCGATGCGTGCCTGATCGCCGTTGAGGTACTTGGTGTCGTAGGCATAGAACTCGTCGTTGGCGACCACTTCACCGCACACGCTGACCTGCGGGTCGCGGTTGCCCAGCACCGCACATTCCACTTCACGACCCACGATGCCCTGCTCGATCAACAGTTTGTGATCGAACTGGAAGCCCAGCGCCAGCGCGGCCTCGAAACCGGCTTGGTCCATGACCTTGCTGACACCGACCGAAGAGCCCTGGCTGGCCGGTTTGACGAACATCGGCAGACCCAACTGACCGGCTACCTCAGCAAACTGAATCGTCTGACCGCGGGTCAGCACCACGAACGGCGCGACGGCAATCCCGGCATCGCGCAGCAGACGCTTGGTCACGTCCTTGTCCATGCAGGCAGCCGAGCCGAGCACGTCAGGGCCTACAAACGGAATCGCCAACAGGCGCAGCAGGCCTTGCAGCGAACCATCTTCGCCAAAAGCGCCATGAATCAGCGGAAACACCACGTCGATACGCGCCAGTTGCTCACCGGATTCAACCTCGACGAACTGCCCGTCGGTGCTTCCCGGCAGAAGTGCCAGACGCTTGCCGGCAGTGCTCAGGCTGATCTTTGCCGGGTCGCCCGCGTTGAGCAGGTAATCGCCTTCGTCGAACCGCAACCAGTTGCCCAGTTTGTCGACGCCGATCAGGGTCAGCGCGTAGCTTTCACGATCAATTGCGTTGATCACGTTGCGCGCGGACTGCAACGAAACTTCGTGCTCGCTGGATTGCCCACCGAAAATGATGGCCACTGACTTTTTCAAAGCGGGTACTCCTGTTTTTCAGGCCGCGAAGATAAAAGCAATTCCCGCCAATAGTCCAGAGGACGAGTGGTCGCAACCCGCATTCCCGGCAAAAAAAATCCCGGTCGAGGGCAATCCTGAGCGGATGGCCCCTGACCGGGACGGGTGATGGATCATTGACCTGCCGAAGCGTCTTTCTTGCTGCCGGAACCAAAGGTGGCAAAACGCTTGTTGAAGCCTGCGATCCGGCCTTCGCTGGTGGTCTTGCGTTGCTGGCCGGTGTACATCGGGTGCGATGCACTGGACACGTCGAGAGCGACGTAGGGGTACGTATTGCCATCGGTGTGCTGCTGCGTGCGCTCTGTGTCGACGGTGGAACCGATCAGAAAGTAGGCGTCGGCTGCAGTGTCGTGGAACAGCACGGTACGGTATGCGGGATGGATGTCGGGTTTCATGGATGCCTCCAGGCAGCAGGTAATTTAAGTGTTACACAGTAACATAATGCTCTTTCTAGATGATAATGATTCCTGTCGATAGGCTGCATCGGCGGGCTTGATCAAGGCCCGTGTTTCACTGCGATTGCTTGCTGGGTACGTCAACAGGACTGACGTCCTGTGCAACCCTCCGATGCTGGTGGTTACGTCTCGATGCTGCAGAACGCCTTGCAGGATGTGATCAGGGCCAGCACTCCGCCTGACCCCACAACCGCTTCATGCACAAGGCAGACGAGCTCGGTTTCGTAGCGCTCAACATGAAGGAACAGGCCCTTATCCAGCTCCACGCTGGACCAGCCTGGAAGGTCGTGAAGAGGTGTATGCCGCCACCGCACGCCTGCGGCATCTCAAACCCCGAGTGCTGGAAAGCTGAACGAAAGCTGCGGCACAGGCAAAAGCCATCACCGGCAGGTCATTTACTGCTCACACCGGTAGCGGCAATCCGCTACATTCCAAGGGTGCGCCCTGTTCGACCCGCTCGTGCGAGCAGGCCGTGGGCGCAGACACTCCGGCAGCCCCGCAGTCCTGCAAGTCGTCACAGGCAGGCGAAGACGGGGCGCCCAGCGCAGAAAACCGCCATTAGTCCAAGGATGTCGTATGAGCCTCTCGCTACTCAGTCGTTATGCCGTTTTCGTCGGATGCGTACTTTTCACGCTGTTCAGCCTGCCGCTCTGGCACCACGAGTGGCTGTGGCCGTTCACGCTGCTGACCGCCGTCCTGAGCGTCGTGGGCATCATCGACCTGCTGCAGTCACGGCACTCAGTTCGTCGCAATTACCCGATCCTGGGTAACATCCGCTACGCCGTTGAAGCGATACGTCCCGAAATCCGCCAGTACCTGCTCGAGTCCGACAGCGACGCCTTGCCCTTCTCGCGGGCCCAGCGCTCGCTGGTGTACTCGCGCGCCAAGAACGAATCGGCGGACAAGCCCTTCGGCACACTGATCGATGTGTATCAGACCGGTTTCGAATTCATCGGCCACTCCATGCGCCCTGCTCCGTTGAGCGACCCCAACAGCTTCCGTGTGTCGATCGGCGGTCCTCAGTGCTCGCAGCCCTATTCGGCATCGATCTTCAATATCTCGGCCATGAGCTTCGGCTCGCTCAGCGCCAACGCCATCCGTGCGCTCAACAAGGGTGCCAAACTGGGCAACTTCGCCCACGACACCGGCGAAGGCAGCATCAGCCCTTATCACCGCGAGCACGGCGGCGACCTGACCTGGGAACTGGGCAGCGGCTATTTCGGTTGTCGCACGGCGGATGGCCGCTTCGACCCCGAGAAGTTCGCAGCACAGGCTACTAACCCGCAGGTGCGCATGATCGAAATCAAGATGAGCCAGGGCGCGAAACCCGGTCATGGCGGCATCCTGCCCAAACATAAAGTGACTCAGGAAATCGCCGATACCCGCGGCATTCCGATGGGCGAGGACTGCATTTCGCCGTCCCGACACAGCGCGTTCTCCACACCTTTCGAGCTGATGCAGTTCATTGCACAGTTGCGTGAGTTGTCGGGCGGCAAGCCGGTCGGCTTCAAGTTCTGTCTGGGTCATCCATGGGAATTCATGGGCATCGCCAAGGCCATGCTCGACACCGGAATCTACCCGGACTTCATCGTCGTCGACGGTACCGAGGGCGGGACCGGTGCCGCGCCAGTCGAATTCACCGATCACATGGGCACACCGATGCGTGAGGCACTGCTGTTCGTGCATAACACGCTGGTTGGCCTGAACCTGCGCAGCCAGATTCGTCTGGGTGCCAGCGGCAAGATCGTCAGTGCTTTCGACATTGCCAGCGTGTTGGCAATTGGCGCCGACTGGGCGAACTCCGCACGCGGCTTCATGTTCGCCATCGGTTGCATCCAGTCACAAAGTTGCCACACCAACAAATGCCCGACCGGCGTTGCGACTCAGGACGCGCTACGTCAGCGGGCGCTGGTGGTGCCGGACAAGGCCGAGCGGGTGTACAACTTCCATCGCAACACCCTCAAGGGGCTGGCCGAAATGCTTGCGGCCGCAGGCCTCGATAACCCATCGCAGCTGGAAGCCAAACACCTGGTACGACGCATGTCAGCCACAGAAATCAAACTGTTCTCGCAAACTCACGTCTTCCTGCAACCGGGGCAGTTGCTGAACGGCGTGCAAGACGACAGCTTCTATTCAAGGATGTGGCGGATGGCCCGCGCCGACAGTTTCGAACCGGCCGATGAAGTGGCGTAGGACTGCATCTGGAGACATTCTGTAATAGCCTGATTTTGCAATTGCCATGATTTAACGCCACCCTGCCGCGCCGCCGAGAGAGACAGACTGGCGGCGCGGAACCTCAGCCCTGTGCGGCTCATCTTATTAGCAACTTTCAAGAGTCCACCGTTATGACTAACGGACGCGATCATCGAATCGACTTCTTTCGAGGCCTGGCGCTGATCTTCATCTTCTGGGATCACGTGCCGGACAACCCTCTGGCCCAACTGACCGTGCGTAACTTCGGCTTCAGCGACGCGGCCGAAATCTTTGTGTTTCTCGCGGGCTATGCGGCCATCCTGGCCTACGGGCGTATTGCCCGACGCGAAGGCCTGCTGGTTGCAGGCGTGCGGATCCTGAGGCGCACTTGGGTGTTGTATGTGGTACACATCTTTTTGCTGACCTTGCTGATGGGCATTGTTTTCGTCGCCAACAACCACGTCGAAACACGCGACATGGTGCAGCAGATGGGCCTCGAGTATTTCGTCGGCAACCCACAGCAAGCGCTGGCCGATGAACTCCTGCTGCGCTTCAAACCCAACCTGACCGACCCGTTGCCGCTCTACATCGTCCTGCTGCTGACCCTGCCCCTTATTCTGCCGTTGATGCTGCGCAAGCTGGAACTGGCGGTAGGACTGTCGATTGCGCTCTACATGATGGTGCCGTTATTGGGCTGGAACCTGCGCGCTTACGAAGGCGGCGGTGTCTGGTACTTCAATCCGGTCGCCTGGCAACTGCTGTTCGTGCTCGGTGGCGCCTGTGCGCTGCGGGCTGAAACGCATGTCGCCAACGAACGCCGCCCGTTGCATCGGCAACCGTTATTCATCGTATCTGCCGTTTATGTGCTGATCGCAGGCGCACTGACCTTCAGCGAAAAATGGCCGGGCCTGCACACAGCACTGGTGTCGACGCTGCAACTGGAAGCCTTCTACCCCATCAGCAAGACCGACCTCGCACCGGTTCGCCTGCTGCACTTCCTGGCGCTGGTCTACGTGGTTGCCCGCCTGCTGCCCACCACCAGTACCTGGCTCGACAACTGGCCCGCCCGCCAGACCTGCCGCATGGGCCGCTACTCACTGGAAGTCTTCTGCCTGGGCGTACTGTTGGCGCCGCTGGCCGACATGGCCAATGCCCTGGCGGGTGACACCTGGCCGATGCAAGTGACCACCGCAGTGATCGGGTTGGGACTGATGATGCTCATGGCCAACGGACTCGAGCTGAACAAACGCTTCGACAAAGCGCCCCGCCTGTTACCCACCTGAGAACAGCCTCACACTCGACAGCCCTCTCGGAAGTTTCCTACTGCTTTATCAGGCCAAGTTTTTCTGCACATGGCCGTTATCCGGTATGAACTCAATGGGAGGGCAATGCCTTGAATATCAATACCGTGACAAGCTATGTAAGCACACTAACGTCTGAAAGACCGTTCCAGAATAGGGAGGTAGGAAATATTAGTCGGGATATCGTCGCCCTGTCGATTCCCCCAGAAAATCTGATGCTGCCATTCAAAGCTGTCCGCGATCCGAATGAGGAGTTTTACCATTACGAAAAAGCGCCTTGGCTGACCGAACACGCCCAAGGCGATATGGACAACTACCTCACGCATATTTCCAGTGAATTTTTCGAATTTAGCCGACAAGAATTTCTGAAGGAGGAAATCGGGAGGTTTCAAGAATCCGCCTGCAGAATGTTCGACGACTTTCACGATTTCAAGCAGCAGCTTTCCTACCTGAACCCGGAGCTTGCCAAAAAACACTACGGATTCACACTCGGCTTCGATGAGCACATCAAGGTAACCGACCCGGACGGTGTATTGACGCCCTCTGAGCATACTTACCTTACCGAGGAGCTTAACAAGCGTCAGCCGCTCAAGGATGCGCTGGTCAACAATGCCAAGAGCATCATGACGCTGCTGGACCATTACCCGGAAAAATTCGGCACCGAGCACACACTCAATCTTGAAAGCTTCAGCAAGGTTATCGATTACGGCCAGGTATTCAGCCGCAACACCATCGGCAACTTCATGGACACCATCATCTACCAGATCGAACGTAATGCCCCTAAACGCGAGGTCGTGGAGGGCGCACAGGTGGATGTTCACGTTTGAATTGAGAAAGGCTTCACAACGAAAAATCGTTTCGGAAATGCCCTACAGGGTTATCAGGCCAAGGTTTTGAATTCACTGCCGTTATCAAGGAAGCGTCATCCATTCAGCAAGGAGCGAGACATGAATATCAACAGCGCTATTCCAATGACCATGAAACCTTACCTGCCTGCGCCTGATCGTGTACCTCAGACGACCGAACAGGTGCCATCCGACGTAATGACGGATCAGCAAAAGAAAGAAGCTTTTGCAAAAGAGTTTTACACGAGGGAGGAAGAACCTTGGAAGGGAAGGCTCGTCAGATATAGCGATGACACCGTAAAAAACGAAATGCGCGAGATGACTAAAGAGCAGTATTTAACTTTTGCGAGCATGGAGGCTAGCATTGAACTCAGCAACCAATATTCATTTTTTTGCTACTTCAAAGAACAGATCTTAGATACGCGGCCTGACTTGGCAGAGAAAAACTTCAGCTTCACTCTTGGCGACGACGCGGAGATCAAAATACTGGACTCCGGAAAAAGTCTGAGCGATGACGACTTGAAATGGTTGACCAGAGCCATCAACTCCGACGTCGACTTCAAAAGCTCGGTCAGACAAGGTGCGAAGCTTATCATGAGCCTTGTTGACCACGACCCCAAAAATTTTTCAGGAAAAACCAATCTCAGCCTTTTGAACTTTCAGCACATTATCGATCTCGGCAAAGTACTCTCACATCCAATCGACATGACTGAAGGATGGATGAAGCAAGTAAAAGAACAGGATGAGAAAAACGGGAACTCTTTGATAGACACCTACGCGTAGGAGTTCCAAAACGCTCTCCGCAAGCGAGAAGCTCGTAAAGCAATCATTGATAGATAGCACGCTTAACTTGAGAAAACGGTCACACCACAGCGCACTCTCGGAAATGCCCTACAGGGTTCTCAGGCCAAGGTTTTAAATTTACTGCCGTTATCAAGGAAGCGTCATCCATTCAGCAAGGAGCGAGACATGAATATCAACAGCGCCACTCCAATGACCATGAAACCTTACCTGCCTGCGCCTGACCGTGTGCCTCAGACGACCGAACCGGCACCATCCGACGTACTGACGGATCAGCAAAAAAAAGAAGCCCTGGCGAAAGAGTTTTACACAAAGGAGGAAGAGCCTTGGAACAAAATATCTCACGACTATATGCAGAACGGTGTACTCGTATCATTGCAGCATTATGCAAAGGAAATTTATTTAATGTCCATGAGCTTATCGGCTAGCAGAGAGCTGGGCAACCAATACGCATTTTTTCATCACTTTAAAGAACAGGTTCTAGAAACACGACCTGACCTGGTAGAAAAGAACTTCAGCTTTACCCTAGGCGATGACGCGGAGATCAAAATACTGGATCCGGAAAAAAAACTGAACGACGATGATTTGCAATGGTTAACCAGAGCCATTAATTCAGACGGCGACTTTAAAATTTCGGTAAGAGAAGGTGCGAGGCTTATCATGATCCTGGTTGACCACGACCCCAAAAACTTCTCAGGAAAAACGAACCTCACCCTTTTAAATTTTCAGGATATTGTCGACCTCGGGAAGGTGCTTTCACACCCAATCGACATAACGGAAGGATGGATGAACCAAGTGAAGGAGCATGATAAGAAGAACCGTGATTCCCTGATCGATACCTATGCGTAGGAGTTCCAAAACGTTCTCCGCAAGCGAGAAGCTCGTAGAGCAACCATTGCTAGGTAGCACGCTTAACTTGAGAAAACGGTCACACCACAGCGCACTCTCGGAAATGCCCTACAGGGTTATCAGGCCAAGGTTTTGAATTCACTGCCGTTATCAAGGAAGCGTCATCCATTCAGCAAGGAGCGAGACATGAATATCAACAGCACTATTGCAATGCCATTGAAATTTTACATGCAAGCGCCTGACCGTGCGATTCAGACGACCGAACCGGCGCTGTCCGACGTACTGACGGATCAGAAAAAAAAAGAAGCCTTGGCGAAAGAGTTTTACACAAAGGAGGAAAAGCCTTGGAAGGGAAAGTTTTTTTATTACGGGGATGACATAATAAAAAGCGAACTGCGCGAGATGACGAAGGATAACTATTTAGGCTTTGCGGAACTGGAAGCCAGCAATGAATTCAGCAAGCAATATTATTTTTTTATAAATTAAAAGATCAGATTTCAGATATGCGACCTGATTTGGCAGATAAAAACTTTAGTTTTACCCTTGGCGACGACGCGGAGATCAAAATACTGGACTCCGAAAAAAGTCTGAGCGATGACGACTTGAATTGGTTGACCAGAGTCATAAATTCCGACGTCGACTTAAAAAGCTCGGTCAGACAAGGCGCGAAGCTCATAATGAGCATCATTGACCACGACCCCAAAAATTTCTCAGGAAAAACCAACCTCAGTCTTTTGAACTTTCAGCACATTATTGATCTCGGGAAGGCACTTACCGACCCACACAGCCTGATGGAAGGATGGATGAAACAAGTAAAGGAACATGACGAGAAAAACCGGGACTCCCTGATCGATACCTACGCGTAGGAGTTCCAAAACGCTCTCCGAAAGCGAGAAGCTCGTAGAGCGACCATTGATAGATAGCACGCTTAACTTGAGAAAACGGTCACACCACAGCGCACTCTCGGAAATGCCCTACAGGGTTATCAGGCCAAGGTTTTGAATTCAGTGCCGTTATCAAGGAAGCGTCATCCATTCAGCAAGGAGCGAGACATGAATATCAACAGCGCTATTCCAATGACCATGACACCTTACCTGCCTGCGCCTGACCGTATACCTCAGACGACCAAACAGGTGCCATCCGACGTAATGACGGATCAGCAAAAGAAAGAAGCTTTTGCAAAAGAGTTTTACACCAAGGAGGAAGAGCCTTGGAAGGGACAATTTGTCAATTGCGGGGACAACACAATAAAAAACGAACTGCGCGAGATGACGAAAGAGCAGTATTTAACTTTTGCGAGCATGGAGGCTAGCATCGAACTCAGCAACCAATATTCATTTTTTTGCTACTTCAAAGAACAGATTTTAGATGCGCGGCCTGACCTGGCAGAAAAAAGCTTCAGCTTCACTCTTGGCGACGACGCGGAGATCAAAATACTGGACTCCGGAAAAAGTCTGAGCGATGACGACTTGAAGTGGTTGACCAGAGCCATCAACTCCGACGTCGACTTCAAAAGCTCGGTCAGACAAGGTGCGAAGCTTATCATGAGCCTCGTTGACCACGACCCGAAAAATTTTTCGGGGAAAACCAACCTTACCCTTTTAAACTTTCAGGATATTGTCGACCTCGGGAAGGTGCTTTCAGACCCAATCGACATGACTGAAGGATGGATGAACCAAGTGAAGGAGCATGATAAGAAGAACCGTGATTCCCTGATCGATACCTACGCTTAGGTATCCGAGAAAGGGTGCTTTGCCGTCAAAAAACTCAAAAAGCAATCATTGATAGATAGTCACGCTTAACTTGAGAAAACGGTCACACCACAGCGCACTCTCGGAAATGCCCTACAGGGTTATCAGGCCAAGGTTTTTAATTCACTGCCGTTATCAAGGAAGCGTCATCCATTCAACAAGGAGCGAGACATGAATATCAACAGCGCTATTGTAATGCCATTGAAACCTTACATGCCAGCGCCTGACCGTGTGCCTCAGGCGAACGAACCGGCACCATCCGACGTACTGACGGATCAGCAAAAGAAAGAAGCTTTTGCAAAAGAGTTTTACACGAGAGAGGAAGAGCCATGGAAGGGGAAGTTCTTCAGATATAGCGATGACACCGTAAAAAATGAAATGCGCGAGATGACGAAAGATCGATATTTAATTTTTACAGAGCTCGAGGTTTGTAATGAACTAGGCAACCAATACGCATTTTTTAATCTCTTTAAAGCGCAGGTTTCAGATACAAGGCCCGATTTGGCAGAGAAAAGCTTCAGCTTCACTCTTGGCGACGACGCGGAGATCAAAATACTGGACTCCGGAAAAAGTCTGAGCGATGACGACTTGAAGTGGTTGACCAGAGCCATCAACTCCGACGTCGACTTCAAAAGCTCGGTCAGACAAGGTGCGAAGCTTATCATGAGCCTCGTTGACCACGACCCGAAAAATTTTTCGGGGAAAACCAACCTTACCCTTTTAAACTTTCAGGATATTGTCGACCTCGGGAAGGTATTCTCATGCCCAATCGACATAACGGAAGGATGGATGAACCAAGTGAAGGAGCATGATAAGAAGAACCGTGATTCCCTGATAGACACCTACGCTTAGGCGTCCCAAAAAAGGGCGCTCCACGGCGAGGAGGAGACGCCCATTCTAAATTTTACGGCCTTGTGTGCAAATTGGTTAGCCAGCGTTTACACAAATGTCCTAGCGTAAATGTATGAGGTTTGTCTTCCAGTCGCCCCGCCAAAATATTTCTAGCACTATAGTTTCTCTTCTGGTAGCGCGTACTCCACGTAAGCCGGGTTTTACCGGTGTGCTCATAGATATCTTTTGCCAGCCAGCCTCCTTCACAGCGCCCCAACTCTATCAACTGTGATATTTTTCCGTTATTATCGGATGAAAACGTTTTACCAGCGCCCTCCCCAATACCCGTAGCGAGTGAAAGGTCTAGCAGACCGCCCTCCAACGGATACGCCTTACTGTCCGTAAACGTCGCCTCCAGCGTTACCTCTTTGAACGCCTGAGTCGCAAGAAATGCTTCCACGTTCTCCTGAAAAGCTGAAATCGGCAAAATGCCTTGCTCGTCGAGCAGGTCGTAATTCATGTGAGGAAACGACCCAAACACGATCCTGTATTCCGCGTTTTCAAATACGCCCCCTTCAACGGCAAGGACGCGGACGTTGACCTGAGAACCGGGGTTCAAGTCAGATATCTTATAAGCGCCTGCATAGGGCTTACGCTTCCATTCGCCGCCATCAACTTGATATTCAACTTTCCAGAGTTTGTCGTATTGACTGCCGGGCGTTGCCAACAAAACATTCTGACCGCGAATCGCAGTAAAGCTGTACTGATGGACCGCCGAAGTACTCTCCAGTGTCTGGGTAATCTCGTGAATCTTGTCGGAGAGTACGACCACGCCTGGAGTTTCCGCACGCAGTGTCGGCGTTTCCTGCTGAGCATCCGGCGCAACACCCTCAACACCGCTTTCGCCCTGTGCAAATGCATGGCAGGACATCGCCAGAAACAGTCCAGACAAGAGCAGGCGGCCTGTAGCGCTTTTATTATTATCCATCTTAAATCCTCAACTTTAATCCGTTAATTTATGTCAGGCATCATTGCCACTGACTGCCTGGACGTAATCAGTTGAGTCGCTGAAGGTCAATACCAGAAACAACTTTACGGAAACATCCTACACATTAATAACTCGCAAGCTTTATATATATACCGCACATCGACCGTTTCTGATTTCCACTGACTCGAATCTGGCTGACTACCCCTTAACGCCTGCAACGCTCTCTAAATTCCTCCTGACAATTTCTCCTGCAATCCCGCCCAGCGTCTAAGCTTGTCTCAGGTGCGTTAACAGGGTGACGGGCCATCGACTATGGGCGTATTCAGGCATTCCGATAGCAGGCAAGATGTGATTTCCGCTGACCGTCAGGATGACCCACGCGCGCCGAAGCATCCCCCTCGTAAACGTTACGGATGGCGGGTGTTCTGGGTGGTCGTGGCATTGGGAGGTGTAGCGCTGGGTGCAGCGGTGGCGGTCGAGAGCCGCAGTTCCAGGCTTCAGGCCCGGGAGTTCAGCCGTTTTGCCGCCAACCTCAGTTACTCGGTGCAGCCTGGACCGAGCACGGATGTCGTGTACCCGGGTGACGGGCCTTTCGACAAACGTCTGGGGTATTCCTCGCTGGACGACTTCCTGCCGCGTCTGCTGAAGCGCGATTACGTGATCACCCGACAGGCGCGCTTTTCCCCCGAGTTGATGCGTTACAGCCAGCGCGGTTTCTTTGTGCCCTATCAGGAAAAGATTCAGGCGGGGCTGTCGATCACCGACTGTCGGGGCGCGCCACTGTATGAGTTCCGCTATCCACAACAGTTTTACCCAGCCTTCGCCGACATTCCTCCAGTGGTGGTGCACAGTCTGCTGTTCATCGAAAACCGCGACCTGCTCGACCCGCAGCAGCCGCAGGCCAACCCGGCAGTGGACTGGCCGCGCTTTGCCAAGGCGGCGTGGTCGCAGGTCGCGAGAATGCTGTCACTGCCCGGTCAGTCGGCAGGCGGCAGTACGCTGGCCACGCAGCTGGAAAAGTACCGTCACTCGCCGGACGGACTGACGCAGTCGGGCTCGGAGAAGATCCGGCAGATGATCTCTGCCAGTGTCCGGGCCTACCAGCCGGGCGCGCAGACGCTGGAGGCGCGCCAGCATGTGGTCCGGGATTACCTCAACAGCGTGCCGCTGTCGGCCGTGCCCGGGCATGGCGAGGTACACGGGCTGGCCGAGGGGTTGCGGGTCTGGTTCGGTGCGGACTTTGCCAGAACCAACGAAATTCTCGCGTCCAGTCCTGCCGACAGCAAAAGCCTGGCCGAGAAGGCGCTGGCGCTGCGCGAGGTGCTGTCACTGGTGATTGCCCAACGCCGCCCTTCTCACTATCTGGCCAAGGGTCGACTTGAACTGGCAGAGCTTACCGACAGCCACATCCGTTTGCTGGCGCAGGCCAACGTTATCGATCAGCCCCTCGCCGACGCAGCGCTGGCGGCGACGGTCACCTACCGCGACTGGGTGCAGCAGCCGACGATTCAACCGATCGAAACCAACAAGGGCATCAGCGTTGCGCGTACCCGTCTGTCGAACCTGCTGAATCGGCCCCTTTACGACCTGGACCGTCTCGACCTGTCGGCCACCAGCACCCTGCACGGCAAGTTGCAGACTCAGGTCAGCCAGTACCTGCGTGATCTGGCTGACCCGGAGTTCGCCCGCAGCATGGGGCTGATGGGCGAGCGGCTGTTGTCGCCGGCCAGCACCGCGCAGGTGCGTTACAGCTTTACCCTTTTCGAGCGCGGCGCCGATGGCTCGCGGGTCAGGGTGCAGACCGACAGCACCGACCAGCCCTTCGACATCAACGAGGGCAGCAAGCTGGAGCTGGGTTCGACCGCCAAGATGCGGGTGCTGACGACCTATCTGGAAATCATTGCCGAGTTGCATGGGCGCTACGCAGACATGAGCGTTGCGCAACTGCGAAAAGTCCCGATTGAAGAACCGGATCGCCTCACCCGCTGGTCGGTGGATTATCTGCTGCAGAACAAGGACCGCGACCTGTCGAAGATGCTTGCGGCGGCGCTGGACCGTACGTACTCGGCCAGCCCCGGAGAAGCCTTTTTCACCGGCGGCGGTATGCATCGCTTCAACAACTTCAGGCATGAAGACGACGGACGCATCCCGACCTTGCGTGAATCGCTGCGCGAGTCGATCAACCTGCCGTTCATTCGCCTGATGCGCGACGTGGTGCGCTACAGCACCTATCAGGCGCCCAGCAATAGCGCGGCGTTGCTCAAGGACGACGACAACCCGCGTCGTCAGGAATACCTGAGCCAGTTCGCCGACCGTGAAGGCACTGTGTTCCTGCTGCGCTTCTGGAAACGCTACAAGGACAAGACCACGCAGGAACGCCTCGACACCTTTCTGGATGGCATACACCCCACCGCTATTCGCCTGGCTGCCGTGCATCGTTACCTGCTGCCGGGCGCCGACCGCACGACCTTCAATGCCTTCGTTCGAGCGCACCTTGAAGACCCGAGGGCAACCTCGAAACTGACCGAAAAACGTCTGGCGGATCTGTATGACAGTTACGGCCCCGGCGCCTATGACCTGCCCGATCAGGGCTACGTCGCGCGGGTACATCCGCTGGACCTGTGGCTGGTGGGCTATCTGCTCAAGCACCCCGACGCGCAGTTCAAGGACGCCGTGGCCGCCAGCCGTTTCGAGCGCCAGGAAGTCTATGGCTGGTTGTTCAAGAGTCGGCACAAGGGTGCGCGCGACAGCCGCATCCGCACGATGATGGAGGTCGAGGCGTTTCTGGATATAGAGCAACGCTGGCAGCGCGTGGGTTATCCGTTCGACCATCTGGTGCCTTCGCTGGCAACCGCCATCGGCAGCTCCGGCGATCGTCCGGCCGCACTCGCCGAGTTGATCGGCATCATCCAGAACGATGGCATCCGCCTGCCCGCAGTACGCATCGACAGCCTGCATTTTGCCGCCGACACGCCTTACGAAACCGAACTGACCATCAACCCGGAACTGGGCGAACGGGTGTTGCCATCCGAAGTCGCCGCAGCCATGCGCGAAGCGCTGTCCCAGGTGGTGGACGGCGGTACCGCTAAACGCGTGCAGGGCACGTTCAAAATGCAGGATGGCAGCGTGCTGGCGATGGGCGGCAAGACCGGCACCGGGGACAACCGGATAGAGAGCATCGGCGCAGGCGGACGCATCCTCAGCTCGCGGGCCGTCAACCGCACGGCGACGTTCGTGTTCTACATCGGCGACAACCATTTCGGCACGCTGACGGCTTTCGTTCCAGGCCGTGCTGCCGAAGGCTTTCGCTTCACCTCGGCACTGCCAGTGCAAGTCCTAAAGGGCATGGCGCCGATATTGACGCCCTATCTGGAAGACCACGGGAAGGCGATGTGCACCTCGCCGTCTACCGGAGAAATCACAAGGACGTGAGTCCGTTACCGTTCGTCATCCTCTTTTGCAGAACCATTTAGATATATCTTAAGGTATATCTAATTTGTACAGAGAGAGATGAAGACCATGCGTGATGACGCTCATCACCCCCACCATCGTCCCCCACACGCTCGCGAAGACCGAGACGGCTTTGAAAAACGTCCCGGCCGTGAACGCGGTGGACGTGGCCCGCGTGTATTTGCCCCGGGCGATCTGAAATTACTGCTGCTGGCGCTGATCGCCGAGCAGCCTGCCCACGGCTATGACCTGATCCGCAAGATTGAAGGCCTGTTCGACGGGGCCTACTGCCCAAGCCCCGGCGTGATCTATCCGACCCTGACCTTTCTGGAAGAAAGCGAACTGGTCACCGGCGACGCTCAGGCAGGCAAAAAGCTGTACACCGTGACCGAGGCCGGTCGCGCGTCCCTGCTGGAACAGACCGTGGCATTGGACGGCGTGCGCACCCGCATCGAGGTCAGCAAGCGCTCGCTGCGGGGCCACGACCGACCGCCGGAAATCCACGAAGCGGTGCACAACCTGCGCCACGCCATGCACATGCACGATGGCCGCTGGAGCCCGGAAGAAATCATTCGGGTCCGCGACCTGCTCAACAACACCGCCAAGGCCATCGTCGATGGACCGCAATCAGCCTCGGAGCCGTCGCAATGACTTCAGAAAACACGACTCAGGAACAATCGATCCACCGCGTCATGCACGAAATCAAACGTCGCAAGCTAAAAGTGCTGCGCGTGACTCAACTGACGCCGCTGATGCGCCGCATTACCCTGCAAGGCCCGGAGCTGAGCGGCTTCATCAGCCTGGGCACCGACGACCACGTCAAACTGTTCTTTCCGCGCACGCCCCAGGAGCAGGAGGCGCTGGAAACCCTGACGCCTGGCAGCGACAAGGATGCGCCACGTCCGCCGATGCGTGACTACACGCCGCGTCGCTATTACGAAGCCACGGGCGAACTCGATATCGATTTCGTGCTGCATGGCGAAGGCCCGGCCGCCACCTGGGCAGCGCAG
This sequence comes from Pseudomonas sp. AC016, assembly GCF_979253365.1. Classification (NCBI taxonomy): domain Bacteria; kingdom Pseudomonadati; phylum Pseudomonadota; class Gammaproteobacteria; order Pseudomonadales; family Pseudomonadaceae; genus Pseudomonas; species Pseudomonas sp. AC016. The sequence continues at coordinate 1,841,522 of NZ_CEEDCC010000001.1, forward strand.
GCTGAACCGGGACAGTTCCTGCACATTGCCGGCCCCAAGGGTTCGATGGTGGTGCCTGACATGTTCGACAGTTACCTGTTGATCGGCGATGAAACCGCCATCCCGGCCATCGCCCGTCGTCTGGAATCGCTGTCTGCCAACCGCGCTGCGCTGGTGGTGGTCGAGGTGGCGAACGAACAGGAGCAGCAAGTGTTCCAGAGTGCGGCGCAGGTCGATGTGATCTGGATCGTGCGCGGCGAGCAGAACCTGATCGACGTGACGCGTCGTCTGGAAATGCCCGAAGGCAGGCTCTACGCCTGGGTGGCCACGGAATCCGGTCTGTCGCGCAAACTGCGTCGGGTATTGCTGGAGGAATTCGGGCTAGACGAAGCATTCGTCAAGGCCGCCGGTTACTGGAAGCTGGACGGCGAAGACACGTAAATCGAAATGGTCTGGCGCGCTCGGCTGCGCCAGACCACGCAGCGGTCATCTTAATTTCTGACAACGCGACGCCCAGCGATCCATACCCACCAGTATCAGCGCGATCACCACGAACCCCAGCAACACACCCAGTGCGTTGATGAAGGCTTTGGTGAAACCGATCGTGCCGATATCGATGAACGGGTACATGTAATCGCCGATCACATCGCCGCGCAGCAGGATGTAGGCGAAGTACACAATCGGGTACAGCGCCCAGAACAACACATGTTTCAGGCGCAACAGCCCCTTGGGCACGCACAGCCACCAGTACGCCAGAAAAGTCAGCGGCATCACGTCATGCAGCAACTCGTCGGCGATGAATTGCCAGCCTTGCGGGTGCCATAAATGCCGCAACAGGATGTTGTAGGCAATGCCCACCACGGCAATGCTCACCGCGATGCCGCTGCACACCACCGGATCGCGAAAGAACCTGTGACCTGCCGACTGCCGCTGGCTGAGTGCACAGCTCAGCGCGACCGCCACCAGCGTATTGGTAAGCACGGTAAAGAAACTGAAAAACCGGACCAGCCCTCCCAGCAGACTGGCGTGATCGATCCAGCGGCCGATCAGAATCAGATACAGCTGAATCGCAAGCCCCGACCAGCCCAGACAGGCGGCCAGCAAGAGGATGTAACGCTGCCGTTGGGAACGAGGCAGGTGGTGACTGTGCATCGGTGTGCTTCCTTGGATATCAGCCTCCCTGCCATGCGTTGATTACCAGCCTTTGCTGCGGTGCAGCTTCTTGTACAGCCCTTCCACCTTTTCCCGCGCCCACGGCGTCTTGCGCAGAAACGTCAGACTGGACTTGATGCTCGGGTCGCTCTTGAAGCAGCGAATGTCGATGCGTTCGGCCAGGCCCGACCACTCGTAGTGCTCGACCAGGGCGGTAAGAATCTGCTCCAGCGTGACGCCGTGCAGCGGGTCGGTATTGGGTGTCGTCATGTCAAACCTTGAAGCCCGTGAGTGGGTGCAATACAGGAAGGTGCGCACCTTAGCCGAGCCATCGGACATCGGAAAGGCTCAAGTGTGCGTCAGGGCTGAATCCCCGTTAAAGATAGTCCTTTAAAGCACTGTTACCAAACCTGCAATGATCCATGTCAACGAAAGCCCTTTTCGTAAACTCGTTAGCGTCCTATCATTGTCGCCTTCATAGCTGAACCGATTCTCTGCATCCGGAGTTTCACCGATGACCGCCCAGACGGTCACGGAGAGCCTTGTCGTTCCTGAAAAAAACCAAAAAAGAATGCCCCTTTTCATGCCCAATTCATCAAAGCATTACCGCTTCGCCACGGTTCAACGCGCTATCAGTCTGTGCGGCCTGACACTGCTCGGCCTGGCAGGCACAGTCCATGCCGCGCCCGCTCTGTCTCCCGACTCGCCCTGGATGTTGGGTGACTGGGGCGGCAAGCGCACCGATCTCTCGACACGTGGGATCGATTTCAAACTCGATTACACCAGCGAGACTGGCGCCAATCTGCACGGCGGTTACAACCACGACAAGGCGACCCGTTACAGCGACCAGATCGCCGTGGGCGCTCATCTGGACCTGCAGAAAATCCTCGGCTGGCATGACGCCGAGTTTCAGCTGACCCTGAACAACCGCAATGGCGACAACATCAGCAACGACCGCGTCGGCGATCCACGCACCGGAACGATCTCTTCCTCGCAGGAAGTCTGGGGACGCGGCAGTGTCACCCGACTGACGCAGATGTGGTATCAGCAGAAATTCTTCGACCAGGCCTTGAGCATCAAACTCGGCCGGTTCAACGAAGGTGAGGATTTCAACAGCATTCCCTGCGACTTTCAGAACCTGTCGCTGTGCGGCTCGCAGGTCGGCAATTACGTCAACACTTGGTACAACTGGCCGATCAGCCAGTGGGCGATGCGCATCAAGTACCAGCTCACGCCTGAAGTCTTCGTGCAGGTCGGTGCGTTCGAACAGAACCCGTCCAATCTGGAAAACGACAACGCCTTCAAACTCAGCGGCAGTGGCACCGAAGGTGCGGTGTTGCCGGTCGAGTTGGTCTGGTCGCCCAGCGTCGATGGCCTTCCGGGTGAATACCGCGCCGGTTATTACTACAGCACCGCTGATAGCGAAGATGTCTACAAGAACACCGACGGTCAGCCCGCTGCCCTCACCGGGACGGCGTATCGTGGTGCCTCGAGCAAACACGGCGTGTGGCTCAATCTGCGCCAGCAGGTCACGGCTCAGGACAGTGATGCCAGTCGCGGTTTGACGCTGTTCGCCAACGGCACGCTGCACGACAAGAAAACCAACATGGTGGATAACTATGTTTCGGTCGGCATGGTCTACAAAGGCCCGTTCGATGCCCGTACCCAGGACGATATCGGCCTGGGTCTGTCACGCATTCACGTCAATCCGGCGTACCGGAAAAACGCTGATGCACGAAATCAGGCAGCAGCGGTCTACGACTACAACGACCCATCCTTCACACCTTTGCAGGACACGGAATACAACGCCGAGCTGTATTACGGCGTGCATGTGGCCGACTGGTTGACCGTGCGCCCGAACCTGCAATACGTGCGTCATCCGGGTGGGCTGGACGAAGTCGACAACGCGCTGGTGGCCGGATTGAAAGTGCAACTCTCGTTCTGACCAACGGTTGAATTCAACCGCTGGTAAATCGTCTCAACAGTTAGTTCGGTTTCAAGAGTGGTCCAGGGTTTTGCAGAGGTTGCAGCGCCAGGGGTCAATCATTCAATTCTCGCGGAGATTCGCATTATGAGCACTGATGGTGCTTCGGGTAGAAATCGTCTGTTACCGACACTGCTCGGGCTGGTGATTCTGTTGATGGGGCTGGCCTTGGTGGTCGGTGGCATCAGGTTGCTGCAACTGGACGGCTCGCTGTATTACCTGCTGGCCGGTATCGGCTTTGCCGTAACCGGCGTGCTGTTGATGACCGGGCGCAGCGCTGCGCTGGGTCTGTACGCGTTGCTGCTGTTCGCCAGCACGGTCTGGTCTCTGTGGGAAGTCGGTCTGGACTGGTGGCAACTGGTGCCGCGTCTGGCGTTGTGGTTCGCGCTGGGTCTGGTACTGCTGCTGCCATGGTTCCGCCGTCCGCTGCTGCGTAACGGCCCGGCCCGCATGGGCACCGGTGCGTTGAGCATCGCCGTGGTGCTTGCCGGTCTGACCGCGCTGGCCAGCCAGTTCACTAATCCTGGCCGCATCGAAGGTCAGCTGGATCGCGAGACTGCAGGCACGACCAATACCGCACCGGCGATGCCTGACGGTGACTGGCAGTCCTATGGCCGTACCGCCTTCGGTGACCGCTACTCTCCGCTGGCGCAGATCACGCCAGAGAACGTGAGCAAGCTGGAGCCGGCGTGGACCTATCGCACCGGCGACATCCCAGGTCCTAACGATCCGGGCGAAACGACCGCCGAGAACACCCCGCTCAAGGTCAACGGCATGCTGTACGTGTGCACGCCGCACAGCCAGGTGATCGCGCTTGACCCGGATTCGGGCAAGGAAATCTGGCGCTTCGATCCGAAGATCAGCACCCAGAAAGCCGAAAACTTCAAAGGCTGGGCGCACATGACCTGCCGTGGCGTCACGTATCACGATGACGCAGCCTACGCCGCTGCTGGCGCTCCGGCTCAAAGCCCGGCAGCTCCTGCTGCGACTGACGCTTCGACTGCCAGCGCTTCCTGCCCGCGCCGGATCTTCCTGCCGACTGCCGACACCCGTCTGATCGCCCTGAATGCCGACACCGGCAAGATGTGCGAAGACTTCGGCAACAAGGGCTCGGTCGATCTGACCGCCAACATGGGCACCTTCGCGCCAGGTGGTTACTACTCCACCTCGCCTCCGGCCGTGACCAGGGATCTGGTGATCATTGGTGGCCACGTCACCGATAACGTCTCGATGGATGAGCCGTCCGGCGTGATCCGTGCGTACGACGTACACACCGGTCGTCTGGTCTGGAACTGGGACAGCGGCAATCCTGAAGCCACAGCGCCTATCGCTGAAGGTCAGGTCTACACTCGCAACTCGCCGAACATGTGGTCCATGTTCAGCGTCGATGAAAAGCTGGGCATGATCTACCTGCCGATGGGCAACCAGACGCCTGATCAGTGGGGCGGCGACCGTACGCCTGAGTCCGAGAAGTACAGCGCGGGCCTGGTTGCACTGGACATCGCCACAGGCAAAGTGCGTTGGGATTACCAGTTCACTCACCATGACCTGTGGGACATGGACGTGGGCGGTCAGCCGACCCTCATGGACATGAAAACCGCTGACGGCGTGAAACCGGCTGTACTGGCTTCGACCAAGCAGGGCAGCATCTACGTGCTTGACCGCAGCACTGGTCAGCCGATCGTGCCGATCAACGAAGTGCCAGTCCCACAAGGCGCTGTCGAAGGCGACCACACCTCGCCGACCCAGCCCAAGTCCGACCTGAATTTCATGCCGCCTCCGCTGAAAGAGCGCGACATGTGGGGCGTGACCCCGTTCGACCAGATGCTGTGCCGGATCGACTTCAAGTCGCTGCGTTATGACGGTCCGTTCACTCCGCCATCGCTGCAAGGCTCGATTGTTTATCCAGGCAACTTCGGCGTGTTCGACTGGGGCGGTATCTCCATCGACCCGGTTCGCCAGATTGCGTTTGTGAACCCGAGCTACATGGCGTTCCGCTCCAAGCTGGTGCCATCGGCTGAAGTGGAAGGCGGTCCGGGTCGCAAGAGCGAAACCGAAGGCGTACAGCCGAACAAGGGCGCCCCTTATGGCGTGATCCTGGAAGCACTGCTGTCGCCAATGGGCCTGCCTTGCCAGGCACCGGCATGGGGCTACGTGGCTGCGGTCGATCTGACCACCCACAAGACCATCTGGATGCACAAGAACGGCACCGTGCGTGACAGCTCGCCGGTTCCGATCCCGCTGACCATGGGCGTTCCAAGCCTGGGTGGTACGTTCACCACCGCCAGCGGCCTGGCGTTCCTGAGCGGTACGCTCGACCAGTACCTGCGTGCCTACGACGTTCGTAACGGCAAGCAACTGTGGGAAGGCCGCCTGCCTGCAGGCGCTCAGACCACACCCATGACCTACACCGGCAAGGACGGTCAGCAATACGTGCTGGTCGTGGCCGGCGGTCACGGCTCGCTGGGCACCAAGCAGGGTGACTACGTGATGGCGTTCAAACTGCCGAAGTGATGTTCTGCTGAGGTAAAGGAAGGCGGCTATCGAGAGATGGCCGCCTTTTTTGTGGCCTCGATGATCGTTCCCACGCTCTGCGCTCATCGTTATACACAAGTCCTCTTGGAGGAATACGATGATGATCGTTCCTACGCTCTGGGCACGATCAGTGTCAGGGCAGACTCGTGATGATCGTCCCCACGCTCCTGCGTGGTAACGCCGCCCAGGACGCTCCGCGTGCGCTCTTGAATGTGACGCAGAGCAATGGGCACTGCCCTTGTCTAACGTACTTTCCCACCCACTTTGCCACCCGCGCGCAGGATGTCGCTCCAGCGCCGAACGAGGTAGTTGTGCTCGTTCATGACCGAATTCCACACGGCGATGTGGCCCATGCGTTCTTCGTACGAGCCGCCGTCGCGCACTTCCCCGGCATCGATCAGCGGCAGACCGTCACTGCCCAGCAGTTGCTCGCGCGCAGGCAGACCAGCGTACCAATAGTCCCATTCCGCAGCGCTCAAATGATCGCGGCTGCGGGCCGGGTTTCCGATGTAGTAACCCTGACGCGCCATCACCGCGCCCGGCCAGCCGGACAGCCACCAGTTCAGATATGCATAAGCCGCATCTAGCACCGGGCCCTTGGCATGGCGCGATAGAGACAGCCCGCCGAACCAGCCGCGATAGCCTTCCTTGGGTACGGCGACGCGATATTTCACACCTGCGCGATGCAGCCGGACCAGCGTCGGCGACCATAAACTCTGAATATCGATGGTCGGGCTGAGCATCAATTCCGCCGCTTCCTCGTCGTCCGACCAGAACGCCCCGAAATGCCCTTGTTGCTGTTTACGCACCAGCACGTTGGCGAGCAGGTCGATTTCCTCGATGCACATGTTGCCGATGTCCTTGAACTGCGCCAGCCCCGCGCCCTGCACCGCCAGCGCGGCGTCGAGGGCGCCGATGGCGGCATCGCTCTGCAAGGCAATGCGTCCACTCCAGACCGGGTCGAGCAGCCAGCCCCAGCTTTCATCGGACGGGCTCAGACTGTCCGGTAGGCGTTCCGGGCGATAGGCAAAACTGTCGGCGTTGTGGGTCAGCGGCAGCATGCTGATACGCTCGGTGACCGCACTGCCCAGGCTGCCGTCGTGCTGCACGAACAGACGCTCGCTGGGCACACTGCCGCTGCCGGGTTGATCGGTGGGTCTCAAACGCCCGCGCTTGGGCAGGTCATTGATCTCGTGCCACAGCGCAATGCGCCGCGTATCGATAGGCTGAATCGCACGCGCCGGCCAGACGAAATCGACGTTGTGAAACCACTGGTCATAAAGGTCGTAACTGTCCGGCTGCATGACCGCGATGCGTTGCGCGGTCTGCACGTCGTGAATCTGATAGACCAGTTTGATGCCCAGGTCCTGTTCGGCGCGCTCCCGCAGAGACTCGAGTAACGTGACCGAGGTGCCCAGCACACGCAACGTGATGGTCATGCAGCGGTCTCGCTTTGAGCCGAGGCCACGGGCGGCGCGAAGCTGGCGGCGAACACGTCGAACGAGCGTCGCAGCAATTCAGGGTCGAGGCCGCGAAGAATGAACACCAGACGCGAGGTGCGATCATCACCCGGCCAGGCTGCAAGGTGGACGGGCGCATGCAGGCAATGCTGCACACCATGGATCACGACAGGGGCCTGATTGGCATTCACGTTGAGCAGTCCTTTGACACGCAGGATTCGTTCGCCGTGGCATCTTAACAGCATCGATAACCACACCCCGAACCCGATCCAGTCCAGCGGCCGCTCGAAGGTTAAACAGCAGACCTGTGCATCGCCATGCCGGGGCAATGTGGATTGCGGGCGATGCAGTTGCCAGCGGGTCACCTCCTGAGCGGGTTCTGCACTGCGTACGCCCTGCCCCAGCAGCAACTGATCGCCGCTGTGAACCTCTGCGGTGTCCAGCAAGGGTGCGGAGAAATTGAGCGCCTGCAGATGCAGCCGCAGTGCATCGAGAGCAGGCTCATCGACCAGATCGGTCTTGCTGAGCAGCAGCCTGTCAGCGGCGGCGACCTGGGCCAGCCATTCCGGGTGCAGACGCTCCTGCAGCGCGGCATGGCAGGCATCGACCAGCGTGACGATCAGCCCTACATGAAAACGCCCGCGCAGTTGCGGGTCATGACTCAGCGTGGCGAGGATAGGCGCCGGGTCGGCAAGACCGGTGGTTTCCAGAATCACACGACGAAACGCCGGGATTTCACCGCGACTGCGGCGCTCCAGCAGACCGAGCAACGCGTCTTTCAGCTCGCCACGAATCGAGCAGCAGACACAGCCGCTGGGCAGCAGAACGGTGTCTGGCGCGACTTCTTCGACCAGCAGGTGGTCGATGCCCACGTCACCGAACTCGTTGATCAGCAGCGCGGTGTCGCCCATGTCCTCATCCGCCAGCAGGCGCTTGAGCAATGTGGTTTTGCCGCTGCCCAGAAAGCCGGTGATCACGTTCAGCGCAATGCTCATGACGACCTCTGCAAATGTTCAAGCAAGCGGGAATCGAGGGGATCCAGCGGTCGGCCGATCAGCAGTTCGGCCTTCTGCCACAACTGATCAAGGCCGCTCGCCAGTTCCTGTTTGCCGGTAGCGCCCAGCAGCAGATAGGAAACGCCCTGAAAGTCCTCGACCTTCAAGCGAAACGGCGCCACTACCTTGTTGATGGCTGCAATGCGCCGCAAGCGCTCACGCCGCCTCGGCAGCTCGCCACTCAGCGGATCGCTCCAGTGAACGTCTTCGCCCAACAGCCCGCACAGTCCACACATGATCAGTCCTCGCTCAAGTGCATCACGGCATCACGTCGCCGGAGTTCGGCCCCAGTGTCTGGCCGACGAACAGATTGCCGCCCGGCTCACTGCCGAGCAGCACAGCGACCGGCGCGACTTCCTCTGCCAACCCGAAACGGCCCAAGGGCAGCTCGGCCGCCTTGGCGGTTTTCCAGGCGCTGCTGATGCCTGCAACCAATGGCGTTTCGATGGGGCCAGGCGCGATGGCGTTGACCAGCACGTTGTCCTTGGCCACTTCCAGCGCCAGGGATTTGGTGAAGCCGATCACGCCGGCCTTGGCAGCGGAGTAGTGGGTCAGCTCGGCGCCGCCCTTGATGCCCAACTGCGAGGCGACGTTGATGATCCGTCCCCAGCGTTGCGCCAGCATATGCGGCAAGGCGCGCTGGCTGGCAACGAACACGCTGGTGAGGTCAACGCGCAGCATGTCGTTCCACATCTCGATGCTCAGATCGACGCAGCGCGCCTGGGTCAGCATGCCTGCGTTATTGACCAGAATGTCGATGCCGCCGAACTGCTCGACGCATGCATCAACACCGGCCTGCGCGCCTTCGACTGTGCCGACGTCAGCCACACAGGCGTACACCTGCGCGCCGAGCTGGCGGCATTGCTCGGCGACCTTGGTCAGGTTGGTCGGATCTCGGTCGCCCAGCACCAGCCGTGCGCCTTCAACGGCGTAGGCCCGCGCGATAGCAGCACCGATGCCGCTGCCTGCGCCGGTGATCACGGCGCGTTTGTCTTTGAGTTGCTGCATGGTGAGTTCCTTGTTGCGGGTAGCCGGGAAGTGATCGTGCCCGGCTTACGTTAACTGATCGTGCCCATGCTCCGCGTGGGCATGCAGCCCGTGACGCTCCGCGTCACCGCCCGAGTGGACGCGGAGCCTCCAGAGCGGCGTTACCATGCAGAGCCTGGGCACAATCATCAAAGTATCTGAATGAATACATACCCCGTGGGAGGCGGCTTGCCGGCGATGGCGTCATTTCAGTCACTGAGATGTCGCTTCGCAAAACGCATCGCCGGCAAGCCGCCTCCCACACTTTGATCGTGCCCGTCGCTCCGTTCAGGCACGGTCATGACCTGCGTCATCTCACTCCGGCCAGCGCACGGTCAGGCCGCCGTCGATCACGATGCTCTGCCCGGTCAGGTAGCTGGCTTCGTCACTGCACAGAAAACGCACCAGCGACGCCACTTCATCCGCTCGCCCGACACGCCCCAGCGGAATCGCTTTGGCGGCCTGTTTCAGCCCTTCCGGGCCCAGCGAATTCTTGCTGTCCAGCGACTGCGGCGTTTCGATCAGGCCCGGAATCACCGCGTTGCAGCGGATGCCTTTGGGCGCCAGCTCCACGGCCAGCGAACGACACAGACCCGGCACACCCGCCTTGGCCGCAGCATAATGCGAGTGGTCCTGCCAGCCATACACGCCACCGGCAATCGACGAGATCGCCACCAGCGCACCGCCCTCGCCCATATGCCGGACAGCGGCGCGGAAAGTGCGCATCACGCCGGTCAGGTCCACGTCGAGCATTTCATTCCAGCGCGCGTCGGTCATTTCCAGCAGCGGCGCGCGGCGCAACAAGCCTGCGTTGGCGACTGCGTAATCGATCCGGCCAAAGGCTTCCAAAGCCTGACTGGCCAGATCATCCACCGATTCGGTACGGGTGACATCCAGTGGCAGCATCAGGCATTCGCCGCCCGCCTCTTCCACCAGACGACGGGTTTCATTCGGGTCGTGCGGGTCGGCCGGGTAAAACCCGCCCGCCACCGCCACACCCTGCCGGGCAAATGCTACGGCCAAGGCCTGACCGATGCCGCTGGCGGCACCGGTGACCAGTGCAACTTTACGAGTCATGGGCAATTCCTCACTTAACGGTTTCAGGACGCACGTGACGGGCCGCGAACATCAACGCACCGGACAGGAAGCAAGGCAGCGCGCCGAAGTACAGCGCCGAGGTCTGCCAGTCGCCGCCTGCGCTCAGCACGGACGTCGCGCCGAAACCCGCCACGACGGCGCCGAGAGGTCCCATGGCATGAATGATCGCGCCGCCGGTGGCGCGGATGCTGGTGGGAAAACTTTCACTGATGAAAAACAGCGCCGCCGAGTACGGGCCGATCAGGAAGAACAGACCGAGGCTGTACAGCCCGACGACCATTGGCATATTGCTCGGCCCATAGAGCATGCCCGCAAACGCCAGACCACCCAGCATCCAGCCCAGGCCGATCACGTTGCGACGGCCGATCTTGTCACCCATCCAGCCGTGGCTCAGGTAACCGCAGTAACCGACCAGATTGGACAGCACCAGAATGATCAGTGAATTCTCGAACGAGATGTGGTGCACGCTGACGATCACCGTGGTGCCCAGCACGCTGAACACCTGAATCGCCGCCCAGTTGAGCAGGATGGCTGCGCCGATCACCAACGTTGCGCGCAGCGACGTGCCACGAAACGCAGCACCGAGGCCCGCCTTGCTGTGTTCGTCGTAGTCGACGCCATAGGTATGAGCCACGGCCTGCGCCTGACTGACATCACCCTTTTTGCGCAGTTGCGTGATGCGCTGGTGAATCTGGAACTGCGGGCTCTCCTTGAGCTTGCGCGCCATGATCGCAATGATGATGGCTGGAATCGCCGCAAACACGAAGCAGCCCTGCCAGCCGATGATTGGCAGCAGCACCGCCGTCAGGCCCGCTGCGATCAACGCGCCGACCGGCCAGCCGCCCTGCACCAGGCTGTAGATGAAGCCGCGGCGCTTGGCCAGACGCGGGTCATCCGACGCCGCATAGATTTCACTCAGGTAGGTCGCGTTGACCGTCTCTTCCGCATAACCCAGACCGCCCAGCGAACGGATCAGGATCAGCGGCGACTTGCCCCACGACCCACCAATGGCTGTAAGCGCCGAACAGATGGCCGATCCACTTACGGTAAACATGATGCCAACCCGCCGCCCCAGGCGATCCACCAACGGCCCGATGGCCAGTGCCACCACCGCCGTACCGACCGCAACCCAAGTCGCGATTTCGGCCTGCTCCACTTCACTCCAGGAAAAGTGCCGCCCGATCTCGGGCAGCAGGGTTCCGAACAGAATGAAGTCGTATACCGCAAACACCCACGCAAAAAAGGCTATCCATGTGGCGAAGCGAACTTGCTCCGGCGTCAACTGCTCTGGCTTCCAGCCGGTCAGGTCAAGCTTGTTGTATATGGACATGAGTGATGCCTCGGACAGGGCTATGAATCAACGGTTACGTGGGTTGCGACGCACGAAGTCGTCGGCGATCTCGTCGAAGGTGACGAATTTGACGCCCGCGTGGCTCTGGATGTGCTCGATCAGGCGCTCAAGCATCAGCAGCACCTGTGGACGTCCGGAAACATCGGGGTGGATGGTCATGGTGAACACCGCGTGTTCGTGCTCGCGGTACACCCAGTCGAACTGGTCGCGCCACATTTCTTCCAGGTGGCGCGGGTTGACGAAGCCATGGCTGTTCGGCGCTTTCTTGATGAACATCATCGGCGGCAGGTCATCCAGGTACCAGTTGGCCGGGATCTCCACCAGATCGGTTTCTTCACCGCGCACCAGGGGTTTCATCCAGGTATCGGGGTGCTGGCTGTAATCGATCTTGGTCCATTTGTCGCCGACGCGAACGTAGTACGGGTGGAAGTCGTTGTGCATCAGGCTGTGGTCGTACTTGATGCCTTTCTTGAGCAGCAGCTCGTTGGTGACGTTGCTGAATTCCCACCACGGCGCGACATAGCCGGTCGGGCGCTTGCCGGTGACTTGCATGATCAGGTCGATGGACTTGTCGAGGACGATTTCTTCCTGCTCCGGCGTCATTGCAATCGGGTTTTCATGGCTGTAGCCGTGCACGCCGATTTCATGCCCCGCATCGGCCACGGCCTTCATCTGCTCGGGGAAGGTTTCCATGGAGTGGCCGGGAATGAACCAGGTCGTGCGCAGCCCGTAACGCTCGAATAGCTTGAGCAGGCGTGGCGCGCCGACTTCGCCCGCGAACAGACCGCGCGAGATATCGTCCGGCGAATCTTCACCGCCATAAGAGCCCAGCCAGCCCGCGACTGCATCTACATCGACACCAAACGCACACAGAATTTCTTTAGCCATTGTTGTTTCTCCTGCTGGTTGATCAGACCGGTTTCACCGCATCGAGCAAGGGTGCCGGTCAGTCGTTGATAGAGTGTTCAAGGGGTGTTCATGAGAGTTGCACGAGCGCTTCCACCGCCAGTGCCGCGCGCAACAGCCGGGCGTCCTCACCGGCTGGCGCGCTGAGCAACAGCCCGGTGGGCAGGCCGCTGGCATCGAAGCCGCTGGGCAGTGAAACGCCGGGCATGTTGAGCAGACTGCCCGGCATGGTCAGGCGCAGCGTCGCAAGGTTGGTCTGGATGAACAGCTCGTCGTCGGCCAGCAAAGGTGCAAGCGGCGGCGCGACGTGGGCGACACTCGGGGTGATGAGCAGCGCGCCGTCCAGTTCAAGGGTCAACCGTTCCTGCAAGCGCTCGCGGGCGGCGTACAGGTTGATCAGCAGACTGGCAGGCATGTGCCGGGCAGCTTCAAGGCGCTTGCGCACGCGGGGGTCGAGTTCGCTGGCCGCGTCACTGTCGAGCAACGGCTGATGCAGGGCGAACGCTTCGGCCGCGCCCAGCCAGCCGCTGTGCTGAATCAGTTGCAGAGTGGCTTGAAAGGCTTCGCAGGGACGCATCTCGACCAGCGCACCGGCAACGCGCAAAGCCTCGACAGCGCGCAACAGATTGTCGCGTACTGCAGCCTCGACGCGCGTGTCATCCAGTACCGCCTGATCGACGATGAATCGCTGACCAGACAGACTGCGCGGCACGTGCGAGGTCGGTTTGCTGCGTGCGCACAGCAGGTCATCAATCACCAGCGCATCACGAACGCTTCGGGTCAGCGGCCCGACACTGTCCAGCGTGATTGCCAGGGGAAACACGCCATCGCGGCTGTAGCGGCGACTGGTGCTGCGAAAGCCCACCAGACCATTGAATGCTGCGGGGATGCGAATCGAGCCTGCGGTGTCAGTACCCATCGCGATCGGCACGATGCCCGCTGCGACAGCAACCCCAGAGCCTGAAGACGAGCCACCGGGAATCCGCGGCGAATCATCGCTGAGCGGATTGACCGGCGTACCGAAGTGCGGATTGAGGCCGAGCCCGGAATAGGCGAACTCGCTGAGGTTGGTCTTGCCCACACTGACCATGCCGCAGCGGGCCAGCAGCCCGACGCTCGGCGCATCCAGGCAAGCGGCGCTGACCTGCCGGCGGGTCGCGGAACCGGCGGTGGTCACGGAACCCGCCACATCGAACAGATCCTTCCACGCCAGCGGAACACCATCGAACGGACCAAGCGGCTGGCCCTGCCTCCAGCGGGCGGCCGATGCTTCGGCCTCGCGACGGGCGCGCTCTTCGCTCATGGAAATGAAGACATGATTCACCTGAGCAGCTCGATGCAGCGCCTGCTCCAGAGCCTGAACGGGATCGGTACGGCCCTGAGCGAAATCATCGGCCAGTGCGCAGGCATCGAAGGTGATTGCGGAAGCCGCGGTGTCCATCATCGACATAACAGACCTTTAAAAATGTACTTATTAATAAAATGTACATTTAACAAAGGCAGAATCCATGCCAATCTCATGCTCGTGGCTCTCTGGAGCAACGGCGTCTGATGCCTGAATGCCCCAAGACAGCTGGATTAGAAACCTTTCATGGGCGGGACGAACGTTGAATGGGCGGGACGCAGGACGTTTGGTCGGCTGTCACAATGAAATAATGTATCTTTTATAAAAGATACATTTTAGTGCAGATAGGTAACGGTGGCCCCATGAGTGAGCGTCCGGATGTACCTCAAGGTGACAGTGGCGCATCTGTGCGAGAATTGTTCGTCAGCCGTCAGAAGTGTAAGAAAACGATGTCAGATGAGGACCCGCGCACCGCCTCGCGCTACGCCACGATCCGTGAAGTGTTACGCAACGCCATCCTCACGGGTGCGGTCGCCAATGGACTGGTACTGCTTGAAGCACCATTGGCTGAACTGTTCGGCACCAGCCGCGTGCCAGTGCGCAAGGCGCTTAACCTGCTGCACGACGAAGGGCTGATCAGCCGGTTCGATGGACGCGGTTATCTGGTCAATCCCGAGGGCGGCGTGGTCGAACCCTTGCGTCTGAGCCTGAGCCACAAGCAGTTCGGGCTGGACAGCAGCGAAGAGCTGGTCGACACACGCCCGCTGGGTGAGCGCATCCATGACGAGATCGGTGCGGCGCTCTCGGCGTGTATCGCTTTCGGTCATTACCGCTTGGACGAACAGAGCGCGGCCGAGCATTTCGGGGTCAGCCGGGCTGTGGTGCGTGAAGCGCTGATGAGGCTGCGTGATCGCGGGCTGGTGGAAAAGGAACCCTACTCCCAATGGCTGGCCGGCCCCCTGACGGCGCGTGAAGTGACCGACGATTATGAGCTGCGTGCCTGCCTGGAACCCGAAGCCTTGCGCCAGACCGGGCCGCACCTGAGTCGCGAACGCCTGGAAAGTATGCTGGCCAGAGTCATCGCGGCGCAAAACACTGAAAGCTGCAGCCTGGAACAGATCGAGCAACTGGAAGAAGACCTGCATCAGCAGTGTCTGGCGGGACTGCAGAATCGCAAGATTGCCACCCTGATCAGCCAGGCGCAGAGCCCGATGATCATCAACCGGATCTTCTATCGGCTGCTGGATATCGGCGCGGATGAAGCCATGCTCGCCGAACACCGAATGATTCTCGAACTGCTGCTGCACGGCGCCTTCGACGCCGCCGCGCTGAACCTCAAGGAACACCTGCACCGCGCCAGACAACGCATGCTACAGCGCTTGAAGGTGTTGTCGGTGCTGCCGGAACAGGAAGTGCCGGGGTATCTGACACGGTTGAGCTGATCAGCGGCCATTCCGAAAGGTGACTTGAGCCATGCGCCTGGCTCACTGAATCAGCAGTCTGTGCCATGTGTGACGCGGAGCGTCACGGGATGCATGCCCACGCGGAGCGATGGGCACGATCAGTGTTGAGGCAGACTTGGGTATTACGCTGAGCGCGGAGCATAGGCACGACGGTGTGTTTGAGACCCTGATCGTTCCCACGCTCTGCGTGGTAACGCCGCCCAGGACGCTCCGCGTCCGCTCTCGAATGTGACGCTACTTGCGGATCACTTCCCCGCGCAATGCAGCAAGACGTGCGATGAAGCGGTTTTGCACGGGCACCGGGACTTTTTCGGTGTCCATGGCGGCGATCAGGTTTTCAACCAGTGCGTTGAAATCGCTCGGGCTGAGGTTCTGACCCTTGTGGGATTCAGCGAGGCTGTCGCCGTTGTAGGTGCATGGGCCATCGACTATCACGCAGAACTTGTCGACCAGCCGATCACGCAGCAGGACGATGTTGACCCGTTTGAAGCGCTCGACGATCCGGTCGTCCTTGGCGGCATTGAGCAGCATGCCTTCGACGATGCGCTGAATGCCGGCACGTTGGCCAAGATCCTGATAAAGGCTGTCATCCTTGACCTGCTGTTGAGCACAACCGACCATCAAGGCCAGCATCAGACACATCACCAAACGCCTCATCAGAAACTCCCCTGAACGGACAGATAGGTGCCGTTCTGGTTGTCCAGCGTGGCGATTTCACCCAGGCGGGCGTAGGCCAGCACGAAGGACAGATGCTTGTTGGGGAAGTAACCGAGGAACACGTCCGCCCAGTCGCTTTCGCCCGAGAACGACAGGTTGTCGGGTTTCTCGCGGTACTCCACGCCCATGGCCCAGCGCGGGTTAAACAACACCGCCACCGAGCCTTCCTTGAGCAGGCTGCGGCTGTCACGGCGATCACCGCCGAAACCCAGCAGACCGGTTTCGTTGGCGCGGCTATAGCGCACACCGCCGTTGACCACCACGTTGTAGCCGAACGCAGCCCCCATGAACAGACGGCTGGCGGTCAGATACCCCTCGACATCGGAATCGCGTTGCGCGCCGACCAGGCTCGGAATCAGAAAATCGTTCTGGTGCTTGTACTGCACGCCCAGCGACACCTGCGGCAGGCTGTCGTAGATCAGGTCACCGAACAGTCGTACCTTGACGCCAAACACGTCCTGGCTGAGGTTGTCATCCGGCAGGCTCAGCTTGTGCTGCAGCGGGCTGATATCGAAGCGCTGGTGCGCGTAGGACAGCTCTACACGGTTGCCATAGGCGACGGCAAGGCCCGCCACATCCAGGTTGTAATCCGGGAGATTGAGGTGCGTGGCAAACGCCGTCGCGCCCCACTCACCCTGCTCGCTGTAGCCGGTGATCACTGCCCACGGCGTAATGCCGCCGCCCGCACTGCCTTCAATGTTGCTGGCACCGCCGGTGGCAATCAGACGACCGTTGTCGGCCAGGGCGAGCGGCGTGGCCGCGCCCAGCAGGAAACCCAACAACAGCGATGCTTTGTAGGACATGGTTCAGTTCACCATCAGGCCTGGTAATTCACGGGTTTTCACGATCCAGGTCTCGAACGCGGCGGCGGTCAGCGGTCTGCTGATCAGGTAACCCTGCGCAGTATCGCAGTGCCAGCGACGCAGCAGGTCGAGGCTGTGCTGGTATTCCACGCCCTCGGCCACCACTTTGAGACCCAGGTTGTGGCTCATCTCGATGGTGGAACGCACGATCACTGCGTCTTCACTGGTCTCGTCCAGATCGCGCACGAATGACTGGTCGATTTTCAATTCCTGCACCGGCAGACGCTTGAGGTGCGCCAGCGACGAATAACCGGTACCGAAATCATCGATCGACAGGCTGATGCCGCAATCACGCAGCTTATGCAGCACCACCAGTGCTTTTTCCGGCTGGCTCATGATTGCGCTTTCGGTGATTTCGAACACCAGTTGCTCGGCAGGCACGCCGTACTGTTTGAGCAGCCCCAGAACAAATCCGGCCAGGTCATCGCCCAATAGGTCATCGGCAGAAATGTTCACCGACACTTGCAGCACCAGGCCCCGCTTGCGCCACTCGGCCAGTTGGCGCATGGCTTCTTCGATGACCCAGTTGGTCAGCAGATGAATGCTGCCGGTCCGCTCGGCGAGCACGATGAATTCAGCGGGCGAGACATTACCGAATTGCGGATGAGACCAGCGCAGCAAGGCTTCGGCCTGGCGCACCGTCCCCTGACGAATATCCAGTTTGGGCTGGTAATGCAGCATCAATTCGCCGTTCTGCGGCGCCTTGCGCAGATCACGAATCAGGCTTATCTGCCGCTGGTGCGCCAGATCGCGACCGTCCTGATAGATTTGCAGTCGGCCCGGCAGGAACGCGGCGTCCTTGCGGGCAATGGCCGCGCGGTTGACCAGCTCCTGAGCCGAATTGCCGTTTTCCGGGTAGACCGTGATGCCGATGCAGCACTCAAGCGCGATGTCGTGGTTGTCGATCCGCTGCGGCTCGCTGAGCAGTCGTTGCAGGGCGTCGCCTGTGGCCACCGCGCCATCGCTGGTGATCTGGTCAAGCAACAACAGGAATTCGTTGGCGGACAGCCGCGCGACGGTGTCACCAGCGCGCAATGTGCTTTGCAAGCGCTGGCCCACTTGAAGCAATAGTTGCTCGACACCTTCGGTGCCCGAGCTTTCGTTGATCGCGCTGAGGTTTTCAATGCTCAGGTACAAGAGGGCCACCGGCCGTTCGGCGGCAATGGCGCTGCCCAGTCGCTCCATGACCAGCGCCCGGTTGGGCAGACCCGTCAGGTTATCGTGCAGCGCGTTGTGTGCCAGCTGCCCTTCACGCACCGCAATACCGTGCTGCATCGTGTTGATGGCATTGGCCAGCATGCCTAGCTCATCGGTGCGGGCCATGTTGACCGGAGTCTCGTAATCGCCGTCACCGATCCGCTTGGCGGCGATGGCCAGCTCACGCACCGGCAGCGAAACGCTACGCGCCAGTGCCAGGGTGCCGATCAGTGAGGCCAGTAGCGCCGCCATGGAAATCCAGAAAATCTTCTCGTCCAGCGGCGCGAAAGCCTGCAGGGCTTTGTCCAGCGGGCTTTGCAGCAGAGCCAGAACCTGTCCATCGCCGCCATTGCCCGTATTCGCAAGCATCAGGGTCTGACTGAGGAAGTTCAGGTTGGACTGCTCGGTAACGCGCATCTGTCCGCCGGAGGAGCTGCGCATCAGTTCAATCAGACCGGCATGCAAGGCTTCGGGCTGAGTGCTGATCAGGCTGCCAGCCTTGCCGTTCTCAATGGTCAGAAACGACACTTCCAGACCGCTGAGCGAGCGCAGTTCTTCAGCGATGTCGCTGTCGATGGAAAATCCCATCACCACCCGGCCGATAGGCAGCGGCGCCAGCACGGTGCTCTCCACCAGCAGATGCGGCGTACCACCTCCCGGCACGATCAGCACCGACTGGCCGCTGCGTTTGGCGGTACGCAAGGCCTGGTCATAGACGAATTTTGAACCCTCGGGCACCTCGGACACGGTACTGGCGATCACCACACCGTCCATGCCCAGCAGAAACATGTCGCTCGCGTTGATACGCTTGCCGTGGTTGAGCAGCACCGAACGGATGGTCGATGAGTCGGAACTGGCGACCGCATCGCGGAACCCGAAGTCGGCAGACAGCAGTTGCACCGCATCGCGCAGGCGCTTGCCGCGCAAATCGATCAAGCGTTCGAAAACCCGGCTACCCACTTCCAGTTGGGCCTGAGCCTGGGTGCGCACCGCGTCACCGGTCGCCACCTTGACCGCCAGGTACACCGCGCAGACCACGATCAGCAACAGGGCGATCAAGACCCCGGCGATGCGCGCCTGGAAGCTGACTTTAAGATTCATTCATGGGCTGCCTTGTGGAAAGCGTCACCAAAGCCGCCTGTCGCCGGTTTGCTGGGCTTGTCGTCGGCGACGGTTGGCACGACGGGCAGCGTAAAGCGCTGGGTGAGGCCTGCGGCGGGAATGTCGAATTCGCCACCTGACACTGGCTGCATGTCTTCGATCTGCGGATGCCAGAGCGTGGCCTGATAGTGGCCTGTCGGCATCTGATCGAGTTTGAGCTGACCATTGCTGTCGGTTACCCCGAACCAGGGGTCGTCGGTGACATAGATGTAGCCGACCATCCAGTCATGGATGTTGCAGCCCAGCACCACCACACCCGGCTTGTCGAACAGCAGCGGCTCTGATGGCGTGCCTTCGTAAAGACGCAGTTCGAAGCGCTTGGCCGGAGAAAAGGAGTACACCTGATGGCGGATGTTGTCGCTGTTGGGAAACTTCACCTGCGTGCTGGTATGAACTGCCAGAACGTGGGGCGCGAATTCCTGATCGCGCTGGTCCATGGACGCCTTGAGCACTGCTGGCGTTGCACTCGGCGGCCCCTTGAGCGTCACGACGGCATCGGCCAGAGGCTTGCCCTGCTTGTCGAGCATTTGGGCCGTGAAGGTCGCGGCCGAAGCATTGGCAGCGGACATCATCCACAGGCCCGCCAGCAATGCTGAGATAAATACGTTGGTCATAACCGAGTCAACCCGCAACGGCAGCGCCGTAAAAAATAAACCAGCCCTGGCGACAACTGAAAGGTCCCGGCGATGCCCGAAACCAAAGGTTTTATCGCCACTATTCAGACTATCGACCAAAGCCATTGAAACCTGAGGATGCCCGCCCCATCTAAGAGCCATGTTCAACTTCTCAGGTGCCCCATGAGCGACCAGCAGACAGACTCGCCAGATTTGCCGAATGATGCAGCCGAGCACGACGTGTCGCTGAGTTCCGACAGCACCTCGCTTGCCCTTCCCGGCCAGAACCTGCCGGACAAGGTTTACATCATCCCGATCCATAACCGCCCGTTCTTCCCGGCTCAGGTCCTGCCGGTCATCGTCAATGAAGAGCCCTGGGCCGAGACTCTCGAGCTGGTCAGCAAGTCCGAGCATCACTCCCTGGCGCTGTTTTTCATGGACACGCCGCAGGAAGATCCACGCCACTTCGATACCAATGCGCTGCCCGAGTATGGCACTTTGGTAAAAGTTCACCACGCCAGCCGTGAAAATGGACGTTTACAGTTTGTGGCGCAGGGCCTGAGCCGTGTGCGGATCCGCACCTGGCTCAAACATCATCGCCCGCCGTATCTGGTGGAAGTCGAGTACCCGCAGCAGCCGAACGAGCCGACCGATGAGGTCAAGGCCTACGGCATGGCCCTGATCAACGCGATCAAGGAACTGCTGCCGCTCAACCCGCTGTACAGCGAAGAGCTGAAAAATTATCTGAACCGCTTCAGTCCGAACGATCCATCGCCGCTCACCGACTTCGCTGCGGCGCTGACCTCGGCGACAGGCGTTGAGCTGCAACAGGTACTCGACTGCGTGCCGATGCTCAAGCGCATGGAAAAAGTCCTGCCGATGCTGCGCAAGGAAGTTGAAGTCGCCCGATTGCAGAAAGAAATCTCCGCCGAGGTCAATCGCAAGATTGGCGAACACCAGCGTCAGTTCTTTCTCAAGGAACAGCTCAAGGTCATCCAGCAGGAACTGGGCCTGAGCAAGGACGACCGCAGCGCCGATATCGAGCAGTTCGAGCAGCGTCTGGAAGGCAAGACCCTGACGCCTCAGGCACGCAAGAAGATCGACGAGGAAATCGGCAAGCTCAAGGTGCTGGAAACCGGCTCGCCGGAATACGCCGTGACCCGCAACTACCTGGACTGGGCCAGCTCCCTGCCGTGGGGCGTGTACGGCGCAGACAAGCTGGACCTCAAGCATGCGCGCAAGGTGCTCGATCAGCACCACGCCGGACTGGATGACATCAAGGCCCGGATTCTCGAATTCCTCGCTGTTGGTGCTTACAAAGGCGAAATCAGTGGTTCGATCGTTCTGCTGGTCGGCCCGCCCGGTGTGGGCAAGACCAGCGTCGGACGCTCGATTGCCGAGTCGCTGGGGCGTCCGTTCTATCGCCTGAGCGTCGGCGGCATGCGCGACGAAGCGGAGATCAAGGGTCATCGCCGCACCTACATCGGCGCCCAGCCCGGCAAGCTGGTGCAGGCGCTAAAGGATGTAGAGGTAATGAACCCGGTCATCATGCTCGATGAAATCGACAAGATGGGTCAGAGCTATCAGGGCGACCCAGCGTCTGCCCTGCTGGAAACCCTGGACCCGGAACAGAACGTCGAATTCCTCGACCACTATCTGGACCTGCGTCTGGACCTGTCCAAGGTTCTGTTTGTCTGCACCGCCAACACCCTGGATTCGATCCCCGGCCCGCTGCTGGACCGGATGGAAGTGATACGCCTGTCCGGCTACATCACCGAAGAAAAACTCGCCATCGCCAAGCGCCATCTGTGGCCCAAGCAACTGGCCAAGGCCGGCGTTGCCAAGAACAAGCTGACCATCAGCGACAGCGCACTGCGCGCCGTGATCGAAGGCTATGCCCGCGAGGCCGGTGTGCGGCATCTGGAAAAGCAGCTCGGCAAGCTGGTGCGCAAGGCGGTCGTCAAACTGCTGGACGCGCCCGATTCGATCATCAAGATCGGGCCGAAGGATCTGGAAGCGTCGCTGGGCATGCCGGTGTTCCGCAGCGAGCAGGTCTTGTCAGGCACAGGCGTCATCACCGGCCTGGCCTGGACCAGCATGGGCGGCGCTACGCTGCCGATCGAAGCAACGCGTATCCACACACTGAACCGCGGCTTCAAGCTGACCGGTCAGTTGGGTGACGTGATGAAAGAGTCGGCGGAAATTGCTTACAGCTACGTCAGCTCCAATCTGTCGAAGTTTGGCGGCGACGCGAAGTTCTTCGATGAAGCCTTCGTGCATTTGCACGTGCCGGAAGGTGCTACGCCGAAGGATGGACCGAGCGCGGGCGTGACCATGGCCAGCGCCCTGCTGTCCCTGGCTCGCAACCAGCCGCCGAAAAAAGGCGTGGCCATGACGGGTGAACTGACCCTGACCGGGCATGTGCTGCCAATTGGTGGAGTTCGGGAGAAAGTCATCGCGGCGCGCCGTCAGAAGATCAACGAACTGATCCTGCCGGAGCCCAACCGTGGCAACTTCGAGGAATTGCCTGACTACCTGAAGGAAGGCCTGACCGTGCACTTCGCCAAACGCTTTGCCGACGTGGCGAAAGTGTTGTTCTAAGGCATGCAGCCTTCGTTCCGCGTCATGCCTACAGGCGGACGCGGAGCGTCCTGAGCTGTGTTACCACGCGCGTGGGAACAATCGGACTGTATATGACATGGAGCATGGCTCTTGTGCGCATCGACACCTCCGGCTCCCCTCCAAAACCCTGATCGGTTATCCTCCAGCATCGTCTTGCAAAACCGGACCTTGCCATGACCCCTGCCCGTCTCATTGCGCCCTTGAGCCTTGCCCTGTTGAGTGCCTGCGCACAAACCCCGAAAAACATCGTTTCCATTGATAGCCAGAGTGATTGTCCATTGAGCCTCAAGGCCGGACAGACGCTGATTCTGACCCTGCCCAGCAATCCAACGACCGGCTTTCGCTGGCTGACCCAGAACCCCGCACAGGACATCCTGCGCAGCCTGGGGCCTGAGGTGTATGCCAATGGCGGCAACAAGGAGATGATCGGCAGCGGCGGCGAGTCGGTCTGGCGGTTCAAAGCCACTCAGCCGGGCAGCGGACGCCTGCTGATGGTCTATCAGCAACCCTGGGCACCGGAAGTACCAGCCGAGCAGACCTTCGATTGTTCGATCAAGGTGAACTGAGGCCTTTTCAACAGTCCGCGCGGCGGCTCATCCGGGAAGCTGCGCCAGACCATGCATCCCGGCGACAACTTGGCTAGAATGCCCGCCTTTCAAAGCCTTCGCCGGAATCGCCGTGAGCAAAGAACCCGACCGCCTATTCGCCCAGCCCCTGGCCCAGGTGCCTGACTTCGCCTTCAACGAAGACGTGGTGCGGGTGTTCCCGGACATGATCAAGCGCTCGGTGCCCGGTTACCCGACCATTGTCGAGAACCTTGGCGTGCTTGCGGCGCAGTTCGCCCAGCCTGATACCGTTCTTTACGACCTGGGCAGTTCGCTGGGAGCCGTCACTCAGGCCCTGCGCCGCCATGTGCGCAACGAAGGGTGCCGCGTCATCGCCATCGACAACTCGGCCGCCATGGTCGAACGCTGCCGCGAATACCTGAATGCCCAGAATTCGATGTTTCAGGAGCTGTTGCCGGTTGAGGTCATCGAGGGTGACATTCTGGCCCTGACGTTCCAGCCCGCCTCAGTGGTGGCCCTTAACTTCACGCTGCAATTCATCGCGCCCGAACAGCGTCTGGAGTTGTTGAGCCGTATCCGCCATTCGCTGGTGCCGGGCGGTGCGTTGATCCTCTCGGAAAAGCTGCGCTTCGATGATGATCAGGAGCACGCGCTGCTGACCGATCTGCACATTGCCTTCAAGCGCGCCAACGGCTACAGCGATCTGGAGATTGCCCAGAAGCGCAGCGCCATCGAGAACGTCATGAAACCCGACAGCCTCGAAGAACATCGCCAACGTCTGCTCGCCGCCGGTTTTTCCAAGGTGGTGCCGTGGTTCCAATGCCTTAACTTTGCCTCGTTGATTGCCCTGCCATGATTGATCTCGCTCCACTTGTCCGCCGTCTGGCACGTACTCCACTGGCCGAATGGGCCAACGGCCTGCAGGCCCAGCTCGATACCAAGATGACCAAAGGGCACGGCGACCTGCAGCGCTGGCAGAGTGCGCTGGACGCCCTGCCTGCACTGAAGCCGAGCCGTGTCGAACTGACCGACAGCTTCACGCTGGAAACCGAATGCGACGGCGAAACCCGCACTGTGCTGCGCAAAGCCTTGATGGGGCTTTCGCCGTGGCGCAAGGGGCCGTTCAACGTGTTCGGCGTGCACATCGATACCGAATGGCGCTCCGACTGGAAATGGTCGCGGGTATCGCCGCATCTGGACCTGAAAGGCAAACGCGTGCTGGATGTCGGCTGCGGCAACGGCTATTACCAGTGGCGCATGCTCGGTGCCGGGGCTGACTGCGTGATCGGCGTCGATCCAAACTGGCTATTCTTCTGTCAGTTCCAGGCCATGCAACGCTACCTGCCCGACCTGCCTGCCTGGCACCTGCCTTTTGCGCTGGAAGACCTGCCGGCCAATCTGGAAGGGTTCGACACGGTGTTTTCCATGGGCGTGCTGTACCACCGCAAATCGCCCATTGATCACTTGCTGGCGTTGAAAGACTGCCTGGTGAAAGGCGGCGAACTGGTCATGGAGACGCTGGTGATACCGGGCGACGTGCATCAGGTTCTGGTACCCGAGGATCGCTACGCACAAATGCGCAACGTCTGGTTCCTGCCCTCCGTGCCCGCACTGGAACTGTGGATGCGCCGCGCAGGCTTTACCGACGTGCGCTGCGTCGACGTGAGCCATACAACGGTCGAGGAACAACGCAGCACTGAGTGGATGCGTTTTCAGTCGCTGGGTGATTTCCTCGACCCGAGCGATCCGACCAGAACCGTCGAAGGCCTGCCCGCGCCGATGCGGGCCGTGATCGTGGGGCGCAAGCCTTAGGCTTTCAGCGCCGGATCAGACATTTCTAACCCGCAGCTGCTGAAGAAACACCCTTGTGGGAGGCGCCACCACGTCTTCGACGTAGCGCTGTCGCGCAGCAAACTTGGTGGGAGCGGACTTGTCCGCGAATGCAGTATTTCAGCCAGTGCATATGCGTCGGATGTACCGGCCTTTTCGCGGACAAGTCCGCTCCCACAAAATCCAGTTTCTTCAGTGGCTTACAGGTTGTTTGATAAGAGGCGGCTTGCCGCGCGACAGCGCTGCATCGAAGACCTGGTGGGGCCTCCCACAGCCCGTATGGAGATTGGCGCTGCCTATCGCGCAGCCGCGACGATCAGTGCTTTCATTTCGGCCACCGCAGCCTTGAAGCCCACGAACAGTGCATGCGCCACCAATGCATGGCCGATGTTCAGTTCGTTGATACCCTTGATCGCGGCAATCGGTTCGACGTTGTGATAGTGCAGGCCGTGACCGGCATTGACGATCAAACCCTGAGCCAGACCAAAGGTCACGCCGTCGGCGACCCGCTGCAACTCTTCAGCCACTTCGACAGGAGTTTGCGCATCGGCGTAGCGACCGGTGTGCAGTTCGATGGCGGGCGCACCGACACGCGCTGAAGCCGCAATCTGGCGCTCGTCAGCATCAATGAACAACGATACTTCACAGCCGATCTTCGACAGCCGCTCGACCGCTGCCTTGATGCGCGCTTCCTGACCCGCCACGTCCAGACCACCCTCGGTGGTCAATTCCTGACGCGTTTCCGGCACCAGACACACATGCGCCGGACGAATGCGCTCGGCAAACGCGAGCATCTCTTCGGTCACGCCCATTTCAAAGTTCATGCGAGTCTGCAACACGTCCTTGAGCAGCAGCACGTCGCGCTCCTGAATGTGCCGACGGTCTTCGCGCAGGTGGACCGTGATGCCATCGGCACCCGCCTCTTCCGCGTCCAGCGCGGCCTTGATCGGATCCGGGTAACGCGTGCCGCGTGCCTGGCGCAAAGTAGCCACGTGATCGATGTTCACGCCGAGAAGGATGCGGGTGCTTTGAGTCACGGGAGGTCTCCTGAAAGTTGATCGAAGCAGGCCGCAGAGCATAAAGCCTGATTACGGCTTGCGAAACAGTTCACGGCTGACTAATGGACGACCGCCCAGGTGCACGGCGAGTGCCTGACGCATCAGACGCTTGGCGGCAGACAACGCACCCGGCGCGCTCCAGTCGGCTTCGGCCATGGCCAGCAGCTCGACGCCCTGAAACAGACCGGGCTGCAACAGCCAGACCCGTTCCAGCCCGGCGTCGACCTGCAGACGGTACATGCCGTCTGCGGCCAGAGGTTCACCGTTGATATCGGTATCCAGTGCAAAACCGTAGCCAAGATCGTCCAGCAGACGCCATTCGAATGAGCGAAGCAAGGGCTCGAGCGCCCGTCCTTCGGCAAGGGCGATCAGCGTGGCGGCATAGTGTTCGAATACGGCAGGATGCGGATCTTCGGCAGGCAGCAGACGAATCAGCAATTCATTGAGGTACATGCCACTAAACAGCGCCTCGCCCGTCATCCAGGTCGCGACACCGGCGCTTTCCATACGGCCGACGTTCTTCAGCTCGCCGCGCCCGCGAAACTCGACTTCAAGTGGCACGAAGGGGCGTGCCAGCGAACCGGCCTTGCCCTTGGCGCTGCGCAGTACGGCACGCAAGCGGCCCTGAGGCGTGAGGAAATCGACCAACGCGCTGTTTTCACGGTACGCACGGCTGTGCAGCACAAAAGCAGGTTGGCCGGTTGGCGTGCTCATCGGGCGGGCTCGAAAAGGAAAATGTTCACCCGGCCAATGGCCGGGTGAAAAGACAACCTAGAGGTCGCCGTAGCCCAGCGAGCGCAGTGCGCGCTCGTCGTCGGACCAGCCACCCTTGACCTTGACCCAGAGGTTGAGCATCACCTTGGAGTCGAACAGCAGCTCCATGTCGCGACGGGCATCGCTGCCGATGCGTTTGATACGCTCGCCCTTGTCGCCAATGATGATCTTCTTCTGACCGTCGCGTTCGACGAGGATCAGCGCATGGATGTGCAGGGTGCGACCCTGCTGCTTGAACTCTTCGATTTCGACGGTGATCTGGTACGGAAGCTCGGCACCCAGCTGGCGCATGATCTTCTCGCGAACCAGTTCGGCGGCCAGGAAGCGACTGCTGCGGTCGGTGATCTGGTCTTCCGGGAAGAAGTGATCATTTTCCGGCAGGTGGGAGGCGATCAGGCCTTCCAGTGCCTCAAGGTTGTGACCGTGCTGCGCAGAGATCGGCACAATGGACGCATTCGGCAGCTGGCCTTGCAGCCATTCCAGATGCGGCATCAGATCGCTCTTGTCTTCGATGCGGTCGGTCTTGTTGATCGCCAGAATGACCGGACCCTGAACGTATTGAACACGCTCCAGCACCATCTGGTCTTCGTCGGTCCAGCGCGTGCGGTCGACAACGAAGATCACCACATCGACGTCTTTCAACGCAGCCGAAGCGGTCTTGTTCATGTAGCGGTTCAGCGCTTTCTCGCCGTTCTTGTGCATGCCCGGGGTATCGACGTAGATCGCCTGCACGGCGCCCTCGGTCTTGATGCCCAGCATGTTGTGACGGGTGGTCTGCGGCTTGCGCGAAGTGATCGCCAGCTTCTGACCGAGAATGTGATTGAGCAGCGTGGACTTGCCTACGTTAGGGCGGCCGACGATGGCAACATAGCCACAGCGTGTTGCAGTTGTATCAGTCATGACCGTTCTCCACGCCAAGGGCAATGAGTGCTGCAGCTGCGGCTACCTGTTCGGCAATCCGGCGGCTGACACCCTGACCTCGACTCTTTTCATTCAATAAGGTGATTTCGCATTCGACGAAGAACGTCCGGCAATGCGGCTCACCCTGGATGTCCACAACTTCGTAACGTGGCAGATCACAGGCCCGGGACTGCAGAAATTCCTGCAGACGGGTTTTCGGGTCCTTGTTGGTGTCTACCAGCGTCAGGCTGTCGAACTCGGTCGTCAACCACGCCAGTACGCGCTCACGCGCAGCGTCCATGCCTGCATCGAGATAGATCGCACCGATCAGCGCTTCGAGGGCATCGGCCAGAATCGATTCACGACGGAATCCGCCGCTCTTCAATTCGCCGGATCCCAGACGCAGGTATTCACCCAGATCAAAACCGCGTGCCAGCAACGCCAGCGTCTCGCCTTTCACCAGCCGTGCGCGCAGACGCGACAACTGGCCTTCACGGGCCTGAGGAAAGCGCTCGAACAGCGCCTCACCGGCCACGAAGTTGAGAATGGCATCACCGAGGAATTCCAGACGCTCGTTGTTACGACCGGCAAAACTGCGGTGGGTCAGGGCCAGGACCATCAGTTCCTGATCCTTGAAGGTGTAGCCGAGCTGACGCTCAAGGCGGCTCAAGGATACGCTCACGGTCTGCCCACGCTCAGTTGCTTGTCGAACTTGATGACCACGTCGATGTTCTGGATCAATGGCTCACGCTGTTCATAGTTCAAATGAGCGTTGAACGCATTGTTCTCCACCGTTACTTTTAAAGCCTTGTTCAAATCTATATCCCGGATGCTGTTGAGCTGCATGCTCTTTTCGACATAACTGTAAAATTCGCTGACCGTGGTGATATCCAGGCCTTTGTTGGTCTCGACCGCTTCGATGATTTTCGTCATCGACATGTAGTCGAGATAATGGGGAACGATCTTCATCGCCGTGCTCACCGCAAATGCGACGAGCGCCAGCGTCAGCAACCATCCGACCCACGACATACCTTTTTGAGAAGCAGGGAACGTCATGTTCACTGTTGACCCTCCTGGGTGCGCTGCCAGCGGCAGGCCAAAACGTTCCCAAATGACATACGGCGCTGCTCAGGCAGCGCCGCATGGATTATTTGATCAGACCTACCCGTGAAAAATTGGGGAAGTGACTCAGTTTCGGCTCGGGCCAGCTCATCCAGACAGCAAACGCCTTGCCGACGATGTTCTTGTCCGGAACCATGCCCAGCTCGTCCTTGGGAATGTTGGGGTCATCCCAGTAACGGCTGTCGTTGGAGTTGTCCCGGTTGTCGCCCATCATGAAGTAATGCGCGGCAGGCACGGTCCACTCGGTGTCAGGCGGCGCACGGTAGCGGCTCATCTCCTGACGGATCTGGTGCTCGACGGTGCCCAGTTGCTCTTCGTACAGTTCGGCACTGCCCAGTGTTCCGGGCTCGGTGCCGATCAGTTTCTTGGCAACCAGTTCGCCGTTCACGAACAGGCGCTTGTCACTGGTGTAACGAATGCGGTCGCCCGGCAAGCCGATGACACGCTTGATGTAGTTGACGCTCGGGTCGCTCGGATAGCGAAAGACCATCACATCGCCACGCTGCGGATCACCGATCTGAATCACCTTCTGGTCCAGCACGGGCAAACGAATGCCGTAGGAGAACTTGTTGACCAGAATGAAATCACCCACGTCCAGTGTCGGCTTCATGGAGCCCGACGGAATCTGGAAGGGTTCGACCAGAAACGAGCGCAGGACCAGGACGATGAACAGGACCGGAAAGAACGACTTGCCGTATTCAACCAGCAAGGGTTCCTTGTCCAGTCGCTCGACGACAGCAATGTCAGGCTCTGCGACGCTGCCCTGATAATTGGCGATGGCCACCCGGCGACGAGGCGCCAGGAACACCAGGTCAATCAGTGCAAGCACGCCACAGACGAAGACAGCGATGACCAACAACAGCGGGAAATTTAGTGACATAGGACCTGACTATTCCAACCTGAGCACTGCAAGGAAAGCTTCCTGTGGAATCTCCACGTTGCCGACCTGCTTCATGCGTTTCTTACCGGCCTTCTGCTTCTCGAGCAATTTGCGTTTACGGCTCACGTCGCCGCCATAACACTTGGCCAGTACGTTCTTTCTGAGCGCTTTGACGGTTGTCCGGGCCACGATCTGACCGCCAATGGCGGCCTGAATTGCCACGTCGAACATCTGCCGCGGGATCAGTTCTTTCATCTTCTCGGTCAACGCGCGCCCTTTGTAGTGCGCGTTGTCACGGTGAACGATCAGTGCCAGGGCATCGACCTTCTCGCCGTTGATCAGTACATCGAGCTTGACCAGATTGGCCGACTGATAACGGTCGAAATGATAATCCAGCGAAGCATAACCGCGGCTGACTGACTTCAAACGGTCGAAGAAGTCCAGAACCACTTCGTTCATCGGCAGATCGTAGCTGACCTGAACCTGCGTTCCGAGGAACAGCATGTCGTGCTGCACGCCACGTTTTTCGATACACAGCGTGATGACGTTGCCCAGGTGCTCCTGAGGCACAAGAATATTTGCCCGAACGATAGGTTCGCGCATGTCTTCGATGGCTGACAGGTCTGGCAATTTGGACGGGTTGTCGACGTAAATCGTTTCACCGGTCTTCAGCAGCAGCTCGAAGATAACGGTTGGCGCCGTGGTGATCAGGTCCAGGTTGTATTCGCGTTCCAGACGCTCCTGGATGATCTCCATGTGGAGCATGCCCAGGAAGCCGCAGCGGAAGCCGAAGCCCAGCGCGTCCGAGCTTTCCGGCAGGTATTGCAGCGAAGAATCGTTGAGCGTCAGTTTCTGCAACGCTTCGCGGAAGTCTTCGAAATCATCGGAGCTGACCGGGAACAGACCGGCGTACACCTGCGGCTGGATACGTTTGAAGCCCGGCAATACGTCCACATCGGGCGTGGTGCTGAGTGTCAGGGTGTCACCGACCGGCGCACCATGAATATCCTTGATGCCGGCGATGATGAAGCCCACTTCGCCCGCTTTCAGATCGACCGTTGCGGTGTGCTTGGGGTTGAATACCCCGACGCTGTCGACCAGGTGCATCTTGCCGGTGGATTTGACGAGAATCTTGTCGCCTTTCCTGACCCGGCCATGGCGTACACGCACCAGGGACACGACGCCCAGGTAGTTGTCGAACCAGGAGTCGATGATCAACGCTTGCAGCGGGTCTTCGATATTGCCGGTCGGTGCCGGAATGGTCGTGACCAGGCGCTCGAGCACTTCATCAACGCCCATGCCGCTCTTGGCACTGCAGGCCACGGCGTCGGTGGCATCGATGCCGATGATCTTCTCGATCTCTTCCTTGACTCGGTCCGGATCGGCCTGCGGCAAGTCCATCTTGTTCAGTACCGGCATGACCTCAAGGCCCTGCTCGATAGCGGTGTAGCAGTTGGCAACCGACTGTGCCTCGACGCCCTGACCCGCATCGACGACCAGCAACGCGCCTTCACAGGCCGCCAGCGAACGGCTGACCTCATAGGTGAAGTCCACGTGACCGGGCGTGTCAATGAAGTTCAGTTGGTAGGTAATACCGTCTTTGGCCTTGTAGTACAGGGTCACGCTGTGGGCCTTGATGGTGATCCCGCGCTCGCGCTCAAGATCCATGGAGTCGAGCACCTGCGCTTCCATTTCGCGCTCGGACAGGCCACCGCACATTTGAATGAAGCGGTCGGCCAGCGTCGACTTGCCATGGTCAATGTGGGCGATGATGGAGAAATTGCGGATATGACTCAAATCACTCACGGATCAACACTCAAAAAGGTTGCAGGCAGATTGCCCGCCGAAAAATAGCCGGGAATTGTACCTGATGGATGCCCGAGGCGTCACGCTTGCAGGTAGACCGATCGGTTTCAGGCCTAATCACAGACATGAAAAAGGGCGACCGTGGCCGCCCTTCCTCATCAGACCTGACTGTTATTCGTCCAGTTTGAACGTAATGAACGTCGCGCGGCCCTGACGCAGGACGCGCATCGAGACAGATCGATCCTTCGGCAGGCCTTTCGCCACGTCGGTGAACTGCTTGGCCGAGGTGATCGCCTGATTGTTCAGGTGGGTGATCACATCACCGGCCTGCAAGCCGATCAGCGAAGCCGGACCACCGGTCACTTCCTTGATCGCCACGCCGCCTTTCAGGTCCAGGCTTTTCTTCTGCTCGGCGGTCAGTTCGATCACCGAAACACCCAGACGATTGCTGCTGCGCTCGGCACCGGCACCCGGTACGCCGCCCATTTCCTGGCCTTCGTCCGGCAGTGCGCCGACGGTGACCGTGACATTCTGACGCTTGCCGTCGCGAATCACTTCAAGCTCGGCCTTGCTGCCGTCCTTGAGGTTGCCGATCAGGTGCGGCAGGTCGGCCGACATGATGATCGGCTGGCCGTTGGCGCTCAGAATCACGTCACCCACCTGCAGACCGCCCTTGGCAGCCGGACCGTCTTCAAGCACCTGCGCAACCAGTGCACCGGCAGGCTTGTCCAGACCGAAGGACTCAGCGAGGTCCTTGTTCACTTCCTGAATCACGACGCCCAGCCAGCCGCGGCTGACCTTGCCGCTGGCCTTCAACTGATTGGCTACATCCATGGCCACGTCGATCGGAATCGCGAACGACAAGCCCATGAAGCCGCCCGAGCGGGTGAAAATCTGCGAGTTGATACCCACGACTTCACCGGCCATGTTGAACAGCGGACCACCGGAGTTGCCCGGATTGATCGCCACGTCGGTCTGGATGAACGGCACGTAGGTGTCATTCGGCAGGCTGCGGCCCTTGGCGCTGACAATACCCTTGGTCACCGAGTGATCGAAGCCGAACGGCGAACCGATCGCCAGTACCCACTCACCGACCTTGAGCTTGTTGGAGTTACCCAGCTTGGCGGTTGGCAGGTCCTTGCCTTCGATTTTCAGAACAGCCACGTCAGTGCGCGGATCGGTACCGACCAGCTTGGCTTTCAGTTCGCTGCGGTCGGAGAGGCGCACGAGAATTTCGTCGGCGCCGTCGATCACGTGATTGTTGGTCAGCACATAGCCATCGGGCGAAATGATGAAGCCCGAGCCCAGCGACTGGGCCTCGCGCTGGCGATCACCCTTGCCTGGCGGACGGGTTCCCGGCGGCATGCTGCGCTCGAGAAATTCGCGCAGCATCGGTGGCAGACCTTCGAGGTCCGGCACCTGCTGATTGGCGATGGCCCGGTCAGGCAGCTTCTGCCGGGTACTGATGTTCACCACCGCCGGCGATGCCTGCTCCACCAGCCCGGTGAAGTCCGGCAGGTTCTCGGCCTGTACGGCAGCGACCTGCCCGAGCATCAGCACGGCGGCAATGAGGGATAGATAAGATTTCATGCGTGGTATCGACATACGGCTCCCATTCACAACGAGCAAAATTAAGCAGTACAAGGTCAGCTGACTCAGAGACCCGGCACCGTGCGGTGCCCTCCCCCTGACGCTTTTTTACGGCCCACAAACGACAAAGGCCAGAGCTGCGAGGCTGTGACCTATAGAAAAAAACGAGATATTTTGCAACCTGCAAACCTCACCAAACATTTCAGCGTCTCAGCACAGGGCCAGGTTGACTGCAGTCTGGCGGTTCGTTGGACCCAAGATGAAATAATTTACATCTTGGGCGCTCGCCACAGTTTCGAACTACTTTTTCGCTTGGGTTTCGGTACCACGAATGGACAGCGCAATGCGCTCCGCAGTGCCCAACGGTATCTCTCCAACCACTGTAACCATGGTGTCGCCCTGAGGCGTGGTCAAGCGTCGGGATACTGCAACGGTAGGACCCAGCTGAGTGCGAATGTCGGACGATGCATTACCGCTCACAGGCTCGATAAACACCGAAAACCGCGCCAGCCCATCGCCATACATCAGGCTGGTCACTGGCGAATGCGAATCGTGCTCCTTGCGTACACCACTGCTGCTGAGCTCGAAACCCGGCGGCAGCCAGTCCGAACGCCAGGCGACCGGAGTGACCTGCGCCTTGGACTTGGCCTTCGCAGCCACTACCGGCTTGCAATCGGCACTGACCTGAAGCATCTGATCAGTCGGTGCGGTGGCGGTTTCCAGGTCGGTGAACTGGAAACGCTCGAGCAGCTGCCCTTTGTCGCTTAACAACAAGGACTTCAGCGCAAGGCCAGTCTCGTTATCGATATGCAACTCCATACCGTAACGATGCTGATCCTTCGGCGTCACTGCCACAATAGTAGTCGCACGCCCAGCCACTCGCGACTTGCCGACGACTTTCATGTCGTACCAGTCGGAGAGTTTCTTGACGTCGAAATTTCGAGAGGAGGAGCCGGCGCTGGTAACGCCTGCTTCCAAGGTGCCACTGACGCACTGGGTAAGCCCGTCGACACGTGACACTTCAAGAGCAGAACCATCAAGCTGCAACAAGCGCTCACTGACCTTGCCGTCCGCTACGCGGTGCCAGATCCGGTGGGTAGAGAAACTACCATTGCGCTCGTAAACAAAAGTACCTTGATAGCTTTGCTGCTGATCAACCTGCCCAAGACGTTTGAGCATGTCCTGGGCGTCATCGGCATGCACTGGGAGGGCAAGCCATCCACCAAGCAACAACGGCAGTAGAGGGACGACTCGCATGTTCCTCCTTAACGGTTTTCCAGGCTGGCGGCACGAGCGTAAGGCAGCGCGCTTTCAGTACCCTTCAGTGCAGCTTCCTGAGCGTGCTGGCGCAGGTAGCCTGGCAGACGCTTGTCGCCTTCACCGGCCTGACCTTGCAACACACCGTTGGCCATCGGGCCGGGGGCCTGCTCGGCGCTCTCGGTGTAACCCGCCAGTACGGCCGGGCCCTTGACCTGTGGAACGGTCAGGTTGGCAGGCTGCTGGGTCTGCTGTGCCAGTTGAGTACCGGTAATTTCGTCCTGGTTATACAGGCGAACACCAGCCAGAACAGCGACAGTTACCGAAGCGGCCACGGCCAGACGACCCAGCGAGCGCCACGGACCGCGGGCTGCTTTAAGGGGACTGACTTCATCGGCAATCGCAGCGGACACAGCCGCCGAGATGTCCAGATGAGGCATCAGCAGTTCCTTGTGCATCGCTGCACGGGCAATCTGATAACGCGACCATGTGGCACGTGTATCTGCATCGTCAATGGCATTCAATACCCGACGCAATTCCAATTCGTCCGCTTCATTATCCATCACTGCGGACAGCGATTCCTGCAGGGCTTCACGACTCATGGCGGGTTCCTCTCTTGGGCTATCGCCGCTGTCTCAGGATTCCTGCAACAACGGCTGCAGGGCTTTATCGATGGCTTCCCGAGCGCGAAAGATGCGAGAGCGCACGGTACCAACAGGACATTGCATGACGCTCGCAATGTCTTCGTAACTCAGACCATCGAATTCACGTAAAGTTAGTGCAGTACGCAAATCCTCCGGGAGAAGCTGGATGGTCCGATGGACAGTGCCCTCGATCTCATCCCTCAACAATGCACGCTCCGGCGACTCGATGTCCTTGAGGCCATGATCGCCATCGTAGAACTCCGCGTCCTCAGACCTCACATCGCTATCAGGCGGCCGCCGACCTCGCGACACCAGATAGTTTTTCGCCGTGTTGATGGCGATGCGGTACAGCCACGTGTAAAACGCACTGTCACCGCGGAAATTTCCGAGTGCGCGGTAGGCCTTGATGAAAGCCTCCTGCGCAACATCCTGAGCCTCATGGGTGTCGTGCACGAAACGCACGATCAACCCTAGAATCTTGTGCTGATACTTCAGCACCAACAGATCAAATGCCCGCGTATCACCGCGCTGTACGCGCTCGACAAGCTGCTGATCCTCTTCCTGGGTTAGCATGAACACTCCTCATTGAGCTTAAAGGAGCGTTGCAACTGATATTGTTCAGGCTCGCAAACATAGACTCGGGCTTTTCGCAAAAGTTCTCCCCCTTCAAGCAAGTTTCCTGCAGGCAATCATAAAGCCTGCAAGAAAAACGCAGCTCGACCGGATCGGCTGCGTGAATAGTCTTGTCGTCAGATGCACAGTCGATGATCACTTATCTAAACCTGCACATGCCGACGCTGTTCCTTTATAGGCAACCTGCTATTGAGCCTGGATCCCGGTGAAAAGTTCCATCGACACAAAGACAGGTGTGAACGCAAACTGCCTCGCTGCTCTTGATCATTGAATGTATTTCAAGGATTGAAGCAGCGCAAAACGGAGTGCATCACGCCGGGGACTGGAGCACAATCGTCACCCGCCGTGGTTTCACATTGCCATGAGGCGCGGCTATTGTGCCGATCCCCCTTTACTTATACTAGTGGCCGCCGAGAGCAGAATTCACAGATGAGCCAACATTTTCAGCACGACGTACTGATCATCGGCAGCGGAGCGGCAGGCTTGAGCCTTGCACTTACGCTTCCAGCCCATCTGCGCATCGCGGTTCTGAGCAAGGGCGACCTGTCCAACGGCTCCACTTTCTGGGCCCAGGGCGGTGTTGCGGCAGTGCTTGATGACACCGATACGGTGCAGTCGCACGTCGAAGACACGCTCAACGCTGGCGGCGGTCTTTGTGACGAAGAGGCCGTGCGCTTCACGGTCGAACACAGCCGCGAAGCCATCCAGTGGCTGATTGATCAGGGCGTGCCGTTCACCCGTGGCGATAACGCAGACACCGAGGAAAGCGGCTTCCAGTTCCACCTGACCCGTGAAGGCGGTCACAGCCATCGCCGAATCATTCACGCTGCGGATGCCACCGGCGCGGCGATTTTCCGGACATTGCTCGAACAGGCCAGCAAACGGCCCAATATCGAACTGCTCGAACAGCGCGCTGCCATCGATCTGATCACCGAACGTCGACTGGGTCTGGAAGGCCAACGCTGCCTGGGCGCCTACGTGCTGAACCGTAAAAGCGGCGAGGTCGACACCTATGGCGCACGCTTCACGATCCTGGCATCTGGAGGCGCGGCGAAGGTCTATCTCTACACCAGCAACCCTGACGGCGCGTGCGGTGATGGCATCGCAATGGCCTGGCGTGCCGGCTGTCGGGTTGCGAATCTGGAGTTCAACCAATTCCATCCAACCTGCCTGTATCACCCGCAAGCCAAAAGCTTTCTGATCACTGAAGCACTGCGTGGCGAAGGCGCTTATCTGAAACTGCCGAACGGCGAGCGTTTCATGCCACGTTTCGACGAACGGGCAGAACTGGCGCCCCGCGACATTGTGGCCCGCGCCATTGACCACGAGATGAAGCGCCTGGGTATCGACTGCGTCTATCTGGACATCAGCCATAAACCCGAGGCGTTCATCAAGACGCACTTTCCGACGGTGTACGAGCGCTGCCTCGAGTTTTCCATCGACATCACCCGTCAGCCGATCCCGGTCGTCCCTGCCGCGCACTACACTTGCGGCGGCGTGATGGTCGACAGCCGGGGCCACACCGACGTGCCGGGGCTGTATGCGATTGGCGAAACCAGTTTCACCGGCCTGCACGGCGCCAACCGGATGGCCAGCAATTCGTTGCTGGAATGCTTTGTCTATGCACGCTCTGCGGCGCAGGACATCGAGAAAAAACTGGGCGACATTCAGATGCCAGCCGATCTTCCGGCGTGGGACGCGAGTCAGGTGACCGATTCGGACGAAGACGTGATCATTGCGCACAACTGGGATGAATTACGCAGATTCATGTGGGACTACGTCGGCATCGTACGCACCAACAAGCGACTGCAACGCGCCCAGCACCGTGTACGACTGTTACTGGATGAGATCGACGAGTTTTACAGTAACTACAAGGTCAGCCGTGACCTGATCGAGTTGCGCAACCTGGCGCAAGTAGCTGAACTGATGATCCGCTCGGCCATGGAGCGCAAGGAAAGCCGCGGGCTGCATTACACGCTGGATTATCCTGACCTGTTGCCCGAAGCACTGGACACTATTCTGATACCGCCCACCTACGCCGGCTGAACTTCAGCCGTACGCGCAGGCGCCGGTGAAGATCCGGCGTCTGCGCATCAAAGGGGATGCAGCAGCTGTGGACTTGCCGCCCAGGCCGCCCGCCATTCACCAGACGAAAGCGCAGAATCACGACCAGCGGAAGCGCCAGACTGTCCTTGCATAACTGCACAGGCTGCCAGCCGCCCTGCTCGCTCCAGACACGCCAGCCCTGCGAATCACGCTGCAGCCCGGTGAACGAGCCCGGGCGTTTCAGCAGTATCGACCCCGGCAAGACCCAGGCCGCGTGAGCGAGACACAACGCAGCGCCAATCAACGCAATCAGAACCGGGACATCCAGCCAACACAGCGCAGACAACGCCAGCACCTGAGCCAGACCATAAGCCGTCAGCAGCAGGCGCGAAGCCTGCCAGTGACACTCGAAGCGATCATTTGGGCTGAACACGGTCCAGAATCATGCGAACCATGCGCTGCAATTCAGGATCTTCGGACTCGGCACGCTGCATGAACCAGCCGAACATGTCCTGATCCTCGCAGGTCAGCAGGCGGCGATACAGATCGCGGTCCACGTCATTCAAATGCGGGTAGACCTCACGGACAAACGGCACCAGCAGCACGTCCAGTTCGAGCATGCCGCGGCGGCTGTGCCAGTAAAGGCGGTTGAGTTCAACGTCTTCGACCATGGAGCGCTCCTCAAAGTAGGCGGCGAGTATACAGCCGTGAAGCGGCAGCGCGAATCGCGCAATGGTCGCAGCAGTTTTCATGTACCCGTATTCAGATTCACGACTGGGCACTATGATGTGCCCCAGACTTTTTCCCATTTGCGATGACCATGGCCCACTCAGCTTTCTTCTGCACGCTATCCCATGAGGGCGTTCTTGCCGTTCGCGGCGTGGATGCCAGCAAGTTTTTGCAGGGACAATTGACCTGCAACTTCAATTACCTGAGCGAAGACCGCTCAAGCCTTGGTGCGCGCTGCACCCAGAAAGGGCGGATGCAGTCCAGTTTCCGCGTGGTGTTCGACGGTGACGGCTGCCTGCTGGCAATGGCCCGCGAACTGATCGAACCGCAACTGCTGGACCTGCGCAAATATGCCGTGTTTTCCAAGTCCAAACTGACTGACGAAAGCGCAGCCTGGGTGCGCTTCGGCCTTCAGGACGGCGACGGCGCACTGGTCAGCCTGGGCCTCGATCTCGCGCAGGAAACCGATTCGGTATCCCGCGCCAACGATCTGATCGCGATTCGCGTGTCGCCCGCGCGAGCCGAACTCTGGGTGCGTGCCGAACAGGCCGACAGCATTCAGTCGCGACTCGCTTCGCAGCTGGACGAGGGCTCGCTCAACGACTGGCTGCTCGGCCAGATCCAGGCCGGTATCGGTCAGGTGTTCATCGAGACCCGCGAAGAGTTCATTCCGCAGATGATCAACCTGCAGGCCGTGGGTGGCGTCAGCTTCAAGAAAGGCTGCTACACCGGGCAGGAAATCGTGGCGCGCATGCAGTACCTGGGCAAGCTCAAGCGCAGGCTTTATCGGTTGTCGATGCAGGGCGACGAGATGCCCGCTCCCGGTGCCGCGCTGTTTTCATCTGTGCACACCAGCTCGTCAGGCAACGTTGTGATCGCCGCGCGGTCAGAGCAGGGGATCGAGTTGCTGGCAGTGCTTCAGGCCGATGCCGCAGAAAGTGGCGACGTGCACCTCGGCGCTGCAGACGGTCCTTCCCTGCAATTGAACGAGCTGCCCTACACGCTGGACAGCAAGCTCGAAACGCAGCGATAGCGCGAGCGAACGCTCCCGCTTTTCCATGGTCAGTACAGCACCCGGCAATCCGGCGCCCACAAGGCGCCCGGAACACTCTGGACACCCCTAAAGGCTGCGAGACGCAACATGAGCAAGATGGCTGACGAGGTGCAGAGAAACTTGATCAAGGCCATCGACAGAGATGCCTTGTTTCTCCCTACCCTGCCGGAAGTAGCACTGAAGATTCGCCTTGCCGCCGAAGACACCGAAATCAGCATCGCTGCGCTGAGCAAGGTCATCGGCAGCGATACCGCCCTGTCCGCTCGCCTGATAAAGGTGGCGAACAGCCCGTTGCTGCGACCCAATTTCGAGGTCAGCGACGTGAACACGGCGATTCGCCGCCTGGGCGTCAACTACACCTGCAACCTGGCCATTGGTCTGGTCGTAGAGCAGATGTTCCATGCCAAGTCGGAAGTCATCGAGCAGAAGATGCGCGACATCTGGAAGCAGAGCCTGCAGGTGGCCGGGATCAGCTACTACCTGTGTCATCAGTACACCAGCCTGAAGCCGGATCAGGCCACGCTGGCCGGGCTGATTCACCTGATCGGCATTCTGCCGATCCTGACCTACGCCGAAGACCATTTCGATCTATTGGCCGATCCGGTCAGCCTCAATCATGTGATCGACAATATTCACCCGGTCATCGGCGAACGCCTGCTGCGCTCGTGGGACTTTCCCGAGCCGCTGGCTTCCGTGCCTGGCAAGTTCCAGGACTTTACCCGCGTTTCGAAAAGCCCGGACTACATCGATCTGGTACAGGTCGCGACGGTGCACATTCACAAGAACACCGACCATCCTTTCAGCCTGATCGAAATCCCAGACCTGCCCGCCTACAGCCAACTGCGCCTGAACCGAGCCAACGACATGCTCGGCGCGGAAATGGACGACGCCAAGGACATGCTCTACTGAGCCTGAGTCGCGTTGAAGCTGACCCTGACTTTCAGACCGCGCTCGGCCCCGTCATGTAAAGAAATGCGGGCCAGATGGGCGCGGCAGATTTCCCCGACGATGGCCAGTCCCAGCCCGGCGCCGCTACCCTGCTGGCTGCGACGATAGAAACGTTCGAACACCCGCTCGCGCTCCGCCTGCGGAATACCGGGACCGTCATCTTCGACTTCCAGAATGCCCGGCGCGTACACCCTCAGCACAACGTTGCCGCCCGACGGTGTATGGGCCAGTGCATTGTCAATCAGATTGCTCAGCAATTCGTTGAGCAGGGTCGGCTCGCCGCGCAGCCAGACAGGCTCTTCGGCTTCCAGTGCCAGCGCCACGCCGTGCGAGTGCGCCAGAGGTGCCATGGCCATGCCCAGCTCACGTGCCAGCTGACTGAGGTCGAGTTGCTGCGCACCGCCCTCGGCAATCGCCCGGGCGCCGTTTTCGATACGCGCCAGCGACAGCAACTGATTGGCCAGATGAGTCAGACGATCGGTCCCCAGCGCGGCAGACTCCAGCGTCGTGCGCCATTGCTGCGGGTCACGCTCACGAAGGCCCAGTTCCACACGCGCCTTGAGCGCAGCCAATGGCGTGCGCAGTTCGTGGGCGGCGTCGGCGATGAACTGCGCCTGACGCTCGAACTGCAGGCGCAAACGCTCGGTGAAGTGGTTCAACGCGCCGACCAGCGGTCGCAACTCATGCTGCACCTCAACCATGGGCAGCGAGCGCAAATCGTCCGGCTGGCGTTCCTCGACCGCCGTGCGCAGGCGCTCCAATGGACGCAGCGCAGCACTGACGGTGAACCAGACGAGCAACAACGCACCGCCGCCCAGCATGCCCAGCCGCAACAAGGTATCGGCCATCAGACTGCGAGCCATGCCCTTGCGCGCCTCCTGGGTTTCAGCCACGCGGATTTCCGCCGTGCCGTTCATGCCCGGATCGGTCACCGGCTTGAGCAGACTGACCACGCGGACATCCTGGCCCTGATACATCCCGTTATAGAACTTGGCGAGTGCCGGATAATCATCGGTTCGCAACGTTCCCGGTGGCGGCGACGGCAGGTTTTCGTAGCCGGATATCAGCTTCTGGTTGATGTCGTTGACCTGGTAATAGATCCGGCCTTCGCTGTCGTAGGCGAAGGTGTCCAGTGCCACATAGGGAATGTCGGCACTCAGCGTTCCGTCGCGCTGGGTCAGACCGGCAGCGATGGTGCGCGCCGACGCCAGCAGCGTGCGGTCGTAGGCCGTGTCGGCTACTTCGCGTCCATTCCAGTAGGCGCTCATGCCGCTGGCCAGCATCAGAACGACCAACAGCAACGCCAGATTCCACAGCAGTCGCCAGCGCAGGCTGTCGTTAATCATCGCGG
Organism: Pseudomonas sp. AC016; assembly: GCF_979253365.1. Classification (NCBI taxonomy): domain Bacteria; kingdom Pseudomonadati; phylum Pseudomonadota; class Gammaproteobacteria; order Pseudomonadales; family Pseudomonadaceae; genus Pseudomonas; species Pseudomonas sp. AC016. The sequence goes on from NZ_CEEDCC010000001.1 coordinate 1,883,238, forward strand.
CTTTCCAACAGGTAACCCAGGCCACGGAACGTCACGATGGCCACCGAATGCCCGTCGAGTTTCTTGCGCAGGCGATGCACGTAGATTTCGATGGCGTCGGGACTGGCTTCTTCGTCGAGACCGAACACCTGAGCCGCGAGCTGCTCCTTGCTCATCACCCGGCCGGGCCTCGCGATCAGGGCTTCAAGCACCGCCTGCTCGCGAGAGGTGAGGGTCAGGAGTTCGTCACCCAGGGTGAAGCGACGCGTGTCCAGGTCGTAGGCCAGCACGCCGCACCGCTGCTGACGCTCGCCACCCAGCACGCTGCGCCGCAGCAGTGCCTTGACCCTGGCTTCCAGTTCGGACAGCTCAAAAGGTTTGGCGAGGTAGTCATCCGCGCCCAGATTGAGGCCATGCACTCGATCCTTCACGTCACTGCGTGCGGTCAGCATCAACACCGGCAGATTCTTGCTGCGCGCCCGCAGACGGGCCAGCACTTCGAAACCATCCATACGCGGCAGGCCCACGTCGAGAATCGCGACGGCGTATTCCTCACTGGTCAGGGCCAGGTCGGCCGCCACGCCATCGTGCAGGACATCGACGGTCAAACCCGCGCTCTTGAGCGCCTGCGCGACACTCTCAGCCAGTTGCAGATGATCTTCAACGAGAAGAACACGCATCGCCCTCTCCTGTTATGGGTGTTGTTATTGGGAATAGTGGTTGCGGAGTTTACAGACGCTTCGCCCCCTGTGAAGCACGGAAACGACTCGAAGGTATACAGCGACGCAATGAAAGGTAACTGAAAGGTTCGTGATTTAGCATCGCGATACGACCCGCCAAAGGGTACGTGAACAAGGCGCCCGGATGCGTCTGAAAATAAAAACAATAAAACGGTAAATGGAGTCACATCATGTCAACGCCTTCCCCGGCTCGACAGTCAGTGCATCGCACTCAATTCCCGACCGCTTCCGGTCAGCCTGCTTCATGCCCGCCTTGTCACGGCACTACGCTGACATTTGGCGCCCTTCCAGCGTTTATCCAGCACGTCGATGCAGTCATCTGCAGCCATAGTCCTGCCCGTCCAAATCCGCCGTTACGGGAATTCTCCGGCAATCGAACGCACTGAACAGCTTTCCACATCCAAAAACAAAAACATCTCAGGAGACTGAACATGAAATTTTCCTTGCGTCAGCTAGCCATGACCGCCAGTTGCATGCTGGTTGCCACCCAACTGCTTGCCGAGCCCAAGCGCCCTGAATGCATCGCACCGGCCTCGCCAGGCGGTGGCTTCGACCTGACGTGCAAGCTGGTGCAGAGCGCGCTGATCAACGAGAAGATCCTCAGCACCCCGATGCGCGTGACCTACATGCCCGGCGGCGTCGGCGCGGTGGCCTATAACGCGGTGGTCGCTCAACGTCCGGCCGATGCCGGAACACTGGTGGCCTGGTCCAGCGGCTCGCTGCTCAATCTGGCGCAGGGCAAGTTCGGGCGCTTCGACGAGAACGCCGTGCGCTGGCTCGCGGCAGTCGGCACCAGCTACGGCGCCATCGCGGTGAAGAGCGATTCGCCTTACAAAAACCTCGACGATCTGGTCAAGGCACTCAAGGCCGACCCGAGCAAAGTCGTCATCGGTTCCGGCGGCACCGTGGGCAGCCAGGACTGGATGCAGACCGCACTGATCGCCAAGGCGGCCGGTATCAATCCGCGCGAGCTGCGCTATGTGGCGCTCGAAGGTGGCGGCGAAATCGCTACGGCCTTGCTCGGCGGTCACATTCAGGTCGGCAGTACCGACATCTCCGACTCCATGCCGCACATCCTCAGCGGCAACATGCGCCTGCTGGCGGTGTTTGCCGACAAGCGTATCGATGAGCCGGAAATGAAAGACATCCCGACGGCCAAGGAACAGGGTTACGACATCGTCTGGCCGGTGGTGCGTGGCTTCTACCTCGGGCCAAAGGTGAGCGACGAAGATTACAACTGGTGGAAAGCCTCGTTCGACAAGGTGCTGGCCTCGGAAGACTTCGCCAAACTGCGTGACCAGCGCGAGCTGTTCCCGTTCGCCATGACCGGCCAGGAGCTGGACACCTACGTGAAGAAACAGGTGGCCGACTACAAGCTGATGGCCAAGGAATTCGGCCTGATTCAGTAATTGCACCCAATTGACTGACTTACGGTTGCGCCTGCCTGACGGGCGCGACTCAGGAGCTTTTCATGGTCATACAACGCGTTTTTGCAGGTGTCCTGCTGCTGGTCTGTATCGGGCTGGCTCTCATGGCCTGGCCGTACCAGGCGCCCTTTTCCTATGAACCGGTCGGCCCTCGGGCCTTTCCCCTGCTGATGCTCGGCCTGATGGGCGCCGCCCTGCTGTACATGCTGATTCGTCCGACGCCCATCGTGCACAGCGAAGACGAACCGCCGCTGGACCGCGAGACGCTGGTCAAGATCGGTATCTGCATCGCCCTGCTGCTGGTGTTCGCCGGCCTGTTCGAACCGCTGGGTTTCATTCTCAGCAGCATCTTGATCGGCATACCGATGGCGCGCCTGTATGGCGGTCGCTGGGTGCCCAGCGTGGTGGTAGTGATTCTGATGAGCGTCGGCCTTTACCTGCTGTTCGATAAAGCCATGGACGTTCCCCTGCCTTTGGGCCTGCTCAGCGTTCTGGAGAATTAAACGTGGATACTTTCAGCTACCTGGGCCAGGGCTTCGGCGTTGCCCTGACGCCTTACAACCTCATCACCGCATTGTCCGGCACCTTGATCGGCACCATCGTCGGCCTGCTGCCGGGGCTGGGTCCGATCAACGGCGTGGCGTTGCTGATTCCCATCGCCTTCGCACTGGGTCTGCCGCCTGAATCGGCCTTGATCCTGCTGGCGGCCGTGTATCTGGGCTGCGAATACGGCGGCCGTATCAGCTCGATCCTGCTGAACATTCCGGGCGAAGCATCCACCGTGATGACCACCCTGGACGGCTACCCGATGGCCCGTAACGGCATGGCCGGTGTCGCACTGTCGCTGTCGGCCTGGAGCTCGTTCATCGGCGCCTTTATCGCCACCTGCGGCATGGTGCTGTTCGCGCCATTGCTGGCGAAATGGGCGATTGCCTTCGGTCCAGCGGAGTACTTCGTGCTGATGGTGTTCGCCATCGTCTGCCTGGGCGGGATGGCCGGAGACAAACCGCTCAAGACCTTCATCGCAGCGTTGATCGGCCTGTTCCTGTCTGCCATCGGAATCGACGCCAACAGCGGCGTGTATCGGTTTACCGGCGACAACATCCACCTGGCAGACGGCATCCAGTTCGTCGTGCTGGTGCTGGGCCTGTTTTCCATCAGCGAGATCCTGTTGCTGCTGGAAAAAACCCACCGTGGCCAGGAAGCGGTCAAGGCCACCGGGCGCATGATGTTCAATCTCAAGGAAGCGGCGGCCGTATTCATGGTGAATATTCGTTGCGGCTTCATGGGGTTCATTCTGGGCGTATTGCCGGGCGCGGGCGCAACGCTGGCCAGTGCGGTGGCCTACATGACTGAAAAGCGTATTGCCGGACCTACGGGCAATTTCGGCAAAGGCGACATGCGCGGCCTGGCTGCGCCGGAAACCGCCATCGGCGCAACCGCCTGCGGCGCACTGGTGCCGATGCTGACCCTGGGTGTTCCGGGGTCGGGCACCACGGCGGTGATGATCGGCGCGCTGTCGCTGTACAACATCACGCCCGGCCCGATGCTGTTCCAACAGCAGCCGGATCTGGTCTGGGGTCTGATTGCGTCACTGTTCATCGCCAACGTCATGCTGGTGATCCTGAACATCCCGATGATCCGCATTTTCACCCGCGTTCTGTCCGTACCGAACTGGGCGCTGGTGCCGGTCATCGCGATCATCACCGGGATCGGTGTCTACGCTGTACACGCCACCACCTTCGACCTGTTCCTGATGGTCGGCATCGGCATCTTCGGTTACATCCTGCGCAAGCTGGACTTCCCGTTGTCGCCGATCCTGCTCGGGTTCATCCTCGGTGGCCTGATGGAGCAGAACCTGCGTCGTGCGCTGTCGATCTCCAACGGCGAACTGGGGATTCTCTGGGCCAGCCCGATCACCCTCGGCGTCTGGGTGCTGACCGTGTTCATGCTGCTGTTCCCTCTGGTCCGTATCTGGCGCAAGCGTGCCAGCCAGCGTGCCACGATGACCAATGTCTGATTCGTCACTGCGCAACTGGTGGCCGACCCCGCTGGTCGGCCTGCTGGGCGGTTACCTCGCCAGCCAGGTCGGCTGGCCCCTGCCCTGGATGGTCGGCTCGTTATTGGCGATCATCCTGGTGCGCTGCCTGACACCCTGGCAGATCACCCAGATTCCCGGCGGCCGCAAATGCGGCCAACTGGTCATCGGCATCGGTATCGGCCTGCACTTCACCCCGGTGGTGATCGAGCAGGTGCTGGCGCACTTCGGGCTGATTTTCGTCGGTGCACTGATCACCAGCCTGTCCTGCCTGGTCGGTGTGTGGCTGATGCTGCGCACCGGCGAGGACCGGCCTACGGCTTTCTTCTCCAGCATGCCGGGCGGTTCGGGTGAAATGGTCAACCTCGGCGCACGCAATGGCGCGACCCTGAGCAGCGTCGCCGCTGCGCAAAGTCTGCGCGTGCTGGCGGTGGTACTGTGCGTACCGGCGATCTTCAAATACTTGCTGGGCGAGGGTGCGCCCGTGCTGCACGCCACCAGTGTCGACTGGCGCTGGCTGGCGTTTCTGCTGCCGTTCGGCGCGCTGCTGGCCTGGCTGTGGCAACGCCTCAAACAGCCGAATCCGTGGCTGTTCGGTCCGCTGCTGCTGAGTGCAGTGGTCAGTGTGATGTGGGATCTGAAAATCGGCCTGCCCAATGGCGCCAGCCAACTGGGCCAGCTGCTGATTGGCAGCGGACTGGGTTGCCACTTCAATCGGGAGTTCTTTCGTCGTGCACCGTCGTTTCTGGGGCGCACGCTGTTGGGAACGGCGCTGACGATGTTGATCGCCGCCCTCGCCGCCTTCGGCCTCAGTGCGCTGACGCATCTGGATCTGCGTTCGCTGACACTGGGCATGATGCCGGGCGGCATTGCCGAGATGAGCCTGACCGCCGAGGTGCTGCAATTGTCCGTGCCGCTGGTCACGGCGATGCAGGTGATGCGTTTGCTGTTCGTGCTGTTTCTGGCCGAGCCGCTGTTCCGGCGCTGGAACAGACGACTCGCTGACTGACGCCTCAGATATTCGGCAAGCGCCAGTCAATCGGCGTGATGCCGTTCTGCTCCAGATACTTGTTGGCCCGTCCGAAATGTCCGTTGCCGAGAAAGCCTTTGTAGGCTGACAGCGGTGACGGATGGACCGAGGTCAGCACCAGATGTTTGGTCGCGTCGACCAGCTTCTGCTTGCTCTGCGCGTGAGCGCCCCACAGCAGAAACACCAGATGTGGCTGATGCTCGCTGACCACCTGAATGATCCTGTCCGTGAAATGCTGCCAACCCTTGCCTGCGTGGGAAGCGGCATTCGCCCGCTCGACCGTAAGGGTGGTATTAAGCAGCAGCACGCCCTGATCCGCCCAGCTTTGCAGGCAGCCATGGTTGGGGATATCAATGTTCAGGTCGCGTTTCAGTTCTTTATAAATATTGACCAGCGAAGGCGGTGTCGGCACGCCGGGCTGCACCGAGAAGCACAAGCCATGGGCCTGGTTGGGGCCGTGGTAAGGGTCCTGACCGAGGATCACGACTTTCACATTATCCAGTGGCGTGGAGTTCAGCGCGTTGAAGATCAGCGGCCCCGGCGGATAGATTTCCTTGTTCGCGGCGTGCTCCTGACGCAAAAACTCGCGCAACTGTTGCATGTAGGGCTTTTCGAACTCGTCACGCAGCGCTTCTTTCCAGCTGGGTTCAAGCTTGATGCGGTCGTCGCTAGTCATGGTCACATCCGGTAAAAACATTGCGCGGACACTAGGAAAGCTGACTGCCAATGTCAAATGTCCCCCATCGATTCCGTCGGTTTCCTACACTGCAAATTTCCCCCTGCAACTTAATGACGCTGCACGAAGACCAACAATGAGGTCGCGTCTTTTCAGAGAGGGTCACGATGAACCTGCAATTCGAAGAACTTCACGCCCAGGGCGGCGCACGTATCGGAGTCGCTACGCTGGACGCCGAGAAGTCGCTGAACGCACTGTCGCTGCCGATGATTCTGGCGCTTCAGGATCAGCTCGACGCCTGGGCGGGCAATCCGCAGATTGTTTGTGTACTGCTGCGCGGCAATGGCGCGAAAGCCTTTTGTGCCGGGGGCGATGTGCGCACGCTGGTCGAAACCTGCCTCAATAATCCCGGCACCGTACCACCTTTGGCAGCGCACTTCTTTAGCGCTGAATACCGCCTGGATTACAGCCTGCACACATACCCCAAGCCGTTGATCTGCTGGGCGCATGGTTATGTGCTGGGCGGCGGCATGGGTCTGCTACAGGGCGCGAATATTCGGATCGTCACCCAGAGCAGCCGACTGGCCATGCCGGAAATCAGCATCGGGCTTTATCCCGATGTGGGGGCGAGCTGGTTTTTATCTCGCCTGCCGGGGAAGCTGGGGTTGTTTCTGGGACTGACCGGTTCGCACATCAACGGGCGTGACGCGCTGGATCTCGATCTGGCGGATCGCTGCCTGCTCGATGAACAGCAGCCGGATCTGATCGAAGGTCTGCTGCAACTCAACTGGCAGGAACAGACCGACGTGCAACTGAACAGCCTGCTCAAGGCGCTGCAACACGAAGCCACCAGCCAGTTGCCGGAAGCGCAGTGGCTGCCGCGCCGGGCACAGATTGATGCGTTACTGGACGTGGGCAACTTGGTCTGTGCCTGGCAGGCGATCAGCCATTTGCAGCAGCAGGATGACGCGTTGCTGGCCAAAGGTGCGAAGAATCTGGTGGAGGGTTGCCCGGTCACTGCGCACCTGGTCTGGGAACAGATCAAGCGTGCGCGTCACCTGTCATTGGCGCAGGTGTTTCAGATGGAATACGCCATGAGCCTCAATTGCTGTCGTCATCCGGAATTCAGCGAAGGCGTGCGGGCCAGACTGATCGACAAGGACCACGCGCCGCACTGGCACTGGCCGGATGTCAGCAAAGTACCGCCCGCGGTGATCGAGGCGCACTTCGAGAAGGTCTGGGAAGGACGGCATCCGCTGGCGGACTTGTCGGAGTATTGAGTCGGCGTGAGTGATCTCTCGACCCTGATCGATAGCGGACGCTCTGCGTCCGCTATCGAATGTGGCGCAGATGTGTGCCCAAACTCCAGCGTTTTCCACGTCATGCGCTCGGCTCACTGAGTCCACAATCTGTGCCATCTGTGACGCGGAGCGCGTCACGGGAGGCATGCCCACGCGGAGCGATGGGCACGCTCAGTGTCGAGGCGGACTTGAGTATCAGCGATGCCCGCCGCGACCTTCTCCACGACCACGGCCGTCGCCTCTTCCTCCGTGATCGCGGCCGCCACCGTGGTCCCAGCCACGATTGCTGCGGTAGTCACCGCGATAGCCACCGTTGTCACGGAAGCGGTCATTGCGCCAGCCGTATCCCGGTGGGCGGCCGGGCTGGTAGTAGCGCGGTCCAGGCGGTGGACCGTAATAACGCGGCGCCGGGGCGTAGTAACGGGGTTGTTGGTAGTAGCGCGGTTGAGGCGCCACGTAGATGCGCCGCTCCTGGTAATAGGTGGAGCGGTAGCCATTGTCAAAACCGTACCCGCCAGCGACCACCGTCGTCGGTTGCGTGTACACATCGGATTCGTAGTAACCAGGGCCTCCATAACAACCAGCAAGGAAGAGAGTCAGCAAAACGATTAGCGAGGGTCTTAGATACATGGCGGCCTCCTGGACCGCGATAGGGCACAAACCAGCGACGCTGGTCGGCGTCCGCCAAAGCGGTTGGTGGACGAAGGTTAAGACACTGAAAAGGCGATCCAGTGCGTAATGGGGTGCTCCGTCCGTCTGCCTGGAATCGTCTCAAAAAGCCTGGAAAGCTCTGAAATCAAGGCTTCCAGGCCTGTAGCGCTTTCTTACAAAGATGCTACAAAACATTTCAACCAGCGCCTCATCAAGGTGCAGTCATGCACCAGCACAAGGCAGATTCCTGCACTTCAATGCACCTGGAAATATGGCAACCCTTGCCAACCGGGCCTTTCGGCGAGTTGGCACAACTCTCGCTTAGTCCATCCTGTGCAGGAGTCAACACACGGTTCGCGGCACCACAATTTGCAATAGCTGACTAGGGTTCCGGCTTGCCAGAGGCAAGTGGCTGGTCCGAGAGTTGGCGACCTCCAGTAGAGGTTACACGGCGGGACAAAAGCCCGGGAGACAGGACACCAGTGGTGTCACGTTGCTCCTGGCCGCCCTTTTCACTACTGGAGATCTCTCGATGCTCAAGTCAACGTCACGTCTCTCAGGCCTGCTCTGCGCCGGTCTTCTCGCTGCATTGAGCTTCTCGGCGAACGCCGCTCCCAAGGATCACTTCAACGTCTGCTGGACGATCTACGCAGGCTGGATGCCGTGGGAATACGCAGGCACTCAGGGCATCGTCGACAAATGGGCCAAGAAATACGGCATCAAGATCGATGTCACCCAGCTCAACGACTACGTCGAGTCAATCAACCAGTACACCGCCGGCCAGTTCGATGGCTGCACCATGACCAACATGGACGCCCTGACCATTCCAGCCGCCGGTGGCGTGGAAAGCACGGCGCTGATCGTCAGCGACTTCTCCAACGGTAACGACGGCGTCGTACTCAAGGGCGAAGGCAAGAAAATCGCCGACCTCAAGGGCATGGACGTCAATCTGGTCGAACTGTCGGTCTCCCACTACTTGCTGGCCCGTGCCCTGGACAGCGCCAAGCTGAGCGAGAAAGACCTGAAAGTGGTCAACACCTCGGATGCCGATATTGCCGCTGCCTTCAACACCGATGATGTTCAAGCCGTCACCACCTGGAACCCGATGCTCTCGGAAATCAAGGCCAAACCGGGCGTGACCGAAGTGTTCAACTCCAGCCAGATTCCCGGCGAGATCATGGACATGATGGTGGTCAACACCCAGACCCTGAAAGACAACCCGGCGCTGGGCAAGGCCCTGACCGGCGCATGGTTTGAAGTGGTTGCGCTGATGAACGCCAAAAACGCCCAGAGCAAGGCTGCGCTGGAACACATGGCGAAGGCCTCGGGCACCGATCTGGCGGGATTCCAGTCGCAACTGGACACCACCAAACTGTTCGCCACGCCCAAGGAAGCGCTTGAGTTCGCCACCAGCAAGCAGCTGCCGGAAACCATGGGCAAGGTCGCCGGTTTCTCGTTCGCGCACGGCTTGCTCGGCGAAGGTGCCAAGGATGACAAGGCCGTGGGCATGACCTTCGCCAACGGTTTGACCACCGGCGACAAGGGCAATCTCAAGCTGCATTTCGACCCCAGCTACGTGCAGATGGCCGCCGACGGCAAGCTGTAATTCACGTTTCGCACAAAGGTCTTTGCCATGCGCTTGATAAACCGCCATCCGGATCGCGCCGGTCGCCTGATTCTGGTGATCCTGCCGTTCGCCCTGCTGCTGTTCGCCTACTTTCTGGGCTCGGCCAGCCGGCTTGCGGAAAACCCCAACGACAAACTGCTGCCCAGCGCGGTGCAGATGGCCGATGCGGTCAATCGCATGGCGTTCAAGGCCGACGTCCGCACCGGCGAATACCTGTTATGGCAGGACACCGCGTCCAGCCTGCAACGGCTGGCCATCGGTCTGGGCATCAGTGCCTTGCTCGGGCTGTGCCTGGGCATTGCAGCGGGCATTCTGCCGATGTTCGGCGCGCCGCTGTCGCCCTTGCTGACGGTGTTGTCGATGGTGCCGCCGCTGGCGATCCTACCGATTCTGTTCATCGTGTTCGGTCTGGGCGAGCTGTCGAAAGTGATGCTGATCGTCATCGGCATCACGCCCATTCTGGCGCGGGATCTGGAGCAGCGGGCGCGTGAAATTCCGGTCGAACTGCTGATCAAGGCACAGACCCTCGGTGCCTCGACCTGGACGCTGATCCTGCGGGTGATCCTGCCGCAATTGCTGCCCCGTCTGCTGATCGCCCTGCGGCTGGTGCTGGGGTCGGCGTGGCTGTTCCTGATCGCGGCGGAGGCCATTGCCTCCACCGACGGACTGGGCTACCGAATCTTTCTGGTCCGCCGTTATCTGGCGATGGACGTGATTCTGCCTTACGTGGTGTGGATCACCCTGCTCGCCTGGCTGATGGATTGGGGCCTGAAAGCCCTGACGCGTCGTGCATTTCCCTGGTACGAAGGAGCGCGAGCATGAGCTTTATCTGCGTGCGCAACGTCTGGCAGCAATACGACGATCAGGTGGTGCTGGAAGGTTTGAATCTGGACGTCGCCGAAGGTGAGTTCTGCACGCTGGTCGGCGCGTCGGGCTGCGGCAAATCGACCTTTCTTCGCCTGCTGCTGGGCCAGGAAACCTCTAGCCGTGGTTCGATCACCCTCGACGGCCAACCCCTTTCCAACGAACCGGACGCCAGCCGTGGCGTGGTCTTTCAGCGCTACTCGGTGTTTCCGCACCTGAGCGTGCTGGACAACGTCGCGCTGGGCCTTGAGCTGCCCCGCTCACGCTGGATCGGCCGACTGTTCGGCCAGACCAAGCGGGACGCTCGGGAGCAGGCGGCGCAGCTGCTGCACAAGGTCGGCCTGGGCCATGCGCTCGACAAGTATCCCTCGCAATTATCCGGCGGCATGCAGCAACGACTGGCCATCGCCCAGGCGTTGATCATGAAACCCCGCGTGCTGCTGCTCGACGAGCCGTTCGGCGCTCTGGACCCCGGTATCCGCAAGGACATGCACCACCTGTTGCTGGAGCTGTGGCGCGAGACGCAACTGACCGTGTTCATGGTCACTCACGACCTGTCCGAAGGCTTCAACCTCGGCACTCGGCTGCTGGTGTTCGACAAGGTCCGCCACGACCCGCACTCCCCCGGTGCCTACGGTGCGCGCATCACCTACGACATTCCCCTCAACAGCGAGCGCCGCGCCGAACGTGCGGCACTCGATCTGCTGAAACCTGCTTTAGAGGAACCCACCCCATGACTGACTCGACCACGCTTTACCCCGTCTTCGCCGAAGAAATGCTGCCCGGCGGCGGCCATCGCTCGTTCATCCTCAAGCGCGGCGAACTGCTGCGCCTGACCGACCTGCACGGCAATGCCAACGTCAGCCTGACGCTGCTCAACGCTCACGAAAAGACAGAGCGCCTGAACCTGCCTGACAGCCTCAAATGCCAGCACACCGCACGACTGAGCGCCGGTCACTGCCTGTACTCGGACATGGGCCGCGTGCTGGCGGCCATCGTCACCGACACCTGCGGCTGGAGTGACAGCATTGGCGGTGTGCTCAACGCTCAGGAAGTGGCCGAGAAGTATGGCCAGGGCCGTTATCAGGAACTGCGCAACGGCTTCTTTCGCAATGGCGTCGACAACCTGCTGGTCGAGCTGGGCAAGTGGGGGCTGGGGCTGTCGGACCTGCTGATGACCCTCAACCTGTTCAGCCGAGTCAACGTGGACGAAACCGGCGTGCTGCACTTCGTGCCGGACAACTCGAAAGCGGGCGATTACATCGAACTGTATGCACCGATGGACACGCTGGTGGTACTGACCGCGCTGCAACATCCGATGGACCCGAACCCGGCCTATGCGCCGCAGCCGCTCAAGCTGAGCTGGATGAAAGCCGACGCCAGCGTTGCCGAGCACTGCCGCACGTCACGCCCGGAAAACGAGCGCGGCTTCATCAACACCGACCGCCTGTTCGCCTGAGGAGACCCTGTCATGAATCTGCATGCCCACGACCATCAACACTGTGACGCAACCATCCCGGCCGGCGAACCGTTTCTGGCTGAAGTGAAAGCCGGGCAAACCGTGCGCATTCTCGACCTGGAAGGCAATCAGGCCGTCGATACGCTGTTCTTCAGCCTTGCCAACCCGCGTGAACGCTACGACGTGCAACGTACCCTGCGCCGCCAGAACAGCGTGTACCTGACCACCGGCAGCGTGCTGTTCTCCAATCTCGGCCGACCGATGCTGACCATCGTCGATGACACCTGTGGCCGGCACGACACGCTGGGCGGCGCCTGCGCGCAGGAAAGCAACACCGTGCGCTATGCCCTGGAAAAACGCCACATGCACAGCTGCCGCGACAACTATCTGCGCGCCTGCCTGCACGACGGTCGTCTGAGCAAGAACGACATCGGGCCGAACATCAACTTCTTCATGAACGTGCCCGTCACGGCGGACGGCGGCCTGACCTTCGAGGACGGCATCTCGGCGCCCGGCAAATACGTCGAACTGCGTGCCGAGATGGACGTGATCGTGCTGATCTCCAACTGCCCGCAGTTGAACAACCCCTGCAACGGCTACAACCCGACGCCTGCGCAGTTGGTCGTTCGCGACTAGTTGATGCTTCAAGCCCCGAATTCGGGCAGCAACGGACGACCGTTGCGTTGAAACGTTTATTAGCGGGACGGCCCGCTTCCCATCACGAAACCGATTCAGTCCGGTTTCCGGGGTCATGCCATGTTCGACAAACTGCTGATCGCCAACCGTGGCGCCATTGCCTGCCGCATCCTGCGAACCCTGCGTACCTTGAAGGTCAAGGGCGTGGCGGTGTACTCCGAAGCCGACGTTGCCAGCCTGCACCTGATGCAGGCCGACGAGGCTCACAGCCTGGGTGAAGGCGGCGCGGCCGGCACCTATCTGGCGGTGGACAAGATCCTCGCCATCGCCAAAGCCAGCGGCGCGGGGGCGATTCATCCGGGTTACGGATTTCTCTCTGAAAACGCTGCGTTCGCCCAGGCCTGTGAGGACGCAGGTATCGCTTTCGTCGGCCCGACGCCGGAGCAACTGCGGGTGTTCGGCCTCAAGCACACTGCTCGCGCCCTGGCCAAACAGCATGACGTGCCGATGCTGGAAGGCACCGAACTGCTGGACAGCGTCGACTCGGCCCTCACCGCCGCCGAGGTTATTGGCTATCCGGTCATGCTCAAGAGCACGGCGGGCGGCGGCGGTATCGGCATGCGCGTATGCCGCAGCGCCGCTGAGCTGGCCGACTCGTTCGAGGCGGTGAAGCGTCTGGGCCAGAACAACTTCAGCGATGCCGGAGTGTTCATCGAGAAGTACATCCAGCGCGCCCGTCATCTGGAAGTCCAGGTGTTCGGCGACGGCCAGGGCGAAGTGCTGGCACTGGGCGTGCGGGATTGTTCGGTGCAGCGTCGCAACCAGAAAGTCCTGGAAGAAACCCCCGCGCCCAACCTGCCCGAAGGCATGGCGGATGAACTCTGTGCGGCGGCGATCAAGCTGGCCAAGGCGGTCAATTATCGCAGCGCCGGGACCGTGGAATTCGTTTTCGACAGCCAGGATCAGCGCTTCTATTTTCTGGAAGTGAACACCCGACTGCAGGTCGAGCACGGCGTGACCGAAAAGGTGTGGGGCGTGGATCTGGTCGGCTGGATGGTGCAACTGGCGGCCGGTGATCTGCCGCCGCTTGCGGAGCTGCAAGCCACCCTGAAACCGAACGGGCACGCGATTCAGGCGCGTCTGTATGCCGAAGATCCGGGCCGCGACTTCCAGCCCTGCCCCGGCCTGTTGACCGCCGTAAGCTTTGCGCCTGCAGACGGTCAGGCGCTGCGCATCGATACCTGGGTGGAAGCCGGCTGTGAGATCCCGCCGTTCTTCGATCCAATGATCGCCAAACTCATCAGTTGGGCACCGAGCCGCGATGAAGCCAGCGCTGCACTGGCCGAAGCGCTGGCCGAAAGTCGTCTGTATGGCGTGGAGACCAACCGCGATTACTTGCGGCAGATCATCGCCGATGCACCGTTCGCCAGCGGGCAGCCGTGGACCCGCTGCCTGGAAGATCTGGTGTACAACGCCGACACCTTCGAAGTGCTCAGCGGCGGCACCCAGACCAGCGTTCAGGATTATCCGGGACGTCTGGGTTACTGGGCGGTCGGCGTTCCGCCGTCCGGGCCGATGGACAGCCGCGCCTTGCGTCAGGGCAACCTGCTGCTGGGCAATGCCGAAGGGTGCGCGGCGCTGGAAATCACCATGAGCGGGCCGCTGCTGCGTTTCAACACGGACGCGGTGGTGGCCGTGACCGGCGCAACGATTCCGCTGACGCTGGATGGCGAATCGTGTCCGATGAACACGACGCTGCTGGTGAATGCCGGTTCGACACTGGCATTGGGCATGATCGCCGGGGCCGGTGCACGCAGTTACCTGTGTGTGCGGGGCGGGCTGGATGTGCCGGATTATCTGGGCAGCAAAAGCACCTTCACACTCGGCCAGTTCGGCGGCCATGGTGGTCGTGCGTTGCGGGCCGGTGATGTGCTGCACCTTGCGCCGCTGACGGATCGCAGCGTCGGCGCGAGCATCGCCGATGATGCGCTCGAGGTGCTCGGCGAGGTTCGCGACATGCGCGTGATCTACGGGCCGCACGCTGCGCCCGAGTACTTCACCGAAGCGTACATCGAGACATTTTTCGCGACGGATTGGGAAGTGCACTTCAATTCCAGCCGCACCGGCGTGCGTCTGATCGGACCCAAGCCCGAGTGGGTCCGCGCCGACGGCGGCGAGGCCGGGCTGCACCCTTCCAACATTCATGACAACCCGTATGCCATCGGCGCCGTGGATTTTACCGGCGACATGCCGGTGATCCTCGGGCCGGACGGGCCGAGCCTGGGTGGCTTCGTCTGCCCGGTGACCATCATCGAGGCAGACCTGTGGCAACTGGGTCAGCTCAAGGCGGGTGACAAGGTCCGGTTTCATCCGGTGACCGTCGAAGCGTGTCATGCCTCTTCGCAAGCAAGCTCACTCCCACAGGAAACGGTGAGCCCCTGTGGGAGCGGACTTGTCCGCGAAAGCAATCCAGGCCACACCTCGCTGATCACCCAGCTGCACAGCCCGATCATTCTGGACATCGGCCAGGACGACAAACGTCTCGTTGCGCGGCTGTCCGGCGACACGCACCTGCTGCTGGAAATAGGCGCACCCGAGCTGGATCTGGTGCTGCGCCTTCGCGGCCATGCGCTGATGCTGGCGCTGGAGGCCAAGGCCCTGTCGGGCGTGATCGACCTGACGCCGGGTATCCGTTCGCTGCAAGTGCATTACCGCCCTGCCCAGCTCCCGCTCAAGCAACTGCTGGAGATCGTCGCGGGTGAGTGGGACGCCGTCTGCGCTGCGAAGGACCTGCAAGTGGCCTCGCGCATCGTGCACCTGCCATTGTCCTGGGACGACCCGGCCTGCCAGCTGGCCATCGAGAAATACATGACCACCGTGCGCAAGGACGCACCGTGGTGCCCGAGCAATCTGGAATTCATCCGGCGCATCAACGACCTGCCCAACCTGGACGAAGTACAGCGCACCGTGTTCGACGCCAGTTATCTGGTGATGGGCCTGGGCGATGTCTACCTCGGCGCGCCGGTTGCAACGCCGCTGGACCCGCGTCATCGACTGGTCACCACCAAATACAACCCGGCCCGCACCTGGACGGCGGAAAACTCGGTCGGTATCGGTGGCGCCTACATGTGCGTGTACGGCATGGAAGGTCCCGGCGGTTATCAGTTCGTGGGCCGTACGCTGCAGATGTGGAACCGCTATCGAGACGTTGCTGCGTTCGAGGGCAAACCCTGGCTGCTGCGCTTCTTCGATCAGATTCGCTTCTATCCGGTCAGCGCTGAGGAACTGCTGTGCATCCGCCGTGATTTCCCGCTGGGCCGATTCGATCTGAACATCGAACACAGCACCCTGAACCTGACCGATTACCAGAGCTTTCTGAGTCACGAAGCCGAAGGCATCGCCGCATTCCGGGCCCAGCAACAGTCAGCGTTCAACGCCGAACGCGAGCGCTGGATTGCCAACGGACAAGCCAACTTCGAGAGCGAGGAAAGCATCGCCCCGACGACTGACGAGACAGTTCTCGAGCCGGGCCAGCAAGGTATCGACAGCCACATTGCCGGCAATCTCTGGCAGGTGCAGGTCAAGCCCGGCGATCGGGTCGAGGCTGGCGACGTGCTGGTGGTGCTGGAGTCCATGAAGATGGAAATCCCGGTACTCGCGCCAGTCGGCGGCATCGTGCGGGACGTGCGGGTGCAACCCGGCTCGGCCGTGCGTGCAGGCCAGCGCGTCGTCGTGCTCGACGCGGACTGAACCGAATCATTCAATTTGAGGGAACATCCCCATGACCGATAACCCATTGTTGACTGATCTGCATCTGGATTCCGTTCGCGCCGCGTATCAGTCCGGCGCCGCGTCGCCTCGTCAGTTGATCCTGGCACTTCAGGAAAAAGCCGCCGAGCTGAATCCCGGCTATCACCTGTTCATCCATCTGCTGAGCCCGGATGAACTGGAACCCTATCTGGTCGCGCTGGAAAAACGCGAACTCAAGGACCTGCCGCTTTACGGCGTGCCGTTCGCGATCAAGGACAACATTGATCTCGCGGGCATTCCCACCACCGCCGCCTGCCCCGACTACGCCTACACGCCGGAACGCTCGGCAACCATTGTCGAGCAACTGATCGCGCTGGGTGCCGTGCCCATGGGCAAGACCAATCTCGACCAGTTCGCTACCGGCCTCAATGGCAGCCGCTCACCTTACGGCCCTTGCCCCAACAGCGTGTTGAAGGAGTACCCCTCCGGCGGTTCCAGCTCGGGCTCGTCGCTGGCGGTCGCGCTGGGTGTCAGCAGCTTTTCCCTGGGCACCGATACCGCCGGCTCAGGCCGGGTGCCCGCAGCGCTGAACAATCTGGTCGGCACCAAAGCCAGCAAAGGCCTGATCTCGACCGCAGGCGTCGTGCCGGCCTGTCGCACGCAGGATTGCGTATCGCTGTTCACCGCCACGGCCAGAGAAGCCAGCCAGTTGCTGGCACTGGTCGCCAGGCTCGACCCGCGCGATGAATACAGCCGCCGCAACCCGGCGTGGAACGACGCCACCGCATTCGGCGCGCCACGCCCGTTTCGCTTCGGCGTTCCGCGTGCCGAAGACCTTGAGTTTTTCGGCTGCATTCAAGGGCCACTGTTGTTCAGTGACGCCATCGATCACCTGACCGCGCTGGGCGGCGAAGCGGTGACCATTGACCTGTCACCGTTTCTCGAAGCCGCCAGCCTGCTGTACGACGGCCCGTGGGTCGCCGAGCGCTACAGCGTCGCCGGGCAACTGATGGAGGATAATCCTGCCGCCGTACTGCCGGTGATCCGTGCGGTATTGGCCAAGGCGCCAGCCGTCACAGGCGTCGAGACCTTTCGCGCGCAATACCGTCTGCAGGCACTGAAGGCCATTTGCGACAAGGCACTGGAAGGTCTGGACTGCGTGGTGACGCCAAGCATCGGTCGCCCGGTGACCTCGGCGGAGCTGCTCGCCGAACCCGTGCTGCGCAATTCCGAACTGGGCTACTACACCAACTTCGTCAACCTGCTGGATTACGCCGCCGTCGCTGTGCCCAGCACCTTCATGGATAACGGTTTGCCGTGGGGCGTGACGTTGTTCGGGCGCGCCTTCACCGACCAGTACCTGCTCAGCCTCGCCGATGCCTTCCAGCGTCACACGGCCCTGCCACTGATCTCGGGTAACACACCGCCCGCACCGACCACTGTCGCGCGCAATGACATGGCCCGGCTGGTGGTCTGCGGCGCGCATCTGGAAGGCCTGGCGCTCAACGGACAACTGAAGCAGCGCGGCGCGCGCCTGCTGGAAGCCACACAAAGCTCACCCGACTATCAGCTCTATGCACTGGCAGGCGGCCCGCCTTTTCGTCCGGGCATGGTGCGCGTGGCCGAAGGCGGTGTGGCAATCGAGGTGGAAGTCTGGGAGCTGCCGAGTGCCGAATTGGGTTCTTTCCTGACCGGCATCCCTGCGCCGCTGGGCCTGGGCAAGATGCAGCTCGCCGACGGTCGCTGGGAAACCGGTTTCATCTGTGAGCCGTACGGCCTTGAAGGTGCGCGCAACATCAGCGAACTGGGCGGCTGGCGCGCCTACCTGCGCCAGCTGTAAATCTGCGACCGACGTGTCGATCAGATACATAGTTGTGTCTGATCGACCGGGGCGGTGCGACATAGTGCCTGATCATTCCCTTTGACCAGATGCCATGACCGCCCCTCATACACCCTTCACCCACGACACCCCGCTTCTCGCTTCAGTCCCGTCAGCGGAGCCACCCGCCGCCACCGATCAACCGCCCGCGACGAGCGATTCGAACGCTGCCATCGAGCAAAGACTCAAGGCCCTGCGCAACAGTCCCGGCTTTGCGCTGATCGCCAATTCGTCCTTGCTGCTCAAGGCTTGCCAGCTGGACATGGACGCACCACCCTCCAGACGCCAGTACCTGCGTGCGCAACTGGTCATGCTTCTGCAGGAGAAGACCGGACAACTGCTGGACCCTGACCAACTGCACGTCACGTTCACCAACGAAACGCATCCAGCCGTTCACGATGACGGGCGTGAGCACGACAGCCTGCGCCTGTCATTGACCGAACTGGCACTCATCAGCTTCGATCCGCCGCACTACATGGCGCTGTACAAGAGCACGCTCGAAGACGCGCCCTTGTCGGATACCGCCCCAGCGTTGAAAGCAGGGGACATTTTCAAACTGATCTCCGATGCACTCTGGACCCGAGACTATGTCGTCGCGCTGGAAACATTCTGGTCACGGCACAAGGAAAGCTACCGGGTGCTGTCCAGGCTCGGCTTTCTCGACACGCTGGCGCGGCAGTACGCTCGGGGGCAGATCAGTCGCTATGGTTATTTTCTGACGCTGGATGCACTGGGCCTGAAAGACTTTCCCATAGATATCTCGCTGCTCGAACAGAGCGGACGTGGCGAAACGGCTGAGGTCCGCATGCTCACCTTCAACGGCGATCCAGTCGCCGGGCTGTTTCAGGTCAGTTCAACGGCGACCTCGCACTGCTTCATTCATGTTCTGGACAACCGGGGCACGGTCATCGAATACATCAGCAGCGACCCGGCGCACATGACCGGGAAACTTCTGGCGGCATTGAACGATGCAGGCATCTACGAGTTCGCCTCGTACCTGCTGGAGCGAAGTGAGAAAACGGCTGCATCCGTGGATTTGACGCTGATCGAAGGCGATGTGTTTGCCGAGCTGACCGACGCCCAGGCATTGCTTTCCGAGGAATTGCTGAGCGATGAGCGGTATGATCGATTCGATCTGTTAAGGCCGGTCGCGCGCAGTCTCACGCTGGCCAGCGGCGCGGACCTCTGGCAGTCGCAGTCCACCATTCTCAAGCGCTTGCCCGAGCCTTCAAGACTGGCCAGACGGCTCATGTCGGACTACCTGAGTGAGCAGCATGGTCTGCAGCACGATCCCGACCACGTATTCCTCATGTACCGGCGCGGCACCTCGACCACGCCGCTGGGTGACGCCCGCACCCCCGCTGCTCACGTCCATACGCCCCATGAAAAACCGATCAGCCTGAGCGAGGCGCTGGTCACCCAATACCGGGTTCAGACGCCGCTCGGCTACATCGATCATGGCGGGAAAACCGTGGTGTTTCTGGACACCACGGGTCAGGGTCAATGGGCGGTCGACGCTGAGTTGGCAGTTGATCCCTACGCCGTGGAAAAACACATAAGGACGATTGATTTCCTCGCGTTGATGACCGAACGCATCGACACGTTCTGGGAGCAGGAAAAGACCGGAATCGAACAGGCTTTCCAGTCCACATTCATCTGTCAGGCGCTGATTGCGGTAAAGCAAGGCCGCGTGACGCGTGACGGTTTCGACCTGATCGTGGCGTCGCTGTCCAACCGCGACGACCTGCGCTGGCATGATCTGGGTTTCCATGTGCAAGGCACGGTCTTTGACGGCATGCACACCCAGTACACCGGACTGCTGATGCTTGAGCATTCAGGCAAACAGAAGGTGCTGTATCAGGCAGGCCACCCCAAGGCTTTCATCGAGTGCGCAGACGAAGACGCGCTCAATGCCTACCTCATTGTGGCCACCGCCGACAGCCAGTGGCGCGAAGCCGTTCTGCATCACGTGCCGGTACGTCATCATCAGCGACTGGAGTATCTGTTCAAATTATGGGGCGGCATCAGAGCGCCGAACCGTCCGGTGTCCATCCTTCGTCCCTGGACCGACCAGATCTACAACCCGGACACCTACAAGGCGATGCAGCACGTGCTGTGCAAGCGTCCGATGGAGGGCTCGCCGTTCGCGTTCCTGCACCGGATGCTGAAGCAGAACGCGCTGATGGATGCCGAAGACCGGATCGTCACGTCCGGGCAGGTGACCTTGAAAGAGTGGA
The DNA here is from genome assembly GCF_979253365.1 of Pseudomonas sp. AC016. Classification (NCBI taxonomy): domain Bacteria; kingdom Pseudomonadati; phylum Pseudomonadota; class Gammaproteobacteria; order Pseudomonadales; family Pseudomonadaceae; genus Pseudomonas; species Pseudomonas sp. AC016. The sequence continues at coordinate 1,903,532 of NZ_CEEDCC010000001.1, forward strand.
CGGACCGGCTTGAACACCTGCAGCTTCTGCTGGCCCCCATGTCCATTCTGCTCACCCCGGCATTGATCGCCTCGCTGGCGACCGAGATCGGTATCGTCTCGCTGAACATTGCGTCCGCACATCTGCCGGGCGGTCGTCATGCGGAAAAGAGCCAGGCGTTGCTGGCAATACTGTCACTGGGCCTGATGCACCTGGGTCCCCGGACACCCAAACTGTTGCGCTCGATGAACAGGCTCATCAAACCCTCACGCCAGGCGACACGCGTGATTCCCCCACTGCCCGACATCTCACGCGTCATCAGCGCCAAGCGAAGCCAGTGGATGTCGCGGCAGCCGACGCGCCTGGAGACATTCTTCCACACCCAGACATTGCTCAAGCGCTGGACGCTGGTCGGCAGACCGTACCAGGGTGGTGTGCCGGTTCACGCCTGGAAGCTGGGGCGCCGGTTTCTGCTCTGGACCTCGGACAAAGGCCAGGCCAGAACGCTGGTGGTGAGCACGCACGGCCATTACCTGCCCTGGACGTCCAATGTGAAAATCCCGAACGGCACCGAGCTGCGTACCTACGCGCCCCACGGCTACGAACTCGTCGACCCCTTTCTGCACAATATCGTCAGCAGGCGCACTCTGCCTTTCGCGGCTTCAAGCGCGGCCGGAAACACGCCGTTGACGCTCGGACCTTCGCTCGCACCACTGACCATTACCGACAAGCTGATGGCGGGCACATCACTGCCCGGCAGGTTCAAGAACTACACGCTGTCGAAATTTCAGACGCTTCACAACGAACCCTATGGCGACATCGCAAACATCGTGCGCAACGCCAATGCCTCACCGCTGCTCGGCCATCTACCGCCCACGCCAATGGACGTGTTGACGGTGCGCAACCGCTTTGGCATGCCGTCGCCTACGCTTTCGAACCTGTTCGATACGTTGTCGGCTCAAGGCATTCACTACGACAAAATACTGCTGGTGCACTGCCGTTGTGCCGCCATTGCCTCGGTGCTGCAACGAGCTCCGGTCTACAAGGCGCCGACAGTCAAGCCGACGATTGTTAAGATGCCCTGACTTTCCCGCCATCTTCGCCCGGTCCCGAGATCACCATGACAACCGACGCTGTTACCAACCTGTGCCCGGTGTGCGGCTTCAGCAACAACTGCACCCTCGCCGACCCGCGCACTGCCAGCCAGCCGTGCTGGTGCTTCTCGGAAACCATCGACCCGGCACGGCTCGAAGCGCTGCCCGAAGAGGTCCGCAACAAGGCCTGCCTGTGCCCGCGCTGCGCAGGTGTCGAGCAGGCAGCGCTTGGCCAACCGGTACGCTAGATCGCGTACCATGTGCGCCCTCATAACCTTCCTGTCGCCATCGCCATGCGTCTTGACCGCTTCCTCAGCAACCTGCCCCGTTTCAACCGCAAGTACGTGCGTCTGGCGCTGGTCAGCGGCCGTGTGACAGTGGATGGTCAGATCACACGCGACCCGCATCACGATGTACGGGAATTCAGCTGCGTGGCCTTCGACGACGAGATCCTTCAAACAGGCAAGGCGCCGCGCTATTTCATGCTGCACAAGCCACAAGGCTGCGTCAGTGCCACAGTGGATCCGCAACACCCAACCGTACTCGATCTGCTGGAGGAACCTGACAAACATGACCTGCATATTGCAGGGCGTCTGGATTTCAATACCACGGGTCTGATGTTGATCACCAATGACGGTCACTGGTCACGACGATTGACGCAGCCGCAGACAAAGTTGCCCAAAGTGTATTACGTCGAGACAGAACAGTTGATCGACGAACGGTATATAACCAGGTTTGCCGAAGGCTTTTACTTCCCGTTCGAAAACATCACCACGCAACCGGCGCAGTTATCCATCCTTGGACCTCGTTGTGCCCGACTGAGTATTGTCGAAGGTCGCTATCATCAGGTGAAGCGGATGTTCGGCCACTTCGACAACAAGGTGCTGATTCTGCACCGCGAACGCATAGGGGATCTGTCCCTCTCCCCCGAGCTAGAGCCCGGCAGCTATCGTGCCCTGCACGCCGCAGAAATCCAGCTATTCTGAAAAAGTCACAACCGTTCGGCGGAATGCGCAACAAGCCTATGAATGGCACTTGCGGGTTCCGGTATCCACTGCTTGAATCCAAACCGTCAGTCCACATGTGACTGATGAGTCAGGACACCATTCCAAGAAACCTTTTGCCGTACTGAGTCATTGGACTCGCGACAAATTGCCCGCCAATAACAATACCTGTCGGACAGATCGTTCGGATCGACATGGGCCTTTAATCGGCTTTTGCCTGCCTGTCACGAAACTCGTGCAACGTTGTTGTACGCATACCTGTTACGCCAGGAGTTACACCTATGTCGCCAGAAAAAGCCGTGCTTGATATACAAGGACAGTTTCGGGTTTACACGGAGTTCTATCGCGCAGATGCCGCGGAAAAAACCATCATCATGGTCAACGGCTCACTGGCCACCACCGCGTCATTTGCACAGACCGTTCGCAACCTCTACCCGACGATGAACGTCGTGCTCTACGATCAGCCGTACGCCGGAAAATCCAAAGCGCACAACCGGCATGAAAAGTCCCTGACCCGGGAAATGGAGGGCCAGATCCTGCTGGAGCTGATTGATCACTTCAACGCCGAACACGTCATGTCGTTTTCATGGGGTGGCGCCGCAGCGCTGGTCGCGCTGTCGCACCGTCCCAAGCGCCTCGAAAGCGCAGTCATCAGCTCATTTTCGCCCGTGCTCAACGAGCACATGTGTGATTACCTGAACCGGGGCATCATCCATCTGGGCGCGCATGACCGTTACGAAGTCGGCCACCTGATCAACAACACTATCGGCAAACACCTGCCGTCGTTGTTCAAGCGCTTCAACTATCGTCACATCAGCAGCCTGGACCTGCACGAATACGACCAGATGCATTACCACATCAGCCAGGTGCTGGAGATCGATCCGGGCAATTACCTGACCGCTGCGAAAAACATCAACGTACCCGTCTTGTTCATGAACGGTGCCTGGGACGAATACACCGCCGCCAACGACGCCGTGCATTTCGGGAAGTACGTGAAGGACTGCAGCTTCAGCGTCATCGACGCCGCAGGGCACTTTCTGGACATGGAACACAAGGCCGCCTGCCGCGATTCGAAGCGGGCGCTGCTGAGTTTCCTGCAACCGGAACCTGCCGTGGCAGAGTCGTCCCGTCACGCGTATCAGTTGGTCCAGAGCCACCATGCCCTCGCCTTCTGAGAGCAGCGCTCGAAAGAGCCAGGGAATCCTCCGCCAGCGCACGGACAGCGGCACTCGGCGGACGGCTTCCAGAGTGAAGGTCCGGATAAATGCAGGTTTTGAGGAATTAACGCTTCAAATGCACGACTGCATCTGGTACAAAGTCAGCCGCTTCGAGCGGGTATAGTTTAGTGGCAAAACGAAAGCTTCCCAAGCTTTAGTTGAGGGTTCGATTCCCTCTACCCGCTCCACATCACATCTCCACCCATCTCCCCACATCTCATCTCCCCTTATAGATCAATAACTTAGCGCTCCGTGAATCTCTCATGGTTTCCGGTGGTCTCTGCACGGCCCTACTTTTTCTGTACAGGCTCGTGTACGGTTTCGAAAACTTCGAACCAGGCCATACACAAACATGAAACGATCAGAGATAAAAAGACGACCCCTTTCTCGAACTGTCATCGATGCACTTGAACCCGAGGTCAAGGAGTATCGCGAGAACTACGGTGGCGCGGAGCGGCTTCACATCGTTGTGAGCCCAACCGGGCGCAAACGCTGGGAGCTGAGATATAAAAAATCTGATGGAAAATGGGGCTGGCACGGCTTGGGCAGCTATCGGGACGTGAACATCGAACAAGCCCGTGAAAAGGCTCAGCAGGCTCTCAAGCTGCTTGCAGCGGGAACGGATCCTGTCGCGCATAAGGCGCAAAAAAAATACGAATTGAGCGAAGCGACAAGCAACAGTTTTGAGAGCGTTGCAGAGGCTTGGTACACCAAAAAATCAGCCGACGGCAGAGCAGAAAAAACGCTCAAGTCCATGCGATATGCGCTGGACAACGACATGCTGCCAGCACTGGGTAAATTATCCATCTCGAAAGTCACTCGCAAGCATTGTGCCGAATTACAGAATTCAATTGAGCTTAGAGAGGCGCATAACACTGCAAAAAAAGTCCGGAGCTGGCTGAATCAGATTTTTGGATTCGCGATAGCAAGTGGCAGATGTGAAAATAATCCAGCAAGCAATTTATTGGACATCGCATCAGTACAGCCACAAGAAAAACAATACCCTCACCTACTCGAACATCAACTACCAGATTTCTTGAAAGCTCTTGAGGCTTCACACAGCCGCACACTTGTTAAAAGTGCTGCGTGGCTAACTATCTATACAGCATCCAGGCCAGGCATGGTCAGAAACGCCGAGTGGATAGAATTTGATATTGATAAAAAAATCTGGAGCGTTCCTAACAGCAAAATGAAAATGGGTCGTGATCATGTAGTCCCGCTGAGCAGTCAAGTGATATCAATTTTAAACAACCTGAAAAACATTACTGGCAAATCTAGATACTTATTTCCTTCGGAAGGATCGAAAGGCTTAGTGATGTCGGAAAATACTGTTAACAAATGTTTTGCAAGTGCTGGATATAAAGACCGTATGACGGGGCACGGATCACGTCACACAGCAACGACTTTGCTCTCCGAACATGGCTGGCCTGAACCTTGGGTGGAGATGCAGCTCGCACATAAGAAGCCGGGGCTTAGAGCGGTTTATGACAAAGCATCCCATCTCAAAAATAGGGAAATAATGATGCAATGGTACTGCGATTACCTAGATGCATTAAAAGAAGGTTTGACGCAGAATCAAAAATCCGACTTTAAGAAAAGAACAGCAGTATCAAAAAACAAATAGACCGGACTGGAAAATAACACGAATGAATATTGAACTCAGCCAAATGAATCGCGCAGAATCCGGGCACACCCTGGCAGTAGCAAAAATTTACATGTTCCACGAGGAGTCAGATGTGGAGGGAAACTCGCAGGAAGACAACGTTCGTATCGAATTCGGGTACTTCAGAAACGCAAAGGGACAACTTGATATTTTTGAGTTTGAGATTTATGACGCGAGTAACTTACTCGAATAAAAGCTGAATTTCTCGGCACTCGAAAGGCTCAAAAGGGGACTCGTCAATATGTGCGAAGCGGCCATCAGCACAAAGCTATACGTATAACCTACTGCCCTTTCCAAAAATCCGGGGCAGTGTCAGACAACGTCATAATAACTGCTCCGACGAAAGCTCGGGGCTATTTCGGACAACCAAAATAAACGCCAAATCCGCCCGTAGATTTCTCCACCTGCTAGTAAAAATCTGAAAATTTTCTTATCACGCGAAAAAGTTGGATGACACCGGTATCCCCCGTATTTTCAGGCGCTTACAAACGGTCGTAGCGGTGTCTTTTGTTGAATACTCCGGGCAGTGTCGTACAACAAAAAATACTGCTTGACGTAAGTTCCTCGGTCTTTAAATCTACATACAGCAACAACAACACGTCGTAGGAGACGAATAATGCTGATGACACTTGAAGACCTCATCAAAGAGCTAAAGCTCTCACGAGCAACAATTTACCGATCAATCAAAAGCCAAGGTTTTCCCGCGCCATTGAAATTTGGAAAATCAAGCCGTTGGAGAAAAAGCGATGTCGAAACTTACTTCAACAACAGGAGCGCGAGCCAATGTTGATTAATATCTGCGAACTGGGAAAACCCAAGAGAAACGTCATTACTCAAAGCCTTATTGATGAATGGGTGTCAGAGCGTGATCTGCTATCAGATCTTAGTGAAAGCTTGACGAACAAGGACGACAGTGAAAACTTCATGATTGCTAGCCGCGAGTTGATCAAGCGGATTGAAGAAGACGTATGGGTAGAGCAAAAGCGGATCACTCGTGAAAGAGACCAGTTAAAACTTCTGAAAGAAGCTAAAGCTAATCTTTTAGAACAGATCGCTGAACTGCAAGGAGAAGCCTTGTGAACCTTGGCCTATCGACCCTGGATATCGACTGAAATTGTAGAGTCATCCGTCGGATAGGTAGCATAAGAAAGATGACATAGTTCACCGCCCGGAGCGGATTAGAAGCACAAAAGCCGCCTAGAGCGGCCTATAAAAATAAGAACAATAAGATGTACACTACCACTCCCAACCGAATTCTCCCAAAGCAGTTGTTAGAAACCCAATATAGCAAAATTCTTTTCCGTGGATTCGACGAACACGGGAACGAGATGTATGAAAAGGTCGACATACAGCCCTCTGAAACACTCCCCACCATCGAAGAAATAATCTATTTTTCAAATGATGAGCTTGTCCGTCTCGCGCATAAAATCGCTGCCGCATATAGATTTTCACTGCTATCTGCAAACGAAAATCAAAAGAAACTTATCATTGACGACCTACCGTTTAATATAAAGTTAAAAAAACCCAAAAATTCAACTATCGACTCACTGGCCCTCAGAATCAGTGATAAAAAATGGTGGCGCAGGCAAATCATCAAACTAGCTGATGAAAAAAGAGAACATCTAGCACATCTAAAAAAAGAGCTCGGCGGAAAGAATGCCACTCAAGTGTGCTGCACCGACAGAACAATAGAAATGCATAAAGAACGCAAAAAGAAAACAGATAAGTTCTTGATGGGCTGTAACAAAATAATCCGCAGCAATGGTTCTGACGCATTTGTCTTCAACTTGCTAGATGTGGCCAACGGGGCAAGAAAAAACAGACTTAACGAGTTATTTCTGGACATAAAAGCTCTTGAGAGGATCGCGGAGCAGAACCAATTTGGCTGCGCTTTTATCACGCTAACAGCGTCCCCAGAATTTCATCCAAACCCGAAGATTGGAAGGGATAAGTATTCGGGGGCGAGTGCCAGGGAGGCTAACCGATCTCTGCAAAAGGATTGGCGTTCGATATTGGACGCTCTAGATAACATTGGTGTCGATAGAAGAAGCGGGGATTATTTCGGATTCCGGGTGGTCGAGGTTCATGAAGATGGATGCCCGCATTGGCACATAGCAATTTTCTTCAATAAAGAATTAGAGATTTTGGAAGCTATTGAAGATTCAATTGAACGACTGTACATAGATCGTAAAGACTACTTTGCGAATAACAAGCGCGATATTGTCCGCATTATTGAAAAGACAGGTGATGATACCGCCACCCCTTCATCTTATATATTCGGATACGTACTGAAAGCATTAGCGGGTGAAGACGATGACACTGCCACTAGGTACAAATGCGCCATCCGTGCCATGGGCGCGAGACAATATTCATTTTTTGGTATCAAGTGCGCCACAGGAAAACAGAGAGCACTTAAACGGGTGGCTAAAGATCCCGATGCGCCGACACATATAAAGCAACTGGCCAAGCAAATCCACCCCCCTATGGATTTAGACGATAGGAACGAGAGCCAATTAACGGCCCGCGTGCATTTTTTTGAGAATGATTCGGATAAGCTTAACTTTGAAAAAGAAGAGGGAAATAACAAATATGGCGAAGTAATCCTCACCGCAAAATCAATAAAGCATGAGTTGGATGAGCAGTCTGTGCAGATCGCAGGTTTGTGCGAAGACATCAGCCAGGAGCAAGCGGAAAAATTGAGACGTAAGGAGACAGAACAGGTCACAATTGTTATTAATTATTCAAGAAAAGCAAAAAGAAAGAAACGACACGCGAGACCGCTCACGAAGATTCGAATCTGGAAGAGATTCTGTGCTCAAGCGGCTAGTGAGCGTGAGAAAGAAGCGGTCAGGAGGGCGTACAGTGCCGCCAGGAGCCTTTCTTCGCATAAAGGCTCAATACACCTGCACCCACAGATGATACGTGCATTGGCGGCACTGGAGGAGCGGCGGGTGACGCGTTATAAGACAGCGGCAGAAGAGAAGCCTAGCGGCAGCCTAGGATGAGCCGCACCCCATGCCGATTGTTCAAATTTTTGAGTCTCGATGGCCAATATTTTCGTCATGCGTGCCCTTGCCAGATCAAGATAGGTCAAACAGGCGACGAGGCTGAGAGATCGACTCCCTAGGCCTCCATAACGTCCGTAGCTCCTAAGTGCCGGAAGCGCTATGCTCGGCGCTATCTCAGCGATTCAAGGAGCGAATTGTCATGTTACGATCAACCGTGTGTACCGCAGGCAGCGATGCCCCAATTTCTTTGATACCCGTGAAGAGTGATCTATCGGCGGCGAACACACTGTATTTGACGTCAGAATACAAGAGTCGACGGGGTCATCTCCAAAGCCGATCTCGTCCTAGCAAAGAAAAGTACGCGCAGGAGAGGACATGCCCGAGATATGGGGTTGACGACTCATCCGCGTTGTTCCCCATCCAACGGTGGTAATAGGGCCCAGTGTCTGGAATGCTTGGGTGCTTGGGTGCTTGGGTGCTTCATTCTTTTTGTAAGGGATGACATATGTACGACCAGTCGTTTAATTTTATTTCGGTTTCAAAGGTTCTGCGAAAGAATGATTTCTACCTTAGGCCGTGGCTGAGAAACCCGTTATCAAAGACCGCAGAGGTTGAAGCTGCTGTCGCTCGCTCTGATGTTGGGTACGAATCATACTCTTTTCTTGAGAGCTCAATTCTTCGCGGGAAGAATGTCTACAGAGTTCCCGCCTTCAGTCACGAGCTGGTGTTACGAAAGATAGATAAAAATTTACGAATGGCTAAGTCGTTATACTCGCCGTCAAGAGACACTATAATCGCTAATCTTCGCGCTCTGATCGCAGAAAGTGCTCAATTTAAAATATATAGATTAGATATCAAGAGCTTTTACGAGTCATTCACGGCGTCCAATGTCCTGAGTGCTGTGTACGGAATTAAGGGTTTAAGTCCTCAGACCAAAAAACACATTAAAGACATTATTGAGCATCATACCTTGGCTGGAGGGTTAGGGATCCCAAGAGGTATGGCCTTAAGTGCGACGTTATCTGAAGTAGTAATGAGTTCTTTTGATTCTTCAATAAAAACGATGGCAGGTGTATATTTTTATAGTCGATATGTCGATGACATTATTGTGATAACTGGCGGGGAGGAGCACTCAAAACAGTTTCTCGCTAAAGTGAGCAAGCTGCTACCGCCTGGACTCCATTTAAATACGAAAAAACAGGAGCTTTGTTCTGCACCCGATTCTTCTGGATACAAAAAAAGTCAGCATCCGGAAATGCCGCTGCTCTTCTCTTTCGAATACTTAGGCTATAGTTTTTCGGTTTACGAACCACCGGAGAAAAACGGCAGCCGAGAAGTAGTATTGGATATAGCGGACTCTAAGATAAAAAAGATCAAAACGCGTCTCACTAAAGCTTATCTAGACTACTGTAAAAACAGGAATTTTGAGCTTTTAGAAATGCGCGTAAAGTTTTTGACTTCTAACTTTAGCGTACTAGATATTAATAGAGGCGGGTATAGATTGGCTGGAATTTATCATAACTATCACAGGATAGATGAAGCAAAATCAACAGCCCTAGCTATATTGGATGAGTACCTATACCTGGCGACAATGAGCAGTTACGGTAAAGTATTTGATCGTTTTTTCTCGATCACTTCTGTCGCGCAACGCCGCAGACTATTGACTTTCAGCTTTAAGCGCGGATTCAGTGAACGTAATTATTTCCACTTCAACCGTTCACAGTTCAAAGCGATCAGGGAGTGTTGGGAGTATGCTTGATGATAAAAAATCTGAGCGAATTATAAAGGGTGACTATTGTCGAGTTCTCGTAACTGAAACAGCTCCTTATGAAACCCCGATAATATTTTCGAATGACGGCTTCTACAATATTGCAAAGAAACAAGCTTCGAGCACAGGCTTCGCCAAGACAATCGAAAGCTTATTTATAACAAGTAAGGGCGGAAAATGGAGCACTGTGCCTTACCAATATAAAATAAGGAAAAGTGCAACTGACTTCAGATGCCTCTCGGTTTTGCATCCACTCTCACAATGGCAAATTAAACTATTCTATGAGCGCTACGAGCATCTCATTTGTCATTACTGTACATTAGGTAAATACTCGATACGAACTCCATTCAAAACCGCGAGTGTATTTTACTACAAGAGTTCATGGGAGAACATAGGGCAATACAAGAGAGGTACCGTTGACGACACCGCCTCTGAAACAACGCTAAAACACAGTTCATCCTTCTACGCGTACAAGGGTTACACTAGACTTTATAAAATGTTTAACTCAAAAGCCTTTCTCGATCTTGAAAAAGACTTTAGCGTTCTAAAAACTCTGGACGTTTCAAAGTGCTTTGATAGTATTTATACGCATTCGATTGCGTGGGCTACTAAAGACAAAAGCTTTGTAAAGGACGGAAGGTACGCCGCATCTATATTCGGTAATAATTTTGACGACGTTATACGGATGGCGAATCACAACGAAACAAATGGGATTGTGATAGGCCCAGAAGTAAGTCGGATCTTTTCAGAGATAATATTCCAGAACGTTGACTGTAGAGTAGAAGCTAAGCTGGCATCTGAAAAGTTCAATTGGATTTTTAACATTGACTATTCTATCAAACGCTACGTTGACGATGTTTTCATATTTGCCAGATCCATCGAAATGGCAAATAAAATTTACGAGATTTATGCGGATACGCTTTTGGGGTACAAGCTGCACGTCAACTCAGCCAAAAGTCAAATATATCAGCGCCCTTTTTTCACACCAAAATCTAAAGTGATTAGAGAGGTAAATCTTTACGTAAACGAATTCACGGAAAGGTTTTTAGAGGAAGTTGAAGAAGGGGCTTCGCTAAAGCCAAAGAAGATATTCAAAGTTGATAGGCTTGTGCGTAGCTTTGTTGATGCTATCAAAGCAACTTGTTCTGCTGAAGGTATGGATTATGATGAGGTGTCTTCATATATCATATCTGCGCTGTTTGAAAGAACAAAGCTGCTAATTAACATCCCCAAAGAACTTAATCCCGAAGCCGAAATTAACGATTACAAGGATGCTTGTATCGTATTTTTGGAGGTCATGCACTTTTTCTATTCGGTGGCACCCTCTGTTAGCTCTTCGTATAAGTTTTGCGCATCATTGATACTGCTCTGTCGGTTTGCCGACCAACATTTAGGTCATTACAAGCATACAATAAAACAGCGCGCATTCGACCTGTCTCTGTCCCTGCTCGATAGCGACACCTTCCACAAAAGAGCTGATATTGATAATTTCATATCGCTTGAAGTTCTAAATGTCATTTTGTCTTTGAGCGATTTTGGCGCTGCTTATCTGCTCCCTTCGCATATAGTAGAGAAAGTGTTCGGTGGCGATAGCTCGTATTTTAACATCGTTTCTTGTCTTTTTTATATCAAAGATCATGTTCAATACTCAACAATTAAAGAAAGCACTCTCAAAAAATTAGATGCAAAGCTTCAAGACATGTCAAAAATCCTTTCTAATACAGAGCAAGCTTGTCTGTTGCTAGACAGCCTGACATGTCCATATATAGGCCGAAAAAGAAAATCCAAATATGTAAATAGGCTATGCGTTGCGATGAAGATCAGCAAGCCGACTCAACAAGAGTTAAGCGATTTTTTTACGCATTATGCTTCTAAATATTGGTTCATTAACTGGACAGAAGTCGATCTTTTAAACGCTCTGGAGCGAAAAGAGCTTCGGCAGGTGTACTGATCGGAGCTGTCGAGGCTTTTTTCGGATGTTTTTCTGTGCTAGCCTGCAGGCTGAAAGGTTAGTCAATATACCTCCACGCGGCCCCTCAGAAGGCTGCGTTTCATACCTACTTAGCGAATTCTTCATCACCTCATGGGTCGATGAGGCGCTAGCTACCTAGGAGCGGTGAAAGCCGTACACACTAAGGTTGAGACTGCCTTTCTCCCCATTCTCAACGCCGCAGGTCTTAAGCGCTTCCTTCTCGCAGCCGGTGCCTTATCTTTCGCCCGGCTTAGTGTGTCCCACCAAGTCATCTATTCCAAAGATTCAGTATCACTCAAAAAAATCATCTAAAGAGACCTGTCTCTGCGACCCACCTACTGCGTCTTTTCCCTCAGACACACAGCCGAGCGGAGCAGTGCTTGTGGATGAAAGGTATTTGGCCAAGTGCTGCTTTAGCATTTTAAAATTATTCTTCGCATCAATGTCCTCCTCAGATTGACGGTAGGTTGCCCCTGGAGTCATAACGTCTTCACCTTCATAAAATATCGCAACATTGCCGAAATATATGTCTCCCACTGTGTCATTCCCTATTTATATACAATTTTATTAGTTGCGTAACTTGCATCGCTGCCAGCTATAAATTAATAATACTCTTAGATGATTAGGGCGAACAAGGCTCCTCGAAAAATAGTCTTCGACATTTTCCGGCCTTGTCTAGGGCTAGCCCTAGAGACCCAGTGGGGTTTCCCCACACCCCTGACGATCACAAAAATAAGAGCCCGGAGGGCCGCATGGAACATGAGGTAAAATGGGTGCAAATTAACGCACAGGTACCGCTCTCACAGCGAGAGCGGCTAAAAGAGAATGCGCGCAAATGCGAGATGAGTGTCTCGCAACTAATCAATGAGATGATCACATCTACGCAGATCGACATATCTCCAGGAATGCCGGCGCAGATGCGCGACCTCAATAGCTGGCTTGGACGGATAAACTCAAATATCAATATGCTTGCGCATCATGCAAATACGTACAGAGAAAAAGCGGATGCAGACCTAATAATTTATCAGCTTAACTTTATCGCGCGAGATATAAACGAGGTCGTAATATTTTCGGACGAAATAAGGAAAAGCAATCGCACACAAAGAGTTAAAAAGGCCACAGCATCATGATCCATGGTTTATCGAAACATAGCACTGTCGGCGCTGGGACTGGTATTAATTATTTTCTCTCCGAAAATTATTTCGACAAAGAAACACAAGAGTGGAGACAGAGAACTCCAGCAGCCACTTTACTCGAAGGCAACCCCTCTGCAATGCGCGTGCTCTGCGAATCACTGGACTTCAAACACAAATACACAAGTGGAGTGCTGAGTTTTTCCGAAGAAGAAACGGCATTAATTAATTCCACACGGGGCATGAAAGGCAAAATCATTGAAGACTTCAAGGATTTCGCGTTCGCTGGCGTAAAAAAGACTGTCGAAACATTTTACTAGTACAGCATGAGCACACCGGGCGGCTTGAGATTCATTATATGATCCCTCGGATTCATCTCGAATCTGGAAAATATTTCAACCCCTTTCCACCGAACTATAATGGCAAGCACGGCGCTGGGAATAATAACGAGTTCATTTTGCAGAATGACAGCTTTGTCGACCAAGTATGCAATAAATATGGATTGCAAAACCCACGGGATACAAAAATACGGCGATCGGTTGAATTACCTCAGTTTGACCCCCAGAGAAATATAAAGAAACAGGTCGTCGCTGCTATAGATAATTTAATAGATGCTGGGGCCGTAAGTTCCCGAGAAGATATGCTTATTTTTTTGCAGAAGCAGGGTGCGGAAATAACAAGAAAAGGCCATAACTATTTTTCCTTTAAATTCGAAGGAATGAGTAAAGCCGCAAAGCTTGAAGGAGAATTATACAGTGAGCAACCTTTCTCAGAAATTGCAAAAAGGCATTCAAAGCGAGATGCAAAATTTGAAGCTGAAAGAGCTGGCACTGAATCCCGCTACAGTGAAACGCTTACTTTCAGATCAACGGAAGTTGAGAGCAGGCATCGTATCCCTGCAGGTGTCGCTGAACGAGCAGAAGATAGATTTGCAAAATCATCAGCAGAACTACAAAAAACTCACAAAGAACTTAGTGAGATTCGGGATGTTATTAATAATTTTAGCCCTCCCGCTGCTAGCGCTGCTCGCAACCTTGTTAACCAGAACAAGCTGATTGCCGAACCACTAATAAATATTCCGAAGACGTCGCCCAGATCTATTGTCGCACCGAATATTTCAACCGGCAATAAAGTTCATGATGAACTCTTGGCAAAATTTCACAATGATATGGCTGGAGCTATCAAGAAAGACATTCTGTATAGACAGAAACTATCTGGTGACTATGCAAAATTGGCAAAGGAAACGATCAAAAAAATAGAAAGCGCGGTAAAAGATATGTTTTCATTCGCCGTAAGCATGTACACCGGACAGAATTTTTACTCCCCCGGAAAAACGCTACAGTACGAATTTTCAGAACTAAAATTGAAGGTCGAAAAATTAATTGAGGACATCAAATTAGAAGTTCAATTGGCTAAGAAGACCGAGAGGCACATCAAGAAAATTGACAAGCTGAGTGTCGGGGAGGACGGAAGTGGAGATAAGTATAGATTTGGCTTTGCAATAAAAACAAAAATAAAACCAGAGGAGTTAGATCATGGAAAAAATTCAGATCAGCAAGCGGAAAGACACGCTACAGAGCATGCACTTGCTCCAACACTGCCAGGCAAATAAGACTCGTTGTTTGAGATGTGCATATGCAAGATTACAAGTTCGTTCAAACAAGGATATTCCTGGCGAGTATGCATCGCCCGCAATAATTGATGAGTTTGTCAAGGAACTGGAAATCAACATCGTGTGCGCTGCCACGGGGCAGGCCGGGTTGAAACTTGGCCAAGTAAACTACTGTGAACTATACGAAGTATGCGAACAGTAAGGCGGAGCACCATGGGCTGCGCCCCCGTCCCCCCCATCTTGCCGCCGATGGGCTCGGGGGTGAGGGGGAAGAGCAACCCCTCACCCCTCTCCCAAGGCTTAACTTCCCCCGCCAGCATCAAGCGAAATACGCCCTGCGTGCGCCCTGCGGGGCGGAACCCCACTTCTTGGGGCCCCCCGCCATTTCGTTTGACTCTGGCCGCCCCTAAGGGGCTTCGAAAGCTATAAGTTGACTCCAAACCCCCTAAGCTCTTTTTCCAAAGTAGCTCGGCTAAGTGCGGGTGCAATTTTAAAAATATTTCGATAAGCCATATACAAAAATACTGGAAACAAGAGAAGACCAAAGCCAAAAGTTGCTGTTGCAATTATTATTGACGCTGGAAGGGCTGCAACACCAACATACACTCCAACCAAGACAAATGATCTAGATATTACTTTTACTTCATCGAGATCAAAATCTACCTCACCGTTCGGTTTCTGGTGAGCAATCACAACTGATTTCTTCTTGGTGATATTTTTTATATACCAAGTTCTTGGGACACCCTCCTTCATTGCCCCGCTCTTGCCCACGTATCTTGGAACAATCAATTCTTTGAAGAATGCGGTTTTTCCGCCTTCGTTCTGAACCCGAACACGACGATATATAGAACCCGCATCCTCAACGGTGTCATAAATCGAATCTTTCACTATCACGGTTTCTTTTTTCAGCTTTAGCATCACTGCTCTCCCCCGCAGACTACGATCCACATTTTTTGCGACACTAAGGATTACTTAGTATCCCGTCAAGAAAAATCTAAGATTCTCTTAGCTTTTGCGAGTGAGAGAATGGGCAGCGTATTTAGCAATCGGCTGAAGGAGGCAAGGAAAGCAGCAGGCTGGTCTCAAGAGCGCTTGGGGCAGGAAGCTGGTTTTGAGCCCGCCAGCGCTAGCGCACGGATGAATCAGTACGAACGCGGCGTGCACACCCCGAGTCCGACTGCCGCTAAACAGATCGCGGATGCACTTGGCTTGCCGCTCGCTTTTTTCTACG
This sequence comes from Pseudomonas sp. AC016, assembly GCF_979253365.1. Classification (NCBI taxonomy): domain Bacteria; kingdom Pseudomonadati; phylum Pseudomonadota; class Gammaproteobacteria; order Pseudomonadales; family Pseudomonadaceae; genus Pseudomonas; species Pseudomonas sp. AC016. The sequence continues at coordinate 1,919,213 of NZ_CEEDCC010000001.1, forward strand.
CTGACGACGAGGAAGCCCGCCTACTAGCGCTTTTTAACTCGCTAGGGCACGAACAGCGTCGTGAAGCGCTTGAGGCAATCGCAGCACTCGCAGAGCGATCAGCAACGCAAAAATAGCGACCGTTCGTCGGCTTCCGGTATTTTGTATGGCTGCATGTACAGCACACACCAAAATATAACCTAACTTATTGATTTATATATCAGGTTCGATTCTCTCTACCCGCTCCATATCACCTTTCCACTGAAGCTTACCGAGCGTCAGGGAACGTTGACTGATCCGGCTCTGGTTTACCCTCTCACCACACCTGAAAAATCACTGACGCTCTGCCTGTAGCGCAGCGATCATCCATTGTGCATTGTTATTGGAAAATACTCAGGCCTCTCTGACTCTCAATAGCTCTTCGGATTTTTTAAATATATAGCCAGTGACAACCGCAACAGCACCCATTATTTCTGCAACGTAAACTCAGCCTTGTCAAAAGACAGCCAGCACGACGTATTATCCGTCCACTTCGACTCGGTAGTTCCCAGCACGCCCTTCATCAAAACCTTGTCACCCTTTTTGAAACTGCTGATCTTTTTCTTGTTGACCAACAGGTCATCACGGGTCAAACCCTGCCCCTGACATTTGGGATTGGTCGGATCCGTAAAGATGACGGCGATCTGGTTTTGGCCAATGGCGCTGCCTGTCTTGGTAATACGCTGCACAACACCTGGAATGATGAGTGTCTGGGCGTCCCACTTTTCCTTCGCGGTGACTTCGTTTGTTTCCCAATCGCTCCAGATCTGCGTCAACGTCGCCTGTTTGGCTTCGATCAACCCTCTGAAATCGCCGCTCAGCACGTCACCGGTCTGGTCGAATACGCCGTTGGTGACGGACATGGCCTGATCAAGACCCGCGCATCCCGACAAGGCCAGAATCAACGGAAACAACGCTGCACTTTTCATCCACACACTCCGCTGGCGGACTCACCTCTGTTTTGGTCGGCGGTCCGTTATTCAATAACAAGGGGCTTATAACTTCGGCAAAAACTCTAACCAGCGTTTTTGATACCTTCAATAGTACAGATGTACTATGCGCACTATGGCGCGTAGCCACTAGTTCATGTGTGCTATATCCATTACAACTTCGCCTCTCGATACTTCCGCCGTTGGCAATCTGCCTAACGGAACCGCTAATGCCTTCAAGGCTGGCAGCCACGGTCGTGGCTTTTATGGAGTATCTGGAGTCGTTATGAACCCCTTATTCAGAATATCCCCCCTTGCTTTTGCGATTACCCTTGCACTGCTCCCAGAGACTCAGGCAGCGGACTTTGTTCTTAACGATGCTCAGGAAACATTCAACAGCGACCGCGTGATCGATGGCGAGATCAGAGTCCGGGCAACGGATGGCAACACGGCCAGTCTCACGATCAACAATGGCGCAACCGTGACCAGTGAAGGCGGCGAGATGATTGGTCGGGCCAGCAGTACGGGCGTCAACATGGCCAAGGCCAGCGTTGTGGTCGAAGGGGCGGGTTCGCGCTGGATCGTGCCGCGTACCTCATTCGTGCTGGGTAACACGATCGTTATCGGTGGTGCCGGTCAGGGTGATCTGACCGTCCGCAACGGGGGCCAGGTGTCGGTGCGGGATCTGGATCTGGGTGACGTTTTCGGGGCCAATTCCAACAGATTTTCGCAAGCGGACCTGCTGGTGAGTGGACAGAACTCGCTGGTCGATGCAGCGAACATCACCGCAGGCGGCGTTTTTGTTTACAAGTCGAGCATCACGGCCAACGATGGCGGCAAAATCAACAGCGAGGCAGTGGACATCGACTCCACTGTCAGATTGTCTGGCGCAGGCACGCGCTGGGACAATAGCGGGACCTTCAGCAACAGAGGCGATCTGACGCTCGAGAATGGCGCAGTACTGGCGACCAACTCAATGACGCTGGGGTCTGCCATCAGCAGCACCAGCAATCAAGTGAGCATTTCCGGCCAGGGCACGCGCCTCTCCGCACAAGACCTCACACTCGGCAGCAACACCACCCGCACTTACCTGACACTGTCCGACGGTGCCGAACTGAGCGCCACCAACGGCATACTCCTCACCACCATAAACGATCTCAATACGGCAACACGGGGCACGCTCGCTGTGGGCGGTTCGGTCGCAGTGGACCCCAACCGTACCGATGTCGATTCCACGACGGCTGGAGCGGCACAGGCCGCCGGTCGAGTCGATCCGGCAACCGGCATTCGCTTTGGTACCGGTAACGGATACCTGGCGTTCAACCATACGGACGCCGATCTCCAGTTCGCCAACACCTTGAGCGGAACGGGCCGGGTGTATGCGTTCAACGGAAACACCACCTTGAGCGGTGATACCTCCGGATTGGCCGGCAGCGTCGTCGTTCGCGGCGGACGTCTCGTGCTGTCGGGCAACGTGGACCAGGTCAATCAGCGCGGCAATACGGCCACTACCCAGAGCCTTTCACGGTTCAACGTCGGCAACGGTACTCTGGTGGTCAATGGCACCGCGGGGCGCAATGAGTTCGGGGTCTACACCAACAGTGCCCAGGTGCTGGACGGCGGCGTTCTGGCCGGTGTCGGTCAGGTCGGCAGCACTCAGGTCGCGTCAGGCGGCACGTTGTCTCCAGGTGAAAACGCCATCGGTGCGCTGGCCATCCAAGGCGACCTGGACATGGCGGCAGGCTCGCGTTATGCCGCAGACATTGCTGGCAACGGCGCGTCAGACCGGATCAACGTAAGCGGCACAGCAACCCTGCGTGGAACTCAGGTCAACGTCACCGCGCTGGACCCGGCGCAGAGTTATCAGAGCGGCAGGACCTACACCCTGCTTTCCGCCCAGGGTGGGCTGGTCGACGGCGCCACGCCAGGAACAGCCTATGCACAGGCAGCGACCAATTCGGCATTCCTGAATGTCGGATTGCAGCGCACGGCCAACGATCTGAACCTCACCATCGAGCAGAAAAATACAACGCCGACCCCGACGCCAGAACCGACGCCTACACCTGAACCAACACCGACACCGACACCGACACCAACACCAACTCCAGAGCCAACACCGACTCCGACTCCAGAGCCGACGCCTACACCTACGCCAACTCCAGAGCCAACACCAACGCCAGAGCCAACACCAGCTCCTGCGCCGGGTATCTTCCAGACGGTCATGGTGACCTCCAATCAGTTCAATACCGCTGGCGCGCTCGGCGCACTGCAGCAGAGCGGCGAGTCCCTGCGTCTGTACAACAACCTGTTGATCCTGGATGCAGACAGCGCGCGTGATGCGGCCGATCAACTGTCCGGCGACTCGCTGAGCAGCACTTCGACGGCTCTGATCGCCAACAGCCAGGTGGTATCCGGCGTATTGGGCACTCGTCTGCGGGGCCTTCTGGACAACGGTACCGTGCGCATGCCAGCCATGGCACTCAACCTGATGCCGACCACACCCGCCGCCGAAAACGGCGCCTGGGTGCAACCCTTCGGCAACTGGACTCAACTGGACAGCCGTAACGGTGCCGGCGGCTTGAGCCAAAGCACCGGCGGTGTGCTGTTCGGGGCAGACGGCAGCTTCAATCCGGATTGGCGCGGCGGTGTCTATGCGGGCTATAGCCGTTCGAAGTTCGACGCCGATAATACTGATGCCGAAGGCCACAGCGACAACTACCACCTCGGTCTCTACACAGGTGCCCAGATCGATGCCCTGCGCCTGAGTGCAGACATCGGCTACACCTGGCACAAGCTGGAAAGCGAGCGGAACGTGGCGTTTGCCGGGTTCAGCGATCATCTGACCGGCAAACGCAACGCCCAGTCGCTGCAGGCCAGTACTGAAGCGGCCTACCGCATACCGGTCGGCAGCGTGTCTCTGGAACCTTTCGCCGGGCTTTCCTACGTGCGCTACAACGCGGACGACATGCGTGAAAAAGGCGGAGCGGCCGCTCTGGATGTGTCCAGCGACAAGCAGAACACCGTGTTCTCGACCGTGGGCATGCGCGCATCGACCCATACAAACGTGGCGAACCTCAACACCGAGCTTTACGGCTCGCTGGGCTGGAGACGCGCCTACGGTGATCTGGATCCGCGAAACGTCCAGTCCTTTGCCGGTGGTCCGAACTTCGAAGTGCAAGGCGTTTCTCAAACCCGCGACACCGCCTTGACTGAAGTGGGCGCGAAGGTGCGACTGAACAAGCAGACCGACCTTGGACTGTCGTATCAGGGCCAGTTCGGCACCGACACACGCTTCCATTCGGTGAACGCAGGTGTGACGGTCCGCTTCTGACCGGAGCACTCGGGCTGGATGACCATTCGGACAGTGTCTGCTCGAGTGGCTTCCAGCCCGAACTTTGACTGACCTCTTGACCATAGCCTCGGGGGATCAGAATGGACTTCAGGTCCGCCATTCCCGTGTGAACAACTCCCTCCTTCTGAGCAATCCTCTATGGCATCGCGCCGCTCCCCTTACAGACGTTAATCGCAAAAAATCTCGCACCAGTGTGTATGATGTGTATCAATGCATCTCGAGTGTGTATAGCACACACTTGGAGTAATGATAGGCTTGGGTGATGCGAAGCAGGGAAATGATAAGAACGATTGAGGATGATGGATGGTATCTCGTGGCGACCAAAGGTAGTCACCATCAATACAAGCACTCGTCAAAGCCTGGAAGGGTAACGATCAAGCACCCGGATTCCGATATACCGATCAAAACGATGAATAGCATATTGAAGCAAGCGGGATTGAAATGACCGCCAGAAAAGAAGAGGCACCCTTGCATCTCGTCTTCAGTGTGACGGCATTTAGGATCTGTCAGGCTGACAGCCTTGCGATCAAAGAGAAAAGGTAGACAACTCATGAAATTCACCGTCGTTCTGCATAAAGACGCCGATTCAGACTATGGAGTAACTGTTCCGGACGTGCCTGGTTGCTTCTCGGCAGGCAGCTCGGTATCGCAAGCACTGGAAAGTGTGAAGGAGGCGTTATCGCTGCACTTTGAAGGTCTGGTGGCCGATGGCGCACCACTCCCCAATGCGCAAGCCATTGATATTCATATGGCTAATCCCGACTACGAAGACGGTATCTGGGCGGTGGTCGAGTTCGACGTGACGCCTTATTTTGGCAAGTCAGTGCGATTCAACGCGACACTTCCGGAACACCTGCTAGCCAAAATTGATGAGCGCGTCAAAACCGATCATCGATACGCCTCACGCTCTGGCTTTTTGGCCGCTGCTGCATTGAACGAGCTGCATACAGAGTACCGCTGATAGAAATCGCCAGTACCGCAGATTGGAATTTCAGTGATTCTCACAGGCAAGAAAAAGGGCACCTTAAGTGCCCTTCTTTGTTTACGGAGTAATCAAGCTACTCGATTAATCGCGTAAGACTGCCTCTCAGCGATACCGCTCAAGCCAATGCGCGTAAGGCGCTGGCAAGGTCCACGACGCGTTCTCCGCACCGAGTTCCTTCGCAGCGAAATAGGCCCAATGCGGATCCGCAAGGTGCGCGCGGCCAACAGAAACCAGATCGAGCTGACCCGATTTGACCGCCTCTTCCGCCAGTTGCGGTGTGCCGAAACCCCATGCCGAGGTCACTGGAATACCTGCTTCGCGACGCACACGTTCGGCGACCGGTCCCATGAACGCAGGACCCCACGGAATGTTGGTGTCAGGAATGGTGAAGCCGACACTGACGCTCAACAGGTCAAGCCCGCCAGCCTTGAAACGACGTGCCAGTTCGATGGACTCGGTAAGGGTCTGCTCGTCGCGACCGTCGTATTCAATGACGCCGAAACGGGCGGTCAGTGGCAGGTTTTCCGGCCAGACTTCACGCACGGCCGCCAGGGTTTCCAGCAGGAAACGGCTGCGGTTTTCGAAGCTGCCGCCGTAGGCATCTGTGCGCTGGTTGGAGTGTTCGGAGAAAAAGCTTTGTCCCAGGTAGCCGTGGGCGAAGTGCAGTTCGATCCATTCAAAGCCGGCTTCAAGGGCGCGGCGTGCGGCGTTGACGAAGTCCTGCTTGACGCGGGCGATGTCCTCCAGGGTCATTTCACGCGGCACTTTGGGCAGGTTCGCACCAAACGCGATGGCGGACGGCGCGATGGTTTCCCAGCCGCGAGCGTCGGAATCGGCAATGTGGTCGTCGCCTTCCCACGGACGATTGGCGCTTGCCTTGCGGCCTGCGTGGGCAATCTGAATACCTGGAACGGATCCGGCCGCCTTGATGGCCTTCACGATGGGAACGAATGCCTGCGCCTGCTGGTCATTCCAGATACCGGCGCAGCCCGGAGTGATTCGACCTTCGGGTGCCACGGCGGTCGCTTCAACCACCACCAACCCTGCTCCGCCACGCGCCATGCTGGCCAGGTGAACATGGTGCCAGTCGTTGATCATGCCGTCGTCGGCACTGTATTGGCACATGGGCGGAATGGCGATGCGGTTGCGCAGGGTCACGTCTTTCAGGGTGTAGGGTTGGAACAGCGCTGACATGAATATCTCCCGGTACGTCAAAATACGATTGTTCGATAGTATTCGAAATATAGCGCCAATTGAAACCCCTCGTTATCATGCCGTCCATGCGAACCCTAAAACATCCCGAACCCGATGCCTTCACCCTCGACCGCGTTTTGTATGCGTTGAGCGACCCTGTGCGTATGGAAATCGTCCGCCATCTGGCAGGCGTACCCGAGGCGACGTGTGGAGAGTTGTGCGGCGAAAGACCCAAGTCCAGCGCCTCTCACCACTTCCGAGTGCTGCGGGATTCCGGCTTGGTGCAGACGCGCAATGTGGGGACCACGCACATGAACTCGCTGCGCAACGAAGAGCTTGAAACCCGCTTTCCGGGTCTCCTCGCGGCGATTCTTAAACAGGCGTGATGAGTCAGCCAAACGTTGCGCGCTTTGCCGCCTGCCGTCCGACGACTTCGCCCCACGTCGCCTGATCAGGCTCAAGCACCGGGTAAGCCTTGATGGCGGGCGTAATTGTTTCATTGATGACAGCCGTGATAGCACGACCGATGGCGTTTTTGAACTCGGCATGCTGCGCCTGATCAAGCTCTTTCAGAACCTTGCTTAGCGCCACATCGAGTGCAGCGATCGCATCTATTCCGCCGTCTCTGAGCGAACGTGCAGCGTCCTTTGTCAGTTCCATTACCGCTCCTTGTGATCCATGACGAGAATATCCGAACAGTTGACTACAAAGACCTGCATCCCGAGCAACTATGTCCATCAGGGAACATCTGCGAAACGCCGCGCGCCATGCTATATAGAACCGCACCTGTATTGCGGACAACCTCTGCACACCTTCACCAGAGCTTGACGCATGAAGCGCAAACAGAAACATCCGGTGCGTGTGATCGAATCCCCTCAAACCACGACAGCCAGCACCCGGCCTGTGCATCCGCCGTTCTGGCGCTACGACGATGAACCACAAACCGCGCCCGGCCTTACGCTGGGCGGCTTTGCCTTTCTCATCGTGTTGCTGATCATCCTTCCCTTCTATGCGCTTGCGCTGCTGGTGATTACCCTCGCGGAGGCGATCAAGGGTATACCGCTCACTTATGCGCAAACCCTTACCGATCCTGTGTTTTTCACACCGTTGATGGGCACAGCGTTACTGGCGGCAGGTCTATTGAGTTGGTGCACGTCGAGCCCGGCAGTGACCGCATTCAGTTTTGACGAAGCCAGGCAGCAACTTACGTTGACCCAGACAGCCCGCGTGGGAAAACCCATCGAAATGGGGATACCGTTCAGCGATATCCTTTGGATAGCCCCGTATGTCCTGTCCAGTCATCATCGTTCAGGTTTTTTCCGGATCAGTTTCATAGGTCCCAGAGGCAAGCCTTTGCAGCGCCGTCTGGGTCCAGACCTGCCAATAACGGAAATAGAGTTTCACGGTGATTGGTTAAAAGGCTTGATTGGAACGCGGATGAACGACATTTGCTGGCTGGACCTGTGAAAAGGTCCTGTTATGAGCACACGGAAGGCAGCCATAACGGCCCCGTTTTCGGGGCCGGACCTCTTCGGTCAGTGCGCTGTATCCGCTTTGACCGATGACTCGGGCGCAACGGCTTGAGGATCTTTCATCGCCGCTATCTCGCGATCTGCAACCGCCTGATCGAATGCCCCGTCCCACTTGGCTATCGCGATGGTGCCGATGCCGTTACCGATCAGATTGGTAACTGCACGCGCCTCGTTCAGAAAGCGGTCGACGCCCAGCAGCAGTACCAGACCGACCAACGGAATCTCCGGGATCACCGACAGCGTCGCGGCCAGCGTCACGAAGCCTGCCCCGGCGACACCCGCCGATCCTTTCGAGGTCAGTAACAGCACGCCCAGCACGACCAGTTGATCCGCCAGGGTCAGCGGCGTATTGGTGGCCTGAGCCACGAAGATCGCCGCCATGGTGAGGTAAATGCAGGTGCCGTCCGAATTGAACGTGTAACCGGTCGGCAGCACCATCCCGACGACCGAGCGCTTGCAGCCCAACTTCTCGAGTTTGATCATCATTCTGGGCAGCACAGCTTCGGTGGAGCATGTCCCGAGCGTGACCAGAATCTCGTCCTTGAAATAGCGCAGAAACGTAAGCAACGGCACGCCTGACCAGCGGGCAATCGAGCCCAGTACCACGACAATGAAAAACAGCGTGGTCACGTACAGCGCCAGCATCAGGTGACCGAGCGACACCAGTGTACCGATGCCGTACTTGCCAATCGTGAACGCCATGCCTGCGCCCGCCCCGATCGGCGCGAGACGCATCACCATGGCCACGATGCGAAACAGGCTCTGCAACAACAGGTCGATGATGTTGACCAGCGGCTTTCCAGCCTCACCCAGTTGCACGAGCGCAATGCCCATCAACACGGAAATGAAGATCACCTGAAGCATGATGCCTTTGGCAAAGGCGTCCACGATGGTGGTCGGAATGATGTTCATGAAGAAGCTGACGGCACCGCCCTGCGACTCGGCGGCCTGGGCATAGCCCTTGATCGCATCGACGTTAAGGGTGCTGACGTCAATGTTCATGCCCTCGCCCGGCTTCATCAGGTTGACGACGACCAGACCGATGACCAGCGCCAGTGTCGAAACGATCTCGAAATACAGGAGCGCCTTGCCGCCCGTGCGGCCCACCTCCTTTATGCTGCCCATCTTGGCGATACCGACCACGACCGTGCCGAAAATGATCGGCGCGAGCAGCATCTTGATGAGTTTGATGAACCCGTCGGCCAGTGGCTGGAGCCTGGCACCGATGTCGGGAATCAGGTATCCGATAAGACCGCCGATGACGATGCCTATCAAAACCTGGACGTACAGAAGCTTGTACCAGCGTGTGGCTGTGTTCATGGCTGTACCTCAGTGTTGTTTTTGTATGAGGACAAGCGCGGCCCTGTCGTGGAGGGCCGCGTCATGATGAAAACCGGTCAGCCTTCGCCGAGTTCCCGCATCACTTTGTAGAGTTCGGACTTGGCCTCGAAGCCGACACCCGGGATATCCGGCAGGCCGACGTATCCGTTCTCGACGCGAATCCCGTCGGCGAAGCCGCCGAACGGCTGGAACACATCCGGGTAAGACTCGTTGCCGCCCAGATGCAGGCCCGCAGCGATGTTCAGAGACATCTGGTGACCGCCATGCGGAACGACCCGGCGCGATGACCAGCCCAGTTCCTTCATGACGTCCAGAGTGCGCATGTACTCCACCAGGCCATACGACAGCGCACAGTCGAACTGCACGTAATCGCGATCAGGGCGCATACCGCCGTGGCGCAGCAGATTGCGGGCATCCTGATGAGAGAAGAGGTTTTCGCCGGTCGCCATCGGCAGCTCATAGTGATTGGCGAGCTCGGCCTGCAGCGCGTAATCCAGCGGGTCACCGACTTCTTCGTACCAGAACAGGTTGTACTTCTTGATGGCTTCGGCGTACGCGATGGCCGTCTTGATGTCGAAGCGACCGTTGGCATCGACGGCCAGTCGACGACCGTCGCCCACCACTTCCAGCACCGCCTCGATGCGACGAATGTCCTCATCCAGCGGCACGGCACCGATCTTCATTTTGACCACGTCATAGCCGCGATCCAGGTAGCTCTGCATCTCGGCCTTGAGTTTGGTCTGGTCCTTGCCCGGATAGTAATAACCGCCTGCCGCGTAAACCCAGACCTTGTCGTCAGCCACGCCATCGCGATAGCGGTCAGCCAGCAGGCGATACAGCGGCTTGCCTTCGATCTTGGCAACGGCGTCCCAGACCGCCATGTCGATGGTGCCCACGGCTACGGAACGCTCGCCGTGCCCGCCCGGCTTTTCATTCGTCATCAGGGTTTTCCAGATGGCGAAAGGGTCGAGATTGTCGCGCTCCTTGTCGACCAGCGTCTCGGGATCCGCTTCGCTGATGCGGGCCAGGAAGCGGTCGCGCATCAACGCACCCTGCCCATAGCGACCGTTGGAGTTGAAGCCATAACCGATCACCGGTTTGCCATCACGAATCACGTCAGTGATGACGGCGACAACCGAGCACGTCATCTTGGAAAAGTCGATGTAGGCATTGGCAATGGGTGATGCGATGGAAACCGTTTTTTCACGAATTTCGACGATGCGCATGGGGGAGCGTCCTCTCTGATTGTTATCCCCGGAACCCCGGGTTGGTACGCACAGACTGTAGGGCTGGACGCGAAATCGGAGCCAATGCTATTAATGCAGCACCCTATGTGTACAAGGCATCACCCATGGAACTCGTGTGGCTGGAGGACTTCAACGCCCTCGCCGAGAGCGGAAATTTCTCACGTGCCGCCGACGCGCGGCATGTCACCCAGCCTGCGTTCAGCCGACGGATCAGGGCGCTGGAAAGCTGGGTGGGCGTCGAGTTGTTCGAGCGCACCACCCAGGGCGCGACGCTGACCGAAGCGGGCCAGAGCATGCTGGACAATGCCCGCGAACTGACGCGAAGGCTCTACCAGATGCGCGCAGAAGTGAAGGAAGTCGCAGGCAAGGCCACCCGAACGCTGCATTTTGCCGCCACGCACTCGCTGTCGTTCACCTTCTTCCCGGCCTGGATCAGACAGGTGGAAGACGGCGCGCCGATTGAAGGCATCAGGCTTCACTCCGACAACATGGCGGCGTGTGAGCAATTGCTGCTCAACGGTGAAGTGCAGTTCCTGATCTGCCATCAGTATCCCAACGTGCTGCCCCGGTTCGACAGCAAACAATTCGACAGCAGGGTGATCGGCTCCGACGCCCTGCTCGCCTTGCAATCCCCCGAGCTGAAGCCCGGCGAGCCTGTGCCTTTTCTGTCCTACACGGCAGAGTCGGGCCTGGGGCGAATCATCGCCTCGTACCTGCAGAACAACCCCGGTCATCCAGCGCTGGAAACTGTTTTCAGCTCACATTTGGCGGCCGTGCTGCTGTCGATGGCGTTGCAGGCCAAAGGTATTGCCTGGCTGCCGCAGAGCCTGGCGGCACCGGAGTTGGCGTCGGGGCGTCTGACGCACAGTTCGATCGCCCTGGCAGACATCCAGACCGAAATCCGGATATTCAGGGCAATGATTCCGCTGGGGGATTTTGCAGAGAAGTTCTGGGCGGGGCTTGAGAGTTGATTGGGAGGCGTCACCACGTCTTCGACGTAGCGCTGTCGCGCAGCAAACTCAGTGGGAGATTCTATGGTTTTGGGAAACCCCTCAAGCCGCCTTTGATTGATATTCGCTCTGGGTTTTTAACAGGGCGAATACGACTCGAGCCATCTTCCTTGCCAGCATGACCAAGGCTTGAGTGGTGCTGAAGCCACGCTTTCTCTGCTCTTCATAAAACGGCTTCCACGCGGCTGTACGGCTGCCAGACATGGCCGCGTTATGAAGCAGCCGACGGGCTTCCGGATCGCCACGCTTGGTCAGGCGGCGCGGCCCGTCACTTTGTCCGGATTTGGACACCCTGAGGTCCAGGCCTAAAAAGGCGATGAAGGCGTTGGCGTTGCTGAATTCGCCTCGCTGAAAAGTAGTGACCAGCCGGGCCGCCGTCAGAAAGCCGATACCTTCTACTTTCATGCAACGACTGACCTGTCCCATCAACTCGGCTCGCTGCAGGACATCCTTGATCTTCTTCTCGACCAGCGCTTCAAGGCGCTTCATCGAATTGATCTGCGCCGCGAACGCTGTTTTCAACAGGGGCTCATTGGACCAGCTCTGAACCAGTCCGGTACGCGCCTGGACCAACGCCGCACGACGACGAAACAGGCTCAGCAACTGACGATAAAGCGGGCACGGCGGTACCCAAGGGTGCAGCTCGTCAGCCTCTTTCTTCAAATATCGGGCAAGCAAACGAGCGTCCAGCGCATCCGTCTTGGCGCGTACATTGACGCCTTTTCGGTAATGGCTCAGTTGGTAACCATCGATCATATAGATGGTGCAGCCGGCCTCATAAGCCATGTCGGCGAACAGTACGTGGTAGGTATTGGTGGCTTCGACAGCGATTGACACCGTTCCAGCCAAGGTACGCAACCACTTGCTGATAGACGCCTTGGTGTTGGGAATCGCTTCAAGTCGGTCGGACTGGTCCTGATAGATCACCAGCTCATTTTTGGCGACGTCTACTCCGACGACAGGTTTAGTCTGGGCAACCAGCATTGCCATGGCGCAATCTCCGGGATAAGGTTTGAGAACTTGAAGGGACCACCCAGAGGCGCAGGCTTGTTTCTATCGTAGGTCGCGAGCCATAAGCATTCTTTATCGGCGCTTGGGTGAAAGGAGGAGGGGTGAAATCTCCCACAGGTCTGTACTGCGCAAACAGTCAGAAGCGAACTGAGTCCCTCCTCCTCCCTTCAAGTCCTACCATACAAGCGGACTTGTCCGCGAAGGCCAATACATCCGACGAATATTCATCGTCTGAAATACAGTATTCGCGGACAAGTCCGCTCCTACAAAAATCGCGTTTCTTCAGTAAGTTACAGGTTGTTTGATAAGAGATGACTCATTGAAGAGTGTTGCATGGACAACACACCACTCACGCCCAATCGAGCACCGGCCAGCCATGCTCCTGCGCATATGCCCGCAGGGTCGGGTCCGGGTTCACGGTGATGGGGTTGTCGACCAGCTTCAGCAGCGGCAGGTCGTTTCGGGAGTCCGAGTAGAAGAACGCACCTTCCAGCATTTCGTCCTGCACCCTGAGCCACTCACTCAGGCGCAGCACCTTGCCTTCGCGGTAGGTCAGGATGCCCTCGGTGAGGCCGGTGAACTGACCGTCCTGCACTTCCAGATCAATGGCCAACACTTCGTCTATGCCCAAGTGCGCTGCAACGGGCGAGACGATATGAACGCCTGTCGCCGAAATCACCAGCAACCGATCACCGGCCGCCTTGTGCCTGGCGATGGTCTGACGGGCCTCGCGGTACACGAGCGGATCGATGACGGCCTTGATGAAATGCGCGACGGCCTCGGCCACGTTCCCCACAGTACGGCCGACCATCGGTGTGAGGCTGAACGCCATGTAATCCTCCATGGCCAGTTTGCCCTGACTGTAGGCGTTCATCAGCTCCTGATCGAGGCTCAGAAAGTCTTCGTCTTCCACCCAACCCAGCCGCATCATTTCCCGGCTCCAGAGGCTGGCGCTGTCGCCATGAATCAAGGTGTCATCCAGATCAAATATCGCTAAAGCCATCGGGTCCTCTCAACAGTCGGACTGCGCTGAACGAGCGCGCCCGAAAGGGGCGCGCGCCTGTATCACATGGCGGGAACGGCGTTGCCGACCCTGGGAGCTGGCGCAGCAATCGCGAACAGATCATCGACCCGCTTCACTTCCGCAGCACTGGGTTTGATGGCGAATGCACACGCGACAAAGATCACTGCATTGAAGATCAGCCCGATGATCCCGCTGGTCAGGGAACCCAACTGAGGGATGTCGTCCGGGTAGATTGTCGTCAGCACGATGGCCACAAAGATGCCCACAAGCATGCCGGCAATCGCGCCCTGTTTATTGCCTCGGCGGGAGAAGATGCCGAAGAACAACGGCACGGCCAACTGGATGATGCCCTGATAGGAAATCTGCGCCAGCAACTGTAGCCGGGCATAGTCGAAGGTCAGGTAGGCCAGTACCGACGCAGCACTGATGAACACCACCATGCCCACCTTGGCGAGGATGGTCTTCTGCCGGTCGGTGCGCGGCGCATTCCAGGTCGCCAGGTCGTTGGCGAACTGCGTGCCGCAGACTTGTACGCAGCCGTCCACGTGGCCGATGCTGGCCGCCAGCACGATCACGATGGCGACCGCCAGCAGCCACGGCCCGCCGATGTCGAACAGCGACAGGAACCAGCCATGCTGTGGATGCGCAGCGACGTTCGGGTCCTGACTGATCGCGGCGGCGAACAGCATCAGAATCCCGTAGAACCCTGCGACCAGCAGAATGGTGACCAGCGTGCCCTTCTTCACCGAGCGCACGCCGCTGGCGGTGTAGATACGCTGGAAGCTCATCGGCCAGCACATCGAACCGATCACGCCGGTGAAGATCAGGCTGAACATGTACAGCGGGCCGTAGGTACTGCCTGCGCCGCCCGGAATCACCAGCATGCTGGCAGGCAATTGCGCGAGGTTGGAAAACGACGCCTGATCACCGAACAACAGCAGCACGCAAAGCGCGGCACAGAGCACGTAGGCGATCAGCCCCTGATACATGTCGGTCATGATCAGCCCGCGCATGCCCATGCTCACGGTCCAGTACTGCCGAATCAGAATGACCACCACGCCAACCGTCAGGCAGGTGGTCACACCCCAGCGCCCGAAGCTGGCGAACTGAAACAACGTGGCCAGGGCCTGAATCCCCATTACCACCCACGGAAATACCGAGATGATGCCAATGATCGAAGCGATGCGTTTCACCGCTGGACTGTCAAAGCGCATGCCCAGCAAATCGGGTTGTGTGGTGAGGTTGAAGCGCTTGCCCCATGTCCAGGCGCGGTTGGCCATCAGGTACATGGCAGTGACGCCGAGGGTCGCGTACACCATGCCGTAAAAGCCCAGCGCACCGCCGACCGACAGGGCGAAGAACGCCGTGAACGTCGCGCCCGGCCACCACGAGTTGGTGTAGCACATCGCGATGTACCAGGGCCCGTAGGAACGGCCGCCCACCGCGTAGTCGGAAAACGAGTCACTCTTGCGATTGGTGGCGTACAGCACGCCGATCATCCCGGCCAGAAACAGGCCGATGAGCCCGAAGGTTATGTACAGATCCGAATTGACGAGTGTGCTGATCATTGTGCGTCACCGTCTTCAGGAATCTCGCCGCTGGCGGACTCGACCATGTAAAGCACCCAAAGGCCGAGGCCCATCAGCGCAGCGTTCAGAATCCAGTAAAAGATCGGCAGCGGAATACCCAGCACGATGACCGTACTGCCACTGACCTGAAGATAGAATGGCGGGAACAGCGCCATCATCAACAACGCAAAAAAGTACACACCGAACACGAGCGTTTTCACACGCCCGGGCCGCGCAATCGAAACAGTACCCATGGAAGACTCCTTGAATTTTGGATCTTGCGATTAATCGATCAAGTAAAACTCAAGCAGTAAAAGAGTTGCCGCCAATAGCCCGATCTTGTGGTTGCCGGGTCTTGTATTACGCAGGTTCAGACCTGTCTGAGCCAGGTTTCCCAACGCGGATCGTGGATGGCGTTACGCGCCCTCATTTGCTTCCATGCACCGTATTTGTAGAAGTCGAAGTCCAGTTGCGACACGGCGTGCTGCACCATCGCCCACGTGGACCATTTGATATCCGCGAGCGCTTTATTGACCTTGATCCGGGCCAGCGTCCGGGTGTCGACGCGACCGAAATAGTCTTCGACCAATTCGAGTTCCACCTCGTCGGTGAAGAACATTTCGCCAAACCAGAGCGCCAGCTCGTAGTGCCGATCGTTATTGGATGCGTATTCGAAATCCACCAGCCTGACTTGCTGTCGATCATTGAGCATGAAGTTACCGGCCAGCGTGTCATTCATGCACGGCGCCAGATCGATGCCTGAGGCTTGCAGCGCGGCTTTCGCTCTGTCGTATTGCAGCGACAACCATGCACCATCCTGAGGTTTCAAGGCGTTGAGCTCAGCCACCTGGGTCTGGTGTTCGGCAATCATGTCGAACACGGTCTTGGTCTGGCACAACAGCGCCTGATCATTGAACGCCTTGAGCCCGAGCAGCGCGTTGTGACGCACGTCGCGCTGCAGAAAATCGAGGTTCGATGACGCCCGCCAGCCTTCCATGAACTCGAACACTTCGACGCCAAACTCTTCCAGAAACGCGAACACCGGCGCGCCGTATCCGGTTGCCGCTGCGGCGACACTGGCGTCATGAGCGGTGCGGCGATCAATGAACATCTCGGTGCCCGCCCCCGGAATCTTGAAGAAATACGCGGTATCGGCGCCCTCGACCTCGACGCGCCAGTTGGTGTTGGAAATCCCGCCGCTGACCGGCCTGTACGTGATCCGCTTGCCGCGCCACTGGCTGATGCTGGACACCGCCGCCTCGAGTTGTTGTTCATGAAGACTCATGGCTTCTCCCAAAATATTCATGCGCGCGCCTCCTCAACCTGACGCAGCCAGCTCTCCAGGCGCGGATCCCGGGTGCTTTGCAGGCAGCGCAAAAAGGTCCATTGTCCGAGCTTGGAAAACTCGAGTGACCGGGCAGACACCGTGCCCGCCCAGAACCCCCACAGCGTCCAGTACCAGTCGTTGATCAGCGCATACAGACGGCAGACGGCGTAATCCACCTCAAGGCATTTGCCTGCCCACGCCTCGATGCCTTCGCGCCACTGCGCCTCAAACGAAAACAGCTCGTTCAAGGTAATTGCGACGTCATACCAGGCATCCATGCAGCCGCCGTAATCGAAGTCGACCAGCTTCAGATTCCCGTCCCGCGACACCATGACATTGCTGGTGACGCCATCGCCATGGATCGGCACCGCGTGAAACGGCCGGTTTTGCAGTGCGTCCCATGCCATGTTGACGCATCGATCAATCCACGCATGTTCTGGCGGCAATACAACCCGATCCCGCGTGCACAACACCCGCAGGCGTTGCAGATCATCCATCGGCGAGCGGATAAAATCCGGAACTGCTCCGTTATGAACAGTGCGTTTCAGATCCCACAACCGCTCAAGCCGCCCCGGCGCAATCAGTTCGTCCAGCCGAGCGCAGCGCCAGTCCGTGTTATTCAGCGCTTCAAAAATCAGTACACCGCTGGAACTGTCTGCACTGATCAACCGAGGCGCTGAGCCGCTCAGGCCCGCACACTCGCTGGCCTGCGCACTGCGCTCGACATCGATCAAAGGCGTCATGTCCGCCTGCAACACTTTTGCGTACCAGGCAGTCTGGCCGTCGGTGACGTGATAACCCATCCACTCGGTGGCCAGCCTGGACGGCGAGGCAATACCGGACGGCCCGTCCCCCACGCTCAGGT
The DNA here is from genome assembly GCF_979253365.1 of Pseudomonas sp. AC016. Lineage (NCBI taxonomy): Bacteria > Pseudomonadati > Pseudomonadota > Gammaproteobacteria > Pseudomonadales > Pseudomonadaceae > Pseudomonas > Pseudomonas sp. AC016. Next base: position 1,936,616 of record NZ_CEEDCC010000001.1, read on the forward strand.
TGTCGCCCAACCCTGCTTCCGATAATGCAATATGAAGACGATCCAGCGGTGCGGTCTCGTTGAACATGGTCTGCCCTCAGCGAAAGGAATCCGGCGACGTGCAGGCGCGATGAAGCAAGGCAGTCAGCATTTTCAAACCGTTGTGCATGTCCTCGTCGCTGGTGTACTCGGCTTCGTTGTGCGAAAGGCCGTTACGACTGGGGATGAACAACAGGCAGACCGGGTATTTGCTGTTCATGCTGATCGCATCGTGACCGGCCACCGTTGCGCTGTCGGTGATGGGCAGACCCAATTCGGTCGCCACTGCATGCGCCAGTTCGGCGAAGCCGTCGGGAAGTACACCGGGGGCGCGCAGCACGCTGCTTTCGATGTCGAAACGGGTCTGGGTCCGGTCGGCGATCTCATGCAATGTAGCGTTCAGACGTTCGGCGGCTGCGCGCAGCAGTTCAGTGTCCCGCGAGCGATGTTCCGCCAGCAGCGACACGCGGGACGGCACCACGTTGGGCGAGTTCGGCCAGATTTCCACGCGACCGACCGAGCTGTGCATCTGCAACCCGTGCAGGTCGGCTTCCGCACGTACCGCAACGATGGCATGTGCGGCAGCGAGCATTGCATCACGGCGCGCGGCCATGGGCGTTGGTCCGGTGTGGTTCTGCTCGCCGTCGAAACGAATACGTTGCTTCAGCGCGGCCCAGGTCTCCCTGACAACGCCAATCGACAGCTTGCGGCTCTCCAGCGCTGTGCTCTGCTCGACATGAATTTCCACGTAACCCGCGATGTCGAGGCTGACCGGGCCGTCGCCCAGATAACCGATATCCTGCAACGCCTGCCTGAGGCTGATGCCGTCGCCATCGCAACTGTTCCAGGCCTGCTCAAGACTCAACGAACCGGTGAACACGCCGCTGCCGATCAGGCTCGGCTGAAAGCGTGCGCCCTCTTCGTTGGTCCAGTTCACGACAGCAAGATTGCAGGCCGGCTTCTCTCCGCGCTCGCGCATCTGGCGCCCCAGGCTGGAAACCGCCACGGCCCCGGCGAGCACGCCGTACACCCCGTCGAACCGACCGGCACTTGGCTGGCTGTCCAGGTGCGAACCACACACCACATACGGGGCCTGCGGGTCGAAGGTCATCAGGCCGAAAATATTCCCCACTGCGTCAATGCGCACCTCAAAGTCATGCGCTTTGAGCCAGTCGCAAAACAGGTCGCGAACCTGGCCGTCTTCAGCCGATGCAGCGAGACGGTGCAGACCACCCGCAGGTGTCGCGCCGATGGCCGAGCTCTCGGCGAACAGCGCCTCGAACCGTGCATGGTCGGCGGCGTCTGGCGTCAGCAATTCATGAGTACAGGATGTCGACATCATCTCTCTCCAGGCGAGCCGTAAACTCAGCCGATAGCGGACGGTTCGTGACCAGGGTCGTGATTGCACTGAATGGCAGGGTGTTAACAAAAATCCGGTGACCGAACTTGCCGTCGTCGGCCAGAATCACGCGCTGCCTGGAATGCTTGACCAGCGTGCGCCGCAACATGGCTTCCGGTTCGTGGTAATCCATCAGGCCTTGTTCAAGGTCGATGGCGCCGATGCCCATGAACGCGATGTCGTAATTGAACTGACTGGCGAACGCCAGGGTGTGCGGGCCGATCAACGCGTTGTCGTTGCGGCGCACGTCTCCGGGAGCGACCAGCACCTGGTTATCGCTTTGATGGGTCACCACCTGGGCGATGTCCAGCGAGTTGGTGATGATCCTCAACCGGCTGAACCGGGACAGCGTCTGCGCCAGTGCGAGGGTCGAGGTGCCGGTGTCGAGAAACAGCACCATGCCGTCGCTGATCAGGCCTGCCGCCTTGCTGGCGATGCTCGCCTTGGCTTGCGGCTTCATGCGACTGCGGACCTGCAACGGCGGCTCGTCATTCAACTGCGGCAGAATCGCCCCGCCATGAATGCGCCGCAACTTGCCCATCTCTTCCAGGTACTTGAAGTCGCGGCGAATGGTCTCTTCCGACACATAAAGCGACTGTGCGAGCTCGGACGCCTTGACGCGCTGTTGCTGAGCCAACAGGCGCATGATTTCGTCCAGACGAGGCTGATTGAGCATGGGGCTGACATTCCGTTGTGAAGAAAGGCGTTCAGTGTACCCATCTGTCTTCGGCGGCTGATGGCTGCTCATGTCGGGCGTGCTCATTGCGCAAGCATCGGTGGCAACTGTTGATCCCACGGCGAAATCGCCTCGAAGGCCGCGCAGAATTGCAGGACATCACCGTCCGCGAAACGAGGACCGACCACCTGCAGACCGATGGGCAACCCGTTCGGGGCAAAGCCGCAGGGAATGGTTGCCGCCGGGTTTCCCGACACGTTGAAGGGATAGGTGAAGGGCGTCCAGCGTGCCCACGGTACGGCGCCATCCTGATCGGCAAAGCCCTCCGGTGCGACCTCATCGGCATCGAATGGCAGCACGGGAAGTGTCGGCATGATCAGCAGATCGTAATCGTCGAACAGCGCATGCACCTGATTGGCGAAAGCGGCACGCTGTCCGACGGCCTGAAGATAACCGGCAAGATCGTAGCGGGCAGACTGCTTGATCAGACGGGCGAAACCGGGATCAAGCTCGTCCAGTCTGTCCGCCAGCGCACGTCCGTAGACGATGCCACGTCCGGCCACCCAAAGCGTTTCAAAGGTGGCCAACGGGTCCGGCCAATCCAGCGCAAGGGTGCTCACGTCCACTGGCAGGTTTGCAGCGATCTTTTCAACAGCAGTCTCGACCGCGGCTGCGATAAGCGGATCGACAAGCGTGTTGAACAATGTCGGGACGTAAGCGATGCGCAGCTTTCCAAGCGGCTGGTCGCAGCGCGCCAGATAGGATTCTGTCGGCGCCGGAAGCGCTTGGTGGTCCAGCGGATGCGGCCCTGAAAGAATATCGAACAACAGCGCCGAATCGCGCACGGTGCGGGTCATCGGGCCTGCATGGCTGAGCGTTTCAGTCGCGGACCATGGCCATGTGGGAATTCGTCCCAGTGAACCCTTGAGCGCGAATATCCCGCAGAACGAACCCGGAATTCTCACCGACCCGCCGCCGTCCGATCCCAGAGACGCTGGAACCATGCGCGCCGCAACCGAAATCGCAGAGCCTGAGCTGGAGCCGCCGCTGGTCAGGCTCGGATTCCACGGTGTGCGCCCGTTGCCGAAAAGCCGCGAGGTACTCGCCCCTGTCCAGCCGAACTCAGTGGTTGCGGTCTTGCCGAGAATGATGGCGCCAGCGTTTTTCAGGCGCTGAATGATGGGCGCGTCCTTGAGCGGAACACTGTCCAGACTGGTCAACGACCCTTTGGTGGTCCGCAGACCTGCCGTGGAAAACAGGTCCTTGATGCCGAACGGGATGCCGTGCAGCGGTCCTTGAATGCGACCGTTGCCTGCCTCGTCATCCTGACGACGCGCCTGTTCGAGCGCGGCGTCTGCATAAACATCGCCGAAGGCATTCAATGTGTGATTGTGGGTTTTGACCGACTCAAGGCTCGCTTCCACCAACCCCACAGACGTGACCGTGCCTGCGTTCAGCTGCTCGCGGGCCTGAATCACGGTGGGCATGGAGAAGCGCTTTGACTCAATCAATGGGGATGCTCCGGCAAGTCATGGGCGTGTCGCCCAGGCCAGCGCATTACTGATCAGGTGGCAAAAACCGTCAAGTGGCAAATGTTGTTTTTGTTGTATTTATGGACTTTAAATTTGTAACAGCACCGCAGGGGTGCGAAAAAACGCCGTATTTCCTGCCTGCGCCCAACGCTGGGGCAATAAAAAGGGCCTGCCCGTTTGTGGTTTTCAGGCCCAAGAAACCTCAATGTTTCATCAACGCTTCGATGCCTCCAGGCTTGTCATGCACGCCGAATCTGTCCACCAGTGTCGCGGTCGCGCTGTTCATGCCGATCACATCCACTGCGATCCCGGCGCTCCTCAGTTTCAACACCACTTTGTCCAGCGCAGCCACAGCGGTGATGTCCCAGAAGTGCGCGTCCCTCAGGTCGATGGTCAGAGTATCGAGCGATTCTTTCAGGTCGAACGAACGGGCGAACCGGTCTGCGGAACCGAAGAACACCTGGCCGGTGACGTAATAGGTGCGATGGCTGTATTCGGGGTCCCGCTTCGAGCTGACGTCCAGGTAATACGCAATCTTGTTGGCAAAGAACATCGCCGCCAACAGCGTTCCGGCCACGACGCCATACGCCAGGTTGTGCGTGGCGACGACCACGATCACGGTGACGATCATCACCAGATTGGTGGAGAGCGGGTACTGACGCAGGTTGCGAATCGAACTCCAGCTGAAGGTACTGATGGACACCATGATCATTACCGCGACCAGCGCAGCCATGGGAATGCGGGCCAGCCAGTCACCGAGGAAGATCATCATCGCCAGCAGCGAAACACCGGCGCTCAGCGTCGACAGCCGCGTCCTGCCGCCGGACTTCACGTTGATCATCGACTGACCGATCATTGCGCAACCGGCCATGCCGCCGATCAGTCCGCTGGCAATGTTGGCAACGCCCTGCCCTTTGCACTCGCGGCTCTTGTCGCTGGACGTGTCAGTCAGGTCATCGACGATGGTGGCCGTCATCATCGACTCCAGCAAACCCACAACCGCCAGTGCCGCCGAGTATGGCAGTACGATCAACAGCGTCTCGAAGGTCAGTGGCACATCCGGCCACAGGAAGACCGGCAGGCTGTCGGGCAGCGATCCCATGTCGCCGACCGTGTGAATCTTCAGCCCCATGAACACCGATATCGCGGTGAGCACCAGAATGCACACCAAAGGCGAAGGCAGCAGCGTGCCGACAACCGGAATCCCTGGCAGCAGATAGATGATCGCCAGACCGCCAGCAGTCATGGCGTACACCACCCAGGTGACGTTGGTGAGCTCCGGCAGTTGCGCCAGAAAGATCAGGATGGCCAGCGCATTGACGAAGCCGGTCACGACCGAACGCGACACGAAGCGCATCAGTTCACCCAACCGCAGATAACCCGCCACGATCTGCAAAACCCCGCAAACCAGCGTGGCCGCCAGCAGGTATTGCAGCCCGTGATCCTTGACCAGATTCACCATCAGCAGCGCCATCGCACCGGTGGCAGCGGAGATCATCGCAGGGCGACCGCCGACAAACGCAATCGCCGTACAGATACAGAACGAGGCGTAAAGCCCGACGCGGGGATCGACCCCGGCGATGATGGAAAAAGCGATGGCTTCGGGAATGAGGGCCATCGCGACAACGAGGCCCGCCAGTACGTCGGCCCGGACATTCGATAGCCAGGCAGCCTTGATATTTTCAAGCATTGATTCACCCATGCAGGCACGGCATGACGCGCAGCGGCGGGCGCTGGGCAATGCAGGTGCGTCTGTTTTCAGTGGTGTTGAAGGTGCGCTGCGACCGACAATCAGGCGCAGCAGAAAGCGACCGCAGCTAGAAGGCGATCAGGGTGTTGCGAGGGGGGCGTAGCGCTAAGGCGGCGTAGGCAGCCAGTTGGAACGGAGCAAGGTATTTTCCTTCGTCAGATCACAGATTGACCGGCAGGATGATAACCCTCACAGGGAGCAGGGACAACCTGGAGATTGAGCCGCGCCTCTGTTCGAGATGAATATCTGGAGCGGGCGCTGTGTTGCCCGTAGGAGCGGATTTGTCCGCGAAGATGGCACGTTCGATGAGGATCCAGCGTTTGAAATACGATATTTAAAGGCCAACGCGACACTGCCCGCCCCTTCAAGTGTGGATAACCCGATCATCCACACTTGCAACTTCGAAAGGCGTCTCTTGTCAGGCAGTGCTCTTTCGTTCCGGACGCTGATGGCTCAGGAACGGCCAGCTTTCACACTCACCATGACCGGTGCTGTTACCAGCGCTTGGTAGCTGCCTGTCGGTAACCCAGCCCGGCGACCGGTGTCTCGTTCATGGACATCAACATGCGCGCTTCACCGACCAGCTCCGACAGCGCGCGGCTCGATACCATTCGATCAAGTTTGATTCCCGTCACGCAAATGGCGTGGTCCGGGTTCTCGGGATTGGTCAGGGTCAACGTCAGTGATTCACCCTCTGCAGCTTCCCAGGTGCAGCGATGAGGTAACAGCGCCTGTTCGACCATGTGCTTGATTTCAAGCGTTGAAAGTCTGTATGCGTTCATGATTGCCTGCTTCATATAATTTGTAATGGACGGTATTCAGAGGTTGGGTGTCCGCTGGCGTTCCACATAAATATTTATCAGAACAACCGCTACTTAATGCCCGCTCTATTCCTGTACAAATTATTGAAAGCTGTAACGTTTCCGTCCAAGTTTTGACCAAGCAAACCTTGAGTTTTAGAGCGCCTGCTCAATAAATAAGTTTTCTTTTGTTACAACTTCAACGTCATCTCGACGCTGTCGATGCCCACCCCGTGACCGTCACGTTTCAAGCGGGTCAGCGAAAAACCCAGGCCAGCGTAAAAACCTTGAACCAGCTGGCTCGTGTTGATGTAAGCGTGGCTTACGTGCGGGAGCTGCCTCATAAGATCCAGCCGGGACAGAACGAGAAACCGGCCCAGGCCATTGCCATGCTGATTTCCGGACACCATGCCCCAGGTGAGTTCGGCCATCGACGGATCGGCGAGTACCAGATACCCACCGCAAGCGAGGACTTCACCCTCGCGCTCCACAACGAAATAGGAACCCACCGGGTCAAGCAGAAAGCGGGCAAATTTGTCGCGCTCGGACGGGTCGAAAAAGCGTGGTGTGTTGGAGTCGAAAATGTCCAGACAGATAACCCTGTCTGCAGGGAGGTAAGGGCGAAGCGTATCCATGTGCAGGCCTTAGTGTTCGATGCAGTAAAACTAATCAGCGGACGTTGTGTGAAACAGGATTCGCGCGCAGACCGCAGACGTTGTTACAAACGGCGCACACCGAATAGAGCGGCGTGTGCCTGCCGCTCAGCGCCAAATCTGCTCAGCCCTCAACCAAGAAAACCATCAGCCCGCAACAGGGTTTCAAGGCATTGCTCGGTAATGTTGTAGAACGTTTTCAGTTCCTGGATACGCGCCAGCAGGTGAGCCGGATCGACAGGCTCGGCGCGTTTGACCGCCAGGATCATCTTGTTCTTGTTGGTGTGCTCCAGCGAAATGAACTCGAACACCTTGGTTTCGTAACCGCACGCTTCCAGCAGCAAGGCGCGAAGGCTGTCGGTGACCATCTCCGCCTGTTGGCCCATGTGCAGGCCGTATTGCAGCATTGGCTTGAGCAGGGTCGGGCTCTGGATCTGCAGACGAATCTGTTTGTGGCAGCAAGGCGAGCACATGATGATCGACGCGCCGGAGCGGATCCCCATGTGAATGGCGTAGTCGGTGGCGATGTCGCAGGCATGCAGCGCGATCATCACGTCCAGCTCGCTTGGCGCAACGGTACGCACATCGCCGTGTTTGAAGACCAGCCCCGGATGCTCGAGGCGCGCCGCTGCGTTGTTGCACAGAGTCACCATGTCCTCGCGCAACTCGACACCGGTCACCTCGCCCTGCGCCTGCAGCGTATTGCGCAGATAGTCATGGATGGCGAACGTCAGGTAGCCCTTGCCCGAACCGAAATCCGCAACCTTGACCGGTTGATCCAGCTTGAGCGGGGAAGACGCCAGGGCGTGGGAAAACACCTCGATGAACTTGTTGATCTGCTTCCATTTGCGCGACATGGCCGGGATCAGTTCATGCTGACGGTTGGTCACGCCAAGATCGGTCAGGAACGGGCGTGTCAGCTCCAGATAGCGCTTCTTCTCGCGGTCATGCCCGGCAGCAGGTGCTTCGCGCTCCTGCTGCGCCTTGCTCTTGAACAGCGTGCTTTTGCCTTTCTTGCTGAATTCCAGCTGCACCTCATCGGTGAGCGACAGCAGATGCGCGTTCTTGAACGACTCGGGAATCAGGCCCGCAATGGCGTCCACGGCTTCGGCCAAGGGGAAGTTCTTGGTGATGTCGCGGGTCTTGTAGCGGTACACGAAAGACAGGCACGGCTGCTCGCGGACCGTCAGCGGCTTGATGATCACCCGCTGCAACTCGGCTTCACTGCCCACGTATTTGGCGAGCACCAGCTTGATCAGCGAATTCTGGGATAGGCTGGTGTCCAGCAGGCCGAGAAATTGCGCACGATGATCCGACGCGGCAGAGGATGAAGCGGTGGGTGTCACGGACATCGAAAGGTGCCTCAAGCGTCCCCGCAGGGACTCGTAAAAATCAGGCAGACATTTTAAGCGTGCGAACGCCTGTCCGGCATGACTATTTTCCACCCTGACGATGAACGCTCAAGTCGCGGCGGCTGAGCCATGCGCCTAAAACGAATTTATCGCCTGGCACTATACAAATATATTAAATAACCGAAAAACGCCGTTACAGTGAAACTCGCTCACTCAAGGAGTGCCACAACACTGTCGAGTGAGCCTTTACTGAACTTGCACAAGGAACGTGCACCATGCATGACCCGACTACTGAATCTGAAAAACTTGAAAAGCCTGAAAAGCCTGAAAAATCCAAGATCACGATAACGCCCACCGAATTCCTGAGAACCCTGGCGGAAGATGAAAAAAACAATGGCCGGGCGACTGCGCTAATTCTGACCAAGGAAGACATCCTCAGCATCAAGCGTTACGAAAGACACAGTTTGAACCTGCCCAACACCCTCGAGCGGGTAGAACAACAACTTGGTTTTACACACAGTGGCATTTCCGGTCTTGAGCCTCAGGACCTGTTGCTGACCTACAGCGCAATCAACCAACACGCCCAAAGCTGGTCAGCCATCGAGGTTGATATAAAAGCCAAGGGGTTCGACCTTGATCTGTTTGCCGGAGAGTTTTCCAATCAGGGCAAGCAGATTCTGGATTACGTCGACAAAATGGAACTCGCCAGGCAACTCCAGCTGACCGTTGCCGATCTGACCATCGAAACAGTGAAAAGCCTCTCGCCTGCTCCACTGACGAAAACAGATAAAACAGTGTGTCTGTCATTGGCCGAAACGCTGAAAAAAATCGCAGTCCAGATGGAGGCGCATCGAAAAGCGTCAAAGAAACTGGCCGAGGACATCAAGCAGTTTGCTCATACGCTGACCGTCGATCTTGTGCCTGGCATCAACGACAAAGTGCGGCTGGCCAGCCGATCGGATCTGGACGAGGATCTTATTGCGCTCGAGAAGGAGATTGATCGCCTGACCGTCGACATCGATCAAAAGCATCAGGAATACAAGACCACTAAAACCCACATTACGCTGGGACTGCTGGGCGGAATTGTAGGGCTTATTGTGACGGACAGCATCTTCGGCGCCCAGGCGGAAGCGATCCGCAAGGAGAAAAACCGTCTGGTGACGGAAAAGAAGACCAGGCTGGAAACGTTCGGGCAGAAGCGCCCACTCGCTGCCGCCATACGCAGCCTGGAAATTCTGTTCGAAGACATGAAGATTCGCATGCTGGATGCTCATCAGAGCGCAGTAAACCTGCAGGATATCTGGACCATCCTGGCCAAGTATGTCGATAACGCTGCCACGCGACTGGCAGATATCAGTAACGATCAAACGTTGTTGGACTTTGTATTGGAGTTCAAAGGTTTCGTTACGCCATGGGAAGAGATAAAGGGCATTACCACCCATCTGCTGATGACCTTCGAACAGGCGCTGGACGAATTTTCAAACCAGCAAAGCAAATAACCATAAGGATATGGACATGATGAACACTGACGCCTCCCAGGCTGCACCCTTTGCAGCACCCGACAGAGCACTCATGGACGCGGCTCGTCAACAGATTCATACGCAGATAGCATCGTTGACGCTCGACTTCCTGCCTGCCATGAAAGAGAAGTTACTGCCACTGAAAGCGACCTTCAACGCCGCTGATTCGCAATTTGTGGATAGCCTGGCCACCATCACTGCACAGTTGAAGACCCTCAGCCATACGGCCATCGACCAGAAACAACAACAGATAGAAACGGATCAAAGTCTGAGCGATGAGCAGAAGAACCAAGCCCTGACGTTGCTGAATGCCCAGCGGGTTCGGCAGGCATTGGAATTGAGCAAGGTTTTGGCTAAAGCCGCTCATGCCATTGCGAGCACCACCGACGATCTTCAGCAGATCAGGTTGCAACTCGTGGACAGCAACCTGACAGAGACACTGCAAGAGCAGCTCAACGGTTTCAGTCAGCAGTCTGCTGGACAGGAAACCAAAATGGGTACGATGGCAGAAGACCGTCGTCTGCTGGATGAAACGGTCAAGACGTACGAACAGCACAATCTGGCAGACGTATTCAAGGACGCGCTGCCGACCACGGAAGAGCTGTCGGCAATCGCCATTCCCTCGCCGCACCTCATGGCGTTGCAACTCGGCATTGGTCGATTACAAACGCTCATTGGGAAACTCGGCGGGGCATTGAAATATTCCGATTTGATCACCGAGCGTGACCAGTTACGCACTCGCTACAACAACTTGCTGACAGAATCCCAAACCGCGCAAAAAGAGGCGAAAGCGGTCACCCGGAAACTGGAAGAACTGGCGACATTGGCCGGTCTGGACAATAACAGGATGATCTGGGTCCAGCAGTCCAGAAAGCTCAGTGATTCGCTCTACCGCTTTCTGGAAAACGACGTGTCGAAAGTCAGAGACCCGACCCTCGTCAATCAGCAGGTTGAACAGTTCAGCGCTTACATGAGGTCGATTTACAGCGTTACCCGCAACGCTTGAGTCTTGCTGAACGCTACAGGCAGGTAAACGTGTTCGCCCTTACCTGCCTGGTTTCAACCCAACACCACCAGTCGATTGGGCAGCTCATTGCGGCCATGGGTGACCGGAACATGATCGGCCAACAGCTCGCCGCAGGCATGAATGCAGCCTAAAAACCCCTCAAGGGTCTGACCGTTCCTGACTTGCTGGGTAAAGACATCGACCATCGCCTTCCAGGTGTCGTCGTGCAGGCGGCTGGCGATGCCGTGATCAACCAGAATCTCAACGTAGCGCTCGGCTTCGCTGACGAAAACCAGAATGCCGGTTCCGTCGTGGGTCTTGTGCAGGTTCTGCTCGAGAAACTGACGCCGTGCCAGATTGCCCGCTCGCCAGCGCCGCACCGAAGCAGGCACCAGATGCGCGGTCACTCGCGGAATACGGCAGATCAGCGCGACCACAATGAACGTGCTCATTTGAGCCAGCATCAACTCATCGGCACTCAGCCATTGCAGGCAGTAATTGACGGTGCCGGGCAGCAGCAGCCCCAGCAGACCACCCCAGATCAACGGCATGTAGGCATAGTCGTCAGCGCGGGCGGCCAGTACCGTCACCAGCTCGGCATCGGTGCGTTGCTCCACACGATCAATCGCCTCTGCCACCTGCCGCTGTTCTTCTCTGTTCAATAAAGCCATGACTTTCTCATTTCCCGAATCGGTCAATTACCAGTTGCCCGAGGCACCACCGCCATCGAATCGGCCGCCACTGCGGCCTGCAGATTGCTCGCCGGGGCACAGACGGCCGACTGAGCGCCGAATGCTGACGAACACAATCAGCAGCACAACAAGGGTCAGAACAATGGCCGTCAGCCAGACACGGAAATCGCTCAGCGGCTCTTCATAAACAGCAAGCCGGGCCGCAGGTTCAGGGTAATCCGGAACCTGACCACCCAGCGCGGCGATCATCGCCTGTGCGCCACGCTCGATGCCGATGGCAAACCGGCTGTCATTGAATTCGGGTGTCACCAGCATGTTGATGATGAGCGATGACTGGGCATCGCTCAAACGGTCCTCAAGCCCGGAGCCGACCTCCATGAGCACCTTGCGCTTCTCACGGTCGACCACCAGCAGGGCACTGTTGGCCTTGCCTCCGCGCCCCAGATCCCAGGCATCGCCCAACTGGGCGCCGAACTCCTCGATCGTCGCGCCCTGCAGATCCGCAAGGGTGACGACAACAATTCGCTCACCGGTGGCCTGCTCGTAGGCACGCAGCAACTTTGCAAGACGCACGGTCGTCTGACTGTCGAGCATCTGTGCCGCATCCACGACACTGCCCGTCATGGGCGGAAAAACCAGTACGGGCTGCTCGGCCTGGGCACGAAATGCCACGCCCAGCGTCATTACCGCGTACAACATCATCTGGAACACACACTTCAAAGCTGACCTCCGGTGCTTTTTGAAACCATTGAAACGACCGCCTTAGCCAAAACACAAGTTCCCCGGCATAATCCATCGCCGATGCCGAGCACGGAACGACTGTTGACCGAGCGAGGATGTGTACAAAAATCAATCAAACCGGCGATTTTCGTACACACCCTGGAAAGCCCTCGTGCAACGAAACGGGCAGCAACTATTCTTGCGCCCTGCTCGAACAATAACGCCAAAGGTCTATAACCCAAAAACTGGCTGTCGGATATTAAACGCGAGTTGCCGACAAAAGCCTTGAGAATTTATTGATGAATAAGCTGTGTTTATTAGGTTTGCTGGTCGGCCTGGCCGGTCACTCCATGATCGCTCAAAGCGCCGCGGCTGTTGACGCTCCGGCCTCTTCTGCCGTCTCTGGCAAGTCCACACTTCAGGCAAAGAATGCGTTCATCAGCAAACTGATGAAACAAATGACCCTCGACGAAAAGATCGGTCAGCTGCGCCTCATCAGCATCAGCGGTGAAATGCCGCAGCCAATGATTCTCAAGGAAATCGCTGCCGGACGCATCGGCGGCACGTTCAACTCCATTACACGCTCGGAAAACCGTCCCTTGCAGGAAGCGGCAGTCGCCAAGAGCCGTCTGAAAATTCCGATGTTCTTTGCCTATGACGTGGTCCACGGCCATCGCACGATTTTCCCGATCAGCCTCGGCATGGCCGCCAGCTGGGACATGGACGCCATTGCGCTGACCGGCCGTGTATCGGCGAAAGAAGCCAGTGCCGATGGCCTGGACATGACCTTTGCTCCTATGGTCGATATCTCCCGTGATCCGCGCTGGGGTCGCAGTTCCGAAGGCTTCGGCGAAGACACCTATCTGGTCTCGCGGATTTCCGACGTGATGGTCCGGTCGTTCCAGGGCAAGAACGTTGCCGCCAACGACAGCATCATGGCAGCCGTCAAGCACTTCGCCCTGTACGGCGCGGTGGAAGGCGGACGCGATTACAACACCGTGGACATGAGCATGACGCGCATGCACAACGACTACCTGCCGCCATATCGCGCCGGTGTAGACGCAGGCGCCGGCGGCATCATGGTCGCGTTGAACTCGATCAACGGCATTCCGGCGACTTCCAATACCTGGCTGATGCAGGATCTGCTGCGCAAGGACTGGGGCTTCAAAGGCGTCACGATCAGTGACCACGGCGCGATCAAGGAACTGATCGAACACGGCGTGGCAAAGGACTACCGTGAAGCCGCCAAGCTGGCCATCAAGGCCGGTGTCGACCTGAGTATGAACGACGTGGCCTACGGCGAGCAGTTGCCCGGTCTGGTCAAGGACGGCGAGGTTTCCATGAAGGAAATCGACAACGCCGTGCGTGAAGTGCTGGGTGCCAAATACGACATGGGCCTGTTCGCAGCGCCTTATGGCCGTATTGGCGTAGCCGCCGATGACCCGGCCGACACCTACTCCGACGACCGCCTGCACCGTGCCGAAGCCCGCGACGTGGCGCGCAAGACACTGGTGCTGCTGAAAAACCAGAACGACACCCTGCCGTTGAAGAAACAAGGCACCATCGCCGTGATCGGCGGCCTGGCGCAGAGCCATCTCGACATGCTGGGCAGCTGGTCGGCAGCCGGTCGTCCCAATCAATCGGTGACGGTGTATGAAGGTCTGCAAAATGCTGTCGGCGACAAGGCCAAACTGGTTTACGCCCGTGGCGCGAACGTCAGTGACAACGAACACATCCTCAACTACCTGAACTTCATCGAGAAGGAAGTGGAAATCGATCCACGTCCGGCTCAGGAAATGATCGACGAAGCCGTCAAGGTGGCCGAGCAGTCCGACGTGATCGTGGCCGTGGTCGGCGAGTCCCGTGGCATGTCCCATGAATCGGCAAGCCGCAGCAGCCTGACCATTCCGGGCAAGCAGCGCGACCTGATCAAGGCACTCAAGGCCACTGGCAAGCCGCTGGTTCTGGTATTGATGAACGGCCGTCCGCTGGTGCTGGTCGATGAGCAGGAACAGGCTGACGCCATGCTCGAAACCTGGTTCCCGGGCACCGAAGGCGGTAACGCCGTGGCTGACGTGCTGTTCGGCGACTACAACCCGTCGGGCAAACTGGCCATGTCGTTCCCGCGCTCGATCGGTCAATTGCCGGTCTACTACGCGCACCTGAACACTGGCCGTCCGTACCATGAAGGCAAGCCGGGCAATTACACCTCGCACTACTTCGAAGAGCCAAACGGCCCGCTGTTCCCCTTTGGCTATGGCCTGAGCTACACGCAGTTCGACGTCTCGGACATCAAGCTGTCGGACGCCAACATGGCGCGTAAAGGCAAACTGACCGCCAGCGTGACGGTCAGGAACACCGGCAAGGTAGCCGGTGCAACCATCGTTCAGCTTTACCTGCGTGACGTTGCCGCCTCGATCAGCCGTCCGGTGAAAGAGCTGAAAAACTTTGAAAAGGTCATGCTCGAGCCAGGTGAAGAGAAAGTAGTTACCTTCACGCTCAGCGAGAACGATCTCAAGTTCTACAACGCCCAGCTCAAGTACGCCGCCGAGCCCGGCGAGTTCAAGGTCATGATCGGCCTGGACTCCCAGACCGTGAAAGAGGCGACCTTCAATCTGTTGTAAGCATCGCTGATGGCGCCTTCACGAGCCGAGTGCACGTGAAGGCGCCCAGGCGGTACGTTCAGGCAGCGCACGAAACATGACGTTCAAGCATCGCTACTGGCGCCTTTCCCTTTACGTGATGCTGATTCTGGCTGGCGCAGCCGTATCGGCCGGACTGGCGATGCGTCAGGCACAGCGCCATGCCCTGTCGGAAGACGCCGTTCGCGCCAGTAGCCAACTGGCGTTGTACGCCAACACGCTGCACACCCTGATCGAACGTTATCGTGCCCTGCCCTCTGTGCTGGCGCTGGATCCGGAAATCCGTACGGCATTGAGCGGACCGGTCACCGAGGATATCCAGAACCGGCTCAACCTGAAGCTGGAAAAAATCAACGCTGCCGCCCACTCATCGACCCTGGAACTGCTGGACCGCCACGGTCTGGCTGTCGGCGCCAGCAACTGGCAGACCCCCAACAGCTATGTCGGTCACAACTACGGGTTTCGTCCCTACTTCCTGCAAACCCGCGCGCAAGGCACCGGACGTTTCTATGCAGTCGGCGTGACCACCGGCATCCCCGGTTATTTTCTGTCCAGCGCGGTGCTGGACGATGCCTCCGGGTTCATCGGTGCGATGGTGGTGAAACTGGAATTCCCCACCATTGAACAGGAATGGGGCCAGGGAGATGACCTGCTGATGGTGAGTGACGATAAAGGCATCGTTTTCATTGCCAACCAGCCAGGCTGGCGTTACCGGGAGCTGGAGCCCATCTCGCTCGAAAACCGCAGCGAACTGCTGCGCACCCGCCAGTACGACAAGAAACCGCTGACACCGCTGCGCAGCCGGATCATCGATCAACTCGGGGAGCACAGCCAGCTGCGCCGCGTCGATGGCCCGGACGGCACGGCAGACTATCTGTGGCAGTCATTGCCGCTGCCGGACGAAAACTGGACGCTGCACCTGCTGCGCAAACCACCGCTGGCCAACGAGGACATCCGTAACGCCGGAATCGCGGCCGCCGGAATCTGGCTGGCACTGGTGTTTCTGGGCCTGTTCCTTTACCAGCGCTGGCGTCTGGCCCGCTTGCGCGAGCGCAGCCGTGACGAACTTGAACGTCTGGTTCAGGAGCGCACCCGCGATCTGCAGACAGCGCAGGACGGTCTGGTGCAGTCCGCCAAGCTGGCAGCGCTGGGCCAGATGTCGGCGGCACTGGCTCATGAAATCAACCAACCCCTCACAGCACAGCGCATGCAACTGGCGACCGTGCGTCTGCTGCTGGATCAAGGCCGCATCGAGGAGGCCTGCAAGGCACTGATACCGGTGGATCAGCAACTGACGCGTATGGCGGCATTGACGGGGCACCTAAAGACGTTCGCACGCAAAAGCCCGGCCGGTCTGCGCGAACGGCTGGACCTGGCAACGGTGGTCGATCAGGCCTTGCTGCTGCTCGAACCACGTCTGCATGAAGAGCATGTCGAATGCGTGCTGCAACTGTCACGCCCGGCCTGGGTACGCGGTGATGCGATCCGCCTGGAGCAGGTCTTGATCAACCTGTTGCGCAATGCGCTGGACGCCATGCGCGGCAGAACGCCGGCGCGCCTGGAAATCCGTATCGAGCCACTGGAAGGTCAATGGCGACTGAGCGTCGTCGACACGGGCGAAGGCATCGCACCTGAAAATCTGAACAGCATTTTCGATCCGTTCTTTACCACCAAACCGGTCGGCGACGGGCTGGGGCTCGGTCTGGCAGTGTCCTATGCAATCATTCATGAACTGGGCGGCCAATTGAGCGCGGAAAATCATGGCAACGGCGCAGTGTTCTGGTTCAGCCTGCCCAACGACTTTCTGGAGACCTGACCCGGCATGTTGAACTCGGTCATTGTGGTAGACGACGAAGCCCCCATCCGACAGGCCGTTGAACAGTGGCTGACCCTGTCGGGTTTCACTGTGCAGGTTTTCGCCAGGGCTGAAGAATGTCTGGCAGAACTGCCGGAGCACTTCCCCGGCGTGGTACTCACTGACGTGCGTATGCCGGGCATCAGCGGGCTTGAGCTGCTGGCACGCCTGCAGGTCATCGACAAGGACTTGCCGGTCATTCTGCTGACCGGTCATGGCGATGTCCCCATGGCCGTCGAAGCCATGCGCGAAGGTGCCTACGACTTTCTGGAAAAACCCTTCAGCCCGGAAACACTGATCAGCAACCTGCGCCGCGCCCTGGAAAAGCGTCAACTGATTCTGGAAAACCGACGCCTGCATGAGCAGGCCGACGCCCGTACGCGGCTGGATGCCACGCTGCTGGGCATGTCGCCGAGCCTGCAGACGTTGCGCCATCACGTGCTGGAACTGTCGCAGCTGTCGGTGAACGTCATCATTCGCGGCGAAACCGGCAGTGGCAAGGAGCTGGTCGCCCGTTGCCTGCACGACTTCGGCCCCCGCGCGAGCAAGCCGTTCGTCGCGCTCAATTGCGCCGCCATTCCCGAACACCTGTTCGAAGCCGAGCTGTTCGGCCATGAAAGCGGCGCGTTCACCGGCGCCCAGGGCAAACGCATCGGCCGCCTCGAATACGCTGACGGCGGCACGGTATTTCTCGACGAAATCGAAAGCATGCCCATGGCGCAGCAGGTCAAACTGCTGCGGGTACTGCAGGACAAGCGGCTGGAACGGCTGGGCTCCAATCAGAGCATCGACGTCGACCTGCGAATCATTGCAGCCACCAAGCCGGATTTGCTGGAAGAAGCGCGCGCCGGACGCTTTCGCGAAGACCTCGCCTACCGGCTTAACGTGGCCGAACTGCGCTTGCCCGCGCTGCGTGAACGACGTGAAGACATTCCGCTGCTGTTCAACCATTTTGCCCGTGCGGCGGCAGAGCGCATGGGCCGTGAAGCCCCGGAGGTCAGTGCGGCTCGGCTGAGCCAGTTGCTCAGCCATGACTGGCCCGGCAATGTGCGCGAACTGGCCAACGCTGCAGAACGACAGACTTTGGGCCTGACCCGGCCAGACGTGGAGACACACGCCGAACCGACCGGACAGTCTCTGGCGGCCCAGCAGGAAGCCTTCGAGGCCCAATGCCTGAGAGCCTCGCTGGGCCGGCACAAGGGCGATATCAAAGCGGTGCTCCATGAATTGCAGTTGCCGCGCCGGACGCTCAACGAAAAGATGCAGCGTCACGGCCTCATGCGGGAAATGTTCCTGAGCTGAATAACGGCCTGCTGGAAATACTTGTCTGGCAGGGAGCGAACATTTCCAGACGTGCCGGGTCTGCATACTGTCACGCCGCCTTTGGTCGTGATGGCTGGATAGTTGGAAGGCACAATGACATCATTGCCAGCCTTGATACTCCAGCCAACCTCAGCAGTCCGAAACATGGGGCATTTTCTACCGTGAATACTCCCCTCGACCTCCCTTTGGGTGGCGGCGAAATGGGTCGGCTTATCCGAGAGACAGACTGGTCGACGTCTGCTCTGGGGACCAGGAACAACTGGCCATCGGCACTGTTGTCCTCAATGAATTTGATGCTCAGTTGCCCGGACAGCATGTACGTGCTGTGGGGACCTGAATTCACGCTGTTCTTCAATGACGCCTACTGCGCCGTGCTGCCTGTCGCAGCCAGCCAGGCACAAGGGCAGCCTATCGCTTCGGTCTGGGGCGATGCCTGGGAAGACGTGCGTCACCTGGCCGAACAGGCGATGGCCGGTCATAGCTGCCGATCCGATAACATCCAGCGCACCGTGACCCGTAACGGAAAGTCCGAGCTGACCTGGTGGTCGTTGTCGTATTCGCCGCTGTACGGCAACACGGGCGTGATCGAAGGTGTGTTTTGCCGGGTCAACGAGACCACGGCGCACGTACTCGCCCAGGCCAGACAGAACGAGAACGAAGCCTTCACCGACCGGGTCCTGTCGAGCATCAACGATTGCATCAAAGTGCTGGACCTTGACTCGCGCCTGACCTTCATGAGCGAAGGCGGTCAGCGCATCATGGAAGTCAGCGACTTCAACGCGATCCGCGGCTGTCCGTGGCCGGACTTCTGGCAGAACCAGGGCAATCTCGAAGCCAAGGCCGCAGTCGAAGCAGCCCGGGCGGGAAAGAGCGCCAGTTTCATGGGCTCGGCGCAGACCATGGCGGGCACCGTCAAATGGTGGCACGTGCAGGTCAGCCCCATTTTTGGCACCGACGGCAAGCCGGAGAAAATTCTCTGCGTGTCCCGCGACATGACGCAGTTGCGCGATGCTGAAGAGGCCCTGAAAGCCCTGAATGAATCGCTCGAACAACGCGTGGTGGAGCGCACCCGTGATCGCGACCGGATCTGGCGACTCTCGACCGACCTGATGCTCGTGGCGCAGTTCGACGGCATCATCAACGCCGTCAATCCGGCCTGGACTCAGGCGCTGGGCTGGTCCGAGCAGGCGCTTGTGGGCGGCCAGTTCCTGACGCTGGTGCATCCCGATGATGTGGACAGCACGCTTACCGCCATGAGTGGGCTGGAGAACGGCCAGAACATTCCGCACTTCAAGAATCGCTATCGGCATGCCGACGGCTCGTACCGCACGATTGCCTGGACAGCGGTGCCGGACCAGCAGTTCATCCATGCCGTGGGCCGCGACATCCAGGCTGAGGAAGAAGCCAATGAAGCCCTGAGGCTTTCTCAGGATGCGCTTCATCAGGCACAGAAACTGGAAGCCATCGGCCAGCTCACAGGCGGCGTGGCGCACGATTTCAACAACCTGCTGACCGTGATCCGCTCCTGCAGCGACCTGTTGAAACCTGCTGATCTGGACGAAGCGCGGCGGGTCAAATACGTCGAGGCCATCTCCAGCACCGTGGACCGCGCTGCACGGCTGACCGGCCAGCTACTGGCCTTCGCTCGTCGACAGGCGTTGCAACCTGAAGTGTTCGACGTGTGCGAAAGCGTCGCCCGTATCGGGGAAATGATGGACACCCTGACCGGGTCGCGGATTCAGGTCGATATCGATGTGCCCGCAGAACCCTGTTTCATCTTCGCCGACGGCAGCCAGTTCGACACGGCACTGGTCAACATGGTAGTCAACGCCCGCGATGCGATGGCAGGCTCGGGCCGCCTGACCATCAAGGTGGAACGGTCTGCCTGCCCGTCCAGCGAACTTTCCCCGTCACTGAGCGACGGGGACTACGTGACAGTGACCCTGACCGACACGGGCTCGGGCATTCCCAAGGAAAAACTGGGGCTGATCTTCGAACCGTTCTACACCACCAAAAGCGTCGGTCAAGGCACCGGACTGGGCCTTTCGCAGGTGTTTGGCTTTGCCAAGCAGTCGGGCGGTGAAGTGCTGGTCGAAAGCGAACTGGGCAGCGGCAGCCGCTTCACGCTGTGCCTGCCCAGCGCGCAGAATCACGAGATCACTCCCGAGCAGGAAGGCCATACCTTGAGCGCCCTGCCCGGCCTGTGCGTGCTGATGGTGGAAGATAATCAGGACATCGGCACCTACACCCGCCCGATGCTTGAGCAACTGGGATTTCAGGTGGTCTGGGTCTCCAGCGGCAGCGAGGCGTTGCAGGAGCTTTCGGGCAACCCCGAGAGTTTCCAGGTGGTGTTTTCGGACATCGCCATGCCGGGCATGAGTGGTCTTGAGTTGTATGCCGAGATCGAAACGCGCTACCCATGGATGCCAGTCGTGCTGACGACCGGCTACAGCACTGAGTTCGCGCAGTTCGCTCAGGACGAATCGCACCGCTTCGACCTGTTGCAGAAACCCTATGCGCTGGAAGACCTCGCCACCCTTCTGCACAAGGCAGCGTCTCGACGCACAGAATCGAAGGACTGAAATACTGCTCGCCGTTTCAGCCCGGACCGGACATTCTTTTATTTTTTGAGCACTTGGACAGCCGTATGCAAGGAGAAGGTTTGACATGATCGTCGGTATTGATTTGGGCACGACCAACAGCCTGGTCGCCGTGTGGCGCGACGGTAAAAGCGAGTTGGTCACCAACGCGCTGGGAGACACCCTGACCCCCAGCGTCGTCGGGCTTGATGACGAGGGCCAGATTCTGGTCGGCAAGGCAGCACGGGAGCGCCTGCAGACTCATCCCGATAAAACCACCGCACTGTTCAAGCGCTACATGGGCAGTGCCCAGCAAGTGCGTCTGGGCGCCGATACCTATCGTCCGGAAGAGCTGTCCTCGCTGGTACTCAAAAGCCTGAAGGCCGATGTCGAGCGCGCCTACGGTGAGCCGGTGACCGAAGCCGTTATCAGCGTGCCGGCCTATTTCAGCGATGCCCAGCGCAAGGCCACGCGCATCGCGGGTGAGCTGGCCGGGCTCAAGGTCGAAAAACTGATCAACGAACCCACGGCGGCGGCGCTGGCCTACGGGCTTCATCAAAAGGAAGGCGAAACATCCTTTCTGATCTTCGACCTGGGTGGCGGTACGTTCGACATTTCGATCCTGGAGCTGTTTGACGGCGTGATGGAAGTCCGCGCCAGCGCGGGTGACAACTTTCTTGGCGGCGAAGATTTCGACAGAGCCTTGCTCGACCATTTTGTCAGCGCACATCAGGGCGACTCCAACTTTCCCGCAAGAGCGCTGATCGAGCCCTCGCTGCGACGTGAAGCGGAGCGGGTTCGCAAGGCGCTGGGGCAAGATGAATTTGCCGACTTCGTCCTGCGTCACGCAGACCGCGAGTGGCGCAGGACGATTACCCAGGAACAGGTCGCAGAGCTTTATGCCCTGTTACTGGCGCGCCTGCGTGCACCTATCGAGCGGGCACTGCGTGACGCAAAGATTCGCGTTGCCGACCTCGATGAAATCCTGCTGGTGGGCGGCACCACACGCATGCCGCTGATCCGCAAGCTGGCCGCCGGCATGTTCGGGCGCTTCCCCTCGATCACGCTCAACCCCGATGAGGTGGTCGCTCAGGGTGCTGCGATCCAGGCCGCGCTCAAACAGCGCGATGCGGCGCTGGAAGAGATCGTACTGACGGATGTATGCCCTTACACGCTGGGTATCGAGATTTCCCAACGGGTATTCAACGGGCATCAGGGCGGGCATTACCTGCCGATCATCGAGCGCAACAGTGTGGTGCCTGTCAGCCGGGTACAGACCGTCAACACGGTCTCGGACAATCAGAGCGAGGTCATCCTGAGGATCTTTCAGGGTGAAAGCCGGCTGGTCAAAGACAACATTGCGCTGGGCGAGCTGAACATTCCGGTCCCCAAAGCCAAGGCTGGCGAGATCGAACTGGACGTGCGCTTCACCTACGACAACAACGGGCTGCTCGAGGCCGACGTGTCGGTCCAGGCCACTGGCATCAGTCACAGGCTGGTGATCGAAAACAATCCCGGGGTCATGACGCCGACCGAAATTCAGGATCGACTCAAGGTACTGGAAGCACTCAAGGTTCATCCTCGCGAAAAGCAGGTCAACACCCACCTCATGGCGCGTCTGGAACGTCTGTATCAGGAGTACCTGGGCGAGCAGCGTGAAATGCTCGGGAACTGGGCCGCTCAGTTCCAACGCGTGCTGGAAACCCAGGACGAGCGCCAGATTGGTGAGATGCGCAAACATCTCGAACAGCAGGCAGACCACTTCGAACGAGGTGAGTGGTGACGACAATGGATTGTTGGGGTGTGCTGGAGCTGGATCGCGACGCCGACGAACGCAGTATCAAGCGTCAATATTCCAGGCTGTTGAAAACGACCCGGCCTGACGATGACCCTGTGGCCTTTCAGGCTTTGCGCACCGCCTATGAACAGGCGCTGGACCGGGCGCGCAATCGCGTCGAAGACGACGAGAGCGACGAGGAAGACAGTCTGTTCGCCACGCCCGGCGTCCGGGACACAGAGCCTGCTCTGGAGATTGTGCCTGTCGCACCGCCTCTTATGCCGACGCTGGCAAAGGTCGAACCTGTGCGCCCGGCCGTCGTCGAGACAAGCTGGTATGAACAGGCCATGCGGACCACGCCACAGAACCTGGAGTCGCAACACCAATTGGCGCGGGAACAGGGCTGTGATGACGAGTTTCAGCAGCACCTGGCCAAGCGCTGCCTGCTTGAACCTGACGAACATCTGGAGCTGATTGAGGCGGCAGTCGTCCGGTTGCACTGGTTGACGCCCCTGCAAAAGCTGCAGTTCAGGGCGCATCAGACGCAACGCCTGACACAAGCCCTTCTGGACAGCTCGTTGCCCGCGTTTCGCGACCTGCTCGCCAGGCATCAGGAGCGTGAGTTTCTGGACGCGCTGAAGGCGCTGGAGCAACAACCGTGGTTGTCATCACTGGATCAGCATGACCAGCTAGAACACTGAACCATGACACTGCTGCTCAACACCGATGAGTGGAGCGCTTCCCTTTTCGAGCGCATTTCAGGTCTCTTCGATTGGGATCAGAAACACGACGTACACTCCGGCACACCCTCGCTCTGGATGCACCTGATCGAGCGCTGCGAGAAAAAGGAGTTTGCCCGACGCCAGCAGCAGTTGCTGTCAGGTCCTCTGGACAGCGCAGACGCTCATGCTGCGCAACTGTTGCTCGATCCACCCCCGCTGAGAGAGCAGTTGCGTATTGCCAGGGAATGCAATGACGACGTCTGGGTAGCCTGCAATCGATTGAGCTTCGACCTGTCGGAACGACATCCGGAACTCCTGGAACTGTTTCCGGATGCAGACCTGCATGGCTGGCGAAAACTGCGCCGTCAGGTTGGTTTCAACCCTTATGCCAGGGTGTATGCCGCTGGCGTATCTCTCGCCCTGACCGCGCAGTACTTCCAACCGCCGGGCAAGACGTCCATCGGGTTTGACCTGTTCTTCTGTTTCGTCATGACGCCTGTGCTGATGATGACGGCTTTTTACATCGCACAGGCCATCTGGCAACCGTTCAGAGACGCGTTTGAATCGACGGATAAATGGCTGAGTGAACGCGTGTTGCCCGTGTCGCTCAGTTGGCCGGGTTATCAGGCCCTGATCCTGGCCCACGGCGTTCCGATAGCGCTCGTCGGCGTCCTCTACGCGCATTCGGGCCCGATACCGCTGGCCTCTTATGGTGCCGCCCTGCTGGTCTGGATTTACCTGTCGCCCTATCGACTGTCTTTGATCAAAGACGCTGTCGGTACCAGGACCGGAGGATGGCGCAGGCTTAAAGAGGTCTGCTCGAGGAACATCGGCAAATGGGTGATGCTCACGCTGGGCCTGATGTTTGCCTTCGTGATTGCCGTGATCATCTTCGGGCCTGGGCCTGCTCGTTAGCCCAGCGAACAACACCATCGGCAATAATCCGCTCATCCAAACGCCCCGGATGAGCGGATTATCGCTCACCCATAGCGTTCAACCCCTCTAAAGCAACCCTCTCTGGTGTGGCACAGCTCCTGCTATGGAACTGGTCAGGGCATTGAATGCCTCCTCTAAAAATAATGAAAAAGGATCACCATGGAAATTTCCAACTCCCTACCGAAGGGGTCGGCGGGCGTCGCCGCTGCTCCGAAAACCACGTCGAGTCGTCTCAAATCCATTTTCAGCGGCTCGGTCGGCAACATGGTCGAGTGGTATGACTGGTACGTCTACGCCGCCTTCTCGCTGTACTTCGCCAAAGCCTTCTTCCCCAAGGGCGACACCACTGCCCAGTTGCTCAACACGGCTGCGATCTTTGCCGTCGGCTTTCTGATGCGTCCGATCGGTGGCTGGCTGATGGGCCTGTACGCTGACTACAAGGGTCGCAAGGCAGCCCTGATGGCCTCGGTGCTGCTGATGTGCTTCGGCTCGCTGATCATTGCCCTCACGCCCGGTTACGAAAGTATCGGCGTCGGCGCACCGATCCTGCTGGTGTTCGCACGTCTGCTGCAGGGCCTGTCGGTCGGTGGCGAATACGGCACCTCGGCCACCTATCTCAGTGAGATGGCGACCAAGGAACGTCGCGGCTTCTTCTCCAGCTTCCAGTACGTCACCCTGATTTCCGGCCAGCTCATCGCGCTGGGCGTGCTGATCGTGCTGCAACAGACGCTGACCACCGAGCAACTGTACGCGTGGGGCTGGCGTATCCCGTTCGTCATCGGCGCGCTGTGTGCGGTGGTTGCGCTGTTCCTGCGTCGTGGCATGGAAGAGACCGAGTCCTTCACCCGCAAGAAAAAGGAAAAGGCCAAGGAAAGCCTGATGCGCACGCTGATGCGTCATCCCAAGGAACTGATGACTGTGGTCGGCCTGACCATGGGCGGTACGCTGGCGTTCTACACGTACACCACCTACATGCAGAAGTATCTGGTGAACACGGTCGGCATGAGCATCACGGACTCAACGACCATTTCGGCGGCAACGCTGTTCCTGTTCATGGTGCTGCAACCGGTGATCGGCGCGCTGTCGGACAAGATCGGCAGACGCCCGATCCTGATCGCGTTCGGCGTGCTGGGCACCTTGTGCACCGTCCCGATCCTCACCACCCTGCACACCATCCAGACCTGGTGGGGCGCGTTCTTCCTGATCATGGCGGCGCTGATCATCGTCAGTGGCTATACCTCGATCAACGCGGTGGTGAAGGCGGAACTGTTTCCGACCGAGATTCGTGCGCTGGGCGTGGGCCTGCCCTACGCACTGACCGTCTCGATCTTCGGCGGCACGGCTGAATACATTGCGCTGTGGTTCAAGAGCATCGGCATGGAAACCGGCTACTACTGGTACGTTACGGCCTGTATCGCGTGCTCGCTGTTGGTGTATGTCTTCATGAAGGACACCCGCAAGCACTCGCGAATCGAAACCGACTGACCTCGCGTTGCGGTGATAAAGGGCAGCCAGCAGTCGGGGCTGCCCTTTTTTGTGGGCGCGAATCAGGCTGTCAGTTCGGAGGCTGGATGTTTCCAGGTGTTTCACTGCGGTGCAGGTTTTGGCCGAAAAATAGCTCCAACCTACTGAATTTAATATTATTAAAATTTGTCAAGAGCCTTTATTACAAGATTTTTCAAAAATTGCACCATCATGATGCCATCAGCCCTGCAAGGCCCGAAAACAGAGCGCTCCGGCCAATTATCATTTTCAGCGATGGTCGGTAGCAATCCGATTAACTTCTTAATAATCGGCCAGCGCGTAGCATTGCCTCCATACCGGGATGACAACTCACCCGACCCAAACTGGAGACACCCTCATGAAAACTACCAAACTGATTTTCGGTCTCGCTTTCTCTGTTCTGGCTTCGAGCGCTTTCGCACTGCCAGCCGTGACTACCAGCGACCTGTCGAACGCCCCTATCGTTGCCGAAGGCGGCACCAAGCACACCAACGTCGGCTCGATCCGCGTAGCTGCTGACGGTGCTGATCGCGTCGGTGCCAACCGCCTCGCTGCAGACGGCGCTGACCGTGTCGGTGCCAACCGCCAGGCCGCCGATGGTGCTGACCATGTCGGTGCAAACCGCCTCGCCGCAGACGGCGCTGACCGTGTCGGTGCCAACCGTCAGGCTGCCGATGGTGCTGACCACGTCGGTGCAAACCGTCTGGCCGCTGATGGTGCAGACCGCGTAGGTGCCAATCGCCGCGTTTAAGCAACACGCTTCACAACACCTCAAAGCCCGGCACATGCCGGGCTTTTCAGTGTCTGAATGCTGGCATCCGCTGCCAAAGCGCAGCACTATGCTGCCAACCCCGTCATTGAGCTGATCAGGAAACAAGCATGTCAGACGCTATTCACTCCTATGAACCGTCCAAAGGTCATGGTTTGCCTCACGACCCGTTCAACGCGATTGTCGGCCCGCGACCCATTGGCTGGATTTCGTCCCAGGACGCCAACGGCAAGCTGAATCTGGCGCCTTACAGCTTCTTCAACGCGTTCAACTATGTGCCGCCGATCATTGGTTTTTGCAGCGTCGGCCGCAAGGACAGCCTCAATAACATCGAGCAGACCGGCGAGTTCGTCTGGAACCTGGCAACACGTTCGCTGGCTGAAGCCATGAACCAGACCTGTGCCCCGGTCGGTGCCGACGTCAGTGAATTCGAACTGGCCAACCTGACGCCGCTGGCTTCGCACATCGTGGCTGTGCCGCGCGTGCTGGAGACGCCGGTGTCGTTCGAATGCAAGGTCACGCAGATCGTCCAGCTACAGCGCGCCGACAAGGAGCTGGTACCCAGCTGGCTGATTCTGGGCGAAGTGGTTGCGGTGCATATCGCCAAATCCCTGCTCAAGGACGGCGTCTACGACACGGCCGCCGCCGAGCCGATTCTGCGCGGCGGCGGACCTGCGGATTATTTCCAGCTGGGTCCTGAAGCTTTGTTCAAAATGTTCAGACCGGGCGCCTGATCAGGCGTATTACCAGACCAGTTCACCCTCGGCGTCGACGCTGGTCAGCCGCTCAAGCTCTGCGGTTGCGGCCAGATCGGCCTCGTGGGCAGTCTTGAACGTCTGCCCCGGCAGAACCGCGTGGAAGCGCGGAGCTCCTCCGGCGCGAGCCTTGACCGCGATTGCCGCACGGTAGCCCTCCTCGCCGGGCATTACTGCAGATACAGCTTCGAATTCTTCGTATTCCTTGCGCGCCATCAGTCTTGAACCTGCCAATCAGTGAAAGCACGAATTTTAGCCTGTAAGGCTGACGGTGTGTTGCTGACGCCTTCTGTACAGCCTCCATTCCTGTCCTACACTCCAATCAGCTCTTTCAAATTGCTTTGCAACTGAAGTGAGGAGTGCGACATGAGACCCATAACAAGAAAATGCATGGCAGTGGCAGGTGTTATCGCTGTACTCGGTGTTTATGCAGCCGGTGCCTGGCGCACCGAGCTGGCGCGGCAGGCACCGACGGTCGTGAGCTGCTCGTTCGGCCATTGCGTGCCGACCAACTCAACCTTCAGCGCGTTGCGATGACAGACAGTGCTTCATGTATTTCATCGCTGATCATATGAAGGGAGCTATCGATTAGCCCCCTATCGGAATAGACTGGCCAGACATCTCCCGTCACGTTTGCGGCGGGTCAACACTGCCATCAGGTTCTGCCTTGACCAGTCTTCCCACGACCCCCACTGCTATCCGCAGCATTCTGTTCGCATTGATGATGGCCGTGTTCCTCAGCGCGCTCGACCAGACCATCGTCGCGGTCTCGATGCCTGCCATCTCCGCCCAATTCAAAGACATTGATCTGCTGGCCTGGGTGATCTCCGCCTATATGGTTTCGCTGACCGTTGCCGTGCCCATTTACGGCAAGCTGGGCGATCTGTACGGACGGCGCAAGCTGATGCTGTTCGGCCTCGGCCTGTTCACCCTGGCCTCGCTGTTCTGCGGACTGGCCCAGAGCATGGAGCAATTGGTACTGGCTCGCGTGCTGCAGGGCATTGGCGCGGGTGGCATGGTGTCGGTCAGCCAGGCAATTATTGCCGACATCGTTCCGCCCCGTGAGCGAGGCCGTTATCAGGGCTATTTCAGCAGCATGTACGCCGTCGCCAGTGTCGCCGGACCTGTGCTCGGTGGCCTGATGACCGAATACCTGTCGTGGCGCTGGGTATTCCTGATCAATCTGCCGCTGGGGATATTCGCGTTGGTGGTGGCCTGGCGCACGCTGAAAGGGCTGCCGATTCCGCAACGCAAACCGATCATCGATTATCTGGGCACGATACTGATGATCGTCGGCCTGACTGCCTTGCTGCTGGGCATTACCGAGATTGGCCAGGGCCACGGTCTGGACGATGTGCAGGTGCAAGCGCTGCTGGGCGTCGCCCTGCTGACCCTTGCACTATTCGTCTGGTATGAACGACGCGCCAGAGAGCCGCTGTTGCCCATGCACCTGTTTGCCAACCGTAGCGCAGTGCTTTGCTGGTGCACGGTATTTTTCACCAGCTTCCAGGCCATCTCGCTGATTGTGCTGATGCCGCTGCGCTACCAGACGGTCACCGGTGGCGGCGCAGACAGCGCAGCACTTCATCTGCTTCCTCTGGCGATGGGCATGCCGATGGGTGCTTATTTCGCCGGGCGGCGTACGGCGCTGACCGGACGTTACAAGCCCCTGATCGCCACCGGTGCGGTGCTGATGCCCATCGCGATTCTGGGCATGGCGTTCACCCCGCCGCAGTCGATCGTGCTGATGAGTCTGTTCATGATCCTGACCGGTATTGCGTCAGGCATGCAGTTCCCGACCTCACTGGTAGGAACACAGAACTCGGTCGACATCAGGGATATGGGCGTTGCCACCAGCACCACCAACCTGTTCCGCTCATTGGGCGGTGCGGTAGGCGTGGCGTTGATGTCTGCCCTGCTGCTGGCCATGCTGCAGCACACCGGCGTCGGTCAGCTGGAGCCTGGGGCCATCGGGCATGAAGGCGCTTCAGGGAACGTGCTGCTCGACAGTCTGAATGCCGCCACCGGCCCGGCGCTGGAGACCTTGCGCGCCGAGCTGGCCCTGACATTCAGAAACCTGCTGATCACCAGCGCGGCCATCTCGTTGCTGGGTATTGCCGCCGCCTGGGCCATGCCCAACAACCTTCTGCGTGGCCGTGACTAGTCGCGGCCGATGACGAGGCGGCGGTCACTCCGACTGAGCCGCCCAGAACCACTGGGTTCTCTTGCCTTTCAGGTGTTCGAACACAGGCATGATTTCGCTTTCATTGAAAAACCGTCGAGACCGGGCCCGGGCATTGCTGAACCAGTAGCCCGTCTGAGGACATGCCCGACCGGCATCCACCGGCTGAGGAGGCTTTTCGTCAAAACGGGCGAACCACTGCGCAGTTGTCTGCCTGGTAAAGCCAAGCCCCGGTGCCAGATAAGGGTGAAGATTGCCGGTGTCCTGCAAACGGATCGGCTTGATCACCTTGTTGACGGCCCTATAGGACGAAGGCGGAAGCCGACCGCGCTCGCCCAGCTCAGGGACGCTTCCGGCGCGGATCATCAGCCCGGTGCTGTACGCATGGAAGACGATATCGCTGTGCCCGCTCAACTGAGCCCGAAGCCTGTCGCTGCTGCCCAGGCGTCTCACGAAGGACTCGCCCAGAACCGTGTACCAGCCCACACCCTTGATGTGGTCCAGCAGGCGCAGGCTTTCTATATGCGGTCCGGGATCGACCATCAGCCCCACATACTGCTGGGCGAGCCGATACTCCCACGAAAGATACTGATGTCCGTCACAGGGAAGGATGCAGGCCAGACCGCCGAACCCATGTTCGGCCTGCACTTCGCTGCTCAGGTACCGGATCCAGCCTTCATAGTTTTTCAGGCCGTCGGGCTCGGTCAGGTACGACCAGGGCAATACCATTTTCAGACAGGAAAGATCATTGTCGGCCTGCCCTTCAGAGGTGTTCATGACAAACAGGCTGTAGTTGGCAACTTCGGCCTGGGTGGCGCTGGCAATCGACCAGACGAACTGGTCCTGTGGCGAACCATGGACCACCTGGCGTCGGCAGGAAGCGAACCCGGAAGGTGTCAAACGACGCATGCGTTTATAGAGCTGCCATTTGAGCACCGGTTTGAAGGCCGTGTAGAAGCGTGAAAAACAGGCCTCCACCCGCTGCTTCGCATCCTGGGTATGGCCTTTTCTGAAATACAGCGTGGTGATCAGCCCCAGACGAACGACCGGCATTCCCTGTGCCGAGTCCACGGCAATGCGCTCGGCCTGTAACTCCAGTCTTAACAGTGGGCTCATGCAATCCAATACAGCCTGCGGCATCATTCCGCCCTCCCCTGGCTGACAACCGGGGCGGGGCTTTGTGCAAAGCCATCAACGCCCGGATGATCCATCCGTCGGAATGAGGCTCGGCCAGCGCAGCTCAGGCGGATTGTCGCCTGGTGGGCTTTTGCACAACTGTCCTTGTTTTCAACGCATATAGGCGCAAGATTTCGCCTGGACATGCAACTTCCCTCTCACCATGTCGATTAGGGAGCGAAGAGTGAAGGGAGTTTCGAAGCGGAGCAATACACGGAATTTAGTTTGGGAAATCAGCTACATGTTTCAGGAAATGTCCTACCGACGTCCTACAAGCTGATGTCATCCCATGCCGTAAAAGCGTATTACAGACACATAAGCGGACGGACAAATGTCAGCAAACGGTAAACTTTTTGTTTACCGCAATTAATTGAATTCGAAGGGTGCCCATTTGGAACCCGACAGCGTTATATTCTGTCAGCCTTCAATCAGAGGCTGCTGAACACGCAGTGAAGGGCTGAAACGCAGCATGTCCATGCAGACTTCCACCAGTTGCTCGGACTCCGACAGCAGTGAGTAGCTGTCGGGCACCAGCAACCACTGGTAGATAATGCCATTTACGTATGAAAACAGAGCGACCGCCGCGCGAGCCGTATCCAGACCTTCGGGCAATTGTCCCTGACGCACGGCATTGCTCAGCCCCAGTTGAATACGCTCGTGGCACCGGATGGCGTTCTCTTGACGTTGACGACGGAAATCACACATCTCGTCAGTAAACTCGCATTTATGAAAGAGGATTTCATTGATGCGACGGGTTTTAGGGTCAAGTGCAAGCTCATGAAACAGATGAACCAAGAGATTCTTCATGCAACCCAGCGGGTCTTCTTCGTCTTCGTCCTGACTGGCCTGCGCCATTTCGTCGAGCGGTTCCTGCAGGCTGTCCAGCATCGCCTGCACCAGATCGGCCTTGTTGTTGAAATGCCAATAGATGGCACCCCTCGTCACACCGGCAAGCGTCGCAATGTCGGCCAGCGTCGTGCGAGCGACACCGCGCTCGTAAAACGCCTGCTCGGCAGCCTCCAGTATCTGGCTGCGAGTGATCTGAGCTTCCTCTTTGGTGCGACGAACCATGGCAATCAACCTCAAAAAAATCTCTTCAGGCACCTGTGCGGTTCACGGCCTGAAGACAAAACCGGGCGGCAGTTGTTTTGCCTTGTCCCGAACCCGCTGATGGCACCCTTCGCGGCGAATGATTGCACAGGGAAGGTATTTACAAACAGCCATGAATGTAAGTATATTCCTTAGCATGCTACTTATCTAGCCGAAATATTTTTAAACACTTCAACACTCTGTTGAGTAAACAGGCTCCTGCCCCGAGGATCTTCATGCAATTCAAGCCAGCTGTTACCGTTCTGGTCACTGCCGTCGCCCTGGCAACCCTGCTCAGCGGTTGTGGCAAGAAGGAGCAGGAGGCCCCGCCTCCGCAGACCCCTGAGGTCGGTGTCGTCACACTGAAAGCCCAGCCGTATACCCTGACCACCGAACTGCCCGGCCGAACCACCGCGTTCCGCGTGGCTGAAGTCCGGCCGCAGGTCAACGGCATCATTCTCAAGCGCCTGTTCACCGAAGGCGGTGATGTGAAGGCCGGTCAGCAGCTATATCAGATCGATCCTTCTGTTTACGAAGCCAGCGCCAACAGCGCCAAGGCGACCCTGCAGTCGGCCAAGTCGATGTCCGACCGTTACAAGCAGTTGGTGAATGAGCAAGCCGTCAGCCGTCAGGAGTACGACACTGCGCTGGCGTCGACCCAGGAAGCTCAGGCTGCCCTGCAGTCCGCCCAGATCAATCTGCGTTTCACCAAGGTACTGGCGCCGATTTCCGGCCGCATCGGTCGCTCGGCTGTCACCGAAGGCGCGCTGGTCAGCAATGGCCAGACCAACGCAATGGCGACAATCCAGCAACTGGACCCGATCTACGTGGACGTCAATCAGTCCTCGGCGGACATGCTCAAACTGCGCGCCGACCTGGCCAGCGGCCGGTTGCAGAAGTCGGGTGACAACTCTGCGTCGGTCAAGCTGACCCTGGAAGATGGCAGTGAATACCCGCAGGAAGGCAAGCTCGAGTTCTCCGAAGTGTCGGTCGATCAGGCCACCGGATCGGTGACGTTGCGCGCTGTGTTCCCCAACCCGGACCACATGCTTCTGCCCGGCATGTTCGTTCACGCGCAGCTGAAGGCTGGCGTCAACAGCAAGGCCATCCTGGCGCCGCAGCAAGGCGTGACCCGCGACCTGAAAGGTACGCCGACCGCTCTGGTGGTCAACAAGGACAACAAAGTCGAGCAGCGTGAACTCGTCACCAGTCGTACCACCGGTGCCTACTGGCTGATCGAGAAAGGGCTGAGCGAAGGTGACCGCGTGATCACCGAAGGCCTGCAATACGTCAAACCAGGCGCTGAAGTGAAGGTCAAGGAAGCAACCAACCTCACCGCTGACCAGTCTGCCAATGCTGCCCCTGCTGCCACTGGCAAAGGTGAGTGATAGATGTCCAGATTCTTTATTGACCGCCCCATCTTCGCCTGGGTATTAGCCCTGGTGATCATGTTGGTGGGTACGCTTTCGATCATGAAGCTGCCGATCAACCAATACCCGGCCATCGCACCGACGGCCATCGATATCCAGGTCACCTACCCGGGCGCTTCCGCACAGACCGTGCAGGACACCGTGGTACAGATCATCGAGCAACAGCTCAACGGTATCGACAACCTGCGTTATGTTTCCTCGGACAGTAACTCCGATGGCAGCATGACCATCACCGTGACGTTCAACCAGGGCACCAACCCTGACACCGCTCAGGTACAGGTGCAGAACAAGCTCAACCTGGCCACCCCGCTGCTGCCCCAAGAAGTGCAGCAACAGGGTCTGCGTGTGACCAAGTCGGTGAAGAACTTCCTGCTGGTGATCGGTCTCGTGGCCGAAGATGGCAGCCTGACTCGCGAAGACTTGTCCAACTACATCGTTTCCAACATTCAGGACCCGATCTCGCGGACTTCCGGTGTGGGTGACTTCCAGGTGTTCGGTTCGCAGTACGCGATGCGCATCTGGCTGGATCCGGCCAAGCTGAACAACTTCCAGTTGACGCCTGTGGACGTGACCACCGCGGTCAGTGCACAGAACGTGCAGATCGCGACCGGTCAGCTGGGCGGCCTGCCAGCGCTTCCCGGCACTCAGTTGAACGCGACCATTATCGGCAAGACCCGCTTGCAGACTGCCGAACAGTTCGGCAATATTTTTCTGAAGGTCAACGCTGACGGTTCGCAGGTTCGGCTCAAGGATGTCGCGCGTATCGAACTGGGCGGTCAGAACTACAGCATCGACGCACAGTTCAACGGCAAACCGGCTTCCGGTATGGCGATCAAACTGGCCTCGGGTGCCAACGCCCTCGACACAGCCAAAGCGATTCGCGCCACCATCAGCGAGCTGGAACCTTTCTTTCCGCCAGGCATGAAAGTCGTCTACCCGTATGACACCACCCCGACCGTCACGGAATCCATCAGCGGCGTGGTTCACACCCTGATCGAAGCCATCGTGCTGGTGTTCCTGGTGATGTACCTGTTCCTGCAGAACCTGCGCGCGACCATCATCACCACGATGACCGTGCCGGTGGTACTGCTGGGTACGTTCGGCATCCTTGCCGCGTTCGGCTTCACCATCAACACGCTGACCATGTTCGGCATGATTCTCGCCATCGGACTCTTGGTGGACGACGCCATCGTGGTGGTGGAGAACGTCGAACGGGTCATGGCCGAGGAGCATCTGTCTCCGAAGGAGGCCACGCAGAAATCCATGGACCAGATCCAGGGTGCGCTGGTCGGTATCGCCATGGTGCTCTCGGCGGTACTGCTGCCGATGGCGTTCTTCGGCGGCTCCACAGGCGTGATCTACAAGCAGTTCTCGATCACTATTGTTTCGGCGATGGCGCTCTCGGTCCTCGTGGCCCTGATCTTCACCCCGGCGCTGTGCGCCACCATGCTCAAACCTATCGACCCGGAGAAACACGGCCAACCCAAGCGTGGCTTCTTCGGCTGGTTCAACCGGACCTTCGACCGCAGCGTGGTCAGCTACGAAAACGGCGTGAAACGCATGGTGACCCACAAGTTACCGGCCTTCGTCGTGTACCTGATCATCGTGGCGGGCATGATCTGGCTGTTCACCCGTATTCCGGCGGCGTTCCTGCCCGAAGAAGACCAGGGCGTCATCTTTGCCCAGGTACAGACACCGGCTGGTTCTTCCGCAGAGCGCACGCAGAAGGTCATCGATGACATGCGCGACTTCCTGCTCGACAAGGAGAACGGTGAAGGCAAGGGCGTGAACTCGGTGTTCAGCGTCAACGGCTTCAACTTCGCAGGTCGTGGTCAAAGCTCCGGTCTGGCGTTCGTGATGCTCAAGCCGTGGGACGAGCGTGATGCCGAAACCACCGTGTTCAAGATTGCCGAACGGGCTCAGGCGCACTTCGCCAGCTTCCGTGACGCCATGGTCTTCGCGGTCGTACCGCCATCGGTACTGGAACTGGGTAACGCCACCGGTTTCGACGTTTACCTGCAGGACCAGGGCGGTGTCGGTCACCAGAAACTGCTGGATGCACGCAATCAGTTCCTGGGCATGGCCGCGCAGAGCAAGATTCTGGCGGGCGTACGCCCCAACGGTCTGAACGACGAACCGCAGTACCAACTGACGGTGGACGACGAGAAGGCCAGCGCACTGGGCATTACTCTGTCCAACATCAACCAGACCCTGTCCATCGCGCTGGGCGGCAGTTACGTCAACGACTTCATCGACCGTGGTCGTGTGAAGAAGGTGTATGTGCAGGGCGAAGCCTTCAGCCGCATGACGCCTGAAGACCTGCAGAAGTGGTTCGTGCGTAACGACAGCGGCACCATGGTGCCCTTGTCGGCCATCGCCAGCGGCGAGTGGATCTACGGTTCGCCCAAGCTGTCGCGCTATAACGGCGTAGCGGCCATGGAAGTGCTGGGTACCCCTGCTCCGGGCTACAGCTCCGGTCAGGCCATGGCGGAAGTCGAAGCCATCGCTCAGAAACTGCCTGCCGGGATCGGCTACTCGTTTACCGGCCTGTCGTTCGAAGAACGTCTGTCCGGCTCTCAGGCACCGGCCTTGTACGCACTGTCCATGCTGGTGGTGTTCCTGTGTCTGGCAGCGCTTTACGAGAGCTGGTCGATTCCGATTGCGGTCATGCTGGTGGTGCCGCTCGGCGTCATCGGTGCACTGATGGCGACCAGTCTGCGCGGGCTGTCCAACGACGTGTTCTTCCAGGTGGGCCTGCTGGTGACGGTGGGGCTGGCGGCGAAGAACGCCATTCTGATCGTCGAGTTCGCCAAGGAACTGCATGAGCAGGGCAAATCGCTGGTCGAGTCGGCGATGGAAGCTTGCCGGATGCGCTTGCGTCCGATCATCATGACCTCGATGGCGTTCATCCTCGGCGTGGTTCCGCTGGCAATCTCCAGCGGTGCCGGTTCGGGTAGCCAGCACGCCATCGGTACAGGTGTGATCGGCGGTATGATCACCGCAACGATCCTGGCGATCTTCTGGGTGCCTATGTTCTACGTCGCCGTGTCGTCGGTGTTCAAAGGCAAAGACAAATCAAACAAGCAACACGTCAAAACTACCGAGGCTGGCCAATGAGCAAGTCCCTGATCTCTCTGGCAGTTACCGCGTTCATTCTCGGCGGCTGCTCCCTGATCCCCGAGTACAAGCAGCCGGAAGCTCCGGTCGCCGCTCAATATCCGCAAGGTCCGGCGTACTCGCCGGCCGAAGCGGCCAAAATGGCTGCCGCCGAGCAAGGCTGGCGCGAGTTCTTCCGTGATCCGGCTCTGCAACGCCTGATCCAGACCGCGCTGGTCAACAACCGTGACCTGCGTGTCGCGGCCCTGAACATCGACGCCTACCGTGCGCAGTACCGCATCCAGCGTGCGGACCTGCTGCCTGCAGTTTCCGCCAATGGCAGCGGCAGCCGTCAGCGTGTTCCGGGTGACCAGACGCAGACCGGCCAGTCGGCCATCACCAGCAGCTATTCGGCCACCCTGGGCGTCAGCGCCTATGAGCTGGACCTGTTCGGTCGTGTCCGCAGCCTCAGCCAGCAGGCCCTGGAAACCTACTTCGCCAGCGAAGAGGCACGTCGCAGCACCCAGATCAGTCTGGTGGCCAACGTCGCCAATGCCTACCTGACCTGGCAGGCCGACAAGGAACTGCTCAAGCTGACGCAGGACACCCTCAAGACATACGAAGAAAGCTTTCGCCTGACCTCGCGCAGCAATGAAGTCGGCGTTTCTTCGGCTCTGGACCTGAGCCAGTCGCGGACCGCTGTCGAAAGCGCCCGCGCCCGTCTGGCGCAGTACCAGCGTCTGGTCGCACAGGATCAGAACAACCTGGTGCTGTTGCTGGGCACCGGCCTGCCTGACAACCTGCCAGCCAGCCAGTTGCTCGACTCCGACATGCTGACCGAAATGCCGGCCGGCCTGCCGTCCGATCTGCTGCAACGTCGTCCGGACATTCTGGAAGCCGAGCACACGCTCAAGGCTGCCAACGCCAACATCGGTGCCGCACGTGCCGCGTTCTTCCCGAGCATCAGCCTGACGGCCAGCGCGGGCACCAGCAGCACCGAATTGTCCGGTCTGTTCAAGGGCGGTTCGGGCACCTGGCTGTTCCAGCCGAGCATCAACATTCCGATCTTCAACGCCGGCAGCCTGCGCGCCAGCCTGGATTACTCCAAGATCCAGAAGGAAATCAGCGTCGCCAACTACGAGAAGGCGATTCAGACCGCCTTCCAGGAAGTATCCGACGGCCTGGCTTCGCGCAAGACCTACGACGAACAGCTCCAGGCGCAGCGTGACTTTGTCACTGCCAACCAGGACTACTATCGTCTGGCCGAGCGTCGCTACCGCATCGGGATCGACAGCAACCTGACCTTCCTCGACGCTCAGCGCTCGCTGTTCAGCGCGCAACAAACGCTGATCACCGACCGTCTTGCGCAGCTGACCAGCGAGGTCAATCTGTACAAGGCCCTCGGCGGCGGCTGGTACGAGAAGACTGGTCAGACCGCAACGATCGACAAGGAAAAGCCGTCGATCCAGCTGTTCTGATCCGTTTGTTCTGATCAACGCCCAATAAAAAACCCACCGAATCCGGTGGGTTTTTTTATGCCTGCAAAACAACGCTCATCAATGATCGTGATGCAGGTAAGCGGGCTCCTTGGGCAAGCGCAGGCTGAACAGGAACGCGATTGCCATCATCGCCGTCACGTACCAGTAGAAGCTGTTCTCCATCCCTGCGCTCTTGAGCTTCAAGGCAACGAATTCGGCCGAGCCGCCAAACGCGGCGTTGGCCACGGCGTAGGCCAGACCAACACCCAGAGCGCGGACCTGAGGCGGGAACATCTCGGCCTTCACCAACCCGCTGATCGAGGTGTAGAAGCTGACGATGGCCAGAGCCAAGGTAATCAGCACAAACGCCATGAACGGGTTGGTGTTGGTTTTCAGGGTCATCAGAATCGGCACCGTACACAGCGTACCCAGCGCGCCGAACCACAGCATCGAATTACGACGACCAATGCGGTCAGCCAGCATGCCGAAGAACGGTTGCATGCACATGTACAGGAACAGTGCGCCGGTCATGATGTAACTGGCGGTCTTGGCCTCCATGCCGCCGGTATTGACCAGATATTTCTGCATGTAGGTGGTGAAGGTATAGAAAATCAGCGAGCCACCGGCCGTGTAGCCCAGCACGGTGATGAACGCAGCCTTGTGGTGCGTGAACAGTGCCTTGATGCTGCCCGCGTCCTTGTCCTGGCGGCTTTCGGCGGTGGTGGTTTCGTTCAACGTGCGACGCAGCAGCAAGGCAATGACTGCCGCCGCCGCGCCGATGACGAACGGGATACGCCAGCCGTAGTCGCGCAGCTCTTCAGTGGTGAGAAACTGCTGAAGGATGACCACGGTCAGCACCGCCAGCAATTGACCGCCAATCAGCGTCACGTACTGGAACGAGGCATAGAAACCGCGCTGCCCGCGCAACGCCACTTCACTCATGTAAGTGGCCGTCGTGCCGTATTCACCACCCACCGACAGGCCCTGAAGCAGACGCGCCATCAACAGCAGCGCCGGTGCCCAGGCCCCGATCGAGGCGTATGTCGGCAGACACGCGATGATGAGCGACCCGGCACACATCATGGTCACCGAGATCAGCATGGAATTCTTGCGACCATGCTTGTCCGCGACCCTGCCGAACAGCCAGCCGCCAATCGGTCGCATCAGAAAACCGGCAGCGAAGACACCTGCGGTATTGAGCAACTGAACGGTCGGATCATCGGAAGGAAAGAAAGCGGGCGCGAAGTAGATCGCACAGAAGGCGTAAATATAAAAGTCGAACCATTCCACCAGATTCCCGGAAGAGGCGCCGACAATCGCGAAGATTCTTTTGCTTCGCTCCTCGCCGGTGTAATGCGGTGCTTTTGATGTTGTCGTCATTATTGTCCCCAAATGAAACTGTCCATAAGACACAATCTGTAACACCCTGCCGCCTCAAGCACAACAACCCGGGCCATCAGCCTGTCTTTTCGTGGAGACAGATCGATGAACCGGGTTGCTGAACAAAGCGAAAAAAGGAGCGTTATGGACGCTCTATGGCCAGCGCCAGGCCTTGGCCGACACCGACGCACATGGTCGCCAGACCTTTGCGACCGCCGGTCTTTTCCAGATGGTGCAACGCAGTCAGTACCAGCCGCGCGCCACTCATGCCCAGCGGGTGACCCAAGGCAATCGCGCCGCCGTTGGGATTGACTTGCGGCGCGTCGTCGGCAAGGCCCAGTTCCCGCAGCACTGCGATGCCCTGGCTGGCAAACGCCTCGTTGAGTTCGATGACATCGAAATCGGAGACCGCCAGCCCCAGCCGCTCGACCAGTTTGCGCACAGCAGGCACCGGACCGATGCCCATCACGCGAGGCTCAACGGCGGCACTGGCCATGCCGAGAACGCGCGCCCGAGGCGTCAGGCCGTGCTTCTTGACCGCTTCAGCGGAAGCCAGAATCAGCGCGGCAGCCCCGTCGTTCACACCAGACGCATTGCCTGCCGTGACCGTCTTGTCCATCCCGTTGACCGGCTTGAGCTTGCTCAGGGTTTCCAGGCTGGTGTCGGCACGCGGGTGCTCATCCTTGTCGACGACAGTTTCGCCTTTCTTGTGCGCCACACGCACCGGCACGATTTCTTCCTCGAAAAAGCCCGCAGCCTGGGCAACGGCAGCGCGTTGCTGGCTGCGCAGGGCGAAAGCGTCCTGATCGGCTCGAGAAATAGAGAAGTCGGTGGCCACGTTGTCGCCGGTCTCCGGCATGGAGTCCACGCCATAGAGGGCTTTCATGGCCGGGTTGATGAAGCGCCAGCCGATGGTGGTATCTTCCAGTTTCATGTTGCGCGAGAACGCGGCGTCAGCCTTGCCCATGACGAAAGGCGCACGCGACATCGACTCCACGCCGCCTGCAATAGCCAATTCCATCTCGCCAGTGGCGATGGCGCGGAACGCCGTGCCGATGGCGTCCATGCCCGAAGCGCACAGACGATTGAGCGTCACGCCCGGCACCGTTGTCGGCAGACCGGCCAGCAGCGCAGCCATGCGCGCCACGTTGCGGTTATCTTCACCGGCCTGATTGGCGCAACCGAGGAACACCTCGTCGACTTCTTGCCAGTTGACGGTGGGGTTGCGCTCCATCAACGCCTTGATCGGAATGGCCGCCAGATCGTCGGCCCGCACCGAGGACAGACCGCCACCAAAACGGCCGATGGGGGTGCGAATCGCATCGCAGATAAATACGTCACGCATCACGCTTCTCCTGCGACCTGACCGTGGGCAGCAGCGGTCCGGGCTTCCAGATCCCGCAGTGCGGTCAGTTCAACGTCGGTGGGTTCTTCGGAATAGACCACGCTGTCGGCAAACCGCACTTCCCAGCCGGTTGCGGCGATGACTTGCTCGCGGGTCACGCCTGGGTGCAGCGTGGTCACCACAAATTCGTTGCTGCCCTCTTCGGGCTCCATGATGCAAAGGTCGGTGATGATGCCCACCGGACCGGCGCCGGGCAGGCCCAGACGCTTGCGAGAATCGCCGCCTTCGCCGTGGCCGACCGAGGTGATGAAATCGAGCTTGTTGACGAACGAACGTGCCGATTGCTTCAGGATGATCAGCACCGATTTGGCCGATCCGGCAATTTCCGGCGCGCCACCGGCACCCGGCAGACGCACTTTCGGGTTGTGATAATCGCCGACGACCGTGGTGTTGATGTTGCCGAAACGGTCGACCTGCGCGGCGCCCAGAAAGCCGACATCCACACGTCCACCCTGCAGCCAGTAGCGGAAAATCTCGCTGGTGGCGACCACGGTGTCCGCCGTTTCAGCCAGCTCGCCATCGCCGATGGACAGCGGCAATACGGTCGGTTTGGCACCGATCGGGCCGGATTCGTAAATCAGCACCACATCAGGTGCCGACGTCAGGCGTGCCAGATTCGCCGCCTTCGACGGCAAGCCGATCCCGACAAAGCAGACCGCTCCGTTGCGCAAACGGCGAGCGGCGGCAACGGTCATCATTTCACTGGTGGTGTACGTCATTATTTTGCCTCCGAAGCGTGAGCCAGCTTGCTCTGGAATTCGCTGAAATCCGCTGTGCCATGGATATATTCGTCGATCCAGGCCTTGAAGGTTTCACGGTCTCGGGCAATCGGGTCCCAGGCCTGATAGAAAGGATTGTCGCGTTCGTAGTAACCATGGGCGTAGGAAGGATGCGCGCCGCCCGGCACCAGACAGACTGCGCTCAACGCCCAGGTGGGCAGTACGCAGGAGTTCATTGGTGCCTTGAGGTCATCGACGATTTCCTCGACCGTGACGATGCAACGCTTGGCTGCCAGCGCGGCTTCCTTCTGCGCACCCAGGATGCCCCAGAGCAACACGTTGCCCTTGCGGTCGGCTTTCTGGGCGTGGATCACGGTCACGTCGGGGCGCACGGACGGCACGGCCGCCAGCACTTCACCCGTAAAGGGACAGGTCACGGTCTTGATCAGCGGGTTGACCTTCGGCAGATCGGAACCGGCGTAGGCGCGCAGCACCGCGAACGGCAGGCCCGAGGCACCCGCAACATAAGCGTTGGCCAGGTCGGCGTGGCTGTGCTCTTCGATTTCCATCGCACGTGGCCACTGCTTTTCGACCGCATCGCGCAGACGGTGCAGCGAGCCAACGCCCGGGTTGCCGCCCCACGAGAAAATCAGGCGCTTGGCACAACCGGCACCGATCAACTGGTCGTAGATCAGGTCGGGGGTCATGCGCACCAGCGTCAGGTCTTTTTTGCCCTGACGGATGATTTCATGACCGGCGGCCGTGGGGATCAGGTGGGTGAAGCCTTCCAGCGCAACGGTGTCGCCATCGTTGACCAGTTGCTTCACCGCATCGCGTAGAGAAAGAATGTCTGCCATGAGGTGCTCCGAACCCAACATCATGTTCAATGATCAGCGCGAAGACCTGCGCCGGAATGAAAATGAGGTTATGCCTGAGCCCTGCCGCAAACAATCCGATAATCGACTAACTGTTCGGTAATCGAACCCATTCGCTGATCATCGATAACCTGCCGCTTACGTGAACAACTGTGTGCTCAGATCACGGCTGGCGTCGAGCATGATCGGCAGAAACCGCTGCTCCAGCTCACTGCGGGCCACCCGTCCGGCGCTGGTGCTGACATTGAGCGCAGCCAGTACCTGACCCGATGCATCATAGACCGGCACGGCAATCGAACGAAGCCCCTGCTCCAGCTCCTGATCGACAATGCACCAGCCCTGCTGACGAACCTGTTGCAGGCATTCGAGCAAGGCTTCGGGTGTGCGAATGGTGCGGCTGGTCTTGGGCTGCAGCTCAACGTGATCCAGGTATTCCTGCAGGGACACGTCGTCGAGCGCAGCGAGCAGGATGCGCCCCATCGACGTGCAATACGCAGGCAGTCGACCGCCCACCGAGAGATCCACCGATATCAGCCGCTGGGTCGTGGCTGACCGGGCTATATAAAGGATGTCGTCACCTTCGAGGGTGGCCATGTTGCACGCTTCGTGCAACTGATCACTCATGCGGTCCAGATAAGGCTGTGAAGAAATCGCCAGCGGCGTGGACGACAGATAGGCATGGCCCAGCGTCAGAACCTTGGGCAATAAAGAGTAGGTGCGGCCATCCGTGGTGGCATAGCCGAGCTTGATCAAGGTGTGCAAACAACGACGCACTGCCGCCCGGGGAATTTCCGTACGGTGGCTGATCTGCGCAATGGTCAGGTGCCGTTTACGCTCCTGAAAGGCATGAATCACTGCAAGCCCACGGGCCAGCGAGGTCATGAAATCAGGATCGCCGGTCAATGCCTGGATACGCTTGGCAGGCGATGCCACGATCGGCGGAGCCAGTGAGGAAAAAGAATTACGCAGTTCGTCGTTCATTGCCGCAACCTCTATACACCCTTTCAGGCCTTGTGAACCGGCGGTTTCAGACCCATGCAGCGCATTGATCAACCTTCGGCTTGTGCGATTATCGAACCAATGGCCGATAATCGCAATTGACCCGTAGGAAATATACTTATACCTTTAGGTCTGCCACGAAGTGACTTCTTGGAAATTACTGGTCAGGTACCCACTGAGAAGTCCAAGGCAGCGGCCTTGCCCTTTAAGCAAGGCCGTTTTCATTACAGCTCATCCTGTGCGCCCGACACGGAAGCCGGAATAATTTCCGAGCCCACTCCCCCCCCCTCATACATCCAACAGTCGCACCATCGGACTTGCTGAATTGCGACGCCGTTTTTTTGTCCGTGCCTGTCAATTCTTCTTTATGAAAGTTCCGTCATAAACATGACTCACCCATACTTCGGAACATTCGTACAAAATGAGTAGGCTCTCTCATTATTCAAACCGCTATAGTTGACGCAGCCTAACTTCTTGGCGATAGTACCTTTCCATTGACGGGCTAAATCTTCAGCAGTGACTCGCGTTCTCCCGAGCCTTCGAGCTGCAGCCGCGTCAACGCACCGGACCTGTACAACGCTGTAGCGGGTCCCTTGCAACCGGCGGTCAAACAGAACCTCCGGCGTTTCAACCCTGAACCACATGTCGCTACGACAGTTGTTTTCCTCCGGCGCCCGTAGCCGCGAGGCGCAGCAAGGTGTTCAGACTCTTCCAGTCAATGTGCTGATGCATAATTCCCTGCCCTGTTTTTCGGGCAGCCACTGGAACGAACATGTTTGCCGTGCATTGCGTTTTCGCCGGAACTCATTTGACTCGATCAGGTAATAAAGTGACTAAAGAAGAACTGCGCGCGGAACTCGAGCGCCAGGAGCAACGCTTCAAGGATGTCTACGGTGGCGAAATCACCACTTACGCCGCGCAACCGGAGCCGGAACGCAAACCCTGGCGCAAACGAGCAAGCCTTCGGGATCAGGCTTTCAAAGAGGAATTGCAAAAGATGGAACAGGACCTGAAACAGGAGTCCTGACGGTCAGGCTGGAAGAGCCTCGCTGATCTGATCCGCATTACCACGACCTGAAATTGAAGTGTCATTGCCTGTCTGCCTCATCAAAGGGGCGGCGCTCATGCGTCTTTTTTTTGGTTTCAGGCGACACCGGTCGAGGCCGACAAGTCGATACGTATTTTTTCTGTCATAATCGCGCCCCCTTCAGACCGGGTCAGAAAATCTACATGATCGAATTATTCAGCGGGCTAGATGCTTGGGTGCTTGTAAGCCTGTTGCTTGCCCTGGCCTTTGTTCTTGCCTTCGAGTTCATCAATGGCTTTCATGACACCGCGAACGCGGTGGCGACAGTCATTTACACGAAAGCCATGCCGCCGCATCTGGCAGTGATCCTTTCCGGTGTGTTCAATTTTCTCGGCGTGTTGCTGGGCGGCGTGGGCGTTGCGTACGCCATCGTTCACCTGCTGCCGGTCGAATTGCTGATCAACGTCAATACCGGCCACGGCCTGGCCATGGTGTTCTCGCTGCTGGCAGCGGCGATCACCTGGAACCTGGGCACCTGGTATTTCGGTATTCCGGCGTCCAGCTCTCACACGTTGATCGGTTCGATCCTCGGTGTCGGTCTGGCCAACGCCCTGATCAACGACATTCCGCTGGCCGATGGCGTCAACTGGCAGAAGGCAATCGATATCGGTGCCTCGCTGGTGTTCTCGCCG
Organism: Pseudomonas sp. AC016; assembly: GCF_979253365.1. NCBI lineage: Bacteria > Pseudomonadati > Pseudomonadota > Gammaproteobacteria > Pseudomonadales > Pseudomonadaceae > Pseudomonas > Pseudomonas sp. AC016. The sequence continues at coordinate 1,981,143 of NZ_CEEDCC010000001.1, forward strand.
CTGGCAGGTTTTCTGATTGCAGGGCTGGTCCTGATCGCATTGAAATGGTGGCGACCACTGTCCAAGATGCACAAGACCCCGGAACAGCGTCGCAAGCTCGATGACAAGAAGCACCCGCCGTTCTGGAACCGTCTGGTGCTGGTGATTTCCGCCATGGCGGTCAGCTTCGTGCACGGCTCCAACGATGGCCAGAAAGGCATCGGCCTGATCATGCTGGTCCTGATCGGTATCGTACCGAGCCAGTTTGTACTGGACCTCAACAGCACGACCTACCAGATCGAACGTACCCGCGACGCCACCCAGCACCTCAGCCAGTTCTACCAGCGCAACAGCAGCACGCTGGGCGAATACCTGGCGATGGGCAAGGCGGAAAAAGGCGACCTGCCGTCCAGTTCCGCGTGCAACCCGGAACAGACCGAGCCGACTATCGACGCGCTGCTGGACCGTTTGAAAGGGGTCTCCGACTACCATTCGATGCCGTCCGAAAGCCGTATCGAAGTCCGTCGTTATCTGTTGTGCCTGGATGACACCGCGCGCAAGGTCGGCAAGTTGCCGGGCCTGGACGCACGTGAAAAATCCGATCTCGAGAAGCTGCGCAAGGACCTGACCGGCACCACTGAATACGCGCCGTTCTGGGTGATTCTGGCCGTTGCACTGGCGCTGGGTATCGGCACCATGGTCGGCTGGAAGCGTGTGGTACTGACCATCGGCGAGAAGATCGGCAAGCAGGGCATGACCTACGCACAGGGCATGTCGGCACAGATCACCACCGCCTGTGCCATCGGCATGGCCAACGTGTTCAGCCTGCCAGTTTCGACCACCCACATCCTGTCTTCGGGCGTGGCCGGAACCATGGTTGCGAACAAGAGCGGCCTGCAGGGCGGCACCGTTCGCACGATCCTTCTGGCCTGGATCCTGACCCTGCCAGCAACAGTGGCGCTGTCTGCCGCCCTGTTCTGGATTGCGTCCAAGGCGCTGTCCTGATCTGAGGTCGCTCGGGCGGTGCAGCGCTTGCACCGCCCGAGCGAGTCAGTTTTACCTGCGCTTCTTAGTGCCCAGTAACGACCCCATCAGCCCCCGCACCAACTCTCGCCCCAACTGGCTCGCCGCCTGACGCATGGCGTTTTTCATGGCCTGTCCGGCCAGCCCGCCGAGAAACTCCCCGGCCTTGTCGCTGAAACTCTCTTCAGGCTTTTCATTCGTTTTCGCAGCATCGGCGGCGTCAGGCTCGGCCACCTTGCGCGCGGCCAGCATTTCATAGGCCGATTCACGATCAACCGGCTTGTTGTAGCGCCTGCCGAGGGCTGAGCCGGCAATCAGACTCGCTCGCTCGTCGGCCGTCAGCGGTCCGATACGCGACTGGGGCGGGGCGATAAGCACACGCTGCACCATGGCGGGTGTGCCCTTGTCCTGCAACGTACCGACCAGCGCCTCGCCGATACCCAGCTCGGTCAACACACTCAGGGCGTCGAAATCAGGGTTGGGCCTGAAACCCTCCGCCACGGCCCGCAGTGACTTCTGTTCCTTGGCCGTGAAGGCGCGCAGCCCGTGTTGAATCCGTAACCCCAGCTGGGCCAGTACCTCATCCGGCAGGTCGCCGGGTGACTGCGTGACGAAATACACGCCCACGCCCTTGGAACGTATCAGGCGTACGACCTGCTCAAGCCGTTCCTGAAGGGCCTTGGGTGTGTCGGCAAACAGCAAATGCGCTTCATCGAAGAACAGCGCCAGCAGCGGTTTTTCGGCATCGCCCCGCTCGGGAAGCTGCTCGAACAGCTCGGCCAGCAGCCATAACAGAAAGGTCGCGTAGACCTTGGGCGCTTCATGCACCAGCCTGCTGGCGTCCAGCAGATGAATGCGCCCTCGCCCGTCGCTGTCAGGCTGCAGAATGTCTTCCAGTTGCAAGGCAGGCTCGCCGAACAGCGCTTCGGCACCCTGCTGTTCGAGCACGGCCAGCCGTCTCTGCAACGCCTGACTGGAGCCGGTTGTCATCAATGCGCTGTCTTCGCCCAGCAACTGCGGGTTGTCACGCAGGTGATTGAGGAGTGCCTTGAGGTCCTTGATGTCGAGCAACAACAGCCCTTCACGATCAGCGACTTTGAAGGCCGCGTATAACGCCGACTGTTGGCTGTCCGTCAGTTCCAGCAGATTGCCCAGTAGCAGCGGCCCCATTTCGCTCAGCGTGGTGCGCAGTGGATGACCGGATTTCCCGTCGATGTCCCACAACGTGACCGGATAGGCCCGAGGCGTGTGCCCGAGCCAGGGCATACCGGCAATTCGCTCGGCAATCTTGCCCTGGGGATTGCCAGCAGCCCCCAGCCCGCACAGATCGCCCTTGATGTCAGCGGCGAACACCGCGACCCCGGCGTCACTGAACGCTTCTGCCAGGCGTTGCAAGGTCACCGTCTTGCCAGTCCCGGTCGCGCCAGCCACCAGTCCGTGTCTATTGGCCAGACGAAACGCCTGAGAGACGGGCTGCCCGTCAGGAGCGGCACCCAGAATCATTTCTTGAGAGTCGTGCATGTTTCACCTTCTCCACACCATGAGACGCGCTGGCCTTGAGCGTAGCCATTGCCACAACAGTTTGTTCAGGCCTGATGACGCATCATGCTCTCAACGACTCTTGGCGTCTGCCGCTTGCCCGCCGGGCGGTGAATCCCGACCGAACAACTATTCTTCAAGGAGGTCAAGAAAGGACGACCTCAGAGCGGAGGAATGTTGCTGTGCACATTGCCGACATGACGATGTTCTACGCCCCGGCCAGCGGCGGCGTACGCACCTATCTCGATGCCAAACACCCACGCCTGGGGCGCCGCCCCGGCGTGCGCCACAGCCTGCTGGTGCCCGGTGCGCGTCCGGCCCACGCCGACGGCATCTACAGTGTTCCGGCCCCAGCCCTGCCCTTCAGCAATGGCTACCGGTTTCCGATTCGGGTCGCCCCGTGGCGCAAGATGCTGCACAACCTGCAACCCGACCTGATCGAGGCAGGCGATCCTTATCTGACCGCCTGGGCCGCCCTCGACGCCCGTCGGTATCTGGACGCGCCGGTCATCGGCTTCTACCACTCAGACCTTCCGCTGCTGGTAAGCAACCGCATGGGCAACTGGATGGGCATGAGCGCTCAGGCTTATATCAGCAAGCTCTACAGCAACTTCGACAGAGTGCTTGCGCCCAGCCAGGTCATGGCCGACAAGCTGATCGGCATGGGCGTGGAAAACGTGCATGTACAACCCCTTGGCGTGGACCTGCAGATCTTCAATCCGGAGCGCCGGGACGATAGTCTGAAAGCCGAACTGGGTCTGCGCGAAGACACCCATCTGCTGATTTTCGCCGGGCGTGGCTCAAAAGAGAAAAACCTGCCGGTGCTGCTTGCATGCATGAAACAGCTGGGCCCGCGCTATCACCTGCTGCTGGTGGGCTCGCACATGCCCATGAGCGTGCCGGACAACGTTACGGTGATCAATCGCTTCTGCAAGGCCACGAATCTGGCCCGCCTGCTGGCAAGTGCCGACGCACTGGTTCATGCAGGCGATCAGGAAACCTTCGGGCTGGTGGTGCTTGAAGCCATGGCATGCGGAACCCCGGTCGTCGCCGTCGCGGCCGGAGCATTCACCGAAATCGTTCCCGGACACTGTGGATGGCTGTGCGAAGCGAACGACGCCAGAGCCATGGCAGATGCCGTGAAAGCGTTGTTCTGCCATGACGCCCATGCCATGGGCCTGGCTTCCAGACGCTACGTGGAAGAGCACTACAGCTGGGACGTGGTGGTGACCGGGCTGCTCGACCATTATCAGGCGGTGCTGGGAAACCGGTTCTCGGCCGTCGCCCATGGCTGAGTGCTCTCACGCCGCATCAGAACGCAGTGTGCTGCTGGTGCTGCACGACGTCGCCCCTCACAGCTGGCCGATGTACGAACCATTTGTCGCAGCAGTGGACAAGCTGGGCACTGTCAGAATGACCTGGCTGGTGGTGCCGGATTTTCACCGACGCCGCCCGCTGGGCGACGACACGGTTTTTCAGCAGCGGATGGATGAACGCCTGGAACGCGGCGACGAGTTGGCGCTGCACGGTTATTACCATTGCGACGACTGCCCGGCGCCACGAACCCTGCGCGACTACTTCATGCGGCGCATCTACACGTGGGAAGGCGAGTTCTATGGTTTGAATTCGCAACAGGCGCTGGCACGTCTGAAAGCAGGCGTTGAAGTGTTTCGCCGTCAGAACTGGCCGCTTCACGGTTTTGTTGCGCCCGCCTGGCTGATGAGCCAAGGCACTCGCGAAGCGTTGCGCCAATTGCCGCTCAGTTACACCAGCGACCCGCAACACCTGTTCAGACTGCCTGACTTCACACCGATCGACGCGCCAGGCATGGTCTGGAGCGCACGCAGCGCCTGGCGTCGCACAGCGTCGAAGCTTTACAGTGATTTCAAGGAACATCGGCTGCGCGATGCATCGACCATCCGCCTGGGCCTGCATCCTGTCGACATGCTGCACAGGTCTTCACGCGACTATTGGTTTGAACTGCTCATGCGCCTGCTGGAGGACGGCAGACAGCCCATGACCAAGATCCAATGGCTGGAAAGCTCAGGGTTGGCAAGAAGCGCAGACCGCTAGGGTGGCGTCGGCTTTTCGGCGTCCTGCTGCAGTTCGCGCCACAGCTCTGCCGCGCCTTCGAACTCGGTGCCGTTGTCAGGCGTCAGCGCATCCGGGTCGTAACGACTCAGACAGCCCTCGCCCAGAGTGGCCGGAGCAGTTGATGTGGCTTTGTCGAGAGGGTCGGTCATGAAGATGTCCGCCTGGGAGGTTGGCAGGAGCGCCGCATGGGCGATCCTGCCACAACGGATCAGTCGAAGACGACTGTCTTGTTGTCGTGAACCAGTACGCGGTCCTCGAGGTGCGCACGCAGACCACGCGCCAGCACCATTTTTTCCACGTCACGGCCGAAACGCACCATGTTTTCGATGCTATCGCGATGGCTGACGCGTACCACGTCCTGCTCGATGATAGGACCTGCGTCCAGCTCTTCGGTCACGTAATGGCACGTTGCGCCGATCAGTTTGACGCCGCGCAGCGATGCCTGATGATAAGGCTTGGCACCGACGAACGACGGCAGGAAGCTGTGGTGAATGTTGATCACCTGATGGGCGTATTCGCGGCACAGCTGAGGCGGCAGGATTTGCATGTAGCGCGCCAGAACGACGACGTCGGCCTGATGCTGGCCGACCAGACGGGAGACTTCGGCGAACGCCGGTTCCTTGTCCTTGGGATCGACCGGCACGTGGTAATAAGGAATGTCGTGCCACTCGACCATGCTGCGCAGGTCCTGATGATTGGAGATCACACAGGCGATGTCGCAGTCGAGTTCATCACTGTGCCAGCGGTGCAGCAGGTCCGCCAGGCAGTGCGATTCGCGACTGGCCATGAGTACCACACGCTTCTTCTGAGCCGAGTCGGTGATGCGCCAGTCCATCTCGAACTCTTGCGCAATCGGCGTGAACGCCTCGCGAAACCCATCCAGATCGAACGGCAATGTATCGGCACGAATCTCGTGACGCATGAAGAACCAGCCGCTGAGATTATCCGAATGATGGCTCGCTTCGGTGATCCAGCCGTTATGGGACGCCAGAAAGTTACTGACTTTGGCAACGATGCCGACGCGGTCCGGGCAAGCAATCACCAGACGAAAAGTGCGCATTAGGGGAAACTCCAGAACTTCGCAAAGGCGCTATTCTAGCGACTGCGCAGGAAAACTGCAGTATCTCTGTTGCCTGAATTCAGGCGCCGGGGCAGGCCGTCGATGGAAAAAGATTGCACCGTGCCAGTATCAAGATGCCCGCGGACGCTCCTATAAAAAACCGGTATTTAATGAGGGCTTTATAGCGACCCTATTTAGTCGGGTTCAGCGCACCGATCTAGTTCCCACGTCTGTAGGACCGGTGTATATTTCTAAATAATTCAAATAAAACTTTTATTTAATGTTTACTTGCTCAGTGCCTCTGACTATTATTGCGTCACTGTATCCCTGTCACCCTTCACAACATAAGGTCCCCCTCATGTCCCTGATCAACGAATACCGCGCCACAGAAGAAGCCATCAAAGAACTGCAAGCCCGTTTGAACAACCTGTCGCAAGACGGCAAACTGCAAACCGAGCTGGAATTCGAAGGCAAACTGCGCACCCTGATGGGCGAATATCAAAAATCGCTGCGTGACATCATTGCTCTGCTGGATCCGGACTCCAAGGTCAACAAGGCACCTCGTGGCGGCGCAGTGAAAACTACCGGCACCAAGCGTGCCCGCAAGGTCAAGCAGTACAAGAACCCGCACAACGGCGAAGTCATCGAAACCAAAGGTGGCAACCACAAGACGCTGAAAGAGTGGAAAGCCAAGTGGGGCGGTGACGAGGTTGAAAGCTGGGCCACTCTGCTGGGCTAAGCTTCAACGGTCGTTTTATCCGCGACGTGAAAAACGCCAGCTTGCTGGCGTTTTTTTATAGTTCACTTTCTACATTTTTCCGATCATATTTTCAGCCTACTGCGCAGCGACTCAATGTGATCCTGCCATTGCCTCAGTATCGCCAGCTGCTCGGGTGTGGCACTAAGCGACAACTCCACCAGCGCCTTCGTAAAATCCTGCAAAGTATTCGGAGCCCCGTATTCCGCGTGGCTCAGGCGCGCCTGACAGAATTGGTGCCAGCGCAGTTGTTCTTCGGCAGTGAGCGTTTCCGGAAAGTTACGGGCCCGGTAGCGAAATAACAGTTCAGGCAGGCGAGCATCATCAAACGGCCAGGCATCACGTGCCAGTTGCTCAGGCTCGGAAACGCGTACTTGTTCACATAAACGGCGATCACGGTCACCGATAAATCCGTCATACAATTGCTGCTCAGGGTCTTCACTTGCGATGAAATGATCCTTGCCATAAAGAGCACGTAGTTTCTCCTGCCAAACTTCAAGGCCCTCAGTCACTGAAGCCACCCTCGCCTCATAACCGGTCATGTCGAGCTGCAAGCGTTCTTGATCCTGTGTACGCAAAACGCTCATGGGGGCAACCACCGGGCAGCGATTTATATGCAATAGTTTGAGCGGCACCGGCAGCTCGCCTTCGCCCAGCGCGTCGTGGCGGGTATATAAACGCTGCTTGAGTGTTTCAACGTCCATCTCCAGTAACGGTGACGGATCCTGATGCAGATCGTACACAATCAGTGCATTGCGATTATGCGGATGCCAGGCCAGCGGTAATACGACACCCAGATAATGACGGGCCGCAGAGAAGCGTCCTGAAATATGCACCAGCGGTTGCATCAGACGGATCTGATCCTGAACCTTCTGCTTACTGCGCAGTGCAAAAAGATAATCGTACAGCCGGGGTTGCTTCTCACGAATCAGGCGCGCAAGTGCAATGGTGGCGCGCACATCGGATAAGGCATCGTGAGCCTGACCATGTTCAATACCGTTGGCGGCGGTCAGGCGCTCGAGCTTGAGGGTGACGCGGCCGTCTTCTTCGGGCCATACGATGCCGTCCGGGCGCAGCGCATAGGCCGCGCGCACGACATCGATCAAATCCCAGCGACTGTTGCCGCCCTGCCATTCACGGGCATACGGGTCGAAAAAGTTGCGATACAGGCTGTAACGCGTCACTTCATCGTCAAAACGCAACGTGTTGTAGCCTGCACCACAGGTCCCGGGAGCGGAGAGCTGGGCATGGACCCGGGTCATGAAGTCCGCTTCGCACAAGCCTTTTTCGGCCAGCGTGGCCGGGGTAATTCCGGTTATCACACACGCGGCGGGATGCGGCAGGATATCGTCGCTGGGCTGGCAGTAGAGGTTGACCGGCGGTTCGATTTCATTGAGTTCGGCATCGGTACGAATGCCGGCCATCTGCAGCGCGCGGTCATTGCGCGGGTTGATACCGGTGGTTTCGTAGTCGTACCAGAAGATGCTGGAGGTCACGGGCTGATCCTGAACAAGAGACCCTTGAAGTGTAGGGTGCGAAGCAGACGATTGGCTAATCGGAACACGCTGCGGGCCTGCGACACTTTTTCTTACAGGCACTGTTTAGCAACGCCGGTTGCTTAGCACCGCAGTGGTAGCTAGCATCAGGTCTCGCCTTCAGGTAACGCCTCCCCACCATGCCATCTCCTCCCGCTTCGCAAGGGATTGCAGCGCAGCAGACGCCGCTGGATACCCGCATCGCCATCGAGACCCCGGAAGGCATCGACATGATCCTTCGCCCAGCGGGTCTGGTGGTACGTTCGCTGGCGTTCGGCATTGACCTCGGCATTCGTGCCGCAGTCATCGGCGTACTGTTTTTAATCCTTCAGCTGTTCGACAAGTTCGGCATGGGGCTCGCCGCTATCGCGCTGTTTCTGGTCAACTGGTGGTACATGGTGCTGTTCGAAGTCCTCGATCAGGGCCGGACACCCGGCAAGCGCGCCATGGGCCTGCGGGTGGTCAATGACGATGGAACACCCATCGGCTGGGCCGCCTCGCTCACCCGCAACCTGCTGCGTTTCGTCGACATGCTGCCTCTGGCCTACAGCGTGGGCGCCATCAGTTGTCTGAATCATCCCCGATTCAAGCGCCTCGGTGATCTGGCGGCCGGAACGCTGGTGGTTCATACCGATCTGCCCGTGCAGCGGCCCACCCTGCCAGCGGTCGAGCCCTACGTGGTGCCGGTCTCCTTGCAGCTGGAGGAACAGCGCGCCGTGCTGAGTCTGGCCGAGCGCCAGGGTGACCTGTCCGAAGCGCGTAAGCAGGAACTGGCCGCCATTCTGGTCGAGCCGTTGCACTTGTCAGCCGACAAGGCCGTCACTCAGGTCAACGGCATCGCGCGCAGTCTGACGGGGGCGACATGAAACAGACCCAGTTCGAAGCCCGCCATCAAACCGAGTGGAAACACTTCGAGGACTGCCTGAACGCACTGGAGCGTGGCAAGCCCGATCCCAAGACCAGCGAACGCTTTCCTGCCGACTACCGACGCCTCTGCCACCAACTGGCGCTGGCTCAGGAGCGCGGCTACAGCAGCCACCTCATCGATCCGCTTCATCAACTGGCGATGCGCGGCCACCAGCAGCTTTACCGGCATCGCAGCGCTTTGGGCGCTCAGTTCCTGACCTTTATTCTGGCGGGTTTCCCGAGAGCCGTTCGTGCCGAATGGCGCTTCGTGCTGGTCGCCAGCCTGCTGTTTTTCGGCAGCCTCGTGGGCATGGGCCTGCTGGTGTACGGCTTCCCCGACCTGATCTACAGCATCGTCAGCCCCGCACAGCTGAGCGACATGCAAAGCATGTACGACCCACAGGCCAGCCGCATCGGGCAGGCGCTGGAACGCGCTTCCGACGATGACTGGATGATGTTCGGCTACTACATCATGAACAACATAGGGATTGCCTTTCAAACCTATGCCAGCGGCTTGTTGTTCGGGCTGGGCAGCCTGTTCTTTCTGCTCTTCAACGGGCTGATGATCGGAGCGGTCGCAGGCCATCTGACCGACATCGGCTATGGCCAGACCTTCTGGTCGTTCGTGGTCGGCCACGGCGCGTTCGAACTCACCGCCATTGCTCTGGCCGGGGCTGCCGGGCTGAAACTGGGCTGGGCATTGCTAGCACCCGGCAGGCTGACACGCGGCGAAGCGTTGCGACTGGCCGCGCAAGGCAGCGTGCAATTGATTGGCGGAGTAATGCTGTTTCTGCTGATTGCCGCCTTCATCGAAGCCTACTGGTCATCAATGACCTGGCCGACGCCGCTCATCAAGTATCTGGTGGGCGCAGCGCTCTGGATGCTGGTCGGTGCCTACCTGACATTCGCCGGGCGGACTTCCCATGCGCCTGACTGAGTCGAACGTCGCCATTCGCCCTCGCACCTCCTGGGAAGCCATAGACCTGGGCGTCCTCATGGTGCGTGAACATCGCCTGTTGCTGATGAGCAGTTGGGCGATTGTCACACTGCCGCTGTTCGCCCTGCTCAGCCTGTTGCTCTGGGACTATCCCTCGATTGCGCTGTTTGTGTTCTGGTGGCTCAAGCCGGCCTTCGACCGCCTGCCGCTGATGATCCTGTCACAGGCGCTGTTCGGGGACACGCCCACACTCAAACAGGCACTCAAAGCCTGGCCCGCCACGCTGAAAAACCAGCTACTCCCCAGCCTGCTCTGGCGCCGTCTGAGCCTGACCCGCAGCTTTCAGTTGCCGGTGCAGCAGTTGGAAAACCTCGCCGGAGACGAGCGCGCACGCCGCCTCAACCTGCTCAATCAGAAAGGTCAGGGCGCGGCTCGCCTGCTGACACTGGTGGGCGTGCATCTGGAGTACTCGCTGTGGATCGGCCTGATGATCCTGTTCTACCTGTTCATCCCGCAACAGATCGAAATCGACTGGCAATGGCTGAGTCTGGTCGACACCGAGAACGACTGGAACTGGCTGGAACACCTGACCAACCTGTTTTACGCACTGGCGCTGGTGCTGTGGGAACCCATCTACGTCGCCTGCGGTTTTACGCTCTACCTCAATCGTCGAACCGTGCTTGAAGCGTGGGACATCGAACTGACTTTCCGGCGACTGCGCCAGCGCCTGATGGGCACCGCCTATATGCTGCTGATCGGTGCCGGACTGCTGTTCTCAGCGGCGCCACAGTCTGCCATGGCTGATTCACCGACCTACAGCTGTCCATTGCCCGACTCCACACAGATGGAACCGATCATTGTCAGTGCAGCACCTGACACGCCCCGCCTCACTCATCAGGAACTCACCAGCGAAGCCGCCCGCAAGGAGATCAACAAAGTTCTGCAGGCGCCGCCGTTCAAAAACCCCAAAACGGTAGCCGGCTGGCGCTTTCCCGAGCGGGATGAGAAGGCGACGACTTCCGCCGAGAGGAGCGACGGCAGCGCGCTGGCCAAATGGCTCAACCGTCTGCTGTCAGCGGCAAGCGCCCTGGCCAGCCTGCTGGAAGTTCTGCTCTGGGCTGTCGCCTTGACGCTGATCGGCCTGTTGATCTGGCGTTACCGCACCTGGCTCGGCACCTTCGTCGCTCGCACGCCGCGTCCGACATCGCTGCACCGGGAAACACCAGAACAATTGTTCGGCCTGCAAGTGAACGCAGAAAGCCTGCCCGACGATGTCGCCACCAGTGCAGAACGGCTTTGGGCCGACTCGCCACGCGAAGCGTTGGGTCTGTTGTATCGCGCCCTGCTCAATCGCCTGCTGACCGATTACCGCCTGCCATTGAAAAATGCCGACACCGAGGGACAGGTGCTGGAGCGCGTCGCACAACTCGATCAACCCCAACTGGATGAATTCAGCCGGACGCTGACCACCCATTGGCAGAACCTTGCTTATGGCCATCGGCTGCCACCTGCCCGGTCGCAACAGGAATTGTGCGACGGCTGGCGTCGCCTGTTCGGTTCGGGGGCCAGGGCATGAGTCGGCGTAACATCTGGCTCGCAGGGCTCGCGCTGCTCCTGCTGCTCGTTGTCGGCGTGTACGTGGCCAGTCATCTGGAGCGTTACGAAAAAACCGTCGATCAGGGCCCTTCCCCGGAGGCCCGGGCCAACCCCTATCTGGCCGCCGCCAACTTTCTCCGGCAACGCTCGGTGCCGGTCAACATGACCCGCGCGATCACCGACCTGCCCGACACGCAACAACGACCACAGACGCTGCTGTTGCTCGATGACCGTGAAAATATGACCCCGGCACAGACCGAGCGCCTGTTGAACTGGGCCGAGTCGGGTGGACACCTGCTGTTCGTGGCCGAGCAACTGTGGGACGAACAGAAAGGCCGCAGCGGCGACCTGCTGCTCGACAGGATCGGGATTCGCCAATACCTCTCGAAAGACATCAAGGCACAGGATGATTCCGATGAGGCCCGGCCCACGCTCCCTATACCGCTGATGGCGTCACCGCCCGCCACAAAGAGAACCAAGTGGCCGGAACTCACGCGGTTGTATCTGGAAAATGAAGACGCACCGGCCTACATGAGTTTCGATCCGGCGTTTCATCTGGAAGACCCGGAGGACCATGCCGATTCATGGGCCAACAGTGCCGACGCCACGCACATGGTGCAACTGAGTCATGGCAAGGGCCTGATTATTGTGCTTACCGACGCGGAGCTGTGGAAAAACCGCTCGATCGGCAAATACGACAACGCCTGGCTCCTGTGGTACCTGACCCAGGACAGTGACGTGACCCTGCTGCTGCAAACCGAACATGACAACCTGCTGAGTCTGATACTGCGTCACTTCGCTCTTGCGCTGACCGCGTTCGCGATATTGATCGGCCTGACGCTGTGGCATGTGGGCCTGCGTGAAGGCCCCGTCCGCTTGCCTGCCTCCCAGGCCCGGCGTCAACTGACCGAGCACCTGCGTGCCAGCGCCGAGTTCCTGCGCAGACGCAGCGGACAGGACGTGCTCTTGAAGAGCCTGCAGCAGGACATCCTGCGGCGCGCCCGACAGCTTCATCCGGGCTTTGAGGCACTGGCCGTCGCTGATCAGTGGCAGGTACTGTCCCGCCTGACTCGTCAGCCCACCAGCGCCATCAGCGATGCGTTGCGTCCGCGACCGAAGCAACGCCTTTCCCACAGCGACTTCACCCGTCAGGTGGCCCACCTGCAAACCCTCAGGAATGCCTTATGAGCGATCAAACGTCCGAACCGTCAGGCAGCATCGACCCCGTCGTTGCGGCGAGCCCCGAACCCGCCGTCAGCACCGCAGCCAGCACGCAGGCCCAGCAACGCCAGCGCGCCAGTCATCTGGCCCAGGTGTTGCGCACCGAACTGCGCAAGGCGGTGATCGGCCAGGACGCCGTCATCGATGATGTGCTGACGGCGCTGATCGGTGGCGGTCATGTGCTGCTTGAAGGCGTTCCGGGGCTGGGCAAGACGCTGCTGGTGCGCGCTCTGGCGAGTTGCCTGGGTTGTGAATTCGCCCGCATTCAGTTCACGCCTGACCTGATGCCCAGCGACGTGACCGGTCATGCGGTCTACGACCTGCCGACCGAACAGTTCAAGCTGCGCAAAGGCCCGATTTTCACCAACCTGCTGTTGGCCGATGAAATCAACCGCGCCCCGGCCAAGACCCAGGCTGCGCTGCTCGAAGCCATGCAGGAGCGGCAGGTCACGCTGGAAGGCCGGGCATTGCCCATCGCGCAACCGTTCATGGTGCTGGCCACGCAGAACCCCATCGAACAGGAAGGCACGTATCCGTTGCCCGAGGCCGAGCTGGACCGCTTCATGCTCAAGCTGCGCATGGATTATCCGCAAGCGCAGGAAGAACTGGACATGGTCCGTCAGGTCACGCGCTCGACCCGGGCCGACATGCTCGATGTACGGCCGCTCAAGGTGATCATGCAGGCCCGCGAAGTGCAGGCGCTGCAACGCATTGCCAGTGATCTGCCGCTGGACGAACAGGTGCTGGATTACGCCGTGAGACTGGCCCGCAGTACCCGTACCTGGCCGGGGCTAAGCCTGGGCGCAGGCCCACGGGCCTCCATCGCGCTGGTGCGTGGCGGTCGGGCCAGGGCGTTGCTGCGCGGCGGCGAATTCGTCATCCCGGATGACATCAAGGGCTGCGCTCTGGCGGTGCTGCGTCACCGTGTGAGGCTGTCGCCCGAGCTGGACATTGAAGGGCTATCGGTGGATCAGGTGCTCAGGCAGATCCTCGATCAGGTTCCGGCGCCGCGCCTTTGAAACAGGTATTGAGGCCGTCGCCCCTGCTACTGAAGTGGCTGGGTGCGCTTGCAGGCGCCGCCGTACTGCTGGGGGTACTCAGTGCGCTGGGCATCGACTATCCAAAGCAGTTCGACACCCTTTATTGGGGCGCCTTGCTGGCGCTCGCGGGCGTGAGTGTCTTCGACGGATTTCGCCTGACACGCCAGCCCTCCCCTCGCTTGCAGCGTCATCTGCCGGGCAGTCTGGCCCTGAGTCGCTGGAACGAGATACGACTGGACATCGAACACGACGGCGGTACAGCACTCACATTACGCGTCATGGATCACCTGCCCCCCGGAATGGAGTCCGAAAACCTGCCGCAATCCATCGAAGTGCCTCGACGGACAAAGGCCACACTTGGCTATCGGATACGGCCCATCAAGCGAGGCCATTTCACCTTTGAACGTTGCGAGCTGGCGCTGCGCAGCGGCCTGCGTCTGTGGTCCAGCCGACGTCGCCTCGACCTGCCGGGAAGCACCCGCGTTTATCCGGACTTTGCCCGGCTGTACGACGGTCAGTTGCTGGCGGTGGACAACTGGCTCAGCCAGATCGGTGTGCGGCAGTCGCAGCGGCGTGGCCTGGGACTGGAATTCAACCAGTTGCGCGAATTTCGCGAAGGCGACAGCCTGCGGCAGATCGACTGGAAAGCCACGGCCCGCCAGCGCTCACCGATTGCGCGGGAATATCAGGACGAGCGAGACCAGCAGATCGTGTTCATGCTGGACTGCGGACGACGCATGCGCAGCCAGGACGGCGACCTGTCCCATTTCGATCACGCACTCAATGCCTGCCTGCTGCTCGGTTACGTTGCGCTGCGTCAGGGCGATGCCATCGGCCTGATGACCTTCGCTGGTGACAAGGGCCGCTATCTGTCGCCGGTCAAGGGGCACGGTCAGTTGAACCTGTTGCTCAATACCGTCTACGACCTGCAGACCACCCAGCGACCCGCCGACTACAGCGCCGCCGCCCGCCATCTGCTGGCCCGACAGAAGCGACGCTCACTGGTGGTTCTGATCACCAACCTGCGCGATGAAGACGACGATGAGCTGCTGTCGGCGGTCAATCAGCTGGGGCGCAGGCATCGTGTGCTGGTTGCAAGCCTGCGCGAGGAAGTGCTCGACAGTCTGCGTCAGGCCCCCGTCGAGACCTATGACGAAGCGCTGAGCTACTGCGGAACGGTGAGTTTTCTGAACGCGCGCACAACGCTGCACGACCGAATGGTCGCGCATGGCATCAACGTGGTGGACGTGCGCCCAGGGGAACTGGGCGCACAATTGGTGACCCGTTATCTTGGCTGGAAGAAAGCGGGAACGCTCTGACCCGCTCTTCCGACTGCTGACCTGTCAGGCCGAAGCCTCGAGGCTGGGGTAGAAACAGAAATACTGCCGCAGGATGCGAACCAACTCGAGATAGTCCGTGGACATCTCGGAAAGCTCGAAGCCGGAGTCATAGCAGCCGGGTGTCTCGTCTTCATGACACCACATGCACGTCGCGCTGACGTCGATGGTCTTGAACCCCTCACTACGGGGCATCTTCACACGCAAATCAAACCTGGCACCGACCAGCAGAGGAATACTGCTGATCAGCATCAGCCCCTCTTCTGAAACGTTACCCAGACAACCGAGTGGTCGGTCGGTGTGTCTATTGAAAACCTGAAGATATTCCTGCAATTGGTGTCGTTCGATTTTTCGCTCTTTTAGCATGGCAGGCCGCCTTCAGAGACCAGTGAGCATGGTCACGTAGAACTTTGATCCTGCGGCGTTCAACAATGGCAGTGCCGCAGGAACTCCTTAAGACCAGAGCCTTAGGCTCTTTCATTCCCTTGACAGTCAGCCTAGCGCAAATCTTTGTAACATCCACCCGTATACGACACCAATCATCCAATCGGGTGTAATTATTTTGAGGCAGGAATCGTTCTGGCGGGTTGCGCCGCCGGGTAGTGGCCCAATTGCGCCAGTGTGTCGAGCCGGGCCTTCGCGCGGTACGCGTATTCACTGGCCGGATACTGGTTCATCAGAAACTGATAGGTCGATGCCGCATCGACGTAAAGCTTCTGACGCTCCAGGCACTGTCCGCGCAACATCGAGACCTCCGGCTGGACGTAACGCCGCTCGCGACTCTGACGTTCAACCTTGGACAGGTCGAGCATCACCCGATCGCAGTCGCCTTCCTGATAAGCACGGTAGGCATGATCCAGATTGGAGTTCATTGCCCAACGGGTGCAACCGCTGACCGCAGCCAGTAATACAACAATCGTTACAATACGCATGGGACTCTCCTGTTCTCTGCCATTTATCGGCTCGACATCCAATTTCTTCAGGCCGATCGAGCACCGGCCGTCAGCCGATTGCCCTGCCTGCCAGCAGCAAGGTAGTGCAAAGGAACAATGACTAAAGAGACAGACAGGAGTAGCCTCTCGCTGCGCTTCAATTAAGGAGTTTGTGCATGACCGTTCGCCGCACCAAAATCGTCGCCACACTTGGCCCTGCCAGCAACTCGCCGGAAGTCATCGAACAACTGATCCTCTCGGGTCTTGACGTTGCTCGTCTGAACTTCTCCCACGGCACCCCGGATGAGCACAAGGCTCGCGCCAAACTGATCCGTGAAATCGCCGCCAGACACGGGCGCTTCGTCGCTCTGCTGGGCGACCTGCAAGGTCCCAAGATCCGTATCGCCAAATTCACCGACAAGCGGATAGAGCTGAAAGTGGGTGACAAGTTCACCTTCTCCACCGCTCACCCGTTGACCAGTGGCAACCAGCAGATCGTGGGTATCGACTACCCGGATCTGGTCAAGGATTGCGGCGTGGGCGACGAGCTGTTGCTCGACGACGGTCGCGTGGTCATGCGCGTCGACACTCAAACCGCTGATGAACTGCACTGCACCGTCCTGATCGGTGGCCCGCTGTCGGACCACAAAGGCATCAACCGTCGCGGCGGTGGCCTGACAGCGCCTGCGCTGACAGAA
The DNA here is from genome assembly GCF_979253365.1 of Pseudomonas sp. AC016. Lineage (NCBI taxonomy): Bacteria > Pseudomonadati > Pseudomonadota > Gammaproteobacteria > Pseudomonadales > Pseudomonadaceae > Pseudomonas > Pseudomonas sp. AC016. The sequence continues at coordinate 1,997,797 of NZ_CEEDCC010000001.1, forward strand.
AAAGACAAGCAGGACATCAAACTCGCTGCGGAAATGGACCTGGACTATCTGGCCGTTTCTTTCCCGCGCGACGCTGCCGACATGGAATACGCTCGCAAGCTGCGTGACGAATCCGGTGGTACTGCCTGGCTGGTCGCCAAGATCGAACGCGCCGAAGCCGTTGCCAACGACGAAGTGCTCGACGAACTGATCCGCGCCAGTGACGCCGTCATGGTTGCCCGTGGCGACCTGGGTGTGGAAATCGGCGACGCCGAACTGGTTGGCGTTCAGAAACGCATCATTCTGCACGCCCGTCGCCACAACAAGGCGGTCATCGTTGCGACGCAGATGATGGAGTCGATGATCTCCAGCCCCATGCCGACCCGCGCTGAAGTGTCCGACGTGGCCAACGCCGTGCTCGACTACACCGACGCCGTCATGCTGTCGGCTGAAAGTGCGGCAGGTTCCTACCCGATCGAAGCGGTTCAGGCCATGGCGCGCATCTGCGTCGGCGCTGAAAAGCACCCGACCGGCAAAACCTCCAGCCACCGCATCGGCCACTCGTTCACCCGTTGTGACGAAAGCATCGCGCTGGCGGCCATGTACACCGCCAACCACTTCCCGGGCGTGAAAGCGATCATTGCACTGACTGAAAGCGGCTACACCCCGCTGATCATGTCGCGCATTCGCTCTTCGGTACCGATCTACGCGTTCTCCCCGCACCGCGGCACTCAGGCCCGCGCGGCGATGTTCCGTGGCGTCTACACCGTACCGTTCGACCCTGCAGCCCTGCCGCCAGGTCAGGTCAGCCAGGCAGCCGTTGACGAGCTGCTCAAGCGCGGTCTGGTCGAGCAAGGCGACTGGGTCATCCTGACCAAGGGCGACAGCTACCACACCATCGGTGGCACCAACGGTATGAAGATCCTGCACGTCGGCGACCCATTGGTCTGACGTCCAGCGCAACACCCAAAAGCCCCGACTCGCGAGAGCCGGGGCTTTTTTGTGAACCTTGAAAGCGGACGCGGAGCGTCCCGAGAGGCGTCTCTGGTCCTGATCGTGCCGACGCTCTGCGTCGGCATGCAGCCCGTGACGCTCCGCGTCACATCACTCCCGCCGAACAAACACATCCGCCAGCAACTGATTACGTGGCAACCCGGCCAGGTAAAGCCGCTTGGCAAACACCTCGACACTTTCGGGACTGCCGCACACCAGCGCCATGGCATGCCGAGACAGCATGCGCAGCTCGGCCAGCGCATCCTGAAGCGTTTCCTGAGTGATCAGCTGAACCTGCAGGTTCGGGCAACTGATAGCGAGCGCCTGCAACTCGGCTTTCAGATAATGCTCCTGCTCGTCATGCGCCAGATGAATCAACCGAATCGCGCCCTGATGTTCCTGACGCAGCGCCTCGCGCAGGATTCCCCACAACGGCCCAAGCCCGGTGCCCGCCGCCAACAGCAGCAAAGGCTTGTCCTGCCAGTCCGGGTCGTAACGCAACGCCCCGCCGCGCAATTCGCCGAGCCTCAAACCATCGCCCACCTGCAATTGCCGCACATGGTCGCAAAACGCACCGGGGCGTCGGCAATCCAGATGGAATTCCAGAAACCCGTCATCACCCGGCAGGCTCGCCAGCGAGTATGGCCGCGCCACGCCCTGCTCCGTCCACAGCACCTGATGCTGCCCCGCGCGATACCGCAACGGCTTGCCCGGTTCCAGACGCAACCGCATCACCGTCGGGCTCAGCCAGTCGCAACTCTGCACCGTCGCAGGCAAACCGTCCTGCATCGGGTCGTACACTTCGACGGTCAGGTCCTGAACCACCTTGCACTGACACGCAAGGCGCCAACCCTGCTGGCGTTTGTCAGCAGGCAGGGCCAGTGGCAGTGCGTCGAGCGGATCGCCCTTCACGCAGCGCACCAGACACGCATGACAACTGCCTGCCCGGCAACTGTAAGGCACAGACACACCTGCCTGATTCAAGGCGTCGAGCAGATTACTGGCTTCGCTGACCGCCCAACTGCGGTCACCGACGTGCAAATGCGGCATCAAGGCGCCCCGTGCAGAAAATAACGGCGATTGTACAGACTGGCCTGTCGGGCGGGTTATACTGCCGCGCCTTTTTGCGCCCGCTACGGCTACCCTGACAGCTCTGGTTCAAGCCGCAGTCCCCGACTGTCGCCGATAGCGTAATTGAATGTTCCCGTCCTTACAGAGGAGCGCGCCGCATGACCGTGATCAAGCAAGACGACCTGATTCAGAGCGTTGCAGACGCCCTGCAATTCATTTCCTACTACCACCCCGTGGATTTCATCCAGGCCATGCACGAGGCGTATCTGCGTGAAGAGTCGCCTGCCGCCCGCGACTCCATCGCCCAGATCCTGATCAACTCGCGCATGTGCGCGACCGGTCATCGCCCGATCTGCCAGGACACCGGCATCGTCACCGTTTTCGTACGCGTCGGCATGGACGTACGCTGGGACGGCGCCACCATGGGCCTGGACGACATGATCAACGAAGGCGTGCGTCGCGCCTACAACCTGCCTGAAAACGTGCTGCGCGCCTCGATCCTGGCCGACCCGGCCGGTGCTCGCAAGAACACCAAGGACAACACCCCTGCGGTCATCCACTATTCCATCGTCCCGGGCAACACCGTGGAAGTGGACGTGGCGGCCAAGGGCGGCGGTTCGGAAAACAAATCGAAGATGGCGATGCTCAACCCGTCCGACTCGATCGTCGACTGGGTCCTGAAAACCGTACCGACCATGGGCGCGGGCTGGTGCCCACCGGGCATGCTCGGCATCGGCATCGGCGGCACCGCCGAAAAGGCAGCGGTCATGGCCAAGGAAGTGTTGATGGAATCCATCGACATTCACGAGCTCAAGGCCCGCGGCCCGCAGAACCGTCTCGAAGAGATGCGTCTGGAGCTGTTCGAGAAGGTCAACCAACTGGGCATCGGCGCTCAGGGCCTGGGCGGTCTGACCACCGTACTTGACGTCAAGATCATGGACTACCCGACCCACGCCGCCTCGCTGCCGGTGTGCATGATCCCTAACTGCGCCGCCACCCGTCACGCGCACTTCGTGCTCGACGGCACCGGCCCGGCCTCGCTGGAAGCGCCATCGCTGGACGCCTACCCGGAAATCGTCTGGGAAGCCGGCCCATCGGCCCGCCGCGTCAACCTCGACACCCTGACCCCGGAAGACGTGCAGAGCTGGAAGCCGGGCGAAACCGTCCTGCTCAACGGCAAAATGCTCACCGGCCGCGACGCCGCGCACAAGCGCATGGTCGAAATGCTCAACAAGGGCGAAACCCTGCCGGTCGACCTCAAGGGTCGCTTCATCTACTACGTCGGCCCGGTTGATCCGGTGCGCGAAGAAGTCGTTGGCCCGGCGGGCCCGACCACTGCCACGCGCATGGACAAGTTTACCCGTCAGATCCTCGACCAGACCGGCCTCCTGGGCATGATCGGCAAATCCGAGCGCGGCCCGACCGCCATCGAAGCCATTCGTGACCATAAAGCCGTCTACCTCATGGCCGTCGGCGGCGCCGCCTACCTCGTCGCCCAGGCGATCAAGAAATCCAGGGTCGTTGCCTTCGCCGAACTGGGCATGGAAGCGATCTACGAGTTCGAGGTCAAGGACATGCCAGTAACCGTTGCCGTAGACAGCAACGGCGAGTCCGTCCACATCACCGGCCCCGCGATCTGGCAGAAGAAGATCAGCGACAGTCTGGCGGTGGAAGTGCAGTAAGTCGTACCGCGCACAGCAAGACATGAAAAACCCGGCGAAAGCCGGGTTTTTCATTTCATCCTCAAACACTCTGTTGGAACGGTCTATTTCTTTTCACCAAACCGAACCGACCGAATGATTGCATCAACTGTGTCAAAGTCTTGGTAATGGCCTACCGTGTCGAAAAGCAACTGAGTGCTCGCGTTATAAATAACAGCCATCAGACAAGTACCGCCTCTGGAGTCGAAACGGTTGTCTTCATCTACAACCCCACAGGTTTGAGTCGCCTGCATTCCACTCCACTCCGGACCTTCAAAGATATCCGCAGGACTTGGCGAGTCCTTACCACCGGTGCGATTCCAGACACCATTCTCTAAAGAAAATGCCAAGCTGTCGGCGGCCTGCTCCAAAGTGCCGTGCCGGACACATAGCTTGAGCGTGTATTCCTGATCGGCGGGTAAATTCCGCTCATCCAGTTTCAGGCATTCATTATCCCTGCTGACCTTCCAGCCTTTCGGATGTTTGAAGCTGAAGCCCTCGGCCCGGTAAGTGACCATGTCTTTCCTGGAGACTGATTGAGCGGACGACATCGAGGCCAGCGGATTCTCTGGCTCAGTCAAGGTTGGATCGCTTCGGCACGCAGCCAGAGGACGCGCAACGGCCTTTGTGAGGTTATCCAGACGGTGAATGTCGGAGTCTGCAGTGGCGGTCATGCAGCCACAGCCGTAGCCGTAATTGCGATTAGTGCGGACCCACTGATCAGGTTTGAATTGCGGCCAGTTACCGCTGGCCTGATAACCGCCTTGGGTCGCAATTTCCCAAGTGCCGTCACGGTCAGTGAGCGTCACGTTCGCAGGCGTCGGGTTTTCGAACCAGCCGCAGCGACGCTCAACTTTTTGAGCGGAGTAAGCTGGTAGGGCCAGACCGGCAAGAGCGAGCACCAGCGCAAATAATGAAAATCGCCGCATTGAACTTCCTTGTCTGAAATCGTCGCAGAGTCGCGCAGTCTTGGGTCGGCCGCTTGACCAAGCGGTGATCATATCGAACGTTGGATGTTTTCTGTAGCCAGACCTTGCCTACGCATCACAACCGCACCTGGCAATACGAGACTTCAGGGATTACTCGAGTAAGGTGTGTTCAAGAATTCAAAGCGGCGTAAGTCAAGGTCTGTAAAGCTGATATCAGGACGATCACGTCCCGTCAAATGTTATCGCCCTGATATCAACCTGTACTAGCCGACGATCAGTACGCTCGGACCTACCACATGATCGTTGTCAAACAGACGCTCCAATTCAGCCAAATACATCCAGAGGCTTCGCCGGATTGACCCCGACGATATGAATGGGCGACTCATCCAGGTACAACCCGTCAAACAGGAAAGGGATGTTTTGATGGTTGCCACTGAGCGCCACCTGGAACTGCTGGCCCTTGGCGTTGCTTTCAAAGGAACGCAGGTAAGTGCGGTCCTGTTCCTCGTTGTATTCAACCTTCAACGTACCGTTGTAACCATTGCCGTCACGCTCCAGGCCTATATCGAGGATATAAAAGGCGTCGCCGTCTTCGAAGTCGGTAATCAGGTCTGAATAACTGCCATCTACCGTCCGGTAACTGTCCTCGACGTTGTAGTAGAGGAAAATATCCCGGCCTGCACCGCCACTGATCGTGTCCTTGCCATAACCGCCCACTATCACGTCGTCACCAGAACCGGCGTTGATCCGGTCGTTGCCTTGAAACCCGACCATTTGATCATCGTAGTCACCGCCATTGAGCGTGTCGTTCCCGGCGGTTCCGACGACATCCAGATTGTCTTGCGTCAGGCTGTTGACCACTTTCGGCCCGGTGGGATTGCCGAAGTCGAAAGCGTTGCGGTTCAGATCGGAGGTGAGGTCGCCGTTGAACAACACTTCGAATCGATTGCCAGCGGCGTCGGTTTCCATTGATTTCAGAATCGTCTGAGTGCCAGCGGCATTGAGCTCGACCCTCAAGGTGCCGTTGTAACCATTGCCCAGCCCCGTGAAGTTCAGACCGGCCAGGTCGATGATGTCGCCCTGAGCTGCATTGAAATCAGTGATCAGGTCCCGCATCTGGATGCCTGACGTGGCGTGAACGCTGTCCGTGATCGCGCTGAAAACGAAATCGTCAGCCCCCTCCCCGCCCGTCAGCGTGTCACCACCCGCTCCGCCCACCAGACGGTCGTCTCCAGCCAGGCCCGACAGCGTGTCACGGCCTGCATAACCCATCAGCGTTTCGACACCTGCCGATGTCCCGAGGATCGCGTCAGCCGTATCGGTGCCGCTAATCAGGCGCTGGAAGTTCGCAGCGCTGAAGTCCACATAGTCGAAAAACTCCAGCACGAACGTATTGCCGTCTGCATCGGCCTCGTAGCTTCTCAGGAAGGTGTGATCATAATCACCCTCGGTGCTGACCTTGAGCGTGCCGTTCGTGCCGTCACCCAACCCCGTGAAACCTAGCGCCGTGAGATCGAGCCGGTCCCTGTTCGAATTGAAGCCCGAGATCCAGTCGACACTTTCATCGCTGCCAGTGGCACTCAGGTAACTATCTTCCAGCGACAGATACCGGAAGACGGTCGCGCCGTTGGCGACCAAATCATCGCGCCCAGCCCCACCGATGATCACATTGTTGCCACCCCTATCCGGGGCAATGTAGTCATAGCCCGCCCCGCCGTAGATGACGTCATTGCCTCCGGAAAAGCTCTCGATAACGTTATCGCCCGCCGTGCCGTACCAGAAAATCTTTCGCTTATCAGCCATCGGAATTGCTCCAGAAAGTTATCGCCCGTCAATACCTGACAGGTGTGTGATGAGCGGAGGACGGGATGGTTCGAAGGCCATCGGGACTGACTGGTGACAAATTTGTGAGCGCGGTATGACTCCAAAAGCGTTTGCAAACACCAGACGGCCTTCGTGAAAGCTTGTAAGTATCAATACTGGCGAACCTACCAAGTGTTTGTGGCTATGGTGCGAGCTCAAGTTTGAGATCCTTGCTATGTTCCACTGCAGATAATGCTCGCATGCTGTTCGCCAGAAGGGCCTCGCTACGGTTTATCGAGGCGACTACGCTGTTACTCGCAGCAGCCAGTGTCTGCTGTACATAATGTTCAGCCAGGTTCAGGTCTCCATTCAAAAACGCTCGCAAGGCCGAACAGCGTGGACGCAGCCAAGGGCAATACCAGTCAAGATCGCTATTCGCCCAGTCGTCCCACAAGTGCTTGGCGTCCCGATTCAGATACGCCCGGACGAAAGCGAACTCAATGCGCAATAGCGTGATCTGCGTGCCCATACCCTCGAGTGACTGCGCATACTCCTGCAACAACGCCTCAAGATCCTGTTCCAGTTGTGTTGCCGCCTCGAAGTTACTTTGGTTTAGCAAGGCGCTAAGCCGATAGCTGATGGCAATCAACGGTTGAGGCATCGCTCCTTGGGACAACTGTGCGAGGTCGGCACCCGGCAGTTGCTCACAGGGCACTCCTGCAACTGACATCGCCAACAAGCGCATCGGAGCCAGTTCAGCCCGCTGGTCATCGCGATGAAGCCACCAGGCAATGAGATGTGAACCGTCGCTAGGCAGAATGCGGGAAGTTGGCACCAGATTGGCAAATGCCATGCTCAGGTTAAGCACGGCGAACGCCAGGAAGAATGCTGACATCAGCCCTTGGGTGAGCCAGCCAAATCCTCCTGATATCAGGCCTGTGAACAAATTGGCCAACGGCCCCATCAGCACCAGCCATAGCATCTGCTTGCGCAGGGGAAGCTGCCGGTTGGCCGCCGCCATTACGTAACCGCCCAGGCGACGACCCTTTAGCTGCGGCGACCAGCGAATCTTCCAATCCCGGCGCCGCAACTGAACTTCCACAGCGGCAAAGCGCATCATCAACACCGGCATGCGGTGCAGCCTGGCGCCTATGTAATGACCGCTTTCATGCACCACTATGGCTATGACACCTAACCCCGACGCCAATATCATTGACAAAAACGGTTGTAAACCGGAGCGAAGGTGCAGTCCCAAAATCAATCCCGCGCCCATCCAGCCCGCCAGCCCCAAAAACACCTGCAGAAGGCGCATGAGGCTATTGAGAACAAACTGCGTCTTGCTAACTTCCATTACATCCTTCCTTGGGGTTGCGAGGCATTTCAAGGTGACGGCCTGGGATTCGAGGTTTGCCAGCCAAAGAGCGTATTGGCACAAATCTGTGGCCTCAGTGGCGTTTCAACTGTCGCATTGGCTTGAGCGGAGAGCTCGCGAACAGCAAGCACACATCCGGCCTTGAACGTGCTGAATTTTATGATCTGAAACTCCATCTCATAATTTTTGCCGGGTTCAGGGATGAGCGTGACAGGCGCGGGGATGCATGACATTTGCGATCTTCCCATATATATCTATGCGATAAGGGGCTTGCCAGCCAGAACGACATGCTCGTCAAACACCCTGGACGAACTGTTGATCGCTTTGCTCGCCTCGCTGGCAGGCATGCCGATCACGCTGTTCTGAGTGTCTGTTGCACGAAAAGGATAAAGACCCGGTGAGTCAACGTGCGCAGCTTGCCAGCCAGCTTCCTCATGCGTTTTGGTACGCAAGGAGTTGAAGAATGTCGCGCAGGTCTGACCACTCACGTAGCCTCCAGTAATAGTGTTCTCCGTAATCAGGCGGACGCGAGCCATGGTGGCCGGATCGTATTGGCTGATTTTTGCTTCATTGCGAATATCGGTTTTAGTCGTAGCGCAGCCGATAAGGGTCAGGCTTATGGCCAGTGGGAAAAACAGACGCATGGAAACCTTCATATCCTGTGAGGGTTGGTGGGCGCATACATGCTACGACGAATCTGGAATCGTTTACTCACTCTGTACTACGAAAAAATCATCTGACACCGGATCAACGTTATTAAGGTTTCGCACCTGAATCAGTGCCAGACGTTTATTGGCGTTCAATTTTACTTCGGTCGTCGATCCAACTCCGCTAGGCTAAGCCGCCTCAAAGGCCGACTAGCGGCATTCAGGTTATCAGGGAGCTTCAACGTACATGATCGTCGGCCTCGACCTCGACACCACTCACCGTCTGATCGCCGCATGGCGCGACGGCGAAGCGCGATTGGTTTCGAACGCATTGGGCGACACGCCCACTTCAAGTGTGTGCAATACCCAAGAGCTGCACGACATTCGCGCGTTGCGCCTGCAGATTACGGCTCAGCTTGACGCCTTTGAAGAAGGCGTATGGCAATGAACTGCTGGTCGATCATGGGCCTGCCCGCTGACGCTGATAAACGCAGCATCAAGCGCCAGTACGCGATACTGCTCAAGCGCCACCGCCCCGATGAGGATCCCGAGGGTTTCCAGCGTCTGCGCGAAGCCTACGATCAGGCGCTGGAATGGGCGGACCGGAAGCAGCAAGAACAAGAGCAAGAGCCGGAACTATTACTGGAGCCGCTGGCGCCGCAACGACCCGTTGAGCCGGTGCTGTCTGCAGAGCTCGACTTCCCGCAGGACCCGCTGCACAGCGAGTCACCGCAGGCTGCGAGTCCGTACGCCGCCCGACGCCTGGCAGAACAGTGTCTTGCTGAACTGACTCCAGCCAACTTCGAGGATTGGCTGGCCCAGGCCCGCCTATATGACTGCGAAGCGGAGTTTGAACAAGGTCTACTGTCGTACTGTCTGGCCGATGGTGACCTGGAACTGGCCGACCTGGCGATCAAACATTTCCAATGGTTGAGCCCATGGCAGCGCATAGACTTACCCGGAGCTGCACTCGAACGATTGCGAGAAAGACTGACGGAGCGTGCCTGGTTACAACTGGCGGTATCCACCGGTGACAGCGCACGCTTTCTTGAACTCGCGAACACACTTGAGGCGGCACCTTGGCTGCAGTCGCTGGACGGTCGGCGATGGCTGAGCGAGCGGCTGGCCATAGCGCTTGCCCAGGCTCCGGTCTGGTCGCAGAGCCTGTTCGACGAAATCTGTGCTCAGCAGGGCTGGAAAGACAACGATCACCTTTGTCCGCAGCCTTGGTGGAGCCAGCTGCAACAACGCAGCGACAGACACACCTTCCTTGAACGGCAATTGCGCCTTGCTGAACGAGTTGATACCAGCGAGTCTCGCGCGGCACGAATGCTGTTCAAAGACCTCAGTGAAAACAGCCGGGTTCGTCTGAGCTTCAAGTTCTCGTATGCGGACTGGAACGTTTGCGAAGCTCTATATCAAACCGTGCAAAGTCGCTATCCACAGTTGCTTGATGAGGTGCCTTCACTCAATCCTGACATCTGGCGGCCCCTACGCCGTGATCCGCCGATTATGGCGGTGCCAGTGGCTCTGATCGGCGCGTCGGCCTGTTTCAGTTGGTTCCAGGAGTATCAGCTCGGCGAGACCTTTTATGGCAGCCTGCTGAGCATGCTGCTTCGGGTGCTTATATTCGGGGTGATCGCCTGCTTCCTCGCCTGGTTCGGAGACGCTGTAGGCCGTAGCCTGTGGCCTGTCGATAATTGGATTAACAAGCACTTCGGCCGCTGGCTGAGCCTGCGCCGCCCTACTCCGCTGCCGATCCGAGAGAGTCTGTGGATCTGGCTGCTGGGCGCCTTTCTGTTTCTGTTCGGTGAGAGGGTGATGCTGACTTACGTCGGCATCATCACACTCATGGCGGTGTGGAACAGACTGGACCTCTCCAGACGCTGTGCTTCGGCCCTGTCACGCCTGTGCAGCAGCGCAACTTACGAAGTGCTGCTCGGTGCCTTTATAGGCATGCTGGTGCCCTCGGTGCTGCTGGCTGCAGCGCTGGCCAGACATGCGCCGCTCCCCGTGAACCAAGGCTTGCAGGCATGGCCGCAACGCATATGCGCCGCCCGACAAGTGACGCTCGAGCCCTGCCCGAGCGAGTTGAACCGCAGTCAGTGGTATGGGACCCAAGACTGGCAGGAGGATCGCCCATGATCACCACTCGCACATTTGGCGCCGCCGTTGTCGTACTGGTATTGATGATGACGCTGGTCAAACGGGTATCGGAGCCGCCCAAACTGTTTGGCAACTACGCCAGCTTGCAATGGGCAACGGTGCAAGTCTTGAACGGCTGTCTGGTGAACGGCGCCGATCTTCTGGAACAGCGTTATGCCGAGTACCGCGCGCTCATCGCAAAACGCGAAACTGATCCGCTTGCCTTCAAGTTTCTCGAGTTCGGCATGGGCTCGGGCGAACCCATCCCGCCCAAGGGTGCTGCGGCTTCGCCTTGCAATACCGGAGGCGTTTATCATGACGAACTCGCTGAAGCCCAAACCACGGCTAACGATTACGCAAAAACTTACGCGGCGCTACGCCCTGTCGCCGAGCAAGCGGAAAGGTTCTTCAGACCTGGACTCGATAACGAGTTTAGCCCCGAGGTCAACGAACAATTGCGTCGCCTCATTGACCAGACGCGCATTCAGTCCATCCCGTTTCGCCAGGCATTGGAACAGCCGCAGTTGGTGGTGCGGGCTCAGCAGCTTCAGACCATCGAAGCCAGCACAGGTCATGACCAGCATTGGCACACGCTGCGCTTCATGCTGCTTGCCCGCCAGACCATCAACGCCCTCGACGCCATGAGCAGCGGCGCGAGCCTGACACCCCTACAATTGCTCGCGATGCAGCAGTCGCTGGATAACGCCAGACTTGAGGCCGACGCATTCGTCAAAGCTTTGCCGCGCTTGCGTGCGAAGGGCGACAAGCCCCCGATCTGGAGCGTCACCACCGCGTCGGCCAAAGACTGGCTCGATCAGTTGGCTCGCCTTCAGCAGCACTGGGCCGCAGGTGCAGACGCTCCAGAATTGAACAAGGACTTGGCTGACGCCCGTGCAGGTTACGACCTGTTGCTGACCACGTACAACGCAGCGGTAGGAAGCGATTACTGACAGCGGCTCTGTACGACCCAGCCTGTTGGCAATTGGCTTCACAGCAGTGGTACTCGTCGCGTGTAAATGCACAGATTTTGCTGCGGCTGCGCATAAGATTTCGACAAGGTGCTCCATACACGTGAGGAAGAGTTAAGCGTCCCGGAAAATCGACAACATCCGGGTGACCCATTTTCGCCCACGGTGTGTTTCTGGAAAGCTGGTGAATTCGAGCGTATTTAACTTTGTCGAAAGGCGGTGTGGAGCATCAATCCAGCCACTGTTGATGCTAGCGTTTTCGGCCGTTTTCAGTCGAGTGATAACCGGCGGCATTGGGTTTTCTGACGGCGGTTGATGGCCGGTTGCTGCCCGTCACGAACGGCAGCAATCGGCCAAAAGCGGACGTTTGCAATAGGTGAAAGATATTTCTTTTCGTTGTGAACGCTCGCTTCTAAGCTGTGAGATGTTGCCGCACCGTGGCTCAACGCACCGACGATGCGTTGGGTCCAATGTTGATTTGCATACCCCCCTGCAACACCATGGAATGACCAAATGCACCCATCGTTAAAACAAGCACTCGACATCATTAATATCGAGCGCAACGCCGCCGAATACATCCAGGCGTTTGACGCGGTGAACGAAGTGGTAAGCGTATTTGGCGAGCTTGACCTAGCCAATCGCCTGTTCGCGGAGATACCTCGAACGGTGCCCGAAGAGCTGGTTGTCGAACTGTTCAATTTATTGGCTTGGCAAACAAACGATAACGGCGCGGCAATGACGCGTGAGGTCGAGACGTGGCTCAGAGAACAGCACGATCCGCGCAAGCTTAGGATTGCCATGAGCCTGGATGTATATCCATTTCCAGATGCCCAGGAGATGTATCAGGTGTTGTCCACGCTGGCTGCGGCTATCCCAGAAGTGGCCGCTATGTGCCAGACGCTCATCACGTCACGAAAGGCGAGCAAACACAGTCAAACATGACGAAAGAAGAAAGAATCACCGCTGGGTCCGCTATGGGTCGAAAGCTGCCCTTGAGGAAAGACAGCTAACGGCCAGAAGCAGCCGCCTGATGAAGACAGCTTTCCACCCGAAGCGGAATATCACCTAGGGCTTACTGAAGTTTTTGCCGAAATAATCTATGACCTCATTGGCCTGCGTATCCTGGCGGAAACGTTTCTGCTCTTCGAAGTCAGTCGAAGGCAGCATGTGGATTATCTGATGATCCGCATAGAGGGACATAACATCATGAGGATTCAACCCTCCGGCGCGCTGTCCCGTAAGCGTATTAGTCGCCTCAATGGCAGCACCAATTATAACGTCCGCCAGCTGTACTGCAGGACTGGTCCTTGAGTCGACTTGTGTCACTGACTGGAGCTTGAGTGGAAAGGTGAGGCTCGCGATCTCCGATTGGCGAAATGTGACCTCGTCCTCGTGATTAATAAAGCGCAGCAGCAAGTCATGGTAAGTGAGCAGGTTTTTGGACTGATCATGCTCAACCAAGTAGGGGCCGTCAGCCATGACTTCCATCCGGTTTATCAGCGATTGCAACACCACAAAAGCGGCGTCAGTGGTGACACCTGATGTGGCGATCGCTTGAAGGCATTCCGGCGCTGCGTACTGCGCCAAAGGCCCCAAAGCTTCCGGTAGTCCCTGCCAGCGTGTGGCGCGAGCAGCAGCCACGAGGTCGGTAAGTGCTGCAGGGCTTTTTTCCTTTACTGCGCGCTGGAAACAAACGAGCAACTGCTCAAAGGCTGCCTCTCCAAGAAGAGTGGGGCCCGCCACATAAAGCAGCGACCCGAGCGCGTAGTTCTGCCCATCCTTATAAAAGTCGCATCCGCGCTCGTAGTAGTAAGGTTCAACTGCGTAATCCAGAAACATCAGCAGCAGCAGAAAGCGCTTATCACAGACGTAGGTAACACACTTGTGATGGGTCAGGACATCGCGCATTAACGCCAGCAGCCGTGGGTGATTGGCTGGCCGGCGCGACAGAGCCCGGTACTTGAGCTCTTCCGCTTGTAGCTTAGGAAAGTGTTCTTGGATTAAGCGTCTGGCCTGATCATCATCAATGGCAATGGCTGCGGCCCCTTGAAACCTCTGCTCGAGATTTAGCAGGTCAAATCCGGTATAACCACTTTCGTCGACTCTGAAGCACTCCATATGCAACTCCCCGAGGTCGTAGACAGCACTGGAAGAGCCTGGCTATTCCTCTGTATGTGTCGCCGGGTTACCGATGACGGAAAACAGTTATAGCGGATTAGCCACGTCAGCGACCGCTTGCATAACTGCCGCTTGGGCGGCTCCAGCGATAGCAACAGGCATTGAGCCAAGCCGAAGCTGATTCATCCTTTCAAGGTTCTCCACAATGGTGCGGACGAGGTTCGGATCGTAGTCATCTCTGTCAGCCTCTTCATGGACGCCTTTGTTTAGATACGTCCATACGTTCGATTGCACCGGAACACCTATTACGTCACAAAGCCCCTGAACGACGGCGGGCTTGTCCTGGTGCACAAATGTCCTCGAGTCATCTAGCCGTCTTTTCAAAGCCTCGCAGAGATTTCTCAGATTCGGCTCCGCCCCTCGGCCAGCTAACGGTAGGGTTATTACTCCGAGGTCGTTCTTGCCGAGCCACTTCCAAATCTTGTCCGTAAGCATCTCCAGTGCCTGCCTGGATGCGCCCAGTGCGTTGCGCCAGTCACCAATGTCCAAGGCGGCACGGGCCTGCTCCAAGTAGTTGAAGGTTATCTCGTTACCTTTTACCCGCGGCCGGTGATCCCCGATATGAGGCATGAAGTAGTAGGCCGTCCATTGGCCTTTCTCGACATGGTTCTGCAGATCCTTGATGAATTCGCTGCTATGGCACGTGACGATAATTTGAGTTGCTGCGAAGCGATCACTCTGGAAGATCGCCTCTCTTATGCCTTCACGGTGCTCGGTGTCAATCGCGTTGATCGCATCGTCAAAGATGATCGTCGGAGCTTGAATATGCAGTGCCTTTGCAAGAAGGATTGCAACGCCTAGGCAACGAACGTGTCCCTCGCTGAGGACGTGCAACGCATCTATCCTGGTATCTGGGGCAGCGCGAAAAGCCAGCCCGATACGCTCTTCTTCGTTGGTCGGCAGATAAAGTGCCGCTAGCTTGTCGCCGTCATGATCGCGTCTGTTGAACTCGTTATAGATCTCCAGAGCGACAGTGTTAATCCCAGCTATGAGCGTACCGGGCAGCTCTGATCTGAACTGCCTGAGCAGCCTCAAGAATTCGTCATAGGCCGCTTTAATGCGTCGACTGAGTACGAGCTGCACTGCCTCTTGCTGAACAGCATCGATGAGCGCTGCATTCGCTTGGTCAAAGTTGGCAATTGTCTGTCTAGCTATGCCGACTTGCCGGGCTACCTCAGCGCGACGTGTTTGAAAACCAGCTACATCTTGCGCTGCCTGAACAAGCCGAGTGCGCTCTTGTGCCAGTGCCGCGCGATCTGCCAGTGCCTGGTTCGTCTGGGTATCGATCCTTTCGCATTCGACTGCTAAGTCGACGATCCTCTGCGCCATCGAAGGCGCATCGCCGAGTTTTACATAGCTCGCTTTCCACCAGGCAGCACGGTGGTCAGCACCCGGAGATGCGAGATATCGCACCCTGTCATCGGCATGATCAGGCTGAGCGCTAACGCGCTGACCAAAGGCAGTTAACAGCCCCTCCAAGCCTCGAGACGCACGTTCCCATTCGCCTCGTACTGCGTTTTTTTCAGCCTGCAGGTTAGCGAGTTCTTGAAGCTGAGCCAGACCGTCACGCGCCTGCACGTATGGGTCACGTACAACCTGATAATCGCCATTGATTGGCGTCCCGCAAGCGGGGCAGTTGTCGGGCGACAAGGCTTGTAAGTCAAGAACCGCGTTGTACAGATTTTGGAAGGAGGTCTCACCAGTCTTGGCAGTTAGCCTTTTGTCCACATCCTCGAGCAGCTCCTGCTCACGATCCGCAGCCTGATATGCCGCAACCAACGCCTCGCTGCTGACGCCATATAGACTTGGCGTTGGCCCATCCAGTTGCGCATTGAGGTAATGCAGACGACCTGGAGCGGCATCGCTGCCGATGAGTTCAAGAAGCTGCTGGTACGAGAGGCCGGCAGAATACGCTCCAGCATAGTCAGTCTCCTCTTGCGCGATTGTCTGAACCGCCTGGAGCTCGCCATTTATTGTTGTTTGATCGCGCTGCAGTGCTGCACGCTGCGTTTCGAGCTCCTGCTGTTTGATCGCAACTAGATTGAGCTGCTGGTCCATCGACTCGTTGAAGTTAGTGACGAAGTCATGGAACTGCTCCATACCAAACAGAGCCGCTATCAGATCCTTCTTTTCACCTGCGCTCTTAGATGCGATTCGCGAAAAGTTATCTATGCGGTTTTTCTCAACGAAGCAGAATCGATAGGCCTCTGAGTCCGCTTGCACTGCCGACACCTGACCTTCCGCGCCTCGTGCAGCGAGGGTGGGGGCTTCATACCTATTTTCATGAAGGTTCGCGAAATAGCGTTGAGCAGGGATTCGCTTAGCCGACGCCTCATCTACGGCCCCCAAGAGTGCCAGCTCTAACGCTTCGCAGAGGCTCGTTTTTCCGCTGCCATTAGGGCCATAGAACATGGTAATTCGCTGAGGAAAATTGAATGTCTCAGCCACTCGGAAGCCACGAAAAGGGCCGACGGTAAGACTATGCAGTGCGCTCCATGCCCACTCACCAACAGTAACCGCTGCCGCAACTACGGGAGGTGTGAAGTCGGTTTGGAGCAGAGACTCTTTAGCCTTGGCAGCTAATAGTACCGATCGGCGGCTCATAGCGCGCGAGTGCGCAGCCACGGTGTCGAAATCTCGGTCGACCAGATTTGCAAACCGTCGAGTGTCTTCGGTAGCACCGCGTTCTGGAAGATGAAGCCAAGTTAGGAATTGCTGGTAGTCATGCCGAGCCGAACTCATATTGTTTACCTCCTGTAAACGTACCGTGGTCAACATCCAGTCGCTGCGAAAATTCCACCTCCATCTTCTGATGCCGAAATCGAATTGGCAACAGCGTCGGAATCAATAAACCCAAGCGCCTTCAGAGGCTAAGTGCTTGATGTCGAGGTAGCGCGATCGAAATCAAAGCTCCCGCAGGCTGGCTTCGGTGATAGCAACATTGAATTGATCCACATAGGCGCCATGCATGATCACAATCCGAATGCATCCCTGCCAAAATTGTTTGCCTATGAGGTTGGCGATAACTGCGAGGAAACCTGAGCCGAAGCATAAATATGTTCCATAATCCCAATGCCTTGCATCCTATGCCAGAGGAGCTAATTCCCTCAGAGGAATGGGAGCTTAAGAATAGCAGTGATCTTCCAGATCGCTTTCCTAGGGCCCATACCATCTTGCACAAACCCGGCGGGCATGCTCTTAGCTTGGAATGGAATCCAAGCCACATCAGAGTTATAGCTGCATATCGTGAAGGACTGCTTCTGGCCGATAGCGGTCGGTTGCGAACGTCCGCTTCTGGTCGAAGGCAGTCAAGCCCTTCGCCACGGCAGTCGGCAAAAAAGAATTCGGGCCGAACTCAAAAACCCGCCAAACAATCACCTCAACGCCAGCTCTTGCAAGGTGGTAAGTATAGAGAATGACAAGGGTTGACGACTTGGTTTGAGATTACGGGGCAGTCGTCGATATGTCTACAATACATCATCAGGTACAGGCGGCTAGAGGCTATGAATATTCACTCGCTCATAGCCTTTGCGATTGATCACGGGGTGCAATCTCGAAATTATCGCCGAGGCTGATTCGCAGGCGTTAACCCCCCTAAACGAATTGCGCCTAGTGCGTCGAGGTCATGCCAAGCACTTCTACCTAGGGCATAGGCGTAAACTCGAAGTTAGCGGTATTCAACCTTTTACGTCACGGGGATCATTGCCGGGCGTGATGGTGTCTTTTGTCCTGAACTGTCCGTCGCGCCCTTTAGTAGTCATTTCACCACCGCCTTGGTTTTGCAGCATCGCGCGCGCGGCTTGCTGCGCCTCTGCCTGAGTATCGTGGACGCTCGAGGCTCGGTCTGAATCGTTGCGCTTGTTTTCCCACGTCCCATCTGGGCGTTGGGAAATCGTGCGGTCTTGGGGTTTGCTCATGATGAAACTCCTGTCGTGGGATTTCCATGTATAGACTAGGAAATGGTCCTTTGCCCGCCATCTGAGCTTTTTTCTGGGTACGATAGGCTGAGAGCATCTCTCAATGCTTATGGTGGCAGGCGGAAATCGACCAGAAGTAGTTCCGCGAGCTATGCCAGCATGTGAAGCATGTCCATGAACGTCGGACCTGAGAGATCACTTATCTCTCCGTCGTCAGCAACCAGGCAACCTAAAGCTCCAGCGAATGACTCTTGATCATGCTCTGGTATGTCCACGCTGCAAATGATTCTGTAGCGGAACAGCCAGCCGCAGGCGACGCGACCACACATTTCTACCGTTTGATGATAGCCATCAACGGACAGGGGCCGGGCACTGTGGGCCTGCGCAAGGTTATAGGCTGTACTGCCAGTAGATTCATGTTGGGAAGATTCGTTTTTCATACGCACTGGAAATAGCTGGAATAGTAGTCGATTATCTACTCATCTGATTTAAATGTCTGAGAGTCGGCGATGGGTAGATTGCACTCACTCAGCCCGCAGTATACCTTCAGCACTCCAATGCATCATAAATATAAAACGAGGCCATCGATGCTTATCGATCTTGGGGATCTGATAGATTTCTTGAGAATTTTTGAGTTATGGGATTTTTGGAAAGCAGCCGGGACGCTCCTGAAGGTAGTCGGCTTTACCGCTGGAGATACGTCGTCCGTGGCGTAATCCTTATAATTGTAGTTCCTCTCGCACTCTTGCTACCGCTGTGGATCATAGCCCTGTTTTTCAAAGCTTGATCGTGGACGATACGGGCGGAGCCCGAAGCGTGGGGTAGATTTTAGCTCTTCAAGGACGATCCGAAGATGATAGCGGACATTACCGACGCTCCAAAACGAGTCATTCGAACCCGTCAAAAACGTAGCCATTTTCACGTGGTCATCTGTGTAGTGATTGGAAGCGCGGCAACGATAGGTGCGTTCCACTTCGGTAGCAGAATCTCGAATGTCGACTCTGTGTTCAATCAGGCGATCAGTTACGCCGGAAGTGATGCGGAATCGACTCGGGCAGGCGGCACCGTGCAAAGGCAATCACTCGACTCATCGTGGCTTCGAGCATCGGACATACACCTGTCAACTAACTCAGCTCGACAAACCGTATTCAACGATCAGAACTATATTCCAAGAGGCGCTGACAATGTCGTTGCCCTTCGCGTTGCCTACGATGTCTCTCCTGACAGGACGGCTCCGGAGAAAATGAAGCTGACAATCGTCCGGCAGTCACCCAGCATAAAAAAACGTGCGTGCTGGCCTTATCGGCAGGGAAGTATCGAATCTCGGAACTGTAGCGCCTCGGTCGGCCTCAAGCACCGAGACTGATGTGTAACCGACCACAGCGAGTAAAGATTCTGTGTAGGCGGTTATGCATATTCAATATCTTCACGTTCCCCATGGCGCTCGTAGCCTTTAGCAATTCCATTCAACAGTGCTGCCAGCACCCGATGAGAGTATTGAACTCGACTCGCCTGAATACGGCCTCCCTACCAAGCATGCGACCTCAAGCCCCAACCACGTCCTATACCTTCTGGCCAAGCCCCAAGATACAGTCAGCAAATTGTTGAGCAGCCTCCTGCGGAACGTTATGCCCCGCTCCGCTTGCGAAGTCCCGGCGGTAAGGGCCTATAAAATGGTTGATAAACGGGTCGTCTTGCTTTGGCGGGTCAACTGCATCATCCAAGCCTTCCAGCACTATCGTTGGCACCGAGATTTCAGGTTGTGCAGCAAGTCTCGATTCGATCTGCTCGTAGGCTGGATCGCCATCCACCAGTCCGAAACGATGCCGGTATGAGTGGGTCACTACATCCACAAAGTCTGGATTGCTGAAAGACAGGGCTGTTGAGGCAAAATCTTCATCCGAAAAACGCCATGTAGGGGACCACGTTTCCCATAGGAGCTTGCAGAATTCCTGTCTGTTCGCAGACAAGCCTTTATAGCCCCGCTCGCCATGCAAATAGTATTGATACCAAAGCAGTTGTTCGGCCTCAGGAGAAACCGGCTCACGCTCTTTGGCAATATTCTGGATGCTGTAGCCACCACAACTGACCAGTCCATCGACCCGTTCAGGCCATAGCGCAGCGACGATACAGGCTGCCCGCCCACCCCAGTCGTATCCAGCCAACACAGCGCTTTTGATTTTCAGCGCGTCGAGAAAAGCTAGTAAGTCAGCTCCAACTGCGGCCTGCTCACCAGAACGCATTGTGCGTGAGCTCAAAAACCTTGTAGGGCCATAGCCTCGTAGATACGGGATTAGGCAGCGCTTCCCCTCGGAGGCCAGAATCCTTGCGACCTCATCGTACGAGTGCACGTCGTAGGGAAATCCGTGAAGCAGCACGACGGGGGCACCGTTGGACCGGCCAATTTCCAGATAAGCGATTTCCAGAACGCCAGCGATGACTTTCTTGATCATTTTCTTCTCCACGTCTCAGCCGCTTGTACTGTGGACTTTGACAATATGGAGCGGCCAGGCGATCAACAAATATCACGGCATGTGGAGCAGATGCAGGTCAGGCTGAGCAACGCGCCGGCCCCCTCCTCTCCGAAGGCAGCCAGCAAAAGAAAATCCGGCCCATCGCTCAAAACCCGCCAAACAATCGCCTTAACGCCACCATCGAGCCGCCAATAGCAGGATGCCTCTCTATCCGTTGAGTGAAATTTCCGAGAGAATCCCAACCCCTTGCGCCTGCTTACTCCGGTCTCTAGGCTTGCCCGGTCGCTGCAAAATCAGCGATCGGGTTTGGTAGACCTGTCTTTGCTGGCGCAACGCGTCACCTCTGCGAGGCGAGTTTTTTCGTCCTGCTCTTATGGTGGCCGTGCGCATGGCATCTTCGGATGCACCGGGTGCCAGCAGCCGGTCTACCAACTTGCACACGGCCGCCACCTTATCGTTTGGTAGCGATAACTGACGGCTCCCTCATCATCTGCTGGAGTTTAGACATGCTTCAAAGAACTATCCCCGATCCGCCCGCCACCCTCTACACCATCAACCAATCCGTCACCCAGGAAGAAGCGCTCAACTACGCCTCGGACCTGTTGCGCTGCATCATCACCACCGCTTACGAGTCGGGCGATAACGCCGAGGGCACGAGCCGGGATCTGGTGTTTGCGGTGTTGCACATGGCGGAGCTGGCCAAGGCCATGGTGGATCGCTCGCTCGACAGTATTGTCCAGCCAGCTTGATACGCACTCGGGGCCGTTGCCGGCCCCTTCCCTTCAGTTGCGCTGGTCCAGCAGGTTGACCACCAGCCGGTCGATCCAGCCCCAGAGACGCTGTTTGACGCGTCGCCACAGTGGCCGGGCTTTCCAGTCGGCCAGGGTGGTTTCGGCGCTCAGGGCGAAGTCTTTTTCGAAGCTGGCGACCACGTCTTTCGTCAGCGTCGGGTCGAGGGCTTCGACGTTGGCTTCCAGGTTGAAGCGCAGGTTCCAGTGGTCGAAGTTGCACGAGCCGATGCTGACCCAGTCATCGATCAGGACCATTTTCAGGTGCAGGAAGCACGGTTGGTATTCGAAGATTTTCACGCCAGCGCGTAACAGGCGCGGGTAGTAACGATGGCCTGCGTAACGCACGGACGGGTGATCGGTGCGTGGTCCGGTGAGCAGCAAACGCACATCGACGCCACGCGCTGCGGCTCTGCGCAGGGAGCGACGGACTTTCCAGGTGGGCAGGAAGTACGGCGTCGCCAGCCAGATGCGTTTCTGGCCGGTGTTCAGGGCGCGCACCAGTGATTGCAGGATGTCGCGATGCTGACGTGAGTCGGCGTAGGCCACGCGGCCCAGCCCTTCTCCGGAGACCGGAGCGTTGGGCAGGTGCGTCAGGCCGAAGTTCTCTTTCGGTCGCCAGGCGGTGCGGCGCGGGTTGACGTGAAACTGTCGGTTGAACAGCGCTTGCCAGTCCATCACCAGCGGGCCGGTGATTTCCACCATGACCTCGTGCCACTGGCTCACGTCCTTGTCCGGTTCCCAGAATTCGTCGGTCACGCCGGTGCCGCCGACCACGGCCAGGGCCTTGTCCACCACCAGTATCTTGCGATGGTCGCGGTAGAAGTTACGCAGGCCGCGGCGCCAGTGGATCGCGTTGTAGAAGCGCAGGATCACACCGGCATCGGTCAGTTGTTTGCGCAGGTCGGCGTTGAAAGCTTTGGAACCGAAGTCGTCGAACAGGCAGCGCACGATGACGCCACGGCGGGCGGCGTCTACCAGTGCTCGCACCATTGCGTCGGCACAGGCGCCTGCCTCGACCAGATACAGTTCCAGATCGACCTGCTGCTCGGCGCGGTCGATGGCGGCAATCATGCGCGGGAAGAACGCAGGGCCGTCGATGAGCAGTTTGAACTGGTTGTTTTCACGCCACGGAAAGATCGCACTGCTCATGTCAGCGCGCCGTGAAGATCAGGACGGCGCCAACGGGCACCGACAGGCTGATCGCCGACAGACTTGCGTGAGTGCGCAATGCGTTGAAATCCGGCACCAGATCGAAGTCCTGAGCGTGAACCACCAAAGGCTCGAGCGTCACGACCTGAAAGCGTCGATCATCCAGACGCGTGGCCAGCAATTCGGCGTTGTAGGTGTGGGTCTTGCCACGCAGGCTGACCGACAGCGGCAGGCGCAACTCCAGCTGCGCGCCGGGCGCCAGGGCGTTGATGGGGCGCATGTCGAGTCGGGCGTTGATTCTGGCAGCGGGAAACTGGCCTATCTGAAACACTTGATCACGCAGTCGCTCGTCACGCTGGGCGATGCCGGTACTGACCGATTCCAGTTCGACTTCCACCTCGGCCAGCCCTTTGTCATCAACCTTGCCGTGCAGTACCAGAAAGCGATGCACTTCGGCGATGTCGGCGTTTTTGGTGGAGGTGAACGACAGGCGTGATGACTCGTTATCCAGATACCAACTGGCATGGGCAGGAAGCGCCGCTGTGGCCAGAAGGACCAACAGCAGGCGAGGCAGGTTGAGCATGCAGACTCCGGGCGGGCAATTGAGAGGCACCTTATCCGCCTGTCAGACCGCTGGCAAACCGCTCCGTTCGTCCAGCGTCTGTTATGGCGATTCCGGCAACAGGCGACAACCTTCCAGCGGCCCTTGCCAGGCGGCGATGCTGACACGTCCAAGACCGCTGGCGATCACACGTTTCTGCTGGGGTTCATCGATCAGCGTGCTGGGCACGTACTGTTTGACGTAGGCCCGGCAGTACTCCTCGGGATTGTTCACCACGTAGCGGCACGAGCAGTATTCCTTGGCGGTGTACGCGCTGATGATGGTCGGAAATGCCTGCAGGGCGACGCGGTACTGGAAGATCAGTACAGCCAGCGCCGCGAGCAGCAACAGCAGCAGACTGGTGAAGGGACGACGCAGGATGAACGCTCGACGATTACTCATTGCCCGTTCTCCTTGCCGAACGCTGCCTGGATGCGTTTGAGCATCTGGTCGTGATCGTAGCTGCTGTCGCGGTCATCGGCGTAGCGCACGATCACCAGTTTCTGGCTGGGGATCACGTAGAGCGCCTGACCCCAATGGCCGAGCGCGGCGAAGGTATCAGCGGGCGCATCTGGCCAAGGGCCGCTGCCTCCGTCGGCCGTGCGGTTGAGCCACCACTGGCCGCCGGGCACTTCGACCTTGGCCTGAATCTGCTCGCCTTTGAACGGCGTCAATACGAAGTCCATCCATGCCTTGTTGAGCAAAGGTTTGTCCTGCCACTGCCCGCCACGCTGCATCAGCAGGCCGACGCGTGCCAGATCCCGGGCGGTCATGTAGGCGTAGGACGAGCCTACGAAGGTACCGCTGGCATCGGTTTCCCAGACAGCGCTGCGAATGCCGATTGGCTCGAACAGTGCGGTCCAGGGATAGCTCGGGTAGGCCTCTGCTCCGACCATGCCTTTCAAGGCGGCTGCCAGCACCGTGCTGTCGCCGCTGGAATACAGGTAGCGCGTGCCGGGTGACGTGGCGGCCTTGTGGCTGGCGGTGAAGCGAGCCATGTCGTTGCGACCGCGGGTGTACAGCATCGCGACGACGGAAGAGTTGAGCGGCGCGTATTCGTAATCTTCCTGCCAATCCAGACCGGACGCCCAGTGCATCAGGTCTTGAACGGTGATGTCGGGATGAGCGCTGAAGGGCTTGTAGAACTTCGCCACCGGGTCTGCCAGTTGAAAGCGCCCGTCTCCGAACGCCACGCCCAGAACGGTCGCGAGAATGCTTTTGCTGACCGACCAGGTCAGGTGCGGGGTTTCTGCGTTGGTCACACCGACATAGCGCTCATAGACGATCTCGCCGTCGCGGATCACCAGCAGCGCATCGGTGCGCACGCCTGTGCGGTTGGCTTCGTCGCGAGTCGGGAAGGCGTAGGTTTCCAGTGCATCGAGTGCGGCGCTGCGGGGGGCCGGTCGGGAAGACCATTGCTCGCCGGGCCAGGTTTCGGCCTGTGCATTCAATGCGTTTGCACCCAGGACTACCAACAGAAACAAGCGAGCCAACCGAGACAGCATGACGAGTCCTCGCAAAATGATCCGGGCACAGTAGCAGGGGTTTATGACAGGCGTGCGGCTGAGTGCCTGATCGTGCCCATCCGCGTGGGCATGCATCCCGTGACGCTCCGCGTCACAAATGGCACAGACTGAGAATTCAGTAAGCCGAGCGCATGACGTGGATAACGCTGGAGCTTGGGCACACATCTGCGCCACATTCCAGAGCGGACGCGGAGCGTCCTGGGAGGCATTCCCACGCAGAGCGTAGGAACGATCATCATCGTATTCCTCCAGCAGGACTTGTGTATAACGCCGAGCGCAGAGCGTGGGAACGAGCGGTGATCGCCAGCACGCTGATCGTGCCCATGCTCCAGCGTGGGCATGCAGCCCGTGACGCTCTGCGTCACAAATGGCACAGACTGCGGATTCGGTGAGCCGAGCGCATGACGTGGATAACGCTGGAGCCTGGGCGCGCATCTGCGCCACATTCAAGAGCGGACGCAGAGCGTCCTGGGTGGCATTCCCACGCGGAGCGTAGGAACGATCAGTGTGAGGGCTGGCATCTGTACCCGATCGTGCCCACGCTCCGCGCTCATCGTTATACACAAGTCTGCCTCAACACTGATCGTGCCCATCGCTCCGCGTGGGCATGCCGCCTGTGACGCTCTGCGTCACTTCAACAGCAGACGCGAAGCGCGGAGGATCACGCGCTCTGCGGCCGTCACACAACCATCACCAAAGCTTCATGGGCATGACACGGCATCTCCCTAGCCTGCAACTACAGCAAAGCGCTTGGACAATTCAGTCGACCGGCCATTTTGTAAGGCTGGCTCATGGAGATTCGTATGACCCAGATCGCACGCATTCGTGAAAACACTTCTGAACGCCGTCTTCAGGCCGAGCGCCTGACGGGAGCGCGAGCCTTGCAGGAAGCACAGGCCTTGCGTTTCAGCGTGTTCAGCGAGGAGTTCAACGCCCGCCTAAACGGTGCCGAACAAGGTCTGGATATCGACGACTACGACGTGCATTGCTCGCACATCGGCGTACGTGATCTGAACACCGGGCGACTGGTGGCGACCACACGATTGCTCGATCACAAGGCGGCCACGACACTGGGTCGCTTCTACAGTGAGGAGGAATTCAGTCTGCACGGGCTGGTTCATCTGCAAGGCCCGATTCTGGAGCTGGGCCGCACCTGCGTGGATCCGGCCTACCGCAACGGCGGCACCATTGCGGTGTTGTGGAGCGAGCTGGCTGAAGTGCTGAACGAAGGCGGCTACAGCTACCTGATGGGTTGCGCAAGTATCCCGATGCAGGACGGCGGCATTCAGGCCCATGCGATCATGCAGCGCCTGCGTGAACGCTACCTGTGCAACGAGCACCTGCGCGCCGAGCCGAAGAACCCGCTGCCCGCGCTCGACATTCCGAGCAACGTGATCTGCGAGATGCCACCGCTGCTCAAGGCTTACATGCGCCTGGGTGCAAAAATCTGCGGCGAGCCGTGCTGGGACGAAGACTTCCAGGTCGCCGACGTGTTCATCCTGCTCAAGCGCGACGACCTGTGCCCACGCTACGCCCGTCACTTCAAGGCGGCGGTGTGATGAGCCGGGTACGCGGCTATGTCCGCGTGGTCAGAGTGCTGTTGGTGGTTGCGCTGGGGCTGACAATTGCCGGGGCCTTTGCGGTACTGGAGCGCTTGAAAGTCGGCAGCTCCATGGAGCGCCGTCAGCGCTGGAGCCGCTGGTTCATGGCGCGCCTGACCCATGCCCTGCCGTTTCGCGTGACCGTCACAGGCGAGCTGCCGCGCAAGCCGATGCTGTGGGTCAGCAATCATGTGTCTTGGACTGACATTGCACTGCTGGGCATGCTTGCCCCGCTGTCGTTTCTGTCCAAGGCTGAAGTGCGGACCTGGCCGGTTGCAGGTTGGCTGGCGCTGAAAGCCGGCACGCTGTTCATCCGTCGCGGTTCGGGTGACAGTCGACTGATCCAGAAGCAGATGAGCAGCCACCTGCAACAGGGCAATGCGCTGCTGATCTTCCCGGAAGGCACGACCACTGACGGCAAGAGTCTGCGCACGTTCCATGGTCGTTTGCTGTCCAGCGCCATCGAAGCGGGCGTGGCGATTCAGCCGGTCGCGATTGCCTATTCCCGTGACGGCAAGCCCGACCCGATTGCGCCGTTCATTGGTGACGATGACCTGCTGTCGCACCTGCGCCGCCTGTTCGCCAACGAACAGAGCGATGTGCATATTCACTTGCTCGCGCCTATTCAGACCGCCGATCAGGAACGCGCCGCTCTGGCCTACAAGGCACAGCAGGCGGTTCAGGTCGCGCTGTTCGGCGAAAGTGCTCAGCCGAGCGAAGTGGTCTCGCGCCCTGCCAGGGCCGCCTGAGCGAAGTCCTGCAGCTGCGGATAGAACTCAGCGAAGTCCGCACTGAGGGGTTGGTAAAGCGCCTGCAGTTCCTGCATGCCGCCTGCCAGCCCTTCCGGCCTTGAAAGACGCCGGGAAATCCCGCCCAACACCTGCTCCAACACGCCGAACTCCCGATACGATCCCAGCCAGTCCTGCGCCGCCATGCGCGGTGCGATCAACGCCAGCCGCTCCGGCAGTTGCGGCTCGGCAGCCAGTACGCCATAAACCTTGCGCGTGAAGACCTCCAGCGGCAGGTCCGCATAGTGATGCCAGTCACGCGCCAGGCAGTGGTCGAAAAACACATCGAGCATGATGCCTGCATAGCGACGCCGCTGGGCCGGAAAGCGGGCGATGGATGCCTTGATCAGCGGATGGTTGTCAGTGAATGCGTCGATGCTGCGATGCAGCCGGATAGCCGCTTCAAGCTCCGCAGGAAAACGCCCCGGCAGCGGGCCTTTGACAAAGTCGCCGTACAGGCTGCCGAGCAATTGGGCGGGTCGATGACCGCCAAGATGGAGATGCGCCAGATAATTCATGAGGACAAGCGTACGCCGCTTTTCAGGCTCAGGTCCATATATCGATATAACCCGATATACCGATTCTTGATGAGCTAAGTCCAAAATCATATTTGTATATCGCGAAATACAGATATAAGGTTCGCTCCATCGCGATATATCGCTACACCGCCTGTGAGAACGACATGCCCATCGACCTCGACGACATCATCAAAGCGCTGGCCCATCCGGTCCGCCGAGAGATCCTGACCTGGCTCAAGGACCCGCGCGCCACGTTTCCCTCTCAGGAACACTCGATCGAGCACGGCGTCTGCGCCGGGCAGATCGATCAACGTGCCGGGCTTTCCCAGTCCACCGTTTCTGCGCATCTGGCGACCCTGCAACGGGCCGGTCTGATCAGCAGCAAGAAGGTCGGCCAGTGGCATTTCTTCAGGCGCAATGAAGCGACCATCCAGGCGTTTGTTGAGGCTCTGGTGCAAGAGCTGAACAACCCGGCCTGACCTATCCACTTTTCAAGGAGACGCCCCCGTGCCTCTTTCGCTATTCATTCTGGCCTTGAGCGCCTTCGCCATCGGCACCACTGAGTTCGTCATCATGGGTCTGCTGCCCGATGTCGCTGCGGACCTGGGTGTGTCGATTCCCGGTGCAGGCTGGCTGGTGACCGGTTACGCGCTCGGCGTCGCCATCGGTGCACCGTTCATGGCGATGGCCACGGCCAGGCTGCCACGCAAGGCCGCACTGGTCACGCTGATGGGCATTTTCATCGTCGGCAATCTGCTTTGCGCACTGGCCAGCGACTATGACGTGCTGATGTTTGCACGCGTAGTGACTGCGCTGTGTCATGGCGCGTTCTTCGGCATCGGCTCGGTGGTCGCTGCAGGTCTGGTGCCCGCCAACCGTCGCGCCTCTGCCGTGGCCCTGATGTTCACCGGTCTGACGCTGGCCAACGTGCTGGGCGTTCCGCTGGGCACGGCATTGGGTCAATACGCAGGCTGGCGCTCGACCTTCTGGGCTGTGACGGTCATCGGCGTGATTGCCTTGATCGGCCTGATCCGCTTTCTGCCCACCAATCGTGACGAAGAGAAGCTCGACATGCGTGCCGAACTGGCCGCCCTCAAGGGTGCCGGGATCTGGTTGTCGCTGACCATGACCGCCTTGTTTTCAGCGTCGATGTTTGCGCTGTTCACCTACGTGGCACCGCTGCTGGGTGATGTGACCGGCGTGTCCCCTCAGGGCGTGACCTGGACGCTGCTACTGATCGGCCTGGGCCTGACCGTCGGCAACGTGATCGGCGGCAGGATGGCCGACCGCAAGGTGTCGTCAACGCTGATTGCCGTGTTCATTTCCATGGCCGTGATTTCCACCGCGCTGAGCTGGACCAGCGCCGCGTTGATCCCGACTGAAATCACCCTCTTCCTTTGGGCCGTTGCCGCCTTCGCCGCTGTACCTGCGTTGCAGATCAACGTGGTGACCTTCGGCAAGGCCGCACCCAATCTGGTGTCCACCCTGAACATCGGCGCGTTCAACGTCGGCAACGCACTGGGTGCCTGGATCGGCGGCAGCGTCATTGCCCATGGCCTGGGCCTGACCCGCGTGCCGTTGGCCGCCGCGGCCCTTGCAGTGCTCGCGCTGCTCATCACCCTGATTACTTTCCGTCAGACCGGCAACCCCGATCTGGCCCCGGCAACTCATTGATCAATTAAGAGGATTCGACACATGACGACTATCTTTGACCCGATCACGATTGGCGATCTGCAACTGCCAAACCGCATCATCATGGCGCCGCTGACCCGCTGCCGCGCCGACGAAGGCCGTGTGCCCAACGCGTTGATGGCCGAGTACTACGTGCAGCGCGCATCGGCCGGCCTGATCATCAGCGAAGCCACCTCCGTGACGCCGATGGGCGTCGGCTATCCCGACACACCCGGTATCTGGTCCAACGATCAGGTGCGCGGCTGGAGCAACATCACCAAGGCCGTGCACGGCGCAGGCGGGCGTATTGTCCTGCAACTCTGGCACGTGGGCCGTATCTCTCACCCGCAGTACCTGAACGGTGAAGCGCCGGTTGCGCCGAGCGCCGTCCAGCCTGAAGGCCATGTGAGTCTGGTGCGCCCTATCACGTCGTATCCGACGCCACGTGCTTTGGAGCTGGCGGAAATCGGTGACATCGTCGACGCCTACCGTGTCGGCGCGGAAAACGCCAAGGCCGCAGGTTTTGACGGCGTGGAAATTCACGGCGCCAACGGTTACCTGCTCGATCAGTTCCTGCAGACCAGCACCAACCAGCGCACCGACCAGTACGGTGGCTCGCTGGAAAACCGTGCCCGCCTGCTGCTGGAAGTGACGGACGCTGCCATCGACGTCTGGGGCGCTGGCCGTGTCGGCGTACACCTTTCGCCTCGCGCCGACCTGCATGACATGGGCGACGATAACCTGGCCGAAACCTTCAGCTATATCGCCAAAGAGCTGGGCAAGCGCGGGATTGCATTCATCTGTGCACGCGAGCGTGATGCCAGTGACAGCCTCGGCCCACAGTTGAAGAAAGACTTCGGCGGCGTGTACATCGCCAACGAGAAGTTCACCAAGGACAGCGCCAATGCCTGGTTGGCAGAGGGCAAGGCCGACGCAGTGGCCTGGGGCGTTCCTTATATTGCCAACCCGGACCTGCCGGAGCGTCTGGCCAATGATGCGCCACTGAATGAAGCGCATCCGGAGACCTTCTACGCCAAGGGCCCGGTCGGTTACATCGACTACCCGCGCCTGTAATCAGCGCTTGGCAGCACAAAAACCCTGACGTGTGAGCGTCAGGGTTTTTTATTGCCTCGGGAAACGGGTCCGGTCACTTGGAAGCGACAGGCTCCGTGACACCAATCACAGTGCCGTCTGCGTCAGTGACGGTGCCATCCACATGTTTCCAGCGACCGTCGGGGTAATTGACCGAGCCGTCGGCAAACACCCAGGTGCCGTCCTTGTGCAGAACGCTGCCATCCGGGTGTTCGGTGCTGCCATCGGCGTGGACCGTCGTACCGTCGATGCTCTGAACGGTGCCATCGGGACGAGTGACGGTTTGGGTTTTGGTGTCAGCAACGCTGCCGTCAGGGTGAGTCACGGTGCCGTCCGGGTTGAACACGCTGTTGAGCGGATGAACGAGTTGCAGCACGCCGGTCGCGGTGTTGACGATGCTCAGCAGCTTTTCCAGCCGCGAAGGTGGCGCAGGGTCGGCAGGCATCTTCATCTCAACCGGCGGTTTTTCGGACGGCTTTACGGGTGGCTTGATCGGCGCTTTGACCGGTGGCTTCACTGGCGGTTTGACCGGAGGTTTGACTGGCGGCTTTACAGGCGGCTCGACCGGGGGTTTGACCGGCGGCTTCACTGGCGGCTTGACCGGAGGTTTGACTGGCGGCTTCACAGGTGGCTTGGCCGGCGGCTTGACCATGGGTTCGCCGGGCGTTATTGCCGGTTCGACGCTGTGTGTTGCGGAAGAGGTGACTACAGGCTCATCGAGCGCCTCATTGGCCGCTATCGTGACCGGGCCTTTCGTATTGATTCCTTTCATTGCGAAAACTCCATGTAATAAATAGAGACGCAAGGGTAAAGGGGCCTCTTGCTGGCGATTCCATATTTATTTAGGGAGCAGGATTTTTTTGTACGGAAGAATAAAAACGCCACCGACCGCTCATACGGCGGCCGGTGGCGCATGGCTTCAACGACGGGCGTTGAGCTGTTGTGACAGGTTCTGGATCTGGCTGGTCAGGGTATTGATGTTGCGCGTCACCTGAGCACGAAAGGCATCGAACTCGGCGGTATTGCCCGCAGCCGCAGGGGCCGGGCGATTCTCCTGTTCGCTCTTGAGCACGATAAGGTCCTGTTCGAGCCGCTCGACGGCGGCGGAAGGATTGCCCTGTTTCTTCAGGGTCGCGACATCGGCGGCCAGACTCTTGAGCTGGGTGTCCAGCTTGCCCTGATCCGCCTGCGCGGTTTTCAGGTCAGGCAAGGCGGCCTTAAGCGCGGTCAGCTCGGTGACCACGCCCTTGAGCTGTTCCTGCAGTTGAGCGTTTTCGGTCTGCTGCTGCGTGGTTTGCGCAGCCATCTGTTCCAATCGCTTGTCGAGGCTGCTTTGCTGGCCCTCAACGCCTTCGCGCTGCTTGTCCTGATCTTCCAGTTGCGCTTCCAGCAGCTTGATCCGCTGCTTGAGCGCTTCGCCGTCGCTGGAAAGCGATTCTGTCGCCACGACCTTGCCGGAAATATCCTGCAGGCGCCCCGCCGCTTCCTCACTGATGCGCGCAAAGCTTTCCTGCGTCGCGACCAGTTGCTGTTCCATCAGCGAAACCTGCTGAAAGCTCCACCAACCCAGGCCGCAGAAGGCAATGAACAACGCGCCGACCAACGCCCAGAGCGGACCGGTGCTCGGTCCCTTGACCTTGACCACTGGCGTTGTGCGCGAGTAGACCGTCGTGCGCTCGCGTGCGCCTTTTTCCGGCACGAAATCATCATCGTCGTCTTTGGCACTGAGGCTTGGGACGTCATCGATGTCGTCATATGGATCGTTACGCATGAGCAACCCTTCAAGAAGCTGTTGAAACCAAAGCTGGCGAGTATACCAAGGGCACCTGATGATATTTCAATGTGCCACTACCGACTCAGCTCGATTGTTGGGCTTTCCACCAGCCGCAGAACTCGTCCAGCGCAGCCCAGAGACTGACACGTGGCTGATAGTCCAGATAATGCATGGCACGGCTGATATCAAGCGTGAAGTCCTTGTTCATGACCTGCATTCCAAGACGCGACAGCGTGGGTTCAGGTCGCCCCGGCCACAGCATGCAGGCCCCTTCATTGATCGCGGCAGCGGTATAAGCCAGTCCGTATGAACGATAACGGGTGACCTGAGGCAACTGCATCTGCCGCATCACGTAATTGATGGCGTCCCACAACGGCACCGGCGCGCCGTTGCTGATGTTGTAGGCCTTGCCCAGCGCAGAACCGGTGGCCAGCAGACTGCTTAACATGGCCTCGTTAAGATTCTGCATGCTGGTGAAGTCCACTTTGTTCAAACCGTTGCCGACGATGGACAGACGCTTCTTCTGTTGCATGCGCAGCAGGCGCGGAAAAATGCTGTTGTCGCCCGCCCCTGTAACAAAGCGGGGCCGCAGGGCGATGACTTCCAGCCCGAACTCCTGCGCGCCGAATACTTTCTGCTCGGCCAGGTACTTGCTCGCGGCGTAATGGTTGTGGAAACGCTTGGGGACCTGCTCTTCCTTGATGCCCTGGCGCGAATGACCGTCGAAATAGATCGAAGGCGACGAAAGATGGACCAGTCTCGGCACCCTTTGTTTCAGACAGCCCTCGACAATGTTTTCGGTGACTTGCACGTTGCCCAGCATGAAATCCTGACGCCGCCCCCACACACCGACAGAACCTGCGCAGTGCACCACAGCGTCCACGTCATCGCACAACGCCCGGACCAGTTGCGGGTCGGTCAGGTCGCCCTGCACGAACTCGGCACCCCGTCTGACCAGATGTTCGACGCCTTCGGCTCGGCGACCATTGATCCGCACGCTCATGCCCTGCTCCAGGGCGAAACGCGCGAAG
The DNA here is from genome assembly GCF_979253365.1 of Pseudomonas sp. AC016. Lineage (NCBI taxonomy): Bacteria > Pseudomonadati > Pseudomonadota > Gammaproteobacteria > Pseudomonadales > Pseudomonadaceae > Pseudomonas > Pseudomonas sp. AC016. Next base: position 2,030,515 of record NZ_CEEDCC010000001.1, read on the forward strand.
CGTCCACCGATGAAGCCGCTTGCGCCGGTAACCAGAATCTTCATTTACCGCTCCATTGACGCGTCTGCGGGACAGGACAAACCCTACCCGCATTGTTTTCATATATGAACGTGTTGACGCTCACTTGCCGCCAGGCGGCACCAGCCAGCGACCCGACTTTTGTGCCAGATGCTCGGTCAGGCGACTCAGCAACTGGCCGCCGTTGCGCCAGTGATGCCAGTAAAGCGGCACATCGATGTAGCGGGCGGGCAGCAGTTCGCGCAGTACACCGCTGCGTATTTGCTCGCTGACCTGCAATTCAGGTACCAACCCCCAGCCAAGTCCGGCCTCGATCATGCGCATGAAGCCTTCGGATGAAGGGCACAGATGATGCTTGAAACCGCCCTCGACCCCAAGCAAAGCCAGATAGCGGTGCTGCAGAAAGTCATCGGGGCCGAAGACCAGCGCCGCCGAGCGCGCCAGTTTCTCAGGACTTACGCCATCGGCAAAATGCCGGTCGATGAACGAGGGCGACGCCAGGGCACGGTAGCGCATGGCACCCAGCAACTGACTGCGTGCGCCGGCCACCGGCCGTTCGCTGCCACACAGACACGCTGCCACCTCGCCTGCACGCATGCGCTTGAGTCCGACGTCCTGATCCTCGACCACCATGTCCAGCAGCAGATGATGCTCGGCGCAGAAATCCCCGACCGCCTGCGCCCACCACGTGGCAAGGCTGTCGGCGTTCAGGGCGATACGCAGTCGCTCCGGCATGCCTTCCTCGTCCAGCGCGGGCACCTGGCTTTGCAGGTCACGCTCCAGCAGCCGAACCTGTTGCACATGATTGAGCAATCGCCGCCCGATGTCGGTCGGGCTCGGCGGTGTGGCCCGGATCAGCACCGGCTGACCAATGCGCGCCTCCAGCAGTTTGATGCGCTGGGATACGGCCGACTGGGACAAACCCAATACCTGGGCGGCGCGTTCAAACCCGGCCTGCTCGATGACGGCAGCGAGCGCCGATAACAGCTTGTAGTCAAACATCAGCTTTCCTAATGAGTGATCAGGATTATTGGTTTTCCTTATACCGCTTCTGACGCCAGAATCGCCACCTGAACTGACTGCCGGAGCGCATCTGATGTGGCAAAGCTATTTAAACGGGCTGCTCGTGGCTGCGGGCCTGATCATGGCCATCGGCACGCAAAACGCGTTCGTTCTGGCCCAGGGGCTGCGTCGTGAGCACCATGTTCCGGTGGCCTTGGTGTGCATTGTCTGCGACGCCCTGCTGATTGCTGCCGGCGTGTTCGGCCTGGCGAATGTGCTGGCGCAGAACCCTATCCTGCTGGCCGTTGCGCGCTGGGGCGGCGTGGCATTCCTGAGCTGGTATGGCCTGCAGGCCCTGCGTCGCGCCTGTTCATCACAGGGCCTGGAAAACAGCGCCGCCACCGGGACGAAGTCGCGGCGCGCCGTGTTGCTCAGCGCGCTGGCCGTGACCCTGCTCAATCCGCATGTCTATCTGGACACGGTATTGCTGATCGGATCGCTCGGTGCACAGCAGGCCGTACCCGAAGCCTACGTGGTCGGTGCCGCCAGCGCCTCGCTGCTGTGGTTCTCGTGCCTTGCCATCGGCGCAGCCTGGCTCGCGCCCTGGCTGGCCCGACCTGCAACCTGGCGACTGCTGGACGTCATGGTCGCGGTGATGATGTTTACCGTTGCCGTGCAGTTGATTCGTAGCGCTTGAGTGATTTTCATGGCCATTGGGTCGACAACGCTGGAACCTCTTTCCCACACAGTTGTTGCGTGGTTATGCCGCAGGGCCGGTGCTATAGTCCGGGGTCTGCGCCGCAAAAGAGTAAAACTCCCGGTGCATGCTGTATCCGGCCGCCCGTGATCGGCCGTGCGATAACCGCAAATGACCTGAAAGGAGATAAACCATGGCTTTTGAATTGCCGCCACTGCCTTATGCCCACGATGCTCTGCAGCCGCACATTTCCAGGGAAACGCTGGAATATCACCACGACAAGCACCACAACACCTACGTCGTGAACCTGAACAACCTGGTGCCAGGCACCGAGTTCGAAGGCAAGACTCTGGAAGAAATCGTCAAGACCTCCTCGGGTGGCATCTTCAACAACGCCGCTCAGGTCTGGAACCACACCTTCTACTGGGAATGCCTGTCGCCTAACGGTGGCGGTGAGCCTACCGGCCCGCTGGCTGACGCAATCAACACTGCGTTCGGTTCGTTCGACAAGTTCAAGGAAGAGTTCAGCAAGACTTCCATCGGCACCTTCGGCTCCGGCTGGGGCTGGCTGGTGAAGAAAGCTGACGGCTCCCTGGCGCTGGCCAGCACCATTGGTGCGGGCAACCCGATGACCAGCGGTGACAAGCCTTTGCTGACCTGCGACGTCTGGGAACACGCCTACTACATCGACTACCGCAATGTGCGTCCGAAGTACGTAGAAGCGTTCTGGAACCTGGTGAACTGGGACTTCGTGGCCAAGCAATACGCCGCCTGATTTCCAGCGTCATCAAGAACCCGGCCTTGCGCCGGGTTTTTTATTGCCTGCATTCGGCACGCGTGTGACAGGAGGCAAGCCCCTCAATATCGTGAAGGCACCGCGAATGTGTCACTCAAATGCGTGAATATGGCGGTTTTTCATGTACAACTGTAACGTCATGTATTGCCAGAAAACGTTAGCTGACTAATATCACGCAACAGTTCTTTTACAGCGTTACGCTCAAGTTACAAGCGCAGCCGCCCGACACACTAGGATTGCACGAGTCCGTGGGTCCCAGGCAGCGGCGCAGAAAAGAGGGATCAACCGGGCTCGACCGTCTCGATCATCCGTTTTTCGAGGGTGACAGGGCGATACGCCTGCGACTTGGATTAAGGAACGGCCATTGAAGCTGGAACTCAAGAACAGCTTGTCGGTGAAGTTGCTGCGCGTGGTGCTGCTGTCGGCGTTTTTCGTCGGCGTGGTATTGAGCTGCGCGCAGATCGTCTACGACGCCTACAAAACCCGCCAGGCAGTGGTGAGCGACGCCGAACGCATACTGGACATGTTCAGGGACCCCTCCACTCAGGCGGTCTACAGCCTGGACCGGGAAATGGGCATGCAGGTCATCGAAGGCCTGTTTCAGGACAATGCCGTGCGCATGGCCTCCATCGGACATCCGAACGAAACCCTGCTGGCCGAAAAAGACCGACCGCTTAAAACCTCTTCAACGCGCTGGCTCACGGATCTCATTCTGGGTCAGGAGCGCAGCTTTACCACGCAATTGGTCGGACGCAGCCCGTACAGTGAATACTACGGCGATCTGCGCATCACACTGGACACCGCCAACTACGGCGAAGGCTTCATCATCAATGCCGTGATCATTTTTATCTCCGGCGTGCTGCGGGCGCTGGCGATGGGTCTCGTGTTGTACCTGGTCTATCACTGGCTGCTGACCAAGCCGCTGTCTCGAATCATCGAACACCTGACCGCCATCAACCCTGATCGCCCCAGCGAGCATCAGCTGCCCCTGCTCAAGGGTCATGAAAAGAACGAGCTGGGTATCTGGGTCAATACGGCCAACCAGTTGCTCGCCTCCATCGAACGTAATACCTACCTGCGCCACGAAGCCGAAAACAACCTGCAACGCATGGCGCAATACGATTTCCTGACCGGCCTTCCCAACCGGGTGCAGTTGCAGATGAGCCTGGAGAAGATTCTGGAGAACGCCGGGCGGCAACAGCATCGGGTCGCTGTGCTGTGTGTCGGCCTCGATGACTTCAAGGGCATCAACGAGCAGTTCAGTTATCAGGCGGGCGATCAGCTGCTACTGGCCCTGGCGGACCGGTTGCGCGCCCACAGCGGTCGACTGGGAGCCTTGGCACGTCTGGGTGGTGATCAGTTTGCGCTGGTCCAGGCGGACATCGCAGAGCCTTACGAAGCGGCCGAGCTGGCGCAGAACGTACTGGATGAACTCGAGGCCCCCTTCACCGTGGATGGCCAGTCCATTCGGCTGCGCGCAACCATCGGTATCACGCTGTTCCCGGAGGATGGCGACAGCCCCGAGAAGCTGCTGCAAAAGGCCGAGCAGACCATGACCCTGGCCAAGGCCAGATCGCGCAATCGCTATCAGTTCTACATCGCCAGCGTCGACTGCGAGATGCGTCGGCGCCGCGAACTGGAAAAGGACCTGCGCGAAGCCCTGCCGCGCAATCAGCTGTACATGGTCTATCAGCCACAGATCAGCTATCGCGACCATCAGATCGTCGGCGTGGAAGCACTGATCCGCTGGCAGCACCCCGAGCACGGCCTGGTGCCGCCAGACGTGTTCATTCCGCTGGCCGAACAGAACGGCACCATCATTGCGCTGGGTGAATGGGTGCTGGACCAGGCCTGTCGGCAGTTGCGCGAATGGCACGATCAGGGCTTCACGGATCTGCGTATGGCCGTCAACCTCTCCACCGTGCAGCTACACCACGCCGAGTTGCCCCGCGTGGTGAACAACCTGTTGCAGATCTACCGCCTGCCACCCCGCAGCCTTGAGCTGGAAGTGACCGAAACCGGGTTGATGGAGGACATCACCACGGCTGCCCAGCATCTGCTCAGCCTGCGTCGCTCCGGAGCATTGATTGCGATTGATGACTTCGGCACGGGTTACTCCTCCCTGAGCTACCTGAAAAGCCTGCCGCTGGACAAGATCAAGATCGACAAGAGTTTCGTCCAGGACCTGATCGACGATGATGACGACGCAACCATCGTGCGTGCGATCATTCAACTGGGTAAGAGTCTGGGCATGCAGGTCATTGCCGAAGGCGTCGAAACGGTCGAGCAGGAAGCCTATGTGATCTCTGAAGGCTGCCATGAAGGCCAGGGCTATTTCTACAGCAAGCCGCTGCCCGCACGCGAGTTGCTGGCGTTCCTGAAGCTGGATCAGCGCAACAATGCCGCCATTCTCTGAACCGGCCTCACACCGCTGCACGCCCGAATAAAGCTGTCCTCGTAATATCCCGAAACCGACTGTTACAAGCTCTCGGGTAGCTGTTCGCGACTCGACAGGCGTTTTGCCTTTACATCGAATGCAAATCTTTCGCATTATGTCGCAGATTTTCTGGGCGCTCTGCGCCTTCACCCCTATGAACGCAGGATTCCGTCATGATTCGTATGCCTTTGGCAACCGCCAGTCTCTTGGCCATCGCTATCTCTCTCGCCGGTTGTGGCGAAGGCAAGGACAAGGCTGCAACTCCACCGGCCGCGGCTGCGCCTGCTGCTCCGGCCGCCGCGCCAGCACCGGCTGCACCCGCCACGCCTGCCGCAGCCCAGACCGATGACGCCGCCGCCAAGGCTGTGGTCGCCAACTACGCGAACATGGTTTCCGCTGTTTTCAGCGATGCCGAAGCCGGTGCCAAAAAACTGAGCACTGCGGTTGATGCGTTCCTGGCCAAGCCGAACGACGAAACCCTCAAGGCCGCTCGCGACGCCTGGGTTGCCGCACGTGTTCCTTACATGCAGAGCGAAGTGTTCCGCTTCGGCAACACCATCATCGACGACTGGGAAGGACAGGTTAACGCCTGGCCGCTGGACGAAGGCCTGATCGACTACGTTGCCAAGGACTACCAGCACGCACTGGGCAACCCTGGCGCAACCGCCAATATCATCGCCAACACTGAAATCCAGGTGGGCGAAGACAAGGTCGACGTCAAGCAGATCACTTCAGAGAAACTCGCCAGCCTGAATGAACTGGGCGGTTCCGAAGCCAACGTTGCCACCGGCTACCACGCCATCGAATTCCTGCTGTGGGGCCAGGACCTGAACGGTACCGGCCCTGGTGCCGGCAACCGTCCAGCCAGCGATTACCTGGAAGGCGCTGGCGCAACCGGCGGCCACAATGACCGTCGTCGTGCCTACCTGAAAGCCGTTACCGACCTGCTGGTCAGCGACCTGGAAGAAATGTCCGGCAACTGGAAAGCCGGCGTTGCCGACAACTACCGCGCCACGCTGGAAGCCGAATCCGGCGTCGACGGTCTGCGCAAGATGCTGTTCGGCATGGGCAGCCTGTCACTGGGCGAACTGGCGGGCGAGCGCATGAAAGTGGCGCTGGAAGCCAACTCCAGCGAAGACGAACACGACTGCTTCAGCGACAACACGCACAACTCGCACTTCTACAACGGCAAGGGCATTCGCAACGTTTACCTGGGCGAATACACCCGCACCGACGGCACCAGGATCAGCGGCCCGAGTCTGTCGTCGCTGGTGGCCAAGGTAGACCCTGCGACCGACGCCACCCTGCGCGCCGACCTGGACGATACCCAGGCCAAGCTGCAGGTCATCGTCGACCATGCCAACAAGGGCGAGCACTTCGATCAACTGATCGCAGCGGGCAACACGGCTGGCAATCAGGTTGTTCGTGACGCCATCGCCGCACTGGTCAAGCAGACCGGCGCTATCGAGCAGGCCGCAGGCAAGCTGGGCATCACCGATCTGAACCCGGACAACGCTGACCACGAGTTCTGATCCACCGTCGCTGTCTGTATGTACCCAAATGCCGGTCTTGCTGACCGGCATTTTTTTGTCTGGATGACACGATTTGCATGACCTGCCAGTGACTTTTCAGCGCTGCCTGTAGGGCCTTTCCCAAACCCCTTCCAGCGTATTGATTGCACCTCTTGCACCACCGACTATCCGCGCCTCATGCCCTCTTCAAGGCGCGCTCATGCCCGAGTTTGAAACCGGTCCCCACGACCTGCCGTGGTCGAAAAATGCCTATCTGCTGCTCAACCCCATGAGCGTTCCGAACCTGAACAGGAGGATCGCCGAGTGGGAGCTGAGCGGGGTCCGCACGATGCTGTTTTTGCAGACCCGGCTCAGCGAGAGCCTGGATGTCTCTCCTGCGCTGATTCAACTGGAGGATCCCTATGATCCGATGCTCGCGCGCTTTCTCGACCATGCGCGCGAGGAATGGGGGCTATTGCTGTTTAGCCCGGCAGACCGGAAAACCGTCATCGACCATTTGCGCTGGCTGATGTTTGTCGAGATGCCGACAGGCCAGACCTGCTACATGAACCTTTCGGACACGTCACTGGCCAACGCCCTGTTCGGCATGCATCCGGGGCACTTCGACAATCGCCTGTTCGGCCCTATCGATTATGTCTACGCACCCGACAGGATGACCGAACAGTGGGGCAGTCACGAACGCATCGGCGAATCGATGTCCCATGATCCGAAAATCCCTTATCGCTTGAGCGCCGAGCAGATCGATGCGTTGGGCGACGTCATGTTTCGCCTGACCGTCGTCAACCTCGATCAGCATCTGCGCCGCTTCTTTCCGGATTACCTGCCCGACGTGTCATTGAAGACGCGCTACGAACAGGTGCACAGGCTGGCCAGCACTGCCTACGAACAAGGCTTCAAGAGTGAAGCCGACATCTTCCATTACGCCAACGTCGTCCTCTTTCTCGCCGATCAGCCTGAGGATGCTCATCCGGAGATCAGGGCACTGCTGCGCGACACCTCTGAGTTGACCCCCTCACAGCGCATCGAGCGGGCCCACTGGCTCGTGGTGCTGGACGCCCGGCAGCAGGAAGGAGCATCGCAATGAACTCGCAAGACAATCCAAAAACACTGCCTGCCAAGGACAAGGCCTACTGGGAATCCAGGGCCAGGGAACATGTCGATTCGCACAGTAGACCGAACACCTGCCCTGCCCCCACCAACAACATCCAGTTGCTTCCACTGCGCTACGGACGGGTGGAACGGCTTGGCAGCAAACCGGATTCGAAAATTTACGCGCGCCTCAAACGCCCCTTGGGTCTGCGTCTGCTTCGGGACGGCTACCTGTATGTGATCGAAGAACGCAGCGGCTACCTGCATGAATACCGAGTTGAAAACGGCGTCCCGAGCAAGCTGCTCTGGAAAGGCGCGGAGGTTGTTCAGGACATTCGGCAGAACAGCACGGGAGAACACGCGCTGGTCTTCCCAAACGACAGCATCCTGCATGTTGCCTACTCGGAACTGCAATGGACCGCAGCCAAATGTGCCCAGGCGCTTGGCAACGCTGCGGATCGTTTCTACTTCATGCAAAAAGTCGATCTGGCAAAGGCTGACTGCCTGAAAGGCGGCGTCCACCTGAAGGTCCAGAAGCAGGTCAGTGAGCAGCTCGCCGAACTGGCCGAGCAGCCTGCGCAGCAATGCGCCACACCCGATATCTCGCAGGCAGAACAGCAGGATTACGTCTGGGAGCATCAGCCTCTGTTTCGCGAAGCCCACATTGGCGAGTTCAAGCACTTGATCAAGCCGCTGCACGAGAAAAGCCATCTGTATCTGGTGCTAGACGACAGCATCGGCATCCTGCGCGATCTGGCCGAAGAGCAGGACACCGTAGTCGGCTGGATAGAAGAATGGCGTGAGCGAAACAACAACGAAACCCGCTTTCTCACTGCCACCTACATCGACACGCTGGTGACCGTGGGCGACACCAATGCCCGTCAGGTAAATCCCGATTCAAAACTGCTCAAGAAGACCACGCCGCAGCAGCGCTCGCGCATCTACGACTTCATTAACGCCCGTAACCAGTGGCGCCGTGAAGACCGTTTGGGGCCAGAGCCCTCCAGGACACCCGACGGCCACTATGCCTACAGGAGAGGCGCCGATTACAACGAGCGCTTTCAACAGCGGTTTGCCAGGCTGGACATGGAAAACAAACAGGCGCAGATGAGATCGGCGCTGGGCGAAAAGCTCCATGAGGAGCTCGAAGAGGATATCGAAGCGCTGGATAAAAACAGTCAGGGTACGCTGAACGGTGTGGGGCTGGGTTCCCGGGGCATCAACGATCTCGTTCGTCATGACGAGATGCAAAGCTACCTGAATCAGGAGCGTTCGCACCTCAGGCGCTGGACCCAGCGACTGGATGACATCACTCATGACCGGATCAGCCTGTTCACCCAGAGCGAACTCTACCGAAGCGCCTGGTACTTCGACCCGGACCATCCTGACCAGCTGAAAAGCGCACTGGCCATGGAGCTCAACTGCACCCGCGACCTGTGCCGCACGGAAGAAAGCCTGCAAAGGGTCAGCGACTATTTTCACGACAACCCGCATTACGTCCTGCCGGTGTTTTATGGACGCCTGAATCTGGAATTCCTGCGCTCCAAATCGAGCGACCTGATCAAACTGCTGGATGGCATCAAAAACTTTGGCGCAGCGCTTGCCGATGCTCAGGACCGTATCACCAAGGTCAGCCATGTCATGGGCCATCACTGGACCCTGAGCCTGAATCTGCCTGAAGCCGCACGCCCGCTGCATCAGGCGGTCATCGCCAGCTACATACCGTCCATCGCCCTGCGTATGGAGCAGTGGCTGCGGGATATGCACAGCAAACTGAACGACACGGAAGTGCGTCAGCACCTGAACACATTTTTGAAGCAGAACAATCGGGCGCAGCGCCTGGGCGCGCTGGTGGCCATGCAGCAGGAAGCCGTCACGCTGAACGTTGCCAACGAAACCGATGTGCAGAAATACCGCGACGCGTTCGTGCGCCTGAACCACCTGATCGAGGCCGAGAACGATCTGATCCGCGAGCGAACCCGTCTGAGCAAACTGAGCAATAAACGCTCGCTGACGCCGAACCAACGCACTGAGCTGATGTACGACAAACAGTACATCCAGCAACAGTTGCTGCAGACGCGCAACCAGCTGGCCGCCGTACGCCGCGAACTGGAGACCGCCATCACCCCTACCGGCAGACCCATCAATGGAGCCATCGGGGTGAAGTTGAACATCAGCGACGCGCAGTTGCGAGTTCTGGAAGACGAAATTGCGCGTTATCGGGCTGGCGCGGCAAGGGGGTACGGGACGCAGGGGGCTGTCGGGAGCGCGTTCAAAGGCAGCTTGTTTCCGTTGCTGGCGATGATGTTGCAGATCGGGAATTTGGGGGATGCTTGGGATGTTTGGGAGAGAGCGGAGGGGGATAGGTCTTTAAGAGAGGTGGTGATAATAGTCGGAGCTCTGCTATCCCCTTTAGCAGCAGCGCTTTCAGTTTATCAATCCGCACATATCGCGATTGTCGACAACGCACTACGTGCGCTGCCAACTACCCCAGCAGGAACGAGGGGAGGATTGTTTGCCGTACGACTGGGAAAACTAGGGTTGGGTTTGGGGGCGTTCATAGTGCCATTCAGCCTTATCGGTGCTGTAGGAACAACCTTGAACAACTGGGAAAAATGGAATACGGCACTCAGCGCTGGCACCACAGGTGAAAAGCTCGGTGCCGGAACGGCATGGATGGGCGATATCGGATCTACCGTTGTTACTGCAGCAGTGACTGGCAACGCCGGCATTGAATTATATGGCCTACTTAGAGAGATCAGAGCAGCACCTGTAGCAGAGCGAAAACTGGTCGCCAACATGGCCTGGGCAACCCGAGGCGCACGCTTCCTGCGATTTTGGATGAACATGACCCCTTGGGCGCTTATTTCAGCCGCGTTGCAATTAGGCGGCGAGACGCTTTACAACTATTTCAATCTTGATGACCAACAGAGGTGGTTGCTCGGCTCTCTCTGGGGCAAAGAGCCTCAGGGCTGGGATTGGCCCGCTCATGCGCAAAAGCTCGCTGAGGCTAACTTACGCCCCACTTTCATCGACAAAGGCATGATTCGTCGTGAGATTGATGGCGAATCTGTGCGTAGCCTGCAGTTGGTATTGCCCGGTCTGACTTGGGCCAGCTTCGACGACACTTCATTACGATGGTCGGCCGAGTTGCGTAACCTGTCCGATAAACAAGATGTCAGCGAGGTCCTTCGCCAAGGGCTCTCGATAGTCGCAGTATCTCCCTTGATTCTTGCACTGGAAGTTCCGAATAGCTGGCAAAGCCATCACGCGCAGCTGGTTGTGCGTGTGGCGGTCAAACCTGCACTGGTAACAACTTACCTGAAAGCCGATGAAGGCTACCTGACTTACCGCATTCCGCTTGGCATGGACATCGTGAGCAAACCTGTCAACGCATCGATCGACGAAACGGTAGAGAACCGCCAACTTCCAGCAACACAGATAACAAGGGAACGTTTGAATGACCTCTGACAAATACGACCGACTTCCACAAGTGGGTGACTCGGAAATAGAGCCCGGAACAGAAGTCTTCTACCTTGCGCCACGCCCAGTTCCAACGGGTGTTTCAGCCTTCAGTTCTCGCAGCCTGCACCGGGACGCCAATGACATTTATCTGGACTTCGGACTAGGCGCAGCGACGGTTGAGTTTGCAGTTCGTTGTAGCATTGGCTCAGTTATGTCCATCATAATTTCTTTCATACTGATTTCCATAGGGTTAGGAATTCATGATCACATCGAACATGGAGCTCCAGTTTTTGAAATCTTTCTGACCCTGTTTCTGCCGAACTATTATCTCTGGGGGTTCGCAGGGGGGCTGGCACTCATGTATTTCTGCTGCTTCGTCCACGCCGTCTACCCCCACTCCAGAATCCCCCCCACCCGCTTCAACCGTCAACGCCGCGAAGTCGCCTACGTCGCCAAGCGCGGAGAACCGTCCCGCTTCATCCCATGGGAAGACGTCATCGCCTGCGTCAGCAGCAGCATGGTCGCCACTGAATACGGCACGCAGCAGAAATTCGCCCTGATGATCGGCCTGCGGGACGCGTCGGATGGGCAGGTCGTATGGCTGACCGTGCCGAGCTACACACTGGGCATGGCGGTCGGCGAGTGGGAGGCGATTCGCGCTTACATGGAAGAAGGCCCGAGCGCACTGCCGTTGCCGATGATGGGCGAGAACATGGAGGAAGGCACGGTGGAGTTCTTCCACATGTGCCGCAAGGGCTACCGCTACGATCACTGGTACATACGCTACCTGTTCGGCTTTCTGCTCATCCAGTTCTGCAGCGGCTGGACCCTGCCCTGCCGCATCGCCGCCTGGGTAGAACGCCTGCCGAAGAAAGCCTTTCCCAAGGCCGTGCTCGACTGGTCAAAACCCTTGCCGCCCGAGCAATGGCAACACCCCAGCGACGAGCTGATCGAACAGAGCAAGGCCGTGCGCAAGACGCTTCGTAAAGGACTGACGGTGTTTGATCATTTCGACAGAGTTGCAAAAAACAAGGTCAGCGAAAATGCCTGAGAACAAGTACGACCGGTTGCCACAAGCTGGCGATACGGAGAATGAGTCAGGCACTGAAGTGTTCTACCTTGCACCACGGCCCGTACCAACAGGTGTCGCTGCGTTCAGCTCCCGCAGCCTTCATCAGTACGCTAATGACAATTATCTAGATTTTGGACTGAGTTCAGCGACGGTAGAGTTCGCAGTCCGTTGTTCTATCGGATCCGTCATGTCTGTCCTCATTATCTGGATGACTATAGGTTTTGGGTTGAGCATTGATGGCCATTTCAGATTTGGAAATTCCATTTTTGATTTTTTTGTCAAACTCGTTCTGCTAAACCCTTTTATATGGATATTCGCTGGAGGGTTGGCGCTGATGTATTTCTGCTTCTTCGTGCACGCCATCTACCCAATCTCCACCATTCCACCCACCCGCTTCAACCGCCAACGCCGCGAAGTCGCCTACGTCGCCAGGCGCGGAGAACCGCCCCGCTTCATCCCATGGGAAGACGTCATCGCCTGCGTCAGCAGCAGCATGGTCGCCACCGAATACGGCACGCAGCAGAAATTCGCCCTGATGATCGGCCTGCGGGACGCGTCGGATGGGCAGGTCGTATGGCTGAACTTGCCGAGCTACACACTGGGCATGGCGGTCGGCGAGTGGGAGGCGATTCGCGCTTACATGGAGGAAGGCCCGAGCGCACTGCCGTTGCCGATGATGGGCGAGAACATGGAGGAAGGCACGGTGGAGTTCTTCCACATGTGCCGCAAGGGCTACCGCTACGATCATTGGTACATACGCTATCTGTTCGGCTTTCTGCTCATCCAGTTCTGCAGCGGCTGGACCCTGCCCTGCCGCATCGCCGCCTGGGTAGAACGCCTGCCGAAGAAAGCCTTTCCCAAGGCCGTGCTCGACTGGTCAAAGCCCTTGCCGCCCGAGCAATGGCAACACCCCAGCGACGAGCTGATCGAACAGAGCAAGGCCGTGCGCAAGACGCTTCGTAAAGGGCTGACGGTGTTCGATCATTTCAGTATGCAACCGAAGCCTGACGGGACAGCACGCCCCGTCACTGAACTTGAGAATTCGTAACAACACGTTACCTCAGTGACAGCAAACGATAATCCCTCTTATTCAAACCGCACGAGGCTGATAAGCTTGCACGCCCTGATTTTCGCCTCTTTTTGGGATGTGTATGGCTACGCGGTTTCGTCTGTCTCTTGCGCTGCTCACGACTCTGGTCGTGAGCGCGTGCGATGACGCCCCGCGTTTCACGCACGCCGAACCGGGCGAAGCACTGTCTGGCGGCAGTGCCACCGTCAAAAAAAGTGACCAGAATGCGTTTTCCCTGCCGTCGGCCAATCTGTCGCCGGTACGTCGCCTGGACTTCAGCGTGGGCAACAGCTTCTTTCGTAGCCCTTGGGTCATTGCGCCCTCGACCACCACCGCGCGTGACGGGCTGGGACCATTGTTCAATACCAATGCGTGCCAGAACTGCCACATCAAGGATGGTCGCGGCCATCCGCCTGAAGCCGGAGACACCAATGCCGTGTCGATGCTGGTCAGGCTGTCGATTCCTGACGATCCGGCCTTTGCAGACCTGATACAGCGTAACGGCGTGCTGCCCGAACCGAACTACGGCGGTCAGTTGCAGGACATGGCAAATCCAGGCGTCACGCCAGAAGGCAAGGTTCGCGTGGAGTACGATGCGCTCACGGTCAAGTTCCGGGACGGCACCGCCGTCGAACTGCGCCAGCCTACCTTGCGTATCACCCAACTGGGCTACGGCCCCATGCATCCCGAGACCCATGTTTCGGCAAGGATTGCGCCGCCCATGATCGGCCTCGGTCTGCTGGAGGCAATTGCGGACGAAGCCGTTCTGGCCAACGCCGACCCTGACGACAAGAATGGCGACGGCATCTCGGGGCGGGCCAACTGGGTCTGGGACGACGCGCAGCAAAAAGTCGTCATGGGACGTTTTGGCTGGAAAGCCGGACAACCCAACCTCAATCAGCAAAATGTGCACGCGTTTTCCGGCGACATGGGACTGACCACCAGCCTGCGCCGTTTCGACGATTGCACACCGGCCCAGACCGATTGTCTGGCGGCACCGAACGGGAACGGTCCGGACGGCGAGCCAGAGGTCAGCGATAACATTTTGCGGCTGGTCGAGTTCTACACGCGTAACCTGGGTGTTCCGGCGCGACGTAACGTCGACGACCCGCAGGTGCTGACGGGCAAGAACCTGTTTTTCCAGGCAGGCTGCCAACAGTGCCATGTCCCGTCTTTCAAGACTCGGGCAGACGCCGCCGAGCCTGAACTCGCCAATCAGGAGATTCGGCCTTATACCGATCTGCTGTTGCATGACATGGGCGACGGACTTGCCGATAATCGCACCGAGTTTCAGGCGACCGGCCGCGAGTGGCGCACGCCGCCACTCTGGGGGCTTGGCCTGACCGCTGCGGTCAATGGCCATACGCAAATGCTGCACGACGGTCGCGCGCGTAACGCCCTTGAGGCGATACTCTGGCACGGCGGCGAAGCCCAGGCGGCACAGCGACAGGTATTGGCGTTCAACGCCGAACAGCGCGAGGCGCTGTTGGCCTTTCTAAACTCATTGTGATTTTTTCCTCTTTTTCACGCATAAGGAGCCGGACATGTTCCGACCCAAGTTGTTGCTGACCAGCCTTGCGGCTCTCGCCTTGGGTGCCTGTTCGCCATCCGACCCTCAGGCCGTCACGTCTGCGGCTATCGCCAAACAGGTGATCCTGCCGACTTACAGCCGCTGGGTGGATGCCGACCGTCAACTGGCAAGCAGTGCGCTGGCGTTCTGTCAGGGCAAGACTGATCTGGCAACGGCACGTGCGGACTTCCTGAAAGCGCAGAAAACCTGGGCTGAACTGCAACCGTTGCTGATCGGTCCGCTGGCCGAGGGCAACCGCGCCTGGCAGGTGCAGTTCTGGCCGGACAAAAAGAACCTGGTCGGACGTCAGGTCGAGCAACTGGTGACTGCCCAGCCGCAGATCAACGCAGAAGAGCTGTCCAAGGCCAGTGTCGTGGTCCAGGGCTTGTCCGCTTACGAATACATTCTGTTCGACGCTGAAATCGACATGGCCAATGCCGAGCAGAAGGCCCGGTACTGTCCATTGCTGATGGCCATCGGTGATCGTCAGAAGACCCTGGCCGAAGAAATTCTCAGCCGCTGGAACAGCAACGACGGCATGCTCGCGCAGCTCAGCAAGTTTCCGAATCAGCGTTACGCCGACTCTCACGAAGCCATTGCCGAGCTGCTGCGGGTCCAGGTGACAGCGCTGGACAGCCTCAAGAAAAAGCTCGGTACGCCATTGGGTCGCCAGAGCAAAGGCCAGCCGCAGCCTTTCCAGGCTGATGCATGGCGCAGTAAAGCGTCGCTCAGCAGCCTGGAAGCCAGTCTGGCGAGTGCCGAAACCGTGTGGACCGGGGTCGATAACAAGGGCTTGCGCGGCCTGCTGCCCGCCGAGCAGAAACCGCTGGCTGACAAAATCGATGCGGCTTACGCTGCCAGCCGCAAACTGCTGGCGGAGCTCAAGCCGCCATTGTCCGATTTGCTGGCGACCGAAGCCGGACGCCAGCAACTCAATGCGTTCTACGACAGCCTGAACGCGGTCCATCGTCTGCACGAAGGCGAACTGGCCAAGGCGCTGGGCATTCAGTTGGGTTTCAACGCCAACGACGGCGATTGATCGAGAGGGTGAAATGATGTTCCGACGTCAGGTCCTGGCCGTTGGCAGTCTGTTGCTCAGCGCTTTTACGCTGGGTGGCTGGACCCTGTTCAAGCAGAAAGACCAAGGGCCGCTGCTGTTGTCTGCCCGTGACGATGCAGAAGGCCGGCATTTCGCGGTCGGTTACCGACTGGACGGCACGCAAGTGTTCGTCACTCAGGTCGGCCAGCGCTGCCACGACATCATCAATCACCCTTCCCTGCCGCTGGCGGTGTTCATTGCGCGGCGTCCGGGCACCGAAAGCTACCTGCTCGACTTACGCGACGGGAGCCTGCTGCAGACCATCACCTCTCTACCCGATCGACATTTCTACGGCCATGCTGTCATCCACCGCGACGGCGAATGGTTATACGCCACCGAAAACGATACCCGCGACCCCGGCCGCGGGCTGCTGGGCGTGTATCGATTCGTCGATGAACGACTGGTGCATTCGGCAGAGATTCCAACCCACGGAATCGGCCCGCATCAGGTGTCCTGGATGCCGGACGGCGAAACCCTGGTGGTGGCCAACGGAGGCATTCGTACCGAGGCGGAAAGCCGCGTCGAGATGAATCTCAATGCCATGCAGCCCAGCCTGGTGCTGATGCAGCGCGACGGCACACTGCTGAGCAAGGAAACCCTGTCTCAACAGATGAACAGCGTGCGCCACATGGGCATCGCCAGCGACGGCACCATTGTTTCCGGACAGCAATTCATGGGGGACTCGCACGAGTTGTCCGAGCTGCTGGCCATCAAGCGGCCAGGACAGCCTTTCCAGCCCTTTCCGGTCGCAGAAGACCAACTGCGCGCCATGAATCATTACACCGCCAGTGTCGCGGTACACAGCGACCTGCGCCTGGTCGCGCTCACCGCGCCTCGGGGCAACCGGTTCTTTATCTGGGACCTGGACAGCGGTGCCGTAAAACTCGACGCCCCGCTGCCCGACTGCGCGGGCGTCGGTGCTGTGGCTGACGGCTTTGT
This sequence comes from Pseudomonas sp. AC016, assembly GCF_979253365.1. NCBI lineage: Bacteria > Pseudomonadati > Pseudomonadota > Gammaproteobacteria > Pseudomonadales > Pseudomonadaceae > Pseudomonas > Pseudomonas sp. AC016. The sequence goes on from NZ_CEEDCC010000001.1 coordinate 2,047,300, forward strand.
CGTAACCTCCGGCCAGGGCCGCTGCCGCTTCTACGACTGCCGCAAACCGGAGTTGCTGGCCACGCCGCTGGAGCTTCCGACCGGCTTCTGGGACAACCATTTGCATCTGGTCTAAGCGCGGCGCCCCTGATCGGCAATGGCCCGAATGCCTTCAACGGCATCGCTAAGCTGGGCGACGATTCGGTTGCCCACATCCTTGTCATCACCGCCCATGCGCTGATTGCGAACGAACGCCTTTTTGATTTCCCCCCAGCGAGTGAATTGTTCTTCGGTCAGCCGTCCGCACAGCTCGGTCAGCTTGAGCAGATTTTCCTCGGCACCCTGGGTGAGCAGCTGTGACTCGCCACGGTAGTGATCTGAAATCAACTGGTTGACCTCTGCGTCGTTCATGACCGCCGATACTTTCTCCGCCAGCCTGTTCATGTTGCGATAGCTGCCCTGAAGACGAAACGGTGGTTCGGTTCGGTACTCATCCGCCTGGGAGGCACTGTCGATGTAGGCTGCATTGACGCGTAACAACACCTCCCGAATCGTGATCAGGCGGCGGATTGTTTCAGTCAGTTCGGTGATTTCTGCACCGCTGTATTCATGGCTCAGATCGCTGGTGCTGAACGTCTTTCCCTGAGCGTGCCCGGCCAACAGGTAAAAGTCCCGCATTTCCCGGTTGGCCAGAGGTGCCAGGACCGGATTGGAGGTCATGCAATTTTCGAGGTAACTCAAGGCGAAAGCACTTTCGTTGCCGCCCGACACTTCGCCAAGGTTGTAGACATCGGCGCGGTTGACCAGCATATCGGGGATCCTGAACAGCTCGCCCGATTCCGTGTAAGGGTTGCCCGCCATTACGATGCAAAACTTCTTGCCACGCAGGTCGCAGGTTCGGGTCTGACCTTTCCAGACGCTTTCGATACGCCGGGAACCGTCGCACAACGAAATGAATTTCTGAAGAAACTCGGGTGACAGGTGCTGGATATCGTCGATCAGCAGACAGACGTTATTGCCCATTTCAAGCGCCAGGTTGAGCTTTTCCAGCTCCATGCGCGCAGGCCCGTCGATCGCTTGCGCAGGATCCAGTGAACTCGTGCGATGGCCCAGGGCAGGCCCGTTGATCTTGACCAGCGCCATACCCAATTGAAACGCTACGTATTCGATCAGTGTGGTCTTGCCGTAACCGGGCGGAGAAATGAGCATCAGCAGCCCCATCAGATCACTGCGCTTGCCCTCCCCGGCGGTACCTATCTGCTTGGCCAGATTGTCGGCGATCAGCGGCAGGTAGACCTCGTTGATCAGCTGATTGCGAACGAAAGAGGTCAGAGGACGTGCCTGCAGATCGTTGATGCGCAGCACCTCACGCTCACGACGCAGAACCGATTGTCGCCACGACTGATAGCGGTGCATCTGGGGAATGAAAAGCTCACGGTGCGTGCGCAGGCGCGTGAAGAAATCATCCAGTGAGAACGCAAGGGAACCAGAGTCGAGTCTCGGATGCTCTCCCAGAAGACCGTCAATGCGGACGTTCACGGAAAACGTATTGACCCGTAGCGTCGGTTTGCCGGCGAAACGCAGCAAAAGCAAGGCTGTCGCTTCCGGCGCAAAGTGAGCAAGCGCTTCCTGCCCGGAGTCGCTGCAGAGGCCCATCACCCAGTGCCCGATGAGCAACCATTGTCCCCGCAGATCGTTTGCCATCGCCTGCACCGCATCGCTCAGTTCCATTCCACACGCGTCGGACTCCAGACGCCGTTCGAGCGCACCGAGAATGTCCCAGCCATGCCCACTGATTTCGAAAACCGGACGGTCTTGTGTCAATACGTGCGCAAGGTACTCGGCGCTTTCCGACACGACCAGGGATGAAACCGGCAAACCCGTCGCCACCGCGAAAGACTCGAGCGTCAGCGCAATGTCCCTGCGAGTCTCGATCATGCCATCCGGGTGATTGAACAACCTGAGAACCGCAGCGCAGGACCGGGCCCGGCGCTGCAAATCCGTCATTCTGGCCTCGAATGTCCCTGGCAGGTGCCAGGCAATCAATGCGAACGCCCTTGCCGATGGACTGAAGTGCAACAGACCGGCCGCCGCCATGCACGGCATCACCTGCTGGAGTATCAAGGCCGCATCATGGTCATGGATGCCCCTTTCATAGCCTTGTTTGTAGAGCGGTGTGCAGAACTGCCGGATGTGCTGCTCCAGTTGCTCAAACGTCATCTGCGAAAGGTCGATACCTGACTGCGCCGCAGCCTCGAGCACCTGTCCGGCGAGGTATTCGCTTCGATAGATGCTGTCTGACTCGGACTCCAGGCTGGCTTGGAAGCAGGCGCGAAACGACGCGATGGCTTCGTCGTCGAGCCTCTCATAAAAGTCAGTGCCGGTGATATGCACCCAGAGGTGCTCGTCTCGGGGCAAAAGGGTCAGGTCCAGTGCCTGGGTGTTGATACTGAACAGGTGTCTGGGCCCCAGTTTCAAGAGCGTACCGCTGGCATCGAACAGATCGGCCTTGTCCCGCTGCTCCCGCACCGCCTGATCGCGGGCGGCCTTCAGTCGTGCTTCGATGTCCTCAGCCTTGACGCTGTCCTCGAGGATTCGCAGACGATCAGAAAGCTCGCGAAGCTTGAGCACCTGCGGGTCAGTGGCGAAAAAGCTGTTCAGCCTGTCGATGTCCAGACAGCCCGAAAGACGACGCGGCAGGCTGTCCAGAATACGACTGGCCGCATCCGCGAGCCCCTGCGTCTGGCGCTGGTGGGTATTGATCAGCGTCTGTCTGTGCTGCTCGAACGCCTCCAGTACCTCGTCACGCTTGCCCATGACATCGTTCAGAAACGACTCATGCTCACCAAAACGACTTTCCAGTTCATCCAGTTGAATCAGCAATTTCGCCAGTTGGTCATCACACGCTTGGGGACTGTTCGCCAGCGACAGGGCATGGGTCAGACTTTGGCCTATCAGCTGAAACCGTGCAGCAAACTGCGCAGTGGACTCGGACGAGACCAGCGCCTTGCGACGGGATCGAGCATGCGCCATGGATTGATTCATGCGCGCGTACACGCTGGAGATGGACTCGACGATGCCGGTGCGCTGCGTCGCGTCCTCGATGCCCAGCGAGCTGGCAAGCCCCGACAACAGGTCCAGAGCGGTCGCCATTGCTGCGAGGCTTTCCAGGGGCGGCTCCAGTTCGAACACCGACGCCGCAGCCTGAACCTGGCGATCCAGCTCGTCGAGTTGCTGGCTATAGGGCAAGAGTGCTTCGGCCTGGCACATGAAATCGGCAGCATCGCCAGAGGTGCGTTCAAACTCGACCAGCAGACTCTGTTCCATTTCTTCTATGGCGGGCAGATCGATGTAGCGCTGTTCCTTGAGGGTCACGAGATGACCGCGCAAGCCGGTGATCGAATCCAGCCGAGCGACAAAACCCTGAATATCCTCGCAACGATTCAGGCGCAACTGACTGGCGAGCGCAACGTGACGTTGCCTTGCCTCTTGCATCGATCGGGTGGAGTGGCCCCGCAAATGCTCGACTTTCTCGAACTCATCGGCAATCGAGCTGCCGGTATCAGCAATGCTGCGCAGTATCGATGCCAGCGAAGCCGTGCTGTCGTGGATCAACCAGTGGTACTTGTCGAACAGAAGCGCAACCTGCCGTTCCAGTGCGCTGAAACGAGCCGCCGTGGCGCTGGTAGCGACAGATTCTCTGGCAAGGTCATACAGGTCGGAAATGCCGCGGACCAATTCGGCATTGCCGATTCGGCCGAGAAACGAATGGCTCGACGGCTGACCGGTGGCGTAATCCTCGGTGAAGAAAGGGGTCTGCCAGATCTGCACAGGATGGTTACGGGCAGGTTCGGCCTCAGCCGAGAAAATCACCATGCGTCCGTCTTCGAGACGCGCATACCCATGACCGAATACGGGCGGCAGCAACTGCCGTCGGATGGTGTTGTATGTGAACAGGGCCGAACGCCCCTCGACCGCGTCATGGAAGATGTACAGAAAATCCTCACCGTTGGGCGAGCGCAGCAGACGCTTGAACAGCATGCCCTGCATCGCAGACTCGAACAGCCTGTGCTCACCACTCTGAAGATAGAGACCTCCCGGAAAAACAATACCGTGGTCGTCGGGGAGGCGCTGACACGCCAGGCCAATCGCATCAATCCGGGTCAGCGCAAGCGCCTTCAGATTGCAGACCAGATAGCGGCACTGCTCTTCCTTGTAAGGCCGGACACTCAAGAGAATCAGATTGCCCAGTCTGGCGAAGGCCACCTGTACATCAGGCAGCGACTGGTTCTTTTCGGCGAGCGCCTCACGGTACAACTCAAGCCCTGTTTCTGACGGCCCCTCCCCCCTGACGACCAGCTCGCCGTTATTCAGATGGATATGGACGCTTTCCAGGATGGTAATACGGGGCGTTTGATCGTTGACGATCATCTCCCGACCCGCCTGAATCCATTCGAAATCGTAACGTGGCTCGTTAACGATATCGCGCTCCCCGCGATTATCGAGGTAGCGTACTTCGTTGCCCGACGCGCTCATCGACCAGCGGAAAACCCGGATATCCGTGAGATGTTCGCCGAATTGGAAACTGGCCAGCAAGCGGTTTTCAGAGACTGACAACTCCAGCAACCGTGCGTCGCGGTAATAGGTATAAAGCTCCTCGAAGTCCCTGCGAAACACCGGATCGGCCAACCAGGTGCCGTCCAGATCAATAGCGTGGGTTTCATAACCCTGCTCGCCCTCGCTCAGGCGAAACAGCGCAAACACATCGTCGATTCGGGCTGCCGCATTGAGCCCGGGCGACACGTTGTAGCCGAATAGAAGATCGGGACCGACACGCACGATGCCTCTTGGAATGCAGCTGTTTTCCGTGCGTAACCGAGCACGTCCCAGTACCTCCATCGAGCTGCACCCGAACTCTTCAAGCCTCTGGGCGTTGAGCGTGTCGACCTGCCGAGACAGGCTGTCGCCCTGTTCCTGCAGGCGTTTGAGCAATACCTCATAAGCCCCACTTTCAGTGACCGCCGTGTTCGACGCTTCCTGAGTCGGGTTTTCAAACTGATCTTGGGACATGGGTCAATCCGGATGGGCAGGTCAGTGTCGTGAAGAAGCGCCCGGCAAACGAACCGGGCGCTGGCATGGGCATTACTGAGCGTCGGGACGGCGGTCCGACGCTCTTTCGGTGGCCACTCTGGAGAGCATCCCGAGTCCGGTCTGAATGACCTGAGCGGCAAGTGGGCTGCTCTGGTTCAGACCTTCGATGGCTTTCCCGACCGAAAGGGATTTCACGAAGGCGTCGAACACACCGTTATCCCCTCCGCCCACGAACTGGATGCTGGCCTTGCTCATGGCTGCGGACAGCACCTCGGCCTGTTGCTCGGCAATCTTCTCGTTGGCCGCGATGCTCGCCATGGTGATATCGAGCTGATTCTGCAGAGCCAGACGGAATTCTTCGTGCTCGCGGGCACCGCCCGTCAACTTCTGCATCGCCTCGAACTTCTCGGTCAGTCCCGCCGCTTCTGCCTCGAAACGTTTCTGAAGAACCTCGGCTTCGGCAGCGCCGACGTCCTGGATGGTCGCGGCTCTGGACTCGCCGATGGCCTTGTCGCCCTCGGCCTGGGACAACAGGCGCTGCTTCAATACGGCCGCTTCTGCCAACCCCTCGCGCTCGATGGCTTCAGCGATCTGTATCCGAACCTCGGCATCGGACTCACCCACGGCACGATCACCTTCTGCCTGAGACAACAGCCGCTGCTTCAGCACCAGCGCCTCGGCCTGCCCTTCACGCTCGGAGGCCTCTGCGATCTGCATGCGAACCTCGGCCTCTGCCAGTCCTGATGCTGCCTTCTCGGCACGTACGCCCTCGGCTCGCTTGATCGCAGCCTGCGATTCACGTTCGGCCTTGCGCAAGTCGGCATCGGCCAGCGTCACCAGTTCCCTGGCGCGGTATTCGGACACCACTGTGTCCGCTTCGGCCTGTTTGACCAGGCACACCAGATCGCGCTCGGCCTGCGCCTGGGCTTCGGTGACAACCACGGTTTTCTTGCGGTCCGCATCGGCGACCATACGTAATGTGGTGATGGCCTCTTCTTCCTGAGCGACGGTCTTTTCGACGATGACGCGTTCGCGAGTGACGCTGGCAATCTCCCCACGCTTTTCTTCAAGCTGACGATCACGCTCGATCCGGCTCAGCGACACTTCGCGTTCGCGATCAACCTGCGCCAGGGCCTGGGCGCGAATGACGGTTTCTTTCTCGAGCATGACGACGCGCTCGCTGTTCTGGTTTGCGACATCCACTTCACGCTGATGATTGACCGCAGCGACATCGATGCGCTGCGCGGCGGCGATGCGGGCTTCCTCGGCTCGCAGATGCTCTTCGGACTGAACCTTGAGCGTCTCGGCTTCCTCGCGTGCGATCACCGATGCGATTTCACGCTTCTGCCGCGCCTGCGCATCCGCTTCCTGACGTTCCAGCGCCAGACTTGCTTCGATGGTTTCGACGTTCTTCTTCTGAATCTTCAGCGCCTGATCACGTTCCAGCTCGTTGGTGATGACGTTATGGACGGAAGTCAGTTCGGTAATCTTGCGAATGCCTTCGGCATCGAGAATATTGTCGCGGTCGAGGTCAACCTTGGGCGTCTGCTCAAGGAAGTCGATGGCCACGTCCTCAAGCACATACCCGGAAAGATCCTGACCTATCACGTTGACGATCTCATCGCGAAAACGGACGCGATCCTCGAACAGCTCAACAAAATCGAATTGCTTGCCAACGGTCTTCAGTGCTTCGGAAAACTTCGCATTGAACAGCTCGTTGACGGCCGACTTGTCCGAGGCGCGCTGAACACCGATGGCCTTGGCGACCTTGAGGACGTCTTCACGGGTTTCATTGACCCGCAAAAAAAAGGCCACGGTGATATCGGCACGCATGTTGTCCCGGCAGATCAGTCCACCCTTGCCTTTTCGATCGATCTCCAGCGTGATGACGCTGATCTTCATTTTCTCCATGAAGTAGAGATAAGGCAGCACCATGGCGCCGGTGAAATAGACCTTGGGGCGACTGGACAGATCGTTGACGATAAGCGCCGTGCCCTGAGGAACCTTGACGTAGAAGGTCTTGATCAATAATGCCAAAGCGACCAAGGCAAGAACTGCGACGCAGAGGATAATGAGAAATGGCATGGCCATGTCCAGCATGCTGTATGACTCCATAATGGGCTCAGCCCTTGAATTCCGACTCGCTGACGACGAGATAGGCATGCTCGTCTGCGAGGTATTGAAGAAGCACCACCCGGTCATTGCGTTTGATTTCGGGGGTGCCGAAGGTACGAACCTGAAGCAGCAGCCCTGCGCCGCCATCGCTCATCAGTGCACGTCCGCTGTTGCAGTTCACGGTCTGGCTTGTGACGACCGCCACCTGCCCACAGATCGGCTTCGGTTCCGGTCCTCTGATCTTTCTGATGAGAGGTTTGAAAAGGCGAAGGGTAACCAGGGTAAAGATCGAAGCGGCCGCGAGGGCCAAAAGCCCACTGACAAACCCAAGGGGGTAGTAGAAAAAGCCGAGTGACAACTGGTCGATGAAAAGCAGCTGGCCGAAGTAGCTGACCAGCCAGCCAGAAAGACTGATCAGTGTCAGGATGATGGAAGCAGGCACGCCGGTGAGACCGAGCCGGGCGACCAGGCCCTTACCCGATTCGGCACTGGCACTGTCGAAGGCTGAAACAGCCTGCATGTCGATATCGACCGGACCGCTGTCAAGGATGCCCAGGCACACCATCAGCCAATAAATCATGGTTATCGCCAGCAACAGGCTGAAAATCACCACCGGGAACGACAACGCTGTTTCGATGAAATGGTACATGTCGACATCCTTTCGAATCAGGCGCACTGCTGCTCGCGATGGGTCTTGATTCGCTGCAATACGGTTTGCGCACTGAAGGTGTCGATTGAGATCCCGGCTTCCAGCAATCGCTGTTCAAGATCGGCATCGGCGAAGCTCGACTCCTCCTGAACCTGCCGCCGAGCTTCTGTCTCCAGTTGACGTTGCCTGAGGTCGTTCAAGGCATCCGTGGCACTTCGCAGCCTGTCGGCCGACTCCTCGCGGGATACCGCCCAGCCGCCCTGTGCCTGCTGCACGAACTCGGTAGTCCGCACCATTTCGACCTGCTGCCGGAGCGCCCACAGCTTCTGCTCACTGACGCGCAGACTTGCGCTCAGGCTGCTGACGGCGGTCGCATAGCCCTGCGCGATGCCGGCATCCTCGGCCATCCGTTTTTCCAGCAGACCGATCCTTGATGCAGCCTCAAGGGCAGTCGCTTCGTCATCGGCCTCAAGCGCTGTCTCGGCGTCGCGAACCAGTGAAGCGACCTCTGCCCGTGCCTGCGTCACCTTTCGTGTTGCATGAAGACTCTTGGCCATCAGGCCTGCGAGACTGGAGCGACTGGCGTCGAGGTGTTGTTCGGCGTTGCGGATTTCCTGATCAAGGATATGCAACGTCTGTCGCGCCACGATACTGCTCGACGCCTCGCTTTCGCCGCCCCGCAAGGCAGTCACTATTTTCGTCCAGATGCCGGCCATGCCATTTTCCCTTGGGCGTATTGATCGAATTCTGATGACTCGATAAACATCCGACGAAAGATGACATAGGAGAAAACGGTGTTATGCCGGAACAGTCGTTTAAAAAAGTAAGAAACTTCCTCAGGAGCTGAAATTCGCGACGTTCAGCCCTTATATTTTTTTCCAAACAGCGCATTAGCAACTAGATTTGAAAGACTGCCGTTCGGATCGCGTTCGCGATCCTGTGCGTTTCAAATCTTCCAGGGAAGTGAAGCATGTTGCGTCGTCGCATGTTGATAATGCTGGGCGTTGTTATGCTCCTCGTGCTTGCGCTCGCGGGTTACAAAGCGTTTTCCATCTATCGGCAGATCCAGCAGTTCAGTGCGCCGAAGCCGCCGGTCAGCGTGGCAGTGGTCAACGCTGTGGCGTTGCCCTGGCAAAGCCGGCTGCCTGCCATCGGTACGTTGAAAGCCGTCCAAGGTGTGGACCTGAGCCTGGAGATTGCGGGCACGGTCAAGGCGCTGCTGTTCGAGTCCGGGCAGAAGGTTCGCGTCGGGCAGCCGCTGCTGCAACTGGACAGCGATGTGGAGCGGGCACTGCTGGGAACTGCGGAAGCGGACCTGGGGCTGGCACAGGTCGAGCACGGGCGCGGCAGCAGACTGGTCGGCGATCAGGCAATTTCCCGCGGCGACTTCGACAAGCTGGCTGCGCAATTGAAGAAAGCCAGCGCCACGGTGGCGCAGCTCAAAGCCTCGCTGGCAAAGAAACAGATTCTGGCGCCATTCAGCGGCACCATCGGGATTCGCCAAGTGGATGTCGGCGACTATCTGGCCAGCGGGACCGTGATTGCGACCCTGCAGGATTTAAGCAGCCTTTATGTCGATTTCCACGTACCCGAACAGGCCTTGCCAAAGCTGTCCGTCGGGCAGCGGGTGCAGGTCAGTGTGTCGGCTTATCCCGGCCAGTCATTCGACGCCACGATCAGTGCGATCAATCCAAGGGTCGACGAAAGCACGCGCAACGTTCTGATTCGCGCCACTCAGCCAAACCCGGACGGCAGACTGCTGCCCGGTATGTTTGTCGACCTTCAGGTCATTCTGCCCAGCGCGCCCAGCCAGATCGTGGTCCCGGAAAGCGCGATCACCTACAGCCTTTACGGCAATTCGATTTACGTGGTGGTGGCCAGGCAAACCGAGGCAGGCAAGCCTGAAAGCGACACACAGGACGAACCACAACTGACGGTCGAGCGGCGCTTCGTCAAAACCGGCGAACATCGTGAGGGCAAAGTGGTGATTCTGGAAGGTCTCAAGGCGGGAGATCAGGTGGTAAGTGGCGGTCAGTTGAAGCTGGACAATGGCGCTCATGTCGCGATCAGCGCAGATGCCACGCAAACCAGTGACAGCAACGCCCCGGCCAGCCGCGCGCAATGATCAGGGAGCCGTCATGACTTTCACCGACCCGTTCATTCGCCGCCCGGTGCTTGCAACCGTCGTCAGCCTGCTGATCGTATTGCTGGGCATTCAGGCTTACAGCAAGCTGGTCATCCGCCAGTATCCGCAGATGGAAAATGCGCTTATCACGGTGACGACGGCCTACCCCGGTGCCAACGCCGAAACCATTCAGGGCTATATCACCCAGCCGCTGCAGCAGAGCCTGGCCAGCGCCGAGGGCATCGACTACATGACCTCGGTCAGTCGCCAGAACTTCTCGATCATCTCCATTTATGCACGTATCGGTGCTGACAGCGACCGGCTGTTCACCGAATTGCTGGCCAAGGCCAATGAGGTCAAAAACAAGCTGCCGCAAGACGCTGAGGATCCCGTGCTGAGCAAAGAAGCGGCCGACGCGTCGGCACTGATGTACGTCAGTTTTTACAGCTCGCAATTGAACAATCCGCAGATCACCGACTACCTGTCACGCGTCATTCAACCCCGGTTGGCGACACTGCCGGGCATGGCGGAGGCCGAGATTCTGGGCAATCAGGTGTTTGCAATGCGCCTCTGGCTGGACCCGGTGCGCCTTGCCGGTTTTGGCCTCACAGCCGCCGATGTCACCGATGCGGTGCGTCGTTACAACTTTCTGTCGGCGGCTGGCGAGATCAAGGGCGAATATGTGGTGACCAGTATCAACGCCACCACCGAACTGAAATCTGCCGAAGCCTTCGCCGCTATCCCCTTGAAGACCAATGGCGACAGCCGAGTATTACTGGGTGACGTGGCGCGGGTAGAAATGGGTGCCGAGAACTACAACACCGTCAGCTCGTTCGATGGCATTCCCTCGGTGTACATCGGCATCAAGGGTACGCCGAGTTCCAACCCGCTGGACGTCATCAAGGAAGTGCGGCGCATCATGCCAGAGCTGGAAAGCCAGCTGCCGCCAAGCCTCAAGGTGTCCATCGCCTACGATGCCACGCTGTTCATTCAGGCATCGATTCATGAGGTGGTGAAAACGCTCATCGAAGCCGTGCTGATTGTGATCGTCGTAGTCTTCCTGTTCCTCGGCGCTCTGCGTTCGGTGCTGATCCCGGTGGTCACCATTCCGCTTTCCATGGTCGGCGTGCTGTTCTTCATGCAGTTGATGGGTTACTCGATCAACCTGCTGACGTTGCTGGCGATGGTGCTGGCCATCGGTCTGGTGGTGGACGACGCGATTGTGGTGGTCGAGAACATCCACCGGCATATCGAGGAAGGCAAGACGCCGTTCGATGCCGCCATCGAAGGTGCACGAGAAATCGCGATGCCGGTGGTTTCAATGACCATCACGCTGGCTGCGGTGTACGCCCCTATCGGTTTTCTGGAAGGACTGACCGGTGCGCTGTTCAGGGAGTTCGCCCTGACACTGGCAGGCGCAGTGGTCATCTCGGGCATCGTTGCCCTGACCCTTTCGCCCATGATGTGCGCCATGCTGTTGCGCCCCGAAGAAAACCCGAGCGGCCTGGCACACAGGCTCGATCAGGCCTTCGAAAGGCTCAAGGTGCGTTACCAGCGCATCCTGCATGCGACATTGAACACCCGCCCGGTGGTCGTGGTATTTGCGATCATCGTGCTGTGCCTGATTCCGGTGCTGCTCATGTTCACCAAATCGGAGCTGGCACCGGACGAGGACCAAGGCATCATTTTCATGATGGCCACATCGCCTCAGACCACCAACCTGAATTACATCAATGCGTATACCGACCGCTTCGTGACGCTGTTCAAAGCGTTTCCCGAGTACTACTCATCGTTCCAGATCAACGGCTTCAACGGTGTCCTCACCGGCGTCGGAGGCTTTCTGCTCAAGCCCTGGAATGAACGGACTCGCACCCAGATGGAGATCCTGCCCGAGGTCCAGGCCAGACTCTCGGAGATTCCCGGACTGCAAATCTTCGGTTTCAATCTGCCTTCACTCCCCGGGACGGGCGAAGGGCTGCCGTTCCAGTTTGTGATCAACACCCCCAATGACTATCCGGCCCTGCTGGAGGTCGCCGAACGCATCAAAAAGCGCGCGACGGATTCGGGCAAGTTCGCCTTCATGGACATTGATCTGGCTTTCGATAAACCGGAAGTGGTCGTGGATATCGACCGAGCCAAAGCCGCACAGATGGGCGTGTCCATGCAGGACCTTGGCGGTACGCTGGCAACCTTGCTGGCCGAGGCGGAAATCAACCGTTTCACCCTCGAAGGACGCAGCTACAAGGTGATTGCCCAAGTGGAGCGTGCCTATCGCGACAATCCCGGGTGGCTGAACAACTATTACGTCAGAAACAACGAAGGCCAGCTTCTGGCGCTGTCCACGCTGATCACGGTCAGCGACCGGGCGCGACCGCGGCAGTTGAATCAGTTTCAGCAGCTCAACTCGGCAATCATTCAGGGTTTCCCCATCGTCAGCATGGGCGAAGCGCTCGAAACGGTCAGACAGATTGCAGCTGAAGAAGCACCTGAAGGGTTCGCGTACGACTACGCCGGGGCATCCAGGCAATACGTGCAGGAAGGCAGCGCCCTGTGGATCACCTTCGCGCTCGCACTGGCGATCATCTTTCTGGTGCTGGCGGCGCAATTCGAAAGCTTCCGCGACCCGCTGGTGATTCTGGTGACGGTTCCGCTGTCGATCTGCGGCGCCTTGATCCCGCTGTTTCTGGGGGTATCGAGTATGAACATCTACACCCAGGTCGGGCTCGTGACCTTGATCGGTCTGATCACCAAGCACGGTATTTTGATTGTCGAGTTCGCCAACCAGCTGCGCCGGGATCAAGGACTGTCAGCGCGAGAGGCAGCGGAAGAAGCTGCGGCGATTCGTCTGCGTCCAGTGTTGATGACGACGGCGGCCATGGTCTTCGGAATGGTGCCATTGATACTGGCAACCGGTGCCGGAGCTGTCAGCCGTTTCGACATCGGCATGGTGATCGCGACCGGTATGTCAGTCGGTACGCTGTTCACGCTTATCGTCCTGCCTTGCGTGTACACCTTGCTGGCAGCGCCTGACAAACAGGCCAATCAGGTAAGTTCGGCAGTAAATTGATCACCAGCCAAACGACAAAGGCCCCGACAAGGGGCCTTTCAGGTCAACGGAGTGTTCAATTTTTCGATCCAGTACCCTGTGCCAGGCTGTACATCAGGAGCAGCAAATCATGATCGGGCTTCACTGCTACCTCACTCTTGATTGCACGAGGCAACGGGCAGTGCCCTTCGCCGTGCTGGGCACTCAGGATCTTCGTACCCGGTTGTTCAAGCGCTGCCATGGCGACTGTTGCAGTCGCCAACGCCGCGAACACGAACAAACCTCTAGCCATTTCGAGCTTCATGACTCTAAACCTTTGATAGAGCTGCCAAACGCCGCTTGGTAAAAATAGACTAACTTCTGCCAGTCTGCGGCGCTGAATGACGAATGGCGTCTCAGTTGCTTCATGTCATGCTGCGCGGCCCCGTAGGCCGTCCAGCGACGACGGCCCTTTTCCAGGTCAAGCAGTGCAACTTCGGCTCTGGCCTGATCACCCTCGCCAGTAACACGCACGAAGATATGCTTGATATACAGGCAACTGTGCTGCCAACGCCCCAAATGCATGCGGGCCAGCGTTTTGCCCATTTCACTGAGCATTTGCTCGTACAACAGTTCGCCGTACTGCTCGCGGCCACCTGCAGCAAGCCATTTTTCGAACTCTTCGAATCCCTCCAGGGCTTCGGTCACCAGAAGCGCGCGCCATTCGTTTTCGGTGCGTTCGGCTCCGCAGAACACGATTTGCGGCACACCGACGCCCAGCCTGTTCAGACCTTCCAGGGCGTCGCGCTCGCGAAGTACCGTCGGCCGCCCGAACGGGTGCAACCAACTGCGGTAGATATGGCCGGTCTGCCGTTTGCTGTAGAGCGTCTGTCCATCGTCCGTGATCAACCGTTGCACGCCACTCTCACCACCACGCCGCACGTTGGGTTCTTCAACCCACTCGCCACGCTGGCTCCAGAAGTGACTGAACCCGTTCTCTCCCGGGTTAACAACTGGTTCCTTCAAGGACTGCAGACCCATCTATTCACCTTTTACGCAATACATAGACTCGCCACATGGCGTACATCGGCAGGAAGTCCATTCGCTTCTGAATGCGAAATCCTGCCTCTTCAAATTCGGTTTCTGCGGTAGTAACCGGTAACACAAAACGGTTCTGGTAACTTTCCTGCCCATTTTTCTCGTGACGCTTACTCTCGAGCTTTCTGCGCTTCCAGGCTTTGAAATTGCCATCCACCCACAGAGACACAATCACACTGTCGCGGGTAACGCGCTGAAACTCCCGTAACAGAGCCATCCGGTCACTCGATTGCCCGACGTGGTGCAACAGACGCATGCAGAAGATGCTGTCCACCGCGTTGTCAGGCAGGTCGATAGCGAAAGCAGATGTCTGCAAGGGTCGTACCCTTTTCACCACATCGGCCGGTTGAGATTCACAGGCGATTCGCAGCATGTCGGCGGAGTTGTCCGCACCAATGATGGAACGATTGGGCTTCTCGGCCAGCAAAGGCCAGAAACGACCTGCCCCGCATGGAAGATCCAGCACCAGACCGGGGTCTCCGACCATGTGCAGTGCCTTTCGTGCCAACTGTTCGTCACGATAATGAGACAACTTGCGCCATAGGCCGTCCTGATGTTTTTCCAGGTACTGGCGAGCGTGATCCTTGTCGTACTTACGGGAAAACTCAAGTTCAATGCGGTCGCTCATGAGAGCATCTCCTGACGTTAATGGCGGCCAAATTAGTCAGGTCGCCGTCATCGTCAGGTCATCTGAATGTGAAAAAAACGTCACATTGACCGGTCAAATGTTTCCAGAGTTTACAGGTACTTGCGTGCCAAGTGAGCCGCCTCTGGTCAGAGAGCGGCCTGCACATGGCGAATCAGGACGGGCATCAGGGTTTGACGATGTCCAGCGTGACCTTGAAGCGGCAGCCATGGGGCTCCATCGGCGTCAGGCTGACGCTCCAGCCCTGATTGGCACAGATACGCTGAACCAGCGAAAGACCCAGACCAAGACCTTCGCCACGCTGCTCGTTGCCGCGCACGAAAGGTTCGAACATCGCTTCACGTTTCTCTTCGGGGATACCGACACCACTGTCCTCGACGACGAAACTTTCGGACTGAAGTGTGAGCGTAATGAAGCCGTGATCAGTGTAGTGCAGCGCATTGCGCAGCAGGTTGCCCATCACGGCGTGAAGGAAGGTTGCGTTGTAGCGGATGTCAGAGACCTGGCCTTCCGGCGGCGGGTTATACGTCAGCTTCAGCCCTTTGCCCTCTATCGGGTCACGCCATTGCGAGATCAATTGCTCGGCAACACCGACCAGCGTCGCCTTGGGCGTCATGGCGGGATCCTCGCGTTGGGTACGGGCGAGCATCAGGAAGGTCTGGACCAGATCACGCATCTCTTCACAGGCGCGGCCGATGCGCTCAACCTGCCGGCGCGCACGCTGGTCGAGTGCCGGGTTTTCCAGCAGCAACTCACAGGAGCTGGCCAGCACCATCAGCGGCGTACGCAGCTCATGGCTCACGTCGCTGGTGAACATCCGCTCGCGGATCAATGCCTGTCGCAGACGCCCCAGCGTGGCGTCGAAGGCGACGGCCAGTTCACCCACTTCGTCCGCGGCGTAGTCAGGCGCCAGAGGCGGCGCAAGGCCCAGCAACTGATCACGATGACGGACCTGTCGGGCCAGCCGCACAACCGGCGCCATTACGCGTCGGGCAAGCACCCAGCCCAGGAAAACGGCCAGCGCCAGTGCGAGCACGAAGCCCACCAGTACCACCGCGAACAGTACGCGCTCGCGCTCTTCGAAATCGCTCTGGTCCTGCAGCAAGGCGTAGTGACGACCATCGACCACTTCGATCATCGCGTGATAGGACAGCGGTCCGCGGAACACCTCGTGAAAGCCCGGCTCGAGATGACGCAGGTCCTTGGGCAGGTCGAAATCGCCAGGACCGTTGGTGAAATAGAACAACTGGTCGGGCTTGGGCCGATGGCTCCAGTCGCTGACGCTGTCCATCAGCATCAGGCGATTGAGATCGCCGCCCAGGCCTGCGGAAATCAGTTTCTCTTCGACCAGGTGAACGGTGGAAATAATGCCGATTGCAAAGGATCCGGCGACCAGCGCACTCATCAGGGCAAACGCGATGATGATCCGCTGGGCAAGGCTCTGTTTAAACTCCATCCCGGCCCTCGGCCAAGCGGTAGCCCACACCGTGTACGGTTTGCAGCAGCGGCTTGGAAAACGGTTTGTCGATCACCTGACGCAACTGATGCACGTGACTGCGCAGGCTGTCGCTGTCAGGGCAGTCATCGCCCCACAGCGCTTCTTCAAGAATTTCGCGACGCAGAACATGCGGGCTCTTCTGCATCAATACCGCGAGCAGCTTGAGACCGACCGGGTTGAGCTTCAGCATCCGCCCTTCCCGCGTCACTTCCAGCGTGTCGAGGTCGTAGATCAGGTCGGAGACCTGCAGGGTGCGACGTCCGCCGCCCTGAGCACGACGCAGCACAGCCTCTATACGCGCCGCCAGTTCGGACAGGGCGAATGGCTTGAGCAGGTAGTCATCGGCGCCGGAGCGAAAGCCCTGCAGGCGGTCGTCGAGCTGGTCACGCGCGGTCAGCATGATCACCGGCGTGTCGCGACGAGCGTCTTCGCGCAGGCGTTTGCACAGGGTGTAACCATCGATACCGGGCAGCATGATGTCCAGCACGATCAGGTCGTAATGTTCGGTGGCGGCCAGATGCAGTCCCGAGAGGCCATCCTGTGCGCAATCGACGGTGTAGCCTTTCATGCCCAGGTAATCGGCCATGTTTGCCAGGATGTCGCGGTTGTCTTCAACCAGAAGAATTCGCATGGAGCACTCTCAATATGCAATTTGGGCTGGCGCAGCTTAAGACGAAGTGGACGTGAGGGCCAGCGCCGAAACGGCCTAACGATTTTTTCATCCAGAATTCACAACTCACATGACACACTCCGAAACAAAATTGCCGCAATTCATGACTGCGGCACGTATTCCACCAAAACCGGATTTGCCATATTGAAAGCCGTCTCCCCGCCGTACTCCCGTCCGCTCAACTTCTGGATATGCCTGGGCATACCCGCCGTCACCGCCCTGATACTGGTTCTGCTGGAGCTGACCTCCGTGGACATGGACCTTGCCAGACTGGCCTTCGATCCGGCGGCCGGTGCGTTCATTGGCAGGCACAGCTACTTTCTGGAAGACGTGCTTCATGATCGCGCCAAACAGGTGGTGATGGCGATTGGAATAATGGCGATGATCAGCTTCGCTGCGTCTTTCAAGGTCGAGCGCCTGATGCCGTGGCGTCGCGAACTGGGGTGCCTGGTGCTGTCGATGGCCCTTGCCACCGGCTTCGTGACTCCGCTCAAGGTTGTGACCTCCGTGCAGTGCCCCTGGAGCCTGACCGAGTTCGGTGGTCAGGAAACCTACAGCGAACTGCTCAGTCCACGTCCCGAGACCGACAAGCCCGGCCGCTGCTGGCCGGGCGGTCATGCCGCCACCGGTTTTACCCTCTTCGCGCTGTTCTTCATGTTTCGCGACCGCAAACCCCATCTGGCCAAAGCCGGGCTGATATTGGCCTTCACGCTGGGATCGATCTTTTCAGTGGGTCGCATGCTGCAGGGGGCGCACTTTCTGTCGCACAACCTCTGGACGGCAGTGTTCTGCTGGCTGATCTGTCTGGGGGTTTATTACTTCGTTCTGTACAGACCTGAGCGCCGCGAACCGGCAGTTCAGCTCTCTCGCTGATCTTGAAGCGTCATACACAAGCTTGCCTCAAACTTACTGATCGTTCCCACGCGTGGGAACGATCAGCGTGATCTCAAGCACGCCAATCATGCTCATGCTTGTGCTCAGCGTTATACCAAGGTCTTGCCGCCTCCCACGGGGTATGCATTGCGTCAGTCACTTTCGTTCTAGCCCCCGTTTTGCGCGTCTTGCGGACTTGTGTTCACGATGAGCGCGGAGCATGAGCACGATCAGTGTTCAGGCAGCATTTGTGTAACGAAGAACACTGGCCTATACAGACCACCCATAAAAAAACCCCGCACAAGGCAGGGTTCTTTATGGGTGTCGCTTGAGGGGTAAAGCTGGCTTACATCATGCCGCCCATACCACCCATGCCGCCCATGTCCGGCATGCCGCCGCCTGCTGGCTTGTCGTCAGGCACGTCAGCGATCATCGCTTCGGTGGTGATCATCAAGCTGGCGATCGAGGACGCTGCCTGCAGAGCAGAGCGAGTGACCTTGGCCGGGTCCAGGATACCCATTTCGATCATGTCGCCGTATTCGCCGGAAGCAGCGTTGTAACCGAAGTTACCCGAACCCTGCTTGACCTTGTCGACTACAACGCTTGGCTCGTCGCCGGAGTTGGCAACGATCTGACGCAGTGGTGCTTCAACGGCACGACGCAGCAGAGCGATACCGACGTCCTGATCGGCGTTGTCGCCTTTCAGACCTTCGATGGCCTGCAGGGAGCGAACCAGCGCCACGCCACCGCCAGGTACCACGCCTTCTTCGACGGCTGCGCGGGTTGCGTGCAGGGCGTCTTCAACGCGGGCTTTCTTCTCTTTCATTTCGACTTCGGAACCGGCGCCGACCTTGATCACCGCAACACCGCCGGACAGCTTGGCCAGACGCTCTTGCAGTTTCTCTTTGTCGTAGTCGGAGCTGGTGTCACCGATTTGCTGGCGGATCTGAGCGATGCGCGAGTCGATGTCGGTTTTAACGCCAGCACCGTCGATGATGGTGGTGTTTTCTTTGTTCAGTACAACGCGCTTGGCATTACCCAGGTGTTCCAGGGTAGTGGTTTCCAGGCTCAGACCGATCTCTTCGGAGATAACGGTACCGCCAGTCAGAACAGCGATGTCCTGCAGCATGGCCTTGCGACGGTCGCCGAAACCTGGAGCCTTCACGGCTGCAACTTTCACGATGCCGCGCATGTTGTTCACAACCAGAGTCGCCAGGGCTTCGCCTTCGACGTCTTCGGCAACGATCAACAGTGGACGACCTGCTTTGGCGACGGCTTCCAGAACCGGCAGCATTTCGCGGATGTTGGAGATCTTCTTGTCAACCAACAGCAGCAGCGGGCTGTCCAGCTCGGCAACCATGGTGTCCGGCTTGTTGATGAAGTACGGGGACAGGTAACCACGGTCAAACTGCATGCCTTCAACGACAGACAGTTCGTTTTCCAGACCCGAACCTTCTTCAACGGTGATAACGCCGTCTTTGGTCACTTTTTCCATGGCTTCGGCAATGATGTCGCCGATGGAGTGATCAGAGTTGGCCGAAATGGTGCCGACCTGGGCGATTGCCTTGGTGTCGGTGCATGGCTTGGACAGCGCCTTCAGCTGAGCAACGATGGCGATGGTCGCCTTGTCGATGCCGCGCTTCAGGTCCATCGGGTTCATGCCGGCAGCGACGGCTTTCAGGCCTTCGTTGACGATAGCCTGAGCCAGAACGGTAGCGGTGGTAGTACCGTCGCCCGCGTCAT
The DNA here is from genome assembly GCF_979253365.1 of Pseudomonas sp. AC016. Classification (NCBI taxonomy): domain Bacteria; kingdom Pseudomonadati; phylum Pseudomonadota; class Gammaproteobacteria; order Pseudomonadales; family Pseudomonadaceae; genus Pseudomonas; species Pseudomonas sp. AC016. The sequence goes on from NZ_CEEDCC010000001.1 coordinate 2,066,812, forward strand.
CGTTGGCACGGGAGGCAACGTCTTTGACCAGCTGCGCGCCCATGTTTTCGAAACGGTCTTTGAGTTCGATTTCCTTGGCAACCGACACACCGTCTTTGGTGATCAGCGGAGCACCGAAGCTCTTCTCGATGATGACGTTACGGCCTTTTGGGCCCAGGGTCGCTTTTACTGCGTCAGCCAGGACGTTTACACCGGCGAGCATTTTTTTGCGGCCAGAATCGCCGAATTTAACTTCTTTAGCAGCCATGATCATTATTCCTTGAATACTTTGTAGTAACGGAAATCAGCGCGAGCACTCAGCCTTCGATAACAGCGAGAATCTCGTTCTCGCTCATCACCAGCAGGTCTTCGCCGTCTACTTTCACAGTGTTGCTGCCGGAATAAGGGCCAAACACCACCTTGTCACCCACTTTCACGGCCAGCGCACGTACTTCACCGTTGTCCAGCACGCGGCCGGTACCAACAGCGACGATTTCGCCACGGTTTGGCTTTTCGGCAGCCGAACCTGGCAGAACGATACCGCCGGCAGTTTTCGTTTCTTCTTCGCTGCGACGGATTACGACGCGGTCATGCAGAGGACGAAGCTTCATTGTCGATCTCCTGATTATGGTTGTTGAGCGTCCGGTGAATGCACCGGCCTGTTCTAAATTCCGGACTTGCCGGTTACGGTTCGACGCGCGAACCGCAGAATACGGTCTGGCAATCAGGCCAGAAACCTTGCGGTGACCCATACATAAGGGCGAGCAAGGTTATTACAAGGCTTGGGCAAGAAAATTTTTGCAGCCTGACAGAGCCCACATACGAGCGCGGCACCCGAAGGTGCCGCGCAGCGAAGGGGTTGCAGGGATTATTTGTCCCGGTGCTCGAACTCGCCCTCGATCACGTCGGGTTCGCGGGTGGGCTGGTGAATCGCGTGCGTGCGGCTGTTCGCCGTCTGCTCGTCGGCACGACTCTGCAGGTCATCGGCGAAGGCGCGCTGGCGCATGGCCTGAGCCTCGGCGCGCTGACGAACCTTGCTGATCAGCAACCGTCGAGTGACAGGCAGCAGACAGATCACGCCCAGGATGTCACTGATGAAGCCTGGCAACAGCAGCAGGCCACCGCCTACCGCAACCATCAGGCCTTCAAGCATCTGCTGGGCAGGCAGCTCGCCGCGGGACAGGCTTTCACGGGCACGCAGGGCCGTTGCAAAACCTGCCACGCGCATAACGAAAAGTCCCAGCATCGATGTCGCCAGGACCAACAGGAATGTCCAGAGAAAACCAATGGACATGCCGACCCGAACCAGAATGAACAGTTCGAGTACCGGAAAAAGTAAGAACATCAGCAAAAAAACACGCATCAAATCAGTTCCTCAGCGCAAGAGTGCCTTGCAAGTAGACCGTATGTGATGTCAGAAAGTCGTTAATTCAAGCGTGCTTCCCGTCATTTACCGGCCATTTTTCTGCGTGAGCCAGTTGAACCAAGGCCTCGCGGACTTGTGTCGGTGTATTACAAGGCTCGCTGAATGCCAGCCAATAAACGCTGTTCGCGATACGCAGGTGCATACCTTCGCTGTCGATGCCGACCAGTCGTGCGGGCTCGGTTTGCGGCAGGCCCGACAATTCGACGTAGTGCGCAATGGCCTTGGCGTGGTCCTGATTCATGTGCTCGACCATGCCCGTTTCGATCTTGCCTGCAAACGGATTGTCCAACGCCACTTCGTCCAGCCAGTGAATGGCGCCGAAGCCGCCGATGTACCGGTAGCGAACAGGTGCAAGCACCCAGAAATCGAAATCGTGAGCGGTGTGATAACTCTGCGACTCGGGGAAGAACCGGTAGTACCGTCGTGCTGCAGCCTCGACCGCATCAGGGTCACTGAGCTTTTCGGCCTGCGCCAGAACCGTCACCCGGCCAACTGCCTGAACATCCTCGGCGCCCCGCTCGCCCACCAGCAGCGAGCACTTGGGATCGAGCGTCAGGTTATGGGTGTGCTGAGCAATGCGGCTGATCAGCACCAATGGCCGCCCCCGATCATCCAGGCAGTAAGGCACAACCGAACCGAACGGGTAGCCCGGCATTGACTTGGAATGCGTTGACAGGACAGCCCTGTACTCCTTGAGCAGCAGGTGCCTGGCATCCTTAGAGGCTTTCGCGCTCATCGTGTGACTCCTTGAAACGTTTGCGTCGAGCTGAAGACGAACGCGCGGAAACAGAATATAACGTGCTCTGGCAACGGCATTCGGACTCATCTCGAATGAGCCATGCCGTGAAGACAATCAGCGGATTGGACACGCACATGGAATTGAAAGACAAGCTAATAATAATCACCGGCGGAGGCCAGGGTCTGGGCCGCGCAATGGCCGAATACCTGGCCGGCAAAGGTGCGAATCTGGCGTTGGTGGACCTGAATCAGGAAAAACTCGACCAGGCGGTTGCAGCCTGCCAGACACAAGGCGTGCAGGCACGGGCCTACCTGTGCAACGTCGCGAACGAAGATCAGGTTGTGGAAACCGTGAGCAGGATTGCTGACGATTTCGGGACCATTCACGGATTGGTCAACAACGCGGGCATCCTGCGCGACGGTCTGTTGGTCAAGGTCAAGGACGGCGTCATGACCAAGCTGAGCCTGGCTCAGTGGCAGTCGGTGATCGACGTCAACCTGACCGGTGTCTTCCTGTGCACACGCGAAGTGGCCGCAAAGATGATCGAGCAGAACAGTCAGGGCGCGATCATCAATATCTCGTCGATTTCGCGCGCGGGAAACATCGGCCAGACCAACTATTCGGCCGCCAAGGCCGGTGTCGCGGCAGCGACCGTGACCTGGGCGCGTGAACTGGCGCGTTACGGCATCCGGGTCGCAGGCGTGGCACCCGGTTTCATCGAAACCGAGATGACCGGCAGCATGAGGCCCGAGGCGCTGGAGAAAATGACGTCCGCCATCCCGCTCAAACGCATGGGCAAGCCGGACGAAATCGCCCACTCGGTCGCTTACATTCTGGAAAATGATTATTTCAGCGGGCGCATCCTGGAGCTGGACGGCGCGATGAGAATCTAGACGGTGATTGACCAGCGACGCGCCTCGTAAGCGTGTCGCTGGCCAACGTGCTTACCAGGCGACGCCGAAACCTGCGGTGTAGCGAGTCTTGTCGACATCGCCGTTGCTGGAGCCGCTGATGACATCTTTCTCGGCCTTGAGGTTAAGCGAGGCCCATTCGGTGACCTTGTAGCGCAGCCCCGCCTCGACATCCAGCGAGTAGTCCGCGACGCCACTCAACGGTTTGCCCAGCTCGCCGTTGGTGAAGAACTCGACCTTCTTGCCGATCAGGTAGCGGTTGTAGTCCCAGGTGCCGGCAACCGAGTAGAAGTTTTCCTTCTCGTCGTTGGAGAACTCGAAGTCCGTACGGTTGAGCAGTGCACCGACCTTGAAGGCTCCGAGCTCGTCATCCCAGAACTGATAACCAGGACCCGTACCGACGACACGCTGGCGGGACAGGTCTTCGATCTTGTCGCGCTTGTAGGTGACGCGGGCGTCCCAGAAGAATTTCTCGGTCAGGAAGCGGTCGATCGAGTACTCGGCGCTCCAGTTGTCGGTGCCGACCACATCGTCTGTGGTTTCGCGGTTGTATTCGCCTCTGGCGTTATGACGCCACTGACCGTGACGCGCCGATGTCTTGAAGGCGACGTTGTAATCATTGGTGTCGTTCTCGGCCTGCTGGAAGTCCAGCGCAGCGTCGATGTTGCCCTTCCAGACCAGATCGGTGATGACCGGCTTTGGCTTGATGATCTGCTGAATGCTCGCCAGCTCGACGGTTTTAGGCGCCTCGCCATTGGCCAGAACCACCTTGCCGTCATCGGACGCTTTCAGTGACTTGGCGACTTCACCCGTGTACTGGTCCTGTTTGACGAGCAATGGCTGATCGCTTTCCAGGGTCTTGACCTTTTTCCAGTCAATCGGAATGGCACCGCCGTACTCGGTCTGAAGCAGCAACTTGCCGCCGTCGAAAACCTTGATGGTACCGGTCAGCTTGTCGCCGTTCTTCAACCAGACGGTATCGGCAAGCAAGGGAGTGGAGGCGGCGGTGAGGGCAAGACACAGGAGGGTTCTGGACAACATAAGCGACGACTAGGCTCTGTTTGGCGGAAAATCGGGCATCATCCCGCTGGAATAACGTCAAGGCAGTCCATGGACCCCCGAACACAGGTATCACAGACCATCAGATCCATCTGTAGTTCCAGGAAACGACAATCAATCTCGTTTTATACAGGATAAACGTGTGAGCGACCCCGTTTCAGAACAAAACGACCCCAGCGGGCCTTCGCCTGCCGACGTACGGCGCTCGGCACTTTATTTGACGCTGGCCCAGGTGCCGGAAGGCAAAGTGGTCAGCTACGGACAACTGGCGGAACTGGCCGGACTTGGCAAGGCGGCCCGCTGGGTAGGCCGCACCTTGAGCCAGTTGCCGGACGGTTCGACGCTTCCCTGGCACCGTGTTCTGGGTGCCGGCGGCAGGCTCAGTCTGCCACCCGGCAGCCCCTCGGGTGACGAACAGCGTGCCCGTTTACGTACCGAAGGCCTTACCATTCTGAACAATCGGGTTGATATGCAGCGTCATGGCTGGCGCCCCATGTAGTTCAACGGTTAGAGTGCGCCCTTTGTTTTCGTAACCTGAGGCAGATTCCAGCCCATGCCCCGTAAAACCTGGCGCGCCGCGCTCGCCGCATATGCCAGCCCATCGACTTTAGTGTTGCTGCTGCTCGGATTCGCTGCGGGCATGCCTTACATGTTGGTCTTTTCGACGTTATCCGTATGGTTGCGTGAAGCCGGTGTCGCTCGCGAAACCATCGGCTACGCCAGCCTGATCGGTCTTGCCTACGCCTTCAAATGGGTCTGGTCTCCCCTGCTCGACCAATGGCGCCTGCCACTGCTCGGCAAACTGGGCCGTCGTCGCTCCTGGCTGGTGCTGTCCCAGACCCTTGTGCTGCTGGGCCTGATCGGCATGGGTTTCTGCGATCCGCAGCAACACCTGTCCTGGTTGATCGCCATCGCGGTGGTCGTGGCCTTCGCCTCCGCGACCCAGGACATCGCGATCGATGCGTATCGCCTGGAAATCGCCCATGACACCCAGCAGGCCGCGCTGGCCGCCAGCTACATGTCCGGCTACCGCGTTGCGGCACTGCTGGCGACCGCAGGCGCACTGTATTTTGCCGAAGGCTTCGGCTCGACCGGCTTCGCCTACAAGCATTCGGCCTGGACCGGCACCTACGTACTGTTCGGTCTGCTGATGCTGCCCGCACTGATCACCACGCTGGTCATGCGCGAGCCGCCCGTACCGCTGCGCACCCAACTGTCGGCAGCGCGCTACGGCTTCACCCACCAACTGGCCTCAGTCTTTGTCCTGATCGTGCTGCTGGTGTCGGTTCCGGCGATGTTCACTCAGCTCTACAACACCGACTTCGCCAGCGTACTCTTCCAGGACACCAGCTGGATGGACCTGTTGCTGGAAGACAGGGCGTTCCTGCGCGCGATCCTCTATACCCTGCTCACCATAGGCTGCCTGTCTTCGATGGGACGCCGCGGCCTGGCACCGGTCCTGACGCCGATCAACGATTTCATCATGCGCTACCGCTGGCAGGCCTTGCTGCTGCTGGGTCTGATCGCTACTTATCGTATGTCGGACACGGTGATGGGCGTCATGGCCAACGTGTTCTATATCGACCAGGGCTTCACCAAGGATCAGATCGCCAGCGTGAGCAAGATCTTCGGCCTGATCATGACGCTGCTGGGCGCAGGCGTCGGCGGCCTGCTGATCGTGCGCTTCGGCATCATGCCGATCCTGTTCATCGGCGGCCTGAGTTCGGCAGCCACCAACATCCTGTTTCTGCTGCTGGCAGACATGGGGCCGAACATCAAAATGCTGATCCTGACCATCTCATTGGACAACCTCAGCTCCGGCCTCGCGACGTCTGCGTTCGTGGCCTACCTGTCGAGCCTGACCAACCTCAAGTTCTCAGCGACGCAATACGCCCTGCTCAGCTCGATCATGCTGTTGCTGCCGCGCCTGATCGGTGGCTATTCGGGAGTGATGGTAGAGAAGTTCGGTTACCACAACTTCTTCCTCATCACCGCCCTGCTCGGCGTGCCGACGCTGGTGATGATCATCCTGCAGTGGAGCAAGGACGCCAAAGGCGTGAAAATCGAAGAACCTGCTCAATCGACGACCATTGACAAGCCTTGAGACCGACGAGGCTTTTCCGCATACGATGCTAAAGGAACGACATTGAACACCGCAAAAAAGCCAAGCTTCAACCAATACCTGATGCTTGCCCTGATCGGGCTGGGTATCTGGTTCCCTGTCGTCTGGACCGCGATGGCGTATGCCGCTTCAAGCGCCGCCGAGCCGATGACGGTCGGCAGTGCCATCGTCCTGCTGGGTCAGCTCGAAATCTTCGCGATTATTTTCCTGATCATCTATGCGTTCTGCTTCAAGCCGTGGAGGCTTTCCGTGGCGTTGCGTGTGGGCTTCTTCCTGAACGTGCTGGGCGCAGCTGTCGCGGCCGTCGGCATTATCGTCGGGCTCGCCAACCTGTAACGAATCCGCGCCTATCAAAAAAGCCCTGACGCTCGCGCGCCAGGGCTTTTTCGTTTTCTGATGGAGCCGCGCAGGTTACTCCTGAACGACCCGCATCATCCGCTGTGGCGCCGGGATGTCGATGCCTGCGTCCTTGAGACGATCACGCGCTTCGATGTTGAAGAGCGAGACCACGTCACCAAAGTCACCGGTCTTGGTCCAGACCCGCAGCGACAGGGTAATTGCGTTCTCGCCCAGCGCTGCAACCACGGCCTGAGGGGCCGGGTCTTCGAGTACGCGTGGGTCCTTGGCCATGTCCAGCAGGACTTGCAAGGCTTGTTTCAGGTCCGCGTCGTGGCTGACACCGATGTCGAACACAACCTTGCGGGTCGGCTGACGATTGGTGTTGGTGATGATACCGTTGGACAGGTTGCCGTTGGGCATGATCACCGTGCGGTTGTCACCGGTGCGCAGCACGGTGTGGAAGATCTGAATACTGTCGACCGTACCCGCCACGCCCTGCGCTTCGATCCAGTCACCGATGCGGAACGGACGGAACAGCAGAATCAACACCCCGCCCGCAAAGTTCGCCAGACTGCCCTGCAATGCCAGACCGATCGCCAGACCAGCAGCACCGATGGCCGCGACGAATGAAGTGGTTTCGACGCCGATCATCGACGCGACACTGACCACCAGCAGTATCTTCAGAATGATGTTCGCCAAGCTGCTGACGAAGCCCTGCAACGCCAGATCCGCATGTCGCCGCCCCAACAATGCACCGAGCTTGCCGGTCACCTTGTTGATCAGCCACCAGCCGATGCACAGCGTAACGAGTGCCAGAAGCAGACGGCCGCTGTACTGCATGATCATCGGAATCCAGGCCTGCGACGCTTGCCACAGGTGACCGACTTCTGCGTTTAAATCCATCTTTCTCTCCTTAACCTGACGAACCGGCGTCGATGGACAGCAACGGCTGTCGTTTCAATGCACAGGGCGATTCGGACTGGCCGGGCAACCCTTGGTTCCCCGGTCAGCACTGCAAATCGTCAGTCACGGAAGTTGTTGAACTGCAGCGGCATGCCCGAATCGTAGGCGCGCAGGGCTGCGATGGCTTCCTGCAGGTCGTCACGCTTCTTGCCGGTGACACGCACCTGCTCGCCCTGAATGGCGGCCTGGACCTTGAGCTTGGCTTCCTTGATGTGAGCGACGATCTTCTTCGCCAACTCCTTGTCGATGCCTTCGCGCAGCACGACTTCCTGCTTCATCAGTTTGCCGGAGGCATAGGCATCCTTGATTTCCAGGCACTTGGCGTCGATCTTGCGCTTGACCAGTGCAAGCTTGAGGATCTCGATCATGGCTTCAAGCTGGAAGTCTGCTTCGGCGGTCAGGCTGACGGTCAGTTCCTTGAACTCGAACGTCCCCTTGCCTTTCAGGTCGTAGCGACGATCCAGCTCTTTGATAGCGTTGTCGACGGCATTCGTGACTTCGTGTTTATCCAATTCGGACACTACGTCGAACGAGGGCATGTATGTTCTCCAATTGAACGGCGCGCACGGCAATCAACGGCGCGCATGACTTGACGGTATGAAAGAACGCTCATTATAACGAGACTTTTCCGGCCTTCACTGTGAGCCTTTCATGTCGAATACCGATTTCACTGCTTCAGGGCCGCTTTTGTCCTTGAAGGCCGATCACTGATGGCGACCATCTGGCATGTATTGGGCGCAGGCAGTCTGGGCAGTCTGTGGGCCACGCGATTGGCAAGGGCGAATGTGCCGGTGCGTCTGGTGCTGCGAGACGCCGCTCGTGTGGCCGCGTATCAGGCCAGCGGCGGCTGCCTGACCTTGATAGAAAACGACGCGGCCCGTTCGTTCCAAGTGCCTGCGCAAGCGCTTGACGATCAGGCGCCGATCGCTCGCCTGCTGGTGGCCTGCAAGGCTTATGACGCCGAACAGGCCGTGGCGCAACTGGCGCAGCGTTTGACGGCCGATGCCGAGGTCATCCTGTTGCAGAACGGCCTCGGCAGTCAGGACGCTGTCGCAGCACGAGTGCCGCATGCCCGCTGTATATTTGCTTCGAGCACTGAAGGTGCGTTTCGCAAGGCCGACTGGCAGGTGGTGTTTGCCGGTCATGGCTTTACCTGGATGGGCGATGTTGCGAATCCTGCTCCACCTTCCCTTTTGAAGGACTTGCACGCCAGCGCAATTCCTCACGAGTGGACGCCGGACATCCTCACCCGACTGTGGCGCAAGCTCGCGCTCAATTGCGCGATCAATCCACTGACCGTGCTGCACCACTGCCGCAATGGCGAACTGCTGGAGCATCACTGTGAAGTCGCCACGCTCTGCGCCGAGCTGACCGACCTGTTGCATTGCTGCGGTCAGCCGGCGGCCGCTGCTGACCTGCACAGCGAAGTGTTGCGGGTCATCAAGGCCACGGCGGCGAACTACTCGTCGATGTATCAGGACGTGGCGCATCAGCGACGCACCGAAATCAGCTACCTGCTGGGCTACGCCTGTGCCGCTGCCAAGCGCCATCACTGCCCGGTGCCGCATTTGCAGCAGTTGCAGACGCGGCTGGTCACGCATCTGGCAAGCAAGGGTTTGCGTACGGACTAGCCCGCGCTACCCTGCTTGTTCCACCTGCCACTGCGACCTGCCCCATGCCTTTGCGCCAACGCCTGGAAAACCTGCCTGTCGGCCAGAAGCTGCTGGCTGCCCTGCTGGTTCTGATGACCACCGTCCTGCTGGTCGCCAACCTGACCTTCATCAGCGCGGCCTATTACATTTCCCAGGAAGCCATGGCGCCGCAGGCCTTGCAGACCATTGGCCGTCTGATCAGCAGCGCCAACCTCAATGAAAACGCACTGAACTCACCCGACGACGCACGTGCATTGCTGAGGGAGCTGAAAAGCTACGGTCCGTTGCGCGCGGCAGCCATTTACGACAACGATGGCGAACGCCTGGGGCAAGTGCAGCAAGGCGAAGGGCTTGAGTTGCCCCATCATTTCAAGGACCTTGAAAGCTGGCGCCTGACCGAGTTTCGCAGCACGCAGGTCATCACCGTACCCAAAGGCGAGCAACCGCCGGGCCATCTATTGCTGGTCGCCAGCAGCGAACTGCCGCCTGCGTTTTATACCGGCACCCTGACTGCCAGCCTGGGCATTCTGGTGTTCAGCGTATTGCTGTGGCTGGTCGTGGCCAGGCAGATTCGTCGCCTGATCACCGAGCCCATCTACCAATTGGAAGAGCTTTCCCGTCAGGTGACCCGCGAAGAGAACTACGCGTTGCGCGCCGAGCCCGGCAACGAGGATGAAATCGGCAGCCTGGCTGAAGCCTTCAACACCATGCTGTCGCGCATCGAAGCCCGTGAGCAGCAACTCAAACGCGCCCGCGACGACTCTCAGGAAGCCTACGATCAGGCGCAGGGTCTGGCCGAGGAAACCCGGCACACCAATCGCAAGCTTGAGCTGGAAGTTCAGGTGCGCAGCAAGATCGAAAAGAAGCTCACGGGCTTTCAGAACTACCTCAACAGCATCATCGACTCGATGCCCTCGGCCATGATCGCGCTGGACGAGCAACTGTACGTGACCCAGTGGAATCAGGAGGCCAGCGCGCTTTCCGGCACAACCCTGGACGAGGCGATGAACCAGCCGATCTTCATTGCCTTCGAGCCGATGCGCTCGTTTCTGCCGCAGATCAAACACACGGTTGAACGACACAGCGTCACCAAGATCGAGCGAGTGACCTGGATCAAGAACGAAGAGTCTCGCCATTACGCGCTGACGTTTTACCCGCTGACCGGCGACGCGGGTCGCGGCGTGGTGATCCGGATCGACGACATCACTCAGCGCATCTCGCTGGAAGAGATGATGGTGCAGTCGGAAAAAATGCTTTCGGTTGGCGGCCTCGCAGCAGGCATGGCCCACGAGATCAACAATCCGCTGGGTGCGATCCTGCATAACGTGCAGAACATCCGCCGACGTCTGTCGCCGGACCTGCCCAAAAACATCGAACAGGCCGAAACCGACGGCATCGACCTGGCCGTGGTAAACAACTACCTGACCAGCCGCGAAGTGCCGCAACTGCTGGATGGCATTCAGCAGGCAGGTGCGCGAGCCGCGAAGATTGTCAGCCATATGCTCAATTTCAGCCGCTTGAGTAACCGTCAGCTCTCGCCCTGCGACTTGCCTGCACTGATCGATCAGGCGGTGGAAATCGCCAGCAACGACTTTGACCTGACCATCGGTTTTGATTTCAAGGGCCAGCACATCATCCGCCAGTTCGATCCGGATCTGGGGCCGGTGCCGTGCATTGCCAACGAGCTGGAACAAGTGCTGCTGAACCTGCTGAAAAACGCCGCCCAGGCGATTCATCAGCGGCCCGATGGCGAGGATGAGGGACGCATCATTCTGCGCACCCGACTCAATCCGCCATGGGCCGAAATTCAGGTGGAAGACAACGGCATCGGCATGTCCGAAAACGTGCGTAAACGCACCTTCGAGCCGTTTTTCACCACCAAGGAGATCGGTCAGGGCACTGGACTGGGCCTGTCGGTGTCGTACTTCATCATCACCAACAACCACAAGGGCCAGATGGAAGTGCAATCTTCCGTCGGCAATGGAACCTGCTTCACGCTGCGCCTGCCGCTGATCGCCAATCAGGTGAATGTGCAGCAACAGGTTATTTCCAAGCTATGACCAGGAGCCACTGAATGGGCTTTCGTTTGTCGAAAATCTACACACGTACCGGCGACGCCGGGGAAACCGGGCTGGGCGACGGTCGCCGGGTGTCCAAGGATCACCCACGCGTCGAAGCCATCGGCGAAGTCGATACCCTCAACAGCCAGCTTGGTCTGCTGTTGGCCGGGCTGATCGAACTGGCACCAAGTGTGTCGGGGCTCAACGAAGTGATCGACGTGCTTGCACCCTGTCAGCACCGTCTGTTCGATCTGGGGGGCGAGCTGGCGATGCCGAGCTACAAGGCGTTGAACAGCGCAGAAGTCGAACGTCTCGAGGCGGCGATTGATGTCTGGAACGAGGAGTTGGGGCCGCTGGAAAACTTCATCCTGCCCGGCGGTTCAGCGCTGATTGCACACGCTCACGTGTGCCGCAGCCTGGCCCGCAGTGCCGAGCGTCGCTGCCAGCATCTGAATGCGGTCGAACCACTGGAAGGATCTGGTCTGGCGTACATCAACAGATTGTCGGACCTGCTGTTCGTCGCCGCCCGGATAATTGCCCGGCGACAAGGCATCGCCGAAATCCTGTGGCAGCCTGCGCCGAAGCCGGAGTAAGGCATGATCGTGCCCGCGCTGGGCATTCAAGAGCGGACGCGGAGCGTCCTGAGCGGCGTTACCACGCAGAGCGTGGGAACGATCATTGTGAGGTTGATGATCGTGCCCATGCTCCGCGTGGGTATGTATCCCGTGACGCTCCGCGTCACATTCGGGAGGGGACGCAGGAACGATCAACGATCCAGGACCCTCAGAGCTCTTCAGGCCAGAACGCACGTATTCCTGCAACGCCCTGAGCGCCGTTTTCCCATGCCTTTTGTCTTTCGGCAGGTCCTACGCCACCCAGCAGGTAAACAGGCTTGCTGAAGCTTGTGATCAACTGTGCGGCCTGTTCCCAGCCCAATGGCTGAGCATCGGGGTGCGTCAAGGTTGGCTGCACCGGGGACAGGGTCACGAAATCCACGCCCATCTGTTCCGCCAACGCCAATTCTTCTGCGTTGTGACAGGAAGCGGCCAGCCAGCGATCCTCTGGAAACGGCCGTCCACGGCTGGCGTATTTGCGCAGTTGCTCGGCCGTCAGGTGCCAACCGGCGGACGGGAAATCGCCCAGCCATTCCAGTGGCCCCTTGAGCATCAGTTGCGCCTTGCCTGCGCACAGACCCGCCGCGTCCACCGCCATGTCGCGGTACTTGGGGTCGTAGCCGCCCGGCGCGCGCAGTTGGACCAACTTGATGCCGCCGGCAACGGCTCTCTGAATACCGCGCAGGACTTGGATGTTGTCCAGCCCTTCCGGGGTGATCAGGTATTCGCCCGGCAGACGCGCCGCCGCGACGATCGGCCGGTTGGCGGCCGGAAAGTCGTAATTGGCAAGTTCACGGGAAGAGGCCCAGACCAGCGGCTGACCTTCGGCACCGTGCGGTTCGCCAGTGAACGCCGAGACTTCCCACACATCCAGCAGCACATGCTTGTCCGGGTAGTCATGCTGAATCTTGATCAGTGGACGCGCCGCCGTGACGACGATGCCCAGCTCTTCCAGCAGTTCGCGTCCCAGCGCAGTCTCGACGGCTTCGCCCTCTTCGACCTTGCCGCCGGGAAACTCCCACAGACCGCCCTGATGCTGGCTGTCAGCCCGCTTGGCGATCAGGATTTTGCCGTCGGCGCCACGAATGACGGCAGCGGCCACGTGAATGCGTTTCACGATCAGGACTCCTCTAGACCAGCCTGCTGCCAGCGCTGGAAGGCAGGCCATTGGAAAATGGTTTCGATGTAGGCCAGCGCCTCGTCGGGCAACGCCACGCGATACGTGCGTAAGCGTATCGCGACCGGCGCGAAGAACGCATCGGCAATGCTCGGACGGCCGAACAGGAACGGCCCGTCTTCCCTGGCTGCCTTTCGGCATTCAGCCCAAAGCGCAACGATACGGTCGATGTCGGCCTGGGTATCGACCGGAATGACTTCCAGTGCCTGATCCTGACGCAGGTCCATCGGCATGTTGGAACGCAGGCTCATGAAGCCGCTGTGCATCTGGGCGCAGGCAGAACGCGCCTGGGCACGGGCTGAGATATCACGTGGCCAAAGGTCGACATCCGGGAACCGCTCGACCAGGTACTCACAGATCGCCAGCGAATCGATGATGGTGCCGTGCTCGCACTGCAGCGCAGGCACTTTGCCGGTAGGCGAATACTTGAGGATGTTCTCGCGGGTGTCAGGCAGGTTAAGACGGATGACCTGATCGGTGAACGGCGCGCCGGTCATCTCCAGCACCAGCCAGGGACGCAGCGACCAGGAGGAATAGCGTTTGTCGCCGATGATTAGGTGCAGGCTCATGTTCAACTCCGTTGAATGGCGCAGGCGAGCGATCGCCCGCGCCGGAATGAATCAGGTGCGGTATTCCGCATTGATCTTCACGTACTCGTGGGACAGGTCGGTGGTCCAGATCGTTTCGCTACAATCACCGCGGCCCAGCTCGATGCGGATGGTGATCTCCTCTTCTGCCATGACCGCCGAGCCCTGCTCTTCAGTGTAGGTCGTGGCGCGGCAGCCCTGGCTGGCGATACACACACCGCTCAGGAACACGTCGATCCTGCTCACGTCCAGGTCCGGAACGCCTGCACGGCCGACAGCGGCCAGAATGCGGCCCCAGTTCGGATCGGAGGCGAACAGCGCGGTCTTGATCAGTGGCGAGTGAGCAACGGCATAGCCGACATCCAGACATTCCTGATGATTGCCGCCGCCATTGACTTCCACGGTGACGAACTTGGTCGCACCTTCGCCGTCACGCACGATGGCCTGGGCGACTTCCATGCAGACGTCGAACACGGCCTTTTTCAGGGCATCGAACAACGGGCCTTTGGCTTCGGTCACTTCAGGCAGATTGGCCTGGCCGGTGGCGATCAGCATGCAGCAGTCGTTGGTCGAGGTGTCGCCATCGATGGTGATGCGGTTGAACGACTTGTTCGCGCCGTCGCGGATCAGGTCCTGAAGCACACTCTGAGACACCTTGGCGTCGGTTGCGATGTAGCCGAGCATGGTCGCCATGTTCGGACGAATCATGCCCGCGCCTTTGCTGATGCCGGTCACGGTGATGGTCACGCCGTCGTGCTGAAACTGACGGCTCGCGCCCTTTGGCAGGGTATCGGTGGTCATGATGCCGGTGGCCGCCGCCGCCCAGTTATCCACAGACAGATCGTCAAGAGCCGCTTGCAGCGCGCCCTCGATCTTTTCCACAGGCAGTGGCTCACCGATCACACCGGTGGAGTAAGGCAGTACGGCAGACGCATCGACACCGGTCAGCTCGGCAAGCTTCTCGCAGGTACGGCGCGCGGCAGCCAGACCTGGCTCGCCGGTACCCGCGTTGGCGTTGCCGGTGTTGGTCAGCAGGTAACGCACGGTGCCCTGCACGCGCTGCTTGGCCAGAATGACCGGTGCGGCGCAAAACGCGTTCAGCGTGAACACACCGGCAACGCTCGAGCCTTCGGCACAGCGCATGACCACGACATCCTTGCGACCCGGGCGTTTGATGCCGGCAGAAGAGATGCCAAGTTCAAAACCGGGAACCGGGTGCAGCGTAGGCAACGGACCAAGACCAACAGCCATCGGGGTGCTCCTCGTGGGGTGTATGCGCCGCCCACATCGGTACGGCGATTCAATGAAAAAACGCCGCGACGGGCAAGCCGGTCGCGGCGCGGGTATTACAGTGTCAGGGCCTTAGTTGATCTGGCCGTGACAGTGTTTGAACTTCTTGCCCGAACCACACCAGCACAGCTCGTTGCGACCCAGTTTCTGGTCGTTGCGAACCGGTGTAGTTGCGACGGCAACGGCCTCGCCCTCTTCCTCGATCAGCGCAGGCTGGTCGATACCCGGGGCTTCAGCGTGTTCGAACTGCATGCGCTTGGCCAACTCCTCGGCTTCCTGACGCTGACGCGCCTCTTCTTCCTCGGGGTCTTCGCGGCGAACCTGAACGTGGGACAGGACGCGAATGGTGTCACGCTTGATCGAGTCCAGCAGTTCCTGGAACAGGGTGAACGACTCGCGCTTGTATTCCTGCTTCGGGTTCTTCTGGGCGTAGCCACGCAGGTGGATACCGTGACGCAGGTGATCCATGGTCGACAGGTGGTCTTTCCACAGGTCGTCCAGAACGCGCAACAGAATCTGCTTCTCGAAGGAGCGCAGCGCTTCGGCACTGGCCTGATCTTCTTTCTCGTTATACGCGACCAGCAACTGATCCATGATCTTGGTGCGCAGGCTGTCTTCGTGCAGGTGATCGTCCTCGTCGAGCCACTGCTGAATCGGCAGCTTCACGGCGAAGTCGGTGTTCAGTGCAGCTTCCAGACCCGGAACATCCCACTGCTCGGGCAGCGATTGTGGCGGGATGTGCTGGCTGATGAGGTTGTTCAGCACTTCAGCACGGAAGTCAGCGATGGTGTCGCCAATGTTGTCCGCAGCCAGCAGCGTATTACGCATGTGATAGATCACTTTGCGCTGCTCGTTGGCCACGTCATCGAATTCAAGCAGCTGCTTGCGAATGTCGAAGTTGCGACCTTCGACCTTGCGCTGCGCTTTCTCGATGGCGTTGGTCACCATGCGGTGCTCGATGGCTTCGCCGGACTGCATGCCGAGCGCCTTCATGAAGTTCTTCACCCGGTCAGAGGCGAAGATGCGCATCAGGCTGTCTTCCAGCGACAGGTAGAAGCGGCTGGAACCGGTGTCGCCCTGACGACCGGCGCGACCGCGCAGCTGGTTGTCGATACGGCGCGATTCATGACGCTCGGAAGCAATTACGTGCAGACCGCCCGCTTCGATGACCTGCTGGTGACGCTTCTGCCAGTCTGCCTTGATCTGTGCGATCTGCTCGGGGGTCGGGTCTTCCAGATTGGCGACTTCGACTTCCCAGTTACCGCCCAGCAGGATGTCAGTACCGCGACCGGCCATGTTGGTGGCGATGGTCAACGCACCCGGACGACCGGCCTGAGCGATGATTTCCGCTTCCTTTTCGTGGAACTTGGCGTTCAGAACCTTGTGCTCGATGCCTTCGGCATTCAGCAGACGAGACATGTGCTCGGAGGTTTCGATGGTCGCCGTACCCACCAGCACCGGACGGTTTTCCGCCAGACAGGCCTTGATGTCGGTCACGATGGCCGCGTACTTCTCTTCCGCCGTCAGGTAGACGAGGTCGTTGAAGTCCTTGCGCGCCAGTGGCTTGTTCGGCGGAATGACCATCACGGCCAGGTTGTAGATCTGGTGGAATTCGAACGCTTCGGTGTCGGCTGTACCGGTCATGCCGGACAGCTTGTTGTACAGACGGAAGTAGTTCTGGAACGTGGTCGATGCCAGGGTCTGGCTTTCGGCCTGAATGTTCAGGTTTTCCTTGGCTTCGATGGCCTGGTGCAGGCCCTCGGACAGGCGACGGCCCGGCATGGTACGACCGGTGTGCTCGTCGACCAGCAGCACCTGACCGTCCTGGACAATGTACTCGACGTTGCGGTTGAACAGTTTGTGCGCACGCAGACCGGCATAGACGTGAGTCAGCAGGCCCAGGTTGTGCGCCGAATACAGGCTCTCGCCTTCAGCCAGCAGGCCGACTTCGGTGAGCATCTCTTCAATGAACTGGTGACCGGCTTCGTTCAACTCGACCTGACGGGTCTTCTCGTCAACGGTGAAGTGACCGGCCTTGGTGACCTGGCCTTCCACTTCCTCGATGTGCTGCTCGAGCTTGGGGATCAGTCGGTTGATTTCGGTGTACAGCTTGGAGCTGTCTTCAGCCTGACCGGAAATGATCAGCGGCGTACGCGCTTCGTCGATCAGAATGGAGTCGACTTCATCGATCACGGCAAAGTTGAGTTCGCGCTGGAACTTGTCGTCCATGCTGAACGCCATGTTGTCGCGCAGATAGTCGAAGCCGTATTCGTTGTTGGTGCCGTAGGTGATGTCAGCGGCATAGGCTGCGCGCTTCTCTTCCGGCGGCTGGAATGGCGTGACGATGCCTACGGTCAGACCGAGGAATTCGTACAGCGGACGCATCCAGTTGGCGTCGCGGCGTGCCAGGTAGTCGTTCACGGTAACCACGTGAACGCCTTTGCCCGACAGCGCGTTGAGGTAGACCGCCAGGGTGCCGACGAGGGTTTTACCTTCACCGGTACGCATCTCGGCGATCTGGCCTTCATGCAGGGTCATGCCACCGATCAGCTGAACATCGAAGTGGCGCATGCCCATGACACGCTTGCCCGCTTCACGCGCGACAGCGAACGCTTCCGGCAGCAGTTGATCGAGGGTCTCGCCTTTGGCTATGCGGGCCTTGAACTCTTCGGTCTTGGCGCGCAATTGCTCGTCCGAAAGGGCCACCATTTGCTCTTCGAAGGCATTGACGAGTTGAACCGTCTTGAGCATGCGTTTGACTTCACGCTCGTTCTTGCTTCCAAAAAGTTTTTTCAACAAAGGCGCAAACATATCGACAGGATCTTCCACACATAGGAATGGAGGGCGGCCCCGTGAGTCGCCCGTGCAGCCCTGATGGCTGCATGCGAACGAGCATTCTACCCGGAAACGATGGTGAGGAAAGTGGCGTTATTCCACGATGCTGGCACAGCGCTGTGACGGGGCAGATTTACAATGGGGCCATTTTCAAGCACTTCAACCCGCAAAACGGGGAAGTTACTCATTGATTTGCATATGAAAGCACGGAAAGGCCTCTGAAAGCAGCCGTTACAATGCTTTCTGTTAAGATGAGCGCCTTGTCACCAAGGCACCTCCCCATGGCTTTTCGTCCTCTGAATGCTCGTGCGCCTGCAGTGCTGCTGCGCGAAGCCAAGCCTTTGAAGGCTATCTTTCGGCACGCCGAACGCCTGAGCCACCTGCAACGCCTGGTCGAGAGCCAGTTGCAGCCCGCTGCCCGCGAGCATTGCCATGTGGCATCGTGGCGGGAAGGCAGCCTGTTGCTGATCGTGACGGACGGTCACTGGGCCACCCGTCTGCGTTATCAGCAGAAGCGCCTGCACCGACAACTGGTCGCGTTCGATGAATTCATCAACCTGACACGGATCGTGTTCAAGGTTCAGCCACCTGCAGCGCCACGCGGCGCGGCGACACACACCATCGACCTGTCCACGGTTGCGGCTGAAAACATTCAGGCCACCGCCGACGGCATCACCGACCCCAAGCTGCGCGCCGCACTCGAGCGGCTGGCCAGCCATGCAAGAGACAAGCGCTGAAGGCGTCACTGGCCAAATCAGGAACTCTCTGTGAGCGTCTCGCGCATGGACAGCAGATTGAGGCGCAGTTCCGACGGCCGGAGCGGCTTGGACAATATCGAAACCTCCCGCCCCTGCAACGCCTCCTGCACCTTCTCCACTTCACGCCCTGTAACGATCAGCGCTGGCACATCCCAGCCACGCGCAGCACGTACCTGATCAATGCAGTCGAGCCCATTGGCGGTCGTGCCCAGATCGTAATCGGCAACGATAATGTCGCAGTTGGTGGTCAACCCCTCGGCTGAGCGTGCGGTCTGAACCTCGCATCCCCAACGTCCGAGCAAAGCAGCGGTGGCCATCAGGACGTTTTCGTCATCCTCCACCAGACAAATCTTCACGCCCTTGAGCAGGCTGTCCCCCAGTACCTTCCTGCGCACAGGCTGAAAGGGCGCGGCAACTTCCTGAAGCCCGTCGATGATGACTGTCGTGCCCCTGTCTACCTTTGAGTCGATTCTGATCCCCACGTCGAGAATCTGGCTGAGCCGCTTCACGATAGACAGCCCCAGCCCGACACCCTCGACGTCTTTGTCACGCACATGACGCACGCGATAGAACTCGTCACATACCCGGGGCAGGTGCTCTGCGGCAATACCGCGTCCCTGATCATGAATACTGATCGAAAGGCCGCCTGCGGATCGGCGCACACCAATAAGCACCGGGCGGTCGGGAGCATATTTGAGCGCATTGGAGAGAACGTTCTGGACCATGGTGGAAAGCAGCGTGCCATCGACCCTGGCCCAACGACGACAAGGCCTTAGCCTCAGCTCGACGCCTGCCCAACGCGCCGCCGCAGCATTCTGCTGAACCACATCGCGAAGCATCTCCCCCAGATGAACGACCTCGGACTTGGCCGAGACCTTGCCGCTGTCCAGGGTGTAGATGTCCAGAATGGAGCGAAACAATTGCGAAACGTTGTGCAGGGAACGGTCGATGTTGTCGACCAGTTGGCGCTCGTAGTCGCCCAGAGGGCTTGAGCGCAGGCAGGCCGTGAACATGCCGATGGAGTGAATGGGTTGGCGCAGATCGTGACTGGCCTGAGCCAGAAACCGCTCTTTTTCCTGATTGGCCAGAGTGGCCTGCTCCGAGGCCTGTCGGGTTCTGACCAGCAGAATGTGAGCGTAGGCAGGCACCAGAATGGTGATAGCCACGAGCATCAGCACCATGAACGGCTGTGCCTGCCAATAAGGCGTCAGTTGGTAGATGACCAGGATCGCCAGTATTGCCAGAGATGCAGCAATCGCCAGATAGCGAGAGCCGTAGCGCATGCCATTGCCGAGCGTGACCCAGACCATGACGCTGAAAATGGGCAGCGTCGCCTCGCCACCTACAACCAGCCCAACCGATATCCCGGTGTAGTCATGCACCATACCCAGCACACGCCGCACGGCGAACTCACCGGGGTAGCTGATGATGTGCTGGCGCAGGACCAGAGAAACCACCAGAAATGCAGCGTAATAAACAATGATCGGTTGATATTGGGCGACGCTCAGCCCCGGTAGAAAGCCGATCAGCGAGACATAGGTGATCGCAAAGGTCGCCACGATCAAACGCAAGGTCGCCTGATCCAGCTCAGCATTTTTCCGGTCGCTCATTCGCCACCTGCTCTCAATCGAAAAGCCTGTCTGAGCTGTAACAATACCTGACAGCCGGTGTTAATCGCCAAGGCCCGCTTCACCGCATAAACAAAGACTGATGGCCTGCCTGGGTGTGGCGGATTTCGAGAGGTTATACGATCAGCCGAATCGATATCGAATGACTTTATTCAACCCATAAAAAAAGGCCGCCCGAGGGCAGCCTTTAAAGAACAAAAGGAAAGAGAGTAAAGCTTGCTTACACGGCCGCGACAGGGCGCATATAAGAAATAGGTGCCGTACTGGCATCCTCGAAGGTCACCACTTCCCAGGCATCTGTCTGCGCAATAAGCGCACGCAGAAGACGGTTGTTCAGTGCATGCCCCGACTTGAAGCCCTTGAACTCACCGATCAGGCTATTGCCCAGCAGGTAGAGGTCACCGATGGCATCCAGGATTTTATGTTTGACGAATTCGTCCTCGTACCGCAGGCCGTCTTCGTTCAATACCCCTTCCTTGTCGACCACAATGGCGTTTTCCACACTGCCGCCGAGTGCGAGGTTGTGCTTGCGCAGGTACTCGATGTCACTCATGAACCCGAAGGTCCGGGCACGGCTGACTTCCTTCACGAAGGAAGTACTGGAAAAGTCCACGCTTGCACTCTGGGTGCGGTCACGGAAGACGGGGTGATCGAAATCGATCTCGAAACTGACCTTGAACCCTTCGAAAGGCACGAAAGTAGCGCGTTTACCGCCCTCTTCCACTGAGACTTCCCGCAGGATCCGGATGAATTTCTTCGGCGCGTTCTGTTCTTCCAGGCCAGCCGATTGAATCAGGAATACGAATGGGCCTGCGCTGCCGTCCATGATAGGAACTTCGGAGGCAGAGAGCTCGACGTAGGCGTTATCGATGCCAAGGCCAGCCATGGCCGAGAGCAGGTGTTCTACCGTGTCAACTTTGACATCACCATTGACCAGTGTGGTCGACAGAGTGGTGTCACCGACGTTTTCCGCACGCGCAGGGATCTGCACGACAGGATCAAGGTCGGCTCGGCAAAACACGATGCCGGTATTCACAGGTGCGGGCTTGAGGGTCAGGTAAACCTTCTCCCCGGAGTGCAGGCCTACACCTGTGGCACGGATAATATTTTTCAGGGTGCGTTGTTTAATCATGGCATGGGCCGCTTCAGCGCAAGTTGCGAACTGGTATCAACAAAGGCTGGCGATGATAGCAGACCATGCCTTTGCTGAACACCAATCACCCTAATACCCCTGATACATTTCATCAATCGGCCTGACGACGCAGGAAAGCCGGGATGTCCAGGTAGTCCAGATCATCGTTAGGGTTCATCTTCGCTGCTGCGGTGGCACCTGCGTGTGCCTGATTGCGCATCACGGTAGGACGGTCCAGATCGCGGTAGTTGACCGAAGGGGCTTCCTGACGGGCCGCTGGCTGAGCCGAGGAGTGCTGAGTGGTCTGCAGGGTATTGTCGATCACCTTGACAGGCTTCTCGATTTTCGCGCCCAGACCGGTCGCGACCACAGTCACGTGCAACTCGTCACGCATGTCCGGATCGATAACGGTACCGACCTTGACCATCGCGTGCTCGGAAGCGAACGCTTCGATGATGCTGCCCACGTCCGAGTATTCACCCAGAGACAGGTCAGGACCGGCGGTGATGTTGACCAGGATGCCGCGAGCGCCCTGCAGGTTGACGTCTTCGAGCAGCGGGTTGCGGATGGCTGCCTCGGTCGCTTCACGTGCACGGTTCGGACCGCTGGCGCAGCCAGTGCCCATCATTGCCATGCCCATTTCGCTCATCACGGTGCGTACGTCGGCAAAGTCGACGTTGATCATGCCCGGACGCTTGATGATGTCGGAGATACCGCGAACGGCACCGGCCAGTACATCGTCTGCCTTGGCGAAAGCCGACAGCAGGCTGGCGTCCTTACCGAGGATAGTCAGCAGCTTCTCGTTGGGAATGGTGATCAACGAGTCGACGCTTTCGGACAGCATGCGGATGCCTTCATCGGCGATCTGCATACGCTTGCGGCCTTCGAACGGGAACGGACGGGTCACGACTGCGACCGTCAGAATGCCCATTTCCTTGGCCACTTCGGCAATGATCGGTGCTGCACCGGTACCGGTACCGCCGCCCATGCCTGTGGTGATGAAGACCATGTTGGTGCCTTGCAGGACTTCTGCAATGCGCTCACGGTCTTCCAGTGCGGCCTGACGACCGACTTCAGGGTTGGCGCCAGCGCCAAGGCCTTTGGTCACGCCTGTGCCCAGCTGAAGAATGGTGCGCGCGCCGATGTTTTTCAGCGCTTGAGCATCCGTGTTGGCGCAGATGAATTCCACGCCTTCGATGTTGCTCTTGACCATGTGATTGACAGCGTTACCGCCACCACCGCCTACACCGATGACCTTGATTACCGGGCTTTGCGGGACGTTGTCTACGAGTTCGAACATTTTCTCTCTCCTTCCGCTCTCTAGTTAGTTTGCCTACTGCCTGCCGCTATTGTTTTGAAGCTTTGAATCTTGAAGCTTAAAAATTGCCCTGGACCCAACGCTTGATACGCTCAAGCACCGGAGCCTTGGGTTCGTCGCCGTAACTGCTGTTGCCGACAGTCCCCGACAGCGAAATACCATCGGATTGTTTCTGCAGCCCGTACAGCAACAGGCCTACGCCTGTGGAGTAGATCGGGTTGCGGACGACATCAGCGAGCCCTTTGACGCTATGCGGAACGCCCAGGCGCACCGGCATGTGGAAGATTTCCTCGGCAAGTTCCACCGCACCTTCCATTTTCGAGGTACCACCGGTCAGCACGATGCCGGCCGGGATCAGATCTTCATAACCGCTGCGACGCAGTTCGGCCTGGATCAGGGTGAACAGCTCGTCGTAACGAGGCTCGACCACTTCGGCCAGGGCCTGGCGCGACAGCTCGCGAGGTGGACGGTCGCCCACGCTCGGTACCTTGATGGTTTCGCCGGCGCCGGCCAGTTTGGCCAGGGCGCAGGCATAACGAATCTTGATTTCTTCGGCGTACTGGGTCGGTGTGCGCAGCGCCATCGCGATGTCGTTGGTCACCTGATCGCCTGCAATCGGGATCACCGCGGTGTGCCGGATCGCGCCTTCGGTGAAAATCGCGATGTCAGTGGTACCGCCGCCGATGTCCACCAGGCAGACGCCCAGCTCTTTCTCGTCATCGGTCAGGACCGAATAGGCCGAGGCCAGTTGCTCCAGAATGATGTCGTCGACTTCCAGACCGCAGCGACGCACACACTTTTCGATGTTCTGGGCAGCGTTCACTGCGCAGGTCACCACGTGGACCTTGGCTTCCAGACGTACGCCCGACATGCCCAGCGGCTCACGAACGCCTTCCTGGTTGTCGATGACGTAGTCCTGAGGCAGCGTGTGCAGCACGCGCTGATCGGCAGGGATGGCAACAGCCTGGGCAGCGTCGAGTACACGTTCCAGATCCGCAGAGCTCACTTCACGGTCGCGGATTGCCACGATGCCGTGGGAGTTCAGGCTGCGGATGTGGTTGCCCGCGACGCCGACGAATGCCGAGTGAATACGGCAGCCAGCCATCAGCTGGGCCTCTTCGACAGCGCGCTGGATCGACTGCACGGTCGATTCGATGTTCACCACCACGCCCTTCTTCAGGCCGCGGGAGGGATGGGTACCGATACCCACGATTTCCAGCGAGCCATCGGCCGCGACTTCGCCTACCAGTGCCACCACCTTGGAGGTACCGATATCCAGCCCGACGATCATTTTGCCGCTTTGCACATTTGCCATGGTCCTGCCTCTTATCAATTCTTCGCGACGGCGGGTTTGTCCGACGTCGGCGCTGCCTGTTCACGCCAGCCAACTGCAAGGCCGTTGGCGTAACGCAGGTCGATGCGCGCAATATTCGTGATTTGGTCTTTAAGCGTTTTGTCGTAAATCGCGATGAAGCGGCGCATTTTTTCGACGAGATGGTCGCGTCCCAGCAACAACTCGATACCCGGCCCAGCACTACCGGCACCTGTTGTCAGGAACCAGCTGCCACGCTCGCGCAATTCCAGGCGCACGATGGAGAAGCCCATGGGGCGCAACATCTGACTCAACACCTGGTACTGCTGCATCACCTGCTGCTGGGCCCGCTGCGGGCCGAACAACTGGGGAAGATGTTCATAATTGGACAGTTCACGCGGCGTGAAAGCCTGCCCCTGGTTGTTCAGCAGCGACTCGTCACCCCAACGGGCAACGGGCAACTGCTCTTCCAGGCGAATCACCACCTGGTCCGGCCACACACGTCTGACTTCGGCGTGTGCAATCCATGGCATCTGTTCAAGCTCGGTGCGCATGGCGGCCAGATCGATCTTGAAAAAGCTCGACGCCACGAACGGTGCAATCCGCTGCTGCACGGCCTGCTGACTGATGTAGCTCAGATCGCCCTGCACATTGATGCGGGTGATCGGGCGGTCGGCGTACGGCATGATCCTTAGAGCCGCTTCGTATGTACCAAAGCCCAGCACGACCAGCATCACCGGCCAGAACAGACGTTTCAGGAAACTGAAGTTCGGTTTTGGCATACGCGCAGACAGCGGCTCCTTGGCCACCATCCGGCTGGCGCCACGAGGCACCGGCTTGCGGTTGGGTGCAGGTGGCTGATGGCGTGCCGAAGCGTTCATGCCTTAAGCCCTCGCCTGAACGCTGTCGGCCAGAATCGCCAACACCAGTTGCTGAAAATCCAGACCTGCAGCACGTGCCGCCATCGGAACCAGGCTGTGATCGGTCATGCCCGGCACCGTATTGACTTCCAGCAGCCAGAACTTGCCTTGCGCGTCCTGCATGACATCCGTGCGCGCCCAGCCAGCAATGCCAATGGCTTCGCAGGCGCGTGCTGTCAGTTGTTTGAGTTCCTGCTCACGCTCGTCGCTCAAACCGCATGGAATCCGGTACTGGGTATCGGAAGCCAGGTACTTGGCGTCGTAATCGTAAAAACTGTGGGGAGTGCCCAGGCCGATGACCGGGAGCACCTGGTCACGCAGAGAAGCCACAGTGAACTCCGGCCCCTGAATCCACTGCTCGACCAACA
This sequence comes from Pseudomonas sp. AC016, assembly GCF_979253365.1. Classification (NCBI taxonomy): domain Bacteria; kingdom Pseudomonadati; phylum Pseudomonadota; class Gammaproteobacteria; order Pseudomonadales; family Pseudomonadaceae; genus Pseudomonas; species Pseudomonas sp. AC016. The sequence continues at coordinate 2,092,001 of NZ_CEEDCC010000001.1, forward strand.
CTTGCGAATCGTAGGTACTGGCGGCTTTCCAGGCGGCGATCAATTCGTCGACGCTGGTCACTTTAGCCATACCGATACTTGAGCCTTCATGGGCCGGTTTGACGATCAAAGGGAAGCCCAGTTCCGTCGCGGCAGAAATACAATCCTGCTCACTGACGAGTGCCGCGTGCAAAGGCGTTGCAAGGCCCAGACTCTGCCAGACCTGCTTGGTGCGCAGCTTGTCCATCGCCAGAGCAGAAGCGAGTACGCCGCTGCCGGTATAGGGGATTTCCAGGCACTCCAGCAGCCCTTGCATGGTGCCGTCTTCGCCGCCGCGACCGTGCAGCACGATGAACGCCCGGTCGATCTTTTCATTCACCAGTTGTTGCAGGAAATCGTCGCCCACGTCGATGCCGAACGCATCCACACCGGCAGCCTGCAATGCCTCAAGCACTGCCTGTCCGGATTTCAGGGACACTTCCCGTTCGGCACTCTTGCCGCCAAAAAGCACGGCAACGCGGCCGAAGCTTTTCGGCTCGAGTGTCGAGCACAGGGAAGACGGGGCGACGGCTGTCATTTCAGCTTACCTTCGGTTGAAGCCACTTTTGCGCCGACGAACAGCGGACTCTTGAGCAATTGCGGAGCCAGACCACCAATGTCGCCCGCACCCTGGCACAGCAGGATGTCGCCGGCGCGCAGCAGCGGCTTGACCAGCGGCGCCAGCTCAACGCCACGCTCGATGTAGATCGGATCAAGCTGACCACGCTGACGAATGCTGTGGCACAGGTTGCGGCTGTCCGCACCGGGAATCGGTTCTTCACCGGCCGGGTAGACTTCCATCAGCAACAGCACATTGGCATCGGCCAGCACCTGCACGAAATCGTCGTACAGATCACGGGTCCGGCTGAAACGGTGCGGCTGGTAAACCATGACCAGACGACGATCCGGCCAGCCACCGCGCACAGCATTGATCACCGCAGCGACTTCACGTGGGTGGTGACCGTAGTCGTCGACCAGCATAACGTTGCCGCCTTCGACCGGCAGCTCGCCATACACCTGGAAGCGACGGCCCACACCCTGAAAGCCCGACAGGCCCTGAACGATGGCCTCGTCACTGACGCCTTCGTCGGTCGCGATTGCAATGGTCGCCAGCGAGTTGAGCACGTTGTGATTGCCCGGCATGTTCACGGACACATCCAGCGGCTCGCGGTCGCGGCGCAACACGGTAAAGAACGTCAGCATGCCGTCCTGGCGCACATTGATTGCGCGCACATCGGCCTCTTCACTGAAACCGTAAGTCAGGATCGGACGCTTGACCTGCGGCAGGATTTCACGAACCACAGGATCATCGATGCACATCACCGCCAGCCCATAGAACGGCAGGTTGTGCAGGAATTCGACGAAGGTTTTCTTCAGTTTGTTGAAGTCGCCTTCGTAGGTCGCCATGTGATCGGCGTCGATATTGGTGACCACAGCCACCAGCGGCTGCAGGTGCAGGAAGCTGGCATCGCTTTCGTCGGCTTCGGCGATCAGATAGCGGCTGGTGCCCAGCTGGGCATTGGTGCCCGCAGCGTTCAGGCGACCACCGATCACGAACGTCGGGTCCAGGCCACCGGCCGCGAACACCGAAGCGATCAGGCTGGTGGTGGTGGTCTTGCCGTGGGTACCGGCCACAGCGATGCCGTGGCGATAGCGCATCAGCTCGGCCAGCATTTCGGCGCGTGGCACAACCGGAATACGGCGCTCAAGAGCGGTGGCCACTTCCGGGTTGGAGGTGTTGACCGCACTGGACACGACCAGCACATCGGCACCCATGGTGTTCTCGGCGCGATGGCCGAGGAAAATCTGTGCGCCGAACGACTCGAGACGTTCGGTCACCGGGGAGCTCTTGAGGTCGGAACCCGACACTTCGTAGCCCAGGTTCAACAGAACCTCGGCAATGCCGCACATGCCGACACCGCCGATACCGACGAAGTGGATGCGACGGATGCGGCGCATTTCAGGTTGCGGCATGGCGCGTTGATTCTCAACCATTGACCACCTCCACACAGACATCGACCACGGTATTGGTTGCATCGGGCTTGGCCAGGCGACGTGCCGTGCGGGCCATGCTGTTCAATTGTTCGGGTTGCATCAAAACCTCTTTCAGGCGTGCAGCCATCTCGGCTACGCCAGTTGTCGCTTGCGGCATGACAAAGGCTGCGCCTTCGCGGGCCAGATAGTCAGCGTTACGGGACTGATGGTCATCGATCGCATGGGGCAACGGGATCAGCAGCGACGGCAGGCCTGCGGCCGCCAGTTCGCTGATGGTCAGTGCGCCTGCGCGGCAGACCACCAGATCGGCCCAGCTGTACGCTTGAGCCATGTTCTGGATGAACGGCGCCACTTGCGCCTCGACGCCCACGTTGCGATAACGCTCGGCGGTGATGTCGTCGTGATTCTTGCCCGCCTGATGGAACACTTCAGGACGGATATCCACAGGCAGTTGCGCCAGCGCTTCGGGCAGCAGCTTGTTCAGCGGCTCGGCACCCAGGCTGCCGCCCAGCACCAACAGGCGTGCCTTGCGACCGGCCAAGGCCTGACGCGGCGTTTCAAGAAACAGCTCGACACGCACCGGATTGCCGGTCGTGCGGCGTTTCTTCGACGCCGCGAAGGTGTCCGGGAACGCCTCGCACACTCGGCTGGCGAACGACGCGAGACTGCGGTTGGCAGTACCGGCTACAGCGTTCTGCTCATGAATGATCAACGGCACGCCTGCCAGCTTCGCGGCAAGACCACCGGGACCGGTGACATAGCCACCGAAACCGACCACACACACCGGCTTGAGCTCACGCACCACCTTGCGGGCCTGCATCAATGCCTTGAGCAACATCAGCGGCGCCTTGAGCAGGGACAGACGTCCCTTGCCACGCAAGCCGGTGACATTGATCAGGTGCAGGGTCAGCCCTGCCTGAGGCACGAGTTCGTTCTCGATGCCACGCGGGGTGCCCAGCCAGTGAACCTTGTAGCCGCGCGACTGGAATTCGCGAGCGCAGGCCAGCGCCGGGAACACATGCCCGCCGGTGCCGCCCGCCATGATCAGCACGTTAGCGTCCATGAGGCGTCTCCTCGGCGAAGTCGCTCTCTTTGAACTCGGCTTCTTCACTGCCCATGTTGTTGCGCGATTCCCATTCGATGCGCAGCAGCAGCCCAAGGCTGGCACAGCAGATCACCAACGAGCTGCCGCCGTAACTCAGGAACGGCAAGGTCAGCCCCTTGGTCGGCAACAGACCGACGTTCACGCCAATGTTGATCAGGAACTGACCGATCCACAGGAAAGAAAGGCCGTAGGCAACGTAGGCACCGAAGAACTGTTTGGCCCTTTCTGCCCACATACCGATGTACATGCCACGAATACTGACGAACAGAAACAGCGCAACCGTGAGCAACGAACCCACGACACCCAGTTCTTCAGCGAGCACAGAGAACACGAAGTCCGTATGCGCTTCCGGCAGATAGAATTGTTTCTGGACGCTGTTGCCCAGACCGACACCGAACCATTCGCCTCGACCGAAGGCGATGAGCGCCTGGGTCAACTGGTAGCCGGAACCGAACTGGTCGGCCCACGGGTCGGTAAAGTTGGTCAGACGCGCCATCCGGTAAGGCTGGGCCTGAACCAGCACCACCACCGAAACGACGGCCAGCACGACCATCAGCGAGAAGCGGAACAGCCCTACGCCGCCGAGGAACAGCATCGCGGCCGCAGCGCCCATCATCACGACGGTTGCACCGAAGTCTGGCTCCATCAGCAGCAGACCGGCCATGGGCAGCAGCACGATGAACGGTTTGAAGAAGCCCATCCAGCTTTCGCGCACTTCCTGCTGACGACGAATCAGGTAACCGGCCAGAAAGATCACCACGAAGACCTTGGCGATCTCGGAAGGCTGCACGTTGAACGCGCCAAATCCGATCCAGCGCATGGACCCGTTGACCTCGCGCCCGATACCCGGCACCAGCACCATCAGCAGCAGGCCGAACGCACCGAGCAGCATCAGCCAGCCCAGGCGCTGCCAGGTGGCGACCGGGATCATCATGGTCACGCCGCACGCGCCCAGACCGATCAACAGGTACACCAGGTGACGGGTCATCATGTACAGCGTGTTGCCCGACTGCACGGCGGCGACTTCCGACGACGCGGAGGTGATCATCACCAGACCGAGGCCCAGCAAGGCAAGGCAACCGACCAGCATCGGGAAGTCGAGGTCGATGCCCCGTCCGCTGATCAGGGGCGATGGATACGGCTTGATCACACCGAAGATCATGACAAGCACTCCACTGCCTGCGCGAACACTCGTCCGCGCTCTTCATAATTCTTGAACATGTCCAGACTGGCGCAGGCCGGGGACAGCAGAACGGCATCGCCGTCCTGAGCCAGTCCGGCACTGCGTTCGACGGCAGCCTGCAGCGTGTCGACATGCACCAGCGGTGCAGCGTCGCCCAATGCCTGAGTGAGTCGTTCGGCATCACGCCCCAACAACACGACGCTGCGGCAATGCGCAGCAACGGCAGCACGCAAACCGCTGAAATCGGCGCCCTTGCCGTCGCCACCGGCAATCAGCACCAGCTTGCCGGGAATGTCGGCACCCAGGCCTTCGATGGCAGCCAGTGCGGCGCCCACGTTGGTGGCCTTGGAGTCATTGTAATAATGAACGCCGTTCAGCTCACGGACCCACTGACAGCGGTGCTCGAGACCCGAGAACTCACGCAGCGCCGAAAGCATGACATCGAAAGGCAGACCAACCGCATGGCCAAGCGCCAGAGCGGCAAGCGCGTTGGCATGGTTGTGTGCGCCGCGCATTTTCAGATCGCGAACCGGCATCAGGTTTTCGAACTGGAAGGCCAGATACTTTTCGCCGTTCTCTTCGCGCAGGCCAAAGCCATGGAAATCAGGCTTGTTCAGGCCGAAGGTCCAGCACGGCAAACCTTCGCCAATCAACGGACGGGACAACGCATCCTGACGGTTGACCACCACCTGCCGCGCGCCACGGAAGATCCGGTGCTTGGCAAGGTGGTAGGCAGGCAGACCGCTGTAACGGTCCATGTGGTCTTCGCTGATGTTCAGCACGGTCGCCACTTCAGCGTTGAGCTGATCGGTGGTCTCCAGCTGAAAGCTGGACAGCTCCATCACGTACAACTCGACGTCATCGCTGAGCAGATCAAGCGCCGGAGTCCCCAGGTTGCCGCCCACGGCGACGCGCTTGCCTGCCGCTGCTGCCATCTCGCCTACCAGCGTCGTCACAGTGCTTTTCGCATTGGAGCCGGTGATGGCAACAATCGGGGCCTTGGCGTAACGCGCGAACAGCTCGATATCGCCAGCCATCTTCACGCCACGCGCCTGCGCTTGCTGCAAGGCTGGCGTCGCGAGGGCAAGACCGGGGCTGACATAGACTTCATCGGCACGGCAGAGGAATTCCACGTCCAGCTCGCCACAACGCACTTCCACCTGCGGGTAATCCCGGCGCAAGGTCGCCAGTTCCGGCGGATTCTCCCGCGTATCGGCCACGGCAAAGGACACGCCCCGGTTCGCCAGGAAGCGAACCAGGGACATGCCGCTTTTGCCTAGACCCACGACAATGCGGAAGCGGTCGGAAACGATCAGGGACACTCGCTCTACCTCAGTTTCAGCGTGGCAAGGCCGATCAGCACGAGAATCACGGTGATGATCCAGAAACGGACGATCACGCGTGGCTCGGGCCAGCCTTTGAGTTCAAAGTGGTGGTGTATGGGCGCCATGCGGAAAACCCGGCGACCGGTCAGTTTGAAAGACGCAACCTGAATGACCACTGAAAGGGTTTCCATCACGAAGATGCCGCCCATGATGAACAGGACGATTTCCTGACGGACGATCACGGCCATGGTGCCCAGTGCAGCGCCCAGCGCCAGCGCGCCGACGTCGCCCATGAAGACCTGGGCCGGATACGTGTTGAACCAGAGGAACCCCAGTCCCGCCCCGATCAGCGCCCCGGAGAACACAATCAGCTCACCCGCCCCCGGTACGTAAGGGATCAGCAGGTATTCAGCGAATTTCACGTTACCCGACAGGTAGCAGAAGATGCCCAGCGCGCCGCCCACCATCACGGTCGGCATGATCGCCAGACCGTCCAGGCCGTCGGTCAGGTTCACCGCGTTGCTGGAGCCGACGATCACGAAATAGGTCAGCACCACGAAGCCGATGCCCAGCGGAATACGGACGTCCTTGAGCATCGGTACGATCAACGTGGTTTCGGTCGCCGACGGCGCGGTCGTATAAAGGAAGATCGCGGCGCAGAGGCCAAATACCGATTGCCAGAAATACTTCCAGCGACTCGGCAGGCCACGGGAGTTCTTCTCGATCACCTTGCGGTAATCGTCGACCCAGCCGATGGCACCGAACAGGAAGGTGACGAGCAGCACGACCCAGACATAGCGGTTGCTCAAGTCAGCCCACAACAAGGTGCTGATGCCGATGGAAGAAAGAATCAGCGCGCCGCCCATGGTGGGCGTGCCCGATTTGGACAGGTGCGACTGCGGACCGTCGTTGCGCACGGACTGGCCGATTTGACGCATCTGCAAGGTGCGGATCATCCACGGGCCCAGGCACAGCGAAAGCGTCAGCGCAGTGAGCACGCCAAGAATCCCGCGCAGCGACAGGTACTGAAAGACTGCGAAGCCTTTGTAGAACTGTTGTAAGAACTCGGCCAACAGCAGCAGCATCAATGTTTCTCCAGGCTAGAACCGCACAAAGCAGCCACGACGTTTTCCATCGCAGCGCTACGCGAGCCCTTGATCAATAAAGTGGTGTTTTTGTCTTGCTCAGCGCCCAGCGCTTCGATCAGCTCGGCCTGAGTGATGAAATGACGTGCGTGCGGGCCAAAGGCGCTGACCGCATGGGTCATCAGCGGGCCGACGGCATACAGCGCCGATACCTTGCCAGCAGCGTAAGCGCCCACATCGTGGTGGCCCTGCTCGGCCCATTCGCCCAGCTCGCCAATGTCGCCCAGCACCAGAACGGTCCGTCCTGCAAAGCTGGTCAGCAAATCAACGGCGGCGTTCACCGAAGATGGATTGGCGTTGTAGGTGTCATCAATCACGCGCATGCCATTGCTGGCGATATGCGGAACGGCGCGGCCCTTGACCGGCTGTACGTTGTTCAAGCCTTCGACGATGCCGTCCAGGCTGACGCCCAGCGCGCAGGCAGCGGCTGCGGCGGCCAGTGCGTTGGTCACATTGTGCGTGCCCAAGAGATTCAGTTGTACCTGCGCGGAGCCTGACGGACTGTGCAGCGTGAAGCCCGGGCAGCCGCGCTCGTCGCGAGTCAGCTCACTGGCATGCAGATCCGCTGCTTCGTTGTTCAGTGCAAACGTCAGGACCTTGCTGTCACCGGCACGCGCTTGCCAGATCGGGAACGCCTTGTCGTCGAGATTCAGAACCGCCGTGCCGTTGGCATCGAGACCTTCGATGATCTCGCCCTTGGCTTCGACAATGCGATCAGGGCCGCCGAACTCGCCGACATGGGCCGTGCCCGCATTGGTGAGAATGGCGACGTGCGGCTTGGTCAGGCTGACGGTGAAAGCGATTTCCCCGACACGCGATGCGCCCAGCTCGATGACTGCAGACGTATGCTCGGCGCCCAGTTCCAGCAGGGTCAACGGCACGCCCAGCTCATTGTTCAGATTGCCACGGGTCGCGAGAACGGGGCCGCGCGTGCGCAGAATGCTGGCGAGCATTTCCTTGACCGTGGTTTTGCCGCTGGAACCGGTGACCGCCGCTACCGGACGATCAACAAACGCATTGCGGTTCATCGCACCCAGTTGCGCCAGTGCCTTACGGGTATCCAGCACGACCAGTTGCGGCAGCTTCGAATCCGGCACTTCGCGCTCGACGAGCGCACCGACAGCACCCTTGGCAGCGACTTGATCGAGGTATTCGTGGCCGTCGAAACGCGGACCGGTCAGTGCGATGAACAACTGACCCGGTACAATGGCGCGGCTGTCGGTGCTCACACGGTCAAAGCTGCAATCGTCGCCAACCAGACGGGCATCGAGCGGTGCAACCAGTTCGCTGAAGGTCAATGGCTTAAGCATGCGCAGGCTCCCATGCGGCCAACGCTTTGGCAGCTTCTTCCAGATCCGAAAACGCGTGACGCTGACCGTCGATTTCCTGATAGTCCTCGTGCCCCTTGCCGGCCAGCACAATGACGTCGTCGGCTTTGGCACCGGCAATGAGTTGCGCGATGGCCTGACCGCGGCCTTCAACGAACTTCACGTTATCCGCTGCGCTGAAACCGCCACGGATGTCATCGAAAATCTGCGACGGTGCTTCTGTACGAGGATTGTCGTCAGTGACCAGAACACCGTCGGCCAGACGCTCGACGACCTCGGCCATCAGCGGGCGCTTGCCGCGATCACGGTCGCCGCCACAGCCGAACAGGCACAACAACTGGCCCTTCGCGTGCGGGCGCAAGGCTTCGAGAACTTTTTCCAGCGCATCCGGCGTGTGGGCGTAGTCGACTACCACCAGCGGCTTGTCGGCACCACCCAGACGCTGCATGCGACCGACCGGACCTTCGAGCTTGGGCAGTGCCTTGAGAATTTCGTCCAGCGCGTAATCCAGACCGAGCAAGGCGCCAACCGCAGCCAGAACATTGCTCAGATTGAAGCGACCCAACAGGCTGCTGCGCAGGAAATGCTGACCTTGCGGGGTCACCAGTGTGGCGCGCACACCATCGTCGTCGAACTTCGCGTCGCGGCAATACAGATAAGCCGAGCTGTCCAGCAGGCTGTAGGTAATCAGCCGTGACTCCTGCTTTTCTGCCGCCAGCGAGCGACCGAATTCGTCATCCAGATTGATGACCCGGCAACTCAGATCAGGCCAGGCAAACAGCTTCGCCTTGGCCGCGCCATAAGCTTCCATGGTGCCGTGGTAGTCAAGGTGGTCACGGGACAGGTTGGTCAGCACCGCCACATCGAAGGCCAGCGCAGTCGCACGACCCTGATCGAGACCATGGGACGACACTTCCATCGCAACAGCGCGAGCACCGGCCTTTCTCAGGTCAGTAAGTGTGGCCTGAACGGCAATCGGGTCTGGCGTGGTATGACGTCCGCTTTGCAGCGCGCCATAGAAGCCAGTGCCCAGCGTGCCGACGATGCCGCAATGCTGACCCAGCAGATCGAGCGCCTGGGCAACCAGCTGGGTAACGCTGGTCTTGCCGTTGGTGCCGGTTACACCGACCAGATTCAGGCTGCGGCTCGAATCGCCATAGAAACGTCCTGCGATGGCAGACAGCTGCGCCGCCAGGCCCTTGACCGGAATCAATGGCACGTCGGTGATTGGCAGCACGGTGGAGCCTTCGGCTTCATACGCAACGGCGGCTGCGCCACGCTTGAGCGCGTCGGCGATGTGCGCGCGGCCATCAACCTTGAGGCCGGGGATTGCCAGAAACAGATCGCCCGGACGCACGTTGCGGCTGTCCAGCGTCAACTCGCGAATCAATGCATCGCGGTCGGTGTGAGCGAAAAGCTTGCTCAGATTAAAAGCCATCAACCACGCCCTCCTTTGACGACTGCCGGGGCAGTGTTGACCTGCTCAGGTGCGAGGTTGTCGGGAGAAACGTTCATCAAACGCAACGTGCCGGACATGACCTTGCTGAATACCGGGGCTGAAACCAGGCCGCCGTAGTAACCGCCCTTGCTCGGCTCGTCGATCACCACAACGATGGCGTAGCGAGGGTTGCTCATCGGACCGAATCCGGCGAACAGCGAACGGTAGGAATTCTCGGCGTAACCCTTGGTGCCGATGGACGTCTTGCGCGCCGTGCCGCTCTTGCCGCCGACGTGATAGGACGGCACACGGGCGCGATACACACCACGCGAGTCTTCGATCACTTGTTGCAACATGCCTTGCACCGTCTTGGCGGTCGCTTCCGGAATCGCCTGAACCGCTGTCGGCGCTGCGTCACTTTTCAGAATGGTCAACGGCACGATGCGGCCGTTGTTGGCCAGAGCGCCATAGGCGTGCACCAGCTGCAACGCGGTGACCGACAGGCCGTAGCCGTAGGACAGCGTGGCGGTTTCAGCCTTGCGCCATTCGCGATAGTTCGGCAGGTTCCCTACACGTTCGCCCGGGAAACCCAGGCCGGTGTACTGACCGAAGCCGACGCGCTGCATCGCACGGAAAATCGATTCGCCGCCCACATCGAACGCGACCTTGCTCATGCCGACGTTACTGGAGTTGATCAGGATGCCGGTGAGGTCAAGCACCGGGCCTTCCGTCTTGGTCACGTCGCGGATGGTGTATTTACCGATCTGCAGCGTGCCCGGATACACCTCGACCTTATCGGTCGGTTTCCAGCGACCGCTGTCCAGCGCGGCGGTCATCGAGATCGGCTTCATGGTCGAACCCGGCTCGAACACGTCGATGATCGCCCGGTTGCGCATGGCGGCCGGCACCATGGTGCGGCGGTTGTTCGGGTTGTAGGTCGGCTGGTTGACCATCGCCAGCACTTCGCCGGTCTTGACGTCCATGATCACCAGACTGCCCGCCTTGGCCTCGTTTTCGACGATGGCATTGCGCAGTTCACGGGTCGCCAGATATTGCAGACGCAGGTCAATAGACAAAGCCAAGGTCTTGCCGGCCTTGGCGTTCTTGGTCACCTGTACGTCCTTGATCAGTCGGCCTCGCCGGTCCTTGATGACCTGCCGCTTGCCGGGCACTCCGGCAAGCCAGTCGTCATAAGCCAGTTCGACCCCTTCGCGGCCATGATCGTCCAGGTCGGTAAAGCCGACCATGTGGGCGGTCACATCGCCTGCGGGGTAGAAACGACGAAATTCCTCGATGCCATAGACACCGGGGACTTTGAGATCAAGTACCGACTGACCCTGTTCAGGTGTCAGGCCGCGGACCAGATAAATGAACTCCTTGGTAGCCTGCGCGTCGAGGCGCTCGGTCAGTGCCTTGAGGTCCTGCCCCATGGCAGCAGCAAGCATCGGCCACTTGGACTTGTCTTGCTGCATTTCGCGCGGGTTGGCCCACAGCGTAGTGACGGGTGTGCTGACAGCCAGAGGCTCGCCGTTACGGTCAGTGATCAGACCACGGTGAGCCGGAATGGGGATGTGACGAAGGCTGCGCGCATCGCCCTGTTCCTTCAGGAACGTATGGTCGATGACCTGCAGATCGACGATGCGCCAGCAGATGGCGAGCACCAGGCTGACCAGTAATCCCACGACAACCCGAAAACGCCACGGGTAAAGTGCGCCGTCAAGCTTCATCATGGCGCCACCATCCGTACTTCGGCAGCATTGGGAATGCGCATTTTCAATTGTTCGGTCGCCAACTGCTCGATACGGCTGTGGGCTGTCCAGGTGCTCTGCTCAAGGATGAGGCGGCCCCACTCGGCCTGCGCCTTGTCGCGCACGCTCATTTCCGAATACAGCGAGTTGAGCAATTGACGGTTCAAATGCGCGCTATAGGAAACGCCAATCGCCGAAACGAGGACGGCGATGAACAGCAGCAGCATAATGAAGCTGCCACCGGGCAAGGGTTTCAGGAAAAGACGGCTCACCTGAGCTTCTCCGCTACGCGCATGACAGCACTGCGCGAGCGTGGATTGGCTTTGGTTTCGGTGTCCGATGCAAATTGAGCCTTGCCGTGAATGCGGATCTTCGGCTCGAACGCCTTGTACTGGATCGGCAGGTTGCGCGGCATGTTATCGGCTTCGCCCTTGGCGAGCTTACGCATGAACAGTTTGACGATGCGGTCTTCCAGCGAGTGAAAGCTGATGACCACCAGACGGCCGCCGATTTCCAGCGCGCCCAGGGCAGCTTCGAGGCCCGCTTCAAGATCGCCCAGTTCGTTGTTGACGTGGATACGCAGCCCCTGAAAGGCGCGCGTCGCAGGATTCTTGCCTTTTTCCCAGGCAGGGTTGGCGACCTTGAGGACTTCTGCGAGATCGGCAGTGCGTTCGAAAGGTTGGACTTCGCGGCGTTGTACGACGGCGTTGGCCATACGTTTGGCGAAGCGCTCTTCACCGTATTCCTTGAAGACCCGGGCGATTTCTTCGGCAGGTGCCGTGGCGATGAACTCGGCCGCACTGACACCACGCGTCGGATCCATACGCATGTCCAGCGGGCCGTCGTTCATGAAACTGAAGCCGCGTTCAGGGTCGTCAAGTTGTGGAGAGGACACACCCAGGTCCAGCAGGATGCCACTCACTTTGCCCGCAAGACCCCGCTCCTGAGCTTCGGATCCCAATTCGGCAAAGCTGCGCTGCACAATGACAAAGCGGCCGTCTTCGGCCGCTAGCGTTTGCCCCGTGGCAATCGCTTGAGGGTCCTTGTCAAACCCGAGCAGCCGGCCATCAGGGCCGAGGTAGCTGAGAATAAGTCGACTGTGCCCGCCACGACCGAACGTTCCGTCCATATAGCAGCCATCCGCGCGCAACGCGAGAGCCTCCACGGCTTCTTCGAGCAGTACGGTGATGTGGGTAAAGCCGCTATTCATAGTCACAGGATCAGGTCACGTAATTCATCAGGCATCGCGCCAGGTTGTTGAATGGCAGCAAGGTCCGCATCAGCAAGTGCGTTCCAGGCGTCCTCGTCCCACAATTGAAACTTGTTGAGTTGCCCCACGAGCATTACGCGCTTATCCAACCTGGCATATTCGCGAAGACGCGGAGGAACCAGAAAGCGTCCGCTGCCATCCAGCTCCAGATCGACTGCATTACCAATCAAAAGCCGTTGCAAACGGCGGTTTTCTTCACGAAACGTCGCGAGCTCACGAAGTTTGGCTTCAATCAGTTCCCACTCGGACAGCGGATAAAGACACAAGCAGGGGTCAACGGCATCTATGGTCACGATCAACTGGCCGGCACTACGCGAATCCAACTCGTCGCGATACCGGCTCGGCATGGCGAGACGGCCTTTGGCATCGAGATTGATCGCGTTGGCACCACGGAACACAGGCGCATTCTCCAAATATTAGCTTTTTGCGCTCAAAAAACCCACTTCGTGCCACTTTCTGCCACTTGCGCACACTATAGGAATGCGCCTGCCACACCGTCAAGGCACGCTCTCAAGGAAAAGCCTTACATTTCGCAGATTTAGGAGTGGTATTGGAGGGTTTTAGCTAAATTACGGAAGGTTCTGACGGACGAATCCCACTCAACTCAATCCGCTAGGGCTTGAAGTTAAAGTGATTTGTGAGGTTTAAGATTTTTTTGGTCTTACGAAGGGATTTTGCTGCTGAAAAACGAAGGGGAGAAAAAGGTGGAGAGTCGATCTGTAAGCCGGGTTCTGTCGAGGACAGTCATTCCTCTACGACGGCCATCACTGGACGCCTTTAGCAACCTACCCGGTTCCAGCGCGGGCCACGCCTAGGAACCCTATTTGGTCTTGCTCCGAGTGGGGTTTACCTTGCCACGAACTGTTGCCAGACGTGCGGTGCGCTCTTACCGCACCTTTTCACCCTTACCGGCACCGAAGTGCTTAGGCGGTTATTTTCTGTGGCACTTTCCGTAGGCTCGCGCCTCCCAGGCGTTACCTGGCACTCCGCCCTATGGAGCCCGGACTTTCCTCCCCCCCTTGTTGCGGAACAACAAAAGGCAGCGACTGTCCAATCGACTCTCCGCCGACAAGGTTAGCGGCACACGCCATCGAGAACAAGCTTTAAAAGCTTGCATGGCCTGTGTGAGCCATTGAAAAACCGGCATTTCTCACTCTTTCTGCTTGTCCAGCGCAACCTGATAGAGCAGATTCTTACGCACCCCGGTGATCTCTGCAGCCAGCGCCGCAGCGCGCTTGAGCGGCATTTCCTCAAGCAGCAAATCCAGAATCCTGCGTGCCTCGGCGCCGATCACATCCTCGTCTTCAGGCGGCGTCCAGCCTGCGACCAGTACCACACACTCACCACGCTGCTGGTTACTGTCCGCCTCGACGAAAGCACGCAGCTCACCCAATGGCAGACCTTTGAGGGTTTCGAAAGTTTTGGTTATTTCACGGGCCAGCAAGGCCGGACGATCCGCACCGAACACCTGCTCCATGTCCTGCAGGCATTCCAGAATGCGATGCGGTGCCTCATAAAAGATCAGCGTACGCGGCTCTTCTTTTACCTGCTCGAGCCTGGCCTTGCGTCCGACCGCCTTGGCGGGCAGAAACCCCTCGAAGATAAAGCGATCCGACGGCAGCCCTGCTGCGGACAGCGCGGCAATCAAGGCGCAGGCACCCGGCACCGGCACGACAGGAATACCCGCAGCACGCGCCTGACGCACAAGGTGGTAGCCAGGATCGGAAATCAACGGCGTGCCCGCGTCCGAAATCAGCGCGACATCATCCCCGGCCAGCAATCGGGTGATAAACCGGCTACCCTCATCACGCTCGTTATGCTCATGGCATGCGGCCAGCGGTGTGGATATACCGAAGTGTTGCATCAGACGCGACGAGTGACGCGTATCCTCTGCCGCAATCAACGTAACCTCACGCAGAACCTTCAGCGCCCGCACGCTCATGTCATCCAGATTGCCGATAGGTGTAGCCACCACATAAAGCGAACCAGGGGTGGAATTCGAAGCAACCGGGACAGTCAAAGCGCAGACCTCATGTTTATCAGGCAGGGTGTCGTAAAAGACGCATTGTACAGGCAACGACCTTGATCAGCGGTTTACGCATCAGGGAAGCCTATAAAAAAGGAGTAAGGACGCATGATCTTTGTTAAATGCCGCATAGAAATGCTTGGAGCAATGATCAGGATTGTCGGGTAGAACGCCCCGTCACAATCAATATCACACCTTCGAAGTCGCGCCCCGGCCAGTGCTTGGGTACAATTCGCCGTTAATTCGCTCGAGTATCAGGAACACATCAATGATCGCCTGCCTGCGGCTGTTCTCTGCCCTCTGCCTCGCTGCCCTTCTCGCAGCCTGTGCCAGCTCGCCCTCGTCCAGCCTTGGCGAGCTTCCTCGCACTCCTGATGCCAGCATTGAGCAATTGCTCGATCAGGCCTCGGCTGCCAAAACACCTGAACAGGCCGCCACATTGCGTCTGAGCGCTGCCGATCTGGCCAACCGCCAGAACGATGCGGGTCGTGCTGCGCAGATTCTTGCCCAGGTGCAGATGGATCAACTCAAGCCCGGCCTGCAGGTCTTCGCCAGCACGCTGTCCGCTGAACTGGCGATGGGCCGTAACCAGCCCAAGGCCGCCCTGACCGCCCTGAACCACCCAAGCATGCAACGCCTGGGCGAGCTCTCGGTCGAGCAGCAGGTGCGCACCCACATGGTCAAGGCCCGCGCCCTGGAAGCTGATGGTCAGATCCTGCCCGCTGCCAACGAGCGCGTTTTTGCAGGCCCGCTGCTGAAAGATGCCGACGCGGCCGCCAACAACGATGCGATCTGGAAACTGGTTTCCTCGCTGCCCGCCGAACAACTTCAGGCCAACGCGACCGGCGATATGGGTGGCTGGCTGAGCCTTGCGCGCTCGGTGAAAGGTGCAGGCACGCTGGAACAGCAGCAGGCCGCCATCGACACCTGGAAAGCCCAGAACCCGCAGCACCCTGCTGCCCTGCAACTGCCAACGACACTTGCCCAACTGCGCGCCCTGACCAGCGAACCGCTGACGAAGATCGCCTTGCTGCTGCCGCAGGATGGTCAACTGGCTTCCGTTGCAAAAGCGCTGCGTGAAGGCTTCATGGCCGCGCACTACCAGGCTCAGCAGGCAGGTCAGAACCCTCCAGCCATTCAGGTCTTCGACAGTTCGCGCCTGACCTCGATGGATGAGTTCTACCGTCAGGCCCAGGCTGCCGGCGTTCAACTGGTGGTCGGCCCGCTGGAAAAGAATCTGGTCAAGCAATTGAACAGCCGTGAGCAACTGCCTATCACCACCCTTGCGCTCAATTACAGCGATGCAGGCAACGAAGGCCCTCCCCAGCTGTTCCAGTTCGGCCTGGCCGCAGAAGACGAAGCCCGTGAAGTGGCACGTCGCGCCTGGGCAGACGGCAAGCGCAGCGCGGTTGCCATGGTGCCGAAAGGCGAATGGGGCGACCGCGTACTCGATGCTTTCCGCAAGAGCTGGCAAGCCAAGGGCGGCACTCTGATCGCTGCCGAGCACGTTGATCAGCCGGTCGAACTGGCCCAGCAGGTTGCCGATCTGTTCCAGCTGCGCAAGAGCGAAGGCCGTGCCCAGCGCCTGCAAAGCACGGTAGGTACTGATGTAGCCGCACAGCCGAGCCGTCGTCAGGACATCGATTTCATGTTCCTGGCTGCCACGCCGCAACAGGCCCAGCAGATCAAGCCGACCATGGTGTTCCAGTACGCAGGTGACGTTCCGGTCTATGCCACCTCGCACCTGTTCACCAACAGCAACGATCACGCCCAATACATGGACCTCAACGGTGTCCGTTTCTGCGAAACACCGTGGCTGCTCGATGCCAACGATCCTCTGCGCCAGCAAGTGACCGCCCAGTGGCCACAGGCTTCCGGCAGCCTGGGTCGCCTGTATGCGATGGGCATCGACGCCTATCGCCTGGCTCCACGCCTGGGCCAGCTCAAGACCATGCCTGACAGCCGCATCGACGGCCTGTCCGGCAGCCTGAGCATGAACCCTGGCCGCCGGGTCGAGCGTCAACTGCCTTGGGCAGAGTTCGTGGACGGCAAGATTCAGCGCCTGCCGGACACCGCACCTTGATTGCAGGCAACACCCGCCAACAGGCAGGGCGCGAGGCCGAAGCCTACGCCCTGCTGTATTTGCAACAGCAGGGTTTACGCCTGATTGCCCAAAACTGGTTATGCAAACGTGGCGAGCTTGATCTAGTCATGCTCGACGGCGATACAGTAGTATTCGTCGAAGTTCGCTACCGACGCCATTCCAGCTGGGGTGGCGCGGTCGAAAGTGTCGATTTTCGCAAACAGGCGAAGCTCGTTACCGCTGCACAGCTCTTCCTGCAACAAGAGTCAGGCTGGGCCCGCTACCCTTGTCGTTTCGACGTGGTCGCGGTTGAAGGAACAGCAGGCGACTCTGCCCCCTTGAACTGGATCAAGAACGCTTTCGACAGCTGACAGGCACGCAGCGCAGTCATGACCGGCAAGAAGCCATTACCACTACCGATTTCGCTATTGCTTTGCGGGCTGCACACCGGCAAGCCGGGCAGCCGCCGTACGCTCTAATTAAGGTCACATTGATGGACATGCAATCCCGGATTCGCCGGCTGTTTCAAGCCAGCATCGATACCAAGCAACAGGCGATGGAAGTCCTTGCACCCTTTATCGAGCAAGCCAGCCAGGTCATGGTCAATGCCCTGCTAAACGAAGGCAAAATGCTTTCGTGCGGCAATGGTGGTTCGGCAGGTGATGCGCAGCATTTTTCTTCCGAACTGCTCAATCGGTTCGAGCGTGAACGCCCCAGCCTGCCGGCCATCGCACTGACGACCGACAGCTCGACCATCACCTCGATCGCCAACGATTACAGCTACAACGAGATCTTCTCCAAGCAGATCCGCGCACTGGGTCAGCCAGGCGATGTGCTGCTGGCGATTTCCACCAGCGGCAATTCTGCAAATATTATTCAGGCCATCCAGGCCGCACATGATCGCGAAATGATTGTCGTAGCATTGACGGGACGCGACGGTGGCGGAATGGCTTCGCTGCTGCTGCCGGAAGATGTGGAAATTCGTGTGCCGGCGACCGTTACGGCACGCATACAAGAAGTCCATCTGCTGGCGATCCATTGCTTATGCGATCTGATCGACAGCCAACTGTTCGGGAGTGAAGAATGACCCCTAATCGTCTTAGCCTACTGGTTCTGACACTGTGCCTGAGCGTGACCGGATGCAGCTCGGTTATTACCGCAAGTCGCGACAAGCCGATCGAGGATGATCGAGGCACACGCACTTTTGGCAGCAAGATCGACGACTCACTGATCGAAACCAAGGCGGCGGTGAACATCTCCAAGGCCAACCCTGACTTGGCCGAAGGCTCGCACATCGTCGTTACCAGCTTCAACGGTATCGTGCTGCTGGCAGGCCAGGTTCCACGCGCAGACCTCAAGGCCATTGCTGAACAGGCTGCAAGCTCCGTACAGCGCGTCAAGAAGGTCAACAACGAACTGCAGGTCATGGCGCCCTCCTCGCTGCTGGCCCGCAACAACGACGCCTGGCTGACCACCAAAGTCAAAAGCCAGATGATCGCTGATGCATCCATCCCCGGCTCACGCATCAAGGTCGTGACCGAGAACGGCATTGTGTTCCTGCTGGGTCTGGTGACTCAGGACGAAGCCAATCGCGCCACCAATCTGGTGCAGGGCGTGTCCGGCGTGCAGAAAATCGTCAAGTTGTTCGAGTACATCGACTGACAGCCAGACGGCAGACATGAAAAAGGCGATCCTTGCGGATCGCCTTTTTTTATTTCACCACTTTAAGGCTCGGCCTGCCCGTAGGACGAGGCGGCTCGCTGTCTGGCGGCGTGTCGTCGCCGTCGCCGTCGTCCAGCTCGATCTCTTCATCCTCCTCAAGGGAAGGCTCCAGATCGAAAACCATCCCCTGGCCATTCTCGCGGGCATAAATGCCCAGAATCGCACCGACAGGGACGTAAAGGGTATGCGGCACACCGCCGAAGCGGCCTTCGAAACTGACTGCTTCGTTATCCATGTGCAGATGACGCACTGCACTCGGCGAAACATTCAGGACAATCTGTCCGTCATTGGCAAACCCTTGAGGGACCTGCACGGACGGGTACTCCGCATTGACCAGCATATGCGGGGTGCAATCGTTATCAACGATCCACTCATAAAGAGCGCGAACCAGATAAGGGCGACTGGAGTTCATCAACGGCTCCTTAAGCCTTAGCGCATTTCACGTTCGGCGGCAGACAGACTTGCCTGAAAAGCCTCACGCGCAAATTGGCGCTCCATGTAATCAAGCAGCGGCTTGGCAGGCCGCGGCAATTCGATACCCAGAATCGGCAGACGCCAGAGTATGGGCAGTAGACAGCAATCGACAAGACTTTGCTCGTCACTCAGGAAAAAAGCCTTTTCCGCGAACAACGGGGAAACCCCGGTCAGGCTCTCACGCAATTCCTTGCGCGCCTGCACACGTGCCGGCTCCTTGCTGCGCGGATCAAGAATCAGATCCACCAGCCCGCACCAGTCACGCTGGATGCGATGGATCAGCAGACGACTGTTGGCACGCGCCACCGGATAGACCGGTAACAGCGGAGGATGCGGATAGCGCTCATCCAGGTATTCCATTACCACCGTAGACTCGTACAACGCCAGGTCGCGATCGACCAGGGTTGGCACACTGCCGTAGGGGTTCACTTCAATCAGCTGTGGCGGATGACGCCCGGCCACAACATCAATGATTTCAGCGCTGACACTTTTCTCGGCGAGCACAATGCGCACACGATGTGAATAGTGGTCGGCGGGGTCGGAGTAACAGGCCAACCGGTTGGTCACGCCCATGGCGATCCTCCTCGCTTGTTGAAATTTATCGGACAGATTGAAAACCTGCCCACAGAAAGCCTTTTATAAAGAGCGCGACAGGGCAGGTGCTCACTGCGGGCGACACGATAGCTCATTTATGCCCGCTAAATTCTGTAATCTTGCCCCGCTATGCTGTTCACCGCGTATTTGATTCACATTGCGACCGCGATGACGCATTTATGTAAGGCTGGCGTGACACCCGCTCAATGAACATCCTTCCAGTATTCGCGTTTGAGCAGGTAAACGAAGACCAGTAGAAAGGCCAGGTACAGCAGCACATACGTGCCGATACGCTGATGTCGCAATTTGACGGGGTTGGCCGAGTAATCGAGAAAGGTCACCAGGTTCCTGATTTTTTCATCGAACTGCGCAGGCGTCAGACTTCCCGAGCCCGGTACGATGGTCAGTTGATCACACGCCTCATGAGTCAGAGGTGCACCACTCAACGGGTCATATCGTTTTTTGCCATCCTCCTCGATTTGCACTTGCTTGCAGCCGATCACCTGTCGCCCCTGTAGCCCCACCAGCACATTCGGCATTCCCACATCAGGGAAAACCTTATTGTTGACGCCCCAGGGCCGCGCCGGATCCTCATAGAACGAACGCATGTAGCCATAAAGCCAATCGGTACCTCGCACACGCGCCACCAGGGTCAGGTCAGGCGGCGCCGTGCCGAACCAGGTCTTGGCATCTGCCGGCTGCATACCGGTCTGCATGTGATCGCCGATTTTGGCTCCGGTGAATACCAGTTTTTCCAGCATCACCTCATGAGGAATACCCAGATCGTCGGCCACACGCTCATACCGCTGGTATTTGGCGCCATGGCAGCCCATGCAGTAATTGACGAAGGTACGCGCCCCGTCCTGCAGGGCCGCCTTGTCGGACACATCGATATCGATATGCTCAAGCGGTGCCCCACTTTCCGCCGCGAACACGAGCGCTGGCAACGCCGCAAGGATCAACACAGCCAGAAATTTTCTCATGGCCCCGTTACCCTCTCCGGAACCGGCCGCGTGCGTTCCAGCCGGGTGTAGAACGGCATCAACAGGAAGTAGCCAAAGTACAGGCAGGCGCATATGCGCGCCACGACCGTACCCTCCGGCGTCGGCGGCTGAACCCCCAGGTAGCCGAGCGTCACGAATGACACGCAGAACAGGACGAGCGCCAGGCGGCTGATCCAGCCCTTGTAACGCATGGACCTGACCGGACTGCGATCGAGCCACGGCAGCACGAACAGCACCGCAATGGCCGACCCCATGGCCATGACACCTATCAGCTTGTCTGGCACGGCGCGCAGGATGGCGTAGAACGGCGTGAAGTACCACACGGGCGCGATGTGCTCCGGGGTCTTGAACGCGTTGGCTGGCTCGAAATTGGGCTTCTCCAGAAAATAGCCACCCATTTCCGGAAAGAAGAATACCACTGTACAAAAAACGAACAGAAACACCACCACTCCCACCAGATCCTTCAGGGTGAAATACGGATGAAAGGCGATGCCATCCAGAGGCTTGCCGTGTTCATCCTTGTGCTTCTTGATGTCGATGCCGTCCGGGTTATTGGAGCCCACCTCATGCAGCGCAAGGATGTGCAAAACGACCAGCCCCAGGATCACGATGGGCAGCGCCACGACATGCAGCGCGAAGAAACGGTTCAGGGTGATGCCTGACACCAGATAGTCGCCCCGAATCCACTGGGTCAGGTCTTCACCTATCACCGGAATTGCACCAAACAGCGAAATGATCACCTGCGCGCCCCAGTAGGACATCTGCCCCCAGGGCAGCAGATACCCCATGAAGGCCTCCGCCATCAGACTCAGGTAGATCAGCATGCCGAAAATCCATACCAGCTCTCGCGGCCTCTGATAAGACCCATAAAGCAGGCCGCGAAACATGTGCATGTACACGACGATGAAAAACGCCGAAGCGCCCGTGGAGTGCAGCAGCCGCAAAATGGCGCCGTACTCCACGTCACGCATGATGTATTCGATCGAGGCAAACGCACCCTCCGCCGCGGGTGTGTAACTCATCGTCAGCCAGATACCGGTCAGTATCTGATTGACCAGCACCAGCAATGCCAGCGAGCCGAAGAAGTACAGAAAATTGAAGTTGCGCGGTACGTAGTATTTGCTGAGATGGTCTTCCCACATCCGCGTGGCGGGGAAGCGCGCATCGATCCAGTCCACCAGCCTGCCCATTACACGCCCTCCTGATCGACGCCAATGACGATGACCGTGTCCGACTCGTAGGAATACGGAGGAACTGGCAGATTCAGAGGCGCGGGTTGAGACTTGTATACCCGTCCGGCCAGGTCGTAGTGAGAGCCGTGACATGGACAGAAATAGCCGCCCACCCAGTCCTTGCCCAGGTCGGCAGGGGCGACTTCAGGACGGAAGGTCGGAGAGCATCCCAGGTGCGTGCAGATGCCGACCAGCAACACGATATCCGGCCTGATCGAGCGCAGCGCCGGATCGACATAGCCTGGCTGGACTGACGCTCTGGATTCGGGGTCGGACAACTGCCCGGTCAGCTTGCCAAGGTTGTCCAGTATCTCGGGGCCGCGCCGCAGGATGAACACAGGTTGACCACGCCATTCAGCGACCATCTGCTGGCCCGGCTCTATCTTGCTGATGTTGACCTTGACCGGCGCCCCTGCCGCACGAGCCCTGGCGCCCGGAGACCATGAGCCCACGAACGGAATCGCAGCGCCCACAGCTCCGGCGGCACCCACCACGGACGTGGCAGCTACGAGAAAGCGACGCCGGCCCGTATTCACGCCGTCATTGCTCATTCAACCTTCTCCCATCAGCGATCCGGCCTGTCGAACGCAGGCGTCTGTCTGATAACAATTTAGCTGTTATAAACGCTGCCGGAGGGTAAAAACACCCTTCGGCAGACGACCGCCTCAAAAGCACGGCAGGCTGTAAGTCAGACGTTACAGCCCGGTCCTCGCCTGCGCAAAATCGAACAGCTCAAAACCGACCCATAAAAAAACGCCCAACTCGATAAACGAGGTGGGCGTTCTTTTTGAACGAAGAACGAATTAACGCTTCGAGTACTGCGGACGCTTACGCGCTTTACGCAGACCGACTTTCTTACGTTCAACTTCACGAGCATCGCGAGTCACGAAGCCTGCTTTACGCAGCGCGCCACGCAGGGTTTCGTCGTACTGCATCAGAGCGCGAGTGATACCGTGGCGGATTGCGCCAGCCTGACCACTTACACCGCCACCGATAACAGTGACGTAGATGTCGAACTTTTCAACGGTCTCGGTCAGCTCCAGCGGCTGACGAACTACCATGCGGGCAGTTTCGCGACCGAAGAACGATTCCAGAGTGCGGTTGTTGATCGAAATGTTACCAGTACCCGGACGCAGGAAAACGCGTGCGGTTGCGGTCTTGCGACGGCCAGTGCCGTAATTTTGAGTCGCCGACATAATGAACTATTCCGTTAAAACTTCAGTTCTTGGGGCTGCTGAGCAGTATGAGGGTGTACAGCGCCCGCATAGACTTTCAGCTTACGATACATGTCGCGACCCAGCGGGTTCTTAGGCAGCATGCCTTTGACCGCGGTCTCGATCACGCGCTCAGGAGCTTTGTCGATCAGCTTTTCGAAGTTGATCGACTTGATCCCGCCCGGAAAACCGGAGTGTGAGTAGTAGATCTTGTCGGTAGTCTTGGCACCGGTAACGCGGATCTGCTCGGCATTGATCACGACGATGTAGTCGCCGGTATCAACGTGCGGAGTGTATTCCGGTTTGTGCTTGCCACGCAGACGGCTCGCGATTTCGGTGGCCAGACGACCCAGGGTCTGACCAGCAGCGTCGACGACGAACCAGTCGCGCTTAACTGTTTCCGGTTTAGCAGTAAAAGTTTTCATTCTTTATAGCCTCAGGGGCCGCCCTGAAAATGAGACGGCGGATCTTACTGAATAGTGCGTACTTTGACAAGTCAAAGGCAGCCGGAAACAGACGCTATCGGGGGCTCGGGTCAGCGCGTCCGTTCTACGGCAAGATTCTTCGGCAGACGGCGCATCACTTCCACTGCAAAGAGCTGGCGGATTATACAGGCTGAAAAAATAACCTCAACCGGTTTTTCGTTCACGTTCTGTTTATTGCTCAGGACCGCCGTGATGGAGGATATTTGCCGCCTGCCATTCAGCCTTCGGAAGGTCCGCACACCTCGGGTTGCCTGCGACCTGACTGGACACGCCCGAGAAAAAATAAGACGATCCAGCCGTTGATTGACCATTTACCCATATAAGAATAAAGACTATGCCAACCCAACACTCAACGCCTCTGCGGCGCGTCAGCATTCTGGCCACCGACAAGGTGTTCGCCTCGACCCTGATGCAGGCCAAGGACTTTTTCCACCTGGCCAGCCTCAGGTACAGCAGACAACTGGGTCACGGCCTGGTCCCCGCTTTCGAAATACGCCTTGTCAGCCCGGACGGTCAGCCCGTCGGCAGCTTCAGCGATGTCACGCTGCCGGTAGACGGCGACCTGTGCCAGAGCGACATCATCGTGATCCCGGCCTTCTGGGACGATTTCGACGCGCTCTGCCAGCGTTACCCTCAGGTTCTGCCCTGGTTGCGCGAGCAGCATACCCGAGGAGCAGTTCTGTGTGCGGAAGCCACCGGTGTGTTCTGGCTCGCCGAGGCCGGGCTGCTCGACGGCAAGGAAGCGACCACCTACTGGCGCTTCTTCAACCAGTTCGCCGAGCGCTATCCGAACGTGCTGCTCAATCAGGAGAAACACCTGACCGACGCCGACAACCTGTATTGCGCGGGCGGCACCACGTCTGCCTGCGACCTGTACATCTATCTGATCGAGCGGTTCTGCGGTGCAAACGTCGCACAGGCCGTGGCCCGCGACATTCTTTATGAAGTCCGGCGCACTTACTCACCTGGCAGAATCGGCTTCGGCGGTCAGAAGCTGCATCAGGACGTGATCATTCTGCAGATCCAGCACTGGCTCGAGGAACACTTCGCAGACAAGTTTCGCTTCGAAGATGTGGCAAGGGAACACGGCATGAGCATTCGCAACTTCATGCGCCGCTTCCAGACTGCCACCGGTGACAAGCCGTTGCATTACCTGCAACGCCTGCGCATCGAAACCGCCAAGGGTCTGTTGTCAGGCTCGCGCAAAAGCATCAAGACCATCAGCTACGAGGTCGGTTACGACGACGCCAGCTTCTTTGCGCGCCTGTTCCGTCAACACACCGAACTGTCACCGAATCAGTATCGCCAGCAATTTCAGCAGGCCGCCTGACCGGCTGGAACCTGCGGGACGCAAAAACGAAAAAGGCCTGCAATGCAGGCCTTTCCGTATCTGACGTTCAAACCATCAAGGCTTGTGCGCCCGCGACAGAAACTCGTGGGACTGCATTTCCAGCAGGCGGCTCAGCGTGCGCTGGAATTCGAACATCAGTCGACCGCCGGTGTACAAGTCCTTCAGTTCGACTTCCGCCGAGATGATCAGCTTGACGTTGCGATCATAGAATTCGTCGACCATGTTGATGAAGCGACGGGCGATGTCGTCCTTGGAGACGTCCATCTGCTCGACACCACTGAGCAGCACGGCGTGGAAAATCTTGCCCAGTTCGATGTAATCGTTCTGGCTGCGCGGGCCGTCACATAGTTCGCGGAAATCGAACCAGGCCACGTCATCACAGGTGCGCAGGGCGCGAATCTCGCGATTCTCGATCACCAGCACATCGTTCTCGATCGTTTCCGCGCATTCCGGCGTCAGCGCCTTGAAGCTTTTGCGCATGCTGTCCTGCGCCGCTTCATTGAGCGGGAAGTGGAACAGTTCAGCCTGCTCAAGGTGACGCAGACGATAATCGACGCCGCTGTCGACGTTGACGATGTCGGTGTTCTGCTTGATCAACGCGATGGCTGGCAGGAAGCGTGCACGCTGCAGGCCATCCTTGTACAAGCCGTCCGGCACGATGTTGGACGTCGCGACCAGCGTCACACCATTCTTGAACAGCTCTTCCATCAGGGTGCCGAGGATCATCGCGTCAGTGATATCGGACACGAAAAACTCGTCGAAGCAGATCACGCGAGCTTCATCGGAAAAACGCCTGGCGATGATCGTCAGCGGGTTTTTCTCGCCCTTGAGGGTCTTCATCTCTTCGTGCACGCGCTTCATGAAGCGGTGGAAGTGAGTACGGACCTTCTCCTTGAACGGCAATGCGTCGAAGAAGGTATCGACCAGATAGGTTTTGCCGCGCCCTACTCCACCCCAGAAATAAAGGCCTTTGACCAGAGTCGGTTCTTTCTTGCCGAACAGCTTGCCGAACAGGCCGGGCTTGCTGTCATGGGAGGCGATCAGGTCGTCGTACAGGCGCTGCAAATGACGCACAGCATTCTCCTGCGCGGCATCATGGAAAAAGTCCGGGCGCTTGAGATCAGCTTGATATCGTTCTAGGGGCGTCATATTCGTTAGCAAGGCAACAAAAACGGGCCGTCACTGTAACGACGACCCCGGGGAATGGCAATCAGTCCTGTTGAGGAGTGAGTGCCAACTTGAGGGTCTGGATGGCGCTGTCGCGTGCGGCAGCATCGGCAAACACCGGACTGTCTGCCACACAGGCGTCATCCAGCCAGAGGGTGAAACGATCAGCTTCAGTACGCAGATCGAGCTCGCCGCCCTGCTGCAAATGTTTGCTCACTGCACCCGCAGCCTTGCCGTCGGCAAAATTGCGCGACAACAGCAACTGTTCGCCATCGGCCGCCAGCAGACGGAAACGGAAGCTGCCATCGTCTTCACGGAAACTGACGAAACGCGCACCCTTGGCAGCTTTCTTCTTGCCAGTATCGGCACCCTGCACCACGGTACGGAACGAGCGCAGGCCGACCGCCTCGCGCAGCTCGCCGAGGAACGGCGTGGCGACACGACGGGCCTTCTCGGCACCCGCCAGCAGAATGTCTTCAAGATCGGCTGGACGCTCGATCAGACCGAGATACTTTTCACGCTTCTCGGCCAACTCGGCGTCCAGCAACGTGAACAGACGATTTTTCGCCTCACCCCAGCCAAGCCCTTCCAGCAACTCGGTACGGAACGCTGCGCATTCCTCGGGCGTGGAGAAGGCCTGATACAGCGTGAACAGGTGGGAATTGTCCGGATCCTTCGCTTCGCCCGGCGCACGCGAATCAGTGACGATGCGCGAAATCGCATCCTTCATCTCTTTGGCGCTGCTGAACAATGGGATGGTGTTGTCGTAGCTCTTGGACATCTTGCGGCCGTCCAGACCCGGCAGCGTCGCGACACTCTCCTCGATCAGCGCTTCGGGCATGACAAAGAATTCCTTGCCCTTGCCGAACAGGTGGTTGAAGCGCTGGCCGATATCACGCGCCATTTCGACGTGCTGAATCTGATCGCGCCCCACCGGAACCTGATGTGCGTTGAACATCAGGATGTCTGCCGCCATCAGCACCGGATAGCTGTACAGGCCCATGGTGATGCCGGAATCCGGGTCTTCGCCACCTTCGACGTTCTTGTCCACCGACGCCTTGTAGGCATGCGCACGGTTGAGCAGGCCCTTGGCGGCCACGCAGGTCAGCAGCCAGGTCAGCTCAGGAATTTCCGGGATGTCGGACTGACGGTAGAAAGTCACCCGATCAACATCAAGCCCCGCAGCCAGCCAGGTCGCGGCGATTTCCAGACGCGAGCGCTGAATGCGCAGCGGGTCATCGCATTTGATCAGCGCGTGGTAATCGGCCAGAAAATAGAACGAGTCGAAGCCGCTCTGACGGCTGGCGACGATGGCCGGGCGAATCGCGCCCGCGTAGTTACCCAGATGGGGTGTGCCGGTGGTCGTGATACCGGTCAGGATACGAGTGGTCATGGCAGGTCGCTTATCTATGGGCTGCAATCAATTGGAGAGACGCGGCAGGATCAATTCTTTGAGATCGGTCAGCTTGCCGTGAAAAAAGTGTCCGCATTCTGCCACTTTCAGCAGCTCATGGGGACGCTGCAGCGCAGCCGACCAGGCGTAGACCGTTTCCGGGTCGATGACTTCGTCGGTTTCGGGCTGAATCACCGTCAACGGGCAGTTCTGCGGCAGCACACTGTGGTCCTGCAGGCGAGAAGCGGCGGCGGCGACCAGAAACAGGTGCTTGAGTTTTTCGCCTCGTGCTTCGAGCCGGCCGCCCAGATTCGCCGCGACGTAACCGCCGAAGGAAAAACCGAACAGGGTCATTGGAAGATCCGGGTGTTTTTCACGCAGCCATTTGGCGGCAGCCTGTGCGTCATCGATCTCGCCAGGCCCTGCCACCGACGTTCCGGCACTGGCGCCGACGCCGCGATAATTGAAGCGCAGGGTGATCAGGCCTTCGTCCCGCGCAGTGCGCTGTAACGTGGAGACGACTTTATTGAGCATCGTTCCACCCTGGATCGGGTTAGGATGGCAGATCAGTGCGACGCCTCTGGCATCGGGTACGTCCTGATACAGTGCTTCGATCTGGCCCTCGGGGCCATCGATGAATAGTGGGGTTTCGCGCATGAGCAAAAAGAACTCCGTGACCTCGAAATGGGTCAACTCGTCTAGCTGATTGTCTGTGGCTTGCATATCAACGACACGTCGCGGGTATACAGCGCAGGTTCGAGCCGTTAACGTAAAGCAAAGCCGTTTATAGAGGAAGGACTCGTGGAACACTCGCTCTTAGTCTGGTTGCTGCCGACTCTCGCCCTGGTTGCCGGTGTCGTCATTGGTTTCCTGGTCGCACGTCTGCTGCCCAATACCGTTCCGAACAGCACCCAGCGCCAGCTGGATGACATTCAGGAGCGTTTCGATACCTATCAGAACGAGGTGGTCACTCACTTCAACAGTACGGCTAACCTGGTCCAGAAGCTTTCGCAAAGCTACCACGACGTACAGGAGCATCTCGCCGAGGGCGCCAACCGTCTGGCCCTTGATGAACTGACCCGCCAACGTTTGCTGGCCGCTCTGCACCCGGAGGCCAACCAGGCTCCCCGCGACCGCCTGACACCGCCACGCGACACCGAAGCCCCGAAGGATTACGCGCCAAAATCGCCTGACACCCCGGGCATGCTGGACGAGCATTACGGTTTGAAGAAGTAGGTTTTCGGACGGCACTACCAGAAGCCCGCCATTTATCGCAAATGGCGGGCTTTTTTTTGGTTATGGCAGGCAATCGCCGCCAAGGAAAAGTCCTACAACTTTCAAAGAAGCTGGCAACTATATTATTCTCGCACTTACCCCTACGCTCTCCAGAAAACGGGAGGGCGCATGAAAATCATTAGAGTACTGGCAACATGTCTATTACTGGCAGGCTGCGTCCCGGGCGACTGCACGCAAAAATGTTACATTCTTGGCAGAAAAGATCCGGAGCTACTCTACAAATGCGAGATGGATCCCTATAGGCCTGACTGTCCGGTACGGCGTTGAACATCAAACTTTAAAATGTCCAAAGCTCTATCGACTCACGATTAAACCAGACTCTTTCTTTTTTCTTCGGAGGAAACCTGCCCGGCACAAAACCAAAGCGAGCCCACAAAAGATCCCCGGTTCTCTGGTCGTAAATAACCAGGTTCCCATCATTCTGCATGGACATATGGCTGTGATACCAAACCGATTTATCCTTGGAGTGGGTACTTTCAGCTATCCACAACCTTGATCTCGACGGATCATAGAGAAAGCCGCCATTGCTGACGACAAACCAGGGCGCGCCTCGCTGCTTGCGTGAAAGTGTCACGCTGTAAAGTTGATTTCCATCAGCAACCCACACCGCGTTCCCTTGGTCCTTGATAACAAGATTACCATCACCCTGTAATTCCAAACGAAACCGTCCATTGGGTGACTGAAGAAATTGTCCGACGACCATTTGCTGATTGGGAGGCAATACAGGAGAGCCGCTGGAATTAAAAGGACCGTACTGAATACTCATTGACACACCTTTAAAACTGATTAATGAGTAGACAGATAATCACCTCCCGCACCTTGGCATGCGGTGCATATCTATACATAACCGTTTAAGACAGATAACTTCTCATGACACTATTCAGACACATAAAGCCCGAACGACTCAAAGCTCTCCCATGTCATTTCGGCGCTAGCCACATACGCCAATTGAACAAAGAGATCCCAATGAAAAGCATCCTATTGTTTTTGAGCTGTGTTTTGACTGGTTGCGTAGCGAGCGACTGCGTCAAAAATTGTTACTTGATCAAAGACAGCAACATGGATATGGAGCATCAGTGCACGATGGACCCGCATCGCTCAGGCTGCCCGATCAACCTTTGATTTCAGCCCTCAGGACGCATACCAGCAAATCTTTCAAAACGATTTTGATCTATTTCTGAGCGGCGCCGGCCCTCCCCTAATCAAGTGCCCAAACAAAAAACCCGCCATCATCGGCGGGTTTTCTGTAACAGGCTGAGACTCAGATCGCGCCGCGGCTGCGCAACACGTCCAGCACCCGCTTCACGCCTTCATCCACTGTCAGCGTCTGGGTGTCGATCACCAGATCGGCATCCAGCGGCACGTCGTACGGGAAGGATTCGCCCGGGATGTTATCGCCATCGGCAGCGTACAGGCCCTGAGGGTCACGCTCACGGCAGATGGCAGGCGATGCCTGGACGTAGACCGTCACGAGGCGATCCTTGCCGATCAGCGCTTTCACGCGTTCACGGCCTTCGGCATCCGGCGCCACGAACGCGGCCAGGGTCAACAGACCGGCTTCGTTGAACTGACGCGCCACGTGAGCGGCACGGCTCCAGTTTTCGGTACGGCCGGCACGGTTCTGCGGCAGACCTTTGTTCAGGTCGTGACGCAGGTTCTGGCCATCCAGCACGAAAACTGCGCGGCCCATGTCGAACAGCTTGCGCTCGACTGCGTAGGCCAGCGTGCTTTTACCCGCGCCCGACAGGCCGCTGAACAGTACGGTGGCTGGCTGCTGACCAAAGCGTTGTGCGCGTTCCTGGGTGGTCACGTGCGCCGACTCACCATGATGCGTCGAGCCACCGGCACTGACCGGCTTGGCGATGATCATGCCCGCCGCTACCGTGCCGTTGGTCAAACGGTCGATGACGATGAACGCACCGGTGGTGCGGTTGCTGTCGTAGCCGTCCAGCGCGATAGGCGCGTCGAGGCTGATCTTGACGCGGCCGATCTCGTTCAACTGCAGCGAACTGGCAGGGCCTTCAACCAGCGTGTTCACGTCAACGCGATGAGTGATGCTGGCAATCGAACCCGGCACGTAGCTGGTGGCGCGTTTGATGTCGTATTTCTTGCCCGGCAGCATCGGCTCTTCAGCCATCCAGACCAGCATGGCGTCGAACGCGTCGCTGACCTGCGGGACGTTGTCGGCATGCACCAACAGGTCGCCACGGGAGATGTCGATCTCGTCTTCCATGGTCAACGTCACGGCCTGACCGGGACCGGCCTGCTCCAGCTCACCTTCGAAGGTGACGATGGACTTCACGCGACTGCTCTTGCCCGACGGCAGCACGACGATTTCATCGCCCTTGTGCACGATGCCGCTCGCCAGCGTACCGGCAAAGCCACGGAAGTTGAGATTCGGACGGTTGACGTACTGCACCGGGAAACGCAGGTCGGTGTAGTTGCGGTCACTGGCGATTTCGACCGTTTCC
Source organism: Pseudomonas sp. AC016 (assembly GCF_979253365.1). NCBI lineage: Bacteria > Pseudomonadati > Pseudomonadota > Gammaproteobacteria > Pseudomonadales > Pseudomonadaceae > Pseudomonas > Pseudomonas sp. AC016. The sequence goes on from NZ_CEEDCC010000001.1 coordinate 2,123,068, forward strand.
AGAATTTCCATCAGCGACTGGCCGGTGTACCACGGCGAACGCTCGCTGCGGTTGACCACGTTGTCGCCCTTGAGCGCCGACATCGGCACGAAAGCCATGGTGGTCGGCTTGAAGGCAATGCCTTCGGCAAACTTCAGGTAATCGGCCTTGATCGACTCGAACACGCTCTCATCGAAGCCGTTGAGGTCCATCTTGTTGATGGCGACCACGATGTGTTTGATGCCCAGCAGGGACGCGATGTAGCTGTGGCGACGGGTCTGGGTCTGCACGCCGTAACGCGCGTCCACCAGAATGATCGCCAAATCGCAGGTCGATGCACCGGTGGCCATGTTGCGGGTGTACTGCTCGTGGCCCGGGGTATCGGCAATGATGAATTTGCGCTTGGCCGTGGAGAAGTAGCGGTAAGCGACATCGATGGTGATGCCCTGCTCGCGCTCGGCCTGCAGACCGTCCACCAGCAATGCCAGGTCGACGTCGTCGCCTGTCGTGCCGGACTTCTTGGAGTCACGGGTAATGGCTTCCAGATGGTCTTCGTAGATCATCTTGGAATCGTGCAGCAGGCGTCCGATCAACGTGCTCTTGCCGTCGTCGACGTTGCCACAGGTAAGAAAGCGCAGCATTTCCTTGCGTTCGTGCTGGCCCAGATAAGCGAGGATGTCCTCGCTGATCAAATCAGATTGATGCGACATGTGACACCCCCCTTAGAAATAACCCTGACGTTTCTTTTCTTCCATCGAGCCTGCGCCATCGTGGTCGATGACCCGGCCCTGGCGTTCGGAAGTTCGCGTCAGCAGCATTTCCTGAATGATGTCAGTCAGGCTGGTGGCTTCGGACTCGACGGCACCGGTCAACGGGTAGCAGCCGAGCGTGCGGAAACGCACCTTCTTCTTGACGATGCGCGCCTTTTCCTCGTCCGTCAGGTGTTCGAGGATACGATCGTCGTCGATCATGATCAGCGTGCCGTTCTTCTCGATCACGTCACGCTCGGCCGCGAAGTACAGCGGCACAATCGGGATGCCTTCAAGGTAGATGTACTGCCAGATGTCCAGCTCGGTCCAGTTCGACAGCGGGAACACGCGGATCGACTCGCCCTTGTTGACGTTGCCGTTGTACACGTTCCACAGCTCGGGACGCTGGTTCTTCGGGTCCCAGCGGTGCTTGCTGTCGCGGAAGGAATACACGCGCTCCTTGGCACGAGACTTCTCTTCGTCGCGGCGTGCGCCACCGAAAGCCGCGTCGAAACCATGCTTGTCCAGCGCCTGCTTGAGGCCCTCGGTTTTCATGATATCGGTGTGCTTGGCACTGCCGTGGGTGAATGGGTTGATGCCCTGCGCCACGCCATCGGGGTTGATGTGGGTGATCAGGTCCAGGCCCATTTCCTCGACCATCTTGTCGCGGAAGCGATACATTTCCTGGAATTTCCAGCGGGTATCGACATGCATGACCGGAAACGGCAGCTTGCCCGGAAAGAAAGCCTTGCGCGCCAGATGCAGCATCACGGCCGAATCCTTGCCGATCGAGTACAGCATCACCGGGTTATCGAACTCGGCGGCGACCTCGCGGATGATGTGGATGCTTTCCGCCTCCAGCTGTTTCAGATGCGTCAGTTTATCAACCATGGTTACTCACGTTCGTTGGACCGGGAAAACCCGGGGCGGCCTGCGGGCCGTATTCGAGCCGTGCACTTTATCATGCACGATATCGCTAATCAGCGTGGCGGCTAGATCGAAACGATCTATGCATATGCTTCTCCGTTTGATGGATCAGATCGGGTTGGGGCAGTCGATGAAGATGTGCTCGACCGCAAAGCGCCGCGCCAGATAATCCCCCAGCGCCTGAACACCGTAACGTTCAGTGGCGTGGTGTCCGGCGGCAATGAAACTGATGTCGTTTTCCCGGGCACTGTGAAAGGTCTGCTCTGACGCTTCGCCGCTCAGGAACAGATCGACACCTTCCAGCACCGCCTGATCGATGTAACCCTGACCGCCTCCCGTGCACCAGCCGACGCGACGAATCATCTGGCTGCCTTCGATCAGCAACGGCTCGCGACCCAGCGCCTCCTGGACACGACGGGCGAAATCGCGCGGGGTCACGGCCTCGGACAAGGAACCGATCAGACCGATCACTTTGGGGTTGTCCGGATCCAGAGGGCCTTCGACGGTGATGTCCAGTTGACGCGCCAACTGCACGTTGTTGCCCACGTCGGGATGCACGTCGAGCGGCAGGTGATAGGCCAGCAGACTGATGTCGTGCTTGAGCAGGGTTTTCAGGCGGCGCTGCTTCATGCCGATGACGCAGGGGTTCTCGCCCTTCCAGAAATAACCGTGATGTACGAGGATCAGATCGGCCTGCGCCTCGACCGCAGCGTCCAGCAGCGCCTGGCTCGCCGTGACGCCGCTGACGATCCGCATCACCTGCGGACGGCCTTCGACCTGCAGGCCATTAGGGCAGTAATCCTGAATATGGGCGCTATTGAGATAGCGGTCGGCTTCTTCTACCAGGGTGCTCAGGGCAACAGCCATAAAAGACTCCTAAATATGCAGTTCAGAGCTGCTTTGTGCTCGTATAATGCCCGCCATTATGGCGCACCCGTGGCAAAAATTTCTGCGCCGAAACCATCAGGACTTGTTCAATGCTCAAGGCTCTGCGATTTTTCGGCTGGCCACTGCTGGCCGGTGTGCTTATCGCCATGCTGATCATTCAGCGTTATCCACAATGGGTAGGATTGCCCAGCCTGGATGTCAATCTGCAACAGGCGCCGCAGACCACCAATATCATGCAGGGTCCTTCTTCCTACGCCGACGCAGTCAGCGCGGCCGCGCCCGCCGTGGTGAACCTGTATACCACCAAGATGGTGAACAAGGGTGCCAACCCGCTGTTCGAAGATCCCCAGTTCCGTCGTTTTTTCGGCGACAACACGCCCAAGCAGAAGCGCATGGAGTCCAGCCTGGGTTCCGGCGTGATCATGAGCCCGGAAGGCTATCTGCTGACCAACAACCACGTGACCATCGGCGCAGACCAGATTGTCGTGGCGCTCAAGGACGGTCGCGAAACCATCGCACGGGTAATCGGCAACGACCCTGAAACCGATCTGGCAGTCCTGAAAATAGATCTGAAAAACCTGCCGTCGATCACCATCGCCCGCTCTGACGGCATTCGCATCGGCGATGTGGCACTGGCCATCGGCAACCCGTTCGGCGTCGGCCAGACAGTGACGATGGGCATCATCAGCGCCACGGGCCGCAACCAGCTGGGGCTCAACACCTACGAAGACTTCATTCAGACCGACGCGGCTATCAACCCCGGCAACTCGGGCGGCGCGCTGGTGGATGCCAGCGGCAACCTGACCGGCATCAACACGGCGATCTTTTCCAAGTCCGGTGGCTCGCAAGGCATCGGTTTTGCCATCCCGACCAAACTGGCGATGGACGTCATGAAGTCGATCATCGAGCACGGTCAGGTCATTCGTGGCTGGCTGGGTATCGAGGTTCAACCGCTGACTCAGGAACTGGCCGAGTCGTTTGGCTTGAAAGATCGTCCGGGCATCGTGGTCGCCGGTATCTTCCGCGACGGACCGGCGCAGAAAGCCGGGCTGCAATTGGGTGACGTGATCCTGAGCATCAACGGCGAACCGGCCGGTGATGGTCGTCGCTCTATGAACCAGGTGGCGCGCACCAAACCCAAGGACAAGATTGCCATCGACGTGATGCGTAACGGCAAGGAATTGCGCCTCAGCGCCGAAGTAGGCCTGCGCCCACCTCCCGCGCCAACGCCTGCCGCGAATCCTGAGTGATTTGAAACGGACGGGATGACTGATCCTGTTGCGTGATCAGACCCGATGGGACGCGGAGCGTAGCGGGCCGCATCCCCACGCTGAGCACAAGCATGGGCATGATCGGCGTGCTTGAGATCACGCTGATCGTTCCTACGCTCCGCGTGGGAATGCCGCTCAGGACGCTCCGCGTCCGCTCTCGAATGTGGCGCAGATGCGTGGACAAGCTCCAGCGTTATCCACGCCATGCGCTCGGCTCACTGAATCCGCAATCTGTGCCATTTGTGACGCGGAGCGTCACGGGAGGCATGCCCACGCGGAGCGATGGGCACGATCAGCGCTGTTCTTGATGATCGCGCCACTTTGCGTAGTAACGCAGCCCAGGACGCTCCGCGTCCGCTGTCGAATGCGACGCAGGGCGTCACATCCCTCAGATGTCGCTCAACCCTTCCAGCAGCGCCTGATGCTGCTCCGGCGTACCAATACTGATGCGCAGGAACTGTGCGATGCGCTGCTGCTTGAAGTGGCGCACGATCACGCCTTGCTCGCGCAGTTTCGCAGCCAGTCCGACAGCATCGTGCTGTGGGTGACGAGCGAAGATGAAGTTGGCGGCTGAAGGCAGGACCTCGAAACCCTTGGCCTGCAACTGTCCAACCAGCACTTCACGGCTTTCGATGACCTTGTTGCGCGTCATCTCGAAGTGCTCGATATCATCGAATGCCGCAGCAGCGCCCACGTTGGCCATACGGTCCAGCGGGTAGGAGTTGAAGCTGTTCTTGACCCGCTCCAGCGCTTCGATCAGATCAGGATGACCGACCGCAAGACCGACCCGCAGGCCTGCAAGCGAACGCGACTTGGACAGGGTCTGGGTCACCAGCAGGTTCGGATAACGATTGACCAGCGCAATCGCGGTCTCGCCGCCGAAGTCGATGTACGCCTCGTCCACGACCACGACTGAATCCGGGCTGGATTTGATGATCTGCTCGACTGCATCCAGCGCCATCAGGCAGCCGGTAGGCGCATTCGGGTTGGGGAAGATGATCCCGGCATTCGGGCGCGCATAATCCTCGACACGGATCTGGAACTGCTCGTCCAGCGCCACGGCTTCATAATCAATGCCGTACAGGCCGCAATAGACCGGGTAGAAGCTGTAGCTGATGTCCGGGAACAGCAGCGGTGCATCGTGCTTGAACAATCCGTAGAAAATATGCGCCAGCACTTCATCGGAGCCGTTGCCCAGAAACACCTGGTTCGGCTCGACGCTGTAATAACGGGCCACTGCCTGCTTGAGCAGGTCGCTATTGGGATCAGGGTAAAGACGCAGGTCGTCGGTCAGCGCGGCGCGCATGGCGTCAAGCGCCTTGGGCGACGGGCCGTAGGGATTTTCATTGGTGTTGAGTTTCACCAGCTTGCTCAGCTTCGGCTGCTCGCCCGGCACATAAGGCACCAGATCGCGAACGAAGGGACTCCAGAATTTGCTCATCAGTTGCCTTCCTCTGTGCTGCCGGCTTTCCAGCTCGGGTCGGTAATTCGGTATTCGGCGCTGCGGGCGTGGCCGCTCAGCGATTCGCCACGGGCCAGTACGGATGCCGTCTTGCCCAGTTCCGATGCGCCCTCCGGCGAGCAATAAATGATCGAGGAGCGCTTCTGGAAATCGTAGACACCCAGCGGCGACGAGAAACGCGCCGTGCCGGAGGTCGGCAACACGTGGTTGGGACCGGCGCAGTAATCGCCCAGCGCCTCGGAGGTGTGACGGCCCATGAAGATCGCACCTGCGTGACGAATATGCGGCAGCCACGCTTCAGGGTCGGCCACCGACAACTCCAGGTGCTCGGGTGCAATGCGGTTGGCCACTTCAATGGCCTGCGCCATGTCAGCCACCTTGATCAGCGCGCCGCGACCATTGATGGATGTCTCGACGATGGCCGCACGCTCCATCGTTGGCAGCAGACGAGTGATGCTGGCCGCGACCTTGTCCAGGAACTCAGCGTCCGGACTGACCAGAATCGCCTGCGCGTCTTCGTCATGCTCGGCCTGGGAAAACAGATCCATGGCGATCCAGTCAGGATCGGTCTGACCGTCACACACCACCAGAATCTCGGAGGGACCGGCAATCATGTCGATGCCCACCTGGCCAAACACGTGGCGCTTGGCCGTGGCGACATAAATGTTGCCCGGGCCGACCACCTTGTCGACCTTCGGCACGCTCTCGGTGCCGTAGGCCAGTGCTGCAACAGCCTGTGCGCCACCAATGGTGAATACACGGTCAACGCCGGCGATGCAGGCCGCAGCCAGGACCAGCTCGTTGATCTCGCCACGCGGTGTCGGCACGACCATGACCACCTCGATCACACCCGCCACCTTGGCAGGAATGGCGTTCATCAACACCGATGAAGGATAGGACGCCTTGCCGCCCGGCACATACAGACCGGCACGATCCAGCGGCGTCACCTTCTGGCCAAGCACGGTGCCGTCGGCCTCGGTGTAGCTCCAGGAATCCTGCTTTTGCTTTTCGTGGTAGCTGCGAACACGCTCGGCGGCTTTCTCAAGCGCCTGACGCTGGACTGGCGTGATACGTGTCAGCGCAAGTTCCAGACGTTCGCGGGGCAGGATCAGATCGGCCATCGAGGCGACCTGCAGACCATCGAAGCGCTGGGTGAACTCGACCAGTGCAGCGTCGCCTCGCTCACGCACGGCCTTGATGATGTCGAGCACGCGCTGATTGACCGAGTCGTCAGACACACTTTCCCAGCTCAGCAGATGATCCAGATGTCGGGCGAAATCCGGATCGGCAGCATCGAGTCGGCGAATAGCGGTGGAAGTGGTCATGGCGAGGGCCTCAATAATTGGCGGATGCTCAGGAGCCTAAAGCTACCAAGCTATCCGCGCAGGCACCTGAGAAATTTGGCTATGACACGGATAGCTGGACGCAACTCAACGTTGCGTGATCGGGTCAGCCGCGGTGTCGCGACTCCACTGCCTTGCGCAGGGTGTCGATGAGCGCCTGAATGCGCGCGTGCTGCATTTTCATGGAAGCCTTGTTGACCACCAGACGCGAGCTGATGGTCGCGATCAGTTCCTGCGGTTCAAGACCATTGGCACGCAGGGTGTTGCCGGTGTCGACCACATCGATGATCTTGTCGGCCAGACCGATCAGCGGAGCCAGTTCCATCGAGCCGTACAGCTTGATGATGTCGACCTGACGACCCTGCTCGGCGTAATAACGCTTGGCGACGTTGACGAATTTGGTAGCGACGCGCAGACGGCCCTTGGGCTCTACAGCGCCGATGGCACCGGCGGTCATCAGCTTGCACTTGGCAATCTGCAGATCCAGAGGCTCGTAAAGGCCCTGACCGGTGTATTCCATCAGCACATCCTTGCCCGCCACACCCAGGTCAGCGGCGCCATGCTCGACATACGTCGGTACGTCAGTGGCACGCACGATCAGCAGACGCACGTCAGGCTGGGTCGTGGGAATGATGAGCTTGCGGCTCTTGTCCGGATTCTCGGTCGGCACGATGCCTGCTTCAGCGAGAAGCGGCAGGGTGTCGTCAAGAATGCGGCCCTTGGACAGTGCGATGGTCAACATGGGAAACGTAAGTCCTTATCAGGAAACTTTTGGCATGACGCAAACGGCGCATGACAACCCTCCGGCACAGGATGCCCGAGGTGAAACGAATCAGAAATCACACCTGCTATCGAACGACGACCCCGGCGCACTTGAAACGCCAGAGTCGTTCACCACTAGCCCGGAACGCGACGGATCTTGGCGCCCAGCATCTGCAGCTTCTCTTCGATGCACTCGTAACCACGGTCTATGTGGTAGATGCGGTCGATCAGGGTATCGCCTTCAGCGACCAGAGCCGAAATCACCAGACTGGCCGAAGCACGCAGGTCGGTCGCCATCACTGGCGCGCCCTTGAGGCTTGGCATGCCGGTCACGATGGCCGTGTTGCCTTCCACCTGAATGTGCGCGCCCATGCGGTGCATTTCGTACACGTGCATGAAACGGTTTTCGAAGATGGTCTCGATCACGGCGCCAGTGCCTTCAGCGATGGCGTTGAGCGAAATGAACTGCGCCTGCATGTCGGTCGGAAACGCCGGGTAAGGGGCGGTCCGCACGTTCACAGCCTTGGGCCGCTTGCCGTGCATGTTCAGTTCGATCCAGTCGTTGCCGGTGGTGATCTCGGCACCGGCTTCCTGGAGCTTGAGCAGAACCGCTTCCAGGATGGTCGGATCGGTGTCCTTGACCTTGACGCGACCGCCAGTGACGGCAGCGGCAACCAGATAGGTACCGGTTTCGATACGGTCAGGCATGACCTTGTAGGTCGCCGAACCCAGACGCTTCACGCCATCGATGGTGATGGTGTCGGTGCCTGCGCCGTGGATTTTTGCACCCATGGCGATCAGGAAGTTGGCCAGATCGACCACTTCAGGCTCACGCGCAGCGTTCTGCAGCACGCTGCGACCGTTCGCCAGGCTCGCGGCCATCATGATGTTCTCGGTACCGGTCACGCTCACGGTATCGAAGAAGAAATTGGCACCGCGCAGGCCGCCTTCAGGCGCCTTGGCCTTGATGTAGCCGCCTTCGACGTCGATGATCGCGCCCATGGCTTCAAGACCACGGATGTGCAGATCGACCGGACGCGAACCGATGGCGCAACCGCCAGGCAGTGCGACTTCCGCTTCGCCGAAGCGGGCGACCATCGGGCCAAGTACCAGGATCGACGCACGCATGGTCTTGACCAGTTCGTATGGTGCGATGAGGGTCTTGATGGTGCGAGGATCGATTTCCACGCTCAGCTTTTCGTCGATCACAGGCTCGATGCCCATGCGACCGAACAGCTCGATCATGGTGGTGATGTCGTGCAGGTGCGGCAGGTTCTGAACGGTAACCGGCCCATCGGCCAGCAGGGTCGCAGCCAGGATCGGCAGCGCAGCGTTCTTTGCCCCGGAGATGCGGATTTCGCCATCAAGGCGAGCGCCACCGGTAATAATCAATTTATCCATTAGAATCTCGACACCAATTGGCTCAGGTGCGCTCGGCCCAGGCAGCGCGGCTGAAAAATTTCATAGTCACCGCGTGGATACTGCCATCGGCAATCCAAGGGTTCAGATGGGCATAAATCTGTTGCTGACGCTTGACGGGGCTCAATGTGGCCATCTCGTCACTGATCACGTTCAGCTGGAAGTTGCAGCCTTCGCCTTCGACTTCCACGTTGATTTCGGGCAGCTTTCCTTCAAGGAAGGCTTTCACTTCTAGGGCCTGCATGCTTAACCTCGATCGGCGCTGAACGCGCGCGGGTCGGCCATGATACAAAAAAGCCCATGCTATGCGAACCCCGATGATGGGGTGCCGGACAGAGGGCTTTTCCGATTGACCTGTTAATGGATGTCCAGAAGCTCGTTCAGTCCGGAAACCTGGGCAATTTTACGCATGTCTTCGGGCAGAGACTGCACCTTGATCGATTTGCCGGCTTCGCTGGCATCCCGCATGAACGCCAGCAGCAGGGCAAGGCCCACGCTGCTGGATTTCTCGACGCCCGAGCAGTCCAGCGTCAGGGTGTCGAGGTCGCCGGACCTGATCAGCGCCGCGCCCTGCTTGCGCAGTTGCGGCCCGCTGCGGTAATCCAGAACCCCGACCAGCTTCAGCTCGCCAGGCCCGACCAGACGGACAGCTGTCTCACTCATTGCGCAGGCTTCTGTGCAGCTTCGTCGGTGGTTTCCTTGGCCTTGGCGACTTCGCCAGCCCAACCATTGATTGTCTTGTCCAGATCGTTGCCGTTGCGCTGCATGGCGTCGGCGAACTGATCGCGGAACAATTTACCAATGTTGATACCGTTGATGATGACGTTACGCACTTTCCATTCACCGTTGACCTTCTCAAGGGTGTAGGAAACCGGGTAGACAGCGCCATTATTACCCTTGACCTGCATGTCTACGCTGGTCCGGTCGGCACCCTCTTCCTTGGCAGGCGAGACGGTAATGCCCTGGTTGTTGTACTCCAACAAGGCGTTACCGTAGAACTGCATCAGGCTGCGTTTGAAGTTTTCCTGAAAGCGCTGCATCTGCTCAGGCGTGGCCTTGCGCGAATACTTGACCGTCATGATGCTGCGGGAAATGCCATCGGCATCCACCACAGGGCCGACGATGCGGTTCAGGGCATCATAGAAGGCGCCTGGATTGGCTTTGTACTGCTCTCTGTTGGTCGCCAGATCGCTCAGCAATTCCTTGGTGGTGCGATCCACAAGGTCGTGGGCCGACGTTGCTGGTGCTGCATTGGCCAGCATCGGCAGTGCGGCCAGCAATACCAAAAGGCCACGGCGCAGAATCGAGATCATTTATAGCTCCTCATTTGGCGTCTTTGCTTACAGTATTGAGCAGGAACTTCCCGATCAGATCCTCAAGAACGAGGGATGACTGCGTGTCATGGATGGTCGAGCCATCCTTGAGCAGCGCTTGATCGCCACCTACGCTCAAACCAATGTATTTCTCACCCAGCAGACCCGCCGTCAGGATCGACGCCGTGGAGTCTGCCGGAAGGTTGTCTACCTTCTTCTGGATCTCCAGCGTGACACGACCGGTATAGGTGTCGCGATCCAGATCGATCGCGGTGACCCGGCCGATCGTGACACCGGCCATGCTTACCTTGGCTCTGACAGTCAAACCGGCAATATTGTCGAAGTAGGCATAAAGTTTATAACTGTCGTTGGTCGCACTGGTGCTCAGACCACTGACTCGCAGGGCCAGCAAGAGCAGAGCCAGTATCCCGGCCAGCAGGAACAGGCCGACACCGGTTTCGATGGCGCGGTTTTGCATCAGAAATCTCCAAACATCAAGGCGGTCAAAATAAAGTCCAGGCCCAACACTGCAAGCGAGGCATACACCACGGTCTTGGTCGTCGCACGGCTGATCCCCTCGGAAGTGGGATCGCAGTCATAACCCTGGAAAACGGCAATCCATGTCACCACAAAAGCAAATACGACGCTCTTGATGACCCCATTGAGCACATCGTTCGTGAAGGAAACACTGTTCTGCATGTTCGACCAGAAGGAGCCCTGATAGACGCCCAGCCAGTCGATCGCTACCCAGGATCCACCCCAGATGCCGACCACGCTGAAAATCATCGCCAGAATCGGCAACGAAATGAACCCTGCCCACAGACGCGGCGCAACGATGTACTTGAGCGGATCGACACCGATCATCTCGAGGCTCGACAACTGCTCCGTGGACTTCATGTTGCCGATCTCGGCGGTCAGTGCGGAACCCGCACGGCCAGCGAACAGTAGAGCGGTCACGACCGGCCCCAGTTCACGCAACAGCGTCAGCGCAACCATCTGCCCGACCGCCTGCTCGGAACCGTATTTGGTCAGGATGCTGAAGCCTTGCAGCGCCAGCACCATGCCGATGAAGGCACCGGAGACGACAATAATGACCAGCGACATGACGCCGACCGAATACAGTTGCTTGACCAGCAATTGAAAACTGCTGCCGGTCCCGCCGCGCCCCAGCAGGGCATTGCCGAGAAATATTCCCGAACGCCCCAGAACGGTAACGATATCTATGGCCGCACGCCCGAGCAGGCGGATACGGTCCATCAATGACTTCTTGCGCATCAGCGCTTCCCCAACAGGTCTTCGCGGAAATCCGGCGCAGGATAATGAAATGGCACAGGGCCGTCTGGTTCGCCGGTCATGAATTGACGAATGCGCGGATTGTCCGAGGACATCAGTTCCTGCGGCGTGCCCTGCCCCAGCACCTGTCCGTCACCGACGACGTACAGATAATCGGCAATGCTCGCGGTTTCGCTCAGGTCATGGGACACCACGATGCTGGTAATGCCCAGTGCATCGTTGAGCAGCCTGATCAGACGCACCAGAACGCCCATAGCAATGGGGTCCTGCCCGACAAAGGGTTCGTCGTACATGAGAATCTGTGGATCAAGGGCAATGGCACGCGCCAGCGCAACACGGCGCTTCATGCCACCTGACAGTTCGTCAGGCATCAGTTCGACCGCTCCGCGCAGCCCGACGGCCTGCAGCTTGAGCAGCACGATATCGCGGATCATCTCTTCCGGCAGTTCGGTGTGAACGCGCAGCGGGAATGCCACGTTTTCGAACACGTCCAGATCAGTGAACAGCGCGCCGCTCTGAAACAGCACGCCCATCTGCTTGCGCGCGTCGAACAGGTCACTGCGCGACAGATCCGGCAGGTTCTGGCCGTTGACCCACACCTGGCCTTCGCTCGGGCGCAGCTGAGCGCCCATCAGGCGCAGCAATGTAGTCTTGCCGCAGCCGGAAGGCCCCATGATCCCGGTGACTTTGCCCCGAGGAATACGAATATCGACATTATTGAAAATGCTGCGCGTGCCGCGTTTGAAGGAAACCCCTTTCAACTCGACCGCGTAAGCGTTATCAGGACTCATCTAAACTCCTTGCGATACAGCCTCCCTCCTCAGCCGCCAACCCCCGAAGGGAGACAAGCCGTCCAGGCGGGCCGAACGAGCGGCGGACTATACCATCGCAGCGACACGCCACCCAAGAAGAGAACCAGTAGGTTCAGATATTCACCGGATAACCATTGAGCGCCCTATCAGCAGCGCCGTTTGCAGTGCAACCTGCACCGCCCAGCTACAGACCCTCCAAAGCGTAGGAAATTCGTTTATAAAAAACACAACGACGATCAGACGTGAGGGAATCGTACATTACCGCTATAATCGCCGCCTTTCAGCAGTGCGATCCTTTCAAGACATGAACCAATCCAGTGACCTGATTCAATCCGCGCAACGTACCATTCGCCTAGAAATGGAAGCCATTGAAAGCCTGCTTGCACGCCTCGATGCAGACTTTGTGCGTGCCTGCGAAATGATCCTTTCCTGCAAGGGACGCGTTGTCGTCGTTGGCATGGGTAAATCAGGGCACATCGGCAATAAAATTGCCGCCACACTGGCAAGCACAGGGACGACTTCGTTTTTTGTTCACCCGGCAGAAGCCAGCCATGGCGACATGGGGATGATCACCCGGGACGACATAATCCTGAGCTTGTCCAATTCAGGGACGACCAGCGAGATCGTCACACTGCTGCCCTTGATCAAGCGTTTGGGTATCAGCATGATCAGCTTGACCGGCAACCCTGACTCGACGCTCGCCAGGGCCGCCGACATAAATCTTAATGTCAACGTGTTGCATGAGGCATGCCCACTGAATCTGGCACCCACCTCATCCACCACCGCCGCCCTTGTGATGGGCGATGCCCTGGCCGTCGCACTGCTTGAGGCCCGGGGGTTCACCGCCGAGGATTTCGCCTTCTCTCATCCAGGCGGCGCATTGGGTCGGCGCTTACTGCTCAAGGTTGAGCATGTGATGCACATGGGAGATGCACTGCCTACAGTCAAGCGTGGCATCCCGTTGCGCGATGCGCTGCTGGAAATGACCCGCAAGGGTCTTGGCATGACGGCTGTGCTGGAAACCGATGGTACATTGGCAGGCATCTTCACCGACGGTGATCTGCGACGCACATTGGATCGTCCCTTTGACATACGTGAAACCACCATAGACGAAGTGATGACGGTTCACGGCAAAACAGTGCATTCGGACATGCTCGCTGCAGAAGCGCTGAAAATAATGGAAGATAACAAGATCAGCGCCCTTGTCGTCGTTGACGAAAATGATCGTCCAATCGGTGCGTTCAACCTGCAGGATCTACTGCGCGCGGGAGTGATGTAAATGCAGACTCAGGCAGCGAACAGCGAACTGATGCAACGCGGCAAAGCCATCAAACTGGCGATTTTCGACGTCGATGGCGTACTGACTGATGGCCGGCTGTATTTTCTGGAAGACGGCAGCGAATTCAAGACATTCAACACACTCGACGGCCAAGGCATCAAAATGCTGATAGCCTCCGGAGTGACCACTGCCATCATCAGCGGCAGAAAAACACCCGTGGTCGAGCGCCGGGCAAAAAACCTCGGCATCGAGCACCTTTATCAGGGTCGCGAAGACAAGCTGGTGGTGCTGGACCAACTGCTGGCCGAATTGAACCTGAGTTACGAACAGGTCGCCTATCTGGGCGATGATCTGCCAGACTTGCCGGTCATACGACGCGTCGGTCTGGGCATGGCGGTTGCCAATGCGGCCGGCTTTGTCCGCCAACACGCTCATGGCGTTACGCAAGCGCGCGGTGGCGAAGGTGCTGCACGCGAATTCTGCGAACTGATCCTGAGCGCGCAGGGCAACCTTGAAGCGGCCCACTCCGCCTATCTATAGAAGCCATTTATGTTCAGCAAGAAAATTCGAAAGCTGGTGTTTTTCGGGGTGCTGGTACTGCTGTTCGGTGCCGTAGGCTACTGGAACATCAACCCGGAAAGCTTCATGGACCAGCCGGTGAGCTCGGTCGATGAAAATGTCATTGACTACTATGCGGTCAATACGCACACACATCAGTATCTGCCCGACGGTGGCCTTCAGTACGAAATGACGGCTGACAAGGTCGAGCATGTAAAGGCCACTGACGTGACTCTGCTCACCACACCCGACCTGCAGATGTACCGCGGCACCGAGTTTCCCTGGCATGTGCAGAGCAAGCAGGGCGAGGTCTCCCCGGGAGGCGAACAGGTAGAATTGATCGACTCGGTTCGCGTTGCGCGCACCGACGAAAAACAACGTACGACTATCATCACCAGTAGTCGCATGACCGTATTCCCACAGAAGCAATATGCGCAGACCGACCAAGACGTTAGAATCGACGCCGCGGGCGGTGTTACTACGGCCAAGGGAATGAAAGCATATTTGAAAGACAGCAGGATGGACCTGCTGTCCAACGTCAGAGGACAGTATGAGGCTCGTTAAAACTCTTCCTTTTTTGCTCGGCCTGGGCGCAGCACTGGGAAGCGCGAGCGCCTGGTCCCTGCCAACCGACCGTGATCAGCCAATCCACATCCAGTCCGACGATGCGCAGCTCGATGACAAGAAAGGCGTGGCCACCTACAAGGGCAACGTCATCATCACGCAGGGCTCGATGAAGATCACAGGCAACACCGTGACCATCACACGCAACGCTCAGGGCGAAGTGGATATTTTCACGTCTGTCGGCAACCTGGCCTACTACGAGCAGAAGCCGTCGGTGGACAAGCCGATCGTGCAGGCATATGCCGTCACCATTCAGTATTACGCCGCTCAGGACCGTATCGTCCTGATCGACAAGGCCAAGGTCGTCAACGACGGCAACACGTCCGAAGGCGAGAAGATCGTCTATGACACGGTCAGGCAGGTCGTCAGTGCGGGCCGTGCCAATGGTGGCGCGAAAGTGACCACGCCACGTCCACGAATCGACATGGTCATTCAGCCTAAAAAGAAAACCGATCAACCGCAGAAGGCCCAGTAATGGCGACGCTTAAAGCCCAGCATCTGGCTAAAAGCTACAAAAGCCGTCAGGTCGTGCGCGATGTGAGCATTTCCATCGACAGCGGCCAGATTGTCGGTCTGCTGGGCCCCAACGGCGCCGGCAAGACCACCTGCTTCTACATGATTGTCGGGCTGGTACAGGCCGATCAGGGCCGCGTGCTGATCGACGATCTGGACGTCAGCCATCAGCCCATGCACGGCCGCGCCCGTGCAGGTATCGGCTACCTGCCGCAGGAAGCCTCGATCTTCCGCAAGCTGTCGGTGTCCGACAACATCATGGCGATCCTCGAGACCCGCAAGGAACTCGATGCCGCTGCGCGACGCCAGGAACTGGAAAGCCTCCTGCAGGAGTTCCACATCACGCACATTCGCGACAACCTCGGCATGAGCCTCTCGGGTGGCGAACGTCGCCGCGTCGAGATTGCACGCGCGCTGGCGACTGCCCCAAAGTTCATCCTTCTGGACGAACCCTTCGCGGGCGTGGACCCTATCTCGGTAGGCGACATCAAGCAGATCATTCACCACCTCAAGGCCAAGGGCATTGGCGTGCTGATCACTGACCACAACGTTCGCGAGACGCTGGATATCTGTGAAACAGCCTATATCGTCAACGACGGGCAATTGATCGCAGAAGGCGACTCGCAAACCATTCTGGCCAACCAACTGGTTAAAGAAGTCTATCTGGGTCACGAATTCCGCCTGTAAAAGCCGCATTCGAAAAAGCCGCATCCGGCCTATCAAGGCCTCCAATATCGGTGCGGCTTGTTGACAACGTATTATTTCTAGTAACGCTCTAGGCAAACGCCCTGCTTTCAGGCATATAATTTGCTTAAGTTGGCGTTTAGGCGCCTGTAGTGGATGGCGCAAGAGCGCCGGCGAATAAGGTGTTTAGCCCCTGCCATGAAACCATCGCTAGTCTTGAGAATGGGCCAGCAGCTGACGATGACACCGCAGCTGCAACAGGCAATCCGCTTACTTCAGCTATCCACACTGGACCTCCAGCAGGAGATTCAGGAGGCGCTGGAATCGAACCCTATGCTGGAACGCCAGGAGGAAGGCGACGACTTCGATAACTCCGACCCGATGGCGGACAACATCGAACAAAAGCCCAACCCCGACGTTCAGGAACCGACCTACCAGGAATCTGCGCCTACCGTAGACAACCTCGAGGAAGGCGAATGGAACGAACGCATTCCCAACGAGCTGCCCGTCGATACCGCTTGGGAAGACATCTACCAGACCAGCGCCAGCAGCCTGCCCAGCAATGACGATGATGAATGGGACTTCACCACCCGCACATCCGTTGGCGAAAGCCTGCAAAGCCATCTGCTCTGGCAGCTCAACGTCGCCCCGATGTCCGACAAGGACCGTCTGGTCGCCGTCACGCTGATCGACTGCATCAACAATCAGGGCTATCTCGACGAGACCCTTGAAGAGATTCTCGAATCCTTCGATCCCGAGCTGGATATCGAACTCGATGAGATCGAAGCCGTTCTGCACCGCATTCAGCAATTCGAACCGGCCGGTATCGGCGCTCGCACCCTGAGCGAATGCCTGCTGCTGCAACTGCGCCAGCTGCCGGCAAAAACGCCCTGGCTGAGCGAAGCGCAGCGTCTGGTCACCGATTACATCGACCTGCTGGGCAGCCGTGACTACGCCCAGCTCATGCGCCGCATGAAGATCAAGGAAGACGAACTTCGTCAGGTCATCGAACTGGTGCAGAGTCTGAATCCGCGCCCTGGCTCGCAGATCGAGTCCACCGAAGCCGAGTACGTCATTCCCGATGTCATTGTGCGCAAGGACAACGAACGCTGGCTCGTCGAGCTGAACCAGGAGTCAGTGCCGCGACTGCGAGTCAATCCGCAGTATGCAGGCTTCGTACGTCGCGCAGACACCAGCGCCGACAACACCTTCATGCGCAATCAGTTGCAGGAAGCCCGCTGGTTCATCAAGAGCCTGCAGAGCCGCAACGAGACGCTGATGAAGGTCGCCACTCAGATCGTCGAGCACCAGCGCGGCTTTCTGGAGTATGGCGATGAAGCCATGAAGCCGCTGGTACTGCACGATATCGCCGAAGCGGTGGGCATGCATGAATCAACGATTTCCCGCGTGACCACGCAGAAGTTCATGCACACGCCACGCGGCATTTACGAGCTGAAATACTTCTTCTCCAGCCATGTCAGCACCTCGGAAGGCGGCGAGTGCTCATCCACGGCAATTCGCGCGATCATCAAAAAACTGGTCGCGGCGGAAAATCAGAAAAAGCCGTTGAGTGATAGCAAGATCGCTGGTTTACTGGAGGCACAAGGCATTCAAGTAGCCCGTCGCACAGTTGCCAAATACCGCGAATCTCTTGGGATTGCACCCTCCAGCGAGCGCAAGCGACTGATGTGATGCAGGCCGAGCCACAGCGTTCCAGTGGCAGGCACCACGCCTGCCTCTTTATGCACTGGCAAAGGAGAAGCTGTATGCAAGTCAACATCAGTGGACACCAACTGGAAGTGACCAAGCCACTTCGTGAATACGTTGAGCTCAAGCTCAAGAAACTCGAAGGGCATTTTGACAAGATTACAAACGTGCAGGTCACGATGGCGGTCGAGAAGCTGAAACAGAAGATCGAAGCCACGCTGCATATCCACGGTGGAGAGGTAGTTGCCAATGCTGAACATGACGACATGTACGCGGCCATCGACCTGCTCACTGACAAGCTCGACAGACAATTGCTCAAGCATAAGGAAAAGCAGCAAAGCATCCTCAAGGGTGCAAACGCTCGCTGACGCTCATCACACATGATCCGACTTGAAGAAATCCTGACCCCCGGCCGTTCCGAAGTGAACGTGCCGGGCGGCAGCAAGAAAAGCGTACTCGAACATATTGCCCGACTGATCGGCCGCGAAGTACCGGGGCTTGATTGGGAAACAGTATTCAAGGCGCTCGTTGCCCGTGAAAAACTGGGATCTACCGGTTTCGGCAATGGCATTGCCATCCCTCACTGCCGTCTTGCCACCTGTGGCGAGCCTGTCAGTGCCGTCATTCATCTCAACGACTCCGTGGACTTCGATGCCATCGACGGCGCGCCTGTCGACCTGCTGTTCGTGCTGCTGGTCCCGGAAGCCGCCACAGACAAGCACCTGGAGTTGCTGCGCCAGATCGCCAGCATGCTCGACTCCAAAGATGTCCGGACACGCCTGCGCAGCGCCAAGACCAATGAAGCGCTCTACCAAGTGGTGCTAGACGTGCAGAACGGCAACTGAACATGCGCATGATCATCGTGAGTGGCCGCTCCGGCTCGGGCAAAAGCACGGCGCTCGATGTACTGGAAGACAGCGGCTTCTACTGCGTCGACAACCTGCCTGCCGGATTGCTTCCGGAGCTCGCCGAACGCGCCTTGATCAATACCGAACTGGCCGAACCGCTGCTGGCGGTTTCCATCGATGCCCGCAACCTGCCCAGTCACCTGACCCGCTTCCCGGCCATGCTCGATGAGGTCCGTGGGCGCAATATCCAGTGCGATGTGCTGTATCTGGATGCCGACGAAGCCACCCTGCTCAAGCGCTTTTCCGAGACCCGCCGCCGCCATCCGCTGAGTACATCGGACCGTTCGCTGGCCGAGGCAATACGTGACGAGAGTACGCTGCTCGGGCCGATCATCGATCTGGCCGATCTCAAGATCAACACGACCCACCTCAATCTCTACCAGCTTCGCGATACGCTCAAGCTGCGCCTGCTGAACAAGCCGGAGCCAGGCACTGCCTTCCTGATCGAGTCGTTCGGCTTCAAGCGCGGCATGCCGGTCGATGCGGACCTGGTCTTTGATGTGCGCTGCCTGCCCAATCCGTACTGGAAACCCGAGCTGCGCGATCATTCGGGACTTGAGCAACCTGTCATCGATTATCTGGCGATGCAGCCCGACGTCGAAGAGATGTTTCAGGACATCTCTTCCTACCTCGCCAAATGGCTGCCCCGCTTCGCCGCAAGCAATCGCTCCTATGTGACCATTGCCATTGGCTGCACGGGCGGGCATCACCGGTCTGTCTACCTGACGGAGCGACTGGGTCAGGTCCTGCAACCACTACTCAAGAACGTTCAGGTTCGCCACCGCGACCTCA
This sequence comes from Pseudomonas sp. AC016, assembly GCF_979253365.1. Classification (NCBI taxonomy): domain Bacteria; kingdom Pseudomonadati; phylum Pseudomonadota; class Gammaproteobacteria; order Pseudomonadales; family Pseudomonadaceae; genus Pseudomonas; species Pseudomonas sp. AC016. The sequence continues at coordinate 2,142,351 of NZ_CEEDCC010000001.1, forward strand.
GCTGAAAGGAACACCTCTGCGATGCCCGCTCGTCAAATCACCATCATCAACAAACTGGGCCTGCATGCCCGCGCAGCCGCCAAGTTCGTAGGCGTCGCCGGCAAACATCCTTGCCAGATACGGGTTGGCCGCTCGCCCGAGAGCATGGTCGACGGCAAAAGCATCATGGCCGTGATGATGCTGGCGGCTGGCAAGGGAACCGAGATCCATCTGTCGACTGAAGGCGAAGGCGAGCAGGAAGCACTGGATGGCCTGGTCGAGCTGATCAACAACAAGTTTGACGAAGGCGAGTAAACGAACGCTCTGCACGGCGCTGATCGCTCATCGTTATACACAAGTTCGCCTCAACACTGATCGTGCCCATCGCTCCGCGTGGGCATGCCGCCCGTGACGCTCCGCGTCACACATGGCACAGACTGTGGATTCAGTGAGCCGAGCGCACGTCTCAAGTCACCTTTTCGCCCCTCGGCGACTCACTTTGACGGAGCAAAGTAAGCAAACTCCTTCGCTCCGGTTCCGGCCCCGGCTTCGCCGGGGTTCCTTCGTCCTGACACTGATTCGGGGGTCGCTGCAAATGGGCCATCCATGGTCCAGTGCAGCTCAATCGGCATCCATGCCGATTGCCCCCCGAATCAGCGCCAGGACTCAGCCTTCACCCACGTCGCAATCGGCGGTGTCCGCACTATCGCGTAAAAAAGCACGGCAGTGCCGCTGTCTCACTGGATAGCCCGACGACTTGTGTATAACGATGATCGCTGACCGTCAGACCAGCGCTGTATCCAGCACCATCATCAGACAGAACCCTGCAATCAAGCCCAGGCTGGCGATTTTGTTGTGTCCGTTCAGACGCGATTCCGGGATGATCTCGTGGGTCACCACCAGCAGCATGGCTCCCGCTGCCAGTGCCAGACCAAACGGCAACAAGGGTTCAGCAATCGCCACCAGCCAGGCGCCCAGCAGCGCGAACAGCGGCTCGACCAGCCCGGACGCCGCACCGATCAGAAACGCCCTTATTCGAGACATGCCGGCCCCCGCCAGCACCATGGCAATCACCAGCCCCTCGGGCACATCCTGCAAGGCGATGCCGATGGCCAGGCTGTCGGCTTCCGACAACCCTCCGCCTGCCGACACACCAATTGCCATGCCCTCTGGAATGTTGTGCGCGACGATGGCGATCACGAACAGCCAGATGCGCGGTGCAATTGCCGGGTGATCCTGAATGCCTCCCGACTGCGCGCCCTGGGATACGCTGTAATCCACCGCGAACAGGCCAAGGGCACCCAGAACGAGTCCAAGGCTGATCAGGCCCCCAGCGCCCCACGGTGTAAACCCAAGGCCTTCGGCAGCGGCAAGGCCCGGCACGATCAGCGAGAATGCCGTTGCGGCCAGCATCACCCCGGCACCGAAACCCAGCAAACCGTCCGATACCATGATCGGCATCTTGCGGATCACCAATACCGGCACGGCGCCCAGTGCCGTGCCCAGAGCGCAGATAGCGCCACCTTCCAGAGCACGTAACAGGCGCGGCTCAAGATTCAGCCAGGCCAGCCCTTGAGCCACCAGTAACGCCATACCCGCCAAAAGCAGCACGGTGCCTACTGCAAAACGAAACAACCGGACACTGCTGACAGCGAGTATTTCAGAACGCATAAACGGCCCTGGTTCGTGTTGGGAAAAATCAGGCCAGCGCGGCCTGATAACGTCGGGACACCTCGTCCCAGTTGACGACGTTGTAGAACGCATTGATGTATTCGGGACGACGGTTCTGGTAGCGCAGGTAATAGGCGTGCTCCCACACATCGAGACCGAGGATCGGTGTGTTGCCGTTCATCAACGGGCTGTCCTGATTACCGCTGCTTTCCACCACAAGCTTCTTGTCCGGCGTCACGCTCAGCCAGGCCCAGCCGCTGCCGAAACGGGTCAGCGCCGCTTTGGTGAAGGCTTCCTTGAAGCTGTCGAAGCCGCCCAATTGGGCGTCGATGGCTTGAGCAACCTCCCCTTTTGGCAGACCGCCACCGCCGGGCACCATGACTTCCCAGAACAACGAATGGTTGGCATGACCACCGCCCTGGTTGATCACCGCTGGACGCAGGTTTTCAGGCAACTGCTTGACGCTGGCGACCAGCTTTTCGATGGGCCACTCGGCGTACTCGGTACCGTCGACTGCAGCGTTGAGGTTGTTGATGTACGTCTGATGGTGCTTGGTGTAATGGATCTCCATGGTTTGCGCATCGATGTGCGGCTCCAGGGCGTCGTAGGCGTAAGGCAGTTCGGGAAGGGTGTAAGCCATTTCAATGTGCTCCGTAGAAAAGACCGGGGTTGGCCGCTGAATCGCGCTGCAACGACGAGCGAGTGTGTTCACTGCTGCTGTTGAGAAGTCGGTGCGTGCGCGGGTATTCGCCGTGTTCACTGATAAAACCCAACAGTTCGACGTAGGTTTTACTGCTGTGCCGCAACGCAGCCTGGCGCAGTGCAGGCTGCAGGCGCTGGTCCTGCATGGTTCGCAGCAGATGCTGGTGGATCGCGCAGAGGTATTCGGCGCTCTCCTCCGGCTGGCCCAGACTCAAATGCAGATCGGCCAGGTTGTGATGGGAAATCACACAGGCCGCGACGGCTTCGTCGGCATCCGGCCAGCGCTCGAACAGGACCTGTGCCAGCGCCAGCGCCTGGAGGTACAGCTCGCGGGCCTCGACCCATTCGCCGAGATTGAAACAGCGATTGGCCAGTTCAATGGTGCGTTTCCAATGCTGCATGACATACCTCCAGGTGCGTTGGCCGGACCGAATCAGATGCCGCCGGCGGTGAGTTTTTCGGGGTTGAGCAACACTTCCAGCTGGTCGCGTTGCAGATCGGTGTGTTCCAGCGCAACGTCGATCACCGGACGACCTTCCTGATAGGCCTTTTTGGCGATTTCAGCGGCCTTCTGGTATCCGATGATCGGATTGAGCGCCGTGACCAGAATCGGATTGCGCGACAGCGCTTCCTTGAGCCTGGCCTCGTTGACCTTGAAGCTGACAATCGCCTTGTCAGCCAGCAGTCGGCTGGAGTTGGCCAGCAACTCAATGCTGCTGAGCAGGTTCTGGGCGATGATCGGCAGCATCACATTGAGCTCGAAGTTGCCGGACTGGCCCGCCACAGTGATGGTGGCGTCGTTGCCGATAACCTGCGCGGCCACCATCGCCGTGGCTTCCGGGATCACCGGATTGACCTTGCCCGGCATGATCGAAGAACCCGGCTGTAGTGCTTCAAGTTCGATCTCACCGAGGCCCGCCAGGGGGCCGGAATTCATCCAGCGCAAATCGTTGGCGATCTTCATCAGCGAAACCGCCGTTGCCTTGAGTTGGCCCGAGACGGCAACAGCGGTGTCCTGTGAGCCGATCAACGCGAACAGATCCTTGCCCTGCGTGAACGTGACGCCGCTCAATGTGCTGAGGTGCGCGCTGAAACGGGCCGCAAACTCAGGGTGCGCATTGATCCCGGTGCCGACTGCCGTACCGCCCTGCGCCAGAGACTGCAGGCTGGGTTGCAGGCCTTGAAGATGTTCGATATTGGCGCGGATCTGCTGCGACCAGCCGTTGAGCACCTGACTCATGCGCACCGGCATGGCGTCCATCAGGTGCGTGCGGCCGGTCTTGACGAAGGCATGAACCTGTATGGCCTTGTGCTCGGTGACCTGCACCAGATGGTTCAGGGCAGGCAGCAATTGCTCATGCAACGCCAGCGCGGCGCTGACGTGAATCGTCGTCGGGATGATGTCGTTACTGCTTTGCCCGCAGTTGACGTGATCGTTGGGATTGACCGGCTCACCCAGAATGCGGGTAGCCAGCGTGGCGATCACCTCGTTGGCGTTCATATTGGTGCTGGTACCCGACCCGGTCTGGAAGATGTCCACCGGAAAATGGGTCATGAAATCGCCGCCCAGCAACTCCTCGACCGCGCCGACAATCGCCTTGCTCTGGTTTTCGCTGATCTGCTGCAGCTCAAGATTGGCGTGAGCCGCCGCTGCCTTGGCCAGCAACAGCGCGCGAACGAACTGCCGGGGCATGCGCTGATGGCTGATCGGGAAGTTATCCACCGCACGCTGAGTCTGTGCGCCATACAGAGCCTCGGCCGGCACCTGCAACGGGCCCATGCTGTCGCGTTCGATACGGGTGTTACTCATCGCAATGTCCTTGCACCAGTTCAGAGGAAGAAATCGAGGGTTGCAGCACGCAGGACGCCAGCTGATGAACACAGGCTTCCCAGCGCTGACGGCGGGCAGGCGTGGAGGCAAGCGCCTCGACATCGCGCAACGGTCGCCAGGCCTGATCCAGACACAGGCAGCGCCAATGCCAGGGCAGCATCGTGTCGCGGGCGGTGTCCATCAGCAGACGAAAAGAGGTTTCAGCGATCAGGGCGTGAGGCGTGGCGGTAAAGCGCGCCAGATACCGCCCTTCGGCCAGGTAATGCTCGATCAGACGCGGCTCGTCAGGCTCAAGGGCGCAGCGAATCCGCAGGCTCAGACCACGCCAGTTTTCCAGATAAGGCAGCTCGTGAAGCACAGATCCCATAACCGCATCTCATTGTGAAATGAGATTCATTATTGAATGAGATCAAGAATCAAAACAAGAGCCGAGTTGGATCGGGGTGACAGGAGGGGGAAGGAACCCCGGCAAAGCCGGGGCTGCAACCGGAACGAAGGAGTTGCTTACTTCGCTCCGTCAAAGTGAGTCGCCGAGGGGCGAAAAGGTGACGTAAGTCATGCGCCCGGCTTACTGAAATGACAATCCGTGCCATTTGTGACGCAGAGCGATGGGCACGATCAGTGTCGAGACGGATGTTCAATTATCCGATCAGCTGCCCGCAACCGTCATGCGCTCGATCAGCACGGAGCCGGTGCGAATGTTGCTGCGCAGCTCGACATCGCTGCCAACGGCGACGATCTGCTTGAACATGTCACGCATGTTGCCGGCAATGGTCACTTCCTGAACCGGGAACTGAATCTCCCCGTTTTCGACCCAGAAACCTGCTGCACCGCGTGAGTAATCGCCGGTAACCATGTTCAGGCCGCTGCCCATCAGTTCGGTGACCAGCAGGCCACGGCCCATGCGCCGGATCAGCGCGTCCTGGTCTTCCGTGCCATGGGTGACAAACAGGTTGTGCACACCGCCCGCGTTGGCGGTGCTCGGCATGCCCAGTTTGCGGCCCGAATAGGTACTGAGGATGTAGGAAACCAGATCGCCCTTCTCCACGAATGGCTTGGCGTAGGTTGCCAGGCCGTCGCTGTCGAACGCCGAGCTGCCCATTGCGCGCATCAGGTGTGGACGTTCGTCGATGGTCATCCACTCGGGAAACAGCCGCTGGCCCAGCGAATCCTGCAGAAATGAGGATTTGCGGTACAGCGTGCCGCCGGAAATCGCGCCCAGCAGGCTGCCAAACAGACCGCCCGCCAATTCGGCTGAAAACAGCACCGGCACTTCGCAGGTCGGCACCGGACGTGCGCCCAGACGGCTCGCGGCCCGCTGTGCAGCCTTGCGACCAATGCTCTCGGCGTCTGCCAGCAACTGGCCCTGACGATTGACGTCGTACCAGTAATCGCGCTGCATCTGGCCTTCGCCTTCGGCAATCATCACGCAACTGAGGCTGTGCCGGGTCGATGCGTAGCCGCCGATAAAACCGTTGCTGTTGCCATACACTCGGCAGCCCTGGTGGGTATTGAGCGTGGTGCCGTCGGCGTTCTTGATGCGAGGGTCTGCGTCAAACGCTGCGGCCTCACACAGCAGCGCCTTCTCGATGGACTGCTCGGGCGTGATGTCCCAGGCGTGGTAGAGATCGAAATCCTGGATGTCCCTGGCCATCAACGCAGCGTCAGCCAGGCCAGAGCTTTCGTCCTCGGACGTATGCTCGGCAATGGCCAGTGCGGCGGCAACGGTTTCACGGATCGCGTCAGCGCCGGTGGCCGAGGTGCTGGCCGAGCCTTTGCGCAGGCCGACGTACAAGGTGATGCCGAACCCCTGATCGCGGTTGAATTCGACCGTTTCGACTTCGCGCTGACGCACCGAAGTCGACAGTCCCTGCTCCAGCGACACCGCGACTTCACAGGCGCTGGCGCCCTGACGCCTGGCTTCGGCAATGATCTGCTCGACCTGCTCCTGCAGTTCAGGCAAGGCCTGTGGGCCGACGCTTTGGGTTGCACTCATGATTTTCTCCATCAAATTCTGCTTTCGGCACAGGCCGAATACCGACCGGGCCGGACAAGCGGCCCCCGACTGGTTATCATGGCGGCGTTTCTTTGCGGACTGCCCCCATGGTTGATTCTTACGACGACTCCCTCGACGGGGAGAAAAGCAAAACCCAGGTCAAACGAGAGCTGCATGCTCTGGTTGATCTCGGCGAGCGACTGACGACACTCAAAGCCGATGTGCTGGCCAAGCTGCCGTTGACCGATGCGCTGCGCAAGGCTCTGGCCGAAGCGCCGAAGCACACGGCCAACATTGCGCGCAAGCGGCACATCCTGTTCATCGGCAAGCTGATGCGCGATCAGGATCAGGAAGCCATTCTGGTTTTGCTGGACCAACTCGATGCCTCCACTCGCCAGTACAACGAACGTTTCCACGGTCTGGAGCGCTGGCGTGATCGCCTGATCGCGGGTGATGACAGCGACCTGGAAAAATTCGTGGTCGAGTACCCGGATGCCGACCGCCAGCAACTGCGTTCCTTGATCCGTCAGGCGCAACACGAAGTTGCACGCAACAAACCGCCGGCCACCAGCCGCAAAATCTTCAAATACATCCGTGAGCTGGACGAAATCCAACGCGGTCTGCGTTGATTTCGGCTTCGGGACTGGTCAGCTTCGGCCAGTCCCGGCTCATGTTCAGTTACCCGTACCGCCAACCGTGATTGCGTCGATCTTCAGCGTAGGCTGACCCACGCCGACCGGCACCGATTGCCCGTCCTTGCCGCACGTACCGACACCGCTGTCCAGCGACAGGTCGTTACCCACCATCGAAACCCTGCTCATCGCTTCCGGCCCGTTGCCGATCAAGGTCGCACCTTTGACAGGCGCGGTGATCTTGCCGTCTTCGATCAGGTAAGCCTCACTGGTCGAGAACACGAACTTGCCACTGGTGATGTCCACCTGACCGCCGCCCAGATTGGCGCAGTAGATGCCGCGTTTCACCGACGCGATGATTTCCTGTGGATCGCTCTGACCGCCCAGCATGTACGTATTGGTCATGCGTGGCATCGGCAGATGCGCGTAGGATTCGCGACGGCCGTTGCCGGTCCGCGCCACGCCCATCAGCCGTGCATTCAACTTGTCCTGCATATAGCCCTTGAGCACGCCGTTCTCGATCAGGGTCGTGCATTCGGTCGGGGTGCCCTCGTCATCGACGCTCAACGAGCCGCGACGCCCGGCCAGCGTGCCGTCATCGACGATGGTGCACAGTTTGGAAGCCACCATCTCGCCCATCCGGCCGCTGTAGGCCGAGCTGCCCTTGCGGTTGAAGTCGCCTTCCAGACCATGGCCTACCGCTTCATGCAGCAGAACGCCTGACCAGCCGGAACCCAGCACAACCGGCAAGGTGCCTGCCGGTGCAGGAATGGCTTCCAGATTGACCAGCGCCTGACGCAGCGCTTCGCGGGCATAGCCCATGGCGCGGTCGTCGGTCAGGAAATAACGGTAGTCGGTACGCCCACCGCCGCCATGCCCGCCGCGCTCGCGGCGGCCGTTCTGCTCGACGATCACGCTGACGTTGAAACGCACCAGCGGCCGCACATCAGCGGCGAGGCTGCCGTCGGCCGCTGCCACCAGAATCCGCTCCCAGACGCCAGCCATGTTGACCGAAACCTGCTGAATGCGCGGATCCAGCGCGCGGGTTGCCACGTCGATACGCTTGAGCAACTCGACCTTTTCGGCACGGGTCAGCACTTCCAGCGGGTTATCCGGCGCATAAAGCTGAGCCACGTCCTGCGACGTGAATGCCTGCACGCGACCATTCTGGCCTGCGCGCGAGATGGAACGGGCGGCACGCGCGGCAGTGAGCAGCGCTTCCTCGGTGATCGCGTTGCTGTAGGCGAAACCGGTTTTCTCGCCGGACTGGGCACGCACGCCCACACCCTGGTCGAGGTTGAAGCTGCCTTCCTTGACGATCCCGTCTTCGAGCGCCCAGGACTCGGAAATCATGCCTTGAAAATAAAGATCGGCCGCGTCGATACCCGGCCCGGCCAGCTCGCCCAGCACCGATTGCAGGCTGTCGAGGCTCAGGCCGCCTGGGGCCAGAAGGTGTTCACTGACTGAGGACACGTCACTCATATTCACTCCGAAGCAGGCCGCAAGGCGTCCTGCGAAAAAAAGCGCCGGTGACTGGACACCGGCATCCGCGCCCGTATGGACGCCTGTTCTTCACTGTCTCGTGTGGCCAGCAGCACGGTTTCACCCTGCGCCTGCTGAGCCAGGACCCGCCCCCATGGGTCGATGATGGCCGCGTGTCCGTATGTTTCCCGTGGTCCTGGATGCACCCCGCCTTGTGCGGCTGCCAGCAGATAGCACTGGGTTTCGATGGCCCGCGCCCGGATCAGAATGTCCCAGTGCGCAGCGCCTGTGACAGCCGTGAACGCCGATGGCGCAGTGATCAGCTCGGCACCGGCCTCACGCAGCGCGGTGTACAGCTCCGGGAAGCGCAGGTCATAACAGACGCTCAGACCGAGCCGTCCAACCGGCGTGTCGACCACCACCACGTTGTTTCCATGAGCATAGTCATCCGATTCCCGGTAACGACCTCGATTGTCTGCAACGTCCACATCGAACAGGTGCAACTTGTCGTAACGCGCAACCTGCTGGCCATGCTCATCGATCAGCAACGAGCAGGCCGTGACCTTGCCGTCGGGCTGATCATCGGGCGGGAGGGGAATCGTTCCGGCAACTATCCATAACTTGAGGTCGAGAGCGGCCTGTTTCAACCACTGCTGGATCACTCCCTGACCTGCGGCTTCGGCGCGACCGATGGCGGCAGCGTCGCGACGGCCCATGGCGGCGAAGTTCTCGGGCAGCACCGCAAGCCGGGCGCCGCCCTCGGCGGCCTGCTCAAGCAATGCGCGTGCACGGGCCAGGTTACCGGCCACGTCGCTCTGGCTGACCATCTGAATCACTGCAAAAGACATGGCGACCCTTTTTTGAATGACATGGGCACCACTGTACTCCATGCCGCGCTATTGAGGCTTTTCAAAAGGCTTGTCGAAGGTAATCTTCGGTTCTTTCCAAGGACCTTCAACCTTGTACTGCACGCTGGCGAACCGGGCCACCTTGTCACCCAGCAGCTTGTCCACCAGGAACAGCGCACCACCGATGGCTGGCGCGCCAACGATCAGCGCTGCAATCGGCAGATTGTTGGTGACGGGCAATGTCACCAGCAACTTGGCATCGACCCGGTCCTTGACCATGTCCAGCGTGCCGTTGAGCTCAAGGTTGCTGGACGGCCCCGTCAACGTGATCGGGTTGCGGGTGACATACACACCCTCACTCGCCACCAACAGACCCTTGACCCGGTCGTAGCTGAGCCCTTTGCCCAGCAGGTCAGAGAAGTCCAGACGCAGACGACGCCCGATGGAGTTGAAGTTCAGCAACCCGAACACGCGGAGCGCCTGTGCACCGCCTTCGACCTCTACGAACTGACCGCTGCGCAAGGTGGCATCAAGGCTGCCGGAATAGCGCTTGAGCCCTACCCACGCCGGAGAGCCAGGCCAGCGCCCGTCGAAATTCATCTCGAACGTCTCACTGGTGACGGTAGGCGCGAAATTCCAGGCTTTCAGCACATCGCCGAGGTTCTTGCCGCCCAGCCGCCCCTTGAACCAACTGCTGCTCGATCCGGGAGCGCCCTCCCAGACACCCTCGCCTTCCAACAGGATACCTTTGAGCCCCAGGCTCAGATCGGTCATGCGAATGCCGGTCGCCGTAGGCCGGATTTTCAACGCCCATGCACCCAACAGCTGATCACCCTGAAACAGCTGAGCAATTTTTACATCCAGCGCAGGAATTTTTCCGGGATCGACGTCGGCAAGCGGGTCTGGCGGGTTCTCGATCACCACCGCCTTCGGGTCGGCAGCGGGCAGTTTTACGTAAAGCAGATTAATGCCGATCGGCGCGGACTTGGCGTCAGGCAGCGAAGCGCTGCCCTTGACCAGCGCACTGTCCAGCGACAACAGCCATGCCGCAGCACTGCGTTGCAGTTGAACGCGCACATCGTCCAGCGTCGTACCCATTGCAGTGAGTTTGCCGATCTGCAGATCCACGCTGCTGAGCAACTGCCGGGCGTTACCGCCCGGGTCACCGCCGGAATAACGATCGGCAATCGCCTGCCATGGCGCGATATCCAGCTCGTTCAGGCTGCCACTGATCCGCAACCCCTTGGCGTCCGGCACAACTGCACCGCCCTGCCCCAGGAACAGTTCACCACGTCCGTCGGCAAACTTTCCGGCGGGCGCTGCGAATGCCAGGTTGGCGATGTCACCGTAAGCCGCGCCAAAACGGCGTTCCGCACCCTGCAGGGTCATGCGGAATTCACTGTCGCGCTCCTGCTCGGCAGTCTTTCCGAACGGCGCGGGCAAATCGATTGCAACACCTTTCAGGGGAGAGGTGATCAACAGCGGGCTGTCCTTGCCGTCCAGCGTCAACTGCAGTTGAAACGGAAGGTCGCCAGAGACCGGCAACGCCTGTTTCACGTCAAGCCAGTCGGTCAGTTTCTTGATCGTGATCTGCCCGTTGGCCATGATCCGGGTCACGTTGGCTCCCGGCTTGCCTTCGGCAGCGATCTCCGCCGTGACAGGCCGGTCGAATGCCTGGGCGCGAATGCCTTTGCCGCTGAGGCCCTTGTCACTGTCGAAGCGGAAGTCGCCCCTGAGTTTTGTCAGCTCAAGCACCGGATCGGCCAGTTTCAGGCGCGCATCACGGGTGCTGAAGTCCACCACGACCTTCGGCTCAACACCCTTGGCCAGCGGAATATCCAGTTTGAGCTTGCCTTCCAGTGGCCCCTCGCCCTGCCACCCGGCAAAGGTACTGCCGGTGCCGATCGGTGCTTCCTGAAGAATCTTCATGCCATCGGCCACGGTGCCGGAAACGTTGCCGTCCACCAGCAGGTGGCTGTCCTTGCCGGACTCGACATGAGGAATATTGACCAGCACGTTACTGACCTGAGTGTTCAGAATCTGCCCTTTGCTGGCCTTGACGCGCACACCGCTGTTCTCGACATACACCTTGCCATCGACGCCGGTCAGCGAAGGCCAGCCTGGCTGGAAGGCCAGCGTGGCATTGCTTACATCGAAAAACAGGCTGATGACTCGCGCTGTGTCGGGAGAGCTTTTGTTCAACGAACCCTGATACTGGAAGAAGCCCTGATTGACGGCACCACTCACAATGGCCGTGCGCAGCCAGCGGTCTAGTTCCGGGCTCAGGACGGCAGGCAGGTATTTGCTGGTGTAACGACCGTCGCCATCGACCATACCGACCCGCAGGTCCATGTAGTCTTCCTGGTCATGCTTGAGGTGGATGCGGATCAGAAAGTCCGCCGCGATCTTGCCTTCATCGCCCTGAACCTTGATGTACGGCGCAATCAGGGTAAATGCCTGATCGTCCAGCTTCCAGGTCAGGCGCGCGTTGGCCTTCTGATAGCGCCAGGGTTTGGCGAAGATCGGGTCCAGGTGCAGCATGAAATCGCTGGTGTCCAGACGCAACTCGCCCTGCCCGAGGTCGCCACTGATCGCACCGCTGACATTCGCGGCAGCCGGCGCGTCGTGGTAGGCATTGAAACTTACCTTGTCGAGGTTGGCGGCAAAGCCCAGACGCTTGTCGCCTGTGGCCTGCGGGCGGTAATCGAGCAATACGTTGCGCAACCCGCCCTTCACCTTCAGACCGTCGACAACGGCCATCACCTTGTCCGGCAGCGGTGCCAGCGAGTCGATCAGCGGGGTCAGCGGCGTCAGGTCCAGACGGTCGGCCTGCACATGCCACAGTTCTTCACTGTCGGGCGTTGCGGCTGTCTGCGTGGCCTGCAAACGGCTTTCCCAGCGGTTGCTGCCCAGGCTCATGGCCAGCGAATCCAGTTTCAGGTCCATGCCCTTGTCGGTGCGCTCGAACCAGGCATTCAGCGCCAGATCATCGATGGTCGACGGCTTGCGCCCTGCATACACGCCCTTGAGTTGTGGCGCATGCAGCCGGGCAACAGCGCTCTTCACGCCGCCCTGGCTCCAGCTCAGCCAGAATTCGCCACCCGCCTTCAATGTGGTAACGGTCCACTCTCGGGTCAGGCTCCTGGGCAGCCACTTGGCCCAATCGCTCTGGGGCAGGCTGGCATAGAGATCAGCTTCGCCTTCTTTCCAGCGACTGGCCTCGATACGCGTGTTCAGGTTCAACGCCAGCGGCTGACCGTCAGGCAGCGTCAGCCGCGCATCGAGGCGCTGGTGATAACTGCCCGTGGCCAGACTCAGATTGACGTACGTCAGGGTCAGCGGGGATTCACCAAACGGGTGAAGGGTGACCTGGCTGTTGAGCAGCGACAGGCGCGAGACCATTTGCAGTTGAGTGAGGATCTTCTGCGGATCGACCGGGCTGTCATCCCTGACCGGCAAGCCTTGCACCGACCACTTGCCATCCTGATCCTGTCGAACGATAACCTGCAAGCCATCGACTTCAAGATGGGCAAGCCGCACATCGCGCGCCAGCAGGCTCTCCCACAGGTCGGGAACCACCCTGACACTGTCCAGACGCAACGCACTGCTGCCTTCACCGACCATGACGTCGTTGGCCTGCACCACCGGCGCGAAACCGCTCCAGTTGCCTTCCAGGCTGCCAATGCTGACGGGCATGCCCAACGCCGTGCTGACGCGGGTTTCGACATCGACACGGTATTCGGCAACCATTGGCGTCAACTGACGACCCAGGCTCACATAGAGAGCAGCCAGCACCAGCAACAGTGCGCAGAGGCCCAGGCCCCAGCGGGTGATGCCTGCAACGACACGTGGAAGGCGCTGCATATCAGCACGTCCTCCGCTGCACGCATGGCCAGCGACGATGCACGACACAAACCCGACTCAAACAGCCTGGAAGGATCAGGTACAGGTTTTGCTCATTCGCCACGCATCATTCTCGATATAAGGGTAGGCCTGCCAGAACCCCGCCGGGCGCTTGTTGCAAACAGTTGAACGGTGACAATCTCAGAGCAGCACGACGTCGTATTGTTCCTGTGAGTACATGGTTTCTACCTGAAAACGGATCGTGCGACCGATAAAACTCTCAAGTTCGGCCACATTGCCGGATTCTTCATCAAGCAGACGGTCAACCACGCGCTGGTTCGCCAGCACTCGATAGCCCACCGCCTGATAGGCGCGGGCCTCGCGCAGAATCTCACGGAATATCTCGTAGCACACGGTTTCAGGCGTCTTCAGCTTGCCGCGCCCCTGACAACAGTGGCAAGGCTCGCACAGCACTTGCTCCAGGCTTTCGCGGGTACGCTTGCGCGTCATCTGCACCAGCCCCAGCTCGGTGATGCCGATGATGTTGGTCTTGGCGTGGTCGCGCTCCAGCTGTTTTTCCAGCGTCCGCAGCACTTGGCGCTGATGTTCGGCGTCTTCCATGTCGATGAAATCGATGATGATGATGCCGCCCAGATTACGCAGGCGCAGCTGCCTGGCGATGGCTGTCGCCGCCTCGAGGTTGGTCTTGAAAATGGTTTCTTCCAGATTGCGATGGCCGACGAACGCGCCGGTGTTGACGTCAATGGTGCTCATCGCCTCGGCAGGATCGACCACCAGATAACCGCCCGACTTGAGCGGCACCTTGCGCTCCAGCGCTTTCTGGATTTCGTCCTCGACGCCATAGAGGTCGAAGATCGGGCGCTCGCCCGGATAGTGCTCGAGTCGGTCGGCGATTTCCGGCATCAGCTCGGCCACGAATTGCGTGGTCTTCTGGAAGGTTTCCCGCGAGTCGATGCGGATCTTCTCGATGCGCGGGCTGACCAGATCGCGCAAGGTACGCAGAGCCAGCCCCAGGTCTTCGTAGATGACCGTGGGCGGACTGACCGTCTTGATCTGCTCGCCGATCTGATCCCACAGCCTGCGCAGGTAGCGAATGTCCATCAGGATTTCGTCAGCGCCGGCGCCTTCGGCAGCCGTACGCAAAATGAAACCGCCCGCTTCCTTGATGCCTTCCAGCGCCACGCAATCACTGACGACCTTCTTCAGACGCTCGCGCTCGGCCTCGTCTTCGATCTTCAGGGAAATGCCCACATGCGCCGTACGCGGCATGTAGACCAGATAGCGGGACGGGATCGACAACTGCGTGGTCAGCCGCGCGCCTTTGCTGCCGATGGGGTCTTTGGTGACTTGCACCACCAGACTCTGACCGTCGTGCACCAACGAAGCGATGCTTTCGACGGCAGGCCCTTCACGCATGGAAATTTCCGAGGCATGAATGAACGCGGCACGGTCCAGGCCGATATCAATGAACGCGGCCTGCATGCCGGGCAATACCCGCACGACCTTGCCCTTGTAGATATTGCCCACAATGCCACGGCGCTGGGTCCGCTCGACGTGGACCTCCTGCAGCACACCGTTCTCCACTACCGCCACCCGTGATTCCATCGGGGTGATGTTGATCAGAATCTCTTCACTCATGGCTTGTTACCTTCCAGGTATTGCCAACAGGGTATGCCGAAACCAGCGAGCAATTCTGCGGTTTCGCACAGAGGCAGACCAACCACTCCAGAATAGCTGCCTTGCAGATTGGCAACGAAGATGGCCGCCAGGCCCTGAATGGCGTAGCCGCCAGCCTTGTCCTGTGGCTCGCCGCTGGCCCAGTAGGCCTGGGCTTCGTGTGGCTGAATGGGGCGAAAACGCACGCGACTGGTGACCACACGGGCTTCGCTGCGCTGATGATCGACCAGCGCGATGGCGGTCAGTACTTCATGTTCGGTGCCCGAAAGCGCTGCCAGCATGCCCAGCGCATCGGCTTCGTCCACCGGCTTGCCAAGAATCCGGCCGCCTTGCACCACAGCGGTATCGGCGCCCATCACGCACACCGACTGACCGGGCGAGAGCAGCGCAAGGCCGGCCTGCGCCTTGCCCAGCGCGAGGCGTTCGACGTAGGCGGCAGGAGATTCGGAATCGAAGGGGGTTTCATCGATCTGCGCACTCAGCACCGTGAAGGGAACACCGATCTGTGTCAGCAGTTCGCGGCGGCGCGGCGAGCCAGAAGCCAGATAGAGCGAGGGCATAAGGACATCTCCGTGTCGGTGACGGTGAACGCGTACGCTTCAGGCGCCGCGCTCACGTTGCGCTTAATTGATTTTCAAACGTATGCGCAATCCACGCAGGCCGTAGCTGACCCAAGGCCACAACAGGGCACTGACCAGCGCGGGCAGAACCAGCGCCAGCGTGGGCTGACGGTTGCCGGTCAGGGCGCTCAGCCACAGCTGTGCGAGCTGTGCCAGACCGAATACCACCAGCAACACCAGGCATTGCTGCCACATGGGGAACATGCGCAAACGCTGCTGCAAGGACATGACGAGAAACGTAATCAGGGTCAGGATCAGCGCGTTCTGGCCCAGCAGCGTGCCATACAGCACGTCTTCCATAAGGCCCAGAATCCACGCCGTGGCCATGCCGTATTTATGAGGCAGCGCCAGTACCCAGAACGTCAGCAGCAAGGCGAGCCAGAGTGGACGGAAGATTTCCATGAACTGCGGCAGTGGCGAAATACTCAACAGCAAGCCGATGGCAAAGGTCAGCCAGACGACCCAGCCGTTGCGTCCGGAAACATGACTAACCATCGATACGCTCCCGAGTGCTGGAGGGTGAAGAAGCCGGGGGCTGCGAGGCGGCAGGACGCGAAGCAGGCCGCGCAGCGGGCGTTACCGGTGTGGTGGCAGGCGCCGGTGCAGTGCTTTGAGCGGCCGGTTTGTGCACAGTCGTGCTGCCCGGGAATACCGGCGCAACGGGTTGCGGCCACATCGGAAACGCTGGGGTCGGCGGCGGCAGGGTCGGGATCGCGGCAGGCTCGAGGCCCTTGTCGAACGATTCCTGCGCCTGTGCGGCATCGGCGGCACGCTCTTCCGGCGTACGGCTGTCGGAGAACACCAGTAACAGGTTGCGGCTGCGATTCAGCGCAGCGGTCGGCACGGCACGCACGATCGCGAACGGCTGGCCGGAGTCATGAATGACTTCCTTGACCGTTGCCACCGGATAACCCGCCGGGAAACGCTGCCCAAGACCGGAGCTGACCAGCAGGTCGCCTTCCTTGATGTCTGCGGTGTCGGCGACATGCCGCAACTCAAGACGCTCCGGGTTGCCGGTGCCACTGGCAATGGCGCGCAGCCCGTTGCGGTTGACCTGAACAGGGATGCTGTGGGTGGTGTCGGTGAGCAGCAGGACACGCGAGGTGTAAGGCATCAGCTCGACCACCTGCCCCATCAGGCCCCGTGCATCGAGCACTGGCTGACCCAGCACGACGCCATCACGCTCACCCTTGTTGATGATGATGCGATGGGTGAACGGATTCGGGTCCATGCCGATCAGCTCGGCGACCTCGACCTTCTCGTTCACCAGCGCAGAAGAATTCAGCAACTCGCGCAGACGCACGTTCTGCTCGGTCAATGCCGCCAGCTTTTGCAGGCGACCTTGCAGGAGCAGGGCTTCGGTCTTGAGTTTTTCGTTTTCGGCGATCAGTTCGGTGCGGCTGCCAAACTGGCTGGCGACACCCTGATAGAGACGCTGTGGCAGATCGACGATCCAGTAGGACTGCATCAACACCAGCGACATCTGACTGCGCACGGGCTTGAGGACCGTGAAGCGAGCGTCAACCACCATCAACGCCACAGACAACACAGCCAGCACCAACAGACGTACGCCCAGCGACGGGCCTTTTGCGAAAAGCGGTTTAATAGGCCGCTCCTCCCGGGCATGCAATCGACGGATCTAGCTTCAATTGGCTGTTATTCATGCGGTATGGAACCGGCCTGGACAGATGAAAGAAATAGGCACCATGTTACTCAGCCTGACGCATACAGGTAGCACAAGTGCTACCCGTATACAAAAAGCCAATGAGCGGCACCCCGGCGAATTACTCGCTGGAGAGCAGATCCATGGTGTGCTTATCCATCATTTCCAGCGCACGGCCACCGCCACGCGCCACACAGGTCAACGGGTCTTCGGCAACGATCACCGGCAGACCGGTTTCCTGAGCCAGCAGCTTGTCCAGATCGCGCAGCAACGCGCCACCACCGGTCAGCACCAGACCACGCTCGGCGATATCCGAAGCCAGTTCCGGCGGCGATTGTTCCAGGGCGCTTTTCACGGCCTGAACGATAGTCGCCAGCGACTCCTGCAGTGCTTCAAGCACTTCGTTGGAGTTCAGCGTGAAGGCACGCGGAACGCCTTCAGCCAGGTTACGGCCACGCACGTCGACTTCACGCACTTCACCACCCGGGTAGGCAGTACCGATTTCCTGCTTGATGCGCTCGGCAGTGGATTCGCCGATCAGGCTGCCGTAGTTGCGACGTACATAGGTGATGATCGCTTCGTCGAAACGGTCGCCGCCCACACGTACGGATTCGGCATAGACCACGCCATTCAGGGAGATCAGGGCGATTTCAGTGGTGCCGCCGCCGATGTCGACAACCATCGAACCGCGTGCTTCTTCAACCGGCAGACCGGCACCGATGGCAGCTGCCATAGGCTCTTCGATCAGGAATACTTCACGTGCGCCTGCACCCAGGGCCGACTCGCGAATGGCGCGGCGCTCAACCTGGGTGGATTTGCACGGAACGCAGATCAGCACACGAGGGCTGGGCTGCAGAAAGCTGTTTTCATGGACCTTGTTGATGAAGTACTGAAGCATCTTCTCGCAGACGCTGAAGTCGGCGATGACGCCGTCCTTCATGGGGCGGATGGCTGCAATGTTGCCTGGAGTACGGCCCAGCATGCGCTTGGCTTCCGTACCGACGGCCACGACACTCTTCTGGTTGCCGTGAGTACGGATGGCAACGACAGAGGGCTCATTCAGAACGATACCGCGCTCACGCACGTAAATAAGGGTGTTGGCAGTGCCCAGGTCGATGGATAGATCACTGGAAAACATGCCACGCAGTTTCTTGAACATGGGAAAGGGACCCTAGGGAACGCGTGGGTAAAAAAGTGCGGCAAACTCTAACAACGACAGGGATTTTGGGCAAGGAGCCAATATGTTAAATTGGCGCTTTTATAAACAAGACCCTCGACGTTAGCGGCTTGAGACCGCAGAAACACGATAGTGTTCCGCAACTGGTCACAAAGCAAATTCGCTCGTATTCCACTGGAGATCCCCCATGGCGCTTGAACGCTCCGACGTGGAAAAGATCGCTCATCTGGCCCGACTGGGCCTCAATGACGCCGATATCCCACGTACCACCGAAGCCCTCAACAGTATTCTCGGGCTGGTCGATCAGATGCAGGCGGTTGATACCACCGGCATCGAACCCCTGGCCCACCCGCTGGAAGCCTCTCAGCGCCTGCGCGATGACGCCGTTACCGAACGAAATCGTCGCGACACTTACCAAGCCATCGCACCAGCCGTCCAGGACGGGCTTTATCTGGTTCCGAAAGTCATCGAGTAAGGGAAAGAGCCTGCATGCATCAAATGACTCTGGCCGAGATCGCCCGCGGACTCGCCGAAAAGAAGTTTTCCTCTGAAGAACTGACCCGTGTCCTGCTGTCGCGCATCGCGCAGCTCGACCCTCAGCTCAACAGTTTCATCAGCCTGACCGAAGACCTGGCCATCACTCAGGCCCAGGCCGCGGACGCACGCCGTGCCGCCGGTGAAAATGGCGCCCTGCTCGGCGCCCCGCTGGCGCACAAGGACCTGTTCTGCACCCAGGGCATCCGCACCAGCTGCGGCTCGCTGATGCTCGACAATTTCAAGGCTCCGTACGACGCCACCGTGGTATCCCGACTGGCCTCGGCCGGTACGGTGACGCTGGGCAAGACCAACATGGACGAATTCGCCATGGGTTCTGCCAACGAGTCGAGCCACTACGGCGCGGTAAAGAACCCCTGGAACCTTGAATGCGTCCCAGGCGGCTCGTCCGGTGGTTCCGCTGCGGCCGTTGCTGCGCGCCTGCTGCCTGCCGCGACCGGCACCGACACTGGCGGCTCGATTCGCCAGCCTGCCGCACTGACCAACCTGACCGGTCTGAAGCCGACTTATGGCCGCGTGTCGCGATGGGGCATGATCGCCTACGCGTCCAGCCTCGATCAGGCGGGCCCCATGGCCCGCACAGCAGAAGACTGCGCGCTGCTGCTGCAAGGCATGGCCGGCTTCGATCCGCAGGATTCCACCAGCATCGACGAGCCTGTCCCGGATTACTCGGCAACCCTCAATACCTCACTCAAGGGCCTGCGTATCGGTTTGCCCAAAGAGTATTTCAGCGCAGGTCTGGACCCGCGGATTGCGCAGCTGGTCCACGAAAGCGTCAAGGAGCTGGAAAAGCTCGGCGCCATCGTCAAGGAAATCAGTCTGCCTAACCTGCAGCACGGTATCCCGGCCTATTACGTCATCGCACCGGCAGAGGCATCGTCCAACCTGTCGCGCTTCGACGGCGTGCGTTTCGGCTATCGCTGCGAAAACCCTAAAGACCTGACCGACCTGTACAAGCGCTCGCGCGCTGAAGGTTTCGGCCCGGAAGTGCAACGTCGCATCATGGTCGGTGCCTATGCCCTGTCGGCGGGCTATTACGACGCCTACTACCTGCAGGCCCAGAAGATCCGTCGCCTGATCAAGAACGATTTCATGAACGCCTTCGCCGAAGTCGACGTGATCCTCGGCCCGACCACGCCGAACCCGGCCTGGAAAATCGGCGCCAAGACCAACGATCCGATCGCCGAATACCTGGAAGACTTCTACACCATCACCGCCAACCTCGCGGGCCTGCCGGGCCTGTCGATGCCTGCGGGCTTCGTCGAAGGCCTGCCGGTGGGCGTGCAACTGCTCGCTCCGTATTTCCAGGAAGGCCGTCTGCTCAACGTCGCGCACCAGTATCAGCAGGTCACCGACTGGCACACTCGCGCACCTGAAGGCTTCTGAGGAGAAACACATGCAATGGGAAGTCGTCATCGGGCTGGAGATTCACACCCAGCTTTCGACCCAATCGAAGATTTTTTCCGGCAGCTCCACGACGTTCGGTTCCGAGCCTAATACCCAGGCCAGCCTCGTCGATCTGGGCATGCCGGGCGTATTGCCGGTCCTGAACAAGGAAGCCGTGCGTATGGCCGTCAAGTTCGGCCTGGCAGTGGATGCGGAAATCGGCCAGCACAACGTGTTCGCCCGCAAGAACTACTTCTACCCTGACCTGCCCAAGGGCTACCAGATCAGCCAGATGGAACTGCCGATTGTCGGCAAGGGCCACCTGGATATCACGCTGGAAGACGGCACGGTCAAGCGTATCGGCATCACGCGCGCGCACCTTGAAGAAGACGCGGGCAAAAGCCTGCACGAAGACTTCCAGGGCATGACCGGTATCGACCTTAACCGCGCAGGCACGCCGCTGCTGGAAATCGTTTCCGAGCCGGACATGCGCAGCGCCAAGGAAGCCGTGGCTTACGTCAAGGCGATCCACGCGATGGTTCGTTACCTGGGCATCTGCGATGGCAACATGGCCGAAGGTTCGCTGCGCTGCGACTGCAACGTGTCGGTCCGTCCGAAAGGCCAGGTCGAGTTCGGTACCCGCTGCGAGATCAAGAACGTCAACTCGTTCCGCTTCATCGAGAAGGCGATCAACAGCGAGATCCAGCGCCAGATCGACCTGATCGAAGACGGTGGCAAGGTCATCCAGCAGACTCGCCTGTATGACCCGAACACCAACGAAACCCGCGCCATGCGCAGCAAGGAAGAAGCCAACGACTACCGTTACTTCCCCGACCCTGACCTGCTGCCGGTGATCATCGAGGATTCGTTCCTGGAAGAAACCCGCGCCACGCTGCCGGAATTGCCGCCGCAGAAACGCGAACGCTTCCAGAGCCAGCTCGGTCTGTCGACCTACGACGCCAGCGTGCTGGCCTCCAGTCGCGAGCAGGCGGACTATTTCGAGCAGGTGGTCAGCATCAGCGGCGACGCCAAGCTGGCCGCCAACTGGGTCATGGTCGAACTGGGCAGCCTGCTGAACAAGCAAGGTGTCGAGATCGAACAGTCGCCGGTCAGCGCCGAACAACTGGGCGGCATGCTCAAGCGCATCACCGACAACACCATCTCCGGCAAGATTGCCAAGATGGTGTTCGAGGCGATGGCCAATGGCGAAGGCAGTGCCGATGAAGTCATCGAGAAGCGCGGTCTGAAGCAGGTGACTGACAGCGGTGCCATCGAGTCGATGCTCGACGAGATGCTCGCGGCCAACGCCGAACAGGTCGAACAGTACCGCGCCGCAGACGAAGCGAAACGCGGCAAGATGTTCGGTTTCTTCGTCGGCCAGGCGATGAAAGCGTCCAAAGGCAAGGCCAACCCGCAGCAGGTAAACGAACTGCTCAAGGCCAAGCTGGAAGGTTGATACCTGAAAGAGATTGACCGTGCCAATGCTCCGCGTTGGCACGTATCCCGGGACGCTCTGCGTCCCATTGGTACGACAACAGGCTCATGCGCCCGGACGCGGAGCGTCCCCAGAGGCATTCCCACGCATAGCGTAAGGAATGATATGAGCGTATGACTTCCACAGGCACTCAGGACCCGACCCATGCGCCGACTTCTTTCTGCCTGCAGCCTGCTGACGTTACTGGCCGGCTGTTCCAGCAACAGCATCATCGATCCCCACGGTTACGATGAGACCGGACGCGCCTCGTATTACGGCTCGCAGCATCACGGCAACCGCACCGCCAGTGGTGAACCTTTCAACCAGAACGCCTTGACCGCCGCTCACCGGCGATTGCCCTTCGGCACGCGCGTCAAAGTGACCAATCTGAACAATGACGAATCCGTCATCGTGCGCATCAATGATCGCGGCCCTCACACCCGAGGCCGACTGATCGATGTCTCTCGCAAGGCAGCCGAACAACTGGGTATGCTGCGCAGCGGCACCGCCCCCGTACGCATTCAGGCCCTCGACTAAGGACGCCCGCAATTCTCCAGCTATCGACACTGCCCGCCCCTGCCCTGATCCAGATGGTCGTCGGCCTTCTTTTACTGCTGATCGGCGCCGAGCTGTCGGTTCGATCGGCCGTCCACCTTGCAGCCCTGTTCAAGATCAGACCTCTGATCATCGGCCTGACGGTCGTGGCGATGGGCACCAGCGCACCGCAAATGGCTGTCAGCCTCCAGGCCGCGTTCTCGGACAACACCGACATCGCCGTGGGCAGCGTGATCGGCGGCAATATCTTCAGCGTGCTGGTGATTCTGGGCCTGTGCGCACTGGTGACCCCGCTGCGTGTCGCGCGCCAGGTACTGCGGGTCGACATTCCCCTCATGATCGGCGCCTGCCTGTTGGTGATCGCCCTGTCATTGACCGGTGAGTTCAGCAAGTTCGACGGTGTTTTGTTGCTGGCGGCTCTGCTGCTTTGCCTGTTCATCGTGGTCCGCCAGGGCGGCCATGCACCTCGCCACGGCCATGCAGACACGACAGAAAAGCCTCGCGCCCTGACACGTATCGCCATGCTCGCAGGTGGCTTGCTGCTGTTGACGTCGGGCGGCCATCTGCTGGTTGATGCGTCAGTCGTGATCGCGATCAACCTGGGGCTGTCCGAGCGCATCATCGGCCTGACCGTCATCGCCATCGGCACTTCGCTACCCGCGCTGATGACCTCGCTGATCGCAGCAATGCGTGGCGAGCGTGACATTGCCGTAGGTAACGTGATTGGCAGCAACCTGTTCAACCTGCTGGGTGTGCTGGGGCTGACCGCGCTGGTCGCGCCGGTGCCACTGACCATCTCGCCCAATGCGCTGGTTTTCGACCTGCCGATCATGCTCGGCGTCGCAGTACTATGCGTGCCGTTGTTTTATTCCGGTTACCGGATAGATCGTATCGAAGGGCTGTTTCTGCTGTCGCTGTATCTGACCTATGGCCTGCATATCGTCTCGATCAGCACCGGCATGCTGCTGGCCGAACGGCTTGAAGGCATGATGCTCAGGTTCGTTGTGCCGCTGCTCGGGGTTATCGTTGCCTTTGGCGTCGTCCGCGCCTGGCGACGGCAGCACTGATTCACAGACGTCCGCCTCTAACGCCACAGGAGAAATGCCATGACAGACAAGACTATCAGCGATGGCGAGCAGATTCGTCGCCAGGTGATGGGCGATGCCTACGTCGACCGAGCGCTGGGCAACGCTACTGACTTCAGCCAGCCGCTGCAGGACTTCGTCAACGAGCACGCGTGGGGCAGCGTCTGGAGCCGTGAAGGCCTGCCGTTGAAAACCCGCAGCCTGATCACCCTGGCGACCCTGACCGCGCTCAAATGCTCGCAGGAACTGAAGGGCCATGTACGCGGCGCGCTGAATAACGGCTGCACGGTTGACGAAATTCGCGAAGCGCTGCTGCATTGCGCCGTGTATGCAGGCGTACCGGCTGCCATCGAAGCGTTTCGCGCCGCGCAGGAAGTGATCGACAGCTACGTGAAAGCCGACTAGTCCCGACGAATGCGTCACCCGAACCCGGATCAATACGCTTCAGGGCGCAAATTGAAGTCTATGTCCGGGTTGAAACGGGAACAGCCCGACTGTCCAGTCGGGCCGGGCACGTGTCTGCGTTGCTACTTCGCACTTGCAGAGGCGTTCGACCATCCTAAAAGCTGATGCTTGAAGCCGTGGCTCGCAGCTTGATAATAGGTAATGGCACGAGCAACCAACGGATCGGTTTCCTGCGCCGCTGTTTCAAGACTTACGCCTAACGCATCATCATGACGCCTCAGCCCGTTGCGCGGGCTGAGAATGGCAAGACTCTGTCCATCGAAGAGCCCCAGATGCTGGTAATTACCCCAGCACCACACGGGGTGGCAGCGTAGGCGCAAGTTGCAGATCCCGGCCAAAAAAAGTCGATTCATAGCTCATATCAAGCAGTCCCAGCACGGTCGGCGCCAAGTCAATCTGACTGGCCAACTGATTATCATCCTTTGGCTGCACGACTTTGGGCGCATAGATGAAAAGCGGGATCTGATAGTTCACCACGGGCAAGTCCTCCTTGCCTGCACTGCCAGCGGTGTGGTCCGCGACGAAAATAAAGATCGTATCGTCAAACCAGGGCTTCTGCCTGGCAGCAAGCAGGAATTGCCCGATGGCATAATCCGTATACTTCACGGCCCCCTCGCGGCCTTTACCGGATTTGATGTCAATTCGGTTGTCAGGGTACGTGTAAGGACGATGGTTTGAGGTGGTCATCAGTTGAAGCAGAAAGGGCTTGCCCGCCGCAAAGTCTGCATCTGCCAGCTTGATCGCCTGCGTGTAGAGGTCCTCATCAGCCATACCCCAGGCGTTCTTGAAGTGAATGTCCGACTCGGCAACGCTGCTCTGATCGACCACTCGATAGCCGTTGCCACTAAAGAATGCATTCATGTTGTCGAAGTAACCGCGGCCGCCATACACAAATACGCTGTCATATCCCACTGCAGAAAGCTGCTGTCCGAGGCTCGCAAAGCCACCCTCGCGACCTATCCGCTTTACGATCGAGCGACCAGGTGTAGGCGGTATGGAAAGCGTGATAGCTTCAAGACCTCGATCTGTCCGAGTCCCGGTTGCATAGAAATTGCTGAAGTAGAGGCTGTGCTTGCGCAACTCATCGAGATTGGTAACCGTCCGAGCAACACATCTTCCTGATGCCATCGGTTAAGGCGATGGTGTCCACCTAAATTTAAGTGGACACCATTTTTAGCCTTTTTAAGCGGACGCCCATGCCACAAGAACGCCGTTCCTATTCCAAGTCCTTCAAGGCCCAGGTCATTACTGAGTGCGCCCATCCTGACACTTCAATTGCCAATGTCGCCTTGACCCACAACCTCAATGCAAACCTCGTCCATAAATGGATTCGGGTGCATGCGCAGAAAAACCTGGCACTGCAAACTGCCTTCATCCCGGTCAAGACTTCGCCGCCGGTGCCGATGCATCAGGCCCTTCCTGCCACGATCCGAATCGAAGTGCCGCATCCAAAAGGTGTAGTCGTGGTGAGTTGGCCAGCAGAAAATGCAGCGGCGTGTTCTGCTTTCCTACGAGACCTGCTGCGATGATCCGCGTCGATTCCATCTGGCTCGCCACCGAGCCCATGGACATGCGCGCCGGCACTGAAACCGCGCTCGCACGAGTCGTGGCGGTGTTCGGTGCGGCGAAGCCGCACTGTGCCTATCTGTTCGCCAACCGCCGCGCCAATCGAATGAAAGTGCTGGTGCATGACGGCGTGGGGATTTGGCTTGCCGCCCGGCGTTTGAATCAAGGACGCTTCTTCTGGCCGGGTGTGCGACACGGCTCCGAAGTTGAGTTGGATGCCGAGCAACTTCAGGCCCTGGTGCTCGGTTTACCTTGGCAGCGCGTCGGTGCAGGCGGAATCATCTCGATGCTTTAACATCTGCCATGGCGTGCTTGCCAGCGCAATTGGCCCATCAGTCTATCGTCGCCATCAGCCCTCTCTGGCAAAATCGGCGGCATGACTTTGCATCCAAATCTCGATCAATTAAACCCTGAACAACTGCGTGCCCTGGCGGCGCAGTTGATCCAGCGCGTCGAGACAATGGACAAGCAAATCACTCATCACAAGTCGGTCAACGAGAAACTGGCCCACGAGATCGCGCTGCTCAAACGCTTCAAGTTTGCCAAGCGCAGCGAGCAGTTGAGCCCGGATCAAGCCAGCCTGCTCGACGACTTGATCGATACGGATATCGCCGCTATCGAAGCCGAACTTGAGGCGCTGCAACCGGCACCTGTCGAAGCCAAAGTGCGCCAGCAACCCAAGCGCGCACCGCTGCCACCGCAGTTTCCTCGCACACTGATCCATCACGAACCGGACAACAGCCACTGCCAGTGCGGCTGCGCCCTCAAGCGCATCGGCGAAGACGCCAGCGAAAAGCTCGACTACACGCCCGGCGTATTCACCGTCGAGCGTCACATCCGTGGAAAGTGGGCCTGCGAGCAGTGTGAAACGCTAATCCAGGCGCCGGTACCGGCGCACGTCATCGACAAAGGCGTCCCGACCGCAGGCCTGCTGGCCCACATCATGGTGGCCAAGTTCGCCGACCATCTGCCGCTGTATCGCCAAGAGAAAATCTTCGGCCGCGCCGGGCTACCCATCGCCCGTTCGACACTGGCGCAGTGGGTGGGTCAAACCGGCGTACAACTGCAACCGCTCGTGGAAGCACTGCGCGAGGCAGTGCTGGCCCAGCGAGTCGTCCATGCCGATGAAACACCCGTGCAGATGCTGGCACCGGGTGAAAAGAAAACGCACCGAGCGTATGTCTGGGCCTACTGCACGACACCATTCTCGGCACTGAAGGCGGTAGTCTACGACTTCAGCCCGAGCCGTGCTGGCGAACATGCGCGCAACTTCCTGGGCACTTGGAACGGCAAGCTGGTCTGCGATGGCTTCGCAGGCTACAAGGCCGGCTTCGAAGGGGGCATCACCGAAATCGGCTGCATGGCCCATGCTCGCCGCAAGTTCTTCGACCTGCATGTGGCGAACAAAAGCCAACTGGCCGAACAGGCGCTGCACTCAATCGGCGGCCTATACGAGGTTGAACGAAAGGCCAAAGAGATGAGCGATGAAGATCGCTGGCGATTACGTCAAGAAATGGCGATTCCTATCGCGGAGAAGTTGCATGAGTGGATGCTGGCTCAGCGCGAACTTGTGCCCGAGGGCTCGGCCACAGCCAAGGCTCTGGATTACAGCCTGAAACGCTGGGTAGCGCTGACGCGCTACCTCAATGATGGTGCTGTGCCCATCGACAACAATCGGGTCGAAAATACGATCCGGCCTTGGGCCCTTGGCCGTTCGAATTGGCTCTTCGCCGGATCACTGCGCAGCGGTAAACGAGCGGCGGCAATTATGAGCTTGATTCAATCGGCACGCATGAATGGGCATGATCCGTTCGCGTATCTCAAGGATGTACTGACGCGGTTGCCGACACAGAGGGCCAGTGCAATTGACCAATTACTACCGCATCAATGGGCACAGGGCTCCTAACACGCTATGAGCTACATTCAGTCCGACGCGTCTGAATCTAATGGTGTCGATGGAGGTATTTGCCATGCGGGTTTTTTGTCATCCTGACTGTCGAAAATACGCCGCGCCTTGCGGAAATCCTCAACGTTCTCGACAACCCAAGTCCAGATAGGTGACATGCGGATCAACAGTCCCATACCCAGCGGCGTCAGCTCATACTCGACACGTGGCGGAATCTCACCGAACTCCCGCCGAACCACTAGCCCATCCCGCTCCATGGAGCGTAGTGTCTTGGTTAACATCCGCTGAGTCACCCCAGTCATCTGCCTTTTTATTTCGGCATGGCGCATCGTGCCGTAAACCCCCAGGGCATGCAGAATACCTAACGACCAGCGGCTACCTGCGTGAGCAAGCACTTCTCGTCTGACGCCATCATCGTCTTCTCTAAGCGTTCGGCAAATTGTTTCTGCCTGGCTGAGAGCCTCCTGATCGGTCATTTCATTCTCTGGTATCACAGGTGTGCCTTCTTACGAACGTTGCCTAATCGTGCAAGCATTTGTTCATCTTACAGGCAACAGGTCTCAGGAGAAATCATGACCGAAGTGACCCAGCTTTCCCCCCAATCCATTCTCGTTCTAGGCGCCGGTGAGCTTGGGCTGCCGGTTCTGCGCAATCTTGCGCGAGTAGCAAAGCGCGCGCCCGGCTCCACAATCAGCGTCCTGCTCAGGGATTCGACCATCAACACTCAGGTGCCCGAGAAAAAGGTCGAAATCGATGAGCTTCGAGATCTTGGCATCCAGATGGTGGCCGCAGATCTCGTGAATAATTCAATCGATCAGTTGGCTGAAGTGTTCGCACGGTTCGATACCGTAATAGGCTGCGCAGGCATGGTTGCAGGCCGGGAAACCCCGATGAAGCTGGCTACAGCAGCTCTCAAGTCCGGTGTGAAGCGCTACTTTCCTTGGCAGTTTGGTGTCGACTTCGAGGTAATCGGTCGGGGCAGTCCTCAAGATCTGTTCGATGCTCAGCTTGATGTACGCGAATTGCTTCGCGCCCAGGATAAAACTGAATGGGTAATCATCTCGACGGGTATGTTCACCAGCTTTCTATTCGAGCCAGTATTCGAGGTGGTTGACTTCGAAAACGATACCGTGAACGCGCTAGGCAGTCTTGAGACCAGCGTGACGCTCACGACTCCAGAAGACATTGGTGCGTTGACAGCGGAAATTGTTTTCTTCGAACCTCGCTTCCGCGATCAGATTGTGTACCTCTCGGGAGATACAGTGACGTACGGAGAGGTTGCGAGCCTCCTCGAACGTGTACTGGGTCGCCCGTTCAAACGTAACGTGTGGACTGTTCCGTACTTGCTCCAAGAATTGGAGAGAGACCCAACGCATCACATCAAGAAGTACCGCGCTGTGTTCGCCCAGGGCAGAGGCGTGGCCTGGCCTAAAGCAGGCACTTTCAACGCGCAGCAGTCGACTCAAGTCACGACCGCTGAGGAGTGGGCCCGTGCAAATCTGGCAACCTCATCAGCATAAGGGCAGTAGCTGAACGAACGTTCTCGCGCTCGGAGTTGACCTGCTAAAAAGCTCCTCAGTCTGATAATGGGCGCTGATAACCGAAGCTAAGGCGCGGAGAATGGGTCTGGTAATCCAAGACGACCGAATCTTTATCTTATCCGCACCATCTGCCGAGGTCTGAGGCGTCCCACTTCACTATCTATTGAGTTTTCTAAGCGCGAATTCCGAACCACGGTGACTTAACCAAGCGCTTACTAAAGCCTTGCAAATGAGCGTGGTTTTGAGGAGCACGGGGGAGAATGGTGTGGTCAAGGTGTGTCTGCCGGACGCTTACGCATGAAGTGGCGCGAGTCAGCCTGCTCGCCGGGCGACAGCATGATGGCCAGCGGGAAGCCATGACTGTCGCAGGCGAGGTGTATTTTGGTGGTCAGTCCGCCCCTGCTTCGGCCGAGACAGTGGTGTTGCGGTTCCTGCGGGCCCCTTTTTTTCCAGCACCGCTGGCAGCCCGGGCGGCCCGGATTGACGTGGAATCGACCATCCAGGTATCCAGATCGATAAACCCGTCTTCTCGCAAACGAAGATGAAGGTGGCGCAGAACCTGCTTGAACGTGCCGTTGTCACGCCATTGCCTGAAGCGCTGGTAAACGGTCTTCCAAGGCCCAAAACGTTCTGGAAGATCCCGCCATTTGGCGCCAGAGCACAAAATCCAGAAGATTCCATCAAGCATCTGACGATCATCGCGCCTTGGCCGCCCCATGTGTTGAGGAGGGGAAACAATGGCTTCAATGATCGCCCAACGCTCAGATGAAATTTCATAACGGCCTGTCATGACGGCTCTCCTGGCAACCAGAGGGCATCATTCTAACGAACGCGACTTTTCAGACAATCCCTAGTGTCGTGTTTCACAAGTACCAATGAAAATCGGGTCTATGCTCATCTATTTGCCCCCCGTTTGCGTCATGGACGAATCTTGTGGGGCGATTTTTTCTCAGCGCTGAGCGAGAAATGAATCAAGCGCCAGGCGCATGTCAGCGTGAAGGATCTGGAGTCCTCAATCGAGTACTACCTTGAAACCTGCAACCAGAATCCGAAGCCATTTCGCTGGCACAAAAAAGCGGATGAGATCCTTGGCTTCGTTGCTCGTGCAGCAAAAGCATTGGGGTAAGAAATTTTCCGTTCTACTACTGAAACACCACACTTGAGCCCTGATTGACATTCTGATGTGTACAGTTGAGTTACAGCCTGTTGATTCACTGTCAAAAGTCAGGGATGCTCGGGTCCAAGTAAACACCTATTGAGAAGAGACTATGCAAGCGCAGGCAGCGAAACCACCGCTTTATCGAGGCTTTCCACTTCCAATTCACGACCTGTCACCAAACGCATTTGAGGACTTTACTTATCAGGCGTTATCACTTTTAGGAAAGAAACTAGATTTTCAAATGACGAGCGGCCCCCAACCATCGGGTGACCAGGGGTATGATTGTACTGCTAAGTCGACCTTAACAAATCATCTAATTTGCATACAATGCAAAAGGTACGACGCCGCACTAAGTATAAGTGATGTCGCCGAAGAGATAATCAAGGTATCCCTAGATAAAGCTCTAAATAATTCAGACACAAAACATCAGTACATAATAACTTCCGGCGAAGTCAATGGCCCCTTGCGCAAAGCATATCGCCAAGCAAATTACACGAGCTTAAAGAGTGAATGTGAAAAAATAATAAACAAAGGAAAATTTCAGCCAGCTTTGCTTAAAGAAGCAAAGATCCTAGGCGTAGACCCAATCCAAATCGCCAATGAGTATTTGGATACATTGGAAAACCTCACGATTTGGTCCGGTCGCGATTTTCAGAACGAACTGATAACCATATGGAGTGAATTATCCGATATTTTAGAACAAAACTTCTTGATTGAGAAAATTTTAAAGGATAACCCCACACCAGATTTCAACCTCAAAGCTTATCTCAACAGAATTTCTTTGGCCGGGGATAATCTAACAGCATTAGCTTACTCTCCCGCTCCATTTCCACCAAATCTTAATAGTGAATATAAGCCAGCAGATCTTAAACAACAAATCATCACTACTGACAACATACTAGAGATCTTGAAAGCGGGAAACAATATAGCTATATCCTCGCCCGGCGGGAGTGGGAAGTCCTGTACCTTATCAATCATCACAAAAAAACTTGCATTGGAATCAGATATTCACTATCTGCCCGTGAATCTAAAGTTAAGAAGCTACTCAAGAAATATGCTTAATCATATGATTGAGCAGGAGCTAGGAATATTATTTGGCTCATGGAAGAGCCTACCATTTAAATTTCTCTTCTTGCTCGACGGGCTAGATGAGATGCTTCAGTGTGATACTCAAGCTTTCTTTGATGACCTTTCCGGGACGATCGATGATCATAGCTATATCGTCACATTGAGAGATCAGGGCTTAAGCATAGATACCCAGTCTAATAAATTAGCTTGTTGCCTATCCATACAACCCCTCTCATACAGAAGCGCGTTCAACATAGCTAGTTCGTTATTTAAGAACGAGGAGCTTGCGGAGTTTTATGATCAGTACAGAAGCAGGCTCAGCTCCGTTGACTTTGACTTCTTCTCATCCCCATTTGTTCTATCACGATCTATCGGGTATTACAAAAACAATAAAAAACTCCCCGACAGCACGGAAGACATCCTTGAAGACTGGATATCCAGCAAGCTAAAAAAAGACAAGACTAGAGTTGTAAGCAGCGATATCAAATCCAATAAATTACCTGAAGCTCAAGTGATTCATGCATTCGCAACAGTGCTCTACAAAGCAACCTTTGGTCTAGGTGTGTCGTCAATACCGGAAGATAGCTACAATAATTTAATGATAGAGTGTTACGACGAGCTAATCAGCTCACAATCTTATCTTGCCAGAATCCTTAGCTTTGAGGATTTTATTAACCTGATAACGGGATACGAAATCTTATACAAGGGTAAAGACGATCACTTTTCGACACCACACCAAATCATTTCTGATTACTTGGCATCAAAGGCTCTTTCCAAGAATTGGCGCATGCACCAATCATCCGTATTCAATCATTCACACTATGATATCTGGCTATATTGCAGTAACTCCATACTGGAGAATGAAAAGGACGATTTTATAGACACGGTGTTAGGATTTGATATATTGCTTGCCGCAAAAATTGCTCGTCGATTCCAAGGCGGCCACTTAACTAAAGTTGAGAAGAAACTACTCGAACTTGAATCAAGCGAGAAGGTCCTGACCCGAAGTCTTGCGATTTCCGCGCTAGGTATATTAGCTACGAAAAGTAGCTATGAAAGATTAAAATCTCGTTCTGGAGAAGTGGATTTTCACCATTTTCATCAGAGGCAAAAAGCCTTAGCACTGGGCGGAGACTTAGAGACCCTTATAGATATCTTGGTTGAAAACGAACCTCGCGCGCAATCTCCGGCTAAAATTTCCGGGGGTAGCTATGACCTGTGGTTTCTCTCACCTCCTACAGTAATTACTAACATCGCGAGAAGACGGATAAATGAGTGGAAAGTCGATGGCAAGACAGAATTATGCTTAAGCTTACGAACACTGGCATTGTTTGGCGATAGCTCGGACTGCGAAGCACTGGTATCTGTTTTAGAGCAAACTAATTACATGGGGGAATTCTATGATGCAACCCGAGCGCTTCTAGAAATAGATCGGTCACTGGCTCACGAGGTACTTGTTAGAATCAGCAATATTAACTCAGTAGCCGCATTCTGGGCCAAACAGGTCCTATCTTCATTAGGTATAGAGTTCGACATTACCCAAGAGTTTGATTACTTAATCGAATTGAGTTATGAGGACGAAGACCACTTAATACAAGAAGGCGTATTTCACACAATCCTCAAAATAGTTGAACTAATTAAGACTTCAAAGCTTGACAGCGAGAAAATTGAAACGCTTATTTCGACTTATCAACGATTGAACTTTAGAAAAGACTTGTATTTTTACGGCTTAATATGGAGCCTTGGGCTAAGTGGAGGCGCCGGCTGTCTTCTCCCACTAGTAAGGCTGGCATATTCTAGAAAAGATCCAGACGAGATAAATTATGCTATTGGGTATCTTTCCAAGGCAACCGACGCAGATATTGATGCTGACCTAACCACTCAAATTGACGAATATTTCAATGCGTTAAATGGACAGCACGAAGGAATATTTCGTCTATATGTAAATTATTACTACAACAAGGACAAGGAATTCGCTCTAGATCTAATGAGGAATAAACTAACTGATCATCTAAAAGACTTATCGCCTGATAGCCTATCAATTGAAAATTATAACTTCGGTAATATCTGTAAATATGATCTCATTTTTGATTTCTTATCGCTATGCAATGACGGTGAAGTTTGCCTAACGAAAGAGGACTCCTATAAACTTCTTCTTATAAACACTGATCATTCTGACCCCTCGTTTAAACTAGCTAAGCTCAAGGTTTTAAACGGGCTAAATAAAGGAGACCTTGACACCTACCTCAGTAAGGTGCGGGACAAAGGTGTTAGAGCATGTATTGCTAGCTACATGCTGAACTACGATCTGTCGAATACAACACTATTGTTAGCAGAAGAATACTTCCCGGTCTTTTTCTCGCACCAATTCTATTAT
Organism: Pseudomonas sp. AC016; assembly: GCF_979253365.1. Taxonomy (NCBI): domain Bacteria; kingdom Pseudomonadati; phylum Pseudomonadota; class Gammaproteobacteria; order Pseudomonadales; family Pseudomonadaceae; genus Pseudomonas; species Pseudomonas sp. AC016. The sequence goes on from NZ_CEEDCC010000001.1 coordinate 2,175,630, forward strand.
CCAGCAATAATTTCTGTCTGCACCAGACATTGGGATGACAGCTTAGCCAAATTATTCCTAACATCATTTTGCGAATTCAATTGGCATCCCTTTCTTGCTCAAATATTTGAGCAAAATACAAGTCTATTCCTGAAGCTGTTCACTAGTTTACAACTGGAAGAATTTGAAGCTTCACGCAAAGGCCCAGTGAACGTTTTCGTGGAGAGAACTTATAGAATCTTTCTTGAGAGCAAAAGTATTGATATGAAGTAGACAGCAATTTAGCGCCTTTTTTGGGTTGTAGATGTTTTGAAGTCTGCAACCTTTGACTGGCATAGTTTCATATGCGACGCCTGTCAGTTTTCTAGAGATGGTATGGATGGCTCAAAATGGGGTTTACTCTTTAAAAAATATAAAATCGACTGCGGTGAGTAATTAAGGACAGAAGGAGACGCCTCATGGATCTATATACGAAAAAAGGCAAGCCCCTTCAAATATCAGGTTGTAGTGGTCTAATGATTCCGGACACTCATTTAGGCGAGAATATCGCCAGATATAGAGGTGTCTGATGACCAAGCAACGCCGTACCTTCTCCGCTGAATTCAAACGTGAGGCCGCAGGCCTCGTGCTCGATCAAGGTTATAGCCATGTCGAAGCTTCTCGCTCGCTTGGAGTGGTCGAGTCTGCGCTGCGTCGCTGGGTTAGCCAGCTCCAGCAGGAGCGCAATGGCGTAACGCCTCAGAGCAAAGCCCTGACGCCCGAGCAGCAGAAAATTCAGGAGCTGGAAGCGCGCATCGCTCGTCTTGAGCGGGAGAAATCCATTTTAAAAAAGGCTACCGCGCTCTTGATGTCGGAAGAACACGAGCGCTTGCGCTGATCGATCAGCTAGGTGCCCATGAGCCGATCGAATTGCTGTGCGAGATGTTCGAGACACCTCGCTCGTGCTACTACGACCATTGCCAGCGGCGTCGGGCTCCAGACACCGAGCGGGTTCGTTTACTCAGTCGAGTCAATGAGCTGTTCGGGCAAAGTCGAAGCGCTGCTGGCAGCCGCAGTATCGTTTCGGTATTGCAGGAAGATGGCGAGCAAATTGGTCGGTTCAAGGTACGTGGCCTGATGCGGGAACTGGGATTAATCAGCAAGCAACCTGGCTCTCATGCTTATAAAAAAGCAACAGTGGAGAGGCCTGACATTCCGAACATTTTGAATCGGGAGTTCGATGTACCCGCGCCCAATCAGGTTTGGTGTGGCGACATCACCTACATCTGGGCGCAAGGAAAATGGCATTACCTGGCGGTGGTTATGGATCTTTATGCGCGCCGGGTGGTGGGCTGGGCGTTTTCAAACAAACCGGACACGGACTTGGTCATCAAGGCGCTGGACATGGCTTATGAACAACGCGGCAAGCCTCAGGGCCTGCTGTTTCACTCAGATCAGGGCTCCCAATATGGGAGCCGACAGTTTCGCCAGCGGCTTTGGCGATACCGCATGCGCCAGAGCATGAGTCGCCGAGGTAATTGCTACGACAACTCGCCGATGGAGCGTGTATTCCGCAGCTTGAAAACCGAGTGGATACCCGCCGTGGGCTACATGACGGCCCAAGAGGCACAGCGGGATATCAGTCATTATCTGATGCATCGCTACAACTGGCTTCGGCCACACCAGTTCAATAATGGACTGGCACCCGCTCAGTACGAGAAAAAACTTAACGTCGTGTCCGGGATCAGTTGACCACTACACCTTCGTGAGAAGGTGGTCTCCGCTCAGAAACCTTTTTCAACCATTGCCGAAGACGCAAAGCTGAACAGCGCCTGGGCGCAACATTCGCGAAAATCGCTAACGGTTCTTGTCGTGGGCGAAAGTGCGAGGGCCGACAATTTTGGACTGCTTGGCTATAACCGGGATACCACCCCCGAACTGCGCCGCCAGCCGGGAGTCATTGCGTTCAGCGATGTGCAATCCTGCGGTACAGAGACGGCCGTGTCGGTGCCATGCATGTTCTCGAACATGGGTCGGCAAAACTACAATCCAGCCACGGCCAAGAATCAGGAAGGGTTGCTGGATGTACTGAAACGCGCCGGCGTGGATGTGATTTGGCGGGACAACCAGTCCGGCTGCAAAGGCACCTGCGACCGAGTGACCTTTGAAGACGTAAGCAATCTCGACGACCCTGCGTTATGCCTTGATAACGAATGCCGCGACGAAATTCTGCTGCAGGGTCTACAGGCGCGCATCGATAACCTCGAAAAGGACACCGTGCTGGTGCTTCATCAAATGGGTAGCCACGGCCCGGAATACTTCAAACGTTACCCAAAAAAATTCGAGAAATTCACACCTGTTTGCGAAAGCAACGCGCTCAACAATTGCTCGCGAGAAAGCATCGTCAACAGTTACGACAATACGTTGACCTATACCGATCATGTCTTGTCCAGCCTGATCAATGTCCTGCGCAGCAATCAGGAAAAAGTCGATACGGCCATGTTGTATCTTTCAGACCATGGCGAATCACTGGGGGAATACAACCTGTTCCTGCATGGCACTCCCTACATGCTGGCGCCTATCCAGCAAAAGCATGTCCCTATGATCACCTGGTTCTCTGAAAACTATAAGAAGTCGTTCGCCATCAACTCAGACTGTCTGGAAAAGAAGCGCGACTCGGCACTGAGCCAGGACAACCTGTTTCACTCAATGCTGGGGTTAATGCGAGTAAATACCAAGGCTTACGACCCCGCTCTGGACATGTTTGCAGGCTGTCGAAGCCCCCGCGAACAGGACGCATTGGCGGGGCAATAAACAGGACCTGATCTGCGCCTCTCATTTCGGGAGGTGTGAGACGACGCGCTCAAACTTCACACCACCAACCCTTATATGACAAACACGGTCATCTTTTCTTAACACATTTATGACATTCATCTTGCGCTACGTATACAGCACCCGGTGCTGGCATCTGAAAGCAAACCACGCTCATCGCTTCATGAGCAGAGGGAGCAGCGCATGAAAGTTACAGTGTTTGGAACCGGCTACGTGGGGCTTACCCAAGCCGCGTGTCTGGCGAAAGTAGGCCACACCGTGTGCTGTGTGGATGTGGACGAAAAACGTATCCAAACACTGCGTGAAGGCGCATGCCCGATATTCGAGCCCGGTCTTGCGGACCTTCTGCAAAGCGGTCTGGCTTGCCAACGGTTGCAGTTCACCACGAACGCTGCCCATGCCAGCCGCTTTGCCGAGTTGATATTCATCGCTGTCGGAACGCCGCCGCAAGCGGACGGCAGGGCCGATCTGAGCCAGGTGCTTGCCGTAATGCACACCGTGCTCCAGCACGCCGACGGTGCCCGGATCATCGTCAACAAGTCCACCTCACCCGTCGGGACGGTGGACCGCTTGCTCGCCGAAATCGCAGCCAGCCCGCGATGCGATGATGGTTTCGAAGTCATCAGCAACCCGGAATTTTTCAAGGAAGGCTCTGCGGTCGGCGATTGCCTGCGTCCGGATCGCATTATCGTCGGCGGTGCCAGTCAATCGGCACTGGAGCTCCTGCGTGAGCTGTACCAACCTTTCAGCCGCAACCGTGAAAAGTTTGTAGTCATGGATGCCCGAAGCGCTGAACTCACCAAATACGCAGCCAACTGCCTACTCGCAACCAAGATATCGTTCATCAATGAAATGGCCAATCTGGCCGAACAGGTTGATGCCGATATCGAGCAGGTTCGTCTGGGCATCGGGTCCGATCCGCGCATAGGTTACGACTTCATCTACCCTGGCTGCGGTTTCGGCGGGTCATGCTTTCCCAAGGACCTTCAGGCGCTGATCGGCACCGCCGCAGAACACGGTGTCGAGACTTCGCTGCTCAGTGCCGTAGAACAGGTCAACCGCCGTCAGAAGCACCGATTGTTCGAGAAGATCCGTACCCATTATCAGGGCGAACTTGCGGGTAAAGTCTTTGCCGTCTGGGGGCTGGCTTTCAAACCCAACACTGACGATATCCGCGAAGCCTCCAGCCACGCTTTGCTGGAAGCGCTCTGGGCCTCTGGCGCCAGGATTCAGGCCCATGACCCGCAAGCGATGCAAGCCATACGGCTTCATTATGGCGAACGGGATGACTTGAAGCTCGTCGAGTGCAAGGAACATGCGCTTGAAGGCGCGGACGCCCTGGTAGTGGTCACTGAGTGGCAGGACTACCGCGTTCTGAATCTGGACCGGCTCGGCACGACACTGCGCGACCGGGTCATCTTCGATGGCCGTAACCTGTTCGATCCGGCACAGCTACGGGAAGCAGGGTTTGTGTACCACGGCATTGGGCGCGGCCAGAGGGTCAACGTATGACGGTGCTCGTGACAGGCGCCGCCGGATTCATTGGCTTTCACGTTGCCAAACATCTGTGTGAGCAGGGTATTGAAGTTGTCGGCATCGATAACCTGAACGATTACTACAGCGTCGAACTGAAACATTCACGACTGGCCATCCTTGAGCGCATGCCAGGTTTCGTCTTCAAAAGGCTGGACATTACGGATGCAACGGGTCTGTCCACTCTGTTCGAACACCATACCTTCGAACAGGTCATTCACCTCGCCGCCCAAGCGGGTGTGCGCTATTCGATGGAACAACCCGACGCCTACATCCAATCCAATCTGGTCGGTTTCAGCAACGTGCTCGAGGCCTGCCGCCAGCACCGCCCCTCGCACCTGATTTATGCCTCCAGCAGTTCGGTCTACGGGGCCAATACGCGCCTGCCGTTTCGGGTGGAGGATGCCGTCGACAGGCCGCTCTCCCTGTATGCGGCCACAAAGCGCGCCAATGAGCTGGCGGCTTACAGCTACTGCCACCTGTACGGCTTGCGAGCTACCGGGCTGCGCTTTTTCACGGTTTACGGCCCCTGGGGTCGACCGGACATGGCGCTGTTCAAGTTCACCCAGGCCATGCTCCGCGACGAGCCTGTGGACATCTACAACCATGGTGAGATGGCGCGGGATTTCACCTACATCGACGACATCGTGGAAAGCATCTTACGCCTGCGTTTGCGCCCGCCTGAGCCAACGAACGGCGAGCCTGCACATCAGCTCTTCAACATAGGACGCGGCCAGCCCGTCAAGCTGCTGGAGTTCGTCGATTGCCTGGAAAAGGCGCTGGGCCTCAAGGCCCAGCGTCGCTATCTCCCTCTGCAGGCAGGCGATGTACTGCAGACCTGGGCTGACGTTACCGCCTTGACCCGATGGATCGATTTCCAGCCGCACGTCTCGGTCGACAGCGGCGTGAGCGCGTTCGTTGAGTGGTACCGAGAACATTATCAATCCGGGCCGTCTCCGCTATCTCTCCAATAAGGACCTCCATGACCACGCCCATTTTTCTTTCTGTCGTGATTCCAGCCAAGAACGAAGCGCAGAACCTGCCCGTCCTGATAAGGGAAATCTGTACAGCGCTCACTGAAGAGCATTACGAGATATTGGTGGTTGACGACGGCAGCGCGGATGAAACCCTGCACGTGCTGACAACGCTCAAGGAAAGCGGCCTTAAGGAGTTGCGTATCCTGCGCCATGAGCAATCACTCGGTCAGAGCACCTCGATCTATCACGCCGCATTGGCAGCCGAGGGTAACTGGCTGGCGACGCTGGACGGTGACGGCCAAAACGACCCTGCCGATATTCCGGGAATGCTGTCGCTGGTACGAGCCCGCCAGGAGCGTTCGGACTCCATCCAACTGGTCGCGGGGCACCGGGTCAATCGCCGCGATACGGCCAGCAAACGCTGGGCTTCTCGATTCGCCAATGGCTTGCGTCGTCGCCTTCTCAAGGACGCAACGCCGGACACCGGCTGTGGCTTGAAGCTGATCGAGCGAGCCGCGTTCTTGCGCCTGCCCTATTTCGACCACATGCATCGATTCATCCCTGCGCTCATTCAGCGGCATAACGGCCGGATGATCGTCCACCCGGTCAATCACCGCCATCGCCAGGCCGGAGTCTCCAAATACGGCAATCTGGACCGCGCACTGGTCGGCATTCTTGATCTGTTCGGCGTCTGGTGGCTGATCCGCCGAACACGTCTGAATGTTCCGGCACAGGAGCATCGCCCATGAAACCGGACAGCGAAACGCTCTGGCTGATCGTGGGCTTTGTAGGGCAGGCGGTCTTCACCGGCCGTTTTGTTCTGCAATGGCTGTACAGCGAATTCAAGAAACGCAGCGTCATTCCAGTAGGGTTCTGGTACCTCAGTATGCTGGGCAGCTCCATCCTGTTGGTCTACGCCATCTATCGACAGGACCCGGTATTCATCGCAGGTCAGTCCTTCGGTCTGCTCGTGTACTTGCGAAATCTTCAATTGATCAGCCGCCAGGCCAGCACGCCCAAGGAGCAGTGATGTTGCGAACTCCCTTTTCGCCACGCCTCGAAGGATGGTTGCTGGTCGCGTTGGCCGTCCTGCTGATCGGCGCAGGTCTGGGTATGCGCCAGCCGCAGAATGTTGACGAAGAGCGCTTTCTGGGTGTTGCTCTGGAAATGCTGCAAAACGGTTCGTGGTTCGTTCCGCACCGGGCGGCCGAGATCTATGCCGATAAGCCACCGCTGTTCATGTGGACGGTCGCCTTCTTCATCTGGCTGACCGGTAGCCCGAACATCGCACTTTATCTGCCCGGTCTCCTTTCCGCAGGCACGATCACCGCTGTCCTCTATGACCTGGGGAATCGGCTTTGGGAACGACGCATCGGTCGATACGCCGCCTTGCTGTTCCTGGCCACGTATCAAACCTACAGCATCCTGCGAACAGGACAAATCGACAGTTTCCTCTGCCTATGGGTCGCGCTGGGCTTCTACGGATTGGTTCGCCATCTGTTGCTCGGACCTGCCTGGGGCTGGTTTTACTTCAGTTGCGCAGCGATGGGCCTGGGCATCATCAGCAAAGGCGTAGGTTTCGTACCGGCCCTCATGCTGATTCCGTATGCCTACGCCGTGCGTAAAAACTGGCACGGTGTGGTGCGAATGCCTGGGCAGGCCGCACGTTGGGCGCTCGGCCTGCTGGTTACACTGCTTGCATGCTGCCTCTGGCTGGTGCCTATGGTGATCTCGGTCGTCCGTGACGGTTCGCCCGAAGGCTTTGCGTACCTTCATGAAATACTCTTGCACCAGACGGCCAACCGCTACGCCAGCGCATGGGACCACCGCGAGCCCTTCTGGTATTTCCTTGTCAACGTCATCCCTCAGTACTGGCTGCCACTGGTGTTCGCACTGCCTTGGCTCATCCCGGCCTGGCGCAGGCAATTGAGCAAGCAGGATGGTCGCGTACTGGTGCTGCTGGGCTGGGTCTTGCTGGTACTGCTGTTCTTCAGTCTTTCCAGTGGCAAACGCAAGCTCTACATCTTTCCGGCGCTCCCTGGCCTGGTCCTGGTCGCTGCACCGCTGGTGCCCTGGCTCCTGCGCCGCTGGTTTCGGGAACGCGTGTGGGCCCGGCGAATCGTCCCCACGGTCGTCGTTGTCTGGCTCGCTCTGTGGTTCGCCAGAGGCTTTATCGAGCCTGTCGTTGAAGGCGAAAACCCGCACAAGGAACTCATGGAGCAGGCAGCTGAAGTCACCCACGGGGCCGACCTGGTACTGGTCAATTGGCGTGAAGGACACTGGCTCTATGCGCGCCAGCCCATTGTGCATTTCGGCTTTGCCCACGCGCTGGCGAACGAGCAGGCGGCCAGTTGGCTTAGAGAGCACCCTGGCACCTTCGCGCTGGTGCCAGGCGAACTATTGGCCAACTGCTTCCTTCCAGAAAAAGCCCACCCGCTGGGCAAGACTTCCAGAGCTGACTGGTTCGTAGTCGATGCCCAGGCCGACAACGGCGTGTGCCGACCTGAACGCGCTCCGGAAGTGTATCGATTCGCCTGGAAACAAAATGCTCAATGACCGCAAGCCCCACTCGCCGCAACAGCAGGGAGCGCCTGAAGCCATGCTTCTGGAAAAAATTGAAACAAAACAGGCGGGCTGGTCGGGTCTCCCTCGACGACGAGTATCGTTCCTGCAGATGCTGTTCTTTGCAGCTGCATTCGCGCTGTTGCTGCTGGCGTACGCTGTATCGGCCCACTTTCAGATTCATCAACAGCTCTACTATTACGGCCTGACCTGGCTGAAAGGCAATGAGGCTCCCGAAAAAAACATCTGGTTGCCGGCCTTTAAGGTGGTCGTCGACGCAAAGCCCATCGATCCGGAGGTGGCCAATATCTCGGGAATCACTTACGACTACGACAACCATCGCCTGTTGGCGGTGACCAACAAAGGCCCGATGCAGCTGCTGGCGCTGGACATGAACGGAGACATACTCGAACGCTATCCGTTGATCGGCTTTGAGGACACTGAAGGGGTGGCCTACCTGGGTAATGGACGTGTGGCGCTTTGCGACGAACAGCTTCAACAATTGGATATCATCAAGGTGCCCGGGCAAGCGCGTCCGATTCAGGTCGAAGAGGCCGAATATATTGCGTTGGTGATCAATCCGAGCCTTCATAACAAGGGCTTCGAGGGGGTGACTTACGACCCGGCCAACGACCGTTTATTCGCGATCAAGGAGCGCGATCCACGCCAACTGTTCGAGGTTTCAGGCGTCTTGCGGTCCATTGATCAACATCGTTTGCAGATCAAGGTCGTGGATCGGCTGGACTGGATTAAAGAGAGTGTTGCGACACGCGACCTTTCGGATGGTCACTACGATCAGCGCACCGGACACTTGCTGCTGCTCAGTGACCAGTCACGCTCGATTACCGAGCTGGACGGCAATGGCCGGTTCGTCAGCATACGCTCACTCACGAGTGCATTTTCCGATCTTCGAAACAGCGCGCCTCAACCCGAAGGGCTGACGATGGATCAGGACGGCAACTTGTACGTGGTCAGCGAGCCGAATCTGTTTTACAAGTTCTCGAAAGCACCGACGCCACCTGCAAACTAAAACGGGTGTCTGACTACGCAGATGCCTGCTTTCTCAAATCCAGCCGCCCCACTGCAGAACAAATATCCCGATATTGGTCGTCACCGCAGCGGCCAGCGTCGTCAGCACAATGATCGCTGCGGCCAGCTCATAATTGCCATTGGCTGTGCGCGCCATGATGTAGCTGGCGGCGGCCGTCGGGCTGCCGAAGTACAGAAACAGAATCCCCAGCTCCGCACCGCGAAAACCTACCAGCCAGGCCGCGAAGGTGCACAGCACCGGCAGCCAGACCATCTTCACCAGACTGGCACTGACCGCCAGTTTTCCGCTCTTGCGCAACGAGGCCAGCGACAGCGTGCCTCCAATGCAGATCAGCGCCAGCGGCAATGTCATCTGCGCCAGAAGACCACCGGACGTCTCCAGCCATTTGGGCAGACCGATGCTGAAATAGGCGAACGGCGAGGCGACGAGCACGCTGATGATCAGCGGGTTGGCCAGCACGCTTTTGAACACACTCCACGGGTCGGATTTGATCACCGGGCTGTAGACCGCAAGCACCACGGTTGAAAGCGTGTTGTAGAACACGATGACCAATGCCGCGAGAATCGCGCCCAGGGAAATGCCGTAGGAGCCATACATGCTGGCGGCCAGTGCCAGGCCAATCACCCCGTTGTTGCCACGGAATGCACCCTGGACATAGACCCCGCGATCTTCATGCGGGCAACGCCAGATCGCCCAGCCCCAGGTGGCCGCGAAACTCAGGAGCGTGGCGACGCCAAAGAAGATAAGCAGTTTGGGTTGCAGCGCTGCGCGCAGATCGGCATGGATGATGCCCAGAAACAACAGCGCAGGCATGGTGACGTTGAACACCAGCCCCGACGCGGCAACGATGAACGCATCATTTATTGCGCGGATTCGCTTGAGGAACACGCCAAGAAACAGCATGGCGAACACCGGTGCGGTGATGTTCAGTGTTTCAAGAAAGATAGCCAGCATGCAACGCACCCGGTCCCGTCGATAGGTAGCTAATGATAAGCCACCCATGCCGGGTGTGTTGCAAGGATTTTCGGAAAACCGCCCACGCGAGGCGTCAGACGATGCGACTGGCCTCCACTACCGGCTGCAATTTACGCTCGAACACCGACATGCCATCCAGATCGCGCAGGGTCACAGTCATTTCGCCACTCTGGCCATCGATATTCACTTCGCCGAAAAACTGGAAACCGGCGAACGGTGAGGTGTTCTGCGCGGGCGGGGCCTTCTGGAACACCAGTTCGGGACCGAAGGTCTTGTCCAGCGTGTTTGGCCCGAAGCTGCCTGCGTTCAGGGGGCCTGCGACAAACTCCCAGAACGGGTCGAAATCCTGAAAAACCGCCCGATCCGGCTGATAGTGATGCGCGGCGCAGTAATGCACATCGGCCGTCAGCCACACGCAGTCACGAATCTTCTGCGCGCGCAGATACGCCAGCAGTTCGGCAACCTCCAGCTCACGTCCCAGCGCAGGGCCGTCATTGCCGTTGGCAATTGCTTCCCAGCGTGCAACGCCGGGGCTCACTTCGCCGTCCGGCACACCGAGACCGACCGGCATGTCAGCGGCAATGATTTTCCATTGCGCTCTTGAGCCCTTGAGTTCGCGTTTGAGCCAGTCCAGTTGTTCGCGCCCGAGGAAGGCGGTGGTCGGGCCCGGCTTGTCGGCCAGATTGGCATCGTTGCCATCCCGATAACTGCGCATGTCCAGGACGAACACATCCAGCATCGGACCGTAGGGAATCTTGCGGTAGATGCGCCCGCCGTTGTCGGCTTCCTGCAGGCGCAGCGGTGCGTATTCCAGATAGGCCTGACGTGCGCGGGAGGACAGCAACTGAATGTCCTTGACCTTGTAACGGTCATCCAGCTGTTTGTTTGGCGACCAGTTGTTGGTCACCTCGTGGTCGTCCCATTGCCAGATCTGCGGCACCTCGGCGTTGAACCGGCGCAGGTTCTCATCCATCAGGTTGTAGCGGTAGTTGCCGCGGTATTCGTCCAGCGTTTCGGCGACTTTGCTTTTCGCTTCGGTGATGAGGTTGCGCCAGATGCGTCCATCTTCGACCGTAATCTGCGCCGGGACCGGGCCGTCAGCGTAAATAGTGTCACCGCTGTGGATAAAAAAGTCCGGCAGGCGCAGGCGCATGGCTTCGTAGATGCGCATGCCGCCTACGTCAGGGTTGATGCCGAAGCCCTGCCCGACTGTGTCGCCGCTCCATACAAAGCGGATATTGCGTCGCTGTTGCGGCATGCTGCGCAGATGGCCGAACCACGGCTCGCTGGCAACGCCGCATTGCGCATCTTCGAACGACACGCGATAGAAAATCGTTTGATCGACCGGCAAACCGGTCAGCTCGACGCGCGCGGTGAAGTCGGTACGCTGATCGGCCAGCGCCGACACCACACGCCGAGGCTGCGTGAACATGCTGCGCGTGTCCCACTCGACGATCATGCGCGAAGGACGGTCGCTGCGACTCCAGACCATTGCCCGGTCGCCCAACACGTCGCCCGACTGCACGCCGTCGGTCATCTTGGGCCGGTCCTGCACCGACGCAATGACCGCCGGCGCAAGCCCCGGCAACAACAACCCGGCCCCGACGGCCTGAATGACACGGCGACGCTTGAGATCGAACTGGCTCACGGTTATCCCCTCGCAGACAGGCAAAAGAGCAACCTAGCAGGGGAATGTTGGGGGAGTGTGACAGTGATGCATCACTCGGCACCGATCGTGCCCATGCTCCGCGCTCAGCGTTATACACAAGTCCGCAAGACGCGCAAAACGGGGGGCAAAACGAAAGTGACTGACTGAATGCATACCCCGTGGTCGCAGCAAGACTCGGGTATAACGCTGAGCACAGGCGTGGGCATGATCGGCGTGCTTGAGATCACGCTGATCGTTCCTACGCTCCGCGTGGGAATGCCGCTCAGGACGCTCCGCGTCCGCTCTCGAATGTGGCGCAGATGTGTGCCCAAGCTCCAGCGTTATCCACGTCATGCGCTCGGCTCACTGAATCCGCAATCTGTGCCATTTGTGACGCGGAGCGTCACGGGAGGCATGCCCACGCGGAGCGATGGGCACGATCAGTGTCGAGGCCGACGTGTGTATAACGATGAGTACTCCGCGTGGGCATACAGCCCATGACGCTCTACGTCACATCAACAGCCTACGCAGAGCTTCCTGGGCGGGTTTCAGGCGCTGGCCGGGGCGACGTCCAGTTCGGCCACTTCTGGCCGCTTCAGCACCGCATACACCACGCCCGTCACCACGCTGCCTACCGCGATGGCCAACAGATAAAGCAGCGCATGGTTGATGGCGTTGGGGATGAGCATGACGAACAGGCCGCCGTGCGGAGCCATCAACTTGCAGCCGAAGTACATCGACAGCGCACCGGTCAGCGCTCCGCCAACGACACTCGCCGGGATCACGCGCAACGGGTCCTTGGCCGCGAACGGAATCGCCCCCTCGGAGATGAAGCACAGCCCCAGTACGAAAGCCGCCTTGCCTGCCTCGCGCTCGCTCTGGGCGAACTTGCGACGCGCCAGAAGCGTGGCAATGCCCATACCGATCGGCGGCACCATACCCGCCGCCATCGCGGTGGCCATCGGCGCATAGCTCTGCGAAGCCAGCAGGCCGACCGAGAACGCGTAAGACGCCTTGTTGATCGGTCCACCCAGGTCGACACACATCATCGCGCCCAGCACCACACCCAACAGGATGGCGTTGGTGGTGCCCATGCTGTCGAGGAACTGGGTCAGGGCTTCGAGCATGCCTGCAACCGGCTTGCCGACCACGTAGATCATCACCAGACCGGTGAACAGGCTCGACAGCAACGGGATGATCAGGATCGGCTTGAGCGCTTCGACACTCGCTGGCAGGCGTGCGTAACGATTGATCGCTGCGGCGCTGTAACCGGCCAGAAAGCCTGCCACGATGCCGCCAATGAAACCGGCACCCAGTGTGCTCGCCAGCAAGCCACCGATCATGCCCGGCGCAAGGCCCGGACGGTCAGCGATGGAGTACGCGATGTAACCGGCCAGCAGCGGCACCATCAGTTTGAATGCTGCCTCACCACCGATCTGCATCAACGCAGCCGCCAGCGTGCCCTGCTCCTTGAACGCGGTGATGCCGAACACGAACGACAGCGCAATCAGCAGACCACCGGCCACGACCATCGGCAGCATGAACGACACACCAGTCAACAGGTGCTTGTAAACGCCGGTCTTCTCTTGCCTGGCAGGCGACTTGGCCGCCGTTGCATCGGATTCGACCTGACCTTCTGCCAGCGCTTTCTTCAGCGTGGCGTCGGACTGTTTGAGGGCAATGCCCGTGCCGCAACGATAGATTTTCTTGCCGACAAAACGATCGGTGTTGACCTCGATATCCGCTGCCAGCAACACCACATCGGCGTCGGCGATGGCCTGCGGGCTCAATGGATTGCGTGCGCCAACCGAACCCTGCGTCTCGACCTGCAGGTCATAGTTCAGACGCTTGGCGGCCTGCTGGATGGCTTCGGCAGCCATGAAAGTATGCGCAACCCCAGTCGGGCACGCGGTGATCGCGACGATACGCGGCTGACCACCCGCGCTGCCAGCTGCTTCAGGGGCGGCAGCTTCTTGTGCAACATGGACCTGCGCGTCCTTGTTGGCGCGCTGCAGGAAGCCATCGACGTCCTGCAGGGCGTGAGACGGAGAATCCTGAAACAGACGCTTGCCGACGAAGCGGCCCAGGTCCACAGGTCCGGTGTTGACGACCAGCACCAGATCGGCGGCCTCGATGTCCTGCGCCGACAGTTGGCGATCCGGCTTGTTGGGGTCGATGATCTCGACGCTGGTTTCCCAGCCCTGACGCATCGCCGCCGCTTCGAGCAATCGTGCACTGAGTACGCTGCTGACCTTGCCATTCGGGCAGGCCGTTACTATGGCTAACTTCATGACGATCCTCTCTTATTGTTCTGTCAGGTTGCGCACGGAGACGCCGCCTTCGAGCCGCTTGAGTTGTGCGGTGTCGGTGATGCCGAAACCGATCTGGGTAACGGCCATGGCAGCGATCGCCGTGGCGGTGCGCAGTGTCGTGTGAGGCCCATCGCCACTGATCAGGCCATGAACCATGCCCGCCAGCAGTGAGTCGCCGGCACCGACGGTACTGGCGACAGTGACCTTGGGCGGCAGCGAGTGCAGCGCCAGATTCGGGCTGAACCAGTGCACACCTTCCGAGCCCTGGGAAATCACCACGTGCTCGATGCCTTGAGTGTGCAGACGCGCCGCCACTTCGGCCTGAGCGGCGATGGAGATGATCGGCGCGTCCAGCGCGTCGGCCAGTTCTTCCGTGTTGGGTTTGATCAGCCAAGGGCCTGCCGCCAGACCTGCGCGCAGAGCAAGACCGCTGCTGTCCAGCGCGACTTTAAGGCCCAGGTCCTTGAGCATCACCAAGAGTTTTTGCAGCCATTCAGGCGTCACACCACGCGGCAGACTGCCTGCAACGACCACCACATCAAAGTCCGAGGCAATCTGCTGCACGCGGGCGAACAGTGCCTGCTGCGCCTCTTCGCTGACCTGCGGGCCGGGACCGTTCAGGTCGGTGATACGACCGCTGCCTTCGGCCAGCTTGATATTGCTGCGGGTTTCGCCGGGCACGCGCACGAACTCGTCGACGAAGCCACGACGCTCGAATAGCGCTTCGAACGCCTGCTGGTTATCGACGCCCAGAAAACCGGCGACGGTCAGCTCATGCCCGAGGTCCGCCAATACCTGCGCCACGTTCAGGCCCTTGCCTGCGGCGTGGGTCAGCATCGCATTGCTGCGATTGACCTGGCCGAGCTCGATCTGGCCCAACTGCACCGTCAGGTCGAGCGCCGGGTTCATGGTCAGGGTAAGAATCTTCGCCATTACAAGGCCTCCACGAGCGCACGGACTTCAGCGGCGCTGCCCACTGTGAGCGCATTTTGCGCCAATTGCCGAGCGCTGCTCAGCGTCAGTTCACGAACACAGGCTTTGACCTCACCAATACTGCGCGCTGAAACGCTCAACTCGTCAACGCCAAGGCCGACCAGTACCGGCACCGCCAGCGGATCTGCCGCCAGTTCACCGCAAACGCCCACCCACTTGCCATTGGCATGCGCGGCGCGCACGGTCATGTCGATCAGTTGCAGCACCGAGGGGTGCAAACCATCGGCCTGGGCCGACAGGGTCGGGTGACCGCGGTCGATGGCCATGGTGTATTGAGTCAGGTCATTGGTGCCGATGCTGAAGAAATCGACTTCTCTGGCCAGTACCGGCGCGATCAGCGCGGCGGACGGCACTTCGATCATGATCCCCAGTTGCAGGTCGCTGACCGGAATTTCTTCGCGCAGACGCTGGGTCATGTCCCGCGCCTGACGCCATTCTTCAACAGTGCCGACCATCGGGAACATGATGCGTAGCGGCCCACTGTTGGCAGCTCGCAGCAAGGCACGAAGCTGGCTTTCCATGACGTCCGGACGCTGCAGGGTCAGACGGATGCCTCGCACGCCGAGGAACGGGTTCTCTTCCTTGTCGATGGGCCAGTACGGCAACGGCTTGTCACCGCCGACATCCAGCGTGCGCACCACCAGCGGACGTCCGCCCAGGTCTTCGAGCACGCGGCGGTATTCGGCTTCCTGTGTGGCTTCGTCCGGTGCCTGCGAGTGGGCCATGAACAGCAATTCGGTGCGCAGCAGGCCGACGCCTTCCGCACCCTGCTCCACCGCAGCCGGTGTGCCGGTGCTGTCGCCGATGTTGGCAAACACCTCAACCGCGTGACCGTCGCGAGTCACCGCAGGCTCCATGCGCAGCGCAGCGGCTTCCTTGAGGCGCTGCTCGCGGGCATCACGGTCCTGAATCGCACGCTGCAAGGTGGCTTCATCCGGCGCAACCGTCAGACGGCCACGCTGGCTGTCCAGCAGCAACACCGTACCCGGCTTGAGCAGCAGCACCTCTTCACCGGCACCGACCAGCGCGGGAATACCCAGCGCACGGGCAACGATGGCGCTGTGCGCAGTCGCGCCGCCGCGTGCGGTCAGAATGCCCGCGACTTGCGCCGGGTCCAGACGCGCCACGTCAGACGGGCCGACTTCGTCCATCACTAGAATGTAAGGTTCGTCCGGCGCGGCAATGGTTTCGACGCCGCAGATCTGTGCCAGCACACGACGACCGACATCGCGCAGGTCCGCCGCACGTTCGGCCAGCAACGCATCCTGTAGTTGTTCCTGCTGAACGGCAGCCGCTTCGATCACGCTCGCCCAGGCAGCGGCAGCGCTTTCGTCCTTGTTCAGGCGCAGCTCCACTTCGCTGGTTAGCTCCGGGTCATCAAGCATCTCCTGGTGGGTGATGAAGATTTCGCGGATGGCCTTGGACTTGCTGCGCTGGATCAGGTTTTCGATGTCACGGCGTACTTCGGCCAGCGCCTTATGCAGGCGCTCGCGCTCAGCGGCTACTGACTCGCCTTGCTGTGGGTATTCGAAAGCCTGCAACACTTGAACGTGCGCCGGACCCATTGCGATGCCGGGCGAGGCAGGAACAGCCTGCAGCACGCTGCCTGCGGTCGGTGCATTGACGGGCTTGGCAACGGCGGCGGCTACGGGCGCCGCCTGGGTTTCGGACACGACCGGAAGCGGCTCGACCTCTTCTCCCAGGCCCTGTTCCACGGCTGCGAGCAGCGCAGGCAGCGCATCGGAAGCGATGGTCGGCTCAGCGATGAATTCCAGCGTCTGACCACGGCGTGCGCCCAGGCTGAGCAACTTGCTCAAGCTCTTGGCCGACACGGCGGTGTCGCCGGTTTCCACGATGCGCACACGAATCTCGCCGTCGAACTCCTTGGCCAGTTGCGCGAGGATCTTCGCCGGACGCGCATGCAAACCATGGGCGTTGGCCAGCTTGATCTGTTCGGTTGGCCACTCGGCAGGCAATTCGCCGCCCAGGGCTTGCAACACCACACGACTGTTGGTGGCATGGCCCAATTCGTGGCCGCGACCTTCGATCAACAAAAGGCACAAGCGCTCAAGCAAGGCCTGATGGGCCTCACCGAGACTCGCCAGACAGAACAGGCCGGTCAGCGGCTGTCCCAAATAGCGAATCGGTTTGTCGGGGGTAACGAATGCAAGACCAGGACGCTTGACGGTCTGCTCGCTGTGCAGCCACCACAGGCCATCGCCCAGCGACAGGGCTTCGACCTGCTGCAGCACGGCGGCAAAACCGTTACTCACACAATCGGCCTTGCGCAGCAGGCGGGCACCGCGCCAGACCAGTTCTTCGAAATCGTCAGCCGAGACGCCCAGGCTGATCATTTGTGCGTCGAGCGCCAGCTCCTGAGGTGCGCCTTGCAGCAGTTTGAGCAGGTCTTCGGGCGTTTTGGCCTCACGCAGGGCCTGGCCGAGGTCTTCCTCGCCCAATGCGCGGGTCAGCAGTTGCAGCAGGCGCAAGTGCTCGTCGGACTTCGCCGCGATGCCGATGGCCAGATACACCATCTGGCCGTCGCCCCAGTCCACCCCTTCGGGGAACTGCATAAGGCGCACGCCGGTGGTGGAGACAAGGTCGCGGGTTTCAGGGGTGCCGTGAGGGATGGCGATGCCCTGACCGAGAAACGTGGAACCCTGTTGTTCGCGGTTCATCAACCCAGTGAGATAGCCTTCTGCAACCAGACCATCAGCGACCAGGTGGTCGGCAATCAATTCAAGTGCGGCATTTTTATCCACAGCCGACTGGGCCATGGATATTTGCTCCAGAGTGAGTTCGAGCATTGCCTTGACTCCTGTGCAGCGCCAAGGCGCCACCTGATTCTTGTTTTAATGACGATCTACGGGATCGACAGCTTGGGGGGATGAAGTGCTATCCATCGGACATCGCTTTCATCTCGATTGCAGCAGACAATGCGACTGCTGAAACGTTTAATCTACAATTGCCCGGCACGTTACTCGATTCTGTGGATTCATTGAAGCCCAGTCGGTCTGATCCTGTAGGAGAAGTCCCAAAATACTTGCAGTAGTTGGGGTTGTGCCACGGTCTCGTGTAAAGATGACCGTCATACAAAAAGTTTTCGACTGTCGTAAGCCACGCCAATAACAAAAGGAAATTTGCGGTGAAACTGAGCGATATTGCGCGTCTGGCAGGTGTTTCCGTCACCACGGCCAGTTACGTGATCAACGGCAAGGCTGAACAACAGCGCATCAGCCCCGCCACGGTCGAGCGAGTGCGGGCCGTGGTGGAAGAGCATGACTTCCGGCCCAACCCACAGGCAGCAGGCTTGCGCAGTCGGCACAGCAAGACGCTGGGTTTTATCCTGCCGGACCTGGAAAACCCCAGTTATGCACGCATTGCCAAGTTGCTGGAGCAAGGCGCCCGGGCGTTGGGCTATCAGTTGCTGATCGCCAGTTCCGATGATGATCCCGTCAGCGAGTTGCAACTGTTGCAGGTGTTTCGCGCACGCCGCTGCGATGCGTTGCTGGTCGCCAGTTGCCTGCCGCCCAGTGATGACAGCTACCGCGAGCTGCAGCTCAAAGGCCTGCCGATCATCGCCATCGACCGGGAAATGAACCCGGAGTTTTTCTGCTCGGTGGTCAGCGACGACCACGACGCCAGCCTGCAACTGACCCATAGTCTGCTGGAAACCAACCCGCGCCACATTGCCCTGCTCGGTGCCCGTCCGGAACTGAGCATCAGTCGCGCCCGTGCGGCAGGTTTCGAACATGCCCTCAATGGTTTCGCCGGAACCACTATCGTGGAGCATGGCGAAGCCTTCAGCAGACAGTGCGGCCAACGTCTGATGACTGAGCTGCTGCAGCGTCTCGGACATTTCCCCGACGCGCTCATCACCACTTCGTATGTATTGCTGCAGGGTGTTTTCGACGTTCTGCAAAGCCAGACGCTGAATTCGACTTCGCTGCATCTGGGGACTTTCGGTGACACGCAATTGCTGGACTTCCTGCCGCTGCCGGTCAATGCCATGGCCCAGCAGCATCAGAAAATTGCCGAGACCGCTCTGCAGTTGGCGCTCGCAGCCATCCAGAAAAACGAATATCAGCCCGGCGTGCATGCCATCGTGCGCACCTTCAAGCAACGCATTCACAAGGAATGAGCATGGCGCTGATCGACACCCACACCCACCTGGACTTCCCGGACTTCGATGCAGATCGCGCGCAGGTTCTGGACAGGTGTCGGTCGCTGGGCGTTCAGCGCATGGTGGTGCTCGGCGTCTATCAACGCAACTGGCAGCGACTGTGGGACCTGACCCTGGAAAATCCTGCGGTGCACGCAGCGTTCGGGCTGCACCCGGTCTACATCGATGAGCACGTGCCCGAGCATCTGACGGAATTGAGTGACTGGCTGACGCGCCTCAAAGGCCATCCGCAACTCTGTGCAGTAGGCGAGATCGGCCTGGACTACTACGTCGAGGGTCTGGACAAGGCGCGCCAGCAGCAGGTCTTCGATGCGCAGTTGGAGCTCGCAGCGGAATTCGATCTACCTGCGTTGCTGCATGTGAGGCGCAGCCACGCCGACGTGATCGCCACACTCAAACGCCACAAGCTCAAACGAAGCGGCGTCATCCATGCCTTCGCGGGCAGCCGGGAAGAAGCGCGGGAATACATCAAACTGGGGTTCAAGCTGGGTCTCGGTGGCGCAGCAACCTGGCCTCAGGCATTGCGCATGCACCGCGTCATAGGCGAACTGCCGCTGGACAGCGTGGTGCTGGAAACAGACTCACCGGACATGGCGCCTGCCATGTACCCCAACCAGCGCAACAGTCCCGAGCACTTGCCCGACATCTGCAACGCGCTGGCGGCGTTGATGAACGTCAGCCCGGAGCAGTTGGCACAGGCCAGTACGCGCAACGCGCATGACCTGTTCGGCTGGCCGCTTTAAGACAGGATCAGACCAACAGCGTCCACAGTGCAAAGCCCGCGTACCAGACGATGGCTGCACGGATCAGCAACTCCCAGAGCATGTCGAGACTGTTCACCCCTTCGGCACCCAGCACCGGCGACGGCACTTCACTGGCCGCGCATCCGATACGCGTAATGAGCTGCGCTGCGCTGATGTTCCAGTTGAGCAACTCGTGCAGCATCAGACGGCTGACTGCCACGAAATTACCCACCAGAGCGAAGCTGGCCGCCAGCAGCCTGACCGGCACCCAGTCGAACGCATGACGCAGTTGCGCGGCCCGCTCAACCAGCGCCGGGGTCGTACCGTGTTCGGCAGCCAGTGCCAGCAGCCGGTACGCCAACGCCGCCACCGGGCCCAACAGGAAATACCAGAAGATGACCGCGAAGAAACTCTGATGCGCCTGCCAGAGCATGTAGCTCTGCACGCCCTGCAGCAGTTGCTGGCTGTCATCGGCCTGCACGCCCATGTCCCGCTCGGCGACATGCACGGCCGCCTGAGCGTCGCCGCGCCGGCAGGCATCACGAAACGGTCCCAACGCAGCAATCAGATCGCCGCGTCCCAGGCTGTAGATCAGCACCAGCAGGTGAATCGGCAGGGCCAGCCAGCCGTAGGCCACCGAGCCCACGATGGTCAGCACCAGTTGCAGCACGATAACCGGCAACAGCACCAACAGCGCCAGGATCAGCCAGGGTCGCGACGTGGTCCGCGGGCCCGATTCAAGTCGCGCCAGCTGCTTCAGAAAAGGACCATCACGCTGCACGCGCTGACGCAGCGCAGAAAACTTCTCTACCAGAACGGCCAGCAGTAACACCAGAAAACTCATTGTTCGTCCCTCACTTCAATCCTGCAAAGCCGCTTGAAATCTGCCCCAGTCAAAACAGGGCCCCGGATCGGTCTTGCGTCCCGGCGCGATATCACTGTGGCCACAAATACGCTCAGGGGTGATGGCGGTATAGGCCCGCCGCAGCTGACGTGTCAGCTCGATCAACGCAGCGTACTGCGCATCGGTGAAGGGCTGATCATCGGTTCCTTCCAGCTCGATCCCGATGGAAAAATCATTGCAGCCTTCACGCCCCTGAAAACTGGAAACACCTGCGTGCCACGCCCTATCAACGCAAGAGACGAACTGAATCACGTCGCCATCACGTTCAATCAGAAAATGCGCTGAAACCGTCAGATGGGCAATGCCTTCGAAGTAAGGATGCTCGGTGGTGTCCAACTGATTCTGAAAGAAAGCCTGGACCTTACCGGTCTTGAACTGGGCGGGTGGGAGGCTGATGTTGTGGATCACCAGCAACGAGATTTCGCCTTCGGGACGCGAATTGAAGTTGGGCGAGGGGCAGTGCTCAACACCCTGGCACCAGCCACTGGCGCAATCGAGCTGCATGAAAGCTCCTTGAGCAGACACATGAATGACGTCCAGTATGCCCGCGATGGAAATGGATGTGGGGATTGAACAGCAGCGTGTGCCGTAAGAAATGGCTGTTTGGCGTGAAGCGCAAAACCTGCGAAGAGACACTGTGCCTGCATGGGGCAGACACCGTCACAAGAATCAGGCGCCTTTCTTGAGTTTGCGCAGGTTGCTGATCACCGACTCCAGCGCTCGATCAAACAGCAGTGCGTCGTCCAGAACACGGACAGCGCCGCGACGGAACTCGACGGCCAGCCCCATACGGGTCTTCTCCAGCACCTTCATGCCGGTACGATTGACGAACACATAACGCCCGCTTGGCTCGACAATCGCGGTCAGTTTGCAGCGCAGCTTGTGCTCTTCGTCTTCCTGGATCTCGACCCAGCAACCGACGCGCAACGTGTCCACCATGCGCAGACCGGCATCATCGTCGGGCAACTGGACGGCGGGTTCGGCGAGGCCTGCTTCTTCGGGCGAGATCAGGACAATTTCTTCCATGACCTCCATCATGCTCGGCCCCTCGGAGACCGATACGGAAGGCGAGTCGATCTGAACGTCAGCGTCCTGCAAGCGGGAGAAATGCTGGAATGCCTTTACATGCAGCGATTCCAGCTGGCTGAAGAACTCGCTGGTGGCAAACGGATCGAAAGCCGCACTGGTCAGCCCGTCACGCAGTGCCTTGAGCAAGCCAGGCACCAGATCCAGCAGTTGCTGGCGTGCCTCTGGGTCGTCGTGCAGCTCGACGCTCCAGATCAGCTCATCCATGGTCGCCAGTCCGGCCTGCCATTCGGCCGAGCCGTCACCGTGCTTGAGGCAGGTCAGCAGCAGCACTTTGCTCCAGGCTTCCTGAAGCAGACGTACCACAGCCTCAGGCAGGGTCTTGCCCAGCAGGCGCTGATTCAGCTCCTGCTGCACGCGCTGACGCGCCAGCTCCGCCCTGGCCCGCCCTTCCTCGGCATCGCGGGTGCGCTGCTCGAGCAGTTCGCTACGGCGACGCTCATCACTGGTAAACGCGAGAAAGTCAGCCAGCAACTCGGAAAAGATAGCCGTGTCGTCGACGAAGTCGTTGAGCAGGCGCTGAACAATCTGCTCGACCCGCAGGTAGAGCGAATCGCGCTGATAATCGTCACGTCCACCCCAACCGAGCGCCGCGGTGGCAATCTCGTTGAGCAGACGACGGGCAGGATGGCTGCCACGACTGAAGAAGCTCTTGTCGAGCACTGCCACCTTGAGCATCGGAATCTGCAGGCGTCCGATCAGCGCACGCAGGGACGGCGGCAGGTTTCGATCATCGAGGATGAATTCGAACAGCATCGCGATCAGGTTGATCACGTCCTCATCACCCGAGCCCACGCTGCGGGATTTGCCACTCCTGACACTGACCCGTGTCAGCAGTTGCTCAAGCTGGTTACGCAGATCGAACTCGTCGGTGGTTTCCTGGGACGGCACGTACTGCTGCAAATGGGAAAGCAGGCGCAGCAGGTCCTTGCTGGAGATCGGCCTTGCATCATTATCATCATCGAGCTTGTGACGTGGCGCCAGGCTGCCGCGAACCTGCAGCAGCAATTCCTGCAAGGCCGAAAAGACCTCATGCACGCCCTTGTCGAGTTTGTCGGCGGCCTGCGCCAGAGCGGGATCGGACAGCTCCGCAGCCACCGACCTTGCTGCCGGGCGATCCGAAGAGCGACGCGCAGGCAGGGCCTTCATGTCCGGCAGGATGCCCGTGGCGATCAGCAACTGGTTGGCCTCGCCGTACAGGTGGTCAGTGTTGCTCAGCACGTACCGCTCGAACAGCTTGAGGATGATCAGCTTGACCTTGATCTCGACACCCAGATTGCGCGCAGCCTCAAGAAAGAGCCGGCACAGAATCGCCGGGCCAACCGGGTTTGTTTCATCGGTGACAGGCTGAGTCAACAACACATTGAGACGTGCCGTGAGCTGACCGAGGGCGAGACTGTCGCGGCTCATGACCTTGGCGACCATGGCATCCACCGCTACGGTCTTTTCCAGGTCGTCGTTCTGAACCAGCGCCAGCTTGTCGAAAGAGACCGCTGCAGGAAGGACAGGCTCGGTGATCCGGTATTGACCAAGAGACAGGAACGACTCGTAAAACTTGTCGAGAAAGCCACGCTCTATGCTTTTGCGCTTGAGACGAAGGTCGCGCATCGCTTCGAAAAAGATGCTCTGCTCGGTGTTGCTTCTGGCGCGGTCGGCCATCTCGAAAAGTGTGTCGTCAGCATTGTCGAACAGCGCCTGCAGCGCTTCCTTGAGTTGCTGTGCGGCCTTGTCACGCACCTGCAACAACACCACAGGCAACCGAGCCAGAGGTGCATTCGCCCCCAGCGCAGATGACATTTTGCTCAACGGCACTACTTTCTCGTCGTTCGGCATTACACCCTCTACAGGAAACGACCTGAACCTCGAACAGACCTCGATCTGGAAAAGATTCCCATGGCAAGGCGCTACGTCAAACCTCTGACGTCAAATACTGGTCGGATTATGTTTCAAACCTGTATCCAACGCCAGCAGTCTCTTTCGCCCATAAACCGGCGAAGCACCTGAACCGCTATGCGTGGGTAGACCGCGTGTTTTGCGTTACATCGCAAAGCTTTTTACAAAACCGACCAACAGCATGTCTCGACAGGCAGACATCGCGCCTGGCACGGGTGGGTTACACGAGAGCCGTGGCTTATACTCGTTCGACTTTGTGAGTGGAGCCCGCTATGCCGAATTTACGCCTTGCCGCCCTGACCGCCGAAATCGAAGCCAATGTGCGTCGCGCATTGCTTGAGGACGTCGGCAGCGGCGACATCACCGCCCAACTGATCCCGGCAGAGCGACTGGCCAAGGCCACGATCATCTCGCGTGATGCTGCCGTGATTGCCGGGACTGCCTGGGTCGATGCGGTCTTCCGTCAACTGGACCCACGCGTCGCAGTGCATTGGCAGGTCAGCGACGGCGACCGCGTCAGCCCCGATCAGGCACTGTTTCATCTGGAAGGCCCGGCACGCTCGCTGCTGACCGGCGAGCGCAGTGCGCTTAACTTTCTGCAGTTGCTGTCAGGCGTCGCCACCCGGGCGCAGTACTTTGCCGACATGGTATCGGGCACCCAGGTCAAGCTGCTCGATACGCGCAAGACCCTGCCCGGCCTGCGTCTGGCGCAGAAATATGCAGTCACCTGTGGCGGCTGCCATAACCACCGCATCGGTCTTTACGATGCGTTCCTGATCAAGGAAAACCACATCGCAGCCTGTGGCGGCATTGCCCAGTCCATTGAAGCGGCCCACAAAATTGCTCCGGGCAAGCCGGTGGAAGTCGAGGTGGAAAGCCTGGCCGAACTCAGACAGGCGCTGGATGCCGGAGCCGACATCATCATGCTTGATGAACTGAGTCTGGAGGACATGCGCGAAGCAGTCCGACTGAACGCTGGCCGCGCCAAACTCGAAGCCAGCGGCGGCATCAACGACGATACGCTGCGGGTCATTGCCGAGACCGGGGTGGACTACATTTCCATCGGTGCGATGACCAAGGATGTAAAAGCCGTGGACCTGTCCATGCGCCTGAGCATCTGACAACCTGCGCTGACGACTTCTCATCACTCATCAGGCCGGAAGGAGCAAACGCCTTGGAAGACTGGTATGTCATGAACGCGGGCAAGCAACTCGGCCCGCTGGATTCAGCCGCCGCACGGCTCATCGCTCGCGAATCACCCGGCGCCTGGTGCTGGAAGCCAGGCATGGCGGACTGGAAGCCCATCTATCAGGTCGCCGAAGTACGCGCCATGAAGAAGGATGGCGTCACGCCGTTCCCCGATCCGACACCAGACATGATCCAGCCAAAGCCTTCGGCGCTGCCTGCACAGGCACCGCCCTCCAGCGTCTCAGCACCGTCACAGGGTGGAGCGGCGCTGAAGCGTCCGTCCGTCACCCCCGATCCGAATGCCTCGGGCGGTTACGGCTCGGGGAGTGCAACCGATGGCGTGGACTTCAAGCTGTACGGCACGGAAACCCAGTTCGTCGAACTGGAACTCGATCGCGGGGAAAGCGCCGTCGCCGAAGCCGGGGCACTGATGTACAAGACCTGCGACGTGCAGATGGAAACCATCTTTGGCGACGGCAGCAACCAGTCATCAGGGCTGCTGGGGTCGCTGTTCGGCGCAGGCAAACGCATGCTGACCGGCGAAAGCCTGTTCACCACGGTCTTCTCGCAACAAGGCTCCGGCAAGGGCCGCGTCGCGTTCGCCGCGCCCTACCCCGGTACGATTCTGCCGCTGAACCTGGGCGATTTCGGCGGCAAGCTGATATGTCAGAAAGACAGCTTTCTGGCCGGTGCCAAGGGCGTCTCCATCGGCATCCAGTTTCAGAAGAAAATCCTCACCGGCCTGTTTGGCGGCGAAGGTTTTGTGCTGCAAAAGCTTGAAGGCGACGGCTGGGTGTTCGTGCACATGGGTGGCACCGTGCGCAAGATCGAACTGGCGGCCGGTGAAGGACTGGATGTGGACACCGGCTGCCTGGCGGCCATGACCCAGACGGTCGATTACGACATCCGCATGGTGGGCGGCGGCATCAAATCGATGCTGTTCGGCGGCGAAGGCATGTTCTTCGCCAGACTCACCGGCCCCGGCACCGTGTGGCTGCAAAGCCTGCCATTCTCGCGTCTGGCCGGGCGCATGCTGGCAGCCGGCCCTGCAGGCGTGGGCAGAAGCGAACGATAACCTCGAACCTGTCATCAAGGGCGCATGGGCGCCCTCATCGCCAAGGAAGAAACATGCTTATCTCACAAGGTCAACGCATCCCTCTTTCCACACTGATTCAAGGCACCGACCTCACGCTGTCCATCGCGATCAAGTCCGCCCATGTCATCGACTACGTGTGTTTCGGGGTCGATGCCAACGGCAAGCTGTCGGATGACCGCTACATGATTTTCTTCAATCAACCCGCCAGCCCCTGCAACAGCGTCAGGCAGGTGAATGGCGGCGACTTTCAGCTCGCATTGTCCAGCCTGCCCGCCTCCATCGACCGTCTGGTGTTTACCGCCTCCATCGATGGTGCTGGTGCCATGAGCGACATTCAGGCCAGTCAGTTCAGCATCAGGGAAAACGGCACCGAGGTCGCCCGCTGCGAATTTTCCGGTGCGACCTTTGCTGCCGAGAAGGCGATCATGGTTGCGGACATCTACCGCAAGAACGGCGAGTGGCGCATCGCGTCGAACCTGCAGGGCTACAACGCCGGGCTCGACGCGCTGGTGGTGCATTTCGGAGGCGAGGTTGCTGACGCGCGCGCGCCTGCGCCCGCCGCACCCGCGAAAATTTCTCTGGAAAAGAAGATCGCCGCAGCGGCACCTCAACTGGTGAGCCTTGCCAAAAAAGCGCAGGTCAGCCTGGAAAAAGCCAACCTGACCGACACCAGGGCGCGAGTCGGTCTGGTGCTGGATGCATCGGGCTCCATGAACCCTCAATACACCCGTGGCCACGTTCAGGAAGTGGTAGACCGGTTGATCCCGCTCGCCGTGCACTTCGATGACGACGGCGCGCTGGACTGCTGGGCGTTCGGCGCCAAACCCCAGCAGCTCTCGGCCGTCACGCTGGCCAACTTCAAGGACTTCATCAAGACCGATCACGGCGGGTGGAAGAATTGGGAATTGGGCGCTCGCGTCAACGATGAGCCCAAGGCAATGCGCAAGGTCATCGACTACTACAAGCAGTCGGGTGACAAGACACCTGTCTATATTCTGTTCATCAGTGACGGTGGCGTGCATCAGGATCGCGAGATCAGCAAACTGATGGTCGAAGCCGCCAGACTGCCGATCTTCTGGCAATTCGTGGGCCTTGGCGGACGCGGCTACGGGATTCTGGAGAAGCTGGACGACATGGACGGTCGAGTGGTCGACAACTGCAACTTCTTCGCTCTCGACAGACTGGACGAAGTGCCGGAAGAAAAGCTGTACGACTTGCTGATGGAAGAATTCCCGGACTGGCTCAAGGCAGCCAAGGGCGCAGGGATTCTGTAACACCTGACAGCGCGCCAATAAAAAACCCCCGCCATCGCTGGCGGGGGTTTTTATTGGGCGCGATGTTCGGGTTTAGCCGATCGACACACCGTGTGCTTCTGCCAGCGACTTGAGACCGCCTGCGAAGCCTTGGCCGATGGCCTTGAACTTGAACTCATCACCGTTGCGATACAGCTCGCCGAAGATCATCGCCGTTTCGGTCGATGCGTCTTCCGACAGGTCGTAACGAGCGATTTCCTTGCCGTCAGCCTTGTTCAGAACGCGGATGTAAGCGTTCTGGACCTGACCGAAATTCTGCTTGCGCTCGTCAGCCGAGTGGATGGTCACGGCGAACACCAGCTTCTTCACGGTGGCAGCCAGGCCAGTCAGTTTGACTACAGCAGACTCGTCGTCGCCTTCGCCAGCGCCGGAGCGGTTGTCGCCCAGGTGCTCGACAGAACCGTCGGCAGACTTCTTGTTGTTGTAGAAAATGAAGCCGCTTTCGTCCAGAACCTTACCGTTTTCACCGACGATGAAAATGGAAGCGTCCAGGTCGAACTCAGTACCGTCGGTAACACGTGGATCCCAGCCCAGGCCCACGGTCACTTCTGTCAGACCAGGAGCTTCCTTGGACAGGGAAACGTTACCGCCTTTACTCAGACTTACAGCCATGTTCTTGATCCTTTTCTAAAAGAATGGAGGGACGAATCAGAAGTTCATGCCATACGAATTGGCGACGGCCTTGAGGCCACCTGCGTAGCCTTGGCCAATCGCACGGAATTTCCATTCGCCAGCGTTGCGGTAGAGCTCGGCGAAAACCATTGCCGTCTCGGTCGACGCATCTTCAGCCAGGTCGTAGCGAACGACTTCGGCGGAACTCTTTTCATTCACCACGCGGATGAACGAACCGCCTACCTGGCCGAAGTTCTGCTTGCGGGCATCGGCTTCATGAATGGTCACAACGAAAACGATCTTATCGACATCGGCAGGTACACGCGTCAGGTCGACCTTGACCACCTCGTCATCGCCGTCGCCGGCGCCAGTGCGGTTATCACCGGCGTGCTCGACTGACCCGTCGGCGCTTTTGAGCTGGTTGTAGAAAATGAAGTCAGCTTCACTGCGGACCTTGCCATTGGCGCCCAACAGGAATGCGCTGGCGTCCAGGTCAAAGTCCTGGC
This sequence comes from Pseudomonas sp. AC016, assembly GCF_979253365.1. NCBI lineage: Bacteria > Pseudomonadati > Pseudomonadota > Gammaproteobacteria > Pseudomonadales > Pseudomonadaceae > Pseudomonas > Pseudomonas sp. AC016. Next base: position 2,203,995 of record NZ_CEEDCC010000001.1, read on the forward strand.
CGTCAGTGGCACGCGGATCCCAGCCCAGACCGATGAGAACATTGGTCAGCGTAGGGTCGGTTTTCGACAGCGAAAGGTTGCCACCTTTTTGCAGAGTCAAAGCCATGATTCGGTTATCTCCTATATCCAGTGTTTTTACGCTTTTTCTTCAGCCGGCTCTTCTTTACCCGGGAACAGCAGGCTGGCGACGATACCAATGACCAGAACAACCACGACAACCAACAGGCTCGCGTTGGCACTGATCTCGTAACCGTGATGGAAAATGTGGTTGGTTGCGTTCAGACCCAGCTTCAGGGCGATGAAGAACAACAGTGCAATAACTGCTTTCTCCAGGTGCACCAGGTAGCGCTTGAGGGCTTCCAGTACGAAGTACAGGGTACGCAGACCAAGGATCGCGAACAGCATCGCCGAGAACACGATCAGAGGCTCACGGCTGACGGCGATGATGGCCGGCACGGAGTCGAACGCGAACAGTACGTCGGAGATTTCAGCCACGACCAGACACAGGAACAGCGGCGTTGCGAACAGGGCACCCTTGGCAGCCAGGGTAATACCGGCGTTCTCAGGCTTCTTGACCTCTTCCTCCAGCACCGAGCGGCGAACGAAGAAGTTGCTGCCGTGCAGCTTTGGCCATACCGGGAACAGCTTCTTGGCGAAGCGGTAAGCCATGTGCTGGGAGTAGTCGATTTCTTCGTCATCGTCATCACCGGCACGCAGCATCATGATGGCGGTCCAGGCAACGATGATCGCGAATACCACTTCTACCCACGGGCCCAGAGCCAGCAGGCCGGTACCGATGGCGACGAAGATGCCGCGGAAGACGATGGCACCGATGATGCCCCAGTACAGAACACGGTGGCGCAGGCCGTCCGGGATCTTGAACCAGGTGAACAGGGCCATGAACACGAACAGGTTGTCGACGCTCAGTACTTTTTCCAGCGCGTAGCCGGTGACGAACAGCGTTGCGACTTCAGAGCCGTGCTGAACATACAGAAAACCGGCAAAAGCCAGCGAAATGGCAACCCAGAAAACCGACCAGGCAGAGGCCTGAGCAAGTGTGATCGGCTTGTTCCCGCGGTGGGAAAACATGTCGATGGCCATGGCCGTAATGGCCAGACCAATGAACACGGCCATCGTGAGTGGAGGGAAGCCTAGAGAGGTGCTTTCCATTTAACTGCGTTCCTTAGGGTAAAAAATTACAGGTCGAAATCGGACGGGTTCAGGCCAAGCTCACGACAGATCGTGCGGCAGACTTCCCGCTCTTTCTCGTCGAAGCTGCCATCTGCACCACCGATGGCACAGCAGACACGCACCAGCAGACGGGCGGCATCTTCTTTCTTCTTGATCTTGCCGATGGTTTTCAGCGCTTCGGCGCGACCGATTTCAAAGTCGAATTCAAACTTGGAGCACGCTTCCTGAAAGCCCTGGATAACGTCCTTCATGTCGAAAACTTTCAGTTCCTGAGAGTTCTGGATGAAGCCCGCCATCTTCTGCTTTTCGCTGGAACTGATATCGCCATCGGCGGCAGATACCAGAGCGCAACCGGAGACCACGGCATCCATGAATTCACGGTTCTTGAATTTCGAGACTTCGGTGGCCAGTTTGTCACGAGCCGCTGTTGCGTTTGTTTTCAACCAGTCCAGCATGTCCATCTCCTGTGAAGCGGCACGGCCAGCTTCAGAAATATCAGAATGTTGTTTACTTGGAACCGGCAGCCCAGCGCATGCCCCAGCCGTAGGCCCTGTCCATGTTGCTGTGACCGTTGTGGAAATCCACACGACGCGTCACCTTGACAGCACCGTTGTCATTTTCCAGCAAGGCGATCGCACACATACCCTGACGACCACCTTCTTCATTGAGGCGGACCTCGATGGGCGGCTGGCCCGGGGCGTGGATAGTGACAACTCCGTCGGTCTCTTTCCAGTTTGGCGCGCCTTCATAGATGAACGCGTAAACCAGAATCCGGCGAATCTTGCTCCAGTGAGCGCCGTTGATGTGCAACCACTCGCCATCGCTGACAGAGCCGGTGCGGTCGTCACCCATCAACTTGATGAAGGGCTCGGTGTTGAGCGAACCAAATGAATTGCCCAGCGCCTGAACGGCACCTTTGAGGCCGTCCTGCAATTCGAACAGGCAGCCTACATCAAGGTCGATGGCATTGCTCTTCTTCATCGAGAAGAAGCCGCTGCTCTTGGCCTCGCTGCGACGGTTCCAGTTCAGGTTGACGCGGATCTCGCCAAACCCGGCACTGGTCTTTTCCAGACTGACCGAGGCGCGCGTCTTGTCCAGCGTGATCTTGCTCAGGCTCACCGTCGACTTGACCGGCGGCGGCGCTGCAGGTGCAGGTGCAGGTGCAGGTGCAGGCTGATCCTGAGGGGCAGCGACTTCAACACCAAAGTTTTTTGCCAGCGGCTCAAGACCGCCTGCAAAACCCTGCGCCACACAGCGGAATTTCCAGGCCCCCTGCCGCAGATAGAACTCGCCCAGAATCAGCGCGGTTTCTTTCATGCCACTGGTGGGAATGTCCGATTCGATACCGCCGGTGATGGTCAACGCCAGACGCGAAACGCTGTCGAAGCTGGCCTTGTTCTCATAAATGGTCGCGGTCAGGGCGACTTTCTCGATAACCGGGTCCAGACGACTCGGATCAAGGGTGAAGACCGCTCGGCCAGCCGACGTTTCCGTCAACTGGACCGCGCCGCCGTTCACGCTTTTCTGGCCGTAGAAGCACATGTCCTGATCGCCACGGACCTTGCCTGAACTGGTCAACAGGAACGCAGACACATCAATGTCCGCGCCCGCCAACGGGGAGTAGCTGACATCCACCGTCAGGTGCCCGGCAGCTACCGGCGCATTGGCGCCTGGGACAAGTTGGGTCATGCGCGTACGGCTCCGATGGCCAGATCGACCAGATCGTCAGCGGTACGACCATTGGTGGCCTGGCCCACGGCGGTGAAATCCCAGCCGCTTGGTGTACGCGACAGGTAAGACATCACGACGCCAGTGTGCTGACCCTTTTCGGACAGGTCGAAGCGGCCCAGTTCATTACGCGTGCCCAGATCGACAATGCGGCAGTAAGCGTTGGCGACTTTCTCGAAGTTCTGTCCAGTGAAGGAGTTGACCGTGAAGACCAGATATTTCACGGTGGCGGGCAGCTTCTCAAGATCGACACTGATGGTTTCATCGTCGCCCGCGCCTTCACCGGTGCGGTTGTCGCCGGAGTGCTGAATGGCACCATCACGCGATTGCAACTGACGGAACCAGACCAGATCAAGCGGCTTCTTGTCGGCATCGAGCATGATGCAGGAGGCGTCCAGATCGATGTCGCCACCGCCGCCGCCCAACAGCTTGCCGAAGAATCCACTGGCCTTTTCCGGGTCCCATCCCAGGCCCATGCTGACTTTCTTGAGGCCTGTACCAGCGGTTTTCTCAAGTGAGATCGTCTGGTTTTTCGCCAAAGTGAGTGCCATTTTTCGCTCCATGTGAACTACGGAAGTCGGATAAAAGTGTTACAGCCTTACCGTGTTGGCCCATCTTTGCCATCAGGATTGTGTAACTTGGCGTTAATGGGCCCCTTGTAACGTCCTTTTCGCCACGTCGGATGGAAGTGGCGCCAGTGTGCATCCTGCGCCGCAGCGAGCAATTCGTGGTCACCTCGCGTGTCGCCCCAGGCGCGCAGGCGGAATTTGTTGAGCGGTCCGTAGACACTTTCCAATCGCGCAACCTTGGAATCGCAGCGGCAGTTGCTGCCTTCGATCAAACCGGTCAGTTTGCCGTCGATCACTTCAAGGTTGGTTCCGATAAGCTCGACTTTCAGCCGATCGGCGAACGGTTGCAGGACCATAGCAGGCGAAGCTGAACAAAGCGTGACAATCGCGCCCTTCTCCAGCTCGGCCGCAATCGACTCCAACGCGGCCGGACGCATCAGGCGTTTCCAGTAGAGTTCGCAGAACGCCTCGGCTTTCTGCTGGAGCCACTGCGCTTCGACGCCGGTCAGGAACGCCTTGATCAGACGGCCCTTGAGCTCGTCGCGCGTCACGCGTTTGGTCAGGTAACCGATGCTGGGCAATACCAGTCTGGCCATGCGCACGGAAAACGCGCGCTGCCCAAATGCGAATTTGAGAAAAGGAACGAAGCTGTCGTGTCGGGTAATGGTCCCGTCAAAGTCGAACACCGCCAGCAGGCGCTGTTCCACTTCGATTTCAAGGTCAGGTTCTATCATCTAGCTAACTGCCTCAGCGAGTCGAATGCTGGCATCCATGATCGAAGCGGGTGCGGGTAACACTCCATGCCATTTGGCGCGCTCCATGATGTGGGTCGCCCATTTGTAATGGGTCGCCGGTTCACACATCGCGTCGTTGTACTTGAACACGGCCGGCGCGACGGAGTTCAAAATCATCCGGGCCGAATTCATGTCTTCCAAGCTGACGCGAAGTGCATTCTGAATGATATTGACCTGCGATGGGTGAATTGCGGTCTTGCCGACCAGACCATTGGCAATATCCAGGGTCAACTCCTGCTGCAGGATGTCGGGCGTGGCCAGTTGTTCGAACACGGGAGCGGTAAGCGCGAACCCTTGCGAACCCATCACACCGGCCAACATTGGAATGACATACCCCATCGGCGTTCCGTACAGGGTCATCGCGGGGTTGCGGCGCAGCCCCAGGCAACCCATCAGGTCGTTGCCGCCGATGCGCAAAGCAATGATCCGCTCGTCCAGATTGGCTTTCAAGGCCTGACCCAGTTCGACCATTGCCGTCGGGTTGAACACCTCCGGCGTCTCCAGGGTCGGCATCAGTGCCAGCGCCGGATTGGTCACGGCCTGCTCCCAACTGCTCAGGGTTTTCAGCGAAAGCTTGGGCACGACGAAGCCGTCCACATGAGCCATCAGCGGCCAGTCATTGAGGATCCTCGCCATCGCTGCGTCGCGCGGACGAACGAACAACAACGGACCATTGGCCGGACGGCCACCGCGATCCTGGATGCGGGTGAGGACCTGACGAAGGTTGACCAGCGCCGTCTCGATGTCGATCAGCGCAACGGCGTCCTCCAGGCAAACGACCAGCGAGCGCAGTTCTGGCAGCTTTTCAGCGAACACCACATCCAGAATGTCGTCGCGGGTGGCGGGCATGTACAACGTGGCCCCCAGTGCATAAGGCGAGAATAAGGCCATTAGCTCAGACTCCGGATGATGGTTACCGCCCTGTAGGGCCCAAGGGCACTGCCGACCTGCTCGACAGGGATACCCGCTTTCTCGGTCAGGTGCATGAGCAACTGCACGTCGCTGTCGGAGGTGTCGCGGACCAGCACGTGGTCCGGCACACGGCGCATGACCGCACGCGTTGCTTCGGCAATGCCCGGTTTCACGCGGTTCAGGTTGCTGATTTCGAAACGTTCGGCCAGACGCTGGACGACCTCGGACGCAGCCGATTTGAGCTCAAGTTGTTGCTCGGCCGTCCATGGTGTCACCATGAAAGTAGAACCCTGACACCGCCGATGGTTCTCGATCTGTTCGATGAACGACCGGGTGACGTCATGAGCCCGCAACTGATCGTAGACCACGCAGCCATGCAGCCCGCCTTCTGTCGGCCAGATCGAGCGCGACACCAGCCCGGAAACCGTTGCCCCCAGAATGCCGGACGGGATCACCCAGTCCTCACTGGACGCCGCCAGCCAGGCGCTGCCGCAAGGATCGGCCAGCACCACAAGGCGCGGCTGCTCAGGAAACCGGACATCACCTGCCAGACTGCGTTTGATCTCGCCGGAAATCGCGCCCTTGCCGGTCCAGCCGTCAACAAAGAAGATATTCTGAGCGCCATGGGCCTTGATGATGGCTTCGAGCGCCACGGTGTCGATACCGCGGTCACGAATGATACTGATGCCGTAGTGATGCGCTTCACGCCCCAAATCAATCAAGGCACGACGCAACAGCACGCCGAGCGGTAGACCAGCGCGCACGAACGACACCAGAACAATCTCGGGTCCCCGGCATTCAAGGTCCAGCGCCTGCGCCAGGGATTGAACGTCTGTGGCCATACGAGCGCCATTCTGCGCCAGCGTGCGCTCGAACAAGGCCTTGTGCGCTTCACTCGGGGCCGCTTCTTCGCTGATCATTTCCGAGTAGTGTTTTTGCTGCGTCTGAATCAGACGCTCTTTTTCCTGCACATCCGTCGTCTGCATCTCGACGCGACGCAGCAGGAAATGCACATCGTTTTCCAGGTAACTGCCGCTCCCCACGGTATCCAGCCCGTGAACCGGATTACTCATGCGCAGCCCCGACAAACATCCTGGCCAGCTGACTGCGGGCGGGCGTGGCCCACCAATGGCACTCGTCCATGAAACCCAGGTCGGTAATGCTGTCGCCAAAACCCAGCACCGGGCGTTCGCCATTCACCGCCTTGTCGCGACGCAGCCATTCCTGGACCGCGTAGCGCTTGGCCAGACCGTTGGGCAGAAACGCAAGATTGTTGCCGTTGCCATGCACGTGCATGTCGTCGAGCAGGCCGCGCGCCTGCACCTCAGCCAGTACTCGAGTCAGAATGCTGTCGTCGTTTTCATTGTGCTTGGTGACCACGTAATGAAACAGCCGGGCTTCTTCCACGACCCAGCCGCGCAGTGACACACCCATGTCCTGACCGATGGCAAGCGTGGCGGCCGACAATTCATGAAGACGCGTCTGATAGGCAGCGAGCGTCTGTTTCATCTGCTCGTGCCAGTCCTTGTCGACGCGCCCCACCACGTCAAGCATGACGCCGCCGTGCGAGCAGATGGCCCCTGCGGTAAACGGCAGCTTGACCCGGCTGTACGCCTCGACGCTGCGCGCCGTCACCGGCACCACATCGGAGTGCGCCAGCAACCAGTGGGCAAACGACTTCTGCACGTTGGTCATGTAGCCGTTGGCATTACCGCTGATGTCGAGCGTGGCGACATGCTTTTCGATATCGGCAGGGGTTTTGCGGGCGGTCTGGAACAGCGTGTCGTCCAGATCGACGAAGATCAACGGGCGGACATCATTCATCGCAGATAACCTCGGCATTCAACGCGTCAATCAGCTCGGCAGGTACGGCCTGGCTCGGCGTTTCGGTGCAGATCAGCACCCGATCAAACTGTCCGGGACGCACGTTGTAGAGAAAGTTGGGGATGCCCAGCCCGTAATTGTCAGAGAACGACAGCGCGTGATCGATGGCATGCCCCAGCGCAATCGGCGAACGGCTGGTCGAGCTGAAATGCACGTCGGCTCCGGCTTTTTCCAGACGCTCGGCCAACAGAAACGGCCGCCAGACAAACTCGCTGGTGCCCACCACCAGAACCCGTTCACCCTTGGCAACCTGAATGTTCGGGGCCAGCGTGTCGTCCACCGACAGCACGCCCAATCGACCCCAGTCATTGGCTGTGACCAGCGGCCAGTCGCCCATGGCGACGGTGCCGACTTCAGGCATCTCAGGCATGGGCGCGCTCAGGTCTTCATCGAACGAGTAGGAACCCTGCAACAGCGAGACCTGCTCGGCCACTGCGCCCATCGAGGTGCTGACCGCGCCTGCCGACCAATCGGTCAATACACAGGTCACGACACGTTCGAGCTTGTCGAGCCCGGCATCGACCAGCGCGCGGTGAAGGTTGATAAAGGTCTTGCCGGTGGACGCCTCGTCATCGACCAGCACCAGCGAACGGGCATTGAGCATCATGTCGCGCAGCGCAGGGTCAGTCGGCAGGTGAATCAGGTGAGCGCTGGCGTGGCTGTGTTCTTCCTCGAAGCGCGCGAACAGGTCGGTGCCTGTCGGGTGACGCGTGCTGACCAGATACAACGCATCCGCACGCGTGGCACTGTAGGCACGATGTACACCGGCACCCAGACCGACAGCGGTTTCGGCCATGCCGATAACCAGCACCGGGCCCGGCAGATCAGCGGGAATTTTGTACGCCAGGTCTTGAAAGCTTTTGAGCATCAGGCTCGGGCGAACCGGTATGTGCCGCCCAAGCACTCGCGAAACGAACAGGAAGGCACGTTTGGGATTACGGCGTTCAGCAAAGCCGAACAATGAGTCCGGAGCAATCGTGGACGCATTGACGCTCACGTTGAGGGAGCCCCGGAGCAGATCAGCACGAAGCCTGACGGGTGTGGAAGAAGCTGCGCTGCTGTCCATCGATAATTCCTGATTAGCGGGGTCGCAACCCCTGGCGCCTGCATGTCGAAAACGGCTTCTGAAGAGACCTTCCGACGTCACTCGCGTGAGGCTTCGACAAGCCACAGCGATGACTGGGCAGCACGCGTGATTTCTGTAGTGGTGTAGGTCCTTTCCGATCTGGCGTGCGGCGCATCGATGCGGCACGCCTGCAGAAAGGACAGAAGCAGTGCGGACTTGACCGCGAAGTTCATGTTTTGCCCGTCCGGCACCGTGGACGTCACCATCCCGATGACCGCCCCGCCGCTGTCGAACAGCGGGCTGCCACTGGAGCCGGGTTGAATGGGCGCTGTGAACTGGAACAGGCTGGCGTCGCTGTGCAGACCGAATAGCCCGGATATGCCACCTTGCGTCACCTGCAAACCGCCGCCGGAAATGGAGGCCAGTGGATAACCCAGCACCACGACGTTATCACCTGGCTCACAGCCAGGACCGTCGCGAAACGTAACCGCAGATAACGGCGAGGCTCCCTGCACGCGCAGCAAAGCGATGTCATTACGCCGATCGATCACCACCGGTTCGGCCTTGTAACGGCCTTCCAGCGAGTTGATATAGAAGACGTTCATGTCTTCGATGACGTGCGCACAGGTCATCACATGCGCAGGCCCTACGACGAAGGCTGTTCCGGTCGCCGATTGATGATGCGAGCCGCCGCCGTTCGGAGCGCCCGCCGGACGCCGGGGATGACGATCATCGACCTCCAGCCCGATCTTGCGCCCGAAAGCAGACAACCCATACGCCGAGCCTTCGCTCAACGCACGAAACTTCCATTGTTCGTTACGCTTGTAGAACTCGCCGATGATGATCGCCGCTTCGCCGTTGTCGCGCAGGTCGATGCGATGCTCGATCTCGCCGTCCACCTGCAGATGCAGGCTGCCGATCTCGCGAACCGGCCCGGTGGCCGAGAACACGTACACCATCAGCAGCACTCGATCACTGCCGGCCGGGAGGCGATCCAGCTTCAGCGTACAGCCCACGTTCTGCGGGCCGCCGCTCCACTCCATCCAGTTCTGTTCCTGATGCAGCAGCGCAGGATCGCCCTTGGGCTGTCGCTTCTCATCGACAGCGAGCAGAGCGACTGCGGCATATTCGCCAAAAACCGAAGATCGGCCACTCTCCAGATTCCAGGTGCAGAGGGGATTTGCTAAAGCGGTATTTGCACCTGGCGCCAAAACCTTCATGCCCGATCCTCCCTGATAAGAGCGATTAGTAATAGCAAAAATCTATTGTGCGGATCATACAGTGGCCCGCACGGCAACGGTGATGGCCTTGACCCGAATATCGTCGAGCCAATGTGTTTCCGGTTCTTTCAAGCCCAGACGCCGCGTGGCGAAAATACCCGGCAAATTAATGCCGGTTTCGCGCGTATAACCAATTCCGCCCGAATAGCGCGGATTAATTTCCAGCAAGCGCGGCTTGCCGTCGGCATCGTCGCGGGTCTGCACGTTGATCAGGCCGTCACAGGCAAAATGCTCTGCGGCGCGGACCGCCAGACGAACCGCCTCGCTGTCGCGCTCGAAGGTCTGGTTCAGGCCCAGCTTGCGCCGCCCGACAAAGGCCACCGCCTTGCCCTGCTCGCAGACCATGTCCACCGAACACTCGTTGCCGGGCATATAAGGCATCAGCAACATCGGCGGGCGGTCTTCGGACTGGCGATAGGCATTCAGGTACGCGCTGAAGGTCGTCTCACGGGCATCGGGATTGGCGAAGCAACGAAAGTCGTCGACGCCTTCCTTGAAACGCCAGAAGCCCTGACCATAAATCCCGACCGTAGGCTTGATACACACCTCGCCCGAATCGGCCAGTGCGTCATAGGCGGCCTGTAATTCCTGGGCATTGCTCGCCAGGATGCCCGGGATGCAGGCCAGACCTGCCGCCTCGGCCGCTGCCGTGAAACGGTTCTTGTCGTCGACATCCTGAAAGGTCTTCAGCGACGTTCCGCCGGTGACGAGGTCCAAGCCTTCAGCGACAAAGCGCTCACGTTGTTCTTCGTAACGGCTGCCGACGCGCCCGGCGACGATCACCTTGACGCCGAGTGTGCGGGCCGTCTCGATGACCCAGTCGATGCGCTCGTCGTTGTCAGTCGGTTCCTGCAGGGCCACATCGGCCTGCCCGGTAATCTCCGACCTCAACTGGCGATGGGATGCGACAATCTGCACCGAAGCAGGCAAGGCATCGCGAGCGCCCATGATCACTTCACGCTGGCTGGACTGCCCTTCAAGGAACCAAATCATGTAAATCTCCAAAGGACAGGTCCGCCTCAAACGGCCTTGTCGAATTTTGTAATAACTGTTTTGCTTCGAAATGTTCGGATTAAGGCAAAGTCACGCAATTTTAAACAGAGGACGCTGGTATGAAGTGGCTTAAAAGGTCGATTTGGCTTGTGGTATTTGTAGCATTAGGGATCGGCGCATTAAGCCTCTATTACGTCCTGCCGCGCCATGATGTCGTGATGATCACCGGTGTGGAAGTCAAAAGAATGGACGCCGACGGTGTTATCAACGCCGAAAACCCGGCCGACGGCCCGACCCGCGACGTGTACTTCATCAACACCGAGCACCCGGACAACAAGAACGTCGTGGTCTACCGCAACGAAGACACCGGCTGGAGCTTCCCGTGGTACTTCAAGTTCGACTCTGCCGACATCCAGGCCAAGGCCCAGGGCTACTCGCGTGACTCCCAGCAACTGGCGCTCATCCGCTACTACGGCTGGCGCATCCAGATCCTCTCGATGTTCCCCAACGTGACGCAGATCGAAGCCGTCACCACCCGTGACGAGCCGTTCCCGGTGTTCAACGCGATCTTCTTTGGTGTGCTGATTGTGCTGCTGGTGCTGATCGTCGTCGTGATCCGCCGCCGCTTTCGCAGGCCGACTCAGCCGCGGGTGGATCAAGTCGTGAGGTAAGGCAGAGGCTGCCCTGAAACGAAAAAATCCCGATCAGTGATGATCGGGATTTTTCGTTTCTGGTGCCGAAAACAGGAATCGAACCTGCGACCTTCGCGTTACGAGTGCGCTGCTCTACCGGGCTGAGCTATTTCGGCTTGCGGGAACGGTCATGCATTTAATACGTGCGTCAGAAAGTAAAGCACGACAAAGAAGATCATGGGTTTCCCCAATACCAGCGATGCCTTCAACACAACTCCCAACCCATCACCTTGCTCCATCACTTTGTAAAAGTGAAGGAAGCGGAGGACGCCCGGTTTTCTCGACCTCGATTTCTCGACGATAGCTGTAGAGCATGAACGCAAACAGGCCGACAAAATACTCGATATTTCGAGCGCACCATCGTTCGAAAAATCCAGTGGAGGGAAAAATACAACTTCCCCAAGGCCCCGCTCAATATCGATCAGGGCGTAGCCGATGGAGTCGCTGAAATAAAATAACCCGGTCATTGACCGGGTTATTTTCAGCAATCTAAGGTCAGATTAGTTTCTGGCATAACCGTTGTTTACGCACTGACCTCCGTAAATCCATGTAGTCGGAGCACCTGCAACCGGGGCGCTAGGGGTAAGCGTGCAAACATCAGCAGCCACGATACCTTTAACAGGGTTAGGAGTGGCTGTGATTATAGCCGTGTTTGCGGCAAGAGTGATGTTATTCAACACGTTAGGCGCAGCCAAGCCCGCTGGCAATGCAATACCAATCTCTGCTGGAGTGTCGCAATCAACCAGTGCAGCCTGCTGCGAAAGACAAACGCCAACAGCGGTCTTTACCGCCGCCATTGCAGACAGAACCTCGGTATACGCGGCCTTTCTTGAATAGTTCTGATAGGACGGGATCGCCACAGCGGCGAGAATACCGATAATCGCAACCACGATCATCAACTCAATCAACGTAAAACCTTTTTGTGCTTTCATCGCGTACTTCTCCGAGGCGTCAATTTTGTGTGCCTTGAGGTGGGTAAAGCACACGTCATGCCAATGTGACACACACCTCACTTTGCTGCTTGAAACCAGACTCAGCGCGCTTTTCAACTTTCCGAAATCAGCAGAAACTGACAATTTTCGTCACAGCCCTCGTTGGTGTTTGGCAGCACAGCCCGACTACGCTATAAACCTCCCACTGTCTGTGTCTGGTGGTTCTATGAGCGATGTCGTTGTCCTTACCGGTCTGGCCAAGCAATTGGTCGCCTCCGAGCTTCTTTCCGAAAAAGCCGCCCAACAGGCTTTTCAACAGGCGCGGCGAGACAAGATTTCGTTGGTCAGCTACCTGGTTCAGAACAAACTGGTCAAGAGTCTGACACTGGCAGAAATGGCGTCCGAGCAGTTCGGCGTGCCGTTCATGGACTTGTCCACTCTCGACAAGGAAAGTCAGCCGAAAGGTCTGGTCACCGAAAAGCTTGCACGCCAGCATCACGCATTACCGCTGTGGCGGCGTGGCAACAAACTGTTTATCGGCATATCGGACCCGACCAACCATCAGGCTGTGACCGATATCCAGTTCAGCACTGGTTTGACTACCGAAGCCATTCTGATCGAGGACGATAAGCTTAGCATCGCGATCGACCGCTTCTTTGACAGTGACAGTGGCCTTGGATCATTGGCCGATATCGACCTGGATCTGGACATTGAGCCAGGTGAAAGTGCCAAAGAAACGTCGATCACCGGTCGAGACGATGCCGATGACGCGCCGGTCGTGCGCTTCGTCAATAAAATGCTGCTGGATGCCATTCGGCTAGGCTCGTCCGACTTGCATTTCGAACCTTATGAAAAAGTATTTCGCGTCCGATTTCGCACCGACGGCATTCTGCATGAAGCTGCGCGACCACCGATCAATCTGGCCAACCGCATCGCAGCGCGTCTGAAGGTCATGGCCAGTCTGGATATTTCCGAAAGGCGTAAGCCTCAGGATGGCAGGGTCAAGCTGCGAGTGTCCAAGACCAAGTCCATCGATTTCCGGATGAACACGCTGCCAACGCTGTGGGGCGAGAAGATCGTGATGCGGATTCTCGATCCGACCAGCGCCCAGATGGGTATTGACGCACTGGGCTACGAGCAGGAACAGAAAGCGCTCTATCTGGAAGCGCTGAAACAGCCGCAAGGCATGATTCTGGTGACCGGTCCTACGGGCTCGGGCAAAACCGTTTCACTTTATACCGGCCTGAATATCCTCAACACTGTGGACATCAATATTTCTACTGCTGAAGACCCGGTGGAGATCAATCTGGAAGGCGTCAACCAGGTCAACGTCAACCCGCGCCAAGGCATGGACTTCTCCCAGGCGTTGCGCGCGTTTCTGCGTCAGGACCCGGATGTGATCATGGTCGGTGAGATTCGCGACCTGGAAACCGCCGAGATTGCGATCAAGGCCTCTCAGACCGGCCACATGGTGTTATCGACGCTGCACACCAACAGCGCAGCAGAAACCCTGACGCGCCTGCACCACATGGGTGTTGCGGCATTCAACATCGCCACGGCGATCAATCTGATCATTGCTCAGCGACTGGCGCGCAAGCTGTGCAGCCACTGCAAGAGGGAAGTCGACGTCCCACACGAGACGCTGATCAAGGAAGGCTTCCCGGAGTCGAAAGTCGGCACCTTCAAACTGTACGGCGCGGTCGGGTGCGAGCACTGCAACGGCGGCTATCGAGGCCGAGTCGGGATTTACGAAGTCGTGAAAAAAACGCCGGAACTGGAGCGCATCATCATGGAAGAAGGCAACTCGCTGGAGATCTCCAGGCAGATGCGCAAGGATGGTTTCGATGACCTGCGAGCATCCGGCTTGTCGAAAGCCATGCAGGGCATTACCAGCCTGGAAGAAGTCAATCGCGTGACCAAGGATTAAGCATGGCCAGTAAAGCAGTCAAAGTCAGTGTTTTCACCTGGGAAGGCGTAGACAAGAAAGGCAGCAAGATCAGCGGCGAACTGAGTGGCCACAGTCCGGCGCTGATCAAGGCTCAACTTCGTAAGCAGGGTATCAACCCGACCAAAGTGCGCAAGAAAACCGTCTCGATCTTTGGCAAAGGCAAGAAAATCAAACCGCTGGACATTGCCTTTTTCTCGCGACAAATGGCGACGATGATGAAGGCCGGCGTTCCGCTGCTCCAGTCCTTCGACATCATCAGCGAAGGCTCGGAAAATCCAAACATGCGTACGCTGGTTGACTCGCTGAAACAGGAAGTCTCCGCCGGTAACAGCTTCGCAACCGCTCTGCGTCAAAAGCCGGAGTATTTCGATGACTTGTTCTGCAACCTCGTAGACGCGGGCGAGCAGGCCGGTGCCCTTGAAAGTCTGCTGGACCGCGTAGCCACCTATAAGGAAAAGACCGAAAAACTCAAAGCCAAAATCAAGAAGGCCATGACTTACCCGGCAGCCGTCTTGGTAGTGGCCATGATTGTTTCGGGTATTTTGCTGATCAAAGTAGTTCCCCAATTTCAGTCGGTCTTCGCCAGTTTCGGAGCGGATCTCCCAGCCTTCACGCTCATGGTCATCTGGCTGTCGGAAGTATTACAACGCTGGTGGTTGCTGGTTCTGACACTACTGCTTGGCGGCGCCTTTATGCTTAAACGCACTTACAAACAATCGCAGAAGTTTCGCGATGGTGTAGACAGGTTTCTTTTAAAAATCCCCATTGTCGGCCCACTGATTTTCAAATCATCGGTAGCTCGTTATGCGAGAACGTTAGCGACGACCTTCGCTGCAGGCGTACCGTTGGTTGAGGCTCTGGACTCAGTCGCCGGCGCTACGGGCAATGTCGTATTTCGCAACGCAGTGCAAAAGGTCAAGCAGGACGTTTCCACAGGCATGCAGTTGAATTTCTCAATGCGTTCAACTGGCGTATTCCCAAGCCTGGCAATCCAGATGACAGCCATCGGTGAAGAGTCCGGCGCGCTGGATAGCATGCTCGACAAAGTCGCCACCTATTACGAAGATGAAGTCGACAATATGGTCGACAGCCTGACCAGTCTCATGGAGCCGATGATCATGGCGGTACTGGGCGTCATTGTTGGCGGCCTGGTCATCGCTATGTACCTGCCGATCTTCAAACTTGGAAGCGTCGTCTGACATGCCCCTCCTCGACTTCCTGGCCAGCTCACCGCTGGCCTTCGTTATTTTCTGCGCCGTACTCGGCCTCCTGATCGGAAGCTTTCTCAACGTCGTGGTCTACCGCTTACCCAAAATGATGGAGAACGACTGGAAAGCCCAGTCGCGGGAAATGCTCGGCCTGCCCGCCGAGCCTGAACAGCCCACCTTCAACCTGATCCTCCCCCACTCCCGCTGCCCGAACTGCGCGCATCAGATCCGTCCTTGGGAAAACCTGCCGGTAGTCAGCTACCTGATGCTTGGCGGCAAGTGTTCGCAATGCAAGGCTCCGATCAGCAAGCGCTATCCGCTGGTCGAGCTGGTCTGTGCGTTGTTGTCGGCCTATGTGGCCTGGCATTTCGGCTTTGGCTGGCAGACGGCGGCAATGCTGGTGCTGAGCTGGGGCTTGCTGGCGATGAGCCTGATAGACGCCGACACCCAGCTGCTGCCTGACTCACTGGTACTGCCGTTGATGTGGCTGGGCCTGATCGTTAACGCATTTGGTCTGTTCACTTCGTTAAGCGACGCTTTGTGGGGTGCCGTGGCAGGGTATCTGTCGTTGTGGTCGGTGTTCTGGCTGTTCAAGCTGATCACGGGCAAGGAAGGCATGGGCTACGGCGACTTCAAACTGCTGGCCATGCTCGGGGCGTGGGGCGGCTGGCAGATCCTGCCGCTGACGATCCTGCTGTCGTCACTGGTGGGCGCGATTCTTGGTGTGATCATGATGCGATTGCGCAATGTCGAATCCGGTACTCCGATCCCCTTCGGTCCTTATCTGGCCATCGCGGGGTGGATCGCTTTGCTCTGGGGTGGTCAAATAACCGACTCCTATTTGCAGTTTGCCGGTTTCAAATGACCCACCCTGATCAAAAACCCTGGATTCTCGGCCTGACTGGCGGCATCGGCAGCGGTAAAAGTGCGGCAGCGCAGTGCTTCATCGACCTGGGCATTCATACCGTGGATGCCGATCATGCTGCGCGCTGGGTCGTGGAACCTGGACGGCCGGCGCTGGAACAGATCGTCGAGCACTTTGGCGCTGGCGTTCTGCAGGCCAGCGGTGAACTGGACCGGGGTGCGCTGCGCAAGCTGATCTTCGAACAGCCCGAAGAACGGCGCTGGCTGGAGTCACTGCTGCATCCTCTGATCAATCAGGAAATCAGCCGGTATCTGGCGCGTGCCACATCACCCTACGCCATCCTGGTGTCACCACTGCTGATCGAATCCGGTCAGTACCGCACGGTCCAGCGATTGCTGGTGATCGATGCACCCCAGGCACTGCAGATAGAGCGCACCATGCTGCGCGACAGCTCAAGCCAGGAGCAGGTCCAGGCCATCCTCAAGGTTCAGGCGCAACGCGAAGACCGCTTGCGCCACGCCGACGATGTGCTGGCCAACGACCGAGATACGGCCTGGCTCAAAAGCGAAGTCGAGCGGCTGCACCACTTTTACCTTACTTTGCGTGGAGGCCAATCATGAGCCAACCAATGACCGTTCAATGCCCAACCTGCGGCGCGCCCGTGGAATGGAGCGCGGCCAGCCCCAACCGTCCGTTCTGCTCGGACCGCTGCAAACTGATCGACCTCGGTGCCTGGGCATCGGAAGAACACGCCATCCCGGTCAGCCCGGACGCTGAAGACGACCTGTTCTCGGGCGATCTGGAAGCGCCGCACAGAGGGCACTGAGGCTTAAGCGGGTTCTTTTCTCAAGCAACTCCATCGCCTGATGATCGTTACCACGCACTGCGTCCGCTCAAGAATGTGACGCAGAGCGTCCCGGGAGGCATGCCCACGCGGAGCGCTCATCGTTATACACAAATCGACCTGAATGAATGCGGTATCCCGAAAGTGGGAGCGGACTTGTCCGCGAAAGTGCCGGTACATCCGACGCATATGCGGTGGCTGAAACACTGCATTCGCGGACAAGTCCGCTCCCACGACGCCCTGTGTTTGATGCGCGACAGCGCTACGTCGAAGACGTGGTGGCGCCTCCTACAAAGCATGCATTCAGTCAGATACTTTCGTTTTGCCCCGGCAGGATCACACTTCCTCCGTTACGGCCTTTCCAGCGCCGCACGCAGTTTCTCGGCACTCCCGAACTGTTGCTGACTCACCAACTGCCCGTCGCGCAATTGCAACCACAGAACTTTATCCTCGTCACCCGCGTACTGCGGCACGATGCGGGCTTCGCGGTCGAGCATGACGCGGTAGGTGTAGTCGCGCATTTTGGGGATGGCGAACATTTTGGCGATGATGGTCGGCATTTTCTGGATGTCGGCCACGAAGACGGTGTTGCGCGCTTCGAGAAAGCCCTTGGGTTTTTCCGCCAGCGCGGCGTTGACCAGTTTGGCGGCGTCCATGCTTCTGGCGATCAGCAGGGTTTGCGTCTGGTTGTTCAGGGTATAGGGCTGATCGTACTGATCGAGCAGTGTCCACGGCGCCAGGCGCTCCCCGGTTTGCAGGGCGTTGGCGGTCATCGGCAGCAGGGCCAGAAACAGCATGGAAAGAAATTTCAACGGGGCACTCCTCGAAAAGGTACTGTTTGCCGCAAAGCCGTGGCGGCCAGTCAAAATGAAAGCCAGTTTACACCACACATTCTCTCTTCCAGTGACAGCGATTAGAACGCTAAGCTTGGGCCCATGGATGACTCAGACTACTTACGCCTGTTGACGATCCAGGCCGAACAAGCCAACGCCTTTCTTTCCAACGCGCGAAAGTGGGAGCGTGAGCGGTGGGTTTGTCAGCGCCTGCTGCAGGGCCTGAACATCCCGCATCGCAACGAAGACTTCACGCCTGCTGGCCAGGAGCCGCCGGACGTGCTGTTTCGTGATGCCTGCTTCGAGGTGTTTTTCGTACTCGACGAGGGACGCCGTCTCAATGACGAATGGCGCGAGGAACTAGAGCGACGACGCAGTGCCTTCTCCCTGAGCCAACTGGTGCGCCGTGAGGCCAAGCCCAAGCGCATCCCGGCCTCCGAACTGCTGCGACGCCTCGCCCCTACCCTGCGCAAGAAATCCCACAACTACCGCGAACGGGGCCTGGACCTCGGCGAGCTGGACATCATTGCCTTCGCCAGCCTCAAGCGCGAAGTGCTGGACCTCAACAGCCATTTCCCACCGCCCACCGAGTACCTGCGTCAAGGCTGGCGCTCGCTGTCACTGGTGGGGCCGACCTTTGCCCGTGTATTGTTCGCGCACCCGGATGCACCGGACTTTCTGCGTACCAATCTGGGCCGCAGTGTCGTTTTCGATGTTGGAATCAGTTTATGAGCCCGTTACAGGAACTGCTGGCCGACGTCCCGCAGCACGGTCGTGTACGCTGGATTGGCGTGCGCCCCGAATCACGTGTCAACATGATCGAGCTGGACGCCGTGGAAGCGCGCCGCGAAGCCGGGCTGACCGGTGACCACTCGCGCCCAGGGCCGCGTAACGCCCGGCAGGTCACGCTGATTCAGTGGGAACATCTGGCTGTGGTCAGCTCGCTTCTGAACAGGTCGGCGGAAAATCCCATCGTGCCTCAGGACCTGCGCCGTAACCTGGCGATCAGCGGCATCAATCTGTTCAGCCTGAAGGGACGGCGTTTCAGGATCGGACAGGCGATTTTCGAGACCACGGGCTGGTGTCAGCCTTGCGCACGCCTTGAGCAACGGCTCGGCCACGGGACCTTTCAGGCGGTGCGCGGGCATGGCGGAATTACCGCCCGAGTGATACAAAGCGGAATCATCCGGCTGGACGACACGCTTCAGGTCGAACCGCTGGAAAACACCGATTCATGGCCTCCTGCCAGGCAGTACACGCGAAACGAAACGTAAGACGAGACATAAAATGAGCAGCCGTCTGAACCCGGACGACCAACGGCGTGTCGAAGAATACCTTCAGGCACCCCAGCATCAAGTCGAGCGCAGGCCTTTCCGGCCTTGGCTGCTCCTGATCATGCTGGTGGTCGTGGTCATCGGACTGGGCCTGCTGAGCCGTTTTTTGAGCCATCTGACGCTATGAGCTGCCTTGCGCTCGCGAAGATCGAGCTCCTCCCGAATTCCTTAAACCTTCTGAGTAATCCTTATGACTCATCGTATTGTCATCGTTGGCGGAGGCGCTGGCGGTCTGGAGCTGGCTACCCGTCTGGGTAAAACCCTGGGCAAGAAAGGCACAGCCAGCGTCACGCTGGTGGACGCCAACCTGACCCACATCTGGAAACCGCTGCTGCACGAAGTGGCCGCTGGCTCATTGAACTCGTACGAAGACGAGCTCAACTACGTGGCACAAGCCAAATGGAACAACTTTCAGTTCCAGCTGGGGCGCATGACGGGCCTTGATCGCACCAGCAAACAGGTGCATCTGGCCGCCACGCTGGACGAGAACGGTGCCGAACTGGTCCCGGCACGCAGCCTGGGTTACGACTCACTGGTTCTGGCGGTCGGCAGCACCACCAACGATTTCGGCACCAAGGGTGCGGCGGAACACTGTCTGTTTCTCGACACACGCAAGCAGGCCGAGCGTTTCCACCAACAACTGCTCAACCACTACCTGCGTGCGCATGCCGGTCAGGCGGACGCTGCCCAGGAAATCACAGTTGCCATCGTCGGAGCCGGTGCGACAGGCGTTGAGTTGGCGGCCGAGTTGCACAACGCAGCCCACGAACTGGCCGCTTACGGGCTGGGTCAGATCAAGCCGGAAAACCTGCGCATCACTGTGATCGAAGCAGGTCCGCGGGTTCTGCCGGCACTGCCCGAGCGCATTGGTAGCCCGGTTCACAAGACGCTGAACAAACTCGGCGTGACGGTGCTGACCAACGCTGCCGTGAGCGAAGTCACGGCCGATAGCCTGATCACGGCAACCGGTGAAGTCATTCCTGCAACCCTGAAAGTCTGGGCGGCAGGCATTCGTGCCCCGGCATTCCTCCATGAACTGGACGGACTGGAAAGCAACCGTATCAACCAGCTGCAGGTGTTGCCGACCCTGCAAACTACTCGCGATGAAAACATCTTTGCCTTCGGCGACTGCGCCGCCTGCCCGCAAAAAGGCACCGACCGCAATGTCCCGCCTCGCGCTCAGGCTGCGCATCAGCAGGCGTCATTGCTGGTCAAATCCCTGCGTCTGCGGATCGAAGGCAAGACGTTGCCGGAATACACCTACAAGGACTACGGCTCGCTGATCTCACTGTCCAGCTTCTCGGCGGTGGGCAACCTGATGGGCAACCTGACAGGCAGTGTCATGCTCGAAGGCTGGCTGGCGCGGATGTTTTACGTGTCGCTGTACCGCATGCACCAAATGGCGCTTTACGGCATGTTCCGCACGCTGATGCTGATGCTGGGCAGCCGGATCGGCAAAGGCACTGAGCCACGGATGAAGCTGCACTAAAATACCCTGATCGGGCATGCCGATGCTCTGCATCGGCATGCCTTCCGAAAGGCTCTGCGCTCAACGAGCGCATTCTGAACAGTACTTTCCTGCTGCCATGACCGGTCCCGGACGCCCCTGATCCGCTGTCCTTCGCCTTTCTTCTTCACCACCGCCGTCACGACGCATCTACTTTCCGATAAGCAGCCTGTCAAGCAATAGCAAGGGCCTGGCGCTGAACCAAGCGCCCGTCCGGGATTCTGATGCGGGTACGGTGAGCATTGCGGGCAACCAGGTTGTTCGATGCGCGCCTCGACAGGCTTTGCCATCAAGGAACATGAACAATGAAATTGCTCCCGACACGTCACTTCGCACCGCTTTTCGCAGCATGCGTCACACTGAGCGCTGCCGCTCAAGCCGAAGCACTCAACGTAATGACCTCTGGCGGCTTTACCGCCGCATACACGTTGTTGGGTCCTCAATACACGGCCTCAAGCGGCGACACGCTGACAACGATCCTCGGTCCTTCGATGGGTAAAGCACCCGAAGCCATTCCCAACCGACTGGCGCGTGGCGAACATGCCGATGTGGTGATTATGGTCGGATACGCACTGGATGAGCTGATCAAGCAGGGCAAAGTCGACCCTGCCTCGCGTGTGGAGCTGGCTGATTCGCGCATAGGGATGTCAGTCAAGGCAGGTGCGCCAAAGCCGTCCATCAGCACTGATGCCGAACTGAAACAAGTGCTTCTGAATGCCAAATCTGTCGCGTACTCGGACAGCGCGAGCGGGGTTTATATCGAAAAAGAGCTGTTCAAGAAACTGGGTATCCAGGAGCAGCTCGTGCCAAAAAGCAAAATGATCGAGCGCATTCCCGTCGCGTCAGTGGTTGCCAAGGGCGACTACGAAATTGGCTTCCAGCAGGTCGCCGAATTGATGCCTGTACCGGGCGCAGCCTTCGTCGCCAAGATTCCGGAGGATGTGCAATCGGTGACTCGCTACGCCGCGGGCATTCCGGTCAATGCAGATCATCCGAAGCAGGCAAAAGCACTGCTCGCTTACCTGTCGTCACCCAAGGCGCAACCGGCTGTGCAGTCCACCGGGCTGGATTCCGTGCCCCGCTAACACAAAGGATTTTTTGACTGTATGACGGCTTCACCAGTGTTTTGACGCCGGTGTGGTCGTCACTTGAAAGCGTTAGCCAGCGGCTGAGCAACCAGACCGGCTTTACGGAGAAACAAAAAAGGCGTCCCGAAGGACGCCTTTTTTGTTGGACTCAAGACCACTGTTCTTGAATCCTGATCTTCAACCCTGATACAGCCGGGCGAAAATGGTCGGGGTAAGGGGATTCGAACTCCTGACATCCTGCTCCCAAAGCAGGCGCGCTACCGGACTGCGCTATACCCCGATGATGCTAAAAAGCACCTCTAAAGAGGCGCTTTTTATTTGGATGATGCTTATGGCATCACTCCCTAAGATCCAGCCAGATACAAACTGGCCAAAAATGGTGGGTCGTGTGGGATTCGAACCTACGACCAATTGGTTAAAAGCCAACTGCTCTACCAACTGAGCTAACGACCCAAATATGGTCGGGGTAAGGGGATTCGAACTCCTGACATCCTGCTCCCAAAGCAGGCGCGCTACCGGACTGCGCTATACCCCGACTGAAACATCATTGAACCTTGCGAAATCTGGCTCCACGACCTGGACTCGAACCAGGGACCCAGTGATTAACAGTCACTTGCTCTACCAACTGAGCTATCGCGGAACTATCGATTTCAGATTCAACGTTACCACTTGCCGCATTGAAATCACATCGCTGTTAACTCTTTGATTTCAATCTCAATGACGTTTGCGCTTCGTTTGTATCGTTGCGTTCACGTCTCTGAGGCGCGCTATTCTACAATTTTAAAAACACCTGTCAACCCTCTAAATTGCTTTTTAAGACAATGATTTGCGATTTTTTTTCAGATCGCCTTTCAGGGCTGATTTTGCTGCGCACATCACCCTCAACAAAAAGGGCTCCCACTCGGGGAGCCCTCCTTTATAAGGCAACAGGCCTGATCAGGCAAACACGATCTCGTCGTCGACTACCCGACCAGTGATGCCGGTGCCGGGTACGAAGCTGCCCGACAGGATGAGCTGCGCCAGCGGGTTTTCGATCCAGCGCTGAATCGCACGCTTCAGTGGGCGTGCGCCATAGACAGGGTCGTAGCCAACGGCAATCAGCTTGTCCAGCGCCTCAGGGCTCAGCGTCAGAGAAAGCTCGCGCTCGGTCAGACGCTTGCGCAGACGGTCCAGCTGGATGTCGGTGATACCGGCAATCTGATCACGCGCCAACGGCTCGAAGATCACCACTTCGTCGATACGGTTGATGAACTCCGGCCGGAAGTGCGTACTGACGGCATCCATCACGGCTGCACGCTGCGCCTCACGATCCCCCACCAGTTCCTGGATCTGCGCCGAACCCAGGTTGGAGGTCATGACGATCACGGTATTGCGGAAATCCACCGTACGGCCATGGCTGTCGGTCAGACGGCCGTCTTCCAGCACCTGCAGCAGGATATTGAACACATCCGAATGCGCTTTCTCGACCTCGTCGAGCAGGATCACCGAATACGGTTTGCGACGAACAGCCTCGGTCAGGTAACCGCCTTCCTCATACCCGACATAACCCGGTGGCGCACCGATGAGCCGCGCCACGGAATGCTTCTCCATGAACTCGGACATGTCGATCCGCACCATGGCCTCTTCGGTGTCGAACAGGAACTCGGCCAGCGCCTTGCACAGTTCGGTCTTGCCCACGCCGGTCGGGCCGAGGAACATGAACGAGCCGCTTGGACGGTTCGGGTCGGACAGCCCCGCACGCGAACGGCGCACGGCGTTCGACACAGCGACCACGGCCTCTTCCTGACCGATCACCCGGTTGTGCAACAGGGTTTCCATTTTCAACAGCTTTTCGCGCTCGCCTTCCAGCATCTTGGAAACCGGGATACCGGTCCACTTTGACACGACTTCGGCGATTTCTTCCTCGGTCACTTTGCTGCGCAGCAACTGGTTCTCCGGTTTACCGTGCTGATCGACCATCTGCAGGCTGCGTTCCAGGTCCGGGATGATCCCGTACTGCAATTCAGCCATGCGGTTCAGGTCGCCACGACGGCGCGCCGCTTCCAGCTCCTGACGCGACTGCTCGATTTTCTGCTGGATCTGCGCCGAACCGGTCACTTCGGCTTTTTCAGACGTCCAGATTTCCTCCAGATCCGCGTATTCCAGCTCCAGGCGCTGGATATCGTCCTGAAGCTTGTCCAGACGCTTGATGGCCGCTTCGTCCTTCTCTTTCTTGAGCGCCTGAGCTTCCACTTTCAGCTGGATCAGGCGACGCTCGAGACGGTCGAGCACTTCCGGCTTGGAATCGATTTCCATCCGAATGCGGCTGGCCGCTTCGTCGATCAGGTCAATCGCCTTGTCGGGCAGCTGACGATCCGTGATGTAGCGGTGGCTCAGCTTCGCCGCCGCGATGATCGCACCGTCGGTGATAGCGACCTTGTGGTGGACTTCGTAGCGTTCTTTCAGGCCACGCAGAATCGCGATGGTGTCTTCTTCGCTCGGCTCGTCCACCAGCACTTTCTGGAAGCGTCGCTCAAGCGCTGCATCCTTCTCTATATATTGGCGGTACTCGTTGAGCGTGGTCGCACCCACGCAATGCAGCTCGCCGCGCGCCAAGGCCGGCTTGAGCATATTGCCCGCATCCATCGAACCTTCGCCCTTACCGGCGCCGACCATGGTGTGCAGCTCGTCGATGAACAGGATGATCTGGCCTTCCTGCTTGGACAGCTCGTTGAGCAGCGACTTCAGGCGCTCTTCGAACTCACCACGGTACTTGGCACCCGCAATCAACGCGCCCATGTCCAGCGACAGCAGGCGCTTGCCGCGCAGGCCATCAGGCACTTCGCCGTTGATGATGCGCTGCGCCAAGCCTTCGGCGATGGCGGTCTTGCCCACGCCGGGTTCGCCGATCAACACCGGGTTGTTCTTGGTGCGGCGTTGCAGAACCTGAATCGTGCGACGGATCTCGTCATCACGGCCAATCACCGGGTCGAGCTTGCCTTCTTCGGCGCGCTTGGTCAGGTCAACCGTGTACTTGTCCAGCGCCTGACGCGACTCCTCGACGTTGGGGTCGTTGACCGCCCCGCCGCCACGCAGGTTGTTGATGGCATTTTCCAGCGCCTTCTTGCTGACGCCCTGCCCCAGCAGCAACTTGCCGAGCTTGCTGTTCTCGTCCATGGCGGCGAGCAGCACCAACTCACTGGAAATGAACTGGTCACCCTTCTGCTGAGCCAGGCGATCAGCCTGATTGAGCAGGCGCGCCAGTTCCTGCGACATGTTGACGTCGCCGGTAGGGTTCTGGATTTTTGGCAGTTGGTCGAGCTCTTTGCTCAATTCCTTGCGCAGGCTGTTCACATCGAAACCTACCTGCAGCAGCAGAGGTTTGATCGAGCCGCCCTGTTGTTCAAGCAATGCCTGCATCAAATGCGCAGGCTCAATGGCTGGGTGGTCGAGGCCCACTGCCAGCGATTGCGAATCTGATAACGCTAACTGTAATTTGCTGGTCAATCTGTCGATACGCATAGTCACCTTCCTTTAGAGCAGGCCGGAGCAATGAACACACCTGTGACGAAAACCTGCTGAAACACTTATGGATGCGCAATAGATGCGGGCAATTCTGCGTGTTTCAAGACTGACTCGATTGATGTGGATCAGCCTCACGCTCAGGCAAGCCTAGCTGGCTTGCGCAAAAGAGCAGTGTCAGACGTGACCGATCCAGATCAGCGAGGCAAATCGGCCGGTGCGAGCTGCACGGCGATAGGAGAAGAAGCGCGGATCAGTGAAGGTGTCGAACCCGCCACCATAAACAGAAGAGATGCCATGCGCCGCCAGCCGCAGGCGCGCCAGCGTATAGATGTCGGCCATGAATCGACCGGCGTTGGCACTGGCGATGAACGCTTCGGCGGTTTCAGGATGCTGACTCAGGAACGCTTCGCGAACCTCCGGACCGACTTCGAACGAAGGCTGACCGATTGCAGGGCCAAGCCAGACCATCACATCTTCAGGCGCAACCTGCAGACTGTCGGCAGTCGCTTCCAGCACGCCTGCCGCCAGACCACGCCAACCCGCGTGTGCGGCAGCGACCCGAGTGCCGTCACGGCGACAGAACAGCGCGGGCAGGCAATCGGCGGTCATGATGGTGCAAGCGACGCCGGGCGTGTCCGTCCAGCTGGCATCGGCTTCCATGACGCATGAAGGATCCGCATGCGCAACGACCACACCATGCACCTGGCGTAACCAGGCGGGCTGGACTTTGAGGCTGGAGGTCAGGGCAGAACGATTGCTGGCAACGGCCTGTGGGCTGTCGTCAACGTGATCGCCGAGATTGAAGGTGTCGAACGGAGCCTGACTGGCCCCGCCCGAGCGGGTGGTGACGCAGGACTTGATCTGCGCTGGCGCGGGCCAGTCAGGTATCAGCCAGTCATTCACCCGATGAACGCCTCGCGGTCTTGCTTGAGCAGCGACAGCAGCCAGACGAAGTCGTCAGGCAGTGGCGATTCCCAGCTCATGCGTTTGCCGGTGATCGGATGATCCAGTTCCAGGAAGCGCGCATGCAGCGCCTGACGCGGAAAGGTCTTGAGCGAATCGACCATGGTCAGGCTGGCAGCAGGCGGAATACGGAAACGACCACCGTAGGCAGGGTCGCCGACCAACGGGTAGTTGATGTGCGCCATGTGTACACGAATCTGGTGCGTACGGCCGGTCTCCAGCTTGACCCGCACATGGGTATGCGAACGGAAGCGTTCCAGCACTCGGTAATGACTCACCGCCTGCTTGCCGCCTTCCATCACCGCCATGCGTTGACGCTGCTGGCCGTGACGGCCGATCGGCGCGTCGATCTTGCCGCCTGCGGTCACGACACCGATCACGATGCATTCATAAATACGGCTCACGCTGCGACTCTGCAACTGGGTGACCAGTTGGGTCTGCGCCTGAATCGTCTTGGCGACCACCATCAGACCGGTGGTGTCCTTGTCCAGACGGTGCACGATGCCAGCGCGCGGAACATTGATGATGTCCGGCACGTGATGCAGCAGGGCATTGAGCAGCGTGCCGTCGGCATGACCGGCAGCCGGGTGTACCACCAGGCCCGCAGGCTTGTTGATGACCAGGATCTGGTCGTCTTCGTAGACGATATCCAGTTCGATGTCCTGAGCGACCCATTCACCCTGGGCCTCCTGCTCGGCAATCAGTTCAAGAATGGCACCACCATGCACGATGTCACGCGGGCGCAGAACGCCACCGTCCACAGTCAGGCGGCCGTCCTTGATCCAGGCGGAAAGGCGCGAGCGCGAGTGCTCAGCGAATAATTGTGCGGCGACTTGATCGAGGCGTTGACCGCCCAATTCGGACGGCACCTCTGCGCGGAGTTCTATATTTTCGGACATGACCAGACTAGGTGGCGGCTAGCCTTTGGTTTCGGCAGCGCGCTTGTGGTTAAATACGGCGTCTTTTGTCCCGCCGGTATCGCGGGGCGCTCATCATAACAGGACGGCCCCGCCCAAGACAGCAGGCCGTTATAGGGACGCAAGCCGCCATGCAAGTGAAACACCTGCTGCTGATCGCCATCCTCGCATTGACTGCGGCCTGTTCGTCGAAGGAAGTCATCGACGAAAACCTCAGCGAAGTCGAGCTGTACCAGCAGGCGCAGGCCGACCTGGGCAATAACAGCTATAACAGTGCCACTGAGAAGCTCAAGGCGCTGGAATCTCGCTATCCGTTCGGTCGCTACGCCGACCAGGCCCAGCTTGAGCTGATCTACTCCAACTACAAGAACGGAGAACCGGAAGCAGCGAAATCTGCCGCCGAGCGCTTCATTCGTCTGCATCCGCAGCATCCGAACGTCGATTACGCCTACTACATGAAAGGCCTGACCTCGTTCGACCAGGACGTGGGCCTGCTGGCGCGCTTCCTGCCGCTGGACCAGACCAAGCGTGACCCGGGCGCTGCCCGTGACTCGTTCAACGAGTTCGCGCAACTGACAAGCCGTTTCCCGAACAGCCGTTATTCGCCCGACGCCAAGCAGCGCATGATCTACCTGCGCAACCTGCTGGCTTCGTACGAAATTCACGTGGCCGACTATTACCTGACCCGTCAGGCCTACGTCGCCGCCGCCAACCGCGGTCGTTATGTGGTCGAAAACTTCCAGGAAACGCCGTCCGTCGGTGATGGCCTGGCCGTCATGGTCGAGTCGTACCAGCGGCTGCACCTCGATGATCTGGCAGCGACCAGCCTCGAAGTCCTGAAAACCAACTACCCGAACCATCCGCAGCTGGACAACGGCGAGTTCACCCCTCGTCAGGCCGAAGCGGACAACCGTTCGTGGCTGTCCAAGGCGACGCTGGGCCTGATCAGCGGCAGCGCGCCTCTGCCACCGGGTGAAACCCGTGCCGATCAGGACATCAAGAAGCAGTATCAGGAAGCCAAGGACGCCATCCCGAAAGAGCTGCTGCCGGAAAACCAGGCAGAGCTGGATGAGCAGGCCGAGAAAGAAGCCGAAGAGAAAGGCACCAAGAGCCGTTCCTGGTTCAGCTACATGACACTGGGTCTGTTCGACTGATTCGAACACGACTCTCGAAAAAAGAGGCCTTTGCAAGGCCTCTTTTTTTATGCGCATTCGCCTCTGTCCGCCCGCCTGCTCCTTGGCTACACTGCGCAGACTCAACTCACTAAGCTGGTAGTCATGCTTCGGTTATTAATGTGGGCCGCGCTGATCGCGGCGGTGGTCTGGTTCGTCAAGCGGCTGCTCAATCCCCCGAAACCCAAATCACGTCCGGCACCGCCCGACACCACCGCAGCGCCCATGGTGCGTTGCGCCCAGTGCGGCGTTCACCTTCCTCGTGACCGTGCATTGAGCCAGGAACAACAATG
Organism: Pseudomonas sp. AC016; assembly: GCF_979253365.1. Lineage (NCBI taxonomy): Bacteria > Pseudomonadati > Pseudomonadota > Gammaproteobacteria > Pseudomonadales > Pseudomonadaceae > Pseudomonas > Pseudomonas sp. AC016. The sequence continues at coordinate 2,232,512 of NZ_CEEDCC010000001.1, forward strand.
GTATTGCAGCGAGGCGCACAGGCTAGAAGGCCCGGCGGCACGTGACCGCTGAACCCCTTTCGCTCGGCACGGCCCAAGCGCAACGGATCCTGCGGCTTTATCACCTTTATCGCCTCGTCATCGGCGTCCTGCTGGTATCGCTGATTTCCAGCAGCCTGGACACCGAACTGTTGCAGATGGCCAACCCGAACCTGTTTCGTGCGGGTTGCTGGCTGTATCTGGTGTCCAACATCCTGGTGGTGGTGCTGCTGGAGCGGCCGAGCCGCCAGTCTCACCTTTTCAGCCTGGCGCTGGCAGACGCGATCATGCTGTCTGGCCTTTTCTACGCAGCAGGCGGTCCTTCGAGTGGTATCGGCAACCTGCTGATCGCCTCGGTCGCGATCAGCAATGTGCTGTTGCGTGGCCGCATCGGGCTGCTGATCGCGGCAGTCTCGGCCATCGGCATCATCTATCTGACCTTCTACATCAGCCTCGGGACGCCATCGGTTTCCAGCGATTACGTGCAGGCTGGCCTGCTGGGAGCCATGTGTTTCGCTGCCGCCATGCTGGTACAGGCACTCACGGCACGCATGCTGAACAGCGAAGTGCTGGCCAAGCAGCGGGCTGCGGATGTCAATAACCTTGAAGAACTCAACGCCTTGATTCTGCAACGCATGCGCACCGGCATTCTGGTACTGGATGCGCGCCGTCAGGTGTTGCTGGCCAATCAGGGCGCGCTGAACCTGCTCGGGCATGAGCAACTGGTCGGCGAAGTGATCGACCATTACTGCCCGCAATTGGTGGATCGCCTGCGCCACTGGCTGATCAACCCGGTCATGGTGCCCCGCAGCCTCTCGACTTCTGCCATCGGGCCAGAGCTGCAACCCAGCTTTGCCGCAGTCAACCGGGGCGATCAGTTGCAGACCCTGATCTTCCTGGAAGACCTGTCGCAGGTTGCCCATCAGGCCCAGCAGCTCAAGCTCGCCGCACTGGGCCGCCTCACCGCCGGCATCGCTCATGAAATCCGCAACCCGCTCGGCGCTGTCAGCCATGCGGCGCAGTTGCTGAACGAGTCGGAAGAACTGACCGCGCCAGACCGGCGTCTGGGGCAGATCATTCATGACCAGTCACGGCGGATCAATCTGGTTATCGAGAACGTGCTGCAACTGTCCAGACGACGCGAAGCCCAGCGCGAACTGCTTGACCTGAAAAACTGGCTGGAGAACTTCGTGGCGGAATTTCGCAGCACCGCCCTGCCTGACCAGCGGGTCGAGACCGAAATCGGTGTCGGCATGCTGACCACGCGCATGGACCCCGAGCAGTTGAACCAAGTGGTCACCAACCTGCTGCAGAACGGCCTGCGCTACAGCCGCCAGCACCACTCCACCGCGCAGGTGCTGCTGAGGCTGTATCACGATCAGAAAAGCGATCTGCCGACGCTGGAGGTCCTTGATGACGGCCCCGGCGTCAGCGAGAAGCACCTGAGCAGACTGTTCGAACCGTTCTTCACCACCGAAAGCAAAGGGACGGGCCTTGGCCTCTACCTGTCGCGCGAGTTATGCGAAAGCAATCAGGCCCACCTGGACTACGCCCCTCGGGAAGGCGGCGGCAGTTGCATGCGGATTACCTTCGCCCACCCGTTCAAACCGAGCTGAACATGACCCCACGGCAAAAGATCCTGATCGTCGATGATGAGCCGGACATTCGCGAACTCCTGGAGATCACTCTGGGCCGGATGAAGCTCGACACCCGCAGCGCCTGCAATGTCGCCGAGGCACGCCAGTGCCTGGCTCGAGAAGCATTCGACCTGTGCCTGACGGACATGCGCCTGCCGGATGGCAACGGCCTGGAGCTGGTGCAGCATATCCAGCAGAACTTCGCTCACGTCCCGGTGGCGATGATCACCGCGCATGGCAGTCTGGACACCGCTATCCACGCGCTCAAGGCCGGTGCGTTCGACTTCCTGACCAAGCCGGTGGACCTCGGTCGCCTGCGTGAGCTGGTCAACAGCGCGCTGCGCCTCACACCCGTCGTGCAGCCGGTACGCACCCTGGATAATCGCCTGCTGGGCGATTCGCCACCCATGCGCACACTGCGCAGCCAGATCGCCAAACTGGCGCGCAGTCAGGCCCCCGTTTACATCAGCGGCGAGTCCGGCAGCGGCAAGGAGCTGGTGGCCAGGTTGATTCACGAACAAGGCCCGCGCGGGGAGAAACCCTTCGTGCCGGTGAACTGCGGCGCCATTCCTTCCGACCTGATGGAAAGCGAATTCTTCGGGCATCGCAAAGGCAGCTTCACCGGTGCCCATGAAGACAAGCCGGGGCTATTTCAGGCGGCGCAGAACGGCACGCTGTTTCTGGACGAGGTGGCCGATCTGCCGCTGGCCATGCAGGTCAAACTGCTGCGCGCGATACAGGAGAAGTCCATCCGCAGCGTTGGCGGTCAGCAGGAACAGGTGGTGGATGTCCGGATTCTCTGTGCGACCCACAAGGACCTGAGCGTGGAGGTGGCCGCAGGACGCTTCCGGCAGGATCTGTATTACCGATTGAACGTCATCGAACTGCGCGTACCGTCGCTGCGCGAGCGTCGCGAAGACATCGACCAACTGGCCGCCATCGTCCTGCAGCGTCTGGCGACCAACAGCGGCCTGCCCGCCGCCAGACTCGACGCCCAGGCACTGGATACGCTGAAAAGCTATCGTTTTCCCGGCAACGTCCGTGAGCTGGAGAACATGCTGGAGCGCGCCTACACGTTGTGCGAGAACGACGAAATCCACGCATCCGACCTGCGTCTGACCGAATCTGCCAGACCACAGGAAAGCGACGGCCCGAACCTGGCCGACATCGACAATCTGGAAGACTATCTGGAAGGCATCGAGCGCAAACTGATTCTTCAGGCCCTGGAAGAAACCCGCTGGAACCGCACAGCGGCGGCCCAGCGACTGAGCCTGTCATTCAGGTCCATGCGTTATCGGTTGAAGAAGCTGGGACTGGATTGAGCGGGAAGGCTCGGGTGTTTAAAGGCCCCTGACACAGCGCTAAATAGCTGCAAACACTGACTGTGGGAGGCGGCTTGCCGGCGATGAACGATGACGCGATTTTCCTGACATACCGCGTCGACTGCATCGCCGGCAAGCCGCCTCCCACGGTCCGTATTTGCTGCGCGACAGCGCCACGTTGAAGACGTGGTGGTGCCCCCACAAAAACCGCATTCATTCAGCAGCTATATTTTATCGACGAAAGCGCAGCTCATATCCGGGCGGGCGTCATACGCCCTTGCGGCGCGTACGGCGCCGGATCAATGATCGGTTCACGCTCCAGCAGCAAGTCGACGAGCAACTGGCACGACGCAGGCGCCAGCACCAGGCCGTTGCGGTAATGACCGCAGTTGAGCCACAGCCCTTCGAAGCCGGGCACCGGGCCAATGAACGGAATGCCTTCCGGCGAACCCGGACGCAGCCCCGCCCACTGGGCAACTGGCTCGGCGTCCGCCAATGCTGGAATCAGCTCGACAGCCGAGGCCTTGAGGCTTTCAAGCGCCTCCTCAGTCGTGGTCTTGTCAAAACCTGCGTGTTCCAGCGTGCTGCCAATCAGGATATGCCCATCACGCCGGGGAATCGCGTATCGCCCTTTCGCCAACACCATGCTGGGCAGAAAATCCGACGCGCACTTGTAGAGGATCATCTGACCTTTGACAGGCTCGACCGGCAGCTCCAGGCCAAGGTGTTTCAGCAGCTCACCACTCCAGGCGCCCGCAGCAAGAATCACCCGGTCAGCGAGCACATCGCCCGACGTCGTCTTCACGCCTTCGATTCTATCGCTGCGACGCACGAAGCCACTGACCTCGCACTGCTCGCGAATCTCGACATTCGGCATCGCCAGCAAGGCGGCCTTGAGGGATTTGACCAGTCGGGGGTTACGCACATTGGCCACGTCAGCCATATGGATCGCGCGCGAATATCCCTGTCCGAGGACCGGCACTGCATCATGCACCGCCGAGATATCAACGCTGCTCAGCGGCCGGTTTTCCCGTAACGCCCAGTCGAGCGCCTGCTGTTCGTCATCCAGGTCCAGCCAGTACAAACCGGTGGTATGGACTTCCGGATCAAGACCCGTCTGTTTGAAAAGCCGCTCGCCCAGATGCGGATAGAAATCCTGAGACCAATGCGCCAGCGCGGTCACTGCCGGGCTGTAGCGCCATGGGTAGAGCGGAGAAACGATCCCCCCGCCCGCCCACGAGGACTCGAGCCCCACGCCTGACCTGTCCAGCAGCACAACGCTCATGCACGCCGATGCCAGATTGAAGGCCGTCAACAAACCGATCACACCACCGCCGACGATCACTACGTGTTGCTTGGGCATTTTGCTCTCTGGGCAAGTTGAAAAGGGTTATCGGCCCCAGCAGTCTTTCTTCGTCACACCGCTGGACGCGCCGGTGTTGCTGTACTCGCCCGTGTTCTTGATGACGAAGCTGCCACACTTGTCGCCATTCATCATCGCGTTGCCGTTGGGCGTCGCCGTCAGTGTGAAATCGGAGGCGTTCAGCACAGAGACAATACCGTAATAGGTGTTTCCCAGGCTCAGACCTTGTGCGCCCGCGTAAGTACCACTCCGGGAATAAAAGCGCTCCAGCGCCTGGGTCTGCTCGGACAGCAGGCTGGCAATTTCGGCGCGATGGGTGCGTCTCACGTACTCGGTGTAACTGGGGTAAGCCACCGCCGCAAGGATACCGACAATCGCCACGACGATCATGAGTTCGATCAGCGTAAAGCCCCTGGATGTTGCTCTCATGGTCAGCTTCCCTATTGGATTTGTCGCCACATGATGCGCTGGAAGGCGGTTGGAACTAGATTACCTAGTTCATCAAGCCTTAAAATTTGGCCGCTGGAGTCGATCACAATTTTTATGTCATTCGGCACCTTGGGATTGCCGTTGGAGTCGGTTCCCGGACTCACGGTTCCTGTCAGAATGGATGCAAGGACCGGTATGCCGCTGCCTACCGCACGTCCTGAAACACGCGTATCGAGTTCGTTTATGTCCAGATCGCCATTGGTGTCCAGCACTTGATAGTTGAGCATACTGCCGGTCGCTGGATCCAGTTCGAACAAACGCCCTGTACCCGTGCTCTCGCAAGGGTCCGACGAGTTGACGGCAGCGGTAGTGAAAATGATCCGTCCTCTGCTGTTTTGGGCAGGATAAATGATGCGCTCGCCGATGTAGGGCTCAACGGTGGACAACGGCAGAAACCATCCCTTTTTCGACGCCCAGTCAACATCGTTGGCGGTTGAAGTGAAATAGGTCGCATCGCTTCCGGAAACCGAACCTGTGACGGCCTGAGCCTGCAGGTTGCTTTCAACGTAGTTGCCGGACGCACTGTCGGCGTCCCAGATCGCATAGAAATCCTGGAGCGCAGTTGTTTGTTTGTCCGCCGTCTCGAGAAACTTGCCGGTGCCGAAATAGATGATCTTGCCGTTCAGCGGATGATCCAGAATCAAAGGCTGAACCGTGATGGGTTGATTGGCTCCTCTTGGCGCAGTGAAAAGAGGCTGGCCGTTGAACGCCACCTTCCAGCTGTTCGCAGATGCCCCGCTCAGATCAAACTTCCACAAACGACCTTTCAAATCACCTGCATAGGCAGCCTGGACGACATTCTGTGCATTGACCCGCAGCCTGACCGAAGACAGCCCATTGTCCGTTTCACTGCCTATAGCAGGTGTGGGTATCTCAGCGATGAGTGCTCCGGTGTTGGCGTTCAGCACAAAGAGCGACGCCCGTCCCGTGAAGCTGCCGTAGCCATTGCCAACAACGACAATACCCGTTCCATCTGCCATCCGCGCCGCTTCGGGCTTGGAATAGCTGAAGCCAAGATTGTTGAAACCATTTGCCGGAGTGGACACAGCCGGTGCCCTCACCTCCCACAATGCGCTGATGTTGTTGGCGGTGCCTTCAAACAATTTGATGGCGAAGAATGCCTTGCCGCCCGCTCCCAACCCGCTTACAGCCACAGTGCGCCATGAAGTGCTGCTGCCAGCCTGGGTATCGAATACAGAAATCTGACCATCAGCAGTGAACCTGTGCGCACCCAGGCCATAGTTGATCGCCGCAACGGTTGCCAGCGACGTCAAGGCGGTCGAAGGCATGTAGGCGTACGTTCGCCTGCCGTTATCGGCACCGATGACATTGAGAAAGCCGTCATTCGCATTTACCAACAGGCTGTACGTCATGTTGCTGGCTTTAGTGGTCAGATAGGTACTGTAAGACGTACTGCCCGTCATATCGGTTGAAGTCTTTTCCGTTGGAAGTGCGACAGCCAGATTCGTATTGATCAAATCGCCCAGCAGTCGGGTACGGGTTCGCAACGCCGAGTTGGCGGTGCCTTTCGCCCAGTTGATCAGCTGGATACCCGTCACGCCGGTCGGCAATGTGGCCGTGACAGCGTCCTTCTGGGGTTGAGACAGCGCGTTGAAATCAAGAGCAATCCTTGCAGCGGTGGTCGTAGCTGCAGCGGTGTTCCAGGTTTCGAAAGTTGGAGCGGTCGAACCTGACGTTATCGTTGTGTCGGTGGTCCACACCGCCGTGCCCAGGTCACCCGTACGGGCATCGAGATCAAACGCATTGATTGTCCCGTGCCAGTCGGCAGGGTCATAAAGCGTCTGGAAAAAACGCGTGCCCGTTTGCAGGGTCGCTGCGTTGGCCGCACCGCCACCGCCGGAACCTGCCTTGGCGTAGATATCGCTCAGTGCAAGGTTCAAGGCCGTGTTCAATCCTGAACTGTCATTGGCCTGGAAGTACTTTCCACGACCGTGAGTATCGTTCGCGGCATCAATCAGCATCTGATTGTTGGCTGTGAAACCAATGGTATAGGTGCTCAGGTTTTGTTTGGGGAAACCTGCGGTGTCCCAGCTTTTTCCGGTCAGATCGCCCCCCGGCGCGGAGACATCACGGCGCAGATCAATGTCGTAGGCAAACTTGGCCAGGTCATCCAGATAAAGCGTGTCCCCTTCCCCATTACCCGACAGATTGTTTCCGTCGTTGGCGGCATTCAGGTCCCAGTTGGGCAGTGAACGTGTGGTATCGGCGACGTCTTCCGGGTCGTTGGTGGGAAACGTCCGGTCATAGGTGGGCAAACCATCGGTGACCACCACGCCATAGTTCTTCTGACAGCGATACTGAATGGGGCTCACGTAGTTGGCGGCACTCTGATAAAAGGGCGCCATACCACGGAAATAACGAGTGATCTCGTAGTAGGTTTCCGCCAGCGGCGTGTTGGCGGAAGGTGTCAGGTTGGCGATGGCCTGCTTGAGCGCGTTGACGTTGGCAGTGGCTTGCGCCTGAGTGACGGCTGGCTGAAAGGTCGAGGCCGTGACTGGAGACAGATCGGTGACCACTCTGGAAACCCTGCCGCCAGGACCGAGATCGAAGTTGTTCGGCTCGTTGAAGGTCGCCAGCCCGATCCTGAGCGTGAGGTTGTTGGAAACCAGATTGGTCGCCACAGTTTTCGCGACGTTCATGCGGAAATCGTTGGGAATCACGCCATTGGTGTAATTTCGCACGCCGAAGTCGAACAGGCCTGGCGTGACCAGATCGATCAGGTACGAAAGATAGTCTGCGGTGTAGCGGGTAAGGCCATTTCCGGCAGGATCGGGTAGCACGACGCAGTATCTAACGCCGTTGCGAAAAATCGTGCGTCCGCCGAACAGGCAAGACAGTGAAATCCCGGCCACTCCCGTCGCGTTGATGTCTCCTACTGCCAGCGTCTCCCCGCCCGAGATGGTGCTTATGAACGGGCAAGGAACCGTTATCAGGCCACTCACACACTGAGTGGAGTAAAACTGGATATCAGGACGATTGACATTGGGATCAAACCCGGATGCCCAGATAATGTTGTACATGCTCCCTGAGTTGTCCACGAGCAGCATCAGGTTGGGCGGCACCGCCGATGAGCTCAGCAGTGGCACCTGTGAAGGAGTGAATGCATAGACCGGCGCCGCGAGGTAAAGCGTCAACAGCACGCCATACACATATTTCAGAGCATGACGAAGCGCCTTAACAGTTGGCATAAATGCTCTCCAGCACGGTTCGTGAGGTGCCATTCTGGATGGCCACTGCGGTTACCCGGTAAAGCGTCGCGACGGTGGAACTGCAATTTGACGGCCATTTTATCGGCGCCAACGTGTTCCCCAGATTTTGAACGGCATAAAAGCCCCCTCCGGCCGCTGCAGTCCAGGTCACACCGGAAGTCCCCACTCCGGCAGCGGTTACCGTGGTGGACTCGGCAGGCGGTGCACACGCGGTTCCCGAACAGGCCGCCGGTAAAACAGTCCCTGCCTTGATGGCAGACTCACCGAGGCGCAGCGCACTTTCTGCCAACTGGAACGACTGATTGCGCACCACCACGCTGCCGGCCATTTTTTCCTGCAGGGTTGCATTCTGCATCGAAGAAATCCCCAGCAACGTCAGCAGCAGCAGGAATACCAGGCTCACCAGCAACACCATGCCGCCCTGACGGCGAGGGAAGGCAATGATCGAATTGAATCGCACGGTCTTGTTCATGCTGGGCCTGTTCAAAAGCGGTTACGCAAGTAGGCGACAACGCTGTACTGCTGGTCTTCGACCCGGTTGTCTGGGTCACGCAGCGTGAGACTGATGCGCACACTGCGGATGTCACCAGCGTTGCCAGGGGTGATCGCCGTTTTGTAGGACATGGGATTACCGACCATGCCAAAGGAAACAGAAAAACTGGCGACATTCTGCAAGAGCGGTTGCGGATCAGCCGTCTCGCCGAATCTGATGCTCAGATCGGTCCCGGAAAGGCTGTAAACCAGTTGCCGCAATGGAAAGGCCGTCTGCCCGGCCGCGGGTGCTCTTGCGCCGTTGTACAGCTGCGTCGTGGTTCTGCAGTCTGAGATGATGGTCCAGGTCGGCGTGCTACCCGTGCTCCCCACGTCAGCGGTCACCAGCGTGAGCTTCGCGTTCGCGTTGTCCCAGAGAATGGCGTTATCGAGCGCAACAGGCAGGGCAATGGCAGGTGCCACAGGCGTCACGTTGGAGAAACTCAGGCAACCATACATGCCAGTCATGCGGATTTCCTGAATCATCTTGCTCAACACAAAACGCGCATCTTCCTGCATGCGGGCCGCCGCATTCTGGCTCTGGTACGTGGCTCTGGATGCGGTAAATATCTGGACGATCCCCAGGCTGACCACCAGCCCGAGCACCAGAGCGACCATGATTTCGACCAGGCCAAAGCCTCTGGACAGCCTTCTCATGGATTCACCCCGATACGTGAAGTCAGTGTAAACGTTCGGGTCGTCGGGCTGACGGGTGCAGTCCCCGTGTTCGCCACGGTATTGGCGCTCGCGGCACGCGTGTCGTCCCAGGTGATGGTGATCGTCACTTCCGGCGCATTGGCAACGTTGATCACCCCTGTTCCGGTAGCGCCTGCAAAATTGTTGATGTTGGTTTTGAAATCGAACAGATCCTGATCCCGAGCGACGTTGATATTGGCAGCCGGTGCAGCCGACAGACTGTTGAGGCCATAGGTTGCCAGGACGTTTTGTCCGCCAGTACTGGCTGAATTGCCGTCCACATTGGCCCGGATGCGATCCATCATGTCGTAAGCGATAAAGCTGGCCTGACTGGTCATCGCCGCGCTGTCCGTGTATTTCAGGGCGTTCAGCTGGATTGCCGCCGCGCCCAGCAGGCCGATGGCAAGGATCAACACCGAAACCAGCACTTCGATCAGGGTCATGCCGCTCTGGCGATGTCGGGGTTTATTGGGCATCAGCAGCTTCCACCGAGGACGATCCGGCCGGTCAGGCAAATATTCAGGGTTTTGGTGACGGAGCCTCGGGTGTAAGTCATTGCCACCGCCGTAGCAGGCGCGATGAGCCCGCCCAGGTTATTGAAGTCGATTGCATTCACGTTGGCTGCCACCAGCGTACCGCCGCTGCTCATGGCCGCCACCTTGCGCAAGACCCTGGTCGAGTCGGACGCGACCGTGCCCGCATCGGCGACTCGATACACCTGCAACTCGGTATTCCATGCAGTCCCGGTGGTTGGAGCGATTCGCACACTCACTCCTCTGTTTATCGCCTCGAGCCGCGCATAGTTGAGGGCCCGCTGCAAATCATTGAGTTCGGTATCGGCCTTGTTGCTCTGGAGGGTGCTGGTGAAATTCGGGATCGCGATAGCTGCCAGGATGCCCACCAGGGACACAGTGACTAACAATTCGATGAGGCTGAATCCCTTGGCTATATGACGCATTGAGTGTCTCCTAGACGTTACGACTATAAGGCAGCAATGCCGTCGGAAAATCTATAGCGGGACGTACGGTTGTTTTGCGATGACGAGCGCCCGGACGCGTTTGAAACGGTCTTTCCAGGGAAGGAAAACAGATGAAGCAGACAGGATTCACGCTGATCGAACTGCTGGTGGTCGTGGCACTGGTTGCCATTCTTGCCAATGTCGCAATGCCCTCCCTTACCGATGTGATCGACAGCAACCGCAGACTCGTCGCAGCCCAGGAGCTGGCCAGCGGAATACGGTCGGCACGAGTCGCTGCCATCTCGCGCAATCAGTGGACGACGATCCATGCGATAGACGGGGACTGGAGCAACGGCTGGCGGATCATTCTCGATACGGATGGCAAAGGCCCCGACGATCAGGACGTGTTGCTCATGGAGCGCGCGAGGTCGCCCGACACCCGAATCGTCGGCAACAGGAAAGTGGCTGAACATCTGACATTCACCGGGCTAGGCGGCCTGCGTAACTCGGCCAACGGGACGATACATGTGTGCGTCAAAGACCAGCCGGTGAGCCACTATCGCGTGATAGTGGCCAGGACCGGGCGGGTCAGGATCGACGATAAGAAGGCTGATGCGCCACTGTGCAGTTGAGCGAAATCAGAGCAGCGACTTGACCCGCAATTCCTTGGGCATGGAGAACGTAATGTTCTCTTCGCGACCGGCCAGCTCATCGGCACCGGTTGCACCCCAGGCCTGCAGTTGCTGAATCACGCCGCGCACCAGCACCTCCGGCGCCGAAGCACCTGCGGTGATACCGATGCGCTCAACGCCATCGAACCAGCTGCGCTGCATGTCTTCGGCGCCATCGATGAGATACGCAGGTGTCGACATCCGCTCGGCCAGTTCACGCAGGCGGTTTGAATTGGAGCTGTTCGGGCTGCCCACCACCAATACCACGTCGCACTCGTCGGCCAGTTGTTTGACCGCATCCTGACGGTTTTGCGTGGCGTAGCAGATATCGTCCTTGCGCGGGCCGCCGATGGCCGGGAATTTCTGGCGCAATGCATCGATGACGCGACTGGTGTCATCCATCGACAACGTGGTCTGGGTCACGAACGCCAGCGAGTCCGGGTTGCGTACCTGCAGGCTTGCAACGTCGGCTTCATCCTCGACCAGATAGATTGCACCGCCATTGGCGGCATCGTACTGGCCCATGGTGCCTTCGACTTCCGGATGGCCTTCGTGACCGATCAGGATGCATTCACGACCATCACGGCTGTAACGGGCGACTTCGATGTGGACCTTGGTGACCAGCGGGCAAGTCGCGTCGAACACTTTCAAGCCACGACCGGCCGCCTCGGTACGCACAGCCTGGGAAACACCGTGGGCACTGAAGATGACGATGACGTCGTCCGGCACCTGCTCCAGCTCTTCGACGAAGATCGCACCACGGGAGCGCAGGTCTTCGACGACGAATTTGTTATGAACCACTTCATGGCGCACATAGATCGGCGGACCAAACACTTCCAGAGCGCGATTGACGATTTCGATCGCGCGGTCCACACCGGCACAAAAGCCGCGGGGGTTGGCGAGTTTGATTTGCATGCTGTGCCTCATGGTTACGTGCGAAGCAGCCCGGCCGAAGCCGGGCTCGATATCGGGATCAGGACGCCAGAATCGCTTTCACTTCGAAGATCTGCACTTCGAAGCTTAGCGTCTTGCCTGCCAGCGGGTGATTGAAGTCGATAGTGACCTGTTCGTCATCGAATACCTTCACCACGCCGGGCAACTCGGTGTTGGCTGCATCATTGAAGATCACCAGCAACCCTTCGGACAGTTCCATACCCGCGAACTGCGAGCGTGGCATGATCTGCACGTTTTGTGGGTTGGGCTGACCAAAGGCGTTTTCCGGCAGGATCTGCACGGTCTTCCGGTCGCCTGCCTTGAAGCCGAAAATGGCGGCTTCAAAGCCCGGCAGCAGGTTGCCGTCACCGACCTTGAACGTGGCCGGAGCCTTTTCGAAGGTGCTGTCGACGGTGTCGCCGTTTTCCAGACGCAGGGCAAAATGCAGCGTGACCTGCGTGTTCTGACCGATGCGCAGCTCGTCGGACGAGCCTTGGGTCGAAGACTGTTCAGTCATGGGCAGGCTCTCCGGTTTTCTTGCTCTTGAACATATCCAGCGCCAGCATGATTGCGCCAACGGTGATACCGCTGTCGGCCACGTTGAAGGCCGGGAAGTGCCAACGGTTCTGCCAGTGGACCAGAATGAAGTCGATCACGTGGCCCAGCACGATGCGGTCATACAGGTTGCCCAGCGCGCCGCCCAACACCAGTGCCAGCGCGATGGCCAGCCAGGTGTCGTCGCGCCCCAGACGCTTGAGCCAGACCACCAGCACCGCGCTGACCACAACGGCGATCAGGGCGAACAACCAGCGCTGCCAGCCGGCACCGTCAGCCAGAAAGCTGAAGGCTGCACCTGTGTTGTACGCCAGCATCCAGCTGAAGTAGTCGGGAATCACCACGATCTGTTCGTACAGGTCCAGACGGTTTTCGAAGTAGAACTTGCTGGCCTGGTCAATAACCAGCACCAGCACGCTCAACCACAACCAGCTCAGACGGCCGAAACGACCCGGAGCGGAATCACGCATAGTGACGCACCTCACCTGCACCACTGATGTTGTCCACGCAGCGACCGCAGATTTCCGGATGCTCAGGGTTTACACCCACATCCTCACGGTGATGCCAGCAACGGGCGCACTTGGCGTGACCGGACTTGACGACTTTCAGCTTCAGACCGGCGAGTTCGGTCACCACTGCATCGGCCGGAGCCGCTGCCAGAGGCGCGACGCTGGCGGTGGAGGTGATCAGCACGAAACGCAGTTCGTTGCTCAGCTTCGACAGATCCGCGACCAGCGAGTCTTCGGCATACAGGGTCACTTCAGCCTGCAGGTTTCCGCCAATGGCCTTGGCCGCGCGCAGGTTTTCCATTTCCTTGTTGACCGAGGTCTTCACCGCCATGATCCGCTCCCAGTAGGCGCGGTCCATTTCGAAGTCGGCTGGCATTTCGGTCAGGCCTTCGTACCAGGTGTTGAGCATCACGGATTCGTTGCGCTCGCCCGGCAGGAACTGCCACAGCTCGTCGGCGGTGAACGCCAGGATCGGCGCGATCCAGCGAACCAGCGCTTCGGAGATGTGGAACAGCGCGGTCTGGCAAGAGCGACGTGCCGTGCTGTTGGCAGCCGTGGTGTACTGGCGATCCTTGATGATGTCCAGGTAGAACCCACCCAGCTCCTGCACGCAGAAGTTGTGGACCTTGGAGTACACGTTCCAGAAACGGTATTCGCTGTAGTTCTCCTGCAGCTCACGCTGCAGCAGCAAGGTGCGATCCACCGCCCACCGGTCCAGTGCAAGCATTTCATCGGCTGGCAGCAAGTCTGTTGCCGGGTTGAAGCCGGACAGGTTGGAGAGCAGGAAGCGGGCCGTGTTGCGAATACGACGATAGGCATCGGCGCTGCGCTGCAGGATCTGGTCGGATACCGCCATTTCGCCGGAATAGTCAGTTGCCGAGACCCACAGACGCATGATGTCGGCGCCCAGGGAATCGTTGACCTTCTGCGGCGCAACCACGTTGTTCAGCGACTTGGACATCTTGCGGCCGTTCTCGTCGACCACGAACCCGTGGGTCAGCAGCTCGCGATACGGCGCATGGTTGTCGATGGCGCAACCGGTCAGCAGCGACGAGTGGAACCAGCCGCGGTGCTGGTCGGAGCCTTCCAGGTACAGGTCGGCACGCGGACCGCTTTCGTGGCCCATCGGATGCGAACCGCGCAGGACGTGCCAATGCGTGGTGCCAGAGTCGAACCAGACGTCCAGGGTGTCGGATATCTTGTCGTACTTGGCCGCCTCGTCACCCAGCAGTTCGCTGGCGTCCAGCTTGAACCAGGCCTCGATACCTTCTTTCTCGACGCGCTGCGCCACTTCTTCCATCAGTTCGACGGTGCGTGGGTGCAGTTCGCCGCTTTCCTTGTGCAGGAAGAACGGAATCGGCACGCCCCAGTTGCGCTGACGCGAGATGCACCAGTCGGGACGGTTGGCGATCATCGAGTGCAGACGCGCCTGACCCCAGGCCGGAACGAACTGAGTGTCTTCGATGGCCTTGACCGCACGCTCACGCAGCGTGTCGCCAGTGGCGGGCTGCTTGTCCATGCCGACGAACCACTGCGCAGTAGCGCGGTAGATCAGCGGCGACTTGTGACGCCAGCAGTGCATGTAGCTGTGGCTGATGGTTTCGGTGTCCATCAGGCTGCCGACTTCGGCCAGCTTGTCGATGATGTTCTGGTTGGCCTTGAAGATGAACTGGCCACCGAAGAACTCCAGCGATTCGACGTACACGCCGTTGCTCTGCACCGGGCTGATGATGTCGTCGTTGCTGACGCCGTAGGTCTTGCAGATGTTGAAGTCGTCCACGCCATAAGCGGGCGAGCAGTGAACGATACCGGTGCCGGCACTCAGCTCGACGTAGTCGGCCAGATAGACGGGCGACAGGCGGTCGTAGAACGGATGACGGAAGTTGATCAGTTCCAGCGACTGGCCAGTGGTTGTCGCGATGACAGAGCCTTCCAGCTTGTAGCGGGACAGGCAGGACTCGACCAGCTCTTCAGCCAGTACCAGCAGTCTGTCGCCAACGTCGACCAGCGCGTAATTGAACTCGGGATGGACGTTCAGCGCCTGGTTGGCCGGGATGGTCCACGGGGTGGTGGTCCAGATGACGATGGAAGCTGGCTTGTCCAGCGAAGCAAGGCCGAATGCAGCGGCCAGTTTTGCTTCGTCGGCAATCGGAAACGCGACGTCGATGGTCGAGGACTTCTTGTCCTGATATTCGACTTCAGCTTCAGCCAGAGCCGAACCACAATCGAAACACCAGTTGACCGGTTTCAGGCCCTTGAAGACGAAACCGCCCTTGACCATTTCGGCCAGCGCGCGGATTTCCCCGGCTTCGTTGGCGAAATTCATGGTCAGGTACGGATTGCTCCAGTCACCCAGCACACCCAGACGGATGAACTCGGATTTCTGGCCTTCGATCTGCTCGGCAGCGTAGGCACGGCACAGCTCGCGGGTCTTGTCCGCGGACAGGTTCTTGCCGTGGGTCACTTCGACCTTGTGCTCGATCGGCAGGCCATGACAGTCCCAACCCGGCACATACGGGGCATCGAAGCCCGCCAGGGTCTTGGAACGCAGGATCATGTCCTTGAGAATCTTGTTGACGGCATGACCGATGTGAATATTGCCGTTGGCGTACGGAGGGCCGTCGTGCAGGACGAACTTCGGACGATCCTTGCCAATTTCGCGCAGCTTCTGGTACAGGCCAATGCTGTCCCAGCGCTGCAGAGTTTGCGGCTCGCGCTGGGGCAGGCCGGCCTTCATAGGGAAGGCGGTGTCCGGAAGGTTTAGCGTGGCTTTATAGTCGGTCATTTCAGGCTCTTGGTTAGCGGTTGACCATGCCAATGGGCACGGGCGGCGGCGACGTCCGCATTGATCGCCGTCTTGAGCGCCTCCAGAGAGGCAAAACGCTGCTCATCACGCAGCTTGTGGTGGAAAGCCACCGTCAAACGCCGGTCGTAAAGGTCGCCGGCAAAATCCAGAAGATGCACTTCAAGGTGGGCACTGCCATCACCCGCCACGGTAGGACGCACGCCGATGTTGGCGACACCCGCCCAAGCCTTGCCATCGATGTCCACGCTGACCAGGTAAACCCCGCTCAACGGCACACGACGACGCTTGAGTTGCACGTTGGCGGTGGGCGTACCCAACTGACGCGCCAGCTTCTGGCCATGCAAGACCCGTCCGGTGATCTGGAACGGGCGGCCGAGCATACGTTCGGCCAGGGCAAAATCCGCGGCAGCCAGGGCTTTACGCACCTTGGTACTGCTGACGCGAAGGCCATCGATTTCAACGGTCTGCGCCGCTTCCACCGTAAATCCGTAAGTCGTTCCGGCCTGCTGCAGGAAGCCGAAATCCCCGAGCCGGTCGCAGCCAAAACGAAAATCATCGCCCACTTCAAGGTGCTGAATGCCCAGCCCGTCGATCAGCACGGTTTCGACGAAGCTGGCCGCACTGAGTTTCCTCAGGCGCTGATTGAAGGACAGGCACAGCACCCGGTCCACACCTTCAGCGCTCAACAGTTCGAGCTTGTCGCGCAGACGTGCCAGTCGTGCCGGAGCAGTCTCTGGCGCAAAAAACTCGCGCGGCTGGGGTTCAAAGATGACCACGCAGCTGGGCACACCCAACTCGACAGCCCGCTCACGCAGACGCGCCAGAATAGCCTGGTGGCCCCGGTGAACACCGTCGAAATTGCCAATCGTGGCGACGCAGCCCCGATGCTGGGGACGCAGGTTGTGAAGACCTCTAACCAGCTGCATAACGCACTTCTTGCTCATAAAGTGGCCGATTATAACCACACACGGCCCCGGACGACAGGCAACACGCCGGGACCCGATCAAAGCGGTCGGCGCATGACACGCAAACACGACCGCTCACCTTTGAAATATTGCTTACATGATGGCTTTGCGGGCGAAATCCCGAAGCCGGAAACCCAGCAACAGAAGCATTGCAAAATACGTCACCACACCGGCTGCCACCAGCGCGCCAAGGCGCAGAAAACGCTCCAGCATGTGTCCTTCATCCCACGCGGGCATGAAATGCATCATCCCCAGCAGAACGCCCGACATGGCCGCCACCGCAATCACCAGCTTGAACAGAAACTTCGTCCAGCCCGGCTGCGGCTGAAACAGCGCCTGTTTGCGTAGTTGCCAGAACAACAGGCCGGCATTGATACACGCCCCGACACTGATCGCCAGCGCCAGCCCCGCATGCTGCAACGGCACAATGAAGGCCAGGTTGAGCAACTGAGTCACTATGAGGGTGAAGATCGCGATTTTCACCGGGGTGCGAATATTCTGCTGCGCGTAAAAGCCCGGAGCCAGCACCTTGATCAGGATGATCCCCAGCAGGCCGACCGAATAAGCGACCAGCGCCCGCTGGGTCATCGCGGCGTCCAGCGCATCGAACTTGCCGTATTGAAACAGAGAAACGGTCAGCGGTTCAGCCAGCAGACCCAGCGCCAGGGTGCACGGCAACACCAGTACGAAGCACAGGCGCAAGCCCCAGTCGAGAATGCGCGAATACTCCTGACGGTCCCGCTGGGCGTAGGTTTTCGACAGGATCGGCAGCAGAATCGTACCCAGCGCAACACCCAGCACTCCGGACGGCAGTTCCATGAGGCGGTCGGCATAGTACATCCACGACACCGACCCGGCGACGAGGAACGAGGCAAATATCGTGTTGATGATCAGAGAAATCTGACTGACCGAGACGCCAAGGATGGCAGGAAGCATCTGCTTCATCACACGCCAGACGCCTGAGTCACGCAGATTCAGGCGCGGCAGCACCAGCATGCCGATTTTTTTCAGGTGCGGCAGCTGATAAAGCAGCTGCAGAAGACCGCCTGCCAGCACCGCCCATCCCAGCGCCATGACCGGCGGATCGAAATACGGGGTCAGGAACAGCGCAAAAAAGATCATGCTGACATTGAGCAGGGTCGGCACGAAGGCCGGTACGGAAAAGCGGTTCCAGGTATTGAGGATCGCGCCCGCCAGCGAAGACAGCGAGATCAGCAATATATAAGGAAATGTCACCCGCAGCAGATCCGAGGTCAGCGCAAACTTTTCAGGTGTATCGACAAAGCCCGGCGCTGTGGCCCAGATCACCCAGGGCGCGAAGATCACGCCCAGAAGAGTCACCAGTGCCAGAGCGAGCGTCAGCAGCCCTGTGACGTAAGCCACGAACGTGCGGGTCGCCTCTTCACCCTGCTGGCTCTTGTATTCGGCAAGAATCGGCACGAATGCCTGGGAAAACGCCCCCTCGGCGAAAATCCGCCGCAGCAGATTGGGCAGTTTGAAGGCAATAAAGAAGGCGTCGGTCGCCATTCCGGCCCCGAAAGTGCGCGCAATGATGGTGTCACGGATGAAGCCCAGAACCCGGGAAACCATTGTGATAGAGCTGACGGCGGCGAGTGACTTGAGTAGATTCATTGAAAGACTTGTATGCCTTGGCAAAGGATGGGCGATTAAGCCGTCCATTTATGCGATACTTCGCGCCGCTAAATAGCCCGAAGCCAAAGGCCGCGAGTTTACAGGTCGCACGCCGGAAATAAATCATCCGGATAAAAGCAGCGACCACTCAGCGGAACACCTTAACTGCCCTTGACAAGACTTCAACTCATCGGCATGATTCGCGGCCTATTTTGTTTGCTATTTCACAAAGTCTTTCGAGGAGCTCGACGGTGGCCAACACACCTTCCGCCAAAAAACGTGCAAAACAGGCTGAGAAGCGTCGCAGCCACAACGCCAGCCTGCGTTCCATGGTTCGTACCTACATCAAGAATGTAGTTAAAGCCATCGACGCAAAAGACGCTGAAAAAGCGCAAGCTGCTTATGTTCTGGCTGTACCTGTTATCGACCGTATGGCCGATAAAGGCATCATCCACAAGAACAAAGCTGCTCGCCATAAAGGTCGCCTGAACGGTCACATCAAGGCTCTGAGCCTTGCTGCTGCAGCCTAAGCGATCCGCTTGTTGAAAAACCGACCCCAGGGTCGGTTTTTTATTGCCTGCGGGAAAGCGGGACCAGATAACTGAAAGTGGGCATGATCGTTCCCACGCGCCTGCGTGGTAACGCCGCTCAGGACGCTCCGCGTCCGTCCTTGAATGTGACGCAGAGCGTCACTGGATGCATGCCCGCGCAGAGCGATGGGCACGATCAGCTTGAGCTATCCGCAATCAAGGCGCTGGCGCGGGCGACCATGGCAGGATCGGGATAGCCGTGACGGCATTCTGCGGGCTGCCTTCGATGATGCGGTCGCTGTAGACCAGATACACCAGCGAATTACGCTTCTTGTCGAAAAACCGCACCACCTGCATGGTCTTGAACACCAGCGATGTGCGCTCCTTGAAGACCTCATCACCATCCTTGAGGTCTTCCTTGAAGTGGATCGGGCCAACCTGACGACAGGCAATCGACGCTTCCGCCCGATCCTCAGCCAATCCCAGACCACCCTTGATGCCGCCCGTCTTGGCACGCGACAGGTAGCAGGTCACGCCATCCACCTTCGGATCATCGAAGGCTTCCACTACGATCCGGTCGTTCGGCCCGACCATCTTGAACACCGTCGACACCTGGCCGATCTCTTCTGCCGAGACCAGCACAGGCACGACCAGCAAAGCAGCCAACAAACCCTTCATGACGCGCATCGAGCCTTCCTTACAGTTAATGACCCGACTCAGACGAGAATCAGGTTGTCGCGGTGAATCAGTTCAGGCTCGGCCATGTAGCCCAACTCGCGCACGATAGCCTCGGACGACTGCCCAATAATCTTCTGCGCCTCAACAGCACTGTAGTTGCTCAGCCCCCGAGCGACCTCACGCCCATCCGGCGCCACGCAAACCACCATCTCGCCGCGCCGGAAGCTGCCCTGCACCAGCTTGACGCCGACCGGCAGCAGACTCTTGTAGTCTCTGGCCAAGGCAGACACCGCACCGTCGTCCAGCACCAGCGTGCCGCGCGTCTGCAAATGCCCCGCCAGCCACTGCTTGCGCGCCGCCAGCATGCCGCGCTCCGGCGACAGCAGCGTACCCAGTCGCTCACCACCCTTGAGCCGCGCCAGAACGCGCTCGATGCGACCGCCGACAATCACGGTGTGCGCACCCGAGCGGGCCGCCAGACGCGCAGCGCGCAGCTTGGTCTGCATTCCGCCACGACCCAACGCTCCACCTGTACCGCCTGCCACCGCATCCAGGGCAGGATCATCCGCGCGAGCTTCGAAAATCAGTTGGGCATCGGGATTGTTGCGCGGATCGGCGTCAAACATGCCGTCGCGATCCGTAAGAATGACCAGCAGATCAGCCTCGACCAGATTGGCCACCAGCGCCGCAAGCGTGTCGTTGTCACCGAAACGGATCTCGTCAGTGACCACGGTGTCGTTTTCGTTAATGACCGGCACTACGCCCAGCTCAACCAGAGTACGCAGCGTGCTGCGAGCGTTCAGGTAGCGCTTGCGATCGGACAGGTCGTCGTGAGTCAGCAGGATCTGCGCGGTGTGCCGATCATGCTCGGCAAAGCTGGATTCCCACGCCTGCACCAAGCCCATCTGACCGATGGCGGCAGCTGCCTGCAGCTCATGCATCGCACTGGGTCGAACAGTCCAGCCCAGGCGACTCATCCCGGCAGCTACCGCCCCGGAGGAAACCAGCACCAGCTCGACGCCTGCTTCATGCAGCGCCACCATCTGCTCGACCCACACACTCATGGCCGTGCGATCCAGACCCTTGCCATCCGCTGTCAGCAGGGCACTGCCGATCTTCACGACCCAGCGCTGGGCACCCGTCACTTTGCTGCGCATCATCTTCCAACCTTAGCCAGAGAGTTTTCAAATTCGGGATACAAAAACGCCGCTGACAAAAGTAGCGGCGTTCAAGTTTACTTCAAGCGATCAGTCACGGACGTAAATGATTTCCGGACCATCTTCATCGTCCACATCTTCTTCATCCCAGTCATCGTCACCGATGTCATGCACGCTCTTCACGCCACTGCGACGCAATGCACGCTGATCATCCAGCGCCTGCAACTGAGCACGCGCCTCGTCTTCGATGCGCTGATCCAGCTCGGCCAGCTCTTCGGCGTAACCAGGCTCTTCGGCGATGCGCAGGCTGCGCTCTTCGAGATAACGCATGATGTCGCGCGTCAGCTGCTCGGTGCCTTCTTTGGCGATGGCAGAAATCACGTAGACCGGACCGGTCCATTCCAGGCGATCAACGATCTCCTGCTTGCGGGCCTCATGCTCTTCTTCAAGCAACTGGTCGCACTTGTTCAGCACCAGCCAGCGATCACGATCGGCCAGAGACGGGCTGAACTTGACCAGCTCGTTGACGATGATTTCAGCCGAATCCGCAGCACTGGTTTCATCCAGCGGCGCCATGTCGACGAGGTGCAGCAACAGACGAGTACGCGCCAAATGCTTGAGGAAGCGAATCCCCAGGCCCGCGCCATCGGATGCACCTTCGATCAGACCTGGAATGTCGGCAACCACGAAGCTCTTCCAGCGATCGACACTGACCACGCCAAGGTTCGGCACCAGGGTCGTGAACGGATAGTCGGCCACTTTCGGCTTGGCGGCAGACACCGAGCGAATGAAGGTACTTTTGCCTGCGTTCGGCAAACCCAACAGACCGACGTCCGCCAACACTTTCAATTCCAGCTTGAGATCACGCTGATCGCCCGGCTTGCCCGGCGTGGTCTGGCGCGGAGCACGGTTGGTACTGGATTTGAAACGCGTGTTGCCCAGACCGTGCCAGCCGCCCTGGGCAACCATGATGCGCTGACCGTCTTTGGTCAGGTCGCCGATGATTTCCTGAGTGGTGGCATCAATGATCGTGGTGCCGACCGGCACGCGCAGCACCAGCTCTTCACCTTTACGACCGGTGCAGTCGGTGCTGCCGCCGTTGGAGCCGCGCTCGGCATCGAAGTGACGCGTGTAACGGTAGTCGACCAGGGTGTTCAGGTTGACGTCGGCCATCATGTAGACCGAACCGCCATCACCGCCATCGCCGCCGTTGGGGCCACCGTTTTCGATGAATTTTTCACGACGGAAGCTCATGCAACCGTTGCCGCCGTCACCGGCTTTTACTCGAATGGATACTTCATCTACAAATTTCATAACGCACGCCTCCCGCCACAGGGACGAGCAGAACCACATAAATTACATAAGACTCTTGCAAAAATGAGCGTTGCGATACCGATCAGAAACCAGCGACCCCAGGGGTCAACATCACAACAGCCCGCACAAACAGTTTTGCAAGAGACTCACCTGACTCTCTACCTCTACAAACGAAAAAGCCCCGTCGCAAGACAGGGCTTTTAAGCTACTGCGTGATTACGCTGCGGAGACTTCAGTCTTCGGAACGATGCTCACGTAGCGGCGACCGAAGGCGCCCTTGACTTGAAACTTGATCACGCCTTCCACTTTCGCGAACAGGGTGTGATCTTTACCCATGCCAACGCCGTAGCCAGCGTGGAATTGGGTGCCGCGCTGACGCACGATGATGTTGCCCGGAATGATAGCCTGGCCGCCATACATCTTCACGCCAAGGCGTTTGGCTTCTGAGTCGCGCCCGTTACGGGTACTACCACCAGCTTTTTTGTGTGCCATGAGTCAATTCTCCAAATGAGGATTAGGCTGAAATTAAGCCTGAATACCTGTGATTTTGATCTCGGTGTACCACTGGCGGTGGCCCATGCGCTTCATGTGGTGCTTACGACGACGGAACTTGATGATACGAACCTTATCGTGACGACCTTGCGAAACCACTTCTGCCACGACAGTAGCGCCAGCAACAACTGGAGCACCGATATTGACGTCGTCGCCATTGCCAACCAGCAGAACGCGGTCGAAAGTGACGGATTCGCCAGTAGCGATTTCCAGTTTTTCAATTTTCAGGTATTCACCTGGGGCGACTTTGTACTGCTTGCCACCGGTAACAATTACTGCGTACATGGTATTTCTCCGAAAATCCTGCTCACCCAGCTCTTTATAAGAAGAGTATCGGCTGGCATGGCTGCATGGGGCTGGAACGGCCCGTTTGCAATTGCGTAAGGCAGGTGCTGCCCAGGAAAGTTAGGGTGCGCGATTGTACGCAAGCCTATGATGGGTTGCAAGGGGCCACTCGTCATACCTTGACACGCTCTACCCCGCGACCTAGCATGCGGCGCAACCTTTCCGGAGCACGTGTCGCTGATGCAACCCCAAGCCTTCTACCGCGCGGTGGCGGACGACTTTAGTGCCGTTGACGTTATCATCAAAAAGCAACTGACGTCACGCGTACCGCTGGTCTCGAAAATCGGCGACTACATCACGTCCGCTGGCGGCAAACGCCTGCGTCCCCTGCTGGTATTGCTGTGTGGCAAGGCACTGGGCCGCGAAGGCGACGATGTGCGCCTGCTGGCCGCCACCATCGAATTCCTGCACACCGCCACCCTGCTGCATGACGACGTCGTCGACATGTCCGGCATGCGTCGTGGGCGCTCGACGGCAAACGCACTCTGGGGCAATGCGCCAAGCGTGCTGGTCGGCGACTTCCTTTATTCGCGCTCCTTCGAAATGATGGTCGAACTCGGCTCGATGGATGTGATGAAAATCCTGTCCAAGGCCACGCGCGTAATCGCCGAAGGCGAAGTGCTGCAATTGTCCAAGGTTCGCGACGCCAGCACCACTGAAGAAACTTACATGGAAGTGATTCGCGGCAAGACAGCCATGCTGTTCGAAGCCTCGACCCACAGCGCTGCGGCACTGTGCAGCGCCTCTGCCGAACAGACCGAAGCATTGCGTACCTTTGGCGATCACTTGGGCGTGGCTTTCCAGCTGGTGGATGACCTGCTGGACTACCGTGGCGATGCCGAGACACTGGGCAAGAACGTCGGCGACGACCTTGCCGAAGGCAAACCTACCCTGCCTTTGATCTACACCATGCGCGAAGGCACGCCCGAGCAGGCTGCCCTGGTTCGTCAGGCCATTCAGAAAGGCGGCCTGGAAGATCTGGAAAGCATCCGCAACGCCGTCGAAAGCGCCGGAGCCCTGGATTACACCGCACAACTGGCCCGCGACTACGCCGCCAAGGCCATCGCCTGCCTGGACGCCCTGCCGCCCAGCGAGTACCGCGATGCGCTGGTCGAACTGAGCGAATTTGCCGTCGCACGTACGCATTGATTGCATTAGTAATACAAAGAAGCCCGTCCTTGTGACGGGCTTTTTGTTGCACTGATCGCTGCTCAGAGCGCGGGCGCAATCATCACTCACCCCACTGATCGTGCCCATCCGCGTGGGCATGCATCCCGTGACGCTCCGCGTCAAAAAGGGCACAGATTGCGGACTCATTGAGCCAGGCGCATGCCGTCGATAACGCTGGAGCCTGGGCTAGCATCTGCGCCACATTCAAGAGCGGACGCGGAGCGTCCTGGGAGGCATTCCCACGCGGAGCGTGAGGAACGATCAGTGTGAGGGCTGACATCTGTACCCGATCGTGCCCACGCTCCGCGCTCGTCGTTATACATAAGTCCGACTCAACACTGATCGTGCCCATCGCTCCGCGTGGGTATGCATCCCGTGACGCTCCGCGTCACAAATGGTACAGATTGCGGATTCAGTGAGCCGAGCGCAGGACGTTAATAACGCTGGAGCTTGGGCGCGCATCTGCGCCACATTCGAGAGCGGACGCGGAGCGTCCTGGGAGACATTCCCACGCGGAGTCAGTCACTTTCGTTTTGCCCCCCGTTTTGCGCGTCTTGCGGACTTGTGTAGCACGATGAGCGCAGAGCATAAGCATGATCGCCATCGTTCACTGACCCACATCAACCGTTCGGCACAAAATGAGAATTAATCTCAATAGAGCCTTGCTATTATCCCAATAAGAATTATTCTCATCAAACCGATACAGGAGATGAAACATGACTTATTTGATCGATGCATGGTTGGACCGCCCACACCCCTACCTGCGAATTCTTCATCGGGAAACAGGGGAGGTGTGTGCCGTACTGGAAGAGGAAGCGCTTGAGGAGTTGCGTGATCAGGGCGATCTGGATGTTTACAGCCTCAGTTCCAGCGAGCCGGTGGTGCTCAAGGAGCTGGTGCGCAATCTGTTTCTGTTCTGCTATGCACGGGCGTTGCGCCCGATAGGCGAGTTGCACTGAGCATGAAGCATCAGCACAACCCCGTTGCTGAACGGATCGAGACGACTCGTTCAGCAACCTTGCGTACCGCCTGGATCCGTTACAGAACGGCCAGCAGTTCCACGTCGAACACCAGCACGCTGTGCGGTGCGATGCTGCCAACGCCCTGAGCGCCGTAAGCCAGCTCGCTCGGCACGTACAGACGCCATTTGCTGCCGGTGTTCATCAGTTGCAGCGCCTCGGTCCAGCCAGCGATCACTCCGCCGACCGGGAATTCGGCAGGCTCGCCACGATCGTACGAGCTGTCGAACACGGTGCCATCGATCAGCGTGCCGTGGTAGTGAGTACGAACCTGATCTTCACGCGTCGGCTTTGGACCCGTGCCAGCGGTCAGGACTTCAAACTGCAGACCCGAGGCCAATGTGGTCACGCCTTCACGCTTGGCGTTTTCAGCCAGGTAAGCCAGACCGGCACCTGCGGCTTTCTCGGCCTTGGCAGCGGCCTCAGCCTGCATGATTTCGCGGATGACCTTGAAGCTGGCGGACATTTCTTCCTGACCAACGCGGCTCGGCAGACCGTTGAACGCATCGGTCAGGCCCGCCAGGATGGCGTCCAGGTTGACGCCCGGTGGCGGGTTGTCGCGCAGTTGGTCGCCCAACTGACGGCCGATGCCGTAGCTGACGCGTGTTTCGTCGGTGGACAGATTGACTTCGGACATGACACTGCTCCGCAGAGGGGCGCGCTGTCGACGGACATGAAAACCATCATGGCAATCATGACCCGCTCGGTGGCACCCCGAACCAAAAGGGCAGCCAGCCTAGCACAATTGGCCTGACAGGCCCTACCACCGCGGCGAAGCGCTACGTTGCGTCAGGACCAGGATGAGTGAAAGGAGATCGGCATGCGCATCTCGGAACGGTCATTGACCGGCATGCCGCACAGCTCGTCATGCACCACGCAGTGGACCAGGTAGAACGGCACCACTGGCAGGTTCTTGAGCAGGTCGCGTGCGTGTTCGACCGAGCGCAGGTGCAGGGTCTTGCCCGCCTGATCCTTGAGCATCCCGGAGCTGCCGTTCATCAGCACCTCCAGCAGGTAAATGCCGCCCTCGATCGAGATCAGATTCAGCTCATTGACCCGGCCAGCCTGGGCATGGTCGGTAAATTCCTGATAATTCATGATCGAACCTCTTTCGTCGTTTGCTGAAAGCATCGCAACGGACTTTTTACAGCACGTCGAAACAACAATCCAGAAACGAAACCGCCCGCCCTTCGCTCATTTCAAGCGCAGGGCAGGCGGATGTGAGCCTGAAGCAGTCGTGGGGTTACTGCTTGGTCATCTTGTCCAGTTTGGTCAGCTTGTCCAGATAACCCATCGCGAACGCCGAGATCACGAAGGTCATGTGGATGATCACGTACCACATCAGGTATTCGGTCTTGATGTTGGTGGCGTCCATGAATACGCGCAGCAGGTGGATGGACGAAATCGCCACGATGGACGCTGCGACTTTCATCTTCAGCGACGAGGAATCCATGGTGCCCAGCCAGTTGAGCTTTTCCTTGTCCTCATCGATATCCAGCTGCGAAACGAAGTTCTCGTAGCCGGAAATCATCACCATGACCAAAAGGCCGCCCACCAGCGCCATGTCGATCAGCGACAGCAGCACCAGGATCAGATCGGCTTCGGCCAGACTGAAGATGTTGGGAAGGACATGAAAGATTTCCTGAAAGAACTTCAGGCAGAGCGCCAGCAACCCAAGGGACAAACCGAAATAGATCGGCGCCAGCAACCAGCGCGATGCATACATGGCATTTTCGAAGAAACGTTCCATTGAGACTCGCAAGTGTTTTGGAAAAAGACGCGCGAGTATATCAGCGGGAACGTGTGGCTCTAGGTGTGCGACAAAATAACGCAGAAATCACGGACTAGAACTTGAACGGAGAAGAACGCTGATAGCGGGACAGGTCGCCGTTGAGCCGACGCAACTCAGCCTGCATGTGCAGCGTCCAGATGGGCACATCATCAGCCGGACGATAACCGCCCAGCAGCAGGTTTTCGGCAATACTGTCGAGAATGGACTGGGCAGCAGCCAGACTCGTGAACGGTCCCTGGGAGCGGAGCGCGGAAGGTTGCTCGCCGGACATTCCTGCGGCGAACAGCAGCATCCACAGGCCATCCTCGCCGGACATCGGCCGGATGACGCATTCGATTCGGGTGATAAGCCCGAGGCATTCACGGTTGAGGCAGAGGCTACGCGGCATGGCGAGCTCCTTGTCAGCAGCGGTATCACCCTCCTCCACAGCAGGAAAATGTGCCAGTCCATTTGGCCACCACGATCAACTGACAGGATAGAAGAAAAGTGAGGCTGCGAAAACGGGCCTGATGAACGGGCACCGGATGCTCGCAAGAACACCCGGCGCCGCTCAAGATGACATCAGACCTTGAGTTCAGGTTGTAACTGGGCAGGCTCCTTTTCCAGTTCTTCCTTCAAGTCTTCATCGCTGAGCATTTCGGCGATGTCGCGCAGCCGCTCGACCACACGGGCGTTGACGCTGCCTTCGGGGAATTCGCCCTGCTCGTCTGGCGCACCGGCCGGCTCGCCGACCAGCAGGCTCAAGGCTTCATCGGCCTGACGCACCGCATAGATATGGAACTGGCCGTCACGTACGGCCTGCACCACGCGCTCATCGAGCATGAGCGTCGTCACGTTGGCGTGCGGGATGATTGCGCCCTGCTCGCCCGTCAGACCGCGTGCCTCGCAAAGCCGGAAGAAGCCTTCGATCTTCTCGTTGACCCCGCCGACTGCCTGCACTTCACCAAACTGGTTGATGGAGCCGGTGATCGCGAAACACTGCTTGAGCGGCGTGCGTGACAGCGCCGAAATCAGCGTACACACCTCGCCCAGCGAAGCGCTGTCGCCATCGACGTAGCCGTACGATTGCTCCAGAGCGATGCTGGCCGAGATCGCCAGCGGGAATTCCTGTGCATAACGGCTGCCCAGATAACCGGTCAGAATCATCACGCCCTTGGAGTGAATCGGCTGACCGAGGTTGACCTCACGCTCGATATCGACGATGCCGCTGCCACCCGGATAGACGGTCGCGGAAATACGCGCCGGCACGCCGAACGCCGAATCACCGACTTCCAGCACAGTCAGGCCGTTGCACTTGCCAACGGCTGCTCCGTCGGTGTCGATCAGAATGACACCGGCCATCATGTCGTCGAGAATCCGTGCCGAAACGCGTCCGGTGCGCGTGGCCTTGGCCTTCAGCGCACGTTCGATGTGACCTGCGTCGGTCTTGTCGTCGCTCGCCAATTGACGAATGAAGTCCGCCTCGCTGACCAGCTGAAACAGATCACCAATGCGCGCCGACAAACGTCCCTGGTGCTCGGCGAGCCGCGCACTGTAAGTCGCCAGCCGCGCCACGGCATCAGCGGTCAAAGGCGCCATGCCTTCTTCCGAAGTGCGGGTTTTCAGCAATTGGGCGAACTGCTCGAGGGTTTCGTCGACCATCGGAATTTCTTCGTCGAAGTCGACCAGCACGCGGAACATCTCCTGGAAGTCCGGATCCAGGTCCTGCAGCGTGTAGTACAGCGAACGCGAGCCGATGATGACGATCTTGACGTTCCACGGAATGACCTGCGGCGTCAGGGTCACGGTTGCGACACGGCCCAACTCGCCCAGCGGCGATTCCATTTTCAGCTTGCGCGACTGCAGGGTGCGCTTGAGCGCGTCCCATACGAACGGCTCGCTGAGCATCTTTTCGGCTTCCAGAATCAGGAAGCCGCCATTGGCACGGTGCAGTGCGCCCGGACGCAACTGCCGATAGGTCGTGTAGAGCGCGCCCTGATCGGTACTGTACTCGATGCGCCCGAACAGATTGTCGTAGGTCGGATGCGGCTCGAACACCACCGGTGCGCCGCCATCGTGAGTGTGGCCGACCACCAGGCTCGGGCTGTATTGCTCTTCAAGCAGCTTGCGGGCCTGAGCGTCGGTCTTGCTGTCATCGACCAGTTGCTCGACCAGCGTCTTGAGCAGGTAAACCTGCATCGCCTGCAGATAAGCGCAGACGGCGGCGTTCTCGGCGTACTTTTCCGACAATGGTGCCAGCAAAGGCTGCAGTGTCAGGGTGATGGTTTCTTCGTTGAGCTGACGCAGTTGATTGTTCGACTCGCGCTTCCACTGCGGCAGGCTTGCAAGTTCTTCGTTCAGACGCTCTTCAAGCGCAGAAATATCTTCATGAAAACGCTCGCGATCCGCTTCCGGCAGTTGCGAGAACTCGGCTTCGTCCAGCGCCTTGCCATCGGCCATTGGCGTGAAGGCGATGTTGCTGCTGTCGCGGTACAGCGCGATGTCCTTTTCCAGCGACAGGCGCTCGATCACGTCCAGGGCACGGTCGTAGCGCTGATTGAAGGCACGATCGATCGAACTCTTCTTCTGCTGATACGAGGGGTGCTCGAACACCGCCGGGAAGGTGACCAGCAGGTTATCGATCAGGCCGCCGATGTCGGCAATGAAGGATTGCGCGCTGCCCGGCGGCAGTTCCAACGCACGCGGCTCGCGAGGCTCGTCGAAATTGTTGACGTAAACCCAGTCCGACGGCGTCTGCATACGCTTGCCTTCGGCCTTGAGGTAGCGCTTCACGAACGAGAACCGGCCGGTGCCGGGTTCGCCCATGACAAATACGTTGTAACCGGGACGCGGCATCGCGACCCCGAACTGCAAGGCTTCTACCGCTCGCTCCTGGCCGAGCACACCGCGAAAGGGTTCCAGATCGTTGGTGGTCGAAAAGCTGAACTGCTCAGCGGAAAACGGACGGGTCAGCGCGTGTGGCGCCAGGCGTAGGTTGGCTGCGACAGAATCGGGCATCAGTGTTCCTTACATCAGGCGGGGCAGATGCAGGCATTCTGGCGCTCGCTGCACACGACTTGCAAGACAGGCTTTCATGGCAGAAGACGTCTTGAAGATTTTCACTTCCATGAAAGACGCTTCATGTGCAATAAAAAACGTGGTTTTACGCAATATTCTGCAATAGCTCACGGAACCCTTGGAACCTGCCTAAACTCAAAACTGCGCGGAAGGTTCAAAACAACCCTCCGGTTTGGTGTGACACGAAAGAAACTCGACCCTTGGCTGACCATAAAGAGAAAAAAGCTATGAAACGGATTCTTCTAGGAACGCTCTTCGCCGCTGTATCCATCAACGCCATGGCCCAAGCGCCAGGCGGTCCGGACTGTGGTTGGGGCAACATGCTGTTTGAAGGTCAACGCGGCACTCCCGCTCACTTCCTGGCTTCCACTACCAACGGTACTTCGGGCAACGCCACCTTCGGCATGACGTCCGGCACCAACGGCTGCTCTACCAACAGCGCTCTGACTTATGGCGGCAAATCCTGGCTGGCCATGAACGGCATGATGGATGAGCTTTCCAAAGACATGGCCATGGGCCAAGGCGAAGCACTGACCACCTACGCGGTCGTGCTGGGCGTCGCACCGGAAGATCGTGCGCGTTTCGCTTCTGTCACTCACGAGCACTTCTCGCAAATCTTCAGCAAGGCTGACGCCACTGCCGAAGACGTTCACGCCAACACCGTCAACGTTCTGAAAAACGATCCAACCCTGGCCAAGTACGCTACCCAGGCTTAAAGTCGTTCGCCCGCCCTTCTTCATGAGGGGCGGGACTCTTCTCCCTGACTAGTTGCCCTCTATGCTCAAACGTCTTGCCTTGCTGGCGCTGTTTGTCTGTGCCCCCTTGTCTGCCGCCCCGCGTGTGGCTGCCGACCGTTTGCAGCAACTGGCCAACGAGCCATTCTGGATTTCACTGGGCCATTACGAGGCTGGCAAGCTCGGCGGCTGGCGCAGTTACGTTGACGACCCCAAATTCTTTCTCGCGGCTGATGGCGCGCATGACCCCAAGGCTGAACTGAGCGCGACGCTCGACGCCATTTATGCGCCTGTCACCAACGAGCAGACGCATGCACAGTGCGTTTACCCTGCAAGGACCCGCTGGCTGCGCGATCAGTTGAAACTGACCGACCTGCCGGTGCTGGACTGCAAGGAATTCAAGACCTGGTACAAGGATGTGGCCCCGGACAGCACCGTGCTGATCTTTCCGGCGGCCTACCTCAACAGTCCGTCTTCCATGTTCGGCCACACGCTGCTACGCATCGATCCGGCCAGCGCGAAAGCAAACAACACCACGCTGCTGAGCTACGCAATCAACTTCGGTGCCTACATCGAAGGCATGGACAACAGCATCCTGTATGCCTGGAAAGGTCTGATGGGCGGCTATCCCGGCCTGTTCGCGCTGGTGCCGTATCAGGAAAAACTGTCGGAATACCGCAGCCTGGAAAACCGCGATCTGTGGGAATACCGACTCAACCTGACGCCCGAGGAAACCGGGCGCATGGTCGAGCATGTCTGGGAACTGAAGCAGATTCGCTTCAGCTACTTCTTCTTCGACGAAAACTGCTCGTATCGCCTGCTGGAGCTGTTGCAGGTCGCGCGCCCCGGCCTGCACCTGACCGAACAGTTCGGATTGACGGCCATTCCGACCGACACGGTCAAAGCCATCAAGGCCGCGGGGCTGGTTGAAAGCATTGATTACCGCCCCTCTCGTGAACGCGAACTGCTGAGCCGTGCCGAACCGCTGAACGCTGACGAACAACAATGGGTGCTGAAGGTCAGCGCTGACCAGAAGCAACTGCAGGACCCGCAGTATGTGGCACAGCCCAAGGAGCGTCGCGCGCTGATTCAGGACGCTGCCTATCGCCTCGAACGCTATCGTGCCAACGGCCTGGAGCGCGACGCCGCACGCTCTCAGCGCAGTTTTGAATTGCTGCAAGCCATCAACCAGAACCCGCCGCCGCAACTGGACATCCAGCGCCCCGGCCTGCCGGAAGACGGACATGAGTCACGCACCTGGCAGCTGGGCGCAGGCACACGCGGCGACCGGGCGTTCGGTGAGTACGGCCTGCGCATGGCGTATCACGACCTGAACGACAACGCCTACGGCTTCCCGCTTGGCGCTCAGATCGAGATCCTGCAGCTCAAGGTGCGTCAGTACGAAGGCAACGACTGGCAGGTCCAGCAACTTGATCTGGCCACGATTCGTTCACTGACACCACGTACCGAACTGCTCAAGCCATGGTCATGGCAAGTCACCGGCGGCCTTGAGCGTGTGCTGGGCAAGCATGGCGATGAAAATCTGGTCAGCCACGTCAACGGCGGCGCGGGCGGCACTTGGCAACTGGGCGAAGAGGTACTGGGTTTCGCGCTGGGCACAGTGCGTGTCGAGCACAACAATGACTTTTCGGAATTCATCTCGCCAGCCGCGGGTTTCAACACCGGCCTGCTGTGGCGCAACCCGCTGGGCAACCTGAGCCTGGAAGCCAAGGGCGATTACTTCACCAACGGCGAAGTACGCCGCAGCGTCAGCCTCAACCAGCAGTGGGAACTCTCCCGCAACGTAGGCCTGCGCCTGAGCGCCCAACGCGAATTCAGCCAGATGAGCTCGCCACAGAACGAAGTGATGCTTGAGGTGAAGTGGTATCACTATTGATATCACTGGCGACAACGAGATGAGCGTCTGTGGGAGCCGTGAAAAACTGCAGCGCAACCGTCAGACCAGCGATCCGGACTGAGTCATTCAGCAGATAGCGAAGCGACACTACACATTCCCCACGTCGTTTTTACAAATAACTCACACATTCGCTTCTAGACTCTCCTCATACGTAGAGGAAACCATCATGAAGCTGCATTGGGTGTTGTTGTCGCTGGCCATCGGGCTGGCGGGTTGTCAGTCCGCCCGTGATCAAATGCTGGCTGAGGGTTATCCGCCCGGCTTCGCCGACGGGTATCAGGACGGATGTGGCAGCGGCAAGGCCGCGGCAGGTGCGTTTACCGGGGAGTTCAAGAAAAACGTACCGCGCTACCTCAAGGACAAGCTCTACGCAGAAGGCTGGGGCGATGGTTTTCGCCAGTGCCAGGCCTCTCAGGAAAATCGCAGCCGCTTCGATCCGGGGCAGATCTTCAATGATCGCGACCGCGACTGGGAGCGGGAAAAGACCCGCAGCGCCGCAAAAGCCTACCGTCCGAACTGATTGGCACGTCGCAGCCGGCATTTCAACGAAACCAATCACGCCTCACCGTGGCCCAAACCCAATTGAGGGAGGACACTTCATGAGTCGCGCATTTGTAAACGAAGACAACGCCGCCGCCGATGCCAACCAGCCGGTGGAGCGAACGGTCAGCGAACAGCCCAATTACGTGACTGCTCACGGCCTGGTATTGCTGCAACAGCACGTGAGCGATCTTCAGGCGCAGCACAGCGCCCAGACGGCGCTGGGCGACAATGCCGACAAGCAGCGTCTGGCAGACCTGGAGCGAGACCTGCGTTACTTCAACCAGCGCCTGCAAAGCGCACAGGTGGTCACGCCCGCCCTTTCAACCGAGAAGGTGCAGATTGGCAGTTGGGTGACATTTGCCGATGAAGACGACCACCAGCAACGTGTGCAACTGGTGGGTGAGGATCAGGCCGATGCGGCCAATGGTTTGATCAACTGGGGTTCGCCATTGGGCCGTGCGTTGCTGGGTGCGCAGTTGGGCGATGAGGTGATGTGGAAACGACCGGCGGGCGATCAGGTGATCGAGGTCGTACTGATCGAAACGGACAAAGGCTGAGACAGCAGGAGCGCCAGAAACGGCGCTCCTGTTGTATCTGAGTTACGCCAGCTTCTTGTGACGTACACGGTGCGGCTGGGCAGCGGCATCGCCAAGACGCTTTTTACGGTCAGCTTCGTATTCGGTGTAGTTGCCTTCGAAGAATACGGCTTGAGAGTCGTCTTCGTACGCCAGGATGTGGGTCGCCACACGGTCAAGGAACCACCGATCGTGGGAGATCACAATGGCCGCGCCCGGGAAGTCCAGCAGTGCTTCTTCCAGAGAACGCAGAGTTTCGACGTCGAGGTCGTTGGACGGTTCGTCGAGCAGCAGCACGTTGCCGCCCTCTTTCAGGGTCAACGCCAGGTGCAGACGACCGCGTTCACCACCGGACAGGTCCTTGACGAACTTCTGTTGGTCACCGCCCTTGAAGTTGAAACGGCCAACATAGGTACGCGACGGGATTTCATAGTTGCCGATCCGGATCACGTCCGAACCATCCGAAACCGCCTGGAACACCGACTTGCTGCCGTCCAGATCGTCACGGCTCTGGTCAACGCAAGCCAGTTGTACGGTTTCACCGATTTCGATGCTGCCCGAATCCGGCTGTTCCTTGCCCATCAGCATGCGGAACAGGGTCGATTTACCGGCACCGTTACCACCGATCACGCCAACGATGGCGCCTTTGGGCATGGCGAATGACAGGTTGTCGATCAGGACGCGATCGCCATAGCCTTTGGTGACGTTCTTGAACTCGATGACCTTGTCGCCGAGGCGCGGACCAGCCGGGATGTAGATCTCGTTGGTTTCGCTGCGCTTCTGGAATTCCTGCGACTGCATTTCTTCGAAGCGTTGCAGACGGGCCTTGGATTTGGACTGGCGCGCCTTGGCACCTTTGCGAACCCATTCCAGCTCGTCTTTCATGGCCTTTTCATGGGCCGACTGCTGCTTGGATTCCTGGGCCAGACGATCAGACTTGGCTTCAAGCCAGCCCGAATAGTTGCCTTCGTAAGGAATACCGGCGCCGCGGTCGAGTTCCAGAATCCAGCCCGCGACGTTGTCCAGGAAGTAACGGTCGTGCGTAATCGCAACCACGGTGCCCGGGAAGTCGTGCAGGAAGTGCTCCAGCCAGGCGACGGAATCGGCGTCCAGGTGGTTGGTCGGTTCGTCGAGCAGCAGCATGTCGGGAGCGGACAGCAGCAGACGGCACAGGGCGACACGACGCTTCTCACCACCGGACAATACGGAAATCTTTGCGTCCCACGCTGGCAGACGCAGCGCATCGGCGGCGACTTCCAACTGACGCTCCAGGTTATGACCGTCGCTGGCCTGCAGGATGGCTTCGAGCTTGGCCTGTTCAGCGGCCAGCTTGTCGAAGTCGGCATCCGGGTCGGCGTATTCGGCGTAGACCTGGTCCAGACGCGCCTGGGCGTCCTTGATGACGCTGACTGCCTCTTCGACCACTTCACGCACAGTCTTGGTGGGATCGAGTTGCGGCTCCTGCGGCAGATAACCTACGTTCAGATCAGGCATCGGACGCGCTTCGCCGTCGAACTCGGAGTCGACACCCGCCATGATTTTCAACAGCGTGGACTTGCCCGAACCGTTGAGGCCCAGCACGCCGATCTTGGCGCCCGGGAAGAACGAGAGGGAGATGTTCTTGAGGATTTCCCGCTTCGGCGGCACAACTTTGCTCAGCCGATGCATGGTGAAGACGTATTGAGCCATGGAATGAAAACCTGGTGTCTGTGATAAGGACCGATCTGGGACGCGAGCTTAAAGCCCCGACCGAAAAAAAGCTTTTATTTGTCTTTCAGACTTGCCGCATGAGCGTTCCACGCCTTGAATCAGAACAGGCAGTGAGCAGACTCGTGTGCCTGGGCCGCTATGAAGCTGGATCTTGTTTGCACACAGTGGAGTCACTCATGCAGGAGTCGGGCTGTAATCGCGCGTTGCGCAAAGCTACCCGAATGCGGCCTGCAGGGCAAACGATCCGGCCCGGCGGGACTGGCACTCTGCCACAACTCAAGGCATGCTAGCTGCCCTTTTGGGTGGCCAGCTTATATTGCATAGTGCATCGCTGCTTCAGTCCAGTAGTCAGGAACAACGACTTGCCCACATCAACGACCTCTTCGCCATCGAGTACCGCCAAAAGCAGTACGGTCAGGCCTGTGCGCGGCTCACTGAAGGGTGTGCTGGCGGCGTTGGTGTTGCTGATGATTGCGCTGCTGCTCTGGCAACTCATCGAACAGTTTCATCAGACCCAGGAACGCCAGCGCCAGCGCAGCCTTGACTACGCGACACAGCTTTGCGACCGGATCAGTCTGAACATGGCGCTCAACGCCCAGATTGCGATGAATCTGCTGGAGGAAATCAAGGCAGGCGAAGACAACCCCGATCAGGCCACGCCATTGAGCGCATTGCGGTCTGCCTTGCCTGCATTACGCAGCGTCGTGAGCCTCGCCCCCAACGGAGACGTAATTAGAGACAGCGCCGACATGAGCAGCGACGCTGCGCTGTTGAAAAGTGCGCTGAAGCAGGCCACTGGCCGCCCTTTCTACTACACCAGCAATGACGACGGCTCACAGATCTATCTGCTGTTGCGCCAAAGCGCAGGCTCGAACGGCAACTACTGGGCCGTGCGCATGGTGCCCGATGCGCTCAAGGGCTTCATTCAGCAGCCGACGCAGGATTTCCAGCATCTGTGGCGGCTGGAAAAACGTGTCACTCAGCAGGTGATTCTGCGCGAGCCTTTGCCTGACAACGTGATGGACACCGGCCATGCAGAGACCGTCCTGCTTCAGCCTCTGGGCAACAGCGACTGGCAGCTGCGCGGGCTTTTCGACGCGCACAAGGCGCGCCAGGATTTGCTCGCGCCACTCGTGGGCAAATGCATCATTGGCCTGCTGTTTTCAATCCTGCCGCTCATCGCTCTCATGAGCCTGCGCGGCAGGCAGCGTCAGTTGCTGGAAAGCCGCCGCCGCTATCGCGATATTTTCGAAGGGGCTGGCGTTGCGATCTGTGTGCTGGACATGTCCAGCCTGCCGGGACGCTTGGAAACCCTGCAGATCAATACCTGCGAAGACCTCGACCTTCTGCTGAAAAACCAGCCGGGCCTGCTTGATCGCCTGCTGCAACAGCTGCGCATCAACGAGGTGAACGACGTTGCTCTGGGCCTGCTGAATGTCGAATGCGGTGAGCAGGCATGGCAGCAACTGATCGAAGGCGAGTCGCGTACGCGTCCCGGCATCGGCATTCAAGTGATCCGCGCAGTGCTCGACAAACAGCCACGCCTGGAACTGGAAATCCGCCGCACCCGGGAGGACGGCCAGGATCAGCACCTGTGGCTGGTGCTCAGGCTGCCGGAAAGCCCCGCCGACTTCGACGCCGTCATTCTCAGCATTGGCGATATCACCAGCCGCAAACAGATCGAACTGTCGTTGCTGGACCGTGAAAGTTTCTGGTCCGACGTGGTCCGCACCGTGCCGGATCACCTCTATGTGCAGGATGTGCTCAGCCAGCGGATGATCTACAGCAACCACCATCTGGGGCAGACTCTCGGTTACAGCAAGTCGGAACTGCACGGGATGGGTGAGTTCTTCTGGGAAATCCTGCTCCATCCGGAAGACGCGAAACCCTATCAGGACATGCGCCTGCGCCAGCGTCATCACGGGCACAACGAACTGCTGCAATGTGTCCTGCGCTTCCGTGACCGCGACAACCAGTGGCGCTGCTTCGACATTCGCGAACAGGCGCTGGCGCGGGATAGCCAGGACCTGGTGACACGCATCATCGGCGTCGCCAAGGACATCACCGATCAGGTCACGTCCAGCCAGTCCTTGCGTGACAGTGAACAGCGTTATCGGATGCTCGCCGAGAGCATCAGTGATGTGATCTTCTCCACGGACAATCAGCTCGAGCCCAATTACGTGAGCCCCTCGGTTCAGAGCGTACTGGGCTACACCGCCGAGTGGATTCTCGCTCACGGCTGGGGCGTGACAGTTGCCAACCCGCAACAACTGACAGGGTTCGACGCGCTGATCCGGAATATCCGCAAGGTGCTCAACAAACCGGAAGAACTGGCGAAGCTGCGCAACGACACGACGCCACGTCTGTTTGTGTTCGATTGTCTGCGGGCCGACGGCCGCAAGGTACCGGTCGAACTGCGCATGGTGCTGGTCTGGGACGAGCACGACAATTTCGAGGGGCTTCTCGGGGTTGGCCGCGACATCAGCCAGCAGCGCCGCGCGGAAAAAGACCTGCGCATGGCTGCCACCGTATTCGAACACTCCACGTCGGCCATTCTGATCACCGATCCCGCAGGCTACATCGTGCAGGCCAACGAAGCCTTCACCCGGGTCAGCGGCTACGAAGTCGCTCAGGTGCTCGATCAGTTGCCCGGCATGCTGACAGTGGAAGCGGAACAGGAAGCACACCTGCGCTATGTCATCAGGCAACTCAACCAGAGCGGTACCTGGGAGGGCGAGGTCAGGCTCAAGCGTCGCAACGGCGAGCATTACCCGGCGTGGGTCGGCATCACTGCGGTGGTGGACGATGAAGGCGATCTGGCGAGCTACGTGTGTTTCTTCAGTGATATCAGTGAGCGCAAGGCCAGCGAAGAACGCATCCATCGCCTGGCCTACTACGATGCCCTGACCCACCTGCCCAACCGCACGCTGTTCCAGGACCGCCTGCATTCGGCGTTGCAGCAGGCCGAGCGGCAACAGGCCTGGGTCGTGCTGATGTTCCTCGATCTGGACCG
The DNA here is from genome assembly GCF_979253365.1 of Pseudomonas sp. AC016. Classification (NCBI taxonomy): domain Bacteria; kingdom Pseudomonadati; phylum Pseudomonadota; class Gammaproteobacteria; order Pseudomonadales; family Pseudomonadaceae; genus Pseudomonas; species Pseudomonas sp. AC016. The sequence goes on from NZ_CEEDCC010000001.1 coordinate 2,270,934, forward strand.
TTTCAAACCGATCAACGACTCCCTGGGCCATGCTGCGGGGGATCGCATGCTCCAGGAGATGGCCACACGCCTGCTGGCCTGCGTTACGGACGACGATACAGTTGCGCGCATGGGCGGCGATGAGTTCACCCTGTTGCTGCAACCGGGTCCGACGCGGGAAAGCGCCCTGAACCGCGCCATTCACGTCGCCGAGAAGATCCTCAACAGTCTGGTAACCCCATTCGTGCTGGAAGGACGCGAGTTCTTCGTGACCGCCAGTATCGGTATCGCCCTGAGCCCGCAGGACGGCGATGAGCTGAGCCAGTTGATGAAGAACGCCGATACGGCGATGTATCACGCCAAGGAACGCGGCAAGAACAATTTCCAGTTCTATCAGGCCGACATGAACGCCTCGGCGCTGGAGCGTCTGGAACTGGAAAGCGATCTGCGTCACGCGCTGGAGCAACAGGAATTCACGCTGTATTACCAGCCGCAGTTCAGCGGCGATGGCAAACGCCTGACCGGAACCGAGGCCTTGCTGCGCTGGCGTCATCCCCGCCGTGGTCTGGTGCCGCCGAACGACTTCATTCCGGTGCTTGAAGAGCTGGGGCTGGTGGTCGAAGTCGGCGACTGGGTACTGACCGAAGCCTGCAGCCAGTTGAAGAAATGGCATCAGGCGAAAGTCCGCGTGCCGAAAGTGTCCGTGAACATCTCGGCCCGGCAGTTCTCGGACGGCCAGCTTGGCAAACGCATCGCCAGCATTCTGCACACCATCGGCTTGCCCCCGGCGTGCCTGGAACTGGAACTGACCGAAAGCATCCTGATGCGCGAGGTCAACGAAGCCATGCAGATACTCGACGGGCTGAAGAACCTGGGGCTGAGCATTGCGGTGGATGACTTCGGTACGGGGTACTCGTCGCTGAACTACCTCAAGCAGTTCCCCATCGATGTATTGAAGATCGACCGCACCTTCGTCGACGGCCTGCCCTCCGGCGAACAGGATGCACAGATCGCCCGTGCGATCATCGCCATGGCCCACAGCCTGAACCTGGCGGTAATCGCCGAAGGCGTGGAGACCCAGGAGCAACTGGACTTCCTGCGCGAACACGGCTGCGACGAAGTACAAGGCTACCTCTTCGGCCGCCCGATGCCCGCCAGCCAGTTCGAAGCGCAATTCAGCAACGACGCGTTGTTCATGCTGGATTGAGAAGGACTGCAGACCCTGTGGGTGGCGCCACCATGTCTTCGACGTAGCGCTGTCGCGCAGCAAACCCGTGGGAGATTCTATGGTTTTGGGAAACCCCTCAAGCCGCCTTTGATTGATATTCGCTCTGGGTTTTTAACAGGGCGAATACGACTCGAGCCATCTTCCTTGCCAGCATGACCAAGGCTTGAGTGGTGCTGAAGCCACGCTTTCTCTGCTCTTCATAAAACGGCTTCCACGCGGCTGTACGGCTGCCAGACATGGCCGCGTTATGAAGCAGCCGACGGGCTTCCGGATCGCCACGCTTGGTCAGGCGGCGCGGCCCGTCACTTTGTCCGGATTTGGACACCCTGAGGTCCAGGCCTAAAAAGGCGATGAAGGCGTTGGCGTTGCTGAATTCGCCTCGCTGAAAAGTAGTGACCAGCCGGGCCGCCGTCAGAAAGCCGATACCTTCTACTTTCATGCAACGACTGACCTGTCCCATCAACTCGGCTCGCTGCAGGACATCCTTGATCTTCTTCTCGACCAGCGCTTCAAGGCGCTTCATCGAATTGATCTGCGCCGCGAACGCTGTTTTCAACAGGGGCTCATTGGACCAGCTCTGAACCAGTCCGGTACGCGCCTGGACCAACGCCGCACGACGACGAGACAGGCTCAGCAACTGACGATAAAGCGGGCACGGCGGTACCCAAGGGTGCAGCTCGTCAGCCTCTTTCTTCAAATATCGGGCAAGCAAACGAGCGTCCAGCGCATCCGTCTTGGCGCGTACATTGACGCCTTTTCGGTAATGGCTCAGTTGGTAACCATCGATCATATAGATGGTGCAGCCGGCCTCATAAGCCATGTCGGCGAACAGTACGTGGTAGGTATTGGTGGCTTCGACAGCGATTGACACCGTTCCAGCCAAGGTACGCAACCACTTGCTGATAGACGCCTTGGTGTTGGGAATCGCTTCAAGTCGGTCGGACTGGTCCTGATAGATCACCAGCTCATTTTTGGCGACGTCTACTCCGACGACAGGTTTAGTCTGGGCAACCAGCATTGCCATGGCGCAATCTCCGGGATAAGGTTTGAGAACTTGAAGGGACCACCCAGAGGCGCAGGCTTGTTTCTATCGTAGGTCGCGAGCCATAAGCATTCTTTATCGGCGCTTGGGTGAAAGGAGGAGGGGTGAAATCTCCCACAGGTCTGTACTGCGCAAACAGTCAGAAGCGAACTGAGTCCCTCCTCCTCCCTTCAAGTCCTACCATACAAGCGGACTTGTCCGCGAATGCAGTATTTCAGTCGCTGAACCTTCATCGGCTGCCCCCCCATTCGCGGACAAGTCCCACAGTCCGGTGTTCGCTTCACGACAGCGCTATGTCCACGGGCACGTGTTCAGCCAGCCAGACCTGTTTCAGTTCGGTGTAGTGCCAGAGCATGGCAACCCTCAGCCTCACCCAAGCTGCGCCCCATTCATCCGGCACATGACTGCCTTTCATATGCCAGATAAAACCCGATGGGTTAGAATGCCCCCCTTTTCCGCCATGCCCCCTTGAGGACTGCCATGTTCAGCCGTGATTTGACTCTCGCGAAGTACGACGCCGATCTGTTTGCCGCCATGGAGCAAGAAGCTCTGCGTCAGGAAGAACACATCGAGCTGATTGCCTCGGAAAACTACACCAGTCCGGCCGTCATGGAAGCTCAGGGCTCGGTCCTGACCAACAAGTACGCCGAAGGCTATCCAGGCAAGCGCTACTACGGCGGCTGTGAATACGTCGACGTGATCGAGCAACTGGCCATCGACCGTGCCAAGGAACTGTTCGGCGCCGATTACGCCAACGTTCAGCCACACGCAGGTTCGCAAGCCAACTCCGCTGTGTACCTGGCATTGCTGCAGGGCGGCGACACCATTCTGGGCATGAGCCTGGCCCACGGCGGTCACCTGACCCACGGCGCCAGCGTTTCGTCCTCCGGCAAGCTGTACAACGCTGTGCAATATGGCATCGACGCCAACGGCATGATCGACTACGACGAAGTCGAGCGTCTGGCCATCGAGCACAAGCCGAAAATGATCGTGGCCGGTTTCTCTGCCTACTCGCAGATCCTGGATTTCCCACGCTTCCGCGCCATCGCTGACAAGGTCGGTGCGTACCTGTTCGTCGACATGGCCCACGTGGCCGGTCTGGTCGCCGCTGGTGTCTACCCGAACCCGGTGCCGTTCGCCGACGTCGTGACCACCACCACTCACAAGACCCTGCGCGGTCCACGTGGCGGCCTGATCCTGGCTCGCGCCAACGCCGACATCGAGAAGAAGCTGAATTCGGCGGTATTCCCGGGTTCGCAGGGCGGCCCGCTGGAGCACGTCATCGCGGCCAAGGCCGTGTGCTTCAAGGAAGCGCTGCAGCCTGAGTTCAAGGCTTACCAGCAGCAAGTGGTCAAGAACGCCAAGGCCATGGCCGGTGTGTTCATCGAGCGCGGTTTCGATGTGGTTTCCGGCGGTACTGAAAACCACCTGTTCCTGCTGTCGCTGATCAAGCAGGACATCTCCGGTAAAGATGCCGACGCCGCCCTGGGTCGCGCCTTCATCACCGTCAACAAGAACTCTGTACCGAACGACCCACGCTCCCCGTTCGTCACCTCCGGCCTGCGCTTCGGCACCCCGGCTGTAACCACTCGCGGCTTCAAGGAAGCAGAGTGCAAGGAACTGGCTGGCTGGATCTGCGACATCCTGGCTGACCTGAACAACGAAGCCGTGATCGACGCGGTTCGCGAGAAGGTCAAGGCCATCTGCGCCAAGCTGCCGGTCTACGGCGCTTGATCCGCATCGTCTGACGCAGTAACTAAAAGCCCCGACTCGAAAGAGCCGGGGCTTTTTTGTGACACCGTTGCACAGAGCCCACCGACCGATCGGGAGACGATCCATGAAGCTGTTGCGCACCCTTTCGATAAGCCTGCCGATGCTGCTCATGCTGTTTGCGGGAGCCATCGTAATCGACGGGCTGTCCGACACCGCCACAACCAGCGACACCGCCATCGTCCTCGGCTCGCAAGTGCTCCCGGACGGGACGCCGTCCGATCGCCTGCGAGCCAGGCTCGACAGGGCTGAAGAACTCTACCGACAGGGACTGGTTCGCCACATCATCGTCAGCGGCGGCACAGGCAAGGAAGGCTTCAGCGAAGCGGCCGTCATGGCAGACTATCTTGTTGACCACGGCAAGATTGCGCGTGAAGCGATCCTGCTGGACGAACAGGGAAACACCACCCGAGACACCGCCATCAACAGCGCCGGGATCATGAAAGGCAAAGGCTTCACCAGCGCAGTCGTGGTTACTCAATACTTTCACATCACCCGCAGCCAGTACGCCCTGAAGCAGGCCGGGGTGATGCAGGTTTCGACGGCTCACGCCCATTATTTCGAGTGGCGCGACCTTTACTCCATCGCTCGTGAAGTGGTGGCGCTGCCCGCCTACTGGTGGGCAGCCAGTACCTGATCAGGCCAGTCGGCCTGGAGAACGACCTCAGCCCACCATCGCCTCGAACCCGGCTCGAATCTTCTCCTCTGGCAATTCGTCGGCGATGAACACGATGACGCTTTCGCGCGGCTCGCCTTCGGCCCATTCGGTATCCCAGTCGAAGCCGTAGAGCTTGAGCACGCCCTGAAACACCATGCGCCGGTCTTCGCCAGCGATGTTTAGCACGCCCTTGTAGCGCAGCAGTTGTTTACCGTGGTCTTCCAGCAGCGCGTTCATGAACTCGCTGAGGCGGTCCAGATCCAGTGGCTTATCGCTGCGCAGCACAAGGCTGGTGATGCGGTCGCCGGAGTTGCCTACCGGCGCCAGCGGACGCAGGACCATGCCGCCGCCCAGATCGGCGTTGAGGTTGAAGCCACGCACGTCGAGCAGTTCAGCCAGGTCGATCTTGCCATGCTCGACGATACGGATCGGCGCACGGCGGTTGATGCGGGTCAGGCGCGCGCTGAGTGCGTCAAACGCTGCGTCGTCCACCAGATCACGCTTGCTCACCAGCAGGCGGTCGGCAAAACCGATCTGTGCCTGGGCGATGGTCTGGGTCAGATGGGTATCGGCATGAGCCGCATCAACGAGGGTGATGATGCCGTCGAGGATGTAGCGCTCGCGCAGTTCTTCATCGATGAAAAAGGTCTGGGCAACCGGTGCGGGATCGGCCAGGCCGGTGCACTCGATCACCAGCCGATCGAAGGCGATTTCGCCACTGTCCAGCCGTTCGAGCAGCAGGTACAGCGCTTTGGTCAGGTCGGTGTGGATGGTGCAGCAGACGCAGCCGTTGGACAGGGTCATGACTTGCACAGGATCGGTGCCCAGCAACTGGCTGTCGATGCCGGCATCGCTGAACTCGTTCTCGATCACTGCGATTTTCAGGCCGTGTTCGGCCTTGAGCAGGTGGCGCAGCAGCGTGGTCTTGCCTGCGCCCAGAAAGCCGGTCAGTACGGTAACGGGGATAGGTTGCAACTCGCTCATAAGGCTCCAGACAGGTGCAAATCGGGCTGAAATGAAAACGCGCCACAGGTAGCAGCCTGTGGCGCGTCGGGTCACACGATAACGCAGATCAGAGGATCAGCAGCACTTCGGACCGCCCTTGCCGCCGTAACGCGCCTCTTGCCGCTCCCGAAAGAACTGCTCGTAGGTCATCATCGGCTTGTCCGGGTGTGTGGTCTGCATGTGCTCGACATAAGTGTCGTAGTCCGGCATGCCCACCATCAGGCGCGCGGCCTGACCGAGGTATTTCCCGAGGCGACTCAGGTCATTGAACATGGGCAAATCCTCTGTGGTTGACCATCATCACACCTGCGACGCTGGCGGCATGGCCTGGAACGGAGATTCCTTGTCGGTGCGCTCCTTCTTGCCCCAGGCGGCAATGCCGACTTTCAGGGCGTAGAACAGGATGCTGAACACCACGAACAGGAACAGGATGGTCAGGCCCGCGTTGGTGTACGCGTTGAAGATCACGTGCTGCATCTGGTCCATGGTCTTGGCCGGGGCCAGAATCTGACCGGCGTCCGCCGCTGCGCTGTACTTCTTGGCCAGCGCCAGGAAGCCGACCGCAGGGTTGGAGTCGAACAGTTTGATCAGGCCAGCCGTCACGGTGCAGATCAACAGCCACGTGGCAGGCAGCATGGTGACCCAGACATAGCGCTGACGCTTCATCTTGATCAGCACAACGCTTGCGAGCATCAACGCGATACCGGCCAGCATCTGGTTGGAAATACCGAACAACGGCCACAGGGTGTTGATGCCACCCAGCGGATCGATCACGCCTTGGTACAGCAGATAGCCCCACAGCGCCACGCAGCCACCGGTGCCGATGGCGTTGGCGGTCCAGGACTCGGTGCGTTTCAGGGCCGGAACGAAGCTGCCCAGCAAGTCCTGCAGCATGAAACGACCGGCACGCGTACCGGCGTCTACCGCTGTCAGGATGAACAGCGCTTCGAACAGGATCGCGAAGTGGTACCAGAACGCCATGGTGTTTTCACCCGGCAGCACCTGGTGCAGGATCTGCGCGATACCGACCGCAAGCGTCGGTGCACCACCGGCACGGGCCAGCACGGTGTTTTCGCCGATGTCCTTGGCCACCGCTGTCAGTTGCTCAGGCGTAATGGTGAAGCCCCAACTGGTAACGGTCTGTGCGACTGTCACCACATCGCTGCCAACCACAGCCGCAGGGCTGTTCATCGCGAAGTACACGCCCGGCTCGATCACCGAAGCGGCAACCATCGCCATGATGGCCACGAAGGACTCCATCAGCATGCCGCCGTAACCGATGTAACGGGCGTTCTTCTCGTTATCCAGCAGCTTGGGCGTGGTGCCCGAGGAAATCAGCGCGTGGAAACCGGACACCGCACCGCAGGCGATGGTGATGAACAGGAACGGGAACAGTGCGCCTTTCCAGACCGGACCGGTGCCGTTGGTGAACTGGGTCAGGGCTGGCATTTTCAGCTCGGGCGCAAGAATCAGGATGCCGATCGCCAGGGCCAGGATGGTGCCGATTTTCAGGAAGGTCGACAGGTAGTCACGCGGGGCCAGCAGCAGCCAGACCGGCAGCATGGCTGCCACAAAACCGTAGCCCACCAGCATCCAGGTGATCTGCACGCCGGTGAAGGTGAACGCCGGACCCCAGGTCGGATCGGCTGCAACCAGGCCGCCGATCCAGATCGAGGCCAGCAGCAGAATCACACCGACGATGGAAATCTCACCAATGCGGCCCGGACGGATGTAGCGCATGTAGACGCCCATGAACATCGCAATCGGGATGGTCGCCATGACGGTGAACATGCCCCACGGGCTCTCGGCCAGGGCCTTGACCACAATCAGCGCCAGCACCGCGAGGATGATGATCATGATCAGGAAGCAGCCGAACAAGGCGATGGTGCCGGGAATACGGCCCATTTCCTCACGAACCATATCGCCCAGCGAGCGACCGTTACGGCGCGTGGAAAGGAACAGGATCATGAAGTCCTGCACCGCACCGGCGAGCACCACACCGGCAATCAACCACAGCGTACCGGGCAGATACCCCATCTGCGCCGCCAGCACCGGACCGACCAGCGGGCCTGCGCCTGCGATGGCCGCAAAGTGGTGACCGAAAAGAATGTGTTTGTTGGTCGGCACATAGTCCAGACCGTCGTTGTTGACCACCGCAGGCGTTGCACGCAGCGGGTCGAGTTGCATGACGTGATTGGCGATGAAAAGACTGTAGTAACGATAAGCAACCAGATAGATGGCAACCGCTGCAACCACTATCCACAAGGCGTTGATCGCCTCACCGCGGCGCAAGGCCACGACCCCCAGAGCACATGCTCCAACAATTGCGACGATGAGCCAGGGAACATGGCGCATCAGACTATTATTATTTTTCATTTTTTTTATTCCAGCAGAGTTGACTAGAAGGCAAGCAGTCCGAGTTTAGCGCCGTCACAGCGAAAGGCCACCCCCCACGATGGTCTAGACCGGAATTTGATCAATTAAGGCAGATACCCGGCATGGAGCGGCGCAGGCGGGCGTGTTGGCAGGTTGGAAAGAAATCTGGGGGCACCATCTGTCCGGCAACCTCTTTCAGGTCTATCGTGCATGAACAGCCTTGATAAAACAGTCCGAAGCCTTGCCCCGGCCCACGGAATACCGTAACAAGAGAGCCCTCTCGATGACCGACTCACATGCAGATCGCCGACGCTTCAAACGCATTGCCTTCGATGCGAAGACCGACCTGACGCAAGGCGACAAAAGCTGGAAAGTGCAGTTGGTCGACCTTTCGCTCAAAGGTTTGCTCATCGAACGGCCCGAGCCCTGGACAGGTGACCCTGCCCAGGACTTTCTGGTGGATATCCACCTGAGCCCGGACGTTTACGTAAAAATGGATGTGCACCTGACCCACGACAACAATCGGCAACTGGGCTTTGTCTGTCGGCACATCGGCCTGCAGTCGATCAGCCACTTGAAACGGCTGATCGAACTGAACCTTGGCGATGAGGAAGAACTGGATCGTGAACTGGCAGCCCTGATCGAAATCTAGTGCCCGTTATTCGAACAGCGCGTCCAGTGCCTGCTCCAGACGGGTCACGGCAATGATCTGAAAGCCTGGAGGGGCCTCTTTAGGCGCGTTGGCCTTGGGCACGATGGCCCGTTTGAAGCCGTGCTTGAACGCTTCCTTGAGACGCTCCTGCCCGCTGGGCACCGGCCTGACCTCACCTGACAGCCCTACTTCGCCGAAGACCAGCAGGTCATGCGGCAGCGGCCGGTTGCGCAGGCTGGACATGACCGCGGCCATCAAGGCCAGGTCGGACGCGGTTTCCAGCACTTTCACGCCGCCGACCACGTTGAGAAACACGTCCTGATCGTGAGTCGGAATCCCGCCATGCCGGTGCAGAACCGCCAGCAACATCGCCAGCCGATTCTGGTCCAGACCCAGCGTCACGCGACGCGGGTTGGACATGTGGCTGTCGTCCACCAGCGCCTGGACTTCGACCAGCATCGGACGCGTGCCTTCCCATGTGGCCATGACCACGCTGCCCGGCACTTCTTCCTGGGCACGAGTGAGGAAGATCGCCGACGGGTTGGAGACCTCTTTCAGGCCCTTGTCGGTCATGCCGAAAACGCCCAGTTCGTTCACAGCGCCAAAGCGATTCTTCACGGCCCGCAACAGACGCAGGCGCCCATCGGACTCACCTTCGAAATACAGCACGGTATCAACCATGTGCTCCAGCACGCGCGGCCCGGCCAGCGCGCCTTCCTTGGTCACGTGGCCGACCAGAAAGATCGCCGTGCCGCTCTGCTTGGCGTAGCGCACCAGCAACGCAGCACTTTCGCGGACCTGCGCCACACCGCCGGGAGCAGATTGCAGTTGCTCGGTGAAAATGGTCTGGATGGAGTCGATCACCATCACCTTCGGCTGCTCGACGCGCGCCGTGGCGATGATGGACTCGATGCAGGTCTCGGTCATCACTCGCAGTTTGTCCTGCGGCAGCCCAAGACGGCGGGCACGCATGGCGACCTGCTGCTGGGATTCTTCGCCGGTAACGTACAGCGCGGGCATGCGTTGGGCGATGTTGCACAGGGTCTGCAGCAGAATCGTGGACTTGCCGATGCCGGGGTCGCCGCCGATCAACACCACGGAGCCGTCTACCAGACCGCCGCCCAGCACGCGGTCAAGCTCGGCGGAGTTGGTGGAGAAACGCGGGATCTCCTCGACACTGACCTCGGCCAGCGTCTTGATCTGCGCCTGCGCGCCGGTCCAGCTGGCACGACCACTCGGGGGAGCGGCGGCACCACTTTCAATCATGGTTTCGACAAGCGTGTTCCAGGCGCCGCAATCGCTGCACTGGCCCGCCCATTTGGGAAACGTCGCGCCGCACTCGGTGCAGCCGTACAAGCGTTTGGCCTTGGCCATGACAACCCCAGTCGTAAAAGCGCACATGATAACGCAGGTTGCCGCACCAATTGGGCGGTCGGCGACCCATAGCGTTCACAACGGAATAAAACTTCCAAGGCTCGGTCCGGTCGATTGAACGTGCATCGGGCAGTACCTGCGTGAGTGGATTACACTCATTCGGGTCAATTTATCTGTAACAAGGAATTACTCATGAGCGTACTAAGCGAGTTCAAGGCATTCGCGGTCAAAGGTAACGTGGTCGATATGGCCGTCGGTATCATCATTGGCGCGGCATTCGGCAAGATCGTTTCGTCGTTCGTTGGCGATGTGATCATGCCGCCACTGGGCCTGTTGATCGGTGGCGTGGACTTCAGCGACCTGGCCGTCACCCTGCGGGCTGCCGACGGGGCTACTCCGGCCGTACTGCTGGCCTACGGCAAGTTCATTCAGACGGTCATTGACTTCATCATCGTTGCATTCGCCATCTTCATGGGTGTGAAAGCCATCAACCGCCTGAAGCGTGAAGAAGCCAAGGCCCCTACCCTGCCGCCAACGCCGAGCAAGGAAGAAGTCCTGCTGGGCGAGATTCGCGACCTGCTCAAGGAGCAGAACAAGCCTGCGGCCCCCATCACCGTGGACCCTGCCCGTCCGTTGTGAGCGTGACTCGTCTGTAATCGAAGGCAAACTGAGTGGATCGTTCTCACGCTCCTGCGCTCAGCGTTCGATACAAGTCCTGCTGCAACCAACGAGCATGGGCATGATCGGCGTGCTTGAGATCACACTGATCGTTCCTACGCTCCGCGTGGGAATGCCTCTCAGGACGCTCCGCGTCCGGGCACGATCAGTGTCGGGGCGGCCTTATGTATAAAGACGAGCGCTCTGCGAGGTGTAGATGAATCGGGCCTTGCTTACCAATAAGTCTCCACTGCGACCTGCCCCGGCTTGCGGGACAGGCTCAGGCGCATGTCGCGCTGTTTGAGCACGGCGCGGGTGTCGTCGATCATCTGCGGGTTGCCGCACAGCATGACCCGCGAATGTTCCGGGGTCATGGGGATGCCTGCCGCACGCTCCAGTTCGCCATTTTCAATCAGTTGCGTGATCCTGCCGTTCAAGGCCCCAAGGTGCTGCTCGCGGGTGACGACAGGCACAAACAGGAATTTATCGGCGTACTCGGCCAGGTACTCACGCTGCATCAGCTCGCCAATCAGTTGCTGGTACGCCAGTTCCTTCGACTCGCGAACGCTGTACACCAGAATCACACGCTCGAATTTCTCCCACACCTCGAAATCCTGAAGGATCGACAGAAACGGTGCGACGCCAGTGCCTGTGGATAACAGCCACAGATCGCGACCATCGACGAAACGGTCCAGGGTCAGGTAGCCGAAGGCCTGTTTCTCGACCATCAGGCTGTCACCTTCGCGCAGGCGGCTCAGTTCGCTGGTGAACTCGCCGTCAGGCACGACGATGGAAAAGAACTCCAGAAACTCGTCATGGGGCGAAGACACCATCGAATAGGCTCGCCACACGGTGGTGCCGTCTGCCTTGGTCACGCCCAGACGCGCGAACTGCCCAGCGGTGAAGCGAAAACCGGGATCGCGCGTGGTGCGCAGGGTAAACAGGCTGGGGGTCAACGGTGTGACACACTGAAGCGTCTGCCGGGTGAACTTGTCTTCGCTGACGGTCATGGTGTGCCTCGGGCTCCCGAATGTGAACGTTGGCGCTAAGTGTCCCGCAAAGTACGTCGGATAAACACCGGCGGTTTGTAGTGGCTTGTACCTGGTGGCGCCTGAAACGTTTAGAGCACTTGGTTCTTGCCTGCCCGGCAATGTTGCCGGACCCCGACTAACCAGCATGAAGCAAACCGCGCTACGACGGCTGTTCCAGCCGGGATACTCCTTTCTGAGTACATAAAAGCCATCAGCCCATCCGTCTGAATACCTTCCAGCCTGCAAAATTCCCGGTGCATTTTTCCTAGACTGGATAAAAGCACAGCGAAATCTCGTCATCAAAAGGCATGGAGGCGATCATGAAGAACATGGAAATCCACTCGATAGATCCATCGAATCCCAAGGGGCTGACCGAACGGGAAATCGAAGTCCTCAAGTGGTCCGCCAAAGGTAAAACCGCAGGTGATATAGCTCTGATTCTATGCCTGAAGGAACGCACCATTCATTTTCACGTGGCCAGCGCAGTCCAGAAGCTGGGGGTGTGTAACAAGACCGCAGCCGTGGTTCAGGCAGCCTTGAGCGGCATGTTCTGAAAAAGCAGGCGACCGGACACCAAATGGGCAGGTGTCAAAGCGCAAAAAGTACGTAAAATCACCGCTCTCAGCGAGCCCGTCAATGGACGGGCTTACGTGACACACGCACGCCTGCACAGAGTTTTCCTGCCAATGCCCTTGCTCATCAGCCCTTTCGCTCAGCTTGATCTTATTCGCCAGCCCGAACAGCAAGATGAGCCGCTTCAAGCATTCGATGCCGCTGACGAGTACCTGCTCAACCACGTGGCGGAAATCGGGCTGACCCTGCAAAGCCGTGTCCTGGTCCTTAATGACAGCTTTGGCGCTCTGGCGGCCAGCCTTGCCGCTCACGCGACTGTGGTCAGCAGCACCGACTCCTTTCTCGCCGCCCAGGGCCTCGAGAAGAACCTGACCCGCAACGGCATGGGCTACGACAGCGTGCCGCTGGTTCCTGCCAGCGAGCCATTGACCGGCCCTTTCGACTGGGTACTGATTCGCGTGCCCAAGACATTGGCGCTGCTCGAAGAGCAACTCATCCGTCTGCAAGGCCAACTGGCACCCGGCGCACGGGTGATAGCGGCGGCAATGATCAAACACTTGCCGCGCTCGGCCGGTGACCTGCTTGAAGAATACGTAGGGCCGGTGCAGGCCTCGCTCGCCGTCAAGAAAGCCCGCCTGCTGTTCGCCACCCCAGAGATCAGGGAAATCCGGACGTCGCCCTACCCTACGCGCTACAGGCTCGACGAGCCAGCCATCGAACTGCTCAACCATGCCAACGTGTTTTGTCGGGAAGGTCTGGATATCGGCACACGCGCATTCCTGCCTTATCTGCCGAAGAACCTCGGTTCGGCGCGCGTTGCCGATCTGGGCTGCGGCAACGGCGTGCTGGCGATTGCCAGTGCACTGGAGAACCCGCAGGCGCATTACACGCTGGTCGACGAGTCGTACATGGCCGTGCAGTCCGCTGCCGAAAACTGGCAGGCCAGTCTGGGCGACCGGGAGGTGGTTATCCGAGCGGCCGACGGGCTGGCGGGACAGGAACCGGACTCACTGGATGTGGTGCTGTGCAACCCGCCCTTCCACCAGCAACAGGTGGTCGGCGACTTTCTGGCCTGGCGCATGTTCCAGCAGGCCCGCGCCGCACTTGTCACAGGCGGCGCGCTGTACATCGTCGGCAATCGCCATCTGGGCTATCACACCAAGCTGTCCCGCCTGTTCCGGGGCGTCGAGCAGGTCGCGGCAACGCCCAAGTTCGTGATTCTGAAAGCCCGCAAGTAACGCCCCACTTTTTCGCAGCCAAAAAAAACCCTCCGAAACCGGAGGGTTTGTAAAACGTGTCCGTGGACACGGTGTGGGAATGCTTTCAGTGACGATCAGTGCGTCGTCAGGCCCGCAGCGCTCATGAACATCCGCATCAGGCTGGCGACGATAAACAGCGCAGTCACACTGCCCGCCCAGATGCCGACCAGCCAGGCCAGTCGTTGCCAGAGCGGCTTGCTCAGCGCCGGATCCGGGTCGTGCATGGAGTTCTTGCCAGACATGATCAATCTCCTCTGTTCGGACTAGTGATAACCGTCTTCAGCAGTGACTTTGCCGCGGAACACGTAGTAGCTCCAGAAGGTGTATCCGAGGATGAACGGGATGATGAACAGCGTGCCGACCAGCATGAAGCCCTGGCTTTGCGGCGGCGCGGCAGCTTCCCAGATCGAAACGGACGGCGGAATGATGTTCGGCCACAGGCTGATGCCCAACCCGCTGTAGCCCAGGAAGATCAGCAGCAGGGTCAGCAGGAACGGCGTGTAATGCGCGTTGCGGGCCACGGCCTTGAACAGCCCGTACATGGTCACCAGCACCAGAATCGGCACGGGCATGAACCAGACCAGATTCGGCATGCTGAACCAGCGATGCGCGATGTCGGCGTGGGCCAGTGGCGTCCACAGGCTGACCACGCCCATCACCACCAGCACAGCCACCGCCAGAGGACGTGCCAGATCATGCATCGCTTTCTGCAACGGCCCTTCGGTCTTCATGATCAGCCAGGTGCAGCCCAGCAGTGCATAAGCCACGATCAGCGCCAGACCGCAGAACATCGGGAACGGTGCCAGCCAGTCGAGTGAGCCGCCTGCGAACTGACGATTCGCTACCGGAATGCCCTCGATGAACGCGCCCAGTGCCACGCCCTGAAAGAACGTCGCGGCCAGAGAACCGCCGATGAAAGCCTTGTCCCACAGGTGACGTTTCTCGTCGGTCGCCTTGAAGCGGAACTCGAATGCCACGCCGCGGAAGATCAGGCCCATCAGCATGAAGATCAGTGGCAGATACAGCGCCGACAACACCACCGAATAAGCCAGCGGGAACGCGCCGAACAGCGCGGCGCCCCCCAGTACCAGCCAGGTTTCGTTACCGTCCCAGACCGGCGCAACGGTATTCATCATCACGTCGCGGTCGGAACTGTCTTTCATGAACGGGAAGAGAATCCCGATACCCAGGTCAAAGCCGTCCATCACGACGTACATCATGATGCCGAAAATGATGATGACGGCCCAGATCAGCGGAAGATCGATACCCATGGCTTAATTCCCCTTGCCGAGCGCGTCAACGTTGTCGCCATCTTCAGCGCCTTCAACGGCGGCGGAGAGCGGACGGGCCGGTGTACGTTTCTGACCGGGACCACCTTGTGGTACATGCTCGACGTACGCTTTGGGGCCTTTGCGCACCAGACGCATCATGTAGCCCAGACCTGCGCCGAACAGTACAAAGTAGACCACCACGAACAGCACCAGAGTGATGCTCATCTGCGCGAAGCTGTGGTTGGACGAAGCATCGGCGGTGCGCATCAGGCCGTAGACGACCCACGGCTGGCGGCCGATTTCGGTGGTGAACCAGCCTGCGAGGATAGCTACCAGACCCGACGGTCCCATCCACAAGGCCAGGTACAGGAACGGACGAGACTGATAAAGCGTGCCACGCTTGCGCAGCCACAGGCTCCACAGGCCAGTCAGGATCATCAGCATGCCCAGCGCAACCATGACCCGGAACGACCAGAACACGATGGTCGAATTCGGCCGGTCTTCAGGTTTGAATTCCTTCAGCGCCGGGACCTGCTTGTCCAGGCTGTGGGTCAGGATCAGGCTGCCCAGGTACGGAATTTCCACTGCGTACTTGGTGCGTTCTTCCTTCATATCGGGAATGCCGAACAGGATCAGCGGGGTCGGTTCGTCACCAATGTTTTCCCAGTGACCTTCAATGGCGGCAATCTTGGCTGGCTGATGCTTGAGCGTATTCAGACCGTGGAAGTCGCCCACGACGGCCTGGATCGGTGCAACGATCAGCGCCATCCACATCGCCATCGAAAGCATCTTGCGCACCGCTGGCGTATCACGACCACGCAACAGGTGCCAGGCAGCCGACGAGCCTACAAAGAATGCCGTCGCGACGAAGGCGGCAATCGCCATGTGCGTCAGGCGATAGGGAAAGGATGGGTTGAAGACCACCGCGAACCAGTCGGTCGGAATCACGCGACCGTCGATGATTTCGAAACCCTGCGGCGTCTGCATCCAGCTGTTGGACGACAGAATCCAGAACGTGGAAATCAGAGTGCCGATGGCGACCATCACGGTGGAGAAAAAGTGCAGTTTGCGCCCGACGCGGTTCCAGCCGAACAGCATCACACCGAGGAAGCCGGCTTCAAGGAAGAACGCGGTCAACACTTCGTACGTCAGCAACGGCCCTGTGACCGCGCCTGCGAAGTCCGAGAAGCGGCTCCAGTTGGTGCCGAACTGATAGGACATGACCAGACCGGAAACCACCCCCATGCCGAAGTTGACGGCAAAGATCTTGGACCAGAAGTGGTAAAGGTCTCGATACACATCTTCGCGGGTCTTCAGCCACAGGCCTTCGAGCACAGCCAGGTAACTTGCCAGACCGATGGTGATGGCAGGAAACAGGATGTGAAACGAAATCGTGAATGCGAACTGAATTCGGGCGAGATCGATAGCCTCTAAACCGAACATAAGTGTTCCTCTCTCAGGTGAAACCGGCTGTTGGCAGCAAACCAACAGTGACTGCCCCCACGTTTATGGAGTGCTTATCTTTCTATTTGTTCTGATGACGTACGCAGGGATTGGCGGGTTGGCTCACATCAGCGGTCATTGCGCAATGACACGGGTCAACCGACAGGTAAAGAGTAGTCCCATTCAGCCACTTGAGCCGTGTGGTCTTTTGTCGCGTGGCGGGATGACTCACCTGGCAGGAATGACGCTCCGCGTCACCTCAACAGCGGACGCGGAGCGTCCCGAGAGGCGTTACCACGCAGAGCGTGGGAACGATCACAGGCCTTGAGCACACCGATCGTGCCCATGCTCCGCGTCACATTCAACAGCGCGCGCGGAGCGTTTCGAGCGGCGTTCCTGATGGGCTACAACAGCTTGTCCAGCGTGATCGGGAACTCACGGATGCGTTTGCCGGTGGCGTGGTAGATGGCATTGGCAATCGCTGCCGGAACACCGACGATGCCGATTTCGCCCACGCCCTTGGAACCCAGCGCATTGACGATTTCGTCGTGTTCCTCAACGAACAGCACGTCAATGTCGCCAATGTCCGCATTCACCGGAATATGGTATTCGGCCAGGCTGTGGTTCATCGGCCGTCCCAGACCGTGATCGACCATGGCCTCTTCCTGCAAGGCCATGCCCATGCCCCAGACCACGCCACCGAGGATCTGACTGCGTGCCATCTTGGGATTGACCACGCGTCCCGCCGCAATGGCGCTGACCACACGATTGACCTTGATAGTGCCCAGGTCCTCATCTACCAGCACTTCGACGAACACCGCCGAATGCGTGGCCGCCGCATAGGCTTCACGTTTCTTGTCCGGTTCGGCGTCAACCTGAACTTCGATCACACCGCTTGCCTGAGCAGCCGCCAGTTCAGCAATCGACACAACCTGATCGCCCAGATGCAGGCTGCCCGACTCAAAGCGCACCTGATCCGGCGTGGCCGAGGCGTGTTGCGGGTACATGCCCTTCGCCACTTCAAGCAACTGACGCTGCAAGGCCTGACACGCCTGCTGGACCGCTGTGCCGACTGACGATACGGTGAACGAGCCACCTTGCAGCGGCGCAGTCGGCAGTGAAGAGTCGCCCAGCAGGAAGGTGACGTCTTCCACCGCCAACCCCAGGGTTTCAGCCGCGATCTGGGTCATGACCGTGTAAGTACCGGTGCCGATGTCGGTGGTTGCGCTGCTGACCACCAGTTTGCCGTCCGAGCCGAGACGCGCCTTGGCGCTGGCTTTCATCTGCATCGCTTCCCACACACCACCGGCCATGCCCCAGCCCACCAGTTGGCTGCCTTGGCGCATGCTACGGGGTTCAGGGTTGCGACGCTCCCAGCCAAAGCGCTCGGCGCCCTGTGCATAACATTCACGCAGCTCTTTGCTGGAATACGGCTTGTCCTCGTTGCCATTGCGATCTGCGAAATTGGTCAGACGCAGGCGTACAGGATCGATGGCCAGCGCACACGCCAGTTCATCCATCGCGCATTCCAGGCCGATCAGGCCCAACGCGGCACCCGGCGCACGCATGTCCAAGGGCGTGTAGACGTCCAACGGCACCAGCTTGTAGGTCAACTGCACGTTGTCGCATTGATAGAGCATGCCGCTCCATTCCACGACGTGCTCGGTGAAGTCCTCGAAGCGTGACGTCTGGCCGATGGCTTCGTGACCGACGGCAAGCAAACGCCCGTTGGCAGCAGCGCCAAGGCGCAGGCGTTGCACGGTGCGTGGACGATAGCCAAAGGTGAACATCTGCTGACGCGTCAGCGTCACTCGCACCGAACGCTTGAGGTGCAGGGCCGCCATCACCGCCAGAGGCAGTTGATACTGCGGACGCAGACCGGAGCCGAACGCACCGCCGACAAAGGCGGCCAGCACGCGGATCTTGTCTTTCTCCAGGCCGAAGACCTTGTGCAGATAATCCTGACAGTTCTGCGTGCCCTGGGTCTTGTCGTGGATCTGCAGACTGCCGTCGGCCTGATACAGAACCGTGGACGCATGCGGCTCCATCGGGTTGTGGTATTCATTCGGCGTGTTGTAGGTCACGTCGACACTCAGTGCCGAGCTGGCCAGTTCCGCCTCGAAGTTGCCACGTGGCTTGGGCAGGCTGGACGACACGTCGTGAGCCTGCTCCAGGTCGGCCTGCAGGTCGGTCTGGTGTGCCTGCTGCTCGTATTCGATGCGAATCAGCGAGCCTGCGTGCCGGGCCATTTCCAGCGACTCGGCGACGACCAGCGCCAGCGGCTGGCCGCTGTACAGCACGTTGTCGTTATAAAGAGGCCGAAACGGAGAACCGTCTGCCGAGTCCGCGTCCTCGTAGTTCTCGTCATAGCTGGCCAGCGAAGGACGGTTGGTGTGGTCCAGAATCGCAACCACACCCGGCACCTTCAAGGCGTCGGAGGTATCGATCTTCAGCACACGGCCATTGGCGATGGTGCTGGAAACGACGCTGCCGAACAGCAGTCCGTCTTCCGGGTATTCACCGGCATACCGTGCGCCGCCGGTGACTTTCAGTTTGCCGTCGACTCGGTCCACGGGCTTGCCCATCGGGGAAAAAGGAACATTCATTGGGCAGTACCTCCCAGTGCCGCGTCGCTCAGGGCGCGGATGATCGCCCGGCGCGCCAGCTTGACTTTGAACGCGTTGTGCTCGAGCGGCTGCGCGTCAGCCAGCATGGCGTCTGCGGCAGCAGCAAAGGATTCGCGGGTGGCGGGTTTGCCGATCAGCAAACGCTCGATCTGCTTGTCGCGCCACGGTCTGTGGGCCACACCGCCAAGCGCCAGACGTGCATCGCTCACCACATCGCCGTCCAGTTCCAGCGCCGCCGCGACCGACACCAGCGCAAACGCGTAAGAAGCACGGTCACGGACCTTCAGGTAGGTGCTGTGACCCGTGAAACGCGGAGCGGGCAGCTCGATGGCGGTAATCAGTTCGTCGTCAGCCAGTTGGTTGTCACGCTGCGGCGCATCGCCCGGCAGACGATGGAAATCCGCAAACTCGATGGCGCGGCGACCGGCACGGCCTTCTACATGCACCACCGCTTCCAGCGCAGCCATGGCCACGCACATGTCGGACGGATGCGTCGCGACGCAGTCATCGCTAGCGCCGAAAATTGCGTGAATACGATTGAGACCGTCTTTTGCAGGACAACCACTGCCCGGCTCGCGCTTGTTGCACGGCACGCCGGTGTCGTAGAAGTAATAGCAGCGCGTGCGCTGCAACAGATTGCCACCGGTGCTGGCCATGTTGCGCAGCTGCGGCGATGCACCGGCCAGCAGCGCCTGGCTCAACAGCGGATACCGCTGTTCGACCAGAGGATGCCAGGCAAGATCGGCATTGCTGACCAGCGCGCCGATCATCAAGCCGCCCGAAGCGGTTTCAGTGACGTCCTTGAGCGGCAGATCGTTGATGTCGATCAGGTGCTCGGGGCGGGCGACATTCTCTTTCATCAGGTCGAGCAGGTTTGTACCGCCCGCGATGAAGCGTGTGGCCGGGCCGCTCAGGTCGATGGCGGCACGGATATCGGCCGGCTTGCTGTAGGTGAACGGATTCATGCGCTCACCTTCTGCTCTTGAGTCTGAGTCTGAGTCGCGTCGTGAAACTGCGGCAAGGCTTCTTCCACGGCGGCGAGAATGTTGCTGTAGGCGCCGCAACGGCACAGGTTACCGCTCATCAGTTCCTGAATTTCGGCGCGAGTGCTGGCGCGCCCCTCATTGGCAAGGCCTACGGCCGAGCAGATCTGCCCCGGCGTGCAGTAGCCGCACTGGAAAGCATCGTGCTTGATGAATGCCTGCTGCATCGGATGCAGCGTGTCGCCATCCGCCAGGCCTTCGATGGTGGTCAGTTCGGCGCCATCGCACATGATCGCCAGCGTCAGGCAGGCATTGATCCGCTTGCCGTCGCGCAGTACGGTACAAGCACCGCATTGACCGTGGTCGCAACCTTTCTTGGTGCCGACCAGATCGAGCCGATCGCGCAACAGGTCAAGCAAGGTGGTCCAGGGCTGTACATCGAGTTGACGCAGTTGCCCATTGAGGGTCAGCGAGATCGCATGACCTGCGACATCCTTGGGAATCGGGTTCGTAGCATTCATGGAAACCTCACGGTAGGTACTCATTCAGCGCATTTTTATGCGTCTTAGGGGGTACGACTTCGCATGATTTGCAACGTTCAGGGTTTCTCGGCAGCGATAGACAGGCGTGCAGATCATCCAAAAGCCGTCATCCACGCGCACCCATCGTGTTTGGCTGCTGGTATGATGCGCGGCTTTTTCCGACCCGCATCATTTCGCGGGCTGCCCGGGCAGCCTGTGCTTTGCTGTTGGAGTTGAATCATTCACGACGCAGGCCGCGTCACGGGGAGCCAGACATGCTGGAAAGGCTGTTTCAACTCAAGGCACATAACACCAATGTGAGGACTGAGATCCTCGCGGGCGTCACGACGTTCCTGGCGATGGCTTACATCCTGTTCGTCAACCCGAGCATCCTCGGCGCAACCGGCATGGACAAGGGCGCTGTGTTCGTTGCGACCTGTCTGGCCGCCGCCATCGGCTCGGCCGTGATGGGCCTGATCGCCAACTACCCGATTGCACTGGCACCGGGCATGGGCCTGAACGCCTTCTTTACCTACACCGTGGTCCTGCACATGGGCCATACCTGGCAGGTGGCACTGGGTGCGGTATTCCTGTCGGCGGTGATGTTCTTTCTGTTGTCGATCTTCCGCATCCGCGAGTGGATCATCAACAGCATCCCCTTGCCCCTGCGTTCGGCCATTGCGGCCGGTATCGGCCTTTTTCTGGCGCTGATTGCCCTGCAGAACGCCGGTATCGTGGCCAGCCACCCGGTCACCATGCTCACCATGGGCGATCTCAAGCAGCCCGCACCGATTCTGGCGACGCTGGGCTTCTTTCTGATCGTTGCACTGGACAAGCTCAAGGTCAAAGGCGCAGTGCTGATCGGCATTCTGGCGGCCACCATTGCTTCGATTGCGTTGGGCTTCAGTGAATTTGGCGGAGTCGTATCGATGCCGCCATCGCTGGCGCCGACCTTTATGCAACTGGACATCATGGGCGCACTGGACGTCGGTCTGGTCAGCATCATCTTCGCCTTCCTGTTCGTGGACATCTTCGACAACTCCGGCACC
Source organism: Pseudomonas sp. AC016 (assembly GCF_979253365.1). Taxonomy (NCBI): domain Bacteria; kingdom Pseudomonadati; phylum Pseudomonadota; class Gammaproteobacteria; order Pseudomonadales; family Pseudomonadaceae; genus Pseudomonas; species Pseudomonas sp. AC016. Next base: position 2,292,432 of record NZ_CEEDCC010000001.1, read on the forward strand.
CTGATCGGCGTGGCCAAGCGCGCCGGACTGATGGGCAAGGACGGTCACATGCCGAAAATGGGCCGCGCACTGATCGCTGACAGTACGGCGGCAATGGCCGGTTCGTTGCTCGGCACCTCGACCACCACCAGCTACATCGAATCCGCGGCCGGTGTGAGCGCCGGCGGCCGTACCGGCCTGACGGCCATTGTGGTGGCCGTGCTGTTCCTGCTGGCGTTGTTCTTCGCGCCACTGGCCAGCAGCGTGCCGATCTATGCGACCGCACCTGCCCTGCTGTTCGTTGCGGTGCTGATGGCCTCAGGCATGGCCGAAATCGACTGGGACGACATCACCGTCGCCGCGCCTGTGGTGATTACCACACTGGCGATGCCGTTCACCTATTCCATCGCCAATGGCATTGCCTTTGGTTTCATTTCCTGGACGGCGATCAAGCTGCTGTCGGGTCGCGGGCGCGAGCTGAATGCCGCTCTGGTGATCCTGTCGATCCTGTTCGTGATCAAGTTGGGCTGGTTCAACGCATGAGTGTTCCTTTCGACCCCGCAAGCTACGAACGTCAGCTTGCAGAAAAGACCGTACGCCTGCGCGAACTGCTGGCACCTTTCGACGCGCCTGAACCTCAGGTATTCGAATCGCCGCGCGAGCATTACCGCCTGCGCGCCGAGTTCCGCCTGTGGCGCGAAGACCAGAAGCGTTACTACGCGATGTTCGCACCGGGCGACAACAGAACGCCGATCCTGCTCGACGGTCTGCCGATTGCCAGCGAGCGTATCAACGCGTTGATGCCAGTGCTGCGCGAGCGCTGGGAAGCCAGCCCGAACCTGAACCACAAGCTGTTCCAGGTAGACTTCCTGACCACCCTGGCGGGCGACGCGATGATCACCCTGTGTTATCACCGCCCGCTGGACGAGGTCTGGCAGGCCGAAGCCGAGCAACTGGCAGCCGACCTTAACGTCAGCCTGATTGGTCGCTCCAAGGGCCAGCGTCTGGTCATCGGGCATGACTACGTGACCGAGAAGCTCGACGTTGCCGGGCGTAACTTCAGTTATCGCCAGCCGGAAGGCGCGTTCACCCAGCCCAACGGCACCGTGAACCAGAAGATGCTCGACTGGGCGTATGACGTACTGGGCGAGCGCAGTGACGATCTGCTGGAGCTGTATTGCGGCAACGGCAACTTCACCCTGCCGCTGGCCACTCGGGTGCGCAAGGTACTGGCGACCGAAATCAGCAAGACCTCGGTCAACGCTGCGCTGAGCAATCTGGAAGACAACGCGGTCGACAACGTCACGCTAGTACGCCTGTCGGCGGAAGAGCTGACCCAGGCATTGAACGAGGTTCGCCCGTTCCGTCGACTGCAGGGTGTGGACCTCAAGAGCTACGAGTTCGGCAGCGTGTTCGTCGATCCGCCACGCGCCGGCATGGACGCAGACACCTGCGAGCTGACCCGCCGCTTCGAGCGCATTCTGTACATCTCCTGCAACCCGGAAACCCTGGCCGCCAACATCGCCCAGCTGAACGACACCCACCGGGTCGAGCGCTGTGCACTGTTTGACCAGTTTCCGTATACCCACCACATGGAATCGGGTGTGTTGCTGGTCAGGCGCTGACACTCCGCGTCGCCCCAACAGCGGACGCGGAGCGTCCTGAGAGGCGTTACCACGCAGGAGCGTGGGAACGAGCGGTGATTTCAAGTACGCCGATCGTGCCCATGCTCCGCGCTCGGCGTAATACACAAGTCCTCTTGGAGGAATACGATGATGATCGTTCCTACGCTCTGCGCTCGTCGTTATACACAAGTCAGCCTCACCACTGATCGTGCCCATCGCTCCGCGTGGGCATGCATCCCGTGACGCTCCGCGTCACATCAACAGCAAACACTCATCCGAATAAGACCCATCGATTTTTTCGTTAGCATCCTATCTATAAGCTGAGGTATAACCCGTAACGCGATCACACTGCTTCGATGGAAGTCTGTCTTGAGCTCTGAATCCCCCGCCGCTTCAACATCCGTCAAACTGTCCAGCCAGCCCGGCTTCATCAGTTTCATCCTGTCGCGCCTGATGGCGGTCTTCGCCATGCAGATTCAAGCCGTGGTGGTTGCCTGGCAGGTCTATGACATGACCCGCGAGCCGATGGCGCTGGCCTATGTCGGCCTGGCGCAGTTCATTCCCATGCTGCTGTTGCTGATGCCCGCAGGCGATCTGATTGATCGCTACAACCGCAAGGTCATCCTGATGATCAGTTGGGGCGTTCAGGCGGTCTGCGGCCTCATTCTGCTGGTCTTTTCGGCCATGAACCTGCAGGACCTGCGGCTGATCTACGGCGCGCTGATGCTTTACGGCTGCGCCCGCGCATTCACCGGTCCTGCTCTGCAGAGCCTGTTGCCGCAGATCGTACCCCGTGAACAACTCGCCTCGGCGATTGCCACCAACAGCGTGATCATGCGCTGCTCGACCGTCGGCGGTCCGCTGATTGGCGGCTACCTGTACTGGCTGGGCGGTGCTGAGCTGACCTATTCGGTGTGTGTGGCCGCGTTCATCGCCGGGATCCTGCTGCTGGCACGTGTCGCGACGCCGTACGCAGGCAAATTGGTAGACCTGAGCGACAGCGCCTGGGGTCGTTTCACAGCCGGGATCGCCTTCATCCGCTCGCGGCCGATCATCCTGGGCACCATCTCCCTGGACCTGTTCGCCGTGCTGCTGGGCGGCGTGGTGGCGCTGCTGCCGATCTATGCCCACGAAGTGCTCAATCTGGGTCCGCAAGGACTGGGCATGCTGCGCGCCTCAATGAGCCTGGGTGAACTGGCGACCGGCATCTACCTGAGCATGCGTCCACTGGATCGCAACGTGGGCATGACCATGTTCATGGCCGTCGGGTTGTTCGGAGTGGCGAATCTTGTGTTCGCCCTCTCCACGTTATTCTGGCTGTCGTGCCTGGCGCTCCTGATCGCCGGAGCTGCGGACATGGTCAGCGTATATATCCGCTCGGCGCTGGTGCAGTTTTCGACACCGGACAACATGCGTGGCCGGGTCAACGCGGTGAACATGCTGTTTATCGGTTCCTCCAACGAACTGGGCGAATTCCGCGCAGGCACCAGCGCCTCGCTGATCGGTGCGATTCCAGCCGCGATCATGGGCGGTGTCTGCACGCTGGGCGTCGTTGGCGCCTGGATGACCGGCTTCAAAACGCTGCGGCAGGTGGACCGCTTCGCCGACGCCACCCCTACAGAAGTGTCAGACAGCACGCTCGCAAAAGCACACTGAGCCCCAGAGCAGCGCCGCCCGGATTCAGAAAACCGGTATCGCGGCGCCGCTTCTTAGAACCAATCGGTCTCCCCCACCCTCTATACCTCGCATCACGCATTGCGCCGCCCGTGTTTCACTTGGCATGGAACAGGTTGGCGCGTATTGGTTTCACCAGCGACACTCATTGCACGATAAGAAGAGGGATCCGACATGCTCTGGAAAAAAGGCCGACGCAGCGACAACGTGGTCGATGCACGTGGTGAAAGTAGCGGCGGCGGTGGCAGAGGCATGCGCATCGGTGGCAAGGGACTGAGCCTGGGCGGTATCGTGATCGTGGTCGCCATCGGGTTGCTGACCGGTCAGGACCCGATGCAGATTCTGGGGCAACTCACCGGCCAGATGACCGAGCAAAGCGCTCCGGCCAACACGCAGACACGTCAGGCACCACCGGCCAATGATCAGCAGGCCGAGTTCGTGCGCAGCATTCTGGGCGACACCGAAGACACCTGGCGCGCAGTCTTCGCCCAGAACGGTCGTCAGTACAAGGACCCGACGCTGGTGCTGTTCAGCGGCCAGGTAAACTCGGCCTGCGGCTTTGCGACCTCTGCAACCGGTCCTTTCTACTGCCCCGCCGACCAGCAGGTCTATCTGGATCTGGACTTCTTCCGTGAGATGTCGCAACGCTTCTCCGCAGCGGGTGACTTTGCCCAGGCTTACGTGATCGCTCACGAAGTCGGCCACCACGTACAGACCCAGCTCGGCATTTCCGCCAAGGTCGATGCCGCCCGCAAGTCGGGACAGCGCATGGAAGGCAGCACCGGTTTATTGGTCCGTCAGGAGCTTCAGGCTGACTGTTTCGCAGGTGTTTGGGCCTATAACGCACAAAATCGTTTGAACTGGCTTGAGCCGGGTGATATTGAAGAAGCGCTGAATGCAGCCAACGCCATCGGCGATGATCGTCTTCAGCAGCAAAGCAGTGGTCGCGTCGTACCGGACTCCTTTACCCACGGAACTTCGGCCCAGCGAGTACGCTGGTTCAAGACCGGCTTTGCGCAAGGCCAAATCACCCAATGCGATACTTTCGCCGCCAAGAGTCTCTAAGCACATGATTAAACCGCTTCTGGTCCTGTTGTTAAGCACTGCCTTCGTGAGCCTCGGGGCTCATGCCGAGGATCAAGCGGTTAAATCCATCAGCCCGGACCGTCTGGCCATCAACGGCGCCGAGGCGACGCTGGGGCTCAGCCAGGAATGGGTGCATCCGAAACCGAAAATCGAGCGTGTGGTGATCGTGCTGCACGGTCGCCTGCGCAACGCCCAGACCTACCTGCGCAGCATCGAACGGGCCGCCAACCAGTCCAAGGAACGCAGCAAGACGCTGTTGATCGCGCCGCAGTTTCTGGATGAGAAAGACATCGTTGCCCATCACCTGTCCGACAACATCCTGCGCTGGCGCCAGAACAGCTGGATGGAAGGCGCGACGGCCAGCGATCCCAAGCCCATCAGCTCCTTTCTGGTGCTGGACCACATCCTCAAGCGCCTGAGCGACAGCAAGCTGTTTCCCAACCTCAAGGAAATCGTGATTGCCGGGCACTCGGGTGGCGCACAGGTGGTGCAGCGCTACGCAATGATCGGCGGCAAGGAAGACGCCCTGCTGACCCGCGAAGGCGTGAAGCTGCGCTACGTGATCGCCAACCCGTCGTCCTATGCCTATTTCGATGCCGAGCGTCCTGAGCCCGTGACGGCGCAGGCTTGCCCCAACTTCAATGACTGGAAATACGGCCTCAACAAAATGCCGTTCTATTCCGGCAAGGAAAAACCGGCAGACATCGAAAAGGGCTACGTGAAGCGTGACGTCACCTACCTGCTGGGCGAACTGGACACCGATCGCAACCATCCGGCACTGGACAAGACCTGTGCAGCTGAAGCCCAGGGCGCCTATCGCCTGATCCGTGGCCAGAACTATTTCAGCTACCTGCAGAAGCGTCATCCTGAAGGCCTGAATCAGCGTCTGGTGGTCGTGCCCAAGGTTGGCCATAACGGCGACGGGATCTTTACCTCACCTGAAGGCCAGGCGGTGCTGTTCAAGCCGTTTTGATGGGTAGCAGACCAGGAGTGGACGCCATTAAAACGTTGGGAGGCGCCACCACGTCTTCGACGTAGCGCTGTCGCGCGGCAAATACCGGACTGTAGGAGCGCGCTTGCCCGCGATCTGCCGGGAACCGGCAGCAAAACCTGCACGCGCGGTACGTCAGATGCAACCTAAGGGCCGCTGCGCAGCCCATCGCTGCCGTCGTAACCTCCGAGAGCTCCTACGCCCTTCGGGCAGAAGCAAGCGTGCGTGCACATCAGTAAATTACAGAGTGTCTGATAAGAAGCGGCTTACCGGCGATGGCGTCAGTTCAGGCACTCAAGGGTCGCCTGAGAAACCGAATCGCCGGCAAGCCGCCTCCCTCGGGTTCTGCATTCATTCAGATAAACGCATGTGTTTTGCGCGGACGATGAGGCCGTCTGTCAGTTCAACATCCCGCGCAATGCCACGCAGTCCACGGCATGCCAGTCCGCCAGCTCGGGCCATGGATTCTCCGGCAGGTTAACCAGAATGGTCTTCGCGCCTGCTGCCCGTCCACAATCCAGGTCGTGACGGTAATCGCCGATCATCACCATCCTTTTCGGCTCCACCTCCCAGGCACTGGCCAGTTTCAGCAGACCGGCCGGATGGGGCTTGGGCGTCGCTTCGTCGCGTCCCAGTACGTCGTCTACCGCAAAGCAGTCAGCAAGACCGATGGCTTCCAGTGTGATGTGCGCCAGCTCGCGGGCGTTGCGGGTCAGGATGCCCAGGCGATAACCACGTGCCGCCAGCTCACGAACCAGATCGACGGCGCCATCGGCCGGTAGCGAACCCAGGGCCAGTTCACGCTCGTGCTCCAGCAACCAGGCGTGCTTGGCAGCGGATTCAGCCGCAGGCAATGCAGCGAGGTGGCCGAGAATATCGGCGTCTTGCGGGATACCCAGCTCGCGCTTGATGGCCGGGAAGTCGTGCACAGGGACGGTCAGTGTGCCGTCCATGTCGAACACCCAGTGCCTAATGTCATGCAGTGTCATGCCCAATCCTTTCGATGGCGGATCAGCCCTTCCTGACTGACCGAAGCAACCAGTTGCCCGGCGCGGTTGAAGATACTGCCACGCGAAAAGCCGCGAGAGTTGCCAGCCCACGGGCTGTCCATGGCGTAAAGAAGCCAGTCGTCGGCACGCAGGTCGTTGTGAAACCACAATGAGTGATCGAGGCTGGCCACTTGCATGTCACGCTGCCAGACAGTCTTGGCGTGCGGTTTCAGCGAGGTTGTCAGCAGGTTGAAGTCCGAGGCGTAGGCCAGCATGTACTTGTGCAGCGCAGGCGCGTCATTGAGGGTGCCATCTGCCCTGAACCACACATACTTCACTGGCTCGCCGGGTTGCGGGTTGTAGGGGTCCTCGGCAGTCACCGGACGAAACTCGATCGGTTTGGGGCGCAGAAACTTGTCATGAACCGCTTCAGGAATCAGGTGCGCACGCTGTTGCATCAGTTCAAGTTCGGAAGGCAGGTTTTCCGGCCCGACGATCTGCGGCATCGAGGCCTGATGCTCGAAACCCTCTTCGTCGTACTGGAACGACGCGCTGCAGGTGAATATCGGCTTGCCCTTCTGGATCGCCGTGACGCGACGGGTGCTGAAACTGCCGCCGTCACGCACGCGGTCCACTTGATAGACCACAGGCAGCCCGGCATCGCCAGGACGCAGGAAATAGCCGTGCAGTGAATGAACGTGGCGGTCCTCCTCGACCGTCTGGCTGGCGGCAGACAGCGATTGCCCCAGCACCTGACCGCCGAACAGCTGGCGAAAGCCCAGATCCTGGCTACGACCGCGAAACAGGTTTTCTTCAATAGGTTCCAGCGTCAGCAGCTCAACCAGATCATCCAGCACTTGGCTCATGTTCATTCCTCGCACAAAACGTATCCGCACTCGCCTGGCAGCGGCGGACGGTGTGTTCGCGGCAGGCCCGCAAGGCCTGCACCATTAAAGTGAAATGATACAGAAATAAGGCGGCGGGCTCAGTCAGGGTTTCAGGGTATTGAGCCACTGTTCGCGATTGATGCGATAAAGCATGTGCGGCTTGAGCGGGTGTCCGTCCGGCAGGTTGGGATGATCGAAGTCGTCGGACGGATCGTGAAGCATCCCGATAGCCTGCATCACCTTTTGCGACGGCTCATTGCTCACAGCGGTAAACGACACGATCTCATCAAGTTTCAGCCGCTCGAAGCCGCAGCCCAGCACCGTCCAGGCCGCTTCGCTGGCAAAACCCAGCCCCCAGTGCTCGCGTGCCAGACGCCAGCCGATCTCGACGGCGGGCGTGAAGTGCGCGTCGAACCCCACGACGCCCAGGCCGGTAAAGCCGATGAATGCGCCGTTGTCCTTGCGCTCAAGCGCCCACAGACCAAAACCCAGCTCGGCAAAATGCCCGCGCATCCGCCCGATCATGGCGGCGCTTTCGAGGCGGCTGAGGGGCTCGGGGAAATACCGCATCACCTGCGGATCGGCGCACATGGCGGCAAACGCAGGCAAATCGTCATCGCGCCACTGCCGCATCAGCAATCGGGCGCTGTCCAGCTTGAGTATCGGTTCCATCGATCTCCCCTGTAACCGTCATCTTCGGGCGCAAGTGTAGTCTGTTGAAGTTGCAGCCAACTGTGCGACACGGCGCATAACTGGCACTATCGGGCTTCGACCTTTGACCGGACGCAAAATGTCCCTGCCGCTGATCTATCACGACGACTACAGCCCGGAGTTTCCGGCTGACCATCGGTTTCCCATGGACAAGTTTCGTCTGTTGCGCGATCACTTGATCGACAGCGGCCTGACCCGCGACGTTCAATTATTACGCCCAGGGCTGTGCCCGGCCGATATTCTGGCCCTGGCACATGATCCCTCTTACATCAGCCGTTACCTGAGTGGCGACCTGTCACGCGAGGACCAGCGCCGTCTCGGCCTGCCCTGGAGCGAAGCACTGGCGCGGCGCACCATCCGTGCCGTGGGCGGCTCGCTGCTGACGGCCGAACAGGCGCTCGACCACGGTCTGGCTTGCCATCTGGCGGGTGGCACCCACCATGCGCACTATGATTATCCGGCCGGTTTCTGCATCTTCAACGACCTGGCGGTGATCAGTCAGTACCTGCTGCAGAGCGGCCGCGTGGACAAGGTGCTGATCTTCGACTGCGATGTGCATCAGGGCGATGGCACGGCGCGCATTCTGGCGGACACCGAAGACGCCATCACCGTCTCGCTGCACTGCGAAAAGAACTTCCCGGCCCGCAAGGCCCAGAGCGACTGGGATATCCCGCTACCGATGGGCATGGGCGACAGCGATTACCTGAAAGTCGTCGATGACCTGCTCAACTACCTGCTACCGATCTACAAGCCGGATCTGGTGCTGTATGACGCGGGCGTGGACGTCCACAAGGATGACGCGCTGGGTTATCTGAAGCTTACGGATCAGGGTCTGGCCGATCGCGATGAGGCCGTGCTGCGTCATTGTCTGGGTCGCGACATTCCGGTCATGGGCGTGATCGGTGGCGGTTACAGCAAGGACCGGCAGGCGCTGGCCCGGCGGCACGGCATCCTGCATCACAGCGCGCAACGGGTCTGGCAGGATCTGGGCCTGTGACAGGCCGAGCGGCAAATCTCGGGTAGAATGCCGCTCTTTCCCGCTATTGATATTCAGCTGATCATGACCGACTCCACTGCCTCCGAACCTCAATCCGTCGCCATCATCGGAGGCGGACCTGCGGGCCTGATGGCAGCCGAAGTGTTGAGCCAGGCCGGATTTCGGGTCGACCTGTATGACAGCATGCCGTCGGTGGGGCGCAAGTTTCTGCTGGCCGGGGTCGGCGGCATGAATATCACCCACTCCGAGCCCTACCCGGATTTTCTGTCCCGCTACTTCGAACGTTCACCGATGGTCGCGCCTTTGCTCAGGCAGTTCGATGCGGATGCCTTGTGCGCGTGGATTCATGATCTGGGTGTCGACACCTTTATCGGCAGCTCGGGGCGGGTATTTCCGACGGACATGAAAGCCGCACCTCTGCTGCGCGCCTGGCTGAAACGCCTGCGAGACGCGGGCGTCATGATCCACACGCGGCATCGCTGGCTGGGCTGGAACGCCGACGGTCGCCTGCGCATCGCCCATCCTGAAGGCGAGTTGACGCTCGAACCTGACGCGACGCTGTTGGCGCTGGGAGGCGCCAGTTGGGCGCGACTGGGCTCCGACGGCGCCTGGGTGCCCTGGCTTGAGTCGCAGCAGGTAAACGTCGCGCCGCTACAGGCCGCCAATTGCGGCTTTGAGGTCACGGCCTGGAGCGAGTTATTGCGCGGCAAGTTCGCCGGTGCGCCGTTGAAGAACATCGCCATGGGCTTGCAGGGGCAGCCGCTGCGGCTGGGCGAGTGCGTGCTGACCGAAACGGGCGTGGAAGGCAGTCTGGTGTATGCGCTGTCGGCGCAGATCCGGGAGCAGATCAACCTCAGCGGCTCGGCCAGCGTGCAGATCGACCTGCTGCCAGGCAAGACTCAGAGCGACGTACATAAGGCCCTGAGCAAACCTCGCGGCTCGCGCTCGATGTCCAGACACTTGCACAGCCAGTTGGGTATCGACGGCGCCAAGGCCTCATTGCTGCGGGAACTGGCGCCACGCGAGGCCTTCAATGACCCGGTGCTGTTGAGCCAGGCGATCAAGGCACTGCCGTTGCAACTGATCAGGCCACGGCCTATAGACGAAGCCATCAGCACGGCCGGTGGCATCACTTTCGAAGCCATGGACGAACGTTTGATGCTCAGGCAATTGCCCGGCGTGTTCTGCGCGGGCGAAATGATCGACTGGGAAGCACCGACCGGCGGCTACCTGTTGACCGCCTGTTTCGCCAGCGGGCGGGCTGCCGGGCTGGGGATGGTGGAGTGGTTGCGCGACAGGCGGTGATTACTTTTACGTCGCTGCGGGATGCTTACGCTCGTTATACAAGCCGCGATCACTGCGCGTAGTCTTTCAACTTTTCCTGCATGAAATCCAGAAAACACTGAATCCTCAGCGCCAGCTGCGAGTTGCGGTAGTAGACCGCGTTGATCGGCTGGCGATAACCGCTGTTGGCGTCCTGCAGAATGCCGACCAGCCTTCCGTCCCGCAGGTCTTCGTGGGTCATGAAGTCGGACAGACAGGCAATCCCCACCCCTTCCAGCGCCAGATGACGCAAGGTGTCACCACTGGATGCCACAACCGCAGGTTTGATCGGATAGCGATCTCCCCCGGCATGTCGCAACGGCCAACGGTTGAGCACTTCCACCTGATTGAATCCCACCAGCGTGTGCTGCGACAACGCTTCGACGGTTTGCGGCGTGCCATGGCGCTCAAGATATGCCGGGCTGGCGACGATGTTCAGCAGGCAACTGCCCAGCGCGCGGGCATGCAGGGTCGAATCCGGCAGTGCGCCAATGCGGATGGCGATATCGGTGTTCTGCTCCAGCAGGTCGATGAACCAGTCATCGCTGTCCAGCTCCAGCTGGATATCCGGATAACGCTGCCGGAACTCCGCCACATGTGGCACCACCGAATGCAGCATGAACGGCGACGCGGCGTTGACGCGCAGGCGTCCGGCCGGTGTCTGCCGTGAAGACATGAGATGCTCTTCCAGACTTTCCATCTGCTCGAGAATGAGCCGCGCACGGGCCAGGAAGAACTTGCCCTCTTCGGTCAGGTCCATGCGCCGCGTAGTGCGGTTGATCAGCGTGGTCTCAAGCTTGGCCTCGAGCCGCGACAAGGTACGGCTGATCCCGGACGGCGTCTGCCCCATCTTTTCGGCCGCGGCTGAAATGGAGCCGCTTTCGATCACCGAAACGAACACCTGCAATTCATCGGACCTGGCTTTCACTGTTGTCCCCTGCTCAAGAGTCCGGGGATATTAGCCGTGTTTCAAGCAAAGACGTGAGTTGTGCTGATCGTTCCCACGCTCGGAGTGCCTGCGCATCAAGACTTAAACGGCAGGGACTGAGTAAATACAGATACCGCGGGAGATGCCACTGTGTCTCTGACACAGCGCTGTCTTGCAGCAAACACTGGACCTTGGGAGGCGGCTTGTCGGCGATGCAGTCGACGCGGCATGTCAGGAACATCGCGTCATCGTTCATCGTCGGCAAGCCGCCTCCCACAATCCGGTGGTGCCGCAAGACCTGCGTCTAACGCAGAATGCAGGGACGATCACCTCAAACGCCAAACACTTTGGCCAGATGCGCTTCATACCGTTTCACATCACCCTCGATGTTCGGCATTTTCATCACATCCACCGCCAGAAAGGTCGGCAGGCCGGTCATGCCGAGGAACTGGTTGGCCTTGTGAAACGGGAAGTACACGGCATCGACGCCTTTGGCCTCAAAGAAATCCGAAGCATCATCGAACGCTTGCTGCGGTGCATTCCAGGTCGCGGAGATCATGTACTGCTTATCGTGCAGCAAACCGCCGCTGCCGTATTTCTGCGAGGCATCGGAACGGGTGCGGCCGTCGTTGGCGTACAGGCTGCCGTGCCCTTCGGTGAAGACTTCGTCGATGTACTTCTTCACGGTCCACGGCGCGCCCATCCACCAACCCGGCATTTGCCAAACGATGACGTCGGCCCACAGAAACTTCTGCACTTCTTCAGCCACGTCATAGCCACCGTCGATGAAGGTTTCCTTCACGTCGTAACCGGCGCGGTCCATGAACGCCACTCCGGCTTCGTGCAGGGTTGCGTTGTAGCGGCCGTCGGAGTGAGCAAACTGTTTGCCGCCGTTGAGAAACAATACTTTTTTCATGCCAGACCTCTGGATACTCGGCCCTGCCTTATGGTTCGGCTGGGGCCAGTCATTAATCGATGGCAGCAAGAATAAAGGCGAAGTGGTCTGTGAATAAGACAATGATGGGCAAATTACTTTTGCTCCCGCGTCACGAATCAACACAACATTGTTGACTTAGAATACGGTCACTTTCAGCAGAGGAATACCCAGATGAGCGAGCAATACGGCTTCATCCTTCATGCCCACACCCGCCCTGAAAAGTCAGCGGAGTTCGAAGCGCTATTCAACTCCTACGTTGCGCAGAGCCGCAGCGAGCCGGGCTGCATCGAATACCACATGCTGCGCGATCAGCAGGATCCGGCGCTGTTCATCTTCTTTGAGGTCTGGGCGTCGAAAGAGGATCTGGACGTTCACTCCGCGCAGCCGCACATGAAAGCGTTTGCTGAAAAGCGTTTTGAATACCTGGTCAGCGACTTCGACATTCGCCTCATCGACCTGCTCAGCCCTTCACCAGCAAGTGCAGCCCCAGTAGCGCCATCCCGATAAAGAAAGTGCGCTTGAACATCACGGCGCTGATCCGCTCTCGCAACCATTGACCGAACAGCATGCCGAGTAGGGCCGGGAGCAGCGCCAGCAATGAAGCACCCAGCTCGCTGCCGCCGAGCGCGCCGGTCGAGGACAGACCGATGGCCAGCGCCAGCGTCGAAACCGTGAACGAGAGTCCCAGCGCCTGCACCAGTTGATGACGCTCAAGGCCCAGAGCCTGCAGATACGGCACGGCAGGAATCACGAACACGCCTGTCATCGAGGTGATGATGCCGGTGAGCAGGCCGCATACCGGGCCCAGCCAGCGCTCGGTGTGCGGGGCTACCTTGAGCGTCGGCAGGAACAACCCACTCAGCGCATACAGCAGCAGCGCCCCGCCCAACGCACGCGTCATTGAATGATCGCCGTTCATGCCCAGCCAGAACGAGCCTGCCAAAGTACCGACGAAGACCATCGCCAGCATCGGCCAGAGACGACGGATCAACAGGCCTAGGTGCCCGCCTGTCGCCAGTTGCCAGAAGTTGGTCACGATGGAGGGGATGATCAGCAAGGCGGCAGCCTGCGCCGGAAGCATAGCCAGCCCCAACAAGCCCATGGCCACCGTCGGCAGGCCGAGGCCAATCACGCCTTTGACGGTGCCCGCCAGCAGGAAGGTGCCGAACACCAACGCAATCAGACCGATGCCGAGCGCTTGATACGTATCGAAGAGTGTATTCATGACGCGATTCTGGACGTTCCAGAGCGTACTGAAAATCTGGCATATACTGAGCCAGCCTCTGGCACGGACAGAGGCTGATCAGCCAAGGACCGTCTTTACATGCACTTCGACCTCACCGACCTGCGCCTTTTTCAGCACGTGATCGAGACCGGCAGCATCACTGCCGCCGCAACACGCAGTCATCTGTCACTGCCATCGGCCAGCGCGCGCGTTCGGGCGATGGAAGCGTCGTTGCAGGCGCCACTGCTTGAACGAGGCCGACGGGGCGTGACACCAACGCCTGCGGGCAAGGCTCTGGCCCAGCATGCACGGGTGATCCTGCAACAGATCGAGCGCATGCAGTTCGATCTCGCTGATTACGCCAAGGGTTTCAAAGGTCAGGTCCGGCTGCTGTGCAACACCTCGACGCTGAGCGAGCACCTGCCGGAACGATTGGCGGATTTTCTGGTGGCGCATCCCAACATCGACGTTGACCTTCAGGAACAGACCAGCCTGCGCATCCTGCATGCGTTGCGTCACGGGACGGCAGACATCGGGATCGTGTCCGACGCTGTAGATGCCAGCGACCTGCAAACCCTGCCCTTTCGTGACGATCCGCTGACACTGGTCATGCCGCTTGATCATCCGTTGAGCGAGCTGACGCGTGTCAGCTTCGCGCAGGCACTGGACGAAGAATTTGTCGGCCTGTCGGTCAACAGCGCGCTGGGCATTCATATTGAAGAACAGGCGTTGCACATGGGCCAGCGCATGCGCATCAGGGTCCGCGCCGAAGGGTTTGATGGCGTGTTGCGCATGGTCGCCCACGGCGCCGGACTGGGCATCGTGCCGCAGGCAGCAGTGGACCGCACGACCCGCCCACTGCGCTTTGCCGCAGTGCGATTGAGCGATCCCTGGGCCGACCGCAAATTGCTGCTCTGCGCAGCCGACTTCAACGCCCTGCCCGGCTACGCCAGGGCGCTGCTGGATGCGTTGAAGCAGTAACACTGATCACAGCGGACGCGGAGCGTCCCGAGAGGCGTTACCACGCAGAGCGTAGGAACGATCAGTGATCTCAAGGACGCCGATCGTGCCCATCGCGTGGGCATGCAGCCCGTGACGCTGCGCGTCACATCAGCAGCGGACGCGCCGGGGAATGGCCACGATCACGACAGCGCTTTTGCCTTGCGCTCACGCAGGTACGCGACCACTTCGCTCTGAGTCCCGGCGAACTCGATACGTGAAGCCTTGTGCTCGCGCTGGTAGGCGTACATCGGGTCGTAGTATTCGCCGAGCAGGCCTTCGATCCAGCCACGGTGCAGATCGACCTTGCCGCTGTATCGCTGTTCATCGAGTGCGTCTTGCATGATGGCTTGCAGTCGCTGCAAGCGCTCGCCGCCAAGACGCTTGTGGATATTCTTCAGGCTTTGCAGCAGGCGCTCGGCGAACAGGTCGAAACCGGTTTCCTCCCCATGCAGGCTAATGAACTCGGCGCACAGGTCAGTCACGTAATCGCGAAGAATGCGCTCGACCCGGTTTTCGAAACTGTCTTCCAGCCAGACCATCGAGCAGTCCTGCATGGTCTGGTGCAGTTCCAGCGGCACGTTGCAACTGCCCACCAGGCGACTTTCGTCTTCAAGCACGAACTGCTCGATGCCGGCATCGCGTTTCTTGAGCAGGTCGATGGCCAGACGGTTTTCGAAATCGATCTGCGCCGGCTGGCCGGTCGCCCGTTTACCGAAGCTGGAACCTCGGTGGTTGGCGATGCCTTCCAGATCAAGGCTATTGGCAAGCTGGGTAACCACCTCGGTCTTGCCCGTACCCGTCATACCGCCGAGCACCACGAAATCACACTCGGTCACCGCATCGTGCAGGGTGTCGAGCAGGAAGGTCCGCATCGCCTTGTAACCGCCAATGATGCGCGGATAATCGATGCCAGCCTCCTGCAGCCAGCGCTGTACAGTCTGTGAACGCAGACCGCCACGGAAGCAGTACAGGTAGCCATGCGGGTTGGCTTTGGCGAATGCCAGCCAGGCCTCGACGCGCTCATCCTTGACCGGCCCGCAGACCAGTTGGTGGCCCAGCCTGATCGCCGCTTCCTGCCCATGTTGCTTGTAGCAGGTGCCGACCTTCTGCCGTTCGATGTCAGTCATCAGCGGCAGGTTGATCACGCCCGGAAACGCACCCTTGGAGAACTCCACCGGCGCCCGGGCATCCATCATCGGCACATCGTTGAGAAACAGAGCGCGGTAATCACTGCTGTTGTCGGCCATCAGAACACCTCGACGGCGTGGGTCTGTCGTTCGAGCAGTGTGCCGATCGGGTTCAGTTGCAGGCCCAGCTCGGCAGCCACTGCCAGAAACTCGGCCTGGCCTTCAGGACTGACCGCCACCAGCAAACCACCGCTGGTCTGCGGATCGCACAACAGATCGCGCTGGGCGTCACTGAGCGATGCGATCTTGTCGCCATAACTTTCGAAGTTGCGCAACGTACCGCCCGGCACGCAGCCTTCGGCGATGTAATGCTCGACACCCGGCAGACGTGGCACGGCGGCGTAATCCAGACGCGCCGTCAGCCCGGCGCCATCGGCCATTTCGACCAGATGCCCCAACAGACCGAAACCGGTGACGTCAGTCATCGCCATCACGCCACCCAGCTTGCCGAAACGGCTGCCGGGCTTGTTCAGGGTACACATCCAGTCACGCGCCAGACCGACGTCCTGCTCGCGCAGTTTCGCCTTCTTCTCGGCGGTGGTCAGAATGCCGATACCCAACGGCTTGGTCAGGTACAGCGTGCAGCCTGCCAGCGCGGTATCGTTGCGTTTCATGTGTTTTTTCTGCACAACACCGGTCACCGCCAGGCCGAAAATCGGCTCGGGCGCGTCGATGGAGTGTCCGCCCGCCAGCGGAATACCAGCTGCATCACAGACCGCACGGCCGCCACGAATCACTTCGCGGGCCACTTCAGGCGGCAGCACGTTGACCGGCCAGCCGAGAATGGCGATGGCCATCAGCGGATCGCCGCCCATCGCATAGATGTCGCTGATTGCATTGGTTGCCGCGATGCGGCCGAAATCGAACGGATCGTCGACGATGGGCATGAAGAAGTCGGTCGTCGAGACCACACCTCGCTCATCGTCCAGCGCATAGACAGCGGCATCGTCACGCGAGGCGTTACCGACCCACAGGTTGGGGTCCAGGTTCTGCGCGCCGCTGCCGGCCAGGATCACGTCCAGCACCTTGGGGGAAATCTTGCAGCCACACCCAGCTCCGTGACTGTACTGGGTCAGGCGGATTGGCTCACTCATCGCGACACTCTCGGTAACGGGGAAACAGGCTGCGGAGTCTAGGGTCTGTTGCGGTTTCAGCGCAAACGGCGTCGCCGTTCGGTCATGCCATCAACACGATGCGCTGCCGAACTGGCCTTTCTCGCCGCGCCTCTTATAATCCCGCGCTCCAGTACCGAATCCATCGAAGCGTGCCTGCTTGCCCAGAGTCGCTTTGCCTTGTCGTTTTTTCCGCTATTGAACCGGAGAACTTTCATGCTCAAGCGTACCCTGGCGCTCGCCGCCGGCCTTGCCCTGTCCTTTACCGCACTGACCAGCCACGCCGCCGATGTGCTGCGCGTGTCGGCGATTCCCGACGAAGCACCGACCGAACTGCTGCGCAAGTTCAAGCCGCTGGGTGCCTATCTGGAGCAGCGACTGGGCATGAAGGTCGAGTTCGTTCCGGTTGCCGACTACCCGGCGGTGGTCGAAGCGCTGGCCACCGACCGTCTGGACATGGCCTGGCTGGGGGGCTTCACCTTCGTGCAGGTCAACCTCAAGACCGGCAATGCCGTGCCCTTGGTACAGCGTGAGCAGGACGCCCAGTTCACCAGCAAATTCATCACCTCCGATCCGAACGTGAAAAGCCTGGCGGATCTGAAAGGCAAGACCTTCGCCTTCGGCTCCGTGTCGTCCACGTCCGGCAGCCTGATGCCGCGTTATTTCATGCTCAAGGAAAACATCAAGCCGGAAACCTTCTTCAGCCGCGTCGCCTACTCCGGCGCGCATGACGCCACGGCCGCCTGGGTTCAGGCGGGCAAGGTCGATGCGGGCGTGCTGAATGCCAGCGTGTGGGACAAACTGGTCGCCAACGGCAAGGTTGACACCGGCAAGGTGCGCGTCTTCGCCACCACGCCGACCTACTTCGATTACAACTGGACCGTGCGCGGCACGCTGGACAAGGGTCTGGCGGCGAAGATCAAACAGGCCTTCCTGGACCTGGACCCCGCCAACCCGGAACAGAAAGCGATTCTTGATCTGCAGGCGGCCAGCCGCTTCATCGAGACCAGGCCGGAAAACTACAAGGGTATCGAAGAGGCTGCCCGCGCTGCCGACCTGCTGAAATGACGCTGCGCCTGTCCGGGATAGACCTGCGCCACAGCAACGGTACGCTCGCGCTGCGGGGCCTGGAACTGAGCATCGCGCAGGGCGAGCGGGTGGCGATCATCGGTCCGTCCGGGGCGGGCAAGACCACGCTGCTCAACCTGCTGGCCAGCGCCCTGCCGCCCAGCGCGGGGCAACTGGAAATTCTGGGGACCAGTCCCTGGCAGCTTTCCAGTCGGCAGCGCCAGCAACTGCGCCGTCGTATTGCGCTGATCCATCAGGCCCCGCCTCTGCCGCCGCGTCAGCGCGTGGTGACAGCCGTGCTGGCTGGCAAGCTTGGTGAGTGGGGCCTGGGCAAGTCCTTGCTGAACCTGCTGCACCCACTCGACGTGCCGGGCGCGCGCAACGTGCTGGCGCGTCTGGACCTGGCGGACAAGCTGTTCGTGCGTTGTCAGCAACTGTCCGGCGGGCAACTGCAACGGGTCGGCATCGCCCGCGCCCTGTATCAGGCCCCGGAAGTGATGCTGGCGGACGAGCCGGTCTCGGCGATGGACCCGCGTCTGGCGGACCACACTCTGGCGTTGCTGTGTCAGCACGCCATCGAACACGGCGTGACGCTGGTCGCCAGTCTGCATGCCGTTGAGCTGGCCCTGGCGCATTTTCCGCGCATCATCGGTGTACGGGACGGGCAGATTCATTTCGACCTGAACGCCAGCGACGTCAGCCGGGAACACCTCGAGACGCTGTACGCCAACGAACAACTGAGCACTGCGCCCAGCACCGAAACACCTGCCTCCGCGCCCTGGACGCCGCGATGCTGAGTCGTGATCGACGCGACCCGGCCGCCGTACCGCGCTTGCTATTGGCGCTGCTGGCTGTCGCGCTGCTCTGGCCGGGCATTCGTCTGGCTGAGCTCGATCCCAGCGTTTTACTTAAGGCGGAAAATGCCCGAACCATGGGCAGCTTTGTCGCCGGCTTCTGGCCGCCCGCCCATGACCCTGAGTTTCTCTCGCTGCTGATCGACGCCACCCTGCAGACACTGGCGATTGCCACGGCGGGCATGGCTCTGGCACTGCTGCTGGCCATACCGGCAAGCCTGCTGGCGAGCTCGGCGCTGTCCTTGTCGGCCGCCTCACGTGCAGGACGGCCCGGCTGGCTCGGTCAATGCCTGCGCTGGCCTGCGCGCGGTCTGTTGATTTTCCTGCGCAGCGTGCCGGAAATTGTCTGGGCGCTGCTGTTCGTGCGCGCCGTCGGGCTGGGTCCGACAGCGGGTGTGCTGGCCATCGCCATTACCTACGCGGGCATGCTGGGCAAGGTTTACGCCGAGATCTTCGAGTCCGTTGATCAACGCCCGGCCCATGCCCTGATGCAGGCGGGCAGCGGACGATTGACCGCGCTGGTGTACGGCATCCTGCCCAATGCCGCCGCCGAACTGACGTCGTACACGGTCTATCGCTGGGAATGCGCGGTCCGCGCATCGGTGGTGATGGGCTTCGTCGGCGCAGGCGGACTGGGCCAACAGATCGATCTGTCGATGCGCATGTTCGCCGGTGCCGAAGTGGCGAGCATGCTGCTGACCTTTCTGGTGCTGGTGCTGCTGGCGGATCAGTTGAGCCGCCTGCTGCGCGGGAGGTTCACATGAGGCGGGCTGGCAACTGGCTGTTGTTGATCGCGATCATTGCGGCAGTGATCGGCTCGTTCGTTTATCTGGGCATGGACCTGTTCGGCCTGAGCAGCCCTGAAAGCCTGACGCAGATGGGCCGATACGCCTTGCGCTTCATGAGCCCGGACCTGAGCGCCGGTCACTTGCAGGCTATCGGCAAGGGCGCCTTGGAAACCCTGGCGATGTCGGCGCTCGGCACACTGCTGTCGGTGATCGGCGGATTATTGCTGGCCATGCCCGCTGCCGGTCGCCTGGGCTGGCCGCTGCGCAGCCTGAGCCGTCTGCTGCTCAATGCGTTGCGGGCCATTCCCGAACTGGTGTGGGCCGTGCTGATGGTCCTGGCCGCAGGGCTTGGACCCAACGCGGGCACGCTGGCGTTGGCATTGCACACCACAGGCGTGCTGGGTCGCTTGTTCGCCGAAGCACTGGAAAACACCGCACCTGAACCCGCCGCCGCGATTCGTCTGCAGGGCGGCAGCGCATGGCAAGCGTTCTGCTACGGCACGCTGCCCAACCTCTGGCCGCAACTGCTCGCGTACACCCTGTATCGCTGGGAGAACAACATTCGCATGGCAAGCATTCTGGGTTTCGTCGGCGCGGGCGGCCTGGGACAGATGCTCTATGTCAGCCTCAGCCTGTTCCAGGAAGCACAGGCCAGCACCGTCATCCTCGCGATGCTGGTACTGGTGTTTGCCGTGGATGCGCTGAGCGGCTGGAGCCGTCAGCGGTGGGTGCGTGGTTGATCACCAGAGATACGCGGATCCTGTGGGAGGCGCCACCAAGTATTCACCCTGGCGCTGTCGCGCGGCAAACGCGGGACTGTGGGAGGCGGCTTGCCCGCGATGAACGATGACGCGATTTTCCTGACCTACCGCACCGACTGCATCGCCGGCAAGCCGCCTCCCACGGCCCGGTGATTGCGGGAAGCAAGCGGTGTGTCAGGTGTACAGACACAGCCACCAGCTTGCCGCGATACTTCCGGGATCAATACCCCAACGACAACCCCGTATTACGACGCGGGTCATTGGCGCCGTAGAAGCGGTTGTTGCCGACCGGTTTGCCGTCCAGCGACGGAGCGCCCACCAGAATCGCTGCCACGTGGTTCATCGGCTGTGGACCTGCAAACTTGTGGCCCCAGCTTTCGAGGATCTTCAACGTATCCGGGCTGACCGCGAAGGTGTCCAGGTTGGTCGTATCCGGCTGCCATTGCTGGTGGAAACGTGGCGCATCGACCGCTTCCTGAATATTCATGCCGTAGTCGATCACGTTGAGCATGGTCAGCAGCGTTGCAGTGATGATACGGCTGCCGCCTGGCGTGCCGACGACCATCACGGTCTTGCCATCCTTGGTGACGATGGTTGGGCTCATCGACGACAGCGGCGTCTTGCCCGGCGCGATGGCATTGGCTTCGCCCTGCACCAGACCGTACATGTTCGGCACGCCCGGTTTGACGGTGAAGTCGTCCATCTCGTCGTTGAGGATGACACCGGTCTTGCTGGCCATGACGCCTGCACCGAACCAGTTGTTCAGGGTGTAGGTCACCGAGACCGCGTTGCCCCACTTGTCGACAATCGAGTAGTGCGTGGTGTTGCTGCCTTCATGCGGCGCGACGCCCGGCTTGATCTTGTTCGAATCACCGGCCTTGTTCGGATCGATGGCGGCACGCAGTTTATCGGCGTAGGCAGGGTCCAGCAGGTGCTCGATTGGATTCTTGACGAAGTCCGGGTCGCCCAGATAGCTGTTGCGATCCACGTAAGCGTGGCGCATGGCTTCGATCTGGTAGTGCGTGCCCTGCGCCGAGCGGAAGCCCAGCTCCTTCATCGGGTAGCCTTGCAGAATGTTCAGGATCTGACAGATGACCACGCCGCCGGAGCTCGGTGGCGGTGCCGACACCACGTGATAGCCGCGGTAGTCGCATTCGATGGGCGCCAGTTCACGGGTCTTGTAATGATCGAGGTCGGCCTGGGTGATGATGCCCTTGCCCGCCTGACTGGAGTCGACCAGCGCCTTGGCGACCCAGCCTTTGTAGAAACCATCGCTGCCCTTCTCGGAGACTTCGCGCAGGGTCTTGGCCAGGTCTTTCTGCACCAGTTTCTGGCCGACCTGCAGCGGCTCGCCCTTGTTGAGGAAAATGGAACCGGAATCGGCCATGTCCGCCTTGAACACGTCGGTCGCGGTGTGCAGCATGTCGATGTCGCCCTGGCGCAGGGTGAACCCGTCTTCAGCCAGTTTGATCGCCGGCGCAATCACATCTTCGCGCTTGCGTGTGCCGTATTTACTCAGCGCCAGCTCCATGCCTGACACGGTGCCGGGCACGCCGACGGCCAGATGGCCCTTGGCGCTCAGGTCCGGAATGACATTGCCATTCTTGTCCAGGTACATGTTGGCGGTAGCGGCCAGCGGAGCCTTTTCGCGGAAGTCGATAAAGGTCTTGCGGCCATCGGCCAGCTGGACGGTCATGAAACCGCCGCCGCCCAGGTTACCGGCTGCGGGATACACCACCGCCAGCGCATAACCGACTGCAACCGCAGCATCGACGGCGTTACCGCCATCCTTGAGCACATCGACGCCGACGTGAGTGGCCAGGTGCTGGGCCGTCACGACCATGCCGTTTTCGGCGGCGACCGGTGCCTGTGAAGCAGCGAAAGTAGGGGAATACGCAACAATCAGTGCCGTCGCAATCAGCGATCTGGCGAGGGGTTCGAACTTCATGAGCAGTCTCTTCTTCCTGAATCCGGGACGTTTGATACCCACTGCCCACATGGAGGGCGATGGCGCTGCACTACCTCCCCAAGGCATACCTGCATCCTTGCGGTGGTCGAACCCGATCAAGGTAGCGGGTCCTGCCGTGTTTACCTAGTGCAAACGCGTAAACGCACGTCTTGGCGCCAGGACGTGCATTGCGCGGCAATACTTCACGGCTTCCTGCGATACCCCTCAATGATCGCCGAGAAGTCTTTCCCGCCCTCGCCCCGCAAACTCATGGACTGATACAGCTGATGCGCGACCGCACCGAGAATCACCGGCTGCTGCACCGACCTCGCCGCCTCGGTCGCCAGCCCCAGATCCTTGAGCATCAGTTCGGCACCGAACCCGCCGGTGTACCCTCGCGATGCCGGAGCGGTGTCGACCACGCCCGGCCAAGGGTTGTAGGCTTCTGAACTCCAGCAACGGCCGGTCGAGGTGTTGATGATATTGGCCAGCACCTGTGTATCGATGCCTAGCGCATTGCCCAGTGCCATCGACTCCGACACACCGATCATCGAAATCGCCAGCAGCATGTTGTTGCAGATTTTGGCGATCTGACCGGTACCGACGTCGCCGCAATGCACGATGTTTCGGCCCATCTGTTCCAGTACTGGTTTGAGCGTTGCGAAGTGTTCGGACGAACCGCCGACCATGAACGTCAGGGTTCCCGCCTGCGCGCCACCCGTGCCGCCCGAAACTGGCGCGTCACCGAGCACCACGCCTTGCTGCGCAGCGACAGCGGCAATGTCGCGGATGGTCTGCGGATCGATGGTGCTGCAATCAACCGCAGGCGTACCGGGGGCGATGCCTTTCAGCACCCCGTCATCGTTCAGGTACACACTGCGCACATGGGCTGCTGCTGGCAGCATGGTGATGACCAGTGCGCTGCCCTCGGCCGCCTGCCTGGGCGAATCGCTGATCTGCGCGCCCAGTTCGGCGAATTCAGCCAGCACGGCCTTGTTCAGATCAAACAGCTGCAGCGAGTGCCCGGCCTTGATCAGATTGCGGGCCATGGGTGCGCCCATGTTGCCCAGACCGATGAATGCGATGTTCATTGTTATTCTCCTTCGCGGAACGGCTTGGGCTCAGCGCAGATTGATCGTGGTGTTCACGCCGTCATTCACGCTGTCGTCATCGAACCAGCGGCTGGTGACGGTCTTGGTCTGAGTGTAGAACTGCACCACCTGTTTGCCGTACGGCCCCAGATCGCCCAGCTTGGAACCCCGTGAACCGGTGAAGCTGAAAAACGGCACAGGGACCGGAATAGGGATGTTGATGCCCACCTGACCGACATTGATTTCGCTCTGAAACTTGCGCGCCGCCGCACCGCTCTGGGTGAACAGGCCGGTGCCGTTGCCGAAAGGATTGGCGTTCACCAGCGTAATGGCTTCATCCAGGGTATTCACCTCGATCACCACCAGCACTGGGCCGAAGATTTCCTGGGTGTAGATCTGCATGTCGGTGGTGACGCCGGAAAAAAGCGTCGGTCCGACGAAGTTGCCACCCTCATAGCCCGGTACTGAAATGTCCCGGCCGTCCAGCTCCAGCGTCGCGCCCTCACGTACGCCGCTCTCAATCAGATCGACGATGCGCTGCCGGGCACGGCGGGAGATAACGGGACCGATGTCGGTGCCCGGCTCATGACCTGCGTTGACCTTGAGCTTCTGCGCCAGCGCCTTGAGGTCCGGCAGCCACTGTTTCGAGGCGCCGACCAGCACCACCACCGAGGTCGCCATGCAACGCTGTCCGGCCGCACCAAAACCTGCGCCCACCAGCGCATTGAGGGTCTGCTCGCGGTTGGCGTCGGGGAGCACCACCGCGTGGTTCTTGGCGCCCATCATGGCCTGCACGCGCTTGCCATGCCGACCTGCGAGGTCATAAACATGGGTGCCAACGGCCGTCGAGCCGACGAAGGAAATGGCCTTGATGTCCGGATGCGTGCAGATCGCGTCAACGACCTCCTTGCCGCCGTGCACCACGTTGAGCACACCGGCCGGAATACCCGCCTCGACCGCCAGTTCGACGAGCAGCATGGTCGACAGCGGATCCTGCTCGGAAGGCTTGAGCACGAAGGTGTTGCCGCAGGCGATGGCCATCGGAAACATCCACAGCGGGATCATCGCGGGAAAGTTGAAAGGCGTGATCCCGGCACAGACACCGATGGGCTGGCGCAGCGTGTAGGTATCGACGCCACTGGCCACGTTTTCGGCAAATTCGCCCATCTGCAGCGTACCGATTGAGCACGCATGTTCGACCACTTCCAGGCCACGAAAGATATCGCCCTCGGCATCGGCAAGGGTCTTGCCCTGCTCGGCACTGAGCACTGCTGCGATACGTTTGGAGTGCTCGCGGATCAGCGCCTGCAACCTGAGCATGATGCGCATGCGGGCACCGATCGGCGTTTCCCGCCAGGTGCGATACGCCTTGTGCGCGGCAGCAACGGCTGCGTTCACTTCAGTCGCTGTGGCGAACGGCACTTGTGCGAGCACTTCTTGCGTCGCCGGGTTGACGATGTCCTGCCACTCGTTGCTTTGCGAGTCGACCCATTCGCCGTCGATCAGCAGTTTCACGCGAGCTACGGCCGTATTGTTCTTGTTCAGTGAGGCGTTCATTTCAACCGTTCTCCCTTCAGGCACACCGGACCTGCCGGGCACTCGATGCCCAGTCGTCACGGTTTCCCTGACAGCGTTGTTGTTGGATGGTCAGAGGGCGTGCTTTGGAGTATAGATGTGCAAACTTCTAACAAGAACGCACATAAAAGCAGGCTCTACATGCAAAAAAACATCACATCCCTGGGGCTGTTGAACTGGGATGACTTGAAGTTTTTCCTTGAAGTGGCACGCACCCGCAAAGTCAGCAGCGCCGCAAAACGTCTGGCGGTGGACTACACCACCGTGTCGCGACGCATCACCTCGCTGGAAAACTCGCTCGGCACACTGCTGTTCGAAAAGTCCCGCAACAACGGCTTCATCATGACCGCCGAAGGTCAGCGCCTGCTGGGTTACGCCGAGTCCATCGAAAGCACGCTGCACATGGCCTGCGAACAGGTGTCCGGCTCAAGCGTGGCGCTGTCCGGGCACATCCGCATCGGCTGCACCGAAGGCTTCGGCAGCTTCTTCATCACGCCGCAACTGAGCCACTTCCTCGACGCCTACCCCAGCATCTCGGTCGACATCCTGCCGCTGCCGCACTTCATCAGCCTGTCCAAACGCGAAGCCGACATCGTCATCGCCCTCGAACGCCCCGAACACGGGCCATACGTGTGCTGCAAACTCTGCGACTACAGCCTGCGCCTGTACGCCACGCAGGCCTATCTGGACAACCACCCGCCGATCCAGCGCAAGGAAGACCTGAGCCAGCACCCGTTCATCAGCTACGTCGACGACCTGGCCTTCAGCTCCGAACTGCTCTACCTCAGCAACCTGCTGCCCAACGCCCAGGCGCAACTGCGCAGCACCAGCGTCATCGCCCAATACACCGCCGCCCTGCAAGGCCGCGCGCTGGCAATCCTGCCGTGCTTTCTGGCGTCACAGGATCCGCGGCTGGTGCCGGTGCTGGAGGATGAAGTAGAGATCGTTCGGCAGTTCTGGATGTATTGCCGAGAGGATTTGAGGAAGCTGAAGCGGATTACGGTGTTGTGGGATTACGTGCGGGAGGTGACGGAGATGAATCAGGGGTTGCTGCTGGGGGAAACCCGTGCCGTCCGCTTCCTTCAGTGACAGATTTTCAAGGAGTCAGGTAGCTGCATCGTAACGAGGTGAGCAGGCGTTGGCTAACGGTTTGTGACACTGGTTGGTACAGGACTTGTAAAACCTGAAAGCACTTTGATTGGTTTAAACCATGCAGCGATGACATGCGGGTTATGCCGGAGCAACTCGATTAGCTCCCCCCAACGATCCCTGCGACAGGTCCACCTCTGAGGAAGCCAAACCTGGAAACTGATGTCATTCCGAAATCACTAACAAGCTGTTAGTCTTCGGTAGGGTGGCGAGGTAAGCAATTATTCATCGCTAAGCGCATTGCACGCCATGCCCCATGCTCAGCTCCCTACTCCTAAATTCGGGGGCTAGGCTAGCATTACGCCGATGAACGTCTGCCCGGACGCAGTACGACAGAAGCATCTGACATAATTTTATGTAGGCTATGAAGAAAGGGACACAGGGATGAATTATCTACAAAGCATAGCGTATTGGTCTGATGACAAATGGCGTGAATTTGGTCTGGAATTTCTTCAGCAGGCTGGATGGGATCGTGATTGGGTATCTGATTTTGATGTATTCAGCATTGAGGGAAAAAGGTTTCTCGTAAGTTTCAGGCACAACATTAAAAGTGGTCCCATTGGCACTGGTATTGAAAAAGATTTAGTTTCGCGCATGCGACGTGCCGATGCAGAGGGATTTATTGGTTTTTATTCCGGGGATTTTACGACCAGCCTGCAGGAGCGCATCAAGGTTTTGAGCAGCCACGCAGTGTTAGTGAGCGGCGTCCAAATATCAGTACTGCTGCCATATTCCAGCTCTTGCTTTATTGATCGATTCTTTGGTGATAGAGACCCTGACTGGAAGTGGAGTTGGAATTACTACTTCAATAAATCGACCAAAGCGGACTATAAACCACTTCATTGTATGTGTGGATGTAAGAAGGACACACTGGAAGGCCCTCATACAATAGGCAGATCAGCTGCTTTTGTCCATCTTGCGCAAGGCAAACTGTATTTCATATATGGATTCAAGGATTGTATATTCAAAATTTGCGAAGACAACACTTCGTGCGGCTGGCTTGAAATCAATCAAATATTGCACCCTGATCAGTTCAACTCCTGGAATGCTCAACTCCAGAACTACCTAGTTGATAATCCAAGTCTTGATTTGAGTGAGTATCATAACCACAAACGACTCTTCACTTCGAGAATATTGCAGCGTATGCGATCTGTCAATGCTGGCTTCTTCCTACAAGCTGAGGAATTTTGATGAACATCTTCAGCCAACTTAGTTCTCACCAATGGGAATATTTCGCGAACTACTACTTAAGCAGTCAAGGGTACACAGTATTAGAGCACCCATCAGTGGGCCCGGATCAAGGAAAAGATCTGATCGCTCAATTAGATAATGTAACGTACTTAGTTAGTTGCAAGCATTTCTCCCGATCCCTGCGACCGGTTTATGCTGGAGACGAGTGTTCAATCCTTGACAGATTAACACAGCATGGAGCTCAGAAATTTATTGGCTTTTATTCAACATCTGGAAGCGAGTCTCTTTCTGAAAGCTTGGAGGTGGATGGAGTCGAATATATTATTTTTGACGGGCTATCTATTTTTGAAAACATGGTGGACGTGTCATTCTCCGTACATCAAAGCTTGTTCAGAAAGACTATAAAAACCAAGACTTTTGGCCAAGAATATCGCCCGCTATTGTGTCACTGCGGTTGTGGCAGCGACCTTCTCAGCTTTGAGAACGCTTTGGTCTCTGGTGTTTATCTAATGATTGAAGAACAAGGAGTCAGTATTCAATGGCGCCTCATCGAACATATTAGTTATTCACCCAATATAATATCAACAATTACTAATATTGAGAGCTGCTTTTCACTTCGCGGACTAAACGTACTCATAGACGAGCATGAGCGGATCTTAGAAGGCGCCTCTGAAGTCTCGCCGGTATTTGATGAGATGTACTCTGCATTTCTCGAAGTTGTTCATCAAATGATTTATCCTGTCGACTGACATTCTGAACGGATCGGCAACATGGGGCGATCCGTTAACCTTTTGTCTGGGCGTGCCGGGGCGTAACAAATGAATGTAGCAAAAGACAGATGCCGCCTGGAACAGGGAGTTGATGTGCTACACTTCTTACTGGCCCCTACCCCAGTACCTACAGCGTGCTCGATGGCCTAACTGTGATACCGGGAATTGCTACAAGGCTATTCAGTAACCGGCTGCATCTAACTCAGCGGCTGTGACAGTACCGGCCCTGATCTTGTCCTGAAGTGCCAGCCTTGCAGCTGCTTCAGCCCTGCGTGTTTCTAATGCCTGAGCATCCAGTTCCTCCCGCTGTGACTGGGCAGCCTCTACCTTGGCGCTGTTGGCCTTAACAGTGATGCAGGCATTCAGGCGGGACAGGTTGAACTCAACGGCCTGCACTTCGACAGCAGACACACGGGTGCCCTTGCCTTCACGGAACATACGGGAGTCGCCCAGAGCTGCGTAGACCTGATCGTTGTGTGCCTCAGTCCATCCAGCAGCGACCAGAACTTCAGCGTCTTCAATGCTAATGAGGTTCTGAGCCAGCATCGGCAGCAGCTCATTGCAGTTACGGCGACTGTAGTAAGGACCGGTAATCGCCTCAATCTTGGCGCGCAGGGCTTTGGTCATCGCGGCACTCCGGCAACCAGTGTTGAACAGCAGGTTGTAGACGGCCTCGCCAGTGCGCTGCCATTCACTGTAGTGATGAGGTGCCATCTTGCTTACACGGCTGTAGTCATTACCAACCTTGGAACCAGCGAGCTGGCCGAGGAACGCAGGCAGATCAGCGCCATCACGTTCAACCAAGAACTCCTGGAACTCAGGGTATTTCCAACCGCGTGTCGCATACAGGTTCTTGAGCATGGTGTTATCAGGTGCCTGAGTGTCGATCGAATCGACCAGCGCCATCAGGTAGTCAAAGACGTTTGTAAAGTCCTTGGCTTCTGGCAGGTTGTCAGGCAGTTCACCGATCAAGCGGCCAGTGTCGCGTAGACTCTCGATGTTCTGGCGGATCAAGTCTTTGCACAGGGCAATCTCACGGATCTTGCTGTCGTGATCAGAGCGACCCGGCAACAGATGCGACAGGTAGGTACGGAACTCTGCCGAGACTTCCTCAACGATGCTGGTAACAGACTGCACGACAAGCGCTGCTTTGATCTTGTTGCGGCCGTACTTTTCGACCAGAGAAGTAGGGGTAGGAATTTTCATTGTGCTTATGTCGTTCAGGGTAGTTGCATTAGCGGTGGTCATATTAGTCATTGCCTCTCAGTGTAATTGTGTACGCATATCCTCAGTTCAATTGTGGGAACTACGCGTAGGATTAAGACAGCACTAGGCTGCCTGATGGGTTATTTGTGTATCGGGGTCGTAACTAGGAACACTCTAGTCGCTGTGAAGTTTGAACGGGTGTTGTACCCACGGTGGTATGCTTGAGTGTTGAAGATGCTTCCGTCTTCACAGGACTGTGAATCAAAGGCAGGAGAATACAGGTCGTCGTCGCTCTCATTAGCGGTGGGTCTGGCGTAGTAGAAGTCGCTCTGCTGCGTCATAACTCAGGTTCTCTTACCGGTTCGACGGCGAGCGGCGTTCTGCTCTCGCTTGATCTTTGCATCTCGACGGCAGACAGCATTCATCGTGTCGGCGTGCCTAATTACCCAGTCGCGACCCACATGGTTGAATGCAAACTGCCAACCCATAAGCCCAGCCCACACTGGAACAATGCCGTGGCGTTGCCCATAAGCGGTTGGTACTACTTGGGTAATACTTCTCCCGGCATCATTTTTTCCCGTTTCTTCCTTGATGTATCCACGACGGAGAAGAACATCCTTGCACTTAATCGGGTGCTCAATGCCAGCGAGCAACGCTAGCTCCTTCCAGCGCAGCCGGGGGCGTCGGAACATGTGGTCCAGTAAGGACAGGGAGCGGGCATTCCTTTGCAGCAGCCCACGTTGCTCCTCGTTCAACTTGGCCAAAACAACAGCCGATGCAATAGAGTCATTTCGCAAAGCTATGAAGGTGTTAACGACGAGCATGTAGAACTCGGTTGATACCCACATAGCATAGGCAATAGTTCCCTGCTCTGTTGCAAGAGTGTTCTTGTTTTGAGAGTTTGCAGAGTGGAAATTTCCATTCTGAGATAAGTAGCGCTTGGATTCGTTATCCCATTGACTGGGCAATTTTGACTTGGGCAGTTCAAGCGTGCGCCAGATGTCAGTCAGGTTGTACATGCCATCGTCATTGGCTTCGAAGGTGTGCAGCTCACCTTTATCATTCGGGAGTGAAATAGGCAGTACGTTGGTCTTGATTGTCATGTTCACCTCATAAGTAAGTTAGTTTGGAATTGCTACAAGAAAGCCACCGGCCAAACCCCGCATGACAGGGAGACCAAGCCCAGAGGGACGGAGCGGCCAGTGGCTTACTTGTAGAAACTCAGAACAGGGAATTGCCGCAAGAGACCCGCCGTCAATACCCGCGATGAACGGGCCGATCCCTAAAGGAACGGGGATAGGCAATGACTTACTTGCGGTAACGCTAGGGAAGGCGCTGCTGCATATGGCACGCATGCCAGAGATGCAGGTCTATTCAGGTTTAGATGGGACACTCGACGTCAGGCTATCTGTAGTGCAACTTAAAAGCCGTAGCTGTCATCGGCCTTTAATAATGCTTCCTGCATACGCTTCTGAAGGGGTGACATCAGTGCATCTCTACGCAACTCATCTTCACGGGTTGTTTGTGCTCCCACGAACCGCTGCTTATCGGAGGCCGCATTGGCAGCAAGTCCCGGAATTCGTGGCTTGGACTGTACTGTTTTGGTGCCTAATAGAATATTTCTGTTCATAACGTCCTCTTATGCTGGGACGCCTTCAGGGTAAACAGGCTTCCACTGGGGAGCGCTTACACTACCTGCGAACAAAGGCGACCAGCCATTTGTTGGCGCGCTTCCATGTGCAATGAGCAGGCTCATACGACCTTCGCCGATATAGCGTTCATCGACAGCTAGTACCAGAGCACCTAATCGCTTACCAGAAAGATTGCTCTGATTGATTGGGTGGCTTGCATCTGAAATAGCCCTGAAGTCTACGTGTGGCATGTTATGTAAGGTGACACCTTGTTGCTGTTTGATTGGAACACTGGATGCCATATCACCTGTAATTGGGGTTGCCATAGCCGTACCTCGCTGTAGTGTTTGGTTAATTAAGATAGAAGGAAAGAAAACCATTAGCCCCTTAAGGAATTGGTCGCCAATGGTAGCTACTAGTTACTACCGTCACTTTCCCTAGCGGGTCTTTTCTCATAAGAGAAAAGGAGAATTGATACTGTTGCCACTGTTGCTACTGTTCTTATTGTCCTACCAATTCCATTGGGATCGCAGACCGATGAACCTAATAATAATTCTCATTTAGGGCATCGACCTGTGAAACTGGAAAAGCGCTTGACCGTTTGCTCAAATCGCATTTGGCGAATACTCGACTCGCTCTTCTATAATGCAACTTAATTAACGGGTCTATCGGTGTGAGACTTTCTGAGACTCCCGGTCAAAACGAGAAAGCCCCTGAGGATCGCTGTGGGCGTCTGAGGCTCTCCGGCGACGCAGATGTCAGTGCTCTGCCCAATTGCTGTCTATGCGCAGTGTGGGGCCTGCTGGGTTGGATACCTCGTAGCGTCTATTAGCTCTCCCCTCTCCATAAAGGAGAAGAAGGGAGGAGCAACTATTACTACTTGAGCAACTAGAGAATATGGGGCTACTACGCGACATCTCCCACTGTAGACGACTTAACCTACTCTCCCTAATAGACAATACTGGGTGCTACTGTAACTACCATCACTACTACACTACTGTTGCTACTTGGGGATTCTCCTGTACTGCAACTTAAAGACTGTGAGACTCTGAAGGCCACGGTTTATAAGGGCTGTAGCGCCGTGAGACTTTGTGACCAGAATTGGCAATCCGGTCACGTTTGCCGCTGGCTGCTCTGGAATTCGAAAACTGCGGGATTCAATTGTCTAACACTGTGAGACTCAGCAAATCCAAGCTACTAGCGGTCCTATAATGCAATTCAAAGCCTAAACCCGCGTTGAACCCTTGAGGCCCTGAGAGCGCACCTGAGGCACGTTTACCCGTACCCGTCACATTGTCCTGGGGTTTCATGTGAAAGCCGCAAGCGAAGCAGACAGTTAACTGCCCGAAGCCTTAGCAGCGCATCTCGCATAACCATCCCGGCGCTTGCCCTGAACCTCAGCCCTCGACCAGTAGGGCAGCCGCTGTCAGGTGGGATACCGCAACCGTGAAGACTGGTGATCGGCATTGGGCTGCCCCGTGGAACGACGCAGCGTCTGCGCGCTCTGGTGGCCTTCCACGGTCAATATAGGCTTGATCAAGACATAACCCGCTAGACGGCGCGCCTCGGACTAGCCAGTGATACATGCGGTCGAATGCCCGGGTGTCTGGGCCTCAAACTCCAGCCCCGCTCTACGACTCAGGCGGACTCTTTGGCGCAATGGCGCTTCACGGTGCGCAGGGACAGCCCCAAAGCCTCGGCAACCTCAGATTGACTCATACCCTTGGCACGCAGCTCGCGCACCTGAGACGTGACGTCATCAGCTACAGGACGACCCAGCTTCACACCGGCAGCTTTGGCACGGGCTAGTCCCTCACTGGTACGCTCACGGATACGGCCACGTTCCATCTCAGCCAGCGCCGCCATTACCTGCATGATGAACCTACCCTCTACGCTGGTCAGGTCTGAGGCTGGCAGGTCGAGCGAGATAACCCGGATACCTAAAGCCATCAATTTATCGATGGTGGCCTGCACGTCGATGCTGTCACGACCAAGGCGGTCAAGCTTTAGCACCACTAGCGTGTCACCACTCTCTAGGCGATCTACCAACCTTGTGAAGACTGGACGTTCTGACGCTGGCACTGAGCCGCTGATAGTCTCGCTGTGTACACGATTCGCAGGGATGGCGTATCCACGCTCCTTGATCGCGTGCATCTGATTGTCAGTGGTCTGCTCGGTAGTGGATACACGGCAATAAGCGTATGTACGTGCTGTCATGGTGTCACCTCTGATCTGTCTAACTGGCATATGGTGCCAATTAATGGTGACAACAATACAAATGGTGCCAACAAGTGTCAAAGCCTATTTTGATGTCACCGCTTTATGACCCGTTTTATAGGTGTCGAAAATTGATCGTTTAATGTCACCACCTGCAAGCCAGACCGACAGGCACTTGATAAACAGGACATCGACAACCACTACCGGCCATCGCCCTGCCCACTACAGCAGCCATTGCGCGACCAGCGCACGTACAGCCCACGATAGAGCAAGAGGGTCGGCACTGGCCCGAACTCGACGCATCGACCGGCAGACAGAAGCACATTGCGCCAAGGCCAGCATAGCCCTGAGCGTTTGCAGAATGGAACACCACACTATGGACCTGATCAGCCCTCAAGCCCTGAGAGGCTGCATTTATTGAGAGAGGCCCTGCACTAGGATTGTTTAGGAGCCATGCCCGTTTCCCGCGATAGACGACAACAGCGCCGTCCAGCCCCGTAGAGAGAGGTGCCACATGCCCCCCGGCTGCACGCATAGCCACAAGCTTGCCCCGGCATGGGGGAACCACGGCTGCCCGAGCGAGCGAGATCTGCCTGACGGGTGCAAACCATTTTCGATTAGGTGATCTAGGACGGCAGCAGGTGACTAATCCCGTCCTCTTCATCGATTCCTCAATCACTTCAGTCGAGTATTGCTCCTCCAAGAAAAATCGACAGAGAAGAGAGGCAGAAAGGACGGGTTCAGTGCTACTTTAATGCCTTACCTGTTTCGTGGCCGATACCCGCATGCCCACCAGTGAACGCTACAAAGCATGATGCCGCGATAAATTTAGTAATGCTGATCGGACATTGCGCCGATAACTAGGAGAAATTATGGCTCTGGCAGACGAGATTCAGACCGCACGGAAGAAAGTCATCACCGATGGGTATGAGATGTCAATCGGTGAAATCATCAACCTCTACAGAGACGAAGAGCTGGTAATCGACCCTGTTTTTCAACGCCTTTTCCGCTGGGGTGATGAACGTAAATCTCGTTTTATTGAATCCCTCATTCTTGGCATCCCAATTCCGCCTATTTTTGTATATCAGGATGAGAATGGAGTATGGGAGCTTATCGATGGGTTACAACGGCTCTCGACCGTATTGCAGCTCACCGGCGATCTCAAAGGTGACCGCGCCGCGGAGTTAGGTCCTCTGATTCTTAATGGCACCAGATTCCTACCAAGCCTTGACGGGAAGCGGTGGAAGGAGTCAGCAAATGGGGCTAATGATGGAATACCTCAACCTCTGCAAATTGAAATCAAGCGGGCGCGCGTTCGAGTCGAAATATTGAAGTCGGATAGCGATGTCTCGGCAAAGTTTGAACTGTTTCAGCGACTTAACACTGGGGGCGCGAGCCTTACCGAACAAGAAGTTAGAAATAGTATCGCAGTATCGTTGAACCGTGAGTTTTATGACTGGCTTATTGAGCACTCAAGCAATGCTGCATTTATCGAAACCACCGGCCAAACCGAAACTGCACTAAACTCCCAAGCGGGCGTCGAGTTAGCGCTACGTTTCTTTGCCTTCAGATATATCCCTTACCAGCCTGGACTGGATGTACATGAGTATCTTGACGATGCGCTGATGAAGATGGCAACTGACAATACTTTTGATCTAAATCAAGAGGGAGAGATATTTACTAAAACCTTCACGTTCTTATCCGAAGCTCTTGGCTCGATGTCATTCAAACGATGGGATGGTCGTAATTTCTCAGGCAAGTTCTTAATGTCTGTATTCGAGGTCATGTCTACAGGCGTATCGCACAACTTGGTTGAACTCGAAGCTTTGCAGGCACATGAAAGGCAGGCATTTATCGAGCAGGCAGCGAAAAGCCTTTGGAATAATCCAACGTTTAATCAGTACTCAGGTGCTGGTATTCGAGGGACAACACGGCTGGCTCGACTGCTACCAATAGCAGCTGACTTACTAAAGCCGTGAGGCACAATCAATGGCTGATATTCGTACGCTAGATCAACTGCAAGACGCTTTGGATTCAGAAATGGGATGGCGAGTAAAGGAGGTCAGTGCTTTTAATGTCGCTTCCAGAAGCGGCAGCCCTGAAAGAAAGTTTTTCATACGCGCCGGAGTAACGCTAACATATGCGCATTGGGAAGGCTTTATAAAGACTGCTTCGGAGCTGTACTTAAACTTCGTACATCATCGAGGGTTGACTTACGGCGAACTTAAGACCTGCTTTGCGATTTTCGGATTGAAGGCTCATCTTGAAATGCTTTCCAACTCACGAAAAACTGCTGCTAACATCAAAGCTTTTGAGTTCGTTTTTTCAGAGATGGGAAAACCTGCCAGAATGCAGATGTCGTCAGCAATTGATACTGAGTCCAACCTTACATCGAAGGTATTCACTAACATCGCAACTTCGCTAGACATTGACGTGGACAAATACTCAACAAAATTCAACCTGATCGACGAAAGCCTGGTAAATCGTCGCAACAAAGTAGCGCATGGCGAATTCATGGATTTGGGTGGAAAAGAATTTGGATTACTTGTTGCTGATGTCCTCCAAATGATGCGGGACTACAAAACCGACTTGCTTAATGCAGCATCACTAGAAAACTACAAAAGACCGGCATAACCTATAAATCGAAAGCTAAATCCCAATCATCAGATTGGGTGGGGCTGAACGCATCAGAAAAGTATTCAGCCCCAACCTCTTTTAGTTATATATTTATCGCCATAAATTAAGGCAACTGCTTAGGTGTTGCAAATAAAAATCGAACTCTATCTTTTCAAAGATGCTAGCGACGCTGTGTAGTTTCAACACCCATCATCCGATAAGATTACCTTTAACATTTTTGCGATGGTATCAACAGGAACTCCGGCACCATAAGTGTCGAAAGTTATTGTACCAGAGGCATGCCCCATAACTGCCTGAGCATACGTTGTTGGAACCCCTTTGGCCTGCATCAGAGAAGCCAGCGAATGACGCAAAGAGTGAAACACCAAGCCACGCTCGTACGTATCTCCAAGGGCCACTGGGATAGCCTGTTGATTAGCCCACTCGCCTGCTGGTCTGTAACCGATTTGCGCCAATGACTCTGCCCCACTGAGCCTGCACGCTTCGACATACCTCAGGAAAGCTGCAAGGTCGAATCCATAAGCACCATCCGTTAAAGGCACCATCCGTTCACTGCGTTTATTCTTGATGGATTTCCCTTCACCTACCTCATTGATGTGAATGGCTGTAATCCCTGACGCAAGGGTATGGATGTCTCCCGTGGTTAACTGGGAGATTTCGTTGAGACGCCCGCCAGTGATGATGCCTAGACTCAGCAGCCAGCGCTTCCATGAGGTTTCAGGCAGATTGTTAGCGTACTGCATCAGCTTACCTACCTGACCCTGACTGAGCGCCTTGCGGTTCGACTCTAAGCCCTTGGTGAATTTGAGTTTCTTGTCGAAAGCCTTTTCTAGGTGGCCGTTCGCAACAGCCCAATTCAGGACAGCCGAGAGCTTCATTAGCATCTGATTAACCGTTGAGGGTTTGCGCGTAGTAGCAAGCTGGTCCCTCAACGAAACAAGGTCTGCTCGTGAGTGCATCCTCAAGTCCAGCGCCCCTAACGCGGAGCAGAGAACGCCATGCGTGAACTTGGTGCTACTGAGCGTATTGGCCTTCTGCTCCCCTGCCCGATCAGCCATGTAGAGACCGGACAGAACCTCAAAAGTCATCGCATGCACTGTCGTCGATTGAGACGAGGAGACGCTGCCCACCAGTTGCAAAGAGCTGGAAGGTAAAGCCTCAAGGTTCGAAGAACGATCCTCATCACCTGCATGCAGCGCCCCCCAAGCATGCGATGACTCCCCTACGCGTTTAGAGCCAAGTACCCCTGCCGAGACCGACAAGAAGTGCTCCTTCAGCTCAGACCATAGAGCCTTTGGGTTCTCCCGGTGGAACGCCCTGATGATTCCCGAAAGCTGATCAGAAGCATCCAGAGCGGCCCTTCTGTTGCGGGTCTTGAGGGAGACAGAAGCGGACTCGGCGATGCTGCCAGTCGCCCGCAGACGAAGGTAGTAAATACCGTTGCGCCGGTAGTGATATGGCATAGCGAGTCTTGTGGTCGGCCCCTGAGAAGCGAGCAGATTTGTGACAGTGGTTGTGACAGCAGATCGCAGTGAAGAGAGGTTCATATCGGTTAAGCCCCGTATTCATTGGGTTAACCTGAATTCCTTGAAAATTCTGGATGTATTGCCGGGAGGACTTGAGGAAGCTGAAGCGGATTACGGTGTTGTGGGATTACGTGCGGGAGGTGACGGAGATGAATCGGGACGTGTTATTGGGCAAAACGCAGGGACTCCGGTTTGCAGATCAAGCCTCCAAAGGCAGCAACAAATAAGGCAGGACGCAGCGTGTGCAACCGGTTTTAAACTGCCATTCAGATTTGTCGGCAGCCCAATCATGATTAGGACTCGTCCTACTGACTCATCCATTCGCTTGCAGTAGCCTGCCGCGAGTCAGCTGAAGCCTGGCTTTATGTCCCAAGGGACGAAAGACGCAAGAATGATTCATGATTTCTTCTGCCCGGCTGGGTGACAAACACCTCTGCCCCATGCCCGGTCACGGCATAACACCTGTTGCCTCGGCATCAAATGACGTCAATATCAATTTTATGGGCTCCGCCCGTGTCGGTGATACCTGCGGGTGCGGCGCGGTACTTACTGCCGGGTTTCCTTCCATTCTGGTGAATGGTCGTCCTATGGCTCACCTGGGAAGCCCTACCAGTCACGGAGGGACAATCATCACGGGCTCAATCGACGTCGGTGGTGGATTCGTCACGGGGGACGCTGGCGGTGCAACGATCATTGACTTCATGGCGCTGGGGGCCTTCCGGCCAGATGGCTCTTTGGACGATGAAAAGATGGCGACCTTGTTGGCTGATCCGAAGCTCAAGGAAAAAGCCTTGGCGGCGGATGCTTTAGTAGATCCTGAAACAGCCGGTAAGGAGCCAGAGACGCAGCCTGAGCCAAAAGTGGAACCTGCCGTCTGCAAAGATCCAGATAGGATGGAAGAGCTGGCGACCTACATTGCTGACGAGATCAACACCAACATCAACAGCCCGGAAGTTCGGCAGATGAGAGAACTCAATAATTTCGATGCTGCCGCAAAGATGAAGGAGTATGAGGCGCTTCCATTTTACTTGCGCCTTGGTCCCGGGCCGGATTTCTACAGCATGGCGGCCGGTATGCAAGTAAAGGCTTTTGCCATCTGGACAGAACGAGTGGGTCAAAATCGCCCGTGGGATCACAAGCCGATCATTCGTCGAACATTGGGTGGTGTCTGGCACAAACAAGGTCAGTACGATTATTTTTATGACATCTGGTCCAACGTCCATTACGGATATGTAGGCATGGCCGGGGGGTTTTCCGAAAGCGTCCTCTTGGATGGGGCAGGAGCCGAGCAGATAATTTCAGACGCCGGCCGGAAGGTCGAGGAGGTTTTTACAAAGCCCAAGGCTCAGTGGGAGCTACCCGGTCCGAACCGCTCCGGTGATGTCGAGGGCCTGAGAGCCTGGGATGATGCTCCCGACAGAATATCCATTAGTATTGGGGTGAAGCTCTATCAACAACATCCCAACGGAGGCATCACGCCCAGGATGATCATGGACGAAGTGCTTGCAGTACCGCCCCAGGCATGGGGTAAAGGGGTCCAAATACATGTCTGTCAATAAACCCAGGATCCGGTATGGCCGCTGGATAATTCTTCTGCTCTTCATCCTTCCTGTGGCTTTTTGGTATTTTGCTTCCCCGGTCGTAGCGGTCAACTTCTCTCCGAATAGCAAGGAAGAGTTTCGATACGTTTGGAACACTCAGGACAGAATCCACAGGGGTGATATCAGGCACGGCGGTTCAGCCGTTGAGTTCAGCCACATATTCCCTGATGAGGACTTCTTCATGATGTTCGATTGGTGGACTGACAAGGGTTTCAAGCGGTGCATCGACATCACGCCTGAATGGGGAAGTACGATAGACATCTATCTGGATGACAGCGGCAGGATCGACACAGCCAAAACGATGCCCGACGTAATTGCTCGTCTGAAACAGTGTTCTGGGAGACCAGACCCTTTCCGTCCATAAGACAAAATGGGAACCTCCAGATTGTCGTAATGAGTTATCGAGTTCGTCATCAGGACATAAGGCAACGCCGTTTCAAAGCATAAAGTTAATCCTGAAAACGTTCCGCTCCGGGTCCAGCAGCACGGCCTGATACCAGTTGTAATACGTCAGATACGGCGCCTTGATCAACGTGGCGCCCTGCTCTACCGCCAGCGGCACCAGCCGGTCCACTTCGGTTTGTTCCGACACGTCGATGTTGAGCAGGAACTTGCATCCGGTGCTGCCCGCGAACTCGTCCAGCCCCAGCAACTCATACGCATCAAGCGCATTGAAGCCAATGCTGGACTTGCCCGTGTCCAGTCCGCGGAAGATCGGCGATCTGATTGCTTCGATTTCGGGGAAGCCGAACAGCTCCGAGTAGAAGGTGCTCAGGCGAACGATGTCCTGGGCGAACACGTTGACGTAAGACAGTGAGTTCATGTCAGGCCACCTTACTGCCGCCAAAGGTGGTCTGTTTGACGAACTTGGACAGCAAGTGATCGCCCGATGTGACCGGCGCATGCCGAGGCGTGGCGCCAGACGGCAGGCAGCCAGGCAGACACTCGATCAAGGTGTCGTAGTTGGGCTGATGGAAGAACACCAGCGACTGACGCCGGTTGTCGTGCTCGCTGGTCATCGGCGGGTTGACCACTCGATGCAGCGTGGAAATCCACTGGTCGTTGGTCCACTGCATCATCAGGTCGCCAATGTTGACGACAAAACCATTCTCGACATACGGCACATCGACCCACTCGCCTTTCTGGTTTCGCACTTGCAGACCGCCCAGCGCGTTGTCGGGACGAACAATGGTCAGGCTGCCGTAGTCGGTATGCGCGCTGGCGCGTAATTGCCCTGCCTCGACTTCGGTCTTGATGTCCGGGTAACTGAGGCTGCGGAACATGCTGATATGACGGTCAATCCTGTCGTCGAAAAATTGCTCGTCCAGTTCCAGCGCGAGGGCAAACAGGCGCATCAATGATTGAGCCAGTTCACTCATGGCGTCGAAGTAGGCTTGATAAGCCTCTTTGAATCCAGGCAGCAGTTCTTGCGAAGGCCAAACGTTGGGGGCGAAGTGCGAACCCGCTTCGGCGTTGTGGTAGTAATCCTCATCCGGCACGTTGCTCGGCCCGATGGAAAAAGACTCCTTGAGGTCGCCCGGTGCACTTTCTTCCAGCGAATACGACAGGCTCTCCTCGGCAATCGCGCTGTAACCACGCACCATCTCCGGACTGGGTCGGTCAACCTTGCGCTTTTCGGCCAATGGCAAATCGAAGAACTGCCGGGTCAGACGCGAGACCCTGTCGATAAGCTCGTTGGGGATCTGGTGTTCGGTGATCACCAGAAAACCGATGTCCTCGCACGCCTGATTGACTGCCTGCGCCACGGCTGCCTTGCCGTCCGGTTCTCCTGAAAAATACGGGGCCAGGTTAACGATGGGCACATAGTGCAGAGTCATGTGGCTGATTCCTCTCGCTGACAGGTTTCGGAAAAGGCTCGCCTCCAGGGGTGAAGGTCAATGAGGCGAGAGCAGAAACCATGCCACTGGAGAAATTCATAACGCATACAAAACGTTAGCTTTTCATGCACTCGGGCCGGATCAAATGGTCTGAAACGGAGTGCATGGTTTGAAGGCGCAATGACGAAAAACGGGCCAGAATTGAGCACGCTCTTGTCTACGCTCTCTAAGCATTTTTAATACGCTGAATGACGTCGGCAGTCGTGGTGACTTCACCGAACTCATAGGCAATCGTCGTCAGCGATATGCGCTGAACCTCTTCAGCCGAAACGGCGCCGAACCCTACATCCGGGTAGTCCATCGCCGCATTGGCGTCGCTCAGGGCGATGACCTTGTACTCGCGATGCACGCCGTCCCTGATGGTGGTTTCGCAACACACGTTGGTGACCGTACCGCAGACGATGAGGGTGTCCACATCCCGCGCACGCAGCACGGTGTCCAGGTCGGTGTTGTGGAAACCGCTGTAGAACAGCTTGTCGATAATCACATCACCCGATTGAGGCGCGAGCGCTTCGATAACCTCAACGTCCGGGTCATGCCGCGCAAGGATCTGGTCCACATTGGGATATAAATCGCGCATACGTCCGGTGTCCGAACCATCACCGCGCACGATGTGGCGCAGATAAACCACCATCAACCCACCAGCGCGCGCGGCCTCCAGCAACCGCTGGATGGGCTGGACAATGTCAGCTGTATTTTTTACGTACAACGCACCTGTGGGCTCACAGAAGACCTTTTGCATGTCCACAACAATGACTGCAGTTCTGCGCGGGCTGATCGACCACTGAACCAGGGGTTTGCTCATTGGATTCATCTCGGTTGAGCCTGACAGGCTGGAGAGACGTACCAAGCAATAAGCGTGCTGCCGGGCGTGAGTCGTGATGAACGACGCGTAGAGACCGCCGTCGCGCTACGTCGAAGACGTGGTTGCGCCTCCTACAAAAAAGCGTGCATCCCGCAGGCTCGGCGCTAAACCATGAGCCAGCATCAAAGCCCCAGCATCAATCCGCTCAGCCGCTTCACCTTGCGCCGCAGCGCTTCTTCGAACACGCCCTGGCGTGGCTCGATCAGGCTGAACCAGTGTTTGGCGCGGGTGATGCCGGTGTAGATCAGTTCCTTGGTCAGCACCGGGTTCAGGGCTTCCGGGAGGATCAGCGCGGTGTGGGCGAATTCGGAGCCCTGGGATTTGTGGACGGTCATGGCGTAGACGGTTTCGACTTCGTTGAGTCGGCTCGGCAGGACGAAGCGCACGCCGCCGCTGCCATCGTTGCGCGGGAACGCCACGCGCAGGACCTGTTTGTCTTCGCCTTCACGTTCCGGCAGGCGAAGGGTGATGCCGATGTCGCCGTTCATCAGGCCAAGGCCGTAGTCATTGTGGGTCATGAGTACGGGGCGACCTTCGTACCACTGCTGCTCGCTTTCGATCAGGTTGGCGTTGAACAGCGCGTGAGTGATGCGCTGGTTCAACCCCTCAACGCCCCACGGACCCTTGCGGACCGCGCAGAGCAGTTGAAACGAATCGAAGGCTTCCAGAACGGAGCGTGCCCACAGCGTCCAGCATGGGTCGTCGAGGGTCGAACCTTGTGCCGGGCGTTCATTGGCCAAGACGTTCAGGTAATGCCGATAGCCTTGCGGTCCCTGCTCGCCTTTGCCGAGACCGTCGAGCACGAGGCGTTCAAACTTGAGGTCCTGCTCGCCTTTCAGCGCCAGTGCGAAAACGTCACTGTGACTGCCTGCCGCCAGCAGTGCCCGCGCCTGTTGGTCCTGTTGTTGGTTGACCAGTCGCGCCAATTGCCCGATGCCGCTGCCCTGCCCGAAACGGCGCGAGTGACGCAGCATCACCACTTGTTGCGCCAGCGGGTGCTGTTGCGCATCGCCCTGGCGCAGACCGCCCTTGTCCAGTTGCTCGCCGCTGACAGCTTCCAGCCAGGCCTGGGTTTCAGGGCTGTAGAAACCTTCTTCAGCGTCGCGACACAGGTCGCCGAGCACAGCGCCCGCTTCAACAGAGGCCAACTGATCCTTGTCGCCCAGCAGGACCATGCGCGCATGTGGCGGCAAGGCGTCTAGCAGGTTGGCCATCATTTCCAGGTCGATCATTGATGCTTCATCGACCACCAGCACGTCCAGCGGCAGCGGGTTGCCTGCGTGATGACGGAAGTGTCGCGTGCCGGGACGACTGCCCAGCAAGCGGTGAACCGTGGTGACTTCGGCAGGAATCTTCTGCCGCACTTCGGCGCTGACATCCAGGCTCTGCACCTGTTGGCTGATGGATTCGGTGAGTCGCGCAGCGGCCTTGCCGGTCGGTGCCGCGAGACGAATGCGCAGCGGCTGGCCGCTCTGCACCGCAGGCGCTTGCAGTAGCGCGAGCAGGCGCACCACGGTCGTAGTTTTACCGGTGCCGGGTCCGCCGGTGATGATGCTGAACGCCCGACGTGTGGCCAGTGCGCAGGCCAGTTTCTGCCAGTCGATGACTGCATCCGGCGCAGGGTTGGCCGCGCCGAACAAGGTGTCGAGACGCTGCGCCAGATCTGACGGAGGCGCTTCGTCCTGCGCCAGACGCTGACGCAATGCCGCCGCGATCCGACGCTCGTAAGTCCAGTAGCGGCGCAGGTACAGGCGTCGATCCGACAGCACCAAGGGCTTCTGCAGCGCCTCAACGCTGGAGTCTCCTGCACGAGCCACCAGAGTGCTGTCCGCCAGCGCCTGGCACCACGCAGCACCGTCCAGCGCCGCCAGCAACTGCGAAGGCAACAGCATCGGTGTGCTTTGCAGGTCGCCTTCCGGCGGCAGCGACAGGGCGAAATCGGGTTCTTTCAGCGTTTCGTAAAGGTCGAGACACACATGGCCGTGCCCCAGTTGATGGCTGGTCAGCGCGGCCGCGACCAGCACCAGCGGATCGGCCTGGGGATCGAGATCACTGAGGAACGCCACGAAGGCGCGGTCCAGTGCGCGCAACCAGCCACGCTCGACCCAGCGCTCCAGCAGGATCAACAGGT
Source organism: Pseudomonas sp. AC016 (assembly GCF_979253365.1). NCBI lineage: Bacteria > Pseudomonadati > Pseudomonadota > Gammaproteobacteria > Pseudomonadales > Pseudomonadaceae > Pseudomonas > Pseudomonas sp. AC016. The sequence goes on from NZ_CEEDCC010000001.1 coordinate 2,335,992, forward strand.
CCTGCACACGGGTCAGCGGGCTCAGGTCTGCGAGGCTGACGTCATTCAGCGCAGTGGGCAACAGCTCCTCGAACGAGCGGGTCATGCGAAGGCTCCTGACAGTTCCTGCGGTACGGGTTTGCCCTGAAACAGCAGGTCCAGGCTTTCGATCAGCTCGCGCGGCGGCCGGATGAAATAAGCGCCCTGCGTGGACGCATGCGCGCCGCGCAGGAACAGGTACAGCGCCCCGCCCATGTGCTGGTCATAGTCATAGTCGGCCAGCCGCGCCTTGAGCTGTCGGTGCAGCGCCAGCAGATAGAGCACGTATTGCAGGTCATAGCGGTTGTCGAGAATCGAGGCTTCCATCGCCAGCTCGGTATAGGCGGTCTCGTCCGGCCCCAGCCAGTTGGACTTGTAGTCGGCCACGTAATAGCGCCCTTCATGCTCGAACGTCAGGTCGATGAAGCCTTTGAACATGCCGTTGAGCAAGACGGTTTCGGTGGCGGCGCGTGGCGCGTTGTCGTGAGTGAAACGGCGCACGAGGGCATCCATCCGCTTTACGTCGACCTGATTGCTGGCGAACCAGAATTCCATCTCGACGCGATATTGATTGGGTTGATCCAGTTCGCCCAGCGCCACCGGCGTGGCATCCGGCGACAGGCGCATCGGCATGTTCAGCACATGTTGCAGCCAGTCACGCAGGGTGTTGATCCAGCCTTCCCAGCCGCGACGGTTACAGCGCCGGGCGACGGCATCTTCAAGTCTCTCAGGGTCGTTGGCGGTCTGCGCAAAACCCTCGTTGCCCGCCCATTCCAGCAAACCATGCAGAAAGGTGCCGGGGTTAGGGCCGCGAGGAAAGCGATGGATGTCGCCGCCGCTGACCGGCACGTCGCGAGGCGCTTCGGGGTCCAGACGTTCGTCGTCGAACAGTTTCTGCGCCTGCGGGCTGTCCGGAGACTGGTCGGCACCGGCGGTGATCGTGTCGCCGATGCGCAACGCGCTGTACGAGGCGATCCACCAGTTTTCGGCAGCACGCCGTTTGGGCACCAGCGGCTTGAGCAGCGAAGCTTCATTGCGCGGCGCGCTGAAGCTGTCTGTGGTCGGCTCGGGCACCGGTTGCAACGCAATGGCCTCGCAGCCCGCATGCAGATCCCGCAGCCAGACTTTCAGATCAGCCGACTCGCCAAGCACCGCACCGCCACCCAGCAGATAGCCCAGCGCCGAACGGTGCAGCATCGAGCTATTGGCGTTGCCGCGCTTGAGGTCGGCGACGCCCAGCCAGCAGGCGTGTTCCGAACGGGTCAGGGCGACGTAGAGCAGACGCAGGTCTTCGGCCAGGCGCTCGTCGTCCGACTGCTGAATCAACGCTTCGGTGGGCTGCAGACTGATCTGCGCGTTGCCCTCGGCATCGTGAAACTGCAGCGGCAGGCGGCTGCCATCCACAGGTTTGGAAGAACAGATGAACGGCAGGAACACCAGCGGATACTGCAAGCCCTTGGACTTGTGAATGGTCACGACCTTGACCAATTGCTCGTCGCTTTCCAGCCGCAGGATCTGCTCTTCACCCGCCTGACCGGACAGCGCCAGATGGTCGCCGAGGTGACGAATCAGGGCCTGTTCGCCATCGAGTTCGGCGGCGGCCTGTTGCAGCAGTTCGGACAAGTGCAACAGATTGGTCAGCACGCGCTCGCCATCAGTGCGGGTCATGAGGGTCTGTGGCAAGGCGAAGTCATGCAGCAGGCGACGCAGCATCGGCAGCACGCCCTGGGTGCGCCAAATGGCGCGATAACCACGGAACTGCATGACGCGCCGCTCCCAGGCCAGTTCGTCCTGATTCAGGCGTTCCAGCTCGGCCAGCGGCAGGTCGAGGGTGATGCAGGCCAGCGCAGCCCGCAACGTGCGCTCCGAATCGGGTTCGGCACAGGCCTTGAGCCACGACAGCAGATCATGGGCTTCCTGCGCGGCGAACACCGAGTCCTTGTCCGACAGATAAACGCTGCGCACACCCCGCGCCGAAAGCTCGTTGCGCACGGCCTGCGCTTCCTTGCCGTCGCGCACCAGAATGGCAATGTCAGCGGGACGCAGGCCACGCAGCACCTTGTCTGGCGCGGCAAACCCGGCGAGACCTTGCTGACCGGCATTGAGCAGTCGCACGATTTCACTCGCGCAACTGGCCGCCAGTTGTTGACGATAAGCGACGCCGGATACCGGTTGATCGCTTTCCAGATGCCAGACCGTCAATGCCGCGAGCGCTGCGCCGTCCACCTGCAGCGTCTCCTTGCGGCCTTGGGCCAGTGCTCTGGAGAACGGCACGGGATTGTTTTCGCCTTCCCGAAACAGAAACGCGCCGCGCCCTTCCGGCCGCAACTCGGCGCGTTCGAATACATGGTTGACCGACGCGACCATCGCATGGCTGGAGCGATAGTTGGTGTCCAGCGTGTGCCAGCGGCCCGACGTCGCTTGACGCGCACGCAGGTAGGTGTAGATATCGGCACCCCGGAACGCGTAGATCGCCTGCTTGGGGTCGCCAATCAGAAACAGGCCGGTCTGCTCGTCGTTGTCTTCGAGACGATAAATGCTCTCGAAGATGCGGTACTGCACCGGGTCGGTGTCCTGAAACTCGTCGATCAGTGCGACGGGAAACTGTTCGCGGATCAGGGTCGCCAGCCGCTCGCCGCCTGCGCTGTGCAGGGCGCTGTCGAGCCGGAGCAGCATGTCGTCGAAGCCCATTTCCGCACGGCGACGCTTCTCTTCTTCAAAACGCGCGCTGACCCATTGCGCAGCGTGCTGCAACACCGCGGCATCAGGCTTCGGCAGGCCATCGAGCGCCGCCTTGAGTTCGAGCATTGCCTCGAAGGCCGGGTGCGAAGGCGCATCGCTTTTCCATGCCTCCGCGATACCGTCGGGCGTCAGTCGGGTGAAACCGGTGCCCAGGTCCAGCGCCTCCACCGTTTCGTCAGCGGCCCAGGCGGCCAGTTTTTCGAACCAGGGTCTGAAGTAGCGCTCCTGCATCTTGCGACCGTCGACAATCTTGCGGGCCACGCCGTCCATGCAGATCGCCTGCAGTTCAGCGGTCCAGACGGTCCAGGGTGCTTTCAGTGCGGCCAGCGCTTCGCGACGCTCCAAAAGGGACGCGGCGATCAACTCGGCAGGCTCTTGAGTGCCGATGTTGCGCTCACGTCCGAACAGGCCGCGCACGCGGGGCAACAGCGCCGCAGGACCGCTCCAGTTCTCGCGCACCCAGGTCAGCGCGTCGCCGCTCATGGGGTAGCAGAACCGACGCCAGTAGTCGCGCAGCACTTCGCCGAGCAGGTCGCTGTGATCGGTTTCCAGGGTCTGGGTGAACAGGCTGCCACTGTCGAAGGCGTGCTCGCGCAACATGCGCTGACACCAACTGTGGATCGTCGAGACCGCTGCCTCGTCCATCCATTGTGCGGCGATGTCCAGGCGGTTGGCGCAACTCGGCCAGAGCTCGGCGCTGAATTGCTCACGCAGCTCGGCAATCAGGTCATCGGGCGCGTCGATTTCGTCACGGAAGAATCGCGCAGCCTCGGCGAGTCGGGTACGGATCCGGTCGCGCAGTTCTTTCGTCGCGGCATCGGTGAAGGTCACCACCAGTATTTGTGGCGGTAGCAATTCGCGGCCAAAGCCTGAGGATTCGTCACCGTGCCCCAGCACCAGGCGCAGGTACAGCGCCGAAATGGTGAAGGTCTTGCCGGTGCCGGCGCTGGCTTCGATCAATTGACTGCCGCGCAACGGGAAACGCAGGGCCAGTGGAAGCGTCATGTCGTTCATGCGCTGGCCTCCGGGCTGGAGAGCGATTGCCACGAGGCGTCGTAGATCGGCTTGTAAAGTGTTTCGCACCAGCCGACGAATTCTTCGCTGTCCATCAAGGCATCGAAGTCCGGGTATTGGCGGGCCAGCGCCGTGCTCTCCCGACGCTCGCCATCGGTGGTCTGGCCGTCGCCTTCATAGGCTTTGTGAGCGGCGGCCTCGGCCTTGTCCAAGGGTTGTCCCAGCCAGGCGAATGCAGTTTTCACGGCCACCGGCAACGGTTGCTGCATACCGCGCAGCCAGGCCATCAACAGGTGATTGAGGGTTATGACAGCGGCATCCTTTTCCAGTGGAGCCAGCATCAGGGTTTCATCGCTGGCAACCAGTGCGGTGCTCAATGGAAGATCACAGGCACACGCCACCAGATGATTGACCCACGGCCGGATCAGCCGATGCCACTTGCGGGTTTTCTTCGAGCCGATGCTGTTGGGAATCGCCGTGACCAGCAACAACTCGCCTCGCGCATTGCGATGCAGCCCGCCCAGCCAGCCGTCGATGCTCACACCGCCATGGCTGAAGCTGATTGGCAGCGCACTGCTTAGCGGCTCGGGCCATAGCGTCAACAGGTCCTGATAACGCCTGAGTACATCGGGCAGCGGCTCGATCAACTCCTGCTGCATGCAGGTGCCGAAACCTGCCAGTGGCAGCAGACCGCTGGCCTGCAACTTGAGCGCTTGTGCCCGGAGGGCGTTGTCGATGTCATCAGGCTGCGCCATGGCGGCGTTGAGCAGACTGTCGCTGAGCCCGTAACGCTCCAGCGCGTCGAGCACGAAGGGTTCTTCATCGGCGAGCGGGGCTTCGGCCACTTCGAAGTAGATCTTCAGACGTTGACTGAAAAAGTGCTTCACGGGGTTGCGCAGAAAATCCTGCAGTTGGGCAATGGTCAACGGCTCTTCCTGCTCATGGGGAGTTAGCCCCGGCGATACAGGTATCTCGAGCCCCGTCTCGTGCAGCAATCGCCATTCTCGGGCGAAGCTGAAGTAGCCGGTGCCTTCATGAAAATAATTGGCGCTGAAAGGTTGCAACGGATGTTCCAGCGTCAACGCTTTCAGCAGCCGTTCTCCCTCATCGAGCTTGCCGGTTGTATCTGGCTCACCGGCCAGCTTCCAGCCACTGGCAAGATGATCACGCAGTTGACCGATCAGCACCGATGCGGGCCGATCACTGTTGTCACGAATGCTGCGGCCGACCCAACTGATGTAAAGCTGATCCCTAGCGGATAGCAGCGCCTCCAGCAGCAGATAGCGGTCGTCTTCACGTCGCGAACGGTCGCCGGGGCGGTAGTCGCTGCCCATCAGGTCGAAGTCCAGCGGCGGCTGGGCGCGCGGGTAATCACCATCGTTCATGCCCAGCAGGCAGACCACTTTGAATGGAATCGCGCGCATGGGCATCAGCGTGCAGAAGTTGACCGAGCCTGCCAGAAAGCGCTGGGACAACCGCCCCTGATCGAGCCCGGCCAGCCAGGCCTCACGAACGACCGTCAAAGGCAGCTCATCTATGAGGCCGACGGTTTCGCAGGTCTCCAGCCAGTTCTCGCGCAGGGTTTCGAGTTGAGCGAGCAGGTAGTCGTCGTGCTCGCTGTCGGCGGCAAAGAATAGTTGCAGGACAGCTTGCAGACGAGCACCCCACTGCGTCGGGGTGGCCGGTTTCGAGAGTTCGCCATGAGCGGCCTCCAACGCATCGATCAGGGCCACCAGCGGACCGATCAACGCGGCGTCCAGCCCTCCGATTTCATCGTAAGGCTCAATACCTTCGTAGGCAGCACCGGCACCGACTGCATAGCCGAGCAACATGCGGCGCAGGCCGAAGTGCCAGCTGTTCTGCTCCAGCGCATCCGGCAAACCCAGCCCTGCACGTTGAGGTGCGTTCAGCCCCCAGCGGATGCCTGCGCCTTCGATCCAGCGATGCAGGGTCGGCAGGTCACGCTCCTGAATCCGGAAGCGCGCGCGCAGCGCCGGGACGTCGAGCAGGTCAAGAATTTCGCTGACCGGAAAGCGGCTGTCGGGCAGTTTCAGCAGGTGTTCGACAGCGATCAGCAAAGGCTCGCGGCCACGTTGCCCCTGGTCTGCCAGCGTGAAAGGAATGAAGCGACGATCATCGCGCTCTATCTGGCCGAAGACAGCGCGAATGTGCGGCGCGTAGCTGTCGATGTCCGGAACCATGACGATCACATCACGCGGACGCAACTCGGGATCACGACTGAAACGGGCCAGGAGCTGATCATGCAGCACTTCGACTTCCCGTTGCGCGCTGTGGGCGACATGAAAGCGGATGGAGCGGTCCTTCAAAGCGTCTACGGCGGGCCAGAGCTCCCGCGTTTCATTCAGAGGACGCAGCTCAAGGATGTCATCCTGCAATTGATTGAGTATGTTCCTGGGTTCGCTTTCGCTGAACAGATCGATGCGCTCGTCCTTGAACGAGGCACGATAGCTACGCGGGTCGTCATGGCTGTCGAGCAGATTGATGTAGTCGCGACCCTGCTTGCCCCATGCCGCGAGCAAGGGATGCGCGTGCTGGTGGAGGGCCTCGGGGTCGAGCACCATTGGCATGCCGGTCTTACGAGACTGACGCTTGTACTGATGACGCAACAGGTCCTTATCGGCAACGATATCGGCCCAGTGATGGCGGCATGGGTTATGGACGCAGAGCAGAACCTGACTGAAACGGGCCAGTCCGGCGAGCGCTTCGAGCGCCTGGGCGGGCAGTGAAGAAATACCGAATACGATGACACGTGCGGGCAGTCCGGCGGGGGCTTCAGTCAGCGTGCTGATGCGCTCGATGAAACGCTGATGCACGCCTGCACGGCTTTGCGCCATGCCTTCTGCCCCGACGTCATGCAGCAGTGCTCGCCACAACTCCGCCTGCCAGCAGTTGGAAGCGGTCAGCGGCTTGGGCTCACCTCTCACGTTGCGCAACTGATGACGTCCGGCTGCCCAGTCTTCCAGCCAGTCGGCGCGGTATACCTGGTATTGGTCGAACAGATCCGATAAACGCTCCGACAATTGATAGCGCTTGCGCAGATCAGTGTCGGCCGTCAGAAAGCGCTGCAAGGGCTCGAAGTGAGGCTGATTGATGAGTTCGGGCAACAGACGCATGAGGCGCCAGGTCAGCGGGCCTTTGTCGAGCAGGGAGGTCTCGGGGATTTCATCTCGACCGAGGACCGCTCGGTAGAGCTTCCACATGAAACTGCCGGGCAACTGAACATCGATGGCTGCAGCAATGCCGCATCCGCCGAGATCTTCGTCCTGAGCATCTTCAGCCAGAGCCAGCTTCAGCCACTGGGCGATGCCGTTGCTCTGTACCAGCGCAATCTCGTTCTCCAGTGGTGCCAGCGGATAACGCCTCATCCAGGAAACAACCAGACTGCGCAGCTCATCCAGGCGGTTGCCGTGAACCACCATGAAACCAGCGCTCAGCGAGGTTGTAACGGACATGCTTGCTTCCTTGACGATAACGAGTGAAACCTGAGGCCAAACCATAAGGGCAAGCGCGCTGGATTGCCACACACAAGTTGAACGCAGAGATGGCTGGCGAGCGTAGTGGGACTTTTGCAGACGCCACAAAGACAAAACCCCTCACCGCGTAAGCGATGAGGGGTTCTGGAATTTAATCTTGACGATGACCTACTCTCACATGGGGAAACCCCACACTACCATCGGCGATGCATCGTTTCACTGCTGAGTTCGGGATGGGATCAGGTGGTTCCAATGCTCTATGGTCGTCAAGAAATTCGGGTACCGAAGCGTGCCGGATGGCGCGCTTCAGCAAAATGGGTATGTGATAAAGGTGTTGTTTGTGACGCAAACTTTCGGTTCGTGTCGTCTTCACAGCCACCGCAATCTGTGCTCAATCGAGTCGCAGATTGCTTGGGTGTTATATGGTCAAGCCTCACGGGCAATTAGTATTGGTTAGCTCAACGCCTCACAGCGCTTACACACCCAACCTATCAACGTCGTAGTCTTCGACGGCCCTTCAGGGAACTCAAGGTTCCAGTGAGATCTCATCTTGAGGCAAGTTTCCCGCTTAGATGCTTTCAGCGGTTATCTTTTCCGAACATAGCTACCCGGCAATGCCACTGGCGTGACAACCGGAACACCAGAGGTTCGTCCACTCCGGTCCTCTCGTACTAGGAGCAGCCCCTCTCAAATCTCAAACGTCCACGGCAGATAGGGACCGAACTGTCTCACGACGTTCTAAACCCAGCTCGCGTACCACTTTAAATGGCGAACAGCCATACCCTTGGGACCGGCTTCAGCCCCAGGATGTGATGAGCCGACATCGAGGTGCCAAACACCGCCGTCGATATGAACTCTTGGGCGGTATCAGCCTGTTATCCCCGGAGTACCTTTTATCCGTTGAGCGATGGCCCTTCCATACAGAACCACCGGATCACTAAGACCTACTTTCGTACCTGCTCGACGTGTCTGTCTCGCAGTCAAGCGCGCTTTTGCCTTTATACTCTACGACCGATTTCCGACCGGTCTGAGCGCACCTTCGTACTCCTCCGTTACTCTTTAGGAGGAGACCGCCCCAGTCAAACTACCCACCATACACTGTCCTCGATCCGGATAACGGACCTGAGTTAGAACCTCAAAGTTGCCAGGGTGGTATTTCAAGGTTGGCTCCACGCAGACTGGCGTCCACGCTTCAAAGCCTCCCACCTATCCTACACAAGCAAATTCAAAGTCCAGTGCAAAGCTATAGTAAAGGTTCACGGGGTCTTTCCGTCTAGCCGCGGATACACTGCATCTTCACAGCGATTTCAATTTCACTGAGTCTCGGGTGGAGACAGCGCCGCCATCGTTACGCCATTCGTGCAGGTCGGAACTTACCCGACAAGGAATTTCGCTACCTTAGGACCGTTATAGTTACGGCCGCCGTTTACCGGGGCTTCGATCAAGAGCTTCGCTTGCGCTAACCCCATCAATTAACCTTCCGGCACCGGGCAGGCGTCACACCCTATACGTCCACTTTCGTGTTTGCAGAGTGCTGTGTTTTTAATAAACAGTCGCAGCGGCCTGGTATCTTCGACCGGCGTGGGCTTACGCAGTAAATGCTTCACCCTCACCGGCGCACCTTCTCCCGAAGTTACGGTGCCATTTTGCCTAGTTCCTTCACCCGAGTTCTCTCAAGCGCCTTGGTATTCTCTACCCAACCACCTGTGTCGGTTTGGGGTACGGTTCCTGGTTACCTGAAGCTTAGAAGCTTTTCTTGGAAGCATGGCATCAACCACTTCGTGTTCCAAAGGAACACTCGTCATCAGCTCTCGGCCTTGAGACCCCGGATTTACCTAAGATCTCAGCCTACCACCTTAAACCTGGACAACCAACGCCAGGCTGGCCTAGCCTTCTCCGTCCCTCCATCGCAATAACCAGAAGTACAGGAATATTAACCTGTTTTCCATCGACTACGCTTTTCAGCCTCGCCTTAGGGACCGACTAACCCTGCGTCGATTAACGTTGCGCAGGAAACCTTGGTCTTTCGGCGTGGGTGTTTTTCACACCCATTGTCGTTACTCATGTCAGCATTCGCACTTCTGATACCTCCAGCAAGCTTCTCAACTCACCTTCACAGGCTTACAGAACGCTCCTCTACCGCATCACCAAAGGTGATACCCGTAGCTTCGGTGCATGGTTTGAGCCCCGTTACATCTTCCGCGCAGGCCGACTCGACTAGTGAGCTATTACGCTTTCTTTAAAGGGTGGCTGCTTCTAAGCCAACCTCCTAGCTGTCTAAGCCTTCCCACATCGTTTCCCACTTAACCATGACTTTGGGACCTTAGCTGACGGTCTGGGTTGTTTCCCTTTTCACGACGGACGTTAGCACCCGCCGTGTGTCTCCCATGCTCGGCACTTGTAGGTATTCGGAGTTTGCATCGGTTTGGTAAGTCGGGATGACCCCCTAGCCGAAACAGTGCTCTACCCCCTACAGTGATACATGAGGCGCTACCTAAATAGCTTTCGAGGAGAACCAGCTATCTCCGAGCTTGATTAGCCTTTCACTCCGATCCACAGGTCATCCGCTAACTTTTCAACGGTAGTCGGTTCGGTCCTCCAGTCAGTGTTACCTAACCTTCAACCTGCCCATGGATAGATCGCCCGGTTTCGGGTCTATTCCCAGCGACTAGACGCCCTATTAAGACTCGCTTTCGCTACGCCTCCCCTATTCGGTTAAGCTTGCCACTGAAAATAAGTCGCTGACCCATTATACAAAAGGTACGCAGTCACCCAACAAAGTGGGCTCCCACTGCTTGTACGCATACGGTTTCAGGATCTATTTCACTCCGCTCTCCGCGGTTCTTTTCGCCTTTCCCTCACGGTACTGGTTCACTATCGGTCAGTCAGTAGTATTTAGCCTTGGAGGATGGTCCCCCCATATTCAGACAAGGTTTCTCGTGCCCCGTCCTACTCGATTTCATTGCAAAGAGACTTTCGCGTACAGGGCTATCACCCACTATGGCCGCACTTTCCAGAGCGTTCCGCTACTCTCAATCCAACTTAAGGGCTGGTCCCCGTTCGCTCGCCACTACTAAGGGAATCTCGGTTGATTTCTTTTCCTCAGGGTACTTAGATGTTTCAGTTCCCCTGGTTCGCTCCATACACCTATGTATTCAGTGTAAGGTAACTGTCTTATGACAGCTGGGTTCCCCCATTCAGACATCTCCGGATCACAGTCTGTTTGCCGACTCCCCGAAGCTTTTCGCAGGCTACCACGTCTTTCATCGCCTCTGACTGCCAAGGCATCCACCGTATGCGCTTCTTCACTTGACCATATAACCCCAAGCAATCTGGTTATACTGTGAAGACGACATTCGCCGAAAGTTTGTTCTCACAAACTTTACCTTAGCCTGTTCACCACCAGTGAAAGTGGTCAACAGTCTATTTCTTTCTATCACATACCCAAATTTTTAAAGAACGATCTAATCAAAGACTAGAAATCAACACTCATCACCCTATGGATGGAATGCTCATTTCTAAGCTCTAACAACGAAACAGCGGTAAGTGGTGGAGCCAAACGGGATCGAACCGTTGACCTCCTGCGTGCAAGGCAGGCGCTCTCCCAGCTGAGCTATGGCCCCGTATTTCTACAGGCTTTTCCCACACAAAATTGGTGGGTCTGGGCAGATTCGAACTGCCGACCTCACCCTTATCAGGGGTGCGCTCTAACCAACTGAGCTACAGACCCAATTTCGGGCTGTTTCTATCGTCTTCTTCAATGAATCAAGCAATTCGTGTGGGTGCTTATGGTGCAGCTGAGTCGTCGATTAAGGAGGTGATCCAGCCGCAGGTTCCCCTACGGCTACCTTGTTACGACTTCACCCCAGTCATGAATCACACCGTGGTAACCGTCCCCCCGAAGGTTAGACTAGCTACTTCTGGTGCAACCCACTCCCATGGTGTGACGGGCGGTGTGTACAAGGCCCGGGAACGTATTCACCGCGACATTCTGATTCGCGATTACTAGCGATTCCGACTTCACGCAGTCGAGTTGCAGACTGCGATCCGGACTACGATCGGTTTTGTGAGATTAGCTCCACCTCGCGGCTTGGCAACCCTCTGTACCGACCATTGTAGCACGTGTGTAGCCCAGGCCGTAAGGGCCATGATGACTTGACGTCATCCCCACCTTCCTCCGGTTTGTCACCGGCAGTCTCCTTAGAGTGCCCACCATTACGTGCTGGTAACTAAGGACAAGGGTTGCGCTCGTTACGGGACTTAACCCAACATCTCACGACACGAGCTGACGACAGCCATGCAGCACCTGTCTCAATGCTCCCGAAGGCACTCCTCTATCTCTAAAGGATTCATTGGATGTCAAGGCCTGGTAAGGTTCTTCGCGTTGCTTCGAATTAAACCACATGCTCCACCGCTTGTGCGGGCCCCCGTCAATTCATTTGAGTTTTAACCTTGCGGCCGTACTCCCCAGGCGGTCAACTTAATGCGTTAGCTGCGCCACTAAAATCTCAAGGATTCCAACGGCTAGTTGACATCGTTTACGGCGTGGACTACCAGGGTATCTAATCCTGTTTGCTCCCCACGCTTTCGCACCTCAGTGTCAGTATGAGCCCAGGTGGTCGCCTTCGCCACTGGTGTTCCTTCCTATATCTACGCATTTCACCGCTACACAGGAAATTCCACCACCCTCTGCCCTACTCTAGCTTGCCAGTTTTGGATGCAGTTCCCAGGTTGAGCCCGGGGATTTCACATTCAACTTAACAAACCACCTACGCGCGCTTTACGCCCAGTAATTCCGATTAACGCTTGCACCCTCTGTATTACCGCGGCTGCTGGCACAGAGTTAGCCGGTGCTTATTCTGTCGGTAACGTCAAAACAATAACGTATTAGGTTACTGCCCTTCCTCCCAACTTAAAGTGCTTTACAATCCGAAGACCTTCTTCACACACGCGGCATGGCTGGATCAGGCTTTCGCCCATTGTCCAATATTCCCCACTGCTGCCTCCCGTAGGAGTCTGGACCGTGTCTCAGTTCCAGTGTGACTGATCATCCTCTCAGACCAGTTACGGATCGTCGCCTTGGTGAGCCATTACCTCACCAACTAGCTAATCCGACCTAGGCTCATCTGATAGCGCAAGGCCCGAAGGTCCCCTGCTTTCTCCCGTAGGACGTATGCGGTATTAGCGTCCGTTTCCGAGCGTTATCCCCCACTACCAGGCAGATTCCTAGGCATTACTCACCCGTCCGCCGCTCTCAAGAGAAGCAAGCTTCTCTCTACCGCTCGACTTGCATGTGTTAGGCCTGCCGCCAGCGTTCAATCTGAGCCATGATCAAACTCTTCAGTTCAAACATCCAACTGGGTTTTGAGAAAACCCTAAACTTGGCTCAGCAATCGTTGGTTACATCTTTGATTTCTCGCGGAGTAACTTGGGTTGCTGATAATCTGTTGACTTCAGTCTGACACCACAAGCACCCACACGAATTGCTTGATTCAGTTGTTAAAGAGCGGTGGGTTGAGCCTTTCGTCTCAACCGAGGCGCGCATTCTACAGCGTCCTCTGTAACTGTCAAGCGATTATTTTCTGAAGTTTTCCAAGTTTCCTTATCAACTTCAATCACTTGCGCTTCGATCAACTCTGCGTTGCTCGTCAGCGGGAGGCGAATTCTACAGCGTTACAACCGCGTGTCAAACTCTTTTTTCTCGCCGCTGCCGATTCAGACAAACTCGACCTACTTCCTCGCTGACCTCATTCGATAAACCCTTGTAACTCATTGAATCTCAAGGCTTTTTCGTTTCCATCTGCGCCGGAAGTGGGGCGAATTATAGACACCTCAACGAGCGCGTCAACCGTTATTTTCAAAAACCTGAGATCTATTTCACTGCCCCCAATAAACACGGGATCAGATCAATCAAGGCCTCCATGACTTACAGGCTGGGAAACGCAAACTGCGACGCCTCATGGCTCGCCCGCTGCGGCCAGCGCTGCGTAATTGCCTTGCGACGGGTATAGAAACGCACCCCGTCCGGCCCATAGGCATGCAGATCGCCAAAAAGCGAACGCTTCCAGCCACCAAAGCTGTGATAAGCAACAGGCACAGGCAAAGGCACATTGACCCCCACCATGCCCACTTCAATCTCGTCGCAGAACAGACGCGCCGCCTCCCCGTCGCGAGTGAAGATGCAGGTACCGTTGCCGTACTCGTGATCGTTGATCAGTTGCATGGCCGCTTCCAGGCTGTCGACACGCACAATGCACAGCACCGGCCCGAAGATCTCTTCCTTATAGATACGCATCTGTGGCGTGACGTTATCGAACAGGCACCCGCCCATGAAGAAGCCTTGCTCATGACCGGCAACCGCAAGACCACGACCATCAACCACCAGCGTCGCCCCCGACTGCACGCCATCTTCTATATAGCCGCTGACCTTGTCACGATGCTGCCCCGTCACCAACGGCCCCATGTCCAGGCCACAGGTCGTCCCCGCACCAATCTTCAGGCTCTGAATCTGCGGAACCAGTTTCGCCACCAGCGCATCGGCGATCTGATCACCCACACAGACGGCAACCGAGATCGCCATGCAGCGCTCGCCGCACGAACCATAAGCGGCGCCCATCAAGGCACTGACTGCATTGTCCAGATCCGCATCCGGCATCAGCACTGCATGGTTCTTCGCGCCGCCCAATGCCTGGACACGCTTGCCTCGGGCAGCGCCTTCCTTATAGATGTATTCGGCGATGGGCGTGGAGCCGACAAAACTCAGCGCCTTGACTTCCGGCGCCTCGATCAGCGCATCCACCGCCACCTTGTCGCCATGCACCACGTTGAGCACGCCTTTGGGCAACCCTGCCTCGTGCAGCAGTTCGGCAATCAGCAGCGTGGAACTGGGATCGCGCTCGGACGGCTTGAGGATGAAACAGTTGCCGCAGACGATCGCCAGCGGGTACATCCACAAAGGCACCATCGCCGGGAAGTTGAACGGCGTGATGCCAGCAACGATACCCAGCGGCTGGAAGTCAGACCATGCATCGATATTCGGCCCCACATTGCGGCTGTATTCACCCTTGAGGACTTCCGGCGCAGCGCAGGCGTATTCGACGTTCTCGATGCCGCGCTTCAACTCCCCTGCAGCGTCTTCCAAGGTCTTCCCGTGCTCTTCGCTGATCAGTTGAGCGATACGGCCTTCGTTCTGCTCCAGCAATTGCTTGAAACGAAACATCACCTGAGCGCGTTTTGCAGGCGGCGTGTTACGCCAGGCCGGAAAGGCTGCCTTGGCTGAATCGATCGCCCGCTGAACCGTTTCGCGACTGGCGAGCGCCACCTTGTGAATGGCCTGTCCGGTAGACGGATTGAACACATCGGCCGTACGTCCATCGTCGGAAACGAACTCGCCGTGGATCAGGTGTTGAATGCTGCTCATGAAAAACTCCAAAAGGGTTTCCGGCAGGCGCGAATCACTCCGCGCCCGCTGCTTATATAAGAAGGATGTCAGCGAAGATGATCAGTCGATGAGGTTCAGTGTTTCGCCCAGTGCGTCGAACAGCCGATCCAGATCCTCAGCCTTGCTGTTGAAGGTCGGCCCAAACTGCAGGGTGTCGCCGCCAAAGCGCACATAGAAGCCGGCTTTCCACAACTTCATCCCGGCCTCGAACGGCCGCACGATGGCATCGCCGTCGCGCGGTGCGAGCTGGATAGCTCCGGCCAGCCCATAGTTGCGAATATCCACGACGTTTTTGCTGCCTTTGACGCCATGCAATGCGCTCTCGAAATGGGGAGCCATTTGCGCAGCCTGCTGCACCAGATTTTCGCGCTGCAACAACTCAAGCGCAGCCAGACCGGCAGCACACGCCACCGGATGCGCCGAGTAGGTGTAACCATGCGGGAATTCGACGGCGTATTCCGGCGTCGACTGGTTCATGAACGTCTGATAGATCTCGCTGCTGGCAATCACGGCGCCCATCGGAATCGCACCATTGGTGATCTGCTTGGCGATACACATCAGGTCAGGTGTGACGCCGAAGCTTTCGGCACCGAACATCGAGCCGGTGCGGCCGAAGCCCGTGATAACTTCATCGAAGATCAGCAGGATATTGTACTGGTCGCAGATTTCACGAAGACGCTTGAGATAGCCCTGCGGCGGCACGATCACACCCGCCGAGCCCGCCATCGGCTCGACAATCACCGCCGCAATGTTCGACGCATCATGCAATTCGATCAGCTTGAGCATCTCGTCAGCCAATGGGATGCCGCCCGCTTCCGGCATGCCCTTGGAGTACGCATTGCTGGCCAGCAGCGTATGCGGCAGATGATCGACGTCCATCAACTGGCCGAACATTTTGCGGTTGCCGTTCACGCCACCCAGGCTGGTGCCTGCCACGTTCACGCCGTGATAACCACGCGCTCGCCCGATCATCTTGGTCTTGGTGGCCTGACCCTTGAGACGCCAGTAGGCACGCACCATCTTCACGGCAGTGTCCGCGCACTCGGAGCCGGAGTTGGTATAGAAGACGTGATTGAGATTGCCCGGCGTCAGCTCGGTAATCTTCTCCGCGAGCTGAAACGATAACGGATGGCCAAACTGAAAGCCCGGTGAATAATCCAGCACGCCCAGTTGCTTGTAGACCGCCTCCTGGATTTCCTTGCGGGTATGCCCGGCTCCGCAGGTCCAGAGCCCGGAAAGCGCATCATAGATCTTGCGGCCCTTGTCGTCCGTCAGGTAACTGCCTTGCGCTGCAACGATCAGGCGTGGGTCGCGCTGGAAGTTGCGGTTGGCTGTGTAGGGCATCCAGTGGGCATCAAGCTTCAGCTGACTGGCGACAGAAAGATCGGACGACTCGAGCATATTCATTGAAACGAACCTCGTGTGTGCTTGAGCAAGCAGTTATTTCAGTTAAGGTGCCATGGAGCCAAAGTCTGGAAAATCTGACTTTCACGATCTTTAGTTTGGTAGAGACTAAACAATGAGCACCCGTCGCACCGATCCTCTGGCACAAGTCAGCGACTTTGATATCCGACTCTTGCGTCTGTTTAAAAGCGTAGTCGAGGCTGGCGGCTTCTCGGCTGCGGAAAGTGCGCTCGGCATCGGTCGCTCTGCAATCAGTCAGCAGATGAGCGATCTGGAGCAACGTCTGGGCCTGCGTCTTTGCCAGCGTGGACGAGCGGGATTCTCGGTGACCGATGAGGGTAAAGAGGTTTATCAGTCGGCATTGCAGTTGCTGAGCGCGCTGGAAAGTTTTCGAACCGAGGTCAACGGTCTGCATCAGCATCTGCGCGGCGAGCTGAATATCGGGCTGACCGACAATCTGGTCACCATGCCTCACATGCGCATCACCCATGCCATTTCGCAGCTCAAGGAACGCGGCCCGGATGTGCACATCAACATCCGCATGAGCGCCCCGGCCGAAGTGGAGCAAGGTGTGCTCGAGGGCAAGCTGCATGTCGGTGTGGTGCCTCAGGTCAGCGCACTGCCAGGTCTCGATTACCAGCCGCTGTATAGCGAGCGCTCGCTGCTGTATTGCGCAATCGGCCATCCGCTGTTCCGTGCGGCCGATGCTCTGCTCCGCAGCGAGCACCTTGCCGAACAGGACGCCATTGCGCCGACGTTCAGACTGCCCGCCGAGATTCAGGCCCATTATCAGGCGCTCAAATGCACCGCCAGCGCGTCGGATCGTGAGGGCATGGCGTTTCTGATCCTGACCGGGCGCTACATCGGTTATCTGCCGGACCATTACGCCAGCGCCTGGGTAAAGGAAGGCAGGCTGCGTGCCTTGAAACCGGATTCAAGGTTTTACGACCTGAGCCTGGTGACGGTGACGCGCAAAGGAAGGCGCCCTCATTTGGTGCTGGAAAGCTTCATGGAAGGATTGGCTGCTACCCGATGAAACACTTCGTCATGACGGCAGCAGAGCTGCGCGACCACATAAGCAACCTGTAATCACGGCAGACCGTTGATACCACAGGCGGTATCACACATCCCGTGACAATAACCTGAGCAGGTGGACAGCTTTTTGCATTGGATCCGGATAACGAAACGCCAGCTCATGGCGCCTCCCTCTGCCCCAAAGTCCGAGAGCCTGTCATGCAGCCCGAAACATCCGACAACAGTGACCTGATCTACGGCCTCGACGACCGCCCCAAACCACTGACGGCTACTCTTGCCGCATTGCAACACGTACTCGCCAGCTTCGTCGGCATCATCACCCCGCCACTGATCATCGGCTCCGCACTGGGCTTGAGCGCCTACCTGCCCTACCTGATCAGCATGGCGTTGATGGTGTCCGGCGTGGGCACTTTCATTCAGGCGCGCCGCCCGTTCGGCATCGGTGCCGGGATGATCTGCCTGCAAGGCACCAGCTTCGCCTTTCTCGGCGCGGTGCTGTCGGCGGGCTTTTTGGTCAAGCAGCGTGGTGGCAGCCCGGAAGACATCATGGCGATGATCTTCGGGGTGTGCTTTTTCGGCGCGCTGGTGCAGATCGTGCTGAGCCGCTGCATCGGACAGTTGCGCCGCGTCATCACGCCATTGGTAACCGGGATTGTGATCACGCTGATCGGTGTCAGCCTCATCAAGGTCGGTGTGACCGATCTGGGCGGCGGCTTCAATGCGCCCGACTTCGGTTCGCCGTTGAATCTGTCACTTGGCGTCTTCGTGCTGGTGGTGATCATTGCGCTGAACCGATCCAACACGCCGTGGGTTCGTCTATCGGGGATCATCATCGGCCTGGCCGTCGGCAGTCTGGCGGCATGGTTCAGCGGCAAGCTCGTCCCGCAACCGATTCATGACCTGCCGCTGATCAGCATTCCGGTGCCCTTTCGCTTCGGTTTCAGTTTTGACTGGAGCGCTTTCCTGCCCGTCGCGCTGATTTATCTGATCAGCAGCATCGAAACCGTCGGCGACCTGACCGCCAACTGCATGCTGGCCAGGCAACCCATCAGCGGACCGAGCTACGTGGCCAGACTCAAGGGCGGCGTGCTCGGTGATGGCGTGAGTTGCATGCTCGCAGCCACGTTCAGCGCATTCCCCAACACCACCTTTGCCCAGAACAACGGCGTCATCCAGTTGACCGGCGTTGCCAGCCGTTACGTTGGCCTGTACATCGGTGCCGTGCTGTTCATGCTGGGACTGTTTCCGCACATCGGCGCCATCGTTCAGCAGATTCCCAAACCGGTACTGGGCGGCGCAACGCTGGTGATGTTCGGCAGCGTCGCGGCGGCAGGCGTCCGGATTCTGGCCCAATCGCAGCTGGACCGGCGCAGCATGCTGATCATCGCAACCTCATTCGGCGTAGGTCTGGGCATCGCTTCCCAGCCAGCCCTGCTCCACCATATGCCCACGCTGGTGCAAAACCTGTTCGACTCGGCCATCACCAGCGGAGGCATCACCGCGATTGCGATGTGCCTGTTGATCCCGGAAAACAAAGCCCGCACCGACGTGCAGGCAACTGTCCGGGAAGCCGAACCCTTTGAGCCTCAACGATAATTTTCCAGTGCCTGTGCTTGCGGGATGGCCGCAGGTGCGTTATCTGTTCGTTCGTTGCGTCCCTTGACCTGCCCGGAATCGCCCATGACCCTCCAAGTCCCTGCGCACAACGCTCACGTTGCCAAGCCCGCCAGCCGCATTCGTCAGAAAAATGAAGAGGCGATCATCAAGGCCGCCGAAGACGAGTTCGCACGTCACGGTTTCAAGGGCACCAGCATGAACACCATCGCGCTGAAGGCCGGGCTGCCCAAGGCCAACCTGCACTACTACTTCACCAACAAGCTGGGGCTGTACATTGCAGTGTTGAGCAACATCATCGAACTGTGGGACAGCACCTTCAATACGCTCAGCGTTGAAGACGATCCCGCAGAAGCACTGGCACGGTACATCCGCGCCAAGATGGAGTTTTCGCGCCGCCAGCCTCAGGCGTCGCGCATCTTTGCGATGGAAATCATCAGCGGCGGCGAATGCATGAGCGAATATTTCAGCCAGGATTACCGCTTGTGGTTCCAGGGCCGGGCAGCGGTTTTCCAGGCCTGGATCGACGCCGGAAAAATGGACCCGGTCGACCCGGTGCATCTGATCTTCCTGCTGTGGGGCAGCACCCAGCACTACGCCGATTTCGCGTCCCAGATATGCCGCGTCACCGGGCGTACACGCCTGACCAAACAGGACATGGACGAGGCCAGCGAAAACCTGATCAGGATCATCGTCAAAGGCTGTGGGCTCAAGCCGCCAGCCTTGTAGAATTCGCACCTTGTCGCCAGCCGGATGCACGCATGCCTTTTACCCTTGTTGGCCCTTGCGAGTTTCGTGAAGAAATCCGCAAGAGCCGCTTCATCACCCTCGCCGCCCCCATCAGCAGCCCGACCGACGCGCAGGCGTTCATCGACCAGCACAGTGACCTGAACGCCACTCACAACTGCTGGGCCTGGAAACTCGGTGATCAATACCGCAGCAATGACGATGGCGAGCCGGGCGGCACCGCAGGCCGCCCGATTCTTGCGGCGATCGAGGCGCAGGGTTTCGATCAGGTCGTGGTGCTGGTGATTCGCTGGTACGGCGGTATCCAACTGGGAACCGGCGGTCTGGCTCGTGCCTACGGTGGTGGCGCCAACAAATGCCTGCAGCAGGCAGCACGTGTGGAGCTGGTCAACCGGCTGCCTTTCAACCTTGAGTGCAGCTTCAGCGAACTGGCGCTGGTCAAGGTTCGTCTGGCTGAATCGAGCGGCCTGGTTGAAGCCGAAAACTTCACCGCCAATGGCGTGGAAATGTCGGTTGCCATCGGCCCTGAGCATGTGGAGAACTTCCAGCGGCAACTGGCTGACCTGAGTCGGGGCAGAATCGTCCTGCATCCGGCATCCACGCTGTAATCAAGGGTTCATCACGATGTGCACAGTTGCCCACATCTACTGTGCATCCGACTGTGGATAAGCTGAGTACATACCGCTGCAAGCCTCGTCGGGCAAGCGATGCAGGCAATTGATCATTTTTTGCACAATACACCGTGATACCTGTGAAACCGTTGATAAAACAGCGATTTAAACGCGCTTAGCACATTCGGAATCCAAGCGTTTCGGCGTTATGCCCGGTTCGATGCGTTTCACACAGGAACTGTGGAGCAACCTGTGGATAACAGGTGCAAGGGTGTCGCAGCGGCTTGGCAGCTCGCGCTCGCTGACAACTGTACGTTTTTTGATCAAATACAGTGAGCCAATTTGGCCCTCGCCGCCGATACGCACGCCCCGAACTGGTGCTGAAACACCGCAAGTGTCCGCGGAAACCTCCAAACAGTCTCGTCACAGGCCTTATTCAGGGCCGCCCGACAAAAGCTGACCCCCTGGCCAGGATTTTGCTTTATCCACGGGCGACCCACTCCTGCCTCAGAGCCTGACATGCCAAACCACGCGACACCTGCGCGTCTTCAGTTACGCCACATCACCAAACAGTACCCCGGCTGTCTGGCGAACGACGCTGTCGACCTGACCATCCAGCCCGGAGAAATCCACGCGTTGCTGGGCGAGAACGGCGCGGGCAAAAGCACGCTGATGAAGATCATCTACGGTGTGACACAACCGGATTCCGGCACCATCATCTGGCAGGGTCAGCCGCAGATCATGCGCAACCCGGCACAGGCCAGAAGCCTGGGCATCGGCATGGTGTTCCAGCATTTTTCGCTGTTCGAAACCTTGAGTGTGGCGCAGAACATCGCACTGGCCATGGGTGCGGCAGCCGGTACACCGAAACAACTGGAACCCCGTATCCGCGAAGTCTCGCAGCGCTACGGCATGGCGCTGGAGCCACAGCGACTGGTGCACAGTCTGTCGATTGGCGAGCGGCAAAAGGTGGAAATCATTCGCTGCCTGATGCAGGACATCCGCCTGTTGATTCTCGATGAACCCACCTCGGTGCTGACGCCGCTGGAAGCCGAAGAACTGTTCGTCACCTTGCGGCATCTGGCCTCTGAAGGCTGCAGCATCCTGTTCATCAGCCACAAGCTGGGCGAGGTTCGAGCCCTTTGTCACAGCGCCACGGTGTTGCGAAACGGCAAAGTGTCGGGGCACTGCGTTCCGGCAGAGTGCTCGGACCTGGAACTGGCGCGTCTGATGGTCGGCGATGCAGAAGGCCTGACGGCGCAGTATGAAAAAGTCAGCGGTGCGGCACCGTTTCTGCGGGTCGAGCGACTGTCGTGGCACAACCCCGATCCATTTGGCTGCTCCTTGAAAGACCTCAGTCTGGAGGTGCGCAGCGGTGAGATCGTCGGCATTGCAGGCGTGGCGGGCAATGGACAGGACGAGTTGCTGGCCCTGCTCAGCGGTGAACAGGTATTGCCCCGCGCCCAGGCCGCCACGCTGCGTTTCGCTGACACGCCGATCGGCCACCTGCGGCCCGATGCCAGACGCAAGCGCGGTCTGGCCTTCGTGCCCGCCGAACGTCTGGGTCACGGCGCAGTGCCGGAACTGAGCCTGGCGGATAACGCGCTGCTCACAGCATTCCAGCAAGGTCTGGTCAGCAAAGGCCTGATTCAGCGCGGCAAGGTTCGGGCATTGGCTGACGAGATCATCCGCCGCTTTGCGGTAAAGACGCCGGACGCCCAGACCGCCGCGCGCAGCCTGTCGGGCGGCAACCTGCAAAAATTCATTCTGGGGCGCGAAATCATGCAGAACCCCAAACTGCTGGTCGCTGCGCACCCGACCTGGGGCGTGGACGTCGGCGCGGCGGCTGCCATCCATCGTGCACTCATTGCCTTGCGCGATGCCGGCGCAGCAATTCTGGTGATCTCCGAAGATCTGGACGAGCTGTTCCAGATCAGCGACCGCCTCGCCGCGCTGAGCGGTGGACAACTTTCCCACCTGATCCCGACCGGACAGACCAGCACCGTGCAGATTGGCGGCTGGATGGCAGGTCAGTTCGAACATTCTCATACCCAGGCCCAACTGCCGGGTTAACGGAGCAAAACATGCTGCTTTCTCTGGAACCGCGCGGCCAGCAATCGCGCGCCATGCTGTGGTGCTCTCCTCTGCTGGCCGCTGTGCTGACGCTGGTCTGCGGGTCGCTGCTGTTCATCGCCCTGGGGCTTGATCCGTGGGTGACCTTGCACACCTTGCTGATCGCACCGGTCAGCGACCTGTACGGTCTGTCGGAACTGATGGTCAAGACGTTGCCGATCCTGCTTTGTGCACTGGGGCTGGCGGTCGCCTATCAGGCGCGCATCTGGAACATCGGCGCTGAAGGCCAACTGCTGCTGGGCGCTCTGGCGGGCAGCGCTGTTGCGGTCAACATCATCGAGATGGAAAGCCGCTGGGCCCTGGTGATGGTCCTGATGGCGGGCACGCTGGCCGGTGCAGCATGGGCAGGCGTAACGGCCTGGTTGCGCACGCATTTCAATGCCAATGAAATCCTCACCAGCATCATGCTCAATTACATCGCTTTGAACCTGCTGCTGTACTTCGTGCACGGGCCGCTCAAGGATCCCGCAGGCATGAACTTCCCGGAATCGGCGACCTTCGGCGATGCCAGCCGCCTGCCGCTATTGATGGAAGACGGCCGAGCGCACGTCGGCGTGTATTTCGCACTGTTTGCGTTGGTGGCGGTGTGGGTCTTGCTGCAACGCAGCTTCGTCGGTTTCCAGATCAAGGTACTGGGGCTGGACAAGCGCGCTGCCGGGTTCGTCGGCTTTCGTGAGAAGCGTCTGGTGTGGCTGGCCTTGTTGATCAGCGGCGCACTGGCCGGGCTTGCAGGCGTTTCGGAAGTCACCGGCCCCATCGGCCAACTGGTGCCGCAGGTGTCACCAGGCTACGGATATGCGGCGATTACCGTGGCATTTCTGGGGCGTCTCAACCCGATCGGCATTCTGTTCTCCAGCCTGCTGATCGCCCTGCTGTATCTGGGTGGCGAAAGTGCGCAGATGACCCTGAACCTGCCGCCCGCTATCACCCAGTTGTTTCAGGGAATGATGCTGTTCTTCCTGCTGGCCTGCGACGTATTGATTCTTTACCGCCCGCGCCTGAAGATGCGCTGGGCCAAGCGTCAGATGACGCCTGCTGTAGGAGCCGCGTGATGGATATCGATCTGCTGAGCAATATTTTCTACGCCATGGTGCGTTGCGGCACTCCACTGCTGCTGGTTGCGTTGGGTGAGCTGATCTGTGAAAAGAGCGGCGTGATCAACCTCGGTCAGGAAGGCATGATGCTGTTTGGCGCGGTGATCGGCTTCATCATCGCCCTGAGCACCGGCAACCTGTGGCTGGGCGTGCTGCTGGCGATGCTCGCAGGTATGCTGCTGTCGGCACTGTTCGCGCTGGTTGCGCTGGTGTTCAACGCCAATCAGGTGGCCACGGGTCTCGCGCTGACCATCTTCGGCGTCGGGCTGTCGAGCTTTGTCGGCGCGGCGTGGGTCGGCAAGCCACTCAGCGGTTTCGAGCCGGTTGCGATTCCCTTTCTGAGCGACATCCCGCTGATCGGTCGCATGCTGTTCGCTCAGGATTTGCTGGTCTACCTGTCCTTCGCCCTGTTTGCACTGGTCGCTTGGGCGCTGCTGAAGAGTCGCATCGGACTGATCATTCAGGCGGTCGGCGAAAACCCCGATGCAGCCAGTGCGATGGGCCTGCCCGTGTTGCGGGTTCGCACCCTCGCCGTGCTGTTTGGTGGCGCAATGGCTGGATTGGCAGGTGCCTATTTGTCGCTTGCCTATACGCCGATGTGGGCCGAAAACATGAGCGCCGGACGCGGCTGGATTGCCCTGGCGCTGGTGGTCTTCGCCAGCTGGCGCGTCTGGCGTCTGCTGCTGGGCGCTTACCTGTTCGGCCTGGCCAGCATCCTGCACCTGGTCGCTCAGGGCATCGGCCTGGCAATCCCGTCCAATCTGCTGGCCATGCTGCCCTACCTCGCCACTATCATCGTTCTGGTGCTGCTGTCGCGTGATGCATTGCGCACCCGGTTGTATGCGCCGGTTTCGCTGGGGCAGCCCTGGCGGGCGGGGCATTGAGAGAAGAGTCGGCAGGCGGGGCAGCAACGATCAGGCTTGGCTTGCGCACAACCATGAGCCAAGCTTGATCACTGCCCATGGGATGAGCAATTCGTCGCTCAACGGTTGGCTTTCAGTCTGAACGAAGTCGGCGACCGCGTTGCCGAAACCGAAACGGCTTTCCGAATCCTCTTTCAATCTGCCAAGGAGTTTTTTCATGACGACCAAAACCGCGCTGATCATCGGTGCTTCGCGTGGCCTGGGGCTTGGGCTGGTTCAGCGCCTGACCGAACAGGACTGGAAGGTCACGGCAACGGTGCGTGATCCGCAGAATGCCGACAATCTGAAAGCCATCGAAGGCGTACGCATTGAAGCAGTGGACATTGATGATACCGCTTCGCTGGAAGTGCTGGTCCAGAAGCTGAAGGGGGAAGTGTTTGACGTGCTGTTCGTCAATGCCGGGATCATGGGGCCTAAACATCAGAGCGCGGCTCAGGCCACGGCGGCCGAGCTGGGTCAGTTGTTTCTGACCAATGCCATTGCGCCGATTCGGCTGGCCGAACGTTTCGTTGACCATATTCGTCCTGAAACCGGCGTACTGGCGTTCATGAGTTCGGTGCTGGGCAGTGTCGCCTGCCCTGAAGGCCAGACCATGACGCTGTATAAAGCCAGCAAGGCCGCGCTCAACTCGATGACCAACAGCTTTGTGGTGCAACTGCCAGAACCACGCCCGACCGTGCTGTCGCTGCATCCGGGCTGGGTCAAGACCGATATGGGTGGCGAGAATGCCGCCATTGACGTGCAGACCAGCACCACCGGGCTGGTGGAACAGCTCAACGCCTATGCGGGCAAGGGCGGGCATCACTTCATCAACTATAAGGGCGAGACGATTGTCTGGTAAGTGATCAAGAGCGGGCGCGGAGCATCCTGGGCGGTATTTCCACGCAGAGCGTGAGTAACGATCAATTGTCCGACTCCACACTGATCGTGCCCATCGCTCCGCGTGGGCATGCCTCCCGTGACGCTCTGCGTCACAAATGGCACAGACTGAGGATTCAGTTAGCCGAGCGCATGACGTGGATAACGCTGGAGCTTGGGCACACATCTGCGCCACATTCCAGAGCGGACGCGGAGCGTCCTGGGAGGCATTCCCACGCAGAGCGTAGGAACGATCATCATCGCATTCCTCCAGGAGGACTTGTGTATAACGCCGAGCGCTCTGCGTGGGCATGCATCTCGTGACGCTCCGCGTCACACGCACTTTCACGCGCAACTTGATTAAAAACTGATCACTTCAGTAAAATCCACGACCTTGCCGAGGCGCTGTCTGTCTCGCACCCTGGATCAGCAGACAGGGCAACACTGAGCTGGCTAACCCTGAACCCACTTTCAGAGGAGCCGGCCCATGTCCGCGATCCGTATCTGGTTGAAAAATCCTCTTGCCGTGTTTACCGCCAATGACCTCGACGCCCGTGGCGGGCTGGTCATCGAGGGCGGTGTCATTACTGAAGTACTCGCAGCCGGGCAACAACCTGCCCTGCCCTGCGATCAGGTATTCGACGCGCGCGAGCATGTGCTTCTGCCGGGCCTGATCAACACTCACCATCACTTCTATCAAACCCTGACCCGCGCCTGGGCGCCGGTGGTCAATCAACCGCTGTTTCCATGGCTCAAGACGCTCTATCCGGTCTGGGCGCGCCTGACGCCTGAAAAGCTTGCCGTCGCCAGTAAAGTCGCATTGACCGAGCTGTTGCTGTCGGGCTGTACGACCGCTGCCGATCATCACTACCTGTTTCCGGACGGGCTGGAACAGGCCATCGACGTGCAGGTGCAAAGCGTTCGCGATTTGGGCATGCGCGCCATGCTCACTCGCGGCTCCATGAGTCTGGGCGAAGCGGACGGCGGTCTGCCGCCGCAACAGACCGTGCAACAGGGTGAGGTGATTCTGGCCGACAGTCAGCGTCTGATCGAGACCTACCATGAGCGCGGCGACGGTGCGCAGATCCAGATCGCCCTCGCGCCCTGCTCACCGTTTTCTGTCACACCGCAGATCATGGCTGAAAGTGCCGCGCTGGCTGAAAAGCTCGACGTGCGCTTGCACACCCATCTGGCCGAAACCCTCGACGAAGAAGACTTCTGCCTGCAGCGTTTCGGCCTGCGCACCGTCGATTATCTGGACAGCGTCGGCTGGCTCGGCCCACGCACCTGGCTGGCTCACGGCATTCATTTCAATCCCGACGAAAAAGCGCGACTGGGCTCGGCAGGCACCGGTATTTGCCACTGCCCGAGTTCCAACATGCGCCTGGCGTCCGGCATCTGTCCGACGCTGGATCTGATCGCCGCAGGCGCGCCGCTCGGGCTGGGA
Organism: Pseudomonas sp. AC016; assembly: GCF_979253365.1. NCBI lineage: Bacteria > Pseudomonadati > Pseudomonadota > Gammaproteobacteria > Pseudomonadales > Pseudomonadaceae > Pseudomonas > Pseudomonas sp. AC016. The sequence goes on from NZ_CEEDCC010000001.1 coordinate 2,362,567, forward strand.
GTCGACGGTTCGGCGTCCAACGACGCCTCGAACATGATGCTGGAAGCCCGACAGGCGCTGTACCTGCAACGGTTGCGTTACGGCGCAGAGAAGATCACTCCGGAACTCGTACTGGGCTGGGCCACCAAGGGTTCGGCACAGCTGCTGGGGCGCACTGACATTGGTGAACTGGCGGTTGGCAAGCAGGCAGACCTGGCGCTGTTCAAACTCGACGAACTGCGTTTTTCCGGCAGCCACGATCCGTTGTCGGCGCTGCTGCTCTGCGGCGCAGACCGCGCGGATCGGGTCATGATTGCAGGACGCTGGCGGGTGATCGACGGTCAGGTAGAAGGGCTGGATCTGCAACAGCTGATTGCCGAGCATCGTCAGGCGGCACGGGAACTGATTCAAGGCTGAGGCTGGACCTGTAAAGCTGTGAACGGATCGACACCTGCTGCGGTGTTGATCCGCTAGAGTGTCGCCTCCCCCAGCCGCCAGGCGAGACATCGTGTCTACCAGCCCTCCCTCTTCAAATACTCCCGAAGATGACAAAAGTCTGTCAGTCCTGCTGCTGGGGCTGGCCTGGCAACTCTTGCTGTTGATAGGGCCTGCCGCGCTGCTGACGATGCTGCCGCCCTGGCAGGGATTGCTGATCGTACTCGGTCTGGCGGCCACCACCGGTTTGTGTGTATGGGCCGGCTGGAAAGGTATTACCAGCCCAATCACATCACTGAGTGTCAGCGCCATGATTGGCCTGGGGCTGAGCCTGGGTCGCGTGCTGCCCAATTACTGGAATGTACTGGTCGCTCTGTTCACGATCATAGTGGGCCTGAACCTGCTTCAAAGATGGGAAAGCAAACTGGGCATCGCCGAACCCTCCGAGGGCAAAAAAGAGGGCGAGAACACGCCACCATCGTTTCGTCAGCGCAGCTACGAAACAAGCAATAGCGCATGGGGCGGCCAGGAACCGGAACGCACTCCCGAAGGCGAGCCAATTCGCGTCTTCAACATGGGTGAGATCGCCATGGGCGGACCGGTCTACATGGATTACCTGTTCCCCGATGGCGTGCTGCTTCAAGGCATCGGAGCTTCAGCCCGGTTTTCCATCGACGGCCGTTACTTCGCTGCTACCGTGCCTTCGCGTCAGGCGTGGGGCTTGGTCATTCTGGACCGTCACATGCGCCGGGTGTATCACTGCGACAACGACGTGTTCTGGGAGCTGGACGCGTTCAGTGAGACCGATCTGAGCGGACGCATCAGCCCTCTGGTGGATAACCGGGCCTCCACGATCAAGCTGCAGGACGTGCTCAAGACTGCCCGGGTCGTCGACATGATGCCGATTGTGGATATCTGGATCGAACCCTCGGCGCGGCCCCAGGACGCTGCCGCCGAACGAATAGAACGCAACGGCCCCCATGACCGGCATCGCATCGAAGGCCATTTGCGCATGCCTGCCAGCCTGCGCGACCTGGAGCAACCGCTGGACGCGTTACGCTACCCGGCCTATCAACTGAGTCTGGACGGCCGGGAAAGCGATCTGTTTTTCTACGCGGACGATTCGATCATCTGGCGCGAGGACGGCAAGGCTCTGTGTGTCATGGCGCAACGGGCCGACGACAAAGAGAAAAAATATTGGTGCTGGCAACCTCGAACCGGCTGGCAGGCACTGGCCGAGCCGTGGGTGATCAGCAACCGGGAAGTGTCGCTCAACTGGCACACACCGCTCGCTCTGGACGAGCATGATCTGCGCATCGAAGGCTATCTGGCGTTCGAATGCCCGGATCGCGGCCGCTATGGCTACAGCCTGCGCTGCATTCACAGCGACACGGAAATTCAGACCGGGCACGATGCCCAAGGCCAATTGCAGGGCGGAGAGCGGAAACTGACCGGAGTTCGTCTGGTCGTCCCGCTGGCTGGCAAGGGCAAGGGCGAGCGCGGCGTGAGCAGCATCGAGACCGAGCCGTTGCTGGAAGGACAGCGCGCCCGGCTGAGTTGGCAAATGGACAACGCGGTCGATCTGGGTGGTTACCGCTGCCGCATCGCAGACTGGGAACTGCCGGGCTTGTGGCTGCTTGAACACCGGGTTTCGGACTGTCAACGATACCTGGCGCTGATCCCGTTTACCGAGTACCCGGCCAGCCCCGGCAAGGTGGTGGTGATCGACGTACTCAAGCGCCGCCGTCTGGAAGGGCCGCCCATGGAAGTGGTTCATCTCATGGACGTGCGCGAGGGCAAGCTCTCGGTCATCACCGTAGCCGGGCGGTTGACGGACGCCTGTGAAAGCACAGCCTTGCAGCGTTACGACCAACCCGCTCCACTTGTCGGGCAGGCGGCAGACTTCTGCGATTACCGCGAGGGCTCTCGTCCGTACTATCAGATCGTCGAGTTGGAAATCGGCAACGATGCCCTGCGTGCGCTGCCGCAATGGCGAACGGTGCAACTCCCTCAAGCCGCAAACGCGGACGGGGATTTCGTGCAGCCCGCACCGGGCAACAGCGACGCGGCCTGGCTGTTCGGTTGCGAGACCGATTACGCCGACAGCTGGATGCGCAGAAGCGTTTGCCGCCTGGGTGGTCATCTGCTGACCGCGTCCGGTTGCGCCATCAAGGACCTTGCCCCCTCAATGATCTGGTCACCCGACGCCCGCTACCTGGCCCTCACCCGCCTGCACGTGGATCCGGAAAGCCGCTGGGAGTTGTTGCTGCTGGATGTACAGGAACGAACACTGCGCACCTTTCCCTACTCCCCGGGCAACCGACCGCAATTCGAAAGCTTCGACAATGGAAAGCTCAAGGGGCGGGCGTTCGAGCGGGATTGGGCGTCAGACGTTGATCGCGACACAGGCCGCGTCAGCTCAACGAGCCTGACCAGCTTGCTGAAGCTACCGGCTGTGCCGCTGATCGAGTGTGAAGGACTTTGGCTGATGCCCGGACAGGAAACGGAGGCAGGGCTCTGGCGAGCGCTGGACAGGACGGCACTGACGCAGTCGTAGCGGATGCTTCATGACCCTGACACCACGCTGTCTCGCAGTAAACAAAGAGGCTATGCGTTCTTTGACAAATAGACGGCTTGCCGACAAGCATGCCGCCTACAGATTGAAAAGCGTGCTTCAAAGCTGCTGTGTTCCGGCCGGGTGTGAGCCAACAGTCGATCAGTTCTGCTGGATGGCAGCTACTTCCAGACGCGCATCACGACGAACCTTTTCAGTATTTTCACGGATGATGCCCGGGATGAGAAACGCATCAACCAGCACCCAGATACCGGTGATGATCAGCGGGAAAATAGTAAAGAAGCCAATGACAGTGATGATCAATTGAGCGACAGCGGTTCCGGTTTTACCCAGATAGAATCGGTGTGCACCCACCCCGCCCAGAAAAAACCACAACAGATAGGCAACGCCAGTAGATTTCTGGGCGTTAGCGACTTTTTGCTCAACAAGCATTTCAGATTGCAGCGAGGACATTCGGGGTTTCCTTTCCGATGTAGAGATCCGTACAGTTCAGATCGACCGACGCGATTGAATCCTCACATGTAGCATTTTGCAATCATTTTAAACTGAAACTCCATGTCCGCGTCGACTCCAGCTCAAAGCCCCAGGCATGACAACATGATGAACGTCGCGAACAGCACGAAGTGGGTCATGCCCTCGATGGCGTTCGTTTCGCCGTCGTTGAGATTGATCGCGCTGACCAGCAGGGTGATCGCGATCATCACGGTCTGCACCGGCGTCATGGCCATCTGGAAAGGCTGGCCGCTGTAGAGCGCCATGGCTTCCATTACCGGAACAGTCAGGATCACCGTGGACAGCGACGCACCCAGCGCGATGTTGACCACCGACTGCATGCGGTTGGCGAGTGCTGCACGCAAGGCCGTGAGGATTTCAGGCGACGCGGAAATGGCGGCGACCAGAATCGCCGTCATGACCGGCGGCGCGCCGGTGCCTTCAAGCCCCAGGTCGACCGTCTTGGACATGACTTCGGCCAGCGCACCAATGACCACTACGCCGACCACCAGGGTGGCGATGGAACGGGTCAGGTTGACCGGCTCGCCATGCTCCTCGGGTTGATCCTTGCGCTTTTTCTTGTCTGGGTAGCTGTAGCTGAAAAAGTAGCTGTGCGGCCCGACCTGCATGCGCAGGAACAAGGCATAGAGCAGAATCATCGCGCCGATGGTGAAGGCCGAATACAGCTTCCAGTTCGCCTCGGGAATGAACTCGGGGACCATCATGGACACGCCCATCGCGGTCATGATCATCACGCTGTAGGTGCGCGCCGAATCGTCGTTGTACGACTGCTCGCCGTGCTTGAGACCACCCATCAGCGCGGCCAGACCCAGAATGCCGTTGATGTCGAGCATCACAGCGGAATAGATGGTGTCGCGCACCAGCGTCGGTGATGGCTCGTTGCTCATCATGATCGCCAGGATCACCACTTCGACCAGCACCGCCGACAGCGTCAGGATCATCGTGCCGTAAGGATCGCCCACTTTCTCGGCGAGCATTTCGGCGTGATGCGCCACCCGCAGCGATGCGCAAACGATGAAGCCGACCAGCGCCAGACCGGCCACCAGAGCAACCGTCTGGCCATTGCCCAGCAATGTGTGCTCCAGCGGATAGGCGACAAAGGTGGCGATGATCGCCAGTAGTAAAAATTTTTCCTGCTTGAGCAAAGCGCCCATGTTTGTTCCCCAAACCCTTGCGACACATCGCCGCGGATGTATATGAAGGTGTCTGTCATTGAAGCCGTTCAGAGTGCGGGGTGTGACAAAAGGTTTCAAAAAATGCCCCGAATGGGAACGCCACCCATGCGTAAATGACTTTTGATCCCGTCGTCACGATGTGAAATAGTGCCCGCCGTTTTCTTCGCGACCTTGCTGGCGCGCCTGTTCCACGACCGGGTTTTCATAGCCGGTTTTTGTGAACGGGCTTCGCGGTTCCGTTTCAGTGATTCCGTTTCAGTAACAAAAGGACATTCGCCATGCGTGCTTTTCGACTGACATCTCTGCTGGCCGGCAGTCTGCTGGCGGCCATGGCTTGCGCCACCCAGGCAGCGCCTATCGACATTGATGACGGCCAGCACAAGGTTCACTTGCCCGATGCGCCCAAGCGCGTGGTGGTGCTGGAGTTTTCCTTTCTAGACAGTCTGGCCTCGGTCGGCGTGACGCCCGTAGGCGCCGCCGATGATGGCGATGCTAACCGCGTGCTGCCCAAGGCGCGCAAGGCCGTTGGCGACTGGCAGTCGGTCGGCCTTCGTTCGCAACCTAATATAGAAGTCATCGCACGCCTGAAGCCGGACCTGATCATTGCCGACCTGGGTCGTCATCAGGCGCTGTACAACGATCTGAAAAGTCTGGCCCCCACGCTGATGCTGCCGTCGCGTGGCGAAGACTATGAAGGCAGTCTGAAATCAGCCGAGCTGATCGGCACTGCCTTGGGCAAAGGCCCGCAGATGCAGGCGCGTATCGCTGAAAACCGCGAGCACCTGAAAGCCGTCGCTGCGCAGATTCCGGCCGACACCAAAGTGCTGTTCGGCGTTGCTCGTGAAGACAGCTTCTCGGTGCATGGCCCGCACTCTTATGCAGGCAGCGTGTTGAAGGCCATCGGTCTGCAGGTGCCGGAAGTGCGCAAGAACGCCGCGCCGACCGAGTTCGTCAGCCTTGAGCAATTGCTGGCACTGGATCCGGGCTGGCTGCTGGTCGGGCACTATCGTCGCCCGAGTCTGGTGGACAACTGGAGCAAGCAGCCGCTGTGGCAGGTACTGAGTGCGGTGCGCAACAAACAGGTCGCCGAAGTGGATGGCGACAGCTGGGCGCGCAATCGCGGCATCATGGCGTCCGAGCAGATTGCCGATGATGCGCTTGCAGTCCTCAAGGGCGGCAAGGCCGTGATCAACCCTTAAATGCGTCGCTGGCTGATGGCGAGCGTGATCGCCGCAGGTTGTCTGGGCCTGTTCTGGATGTCGCTGTTCGCCCTGTCGCCCTTCACCATCCGGCAGATCGACGCCTGGAACGGGCTGTTCACGCTGGGCCGCGAAGGCGGCAACATCGCCTACATCGTTGCGCAACTGCGTGTACCGCGAGCCTTGTGCGCGGCCCTGGTCGGTGCCTGCCTTGGCGTGGCCGGGGCCTTGATGCAAGGCATCACCCGCAATCGGCTGGCCTCCCCGTCTCTGTTCGGCGTGACAGCGGGCGCGGCGCTGGGTCTGGCGTTGTTCTCCACAGGTCTGATTGCCCTGCCCTTCCCCGGCGGTGCATTACTGATGACCTGTCTGGGTGGCGCTCTGGCGTGGATTACGGTGTTCAGCCTCGGCGGCGCGTGGTCGCCTGCCACATCGCAAGGCCGACTGGTGCTGGCGGGTGTGGCGGTGGCGGCGTTATGCGCGGCGCTGACCCGCCTGACCGTGATTCTTGTTGAAGCCCAGGCGCAAAGCGTCCTGAACTGGCTGGCCGGTTCGCTGGCCAACGTCGGCGCAGAACAGCTGCAACTGCTGTGGCCCTGCACACTGATCGGCGTCGTGCTGGCGATTGCCTGCGCGCCACGCCTGAACCTGATCAACCTTGGCGAGGACGCCGCACGTTCCCTGGGCGTGCGCATCGGTGCGCTGCGTCTGCTGGTGTTCGTGGTCAGTCTGGTGCTGGTCGGCGCGAGTGTCTGCGCCGTCGGCCCCATTGGTTTTGTCGGCCTGATCGCGCCGAACATTGCCCGCCAGTGGCTGGGCAACGATTACCGCTGGCTGATCCCCATCAGCGCTGGGCTGGGCGCCGCGATTGTGCTGGCGTCCGACCTGATCAGCCGCGCCGTGGCGTTCCCGGTCGAGACCCCGGCAGGCGTGGTGACGGCATTGATTGGCGCGCCGTTCTTCCTGTTTCTGGCGAGGCGCGCGCTATGAGCCAGCCTCGCTCAAGACTGCTGATCCTGATCGGTCTGTTGCTGCTGGCACTGTTGCTGAGCCTGAGTGCGGGCACGGTATGGCTGACGCCAGGCGCGGTGCTCGACCATCTGATCGCTCATGACAGCAAAGACTTCGAAGTCTGGAATCACCGATTGCCGCGGGGCCTGATTGCCATTGTCACCGGCTGTGCGTTCGGTCTGGCCGGTGCCATCGTGCAGGGCGTTATCCGCAATCCGCTGGCCTCGCCGGAAATCCTTGGCGTGACGCAAGGCGCGGGTCTGGCGCTGACCATCGCGATCATCGGCTTTCCGCATTTTCCGGTCTCCGCGCTGCCGTTCGTGGCGTGTCTGGGCGGTGCCGGCGGCGCGCTGTTGCTGGCGCTGTACAACACCGGCGTGCAGTTCTCAGGCGTGCGCTTCGCACTCTCGGGTGTAGCTATTGCGGTCACATTGTCGAGCATCACTGAATTCCTGATCCTGTCCAACCCGCTGGACATCAACACCGCGTTGCTGGCGCTGACCGGCAGCCTGTGGAGCCGCAACTGGCACCACGTGCTGCTGGCTGTGCCGATGCTGATTCTGATCCCGGTCTCGCTGTTGCTGGCCAAGCCGCTGAACCTGATCGGTCTGGGTGACGAAGCGGCGCAGAGCCTGGGCACCGGTCTCACGCGCACGCGCTGGCTGGCGATGGGCAGTGCGGTGCTGCTGACCAGCATGGGCGTCGGGATCATCGGCCCGATCAGTTTCGTCGGGCTGGTCGCGCCGCACATGGCCCGTCGACTGGTCGGCGGTCATCATCAATTCCTGCTGCCCGCCTCCATGGTGCTGGGCGCATTGCTGCTGGTGCTGGCCGACACGCTCGGTCGCACGCTGATCGCACCCAGCGAGATCCCGGCCGGGATTCTCACGGCGGTGATCGGCGCTCCGTATTTCCTGTGGCTGCTGGCCCGATTCAAAGGTTGATCCCATGAGCACTCTTCAGGCACAGCAACTCGACATCGGCTACGGCGCAACCCGCATCGTGCAGGACCTGTCGTTCAGCCCGCCGCCCGGCAAGGTCACGGCGCTGATCGGCCCCAACGGTTGTGGCAAGTCCACGCTGCTCAAGGCGTTTGCGAGAATTCTCACGCCGCAGGCCGGCAGTCTGACTCTGGACGGCAAGGCCTACCGCGATCTGTCGGCGCGGGATCTGGCCCGCAAGGTGGCGTTTCTGCCGCAGGTATTGCCCATCCCCGAAGGCGTGAGCGTGCGTCAGCTGGTTGCCTATGGCCGCAGTCCGCACAACAGTCTTTGGGGTCGTCTAAGCGGCGCGGATCAGCACAGTGTCGAGCAGGCCTTGCAGCGCATGGAACTGGAGACCCTCGCCGACCGGCCGTTGTCCGACCTGTCCGGCGGGCAACGCCAGCGCGCATGGCTGGCGATGATTCTGGCGCAGGATGCCGCCATCGTGCTGCTCGACGAGCCGACCACCTACCTGGACATCAGCCATCAAGTTGAGTTGCTGGACCTGATGCGCGCGCTCAGCGCCGAGGGCAAGACGGTCATCACTGTGTTGCACGATATCAATCAGGCCTGCCGTTACGCTGATCATCTGGCGGTCATGCAGGCCGGACGGCTGGTGGCCAGCGGTACACCCGGTGACGTATTGAACGCCGAACTGGTGTGTCGAGTGTTCGATGTCCAGGTGCAGATCATGCGCGAACCCGTGGCAGGCACGCCCATGTGCATCGTCGAGCGCAGCACCCGCTGCACCAGTTAGCGGCGAAGGGCCTGTAACCTGCACCGTCGCGCTGCATATAAACGGGAGTAGAACGGTCTGCAGCGCGTCTGCGTCATAACTTGTCTTTGTGGTCAGCTATTTGCATTGGCGGAGTATCCACTCCAACAAGACTGCAAGGAGCAAGACCCGATGCACCTGACCACCCCACGCCGTCCCCTGAAAAAACTGCTGTGCGCCATGACCGCTGTCGTCGGTCTGGGCGCCAGCCTGCTCGCCTCGGCAGCCGATCCGCTGAAAGTCGGCTTCGTCTACATCGGCCCTATCGGCGACCACGGCTGGACCTATCAGCACGAACAGGGCCGCAAGGCGATGGTCGCGGCGCTGGGTGACAAGGTCAGCAGCAGCTACGTGGAAAACGTGCCGGAAGGCGCCGATGCCGAACGCGTGATCCGCAACATGGCCAAGGGCGGCTATGACCTGATCTTCAGCACCTCCTTCGGCTACATGAACCCGACCCTGAAAGTCGCCAAGCAGTTTCCCAAGGTGAAGTTCGAGCACGCCACCGGCTACAAGCAGGACAAGAACATGGGCACTTACCTGGCCCGCACCTATGAAGGCCGTTACGTGGGTGGTTTCATCGCCGCAAAAATGACCAAAACCAAGAAGATCGGCTACGTCGCCTCGTTCCCGATTCCGGAAGTGTTGCGTGACATCGACGCCATTCAGCTGGCGCTGAACAAGTACAACCCAGGCACCGAGATCAAGGTGGTGTGGGTCAACTCCTGGTTCGATCCGGGCAAGGAAGCCGACGCCGCCAACGCGCTGATCGATCAGGGTGTGGACGTGGTGTTCCAACACACCGACAGCCCGGCACCGATCCAGACCGCCGAACGTCGTGGCGTGTACGCCGTCGGCTATGCATCGGACATGGCGCACTTCGGTCCCAAGGCGGTCCTGACCTCCATCGTCAACAACTGGGGGCCGCATTACATTCAGGCGGCCGAAGGCGTGCTCGCGGGTACCTGGAAACCACAGGACTACTGGGGCGGCCTGAAGGAAGGCACGGTTGAGCTGCCGATCAGCGACATCGTCCCTGCCGACGTGAAAGCTGAAGCTCAGACGCTCATTGCCAGCATTGAAAGCGGCGAATTCCATCCGTTCACCGGCCCGATCAAGGACCAGACCGGCACTGTGAAGATCCCGGCAGGCGTGGTCGCAACCAACGCCGAGCTGGCGTCGATGAACTACTACGTCGAAGGCATCAAGGCCGAGTTGCCGAAGTAATCTGCCCGAGGGGTCGCGTCCATACTCAAAGGGCGCGATCACGCTGAAGACCACCCGATTTCCAGGACCGCTTCATGGATCAGCTTCCCATCATCGATATCGCCCCGCTCTACGGCACGGACACTGAGGCCTGGCAGAGCGTTGCCAGCCAGATCGACAGTGCCTGTCGCGAATGGGGTTTCTTCTACATCACGGGACACCCGATCACACCGCAGCGGATCGAGCAGGTGCAATCGGCTGCCCGGCGTTTCTTCGCCCAACCGGCGGAGGAAAAGCTCAGGATCGACATTACCCAAAGCACTCATCATCGCGGCTATGGCGCCATTGCCACCGAGCAACTGGACCCCAGCCTGCCGAGCGACCTGAAAGAAACCTTCGACATGGGCCTGCACATGGATGCCGGGCATCCCGACGTGCTGGCGGGCAAACCGCTGCGCGGGCCGAATCGACATCCCGATCTGCCGGGCTGGCAAAGCCTGATGGAGCAGCATTACCTGGACATGCAGGCACTGGCGCAAACCCTGCTGCGTGCCATGACCCTGGCACTGGGCATCGAGCGGGACTTCTTCGACCAGCGCTTCAAGGACCCGGTCAGCGTGCTGCGCATGATCCACTACCCGCCGCGTCACACCGCGACCTCGAAAGAGCAGCAAGGCGCAGGCGCACACACCGACTACGGCTGCATCACCCTGCTGTATCAGGACGCTGCGGGCGGTCTGCAGGTGCGTGATGTGCGGGGCGAGTGGATCGACGCGCCGCCCATCGAGGGTACGTTCGTGGTCAACCTCGGCGACATGATGGCGCGCTGGAGCAACGACCGTTATCTGTCCACGCCGCACCGGGTCATCAGCCCGCTGGGTGTCGACCGTTACTCAATGCCGTTTTTCGCAGAACCTCATCCGGACACACCCATCGAATGCCTGCCCGGTTGCCAGAGCGAAAGCCAGCCGGCCCGCTATCCTGTCACCACCTGTGCCGAGTTCCTGTTGTCACGCTTTTCCGACACCTATGCCTATCGTCGAGAGCAGGAGAAAGCGTCTTAGTTGAACGGTCGGTCAGGTTTTACCCAACGCGGCGACGTGCATCTGTAGAATGCCCGCGATCTGCACCTGATGAGAAAAGCACATGTACGACTGGTTGAACGCCCTGCCCAAGGCAGAACTGCACCTGCACCTTGAAGGTTCGCTGGAACCCGAGCTGCTGTTTGCCCTGGCCGAGCGCAACAAAATTGCCCTGCCGTGGAACGATGTTGAAGCCCTGCGCAAGGCATACGCTTTCAATAATCTGCAGGAATTTCTCGACCTGTATTACCAGGGCGCGGACGTGCTGCGCACCGAGCAGGATTTCTACGACCTGACCTGGGCCTACCTGCAACGCTGCAAGGCGCAGAACGTGATTCATACCGAACCGTTCTTCGATCCGCAGACCCACACCGACCGTGGCATTGCGTTCGAAGTGGTACTGGCCGGGATCACCGGAGCGCTCAAAGACGGCAAATCGCAACTGGGCGTCGACAGCGGCCTGATCCTCAGCTTCCTGCGCCACCTGAGCGAAGAAGAAGCCGAGAAAACCCTGACACAGGCACTGCCTTTCCGCGACGCGTTCGTGGCGGTCGGTCTGGACAGCTCGGAAATGGGCCATCCGCCAAGCAAGTTCCAGCGCGTCTTTGACCGCGCCCGCAACGAAGGCTTCCTGACCGTGGCCCACGCTGGCGAAGAAGGCCCACCGGAATACATCTGGGAAGCGCTGGACCTGCTGAAGATCGAACGCATCGACCACGGCGTGCGCGCCATCGAAGACGAACGTTTGATGCAGCGCATCATCGACGAACAGATCCCGCTGACCGTCTGCCCGCTGTCCAACACCAAACTCTGCGTGTTCGACGACATGGCCCAGCACAACATCCTCGACATGCTCGAGCGTGGCGTGAAGGTCACGGTCAACTCGGACGACCCGGCCTACTTCGGCGGCTACGTCACCGAAAACTTCCACGCCCTGTACACCCATCTGGGCATGACCGAAGACCAGGCCAAACGCCTTGCGCAGAACAGCCTGGATGCACGGCTGGTGAAGCCGTAAATCCGGATTACTTCCTGCGTCCACAGCCTCGGCACTGATCGTGCCCATCGCTACGCGTGGGCATGCATCCCGTGACGCTCCGCGTCACAAATGGCACAAACTGAGGATTCAGTGAGCCTAGCGCAAGACGTGGATAACGCGGGAGCCTGGGCACACGTCTGCGCCACATTCGAGAGCGGACGCGGAGCGTCCTGGGAGGCATTCCCACGCAGAGCGTAGGAACGATCATCGTATTCCTCCAGGAGGACTTGTGTATAACGATGAACACAGCCCCAGGGATCAACGCCTCCCGGGGTTCGGTGTTCGCTGCGCAGCTCATGCCGCCGATGCAATCTTGCTGATCTCCCGCTGCCCGCTCGATGACACCTGCAACGTGCAGGATTCTTCGGTCGTGCGCAGCCAGCCCATCTGGATGAACAGTTGCAGCAGCCCTGCGCCCAGCGCACCACCCAGGTGCGGGCTGCGTTCGCTCCAGTTGGCGCAGGCGCAAACGGTTTCGCGTTTGCGCTGGGCGAGCGCCGGAATGTAGATACCGCGTTCTGCGAATTTGGCGACGCCCTTGCTCGTGACTTCGATGCGCTTTTCCTGCTGCTCTATCCACCCGGCGCCTAGCAGACGCTGATAAAGCTCGGCCGCCATTTCGCCGCCCAAATGGTCGCAACAGATGCGCGCGCGACGCAATGGCAAGGGAGGCATGGGCTGAGCCACACTTCGGCTGATCTGGTCGGCACTGACCAGCGATGCACTGGCCAGCGCCTCGACCGCCGCACCGACCTCGGGCGCCGCCAGGCGAAAGAAGCGCTTGCGACCCCGCGCCTCCTGCTTCAACAGACCGCCGCTGGCCAGACGCGCCAGATGCGCGCCAGCCGAAGAAGTCGAGAGACCCGCCAACAGTGCCAGCTCATCGGCGGGGCGAGCAGTACCATCCATCAAAGCCCAAATCATTGCGCTGCGCTTGGGGTCGGCCAGCAATGTCGCAATCTGGCTGATGCAAGGTGCATATTCCATGTGTTCACTCCCTGTTGAAACATTCATCTAGTGCGATGACATATTGACAGCAATCACGCCTCAGTAAAGTTGAACGCGCATCCAACTTGAAATGACAAGTATAAACTCTGCACCCCATAAGCCGATTGACTAAAACACTTGTAGTCCCGGCCGCAGTCATGTGCGGGAGAGTTACACTCGAACCTACCTGCACGATCGCGGACCTCAAACAAGGCCGCACACTGCCGAAAGACCGCCATATACAAGGGCTTCAGGCATACAGCTTGATCAGGCATATTTTATGCGAGCAAAGATCCAGACGAAAAAGCGGCAGATGGGGACGATAGGCATCGAATTGAAAAACGCAGAAAGCAAAAGAACTTTGCATAGTGGGACTGCATTTAAACATTATATTTTCCGAAACTTCCGTAGGCTTATTCTTCTACCTTTGTAGCCCTGTAAACTCTGAACAGTTCTTATTGGCTTACAGCATGTTGCCTGCACCGCGTACGAAGCATTTCCAGAAGCAGATTGACTGGTTTACTCAGTTGCGCACGATGCGCGCACAACAGATTCAAGGGCGCCAGTTCGCCCAACAAATGCGGCATTACTACCTGAAGGCGCCCCGCCCTGACGTCGGCGGCGACGTCCAGCCAGGACTTGTACGCCACACCCTCCCCGGCCACCGCCCAGCGACGCACCACATCAGCGTCGTCGCTGAACCGATTGCCCTTCACCGTCAGGCTTATTTCCCGCTTGCCGTCCTCGAAGGTCCATCGGTCATGAACCCGATCGCCGAGCATGTACAGCAGGCAGTTGTGCTGGGCCAGTTGTTCGATGTGCTGCGGCTCGCCATGACGCTTCAGGTAATCGGGAGCCGCGCACAAAACACGTCGATTACCCGGCAGAACCGGCAATGCAACCAGCGTCGAATCTTCCGGCTCGCCGTAACGCAGGGCGACGTCCACGGGCTGGCGGAACAGATCAGCGATGCGATCACCCAGCAGCAGCCGCACGGTGAGTTGCGGGTGTTGCTGCTGAAATGCATCCAGCCAGGGCAACAGCACATTACGCCCAAGATCCGAAGGCGCCGAGAGCTGCAAAACGCCTTCACAGCGATCCTGACTGCTGGCCAGCAAACGCTGCCCTTCCTCAAGGCTGCCCAGCGCAGCACGGGCATACTCGAGAAAGCCCTCACCTTCTGCCGTGAGGCGCAGACTGCGGGTCGAGCGCGCCAACAGGCGAGCGCCCACCTGCTGCTCGACCCGCTTGAGCGCCGCACTGGCCACGGCCGCCGACATGTCCATGACCCGTGCGGCTGCAGACAGGCTGCCCAGATCAGCGGCCCGAACGAACAATTGCAAGTCATCGAAACGCAGCATTAAAGCGCCTTATTATCAAAAATATATTGAAAGAGCCTGCCGTTGTAGCGGGTTTTATCTTTCCGGGAAATAGCCAATGATCCATTCATCACTTTCTCAACCGAGGACCCCGTCATGAAAGCTGTCGCTTATTACCAGTCGCTGCCCGTCAGCAACCCTGATTCCCTGCAGAACATCGAACTGCCCGAACCGGTTGCCGGTGCGCGAGACCTGCTGGTCGAGGTCAAGGCAATCTCCGTCAACCCGGTGGACACCAAGATCCGCCAGAACGTCTCGCCCGAGAACGGCGACGCCAAAGTGCTGGGCTGGGACGTCGCCGGTGTGGTCAAGGCCGTCGGCAGCGATGTCACGCTGTTCCAGCCGGGCGACAAGGTTTACTACGCAGGCTCGTTGATCCGTCCAGGCGCCAACAGCGAGCTGCACGTGGTGGATGAGCGCATCGTCGGCCACATGCCAAAATCGCTGAGCTTTGCTCACGCCGCAGCCCTGCCGCTCACGGCAATCACCGCCTGGGAGCTGCTGTTCGAGCGCCTGCAAATCGTGCAGGGCAAGGGTGAAAGCGGGCAGAGTCTGCTGATCGTCGGCGCAGCCGGTGGTGTGGGTTCGATCCTGACTCAGTTGGCGCGGCAGTTGACCGCACTGAAAGTCATCGGCACCGCGTCACGCGCCGAGACCGAAAGCTGGGTGCGTGAGCTGGGTGCCCATGAAGTGCTGGATCACAGCAAGCCGCTGAGCGAAGAGCTCAAGCGCGTCGGCATCCAGGCTGTCACGCATGTCGCCAGCCTGACCCAGACCGAGCAACACCTTGATCAACTGGTCGAAGCGCTCAAGCCGCAGGGCAAGCTGGGCCTGATCGACGACCCCAAGTCGCTGGATGTCTCCAGGCTCAAGCGCAAGAGCCTGTCGCTGCACTGGGAGTTCATGTACACCCGTTCGATGTTCGAAACCGACGACATCATCGAGCAGCACAACCTGCTCAATCGCGTGGCGGAACTGGTGGATGCCGGGACGCTGAAGACCACGTTCGGCGAACACTTCGGCACCATCAATGCTGAAAACCTGCGTCGCGCCCACGAACTGCTGGAAAGCGGCAAGGCCAAGGGCAAGATCGTGCTGGAAGGGTTCTGAAGCAACAGCGTTCGGCGTTGTGTCAGTCATCGCGACAGACACAACGCCTTACTTGATCAGGCTGACGCGACCTGCGCGTCACGCCGGGCCTGCAAGCGACGCGTGTACACCGAAGCGCCAACCGACAGGACGCCGCACAGGCTGATGACCAGCGCCATCGGCGTTGAAGTGCCGTCATGCAGCACGCCCACCAGACTCGCGGCAGCCGCCGCCACACTGAACTGCAGACAACCCAGCAAGGCCGATGCACTGCCCGCCCGCGCCCACTGGCCGTTCATGGCACAGGCGGACGCATTGGGAATGATGCAGCCCAGGCTCGCGACACAGATGAACAACGGCACCAGCAGCGGCCAGAGCGCCTCGGTGCGCAAACCGGTAATACCGAGCAACACCAGACCTGCCGCCAGATAGATCCATACCGTGCGTGTCAGCAGGAACGCCGGACCGGTCTTGCGTAAAATGCGTGCGTTGATCTGTGCAACCGCAATAAATCCCGCCGCGTTCATCCCGAACAGCCAGCCGTAGTGCTCGGCCGGAACTCCGTACAGCTTGATGAACACGAATGGCGAGCCGGCCACATAAGCGAACATACCCGCCATGGCGATACCGCCCGTGAGCGCATGACCAATGAAGACCCGGTCGGTCAGCAGCCGTCCGTATTGCCGCAAGGCGCCACGCAGCGGCTGGCGAGGCGTGGTGGCAGGCATGCTTTCCGGTAGACCCAGCGCGACGGCGGTCAGGCACAACGCACTGAAGAGCGTCAGACTGATAAAGATCGACTGCCAGCCGAAGGCATTGACCAGTATCCCGCCGAGCATCGGCGCCAGAATCGGTGCCAGGCCCATGACCAGCATCAACTGCGAAAACACCTTGGCCGATTCGACGGCATTGCATTTGTCGCTGACAATCGCTCGCGACAACACCATCCCCGCGCAGCCGCCCAGTGCCTGCACGAAGCGGGCAGCAATCAGCCATTCAAGGCTTGGCGCGAAGGCACAGGCCACCGAGGCCAGCGTGAACAGGCTGACGCCCACCAGCATGGGCATGCGCCGCCCGAAACGGTCGGCCACCGGCCCGTAGGCCAGTTGACCCAGCGACAGGCCGAGGAAATACGCTGCCAGGGTCAGCTGAATATGTTTTTCATCAGTGGCGAAGTACGACGCCATGGCCGGGAAGCCAGGTAGATAGAAGTCGATGGCCAACGGGCCAAAAGCGCTCAGTGCGCCAAGTATCAGGATTGTGCGTAAATTCATCGGGCTTCCATAGCGATGCAGAGCAGCCCGTCAGTTTAACCGGCTTACCCTGCAGAGGACGGAATGCGGGCAAATTAATTCAAGATTTTTCTGCTCGTTACTGCTCACATCTGTTGGTTCGAGCAAACCGTGTTACTGCATCTTCGACGTCGCGCTGTCGCGCAGCAAACACCGGACTGTAGGAGGCGGCTGCCAGCGATCTGCCGGGAACCGGCGGCAGAACGGAAACACGCGGTGCGTCAGATGCAATCCGGGGACGCTGCGCAGCCCATCGCTGCCGTCGTAACCTGCGAGAGCTCCCACGCCCTCCGGGCAGAAGCAGATGTATGTAAACTCCAGTGACAAGGGTCAGGCCAGTTTCGCCTGATAACCCTCTTCGCCAATCAGCCTGATGATGTGTTCGGCACTCAACGTGCTCTCTACCTTAACCTCTTTGCTGGCCAGTTCGACCTGCACGTCGGCGGTCGGATCGTCATGCTTGATAGCCTGAGTGACAGCTCGTACACAGTGCCCGCAGGTCATGCCCTGAACAGTGAACAATTGCATGTGATGCTCCTCTGAAAGTGGATAACGGGCATCTTCAACCTTGTCATCGTGGCAAGGTCAAGTTTTTGTATTATCTGCCGGGCTGGCGTTCGGCGTTGTCGTGAGCCAAGCTCACTCATCGACGTTTACATCAGGAGTATCAGCAATGCGCTGGTCAGCAGTCAGCCTCTTCAGCATTCTCGGTCTGGTCGCCGCCGCACCCGCCGTTCAGGCCGCCCAGGATTACGGCATTCTGATCATCTCGCGGGAGCGTCTGGAAGTGGCGACCTCCTGTGAGATCGGTATCTACATTCAGGATCAACTGGCCGGGCGACTGTTTCAGGAAGATTCGGTGTCTTTCAACCTGCCGGCCGGCCCGGTGTCTGTGCGCCTGCGCACCCTGCCCGGCAAGATCGTGGGCTGTGAACCGGGATTGGAAGCGCCGACCAACACCACTATCCAGATGCACGCCGGGGACATCCTCAAATACCGCATCGCGACCAGCCTCAAAGGCATGTACCTCAAGAAAGCCGACCTCAACTATTGATTCGCGCTTGACCTTGCCCATGTGGCAAGGTTGATCCTTGCAGGCACACAGCCTCAGGGAGTGAAAGAGATGCAAGACACCCTCACCTTCGACCTGCCCATCAGCGGCATGACCTGCGCCAGTTGCGCAGGCCGGGTCGAGCGTGCCCTGGCCAAAGTACCGGGGGTCAACAGCGTGACGGTCAACCTGGCCAACGAACGCGCCCACGTGCAGGTCCAGCCCCAGACCGATCCGCAAACCCTCATCAATGCAGTCAGCCACGCCGGCTACAGCGCAACTCTGTTGCAGGACGAGCGCGTCGAAGCCGACCGCAAGGCCGACACGCTGCATCGCGAACGCTGGGCGTTGCTGCTGGCGATTCTGCTCGCGGTGCCATTGGTCGTGCCAATGCTGCTGTCGCCGCTGGGCGTGCACTGGATGCTGCCCGCCTGGGCTCAGGCCGCGCTGGCCACACCGGTGCAGTTCATTCTCGGTGCGCGCTTTTACGTGGCCGCCTGGAAAGCCGTGAGGTCGGGCGCGGGCAACATGGATTTGCTGGTCGCCATTGGCACCAGCGCCGGTTATGGCCTGAGCCTCTATCAATGGCTGACCGCTGCGCCGGGCACCGCGCCGCACCTGTATTTCGAAGCCTCGGCCGTGGTCATCGCGCTGGTGCTGCTCGGCAAGTACCTGGAGAGCCGCGCCAAGCGCCAGACTGCCAGCGCAATTCGCGCCCTTGAAGCTCTGCGACCGGACCGGGCCTTGCGGGTAGTGGACGGCATTGAGCAGGAGGTCGCCATCAGCGAGCTGCAATTGGGCGACCGGGTGCTGGTCAAACCGGGAGAGCGTTTCCCGGTGGATGGCGATGTCATCGAAGGCCACAGCCACGCCGACGAAGCCCTGATCACTGGCGAAAGCCTGCCAGTGGCCAAAGAACCCGGCGACCGGGTTACCGGCGGGGCCATCAATGGCGAAGGTCGGTTGCTGGTCAGGACCACGGCGCTGGGCTCGGAAACGGTTCTGGCGCGCATCATTCGTCTGGTCGAAGACGCCCAGACCGGCAAGGCACCGATTCAGCGGCTGGTCGACCGGGTCAGCCAGGTATTCGTACCCGTCGTATTGCTGATCGCCTTTATCACCCTCGCGGGCTGGCTGTTGGCAGGCGCTTCGCTGGAAGTGGCGTTGATCAATGCCGTCACCGTGCTGGTGATCGCCTGCCCCTGTGCGCTGGGTCTGGCCACACCGACCGCGATCATGGCGGGCACCGGTGTCGCAGCGCGACACGGCATTCTGATCAAGGACGCCGAGGCTCTGGAGCGCGCCCATGAAGTCACGGCAGTGGTCTTCGACAAGACCGGTACGCTGACCTCCGGTACGCCCCGGATCACCAACATGATTGCGCTGGAAGGCAATGAGGAACAGTTGCTGCAACGGGCGGGTGCCTTGCAGCGTGGCAGCGAGCATCCCTTGGCCAAAGCGGTACTGGATGTCTGTCACGAATGGCAGTTGAAGCTGGACGAGATCGAGAACAGTCATGCGCTGAGCGGACGGGGCATCGCCGGCACGGTGCAGGGTCACGAACTGGTGCTGGGCAATCGGCGTCTGCTGGAAGAAAGCGGCCTGCCGATGGGCGATCTGGCGGAATCGGCACGCATCTGGGAGGCTGAAGGACGAACGCTGTCCTGGCTGATCGAACGGGCGCCCGATCCGCACGTTATCGGCCTGTTTGCGTTCGGGGACTCGCTCAAGCCGGGCACGGACGAGGCCGTGCGTGAGCTCAATGCCCGCGGCATCACCAGCCACCTGCTGACCGGCGACAATCGCGGCAGCGCTCAGGTGGTCGCCAAAGCGCTGGGCATTCACGACGTCCACGCCGAAGTCCTGCCTGCCGACAAATCGGCAACCGTCATGCAGTTGAAAAGCCATAACGTGGTGGCGATGGTCGGTGACGGCATCAACGATGCGCCCGCGCTGGCCGCCGCCGACATCGGCATCGCGATGGGCAGCGGCACCGACGTCGCCATGCAGGCCGCCGGTATCACGTTGATGCGCGGCGACCCGCGCCTTGTGCCTGCTGCGCTGGACATCAGCCGCCGCACCTACGCCAAGATCCGGCAGAACCTGTTCTGGGCCTTTGTCTACAACCTGATCGGTATTCCCCTGGCAGCGTTCGGCTATCTCAACCCGGTGCTCGCCGGGGCGGCCATGGCGTTGTCCAGCGTGAGCGTGGTGAGCAATGCCCTGCTGCTCAAGACCTGGAAACCCAAAGACCCGGGAGACACGCCATGAACATCGGCCAAGCGGCAAGCAAAAGCGGCCTCAGCGCCAAGATGATCCGTTATTACGAATCCATCGGCCTGTTGCAGGCGGCGCATCGCAGCGACAGCGGCTATCGGATTTACAGCCCGGAAGACCTGCACACCCTGGCCTTCATCAAGCGCTCGCGGGATCTGGGGTTTTCACTGGAAGAAGTCGGCAAGCTGCTGACCCTGTGGCAGGACCGCCAGCGCGCCAGCGCCGACGTCAAAGCCCTCGCCCGCCAGCACATCGTCGAGCTGAACCGCAAGATCGACGAACTGGCCGGACTGCGCGACACGCTTCAGGATCTGGTGGAACACTGCCAGGGCAACGACCGCCCCGACTGCCCGATCCTCAAGGACCTGGCGTCGGGCGGGTGTTGTTCATGAGGTGACGCGTAGCGTCGCGGGAGGCATGCCCACGCGGAGCGATGGGCACGATCAGTGGTGAGGCGGAGTGGGTGTAACCCAGCCCAAGACGTTCCGCGTCCGCCTTGAGGCTTACGCCGAGCGCTCTGTCACTGCAACCAGGGCGGTGGCGGTTCTTCGGCGGATTTGCTCGGTGGAGCATCGTCGGCAGCGCGGGCGGCCTGGCGACGGGCTTCGTCCAGACGGGCGGCTTCGATTTCTCGCAGTACGCCGCCCACATCGGCTTCGTCCTCCGGCTCGTCGAATTCACCGGTCAGCACGGTCGCAGGCGATAACGTACCGGCCTCGTAATACGACCACATTTCCTTGGCGTACTTGGTCTTTCTGAGCTCCGGCGCAAAGCGGCCGAAATACAGCGCCATGTTTCCAACGTCACGCTCAAGCATGCTGAACGCATGGTTGTTGCCCGCCGCATCCACCGCCTGCGGCAGGTCGATGATGACCGGACCGCTGGGTGCCAGCAGCACGTTGAACTCGGACAGGTCACCGTGCACCAGACCGGCACACAGCATCAGCACGATCTGTTCGATAAGGAACGCGTGGTATTCGCGCGCCTGATCCGGCTCCAGCACCACATCGTTCAGACGCGGCGCGGCATCGCCGTACTCGTCGGCCACCAGCTCCATGAGCAGCACGCCTTCCAGGAAGTCATACGGCTTGGGCACTCGCACGCCCGCACTGGCCAGACGGAACAGCGCTGCCACTTCAGCGTTCTGCCACGCGTCTTCGGTTTCTTTACGGCCGAACTTCGAACCCTTGGCCATCGCCCGGGCCTGTCGGCTGTTGCGTACCTTGCGGCCTTCCTGATATTCGGCCGCCTGACGGAAACTGCGTTTGTTCGCCTCCTTGTAAACCTTGGCACACCGCAGCTCTTTGCCGCAGCGCACCACATAAACAGCTGCCTCTTTACCACTCATGAGTGGGCGCAGCACCTCGTCGACCAGACCGTCTTCGATCAGGGGTTCAATGCGTTTAGGAGTTTTCATCAGCTTTTATTGTGGGTCCTTTGTGGCCAGATACGCGATTGTTGCCGTTATACGGCAATCCTCCGCCAGCGAGTAGAGGGAAAGTCTTTTGAATTGCGCGGATTATTGCCGAAAATTCACGCAATGCCCCGGTTTCAAGCACCTTTCATGCCGCGTGGCCCTGCAAAGATAATACGCAGCAAAACGTGTAATGCCTGAAAATGGCTGGGCTATTTGAAGAGTTCGCCAGGCGTGTGACCGAACAGCCCCTTGAAAGCGGCAATGAATGCGGAGGTCGAATCGTAGCCACAGGCCAGTGCAGCGCTTGTCACGCTGCTGCCCCCTTCCAGCGCATTCAGGGATGACAACAGCCGCGCCCGCTGACGCCAGCCCCGGAAGCTCAGACCCGTTTCACGCAGAAACAGGCGCATCAGGGTTTTCTCCGAAGTGCCCAGGCGTGCAGCCCATTCGTGAAGGGAAATGACCTGATCAGGCGCTTCGATCAGCTCGTTGCACAACCCCAGCAGGCGAGCGTGGCGAGGCAGTGGCAAAGAGAAGCCGACCTCCGGCAGATCCGACAACTGGTCGAGCAGCACCTGGACCAGACGCGACTCAGGGCTGTCGTGCTCGGGATAGCTCGCAGGCAACAGGCAGAAGCGCTTGATCAGCTCACGCGCCAGCGGCGTGACCTCCAGCACACGACACCGCTCGGGTGCCCAGCATGAGTCTTCATGGCGGATATACAGGCTGCGCATTTCGGCACGCATTGAAGTGACCACCTCATGTTCCAGACCTGCCGGAATCCACACACCCCACTGCGGCGGTGCGAAGAAGCTGCCCTCGGCGGTATGCACGCCCAGAACGCCACTGATGGCGTAGGAAAACTGCACCCACTCGTGGCGGTGCGCCGGTGTCCAGGAACCCGCGCCCAGGCTTTCGGCACGCGCGTAAACAGGACGCGGCAGATCCTCCAGCGCCGGTATCTGTCGCTGCCCCTCAAGCGGGCGGCGGTCAATCTGTCCGTTGGAAGGCATGTTATGACCTTATGTCGCAAGACGGCTATTGGCCGACAGAGTAGCCTGCGCACATTCCTGTTTACAAAAGTTATCCGAGCGTTCCATGCAATCACTCAAACACTTCAAGCGTGTCGCCACCGACTGGTTCCTCTGGGGCATGGTGCTGGCGACGGTGCTGGCGTACTTCTTCCCACGGTTTGGCGCGACCGGCGGCAGCATGCATGCCGAATACGTCATCAACATCGGCGTCTTCGTGGTGTTCTTCCTGCACGGGGTCAACCTGTCCAGCGAGCAGATCAAAAAGGGCCTGAGCAACTGGCGACTGCACGTGATGATTCAGGCGTTCACCTTCGTGGTATTCCCGCTCATCTGGCTGGCCTGCGACAAGCTGCTGGGCTCGCATGTCCCGGCACTGTTGATGCTGGGTTTCTTCTACCTGTGCGCCCTGCCCTCGACCATTTCTTCGTCCGTGGCCCTGACCGGCAGCGCGGGCGGTAACGTACCGGCAGCCATTCTCAACGCCAGCATGTCCAGCGTGCTGGGGATTTTCATTACGCCGTGGCTGGTCAGTCTGGTAATCGGCAGCGGTACGGGCGGGATCGATCTGAGTGACACGCTGTTGAAACTGAGCGCCCTGCTGTTGCTGCCACTGGTGCTGGGCCAGTTGCTGCGGCCGTTGCTGGGCAAATTCTTTGCGCGTCACAAGAAGTACACCAACATCATCGACAAGCTGGTGATTCTGCTGCTGGTCTACGCCGCCTTCTGCAATTCGATGATTTCCGGGATGTGGCAGAGCCAGGGCAACAGCGTAATCCTGACCGCCTTTATCGGCACCGCCGTGCTGCTCGCAGTCATCCTGCTAATGACCACCCGCACTGCACGCCTGTTGAAGTTCGATCATGCGGACAAGGTCGCGGCGGTGTTCTGCGCGACCAAAAAGTCGCTGGCCGCCGGTGCGCCGATGGCTGCACTGATTTTCGGCAGCAATCCCGGACTGGGCCTGATTCTGCTACCGATCATGATCTACCACCCGATGCAGCTGATCGTCTGTTCGGTCATCGCCGAAAACTACGCCAACCGTCATCGCCAGCAATTGTCGGAAGCGGCGCTGGAGGAAGCGCGAGCCGCCTGAGGACGCGCTACATCAGCGCGTCGTCGTCGAGGGTCACGCGCGCGTAAAACACAATCGCGACAGTCGGGATCAGCGCGGAATAACCCGGCTTGAGTGCCGTGCTGAAGCGCGTAAACACCCGTTGAACCGGCGCCTGACGAATCGCCGCCAGCAACCCTTTCAACGAACTAGGCTGACGCTCGGGCGGTTCAAGGGTGGCGACTGCACGGCTTGCCGATTCAGTGGGCAGTTCCTCATTGCTCGCAGGCTTGAAGATTGACCCTACCGTCAGACGCTCGGCCAGGGTATCGACATGCCGGGCATACACGTCCCACGGCATGGCCTTGACGCTGGCGAGCGGCATTTCAGCCAGCGGGTGCGTTTTGGTGAAGGCATGCCGGAAGAAAGTCCTGAGTAACAACTCTTCGACCTCGACCACGGTGGCGCACTGATGTAACGCCTCACCCAGATCGTATTGCCGCGCCAGCATGCCGAGCACGCGGGTATACGAGATGCCGCGACGGCGCGCCGCATTGACCACACAGTGCCCCGCAACCAGCTGGAATTCGCGGACGAAGGCATAGGTGCGGTCTTCGTCCGAGTCCTTGAGGCGCGTCCAGCGACTGGTGCGCAAGTGCCTGATCGCCGCGTCCAGCAGATAATCCGGCGAACGGGCCAGCACGCTGTGCAGGTAGATGTCCTGCAGGACGGGGTCCTGATTCGTCAGTTGCAATGCGACCTCGTCCAGATCCATGCCTTCGCAGCCGCTGAAACAGGTCGCGATGAGCACCTCCTGCAGACGGTTCCAGTAATGGTGGTGGCGATAGCCCTGCATATAGACGTTTTCAAAGTGCTCGACCGGTCCGCGCCCCAGGCTCTTCTCGCCAAGATTGAGCAGCAGCACATGGTCTTCGCTGGACCAGGCGTTGATCAGCCGCCCGGAGATACGTCGTTTGAGCACCCTGGCGTCGTCCGCCGAAACACGCACCGCCGCAGCCATGAGCAGCACATCACCGATCACCAGGCCATGCTCGGGTGGCCGGTCCAGCCCCTTGAGCGCACTGATCAGCAGCCGTCCGCCCAGCGAATGGCCGATCAGGTTGACCCGTGTCACCTCTGGATGCTGTTCGAACAGGTAACGGTCCAGTTGCGCCAGCAGTACCTTGCCCATGGCTTCGGCGCGAGAGCGGATGCGTGAAAAGTGATACGCGCGATCCCCCGCCAGCGCAGCGGCACCGGCCAGCGGATGCACGCGGGCGGCAGCCACCAGAAGGCCACGGGAGCGATTGTCCATTTGCGTGAAATGGCTCGACGGCCAGAATGCCAGGATATTCACACGCTGACGCAGCGCCGCCGGAATGCTGTTGGCCAGCAGGCGTCGGTCGTTGAGATCATGCCCCGACGAATAGCCATGGATGAAGATATTGGCAACGCTGCCAGAAGGTCTGGGCAGCGTCAGAAACTTGAAATGATTGTCCACGTTGTCCTGTTTCGCCTGACCGTGGCGCTCCCGTTCAATTTCTGACAATGAATCGCTTGGCGATCAGCATGATCAGCCGCAGGCAGAACGCCACACCGGTCAGCGAGATGACGACCTTGGCGACCAGAATGAAGTAGCTTTCGACGTCTTCGGAAATCAGACCGATCAACAGCCCCATGCCGCCAATCAACAGACCGATCAGCACCAGCCCGATGTAAGGACGCAGCCAGCGGGATCTGGAACCCTTGTCGAACAGGTAAAGCAAGGCACCCACCAGGATCAGGAGTACCGCCACGCCAATAATGAGTCCCATCCGTCACCCGTCCGTGCTGCAAAACCGTACGGGACCTGTCAGCCCCGCAGTCGTCGATTATGCCGACGACCCCGGTCTATTGCCATCGGCGTGACGACAGGTATTTAGCGCTCCAGAATCGCCGTGACGCCCTGACCGCCCGCTGCGCAGATAGAGATCAGTCCGCGCCCGCTGCCTGCGGCGTCCAGCAGTTTGGCCAGATTGGCGACAATACGTCCGCCGGTCGCCGCGAAGGGGTGGCCTGCAGCCAGCGAGCTGCCTTTGACGTTCATCCTGCTGCGATCAATGGATCCCAGCGGCGCATCCAGTCCCAGGCGCGTCTTGCAGTAATCGGCGTCCTCCCAGGCCTTGAGCGTGCACAGCACCTGAACGGCAAAGGCTTCGTGAATCTCATAGTAATCGAAGTCCTGAAGCGTCAGACCGTTGCGTGCCAGCAGGCGTGGCACGGCGTAGACCGGCGCCATCAGCAAGCCTTCTTCGCCTCTGACGAAATCCACCGCTGCCGCTTCTCCATCACGCCAGTAAGCCAGCACCGGCAGGCCGCGCTCCCTGGCCCATTCTTCACTGGCCAGCAGCACCACCGAGGCGCCGTCGGTCAGTGGCGTGGAGTTGCCCGCTGTCAGCGTGCCTTTGGCGCTGCGTTCAAAGGCTGACTTGAGGCTCGCGAGTTTCTCCAGCGTCAGGTCGGGGCGCAGGTTGTTGTCGCGATTGAGCCCCAGATACGGCGTTATCAGGTCGTCCTGCCAGCCCTCGGCGTAGGCTGCGGCCATCTTTTGATGGCTCTCCAAGGCAAGCTGATCCTGAGGCGCGCGCTCGATACCCCAGTGCTGCGCCATCAGTTCGCAATGCTGGCCCATCGACAGACCTGTGCGCGGCTCACCATTGCGCGGCAGCTCCGGCTTGAGGTTGTGCGGCCGCAACTGCATCAGCGCCTTGAGCTTGTCGCCCGTGCTCTTGCTGCGATTGACCTGCAACAGAATGCTGCGCAGGTCCTCGTTGACCCCGATCGGTGCATCGGACGTGGTGTCCACGCCACCCGCAATGCCGCATTCGATCTGCCCCAGGGCGATCTTGTTGGCCACCAGCAACGCCGCCTCAAGGCCAGTGCCGCAGGCCTGTTGAATATCATAGGCCGGGGTTTGCGCCGACAGCCGGGAGCCCAGCACGCATTCGCGGGTCAGGTTGAAGTCACGGGAATGCTTGAGCACCGCACCGGCTACCACTTCGCCCATGCGCAGCCCATGCAGGTTGAAGCGTTCGATCAGGCCTTCCAGCGCTGCGGTGAGCATGTCCTGATTGCTGGCCGTGGCATACGGGCCGTTGGAGCGGGCGAACGGAATGCGATTGCCACCGACGATGGCGACCCGGCGAGTCTGCGTCATGGAAAACTTCCTTTCTTCAAACGGATGGATGAACAGCGTAGATGAGCAAGAACAAACTTCGTTCGACTGTGGTCCATTCCTTTGAACCCCGACCCGAGGAGAGTGTTCCATGCCGTCAGATCGCTATATCGATTTCGCCAACTCCGACGTAGGCCGTCGCCTGGTGAAAGCCGTCGGTCTGCCGACTCCGACACGCCTGGAGCGTTGGCAGGCCGGACGCCTTCGGCCAATCGAAGGCACACTGCTGATCAGCGCAGGCCCGCTGGCCGATCAGGTTCGGGGGTTTGCCCATCGTCTGACCGACTCGCTGTACAGCTTCGGCAGCGACATGCCGGGCGCAACCGCCTGGGTCTCCAATCAGGGGCCTAAGCTCAAGGCCGTGGTGTTTGATGCCAGTACGCTGCTAAGGACCGATCAGCTCAGACAATTGCGCGATTTCTTCCAGCCGCTGCTGCGTTGCCTTGACACCTGCGCACATGTGGTGATCCTCACCCGGTCGCCGCAAGCGCTTGAAGATCCGTTGGCGGCCAGCACCCAACAGGCGATAGAAGGCTTCAGCCGTTCATTGGGTAAGGAACTGCGCAACGGTTCTACCGTGAAACTGCTGCAGGTAGATGAAGGCGCCGAGGATCAACTCGAAGGCGCGCTGCGTTTCTTTCTGACGCCCAAGAGCGCGTTCATCTCCGGCCAGTTTCTGCACCTGACACCCTGCCCGTCGCAAGTGCAGGACTGGAGCCGTCCACTGGCCGGACGCAAGGCACTGGTGACCGGAGCTGCACGCGGCATTGGCGCATCGATCGCCGAAACCCTGACCCGTGACGGCGCTCAGGTCATCCTGCTGGATGTGCCGCAGTCCCGCTCGGATCTGGAAGCCCTGGCCTCACGCCTCGGTGGGCAGGCACTTGCGCTGGACATCTGCGCTGCGGATGCGCCTGGGCAGTTGCTGGAACACCTTCAGGGCGGCATCGACATTCTGGTGCACAACGCTGGCATCACCCGTGACAAGACCCTGGCCAACATGCCTGAGGACTTCTGGGACTCGGTGCTGGCCGTCAACCTCAATGCCCCGCAGGTGCTGACACAGACCTTGCTGGACCACGGCGCGCTCAATGACGACGCGCGGGTGATCCTCATGGCCTCGATCAACGGCATCGCCGGTACTCGCGGACAGACCAACTACACCACCAGCAAGGCCGGTCTGATCGGCTACGCCCGCGCGATGGCACCCGGCCTCAAGGCACGCGGCATCAGCATCAATGCCGTTGCACCGGGTTTCATCGAAACCCGAATGACCGCCCAGATGCCCTTCACCCTGCGTGAAGCCGGGCGACGCATGAGCTCACTCGGTCAGGGCGGTCTGCCGCAAGACGTCGCCGAAGCCGTGGCCTGGTTCAGCCAGCCGGGCAGCGGCTCGGTCAGCGGCCAGGTATTGCGCGTCTGTGGTCAAAACGTCATCGGGGCGTAATACCCCGCATTGAGTGCAAGGAGAATGATGATGACTGCTCACTGGCTCTATCTGGATGCGTTGCAACCGCTGCCGAATCTGTTCTTTCAGGCAGCGTTGCGCCGCAAGGTCACGGGCACGCAGCTACCCGATCTGGGCTTGCGCAGCTGGGTCTCGGTGGACGCCGACAAGCTGGAGGCCTATCGCAAGGTCTGCGGGTTTCAGGAAAGCAGTCTGCTGCCACCGACTTATCCACATGTGCTGGCGTTTCCGTTGCAGATGCAGTTGATGACTTCCAAGGACTTTCCGTTCCCCTTGATGGGGCTTGTCCACATCGCCAACCGGATCAGCATCCATCGGCCGCTCGGCGGCATCAACCAGCTGTACGTCAGCGTGCAGGCTACTGACCTGCGTCCGCACCGCAAAGGCGTGACCTTCACGCTGGTGACGCATATCGAAGACAGCGTCGGTCTGCTCTGGGAAGAAGACAGCACCATGCTGTGCACAGGGGTCAGGCTTGACGGCGAGATGGACGAACACATCGAGCCGGCTTATCTGCCGGTGATCGAGCACGCGAGCTGGCAGGCCTCGTCGCACATTGGACGCGACTATGCGCGGGTGTCCGGCGACTACAACCCGATTCACCTGAGTGCACCGAGCGCCAAACTGTTCGGCTTCCCACGCGCCATCGCCCACGGCATGTGGCTCAAGGCACGCGCGCTAGCCGCGCTGGATGATCATTTGCCTGCGTCCAACGTGGACATCACCGTGCAGTTCCAGAAGCCCGTGCGCTTGCCCAGCGAAGTAAAGCTGTTCGCCAGCGCGGCAGGGTCTCATGGGCAGCTACGCCTGGAAGGTCAGCCGGACCTGGTTCACATGGTCGGCAGTTGGCAGCCTGCCATGGAGTGATCGGGCTTCCTGCTGCTTCGCCTCCAACAGATGGCGCTTCTTCAGCCTGTCCCTCATGCAGGCTGAACAAACCCAAAAGCCCACTTGCCTGCCAGCCGGTTCCGCCTGAAGCTATGCGCCTTCAGGAGAGCATGATGAACCTCGACGAATTGACCCAGCGGCTGCACCGCATCCGCGACCAGAACGACTGGAAACAATTTCACAGCCCCAAGAACCTGGCCATGGCCGCGAGCGTGGAAATGTCGGAGCTGGTGGAAATCTTCCAGTGGCTGCGCGAAGACCAGTCCCGCGAGCTGTCGTCAGAGCAACTGGCCCATGCAGGGCAGGAAGTGGGCGACATCGTCCTCTATCTGTTGCTTTTGTGCAGCGAACTGGGGCTGAACATGGACGAAGTGGTGCGCAGCAAGTTGGCTGACAGCGAGCGGAGATTCGCCAAGTGAGCGACCGCCATTTCGATCAACTGGCCACCCGTTTTGCGGAAAAGATCTACGGCGGTGCCAAAGGCGCGATTCGTCTGGCGGTGCTGCAGGCGGACCTGGAAGAAGCGTTACCCGAACGACCACTGCGCGTGCTGGACATCGGCGCAGGCCTGGGCCACATGTCGTTGTGGCTGGCCGAGCGCGGTCATGAGGTGACATTGGCCGAACCGGCCGAACCGATGCTCGAAGGCGCTCGTCAGCGCTTCGCCGAAGCCGGACAGACGGCGACCTTCATCCAGGCACCCTGGCAGGCGCTGCCCGAACTGCTGACCGATACTTACGATCTGGTGATTTGTCACGCCGTGCTGGAATGGCTGGCCGAGCCGCACACCATCCTGCCGGTGCTGCATCAGCTCACCAAAGCGGATGGCTGGCTGTCGCTGGCGTTCTACAACCGCGATGCGCTGATCTATCGCAACCTGCTCAAGGGTCACTTTCGTAAGATGCGCAAGAATGACATGGCCGGTGAAAAACAGAGCCTCACGCCTCAGCAGCCACTCGACCCGCGGGAACTGGCGACGCAACTTGAAGGACAGTGGCGAGTCGAAACCCAGAGCGGCGTGCGAGTGTTCCACGACTACATGCCGGTCGAGTTTCAGGCCAGGGTTGAGTTGACGGGCCTTTTGGAAATGGAGCTGGCACACCGACGCCATCCGGCGTTTGCAGGTCTGGGTCGTTATCTGCACTGGATTTGCCGCCCGATCTGATCTTTTTGCGGAGAACATCATGAAGCACCGTCTCGCCTTGATCGTTCTGTTTCTGGCAACCAGCGCCTGCCAGAGCAACAATCCGTACGTCGCCAGCTCAATGCCGATCCCACCTGCGCCGCCTCAGGCAGCGCAGACGCTGGACCTGAGCGCCTACCCTGCTCCGACCCGCGATTACGGACGCTATCAAAGCTGGGCGTGGCTCAACGACCAATTGCCCCCCGGCACGGCCTGGATGGACTCGGCGCAGGTCGCTGAAGCCGTCAGTACCGGTCTGGACCAGCGCGGGCTGCGCCCTGCACGCAACAAACCAGCCGATCTGTATGTCAGCGCGGCAACCCGTCAGGAAACACGCCTGCGACAGGTGCGTGAGGATTACGATCCGTATTACGGCGGCGGCCTGGGTTACGACGGCTACCGGCGCGGTTACGGCCCTGGCTATGGCGGTTACGCCAGCGTGCCGGTGGTGCGCACCTATCAGGAGCGCGTGATGGTGGTGCAGATCAATCTGTTCGACGCCCGTACCGGCCAACCGGTCTGGAGCACCAGCGCCGACGCGCGCAGTGGTAATGATCTGTCAGACCGCAGCAAAGCGTTACGTCAGGCCGTGCAACAGGCACTGACCGAATATCCCCCACGGTAATCCCTTTCGGAGCACTGCCATGTTTCGCCGCCTTGTGTTGTTGTCGTGCCTGCTGCTGATGACTGCGTGTCAGAACAACCAGGTCAATCGTGATTTCGATGCCCAGCGGGACTTCGGCGGTTATCGCAGCTGGAGCTGGAAGGAGCCCGGCGTTCAATATCAGCCGGATGATCCACGCCTCAAAAGCGACCTGACCGAGCAGCGCATCCGCCAGTCCATCAGCGATCAGCTGGACCAGCGCGGCCTGCGCATGGCGCCAGCCGGAGGACAGGCCGACCTGAAGGTTCAGGCCTGGCTGATCGTCGAGAACCGTCAGCAACTGGTCAGCACCAATTATGGTGGCGGCTGGGGCCCGTGGGGCGGCTACGGCTACTGGGGCGCACCGATGAACACCGAAACCCGCAGCGTGGACTACAAGGTGTCGACCCTGCAGATCGACCTGTTCGATGGCAAGGACGGCAAGCTGGTCTGGCGCGGCAGCACCGAGCGCATCCTCAGCGACAACGCAGGCAACCCGACCGACCGCGAAACCGCCGTCCGCGCGACCGTTGCGAAAATCCTGGAGCAGTATCCACCGCGCTGACCTCCTCACCACTGATCGTGCCAATGCTCTGCGTTGGCATGCATCCCGTGACGCTCCGCGTCACAAGTGGCACAGACTGAAGATTCAGTCAGCCGAGCGCATGACGTGGATAACGCTGGAGCCTGGGCACACACCTGCGCCACATTCGAGAGCGGACGCGGAGCGTCCTGGGAGGCATTCCCACGCGGAGCGTGAGGAACG
Organism: Pseudomonas sp. AC016; assembly: GCF_979253365.1. Taxonomy (NCBI): domain Bacteria; kingdom Pseudomonadati; phylum Pseudomonadota; class Gammaproteobacteria; order Pseudomonadales; family Pseudomonadaceae; genus Pseudomonas; species Pseudomonas sp. AC016. The sequence goes on from NZ_CEEDCC010000001.1 coordinate 2,394,278, forward strand.
ATCATCAAATCCGGCTCACCTGATCGTGCCAATGCTCTGCGTTGGCATGCATCCCGTGATGCTCCGTGTCACAAATGGCACAGATTGAGGATTCAGTGAGCCGAGCGCATGACGTGGATAACGCTGGAGCCTGGGCACGCGTCTGCGCCACATTCGAGAGCGGACGCGGAGCGTCCTGGGAGGCATTCCCACGCGGAGCGTGAGGAACGATCATCAAATCCGCCTCACCTGATCGTGCCAATGCTCTGCGTTGGCATGCATCCCGTGATGCTCCGCGTCACAAATGGCACAGACTGAGGATTCAGTGAGTCCAGCGCATGACGTGGCTTACGCTGGAGCCTGGGCACACCCCTGCGCCACATTCGAGAGCGGACGCGGAGCGTCCTGAGCGGCATTCCCACGCGGAGCGTGAGGAACGATCATCAATCCGGCTCACCACTGATAGTGCCCATCGCGCGTGAGGAACGATCATCACCCGACGTCGATAGTGCCCATCGTGAGGAACGATCAGTGTGAGGGCTGGCATCTGTACGTGATCAGCGGATGCCGCCTTGATGTGCATACGCCAGCACACCTTCATCGCGTTGACTACACTCCCTGACAACAGGTGAGTGAGCGACGGCGATGCCGAAGGAGTGCTGATGTCTCCCCTGAATCGTTACGTCGCGACGCAGGATCGGCAGCGCGGTGCAATTGGCCTGATGGCGGCGCTGACGCTGGTGCTGGCGTTGTTGTGCACGCTGATGGTCATCGACAGCGGCAGGCTGTACATGGAAAAACGCTCCCTGCAACGGATCGCCGACGTCGCGGCGCTGGAAGCGGCCGGGCGCAAAGGCACCTGCGCAACGGGCGCGAGCGCTGCCAGTTACGCCACTCAGAGCGCCATCCGCAACGGCTTTACGCCGGGCAGCGATGGCCGCACGCTGGTTACCACGTGCGGCACGTTGTCGGTGAACACCGAGAGCCGCAGGGTATTTACCGCCGACGCCACACAATCACAGGCGATTCAGGTGGTCGTCAGCCATCCTGTGCCGCGCAGCATCGCCGCCGGCATCGCAGCACTGGTCGACAGTACGCCCGACTCGCCCGATATTCAGCTCAGCGCCACCGCCGTCGCGGCCAGCGCCTCTCCGCTGGCCTCACTGACCATTCGCAGTGCCGCCATGACAATCGATAGCGCCAAGGCAGCGGTGCTCAACCCGATCGTCGGAGGGCTGCTGGGCGGGACACTGAACCTGGGTGTCGCCAACTGGCAGGGCCTCGTCAACACCGACCTGAGCCTGCTCAATTACCTGAACAGACTCAAACTCGACCTGAACCTGACCGCCGTCGGTTACACCCAAGTGCTCAACACCACGGTTTCAGTCAGTCAGTTGATGCAGAGCGCCATCAATGTGCTGGACCCCAGTGGCACATTGAACGCCACCGCAACCATCGCGGGCCTGCAGGCCATCAAGGCAGCGGCCGGCGCTACAACGGTTTTGCTCGGAGACTTGCTGGCCGTGCAGGGCAGCGCTGATATCGCAGCGTTGAACACCAGTCTGCGGCTGCTGGATCTGGTGCAGGGTCTGGCGCAACTGGCCAATGACAAGAACGGCATTTCAGCCCCCGTGCAGATCAATATCCCGGGATTGGCTCAGGTGACAACGCGCATTCAGGTCATCGAACCGCCGCAACTGTCCGCGATCGGCGATCCCGGCAAGATCGACCCGCTCAACCCCAAAACCGGTGCCAATCGCATCTACGTAAGGACAGCGCAGATGCGTGCGCTGGTATCGATCAACCTGCCGGTGCTGGGCACCATCACGTCACTGGCCAACACCGCAGGCTCGGTGGTGGGCAGCCTGACGCCACTGCTCAACAGTGCCTTGAATCTGAATCTGGCAGGCGTAGTGACCTCGGCGACCTGCGCGCTGGGCCTGAACAGTTGCATGGTCTCGGATATCAAGTTTCTGGACAGCGGTACGCCAGCGACCGGCCCCAAAATCGACCTGAGTCTTTCGCTGGCCAGCGCCGACAGCTACATCACCGGCTATACCTGCACCAGCAACACCGTCAAGACCTTGAACGTTCACACCGACGCTACGTTGGTCACCGCCAAACTGGGCCAGATCACAAACGCCTCAGCCTTCCCCGCCAGCACCGACCCTTCCGCCGTCACGGCGATACCGCTGCCGGTGATCGATATCGGTACACAGACCTGTCAGAAAATACTGGGCCTTCTGGGCAACTGCACAACACGCACGCCCTTCGGCGCCGGCGGCATCGGTCTCAGCTTCGACACCGTCAGCCAGTCTCCACCGGGCACCGCTGCCGCGATCAACACAACGTTCAGCTCGCCCAACCTTCCCGAGATCAACAGCCCGCCCTACTTTCTGACCGGCACGACTTCTGTCAAACCCAGCACCGTGCTCAATGGCGTGGTTTCAGGGGTCAAGGTCGATGTCTACAGACCCGCGACGAGCACCACGCTGGGCAATGTGATCACCGGCGCGGCCACCCTGCTGAATAGTCTGACCAGCGCACTGGATGTCATCGTCGAGAACACCCTCAAGCCCCTGCTGACCTCGGTGGTGGACCCGCTGCTGGCGTCCCTTGGCGTGACACTGGCGCCTGCCGACGTGGGTGCCAATCTGAGCTGCAATTTCGGCCAGGCCCATCTGGTGATCTAACCGGCGTTGAAGATCGGCAGTTCGACGAGAAAACGCGCGCCTTCGCCGACGTTACTGACACTCAACTGGCCACCCATCTGATCGACGATGCCATAGCTGACCGATAACCCCAACCCGGTGCCGACCCCGATGGGTTTGGTGGTGAAGAACGGCTCGAAAATCCGTTCCAGCAGACGCGGGTCGATACCGCCGCCGTTGTCCTGCACGACGAGGCGGATAATGTTTTCATCGCGCTCGGCCTCGACGCTGATCCACGGTTCGAACTCACGGTCGTTCTCCCGACGTGAGAGCAAGGCATCACGGGCGTTGACCATCAGGTTGATCAGCACCTGCTCCAGTTGATCGACATGCCCGCGCACCTGAACAGGCGCGCTCATTTCACCGATGCGCAACTGCACGCCCTTGCCTTTCATGCCCTCGGCCAGCATCGACACGGTGCCTTCCACCGCCTGGGCCGGATCGAACAGTTGCTCTTCGATTTCCGAGCGCCGCCCGAACACGCGCATGTGGTCAACCACCCGTGCAGCACGCTGCACCTGCGTGTCGATGCGGTTGAGCTTTTCGGTGAGGTATTCGATATCCACATCGCCCCTGCCCAGACGCTTTAATACGTTGACCACCGCCATGCGCATGACATTGAGCGGCTGATTGATCTCATGGGCCAGCCCGGTCGCCATCTCGCCCAGTGTGGCCATCTTGGCGCTCTGGTTCAGTTGCATGCGGGAGCGGCGCACGTCGGTGTTGTCGCGGCCAACGGCCTGAATCTCGATCAACCTGCCCTGCTCATCAAATACCCCGCGATCCGCCCAGATCCACCACGCGTATTCGCGGCCGGGCAATTCAATGCAGATTTCCGCCGTGCTCATCGGCTCTTCAGGTGTAAGCAGACCAATACGGCGAACGAACGCTTCACGCTGCTCGTCGGACAGCCAGTCGCCCAGATTGAGGCCGGTGAGTTGCTCGGGCGTGCATTCCATGTAACCGGCCAGCGGTTTGTTACCGAAGCTGAGCTCCAGATCCGGCGTGTAGCGACAGATCATCGCGGGCGAGTCCTCGACCAGAATCCGATAGCGCTCCTCGCTCTTGCGCACCTGTTCGGCGGCCAGCGTGGCCTCGGTCACATCCAGCCACAGCCCGACCGCCTCGACCGGCATGCCGAGGTCGTCACGCAGCAGGCGGGCCTCGTCCAGCAGCCAGTGGTAACTGCCGTCCTTGTCGCGCAGTCGATAGCGACGGCTGACGAACCCTTCACGCAACAGCTGGCGACTGCGCTCGAACCAGATATCGCGGTCTTCGGGATGAATATATTCGGCAAGCTGGCCCTCGACGCACTCGGCCAGCGTCCAGCCCAGCAACGGCGTCAGGCTGTCGCTGAAAAAACTGGGCTCAAGATTGCCCTGGTCATAGCGCTGCACGTAGATCACGGCGGGTGAGCTGGCGATCAGGTTATCCAGCCGCTTGTGCGCGGCCGCCGCATCGGTCTCCTGGTTCTTGATGTCACTGACATCGAGCATAAAACCCAGCACACGCTGCACCTGCCCGCTGATCAACGCTTGGCCCTGAATCCGGAACCAGAGGGTTTCCTGAGTGGGATCGGCCTGCGCCAGACGCACACACAGCAGCATGGGCGTGCCTTTGTCACGCAACTGGGTCAGGCGACTGGTCAGTTCCTGACGGTCCGCCGGATGAATGAGCGCCAGCCAGTCCTGACGCGACAGGCTTTCGACCCGGTCACCCAGGCGCAGGCTGCGCGCAAGTTGTGGTGCCAGCAGAATCTCGTCCGTGCCGGGCAGCAATTCCCACCAGCCGGTGCCCAGCAGGTCCTGGAGCACGGCCAGCCGCTCGACGTGATGCCGGTTGTGCTGTTCCGACAGCCTGAACAGCACCGGCCCGGCCAGGGCAGAACACAGGTTCAGCCATTCCCGCTCACCCAGGTCAGGTGCCTGTTGCCCGGCATCGTAGAAACCGAACAACAGCCAGGCCCTGGCTACGCCTTCACGGCTGTGCGGCATCAGAAAACCGTCGGCATTGGCGAAGGCGCTCTGCAGCGATGAGGAAGGCGAACCCATGCCGAACGACAACTGATGCGTCACGTTAGCGTCGAGGGCGTCCAGTGCACTGCCCAGACGCTGACCGGCCTGCCACAGTTCGGGCGCCGTATGAGCGTTGTACTGACAATAAACCCGCCAGCCAGCGCCACCCGCTTCAGGCAGGACCAGCGCCACACAGGGGATGCGCCAGAGCTGTGCAAGCTCTTCGAGCTGCTCGGTGACGACTGCCTTGAGCCGGTCAACGTGGCACACACGCACACGCTCGGCGATCTGCCCGGCCACGCGCAGGCATTGCTGGCGGCTGCGGGCAGCGCTGGCCTCCTCCATCAGGTCACTGATGTCGAGCAGTTGCAGCAACCACTCCTTGCCGTGCGCCTGAACCCAGCCGCGTGCGTGCAGGATGTGAGCATCGGCACTCTTGAAATCCAGATCGAGCATATGCCCCAGCCATTCCTGCGGCACACCCTCGATCACCAGCGCGCTGTTGGGCAACAGCAGACTCATCAGGCGCTGTGATTCAGCCATGGGTGGCGCGATACCCAGCCTCGAAGCCAGGTGAGGACTGATGCTCTGCACTCGCCCGTCATCGTCCAGCAACAGGTACAGATCGGCGCCGATGGGATCGGGCTCAGTGGTCAACGGCAGGGTTTGCGGGGCCGGAGGCGCATCGGCACGGCCCAGCCAGCGACTCAGACGGCTTTTCTCAAGGGACAAGTTGCAGGCTCGCTTGGGCAGAAAGGTTATTGGGCAGACGGGGTATTTCGCCGATACCCGGCAGGGTCAGAAAGGGCAGGACCTGCGCCAGCCTGGATTTTGGATAACTGATGTTGGCCGTCAGCACACCCGCGGTGTAGGTCACCCGCACATTGGAATTGCTGAACCCCAATGAAGCGGGCATCCATGACAACTGGTTCATGACCACCGTCTCGGCCTGGCTCACGATCAACTGGTTATAATTGACCGCCGTCGGACTCAGCGCCACGCTGCGACGCACCGCTTCACTGGCAGCCGCATTGAAAGACTGCATCATCAACAACGGCAGGCTGTAACTTACGACGCCGTAGAACACCGCGAAAAAGAGCACGAACACCACCGCAAACTCGATAGCGGCGGCGCCCCGTTGTCTGCGTGGCGAAGAAAGATGCGGGGTGGTTTTCATGTCAACGTCTACTCTGACATTTACGACTTCACATCAGCATAGTTTCTTTCAGGAAAACAGGACGCTTTTTACCGAATGGATTTATTTTTTCTACTTGTATGGTTTGCACTGTGTGCTGAACAGGATGCGCGGCAACGGAAAATTTCCAACGGGCTGACAGTGGGCGTGGCGATACTGGCGGGCGGATACCTCCTGTACAGCGGCCAGACATGGTTGGGCGCGACACCCGTGGAGGCTGGCTGGGCGACGCTGACCGCTCTGGCACTGACCTTGCCGGGCTATGTGCTGGGCAAGCTGGGGGCCGGGGATGTCAAACTTCTGACCGCGCTGGCACTGCTCACCGACAGTCTGTATCTGTTGGGTACGTTTATTGGCGCAGGCATTGCCATCGCACTCTGGAGTGTATCGATCAATACGCTATGGCCCCTTGCAAACCAGCACGTTACGCGCCGTTACTTGCATATGGGCCCGCAGACGACAAATAAATATCCCTTCTCGCCCTTTCTATTGATCGGACTTCTGTTAACGGTGTTAATTATTCGCTGATCAAAGAATGCACTATTGCCATGTACATAATCACAAAGTACGACTACGGTTATTGGCAGGCGCATACTTCTATTGAAGCAGTACCACCCGCGCCGCACTTAATTCTGCTGAATGGATTCAGGCTCCAGTCTCCCACTGTTGCCGACCAGCATGGAGTCGCCCGTGAACACGTATTCGTCGGTAAAAATACTGGTGGTGGATGATCAGCCTGCTGTGGTCGAAGAGCTGTGTGAGTTTCTCGAAAACAGTGGTTATCACTGCGTGCCTTGCGTTTCCAGTGCGCAGGCCATGGAGCAGTTCAATCAGGACGACACTGTCGGGATCGTGCTGTGTGATCTGGACATGCCGGGCATGAACGGCATCGAGATGGTCGAAGCGATGAAGCGTGCGGGCGGCAGGAAGCACCTGTTCGAGGCCATCATGCTCACCGGCAAGGCCGAGAAGAAGGACGTCATCAAGGCCTTGCGTGCCGGAATCGCGGATTACTATCAAAAACCCGTCAATCTGGACGAGGTGCTCGAAGGCGTGCACCTTCAGATCGAGGCACTGGGCGAGCGCCAGCGAAACCTCCATCAGTTGGGGCTGCTCAACGAAAAGCTCCAGTACTTGGCCGCGTCCATCGACGACCTTTACCAGAATCTCGATCAGACCCGACCCGGTTCATCGATTGAAAGAAAGGCCGAATCTGCCTCAAGCGAAGAGCCGCGGATGCCGGATATCTTTGCCGGGTTGTCGCCACGCCAGCTGGACGTCGCAAGGCTGGTCGGCACGGGCCAGACCAACTATCAGATTGCCTGCGAGCTGGGCATCACTGAAAACACCGTCAAACTCTATGTCTCGCAGGTCCTGCGCCTGACCCGCATGCACAACCGTACGCAACTGGCGCTGGCCCTTTCACCCGGCAGTGCGGGTGTACGGCAGCGCGCCAGCGTGACCTGACCGGCTGGAGGGCATCAGGTTTCGGTTTCAGGAAGCATGACGTGATACGGCGCATCCACCAGTGCCGAGTGCACCTGATTGCGGCCGGCATGCTTGGCGCGGTACAGCGCGCTGTCGGCCTGGGCGGCCAGACTCAGGCTGTCATCATGCAGCCCGAGTGAAACCACACCCGCACTGAACGTACAGAACAGATCGGCAGGCTGCGCCGGATAATGGATTTCCGCGAAACGATGGCGGATTTCCTCCAGCACCTGATGAGCGCTCTGGATATCCGTGTCCGGCATGACGATGGCAAATTCCTCGCCCCCGTAACGGCCGATAAAATCGGTCTTGCGCAACCTTTGCTTGAGAAACAGCGCCAGACTCTTGATCACCCGGTCACCCATGGGGTGCCCGTGGCTGTCGTTGACCTTCTTGAAATGGTCGATATCGAGCATCGCGAAGCACAGCGGCTTGCCTTCGCGACGCGAACGAAAGCTGCAGTCTTCCAGCAATTGCAAAATATGCGTGTGGTTATAGAGGCCCGTCAGGCTGTCGCGCACCATGCGCGCCTTCAGATTACGGGCGCGGGCAGCGCGGTTGCGCACGGTGGTGATCAGGTGACGCGGCTTGATCGGCTTGGTCAGGAAGTCGTCCCCGCCTTCACTCATGGCGTCCAATTGCTTGTCCTGATCATCTTCGGCGGACAGATAAATGATCGGCACGCTGACGTAACGGTCGTTGTGGCGAATGACCTTGGCCAGCTCAGTCCCCGTACAGCCGGGCATGTACATGTCGAGGATGATCAGGTCAGGCTGGAATTCGGCCAGTTCACCCATCGCCTGGATCGGGTCGAGCAAGGTACGCGTGACGATGCCCGCCGCGTTGAGCACACGCTCGGTGTGCGTGGCCTGTGCGCGTGAATCGTCGATGATCAACACCTTGTAGGGCTCGTACTGCGCCACGCAGGTCAGGATTTCGATCTTTTCCAGCAGGCTCGACGCCTCCAGTGCACCGGTAAGAAACTCCTGGCCACCGGCACGCACGGCAGCGAGCCGGGTCGGGGTGTCGGTTTCATTGAGACTGAAGAACAGCAACGGCAGCTTTTGTTCGAGCCCTTCCTGGACCTGAGACGCCAGTTTCAAACCCTGACCGGCCCCACTGAAATCGACATCCATGACAATGGCGGCCGGATGGCGCTGGGTCATGGCCGTCTGAAACTCCGACACACTGTGCAACGACAGCGCGGACAGGCCGAAGAACTCCAGTTGCTTGGACAGCCGCTCTGCCCGCTCATGGTCCTGAAGCACCACATAAACCGGTTTGCGCAACGGCGGCAGCGACGTCTGATCCAAACGGTCGCCATGGCGCAGGCCTGTGCGCGACAGGCGCTGCATCAGGCGATTGAGCTCCGTGATGGCGCTGCTGTTCAGGCGGCCCCGATTGGCCTCGACCGCACTGAGCGCTTGGTCGATATCCTGAGCCAGAGCAATGTGCTCGGTCTGCTCGAAACGCTCGGCAAAGCGCAACAGACGCAAGGTCGAATCCTTCAGTTCAGCCATGTCACCGGCCGACCATTCGGATTTCTGCAGCCGTTGCCAGGTTTCAAGAATCTGACGTGCCTGATGAATGACCCGCTGGGCAAAATGGTGCTTCAAGCGATCACGGCTGGGATCTTCGGGCTCGTTCATATCAAGGCTACTTTAGGTTCGCAGAGCGAAACGGGTGATGGCGCTATGCTAGCACCTTCGATACGACACCTGAGTGCCGCAAGTCACTTATTTGACAACAAATATATGGCGCTATGCCATTACGTATAACTATCCCTGTATAGCCAATAGCTATCACTGGTTTTGGCCGTCTGTCGAGGGCCCTGATACAGTGTCTTCGCAGGCCACGCACAGTTCTTGTCAGACAAAATGTAAACAGTCTGATCGCCGCGACTGTTTTGCCTGACGCCTGCGGCGGCACAGAGCGATGTCAGCCGCACAATCACGAAAATCCGCCCCGGATACGCTCGTTCATTGCACCTTGAGGTAAGGTTACGGTCGAACGCCACGTAGCATTCAACTCAAGATCGAAAGGACCCCACCATGCTGGATTGGAAAAACCGCGCAGGCAGCGCGGGTGAGCGTACCGCTGACACTGCATCGGTCAAACGACGCGGCTATCTGGGCAGCCTGTTTTACAGCCGTGCGCTGGGTGCCTTGGTCTTGATCTACCTGCTCGTCTGCCTGGCCGTCGGCTGGTACTGGAGCAAGGAGCCTGCGCTGTTTCCGGTGCAGCAGAATGCACAGGCTGCCGCCGAGCGCGAAGGCAAACCGATGGTCATCGGCTACACCACGGTCGAAACCCTGAAAAGCGTCGCTCAGACCCTTCTGGACAAGCGCGGCGGCTACCTTTCCAACGACCGCATGCCACCGGGTCTGTGGCTGGACAACATCCCGAGCTGGGAATATGGCGTACTGGTCCAGGTACGCGACCTGAGCCGTGCGCTGCGCAAAGACTTCGCCCGCTCCCAGTCGCAATCGGCTGAAGACGGTGATCTGGCGCGTGCCGAGCCACTGTTCAACTTCAATAACCGCAGCTGGATATTGCCGTCCAGCGAGTCGCAGTACGCCGATGGCATCACCGCCCTGAGCCGCTATCAGGCGCGGCTGTCGGATCCAAACCAGAAAGGCGCGCTGTTCTACGCCCGTGCCGACAACCTGAACAACTGGCTGGGCGATGTGGGTACCCGTCTGGGCTCGCTGTCGCAACGCCTGTCGGCCAGCGTGGGTCGGGTGAAACTCAACAGCACGCTGAAAACCGAGTCCATCGCCTCCGTCAAACCGGGTGAAGTGCCACAGGTAGACGAAGAGATCGTCGAGACCCCATGGCTGGAAGTGGACAACGTGTTCTATGAAGCACGCGGTCAGGCCTGGGCGCTCTCGCACCTGCTGCGCGCCATTGAAGTGGACTTCGCCGACGTACTGGCCAAGAAGAACGCCACGGTCAGCGTGCGCCAGATCATTCGCGAGCTGGAAGCTTCGCAGGAGCCGCTGTGGAGCCCGATGATTCTGAACGGCAGCCCGTTCGGCGTGTTCGCCAACCACTCGCTGGTCATGGCCAACTACATTTCGCGCGCCAACGCAGCGGTCATCGATCTTCGTCAATTGCTGAACCAGGGCTGATGGCGATCCCTTCGAACGAGGCCGCGCACCGCGCCGCCTCGGACGCCGAGCAGATTGCCTGGGTCGACGAGCACGACACGCTGCTGGGCGCACGCCCGCGCATGGAGCTGCGCGAGCAGGGCCTTATCGGCCGGGGCACGTACATTCTGCTGTTCAACTCCGCTGGCGAGCTGTGCGTGCACCGCCGCACGCTGAGCAAGGCCATCTACCCCGGTTACTGGGACGTAGCGGCTGGCGGCATGGTGCAGGCGCATGAAAGCTATGCCGAATCCGCCGCCCGCGAGCTGGAAGAAGAGCTGGGTGTGCACGACGTCGCGTTGCAGGCCCATGAGCGTTTTTTCTTCGACCAGCCGGATAACCGGATCTGGTGCGCTGTGTTTTCCACAGTCTGGGACGGTGCCTTGAAACTGCAGCCCGAAGAGGTCATGGAGGCGCGCTTCATGCCCGTCGCAGAGGTGTTGCGTCAGGCCGAAGAAAAACCGTATTGCCCCGACTCGCTGGCAGCCTTGAAACGCTACCTGAAGCAGGTCGCAAATGTTCAGTAAATTGGCGCATTCAACCCCTTAGCAACTGGCTGTTTTGCCGTTACACTGCGCGACCTTTTGAAACTGGACCGGCCTTGTCGGTCCAATAGCGCTGCCCCTGCCAGAGTGGGGCTTCGCGGTCGATGGCTCCAGCGAGTCCGACCCATCGTCAGTCCTCAACAAGAGGATTTCCCGTGGCTAAAAAAGCCGCTTCCCTCGCCGCCCTGGGTGGCCTGGTATTTTCAACCGACGCAGGGCGTCACTGCCCCGACTGTCGCCAACCCGTTGATGACTGCACCTGCAAGCAGACCGCCATTCCCGAAGGGGACGGCATTGCCCGCGTTCGTCGCGAGAGCAAAGGTCGCGGCGGCAAGACAGTCACCACCATTACCGGCGTACCGCTGGCCGAAGACGCACTCAAGGACCTGGCCAAGGCCTTGAAGCAGCGTTGCGGCACAGGTGGGTCGCTCAAGGACGGGGTGATCGAGATTCAGGGCGATCATGTCGAACTGCTGCTGGCCGAACTGACCAAAAAAGGCTTCAAGGCGAAAAAGTCGGGCGGTTGACCGAACCCGCCAGCCTGCGAACGGCTGACCGGAACAAATACCGTCATTTCCACTCTTTACACTGCGCCCAGCCGGCTATGAGCTGGCGCTACGACTTCTTTATAGGGGACTTCGATGTCCGTACGACGTACACGCAAAGACGATGGCAGCCAATGGACCGTTGCGGACAGCCGCAGCGTTTATGGCATTCGCCATTGGGGCGCCGGCTATTTTGCGATCAATGAAGCCGGTCGCGTTGAAGTTCGTCCCAATGGGGCTGGCAGCTCGCCTATCGATCTTTACGAGCAGGTCGAAGACTTGCGCAAGAGCGGTCTGTCTCTGCCACTGCTGGTCCGTTTCCCCGACATTCTGCAGGACCGCGTCCGGCAGTTGACCGGTGCGTTCGACAGCAACATCGCGCGCCTGGAATATCAGAGCCAGTACACCGCGCTCTATCCGATCAAGGTCAACCAGCAGGAAGCGGTGGTCGAGAACATCATCGCCACCCAGAACGTTTCCATTGGTCTGGAAGCCGGCTCCAAGCCTGAGCTGATGGCCGTGCTGGCGCTGGCCCCGAAAGGCGGCACCATCGTCTGCAACGGTTACAAGGACCGCGAGTTCATCCGTCTGGCGCTGATGGGCCAGAAGCTGGGCCACAATGTCTTCATCGTCATCGAGAAAGAATCCGAAGTCGAACTGGTCATCGAAGAAGCCGCCGAGCTCAAGGTCGCGCCTCAGGTCGGTCTGCGTGTGCGCCTGTCTTCCCTGGCGTCGAGCAAATGGGCTGACACCGGTGGCGAGAAATCCAAGTTCGGTCTGTCCGCTGCGCAGTTGCTGTCGGTGGTCGAGCGCTTCCGCAAGGCCGGTCTGGATCAGGGCATCCGCCTGCTGCACTTTCACATGGGCTCGCAGATCGCCAACCTGGCCGACTATCAGCACGGTTTCAAGGAAGCGATCCGCTATTACGGCGAACTGCGCAACCTCGGCCTGCCGGTTGACCACATCGATGTGGGCGGCGGTCTGGGCGTGGATTACGACGGTACTCACTCGCGTAACGCCAGCTCCATCAACTACGACATGGACGACTACGCTGGTGTCGTGGTCGGCATGCTCAAGGAGTTCTGCGACGCGCAAGGCCTGCCGCATCCGCACATTTTCTCGGAAAGCGGACGCTCGCTGACCGCTCACCACGCCATGCTCGTGGTGCAGGTCACCGACGTCGAGAAGCACAACGACGAAGTACCTGAAATCGCCGACAAGGAAAGCCTGCCGGAAACCGTGCAATGGCTGGTGGACCTGCTGGGTCCGACCGACATCGAGATGGTCACCGAGACCTACTGGCGTGCAACGCACTACATGAGCGACATCGCGACCCAGTACGCCGACGGCAAGATCACGCTGGCGCAGAAAGCGCTGGGCGAGCAGTGCTATTTCGCTGTGTGCCGCCGCCTGCACAACTCGTTGAAAGCGCGTCAGCGTTCGCACCGTCAGGTGCTGGACGAACTCAACGACAAGCTGGCCGACAAGTACATCTGCAACTTCTCGGTATTCCAGAGCCTGCCGGACACCTGGGCCATTGGTCAGGTGCTGCCGATCCTGCCGCTGCATCGCCTGGGCGAAGAACCGGTGCGCCGCGCCGTGCTGCAGGACCTGACATGCGACTCCGACGGCAAGATCAAGCAATACGTCGACGAGCAGAGCATCGAGACGAGCATGCCGGTCCACCCGCTGAACGAAGGCGAAGACTACCTGCTGGGCATCTTCCTGGTGGGCGCGTATCAGGAAATTCTCGGCGACATGCACAACCTGTTCGGTGACACCGATTCGGTCAACATCTACCAGAACCCGGATGGCAGTGTTTACCACGCAGGCATCGAGACCCACGACACCATCGAGGACATGCTGCGCTACGTGCACTTGTCGCCGGAAGAACTGATGACCCATTACCGGGACAAGGTCGCCAGCGCCAAGATCACCCCGCGTGAACGCACCTACTTCCTCGACGCTCTGCGTCTGGGGCTGACACGCTCTTCCTACCTGTCGTCCTGAACCTGAACGGATGATCGCTCCCTCGCGGGGGCGATCATCCGTCAAAACCCCCTGTGTAAGCCCCTTCCTGCGTGCCGTGTAGGCAACTTCCTTTTCTGTGTGCCACCTCTTTACCGCACGGTCTTCTCCGCCAGAATCGCTGACCGCATTTTCGGTAGAGAACACTTCATGCCCGACTCAGCCAGCGCACCCTTCTTTCGTCTGGAGATTGCAAGCCTGCGTCGCCATTTCAGCGTATTGTCCTTCAAAGCCAACGAGGCGATCAGCCAGCCGTACGTGTTCCAGTTGCAGGTCAGCGGCGATGAGGTCGATCTGGCAAGTCTTATGTACACGTCCGCCTTTCTGAGCTTCAACGGTAGCCCGCAAGGGTTTCACGGTCAGATTCAGGGCGCGACCCGCGTGCATTATCGGCCGGGGCCTGCGTGCTACCGGTTGACCGTCGGCCCAAGGCTGACGTGTCTTGGTCAACGCCACAATCACCGGGTCTTCGAGCAGATGAGCGCTAACCAGATCATCGCTCAGGTGCTCAAGGAGCATGGGCTGAAAGACAGTTACCGGTTCGACCTGAAAAAAGAATGCCAAACGCGCAAAACCTGTTTTCAGCACAACGAGTCCGACCTGATGTTCATACAGCGGCTGTGCGCCGAAGAGAACATTCACTACCACTTCCATCACTACCGACGTCGCCATGAACTGATATTCAGCGAGGGACTGCGCGGGTTTCGGCGCGCCCCCATCGCAGCCTTGAGCCAGTTTCAGCATCAGCCGGGCGTTACGCAGTTTGCCGTGACCCGGACAGGGACGGACAACCGCGGACCGCAGCGTGCGCAAGGCGAAAGCACCCTGCCCTTCGTCACCAGCGGATTGCTGCTGCCGCTGGCCGGGCTTCCCGAGCGCGACTGGAATCACATGTGGCTGATCACCGGGGTCGAACACCGCTTCGACGACCAGGCAGCAAAGGATGACTCGAGCCGGCAGTCCTATTCGAACCGCTTCCAGGCCGCGTCCTGGCAAGAAGGCTTCGTCTCGGACGAACCCTGGCCGTGGTCCGTCTTCGCCCGGATGCAGCGCGCCTGGCTCACGGGCGCTGCGGGCGAACTGCAGGAGCGCGATCCGGACGGGCGGGTTCAGGTGCAATTCGAATGGGCCAGACAAGGCCCCGATGCACGCCACACCACGTGCTGGCTGCCTGTCGATCCGGCGTTGCGACTCTTGTGCCAGGGCGGCATGCAAGTGGTGGTGGAGTTCAAGGTGAACGATCCCGACAACCCGATCATCGTCGCGACGCTGCATTCCGGCTCCACGCAACCTCTCGTGCTGTTGGGCGCAGAAGACGTACAGGACGCGCCATGCGTACGGCTGCTGCTCGATTGGCATAGCGTCCCCGGTGACAGCCAGAGACTGAAGCTGGGTGATGGTTCAAAGATTCACCTGGAGCGTGACGGCGAGTTGCTGCTGCAGGTGGGCGCCAGTCAGGTCCGGTTCGACTCGGACGGGATGACGCTTGTCAGCCCGCGAATTGTGCTCGATGGCGAACGACCTGCATGGGAACCTGATGACCGGGATGAACCAGAGTTCACTTACTAACGTACCAAGGTGGTGTAACTATAGGGCCTTGCCACAGTCCGAGACTGCATTGCCTGATCCGGCCGCTCCCCCCTTATCGAGACTCCACCATGCCCCGAGCGATTTTCCGTACGCTGATGACCGGTGCCCTGCTGACCATATTGTCGGGTTGCTCTGTGTTCAAGGTGCTCAACACCCTGACCCCGGCCAACGGCGTTCATGAGGTGCCCGATGTGGCGTATGGCCCGGAAGTGCGCAACCGGCTGGACATTTATACCCCGAAGGCGAACGTTGAACAGGCACCGGTGGTGGTGTTTTTCTACGGCGGCAGTTGGACCCATGGAGAACGAGCCAACTATGCCTTCGTCGGCAGAGCGCTGGCTGAGCGTGGCATTGTGGCCATCATTGCCGATTACCGGCTGTACCCTGAGGTCAGCTACCCGGACTTCGTCGAAGACTCGGCCAAGGCCGTGGCCTGGACCCGCAAGCATATCAAGACCTATGGCGGCGATCCCGACCGGTTGTTTGTGATGGGCCACAGCGCAGGCGCCTACAACGCCGCAATGCTGGCACTCGATCCGCGCTGGCTGGCCAGGGAAGGCGTCTCTAACCACATCATCAGTGGCTGGATCGGCCTGGCCGGACCTTATGACTTCCTGCCCATCAAGGATCCCGAGATCCAGCGTGCGTTTCTGTTCCCGAACACGCCACGCGACTCACAGCCCATCAACCACATAAATGCCGGCTCGCCGCCGGCCTTGCTGCTGGCATCCAACAAGGACAAAGAGGTCGACCCGAAGCGCAACACGGGCGGTCTGGCCATGAAGTTGCGTGAAGCCGGCCTGCCTGTCCGCGAGCTGTATTTCTCGCGCACCACTCACGGCTCGCTGGTCGGCGCATTCGCCAAACCGCTGCGCAGTCTGGCCCCGGTGATCGACGAGGTGGTCATGTTCGTGAACGGCCCGCACCCGACTGCAGTTGCAGCTAGCCCGGTGGCAGCGCCTTAACGGACGAACCAGCCGTCATTGCGCGTCAGACGCAGGGCAATGCTGCCCAGGCTGATGCCGCGCAGCAGGGTGAAAGCCAGAAAGGTCAGCCATAGCGCGTGATTGCCATGGCTGGCCGCCAGATACGCGACGGGCGCAATAGCGGCTGCGCTGATCAGCATTGCATTGCGCATCTCGCGGGCACGGGTGGCACCGATGAACAACCCGTCGAGCAAATAGCTCCAGACGGCCAGCAACGGCATCAGTGCCAGATACGGCAGGTAAACCATGGCGGTTTCGCGCACGTCTGGAATATCGGTCTGCAATCGAATGAACCACTGACCGCCCGCCAGAAACAGCACCGCGAACCCGACACTGGCGATCAATGACCAGCCGCCGGCCACCACCAGCGAGCGACGCAGGGTGACTCGATCACGCGCGCCGATGGCATGGCCGCACAGGGCTTCCACTGCATGGGCCAGTCCGTCCAGCGCGTGGGAGGTCAGCAAGAGGCCGTTGAGCAGCAGCGCGTTGGCAGCGACCGTCGCATCGCCCAGCCGTGCGCCCTGCACCGTGATCAGAAACATCACTGACTGCAGCGCCAGCGTGCGCAGAAAGATGTCGCGATTGACCGCCAGCAGCGGTCGCCAGTTGCTCCACAGCTTCAGCGCCGCCCAGACGATCTGACCAGGCCAGGCGCGCAGGACCTTGTTTGCCAGGATCAGGCCGAGCACGACCCCGGTCCACTCAGCCAGCACCGAGGCCCGCGCCGAGCCGACCACACCCCAGTCAAGACCCATCACGAACCAGAGATTGAGCGCGATATTTACCAGGTTGGTGGTCAGCAGAATCGCCAAGGGCGCCCGTGCGTTCTGCGTCCCCAGAAACCAGCCGACCAGCGCATAGCTGGCCAGCGCGGCGGGCAGGCCGAACAGTCGGGTGTGAAAGAAATCCAGTGTCATCTGCTGTAGATCGGCTGACGGTTGCATCATGGCCAGCGCCAGTTGGCTGAAGGGCACGGCGACCACACCCAGCAGCAGCGCCAGGCCGACCGCCAAAAGCAGGCCCTGCAACAGAATCTGGCGTAGCGCGGCACCATCCGAGCGCCCCGCCGCCTGCGCCGCAAAGCCGGTGGTGCCCATGCGCAGAAAGCCCATGGCCCAGGCCAGAAAGGTATACAGCGTCGCGCCGACTGCCACCGCGCCCAACTGGTGCGCATGCGGCAAATGGCCGATCACCGCACTGTCGACCAGCGCCACCAGTGGCACGGAAATGTTCGACAGAATCATCGGCGCGGCCAGCGCCCAGACACGACCGTGGGTGGGGCGATGACGCCAATCGTGGAACAAACTGGACATGAGGACTCCCGGCAAGGCGGGCATTGTAGCCAGCGCTGCGCGGGTTTGCCGACTGAAGATTTTTTGCGCCAGCCATAACACTGATCGTTCCGCACGCTCCGCGCTCGGCGTTATACACAAGTCCTCTTGGAGGAATACGATAATGATCGTTCCTACGCTCCGCGTGGGAATGCCGCTCAGGACGCTCCGCGTCCGCTCTTGAATGTGGCGCAAGATGCGTGGTCAAGCTCGAGCGTTATCCACGTCATGCGCTCGGCTCACTGAATCCTCAATCGGTGCCATTTGTGACGCGGAGCGTCACGGGAGGCATGCCCACGCGGAGCGATGGGCACGATCAGTGTTGAGGCGGACGTGTGCATAACGATGAGCGCTCTGCGTGGTAACGCCGCTCAGGACGCGTCGCGTCCGGTTGCGCCACCTGCGAACAACGTCTCAATACGAAGGTCTATTCGCGCGCTTTGTAATACTTGTAACCTTGACTGCTATATAGTCTCACCCGTTACAGCTCCCCCCTCTCAATTGCCGTCGATGAGTGCCCAAATGTTCAACAAAGGACTGTTTTTGGCTTGCGCGCTTGCGCTGCTGAGCGCCTGTGATTCTTCAACTTCGCAAAAGCCTGCGCCTGCCGCAGCGCCAGCCACCGAAGCGGCGGCAACCGAGGCCAAACCCAAGCCTGCAGTTGATCTTGCCGCGCTGAGCAAGCGCTATGCCGGACGCGAGCTGACGGTCATTGATGTGTCTGAAATCCAGGTAGACGGCGCCAGCACGCTGTCGGTGAGTTTTTCCGTACCGCTGGACCCGGAGCAGAAGTTTGGTGAAAAACTGCATCTGGTGGACAGCAAGAATGGCAAGGTCGATGGCGCATGGGAGCTGTCCGACAACCTGATGGAGCTGCGTCTGCGCCATCTGGAACCGCAACGCAAACTGGTCCTGACCGTCGATGCCGGGCTGCTGGCCGTCAACAAGGCCAAGCTGGCGGCCGAATTCATCAGCCGCCTTGAAACCCGCGACCTGCAACCCAGCGTGGGCTTTGCCAGCCGTGGCAGCCTGTTGCCGACCCGCCTTGCCGAAGGTCTGCCGGTGATCGCGCTGAACGTCGACAAGGTGGATGTCGAGTTCTTCCGCGTCAAAGCCGACTCGATGCCCAACTTCCTCGCTCAGTGGGATGGCGCATCCAGCCTGTCCAGCTACAGCTCCGAAGAGCTGCTGCCGATGGCTGATCTGGTGTACGGCGGCCGCTTCGACCTCAAGCCCGCCCGCAACACCCGCGAAACCCTGCTGCTGCCGATTGCCGGGATCAAGGCCCTGCAACAACCGGGCGTTTATCTGGCGGTGATGCGTGCTTCGGGCACTTACAGTTATTCGCAGCCTGCGACCCTGTTCACCCTCAGCGACATTGGGCTGTCGGTGCACCGTTACAGTAATCGTCTGGACGTGTTCACTCAGGCGCTGGAAGGCGGCAAGGCCATCAGTGACGTCAACGTCGAAGTCTACGATGACGATGGCAAGGTGGTCGCCCAGGGCAAGACCGAAGGCGACGGCCACATGCAACTGCCCTTGCCTGCCAAGGCTGCGGTGGTGCTGGCGCACAAGGATGAACAGACCAGCATGCTGCGCCTGAACAGCTCGGCGCTGGACCTGGCCGAATTCGATATCTCCGGCCCGCAGGCGCACCCGCTGCAATTCTTCATCTTCGGCCCGCGTGATCTGTATCGCCCCGGCGAAACCGTATTGCTCAATGGCCTGCTGCGTGACAACGACGGCAAAAACGTCAAGCCGCAGCCGATTACCGTCGAAGTACGCCGCCCTGACGATCAGGTCAGCCGCAAGTTTGTCTGGGAAGCCGACAAGGACGGCTTCTATCAGTATCAATTGCAGCTTGCCGACGAAGCCCCGACCGGGCGCTGGCAACTGGTGTTCGACCTGGGCGACGGCAAGCCGCAGCTCTATGAGTTCAAGGTTGAAGACTTCCTGCCGGAGCGTCTGGCACTGGAACTCAAAGGCAGCGATGTGCCGGTCGCGCCTGCCGATAATCCAGAGTTCGACATCACTGGCCGCTACCTGTATGGCGCGCCAGCATCGGGCAACACCCTGACCGGTCAGGTGTACGTGCGTCCGTTGCGCGAAGCCGTGCCCAAACTGCCGGGTTACCAGTTCGGTTCGATCACCGAGGAAGACCTCAAGCACGACGTCGATCTGGAACCGGTCACCCTCGACCCCAACGGCCATACAACACTGGCTGTTGAAACCAAATGGTCTGAAGCCAAATCCCCATTGCAACTGATTCTGCAGGCCAGCCTGCAGGAGTCCGGCGGCCGCCCGATCACCCGCCGTCTGGTCCAGCCGATCTGGCCTGCCGAGCAGTTGCCCGGCGTGCGCGCGCTGTTCGGCAAGAGCACCGGCGACGATGAATACGACGAGGACGCCAGCAAGGGCGAAGCGCAGACCGATGGCGACGGCCCGGCCGAATTCGAAATTGTCATGGCAGACGCTGCTGGCAACAAGCTGGCGGCGGACAACGTCAAGGTGCGCCTGATTCGTGAGCGCCGCGATTACTACTGGAACTACTCGACCGATGACGGCTGGAGCTATCACTTCAACGAGAAATTCCTCAACCTGAACGAAGAAACCGTCAGCCTCAAGAAGGACTCCACAGCCAAGATCAGCTTCCCGGTCGAGTGGGGCCCGTACCGCGTCGAGGTGGAAGATCCATCCACCGGCATGGTCAGCAGCATGCGTTTCTGGGCCGGTTACCGCTGGCAGGACAACACCGACGGCGGCGCGGTGAGGCCGGATCAGGTCAAGCTCGCGCTCGACAAACCCGCCTACAACGACGGCGACACCGCCAAAATCACAGTCACGCCGCCTGCCGCAGGCAAGGGTTATCTGCTGGTCGAGTCCAGTGAAGGGCCGTTGTGGTGGAAGGAAATCGACGTGCCGGTCGAAGGCAAGTCGTTCGATATCCCGCTGGATAAGAAGTGGGCACGCCACGACCTGTACGTCACCGCGCTGGTGGTACGTCCCGGCGAGCGAAAGGCCAATGTCACGCCCAAGCGCGCTGTTGGCGTTCTGCACCTGCCGCTGGACCGTTCGCAACGCAAGCTGGCGCTGCACGTCACCGCTCCCGAGAAGATGCGTCCCAAACAGCCGCTCAAACTCAAGGTCGCCGCGAAAAACGCCGATGGCAGCGTGCCGAAACAGGTCCGCGTGCTGGTCTCGGCTGTGGACGTCGGCATCCTCAATATCACCCGCTATGCCACGCCGGATCCGTTCGCCAGTCTGTTCGGACGCAAGGAATACGGTGCCGACCAACTGGACATCTACGGCCAGTTGATCGAAGCCGGTCAGGGTCGTCTGGCCAGCCTTGCCTTTGGTGGTGACGCGCTGGCCAAAGGCGGCAAACGTCCTGACACCAGCGTCACCATCGTGGCCCTGCAAAGCGCGCCAGTGACCCTGAACGACGCCGGAGAAGGCGAAGTCAGCGTGGATATTCCGGACTTCAATGGCGAGTTGCGCATCATGGCGCAGGCCTGGACCGAGGACCGCTATGGCATGGCCGAAGCGAAGACTGTGGTCGCCGCGCCGATCATTGCCGAGCTGTCGACACCGCGCTTCCTGGCCGGTGGCGACCAGACCACGGTAGCGCTGGACGTCTCCAACCTGTCGGGCGCCGCTCAGAAGCTGGACGTGAAGATCAGCGCCGAAGGGCAGTTGAGCATTCCCGGCGGCGACCAGCTGAAACCGCTGCAACTCAAGCAAGGCCAGCGCGTCACCCTGAAAATACCGGTGCTGGCGCAGGGCGGTCTGGGTCAGGGCAAAATCAAGGTGCTGGTGGACGGCCTGAACCTGCCGGGCGAAAACCTGCCTGCATTCACACGCGAATGGACCGTTGGCGTGCGTCCGGCCTACCCGGCGCTGCTCAAGCATTACCGGGCAACGCTGAACGATCAGCCCTGGACCCTGCCGGAAGGCGCGCTGGAAGCCTTTGAACCGGCCGGCCGCGAAGCCATGCTGTCGTTGTCCAGTCGTCCGCCGTTGAACCTGGGCGAACAGATTCGTGCATTGAAAGCCTACCCTTACGGCTGCCTGGAACAGACCGCGAGCGGCCTGTACCCGTCGTTGTATGCCGATGCCGCCACCCTCAAGCGCCTGGGCCTGACCGGCGAACCGGATGCCGAGCGCAAGCGCAAGGTCGAAATCGGTATCGAGCGCCTGCTGGGCATGCAGCGTTACAACGGCAGTTTCGGCCTGTGGGGCTCGGACAGCGAAGAGGAATACTGGTTGACCGCTTACGTCACCGACTTCCTGCTGCGTGCCCGTGATCAAGGCTTTGCCGTGCCGCCGGACTCGCTGAAGAAAGCCAACGAGCGTCTGCTGCGCTACTTGCAGGACGCCGGTCAGATCCAGGTCAACTACAGCCAGAACGCCGAGCACACCCGCTTTGCGGTTCAGGCCTACGCCGGTCTGGTGCTGTCGCGCAGTCAGCAGGCGCCACTGGCGGCCCTGCGCGGTCTGTTCGATCGCCGCAGCGATGCACGCTCAGGTCTGCCGCTGGTGCAACTGGCGGTCGCGCTGGAGAAAATGGGCGACAAGCCGCGTGCCGATCTGGCACTGACGGCAGGTCTGGCAATCAGTCGCAAGAACGAATGGCTGGCCGACTACGGCAGTTCGTTGCGTGATCAGGCGCTGATTCTGGCGCTGCTGGAAGAAAACGACATGGCCAAGGACAAGCGCGATGAACGCTTGTTTACTCTGGCCGATGAAGTCGCCGCCAATCGCTACCTGTCCACACAGGAAAGCAATTCGCTGTTCCTGGCCGGTCGCAACCTGCTGAACAAGCCGGACAAGGACTGGGCGGCAAAACTCACCAGCGGCACTGAACTGCGCGACTTGAGCAACAAGCAGCCAGCCCTGAAGCTCGACGGCCCGCTGCTGGCGTCGCCACTGTCGGTCCACAACGAAGGCAGCGACCCGCTTTATCAGCAACTGACTGTGTCGGGCTACCCGACTCAGGCACCGGTTGCCGGTGGCGAAAACCTTACGATTCGTCGTGAGTACCTGAGCCTGAGCGGCGCGCCGCTGAACGTCGGCGCGCTGAAAACCGGGCAATTGGTGCTGGTGCATCTGGAAATCGGCGCCCGTCAGCGCGTGCCGGATGCGCTGGTCGTGGACTTGCTGCCAGCCGGTCTCGAGCTGGAAAACCAGAACCTGGCGCAAAGTTCGGCCAGTCTGGCAGACGCCAGCGAAGAGGTGAGAACCCTGCGCGAGTCGATGGAGAACGCCGGGATCAAGCATCAGGAATACCGCGGTGACCGCTATGTGGCCGCGCTGGATATCAACGGCGGCACCAGCGTGCACCTGCTGTATCTGGCCCGCGCTGTGACACCGGGCACCTATCGTGTGCCGCCGCCGCAAGTGGAGTCGATGTATCGGCCGAACTGGCAGGCCCTGGGTGATGCGCCTGCGCAGATGGTTGTGAAGGGTAAGTGATCTGCCTTACGTGCCCGCTTGCACAGGGGCACGTCGCAAGGTGAGGGGCTGAATCAATGAATGATCCAGCTCAGCAGCCAAAGACCCAGTGCCAGCCAGATGATCCCGAGGATGATCGACGCACGCATGAAGGCACGGACGGCGGAGTACAGCAGCATCAGCCCGATGACCAGCGCCACAATGCTGATCAGCGAGGTGTCCATGCCCAATGTGCGGGACAATCCGTCGACAAAGTTGCCGCCCGCGTGGGTGAAACCGTTGAACAGCCACGCCAGACCGTCGACGAAGAAGCGGATGACCGCGCCGATCGCCTGCCCGAGCCACTCAAAAAAGCCTTCTACCTGCATATGTCCATCCTGATTGGGGCCATGAATAAAATGATCTGTGCGCTTTGGCTGTCGCCAGGCGTGTCAGGTTCCGTGGATCATAAAGGCTCTTTGCGTTGAAACCTGAATTTCTTGTGCGTCTCATGACAGTTCTCCAGCCTGCACCGGGCTCGCTGCGCACGTCGCGCCTCTACAAATGCGTGCGCTGGACGCTTTGCGCCTTGCTGCTGTTGGTCGCCCTGCTCTGGCTGGCGGACCGCATCTGGCCCCTGCCGCTGCCCAAGGATGATCTGGCCCGCGTGGTGCTGGCCGAAGACGGCACGCCCTTGTGGCGCTTTGCCGATGCCAATGGCGTGTGGCGCTACCCGATCAGCAACGATCAGGTGTCGCCGTATTACCTGGAAGCGCTGCTGACCTACGAGGATCGCTGGTTCTACAGCCATCCCGGCGTGAACCCGCTGGCGCTGGTGCGCGCCACCTGGCAGAACGTCAGCGGTGCGCGTGTGGTGTCGGGCGGCAGCACGCTGTCGATGCAGGTTGCACGCCTGCTCGATCCGCATTCACGCACGCTGTTCGGCAAGCTGCGCCAGTTGTGGCGCACGGCACAGCTGGAATGGCACCTGTCGAAAGACCAGATCCTCGGTATCTACCTCAACCGCGCGCCGTTTGGCGGCACGCTGCAAGGCGTGGCGGCTGCAAGCTGGGCGTATCTGGGCAAGTCGCCGCACAACCTGACCCGCGCTGAAGCGGCGCTGCTGGCGGTACTGCCCCAGGCACCCAGCCGCCTGCGTCCGGATCGTCACCCGCAACGGGCTCAGGTCGCACGGGACAAGGTGCTCCGGCGCCTGGCCGAATTTCAGGTCTGGCCACAGGGCAGTGTGAACGAAGCGCTGGAGGAACCGTTGTGGCTGGCACCGCGTCAGGAACCGAGCCTTGCTCCGCTTTTGGCCCGACGCCTGAACCGTCCGAACAGCCCGCCGCTGATTCGCACCACGCTGGACGCCAGCCTGCAACGACG
Organism: Pseudomonas sp. AC016; assembly: GCF_979253365.1. Taxonomy (NCBI): domain Bacteria; kingdom Pseudomonadati; phylum Pseudomonadota; class Gammaproteobacteria; order Pseudomonadales; family Pseudomonadaceae; genus Pseudomonas; species Pseudomonas sp. AC016. The sequence goes on from NZ_CEEDCC010000001.1 coordinate 2,418,659, forward strand.
CATGGAAGACCTGCTGCTGGGCTGGCGGGCGCGTCTGCCGGAGCGCACGTCTGCGGCCATTCTGGTGGTCGAGGCCGAAACCATGGCGGTACGCGCCTACGTTGGTTCGGTGGATATCAATGACGCCAAACGTTTTGGCCATGTGGACATGGTCACCGCGCTGCGCTCGCCGGGGTCGACACTCAAACCGTTCCTGTATGGCATGGCGATGGATGCCGGGCTGATCCATTCCGAATCACTGATGCAGGACGTGCCGCGCCGGTATGGCGATTACCGGCCGGGCAATTTTTCGACCGGATTTGGCGGCCCGGTCGCGGCCAGTTCCGCGCTGTCGATGTCGCTCAATCTGCCTGCTGTGCAGTTGCTGGAAGTCTACGGACCGAAACGCTTTGCCGCCGAACTGCGCAACGGCGGAGTGCCGCTGACCCTGCCGCCGCTGGCGGAGCCGAATCTGGCGCTGATTCTGGGGGGCGCGGGCAGTCGACTAGAGGATCTGGTGAGCGGTTACAGCGCTTTCGCTCGCGGCGGACGCAGTGCAGACGTGCGCCTGCAGCCGCAGGACCGTTTGCGCGAGCGACGCATGATGTCGCCCGGCGCGGCATGGATCATTCGGCGGATTCTCAGCGGCCAGTCGCGCCCGGACATCGACCCTCGCGCCGAACTGGTGCAGCGCCCGCAACTGGCCTGGAAGACCGGCACCAGCTATGGCTTCCGTGACGCCTGGGCCATTGGCGTGGGGCCGCGCTTTCTGGTCGGTGTGTGGATCGGCAGGCCGGACGGTACACCCGTGCCGGGACAGTTCGGGCTGGCTTCGGCAGCGCCACTGATGCTGCAAGTGCACGATGTACTGGTCAATCGCGACAGCCAGCGCGGCATCGCTGCGCCTGTTCAGCCAGTGCCGATGAACGTCGGCGTGGCTGCCATCTGCTGGCCGCTGGGCCAGCCGATGAGCAAGAGCGATCCGAACTGTCGCCGCCAGCGTTTTGCCTGGACCCTGGACGGCACCACGCCGCCCACGCTGCAAGCGGCCGACCAGCCGCTCGGGCTGGGGTTACAGGAAAGAATCTGGATCAACGCCAAGGGACTGCGCGTGGCCGCCAGTTGCCCGGATGCTCAGCCGCAAGACATCGCGCTGTGGCCCGCACCGCTTGAACCCTGGTTGCCCCGAGCCGAGCGCCGCGAAGCGCGCCTGCCTGCTGCCGACCCGGGCTGCCCGCCACAAAACCTCAATCTTGCGCCGCCACTGAGCATCGTCGGCGTGCGCGAAGGCGACAACCTGCGCCTGCCCGCCGCCAGCCGTCAGGCCTTGCGCCTCAAGCTCTCGGCACTGGGCGGCAGCGGTCGCCGCTGGTGGTTCATCGATGGCGCACAAGTAGCGGACACTGAAAACCAGCAGGACTTCACCCCGACCCTGAACAGACTGGGGCGCTATCAACTGAGCGTGCTCGACGAAAGCGGCCAGACGGCCCGGGTGGAATTCAGCGTGGTGGATTGAGGGCCTGTGATCGTTACCACACTCCAGCGTGGTAACGCCTCTCAGGACGCTCCGCGTCCGCTCTTGAATGCGATGCAGAACTTCACTGGATACGTGTTCACGCGGAACATGGGCACGATCAGGCAGGCAAGGACTCACTGAACCTGAAAGATCTTCGGCTCGGGAAAGAGGTTGTTCAAGGTTTCCAGCAGGCGGACGTGGTAGATGGGTTTGCGGAACAGGTCCAGCACCTGCAGGCGCAGCATGTCGCTCACGTCGTCCATGTCGGCATGGCCGGAGGTGACGATCACCGGTAAGTGCTGACGCGAGGTGTGTTCCCTCAGGTGTTTGATCAACTGCAGGCCGCTTTCCTCGGGCATGCGCAGATCGGTAATCACCAACGCGATGTCCGGGTGAAGGGTCAATTGCTGTAAGGCCATCTTTACCGAAGAAGCCGTGAAGCAGCAGAACCCCTCACCTTCGAGCAATTCTGCCAATTCTTCATTGGCGTCTTCTTCATCATCGACCAGAAGCAGCTGTTGGCGGGTAGGCTGGACGGCCATGGGGGATACCTTTGAGCGTGGGTCAATGCGAGCAGGATATCCAGATTTCCCGACTTGAAAAAGAGCCCTTCAGACAATAACCGTTTAAGTCAGAGCGGTCTGAATTCGAGTAAACAGCGCTGCGACCCTGCTACTGATCTCCGGCACAAACGCAACCAGCGCAACCGCGACCATCGCTGCCAGCAGTGCGTACTCGATACCTGACGCCGCCTCCCTGTCCTTGATAAATGAACTGACCCGGGTGTGACACTCAACATAAAGCGCGGTAAGGAACATCTTATTTCTCCTTGCGCCCTGAATGGCGCGACATGCATACACATGTGAAACCGTCTGCACCTACAGCATTGTCTCCATTCCCCAAACCCACAATCGTAATAAAGCATTAGTCGAAAAGTGATAATCGACGTCACACGCGACTTGCTGAAAGATCCCGCCTGCCCAACCGGGCCTTCTCCTTCACGTACCCCGCCAAAGCGCGCAATCCGACAAAAGTACGGGCACTTTGATAGGCCGTCGAATGGCGTTTTGAAGGCGTTGGGCTACCTTCATAGAACGAAATGGATGCGTTCATCCTTGCCCGCTTGCGCAGTTCACGCATGGGTTCGAGGTTGTCGTGCGATGACAAAGGGAAAGTTGCCATGAGCAGTCGTATCACCATGGTGCTCGCCGTGCTGTTTTTGCTGGGCGCGATCATCGCCGGGTATCTGGGAATCATCGTCAGTCGCCAGCCTGAAGCCGCGCCGCCCGTCGCTGCTCCGCAGGCGTCTGCAGAGTCTGTTGCAGTGCCAGCCGCTCCGGTGACCGCTCCGATGGAAGACACCTTGCGCCAGAACGTCGTTGTGCTGGCGCGAGATGTTCCGGCCTACACGCCGATCACGGCAGATGACCTGACGGTGGAGCGCCTCAAGGTCGCGCCGGTCGGCAGCTTCGACTCCATCGAGGCTGCCGTCGGTCGCATGAGCTGGCGCGCGCTGAACGCAGGAGCCTGGCTGAACCAAAGCAGCTTCGACGTCGGTGGCACGCTGGCCCGCATGATTCGCCCGCAGGAACGTGCGCTGGCCCTCTCGGTGGATGAAGTCACTGGCGCGGCCGGGCAGTTGAGTCCTGGTGACTACGTGGATGTACTGCTGTTTCTGCCGACCGACGCCGACAACCCTCGTCGCTCCAGTCAGGTGGCGGTCCCCGCGCTGCGGGTCCTGAGTGTGGGCGAATTGCTCGGACCGGGTCTTGACGGCAAGCCGGTCGATGCCATCAGCGCCAGTGACCGCATCAAACAGGAAGAGCGCCGCGCCACCGCTCGCACTGTGGTGGTGGCCGTACCTCAGGCCTTGCTCGCCCGACTGATGCTTGCCACCCAGAGCGGTACGTTGCGTCTGGCCGTGCGCAGCGCGTCAGAGGGCAATCTGCAGGATTACTGGGCCAGCGAGAGCGCAACCCACGCAGTGGCTGAGCGTCTGGATTCAGCCAATCGCCAGATGGTCAGTTTCAGCCAGTTGAGCCTGAGCCCGGCAGCGGCCCCCATTCAAACCGGTGCACCTCGTACAAAGCATGAAGTCGAGGTCATACGCGGTAACCAGATCACGCAACAAACTCCCTGATCGAGCAAGGATTGCCATTGATGAGCTGTTGTTCCCTGTCCGCTACAAAACGCAGATTGCTGGCGTTGCTGTTGACTGCCTTATCGGCCCAATCGGCCCAATCGGCTTGGTCAGCGTCTGAAAAGTGCGCCGGGCTCGCGGCGCTGCCCGCCGTGGTGGAAGTCAGCCAGGGCGTGCAGCAGAACGTCCAGTCGCCGGTAGCGATCACGCGGATTGCCGTGGGCGATCCGAAAATCGCCGATGTGCATGTGAGCAGCAATGACGGTTTTCTGCTCACCGGCGTTGCCCCCGGCACGACCAGTCTGATGGTCTGGACGGCCTGCTCCAAAGCCCCGCGCCAGAGCATGGTGTTCGTGCGCGGCCGGGCGACCGCTTCGATGGTAGACGTACAGCCCCTGCCCTCTGCTGAAGCGCAATTGCCCAGCCAGGTCCAGACCGATATCCGCTTCATCGAAGTGAGCCGTCGCAAACTCAAGGAAGCCAGCACCTCGATCTTCGGCAAGGGCTCGAACAACTTCCTGTTCGGCGCGCCCGGCACCGTGCCTGGCGTGAACGTCACACCGGGAACCGTCAGCGGGACACGGCCGAGCATTCCGCTGAACAACGACACCTTCAATATCGTCTGGGGCGGTGGCAGCAGCAAGGTGCTGGGCATGATCAACGCCATGGAGAACAGCGGCTTCGCTTATACGCTGGCGCGCCCGAGTCTGGTGGCGCTCAACGGACAAAGCGCGAGCTTTCTGGCCGGCGGCGAGTTTCCCGTGCCGGTGCCCAATGGCGAAGGCAACGGCATTTCCATCGAGTACAAGGAGTTCGGCGTACGCCTGACCCTGACGCCGACTGTGGTGGGCCGCGACCGAATCCTGCTCAAGGTCGCTCCGGAGGTCAGCGAACTGGACTTTTCCGCAGGCATCACCATCGCAGGCACCACCGTTCCGGCCCTGAACATCCGGCGTACCGACACCAGCATCTCGCTGGCCGACGGCGAAAGCTTTGTGATCAGCGGGCTGATCAGCTCCAGCAACGTCTCGTCGGTGGACAAGTTTCCCGGCCTCGGCGACATCCCGATTCTGGGCGCGTTCTTTCGCAGCTCACAGATCCAGCGCGATGAGCGCGAACTGCTGATGATCGTCACCCCGCACCTCGTCCAGCCCCTGGCCGCCAACGCGCAGCTGCCGTCGCTGCCCGGCGAAAGCCTGCGCAACTACGATCCCGGCTTTCTGCGCATGTACTTTCTGGAAAACGGCGACTTCGATCGTCAGGGCGGTTTGTCCCAATGAGTCAGAGCCTGAGCCAGACGTTTCTGGCAATCACCCGCAACACCACGGACCTTGAGTGGCTGCAAGGCGCGCTGGGCTCGCTGGGCCAAGTGGTCAGCGCGGGCACCGGAAGCCTGGATGACCTGTTGGCACTGGTGGATGTCACCTTCGCCAGCGTGGTGTTCGTGGGCCTGGACCGGGAACATCTGGTGAACCAGAGCGCGCTGATCGAGGGCGCACTGGAAGCCAAACCGATGCTGGCGATTGTTGCGCTGGGCGATGGCATGGATAACCAGTTGGTGCTCAACGCGATGCGGGCCGGGGCACGGGATTTCGTGGCCTACGGTTCACGCTCCAGCGAAGTGGCGGGGCTGGTCCGGCGTCTGAGCAAACGCCTGCCTGCCGTAGCGCCCAGCCTCAACATGAGCGGGCTGTCGATGCTGTATGGTGCCCAAAGCGATGGCGACGGCGCCTTGATCGCCTCGCATCTGGCCATGACGGTACAGAAAGCCGGACAGCGAACCCTGCTGTTGGACCTGGGTCTGCCGCGCGGTGACAGCCTGGCCATGCTGGGCCTGGAATCATCGTTCAGCTTTGGCGATGCCCTGCGCCATTTGCGCAGGCTCGATGCAACGCTGATCGACAGCGCCTTCACGACCCACCAAAGCGGCCTGCGAATCCTCGCCTACACCGAAGCCGACGACCACCTTGAACAATCCAGCGCCGCGGAGCTGTACATGCTGCTCAGCGCCCTGCGCCAGCACTTTCAGCACGTGATCGTGAATCTGGTCGGTCAGCCGGACAGTGAGGCGTTGCGCACGCTGGTCAGTCACTGCGACCAGCTGCTCTGGTACACAGACCAGAGCGTGCTGGGCTGTCGACGCAATCTGAACGTGCTCAACCTGTGGCGCGAAAAAGGCATGAAGCTGCAACACGCAGGCCTGCTGGTCGATCGCTACCTGCGTTCGGTGGCGCCCAATTCGGACACCATCGGCAAGACCTTCGGCCTGCCGATACGCGCCGTGCTGCCCTACGCCCCGGAATTGCGCCTCAACGCCAAGAATCAGGGAGTGACGCTGTTCGAGCTGGCCTCGCGGGATTCGCTGTGTTCCGGGTTACGCAGACTGGGCGAGCACCTGGCAAGCAACTCCGAAGCCGACGACAAACCCGGACAAGGCTGGCTGGCCCGGCTATGGGGGAACAGGTAATGCCGGAAAAACTGTTTGGCGTCTCTTCGCGCTCGCAAAACAACGCCGATGACGGACAGGGCCTGAAACTGGTGCTGCACCGCTACATCATTGACGGCATCGAAGAAAGCGGCAAAAACCTGCTGGAAGGTTCAAGGCCGGTGCTGGCGCAGTTTGTCATCGACAAGGTTGCCGAGTACGTCGCACGCCTGCGACTGGCCATTTCACGCTACGAAATGGAGCGTCTGGCAGAAGAACTGGTCGACGAACTGACCGGTTTCGGCCCGCTGGAAGTCCTGCTGCGCGACGACTCGATAACAGAAATCCTCGTCAACGGACCGAGCAAGGTCTTTGTCGAGCGTGACGGTGTGCTGCATCACACCGACCTGCGTTTCATCGACTCGCATCACGTCGAGCGCGTCATGCAACGCATTCTTGCGCCGTTGGGGCGCCGACTCGACGAATCGTCCCCAATGGTCGATGCACGACTTCCCGATGGCAGCCGCGTCAACGCGATCATCCCGCCCATTGCTTTGGACGGACCTTGCCTGTCGATCCGGAAGTTTCGTCGCGAAATGTTCAAGAGCGCCGATCTGGTGGCAATGCAGACCATCGACCAGCCGATCTTCGACTTCTTTGCCGAAGCCGTGGGCAAGCGCTGCAACATACTGGTCAGCGGCGGCACCGGCACCGGCAAGACCACTATGCTCAACGTACTCAGCCAGCTGGTCGACACGCACCAGCGTCTGGTGACCATCGAAGACGTGGCCGAACTTCAGCTCAATCACCCGCACGTCGTGCGCCTGGAAACCCGGCCGCCCAACGCCGAAGGCCACGGTGAAGTCCGCGCCAGCGACCTGATCCGCAACTCGCTGCGGATGCGCCCGGACCGCATCATTCTCGGCGAGATCCGCGGCGTCGAGGTGCTGGACGTACTGACTGCCATGAACACCGGCCACGATGGTTCGATGAGCACGGTACACGCCAACAATGCCCAGGATGCCCTGCTGCGTCTGGAAACGCTGGTCGGTCTGACCGGGCGGCAGATTCCGGAAAAGACCCTCAGGCAGATGATCTGCGCGGCGCTGGACGTGATCATTCAACTGACGCGCCTGCCCGACGGACGCCGGGCAGTCAGTGAAGTGGTGGAAGTCGTGGGCATCCGCGACGACATCTATGTCACCAACACCCTGTTCCGTCTGGATCGCCGCACCGGGTTCGGGTTTCAGCGCGAAGCGATGCATGCCGCCGGCGAAAAGCTGCGACCCGGATACTGAGGCGAAGGAGGCCCTGACATGAGCGCATCACTGTGGCTGGCAATCATCGCCGCGCTGTTGCTCTGCGCTTCGGCCTGGCTGTTTCTGACGGCGTTGAGTCGGGCCGACAGCGAGCGGGTCATGGAGCGCCTGATCGCAGGCCAGGTACAGCCCATCGTCGAAAGACCAGGCTGGGCCTATCTGGACCGGGCTTTCCTGCGCGCAGGTCTCGGCCACCCGACCGAGCGTTTTCGGCTACTGCTGATGACGTGGGCGGCCATGATCCTGATCGGCTATGCCATGTTCGGCTGGTTTGGCGCCGCGACCGGTCTGATAGGCATGCCATTGATGCTGCGGCTGTTCGTTTCATGGCGCTATCACAAAAGGGTGCGACGCATGGTCGAGCAGTTGCCGCAGTTGCTCGATCACACGGTTCGCAGCCTCAAGTCCGGCAGAACGCTGGCGGACGCCGTTCTGCATGGCATAGAAGCCGCCGACCAACCGCTGCGCGACGGCATGAGCCGCATCGAACGTAACGTGCAACTGGGCGTCGGCCTGCCGGATGCTGCACGGGACTTCGCCGAACTGTATGAACGTGACGAGTTTCACCTGTTTGCACTGGGCCTGCGCGTCAACCATCGCTACGGCGGCAACGCCAGCGAGCTGATGGAAAATCTGATCAGGTTGATTCGCGAGCGGGAACAGGCCAGTCGTCAATTGCGCGCCATGACCGGCGAGACACGCATGACCTCCGTTGTGCTGGCGCTGCTGCCAGTGGGTATGGCGGGCTACTTTCTAGCGGTGAACCCGACTTATCTGATCCACATGTGGAACGACAGCGGCGGCCGGATCATGCTGATGGCAGCCTTTATCCTGCAGGCAGTGGGTTGCCTGGCCCTGTGGCGCATGTTGCGGAGTATCTGAAGATGGCCATCGCACTGTGCGCAATGATGCTGGTGGCTGCCGCTCTGCTGGTGCTGTCCAGCATCGCCCGCCAGCGTCGCAGTGAACGACTGGTGACTCAGCGTCTGAAGGGCCAGGCCGTGCGCGAAAGCCGCATCGGCAGTTGGCTGCGCCTGTTGGGTGACACGCGCCTGGGCCAGCGCACTGTCAGCCTGGACAGCGAAACGCAATTGCTGCTCAACCGGGTCGGCTGGCGGCGGGCCAGCAAGCGCTCTTTGTATGCAGCGTGCCAGATCGGCGTGCCGTTCGGGCTGATTACGGTGGTGGTGCTGGCTCAGATGCTGTTCTTCAAAGAGGTTTCACAGCCGCTGGTGGCGCCCATATTCGCGCTGTGCATCGGCTACCTGCTGCCCAAAAGGGTTCTGGCCGCCTACGCCAGGGCGCGTCAGAAACAGGTCGTCGTCGAGATATCCACCTTCATCCCGTTGCTGCGCATTCTGTTCGAATCCGGCATGGCGGTTGAGCAGGCGCTGCGAGTGCTCAGCAGTGAAGGCAAGGACCTGCTGCCGGTCCTGTCGGAAGAAATCCGAGTCATTCTTACCCGGGTCGACTCCGGTCTGGAGCTGGGTGAAGAGCTGCGCAAGGCTTCGATCCTGATGGATGTGGATGAATTCAGCGACACCTGCGTGATTCTCAACCAGTTGATCCATCAGGGCGGCGGTGCGTTGAAATCGCTGCTGACCCTCAAGCAATTGATCGATGATCGCCGTCTGACACGCCTGCAGGAGTACATCTCCAAGCTGTCGGCGAAGATGTCGGTGGTCATGATGCTGTTTCTGTTTCCCGCGCTGCTGATCGTGCTGGCAGGCCCCAGTTTTGTCGCCCTGAGCCGTGCTCTGGGCGGTTGAGGTTCAGGTTGTTCAAGGAAGAGACGCAATGAAGGCAATCATCACGTTACTCGGATTATTGATGCTGACCGGCTGCGCCAGCGACGGCAGCGCCCTCTGGATGCAGTCATCCACTCAGGCACAGAGCTGCCCCAAACTGACATCGGATCAGGAACTGGCCCTGAATCTGGCCCAGAACATGGCGGACGAAGGTCGCTTGCACGCCAGCCTCGCCCATCTGGAAGAACTGCCGGACAACCTGGGCGAAGTGCGCCTGCGCAAGGCCCGAGTGTTGCGGCTGCTGGGCAGCAACGAGGCTGAGCCGCTGTATCGCAGCCTGCTCGGCACCTGTCGCGCGGCTCAGGGCGAACATGGTCTGGGGCAACTGGCCGCCGCACGGGGTGACAATGCCCAGGCTCAACAGCATTTGCTCAGGGCCAGCAAACTGGAGCCGACCGATGAAAAAATCCGCAATGACCTGGGTGTGGTCTATCTGAATCAGTTGAAGCTTGAACAGGCGCGCTTTCAGTTTCTGACGGCCATGGAACTCAAGCAGTCCGATCCGCTGGCAGCGGTGAATCTGGTCACGCTGCTGATTTGTCAGGACAACTGGAAGCAGGCAGCCGAACTGGCATCACGGGCCAACCTGACGCCCGAGCAGATCACCGACGCGACCGCGCGCGCTGAAAAGCTCAAGGTCACGGCCGCTCAGCCTGCGGCCCTGAAGACACCGATCACCGCCAGGCTTGATCAGCCAGGCCAAGGAGCACGACCATGACCCGTACAACCCGGACGTTCTGCATCATGTGCGCTGCCGCAATCGTTTTTTCATCTGGCGCTCGGGCCATTGATGGCGGCACCTCGTCAAACAGTCCGCCAGCGAGCCAGAGCCAGACCGAAACCTGGCTGAATGTGCAGGCCAAGGGCTCTGCCGCTTCTGCGATACCTCAGACCAGCACCTCTGTCGAGCGTGACCTGAGCCTGCAACGATGGCTTGACACCTATAAGCATGAGATACCGGCGTACTACGACCAGAAAGCCGGTGGCAGCGTTTCTTCCGGCAAGTAGGATCGGCCCTTCGGAGTCCTCCTGAAACTGGCTCTTACAATCGTTGCCGCAGCACGCAGCGAAGCACTCCGTTATCATGCGCCAACTTCGAGCTCCGAGATTCTGGACTGCCATGCGCCGCTTGCTATGCCTGATGCTGTTGATCCTGACCTTGCCCGCTTTCGGCGCAAGCCTGCTGGACGATCGTCCCGCCCCGACGCTGGGTGGCGCAGCCCTCGATAACAGCAAGCAATTCCTGCCCGTTCGTCAGGCCTTTCAACTGAGCCTGATTGAAACCACACCGCAATCGATCAAGCTGCGTTTCGTCGCCACCGAAGGCTACTACCTGTATCGCCATCGCTTTCAGTTCCGCACCGAACCCGCCGACATTGGCCTGGGCGAAGCGCAACTGCCCAAAGGCGAGCAGAAACACGACGAGTACTTCGGCGATGTCGAGGTCTACCACGGCATTCTGGACATCGATCTGCCGCGCAAGCCCGGCGAAGATCGACCTTTTACCCTTGCAGTCACTTATCAGGGCTGTGCCGACAAGGGCTTGTGCTATCCGCCCGAGACCGAACGGCTGGACATCGGTGATGTGAAGGCCAGTCAGTCTGCTTCCACGTCAGCGTCCGTTGCAAAAACACCGTGGAGCTGGAAAGAGCTGGCACTGTTTTTCCTGGCAGGCGTGGGCCTGACGTTCACGCCCTGCGTGTTGCCGATGCTGCCGATTCTGTCCGGCGTGGTACTGCGCGGACAGGTCGGTGGTCTGCGTGGTTTGAGCCTGTCACTGGCTTACGTGCTGCCGATGGCGATCTGTTTTGCATTGCTCGGTGCGCTGATGGGCATGTTCGGCGCAGGTCTCAATCTGCAGGCACGCCTGCAATCGGCCTGGGTACTGGTGCCCTTCTCGGCCTTCTTCGTCATTTTCGCCATTGCCATGTTCGGCCTCTTCGAACTGCGCCTGCCACAGGGCCTGAGCAATCGGCTTGATCGCATTGCGGGCAAGACCGAAGGTGGCTCGCTGTGGGGCGCTGCGGTGTTGGGCGTGGTTTCCAGTCTGCTGGTATCGCCCTGCGTTTCAGCACCTCTGGCGGGCGCGCTGCTGTATATCAGTGCCAGCGGCGATGCGCTGGGTGGGGCCTTGAAACTCTTCGCTCTGGGCCTGGGCATGGGCGCCCCGCTGCTGCTGGTGGCTACCGGTGGCGCAGCCTGGCTGCCGAAAAGCGGGCCTTGGCTGGTCACGGTAAAAAAAGCCATCGGCGTGCTGCTGCTGGCATTGGCCATCGGCTTGCTCAGTCGCGTACTGCCCGGCCAGATCACCCTGTTGCTGGTCGGTTTGTTGAGCGCTGGTGTCGCACTGTTCATGGGTACGCTGCAACTGACCGACAAAACGCCTCGCCAAAAGCTCGCCCAACTCATCGGCCTGCTGCTATTGGTCTACGCTCTGGCATGCTGGTACGGCGCATTGACCGGCCAGACCGACCCCACACGCCCGTTGGGCCGCGCGCAGGCGACGGCCAGCAGCGGTGCGGTAGCGTTGGCAACCAACCCATGGCAAACCATCACCACCCCCGCAGAACTGGACCGCGTGCTCGATGAAGCAAAGCGCGACGGGAAACCCCTGATGCTGGACTGGTACGCCGACTGGTGTATCAGCTGCAAGGTCATCGAACATGAAGTGCTGCCCGATCCAGGCGTTGTTGCAGGACTTTCGGGCTATCGACTGGTGAAGTTCGACATGACGGACAGCAACGCCGAGCAACGCGCACTGCTGGATCGCTACAAGCTGTTCGGCCCGCCAGCGTTGCTGTTTTTCAGCAAAAGCGGCGAAGAACTGCAAAACGTTCGGGTCGTCGGCGAAATCGACGCTGCGGGGCTGATCGAGCGTCTGAATGGAGCAAATGACCAAATCTAGCGCCTGAGTCACAAACTTTGCGCGAATATCGCTCATCGTGCTGGCTACTGTTGTTAACTGGACAGTCCATTGCCCTTCCGGCATAGTCGCCGGGCGTAAACGCTCGCAGACAATAAAAGGACTACACAATGGCGACCATTCTGGTTCTTCACGGACCTAACCTGAATCTGCTGGGCACTCGGGAACCGGGTGTCTACGGCACCGTCACCCTGCCTCAGATCAATCAGGACCTGGAACAGCGCGCCCGCGACGCGGGCCACCATCTGATGTACCTGCAAAGCAACGCCGAATACGAACTGATCGACCGAATTCACGCCGCTCGCGACGAAGGTGTGGACTTTATTTTGATCAATCCGGCCGCTTTTACGCATACAAGTGTGGCAATACGTGACGCGCTGATGGGAGTGAGCATCCCATTCATCGAAGTGCATTTGTCAAACGTGCACAAACGCGAACCTTTCCGCCATCACTCCTACTTTTCAGATGTCGCTGTAGGAGTGATCTGCGGCCTTGGCGCCAGCGGTTACCGACTGGCCCTGGAGGCCGCCCTGGAACAATTGGCCGCTGGTTCCAGGCCATGAATGGTGCAGCCAGACGCTGACCTCATGGCTTGAACCGGCTGCCGAACTGACTTACAGACCCCTTGGGAGTTGATGATTGATGGATATTCGCAAAGTCAAGAAACTGATCGAATTGCTGGAAGAGTCCGGCATCGACGAACTGGAAATTCGTGAAGGCGAAGAGTCCGTACGAATCAGCCGTCACAGCAAGACCCCGGCGCAACCGTATTACGCACCGGCTCCAGCACCTGTGGCTGCGCCGGTTGCTGCTCCTGTTCCAGCCGCTCCGGTTGCTGCTGAAGCGCCGTCGGCACCTGCGCTGAACGGCCACGTCGTCAAATCGCCAATGGTCGGTACGTTCTACCGCACCCCTGCGCCGACTTCGCCTGCATTCGTTGAAGTGGGCAAGACCGTCAAGGTCGGCGACACCATCTGCATCGTCGAAGCGATGAAAATGATGAACCACATCACTGCCGAGAAAGCCGGCGTGATCGAATCCATCCTGGTAGAAAACGGTCAGCCGGTTGAATTTGACCAGCCGCTGTTCACAATCGTTTGAACCGGGGAGAGCCTGCGATGTTGGAAAAAGTTCTGATCGCCAACCGCGGCGAAATTGCCTTGCGCATCTTGCGTGCCTGTAAGGAACTGGGCATCAAGACCGTCGCTGTACACTCCACGGCCGATCGCGAGTTGATGCACCTGGGCCTGGCAGACGAAACTGTCTGTATCGGTCCGGCGCCAGCCAACCTGTCCTATCTGCACATCCCTGCAATCATCGCGGCCGCCGAAGTCACCGGCGCCACGGCGATTCACCCGGGCTATGGCTTTCTCGCGGAAAACGCCGACTTTGCCGAGCAGGTCGAGAAATCGGGTTTTGCCTTCATCGGCCCCAAGGCCGACACCATTCGCCTGATGGGCGACAAGGTATCGGCCAAGGACGCCATGAAGCGCGCCAACGTGCCAACCGTTCCAGGTTCCGACGGTCCGCTGCCTGAAGACGAAGCCACTGCGCTGCGTATCGGCCGTGAAGTCGGCTACCCGGTGATCATCAAGGCCGCCGGTGGCGGTGGTGGTCGCGGCATGCGTGTGGTTCACAAGGAAGAAGACCTGATCGAAGCTGCTGCCCAGACCCGCGCCGAAGCGGCTGCCTGGTTCAGCAACCCGATGGTCTATCTGGAAAAATACCTGACCAACCCGCGTCACGTGGAAATCCAGGTCATTTCCGACGGCCAGGGCAACGCGATTCACCTCGGTGATCGTGACTGCTCGCTGCAACGCCGCCACCAGAAAGTACTGGAAGAAGCACCGGCCCCGTTCATCGATGAGCAAGCGCGCAAAGACGTCTTCGCTGCCTGCGTCAAGGCATGCGTCGACATCGGCTACCGCGGCGCGGGCACGTTCGAGTTCCTGTACGAGAACGGCCGCTTTTACTTCATCGAAATGAACACCCGTGTTCAGGTGGAGCACCCGGTTTCGGAGATGGTCACCGGTATCGACATCGTCAAGGAGATGCTAAGCATCGCCGCCGGCAACAAGCTCTCGTTTACTCAGGATGACGTAGTCATCAAGGGTCATTCGCTGGAGTGCCGGATCAACGCCGAAGACCCGAAAACCTTCATCCCGAGCCCAGGCCTGGTCAAGCATTTCCATGCGCCGGGCGGTAACGGTGTTCGTGTCGACTCGCACCTGTACAGCGGTTACAAGGTGCCATCGAACTACGACTCGCTGATCGGCAAGCTGATCACCTGGGGCGCGACCCGCGAAGAAGCCATGGCACGCATGCGCAACGCCCTGGACGAAATCGTGGTCGACGGGATCAAGACCAACATCCCGCTGCACCGTGATCTGACCCGTGATGAAGGCTTCTGCGAAGGCGGCGTCAACATTCACTACCTGGAGCACAAACTGGCCAATCAATAAGCCAGTGTGTTTCAAAACGACGAAGCCGCAGTGATGCGGCTTTGTTGTTTGCACCGCTTGGAAGTAAACTTGCCCGCTTCTCGCGGCCAAGCCCGCACTTATTTTTGAATCGAAGGTAATCCGCCATGCCTTGGCTGCAAGTCCGTCTCGCCATCAGCCCAGAACAAGCCGAAACCTACGAAGACGCTCTTCTCGAAGTCGGCGCCGTGTCCGTGACCTTCATGGACGCTGAAGACCAGCCGATTTTCGAACCCGAACTCAACACCACCCCGCTGTGGGCACACACCCACCTGCTGGCCCTGTTCGAAGCCGACACGGACGCCGATCTGGCACTGGCGCATCTGCGCCTGCTGACCGACGCCGAATTGCCCGAGCACACCGCCGAAGTCATCGAAGACCAGGACTGGGAACGCAGCTGGATGGACAACTTCCAGCCAATGCGCTTTGGCCAGCGCCTGTGGATCGTCCCGAGCTGGCATGCCGCACCCGAGCCTGACGCAGTGAATCTGCTGCTCGATCCAGGCCTGGCGTTCGGCACCGGCACGCACCCGACCACCGCACTGTGCCTGGAATGGCTCGACAGTCAGGACCTCAAGGACTGCAACGTGCTGGATTTCGGCTGCGGATCGGGCATTCTGGCCATCGCCGCACTGCTGCTGGGCGCCGAACAGGCGGTCGGCACCGACATTGACGTGCAGGCCCTTGAAGCCTCCCGTGATAACGCCGGGCGCAACAACATCGCCGAACAACGCTTTGCGCTCTACCTGCCGGAAGACCTGCCCCGTGAACCCGCCGATGTACTGGTCGCCAATATTCTGGCCGGCCCGCTGGTGTCACTGGCCCCGCAACTGGCAGAACTGGTCAGGCCGGGCGGGCGTCTCGCGCTGTCCGGCATTCTGGCCGAACAGGGAGAAGACGTGGCTGCAGCCTATGCTGCTACATTCGATCTGGACCCGATCGCGAACCGTGATGGCTGGGTACGCATCACGGGCCGTCGCCGTTAACCGCCGCCTGAACCGGACAGCCGCATGACCGACAGTTTCGTCACCCAGTGCCCTCACTGCCAGACCAGTTTCCGAGTCAGCCACGCACAACTGAGCGTGGCACGCGGCGTGGTGCGCTGCGGCGCCTGCCTGCAGGTCTTCAACGCCGCCCGGCAATTGCTGGAGCAGCGAGCGAGCGACGAGCCCGGTAAACCGGTGCAGACCGACGCGCCGCTGATTGTCGAGCCCCCAATCGCCGAGCCTCTTCAGCCCGCTCCGCCCGTTGCGCAGGTGCCCACTGCAGAGCCTGCTGCGCCAGCCCGCGTCGAGCCAGCCAGAGTTCAGGACGAAGACGAGGACCTGTGGCAGGTCAGCGAAATGGACCTGGACAATCTGAACCTGGACGAAGAACTGGCGCGCCTCGAAAAGCGCGACAACCCCCGGTCAGACAGCTTTGCGCGCCACAACCGTAGCGATGACAGCATGCTGACGGCGCAGCGTGACAACCCGCAGGCCGACGAATCCGCCTGGGTCGACACGCTGCACAACGATGACGTCAGTCATCTGCCTGAAGTGAAGGCTGAAGTCGTCGACGAGCCCGTCCACCACGACGACGGGCATGGGCATCCGTCAGACAACGACCGCACCGAACCGTCACTGTCCGCAGGCAACCACCTGGACGATGACGAGCCTATGGCGCCGCCGGTCAGTCTGCGCAAACAGCCTGTAACCGAAAAAGCCGAACGCTGGTCCGCAGTCGACGACGATGACATCGATGATCATGATGATGAATACGTCAACGACGAGCCGGAACCAGATCCGCGCAGCAAACGCACGCGCAATGAACCCGCCGTACGCGACAAGCCCCTGATTGACCTGACGGACGATCCTCTGCAACTGGACTGGCAGCCACCAAAGTCGCGATCGGGCCGTCGCCTTGCGTGGGCACTGCTGATCCTGCTGGCCCTCGTGGGACTTGCCGGGCAATACATCTGGTATCACTTCGATCAGTTGGCGCGCCAGGATCAATACCGTCCATGGTTCCAGCAATTGTGCCCGCAGATTGGCTGCAAGGTGCCGTCGAAAGTCGACATTTCCCTGCTCAAGAGCAGCAACCTGGTGGTGCGCAGTCATCCCGAGTTTCAAGGCGCCCTGATCGTGGATGCGATCATCTACAACCGCGCCTCATTCTCCCAGCCGTTTCCGCTGCTGGAGCTGCGGTTTGCCGATACCAGCGGTCAGCTCATTGCCAGTCGTCGGTTCAAACCGGGCGAATACCTGAGCGGTGAAATGGCGGGCAAGGAAGAGATGCCGCCGCAGACTCCCATCCATATTGCGCTGGATATCCTAGATCCGGGGGCGAAGGCCGTGAATTACAGCCTGAACTTCCGTTCGCCCGAATAGCGATCCTGCAGGGTGAAACCACCCTGCACAGACCTGCTTTATCTGTTGTTTTCCCCGAACAACCCAGCATTTTCGCCAGGTATTCCCTGACAATCGCGCTGGAATCACGGTCTTGGCGACATGGAAAAAGTTGTTCAGATTTTATCCAATTCAGCCTTTATCCAGTCATCGAGAGCGGGTATCATGCCCACCCTTTTTCAAACTCTCGGCTCGGTCTGACGGTTGCACAAGCAGCTGGCTGAACGACCCGTTGCAGACCGTGTGAAACGGTTGTTTACACGGCCTGCGGATGATTCGGCCCCACTATAGGTAAGGCTATGTCGGCGGTACGCATCGGCCCATATACATTGCAGAACGGCTTGATCCTCGCCCCGATGGCGGGCGTCACTGACCAGCCTTTCCGTCAGCTGTGCCGCCAACTCGGTGCAGGGCTGGTGGTCTCGGAAATGGTGACCAGCGACATGAGTCTGTGGAACAGCCGCAAATCGCGTCTGCGCATGATCCACGAAGGTGATCCCGAGCCCCGCTCGGTACAGATCGCCGGTGGAGATCCGCAGATGCTGGCGGACGCGGCGCGTGCCAATGTCGAGCTGGGAGCCCAGATCATCGACATCAACATGGGCTGCCCGGCCAAGAAGGTATGCAACAAGGCAGCCGGTTCAGCGCTGTTGAAAGACGAACAACTGGTGACCGAGATCCTGCAGGCCGTGGTGGCTGCGGTCGATGTGCCGGTCACGCTGAAGATACGCACCGGCTGGGACCGGGAGAACAAAAACGGGCTCACTGTCGCAAGAATCGCCGAGCAGGCCGGCATTCAGGCCCTCGCGGTCCACGGGCGAACCCGTGCAGACCTTTACACCGGTGAAGCCGAGTACGACACGATTGCCGCCATCAAGCAGGCCGTGTCGATCCCTGTATTTGCAAACGGCGACATCGATTCACCTGAAAAAGCCCGGTATGTACTGCAGGCCACCGGAGCGGACGGGTTACTGATTGGCAGGGCAGCCCAGGGGCGGCCGTGGATTTTTCGCGAGATAGAACACTACCTGCGTACCGGAGAGAAACTCCCGGCGCTGCAGCTCGGTGAAGTGGAGCGGATCCTGCTGGAGCATCTGGCAGCGCTTCATGTTTTCTATGGCGACGTGATGGGCGTGCGAATTGCACGCAAACATGTTGGCTGGTATCTCGCAACCTTGCCGGGCGCCAGGGAGTTTCGCGCCCGATTCAATCGATTGGAAGATACGGAAGCACAGTGCGCCAACGTTCGGGAGTTCTTCAGCCAAGGCTGCAAGGGCCCGGATAACCAGAACGATAAAGAGGTGGCCGCATGACGATGATGACCGAGACTTTAGTGAGTGGAACAACACCCGTGAGCGACAACGTCAATTTGAAACAACACCTGAACACGCCGAGCGAAGAGGGTCAGACCCTGCGTGGCAGTGTCGAGAAGGCGTTGCACAATTATTTCGCCCACCTCGAAGGCGCATCCGTCACTGACGTCTACAACCTGGTGTTGTCGGAAGTTGAGGCTCCGCTTCTGGAAAGCGTGATGAACTACGTCAAGGGCAACCAGACCAAGGCCTCCGAGCTGCTGGGCCTCAATCGCGGCACGCTGCGCAAGAAACTCAAACAGTACGATCTGCTTTAAGCATTCAAAACAGAAAAGGCGACCCACCTGACAGCGGTCGCCTTTTTTTGCTGACTTCTTTTGCTTTTGATGGAAATCGAGATGACCGACCAGACTACCCGCCTGCCGATCCGCCGCGCTTTGATCAGCGTATCCGACAAGACCGGAATCCTCGAATTCGCCCGCGAGCTTGAAGCGCTGGGCGTCGAGATCCTGTCCACTGGCGGCACGTTCAAGCTGCTCAGGGACAACGGAGTTGCGGCAGTGGAAGTGGCCGACTACACAGGCTTCGCCGAAATGATGGATGGCCGGGTCAAGACCCTGCACCCCAAGATCCACGGCGGCATTCTGGGACGTCGCGGCATCGACGATGCAATCATGAACGAGCACGGTATCAATCCGATCGACCTGGTTGCCGTCAATCTCTATCCGTTCGAAGCCACCGTCTCCAAGCCGGGCTGCGACCTGCCGACCGCGATTGAAAACATCGACATCGGTGGCCCGACCATGGTCCGTTCCGCCGCCAAGAACCACAAGGACGTCGCCATCGTCGTCAACGCGAGCGACTACGGCCAGGTGCTGGAAAGCCTCAAGGCTGGCGGCCTGACCTATGCCCAGCGTTTCGACCTGATGCTCAAGGCGTTCGAACACACCGCCGCCTACGACGGCATGATCGCCAACTACCTGGGCAGCGTCGATCAGACGGCACAGACCCTGAGCACCGAAGGCCGCAGCCAGTTCCCCCGCACCTTCAACACCCAGTTCGTCAAGGCACAGGAAATGCGCTACGGCGAGAACCCGCACCAGAGCGCGGCGTTCTACGTTGAAGCCAAACCTGCCGAAGTCGGCATCGCGACCGCCACTCAGTTGCAGGGCAAGGAACTGTCGTTCAACAACGTGGCTGATACCGATGCCGCGCTGGAATGCGTGAAGAGCTTCGTCAAACCTGCCTGTGTGATCGTCAAGCATGCCAACCCGTGCGGCGTCTCGGTCTGCCCGGACGACGAAGGCGGTATCCGCCAGGCCTACGAGCTGGCCTACGCCACCGACACCGAGTCGGCCTTTGGCGGCATCATTGCGTTCAACCGTGAGCTGGATGCCGAGACGGCCAAAGCCATCGTCGAGCGTCAGTTCGTCGAAGTGATCATTGCCCCGAGCGTCAGCGCCGAAGCGCAGGCCATCGTGGCCAGCAAAGCCAATGTGCGCCTGCTGACCTGCGGCCAGTGGAGCGAGCGCACCCCTGCGTGGGACTACAAGCGCGTCAACGGCGGTCTGCTGGTGCAGAGCCGTGACATCGGCATGATCACGGCCGACGACCTCAAGGTCGTTACCAAGCGCGCCCCGACCGAGCAGGAAATCCACGACCTGATCTTCGCCTGGAAAGTCGCCAAGTACGTGAAGTCCAACGCCATTGTCTACGCCAAGAACCGCCAGACCATCGGCGTCGGCGCAGGCCAGATGAGCCGCGTGAACTCGGCGCGCATCGCCGCCATCAAGGCCGAGCACGCCGGTTTGCAGGTACAGGGCGCAGTCATGGCTTCCGACGCATTCTTCCCGTTCCGTGACGGCATCGACAATGCGGCCAAGGTCGGCATCACCGCTGTCATCCAGCCGGGCGGCTCGATGCGTGACAATGAAGTCATCGCCGCGGCAGACGAAGCCGGTATTGCGATGGTTTTCACCGGTATGCGCCACTTCCGCCACTAACTCAGGAAACGGCCGCACTGCCGCAGGCGTCTGCTGCGTTGGATGGGGCTCCGCTGATGCTCATTGCCAGGAGGCAACTCCGCTCAGCGAAGCCCCATCCGCCTTGCATACACCTACGCCATTGCGACCTCGTACCGCGGGGTCATCTGACGATGAACTGCCGCGCTACCTCCCAGAATCAGCGTCATCGAGGTTTTTGACATGAATGTTTTGATTATCGGCAGTGGCGGTCGTGAACACGCCCTGGCATGGAAAGTCGCGCAGGATCCACGTGTAGAGAAAGTATTCGTTGCGCCGGGCAACGCAGGCACGGCCATCGAAGCCAAGTGTGAAAACGTTGCAATCGACGTGCTGGCGCTGGAGCAACTGGCTGACTTCGCCGAGAAGAACGTCTCGCTGACCATCGTCGGCCCGGAAGTGCCGCTGGTGGCTGGCGTCGTGGACCTGTTCCGCAGCCGCGGCCTGGATTGCTTCGGCCCGACTGCCGGTGCAGCCCAGCTTGAAGGTTCCAAGGCGTTCACCAAGGACTTTCTGGCACGCCACAAGATCCCGACCGCCGATTACCAGAACTTCACCGAAATCGAGCCGGCGCTGGCCTACCTGCGCGAAAAAGGCGCACCGATCGTCATCAAGGCCGACGGCCTGGCGGCCGGCAAGGGCGTCATCGTTGCAATGACCCTGACCGAAGCCGAAGACGCCGTACGCGACATGCTGGCAGGCAATGCCTTTGGTGACGCAGGCTCGCGCGTCGTGATCGAAGAATTCCTCGATGGCGAAGAAGCCAGCTTCATCGTCATGGTCGACGGCAAGAACGTTCTGCCCATGGCCACCAGTCAGGATCACAAGCGTGTCGGCGATGGCGACAGCGGCCCGAACACCGGCGGCATGGGTGCCTACTCCCCTGCCCCGGTGGTGACCGCCGAGGTTCATCAGCGGGTCATGGACCTGGTTATCTGGCCGACCGTCCGGGGCATGGCAGAGGAAGGCAACGTTTACACGGGCTTCCTCTATGCTGGTCTGATGATCGACAAGGCTGGCAACCCCAAGGTGATCGAATTCAACTGCCGTTTCGGCGACCCGGAAACCCAGCCGGTCATGCTGCGACTGCAATCGAGTCTGGTACTGCTGGTCGAGGCCGCCCTGGCACAGGCGCTGGACAAGATCGAAGCGCAATGGGATCCACGCCCGAGCCTGGGGATCGTTCTGGCAGCAGGCGGCTACCCTGCCGACTACGCCAAGGGCGATTTCATCAACGGGCTGGATGAAGCCGCTAAACTCAATGGCAAGGTTTTCCACGCAGGCACCGCTCTGCAGGATGGCCGTGTCGTGACCAGCGGTGGTCGTGTACTGTGTGCGACAGCCCTGGGCGACAGCGTGGGCACCGCTCAGCAGAACGCCTACGCGCTGGCGGCAAAGATTGATTGGGAAGGTTGTTTCTATCGCAAGGACATTGGCTACCGGGCCATTGCCCGTGAGCGTGGTGAGAGCCAGGAATAAACGACCGGGCCGGCCTCTTCATGAGGCTGGCCGGTTTTCCCGGCGCTGCGCAGTTTTACCAGGTATTCACTCACGAAGGGATTTCATTGTGCGCTGGCTCAGGATTGCCATAGCCTCAACCGTCGGGTTGATGACCTTGCTCTTCATGCTCTCGGCTCAAGCCGAACATGGATCGGGCTGGTCAACGTTGCTCGACGAAAAGGCAAGCCTGGACCTGGAGGAAATCCGTTCGGCGCGCTATCAGAATCAGTTCAGCCCTGTCGAACTCGAACGCGTCACTGCAGCGGGCAGACACAGCGCTGTCTGGCTGCACTATCGACAGCATCCGACCCAGCACGAGCAACTGCTGCGTATCTTCGCACCCGACCTTGCCACCGCCGACATGTACGTCATGGACGGAGATCGTCTGGTCGACTACATGCGCACAGGCAATGAAGTACCCAGGCAGGATCAGCGACTGCCATCCAACGACTTTCTGCTGACCGTACCGCAAAGCAGCGTCCCGCTGGACATCTACCTCAGGCTGGTTTCAACCCAGCAAATGCGTCCCAGCATCACGCTGGAGCCCGCCATCGAAAGCGCAGCCGACGAAACCGAGCCGTTTCTGTTCGGGCTGCTGTTCGGTGCTCTGGCCATGCTCATTGTTCAGAACCTGACCCGCTATGGACACTCCCGCTCGCGCAGCAATCTGTGGCTGGCGGCCTGTGAGGCCTTGCTTGCACTGAGCGCCCTGCTGCTACTCAACCTGCTCAGCCCACTCGAGTCCTGGAACATCGCACAGACTCCTGGCGCCCATCTCGCCTTGCTGATGGCCGCCATTGCCGGATTGATCTACACCTACTGCTTCTTTGTGCATCGCAACGTGAAAGTGCTGGATCGTCTGCTGCTGGGCAATGCCGTGCTCATGGGCATCGGTGCGATGCTTGTGATGCTCGACGACGACCTGCCCATCAACATCCTGACCTTCGTGCTGGTTTCCCTGACCACGCTGAGCATCCTCGCGGTCTCGGTATGGCACTGGCAGAAAGGCTACCGCTCGGCGCGTCTGTTCGTGCTGGGCATGATCACCTTCAACATCGGCTACATGATCGTGCTGCCCGGCCTGCTGTGGCTGAGTCTGGTGCCGCCACAGTGGCTGATCCTCGCCTTGCTGTGCGTGTTCTGCATCAGCGGGCTGTTGATGAGCATCGCCCTCAGCGAGCGCCAGCGCAGCATCACCGAAGATCGATTCAGCATCAGCCGCGATCAGGCTGCCAGTACGGCTGAAATCAATGCCAAGGCAGAATTCCTGGCCAAGATCAGTCATGAAATCCGCACCCCGATGAACGGCGTGCTGGGCATGACCGAGCTGCTGCTGGGCACCCCGCTGTCGGTCAAGCAACGCGATTACGTGCAGACCATTCACAGTGCGGGTAACGAACTGCTCACGCTGATCAACGAAATTCTCGACATCACCAAGCTTGAATCGGGGCAGATCGAACTGGACGACGTGCAGTTCGACATCAGCGCGCTGGTCGAAGACTGCCTGAACATCTTCCGCGCCAAGGCCGAGCAACAACAGGTCGAACTCATCAGCCTGATTCAGCCGCAGGTGCCTCGCGTGATCGGCGGTGACCCGACCCGACTGCGCCAGACACTGTTGAGCCTGCTGGAAAACGCACTGAAAAAAACCGAAGAAGGCGAAATCCTGCTGGCCGTCGCGCTGGACACTGCAAAGTCCGGCACGCCGCGTCTGCGCATCTCCGTGCAGGACACCGGTGAGTCACTGTCGGATGAAGAGCGTGACGCACTGCTGCACGCGGAATTGCACAGCAAGAATTTCCTGGCCAGCAGCAAGCTGGGCGGCCACCTCGGGCTGGTGATCGCGCGGCAATTGATCGTGCTGATGGATGGCGAATTCGGCATTCAGAACAGCGGCACGCCTGGCAATACCCTTTGGCTGACGCTGCCGCTGGACGCCAAGCTGCTGGAACAGCCCACCATCGATCTGGACAGTCCGCTGAAGGATGCGCGCGTACTGGTGGTCGACGACAATGACACCTGCCGCAAGGTGCTGGTGCAGCAATGCAGCGCCTGGGGCCTGAACGTGAGTGCCGTGGCCTCCGGCAAGGAAGCGCTGGCCCTGCTACGCACCAAGGCGCACTTGCGTGACTACTTCGACGTGGTGCTGCTGGATCAGAACATGCCGGGCATGACGGGCATGCAACTGTCGGCCAAGATCAAGGAAGACCCAAGCCTCAACCACGACATCCTGCTGATCATGCTGACCGGCATCAGCAATGCGCCGAGCAAGATCATCGCCCGTAACGCGGGCATCAAACGCATTCTGGCCAAGCCCGTGGCAGGCTACACACTCAAGACCACACTGGCCGATGAATTGACCCAGTTGAACAAGGGCGTCACACCGATCAATCCGGCGCCTGTGCTGAACATGCCGGTTCGTGTGCCAAGCGATTTCCGCATTCTGGTGGCCGAAGACAACAACATCTCGACCAAGGTGATCCGCGGCATGCTGGGCAAGCTCAACCTGCATCCCGATACCGCCAGCAATGGCGAGGAAGCCCTCCGCGCCATGAAAGCGCAGCGCTACGATCTGGTGCTGATGGACTGCGAAATGCCGATCCTCGACGGGTTCTCGGCTACCGAGCAGTTACGCGCCTGGGAAGTCGGCAACCAGCGCGTACGCACGCCGGTCGTGGCCCTGACCGCGCACATCCTTACCGAACACAAGGATCGTGCACGTCAGGCTGGCATGGACGGCCATATGGCCAAGCCTATCGAACTGTCTCAGTTGCGTGAGCTGGTCGAGCACTGGGTCGCGCAACGCGACAAGGTTCGCGGCCTCACATCGGCTGGCGAACTCTACCAGCAGAACTGACAACGTCGGGTCAGGCAGCGCGCTGCCTGATAGACTGCTCTCGCCCGCCCTCTGCCGCCAAGAGCCCATGCCATGCTCCATGTGTTGTCCAGCGTTTACCTGAAGATGCTGGTGCTTTACAGCCCGTTCTTCGTCCTGTCCTGCTTTATCAGCCTGACCCGTGGCCATTCGCGCAAGGAACAGAAGCGCCTGGCCTGGAAAGTCGCGCTTGCAACGCTGGTTTCAAGCGTCCTGCTGTACCTGTTCGGGCGGGTGATTTTCGATGTGTTCGGCATCACGGTCGATGCATTCCGGATCGGCGCCGGCAGCGTCCTGTTCATCTCGGCGCTGGGCATGGCTCAGGGCAAGTCCGCCGTCCAGACCGATAACATCCAGCAGGACGTGACCATCGTTCCGCTGACCATCCCGATCACCGTCGGCCCTGGCACAATCGGCGCACTGCTGGTCATGGGCGTGAGCCAGCCACACTGGGATGACAAGCTCACCGCCATTCTGAGCATTGCGCTGGCCAGTCTCACAGTCGGTGTGGTGCTTTACCTCTCCAACCGTATCGAGCGAATCCTCGGCGACCAGGGCCTGCAGATCGTCAGTCGGCTGATGGGGCTTTTCGTCTGTGCGCTGGCCGCGCAGATTATCTTTACCGGTGTCCGGGGCTATCTGGTGCCGTGAGCCGGTTCAGATCTGAACCGAACGAATCAGGCTTTTGCTTCTTCCAGCCAGATAACGGATCACATCTTCGCGATGCGCAGCGTAGGTCCGGCTGTCAAAGGTGTAACTTCCGCCCTTGAAAAAGAACACCAGCCTGCGCCCACCGGCGGAATAAGTGTCCGCCACCAATTGCAGACCACAGAGCAGCATCACGATCTGCCCATTACCCATTTTCGCGCAGGGTACGATCTGAAAACTGCCAAGGCGTGATCGTCCAGAGCCCGATTGAAAATAGGCACCTGCTGCCTGATAGATCCCCGCCGCCTCGAATGAGCGGCGGACAAGATCCCCGAGCAACTGGTGATCACCCACGCCCCTGATGGCAAACGTCGCATTTCTCAAGTCTGCCACACTGCTGACCAGCAGCGAATCATCCATGACCAGACTCTGGGCATGCACGCCACGAAAGCCGAGCCTGCTGCGGTAGTAATGCATCCAGCTGCTCCACTGTTTCTCGAAGTCCAGATGCGCTCCGGCGAACAGCTGGGCGTCCAGCAGCACATCCTGAAGATCAAGACGCTCCTGCACAGACAGGCCGGGCAGAAACGTCACCAGACTCGGTATGTTGCCCAGATAGGCCGCGTTATTTTCGTAAGCACTCATTGTGAGACTCCCCTCCGTGGGATGTGATCCACACTACAACTGAATGACCGCCTCCCTGGCACGACTGGCCAGTTCATCCCGGACACGTGAGCGCACAGGATCAAACAGCTCGCGGCTGAACCGGTACGCAGCCCCGGCACAGTCGACCCTCATCTCGCCATTGAGTACGTCCCACGGGAAAAAGCCTCTCCTGAACGCCATGGTGGTCATTTGCAGGCCGCACAGCATGATGGAGACCTTACCGTCGTCACTCATGACACAGGGCACCACCTGGATGCTTTCGGTTCGTCCTGAGCTGAACCATGAATTGAAGAACGCCTTGGCTTGCCCGCTGTTCATGAGCGTATCGAATGAGTAGCTGAACAGTTCACGAAGCTCGGCAGAAGGGAATCCATTCAAAAACGGCTCATGCCGCAAGTCGCGAAGGCGACGAATCATGAATGTCGAATCGGCGATGATTGCGGTACGTTGCGCTCCAGCATCATCCACAGACCCTCGGTAGGTCTCCAGCCACCCCCTCCAGTTGCGTTGCACCGACGTCTCGTCATCGGCGAGAAACTGCGCATAAAGCAGGCAGTCTAGAATGTCCTGTCGCAGGTCTGCGCCGATACCGTCCCCAAACGACACCAGATTGTTTCCACATAAAATGCTGTCATGGTCGAGCGACATCGACCACCTCCTCGAGCGACATGACCAGCACGGGATCCTGCTTCTGCCGAGCGGTATGAAACACGTCGCGAAACGGCGCATATATCTGATCCATCAGACGCATCGAATAGGCGGTCATTTCAACATTCCCACAGACCTGTCCGGGATCAAGCGGCTCGAACAGAAATTCATCCATAAGGGGCTGGCGGGTCTTGAAATGCACCAGTGCAATATCAAGAGTGTTATCAGCGGCGGCGAAGCCCAATTGAAATGCCAAGGTGCTCTTACCTGCCCTGGCCCTGCAAGACGGGTCAGGGCTGACAGCCGGAGAATCCTCAACGTGGATGGCCTGACTGGCCAGCAGTTTTATCGCTGGCTGCGCCGACGGTTGCGTGTTCGCCAACCGCATCAACGCCTCGACTCGAGTCAGAGCCGAGTTCGAAACGGATGCGGAAAAGGCTTGAGCGGCAAGGCTCCAGACCGTATTCAACGTTCCAGCCACCAGCGGCTCGCTTATATGCTCACTCGCCTTCAGCGCCCAGCCAAAACGCAGAGCAGCTGCAAGCCATAGCTCCTTCCAGCTCTCGAAATCACTGAATCGGTCATGTTTTTTGGAAGCTGCCAATTGGAGATACAACATTGAATCCAGGATATCGTTTTGCTGGTCAACCTCCAGCGACTCGGGAAAGAACAACAGACTGCCCGCATTGACCACACGTCCTTTAAATACCTGTTCCATTCTCAGTTCCTTCTGAAAAGTTGCGGAAGCCCAGGGCTTCCGCAGGCAAAGAATCAGATATCAAACTCTTCCAGTGCATTCCTGGCGTTTTCATCAAGCTTCTTCTGAACCACATCGCGAACGCTGGCATAGACGCGAGTATTGAACACCAGGCTGTTTTCACCCTTGTAAGTCTCGACATCCGAATTCTGCCATTCCCAGAACATCACATTGGTCACATCGATGTTGCTGCTGAAGGCAACCGCGCCCATGGCCAGGCTGACATCGCCATCGGCAGACTCGGTGCAGGCTGCGATACGGAAGTTACCGCCACGATGTGTCTTGGTCTGGCGCTCGAAAAGACGCAGTGGCTCTTTCCTGGCGCTCAGGGCTGTGACGGCATCCTTGGCCACTTTCAACATGGCGACCGATGCAGGCCCCGGCAGTGTTGCGGCGGCAATCGCCGAGCCCAGAATCTCAAGACCGACTTCATCCATGGTGAAACGTTGCTGGGTAGCGCGATAACGCGCATAGCTCCAGTGGGTCGAGAGCCAACCCAGCTTGGAAAGTACCGTGTTGAACAGAGCGTACCACTGGTCACTCTGGGATTCGGGGTTGTGTTTGACGTTGGCAACCAGGGTGGCGTAGAGCAGGGAGTTCATCACGTCGTCTTTATTCTGACGCGATACGCCCTCGGCGAACGCGATAAGCGTGCCGCCTGCTATAGCCGCACCTGCACCCTCTACACTTTCCTGAGGATCCGACAACAGGCTTGCGGCCGTCGGGAGCGCAGCCTGCGCGTCGACCTGCTCGGCAAGCGAACGCGAGGCGTCAGCCAGCTCATAATTTGCCAGACCGGCATAGTCCATTTGATCGATGTTATTCATGGTTGCTTCGTGCTTCATTTCATTAGTCCTTTAATTCATGAAAGTCCTTGTGGACGCAATCGAGAATAACCAAACCACTCTGGAACG
This sequence comes from Pseudomonas sp. AC016, assembly GCF_979253365.1. Taxonomy (NCBI): domain Bacteria; kingdom Pseudomonadati; phylum Pseudomonadota; class Gammaproteobacteria; order Pseudomonadales; family Pseudomonadaceae; genus Pseudomonas; species Pseudomonas sp. AC016. The sequence continues at coordinate 2,446,978 of NZ_CEEDCC010000001.1, forward strand.
TTTGCATGGCTTACTTTGTAACGCCCGCACATAGGCGCAAGCGTCCAGCCCGATAAAGGAAAATCTGAATATCAGCGAAGCTGATCACGCCCCAGAAGACATGGGGGTTCATGAACTTTCATAAGAAGCCGAGGGAAACCGGCTACAGCGCCCGCCGCCCTAACGGAATAAATTCACTCAGACCGGGGGTCAAAACCCGGTCGAGATCACAGTGCTCTCGTGAGTGAGCTTCGGCGTTTTCCCACCTCCATATGGAAGAACGCCGACCGTCAGCCGCATCATTTCTCAGGTTTGGCGCCATACCAGCGTGGCGTGTAGACCCACAGACCGCCCTCATTGCGAGGAAAGGTACAGGTCAGAGACGAGCCGATCAGCACCATCGTGCGCATGTCCACCTGCTCCGGCGTCAACTCGCCCAGCGTGATGATCCGCAGGGTCTGACCCGGACGGCCAATGTCTCGGCCCAGCGTGACTGGCGTTTCAGGTGTGCGGTGCTGACGCACGATCTCCAGCGCCCGGCCCAGTTGCCAGGGCCGCGAGCGGGAAATCGGGTTATAGAACGCCAGCGCAAGGTCCGCCTGAGAGGCCAGGTCCAGACGCTTTTCGATGACGTCCCACGGCTTGAGATTGTCCGACAGCGAGAGTACGCAGAAGTCATGCCCCAACGGCGCACCGGCCTGAGCGGCGGTTGCCAGCGAGGCAGAGACGCCGGGCAGGATTTCCAGCTCGACAGCCCGCCACTGCGGATTGTCGGACTCATGCAGCGCTTCGAGTACGGCCGAGGCCATGGCGAACACACCAGGGTCGCCCGACGACACCACCACCACCGAGCGACCTTGTGCCGCCAGCTCGAACGCATGGCGTGCCCGCATCATCTCTTCGCGGTTATCGGTGCAGTGCAGCACCTGATCCGCACGAAACGGTCCGGCCATGCGCACGTAGGTCTCATAGCCCAGCACATCGTTGGCCCTTGCCAGCTCAGCCTTGACTGCGGGCACCATCAGGTCTGCCGCGCCCGGCCCCAGGCCGATCACAGCAAGACGCCCGCGGCCACGACCGATGCAGCTCACGTCCAGCGGCTGAGCCGCGACCGAGATAGCCAGGCCCGAAGTGCTCACAGGTGGCAGTAATTGCGGGACCGCACTCATCGCCATCTCACTGGGCGAGCCTGCACTGACAAAACGCACCGGCACGTCCAGCTCTACGGCAGCCTGATGCAGCAGCGCATTGGCCATGTGGTGCTCATCCGCCAGCAGGCAGGCCAGAGACTGTTCGGCGATGCGGCCGTCACGCAGGGCCTGGCGAACCCGAGACGCCAGTTCAGGCGAGCACTCGTCCACCGCCACAAGCACGTTGCGCGGATAGATCAGCAGTTCGTTGGCCGACGGTTCACGCAGACCGGAGCCAATGTGGATCGACAATTCCGCCTGCGGGTCTTCAGGCAGTTGCGCCTGAGCCAGCCAGGGCGCGTCACCTTCGATACGTACCTGTTCGCCGGACAGCAGATCGGACACGAAGCGCTTGCCCAGTTCCAGGTCGCCCAACGCATAGCCACTCGGCGGATTGAGCAGACAGGTGCCGAATCGCAGTTCACCACTGGTGGTGATCGCCGGATTGACCGCGAGGCCTGCGGCAATCGTGCGGGCCATGACGTTGACGCCGCCCAGCCCGCCGAGCAGCGGCACCACCGCGCTGCCATCTTCAGCCACGGCCAGCACCGGCGGCTCGACGCCCTTCTCCAGCAACAGCGACGCCAGGGTACGAATCACGATGCCCGCCGCGCACAGCGCAATGATCGGGGTGTTCTGCTGATACAACTGACGCACGGTGGCGCCGAATTCGGTGTAGGTGCTATCAGCGCCCTGTACTCGTTCAGCCAGACCGTGAATCACTGCACCGGGATACAGACGCTGGATACGCCGTGCGGTCGCAAGGCTGCCGTTGCCGAGAATGACGATGGCGGGAATGTTGTGCGCCATCAGCCTTGCCACCTGTCGCCGGGAACAATGATCAACGAGAAATAGGGCGAGGACATCGGATCGACCTGATCCAGCGGCACGATCTTCTGATTGGCCATGGTGGCCCGCTCGACGTAAAGCGCACGTCCGTGCATGCCCAGTTCGGTCAGCACTTCTCGCACCTTATGGAAGTTGCGACCCAGCTTCATGATCACCGCCGCGTCGGCATCGGCCAGCTTGCGTTTCAGGTCTTCATGGGAGAGCACGCCAGACAGCACCGACAGGCTCTGATTGCGATACACCAACGGCGCACCCAGCACCGAAGCGCCGCCCAGCATCGAGCAGACGCCTGGAATCACCTCAGCTTCGTAACGCTCGGCCAGGCGGTCGTGCAGGTACATGTAGGAGCCGTAGAAGAACGGGTCGCCTTCGCAGATTACCGCCACGTCCCGGCCGGCATCCAGATGTGCAGCGACCTGTTGGCTCGACACGTCATAGAAGTCACTGATGACTTTTTCGTACGACAACGGCGCAGGCAACGCTTCGGTGGTGACCGGGTAGACCAGCGGCATCAGCGTCTGCACATCCTGCAGGTGTGCTTCGATGATGCCGAACGCGTTGCCTTTCTTGCCCTTGGCCACGAAATACGCGACCACTGGCGACTCGCGCAGCAGGCGTAGGGCCTTCACGGTAATCAGTTCCGGGTCGCCGGGGCCGACACCCAGGCCAATCAATCGACCGCGTGCCTGCATCATTCGATCTCCGTGGCCAGTGCGTTGACGGCGGCCACAGCCATGGCGCTGCCGCCACGACGGCCCTGCATGATCACGAACGGCACGCCACGGCTGTCAGCGGCGAGCATGGCCTTGGACTCGGCGGCGCCGACGAAGCCAACCGGGAAACCGAGGATCAGCGCAGGCTTGGGCGCACCGGCATCGAGCATTTCCAGCAGATAGAACAGCGCCGTCGGTGCGTTACCGATCACCACCACACTGCCTTCCAGGTGCGGACGCCACAGTTCCAGCGCCACGGCGGAACGGGTGTTGCCCAATTCCAGCGCCATCTCGCGTACGCCTTCGTCGTGCAGCGTGCAGATGATTTCGTTATTGGCCGGCAGACGCGTGCGGGTGATGCCCTCGGACACCATGCGCGCATCACACAGGATCGGTGCGCCCGCCGCCAGCGCATCACGCCCGGCCTTGCCTGCGCCCGGCGAGAAGCGCAGGTCTTCGATGACTTCGACCATTCCGCAGGCGTGGATAACGCGCACGGCGAGTTTTTCCAGGTCGGCAGGGATCGTGTCCAGGCGCGCTTCAGCGCGAATGATCGAGAAGGAGTTGCGATAAATCTCCTGACCATCGCGGATGTAATCAATCATGCATGCTGCTCCGTGAGTCGGCGTTCAACAACGCACCGACTGCTTCAATAGTGAGGTCACGCGCGCGCAGCACACCGAAACCGGCATGGGCTGCGTCGCGAAAATAAAGGTCATAGCGGCCGGGCGAGACGGCCAGCAGGGTCACGGGTGCCACATGTGCCGCCGCGCAGGAACGTCGGCAACCCGTGAGGTGCACCGCCTGGCTTTCATGCAAGCTGGCGGCCAGCAATCGGGCGTCAGCCTTGGTGTCGGCCAGTCCCTTGGCACACCCGGCAGAACCTGTGCAGGCAACAATGTGCGCCAGCGGCTCCTCGACCGAGCCGATCAGGCCGGCAGCCTGCAACGCATCGAGCACATCAGGCCCTCGTTCGACCGGAACGTTGGGCAGCATCAGGCTTTGCCAGGGCGTCAGACGCAAAGAGCCGTCGCCCTGCTCCATGGCCAGTTGCGCGACAGCCGAGAGCATCCCGGCATCGAGACGTCCCAGCGGTACGGCAGCGCCCAGCGCGACCAAGCCTGCATCGGCCTGTGGATAAATCCCGATATGACGATCTGGCTGGATGGCAGGACGTTGCCAGTCTGTAATCCCGGGCTCGACGCGCAAGGCGACGTTCAAACGCGCCGAAAGCCGGCTGAGGATTTCGTCGGTCGATACCTCGGCCAGCAGGTGGCGCATGCGGGTGTGCTCCGGCCGCGCCAGATCGAGAAACAGCTCCAGCAACCCCACGACCAGTGCCTGACCATGGACCAGAGACACTGCAGCCAAAGGCTTGTCACGAGCCGGACAGCCTGCCAGTCCGAACGCCAGCATCACCTGGTCGCCATGTTTCAGCGCCGAAAGCCACAGGTCATGTGGATGCTCCAGCATCACCAGCGCTTCGCCAGCGTCCAGCGAAATCGCGAACTTGGGCGACAGCTCGTGGAAGCGCGGATGCGTTTCCAGCGCCGCGAGAATCTGCGCTGCCAGCGGCCGGGCATCGAACAGACTCTGCGCGTCCAGGCCGGCCACCGGGCTGAGCATCAGGTTGCGCACATCGTCGCTGTCGGGATTGTCCGGGCCAAGACCTGCGTCCATGAGGACACGGATCAGCCCATCGTGGTCATCGCCTACCCCACGAATCTGCAGGTTGGAGCGGTTGGTGGCTTCGATCACGCCCTGTGCATAAGTCCGCGCCGCGTGAGCCACAGCCTGCGCCTGTGGAGCCAGCAGCACCCCGCCGGGCAGTTTGATCCGGCAGATGCCACCGTCCAGCGCCGGGACGATACGCAGCAACCCCGGACAGGCCGAGGGGCGTAGCGTTGCGCTGGATGTGCGAGCGTACTTCTGCTCGTTCAAGGGATCACCTGGCAGGAACCGGCTGGAGCCGTACGTGGATTAGAGCACTTGTACCCCGTCGGGCGCGGTATTATGCCTGCTTTGTCCGCAGGCATGAAAAGGCGCTCTGTCGGAAGTTCGGATTGAGGGGTGTGCATGTCGCCTTGGCTGACAGTCGTGGGAATCGGAGAAGACGGTTACAAAGGCCTGGGCAGGAACGCCCGGCATGCTCTGCTGCACGCCGATCAGGTGTTCGGCGGGCCGCGCCAGCTGGCCTTGCTGCCGCCCTGCATCCGCGCGGAACGTCGTACATGGCCGAGTCCTTTTTCGCTCAATCCCGTTCTGGAACAGCGCGGCGCCGAAGTCTGCGTGCTGGCCAGCGGTGATCCGATGCTGTTCGGCGTTGGCGCCAGCCTGAGTCGTGTCGTCGCCATCGATGAGATGCGCGTCCTGCCAGCCCCCTCTTCCTATTCACTGGCCGCAGCGCGGCTGGGCTGGCCGTTGCAGGAGGTCGTCACGCTGTCGGTGGTTGCCCGTCCGGTCGCCGCGCTCAATGCCCATATTCATCACGGCGTGCGCCTGCTGGTATTGAGCAACGACGGCAGCAGCCCGGCGATCATTGCCGGTTTGTTGCGTGAGCGCGGTTTCGGCCCCAGCCAAATGACTGTGCTGGAGCACCTGGGCGGCGACGCCGAACGACGTGTCGACGGACTGGCCGGAGAATGGGGCAACCCTGACATTGCGGCGTTGAATCTGGTCGCCATCGACTGCCGCGCCGATGCCAGCGCCACGCGCCTGACGACGCTGGCGGGCTTGCCGGACAGCGCGTTCGAGCATGACGGCCAGTTGACCAAGCGTGACGTCAGGGCAATCACACTGGCGCGTCTGGCCCCGGTGCCGGGCGAACTGTTGTGGGATGTCGGCGCCGGTTGCGGCTCGATAGGCATCGAGTGGATGCGTGCCCACCCGACCTGTCGCACGCTGGCCATCGAGGCTGACGAAGGACGCCAGCAACTGATCGAATTCAATCGCGATGCGCTCGGCGTGCCCGGCCTGCAGTTGGTGCGCGGTACGGCGCCTCAGGCCCTGAGCGGCCTTGAACGGCCGGACGCGATCTTCATCGGCGGCGGCGTGACCCGTACCGGCGTGCTGGACGCCTGTTGGGAGCAACTGCGTTCTGGCGGCAGGCTGGTCGCCAATGCGGTCACGCTGCAAAGCGAAACAGCATTGATGGCCTGGCGCGAGCGTTACGGTGGCGAACTGACCCGCATCCACGTTGCCCACGCGCAGCCATTGGGCGAGTTCGATACCTGGCGTCAGGCCCTGCCGATCACCCTGCTGGATGTGGTCAAGTCCTGATGCGCGACGAGACCGCCGAACAACCCGCACCGCTGCGCAGCGGCCTGACCACGGGGAGCTGCGCGACCGCGACCAGCCTCGCTGCGGCCAGGTTGCTGCTCAGCGGACAGGTGAACGATGCGGTGGAGATCGTGCTGCCCAAGGGCAAGCAGGTGCAGATGCGTCTGGAGTTCTGCCGCTGTGTGGATGATTACGCCGAAGCGGGCACGCTGAAGGATGCAGGCGACGATCCTGATGTCACCCACGGCGCGCTGGTATTCGCCCGTGTCAGGCTCGATTCCGAGCCCGGCGTGCGCTTCATCGCGGGCGCAGGCGTGGGCACGGTGACCCGCCCCGGTCTGGTGCTGGGTGTGGGTGAGCCCGCCATCAATCCTGTGCCACGTCGCATGATGACCGAGCATCTGATGCATCTGGCCGAATCGCTGAGCTATGAAGGGGGATTCGAGGTCACGATCGGGGTCGAGGGTGGTGAAGCACTGGCGCTCAAGACCATGAACCCGCGCCTGGGAATTCTTGGCGGGTTGTCGATTCTGGGCACCAGCGGCATTGTCCGGCCGTTCTCCTGCGCGGCCTATATCGCCTCGATTCATCAAGGCATCGATGTGGCGTTCACCAACGGCTACGTGCACATCGCCGCCTGCACCGGCAATGCCAGCGAAGACACCATGCGCCGGGTCTACAACATTCCAGACATCGCCCTGATCGAAATGGGCGACTTCGTCGGCGCAGTACTCAAGCATCTGCGCAAGGTGCCTGTGACCCGACTCAGCCTGTGCGGCGGCTTCGGCAAGATCAGCAAACTCGCCGCCGGGCACATGGACCTGCACAGCCGTCATTCCAGCATCGACCTGCCACAGCTTGCACGTTGGGCGGCAGATGTCGGGGCCGATGCTGCGTTGCAACAGCAGATACGCGACGCCAACACGAGTCAGCAGGCCCTGGCGATGAGTGCTGCGGTCGGTGTGCCGCTGGGTGACGCCGTCTGCCAGCACGCCCTGAATTTCGTCCGCAGCGTGGTGCCCGCCAGCGTGCAGGTCGAGGTGTTTGCCATTGACCGCCAGGGCGGGATCGTCGGGCAGGCGGGCGTTGCGTCACGTGGAGAAACCGTATGAAACGCATTCTGTTGTTGGGTGGCATCACCGAAGCCCTGGCCATCGCCCGAACCCTGGGGCCAGAGCATATTTACAGTCTGGCGGGCGTTGGCCGGGTGCCGACGGATCTGAAGTGCAAACTGAAAGTCGGTGGTTATGGCGGCGCCGAAGGCATGGCGCAGTACATTCGCGAGCAGAACGTCGACCTTTTGCTGGACGCCACACACCCTTACGCAGCACAAATCAGCCACAACGCTGCGCTCGCGGCGAAAAGCGCGGGCATTCCCTGCTGGGCCTTTCGCCGCACCGCCTGGACAGCCGGCCCCGGTGATGACTGGCGGGAAGTGGCTGACTGGCCGGAACTGGTCGCGGCGCTGGCGCCGTTCGAACGCCCCTTCTTCACCCTGGGTCGCGAGCCGCTGCAGCATCTGGAAGAAATCCCCGAGCATCAGTTCTGGACCCTTCGCGCACTGGACAGCTACCCCGGCAACGAACGCTGCGACGTCATCGGCGCACGCGGTCCCTTCCATCTGGAGGACGAACGACAGCTGTTCGAGCGACGCCGCATCGACGTACTGATCAGCAAGAACAGCGGCAGCGGCTCCACCGAGCCCAAGCTCGACATCGCGCGCGAACGCGGCTTGCCGGTGCTGATCCTGAAACGGCCCGAATTGCCAGCAGTGGATCGGGTGCTGTGGAGTGTGGACGAGGTATTGCAAGCGCTTGGGTAATGACAGGGTTGCGCCAATACGGCCATAGCAGAGTTCTATTGGACACATGCCCTACCCTGTCCGATCATTCCCGGCACATCGCAACACCCTTCCCAAGGAGCACCCTGCCATGAGCAAGCCAAAGCGGCCAAACAAGGCCAAATCCATCATCGCCCAACCGTTGTTCCGCAGCCGACAGGAACAACCCGCCAAGGGCAAAGGCAGCTACCGCCGCGAAGCCTTCCAGCCTAAAAGCTGGGAGGCTTCTTCCGTTATAGCGGCCTGATATCAAGCAACATCTCCGGGGCGCTTTTGGATGCTTGGCCGTGTTATGGTCTGCACCTAACGGTAATACCCTTGGACTCAAGCATGCCTTCTTGTTTTACCCATCGCCCGCAGTTGCGCCAACTCATCGCCGCCTCCAGCCTTATCGCATTGGTAGCCTGCGCAGAAAAACCCACTGCAGCCGATGCCACGCCTCTCCAAGCCGCCAAAGCCCAGACCGCCGCTCCGGCCGTTGCGCCAACACCCGCACTGGTTGTCGATGACTCCCTGACCATTCAGCCCGCCGTCAGCTTCGCCGAATGGCAGGCAGGTTTTCGCGCTCAGGCCCTGAAAGCCGGGATTCGCGCCGACGTCTTTGATCAGGCCTTTGCCGGGGTCACGCCGGACATGAGTGTCGTCAAGGCCGATCGCAGCCAGCCCGAGTTCAGCCGTCCGGTGTGGGAATATCTGGATGGTGCGATTTCTGCCGCTCGTGTGCGTAAAGGTCAGGCACTGCTCTCGCAATACGCTGATGATCTGCAGAAGATCGAGCAGCAGTACGGTGTGGACCGTCAGGCTCTGGTCGCGGTGTGGGGCATGGAGAGTAACTTCGGGCAGTTCCAGGGTTCGCAGTCAGTCATCCGCTCACTGGCAACGCTGGCCTACGAAGGCCGCCGTCCGGGCTTTGCGCAGAGCCAATTGCTCGCCGCACTGGAAATCCTTCAGCATGGCGACATCACACCAGACAGAATGCTGGGCTCCTGGGCTGGCGCGATGGGCCAGACCCAGTTCATTCCGACGACCTACAACACCCACGCCGTTGACTTCGATGGCGACGGCCGCCGCGACATCTGGAACACGCCAGCCGATGCCCTCGCCTCCACTGCGCATTACCTGCAAAGCTCCGGCTGGCAGCGCGGTCAGCCGTGGGGCTTTGAGGTCGTTCTGAGTTCAGGCTTCGACTATGCACTGGCCGACTCGACGACTCGCAAGAGCCTGGCCGAATGGCAGCAATTGGGCCTGAAACAACCTGACGGCTCGGCGATTCCGGTCGCGGCCAGTCAGCAACAGGCAGCGCTGCTGTTGCCAGCCGGTTATCGCGGCCCGGCGTTCCTGGTGCTGGATAACTTCCGCGCGATCCTCAAGTACAACAACTCGACGTCCTACGCGCTGGCGATCAGTCTGCTTTCTGATCGATTCAAGGGCGCAGGCTATGTCGTGGGCAGTTGGCCGCGTGGAGACGTGCCGCTGAGCCGCTCTGAGCGCATCGAGCTGCAAACCCTGCTCTCTGCCCGCCAATACGACGCAGGCGCGCCAGACGGCATCATCGGCGCCAATACGCGCAAGGCCATCCGCAGCGCACAGCAATCCTTCGGCTGGCCCGCCGATGGCTACCCGACGCATGAACTGCTGAACAACCTGCGCAAGCCGTGAGAATGTGACGCAGAGCGTGGGCACGATCACCTTCCCGACACTGATCGTTCCCATGCTCCGCTCATTGTTATACACAAATCCGCCTCCACACTGATCGCGCCCATCGCTCCGCGTGGGCATGCATCCCGTGACGCTCCGCGTCACAAATGGCACAGACTGAAGACTCAGTGAGCCGATCGCATGACGTGGATAACGCTGGAGCTTGTCCACGCATCTGCGCCACATTCAAGAGCGGACGCAGAGCGTCCTGAGCGGCATTCCCACGCAGAGCGTAGGAACGATCAGCGTGATCTCAAGCAAGCCGATCATGCCCATGCTTGTGCTCAGCGTTACACCCGAGTCTTGCTGCGACCACGGACTGTGGGAGGCGCCACAACGTCTTCGACGTAGCGCTGTCGCGCAGCAAACACCGGGCGTCGTGGGAGCGGACTTGTCCGCGAATGCTGCATTTCAGTCGCTGAACCTTCATCGGCCGCACCACCCCTTCGCGGACAAACGGAACGCCGCCCGGTCCGCTCCCACAAAATCCATTTTCTTCAGTGGTTTACAGGTTGTTTGATAAGAGGCGGCTTGCCGGTGATGCTTTTTCTGAAGCGACCTATCAGTGACTGAACTGGCGCCATCGCCGGCAAGCCGCCTCCCACGGGGTATGCATTCAGTCAGTCACTCTCGTTTTGCCCCCCATTTTGCGCGTCTTGCGGACTTGTGTATAACGATGAGTGCTCCGCGTGGGAATGCCTCTCAGGACGCTCCGCGTCCGGGATCGCAGGCCAGCTCAATAATCCAGAGATAAAAAAAGGCCAGGTATCACTACCTGGCCCTTTTTGTCTTGCCGCGTATCGTCAGAGCATCGCTTTGGCGATCTTGGCTTGCTCATCGGCGTGGTACGAAGAACGAACCAGCGGGCCCGATGCTACGTTCTTGAAGCCCATCTTGTAGCCTTCTTCGGCGAACCAGGCGAACACGTCCGGGTGCACGAAGCGTTGGACCGGCAGGTGGTTACGCGAAGGCTGCAGGTACTGACCCAGGGTCAGCATGTCGATGTCATGCTCGCGCATGCGCTGCATGACTTCGATGACTTCCTCGTCGGTCTCGCCCAAACCCAGCATCAGGCCGGACTTGGTCGGCACGTGCGGGACCATCTGCTTGAAGCGTTGCAGCAGTGTCAGCGACCACTGGTAATCCGAACCCGGACGCGCAGCCTTGTACAGGCGCGGCACGGTTTCCAGGTTGTGGTTGAACACATCCGGTGGCTCGGCAGCCGTGATTTCCAGCGCAACGTCCATACGACCGCGGTAGTCCGGCACCAGCGTTTCGAGCTGCACGCCCGGCGAAAGCTTGCGGATTTCGCGGATGCAGTCGGCAAAGTGCTGGGCACCGCCGTCACGCAGGTCATCACGGTCAACCGAGGTGATCACGACATACTTCAAACGCAAGTCGGCAATCGCGACAGCCAGGTTCATCGGCTCATCGGTATCCAGCGCCTTGGGACGACCATGGCCGACGTCGCAGAACGGACAGCGACGGGTGCAGATGTCGCCCATGATCATGAAGGTCGCGGTGCCGCCGGAGAAGCACTCGCCCAGGTTCGGGCAGGACGCCTCTTCGCAGACGCTGTGCAGCTTGTGCTTGCGCAGCAGTTGCTTGATGCGGTCGACTTCCGGTGAAACCGGAATACGTACACGGATCCAGTCAGGCTTTTTCGGCAGATCGACCGTTGGAATGATCTTCACCGGAATGCGCGCAACCTTCTCCGCGCCGCGCAGCTTGACGCCGGCTTCGACTTTCGGACGGGCCACACGCTCGGATACGTCGAGCGCCGGGATCAGGGTTTGCACGGTGTCAGTCATATTCGTTTATTCCGCCCGTTAGGGTCGCCTGCTCAGCGTAGTCGAGGTGTCTGACGAGCTGCGCGCGCAGTCGGGCACTTACCTCGGAAAATTCTATCTGCTCTGCGTGATCGCTCAGCTGGGTCATTGCCAGCCCGGCGTAGCCACAGGGGTTGATCCGGCGGAACGGCTCAAGGTCCATGTCGACGTTCAGCGCCAGACCATGAAACGAGCAACCGTTGCGAATGCGCAAACCCAGCGATGCGATCTTTGCGCCATCCACGTATACGCCCGGTGCATCCGCCTTGGCGGCTGCCGTCACCCCGTAACTGTCCAGCAGGGCGATGAGCGTGTTTTCGATCCGGGTGACCAGATCGCGCACGCCGAAACCGAGACGCCTGACATCCAGCATCAGGTACGCCACCAGTTGACCGGGGCCATGATAAGTCACTTGGCCGCCACGATCGACCTGTACGACAGGAATATTGCCCGGCAACAGCAAATGCTCCGCCTTGCCGGACTGTCCCTGGGTAAAAACAGGAGGATGCTGCACCAGCCAGACTTCGTCCGCCGCGTCTTTGCCGCGGCCATCGGTGAAGCGCTGCATGGCGTGCCAGGCGGTTTCGTAATCGATCAGCCCCAGATCACGAAAGCCCAGAGCGTCACCCATCAGAGCACCATGTGCACGACACCCGTAGCGCGCAGAGCACTATTGATATCGCGCAACTGGTCTTCGCCCGTGGCGACGATATGCAGTTGTACGGTGGTGTACTTGCCGTTGCTGCTCTGACGCTCGGCGAGCGTCTTGATGTCGATCTTGGCATGTCGGCTCAAAACCTCGATCACGGCATCGGTGAAGCCGACGCTGGTGTCGCCGATCACCTTGATCGGGTAGTCAGCGCAGGGGAATTCGATTTTGTGCGACTTGACGTCGGTATCTGTCATGGCAGTAAAGGTCTCACAAGCCGTGACGACGGACACGCGGCCCGCTCAGATCATGAGCAGGCCGCGAGAAGGTCGGCATTGATTACTAATAAGGTCAGTTGAACAAGCCGTAGAAGAACAGGCGGATGCTATCCCACACGCGGCGGAAAATGCCACCTTCCTCGACAGGTTCCAGCGCAATCAGATTAGCGGTGTGAACCACCTTGTCTTCCATCTTCACTTCAACCTTGCCGATCACGTCGCCCTTGGCGATTGGCGCAACCAGTTGCGGGTTCATCGTCATGCTGGCAGACAGTTTCTTCATGTCGCCTTTTGGCATGGTCATGCTCAGATCTTCAGCCAGACCGGCCTTGACCTGACGAACCGTACCTTTCCAGACCGGAGCCTGGGCCAGCTCGGTGCCCTTCTGGTAGAAGTTCTGGGTTTCGAAGAAGCGGAAACCGTAGGTCAGCAGCTTCTGGGTCTCGGCGGCACGAGCCTGCTCGCTGTTGGTACCGAATACCACGGCAATCAGACGCATGCCGTCGCGAACGGCGGAAGACACCATGCAGTAGCCGGCCTCTTCGGTGTGGCCGGTTTTCAGACCGTCAACGGTCTTGTCGCGCCACAGCAGCAGGTTGCGGTTAGGCTGCTTGATGCCGTTCCAGAAGAACTCTTTCTGCGAGTAGATCGCGTAGTGAGCCGGATCTTCATGGATGATCGCACGGGCCAGCTTGGCCATGTCGTGAGCCGACGAGTAGTGATCAGGGTTCGGCAGACCTGTCGGGTTCATGAAGTGGCTGTTGGTCATGCCCAGATCGCCAGCCGTCTTGTTCATCATGTCGGCGAACGCGTCTTCGCTACCGGCGATGTGCTCGGAGATCGCAACGCTGGCGTCGTTACCCGACTGAATGATGATGCCGTGCAGCAGATCGCTGACGGTCACCTGGCTGCCCACCTTGATGAACATCCGCGAACCGCCTGTGCGCCAGGCGTTTTCACTGATGGTCACCGGATCGTTTTCACCGATCTGGCCACGACGGATTTCCAGGGTCGCGATGTACGCTGTCATCAGCTTGGTCAGGCTCGCAGGCGCCAGACGCTGATCGCCATTGTTCTCGACCAGGACGTTGCCACTGGTGGCATCCATCAGCACATACGACTTGGCGGCCAGTTGCGGCGCGGCCGGTGTCATCTGTTCTGCGGCCCAGGCAGCCGGGGTGATTATCAGGGGTACAAGCAGGCACAAACGTTTTGCAAAGGTGGTGATGTTCATCCGTCTCTCGAAAATGCTAATGGGCAAACATGCCCTTGCGGGCAAAGCTGAACAGACCGGCGAAGCGAAAACACTTCGGTACGGCTCGTGGCGCCAGGCTGTAACCCTGGCTGACAAAGTCGTCTGTTCGACACACGACCTCGTGGGCAGTTGCCTGCATCGCCTGCCAAGAGGCAAAGGCGAGAAGCCTGCAACTGCAGCTCGCCCTCCACTACTGCCGGAGGGCGACTGTCATAAAATCCGTTACTGGTCCGATGTCACCACGCTCGGCTGACCGAGGTTGGCCGACCGAACGCTGTCCTGCAACTGCTGGGCTTCACCCGGCGTGCCGACGGGTCCCATCCTGACGCGATAAAGCGTCTGCTGATTGCGTGCTATCGAACTCACGAAAACCGGCGCTCGAACCATCCCGCTCAGCTTCGACCTCAGGAGCTCCGCAGCGTCCGGATTCGCGAAGGCTCCGACCTGGAGAAATAGCCCAGCGGCTTGTCCTGAATCGTTTTTTTTTGCGTCAACCTGTACAGGCACGACGGGAGCAGCGTGTTGCTGAGGTGGCGGTGTGTACTGCTCGACCGTTCCGGTGGAAGTACTCAACGCAGGCGGTGTCGCCTGTGCCACCACTTGCGGCTGATTGAGCATCAGCGGCGCAGGACGGCCGCGCTGTGCCCACCACTCCTGCGGATCGATGCCTTCGACCTTGACCCGCGCGGTACCGCTTTCGGCGTAACCCAGCTTCTTGGCGGCCGCATAGGACAGGTCGATGATTCGATCCGAATAGAACGGACCACGGTCGTTGACCCGCAGAATCACCGTGCGGTTGTTGTCCAGGTTGGTCACTTTGACGTAACTGGGCAGTGGCAGCGTCTTGTGCGCCGCGCTCATGCCGTAAAGGTCGTAAACCTCGCCATTGGCGGTGTTCTGGCCATGAAACTTGGTGCCATACCAGGACGCCGTACCCGAAGCCACGTAGCGCTTGGACTCGCTCATCGGAAAGTAGGTCTTGCCCAGCACGGTATAAGGGTTGGCCTTGTAGGGACCGGTGTGCAGGGTCGGCGTCGCGTCCGGGATGCGTGAAACATCCACGTCCCACCACGGCGCGCCGTCCTTGTGGGCACGGTTGATGTCCAGACCCGGCATCGAGCGCACCACCGCGCCGCCCTTGGGCGACTGCTGCGTGGTACGCGATGGAGACGAGCAACTGGCGACCAACAGGGCCAGCCCTGAGAACGCCAGTAATTTCAATGATGTACGAATCGGCAATGCCCGCATTACTTGACGCCTCGAGCTTGAACCAACGATTCAGACAGCTGATACACGGCCATGGCGTACATCACACTGCGGTTATAACGGGTGATTGCATAAAAATTGTTCAAACCCATCCAGTATTCGGGACCATTGTCGCCGTCGAGGCGAAACGCTGTCACCGGCATGTCGTCGCGCAGCGCATCATGACTCGCCCAGCCCAGCCCTCGCAACTCCCCGACAGACATGACCGGATCGAGGCCAGGGCTCAATCCCTCGTCAACGCGATCACCACGAGCATCTGCACGGCTGACGACCTGCTGTCCGCCCACCCAGCCGTGGCGCTTGAAGTAGCTGGCCACACTGCCAATGGCATCGTCAGGATCGGTCCAGATATTGATGTGGCCGTCGCCGTCGAAATCCACGGCGTAGGCGCGGAAGCTGCTCGGCATGAATTGCGGCAGGCCCATGGCACCGGCGTATGACCCCTTCAGCGTCAACGGATCGACCTGCTGTTCACGCGCCAGCAGCAGAAACTCTCTCAGTTCCTTGCGAAAGAACGGCGCACGAGGCGGATAGTCGAAACCCAGCGTCGACAGTGCATCGATCACACGGTAATTGCCGGTGTTGCGACCGAAGAAGGTTTCAACGCCGATGATCGACACGATGATCTGTGCCGGAACGCCGTATTCCTGCTCGGCACGCGCCAGGGCGGCCTCATGCTGACGCCAGAAATCGACACCGCGGGCAATGCGCGTGTCGGTGATGAACATCGGGCGGTAGTCTTTCCACTGTTTGACGCGCTCGGCAGGACGGGAAATGGCATCGAGGATGGCCTGCTTGCGCTCGACCTCCCGGAACAATCCCATCAGTTGCTCGCCGGCAAAACCGTGATCACGGGTCATCTCGCCGACAAATTCGGCCACTTGAGGCGAGCCATCGTAATCCCCGGCAATGGTTTCCTGCACCGATCCAAGGATGCCCACCAGGCCGACCACCGGAGCATATCGAGCCCAGTTACGCATTGCTTGCATTGAGTTGTTCACCTTAATCAAACCTGAGCGATCCATTTACGATGCGTATGGATCGACATCAAAACCCCAAACGCTGACAGTAGGGTCACGAGCGAAGTTCCGCCGTAACTAATGAAGGGCAGCGGGACACCTACAACCGGCAGCAGGCCACTGACCATACCGATGTTGACGAAAACGTAAACAAAAAACGTCATGGTCAGCGCCCCTGCGAGCAACTTTCCGAATAATGTCTGCGCCTGGGCGGTAATCACCAGCCCGCGACCGATCAGCAGCATATAGATGATCAGCAGCGCACAGATGCCCACCAGACCGAACTCCTCGCCCAGTACCGCGATGATGAAGTCGGTGTGGCTTTCCGGCAGGAAGTCCAGATGCGACTGGGTGCCCAGCAGCCAACCCTTGCCGAATACGCCGCCAGAACCGATGGCCGCCTTGGACTGGATGATGTTCCAGCCGGTGCCCAGCGGGTCGCTTTCCGGGTCGAGGAAGGTCAGGACGCGCTGCTTCTGATAGTCGTGCATGAAGAAAAACCACATCGCCACGGCCGCCGGCACAGCTGCCGCCAGTACGCTGATGATCCAGCGCCAGCGCAAACCGGCCATGAACAGCACGAAGGCACCCGATGCCAGAATGAGCAACGAAGTCCCGAGGTCCGGCTGGCGTACGATCAGAATAAACGGCACGCCGACCAGCGCCAGGCTCACCACCACATGCTTGAGGTGCGGCGGCAATGTCCGCTTGGACAAGTACCAGGCAATGGTCGCCGGCATGATGATTTTGAGGAATTCGGAAGGCTGGAAACGGATGACGCCCGGAATGTTGATCCAGCGCGTCGCGCCCATGGCGTTGTGCCCCATGACGTCCACCACCACCAGCAACAGCACGCCAATCACGTACAGGACCGGCACCCAGCGGGCCATGAACCTGGGTTCCAGTTGGGCGATGATGACCATGGCCACCAGACCGATGCCGAACGAGCTGGCCTGCTTGATCAGCAGGTCCCAGTTCTTGCCGCTCGCCGAATACAGAACGAACAGGCTGCCCGCCGCCAGCGTCAGCAGCAGAATCAGCAACGGACCGTCGATGTGAATGCGCTGCAAAAAAGTGGCGCGGCGGCGCATCACATCTTCGCTGGACAGGATGCGGTCAAAATTACTCTTCACGGGCCGCAGCCTCCAGATTCATGGAATCGGCGTACTCAGGCTTGAGCTGGCCGTTCTCGTCGAGCAGCCAGGCATCCATCACCTGACGAACAACAGGTGCCGCCACGCCGGAGCCGGACTCGCCGTTCTCCACCATCACTGCGACGACGATTTTCGGATTGTCGGCGGGCGCAAAGCCGACGAACAGGGCGTGGTCACGATGCCGCTCCTGAACCTTGGTGCGGTCGTACTTCTCGCCCTGCTTGATCGCAACGACCTGCGCCGTACCGCTCTTGCCGGCGATGCGGTATTGCGCACCGATAGCCGCCTTGCGTGCGGTACCGCGCGCGCCGTGCATCACTTCCTGCATGCCGTGGTTGACCCGGCCCCAGTTGGCCGGGTCGCGCAGGATGATGTCAGGCATCGGGTTCTCGTCCACCGGCGGTTTGCCTTCGATGGTTCTGGCCAGATGCGGCCGGTTCCACACGCCCTTGTTGGCCACCAGCGCAGTGGCCTGTGCCAGTTGCAGCGGCGTGGCCTGCATGTAGCCCTGGCCGATACCGAGAATCAGGGTTTCGCCGGGGAACCAGGCCTGACGGCGAGTGGCTCGCTTCCAGTCACGGGACGGCATCAGGCCTGGGGATTCTTCGAACATGTCCAGGGAGACTTTCTGGCCGATGCCGAACTTGTTCATGTACGTGGAAAGCCGATCGATGCCCAGCTTGTGAGCCAGGTCGTAAAAATAGGTGTCGTTGGAGCGCATGATCGCGGTGTCCAGATCGACCCAGCCGTCACCGGTACGGTTCCAGTTACGGTATTTGTGGTCGTAATTGGGCAGTTGATAGAAACCCGGATCGAACACCCGCGATCCTGGTGTCACGACACCTGCATCAAGACCGGCAATGGCGACCGCAGGCTTGATGGTCGAACCCGGTGGATAGAGCCCGCGCAGGATCCGGTTGAACAGCGGCCGGTCGATGGAATCGCGCAACTCGGCGTAGGCCTTGAAGCTGATGCCGGTCACGAACAGGTTCGGGTCGAAGCTGGGTGCGCTGACCATCGCCAGCACTTCACCGGTTTTCGGGTCCAGCGCCACAACGGCGCCACGACGCCCGCCCAGCGCAGCCTCGGCCGCTTCCTGCAGATTGATGTCCAGGCTCAGGACAATGTCCTTGCCGGGAATCGGATCGGTACGCTTGAGCACCCGCAACACGCGGCCGCGGGCGTTGGTTTCGACTTCCTCGTAACCGACCTGACCATGAAGCTCGGGCTCGTAGAAACGCTCGATGCCGGTCTTGCCGATATGGTGGGTGCCGCTGTAATTGACCGGATCGAGGCTTTTGAGCTCTTTCTCGTTGATGCGGCCCATGTAGCCGACCGAATGCGCGAAATGCGGCCCCTGCGGATAATGCCGGACCAGTTGCGCCACGACCTCGACGCCCGGCAGGCGGAACTGATTGACCGCAATCAGGGCAATCTGCTCTTCCGTCAGCTCGAACAGAATGGGAACGGGCTCAAACGGACGCCGCCCCTGCTTCATGCGTTTTTCGAAAATGATCCGGTCGTCAGGCGTGAGCTGCAGTATCTCGACGATGGTGTCCAGCACTGCGGACCAGTCGCCGGAACGCTCACGCGTAACCGAAAGACTGAAACTGGGCCGGTTGTCCGCCACCACGACGCCGTTGCGGTCATAGATCAAGCCCCGGCTGGGCGGAATCGGCTGAACGTGAACCCGATTGTTTTCCGAAAGCGTCGAGTGGTAGTCGTACTGAATGACCTGCAGAAAATACAGTCGGGCGATCAGCACGCACACCAGCAACACGACCGCCACAGCACCGAACACGACCCTGCCGCGCACCAGGCGTGCGTCTTTCTCATGGTCTTTGAGGCGGATCGGTTGAGACATTTAGGCCGTATTCACAGTAAAAACGATGCTACTTGTGATAAGGGTGCCCGGACAGAACTGTCCAGGCGCGATACATCTGCTCACCGATCAGGATACGCACCAGCGGATGCGGCAAGGTCAGCGGCGACAGCGACCAGCGTTGCTCGCTGCGCGCACAGACTTCCGGCGCAAGCCCCTCGGGACCGCCCACCATCAGATTGACCGTGCGTGCATCCAGACGCCAGCGATCGAGTTCGACCGCCAGCTGTTCGGTGCTCCACGGTTTGCCCTGCACTTCCAGCGTGACAATGCGCTCGCCCGGCTGCACCTTCGCCAGCATCGCTTCGCCTTCCTGACGGATAAAGCGCGCAACGTCGGCGTTCTTGCCACGGGTATTGAGCGGAATTTCCACCAGTTCAAGCGCAAGCTCGGACGGCATCCGCTTGGCATACTCATGCCAACCTTCTTCCACCCACTTGGGCATGCGCGAACCAACGGCGATCAGACGCAAACGCACGATAATGCCTTATTCGTTACCCGGAGTATGGTGCGCAGCGCTGGCAGCGCGGCTTTGCTCGGCACCCTGCCACAGACGTTCCAGGTCATAGAACTGGCGTGCAGCGGCAGTCATCACGTGAACGATAACGTCGCCCAGGTCCAGCAGGACCCAGTCGCTGTCGCCCTTGCCTTCTTCGCTCAGCGGCATGAGGCCGGCAGCCTTGACCTTCTCGCGCACACTGTCTACCAGTGCATTCAGCTGGCGATTGGACGTACCGGTGCAGATCAGCATGTAGTCGGCGATGCTGGTCTTGTCACGGACATCGATGGACAGAATGTCTGCGCCCTTGACGTCTTCCAGTGCGGCGGTTGCCACGGCGACGACTTCTTCACTGCTCATTTTTTGCTTTGTCATATAAAACTCATTCAGCTCGTATGTGTGGGAGCGCCCAAACGCTTATCTGTAAAAAAAGCAGTTTCAGGGCGACCCATCAGTGTTCGGCGCACGGTAAAGCCCGTGCGCATCGATATAGGCCAGTACCGCGTCTGGCACCAGAAAACGTACCGACTTACCGCTGGCCAGCAGTTGACGGATCTGGGTGGCAGACACCGATAAAGGCGTCTGCCAGACGAATGTAATGTTGCCGCCCGGCCCTTTCAGGGCTTTTGGATCGCTGACTGCGCGTGCCGCCAGCAGGTTGCGCATGGCGTCCGGCGACTCGCTGTCCGCGTCCGGGCGTTGCAGCACCACGATATGGCAGTGCTCCAGCAATTCTTCCCACCGATGCCAGGAGGGCAGCCCGCAAAAGGCATCCCAACCCAGCAACAGAAACAACTGGTCCTGAGGCGCGAGTTCGGCGCGCATCGATTCCAGGGTGTCGAGGGTATACGACGGTTTGTCCCGTTTCAGTTCACGGTCATCCACCGTCAGGGGTGACACGCCTTGCACTGCACTGCGGACCATCGCCAGACGATCCTCGGCCGTGACACTCGGCATGTCGCGATGCGGAGGCCTGGCGCTGGGCGTCAGGCGCAACTCATCGAGTTCCAGCAGTTCGGCCACTTCCAGCGCACCGCGCAAATGGCCGATATGAACCGGATCGAACGTGCCCCCAAGCATGCCGATACGTCTGGGCAGCGTTGTCATGGGCTCGCTCAAGTCAGGCTTGTCCGCGCAGCTGACCGTCACCGATCACGATGTACTTCTCGCAGGTCAGCCCTTCCAGGCCGACCGGTCCGCGGGCGTGCAGCTTATCAGTAGAAATGCCGATCTCGGCACCCAACCCGTATTCGAAGCCGTCGGCAAAGCAGGTCGGCGCATTGACCATCACCGAACTCGAGTCGACTTCCGCCATGAACCGGCGCGTCTGACCCTGATGATCGGAAACGATGGCATCGCTGTGATGCGAGCCGTAATGGTTGATGTGCTCGATGGCTTCATCCAGACCAGTGACGACACGAATCGACAGAATCGCCGCCAGATACTCGGTGTGCCAGTCCTCTTCGGTTGCCGCATTGACATCAATCAGCTCGCGGGTGCGCTCGCAACCACGCAACTCGACGCCCTTCTCGCGAAACTGCGCAGCCATGGGCGGCAGAAACTCGGCGGCAACGGTCTGATCGACCAGCAACGTCTCCATCGCGCCGCAGATACCGTAGCGATAGGTCTTGGCGTTGAACGCGATCTTCTGCGCCTTCGCCAGATCGGCATGGGCACTCACGTAAACGTGACAGATACCGTCCAGATGCTTGATGACCGGCACACGGGCGTCACGGCTGACGCGCTCGATCAGGCCCTTGCCGCCACGCGGGACGATGACGTCCACGTATTCGGGCATGGTGATCAGCGCACCCACGGCAGCGCGGTCGGTGGTTTCGACCACTTGCACCACGGCAGCAGGCAGCCCGGCGTCGGCAAGACCACGCTCGATGCAGGCGGCAATCGCGCGATTGGAATGAATGGCTTCTGATCCGCCACGCAGGATGGTCGCGTTACCCGACTTCAGGCACAGACTGGCGGCATCAATGGTCACGTTCGGACGCGACTCATAGATGATGCCTACAACACCCAGCGGCACGCGCATCTTGCCGACCTGAATACCCGACGGCCGATAACTCATGTCACGAATCGCGCCGACCGGGTCCGGCAGACTGGCGACCTGACGCAACCCGACGATCATGCCGTCGATGCGTGCGGGGGTCAGGGCCAGACGTTCCAGCATGGCCGGCTCGAGACCGTTGGCCTGACCGTTGGCCAGGTCCAGCGCATTGGCGGCGGACAGCTCGGCACGGGCTTCGTCCAGAGCGGCAGCAGTGGCCAGCAGGGCGCGGTTTTTCTGCGCGGTGCTGGCACGGCCGATCACTCGCGAAGCTTCGCGGGCGGCGCGACCCAGGCGGGTCATGTAGTCAAGAACGGACTCAGTCATGGTCTCAGTGGTCTTGGCAAAGAGGAAAGCGGCCGATTATAGCTGTCGTGCCGCTCGAACGACAGCGCAGACAGGCGGATGGTCGATAACAGTGCGCACTTTTCTGCAACTGTCGCCATTCGCAACGGTCGAGATGCCGCCATGACGCGCATCAGGCGTGCCTGAGTCCAGTCACTTTCAGAAACAACAAAGTCTGCCGACACGACACATTCAGCTGCAATTCAAGCAGCGCTTGTTATTATCGGCAGCCTCCTATTTCAGTTGCCAGCCTATGCCGACCGCACTTCCCGACAGCTTCTTTCATCGCGACGCCCAGACCCTGGCGCGCGAGCTGCTGGGCAAGGTCATCCGGCACAAGGTCGGCGAGCTGTGGCTGGCGGCGCGCATCATCGAGACCGAAGCCTACTACTGCGCCGAAAAAGGCAGCCACGCCTCGCTGGGCTACACCGAGAAGCGCAAGGCGCTGTTTCTCGAGGGCGGTCACATTTATATGTATTACGCCCGGGGCGGCGACTCATTGAACTTCAGCGCCGAAGGGCCAGGCAATGCGGTGCTGATCAAGTCGGCGTACCCGTGGACCGACTCGGTCAGCGATGAAAACGCGCTGGCGCAGATGCAGTTGAACAACCCTGATGCCAGCGGTGCCATCCGCCCTCCGCAGCGGCTGTGTGCAGGTCAGACACTGCTGTGCAAGGCGCTGGGCCTTAAAGTGCCGATGTGGGACGCAAAGCGTTTCGATCCACAGAGGCTTCTGGTCGAGGATGTCGGCCAGCACCCGACTCGTATCATCCAGACCACACGACTGGGCATTCCCACCGGGCGCGATGAGCACCTGATGTATCGCTTCGTCGATGCCGATTACGCCCGCTTCTGTACCCGAAATCCTCTCAGACGCGGCCAGGTCGAAGGCCGCGACTACTTACTTCTCGATCAAGGAAACTGACCCATGGGCGAACTGCTCAATGGCATGACCGGCTGGCTGACGGCAAACCCTTCGTGGGTCGCCGTCGCGATCTTTGTGGTGGCGTTCATAGAATGCGTCGCGATTGTCGGGATCGTCGTGCCGGGCACGGTCATCATGTTTGCCATTGCCGCGCTGGCCGGCAGCGGCATCCTGCCGTTGAGCGAGGTGTTGCTGCTGGGTTTTCTTGGCGGATTGCTGGGCGACGCCGTGTCGTACTTCATTGGCCGTCGCTTCCATCAGCGAATCCGCCAGTTGCCGGGGTTGCGCACCCATCCTGAATGGATGACGGGCGCGGAATCCTATTTCCACAAATACGGCATCGCCAGCCTGCTGGTAGGACGTTTCATCGGCCCGCTGCGGCCGATGCTGCCCATGATCGCGGGCATGTGCGACATGCCGTTCCCGCGTTTTGCGGCAGTGAGCGTAGTGGCAGCCGCTGGCTGGTCGATTGCCTACCTGATGCCGGGCTGGGCCGCTGGCGCGGCCATCCGGTTGCCGCTGCCGGAAGGCTTCTGGCCAGAGGCCGCTGTAGTCGGTGCAGGTCTGGCACTGCTGATCGGGCTCAGCATTCAAAGCAGCATTCGCCAGAAGCGTTATGCAACCAAAGTGATCTCGCTGACCAGCCTGCTGCTGGTCGCCTCGCTGTTCGTGGGCTGGCCGTACCTGAAGGATTTCGATAACGGACTCATGACGCTGGTGCAGGAGCACCGCAGCGAAACGGCTCAACACATTGTGGTGCTGGTCACTGGACTGGGCGACTTCAGGACTCAGTTGTTTGCTGCCGCGTTGCTGATCATTGTGCTGCTGATCGCCAGACAATGGCGTCATGCAGCGTTCGCGCTGGCGACCACACTGGGCACCGCTATTGCGAATGGCACGTTGAAAGCATTCTTTGCGCGGGCTCGCCCGGAAGTGCTGCTCGATCCGCTCACCACTTACAGCATGCCGAGTGGGCACAGCTCGGCGGCATTCGCGCTGTTCATGACCGTCGCGGTGCTGGCCGGACGTGGCCAGCCGGTGCGGCTGCGCCTGACGTGGTTGCTGGTCTTCGGGATTCCGGCATTGGCGATTGCCCTGTCGCGGGTGTACCTGGGCGTGCATTGGCCGACGGATATCCTGGCAGGCATGCTGCTGGCGTTCTGCATCTGCGCCGCGAGTCTTGCGATCATCCAGCGCAACGAGTCGCTGCCAGCCATGTCACCCAAAGTCTGGTGGCTGATTATCCCGGCCCTGACCGCATTGCTCGGCTCGTTTGCTGTACACGCCCTGTCGCACGGGGTGCTGCGTTATCAGTATTGAGGACTGACGCTGATCGTAACTACGCAGAGCGTGGGCACGATCATTCATACGGCTTCAGGCCCTAACGCTGATCGTTCCTACGCTCCAGCGTGGGAATGCATCTCGGGACGCTCCGCGTCCAACGTGTCACGCCGAAACATCTGCGTGACCGGACGCAATGGAGCGCGCAACGTCAAGGGCGGCATGCCAACGCAGAGCATTGGCACGGCCAGGCTCAGGCCTGCAGATCACCCTGCATCTCATCCAGCAATTCCTGAATGGCATCCAGGCGCTCTTCGGGATCGTCGATTTCCAGAAGTTCGATCTTGTCTTCTTCGGTAAACGGCAGCAGATACGCCAGTTGATTGGACAGCGACTGCTGACCCGTGGCGCTGACGCCCATATTCAGCGACGCAACCATCGGGTGTTCGGCCAGCGCTTCGAGCAGCGCAACCAGATCGGCATCCTCTTCCTGCAACGGGCGCTCTTCGGGCTCGTCCAGCCACTCCACATCTGCCACCAGCAACTGATCGCGCTGCACCTCTGCGGCCACCACGCGGAAGCGTCGTCCGCCGACCACGCGAATGCCCAGCAGGCCATTGTCCTGCTGCTGAAAATCCTGAACCAGCGCTTCGCAGCCGATCAGCGAGTAGCCGCCGGGAGCAGAGCCCGTTTCACTCCCCTGGGTGATGCACACCACACCGAACCCTGCGCCCTGCTTCATGCAGCGGCCGATCATGTCCAGATAGCGTGCCTCGAACAGTTGCAGGTCAAGCACGCAACCCGGAAACAGCACAGCGTTCAATGGAAACAAAGGCAACGTCATAAAAAGCCCCTTTAAACGACCAACGACATCGCCAACGGCAGAAACACTGCCGTCGCAACCCCCATCAGGCTCATCGCCAGTGCAGCGAAAGCCCCTGATTCTTCTCCTTCCTGCAGCGCGACGGAAGTCCCGACCGCATGTGCTGTGAGACCCAGGGCCATGCCTCGGGCAGCTTGATTCTCGACACCCGCCAGCGACAGCAGACCGGGGCCGAAAATGGCACCGAACACGCCGGTAATCAATACGAATACTGCCGCCAGCGCTGCGACGCCACCCATCTGCTCCGCTACCAGCATGGCGATGGGCGAGGTCACCGACTTGGGCGCCATGGTCATCAGAATCATGTGATCAGCGCCGAACAGCAGGCCCAGCCCCACGCAAAGACCCGTGGCAAAAACGCCGCCAATCACCAGCGTAGTCAAGGTCGGCCATAACAATTGCCGAATGCGGCGCAGATTCAGATAAAGCGGCACGGCCAGCGCGACGGTGGCCGGCCCGAGCAGAACCCCGAGTATCTCAGTGCTTTTACGGTATTCGGCGTAGTCCAGACCACACGTCAGCAGAATACCGATCACCACGAGCATCGAGACCAGCACCGGCTGCAGAAACAGCCAGCGGGTTTTCTCGTAGGCGGCCATGGCCAGTTGATAGGCGCCCAGCGTGATGGCGATGCCGAATAGTGGGTGATGGATCACCGAGACCCACGCGCCGTGCCAGTCCAGACTCATGACGGCTCCCGACGGCGGGCCTGACGCTCGATAAGCCTCTGCATCAGCCAGCCGGCGAACGTCAGGGAAATCATCAGCGACAACGACAAGGTGCCGAAAATGGCCCAGAAATCCTGAGCAATGGCGCCCGCGTAGACCATCACGCCCACTGCGGGCGGCACCAGCAACAACGGCAAGTAACGCAACAGACTGCTGGCGGCCACGCTGACGTGTTCACTGACCTCACCGCGCATCATCAGAAACGCCATGAGCAGCACCAGACCGATGATCGGCCCTGGCAGTATTGATAGAAACAAATGGTTGAGCGCTGTCCCCAGTAATTGGAACAGCACCAGCCAGGTCAAACCCCTTAGCAACATGAGCACTCCAGCACACTAGACAGATCCGGCGAATTCTCGGCCGCATTATAAACATGACGCGCCAGTGCCTATGTGCAGGTATTCGTCTGCATGACGTTCCTTGACCAACCTGCAACCCTCTGCTGATCTAGTGGTTCGCCCGCAGGCAATGTCCTACGCGGGCAGCGGCATCACGCTACAACATCACATGACAAGGAGAGTGAAATGCCTTTTGTACCGGTTACAGAGCTCAAGAACTACATCGGCAAGGAACTGGGATGTTCCGACTGGCTGACCATCGATCAGGAACGCATCAACCTGTTCGCCGAGGCGACAGGGGATTTTCAGTTCATCCACGTCGATCCGGTCAAGGCTGCAAACACCCCGTTCGGCGCAACCATCGCTCACGGTTTTCTCACGCTGTCGCTCATCCCCCAACTGATGGGCGATCTGTTGGTACTGCCCGAAGGCATGAAGATGGTGATCAACTACGGACTGGATACCGTGCGCTTCGTTCAGCCGGTGCTGGTCAATTCCCGTGTGCGCCTGAAGGTCGAACTGACCGATGCTACCGAGAAGAAGCCCGGCCAGTGGCTGCTCAAGGCGACCACCACCATGGAGATCGAGGGACAGGAAAAACCGGCGTTTGTCGCCGAGCCGCTGTCGATGTGCTTCGTGTAACCTGTCTGAAAAACGAAACAGTCGTAACAGACTGTTTCGTACCCGTTACTCACTGCGGCATACTCGCCGACGGTTGAGACATAACATCTGCAAAAGCAGAGCCACGCTCAATCCTGAATCACTCTTCCGGGATCTCACATGCGCGCGCTCGCCCCACTGGCTTTGACACTCTTGATCGCAGGCTGCGGTGATGGCGAATCACTGCTGCCTCCAGACGGCCGTCTCGCGGATGGCGGGCGCTACCGTGGCGATCTGGTCGACGGCGTGCTGCAGGGTCAGGGCCGGATCGATTACCCCAACGGCAGTTGGTACGAAGGCCAGTTTGATCGCGGCCAGAGGCAAGGCATCGGCGAGTTGCATGCAAGCAACGGCGACATTTACAAGGGCGGCTTCGAACAGGGCCTGTTCAACGGCCAGGGCAAGCTCACCACCAGCAGCGGCGCCAGCTATGTCGGCGG
Source organism: Pseudomonas sp. AC016 (assembly GCF_979253365.1). NCBI lineage: Bacteria > Pseudomonadati > Pseudomonadota > Gammaproteobacteria > Pseudomonadales > Pseudomonadaceae > Pseudomonas > Pseudomonas sp. AC016. Next base: position 2,474,016 of record NZ_CEEDCC010000001.1, read on the forward strand.
CTTCAGGCTGGGTCGCCGCGAAGGCGAAGGCACCCAGAAGGACAAGGGCCTGTTGTACCGCGGCCAGTTTAAAGAAGGCCTGTATGACGGCCCGGGCCGCCTGGAACTGGAGGACGGCAGCCAGTATCAGGGCCTGTTCGCCAACGGCAAACCCAACGGCGAAGGCATACGCAGTGACGCCAGCGGCAATCAGTACAGCGGCATGTTCGTCGATGGCCAGTTGCAGGGCAACGGCAGCTTCACCAGCGCGGACGGCGACCAGTACGTTGGCCGTTTTCGCAACAGTCAGCTCGACGGCCAGGGTCGCTATGAGAACAGTGACGGCGACGTCTGGAGCGGCGAATTCAAGGAAGGCGCGCTGACCGGCAAGGGCGAACTGATCGGCTCCGACGGCAGCCGCTATCAGGGCAGTTTCGATAACTGGCGCTTCGCAGGCGAGGGAAAACTGCACCTGCCGGACGGCAGCACCTATGTCGGTGAGTTTGCCGATGACACCTATCAAGGCAAAGGCGTACTGACCGCGGCCGACGGCACGGTGCAGAGCGGCATCTGGGCCAACGGTCAACGTATCCGCGACGCCAGGGGCAAGCTGTTGCCCGACGCACTGGAAACAGGTCTGCTTGCTCAGGGTTCGCTGCTGGAGAAGGCGCTGGCTGCCGTGCCCGCCTCCACCGCCGCGCCCGAACTGTATAGCCTGGTGGTGGGCGGCGACGGCAAGCAAAGCGTGTTCATGCGCGAAGCGGATTACGTGAGCAACCTGCTGGCCACGCGTTTTGGCGCAGTCGGGCAGATCAGCCTGGTCAATCATCGCGACCATATGGACGACCGGCCGATGGCGACCCGCGAGACCATCACCCGCGCCGTGCAGACGTTGGCGCAGCGCACCGGCCCTGAAGACCTGATTTTCATTTACCTGACCAGCCACGGCACGCAAGACCACGAACTGGTGCTCGACCAGCCGCGCCTGTCACTGGCCGACCTGCCTGCCGACGCACTGGCTGCAGCGCTGGCTCCGCTGAAAAACCGCGACAAGGTCGTGGTGATCTCGGCCTGCTATTCAGGCGGCTTCATCCCGGACCTCAAAGACGAGCGAACGGTGATCATGACCGCGTCCCGCGCTGACCGTGTCTCCTTCGGCTGTTCGGAAGAGGCCGACTTCACCTATTTTGGCGATGCACTATTCGGCAGGGCGCTGGTCGAAACCGATGACCTGCAGCAGGCTTTCAATGACGCCAAAGCCTACGTGTCCCGACGCGAAACCGAAGACAACTTCGAAGCGTCAGAGCCGCAGATCTGGGCACCCAAGGGCGTTATTGCCCGCTGGCAACTGCTGCGCAGGAATCAGGCAGAACGCGCGCTGAATACGGCGTTGAATCGCAAGGAAGCGAAGACCTCGAGTAGCCGCTAGGCTTATCAGTATCAAGGGAGAAACATTATGTACTTGACGCCGCAACACATCCTGCTCGCAGGGGCCACGGGCCTGACCGGCGAACATCTACTGGACCGCCTGCTCAACGAACCTACCGTCAGCCGCGTTCTGGCTCCCACACGCCGGGCGCTGGCAGAGCATCCTCACCTTGAAAACCCAGTGGGCGACCTGAACACGTTACTGCCGTCGCTGGGTGGCCGCGTGGACATCGCGTTCTGCTGCCTGGGAACGACCATCAAACAGGCGGGCTCGCAAGACGCCTTCAAGGCGGTTGACCTGGAACTGGTTGTGGCGTTCGCCAAACGGGCACGTGAGCTGGGTGCCCGACACCTGCTGGTCATTAGCGCCGTCAATGCCGATGCCAGATCCAGCGTGTTCTATAGCCGCATCAAAGGCGAGATGGAACAGGCCCTCAGAGCACAGGACTGGCCGCAACTGACCATCGCCCGCCCGTCTCTGCTGGTCGGCAATCGCCCGGAAACCCGCTGGGCCGAACAACTGGCCGCGCCCATCGCCAAACTGATCCCCGGCAAATACGGCGCCATCGAAGCCTGCCAACTGGCCCGCGCCCTTTGGCGACTGGCGCTGGAAGAACAGGACGGCGAACGCATTGTCGAGTCGGATGAGCTGCGCAAGCTGGGGAAATAAAGAAGTCCCTGATCGTTACCACGCTCCAGCGTGGCAAAGCCTCCCGTGACGCTCCGCGTCACAAAGCGGACGCAGAGCGATGGGCACGATCAATATTTAGGCGGATTTGTGTATAACGATGAGCGCAGAGCATCTGCACGATCGATACATTCAAAGACCGTCCGTCAAAGCCCGCCTGTAGCCTGAACACCGAAACCCAGCGCGGTCAGCAGTGACAACGGCAGCAATAACGTGTCGAGGACGGCGCTGCCCGGCATGTCCAGTGCCGGATAGCTCGGCGCTTCAGCCCCGAAACGGTCGGTCGCACAGCAACCGCCCTCCAGCGCATACATGTTGAGCCGCGTACCGGCGTAAACCACCGGCGCGCCGGGCTTGGCGGCGTTAAGCGTGCGAGCGGTGGCGCAGCCGGTCATGACCAGCGCCAGCGCAATCACCAGCAGCTTATTCATCGCCACCGACATGGTGCTCGCCCCAGCGCGGCAACATGTCTTGCGGCACATTCAGCAGATTGAGAATTCGCGCGACCACGAAATCCACCAGGTCATCAATGGTCTGCGGCTGATGGTAGAAGCCGGGCGATGCGGGAAGGATCACCGCGCCCATGTTCGACAGCTTGAGCATGTTCTCCAGGTGAATGCTGGAGAACGGCGCCTCGCGTGGTACCAGAATCAACTGACGACGCTCTTTCAGCGTCACGTCGGCCGCTCGCTCGATCAGGTTGTTGCAGGCGCCAGTCGCAATCGCCGACAGCGTGCCGGTCGAACAGGGCACCACCACCATCGCGCTGGGCGAGCCCGACCCCGAGGCCACTGGCGACATCCAGTCATCGCGGCCATAGACCCGAATCTGCCCCGCCGCCGCACCGGTGTACTCGGTGAGGAAAGCCTGCATCATCATCGCCTTGGGTGGCAGGCGCACATCGGTTTCGGTCGCCATGACCAATTGCGCCGCCTTGGAGATCAGAAAGTGCACCTCCCGGTCTTCACGCACCAGACAGTCCAGCAGACGCAGGCCGTATTGCGCGCCCGAGGCGCCGGTCATGGCGACGGTAATGCGCTCTGGCCCGCTCATTTCAAGGCCTCTGCCAGTTTGCCATGCAGGCCGCCGAAGCCGCCGTTGCTCATGATCACGATATGCGTGCCTGGTTGTGCCTGGCTCTTGACCCGCGCAATGATCGCTTCAAGCGAATCGCAGACCACCGCAGGCACTTTGCATTCAGCCGCTGTGGCGCCCAGGTCCCAGCCCAGATTGGCAGGCGCATACCAGACCACCTGATCGGCCTGCTGTACGCTTTCCGGCAGACCGTCGCGGTGTGCGCCGAGCTTCATGGAGTTGGAACGCGGCTCGATCACAGCGATGATCGAGGCGTCGCCGACCTTCTTGCGCAGACCGTCCAACGTCGTGGCTATCGCTGTCGGATGGTGGGCGAAGTCGTCATAGATCGTGATGCCATGTACCTCGGCAACCTTCTCCATGCGTCGCTTGACGCTCTTGAACGCACTGAGCGCTTCAACGCCCTGCGCAGGCACCACGCCCACATGACGCGCTGCCGCCAGGGTCGCCAGGGCATTGGCTACGTTGTGCTGTCCTGTCATGTCCCACTCGACCGTGCCCTGCACCTGGCCTTCAAAGATCACCTCAAAACGCGAGCCGTCTTCGCTCAACAGACGGGCCTGCCACTGGCCGCCCTGCCCGGTGGTCTGTACGGGTGTCCAGCAACCCATCTCAATGACCCGCGACAACGCAGGTTCGGTCGTCGGATGAATCACCAGCCCTTCGCTCGGAATGGTGCGCACCAGATGATGGAACTGGCGCTCGATGGCTGGCAGATCCGGGAAGATGTCCGCGTGATCGAACTCAAGATTGTTGAGAATTGCGGTGCGCGGGCGGTAGTGGACGAACTTGGAACGCTTGTCGAAGAACGCACTGTCATACTCGTCAGCCTCGACCACAAAGAACGGTGTTTCACCCAGACGCGCCGACACTGCGAAATTCTGCGGGACACCGCCAATCAGGAAGCCTGGGCTCATGCCTGCGTGTTCGAGCACCCAGGCCAGCATGCTGCTGGTGGTGGTCTTGCCATGCGTGCCCGCCACGGCCAGAACCCAGCGACCTTGCAGCACATGGTCGGCCAGCCACTGCGGGCCGGACACATAAGGCAAACCTTTATTCAGGACATACTCGACCGCAGGGTTACCACGCGACAGGGCGTTACCGATCACGATCAGGTCCGGCGCAGGATCGAGCTGCGCAGGGTCGTAACCCTGGGTCAGTTCGATGCCTTGGGCTTCGAGCTGCGTACTCATGGGTGGATAGACGTTGGCGTCGGAGCCCGTGACCCGATGGCCCGACTCTTTGGCGAGCACCGCCAGCGAGCCCATGAACGTGCCGCAGATACCAAGGATATGAATGTGCATGACCAACCTCTCAGAACATCCCGGCAGGTTAACGTAGGGACGGTGAAATGGCACCCAGAGTTTGTCCGTAATCACGTCGTTCAGGGTCTGGTCCAGCGCACAGACATGAGGCTAAAGTTCAGGTCCCGAAGGCGAGGCAAATAGCCTACTCTTGATAACCTGCTGCCAGATGTTTGAAAGCTGAATCGATACAGACTTCCTCACAACAAGAACCAGGAGACATACCATGCGTTACGCTCATCCCGGTACCGAAGGCGCCATCGTCAATTTCAAGGAACGCTACGGTAACTACATCGGCGGCGAGTTTGTCGCTCCGGTCAAAGGTCAGTATTTCACCAACACCTCGCCCGTTACCGGCAAGGCCATCGCCGAATTCCCCCGCTCCACCGCCGAAGACATCGACAAGGCGCTCGACGCCGCCCACGCAGCCGCAGAAGCCTGGGGCTCGACCTCGGTGCAGGCCCGCTCGCTGGTCCTGTTGAAAATCGCCGACCGCATCGAAGCCAATCTGGAAATCCTGGCCATCACCGAAACCTGGGACAACGGCAAGGCGATTCGCGAAACCCTGAACGCCGACATCCCGCTGGCCGCCGACCACTTCCGCTACTTCGCGGGCGTACTGCGCGCTCAGGAAGGCAGCGCTGCCGAGATCGACGGCAACACCGTGGCCTATCACATCCATGAACCGCTGGGCGTGGTCGGGCAGATCATTCCCTGGAACTTCCCGATCCTGATGGCCGCGTGGAAGCTCGCTCCGGCGCTGGCAGCCGGCAACTGCATCGTGCTCAAGCCTGCCGAGCAGACGCCGTTGGGCATCAGCGTGCTGATCGAACTGATTGGCGATCTGCTGCCACCGGGCGTGCTGAACATTGTGCAGGGTTATGGCCGTGAAGCAGGCGAAGCATTGGCCAGCAGCAAGCGCATCGCCAAGATTGCCTTCACCGGCTCGACCCCGGTCGGCTCGCACATCATGAAGCTGGCGGCGGACAACATCATTCCGTCCACCGTGGAGCTGGGCGGCAAGTCGCCGAACATTTTCTTCGAAGACATCATGAGCGCCGAACCGGAGTTCATCGAAAAAGCCGCCGAAGGTCTGGTGCTGGCGTTCTTCAACCAGGGTGAGGTCTGCACCTGCCCGTCCCGCGCGCTGGTGCAGGAATCGATTTATCCACAGTTCATGGAAGCGGTGATGCGCAAGGTCGAGAAGATCAAGCGCGGCGATCCTCTGGACACTGACACCATGGTCGGCGCGCAGGCGTCCGAGCAGCAGTTCGACAAGATTCTTTCCTACCTCGATATCGCCAAGGGCGAAGGCGCCGAGCTGTTGACCGGCGGCAAGGTCGAGAAGCTGGAAGGTGATCTGTCGAGCGGCTATTACATTCAGCCGACGTTGCTCAAGGGCAACAACAAGATGCGCGTGTTCCAGGAAGAGATCTTCGGCCCGGTGGTCAGCGTCACGACCTTCAAGGACGAGGCCGAAGCGGTGGCCATCGCCAACGACACCGAGTTCGGTCTGGGCGCAGGTCTATGGACCCGCGACATCAACCGCGCCTACCGCGTGGGCCGCGCCATCAAGGCAGGTCGCGTCTGGACCAACTGCTACCACCTCTACCCCGCACATGCTGCGTTCGGTGGCTACAAGAAATCCGGCGTCGGCCGCGAAACCCACAAGATCGCGCTCGAGCACTATCAGCAGACCAAAAACCTGCTGGTGAGCTACGACACCCATCCGCTGGGGTTCTTCTGATTCACTGACGGGATGATCATGCCCATCGCTCAGCGTTGGGCATGCATCTCGTGACGCCAAGCGTGACAGTCGAGTGCTTGATATCACGCTGATCGTTCCTACGCTCCGCGTGGGAATGCCGCTCAGGACGCTCCGCGTCCGCTCTTGAATGTGCCGCAGATGCGTGGACAAGCTCCAGCGTTATCCACGTCATGCGCTCGGCTCACTGAATCCGCAATCTGTGCCATTTGTGACGCGGAGCGTCACGGGAGGCATGCCCACGCGGAGCGATGGGCACGATCAGGGCTCTGCGTGGGCACGATCAGGTATGCACGCACTATCGTCGTGCGCCCTTTTGCCAGGCAATGCTCCGGCATGACGCATCTTCCCTCAGACTTACCCGCTGCGCCCCGCAAACTCGCACTCATCCTCAGGATGGAGTATTAATTGCTTACATCGCTTCCCACAGTCGTTTGAACCGGGACGTCACCGGTTCGGCCGAAAGACCACGTCCGACGCGAGCAGCGGGACGTCATGGAGAATCTGTATGGCGAGCTTTTCTCATTCTGTCGGCGCGCAGACGTATCGCTTCGACAGCCTCAAAGAAGTCATGGCCAAGGCCAGCCCTGCACGTTCCGGCGATTTTCTGGCCGAAGTCGCAGCGCAGAACGATGGCGAGCGTGTAGCCGCGCAGATGGCGCTGGCGAATATCCCACTCAAGCATTTTCTTGAAGAAGCGCTGATTCCGTACGAAGACGACGAAGTCACGCGGCTGATCATCGACACACACGACACCCTCGCCTTCGCGCCTGTAAGTCACCTGACCGTCGGCGGTTTTCGTGACTGGCTGCTCAGCGATCAGGCCGACGAAACCAGCCTGCGAGCACTGGCTCCCGGCCTGACGCCGGAAATGGCTGCCGCCGTTTCGAAGATCATGCGTGTACAGGATCTGGTACTGGTTTCGCAGAAAATCCGCGTCGTCACGCGCTTTCGCAACACCGTCGGCCTGCGCGGCCGCCTGTCGACCCGCCTGCAGCCCAACCACCCGACCGATGATCCCTCCGGCATCGCAGCCAGCGTGCTGGACGGCCTGCTGTACGGTAACGGCGACGCCATGATTGGCATCAACCCGGCCACCGACAGCACCTCGTCCATCATCGCGCTGCTGGAAATGCTCGACGCCATCGTCCAGCGCTACGAGATTCCGACCCAGTCCTGCGTGCTGACCCACGTTACGACGTCCATCGAAGTGATCAACCGCGGCGTGCCGGTGGACCTGGTGTTCCAGTCGATCACCGGCACCGAAGCTGCCAACGCCAGCTTCGGTATCAACCTGAACCTGCTGCAGGAAGGTTACGACGCAGGACTGAGCCTCAACCGCGGCACGCTCGGGCAGAACCTGATGTATTTCGAGACCGGGCAAGGCAGCGCGCTGTCGGCGAACGCGCACCATGGGGTCGATCAACAGACCTGCGAGACCCGCGCCTACGCCGTTGCACGGCATTTCAATCCGTTCTTGGTCAACACTGTGGTCGGCTTTATCGGCCCGGAGTACCTGTACAACGGTAAACAGATCATCCGCGCCGGCCTTGAAGACCACTTCTGCGGCAAATTGCTGGGCGTGCCGATGGGCTGCGACATCTGCTACACCAACCATGCCGAAGCCGATCAGGACGACATGGACACGCTGCTCACGCTGCTGGGCGTCGCCGGGATCAACTTCATCATGGGCATCCCCGGCTCCGACGACATCATGCTCAACTACCAGACTACCTCGTTCCACGACGCGCTCTATGCCCGGCAAAGCCTGGGCCTGCGTCCGGCTCCGGAATACGAGGCCTGGCTGGAAAAAATGGGCATCTTCACGCAGGCCGACGGACGTGTGCGTTTCGGCGACAGCCTGCCGCCCGCCTTCCGTCACGCCCTGGCGCATCTGGCATGAGGGAACCGCCTGTGAATGAAATGGAAAGCATTGAAGCCAAGCCGGACGCCACGCCGCCCAATCCCTGGCTGGAACTGCGTCGCCTGACATCAGCCCGTATCGCCCTGGGCCGTACCGGCACCAGCCTGCCGACATCCGCGCAACTGGACTTTCAATTGGCTCATGCCCAGGCACGCGATGCGGTGCATCTGGCGTTCGATCATGCGGGCATCAGCGCTCAATTGGCTGAAAAAGGCCGTGAAACCTTGTTACTGCACAGCGCCGCCGCCGACCGTGACAGTTATCTGCAAAGACCGGATCTGGGAAGACGCCTGAACGATGAGTCTGCCAGCCAGTTGCGCGACTACGCAGCCGCTCATCCGGGCGGGCTCGATCTGGCGATAGTGGTGGCAGACGGCCTGTCGGCGCTGGCCGTTCATCGCCACGCGGTGCCCTTTCTGGTGCGCCTGGAAGAACAGGCTGAAGCAGAAGGCTGGACGCTGTCGCCTGTGATCATGGTGGAACAGGGTCGCGTCGCCGTCGCCGACGAGATCGGCGAGCTGCTTGGCGCAAAAATGGTGGTGATCCTGATCGGCGAACGCCCTGGCCTCAGTTCTCCTGACAGCCTGGGCCTGTATTTCACCTACGCGCCGAAAGTCGGACTCAACGATGCGCACCGCAACTGCATCTCCAACATCCGGCTGGAAGGCCTGAGCTACGGGATGGCGGCCCATCGCCTGCTGTACCTGATGCGCGAGGCCTGCCGCCGTCAGGTGTCGGGGGTAAAACTCAAGGACGAAGCGGAGCTCAAGACTGTGGAATCCGACGAGGCCGCCGACAACCTGAGCAGACGCACTGGCAATTTCCTGCTCGCGGGCCCGGACGACCCGCATTAGATTGCGCTTTCTAAAGCCGCCAGGCAGCATCGCTGTGACCATCCTGGCGCATTGCATTAGCCCATAGTGAAGTTGAGGCCCGACCATGCGGATCATAAAAGCCACGCTTGAACACCTGGACCTGCTCTGCCCGTTGTTCGTCAAATACCGTGAATTCTACGGCGAGCTGCCATTCCCGGATTCGTCGCGGGACTTTCTGGAGAAGCGCCTGCGCCGCGAAGAGTCAGTGATTTATCTCGCACTGGCGAAGGATGACGAGAACAGACTGCTGGGCTTCTGCCAGCTCTACCCCAGCTATTCCTCGCTGTCGCTCAAGCGCGTTTGGATTCTCAACGACATCTACGTCGCCGAAGACGCCCGCAGACAATTGGTCGCCGACCACCTGATGAAAGAAGCCAAGAAAATGGCCAAGGAAACCCAGGCCGTGCGCATGCGCGTGTCGACCAGCAGCAACAACGACGTGGCGCAAAAAGTCTACGAGTCGATTGGCTTCAAGGAAGACACCCAGTTCAAGAACTACGTGCTGCCGATCAACTCGGACCGTTGATTCTGTTTGCGAGCAATCCGGATTTTTCCGCTTTTGCTCGCCCATACCTCCTGTCTCGCAACAGTTGTAACATCTCTGTTGAAAGCTTGCGGCCCTCTGCCCGCATTCTCCTTCTATAATGCCGCGCGTACTGCACACGTAGTTTCTTCCGCACGCGACCCGGCTCAGGGTTCTCGCCTCAGGTGCTTCAATGGAATTCAACCCGCTCGACCTCATCCTGCATCTCGATGTTTACCTCGACATGCTGGTGACCAACTACGGCACGTGGATCTACGCGATTCTGTTTCTGGTGATCTTCTGCGAGACCGGTCTGGTGATCATGCCGTTCCTGCCGGGCGATTCCCTGCTGTTCATCGCAGGCGCCGTGGCAGCCGGTGGCGGCATGGACCCGGTTCTGCTCGCCGGGCTGTTGATGCTGGCAGCGATACTGGGCGACAGCACGAACTACGTCATCGGCCGCACGGCGGGTGAAAAACTGTTCAGCAACCCCAGGTCGAAAATTTTCCGTCGCGACTACCTGCTGCGCACCCAGGCGTTCTACGAGCGTCATGGCGGCAAGACCGTCACGCTGGCGCGCTTCCTGCCGATCATCCGCACTTTCGCCCCCTTCGTGGCGGGCGTCGGCCGCATGCACTACCCGCGCTTCGTCGGTTTCAGCATGCTGGGTTCGGTGCTGTGGGTGGGCAGTCTGGTCACGCTCGGCTTCTTCTTCGGCAACGTGCCGTTCATCAAGCAGAACCTGACGTTCCTGGTCCTGGCAATCATCGTGCTTTCCCTGCTGCCGATGATCATCGGCGTCGTGCGCAGCCGCACAGGCCGCTCCGTCGACGTCAGCTGACCCATGTGGTCATTCAGCAACTGGCGCAGGCAACGCACGCTGGCGAAGCACCCGGTTTCCACTGAGCTTTGGCAAACCGTTCGCCAGCGCCTGCCGATCCTCGACGGCCTGAGCGCCGAGCAGGAAGCGCAGTTGCGCGATGCCTGCGTGCTGTTTCTGCACGACAAGCACCTGACCGCACTACCGGGCGTTGAACTGAACGATGAGCACCGGCTGTTTCTGGCCGCACAGGCGCAACTGCCGTTGCTGAATCTAGGCGACCTGAACTGGTATCAGGGCTTTCACGAGATCGTGCTCTACCCTGACGACTTCGTCAGCCCGCAGCGTCATCGCGACGCCAGCGGCATCGAACACGAATGGGACGGCGAACACAGCGGCGAGGCATGGCTGCAAGGCCCGGTGATTCTGGCCTGGCCAGGCGTGGTGTCGAGCGGTGACTGGGACGGCTACAACCTGGTGATCCACGAGCTGGCACACAAACTGGACATGCTCAACGGCGACGCCAACGGTCTGCCACCGCTGCACAGCGATATGCGCGTTACCGAGTGGGCCAGCATCATGCAGAGTGCCTTCGACGACCTCAACCGTCAGCTCGACCTGAACCCAGACGCCGAAACCACCATCGACCCGTACGCCGCTCAGGACGCCGCCGAATTTTTCGCCGTCACCAGCGAATACTTTTTCAGCGCCCCCGACCTGTTGCACGCCAGCTATCCCGCTGTCTACGACCAACTCAAAGCCTTCTACCGCCAGGACACCCTCGCCCGGCTGAAGGCTTTGCAGGATCAGGACCCGGCTTACAAGGACACCGACTGAAACCGCCAACCCCGCGCGTGGCAACCAAAACAGAATATGCCTATAATCCGGACCACTTTTTGGCGGTTCGCGCCAAAATCTGTCTGGTCAACTACGGGGGCAAAGCCCAATGAGCTACAGCAAGATTCCGGCGGGTAAAGACCTGCCGAACGACATCTACGTCGCGATCGAAATCCCGGCCAACCACGCGCCGATCAAGTACGAAATCGACAAAGACACCGATTGCCTGTTCGTTGATCGTTTCATGGCCACCCCAATGTTCTACCCAGCCAACTACGGCTTCATCCCCAACACCCTGGCGGATGACGGCGACCCCCTCGACGTGCTGGTCGTGACCCCATACCCGGTTTCCCCGGGTTCGGTCATTCGCGCACGCCCGGTCGGCATCCTGCACATGACCGACGACGGCGGCGGCGATGCCAAAGTCATCGCAGTCCCGCACGACAAGCTGTCCCAGCTGTACGTCGACGTCAAAGAGTACACCGACCTGCCAGCCCTGCTGCTTGAGCAGATCAAGCACTTCTTCGAGAACTACAAGGATCTCGAAAAAGGCAAATGGGTCAAGATCGAAGGCTGGGGCGACGCAGAAGCCGCCCGTGCTGAAATCACCAAATCGGTTGCAGCCTTCAAAGGCTGATTGACGGTTTGCTAGGTCGAGACACCTGCGTTGCGGGTGTCTTGGCATAGATGTCCGTAACACCCTCCCCGCGCAACGCCCCCTCTGCTGCGATTTTTTTCAAAACCCGCGTTTAAAAATGCGTTTAATCGCTCTCTCGCAATAAACATCCCGTCAACGCCCGCACACCCGGCCTGAGCAAATCCCTCAGCGTTTATCCAAAATTCGGCGATTACGGAACATGCCTACACAACAAACGTCCCGTCTGTAATACCTCTAGCCGCACACCCCCAGCGACAACGCCGACATCAACACCTCGTTCATTTAAACGCCCTGATCGCGCCAGTAAACTCGGCCCCATGAATACATCAGGCGATCGACTCCGCATCCTTCTCAAAGAGTGCCACCTCACTGCGACTGATTTTGCTGCCAACCGCAAGATCACCCCGCAACACGTCAATAACTGGTTCAAGCGCGGCGTCCCCATGGCGCGTATTGACGAGGTGGCTGAATTATTAACCGTTAACGCCCGCTGGCTGCGCACCGGCGAAGGCCCCAAACACCCGTCCGACTCCGCTAATGAAAACAACGGCGGCGACACTCGACTGATCGTCCATCAGGATCAAGGAAGAAACATGTTGCGTGGAGACGTGGAAATTCAGATCTTCAAGGAAATCGAATCCACCCATGGCGTCAGCAAAACCGTCCTGGCCGAAGCCCCCGGACAAAAAATCCGCCTGCCGCTGCAGGTCCTGCAAACCATGGGCATCGACCCCAGAAACTGTCTGTGCGTCGCCATGGTCGGCAACAGCATGGCCGACAAGATCCAGGATGGCTCGATTCTGGGGGTGGACCGCGAACTGACGCAGGTTATCGACGGCGAAATCTACGCTATCGAACACGGCGGCATCCTGCGCGTGCGCTACCTCTATCGCCTGCCCAACGGAGGCCTGCGCCTGCGCAGCCACAACGACGCCGAATACCCCGACGAAATCTTCAGCGCCGAAGACATCGAAGACGAACGCATCCGCATCCTGGGCTGGATCTTCTGGTGGTCCACCCTCAACAGCCGCCGCAACGCGATGTTGCTGTTCTGACAAAGGCGTGATGGCACATCAAGGCTGGGCATGGGCGGCAAATATCAGTATGCTGTCCGCCATCCAAAGCATCCCCGCCCCGCGGCGATGCCACAGCACGGCAGATGACGCATCTGCCCTGCTCTCTTATCCGCATTCCTTGCGAATGCACCTTTTGCAGGCGATTGCGGTTTACCAAAAATAGACCAAAATTGCCCACGAGAAGCCGGCCACAAGCCGGCTTTTTAATGTCTGCCGAAAGCCAGCCCCACCCACCGAAATCGTACGCTTCAGCACGGCGTCATCGTCCTCATTAAGCGCCACATATCTTCTCAACCCAAACCCTGGTGCCAGAAACTGACACCCCGCCATGCTCAGATAACCCAGCAGGAAAATTCCGGCGCAAGGTACTGAAAAGGGCGGCTAACGACTGATGATGACGCTTTATTACTCACCCGGAACCTACTCGCTGGCGGCGCAGATCGCGCTGCACGAAACGGGGCTTGCGTTCAGGCTGGCTGAGGTCGACCTTCGCAATCAGTCGTTGCTGGACGGTACCGACTTTCATGAGATCAATCCCAAGGGCTATGTCCCGCTGCTGGAGTTGCAAGACGGCGAGCGAATCAGCGAGTTGGCGGTCATCCTGACCTGTATTGCCGACCAGACACCCTGCCTTGAACTCGCGCCAATGCATGGAACGCTTGAACGTATTCGTTTGCTGGAAACCTTGAACTTCATTGCGACCGAGATGCATAAAGCCAACAGCTTCCTGTTGAACCCGCGTATCGACACGACGACTGCGGCCTACTATCGCCAATGGCTACGCGGGCCGTATGAGTGGCTGGATGAACAGCTTTGCAGAGGGGACTGGTTGATGGGCCATCACTTCACGGTTGCAGACGCTTATGCCTTCGTAGCGGTGCAACATGCTATCCACCTGAACATAAATTTGAGTGACCTGCAGGCAATCGACAGGTTTATGGAGCATATGCAGCGCAGATCCTCGGTCCAAGCCACTGCATGCTTGAACGTAGCGCGTCTGCCTGATAGTTCTTTTGCCGAAAAAGCTGGTTCAAATCACACACAACGCCTGTCAGCTTGAACAAGGCCCTGACCTTAATAAAAAGCCACTTTCTGAAAGCACTCAAGAGGCTCATCAAATGGCGTTCAAACAATCATCTTTCGCCTGGATACTGCTGCCCTTTCTGCTTGCCTGGACAACCATCGGCTGGACACAAACGTCTGAGGTCAACGACCAGATTGACGGTCTTGTCAGAGAGCCTCTTGTCCTGAACGTCAATCTGCCTGACGGACAGACGGCGACGCTGGATGCATTTGTCACACGCCCCGACAGGCCCGGACGCTGGCCGGTTGCGTTGATCACCCATGGCACCGATGGCAATCAGATTGATCGCGCTATCAGCCCCAACCGATTTTCATCCGCGGCGATAGCCTTTGCTCGCCATGGTTACGCGTCAGTTGTGGTCATGCGCCAAGGGTATGGAAACTCTTCAGGCGTCACCGATTACCAGCACCAGGTTGGAACCTGCGAGCACCCCCATCATGCGAGGGCCGGTAAAATTGCAGCCGACGATCTCATCGCCGCTCTGAGCGCCATCCGGCTTGAATCGTGGGCCTCGCCTGATGAAGCCATCATGATGGGGCAATCTGCCGGAGGCTTCGCGGTATTGGCTGCCGGTGCCGACAATCCTCCGGGCGTGCAAGCGATCATCAACTTCGATGGCGGTCGTGGCGCAATCAAGTCAGGAGGGGTTTGCGACAAAGAGCACTTGTTAGCATCCATCGCAAGCTTTGGCAGGCGGTCACATGTGCCGGCGCTCTGGCTTTACGCCGTCAATGACGAGGTATTTCCTATGCCGCTGAGCAGAGAGATGTTTGATACCTATCTCTCTGCCGGAGGCATTGGTGAGTTTCAGGAGGCTCCGGCATTCGAGAAAAACGGTCATGTCTTTATAGAATGGGCGCCTGAACAAACGTGGTGGAATACCGTTGCCGACTTTCTGAACAAACAGCAGCTTGCATCTCAGGAAATCGTGGCACTGCCTGCAACCGATCTTCCCGCACCCGCAGAACTGAGTGCTGCAGCAAAGGACGCCTTGCGTGCATATGCGCAAAACCAGTCGTACGAGAAAGCGTTCGCAACCAATGGCAAAGGTGTCTGGGGCTGGAGTAAGGGTGAACGAACTCAAGACGATGCCGCTGCCAGGGCGATGGAATACTGTCAAAAGAATGTTATTGGCGATCGACCCGCTTGCACCGTCTACGCGCTAGGCAACCATCTGATGGCTTCAGGTGCGCAAGTTGACGCCAGCGCCCACTGAAGGCCGCCGGACGTCAGCCGCTAATCCGCACACTCACCAGACCGGTCCAGCCCCCGATCTCTCCAAAGCCTCCAGACCCTGTCCCATCCGGCTTCATGACTCACGCCCTCAATCACCACCACCCGATTGCACACACCGCTGCGCAACCGCTCGCGATACGCCTGCGCCAGCGCAGTCGGAACGACTTCATCCAGAGCCCCTGAGAAATGCCGTTGAGGGATGCCCGCCAACCGACGCGGGTAGTCCAGTGGATCGAGTGAGCCTGCAAGGGGTGTCAGGTGTTGGGTGTGTGCCCATAGGCGCGGGCTGAGGTTGCCTGCGAGCGTCTGGACTTGGGTCACGTCATCACGCTGAGCAGCCAGCAGCAGCGCCAAAGCAGCCCCGCCGGAGTAGCCGACCAGTTCGAACGACGGGTTGCCGTAACGCTGTTTCAGAAGGTCGAGTGCCTGACTGAGGCTGCTGACAACTTCCTGCGAGAAACGTCGATCTGTCCAGAGCGCTGTCTTGCAGCCAGGCGAGGTGACGAACTGGCAAGGTCGTGCGAGGTAGGCGTTGGGTGTCGGGTCGTCGATAGCCAGGCGCGGCACCAGCAAATTTCGGGGGCTGGGGTCGAGGCTGGGTTGGGTCGCGCTGGCCCAGGCATGACCGTCGCCTTCAAGGTAAACGCGCAGACGGCCCGCAGGCGGGACATGGTTCGGCAGCAGCGCAGCCAGCCCGAACGGCTGGCCGGGCAGGATTTGCAGTTGCCGACCATGCTCGTCAGCCAGTTGTTGCAATGCCTGACGCGGCGATTGGCAGCCTGCGATGAGGGCGCCGATCAGCAGCGCCATCAAAGCCTGAAAGAAAACGCCCCAGCGATAAGGGCCGGGACGGGAGTTCGTCATCAGAAGTCGTAACGCACTTTTGCCGAGAACACATCGGCATCGAAATCCGACTTGCCGATGTAGTCGTAGTTCAGGCCAAGGGTGATCGCCCCCAGCTTGTAGTCCGCACCCACGCCTGCTTCGTAGCTGTCGCGTACCGCCTTGGCACCGCTGGTCACGAACGGTGTGCTGCCGAGCAGGAAGGTCGATGTGCTCTTGGCCTCGTCGGCGGCGAAATCGTGATACGCCATCAGTTTGGCTTGCGGTTCCAGCGTGCCCGCGCCGAGAACGAAGCTGCCCGCCACGCGTACACCCGCGCCCAGCTCGATGGCTTCATAGCGCTGGTCTTCGACCTTCAACGCGGCCGACGAGTTTTTCTCGCGATAGCCGTCGATGTTCACCTGGCTGTAACGCGCAGCCAATCGTGGCTCGATCAGCGTTTGCGGGGTGACGTGGTAGGTGTAGCCGCCCACCAGATTCAGGCCCAACAGGTCGCTGTCATAGTCCGATTTGGCACGCGTACCGGCAACGCTGCGTTTGCCCTGGTTGTCGTTGAGGCCGTAGGTCAGGCTGGAATCGACAAAGTAGTTGCCCAGCTCGAAACCGCTGTACAGGGTGAATGCATGGCTGTCGACTTCGGTCTTGTTGCCGTTTTTGCCATTCACGTCGGTATTGATGAAGCTGTACGCCAGACCCACGGTCAGGTTCTCGTTCAACTTGCCGTCAGCGCCGACTGCAACGCCGTGGCTATAGGCGTTGTAGCCCGCCACGCCGTCACGCTGGCCTTGAGTGGCGTCGCTGTAAAGCGACTGGACCCATACGCCCGCTTCCTTGAATCCTTCGCCCGACGACGCGCCGCGTATCGAGCTGGTGCGGCTGCCGGTGACGCCACTGATCAGGCTCTGGCTGGTGGTCGCGGCACGGGTTGCGCCGCCGTTGATTTCCGGTGTCAGTTGCGAAGCCAGCTTGGCAACCTGAGCTTCATCAGCGTTCAGCAAGGCTTGCTTGAACGGATCGCTATCGTTCATTTTGCCGATGATGCTGTCATCAACGAGGTTGACCAGCGTTTTCTGGCTATTGGTAGAGCCGCCGTTATCGGTGACGATCTGGGCAACCTGTTCCTTGCCTTTGGCCGTCACCACCGCAACCACTTGAGTACCGCTGACGGTGTAACTGTCGACGTTGAGCAGCGCCGATGTGCTGACGACATCAAGCTTGCCGTTCGGGTCGACTTTCACACCCTCTTTGTCAAGCAGATCAATTCGGCCTGCTTCGAGCAGTTTGTAGGTAGTGCCTGTGGCGCTGAAATCCTCACCCTTGGCGGCCAGCCTGATCTGGGCACCAGGTTCGAACTGGGCGGCGTCGGTGACTCTCAGGACGGCCGTATTCACGTTGGTGGCGCTGCTGAGATTCAGGGCCAGCGCAGCGTTGCCTGCGACGTAAATGCCGCCATTGATGCTGGTGTGCGGAGCTTCCAGCGTAAAGATGGTCGCCGGGCTGCCCGTATCGCCAACAAGGATCAAACCATCCTTTTTCAGACGGATGTTATAGCCGTCAGTGCTGGTATTGGTCGCCGTGAAGGACGTGTCACCTTCCAGTTCAATATTACTCAGGTCTATCAGGTTGCCGACAATGACACTGCCCTTGCGCAGGATCAGTTCGACCGGGCGATTGCTTGCTGAGGCATCAATGGCCTTGTCGGCAGAAATGATCGAGCCATTGTTGAAGATATTGAAGTCGCCTCTTTCAAGGAACCACGGCTGAGCGCCCGGCAAATTGAAACGAGTATTACCGATGGCGATAGCAGTACCCTGCCCGCGTATAGTCCCGTCGTTGGTCAGGTGCGTGGTGTTGCCGGTGAAGCTGGCGCCGTCGATCCGCACGCCTTCAGCGTTTTCACCTGTAGCGACAATGGTGCCCTGGTTGTTGAAATAGCCCAGATCTGCAAAAGCCCCCGAGCTGCTGGTGGTCAGGTCAACACCCGTCGCGCCCTTGCCGGAGACATCGATCTGGCCACGATTGAAGAAGGTGCCGACGATCTTGCCGCCCTCTACGCTGACACCTTTCACCACTTCTCCGCCGCTGCTGGTGATGGCGGCATTGAGAATCAGATCCTTGTCGACCCTCGAACCGTTGAGACCGACGATAGTCTGCAAACCGCTCCCGCTATAACTTCCGCCCATGTCGAGGTTGCCAGTGTGAGTCTGGCCCTGGCTTTTGAAGCCGGCATTGGTCAGTTGAACGGTTTCGGCGAATGCGGGCATCGCGTAGGCGGCCACCGAGAGGGCGAGCAGGGTCTTGCGCAGAACAGGGATCACAGTTCATTCCTTTAACAGCGTATTGGACAAGCTTCCGTGCGTGGTAGAACCTGACTGTAATAGCGGGCAGTGGCGTCGCGCAGAAGGGCGCGGCGAGGATACAGAAAGGCCATCATAATGGCATCATTTATTTGACGTCATTAAAACGACAACAGCCTGTATTCGAGACCACTCATAAATAAAATAAAACTACGATGTCCGCGAGTTGTGCAGCAATCTGCTGCACAACAGCTCGCCGTTGCAGACTGAAAAATCTGCAATCGAACGCCTGACATGATTTTCAACTCATACCTTCAGCGTTCAACGATTCCCCCTCACCCACTCACTGAGGCCTTCCGTATGACTGACACACCCTACACCCCGCCCAAGGTCTGGCAGCACGAAGCCGCGTCAGGCGGCACCTTCGCCAGTATCAATCGTCCCACCGCCGGCCCTACGCACGAAAAAGAACTGCCGGTCGGCAAGCACCCGCTGCAGCTTTATTCGCTGGCCACGCCGAACGGCGTCAAGGTCACGATCATGCTGGAGGAATTGCTGGAACTGGGACACAGCGGCGCGGAATACGATGCGTGGCTGATCAAAATCTCCGAGGGCGATCAGTTCTCCAGTGGGTTCGTCGGGGTCAATCCGAATTCGAAGATCCCGGCGCTGGTGGATCGCAGTCACGACACGCCGGTGCGTGTGTTCGAATCGGGATCGATTCTGCTGTACCTCGCGGAAAAGTTTTCCAGTTTCCTGCCCGCCGATCCGGCCGGGCGGACCGAAACATTGAACTGGCTGTTCTGGCAGATGGGCGCAGCGCCTTATCTGGGCGGCGGTTTCGGGCATTTCTATGCCTACGCGCCTGAGAAGCTGGAATACCCGATCAACCGTTTCGCGATGGAAGCCAAGCGTCAGCTGGATGTGCTGAACCGTCGTCTTGGAGAAAGCCGTTATCTGGGAGGCGACACTTACACCATCGCCGACATCGCGGTCTGGCCGTGGTACGGCGCGCTGGTGCAGAACAAGGTGTATTCGGCGGCAGAGTTTCTATCGGTGCACGAATACCCGAACCTGACCCGCTGGACCGAAGAGATCGCAGCGCGGCCTGCCGTGATACGCGGCAAGAAGGTGAATCGCACCTGGGGCGAGGAATCGGAGCAGGTTCCAGAGCGGCATCAGGCGTCTGATCTGGACAAGTAACGCTTGAGTCATGGTGGCGGGTTCAGGTCTGATGTTGTGGGTCGCACGTGCAAGCGTTTAAAACCCTGACCTGTCCCACCGCCGGTGGAGGTGCGCACAGATCAATGGAGGACACCCCCCTTTTTCTCGAGAGAGCGATCACCTCAACGAAAGCATCGCGATGATCCAGTTCGTTTGACAAACTGATGCGCTATCTCACAAGCAATTGTCTCTGGCCAGACTGCAGGAGTTTTACCCAACGAACGTTACGCAGGACGGCTACTCTTGATCGCTCATTTTTGTTGCGCTGAGGGATGAAGGAATACCGCAGCGCCAGTCACCACAACCGCGCAGGAGGCGCAATGCGAAAGCCAATCCAGATTCAGGCCGTACAGGTCGATGTACCCCTTCCCACTCAACGCGGCACCGCTCAGGACATCCAGCTTTTTGCGCTGTGTGATGACGGGACATTGTGGTCACGACTGGTTAACCAGGGCGATACCGGCTGGGAGCGCATCGAAAGCATTCCCCAAGGCAAGAATGAACCGGCCACGGATAAACCGGCACAGGCGGGCAAGCGTTGGGAAACCGAAGACGACCAACAGTTGGTGGCGCTATGGCATCAAGAACGCCTGACATGCGCCCAGATCGCAGAGAAAGTACATCGCACCCCGGGCGCGATTACTTCCCGGCTGGTTCATCTCGATATATTTGACGACCGTGATGCCGTACGCGACGCAGACAAGGCACGACAAGCTCTCCTGACTACAAGCAAAGACCAGGATGCGTGATTCGAGTGATACGCAAGGCCGCGGGTTCAGCCAGCGGCCATGTGATTATCGCTGTCCTGCAACTGTTGCCGGACGCCGACAATGCAGTCCCGGATTTTCAACGTGAACGCTGAGTGCTCGCGATACGTCATCACCAGCTTGTCGATTGCACGTGTCATGGCGACGTACAGAAGCCGTGCTTCATCGACTTCATCTTCATGCTTGCGCGGCATTTCCCCCAGCCCCGGGATGAACACGAAACCGAATTCCAGCCCTTTGCTGGAATGCATACTGACGATCTTGACAGTTGAGCCGCTGCCGTAAAGCGAACCTCGCCCTTTGATGGATAACCCTGACGCAAAAGGAATGTCGGCCTTTGCCAGCGCCTTCTCGATACGCTCAGCCTGTGCATTGCTGCGATAGATGATTGCCATGTCGTCGAAACCGCGTCCTCGCGCCTGCTCATCCCGAAGCCGCCCGACCATGCAGTCGAGTTCATGCCAGTCGGACTCGCAGCGAATGAGCTCTGGATACGGACCTCGCCTCCCGGCACTTTCCGGTGCCACGACCGGCACGCCATCTTCAACCGCATCTCGAGCGACCAGAAGCTCCAGAGCGAAAGCGCGCGCAACGGAAAGCACCTCGACGGTATTGCGATAATTGAGTCGCAGGATAGTGGTGCGTCCCTGGGCCTGAATCCCAACACTGGCAAAGCTGAAATCCAGAGCTTTGCTGCTGGATTTCCTGCGATAGATCGATTGCGCATCGTCGTACAGAACCAGTAGGGAATTGCTATCGGGGTCAATCATCTGGACCACCAGCTTGAACCACTCGGGTTGAAAATCATGCCCCTCGTCTATCAACACGGCAGAGTACTGGGCACGAGGAATCTGCTGACGATCCACACCCTCAATGACGTTCTGCACCATAGCCGCCATGAACTCACCACTGGACAGCCCCTGAGCAGGCAATTCAACATTGAACGCCACGAGCATGTCCCGGCACCAGCCATGGAAGTTGCGCACGACAACTTTTTCACCAAGGCCGCGCTCGGCAAGCACTTGCTGCAAGCGACCCGCCAATGACTTGTTGTAGCAAAGTACCAGAACCGGTTTTTCATAAGCCTGAGCCAGGTAGGCGCAGCGATAACCCAGAATCATCGTTTTGCCGCTGCCAGCCGCACCGTGAATCACGCGATGCCCGTCACCCATCGAGCGCGCCAATTGCTCCTGCTGTAAGTCCATCACTTTGATCAGGGTCGGTATGGGTGCGGCCTGAGCGGCGAACAGTCCGAATTGTCCTGGCTCGGCATTGACTCGAACATCAGGAAACAGGTGATAACGCACGCGGTCTATCTGTGGCAGTGTCAGCTGGCAGGCAAACACGTGAAAAAACATATTCCACAACCGCTGTTGAAACACCTCCTCGTCTACCGACTCGACCATTTCATCCTGGAAAACGATTCTGTTCGGGTCGAGGACTTCGCCAAGGTCAGTACTTTCAAACTGCTTGCGGGTTATGTTGGTCAGGACAACGCCCCACCCGTAGGGCATCAGGAGATTACCCGCACGTGGCGAGTCCTTCCCCTGCTGCAAGGCCGCATCCTTCTGCAGCAGATTCACGACTTCAAGGGTGTAACCGCGCGCCTGCAACAGCGGGTTCTTCTGCTTCTTCAAGCCGCCATGTACATGAATCCAGGCAAGTTCACGATCCATTCGCTGAATGGTTTCCAGCTTCCAGTCCTTTACCTCCAGTACCAGCAGTCCGCGGCGCGGGTGCATGAGCACAAAGTCTGGCTGCAGAGCTTTGGGGCCGACCGGTATGTTGAACCAGCACAGCCAGTCATCCTCAAGCTTCTTTTCAAGGCGCTCGGCAAGACGACGCTCACCTGGGGTATCGAAACGGCAGGTAGTTCGAGAAGGGAAAAACTGGGCCATAGTGGGTGCCTCATCCTTGGCGCGTAGCAAACTTGCTTGCATGAAACGGGTGATTCCAATAGCTCAAGACAGTATGTTTCAGACTCGATGCAGAACCAACCCCATCATGGCGTATTCCTCTGATAGCCTTCGCGAATAGCTGGCAGCCATGGAATCAAGTCAATTGAGTACGTCCTTGCTTGCAACTTTCACGCACCCGGAGCCCCAAAATGCCGCACGACAAAGACCCTCGCGCCCACACCGCCCTGTCGCAACGCGGCCGCAGTGCAGGCAGCGGTCCGGGGTTGTCGGTCAATCCGCCGGTCGTGCGAATCAGTACGGTCCTGTTCGACAGCCTCGCGGCCCTGCGCGAAGCGGAAGTGCGGACGGCCGGGCCTGAGCGTTCGCTGACGTATGGCGCCAACGGCAACCCGACGGCGTTTGCGCTGCAGGACCTGATCAGCGAACTGGAGAACGCCCACGGCACCTGCCTTTATCCCACCGGGCTGGCCGCGGTGGCACAGATGTTTCAATCGTTTTTGCGTCCCGGCGATCATGTGCTGATGACCGAGTCGGTCTACGGGCCGGTGCGGCGTCTGGCCAACACGATGCTGAAAGCGTTCGATATCCAGTTCGATTACTACGCTGCGAATGGCAGCGATATCGAATCCCTGATCAAGCCCAACACGCGCATGATCTACGCCGAAGTGCCCGGTTCGCTGACCTTCGACATGTGTGACCTGCCTGCGCTCTCGCGGCTGTGCAAAGCGAAAAATCTGTTGCTGGCTGTGGATAACTCGTGGGGCTCGGGTGTGTTGTTCAAGCCGCTGGAATTGGGTGCGGACATCTCCCTGATGGCGCTGACCAAGTACGTGGCCGGGCATTCTGACGTGATGATGGGCAGTGTCAGCGTTACCGAAGCCCATTGGAAAACCCTCAGGACCATGAATACCGCTGTTGGCAATACGGTCAGCCCGGACGATGCGTATCTGGTGCTGCGCGGCGCGCGCAGTCTGGCGGCACGTATGGCCATGCATGAGCGTCATGCCCTGCAGGTTGCGCAGTGGCTGCTGGAGCAACCGC
This sequence comes from Pseudomonas sp. AC016, assembly GCF_979253365.1. Lineage (NCBI taxonomy): Bacteria > Pseudomonadati > Pseudomonadota > Gammaproteobacteria > Pseudomonadales > Pseudomonadaceae > Pseudomonas > Pseudomonas sp. AC016. The sequence goes on from NZ_CEEDCC010000001.1 coordinate 2,497,399, forward strand.
AGGTGGCGCGGGTGCTGTACCCGGCACTGGAGAGCGATCCGGGCCATGCCATCTGGAAGCGGGATTTCCATGGCTGCAATGGTTTGCTCAGTTTCGAATTCAAGACGACCGATCGTCAGGTGCTCGACCGTTTCGTCGGTGCCCTTAAGCTGTTCGGGATCGGTTATTCGTGGGGCGGTTTCGAAAGCCTCATCACCGAGATTGAACAACATGGCCCCGATCGCGGTGACGGCCCGATGCTGCGCCTGCAAATCGGTCTGGAAAGCCCGGACGACCTGATCGCCGACCTGCGGTCAGGTTTCGCCGCGGCCTTGTACTTGTCATAAGTTCTACCAGCGTAGTAAACGACGCCCAAGGGAAGCGCCCACAAGCGTGGGTACAAGCATACCCATAACGTACCAGATGCCCCAGAACGGAACCCCCATCTCGGGGCAGTGCAGGCAATAAGCGATGGTGGCCGTCGCACCAGCCAGTAAACCACCGCAACTGCCCGCCAACGTCGGACGGGTCGGTGCAAGGCCGCGCAGCGCCCAGAAAACAGCAACGAATCCCGGAATGGAAAGCATCGTGATATTCAATGCACAGACCCGCCAGGTTCTGCCGAATACCATGTCCATACGCGCGTCGGGCGCAGCAGTAATCAGCGCCAGCAAACCTGCAAGCCACACCACAGCCAGCGTCGCGGCGACCCAGTAGCGGCCAGCACCACTGGTCATGCCAGGCCGGGCCAGGCGCGTCACCATCAACCATGCACCGACCGTCAGACACAGCGGCAGTGCCACCTTGGCCCAGAAAAGCGGCGTTACGGAGACCTGAGCGATGTCGTGACGAATTCCCAGCAGCATGACCACCAAAAGGGAAGCACTCAACGAGCCGATCAGTACGGAAGTGCCGATGCGCCTGGCAATCACGTGAGGGTCGACCGGCAAGACATTCGTCGCCAGCATCGATATCAAATCATCAGTTTTCATCGTTTACCTCCAATCATCGCCGCCAACGCCTTGAGCCCGCGGTGTATGCCAACCTTTACGGCTGATTCAGAAAAACCGGTGATTCTGGCTGTATCGGTAACCGACAATCCCTCAAGTTTTACATGCCGGATCGGCAGCCGCTGGCGATCCGGCAATTCGTTGAGCAGCTTGTCAAGATCGCGACTGGCCTGAGCGGGCTCCAGATGCGGCTCGGCGAACAGCTCGACTGCATCGTCAAGTGAATCGTTAAGCCCATCGCCCCGGCTACGCTGGCGAAAGAAGTCGCTGACTTTGTAGCGGGCAATCGCAAATACCCATGCCGTAAGCGGTTGGTCGGTCTGGTACGTCTGACGCCCATTGTGCACCGCCAGTAAAACCTCTTGCAGAACGTCTTCAATCTGCTCTGGCTGACGCTGAAGACGCGCCCGGAGAAAGCCTCGCAGGTGATTGCTCAATTCCGAGAGGAAAGACCGGTAAGCCGTTTCATCACCCTTGAGCCCCGCCAACAAAAGGGCCTGAAGATGAACTTCACGGTCTTTCAGCATCTTGTCATGTGTAGTTCGGTCCATCGCTCGCCCTGGTTACACCACCGGAAATTATTTTTGCTACCGCTGCCGCCGAGCCTTGACCCGACAAAGCTACGCCAGTGAAAGCCGAATCCGAGGTCTGCGCAACCGATTTAAAAATCAGGCAGATGAAGGCGCTGAAAAATTATTCGAAAAATATTTTCAGGTCGCTGTAACCCATCCTCGATAACCGGCGAATTACCTTTCGGATCGCAGACAAGCCAATCACGGCTCCCACGTCGCGGCCACCTGATCTCGGAGAAACATCATGAACAACCTCAAACTCGCCGCAATCGCTGTTGCTCTGTCCTCGTTCGCTGCCGGTGCAATGGCTGCCGAACAGCCTGCTGCTGTCGCCATGGAAAAATGCTACGGCGTTGCAATGGCTGGCAAGAACGATTGCAAGGCAGGCGCTGGGACCAGTTGCGCAGGCACGTCCAAGACCGACTATCAGAGCAATGCCTGGAAAAACGTACCTGCTGGAACCTGCACCTCAATCAAGACGCCGAACGGCATGGGTTCGCTGCAAGCCAAGTAACGGCCAGTCAACGGGGCGCACCGATCATGAATAACACGCTCAGGATGGAAGCAGGTCTGGGTCTCAAGGCCGACCATTATGCACAGGCCCTTGAATGCGAGGCCAAAGGCTTGTGGTTTGAGGTACATCCAGAGAATTACATGATCGGTGGTGGCCCTCGCCTGTTCTGGCTGGAGGCAATCGCAAGCAGTCATCCCATGTCACTGCACGGCGTCTCGTTATCACTGGCGGCTGACTGCAGACCCGATGACCTGCATCTGAAACGTCTGAAGACGTTGATCGACCGGGTTCAACCCGCGCTGGTTTCCGAACACCTGGCCTGGTCGGCATGGCGCGACCAATATCATCCGGACTTGCTGCCTTTTCCCCGAACCAGCGAAGCCCTGGAGCGCATCGCCAGCAATATCCATTGCACACAGGAAGCGCTGGGACGATGCATCGCCATCGAAAACCCGACCCATTACCTGACACTCGAAGGACATGAGTGGACAGAAATCGACTTTCTCGTCGAGCTGAGCAAAAAGACGGACTGCCAACTGTTGCTCGACGTCAACAACGTCCACATCAGCGCCCATAACCTTGGCTTCAGTGCCAATGCCTACCTTGATGCCATCCCTGCGCAGTTGATCACAGAGATTCATCTGGCCGGGCATACGAATGATCCCGGCAGCTCTTCATTGCTGATCGACTCCCACGACATGCCCATCGCCGAAAGCGTCTGGGCGCTCTATCAGCGACTGATCGAGCGAATCGGCTCACGCCCCACGCTTATCGAGCGGGACGACAGGATTCCGGCATTCGAAGAACTGCTTCAAGAGCGCGACCGTGCGCAAACACTGCTACAAGGCCAACGAGAGGCAGCCATAGCATGACTAGCCTGCTCGCCGACTTTCAGGATGACTTTGCTCACGCACTGAAGGGGCAGGCGCCTTCCAGCCTGAGTCACCTAATTCAGCAGCCCGGTTTCAGGGTGTATCGCAACACAGTGATGAAGGGCGTCAGCGATGCGTTGATTGCCAACTTTCCGACAGTCGAACGTCTGGTGGGAAATGATTGGTTACGTGCAGCCGCGCTGGCTCATACCCTCGAATCGCCGCCTGTTGACGCAAGGCTGCTGTTCTACGGAATCGACTTCCCTGACTTCCTGGATAGTTTCGAGCATGCCCGACAACTACCTTACTTGGGTAACGTGGCTCGGCTGGACCGCCTCTGGATCGACATTCATTGTGCCCCCGATATCAAATCCCTGGACCTCTCGACACTGAGCGACCTGACACCTAAGCAATTGCAGGAGTTGCGTTTAAAACCTGGGCCTGCAGCAGGCTGGCGATGGTTCGACGAACAACCGGCGTACACCCTCTGGCGTTGCAACCGGGAGCACCTCGACATTCCCGACGATCTCCAATGGCGCAGCGAAGGCGCACTGTTCACACGTAAAGCCGGGCAGGTCGTCTGGCAGCAGCTCAGTCTGGCGGGTTACACGTTTCTGAATGCCTGCGCTGCCGATCTGCCCTTCGGCCAGGCCATGAAGCTGGCATCCGACGCACTGCCGGATATGGACCCAAACGAACTGTTGTTTCAGTTATTGAATGCCGATGTGTTCATTTCCCCACCCGACCCGCCTGCAGGAGATTTCCATGAACACATTACACACCGCGCATGAAGGCGTCCGCGCTCGCTGGAATCACCTTGTCTGTTATTTACAGACGCATATCAGCGACTCGTTTCTGTCGCTGGTGATTCGACTTGCTGTCGCAGTGCTTTTTCTGCTGTCAGGGCGCACCAAGGTCGAGGGCTTTCTGGATATCACCCCGAGCACTTACGATCTCTTTCGAAACGAGTACCACGTGCCGTTGATCAGTCCTGAGCTGGCCGCCCACCTGGCCACCTATGCTGAACATCTATTTCCGATGTTATTGATCGCGGGGCTCTTTACCCGGCTATCAGCCATTGCACTGCTGACCATGACCGCAGTCATCCAGATCTTCGTGTACCCGGACGCGTGGCCTACCCATCTGTCATGGGCTGGATTACTGTTGTTTCTCATTGGTCGCGGCGCCGGTGTCATGTCGCTGGACAAGCGGTTGGGGCTCCGTTGATCCGAGGCCACAATTTGCTCCACGGGCGTCGCTCTGCTAGTGTCGCCCGGTTTAATCTCTACCGGAAATGCCCTCATGGCCCGCAAGAAAGCTGCACTGGATTTCGAACAGTCTCTCGCTGATCTGCAAACGCTGGTAGAGCGACTGGAGAATGGCGAGTTGTCACTGGAAGACTCTCTCACCGCCTTCGAACAGGGCGTGCGTTTGACGCGCGACTGTCAGAGCGCTCTGACCGCTGCCGAGCAGAAGGTTCAGGTGTTGCTGGAGCGCGATGGTGAACTGGCCGAAGAGCCTTTCGACGACGCGGAATTGCCTGAATGATTGCGAACTATCAAGCGCAAAGTCAGGCCCGCGTCAACGCGGCGCTCGAAGGTCTGTTTCAAGCCCCAACCCCTGAATTGACCCGCCTCTACGACGCCATGCGCTACAGCGTGATGAATGGCGGCAAACGCGTGCGCCCGTTGCTGGCCTATGCAGCATGTGAGGCACTGGGTGGTGTCGCGGAAGATGCCAACGGCGCGGCCTGTGCGGTCGAGCTGATCCACGCCTATTCGCTGGTGCACGATGATCTGCCTGCGATGGACGATGATGATCTGCGTCGCGGCCAACCCACGACGCACAAGGCGTTTGATGAAGCCTGCGCGATTCTGGCGGGCGACGGCCTGCAGAGTCTGGCGTTCACTGCCCTGCTCGCCCCGAACCTGACCTCACGTGACGCGCAGACGCGCCTGCAGATGGTCAGCACTCTGGCGACAGCTGCCGGTCCGGCCGGCATGGTGGGTGGTCAGGCGATCGATCTGGGTTCGGTGGGTTTGAAGCTGGATCAGGCTGCACTGGAATACATGCACCGCCACAAGACCGGCGCGTTGATCGAAGCCAGTGTTCGACTGGGCGCACTGGCCAGCGGCCGCGCCGACCAGACACAACTTGATGCACTTCAGGTATATGCCCGGGCAGTAGGCCTGGCTTTCCAGGTGCAGGACGACATTCTCGACGTGGAAAGTGACACCGCCACCCTTGGCAAACGCCAGGGCGCCGACATTGCCCGCGACAAGCCGACCTACCCGGCCTTGCTCGGGCTCGAAGCCGCCAAGGGCTACGCCCTGGAGCTTCGCGATCAGGCGCTGACTGCACTAGACTTGTTCAGTAACGCAGCAGAACCTTTGCGCGAACTGGCCCGTTACATCGTTGAACGCCGTCACTGATCAGCATTACCGACCATCGAAATCGGGTGAATCAACAGCGCTTCATCCGGTCACAGTCATCAGGTCCGGTTCAGCCGGACGCCGCTGATGCACTTCATGGGCAGCTTGCGATGCATAAGGTAAACTGCCGCCTCTTTTACTTATAACGATTCGCCTGATGCCCACGACGTTCAAAGAGATTCCCCGCGAGCGCCCGGTTACGCCGTTGCTCGACCGAGCCAATACACCGGATGGCCTGCGCCTTCTGGGTGAAGCCGAGCTGGAAACCCTGGCCGATGAGCTGCGCCTGGAACTGCTCTACTCCGTTGGCCAGACCGGAGGGCATTTTGGTGCCGGTCTCGGCGTCATCGAGCTGACCATCGCCCTGCATTACGTGTTCGACACGCCGGACGACCGCCTGGTGTGGGACGTTGGCCATCAGGCCTACCCGCACAAGATCCTGACGGGCCGTCGCGCACGCATGTCCACGCTGCGCCAGAAAGACGGTGTCGCGGCATTCCCGCGTCGCAGCGAGAGCGAGTACGACACGTTCGGCGTTGGTCACTCCAGCACCTCGATCAGCGCGGCCCTGGGCATGGCGATTGCCTCGCGCCTGCAGGGCAGCGACCGCAAGTCCATCGCCGTGATCGGCGACGGCGCACTGACGGCGGGCATGGCTTTCGAGGCGTTGAACCACGCCCCGGAAGTGGCCGCGAACATGCTGGTCATTCTCAACGACAACGACATGTCGATCTCGCGCAACGTTGGCGGGCTGTCCAACTATCTGGCCAAGATCCTTTCCAGCCGCACGTATGCCAGCATGCGTGAAGGCAGCAAAAAGGTGCTTTCGCGCCTGCCCGGTGCCTGGGAAATTGCCCGTCGCACCGAGGAATACGCCAAGGGCATGCTGGTGCCCGGCACGCTGTTCGAAGAGTTGGGCTGGAATTACATCGGGCCTATCGACGGTCACGACCTGCCGACCCTGATCGCAACGCTGCGCAACATGCGTGACCTTAAAGGCCCGCAGTTCCTGCATGTGGTCACCAAGAAAGGCAAGGGTTTCGGGCCGGCGGAAGTCGACCCGATCGGCTACCACGCGATCACCAAACTCGAACCGTTGAATGCGCCTGTCGCGATCCCGAAAAAGGTCAGCGGCCCCAAGTATTCCGGTGTGTTTGGTCAGTGGCTGTGCGACATGGCTGAAGCGGATTCACGGCTGGTGGGCATTACTCCAGCCATGAAGGAAGGCTCGGACCTGGTCGATTTCAGTGAGCGTTACCCTGAGCGTTATTTCGACGTGGCGATTGCCGAGCAGCACGCCGTCACGCTGGCAGCAGGCATGGCCTGTGAAGGCAGCAAGCCAGTGGTCGCGATCTATTCAACCTTCCTGCAGCGCGGTTATGACCAACTGGTGCATGACGTGGCGGTGCAGAATCTCGACGTATTGTTCGCCATCGACCGCGCCGGTCTGGTGGGCGAAGACGGCCCCACGCATGCGGGCAGCTTCGACTTGTCTTACCTGCGCTGCATTCCCGGCATGGTGGTGATGACGCCGAGCGACGAAAACGAACTGCGCAAGATGCTCAGCACCGGCTACCTGCATAACGGTCCTGCCGCCGTGCGCTATCCGCGCGGAACGGGTCCAAACGCCGTAATCGAAAAGGACCTTGAGCCTGTCGAAATCGGCAAGGGCATCGTGCGTCGTCAGGGTCAGGGCGTCGCGATTCTGGTGTTCGGCGTGCAGCTGGCCGAAGCCTTGGTCGTTGCGCAGAAACTGGACGCTACAGTCATCGACATGCGCTTCGTGAAGCCGCTCGATGAAGCACTGGTTCGTGAGGCAGCAGCCAATCACGAACTGTTGGTCACGCTCGAAGAGAACGCCATCATGGGTGGCGCGGGCGCGGCGGTCAGTGAGTTCCTGGCGCGGGAAAACATCCTCAAATCCGTGCTGCACATTGGCTTGCCGGATGTATACGTCGAGCACGCCAAACCTGCGCAGATGCTGGCCGAGTGCGGCCTGGATGCGCCAGGGATCGAAGCGGCGATCAACAAGCGGCTGACGCTGATTTGTTGAAGCGGAAACAGTGAAGGCACCCACTTGATCGTTCAGCAGCCCTCAGAACGTTCGCGTCCACTCTCGAATGTGACGCAGAGCGTCACGGGCTGCATACCCACGCGGAGCATGGGCACGATCGGCGTCCTTGAGATCACTGATTGTTCCCACGCTCCAGCGTGGTAACGCATCTCAGGACGCTCCGCGTCCGCGCTCCCCCACTGCCATCAGCCTAGCTGCGATGGAATCCGATACAGATACAGCAACACCACGCTCGAAAACGCCAGCAGGCAGACGGGCAATGGGTGCAGGCCGAAGAGCACGGCAATGGCGGAGATCCAGGCAGGGAGCCCGGCATAGAGGAAGGCCAGACGTCGAACGGCAGCAAGGTGCAGCCAGGCGGCAGGTTCCTGAGGGGTGTCGAGTGCGGTCTGGGTGGTGATCAAGGCACGCTTGTAAGCCCCGAACGGCTTGAGGCTGACGAACATCGACCCCACGCCTGCGACGAACAGCGGAAGAGCCAGCACGGTCATCATCGGTTCGTTACTGCCGAAAAACAGGCAGACGACCAGCAACGGCGCAAGGGTGAGGCCGAGCTGGCGCCACCATGCCATCGCCAGTCGCTGGCGAACCTGACTGCGGGTCAAGCGGGCCCAACCTCGCTCTGATGCTCGTTGCCCATCATATGGCCCAGCTTGCCGGCCTTGGTGGCCAGGTACAGCTTGTTATGCGGATTCTGACCGGTGTGCAGCGGCACGCGCTCCGCAACCTTGATCCCCATGTCGGTCAAGGCTTTGACCTTGCGTGGATTGTTGGTCATCAGACGCAGCGACTGGACGCCCAGATGCTGGAGCATTGGCAGGCAGATCGCATAGTCGCGCTGATCAGCCGCAAAACCCAGACGCTCGTTGGCTTCAACGGTGTCAGCACCGCCGTCCTGCAATTCGTAGGCGCGGATCTTGTTCATCAGGCCGATACCGCGACCTTCCTGACGCAGGTACAACAGCACGCCACGGCCTTCGGTGGCAATGGCGCGCAAGGCGGCTTCAAGCTGGGAACCACAATCGCAACGCTGACTGAACAAGGCGTCGCCAGTCAGGCATTCGGAATGAACACGACCCAGAACGGGGGCGCCATCTGCCACGTCACCCAGACTCAGGACAACGTGTTCACGCCCGGTTGCCGACTCGATGAAGCCGTGCATGGCAAATTCTGCAAAAGGTGTGGGCAGTTTGGAAGCGGCGACAAATACGACGGGCACCGTGTGCTCCTAATCAGTATGAAGACTGGAAATTCGCAAGATTTGCATTGTAACAGCAGGCTCCTGCAGACGCTTAGGCTGAATTCTCGGGCATTCAGATCGTAAAGTTCGATCGATAGAACCCGATCGAACCCCAAGCGGGCGGGACATTCACGACCCACCCCGAAAATGCTGGTAACCACGGGTCGACGGCGTGACGTCCTGCCCATCGCCATCGATCAGCGCGACGCCCTGCCCCACAACGACTCGGCCGATGACATGCACCGGCCAGCCGGCTTCCAGCAAGGCCGCCAGATGAACCGGTGGCAGCGTGAACGCCAACACGTAGTCATCGCCGCCGCTGAGGGCCTTTTGCCGAGCGGACTGAGTGTCGAAAAGCGTAAGCAGTTCGGCGGACATTGGCACTGCGTCGCGCTCGATCAACAGTCGGACACCCGATGCGTGGGCAATATGTCCACAGTCGGCGAGCAGGCCGTCGGAAATGTCCAGCGCGGACGTGGCCTTGCCACGCAGCGCCTGGCCGAGCGCCAGTTGCGGCTGAGGCGACCAATAGCGCGCCAGCAAAGGCTCTGCCGCAGACGGCTCGGCGTTGCGCTCACCCAGGACCAGCGGCAAGGCTCCGGCAGCGTCACCCAGCGCACCACCGACGCACAACAGGTCGCCTTCCCGGGCACCGCCGCGTGTCAGCGCCAGCCCGGCGGGCACACCGCCAAACACAGTCAGCGTCAGGCTCAGCGGCCCACGGGTCGTGTCGCCGCCGATCAGGCTCAACGAACACTGCTGCGCCATCCGGCTCAGCCCGAACGCGAACGCCTCGAGCCAGTCGATATCGACGCTCGGCAAGGTCAAAGCCAGGGTGAAGCCGACAGGACGCGCGCCCATGGCCGCCAGATCACTGGCAGACACCGCCAGCGCGCGCTGGCCGAGCAGAAAAGGGTCGCAGACGTCGGGAAAATGCACCCCGGCAACCAGGGTGTCGGTGGAGATCGCCATCTGTTCACCGGACGGCAATGCCAGCAAGGCGCAGTCGTCGCCGATGCCCAGCGCCACTTCTTCGCGCGCCTGCGCACAGGGCGCAGCGGCGAAGTAATGACGGATCAGCTCGAACTCTCCCATGAAGGTCAGGCGCTGATCAGCGCTTGTGGGCCTTCACTTCGACTTCGCGCAGACGCGGTGCCAGCTTGTCCAGCACGCCGTTGACGAACTTGTGCCCGTCAGTGGAGCCGTAGACCTTGGCCAGCTCGATGCCTTCGTTGATCACGACGCGGTAAGGAACGTCGATACGCTTGAGCAATTCGAAGGTGGACAGGCGCAGGACTGCCAGCTCGACCGGATCGAGTTCTTCGATGGTCAGGTCCAGGCAAGGCGACAGCGCGGTGTCGATCTCGGTCTTGTTGGTGGCAACACCGTGCAGCAGCTCACGGAAGTAGGCGCCGTCAACGTTGCTGAAGTCGTTGTCGACACGGAACTGTGCCTCGATTTCGTTCAGCGAATGACCTGCCATGTGCCATTGGTACAGGGCCTGGGTCGCCATCTGACGCGCTTCGCGACGCTTGGCACTCTTGCCTTTGGCGGCCTCGGGCGACTTGGCATCGCGCGGGTTGAACTGATCGGTATCGTCGGAAATCACTTGGCCTCCAGCTGCGACAGCAGACTGACCATTTCGATGGCGGACAAGGCAGCTTCAGCGCCCTTGTTGCCAGCCTTGGTGCCGGAGCGTTCGATGGCTTGCTCGATCGAATCGACCGTCAGCACGCCGAAGGCAACCGGAACACCGAACTCCATGGAAACCTGAGACAGGCCCTTGACGCACTCACCGGCGACGTATTCGAAGTGCGGGGTGCCGCCACGAATGACTGCGCCCAGCGCGACGATGGCAGCGAACTCGCTGCGTTGCGCAACTTTCTGCACAACCAGTGGAATCTCGAAAGCACCCGGCGCACGGATGATGGTGATGTCGCTTTCGCTCACGCCATGGCGTACCAGCGCATCAACGGCACCGCTCACCAGGCTTTCCACGACGAAGCTGTTGAAACGGCCAACCACCAAGGCGTAGCGGCCTTGGGGGGCGATGAAGGTACCTTCGATGGTCTTCAAGGTCATTCGGTGAGTCTCGTATTAAAGAGCAAGCCCGCCTTGAGGCGGACTTTGGAGGATTTTAGGCCACGAATCACAACTGTCAGGCCGATGGACACGAAAAACAGGCTTTCGCGTGCATCGACCTGCCGGTATTTATTCGGAGGGCACGTATTCTACAACTTCCAGATCGAAACCGGATATCGCATTGAACTTCATTGGTGAACTCATCAGGCGCATTTTGCGTACGCCCAGGTCACGAAGGATCTGCGAACCCGCGCCCACGGTGCTGTAAGTGGTCGGCGTCTTGATCGGTTGTTGCCCGGCCGTTTCGCGAATATGCGCCAGAACCACGTCGCCATCCAGCGGATGGCCCAGCAGCAGAACCACGCCGCTGCCCGCCTTGGAGACCGCGCTCATGGCAGCTCTCAGGCTCCAGCGGCCTGGCTGTTTGACCATCAGCAGATCGCGCAGCGGGTCCATGTTGTGCACACGCACCAGGGTCGGTTCTTCAGCGCAGATCTTGCCCAGGGTCAGTGCCAGGTGGACGTCACCTTCGACCGAATCGCGATAGGTCACCAGGTTGAAATGCCCCAGTTCGCTGTCCATCGGTTGCTCGGCAATCCGCTGAACGGTACGTTCGTGGATCATCCGATAGTGAATCAGGTCGGCGATGGTGCCGATCTTGATGTCGTGTTCGAGGGCAAATGCCTCAAGCTCAGCGCGACGCGACATGGTGCCGTCGTCATTCATCACTTCGCAGATCAGGCCGCTCGGTTCGAAACCGGCCATGCGCGCCAGGTCGCACGCGGCTTCGGTATGACCGGCGCGGGCCAGCGTGCCGCCTGCCTGAGCCATCAGCGGGAAGATATGGCCGGGGCTGACGATGTCATCTGCCTTGGCGTCCTTTGCAGCGGCAGCCTGCACGGTGCGCGCACGGTCTGCAGCCGAGATGCCGGTGGTCACGCCTTCGGCGGCCTCGATTGAAACGGTGAACTTGGTGCCGAAACCGGAACCGTTGCGCGGCGCCATCAGCGGCAGCTTCAGAGTCTCGCAGCGCTCGCGGGTCATCGGCATGCAGATCAGGCCACGTGCGAAACGGGCCATGAAGTTTATGTGCTCAGGCTTGACGCATTCGGCGGCCATGATCAGGTCGCCTTCGTTCTCGCGGTCTTCGTCATCCATCAGGATGACCATCTTGCCCTGGCGAATGTCTTCTACCAGTTCTTCGATACTGTTGAGCGCCACGCGGCACCCCCTTCAATCAATTCAGGATTTGAGGTAGCCGTTCTCGGCCAGAAAGCTTTCGGTGATGGTGCCGTGACCCGGCTCTGCGGCCTTGTCGCCCAGCAGCAGACGCTCCAGATAGCGCGCCAGCAGGTCGACTTCCAGATTCACCTTACGGCCTGGACGGTAGTCGGACATGATGGTCTCGCTCAGCGTGTGCGGGACGATGGTCAGCTCAAACTCGGCGCCGTTGACCGAGTTGACGGTCAGGCTGGTGCCATCGACCGTGATCGAGCCCTTGTGGGCGATGTACTTGGCCAGTTCGCGCGGCGCTCGCACACGAAACTGGATGGCGCGGGCGTTATCTTCACGCGAGACGATTTCGCCCACGCCGTCGACGTGACCGCTGACCAGATGACCGCCCAGACGCGAGGTTGGCGTCAGGGCCTTCTCCAGATTCACGCGGCTGCCGGCCTTGAGGTCAACGAAGGCGGTGACGGTGAGGGTTTCACGACTGACGTCGGCCCAGAAACCGTCGCCGGGCAGTTCGACGGCCGTCAGGCACACGCCGTTGACGGCGATGCTGTCGCCCAGTTGGACGTCGCTCAGGTCGAGCTTGCCGGTTTCCACATAAACGCGGACATCGCCGCCTTTAGGGTTCAGTGCGCGGATGCTGCCGATGGAAGCGATGATGCCGGTAAACATGAGTCCTCCTGGAGAACAAGGGCTTCGCGTTTAGCGAAAGTCTGGAATTATACGCCGGGTACGGGAACAGGGAGAGCAATGACTCGCCAGTCATTGCCAACGGCGCGCATTTCTACAATGTTCAGTTCCAGTGCTTCGCTCATCTGCGCCAACGGCAGATCGAGCAATGGTCGGGCCGAGGAGCCGAGAAACTTGCCGGCCATGAAAATCTGGAATTCGTCGACCAGCCCGAGACGCGTGAACGCACCCGCCAGCCGCGGACCGGCTTCGACCAGTACTTCGTTGACGCCGCGAGTCCCCAGCTCAGTGAGCAACTTGCGCAGGTCCACGTGACCTGCGCTGTCAGCCATCGCGACAATCTCGTGGCCTTCGTCGTGGTAACGACCCCGGGCCGACGCTGCGGCGCAGGTGGCGACCAGCGCACTGCCTGCCTGAAAGAATGGCGCGTCGAGCGGCACGCGCAGGCGGCCGTCGATCAATACACGCAGCGGCGCACGAGCCGCCGCCAATGCAGTCAACTCAGCGTTCAGGCCCAGCTCGTCCGGACGCACGGTCAGGCGGGCCTTGTCGGCCAGCACCGTATCGGCACCGGTCAGCACTACACTCGATTGCGCCCGCAGACGCTGAACCGCAGAGCGCGCTTCGGGACCTGTAATCCACTGGCTTTCACCGCTGGCCATGGCCGTGCGGCCATCCAGACTCATCGCCAGCTTGATCCGCACATAAGGCTGGCCGGTTTCCATGCGCTTGATAAAGCCCTTGTTCAAGGCACGCGCTTCGGCTTCGAGCACCCCGCACTGGACTGCAATGCCTGCGGTCATCAATCGCAGCAAGCCACGACCGGCCACTTCCGGGTTGGGGTCCTGCATGGAAGCCACGACCCGCGTGACTCCGGCATTCACCAGCGCATCGGCGCAGGGCGGCGTACGTCCATGATGGCTGCACGGCTCAAGGGTGACGTAGGCGGTTGCGCCCCTGGCCTGTTCGCCAGCCTGACGCAACGCATGGACTTCGGCATGAGGCTCGCCGGCAAGGGCATGCCAGCCCTCGCCGACGATCTGCCCTTCCCGCACGATGACGCAACCGACACGAGGATTGGGGTGTGTGGAATAAAGCCCCTTGCGCGCCAGTTCCAGCGCCCGGGCCATGTAATGAACGTCCAGAGCAGCCTGTTCAGTCAGCAATGCACTCATTCCTTGCCAGGCTCGCGGGCCAAGCGGTCGATTTCTTCACGGAATTCGTTGAGGTCCTGAAAGCGCCGGTAAACCGAGGCAAACCGGATGTAGGCCACTTCGTCGAGCTTCTGCAGCTCGCCCATGACCAGTTCACCGACGACCAGAGATTTGACTTCACGCTCCCCAGTCGCACGTAGTTTGTGCTTGATGTGCGCCAGCGCCGCTTCGAGACGTTCGACACTGACGGGGCGTTTCTCGAGGGCACGCTGCATACCGGCGCGCAGCTTCTCTTCATCGAAGGGCTGCCGGCTGCCGTCGGTCTTGATCAGGCGCGGCAGCACCAGCTCGGCGGTTTCGAACGTGGTGAAGCGTTCGCCGCAGGCCAGACACTCGCGACGGCGGCGGACTTGTTCGCCTTCGGCGACTAGGCGGGAGTCGATGACTTTGGTGTCATTGGCACCGCAGAAGGGACAGTGCATGGTGGCAGGCAACAAAAGAATGAGGAGCGCCATGGTAGCGCATCCCGCTGGCAAGACAAGGCTTGGGGTTTACGGTATATAGACGCGCAATATCGTGATGTGAAATTGCCCGAGCTCGGTAATACTGCATAGGTATCCGGCGTCGTACAGCCTTTCGTTTTTTGTCTTGTGGAGCTCTTGATGACGCTACGCCCCCTTTTTCTGCTCGGACTGTTCGGCTTGCTGGCCGCCTGCAGCAGCAATGACGCACCCGAACCGGTCCCGGCCAAGCCTGTCGCGCCAGCGATCAAACTTCCCACCGGCCCAGGTCCGTTGCAGCCTTATCAGCGCGAATTGAGCGGTCAATTGCTGGGTGTACCGGCTGGGGCCGAAGTCGAGCTGGCGATGCTGGTGGTCGATGAACGCAATCGTCCGCAAAAATTGCTGACCAGCACCAAGCTGCAAGGTAACGGGCAGTCGCTGCCGTTCCAGTTGCGCTTCAACCCGGAAGCCTTTCCGGTGGATGGCCGGGTCGAGTTGCGTGGCCGGGCCAGCCAGTCGGGGCAGTTGATTCTGCACCTGCCGTCGATGCGTATTCAGCAGGCCACCACCCAGGCCTTGGGGCAGTTGCAGTTCGTCAAGGCACCATGACCGCCCCGCAACACCTTCAGCAGGCGCTGCACGAATTGCTCGGCGATGCCCGACTGGTCGTGACAGCGCTGCCGCAGACCACGCTGAAGCTGTGGCTTATCGACGCCGACAACATGGACCGCGCCTTCAGCCCGGACGAGACGCGCCGCATCCTGGAAGAGCCGCCCTACTGGAGTTTCTGCTGGGCGAGCGGTCTGGCGCTGGCGCGTTTTCTGGCCGAGCAGCCGCACTGGGTAAAGGGCAAGCGCGTGCTGGACTTCGGTGCGGGCTCAGGCGTTGCGGGCATTGCTGCCGCCAAGGCAGGCGCGCTGGAAGTGGTGGCCTGCGATCTCGATCCTCTGGCCATTGCTGCGTGCAGAGCCAATGCTGATCTCAACGACGTGGCCCTGAACTACTCGGCGGACTTCTTCGCCGAATCCGACCGCTTCGACCTGATTCTGGTCGCCGACGTACTCTACGACCGCGCCAACCTGCCTTTGCTCGACCACTTCCTGAGCCGCGGCCGTGAAGCGCTGGTGGCAGACTCAAGGGTTCGGGATTTTCAGCACCCTGCCTATGAACGCCTGGACATGCTCCATGCGCTGACCCTGCCCGATCTGGCCGAGCCACACGAGTTTCGGGATGTGAGCCTGTATCACGCCGTGCGCGCATAACGGCCCGCTTGCCGAGACTTCCCTTTCAGCATTCTCCGGCGGGCTTTATAGTTGGCGGCATTCAGATTCTCCGAGACGCGCCATGAGCCAGGACACTGCTTACATCTTCGATGCAACCACGGCGACTTTCGATCAGTTGGTGATCGACAAGTCATTCGACCAACCCGTGCTGGTGGATTTCTGGGCCGAGTGGTGTGCGCCGTGCAAGGTGCTGATGCCCCTGCTGCAACAGATCACCGAGAGCTACCAGGGCGAATTGCTGCTGGCCAAGGTGAACTGCGACATCGAGCAGGACATCGTCGCCCGTTTCGGCATCCGCAGCCTGCCAACCGTGGTCCTGTTCAAGGATGGCCAGCCGGTGGACGGTTTTGCCGGAGCACAGCCGGAATCGGAAATCCGCAAGATTCTCGAACAACACGTGGTCATGCCACCGCCGCCCGCTGCAGATCCGCTCAAGCAGGCGCAGGAATTGTTTGCAGAAAGCCGCTTTGCCGACGCTGAAGCCATGCTCAAAATCGTGCTGGGCGAAGACAACACCAACGCTGCGGCGCTGATTCTGTATGCGCGCTGCCTGGCAGAGCGTGGCGAGCTGAGTGAAGCGCGTCAGGTGCTGGATGCCGTCAAGAGTGACGCCCACAAGGCCGAGCTGGCGGGCGCCAAGGCTCAGCTGACGTTCCTTGCCGAAGCCGCCACCCTACCTGATGCTGCCGAGCTTAAAAGCCGTCTGGCGCAGAATCCGCAGGACGACGAAGCGTCCCATCAACTGGCCATCCAGCAGTTGTCCCGTCAGCAGTACGAAGCGGCGCTGGACGGATTGCTCAAGCTTTTCATCCGTAATCGCAATTACGCTGAAGGTCTGCCACACAAGACGCTACTGCAAGTGTTCGACTTGCTGGGCAACGATCATACGCTGGTGACGATGTACCGTCGCAAGCTGTTCGCAGCGCTGTACTAAGCAAGACGCTGGCCGGTGCCGGTATCCCAGGGATGCCAGACACCGGTCAGCGTTGAATCATTTGGCAGCGACCCAACTGTACAGCGGCGCATCCGCCCCGCTCTCGACTTTCACATTCGCGCAATGCCGCAAACGCACCAACAGGCGTTTGCCCGCTGCGGTGCTGCCCGCGACGCCTTCCAGTTGCGCCAGAAGGTCCGGCCCGCTCATCTGTCCGGCCTTTTGCAGCAGGTCCTGCGCCACTTGCCAGACTTTATCATCCTGATTGACCGGCCTGCTCTCGACCACTGCAGCCGCCGCTTCAGGCGCCGAGGCCTTCAACTGCGCGCCCAACTGGGCCCAATCGCCTTCGTCCAGTTCCAGTGTCAAATCCACCGGCCACTGGCCCACGGTTCCACGAATACGCAACATGATATGCACCTGCTGACAGTCAGATGCACATGCTCCCACACGTGGGCGCGCATTCCCACGCTCAGTCACACAGCCAGCGACTCATCAATGCCTCATCGCCCATCATGAAGCTGCCGAACGCCCTGATGTCGTAGACGTTTTCCCAGTGCTCGACGATCTTTCCATCGCGAAAGCGCCACAGACCGCAGAACGGCATAGCGATTTTCTTGCGTTCGCAGGTAGCGCGCATGTAACCCATGACCGAACCGAAGTGATCGTCCGCAACGATCTCGTGAACGTCCATATAAAGGGTCTGGCGGGTGTGCTCGATCAGATCCAGCTCATGGTTCTGCACCGACCGTCTGCCGATGACCATGGACAATCCGCCCCATGCACCTCGGTCCGCCTTGTGCAGCACAATGTCGTGATCCGCAAACTCGGCAATGCGGGCCAGATCCTTGTAGATCGCGCGCAGGGTTTCGACGTTGGGATGAAGCTTTTTCATGAGGGGTCTTCCTTGAGGCGGTGCAGGTCCCTGGGTGTATTGCTGCCACTGACGACGCATCCTGCATTCATTCAGTGGCTACCCCATTCAGGGTAGGATCTGACGACCTGGTCCGTGAGAACGGTTCGGCATAATCCGGACCTGCGCTATTCCAGCCCTCGTTACTGGAAGCACCGTCGCTCAGGAAAAAACACCTCACGCCACACATGACTTGTTATAAGATCACATAACTATTTTTCCCGAAAACGCACTACCGGAGTCTGTTATGCGCCGTCTGCTACTCGCCCTGCCCTTCGCCCTGCTGCCACTCGCTGTCGCCCATGCCGCTGAAGAACACGATCATGATCACGGCGCAGAACACGGCAGCCTTGGCGCTCATGAGCACGGTGTGGGGCGTCTGGACGTGGTATTGGAAGGCAAGACGCTGGAGTTCGAGTTCGACAGCCCGGCCATGAACATTGTCGGGTTCGAGCACGAGGCAACGTCCGCTGAAGACAAGGCCAAGCTGGCCAAGGCACGTGAGTTTCTGCTCAAGCCCAATGCGCTATTCAGCATTGCCGATGCCGCCAACTGCTCGGCCACTTCGGTCAAAGTGGAAAGCCCGCTGTTCGGCGACAAGGATGATGATCACGAAGAGCACGCCAAAGATGGCGACGCCGATCATCACGAACACAGCGAAATTCATGGCACTTACAAATTCGTCTGTGATGCACCTGCGATCCTGAAGAAGCTGGACCTGTCGCAGATCTTCAAAACATTCCCCGATACCAAGAAGCTTCAGGTACAACTGATCTCGCCAAGTGGTCAGTCGGGCGCAGAAGTGATTGCAGCGAACCCTACGCTGAAGTTCTGATCCGCTCCTTCGCGGTGCATTGACCGGGCCTGGCCCGGTCTTTTGATTTTCAACCGAGCGTGAGTCAGACCATGACCCAAGCACTGATCGAGCTGTCCGACCTGAGCTTCAACTGGCCGGGTCAGCCGCAGCTTCTGGACATCCCCGAATTCCGCCTGGAAACCGGCGAAACCCTGTTCCTCAAAGGTCCGAGCGGCAGCGGCAAGACCACACTGCTGGGCCTGCTGGGCGGGGTGCAAAAACCCACTCGCGGCACCATCCGCCTGCTGGGGCAGGAGCTTTCGAGCCTGTCCGCAGCAGCGCGGGACCGTTTCCGTGTCGACCACACCGGCTATATTTTTCAGCAGTTCAACCTGCTGCCGTTTCTGTCGGTGCGCGAGAACATCGAGCTGCCCTGCCACTTTTCCAAAGTCCGCGCCGAGCGTGCGAAACAGCGGCACGGCAGTGTTGAAAAAGCGACAACCACCCTGCTGACTCACCTGGGTCTGAAAGACCCGGCCATGCTGACCCGACGCGCAGACTCGCTGTCCATTGGTCAACAGCAGCGGGTTGCCGCCGCGCGCGCCCTGATCGGTCAACCGGAACTGGTGATCGCCGACGAGCCGACCTCTGCACTGGACGCCGACTCACGCGAAGCCTTCATTCGCCTGCTGTTCGCCGAATGCCGCGAAGCTGGCGCCAGCCTGTTGTTCGTCAGCCATGACCAGAGCCTGGCACCGCTGTTTGATCGCAACCTGTCGCTCAGCGACCTCAATCGCGCCGCCGTTGCCGTGGAGATTTGAGATGTATCTGTTTCGTCTGGCCATGGCAAGCCTGGCCAACCGCCGCTTCACCGCGTTCCTCACCGTCTTTGCCATCGCCCTGTCGGTCTGCCTGCTGCTGGCTGTCGAGCGGGTGCGTACCGAAGCCCGTGCCAGTTTCGCCAGCACCATCAGCGGCACAGACCTGATCGTCGGCGCACGCTCCGGCTCGATCAACCTGCTGCTGTACTCGGTGTTTCGCATCGGCAACGCCACCAACAACATCCGCTGGGATAGCTTCGAACATTTTGCCGAGAGCAAGCAGGTGAAATGGGCGATTCCGATTTCACTCGGCGACTCGCATCGCGGCTACCGGGTGATGGGCACCAACGCGTCGTACTTCGAGCACTATCAGTTTGGCCGTCAGCAGCATCTGGAACTGGCCGAAGGACGTGAATTCAAGACCGATCCGTTCGAAGTCGTGCTCGGTTCGGAGGTCGCCAAGGCGCTGCATTACACGCTGGGTGACAAGCTGGTGCTGGCTCACGGCGTAGCGGCGATCAGTCTGGTCAAGCATGACGACAAGCCGTTCACTGTGGTCGGCATCCTCAAACCCACCGGCACACCGGTAGACCGCACACTGCACATCAGCCTGGGCGGAATGGAAGCCATCCACATCGATTGGCACAACGGCGCGCCGGCTCGTGGCAATGAACGCATCTCTGCCGATCAGGCGCGCAACATGGACCTGACGCCGACGGCGATCACAGCATTCATGCTCGGCCTGAACAGCAAGATCTCGACCTTCAGTCTGCAGCGCGAGATCAACGAATACCGTGGCGAACCCATGCTCGCGATTCTGCCGGGCGTGGCCTTGCAGGAACTGTGGAGTCTCATGGGCACGGCTGAGAAGGCTCTGTTCGTGATTTCGCTGTTCGTGGTGCTGACGGGGCTGATCGGCATGCTGACGGCCATCCTCACCAGCCTCAACGAACGCCGCCGCGAGATGGCGATCCTGCGATCGGTTGGTGCCAGACCCTGGCACATCGCGAGCCTGCTGATACTCGAAGCCTTCGCGCTGGCACTGGCGGGTGTTGTCAGTGGCCTTGCACTGCTCTATATCGGTATCTTCGTGTCCCAGGATTACGTAATAAATACTTACGGTTTGTATCTCTCGCCTATGCCACCTGGCCAATATGAATGGACATTGCTGAGTGGCATCCTCGCTTGCGCGCTGTTGATGGGAACCGTGCCAGCCTGGCGAGCCTACAGGCAGTCACTGGCAGATGGTCTGTCGATTCGTTTATGAGGACCTTCATAATGCGGCGCATGCTACTCACTCTGCTGCTCTCGGTTTCCACGTCACTGTGGGCCGCCGAGCCGCGTGTACTGACCTGGGCCGAGATGATTCCGCCTGATGCACCTGTCGTGAAGCCGGTGACCACGCCGATGCACGACCTGTCGAAGATGTCCGATGCATTGGCCATGGAGCAGGCTCCCGCGGCCAGCCAGCTGGCGCCCCACGCGCCGGTGGTCAAGGCACTGGATGGCAAGCAGGTGCGTCTGCCGGGTTACATCGTGCCACTGGAGGTCAGTGAGGAAGGCAGAGTGATCGAGTTTTTGCTGGTGCCGTATTTCGGCGCCTGCATCCATGTGCCGCCGCCGCCGGCGAACCAGATCGTGCATGTCACGAGTGAGCTGGGTGTGAAGGTCGATGAGCTGTATCAGCCGTACTGGATCGAAGGACAGATGCAGGCCAAGTCGTCTTCAAGCGAACTGGCAGAAGCGGGTTATCAGATGCAGGCAGACAAGATTTTTGTCTACGAATTGCCAGACACGTGAAGAGAAAGGGGTTCCCAGCGATTTCATTGAGCTGAGTCAAAGTCGCCGCTCGACAGCGCTTTAACATTCCGCCCATAAATTTCGACTGATTTCCTGGAGCCCCAATGAACAGACATCTGCTTCGCGCCTCTCTCGTCGCGCTCGCCATCGCCGCCCCTACTGCCGCCCATGCATACGAGGCTGGCGACTTCATCGTTCGCGCTGGCGCGGCGCACGTACAACCCAACGAAGACAGCGGCGAGGTCAGACTCGACGGCTCCAAGGTTTCGGGCACCAAAGCCACGCTCGACGGCAATACCCAGCTCGGTCTGACATTCGCCTACATGCTGACCCCGCACATCGGTATTGAACTGCTGGCCGCCACACCGTTCAGCCACACCGTTGCGGTGAAGGGCCTGGGCCCGGGTCTTGACGGCAAGCTGGCCGACATCAAGCACCTGCCGCCGACCCTGTCGTTGCAGTACTACCCGATGGAGCCGTCCTCCAAATTCCAGCCTTACGCGGGCGTTGGCATCAACTACACCATGTTCTTCGACGAAGACCTGACGGGCGACCGCAAGAACCAGGGCTTCAGCAACCTCAAGCTGCAGGACTCGGTCGGCCTGGCCGCGCAACTGGGCATGGACTACATGATCACCGACAACGTACTGGTGAACGCATCGGTCTGGTACGTCGATATCAACACCCAGGCCACCGTGGACGGCCCGTCGGCACTGGCGGTCGGCCGCACCAAAGTGGATGTGGAAATCGATCCGTGGGTCTACATGGTCGGCGTGGGTTACAAGTTCTGATTCACTGCGCGTCAGTCGTTTAAAACAGAAAGGCACCCGTTGGGTGCCTTTGCTTTTTATGGGCGTTCAAATGCCTTGAACGTGCCACCGCCTATGTGAACGGTCGAGAATAACCGTGGGCCATTGCTTCCTCTTGGAAACTCCAATTCGTAATGGGCCCAGAGAAACTGCTCAGGCGTCTTCAAAACAGTGTTGTCGCGAGCGTCTATAAAGCGTCCGACAGACGTGATAACGAAGCCCAGGACCGTAATCAGTCCTGGATACATCTGTAGGTACTGAAAGAAAGTAGGCCCCGTCGAGTAGCTGTATCGAACAGAGCTCGGGCCAAAAATGACCATAAGAGCCCCACAAATCGTCAGGATAAAACCACACGTAGTCACAAACCCTGGCGCGATGGGGCCTGCGTCTCTGCGACCCGCCTTCGCTGCATCCAGATAACGTGAATACCGGTCCATGAAATCATCGACGACGAACTCGCCAGGCACATCGCGCACTACAATTTTTGGGCGTTTATCAACATCGTTTTCGTCCTGCATGCCGTACGTCCGCTGTAATAGGGCGACGGATGCTAAGAGTCGTTGTGCGGGTTGAGAAGATCAAAAGTCGCAACTACAAAAAAGACAGAACGGTCCTACAGCCTCGATACCGAGCGCGGACGCGGAGCGTCCTGGACGGCGTTACCACGCAGAGCGCTCATCGTTATACACAAGTCCTCTTGGAGGAATACGATGATGATCGTTCCTACGCTCTGCGTGGGAATGCCTCCCAGGACGCTCCGCGTCCGCTCTTGAATGTGGCGCAGATGTATGCCCAAGCTCCAGCGTTATCCACGTCATGCGCTCGGCTTACTGAATCCGCAGTCTGTGCCATTTGTGACGCGGAGCGTCACGGGGTTCGGCTTTCACACTGATCGTGAATCAGCGCCCTATCAACAGTGCCAGCCCCGTGTTCAATGGCGTGGGCGCGTCGATGTTGAAGTGCTCGAGCAGCCGCTGATTGCTGGCCCGTGAGTGCTTGATATCGCCTGAGCGCGGCGCCTGATAGCTGACCTGCGGTTGCTTGCCTGTGACCTGCGCCAACGCGGCGAGCAATTCGTTGAGCGAGGTGGTCTGGTTCAGGCCGACATTGACGGCACCTTCGATCGCGCTGTCCAGTTCCAGTCCCAGCAGCAGCAGCTTGACCAGATCGCCGATGTAGAAGAAATCGCGGGTCTGCTCGCCGTCGCCGAATACCGTGATGGGCAGGCCTTTTTCGATGCGTTCGGCAAAGATGCTGATCACGCCGGAGTAAGGCGATGAAGGATCCTGACGCGGCCCGAAGATGTTGAAGAAGCGGAAAATCACCGGCTCCAGTCCGTGCTGGCGACGGTAGAAATCCAGGTAGAACTCACTGGCCAGCTTGTCCGAGGCGTAAGGCGTCAGCGGCGCTTTGGTGGTGTCTTCGGTGATGGCCTGGCCTTCGCCGTTGTTGCCATAGACCGCAGCACTGGAGGCAAAGATCACCCGTTTGACGCCCGCTTCGCGCATGGCCTCGCACACATTCAGGGTGCCGATGAAATTGCTCTGGTGCGTGCGCACAGGATCGTCCACCGAGGCCTGCACCGAGGCCACCGCCGCCAGATGCACAACCGCCTGACAGCCCTGCACAGCTCGCCTGACCAGTGCAGCATCGGCGACATCGCCCACGATCAGCTCGACCTTGGGGTTGTCCAGCGGCAGGTTGCTGCGTTTGCCCGCCGACAGGTCATCGAGGATGCGCACGGCATGCCCGCGAGCCAGCAACGCGTCGGTCAGGTGCGAGCCGATGAAGCCCGCGCCGCCAGTGATCAGAACAGGAGCATCAGACATGTCGGTAATACCGGTCCAGCAGGCTCGGCAGTCCTGCGCGCCAGGCGCGGGGCTTGATGCCGAAGGTATGGAGAATTTTCTTGCAGGCCAACACGGCATGCTGCGGCTCTTCGCCCGCATCGGGACGTGCGGCGTGGGCCTGCGCGGTCGGCGACTCGACGGCCAGCGGATGCAGCAGACGCGCCTCGGTCAGCACCGCCTGCCCCAGCGCCAGCGGCGTGGTGGCCTCGTGCCCGGCGTAGTGGTAAGTGCCCCAGAGCGGCGCTTCGCAGTCGAGTTGCTTGAGCACCGAAATCAGCACGCGGGCCGCGTCATCGACCGGCGTCGGATTACCGCGACGGTCATCGGCCAGCAGCAACTCCTGGGGTTTCTCGGCACTCGACAGGAAACGACCCAGCACGCCATCGGCGCTGTCATCCAGCAGCCAGCCGAAACGGACCAGCACGTGTTGCGGACAGGTTGCACGCACGCTCTGCTCGATACGCCACAGCGCCTGACCACGCAGGCCAAGCGGCACGGGCTCGTCCTTTTCGCTGTAGGCAGTGGCACGCGAGCCATCGAAGACTCGATAGCTGGAAGGCTGGACCAGCGTGATGTTGTGGTGCTGACACAATTCGGCCAGCCGCTCGACGGAGCGTTCCTGGCGGGTCAGACGCGCTTCGCTTACTGTCTCCGCCTGAAACCAGTCGAAGTAATAAGCAAGGTTGATCAAGGCATCGGGACGGGTGTCATCGAGCAGTTGCGTCAGGCTCGCTGCGTCCCAACCGTCTTGCGGTGGACGCGGCGCGAGGAAGCCAATGTCTTCCTCGGCACCCAGACGAATCAACGCCTGCCCGAGGGCATTCCCGCCGCCCAACAGCATAAGGCGCATTCGCATAGAGTCAGCAGGCTCGGTATCAGAATCATCAAATAGATAAATGAAAAACGCCTGCAAACATAACACGTTGGCCGCCAACCCCCAACAGTTGCGCAGCCTGGCGGGTTAATGACGCGTCAAGTGGCTGCCGTACCGGGCGCACCGCCGCCCTTGGGCAGGCCCAAAGGTGCTGGCGACGCCGATGGCGCTGGCGCTGGCGGACCCTCGGCTTCGGTACCTGCCTGCGGCCCTGCGATGCCGGGGCTCATCACCATCTGTGGATAAGTCTGGGCGAAGCGCACGCTCGGGTGTTTATCCACAAGCCGCTTGAGCCGCTCGTTGAAGGCACGCCCGACTGCGTATTGCCCACCGGAAGAGGTGCGGAACTGCGCGGTAAGGACCACGCCGTTGAGGTCCATGCGATCCACACCGAACACTTCCAGAGGACCTTGCAGGTTGTTCTTGAGCAGAACGTCTTCGGTGATCGAGTGCCCGACTTCACGGATCAGCGACAGCGCGTCATCGATGTCCGAGTCGTAGGTGAACTGCACCGAGAAGAACGCGTAGGCAAACTGGCGGGACTGGTTGGTGACGGCCTTGATCTGCCCGAACGGCACCGAGTGCACGAAACCCTTGCCATCACGCAGGCGCACGGTACGAATGGTCAGGCTCTCGACGGTGCCGGAATGCCCGGTGCTGAGCACCACCCAGTCGCCGATGGAAAAGGTGTCTTCCACAATAATGAACAGGCCGGTAATCACGTCCTGCACCAGTTGCTGCGAACCGAAACCGATCGCCAGACCGACCACACCGGCACCGGCCAGCAACGGCGCGACGTTGATGCCCAGATTGGCCATGGTGGTGATCGCGCAGATCACCACCAGCACGATCTTCACGGCGTTGCGCAGCAGCGGCAGGATGGTCTTGACCCGCGTGCTCGGCTGACGACCGCTGCGATGATTGATTGGCGGTTTGAGGGCTTCCTGAATCGCGGTGTCCAGCACCACCCACAACAGCCAGGTCACCAGGAAAATCAGACCGATGCTGCTCAGCGATTCACTGATGACCCGCCCGAGCGTATTACGCTGGGCGAACTCGAACATCGAGAAGCCCCAGATCCGGCCCAATACTTCGATAAACGTGATGGCCAACGCGATGCGCACCACCGCATACAACAGGCTCAACAGACGCGCCTTGTACACGTGTCCACCACGCCCGAGCTCTTCGGCAGGCTTGAACAGGTGCTGGAAAACGGTGCTCATGAACACCGTGGCAATCAGCAGAATGGTGGTGAACAACGCGCAACGCAGCGCTTCCTGACTGTCTTCGCCAGCACCGATCAGGTTGATGGCCGACACCAGAATCATCAGCAGGATGGGCAGGTGCCACAGGTTCGAGAAGATTTTCAGCGACTGTTGCAAGGCC
Source organism: Pseudomonas sp. AC016 (assembly GCF_979253365.1). Lineage (NCBI taxonomy): Bacteria > Pseudomonadati > Pseudomonadota > Gammaproteobacteria > Pseudomonadales > Pseudomonadaceae > Pseudomonas > Pseudomonas sp. AC016. Next base: position 2,523,220 of record NZ_CEEDCC010000001.1, read on the forward strand.
GGACGCTGCAGACGACTGCTCAACGAACGGTTACGAATGAGGTGGGCTACCGGGCGACGCACCTTGATGATCAGCATACAGAACACGACCGAGGCAAACAGACCGGTAAACACAGCGACACTGGTGGTCACGTTGCTGCCCAACTGACGGGCAATCTGCGGGCTGGTCAGTGCATCGCTGAGCGCGGCCAGAAAGCCGACCACGAACAAGGGCCTTGGCGCATAGCGGCGGATCATGCGTACCGCGGCACGCTTGTGCCCGGAGTTGAACATCACGATCACGCACAGCAACACCGAAGTCGAGACAATGCCGCTGCTGGTGGCGTAGGCGAAACACAACGCCAGCGCCCGCCCGACCGAGGAAGGCATGAAGTGGCTGACGTAGAGGGTCAGCGGCAGACAGATGATAGCGGGCAGCGTGAACGGCAGGACATACTTGAGCAGCGCCTGACTGCGCTGACGCACACTTAGAAACGCCGTTCGACACAGCCGGACGGCGATGAAACGTCCTACGGTGGTCAGGACCGCAAAAGCGCCTATCCAGACGAAAGACAGAATCAGGAAGTCGCCGACGACACTCCACGGCGAACGCGTGGTGCGTTTGTTGACCAGTTTTTCGAGCTCGTCGGCCGCCCGATCGGCACGCAGTTGCCATGCGTCCAGCAGGTTCTCGTCGAGGTTGAGCTTGTCCTGCACTTCATCAATGCTGGTGCTGATCGCCCCCAGCAAGCCGCCCTGCACGAGCAGCTCGGCTGCGGGTTCAGTGGCTGCGGGGTCTGCTCCATCTGCCGCCTTGGCGTCGGCTTTGTCGGGAGACTTGGCGTCGGTTTTGTCTGAAGCCTTGGCATCGGCTTTGTCAGCCGCCTTGCTGTCCGGCTTTTCGGCGGCCTTGTCGTCGGCGGGAACTGCGGCACTCATCGGCAACGCAGGCACATCCGCCGCTTGAACATGGAAGCTGCCCGCGAACAACAGCAGACCCGTAAGGATCAAGGTTTTCAGCTGAGACGCCACGCAGTTTACTCCTTCAATGGACAGGCAGGGCTTCAGCCCCAAGGAACTGATTCCTGTTTGCGTGGCAAGTTCGGTTTCGACCCGGGAAATAGATGAGCCGATGTTTCAGATGGCCCTTTGCCGGTTAACGCTTATGCAGTGCCTTGCCAATCACCAGCGGGCCGGGACCGGTGATTGCCAGCCCGGCGAACAGGATCATCAGCAGCCAGGCGAACTGGCCCTGTTCGAGTGACCATTCGGGGTGAACGAAGAGGACCGCCACAGCCAATACGGCCAGAATTGGCAGACACGCCAGCCGCGCCCACACACCCAGTGTCAGAAGCACCGGGCAGATCACTTCGGCAAACACTGCCAGCCCCAGCGTCAGGGTGCCGCCGAGGCCGAACGGGTCCTCGATGCGCTGCACTTCCACGCTCCAGTGCATCAGCTTCGGCAGGCCGTGCACGTGCAGTAACAGCAGCGAGACGCTGACGCGCATGAACAACAGCCCCCAGCCAACAAGGATTTGAGCGCGTTTCGGCGACACGCCGGACTGAAGGTGCGATGCGTTGGACAGCATGGTCTAGGATCTCTCGGGCAGGCTGGGCTTTGGCAGGATTATGCGGCGAGCCGGTTGCAGGAAATTGTTTTGATGTGCCGAGTTCACGGACAGGCAGATGGGCACATACACGCAATTTCTGCGGGCGGACTGGATCGATACTGCTGCAGTGCGCCCGGACAACTGCGCCAGCCCGATCAACCCGACACGAGAGAGAGAACTGCATGAGCACTTTCAAGACAAAAGACGGCACCGAGATCTATTTCAAGGACTGGGGAACGGGCAAGCCAGTGCTCTTCAGTCATGGCTGGCCGCTGGACGCTGACATGTGGGAATACCAGATGGAGTACCTGAGCAGCCGTGGCTATCGCACCATCGCGTTCGACCGTCGCGGGTTCGGCCGTTCAGACCAGCCGTGGACCGGCTACGACTACGACACCTTCGCCGATGACATCGCTGCGCTGATTCAACACCTGGACCTGCGTGACGTGACGCTGGTGGGCTTCTCCATGGGTGGCGGTGACGTGACACGTTACATCGCTCGCCACGGCACCGAGCGTGTCGCCAAACTGGCGCTGCTGGGCGCAGTGACACCGTTTTTCATGAAAAGCGATGACCACCCGCAAGGCGTGGACAAATCCGTTTTCGATGGCATCAAGGCAGGCCTGCTGAAGGACCGTGCACAATTCATCGCCGACTTCGCCACCCCGTTCTATGGCACCAATCAGGGCCAGACCGTCTCTGACGGCGTGATGACCCAGACACTGAACATCGCGCTGTTGGCTTCGCTAAAGGGCACCGTGGACTGCGTGACCGCGTTCTCGGAAACCGACTTCCGTCCCGACATGGCAAAGATCGACGTACCAACGCTGGTCATTCATGGCGACGGCGACCAGATCGTACCGTTCGAAGCGACCGGCAAGCTGGCTGCCGAGATGATCAAGGGCGCTGAATTGAAGGTCTATTCCGGCGCGCCGCATGGCTTTGCAGTCACACACGGACAGCAGCTCAATGAAGACCTGTTGGCGTTTCTGGCTGATTGATGCCCACGCAAGCCGCCTGACAGTTCACCGGACTGTGGAAGGCGGCTTGCCAGCGATGGCGTCAGTTCAGTCTGTGATGCAACACCTGAAAAAACGCATCGCCGGCAAGCCGCCTCCCACGACAAGCAGAGTGTCTTCAGTCAGTTACGCGCTGGCTGAAGAAATGCGATCAGTCAGCCTGCACGGTCAGCTGATTCTGCTCACCCAGTCCGGCGATCCCGAGGCGGATGCGCTGGCCTGCCTTGAGGAAGACCGGTTCGGGCTTCACGCCAAGGCCCACACCGGGCGGTGTGCCGGTTGAAATCACGTCGCCCGGCTGCAGGCTCATGCAGCGGCTCAGGTAGGCGATCAATTGCGGGATGGTGAAGACCAGCGTGCGGGTGTTGCCGTTCTGATAGCGATGGCCATCGACTTCCAGCCACAGGTCCAGCGAATGCGGATCGGCGATCTCGTCGCGGGTTACCAGCCAGGGACCGAGCGGACCGAACGTGTCGAACCCCTTGCCCTTGTCCCAGGTGCCGCCGCGCTCCAGTTGCCATTCGCGCTCTGACACGTCGTTGATCACGCAATAACCCGCCACATGTTCCATGGCATGGGCTTCGTCGATATTGCGCCCGCCCTTGCCGATCACTACACCCAGCTCAACTTCCCAGTCGGTCTTGACCGAGCCTCGGGGAATCTCGATGTTGTCGTTCGCGCCGCAGATGGCGCTGGTCCATTTGTTGAAAATGACCGGCTCCTTGGGCACTTCCATGTTGGATTCAGCGGCATGGTCGGCGTAGTTAAGGCCGATGCACACGAACTTGCCTACCTGCCCGACGCAAGCGCCGATGCGTGGCTGGCCTGTGACCAGCGGCAGGCTGACGGGATTGATGGTTGCCAGTGCAGCAAGACCTGCCGGCGTCAGTACATCGCCCGCAATGTCTTTGACATGGCCGGACAGGTCACGAATCTGATTGTCAGCGTCCAGCAGGCCGGGTTTTTCCGCGCCTTTTTCTCCGTAACGTAGCAGTTTCATCGGGTTCTCCTGTTGTCTGTCGAACATGCAAACCAGGGTCAGACGCTCATGCCGCCATCAATGACGTGCACCGCACCTGAGGTGTATGAAGACGCGTCAGAGCCCAGGTAAAGGACCAGTTGCGCGATTTCCTCGACGCTGCCGATGCGCCCCATGGGCTGGCGGTCGACGAACTGTTGATAGACCTGAGCCTCGGAAATACCTTGCTGCTCGGCCTGAGCCGCGATGCGCATGCGCAGCGACGGCGAATCCACCGTACCCGGACAAATAGCATTGCACCGAATGCCCTGCCCAATGAAATCTGCCGCCACCGACTTGGTCAGCCCGATCACCGCCGCCTTGCTGGCACTATAGGCGAAGCGATTGGGCACGCCCTTCACGCTTGAAGCCACGGATGACATGTTGATGATCGAACCGCCGCCACGGGCAAGCATGCCGGGCAGAAACGCCTGAATCATGCGGTACATGGCCGTGACATTGAGGTCCATGGAACGCTGCCATGCCGCCTCATTGCAGTCCAGAATCGTTCCTGCGTGCACGTATCCCGCGCAGTTGAACAGCACGTCTACCGGGCCGATCCGCTCGCAGGCCCGCTGGATATCCTGCGCAGAGGTCACGTCCAGCCGGATGGCTTCAACGCCTTCAATGCCCTGCAGATTGTGCAGATCGATGTCGGTTGCAATGACCTCGGCACCGGCATTCGCAAACGCCTTGGCACTGGCCAGACCGATACCCTGCCCCGCCGCCGTTATAAGCACTCGCTTGTCGTTCATGATGCTTCTCCATGCAAAAGAACAGCACCCACAACCCTAGTTTGCCAAACGGCCAAGCGCCCGGAATCGGACCGATGCCGCTCATTTTCGCTGGACTGCAAGGCTGCGCGCAGACGCCTTCACGTTGATCACGTCGAACCGGACTTGCTGTGCAGACCTGGTCGAAGCTAACCCGGCAAACCGTTCAGATGCCTGAACACGACAGCCAATCAGAGGGCTGCCACATGGCGTTTTCTTAATAAATCGACGCTCTGGTTGGTGATAAAAACGATCGATCTGCAAAAGCGCAGGCAGTGTTGAATCAGATCAACGTTTTCTACCCGCCGGAGGTTCCTCGCATGAACGACTATCTGTTAGGTCATTCTTCAGCAGAACTGGAGCGCCTTAAATTCCAGGCGAACATTCTGTCGCCCATCACCACGCGCCTGCTGATAGAAAGTGGACTGGAGCAAGGCATGCGTGTGCTGGACCTCGGCAGTGGACCGGGCGACGTCGCCATTCTGGCGGGCAGGCTTGTCGGACCGACAGGCAGTGTCACGGGAATCGATCGCAGCCCGAAAGCCGTCGAACTTGCAAACTTCAGAGCGGCGGAAGCGGGATTGAGAAACGTCAGGTTTGAAGTCTGTGATATTCAGGACTTCCAGAGCGCGTCACCTTTCGACTGCGTCGTGGGGCGCTACGTGATGATCCATCAGAGCGATCCGGTCGCTTTTCTGCTTAAGGCGGCAAGCCTGGTGAAGAACGGAGGAGCGCTGGCGCTCCATGAGGTGTTCATGTCTGACATTCCGATGGAGTCGTTTCCAAATATTCCTCTGCTGACCGATGCGGGGCAACTGATCGCTGCGGCCTTCAACACGGGAGGAGTCCACCACGGTACGGCGGTACACCTGATCAAACATTTTTCAGAGGCCGGGCTGCCACAGCCTGAGCTCTTCTGCCAACGGCACATTGGCGGAGGCGAGCACTCATTCATGTACCACTGGGCCGCAGAAACGCTGAAAACCGTGTACCCACACCTGATCAGCATCGGGCGGGTCAGCGCCGACCCGGGATACCTCGAAACGTTTGAAGATCGCTTGAAAGCCGAGGCAGTGACAAGCCGCGCCCAGATCATGGGGCCGAACCAGATCACCGCTTGGGTCAGGCTATGACAAGCGACGCGTAAGCAGAAAGATCGAGTCGTGACGTCTGCGGTCATAATTAATACACATCATGAGTACTAATATCACTGCCAGTCGAACGGCCCCTGCGCTTCGTGCGCCGGGGCCGTTCTTTTTTAGCTGGCAAGCGGCGTCCAGACCCTGGCTGAACCTGCCCCAACCAGCGCAGAAACCCTTGATGTCATCAGGAAAAACGTCATGAACAACTGTTCGATAGCGCGCTCCCGTCGATTTCCGGTCACCCGTATGGCGCTGCTGATTTCACTGAACTCTGCATGCCTGTTCAGTCCGTTGAGCCAGGCCGATGAAGCACCTGCGGCGACCGGCGACGAAGCGGCCACGACGCTTGGCACGGTGTCGGTCATCGGACAGGGCGAGACGCGGCAGGTGCAGCGTGTCACGCAGAAAGATGTCGAGGCCTACTCCGCGGGGACCAGCCCGCTGAAAGTCCTGCAGCGCCTGCCTGGAGTCAATTTCCAGTCCGGCGATCCGCTGGGACGCGAAGAAGGCAGTCAGCGCATCAGCCTGCGCGGATTCGACATGCACCACCTGGGCTACACGCTGGACGGCGTCACGCTGGGCAACATGAGCTTCGGCAACTTCAACGGACTGAGCATCACCCGGGCGATCATCGCCGAGAACATCAAGGCCAGCGAGGTGGCGCCGGGGATCGGCTCGCTGGGCACCGCGTCGAACAGCGATCTGGGCGGCACCATCCAGTTCACCACGTCCGATCCGGACAAGGAATTCGGCGCGCGCCTGTCGCAGACGCTGGGCAGCTATGACACCCGCCGCGAATTCATTCGCGTGGACACCGGCGAGTACAACGGGCTGTCCGCCTATGTGTCGGGCGAAAAATACGACGCAGACGCCTGGAAAGGCCATAACAATCCACAGCAGTCGGACGCGGTGAACGCCAAGGTCAATTACAACTTCGGCGACAACCGCATCAGTTTCTTTCACAGCACCTCATCCCACGAAGAGGCCAACCTGCCGTCGTTGTCGCAGAGCATCATTCAGCGATTGGGCTACAACTGGAGCTACTACACGCCGGACTGGACCCGCGCGGTCAATGCGGCCAACGGTATCTACACAGGCGGCGTGACCAGCGCGTCCGATGCAACTTACAACGCCAGCAGTCTGCGCGATGACGAACTGGACATCCTCAACGGCAACTTCTCCCTGACCGACGATCTGGTGCTGGATACCACGGTCTACCACCACCACGACTCCGGCCGAGGCAACTCGTATTACCCGTTCATCTTCACCAGCGGCTCGACGACGGTGCCCAGCAACTCGATCCGCAGCACGGTGTATGGCATCGACCGTACCGGCTTCCAGACATCGCTGACCTACTACTTGGGCCAGCATGAAATCCAGGGCGGTTTCTGGATTCAATCGAACAAGAACGACATTGCCCGTTACCTGTTCGATACCACCAACGCGACGCCGCAGAACCACATCGTCAAAACCAACGGTCTACCGCTGGCGGCCACGGTGCTGGACCAGGACTACAACGACCTGACCCGGCAGTTTTACCTGCGCGACACCTACACCCTGCTCGACGACCGTTTGAAGCTTGAGTTCGGCGCCAAGAACACCGTGACAACGTCCACCGCAAGGGGCAAGGGCGGTGGTTACGCCAGTGGTTCGCTGGAAGCGCGGGATCGATTCCTGCCGCAGGTGGGCGCGACGTACAAGCTCGATGACGAGGATGAAGTCTTCACCTCGTACTCCGAGAACATGGCCGCATTCCCCAGCGGCGGCTACAGCCCGTTTTTCACCACGCAGACCGCAGTCGATGCGCAGAATGGCTTCAAGGACCTCAAACCGGAAACCTCGAAGACCGTTGAACTGGGCGTACGGCGCAGCACTGCGCTGTATTCGGCCTCGGCGGCGATCTACAGCACGAAGTTCGATAACCGTCTGGTGGCCATCACCAATTGCACCGGTATCGTGATCTGCCAGAACGGCGTGGCCAACGTCGGTTCCGTGACCAGCCGGGGCATGGAGTTGTCATTTGGCCTGACGCCCGACGAGCACTGGCGCTGGTCCAACTCCCTGTCCTATAACCACAGCACCTACGATGACGACTACGTCAGCGGCGGCAACACCGTACCGGTGAAAGGCAAGACGGTCGTCGATACGCCGAAACTGATGTACGCCAGCAACCTGGACTGGAACTGGGAGCACTGGAACGCGGGGCTGCAAGGCAATTACCTCAGCAAGCGTTACTACACCTATACCAATGATTCGAGCGTGAGCGGGTACTGGGTGGCGAACGCCAACCTGGGGTATGACTTCGGCAAACTGGGCGCGGTGAAAGACACGAGTCTGTCGCTGAACGTGGTCAACCTGTTCGACAAACGCTACATCTCCACGCTCAACACCGACGCCAGCGCGGCCACCGACCCACTGGGCAACCTGCAGATTCTGCAGGTCGGTACGCCGCGCAGTGCGTTCGTGACGTTAGGTGTCAAGCTCTGAGGCTAACCGCACTCAGACGAAAAAGCGGTCCTTGAGCGGTACCAGCGCCGCACCGATGGCGGCAGCATCGCCATTGGTTTCGCTGAGCAATAATTTGGGACGCGGTGGCGGCGCCTGATAACGATGCGTCCCCCAGAAGGTGGTGGACGCGATCAGACGCCGTCCCAGCGCAGGCGGCAATTGCCCGCCGAACACCACAGCCTGAGGATCGAACATGCCCGCCAGCGCATTGACCAGCCGGTCCAGCGTCGGCTGGGTGCGCTTGATCCAGGTGTCGACGCCCGGCCAGTCAGGATCGAAGCGCGCGCGCAGGTCCTCGACAGAGTCCACCTCGATACCATTTTTGTGCAGTTCCTCGACCAGATAACGCAACGCCGGTCGATTGGCCGCTTCCTCGTCGGTGTAGAGCGTGATTTCGCCCGCGTTGCCGTGACTGCCGAAGTACGGCTTGCCGTTAATGACTACGCCAGCGCCGAAACCGTAGTTGAACGACAGGTAAATGAAGTTGCTGGCCCAGGCGCCCGCTCCCACCAGACTCTCGCCGATGGCGGCCGTGGTCGCGTTGTTCTCGAGCCACACCGGCATGTTGAACCGCTCCTCCAGCACAGGCTGCAGATCCATCAACGACCAGTCACGCAAGGGCTCTGGCGCATTGACCTGACGGTTTTCGAGAAAGAAACCGGCGATGGCGAAACCCATGCCCACCACGCGTTCGGGTTTGATGCCGTTGCGCTGCAGGACTCGCTCGATGGTCTTCTGCAGCGCGTCCAGCGTGCTGTTGCGACTCAATGGCGGCGTACGCAGGACGACCTGCTCCAGCAGGTTGCAGCTCAGGTCAGACACGCAGACCACCGCCGATCCAGTGTTGATCGATACACCAATGGAATAGACCGCCTCGTTGACCAGCTCGATGCGCGGGCTGGGCTGACCGCGGCCGTTCCTGACCCGCTCACCACTGCGCAACAGTCCCCGGCTGATCAATTCCTCGATCAGTCGGTGTACGGATTGCTGCGCCAGATCCATCTCCGCCGAAACGGTGGCGCGAGTGATCGAGCCTCGACGACGAAGGATATCCAGCAGTTTGCGTTCATTGAGGCTCAGCGAAGCGTGCGTGTCAGGTTGCGTATCGCGATCAAGGGGCATGGGTTCGACAGTCAGAAAGAGGATTAAAACAGTCCGTGTGTAGAGCAGTGTATCGCCCCGCCACAAACCGAATATTTCAATCATGAAAATTTAATAATGGAGCTGCAGGTAACAAATACTACACATTACCTGTATTAGATAGCTACCAGTTCACTCGGGGTGCTTTCATGCTTTCCATCAGCCACACGCTCTGGGCGTTGACCTTGCTGGCCATCACCGGCCAGGCCAGCGCCACCGAGTTCTGGTACAGCCATAGCGGCCCGACAGCCTCGGCCATTGCTGATCTGTGCAGGCAGTTCAATGCCGAACGTGATGAACAGGACCGCCTGCATTGCATTCGCCAGGGCACCTATGAACAGACCCTGCAGAAGACCGTTGCCGCTTATCGGGCCGGTATCAGCCCGGCGCTGGTCGAAATCTACGATGTCGCCACGCCTGACATGTTGCTGGGAGCTGCCACTGTTCCTGTCGAAACCCTGATGGCCCGGCAGCAGAGAGCCTATTCGGCAGACACCTTCCTGCCTGCGCTCAAACGCTATTACTCCGACGAACATGGCGTACTGGCTGCCCAGCCGTTCGCCGTCTCGACTGCCGTGCTCTACGTTCACCGCGACGCACTGGCCGCTGCGGGAATCACTGAAACACCGACCACCTGGACAGCCTTTTCCACGGCGCTGCGTGCCCTCAAGAACAACCATCAAGAGTGCCCCATGGCGACAGACTTCTCGCCGTGGATCTGGCTGGAACAGACCAGCGCGGCCCAGGGCTCCGCCATCGCAGTCCGGTCCGGTGGCGTGGACCGGTATCGATTCGATCAGGGCACGCATTTGCATCTGATGAACGATCTGGCGCAATGGAGCCGTGAAGGCCTGGTGCGGCATCAGGAGTCAACCCGCAGTGGTCAGCAGGCACTGGCCTTTGCCAGCGATGAATGCGCGATGCTGCTGGATTCCACAGGTTCATGGAACACGGTACGCAGCACACTCAAGCCCGATATCGACGTCACTCTGCTGCCGATTTACCCCGACACCCAAAGGCAGTCCAACCTGCCAGGCGGCTCTTCGCTGTGGGTCATGCAAGGACATTCCACACACGAGTACGACGTCGTGTCGGAGTTTCTCGCGTTCGTGCTGCGCCCCGATAACCAGCGTGTATTCAGCTCCCGCACCGGCTATCTGCCTGTGACTCAGGCAACGGCCAAAGCGGTTCGAAACGACGAGCGTGCCGCGCTGGCGATCAAGGTGGGTCTGTCGTCTCTCGATGACATCGACAGCGCGCCGGACAATCCACTGCGCTGCGGCTTCATCACCCTGATGCGGGTGATCTGGTCGCAGGAGACCGGGAACGCCCTGGCAGGTCGGCAGAACATGGGGCGTGCCCTGAATCAGACCGCTCTGCGCGGAAACGAATTGCTCGGCCTGTTTCAACAGATGCATCAGCCGCTGGCTCAGAATCAACAGAGCGAACGGCAGCCATGAAGGCCAGTGGATACTTCCCGCAGCCGCGCGTGGCGTTGTTGTTCGCATTGCCGCAATTACTGGCGCTCGCCCTGTTTTTCTACTGGCCGGCACTTCAGGCCATCTGGTGGTCGTTCCATCTGGTCCTGCCGTTCGGCGGGCATGAAGTGTTCGTGGGCCTGAGCAATTACTGGCGCGTGCTGAGGGATCCGGGCGTGCTCGCCTCCCTCGGCTCTACCCTGATCTTCAGCCTGTCGAGCGTCGCGCTGTCAATGCTCATCGCCCTGACGCTGGCGCTGTGCCTTGAACTGAAACTGCGCGGCAACGCCGTGTTTCGCAACCTGCTGATCTGGCCCTACGCGGTATCCGGCGCCACCATCGGCATCGTCTTTCACGTGCTGGCCAATCCGGTCATGGGCATTCTGGCCTGGCTCAACGCGGTGGTGCCCGGCACATGGGCGCCTTACGCCAACCCGCTGCAAGGCATGCTGCTGTTGATCGTGGCCTATGCGTGGTGTCTGGTGCCGTTCAATTTCGTCATGCTGGTGGCGAGCCTGAAATCCGTTCCGGACGATTACCTCGCAGCAGCAGCGCTGGACGGTGCAGGTCCGTGGCGGCGCATGATCGACATGCAACTGCCGCTGATTGCGCCCTATCTGTTGTTCGTCTTCATCATCGACCTGCTGGAAAGCCTCTCCAACAGTTTCGGGCTGATCGACACCCTCACCCAAGGCGGCCCCGGCGACACCACGCAGGTGCTGGCCTACAAGATTTACACCGACGGCTTCCGCGGACTGGATCTGGCAGGGTCTTCAACGCTGTCAGTGCTCATGCTGTCGGCAGTCGTGCTGCTGAGTGTCGCGCAGTTCAAGCTCATGTCGCGGCTCAAACGACGCGGGGTGAAGGCATGATCCAGCACAACCGACTGCTCAACCTCGGCGCTTACCTGCTGCTGACCCTGGGGCTGATTTTCGCGCTGGGCCCGCTCTATATCGCAGTCTGCTCGGCCACCGTGGACAACCCGCAGTTGCTCGAACATGGCCTGGCGGTTGTTCCGGGCGACCAGTTGCTGGTGAACCTGCAGAAAGTCACTCAGCGTCTGGACCTGTTGCGCCTGCTGGGCAACAGCCTGATCGTCGCGATCATGGTGGTCATCGGCAAACTCGCGCTCTCGGCGCTGACCGCGTTTGCCGTGGTGTACTTTCGCAGTCGCTACACCACCTGGATTTTCTTCGCTGTGCTGGGCGCGCTGTTGCTGCCGCTCGAAGTACGCATCATCCCGACCTACGCCGTGGCGAGTGATCTGCTCGGCCCGCTGCGTACCGTGCTGCGCTGGCTGGGTATCGAAAGCCTGCCGGTGCCGACCCTCAACCTGCTCGACAGTTACACCGGTTTGGCGCTGCCACTGATCGCCTCGGCCACCGGCACGTTTTTGTTCCGACAGTTCTACCAGACGCTGCCCGCCGAGCTGGTTGAGGCAGCGCGCATGGACGGTGCCGGGCCGTGGCGCTTTTTCATCGACATTCTGGTGCCGCTGTCGAAAACCAATTTCGCGGCGCTGGGCACGCTGGTGTTCATTGGCGCCTGGAAAGACTACCTGTGGCCGCTGGTTGCGACCAATCGCGAAGACATGCGCACGCTGGTGCTGGGCGTGGCCAGCTTTCTGCCCACCGATGCCAGCCAGCTTCCCGAATGGAACCTGCTGATGGCCGCCGCCGTTGTCAGCACGCTGCCCCCCATCCTCGTCATTGCGCTCATGCAGCGATGGTTCGTCAAAGGCCTGATCGGAGTCGGCAAATGACCGCGCTTCTTCCTGTTACCGATTTCCCGGCTGCGCGTTCACCCCAGATAACCCTCAGGAATCTGCACAAGTCACAGAGTTCGGGACCGCTCTTTCAAGGGCTGGATCTGGTGTTCAAAGCCGGTGAGCTGAATGTGATTCTGGGTCCGTCCGGCTGCGGTAAGTCCACCCTGTTGCGCATGATCGCCGGGCTGGAGGACGTCACTCAGGGCCAGATTCTGATGGGGGAGCGCGACGTCACAAGGCTGCCGCCCAAGGAGCGCGGCTGCGCCATGGTGTTCCAGAACTACGCGCTCTACCCGCACATGAGCGTTGCCGACAATATCGGCTACCCGCTCAAGATGGCGGGCATCGCCTATAAACAACGCATGGTTCAGATCAAAGAGTGCGCCACCTCGCTGGGGCTGGAAACTCTCTTGGAGCGCAGGCCGGGCGAGTTGTCCGGTGGTCAGCGCCAGCGTGTGGCCATCGGCCGTGCCTTGATCCGCAAACCGCCCGTGCTGCTGTTCGACGAACCGCTGTGCAATCTGGACAGCGCGCTGCGCCATGAGATGCGCCTGTTGATTCGTCGCCTGCACCAACAGACCGGCGCAACGATCCTGTACGTCACCCACGATCAAACCGAGGCGATGACGCTTGCCGAGCATGTGGTGATTCTCAACCAGGGCCGTGTCGAACAGATCGGCACGCCAAGCGACATTTATGACCGGCCCGCCAGCACCTTCGTCGCCGGTTTTATCGGCACACCGCCCATGAACCTGCTGCCGGTGTATTGCCTTGAAGACAAAGTCCTGACGCTGGCCGACGGACAACGGCTCCCGCTCAAACTGCACCTGTCTGGCAATAGCCCGGGCAAGTGGCTCATGGGGCTGAGACCCGAGGCATTCAGCCTCAGCCAGGACGGTGTTCGCGCTGTCGTGGAGTCCTCGGAAAATCTCGGCAGCCACAGCCTGCTCTATTGCCAATTGGCCGGTATCCGTTGCGTCGTCAACCTTGCCGGCCGCCATCTGCTCGCACCCGGCACCCAGGTCCGCCTGGCTTTCGGCCCAACGGCACTGTTGTTCGACCCTGAGAGCGGTCGCCACCAGCCCGCTTCTTTCTCCAACCCTGTGTAAGTGATCCCTGACATGTCCAACCGTGCTCCGCTCGTTCGCTCATCGCTGATTGCCCATCGCGGCGCTAAAGCCTATGTACCGGAAAATACCCTGCTCGCCCTGGAAACCGCCGCGCAGCATGGCGCCAAATGGGTTGAAATCGACGTGAAGCTGACCCGCGACGGTCGGCCCATCGTCATCCACGACGACCTGCTGGACCGCACCACCAACGGAAAAGGCGCGGTCGTGCTGCATACCTTCGAGGACATCCGCAAACTGGACGCCGGGAGCTGGTTCTCGCCCACGTTCGCTGGCTTGCAGGTGCCGACCTTCGAGGAAGTGGTGGCCTGTGCGTTACGCCTGAACCTCGGCTTGCAGGTCGAGCTCAAGCCCACCATTGGCGACGACGTGGAAACCGCCGAAGTCGTCATCCCGATCCTCAAGCGAATGTGGCCGGTCAGGCTCGAGGGTTTGTTTGTCTCGAGCTTTTCAGTGCGTTCGCTCGTCCGCGCCCGCCAGTTGTGGCCGGAAGTGCCGCTGGCGATGGCCTCTCTGGTCGCTCCCGCCAATCCGGCTGCGTTGCTGGCCGAGTACGGCTGCCGGATTCTGCACGTGCTGGACGACATGCTCGACGACCACCACCTCGAACGCCTTCGCCACAGTGGCGTCGAGTTCGCCGTGGCGACCATCAACAATCCGTATAGAGCGCGCTACCTGCTGGCACGCGGCGCGCAGTCGATTCTCAGCGACTACCCTGACTTGCTCGACAAACCCGATGAAGAGGATATGCAATGAATGACCGGTTGAGCATTGCCCTGCGCTGCGTCGAAGAGGCGAGCGCGCTGGCCCTGAAGCACTTCAATAATCGCCACACCCTGGACATCGCCACCAAAAGCCCGCAGGACCTGGTGTCCGAGGCAGACCTTGAGGTCGAGCATATGATACGGGCCCGGCTCAATGAGTTTTTCCCGGATGAGCCTGTACTGGGCGAGGAGTTGGGCGGCGAAGTCATTATCGATGGCTGGACGCTGGACCCCATCGACGGTACCGGCAACTTCCTGCGCGGCTCGCCTTTGTGGGGCATCTCCCTCGCCTACCTTGCAGCGGGGCAACCTGTGATAGGTGTCATTGCCTACCCGGCACTGGACTACACCCTGTCCGCCAAGTCCGGCAAAGGTGTCTGGCTGAACGGCGACCCCTTTGTCCGCCCGGAACCGCCACAAAACCTGCGCATCGTTGGCATTGGTTCGAGCAACAACTGGCCTGCCGAGTCTCTGGGGCAACTGGAACTGAACCTGCGTCACAACGGCTGGGGGCTGGCAGGCTACCGCTGCGCCACCATTGGCCTGGGCTTCGCGGCGCTCGGTCAGATCGATGGCTACCTCGAACGATTCACCAATCTGTGGGACATCGCCGCAGGTGCCGTCATCTGCCGGGAAGCGGGTTTGCTGTGCAGGATCGAGGGCAAACAGATACCGGCCGCCATGAGTGTGGCCGTGGGGAGCGAAGAGTTAATGGCCGTGTTTGCGGGTTCACGCGGCGATTGAACGTGCGGGAGAGCGCATCCGTCATGGCGACGGATGCGTGGCTGGCGTCAGCGGCGCGCCCGTCTTCAGACGCTCGGTCAGGTCCGGATTGCTGATGAAGGGACGACCGAACGCCACCAGATCAAGGTCATAGCCGTTGTTGGCCAGATAGGTCTGATGGAAGCGTTGGCGCAATTGCCCGTAATCGAACGGCGCCGCATCACGCGGCCCACCGGTTGCGCCCTCGACCACATGCAGGTAAACAACGCCCAGCACATCGAGTTCTTCAACGATGTAGTTGTACTGCGGCTGAGGATCGCTGCTGCTGATCGCGCCAGCCGGCGATGCAGGCGAAATACGCACACCGGTGCGCTCGGCACCGATCTCGGCAACCACCGCAGCGGTGACTTCCAACAACAGACGCGCACGATTCTCGACAGAGCCGCCGTAAGCGTCAGTCCGCGTATTCGCTCCGTCCTTGATGAACTGCTCCAGCAGATAACCGTTCGCGCCATGCACTTCCACACCATCAAAGCCGGCTGCCATGGCATTCGCCGCCGCCTGACGAAAATCATTCACGATGCCCGGCAACTCGCTCAACTCCAGCGCACGCGGCTCGGAAACATCATGAAAACCGTTGTTCACGAACGTCTTGGTCTCCGCCCGAATCGCCGAAGGCGCGACCGGCGCAGCGCCACCCGGCTGCAAATCCACATGAGAAATACGCCCCACGTGCCACAGCTGCACAAAAATACGCCCGCCCCTGGCATGCACCTCGTCCGTCACCTTGCGCCAGCCATCAATCTGCGCCTGGGTATAGATACCCGGCGTGTCCTGATAACCCTGCGCCTGCGGCGAAACCTGAGTAGCCTCGGTGATCAGCAAACCGGCAGAAGCACGCTGACCGTAATAGGTTGCAGCCAGCTCGCTCGGCACCAATCCTGCGCCCGCACGGTTGCGGGTCAGAGGGGCCATGACAATACGGTTGGCGAGGACGAGATTGCCTAGGCGGTACGTGTCGAAGAGGGTTTTTTCGGTCATTTCAGGGCCTGTGATCTGGAGAGTTTTGGTCAGTTGGATGAGCCTTGGGCGCGTATGGGAGGAAGCGCTTGAGGACATCTTTGGATAGAAAACAGGATTATGATGATAACCAAAATCTAAACCGTCAAGCGTTTTGATGTTAAGCAACATCTATAGCCGGATAGAGACAAGCAGGCATAAAAAAGCGAAGCCCGGTGAGTGGCTTCGCTTTGGGTGGTGCGGTTCTGAAGCTGCAAAGGAGACGCCATGCGTCGGAGACACTGCCTCATGAGGTCTGCATTGACTGGGCGTCGATCTCTGCCAGCAAAGCTTGAATCAACCCTGCCGCGAAACGCTGCCGAGCGATAAGCTCGTCCTCATCTTCGCCACCCCAGAAACGTGCGTAGGCCACAGCGCCTACTTTTTCGTAGCCTTCTCCATGCCGGTCGTCCCCAAAGCGTCTTGCCAATGCTGCCAGCCCATCATGCACCGCCTCTGGGTGCTGCTCTGAACGAATACGCTCAACAAATAGAGCCGCGACTTCCTTTACCGTGCCTGAGTACATGACCACATGGATGAGGTCGGCGGCATCCTTTCTCTCCTGACGTTGATCCAGAGCCAATGCTTTCAGAATTACAAATGCTGGCACGTCTGCGAACCGCACAGTGTCGACTGATAGACCATCGCCATCCAGGAGTTGGGCTGAAATCTCCTTTTCCTGATACCAGTCGTGGACGATTCGGGCGTGCCTGATTGTGAGCGCCGATACTTTTTCCCCGTCGACGCTGATTGCCTTGCCAGGGTCGTCATCGCCTGCGTCCCGGAGAAGCTCAACGACTACCTCAATATGGTCATCAACCTTACGGCGCCAGCGCCAGGAAGCAGGAGTCCCCTTTTCGACCCAGCGGGTGAAACCCTTTGCTTTTAGCTGCTGCGCGAGGCTGGCGTACTCGTTTCCAACAGCAAGTACCTCCAGATTCAATACAATGTCTACATCCGAAGTCCCCGCATGCAACGGAACGTCTGGCGGGGTCGCCGGGGTGAGGTAACGAGGAACCAGGCCGCCGACAAGCCTCAGGGTTTCCTTCATATTTCCGAAAGCGCTTAGCAGTGTGAGCAATGTCCTCTCGCACGCAGAAGTAACATCTTGATCGTATCCAGCCGCTGTACGAGGCTTCAATCCCTTTGCCATAAAGACTCCAAATACTCCCTGATGTTTTCCGCCAGTTCTTTATTGCGGCCTCGACCATCCAGCAAATCCAGGTAGAGAATGCAGCTGCTTGCAATAAATCCAGGGAAGTCTGGATGCCTGTCGCGATACAGCAAGCTCGCAGGCTCGCGCTCGATGAGCGTGACGTTCGCCCCTTTGCTGACTGGCTTCAGACCTAGCACGTCAGCCATTCTTTCTGCGTAGCCCTTGGGCACAATGATTTGCGCACCGTCAGTGCCAGTCAGCAACGGAGTAACGACATTAGCAGCAGCGGCTCCGGTGAACGCCCACGGAAAATCAACTTGGGCGCGGTCTATGCGATCTGCCAAGCGCTCCAGCATGTGCCTGGGGTTTTCGACGAAGGTGTACCACTTCGTCTGCTTCTCTTTGCGCTCCTGCCATTTTTCAGCCCAGGCATCCAGGAGCTTTTCAGGACGAATGAGCATTCTGCGTTTACTCGGCCCGCCACCAGAAGACTCCACCCACTCACGCAACGTCAACTCCTGCAAGACTACAGAGCAGGTATACGAAGAGGTCTCAGCCTGCTCAGCCAGCTCCGCGCCGGTTAGCCATGCATTTGCATGCATCAGGAGAGCATGGACAACGCTCCCGCGTGCGTCGGTGAAAATATCTATGCTGCGCGAGTAATTCTTCAGGCGTTTAGGAGCCTTATTGATACTGATAAGCCAAGTCTCGTGCCTCAGGTGAAGACTGCCTCCCAGATCGAAGAAAGCGATGTTCTCGGACTTCAGTTCAGCCCTGGCTCCAGGGCTTAATGAGCCAGCAGCAAGCATCCCAATAGCGTCGTGGGCATGGTCCTGGTAGCGCATGTACTTGTTCAGCGACCAAACGGCACCCCTTATATCTCGAGGGTAGACGTCCCTTTTGACCTCTACATAGATCATCAGCGTTTTGTAGGGGGTTTGGATTTCGATCAGTGCGTCTGGCTCAGAGTCAGATGATGAAGCAAACGGCAGACCCGCCAAATGTCGCACAGATGCATCAGGCCCCAAAGCCTCTTCGAGAGTACGTGTCAGTTCCTCCAGAACAAGCTTCTCGAACTCGAACCCGCCAGATTCACGATGATATTGATCCATCTACCTTAGCCTCATAAACTTTTTTAGCTGCGCAGCAAAAAGTGCAAAATCAGCTAAACCTTAGGCCTAACAGTATCATTAGCTGATCAGCTAAAAAACCATTTCAGACTAATCTTTCGGCGCAAAAATTGGTTTTTTGCAGCGTGCATTTGGTGTGACCGCCTCACTATGCCCAAACCTTCTTGTGTGAATCCCGTCCGAGGAACTCGTTCCTGACGTAGAACTCAAGTCAGAGCATTTGTTGAGCGTCATCTGTTTTTTTATGGCTCGAAAACTAAAAAGCCCCCGCAATGCGGGGGCTTCCAAGAGAAACCTGACGAAAAGGTCTTGGTGTACTAGAACGGAATATCGTCATCAAAACTATCGAAATCAGCAGCCGGCTGCGGTGCTTGCTGCTGTGGCGCAGGGCGGGACTCGCGTTGCTGTGGAGGCTGCTGGTTGTAGTTCTGCTGTGGCGGAGCCGACTGCTGCGGGCGCGACTGCTGTGGACGAGGGGCGGACTGGTTGTAGTTGCCGCCACCCTGGCCCTGTTGTGCGTCGCCCTGTGGACGGCCGCCCAGCAATTGCATGGTGCCTTGCATGTCGACAACGATCTCTGTGGTGTAACGCTTGATGCCGTCTTTTTCCCACTCGCGGGTCTGCAGCTTGCCCTCGATGTAGACCTGCGAACCCTTGCGCAGGTATTCGCCAGCGATTTCGGCAACCTTGCCGAACATCGAAACACGGTGCCACTCGGTCTTCTCGACCTTCTGACCGGTCTGTTTGTCAGTCCACTGTTCGCTGGTTGCCAGACTCAGGTTGGTCACGGCGTTACCGTTAGGCAAGTAGCGAACTTCGGGATCCTGGCCGCATGTACCGACCAATATGACTTTGTTAACCCCACGGGCCATAACGTTCTCCTAGGCTTCGCACGCTTCTGATGCTGGGTTGATCAGCTTTTCGAGAGAGGCACGATCCAATAATTTTGTATCCAGTTTGATATAGATGGCTGCCTCCTCGGCAACCACCACTGCATCCGTTACGCCGTTTACGGACTTTAAACGCTCTGCCAGGCCTGCATCACGCTGCGCCTCTGGCGACAACGGCAGACGTAGGCTGGTCACGTAAGGCGGTTCACGCATGGTCATTGCAAACGCAAGCCAGACGGCGGCCATGGCTGCACCACCAAGGAACACCACATCGAGCCCACCGTGCTGGAACAACCAGCCGCCCAGTATCCCACCTGCGGCCGATCCAAGAAACTGGCTGGTGGAATAAACCCCCATTGCCGTCCCTTTTCCGCCAGCCGGTGACACTTTGCTGATCAGCGACGGCAAAGACGCCTCCAGCAGGTTGAACGCGGTGAAGAATACCACTGTCCCTATGACCAGTGTCCGCAACGTGTTACCAAATGCCCAGAAGTAGAGCTCGGATACCATTAGCACCGTCACGGCACCGAGCAGAACGCGCTTCATCTGGCGCTTCTTCTCACCGTATATGATGAACGGGATCATCGCAAAGAACGAAATCAGCAGTGCAGTCAGGTAGACCCACCAGTGCTGTTCCTTGGGCAGACCGGCTTTTTCGACCAGCGCCAGCGGCAGTGCGACGAAGCTGGACATGAGCATGGCGTGCAACACGAAGATGCCCAAATCCAGACGCAGCAGGTCCGGGTGACGCAACGTCTGCCCGAGCGCCTGTCTGGCGACGCCGGACTCACGATGCAGCAGCGGGCCGTTTGCCTTGGGCACGATGAACGCGATGATCAGGATTCCCAGCAGAGCCATGCCGCCGGTGGCCAGAAACAGCCCCGACAACCCGAACACGCCGGTGATGACCGGACCGACGACCATTGCGACGGCGAACGACAGACCGATGGTCATGCCGATCATGGCCATGGCCTTGGTGCGGTGCTGCTCGCGGGTCAGGTCGGAAAGCAGCGCCATGACCGCAGCGGAAATCGCACCGGCACCCTGCAGGATACGGCCGGCGATGATGCCCCAGATTGAATCCGCATTCGCTGCGACAACGCTGCCGATGGCGAAGATGATCAGACCCAGGTAGATGACCGGACGCCGACCGATGCGGTCGGAAATGATCCCGAACGGGATCTGCAGCACAGCCTGGGTCAGGCCGTATGCGCCGATGGCCAGGCCGATCAGCGCGGGGCTGGCGCCCGCCAGGTCCATGCCGTAAGTGGCCAGGACCGGAAGCACCATGAACATACCGAGCATGCGGAACGCAAAGACCAGCGCAAGACCGCCTGCGGCACGTGTCTCGCCGCTGCTCATTCGTTCGCTGTGGAGATCGTGCATGGAGAAACCTCGTGTGAACCGGCGGCGATTCTACCAGTCCCATCGATTGACGGGGTATATCGCGACGCTTTGCCGCGTTTACATGACAGAGTATTCATCTCTGCCTGTAAAGCCGGCGGATAGTGTGTATCCATCCAGTATTTATCCGTATACTCCCATGTTTTCGACGCCCGCCGTGCGAGGCCATTTTGGACAAGATCCTGATTCGTGGGGCTCGAACCCACAACCTGAAAAATATTGACCTGACCCTTCCACGCGACAAGCTGATCGTTATCACCGGATTGTCCGGCTCTGGCAAATCATCTTTGGCTTTCGACACGCTCTACGCCGAAGGGCAGCGGCGTTATGTCGAGTCGCTGTCAGCCTATGCCCGGCAGTTCCTGTCGATGATGGAAAAGCCGGACGTCGACACCATCGAAGGCCTGTCACCTGCGATTTCCATCGAACAGAAGTCGACGTCCCACAACCCGCGCTCGACCGTGGGCACCATCACCGAGATCTACGACTACCTGCGCCTGCTGTATGCGCGAGTCGGCCAGCCTCGCTGCCCGGACCATGACATTCCGCTGGAAGCCCAGACCGTCAGCCAGATGGTCGACCTGGTGCTGGCCCAACCGGAGGGCAGCAAGCTGATGTTGCTGGCGCCGGTCATTCGCGAGCGCAAGGGCGAACACCTGTCAGTCTTCGAAGAGCTGCGTGCCCAGGGCTTCGTGCGGGCTCGGGTCAACGGCAAGTTGTGCGAGCTGGATGAACTGCCGAAGCTCGATAAGCAGAAGAAGCACTCCATCGACGTGGTCGTGGACCGCTTCAAGGTGCGTGCGGACCTGCAGCAGCGTCTGGCCGAGTCTTTCGAAACAGCATTGAAGCTGGCCGACGGCATTGCGCTGGTTGCGCCGATGGACGATGAACCGGGCGAAGAGACGATCTTCTCCGCACGCTTCGCCTGCCCGATCTGTGGCCATGCGATCAGCGAGTTGGAGCCCAAGCTGTTCTCGTTCAACAACCCGGCTGGCGCGTGCCCGACCTGCGACGGCCTGGGCGTGAAGCAGTTCTTCGACATCAAGCGACTGGTGAATGCCGAATTGACGCTGGCCGAAGGCGCGATACGCGGGTGGGACAGGCGAAACGTCTATTACTTCCAGATGCTGGGCTCGCTGTCCAAGCACTACGGTTTCAGCCTGGAAGTACCCTTCAAGGCGTTGCCTGCCGATCAGCAGAAGATCCTGCTCAACGGCAGCGGCTCGCAGAACGTCGACTTCCGCTACCTGAACGACCGTGGCGACATCGTCAAACGCGCTCACCCGTTCGAAGGTATCGTGCCGAACCTGGAGCGTCGCTATCGGGAAACCGAATCGGCGACCGTTCGTGAAGAACTGGCCAAGTTCCTCGGCACCCAGCCCTGCCCTGACTGCCGCGGCACGCGTCTGCGCCGTGAAGCGCGTCATGTGTGGGTGGGCGAGAAAACACTGCCTGCCGTCACCAATCTGCCGATTGGCGACGCCACTCACTACTTCGACACCCTGAAGCTGACCGGTCGCCGTGGCGAAATTGCCGACAAGATTCTCAAGGAAATCCGCGAGCGCCTGCAGTTTCTGGTGAACGTGGGCCTTGATTACCTGACCCTTGATCGCAGCGCGGACACTCTGTCAGGTGGCGAGGCGCAGCGTATTCGTCTCGCCAGCCAGATCGGTGCGGGTCTGGTCGGGGTGATGTACATCCTCGACGAGCCGTCCATTGGCCTGCACCAGCGTGACAACGACCGCCTGCTCGGCACGCTCAAGCATCTGCGGGACATTGGCAACACGGTGATCGTGGTCGAGCATGACGAGGATGCGATTCGTCTGGCCGACTACGTGGTGGACATTGGCCCTGGGGCTGGTGTGCATGGCGGACATATTGTCGCCGAAGGCACGCCTGATGAGGTCATGTCGCATCCCGACTCGCTGACCGGCAAGTACCTGTCGGGCCGCGTCAAGATTGAAGTCCCGGCCAAGCGGACGCCTCGCAACAAGAAGCTTTCGCTGACACTGAAAGGCGCCCGTGGCAACAACCTGCAGAACGTGAACCTCGAGATCCCGATTGGTCTGCTGACCTGCGTCACGGGTGTCTCTGGATCGGGCAAATCGACGCTGATCAACAACACGCTGTTCCCGCTCAGCGCAACTGCACTGAATGGCGCGACCACGCTTGAAGCCGCCACACATGACAGCATCAACGGCCTGCAGCATCTGGACAAGGTCGTGGACATCGACCAGAGCCCGATCGGTCGTACGCCCCGCTCCAACCCGGCGACCTATACCGGGCTTTTCACGCCCATACGTGAACTGTTCGCCGGTGTGCCGGAGTCGCGTTCACGTGGTTACGGTCCGGGCCGGTTCTCGTTCAACGTCAAGGGCGGGCGCTGCGAAGCCTGTCAGGGCGATGGCTTGATCAAGGTAGAGATGCACTTTCTGCCGGACATCTACGTGCCGTGCGATGTGTGCAAGAGCAAGCGCTACAACCGTGAAACGCTGGAGATCAAGTACAAGGGCAAGAGCATCCATGAGGTGCTGGAAATGACCATCGAAGAGGCGCGTGAATTCTTCGATGCCGTTCCCGCCCTGGCGCGCAAGCTGCAGACCTTGATGGATGTGGGGCTTTCCTACATCAAGCTGGGTCAGTCGGCGACGACGTTGTCGGGGGGCGAGGCTCAGCGCGTCAAGCTGTCGCGCGAGCTGTCCAAGCGTGATACCGGCAAGACGCTGTACATCCTCGACGAGCCGACCACAGGCCTGCATTTCGCGGATATCCAGCAACTGCTCGACGTCCTGCACCGCCTGCGCGATCACGGCAACACCGTGGTCGTGATCGAGCACAACCTGGACGTCATCAAGACGGCGGACTGGCTGGTCGATCTGGGTCCGGAAGGCGGTTCGCGCGGTGGACAGATCATCGCCACCGGCACGCCGGAACAGGTCGCCGAGATGAAGCAGTCCTATACCGGGCATTACCTCAAGCCGTTGCTGATACGCGACAAGGCTTGATGGGTACCGACCTGCCGAGTCTGGCTTCGGCCGGATCCGGTCAGGTCCCTACCGGAACGCTCGAATCGAAGACGAAAAAAAGCTCCTGTCACGCAAGTGCAGGAGCTTTTTTCGTTACAGCCGATGTTGGATCAGAACTGCGATTGCAGGTAGTTCTGCAAGCCGATGGACTTGATCAGACCCATTTGCTGTTCCAGCCAATAGGTGTGGTCTTCCTCGGTATCGGCCAATTGCACGCGAAGGATGTCACGGCTGATGTAGTCCTTGTGCAGCTCGCAGAGGGCGATGCCCTTGCACAGCGCAGCACGGACCTTGTACTCAAGACGAAGATCGCTGGCGAGCATCTCAGGCACTGTGGTGCCGATGTCCAGATCGTCCGGACGCATGCGCGGCGTGCCTTCAAGCATCAGGATACGACGCATCAACGCATCAGCGTGTTGCGCCTCTTCTTCCATCTCGTGATTGATGCGCTCGTAGAGCTTGGCGAAACCCCAGTCTTCATACATACGCGAATGGATGAAATATTGGTCACGAGCCGCCAGTTCGCCAGTGAGCAATGTGTTCAGATAATCGATTACTTCTGGATGGCCTTGCATCGCACCAGATCTCCTGCTTCAAAGGCGATAGTTTGAACCAAGCGTCGCCGCAGGTCACTCGGAAAAACGCAATAATCCGATAAAAAGCGTCGAATTTACGCCATCCAGAAGCGAAAAACCGCCCAAATGAGGGCGGTTCTGTTTCTCACTTCGACTCAGCCCAGTTTCACACCCAGAGCGTCGACGATGCCTTGACCATAAGCGGCGTCAGCTTTGTGGAAGTGCTGCAACTGACGCTGCACGACGTCGCTGGATACGCCACCCATTGCACCGGCAATGTTATTGATCAACAGCGCTTTCTGATCGGCGCTCATCAGGTTGAACAACTTGCCCGCCTGACTGTAGTAATCACCGTCCACGCGGTGGTCGTGACGATCAGCGGTGCCGCTTAATGCCAGTGCTGGCTCTGCGTAGCGCGCCTCCTGCTTGGGCGCATCCGAGTAGCTGTTTGGCTCGTAGTTCGGTGCAGCGCCACCATTGGTGCCAAATGCCATCGAACCGTCACGCTGGTA
This sequence comes from Pseudomonas sp. AC016, assembly GCF_979253365.1. Lineage (NCBI taxonomy): Bacteria > Pseudomonadati > Pseudomonadota > Gammaproteobacteria > Pseudomonadales > Pseudomonadaceae > Pseudomonas > Pseudomonas sp. AC016. Next base: position 2,548,022 of record NZ_CEEDCC010000001.1, read on the forward strand.
GCTGTAAACCGGGTTTTTCGGCGCGTTGATCGGCAGTTGCTGGTGGTTGGTGCCGACGCGGTAGCGGTGGGCATCTGCGTAGGCGAACACACGCCCTTGCAGCATGCGGTCTGGCGATAGCCCTACACCAGGCACCATGTTGCTCGGACCAAACGCCGCCTGCTCGACTTCGGCAAAGTAGTTCAGCGGATTGCGGTTCAACTCCATCTCACCGACTTCAATCAACGGGTACTCTTTCTGCGACCAGGTTTTGGTCACGTCGAACGGGTTCTCGTGATGGTTGTTGGCCTGAGCTTCAGTCATCAACTGAATGCAGACCTGCCACTTCGGGAAGTCGCCTTTTTCGATAGCAGTGAACAGATCGCGCTGAGCGTAATCAGGATCGGTACCGGCGATGCGTGCAGCATCCTCAGGCGCGAGGTTCTTGATGCCTTGCCTGCTCTTGTAGTGCCACTTCACCCAGTGACGTTCGCCATTGGCGCTGATCAGACTGTAGGTGTGGCTGCCAAAGCCGTGCATGTGGCGGTAGCCATCAGGAATACCGCGATCCGAAAACAGGATGGTGACCTGGTGCAAGGCTTCTGGAGAGTGCGACCAGAAGTCCCACATCATCTGCGGACTTTTCAGGTTGGTCTGCGGCAGACGCTTCTGCGTGTGGATGAAGTCAGGGAATTTCAGCGGATCACGGATGAAGAACACCGGCGTGTTATTGCCCACGATGTCCCAGTTACCTTCCTGAGTATAAAACTTCACGGCGAAGCCACGAGGATCGCGTTCGGTATCAGCCGAGCCACGCTCGCCACCGACCGTGGAGAAGCGAATGAAGATGGGGGTCTGCTTGCCTACGGCGTTGAACAGGTCGGCGCTGGTGTACTGCGTGATGTCTTGGGTCACGGTGAACGTGCCGTGAGCACCCGAACCCTTGGCATGTACGCGACGCTCTGGAATGTTCTCGCGATTGAAGTGGGCGAGCTTCTCGATCAGGTGGAAATCGTCCAGCAGCAAAGGACCCCGTGGGCCTGCCGAGCGGGAGTTCTGGTTGTCGGCGACTGGCGCACCACTGGCGGTCGTAAGCGTCTTCTGGGTCATGCAATGTCTTCCTCAGGCTCTATATAGCCGGCTAATCAGCTTGAGCGAGATTATTATTCGAAAGCATCACATGAGGAAATTTATTAATTGTTAAATGTTGATAAGTTTTCTTAATTTAAGGCAACAAAAAACCGGGCACAGGGCCCGGTTTCTTGTTCAAGCTGATGTCTTATTCAGCGGCTTCTACAGAGCCACCGACAGGACGATCAACCAACTCGACGTACGCCATAGGCGCGTTGTCGCCAGCGCGGAAACCGCACTTGAGGATGCGCAGGTAGCCGCCCTGACGGGTTGCGTAGCGCTTGCCCAGATCGTTGAACAGCTTGCCGACGATTTCTTTCGAACGAGTACGGTCGAAAGCCAGACGACGGTTAGCAACACTGTCTTCCTTGGCCAGGGTGATCAGCGGCTCGGCAACGCGGCGCAGTTCCTTGGCTTTCGGCAGGGTAGTCTTGATCAGCTCGTGCTCGAACAGCGACACCGCCATGTTTTGAAACATGGCTTTGCGGTGAGAGCTGGTACGGCTCAGGTGACGTCCACTTTTACGATGACGCATGGTTCATTCCTTACCAAACTCGCGTTCGGTGATTACGACGATCAGGCCGTAGCCTTGTCGTCCTTCTTAAGACTTGCCGGCGGCCAGTTGTCGAGGCGCATGCCGAGGGACAGACCACGGGAGGCCAGAACGTCTTTGATCTCAGTCAAAGACTTCTTCCCAAGGTTCGGAGTTTTCAACAGTTCTACTTCGGTGCGCTGAATCAGGTCACCAATGTAGTAAATGTTCTCCGCCTTAAGGCAGTTAGCCGAACGTACAGTCAGTTCCAAATCGTCAACCGGACGGAGCAGGATCGGATCGATCTCGTCTTCCTGTTCGATTACCACTGGTTCACTGTCGCCTTTGAGGTCGACGAACGCAGCCAACTGCTGTTGCAGAATGGTTGCAGCGCGGCGAATGGCCTCTTCAGGATCCAGCGTACCGTTGGTTTCCAGATCAATAACCAGCTTGTCCAGGTTGGTACGCTGTTCGACACGGGCGTTTTCCACCACGTATGCGATACGGCGAACCGGGCTGAACGAAGAGTCAAGCTGCAAGCGACCAATGCTGCGGCTTTCGTCTTCATCGCTTTGACGCGAGTCTGCCGGCTCATAACCACGACCACGAGCTACGGTGAGCTTCATGTTCAAGGCGCCGTTAGACGCCAGGTTAGCGATTACGTGATCGGGGTTAACGATCTCGACATCATGATCCAGCTGAATATCGGCAGCGGTAACCACCCCCGAACCCTTCTTCGACAAGGTCAGCGTAACTTCGTCTCGACCGTGCAGCTTGATAGCCAGACCTTTAAGGTTCAACAGGATTTCAATGACGTCTTCCTGTACACCTTCGATGGCGCTGTACTCATGGAGTACACCGTCAATCTCGGCCTCGACTACTGCACAGCCGGGCATGGAGGACAACAAAATGCGGCGAAGCGCGTTGCCCAGGGTATGGCCGAAACCACGCTCGAGAGGCTCGAGAGTGATCTTGGCGCGGGTTGGACTGACAACCTGCACATCAATATGGCGGGGTGTCAGGAACTCATTTACCGAAATCTGCATGGATGCACCTATTTTCTAGCCCTTACTTGGAGTAGAGCTCGACAATCAGGCTTTCGTTGATGTCGGCGGATAGATCACTGCGAGCTGGTACGTTCTTGAAAACGCCCGATTTCTTCTCAGTGTCTACTTCTACCCATTCTACGCGGCCACGTTGGGCACACAGATCGAGAGCCTGGACAATACGCAGTTGGTTCTTAGCCTTTTCGCGGATAGCAACAACGTCGCCAGCACGAACCTGATAAGAAGGAACGTTAACGGTTTTGCCGTTGACGCTAACAGACTTGTGCGAAACCAATTGACGGGATTCGGCACGAGTCGAGCCGAAGCCCATGCGGTATACAACGTTGTCCAGACGGCATTCGAGCAGCTGCAGCAGGTTCTCACCTGTTGCGCCTTTCTTGCCGGCGGCTTCTTTGTAGTAGCCGCTGAACTGACGCTCGAGAACGCCGTAGATACGACGGACTTTTTGCTTTTCACGCAGCTGAGTACCGTAATCGGACTGGCGACCGCGGCGCTGGCCGTGGATGCCTGGAGCTGCTTCGATGTTGCACTTGGATTCGATAGCGCGAACGCCGCTCTTCAGAAAGAGATCGGTGCCTTCACGACGAGCAAGTTTGCATTTTGGACCAATGTAACGAGCCATTTCTTACAGTCTCCTGGATTACACGCGGCGCTTCTTCGGCGGACGGCACCCGTTGTGCGGGATTGGCGTCACGTCGGTGATGCTGGCGATCTTATAGCCACAGCCGTTCAATGCACGGACAGCGGATTCACGACCTGGGCCTGGACCCTTGACATTGACGTCGAGGTTCTTCAGACCGTATTCCAGCGCAGCTTGACCAGCACGTTCAGCAGCTACCTGAGCAGCGAACGGCGTGGACTTGCGGGAACCACGGAAACCCGAACCGCCGGAGGTAGCCCACGAAAGAGCGTTACCTTGACGATCGGTAATGGTGACGATTGTGTTGTTAAACGACGCGTGGATGTGGGCGATGCCATCAACCACTGTCTTTTTAACTTTTTTACGAGGACGAGCAGCAGGTTTTGCCATGACTAAATTCCTGTCGTTGCGCTGGAGCGATTACTTGCGGATCGGCTTACGCGGACCTTTGCGAGTACGCGCGTTGGTCTTGGTACGCTGACCGCGTACAGGCAGACCACGACGATGACGCAGACCGCGATAGCAGCCCAGGTCCATCAAGCGCTTGATTTTCATGTTGATTTCGCGACGCAGGTCACCTTCAGTGGTGAACTTCGCCACTTCGCCACGCAGCTGTTCAATCTGCTCGTCGCTCAGATCTTTGATCTTCGCCGCCGGGTTAACCCCGGTGGTTGCACAAATTTTCTGTGCAGTGGTGCGACCAACACCATAGATGTAGGTCAGCGAGATAACAGTATGCTTGTTATCTGGAATGTTAACGCCTGCAATACGGGCCATTCAGTGGGACTCCAATTGACAGCTACCTACGCCCCGGAAGCCAAGAAATAGGGCGCGAGATAATATCGCTGTAGTAACAAATAATCAACCCAGCAGCGCACTAGCTGCTGGGCTTAAGCACAAATCACAATCAGCCTTGGCGCTGCTTATGACGTGGTTCCGCGCTGCAAATTACTCGAACAACACCTTCGCGGCGAATAATCTTGCAGTTACGGCACAGCTTTTTCACCGATGCACGAACTTTCATCACCAACTCCTCGAACCTTAGGGGTGCTTCAGCGCAGCATACCGCCGCTGCCACCGTAGCCCTTCAGGTTGGCTTTCTTCATCAGGGATTCATACTGGTGCGAAACGAGGTGAGATTGCACTTGAGACATGAAGTCCATCACAACCACGACCACGATCAGCAACGAGGTCCCGCCAAGGTAGAACGGTACGTTTGCCGCAACCACCAGAAACTGGGGAAGCAGACACACGGCCGTCATATAAAGAGCACCGAACATGGTCAAACGAGTCAGAACGCCATCAATGTAGCGCGCCGACTGCTCGCCTGGACGAATACCCGGAATAAAGGCACCGGACTTCTTCAGGTTTTCCGCTACGTCTTTCGGATTGAACATCAACGCCGTATAGAAGAAGCAGAAGAAAATAATCCCTGCACTAAACAGCAGAATATTCAACGGCTGACCAGGAGCGATCGACTGCGAGATGTCCTGCAACCAGCCCAGACCTTCAGACTGACCAAACCAGGAACCCAGCGAAGCCGGGAACAGCAAAATGCTGCTCGCAAAAATGGCCGGAATCACACCAGCCATGTTCACTTTCAGCGGCAAGTGGCTTGTCTGTGCAGCGAAGACCTTGCGGCCCTGCTGACGCTTGGCGTAGTGAACGGCGATACGACGCTGACCACGCTCAATGAAGACCACGAAACCGATGATCGCTACTGCCAGCAAACCGATTGCGACCAGAGCGAAGATATTGATATCACCCTGACGTGCAGACTCGAAAGACTGCCCTATCGCTCTCGGAAGACCGGCGACGATACCTGCGAAAATCAACATCGAGATACCGTTGCCGACACCGCGCTCGGTAATCTGCTCGCCCAGCCACATCATGAACATCGCACCTGCCACGAAGGTGGTTACGGCCACAAAATGGAAACCCAGGTCCCCAGAAAACGCTACGCCCTGACTGGCCAGGCCGACGGACATGCCGACAGCTTGAACCAGAGCCAGGACTACGGTGCCATAGCGGGTGTACTGGCTAATCTTGCGACGGCCAGCTTCACCTTCCTTCTTCAACTGCTCCAGTTGCGGGCTGACGGCGGTCATCAACTGCATGATGATCGATGCCGAAATGTACGGCATGATCCCCAGTGCAAAGATGCTCATCCGTTCCAGCGCGCCACCGGAAAACATGTTGAACAAGCTAAGAATGGTCCCCTCATTCTGTCGAAACAGTTCTGCGAGTCGGTCCGGGTTGATACCTGGAACCGGGATGTGTGCGCCTATTCGGTAGACGATAATCGCCAGGAACAGAAAACGCAGACGAGCCCAGAGTTCAGACATACCGCCTTTGCCGAGCGCAGAGAGAGCACCTTGCTTAGCCATTTATTCCTCGAACTTGCCGCCAGCTGCTTCGATAGCCGCACGCGCACCTTTGGTGGCGGCGATACCTTTGATGGTGACAGCGCGAGTAACTTCGCCCGACAGCATGATTTTCACACGCTGTACGTTCTGGTTAATCACGTTGGCATCCTTCAGGGTCTGCACAGTTACGATGTCGCCTTCCACTTTGGCCAGCTCGGACAGACGCACTTCTGCGCGGTCCATGGCTTTCAGGGAAACGAAACCGAATTTTGGCAGGCGACGATGCAGCGGCTGTTGGCCGCCCTCAAAGCCCGGAGCAATGGTGCCACCGGAGCGGGAGGTCTGACCTTTGTGGCCGCGGCCACCAGTCTTACCCAAACCGCTACCGATACCACGGCCCGGACGATGCTTTTCGCGACGGGAACCCGGCGCTGGACTCAGATCATTGAGTTTCATCGATTAACCCTCGACTCGCAGCATGTAGTAAGCCTTGTTGATCATCCCGCGATTTTCGGGAGTATCCAGGACTTCTACAGTGTGACCGATGCGACGCAGACCCAAACCCTTAATGCACAATTTGTGATTAGGGATGCGGCCGGTCATGCTTTTGATCAGCGTTACTTTTACGGTAGCCATGATCAGATGATCTCCTCAACACGCTTGCCACGTTTGGCAGCGATGGACTCAGGAGACTGCATGCCCTTCAGACCCTTGAAAGTGGCGTGAACCACGTTTACAGGGTTAGTCGAGCCGTAGCACTTGGCCAACACGTTCTGAACACCAGCAACTTCCAGCACTGCGCGCATAGCGCCGCCAGCGATGATACCGGTACCTTCAGAAGCAGGCTGCATGTACACCTTCGAAGCGCCATGGGCGGACTTCATTGCGTACTGCAGTGTGGTGCCGTTCAGATCCACCTGGATCATGTTGCGGCGAGCAGCTTCCATCGCTTTCTGGATTGCAGCAGGCACTTCACGTGACTTGCCACGGCCGAAGCCAACGCGCCCTTTACCATCACCCACTACGGTCAACGCAGTGAAAGTGAAGATACGGCCGCCTTTTACGGTTTTGGCCACGCGGTTAACTTGAACCAGCTTCTCGATGTAGCCTTCGTCGCGTTTTTGGTCGTTATTTGCCATAACTTAGAACTCCAGCCCGCCTTCACGAGCAGCATCAGCCAGCGCTTTGACACGGCCGTGGTACTTGAAGCCAGAACGGTCGAAAGCCACTTGCGATACGCCCGCGGCTTTTGCACGCTCGGCGACCAGCTTGCCAACCTTAGTGGCCGCGTCGATGTTGCCAGTGGCGCCATCACGCAGTTCTTTGTCCAAAGTCGAGGCGCTTGCCAGGACTTTGCTGCCGTCGGCCGAAATGACCTGGGCATAAATGTGCTGCGAAGAGCGGTGCACGCAGAGACGCACGACTTCCAGCTCGTGCATTTTCAGGCGTGCTTTGCGAGCGCGACGCAGTCGGGTAACTTTTTTGACGGTCATTTGCTATGCCCTACTTCTTCTTGGCTTCTTTACGGCGGACGACTTCGTCCGCGTAACGCACACCTTTGCCTTTGTAAGGCTCAGGACGGCGGAAGTCGCGGATCTCAGCGGCCACTTGACCAACCAACTGCTTATCGATACCGCGAATCAGGATATCGGTCTGGCTGGGGGTCTCAGCGGTGATGCCATTCGGCAATTCGTAATCCACCGGGTGCGAGAAGCCAAGTGCCAGGTTCAGGACCGTGCCTTTTGCTTGCGCTTTGTAACCAACACCGACCAGCTGGAGCTTGCGCTCGAAGCCTTGGCTTACGCCCTGGACCATGTTGTTAACCAGTGCACGAGTTGTGCCGGCCATTGCGCGGGTTTGTTGATCGCCATTGCGAGCAGCGAAACGCAGCTCACCAGCTTCTTCAACAATCTCAACAGACGAATGGACGTTCAGTTCTAGAGTGCCCTTCGCACCCTTCACCGAAAGCTGCTGACCGACGAGTTTGACTTCGACGCCGGATGGCAACTTAACGGGGTTCTTAGCTACGCGTGACATGCTTATCCCCCCTTAGAACACAGTGCAAAGCACTTCGCCACCGACACCGGCAGCGCGCGCAGCACGATCCGTCATCACACCTTTGTTGGTGGAGACGATAGACACACCGAGACCGCCACGAACTTTTGGCAGATCGTCGGAGGACTTGTACTGACGCAAGCCTGGGCGGCTGACGCGCTTAACTTCTTCAATGACCGGACGGCCTTCGAAGTACTTAAGCTCGATGGACAGCGATGGTTTAACTTCGCTGCTGATCTGATAACCCGCAATGTAGCCTTCGTCCTTCAGGACTTTTGCTACAGCAACCTTCAACGTGGAAGATGGCATGCTTACGACGGGCTTTTCAGCCATCTGGGCATTACGGATACGAGTTAGCATGTCCGCTAACGGGTCCTGCATACTCATGGGCTAGACGCTCCTAAAACAAAATAATTAGCCTTACGGCTACAGCTTATCGCCGAGATTTTCCGGGCAAGTGAAAACACGGACTCAGGCGAGCCGGCAATTCTAGTCCTACCCCAGAAATGAATCAAGCCCCAAAAGGGGCTTGATTCAAATTCAGGCTTCATTCCAACCGACAACCTGCGCCGTCGATCGGATTGAAGCGAGAGTTGCGCCTTACCAGCTGGCTTTAACCAGACCTGGTACGTCGCCACGCATGGCAGCTTCACGCAGCTTGTTACGGCCAAGGCCGAACTTGCGGTAAACGCCGTGTGGACGACCAGTGATGCGGCAACGGTTACGCATGCGTGCAGCGCTTGCGTCACGTGGTTGCTTCTGCAGAGCTACGGTAGCTTCCCAACGCGCTTCTGGACTTGCGTTCAGATCAACGATGATTGCTTTAAGCTCAGCACGCTTCTTGGCGTACTTGGCAACAGTGAGCTGACGCTTCAGCTCACGGTTTTTCATGCTCTTCTTGGCCATTTTCCTACTCCAATCAGTTGCGGAACGGGAATTTGAAAGCACGCAGCAATGCGCGGCCTTCATCATCGTTCTTGGCAGTGGTGGTCAGGGTGATGTCCAGACCGCGGAGAGCATCGATCTTGTCGTAGTCGATTTCCGGGAAAATGATCTGCTCTTTCACGCCCATGCTGTAGTTACCACGACCATCGAAGGACTTGGCATTCAGGCCGCGGAAGTCGCGAACCCGAGGCAGGGAGATCGACAGCAGACGATCCAGGAATTCATACATACGATCGCGGCGCAGAGTCACTTTGACGCCGATCGGCCATCCTTCACGGACTTTAAAGCCAGCGATGGATTTCCGAGCGTAAGTCACAACGACTTTTTGACCGGTGATCTTTTCCAGGTCAGCAACAGCGTGCTCGATGACTTTCTTGTCGCCGATCGCTTCGCCCAGACCCATGTTCAGGGTGATTTTGGTAACGCGCGGAACTTCCATCACGTTCGCGAGCTTAAGTTCTTCCTTAAGCTTCGGAGCGATTTCCTTCCGGTAAATCTCTTTTAGTCGTGCCATGGTCTTCTACCTAGCAGTGTTCAAGCATCAACCGCTTTTTGGGTCGACTTGAAGACACGAATTTTCTTGCCGTCTTCAACTTTGAAACCAACGCGGTCAGCCTTGTTGGTTGCGCCGTTGAAAATGGCGACGTTGGAAGCGTGCAGTGGCGCTTCTTTCTCGACGATACCGCCCTGTACGCCCGACATCGGGTTAGGCTTGGTATGACGCTTCACCAGGTTGATCCCACCAACGACCAGACGGTCGTCAGCGAGAACCTTGAGCACCTTACCGCGCTTACCTTTGTCTTTGCCGGCGATCACGATGATCTCGTCGTCACGACGAATCTTTTGCATGTCGGATCTCCTTACAGAACTTCTGGGGCGAGCGAGACGATCTTCATGAACTTCTCAGTACGAAGTTCACGCGTCACTGGCCCAAAGATACGGGTACCGATCGGCTCCTGCTTGTTGTTCAACAGAACAGCAGCATTGCCATCGAAGCGGATGATGGAGCCGTCTGCACGACGAACGCCATGGCGAGTGCGGACTACAACAGCAGTCATCACTTGGCCTTTCTTCACCTTGCCGCGCGGAATTGCTTCCTTCACGGTTACTTTGATGATGTCACCGATACCAGCGTAACGACGATGGGAGCCACCCAGCACCTTGATGCACATAACGCGGCGTGCGCCGCTGTTATCGGCCACATCGAGCATGGATTGAGTCTGAATCATATAATTTCTCCGACCCTTAGCCCTTAGACTTCCACAGCGCGTTCGAGGATATCAACCAACGCCCAAGACTTGGTCTTGGCTACCGGACGAGTTTCACGAATCGTGACCTTGTCGCCGATATGGCACTGGTTGGTTTCGTCGTGCGCGTGCAGCTTAGTCGAACGCTTAACGTATTTACCGTAGATTGGGTGCTTTACGCGACGCTCAATCAGAACGGTGATGGTCTTGTCCATCTTGTCGCTGACGACACGGCCAGTCAGCGTACGGACGGTTTTTTCGGCTTCAGCCATGATTACTTACCTGCCTGCTGGTTGAGCACAGTCTTCACGCGAGCGATGTCACGCTTAACTTGCGAGAGCAGGTGAGACTGCCCCAACTGGCCAGTTGCTTTCTGCATACGCAGATTGAACTGGTCGCGCAGCAGGCCGAGCAGTTGCTCGTTCAGCTGCTGTGCTGATTTTTCACGAAGTTCATTCGCTTTCATCACATCACCGTCCGCTTAACAAAGGAGGTGGCGAGTGGCAGCTTTGCAGCAGCCAGGGCGAAAGCCTCACGCGCCAGCTCTTCAGTAACACCCTCGATTTCATACAGGACTTTGCCTGGCTGAATCTGGGCAACCCAGTACTCGACGTTACCCTTACCTTTACCCATCCGAACTTCGAGTGGCTTCTTGGTGACAGGCTTGTCCGGGAATACACGGATCCAGATCTTGCCGCCACGTTTTACGTGACGGGTCAGAGCACGACGCGCTGACTCGATCTGACGAGCGGTGAGACGACCACGAGCAACAGACTTCAGCGCGAACTCGCCGAAGCTGACTTTGCTACCGCGCAGTGCCAGACCACGGTTGTGGCCGGTCATCTGCTTGCGGAACTTCGTACGCTTTGGTTGCAACATTTGGCGTACCCCTTACTTAGCAGCTTTTTTACGAGGCGCTGGTGCTTGTGGTTTCAGTTCTTCTTGGCGACCACCAATTACTTCGCCTTTGAAGATCCAAACCTTTACACCGATCACACCATAAGTGGTGTGAGCTTCGTAGTTGGCATAGTCGATGTCGGCACGCAGGGTGTGCAATGGCACACGCCCTTCGCGATACCATTCAGTACGTGCGATTTCAGCACCGCCGAGACGACCGCTCACTTGGATTTTGATGCCTTTGGCACCAATGCGCATTGCGTTCTGTACAGCGCGCTTCATAGCGCGACGGAACATTACGCGACGCTCCAGCTGCTGAGCTACGCTCTGCGCAACCAACATACCGTCCAGCTCCGGCTTGCGGATCTCTTCGATATTGATGTGCACAGGCACACCCATTTGCTTGGTCAGGTCCTGACGCAGTTTCTCAACATCTTCACCTTTCTTGCCGATCACGATGCCGGGACGAGCGGTGTGGATGGTGATACGTGCAGTCTGAGCCGGACGATGGATATCGATACGGCTTACGGACGCGCTTTTTAGTTTGTCTTGGAGATACTCTCGCACCTTCAGATCAGCGAACAAATAGTCCGCATAAGTCCGACCGTCGGCGTACCAGACGGAGGTGTGCTCCTTGACGATTCCCAGGCGAATGCCAATGGGATGTACTTTCTGACCCATCTCTTCGACTCCGTTACTTGTCAGCAACCTTGACAGTGATATGGCAAGACCGCTTGACGATGCGATCAGCACGGCCTTTGGCACGTGGCATGATTCGCTTCAGCGAACGCCCTTCGTTGACGAAAACGGTGGAGACCTTAAGGTCATCAACGTCTGCGCCTTCGTTATGCTCGGCGTTGGCTACAGCCGACTCCAGCACTTTCTTCAGGATCTCGGCGGCTTTCTTACTGCTGAAAGCCAACAGGTTGAGCGCTTCGCCCACCTTCTTCCCGCGGATCTGGTCGGCGACCAAGCGGGCTTTCTGGGCGGAGATTCGAGCGCCCGACAACTTAGCGGCTACTTCCATCGTTCCTTACCCCTTAACGCTTGGCTTTCTTGTCTGCCACGTGCCCACGATATGTGCGGGTACCGGCAAACTCGCCTAGTTTATGGCCGACCATGTCTTCGCTCACGAGAACGGGAACATGCTGACGACCGTTATGCACTGCAATGGTCAAACCGACCATTTGTGGCAGGATCATCGAACGACGCGACCAGGTTTTAACTGGTTTGCGATCGTTCTTTTCCGCCGCCACTTCGATCTTCTTCAGTAGGTGAAGATCAATAAAAGGACCTTTTTTCAGAGAACGTGGCACTGTCGTATCCCTCTATTTACTTGCGACGACGGACGATCATTTTGTCGGTACGCTTATTACCACGAGTCTTCGCGCCCTTAGTCGGGAAGCCCCACGGCGATACCGGATGACGACCACCAGAGGTACGACCTTCACCACCACCATGTGGGTGGTCAACCGGGTTCATGGCAACACCACGAACGGTTGGGCGAACGCCACGCCAGCGTTTGGCACCAGCTTTACCCAGCGAACGCAGGCTGTGCTCGGAGTTCGAGACTTCGCCAAGCGTTGCACGGCATTCAGCCAATACTTTACGCATTTCACCGGAGCGAAGACGCAGGGTTACGTACACACCTTCACGAGCGATCAGCTGTGCGGAAGCACCAGCGGAACGTGCGATCTGTGCGCCTTTACCTGGCTTCAATTCGATGCCGTGTACGGTGCTACCAACTGGAATGTTGCGCAGTTGAAGAGCGTTGCCCGGCTTGATTGGTGCCAGAGCACCCGCAATCAGCTGGTCGCCAGCACTCACGCCTTTAGGGGCGATGATGTAGCGGCGCTCGCCGTCTGCGTAAAGCAGCAGAGCAATGTGAGCAGTACGGTTTGGATCGTATTCGATACGCTCGACAGTGGCAGCGATGCCATCTTTGTCGTTGCGACGGAAGTCGACCAGACGATAATGCTGCTTATGGCCACCACCGATGTGACGGGTAGTGATACGGCCATTGTTGTTACGACCACCAGACTTCGATTTTTTCTCGAGCAGCGGTGCGTGAGGAGCGCCTTTATGCAGCTCCTGGTTGACCACCTTGACCACAAAACGGCGGCCAGGGGAAGTCGGTTTGCATTTAACGATTGCCATGATGCACCCCTTCCTTACTCAGCACTGCTGCTGAAATCGAGATCTTGGCCTGGCTGAAGGGAGATAACTGCCTTCTTCCAGTCATTACGCTTGCCCAGACCGCGAGCAGTGCGCTTGCTCTTACCCAGAACATTCAGGGTAGTAACACGCTCTACTTTCACGCTGAACAGGCTTTCGACGGCCTTCTTGATTTCCAGCTTGGTTGCGTCAGTTGCAACCTTGAAAACGAACTGGCCTTTCTTGTCAGCCAGAACCGTGGCCTTTTCGGAAACGTGCGGGCCAAGTAGAACTTTAAATACGCGTTCCTGGTTCATCCCAGCAGCTCCTCGAATTTCTTCACGGCCGACACGGTGATCAACACCTTGTCGTATGCGATCAGACTAACTGGATCGGAACCCTGTACGTCACGAACATCAACGTGCGGCAGGTTACGAGCAGCCAGGTACAGATTCTGGTCAACAGCGTCAGACACGATCAGGACATCAGTCAGACCCATGCCATTCAGCTTGCTCAGCAAGTCTTTGGTTTTCGGTGCTTCAACAGCGAAGTCCTGAACCACGACCAGACGATCAGTACGAACCAGTTCAGCAAGGATGGAGCGCAGTGCTGCGCGATACATCTTCTTGTTGAGCTTCTGAGAGTGGTCCTGTGGACGAGCTGCGAAAGTGGTACCGCCGCCACGCCAGATTGGGCTACGGATAGTACCGGCACGAGCGCGGCCAGTACCCTTTTGACGCCATGGGCGCTTACCGCCACCGGATACGTCAGAACGGGTCTTTTGCTGCTTGCTACCCTGACGACCGCCAGCCATGTAGGCCACGACTGCCTGGTGAACCAGCGTCTCGTTGAATTCGCCGCCAAATGTCAGTTCGGAAACTTCGATTGCTTGAGCGTCATTTACATTTAATTGCATGTCAGCTTCCCCTTAACCGCGAGCCTTGGCTGCCGGACGTACAACCAGGTTGCCGCCAGTAGCGCCAGGAACAGCACCCTTGACCAACAACAGATTGCGTTCAGCGTCCACGCGCACTACTTCCAGGGACTGCACGGTCACGCGCTCAGCGCCCATATGACCGGACATTTTTTTGCCCTTGAATACACGACCAGGAGTCTGGCACTGGCCGATAGAGCCCGGGACGCGGTGGGAGACGGAGTTACCGTGGGTGTTATCCTGACCACGGAAATTCCAGCGCTTGATCGTACCCTGGAAGCCTTTACCTTTGGACTGACCGGTTACATCAACCAGTTGACCTGCAGCGAAGATTTCAGCGTTGATCAGATCGCCAGCCTGGTAGTCGCCTTCTTCAAGACGGAATTCCATGATGGTACGACCGGCAGCTACGTTCGCCTTGGCGAAGTGGCCAGCCTGAGCGGCTGTAACACGCGAAGCGCGACGCTCGCCGACAGTGACTTGCACTGCACGATAGCCATCGGTTTCTTCGGTTTTGAACTGAGTGACGCGATTCGGCTCGATCTCAATGACCGTGACCGGAATGGAGACACCTTCTTCGGTGAAAATACGGGTCATACCGCATTTACGACCGACTACACCAATAGTCATGTTGTAAACCTCATGAGTGTACGGGGCTTTCACCCGCTATGGCCGCCCATTTCAGAGCGTTACACGACTAAGACCCAAGTCTTAGCCGAGGCTGATCTGAACTTCCACACCGGCCGCAAGATCGAGCTTCATAAGAGCGTCAACGGTTTTATCCGTTGGCTGGACGATGTCCAGAACGCGCTTGTGAGTACGGATCTCATACTGGTCGCGCGCGTCTTTGTTGACGTGCGGAGAAACCAGAACGGTGAACCGCTCTTTACGAGTCGGCAGTGGAATCGGACCACGCACCTGTGCACCAGTACGTTTCGCGGTTTCCACGATTTCCTGGGTTGATTGGTCGATCAGGCGATGGTCAAAAGCCTTCAACCTGATACGGATTTGCTGGTTTTGCATTGGATTCAGACTCCAGATTGCTGTTCCCACCGAGCGCAATACGCCCGTTAAAAGGAGGCGCAATTCTATAGACGAGCAGACAGGGTGTCAACCCAATAAAAAAGCCCCCGCAAGGCGGGGGCTCTTTCAAGACATCAACGCTTAGGCGATGATTTTGGCTACGACGCCAGCGCCGACGGTACGACCGCCTTCACGGATAGCGAAACGCAGACCGTCTTCCATTGCGATAGGCTTGATCAGGGTAACGGAAACTTTAACGTTATCACCTGGCATAACCATTTCGGTGCCTTCCGGCAGTTCGCAGCTACCAGTTACGTCGGTAGTACGGAAGTAGAACTGTGGACGATAGCCTTTGAAGAACGGAGTGTGACGACCGCCTTCTTCCTTGCTCAGAACGTAGATTTCAGCTTCGAACTGAGTGTGCGGCTTGACGGTGCCTGGCTTGACCAGAACCTGGCCACGCTCAACGTCGTCACGCTTGGTGCCACGCAGCAGAACGCCGCAGTTCTCACCAGCACGACCTTCGTCCAGCAGCTTGCGGAACATCTCGACGCCAGTGCAAGTAGTCTTGGTAGTGTCACGCAGACCTACGATTTCTACTTCTTCCTGGATCTTGATGATGCCACGCTCAACACGACCGGTTACAACAGTACCGCGACCGGAGATGGAGAAAACGTCTTCGATTGGCATCAGGAACGGCTTGTCGATAGCACGAACTGGTTCTGGGATGTAGCTGTCCAGAGTTTCAACCAGTTTCTTGACAGCAGTAGTGCCCATCTCGTTGTCGTCTTGGCCGTTCAGAGCCATCAGAGCCGAACCGATGATGATCGGAGTGTCGTCACCTGGGAAGTCGTAAGTGCTGAGCAGGTCACGCACTTCCATTTCAACCAGTTCCAGCAGCTCAGCGTCGTCAACCATGTCAGCCTTGTTCAGGAAGACAACGATGTACGGAACGCCAACCTGACGGGACAGCAGGATGTGCTCGCGAGTCTGAGGCATCGGGCCGTCAGCAGCGGAGCAAACCAGGATAGCGCCGTCCATCTGCGCAGCACCGGTGATCATGTTTTTTACGTAGTCGGCGTGACCTGGGCAGTCAACGTGCGCGTAGTGGCGAACGGCCGAATCGTATTCAACGTGAGCGGTGTTGATGGTGATACCACGAGCCTTCTCTTCCGGGGCGCTGTCGATCTTGTCGAAGTCAACCTTGGCGGAACCGAAAACTTCGGAGCAAACACGAGTCAGAGCTGCGGTCAGCGTGGTTTTACCATGGTCAACGTGACCGATGGTGCCAACGTTGACGTGCGGTTTGTTACGTTCAAATTTTTCTTTAGCCACGACAAATAACTCCTAGCCTAAAGGCGCTGAATCAGCCTTGTTTTTTGGTTACAGTTTCGACGATGTGCGACGGCGCTGTATTGTATTTTTTGAATTCCATAGAGTAGCTTGCGCGACCCTGAGACATGGAGCGAACGTCGGTCGCATAACCGAACATCTCACCCAACGGAACCTCGGCGCGGATAACCTTGCCGGAAACCGTATCTTCCATACCCAGAATCATGCCGCGACGACGGTTAAGGTCGCCCATCACGTCACCCATATAGTCTTCAGGCGTAACAACCTCTACCGCCATGATCGGCTCAAGCAACTCACCACCGCCCTTCTGGGCCAGTTGCTTGGTCGCCATGGAAGCAGCCACCTTAAACGCCATCTCGTTCGAGTCGACGTCGTGGTAAGAACCATCAAACACGGTAGCCTTCAGGCCGATCAGCGGATAGCCGGCAACAACGCCGTTCTTCATCTGCTCTTCGATACCCTTCTGGATAGCCGGGATGTATTCCTTAGGAACAACACCACCCACCACTTCGTTCACGAATTGCAGACCTTCCTGACCTTCGTCAGCAGGCGCAAAACGGATCCAGCAGTGACCGAACTGGCCACGACCGCCGGATTGACGAACGAACTTGCCTTCGATTTCGCAGTTCTTCGTGATGCGCTCACGATAGGAAACCTGAGGCTTGCCGATGTTGGCTTCGACGTTGAACTCACGGCGCATCCGGTCAACCAGGATGTCCAGGTGCAACTCGCCCATGCCAGAGATGATCGTTTGACCAGTCTCTTCATCAGTTTTTACGCGGAAAGACGGGTCTTCCTGAGCAAGTTTGCCCAGTGCGATACCCATTTTTTCCTGGTCATCCTTGGTCTTTGGCTCAACGGCAACCGAAATAACCGGCTCCGGGAAGTCCATGCGAACCAGGATGATTGGCTTGTCAGCGTTGCACAAGGTTTCACCAGTGGTGACGTCCTTCATGCCGATCAGGGCCGCGATGTCGCCAGCGCGTACTTCCTTGATCTCTTCGCGGGCGTTTGCGTGCATCTGCACCATACGACCCACGCGCTCTTTCTTGCCCTTGACCGAGTTGATCACGCCGTCGCCGGATGCCAACACGCCCGAATAAACGCGGACGAAGGTCAGGGTGCCCACGAATGGGTCGGTAGCGATCTTGAACGCCAGAGCCGAGAACGGCTCGTCGTCGTCTGCATGACGCTCCATTTGAATTTCCTCGTTATCAGGATCGGAACCCTTGATAGCAGGAATATCGATTGGAGCTGGCAGGTAGTCGATCACGGCGTCGAGAACCAGGGGAACGCCCTTGTTCTTGAACGAAGAACCGCAAACAGCCAGAACGATCTCGCCAGCAATGGTGCGCTGACGCAGAGCGGCCTTGATTTCCGCGTTGGTGAGCTCTTCACCTTCGAGGTACTTGTTCATCAGTTCTTCATTGGCTTCGGCCGCAGCCTCGACCATGTTGCTGCGCCACTCGTCAGCCAGCTCCTGAAGCTCTTCAGGGATCGGCTTGCGAACAGGAACCATACCCTTGTCGGAATCGTTCCAGTAAACAGCTTCCATGGACATCAGATCGATCTGACCCTGGAAGTTGTCTTCGGAACCGATAGCCAACTGGATCGGCACTGGAGTGTGGCCCAGGCGCTGCTTGATCTGAGCGATAACGCGCAGGAAGTTAGCACCGGCACGGTCCATCTTGTTCACGTAAACGATACGTGGAACACCGTACTTGTTGGCTTGACGCCATACGGTTTCGGACTGCGGCTCTACGCCGGAAGTACCACAGAACACCACGACCGCGCCGTCGAGTACACGCAGGGAACGCTCAACTTCAATGGTGAAGTCAACGTGGCCCGGGGTATCGATGACGTTGAAGCGATACTGGTCCTTGTGCTGCTTTTCCGAACCCTGCCAGAAGGCAGTGATGGCAGCAGAAGTAATGGTAATACCACGCTCCTGCTCTTGAACCATCCAGTCCGTGGTCGCGGCGCCGTCATGCACCTCGCCCATCTTGTGACTTTTGCCGGTGTAAAAAAGGACGCGCTCGGTGGTGGTGGTTTTACCAGCATCCACGTGAGCGACGATACCAATGTTACGGTAACGGCCAATCGGTGTAGTACGAGCCATAAAGCCCTCGCAAAATTAGTGACGCTGAAATTAGAAGCGGTAGTGCGAGAAAGCCTTGTTGGCCTCAGCCATACGGTGCACATCTTCACGCTTCTTGACCGCAGCACCTTTACCTTCGGCGGCGTCCAACAGTTCGCCAGCCAAACGCAGAGCCATAGACTTCTCGCCGCGCTTGCGCGCGAAGTCTACCAGCCAACGCATTGCCAGAGCATTACGACGGGACGGACGAACTTCGACAGGAACCTGGTAAGTAGCACCGCCTACACGGCGCGACTTTACTTCGACCAGCGGAGCGATGGCGTCGAGAGCTTTCTCGAAGATTTCCAGGGGATCGCTGTTCTTACGCTCTTTAACCTTCTCCAGCGCGCCATAAACGATACGCTCGGCAACGGCTTTCTTGCCGCTTTCCATCACGTGGTTCATGAACTTCGCCAGAATCTGGCTTCCGTATTTTGGATCGTCAAGCACTTCGCGCTTGGCTGCTACGCGTCTTCTTGGCATGGATAAGCCCTCAAACGGTCTTCAGGTTAGCTCGGGACCACCATCCTGAACAGGATGCGCCCGACCTTACTCTTATCGACTCAGAAAAATAGAAATCTGCAATTTTAATCAGAAACCAAATACTACTTAGGCTTCTTGGTACCGTATTTCGAGCGACCCTGGTTACGGCCTTTAACGCCGGAGGTATCCAGAGAACCACGAACGGTGTGATAACGAACACCTGGCAAGTCTTTTACACGACCGCCACGGATCAGTACCACGCTGTGCTCTTGCAGGTTGTGACCTTCACCACCGATGTACGAGGAAACCTCGAAACCGTTGGTCAGGCGCACACGGCAGACTTTACGCAATGCCGAGTTAGGTTTTTTCGGCGTGGTGGTATACACACGAGTGCACACACCGCGACGCTGCGGGCAGTTCTGCAGCGCAGGCACGTCGGATTTCTCGACGATACGCTTACGCGGCTGACGTACCAGCTGGTTGATAGTTGCCATCTACTAGCTCCACTGTTGTCTTGCGACGCTATTGTCTTACAAGAAAAGCAAATGACAGGGCACAAGCCCCGCCAAATTTAGGGGTACAAGAGTCTAAAGAGGATCCTGTCCCCAGTCAAGACAAAGCCCCGACGTCCACATCAGGCGAACAGCACGAATGCTGTGCGACTGATGCGAGTGCCGAGGCTTTAGTCTCAGTTACCGCTGGAGTTCAACGCTTCAGTCAGAGCGGCTTCTACCTCGCTCGCACTGACACGCATCGGTTTGTCCATTTCACGGCGACGCTTGCGCTCGCTGTGATAAGCCAGACCGGTACCGGCCGGGATCAGACGACCCACGACCACGTTCTCCTTCAGGCCGCGCAGGTAATCGCGCTTGCCAGTCACAGCTGCTTCGGTCAGTACGCGGGTTGTCTCCTGGAAGGAGGCCGCGGAAATGAACGACTCAGTGGACAGCGATGCCTTGGTGATACCCAGCAGAACGCGTGTGAACTTGGAGACAAACTTGTCTTCCGTGCTCAGACGCTCGTTCTCTACCAGTACGTGAGTCAACTCCATCTGGTCACCCTTGATGAAGCTGGAATCGCCAGACTCGGCAATCTCAACCTTACGCAGCATCTGACGCAGGATGGTCTCGATGTGCTTGTCGTTGATCTTCACGCCCTGCAGACGGTAAACGTCCTGGATCTCGTTGACGATGTACTTGGCCAGCGCACTCACACCCAACAGACGCAGGATGTCGTGTGGATCGCTCGGACCGTCGGAGATAACTTCGCCGCGGTTCACTTGTTCGCCTTCGAAGACGTTCAGGTGACGCCACTTCGGAATCAGCTCCTCGTACGGATCGCTACCGTCGTTCGGGGTAATGACCAGACGGCGCTTGCCTTTGGTCTCTTTACCGAATGCGATGGTCCCGCTGACTTCTGCAAGGATCGACGCCTCTTTCGGACGACGGGCTTCGAACAGGTCGGCAACACGCGGCAGACCACCGGTGATGTCACGGGTCTTCGAAGTTTCCTGCGGAATACGAGCGATAACATCACCGATCGCGATCTGCGCACCGTCCGCAACACCAACAAGGGCGTTTGCAGGCAGGAAGTACTGAGCAGGTACGTCAGTGCCCGGCAGCAACAGATCCTTGCCATCCAGACCCACCATCTTCACGGCCGGACGGATGTCCTTGCCGGCAGCTGGACGGTCTTTGGCATCGAGCACTTCAATGTTGGTCATACCGGTCAATTCGTCGGTCTGACGCTTGATCGTGATGCCTTCTTCCATGCCGACGTAGGTAACAGTACCTTTCATCTCGGTGACGATTGGGTGAGTGTGCGGATCCCACTTGGCCACGATAGAGCCAGCGTCGACCTTGTCACCTTCCTTCACCGAAATCACTGCACCGTATGGCAGCTTGTAACGCTCACGCTCACGACCGAAGTCATCTGCGATTGCCAGCTCACCGGAGCGGGATACCGCAACCAGGCAACCGTCAACACGCTCAACGTGCTTCAGGTTGTGAAGACGAACAGTACCGCCATTCTTCACCTGAACGCTGTCAGCTGCGGAGGTCCGGCTTGCCGCACCACCGATGTGGAACGTACGCATTGTCAGCTGGGTACCCGGCTCACCGATGGACTGTGCAGCGATAACGCCGACAGCTTCACCAATGTTGACCTGATGCCCGCGAGCCAGGTCGCGGCCGTAGCACTTGGCGCAGATGCCGTAGCGGGTTTCACAGCTGATCGGCGAGCGAACGATCACTTCGTCGATGCTGTTCAGTTCGATGAACTCGACCCACTTCTCGTCTACCAGCGTACCGGCAGGCACGATCACTTCTTCAGTGCCTGGCTTGAATACGTCACGGGCGATAACTCGACCCAGTACGCGCTCACCCAGAGGCTCGACAACGTCACCGCCTTCAATGTGCGGAGTCATCAGCAAGCCGTGTTCGGTGCCGCAATCGACTTCGGTAACGACCAGATCCTGCGCGACGTCTACCAGACGACGAGTCAGATAACCGGAGTTAGCGGTCTTCAGTGCGGTATCCGCAAGACCCTTACGAGCACCGTGAGTCGAGATGAAGTACTGAAGTACGCTCAAACCTTCACGGAAGTTCGCTGTGATCGGCGTTTCGATGATGGAGCCGTCCGGCTTGGCCATCAGACCACGCATACCGGCCAGCTGACGGATCTGGGCAGCAGAACCACGCGCGCCCGAGTCAGCCATCATGTACATCGAGTTGAAGGATTCCTGGTCGACTTCGACACCATGACGGTCGATCACCCGCTCTTTCGAGAGGTTCGACATCATTGCCTTGGATACTTCGTCGTTCGCCTTGGACCAGAGGTCGATCACCTTGTTGTACTTCTCGCCCTGAGTAACCAGGCCCGAGGCGTACTGACTTTCGATTTCTTTAACTTCTTCGGTGGCCGCGTCAATGATGCGAGCCTTCTCGTCCGGGATAACGAAGTCGTTAACGCCGATCGAAACACCAGAGATAGTCGAGTAGGCAAAACCGGTGTACATCAACTGGTCAGCGAAAATGACGGTCTCTTTCAGACCAACCACGCGGTAGCACTGGTTGATCAGCTTGGAGATCGCCTTCTTCTTCATAGGCTGGTTGACGACGTCGTAGGACAGGCCGGCCGGAACCACCTGGAACAACAGCGCACGGCCGACAGTGGTGTCGACGATACGGGTGTTCTTGACGCTGCCACCATCACGATCATTGACCGTTTCGTGGATGCGGACCTTGACCTTTGCGTGCAGCGCTGCTTCGCCGGCGCGGAATACGCGGTCGACTTCCTGCAGGTCTGCAAACACACGGCCTTCGCCCTTGGCGTTGATCGCTTCGCGGGTCATGTAGTACAGACCCAGTACAACGTCCTGCGACGGAACGATGATTGGCTCACCGTTGGCTGGCGACAGGATGTTGTTGGTCGACATCATGAGCGCACGCGCTTCGAGCTGGGCTTCCAGCGTCAAAGGAACGTGAACGGCCATCTGGTCGCCGTCGAAGTCGGCGTTGTACGCAGCACAGACCAGAGGGTGCAGCTGGATAGCCTTACCTTCGATCAGTACCGGTTCAAATGCCTGGATACCCAGACGGTGAAGCGTTGGCGCACGGTTCAGAAGCACTGGGTGTTCGCGAATCACTTCAGCGAGAACGTCCCACACTTCCGGCAGCTCGCGCTCGACCATCTTCTTGGCAGCTTTGATCGTCGTGGCCAGGCCACGCATTTCCAGCTTGCCGAAAATGAACGGCTTGAACAGCTCGAGAGCCATTTTCTTAGGCAGACCGCACTGATGCAGACGCAGGGTCGGACCTACGGTAATTACCGAACGACCGGAGTAGTCAACGCGCTTACCGAGCAGGTTCTGACGGAAACGACCTTGCTTACCCTTGATCATGTCAGCCAGGGATTTCAGAGGACGCTTGTTGGAACCGGTGATTGCGCGACCGCGACGACCGTTGTCCAGCAGGGCATCGACCGCTTCCTGCAGCATGCGCTTTTCGTTGCGCACGATGATGTCAGGAGCGGACAGATCCAGCAGACGCTTCAAACGGTTGTTACGGTTGATCACTCGACGATACAGATCGTTGAGGTCGGACGTCGCGAAACGGCCACCGTCCAATGGAACCAGAGGACGCAGATCTGGCGGCAGAACCGGCAGAACGGTCAGCACCATCCACTCAGGGAGGTTGCCGGAACCCTGGAAGGCTTCCATCAGCTTCAGACGCTTGGACAGCTTCTTGATCTTGGTCTCGGAATTGGTTTGCGGAATCTCTTCACGCAGACGGCCAATTTCGTGCTCCAGATCGATAGCGTGCAGGAGTTCACGGACAGCTTCGGCACCCATGCGGGCGTCGAAGTCGTCACCGAACTCTTCCAGCGCTTCGAAGTACTGCTCGTCGTTCAGCAGCTGACCCTTTTCGAGGGTGGTCATGCCTGGATCGATAACGACATAGCTCTCGAAGTAGAGAACGCGCTCGATATCACGCAGGGTCATGTCCATCAGCAGGCCGATACGGGACGGCAGGGACTTCAGGAACCAGATGTGAGCGACTGGCGAAGCCAGTTCGATGTGAGCCATGCGCTCGCGACGAACCTTGGCCAGAGCCACTTCCACACCGCATTTTTCGCAGATGACACCGCGGTGCTTCAGGCGCTTGTACTTACCGCACAAGCACTCGTAATCTTTTACCGGGCCAAAGATCTTGGCGCAGAACAGACCGTCACGCTCAGGCTTGAACGTACGGTAGTTGATGGTTTCCGGCTTTTTAACTTCACCGAACGACCACGAGCGGATCATCTCAGGCGACGCGAGGCCGATGCGGATAGCATCGAACTCTTCGACTTGACCCTGGTTTTTCAGCAAATTCAGTAGGTCTTTCAAGGCCTTTCCTCCTGGCGGAGCAGGGAGCAGGGATTTACGCCCTGCTCCCGATTCACGTCACGTGTTATTCGGTTTCCAGATCGATATCGATACCGAGCGAACGGATTTCTTTGATCAACACGTTGAAAGACTCGGGCATGCCCGGCTCCATACGGTGATCGCCGTCCACGATGTTTTTGTACATCTTGGTACGACCGTTCACATCGTCCGACTTGACTGTGAGCATTTCCTGCAGAGTGTACGCCGCGCCGTATGCTTCCAGCGCCCACACTTCCATCTCCCCGAAACGCTGACCACCGAACTGTGCCTTACCACCCAGCGGCTGCTGGGTAACCAGGCTGTAAGAACCAGTGGAACGCGCGTGCATCTTGTCGTCCACCAAGTGGTTCAGCTTCAGCATGTACATGTAGCCAACTGTTACAGGACGCTCAAACTTGTTGCCTGTGCGACCGTCGAACAGTTGCATCTGGCCGCTCTCTGGCATGTCAGCCAGCTTGAGCATTGCCTTGATTTCGCTTTCCTTGGCGCCGTCGAACACCGGAGTGGCCATCGGAACACCGTTACGCAGGTTCTTCGCCAGATCCAGAACTTCCTGGTCGGTGAATTCGTCCAGGTTTTCCTGACGGCCACCGATCTCGTTGTAGATCTCGGTGAGGAACTTGCGCAGCTCAACCACTTTACGCTGCTCTTCGAGCATGCGGTTGATCTTCTCGCCCAGGCCCTTGGCCGCGAGGCCCAGGTGGGTTTCAAGGATCTGACCGACGTTCATACGCGAAGGTACGCCCAGCGGGTTGAGTACGATGTCCACCGGCGTACCGTTGGCATCGTGCGGCATGTCTTCAACCGGCATGATCACGGAGACCACACCCTTGTTACCGTGACGACCGGCCATCTTGTCGCCCGGCTGGATGCGACGACGGATTGCCAGGTAGACCTTGACGATCTTCAGTACGCCAGGTGCCAGGTCATCGCCCTGTTGCAGCTTGCGCTTCTTGTCTTCGAACTTGTCGTCCAGCAGACGGCGACGATCAACGATGTAGGCCTGAGCCTTTTCGAGCTGCTCGTTCAGAGCGTCTTCAGCCATGCGCAGCTTGAACCACTGACCATGCTCAAGACCGTCGAGGACTTCGTCGGTGATTTCCTGACCTTTCTTGAGGCCAGCACCGCCTTCTGCAACACGACCGACCAGCGCAGAGCGCAGACGTTCGAAAGTAGCGCCTTCAACGATGCGGAACTCTTCGTTCAGATCCTTGCGGATCTCGTCGAGTTGCGACTTCTCGATGGACAGTGCACGCGCGTCACGCTCGACACCATCACGGGTGAAGACCTGAACGTCGATGACAGTACCTTTGGTACCGGTCGGTACGCGCAGGGAAGTGTCTTTAACGTCGCTGGCTTTCTCACCGAAGATCGCACGCAGCAGTTTTTCTTCCGGAGTCAGCTGGGTCTCGCCTTTCGGAGTGACCTTGCCGACCAGGATGTCGCCGGCGCCGACTTCGGCACCTACGTAAACGATACCGGCTTCGTCCAGCTTGTTCAGCGCCGCTTCACCCACGTTCGGGATGTCGGCAGTGATTTCCTCTGGGCCAAGCTTGGTGTCACGGGCCACACAGGTCAGTTCCTGAATATGGATCGTGGTGAAGCGATCTTCCTGAACCACACGCTCGGACAGGCAGATGGAGTCTTCGAAGTTGAAACCGTTCCAGGCCATGAACGCGATGCGCATGTTCTGACCCAGTGCCAGCTCACCCATGTCGGTGGACGGACCATCGGCCATGATGTCGCTGCGCTGAACGCGATCACCCTTGCTCACCAGCGGACGCTGGTTGATGCAGGTGTTCTGGTTGGAACGGGTGTATTTGGTCAGGTTGTAGATGTCTACACCGGCCTCACCTGTCTCAACTTCGTCGTCAGCAACACGAACCACGATACGGCTGGCGTCAACCGAGTCGATCACACCGCCACGACGAGCCACGACGCAAACGCCGGAGTCACGCGCAACGTTGCGCTCCATGCCGGTACCGACCAGCGGCTTGTCAGCACGCAGGGTAGGTACAGCCTGACGCTGCATGTTGGAACCCATCAACGCACGGTTGGCGTCGTCGTGCTCAAGGAACGGGATCAGGGACGCTGCTACCGATACAACCTGCTTGGGCGAAACGTCCATCAGGGTAACGTCGGCAGGTGCCTTGACCGTAAATTCGTTGAGGTGACGTACCGCAACCAGCTCGTCGATCAGCTCTTGCTTGTCGTTCATTGCGGCCGAAGCCTGTGCAATGACGTGATCCGCTTCTTCGATTGCCGACAGGAAAACGATCTCGTCGGTAACCAGACCTTCTTTAACAACGCGGTACGGGCTCTCGAGGAAACCGTACTGGTTGGTGCGAGCGTAGGCTGCCAACGAGTTGATCAGACCGATGTTCGGACCTTCCGGCGTTTCAATCGGGCACACGCGGCCGTAGTGAGTCGGGTGAACGTCTCGAACTTCAAAGCCGGCGCGCTCACGAGTCAGACCGCCAGGGCCGAGTGCAGAGACACGACGCTTGTGGGTGATCTCGGACAGCGGGTTGTTCTGGTCCATGAACTGGGAAAGCTGGCTGGAACCGAAGAACTCTTTCACCGCTGCAGCGACTGGCTTGGCGTTGATCAGGTCCTGAGGCATCAGGCCTTCGCTCTCTGCCATCGACAGACGCTCTTTGACCGCGCGTTCTACACGCACCAGACCTACACGGAACTGGTTTTCGGCCATTTCACCAACGCAACGAACGCGACGGTTACCGAGGTGGTCGATGTCATCGACGATGCCTTTGCCGTTACGGATGTCAACGAGGGTCTTCAGGACCGCTACGATGTCTTCCTTGCACAGCACGCCCGAACCTTCGATCTCGGTGCGACCGATACGACGGTTGAACTTCATCCGGCCTACAGCCGACAGGTCGTAGCGCTCAGGGCTGAAGAACAGGTTGTTGAACAGAGTCTCGGCAGCATCCTTGGTCGGTGGCTCGCCAGGACGCATCATGCGATAGATCTCGACCAGCGCTTCCAGTTGGTTGCTGGTGGAATCGATCTTCAATGTGTCGGAGACGAACGGACCGCAGTCGATGTCGTTGGTGTACAACGTTTCGATGCGAACAACCTGAGCCTTGGCGATCTTGGCCAGGATTTCAGTGTTCAGCTCGGTGTTGCACTCGGCGATGATTTCGCCGGTAGCCGGATGCACGATGACCTTGGCTGTGGTGCGGCCCAGGACGTAGTCCAGCGGCACTTCGAGCTCCTTGATCCCGGCCTTTTCCAGCTGGTTGATGTGACGAGCAGTAATACGGCGACCTTGCTCGACAATGACCTTGCCTTTGTCGTCCAGGATATCAAGGACAGCAATCTCACCACGCAGGCGCTGAGGCACCAGCTCCAGGCTCAGGTTTTCACCGCGAACATGGAATACGTTGGTGGTATAGAAAGCATCGAGCACTTGCTCGGTGGTGTAACCCAATGCGCGCAGCAGCACGGACGCAGGCAGCTTGCGACGACGGTCGATACGGACGAATACGCAGTCTTTCGGATCGAACTCGAAGTCCAGCCACGAACCGCGGTAAGGAATGATACGAGCGGAGTACAGCAGCTTACCGGAGCTGTGCGTCTTGCCACGGTCGTGGTCGAAGAATACGCCAGGCGAACGGTGCAGCTGAGACACGATAACGCGCTCGGTACCGTTGATTACGAAGGTACCGTTTTCAGTCATCAGGGGGATTTCACCCATGTAGACTTCTTGCTCTTTGATGTCCTTGATCGCCTTGTTCGACGACTCTTTGTCGAAGATGATCAGACGAACCTTGACTCGCAGAGGTACAGCGTAAGTCACACCGCGCAGCACGCATTCCTTGACATCAAATGCCGGTTCGCCCAAGCGATAACCTACATACTCCAGCGCAGCATTGCCGGAGTAGCTGATGATCGGGAAAACGGATTTGAAGGCTGCATGCAGACCGACGTCGCGGAACTGATCTTTGGTCGCTCCCGCCTGCAGGAATTCGCGATACGAATCCAGCTGGATGGCCAAGAGATACGGCACATCCATTACGTCCGGCAACTTGCTAAAGTCCTTGCGGATACGTTTTTTCTCAGTATATGAGTAAGCCATCAGCGTTCCCCAGCTTGGTCACCTGCTTGTTTGGCTCCCTCCCGACGGAAGCAGCCAGAAAATCGTGCAAACCCCTCGGTTTGCGCCACCGTCATCGGTGGGTCTTGCACGCTACAGACATTGGCCACGCCAATCGTCTATAACGGAAAAAGGCCGGTGGCAAAAGCCACCAGCCATCAGCCTTTCGCTAGATGCGTGGGCTGGACACTCAAATCGATGCTTATTTCAGCTCGACTTTAGCGCCTGCTTCTTCCAGAGTAGCTTTGGCTTTGTCAGCTGCGTCTTTGGCAACAGCTTCCAGAACCATTGCTGGGGCGCCGTCAACGACTGCCTTGGCTTCTTTCAGGCCCAGACCGGTCAGTTCACGAACTGCCTTGATGACGTTAACTTTCTTCTCGCCAGCTTCCAGCAGCATGACGTTGAATTCAGTTTGCTCTTCAACAACAGCAGCAGCAACAGCTGGACCAGCCGAAGCAGCGGCAGCAGTAACGCCGAATTTTTCTTCGAAAGCTTTGATCAGCTCAACAACTTCCATTACGGACATGTTGCCAACGGCTTCGAGGATATCGTTTTGAGAGATAGACATGACTCTAATTCCTGATTTGGGGACGGCCTACGCGACCATCGAAAAAAACAAAAAACGCGAGAAGCGGCGAACCCTTAGGCTGCAGCTGCTTCTTTCTGGTCGCGAACAGCCGCCAGAGTACGAGCCAACTTGCTGGTAGCGCCTTGAATCACGCTCATCAGCTGAGAAATTGCTTCGTCACGGGTCGGCAGGGTTGCCAGTACATCGATCTGATTAGCTGCGAGGAACTTGCCCTCGAACGCAGCTGCCTTGATCTCGAACTTGTCCTGACCTTTTGCGAATTCCTTGAACAGACGAGCAGCAGCGCCCGGATGTTCGTTGGAGAATGCGATCAAGGTCGGGCCTGTGAACACGTCGTTGAGGACACTGAAATCAGTGTCGGCAACAGCGCGCTTGAGCAGGGTGTTACGTACAACACGTACGTAAACGCCAGCTTCACGAGCCTCTTTACGGAGTCCGGTCATAGCGCTAACTGTCACGCCGCGGGCATCAGCCACGACTGCGGACAGACCAGCTTTGGCAGCCTCGTTGACTTCAGCGACGATGGCCTTCTTGTCTTCGAGTTTAATTGCCACGGGTTTAACTCCTGCTTGTTACCGTTTCACCTGGCCGAAGCCTGATGTCGTTTTGGTGTCTGATTCGGTAAGGAACCGGGAGCACCATCTGCGTAGGCTTGAGTTTTAAGACTTGCGCCGCCTACGGTCTTGGATAGCCCCCGCCAGGCAGGGACCCCAATTTTTCGGCGGCACGTCGTCAGACGTGCCGCCTTTGTCTTACGCGTCCAGCGAGCCCTGATCGATCACCAGGCCTGGGCCCATAGTGGTGCTCAGAGTAACGCGCTTGACGTAGATACCTTTCGAGGAAGCAGGCTTGATGCGCTTGAGATCAGCGATCAGTGCTTCAACGTTTTCCTTCAGCTTGACGGCGTCGAAGCCGACCTTGCCAACGGAAGTGTGGATGATGCCGTTCTTGTCGGTGCGATAACGAACCTGACCAGCCTTGGCATTCTTGACGGCGTTAGCAACGTCAGGAGTAACAGTACCGACTTTCGGGTTAGGCATCAGGCCGCGAGGACCCAGAACCTGACCCAACTGACCTACAACACGCATTGCGTCCGGGGAAGCAATGACCACGTCGTAGTTCAGGTCGCCAGCTTTCATTTCGGCAGCCAGGTCGTCCATACCAACGCGATCAGCGCCGGCAGCCAGAGCGGCTTCAGCAGCAGGACCCTGGGTGAAAACTGCAACGCGTACAGTTTTGCCAGTGCCGTGCGGCAGAACGGTAGCGCTACGAACTACCTGGTCGGATTTACGAGGGTCAACGCCCAGGTTTACAGCGATGTCAACGGACTCGCTGAACTTGACAGTCGACAGCTCGGTCAGCAGAGCAGCTGCGTCTACAAAGTTGTAGGCCTTGCCAGCTTCGATCTTGCCAGCGATTGCCTTTTGACGCTTGGTCAGCTTAGCCATTACACACCCTCCACGTTAAGGCCCATGCTACGAGCGGAACCGGCGATGGTACGCACGGCCGCATCCATGTCAGCAGCAGTCAGATCCGCATTTTTTGCTTTTGCGATTTCTTCCAGCTGAGCACGGGTCACGGTGCCAACTTTAACGGTGTTCGGGCGAGCCGAGCCGCTGGTCAGACCTGCAGCTTTCTTCAGCAGAACCGACGCAGGGGTACTTTTTGTTTCGAAAGTGAAGCTACGGTCGCTGTATACAGTGATGATCACTGGAGTCGGCAGGCCTGGCTCAATACCCTGGGTACGGGCGTTGAACGCTTTGCAGAATTCCATGATATTCACACCGTGCTGACCCAGAGCCGGGCCTACTGGCGGGCTTGGGTTAGCCTGAGCGGCTTTCACTTGCAGCTTGATGTATGCACTAATCTTCTTGGCCATGAGGCACTCCAATTACGGGTACAAGCGCCAATAAAGGCTCCCCGGTTGCTTACGCGTATATCCCAGTGACGAAAAAACCCCACAGCCTTAGGCTGCGGGGTATGGGATTCCAGCTCAGTTATGCCTTTTCGACCTGACTGAACTCCAACTCTACCGGAGTAGAGCGTCCGAAAATGAGCACCGCCACCTGGATACGGCTCTTTTCGTAGTTGACTTCTTCGACCGTGCCGTTGAAATCGGCAAACGGACCGTCGGTAACGCGAACAACCTCGCCCGGCTCGAACAGAGTCTTCGGCTTTGGCTTGTCGCTACCGTCGGCGACACGACGCAGAATAGCTTCTGCCTCTTTGTCGGTGATCGGTGCAGGCTTATCAGCGGTACCGCCGATGAAGCCCATGACACGCGGGGTATCCTTGACCAAGTGCCAAGTACCCTCATTCATGTCCATCTGAACCAGCACGTAACCAGGGAAGAACTTGCGTTCGCTTTTGCGTTTCTGGCCATTACGCATTTCAACCACTTCTTCAGTGGGAACCAGAATTTCGCCGAAGCCATCTTCCATGCCTGCGAGCTTCACACGCTCGACCAACGAGCGCATGACATGCTTCTCGTAACCCGAGTAAGCATGCACTACGTACCAACGCTTAGCCACGGGACACCCTTAGCCAACAATCAAGGAAACAAGCCAGCCGAGCAGGGAATCAAGCCCCCACAACAGCAACGCCATAACCAGAACAACAGCCACAACAATCAGTGTGGTCTGCGTGGTTTCTTGGCGAGTAGGCCAAACGACTTTACGGATCTCGGCACGCGCCTCCTTCGCCAGAACGAAGAAAGACTTGCCCTTGCCAGTCTGCAGAGCGACAAACGCAGCTGCAGCAGCGATAACAAGGAGAGCGAGAACACGGTACAGGATCGGCTCAGCAGAATAGTACTGATTGCCGACGACACCCACGACGACCAAAACGACTACGAGGAGCCACTTCAGCATATCGAAGCGAGAGTCTGATGCTTCAGCCTTGGGATTCATCTACGGAGATCCTGTGAAAAGAAAGCCAGATTACATCTAGGGAATCTGGCAGGTCAGGAGGGAATCGAACCCCCAACCTACGGTTTTGGAGACCGTCGCTCTGCCAATTGAGCTACTGACCTAAAAGCAAAATCAGGCCGACCATTATGCGGACCTGACAACAGTATTTCAACACCTTATTCAAATCCCACCAACCAATGGCGCCGACTTGAACAGCTCCAGGCAAACCGCGCATTGCACATTTACCTAAAACAAAGGCAGATATTTTCATATCTGCCTTTAGCAATGGAGCTCTTGAGCGGATTCGAACCGCTGACCTCACCCTTACCAAGGGTGTGCTCTACCAACTGAGCTACAAGAGCAATACAATCTGCATAAGCTGCAAACATGGAGCGGGTAGCGGGAATCGAACCCGCATCATCAGCTTGGAAGGCTGAGGTTCTACCACTAAACTATACCCGCGCAATTTGCAGCTCGCGCTAAATCTGGTGGAGGGGGAAGGATTCGAACCTTCGAAGTCGTAGACGTCAGATTTACAGTCTGATCCCTTTGGCCGCTCGGGAACCCCTCCTGAGCAGGGCAGCATTCTCAACTCATGCCACCCTTCTGTCAACCTTTTTCTCAGTAAAAACCTGAGGTTACATGCGTTGACCATTTCCACTTCGTTCGCGAGACTTACACCTCACTGCGAAGCGGGCGCCATTCTATGCAAACTATTCTGCAGTTGCAATGCCTTCACATGACATTATTTTGTTTTTTAACTGAGGGAAGTCCTGAGTCAGCTGGCTGATGACTCCAGACTCGACAAGACGTCGACTTTCAGGCGTTATTTTAAGCCAGTAACCCGCACCGGCGCCGGGCTGCAGATCCTGGAATTGCGACTGGATATCCAGGCTATTGAGCCGCTGCTCCACCGCGCGAGCGTCTTCCTGGCGTGAGAAACCACCCAGATAAAGGCAGTTCGAATCGGCATCTCGAGGCAGGTGCGCAGGATCAGACTCACTGAGCAAGCGTATGTCCTGCTGTGCAGCGCGATGCAATGCCAGCGGAAGCACTTCCTTCGCCCGCAGAGGCGCCTCTTGCTGGTGCCAGATGTAGTAGAAGCCATTCAACATCAACAGAAGAAGAAACAACCAACGCATAGAAACCTCAGGGCAGCGGGCAAGCCAGGGCCAGACCGACAAAAACCAGATCAGGAACAATACGAGCGCCCGGGAGAACATCGGCGATCAGACTCGCATCACCGCCCGTGATGAATACGGCAAAATCATTCCCCCAATATCCTCGCGCGATCTCCAACTGCGTCATCGCAAAACCACGAATCATCAGAGAGCAACCACGCTCAACCGCCTCAGCAGTCGAACGACCGGGAACGAGGTCCGTAAGGGCTCGCTGCGCTGTTGCATCGTCATACCTTATACGACGCGTGTGGGTGCGCAGCTGATCACGCATCAGAGGCATGCCCGGGCATATGAAACCGCCCAGGTGCTTGCCATCAGAAGCCACGAAGTCAGAAGTGACAGCAGTACCGAGATCGATGACCAGACAAGCCTTTCGGACGCCATGGTAGGCACCGACAAAAGCCAGCCAGCGATCGAGCCCAAGTCGCTCGAATTCCTCGTAGCCGTTCACGACGCCTGCCAGCTCACGTGCCGGCAAAGCACAGACCGGACTGACAGTGAATTCACTGGCAAGCATCGACACCAGCGCTTGCGTCTCTGCAGCGTTGCGCACACTCACCAGACGACAATGACTCAACGCCAGGTCGGGCAGCTTCTGTAGATTGCCCAGCAAGGCACTGTCCGAATCGACGACGCCACCCGCCAGTACCGCAGCATCGCTTCGCGAGGTTACACGCCACTTGATGAAGCTGTTGCCACAGTCAAGTTCAAGAATCATCGCGCAACCTCAGGCTGAGCTCACCACCACTAAAGCTTTTTTCCACCCCATCCACTTCCAAACGCAACGCGCCGAGCGCATCGATACCCAAGACAATGCCGTTCACCGGCTCAACACCCGAGAGCAAAGTGACTGCCGAGCCCTGCCACAGGTGACCGCGCTCCCACTCATCACGAAATGCCTCGAATCCCTTTTGACGATGCTCAACCAGATACGACTCAATCTTTTGACTCATGCGAACAGCCAGCTCATTGCGATCCACAAGGGTACCGGTCTCGAGACGAATAGACGTCCAGGACTGATCAACCTCGGCGCAAAGCTGCATATTTACGTTGACCCCCACGCCTATGATCACGTGACAGACGTCAGCAGGGTCTCCGATCAACTCAAGCAGTATTCCGGCGATCTTCTTTCCACCTACGAGGACATCATTGGGCCATTTGAGGCCTGCACGCTCAACGCCCATGTCGCGAAGCACAGTCATGACGGCGAGACCTATGAGCAGGCTCAGCCCCTCCAACTGACGCATACCGCCGTCGATACGCAGCGCGAGGCTGTAGTACATGTTGGCCGCAAAAGGGCTCACCCATTTACGACCACGGCGCCCCCTGCCTGAAGTTTGTTGCTCAGCCAGAACGAGAGCAGGCATGCTGCAATCACGAGAGATAAGCCTTGCAGCTTCGGCATTGGTTGAGTCAACGGAGTCGAGCGTATGAAAAGACCAGCCATCCGGAAGACCGAGACGCGACAACGCGTCGCCATCCAGCAAAGACACAGGCGTGGATAGCTTATAACCCCGTCCACGCACCTTGTGAATTTCGATACCCAGATCCGTCTCGAGCAGTTGAAGCTGTTTCCAGACCGCGCTTCGGCTGATTCCGAGGGCATCTCCCAAGACCTGTCCTGAATGAAAGGCCCCATCAGCAATAAGCTTCAACAACGTCAACATGTAAGGATCGCCTTGCAATAAGGCACGCATGATAGCCACGCGGAAGCACCCTGCATAGAAACGAACGTTCGATTTTTGAAACGCAGAAAAGACAAAACCCCTCACCGCGTAAGCGATGAGGGGTTCTGGAATTTAATCTTGACGATGACCTACTCTCACATGGGGAAACCCCACACTACCATCGGCGATGCATCGTTTCACTGCTGAGTTCGGGATGGGATCAGGTGGTTCCAATGCTCTATGGTCGTCAAGAAATTCGGGTACCGAAGCGTGCCAGGCGGCGCGATTCAGCAAAATGGGTATGTGATAAAGGTGTTGTTTGTGACGCAAACTTTCGGTTCGTGTCGTCTTCACAGCCACCGCAATCTGTGCTCGTTCGAGTCGCAGATTGCTTGGGTGTTATATGGTCAAGCCTCACGGGCAATTAGTATTGGTTAGCTCAACGCCTCACAGCGCTTACACACCCAACCTATCAACGTCGTAGTCTTCGACGGCCCTTCAGGGAACTCAAGGTTCCAGTGAGATCTCATCTTGAGGCAAGTTTCCCGCTTAGATGCTTTCAGCGGTTATCTTTTCCGAACATAGCTACCCGGCAATGCCACTGGCGTGACAACCGGAACACCAGAGGTTCGTCCACTCCGGTCCTCTCGTACTAGGAGCAGCCCCTCTCAAATCTCAAACGTCCACGGCAGATAGGGACCGAACTGTCTCACGACGTTCTAAACCCAGCTCGCGTACCACTTTAAATGGCGAACAGCCATACCCTTGGGACCGGCTTCAGCCCCAGGATGTGATGAGCCGACATCGAGGTGCCAAACACCGCCGTCGATATGAACTCTTGGGCGGTATCAGCCTGTTATCCCCGGAGTACCTTTTATCCGTTGAGCGATGGCCCTTCCATACAGAACCACCGGATCACTAAGACCTACTTTCGTACCTGCTCGACGTGTCTGTCTCGCAGTCAAGCGCGCTTTTGCCTTTATACTCTACGACCGATTTCCGACCGGTCTGAGCGCACCTTCGTACTCCTCCGTTACTCTTTAGGAGGAGACCGCCCCAGTCAAACTACCCACCATACACTGTCCTCGATCCGGATAACGGACCTGAGTTAGAACCTCAAAGTTGCCAGGGTGGTATTTCAAGGTTGGCTCCACGCAGACTGGCGTCCACGCTTCAAAGCCTCCCACCTATCCTACACAAGCAAATTCAAAGTCCAGTGCAAAGCTATAGTAAAGGTTCACGGGGTCTTTCCGTCTAGCCGCGGATACACTGCATCTTCACAGCGATTTCAATTTCACTGAGTCTCGGGTGGAGACAGCGCCGCCATCGTTACGCCATTCGTGCAGGTCGGAACTTACCCGACAAGGAATTTCGCTACCTTAGGACCGTTATAGTTACGGCCGCCGTTTACCGGGGCTTCGATCAAGAGCTTCGCTTGCGCTAACCCCATCAATTAACCTTCCGGCACCGGGCAGGCGTCACACCCTATACGTCCACTTTCGTGTTTGCAGAGTGCTGTGTTTTTAATAAACAGTCGCAGCGGCCTGGTATCTTCGACCGGCGTGGGCTTACGCAGTAAATGCTTCACCCTCACCGGCGCACCTTCTCCCGAAGTTACGGTGCCATTTTGCCTAGTTCCTTCACCCGAGTTCTCTCAAGCGCCTTGGTATTCTCTACCCAACCACCTGTGTCGGTTTGGGGTACGGTTCCTGGTTACCTGAAGCTTAGAAGCTTTTCTTGGAAGCATGGCATCAACCACTTCGTGTTCCAAAGGAACACTCGTCATCAGCTCTCGGCCTTGAGACCCCGGATTTACCTAAGATCTCAGCCTACCACCTTAAACCTGGACAACCAACGCCAGGCTGGCCTAGCCTTCTCCGTCCCTCCATCGCAATAACCAGAAGTACAGGAATATTAACCTGTTTTCCATCGACTACGCTTTTCAGCCTCGCCTTAGGGACCGACTAACCCTGCGTCGATTAACGTTGCGCAGGAAACCTTGGTCTTTCGGCGTGGGTGTTTTTCACACCCATTGTCGTTACTCATGTCAGCATTCGCACTTCTGATACCTCCAGCAAGCTTCTCAACTCACCTTCACAGGCTTACAGAACGCTCCTCTACCGCATCACCAAAGGTGATACCCGTAGCTTCGGTGCATGGTTTGAGCCCCGTTACATCTTCCGCGCAGGCCGACTCGACTAGTGAGCTATTACGCTTTCTTTAAAGGGTGGCTGCTTCTAAGCCAACCTCCTAGCTGTCTAAGCCTTCCCACATCGTTTCCCACTTAACCATGACTTTGGGACCTTAGCTGACGGTCTGGGTTGTTTCCCTTTTCACGACGGACGTTAGCACCCGCCGTGTGTCTCCCATGCTCGGCACTTGTAGGTATTCGGAGTTTGCATCGGTTTGGTAAGTCGGGATGACCCCCTAGCCGAAACAGTGCTCTACCCCCTACAGTGATACATGAGGCGCTACCTAAATAGCTTTCGAGGAGAACCAGCTATCTCCGAGCTTGATTAGCCTTTCACTCCGATCCACAGGTCATCCGCTAACTTTTCAACGGTAGTCGGTTCGGTCCTCCAGTCAGTGTTACCTAACCTTCAACCTGCCCATGGATAGATCGCCCGGTTTCGGGTCTATTCCCAG
>NZ_CEEDCC010000001.1:2590000-3372500 GCF_979253365.1 Pseudomonas sp. AC016
ACGACCGTCCATGAGGTACTGGCCAGCGACAAGCAGTCCAAGGAATTCAGCAAGCTGCAGAACGGTCAGGTCCTGCAGTTCGAGCTCACCCCGGATGGCCAGCTCAAGAATCTGCATACCAAGCTCAGCGAGCTTGAAACCATCAGCCTGTCCAAATCGGCTGCCGGCTTTACCTTCAGCCGCGAAGTCAGCAAGCCCAACGTTCGTAACGCCTACGTCCATGGCGTGATCAACAGCTCGCTTTCGCAATCCGCGCAGCGTGCAGGGCTGACTCACAGTATGACGATGGACATGGCCAACATCTTCGGCTACGACATCGACTTCGCCCAGGACATCCGCAAGGGTGACGAATTCGACGTGGTCTACGAGCAGAAAGTCGTCAACGGCAAGCCCGTCGGCACCGGCAATATCCTGTCCGCCCGCTTTACCAACCGCGGCAAGACCTACACAGCGGTTCGTTACACCAACAAGCAGGGCAACACCAATTACTACACCGCCGATGGCAACAGCATGCGTAAGGCGTTCATCCGTACACCGGTGGACTTCGCCCGCATCAGCTCGATGTTCTCCATGGGCCGTCAACATCCGATCCTCAACAAGATCCGCGCCCACAAAGGCGTCGATTACGCAGCGCCGCGCGGTACCCCCATCAAGGCGACCGGCGATGGCAAAGTCCTTCTCGCAGGTCGTCGCGGCGGCTACGGCAATACCGTGATCATCCAGCACGGCGATACCTACCGCACGCTGTACGGCCACATGCAGGGCTTCGCCAAAGGCGTACAAACCGGCTCATCGGTGAAGCAAGGTCAGGTGATCGGCTATATTGGAACAACCGGTTTGTCGACAGGCCCGCATTTGCACTACGAATTCCAGGTCAACGGCGTACATGTCGACCCTCTGGGCCAGAAACTTCCGATGGCGGATCCGATCGCCAAGTCCGAAAAGCAGCGGTTCATGCAGCAAAGCCAACCTTTGATGGCACGCATGGATCAGGAAAAGGCCACCACGCTGGCCTCGAATAAAAGGTAATCCATGGCCTTCTTCTATATAGGTGTGATGTCCGGCAGCAGCCTCGATGGGATTGATATCGCCCTATTGGAGCAAGACGACCGACCAAGACTTCTGGCAACCCATTACATTCCGATGCCGGAAGACTTGCATGCGGAATTGCTGGGTCTCTGCTCCAGTGGCACGGATGAGCTGACGCGTGCGGCGATTGCCGAGCAGAAGTGGTGCCATCTGGTTGCCAAGGGCGTTTTGCAACTGCTGGAAGAACAGAACATGGTCGCCGGCCAGATCCGTGCGATCGGCAGCCACGGTCAGACTATCCGCCACGAGCCGGCACGCGGTTTCAGCATCCAGATCGGCAACCCTGCGTTGCTGGCCGAGCTGACCGAAATCACGGTAGTCAGTGACTTTCGTCGTCGTGACATCGCAGCAGGAGGCCAGGGTGCACCCTTGGTCCCGGCCTTCCACGAAGCGTTGTTCGATGACAACAAGGAACACCGTGCAGTACTCAACATCGGCGGGTTCAGCAACCTGAGCCTGATCGAGTCCGATCGCCCGGTGACCGGTTTCGATTGCGGCCCGGGCAATGTCTTGCTCGATGCCTGGATCCAGTCGCAGCGCAATCTGAGCTATGACAAGGATGGCGCCTGGGCCGCCAGCGGACAGGTAGATGCGGCGTTGTTGAAGACGTTGTTGAGCGACCAGTTCTTCCTGACCAAGGGTCCGAAGAGCACTGGCCGCGAAGTGTTCAACCTCGGCTGGCTGCATCATCATCTGTTCCAGTTGCCAACCCTGGCACCGGAAAACGTCCAGGCGACATTGCTCGAACTGACCGCGCTGACCATTACCGAATCTCTGCAGTCGGCTCAGTCGAGCACGATGGAACTCCTGGTCTGCGGCGGCGGCGCTCACAACACTGCGTTGATGAATCGACTGGCCGAGTTGTTACCCGATACACGTGTCAGCAGCACCGCGAAGTTCGGCGTCGATCCTGACTGGGTTGAAGCCATGGCATTTGCCTGGCTGGCGCATTGCTGCCTGGAAAGCGTGCCGGCCAACCGTCCAACGGTGACCGGTGCCAAAGGTCTGCGAGTGCTGGGTGCTATCTATCCGGCCTGATGCCCCGACTGATCCGAAGCGCCAGAACGAAAAACGCCGCTCAATGAGCGGCGTTTTTGTAACTGCAGCGTACGATCAGATAGAGAACGACGAACCGCAACCACAGGTCGTGGAAGCATTCGGGTTCTTGATCACGAAGCGCGAGCCTTCCAGTCCTTCCTGATAGTCCACCTCGGCACCCGCCAGGTACTGGAAGCTCATCGGATCGACCACCAGACTGACGCCTTCGCGTTCGACGATGGTGTCGTCGTCTGCAACGTCTTCATCAAATGTGAAGCCATACTGGAAGCCGGAACAACCGCCCCCCGTCACGAAGACACGTAGTTTAAGGCGATCATTGCCCTCTTCATCGACCAGGGATTTCACCTTGTGCGCTGCACCTGGGGTGAATTCCAAAGCCGTCGGAGTGAAGGATTCGACACTCATGTCAGATATCTCCCGGCGATAAGCCGTCGTAATGCGTAATGACGGGCATTATCCGCTTGTCCTAGAAAATCGGTCAACTATTTGCAGAGCAGCGGCAAATGGAGCAGGCCCCCGCTTGCCGCTTGATCCCGAGCCTTACGGCATCATACCGGCGTGGGACAGGCCCAGCCGTTCGTCCAGACCAAACAGAATGTTCATGTTCTGCACCGCCTGACCCGACGCGCCTTTGACCAGGTTGTCGATGACCGAGAGCACGACGACCAGATCACCGCCCTGCGGACGATGCACGGCGATGCGGCAGACGTTGGCGCCACGAACGCTGCGGGTTTCCGGATGACTGCCTGCAGGCATCACGTCAACGAACGGTTCATCGGCGTAGCGCTTCTCGAACAGCGCCTGCAGATCGACCGACGTGT
This sequence comes from Pseudomonas sp. AC016, assembly GCF_979253365.1. Lineage (NCBI taxonomy): Bacteria > Pseudomonadati > Pseudomonadota > Gammaproteobacteria > Pseudomonadales > Pseudomonadaceae > Pseudomonas > Pseudomonas sp. AC016. Next base: position 2,592,970 of record NZ_CEEDCC010000001.1, read on the forward strand.
CAGTGACTGTCGCGTAAAGCGTGGAGTGAATACCACGGATCATCGGCACAAGATGCGGAACGAAGGTCAGACCCACGTCACCACCGGCGGCGCGGCGAAGGCCCTGAGTGATTTCGGGCAGATGACGATGACCTTTGACGGCGTACGCCTTGAAGCTTTCGTTGGCTTCCGAGTACAAGGAACCGATGCTCAGACCGCGCCCGGCACCACTGACACCCGACTTGCAGTCGGCAATCAAACGCGTGTTATCGGCAATGCCTGCTTCCAGCAACGGCAGGAAGCCCAGCTGAGTTGCAGTCGGATAGCAGCCAGGAACCGCAATCAAGCGTGCATTCTTGATTTGCTCACGATTGACTTCCGGCAGGCCGTAGACCGCATCCTGCAACAATTCCGGTGCGCCGTGAGGCTGGCCGTACCACTTCGACCACTCGACAGGGTCCTGCAGGCGGAAGTCTGCGGACAGGTCGATCACCTTGGTGCCCGCCGCGAGCAACTCGCCAGCCAGCGCATGGGCAACGCCATGAGGTGTCGCGAAGAACACCACGTCACAGGCACCCAGTGTCTGAACATCCGGAACGCTGAACGCCAGACCGTCGTAATGGCCTCGCAGGTTCGGGTACATGTCGGCGACGGGAAGACCGGCCTCCGAGCGGGAAGTAATCACCACCACTTCAGCCTGCGGATGCTGTGCCAACAGACGCAGCAGCTCGACTCCGGTGTAACCCGTGCCGCCGACGATACCGACCTTGACCATAACCTGCCCTCAACGAAACAACTGGAAAGCGGTCGATAATATGGGCCTATGGCCTCTGCGACAACCGACAACGTGACGTATGGACACTCTAGCCTCTACTATTCGGCCACCGTGAACCTGGGAATAACCAAAAATGCTCTATCTATGGATCAAAGCGCTGCACATCATCTCGATGGTCTGCTGGTTTGCAGGTCTCTTCTACCTGCCACGACTGTTCGTTTATCACTCCATGAGCGAAGACACCATCAGCCGCGACCGCTTCTGCATCATGGAGCGCAAGCTGTACAGAGGTATCATGGGCCCGGCAATGATCGCGACCCTGATCTTCGGCGGCTGGCTGATCAGCTTCAATCCAAGCGGATATTTCAGCCAGGGCTGGATGCACGTCAAGCTTACGCTGGTAGTGTTGCTGATCGGTTACCACCATGTGTGCGGCGCGCAGGTCAAACGTTTCGCCCGGGGCGAGAACGGACGCAGCCATGTGTTCTACCGCTGGTTCAATGAAATCCCGGTCCTGATTCTGCTGGCCATCGTCATTCTGGTAATCGTCAAACCATTCTGATGCACGACTGGATGGTGCTCATTCGGGTCTCATTCAAATAACAGGCGCTCTGCCCTTTTGCAGATGCGCCTGGCTCGCTCTCACTTCAAGACAAGGAAGCCCTGTATGGCCGAAACCCACTTCAAGATCGTTTTTGAAGGACAGGTGCGTGATGGCGTAGAGCCCGAGGTTGCGAAAGCCAATCTGGCGCGTCTGTTCAAGAGCGAAACCGCGGCCGTCGAAAAACTGTTCAACGGTCAGCCTGTTGCACTCAAGCGGGGCTTGCCCCACGACGAGGCCGAGCACTACATAAAGGCGCTGTATGAAGCTGGCGTCGAGGCGCGGATTGAACCGGATCCGGCAATCAGCGCGAGCATCAACGAGAAAGACCTTCCCGCGCCCGCCTCCCCTTATGCGCCACCTCGATCACACGTGGGAACTGCCGAGTTCGCCGAGCACTCAACGCTCAAAATATTCAGCATCAACGGAAGGATCGGTCGTCTGCGTTACCTGGCATGGACGCTGGTGCTGAGCGCTGCCAGCCTGGCGCTGCTGTCCATCGCAATCACGATCATGAGCCAGTCACTGATCGCCGGCGGGCTGCTGATCGCGATCATTGCGATGGTATTTGTGGTCATCAGCTCAATGATGGGCGTTCAGCGGCTGCACGACATCGGCTGGTCAGGCTGGCTTCTGCTGCTCAATCTCGTGCCTTTCGTGGGCAGTGTCTTTCCCTTCGTGATGACCGCCATGCCCGGCACCAAAGGACCCAACCCATACGGAGCACCGCAGCCGCCCAACTCACGCGGCGTCAAGGTCCTGGCCGGACTGTGGTTACTGCTGATTCCGGTCATTCTCATCAGCGGCATTTTCGGCGGCATGAATACACTCAAGGAAGAAATTGAGGTGCAGACCGACGAGTACGAGCAGTCCCTGCCTTATGACGATGAAGCGCAACGCGACAACGCCCAATCCAGCCAGGCCGACACTGAAAATTTGCCTGAAGACGAAAGCGACTCGCAATAAAAGGCTCATGGCCCGGTAGACTGCCGACCGCACTACGCTCAATGGAGAACTGCATGACCCGTTACGCCCTGATCACCGGTGCATCCAGCGGCATAGGCCTGGCCATGGCCGAAGCACTGGCGCGCCGTGGTCGCAGCCTCATTCTGGTTGCTCGCCAGCGAGATCATCTGGAAACCATCGCCTTGGAGCTGACGCAGCGATTTGGCGTGGAAGTGCTGTTTCGCGCCTGCGATCTGGGCGAGCCTCTGCGGCTTTCCGGCTTTCTGCTCGAGCTGGAAGACGGCGCGCATCAGATCGATCTGCTGGTCAACGCAGCAGGTATCGGTAGCAGCGGCCCTTTCCTCGCGCAGGACTGGGGCGTCGAACAGGATCTGATCGACCTGAATATTCTGGCGCTGACGCGTCTGTGCCACACCGTCGGCAATCTGATGGCGATTCAGGGTGGCGGACAGATACTCAATGTCGCGTCGGTGGCTGCATTCCAGCCCGGCCCATGGATGAGCACGTATTACGCAAGCAAGGCTTATGTCCTGCACTTTTCCGAAGGCTTGCGCGAAGAAGTGAAGAAAACCGGAGTCAAGGTGTCGGTACTCTGCCCCGGTCCGACCCGGACGGCTTTTTTCCGTAACGCTCAGCTCAAGGTCAACATCGACAAGATGATGAGCCCCGAAGAAGTTGCGCTGTACACCGTACGGGCTCTGGCGAAGAACCGCGCCGTCATCATACCGGGCTGGCGCAACAGGCTCTGGACATTCAGCCCGCGACTGGTTTCACGCTGGCTGGCCAGACAGATCAGCGGTTACATCAACAAATCCTGCTGCCCGCGCTGACCCACAAAATGGCTGGGCGAGCCCTGCCTCGCTCAGTACACTCGACCGCTGTGATACCCCGCACGCACCATCAACCGATAAGGAGCATACGGCTGTGGATACTTTGTTCACCAAGATCATCAATCGGGAAATTCCGGCGAAGATCATCTACGAAGATGATCAGGTGCTGGCGTTCCACGATATCGCCCCTCAGGCCCCGGTACACTTTCTGGTCATTCCCAAGAAGCCGATTCGCACGCTGAACGATCTGACCGAAGAAGATAAAGGCCTGGCTGGACACATCCTGTTCACGGCGCAGCGTCTGGCACTTGAGCTGGGCTGCGAAGAAGGATTTCGCGTGGTCATGAACTGTAACGAGCTGGGTGGACAGACCGTTTATCACATTCACATGCACGTACTGGGTCAACGCCAGATGAACTGGCCACCGGGCTGAGTCAGCCTTCCAGCCCCATACGTCCTTCCAGCTTCCGGCATCGAGAGGCTGGCAAGGCGGTACCCTGCTCCGCTGATTCGGTTAAACTCCTTCTCAGGATCTATCCGGAGGTGCCCATGGCTACCGAACGTCACTACTCCCCCATTGACCGCCTGCTGCTGCAGGCCGACAGCGCGATGCGCACGCTGCTACCGTCAAGCGGCCACTCCCGTCGGCCATCCCCTGCCGTTGTGCAGACTGATCACAAGATGAGCGATGTCGACTCCCGTCACGTCGCGGGTCTGATGCGCATCAACCATACAGGTGAAGTCTGCGCCCAGGCGCTGTATCAGGGTCAGGCGCTGACCGCCAAGCTGCCCAAGGTGCGCAAGGCCATGGAGCATGCAGCTGAAGAAGAAATCGACCATCTGGTCTGGTGCGAACAACGCATCCATCAGTTGGGCAGTCACACCAGCGTGCTTAATCCGCTGTTCTACGGCCTGTCATTCGGAATGGGCGCAGCGGCCGGCATCATCAGCGACAGGGTGAGCCTGGGTTTCGTTGCCGCGACTGAAGATCAGGTCTGCAAGCACCTGAGCGAACATCTGGAACAACTGCCCGTCGAGGACAACAAGTCTCGGGCGATTCTCGAACAGATGCTCAGTGACGAGGAGCATCACGCGGAATCGGCACTGGAAGCGGGCGGTTTTCGCTTCCCGGCACCGGTCAAGTTCGGCATGAGTATCCTGGCCAAGGTCATGACCAAAAGCACGTACCGCATCTGACAAAACCGCATGAACAAAAAAGGCGCCCTCAAGAGGCGCCTTTTTTGCTTACGGCTGCTGGCCGATCCGAGTCTGTACTCAGACCGCTACGTTACGACCGTAGAAGATTTCCAGCATCTCGTGCTTGACCTTCGCGGTCACCTGCTCACGCTGCTCGGTGGACAGGTTGCTGGTCGCATCGCCGAACAGGTAGTTATCCAGTTCGAACTCCTTGAGCAGCATCTTGGTGTGAAACAGGTTTTCCTGATACACGTTCACGTCGGTCATCTGGTAACCGTTGCGGGTGTCTTCGGACAGGTAGTTCTGGATCGAGTTGATCTCGTGGTCGATGAAGTGCTTCTTGCCTTCCACGTCACGGGTAAAGCCGCGCACACGATAATCGACCGTCACGATATCCGACTCGAACTTGTGAATCAGATAGTTCAGGGCCTTGAGCGGTGAAATGACGCCACAGGTCGACACATCGATGTCCACGCGGAACGTGGCGATGCCGTCTACCGGGTGAATCTCCGGGTAGGTGTGAACTGTGATGTGGCTCTTGTCCAGGTGGGCCAGAATGGTTTCCGGCAATGGACCTGGCGACTCTTCGATCTGGCTTTCGGTAGGCGTCACCGGCTGCTCGGAGATCAGAATGGTCACACTGGCGCCCTGAGGATCGTAATCCTGACGCGCAATGTTCAGGATGTTGGCACCAATGATATCGACAACATCGGTCAGAATCCGCGTCAGGCGTTCTGCGTCATACACACTGTTGATGTATTCGACATAAGCCTGCTGGTCTTGCGGAGTTTCCGCATAGCAGATGTCATAAATGTTGAAGCTCAAGGTCTTGGTCAGGTTATTGAACCCGTGGAGCTTGAGTTTGCTTTTCACCGTTAAAAACTCTCTATATGTGTGCGGCGCCGGCCGCGTGATCAAGCATGCCCGTCAGATGAGTCCGGCTCAGCTGCGTAGGACGGTTAACACCTCTTCGCGTTGGCGATTTTGGTTGTCTGTTCGGGCGCGACAGCAGATAACCAATGCACGCTGCGCCCTGAAAAAGTGGCGCATTATGCAGACGTCCGAAGCCGTCTGCCAGAGTGTGCGCCGTTTTTATGATCGTTGGATGTCTGGAGGTCAGCCCAGTTCGACGATTTCATAATCGTGGCTGATCTTCACACCCGCATTGCCGAGCATGATCGAGGCAGAGCAATACTTTTCTGCGGACAGTTCGATGGCGCGTTTGACCTGGGCTTCTTTAAGCCCGCGACCTTTGACGACAAAGTGCAGATGGATTTTGGTGAAGACTTTCGGATCCTCGTCTGCACGCTCTGCCTCGAGGAAAGCTTCACAGCTCTCGACTGGCTGGCGGGACTTCTTGAGGATGCTCACGACGTCGTAATTGCTGCAACCGCCCAGACCGATCAGCACCATCTCCATAGGACGAACGCCCAGATTGCGACCGCCACTTTCGGGCGGGCCATCCATGACCACCACGTGACCGCTGCCGGATTCACCGAGGAACATGGCTTCGCCAGCCCATTGAATGCGTGCCTTCATCGCCAAGACTCCAGTGCTAAAAAAGGGGCGTCAGCTTAGCACAGGGCCACCCCGCTCCCTGATCACATGATGAAAAATGCATTTCGCAGCCAATGTGTAGGAATATTCGGAGATTGGGCCTGCCGCTCGTCGAAAAGCTGGCGAGAATGCAGGTGCAGCCGATACCTACAGGTATGCCATTTGGCGCAGGTCCTCATTTCGGAATTCACGCATGGCCGCACTCACACTTGCATCTAAAACAAAGAATCTGGAAAAGCTTCTTCCACACGCACAACGCCGTCGCTACACCGCCAAGAGCAACATCATCAACGCTGGTGACAGCTCTGACTCGCTGTTTCTAATCATCAAGGGATCGGTCACGATCCTGATCGAAGACGACGAAGGCCGCGAGATGATTATTGCCTACCTCAACAGCGGCGACTTCTTCGGCGAGCTGGGTCTTTTCGAACAGGCAGGGCAGACGTCAGTGCGCAGCGCCTGGGTAAGGGCAAAGACCGAATGCGAAGTGGCCGAGATTGCCTACGGCAAGTTTCGTGAACTGACGCAGCAGGAGCCGGATATTCTTTATGCCCTGGGCGGCCAGATGGCGGATCGTCTGCGCAACACCACGCGCAAGGTGGGGGATCTCGCATTTCTGGACGTCACCGGACGTGTGGCTCGTACCCTGCTGGACCTGTGCAAGCAACCCGATGCCATGACTCACCCCGACGGTATGCAGATCAAGATCACCCGTCAGGAGATCGGTCGCATCGTGGGCTGTTCACGGGAAATGGTAGGGCGAGTGCTCAAGGCGCTCGAAGAGCAGAGCCTGATCGACGTCAAAGGCAAGACCATGGTGGTGTACGGCACACGCTGACATGCGGAAGGGTCAGATGCCCGCAAGCAGCTGCCGATAGGCATTCAGCAGCACGGACACCTCCGCCTCGGGAAACGCTTCATGCAACGCAATGTGGCTTTCGGCCCGGACGCGCGCATCGAGTTCGCAGATCACGTTGAAGCGATTGACGGCAGCGACCATCTGCACCCTTTCATCGTCCAGCAACAAGGCGGCGTGAGCCAGTACAACAGGTCGTGCGCCACCCTGACTCTGACGCCAGCGCTGGGCCGTGCCGACCATCTTGCGACCCATGAGGTTGACGTTGAAACGACCGTCGCAGAACGCGCCATCGACTTCACCCAGCGAAGCCTCGCCACCCAGCTCATTCAACATGTCGAGAATGGGCTGACACAGACGGCGATACGCTGTCTCGATACGGTCCCGATCAAGATCCGTCGATGGCTGTGCATAGACCAAAGCAATGTTCACGGTGGCGGACGACTGCGGCACCGGCTCGCCGCCGGTTTCCCGCAGCAGGATCGGCCATCCGTTATCCGCCAGGGTTTCACTCGCTTCGACGAAGCCAGGAAGCCGGCTCAAGCGACGTGGCATGACCAGTGCCTGATCATTGGGGCGCCAGAACAGCACCCCATGCTCTGCCTCGCCCGCAAACACAGCAGTCAGAAGATCCTGCTCGGCCTGCAGTCCTTTTTCGACACAGATGTCGATGATCGAGTCTGACATACGAACGCTCTGGCTCCTGTACGTGTGGAACAGTCAGTCGAGTGTCGAGCCGCTCACCGGCGCACCGCGCTCGGGGAAGAACAGGCGCTGCAGTTCCGTACCTGGATGTTCCGCGCGCATGAACGCCTCACCGACCAGAAACGCATACACATCACTGATTTCCATCAATTCGACGTCGGCACGGTTGAGAATGCCGCTTTCGGTGATGACCAGACGGTCGCGAGGAACGCGTGGCAGCAAGTCCAGCGTGGTTTCCAGGCTGACGTTGAACGTGTGCAGATTACGGTTGTTGATGCCGACCAGCGGGGTGTCGAGTGTCTTGAGTGCGCGATCCAACTCATCGCCATCATGCACTTCGACCAGCACGTCCAGCCCCACGCCCTTGGCAACGGCGGCCAGTTCGGCCATCTGCACGTCGTCCAGCGCCGACACGATGAGCAGAACACAGTCCGCGCCCAAGGCGCGGGCTTCGACGATCTGATACGGATCGATCATGAAATCCTTGCGGATCACAGGCAGGTTGCACGCCGCCCGGGCATCTCTCAGGTATTGATCCGAACCCTGAAAGAAGTCGATGTCGGTCAGCACTGACAGGCAGGTTGCGCCACCGGTCTGGTAGCTTTTGGCGATCTCGGCAGGCAGGAAGTTTTCCCGGATCACGCCTTTGCTGGGCGATGCCTTCTTGATTTCAGCGATGACCGCAGGCTGTTTCTTTCTGGCCTGTTCGATCAACGCCCTGGCAAAGCCACGCGCAGGATCGGCTGCGGCAGCTTGTTGCTCAAGCTCGGCCAGGCTGACGACAGCGCGGCGGGGCGCGATTTCCTCAGCCTTACGGGCAAGGATCTTTTCCAGTACGGTTGGTACGCTCATTCTTCGTTCTCCTGCTTGAACACTGCCGTAAAGGCGCCCAACTCTTCCAGTTTTTCCCGGGCAAGGCCGGTATGAAGCGCGTCATGCGCCAGTGCTACGCCCTCCTTGAGGCTCGTGGCGTGGTCTGCTGCATAAAGAGCAGCCCCTGCATTGAGCACAATCATTTCGGCCGCTTTCTGGCCGTTCTCGGTCTTGCGACGACCCAGAGCATCTCGGATCAGCTCAAGCGAGGCCGCCGGGCTTTCCACCGCCAGGCCATACAGGCTCTGACTCTTGATGCCCAGGTCTTCAGGCTGCACCCAGTATTCGGTCACTTCGCCATTCTTGAGTTCCGCGACGAACGTGGGTGCGGCCAGGCTGAACTCGTCCAGCCCGTCCTGCGAGTGCACCACCAGCACATGCTTGCTGCCCAGACGCAGCAACACTTCGGCCAGCGGACGGCACAACGCCTGATTGAACACGCCAACCACCTGATGGCGTACGCCGGCCGGATTCGTAAGCGGGCCGAGCATATTGAACAGGGTGCGCAGGCTCAGGTCACGACGCGGACCTGCAGCGTGCTTCATTGCGCTGTGATGAGACTGGGCGAACATGAAGCCGATGCCGACGCTATCGATGCAACGCGCGACCTGGACCGGCGTCAGGTTCAGGTAAACGCCTGCGGCTTCCAGCAGATCGGCGCTGCCGCTCTTGCCCGAAACCGCACGGTTGCCGTGCTTGGCCACGGTGCAACCCGCTGCTGCAATCACGAAAGCGGATGCCGTCGAAACGTTGAAGATGTTAGCACCGTCGCCGCCGGTGCCGACGATATCGACCACACCTTCCAACGTCTTCAGCTCGACGTGATCGGCCAGCTCACGCATGACCGACACCGCGCCGACGATCTCATCGATGGTTTCGCTTTTCATGCGCATGCCCATCAGGAACGCGCCGACCTGTGCTTCAGTGCACTGGCCAGTCATGATCTCGCGCATGACGTCGCGCATCTCGTCCGTGGTCAGGTCCAGCTGGTTGACCACGCGGTTCAGCGCGCTTTTGATATTCATGGGGGTATTCATAAAAAGTCCTTAACCCTGACGACTGCCGCCGCGCTGCTTGAGGAAGTTGGCGAACAGCTCATGGCCCTGCTCGGTCAGGATCGACTCGGGGTGAAACTGTACCCCTTCGACGTTCAGTGTCTTGTGACGCAGGCCCATGATCTCGTCAACCGAACCGTCGTCATGTGCTGTCCAGGCCGTGACTTCCAAAGCCTCAGGCAGTGTGTCCAGCTTGACCACCAGCGAGTGATAACGCGTGACGACCAGCGGATGGTTCAACCCTTCGAAAACGCCCTGGTCTTCATGGATCACCGGACTGGTCTTGCCGTGCATGACCTGACGCGCACGGACCACGTCACCACCAAATGCCTGACCAATGGACTGATGTCCGAGGCAGACACCCAGAATCGGCAGTTTGCCCGCGAAGTGATTGATCACTTCCAGCGAGACACCGGCTTCATTGGGCGTGCAAGGACCGGGCGAAACAACGATGCGCTCGGGGTTCAGGGCTTCGATCTGCGCGATGGTCAGCTCGTCATTGCGGATGACCTTCACGTCGGCGCCCAGTTCGCCCAGGTACTGCACGACGTTGTAGGTGAAGGAATCATAGTTATCGATCATCAGCAGCATTTTGCTATTAACCTTTTGAATTTACTGACTTCGTTTACGCCTTCAGATCGCGATTCGCTCAAGCATCCGCCTTTTCAGCCACATCGAATGAGGTGACAGTGGCGGGAGAACATGACGAATTGAAGACATACAGGTGCGGATCCGGCAGGGCCGGCAAGGAAATAGTCAGGCGCGCCAACGCCAGCGGGCGTGAGCCTTGATAACGCGCATCAAGAGTTTGCTGACAATCGTCACGGAAGGGGTCTCATCGGTACGTTTCGGGACATTAGCGTACCGATGAGAGCGGTGCAATATGAAAGTACAGAGCGAAGCGCTCCATACCGTCGATGGGACAGCCTGTAAAAGGCCATGAGGAAGGCCGCGCCTGCATGTGCAGGCGGGAAAAGAGGCAGGTAGTTCAGAACGTACTCTCGCGCACATAGGCCTGACAGGCCTTGAGCGCGATCAGTCCCCAGTCGCCTTCGTCGGTGATGGCGACAATTCGTTGAGCAGCCGCTCGGTCAAGTTCGGCTCGCGTGCCTCCATGAACCACGCCGCCGGGGTCGGGGGCGGCTGGCAAGCCGGCGGCATCGCTTGGGGTGGCGAGGAGGACTGACAGCCGCAGATCAGCAGTAGCAAGACGATCACGCAGGCGGACCTGAGAATCCTGTGCATCACTCAATTCCTTATGAAGGGTCGCATCGCTGTTTTGCAGACGAATTTCCAGCGCCCGTCGGCGGGCCTGTTCAGCGGTTTGTTGGTCGATGGCGGCTTTGGACGCCAGTTCGCGCGCTTGCAAACAGGACATCGCCTGCTCGGATAGTTGCCGCTCGTAACGCGTGGCCTGCCATTCCCAGGCCAGCCACGCCCCAAGCCCTGAGCCAAGCAAAACCGCCCCCACCAAAAAACGCAGCGCCAATGCGTTCACGGCAGCACCTCCAGAGCACGTCGATAGAGTGCCTGTCGGTCTGCCAGGCCATTGGTGCCGCCATTGATGCGCCGGGTGATCAACAGGAAGTCACCTTTGTCCGCCAGCGCATTCAAGTTGGCACGGCCCCAGAACCATGCTGCCGACATCGCGGCATGGTCGGGTCTTTCGAGCAGTTCGGGCTGGCGCAACAGATCCAGACCCAGCGCCTCACCGCACGCTTCATAGTTGGTCCGCCCCGTGACCTGAATCAGCCCACGACCCCGGTAAAGCTGGCCGTCGCCGTCTGCGTCGGGCGTATTGCCCAGACGCAGCGCCAACTGCCCCGTGTCGTACTTCGCCAGGTAACTGTCGTTGCCCAGTTCACGCACGTACCGCAACTGGCCGGACTCATGACCGATCTGCGCGATGAATGCCGCCACGCGCAGCCGTGTGTCAATGCAGTAGCGAGTCATCGCGATGTTGAGAGCAGGAACGAAAACGCCGGCTTTAAGGCCGGCGTTGGGGAGGATTTGGAGGAGTTGATAAGAATCGATAGGCATGTATCCTCCTGTCAGGTCTTGGGCAATTCGTCTTTACTGACGCCTGTCACAGGAGGCAGCTCTTCGACTGGTTCATACACAAACGGCTTTGACGGAGCTTCAGGCCAGTCGAACTTCGCTGGATAACCTGCCAACGTTTCAAGTTGGGCAAGCTGCACGCGATAACGACGGAAAGCGTTGAGCTCAGCTTCCACCGCAGGCAACGATTTTGATTGATCTTCCGTTGCCAGATTCATCGAGACGGCGTCTTGCAGCGTGTCAAGTTCGGCAGCCAGTTCGTTGACTCTGGCTGTGGCCGCAGCCGAGTAAACACCACGCTGACACATCACCTGCGCCAGAACCATTTGCTCGGTTGGCTCAAGCATTTCGCCGAACTCACCGGCAACAGCACGGTTGAACAGGTCGACACCGTGAGGTTCGGTGTCTTGGGCAGAAGCGGCAAATGGCACCTCGCCGTAAATATCCTTTGTTTCTTCGAATATGACCGACAACACAATGGACGTATGGGCGAGATCGGACCAACGCGGGTTACGAGCGCTTAGTACAGTGTTCATATAAATACCTTTTCCAATTAGTTAATACGTTGAAAGAGCGTGCGTTCGCCGCCCGAGAATGCTCCGTGCGCCCGCCAGGTGCCTACACCGATGGTCCCGGAGTTATTGCTGGCACCGTCACTGCCATTGGTGGAGCTATAAAGCAGATTGGTCCCGGCGACCGCCGCCCCCTGATTGTTCAAACCCTGAGAATTGATGACGCGAGCGAAGGCATAGGAGCCGATTCCACTCAGCCCTATCCCGGCGATTTTTACAGTCAGGTTCTGGTCATTGATCAGGTCGCCCATGTCGGTTGCGTCCACCTGGACGCGCAAGCTACCCGCACCGTTGTAACCGACGCGTAGCTTGTTGGTGGTCATGTTTGGGCCACCGCCTTGCTCAATGGGCGTGTACCCAAGTTGCGTTTGCAGGTAGTAAACCTGACCGTCCGATGCTCGACGCATATACGGATAGACAGGGTTATTGCTGGCAAAACCTACCGCAGTTATAGAGTCGGCAGCAGCGCGCTGAGCGTCACGAGCATCGGACTCAGCTTTGGTATAAGCATCAGTGATGCCATAGGCTGCTAGCGTCTTGCCCCAGTTGGCCTTGCTGTTCGGGTCGAAGTTGGCGGCATTCCAGAGATTTCCCAAGTCGGTAAAATCGACCGTGGCTTTGAGCCCATTGTCTGACCAACCAATTTTTACGAGGTTGGCGTTCTGACCGACGCCAGTACCCTGCTGAACAGGGGGGAAATCCAGTTTGCTCTGAAGCCAGCAGATACTTGAGTCAGCAGCTCGACGCATATAGGGCTGTGTAATCTGGCCGCTGCCCAACCCTACATAGGTGATGCTGTCAGCTAATGCTCGGCTACCGACTCGCGTATCAACTTCGCTTTTAGCGTAAACGTCAGCGTAGTTGGCTTTGGTAGCCGGATCGAAATTGCTGGAATACCAGAGGTTGCCCAAGTCAGCCGCATCGACTGTGGCTTTGAGGCTCGATCCGGACCAACCAATTTTGATCAGGTTGCCTTGCTGGCCTACTCCGCCACCCTGCTGAACCGGGGTAAAACCCAGTCTCGACTGCAAGTAATAAACACCATTATCCGACTCGCGCCGCATGTAAGGGGCATCGGGTTGATTATTGGCCATACCCACATGGGTAATCGAATCACGGAGAGGTCTTGCAGCATCACGCAGATCGACCTCGGCCTTTGTGAAAGCATCCGTAACACCATACCCGGCAAGCGTCGTAGGGTTACTCCCCTCTTCCACCTGCCCATACCGATTGACCTTCACCCGGCTATAACTACCCGCCGCCACACCACTGCGCCCCAGCGCACGCTCGAAGACCAAGCCTGTGGTGCCCAAAACCGGAGCCGTTGTGTTGGTCAGCTGCCAAACCGTACCGCCGTTTTTAGTCCCTGCCTGCACCGGCACAAGGTGACCGGGGGTGCACTCGGTGCTTTCATTGGCGTCCTGCGCTCGGGTCCAGGCGTCTGCTGCTGCCAAATAGATCCAGTTCTGCGCCGGGTTGTCCTGGTTCTTGACCAGTACCCGGTCGCCTGCAACCAGTGTGACGTCGTCGATGGTCTGCAAGCCGCTCAAGCCGATCGCCATTGTCGTGGCGCAGCGCACGGACTTTTTGTAGTCCGAGGCGGCGAGGCCTAGGATGGCCCTGTGCAGTTGCGTGACATCCGCTTCGCTGGGCACCAGACCGGCCCCCAGAATCACGTTCAGAATCTCCTGCGTCACCGAGTTGCCCCACTGCGCCGGAATCAGCGAGCCGGGGGTGCCGGTCGCCGGGTTTTCATCTACAAACTTGCCGCTGACCAGGCCTACGCCTGGCACACTCTTGGGATAATCCATAGGTTGTTCCTCAGTTGAAATTAACGAATTCGATGCCGTGCGCCGGTGCTGCTCGACGAATCAGGCATTCGATTGCGGTTCCGGGATTGACCCCGAAACGCTCTCCCCAGTAACTGGCGCCAAAGCGCCGACCCAGCCGCTGGCGCCCGCCGGTGTTCAGGGTCCACATGAATTGCGCGTTCCAGGTGCCGAAATGCGCCTGCCCAAAACGAGAACGCCCCATACGGGGCGTTCTGAATTCGGTGACGGAGGCATCGGGATAGCCCTGGCTGACGGCAATGCCGACGTAGAACGCCGCGTTCTGCCCTCCTACGGCTACCAGCCGCTGACGTACCGACAGGCGTCGGTCTTCGAACAGTGGCTTGAGGCCAAGGCAGGGGTCGGGCAGGTTCATGACCCGCTCCCAATCCGGGACCAGTTCACTGACGGTGGCCGGGTCCATCTCGTTGAGCAGGTCGAAGGCACGGCCGTCAATGCGAGCGAACTCATGGGACAGGCCGGCGATCAATTGCTGCACTTCGGGCACGCGCTCCGGGTCCCAGGCAGAACCGGGTGGCAACAAGGCTTGCAGCTGTTCGGCGTAATGCTCGGCGGTTCTTATGACGACCATAGAATCCCTCCGAAGGTGAGCAGCTGATTGGCGGCTGCCGTGACGTTGGCCGTCGGTGAGATCAGCACATGGTCGGTTTCCCCGGCAGCTCGGCTGATAGCTTCAGCGATGTGCGTCAGCAACAGGGTTTCACCCAGGCCCGCCTCGCGGTTATGCAGATCGGCCAGTTGCGCCTGCACTGCGGCGCGCACCGCCGTGGTGTCCGGCGTCAGGCTGATGGTGTAGGTCACCGGTTTCTGCACCGGCGCCAGCACGTACAGCTCGGCCGTGACAGGGCGCAGCGGCTCGATGTAAGCCGCCACCTGGGCCAGTTGTTCGGCATCGGGCGTCGGCGTCGCGTCATCGTCGCGCATGAAAAACACGGCGACGGTGCCCGGCCCCATATAACGACGTACACACCAGGCTCGTGTCACGCCCGGCACGTCCAGCGCCCAGGTGACGTAGTCGTCCTGATTGCCGCCGTGCGGGATGACCCTGTAGGAACGCACGACACGAGCCCGCAGCGACTCGGTGCTTTCCCGGGCGATGCCGCCGGCAAGGCCGTCGGCGATCACGGTAAAGCTGCTGTCGATGCCTTCGACAGGCTGCACGACGGTCATGACCTGACCGGCATCCGCATTGCCCAAGGCTCCCGCGTCTACCGCCTCGACAGTGGTCGTGTTGTTGCCTGCCACTGTGGTAACGCCCTGGGTTACGCGATAGAAACGCCCATCGCTGAACTGCAGGATCGTGTCGACATCCAGCACAGCGCCCGCGGCCGCCACAAAACGCACGGCGCCGGTGGCAGGCTGCGCGGGTTTGCGCGGTTGCCTGAGACGCAGGATGGCCTGGCGCTCCAGGGTTTCTTCATCGGCGGTGTCCGGCAGAATCTGGTCCGCGATCCAGTCCTGATAGCCGTACAGCCCATAGGCCGCGCCACTGTGGGCGCGGGACAGTACGCGGGCATCGGACTGACGAAGCGCGTCGCCCGCCAGATCAACCTGTGTGCGGTTGACGAGTGCGGGTAACGTGGGGGTTTCAAACGGCATAAATCACCTGCCACTGTTCTGAAGGGTTGAAGCGCACAACCTGACCGTCCGGGACGACCAGCTCGACGCCCAGGTTCAAGCGATTGCTCTGAACCTGTTCGGTGAAGATGTTGATGCGCTGGACGTGACCGTCGTCGATCATCCAGCTCAACGCTTCGCGGGCATAGAACTCGGCGTCGCGCTGCGTCTGAGCGGTGAGCTTGACCCTGCGCAGCAGCCAGAGCCTGGAGCCGATCCGGTCATTGGCAACGGCCGGGTAGGTGTCGCCCCACCAGCCGAAGCGCTCGGCATCGTCGAACGGATCGTCCGCTTCGGCGCGGCGCCAGGTGAACAGGCTGATGATCACCGAGCGCAGCAACGAAGCCTGCAAGGAGCCTTCGATAATCATCAGCCACCTCCAACGGGCGGCCCGCTCTGGTCGGGACCGGAGCGCACGCTGCCGTGCAGATGGGTGATCTGGCTGATGCCGCCGGCAACCTGGTCGCCCTGGGAAACGATCTTTCCGGTCTGGGTGATCTGTGGCGTATCGAAGTTCACCGCCGTCGCCGCCTTGATGTTCAAGGTGTTGGTTTCGATGTCGATGACCTTGCCGCGTTTGAAGTGAACCTTGTCACCTTCATCGGTGTAGATCGCCACTTCGCCCGACTCCAGTCCCTGGAGGCGATAACGGCGGTCGGCGACGACCAGCAGCAGCCCGTGGGAGCGGTCTCCGCCGATGAAGGCAGCGATGCCTTCGGCGCCGGCCAGCGGGTTGCTGGTGAAGCCATAGGGTTCGAAATGCTCCATATCGCCCCTGACCTCCCCTGCCGTCAGACGCATTTGCAGCGCCTGCATTTTGCTGCTGGCCCTTGCGAGCACGACCGTGCCGCGCACCAGCATGCGATTGAATAGACTCATGCAAGTGTTCCTTCGTCATTGGGTTGCGCGTAGCTGTAGGCGTCTTTATTGACCGGCACCTTGCTGCGCTTTTCAGGATCGCCGGGCTCGGCTTCAAAACCCTCTATCGGCCCCACCACCAGCGTGGTGGTGGTGCCCTTATCGCTGAGCGAATAGGTAATGGCTGAAATCAGCATTTCCTGATCCAGATCGAGGATCGAATCAACGACCCGGACCAGGGTGTTATGGCGCCATAGCGCGCCGTTGGCCTGCCGCCAGCCCTGCACCTTGTAGGTCGTGAGCCGCGTCTTGCCCTGGCGATGACCGCGCTCCCATTTGGCACGGCTCAACGCCAGCGCCGGTGTGATCGGCGACTCCTCATGGATGACCAGCACACGCGCAGGCGTAACGCTGCTGTCAGTGACCGAGGCCGATACCTCGGACGCCGCCTTACCGAATGTCTTGTCATTGCCCGCCTGCTGGCCAATGACCTGGTACTCGGAAAAGAGTCCGGAAAAATCCAGTGGCGCAACGGCTGACAGTACGTTCCTGCCCAACTCCAGCGCGTCCACTGCATTGCCCATGCTGCCGGGCCTGGCGAGCACGACATTGCCGTATTCGTCATCGGTGGAAAATATCCGGAACACGGTCAACAGACGGTCGATGGACTTGAACACGGTCTCACCGGGCTCGATGGTGTGCTTCGATTTCCTCGAGGTTTCCGGTATCTCGCTGAGCACCTTCACGTTGTAGGACGCGGCCAGCTCCCTGACGATGGTCAACGCCGACACGTCGTTCCACTCGCCAGGTTTGTTGATCGCAGAACAATCAATCAGGTCGGCCGTCAAGGAGCGCCCGGAGATCTTCAAGGTGATCTGCTTGTCGTCATAGCTCACAGGTGTGGCGAACACCCGGCCTGTCAGGATCAGCTCGCCGCCGATACTGACCGCACACCGGGCACCTGCCCGGACAGGTCTGACCATATCCGTTCCAGGCCATTGCCAGGTCAGGCTGATGTCGAAGCTGCGCGCCTGACGCTCGATGCCTGCGGAGATTTCCACGGTTTTCCAGCCAGCGTAATCCTTGTCATCCACCGTCAAGGTGACAACATTGGGGTCGATCATAGGTTACTCCTGAGCGATCTTCAGCGTGCCGGGCGGCACGAAGCCTGGATGCGGAATACGGTTGCGCTGAACCACTTCGTGCGAGCGGCTTGCGTCGCCGAAACGACGGTACGCCAGCACCAGTGCCGGTAAAGGTTCGGAAACCTTCATGTCCTGAAGCCGTACACCGGAAGCAGCCACCGCATTGAGGTGACTGATCAATGCATGACGCAGCGTATTGAGCGCCAGGTAATGCTCCGGATCGGCTTTCAATGAGGCGTCCCAGATCGCCGCGCTGAGCGTGTCGCGCAGTTCGATCACATCGTCGGCCACCGGTACATCGGCACGTTGCAGCGGTTGAACCCGTTGCTGATCCAGCGAAGGCACGACCAGAATCGGTGTCGTGCTGACCGCTACCGGCATGCTGGCCACAACCCTCGCCACCTTGACGAGCAGCGCGTCCTGCACCAGATCCGCCGTGGCCTGAGCAGTCACCCCGGTATCGAGACCTCCGCCCTGATTGACCTGATTGATGCTGGAGACTGCCTGCGCCTGTTGTGTCGCGTCGGAGATGATCGAGCGATACGGCACCGCCTCGACACCCGAGGCATTTCGGGAGACCGAGGCGCTGGACGCAACGCTACCGACGCTACCTGTGCCATTGGAACCGCTGGAACCACTGGAGCCGCCACTACCCGAGCTACCTGAACCATTGCCTGTGCTGCCACCGCCAGAACTTCCGCTGCCAGATCCAGCGCCGCCTGCGCCGATGTTGCTACTGCCGCGCTCTCTGCTGCTCCGGCGGCTGTCACCCTGGAAGCTGGCAAAGAACGTGGAAAACATCGTACTCACGGTGTAAGGCGCGTTGACCAGCGAATGCACCAGTGCGGTGGCATCCGAATAGACCGTCATGAACGAGGAGAACTGCCGCTGAATCGTGGCGAATACGCCAGACAATGTGCTGCGCAGCGCCTGAATGTTGATGCGCACCGCATCCACCGTCGCCATGACCGCCCGGTAGCGCCTGAGCGCAGAACCCAGCAATCCCTCGGACGCCTGCATGAGCTGGCGTCCCGTGTTGAGCGTCGACGTCGGAAACTTCAGCGGCTGATCCGGGTAGAACTTCAGGTTCAGACGCACGATTCCGCCTTCGGCCAGGCTGTGCGTCATGTCGCAATCGCCAACCTGCACCTGCATCCGTCCCAGCCAGGGATGCACCAACTCACCGGCGCCCGACGCTTCCAGCGCCTGAAGCAGCTTGTCCCTTTGTTCAAAACAGTCCGGCCCGACAATGAACGCCGTTACCGTATGGACTTGCGATTGCTTGCCCAGCGACTCGAAGTAAGGTTCGTCGCGCTGCGGAAACTCATGCAGTTGGCCTTTGCGTCCTATCGGAACGGCCGTACTGCTGATGAAAAAGCCGACACCCCGAAAAGACGCGGGCAACAGGCTGTCACGCCAAGTACTCATGATGCGGCTCCTGCGCCGAGGGTTCGATAACCAACGCTTGGCGATATCGTCAAACCCGGTTGATTGGTCTGCATCTGTTCAGTACGCATGCCAGGCGGCGCGTTTTCAAAGCGGATATTGAGCTCGCCTTCAAGTCGTGAACCCACGCCTGCGCCCTGTTGCAGCAACAGGCTGCCAGGGGCTGGCAGGTTAGGCGCACTCAGCAACTGGCTGGTTGCGGGTATGCCCATTGCCTGATTGATCTGCTGCTGTTTCAACTGGCTGACCTGCACAGCGTCGGCTGCCAGAAAAGCCCCTTTGCCACCACCGGGACCGGCGTTATCCACCCGCCGTTCTTCAGCGAACTCGTTAAGCTTTTGAGTGGCTTTTTGCAGCAGAGACTTGTCATCGGAGCCCATACCGAACCAGCTCAGGATCGGGTCAATGAACGGCTTGATGTCCGTGAACAGACCCGAGAAGAAGGTTTTGATCGGCGCCCACTTCTCGTTGATCGAATCCATCGGCGACCAGTTGAACAGCCCCGTCAGCGCGTCCATGAGCGGCGCGGTCTCGGCCTTGATGCCTTCCCAGATACCTGTGAAGAAACCACTCACGGGTTGCCAGGCGGCCGAAACCATGTCCATTGGCGACCAGTCGAACATTGATTGAAAATAACCAATCACCGGCGAAGCCAAGGCCTGGATGACGCCCCAAAGCGCGCTGAAAAACGCCGACAACGGCTGCCAGTTCGAGATGATCAGTCCGATCGGCGACCAGCTGAACAACGTCTTCATCACGTCGAACGCCGACGCAGCCAGCGTCTTGATGCCGTCCCATAGCCCACCGAAAAACGCGGATAACGGTTGCCAGTTCGAGACGACCAGACCGATCGCCGTCCAGCCGAAGACCATCTTGAACACATCCCAAAGCGCCATGACGGGTTCACGGATCGCAGCCCATACCGCCTGGAAATAAGGGGCGACGGTCGACCAGTTGGCGATCAGCAGACCGGCGGCCAGCGCCAGCGCCCGCACGACAATGCCCACCGGAGACATACCGAGGACCGCGCTCAGCACTCTGCTGGCGCTGGTCGCCGCGATGACGGCCACCTGCAGCACGCCAAAGGCAATCGCAGCACCCACCACACCCTTGATGACGCCCGGGTGTTCGGCGGCCAGTGCTGCGACCTGAGAAATCATCGGCCCGATCACGGCCATTGCTTCATTCATCGCAGGCAGAAACATGCTGCCGATATTGATGCTCAGGCGATCAACCCGATTCCCCATCTCTTTGAGAGCGACCGCAGTCGTCTCCGAGTTGGCCTGGAACTCCTGCTCGATGGTCCCTGCCGACTGCACGCCCTCCCCGACTTTCGCCAGGTTGGAGCGCAGCACATCCAGGTTCTTCAGCAGCGGCGTGATAGCGCCCAGCGACTCTTCGCCAAACAATTGCGTGATGACCGCCGACTGTGTGCCCGGATCGACTGTCGAGATGGCCTCCAGCACCTTCTCGATGGTCCCGGACGGGTCCTGTTGCATGCCTTGGGTCAACTGGTTGATGTCCAGCTGCAGGGCCTCGAAAGCCCCAGCCTTGGCTGCGCCGCCCTCGGTAATCGACTGCATGAAACTCTTGATGCCCTTGGCGGCCACATCGGTCGGTACATCCACCCCGGCCAGCGTAGCGCCCATGGCGGCAATCTCGCCCGACGCCCGACCCGCCACAGGCCCGAGCGGGCCCATCGCGGTGACCATGGTCGCAATCTGCTTCTCCAGATTGTTGCCGCCCAGCACATTGATCTTCTCGGACAGCGCCGCGACCTGTGGCTGAGTCATCTCGAATGAAGAACGCCACTTGCCCATCATCTCGCCAGACTGAGTTGCGGTCTGGTCGAACGCGATGCCCATTTTCACGGCATCGGTGGCAAACCCGGTCAGCTCGGCGCGCGGCACATTGGCCTTTGCGCCTTCAGTGACAATCGCCGCAAGACCACTCGCGCTTTCCGGAAGCCGTTCACTCAGGTCAAGAATGTCACGGCTCATTGCCTGGAATTGCTGCGGGGTTTCAAACGTCACCGACCGCTTCACACCGGCCATGCTTGTCTCGAAACCCATCGCGGCCTTGACCGCATTGATCAGCGGCTGCGCCAGGGTGCTTTCGCCGATCATTTCCTTGAGCGGGACTTCTGCCAAACCGGAGCTTTCCAGACCTTCCGTGAATCCTTTGACGTTCTTGTTGATCGTCTCCAGCGTTGGAGACAGTTGATCGACGCCGGTGATCAGCGTTTTTATAGTGTCTGCCATCACTCCCCCTGCAGGATCTGGTTGATGCGTTGCGCCTGCAAGATCGACTCGGTGATGACGTCCAGCTCCCTGGACATCATCAGTTCGGGGTCGGTCTTCCAGAAGTACGCGAGGTCGTAAACGACGGCTATCAGGCCTTCAAGGTTGCTGATGCCGCTGCCATGAAAAAACTCGCGACCTTCCAGCTCAACGTGTTGATGTCACACAGATCCATCTGGTTGACGGACGACGGCGGAATGCCGGCGCAGACGGCGATGTATTTCGCCGCCACGTCCAGATCGAGGGACACGTCCTCGTTCTTGTCGATCCGGTAAGGCAGGGCCTTGATGGCGCGCGCTTCCTGTGCGGTGGGACGGCGAAACGTCAGTTGCGAGACGGTTTCACCATGAGCCTCGATAGGGCTCGCCAGTTCGATGATTTCGCTCATTGCCAGCTCCCCTGACTGCCCTCGAATTTCAGGTCGATAGTGCCGTCATCGGCCTTGCTGCTCGGATCTTCGACCATGTAGGCGCCGGACAGAACGTAGGTCTTGCCATTGTTGAACTCGCAGGTGATGGTCATATCCACACCAGTGGTGAGCAGTTTGAGCGGCATGTCTGGCGTGTGTACGGCCTTGAATTTCACCCAGGCGGCTTTATCCACCTCCTTGAAGTAGCCCGGCACGACGGTGTCGCGTTTCACATTCATCAACGGGGCTTCGCCGCCGCCGCTGATGGTCAATTGGGTGCCATCCACTTTGATGTAGCAGGTACCCGCAACTTTCTGAGCCATGTTCTTTTATCTCCAGAATGAAAAAACCCGCACGCGGCGGGTTTGAAAGTGATGTTGGTGGGAAAACTTACGCCGCTTCGTCGTACTGCAGGCGGAACTGGTTGAGCAGCGCGAACACGCGCAGGCCGTTGATGTAATCCGGCGGGAACATCACGTTCACGCGGCTCGGATCGTTACTGTCGCGTTCGACGATCAGGTGCTGGGCGAACACTTCCGCGTTCTCCACATGGCCTTCTTCTTCAAGACGGGCGTACTGCGCGATCAACTCACCGCGAATGGTGCTCGGCGTGATGATCGGCTGACCGGCGCCGAAGCGCGTGCCATCGCTGGCCAACTTGTGGCGACCGTACTTGCTGGTGATCACACCCTGCAGGCGGCGAATGATGAACGCCGACTGGTGCATGGTTTCGCTGTCCAGGTACGAGTTGTCGGCCTGGCCGTAAGCGTTCTTTTGATAGGTGGTGATCGAGCGCTGAATGCGCACGTAACCGCCTTCGTAGTACGCCGTGGCAATGCCGTAACGCAGCAACGATTCACGCTCGGTCAGCGTGAAACGCTGGCTGGCCGGTGCAGGGTCCAGACCGGGCATGGTGCCGCTCTGGGTCGGACGGCTGGCGTCGGCGGAAATGAACACTGCGGTGCGTGCAGCCAATGCAGCCGCTTGCAGCCAGACCGGCTGTGGCGCTGCCATCTCGACACCCTGAATGGTGATGTGCTGATCGTTGCGCAGTTGACCTGCGGCGACCAGCGTACCGACCGTGCCACGCTTGGCGCTGTAGACATGACCGTACAGTTGACGCGCCCAGCTCCAGCGACCGGTGCTGTCGTCCATGGCCGCTTTCCAGGCATCCAGCGTGCTGGTGTCGGTCCATGGCAGACACAGGAACTCGAAAGGCTCATCGCCCAAAGCAGCCAGCGCCTGAACCTGGTCAGGGGTGCCGACGCCGCCGGTCATGACGGTGACTTCAGCGGTGAGGCCTGCCGGAATCGCTTCGCCATTGGTCTTGCCCAAGCGATTGAATTCCAGGCGGATGTCGTTGCCGCTCACGCCGCTCCATTTGCAGGAGAGGGTCAGCACGCCCGCGTCTACCACCGACCGGACTGGCAGGTCAGGCGTGGCGTTGATCTTCACCGACAGGGCATTGGCTGCCTGAGCCGCCGTTGCACCATTGACCACAGTAGCCTGCACGCGCACGCCACCGACATACAGGTTCAGCAGACCGGTTTCGGTCGCTGCGCCCGCCACGGTAACAGTCGCACCGGCCTTGGCGCCCTCGGTATTGAGCAGCGGCAGGCACCAGACTTCACCGGTCGGGTCGGCCTTGCGCCAGGTTTCGTACATGGCGGCGAGCATGGAGCCCTGACCACCAAGGTTCTTCGCCAGCGCCACGCTTGGCACCAGCACCAGCGAACCGATTTCCGGGCCGGTAACATCGTCGTTGACCTGAGCAACGATCAGACGGCGCATGCCGGCCGACGCGCTGTTGGCGGCCGAGTTGTCCATCTCCGCATAGAACAGCGGCACGCGGACATCGGATGGAATGTTGTTAAAGCTGATAGCCATTGTTTGGCTTCCTCTTGATTAAGCCGTTTCGGCGGGTTGAGTGGGGGATTGCTCGGTTTGCAGGGTGATATCGCCGTCGTTGTGACGGCGTTGCCACCAGGCGTTGAACGTCACGACGCGTCCTTCGGCAGGCAACAGATCGCCTGCTTCAGGGTCGGGCACGGTGCGGCCTTCGGCCGGTAGAACGGTGATGCGTTGGGTCATGGTTTTACATCTCCTGAGAATTTCACTTCGATACGCCCGTCCGGGCCTGGGTATTTCAGGTTGGGGTCTGCCGGGTCGATGCTGTCCATCTCGAACGTGGCACCGGTAAAGCCCGGCAATCCGTCCAGATAAGCCTCGTGCCAGGTTTCGGCGGGCTGGCTTTCGAGGTTGCGACCCAGCTGAAACTGCGCGGCGAAGCCGAAGCGATAGGTCACGCGATCACCGCTGATCTGCACCAGCGCCCCACCCTGGTACTGCATCGGGTCGTACTCGCGCTCCGGGCTCCAGCCCACCAGCGCACGCCATAGCTCGGCGCGAATGGCATGCAGTTGTTCACTGGCTTCCTGTCCGCGCTTGTCGCCACCATCAAGCACCACCACCACGTCCAGCCGGTCGGTGATGGTCTGGCGAACGACGTTCTGCAGATCGTTGGCCGTGGCCAGATCGCCGGTGGCAATCACGTAAGCCGAGGGATGCGCGAGTTGATCGCCGAGGGCAACAGCCGCCCAGTCGATCCCTGCACTGATTCGCCCGGCAAAGGTCGGGCAGGTCGCCTGCAAATGAGCAACTATCGGGGTTATCTTCATGAGTGAATCCGCGTGTAAGAAATGTCGATCCAGCACGCCAGCATTGGCTGCCAGTCTGGAAGGTGTGTACGGCTGAACGCCTTGAGCTATTGGGTTGCCTTGTCGAGTACCTTGTTGGCCTTGTCGGCAGCGCGGCTCGCCGTGTGTGCTGCCTCGCTGGCAACCGTGGCGGCGCTTTCGACCTTGCCAGCGGCTTCGGTCGTACTCTCGGCCAGCCGGTCCAGACGAAGATCGCGCCTGCCCAGTGCTGCGTCGTAGGCCTTGCGCACTTCGGCCAGTTGCTGGGTATGTTCGGTATTCGCCGACCATTGACCGGCCTGAAACCCGAGCATCAGGCAGCCTGCGATCATCAACGCGGCGATCACCCAGACCTCGATCTGGCGCCAGGCGCGACGGGCGATGAAATCAATTACGCATCTGTGCATCGTTGGCACCTCCGAGCTGGGAACGAAGCCGGGCTATCTCGGCGCTTTGGGTGGTCACCTTGTCGGTGAGCTGCACGATGTGACTGGTCAGCGCTTCGATCTTGCCCTCCATGCGGCCAACGGCTGCGGCGAGTTCGTTGCGCTCCTTGGCAAACTGATCAGCCCGCGCTTCAGCCTCCTTGCGAATCTGTCGCTCGGAGTCGAGCAGTTCATTGAGGCGCCGGACGGTGCCGATGTCGGCGTTGTCCATCGCCCGGTCGGCGGCGTCTCTGGAAAGAAACTTGCGCAGCCATAAAAAGCCGCCAAGCAGAATGGTGCCAGTGCCGCCCAGCCAGGTAGCTGTGCCTGGTCCAAGGTCGGTTGGGTCCATCTTTGCTCCACGCATAAAAAAGGCCGCACAGTGGCGGCCGGGGAAATCCATGACGGTAGTCCGCCAGGGCGGGCTTCGGGGCGGGTCACGAATGACCCGTTTCAACAGTTGCGCGGCCTGCCTTGAACAGCAGTTCCGAGGCGCAAATTGCATATCGTGGGACCTTTTTACCCCCCTCCGGAAAGGCTGGGAAGGGGCAATTTCGGGGTGGGTCGAGTTTGACCGGACTTCAACCCGAGTTCGACCGCAGCTGTGCAGTCAACCCGGATGAGCGGTGCGAAACACCGCGTGATCCGTGACGAAATCAGGCTCTGCGCGCGACCTCCTTCCTGTTGCTTCGAGAGGCGCTACGCGCAGAAAGCGCAGCCAGAATGCTTTGATGAAGCTTGTCGACCCAGTTGCGGTAGGTTCGATCGGCGCCTTCATTAATGCCCAGCAAACGCATCTGTTCGCGCACCGGCAACGACTCCACGTAACGCAGGGTGGCCAACTGCGCCAATTCAGGTCCTCGGCTTCTGGCCGGGCTGCGCGCCATCTCGGCAACAGCGGCTTCGACTTCGCTGCTTATATAGTCCATGCCGCTGCCATTGCCGATCAGCGAGCGCGAACCCGGCGTGCTGCGGGGAATGTAAGCGCCCCATTCCATGATCCCGGCCATCGGGCTGCTCAATCCGCCGCTCAGCCCGATGCGGTTGCGCTGCTCGCCCCAATGCGCCATCACCGCTTCTACTTCTTCAATCATTGTGTCGCTCCTGACTTTTGTGCAGAGAACGCCGATCGACGTCCTCAGGAAAGCCAGACAATACAATCTGTATTTTTTATACACAACACACCATTACAATGTGTATATTGAAGAACACCCTACAGCCTGTATGATTCGACGCATGAATAAATGGTATGAAGTCGCAAGACAGGTCATGGATACCCAGCAGATCAGCCAGGAAGAAATGGCTGAACGCATGGGGGTTACGCCCGGCGCGGTCGGGCATTGGCTGAACGGCAAACGCGAGCCCAAGATCGAGGTCATCAATCGATTGCTTGGCGAGCTGGGCCTGCCGATCCTTACTACCTCCATCCCGTGGAACGAGCCCGGACAACAGAACGTTGCGCCAACGGAGCAGCCTTCGCGCTTCTATCGCTACCCGGTGATCAGCTGGGTCGAAGCCGGTGGCTGGAACGAGGCGGTCGAGCCCTATCCGGTCGGTTACTCGGAAACCTTCGAATTGAGCGACTACAAAGCCAAGGGCCGAGCCTTCTGGCTGGTGGTGCGCGGGGACTCGATGACGGCACCCGCAGGCCAGAGCATTCCGGAAGGCATGTTGATTCTGGTGGACACCGGCATCGAGCCAACCCCTGGAAAGCTGGTGATTGCCAAGCTTCCGGAAAGCAATGAGGCAACGTTCAAGAAGCTGGTCGAAGACGCCGGACGCTATTTCCTGAAGCCGCTCAACCCTGCCTATCCCACCATCGCGATCAGCGAGGAATGCAAATTGATCGGTGTTATCCGGCAGATGACCATGCGCCTCTGAACACCGTGATGATCCCCGAGCCTCGCCCAGCGAGGCTTTTTTATGCCCGGGATTCAGGGTCATGACTTCCAGATAGGAAAGGTTTGCCGCTTGCGTGGGAAAAATTACTCAACTACTGTACGCACATACAGTAAAAAGGAGTTCACGCATGCAAAACCTGAGACCTGAAGCCTCGCAACACGATGCCTACCTGGCGCTCGCCCAGCGTATCCAGGACCTGATCACCAGCCCCAAGGCGCAGATAGAGCACCAGGTGCTATTAGTCAGAGAGCCTGGTGAATCACCTGTTCACTGGGAGCAGATCGTCGAGCAGATCAGTGAGGCCGAAGGTATCAACGTGACGCGTAACTTCGAAAACGGCTCGGTCAACGTGTCGTGGTACGTCGAATCCGCAGACGCGTACTAATACAAAACGTATTTAAATATACAATCTGTATTGCATCATTCCGCTACATATCGTATTGTTTGTTCGCACCTCGTCATGGAGTACGAACATGCAGACCACACGACCCAAAGCACGCTGCCCGGTGTATCTGCACCCGGCAGCCTGCGACAGACATCTCATCGAGACGATCCAGCGGCAGACCGGGCAGTTTCTGGTCCTGACCAATTCCAGCCACAGGCCATCGCCTGCCATCAATACGCACCCTGCCCCGTCAGGTGGAGACGCGGCATGACGCTGCGCCTTTCATCTGCACCGACACAACCACAAGGAGTCACGGAATGAACGACATACTCGACCAGCTTCGCAAGGAATTCGCCACGCCGTGCCCATCGCTGAGTGCCGTGCGCGAGCGCTATTTCTCCCATCTGTCCAACGACCGCAACCTGCTGCGCAAGATCAACGCCGGGCGTATCGCCCTGAAGGTCAGCCGCACCGGCGGCACGCGTCAGGGCCACCCGTTCGTCTACCTGCACGATCTGGCGAACTACCTCAACGATATCGTCACTGACAGGGCCGCATGATTTACGCCAGTGATAGGCCAACCATTGGGCGGTAACTTTCGATAGCGCTGGCGGTCATGAAGAGGCTTGCTACGTTTCCTAGACAGAATAAAAAACAGGAAAGGATCTTTCTCATGATCACGATATCAAGGCGATGGCCCTTCGCGGCCTGTCTGCTTTCGCTGGCCTGTAGCACGGCCGTTGCCGCGCCTTACTCGACCATGGTTGTGTTCGGTGACAGTCTGGCCGATGCCGGGCAGTTTCCCGACACGGACGGACCTGCCGGTTCGACCCTGCGCTTCACCAACCGGGTCGGGCCGACCTATCAGGACGGCAGCGGCGAGGTTTACAACCTCAACTCGTCCACGCTTATCGGCAGAATGCTCAACGTTTCTGCTGGCGATCTGGCCGCTTCGACCTCCCCCGTCAACGCTGCGCTGGGCCTGCCGGATGGCAACAACTGGGCGGTAGGCGGCTATCGAACCGACCAGGTCCTGGACTCGATCACCACGCAGTCCGACGCGGTGACGCCCATCACCAGCGGATCGCAGACCGTTCTGCGCAGCCGCCCGGGCTATCTGCCCAGCAACGGGTTTCGTGCCGATCCGAATGCGCTTTATTACTTGACCGGAGGTGGCAACGATTTCCTGCAGGGTCGTGTACTGAGTTTCGGCGATGCCGAGGATGCCGCCGACCGTCTCGCCGACAGCGCGCAGGTGCTGCAGCAGGCGGGCGCACGTCACATCATGGTCTGGCTGCTGCCGGACATCGGCCAGACGCCCGCCTTGAGCGGCACGGTGCTGGAATCCTTGACGTCCAGACTCAGCGCCCGATTCAACGAGCAACTGGTCAGCCGGCTGTCGCAGATCGATGCGCAGATCATCCCGCTCAACGTGCCGCTGCTGATCAGCGAAACCCTGGCGCAGCCTGCGCGATTCGGCTTCGATCCCAATGAAGATCTGGTCGGCACTTGTTTCAGCGGCGACAGCTGTGACGAAAGCGCCACCTTCGGACGCTCAGGCACAACACCTGATCCGACCAAGCTGTTCTTCAACGACCGCGTTCACCCGACCGAAGCCGGGCAGCGTCTGCTGGCCGACTATGCGTATTCATTGTTGTCGGCGCCCTGGGAAATCACCCTCCTGCCGGAAATGGCCAACAGCACCCTGCGTGCCCACCAGGACGAGCTGCACGCCCAATGGCTCAGCGACTTTGGCAACTGGCAGGCGGTTGGCCAATGGCAAGGCATCCTCTCGGCAGGCGGTCAGAAACTGGACATCGACGCTCAGGACACCGCTGCAGATGCAGACGGCAAGGGCTACAACCTCACGATCGGCACCAGCTACCGTTTCGCCGAAAACTGGCGCACGGGTGTCGTTGCAGGCGCCTATCGACAGAACCTCGAGGCGGGTCCGCGAGATTCGGACTACAAACTCAACAGCTACATCGCCACCGCGTTTCTGCAGTATCAGGCCAACCACTGGTGGGGTGATCTGGCGGCCTCAGGCGGCAAACTGGATTACGAGAACGCCGAGCGCAAGTTCGCATTGGGCGTGAGCCAAGGTCAGGAGAAAGGCGATACCGACGGTGAAATGTGGGCTGTGAGCGCACGTGTCGGCTTCGACATCGCGGGCACAGCCAGCCGCTGGCACCTGTCGCCGTTCATCAGCGCAGACTATGCGCACATCGATGTGGACGGCTATTCCGAAGAAGGCACTCGTTCGACGGCATTGACCTTTAGCGACCAGACGCGCAAATCCAAACGAGCAGGCGTGGGCTTGCAGGGCAAGTTCCAGGTCACACCATCGACGCAGGTCTGGGGAGAAGTGGCGCGTGAGCGGGAGTTTGAAACCGATCAGCAGGACGTGACCCTGTCGCTCAACAGCGTGCCGCCCATCGACTTCACGCTGGACGGCTACACCCCGCAACGCAACCTCAACCGCGCCACACTGGGCGTCAGCCAGAAACTCACCCAGGACCTCACGCTGCGCGCCAACTACAACTGGCGCAAGAACGATGACGTGACCCAGCAAGGGGCTAACGTGGCGCTGAGCCTGAACTTCTGAGTGAAGGAATGGGACCATGCGGGAGATGATCGTTCCCACGCTCCAGAGCGTGGGAACGATCAGCGTGATCTCAAGCACGCCGATCATGCCCATGCTTGTGCTCAGCGTTATACCCGTATCTTGCTGCGACCACGGACTGTGGGAGGCTCTCACTCCCCCGCGGTCTGCTCCGCCAGCGCCACTGCGCGGAACATCGCGCGGCGTTTGTTGAGGGTCTCTTCCCACTCCAGCGCAGGCACCGAGTCAGCCACAATCCCGCCGCCCGCCTGCACATGCAGCTCGCCGTTCTTGATCACCGCCGTACGAATCGCGATGGCAGTGTCCATGTTGCCGTTCCAGGCAAAGTAGCCCACGGCGCCGCCGTAAACGCCACGCTTGACCGGTTCCAGCTCGTCGATGATTTCCATCGCGCGAATCTTTGGTGCGCCGGACAAGGTGCCCGCCGGCAGAATCGCTCGCAGAGCGTCCATCGCCGTCAGGCCTTCCTTCAACTGGCCGGTGACGTTGGAGACGATGTGCATCACGTTGGAATAACGCTCGATGACCATCTTCTCGGTCAGCTTGACCGTACCGATCTCCGATACCCGACCGGTATCGTTACGACCCAGGTCGATGAGCATCAGGTGCTCGGCGATTTCCTTGTCGTCGGACAGCAGGTCTTTTTCCAGCGCCAGATCGGCCTCTTCGTTGGCACCGCGTGGGCGGGTCCCGGCGATTGGACGCACCGTGATGAGGTTGTCCTCGACCCGCACCAGCACTTCCGGCGAACTGCCGACGACATGGAAATCGCCGAAGTTGAAGAAGTACATATAAGGCGTCGGGTTGAAGCAGCGCAGCGCCCGGTACAGATCGATGGGCGCGGCCTTGAAGTCGATGGACATGCGTTGCGACGGGACGACCTGCATCACGTCGCCCGCCAGGATGTACTGCTTGATAGTATCGACTGCGGCTTCGTAATCGCCCTGAGTAAAACTGGAGCGGAATACCGGATCGGGCGCAGGCGGACGGTCCAGATCCAGACCACGACGCGGCGTGATTGGCTGACGCAGTTTGTCCATCAGTTCATCCAGCTGCTTGCGCCCATGCTCATAGGCATCCTGCTGTGCAGGATCGACCAGCACGATGGCGTGCATCTTGCCCGCCAGGTTGTCGAACACCACAACCGCATCGGACACCATCAGCAGGATATCGGGCACGCCCAGCGGATCCGGGTTCGGGCAGTTGGCCAGACGTTTCTCGACATAACGCACGCAGTCATAACCGAAATAACCGACCAGACCGCCATTGAAACGCGGCAGACCGGCGATGGTCGGCACGTTGTAGCGCGCCTTGAAGGCTTCGACGAACGCCAGTGGGTCTTCCGATTCGTGAGTTTCGATCTCGACGCCATCGTGGGTAATGCTGACGCGATGGCCATGCACACGCATCACGGTGCGACATGGCAGACCGATGATCGAATACCGCCCCCACTTCTCGCCGCCCTGCACCGACTCCAGCAGATAGGAGTTCGGCTGGTCGGCCAGTTTCAGGTAGATCGACAGCGGTGTGTCGAAGTCAGCGAGGGTTTCGCGGGCAAGCGGAATGCGGTTGAAGCCATCAGCGGCCAAACGCAGGAATTCTTCACGGTTCATGAGCAACCTCGTGGTTTGAGGATAAAACGGTCAGTAAGGCAAACGCACCGGCAGGCCGGCCAGAAACAAGTCAGGCGCGCCAACGCCAGCGGGCCAGGGCCTTCATGACTTTCATCCAGAGTTTGCGAGTGACCACCACGATGGAATCTCTAAAGGAGGGACGTTCGATGTCGGGCAACAGTATCTCAGCGTCCTGATCCAGGCAACCGGGAATCAGCTTGCGCAGATCATCGATCACCATCGCCGGAGATTCCTCGGCAATCGGGCGACCATGGTTGTAGCCGTAGCTCATCGCAACGCAGGCCACACCGGCGGCTTTGGCAGCCTGCACGTCGGTCCGCGAGTCGCCGACGAACAGGGATTGCGAGGCCGGAACACCGGCCATTTTCATGACGAAAAACAACGCCGCAGGATCGGGTTTCTTTTGCGGCATGGTGTCGCCACCGACGATCCAGCGAAAAAACCGGCCCAGCTTCATTTCATCGAGCAACGGCGCAACGAAGCGCTCCGGCTTGTTGGTGATGAGGGCCATCTGCACGCCCATCTTCTGCAGCCACTTCAGGGTTTCGCGCACGCCCGGATAGACCACAGTGAACTCGTGCTTTTGCGCGTAGGCTTCCATGAAGATCTCCAGCCCGCGCTCGGCCAGGGCGTCGTCGACATGGCCGTGGTCGATGTCATTGGCCAGCGCGCGACGCACCAGCACCGGCGCGCCGTTGCCAACCCAGGCGCGTACCGACTCAAGCCCGGCCGCAGGACGACCCAGCTCAAGCAGCATTTTGTCCACGGCGACGGCAAGATCCGGCACGGAGTCCACGAGGGTTCCGTCCAGATCGAACATGATCAGCTTGGGCAGTTGACCTGCAAACAGCTGCTCGAAGCCGCTCATGCGCGGGCAGACGCCAGTTCGGCACGCATTTTCTCGATCACTTCGCGGTAATCGGGGGCATTGAAGATGGCAGAACCGGCGACAAAAGTGTCGGCACCGGCAGCCGCGATTTCGCGGATATTATTGACGTTGACGCCGCCGTCGATCTCCAGACGGATATCGCGACCCGACGCATCGATCAACGCCCGTGCTTCACGCAGTTTGTTCAGCGTGCCGGGAATGAACTTCTGACCACCGAAACCGGGGTTGACGCTCATGAGCAGGATCATGTCGACCTTGTCCATGACGTACTCCAACAGGTTCAGCGGCGTCGCAGGATTGAACACCAGACCCGACTTGCAACCGCCTTCGCGAATCAACTGCAACGAACGGTCGATGTGCTGAGTGGCTTCAGGGTGGAAGGTGATGTACGTGGCACCGGCCTCGACGAAATCGCCGATGATGCGGTCCACCGGGCTGACCATCAGGTGCACATCGATGGGCGCTGTAACGCCGTACTTACGCAGCGCGCTGCACACCATCGGACCAATGGTCAGGTTCGGGACGTAGTGGTTGTCCATGACATCGAAATGCACGAAGTCCGCGCCAGCGGCCAGCACATTGTCGACTTCCTCACCCAAACGGGCGAAGTCAGCGGAAAGAATCGATGGGGCAATAACGAAGGGCTGCATGACGCACCTGTTTGAGCAGAATCACAGTGGCGCGCATTGTACTCCAACGTTTCTGGATATGTCGCAGGTGCACTCTGGATGTTTTTGTCAGGCATTCAGCGGCTAAATATCAGAGATCGCTTCATGCATGACACATCCTGAGTGTCCGCTGCGCAAAGGCATCAGACCGCCTGCGTCCTCAACTTCTCGCTCCGCCCACGCAGCCACTCCAGCACCAGCAGCAATACCACCGAAAAACCGATCAGCAGGGTGGCGGCAGCGGCGATGGTCGGGCTGAGGTTTTCGCGGATACCGCTGAACATCTGTCGCGGCAATGTCGCTTGCTCGGGACCGGCGAGAAACAGCGTCACCACCACTTCATCGAACGAGGTCGCGAAGGCGAACAGCGCACCGGAAATCACGCCCGGCGCGATCAGCGGCAAGGTCACGCGGCGAAACGCAGTCAGCGGCGAGGCGCCCAGGCTGGCCGCTGCACGCACCAGATTGTGATTGAAGCCCTGCAACGTCGCCGACACGGTGATGATCACGAACGGCACACCCAGCACCGCGTGCACCAGGATCAGCGAGGTGTAGCTGTTGCCCAGCCCGAGCGGTGCGAAAAACAGGTAACTGGCGACCCCGACGATCACCACCGGCACGACCATCGGCGAGATCACCAGCGCCATGACCAGCGCCTTGCCGGGGAAGTTGCCCCGCGTCAGGCCAATGGCCGCCAGCGTGCCGAACACCATGGCCAGCACGGTCGCGGCCGGAGCGACGATCATGCTGTTCTTCAGTGCCCGCATCCACTCGGCAGAGTTGAAGAAGTCCTGATACCACTGCAGGGAAAAGCCCTGCAGCGGATAGACCAGAAAGCTGCCGGAGTTGAACGACAGCGGAATGATGACCAGCACTGGCAGCACGAGGAACAGCAGCACCAGCGCACAGATGATGCGCAGCGCGAAATACCAGATGCGCTCGATCGGCGATGTGTAGGGATTCAGCATGGTGACGCTCCTCAGCTCAGACGCAGGCGGCTGGCGCCGACCAGCCAGCTATAGATCAGATACAGCACGATGGTCGCCAACAGCAGCAGACCTCCCAACGCTGTGGCCATGCCCCAGTTGATGCTGGTGTTGGTGTAGAACGCGACGAAGTAGCTGACCATCTGATCGTTCGGGCTGCCCAGCAGGGCCGGGGTGATGTAGTAGCCGATCGACAGAATGAACACCAGCAGGCACCCGGCACCGATCCCGGCGTAGGTCTGCGGGAAGTACACGCGCCAGAAGCTGGTGAACGGATGACAGCCCAGAGAAATTGCGGCGCGCATGTAGGTCGGAGAGATGTTCTTCATCACGCTGTAGATCGGCAGGATCATGAACGGCAGCATGATGTGCACCATTGAGATGTACACACCCACCCGGTTGAAGACCAGTTCCAGCGGCTTGTCGATAATGCCCATCGCCAGCAACGCGCTGTTGATCAGTCCGCTGGACTGGAGCAATACGATCCAGGCCGCAACCCGCACCAGAATCGAGGTCCAGAACGGCAGCAGCACCAGAATCATCAGCAGATTGCTTTGCCGTGAAGGCAGGCTGGCGAGCAGATAGGCCAGTGGATACGCCAGCACCAGACAGATAACGGTAATGACCAGTCCCATCCAGAAAGTGCGGGCGAAGATGTCCAGATAGATTGCTTGATCAGGGGTCGCGGGGGCCACTTCACCGAGGTCGTCGATGCGATGATCCAGCGCGGCCAGTACGTAATACGGGGTGATGCTGCTGGTGTTGCGGCGCACGGCCTGCCAGTAGGCGGGATCGCCCCAACGCTCATCCAGCGCTTCGAGCGCTTCTTTATAAGAGGCAGGCTCAGTCTTGAACGGCAACGCACGAGCCGTCTTGCTCAGCAGGCTGCGATAACCGGCCAGCTCCACGTTCAAGCGTCTGGACAGATCGCCCAGGGTCGAATTCTTGCGGGTTTCAGCCAGGTCCAGGCTAATTGCCTTGTAGACCGACTCGGGCGGCAGCCCTTTTCCATCCCATTTCTGGACTTCGATCACGGTGCTCGGCAAGGCGGCAACGACTTCCGGGTTATCGACGCTTTTGTAGAGCAGCGCGGCGATAGGGACCAGAAACACCAGCAGCAGGAAGATGACCAGCGGAGCGATCAGTGCCTGGGCCTTCCAGCGGTTGACCCGCTCTGCGCGAGCAAGACGTTGCTTCAAGTTGGGGCTGGCGCCTTCAGTCAGGGGCACGGCGATGGCCATAGCGAACTCCGGAATCTTTCAACGAAGGGTGTTCCCCTTGGTACAGGGAACACCCGGATCTAACGCAACGTGACGCGCTTACTTGGCGGCCCAGGCAGTGAAACGCTGCTCCAGGGATTCGCCGTTGTCAGTCCAGAACGACACGTTCATCTGCACCTGATCCTTGATGTTCTCAGGGGTCGTCGGCATGTTCTGCAGGGTTTCCTTGTCCAGCAGCGGTACCGCCTGAGTGTTGGCCGGGCCGTAGGCAATGTTCTGCGAGTAGACCTTCTGCTGTTCCGGGCTCAGGCTGTAGGCGATGAATTTCTTCGCAGCTTCAGCGTTTTTCGAACCCTTTGGAATGGCCCATGCGTCGAAGTCGTAGACGCCGCCAGTCCACACCACTTTCAGGTTGCTTTCTTTCTGTACGGCGGCGATGCGACCGTTGTAGGCCGAGCTCATCACCACGTCGCCGGAGGCGAGGTATTGCGGCGGCTGTGCGCCGGCTTCCCACCACTGGATGTTCGGCTTGAGCTCATCGAGCTTCTTGAACGCACGGTCCTGGCCGTCTTTGCTGGCCAGCACTTTATAGACGTCCTTCGGCGCAACGCCGTCGGCCATCAGAGCGAATTCCAGGGTGTACTTGGCGCCCTTGCGCAGGCCACGCTTGCCTGGAAATTTCTTGGTGTCCCAGAAATCCGCCCAGCCGCTCGGTGCGCTGGCAACCTTGTCGGCGTTGTAGGCGAGCACGGTGGACCAGACGAAGAAACCGGCACCGCAGGTGGTGATGGCGCCCGGAACATAGTCGGAAGCCTTGCCCAGCATGGCCGGATCAAGCTCTTCGAACATGTCCTCGTCACAGCCACGCGCCAGCTCCGGCGACTCGACTTCTACCAGGTCCCAGGACACGCTCTTGGTGTCGACCATGGTCTTGATCTTGGCCATTTCACCGTTGTACTCACCGGCGATGATCTTGCCATTACCCGCCTTTTCCCACGGCGCGTAGAAGGCTTTTTCCTGCGCGGACTTGTTGGCACCGCCGAAGGAAATGACCGTCAGGTCAGTGGCTGCCATGGTCTGCGCTGCGCACATCATCCCCAGGGTGATGGCGGTGAACTTCAATGATTTCAGCATTTATTCTTTTCTCCACGAGCAGTGTTGGTAAGCGATTGGAATGGGCGATCGATTCGCCTCTGTTATTGCTTTTATCGATAGATCAATGCACTTGCTGCAAGGGGTCGAGCGCGCGCACGTGCTCGACTTGCCATCCGATGGGCACCACGTCGCCGACGCTCAGCGCCGGGTCCAGCTCGGCGATGGGCTGCTTGACGAAGAAGTCGGTCTTGCCTGCCACTTCCAGACGCACGCGCACGTGGTCGCCCAGGTAAATGAACTCGGCAACACGGCCGGAGAAACGATTGGTGCAACTCTCGCTGCGGCCATTGAGGTGGATGCGTTCGGGGCGAATGGACAGCGTGACCGGACCGCCCGGCTGCCCGACGTTGATCGCCAGTGCGTGGACTTTCTCACCGCGCTCCAGCTCGACGACGCAGCGGTCGCCGTCCTGACTGACCAGACGGCCGTTGAGGCGATTGTTCTCGCCGATGAAGTTGGCCACAAAGGTGTTTTTTGGCTCTTCATACAGGCTGCGCGGTGGCGCGATCTGCTGGATTTCGCCCTGATGGAATACTGCCACGCGGTCAGACATGGTGAGGGCTTCGCCCTGGTCGTGGGTCACGTACACCACGGTCACGCCGAGGCGCTGGTGGAGGTGCTTGATCTCCATCTGCATGTGCTCACGCAGTTGCTTGTCGAGTGCGCCGAGGGGTTCGTCCATCAGCACCAGCTGCGGTTCGAAAACCAGCGCGCGGGCAAGGGCGACACGCTGCTGCTGACCGCCGGACAACTGGGCCGGATAGCGATGAGCGAACGTATCCAACTGGACCATGCCCAGCGCACGTTTCACTTTCTCGCCGACATCGGTCTTGCTCATGCCACGCACCGACAGCGGGAACGCCAGGTTCTCGGCCACCGTCATGTGCGGAAACAATGCGTAATTCTGAAACACCATGCCGATGTCGCGTTTGTGCGGCGGCACATTATTGATGGCACGGCCGCCGAGCAGGATTTCACCGGCAGTCGGGGTTTCGAAACCGGCCAGCATCATCAGGCTGGTGGTCTTGCCGGAACCGGACGGTCCGAGCAGGGTGAGAAACTCGCCTTTGCGAATATCCAGGTTGAGGTCTTTGACGATCAGTGCTTCGCCGTCGTAGCTCTTCTGCACACCACGAAAGCTGACCAGAACATCACTTGCTCCAGCGCTTGTATCGACGTCGCTCATTACCCACACCTTTGTTTTCTGTCTGCGTGGCTCGAAGACTAGAACAGCCCGAAGCCCCCGCAAATCGGGGCTGATGAGAGATTAGCCTAGGCAGGCTGGAAGGCCAGGGGTAGGGATTGCCCTACAAGGATGGCGGGGATGGGTATGTCTTCTAAACTGCGCGGAATCAGGTGGGAGCGGACTTGTCCGCGAAAAGTAGCCAACCCTGAGCATCTGCGTCGCCTGACCCATTCTTCGCGGACAAGTCCGCTCCCACGGGTCGGTGTCCAGAACTCTGACACATGTCGTTTTCAGACTCAGAGCAGCTTGTGCTCCATCGCATATTTCACAAGGTCAGCCAGCGAGTTGAGCTTCATTTTCTGCATCAGGCGCGCCTTGTGGGTGCTGATGGTCTTGCTGCTCAGTGCCAGTTGCTGGGCGATGTCGTTGACATTCGCGCCCTGGGCCAGTCGTTCGAAGACCGAAAATTCGCGCTCGGACAGCAGCGAGTGCAACGGGCGGTTGTCGGTGAGGCCCACCTCGAACACCATGCGGTCGGCCAGTTCGGGGTCGATGTAACGCCCGCCTGCCGCCACGCGACGGATCGCCGTCAGCAGCAGCGCCGGATCGCTGTCCTTGGTGGCGTAACCTGCGGCACCGACTTTCAAGGCGCGGGCCGCCATCTGCGCCTCGTCATGCATCGACAGCACCAGAATGGCGGGTGGATTGTTCAAGGCACGAATTCTCGGGATCGCTTCAAGTCCGTTGACGCCCGGCATGGAAATATCCAGCAGCACCACCTCGCAGGCCACATGGCGCAGCGTCTCCAGCAGTTGCTCGCCATTGCTCGCCTCGCCCACCACCTGCAGGTCCTTGGCCAGGCCGATCAACTGCTTGATGCCCTCACGCACGATGGTGTGGTCTTCGGCTACCAGTACACGGATCACTTTGCTCGCTCCTGTCCAGCGGGGTCCAACGGAATATAGGCGCGCAAGGTTGTGCCCTCACCCAGCTCGCTGTCCAGCAACAATCGACCGCCCAGCATCAATACCCGCTCGCGCATCCCGACCACACCGAACGACGCCGACCTGCCGGACTCGATGACGAAGCCCTGCCCGTCGTCGGCCACCGTCATGCAGAGCATGTCTCGCTCAAGCGTCAGGCTGATTTCGACCGTGTGCGCCTGCGCGTGACGCATCACATTGGTCAGCGCCTCCTGAAGAATCCTGAACATTCCTGTCGCCTTCGCATCGCTGAGCGTCGGCAGATTGTCCGGGACCTGCACCAGGCAAGGGATCTGAGTCCGCGCCTCGAAACGCCGGGCCTGCCACTCGATGGCCGAGGCAATGCCCGCATCGAGAATCGGCGGTCTCAGCGCGGTCGCCACATCGCGTACCAACTGGAACAACTGCGCAATCAGTTTTTTCATGCTGCCCAGCCGCTCGCTGAGGCCGGGGTCCAGATCGGCGTAGGCCAGTTCGCACATCGAGGTTTCCAGCTTGAGTACGGTCAGCATCTGCCCCAATTCGTCGTGGACCTCGCGGGCGATCCTGGCTTTTTCTTCTTCACGCACGCTTTCCAGGTGAGCCGACAGTTCGCGCAACTGATCATGGGCGCGACGTCGTTCGCTGACATCGCTGAGGAAGACCACCAGATATTCCGCCTCGCGAAAGCGCAGAAAGCTCAGCGATACATCGACCGGCAATACGCTGCCGTCGGCGCGCACACAATTGGTCTCGAACAGTTGTGGGCTCTCTTCGGTCGAGCGAGCGTTCTTCCACAGGTTGAGCCAGCGATCCATATGCAGGCTGGGGTCAAAATCGATCAAGGGCCTTTCGACGACTTTACCCGGCGCATAACCGAGCATGGTTTCCGCCGCCCGGTTGGCGTAGCGCACGCGGCTGTCCCAGTTGACCCAGAGAATGCCGACGGTGCTCTGGTCGATGGAAAACTGCGCCAACCGTAGCGATTCCTCGCCTTGCACCCGGCGGGCGATGTCATCGCGAGCAGTGAGCAACTCCTGCTCGAGCGCCTGCTGCTGACGACGTTGCCAGATCACGATGGCGAAACAGGCCAGCAGCATCACCAGCAGCAGGATGCACAGGTTCTGCCAGAGCCCCGGCGACTCGCTGAAATGCGAAGGTGTCAGCGGCATCCAGCGGGTGTGCAGTTGATCCAGTTCTCTGGCCGGAATGGCACGCAACGCTTCACCGATGATGTCCGCAAGCTCCGGGGCATCCCGGCGCGACGCGACCCTCAGCAACAGCGGCAGGCCGATGTCGCCCACCACCGCAAGACCTGCAAACTCGGGCTCGCGCAGCAGGCGACTGAGCTGGGCTTCATCGGCCACGGCATAGCGCGCCTGCTGGCTGAGCAACAACTGCAAGGCCTGACGCTCCAGCGGTACGCCTTGCAGATTCAGGTGCGGGTAATTGCTGCGCAGGTAATCGGCCGTGGCACTGGGCATACGGACCGCAACTCGGGAGAGACTGTCGAGCTTGTCAAGATCCACGGCGGTGCTGCCGTCCCGTTCGCCGATCAACAACTGGGAGACTCGTAGATAGGGATCGGAAAACAGCCAGAGTTTCAGTCCCGCAGGCGTCTGGGTCAGACCGGGTGCAACGTCCACTTCGCCCTCGGCCAGCGCTTTCTCGAGTGCGGCCTGATCAGCGAAATTTCGCCACAGCAATTCCACTGGCAACGTGGCCGCCAGGGCATTCATGAACTCGACATTGGCTCCCGACAACTGCTGCAGGCGCTGATCGAACTGCGCGTAGGGCGCACGCAGCACAAGGCCGACGCGCAACGGGCCATGCTGTTTCAGCCACTCACGCTGCGCCGGATTCAGTTGGGCACGCGCAGCAACGTCAGATGCAGCGAACTGTGCATTTGCCGCCTGCGCCATCAAGAGCACAGCCAGGCAGCCGATAAAACCGATGCGCCGAAGACGAGTTAGCAACGTGTCGTTCTCATATAGAGGTAGTGCGCCCAGGCTCACGCCTGACAAAAGCCGATCAACCCATTAGGCTGCCGGTATCGTTTCTGGCTTGGAATATCCGATGTCCCACACCATTCGCGCAATGTTTCCTGCATTGTTTCTGTCATTGATCATTCCTTGTGCCCTGCCTGCCCTGGCAGCCGATGCACCAAAGGACGCGGCCAAGGAAGCTCCCGAAGAGCGCGCGCCACTGCCCAGCCGCGCGCAGGAAGATGCCGTCGCGCTTGAGCGTCAACTGCCCAAAGAGGATCAGCAGCAACTGCAGGCAGGCGACGAAAGCTTTCTGGCGCTCTGGAAACCGGCCAACACCGACGAGCCGCAAGGTGCCGTCATTATCCTGCCTGGCGCAGGCGAATCGCCGGACTGGCCCGACGTGGTCGGCCCGCTGCGACGCAAGTTTCCCAACGTTGGCTGGTCCAGCCTGAGCGTGACCTTGCCGGACGCACAGGACAGTGCGCTGATGCCACGTGACACTGACGCCGCAACCGGCGACGCCAGCGCTGAAAAACCCAAGGAAGCGCCAAAGGATGCGCCTGCCAAGGATGCGGCCGCCGAAGCAGAAGCCCAGGCCAGCGCCGACACGGCCAAGGCAGCGGCCGATGAAGAACGCAACAAGGCCCAGGCTGAACGGGTCTTTGCCCGCATTGATAGCGCGATTGCCTTTGCGCAGCAGAACAAGGCGCACAGCATCGTCTTGCTCGGCCACAGCAGCGGCGCTTATTGGGCGACGCGCTACATGAGCGAGCGCCCGTCGCCTCTGGTACAGAAACTGGTGATGGTGGCCGCGCGCGAACCGCTCGACACGCCACCGTCACTGCTGGACATGGTGCCCACGCTGAAGGTCAACACCGCCGACTTCATCTACAAGAACCCGCCCCAGCAGGCAGCGACCGAACGCCTCCAGGCCAGCAAACGCGCCAAGGGACCGGGCTTCACACAAATCGGGCTGATCAATATTGCAGGCAATGCAGAGACAGAACAGGAACAACTGTTCCGCCGGGTTCGGGGCTGGGTCGAGGCCAAATAGGCCGGGGGATGCTCTTGGCGTGTTGAAACACGCTGTCCGTAGCAATCACCAGATTGTGAGAGGCGTCACCACGTCTTCGACGTAGCGCTGTCGCGCAGCACACACCGGACCGTAGGAGCGCTTGCCCGCGATAGGTTCTTACAGACAGAAAATCAGTGACTGACATGACGCAATCGCGGGCAAGCGCGCTCCTACAAAAAAATCGCGTTCCTTCAGTAAGTTGCAGGTTGTTTGATAAGAGCCGCCTCCCACTGATCGGGGTATTCAGAACACATCCACGCGCAGAATCATCACTAAAACCCGCGGCGCCCCTTGATGAGTCGATAGGCGTTGTGCAGTTCGCTGGTTTTCTCGGTCGCCACACGCACCTGCAATGAGCTGGCGCCCGAGCCTGCGATCTTGTCCGGGTGGTGGCGGCTGAGCAGCCGCCGGTAGGCACGCTTGATGGTCACAGGATCGGTGTCGGCCTTTACGCCCAGCAACAGCAGTGCACCTTTGTAGGCGTCAGTGCTGCCGATTGACGGCCGCTTCATCGGATCATGTTCGGCGGCCAGCGCCTCGATCTGCGGCTCGGTCCAGCCCAGCCACATGCCCCACACACCAATCAGCTCGCGCTCGGCCCGGGACGCCTTGCCATCGGCCCACGCCATTCGCCAACAGGCATGTAACAATCCTTCGGCCTTGTCCGGTTGATCACGCAAACCTCGCAGATAACTGCGCAGCCCATCGGAACCGTCCTTGCCGCGCTTGAACGCATTAATTGCACGCAACTGACCCGCCTTGTCCATGCTCAGTCGTTGCATCTCGACCCGCGCCTGATGGATGTGACTGGCGACCACGCGCCCGTCACATTTGGCCAGGCGCCCCAGCAGCACGAACAGCAACTCATCGTCATGAACAGCCGGGCGACCACCCAGACACTCACGCAGATGCGCCCAGCTGTACAGTTTCAATCGACGGTCCAGCGCCTGCCCCAGCAAGGCGCCCAGCATCGCACCGGGTATGTCGGCAATCGCGTACCCGATACCAGCGCCTGCCAGTGTGCCCGGCCAGATCATTCAGTACGTCCCGCCAGCAACTGCTCCACTTCGGCCAGCCGTTCATGAGTACCGACATCCACCCAGCGTCCGCTGAAATGCTCACCGGTTACCTGCCCTTCACGCATGGCATCACGCAGCAACGGCGCCAGCTTGAACGCGCCCGCCTCGCAGCCGGCGAACAGTCGAGGATGCAGAATCGCGATACCGCTGTAGGTGAGACGGTGCCCGGCCGAATCGTCATCGAGTACCTGACCATCAACCAGCGAGAAATCCCCCGTCGGGTGATGCGCCGGGTTGTCGATCAACACCAAATGCGCAAGCCCCGTTAGCGGTCGACGCAGCGAGGCGAAGTCGTAGTCCGTCCAGATGTCACCATTGACCACCACAAAAAGCTCGTCGCCCAGCAAAGGCAGGGCGCGGAAGATGCCGCCACCGGTTTCCAGCGGCTCGCCTTCAGGGGAGTAACGGATGTTCAGACCGAAGCGCTGGCCGTCGCCAAGCCAGTCTTCGATCTGCTGACCCAGCCACGCATGATTGATGACCAGATCGTGAAACCCGGCCTCACGCAAAGCATTGAGGTGATATTCGATCAAAGGCACACCACCTGCGCGCACCAGAGGTTTTGGCGTGTGCAGGGTCAACGGGCGCATGCGCTCGCCTTTCCCGGCAGCGAGAATCATCGCTTTCATGCAGTCCTCTTCAACACAATCGGTACCTTTTTCAAAATGAGTCAGACGGCTGTCTCGACGGGCTGCTGCAGGCTGGTCAGCAACTGGCCCAGTTGCGCCAGTTCCGGACGTCGCGAAAGAACGGCTTCTATATAGGCGAAAAAGCGTGGAACGTCGCCCAGATAACGCGGCTTGCCGTCGCGGTGACAGATGCGTGCGAAGATTCCGATGACCTTCAAGTGACGCTGTACGCCCATCAGGTCGCTGGCCCGCTCGAACGCAGCGAAGTCTTCATGGACCGGAATGCCCAGCGCCCGCGCCTTGTCCCAGTAGATTTTCAACCAGTCGCTGACGCGCTCCTGCGGCCAGCTCAGGAACGCATCCTTGAACAGGCAGGTGATGTCGTAAGTGACCGGGCCATACACGGCATCCTGAAAATCCAGAACGCCCGGATTGGGTTCGCTGATCATCAGGTTACGAGGCATGTAGTCGCGATGCACCAGCACCTTGGGCTGTATCAGCGCACTTTCGATCAACAAATCGCTGGCCTGCTGCCAGTCAGCCAGTTGCGCCTCGTCCATGTCGATGCCCAGATGACGCTTCACGTACCACTCGGGAAACAGCTCCAGTTCACGGCGCAGCAAGGCCACGTCATAACTGGGCAACGGCGCATCCATCGGCAACTGCTGATAAGCCAGCAACGACTCGATGGCGTCGGCAAACAACGCATCCGCGTTATCGGCATCGATCACGTCCAGATAAGTCTGACGCCCCAGATCATTGAGCAGCAAAAAGCCCTGCGCGAGGTCCTCGGCATAAATTTTCGGAACATTTATGCCGGACTTTTCCAGCAAATGAGCGATATCCACAAACGGTTTGCAGTTTTCCTGGGGTGGCGGCGCGTCCATCACAATAAAAGTTCGCCCTTCGCCCTCCCAACGGAAATAACGACGAAAACTCGCGTCGCTACTGGCCGCAGTCAACGTGGCCGGGGGTACGGCGCCCCAATTCTGCGCGGCGAACAGCGCTGGCAACTGCTGATCCAGCCAAACTTTCAGGGATTGCAGGCGTATATCTTGATCTGGCATTACAAGGGTCTCCGACGGCGCTAGCCGTCAAGCGGGTCATGCTTTATTATCCGGAATCTTTTTCAGCCCATCGAGAGGCGTGCGGCCCCCCCGCGGGCAGATGGCGCGCAGGAAGCCCGGACTAATAAGATGGCATTGAAATCCCCCGCGTTTCGTAAAAAATTTCCGTTGCTCGTAACCGGCAGTCTGCTGGCGATGCAACCTCTGGCCACTCAATTCGTGGTTGCCGCGGAACAGTATGACTGCTCAGTCTCTGCTTCGGGTGCCTGGAATTGTGCGCCTAAATCCGGCACCGCTGCCGTTGAACTGCCTCCGCGCCCCGTGCACAGCACGACGTCGGTCAGTTCCAACGGTA
This sequence comes from Pseudomonas sp. AC016, assembly GCF_979253365.1. Lineage (NCBI taxonomy): Bacteria > Pseudomonadati > Pseudomonadota > Gammaproteobacteria > Pseudomonadales > Pseudomonadaceae > Pseudomonas > Pseudomonas sp. AC016. The sequence continues at coordinate 2,637,543 of NZ_CEEDCC010000001.1, forward strand.
CTGTGACCTCGGAAAGCACTTCCGCCGGCGAACCAGTTGCGACCACGCAACTGGTGACCGAAGCCAAGGGCAAAGGCCTGAGGTCGCGTAGTGCTGACTACAGTCACCTCGATTGGGTTCCTCGTGAAAAGCTCACCGCAGCACAACTGGCCGAAACCGGTCCGTATTGCTCGGGTGCCTACGTAGAGCCGATTCGCCCGGGTATGGACGACAAGACGAAGATGAGCGATGCACCGATGTTCGTCGGTGCAAAAGCCTCGCGTTACGAGCAGGAAGCACAGGTTGCGACCCTTGCTGGTGACGTCGTGTTACGTCAGGGCAGCATGCAGGTACAGGCTCAGGAAGCCTCCCTGCATCAGGCCGAGAACCGTGGCGAGCTGAACGGTGACGTACGTCTGCGTGACAACGGCGCGCTGATCGTCGGCGACAAGGCCGAACTGCAGCTCGACACAGGCGAAGCCCGTGTCGACAACGCCGAGTACGTCCTGCACAAATCGAACATTCGCGGTAACGCTCTGTACGCCAAGCGTGCCGAGAACGCGATCATTCGTCTCAAGGACGGCACGTACACCACGTGCGAGCCGAACAGCAACGCCTGGACGCTCAAAGGCAACAACATCACGCTGAACCCGGCCACCGGTTTCGGCACTGCGACCAACGTGACGCTGCGGGTCAAGGACGTACCTGTACTCTACACGCCGTACATCTACTTCCCGATCGACGACCGTCGCCAGTCCGGTTTCCTGCCGCCGAGCTTCTCTACGAGCACCGACACCGGCTTCATGCTGGTCACACCGTACTACTTCAACCTGGCGCCGAACTACGACGCCACGCTGTACCCGCGGTACATGGCCAAACGCGGTCTCTTAATGGAAGGTGAGTTCCGCTACCTGACCAAGAGCAGCGAAGGCCAGTTCGGCGGCGGTTACCTGAATGACGAAAACGATGATCGCAAGCTGCAGTCGGATTACGACAAGACACGCTGGATGATCAACTGGCAGCACAAGGGCGGGCTGGATTCGCGCTTGATGACAAAGGTCGACTACACCGATATCAGCGACCCGTACTATTTCCAGGATCTGGAAAGCGATCAGATTGGAGTAGAAAGAACTGACTTCCTCAACCAGCAGGGCTCGTTGATCTATCGTGGCTCAAGCTACACGGCGACGCTCAATGCTCAGGCCTACAAGCTGGCAACCGTCTCCAAAATTACGCCTTACAACCGACTGCCTCAGATTTCCCTGGACGGCGTACTGCCTTACAGCCCCGGTGGTCTCAAGTTCGAGTATCAGACAGAAGCCGTTCGTTTCGACCGGGATTTGCGTGACGGTACCTTCATCGATGAAGACGGTATTGCCGAGCGACGTCTGGACTCCAACATTTCCGGTATCGCCCGGGCCAATGGAGACCGCCTGAATCTGGCTCCGGCAGTGAGCCTGCCGATGAACTGGAACTACGGTTTCCTGACGCCGAAGCTAAAGTATGTCTATACGCAGTACGCGCTTGACCTGGACAGCCAGGGCAAGAACTCGCTGTTGGCAGACGAGGAGTACAGCAGCAGCCAGAGCCGCAGCGTACCCATCTTCAGCGTCGACAGCGGTCTGTACTTCGACCGTGACACCCAATGGTTCGGCAAGAATTATCGCCAGACCCTTGAGCCTCGACTGTTCTACCTCTACGTGCCGGAGAAGGATCAGACCGACATCCCGGTATTCGACTCTGGCGAAAGTACGTTCAACTATGCGTCGCTTTTCCGTGACAACCGCTTCTCCGGCTCCGACCGCATCGGTGACGAGAACAAGTTGTCTCTGGGCGTGACCAATCGCTGGATAGAGGAAAACGGCTTCGAACGTCAACGCCTCAGTATCGGCCAGGCTCTGTATTTCGCAGATCGCAAGGTTCAACTTCCGGGTGTGGTCTTTGAAGACCGCGACGACGCGCAGGCCAAGGTCTCTCCTTACGCGCTGGAATATGAATACCGTTTCAACCGCGACTGGCGCTTCAACTCCGACTTCAATTGGGATCCCGACAGCAAGAGCACCCGTTCGGGCAGTGCGTTCTTCCACTACCAGCCTGAAGACACCCCGAACAAGGTCGTCAACCTCGGCTATCGCTATCGCAATGACCAGATTCGTTACGACGAAAGCACTGGCCGTTGGATCGTGGGTGGCGGCGACTACGGTCGTCCGGGTGATCCGAACTACGTGAAGGATTACTACAAGATCCAGCAGCACGACTTCTCGGTCATTTGGCCGATTGTGCCGCAATGGAGTGTTATCAGCCGCTGGCAGTTCGACTACAACCGTAATCGTACACTCGAGGCGTTCGGCGGCTTCGAATACGATAACTGCTGCTGGAAAATGCGACTGATCAACCGCTATTGGATTGACTACGACGAATCCAGCCAGGCCGAGCCTCAGAACGAAAAAGGCGACCGCGGCATATTCCTACAAATCGTGTTGAAGGGACTCGGCGGCGTGACCGGCGCCAAAGTAGAGAGCTTCCTCGACAAAGGCATCCAAGGTTATCGTGAACGTGAAGACCAAGCTTTCTGATTGTCTGCGCCCGCTGATGCTGGGCGCGTTACTCCTGAGCGGTGCTGTGCATGCAGCGGTTCAGCCTCTGGACAGTGTCGTGGCCATCGTCGACAACGACGTGATCATGAAAAGCCAGATGGACCAGCGTGTTCGTGAAGTTCAGCAAACCATCGCCAAGCGCGGGTCGGGCGTACCGCCCGCCGAAGCGCTGCAGCAGCAGGTTCTGGATCGTCTGATTCTGGAAAACCTGCAGTTGCAGATCGGCGAGCGCTCCGGCATTCGCGTCACTGACGAAGAACTGAATCAGGCCATCGGCACCATCGCTCAGCGCAATAACATGAGCGTTGACCAGTTCCGTGCAGCGCTGGCCCATGACGGTCTGTCATACAACGATGCACGCGAGCAGGTTCGTCGCGAGATGATCATCAGCCGTGTGCGCCAGCGTCGTGTGGCCGAGCGTATCCAGGTCTCCGAACAGGAAGTGAAGAACTTCCTGGCCTCCGATCTGGGCAAGGCTCAGCTGTCCGAAGAGTTTCACCTGGCCAACATCATGATCGCCACGCCTGACAGTGCATCGTCCGATGCCATTCAGGCCGCAGCGCGCAGGGCCAAGGACGTTTACGACCAGTTGAAGAAAGGTGCCGACTTCGCACAGATGGCGATTGCAAAATCGTCGAGCGAAAGCGCGCTGGAAGGCGGCGACATGGGCTGGCGCAAGGCAGCCCAGTTGCCACCTCCGTTCGGCGACATGCTCAGTTCGATGCCAATTGGTGACGTGACGCCTCCGGCGCGTACACCGGGCGGCTTCATTATCCTCAAGCTGCTGGAAAAGCGCGGTGGACAGGGTCAGGCTCAAATGCGCGATGAAGTGCATGTGCGCCACATCCTGATCAAGCCAAGCGAAATCCGCAGCGAAGAAGAAACCAAGCGTCTGGCTGCCAAGATCTATGACCGCATCGAAAACGGTGAAGATTTCGGCGAACTGGCGAAGAGCTTCTCGGAAGATCCGGGTTCGGCGCTCAACGGCGGTGACCTGAACTGGGTCGATCCCAACTCGCTGGTTCCAGAGTTCCGTGAAGTGATGACCGAGACGCCTCAGGGCGTGGTCTCCAAACCGTTCAAGACTGCTTATGGCTGGCACGTTCTGGAAGTCCTGGGCCGTCGCGCCACGGACGCCACCAGTCAGGCTCGTGATCAGCAAGCGTTGAACGTACTGCGTAACCGCAAGTACGACGAAGAGCTGCAAACCTGGCTGCGTCAGATCCGTGACGAAGCCTACGTTGAAATCAAGCTTCCTGGCGCAGTCCAGGCTGCTCAGTGAAACCAAAGCGCTTCGCCCTGACACCCGGCGAGCCGGCCGGCATAGGTCCCGACCTTTGCCTGCTGCTCGCCACGCAGCCTCAGCCACACCCCCTGATTGCCATTACCAGCCGCGACCTGCTCACCGAGCGAGCCGCGCAACTGGGCGTGGCCGTCAACCTGCTCGACGTGATGCCAGATGCCCTCCCCGACTCGCCCGCTCCTGCGGGCAGCCTGTATGTCTGGGATACTCCGCTGGCGGCGTCGGTGGTCACGGGTGAGCTGAACACGGCCAACGCCGGGTTCGTGCTGCAAACCCTGACACGCGCCGGACAAGGCTGCCTCGACGGCCTGTTCAGCGGCATGATCACCGCCCCGGTGCACAAGGGCGTGATAAACGAAGGCGGCTTTGCCTTCTCCGGACACACCGAATTCCTCGCAGAGCTGACCCACACCGAGCAGGTGGTGATGATGCTGGCCACTGGCGACCTGCGAGTCGCACTGGTCACCACACACCTGCCGTTGCGCGATGTTGCCGATGCCATTACCCCGGACCGGCTGGAACGCGTCACGCGCATTCTGCATGCCGATCTGGTGAACAAGTTCGGCATCCTTCACCCGCGCATCCTGGTGTGTGGCCTGAACCCGCATGCTGGAGAAAGCGGGCATCTGGGGCGCGAGGAAATCGACATCATCGAACCGACTCTGGAGCGTCTGCGCAGCGACGGCCTGGACCTGCGTGGTCCGCTGCCTGCCGACACTCTGTTTACCCCCAAATATCTGGAGCACTGCGATGCGGTGCTGGCGATGTACCACGATCAGGGCCTGCCCGTACTCAAGTACAAAGGCTTCGGCGCAGCCGTCAATGTGACGCTGGGCCTGCCGATCATCCGTACGTCCGTCGACCACGGCACCGCGCTGGATCTGGCGGGCAGTGGCAAGATCGACACCGGCAGCCTGCACGTCGCACTGCAAACCGCCTACCAGATGGCCGAGACCCATTCATGACCGAGCTATACCAACACCGGGCGCGCAAGCGTTTCGGGCAGAACTTCCTGCACGACGCAGGCGTTATCGACAAGATCCTGCGCGCGATTCGCGCCAAACCCGAAGACCGTCTGCTGGAAATCGGTCCGGGTCAGGGCGCATTGACGGAAGGCCTGCTCAACAGCGGTGCCCACCTGGATGTCGTGGAACTGGACAAGGACCTGATACCGATCCTCAACAGCCAGTTCGCCGGCAAGCCGAACTTCAACCTGCATCAGGGTGATGCGCTGAAGTTCGACTTCAACAGCCTGGGTGACGAGCCTCGCAGTCTGAGAGTCGTTGGCAACCTGCCGTATAACATCTCGACACCGCTGATCTTCCACCTTTTGCAGAACGCCAGCCTGATCCGCGACATGCACTTCATGCTGCAGAAAGAAGTGGTCGAGCGTCTCGCAGCAGGCCCTGGCGGCGGAGACTGGGGTCGCCTGTCGATCATGGTTCAGTATCACTGCCGCGTGGAACACCTGTTCAACGTCGGGCCTGGCGCGTTCAACCCGCCGCCCAAGGTGGACTCGGCCATCGTGCGCCTCGTGCCGCACGAAACCCTGCCCCACCCGGCCAAGGATCACCGCCTGCTGGAGCGCGTCGTACGCGAAGCCTTCAACCAGCGTCGCAAGACCCTGCGTAATACCCTCAAACTGCTGTTGAGCAGTGACGACATCACCGCTGCGGGTGTAGACGGCAGTCTGCGTCCGGAGCAACTGGACCTGGCCGCTTTCGTTCGTCTGGCCGACAAGCTGGGCGAGAAAGCCGTCGCGGAGTAAGCATTGGTAACAGGTAAACGGCAGACGGCCATTGGTCATTTTTCGTTTACTTGTCCTAGACTGATGCTGCTGTTGAGCACTCCGTTTTTTTCGCTATGGATTTCAAGGCCTACTGAATGTCCGATTCCCGTTATCAGGTCGACGTCAGCGTCGTCACGCGCTTCCTCGCAGAACAGTCCCAACCCGAGCAGAATCGCTTCGCGTTCGCCTACACCATCACGGTCCAGAACAATGGCCAGCTGCCTGCCAAGCTGTTGTCCCGGCATTGGGTCATCACGGATGGCGACGGCCACGTCGAGGAAGTCCGTGGCGAAGGCGTGGTGGGTCAGCAACCGCTGATCAAGGCTGGTCAGAGCCACACGTACAGCAGCGGCACCGTGATGACGACCAAGGTCGGCAACATGCAGGGCTCTTATCAGATGCTGGCCGAAGACGGCAAACGCTTCGACGCCGTCATCGCCCCGTTCCGCCTTGCCGTTCCGGGTGCCCTTCACTGATGGCGGTGTACGCCGTCGGCGACCTGCAAGGTTGCCTGGATCCGCTGAAGTGCCTGCTTGACGATGTGCAGTTCGATCCTGAAAAGGATCAATTGTGGCTGGTGGGCGATCTGGTCAACCGCGGCCCCCAGTCGCTGGAGACACTCCGGTTCCTATACGGCATCCGGCAATCGTTGGTCTGCGTACTGGGCAATCATGACCTGCACCTGCTGGCCGCCGCACGCAGCATCGAGCGCCTGAAAAAAGGCGACACGTTGCGTGAAATCCTGGAAGCGCCGGATCGTGACCAACTGCTGGGCTGGATACGCCAGCAGAAACTGATGCATTACGACGAATCGCGCAATGTCGCCATGGTCCACGCCGGAATCGCACCCCAGTGGTCGCTGAAGAAAGCGCTCAAGCATGCGGCCGAAGTCGAACAGGCTCTGCAGGAAGACAACCTGTATGAACCGTTTCTGGACGGCATGTACGGCAACGAGCCTGCCAAGTGGGACAACGACCTTACTGGTGTCACCCGGCTGCGAGTCATCACCAACTACTTCACGCGTATGCGTTTCTGTACCAGCGATGGCAAGCTCGACCTCAAGGGCAAGGAAGGCGTCGAGACGGCCAAGCCTGGCTACGCTCCCTGGTTCACTCACAAGAACCGCAAGACCCGCTCGGTGAAGATCATCTTTGGCCACTGGGCCGCGCTTGAAGGTCGCTGTGACGAGCCGGACGTCTTCGCGCTCGACAGCGGCTGCGTGTGGGGCGGCGCCATGACACTGCTCAACGTCGATACCCTTGAACGCCATCAATGCAATTGCGATGCTGTCGGCCATGTTGCAACACCGACCATCACCCGAATACCGGCAGACGCCAGCCGTCATCAGCCGCCACAGGCTCAGGAGCCCACGCAATGACCGATTTCAAACGCATCCCCCCCGAACAGGCTCAGGCACTGCGCGAGCAAGGCGCGGTCGTGGTCGATGTTCGTGACGCCCAGACGTTCGAGAGCAGCCACATTCCCGAGTCACAGCACCTGGACAACCACTCGATCGCCGACTTCATCGCCAAAGCCGATCTGGACAAACCCCTTGTGGTGATCTGCTATCACGGCAACTCCAGCCAGAGCGCAGCGGCCTATCTCGTGGGTCAGGGATTCTCGGACGTGTACAGCGTGGACGGCGGCTTCGAGCTGTGGCGCTCGACTTTTCCGGCCGAAACCGTACAAGGCAACTGAAAAAAATATTTTTATGACAGTCGATCCCGCGTTCTACGCGGGCTCGCACCCCAACTGACGAACGGTCAGCCCGTCTTCTCGCTCATCCCTTCTTTATCTTTCCGAATCCGAACTATCCTTAGCCTAGGCCATCCGAAATCAGGGGAGAGCCGGTACACCGGCGCGTGGGTCATCGGTAGTTACTTTTATGGTGTTCTGGGGGGTAAACGGCATCTGGATACTCAGCTGCTGCCAGCATCGACTGACGATCCGCCGCCGGCTCAACGTATCGAGCGAGGTGACGTCATGAGTATTTTTAGCCACTTCCAACAACGCTTTGAAACCACACGTCAGGAAGAGCTCTCGCTGCAGGAGTATCTTGAGCTCTGCAAACAGGATCGCAGCGCATATGCTTCGGCGGCAGAACGTCTGCTGCTGGCCATAGGCGAACCTGAGCTGGTGGATACTTCCGCCAACTCGCGGCTGTCGCGAATTTTTTCCAACAAGGTGATACGTCGCTATCCGGCGTTTGCAGACTTCCACGGGATGGAAGAATGCATCGACCAGATCGTCTCGTATTTCCGTCATGCCGCTCAAGGCCTGGAAGAAAAGAAGCAGATCCTCTATCTGCTCGGCCCGGTTGGCGGTGGTAAATCGTCTCTGGCTGAAAAACTCAAACAACTGATCGAAAAAGTCCCGTTCTACGCCATCAAGGGCTCGCCGGTATTCGAATCGCCATTGGGCCTGTTCAATGCCAATGAAGACGGTGCCATTCTCGAAGAAGACTTCGGCATCCCGCGGCGCTACCTGAGCACCATCATGTCGCCCTGGGCGACCAAGCGTCTGGCTGAGTTCGGGGGCGACATCAGTCAGTTCAAGGTCGTGAAACTCTATCCATCGGTTCTCAACCAGATCGCTGTGGCCAAGACCGAACCGGGTGACGAGAACAACCAGGACATCTCGGCGCTGGTCGGTAAGGTCGATATCCGCAAGCTGGAAGAGTTTCCGCAGAACGACGCCGACGCCTACAGTTATTCGGGCGCGCTCTGCCGGGCCAACCAGGGCCTGATGGAATTCGTCGAGATGTTCAAGGCGCCGATCAAGGTCCTGCACCCATTGCTGACCGCCACTCAGGAAGGCAACTACAACAGTACCGAGGGGCTGGGCGCGATTCCGTTTACCGGCATATTGCTGGCGCACTCCAACGAATCGGAATGGCACAGCTTCCGCAACAACAAGAACAACGAAGCCTTTATCGACCGTATCTATATCGTGAAGGTGCCTTACTGCCTGCGGGTCAGCGACGAGATCAAGATCTACGACAAGCTGCTGTTCAACAGCTCTCTGTCCAAGGCGCATTGCGCACCGGACACGCTGAAGATGCTGGCGCAGTTCACCACCCTGTCGCGCCTCAAGGAGCCGGACAACTCCAACATCTATTCCAAGATGCGGGTGTACGACGGCGAGAACCTCAAGGATACCGATCCGAAAGCCAAGTCGATCCAGGAGTACCGCGACAGCGCGGGCGTCGACGAAGGCATGAACGGTCTGTCGACCCGATTCGCGTTCAAGATTCTGTCCAAGGTGTTCAACTTCGACCCGCATGAAATCGCGGCCAACCCGGTGCATCTGCTCTATGTGCTGGAACAGCAGATCGAACAGGAGCAATTCCCCGCTGAAACGCGCGAGCGTTATCTGCGCTTCATCAAGGAATACCTGGCGCCGCGCTACATCGAGTTCATCGGCAAGGAGATTCAGACCGCTTACCTGGAATCCTACAGCGAGTACGGGCAGAACATTTTCGACCGTTACGTGCTCTATGCGGACTTCTGGATTCAGGATCAGGAATACCGCGATCCGGAGACCGGCGAGATTCTCAACCGTGTGGCACTGAACGAGGAACTGGAAAAGATCGAGAAACCGGCCGGTATCAGCAACCCGAAAGATTTCCGCAACGAGATCGTCAACTTCGTGCTGCGCGCCCGCGCCAACAACAACGGCAAGAACCCGACCTGGCTCAGCTACGAGAAGCTGCGTGTCGTGATCGAGAAGAAAATGTTCTCCAACACCGAGGACCTGCTGCCGGTCATCAGCTTCAATGCCAAGGCCAGCAAGGAAGACCAGCAGAAGCACAACGACTTTGTCACTCGAATGGTTGAACGGGGCTACACCGATAAACAGGTACGTCTACTCTCCGAATGGTATCTGCGCGTACGCAAGTCGCAGTAATGGCAGCGGCAAGCGGCAGGCTGTAAGCCTCAGGCGGGCGTAGGTTCGTCTGAGGTGCTGTTTTGTGCCAGCGCTTGCTTTTAAGCTTCAGCCTCACGGCTTGAAGCTTGCAACTTGAAGCTGCCCGGAGGGCCTATGAGCTATGTGATTGACCGACGTCTCAACGGCAAGAACAAGAGCACGGTAAACCGGCAACGGTTTCTGCGGCGTTATCGTGACCACATCAAGAAAGCAGTGGAAGAAGCTGTCAGCCGCCGCTCCATTACCGATATGGAGCATGGCGAGCAGATCAGTATTCCCGGCCGAGACATCGACGAACCTGTGCTGCACCACGGACGTGGCGGCAAACAGACCGTCGTTCACCCTGGCAACAAGGAATTCACCACCGGCGAACACATCGCCCGGCCGCAAGGCGGAGGCGGCGGCAAAGGACCTGGCAAGGCGAGCAATTCCGGCGAAGGCATGGATGAATTCGTGTTCCAGATCACCCAGGAAGAATTTCTCGAATTCATGTTCGAGGACCTGGAGTTGCCCAACCTGGTGAAGCGCAACCTGACAGGCACGGACACCTTCAAGACCGTGCGCGCCGGGATCAGTAACGAAGGCAATCCTTCGCGCATCAACATCATCCGTACGCTGCGCTCCGCCCACGCGCGACGCATTGCCCTGTCGGGCAGCAGCCGGGCAAAACTCAAGGAAGCCAACAGCGAACTTGAGCGCATGAAGCGCGAAGAACCCGACAACTTCGGAGACATTCAAGCGCTTGAGGTGGAAATCGAACGCCTCAAGGCGCGCATTCGTCGCGTGCCGTATCTGGACACCTTCGACCTCAAATACAACCTGCTGGTCAAGCAGCCCAACCCCAGCTCCAAGGCTGTGATGTTCTGCCTGATGGACGTTTCCGGCTCCATGACCCAGGCGACCAAGGACATCGCCAAACGCTTTTTCATCCTGCTGTATCTGTTCCTCAAGCGTAACTACGACAAGATCGAAGTCGTGTTCATTCGCCACCACACCAGTGCCCGCGAAGTGGACGAGGAAGAGTTTTTCTATTCTCGGGAAACCGGCGGCACCATCGTCTCCAGCGCCCTGAAACTGATGCAGGAGATCATGGCCGAGCGTTATCCGAGCAGTGAATGGAATATTTACGCGGCCCAGGCTTCCGACGGCGACAACTGGAACGACGACTCGCCGATTTGCCGCGACATCCTGACCAAGCAGATCATGCCGTTCGTGCAGTACTACACCTACGTGGAGATCACGCCGCGCGAACATCAGGCACTTTGGTATGAATATGAGCGCATCGGCGAGGAATATGCCGACACGTTCGCCCAGCAGCAGCTTGTCTCTGCCGGTGATATCTATCCGGTATTCCGCGAACTCTTCCAGCGAAGGTTAGTGTCATGACCGCCAGAGAGCAGAAACGCCAACCCATTTCCACGGGGTCAGAGTGGACGTTCGAACTGATCCAGACCTACGACCGCGAAATCAGCCGTATCGCCGATCGTTATGCGCTGGACACTTATCCCAATCAAATCGAAGTGATCACCGCTGAACAAATGATGGACGCCTATGCCTCGGTCGGCATGCCGTTGGGCTACCACCACTGGTCCTACGGCAAACACTTCCTCAGCACTGAAAAATCCTATACGCGCGGCCAGATGGGTCTTGCGTATGAAATCGTCATCAACTCCGACCCGTGCATCGCTTACCTGATGGAAGAAAACACCATCTGCATGCAGGCCTTGGTGGTGGCGCACGCCTGTTACGGGCACAACAGCTTCTTCAAGGGTAACTACCTGTTCCGCACCTGGACCGATGCCAGCTCGATCATCGATTACCTGGTGTTCGCCAAGCAATACATCATGCAGTGCGAGGAGCGCCATGGCATCGACGCGGTGGAAGACCTGCTCGACTCCTGCCATGCGTTAATGAACTACGGCGTGGACCGCTACAAACGTCCGTATCCGATTTCGGCGGAAGAGGAGCGGCGCAGGCAGAAGGATCGGGAAGAGCACCTGCAGCGCCAGATCAATGACCTTTGGCGCACCATCCCGAAAAGTACGAAGGAAGGCGGCAAGGAAGACAATGCACGCTTCCCTGCCGAGCCTCAGGAAAACATTCTCTATTTCATCGAGAAACACGCGCCGCTGCTGGAGCCTTGGCAGCGCGAAGTGGTGCGCATCGTGCGCAAGATTGCGCAGTACTTCTACCCTCAGCGTCAGACTCAGGTGATGAACGAAGGCTGGGCCACGTTCTGGCATTACACGCTGATGAATGATCTGTACGACGAGGGCCTGGTCACCGATGGCTTCATGCTGGAGTTCCTGCAATCGCACACCAGCGTCATCTACCAGCCGGGTTTCGACAGCCCCCACTACAGCGGCATCAACCCGTACACGCTTGGCTTTGCCATGTACCAGGACATTCGCCGGATGTGCGAACACCCGACCGATGAGGACCGCCAGTGGTTTCCAGAGATTGCCGGCACTGACTGGTTGACTGCAATCAAGTTTGCGATGAGCAGCTTCAAGGACGAGAGTTTCATCCTTCAGTACCTGTCGCCCAAGGTCATACGCGACCTCAAGCTGTTCAGCATCATGGACGACGACCTGAAAGATGATCTGCTGGTCCCGGCCATCCATGACGAGAACGGCTACCGCACCATTCGCGAAATACTGGCCGCGCAATACAACCTGGGTAACCGCGAGCCCAACATCCAGATCTACAGTATTGACCGGCGCGGAGACCGCTCGCTGACCCTGCGTCATCAACAGCACAACCGCAAACCGCTGGGCGACTCCACCGATGAAGTGCTCAAGCACTTGCATCGTCTCTGGGGTTTCGACATTCATCTGGAAACCCTGCAGGGCGATCAGATCGTGAAAACCCACCATGTACCACCGAGAGGCGAGCACGCCGACAGTGAATATCCCCGGCTCGATTTGGCGGTTGTACACCTCTAAATCCTGAAAACGTGAAGCTTAAACCGGTCATCGTTCGGTTTTAGCCTCCGTAAGGACGACGCAAGGTTTATCCTGTCGCGCTTACGGAGGTTTTTTATGCAGATTTTTAAAGTTGGCGGCGCCGTACGCGACCGCCTCCTGGGTTTACCCGTCACCGATATCGACTGGGTGGTCGTCGGCGCGTCGGCCGAAGAGATGCTGGTCAAGGGCTATCGTCCGGTCGGCACCGATTTCCCGGTGTTTCTCCACCCGCTGACGGGCGAGGAATATGCGCTGGCACGCACCGAGCGCAAAAGCGGCGTGGGGTATGGCGGCTTTGTTTTTCATGCCAGCCCTGATGTCACGCTCGAGCAGGACCTGATCCGTCGCGACCTGACCATCAATGCGATGGCCGAAGACAAGGACGGCAACCTGACCGACCCCTATCACGGCCAGCAGGACCTAGAAGCGCGCATTCTGCGTCACGTTTCCCCCGCGTTCGCCGAAGATCCCCTGCGTGTACTGCGCGTTGCCCGTTTCGCCGCTCGCTATGCGCCGCATGGTTTCAGCATCGCTCCCGAGACGCTGGGCCTGATGCGTCAGCTCAGTGAATCCGGCGAGCTCAAGGCGTTGACGCCCGAGCGCAGCTGGAAGGAAATCTCTCGAGCGCTGATGGAAAAACAACCACAGGTGTTCATCAAGGTGCTGCATGAGTGTGGCGCGCTGAAAGAACTGATGCCCGAAGTCGAGGACCTGTTCGGCGTGCCTCAGCCAGCCGCGCATCACCCTGAAATCGACACGGGCGTGCATGTACTGAGCGTTCTGGAGCAGGCTGCCATTCATGAGCATCCGTTGAGCGTGCGCTGGGCCTGCCTGCTGCACGATCTGGGCAAAGGGCTTACACCTGAGTCGGAATGGCCGAGACACATCGCCCATGAGCATACCGGCTTGCGCCTGATCAAGGCCGTCAACGAGCGCTTCCGTGTACCGAGGGAATGCCAGGAGTTGGCCCTGCTGGTCGGTCAGTACCACACCCACGGGCACCGGGCGCTGGAACTCAAGCCCTCGACCGTATTGGAACTGCTGCACAGCTTCGACGTGTACCGCAGGCCGCAGCGCTTCGAGGAATTCATCGCCGCATGCGAAATGGATGCGCGAGGCCGTCATGGTTTCGAGCAGCGCAGTTATCCACAGGCGGAGTACCTGCGCGGCGCCGCAGACGCCGCACGAGCGGTTTCGGTACAGCCGCTGCTCGAGAAAGGCTTGCAGGGCCAGGAGCTGGGCAACGCCCTGAAAAATGCGCGACTGGATGCGCTCAAGGTGTACAAGGCGGAGTATGGCAATCGGTAAGTTGATCGCTTCCTGCGCCTCAGCGTGGGCACGATCAGAAGCCCTTGAGCAATCTGGCAGGCGTCAACGCCTGGCCTTTCCATTCGAACGCCACAGGCCACAGCTGCTGATCGATCTGCGCGTCAGCCCACAACGTGCTGAACGGCACACCAACACCTGGGTGCAGACGATCCGGGGCAATCAGCGACAAAGGCCACAAGACGAACGCATTCTTGAGAATTTCGGCGCGAGGCAGGATCAGCCCGTCGAAATTGCCGACCTGTTCGCCATACAGCAGCACGTCGATGTCCAGCGGCAGCCCCTTGCGGTCCGGGGCGTAGCGACCGTTGTCGGCCTCGATGAATTTCAGACGGCGGTCCAGCTCCATCAACGGCAAATCGGTCAGCGCCGACACCACCAGGTTGAAAAACGGGCCGCTCTTGATGCCTACCGGATGACTCTCGAATACCGGCGAACAGCTCAACTCGCTCAGGAAGCTGTCCAGCGCATCGAGCCCGGAATGCAGGTGTTTTTCGCGCTCGATGTTACTGCCGAGCCCGAGGAAAATCCGCGTCAGCGACATCCGCGCTCGATCTCCACGCCCACACCGGCGGCGGCAGCGACCGCACCGGGCTTGGTCAGCCTCAGGTGCAGCCAGGGGATATTGAATTCAGCCATCAGCACCTCGGCCAGGCGCTCGGCAAACGTCTCGACCAACTGAAACTGCGCCTGCTCGGCAAAGGCCTGGATGCGGGTCGAAACACTGGCGTAGTCGAGTGCCTTGCTCAGGTCATCGCCCGCGGCTGCAGGTCGGTTGTCCCAGGCAAAACTCAGGTCAAGACGCAGGCACTGACGAATGCCGCGCTCCCAGTCGTACGCGCCGATCACGGTATCGACCTCAAGACCCTGAATGAAAACTCTGTCCAAGCACTACTCTCCGCTGCACGACAAGGGCGCGATGCGCCGTTAGAATCAGGGCATCCTCGCCCGGAATGGTTAGCATGTTTTGGTTACTGGCGACCTTCGCCTACCTGCTCGGCTCACTGTCCTTCGCCATCCTGCTCAGTCGCCTCAACGGCGGTCCCGACCCGCGTGAAAGCGGTTCAGGCAACGCAGGCGCGACCAACATGCTGCGTCTGGCCGGTAAAAAAATGGCCATCCTCACGCTGATCGGCGACCTGTGCAAAGGTCTGGTCCCGGTTCTGATCGCCAGAACCTTGGGCCTTGATCCATCACAACAGGGCTGGATCGGCGTGTGCGCCGTACTGGGCCATCTGTTCCCGCTGTACTTCCGCTTTCGCGGTGGTAAAGGTGTCGCCACGGCTGCCGGCGTGCTGCTCGGGCTTTATCTTCCCGCTGCTGCGCTGGCCATCGCCGCCTGGCTGCTGACGTTCCGCCTGACCCGCACCAGCTCGCTGGCCGCGCTGATCGCCACCCCCCTCACACTGCCATTGCTGGCCTGGCAGGAACCCCGGGCATTGCTGCCCATGAGCGTCCTGACCCTGCTGATCGTCTGGCGACATCGCGGCAATCTACGCGACCTGATCGCCGGGCGCGAACGGCATTTCTGATCGGTGTATTACAGCCCCGACAGTTGCTCCATTGGCCAACGCGCCTGCACGCTGATGCTCAGGTCTTCCTTCTGGCCTGCCTGCAAACGCTGACAGCCCGCGTAAGCAATCATGGCGCCGTTATCGGTGCAGAATTCGGGACGCGCATAAAACACTTGCCCGCGCAGATCGCCCAGCATGCTCTCCAGCGACAGACGAAGCGCCTTGTTGGCGCTGACACCGCCCGCGATGACCAGACTCTTGAGCCCGGTCTGCTTGAGCGCACGCTTGCACTTGATGGTCAAAGTCTCCACTACCGCCTGCTGGAAGGCCAGAGCGATGTCGCAACGGGTTTGCTCACTGTCGTCCCCGGCACTCTGGCACTGCTGCCAGGTGTTGAGTGCAGACGTTTTCAGACCGCTGAAGCTGAACATCAGGCCCGGACGATCCGTCATCGGCCGCGGAAACGTGAAGCGCCCCGCCACACCCTGAGTCGCCAGTCTGGAAATCTCCGGACCGCCCGGGTATTGCAGGCCCATCATCTTGGCCGTCTTGTCGAATGCTTCGCCTGCTGCGTCATCGAGCGTCTCGCCCAGCAACTCGTACTGACCGATGCCATCGACTCGAACCAGCTGCGTGTGGCCGCCGGACACCAACAAAGCGACGAACGGAAACTCGGGTGGATTTTCTTCCAGCATCGGGGCCAGCAGATGGCCTTCCATGTGATGCACGCCCAGCGCCGGAATGTCCCAGGCGAACGCCAGGGCCTGTGCGCAGGACGCACCGACCAGAAGAGCGCCCACAAGGCCCGGCCCTGCGGTGTAGGCAATGGCGTCGATGTCGGTCGCCACGCAGTCGGCTTCGGCCAGCGTCTGGCGAATCAGGGGCAACATGCGCTTGACGTGATCACGCGAAGCCAGCTCCGGCACCACGCCGCCATAAGCACGGTGCAGGTCGATCTGACTGAATAATGCATCGGCCAGCAAACCGCGCTCACTGTCGTAAAGCGCGACGCCGGTTTCATCGCAGGACGTTTCTAATCCCAGTACTAGCATGGGGTTGCGCCTTGTAGGGGGCAGATTTGAAGGCGCGCATAATAGTCGCCGACCGAGGTGCCGACCAGCGGTTTTCGATCAGAGGCTTTGCATTCCTCTCAATGAGGGGTTAACATCCGCAACCCTTAAAAACCGACGTACTTTTGTGCAGTGTTTGCACGAAGCGTTGACCCCGGTAATGAATGAAGGTAGCTCTGGATGCCAGCCGTCAAAGTTAAAGAGAACGAACCCTTCGACGTAGCTCTGCGTCGTTTCAAGCGCTCCTGCGAAAAAGCCGGTGTTCTGGCTGAAGTTCGTAGCCGCGAATTTTACGAGAAGCCGACTTCCGAGCGTAAGCGTAAGGCAGCTGCTGCTGTCAAACGTCACGCCAAGAAAGTTCAGCGCGAGCAGCGCCGCGCCGTTCGTCTGTACTAATACAGACTTACGTCGAAAGCTTCTGCCTTGCCCGGCCTTACAGTCGGGCTGTCGGCAGTTGCAGTTATAGCATCACGCTAGATTGACCGAGCAGCCAAGGCAGCACATGCGACCCAGGCTTCAGTCAAGCACGTCCCGCCTGCTTACAGGCAACATTGGTCATGCCCTCTCGGGCAGCACATCGATCAATGGACAAGACGAGTATGCCTTGATGACTTCGCAAGAAGCTCAGCCAAGGCAGCGTCTCGTGCATATGAAAATCCCTTATCAGGCCCAAGCACCGACCTTCGGATGCCAAGACGTGCCCGCTTGTTGCAGTGCCTTTCAAAAAGGCGGCTGACAGGCCGACGGAACGCTCGTAGAGTCACCACGATAATTTCGCGACACGCTTGATATGAGAATGCCATGGCCGGGCTGATTCCCCAGAGCTTCATCGACGACCTTCTGAACCGTACCGACATCGTCGACGTGGTCAGCTCGCGTGTGCAGCTCAAGAAAACCGGCAAGAACTTCAGCGCCTGCTGCCCGTTTCACAAAGAGAAAACACCCTCTTTCAGCGTCAGCCCAGACAAACAGTTCTATTACTGCTTTGGCTGCGGCGCGGGTGGCAACGCCCTTGGGTTCATCATGGACCACGACAACCTGGATTTTCCTCAGGCCGTCGAGGACCTCGCCAAAGCCGCCGGCATGGAAGTGCCCCGCGAGCAGGGCGTCAAAGGTCAGAAGCCGCGCCAGCCCACCGATTCGCCGCTCTACCCGCTACTGACTGCCGCCGCAGAATTTTACCGCCAGGCCCTAAAGAACCATCCGACGCGCAGAGCCGCAGTGGACTACCTCAAGGGCCGCGGTCTGTCAGGCGAGATCGCACGGGACTTTGGCCTCGGCTTCGCACCTCCAGGCTGGGACAACCTGTACAAACACCTGAGCAGCGATACCCTGCAGCAAAAGGTAATGATCGACGCCGGCCTGCTGATCGAAAACGCAGAAACCGGCAAGCGTTACGACCGATTCCGTGATCGGGTGATGTTTCCGATTCGCGATTCACGCGGCCGGGTCATTGCGTTTGGCGGCCGGGTACTGGGCGACGACAAACCCAAATATCTTAACTCGCCGGAAACACCGGTCTTCCATAAAGGCCAAGAGCTTTACGGCCTGTTCGAAGCCCGCAAGTACAATCGCAATCTCGATGAAATCATCGTCGTCGAAGGCTACATGGACGTCATCGCACTGGCCCAGCAAGGCCTGCGAAACGCCGTAGCCACGCTGGGTACGGCCACCAGCGAAGAACATTTGAAGCGTCTGTTCAGGGTCGTGCCCAACGTGCTGTTCTGTTTCGACGGCGACCAGGCAGGCCGTAACGCAGCCTGGCGAGCGCTTGAAGCGACACTGTCGAGCCTGCAGGACGGAAGGCGGGCACGCTTTCTGTTTCTGCCCGAAGGCGAGGACCCGGACACCCTGGTGCGCTCGGAAGGCACCGATGCATTCAGGGCGCGCATCAACCAGCACGCGCAGCCGCTGGCCGATTACTTTTTTGAGCAACTGACCAAGGAAGCAGACCCTCGCTCGCTCGAGGGCAAGGCCCATATGGCCACCCTCGCCGCTCCGCTGATCGACAAGGTGCCCGGCGCGAACCTCAAGACCCTGATGCGTCAGCGCCTGACCGAAATCACCGGCCTGACCGGCGAAGCCGTCAGCCAGCTGGTGCAGAGCGCGCCCTCGGAAGCGCCGCCCAGTTACGATCCGTATGTCGATTATGACGCGATGCCTGATTTCGCCGACTACCAGCCGCAAGGCGGTTATGAAGCGCAGCAGGAATGGACGCCAAAGAAAACCGGCGGTCCGAATCAGAAAAAATGGGAAAAGAAACCCTGGGACAAAAAAGGCAAGCGTGGGGACTTCGAACCGCGCGCGCCACGTGTGCCGACAGCGGTTGAACCACCGATGCAGGCCGCACTCAGAACATTGCTGCACCACCCAGAACTGGCCGAGAAAGTCGAAAATGCCAGCCATTTCGCGGCAGAAGACCAGTCTCAGGCTCAATTATTGGTTTCTCTTATTGAAGCCCGGCAAAAGAATCCCAATCTTCGGTCGTTACAGTTGATAGCGCGGTGGCATGGAACCGAACAGGGCCGTTTGCTGCGCGCATTGGCCGAAAAGGAATGGTTGATCGAGGCCGATAACCTTGAACAACAGTTTTTCGACACTATAACTAGCTTATCCGCTCGCCAACGCGAGCGTAGCCTGGAACATCTGATCAGCAAGGCACGTCAAACCGAACTGAGTGCAGAAGAGAAAATTCAGCTTCGGGACCTGCTAAATCGCAATGTTCCTGCACAAACCCCGACCTCAACTGGCGCGTGAGGTCATAGCTCGGGTATAATCCTCGGCTTGTTTTTTGCCCGCCAAGACCTTCAGTGGATAGGGTGTTATGTCCGGAAAAGCGCAACAGCAGTCTCGTATCAAAGAGTTGATCACCCTGGGTCGTGAGCAGAAGTATCTGACTTACGCAGAGGTCAACGACCACCTGCCCGAGGATATTTCAGATCCTGAGCAGGTGGAAGACATCATCCGCATGATCAACGACATGGGGATCCCGGTACACGAGAGTGCTCCGGATGCGGACGCCTTGATGCTGGCCGACGCCGATACCGATGAGGCAGCCGCTGAAGAAGCGGCCGCAGCATTGGCAGCGGTTGAAACCGACATCGGTCGTACCACCGATCCTGTTCGCATGTACATGCGTGAAATGGGTACCGTTGAACTCCTGACCCGTGAAGGCGAGATCGAAATCGCCAAACGTATCGAAGAAGGCATCCGCGAAGTGATGGGCGCAATTGCGCACTTCCCTGGCACGGTTGACCATATTCTTTCCGAATACACACGTGTCACGAGCGAAGGCGGTCGCCTGTCCGACGTTCTCAGCGGTTACATCGATCCGGATGACGGCATCGCGCCGCCTGCCGAAGTGCCTCCGCCTGTCGATCCCAAAGCCGCCAAGGCCGAAGGCACCGACGACGACGAGGAAGAATCGGCAGACGCTTCCGATGAAGAAGACGAAGTCGAAAGCGGCCCGGATCCGGTCATCGCTGCACAGCGCTTCGGTGCTGTCTCCGATCAGATGGAAATCACCCGCAAGGCCCTGAAGAAGCTCGGCCGCGAAGACAAGCACGCCATTGCCGAAATGGTTGCCCTTGCCGAACTGTTCATGCCGATCAAGCTGGTTCCAAAGCAGTTTGAAGGTCTGGTAGAGCGGGTACGTGGTGCTCTCGACCGTCTGCGTGCTCAGGAACGCGCCATCATGCAGCTGTGTGTACGTGATGCACGCATGCCGCGCGCCGACTTCCTTCGCCAGTTCCCTGGCAACGAAGTCGACGAGAGCTGGACCGATGCGCTGGCCAAGGGCAAAAGCAAATACGCCGAAGCCATTGGTCGCCTGCAGCCTGATATCCAGCGTTGCCAGCAGAAGCTGTCCGCGCTCGAAGAAGAAACCGGTCTGAAGATTGCCGAGATCAAGGACATCAACCGTCGCATGTCGATCGGTGAGGCCAAGGCCCGCCGCGCGAAGAAAGAGATGGTAGAAGCGAACCTTCGTCTGGTGATCTCCATTGCCAAGAAGTACACCAACCGCGGTCTGCAATTCCTCGATCTGATCCAGGAAGGCAACATCGGTCTGATGAAGGCGGTGGACAAGTTCGAATACCGTCGTGGTTACAAGTTCTCGACTTATGCCACCTGGTGGATCCGTCAGGCAATCACTCGCTCGATTGCCGACCAGGCACGCACCATCCGTATTCCGGTGCACATGATCGAGACGATCAACAAGCTCAACCGTATTTCCCGCCAGATGCTGCAGGAAATGGGTCGCGAACCGACTCCGGAAGAGCTGGGCGAACGCATGGAAATGCCTGAGGACAAGATCCGCAAGGTACTGAAGATCGCCAAAGAGCCGATCTCCATGGAAACCCCGATCGGTGACGACGAAGATTCGCATCTGGGTGACTTCATCGAAGACTCGACCATGCAGTCGCCAATCGATGTCGCCACTGTCGAAAGCCTGAAAGAAGCGACACGCGAAGTGCTGTCGGGCCTCACGGCTCGTGAAGCCAAGGTTCTGCGCATGCGTTTCGGCATCGACATGAACACCGACCACACGCTGGAAGAAGTCGGCAAACAGTTCGACGTGACCCGCGAGCGGATCCGTCAGATCGAAGCCAAGGCACTGCGTAAACTGCGTCACCCGACCCGTAGCGAACACCTGCGTTCGTTCCTCGACGAGTAATACGCGCAGCACGCAACGCGTTCAAACAGAACCCCCGGCCCGCCGGGGGTTTTGCGTTTCAGGCCCGCCGAAATTTCAAAGCGCTCTATCTCGGGTGTTTCATTGAAACCCCCTCGAAAATACTTCGGTCAGCCGTCGCCCGGCAGGCAAAATTCCGAAACCTGACCTACAACTATGTGTCACTGCAGGCAAAAAGCCTGCTCGTGATCCTTTGGCCTATCGGTTGTTGCCAGGATATTTGCCGCAGCATCGTGCGCAAACTTGCCGTGATGTTGAGACCTTCTGCTAGCAATAAATCAGCAGCGGTAATGACCACAACCCTGGCCCGCTCGTGCGCAACGATACGGAGCAAGTGCTGTGGCCCCCGCGATATCGGCAGCCAGACCAAGCACGGACGTGAGCACTTATGCGTGGATTAATGACCGACATCAGTGACATCAAACAAACAGAAGAAGCACTGCGTCAATCTGAAGACAGGTTCGCCTCAGTCTTCGCTCACTGCCCGGACATCATGGTCATCGCCAGCCTCATCGATGGCCAGATTCTGGAAGCCAATAATGCGTTTGTAGAACAATCCGGCCTAACCGCCGAAGAAGCCATCGGCAAAACCCCCACCCAGATCAACGTATGGGCCGTTCCCGGCATGGGTCCAGGCCTGCTCGAACAGCTGCAAAAAGGCAATATCCGCAATCTGGAAGTGCCCTTGCGACGCAAGAACGGACAGACCTTTTCCGGACTCATGTCCGCCCAACCCTTCAACCTGGGCGCCAAGCCCGCTGTGCTGGTGGTGGTTCGCGACATCACCCCGTTCAAACAGGCCCAGCGACAATTGCAGCTCTCGGAAGAAAAGTTCGCCAAAGCCTTTCACGCCTCCCCGGACGGGCTGACCATCAGCCGTGTGCGCGATGGGGTGATTCTCGAAGTCAACGAAGGCTTTTCCCGCATCACCGGGTACACCGAAAAACAGTGCCTGGAGCGCTCCACGCTCGACTTGGGCATCTGGGCCGACCTGAGCGAACGCCAGGCCATGATCGGGCACATCAAGCGGCATGGCTCTGTACATGAGTTTCGCACCAGAATCCGGGGCTCCGAAGGCAACATCCGACTCTGTGAACTCTCTGCGCACCCGGTGCTGATCGACGGCGAAGACTGTCTGCTGACCATCAGCCGTGATGTCACCGAACGCCAGCACATGCAGGAAAAACTCCACCTGGCCGCCACCGTGTTCGAGAGCACCGCTGAAGGCGTACTGATCACCGACACGCGCCAGCGCATCCACGCCGTCAATCGCGCCTTCAGTGAGATCACCGGTTACAGCGAGACCGAAGCCATCGGCCATACGCCCCGCCTGCTTGCCTCTGGCCAGCACGACAGCGCCTTCTATGCCGCGATGTGGCATCAACTAACTGCAGAAGGCCACTGGCAAGGCGAGATCTACAACCGCCGCAAGAACGGCGACATCTACCCGAGCTGGCTGACCATCAGCGCCGTGCGCAACAAGGACGACCTCATCACCCACTTCGTCGCCGTGTTCGCCGACATCTCCAGCCTCAAGCACGCTCAGGCACGCCTGGACTACCAGGCACACCACGACCCCCTCACCGGCCTGCCCAACCGCACCCTGTTCGAAAACCGCCTGCAGACCGCCCTGCTGCACAGCGAAGAGTCCGGCAGCCTCGGCGCCGTGCTGTTTCTGGACCTGGACCGCTTCAAACACATCAACGACAGCCTCGGCCACCCGGTCGGCGACCTGCTGCTCAAAGGCATCGCCCAGCGCCTCAAGGAACACCTGCGCGACATCGACACCGTCGCCCGGCTCGGCGGCGATGAATTCATCGTCCTGCTGCCCGGCCTGCTGCAACCCAGCGACGCCGTCAGCATCGCCAACAAACTGCTGGCCTGCTTCAGCGCGCCCTTTCAGGCGGGAGAACACGAATTCTTCATCAGCTCCAGCATCGGCTGCAGCCTGTTCCCCAACGACGGCACAGACGTCGCCACGCTGGTCAAAAACGCCGACGCGGCCATGTACCGCTCCAAAGCCAAGGGCCGCAACCGCGTCGAAAGCTACACCCGCGACCTCACCTCCCAGGCCAGCGAACGCATCGCGCTCGAGCAGGAACTGAGACGCGCACTGGACCGCAACGAACTGAGCCTGTCGTTCCAGCCCAAGACCAGCCTGCAGACCAACAGCATGGTCGGTGCCGAAGCCCTGATCCGCTGGAGCCACCCGACCTTCGGCGAAGTGCCACCGGAGCACTTCATACCGCTGGCCGAAGAAAACGGCATGATCCTGCAGATCGGCGACTGGGTCATCGAACAGGCCTGCCTGCAAATGCACGCATGGCGCAAAACCCACAAGCCCTTCGGCCCGCTCTCCGTCAACCTCGCCGGCGCACAACTGCGCCAGCCACATCTCGTGACCCGCATCGAACAACTGCTGGCCGACAACGGCCTGGAACCCGGCTGCCTGCAACTGGAAATCACCGAAAACTTCATCATGAGCCAGACCCAGGAAGCCCTGGCCGTGCTGCACAAACTCAAGAAACTCGGCGTCCAGCTGGCCATCGACGACTTCGGCACCGGCTACTCGTCGCTCAGCTACCTCAAACGCCTGCCACTGGACATCCTCAAGATCGACCAGTCCTTTGTCCGCGGCCTGCCAGAAGACACCCACGACGCCGCCATCGTCCGCGCCATCATCGCCCTGGGCCGCAGCATGCAACTGACCGTCATCGCCGAAGGCGTCGAGAACAGCGAACAGCAGCAATTCCTGGCCGCAGAAGGCTGCGAACAGATGCAGGGCTACATCGTCAGCCTGCCCCTGCCACCCGAGGAATTCTGCGCCAGGTTTCTTCTTATGAACGTTTAGGACTTTTCGGATAGCACAGCCGCGAAACCGCCGTTATAATCCGCGTCCTGCTGAGGGCCCATAGCTCAGTTGGTTAGAGCAGAGGACTCATAATCCTTTGGTCCACGGTTCGAGTCCGTGTGGGCCCACCATACTCAAAGCCGCGCACTGCGCGGCTTTTGTGTTTTTGGGTGGTTATTCACAAGGACAGTCATATGGTCCAAAGGTACTCAATCGGCGCGATGCCGGTGCGCTGGTACACCTTTGGAGTCCTGTCAGATGGCAACGCAAGGCAAAACCTCTTCCGGCACATGGGATGCTTTAATCCGCAAAACCGGCTGCCCAGCAGCAGTGAAAACCTTCCGCACCAGACGTGATGCGGAAGGACGGTCACGGCGTACCGAAGACGGAACGACAGCGGCGTAAAGTAGGTACGCTCGATATTGAAAACATGATAAGCCTATAACGACAGGGGCAGCCCAGCGGGGCTTTGACGGGAGGGCTACTCATCTCTATTCCAGTTTCCCCACCCTGGAATAGAGCCATTGCGGCAGGTCAGTACAGGAATATACCGGCATCAATCTATCAATTGGCCTCAGTCAAAGGGTGCCAGCGGGCATAAAATACGCTGTAAGCCCAGATAGAAATCATTGACCTCCGCAGTCACGTTCGTGGCTATAACAATGAAAATATCTTTCAACTCACCCGCTATAGACACGTCCCGCGCAAATCGAGTAGGTTGTCAGGCAACTTTTCCGCGCACCCGATCAAGACAATGAGTGCTCCCATCCATGCTGTATAACACCTTATACAGTCATCGGTACGCTGAAAAGCCTTGGCCAAGACACGGATAGCCAGATGAACAAGGAATGTTTTACGCCCTACCCGCCCGGCTATTTTCGCACCACGTGGAGTTTATCCATAGCTATGCATAAGGACATCTAAATGTTTCAAGTACAGATCGCGTTGATTGTATTTATTCTGCTTGGGATCCCCTACCTTTTTTACTTAAAAAAGCAGGACTTTCACCCTACTGGTCATTAATATTCCTGCTAACCCCATTCGGCATACCACTAGGCGCATGGCTTGGCTTCCCTATTCTGGCTCTTAGGGCTTGGCCTGCCAGAAATGAACTACCCAATCAATACTTTCTAGCCGTACCCCAAAATATAACGTTGGTAGCCGCCCATATTGCCATGCCGATATTTTCCCTCTTCGTAATCTTCAAGAAGTGTGGCTACAGCGGTTGGTGGTGCTTAACAGCTTTTCTTCCCCCTGTAGCAATTATCATGCTATGGGTGCTTGCATTTAAAAAACATCCAGCGCAAGAGCTTGTGAATACATGACACGTTAAAAACGGTCCGTTTTTTTCGTAGTGCCATGCTGTCTTATTGCTGATCCTATGAGCGGCTTTTTGAACATGTGATGCACGGTATTCATGAGACATCATCACCCGTTATGATGCCGTTGGCTCTGTGTTTAGAGGATTCGCAAGATAATCGATCCTCTTGGCACTGATTGAGGAACTGAAGCATGGCTTATATATCGGAATGGCTGGCTCTACTGGAGAACCGACCAGCGCCTGTCGGTGAGTGGGCAACTTATCGTCGCGACGAAGCCTTGCAATTGCTCCGCCATGCCGAAAAGACCGGTGACTGGATAACGCTGAGTAATTATCGTAATGGCTTCGTTCGCGAAGTCGCTGTACGAGAGCTGATTGATCGCCCTTCCCCCGGTGCACTGGTGGCATTGATAGAACGACTCAACGATTGGGTACCGCAGGTTCGCGATTTGGCAGAAGCGGGTCTGGCTCGCTACCTATCGCCCACTCACGTGCCAGCGTTGCTATTCGCTCTCGAAGACTTCATGGCGCTGGCCTTGCGCCACAGAGCTGATCACGGCCCGACCCTGAAGGCCGTGCGCGCGGTATTACAGTCGGTCGAGGCAGACGACGAAGTCTACACAAGCTTTCTGACGCGACAAGGTCGCGCGGCTCGCTACCTGTTCACCTTGTTATTGGAAAAAGATGGTGACAGGCAGACACTACTGCGAGACGCTCTGGCGCATCGAGAGCTGACCGTACGACTGTTGGCAGTTACAGCCTGTCATGAGCTACCGAATGTCCGAGCAGTACCATTGCTGCGTGAGGCACTCTTGCGTCCCGGCGCTAAAGTACGTGTCTGCGTACTACGAGCTTTGTTGCCGTTGCTGGAAAACCCGCAGCCAACGTTATGTACGTCTCTGCTCGACGCATCCCCGTCCATCCGCAGCCTGGCGCGCTGGGTAGCACCGAGCCATGATGTAGATGCGCATTCATTATTGGTTGAGCGGCTGAACCAAGACTTGCCTACTGCAAAGCGTGAATGGCTGGGTATCCTTGGGTTAGCGAAAGAGCTTGGTGTCGAGCTCGAACACAGCTGGCTGGCAGCAGCAGCCCGATCCGGTTATCCCAATGTGCGACGCGCGGTCATAGGACTTTTGGGCGAAGGACAAGTGAGTTTAATGCTGGCAGCGCTTGATGACCCATCCGACGCAGTGTTTATGGCTGCAGCCGCACAACTGGACAAACAGCCCTGGAACTCCCTAAAAGCCGAATTGGACGCCCGGTTTGACAGAGACTGGCATGAACTACCGACCACGCGACGTCGCACACTTATGCAACTGCGCCCGCGCTGGCAACAAGCGTCTTACCTGATAGGACGGTTAACATCAGAGCCTGTTGCACAGGTGTTCTGGGCCCATGAAGTTGACCTGTGGTGCGAAGCGCAATACCAAATGGTCGATCCGATTACTTCGAGGGCAGAGCGGGGAGCGATTATAGATAAACTCCGAAACCTAGCATCCAGAGGTCTTATTAGCAGCAGTAATTTTGCGCGAGTCGTGTAATGATGCTAGGGCTGATTAATTAGCTAGCCATCTAACACCGGGGGCTTTATGAAGCCCTGGCCTGTCTCGTTCGCCTGACCGGCATAGATCAGCCAAGCTGACGCAACAGTTAAAAATCAATACTGCATCGAACCAAAGAGAAACTTTAGCAGCAAAAAATACGTTCATCATTGTCAAGCTGACGATGCCAAATGCATTACACGAAGAGGGCCCGCGACGATGAGCTTTGACATTATTATTTTGAAGCCTACCGACCCCGATGAAAACAGCCTGTCTAACGTTGAAGACGAGCTCGATATTGGCTGCCCTGAAGTCGTCATTACCTCTCTGGAGTCAGTATTCCCTGGCTGTATACAAGGTACGTTTTCGGCGGGTGAACGCTACTCGCTCGAGTCTGCACAGAATGGCGACCCCGTGAGCAGCGTACACCTGGCTCTGAGGTTCGGCAGAGACTGGTCTGATGCCGACAGTGCCGAGTTTCATAACCTACTCTCGACGCTCTGCCAATTGCTCCAGTCAGTAGCTTTTGCGGTGTCCGATAACTCAAGGATCGCACCTCCTGCTAAAGTCGGCCCGTCCTGCTCGCCATAGAGCGGTTTACCTGGCGAGTTGGTGCGCTTGCTTGATCACGTGGTCAGGGAACAACGCTTCGTAAAATGCAGCAGGAATGCCGAGGATACTGGCCTCGACGCAATCGGGCATAAGCTCTATGGCGTAATCCAGAATGGCGACTCCCATAGATGGAATCACAACGCCTGCTTCAGTTTTTACTGAAAGGGCCAAGCCGGACTGATCGAAGTGATTTGTACGGCACTCGTTTTGAATAGCGAGGTATCCGGCAGTTGGCTCGAACAGGCCGAAAGCAACGCCCATGGACGGATCTCCGTTCTCCAGCGACGAGTAGCCAACCAGCGTCAATCCGCTGTAAATCGAAAATCGCGCCATCTGATCACCTGATGTTTGTCGTGGTATTGGATAGATAGGATTGCTCAGACCATCTCCCACGGTTAAGTGTTGTGGAGCCTCCCAGGCACGGCGATTAGCGACGTACTGGTCAATTAACCGACGGCCCATTCCTCATCCCTACTCCGCACCAACCTGCCCACAATCAGGCGCTGTTTCACCTGTCATCAACCACAGAGTGTACTTCTTGAAATCCGGGTGATTACTCACCTTGCACAGGGCCCCATACCCCATCTCAAACATCGAGGCCTCGTATTTTTTATACGTGCTGAGGCTGATGCCCACCCGCTCGCAAAACTCGGACTGGGTTACCCCTTCCGTGCGCCGGATCGCTTTCAATTTAATAGCCAGGTCCACGATTCGCCCTCTTGACAGGATCCTATATAGGGCACACCATATGGAACCCATATAGGAACCATAATTGCCATCACAGCTGGAGAGATTATCAGAACGCCGCTCTTGACCGGTTCGGTCTGCGTAACCGCAGGTGAGCGGGCTGATTTTGTTACCTGAAAACAGCCGATAACTCAGCCCCAAAAAAACACACCCAACCCAAAAACGCTGCACCAGCGCCAACGGGATCGGCTCGCCCGAAAAATGCCCAGCACCCTGCATCTTCAACTATCCAAGGAGGTATCACATGACAAAAATCACCCTGCACTGCCTGTCGCAACTCCAACCCCGCCCTGAGCACGCCACTGATCACACCGGCAAACGTCGAGGGAAGTTGACGGCGATTGCGTGGTGTCGTTCAAGCCGTTCGGGCAAGGGCGCTGTGTGGGTGTGTCGTTGTGATTGCGGGTTGTTCGAGTATCGACGCCCCGGGACTTGGACGAGCAGGGTTTCACCTGACGACATGTGCGATACGTGTCTTCGGGCCAAGGGGCCGAATGCCAGAGATACCGCTTCTGGGCGGCTGCAGCGATGGGTGGACAGCTTGCGTGATCTTGGCCTGACCGTTGCAGAAATTGATCTGATTCAGAGGCCGGGCATGATGGTGGAGACGAGAGGCAGAACCCTTCTTGAGATACGGGGGCAACTGGCTGAAAAGTTGACCTGAGGTACCTCTGATTTTTTTCATGAGGCACTGCACATGGCGCTGAATCGACAGGCGCACCCTGATAATGCATCTGCGGTGCGGGCAAGCAGTGTATCGGCCAGCCCATATCGCACATGGGCCCATCCTCGTGATCCGCCTTGCCGCACGGAAGAATCTAAGTAACATGCGGTCACGACGCTCGTGACCGCCTTCGTGCCGACTGATTTTGAGACCTCGTAGCGTTTCTCGGCGCAGGCCGCTACTTGAGCATCCGCCCAGCGAAGCTCCCACCCGTTCTCACGAATCGCGATGCATCGGCTGGAAAACGAACGGGGCATTGCTCAGATGATGACGGGGAGCGAGTTGCTGGTTTGAAACGTTTTTCTCATATTACGAAACACCGCGGAGGTGCCTGATACATGGCCAAGATTATTCACTTTCCAACGCCCGATTCTGATCTGTTGCTGCTGCACATCGAGCTAAAAGAGATTACCCCGAAGATTTGGCGTCGATTCGCAGTGCCTGCAAACATTACCCTGGTCAAGCTGCATCGGGTCATCCAGGACGTGATGGGCTGGAGCGACAGCCATCTGCATGAGTTTGAAATTGCCGGTGAGCGTTATGGCACTCCCGATCCTGATGGCTGGGGACGACAAGTGACTCCTGAGGCTCGCAAAACCTTGAGCAAGGTGCTGGATGGAAAGCGGGCGTTCACTTATGTCTACGACCTCGGCGACAGCTGGGAGCACGATATCAAGGTCGAAAAAACGTTGCCTGCGAACGCCTGCCCTCAAATACCGTACTGCTTTGAAGGTGCTAATGCCTGTCCACCCGAAGACATAGGCGGCGAAGGGGGTTACGAGATGCTTCGGGAGGCTATTGCCGACCCTGAACACCCCGAGCACGACGTCATGAAGGAGTGGATCGGGGAAGATTTTGACCCGACACACTTTGATCAAACGACCGTGAACCACTGGCTTGCACGCATAAAGGTCTGAACAGCAACCGGCCGTGGTAAGACGCTCACTTTGAAACAGTCCGGTAGTGGTGCTGGGCGTTTCAAACGGCCATATTCATCCATAAAAACCGTCCGGATTGTCTCCTTCGAGTCGACAGACAAACCTTTTTCAAGCGCTTTTTCAACGCCTAGATGGACATTAATCTAGCCACACGTTGAAACGACAGCCACTCACCACTTCGAAAAAGGATTCCATCATGACTAACGCCACTTACAACCGCCTGAACAAAGACGACGCCATCGTTCTGCTGGTCGATCACCAGACAGGTCTGATTTCGCTGGTACAGGACTTCACGCCGAACGAGTTCAAGAACAACGTCCTGGCACTGGCCGACGTGGCGAAGTTCTTCGAACTGCCGACCATTCTGACCACCAGCTTCGAACAAGGCCCGAACGGCCCGCTGGTACCGGAACTCAAGGAGATGTTCCCGGACGCGCCTTACATCGCTCGCCCTGGCCAGATCAACGCCTGGGACAACGAAGACTTCGTCAAAGCGATCAAGGCCACCGGTCGTAAGCAATTGATCATTGCCGGTGTGGTGACGGATGTCTGTGTAGCCTTCCCGACCTTGTCGGCACTGGCTGAAGGCTTCGATGTGTTCGTGGTGACTGACTCGTCCGGCACGTTCAATACAGCTGTGCAGCAGGCCGCCTGGAACCGCATGACGCAAGCAGGCGCGCAGATGATGAACTGGTTCTCGGTGGCGTGTGAGTTGCAGCGCGACTGGCGCAACGATATCGAAGGCCTGGGCAATCTGCTGTCCCAGCGTATTCCGAACTACCGGAATCTGATGAACAGCTACGCAGCCTTGACTGCACGCTAAGCGTTCAGCAACTGATGTTCAAAGGCCCGCTTTGCGGGTCTTTTTTGTAGGCCTGTTTCGGCCTTTATCAAACTGGCAGGTCTATTCGCCAACGCAGACAGCAGGGCATACTCAGGCATAATCGGACTGCGTGTATCGCAAGATCCGCTTACCTATCAGTGACAGTGGATGCAGTGATGTTCAGCGATTTGGGGACGTTCGGGATCAGGTTGGCCAACATCATTGCGATCCCTGTCTTTTGGTTATCGGGGTCAGTGACGGTCTTTCTCTTGTATTGCATGCTGCCTTCAACCGGGAGGACAACATTCAACGTATTTGAAGCCTTTTCCATTTTCTTTTCACTTTTCTGCCTCGCCATCGGTTACTGGGTATGGCGGCGCAGACGAGCCAAAAGACTGGTTGCCTCCGTTAACCTCAAGGCAGGCCTAAGCCTTGAGGCTACTCAGTTGCTCGGCTATCCGAAGCCCCTGTTTGTCGTCTTCGATCGCTCCAGCCAGAAACTTGCTCAGTTCAATATGGCCTCCGGCAACTATCAAATTCATGACTTCTCGTGGGTGGTGACGTGGCGATTGGAATGGCTACGGGTTGAGAATGTGTCTGGCATTTCTCGGCTGGTGGATGCAGCAGGCACGAACATTCCGGCCTTCGAAATCAACACGGGTTTCACGCGATACGCGATGGTGTTGGAGACTGCAAATGCAGATCATCTCGCACTGCGTTTTCCAATGAATCGGACCGAAGCAGAAAAGTGGTGCGCTCGGTGCCATGTCATTTTTAAACGCTAAACCCACAGCATCAAACTTTTTGGCAGGAACACTCTCTCAATGGACCTGAAATTCAGCCACATCGACGTCCTCGTCAGCGACCTTGAAGAAGCCTGCGCTTATTACGCGCGCGTCCTGCAAGCCAGAATCTCCAAAACCCTTGTCTGGGAGCGCGGCGGTCTGCATGTGCGTTATGCCATTGCAATGATCGGCACGGAGCGTTTCATGCTGGTCCAGCCGTTGGCGGGGAATCTGAAGGAGCTGCTGGATACGTCCGGCGAGGGCATGATTTATCGGCATTGTTATTCGACGCCGGATATCGAGAAGGTTTACGACGAACTGATCGCAGCCGGTGTGCAGCCGGAAGACGAGAACGGCAAGCCGCTGGCACGTTCGAACCTGCAAACGCCATCCGGGGGAAGGATTATCTGGCTGCCCAAGCGGTTCGGCCATTTCTCGATGGAGATTCTGGAGGAGAAGACGCTGGAGGCGTTTATCGAGGCGGCGTTTGCGGATTAGCATGTAACACACACATTGCCTGACTGTGAGCAAGCGTCAGGACCGCTCTGCCACTCTGCTAGGGTGCGAAAAAACTTGGAGATACCCATGGAAACCGATCCGATTTGCCTTGTTTTCATACCTGCGTTGGTAGCCATTCTTACAGCCGTAGAAAACGAAAAAGGCTCGCCACTTACGGAGGAGGAAGTTATCGGCATCCGGGACAAGGCGACGTGCATGGCGGTTCGGTTCAGTGTCGCGCTCAGTATGGAACAGGAGCGGGGCTATCCGGATATCGTTGCGGAGAACTGCTGGGAGGAATGGCAGCGCCATCGCGAACAACGCGCCTGATTTTTTTACTGCGAGCGCGCGCTGTATCAAAGACATATAGGCGTCTTTTCTGCTCCACGCCGCTGCGTCGAGGAGGGCCTCCCACAACCCGACGTTAGCCGAGACGCTGTGCAAAATCCCCCTCTCCTCGCAATTTCCAGAATCACAGCTAAACCTAATACTCAGGCACATCATGCACTTGGTCACCCAACTGTCATCAACCGGACGGGTGGCGTCTGTGCGCTCTAAAGTTGCCATGATCGAGGCAGATAACCCCTAAGTTGCTTCCATCCGCTGTAATGTTCAAGGATCGAACCCATGACGTCGAGTCAGTACGGTAGTACTCCAGGTCAAAGTCATCCCCGCTTCCTCTGGTTTCCGCTGGTCCCGGTCATTCCGGCCATTGCCTGGATTCTGACTCAGTCGGGCACCTCCTCCGCCAATCTTGCTGCATGCGCCGTACTGGCCATTCTCGGCGTCGGTGCCGGGGTGTGGAGTGCGCGTTCGCAACGTGAACAGGCCGTGCGTCTGACGGCGGATGCGCTCACACAGCATCGGGCCAATGACGCTGCAATCGGCGCGAAGGCTTCTCGGGCGCAGCTCAATGAAGTGTTGCTGGGTGCGATGCCGATCTGGGCCAAGCAGGTCGAAAGCTCGCGTCAGCAGACCGAGACCGCCATTGTTGAGCTGACCAGTCGGTTCACCGGCATTTCCGAGCGGCTGCAGGAGACTGTTCAGGCGTCGCAGCAGGCTGCGGGTGAGCTGGACGGGCAGAATGCGGACGGCGCACTCAAGGTGCTGGCGCAGAGCGACAGCGAGCTGAGCCAGGTCATTGATTCCTTGAAAGCCACGCAGGCCAGCCGCGACGAGACGCTGACTCAGGTGCGCAGCCTCACGGCCTATACCGGCGAGCTGCGTACCATGGCAGCCGACGTTGCAGCCATCGCGGCGCAGACCAACCTGTTGGCCCTCAATGCGGCCATCGAAGCAGCGCGTGCCGGTGAAGCCGGGCGAGGCTTTGCGGTGGTGGCCGATGCGGTGCGCAGCCTGTCGAGCAAGTCCAGCGAGACCGGTCAGCAGATGTCGGCCAAGGTCGACATCATCAACAACGCCATTACCCAACTGGTTCAGGCTGCCTCCAGCGGCGCGGATCAGGACAGCCATTCAGTGGCCGAGTCCGAACAAAGCATCCAGCATGTGCTGCAGCGTTTCCAGAGCATTACCGGACGCCTGGCCGAATCCGCCGACCTGCTGAAGCAGGAAAGCTACGGCATTCGCGACGAGATGACCGAGGTACTGGTCAGCCTGCAGTTCCAGGACCGGGTCAGTCAGATCCTCACCCATGTGCGCGACAACATCGACTCGCTGCACACCCATTTGCAGCAGTCCAGCCAGTCTCCGGACGAAGCCGTCGCGATCAATGCCCGCGAGTGGCTGGCGCGCATGGAGTCGACTTACGCCACTGACGAACAGCGCCGCACGCACCGCGGCGAATCGGCAGCGCAACAGAATTCTCAGGAAATCACGTTCTTCTAGGAGCGAATCATGGCTAAGAGTGTATTGGTGGTCGACGACTCGAGCAGCGTTCGGCAGGTCGTCGGCATTGCGCTGAAAAGTGCTGGATACGATGTGATCGAGGCCTGCGACGGCAAGGACGCACTGGGCAAGCTCAGCGGGCAGAAGGTGCACCTGATCATCAGCGACGTGAACATGCCGAACATGGACGGCATCACGTTCGTCAAGGAAGTGAAGAAGCTGGCCAGTTACAAGTTCACGCCGATCATCATGCTGACCACCGAGTCGCAGGAATCCAAGAAGGCCGAAGGCCAGGCCGCTGGTGCCAAGGCCTGGGTGGTCAAGCCGTTCCAGCCTGCACAGATGCTGGCAGCGGTCTCCAAGCTCATTCTGCCCTGAACGTCCGGGCCATGGAGGCCAGCATGCCGATGTTGAGCGAAACCACAGCTGACACGCTGCGTGTCAGCATCGATGGCGAACTGACGATTTATACCGTGACCGAACTCGCTGCCGGACTACTGCCGCAGATGGGTGCTGCGCCACGCATGGAGATTGACCTGTCGCAGGTGACCGAAATGGACGGCGCAGGGTTTCAACTGCTGGCGGTCATCGAGCGCGAGGCTGGCAAAACCGGCACTGCGCTCAGCCTGACCGGGCAGAGCAAGGCGGTCGTGGAAACATTCGAACTGTGTCATCCGGGTGCCTTCGCTTAGCGCCCGTTGCAGTGTGGTTCAGTGATCGAAAAGGAAGTTCACGTGAGCATTAATCTTGATCAGGCACAGCAGACGTTCATCGTCGAGGCGCGTGAGCTGTTGCTGGCCATGGAGGAATCCCTCCTGCAACTGGAAAGCGAGCCCGGCGATCAGGATGCCATCGGCGCGGTATTCCGTGCGGCCCACACCATCAAGGGCTCTGCCGGGTTGTTTGGCCTGACTCCGATTGTCAGCTTTACCCATATTGTCGAAGACGTGCTCGACCGGTTGCGTGAAGGCAGCGTGTCGGTGGATGCGGAGTTGATCGCGGTGCTGCTCAAGTCCGGCGACCACATGCTTGAGCTGATCGAGGTGGTGGCCAGCCGTGGCGAGCAGCTTCAGGCCGCGGCGCTGGAGCGTGAAGCCGCGTTGCGTCAGGCCTTGCAGGCGTATCAGGCACCTGCGCAAGCGGCTGCACAGCCTGTGCAGACGGAAACTGTCAGCGATATTCAGGCAGAAAGGCTGTGGCACATTTCCCTGCGTTTCGGCGTGGACGTGTTTCGCAACGGCATGGACCCGCTGTCGTTCCTGCGTTACCTCAATACGCTGGGCCAGATGGTCCAGGTCACCACCGTGACCGACAGCATTCCGACCGTCGAGGAATGGGACCCCGAATCCTGTCATTTGGGTTTCGAGATCGATTTCCGCTCGGCAGCCGGGCATGCAGCAATCAATGAAGTGTTCGATTTCGTGCGCGAAGACTGCGCCGTAGAGATCACTGCCCTGGATGAAACTGCGGAATCCACACGCACTGATCTGGTGTCGCAGGACGACACCAGCCCGGTCATCCACAGTGGCGAACTGATGGGCGATCAGCGCGCCGTGCCGCGAGGCCCTGCACAGGTTTCCACAGAACGGGCATCGCCTGGGAACGAGCAAAAGAACAAGGACGGCCGCTATGTGCGGGTCAACGCCGACAAGCTCGATGAGCTGATCAATCTGGTCGGCGAACTGGTGATCGCCAGTGCCGGGGCCAATCTGCTGGCCCGCTCCTGCAACAATGCGCCGCTTCAGGAAGCCAGCTCGACGGTATCGGGGCTGGTCGAAGAAATTCTGGATGGCGCCCTGCACCTGCGCATGATCCCCATCGGCGACACCTTTAATCGCTTCCGTCGAGTGGTGCGCGATGTCAGCCAGGAACTGGGTAAAGACATCGACCTGATTATCAGTGGTGCAGAGACCGAGCTGGACAAGACCGTGGTCGAGAAAATCGGCGACCCGTTGATGCATCTGCTGCGCAACTCCATGGACCACGGCATTGAAAGCGCTGAAGCGCGCCGTGCTTCAGGCAAGTCGGCAAAAGGTCATTTGAGCCTCAATGCCTACCACGACTCGGGCAGCATCGTAATCGAAATTGCCGATGACGGCGCAGGCCTGAACCGCGAGCGCATTCTGGAAAAGGCGCAGGAGCGCGGCCTGGTCGCGAGCGGCGCGGTGCTGACCGATCAGGAAATCTACAACCTGATTTTCGAGCCAGGTTTTTCTACGGCCGAAGCGGTCACCAATCTGTCGGGGCGCGGCGTCGGCATGGACGTGGTCAAGCGCAACATCACCCTGCTGCGCGGCACCGTGGACCTGGATAGCCAGCCCGGCCAGGGCACCGTCGTGCGGATCCGCCTGCCGCTGACACTGGCGATCATCAACGGCTTTCTGGTCGGCATCGATCAATCGACCTATGTCATCCCTCTGGACATGGTTCAGGAATGCATCGAGCTCGACGAACAGGACCGTCAGTCCAGCCGCGACAACGGCTATCTGGACCTGCGCGGCGAGGTGCTGCCGCTGGTGTACCTGCGTGACCACTTCAACCATGAAGGTCCCGTCGCGCGGCGCCAGAACGTGGTGGTCGTGCGTTACGCAGAGCACAAGGCCGGGCTGGTGGTGGACGACCTGCTCGGCGAGTTCCAGACCGTAATCAAGCCGCTCGGCAAACTGTTCGGCGGCCTGCGTGGCATCAGCGGCTCGACCATTCTGGGCAGCGGCGCGGTGGCACTGATTCTCGACATACCGGCGCTGCTCAACCAGATCGTCCAGCTGGAAGCCCGCTCGACTCAAACCCCTTATTCGCTGTCGGCTGCGGCCCGCTGACGCGCCTGCATTTCCATGGAGGTAACCCCGATGAAATGGTTTTACGATCTGAAGATATCCACCAAGTTGATCACCTCCTTCCTGGTCGTGCTGGCGCTGACGGCGGCCATGGGCGTGTTCGCCATCATTCAGCTCGGGCAGGTCAACCAGACTGCTCAGGACATGAAGGAAAACTGGATGCCGTCCATGCGTGCCGCTTCAGGCATGCGTTTCTTTGCCGCCACTTACCGCCTCAAGGAAAACCGGCACATCGCTGCCGATACGGCGCAGGAAAAGACCCAGATGGAACAGGAGGCTGTCGAGGCGCGCAAGCAATTCGAAACGCGCCTGGCCACCTATGAACACCTGCTGTCCAACGACACGGATCGTCAGTTGTTCAACACCGTGACCACCGCATGGGCAGCGTACCTGGTGGTCAGCAAAGAGCTGTTCGACCTGTCACGCCAGGGTCTTGAGAACCAGGCTCGTACGTTGTTGAAGGGCGAATCCAAGCTGCACTTCGATGAAGCGACCAACCAGCTGCAGAAAATGGTCGAACTCAACGATGCAGGCGCAACCACGGCCAGCGAGAAAGGCGCAGCCCTGTATGAAAATGCGCGCATCTCGATCATTGCGGTGCTGGTCGCTGCGCTGCTGATCGGGCTGG
Source organism: Pseudomonas sp. AC016 (assembly GCF_979253365.1). Taxonomy (NCBI): domain Bacteria; kingdom Pseudomonadati; phylum Pseudomonadota; class Gammaproteobacteria; order Pseudomonadales; family Pseudomonadaceae; genus Pseudomonas; species Pseudomonas sp. AC016. The sequence continues at coordinate 2,674,860 of NZ_CEEDCC010000001.1, forward strand.
GCCTGGCGCTGTTCATCGCACGGATCATTTCCCGCCCGCTCAAGGACGCTGCCATCGCCGCCGAGCAATTGGCTGAAGGCAACCTGAGCGCGCAGATAGCGGAAGGCTCGAAAGACGAAACCGGTATGGTGCTCAACGCCATGCGCAACATGGTCGGCAAGCTGTCGCACATCATCGGCGAAGTGCGCAACGCGGCCGATAATCTGGCCAGCGCCTCGGAAGAGGTCAGCGCCACGGCTCAGTCCATGAGTCAGGCCACCAGCGAGCAGGCCGCCAGCGTTGAAGAGACCAGCGCTTCGGTCGAACAGATGAGTGCCAGCATCAACCAGAACACCGAGAACGCCAAGGTCACTGACGGCATGGCCAGCAAGGCTGCCAAGGAAGCCACAGAAGGTGGCGACTCGGTGCAGCAGACCGTGGTGGCGATGAAGAAAATCGCCCAACGCATCAGCATCATTGACGACATCGCCTACCAGACCAACCTGCTGGCCCTCAACGCCGCCATCGAAGCCGCCCGTGCGGGTGAGCACGGCAAGGGCTTCGCCGTGGTTGCCGCCGAAGTGCGCAAGCTGGCTGAGCGTAGCCAGGTGGCAGCTCAGGAAATCGGCGAGCTGTCTTCGAGCAGCGTGGACATGGCCGAAAAGGCCGGCAAGTTGCTGGATGAGATGGTGCCGTCGATCAACAAGACCTCGGATCTGGTGCAAGAGATCAGTGCTGCGTCCGAAGAGCAGGCCGCAGGCGTGGCGCAGATCAACACCGCCATGACCCAGCTCAACCAGGTAACGCAGCAGAACGCGTCGAGCAGCGAAGAGCTGGCGGCCACAGCCGAAGAGATGAGCAGCCAGGCCGAACAACTGCAGCAGGCCATGAGTTTCTTCGTCCTGAGTTCGGCATCCAGAACGGCCGTGAACGACTTGAGCGTTGACACCTCCAGCAGTGCCCCGCCTCGCCAGCCGTCGCGACCGGTCAAGCCCGCCCCTAAAAAGGCGTTTGCCTACAACATGGCCAGCGCGCCGGATGAATCGGAATTCACCCGTTTCTGATCGCAGACCGGATACAGGTCACACAGGGAGAACGACATGGGCGCACTGGCCAAGACACACCAGACCGCAGCCGCAGTGGAAGAAGAGGCGCAGTACCTGACGTTCATGCTCGGTGGCGAGATGTTCGCCATCGGCATTCTGGGCATCAAGGAAATCATCGAGTACGGCAGCCTGACCGTGGTGCCGATGATGCCCTCGTTCGTGCGCGGCGTGATCAACCTGCGCGGCGCCGTCGTACCGGTGGTCGATCTGTCGGCGCGGTTCGGTCGGCAAAACTCGGAAACCACGCGACGCAGCTGCGTGATCATCATTGAAGCCAGCACCGAAGACGGTCAGCCGCAGGACATCGGCCTGCTGGTCGATACGGTCTCGGCAGTGCTGGAAATTCCCGCCTCGCAGATCGAGCCGCCGCCGAATTTCGGCGCACGCATTCGTGCCGACTTCATCAGCGGCATGGCCAAGGTCGAGGGCAAATTCGTCATCGTGCTGGAAGTCGAACGCGTGCTGTCCATCGACGAGATGTCGAGCCTGGCCGAAGCCGGTCAGACACCCGCTCTCGATTTCGACGCGCACTGAGATCCGCATATGCCAGACACAGCCGCACTCAACGACCGCGAATTCGGCCAGTTCCAATCCTGGCTGTATCGCGCAGCGGGTATCAATCTGTCGCCGGCCAAGAAGGCGCTGGTAGCCGGCCGCCTGTTCAAGCGCCTCAAGCACTATGAACTGAAAAGCTATGGCGACTACTTCAAGCTGATCATGACGGACCAGCGCCACGGTGAACTGCAGGTCGCGCTGGACCTGCTGACCACCAACGAGACGTACTTCTTCCGCGAGCCCAAGCACTTCGATTTTCTGCGCCAGCACGTGTTGCCCAAGGCGACACCGGGCAAGACGTTCAGGCTGTGGAGCGCTGCCAGTTCGTCCGGAGAAGAGCCCTATAGCCTGGCGATGACCCTGGCCGAAGGTCTGGGGACTACGCCCTGGGAAGTGATCGGCTCGGACATCAGCACCCAGGTGCTGGCCAAGGCACGCACCGGCCATTACCCCATGGAACGCGCAGGCACCCTCCCACAGCCGTTGCTGGTCAAGTATTGCCTGAAGGGCACTGGCCGTCAGGACGGCACCTTTCTGATCGAAAAGTCGCTGCGCAACCGGGTCAATTTCGTTCAGGTGAACCTCAATGAAACCTTGCCCGATCTGGGCGAGTTCGACGTGATCTTCCTGCGCAACGTGATGATCTATTTCGATCAGGAAACCAAGAGCAAGGTGGTCGCGCGCCTGCTGCCACGTCTCAAGCCGGGCGGTTTCTTCATCATCAGCCATTCGGAAAGCCTCAACGGTGTAAACGACACCCTGAAGCTCGTCGCCCCCTCGATTTACCGCAAACCATGAAAAAGCCTGTCGGCGCGGCCGAAGTGGTGCTGGCTCCTGGTGAAGTGAGCTTTGCGACCCGCCCTACCCGCCTTCGCACCCTGCTCGGGTCATGCGTGGCCATCACCTTCTGGCATCCGTTACGGCATATCGGCGGCATGTGCCACTTCATGCTTCCGGGACGTATCCGCAGAGGCCAGCCACTGGACGGCAAGTACGCCGATGAAGCCCTTGAGATGCTCATCCGTCATGCCCGCATCAACGACACCCGGCCTGAGGACTATCAGGTCAAGCTGTTCGGCGGCGGCGAAATGTTCCCCTGTCACCGTCATGATCTGCATGCACATGACGTCGCCAGCCTAAACATACGTGCCGCCCTGATGCTCGCCGAGCAGCACCATTTGCACCTGATGGCGCAGGACATGGGCAGCACCGGCTACCGCAATATCATCTTCGACCTTTGGAACGGCAACGTCTGGGTCCGGCACACACCAACAGGGACCATCGATAACGATGCCAACCAAAAAAATCAGCGTACTGCTGGTCGATGATTCGGCCGTGGTTCGTCAGGTACTGCTGGCGATCCTCAACGACACGCCCGACATGCATGTGATGGGCGCCGCTTCGGACCCGATTTTCGCAATGGACAAGCTGGCACGGGAATGGCCGGACGTTATCGTGCTGGACGTGGAGATGCCTCGCATGGACGGCATCACCTTTCTCAAGAAGATCATGAGCGAGCGGCCGACGCCGGTGGTGATCTGCTCGTCGCTGACGCAGAAAGGCGCAGAGACCTCGCTGCAGGCCTTGTCCGCCGGAGCGGTGGAAATCATCACCAAACCCACCACGGGCCTGAAGAACTTCCTGATCGAGTCGGCAGCAGAATTGGTGACAGCGATTCGTGCGGCAGCCAACTCCAATGTCAGGAATCTGGGAAAGCGCGCTGCGGTTCCGGTCCTGGCGCCCGCCAGCAAGCTCACCGCAGATGCCATCCTGCCCGCTGCCAACGGCCACGCCATGGCCCAGACGACCGAACGGATTGTCGCTATCGGCACCTCGACCGGGGGAACCCAGGCGCTGGAGGCTGTGCTGACGTCCTTGCCACGGGTGTGTCCCGGCATGGTCATCGTGCAGCACATGCCGGAGAAATTCACCGCCTCGTTCGCAGCCCGCCTCAACGACCTGTGCCAGATAGAAGTACGCGAGGCAAAGAACAACGACCGCATCCTGCCCGGTCTTGCGCTGATCGCTCCCGGCGGCAAGCACATGATGGTGACCCGCAGCGGCGCCTACTATCACGCTCAGGTGATCGACGGGCCGCTGGTCAACCGGCATCGGCCTTCGGTGGATGTGCTGTTTCGTTCAGTGGCCAAGTTCGCGGGCAAGAACGCCACCGGAATCATCATGACCGGCATGGGCGACGACGGCGCACGCGGCCTCAAGGAAATGCTTGATGCTGGCAGCTCGACCGTCGCTCAGGACGAAGCAAGCTGCGTGGTGTTCGGCATGCCCAAGGAAGCCATCAAACTCAACGCCGCGCAACGCATCATGCCGTTGCAGGAAATCCATCAGGCGATATTGCACCGATAGGGCCGGGCGTCAGGAAACCGAACCTGCTGAACGGACCCGGCTTCTGCATCTTCGACATAGCGCTGTCGCGCGGCAAACACCGGACCGTGGGAGGCGGCTTGCAGCAAGACACCACGCCGTCTCTGAAGATGACTTCAGAACACGAAGAACGCCCCGACCATCAATCGTAAAACGGCGCAACCAGCACCCGACTGCCCACGAAAAAGCTGTCCGCCACCAGCCGCAACGGCTGCAGGTCCAGGTCGCTCTTCCTGTCGCCAATCAACTGCTGAAAATGCCGGTAGACCACGGTGTACTCGCCTTCTTCCGACACGGTCTGACGCACGCCATCGATGCTCAACAGTGCGCCGCCGTTATCCAGCCGCAGGACGCCTTCTGCGCAGCGGATTTCGATGCTCCACAGTTCGTTCTGACCGTGATCGAAGTCGAATTCGGCGCGAAGGTCGAGGTGGCGGGCGTCGGACATTTTGATGTCAGCGGCGATGGGCGACTGGCAGTTGTCGGGGACGCGCAGTTCGGCAGACTCAACGAACAGTTGCAGCGGTAGCAGGTGGGTCACGATCGACAGGGCATTGATGCCCGGATCGAAAACGCCAAGACCGCCGGGCTGCCAGATCCAGGTCTGGCCGGGGTGCCATTTGCGGACGTCTTCCTTCCACTCGATTTTCACGCTTTCCAGAGTGCGCGTCGCGAGCCAGTCGCGGGCGGCTTCGATGCCGGGTGCGTAACGCGAATGCCAGGCGAACAGGCCGGTGACGCCCTGTTCGTGTACCTGATTCACCAGCTCCATGGCTTCGCCCAACGTGGCGCACGGCGGTTTTTCGACCAGCACGTGTTTGCCAGCGGCAATGGCTTGCTGCACCAAGGCGAATCGACCTTGAGGAGGTGTGCAGAACGCGATGGCATCGACCTGCGGCCCGTTTTCGAGCAGCTCGGTCAGGGACTTGAAGTTCTGCACGCCCGCACAAGGCTGACCCTGAGTGGCGACGGACACCAGCGTGAAGGCGGGATTGGCGAGAATCGCGGGAACATGCTGGTCCTGAGCGATCTTGCCGTAGCCCACCAGACCGAGACGAATGGGTTGCATCGGTGACTCCTGATTCTTGTACTTATTAGAGGGTGCGATTAATAGTCATACTAAATAGGGAGCAAACTAGACGTAAATGGCGCGCCAGACAATGGGCAAGCGCGACATACGTGAGTTTTCCGCTCAGGCTGCGGTCACGACATTGGCAATCCTGCCCAGAAACGGATCGAGCCGCTCGCGTGGCGCATCCTGCTCGACCACCAGCACCGACACGTCTTCGCACTGGGCCACCTGGTAATGAGCGACGCTGGACAGCTTTTCGTTGGTCACGGCCACCACAATCTGGCCGCTCGCTGCGACGACGGCGCGCTTGAACTCGGCGTCTTCCAGCCCGAATGCGGTGACGCCGTTGTCCGGATCCAGCGCGCAGGCCCCGAGAAAGCACAGGTCGAAGCTGAACTGACGCAGTTGCTGGACCGCCGTCAGACCGATCACACCTCCCGCCGTCGGATTCAGACGCCCACCCAGCAGAATCACTTCGGCGTTGGGCAGTGTCATCAGCTGCACGGCAATCAACGGTGAGTTGGTGGTGAGGGTCAGGTGAAGCCGGGGGTCGATAGCGCTGGCGATGGCGAAGTTGGTGGAACCGGCGTCGATAAAGACGTGTTGCCCGTCGCTCAGCAAAGATGCTGCGGCCTGTCCGAGGCTGTCCTTGCGTGTGGTGTCCTGTTGTACGCGTGCGGCCATGGGGCCTTCAGCGGTGCGCAACAGAATCGCACCACCGTAGACGCGCTTGCATACACCCGAGGCGGCCAGGGCACTGAGATCGCGGCGGATCGAGTGTTCAGAAACATTGAATTCGCTGGCCAGATCAGCCGCAATCACCCGGCCGTACCGGGCCAGGCGTTCACTGATCAACTGCTGGCGTTCGCCGGGGAAGGTTTCGTGGGTAGGAGTCATGACAATCTGAACCTGCATAAACGAGCATTAACGATCACAAACGAGCGCTAATATGCCGGGCAGGGTATGAGGCGTCAATCAGTGCGTGGCGACCAATGGGACGCGGAGCGATGGGCACGATCGGTGTCGAGTGATGATCGTTCCTACGCTCTGCGCTCATCGTTATACACAAGTCCGGAAGACGCGCAAAACGGGGGCCAAAACAAAAGTGACTGACTGAATGCATACCCCGTGGTCGCAGCAAGACTCGGGTATAACGCTGAGCACAGGCGTGGGCATGATCGGCGTGCTTGAGATCACGCTGATCGTTCCTACGCTCCGCGTGGGAATGCCGCTCAGGACGCTCCGCGTCCGCTCTCGAATGTGGCGCAGATGCGTGGACAAGCTCCAGCGTCATCCACGTCATGCGCTTGGCTCACTGAATCCACAGTCTGTGCCATTTGTGACGCGGAGCGTCACGGGCGGCATGCCCACGCGGAGCGATGGGCACGATCAGTGTTGGAGCGGACTTGTGTATAACGATGAGCGCTCTGCGTGGGAATGCCTCCCAGGACGCTCCGCGTCCGCTCTTGAATGCGTTGCAGAGCGCCCTGTTCACGCCGGATCAGGCCTTCAGATCAAAGCTTCGGCAATTGCCCGATACGCCCCATCATTTCCGTCACGATCTGCAGGTCGAGCAGAAACTGCTCGGTGGTCTTGAACTCGCTGTCGGTGTGTCCGGTGTATTTGGCTTCGGGCATGGCCAAGCCGAACTGCACGCCATTGGGCAGGTTGTGGACCGAGGTGGCGCCCGCCGAGGTGCCGAACGTGTGAGGCATGCCCAGGTTTTCAGTAGAGACGGCCAGCAGAGCCTTGACCCACTCACCCTCAGGGTTGCGGTACATCGGCTCGGCGACGGAGTAATCGAATGCAGGCGCAATCTTGCTCTGCTTGCTCCATGCCGTCAGCTTTTCGGCGATCTCGGCCTTGAGCTTCTCGGGTGATTTGCCTTTCGGCACTCGCAGGTTCACCGCCAGTTTGAAGGTCTTCGCATCCATCCCCACGAAGGTCAGGGAAGCGGTCAGCGGGCCCATGAACTCGTCCGAGAAACCGACACCCAGTTTGCTGCCCAGATAATCCAGACCCCAGTTGTCAGCCGCGTATTGGGCCGCGTCGGTGATGTGGTTGTGTTTCAACTCAACCTTGCCGTCGAGGCTGTTGATGAAGTCGAGCATTCGGGCCACCGGGTTGACGCCCGATGCAGGATCGGACGAGTGGGCCGATACGCCGGTTACGGTCAGCTTAACGTCCTTGCCCTCGACCGCCGCGTCCACCTTGAAGTCGCCACCGTTGCGCTTCGCGTACTCGGCACCCGCCTTTTGCAGCTCAGCGGCCAGTTCTGCGGGTTTGTCCGTCACCAGCGTGGCGACCGATTTCGATGGAATCTGATTGGTCGCCGCGCCGCCGGTCAAGGAGGTGATTTCGGCGCCCTTGCCCTCACCCTTACGCACAGGGAAATTCGCCATCACCGTGCCGTAACCTTTCTCGGCGATCACCACCGGGTAGCCGCCGTCCAGCGCCAGGTTGTAGTTCGGCGTCGGGTTGCGCTCGAAGTAGTACGGAATCGCGTCGCCGGAGGTCTCTTCGGTGGTGTCGATCAGCAGTTTGAAGTTTCGAGCCAGCGGCAGCTTTTCTTCCTTGATGACTTTCATGGCGTACATCGCAACCACGATGCCGTTCTTGTCATCCTCGGTACCACGACCGTACATGCGGTCGCCAATCAGCGTGACCTTGAAAGGGTCCAGTTTGGTGCCGTCTGGCAGTACCCAGTTTGCCGGCGTGACAGGCACGACATCGGCATGGGCATGAATGCCGACCACTTCATCACCTGCCCCCTCAAGAGACACTTCGTAGACTCGATTGTCGATGTTGCGGAAGGTGAGGTTGAACGACTCGGCGAGCGTCTTGAGCTTCTCGGCGATCTTGATGAACTCGGGGTTGTCGTGCTGGGCGACGCCTTCCACCGCGAAGGTCGGAATGGCGACCAGTTCACGCAAGGTTTCATTCGCTGCGCTGCCGTATTTCACGCGGGCGTAAATACCCAACAGCCGATGGATTTCGTTTTGCTGTTCGGCTGTCAGGGTTTTGTTGTCCAGGAAGGCGCTGATGGCCGGACCGAGGTTGTCGGATTTGGCGATGTCGCTCTTTGCAAGACTGCCCAGGAACTGCCTGAAGTCCTTGACCGATGCATCACTGAACGACTTGAGAATGGCAGCGCTCTGTTGCGGTGTGATAGCGGCCAGCGCCGCGGGTGTGAACGCTGAGAGGCTGGCGAGCATCAGGGTCGTAGCGGCCAGATGCTTGAGTGAAAGGTTCATGGGCAGAAGCACTCCTTTGCAGAGGGTGGTAAAGAAAACAAGGCGTTGAATACCTGATCGTCTGATAAGGCAGTCGCTCAAAATAACACCTCAGTGCCAGGATGCGAGAGCCCTGTTGCGCGAGCGGCCAATCGGTCCGGAATCGACGGGCTCCGCCTGTCCCGGGACGCAACCTGTTCACGAGACCGTCACACGATCGAAAACTACCGGTGTAACCTTGGCTACGACAGACATTCCGCACAGCCATCGTCGGCGCATTTTCCCGCAAACTCTTCAGGGTCACTTTCATGAAAATCAGTGTATTCGGTAGCGGCTATGTGGGACTGGTGCAGGCAGCGGTGCTTGCCGAGGTCGGTCATGACGTTCTGTGCATGGACATCGATCAGGCCAAGATCGACCAGCTCAGGCAGGGTCAGGTGCACATCTATGAGCCGGGGCTGTCCAACCTGGTGCGCGAAAACCTTGACCACAAGCGCCTGAATTTCACCAGCGACGAGCAAGCGGCGGTCGAGCATGCCGACGTATTGTTCATCGCTGTCGATACCCCTTCTTGCGAAGACGGATCGGCCAACCTGCACAACTTTTTTGCAGTGGGCGACAGCATTGCCCGGCACCGCAGCAAGCCGCTGATCATCGTGGAAAAATCCACGGTACCGGTGGGCAGTGGCGATGCGCTGCGAGCGCACATCGACAAGGCCTTGCGTCAGGCCGGACGCCTGCTGCAGTTCGATATCGTTTCCAACCCCGAATTTCTCAAGGAAGGCTCTGCGGTGAAGGATTGCCGCCGTCCGGACCGTATCGTCATCGGCTGCGAAAGCGAAGCGGTCAGAAAGGTCATGCGCGAGCTGTATGCACCGTTCAACCGCAATCATGACCGCATCATGTTCATGGACCTGCGCAGCGCCGAACTCACCAAATACGCGGCCAACTGCATGCTGGCGACCAAGATCAGCTTCATCAACCAGATTGCTGAACTGGCCGAGCATCTGGGCGCGGACGTCGAAGCGGTGCGGCTGGGGATCGGGGCCGACTCACGCATTGGTTACGACTTTATCTACCCCGGCTGCGGCTATGGCGGTTCGTGCTTCGGCAAAGACATCCGCGCACTGATACACAGCGCCCGCGAAGCGAATTGCTCCAACGACCTGCTCTGCGTGGTCGAAGCCATCAATGAGCGGCAGAAGAACAAGCTGTTCGAGCGGATCAATGCCTTCTACCGGGGAGATGTGCGCGGCAAGACCTTTGCCTTGTGGGGCCTGGCGTTCAAGCCCAACACTGACGACATGCGCGACGCGCCCAGCAGAACACTGATGGAAGCCCTATGGGCCGCGGGTGCAAGCGTGCGAGCGTTCGATCCTGAAGCCATGCAGGAAGCTCAGCGCATTTATGGCTATCGCAAGGACCTGTCGCTGATGGGCACACCGGAGGCGGCCCTCAATGACGCCGATGCGCTGATCATCTGCACCGAATGGCAGCAGTTCAAGGCACCCGACTTCGAACAGATTCAGCAGCGGCTCGGCGCTCCGGTGATTTTCGACGGGCGCAACCTATACGACATCGAACGCCTGTCAAAAAGCGGCTTTCATTATTTCCCCATAGGCCGTGGCGAGTCGTGCGAGTTGCCTGTCGCGCAGAAACAAGGGGGCGCGACGCCGACATTGCAGGCCCCCGGAAATCCAGAAGAGCTCGCGATACAAGCAACGGGATAAGCTCACGCATGAAGCCGGGCGTCCCATTCGGGCTGCGTGACACCCCGCGCCACCGCTTTCGACGTCAGCTCGAAAACAGTCAGGCCCGCCCCTTGAAACATCGCCTGGAAGCTGTCGAAATGGCGCACCGAGCCGCCTGACTCAGGGCCGAACGTATTGGCTGGCAGGTGATGTCTCAAGGAGCTTCAGTCGACATGGCAGAAGACGTTGTCGCGCGCTACATCCACTTCCACACACCCGACCCAAGACTCAGCCATCGCGAGCAGTCGGCAATGACCGCTGACGAATTGGTCGAGGCGCGCCGTCATGCGTTTATGCAAGGCCCTGGCTGGCTGACCCTTCTGTTCGTGCCCTTTCTGTTCGGCGCTACCCTGCCACCGGCCCTTTCCCTGGTGGGCCTGTATCTCTATAAAAGCGGGTTTGCCCAACGCTTTGATGTCGATGGAGCACTGTATGAGTACCGAAGCTGGATGTTGACTGCCAGTGCGCTCCTCGTGGTTGGCTGGTCCCTTTACAACATCGTGCGTGCACAGTACGACGCTACCTTGTGCTACTGGAAAACCATGCCCGACCTGGGGCGAGTGGACACCGAAGCGCACACGCTGGTATCGGCGATCAACCTCTGGTCACAGTGTTTCGATATTGATTACAACGACGTGCATGAGTGGGAGGGCGAGCGCCAGGTGACACGCTACAGCGACGCGTCACAGTGGCTGCTGGCAAAAACCACCACAGGCCAGTGGCTGGTGCTACGACACACTGTGCAGGGCGAAATCCTGGCGGGAGAACCCCAGGTGCCCGCTGCCGACATTCAGCTCCATCCCACGCGCGAGCTTGTGTTGGCTTTCGCACCACAGACCAATATCTGCCTGGGCAAGCGGTTTTCAGGCAGCGCCTTGCCTGTTGTGCAGTCCGACGTCTGGTTGACTCGCCAGGAAGAAAAATACCTGAGTGACATCGCCCATCACCGGGAGTTTTTTCACCCGCAGCGTTACGGCGTGGTGAGCCAGGAGGACGCCCGATGGCTCGATGGTCTGGTCCAAAGAACACAATACACTGTACAGCCGGTTGCCGACACGCATGCGTCATGAATCGCGCGTTGAACTCAGGCTTCTCGCCGTTTAGTGAACCGCGCCGTGAAGCCAGCCGAACTCTTCGGCTGGCAGGCGATGTCTTCAGGAGGCTCAGTACGCATGGCAGAAAGCGATAACGCGCGTTATAGCCGCTTCTACAAGCCAGACACAAGGCTCGGCCATCGCGAGCAGTCGGCGATGACTGCTGATGAACGGGCCGTGGTGCACGGCTACACGCAGCAGGTCAGTACCACCGGGATACTGATTATGTTCGTGTTCCTTTTACTCCTCGCGGCCCTGCTCTTGATGCCTGCTGATCTCGCTGCTCTCCTGATGTCCACGGATGACAGGCCGTTGCCCGATCACGAGAGGATCTGGATTTTGGACGTTGCCGGGGTCGTTCTGGCTTGCTGGGCGATTTACGGCATTGTCCACATCCAATACGGCGTGAAGGCGCGTTATTGGAAAACCATGCCCGATCAAGGATTGGTCGACCTGGAATCGCATACGCTGGTCTCAGCGATCAACCTGTGGTCGGCGAATATCGATTACGAGTCCTGCGTGGTGTATGAATGGGTCAACGGCGAACTCACCACGGTGCACTACACCGGTGTGTCGCAATGGTTGCTGGCAAAAACCACCACGGGCCAGTGGTTGATACTGCGACACGACATGAAGGGCGAAATGCTAAAGGGAAAACCCGAGGTTCCCCCTGTCGAACTTCATCTACAGCCCACTCAAAACCTCGCACTCGCCTTCGCGCCCCAGACCAATATTTGTCTGGGCAAGCGCTTCAGCGGCAAGAACTTGCCTGTCGCGCAGTCCGGCGTGTGGTTGCGCGAACAGGAATGGCTTTATCTAAGCAAAATTGCCAATCACTATGATTTTTTTTATCCGCAGCGTCATTGCCTGGTGAGTGAGGAAGATGGCCTATGGGTCGATGTGCTGGTCGAAAGAGCGCAGCGCAACGTGCCCTCGGTTGCCGACATGCACGCATCATGAAACCGCGCGCTAGCGACGGAACACTCACGATTTCTGAAGTAAACCCCGACGCCAGGAGCTTCAGTCGGCATGGCAGAAGACAGTTACACGCTCAATAAACGCTTTCACACGCCCGACCCCAGACTCAAGCAGCGCAAGCAGTCGGCAATGAGTGATCAGGAACTGGCAGAGGCGCGCCTCCATGCGGGTTCACGCCTTTCCAGCTGGCTGCAGATCCTGCTCGTGCCCGTCATATTTGGCAGCGTGCTGCCGTGCCTCTTGTTTCTGTTGAGCCTGATGGTTTACGCAAGCCTGTTTGCGTCGCACGTTGATATTGATCAGGCCATCGACGATTACATCGTGTGGGCACTCGCCGCCACACCGCTGTTCATGGGCGGCTGGGCGCTCTACAACACGTTGCGTGCCAGGCATGACGTGACCGAGCGTTACTGGAAAACCATGCCCGATGAGGGGCTGGTGGACACTGAGACGCATACGCTGACCTGGGCGATCAACCTGTGGTCGAGCTGTTACGACCCTGACGCCAGCACGATGCACCGCTGGATCGACGGCGAACTCAAGTCAGTGCCCGACAGCGGCATATCGCAGTGGCTTTTGGCAAAAAACACCACAGGTCAATGGCTGGTAGTACGGCATGCCATCCAGGGCACCATGCATCTTTTGAAAAAGCCCGACATACCGGCTGTAAACCTTCAGCTACAGCCCACTCAAGACCTCGTATTGACCTTCGCACCCCAGACCAATCTGTGTCTGAACAAGCGCTTTTCGGGCACTGCTCTGCCTGTCGTGCAGTCCGGTTTATGGCTGAGCCAGCACGAAGCCCTCCATCTGAGCGACATCGCCCATCACTGGCAATTTTTCTACCCGCAGCGCTACGGCCTGGTGAGTCAGGAAGACGCTCGGTGGGTCGATGATCTGGTCGATAGGGCCCAGCGCAACATGCTTGCGGTTGCCAGCGAAACAGTGAGTTGAGCGTGCGCTGGTGCGTATCGAGCGGGTGCTGGCGAAGGACTACAGCGTCCGCCTGCCCGGCGGCGGTCGCAGCACGCACTATCAGATCAAAGGGTCATCGCGATAACGGATTGCGCACTGCGTCCGTTGCGACTCATCGCAAGCACATGCGGAACCTCAAACGGCGCGAATAATATTTCTGGAACAGCCTGACCTCAACAAACCAGCCCCGTCTGGCGCTAAATGTGGCTTACTGGCAATCATCGCCATCCAATCAGGGACTTCTTCCCTACCCTCGCGGTCTTTTAACGCATGACGAATTCGCGCTCTGCTTATATACCTTCCTGGCTTCGCCCTGTTCTGCGTCCTTTGCTGGATCCGTACCGCCGTTATCGAAATGCGCGACTGATCCACGCGGCGCGGATTTCGGTGGGTTTGCTGGTGACCATTCTGCTGACCACCGGGCTCAATCTGCCCCATGGCGAGTGGGCGTCGGTAACGATGCTGATCGTGATTGGCGGTCTGCAGCACCACGGCAACATCGGCAAGAAATCGGTCGAGCGCGCCTACGGGACGCTGATCGGTGCGGGGCTGGGCCTGATGGTTGTGGTGCAGCAGGGTTATCTGGAAATACCGCTGCTGACTTACGCGATCATGTCGGTGCTGTGCGGTTTCTTTGCCTATCACGCTATCGGCAAGGGCGGTTATACCGCGCTGTTGTCGGCCATCACGCTGTTCATCGTCGCGGGCCATGGCTACAACCCGATCAGCGACGGGCTGTGGCGCACCGTGGATATTCTGATCGGTATCGCATTGGCGCTGGCGTTCTCCTTTGCCTTGCCGCTGTATGCTGTGTTTTCGTGGCGTTACAACCTGGCCAGCGGTCTGCGTGATTGCGCCAAGGTTTACGGACGGATCGTGCAGGGCCAGCCGGTGACGGCCGATGAGCATTTGAAGCTCACCGCCAAGCTCAATGTCACGATGCTGCAACTGCGCTCGCTGCTGCCGTCGGTGTCCAAGGAAGTGAAGATGTCCATGGTCGAGCTGGACGCCATTCAGGGACACTTCCGCATGTGCCTGAGCACGCTGGAAATCCTCGCCAACATTCGCCCGGCCAATCTGGACCAGATAGCGGGAGAATCGTTGAAGGCATCGCTGGATACCGAGTACCGGCAGGTCCGTCGTCAGTTGATCGGCATGGCCCGAGCGCTACAGACCGGCGCGACCGACCGGCTGGCGCGCTCTTCGGAAGCGAATCCTGCGAAACCCGAAGTTCCCGCTGAGTTGGTGGGCTATCAACTGATGACTCAGCAACTGGCGCACAACCTGGACGGTCTGCAGGCGCGTCTGGCCAAGACAGCCAGACGTTGGAAGTTCTGATGCAGCGCTGACTTACTGCAAACTTACGGCTGTGGGAGGCCTCCCGCAAAAAGTGTTTAGTCAGTAGCCTATGTTTTTGATGGAGAGTCCCGTGTCCACTTCCAACCCGCCAGTACTGGACGAAATCGACCGGAAGCTGATTGCAGCCCTGCAGATCAATGCCCGCGAAAGTGTCGCGACGCTGGCCCGCCAGCTCGGCATTGCGCGGACCACGGTCACGTCGCGTCTGGCCCGGCTGGAGAGTACCAAAGTGATCACCGGCTACGGCGTGCGTCTCGGCCAGCGGGTGGTCGATGGCGGTTTGCAGGCGTATGTCGGCATCACTGTGCAACCGCGTTCGGGCAAGGAAGTGCTGCGTCGGCTGAGTGCGCTGGCGCAGGTGCAACAGCTGTGCGCGGTCAGCGGCGAGTTCGATTACGTGGCCTGGCTGCGCACCGACTCACCCGAGCAGCTGGACGAACTGCTGGACCTGATCGGCAGCGTAGATGGCGTGGAAAAGACCACCACCTCGATCATCCTCAGCAGCAAGATCGACCGGGGCCAACCGGTCTGATACTGATCAAAATGACACAAGCCCACTCAAAACAACGTCCAGCTTCGTCACTTTGCACAAACAAACATCATATCGACGACACTTTGCGTCTTATTAACGTGCGCGAGCTTATCTAGACTGTTGTTTTTCGCCGTTGCCCACCAAGGTCAGTCATGAAAAACAATCGTCACCCCGCCAACGGCAAGAAGCCGATCACTATGTTTGGTCCCGATTTTCCGTTTGCCTTCGATGAGTGGATCGAGCACCCGAAAGGTCTGGGCAGCATCCCCAAGGAACAGCATGGCGCGGAAGTGGCGATCATCGGTGCCGGTATCGCCGGGCTGGTAGCGGCTTACGAGCTGATGAAGATGGGCCTGAAACCGGTGGTCTACGAAGCGTCCAAGATGGGCGGACGGCTGCGCTCGCAGGAATTCGAAGGTGCCAAGGGCATCGTCGCCGAGCTGGGTGGCATGCGCTTTCCGGTGTCATCGACAGCCTTCTTTCATTACGTCGACAAGCTGGGCCTTGAGTCCAGACCCTTCCCCAATCCGCTGACGGCGGCCTCGGGCAGTACGGTCATCGATCTGGAAGGCACCACCTATTACGCACAGATGCTGTCGGACTTGCCTGCGCTGTTTCAGGAAGTCGCCGACGCCTGGGCCGACGCGCTGGAAAGCGGCTCGCAGTTTGCCGACATTCAGCAGGCGATTCGTGACCGCGATGTGCCGCGCCTCAAGGAGCTGTGGAACAAGCTCGTCCCGCTGTGGGACGACCGCACGTTCTATGACTTCGTCGCGACGTCCAAAGCGTTCGCCAAACTGTCGTTCTACCACCGCGAAGTGTTCGGCCAGGTCGGTTTCGGCACCGGCGGCTGGGACTCGGACTTCCCCAACTCGATGCTGGAAATCTTTCGCGTGGTCATGACCAACTGCGATGAACACCAGCATCTGATCGTCGGCGGCGTGCAGCAGGTGCCGGTCGGCCTGTGGAGCCATGTGCCCGACCATTGCGAGCACTGGCCCAAAGGCACCAGCCTGTCGTCCCTGCATCGTGGCGCACCCCGTCCCGGCGTGAAGCGCATCGCCCGCAGCGAAGACGGCAACCTGACCGTTACCGACAACTGGGGCGATACCCGCCAGTACGCTGCCGTGCTGACCACGTGCCAAAGCTGGTTGCTGACCACCCAGATCGAATGCGAGGAAACGCTGTTCTCGCAAAAGATGTGGATGGCGCTGGACCGCACGCGCTACATGCAGTCGTCGAAAACTTTCGTCATGGTCGACCGCCCGTTCTGGAAAGACAAGGACCCGGAAACCGGCCGCGACCTGATGAGCATGACCCTCACGGATCGCCTGACCCGTGGCACTTACCTGTTCGACAACGGCGACGACAAGCCCGGCGTGATCTGCCTGTCGTATTCGTGGATGAGCGACGCGCTGAAAATGCTTCCGCAGCCCATCGACAAACGCGTGAAGCTGGCACTGGATGCCCTGAAGAAGATCTATCCGAAAGTCGACATCGCGGCGCGCATCATCGGCGACCCGATCACCGTTTCGTGGGAAGCCGACCCGCACTTCCTCGGCGCGTTCAAGGGTGCGCTGCCCGGCCATTACCGCTATAACCAGCGCATGTACGCGCACTTCATGCAGCAGGACATGCCCGCCGAACAGCGCGGCATGTTCATCGCCGGTGATGACGTGTCGTGGACGCCCGCCTGGGTTGAAGGCGCGGTGCAGACTTCGCTGAATGCGGTGTGGGGCATCATGAATCACTTTGGCGGCAAGACTCACGCCGAAAACCCCGGACCCGGCGATGTGTTCAATGACATCGGCCCGATTGCGCTCGCCGACTGACAGAAGGAAACCCTCATGCGTGTCGCGTTGTATCAATGCGAGCCCTTGCCGCTGGACGTCAGCGGCAACCTGACTCGACTGGAACACCAGGCACGAGCGGCCGCCGCGCAAGGTGCGCAGGTGCTGGTCTGCCCGGAGATGTTTCTGACCGGCTACAACATCGGCGCAAAGGCCTGCGCCGAGCTGGCGCAAGCGCAGGACGGAGCTGCCGCGACGCGTATTGCAGAGTTTGCCCGGCAGTACGGGATTGCGATTCTGTACGGCTATCCGGAGCGCAGCGCCGAACAGCGTATCTACAACGCCGTGCAGTTGATCGACAGTCAGGGCGACCGAGTGGACAACTACCGCAAGACGCACCTGTTCAGCGATCTCGACAAGTTGATGTTCAGCGCAGGCGAGGATCTTTGCCCGGTGGTCGAGCTGAATGGCTGGCGACTCGGGATGCTGATCTGCTACGACGTGGAGTTTCCCGAAAACACCCGTCGCCTGGCGCTTGCCGGTGCCGAGTTGATTCTGGTGCCAACCGCCAACATGGCCCCCTTCGATTTCGTCTGCGACGTGACTGTGCGGGCGCGAGCGTTCGAAAATCATTGTTACGTGGCGTACGCCAATTACTGCGGCAGTGAGAGCAAGATTCGCTATTGCGGCCTGAGCAGCGTCTGCGCACCGGACGGCAGCCGGCCTGCGTTGGCAGGGCAGGATGAGGCGTTGCTGATCGCCGAGCTGGACCGGGCGCAGTTGACGCAGGCCAGAGTGGTAAATGACTACTTCAAGGATCGCAGGCCGGATTTGTACTCGGCACGGTAAGGCACCCTCGATCATGATGATCGTTCCTACGCTCCAGCGTGGGAACGCCTCTCAGGACGCTCCGCGTCCGTTCTTGAATGTGACGCAGAGCGTCGTGGGTTGCACGTCCAGGCTCCAGCGCTCGTCGTTACAAAGGTAATGCGTCGGCTCACTGAATCCGCAAGCTGTGCCATTTGTGACGCGGAGCGTCACGGGAGGCATGCCCACGCGGAGCGATGGGTACGATTAGTGTCGAAGCAGACTTATGTATAACGATGAGCGCGGAGCATGGGCACGATCGGGTTCGGATCTGTGCATGACACTCAGTACCTCGCGAAGCGGCCTGATTATCCGCTAGCATGACGCTCTGTTTCCCCAGCCCTTGCGACCCGCCATGCCCTCCCCGCACACGTCTGCCGTCGAACGCATCATCCTGACCAACGGCCTGAGCGTGGTGCTGTGCCATGCGCCACGGCTCAAGCGCTGCGCCGCTTCGTTGCGGATCGCGGCGGGCAGTCATGATGTGCCGCAGGCGTGGCCGGGGCTGGCGCATTTTCTGGAACACCTGTTCTTTCTGGGCACCGAGCGTTTCGCCAAGGAACAGAACCTGATGACCTTCGTGCAACGTCACGGCGGTCAGATCAACGCCAGCACCCGCGAACGCACCACCGACTTCTTCTTCGAACTGCCGCCCGCTGTTTTTGCCGACGGGCTGGAGCGGCTGTGCGACATGCTCGCTCATCCGCGCATGGCTGTTTCGGACCAATTGCGTGAACGCGAAGTGCTGCACGCCGAGTTCATTGCCTGGCGGGGTGATGCAAAGTCACGCCAGCAGAACCATCTGCTGGCATCAGTGAACCCGCAGCATCCATTGCGCGGTTTTCATGCAGGCAACCGCTACAGCCTGTCGGTGCCCAATCCCGCCTTTCAACAGGCGCTGAATGACTTCTACCAGCGCTTTTATCAGGCCGGGCAGATGACGCTGTGCCTGAGCGGGCCGCAGTCGCTGGCCGAACTCGAAAGGTTGGCAACGCGCTACGGAGCATTGTTCGCCAGCGGCCAGCGCATTGAGCAGCACGCTCCGCCGCCATTGGCTCAAAACGCTGCACATGCGCCGGATACCGAGTCCCGACATCTGCACCTGTTATTCGCCTGCGAAGGTTTGCCGGAAAAGGCTAATGAGGCCGCCGCATTCCTGTGCCATTGGATGAACGCTGCGAAGCCGGGCGGACTGGTGGCGACGTTGATCGGGCGCGGTCTGATCGATTCGCTGAAAACCGCGCCGCTCTATCAGTTCGGTGGGCAGTTGCTGCTGGATGTGACATTCGAGAAAAGCGCCTCAAGCACACTCACACCTTCGGAGGCGGCGTGTCTTTTGCTCGATTGGCTTTCGTTTTTCCAGCAGAACTGGCCCTCGCTCACAGAAGAATATCGGCGTATTCAGCAACGTCAGCTGCAATCCTGTGGCGCCTTGGCGCTGGCCCATCACTATTGCCGCGATCTTCCGGCAGAGCTGAGCGAGCAAGGCGCCAAAGCGTTGCGCAGGTTGCTGGATCAGCTTGGCCCCGAGGCGCTGATCAATCTTCCGACTGTGGATAACTCGACGCCTGAACACATTGTCTGGGACCTGCCTGCACCCAATCCGTTTTTACTGCCGGTTCCAGACGCCCAGCCTGTCGCAATCGAAGCGGCCGTATACTTGCGCTGGACATTGCAGCACCCGCAGCCCGCGCTCTGGCAACTGCTAAATGACAGCCTGAAAGACCTGATTGAAGACGCCCGACAGGCCGGCGTGACCCTGGCGTTCAGTGCTTACGGCACGTACTGGCAACTTGGACTGGTCGGACTTCCTGAGCCGTTTGCTGCAGTTATCGAACACTGTTTGCATCGATTGACGCATCCAGCCCCTGAAACGCTGGCCCGCTACGGACAAGCGGCAAGTGAACCGACGCTGATCCCGATTCGCCAGTTGCTCAAAAAACTGCCTGATCACTTTTTACACACACCGGCAGGACCAGAGACCGGCGATCTGCAGGGTGTCTGGGCCGCGTCAAGCTGGAGGAGCCTTGCCATAAAGCTGCCAGGCAGCTGCAAAACTCGCGTGAATGCAGCGCTGGCCAGCGCACCAGGCAGTCCGCAAGCACAGTTGCCAACGTCCAGGGCGAATCAGCCAGGCAAGCGCTGGCAAACGCAAGCGTCGCCGTCTTCGGAAAGCGCAGTCGTGCTGTTCTGCCCGGCACCCAGCGCATCGGCTGAGGATGAGGCTGCGTGGCGCATGCTTGCTCACCTCCTTCAAGCGCCCTTCTACCAAAGGCTGCGGGTCGAGTTGCAGCTGGGCTACGCGGTTTTCAGCGGCATCCGGCAGATCGACGGAACAACCGGACTGCTGTTGGGTGTCCAGTCACCGGTATGCGATGTCGATCTGCTGGTCGCGCATATCGAGGACTTTTTGAATGCCCTGCCTGAACTGATAGCCAACACCGATCTGCCTGAACAACGTCAGGCGTTGGGCGCGCAGCTGGACCCGTCGACGCTGCCCCACGAGCAGGCCGCCGAAGCGCGCTGGCAGGCACACCTCGCCGGGCACGCCGAAAGTCATACGGATTGCGTACGTGTCGCTCTGTCAAATCTGGATACACACTCGTTAAACGCGGCCGCGCGTCAGTTGAGCAACGCCAGCGCAGGCTGGCTCATCCTCGCCAATCGCCTGCCAGCCCCAGCCTGCAAGGATCTTTACCTGAACGGTAACGGTCTTTCGTAGAGATTTGGCCCCTCCGGGATTGTTAAATTGAGTAAGATAGCTCCCTAAGCATCTGAACGTATGGCGTTACCCGTGCACTAAGATGTAGTCACCAACCGTAGCATTATCTGAAGGAGCTTTCCCATGTCGTGGACTAAACCTGCTTACACTGATTTGCGCATCGGTTTCGAAGTCACCATGTACTTCGCAAGCCGCTGATTCCAGTGCGCTGTAAAGCCTCGGTTCGCCGGGGCTTTTTTTATTGTCGGGCTGCTTTTGTTTTTTGTTTCGGGTCATGTGGTAGGGAGCTGACATGTACATCCAGATTCTAGGTTCCGCTGCCGGTGGTGGTTTTCCCCAGTGGAATTGCAACTGCGTCAACTGCGCAGGGTTTCGCGACGGCAGCCTGCGGGCGCAGGCGCGTACTCAGTCGTCCATCGCGCTGTCCGACGATGGCGTGAACTGGGTGCTGTGCAACGCTTCGCCGGATATTCGCGCTCAACTGCAAAGCTTCGCACCGATGCAACCGGGCCGCGCGCTGCGTGACACCGGGATCAGCGCCATCGTGTTGATGGACAGCCAGATCGACCATACCACGGGCCTGTTGAGCCTGCGCGAAGGCTGCCCGCATCAGGTGTGGTGTACCGACATGGTTCACGAAGACCTCAGCACCGGCTTTCCACTGTTTGAAATGCTCAAGCACTGGAACGGTGGTTTGGACTGGAACCGCATCGAGCTGCAGGGCAGCTTCGTGATCCCGGCCTGTCCGAACCTGCGCTTCACGCCATTCCCGCTGCGCAGCGCCGCTCCGCCCTACTCGCCGCACCGTTTCGACCCGCACCCGGGCGACAACATCGGTTTGCTGGTGGAAGACACCCGCACCGGCGGCAAGCTGTTCTATGCACCGGGCCTGGGCAAGGTCGATGAAGCACTGGCCGAGAAGATGCGCGACGCCGACTGCCTGCTGGTCGACGGCACGATGTGGGACGACGACGAGATGCAGCGCCGTGGCGTGGGCACTCGCACCGGCCGGGAAATGGGCCATCTGGCCCAGAACGGTCCCGGCGGCATGCTTGAAGTGCTGGAAGGTTTCCCGACCCAGCGTAAGGTGCTTATCCACATCAACAACACCAACCCGATCCTCGACGAAGACTCTCCCGAGCGCGCCGAGTTGGTCCGCCGCAACGTCGAAGTTGCCTTCGATGGCATGAGTATCGAGCTTTAGGAGCCGACATGAGCGAAGCCACTGCGCTGTCCCCCGCCGAATTCGAGCAGGCCCTGCGGGCCAAGGGCGCGTACTACCACATCTACCATCCCTATCATGTGGCGATGTACGAAGGCCGCGCGACTCGCGAGCAGATTCAGGGCTGGGTCGCCAACCGTTTCTACTATCAGGTGAACATTCCGCTCAAGGACGCCGCGATTCTGGCCAACTGCCCGGACCGCGAGATTCGTCGCGAGTGGATTCAACGTCTGCTCGACCATGACGGCGCCCCCGGCGAAGACGGCGGCATCGAAGCCTGGCTGCGACTCGGTCAGGCAGTGGGTCTGGACCCGGATCAGCTGCGCTCGCAAGAGCTCGTGCTGCCGGGCGTGCGTTTTGCCGTCGATGCCTACGTGAACTTCGCCCGCCGCGCCAACTGGCAGGAAGCGGCCAGCAGCTCGCTGACCGAGCTGTTCGCGCCCCAGATACATCAGTCGCGCCTGGACAGCTGGCCTCAGCATTACCCGTGGATCGACCCGGCCGGCTACGAGTATTTCCGCACCCGCCTGGGCCAGGCACGTCGCGATGTGGAACACGGTCTCGCGATCACGCTGCAGCACTACACTACGTATGAAGGCCAGCAGCGCATGCTGGAGATCCTGCAGTTCAAGCTCGATATTCTGTGGAGCATGCTTGATGCGATGTCCATGGCGTATGAATTGAACCGCCCGCCCTACCACAGCGTCACAGACCAGAGGGTCTGGCATAAGGGAATCGCGCTATGAACGTTCATACTCACAAAGACAATTCGAACCCGGAACGCCTGGCATTTCGCAACAAGGTCCCCAAGTGGCGTCAAGGCTACCGCTTCCAGTTCGAGCCTGCCCAGAACGGCAATGTGCTGCTGTACCCCGAAGGCATGATCAAGCTCAATGAAAGTGCCGGCTGGATTGGCGGGCTGATCGATGGACAGCGAACGGTCGCTGCCATCATTCAAGAACTGGAACACAAATTCCCCAACGTTCCCGAGCTGGGCATGGACGTCGATGACTTCATGAAGGTCGCCCAGGAAAAACACTGGATCACTCTTGACTGACATGACACTCGCAACCTCCAGCCCACTGATACCGCCCAGGCCGGAAACCGGCCTGCCGCTGTGGTTGCTGGCCGAACTGACCTACCGCTGCCCGCTGCAATGCCCGTATTGCTCGAACCCGCTCGACTTCGCAAAACAGGGTCAGGAGCTGACCACCGAGCAGTGGTTCAAAGTGATGCAGGAAGCCCGGCAGATGGGTGCGGCACAAATCGGCTTTTCCGGCGGAGAACCGCTGGTGCGTCAGGACCTGGCCGAACTGATCGCCGAAGCGCGACGTCTGGGTTACTACACCAACCTGATCACCTCTGGAATCGGCCTGACCGAAGAGAAAATCATCGCGTTCAAGGAAGCCGGTCTGGACCATATCCAGATCAGCTTTCAGGCCAGCGACGAGCAAGTGAACAACATGCTCGCCGGCTCGAAAAAAGCTTTCGCGCAGAAGCTGGAAATGGCCCGTGCCGTGAAGAAGCACGGCTACCCGATGGTGCTGAACTTCGTGACCCATCGGCATAACATCGACAAAATCGACAAGATCATCGAACTCTGTCTGGCCCTTGAGGCGGATTTTGTCGAGCTGGCGACCTGTCAATTCTACGGCTGGGCGCACCTGAACCGCATCGGCCTGCTGCCGACCAAGGATCAACTGGTGCGCGCCGAAGCTGTCACCAATCAATACCGTGAACAGCTGGAAGCGGAAAATCATCCGTGCAAGCTGATCTTCGTCACCCCCGATTATTACGAAGAACGCCCCAAGGCCTGCATGAACGGCTGGGGCAGTATCTTCCTGACCGTGACGCCCGACGGCACCGCCCTGCCGTGCCACGGCGCGCGTCAGATGCCTATCCAGTTTCCCAACGTGCGCGAGCACAGCATGCAGCACATCTGGTATGACTCGTTCGGCTTCAACCGCTTTCGCGGTTATGACTGGATGCCAGAGCCCTGCCGGTCCTGCGACGAAAAGGAAAAGGACTTCGGCGGCTGCCGCTGCCAGGCTTTCATGCTGACCGGCGACGCTGCCAATGCGGATCCGGTGTGCAGCAAGTCCCAGCACCACGGAATGATCACGCAGGCTCGCGACGAATCCGAGACTGCCACCCAAACCATTGAAGAGCTGGCCTTCCGCAATGAACGAAACTCACGACTCATCGCCAAATCGTCCTGAGCCGCTTTCCGCAGCCCAGGCCGTCGCTGCAGGCGTGGACTTCGCCGAACTGGATGTCAGTTCGGCGGGCCTGTTCTGGAATGAATTCCGCCCTGAAGACGGCGCCTGCCGCATCTGGCAATGGTACGCGGGCGATAGCCGCTGCCTGACGCCCGACGGCTTCAGCGTGCGCAGCCGGGTATATGAGTACGGCGGAGGATCGTTCTGTCTGGCCGATGACGCGGTGGTGTTCGTCAACGAGCGCGATCAGCAGCTCTATCGCCAGCCACTGGACGGCAGTACGCCGGAGTCCTTGACCCAGGGCGATAAACGCTACGGCGGTGTATTCCATACCAATGGCCAGATCCTTGCCGTTGAAGAAGACCATAAAACCCACCGGCTGGTGAGCATCGATCTGGCTGACGGGCAACGTCGATTGCTGGCGGAAGGCGCGGACTTCTACGCCTCGCCAGTCGTCAGCGCCGATGGCAGGCGATTGGCCTGGGTTGAGTGGCAGCGCCCACACCAGCCATGGACCGTCACGCGCCTCATGTGCGCAGCCAGGCAGGATGACGGCAGTTGGGGTAATGCGCTGTGCATCGCGGGCGATGACGCAGAAGAATCCTTGCAGCAGCCACGCTTCGATGCGCAGGGCCGTTTGTACTGCCTGACTGACCGGGCCGCGTTTTGGCAGCCGTGGACTGAGTCCGCGTCTGGCTTCGTTCCCTTGAAAGCGGCGGCAGCGGACCATTCGCCAGCACCCTGGCAGTTGGGCGGTTGCACGTGGCTGCCGCTCAGCGATGGTTTTCTCGCCTGCTGGTCGCAGGAAGGCTCGGGCATTCTGGGCTTGAGCGACACCGAGGGTTCGGTGACTGACTTCAGCGCCGGTTACAGCCGCTTTCGCAGCCTGGCACTGGATGAGGAATATATTTATTGCATCGCCGCGTCGGCCGTCAGCACAGCGGCGGTACTGGCGATATCACGTGCCGACAAAAGCGTGCAGGTTGTGGCCGGCGGGACGTCGCCGCTGCCGCCCGAGCAGATCAGTCGTCCAGAGTCCTTGTGCTACCCGAGCGGTGATGCCGAGGCTTACGGATACTTCTACCCAGCCATGACCGATGCAGAAAAGCCGCCGCTGGTAGTGTTCATTCACGGCGGCCCGACCTCGGCGTGCTATCCGGTGCTCGACCCACGTATCCAGTACTGGACCCACAGGGGCTTCGCCGTCGCCGACCTCAATTACCGTGGCAGCACGAGCTATGGTCGTGAGTACCGCCAGGCCCTGCACCTGACCTGGGGCGTGGCGGATGTCGAGGACGCCTGCGCAGTCGTTGCCCATCTGGCCGACAGAGGCTTGATCGACGCGAATCAGGCGTTCATCCGTGGCGGCAGTGCCGGTGGCTACACTACGCTGTGCGCACTGGCGTTTCAGGATGTCTTTCGTGCGGGCGCAAGTCTGTATGGCGTCAGCGATCCGGTTGCTCTGGCAAGGGCAACCCACAAGTTCGAGGGGGATTACCTGGATTGGCTCATCGGCGACCCGGTTAAAGACCTTGAGCGCTACGAGGCGAGAACACCGCTGTTGCACGCTGACCGCATCAGCGTACCGGTGATCTTTTTCCAAGGAGAACTGGACGCGGTGGTGGTTCCGGCGCAGACCCGCGACATGCTCAAGGCTCTGCAGGACAAGGGCATCAAGGCCGAAGGACACTTTTACCCGGACGAATACCATGGCTTCCGCAAGGCGGCGAACCTGGCAGATGCACTGGAAAAGGAATGGCGTTTTTACCGGGATGTTCTGGACGGCGCCGTATGATCGTTCCCGCGCCGGGAACGATCAACCGCAGCACCTTGAAGCGCTGACTGCTTACTTACGCGAAACGATGATGTAGATCGCGTGGATGATGCCCGGGATGTAGCCGAACAGGGTCAGCAGGATATTGAGCCAGAAAGCGCCGCCCAGACCCACTTGCATGAACACGCCCACCGGAGGCAGCAGAATGGCGAAGATGATACGAATGATGTCCATGGAAAGCTCCTGAGTGATTGGCTCTGATTGGCCATACAGCTAATCGACCTTGGGCATCCATGAGGGTTCAACCCGCTCTGGCACGGCGCCAGTATTGTTGGGGGTAAATCGTTGGGTGAATTGCGCGAGAACCTGACACCGATCGTGTCCATCGCTCCGCGCTCATCGTTATACACAAATCCGCCTCAACACTGATCGTGCCTTCACTCCGCGTGGGCATGCATCCCGTGAGGCTCCGCGTCACAAATGGCACAGATTGCGGATTCATTGAGCCGAGCGCATGACGTGGATAATGCTGGAGCTTGTCCACGCATCTGCGCCACATTCGAGAGCGGACGCGGAGCGTCCTGAGCGGCATTCCCACGCGGAGCGTAGGAACGATCAGCGTAATCTCAAGCACGCCGATCATGCCCATGCCCATGCCCATGCTTGTACTCAGCGTTATACCCGAGTCTTGCTGCGACCACGGACTGTGGGAGGCGGCTTGCCGGCGATGCTTTTTCTGAAGCGACCTATCAGTACTGAACTGACGCCATCGCCGGCAAACCGCCTCCCACGAGGTATGCATTCAGTCAGTTACTTTCGTTTTGGCCCCTGTTTTGCATGTCTTGCGGACTTGTGTATAACGATGAGCGAAGAGAGTGGTAACGATCAACACTGGCGCTGGGCGGGGGATATAAAACACGCGCACAAAGAAAACCCCGCCGAAGCGAGGTTTTCCAGACTGTTTCCCTGACATCCCTTTCGTCCCACCATCCTGGCAGGCTTCCTTACGTGTCCCTGTTATGTTTGATTGCGCATCCTGCGCTACGTCCATGGATTTAGAGTAACTTTGGATCCGAATTAAAGGAAGAGGCCAAATGGCAGCACGGCGTGTAAGCAAATGCTTACACGCTGCTACTGTTTTAAAACTGTTCGGCATCCAGCAGGAACAACGACTCACTGCCAGCACGCACCGATGCGTTCAACGAATGAATACGCGGCAGCAGACGGGCGAAGTAGAAACGCGCCGTACCCAGCTTGCTGGCATAGAAGTCTTCCTGCGCTTCCTTGCCCACGGCGGCCTTGGCCATCATCGCCCACATGTAGGCATACGCCGTGTAACCGAACAGATGCAGATACTCCACAGAAGCCGCACCGATCTCATTTGGGTTGCTGCGCGAACGGTCCAGCACCCAGTTGGTCAGCTCGTCCAGCATGTCCAGAGCTGACGCCAGCGGACGGGTGAACTCGCCAAGCGAACTGTCCGAAGCGGCGATGAACTCGCGCACCTCATCCGAAAACAACTGGTAGAACGCGCCACCGGAACCGACGATCTTGCGGCCGACCAGGTCCAGCGCCTGAATACCGTTGGTGCCTTCGTAAATCTGGGTAATGCGCACGTCACGAACCAATTGTTCCTGGCCCCACTCGCGAATGTAGCCATGACCGCCGAATATCTGCTGGCCATGCACGGTGGTCTCCAGACCGACATCGCTGAGAAATGCCTTGGCGACCGGGGTCAACAGGGCAACCAGGTCATCGGCGCGCTTGCGATCCGTGTCGTTCTCGCTGAATTTGGCGATATCCAGTTGCAGGGCGACGTAGCTGGAAAACGCACGGCCACCCTCGTTGAATGCCTTCATGGTCAGCAGCATGCGCCGCACGTCAGGATGGACGATGATCGGATCAGCGGCCTTTTCCTTGTTCTGCGCACCGGTCGGCGCACGGCTTTGCAGGCGGTCGAGGGCGTATTCAACCGCGTTCTGGTACGAGCGCACGCCCGACGCCAGCCCCTGAATGCCGACACCCAGACGCTCGTAGTTCATCATGGTGAACATCGCCGCCAGCCCCTTGTTGGGCTCGCCGATCAGGTAGCCGACCGCGTCATCGAAGTTCATCACGCACGTGGCCGAAGCCTGAATACCCATCTTGTGCTCGATGGAGCCACAGCTCACGGTATTGCGCTCACCGATGCTGCCGTCGTCGCCGACCATGAACTTGGGCACCAGAAACAACGAAATGCCTTTCGGGCCTGCTGGCGCGTCCGGCAGCTTGGCGAGAACGAGATGAATGATGTTCTCGGTCAGGTCGTGCTCACCGCCGGTGATGAAAATCTTGCTGCCGGTGATCTTGTAGGAACCGTCAGTCTGCGGCTCGGCCCTGGTACGGATGATGCCCAGGTCGGTACCGGCGTGGGCTTCGGTCAGGCACATCGAACCGCACCAGACGCCCGAATACATGTTCGGCAGGTACTTGGCTTTCAGCGCTTCGGTGGCGTGGGTGTTGATCGACACACAGGCGCCGGACGTCAGCATCGGGTACAGACCGAATGCCAGACTGGCGGAGTTGAGCATTTCCTCGACCTGAGCCGAGACCACCTTGGGCATGCCCATGCCACCGAAATCAGGATTGCCACCAACGCCGACCCAGCCGCCTTCGGCGTAGGTGCGATAAGCTTCAGGGAAACCCGCTGGCGTGGTCACGACGGTGTCCTTCCAGTGACAGCCTTCCTCGTCACCATTGCGGCTCAGTGGCGCGATGGTCTTGCTGGTGACCTTGCCTGCTTCTTCAAGAATGGCATCGACTGTCTCGGCATCGACCGTTTCAGCCAGCGCCGGCAGTTGAGCCCAGAGTTTGGAAACCTCGAACACTTCATTGAGGACGAAGCGCATATCGCGCAGCGGCGCTTTGTAATCAGCCATGGCAAACCTCGTGAAAACGGAGCGAGAGACCTGTAAATGCTGATTCGTTCCGGTCGGAAATACGGATCAGCCGTCGATAGACACGAGTCTACCCGAACAACATTTCAGACACATAGGGTCGTGTCGTGACTATCAAGTCATAACAGGTCACTGGTCAGAAACGTTTTATCAGGTCGCCGCTTCGGTGGTTCGCACGGCTCCGCGCCGGCTCTGCTGCTGGTGGGAAATCACACAATTGCGCCCCGCGCCCTTCGCGGCGTAGAGCGCCTGGTCGGCAGCCTTGAGCACTTCTTCAGGCGTGCGATGTTCCGGCTGACGCTCGGCCACACCGATGCTGACAGTGACCGACACGGTGCCGGTGTGCGCGCCACCTCGGCGTTGACGACCTTGCTGGTCGTCCTGTGGCCGACTGTCCTTGTTGCGCAGCTGGATTTCGTAGCTGGCAATGGATTCACGAATCGCCTCCAGATGCGGCAGGCATTCGTCAATGGTCTTGGCCGCGAACACGATGGCAAACTCTTCACCGCCGTAGCGATACGCCTTGCCACCGCCATTGGTGATTTTCGACAGCTTACTCGCCACCAGACGCAGCACTTGGTCACCTACGTCGTGGCCGTGGGTGTCGTTGAATTTCTTGAAGTGGTCGACATCACTCATCGCCAGTACGTAATTGCGCCCCAGGCGCTGCATGCGTTCGTTCAGCGCACGACGTCCGGGCAAGCCGGTCAGCTCGTCGCGGAAGGCCATTTGATAGGCCTCATGAGCAACGGCGGCGGCGATCATCAGCATCACCTGGCTGCACAGGATATTCAGCGTGAACGGCAGAATGAAGGTCTTGGGCAACGCCCAGAACAGACCCAGCAGACCGACAAGTTGCGCCGCGTGCAACGGCCTGGGTTTTTCCAGGTACTGCCAGAGCAATACGGCGAACGAGATCAGGAACATCGCGTACGACAACTGGATCAGGCTCATCCACGCGCCATGCAGCGCTGGCCAGCGAATGTCGGCAAGCCAGGTCTGCAACGCCATCGGGTAACTCTGCTCAAGCCCCAACGCGACACTCCCCACGGCCAGCAGCACCGCAAGCCGTGCAACCAGATCCTGGAACAGATGCGTGCGCTCTTCCCACGCAGCGTAAAGTCCGAAGAGCACAGGCAGCAGCAGACACACCAGATGAAAGATCACCGCAGCGTCTTCGCGTACCTTGCCGAAGTCGCGGTAATAGTCGGTCTGGGTGTCCAGCAGGTAATAGGCGATGTACACGGTGATCATCAGAAACAGCTCGCGCTGACGCCGGTAGACACCACAGTAGGCGCCGCCCAACAGCAGCACGAGAGTCGGCAGCACGTTGAACAGCGAGGTGAAGAACACGTTCAGGTCTTTGACATACGCAGCCGCCAGCCCCGCCACCAACAATGCCAGTGACGGCAGAAAATGACTCAGTCGCGCAGCAGATGGACGTAACAAAAGAGGCTGTCTCCTCGCCTGAACCCGGGCAACACCCGAATCAATAGCATTGTGCCTTCATCCTGAAAACAATGCATTCAGCAGGATTGAACAGTGACTGATTCTGTAACGGCAGGAGACGGAAAAGGTTTATCGATTGATGGTAAATAGCCATACAACGCTGAGTGATCGCAGACAGGCGGCGTCTGATCGTTCGTCACGCTCCGTGTCCCGGTATACACACTGAAATCCCTGTGACCCGACCATTTGGGACGCGGAGCGTCATGGGATGCATGCCCACGCGATGGGCACGATCAGTGTGCTTGAGACCGCTGATCGCTCCCACGCTCTGCGTGGTAACGCCGCCTAGGACGCTCCGCGTCCGCTCTCCATGTGACGCAGAGTGTCATGGGCACGATCAAATCCGGGACCCAAAAAAGCCGCCTGATCAGTGATCAGGCGGCTCGGGTGATTCGGACCGGACTCAGTAAGCCAGGCCGAAATCTTCCTCTTTCATTTCCATCAGGTTGCCAGCACCGGACAGCATGGTGGCGACGTGAGTGCGGGTGCGCGGCAGGATGCGCTGGAAGTAGAACCGCGCGGTCTGAATCTTGGCGCGGTAGAACGCCTCGTCCGACGTACCGGCTGCCAGCTTCTCGGCCGCCAGACGCGCCATGTCTGCCCAGAAGTAGGCGAGGCAGGCGTAGCCCGAATACATCACGTAATCGACCGAAGCAGCGCCGACTTCTTCACGGTCCTTCATGGCGGCCATGCCCACTTTCATGGTCAGTTCGCCCCACTCCTTGTTCAGCGCTGCCAGCGGAGCCACGAATTCCTGAACGGACTCGTTGCCTTCGTTGGCCTGGCAGAACTTGTGCACGATTTTGGTAAAGCCCTTGAGCGCTTCGCCCTGAGTCATCAGCACCTTGCGGCCCAGCAGGTCGAGTGCCTGGATGCCGGTGGTGCCTTCGTACAGCATCGAGATGCGGCTGTCGCGAACGTTCTGCTCCATGCCCCACTCGGCGATAAAGCCGTGACCGCCGTAGATCTGCACGCCGTGGTTGGCGGCTTCGAAGCCCACTTCAGTCATGAACGCCTTGGCGATCGGGGTCATGAAGGCCAGCAGCGCATCGGCTGCTTTCTTCTGATCGGCATCTTCGCTGTACTTGACGATGTCGACCTGCTTGGCTGTGAAGTACACCATGGCGCGTGTGCCTTCGGCGAACGCCTTCATGGTCAGCAGCATGCGACGCACGTCCGGGTGAACGATGATCGGGTCAGCCGCCTTTTCAGGTGCCTTGGGGCCGGTCAGAGAACGCATCTGCAGACGCTCACGGGCGTATTTCAGACCGCCCTGGAACGCCAGCTCCGCGTGAGCCAGACCCTGCAATGCAGTGCCCAGACGTGCCGTGTTCATGAAGGTGAACATGCAGTTCAGGCCTTTGTTCGCCGGGCCGATTAGGTAACCGGTCGCACCGTCGAAGTTCATTACGCAGGTGGCGTTGCCGTGAATGCCCATCTTGTGTTCGATGGAACCGCAGTTCACTGCATTGCGCTCACCAACGCCGCCATCGGCAGACGACAGGAACTTGGGCACGATGAACAGCGAGATGCCTTTGGTACCAGCCGGAGCATCCGGCAGGCGGGCCAGCACGATGTGGACGATGTTATCGGCCATGTCGTGCTCGCCAGCGGAAATGAAGATCTTGGTGCCGGAGACCTTGTAGGTACCGTCAGCCTGAGGCTCGGCCTTGGTGCGCAGCATGCCAAGGTCGGTGCCGCAGTGAGGCTCGGTCAGGCACATGGTGCCGGTCCATTCGCCAGACACCAGTTTGGTCAGATACGCCTCTTGCTGCTCGGGCGTACCGTGTTCGGAAATGGTGTTCATCGCACCATGCGACAGGCCTGGGTACATGCCCCACGACCAGTTCGCTTCACCGACCATCTCGCTGACTGCCAGACCCAGCGATTCAGGCAGGCCCTGACCGCCGTGCTCGACGTCATGCGCCAGGCTCGGCCAGCCGCCTTCGACGAACTGTTTGTACGCTTCCTTGAAACCGGTCGGCGTCTTCACGCCGGTTTCGCTCCAGGTACAGCCTTCGATATCGCCTACCCGATTCAGCGGAGCCAGCACCTGCTCACAGAACTTGGCGCCCTCCTCGAGAATGGCGTCAACCATGTCCGGGGTAGCGTCCTGGCAGGCTGGCAGACTCTGATAGTGCGCTTCGTAGCCGAGCAGTTCGTCACGAACGAAACGAATATCACGCAAGGGGGCCTTGTAATCAGGCATAGCGATTAACCTCTGCTGATGAATCCTGGAACGAATGACCGGGCGGTGACTGGAAGCATGCTTCCAGAACCAGACAATCTCGTATGCCTTACGGTCAAACAGGTGTTTGAAACATACGTTTACGCCTAAACCTTGTCAATAGCGGCGCACGCACCATTCGTCCACAATGCGCTGCAGACCACGCAGGCAAAGGGAAGCGGCGTTATGTAAACGATTGTGTGGAGTCTAGTTGAGCAGCAAGGGGTTGCAGCGGCGATACAGGATGGTGATACGGGGAGATTCAGCGCATGACGCCGTGCACGGAAGGCACGGCGCGAAGGTTACAGACAGTGATCAGGCGTAGGTATCGATCAGCGTGCCCAAGGCTTCATTACTGGCTCTCTGCGCAGCAAGTCCAGCTTCGATCTGCGATTTGCCAGCCGCCAGTTCGACGATGTTGGCAGGCAGGTCGGAACGCTGGCTTCGATCGACCGAACGCAGGTTCTCGAGCTGGAAGTCCGAAGACTGGCTTCGGCCCGACACTTCGATATTACTGCTGGCGATCTGCGTGGCTGCCTGATCGACACGGCTTTGCCCGACCTGCATGGCGCTCAGACCTGGGTAAAGAGTGTTATTCATGGTGATTTGCATAAGCCGATCCTCGGTTCAAATAGCGAACAAAGCCATTGAACCAGTAACGGCGGGGAAATGCTCGACAAATAGACTAATGGCACTAGGCCTTTTAATAGCTTGAGTCTTGAGAAATCAAAACATTCATGCCGGTCAATAAGATAGACGCGCTATGCATCGAGAAGCTCCAGATGCAGACAATGCGCCACGTTTTCGGCGTCGGGATTCTTAAGCCGTGGCACACGCCCAAGGCACGGCGCCGGAAGACGCTCGGCCAGCGTGGCGAGGTTTTCTTCCAGCCGCGACGTCTTGCCGTCGATGATGTTGGCGACCCAGCCCGCAAGGTGCAGCCCGTCTCTGGCAATCGCCTCCGCCGACAGCAGCGCATGGTTGATGCAGCCGAGGCGCACGCCAACCACCAGAATCACCGGCAGCCCCAAGGCAATGGCCAGGTCGGACAGATTGCTCTGATCGGCCAGCGGCACGCGCCAGCCTCCCGCACCTTCGATCAGGGTGAAGTCCGCCTGTTTGTTCAGGATGTGCTGCATCGGTTGCAACAGGGAACGAACGGTCAGTGCCACACCTGCCTCACGCGCAGCCAGATGAGGTGCGATCGCGGGCTCAAAAGCGACCGGATTGACTTCGTCATAGCTCAACGTGATGGAGCACTCGGCCTGCAACGCCAGCGCGTCGGAGTTGCGCAGCCCCTGGGGGGTGACAACACAGCCTGATGCAACCGGCTTGCCCGCCGCCGTGCTCAGGCCGCTCAGTCGTGCCGCATGCAGCAGGCCGGCTGCGACCGTGGTCTTGCCGGCATCCGTGTCAGTTCCGGTGATGAAATACGCAACGCTCATCTCGGCGCTCTTCCCTTTATGAAGTGAACCCGGTCAGGGTTTTTCAAGTACCGCATAGACCACCTGGTAGGTGGCGGGCAGCCCTGCGCTCTGGCGAAAGCGCTCGTACGCCCGCACCAAGCCTAGAATCCGTTCGCGTCCCGTCAAGCCGCTGGGCCGCCCGGGGTTGAGGTTGTGGGCGCCCAGCGCTTTCAGTTCATGGGTCAGGCTGCGCACGTCCGGGTAATGCAGCACATGCGGACGCACTTCAAGGCTGCTGACGCTCAAACCGCTGGCTGCGCACAACTGACGGTAGTCGTCCTCACGCCGAAAGCGGTTCACATGCACCCGACCATCGACCGCCTGCCAGCTTTCGCGCAGTTCATACAATGTCCCCGTGCACAGGCTGGCGAAGGCAAACACCCCGCCCGGCTTCAGCACCCGAAACGCTTCGCCCAGCACAGCCCTGAAGTCTGCGCACCACTGCACGGCTAGGCTGGAAAAGATCAGCTCGCAGGACTCATCGGCCAATGGCATGCGCTCGGCATCGCCTGCCACGAAATGCCGGGCGCCGCCCAAAGGTTGAGCATGACGCAGCATGCCTTCGGCGATGTCCAGCGCGACACCTTCGCTGGTGTCGAATCTCTGCGCCAGTACGCGGCTGAAATAGCCCGTTCCACTGCCCAGATCCAGCCAGCGTGAGGGAGCGCATTCGGTTGGCAAGCGGGACATCAGCTCGTGCCCGACGGCGCGTTGCAATTCAGCGACGCTGTCGTAACTGCTCGCTGCGCGGGAAAATGAGGCCGCGACCTGACGCTTGTCAGGCAGACCTGCCGACAGCACGGCATGTGAAAGGTCAGTCATGGTCCGACTCGTGTTCCGATTCATGTAGAAAAGCCTGGATCGCAGCCGCCACGCCGTGAGGGTTTTCCAGAAGGAAGGCATGGCTGGCCTGTTCGATCACGCCGACTTCAACGTCCGGCAAAAGGTCCAGCAGATCACCCGCAGCTTCGGCTGGCACGAATGCATCAAGCCCGGCAAACAGATGTAACTGGGGTCCACGATAGGTCTGCAACGCACTGCGCGTGTCGAGTTGCTGCAGGATCTTCAGCCCGTCGACCAGCGCAGTGGGCGAGGTATGCGGCGCGCCGGCCTTGAGCAGTCGGGCGAGTCCACGCGGGTCTTCCGCGCCTTGGGTACACAACAGGCTGAAACGTTTGAGGGTTGCATCAGGATCGGCAGCGCAACCTGCCAGAAACGCCTCGAAATCCTGCGCAGGCATCGCATGCGGCCAGGCACCCTGCGTGACGAAACAGGCATTGCTGGCCAGCGTTAACAGGCCGCAACAGCGTTCGCCGCGCCGGGCCGCCAGTTCTCCCGCGAGCATTCCGCCCAACGACCAGCCGCCCAGCCAGGCGTCGTCGGGAAGGTTGGCGTCCAGCTCATCGAGCCAGTCGTTCAGCTCACAGCTGTCGATGTCCGGAAGCGGCTCGACCTCGACGCGCAAATGTTCGTCCAGCCCGCGCAACGCAGCCGCCAGCGGTTCAAGTGGCGAAACACCCAAGCCCCAGCCCGGCAGCAGGATCAGACGATCACGCATGATCGGGCTCCATTGATTCAACCACGTCCAGCAGCGGGTAACACTGCTCCAGTGCATTCAACAATAGCTGCACTTGCGCCTCGGTGTGCGCCGCCGACAGTGTCACTCGCAGACGCGCTCTGCCGACAGGCACGGTGGGCGGGCGAATGGCAGTCACCATCACGCCGCGCTCGCGCAGCAGTTGCGACAGGCGCAAGGCACGTCCGGCGTCGCCGATCAGAATCGGCTGGATGGGTGTGAAGCTGTCCATCAGTTGCAGGCCCAATT
This sequence comes from Pseudomonas sp. AC016, assembly GCF_979253365.1. Taxonomy (NCBI): domain Bacteria; kingdom Pseudomonadati; phylum Pseudomonadota; class Gammaproteobacteria; order Pseudomonadales; family Pseudomonadaceae; genus Pseudomonas; species Pseudomonas sp. AC016. The sequence continues at coordinate 2,710,436 of NZ_CEEDCC010000001.1, forward strand.
GCTCTGCGCCGTGGCGGAATTGGCGGATCAGGTTGGTCAGATGTTCGCGACGCCAATGCTCGGTGCGCAGCAGCTCCAGGCTTTTAAGCGTCGCGCAGGCCAGCGCAGGCGGCTGGCTGGTGGTGTAGATGTAGGGCCGGGCGAACTGGATGAGGGTTTCGATCAGCTCTTCACTGCCCGCCACGAAAGCTCCGGACGTGCCGAAAGATTTGCCGAGCGTACCGATCAGCACCGGCACATCCTCCATGCTCAGGCCGAAATGCTCGACAAGCCCGGCACCGTTGGCGCCCAGCGGACCGAAGCCATGCGCATCATCAACCATCAGCCACGCGCCTTTGGTCTTGGCGGCACGCGCCAGCGCAGGCAGGTCGGCCACGTCGCCATCCATACTGAACACGCCGTCGGTCACCACCAGCGTATCGCCCACCGATTTTTCCAGTCGGGACTCGAGGCTTGTCACGTCGTTGTGCAGATAACGGGAAAACCGCGCGCCGCTCAGCAGACCGGCGTCCAGCAGCGAGGCGTGGTTCAGACGGTCTTCCAGCACGGTATCGCCCTGCCCCACCAACGCTGTGACAGTGCCGAGATTGGCCATGTAGCCGTTGGAGAACAACAAGGCGCGCGGCCGACCGGTCAGTTCGGCCAAGGCTTCTTCCAGCGCATGGTGCGGCGTGCTGTGGCCGATCACCAGATGCGAGGCTCCGCCGCCGACACCCCAGCGCTCGGCGCCCGCCTGCCACGCGGCGATCACCTCGGGATGATTGGCCAGCCCCATATAGTCATTGTTGCAGAAGGCCAGCAGCGGCTTGCCATCGACCACCACCTGCGGCCCTTGCGGGGTCTGCAGCAGGGGTCGCTGGCGATAGAGATGTTCGTTGCGGCGCGCCTCGAGTCGGGTACGCAGATCGAAAGACATGCAGGCTCCGCTCCAGAGGGTCAGGCAGACGCTGCGTCGTAGAACAGCGCACTGCTTTGCTGCTCGATCAGTGCCTGCTCGATGGCGGCCTGATGCACTTCGTCAGGATGCTCTTCGCCCGCTTCCGGCTTGATGCCCAGACGGGAGAACAGCAGCATGTCCTTGTCGGCCTGCGGATTGGCGGTGGTCAGCAGTTTGTCGCCGTAGAAAATCGAATTGGCACCGGCAAGGAACGCCAGCGCCTGCATCTGCTCGTTCATCGCCTCGCGGCCAGCGGACAGGCGCACGTGGGATTTGGGCATCAGAATCCGCGCCACCGCCAGCATGCGGATGAAGTCGAACGGATCGACGTCTTCTGCATTTTCCAGCGGCGTACCGGCGACTTTCACCAGCATGTTGATCGGCACCGACTCGGGGTGCTCGGGCAGGTTGGCCAACTGGATCAGGAGACCGGCGCGGTCATCGAGCGACTCGCCCATGCCCAGAATGCCACCCGAGCAGATCTTCATTCCGGCATCGCGTACGTAGGCCAGGGTCTGCAGGCGTTCGCCGTAGGTACGGGTGGTGATGATGCTGCCGTAGAACTCGGGCGAGGTGTCCAGGTTGTGGTTGTAGTAGTCCAGTCCGGCGGACGCCAGCGCTGCGGTCTGGTCCTGATCCAGACGACCCAGGGTCATGCAGGTTTCCAGGCCCATGGCCTTGACGCCTTTGACCATCTCCAGCACATACGGCATGTCCTTGGCCGACGGATGCTTCCACGCCGCGCCCATGCAGAAACGGGTCGAGCCGATGGCCTTGGCACGAGCGGCTTCCTCCAGCACTTTCTGGACTTCGAGCAGCTTTTCCTTTTCAAGACCGGTGTTGTAGTGACCGGACTGCGGGCAGTACTTGCAGTCCTCGGGGCAGGCACCGGTCTTGATCGACAGCAGGGTCGAAACCTGAACGCGGTTGGCGTCGAAATGAGCGCGGTGCACGGTCTGCGCCTGAAACAGCAGGTCATTGAATGGCTGTACGAACAGCGCCTTGACCTCGGCTAAAGTCCAGTCGTGACGCAGAGTGGCGGTGATGCTGGCGCTCATCGGGCGGCTCCTTTGTGGTTCTGGGGGCTGAGCGCGGGGACGAAAAGACCACAAGCGCTACACGGATGTTCGGCATATTTAAGGAAGAGCGATGCGCTGTCAACCAAGACACAAGCATGAGGTTTACATCTGGTTAAAAAACAAACAGACCTGTTTGTTATGCGATGAGCGCAGCGATGTCCCGTTGCCCATTTGCATGCCGTGCGAAACCGAGCTGCCGTGGCTCGGCGACCAATGCGAGTGCTGCGCCCTGCCCTTGCCGATGTTCGGCATGAGCTGCGCGCAGTGCATCAGAAAGCCGCCCGCCTTCACTCAGGTGGTCGCGCCCTGGCTGTATGACTTCCCGGTTGACAGTCTGATCACCCGCTTCAAGCACAACGGCAAATGGCCCATGGGGCGGTTGATGGCTGAACTGCTTGGGCAGTTTCTACAGCATCGTTTTGACGAAGGACTGGCACGCCCTGATTATCTTGTGCCTGTACCGCTCGCCAGCAAACGCTTTCGCCGGCGAGGTTACAACCAGGCTGCCATGCTCGCCGCGTGGCTGAGTAAAGAACTTCAACTGCCGATGGACGAGCGCCATGTGCTGCGAATCCGTGACACGCCCAATCAACAGGGTCTGGATGCCAAGGCACGCAAGCGCAACCTGCGCGGGGCGTTCGCTCTGGTGGATGCCGAATGGCTGCGCGGCAAGCATATCGCCCTGGTGGACGACGTACTGACCACCGGCTCCACCGCCGAGGTGATTGCCCGTTTATTGACCGGTGCAGGTGCCAGCCGGGTGGACGTCTACTGCCTGGCCAGAACGCCCAAGCCGGTGGAAGGGTCATAGATCTCCAGCACACCGATCGTGCCCATGCTTCGCGTGCACATGCAGCCGTGACGCTCTGCCTCACATCAACAGCGTCAACAGCGGACGCGGAGCGTCCCGAGAGGCGTTACCACGCTGGAGCGTGGGAACGATCAGCGTGAAGTTGACGAAGCGAACACAGGGCATGGGAACCATCAGATGTTTTACACTCGCGCCACCTGCCAGAGCGTTCAATCACCATGCCGTTACCCCCCCTCCTCACCCAACACATGGCCCGCCGCCCGCAACGCATTGCGCTGTTGCAGCACATTGACGAGCAGGGTTCGATCACCCGTGCGGCCAAGAGCGCGGGGCTGAGTTACAAGGCGGCGTGGGACGCCATCGACGAGTTGAACAATCTGGCGCAGAAGCCGCTGGTCGAGCGCAGCGTTGGCGGACGCGGCGGTGGTGGGGCGAAGTTGTCGGCAGAGGGCGAGCGGGTGCTGCGGCTTTATCAACGGGTTCAGGCACTTCAGGCACAGGTGCTGGAAGCCGCCGAAGACAGCAGCGACCTCGACCTGCTCAACCGCCTGACCCTGCGCACCAGCGCGCGCAACCAATTGCTGGGGCGGATCGTGAGCATCACCCGGCAAGGCCATAACGACACGGTTCGCCTGCACCTCGCGGACGAGGTGTTCATCGACGCGCAAATCACTCACGACAGCAGCCTGCGGATGGAGCTGAATATCGGGACTGAAGTCGTCGCCCTGATCAAGGCCGGATGGCTGGAATTGTTCGCGGCGGACCACTCTGAAACATCGGGAAACAATTGCCTTTTTGGACAGATCGAAGAAGTGATCGACGCCGAAGACGGTCCCAGCGAAGTGCGCATCTTTCTGCCCAGCGGCCATACGCTGTGCGCCCTGGCGAGCCGTGACGTGTTACACACGCAGCAGTTGGAAACCGGCAATCCGGTGCAGGTTCGCTTCGCGCCTTCACTGGTTCTGCTGGGCACGCCGCTCTAACGATTCAGGGCCATTGTTACGACACAATTCCGTCATACACGCGCTTTAAGGTAGCCACCACATTTGTGGGAGCCGTGATGATGAAACTATTAGAAGAAAATCAGTCCACCGATCTGGAAAACATGGTCGGTCTCACCCGCCGGGGCTTCATCAGCGCGGGCGCCCTTTGCGGCGCTGCGATGTTTCTGGGCGGCAACCTGTTGACCCGTAGCGCACTGGCCGAAGGCATCAGCTCGGCTTCCCGCAGACTGCTGGGTTTTGAAAGCATTCCCGCCGCCACGGCCGACAGCATCAGCCTGCCGGCGGGCTACACCTCCTCCGTATTGATCAGCTGGGGCCAGCCGCTGGAGGCGGGCGGCCCGGCGTTCGATCCGAGCGGCAAAGGCTCCGCCCGAGCGCAGGAAGTGCAGTTCGGTGACAACAACGACGGCATGAGCCTGTTCCCGATGCGCGGCCGCAAGGATCGCGCGCTGATGGCGATCAACAACGAATACACCAACTATCGCTACCTCTTCGATCACGGCCAGACGCCGCAATCGGCCGAAGACGTGCGCAAGGCCCTGGCCGCCGAAGGCGTTTCAGTGATCGAAGTCCAGCAGAAGAACGGCAAATGGCAGTTCGTGCAGGGCTCGCGCTACAACCGTCGCATTCACGGCAACACGCCGATCAAAGTGAGCGGCCCGGCCGCTGGCCACGAATGGCTCAAAACCGAAGCCGACAGAACCGGCACCCGCGTGCTGGGCACCTTTCAGAACTGCGCCAACGGCAAGACGCCGTGGGGCACTTACCTGACGTGCGAAGAGAACTTCACCGACTGCTTCGGCAGCACCAATCCTGATCAGGTCTTCGATGCCGGCATGAAGCGCTATGGCGTGACAGCTGCCAGCCGGGATAACAACTGGCACCTGTACAACCCGCGCTTCGACGTCGCCAAGAACCCCAACGAGATCAACCGTCACGGCTGGGTGGTCGAGATCGATCCGTTCGAGCCCGACTCCATGCCGGTCAAACGCACCGCGCTGGGTCGCTTCAAGCACGAGAACGCCGCCTTCACCCTGACCAAGAGCGGTCGTGCCGTGGTGTACATGGGCGATGACGAACGTGGCGAGTTCATCTACAAGTTCGTCAGCCGCAACAGGATCGATCGCATCAATCCAAAGAACAACCGCAACATGCTGGACCACGGCACGCTGTACGTGGCGCAGTTCGACGGTGGCGACAACAACCCGGACCACCCGAAAGGCAAGGGTCAGTGGATCGAGCTGACCCATGGCAAGAACGGGCTCGACGCAACCAACGGTTTCAACAATCAGGCAGAAGTGCTGATCCACGCGCGCCTGGCCGCCAGCGTCGTGAAAGCCACGCGCATGGACCGCCCGGAATGGATTGTGGTCAGCCCCAAGGATGGCCAGGTCTATTGCACCCTGACCAACAACGCCAAGCGCGGCGAGGATGGCCAGCCGGTCGGCGGTCCGAACCCGCGGGCCAAGAACCAGTACGGGCAGATCCTGCGCTGGCGTGAGACGAAAGATAACGCCTCGTCCCTGACGTTCGAGTGGGACCTGTTTGTGGTCGCGGGCAACCCGACCGTGCATCCGGGTACGCCGCAGGGTGGCTCCAGCAACATCACCCCGCAGAACATGTTCAACAGCCCGGACGGCCTGAGCTTCGACGCGGCCGGTCGCCTGTGGATCCAGACCGATGGCGACTCCAGCAACAAGGGTGACTTCGCAGGCATGGGCAACAACCAGATGCTCTGCGCCGACCCGGCCACCGGTGAAATCCGTCGTTTCCTGGTCGGGCCGGTCGGCTGCGAAATCACCGGCATCAGCTTCGCGCCGGACTATCGCACCATGTTCATCGGCGTTCAGCACCCCGGCGAGAACGGCGGCTCGACCTTCCCCGAGCACCTGCCCAACGGCAAACCGCGCTCATCGGTAATGGTGATCACCCGCCAGGACGGCGGCATCATCGGCGCCTGACGCAGTCACTGATCGTGATGATCGTTCCCACGCTCTGCGTGGGAATGACTCCCAGGACGCTCCGCGTCCGCTCTCGAATGTGGCGCCGATGTGTGCCCAGGTTCCAGCGTTATCCACGTCATGCGCCCGACTGACTGAATTCTCAGTCTGTGCCATTTGTGACGCGGAGCGTCACGGGATGCATGCCAACGCGGAGCATTGGCACGATCAACAATCCGATATGGCCAACCTCAGTCAATCAAGCCGTTCACGTCATAAAACGGATACGGCCCTTCATATTCCCCGAACACCGCGTTATGGCTGACCAGCCCTTCCTGCGGATGCCAGCGGTGCAGTACGTAACCTGCGGGCTCCAGATTGAAATGCGCAGGCGCGGCTTCGTCCAGGTCGAGCACGATCTGGTGTGAAGTGCCGGGGCAGACGCAGGTCAGGCTGCCACCGAAACGACGCTGCATCGGCCGGTGCAAATGCCCGCACAACATACGCTCCACCTGCGGATGCCGGGCGATGACCCGCTCCAGCTCCACCGCGTTACCGAAAGGCTTGTGATCCATGTGACCGATGCCGGACATGAACGGCGGGTGATGCAGGATGATCACCGTCGGCACATCGGGGCGACGCGACAGTTGAGCGTTCAGCCAGTCAAGCTGGCAATAATCCAGCTGTCCGCCATGCTCGCCGGGGATGGTCGAATCCAGGCCGATCAGACGCACCGGATGCTGCTCGACCACCCAGTCCAGCGGACCGTCTGCGGACAGCGGCAGGTACACGTGGTCGGCAAACGCAGCCAGCAAATGCTCGCGGTCGTCATGATTGCCGGGTACCAGATAGAACGGCATCTGCAGACGCTCCAGCTCCGGCCTGAGCACCGCGTATTCATCGGCCCTGCCAAAGTCCACCAGATCGCCGCTGATCACCACAATATCCGGCCGCTGTTTGCTGGCATTGATGTGTTCGACAGCGCGGCGCAACGCGCCCAGTGTGTCGACGACCCCGTAGGTCAGACGGCCATCGGCCTTGAGGTGCAGGTCACTGATCTGGGCAATAAGAAACGGACGATTCAAAATAATTTCTCGACAGAAAAACGGCTTACGAATGCAGGGTGAACAGCACTTGCGGCTCGACACTCAAGTCAAGATGCGCGCCTGCCGCATGGATCAGGTTATCCGGGCTGTCGACCAGCAACGGCTGAGCGCCGCCCACGTCCACCAGCAGCCGACTCTGCGCGCCCTGAAAGAACTGACCGACCAGCCGGCCCTGCAACTGCCCGCCTCCGGACGTCAGGCGCAGGTGCTCGGGACGGCAATACACCGTGCCCGGCAGATCGACGCCCGACCATGGCAACTCACCACCCGTGACCTTCAGGCCTGACTCGGTACGCCCAAGCACGCTGAACGCATTGAGGTTGCCGACAAACCCGGCCACAAACGCGTTGGCAGGCTGCTGGTAGATTTCCCTCGGTGTCGCCAGTTGCGAAACACAGCCTTTGTCCATGACCAGAATCCGGTCACCCAAGGCCATCGCTTCGCCCTGATCGTGGGTCACGAACACCGAGGTGATGCCCAGCCCGCGCAACAGTTGATCCAGCTCGCTGCGTAGACGCTCACGCAGTTGTGCGTCCAGCGCGGCCAGCGGTTCGTCGAGCAGCAACACCCGAGGACGCGGCGCCAGCGCACGTGCCAGCGCAACGCGCTGACGTTGCCCGCCGGACAGCTCATGAATGCGGCGCTTGCCGTGATCGGTCAGGCCGACCAGTTCAAGCAACTCATCACAGCGCTTGTTGCGCTCGGCGTGGGACAGGCCGCGAATCTTCAGGCCGTAGACGATATTGCCCGCCACATCGAGGTTAGGAAACAGCGCGTAATTCTGGAACACCATGCCGACATCACGCCGTTCGATGGGCAGACGCGTCATGTCCTGATCGTCGAACAGCACCTGACCGACATCCGGACGCTCAAGCCCGGCTATCAGGCGCAACGTGGTGGTTTTACCGCAGCCCGACGGGCCGAGAATGGCCAGCGTTTCGCCCGGTTCAATGGTCAAGTGCAGGTCCTGTACAGCAACGGTGCCGTCGGCAAATGCCTTGCGGCAGCCCTTCAGGCGTATGGTCGTGCCGCTCATCGGCTGTCTCCTCGGGCAAGACGGGCGCTGATGGCCTGCAACGCAATCAGCAGCGGCACAATCAGCAACAGAAAAAGAAGGGTGTAGGCGCTGGCCACTTCCAGCCGCGCCGACGCGTAACTGTCGGCCAGACCGACCGGCAGGGTTTTGGTCATGGGGGTATGCAGCATCCAGGTCAGGTTGAATTCGCCCAGCGACAAGGTCACCACCATCAGAACGCCGGCCAGAATCCCGGCGCGGCAGTTGGGTACCACCACGCTGAAGAAGCGCTTGATCGGTCCGGCGCCCAGACTTGCCGCCGCCTCTTCCAGCACCGGCAGTTGCTGGCGCTGCATCACGGCCATTACCGGACGTACCAGAAACGGCAGGGTGAACAGCACATGGCCAACCAGAATGAACAGCCAACTGCCGCGAAAGCTGCCGAATTGCCCGTAGGTCAGCAGTAACGCCAGAGCACTGGCCAGACCGGGCATGGCGACGGGCAACACCATCAGTTCTTCAAAGGCACGACTGAAGCGGTTATTCATGCGCACCAGCGCATAAGCGGCCGGCACGCCGATCAGGCAGACGCACAGCGCACAGGCCACGGCCAGTTGCAGCGAGAGCCAGACGGTCGGCGAATAGGCCTGCCAGACCTGCACCAGCCAGTCGAAGGTCAGCCCGCTGGACAGGCCTTGAAAATAATTGCGCGTCAGACCGGCCAGCAGCGAAAGCACCACGGGCACCAGCATGAACGCGCAAACCAAAAGGGTGAACAGCAACTGCGCAGCAAACAGAGGAGAACGTTTCACAGGGCAATCCCCGAGTTCTTGACCAGACGGCGCGCCAGCAGCAGCACTGCCCAGGTCACCAGACCGAGGATCACCGACAACGCAGCGGCGACCGTGAAGTTGGCGTAGTTGGTGAACACGTTATAGATCGCCACCGGCGTGACATTCAGGCGTGTGCCCAGCGTGAACGCCGTACCGAATGCGCCCATCGACGTGGCAAAACAGATCGCGCCGCAGGACACCAGCGCAGGCATCAGGCCCGGCACAATCACGTCGCACACCACACGCAAGTGTCCTGCGCCCAGGGAATGCGCTGCTTCCTCCAGACTCCGGTCCAGACTCTCACAGGCCGCCATGACCGTGAGGATCACCCGCGGAATCGAGAAGTACAGGTAGCCGATGAACAGGCCGGTCAGCGAATAGGCGAAGATCCACCGCTCACCTGCCAGTTCCAGGCCGAGCGCGGCAAAGATGCCTTGCCGACCCGCCAGCAAGATCACCAGAAAACCCACCACCACGCCAGGAAACGCGAGCGGAAAAGTGAGCAGCGCGACCAGCGCGGAGCGGCCGAAGAACTGATTGCGGGCAAGAAATACACCACTGATTCCACCGACCAGCAAGGCGGCCAGTGTCACCACGGCAGCCAGCACACAGGTCTGCGCAAGACTGCCCATGTATTGAGCGCTGCTCAGCACTTGCCAGTAACCGCTGCCATCCACTTCGTTGCCCTGCGCACCGAGCACGATGAGGTGCGTCAGCGGCAGCAGCCAGAACGCCATCAGCACTGCCATCGCCGGGGCAAGCGCCACGGCAGCGGTCGGGCGCAGGCGCAGCCTGGACAATCCGCTCGAACGCAAAACAATGGCGTCTCCCAGCGAGGCTGACATTACTTCACCTCACGCAGGTAACGGGCCGCGAAGGCTTCCTGCACCGCCGCCATGTGCTGGTAATCCACCACGTCTGCGCGGGCATAGTCGCTGTCCGGGAGGAACTGTGCGGCCACCTCGGCAGGCATGTTCGAGCGCACCGGACGCAGATAGGCCTTGGCCCACAGCGCCTGCCCCTCGTCGGACAGTACGAAATCCAGCACCTTCTCGGCGTTGACGCGATGAGGCGCCTTGGCCACCAGACTCATCACGTAAGGCACACCGATGGTGCCTTCCTTGGGAATCACGAACGCGACGTTGGCCTTGTCCTTGTAGCGAGCGCGATAGGCGTTGAAGTCGTAGTCGACCAGGATCGGCAACTCACCGGACAGCACGCGGGCATAGGCCGTTTGCTTGGGCACGATGGGCGAGTTTTTCGCCAGTTTCTGGAAGTAGTCGATGGCTGGCGCAAAATTGTCCAGCGTGCCGCCCATCGCCTGGTTGATCGCCACAGCTGAGACGTAACCCACGAATGCGCTGGACGGATCAAGGTAGCCGACCATGCCCTTGTACTCAGGCTTGAGCAAGTCTGCCCAGCTCTGCGGCACAGGCAGACCGCCCAGTGCGTCGACGTTGACCATAATGCCCAACGTGCCGGAGTGAATGGCGAACCAGTGCCCTGCCGGGTCTTTCAGGCCAGCCGGAATATCATCCCAGTGCTTGGGCTTGTAGGTGTCGACCACCCCGGCCTTCTGCGCCTGCAGACCGAAGGTCACGCCGAAATACACCACGTCGGCAACCGGCGCAGCCTGTTCGGCGACGATCTGCGCCAGGGCCTGCCCGGAGTTCTTGTTGTCGAGCGGCACCTGCACGCCGGTGCTGTCGGCGATGGCCTTGAGCTGCGAGCCCCAGTCCGCCCACTCGGGCGGGCAGTTGTAGCAAATCGCGGTTTCGGCGGCCTGAGCGAGGCTGGCCGCGCCACACAACAACAGTGCCGCGAGGGTTTTACTGAAGCTGAGCATGAAGCGTCTCCTGATAGGACTGGGTACTTTCACCGGGCCGGATATGGCACGGCAGGCAGTGAGAAACCGGCGCAGATCCAGCGATCTGCGCCAGCAATTGATCAATAAGGGTGTGCGCCAGCTCGGCAATGGGCTGAACGACGGTGCACAAGGTCGGGTGCATCTGGGTGCCCAGGGCAATGCCATCGAAGCCCATCACCGAAACGCGGCCGGGAACCTCCAGCCCGTTGCGCCGCAACTCGGCAATCAGGCTGATGGCCAGCAGGTCGTTGGAGCAGACCAGCGCTGTCGGTGCGTAGGGGCCGCGCAACAGAGGCTCGATTGCGGCGAAATCCGCCTGGGTGTGAGCCGGCATTTCAATGACTGGCAGTTGTTGAAGCCCCTGCGTGAGCATCGCGTCGCCATAGCCCGTGTAACGCAGGCGCGCACGGTCGGACTGCATGGCCGGACCCGCGACCATGGCGATGCGCGAGTGCCCGAGTTCGATCAAATGGCGTGTAGCCAGCGCCATGCCTGCCCGGTTATCCACCGACACAGCGCTGTAATCCGGATTGCTGGTCTGGTGGTAGGCGAGCACGAAAGGCGTGTCTTCATTGATCAGGCTTTGCAGGACCTGATTGTGCTCGGCATCGGTCACCGTCAGCACCAGTCCGTCGACCCGCTGGCGCAACAGCTCTTCCACCACGTCGCTTTCACGCTCGCTGGCGTAATCGGTGGTGACCAGCAACAGGTTGTACCCGCGACGACGGGCGGCGCTTTCCATCGCCTGGAACTGTTCGGCGAAGACCGGGTTATGAAGGTTGGGAACGACCACGCCGATCAGGTTGGTGGTCTGCAGGCGCAACTGACGGCCCAGCCGGTTCGGACGGAAGCCCAGCTCGCGTGCGGCGACGAATATTTTTTCACGCGTGTCGGCGCGCACCACATCGGGCGTCGCAAAGGCGCGGGCAGCCGTGGCCCGGGAAACCCCGGCCAGTCGCGCAACCGCTTTCAGATCCGTCATTGTCGCCCCTTTTTGAGATCGATCTCATTGGCGGCGACTCTAGTGATCCCATATGGCTGAACAGAGAACGGACGATGAACGTTTGGTGACAATCGAATGCTTGCGCAGATAAACCGTCAGGGCTTTGGCGAACCGGGACCGGTCTGCGTTAACATCAGCGGTCCGACGCGGCAACCTGCTGCGCGCAGGAGTAGTCATGGCTCATCCGTTCGCAACACTTACTCCCGACCTCGTCCTTGATGCCGTCGAAAGCATCGGTTTTCTCAGTGATGCGCGCATCCTGGCGCTCAACAGTTATGAAAACCGGGTGTATCAGGTCGGTATCGAAGACGGCCAGCCGCTGATCGCCAAGTTCTACCGCCCGCAACGCTGGACCAACGAGGCGATTCTCGAGGAGCACAGCTTCACGCAGGAGTTGACCGCAGTCGAAGTACCCGTGGTCGCGCCCATGGTGCACAACGGTGAAACCCTGTTCGAGCATGCAGGCTTTCGCTTCACCCTGTTCCCACGTCGTGGCGGACGCGCCCCCGAGCCGGGCAATCTCGATCAGTTGTACCGCCTGGGCCAGTTGCTGGGCCGCATCCATGCCGTCGGTGCAACCAAGCCGTTCGCACATCGCGAAGCGCTGGGCGTGAAGAATTTTGGCAATGACTCGGTCAACTACCTGCTGGAAAACGACTGCATTCCGCGCAGCCTGTTGCCCGCCTACGAGTCCGTGGCGCGCGACCTGCTCAAGCGGGTCGAGGACGTTTACGCCGCAACGCCGCACACCAACATCCGCATGCACGGCGACTGCCACCCCGGTAACATGATGTGCCGCGACGAAGTGTTCCACATCGTCGACCTGGACGACTGCCGCCTGGGTCCTGCGGTGCAGGACGTCTGGATGATGCTGGCCGGTGACCGCCAGGAACGTCTCGGCCAACTGTCCGAGTTGATGGACGGCTACAACGAATTCCACGATTTCGATCCGCGCGAACTGGCTCTGATCGAGCCATTGCGCGCCCTGCGCCTGATGCACTACAGCGCCTGGCTGGCGCGCCGCTGGGATGACCCGGCATTCCCGCACAGCTTCCCCTGGTTCGGCACCGAACGTTACTGGGGCGACCACATTCTGGCCCTGCGCGAGCAGATGTCGGCGTTGAACGAGGAGCCACTGAAGCTGTTTTGAACACTCAATGATCGTGCCCACGCTCTGGACTCGGCGTTATACACAAATCCTCCTGGAGGAATACGATGATGATCGTTCCCACGCTCTGCGTGGGAATGCCTCCCAGGACGCTCCGCGTCCGCTCTCGAATGTGGCGCAGATGCGCGCCCAGGCTCCAGCGTTATCCACGTCATGAGCTCGGCTCACTGGAGCCCCAGCCTGTGCCATTTGTGACGCGGAGCGTCACGGGAGGCATGCCCACGCGGAGCGATGGGCGCGATCAGTGTCGAGGCGGACGTGTGTATAACCATGAGCACTGTGCGCGGGCACGATGAAACACTTATAAAAACCTGCTTTTAAGGGACGACCCATGCAAGCTGCCAATCCGCGTCGCGGATACATTCTCGGCCTGAGTGCTTACACCATCTGGGGCCTGTTCCCCATCTACTTCAAAGCCATTGCCGCCGTACCGGCCATCGAGATCATCATTCACCGAGTGCTCTGGTCCGCGCTGTTCGGCTCGATCGTGCTGATGTTCTGGAAGCACCCCGGCTGGTGGCGCGAACTGCGGGACAACCCGAAACGCCTCGCCGTGCTGGCGCTCAGCGGCTCACTGATCGCAGCCAACTGGATTGTGTACGTGTGGGCGGTGAACAACGGGCGCATGGTTGAAGCCAGTCTTGGGTATTACATCAATCCGCTGGTCAACGTGCTGCTCGGCATGGTGCTGCTGGGCGAACGGCTCAGGCGTCTGCAGTGGTTGGCGGTGGGATTTGCAGCAGCCGGGGTGGCGCAGCAGGTCTGGCAGGTCGGCAATCTGCCGTGGGTCTCGCTGGTGCTGCCGCTGACATTCGGCTTCTACGGGCTGATCCGCAAGAAAGCGCCGGTCGCCGCCCTGCCCGGTCTGGTCGTGGAAACCTGGATGCTGGTGCCGCTGGCGCTGATCTGGCTGGCGCTTAATCCTGGCGCGCTGAGTGCCCAGGCCGAGTTCTGGACCACCTCTCAGGCCATCTGGCTGGCAGCCGCAGGCCCGGTCACGCTGATCCCGCTGGTGTGTTTCAACGCCGCAGCCCGACATCTGCCTTACACCACGCTGGGCTTTCTTCAGTATCTGGCACCGACACTGGTCCTGTTGCTGGCCGTGCTGCTTTACGACGAGCATATGAACGCCAGCACCATTGTCACCTTCGCCTGCATCTGGGCGGGTCTTGCGATTTACAGCATCGACGCCTGGCTGAGTCTGCGCCGCCGAAGCTGATCAAAAAACATACAGAACCTTGCAAGCCACGTTCTACGTGGCCTGCAAAGGGTTCTCCAACGGTTATCCACAGGCAGACTCACGCTATTTGTGCACAAGCCGTTGAAACTGTTGAATTTTTGATCAACTCTCGCAAAGCCGCGCTACACATGGCGTGCAACGCGATTCCCCCAGCTTATCCACAGGCAGGTGCAGGATAAGCGTGGATAAACCTCAGCGTGGTTTGTCTTCTGAACGCAACACCAGCTCCACCATCAGGTCATCCGCCAGTGTTTCCAGCCGGGCCTGCAAGTCGTCCAGCGACAGGGTCAACGGCACGCCGAGCAGTGCATCGGCGTGAAACAGCAGTTCGCTGCTCATGGGCGCAGGCGATACATCGGTGATCAGCCGTTCGACGTTGACGCCCTGCTCCGCCAGTACCCGGGTGATGTCACGCACGATACCGGCGCGGTCGTTGCCGACCAGTTCCATGCTGATCGGTCGGGTCTGGCCGGTGGTCTCGACCACGCTTTCGGCGAGCAGCATGCGGATGCCATGAGCCGAGAGCGCATTCAGCGCTGCGATCAGGTCATCGTACTTTTCAGGTTCCACGCCCACTTTCAGAATGCCCGCGAACTGCCCAGCCATGCGGGACATGCGGCTCTCAAGCCAGTTACCACCCTGCTCGGCGATGCATTGGGCAATACGCTCGACCAGGCCGGGCTTGTCAGGTGCAACCAGCGTTACGACGAGATGATCCACGGTCAATTCCTCTTGTTGTTCACAATGCAAGGGTTGGATGAGTATAGGCACGGTTGCGTAGCGGACCGCGAATGGCAAATCGTGTACCGTTCAACACGGCATGTGGAACAATCCAGACGGCTTTAGAGCACAGTGCGAAGAAAGCGTGACCGGATAAGACAATCCAGTCGTTCTATCGACATATTCGCCAGCGTTTTCACAATGCTGCCGCTCATGTAGTATTTCGCAGCGCGCACTACATAACACCAAAATCAATAACAGAGCGCTCTTTGAGTGAGCTCGACCCTGCTGAGCAGAGTGAGGCAAGTGCAATGACTGAGTACGTTCAAGTCGGTGGCCTGCGGGTCGCCAAAGCCCTGTATGACTTCGTACAGAACGAAGCCATTCCCGGAACCGGCCTCAGTGTCGACGCGTTCTGGGCCGGTGCGGACCAACTGATCCACGACCTCGCTCCGAAAAACCGCGCTCTTCTCGAAAAACGTGACGACTTGCAGGCCAGAATCGATGCCTGGCATCAGTCCCGTGCCGGACAGGCCCACGACGCCTCGTCTTACAAGGCATTCCTTCAGGAAATCGGTTATTTGCTGCCAGAAGCAGCGGACTTCCAGATCACGACGCAAAACGTCGATGAAGAAATCGCCACCATGGCCGGCCCGCAACTGGTCGTGCCGGTGATGAACGCACGCTTTGCGCTCAACGCGTCCAACGCCCGCTGGGGCTCGCTGTACGACGCGCTCTATGGCACCGATGCCATCAGCGAAGCAGGTGGCGCCGAGAAGGGCAAAGGCTACAACAAGGTACGTGGCGACAAGGTCATTGCCTTCGCCCGCGCCTTCCTCGACGAAGCCGCGCCGCTGTCGGCGGGCTCGCACGTTGAATCGACCGCCTACAGAATGGTCGACGGCAAGCTGGTGGTCAGCCTCAAGGGCGGCAGCAACACCGGGCTCAGGAACGACTCACAATTGATCGGCTTCCAGGGCGATGCCTCGGCACCGATCGCCGTGCTGCTCGAACACAACGGCCTGCATTTCGAAATCCAGATCGACGCGTCCAGCCCCGTCGGACAGACCGACCCTGCAGGCGTGAAAGACATCCTGATGGAAGCCGCGCTGACCACCATCATGGACTGCGAAGACTCCATCGCTGCGGTCGATGCCGACGACAAGGTCGTCGTGTATCGCAACTGGTTGGGCCTGATGAAAGGCGATCTGGCCGAGTCGGTGTCCAAGGGCGGCGAAACTTTCACCCGCACCATGAACCCGGACCGTGTCTACACCACGCCTGCTGGCGGCGAAGTGACGCTGCACGGACGCTCGCTGCTGTTCATCCGCAACGTCGGTCACCTGATGACCATCGATGCGATTCTGGACAAGCACGGCAACGAAGTGCCAGAAGGCATCCTCGACGGTCTGCTGACCAGCCTCGCGGCGATGCACAACCTCAACGGCAACACCACACGCAGCAACAGCCGTCGCGGTTCGATGTACATCGTCAAACCGAAAATGCATGGCCCGGAAGAAGCGGCGTTTACCAACGAGTTGTTCGGCCGTGTCGAACAAGTACTGGGCCTGCCACGCAACACACTGAAAGTCGGGATCATGGACGAGGAGCGCCGCACCACGGTGAACCTCAAGGCCTGCATCCAGGCTGCCAGCGAGCGCGTGGTGTTCATCAACACCGGCTTCCTGGACCGCACGGGCGATGAAATTCACACCTCAATGGAAGCAGGTCCGGTGGTGCGCAAGGCGCAGATGAAGGCCGAAAAATGGATTGCGGCCTACGAGAACTCCAACGTCGATATCGGCCTGAAATGCGGCCTGCAAGGCAAGGCGCAGATCGGCAAGGGCATGTGGGCAATGCCTGACCTGATGGCTGCAATGCTGGAGCAGAAAATCGCTCACCCGCTGGCCGGTGCCAACACCGCGTGGGTACCTTCGCCGACGGCTGCTGCCTTGCATGCGCTGCACTATCACAAGGTCGATGTGTTCGCCCGTCAGGCCGAACTGGCCCAGCGCGAGCCTGCGTCTGTGGACGACATCCTGACCATCCCGCTCGCGCCTAATATCAACTGGACGCCTGAAGAAATCCAGAACGAGCTGGACAACAACGCGCAGGGCATTCTGGGTTACGTGGTGCGCTGGATCGATCAGGGCGTAGGGTGCTCGAAGGTGCCGGATATCAACGACATCGGCCTGATGGAAGACCGCGCAACGCTGCGCATTTCCAGCCAGCACATGGCCAACTGGCTGCGCCATGGCGTGGTCACTGAAGCGCAGGTGCTGGAAAGCCTCAAGCGCATGGCGCCGGTGGTGGATCGCCAGAACGCAGGCGATGCGCTGTATCGTCCACTGGCTCCGGACTTCGACAGCAATATTGCCTTCCAGGCAGCGGTTGAACTGGTGATCGAAGGCACTCGCCAGCCGAACGGCTACACCGAGCCGGTGCTGCATCGTCGTCGTCGCGAGTTCAAGGCTAAAAACGCTCAGTAACGCCACAGGCAAAGCGCGCTCCAGGGCTCAGGCCCTGGCGGCGCACGCGCCAACCGTAATTTACTGAAATGTACGCACGTCTGTTTCTGCCCGAAGGGCGTAGGAGCTCTCGGAGGTTACGACGGCAGCGATGGGCTGCGCAGCGGCCCTAAGGTTGCATCTGACATACCGCGTATGCAGGTTTTGCTGCCGGTTCCCGGCAGATCGCGGGAAAGCGCGCTCCTACGGTCGGTGTTTGCTGCGAGAAAGCACGTTATCAGAGCCATTGAGGCAGCCGTTACATCCCCAGTTCACGCCTGATCAGCTTCACCAGTTGCTTGGTGTTAAGCGGCTTGAGCAGAAAATCCACGACGTTCAGGTGCATCGCATCGATGGCGTCACGCACATTGGCATCGCCTGAAACGATGATGATAGGCAACTCGGCGCGATCCGATTCGCGCACCTGACGTATCAGGTCCAGACCATCCGACGGCGCCATGCGCAGGTCAGTGATCAACAGGCCGATGGACTCACGCGTCCTGATCAGCTCAAGCGCCCCGTCGACATCCGACGCTGTCATGCAGCTGATGTCGTTGAGGCTGAGAATTTCGGCCAGCAGTTCGCGCGCGTCGTTGTCGTCGTCGACGATCAGCACGCGTTGTGGCGCATCGCGGTCAGGCTCCAGCATGACCTCAGTGAGGGCTCTGCGCTCTTCGTCGCTCAATATGTCGTGGTCAATCATCGCAATCTCATCATTCCCTGAACCTATCCGACAGCAGATAACGGTAGACCTGCACTGTATTTCGTCGGCTTCCCGGCCAATGATCGTTCGCGCTCCAGTGCGTTCGTTCACCCACTCAGGCAACAGAGTGACCCATTACGTTCAGCTCCGGCGTAAGACTTACGTCCAATGGGCACTGTGCTGCAAGCGGCCGACCATGAGCCTCAATAACAAGAACGCGGAACAGCTCATGAGTAAAGCAGACGCTTTCACCCAGGCAGGCAAGACAGCGGTGCTGCAGAACATTCACGGCACCATGCAGTTCCTGCAACGATTCCCGCCTTTCAACCAGATGGAAAACGCCCATCTGGCCTACCTCGTCGAACAATGTCAGCTCAGGTTTTACGCTGCCGATGAGAGCATCATCAAGCCTGGCGATGGGCCAGTAGAGCACTTTTATATCGTCAAACAGGGCCGAGTGGTAGGCGAACGTCCGCATTCTGCCAAAGGCGGCACTGAAACCACCTTTGAAATCACCACCGGCGAATGCTTTCCACTGGCGGCATTGCTGGGCGAACGGGCCACGCGCACCGAGCATCTGGCCGCCGAAGACACGTTTTGCCTGCAACTGAACAAGCAGGCGTTCATCAAGCTGTTCGCACTGTCCACAACCTTTCGCGACTTCGCCTTGCGCGGCGTCAGCAGTTTGCTGGATCAGGTCAATCAGCAGGTTCAGCAACGTGCCGCCGAAACCCTGGGCACGCAGTACTCCCTGAACACCCGCCTAGGCGAATTGGCCATGCGGCACCCGGTCATGTGCGGCCCTGAAATGCCGATGCGTGAAGCCGTGAAGCTGATGCATGAACAGCAAGTGGGCAGCATCGTGATCGTCGATGAGCGTCAGGCGCCGCTGGGCATTTTCACCCTGCGTGATCTGCGCGAGGCAGTTGCCGACAGCTCCACTGATTTCGGCGCCGAGATCCGGCACAGCATGAGCCAGGCGCCTTTCCACCTGAGCCCCGACGCGAGCGCATTCGATGCGGCCATCGCAATGACCGGGCGGCATATTGCCCATGTGTGTCTGGTCAAGGATGGACGCCTGTGCGGCGTTGTTTCCGAGCGGGATCTGTTCTCCCTGCAACGGGTCGACCTGGTGCATCTGGCGCGTACCATTCGCAATGCGCCACGCATCGAAGCGCTGACCGGACTGCGCGGCGATATCGTTCAGCTGGTTGATCGCATGCTGGCCCACGGTGCGTCTTCGACTCAGATCACGCAGATCATCACACTGCTCAACGACCACACGGTCTGCCGGGTCATCGAACTGACGCTCGAAGAAAAAGGTGATCCCGGCGTGCCGTTCAGTTGGCTGTGCTTCGGCAGCGAAGGCCGACGCGAGCAGACGCTGCATACCGATCAGGACAACGGCATTCTGTTCGAGGCCGCCGACGCCGCAGAAGCCACTCGCATTCGCGCCCTGCTGCTGCCGATTGCCGAGCGGATCAACCAGAGTCTGGCGCAATGCGGCTTCACGCTGTGCAAAGGCAACATCATGGCCAGCAACCCGGAGCTGTGCCTGTCGCGCGCCGAATGGTCGCGACGATTCGCGTCGTTCATTCGGGAGGCCACGCCCGAGAACCTGCTGGCCTCGAGCATCTACTTCGACCTGCGTGTGGTCTGGGGCGATGAAAGCGGCTGCGAGCAACTGCGTCGCGGCATTCTCGAGCAGGTCGCGGACAACAAACTGTTCCAGCGCATGATGGCTGAAAACGCACTGCGCCAACGTCCGCCCGTGGGACGTTTCAAGGATTTCGTGCTGGCCCGCAAGGGCAGCGAAAAAGACACGCTGGACCTGAAAACCGAAGGCCTGACGCCGTTCGTGGATGGCGCGCGACTGTTGGCGCTGGCCAACGGCATCGGGGCCAACAATACCCTGGAGCGCCTGCGGCAACTGGTCGAGCGTGAGGCCATCGACCCGCTGGACGGTGCAGCCTATGAAGAGGCGTACCACTTCATCCAGCAGACGCGCATGCAGCAGCACCAATTGCAGAGCCGCCAGAACCTCGCGTACTCCAACCGCATCGATCCGGACACCCTGAACCATCTGGACCGGCGCATCCTGCGTGAATCGTTTCGTCAGGCGCAGCGTCTGCAAACCAGCCTGACAATGCGCTACCAACTGTGAATATCGACGCCCTATGAATCTGTTCGACTGGCTGAAGCCTCGCCCCAGAACCGCACCGCTGGACAACCAACAGGTGCAGCGGCTCAACGCACTGCCAAGCTGCGCGAAGCTGAGCGACAAGCCATTGCGCCAGCAGCGCTGGGTGGTGCTGGATCTGGAAACCAGCGGCCTTAACATGAACCGCGACCAGGTGCTGTCCATCGGAGCGGTGGTGATCGAGGACGGCGCCATCGATCTGGGTCAGCAATTCGAGCGCACGCTGTTGCGGGTCGATCACAAGGTCAGCCCGGCGGTGTTGATTCACGGTCTGGCACCCAGTGCGATTGCAGCGGGCAGTGAGCCGGTCGAGGCGCTGCTGGATTTCATGGAGTTTCTGGGCGACAGCCCGGTGCTGGGGTTTCATGCGCCGTTCGACCAGCACATGCTGTCGCGCGCCTTGAAAGACAGCCTGAATTACCGCCTGCAGCATCCTTTCTTCGACGTCGCGGAAATCGCCCCGATGCTCTGCGAGCAGGCCAACCTGCGCCACGCCGGACTGGACGACTGGACCCGCTTCTTCGGTCTGCACGCCGAAGAGCGCCACAACGCCAGCGCCGATGCACTGGTCACCGCCGAACTGGCCCTGATCCTCTTCAGCCACGCCCGCCGCCAACAGATCGACAGCCCGGTTCGTCTGGAGGAATGCCTGGGCCAGTGGCGCAGGCGCAAGCAGTCGCATTCGTTTTGATCATGTGATGCGGCGTCATTGGGACGCAGAGCGTCCCGGGCTGCATTCCCACGCAGAGCGCTCATCGTTATACACAAGTCCGCAAGACGCGCAAAACGGGGGGCAAAACGAAAGTGACTGACTGAATGCATACCCCGTGGGAGGCGGCTTGCCGGCGATGGCGTCCGTTCAGTCACTGATAGGTCGCTTCAGAAAAAGCATCGCCGGCAAGCCGCCTCCCACAGTAGTCCGTGTTCGCAGCAAGACTCGGGTATAACGCTGAGCACAAGCATGGGCATGATCGGCGTGCTTAAGATCACGCTGATCGTTCCCACGCTCTGCGTGGTAACGCCGCCCAGGACGCTCCGCGTCCGCTCTTGAATGTGGCGCAGATGCGCGCCCAAGCTCGCGTTACCCACGTCATGCGCTCGGCTCACTGAATCCGCAATCTGTGCCATTTGTGACGCGGAGCGTCACGGGATGCATGCCCACGCGGAGCGATGGGCACGATCAGTGTCGAGGCGGATTTGTTAACGATGAGCGCAGGAGCGTAGAAACGCTCAGGCAGCCGAATGTCTCCCCTCAGCCGACAGACGCTAATTGCCACTACCCACGCGCCCTGTCACAATCGCGAATGATTCTCTTTAGTTAGATTCTTCTCATCGAGGCCGTTCGTGTCGTCAGTCCCAAGCCCTCATAGCCAGATCGTTGGAGCGTTGTATCGCGATCACCGCAGCTGGCTGCTGGGTTGGCTTCGGCGCAACGTTGCCTGCCCGCAGCGCGCGCAGGATCTGAGCCAGGACACATTCGTGCGCTTGCTGGGGCGTGATGAACTGGAGGCACCCAGAGAGCCGCGGGCGTTTCTGGCGACGGTTGCGAAGGGCCTGATGTTCGATCATTTCCGCCGTGCTGCGCTGGAACAGGCGTATCTCTGCGAACTGATGCAAGTCCCGGAAGCCGAACAACCCTCTCCCGAAGAGCAATTGCTGATTCTGGAAGACCTGAAAACGATCGATCGCCTGTTGGCCACCTTGTCTAGCAAGGCGCGGGCGGCCTTTTTGTATAGCCGTCTGGATGGCATGAGCCACGGCGAAATTGCCGAACGTCTCGGTGTTTCTGTATCGCGGGTCAGGCAATACCTGGCTCAAGCGATGCGTCAGTGCTATGCAGCGCTGTATGGCACGCCGACATGAACGCCAGTCCGGTATCGGCGCGCGTGCTGGATGCAGCCATCGAGTGGCAACTGAATCTGGATTCGGCCAGCGGCAACGATGCCGAGCGGGCCGAGTTCGCCCGCTGGCTGGCGGCCGATGAAGAACACGCCCGTGCCTGGAGCCAGCTGGGCATGCTCAACCAGCGTTTTGCCGTGCCCTCAGGTCCGGCGCGCAAGGCCTTGCAGCAGGCGCCCGGCACCCTGCGGCGCAGTCTGCGCAAGCTCGGTGGCGGTCTGGCCGGGGTGTTTCTGGCCTGCGGTCTGGCGCTGTTCACCGCTGACCGTTACCTCGCGCTCGACTACTGGCTCGCCGATCAGCGCACCGCGACCGGCGAACAGCGCGATGTGCGTCTGGCCGACAACACCGTCATTCGCCTCAACACCCACAGCGCAATCGATGTGCGCTTCGATGCGAATCAGCGTCGAGTGATCCTGCAGGACGGCGAAATACTGGTGCAGACCGGCGATCATGACGATCCCCGGCCCTTCATCGTGGAAACCCCGGACGGCAATATGCGCGCGCTCGGCACGCGTTTTCTGGTCAGGCGCGACGCCGACGGCACGCTGCTCAGCGTGCTGCAATCGGCTGTCGCCGCCAACGCCCGCGATCTTCCTCAGGAGCAGATCCTGCGTGAAGGTCAGCAGATCCGCCTGACCCGTGACGGCCTGGGTCCGCTGCTCGCCCTGCCGATGGGGGCGGACGCCTGGACCCGCGGCATGCTGGTGGTGGACAACGCCCGCCTGCAGGACATGCTGGCCGAGCTGGGTCGTTATCGACAGGGGCATCTGGGCGTCGACCCGCAGGTGGCCGACCTGCGCATCACCGGCAGTTTTCCGCTGACCGATACCGACCTGGCACTCAAGGCGTTGCTGCCTGCGTTGCCGGTTCGGATCGAAGAACATACGCCCTGGTGGGTCACGGTCCTGCCGAGGAATGACACCGCTGCGGCAAAACGCTGAAACACAGCGGCGAGTCTCGACCGTGCCCTGTGCTGACACTTTTCAGGTTTCATGCGGCTCAGCCTTAACGAGCCCTGCCCTTTCGCCTGTGGATACCCCATGAAAAGCCAAACCGTGCGTCGCTGGTCTGTCGTCCATACCTGGAGCAGCCTGATCTGCACACTGTTCCTGTTGATGCTGGCCATTACCGGTCTACCGCTGATCTTTCACCATGAGATCGATCATCTGCTGGGCGATGCGCCGCATTACAGGGAAATGCCCGCTGACACGCCTCACCTGAATCTGGAGCAATTGGCGAAGGCCGCCGAAGCGCATCGTCCCGGTGAGGTGATGCAGTATTTCGGCTGGGATGACGAAGACCCCAATGGCGTGATGGCCATCACGGCGGCAACGGCCGGAACCGAGCCCAACTCGTCCCACACCTTCGCGCTGGATGCGCGTACTGGCGAAGCGCTGGAAATGCCGTCGGCCAACGGCGGCTTCATGATGGTCATGCTGCGCCTGCACGTGGACATGTACGCGGAACTGCCGGGCAAGCTGTTGCTGGCCTTCATGGGATTGCTGTTCGTGGTGGCTATTGTGTCCGGGACGGTCCTGTATTCACCGTTCATGCGCAAGCTCGAGTTCGGCACGGTCCGGGCGAGCAAGTCCACCCGGACCCGCTGGCTCGACCTGCACAACCTGATTGGCGTCGTGACCCTCACCTGGGCGCTGGTGGTGGGCGTCACAGGCGTGATCAGTGCCTGTGCCGACCTGTTGATTGCTTCGTGGCGCAACGACGCGCTGGCAACCATGATCGCGCCCTATCGCGACGCACCGCCGCTGACGCAACGCGCCCCGGCCACACGCCTGCTGGAAATCGCCGAATCTGCCGCGCCCGGCATGCAGGCCGATTTCATCGCCTTCCCCGGCACGCGCTTCTCCAGCGAGCATCACTACGCGGTCTTTCTCAAGGGCAACACACACCTGACCGCGCACCTGGCAACGCCTGTGCTGATCGATGCCCAGACCCTGCAAGTCACCGCCGTGGTCGAACGCCCGTGGTACATGGACGCACTGGGCATGTCGCAACCGCTGCACTTCGGTGACTACGGCGGCATGCCAATGAAGATTCTTTGGGCGGCACTGGATGTGCTGACCATCATTGTGCTCGGCAGCGGCGTTTACCTGTGGTGGGTCAGACGCCGCGCCGCCCGAACAGCGAGCGCAACCCAGGCGCAGGTGGTGCAATGAGTGGCAAGCCGTCCCGGTTCTGGAAAACCTTCGCCAAACCCGCATGGATCGCACTGCTGACAGGCGCAGGCCTGTTTGCGGCGCTGCTGGGCGATGGCTGGTGGGACACGCTGGCGTGGGCAGGCATGGGGATAGCTGCGGGGTTGAGTATCCGAGGATTGCTGGTGCGACACTGAGAGAGCGGACGCGGACTTGAAATCAAGCTCGTTCAAGGCCAATCCACTCAACCCGATTGCAGTCCCACCACTCGCTGACTAGTCTATGGACCTGTCTCAGTCGAGGAACACCCATGTCTGCCCCCCAGATGACGTTGTATTTCAACGCGGCCTCTCCCTTCGCCCGCAAGGTGGTGGTGATGCTTCATGAAACCGGTCAGGTTGACCGCTTGCACTTGCATCCCACGGTGCTGACACCCGTCAATCCGTCTGACGAGCTCAATGGCGACAATCCGGCAGGCAAGCTTCCGGCGCTGCGCCTGGCCGATGGCAATGTGATCCACGACAGCCGGGTCATCCTCGATTATCTGGACCATCAACATGTCGGCAATCCGCTGATCCCGCGCGACGGCTCGGCACGCTGGAGACGACTGACCCTCGCCTCGCTGGCCGATGCCATACTCGATGCCGCCATCCTGATCCGCTATGAAACCGCCCTGCGCCCTGCCGAGAAGCACTGGGATCTGTGGCTGGAGAATCAGCAGGCGAAGATCGAACGCACGCTCACCTATCTTGAGCAGGACGCCAT
Organism: Pseudomonas sp. AC016; assembly: GCF_979253365.1. Lineage (NCBI taxonomy): Bacteria > Pseudomonadati > Pseudomonadota > Gammaproteobacteria > Pseudomonadales > Pseudomonadaceae > Pseudomonas > Pseudomonas sp. AC016. Next base: position 2,735,389 of record NZ_CEEDCC010000001.1, read on the forward strand.
CACCGAACTCAGCTCGTCATTCGATGTGGCGTCCATCAGCGTCGCAGCCGCTCTGGGGTATCTGGACTTCCGCCAGCCTGACCTGCGCTGGCGCGGTGCCTATCCTCGTCTGGCCAACTGGTACCTGGAAGTCAGCCAGCGACCTTCGATGCTGGCGACTCAGCCACCGGTCTGAGGCTGCGTGATCGATTGCCGGGGCATGCACGGGATCGTGGCGGCTCCGGTAACTGACCGATGATCATGCAGATCAGACAGCGCGCCCTGGCCTGATCCTCGCGCAAACCGAGCCACTTACTCATGACGTGCCTCCGGACCGACCTCGAGCGGCTGGCTCGGACGACTGATGGCAATGCCATACCAGTCCAGCTTGCGGGTCAGGATCATGAACACACTCAACAGGCCGAACAGCAGCAAGGCGCCCATCAGCAACGCGTAGTCCTCGGCACTCAGCAGTCCGTACAGCAACCCATACAACGCGCTCAGGCCCGCCGCAAAACCCGCCCCGTGAAGCACGCTGCGCAGCACGTGACTGACATAGAACCCGATCAGACACACACAGGCGCTCGCCGACAGCACGTAGGCCATGGCAAAACCCAGATGCTCGGACAGCGACAGCAGCATCAGGTAGAACAACGCCAGCGCCGCGCCCACCAGTGCGTATTGAACCGGGTGCACGGCCATGCTTTTCAGCACTTCGAACAGAAAGAACCCGGCAAACGTCAGTGCGATGAACAGCAGCGCGTATTTGATCGCCCGATCGCTCTTGAGGTACTGATCCACCGGATCGACAAAACTCACACCGAAACTGCGACTTTTAAAGTCTTCGCATGTCTGCGCTGTCAGGCAGCGGCTGAGTGCGTCTTCCAGATTGGTAGAAAAGAACGAGGCCTGCCATGCGGCACTGAAGCCCTTATCGGTGATCTCGCGCTGGGTCGGCAAGTAATTGCCGATGAAACTCGGGTGCGGCCAGTCGGCACTCAACTGCACGCGACTGGACTTGCCCACCGGCGCGACCTCGAACTGACCGGTGCCCTGCAGGCGCAGATCGAATGCGAAATCCAGCGTGACCTGCTCGCGCCCTTCCAGCATCGGCAGGTTGGCGCTCACCCCTTCGCCCAGCCACTCGACCCGCGATCCCGGCAGCAGGTCAAGCGTCTGCCCGTTCATCTGCAGTTTCGGCGAACTTTCGATACCCCGAATATCGCTGATGCCCAGCGCCAGATAGGGCTTCTCGAAGGTGTAGTCGGCAAAGTCATCTGTCACGCCTAACTGCTCGGGCAATACGAACTGGCCGCTGATATGGTTATCGGCATGATAAAGACGCGCCTCGTAGATACCTCGCGAACGCAGTTCGGTCTGCACCTTGCCATCCAGCTCGAAACGCTCCGGCAGAAAGTACAGAAAGCCCCGCTGAGAAGCGGTTTCAAGGTAACGCTCCTGGGTCTGGGCGTTGGTCTTCCAGAGGCGGATGTTCTTGCGATACGGCACGACCAGCAGCGGGCCGGTCAGGCGCTGACTGAAGCTTGAGCTGCGCGCGATATCGTCCAGCACCCCGTCGCGCTGCAACTGCCGATCCGTGATCAGGCTGCCGATCATCAACAATGGAATCAGCAGCAGAATGATCAGCAGCGCGATGGTGCCCAGTTTTACAGCCAGATTTCGGTTCATGGGGCTCTCCCTGTTTTTCGATGGAGAGAGTCTGGAATGGGCATATGGAGGCAGGATGGGCGTTGTGTGGAGATTGTGTGGTGGCTGATCGAGTCATGCCTGGCGGCAGGCGTGACTCTACCTGGTGGTTCCACTAGCTGGGAGACCTGAGCAGACTCACACAGACTAGGGCCAATGACCGCTCAGAATAGAGAAAAAGTCCATGGCATGCGGCTCGTCTGTTTTGCAGTGTCGTTATCAATACGACGCATTGGATCGCCTGGCCAGAAACGCTCGCGACGGGCAGGCCGGCATGGGGTTTTTCTATCAGAGAAATCGCTTGGCTACGCAAGTTCAGGGGAATGCGCGTTATACGCTGCTCCAGACGCATAGGCTGGTACTGGCCCAACAAAACCAGATCGACGACAGCGTCGATTGCGTATCCCTTTTGATCGACCAGCAGGGTTCGATCATTGCAATGCCTGAGCAATCGTTCACCTACACACCCTACGGCGTGCGTCATCCAGTGGCCGACCCGATGAACCTGCCCGGCTTCAATGGCGAACGGGCGGACCCAGTGACCGGGCATTACCCGATGGGCAATGCTTATCGGTCATTCAATCCGGTGTTGATGAGGTTCAACAGCCCGGATAGCTTGAGCCCATTTGGTCAAGGAGGATTGAATGCTTACGCGTACTGCCTGGGAGATCCGGTCAATCGCAATGATCCGACGGGGCATGTGCCAGTCCTGAATGGAATTCAGGGGGCTGTTTCACGATTATTTGGTGCCTTGCGTAAACCCCTTCAACGCGCTCGACAGGCAATCTTCGGCCCCAGAAAAATGCGCTTATCCAATAACAGAGATCTATCAGGCGTTGCTCTTTACGACCGGATCAAGACAAATGGCAAGAAGGAGTTACTCATTAATGCCCACGGCGCTCGCCCTTCGAACAGCGACGGTTCGTTCATCTATCTGGGCAACGAGCCGATAGCCGCCGACGCGTTTTATCACAAGCTCAGACGCAGTAATGTGGCGTTGGAAAACTATGAGAGCATTCGAACCGTTGTTTGTTACTCAGGCGATGGCAGAGTTCCATTCGGGGAAACCCTGTCTTCCATTACAGGTTTGCCCGTCAAAAGTTACAAGGGCGGAGTCACTGCATCCTTCGTTCGGGATAACAGTCATGTGCGGGGGCTAAGACCCTCATATATTGAAAAAACCGATCCTTTTGAGAAAGGCACTGAGAGCAGCAGAAAGTTTACCTATGAGCCTGTCTGGTATGGACGTCCAGACAAATGAACTAAAAGAGGCAGCCAACCACACCGGTGAAGACCTCATGCGACGCCCGACAAAATCAACCTCACCTCGACCCCGCCTTCGACATTCCCGATGTGCATTTCTCCGGCATGCAACTGCACGACTTCTTCCACGAAATTCAGCCCGAGCCCGGTGCTTTTGCGACCACTGTCAGGACGTGGCAAGGAGTAGAAACGCTCGCTCAGGCGTGGCAGGGCGTAGTCGGGAATCGGGGCGGCGTCGTTGTAAAGCGTGAAGCGGATCCGCTCACCCTCAGGCTTGGCCGTCAGACTAAGCCTGCCATCGACGGGAGTGAAGTCCAGTGCATTATCGATCAGGTTGGCCAGTGCCTGACTCAGCAGAAAGCGCTCGCCCAGCAGTTGCAGACCGGGATCAATATGAATGTCGATACGTAATACCTGCCGCTCGATGCGGGTACTTCTGGCGGCCAGCAGTTCATCGATCAGCTCCGCCAGAACAATTGGAACCCTTTCTTCCAGGCCCTGGCGTTGCTCGACCATCGCCAGGTTAAGCAGACGCTCGATAAGCTGCTGCAATCGCGCACTTTCGCCCTCGATATTGCTGACGAAACGCTGTCGCTGTCCGCGGGGCATCTCATCCTGCAATAGCTCGGCAGCGCCGCGAATCGCTGCCAGCGGGCTTTTCAGTTCGTGGGTCAGTGTATGCACGTAGCGTTCGACGTAGGCTTTGCCTTCCAGCTGCGTGCGCATGTGTTCGACCGCCGCAGACAGTTGCTCAAGCTCACCACCTCGATAATGCGGCAGTTCGGCGCGGCGTCCTTCGCTGACGGCCTGGGCGTATCCGGTCAGACGCCGCAAGGCCGAACCCAGCCACCACGAGAACAGTCCGCCCAGCAACAGGCCCAATACCATCAGGCCACCGCCGTACCAGAGCAATCGGCGCTCGGCACGGTCGACATAGGGTTGCAACGAGCTGTTGGGCTTGGCGACGGTGACCACGCCAATGATCCTGCCGTTGTCACGAATCGGCGCGCCGACGTGCATCACAGACGAATTCGGATCGTCAGGATCGCTGCGGGTCGAACGCGCGCCGTACTTGCCGCGCAAGGTCAGATAGACGTCGTTCCAGCGTGAATAGTCCTGACCTACAGCCTGCCCACTGGAATCAAGCAGGACGATACCGTTGGCGTCGGTCACGTAGATGCGGTTGTTGACCTGATTCTTGGGCAAGCCCCAGATGGTCGCGGCGGGCTGTCGCAGACCGTAAGCCTGTAGCGCGTCCGGCAGGCGGCTTTGGTCAAGGGTGCCGTCCCTTACATCGTCATGAAGAATTTCGGCCAGCAGATTCGCCGTGTCGACCAGGGTTTCTTCGGTGGACTGACGTACGCCGGGGCGCACTTCCTTCATCACTGTGCTGAGCACGAAGTAACCCGTCAACGCGATGAACACCGCGTAGACCAGAAAGATCCGGATGCTCAACGGCATCAGCTGTGGCCTGGACTGAAACTGTAACCCAGCCCACGATGGGTCTGGATCGGCTCGGCATCGGCCACCACGACACGCAGCTTGGCACGCACGCTCTTGATATGGCTGTCGATACTGCGCTCATAACCGGCATCTGCCGCTACGCCCATCGCATCGAGCAACTGCTCGCGACTGAACACCCGCTCGGGCTGAGCCAGCAGGCATTGCAGCAGCCGGAATTCGTGACGGGTCAGGCTCAAGGGTTGGGCACGGTAGCTGATCTGGAAACGCTCAAGATCGACCGTGAATGGCTGGTTTTCCGAGACAGGTGCAGTACGCGGCTGCATACGCTTGAGAATCGCCCGGACTCGCGCCGCCACTTCTCGCGGGCTGAACGGTTTGACGACATAGTCATCAGCCCCGATCTCCAGCCCCACGACCCGGTCGATCTCGCCATCACGCGCACTCAGGAACATCACAGGCACTTCGCTGAAGCGCCGCAGTTGCTTGCACGTCTCGAAACCGGTGATGTCCGGCAGACCGATGTCCAGAATGATCAGGTCGGCAGGCGATGCGCGCTGATGGTTGACGGCATCCTGCCCCAGGCTGAGCCATGACGTAGTAAAGCCCTCGCTTTGCAGCGCATAGACCAGCGTATCGGCAATCGCGGCTTCGTCTTCGACAATCAGTATGTGAGGCATGGCATCCGAGCGCTGGGAGAGAGGGCGAAACGTTGCGCGATTTCAGCCCTCTGCGTCAATCAGCAATCGGGTTTGTCAGCGGTATAACGGCGTGCCGGATTGACGGCTGCGTCAAACTCGCGGAGTGCCTTGGCACCGATCAGCAGCGGATAGTTGAAGTGGCTGCGATCCACCAGATTGACCTCGACGGTACGCTTCTTGTTGCCCAGGCACAGTTCCATGTCCACGACCGGACGCTTGGTCGGATCGATCACTTCATCGTCTTCGTCATCGCCTTCGGAGCGGCCCTTGATCTTGCTGATCCGCGAGACCTTGTGCTCATAGACCTTGCTGTCGGCGTCCTTGGTGGCGAGGCGGAAACGCACCCAGTCGTCGCCATCGCGCTTGAACAGCTCGATGTCCCTGGCCGACAGAGAAGCGGTCAGCGCACCGGTGTCCATCTTGGCCTTGAAGGTCTGGCCGACATCCACCACCTTGATGTTCTCGTAACGACCATACAGCGTCGGCTCGGCTGCCATGACAGGCAGAGCGAGCAGGGACAACAGCGCCAGAATCGGTTTCACGTTCAGGATTCCTCTCAATGGACAACGCCTGATTGGCGCCCGGTTTTAGACAGCGAACCCGCCATTGGTTCGGCAGCTCGGGGTTTTGTGAGCATAATCCCCTGCACATGAAACATTTGTAAGTACCTGTGTAATTGGCGTAGAGCGCGAGGGTCTTTATCATTGCCAGCCCTGAACGTTCAAGAGTCCTTTATGCGCCGTGTACTCACCGGCTGTTTCGTCGCCCTGCTTCTGCTGATCAATACGCTCGTACTGATCGGCCCGCTACTGGTCTTCGCCCTGCTCAAGCTTCTGTTCCGAGGCAGGATGCGGGACCGCTGCTCCCATGCCGTGATGTGGATTGCCGAAACCTGGGCCGAGATCGACAAGCTCATCTTCGCAGCCTGCGTTCCGACGCAGTGGGATATCCGTGGCGACGAAGGCCTGCGCGCTGACACCTCGTATCTGGTGATCAGCAACCATCAGTCCTGGGTAGACATTCCGGCGTTGATTCAGGCGCTCAACCGACGCACGCCGTTCTTCAAGTTCTTCCTGAAAAAGGAACTGATCTGGGTGCCGCTGCTGGGTCTGGCCTGGTGGGGGCTGGATTACCCGTTCATGAAGCGCTACACCAAGGCGTTTCTGGCAAAGAACCCTGAACTCAAGGGCAAGGATCTGGAGATCACCAAGGCAGCCTGTGAACTGTTCAAGCGCCAGCCCGTGACCATCGTCAATTATCTGGAAGGCACACGTTTCACCCCTGCCAAGCATGCGGCACAGACCTCGCCCTACACCAGCCTGCTCAAGCCCAAGGCAGGCGGCGTTGCCTTCGTGCTCGCTGCGATGGGCGAACAGCTGGACGCGATTCTGGATGTGACGGTCGTGTATCCCGGCTCCGGCATCCCAGGCTTCTGGGACATGCTGTGCGGGCGCGTGCCGAAAGTGATCGTCGATATCAGGACGCGCCCCATGGACCCGGCGCTGTGGCAGGGTGATTACGAGAACGATCCTGTGTTTCGCGAGAAAATCCAGGGCTGGGTCAACCAATTGTGGATCGAGAAGGATGCACGGATTGCGGCGCTGAGGCTTGAGGCCGCGCAGCGCTGACTAGCAGTTTCGACAGGTAGACTGCTCGCCGCTGCTGAACGAAGCTGAGTCAAACATGGAAAAAGGATTTTCTCATGCTGCCGACTCACACCACGGCGTCAGGCCTTTACGCCTATGACGCAATGGATCGCCTTGCTGCTTGCATGCCAGTTGATCAGGAGAGCGTCAGGCAGTTTTATCAGGATGACGTTCTGGTCAGCGAGCTGAGGGGCCTGGTGGGACTTACCTTCCTCCGGTCCGAACATCGGCTGCTGGCCGCGTCAGAGAAGGATATGCGCGAGCATCGCGTTCATCTGCTGGGCACGGACCAGTCAAACTCGGTGCTTCACAGTGTCAGCCTTCGGCAGCGCGAGGCCTTCGCCTATTCTCCCTACGGAACCTCTACACCAAAGAGCCCGCCTTACCTGCCGGGTTACACAGGCCAGGCACCCGACCCGATCACAGGCCATTATCAACTGGGTAATGGTGCACGTGCCTTCAATCCGATACTGATGCGCTTCAACAGCCCCGATACCCTAAGCCCTTTCGGCAAAGGCGGGCTCAACACCTATGGTTACTGCTGGGGCGACCCTATAGGCCATACCGACCCTACAGGACACTTTCCCATCGAAGGCGCACTGGGCATGCTCAGTGTGCGAGTGAAAAAACTCAGTAACGCAGTCACAACAACGGCCGGCATGACTTCCGAGGACGGTTTTATTCGGACCGTGAGCAAAGCCTTGCGCAGAAATATGATTTCACCCGAGCCCATGTCGCCAACCAGAAAATACATCGACGATGCTGTCCGAAACCTCGATGCGGAATCGCCCTTCATCAAGAAGCTCGCATCAGTCAACCTCAACCTTGCCAGTCACGGCGATACCAACCTGACGCTGAAACAGGCGTTCGACTACGTTGCACTGGCAAAACTGGTGGACACCGGGAAAAAGAGCAATGCAGGCGCACATCTCAGCGCAGCAGCCATGTGGGGGGGAAAGTTGCGCACCGAGGGTTTTTCGCCAACCTCGCTGGTAGGCGTGGCATTCAACCTGGCAGGGTCGCTGACGTCTGGCGTGACAGACCATGCCATGGTCAAAAAGGGAACAGCCCTGCGCAGGGGATCATAGGGGCGAGAGACCCGGTCAGCTACCCGCACCCCACACGCTACTCAGACTTTGCAACGCGGAGCCGCCCGCACCTTGCTGACCAAGGTACTGCAAAATCACCGGGACAAACTGGCTGACCATGCTGCTGTCCATGCCCAGTGCCTTGAAGGCATTGTTCACGTCGCCCATGCTTTGCACGTTGCCCAAGGCATTGTTGAGCATCGAATTGTCGCCTGCCTTGCTTCCGCCCAGCAGCTTGCCAAGGCCGTTTGCACCGCCCAGGCTGTCGAGCGCCGAAGTACCGGACAGTTGTTCCAGACCGGGAACCGATTTAGCGAGTTGCGAGTAATCATTGCCGGCCAGTTTGTTCTTGGCCAACCCCAGCAATGCACCTGTCCCACCAACCGCCTGTTCCGGGGTCACGTTGAGCTGAGAACCCAGCGCGTTGAGCAGGCCAGCGGCTTCAGGCGCAGCGGTCGCTTTCTGATTACCGCCTGTTGCATTGGAAACCGCATTCGCTGCGTCATTCAGGTTGAAGGCAAACACCGGGCTTGCTGCCAGGCCCATCAACGTTGCCAGTGCCATCATGCGTGCAGTCTTCATTCGGTCAACCTCATCAAAACCTGAACCGCCCGATAGTGGGCGGTAAAACAGACGGTTTGACTGGGGGAGCGGAAGCTTGTTCCCGGTGGGGGGCTGGAGATAGCGGTTATTTCCGATTGTGACGTTTGAGCATGACGTCCAGAAAGGCTTTACCTGACAGTTCTCATAGCTAGGCTGCGAACCGGACTTCGAGCAGGCTCAAACCTGAACGATTCACTTAGAGAAGGTAGGCACCATGAGCTTGATCGCACCGGCCCTGCTTTGCCGTTATCACTATGACCCGCTGGATCGGCTGGTACTCAGCGCACAGACGGGACATGAGAGCGTGCAGCGTTTCTTTCAAAAGAACCGCCTGATGACACACCTTCAGGGGCACGCACAGCGCACGCTGTTGCACGCTGGTGATCAGTTGCTGGCGCTTGAGTATGGGCAGAATCAAACGCCAACCTATGTATTGCTTGCGACCGATCAGCAGGCATCGGTCATCGCGACACCAGAGGAGAAGGCTTCCTTTACACCGTATGGTCAACGACACCCTCAAGCCAACCTTAGGGATCTACCCGCCTTCACGGGTCAGCACTCAGACCCCGTAACCGGGCATTACCTGTTGGGCAATGGTTATCGGGCATTCAACACGGTGCTCATGAGGTTCAATAGCTCGGACAGTTTGAGCCCGTTTGGCGAGGGCGGACTCAATGCGTATGCGTACTGTGAAGGTGACCCGATCAATTTGGTTGATCCAGAGGGGCACCTGTCATTTCCGGCGGCGGTGTCAGTACTGAGGGCTGTCCAACGGTTCAAGAAACGACCTTACGCTGCTTGGCAAGCCCTTAAACAGAAGTACATCACAGCGCCCATTTCCAGCGCGTCGAAAACGCTTCCCAGCTTGCAAACATTGAGCTTTAGCGCGGTGAGTGGTGAAATGCTGAATGCGATGAAAAACACAAACCCTTATAAAAACGTAATAAAAAAATTAAATGCCGACGTCGGCCGGGCAAACCTGGAGCGCTTCATCGTCAAAGGTGGCAATGCCAAAGAGTCAGTGGCGCAAAAGGTTGAAGACGCTCTGTCAGGTAAAGGGAAAGGGTTTCTTCCAGAAATGGCCCGCCCTTATAAGCAGGCGTCTTCTCATCCAACAAACCATCGCGTGTTCAATGATATTGACCAACGCATGCTGGAGATTCGAGGTCTTGATCACCTTACTCAGCCCCGCAGACGCGCAGCCGGTCGACAGTACGGGCCGAGAGACTCTGATACATCAGACTGATGCGCAGATTGGAAAAGTATCCCTATGACTTCACGCGATCCGGTAACGCTGTGCCGTTATCACTATGACGCTCTGGATCAGGTGGCAAATAGCATGGGCGGCCTAAGCCGCCCGGCTATTGGTATCACGCCGCACTGAACAACTTGTGCGGATCAATCACAAACTTCTTCGGCACACCTGCATCGAACTCGCCATAGCCACGCGGCGCGTCATCGAGACTGATGACTTCGACGCCCACCACGTCAGCGATCTTGATGCGGTCCCACATGATGGCTTGCATGAGTTGACGGTTGTACTTCATGACAGGCGTCTGGCCCGTGTGGAAGCTGTGGGATTTGGCCCAGCCCAGGCCGAAGCGGATGCTCAGGCTGCCCATTTTCGCGGCCGCGTCCACGGCGCCTGGATCCTCGGTGACGTATAGACCTGGAATACCGATCTTGCCTGCGACGCGCACCACGCCCATCAAGGAGTTGAGCACGGTGGCCGGTGCTTCGGACTGCGCACCGGCATGGCCGTGACCGCGCGCTTCGAAGCCCACCGCATCGATGGCGCAATCCACTTCAGGCTCGCCGAGCAGCGCGGCAATCTGTTCGTGCAGCGGAGTGTCCTGAGACAAGTCGGCGATTTCAAAGCCCTGAGCCTTGGCATGCACCAGACGGGTCGGGTTGACGTCACCCACGATCACCACCGCAGCGCCCAGCAGACGCGCTGAAGCCGCCGCTGCCAGACCGACCGGCCCGGCACCCGCTACGTACACAGTACTGCCGGGGCCGACGCCTGCAGTCACTGCGCCGTGGTAGCCGGTGGGCAGAATGTCGGACAGGCAGGTCAAATCGCGGATCTTTTCCATCGCAGCATCGCGATCCGGCAGTTTGAGCAGGTTGAAGTCAGCGTAAGGCACCAGTACGTATTCCGCCTGACCGCCGACCCAGTCGCCCATGTCGACATAACCGTAGGCACCGCCCGCGCGAGCAGGGTTCACAGTCAGGCAGACACCTGTGTGCTGTTCCTTGCAGCTACGGCAGCGGCCGCATGCCACGTTGAATGGCACGGACACCAGATCACCGACCTTGAGGTGTTCCACATCACGACCGGCTTCGAGCACTTCACCGGTGATTTCGTGACCGAGGACCAGCCCGGTCTGGGCAGTGGTACGGCCACGAACCATGTGTTGGTCCGAGCCGCAGATGTTGGTGGACACCACACGCAGGATCACACCGTGTTCGATGCGCTTGCCGCGTGGGTCTTCCATTTTGGGGAAAGGAATGCTTTGCACTTCGACCTTACCAGCGCCGAGATACACTACACCGCGATTACCAGACATGCTTTCACCTCGCTTTTATTGTGTTGTAGCGGAGAAATGCGCTGCTTTGATTGGGTGTTGCGGCAACGCACCGATTGCTCTGGGTTGCTTGTATCGTACCTGCCGAGAAACCATGACTGCGGGAGGGGGCTTGCCCGCGATGCGTGTTCGAAGGCGACCCAGTAAATAACCGGTCTGACGCTATCGCCGGCAAGCCGCCTCCCACAATCGTTGGTGTTGTGAAGTCCTACAGAACCACTGTCCTGTTGGCGTTGAGAAACACTCGGCGTTCAATGTGATACCCCACCGCACGAGCCAGTGTCAGCCCTTCAATGTCCCGGCCCTTGGCAATAAGGTCTTCGGGATAGTGACTGTGATCGACCACTTCCACGCCCTGCGCGATGATGGGGCCTTCGTCCAGGTCGTTGTTGATGTAATGCGCCGTTGCACCCACCAGTTTCACGCCCTTGTTGTAGGCCTGATGGTAAGGCTTGGCGCCTTTGAAACCGGGCAGCAGCGAGTGGTGAATATTGATCGCCTTGCCATCGAGCTTGCGGCACAGGTCCGGTGACAGCACCTGCATGTAGCGGGCAAGAATCACCAGTTCGGCGCCGGACTCTTCGATAACTTTCCAGACCCTGGCCTCCTGCGCAGGCTTGTCGTTGGGGTCAAGGGGGAAATGGTAGTACGCAATGTCGTGCCACGCTGCCAACGGCTCAAGATCAGGGTGATTGGACACCACTGCGACCACGTCCATGGACAGCTGATTGATGCGCTGGCGGTACAGCAAATCGTTCAGGCAGTGATCGGCCTTGGAGACCATGATCACGACCTTGGGCCGGTAATTGGGCGCTGTCAGTTCGAAGATCATGCCAAAAGCACTGCCCCGCTCGGCCAGACCTGCGCGAAAACCTTCTTCGTCGAAACCGTCGGGCTGGCGAAATTCGACACGAATGAAAAAGCGTCCCGACAGGCGATCATCGAACGAATGGTGCTCGGTCACGTAGCAACCCTGCTCGAACAGAAAGCGGGTCACGGCATCGACCGTACCCAGGACGCTGGGGCAGTCGGCAGTCAAAATCCATGTATCGGGGGCACGACTCATTAAGCGAATACTCCTGAATCCTTATCGCCTGTCAGGTCTTCGCGAAGACGCTATCAGACACCACTCACTTCAAGCCTGAATACTCAAACCATACTCGGCTGACGCATCCTGCAACCACAGCCACCAGTAATCGGCGAAGCTGCGGCGGATCAGCAGTTCCCAGGTTTCTTCACCTGTACGGCGGATTACCAGTTGCGACTTGGCAAACACCGTTCCGACGGCCTTGCCGACCGGGAAGTTGTCGGGGTGAACGTCGTAGCTGGTGGATTTCATCAGGACCTGACGGACCCTGGGGCCGGTCAGTTCAAGAATCGACTGGCCGCCGCTGACGTTGACGATTGCGATGTGCAAGCCCGCCAATGCTTCGCGCAGTTGTTGCTCCGCAGCGAGTTCTTCGCCGCTCGGCACGATCAGCAGCCACTCGTCCGGGCCCATCCACTGCAGCGAGCGTTCACCGCTGGTGACCAGCATCAGTGCGGCGGGCAATTCCATGCCAAGCGCCTTGTGTACGCCAGCGGCAAACGCTGGATCGTGGGCATCACCCCGCAGGGTCAGGTGGCCCAGCAGCTTCTTCTCGCGCAGGAACACGCCCGGACTGGCGCGGCCCTTGCCGACAAGGGTCTCCAGGCTGGCATGAAACAGCGGCGATTCTGCCTTCACGTCAGAGGTCGGGCGTTGTGGGTAAACATTGACTGTGGTCATGGATCACCTGTTTTGAATTCTGTTGTAAGACGCTGCGCTCATGAACGAGCCGGACGCAGAGCGTCTTGAGCGGCGTTCCCACGCTGGAGCGTCGGACCGGACAAAAGTGTCACTCCACATTCTGCTGCTCGCCCTTCGGATCGAAGAACACCGACGAAACGATCTCGGCTTCGATCACGCTGCCATCGGCCAACGGTGCGAACACCCGCTCGCCCATTCGGCTCAGGCCACCCTTGACCACGCCCATTGCAAACGAATAACCCAGCGAGTTGTGCGCATAGCTGGAGGTCACGTGACCGACCATGCTCATCGGAATCGCCTGTTTTGTGTCGAACACCAGTTGCGCGCCTTCCGGCAGCCATTGGTTCGGGTCGACCGGCTTGAGGCCGACCAGTTGCTTGCGCTGCTCACGCACGCAATCTTCGCGGTTCATGCCGCGCCAGCCGATCCACGAGAACGGTTTGGTACGACCGACACACCAGCCCATGTTCAGGTCGTCCGGGGTCATCGAGCCGTCCGTGTCCTGACCGACAATGATGAAGCCCTTCTCGGCTCGCAGCACATGCATGGTTTCGGTACCGTAAGGCGTCAGGTTGTACTGCTTGCCCGCCTCGATGATCTTCTCCAGCACGCCCATCGCGTAGTCGGCCTGAACGTTGACCTCGTAGGACAGCTCGCCGGTGAAGGAAATACGGAATACCCGAGCCGGAACACCTGCGACCAGACCTTCTTTCCAGGTCATGAACGGGAAGGCTTCGCGGCCCAGATCGATGTCGGTGACTTCGCTGAGCAGCTTGCGGCTGTTGGGGCCGGATAACGTCAGGGTCGCCCAGTGGTCGGTCACGGAGGTGAAGTAGACCTTCAGGTCCGGCCATTCGGTCTGTTGATAGATTTCCAGCCATTGCAGAACGCGTGCAGCGCCGCCGGTGGTGGTGGTCATCAGGAAGTGGTTGTCGGCGATGCAGGCCGTTACGCCGTCATCGAAGACCATGCCGTCTTCCTTGCACATCAGGCCATAGCGCGCCTTGCCCACGTCCAGCTTGGTCCAGGCGTTGGTGTAGATGCGGTTCAGGAATTCACGGGCATCGGGCCCCTGAATGTCGATCTTGCCCAGTGTAGAGGCGTCCAGCAGACCCACGCTGGCGCGCACGGCCTTGCACTCGCGGGCGACCGCGGCGTGCATGTCTTCACCGTTTTTCGGGAAGTACCACGGACGTTTCCACTGACCGACGTCTTCGAATTCGGCACCGTTTCGCACATGCCACGCATGCAACGCGGTAAAACGCACCGGCTCGAAGACGTGGCCGCAATGCCGACCGGCAATCGCGCCGAAGGTGACTGGCGTGTAGTTGGGGCGGAACATGGTGGTGCCCATTTCCGGGATCGACACGTTCAGCGAGCGCGCCGCAATGGCCAGACCGTTCACGTTACCGAGCTTGCCCTGATCGGTGCCAAAGCCCAGTGCGGTGTAGCGCTTGACGTGCTCGACCGACTCGAAGCCCTCACGGGTCGCCAGCTCGATGGCCGCAGCGGTGACGTCATTCTGCAGATCGACGAATTGCTTCGGCGCACGGGCTGTGCCCTTTTCGTGTGGTACCTGAAACAGCGCCAGGGTCGGCTCTTCAGCACGGCTCAGGGCCTTGGGCATGACGCCTTCAACCAGTTTGAAACCCGCTTCGCTGGCAGCGCGTACGCCCCCTTCGAAACCGTCGGCCAGGCTGTCCGCCAGGCTGTAGACGCCATTCACGCCACCGACACACACGCGTTTCTGCGGTGCTTCGCCCGGCACGAAACCGAGGATATCTTCACGCCAGACCGGCTTGCCGCCCAGGTGCGATGCCAGGTGAACAATCGGGCTGTAACCACCGGAGCTGGCGACCAGATCGCACTCCAGCCATTCACCGGGGCTGGTCACGCTGTGTGATTTGATGTCGATGGCGGCGACACGTGCAGCCGTCACGCGCTTGGTGCCACGGGCCTCGATCACGGCGCTGCCGGTGAGGATGCGGATACCTTTGGCACGTGCCTCTTCCACCAGCGGACCGCGCGGGTTGTGACGCGCATCGGCAATCGCCACGACTGGCAGGCTGGCGTCGAGCCAGTCCAGCGCAACGCGATAGGCATGATCGTTGTTGGTGGTCAGCACGAGCTTCTTGCCCGGCGCCACGCCGTAACGGCGAACGTAGGTGGAAACGGCGCCGGCCAGCATGTTGCCCGGCACATCGTTGTTGCCGTAGACCAATGGACGCTCGTGAGTACCGGTCGCCAGCACCACACGTTTGGCGCGCACACGGTGCATGCGCTGACGCACCATGCCGATGGGCGCACGGTCGCCGAGGTGATCGGTCAGGCGCTCATGAATCGTCAGGAAGTTGTGATCGTGATAGCCGTTGACCGTTGCGCGAGGCAGCAGGGTCACGTTGCGCAGGCTTTTCAGCTCGGCAATGACAGTGGCCACCCATTCAATGGCCGGTTTGCCATCCAGGCTTTCGCGGCTGTCGAGCAGGCTGCCGCCAAACTCTTCCTGCTCATCGGCCAGAATCACGCGGGCACCACTGCGCGCCGCTGCCAGTGCCGCCGCCAGACCTGCAGGGCCTGCGCCGACAATCAGCACGTCGCAGTGCTGGTTCATCGCATCGTAGCTGTCCGGGTCGTTCTCGGTCGGCGAGCGCCCCAGACCTGCCGCCTTGCGGATGTACTTTTCGTACGTCATCCAGAAGGACTGCGGGTACATGAACGTCTTGTAGTAGAAGCCCGGCGGCATCAGCTTGCCGCCGACCTTGCCGAGAATGCCCATCACATCGTTGTTCACGCTCGGCCAGCCGTTGGTGCTGGTCGCAACCAGTCCCGAATACAGGGCTTGCTGCGTAGCACGCACGTTGGGGATCTGCGTGGCTTCGGTCGCGCCGATCTGCAACACGGCGTTCGGCTCTTCGGAACCCGCTGCGAAGATGCCGCGTGGACGCGAATACTTGAAGCTTCGGCCGATGATATCAACGCCGTTTGCCAGCAGTGCCGACGCCAGGGAGTCGCCTTCAAAGCCTTGGTAGGTCTGACCGTTGAAGGTGAAATTCAGCACCTTGCTACGGTTGATACGGCCGCCGTTGGGCAGTCGATTGCTCTGGCTCATACCTTGTCTCCCTTGTCCGTGAACTGCGGCCTGGCGCCAATCGGATAGGTTTCGAGAATTTCATAGGTCACGGTGTTGCGCGTGGCGTTGAAGTACTGGCGGCAACCGGCAGCGTGAATCCACAGCTCGTGGTGCAGGCCACGCGGGTTATCGCGGAAGAACATGTAATCGCCCCACTGCTCGTCGGTGCAGGCACCCGGATCGAGCGGACGCGGAATATGCGCCTGGCCCGATGCGTGGAATTCCTCTTCGGAGCGCAGTTCGCCACAGTGAGGACAGAAGATATGCAACATGGTGTTTCTCCTGTTAGTGGGCGACCGCGGCTGCGCCGTGTTCGTCGATCAAGGCACCGTTGTGGAAACGGTCGATGGAAAAAGGCTTGGCCAGCGGATGCATTTCGCCTTTGGCCAGGCTTGCGGCAAATACATTGCCCGAGCCGGGAGTGGCCTTGAAGCCGCCCGTGCCCCAACCGCAGTTGAAGAACATGTTCGGGACCGGCGTCTTGGAGATGATCGGGCAGGCATCCGGCGTGGTGTCGACGATGCCGCCCCACTGACGGTTCATGCGTACGCGGGACAGCACCGGGAACATCTCGACGATGGCCTGGATGGTGTGTTCGATCACCGGGTACGAGCCGCGCTGACCGTAGCCGACCCAGCTGTCGATACCGGCACCGATCACCAGATCGCCCTTGTCGGACTGGCTGATGTAGCCGTGCACGGCGTTGGACATGATCACGCTGTCGATGATGGGTTTGATCGGCTCGGACACCAGCGCTTGCAGCGGGTGGGATTCGATCGGCAGACGGAAGCCCGCCAGTTTGGCCATATGACCAGAGTTGCCTGCAGTCACGACGCCGACGCGCTTGGCACCGATGAAACCCTTGTTGGTTTCAACGCCGATGCACACACCGTTTTCCTTGCGGAAACCGATCACTTCGGTCTGCTGAATCAGGTCGACGCCCAACGCATCGGCTGCACGGGCAAAGCCCCAGGCCACAGCATCGTGACGGGCCACGCCACCACGGCGCTGAACGGTTGCGCCGATGATCGGATAGCGGGTGTTTTTCGAGCAGTCCAGGTAGGGGATTTCTTCCGCAACCTGCTTGCTGTTGAGCAGCTCGCCGTCCACGCCATTCAGGCGGTTGGCGCTGACACGACGCTCGGAATCACGCATGTCCTGCAGGGTATGGCACAGGTTGTAGACACCACGCTGAGAGAACATGACGTTGTAGTTCAGATCCTGTGACAGGCCTTCCCACAACTTCATCGCGTGTTCATACAGGTGAGCCGACTCGTCCCACAGGTAGTTGGAGCGCACGATGGTGGTGTTACGAGCCGTGTTGCCACCGCCCAGCCAGCCCTTTTCGACCACGGCCACATTGGTGATGCCGTGCTCTTTGGCCAGATAGTAGGCCGTTGCCAGACCATGCCCGCCGCCGCCGACGATAACCACGTCGTAGACCTTTTTCGGGGTCGGCGTGCGCCACATGCGCTGCCAGTTCTCGTGGTGGCTGAGGGAGTGCTTGAGAAGGCCGAAGCCTGAGTAATGCTGCATATAGGGCTACTCCTGACTCAGCGATAAACCGGAAAATCGGCACACAGTGCGGCGACCTGACCTGCCACATTGGCCTCGACATCGGCATCGCCGAGATTGTCGAGGATGTCGCAGATCCAGCCTGCCAATTCGATGCACTGAGTGACCTTGAAACCGCGCGTGGTGACAGCCGGTGTGCCGATGCGCAGACCTGACGTCACGAACGGCGACTGCGGATCGTTCGGTACCGAGTTCTTGTTGACGGTGATGTGCGCACGACCCAGCGCGGCGTCGGCGTCCTTACCGGTCAGGCCCTGACGGATCAGGCTGACCAGAAACAGGTGGTTATCGGTGCCGCCGGAAACCACATCGAAGCCGCGATCGATGAACACCTGCGCCATGGCCTGGGCGTTGTCGATCACTTGCTGTTGATAGGCCTTGAAACCTGGCTCCATGGCTTCCTTGAAGCACACGGCCTTGGCGGCGATGACGTGCATCAGCGGGCCGCCCTGACCACCGGGGAACACGGCAGAGTTGAATTTCTTTTCCAGCTCTTCGTTGGCCCTGGCCAGAATCAACCCGCCCCGCGGACCGCGCAGGGTCTTGTGGGTCGTGGTGGTGACCACATCAGCGTACGGCAGCGGGTTCGGGTACAGACCTGCGGCGACCAGACCGGCAACGTGGGCCATGTCCACGAACAGATAGGCACCGACCTTGTCGGCGATTTCACGGAAACGCGGAAAATCCAGCGTCTTGGAGTAGGCCGAGAAACCGGCAATGATCATCTTCGGTTTGCTCTCCAGCGCGATACGTTCGACTTCGTCGTAGTCGATCAGGCCGGTGTTGGTGTCGATGCCGTACTGCACGGCGTTGTACAGCTTGCCGGAGAAACTGACTTTGGCACCGTGGGTCAGGTGACCGCCATGGGCCAGGCTCATGCCCAGCACAGTATCGCCCGCCTGCAGCAATGCCAGATACACAGCGGCGTTGGCCTGACTGCCGGAGTGCGGCTGGACGTTGGCGTAACCGGCACCGAACAGCTGTTTGGCGCGTTCGATGGCCAGTTGCTCGACCTTGTCGACGTGCTCGCAACCGCCGTAGTAGCGCTTGCCGGGATAACCTTCAGCATACTTGTTGGTCAGACCGCTGCCCTGGGCCTGCATCACGCGCTTGCTGGTGTAGTTCTCCGAGGCGATCAGCTCGATATGGTCTTCCTGACGCTGCTCCTCGGCATTCATCGCCGCCAACAGTGCGTCGTCATAACCCTGGATCTGGTCTTGCTTGCTGAACATCGCGGTTCTCCCAGCGGCGGCGCGGCGCCTGTCTTATCGGTCGGGCATGTGGATTGCCCCTTGCCAGCGATGGTATGGCCGACGCCAAGCGACCAGATGCCTACGGACGCCACACAAAGGTGCGTTTACGACATTGGCGCTGGATGTACCTGACCGTTCTCATGCTCGGCGCTCATCGTTATACACAAGTCATCTGGCTATCCAGCGAGACAGCGGCACTGCCGTGCTTTTTTTGCGCGATAGTGCGGACACCGCCGATTGCGACGTGGGTGAAGGCTGAGTCCTGGCGCTGATTCGGGGGGCAATCGGCATGGATGCCGATTGAGCTGCACTGGGCCATGGATGGCCCATTTGCAGCGACCCCCGAATCAGTGTCAGGACGAAGGAACCCCGGCGAAGCCGGGGCCGGAACCGGAGCGAAGGAGTTTGCTTACTTTGCTCCGTCAAAGTGAGTCGCCGAGGGGCGAAAAGGTGAATTGAGACGTGCGCTCGGCTCACTGAATCCACAGTCTGTGCCATATGTGACGCGGAGCGTCACGGGATGCATGCCCACGCGGAGCGATGGGCACGATCAGTGTCGAGGCGGACTTGTGTATAACGATGAGTGCTCCGCGTGGGAATGCCTCACTGGACGCTCTACGTCCAGACGGACGCACGGAATGTCGCGTGGGCACGATCAATTCGCCAGGGCAAAAAAAATCCCCCGAGTTCACTCGAGGGATTCCTGTTCAGCCGTGTCGCAATCAGACCGCCTTGCCCGACACAAATCCGTCCGCCCGGAACATCGTACGAATACCGCGCACGGCCTGGCGAATGCGGTCCTGGTTCTCGATCAGCGCGAAACGCACGTGATCGTCGCCGTACTCACCAAACCCGACGCCGGGCGAGACACACACCTTGGCTTCAAGCAGCAGCTTCTTGGCAAACTCCAGCGAACCCAGGTGCGCGTAAGCTTCGGGAATCTTCGCCCACACGTACATCGATGCCTTGGGGTTCTCGACCATCCAGCCCAGTTCATGCAGGCCTTTGACCAGCACGTTGCGACGCTGGCGATACTGCTCGGCGATGTCGAGCACGCATTGCTGATCGCCTTCCAGTGCCGCAATGGCTGCGACCTGCAGCGGCGTGAAGGTGCCGTAGTCGTGGTAGCTCTTGATCCGCGCCAGGGCGTTGACCAGTTCGGGATTGCCGACCATGAAACCGATCCGCCAACCCGCCATGTTGTAGCTCTTGGACAGGGTGAAGAACTCAACCGCAATGTCCTTGGCGCCGGGAACCTGCATGATCGATGGTGCTTTCCAGCCGTCATAGACGATGTCGGCATAGGCCAGATCGTGAACCACCAGCACGTCATATTGCTTGGCCAGCGCCACCACGCGCTCAAAGAAGTCCAGTTCTACGCACTGCGCGGTAGGGTTGGACGGAAAACCCAGGATCATCATCTTCGGCTTGGGAATCGAGCCACGAATGGCCTTCTCAAGCTCGGCGAAGAAATCCACACCCGGCACGAGTGGCACCGAGCGCACCTGAGCGCCTGCAATCACCGCACCGTAGATGTGGATCGGATAACTGGGGTTGGGCACCAGCACGGTATCGCCCTGATCGAGCGTCGCGAGCATCAGATGCGCCAGGCCCTCCTTGGAGCCGATGGTGACAATGGCTTCGCTCTCGGGATCGATGTCGACCTCGTAGCGCTTCTTGTACCAGTTGGAAATCGCCCGACGCAGACGCGGAATGCCACGCGAAGTCGAGTAGCCGTGAGTGTCTTCACGTTGGGCGACGGTAACCAGTTTTTCGACGATGTGCGGCGGCGTAGCCCCGTCGGGGTTGCCCATGCTCAAGTCGATAATGTCCTCACCACGACGACGGGCAGCCATCTTCAGCTCGGCGGTGATGTTGAACACGTAAGGGGGGAGTCGATCGATGCGCGCAAAGCGGCGCGGCGAACCTTGGTCAGCCATGAGAATCTCGCAGACGTAAGCGCCCGGAACCGTCCGAGCGACGTTGGCCACATGAGGCGGCCTGCTGCGGAAGATAAATGCAGTGCTGGCGTTTTGTCTATAGCGATGAGTGGGAGCGATCATCGTCGTATTCCTGCGCCCAGGTTCGGATCAGTATGCAGGCTCAGACCACCCGCAACACTTCACGCAACCCCAGCAACGCCAGAAAATGCAGCGGGTAGATCGCATACGCCCAGCGCCGCATCGGCATGACCCTGAATCGCGGCCTGGTGCGCAGCAGCGCAAGGCCCAATACCGGCGCAATCAAACAGGCAATCAGCGACCCGATGGAAATCGGATCACCCCACGCCGCACCGGCAAACATCTCGGGCCAGGCATTGCCCGCCACGCAGAAAACCGCCGGAAAAACCGCATACCCAAGCGATCTGTTCAGCACCAGAACAAACACCAGCGGCAACAACACGCCGGCCATTCCAAACATCAGGTATTTCTGAAACATCACCCCAAGCAGCAACGCGACAAGCGCCATCACCCGCGTCACGGGCGTCTGCTGCTGCCAGCCCTGCGCAATCAGCAGGCCGAGCAGCAGGGTCGGCATGACGTTAAGCACCGTGGCATCAGCCATGAACAGACGATAGGGAATCTCCGACAGCGCGGCGAAGGCCAGCAACCACAAGAGATACCGCCATTGCACACGCGCAGCGACCACCGCTGCGCTGCGTCGTGAAAGATTGACGGCAATGGCCAGACAGAAAAACGGAAAGGCAAAACGCCCCGGCACGTACAGCTCGTTGATCGACCAGCCCACGTAGCGCAGATGATCGAGCACCATGCTCAGCATCGCCAGCCACTTGAGCAGGTCCAGCGCCTTGTTGCGTCCCGGCAGAAAAGGCGGGTTGGAAAGATCCATATCACTCCTGACAGGTAAAGAGTCGAGCAGGCAATACATGACCGCGACACCGGTTTTTCGATACAGTGCGCAGGATAAGCCCATAAGGAATCGGCCATGACAGACCAAAGCCAACAGTTCGCCAGTGACAACTATTCCGGTATCTGCCCCGAAGCATGGGCAGCGATGGAACAGGCGAACAAGGGTCATCAACGAGCCTACGGTGACGATCAATGGACTGCGCGGGCGTCGGATGATTTCCGCCGTCTGTTCGAAACCGACTGCGAAGTGTTTTTCGCGTTCAACGGAACAGCGGCCAACTCGCTGGCGCTGTCATCGCTGTGCCAGAGTTACCACAGTGTCATCTGCTCGGAAACGGCTCACGTCGAAACCGATGAATGCGGCGCGCCGGAGTTCTTTTCCAACGGCTCCAAGCTGCTGACTGCCCGCAGCGCAGGCGGCAAGCTGACCCCTGAATCGATCCGTGAAGTGGCGCTCAAGCGTCAGGACATTCATTACCCCAAACCTCGGGTGGTGACCCTCACTCAGGCCACTGAAGTGGGCGGCGTCTATCAACCCGAAGAACTCAAGGCGATCAGCGCGACCTGCAAGGAACTGGGTCTGCATTTGCATATGGACGGCGCGCGCTTCTCCAACGCCTGCGCCTTTCTGGACTGCTCGCCAGCTGAACTGACCTGGAAGTCGGGCGTTGACGTGCTGTGTTTCGGCGGCACCAAAAACGGCATGGCGGTGGGCGAGGCGATTCTGTTCTTCAACCATGACCTGGCCGAAGATTTCGATTACCGCTGCAAGCAGGCCGGGCAACTGGCGTCGAAGATGCGCTTTCTGTCAGCGCCGTGGGTCGGCTTGCTGGAAAACGACGCGTGGCTCAAACACGCCCGTCACGCCAACCGCTGCGCACAGCTGCTGGCGGATCTGGTCAAGGATATTCCCGGCGTGGACCTGATGTTCCCGGTAGAGGCCAACGGCGTGTTCCTGCAGCTGTCCGAAGCGGCCATCGCAGCACTGACGGCCAAAGGCTGGCGCTTCTACACCTTCATCGGCAACGGCGGCGCACGCTTCATGTGCTCGTGGGACACCGAGGAAGCACGCGTTCGTGAACTGGCTGCCGACATTCGGCTGGTGATGCAGGGCTGACCTGCATCCCGCGCAGACCTCAATATTCGATTCGCACGTCCCCTTTCGGCACGCTGCAGCAGGACAGGATGTAGCCTTCTGCAACGTCGTCGTCGGTGATGCCGCCGTTGTGCTCCATCTCCACTTCGCCGCTGATTTTCATCACCTTGCAGGTCCCGCAGATCCCCATGCCACAGGCTTTGGGGATCATAAGACCCAGCTTGGCGGCGGCGGCGTGGACGGTCTCACCTGGCCCAACCCGAATGCTCTTGCCAGTGTCGGTGAACTCGACCTGATGCAGATCGGCAATATCGACGTCTGGCGCATCGGCAGCGATCTCGGCCTGCTCGACCGCGTCGGCGCGGGCTTCCGGCGGCGTAGCACCAAAGGATTCCTCATGGTATTGCGCCATGTTGAAGCCGTTTTCCTGCAACAGACGTTTGACCGCTGACATGTAGGGCGTAGGCCCGCAGCAGAACACCTCGCGGTCCATGAAGTCCGGGGCCATCAGCTCGAGCATTTTCTGATTCAGGTAGCCGCGATAGCCGGCCCATGGTTCGCCGAGTCCGTGTTTTTCACAGACCAGGTGCAGGCTGAAGTTGTCGATCCGCGACGCCATGTGCTCCAGCTCGCGGTGGTAGATGATGTCCTTGGGCGAACGGGCGCTGTGCACGAACACCATGTCGACGTTGGCGTTGGTGTCGTAGAACCAGCGCGCCATGGACATCACCGGCGTGATGCCGACGCCGCCACTGAGGTACAGAATCCTGGGGTTGGGAAAGTCGATGGCGTTGAACAGACCGACCGGCCCGTGCACCGCCAGCTCCTGACCTTCATGCAACGTATCGTGCAGGTAATTGGAGACCTTGCCGCCCGGCACGCGCTTGACGGTGATCGAGAAGCTGTAAGGCACCGATGGCGAGCTGGAGATGGTGTAGGAGCGCATGATCGGCACGCCGTCGATTTCCAGCTCCAGGGTCACGAACTGCCCGGGCTTGAAAAAGAACAGGATCGGCTGGTCGGCCATGAAGCAGAACGTGCGTACATCCCAGGTTTCCTGGATGACTTTGACGACTCGTACCAGGTGGCGCCCGTTGGCCCATGTCTGGGTCGTGACCGGGCTGAGGAAACTTTGGGACATACACGATCTCCACGGCCGACTGTCGGCCTCTTATGGTGCGGATTCTGCTTAACAGAAGGCGCTGTCACTTATCCATCAACGACATTCACGTACTTACGGCGACCAGCCCGCAAAGACAAGGTGTTTCGCGTCGGGAACGGATTCGGCCATGTCGCGCATGGATAAGGTTCGTCGAACGCCCACCTCCACACTCGCCACCAAGGGCAATCAAGCAAGGACGACTGATCCGTCGCCCTGCGTGCAGCGCTACAACAACCGTATCAGCCACATTCGCAGGCCGCCTTCAGACGCGGTCATGAGGGATTTTAACGATGGACGTCACCGCAACCCTGAGCCTGGGCGACCTGCTGGAACCTGCACGCAAGGCCACTGCCGATATGCTGCAGAATCGTGAACGCACGTATTCGTTGCCGCAGCCTTTCTACAGTGATGAACGGCTGTTTGAAATCGATATGCAGGAGATTTTCCAGAAGGAATGGCTGATTGCGGGGATGACCTGTGAAATCCCGGCCAAGGGCAACTACCTGACGCTGCAGATCGGCAAGAATCCGATTCTGGTCGTGCGCGGCCCGGATGGAGCGGTCAATGCGTTCCATAACGTCTGCCGTCACCGGGGCTCGCGTCTGTGCACCGCCGAGAAAGGCAAGGTGGCCAAGCTGGTCTGCCACTATCACCAATGGACCTACGAGCTGGATGGCCGCCTGTTATACGCAGGCAGCGAGATGGGTGCCGACTTCGACATGACGCAGTTCGGCCTGAAGCCGGTGAACGTGAAAACCGCAGGCGGTTACATTTTCATCAGCCTGGCGGAAAACCCGCCGGCCATCGACGAGTTCCTGTCGACCCTGCGTCACTACATGGAACCCTACGACATGGAGAACACCAAGGTGGCGGTGCAGACCACCTTGATGGAGAAGGCCAACTGGAAGCTGGTGCTCGAAAACAACCGCGAGTGCTACCACTGCAACGCCTCGCACCCGGAACTGCTCAAGACCCTGCTGGAATGGGACGACGTGACCGACCCGCGTGCCGACCAGGCCTTCAAGGACCATGTAGCCGCCTCCGCCGCTGCCTGGGATGCAGAGAAGATCCCTTACGCCCACGCCAGCTTTGGCCTGCGTAACCGCATCGTGCGCATGCCACTGCTCAAGGGCACCGTGTCGATGACCATGGACGGCAAAGTCGGCTGCAAGAAACTGATGGGCCGCATCCAGAACCCGGATCTGGGCTCGATGCGCATCCTGCATTTGCCGCACTCCTGGAACCACTGCATGGGCGATCACATCATCGTGTTCACCGTGTGGCCGATCAGCGCACAGGAAACCATGGTCACCACCAAGTGGATCGTCCACAAGGACGCCGTCGAAGGCGTGGATTACGACGTGGAACGCATGCGTCAGGTGTGGGACGCCACCAACGACCAGGACCGTCGTCTGGCCGAAGAAAACCAGCGCGGTATCAACTCGACGGCCTATCAGCCAGGTCCTTACTCGAAAACCTACGAGTTCGGCGTGGTCAACTTCGTCGACTGGTACAGCTCGCGCATGCTGGAGAATCTTGGCGCCGAGCCTGCGCCTTATTTAAAGGGTGTTGCGGTCAATCACGAATAATCCCGTTGCCATTCCCAGGAACATTGGTCGGCGGACCTCGCCGGTCAATGTTCCCTCTCCCTTTATTGTGTTAAAGACGCAGCGCAGTCATACCTACTCACAACTTATCCACAAAACGGCGCACAGGGCCCGTGTGAACAACGTTCCAGCCCCTCAGAAAAATCATTAAAAACCGTGACTTATTTAAAAGACGCTATAAATCCGTTGCCTGTACGTTTTTTGATCAAAACGCCACAGACCTCATATCGTCTGGCTTTCAAGGGGTCACGAACACGTTATCCACAGAAGCGCCAACAGAGTTTGGGTACAACTCTGGCTCATTAAGCAGCCGGTTGTGGAAAACCATCCTGGACGTCCATTTCAGGCACTTATGATGCTCTTGGAAACCGACAGGAGTGCGATTGATCGTTTTTTGTACGAAACCTCAGACAGCCCGTTTTTAAAGGCTTACAGCCGATCACGAACAACTTGTCCACAGAGACGCCAACAGAGATTGTGGGCAGTTATCTGAACAGATACTGACGTGTGATCTTTTTATCCACATCGAAAAGCCAGTAAAAACCGCCACTTAGCTTGATCAATATTTAATCAGACCGCTGCAGGCCACGGCTGGCAAGGAGTTCAGCAAGCCGCGAACACCTTATCCACAGGCGAACTCACAGGGAATGTGTGTAAGTCAGCCGCACACGTCATCGAACCACACCCTCTTCTATCAACAGCTTGAGAATGGCTGCAGCGCCTTCTTCAGGGCTCACGCCTTTCAGCACTTGCCCACCGCCGCCACTGGCCTTGGCGGTCGCCGCTTTCATGCGATCAGCGCCGCTTTTGGCCTTGATGACTTTCAAGCGTTTGGGACGTGGCTTGGCGGGTTGCAGCGGCTGGCCTGTGAGTAACTCGTCGTTGATCACTTCGACGTCTTCCACACCGAGCACACCGCGTTGCGCGGGGCCGTAAGCGCTTTGACGCGGTTTGGGCGCAGCGTTATCCACAGTGGCGAGGAACGGGAGGCGCACCTTGAGACGACGACGCTGGCCACGAGGCAGCGCCTGCAGCACCAGCGCAGTGCCGTTATCCAGCGACTCGACCTCGGCAAGGCCAGTAACCAGCGGCCAGCCCAGTCTTTCAGCCAGCAGGAACGGCAACATGCCTGAGCCTTCGCCGGTTTCTGCCTGACTGCCGGTCAACACCACCTGTGCGGAAGAGTCACGAATATAGTCCGTGAGCACGCCAAGTGCATCGGCGCCTTGCGGCTGCTCCAGCACGTGCAGCTCGCTCAGCCCCATGCCCAGATAAGCGCGCAAGGCGGGCTCCTGTGCATCGCCCGCGTGGAGCACGTGCAAGTTATCCCCAACCAGCTGCATCCCCAACTCGACGGCTCGTGCGTCCTGCTCAGCGCGGCGCGCACGGCCTGAAGTCGGGTGAGCGCCGATGGACACCAAACTGATGATCTGCACGCCTGACTTATCCACTGCCACGTTGTTTTGATCAGGCCGCATCTCGTTTCTCCCCGTTGCGCCAGGCTTCGACTGCAGCGATCAGCGCGTCGAGAATGGCCGCGCTTTCGCCGATGACGGACAGATCGGCCCGCTTGACCATGTCACAGCCTGCATCAAGGTTGATGGCAACGACCTTGTCGCAAGCACCAATACCCTGCAAATGCTGGATGGCACCCGAGATGCCTACTGCCACGTAGACACGCGCCGTGACCCAGGTGCCGCTGGCGCCGACCTGCCGCTCGCGGCCCATGAATCCATCGTCTACAGCCACACGTGAAGCACCTTCGGTAGCGCCCAGGGCCATCGCAGTGCGGTGGAACAAGGCCCAGTCTTTCACCCCATTACCGCCGGACAGAATGAATTCGGCCTCTGCCATGGGGATAACTGCAGGATCGACTGTCACCGCTCCCAGGTCCTCGATACGGGACAAGCTGCGGGCCACCGTTGTGGATAACTCAACGGGTGATGCCTCATGTCGGGTTTCGCTTACGGGTTCTGCACATTCAGCCGCCGCCAGAATCAGCCTCGCGACAGGCCGAATCAGATCTTCGCGCCCTGCCCCGGCCCTGCCAATGCAGTGCTCATCCTTGACCTGCCAGACACGAGTCGCCGGGCGCTCGCCAATACTGGCCGCAAACCGACGACCGAGTTCGCCGCCACCGGTGCGGCTGTCGGGCAGCAACCAGTGGCGAGGGTTGAACTGGTTATCCACAGCACGCAGCCCCTGCACGCGCTGCTCAGGTGAATAACCGCTGAATTGTGTGCCATCCATAACCAGCAGGCGGTCCACGCCCGCTGTCTCGAATGAAGTTTCCTTGTGCTCGCCGAACACCACGGCCAGCACGGCACCGTCCGTGCCCGCCAACTGACGGGCCAGACCCAGCAGGTCGCGGTCATGGCTGCTCAGGCGGCCGCCGACCATGTCGGGAACCACGCAAATGTAGAACGCTGGATCAACAACCTGATGCAACGGCAACTGCACTTCAGTGGCGGCCGAGCGCTTGACTGCACCACCCTGCTGCGCACCGCTGCGGTCGATCCGCTTGATACCGTTTGGGCCGATGAAGCCCAGCCCATGCACAGTCTTGCGCATCAGGCCGTTAGGCCCCATCCAGCTGGTTTGTGCAGGTTGCATCGCCGCGTGCAGCGGATGCAGCCGGTTGCGGGCGATCCACTCGGCGCGGGGGTCGCGGCGGATAATGTCGCTCATCAGTGCACCTCCGCAGGTTCACGTTTTGCCGGAACAGGCTTGCTGGGGATAACGTCGTCTTCCAGCAGCGCATCGGCCACCAGTTCGGCGATGTCCTTGATCAATGGTCGAGGCTCGACCACGCCTTCGAGCATCGCGGTACATTGTGGACAACCGACCGCCACCAGTTCGGCGCCTGTCTCCCGAATGTCGTCCATGCGCATATCCGGGATACGCTGCCTGCCGGGAATGTCAGTGATCGGCGCACCGCCACCGCCTCCGCAACAACGTGAGCGGAAGCCGGAACGCTGCATTTCCCTGATCTCGATACCCAGCGCACGCAGTACGTCGCGGGGCGCTTCGTATTCGCCGTTGTAGCGGCCCAGATAACAGGGATCGTGATACGTCACGCTGGTGCCTTTGTGCTGACCCACTCTTACGGATCCGCTCTGAATCAGCTCGGCCATATACGTGCTGTGATGCTGTACCTGATAGTCGCCGCCAAACGCGCCGTATTCGTTTTTGAGCACGTGGAAGCTGTGCGGGTCGCAGGTCACGATGCGCTTGAAGCTGTACCTGGCCAGCGTCTGAATGTTGCGTCGGGCCAGCATCTGGAAGGTGGCCTCATCGCCCAGACGACGCGCCACATCACCACTGTCGCGCTCTTCCAGCCCCAGCACGGCGAAGTCGACTCTGGCTGCTTTCAGAACTTTGACGAAGGCTCGCAACGTCCGCTGGTTGCGCATGTCGAACGCGCCATCGCCGACCCAGAACAGGACGTCCACGGTCTTTTTCTCGCTGAGCAGATTCAGGTTCAGATCCGCCGCCCAGTTCATGCGACCACCCGGTGCGAAACCGCCCGGATTGTCGGTGGCGATCAGGTTCTCCAGCACTTCGGCGCCCTTGTTCGGCGTCGCGCCTTTTTCCAGGGTCAGGTGACGGCGCATGTCGACGATGGCATCGACGTGCTCGATCATCATCGGGCATTCCTCGACGCAGGCGCGGCAGGTGGTGCACGACCAGAGTGTCTCGGCATCCACCAAACCGTTGACGATGGGCTGATGCGGATGTCCGCCGTGCTCGCCAATCGGCTTGCCTTTACCATCGAGCGACGGATACGGGCTGCCTGCAAAATGTGCATCGGTGCCGCCCGCCAGACCCACGACCATGTCCTGAATCAATTTCTTTGGGTTGAGCGGCTGGCCTGCGGCAAATGCCGGGCACGCGGCTTCGCATTTACCACACTGCACGCAGGCGTCGAAGCCCAACAGCTGGTTCCAGGTGAAATCCTCGGGTTTTTCAACACCGAGTGGCGCGGTCGGATCATTCAGGTCCAGAGGTTTGAGACCCGTGGAGCGACCGCCGCCGAAGCGCTCGGCGCGACGGTGCCAGGCCAGGTGCAGCGCACCGGCGAAAGCGTGTTTCATCGGGCCGCCCCAGGTCATGCCGAAGAACAGTTCGCTCACGCCCCACAGCACGCCCAGTCCCAGAATCGCGACCAGCACCCAGCCGCCGAAATGCTCGGGAAGAATGCCTGCCACCGGCAGCGTGACGATGAAAAAGCTCGCGGCAAACGCCATGAGACTTTTTGGCAGACGCATCCACGGACCTTTGGACAGACGCGCGGGCGGATTCAGACGTCGGCGGTAAACGAAGATGGCCCCGACGAACATCACGGCGGTCATCAGCAGTAACGCGTAGCCGAGCAGGCGGTTATGCAAGCCGAAACCGTGCACCAGAATCGCCAGGATAATCGACGCGACAGCACCGCCCGCCGTGGCAACGTGGGTATTGGCAATGTATTTGTCGCGGGCGACCACGTGGTGCAGATCGACCATGTAGCGCCTGGGCATGGCCAGCAGCCCGCCCAGCCAGTCGACCTTCGCGGCCCGGCCGTTGCGCCACATTTTGACCCGCCGCAATGCGCCGAGCGCCGCAAGGGCCAGCGCGGTGAACAGCAGGATGGGAAGAAGGGTGTTCAACATGTTGGCTCGGCTCCGGACCGTGTGGGCGGCAACACCACGTCTTCGACGTAGCGCTGTCGCGCGGCAAACTCAGTGGGAGCGGACCGGGCGGCGTTCCGTTTGTCCGCGAATGCAGTATTTCAGCCACTGCATATGCGTCGGATGTACCGGCCTTTTCGCGGACAAGTCCGCCCCCACAAAACCTCGTTTCTTCAGTGGCTTACAGGTTGTTTGATAAGAGCGGGCTTGTCCGCGAAGAAGCCAGGGCAGACGATAAAGAGGCTACGTCTGAAACCGCATTTTCGCCGACACGCCCGCTCCCACTGGAAAGGGTTTCTTAAAAGTCCTTACAAAGGCGCAAGCCGTCGTAGATCGCTGCGTGGGTGTTGCGCTGTGCCACGCAGTCGCCGATCCGGAACAGCAGGTAACCGTCGCCCGGCTCACTCAGCGAAGGCTGCGGCTGAATGGCAAACAAGGCATCGATGTCGATCTGGCCCTTGTTGCGCGAACCTTCCTTGAGCGCGTAGTAAATCGCCTCGTCCGGACGCACGCCGTTCTCCACCACCACCTGATCGACCACCCGCTCTTCCTTGGCCCCGGTGTATTCGTTCTCCAGCACCGCCACCAGCTTGTCGCCCTCGCGATAGACCTTTTCCAGCATCATGTCGCCGGTCATGATCACTTCCTTGGGGTACATGCTGCGGTAGTAGGTCGGGAACGACGTACCGCCAATGGCTACGCCCGGCTTGATGTCGTCGGTGACGATCTCGACCTGACAGCCCTTGTCGGCCAGGAAGTCGGCCACGGACATACCGGTGAATTCGCAGATGGTGTCGTAGACCAGCACGTTCTTGCCCGGCGCAACCTTGCCGTCCAGCACGTCCCAACTGCTGACCACCAGACCTTCGGCCGCGCCCCAGTGCTTGTTCTGCTCCAGAAACGGATGACCGCCCACCGCCAACACCACGATGTCGGGCCGCAGGTCGAGGATGGTCGCCGCGTCGGCAGCGGTGCCCAGGCGCAGATCGACTTTCAGGCGTGCCAGCTCCAGCTGGAACCAGCGGGTGATACCGGCAATCTGGTCACGCTGCGGCGCTTTCGAAGCCGTGGTGATCTGTCCGCCAATGAATTCCTTTTTCTCGAACAGCGTCACGTCGTGTCCACGTTCGGCAGATACCCGTGCTGCTTCCATTCCAGCAGGCCCGGCACCGACGATCACCACCTTGCGTTTCGGCCCGGTGGATTTTTCGATGATGTGCGGCACACCCATGTATTCACGCGACGTGGCTGCGTTCTGGATGCACAGCACGTCCAGCCCCTGGTACTGGCGGTCGATGCAGTAGTTGGCACCCACGCACTGTTTGATCTGATCGATCTGGCCCATCTTGATCTTGGCGATCAGGTGCGGATCGGCAATGTGCGCACGGGTCATGCCGACCATGTCGACATAGCCGCCTTCCAGAATGCGCGTGGCCTGGTTCGGGTCCTTGATGTTCTGCGCATGCAGTACAGGCGCCTTGACCACTTCCTTGATACCGGCCGCCAGGTGCAGAAACGGCTCCGGTGGATAACTCATGTTGGGGATCACGTTGGCCAGGGTGTTGTGGGTGTCACAACCTGAACCCACCACACCGATGAAATCGATCATGCCGGTGTCGTCGTAGTAACTGGCGATCTGTTTCATGTCCTCATGGCTCAGGCCATCAGGGTGAAATTCGTCGCCGCAGATGCGCAGGCCCACGCAGAAGTCGGGACCGACTTCCTTGCGCACAGCCTTGATCACTTCCAGACCGAAGCGCATGCGGTTTTCGAAGCTGCCGCCCCACTCGTCCGTACGCTTGTTCACGCGCGGACTCCAGAACTGATCGATCATGTGCTGGTGCACAGCCGACAGCTCCACGCCGTCCAGCCCACCGGCCTTGGCACGTGCTGCGGCGCTGGCGTAGTTACCGATCACGCGCCAGATTTCCTCGGGCTCGATGGTCTTGCAGGTGGCGCGGTGCACCGGCTCGCGAATGCCCGACGGCGACAGCAGGGTAGGCCAGTGATCGCCATCCCAGCGAGAGCGGCGTCCCATGTGAGTAATCTGGATCATGATCTTGGCGCCATGCTTGTGCATGGCGTCGGCCAAATTCTGGAAGTGCGGAATGATCCGGTCGGTGGCCAGGTTGACCGATTTCCACCAGCCTTGCGGACTGTCGATCGCAACACTGGACGAACCGCCGCAGATGGCCAGGCCGATCCCACCCTTGGCTTTCTCTTCGTAATACTTCACGTAACGGTCGGTGGTCATGCCGCCATCGGTGGCATAGACCTCGGCATGCGCCGTGCTGAGCACGCGGTTGCGGATGGTGAGCTTGCCGATCTGGATCGGCTGGAACATCGCTTCGAAAGCCATAACGCGATCCTCGATTTACAGCGGCTTGACGACAAAGAGTCCGTCGTCATGACCTTCTTCCGAACCACCGTAGACCTGCTCGGCCACTGTGCGGATCGAGCTGCCGCTGGCGGCCAGGATCTGATCCATGGCACCTGCGAACCAGCCGGTGAACATGTAGTCGACCTTGCGACCGACCTTGCCGTAGACGTATACGAAGCAGGAGTGTTCGAGCTTGACGCTGGCCGTGCCTTTGTCGAGGTCGATGTCCTGAATCTTGAACAGGCCCCAACCGCGCTGCGACAGGCGTTTCATGTAGTGCTCGAACACGGCGACGCCCTCGATGCCGTGGCATTCGGCTTCTTTCTCACACCAGTACCAGGCCGATTTGTAGCCCGCCTTGTAGAGAATCTCGGCGTAGGCATCGGCGCCCAGCACTTCCTCGATGCCCATGTGGTTGTTGACGAAAAAGTGGCGAGGCACGTAGAGCATCGGCAGTGCATCGGAGGTCCAGACACCGGTTTCGCTGTCGACTTCGATGGGCAGTTGCGGGGCTATTTTGGCCATGGGGAACAAACTCCAGATGATTCGGGTTACACCCACCGCAACGAAGGCCGTGGGCGTGTATAGGTTCAGGTGTAACAGGCGGCTTATTCGCCCCAGACGTCGGCCAGAACGTTGACCCAGTTCTCGCCCATGATCTTGCGCACCACGCGCTCTGGATGGCCGCGCTTGAGCAGGGTTTCGGTCAGATTGGGAAACTCGCCCACGGTACGGATGCCCAGCGGGTTGATGATCTTGCCGAAGTTGGTCAGGCGGCGGGCGTAGCCCTTGTCGTGGGTCAGGTACTCGAAGAAGTCCTGGCCGTGACCCTGGGTGAAATCGGTGCCGATGCCGATGGCGTCTTCGCCGACGATGTTCATCACGTACTCGATGGCTTCAGCGTAGTCGTCGATGGTCGACTCGATGCCCTTGGCCAGAAACGGCGCGAACATGGTCACGCCCACGAAGCCGCCATGGTCGGCAATGAACTTTAGTTCGGCATCGGATTTGTTGCGCGGGTGTTCCTTAAGGCCTGACGGCAGGCAATGGGAGTAGCAGACCGGCTTTTTCGATTCGAGGATGACTTCTTCGGAGGTCTTGGAGCCGACGTGGGACAGGTCGCACATCACGCCGACGCGGTTCATCTCGGCGACGATCTCGCGGCCGAAGCCCGACAGCCCGCCATCACGCTCGTAGCAGCCGGTGCCGACCAGATTCTGGGTGTTGTAGCACATCTGTACGATGCCGACGCCGAGCTTCTTGAAGATCTCGACGTAGCCGATCTGGTCTTCATAGGCATGGGCGTTCTGGAAGCCGAAAAGGATGCCGGTCTTGCCCAGTTCCTTGGCCTTGCGGATGTCGGCGGTGGTGTGGACCGGCATCACCAGATCACTGTTTTCGCGCATCAGTTTCAGGCTGGTGCAGATGCTGTCGATGGTGGCCTGAAAGCCTTCCCATACCGACACGGTGCAGTTGGCCATGGTCAGGCCGCCCTTGCGCATGTCTTCAAACAGTTCACGGTTCCACTTGGCGATGATCAGCCCGTCAATAACGATGCTGTCGGCGTGCAGTTCGGCTGGGCTCATCAGGCTGTCCCCATTCAGGTTCTTGCGCACCGAATCGGCTGTCGGCGCTAATGGGGTCAGCATATGCCGGAGGGTTGGCCGAGCCGGGTGCAAAAACGACAAGGGGCTTGCCGAAAGCGTCAAGAAACGACAAAGGGTGACAGCACTTCGTCACACCCTGTCGTAAACCTGTTCATTGTCACGCGGTTAGGACAGAATTCGTTACATCAATGGATCGGAGCGACTCAATGAGAACGATTTTCCTGACCCTGGCCTTGATGGCCACGGCCGTGACAGGCGCGCATGCTGCTCAGAATCCGGACAGCACGCCGTGCGACGGCGTGGACAGCGATAATCAGACCCTGGAATGCTCGGCCTACAGCCGCCATACGGCTGAAGAGCTGCTCAAGGAAAACTTCCAGAACCTGCTCCAGCGGGTCCAGTCGCAGTTCGTCGCCAACAAGACGCAATTCAACGACTTCACCAGCAAGCTCAAGACCGCTCAGGCCGCCTGGGAAAAGCTGCGCGATGCGGATTGCGCTGTCGAAGTGTTTCCGTCTGCTGCAGGCAGCAAGGCTTTCACTATCAGTGAGAACGACTGCGTGGCTCGCATGAGTGACGAGCGGTCGGAGTATCTGGAGTCGATTGCACAGGAATAACGCCAGCGATGAGATAACCTGTTTCTTTTATGAATCACTTCATCAGGTTTTCTCATGATTATTTGCGGTGTAGAAATCAAAGGCAGTGAAGCCATCTTTGCTCTGGCCACGCGTCAGCAAGGCGGCATCGCACACCTGCCACTGGCGACCAAAAAGATTGCGCTGGAAGATGACGACGAGTCTGCCAACGTCAAAGCCTTCGCCACTCAGATCGCCAGCTTCGTGCGCGAGAATGGCATCAGCCATGTCGCGATCAAGAAGCGCAGCAAGAAAGGCGAATTCGCAGGCGGCCCGACCACGTTCAAGATCGAGACGGTATTCCAGTTGCTGGCCGACTGCGACGTGACGCTCGTTTCCCCGCAAACCATCAACGCCCAGAACAAGAAACACGCCTTCGCCCTGCCCGATACGCTGAACAAGTATCAGCACGAGGCTTACAAGACAGCGTGTGCGGGATTGATGAAGTCAGCGTAGGGAACCCGTGGATCTCACGCACACCGATCGTGCCCATGCTCCTGGAGGAATGCGATGATGATCGTTCCTACGCTCTGCGTGGGAATGCCTCCCAGGACGCTCCGCGTCCGCTCTCGAATGTGGCGCAGATGTGTGTCCAAGCTCCAGCGTTATCCAGGTCATGCGCTCGGCTCACTGAGTCCGCAGTCTGTGCCATTTGTGACGCGGAGCGTCACGGGAGGCATGCCCACGCGGAGCGATGGGCACGATCAGTATTGAGGCAGACTTGTGTATAACGCTGAGTGCTCCGCGTGGGCATGTCACATTCCAGCGGCGCCATCGGCTACGGACAGGCACAAAAAAACCCGCATCGCTGCGGGTTTTTTCAATGCTCGATCAATTTAGTTGATCTTGGCATCCAGCTCGCCACGGGCGTAGCGTTCGAACATGGCGTCCAGCGAGATCGGTTTGATCTTCGAGGCGTTGCCAGCGGTGCCGAAGGCTTCGTAGCGGGCGATGCAGACGTCACGCATGGCAACAACGGTCTTGGCCAGGTATTTGCGCGGATCGAACTCGCTGCGGTTCTTGGCCATGAACTCGCGGATAGCACCGGTAGACGCCAGACGCAGGTCGGTGTCGATGTTGACCTTGCGCACGCCGTGCTTGATGCCTTCAACGATTTCTTCGACCGGCACACCGTACGTCTCTTTGATGTCGCCGCCGTATTCGTTGATGATTTTCAGCCATTCCTGAGGTACGGAAGAGGAACCGTGCATCACAAGGTGAGTGTTCGGAATGCGCTTGTGGATCTCTTTGATGCGCTCGATCGCCAGAATGTCGCCGGTAGGCGGCTTGGTGAACTTGTAAGCGCCATGGCTGGTGCCGATGGCGATGGCCAAGGCATCGACCTGAGTCTTCTTCACGAAGTCAGCGGCTTCTTCCGGGTCAGTCAGCATCTGGCTGTGATCCAGAATGCCTTCGGCGCCAACGCCGTCTTCTTCACCGGCCATACCGGTTTCCAGCGAGCCCAGAACGCCCAGCTCGCCTTCCACGGACACGCCACAGGCGTGAGCGAAGGCCACCACGCGACGGGTCACGTCAACGTTGTATTCGTAATCGGCCGGGGACTTGCCGTCTTCCTTCAGCGAGCCGTCCATCATCACCGAGCTGAAGCCCAGCTGGATCGAGCGCTGGCAGATGTCAGGGCTGGTGCCGTGGTCCTGGTGCATGACCACCGGGATGTGCGGGAACTCTTCGATTGCCGCGAGGATCAGGTGACGCAGGAACGGGGCACCGGCGTATTTGCGGGCGCCGGCCGAAGCCTGAACGATCACCGGGGAGTCGGTCTTGTCGGCCGCTTCCATAATGGCGCGCATTTGTTCCAGGTTGTTTACGTTGAAAGCTGGAACGCCGTAGCCGAACTCGGCTGCGTGGTCCAACATCTGGCGCATGCTGATAAGTGCCATTGTCTGTGTCTCTCCCGGTAGGGTCGTTAATCGTGCAAGCCTGCCGTAGTGGCGGCTGCTATTCAAGTTATACGCACGGGCCGCAAGCCCTGCGAATGGTGCATCGGCTACGACTTATCTGGCTTTGCAGCCGCGACCGATCAAATCATTGGTGGCGTCCCAATACACAAGGCCTTCGCTGCCCTTGTTGTCGAACGCCAGCACATTATTACTGTAAAGCGTGCCGCTGGAAGCACCGGGTTCAGCCTTTAGCCTGAAAACCTGATCGCTCTGATTCAGCCGCGCATCCACTTCTTTTTTAGCTGAATCGATATAGCGCCAATGAATCTCGGCACCGCTATCGCAGACCCAGTGAATCCACGGGTCATTCTGTTGTGGCTTGCTCATCATCGAGCAACCGCCCAGCACCGCCAATGTTCCGAGGGCAATCAAGCCTTTCATGACTTCTCCTGGCCTGCCCTGCGAAACCCGGCGTGTGCCTGCGGCTTCGTTGTATCAGGGGCAGTTCTGTTCCTGTTTACCGTCATCGGCCGGTTCACCCGTGGCGCGCGCCTCGACCCGCTGACTGTTCTCGGTTGTCGGCACATCCACCGAGGCCGGGCTGAATACTTTGCAGGCATGAGAGCCGGAACCGGTACAACCGGCCAGTACAACGCAACTCACAAATGCCAGGGCAGCGATCTTCATGGCAAAACTCCTTCTTCATAAAAAGATGTCCACCCACTAATGACCGCTGAAGCTTGCCGTGGTTGCCGCAAAAGCCTCAACCCGGCTTACGGACAGCCTGGCAACCCTGTTGCCTTGGGCATGAATTCGTAACGATCCCATACCTCCTGGCCGCCGCGCTTGTAGATCACCGGCACTGTCTCGGCCTGCCAGCCCGCCTGATAACAACTCAAATGCAGCACATCGGTCCGGGAAGCGCTCTCGGCCTCTTCGGCTTCAGGCTTGCCTGCACAACCGCCCAGCAACCCTGCGATGAGGAACCACGGTAACGCCCTGACCATGTACGACTCCTTGTCCAAATGCCTGTTTTCAGGCCTTGGCGCGTTGTTCAAGCACTTCAACTGCGGGCAGAACCTTGCCTTCCACGAACTCGAGGAACGCACCGCCGCCTGTGGAAATATAGGAAATCTGTTCGGCTACACCGTACTTGTCGATGGCTGCCAGTGTGTCGCCGCCGCCTGCGATGGAGAACGCAGAGCTTTCGGCAATCGCCTTGGCCAGCGTTTTGGTGCCTTCACCGAACTGATCGAATTCAAACACACCAACCGGACCGTTCCACAGGATAGTCTTCGAAGATTTCAACAAGTCGGCGAAGTGCGCAGCAGTCTGCGGACCGATGTCCAGAATCATGTCGTCATCGGCCACATCGGCAATCAGCTTGACGGTAGCGGTAGCGCTTTCGGCGAATTCCTTGGCGACCACAACGTCGGTCGGCAATGGAACGCTGACCTTGGCGGCGATTTCGCGGGCAGTGTCCAGCAGGTCCGGCTCATACAGCGATTTGCCCACCTTGTGACCGGCTGCTGCCAGGAAGGTGTTGGCAATGCCGCCGCCGACGATCAACTGGTTGCAGATCGCGCTCAGACTGTTGAGCACGTCCAGCTTGGTGGACACCTTGGAACCGGCGACGATGGCCGCCATCGGCTGGGCCGGAGCGCCGAGCGCCTTGCCCAGCGCATCCAGCTCGGCAGCCAGCAGCGGACCTGCCGCAGCGACCTTGGCGAATTTGGCCACGCCGTGGGTCGAGCCTTCAGCGCGGTGTGCAGTACCGAAGGCGTCCATTACGAACACGTCGCACAGCGCGGCGTATTTCTGCGCCAGCTCATCGGCGTTCTTCTTCTCGCCCTTGTTGAAGCGCACGTTCTCGAACAGCACGATGTCGCCTGGCTTGACGTCAACGCCGTCCAGGTAATCGGCAACCAGCGGAACGTCGCGGCCCAGTGCCTTGCTCAGGTAGTCGGCAACCGGCTTGAGGCTGTTCTCAGCAGAGAACTCGCCTTCGGTCGGACGGCCCAGGTGCGAGCAGACCATCACGGCCGCCCCCTTTTCCAGCGCCAGCTTGATGGTCGGCAGCGAAGCAAGGATACGTGCATCGCTGCTGACGACGCCGTCCTTCACAGGGACGTTGAGGTCTTCACGAATCAGTACACGTTTACCTTGCAGATCGAGGTCGGTCATCTTCAACACGGTCATGAGGCGTTCCTGTTTTTTACTGTTGTTGGTCAGCGACGCGCAGAAAGTGCTCTGCAACGTCGAGCATTCGATTGGCAAAGCCCCACTCGTTATCGAACCACGCCAGCAGATTCACCAGCCTGGGTCCGGAAACGCGGGTCTGACTCGCATCGACAATCGCCGAATGCGGGTCATGATTGAAATCGCAGCTGGCGTGCGGCAACTCAGTGTAGGCCAGCAAACCCTTCAACGGGCCGCTGGTAGCGGCCTCGCGCAGGATTCGGTTGATGTCCTGTGCGTCGGTGTCACGAGCCGTCTGCAACGTGATGTCCAGACAGGACACATTGACGGTCGGTACGCGAACAGCTTTGGCCTGAATTCGGCCGGCAAGTTCCGGAAGCAGCCTTTCGATTCCGCGGGCAAGGCCTGTGGAGACCGGAATGATCGACTGAAACGCCGAGCGCGTGCGGCGCAGATCTTCGTGGTGGTAGGCGTCGATCACCGGCTGGTCGTTCATGGCCGAGTGGATCGTGGTGATGGTGACGTACTCAAGCCCGACAGCCTGATCCAAGAGGCGCAGCAGCGGCACGCTGCAGTTGGTGGTGCAGGACGCGGCCGACACCAACAGCTCATGGCCGGTCAGCTTCTGCTGGTTGATGCCAAACACCACTGTGGCATCGACATCGGCCTCGCTGGCCATCGGCTGCGAGAACAGCACCCGTGGCGCGCCAGCATCCAGAAAACGCTGGCCGTCTTCACGGGTGTTGTAGACACCGGAGCATTCGAGCACCAGATCGACGTCCAGCGAAGCCCAGTCGATCTCTTCAGGCGTCGAGCTGCGCAGCACCTTGATCCTGTGATCGTTGATGTGCAGGTATTGCCCTTCGACCCGGACCTGACCGGGAAACCGGCCGTGGGTGGAATCGAAGCGCGTCAGGTATTCAAGACTGGCCATGTCGGCCAGATCGTTTATTGCAACCACTTCAAACCCGGCTTTCGTCCCTCGCTCACACAGCGCACGCACGACACAACGACCAATGCGGCCGTAGCCGTTCAGAGCAACTTTATAGGGGCGGGGCTGGGGCATGGGGTTCTCATGGATTTAAGCTGAACCCGAAGGGGCGCGCTTGCTGACGGCCACGGCTGCCCGGACAACAGGGAAGACTGTCCGGGCAATCCGTTTGAGGGCAAACGCGTCCCTGCTAGGGGACGCGTCGTGCTTAGCCTTCGAGCAGCTCTTCAGCAGTGCTCAGGACGTTTTCCAGCGTGAAGCCAAACTCTTCGAACAGCGCAGGCGCAGGCGCCGACTCGCCGAAGGTAGTCATACCGATCACGCGGCCTTCCAGACCGACGTACTTGTACCAGTAGTCGGCATGCGCCGCTTCGATGGCAATGCGCGCGCTGACCTGCAGTGGCAGAACGTCCTGCTTGTACATCGCATCCTGAGCTTCGAACACGCTGGTGCATGGCATGGACACCACACGAACCTTGCGGCCCTGCCCGATCAGTTTGTCGTAAGCCTGAACGGCCAGACCGATTTCCGAGCCAGTGGCGATCAGGATCAGCTCAGGCTCGCCGACGCAGTCGCGCAGCACGTAGCCACCGCGAGCGATGTTAGCCAGCTGGACTTCGTCACGTGCCTGGTGAGGCAGGTTCTGACGCGAGAAGATCAGCGCCGAAGGACCGTCGTTACGCTCGATGGCGTATTTCCAGGCCACGGCGGATTCCACCGCGTCGGCTGGACGCCAGGTGTCCAGGTTCGGCGTGGTGCGCAGGCTGGTCAGTTGCTCGATCGGCTGGTGAGTCGGGCCGTCTTCGCCCAGACCGATGGAGTCGTGGGTGAACACGTAGATCACGCGCTTCTTCATCAGCGAAGCCATGCGCACTGCGTTACGGGCGTATTCCATGAAGATCAGGAAGGTTGCGCCGTACGGCACGAAACCGCCGTGCAGAGCGATGCCGTTCATCATGGCGCCCATGCCGAACTCACGCACACCGTAGTGCAGGTAGTTGCCGTTAGGGTCTTCGCCGGTGATGCTCTTGCAGCCTTTCCAGATGGTCAGGTTGGAACCGGCCAGGTCAGCCGAACCGCCGAGAATCTCAGGCAGCAGCGGGCCCAATGCGCTCAGGGCATTCTGGCTGGCTTTACGGCTGGCGATGGTTTCGCCCTTGGCGTTGACTTCAGCCACATAGGCTGCCGATTTCTCGGCGAAGTCAGCTGGCAGCTCGCCGCTCGTGCGACGGATGAAGTCGTTGGCCAGTTCAGGATGAGCAGCAGAGTAGGCCGCGAAACGCTGATCCCACTCGGCTTCGGCAGCCAGGCCTTTTTCTTTCGCGTTCCACTCGGCATAGATGTCAGCCGGGATGTCGAAAGGACCGTGGTTCCACTTCAGGGCAGCACGAGTCAGGGCGATTTCATCAGCGCCCAGCGGAGCACCGTGGGACTCTTCCTTGCCCTGCTTGTTCGGCGAACCGAAACCAATGGTGGTCTTGCAGCAGATCAGGGTCGGCTGATCGCTCTTGCGAGCGGTGTCGATGGCGGTCTTGATCTCGTCGGCGTCATGGCCGTCGACATTGCGGATGACCTGCCAGCCGTACGATTCGAAACGCTTCGGCGTGTCGTCGGTGAACCAGCCTTCGACTTCGCCGTCGATGGAGATACCGTTGTCGTCGTAGAACGCGATCAGTTTGCCCAGTTGCAGCGTGCCGGCCAGCGAGGCGACTTCGTGCGAGATGCCTTCCATCATGCAGCCGTCACCCATGAACACGTAGGTGTGGTGATCGACGATGGAATGGCCCGGACGGTTGAACTGCGCAGCCAGTGTTTTCTCGGCTGCGGCGAAACCGACCGCGTTGGCAAAGCCCTGACCCAGAGGACCGGTGGTGGTTTCAACGCCAGGCGTATAACCGTACTCGGGGTGACCCGGCGTGCGGCTGTGCAACTGGCGGAAATTCTTCAGGTCGTCGATGGACAGGTCATAACCGGTCAGGTGCAGCAACGAATAGACCAGCATCGAGCCGTGACCGTTGGACATGATGAAACGGTCACGGTCGGCGAACGCAGGGTTGGCCGGGTTGTGCTTCAGATAATCGCGCCAAAGAACCTCGGCGATATCCGCCATGCCCATGGGGGCACCCGGATGGCCGCTGTTGGCTTTTTGCACGGCATCCATGCTGAGGGCACGAATAGCGTTGGCACGCTCACGACGGCTTGGCATCGCTGATCTCCTGACAGTAAAGGATTGGGATCTGAAAAAGGCGGCCATTTTCCCTCAGGGACCGGCCGGGGGCAATCACAGATAGTGGACCTTAGGCTTTTTTCCTGTGTTGTGGACATTAATTAGCCTGTTACTACTGGATAACGACAGCTTGCGACAAGTTCAGCAGGATCGACAGGCGCCACCCATCAAGCAATATCAAAACTTTTTGATATTGGCCTTGCGACCTCATGAATCGATCACTAGACTGCGGAGCCTATGAACCTGCGTGTGCCTGCAATCCGCCATGATGCATGCGACGACCTCTCTGCATTGTGCAAGGCCGGCGGCGATCCGTTGCGACTGAACGTTCTGCGTGCACTGACCAACGACTCGTTTGGCGTGCTGGAACTGGCGCAGATTTTCGCTATAGGTCAGTCGGGCATGAGTCATCACTTGAAGGTTTTGGCGCAGGCTGACCTGGTGGCGACCCGGCGTGAGGGCAATGCGATTTTTTACCGCCGCGCCCTGCCCCACACCGACTTGCCCGGCGGCAGATTGCACGCCGCCCTGCTCGATGAAGTGGACACACTGGCATTGCCGGATGAGGTTCAAGGGCGTATTGGTCTGGTGCATCGTCAGCGGGCGCTCGCCAGTCAGGATTTCTTTGCCCGGACCGCGGAAAAGTTTCGCGCCCAGCAGGACCTGATCGCAGGCCTTGCCCAGTACAGTGAAAGCCTGCTGACGCTGCTCGACAAACTCAGCTTCGGCAGCGAGGCAACGGCACTGGAAGTAGGCCCCGGCGACGGCGGCTTTCTCCCGGAGCTGGCAAGACGTTTCAGGCACGTGATCGCGATGGACAACAGCCCGGCGATGCTGGAACTGGCCCGCGACCTGTGTCAGCGCAAGGCGCTGTTTAATGTCGAGCTGAAGCTGGCCGATGCACTGACAGACAGTAAAGTACGCGCCGACTGCGTCGTACTGAATATGGTGCTCCATCATTTCGCCGCACCGGCCGAAGCGCTGGCGCAACTGGCCGAATGCGTACAACCCGGCGGTAGCTTGCTGGTAACAGAATTGTGTAGTCATGACCAGAGCTGGGCCAGGGAGGCCTGTGGCGATCTCTGGTTAGGTTTCGAGCAGGAAGACCTGGCCCGTTGGGCCATCGCTGCGGGGCTAGTTCCCGGGGAAAGCCTTTATGTAGGCTTACGTAATGGTTTCCAGATCCAGGTTCGCCATTTTCAGCGACCGGCTGGCGACACTCACCATCGGTAAAATGAAGGAAACCCGTAGAGATGAGCGAATACTCACTTTTCACCTCCGAGTCCGTGTCCGAAGGGCACCCGGACAAGATCGCCGACCAGATTTCCGACGCGGTTCTGGACGCCATCATCGCTGAAGACAAATACGCCCGTGTGGCTTGCGAAACACTGGTCAAGACCGGTGTGGCGATCATCGCTGGCGAAGTGTCGACTTCGGCCTGGGTCGATCTGGAAGACATCGTGCGTAACGTCATCCTGGACATCGGCTACAACAGCTCCGACGTCGGCTTCGACGGCGCGACCTGCGGCGTGATGAACATCATCGGCAAGCAGTCGGTGGACATCGCCCAGGGCGTTGACCGCAGCAAGCCTGAAGATCAGGGCGCTGGCGACCAGGGCCTGATGTTCGGCTACGCCAGCAACGAAACCGACGTGCTGATGCCTGCCCCGATCACCTTCTCGCACCAACTGGTCGAGCGTCAGGC
This sequence comes from Pseudomonas sp. AC016, assembly GCF_979253365.1. Classification (NCBI taxonomy): domain Bacteria; kingdom Pseudomonadati; phylum Pseudomonadota; class Gammaproteobacteria; order Pseudomonadales; family Pseudomonadaceae; genus Pseudomonas; species Pseudomonas sp. AC016. Next base: position 2,779,222 of record NZ_CEEDCC010000001.1, read on the forward strand.
TCAGGCCCGCAAGTCCGGCCTGCTGCCGTGGCTGCGCCCGGATGCGAAATCCCAGGTCACCTGCCGCTACGAAAACGGCAAGGTCGTGGGCGTCGACGCTATCGTTCTGTCGACCCAGCACAACCCGGACGTTTCCTACAAAGACCTGCGCGAAGGCGTGATGGAGCTGATCGTCAAGCACGTCATTCCTGCGCATCTGCTGCACAAGGACACTCAGTTCCACATTAACCCGACCGGCAATTTCATCATTGGTGGCCCGGTGGGTGACTGTGGCCTGACCGGCCGCAAGATCATCGTCGATACCTACGGCGGCATGGCCCGTCACGGCGGCGGCGCGTTCTCCGGCAAGGACCCATCGAAGGTTGACCGTTCGGCTGCCTACGCCGGCCGTTACGTGGCTAAGAACATCGTCGCTGCGGGCCTCGCCGAGCGTTGCGAGATTCAGGTTTCCTATGCCATCGGCGTTGCACAACCGACTTCGATCTCGCTGAACACCTTCGGCACCGGCAAGCTGTCCGACGACAAGATCATCAGCCTGGTTCGCGAGCACTTCGACCTGCGTCCGTACGCGATCACCACCATGCTGGATCTGCTGCACCCGATGTACAAGGCCACTGCGGCCTACGGCCACTTCGGTCGTACCCCGGTCGAAATGACCGTTGGCGATGACACCTTCACCGCCTTCACCTGGGAAAAAACCGACCGCGCCGACGCCTTGCGCGCCGCTGCCGGTCTGTAATTCTCCTGCGGTGATCAAAAGCCCCCGGCGACGTGAGTCTCCGGGGGCTTTTGTTTGGGACGCTAGCTCCCACTCAGTGAGTATGTTTACTCAAAGAGTGCCTGTACGCGGGCCAGCGCATCATTGATCACCGCATCGGGGGCTGACTCGATACGCTTCGCGCCACGCGCTTGCAGATCAACCGTGCGAATCTGATTACACAGAACGACCCCCTGAGTCTCGGTGCCCGACCCACTCAAAGGAACAGCGAACCCCGCATAACGCGCAAAATCGCCACCCTGGGTGATAGGCGCAACGATCGCAAGGCCGGAGACGTTATATGCTGCTGGCGTCAGCACCAACGCGGGACGAAAATCGCCCTGCTGTTCTCGGCCAGCGGTTGGATTGAGGTTGATGCGAACGATATCCGCGCGATTGAATCCGGGCCGCTTCACACTTCACGCCCTATGGGTTGCATGGCGTTCCAACCAGCCAACTCCTCTGGCTCGGACGCATTCAAATCGCATTGGGCCATAAGGTCGGCCAATTGGTAATGCAGTCTGGCCTTGGCAGGCTTGAGCGTCATCACTTCGCTGGAAACATCCAGCACCAGCACATCGCCGCTGACCAGGCTCATCTGCTTGAGCACATTGGCTGGCAATCTGATTGCTGCGCTATTGCCCCACTGCTGAATTTTGACTTCCATACAACACCCCGCCAAATAGTAGATACATTGTAGAAACGTCACACCCACTGCGCAAACAGTTATTTACACCAAAACCGCCGTTCATCATCGACGCTTTTGTAACAGCGAGCGAAGTTATCGGCTGGATACGAATGCCATCACCTTCAGTGCGCCAGGGTCGAAAAATCCGGTAACCATGCCGACAAGCCTCATATCCAGACGGCAGCTAGCCTTCTCCAGCCAATCCCAAGCAAGGATGCTTCGATGCTGTCTGTTACCCGCCTGATGGGCTGCGCCCTTCTGATCGCCCTTTCCCCCTTCACGACTGCCAGCCAGTGCCCGAACTGGACTGCCACACAGGCACAAACCGAAATCCTCTCACTTCAACAAAAGATCGCCGAATGGGACGACAGTTACCACCGTCTGGGCGTCTCGCGAATTCCCGACGAGCTTTACGATCAGTCGCGGCAGAAGCTGAACACATGGCGTACGTGTTTTTCTGTTCCGGCGTCGGACGACAATCCACTGAAGACCGCGGGCGGCTCGGTGGTGCATCCCATTGCACACACGGGCGTGAACAAGCTGGCCGACGACAAGGCGGTCAAGGCCTGGCTCAAGGGCCGGACCGGTCTGTGGATTCAACCCAAGGTCGATGGCGTGGCCGTTACGCTGGTCTACTCCAAGGGCAGGCTGGCGAAGGCAATCAGTCGTGGCGACGGGATCAAAGGCCAGGATTGGACGGCTCAGGCGCAGTTGATCAAGGCCATTCCTCAGCAATTGCCGTGGCCGGATGACGCCGTGCTGCAAGGCGAGTTGTACGAGCGGCTGTCCGAGCATGTGCAAGCGTCGGCAGGCAGCGTGAATGCACGCAGCAAGGTGGCCGGACTGCTGGCCCGCAAGACGTTGAGCCCTGCGCAGGCAGAAACCATCGGGCTGTTCGTCTGGGACTGGCCCGATGGACCGGCCACCATGAGCGAGCGTCTGGCAGGCTTGAAAGCCTTGGGTTTTGCCGACAGCACGAGCTACACGCTCCCGCTGGAAAGCTACGTGCAAGCCGCGCAATGGCGCGAGCACTGGTATCGGACGCCGATGCCGTTTGCCACGGACGGCGTGATCATGCGTCAGGGCGAGCGTCCTTCCTCCGAACGCTGGCAGGCGAAAGCGCCTTACTGGATCGCGGCCTGGAAGCATCCCTATGCGCAAGCGCTGGCCGAGGTGCGCAAGGTGAGTTTCACGATTGGCCGCAGCGGCAGAATCACCCCGATTCTGGAACTGAAGCCGATCCGCCTTGACGACCGGACCGTCAATCGCATCAGCACCGGCTCACTGCAACGCTGGCAGACGCTGGATATCCGCCCCGGCGATCAGGTGGCGATCAGTCTGGCCGGGCTGACCATTCCACGGCTCGACGGTGTGATTACGCGCAGTGTCGAGCGGGCGGAGGTGAACGCTCCACAGGCCAGCGACTTTCATGAACTCAGTTGCTGGCAACCGACGCCGGGCTGCGAAAGCCAGTTTCGGGCGCGACTGACCTGGCTGAGCGGCAAGAAGGGGCTGGCCTTGAGTGGCGTAGGGCCGGGCACCTGGGACAGGCTCATCGAAAGCGGGAAAATCAATGGTCTGGTCGATTGGATGACCCTCGATCAGGCTGAGCTTGTTAACATTCCCGGTCTTGCCGAGCGGAGCAGCGCTAAACTGTTCGCCAGCCTGCAAACCGCCCGTCAAAAGCCGTTCGAGACATGGCTCAAGGCTATCGGCCTGCCGCCCGCAGGAAGCGCTCGACTGTATGCCGATTGGGATCAGCTGGCCTCACGCAGTATTGAACAATGGCAGGCAGAACCGGGCGTCGGTCCGGGACGGGCGGCAAAACTCGTCGCATTCTTCAACGATCCGCAAGTACAGGCATTGAGCCAGCAATTGCGTGTTTCAGGTATTTCAGGTTTCTAGAGTCCGGGTTTCACTTTTTATGCCCGGGCGTTGTTGCTTTCAAAAGGAGTTCATATGAAGTTTTTATCAACGCTGGTGCTTTTCACCAGCTGCACGTTACTGGCTGCACCGCTGTTCGCCGCTGAACAGGCACCGCCATCCGAGTGCCTGCTCAAGAGTCAGGAAATCAGCAGCAAGATTCAGGAAGCCAAGAGCGAAGGCAACAAGGCTCAACAGGCAGGTCTGGAAACAGCACTCGCCGAGGTCAATGCAAACTGCACCGAGGCGTCGCAAGTCAAACAGCGCGAACAGAAGGTCCTGGACGCCAAACGTGAAGTCAGCCGTCGCCAGTCCGACCTGACCAAGGCGATGGAAAAGGGCGATCCGGAGAAGATCAACAAGCGCAAGGACAAACTCGCCGAGTCTCGCAAGGAATTGCAGGATGCGCAGGCAGAGCTTGAAAAAGTGCAGCCGGATGAGTGAGCGGCCATTGGCAACTGCTTACCCACGCGTAATTCACTGAGGCTTGCCGGCGATGAACGATGACGCGGTTTTTCTGGCAAACCGCGTCGACTGCATCGCCGGCAAGCCGCCTCTTATCCAACAACCTGCAACCCACTGAAGAAACGCGATTTTTTGTAGGAGCGCGCTTGCCCGCGATAGCGTCAGTTCAGTCGCTGATTTTCTGTCTGTAGGATCCTATCGTCGGATTGCCGCCCAGACCAAGCGCGTCCCTACGGTCCGTGTTCGCTGCGCGACAGCGCAACGTCGAAAACGTGGTGGCGCCTCCCACAGTTTTAAGTGACTGCCACAGTCAATCACGCCGCAGCCGGAAATGCCGACACGCCGAACAGGGCAACGATCAGGCCCATCCCGACCAGCCAGATGATGGAGCGCATCGCTGCCAGATCGGCCAGATAGAAGATGATGTAGAGCAGGCGGCTGGTGATGAACAGCACCGCAAGCACGTCGATGGTGACCAGCTGCGCGTTGCCCGCGACATGCGCAATGATCACCGCCGCTGCGAACGCGGGGGTTACTTCATAGCTGTTCAGTTGCGCGGCATGTGCGCGCTTCGGAAACCCTTCCAGCTTGTCGAGAAAAGCGCGAGGGTCATGATTGTTGCCGGGCTTGAATTTGCCGCTGCCGATCTTGGCGATGCCTGCGCAGGCGATCGGCAAAAGGATCGCTACCAGCACACACCAGAAAGCTACTGTCATACATCCATCCTTATTATGTCGGCTTCATCTAGAAGCATGCCAGGCACGAACAGCCTTAAAGCTCAGAGCCGGACGCGGCCCAAAGGTTCTTCCGGCTTACACCAGTTTAGGAAAAATCAGGCTGAACGTGGTGAACTGTCCAGGCTCGCTCTCGGCTTTCACCTGGCCTTCATGCAGGCTCATGATCGACCGGACGATGGCCAGCCCCAGACCTGTACCGCCCTGCTGCCGGGCGCGACTGACGTGAACCCGGTAAAACCGGTCGAACAGACGCGGCAGGTGCTCGGCATCAATGCCTTCCCCGGCATTGCGCACAGACAGCGTAATGTCTTCGGCGTGTGCGGCGATCCTGATCGTGATGGCGCTGCCGCTCGACCCATGGCGAATCGCATTGGATAGCAGGTTGGAGATCGCCCGTTGAATCATCAGTCGGTCGCCCATGGCCTTACCGTTGCCTTCGATCTGCAAGGTGATGTCACGGTCCTCAGCCGATGCCGAAAACAGTTCAGCCACTTTTTCCGACTCCTCGCGCAGATCGATAGGCTCCAGCGCCAACGGCGCAGAGGGCTGGCTGACGCTTGCGAGAAACAGCATTTGGGCGATCATGCGCGACATGCGCTCCAGCTCTTCGGTACAGGACTCGAGCGCCTGTCTGTACTCTTCCGGCGGACGGGGTCGCGACAACGTCACCTGCGCCTTGCCCATCAGGTTGTTCATGGGCGAGCGCATCTCGTGCGCCAGATCGTCCGAGAACTGCGACAGCTGCTGAACGTCGCCGTCCAGCCGGTGCAGCATGAAGTTCACGGCGTGAGCCAGATCGCGCAATTCGTCCGGCAGGCCGGTCACTTTCATGCGGTGCGACAGGTCGCGGGCCGAAATCAGTGCGGTCACTTTCCGGAATGCTCCCAAAGGCCTGAGACCACGGCGCACGACCCACCAGGCCCCGAGCCCGACCAGTAACAGAATCACCGGCAGAATCATGAAGGTGGACATCATGTAGGCGTGCAGCAGCGAGGTATCGTTTTTTCGATCCAGCGTCAGCATGACCAGAATGTTTTCATCCGTCTTGAGACGAATGTTCTTGTAGCCCACCAGCAGCTTGTGACCTTCGCTGGCCTCCAGCGCGTGAAAGCCCTGATCCTGACCACCAGCTGCGGGCGGCGGCAAATTGCGGCCTTCTTCATTACCAATATTCATCAGCGGCTGGCGGGGCATGTTCGAGTCGAAGATGCTTAGGGCAAAGCTGTCATGACCGACAATCTGATCGCGCAGCGTATGCGGATACTGGACGATGTCGCCAACCGACAGAAAGCCCTCGCTGAGCCCATGCTCGATCTGCGTGAATTTCTCCCTCAGGCTGTCTTCTGCACGCAGATCGAGTTGATGGGAAATGGCCGCGTAGGCGAACAGCTCCATGATCACCACCAGAAACGCACTCAATGCGGTGACCGTCAGGCCCAGCCGCGTCGAGAGGCGCGTGGGTTTCATTCGCGCACTTCCAGCACATAACCGACACCACGCAAGGTGTGGATCAGCTTGGTTTCAAACGGGTCGTCGATCTTGGCCCGCAGGCGGCGGATCGAAACCTCGACCACGTTGGTGTCGCAATCGAAGTTCATGTCCCAGACCAGCGAAATGATCTGGGTACGCGACATGACCTCTCCGGTGTGGCGCATCAGCAGATGCAGTAAAGCGAATTCCTTGGTGGTCAGGTCGATACGCTGCTTGCCACGAAAGGCCCGGTGGCGCCCCTGATCCAGCTCCAGATCTCCGACCTGCAGGACCTGCGGCGTGCTGGGCTGTTCGCAGCGACGCATCAGGGTGCGGACTCTGGCCAGCAATTCGGGAAACTCGAAGGGCTTGACCAGATAGTCGTCGGCCCCCATTTCCAGGCCCTTGACCTTTTCTTCCAGACGGCCCCGCGCAGTGACCATCATGATCCGGGTATTGACGGTTTTCCGGAGCCGGGCCAGGACCTCCCAGCCATCCATTTCAGGCAGGTTCACATCCAGAATGACGATGTCATACGCCTGATGCTGCGCGAGATAAAGCCCGTCGAGTCCGGTGGCGGCGATATCGACAACATAGCCACTTTCGGTCAGACCCTGATGCATGTATTCGGCAGTTTTCGGCTCGTCCTCTACTACAAGGATTCGCATGGATAAATGTCCTGTCTGATGTCGGTTGATCCGCAGTGTACGGGCAAACAGCCAGCCTCCACAGCACATAACGGAATTGTAATTTTGCAGCAATCCCTCTGATACCTCCGGTTACATAAAGTCCTCCCCATTCAGGTTCAACAGCCCTTTTGGCGCGGTTGTTCTTTCCACTGACGGGGGTGTTGTATGCAACTGGAGAGCCACGATCGTGCTCGGGTTTAGGCTGGCGTCCGGGTGGACGCACATCAGAACGGGCGCGCTGTGCGTGCTGTTGTTTCCATTGATGACTCCGGTGGCGATCGCTCAGGGGTTGAGCCTGCCACAGGCCATCGAAGCGGCGTTTGCCGAGAACCCTGACCTTGCGGCCGCCCGCTGGGAAATCGGGGTGGCTGAAGGTGAACGCCAGCAGGCGGGGTTGATGCCCAATCCGGTAGCGTCCTGGGAGGCGGAGGACACACGCAGCGAGACCCGCACCACCACCGTGATGCTCAGCCAGGCGCTGGAACTGGGCGGCAAGCGCGGGGCGCGAATCGAGGCCGCCAGCCGTGGCCAGGACGCCGCCCGGATCGAGCTTGAACGGCGCGGCAACGAGTTGCGTGCCGAGGTGGTTCAGGCGTTCTACGCCGCCGCCCGTGCGCAGGCCGGTCTGGATCTGGCGCGGCAATCCCGCTCACTGGCCGAGCGTGGCCTGCAAGTGGCCGAAGGCCGTGTGCAGGCGGGCAAGACCTCACCGGTCGAGGCGACACGGGCTCAGGTGCAACTGGCTGAAACCGACCTGCTGGTACGGCGCGCCGAGACCCTGAAAATCAACAGCTACCGCGAGCTGGCACGAGCGACGGGGTCATCGACCGCCTCATTCGACCGGCTGGACTACACCGATCTGTCACCCGGCAAGGTGCCGCCTTCGGCCAGAATGCTGACCGCCCTCAACGAAACGGCCGAACTGCGTCTCGCCCAGGCCCAGATCGACCAGCGTGAAGCCGCGCTCGGTTCGGAACGGGCAAAACGGGTTCCGGACCTGACCGTCAGTGTCGGCAGCCAGTACAGCCGTGAAGATCGCGAGCGCATCAATGTGGTCGGTCTGTCGATGCCGATTCCCTTGTTCGATCGCAATCAGGGCAACGTCCTTTCTGCTGCCAGACGCTCGGACCAGGCACGCGACCTGCGCAATGCCGTGGAGCTGAAACTGCGCACCCAGATCCAGTCGGCGCTTGATCAATGGGCCACCGCCTCGCGCGAAGTGGAGTCGTTCAACCGGGTCATCCTGCCTGCGGCGCAGCGCGCGGTTGATACGGCAACGCGTGGCTTCGAGATGGGCAAGTTCGGTTTCCTCGAAGTGCTGGATGCCCAGCGCACCCTGATTTCCGCCCGCAGCCAATATCTGGAATCGCTGGCAACGGCCACCGACGCCAGCGTCAGCGTCGAACGCATCTATGGCGACCTCGACCGGTTCAGCCTCAAACCCTGACTTCTTTTTTGCGCACCTATCGAGCGCACCGCAGCGTGCGCAGCACCTACATGATTGCCGGGAGCATCCATGGACAACAAACGAAGCATTGGCATCGCCCTGGCGGTGGTGGTCATCATTGGCCTGGGCAGCCTGACCCTGAAGCCTGGCCTGCTGCCCTTCAGCGCCCAGGCTGAACCGGACACGCACGCCAACGAATCGGCGGACGCCCACGCAGGCGAAGAAACCCACGCGGACGAGGAACATGGCGAGGACGGCCACGGCAGTGAGCCAGAACAGCACGGCAACGCCAAAGCAGAGCCCGCTCACGAGGAAGAAGAAGGCCACCTTGAGCTCAGCGCCGAACAGATCAAGGCCGCCGGCATTGAACTGGTCGCCGCCGAGCCCCGACCAATGAGCACGTCAGTCACCTTTCCCGGCGAAATCCGCTTCGATGAAGACCGCACCGCCCACGTAGTGCCTCGGGTCGGCGGCGTCGTCGAATCGGTCAAGGTCGAGCTGGGCCAGAGCGTCAAAAAAGGTCAGGTGCTGGCCGTCATCGCCAGCCAGCAGATCTCCGATCAACGCAGTGAGTTGAACGCGGCGCAGCGACGCCAGGAACTGGCGCGGCTGACCCTGCAACGCGAGAAGAAACTCTGGGAAGACCGGATTTCGGCCGAACAGGATTACCAGCAGGCGCGTCAGGCGTTTCAGGAAGCGGACATCAGCCTGTCCAACGCCCGGCAGAAGCTCAGCGCCATCGGCGCCAGCGTCAGTCCCACAGCAGGCAACCGCTATGAACTGATTGCCCCTTTCGACGCGATGGTCGTGGAGAAACACCTGGCCATCGGCGAAGTGGTGAGCGACGCGAGCAACGCCTTCACGCTGTCTGATCTGTCCCGCGTCTGGGCCACCTTCGGCGTCGCGCCCAAGGACCTGGACAAAGTCATCGTCGGGCGTCCGGTCTCGGTCAGCGCACCCGACCTGAACGCTCGTGTCGAGGGCCGTATCGGTTATGTCGGCAGCCTGCTGGGTGAACAGACGCGCGCGGCCACCGTTCGAGTCACCCTCGCCAACCCCAATGGCGCCTGGCGACCGGGACTGTTCGTCTCGGTCGATGTGGCGGCAGAACAGAGCCAGGTCGCGGTCAGTCTGCCGGAGTCGGCGATCCAGACCGTTGAAGACAAGCCTTCGGTGTTCGTGCGCAACGACGAGGGCTTTCAGTTGACGCCCGTCACGCTCGGCCGCAGCGACGGCGGCTACGTGGAAATCGTCAAAGGCCTGGCCGCAGGCACTCAAGTGGCCGCCGCCGGCAGCTTCATTCTCAAGTCGGAGCTGGGCAAAGGCTCCGCCGAGCACGCCCATTGACCTGCGTCGTACGAGTATTCCCTCATGTTTGAACGGTTGATCAAATTCGCGATTGAACAGCGCATCGTGGTGATGCTTGCGGTCCTGCTGATGGCAGGGCTGGGCATCGCCAGTTACCAGAAACTACCCATCGATGCCGTACCCGACATCACCAACGTACAGGTGCAGATCAACACCTCGGCACCCGGCTTTTCGCCGCTGGAGACCGAGCAACGCATCACCTTCGCCATCGAAACCAACATGGCCGGGCTGCCCGGTCTGAAACAGACACGCTCGCTGTCGCGCTCGGGTCTGTCACAGGTCACGGTGATTTTCGAGGACGGCACCGACCTGTTCTTCGCCCGCCAACAGGTGAACGAACGGCTGCAGATTGCCAAGGACCAGTTGCCCGAAGGCGTCGAAACCATGATGGGGCCGGTCTCCACCGGACTGGGCGAGATTTTCCTGTGGACCGTCGAAGCCCGAGAAGGCGCACGCAAGGAGGACGGCACGCCGTACACGCCGACCGACCTGCGGGTGATTCAGGACTGGATCATCAAGCCGCAGTTGCGCAACGTGCCCGGTGTGGCCGAAATCAACACCATTGGCGGCTTCGCCAAACAGTATGAAATTGCGCCCGATCCCAAGAAACTCGCCGCCTACAAGCTGACCCTGAATGATCTGGTTGCGGCGCTGGAGCGCAACAACGCCAACGTCGGCGCGGGCTACATCGAACGAGGCGGCGAACAACTGCTGATCCGCGCACCGGGCCAGCTCGAAAATATCGATGACATTGCCAACATCGTCATCGCCAACGTTCAGGGCACGCCGATTCGGGTGAGCAGCGTGGCTGAAGTCGGCATCGGCAAGGAGATGCGCTCCGGCGCCGCCACTGAAAACGGTCGCGAGGTAGTCCTCGGCACCGTGTTCATGCTGATTGGCGAAAACAGCCGCACGGTTTCCCAGGCCGTGGCCGCCAAACTGGCCGACATCAATCGCACACTGCCCGAAGGCATCGAAGCGGTCACCGTTTACGACCGCACCAACCTGGTCGAAAAAGCCATTGCAACGGTGAAGAAAAACCTCGTCGAAGGCGCGATTCTGGTCATCGCGATCCTGTTTCTGTTCCTGGGCAATATCCGCGCTGCGCTGATCACGGCGATGGTCATTCCGCTGGCGATGCTGTTCACCTTCACCGGCATGTTTGCCAACAAGGTCAGCGCCAACCTCATGAGCCTCGGCGCGCTGGACTTCGGCATCATCGTCGATGGCGCGGTGGTGATCGTCGAGAACTCGATTCGCAGGCTCGCCCATGCTCAGCAGAAACACGGCCGGATGCTGACCCGCGCCGAACGTTTCCATGAAGTCTTCGCTGCGGCTAAAGAGGCTCGACGCCCGCTGATCTTCGGCCAGTTGATCATCATGGTCGTGTACCTGCCGATCTTCGCCCTCACAGGCGTCGAAGGCAAAATGTTCCACCCGATGGCGTTTACCGTGGTGATCGCCCTGCTGGGTGCCATGATCCTGTCGGTCACCTTCGTGCCTGCTGCCATCGCCATGTTCGTGACCGGCAAGGTCAAGGAAGAAGAAGGCTTCGTGATGCGCACCGCTCGCCAGCGCTATGCGCCGGTGCTCGGCTGGGTGCTGAGGCATCGCTGGATTGCCTTCACCCTGGCGTTTGTGGTGATGGTCTTGTCCGGTTTTACTGCCAGCCGCATGGGCAGTGAGTTCATCCCGAGCCTGAGCGAGGGCGACTTCGCACTGCAGGCCCTGCGCGTGCCTGGCACCAGCCTGACGCAATCGGTGGACATGCAGCAGCGCCTCGAAAAGGCCGTGATCGAAAAGATGCCTGAAGTGGAGCGCATGTTCGCGCGTACCGGCACGGCAGAAATTGCCGCCGACCCCATGCCGCCGAACATCTCCGACAGCTACGTGATGCTCAAGCCGCAGAGCGAATGGCCAGACCCTGACAAGTCGCGGGAAACCCTGATCGCCGAGTTGCAAAAGGCCGCTGCCAGCGTGCCGGGCAGCAATTACGAGTTGTCCCAGCCGATCCAGTTGCGCTTCAACGAACTGGTGTCGGGCGTGCGCAGCGATGTGGCGGTCAAAGTGTTCGGCGACGACATGACCGTGCTCAACCAGACTGCCGCCAAAATCGCCGCCGCCATGCAAAAGGTGCCAGGCGCGTCAGAAGTGAAGGTCGAGCAGACCACTGGCCTGCCGGTGCTGACCATCAACATCGATCGGGACAAGGCGGCGCGCTACGGCCTCAACGTTGCCGATGTGCAGGACGCCATCGCCACCGCACTGGGCGGACGGCAGGCCGGCACACTCTATGAGGGAGATCGCCGCTTCGACATGGTGGTGCGCCTGTCCGAACAGCTGCGCACCGACGTGGCCGGACTGTCCAGTCTGCTGATTCCGGTGCCGGCCAGCGCAGGCAGCATTAACCAGCAGATCAGCTTCATCTCGCTGTCGCAGGTTGCCAGCCTCGATCTGGTACTGGGCCCGAATCAGATCAGCCGCGAGAACGGCAAACGACTGGTGATCGTCAGCGCCAACGTGCGCGGCCGTGACCTGGGCTCATTCGTTGAGGACGCGGGCCAGACCATCGACAGCAGCGTACAGATTCCGGCGGGCTACTGGACCAACTGGGGCGGTCAGTTCGAACAGTTGCAGTCGGCCGCCAAACGCCTGCAGATCGTGGTTCCCGTTGCACTGTTACTGGTGCTCGCGCTGCTGTTCCTGATGTTCAACAACCTCAAGGATGGCCTGCTGGTCTTCACCGGCATCCCGTTCGCCCTGACCGGCGGCGTCATGGCGCTGTGGCTGCGCGACATACCGCTGTCGATCTCCGCAGGCGTGGGCTTCATTGCCCTGTCAGGTGTGGCGGTACTCAACGGACTGGTGATGATCTCGTTCATCCGCAACCTGCGCGAAGAAGGCCGCTCCCTGCACGACGCCATCACCGAAGGCGCCCTCACCCGCCTGCGCCCGGTACTGATGACCGCGCTGGTCGCATCGCTGGGCTTCATCCCGATGGCGCTGGCAACAGGCACCGGTGCAGAAGTGCAGAGGCCGCTGGCGACTGTGGTGATTGGCGGGATTCTGTCCTCTACCGCGCTGACCTTGCTGGTGCTGCCAGCGCTGTATCAGTGGGCACATCGGCGGGAGGAGGAGGACGAGACAAACGCGCCCGCGACAGCGAAATAACGGTTGAAAAGCGCTCGTCGCTGATCAACACCGCAGCCGGTGCCAGAAATGGCGACCGGCTGCGATCAACGAAGCGTCGATGCAGGCGCAGAGCAGGGCAAACTCTGTGTTTGAATAGTTTCAGAAATCGTGGTGTGATCGGCGCTTCGGCAATCCCGGTGTCCTGTGTCCAGTTTGCCAAGCCAGGCGAGCAGGCAGACCCGGCCCCAGAGACACTCAGACATGGATAGCCAGGAAGCGAGCGCCAACGTGCAGGGCCTGCATTGCGGCAATGGCACGGCCGTAAACCTGCTCGACATTGCGTCCCGTACCGCACTGGTGCTGGAAACCAACAACCTTCGCGGTGGCAATGACGCCGTCCAGGCTGTAAGCAGCCTCAAGCGGCTGATCACTCGTTTTACCCAGCAGAGCGTTTCCCCCCGAATTCTTGCGCAGTGGGTCATCACACATGACGGCCTCGATCTTGCGGCGCGTGACGCCCTGCGCGCGCTGGCGGGACGGACACTGGATTTCGTCGAGATCGATACACAGACCGGCTATTACGACGCAAAGAATGTCGGCTTCGATCGTGTCGATCAGGCGCGCTGCGAGTACGTGGTATTTGCTGATGCCGACTGCTTGCCCGGCGCTGACTGGCTGGAACACCTGCTCATGCCCTTCACGCAGGCCAATGCGCCCGTTGCGGTCGCCGGACGAACCAGTTACGCGCCTGGCGTCACGGGCAGCGCGTTAACGGCCATAGATTTCATGTATTTCCCCAGCCCGTTGCGCAAGGGGGCAACGCGTAATTTCTATGCCAACAACGTGGCATTTCGCTGTGGGACTTTTGAAGCGCACCGCTATGAGCCGCTTGGCGGCGTGTACCGCGCGCATTGTCAGGTGATGGGGCTGCGTATGCAGGCAGCAGGCGTGGCGGTGACCTATGCGCCGCGCGCGCACACTGAACATCGCCTCCCGGACAGCCGGGGCGAGCTGGTCAAGCTGCGCTGGTTGCGCGGCGGCGACAGTGTCGGTCTGACCCCTTATCTGGTACGCGCCTACATGCCCGACTGGCTGCAATGGCTCGGGCGCAGTGGTCCCATCGGCCCGTTATGCGTCATGGTCGGTCGTCTCGGCTACAGCCTGAAAGCGCTTGATCATCAGGACCTTGAACCGTTGCGCGGCATGCGGCGGCTGGCGGCAACTGTTGTCGTGATCGGCATGTCGCTCCTGGACACCGCAGGGGCGGTAGTCCGGGGGTGCGGCATATCGGCTGGCCGGGCCAGCGCACGTCACAGTGAAGCGCTGTCCTATCACCGCAATCAGGATTGATCCGAGTCAGATCTCGCCATCGCACGCAGTGTGCGTGCTCACAGGAAGTCAGCATGAAACCCTTTTCCATCGCTTCACTTGGCTGCTCCATGATGTGCCTTGCAGTGCTGACGCTCAGTGGAGTGGCTCACGCTGCACCGTCCGAGTTCACAGGCCGCGGGGTCTATCACTTCGAATCAGACAGTGGCTGTGCAGCGGCCATCCCCAATCCGGACAAGATCTGCAATCGCGTGGCGCTGGACGTACCTGATGCCACCGCCAGCGTTGATGCCGAAAACCATACGATCCTGATTGCCTCCGAGGCCACACACGACAGCAAGACGGTGATCGGTGATGTACTTCTGCACGGCACAGGGCTTTCCGAGCAGGGCCAGCGTGTACCGCTCAGCCTGCATGTGCTGCTGCGCCGTTCAAAGACAAAGTGGAACACAGACACTTACGTCCACGCCCCGGTGCGCGGCAAGTTCAGCGATATCAGGCTTGATCCGTATCAGATCGCTGTGCGCGAAGGCACGCAAGAACGGGTGCTCTTCACCGCCGCGCAGGCCCACGATGTACTGGCGCAACCATCACTCGCAGCACGCGTGGCCAGCTATTTCATCGGGGTCCGCGCCAGCGACGAGAAAAATCCCAAGGCCGATGACATCACGATTGCGCTTGGGGTAGGCAAAGTATCCAAGTCGCTGCTGCGCGCCAGCTTTACCTCCGATCAACCGGGCACTGCCGACTTGAATACACTCCTGACCGGTGGCACCTGGAATATCAAGTTGCAGGCTCTGAGCAGTCAGATCCCGACGTGGGCAGTCCAACGCCAGTTGTTCATCTTCGGTCTGGAAGACAGCCCGCTGCTGGCAGACGTGCGCAAGCGTGGCTTCAACAAGCTCGACACCCTGGAACTGGGCGCTGTCGACGGCAAGGGCTACCTGCGCTACAACGGCACTGAAGAAAGTTTTCCTGCAGCCGCGACGTCAGGCGCAGCGTTCATGCGCGACAGCTTTATCGGCCTGATTCTGGCCTGGCATCGCAGTCCGCAGCTCGCACCATGACGGTAATCGAACACAGCATCAGCCCGTCTGACTTCGGTTGCCTGAAGGCGCCTCGAGCCCAGGGTCTGAGCGGGTTGCAGGCTCGGCTGGTAGACCGCCTCAAACGTGCTGCATTGCGACGCCTGCACCGCAGCCTACGTGGTGAACGCCTGTTGTTGCGCATGTATCTGGCCGGTGAAGACGCGACGGAGCGTGCACTGCTGGACGAACTGATGCCGCAATCGCCGCCGTGGCTGGAACGTCAGGTCGAGCAGCATCTGGCGGACGAGCGTCGGCACGTCACCTTGTTCACAGACGCCTTGTGTGCAATGGGTGATGACGGCACCATGCGAATGGAACCGGACTGGCTCAGTCGACGCAAGATCCAGCGCTGGCAACGTCTGGCGCATCGGTATGCAGGGCATTTTGAACACGGTTTGCTGGTGCCTGCCTATGCCACTGGACTGTGCGCCGAGCAGATGGCTGAGCGTGTGTTGAGTCGTCACTGCGCCGTCATCGGCACAAAACATAGCCTGCATCCGTTGCTGTCAAAGGTTCTGGCCGACGAGAAAGCCCATGTGCGCCTATGTGAAACCACCCTGCGACGCATCGTTGCCCCACATGAGCGTGCACAACTGGCCAGCCTGCTCAGGGACATCCGCGTGGTAGATGCCAGCTTTGGCGTGACCGGGGCACTGGCGATGTACGTTGCAGGCTGGGTGTTTGGCGGCGGGCGCAAGGCACATGGCGCTTTCGAATGAGCTCACGCATTTTATACCTCGCCACGGCCGACGCCCGTGGCCATCTGATGCGCGCTCAGTTGTTGGTCCATGCGCTGCGCAAGACCGGACATGAGGTCGAGGTGCTGACCACGTCGGAACAGGGACAGCATTTTCTCCAGCGTTTCGGCATCAACGCACCGATGCTGTCACCGCACTATGCGGTGCAGTTCGACAGCGAGCAGAACATGCTGCGCAAGGCGACCAACCGCAACGTCGCGCATTATCTGTTCCGCCCCGGCCGCATGCTGCGCGACATTCTGCAATTACGACGCCTGTTGCGTGACAGGGATCTGGTGATCAACGACTCCTTCCACCCGGCGCTCTTGTACATGGGCATGCTGCCCGGCTGGCGGCGCAAGGTGGTGCATGTTTATGGCGCAAGTCTGAAGGTTGCGTTGCTCAATAATTTCGAGGGCATGTGGCCGCCGCAATTCGGACGATTGTTCGGCTGGATTGTCGATCGTCAGATAAACGCCGCACGCGCCTGCATCGAGCACGATTTTGCCTACGGTCCTGGCGAGCCACAGACCACGACGCTTCATCGCCTGCCAACCCCTGTCGCGCTGGCATGTACGCTGGCGGATGAAGCAGACAACCTCGCGACCGTCTACCTCAACCCGCACTTCAGCGAGCCCGCCCTGGCCGACGCCTTGAGCGCGGGCCTGACCGAGGCAGGCCTGAATACGCATCGGGTGGGGGAAGGATACGCCGGGCGTGCCGGCTGGCTGGCCATCGACCCGGACTGGGCAAGCCGCTCGGCGCAGGCTCAACTGATGGTCTCGGCACCGGGCATGGCTGCCCTATCGATCGCACTCGTCTACCAGCGGCCGATCATTCTGGTGGTCAGCGACCAGCCCGAACAGTCAAGCAACGCCCGGCGTGCAGCTCAACTGGGCTTGCTGCATCGTGTGGTCGCCTGGCGTGGCAATGCCGCCGAGTTTCAACATCAAGTGGCCGAGGCCGCCCGACAATTGTGTGCGTCGACCTCGCCTGATGACTCCGGCGCAGGCAGCAGCGCACGTGCTCAGAGCAGGATCGACGCTTGGGTCGATTGCCTGTCCAGCCTATGAAACCTTCATTCTGGCCTGCCCGTCGCCTGAACCAAGGTCCCGACTATCGTCAGGCGCTCGTGGCACTGGTTGGGCTGCTGTCCGGACTGAGTGTCTTCATTGGCGTGGAACGCTTCATCGTGCCGCGCTACTACTGGGTCACTCCGGTCGATCAATGGATTCCGTTTATTGCACATTCCTGGTGGCTGTACGCGCTGTTCTTCCCGTACGTACTTCTGGCAGCGGCCTACGCCAGCGCCGAGCGATTCAGAGCCTTCGGCACCGCGACCGCAATGGCCTTCGGTGTGGCCCTGGTCTGCTTCTGGCTGTTTCCCGAGATCGTGCCCAGACCCGAAGTCGACCTCATCGATAACGCGTTTCTGAAACAACGTATCAGCCGCCTCTGGCAACTGGACAGCGCCTCCAACGGCTGCCCCAGCCTGCATGTGGCGGTAACCTGTCTGGCCTGCCGGGCGCTCTGGGACCAACATCACAAATGGCTGATCGCAATCACCGGGCTGTTGATCTGTGTATCCACCCTGACCCTCAAGCAACATACGGTCATTGATGTGGCAGGCGGTGTAATGCTGGCTGTGGTATGTACCCTGCTCATCCAGCGACAAGGAGGCAATGCCCGTGTCCGCAACTGAATCACGTGCCGGCAACAATGTGGCGCTGAAAGCCTTCATGCCGCCTGCCGAGCTGTTGGTGGTAAAACCCTGGATCAGCCTGCTGGCGCTACTGGCCGACTGGGGGCTGATTGCGGTGGCGTTCGTATGTGCCGCGCTGTGGCCACACCCCGTGACATATCTGCTGGCAGCGGTGGTGATCGCTCGCAGCCAGCTGGCGCTGGCGGTGATCATGCATGAGAGTGCTCACGGTGTGTTGTTGCCTCGACAGCTAACGAATGACGTGGTCGGGCAACTGTGTGCCGCAGGTCCTCTGTTCCTTTCAATGCAGACCTACCGCGCCGGGCATTTGAAACATCACCTGCGGCCCATGCAACATGACGACCCGGTGGTGGCCGTATTTGGTCTGGGGGATTATCCGCTGCCACGGGACAAGCTGGCCAGGCGGTTGCTGGCGGACCTGTGCGCAGTGGGTTATTTCATTAGTGCATTCAGATTTGCTCGCGGCGACTACCGAGCAATCATGCCCAAGGTCGATAAGTCACGTCGGCAGGCTGTTCTGGAAATCCTGTCCATGCTGGTCAGCAATGGACTGCTGTTGGGCCTGCTGGTCTGGTCAGGGCATGCGCTTCTCTACTTGGGCCTGTGGCTGCTGCCCGCCATCACCTTGCTGCCATTGATGGGCCGGATAAGAGCCATCATGGAGCACGCTGGTCTGCCGGCCTGTGATGATCAGAGTCAGAACGCGCGCAGCATCGTGCGTCCGAACTGGCAGACCTTCATCGTGGGTCCGCATGCCATTCATTACCACATCGAGCATCACCTCTTCGTACGCATGCCCTTCTATCATTTGCGACGCGTGCATGAAGAGCTGGCTGCCCGGCGACTTGTGCCGGACAGCAATTTGTACGACGGCTACGGCGGGGTATTGCGTGACGTCAGCTACCCCGCACGGCAGTCGCCTGCAGCCTGACACCGCAGGGCGTCAAAGCACGCTCAGCGGGTATTCGACGATCACCCGCACCTCATCCAGATCCGATTCGAACGCGGTCGCCCGGGTCGTGGCCTGACGCACGCGTACTGACAGGTCTTTCATGGTGCCGGTCTGCACGATGTATTTGGCTTCGATGTTGCGCTCCCAGCGTTTCTGGTCGGTCAGCGGGTTGCCCTGCGCGTCGCGGCGCATGTAGGTGCTGTTGGCATTGGAGTAATCGGCATGGGTGCCTTTGCCGTAACGGGTCATGAACGTCAGGCCCGGCACGCCGTAGGTGGTCATGTCCAGGTTGTAAGTGACCATCCACGAGCGTTCTTTCGGTGAGTTGAAGTCGCTGTACTGAATGGAGTTGGCCAGATAGATCGAGTCGGACAGTCTCAGGTAATCGAAGTCGTCGTCGCCCTGGTTGCGTTGATGGGAAACCGCCAGGCTGTGTGCGCCGTATTTCAGGCCGACACTGGCACTCCAGATGTCGTTGTCGAACTCGCCGAGCAGGCGCTTGCCTTCGTCGGTCGCGTTGTAATAGTTCAGGCTGCTGGTCATGGACAGGTCGCTGGTGATCGGCAGCACGTAGGAAGCCGAGCCGTATTTCTGATCCCAGGCATCCTTCAACCGGCTGGTGTACAGCGAAAGGTTCAGTCTGTCGGTGGCTTCATAGTCCCCGCCGAAGTACGCGAGCCAGGGCGAGTCGACCGGCCCGGCGTAAAACGTGGAAAAGCCTTCTTTCATGTCACTGGATGCAGGCTGGCTCATCCCGTTGAGGCGACCACCCTGCACAGTCAGGCCTTTGATGCTGGTGTTACTGGCAGTCACGCCGCGAAAGCTTTCCGGCAGCAGACGCGCATCACCGTAGGCGACCACTGGCGTCACTGGAAACACATCGCCGACATGAACCACGGTGTCAAAAGCTCTGGCTTTCAGTGCGCCGCCGACTTTGGTGTATTCGTCGCGGGCGTTGCCATCCGAATCGACAGGCATCACCGAGAACGGCGTCTGCAGGCCGTTTCGGCCGTCGCCCGTGTCCAGCTTGATGCCGACCATGGCGAACGCATCGAGGCCGACGCCGATGGTGCCCTGGGTGAAGCCCGACTCGAAACGCCCCATGATGCCGTGCGCCCAGCCTTCGGAGTAGCCGCTGCCCGTCGGGCTCGACTCGCCATTGCGGTGGTCACGGTTCATGTAGAAGTTTCGGTTGAGGATATTGAGCGTGCTGCCTTCGACAAACCCTTCTTTCTGCTCTTCTGCGAAGGCGGCAAAGGGTGTCATCCCGGCGAGGGTCGAACACAAGGCGAGGGAAAGTCTTTTACGTTGATTCATGTGCGCTCCGTTCATTTGGCAGATCGGGTAAACGTGTCGACCTGGCATGTTGTTATAAATAGACGGCTGCCAGTGAGGCACAATCTTGAAGAGGCGGAGATAACACGAAGATGACGAGAAGATTACAAATCCGAAAGAAACGCTACTTGCACTAAAATCAGAATAACACTTCAGAAATACGAAACTAATACAATATGCCAACTGGCATATTGTGCTTTTTAAAAAAGCAAAAAAAAGCGCCCCGAAGGACGCTTAAACATTCGCCTCAACCAAAGGAGCCGGAAAGCTGCCAAAGGCGAACAAGGGTGCTGCTCATTGCAAACCAAACGCGTTAGCCTTCAGTCTTGTCGGACTTGTCAGACTTGGATTTCTCATCCGAGTTGACGTACTGCTCACCCTGCTTGGCGGCCTGACGCTCCTGGAAACGCTGCTCCTGGGCCATGCGCATCTTGTCTGCAGCGGTGCTTGCGAATTCGTTGCCGTCGTCGGCAAAGGCGCTTGTAAACGACAAGGCGGCGACTGCAAAGACCATCGATTTAATCAGTTTCATCTTCATTTCCTCTTCTCTCGTTAATGTCTGGACCCTGCGTTGCGCTGGGCGCTTTGCAGGAATGTGCCCATCTTACGAGCGAGTACCTAACAGGAAGGTGAGCGGAACATGACAAATTTGTCATAAATAAAAAACATCAAAAAAACCGGGTAATCTCCAAACTTACAAAAACGTAATTATTCAGTAACGTTCGCGTTAACCCTCGACCGTTACATTGAACTCACTTTCAAACAACGGAGAACACGAACATGCGTACTACTGCTAAATCCCTGCTGCTGGCCCTGGCGATTCTTTCCCCTCTGAGCGCTTTTGCTTACACCTCAGACGAAGTCAAGGCAGAAACCCTGATCAAGGATCACCAGGCCGCCGTGCAAAAATATGCAACCCGCGCTAACAAGCCGATGCCGGAAATCAAGGAATACCATTACGGGATGCACCTGGATGTCGCGAAAGTCATCCGCAAGTCGCCGGACGTCAAGACCTGCAGCGTGATGCCGAAACTGATGACTTACCAGGATTCCAAAGGCGATCTGAACACCGTTCAGTACCAGGTTCTCAGCGGCTGCCGTAACAGCCAATGATTCCAGACATGCCAGGAGGCCACCCCGATACATTGAACCCAACGCTCCACCCACCATCAGCCCGGACCCCAGTCCGGGCTGATTTTTTTGCGTCTGTTTCCCCTGCGCAGGGCTCCGTCTCCTGCCGTCACTCCGTCTGATTGCCGCGCTTTTTTGCAACATGCAGGTCGTTGCGTGGTCAACGCAAACCCCAATTGTGTTTGGGGCAATGTGCCTGAACCGCTGCCCGGTCCATCACACTCTGCCTGGGTGTAGCTCTGCCACGCCGCAATTGAAACTGGATACACGGACTCTGGAATGACGGATGCTTGAACTTGTTGCTGCCTTTATCTGCCTCACTTCGCTGCTGACCTATGTGAACTTCCGCTTCATCGGTCTGCCGCCCACTATCGGCGTGATGGTCACTGCGCTGATGTTTTCGCTGATCTTGCAGGGCCTGAGCCTGATGGGCTTTCCGGGTCTGGAAAATCGCGTTCAGGAACTGATCGGCCAGATCGACTTCGGTGATCTGCTGATGAACTGGATGCTGTCCTTCCTGCTGTTTGCGGGCGCACTGCACGTCAACCTGGCGGACCTGCGCAGCTACCGCTGGCCTATCGGGCTGTTGGCAACGTTCGGCGTGTTGATCGCAACCACCGTGATCGGCGCACTGGCGTACTGGATCTTTGCCCTGTTCGGCTGGCACGTCAGCCCGCTCTACTGCCTGCTGTTCGGCGCACTGATTTCGCCGACCGACCCCATCGCGGTACTGGGCGTGTTGCGGACCGCCAATGCCTCGAAGCCGCTGAAAACCACCATTGTCGGCGAGAGTCTGTTCAACGACGGCACGGCGGTTGTGGTGTTCACGGTGTTGCTGGGCATCGCGCAACTGGGTGAAACCCCGACCGTCGGTGAAACGGCCATGCTGTTTATGCACGAAGCCGTGGGCGGCGTGCTGTTCGGCGGCCTGATCGGCTATGCCGTGTACCTGATGATCAAGAGCATCGAGCAGTATCAGATCGAGGTCATGCTGACCCTGGCATTGGTCATCGGTGGATCGGCGATGGCGTCGGAGCTGCACGTTTCCGGCCCTATCGCGATGGTCGTGGCTGGGCTGATCATCGGCAACCTGGGACGCAATCTGGCGATGAACGACATGACCCGTCGTTACATGGACGGTTTCTGGGAATTGCTGGATGACATGCTCAACGCCATGTTGTTCGCGCTGATCGGCATGGAGCTGTTGCTGCTGCCGTTTTCGTGGCAGCACCTGACTGCCGCGAGCCTGCTGGCCGTGGCGATTCTGCTGTCGAGGTTTGTCACCGTGGCACCGGCGATTCTGCTGCTGCGTCGCTGGCGTTCTGTGCCTCAGGGCACCATACGTATTCTGACCTGGGGTGGTTTGCGTGGCGGTGTTTCCGTTGCGCTGGCACTGGCCCTGCCGACCGGGCCGGAACGCGATCTGCTGCTGAGCATTACCTACATCGTGGTGCTGCTGTCGATCCTGTTGCAGGGCCTGACCATCGGCAAACTGGTCAAGGCCGTCACGCGGGAGCCGCAGGTGAAGGACTCGGCGCACTGAGTGAGTCGCAATCGGTTGCGTAGCCTCAAGCGCTGCGCGCCGTATTGAACAGGGTCATCGCCATGGCGCGTCGGTAATCGCTCGGCGTCTGGCCCGTCTCGACGCGAAAGTGCCGGTTGAAGTTGGAGAGGTTGGCATAGCCGACCTCGAAGCAGATGTCCGACACCGACATGTCGGACTGCAACAGCAATCGGCAGGCGCGCTGAATTCTCAGTTTTCGCATCAGTTCGATGAAACCGTGGCCGGTGTTGCGTTTGAAGAAACGTGAAAATCCCGGATCGGTCATCTCCAGGCGCTGGGCGATCACCGACAGCCGAATGTCATTGGTCAACTCGCTCAACAGATAGTCGAACGCCTTGTTGATCCGCTCGGAGCTGCGCGCGTCCAGCGTCGGTGCATAGCAACTGCTGGCGAGCAGGTGAGCTTCCTGAGACGGAGCCTTGACCAGCGTGTTGATCAACTGCAGAAAAAGTATCAGCCGCTCCAGACCCTGCGCCGTACCGATGTCTTCCATCAACCGCGCCGCCTGTACCGCCGTGGCACCCGTGAACTCGATACCACGGCGTGCCTGCTCGAACAGACGCTGCAACTCGCCCAGTTCCGGCAGCGTCTTGCGCAACGCCAGCAGCGCAGCACCGTCGAACTGCAAGACCACGTCGCGCCCCGGCAGATGCTCGCCCAGCGCCAGATCACCTATCCAGTCATGGGGCAGGTCGGGACCGATCAGCGCGACATGCCCTGCGTCGAACCCGCCGATGTAATCGCCCGCCACCAGCTTGCCGCTGCCACGGCGGATCAGGTGAATCTCGAATTCAGGATGATGATTCCAGCGCGCCAGGGCGTAGGGATAGTCGTGCTCGTACCAGCGAAAACACTGGTCCGGTTCGGGAAGAATGACTTCCAGTTCGGCGGGACGCTGCTCGAAAAGAGCGGCTCGGCTGTCAGGCATTGCAGGCGCCTTTTATCGTTATGGGTGCTTCGTGCAGGCATCAACATACGCCTGCCTGATCCACTCTCGCTAGCGGTGATACCGACCGGCACTGATACTTTTTTGATTTCGGACGACCGGAGGACATTCGGTTAAAAAAGTATCGGAATGGCATCCGCAGTGCGTTTGTCCGGGTCCGGTTTGGCTGATGTAATCGGGTCTCCGCCGTGGCAGTTGCCTCCCGTAAAAGCAGCCTCGTTTCACGAACACCACGGCCAACAACAAAAACAATGACTCCCGCCATCAGCGGCGCGGAGTGGAGAGCACGACGATGAAGATGCACAAAGCGCTTTTCCTGTCTGCCGGTCTGTCCTTCGCCCTCGTCAGCCACGCGGCTGAGACCATCACCATCGCTACCGTTAACAACGGCGACATGATCCGCATGCAGCGCCTGTCGAGGATCTTCGAGCAGCAGCATCCTGACGTGAAGCTCAACTGGGTGGTGCTGGAGGAAAACGTACTGCGCCAGCGCCTGACCACCGACATTGCGACCCAGGGCGGCCAGTTCGATGTGCTGACCATCGGCACTTACGAAACCCCGTTGTGGGGCGCCAAGCAATGGCTTGAGCCGATTACCGGTCTGCCGCCTGAATACGACCTGCAGGACATTTTCCCGGCCGTGCGTCAGGGCCTGTCAGTGAAAGACACGCTATACGCCCTGCCGTTCTACGGCGAAAGCACCATCACCTACTACCGTACCGACCTGTTCAAGCAGGCCGGGCTGACCATGCCGGAGCACCCGACCTGGACGCAACTGGGCGAGTTTGCCGCCAAACTGCATCAGCCCGACAAAGGCCTGTACGGCATGTGCCTGCGCGGCAAGGCGGGCTGGGGCGAGAACATCGCACTGCTGAGCACCATGGCGAATGCCTTCGGCGCGCGCTGGTTCGACGAACAATGGAAGCCTGAACTGACAAGCCCGGAATGGACCAGAGCGGCAAACTTCTACGTCGACACCCTCAAGAAGTACGGCCCGCCCGGCGTGACCAGCAACGGCTTCAACGAAACGCTGGCCCTGTTCAACAGCGGCAAGTGTGCGCTGTGGGTGGACGCCAGCGTCGCGGGCTCGTTCACCACCGACAAGGAACAGAGCCGGGTCGTCGACAGCGTTGGCTTTGCGCCTGCCCCCACCGAAGTCACCGACAAGGGTTCGTCGTGGCTCTACGCGTGGTCGCTGGCAATTCCCGTCACCTCCACACATAAAGAGGCCGCCAAGGCGTTCATCACTTGGGCGACGTCCAAGGAATACATCCAGTTGGTGACCGAGAAAGACGGCATCAGCAACGTACCGCCAGGCACTCGTACTTCGACCTATAACGAGGCTTATCTAAAGGCTGCGCCGTTCGCCAAGGTGACCTTGCAGATGATGCAGCACGCCGATCCCGCGCATCCGTCCGCCAAACCGGTGCCTTACGTCGGCATTCAGTACGTGACCATCCCGGAATTCCAAGCCATTGGCACCTCGGTCGGCAAGCTGTTCACCGCAGCGTTGACCGGGCAGACCACGGTCGAACAGACCCTTGCCGCCGCCCAGACCGTCACTGAACGCGAGATGAAACGCGCCGGGTATCCCAAGTAATCCGACACACTCTCTGAAAGACGGATAACGAATCATGAAAAGACTGGAAGGTAAAAGCGCGCTCATCACCGGTTCTGCCCGTGGCATCGGCCGTACCTTTGCGCAGGCGTATATCCGCGAAGGTGCAACGGTCGCCATCGCCGACATCAATCTGCAACGTGCGCAAGCCACAGCAAACGAACTCGGGTTGAACGCCTATGCGGTCAGGATGGACGTGACCGATCAGGCGTCCATTGATCAGGCAATCGCTGCCGTGGTGGCGCAGACCGGCAAGCTGGACATCCTGATCAACAACGCTGCGCTGTTCGATCTGGCACCGATTGCCGACATCACCCGCGAGAGCTTCGAGCGTCTGTTCTCGATCAACGTCGGCGGTACGCTGTTCACCCTGCAGGCGGCTGCCCGACAGATGATCGCCCAGGGACATGGCGGCAGGATCATCAACATGGCCAGTCAGGCGGGACGTCGAGGTGAAGCACTGGTCGGTGTGTACTGCGCGACCAAGGCTGCCGTGATCAGCCTGACCCAGTCGGCCGGTCTGGACCTGATCAAACATCGCATCAACGTCAACGCCATCGCGCCCGGCGTGGTGGACGGCGAGCACTGGGACGGCGTCGATGCGTTGTTCGCCCGTTACGAAAACCGCCCGCTCGGTGAAAAGAAAAAGCTGGTCGGCGAACAGGTGCCCTTCGGGCGCATGGGCACGGCGGACGACCTGACCGGCATGGCGATTTTCCTCGCCTCGGCGGACAGCGAGTACGTGGTGGCGCAGACGTATAACGTGGATGGCGGCAACTGGATGAGCTGATCCTGTGAACAAAAGCCGGTCGCCACTTCCATTGGCGGGGCGATTGGCTAAGATGCCCGGACCGCACGTCGTGATCCGCGGCATCACCGAGGCACAGGAGCTGCAATGTCCACCGAAGAGGAGCTCGCCATTTCCGGCGGCACACCGATGATTCCCGATCAGCGTCGGGAGCTGATGCTGCGTCAGTTGCGCAAGCATCAGGTGCTCAGCGTGCATCAGTTGATGGAGATGTTCGATTGCTCGCACATGACCATCCGCCGAGACATCGCGTTGCTGGAGCAGGAAGGTCGTGCCTATTCGGTCACAGGCGGGGTGCGCATCGCCAGTCAGGTGCACAGCGAACCCAGCCATCAATCCAAGGCTGTGGTCGAGCTGCCGCACAAACAGGGCATGGCGCGGCTGGCGGCCGGTCTGCTGCATCCGGACATGACGATCTATCTGGACGCAGGCACCAGTACGCTGGAAATCGTGCCGCACATTGTTGCGCTGTCGGGTATGACGGTGGTCACCAATGACTTTGGCGTGGTGAACGCGCTGGCCGATGCCGGGCACGTGGACGTGATTCACACCGGCGGCCTGCTCGATCATCCGAACCGTTCAAGCGTCGGCGGGCTGGCGGCTGCGACCTTGCGGCAACTGGCAACGGACGTGGCGTTCATGTCCACCAGTTCATGGGATCTGCAGCGCGGGACCACGACGCCCTCGGCACTGAAAGTCGAGGTCAAGCAGGCTGCGATGCAATCCGCTTCGCAAACCGTACTGGTCGCGACCAGCTCCAAATACGGCACCTTTGGCATGTACAAGGTCGCCGCGCTGGACCAGTTCGACACCATCATCACCGACGCCGCCCTGGCCGAGGCTGCCGCCGACGGCATCCGCAAACAACGCATCGAACTGCTCCTCGCCCCGGTCGGCGGCAAGCGCTAGGTTCGTCCCGCCCTCACCTGCGCGTCGCCTTTGGAAGCGGACGCGGAGCGTCCCGAGATGCATTCCCACGCTGGAGCATGGGAACGATCAGCGTGAGGGCTGAAGCCGTATGAATGATCGTGCCTGTGACGATCTGCGTCACCGCCCCACCCTGCCCGATGGAAAAACTCTATCGAATGTTAAATTATGTGAAAAATAAAAATACTTCACATTATTTACTCATTGATCCACTATCCAATTCACAGATCAGAACAATAACGTCCACATGCCGGTCTCACAGGCGCGGACACTGACTTTGAGGATTACTGCATGAACACTAAGAATGTTGGCGTCATCGGCCTGGGTGCGATGGGTCTGGGCATTGCCCGTTCGTTGCTGCGCAGCGGCTTCAATGTGCATGCCTGCGATGTGCGCACCAGCGTGACCGAGGCGTTCGCTCAGGAAGGTGGTGTTGCCTGTGAATCCCCGGCGGCGATGGCCGCTGCCTGTGATGTGATCGTCACGGTCGTGGTCAATGCCGAGCAGACTGAAACCGTGCTGTTCGGTGAGAACGGTGCCATTGCAGCGTTGCGTCCCGGCAGTCTGGTGATCGGCTGCGCCACCGTTGCGCCGACCTTCGCGGTCGAACTGGGCGAGCGTCTGGCCGCGCAGAACCTGCTGTACCTCGACGCCCCGATCTCCGGCGGCGCAGCCAAGGCCGCTTCCGGCCAGATGACCATGATGACCTCCGGCCCCGCCGAGTCGTACGCCAAGGCTGAAGCCATCCTCAACGGCATGGCAGGCAAGGTCTATCGCCTGGGCGACGTCCACGGTCTGGGCTCGAAAGTCAAAATCATCAACCAGTTGCTGGCAGGCGTGCACATCGCCGCGAGCGCCGAAGCCATGGCGCTGGGCCTGCGGGAAGGTGTCGATGCCGACGCGCTGTACGAAGTAATCACCAACAGCGCAGGCAACTCGTGGATGTTCGAAAACCGCGTGCCGCACATTCTCAATGCCGATTACACGCCGCTGTCTGCCGTCGACATCTTCGTCAAGGACCTGGGCCTGGTACTGGATACCGCCCGCAGCAGCAAATTCCCGCTGCCGCTTTCGGCCACCGCACACCAGATGTTCATGCAGGCCTCCAGCGCCGGTTTCGGTCGCGAGGATGACTCGGCCGTGATCAAGATTTTCCCGGGCATCGAACTGCCGAAAGCCAAGACCGATAAAGCCTGAGGAGCCTTCGATGAGCCTGACTCACTCTCGCCCGCTGCTGGGCTGCATTGCCGATGACTTCACCGGCGCGACCGACCTGGCCAACATGCTGGTACGCGGCGGCATGCGCACTGTGCAGAGCATCGGTATTCCGAGCGCCGAAATGGCGGCCGGTCTGGATGCCGACGCCATCGTCATCGCCCTGAAATCCCGCACCACGCCTTCGGCCGACGCGGTCGCCGAATCGCTGGCGGCGCTGGAATGGCTGCGTGAACGCGGCTGTGAACAGATTTTCTTCAAGTACTGCTCGACCTTCGACTCGACCGCCGCTGGCAACATCGGTCAGGTCAGCGAAGCGCTGCTGGAACAACTGGGCAGCGACTTCACCCTGGCCTGTCCAGCATTCCCGGAAAACGGCCGTACGATCTTCCGTGGTCACCTGTTCGTGCAGGACCAGTTGCTCAGCGAATCGGGCATGCAGAATCACCCGCTGACGCCGATGACCGATGCCAATCTGGTGCGCGTGCTGCAAGCTCAAACCACTCACAAGGTCGGCCTGCTGCGTTACGACAGCGTCGCCAAAGGCGTGGACAGCGTGCGCAGCAAAATTGCCGAACTGCGCGCCGAAGGCGTCAGCATGGCGATTGCCGATGCGCTGTCCGACGCCGACCTGTATACGCTGGGCGAAGCCTGTGCCGACCTGCCGTTGCTGACAGGCGGCTCGGGCCTGGCGCTGGGCCTGCCGGGCAACTTTCGCAAGGCGGGCAAGCTGCGTGATCTCGACGCGGCGAAACACATCAACGTGGGCGGCGGCGAAGTGGTGCTGGCAGGCAGCGCATCGGTTGCCACCAACGGTCAGGTTGCGGCCTGGCTGGAAGGCAATCGCCCTGCACTGCGCGTCAACCCGCTGGACCTCGCCGCGGGCAAACCTGTGGTCGAGCAGGCGCTGGCGTTCGCCAAAGACGCCGGGCAGACCGTACTTATATACGCCACCAGCACGCCGGATGAAGTCAAAGCCGTGCAGAAAGAGCTGGGTGTGGAGCGCTCCGGCGCGATGGTCGAGGACGCGTTGGGTCAGATCGCCAAGGGTCTGCTGGACGCAGGCGTGCGACGCTTCGTGGTCGCAGGCGGCGAAACGTCCGGCGCGGTGGTTCAGGCGCTGGGCGTGCAACTGCTGCAGATCGGCACGCAGATCGATCCGGGCGTTCCAGCCACCTTCAGCACTGGCGCCCAACCGCTGGCGCTGGCTCTCAAGTCCGGCAACTTCGGCGCACGCGACTTCTTCGCCAAGGCCCTCAAGCAATTGGCGGGGGAAGCCTGATGATCGACGAAAACGCTCTGCGTCAGGAAATCTGCGATGTCGGCAGACTGCTCTACGGCCGTGGCTACACCGTCGGCAGCGCAGGCAACATCAGCGCCCGTCTCGACGATGGCTGGCTGATCACGCCGACCGATGCTTGCCTGGGTCGCATGGACCCGGCCGACATCGCCAAGGTCAATCTGGCGGGCGAATGGGTCTCCGGCAACAAGCCGTCCAAGACCCTGGCGCTGCACCGCGAAGTCTACGACCGCAACCCTGAAGTCGGCGGCGTGGTGCACACCCACTCCACGCATCTGGTGGCGCTGACGCTGGCTGGCGTGTGGCGTGAAGACGACATTCTGCCGCCGCTGACGCCTTATCAGGTCATGAAAGTCGGGCACATTCCGCTGATCCCCTACGAGCGTCCGGGCTCGCCGAAGGTCGCCGAACAGGTCGCGCAACTGGCCAACAGCGTGCGTGGCGTGATGCTCGAACGCCTCGGCCCGGTGGTCTGGGAAAGCTCGGTGGCCAAGGCCTGCTACGCCCTGGAAGAACTCGAAGAAACGGCCCGTCTGTGGCTGATGAGCAACCCCAAACCTGCCCCGCTGGAGCCTGCGGCTCTGGAAGAACTGCGGCAGGTGTTCGGCGCCAGGTGGTAACCGAAACCCATTGATCCGGAGGCGCGTCGCGCCTCTTGGCCAACCCCGGCGTGGCCGGAAAACAATAACAACAGGAATCGAGAGCATGACTTACCTACATCCCGTTTTTGTTCGGATTTGCTCACTGTCACCCCTTGTCACTCCTGAAGGGAGCGCGCAGGCATGACGCCAATCATGTTGATGGTCGTGGCCGGTGCGGGCATCGCACTGCTGTTGTTTCTGGTCCTCAAGTACAAATTCCAGCCCTTTGTCGCCCTGATGCTGGTCAGCATCATCGTGGCGCTGGTCGCGGGCGTTAAGCCTGCCGATCTGGTCGCCACGATTGAAGGCGGCATGGGCAAGACCCTGGGTCATATCGCGATCATCATTGCCCTGGGCGCGATGATCGGACGCATCATCGAACTCTCAGGTGGCGCCGAGGCGCTGGCCAGAACCCTGATCAACCGTTTCGGCAACAAGCGCACGCCGCTGGCGCTGACGGTGGCGGGTTTCATGGTCGGCATTCCGGTGTTCTTCGAAGTCGGCGTGATCATCCTCATGCCATTGGCTTATGGCGTGGCCCGTGCCGCACGCAAGCCGCTGATGATCTTCGCCCTGCCGATGTGCGCCGCGTTGCTGGCGGTCCACGCCTTTCTGCCGCCGCATCCGGGCGCTGTTGCCGCAGCCAGCCAGTTGGGCGCAGACCTGGGTCGCGTGCTGATGCTGGGCATTCCGATTGTCGCCGCGCTGTGTGTGATCGGTTACTTCGTAGCCGGTCGCATGACCCGCAAGACCTACCCGATGACCGACGACATCCGCGCCGAAGTCTACGGCCCGCACGTCACCAACGAAGACCTGGAAGCCTGGGCGCGCAACGACTATTCGAACGTGCGTGAAGCCACCGAAACCCGCTCGATGGGTGCCGAGGAAAGTGCCAGCAGTCTGGCGAGCAAACTGCCGCCTGCGCCTGCACCGGGCTTCGGTCTGATCATCGCGCTGATTCTGCTGCCAATCGTGCTGATCCTGATGGGTACGCTGGCAACCACCATGTTGCCTGCCGATTCGACCCTGCGCGCCATCCTGACTGTGCTCGGCGCGCCACTCGTGGCGCTGTTGATTGACACACTGCTGTGCGCCTGGCTGCTGGGTTCGCGCCGTGGCTGGAGCCGTACGCAAGTCTCCGATGTGATCGGCTCGGCGTTGCCGGGTGTGGCGATGGTGATCCTGATTGCAGGTGCCGGTGGTGTGTTCGGCAAGGTGCTGGTCGATACCGGCATCGGTGCGGTCGTCTCCGAAGCGCTGCGCAACACCGGTCTGCCGGTGCTGGCGCTGGGCTTCCTGCTGACCCTGCTGCTGCGCGCCGTGCAAGGTTCGACCACCGTTGCACTGGTCACCACCGCCGGCATTCTCAGCCCGTTGATCGCGACCCTGGACCTGAGCGCCAACCATCTGGCCCTGCTGTGCCTGGCCATGGGTGGTGGCGGTCTGGCGATGTCGCACATCAACGATGCCGGTTACTGGATGTTCACCAAGCTGGCCGGCCTGAACGTCGCCGACGGCTTGCGCACCTGGACCGTACTGGTCACGCTGCTGGGCACACTGGGCTTCGTGATTACCCTGCTGCTTTGGCCATTCGTCTGACCCTTTGAAGACTGGAGTTAACATGCCTCGTTTTGCCGCCAACCTCAGCATGCTGTACCCGCAGCATGATTTTCTTGAGCGCTTTGCCGCAGCGGCCGCCGACGGTTTCGGCGCGGTCGAGTACCTGTTTCCTTATGCTTGGACGCCGCAGGAGCTCAAGCAGCGCTTGAGCGACAACGGCCTGGTGCAGGCGCTGTTCAATGCACCGCCGGGCGATTGGGACGCGTGCGAACGAGGCATCGCCACACTGCCCGGTCGTGAAGCGGAATTTCGCAGCGGCATCGAACGTGCGCTGGAGTACGCGCAGGTATTGGGCAATGACCGGATTCACGTCATGGCCGGTCTGCTGCCCAGCGAAGCCCTGCGCGAACGTCATCAGGCGGTGTATCTGGAGAACCTCGCGTTTGCGGCCGAACAGGCCAAGGGCGCCGGGGTGACGATCCTGATCGAGCCGATCAACACCCGCGACATGCCAGGCTTTTTCCTCAATCGTCAGGATCAGGCGCAGGACATCTGCAAACTGGTGGGTGCGGATAACCTCAAGGTTCAGTTCGACTGCTACCACTGCCAGATCGTCGAAGGCGACCTGACCAGCAAACTGCGTCGCGACTTCGCCGGTATCGGCCACATCCAGATCGCAGGCGTGCCGGATCGCAACGAGCCGGACCTGGGCGAACTGAACTACGAGCACCTGTTCAACGTCATCGACGAGTTGGGCTACAAAGGCTGGATCGGCTGCGAATACCGCCCCAAAGGCGACACCAGCGAAGGGCTGGCGTGGTTGCGGCAGTTGCAGGGGAAGTAATCACACTGATAGACAGCGGACGCGGAACGTCCTGAGCGGCGTTACCACGCTGGAGCGTAGGAACGATCAGCGTGATCTCGGCACGCCGATCATGCCCATGCTCCGCGTGGGCATGCAGCCCGTGACGCTCTGCGTCACATTCCAGAG
The DNA here is from genome assembly GCF_979253365.1 of Pseudomonas sp. AC016. Classification (NCBI taxonomy): domain Bacteria; kingdom Pseudomonadati; phylum Pseudomonadota; class Gammaproteobacteria; order Pseudomonadales; family Pseudomonadaceae; genus Pseudomonas; species Pseudomonas sp. AC016. The sequence goes on from NZ_CEEDCC010000001.1 coordinate 2,811,763, forward strand.
TGGACGCGGAGGAGCGATCAATACCGCTTACTCAGGCGCGTCAAACTGATCCTTGATGTAGCGAATCTCGGTCCGGCCATGCGGCGCGGGCTGGCCGTCTTCACCCAGATTGACGAACACCATCTTCTCGACCGTCAGGATGCTCTTGCGGGTGATCTTGTTGCGGACCTGACACATCAGCGTGATCGAGGTACGACCAAACTCGGTGGCGGTGATACCCAGCTCGATGATGTCGCCCTGACGCGACGCACTGACAAAATTGATCTCGGAAATGTACTTGGTCACCACACGCTGGTTGCCCAGTTGAACAATGGCGTAAATAGCCGCTTCTTCATCGATCCAGCGCAACAGGCTGCCGCCGAACAGGGTGCCGTTGGGATTCAGGTCTTCAGGCTTGACCCATTTGCGGGTATGGAAATTCATGTTCACTCCTGAGCGTCTTCGATAAGAGAACCGCATGATGGCAGAGCCAGCCACTCGCGCCCATGCCTTGACCCATTGTGACTCTGTATCGGGGCAATTGACGCCCCGCGACCCACATGAAAAAACAGCACACCTAAACCGTTGTGCGCCAAGAACATTCCGGCAGGCACCGATCCAGACGCCCGCCAGCCGACAGAAAACCTTGGGAAGAATCGCCAGCGCAGCTATACTGCCCTCCGTTTCAAGCGGCCATCCACGCTGATGCCGTTCCCGCCACCTGTCCGAGGGGCGCTGCAGCAGGTTCTCCCTGTCAGGCTCGGATGGGGCGTTGTTTGACCGACTGATGCTCAGTCGGCAAGCCTTAAACGCACAACGGCGCCCATTCGCATTTTTATGGAATGGAGACTCTCAATGAGTGCTGTAATCACGCCCGCAGAATTCAACGATTTCAAGGTTGCCGACATTTCCCTGGCTGCCTGGGGCCGTCGCGAAACCATCATCGCCGAATCCGAAATGCCAGCCCTGATGGGCCTGCGCCGCAAGTATGCCGGTGAGCAGCCTTTGAAAGGCGCTAAAATCCTCGGCTGCATCCACATGACCATTCAGACTGCCGTGCTGATCGAAACCCTGGTTGCCTTGGGTGCCGAAGTACGCTGGTCGTCCTGCAACATTTTCTCTACTCAGGATCAGGCCGCTGCTGCCATCGCTGCTGCCGGTATCCCTGTGTTCGCCTGGAAAGGCGAGACCGAAGAAGAGTACGAGTGGTGCATCGAGCAGACCATCCTGAAGGACGGTCAGCCTTGGGACGCCAACATGATCCTTGACGACGGCGGCGACCTGACCGAGATCATCCACAAGAAATACCCGGCGATGCTGGACAAGATCCACGGCGTCACCGAAGAAACCACCACCGGCGTTCACCGCCTGCTGGACATGCTGGCCAAGGGCGAACTGAAGATCCCGGCCATCAACGTCAACGACTCGGTGACCAAGAGCAAGAACGACAACAAATACGGCTGCCGTCACAGCCTGAACGACGCCATCAAGCGCGGCACCGACCACTTGCTGTCCGGCAAGCAGGCGCTGGTGATCGGCTACGGTGATGTGGGCAAGGGCTCGGCCCAGTCCCTGCGTCAGGAAGGCATGATCGTCAAAGTGACCGAAGTCGACCCGATCTGCGCGATGCAAGCGTGCATGGACGGTTTCGAACTGGTTTCCCCGTTCATCGACGGCGAGAACGACGGCACCGAAGCGAGCATCGACAAGGCGCTGCTGGGCAAGATCGACCTGATCGTCACCACCACCGGTAACGTCAACGTCTGCGATGCCAACATGCTCAAGGCGTTGAAGAAGCGTGCCGTGGTCTGCAACATCGGTCACTTCGACAACGAAATCGACACCGCTTTCATGCGCAAGAACTGGGCATGGGAAGAAGTGAAGCCACAGGTTCACAAGATCCACCGCACAGGCGCTGGCGCGTTCGACGCACAGAACGACGACTACCTGATCCTGCTGGCCGAAGGCCGTCTGGTGAACCTGGGCAACGCCACTGGCCACCCGAGCCGCATCATGGATGGCTCGTTCGCCAACCAGGTTCTGGCTCAGATCTTCCTGTTCGAACAGAAGTACGCCAACCTGTCGCCAGCCCAGAAAGCCGAGCGCCTGACCGTTGAAGTACTGCCGAAGAAACTCGACGAAGAAGTAGCCCTGGAAATGGTCCGCGGTTTCGGCGGCGTCGTGACCAAACTGACCAAGACCCAGGCCGACTACATCGGCGTGACCGTCGAAGGTCCGTTCAAGCCACACGCTTACCGCTACTGATCGTTTGTCTGCCCGGAGCGTTCGGTGTGGCTACATCGCACGCTCCGGGCAGGCAGATGGGACCTGTGGGAGCGGACTTGTCCGCGAAGGCATCTGATTTATCACCCGTCTTTCGTTGATAAGCAGATTTCTTCGCGGACAAGTCCGCTCCCACTCTGCGACCTCCCCGTTCGCTTTAAGATGAGATCGGCCTCCATGAGCCAAGAACGTCGCTACAGCTTCGAGTTCTTCCCCACCAAGACCGACGCTGGACATGAAAAGCTGCTGAACGTTGCCCGTCAGCTGGCAAGCTACAACCCGGATTTTTTCTCCTGCACTTACGGTGCCGGTGGTTCGACCCGCGACCGCACGCTCAACACCGTGCTGCAGCTGGAAAACGAAGTCAAAGTACCGGCCGCCCCGCACCTATCGTGCGTGGGTGACAGCAAGGCCGACCTGCGCGGTCTGCTGAGCCAGTATCAGGAAGCCGGTATCAAGCGCATCGTTGCGCTACGCGGCGACCTGCCTTCCGGCATGGGCATGGCCAGTGGTGAGCTGCGTCACGCCAATGATCTGGTCAGCTTCATTCGTGAAGAGACCGGCAGCCACTTTCACATCGAGGTCGCCGCCTACCCGGAAATGCACCCGCAGGCCCGCAACTTCGAAGACGACCTCAAGCACTTCGTCAACAAGGCCAACGCCGGTGCCGACAGTGCGATCACTCAGTATTTCTTCAACGCCGACAGCTATTTCTACTTCGTCGAGCGCGTGCAGAAGATGGGCGTGAACATCCCTATCGTGCCGGGCATCATGCCGATCACCAACTACAGCAAGCTGGCCCGCTTCTCCGATGCCTGCGGTGCGGAAATTCCGCGCTGGATCCGCAAGCAGCTGGAAGCGTACGGCGATGACGTACAAAGCATCCAGTCGTTCGGTGAAGAAGTCATCACCGAAATGTGCGAGCGACTGCTGCAAGGCGGCGCCCCTGGCCTGCACTTTTACACCCTGAATCAGGCGGATCCGAGCCTGGCAGTCTGGAACAACCTCAAACTGCCACGCTGACAGCCGCTGCAATACCGCGATTTCCCTGACAATTTCCGGGAGATCGCGGCGCAATACACCGTTGGGCAGCAGGAAAGCGGCGTATTGCGTTCGCTCTGTTATACTCCAGCCTTCCCGCCAGGCTTACGCCCGGACGCTCGGTCTTGCAAACGCTACCTCGCTCACGCCAACAGCACACTTTTCATCCCGTGCAGGCGTCAGGAGAAGGCTGAAGACCCCGCAGGACCGGACGGGATCGCGTTGTCTTTACACGCCATTCACGCCAGGCAAGACATCCCTTGAGCTTAAGCTCCAACAGAACAGGATTACTCATGTCCTTTGCTTCCCTCGGTCTCTCCGAGGCTTTAGTCCGCGCCATCGAGGCAGCGGGCTACACCCAGCCTACTCCGGTGCAACAGCGGGCCATTCCCGCCGTGTTGCAAGGTCGTGACCTGATGGTTGCGGCACAGACAGGTACTGGTAAAACCGGCGGTTTCGCCCTCCCTATTCTGGAGCGGCTGTTTCCCAATGGTGTTCCGGACAAATCCCAGCGTCACGGCCCGCGCCAACCCCGCGTTCTGGTCCTGACCCCGACTCGCGAACTGGCTGCACAGGTGCATGAGAGCTTCAAGATCTATGCCCGCGACCTGAAGTTCGTCAGTGCCTGCATCTTCGGCGGCGTCGGCATGAACCCACAGGTTCAGGCCATGTCCCGCGGTGTGGACGTACTGGTGGCCTGCCCTGGCCGCCTGCTCGATCTGGCTGGCCAAGGCAGCGTCGACCTGTCTCACGTTGAAATCCTGGTGCTCGATGAAGCGGACCGGATGCTCGACATGGGCTTCGTCCACGACGTGAAAAAGGTCCTGGCCCGCTTGCCTGCCAAGCGTCAGAACCTGCTGTTCTCGGCCACGTTTTCCAGCGACATCACGGCGTTGGCCGGCAAGCTGCTGCACAACCCCGAGCGCATCGAAGTCACGCCGCCGAACACCACGGTCGAGCGTATCGAGCAACGGGTTTTCCGTCTGGCGGCCAACCACAAGCGTTCGCTGCTGGCGCACCTGATCACCGTGGGTGCCTGGGAGCAGGTGCTGGTGTTCACCCGCACCAAGCACGGCGCGAACCGTCTGGCCGAGTACCTGGACAAGCACGGCCTCGCTGCCGTCGCCATCCACGGCAACAAGAGCCAGAACGCACGCACCAAGGCGCTGGCCGATTTCAAGGCGGGCGATGTCCGTATCATGGTCGCCACCGATATCGCCGCTCGCGGTCTGGATATCGATCAGTTGCCGCACGTGGTCAACTTCGAGCTGCCGAACGTCGATGAAGACTACGTTCACCGCATCGGTCGTACCGGCCGTGCCGGTCGTTCGGGCGAGGCGATCTCGCTGGTTGCTCCGGACGAAGAGAAGCTGCTCAAAAGCATCGAGCGCATGACCAAGCAGAAGATCCCGGACGGCGATCTGATGGGTTTCGACATCACTGCAGTCGAGGCTGAAAAGCCTGAAGTGCGTGAGCGTCCCGATGTTCGCAATCCCCGTGGTGCACGTCCGGCCCGTGGTGATGGCGACAAGAACAACGGCGGTCGCCGCGACAAGGGAAAGGATAAGGGCAAGGAAAAGCCGGCTGCAGCTGCAGCCAGTGGCGAACGCCCTGCCCGTCAACCGCGCGAAAAAAAACCTCGTGAAGGGACGCCTCGCGGCGAACAGCGCGCCTCGCAGGCCGCTGCACCCCGCCCGCAGTCGGACCGTGCGCCTGACGAGTTCCTGGATGACGAAGTGGATAACTTCGGCAACCGCGCCGATTACGTCAGCCCGTACCAAGGCAAAGGCCAGAATCGTGGTCGTCGCCCGGCGGCAGCGCCTGGCGCAGCAGCACCCGCAGCCGGTGGCGCAGCGCGTCCTGCCAACCCGGGTCGTACCGGTGGCGGCGCACGTACAGGTTCCGGCACTGGCGCACCGAAGCGTAACGGCGCAGGTGCAGGTACCGGCTCCGCACCCCGTTCCCGCGACGGACAGGCTCCACGCAACCGTCGTCCGTCAGCGCCTCGTGAAGACCGCGCACCTCGTGAGCCGCAGGAACCTGCAGTTCGCAGCCAGCGCGATGGTCAGCCACAGCCGAAGATCGTGCACAAAGAGTCCAAGATCGACCGCTTCCCGTCGGCCGAGCAACTGGATCAGTTGCCAGCCCGCCCACGCGGTGAAAAACCGGCCCTGCTGACCCGCAATCGCGACAGCTGATAGCCGAGCACCAAACAGAACGCCCCGACTCGCTCGGGGCGTTTTTGTTTGTGCAGACTGTTTGCTCGCTGTGATCGTACCCATCGCTGCGCATCACATCCGAAGCGGACGCGGAGCGTCTTGAGCGGCATTCCCACGCGGAGCATAGGAACGATCATCACCCTGACGCCATCGCTGGCAAGCCGCCTCCCACGGGGTATGCATTCAGTCAGTCACTTTCGTTTTGCCCCCCGTTTTGCGCGTCTTGCGGACTTGTGTATAACGATGAGTACTCAGCGTGGGCATGCAGCCCGTGACGCTCCGCGTCACTTCCTCAAACTGCACAAACACCACACACAAAAACGCCGACCCAAGGGTCGGCGTTTTTTGCTTCAGGCGGACACTTACTTCTTCTGTACGCCTTCGAAGGTGATGTCCAGATCCAGCGTCTGCGACGTCGGGCCTGGGCCTTTGATGCCGAAGTCGTTCAGGTTCAGCGTCGAAGTACCATTGAAGCCGGCACGGTAGCCGCCCCACGGATCCTTGCCTTCGCCGTTGAAGGTAGCCTTGATCACGATTGGCTTGGTCACGCCGTGCAGGGTCAGGTCGCCGGTCACGTCGGCAGTCTTCTCGCCGGTGGACTTGACGCTGGTGGACACGAACTTGGCTTCAGGGAATTTGCCAGCGTCCAGGAAGTCCTTGCTCAGGATGTGCTTGTCACGTTCAGCGTGGTTGGTGAACAGGCTGGCGGTCTTCAGCTCGACAGCGATCTTGCTCGCTTCAGGCTTGGCAGCGTCGAAGCTGAACGTACCGTCCCAGTCCTTGAACGTACCATGGATGAAGCTGTAACCCAGGTGGCTGATCTTGAAGTCAACGAAAGCGTGCTGACCTTCCTTGTCGATAACATAGTCGGCTGCCATTGCCTGGCCAGCGGACAACAGTGCGGTACCCAGAGCCAGAGCGGCGAGAGACTTCTTCAACATGCTTTTATTCCCGTTTTGGTTGAACAATCAATGACGACCCAACATGCGTTTGAGGGTCACATCGCGATCGATGAAGTGGTGTTTCAGTGCAGCCAGGCCATGGAGCCCCGCGAAGATCACGACGGTCCAGGCCAGATACAGATGAATCCAGCCAGCGGTTTCTGCCTGTTCCGGGAGACCCGAAACCAGAGCAGGTATTTCGAACAGACCGAATACAGGAATCCCTACGCCATCAGCGGTCGAGATCAGGTAACCGGCGAACATCAGGGCAAACAGTGCGACATACAGAAACAGATGTCCGAACGTGGCACCGATGCGCGTCATGCGGCTGTAGCTGGACAGCGGCGCAGGCGGCGGGCTGAGCAAACGCCAGACCACGCGAACCAGCATGACTGCAAACAGCGTGATGCCAATGCTCTTGTGCAGATCAGGCCCGGCCTTGCGCCACGTATCGTAGTAATCCAGCCCGACCATCCAGAGCCCCAACGCGAACAAACCAACCACTACAGCCGCTACACCCCAGTGCAGCGCCATGCTGACCAGACCGTAGCGAGAGGATGAGTTACGTAGCTGCATTGCCTATACCTTGTCAGAAGTGTTACCAGACTAGCTTTTTATCTATCGAATGAAAGCGCAAAATTTCGCTTTGATGCATCGAAGAATATGATCGATCGTTTGCAGAAGTTTTTCTGTCTCAGACCGCCCACAGCATCCCGATAATTTCAGCGCTGTAACACTTTGCCGGGACCGTCGGCCGTTCGATGCCGATGAACGGCATGATTGCCCACGCGAACCGGCCCCACTGTCTGCCCCGAAGATAAAACGAATTCGCCGGGCATAAAAAAAGGGGCTCGGTTTGCACCGTGCCCCTTCTTTTTCAGCGATTGCCGTCAGTTCTTGACGTCGGCAGGCGCTGTATCGGTTGCTGCCTTGGCTGCAGGCTTCTTGGCGTCATCGGTCTTGGCCGGAGCCTTTTTCACCGGCTCTTTTTTCACGGGCTCTTTCTTGGCCGGTTCTTTTTTCGCCGGCTCCTTGTACTGCGTCTTCTTCGCAGGCTCCGCCTTGGCAGCAGGCTTCTTGACCGGCTCAGTCCTGGCGGGCGGCGTCACGACAGGCGCAACAACCGGCGCGACAGGAACCGGCGCAGGTGCAGGTGCAGGTGCAGGCGCGGGCTCTGGCGCTTTCTCGACAGGCGCAGGCGCGGCTACCGGCGTGTCCGAACCACCGAACAGGCGCGAGAAGAAGCCAGGTTTCTCAGCTTGTGGTTTGGCAGGCTCGACCGGCTTATCGGAAGTGCAACCAAACAGGCTGGTGAAGAAATTACAGTCCGACTTCTGCGCAGCAGGCGCTGGCGCTTTCGGCGGAGCGACCTTGACCGGCTCGAACGACTTGCCTGCCGCCAGATCCTGAACCTGACTGGCCGCACGCTGACCGCTGCGCAGCGCGCCTTCCAGCGTGCCCGGATAAAGGGTATCGGTGTGCTCGCCAGCAAACGCTACACGCTGGATCGGACGCTCCCACAGGCGCCAGTATTTGCTGATCTGGCCTGGACCAAAGGCCAGGTAAGAACCGCCTGTCGATGGGTCGACGCTGTAACGACGGATTTCGTAGCCGGTGTAGGCGCCACGAGCTTCGGGGTAGAACGCGTGCAGACGAATCAGCACCTGATCGACCAGCTGCTTGTCGCCAAAGGCCTGCATGATGCGGGCGTTGTCGCCGGACAGGTTGATCACCACGTTGGCGCCGCCCTTGAGCGCAGGCTCGATCCACAGCATGCCAAGGCCAGTGTTACTGAACACTTCACCCGACATGCGCGCCTTGCTGTCCCAGACCGGGGTCTTGAACTTGAGCATGATCTGGTCGCGCCAGCCGTAGTTGGTGCTCTTGATCGCGCCCATGTGCTGTGCATCCAGCGACGGCGTCATCTGGATCTTGCCCAGCGAACGCAATGGCACGGCCATCACGAGGTAGTCGGCGGTGTAGCTTGCGGTGCCAGCCTTGACGGTGACGTGGTCCTTGTCCTGAACAACGGACGAGACAGGCGAGTTGGTCTTGATGGTTTTCAGCTGTTTGACGAACGCCTGAGCCAGCACCGTGCTGCCACCCGGCAGGCGCGAGGCGCGCAGGTCGCGCTCATCCACCGAGCGATAGACGCTGGATTGCTGAGCGAAATACAGCAGCGACAGTCGCGAAGGTTCGTCATAACGGGTACGAATCTGCTGATTGATCAACTGACGCGCCGTCGCGGGCAGGCTCAGGCGATCCAGCCAGTTGGCGACGTTGATCTGGTCCAGCGCGAACAGGGTGCTGTTGGACGCCGGGTTCTCCGGATCAGTAATGGAGCGCGCCAGGTTATCCAGCGTGTCGTTGTAGCGCTTGATGGCTTCAGCGGTGGCCGGCTGCTTGACCGCCAGATCCGCCTGGGTGAAGTACACACCGTCGATCAGGTAACTGGGCGTGCGCACGAACTCGGGAGCAGGCACGGTGGCCAGCTTGAAGGTGTCCAGATAGCGGTTCAGCACCGGCTGGGCCTTGGTGTTGCCGATCCACTCGCTGGTGGCCAGACCCGAACGTCCGCCCAGACTCGGCTTGGCTTCCAGCAGAGTGACCTGCCAGCCCTTGGCCTGCAGTTCGTACGCAGCCGTCAGGCCTGCCATGCCGCCGCCGACGACAATCGCGGTTCGTTGTTTGTCATCGGCGAGCGTCGAAACGCTGACCAGCCCTGTCACTATCAGCGCACACGCGCGCAGCCACCCAGAAAGCATTCCGTGAACTCCGAAAAAACAAGGGAAGGTTGGGCAAGTCAGCCCGGAACATCGAATAGCGAGGCAGGATACGCGAGCCATCAGATAGCCGCCAGCAATGTCCGTCGCCCCTTAAAACTGCATCAAAGGTTGTGACACAGCCGGGCATTGCATAGGCTTGCGCGATTGTTCGTCCTCGCTTCGAGCGAGTCGCTACCCGGAGAGTGCAAATGGGCCTGAATGACCAGTGGATGCAGCGTGACCTCAAGGTTCTGTGGCACCCCTGCACCCAGATGAAAGACCACGAGAACCTGCCGTTGATCCCCATCAAGCGGGGCGAAGGCGTGTGGCTTGAAGACTTCGAAGGCAAGCGTTACCTGGACGCCGTCAGCTCCTGGTGGGTCAACGTGTTCGGGCACGCCAACCCGCGCATCAATCAACGCATCAAGGATCAGGTCGATCAGTTGGAACATGTGATCCTCGCGGGTTTCAGCCACCAGCCAGTGATCGAGTTGTCGGAGCGTCTGGTCAAGATCACCCCGGAAGGTCTGACACGCTGTTTCTACGCCGATAACGGTTCGTCCTGCATCGAAGTAGCGCTGAAAATGAGCTTTCACTATTGGCTCAATCGCGGTCAGCCCGATAAAAAGCGCTTCGTGACCCTGACCAACAGCTACCACGGCGAAACCATGGCGGCGATGTCGGTCGGCGACGTGCCGCTGTTCACCGAAACCTACAAGGCGTTGCTGCTGGACACCATCAAGGTCCCGAGCCCCGACTGCTACCACCGCCCCGAAGGCATGGGCTGGGAAGAGCACTCGCGCAACATGTTCGCGGCCATGGAACAGACCCTGGCGCAAAACCATGCCAGCGTCGCTGCTGTGATCGTCGAGCCGCTGATTCAGGGCGCGGGCGGCATGCGCATGTATCACCCGATCTACCTGAAGCTTTTGCGCGAAGCCTGCGACCGTTACGGCGTGCACCTGATCCACGATGAAATCGCTGTTGGGTTCGGCCGCACCGGCACGATGTTCGCGTGTGAACAGGCGGGCATTCGTCCGGATTTCCTCTGTCTGTCCAAGGCGCTGACCGGAGGCTATCTGCCGCTGGCGGCCTGCCTGACGACCGATGATGTCTACGACGCGTTCTACGACGACTACCCGACCCTGCGCGCCTTCCTGCATTCACACAGTTACACCGGCAATCCGTTGGCCTGTGCTGCGGCGCTGGCGACGCTGGATATCTTCGAGCAGGACAACGTCATCGAGAACAACAAGGCCCTGGCGCAACGCATGGCGATCGCCACGGCGCACCTTGTGGACCATCCCCATGTGGCCGAAGTACGCCAGACCGGCATGGCGATTGCCATCGAGATGGTTCAGGACAAAGCCAGCAAGACCGCCTATCCATGGCAGGAGCGCCGTGGCATGAAGGTGTTTCAGCATGCCCTGGAACGCGGCGCGCTGTTGAGGCCGCTGGGCAGCGTGGTGTATTTCCTGCCGCCTTACGTCATCACACCGGAACAGATCGACTTTCTGGCCGAGGTCGCCAGTGAAGGCATCGACATCGCCACGCGCAGCAGCATCAACGTGGCTGTGCGCGAAAACTTCCACCCGGACTTCAGGGATCCGGGCTGATCCGACCAGCGCCTTCGCGGAAAAGCGGAACGCCGCCCGGTCCGCTCCCACGTGTAACGCATATCTCCTTTTGGAATGCATACTTCGTAGGAGCGGACTTGTCCGCGAAAGCTTTTTCCCAAGACATACACATCAGTACGCCTACAGAGAAACACCATGAGACTGTCCCGTTTTTTCACCGACACGCCGCTGAGTCTTGGCGAGCACGAACTGCCCGAAGCACAGGCGCATTACATCAGCCGCGTGCTGCGCATGACCGAAGGCGATGCGCTGCAGTTGTTCGATGGCTCCGGCAGCGAGTTTCGAGGCACCTTGCTGGAAGTCGGCAAGAAGCGCGTGCGCGTGCAACTGGATGAACGCTTTGACGGGCAGGTCGAATCCGGTCTGCGTATCCATTTGGGTCAGGGTCTGTCGCGTGGCGAGCGGATGGACTGGGCGATTCAGAAGGCGACCGAGCTGGGCGTCAGCGAAATCACTCCGATCGTCAGTGAGCGCTGCGAAGTACGCTTAAAGGACGAGCGCGCTGAAAAACGCCAGATGCATTGGCAACAGATTGCGGTCAGCGCCTGCGAACAATGCGGCCGCTCGGTGGTGCCGGTGATTCATCCACCGATGCCGCTGGCCGACTGGCTGAAACAGACCGAAGCAGACCTGAAACTGGTCCTGCACCCGGTTGCCGAACCACTGACCAGCCACGAAAAACCGGCAAGCCTGGCCTTCCTGATCGGCCCGGAAGGCGGTTTGAACGACGCTGAAGTCGATCAAGCCCAGACCGCCGGCTTCCACGCCGCCCGCCTCGGCCCACGCGTGCTGCGCACCGAAACCGCCCCCGTCGTCGCGCTCAGCGTGGCGCAGCAGTTGTGGGGTGATTTTTAACGAGGCGGTGACGCTTACGCGTGAGCTTTATCCCATTCGGGCACAAGCCGTACCTCAACTCTTTGTCCGAGTGCGCGGGCAGCACTTGCCAGCGTGGCAAGGGTCATACCTGCGTCATTCTGGTCAAGTGCCCGATCAACGGCGGAACGACTCGTGTGCATACGCTCGGCCAAAGCCTTTTTACTCACCTTCTGCCGTTTCATGGTTTCTGCGAGCTGCCATGAAATCACGCGTTTGAGAGCGGCCGCAGACACCTCCTCGGCGAGACCCTGCTCAGCAAGGAAATCATCGAAGTCGGAACCTATGTGCTTACTCATGACTTTCGCCCTTATTTTGCTCATCTATGAAATGTACCAAAATAAGTGCACTCATCATTGATCGATTTAATCCTTTTTAAAAACAATACCTTTCGATAAGCGGTTCCAGCGCTTTCCTTGGCTCAACACATACCCTCAAAGCACATAAAAACAGATCGCCACAAAGTGCATCAGACTGCCGCCGATCACGAACAGGTGCCAGATGCCGTGCCAGTGGCGGATGTGGTCGTAGGCGAAGAACAGGATGCCGACGGTGTACAGCACGCCGCCGCCCGCCAGCCAGATGAACCCGGCCACGCCGAGCGAGGCCAGCAGGGGGTTGATGGCGACCAGTACGATCCAGCCCATCACGGCGTAGATGACGATGGAAAGGATGCGCGCTTCCGAGCGCGGTTTGATTTCCTGCAGGATGCCGATCAGCGCCAGCCCCCAGACAATTCCGAACAGGGTCCAGCCCCACGCGCCACGCAGGGTCACGAGGCAGAACGGCGTGTAGCTGCCCGCAATCATCAGGTAGATCGAAAAGTGATCGACCTTCTGCATGATGGACTTCGAACGTCCTTTCACGCTGTGGTACACGGTCGAGACACTGTACAGAGTGACCAGACAGACGCCATAGATCGCCACGCTGACCACTCTCCAGACATCGCCATGCAGACTGGCCATCACCAGCAGCCAGATGGCTCCGACGGCTGCCAGCACTGCGCCGACGAGATGAGACCAGGCGTTGAATTTTTCTCCGTAATACATCCGCGTAATACCCTGTTTTACCGAAGACACTGATTGCAGAGGCTCCCGTTTATTGAAACAAAGTGCAACATGTCTGTCTGCCGCACAGATTTCAGGCAGCGAACCTTGAGTGAGTTGTGCACAATCCCCCCACCCCAACACTAAGCGCCCCGCCATGCAGATTGATGACGAACTTACCCTGAAGAAGCTGGAGATTTTCCTGGCCTTCATGCGCACCGGAAACCTGGCCCGCGCAGCGGCGGAATTGCAGACCAGCAACGTCAGCGTGCATCGCGCCATTCACTCGCTGGAAAGCGCTCTGCGCTGCCCGCTGTTCAAACACGAGGGCCGCAACCTGACGCCGCTGGAAAGTGCCTATGTGCTGGAGGAACGCGCGCAGAAACTGGTGCACGACGTCATCACTACGGTGGAACTGACGCGTCAGGCAGCAGGTTTCTCGGCAGCGCGCTTTCGGCTTGGGGCCTTGTATTCGCTGACGGTCAAGACCGTGCCGCAGTTGATCATGGGCCTGAAGATCCGTCGCAGCGAGCTGAATATCGACCTGATTCTGGGTTCCAACATCGACCTGCTCTACAAGCTCAAGAACATGGAAGTGGACGCAATGCTCGTGTCCCTGGATGAAAGCACCAACGACCCGGACTGCGAGCATCTGGCGCTGTTCTCGGACGATATCTTTCTGGCGGTGCCGACCGACTCGCCGTTCGCCGAACACAGCGAAGTGGACCTGAGCGACCTGCGTGAAGCGACGTTCATCACCCTGACCCAGGGCTTCGCCACACACCGCGATGGCATCCGGGTATTCCAGCAGGCTGGCTTCGAGCCCAAGGTGGCGATGCAGGTCAACGACATCTTCACGCTGTTGAGCATGGTCAGTTCAGGCGTGGGTTATGCGCTGCTGCCTGGGCGAATTGCGGCGGTGTATGAGAACCGCGTGCGGCTGATCCCGCTGCAACAGCGCTATCGCATGCAGCAGCACATCGGCATGGTCTTTCTCAAATCCAAGGAGCGTGATCCCAACCTGCTCGCATTGGTGGCGGAGTGCAGGATGTATGCGAACCGGCTGCTGGAGCCGCGTTCGACCTGACCGCAACGCACCTCAAGCGCGCACCTGCGCCTGAGGTGTTTTCGGACTATCCCAACCTATCCCAACAGTCCGCGCATGATCACGAACAGCAGCGACGGCCCCAGCAGGCAACCCAGCGCGGTGTAGAACGCAGCCGTCAGACAGCCATAAGGCACCAGCTTCGGATCGGTGGCCGCAAGCCCGCCCGCCACACCGCTCGACGTGCCCATCAGCCCGCCGAAGATGACTGCGCTGCGCGGGTTGTTCAAGCCAATGAACGGTGCCACGAAGGGCGTCGCGATCATCACCAGAATCGCTTTGATCAATCCCGCTGCAATGGACAGCGCCATGACTTCGGAACTGGCTCCAATCGCCGCGCCGGTGACGGGACCGACGATATAGGTCACGGCCCCTGCGCCAATGGTCGTCAGGCTGACCGCATCGGTGTAACCGAACGCAGTGGCAACCGCGACACCGGCGATGAACGACGTGCCGATGCCGACAAACAGCGAAAGCACGCCCACGTACCCCGCACGCTTGAGTTCATTGACGTTGACGCCGAATGCCGTGGCGACAATCGCAAAATCCCGCAGCATCGCGCCGCCCAGCAACCCGATTCCAGAGAGCAGCGGCAGATCGACGACGCCCTTCTGCCCGCCGGTCATTGCGCCGCCGATGTACGACAGCACCAGCCCCAGCAGGATGGCGATGGCCGAACCGTGCAGGCGACCTTTGGTGAAGGTGTCCGAAAGCCAATAGGAGAACCACATCGTGATGCCGATCACCGCAAAGCCGCTGATCAGCCCGTAACTGGTGATGACTTTTATCATGGACTCGTACATGGCCCTTACCCCGCCGTCTTGGTGGGAGCGGCAGGCACTTCAGTCTGGCCCTTGCCCATGCGTGTCAGCACCGGAACCATCGCGAAGGCCACCACCACGGCCAGCGTGCCCGCGAGGATCGCCATAGGGCCGCCCTTGAGCGCGCCATAGACATTCTGCTGCGCAGCCATCGCGACCACGATCGGGATGTAAATCGCGCTCCAGAACTCGACGCCCTGTTCGGTCTTGCCCTTGAACAGGCCGCGTTTGCTCAGATAACTGCCGAGCCCGATCAGCAGCAACATGGCGATACCGACACCGCCGACGTTGGCAGGCACGCCGATCAATTTGCCGAGCACTTCGCCGATAAAAATACCCACCAGGGTACAAAACGCCAAAAACGCCACACCGTAGATAATCATTGTTGTTATTCCTCTGTTTGCATTGCTGAAGTTGTTGTTTTTGTCCTTCGTAGCAGCTGCACGGCGTCTCTATCAGGTGCGGGCGCCCTCCTCTCGCGATAGCGCGATCAGGCTGTCCAGACGTGCGGCCTGAAAGGCCACCGCCGTTCCCTGGTCGAACACCCGGCGCGCCAGTCCGGTCAGCACAGCACCGGGCGGCAATTCGATCTGCAGGCGCACGCCCCGCTCGTAGGCGGTTTCCACGGTGCTGCGCCAATCCACGACCCGGCACATGTTGAAGGCCAGATCGTCACGCAGCTTTTCAGCGTCCATCACGGGGCGCGCGGTGCTGCCACTGAGGTAGCGCACGTTCGGTTTACTGACCTCAACCCTGGCGAACGCATCGGCCAGCGTCTGCGCAGGCGCTTCAAGCAGCGAACAGTGCGACGGCACGCTGACCGCCAGACGCTTGATGGCGGCCGCACCCGCAGCCTTGGCGAGTTGGCCGACCTGACGCATCGCCTCGGCGCTGCCAGCAATGACCAGCTGATTGTCAGCATTGATATTGGCGAGAAACACCGGCGACCCGGCCTGATGAACCTGAGCAATCATCGCCTCGACCTGCGCCTGATCCAGGCCAATGACCGCCGTCATGCCGTAGCCTTCGGGATAGGCGCTTTGCATCAGCTCGCCGCGCAGCGCCACCAGACGCACGGCATCGTCGAACGCCAGCGCACCGGCAATCACGGCAGCCGGATAGGCCCCGATGGACAATCCGGACACGTAATCAGGCTTGCATTCTCGCGCCTGTAACAGCCGGGCACAGGCCACGCCTGCGATCAGCAGACACAACTGAACGGCCCGGGTCGATTGCAGCGCCTGAACGGTGTCCAGCGCCATGACGTCTTCACCCAGCGCTGTCGAAGCGTCCTGCAGACAGTCGCGAACCACGGGATCGTCCGGCAACTGATGCAGCATGTTCGCCTGCTGTGCACCCTGGCCTGGAAACACCCAGAAGCTGCTCATGCGCACACCTCGGCCAGTTGCCATGGATCGGCAACCAGACGGGCGCCGCTGGCACTCTTGAGCAGCACTCGACCCGACGGCCGCGCCCACTCGCGCAGCGCCACGGCACCCTGCTCGAGTTGCAACTGGACGTCGATCCGGCAGACGGCCGTTTCCAGCGCCTCGACCAGTTCGGCCGCCCAGCAGCGCTCTACAGGCTGGGGCGTGCGCAGGATCAAATCCAGATCGCTGCCCTGATGCAGCGCCGAAAAACCGCTAGCCAGTTCGAATCCGGCGCTGCCACCCACGCCCCAGCTCAGTTCCAGCGAATCCATGACCGGGCGGATCAGACACAAGGCGCGCAGCGCAGGCCAGTCGTGCAGGCAACCGTCGACCACATCCACCAATTGCTCCGGGCTGACCCGACGGGAAATGTCCGCGCACGCCATGACCGCCGCGTAACGCTGCTCTCGAGCATGACCACGCAGCCCCACCGCAACCAGCCCCGCCGTCACGACCTGACGGCGCACCACCACCGGCCGACCGGCCAGCACGGCTTCGACGGCCCACTCAGGCGCGTCTTCAGGCAAGGCGGACAGCGGCATGCCCCACAACAAGTCGTGGGGCAGCACGGCCGATGACAAATGCCTCACCACTGCGCTCGCAGCAGTTGGCGCACGTGGGCCGATGCCGCCCGGTTGCTCGCACCCAGGCGACTGCTCAGATCAGTGCCGCTGGCTTTCACGTCCTTGATTGCACTGCCGAGCACATTGCGCACCTGGGCAAGATCCTCCGCGCCCGGCTGTTCGATCTGGCTGACCGACAGGGTTTCCCACAGCAGACCCAGGCTGGCGTAGTTGTCGATGTCGTAAGCCATTGGTGGAATGGTCGAGGCGAGTTTTTCCAGCTCTTCGACGCTGCGCAGGGTGACGCGGGCCGCCGACGCTTTGCCCATCGCATGCACCATGACGCCCGGATCACGCAGGGCGATCAGTCGATTGGCCTGATAACCGTGAGCCAGAAACGCACCCGACATCGCCTTGCCGACCAGCAGTCCGATCACCGGATGCCCGGCCAAGCGGGCCCGCGCATAGCTGTCCACAGCACCCGCCAGCGCCTGATGAATGCCCAGCGCTTCTTCGCGTCGGCCATAGGCCTGACTTGGCACGTCGACGATGGCAATCAACGCGCGCTTGTCAGGCCGCTCACGATCCAGCTCGATTGCCTCGTCCACCGCCCTGGCCAGGCCCCAGCCTTCCAGCAGCCCAACCTCGCCCTGACGCGCCCGAGGAAAGCGGTTATCCGGATCGGCTACTACTGCCAGAAAACGCACCGGCTGATCGCCCAGTGTGCCGTCGGCCACCTTGAGCGACGCGGGCAAATCGCTGACCGGCGTTGCACCTGCGCTCAATGCGTTGAACCAGTTCAAACCCCGTTGCTGAGTACTCATGACCGGGCTCCTTGAAAGAGAGTGCGGACGGTCTGCGGGTCGATCTGCGACGCAGTGTCCAGATTCGCCAGACGTT
The DNA here is from genome assembly GCF_979253365.1 of Pseudomonas sp. AC016. NCBI lineage: Bacteria > Pseudomonadati > Pseudomonadota > Gammaproteobacteria > Pseudomonadales > Pseudomonadaceae > Pseudomonas > Pseudomonas sp. AC016. Next base: position 2,829,366 of record NZ_CEEDCC010000001.1, read on the forward strand.
CCAGAAACACTGTGTGCTGACCACTGCGATGCTGCGCAGGCACGCCCTGCCTGAGCCAGTTGCCGACCTGCTGTTTGATCGCTGCCACGTCATCGGCGGCAAAGCCGTCTACCAGATCGCTGGCGAAGCGCTGCTCACCGCCGGTCAGGCTCCAGATGAAGGGCCGGTCGCGGGAGTCATACTCTTCGATGCCCGCTTCCTGCTCGATTACCTGCGGACCGTTAAGGCCGAGACGGGCTTCCTGAGTCACCAGCAGATAGCTGCACAGCCCGGCCGCAATGGACATGCCGCCAAAGCAACCGACGCTGCCTGCCACCACACCGATCACCGGCTGGTACTGACGCAGATCGACCATTGCGGCATGGATCTCGGCAATCGCGGCCAGGCCCAGATTGGCTTCCTGCAAGCGCACGCCGCCGGTTTCCAGCAGCACGATGGCGGCGGTCGGGATGCCGTTGCGGTTGTCCTCGGCAGCCAGTTCAAGCGCGCCGGCCATTTTCGCGCCGCCCACTTCGCCCATGCTGCCGCCCTGAAACGAGCCTTCGATGGCAGCAATCACCACCGGCAGGCCGTCGACCGTCCCTTTGGCGACCACCACACCGTCGTCGGCCTGGGGCACCACGCCCTGGCGCGCCAGCCAGGGCGACATGACCCGGTCGAACGGGTCGATCAATTCGCGGAAACTGCCCGCATCCAGCAAGGCGCGGGCGCGCTGGCGGGCGCCGAGTTCGATGAAGCTGTGTTGGCTCAGCAAACGTGCGGTATCAGTCATGGCCGACCTCCTCGAAACCCTGTTCCATGCGCAGTCGCACCACGCCCGGCGTCGCGCCGAAGTCATGAATATCGATGCTCAGCGCAGGCGGCATCTGGCCGTCGAACATGCGTTCGAACAGATGTTTCCAGCGCAACGAGGCGCCGTTGACCGAGGTCACCACTTCAATCGTCAGCTTGCCCGGCTGTCCGGGTTCCAGCAGCACTTCCAGGTCGCCGGAGCCGACGCAACCCACCAGCGCACGGCCCTTGGGCGGCTGTCCGGCGGGGAATTCAAAAGACAGGGTTTCCATATCAGGCACTCCTCGGTGCAGGGCTCGATGCATAGCCGAGCGCAGGCTCAAGACCATCAATAAACAGGCAGGCCGCCAGCAGGTCGGCTGCGCCACCGGGCGAGGCGTTGAGGGCCAGCAATTGCTTATCCAGCTCGTGCAGTTCACGACGCCCGGCCAGACTGGCGCTGCCGCCCGCGTCCAGCGCGCGTTGCGCGCCCTGTTGCATGGCCTGCAGACCTTCAGGCCCGGCGCGGTACAGCACGCAGGTGTCGGCCAACGTGGTCATGATTGCCAGCAACGCATCCAGGCGCGCGTTCTGCTCACCACTGCCCGCCGCACGGCTGCGCTGCAATTGCGGCAGCGCGACATTCGTCACGGCGGGAAAACCCTGTTGCGCCTGTTCGCGAGCGCCCATTGCGCCATAGCGTTGCGCGACGATGCTGCCGTGGCTGTTGCTGGCAACCACATGGCGATCCTCGATCAGCGCCAGACGCGCAGCGCGCTGGCAGATCGAGGCTGGCGCGCAATCGTTGACGTCCAGCGCTGCGGCGGTGACGAGAAGACCCAACGCCCAGATCGCGCCGCGATGGGTGTTCACGCCGCCAGTGGTGTGCAGCATCGCGGCTTCACCTTCGCGCCCCAGTCGTCCCAGCTCTTCACGCAACGGCTGCCCAACGATCTTGAACTGCGCAGCGGCCTCGGCCATCAGTTTGAAGGTCGGCCATAGCGACAGCGCCGACGCATGCATCAACCCCAGATGCAGATCGGTGTGCGCACCATTGCCACGACGGTCCACCAAGGCAGGCTTGGGCGACAGATTGGCCTCATCCATCAGCGCATCGACGGCCAGGTCAGCCAGATGCTCGGACAGTGAGACGGATTGCGGTGTCTGTTTGAGTGCACTCATCACCAACTCCTGAATTTGGCAGGCGGGTTGTAGAGGCCACCGGACCACTCGACCAGATCGGCGATGCTTTTTGCGGCCAGCAGTTCGCGACTGGCGTCGGTGCGGCGGATGCCGAGGTCTTCAGGCAACGCAATCAGCCCTTCGCGGCGCATGCGGGCGGTGTCTTTCGGGTTGTGGCGCAGACCAATGGCCGTCACGCCTGCCACAGCGGCAATCATCGCCTGACGCTCTTCCAGACTGCGCGCCTTGTAGAGGTAGGCGATGCCCTCTTCAGTCAGCAGGTGGGTCACGTCATCGCCGTAGATCATGATCGGTGCCAGCGGCATGCCGCTCTTGCGGGCCACTTCGACGGCGTCGAGGGTTTCGACGAAAGTCGGTTTGCCGCCTTCCTGAAAGGTTTCGACCATCTGCACCACCAGCTTCTTGCCGCGCTCCAGATAGGCGGCCGGGCCGTCATCGGTCTGCTGGCGCATGTCCAGCCAGGCCGGGGTGGCGTGGCGACGGCCGCGCGGGTCGTGGCCCATGTTCGGCGCACCGCCGAAACCTGCCAGACGGCCTCGGGTCACGGTCGAGGAGTGCCCGTCGCCATCGACCTGCAGGGTCGCGCCGATGAACAGGTCCACGGCGTACTGGCCTGCCAGCTGACACAGCTGCCGATTGGAACGCAGCGAACCGTCGCGCCCGGTGAAGAACACGTCAGGGCGCGCAGCAATGTAGTTTTCCATGCCCAGTTCGGTGCCGAAGCAGTGCACGCTCTCGACCCAGCCGCTTTCAATCGCAGGGATCAGGGTCGGGTGCGGGTTGAGCGTCCAGTTGCGGCAGATCTTGCCTTTCAGCCCCAGCGATTCGCCGTAGGTCGGCAGGATCAGCTCGATGGCCGCGGTGTTGAAACCAATGCCGTGGTTCAGCGACTGGACGTTGTGCTTCTCGTAGATGCCACGGATGGCCATCATCGCCATCAGCACATGCACCGGCTTGATGTGGCGCGGGTCACGGGTGAACAGCGGTTCGATGTAGAACGGCTTGTCGGCCACAACCACGAAGTCGACCCAGGAAGCGGGGATGTCCACGCGGGGCAGATCAGTCACGTCATCAACCAGTTGATTGACCTGCACGATGACGATGCCGTCGCTGAAGGCGGCCGGTTCAATAAGCGCGGGGGTGTCTTCGGTACTCGGCCCGGTGTAGATGTTGCCAGCCTTGTCGGCCATGAAGCCTGCGGCCAGCACCACGTTGGGGATCAGGTCGACCACCAGTCGCGAATAAAGCTCGATATACGTGTGAATCGCGCCGATTTCCAGCAGGCCGTCTTCCAGCAACTGGCTAATGCGCAGGCTTTGCGTGCCAGCGAAGGAGAAATCCAGTTTGCGGGCGATGCCCTGTTCGAACAGGTCCAGATGCTCGGACCGTCCGACACTCGGCATGATCATGTGCAGGTCGTGCACCTTGGCAGGATCGACCTTTGCGAGTGCGCGGGACAGAAAGTCGGCCTGTTTCTGGTTATTGCCCTCAAGCACCACGCGATCACCGGACACCAGCAGGGCCTCCAGCGCCGCGACGATGCTGTCGGTCGGCAGCACCACGCCGTCGGCCAGGGACCGCACCTGTTCGAGCCGCCGCTGCTTCTCGGTGCGGCGACGCGTCCAACGCGCGTCGGGGGAAGTTGTTATTGTCATGATCGCTCCACGATTTCGCTGTCGTGGTTCACCTTAGGAGCGGGAAGGTCCAGGCATCAATCAAGCAGACCACTCAATCATTACGGCTGGAGTAACGATTGCCGCTTGGAGGCCGCGCTCTGCAACACTTTCCAACGCCCGGATGACTTTCCTGTAGGAACGGTCCTTAACGGCTGATTCAGCCCTCAGGACAGGTGTTTTGCGCCTAGCATTCGGCGTTCCACACTCCAAAGGAAGCAGCTCTATGCCATTCATAGTCAGGGAAGGTGATACGACCACCAGCGGCGGTCTTGTGTCGAACACCTCGTCACGCATGATTCTGGACGATCAACGGGTGGCACTCATGGGCGACCCGGTATGGTGCCCGGCGTGCGGCAGCGCAGGCTACATCGCCCAGGGCAATCCGACCTATGTCGATGGATTTGTGGCGGCTGCCACGCATGGCCACGAAGTGCGATGCGATTGCCCGCCGGGCAGCAACCGCCTGATCGCTTCTCAGAACACATTCCAGGCCGACATGGATGCTGCCATCGACATTCCCGAGGACATGATCACCGAAGCGCGCCGGCGCGCCGACGCCCTGACAAAGGAAATCAAGGATGTGCGTTGGTTTCCAGCAAGTGATGCAGGTCGACGAACTGCCTTGTCAGCTTGTGGCGCGGATCAAGGTGGACCAGAGGCAGACAGGCCTCGTGAGACTCGCGCATCTTCACTGACGCATTGAGGTAGACCGGCAATACCGGGAGGCCTTCGGCCACCAGTTCATCCAGCATCTGCTGCGGCAGGCTCGCCCGAGGCTGGAACTGGTTGACGATGATGCCTTCCACTTGCAGGTTCTCGTTGTGATCTTCCTTCAACTCTTCGATTTCCCGCAGCAGGCCGTAGAGCGCCTGCCGGGAAAAACTGTCGCAATCGAAAGGAATGAGGACGCGATCTGCCGCAATCAGCGCCGACACCGCATAGAAATTGAGCGCAGGAGGCGTATCCAGGTAGATGCGTTCGTAGTCTTCGCCCAGCTCATCCAGCAATTTGCGAAGCTTGTTGATCTTGTGCTTTGCCTCAAGCTTTGGCTGCAAATCGGCAAGTTCTGCCGTGGCAGTTACCACATGCAGGTTATCGAACGGCGTCTCGTAGATATCGACATGGTTCTTCTTGCCGAACGGCGCGGAAGACAGCGTCTGCTTGAAGAACTCGGCAATTCCCATCGGGATATCGTGGCCCGTTAGGCCGGTGAGGTACTGGGTGGAGTTGGCCTGGGCATCGAGGTCGATCAACAGGGTCCGATAGCCTTCATTAGCGCTGACTGCAGCCAGATTGCAGGCAATGCTCGATTTGCCGACTCCCCCCTTCTGATTGAATACCACACGACGCATGCTTTGAATTCCTCGAGAGATTAAGAAACGACGTGACTGACCGATAAAGGCTGTACGCGTGGTCGAGTCTAGGCAATGCATACGACAACGGCGACCTTATCGGCAAGCCTAGTGAAAAATACGACACATTTATGTCATTTCAATGACTGTCTGGTTGAGCGTCAATAATGCGTACGCATGCATCACTTGAATGAGAATGGCTGCTGTGTAAACCCTTTACTTGTAACAAATTTGCTAGTCACGATCCCCACAAGGATAATGCGCACACTCATTCAACTTACCGCCCAGACTGATGCCGTCCTGGTATCGAAGTAGCGAGAAACAAGCCCGCAGGGGCGGGAAGAGAAGTTTTGATCACCTTCAACATTGCACGATGGCGCGCCTGGGCACCTGGCCTGGCGAGCGCAGACGAGTGGGAGCAATGGAGCCGCACCCCTAAACAGTTGCAGGACAGCAACGAGGCACCGGATGTGTCTTTTCTGCCTGCGATGCAGCGCCGACGGCTGGGCCGCATGGCGCGCATGGCATTCGCGGTCGGCTGGCCCCTCAGCGAGGGCTACGAGCGCATGCCGCTGGTATTCGTGTCCCGCCACGGCGAAACGCCCCGCACGTTCGACATCCTTCGCGATCTGGCCGCTGACGAGCCCATGTCGCCGACCCAGTTCAGCCTGTCGGTGCACAACGCCGTGATTGGTCTGTGGTCGATCCTGCGCGGTGAAACCAGCGAAATGACCGCACTGGCGGCCGCCGGCGACGGACTTGAATACGGGGCATTCGAAGCTGCTGCCCTGCTGGCCGAGGGCGCACCGGCCGTGCTGCTGGTGGTAACCGAAGAACAGCCTCCGCACGCCTATGCCCAATGGATCGACGACGTGCCCTTTCCCTATGCCGTCGGCTTGCTGCTGACGCCGGGTAACGAGTGGCAATTGTCCCTGAATACCGACACGCAAGGCGCGCAACGCACGCAGTGGCCCCATGCCCTGAATCTGTTGCAAGCCCTGCACACCGACCAGTCCTCATGCCTGCATCCGTGGAACAACCGATTATGGAAGTGGCAACGCAACCATTGAAGAAAGGCCGGGACGCCTATTACTGGCGTCTGCTGGCCACCGGTTTCAGCTTTGGTCTGTTCGGGATCAGCGGGCTGTGTCTGCGCGTGTTCGTTTTTCCGGTCCTGAGCTGCTTTCCAGGAAGCGTCGCAGACCATCAGCGACGTGCCCGCCGGACCATCAGTCGGCTGTTCTGGCGCTTCATCAGAATCATGGCGCGTCTGGGCGTGCTGACCTATGAGGTCAAAGGCGCCGAAAAGCTGGGACGCCCCGGCCAGATGATCATTGCCAACCACCCGTCCCTGATCGACGTGGTGTTCCTGATCGGGCTGGTGCGTGACGCCAACTGCGTGGTCAAGCGCAGCCTGTGGGAGAACCCGTTCACGCGCGGGCCGGTGCGCTCCGCGGGCTATATCAGCAACGACGGCAGCATGGACATGCTTGATGCCGCTGTGGAACGCCTGCAAGGCGGCCAGACGCTGATCATCTTTCCCGAAGGTACGCGCACCCAGCCCGGCCTGCCGCCTGCCTTTCACCGGGGCGCCGCCGCCATTGCCCTGCGCGGCGCCAGCATGATCACGCCGGTGACCATCAAGGTCAGCCCGACCACCCTCACCAAGGCCGAGCCCTGGTACCGGATTCCGCAACGCCGTGTGCATTTCACCCTGCATGTGGGTGCCGATATAGACCCTACAGCCTTCAGCGTGCTGGGCCCGCCGCCTTTGGCGTCCCGCAGGCTCAACGATTACCTGCATGACTACTTCATCAAGGAGCTCGCCACAGATGAGCGATCTACACCTGGACATTAAAGTGCTGATCATCGATGCCCTGGGCCTCGAAGACATCACCCCGCAAGACATCGGCAATGACCAGACGCTCTTCGGCGAGGGCCTTGGACTGGATTCGGTCGACGCACTGGAACTGGGCCTGGCCATCCAGAAGCGCTACGGCATCAAGATAGATGCCGACGCCAAGGACACCCGCAACCATTTCGCCAACGTCGACAGCCTTGTGGCGTTCGTCAGCGCCAGACAGCCGGTCTGAGGATTGAACATGCAAACCCGTGAAGACATCTTCCAAACCCTGCGCACGGCCATGGTCGAACTGTTCGAACTGGAACCTGAAAGGGTCGTCCCCGAGGCGAACCTCTATCAGGACCTGGAAATCGACAGCATTGACGCTGTTGACCTGATCGACCACATCAAGCGCAAGACCGGCAAGAAAATCGCGGCGGAAGAGTTCAAGTCCGTCAGAACCGTCAACGATGTGGTCGAGGCCGTCTACCGACTGGTCAGCACCGCCGAATGAAACGGCTGGTCGGTCTGATCCTGGTGCTGGCCGGTTTGCTGTACCCGTTCGCCGTCTATTGGGGAACCGAGCACTTCGCGCCCTGGCAGTTCGCCCTGCTGCTGGGAAGCCTGTGGCTGGCGCGCATCGTCACCGGTGAGCGCAGGCCGGGCAGCCTGGCGATGGCGCTGGTGGCGCTGGGGTTCTGCGTGGTGCTCGGGCTGCTCGACAGCCATGTGATGCTGCGCTGGTACCCGGTGCTGGTCAGCCTGTTCATGCTGGGCCTGTTCGGTTCGAGCCTGATCTACGGCCCGCCAATCGTCGAACGCATGGCGCGTATCAACCGGCCTGAACTCTCTGAATCCGGTATTCGCTACACCCGGCGGGTCACTCAGGTGTGGTGTGTGTTCTTTCTGGGCAACGGCCTTGCTGCAGCGGCGCTGACGCTGTGGGCACCGCTGTCATGGTGGACGCTCTACACCGGCCTTGTTTCCTATGGACTGATGGGCCTGCTGTTCGCAGGCGAACTGATCGTCCGCCTGCGCGTCATGGGCGGCCCATGAAATGGATTGCATGAACTGGCTGAATCTTGAAAACCTGCTGCTCGACACCACCACGGATCGACTGCTGACCACCACTCCACAGCTGACGCTCGCCCAATGGCGCGCGCAGTCATTGAGCGTTGCGGGCGGGCTTCAAGCCCGTGGCGTCCGGCAAGTGGGCGTGCACCTTGAAGATGCCGCCGAACTGGGCATCGCGTTGTTCGGTGCCTGGCGCGCCGGCGTAAGCGTGCTGCTGCCTGCCGATCTGCAAAGCCAGACCCGCGAACGCTGGGCCGGTCAGGTGGATCTCTGGATCACCGACCAGCCAAGCGATACAGCGCTGGGCGACCTGCACGCAGCCTCCCTGGCACCGGCAGAGCTTGATCTGGACCGGTGCTGCCTGAGCCTGTGCACCTCAGGCTCCAGTGGCGAGCCGAAGCTGATCGAGAAACGTCTGCGCCAACTTGCCAATGAAGTCACGGCCCTGGAGCAGCTCTGGGGCGCGGACTTGGGCCAGTCCTGCATGGTGGGCAGCGTGGCGACCCAGCACATCTACGGCCTGCTGTTCCGGTTGTTGTGGCCGCTGTGCGCGGGGCGTTCATTCCTGCGTCGTCAGTTGCCCTTCTCCGAAGACGTGCAGCGCGCCAGTCTCGAAAATGCGCCGTTCGCCTGGGTCGCCAGCCCGGCCCTGCTCAAGCGCATGGGCGACAACCTCGACTGGCCACGCCTGAGCGTCGTAACCCGGGTGTTCTCCTCCGGTGGCGTACTGCCGGGCGAAGCAGCGCAAAGCCTGCATGAGCGACTGGGGCAATGGCCGACGGAAATCTTCGGCAGCTCGGAAACCGGCGGCATTGCGTGGCGTCAGGGCGAACAGCGTTGGCAACCCTTCGAAGGCGTTGAGCTGACTCGCGGCGACGACGGTGCCTTGTGCGTCCGCTCGCCGTACCTGCCTGTTGGCCATATCGAACACACGGCCGACGCTGTACACATCGACCCCGACGGCCGTTTCGAACTGCTGGGCAGGCTGGACCGCATCGTCAAACTTGAGGAAAAACGTATCTCGCTGCCCCTGATCGAACAGGCGCTCGTCACCCATGAGTGGGTCCGCGAGGCGCGTCTGGGCGTGGTTCAGGAGAACCGTGCCTTACTCGGTGCGCTGGTCGTGCTGAGCGACAGTGGTCTGCTCGCACTCCGGACACAGGGCCGTCGTGCCCTGACCGAAGCGCTGCGCCAGCACCTGCGTCCGCATTGCGAAGCCCTGGCGCTGCCTCGGCGCTGGCGGCTGCTGCGGCAGATGCCGCTCAACGCTCAGGACAAACTGCCGCAGGCCGACGTTGAAGCACTGCTGATGGCCGAGCGCCCGAAACTTCCGGAGCTGCTGGATCAGAAAACCGTCGATGACGAGTTGCAACTGAATCTGGTCGTTCCACCCGATCTCGCGTACTTCAGCGGCCACTTTCCCAAGGCTCCCGTCCTGCCAGGCGTGGTGCAGGTGGAATGGGCCATGAAACTGAGCCAAAACCTGCTGGACCTGCCACCGCGCTTTGCGGGGATGGAAGTGCTGAAGTTTCAGCAACTGGTGCGCCCCGGCGACTGGCTCACGCTGACCCTGCGCTTCGATGAGCAACGCTCGAAACTGCATTTCGCCTTTCGCAACAGCGAAGGCGCGCCCTGCTCCAGTGGCCGGATCGTGCTGGAGGCTGCGCATGCATAAGCCCTGTGCGATCATTCCGGTGTTCGATCACGAGCTGGCCGTGCCCGACGTGGTCAGGGCCGTTCGTCAAGCCGGGCTGCCCTGCGTGCTGGTGGACGACGCCAGCAGCCCGGCCTGCGCGACGGTGTTGCAACAGCTTGCACAGACCGAGCAGGTCTATCTGGTGCGCCTGCCGGTCAATCAGGGCAAGGGCGGCGCCGTGATGGCCGGTTTTCGTGAAGCCGCACGGCTGGGTTTCAGCCATGCCTTGCAGGTCGATGCCGACGGCCAGCATGACCTGACGGACATTGCGCTGTTTCTGCAGCAGTCACGCGAGCATCCCGACGCGCTGATCTGCGGTTATCCACAGTACGACGAGAGTGTTCCGAAAGGACGCCTGTATGCGCGCTATCTGACCCACGTGTGGGTCTGGATCAACACCCTGTCGCTGCAGATTCGCGACTCGATGTGCGGTTTCAGGCTCTACCCGCTGGCACCCGTGCTGAAGCTGATCGACAGCGCGCGGATCGGCAGGCGCATGGACTTCGATTCGGAGATTCTCGTGCGCCTGTCATGGCGCAGGCAGCCCATGCGCTGGCTGCCGACCCGCGTTCACTATCCGCAGGACGGCCTGTCACACTTTCGCCTGTTCCACGACAACGCGCTGATCTCGAAAATGCACGCCAAACTGTTCTTCGGCATGCTGGTTCGCCTCCCGGTCATTCTCTGGCAGCGGTGGCGGTCATGAGCGTAAAACATAAGTCGAAGCAGCATTGGGCGAACCACGAGGAGCGTGGCAGTTTTCTGCTGATGAAGCTCACCGCGTGGGGCGTCAAACTGCTCGGCCGTCGCCTGCTGACACCGGTGCTGTATGGCATCGTGCTGTATTTCTTCCTGTTCGGCCGCCGCGCCCGGCACAGCATCCACGAGTACCAGCAGCGCCTGTCGCAGTGGAGCAACCGGCCCGAACTGCGCCCCACCCAGCGCCGGGTGTTCGGCCAGTTCATGGCCTTCGCCGACGCGCTGCTCGACAAGCTCGACGTTTGGAACGGCAGGCTCGGCATCGACCAGATCGAGATCATCGACCCGGCGCATCTGCGGCAGAACCTGCGCGGTTCGCGTGGCCAACTGCTGGTCGGCGCGCACCTGGGCAATCTCGAAGTGTGTCGCGCCCTCGCCGAACTGGGCGAGAAAGTCACCATGAACGTGTTGGTGCACACCAAGCACGCTGAACGTTTCAACCGTCTGCTGGGCGAAGCCGGGGCGACCAACCTGCGGCTGATCCAGGTCAGCGAGCTGGACCCGGCCATCATGCTGCAATTGAACCAGCGCATCGAAGAAGGTGAATGGCTGGCCATTGCCGGTGATCGTGTGCCGTTGCACGGCGGACGCAACGTGCGTGTCGATTTTCTCGGCCAGCCCGCCGCCTTCCCGCAAGGCCCGTGGCTGCTGGGCGGGCTGCTCAAATGCCCGGTCAATCTGTTCTTCTGCCTCAAAGGCCCGACCGGCTATCGCGTGATTCTCGAACCCTTTGCCGACGCCATCGAATGGCGGCGCAGCGACCGCCCGCAGGTCATCGAACACTGGGCCACGCGCTATGCCGAACGCCTCGGCCACTACTGCCTTGAAGCGCCACAGCAGTGGTTCAATTTCTACCCATTCTGGAAGTCCGATGACGAACCACGCTCCTGACACCATTACCTTCGGCGAACGGGCGCTGCGCATTGAAGACGTGCTGGCGCTGGCCAACCGCCAGGTGCCCACCGTTTTGCAGAGCGATGACGCGTTCCGCGAGCGCATTGCCAAAGGCGCACGGTTTCTGGATTCGCTGCTGAACAAGGAAGGCGTGATCTACGGCGTCACCACCGGCTATGGCGATTCGTGCGTGGTTGCCGTGCCGCTGGAACACGTCGAAGCGCTGCCGCGTCACCTGTACACCTTTCATGGCTGCGGCCTGGGCAAGCTGCTGGACGCACAGGCAACCCGCGCCGTGCTCGCGGCGCGGCTGCAGTCGCTGTGTCAGGGCGTGTCCGGGGTGCGCGTCGAACTGTTGGAGCGTCTGCAGGCGTTCATTGATCAGGACGTATTGCCGCTGATCCCGGAAGAAGGCTCGGTCGGTGCCAGCGGTGATCTGACGCCGCTGTCCTACGTAGCCGCGACGCTCTCGGGCGAGCGCGAAGTCATGTTCCGTGGCGAACGCCGGGCGGCCAGCGACGTGCACCGCGAACTGGGCTGGACGCCGCTGGTGCTGCGGCCCAAGGAAGCGCTGGCCTTGATGAACGGCACGGCGGTGATGACCGGACTGGCCTGCCTCGCATTTGCGCGGGCCGATTACCTGCTGCAACTGGCGACCCGCATCACGGCAATGAACGTGGTGGCGTTGCAAGGCAATCCGGAGCACTTCGACGAGCGCCTGTTCGCGGCCAAGCCGCATCCGGGTCAGACCCGGGTGGCCGCATGGCTGCGCCAGGACCTGGCGATCGACGCACCAACCGCGCCGCTGCATCGCCTGCAGGATCGCTACTCATTGCGTTGCGCGCCGCATGTGCTGGGCGTGCTGGCCGACAGCCTGAACTGGTTGCGTTCGTTCATCGAGATCGAACTCAACAGCGCCAACGACAACCCGATCATCGACGCCGAAGCCGAACGCGTGCTGCACGGCGGGCATTTCTACGGCGGGCACATTGCTTTCGCCATGGACAGCCTGAAAACGCTGGTCGCCAACGTCGCCGACCTGCTGGACCGGCAACTGGCGCTGCTCGTGGACGAGCGTTACAACCACGGCCTGCCGAGCAACCTGTCGGGCGCCAGCGCCGAACGCGCAATGCTCAACCACGGGTTCAAGGCCGTGCAGATCGGCGCCAGCGCCTGGACCGCAGAAGCATTGAAAAACACGATGCCGGCCAGCGTGTTTTCGCGCTCCACCGAATGCCACAATCAGGACAAGGTCAGCATGGGCACCATCGCCGCGCGCGACGCGATCCGGGTGCTGGAGCTGACCGAGCAGGTCGCCGCCGCCACGCTGATCGCCGCCAACCAGGGCGTCTGGCTGCGCACCAAGTCCGCCGATGCACGCCCGCTGCCACCCGCGCTGGCCGCCATGCACGAACAACTGAGTCAGGACTTCGCCCCCGTCATCGAAGACCGGGCGCTGGAGGCGGAGCTGCGCCTGTGCCTGAAACACATCGCCAACCGACACTGGAGGCTGCATGCGCAGTAAGGGATTTCTGCAGGTCGACACCGAAATCGTGGTGCCGTTTTTTGACGTCGACATGATGAACATTGTCTGGCACGGGCATTACGTCAAATACCTGGAAGTGGCGCGTTGCGCGCTGCTCGACCACATCGGCCACAACTACATGCAGATGCTCGAATCCGGGTATGGTTGGCCGGTGATCGACGTCCAGCTGCGTTACGTGCGCAGCGCCGTGTTCGGCCAGAAGCTGAACGTGCGCGCCGATCTGGTGGAATGGGAGAACCGGCTGAAGATCAACTACCTGATCACCGACGCGGTCACCGGCGAACGCCTGACCCGCGCCAGCACCGTTCAGGTCGCTGTCGACAGCCAGACTCACGAAATGCAACTGGCCTCGCCCAGGGTCTTCATCGATGCCGTAGAGAGAGCCTTGCCATGAGCCGTCCGCTTCGAGCGTTATGCGTATTGGGCCTGCTGTGCCTGTCGTCGCTGGCACACGCCTTCGACCTGCAACAGCTGAGCGATCAACTGGCCAGGTCTGCCGTGGTGCAAGGGCGTTTCACTCAGGAAAAACACCTGCGCGCCCTGCCGCAGCCGCTTATCAGCAAGGGCCGTTTCGTGCTGGCCAGGGACGCCGGGCTGCTGTGGCTGCTGGAAACCCCGCTGAAACAGGACTACCGCATCAACGCCAACGGCATTGCGCGCCGTGAAGCCGAAGGCAGCGCCAGCGTCTGGAAGCCGGTGCCCAACAAGAACGCCGGAGCCGAACAGAACCGCCTGTTCCTCGCCGTGCTGCAAGGTGACAGCAGTGGCCTGCAACGGGATTTCGAACTGCAACTCAAAGGCGACGCCAACGCCTGGCACCTGACGTTGACACCCCGCTCGCTGTTGCTGCAGCAGGTGTTCACGCAGATCAATATCGACGGCGGCGAACTGGTGCAACGCATAGAACTGCTGGAAACCCAGGGCGACAGCACGGTCCTGAAGATGATCGACAGCACCAGCGCCGCCGCGCTGACCGACGCGCAACGTAATGACTTTGCGAACTGAGCGCCTGCTGCCGCGCCTGTTCCTGCTGATTCTGGCGGGTGTGCTGGCGCTGGCCGCCTGGCAATGGCACGACCGCTCGCCGCTGTCGGCCAACCTTATGGAACTGGTGCCGGGCACTGACAACGACGCGCTGGTCAGCACGGCCGAGAAACGCATTCAGGAACCGCTCAACCGCGAAATGCTGGTGCTGGTCGGTCACGCCGACCGTCAGCAAGCCATCACCCTCGCCCGCACGCTGGCCGAGCAATGGCAGGCCAGCGGGTTGTTCGAAAAAGTACAGTGGACACTGCAGGCCGATCTGCCTGCCCTGCGCAACCAACTGCTGCAAGGGCGAATCGCGATGCTGCCGGCGGCGGATCGGGCGCAACTGATCGATGACCCGCAGGGCTTTATCGATCAGCGGGTGCAAACCCTGTTCGACCCTTTTGCCGGTTTCAGCCTCGTGCCCAGCCAGGACGACTGGCTGGGCCTGACCGGGCGCATACAGAACGGCCTGCCCCGCCAGGGATCGGTCGAACCGGATCTGGCCAGCGGCGCGTTGATCGCCTCGGCCGACGGTAAAAGCTGGGTATTGCTGCGTACACGCACCGGCAACGATGCCTTCGACATGCGCCTGCCCGGCCAGGTCGCGGACCTGCTCGCCACTGCCCGCCAGCAGGCGAGTCAGGCAGGAGGCCAACTGTTGGCCGCCAGCGGTTTGCTATACGCAGCGGACGGCCAGAAACAGGCCAGCCGGGAAATCACCTGGGTCGGCGGCGGCGCAACCATCGGTATCCTGTTGCTGCTGTTGCTGGCGTTCAGAAGGTGGAGCGTGCTGCTGGCGTTTGTACCCGTCATCGTCGGCATGCTGTTTGGAGCAGTCGCCTGCGTGACGGTGTTTGGCAGCATGCACGTCATGACGCTGGTGCTGGGCTCGAGCCTGATCGGCGTGGCAGTCGATTACCCGCTGCACTATCTGTCCAAAAGCTGGAGCCTCAAGCCCTGGCGCAGCTGGCCTGCCTTGCGCCTGACGTTGCCGGGGCTGAGCCTGAGCCTGGTCACCAGTTGCATCGGTTATCTGGCGCTGGCCTGGACGCCGTTCCCGGCGCTGACCCAGATTGCCGTATTCTCGGCGGCAGGTCTCATCGGCGCGTACCTGACAGCGGTATGCCTGTTGCCCGCGCTGCTCAGCAGGATCGAAATTCATCCCGCGCAGTGGCCGCTCAAGCTGGCCCAGCAGATGCTCGATTGCCGCGCCGCCTTGCTGCAACGCGTCAGCACGCCGATTTTGCTGGTGTTGCTGCTGGCTTTCTGCGGCGGCGGTCTCTGGCACCTGACCACCAAGAACGACATTCGCCAGTGGGTCGCAGCCCCGCAGTCGCTGACCGACGAAGCCCAGGCCATCGCACGTATCACCGGTTACCAGCCCACCAGTCAGTTCTTTCTGGTGCGCGGCAAGGATCAGCAGGAGCTGCTGGACCGCCAGACCGCGCTCACCCAGCGTCTCGATCAACTGGTGAACATGGACAAGCTGCAAGGCTACATGGCGATCAACCAGTTGCTGGACTCGCCTGCCGAACAACAGGCAACCCGCGCCGCTTTGGCGAAGTTGCCGCAATACTGGCAGCCATTGGTGCAACTTGGCGTTCCCGAAAGTGCTTTGAAAACCGAGCTCGCTCAACTACAGGCATTGCCGATGCAAGACATCGATCTTGCGCTGCAAGGCCCGCTGGCCGAACCCTGGCGTACGCTCTGGCTGGGGACGAATGAAGAAGGCGTGGCGACCATGGTGAGCCTGCGCGGCCTGAACAGCACGGCGTTGCTGCGCATGCAGGCGGGCGGGCTGGACGGCGTGCAACTGGTGGATCGGCTGGGCGAGCTCAATCAAGTGTTCGCCAGCACCCAGGTCAGCGCCGCCGAACTGAAGCTGGCGTCGTGTGTGCTGATCGTGCTGTTGCTGATCGTACCGTTCGGCTTCAACGGCGCACTGCGCATCGTCGCCCTGCCCCTGCTCGCTGCGTTGTGCAGCCTTGCCAGCCTGGGCTGGCTCGGCCAGCCACTGACCCTGTTCAGCCTGTTCGGCCTGCTGCTGGTCACGGCAATCAGTGTCGATTACGCCATTCTGATGCGCGAACAGGTCGGCGGCGCTGCGGTGAGCCTGCTGGGCACGCTGCTGGCCGCTGTCACCACTTGGCTGTCGTTCGGGCTGCTGGCGATTTCCGGCACCCCGGCGATCAGCAACTTCGGACTGTCGGTGAGCCTGGGGCTGGCGTTCAGCTTCATGCTCGCGCCCTGGGCCAGCCCGCGCCAGAAGAAACCTGCTGGATCCCCGGAGCCACGCCCATGATGGTTCTGGTGTTCTGGATAACGCCCGCGCGACTGCCCTCACGCGCCACTCCTTCAATCGATCCACCGAAAAGGAATACCTGTGCCCATCACTGACAAGGAAATTCGCCAGGTCGTCGTCATCGGTGCCGGTCCGGCCGGTTCGATTGCTGCGGCGCTGCTCAAACGCCAGGGTCACGATGTGCTGATCGTCGAGCGTCAGGTATTCCCGCGCTTCTCCATCGGCGAAAGCCTGCTCTGCCATTGCCTGGATTTCGTTGAGGAGGCGGGCATGCTCGAAGCCGTGCAGGCCGCCGGGTTCCAGCAGAAGAATGGCGCAGCCTTTGCGCGGGGCGAGCAGTACAGCGATTTCGACTTCGGCGACACTTTCACCGACGGCAAGCCCACCACCTTTCAGGTGCAGCGCGCCGAGTTCGACAAGCTGCTGGCCGATCAGGCCGAGTTGCAAGGCGTGGAAATCCGCTATGAGCAGGAAATCATCAGCGCCGATTTCGACGGTCCGCAACCGATCCTGCGCGTAAGACGCGAAGACGGCAGCGAATACAGCGTGCAGGCCGATTTCGTGCTCGACGCCAGCGGCTACGGCCGCGTGCTGCCGCGCTTGCTGGACCTCGAAGCGCCGTCCGGATTTCCGGTGCGCAAGGCCGTGTTCACGCACATCGAAGACCATATCGAGAGCCCGCCTTTCGACCGCCAGAAAATCCTCGTCAGCATTCATCCCGAGCACAGCGACGTGTGGTTCTGGACCATACCGTTCAGCCAGGGACGCTGCTCGCTGGGCGTGGTGGCGTCGGCCGAGCGGTTCGAAGGCAAACCCGAAGACCTGGACGCCTGCCTGCGGGCCTTCGTCGCGGAGACCCCGCAGCTGGCCAACGTGCTGAAAAACGCAGTCTGGGACACTCCGGTACGCACCATCGGTGGCTACTCGGCCAACGTCAAAACCCTGCACGGCAAGGGCTTTGCGCTGCTGGGCAACGCGGCGGAATTCCTCGACCCGGTGTTTTCCTCGGGCGTGACCATCGCGATGCGCTCAGCCAGCATGGCGGCAGGCGTGCTGAATCGTCAGTTGCGCGGCGAAGCGGTGGATTGGGAAACCGAGTTCGCCGTCCCGCTCAAGAAAGGCGTTGATACATTCCGCGCCTACGTCGAAGGCTGGTACGACGACACCTTTCAGAACGTGATTTTCTATGAGGGCGGAACGCCTGACATACGCCGCATGATCAGTTCCATTCTGGCCGGTTACGCCTGGGACGAGCGCAACCCGTTTGTCAGCGAACCCAAGCGGCGCCTGCGCGTGCTCTCGGAAATCTGCACGAGCGATGATGCATGAACGGACCGTTCCTGAGCGACAGCTACGTCGAAGAAACCCGCTTTGGCCTGTGGTTTCTGCGCAGCAATATCTGGCAATACCGGGTGCTGCGTGTCGCCATCGATGACCTGCGCAGTCTGTTCACGGGTCCGCTGCCTGCCGCGCCGGTGTTGCTGGACGCAGGCTGCGGACAGGGCAAATCGTTCCGGCACCTGAGCAAGGTGTTCAGCCCGGCCAGACTGCTCGGTGTCGATGCCGACCCGGACAGCCTGTCGCGCAGCCGCGAAGAGGCCGCCGCGCTCGGGCTCGACGTCGAACTGATCGGCAGCGACTGCGCCGCGCTGCAACTGCCCGACGCGAGCGTCGACCTGCTGTTCTGCCATCAGACCTTTCACCATCTGGTCGAGCAGGAACAGGCGCTGGCCGAGTTCTATCGCGTCCTCAAGCCGGGCGGCTATCTGCTGTTCGCCGAATCCACCGAGGCTTATATCGACACCTGGGTGATCCGCTGGCTGTTCCGTCACCCCATGCACGTTCAGAAAAGCGCCGCGCAGTACCTGGAGATGATCCGTCGGCAGGGTTTTGAGTTCGAGGCCAGCAATGTTTCCTACCCTTACCTGTGGTGGAGCCGCGCCACGGACTTCGGCCTGCTGGAAGCCTTGAAGCTGCGCAAGCCCAAGCCTTTCGGGCAGCGCAAGGAAACGCTGGTCAACGTGGTGGCCCGCAAGCCGTTGCGGGGTGATGCAACATGATCCGAGCATTGATTCTTTCGTTGTTGCTGCTCGCAGGTTGCGCCAGCCAGACGCCATTGCCGACCACCGCACCCACGCTGGCATTGCCGATGCAGTTGCACATCGAGCGCAGGCAGGCGGATCAGCGCCAGGACTGGATGTTGATCATCCAGCAGGAGAACAAGGGCCTGCGCTGGTCGATGATGGACCCGCTGGGCATTCCTCAGGCGCGTCAGTTGCTGATCGACGGCAAGTGGCAGGCAGACGGCCTGTTGCCGCCCAACCCTGAAGCCCGCGAACTGTTCGCCGCGCTGATGTTTGCCATGACACCGGATCAGGAATTGAACAGCCGCTACCCGACGGCCTATCGCCAGGGCATGCAGCGCCGTCTTGAGAATCGCTGGCTGGTCGAATATCAGTCGGCCAATGCCTTTACCGTCCGCCTCAAGGACGGCCTGAGCTACAAAGTGACCCCGTTGAACAGCGAGACCACGCCATGACCGCCCACCTCAACGCACTGGGG
The DNA here is from genome assembly GCF_979253365.1 of Pseudomonas sp. AC016. Lineage (NCBI taxonomy): Bacteria > Pseudomonadati > Pseudomonadota > Gammaproteobacteria > Pseudomonadales > Pseudomonadaceae > Pseudomonas > Pseudomonas sp. AC016. The sequence continues at coordinate 2,848,073 of NZ_CEEDCC010000001.1, forward strand.
CTGATCTGCGCCCTGGGCAACGGCCAGGACGAAGTGTCTCGCCGGTTGTTCGCCGGCGACTGCTCAGGCATGGTTTTCGAAGACGGCTGGGTGGCGGAACGCACGTTGCCGGTGGGCGCGGTCAAGGACGCGCTGCCTGTGTTGCCCGCATCACTGCAATCGCAACACAGCCGCAACAATCAGTTGCTGCTGGCTGCCGCCTTGCAGATCGAGGGCGACATTCGTCAGGCCATCGACCGATACGGCGCGTCGCGCATCGGCGTGATCATTGGCACCAGCACTTCCGGCATCGATGAAGCCAGCAGCAGCATGGTCCAGTGGCTGCGTGAGCAGACCTTCCCCGAGCACTACGATTATGCGCAGCAGGAGCTCGGTGCACCGGCCAATTTTCTGGCGAGCTGGTTGCAACTGACCGGCCCGGCTTACGTGATCTCAACTGCCTGCACGTCCAGTGCCAGGGCCTTGCTCAGTGCTCGACGGGCGTTGGACATGGGGCTCTGCGACGCCGTGCTGTGCGGCGGCGTGGACAGCCTGTGCAAACTGACCCTGAACGGATTTTCCTCGCTGGAAGCCATGTCGCCGCAGCTGTGCAATCCGTTTTCCAGCAACCGCAACGGAATCAACATCGGCGAAGCCGCGGTGTTGTTTCTCATGACCCGCGAAGCGGGTGGCAACCACTCGATCGCCTTGCTGGGCGCGGGTGCCAGTTGCGATGCGCACCACATCTCGGCCCCGGAACCAACCGGGCGCGGCGCACGTGATGCCATGCAGCAAGCGCTTAGCAACGCCCGGCTTGCGCCTGAACAGATCGGTTATCTGAACCTGCATGGCACCGCAACCGTTCACAACGACGCCATGGAAAGCCTGGCAGTGCAGGCGGTGTTTCCGAACGGCGTGCCGTGCTCGTCGACCAAACCACTGAGCGGCCATACCCTCGGTGCAGCCGGGGCGCTGGAAGTCGCGTTCTGCTGGCTGAGCCTGTCGCCCGACAACCTTGAACACGTCCTGCCGCCTCATGTTTGGGACGGCGCGGCCGATCCATCCGAACCTGTACTGCAACTGACTGCACCGGGCGCACGTCTGGCCGCTGGCGACAGCCGTTACCTGATGAGCAAGTCCTTTGCCTTCGGTGGCAACAACATCAGCCTGATTATCGGAGATGCACCATGATCGATTGGCCGCTCGCCGAACTGATTCCGCACGCTGGCGACATGATCCTCATCGATCAGGTGCTGGCCTTTGATGAAGAGCAGATCCAGACCTGCCTGACCGTGCGCGCCGGCGGACTCTTCAACGAAGCGGACGGCAGCCTGCCCGCCTGGGTCGGCGTGGAGCTGATGGCCCAGAGCGTGGCGGCGTTTGCCGGCTGTCAGGCACGCAGCAAGGGCGAAGCGGTCAAGCTGGGCTTTCTGCTCGGCAGCCGCAAGTTCGACTGCGACGTTGCGCACTTTCCGGCTGGCAGCGAACTGAACATCCACGCCGTGCGGTCGCTGCAGGACGACAGCGGCATGGGTGTCTTCGAATGCACCCTGACAGGCCCGGACATCAACGCCTTTGCGCGCCTCAATGTATATTGCCCACCCAACACTGCTGACTACCTGGCTGAAGGAGCCCCGGCATGACTGAATCCATACTGGTCACCGGCTCAAGCCGTGGCATCGGCCGCGCCATCGCCTTGCGTCTGGCTCAGGCCGGGTACGACCTGATCCTGCACTGCCGCACCGGCCGCAGCGAAGCCGAAGCGGTGCAGGCCGAGATCATTGCCCTGGGTCGCCAGGCCCGTGTCCTGCAATTCGACGTGTCGGACCGAGCGGCCTGCAAGGAAATTCTTGAGCAGGACGTGGAAACCCACGGTGCCTATTACGGCGTGGTGCTCAATGCAGGCCTGACCCGCGACGGCGCCTTTCCGGCGCTCACTGATGACGACTGGGATCAGGTGCTGCGCACCAACCTCGACGGTTTCTACAACGTGCTGCATCCGCTGACCATGCCGATGATTCGTCGTCGTTCGGCTGGCCGCATCGTGTGCATCACGTCGGTGTCCGGCCTGATCGGTAATCGCGGGCAGGTCAACTACAGCGCCTCCAAGGCAGGGCTGATCGGTGCGGCCAAGGCGTTGGCCATCGAACTGGGCAAACGCAAGATCACGGTCAACTGCGTCGCACCGGGCCTGATCGACACCGCCATGCTCGACGAGAACGTGCCGGTGAATGAACTGATGAAGATGATTCCGGCACAGCGCATGGGCACGCCCGAGGAAGTGGCGGGTGCGGTGAATTTTCTGATGTCGGCCGAAGCCGCTTACATCACGCGCCAGGTGCTGGCTGTCAACGGAGGCCTGTGTTGATGAAACGCGTGGTGGTCACCGGCATGTCCGGCATTACGTCGATTGGCAGCGACTGGGCCAGCGTCGAGGCGAATTTTACCGCCAATCGCAGCGGCATCCGGCGCATGGACGAGTGGAACCGGTTTACGGAACTGAACACGCGACTGGCCGGACCTATCGATGATTTCGCCGTGCCCGCACACTGGACGCGCAAGCAATTGCGCAGCATGGGGCGTGTATCGCGCTTTGCGGTGGGCGCGTCGGAGCAGGCATTGATTGACGCCGGACTGCTGAACGACCCGATCATCCGCGATGGCCGTATGGGCACGGCCTGCGGTTCGTCCACTGGCAGCACCGATGAGATCAAGGCGTTCGGTGCGATGCTGATCAACTCGGTGGCGGTCGGTCTGAACGCCAACTCCTATGTGCGAATGATGCCGCACACCACGGCCGCCAATATCAGCATTTTCTTCGGTCTGACCGGACGTCTGATCCCGACGTCCAGTGCCTGCACCAGTGGCAGCCAGGGCATCGGGTATGCCTATGAAGCGATCAAGTTCGGACGTCTGCCGCTCATGCTGGCAGGCGGCGCGGAAGAATTGTGCCCGACCGAAGCGATGGTGTTCGACGCGCTGTACGCCACCAGCCTCAAGAACGACGCCCCTCACACCACGCCACGCCCTTACGACACAGGCCGCGACGGGCTGGTGATCGGTGAAGGCGGCGGCATGCTGGTGCTTGAGGAACTGGAGCATGCCCAGGCACGTGGCGCCCACATCTACGCCGAGATCGTCGGTTTCGGCAGCAACGCCGACGGCGCACACAGTACCCGGCCGGAGCAGATCACCATGCGCCGCGCCATGGAGCTGGCGCTTGAAGACGCCAACCTGCCGCCCGAGGCCATTGGCTACGTGAACGGTCACGGCACAGCGACGGAACAGGGCGACATCGCCGAGACCCTCGCCACCAGCAGCCTGTTCGGTTCGCGCATGCCGCTCAGCTCGCAGAAAAGCTTCCTCGGCCACACCCTGGGTGCCTGCGGCGCGCTGGAGTCGTGGTTCAGCATCGAAATGCTCAACAGTGATCGGTATATCCACACGCTGAATCTCGATTCGATTGATCCAGAGTGTGGCGATCTGGACTACATCGTTGGCGAACCCCGACGAATGAGCAACGAATACGTCATGAACAACAACTTCGCGTTTGGCGGGGTCAATACATCGCTGATCTTCAAGCGCTGGGCGTGATCGGCGAGGCTTCCGGCCGTGATGCTGATCGTTCCTACGCTCCAGCGCTCATCGTTATACACAAGTCGAAACGCGCATCTGGATGCGGGCACTATTTCGGCCGTGGGAGCGGACCGGGCGGCGTTCCGTTTGTCCGCGAAAGCTGGTACATCCGACGAAGATCCAGCGTCTGAAACGCAGTATTCGCGGACAAGTCCGCTCCCACTTCAGATACCGCATTCCTTCAGGTCGATTTGTGTATAACAACGAGCGCTCCAGCGTGGTAATGCCCACGCGGAGCGATGGGCACGATCAGTGTTGGCTACTCCAGCACCCTAGCCCTTTGTCGCCAACTCGAAAAACGCTCTGGCCATCGCGGACTGTTCGTCCTTGCGCTTGACCAGCCACACCGGGCTGGTGGCGCCGGGGTCGAGCAGGTTGCGGTAGACCACACCGTCGATGCGCATCCGGCGATACGGTGCGGGCAGTACAGTGACACCCAGCCCTGCTGCCACCAGACCGATCATGGTCATGGGCTCGCCCGCTTCCTGGGTGATCAACGGGTTGAAGCCAGCCGCGCGGGCCAGGCTCAGGATCTGGCCATAGATCCCGCTGCCGTAGGTCCTCGGAAAGAACACGAACGGCTCCGCCGCCAGCGCTGCCATGTAGATCCCGTCTTCACTGCCCGCCGCCAACGGATGATCGGCCCGCATGATCGCGATCAGGGGTTCGTTCAGCAGCTCGAACACTTCCAGAGAATCAGGCAATTCCAGCGGCCGCATGATGCCCACTTGAATGCTCTTGTCCTCCAGCCCCGCTGCGACCTGCTGGCTGGTCATCTCAGTCAGGTCCAGATGCACCTGCGGGTACGCCTGGCGAAAGGCAAAGATCGCCTCGGGAATATTCGACGTCAGCGGCGCGGAAGACGTGAACCCGACCTTTAGCTCGCCCAATTGCCCCAGTTGCGCACGCCGGGCCACGTCAGCGGCCTTGTCCACCTGCGCCAGCACCAGACGCGCTTCGTCGAGAAACAATCGGCCTGACTCACTCAACTCGACACGCCGATTGGTGCGGTCGAACAGGCGCGTACCCAGCTCCTGCTCCAGCGCCTGAATCTGCTGGCTCAGCGGCGGCTGGGAAATGCCCAGCACCTGAGCGGCACGGCCGAAATGCAGCTCCTCGGCCACGGCGATGAAGTAACGCAGATGGCGCAGTTCCATACAGCCTCAATCAAGTCGTTTTACGTATCAAACAGGTCGAACAATATATTGGATTGAATCATTAGCCAGCTATATGATTTTTTCATTGCCTGCCCGAACCGTGCTCCGAGGTTGACCGTGAACCCTGCCGCCGCTCCATCCACCATCAAGTCAAACACCCTGTCTGCCGAGTCGTCGGTCCCGCTGGGTGACAGCTACATCGAAAAAAACACGCCGCTGTTCAAGCGCACGGCGCTGGCCTTGTTCGCAGGCGGCTTCTCGACGTTCACCCTGCTGTACTGCGTGCAACCGATGATGCCGATGCTGTCGCAGGAGTTTTCCATCACCGCCGCCCAGAGCAGCCTGATCCTTTCGGTCGCTACGGCCATGCTCGCCATCGGCCTGCTGATCACCGGTCCGGTTTCCGACCGACTGGGACGCAAGTCGGTGATGGTCATGGCGTTGTTCTGCGCCTCGCTGTTCACCATCGCCAGTGCGTTGATGCCGAGTTGGGAAGGCGTACTCGTCACCCGGGCGCTGGTCGGGCTGTCGCTCAGTGGCCTGGCGGCGGTGGCCATGACCTACCTCAGCGAAGAGATACACCCCACGCACCTGGGGCTGGCGATGGGGCTGTATATCGGTGGCAGCGCGGTGGGCGGCATGAGCGGGCGATTGATCGTCGGCGTGATGATCGATTATGTGAGCTGGCACGCCGCGATGCTGGTGGTCGGCGGTCTGGCGCTGATTGCAGCGGCGGTGTTCTGGCGAATCCTGCCCGAGTCGCGCAACTTCCGCGCCCGCTCGCTGCATCCGCGCAGCCTGCTGGATGGTTTTGTTGTGCAGTTCCGCGACAAGGGTTTGCCGCTGCTGTTTCTGACCGCTTTCCTGCTGATGGGCGCGTTCGTCACGCTCTTCAACTACATCGCCTATCGCTTGCTGAGCGAACCGTATCACCTGAGTCAGGCTGTGGTGGGCGTGTTCTCGGTGGTGTACCTGTCCGGCATCTACAGCTCGGCAAAGGTTGGCTCACTGGCTGACCGCCTGGGCCGTCGCCGCGTGCTGTGGGCGGTGATCGTGATGATGCTGTTCGGCCTGAGCCTGACGCTCTTCACGCCATTGCCAGTCGTGATCACAGGCGTGCTGATCTTCACCTTCGGCTTCTTCGGCGCGCACTCGGTGGCCAGCAGTTGGGTCGGCCGCAGGGCCACCGTCGCCAGGGGCCAGGCGACCTCGCTGTATTTGTTCTGCTACTACGCAGGCTCAAGCGTGGCCGGTACCGGCGGCGGCGTGTTCTGGCACTACGCAGGCTGGAACGGCATCGGGCTGTTCATTGGCGTGTTGCTGCTGATGGCGCTGGGCGTGGCATGGCGGCTGGCGAAATTGCAGCCGCTGGCGGGACGGGGTTGAGCATTGCACACACCAGACTGTGGGAGGCGCCACCACGTCTTCGACGTAGCGCTGTCGCGCGGCAAACTCAGACCGTAGGAGCGCGCTTGCCCGCGATTGCGTCAGTTCAGTCGCTGGTTTTCTGTCTGTAAGATCCTATCGCGGGCAAGCGCGCTCCTACAAAAAAATCCATTTTCTTCAGTAAGTTACAGGTAGTTTGATAAGAGGCGGCTTGCCGGCGATGCTTTTTCTGAAGCGATCTATCAGTGACTGAACTGACGCCATCGCCGGCAAGCCGCCTCCCACGAGACTTGCGTCGATTCAAGGCTTCACTGACTAGCCCAGCAACGTATGCAATACCTGCGCAAACTCCCGCGTGCTCTGCTCTTCATCGGCATGCCGTCCTTCACGGATCACCCAGCGTCCGGCCACGGCCACGTCGCGAATCTGACGATCACCGCCCGCGAACAGCCAGCGATTGAGAATGGCGTCGCCTGTCGCGGTGGCGATGTAAGGGTCATTGCCGTCCAGCACCAGCCAGTCGGCACGTTTGCCAACTTCAAGCGCACCGATCTCCTGACCCAGCGCCTGCGCACCGCCTGCGAGCGCGGCGTCCATCAGCGTTCGTCCGACCATCGGCTGATCGCTGCGATACAACCGGTTTCGGCGCTGGTCGCGTAGCCGCTGACCGTACTCCAGCCAGCGCAGTTCTTCGACCACGCTGAGCGACACATGGCTGTCCGAGCCGATACCCCAGCGCCCGCCCTGAGCGATGTAATCCACAGCGGGGAAAATGCCGTCGCCCAGATTCGCTTCGGTGGTCAGGCACAAACCGGCTACCGCACCGCTGTTCGCCATGAGCACCACTTCATCAGGCTCGGCGTGGGTGGCATGCACCAGACACCAGCGCTTATCCACAGGCGTGTTTTCATACAACCACTGCAAGGGTCGCCGACCGCTCCAGCTCAGGCAGTCGGCGACTTCCTTCTGCTGCTCGGCAATGTGGATATGCACCGGGCAATGCGGGTCGCTGGCGGCCAGCACTGCGCTGATCTGCTCGGGCGTAACGGCACGTAAGGAGTGAAAGCACAGGCCCAGTCGCTGCGACGGCCGACTTGCCAGAATCGGCTGCAGACGCGCCTGCAGGTCCAGATAGCTCTCGGTGCTGTGGATAAATCGGCGCTGGCCCTCGTTCGGTGCCTGTCCGCCAAAACCTGAATGGCTGTAGAGCACCGGCAACAGCGTCAGACCGATGCCGACCGAACTCGCCGCCTGGCTGATCTGTACCGCCAACTCAGCGGGATCGGCGTAAGGCTTGCCGGTCAGGTCCTGATGCACGTAATGAAACTCAGCAACCGAGGTATAGCCGCCCTTGAGCATTTCGATGTACAGCTGACGGGCGATGACGCCCAGTTGCTGCGGCGCGATACGCCCGACCAGACGGTACATGAGGTCGCGCCAGGTCCAGAAGCTGTCATTCGGGTTGCCCGCCACTTCCGCGAGTCCGGCCATGGCGCGCTGGAAAGCGTGCGAGTGCAGGTTTGGCATGCCGGGCAGCAACGGACCGCTGACCACTTCCGCGCCCTGCCGATCGGCATTGACCTGAATCCGCGTCAACGTTCCCTCGGGGCTGACCTCCAGACGCACATCGCTGGCCCAGCCGTCAGGGAGTAACGCACGCTCGGCAAAGAAGGCTGACATTGACTTCATACCCCATCACTGTAATTTGTATATACATATACAGACGTTTGGCGATCCGGTAAACCGTCGGCAAACTTGCCGTGCCACCGCTTAATGGTTAGCTTGAGCGCCTGAATCATCTCGATAACAAGGACACACACGTGCCGACGCCGCCCGCCTCTTCCTCACTGGCAGCCCAGATGGGCGAAAGTCCCGCACCCTTGTACGCCCGCGTCAAACACATGATCGCCCTGCAGATCCAGAACGGCACGTGGCCGCCACATCATCGCGTGCCATCGGAAAGCGAGCTGGTGACCCAATTGGGCTTCAGCCGCATGACTATCAACCGTGCCCTGCGCGAGCTGACTGCCGAAGGCCTGCTAGTGCGCATGCAGGGTGTCGGCACGTTCGTGGCCGAACCCAAGAGCCAATCGGCGCTGTTCGAAGTCCACAATATTGCTGACGAGATCGCCGCACGAGGCCATCGTCATTCCTGCAAGGTCATCGTTCTCAAGGAAGAAGCCGCAGGCTCCGAGCGTGCGTTGGCGCTGGACATGCGCGAGGGTCAGCGGGTGTTCCACTCGTTGATCGTGCACTACGAAAACGACATCGCCGTGCAGATCGAAGACCGCTTCGTGAACGCCCTGGTCGCACCGGATTACCTCAAGCAGGATTTTACTCAACAGACGCCTTATGCCTACCTCTCGCAGGTCGCACCGTTGACCGAGGGTGAACACGTGGTCGAGGCGATTCTGGCAGAAGCTGACGAGTGCAAGCTGTTGCAGATCGACGCGGGCGAACCCTGCCTGCTGATTCGTCGTCGCACCTGGTCAGGCCGCCAGCCGGTGACCGCCGCACGTCTGATCCATCCCGGCTCCCGTCATCGCCTTGAAGGACGTTTCACCAAATGACCCAGACCCGAATTCTGCGCGCCGTCGATTACCCGCGCATGCCGTGGAAGAACGGCGGTGGCAGCACTGAAGAAATCGCCCGCGATGCGGGTCAGGATCTGGACGGTTTCGGCTGGCGCCTGTCGATCGCCGACATCGAGAATTCGGGTGGTTTTTCAGTGTTTGCCGGTTATCAGCGCATAATCACCGTGCTGCAGGGCGCGGGCATGACGCTGTCCGTTGACGGCATCGACAGCCGCCCGCTGCTGCCATCCGACCCGTTCGCGTTCAGCGGTGACAGTCAGGTCGAGTGCACGTTGCTCGACGGACCGATCCGGGATTTCAACCTGATCTACGCTGCACATCGGTACAATGCTCGCCAGCAGTGGATCGACGTGCGTCAGCCGCAAAGGCTGTTCAGTTCGGCCAGCACCTTCGTGCTGTTCAGCATGGCCGAGCAAGTGGCGCTGAGCGTCAGTGGCCAGCCTTGGGAAATCCTCGGCAAACACGACTGCGCTCAAGTGGACACGACGGGCGGACTCACGGAAATCGAGCTGCAATCCTCAGGCCCCAGTCGTTGCTGCCTGATTGAGCTGAACCCCATTGGCAATGACGGTATGCTGGACGCCCTCTAAAAATCAGCTTCTCGTTCAAGGACGACCATGACTCAATTCCCTGTCAAGGAAACACCCCGAGCCGTCGCCATCCTCGCCAGCTTTCTCGCCTCCGAATCGGCAGGCGGCATCGTGTTGATGCTCGCAGCGCTGGCTGCTCTGATCGTCGCCAACTCGCCACTCTCCGCCGGTTACTTTTCGATTCTGCACAGCGTATGGCTGGGTCTGTCGGTCGAGTTGTGGATCAACGATGGCCTGATGGCAATCTTCTTCCTGATGGTCGGCCTGGAAATCAAACGCGAAGTGCTGGCGGGCGGGCTCTCGACCTGGGGGCAGCGCGCCCTGCCCGGCTTTGCAGCAGCAGGCGGAATGCTGATCCCGGCGCTGATCTACATCGCCATCAACTGGGGCAACCCGCAGACGATGAGCGGCTGGGCGATTCCTGCGGCCACCGACATCGCCTTTGCTCTAGGCGTGCTGTCGCTGCTGGGCAACCGGGTGCCGACCTCGCTGAAAGTGTTTCTTGCCGCACTGGCGATTCTCGACGACCTGGGCGCGGTCACCATCATTGCGTTCTTCTACAGTTCCGGCCTGAACCTGCCGATGCTGGGCGCCGCCTTCGCCACGCTGGCGGTGTTGATTGTGATGAACAGACTCAACGTTCGTCGCCTGCTGCCTTATCTGCTGCTGGGCGCGCTGTTGTGGTTCTTCGTGTTGCAGTCTGGCGTTCACGCCACGCTGGCAGGCGTCGCGCTGGCGTTGTGCATCCCGATGGGCAAGCCCGAGGAAGAAGCGCGCTCGCCGTTGCTGTTCCTTGAAGAGAAGATGCATTACTGGGTCGCGTTCGCGGTGGTGCCGATCTTCGGCTTTGCCAACGCGGGTGTTTCGCTGGCCGGTATCACGGTGGAAAACCTCGTTGATCCGGTGCCGCTCGGTGTCGCGCTGGGGCTGTTCGTGGGCAAGCAGATCGGCGTGTTCCTCGCCGCTGTGCTGGCGATTCGTTCAGGGCTCGCGGTGTTGCCGGAGGGCAGCAACTGGGTGCAGCTGTATGGCGTGGCGATCCTGTGCGGCATCGGTTTCACCATGAGTCTGTTCATCGGCAACCTGGCATTCCCGGGTCAGCAGCATCTGATCGACGAGGTGAAAGTCGGCGTGCTGATCGGTTCGGGCATTGCGGCAATTGCCGGGATTATCGTGTTGCGCAGCCGCTTCAGCCGGGCCTGAAAAAATATTTTCAAATCACTGCATCCAGATTGTTTCTTCGCGGGTAGTACATACAGCAGCCACTTCGAGTTGCTGAGCGCGGTTAAATAATCTGGAGATTTCTGCATGAACGCAAAACGCTTGCTCTGCCTTGCAGGTAGTACCCTGGCTTTCACTTGCCTGTCGTCCGTCGCCCTGGCCCAGACCGATCTGCCCGAAAGCGTTCGGGTTCCGGCTGGCCACAAGATCAGCATGCAAACCACCGGGGTCGGCGAAATCACCTACGAGTGCCGCGCAAAAGCCAACATGCCCAACGAAATGGAATGGGCGTTTGTCGGTCCCAAGGCCGTGCTCAATGACAAGAGCGGCAAGCAGGTCGGCACCTACTACGGCCCGCCGGCTACCTGGGAAGCCAAAGACGGCTCGAAAGTGACCGGCACTCAGGTCGCTGTTGCACCTTCGAGCGCAGGCAACCTGCCGTACCAACTGGTCAAGGCCAACCCGGCAGAAGGCAAAGGCGCCATGACCGGTGTTGCCTACATCCAGCGCACCGCGCTGAAAGGCGGCGTGGCACCGACCACCGCGTGCGCAGCCAGCAACAAGGGCGCCAAGGAAGTGGTCAAGTACCAGGCTGACTACCTGTTCTGGGCTGCCAACTGATACAGCCAGGCAATCGGGCACCGCGCAGTCAGTGAGCTATGCTGCTGCGCGGGTCCTCGTGATATCAACGAGGCATTAGTCCATCGATGGCGGATTACCTTGTCCTCACACGAATCTCTCTTTGATTACGAAGGCACGTTGCAAGCCTGCGCCCGCGGTGAGCGGCAGGCCCTGCAGCGTCTTTATGAACAGGAAAGCGCACGGCTGCTCGGTGTGGTCGTGCGACTGGTTCGCGACCGGGAGCTGGCCGAGGACATCGTGCATGACGCGTTTCTGAAAATCTGGACCCGTGCGGCCAGTTTCGACGCATCACGCGGTTCGGCACGCGGCTGGATATTCAGCGTGACCCGGCATCTTGCACTCAACAACCTGCGCAACACGGCGCGGGAAGTCCGGGTTGAGGATGACGACAGCGAAGATCATCATGAACAGGCGACACTGGAAGGCTGGCAGGAAACCGGCGATGCTTTCGATTGGCGAGTCAATCCGGGACGCATCACGTCGTGCCTGGAGCAGCTTGAGCCGGTGCGGCGCAACTGCGTGTTTCACGCGTATGTAGACGGTTATTCGCATCAGGAAATCGCGCAGAAAATCGGCGCGCCACTGGGTACGGTCAAAGCCTGGATCAAGCGCAGCCTGACGGCTTTGCGGGAGTGCATGGGATGACCCAACCTTCGGACAAGAATATTCACGAGCTGGCAGGCGAGTATGTGCTCGGCACGCTGTCGGCCGAACAGAGGCTCGAGGTACAACGTCGCCTGCCTCACGAACCGGATCTGCAGGCCGCGATAGACGCCTGGGATCAACGCCTGCTGCCGTTGACCGAGCTGGCGGAACCCGTCACGCCATCACCCGGCCTGTGGGAGCGGATCGAACGCAACCTGATGGATCGGGCAACGCCTCACGCGCAGCCTGAACAGCGCGTGCGCTGGTGGGACAATCTGGCGATCTGGCGCGGGCTGGCCGGTGCAGGCATCGCAGCCTCGCTGGTGCTGGGCCTGACGTTGCTGACCCGCGATCCGGCGCCACCTTCCTATCTGGTGGTACTCGTCGGACCTCAGGACAAATCACCCGGCTGGGTCGTGCAGGCCAGCAATCGACAGGAAATCCAGCTCATCCCGCTGGGCGCGTTCGAAGTACCGGCCGACAAGGCGCTGGAGTTCTGGACCAAGGGTGACGACTGGCAGGGACCGGTGTCGCTGGGGCTGGTCAAGCCAGGGCAAAGCCTGAACATCGCGCTCGATAAACTGCCGCCCCTGCAACCCAACCAGTTGTTTGAACTGACGCTGGAAAAGTCCACCGGCTCGTCAATCGGCAAACCAACCGGGCCGATTCAATTCATAGGGCGGGCAGTGAAAGTCATCTGAGGCTAATTTTGTCAGACAATCTATCGATAGTTACCGATAATGAAATAGACCCTATTCCCTGATGCAACAATACAGCGCCGTTACTCGTCACATGAATATAAACGGCGCTGTGTGACACCCAAAAGACAACACGCCCCTCGTTCAGAATCAGACCTGACCGAACATCATCTAAACCGTGTATTCCATACACGCCTTGACCACCTGTTCCCTGATCCACGAGTTGGACGGATCCTGATCGGCGCTCTCACTCCAGACCATATCCAGCGTAAATGTCGGCAAGCCTGCCGGCGCATCTGTTGAAAAATGAATATCATCATTAACGATTAATTGCGCCACACGCCTGGGCAGGGTCACCACCACATCGGAACCGGCGATCATGTGCAGGGCTGCCCCATAGCTGTTGGCCTTGGCCACGATCTGCCGGCTGCTGCCCTGCTTGCTCAGCCAGCCGTCTACCATGTTGGTTTCAGACGTCCAGGGCGTCGGATAGACGTGCCTGCGGGCCACGAAGTTTTCAAGTTCGAAACCTGTTTCGGGTGGCATGAAGTTGCGATCCACCACACACACTAAATCATCATCCAACAGTATTTGGGATTTCAGTCCGCCGCCGCCGCGGTGATAATTGGGACCGAAACAAATAACCAGATCCAGCGCGCCACCGTTCAACTCTTTGACCGGAATGTCGCGGTGAATCTTTTGAACATTCAACGTGACCGGAACTTCATTGGAAGAAAACAACTTTAATAAACCAGGCAAGATAAGAAGTTCGAAATATTCGGGCGCACAGACATTGTAGATGACATCTTTCTGAGGCGGCGACAACAGCGCAGCGCCGGAATAACAAACATTGATACTTTCCACGATCTTTAGAACATGGCTGTACATGGTCGTGGCTTTATACGTGGGTCGCATACCGCTGCGGGTATTGATGAACAACTCGTCTTCAAAGCTGTTGCGCAGCTTTTTCAGGCAGTAGCTGACGGTGGATTGGCTAACAAAAAGGGACTCGGAGACCTCGGTGACGCTGGAGCTTTCGTAAACCGAAATGAAAATCAACAAGTCCTGCATATCCAACTTTCTGAGCATATTGCTTTTAAGCATATCCATATATTCCAGAAGTCCAATGTGCTCGTAGAGTACCCAGCTATTTAGATATTAACAGACCGTTTTTGTTTTTTAAATGGTGTGTAGGAATTTTCCCAAATACATTCGCAGCACGTTTCAGGATCATCACAAACAATGGAGATGCCATCATGCTTATACGCGTGACCGACTGTGAATCACCGCTGTGGAAGCAGGCTGTCGAAATAGTTAAGAGTAAATTTCAGTCATCATATAAAGCCACCATAGAACCCAACCCGCAGTATTTCGCCCTCACTCAGGACGAAGATGAAAGAATTATGTCATGCGCCGGAATTACCTTCGGCGATCACCGCACACTGTTTTCCGAACAGTACCTGTCCCGCCCCATTCATGAAATTCTGTCCGAACGTCACGGGCAGCAGATCGACCGTTCCTCGATTGTTGAAATCGGCAGCCTGATCTCGCATCACGTCACGGCCGGCGTGATCATGGTCAACATGATTCCGTTGCTGGCCTGGTGCATGGGCGCGCAGTACCTGCTGTGCACCGTAACCCCGCGCGTGCGGGAAATGATGGAAAGCTGCCAGATTGTCTTCGAGCCGCTGCTGACCGCCGACCCCACGCTTCTTTCCGAAGACGGCGGCAAGAACTGGGGCTCCTACTACGCCAAACGCCCGATCACCGGATTCATCAAGGTCGATCCGCAGCGCTCGCGCTTCGCTGCCATGACCCTGGGCACGCTGTTCAATCACCTTCCAGTACAAGCGAGGGTGACGCAATGAGCGCCAACCTGATTGCCCAGTTGCGCTCCGCCCTGCAGGTTCACGGCGAGAAAGTCTGCGCAGTGGACCATGGCGACACCGCCAGATCCCTCACCTACCGCGAACTGCGCCAACAGGCATTTGCCCTGGCTGCAGAGTTGCAGCACCGATTCCAGCCGAAGATGCCGAACGATCCGGTGGTGATCGGCATCGTCACGCGCAACTCCAGTCAGTGGCTGATCGCCGATCTGGCGTGTCTGTTCGCAGGCATAACTTCTTTGCCGCTGCCCCTGGCATTCAGTCAGGTCCAGGCAGAAAACCTGGCAGCGCATTGCGACGGTTTTCTCGTGGACTCGGCCGGTCAGAAAACGCTCACCGAGCGCTGGCTTCTGGAGCTGCCCGCCAACAAGGTCCGGCATCTGGATTTACCGGCCATTCCCCAGCCACTGGCACAGACAGCTGTCGAGCACGACTGGATCTGCAAGATCATCCACACCTCAGGCACGACCAGCAATCCCAAAGGCGTTCGACTGTCCTGCGCCGCGATTGGCCAGGTGCTGAACTCGCTGCGTTTCAGAATGCCGGCCAACGCCCACCTCCGTTACCTGTCGCTGGTGCCCTTGAGCCTGCTGCTGGAACAGGTCACTGCCTCCTATCTGCCGCTTCTGGCAGGCGGGACGATTCATTTTCTGCCGCCCAATGAGCCGTTGCTGGGCGAACCGGGCGCATCGCCTGCGCGCCTGACCGACTGGATTCAACGGGTCAAACCCACCGCGCTGACGGTGCCACCGGTCATGCTCAACGAATTTCTGCGCAGGCTCCAGGAAGACCGGGAGATCGCTCGGAGTCTGGCCACTTACCTCACCGAACAGGTGCACATCACCTGCGGCGGTGCAGCGGTTGATGTCGAGATCCTGCGCGCCCTTGAAGCACAGGGTGTGTCGGTGTTCCAGGGCTACGGGCTGTCCGAAAATGCTTCGGTGGTGAGCGTGAACACTGCCGAACAGCAACGCCTGGGCAGCGTGGGCAAGCCGTTGCCACACGTTCAGGTTCGCATCGGCCTCGACAAGACCATCGAAGTCAAAAGCACGTCGCTGTTCAGCGGTTATTCCGGCACGGACCCGAGCGCCTGCGCCATGAGCGCCGATGGCTGGATGGACACCGGCGACCTGGGCGCACTGGACAGCGACGGTTACCTGTACGTCCACGGTCGCAAGAAGAATGTGATCTGCCTGGCCAACGGCCGCAACGTGAGCCCGGAGCAGGTCGAATTGGAATACCGCAAATACGACGGCGTTCGCGACGCAGCGGTCTTTCTGGACGAAGACCACGGCCTGATCGCCCTGCTGTGCGTCGAGTCACAACCGGATCGAAGCGACCTGGCGCAGTGGTCGACCAAACGTTTCTCCGACGTGGAACGCCCCAGCAAGCTCTGGTTGCTGGACCTCGCCAATCCCCTGCTTGAACAGCTGTACACCGTGACCGGTCGCCCCAGACGCGCCGAGATTGCCGAAGCGTTCGCGCACCGTTTTTCTCCATCCATGCAAAGGACTTCTGCCGATGAACATGCCTGCCTCTCGCTCTGACAACCCCGAATTCGCGGTGATCGAACCCGCGCAATTCGCCACGCTGACGACCCAGGCGCTCTACGAGCTGCTGGGGACCTATGGCGTGGTGCTGATGCGTGACTGTATTCATGAAGCCGAAACCTTCAGCCGGTTCGTGAAGAACAACAGTTCCCGCCTGAGCCTGGACCCGGCGCGCACGATGGTCGGCGGTGCCGCGCAGCTGGTCGATGCCGGGACCCAGGAAATCGGTTTGCACTGCGAGAACGGCAACTCTCCATTCTGGCCGGACATCACCTGGTTCTACTGTCAGGAAGCGCCCCGTCAGGGTTCACAAACCACGCTATGCGACGGTGAAGCCGTGCTGCGCGCCTTGTCGGCCGAATGCCGGGCCTTTTTCGAGAACAACCCGATTCGCTACAGCCGCACGGTCAGTGCAGACAAATGGCGTCGTCTGGTCTGCCACTATTCGGCCGACAAGAACGATCCGAGCCTCGTCATGCCGGATGACCTGATGCAGATCGTCGGCAACGACCCGCAGACGCGCATCACCTTCAACACCAGCGACGACTCGATTCATTACGCCTTTTCCACGCCGGCCATTCCGGTTTCGCCGATCAGCCAGCGACCGGCGTTCGCCAACAGCATTCTTGGCCCGTCGTTCAACTACGAGAAGCCGATCATCGACACCGTCTCGGGCGACCCCATTCCCGAGCAGTTCCTGAAAGAGATCGAAGAGGTTTCGACCGCCCTGACCTACCCGGTCGGCTGGCGCGACAACGACATGGTGATGATCGACAACCGCCGGGTCATGCACGGACGCCAGGCCATCGTCGACGACCGCCGTCGCATCTTCAACGCCTTGAGCTATCGCTGAGAGCCCCTATGAAAAACACTAAAAAAACAATTGTGGCCGGACTCTACGAGACCTACACAGATGCCGAAGGCCAGGAAATCATCGACCTGTCGGGCGGTTTCGGCTTTCAGGTGCCAGAAGTCATCGATGCCGTCAAAGCCCAGGCCGAGATCATGGGGCTGTCCAATCGGGTCCTGATGTCCGAACCCTTGATCGCGCTGTGCCGCCGCCTCGCCGGACTGCTGCCGGACCCGCTGGTCAGCTCCTATGTCTGCAGTTCGGGTGACGAAGCCTTCGAAGGTGCGTTGAAGCTGTGCAAGGGGCTGAATCCTCGTCGCAATACGCTGGTGTTCATCAAGGGAGGCGATTACGGCTCGCTGACCTATGGCCGCAGCCTCACTCAACCTGATCGCTACAGCGAAATCCAGCGACTGCTGGGCTTCAAGCGCGTTGCCGTCAGTCATGCCGATGATCTGGCAAAAATCGACTGGAACGACTGCTTTGCGGTCTGCCACACCAGTGTCATCACCGACGAAAAGGGCGTTCTGCGCCTGATCGAGCAGCCCTTGCTTGACCGCCTGTATGCCGCTGCCGGTGACGCGAAGGCGCCGGTCATCGCCATGGACGTCGCCACCTGCCTGGGTAGCCTGGGCACCCTGTTCGGCTTCGAGCAGTACACCAACACCCCGGACATCGCCGTATTGGGCGGTCCGCTGGGCGGCAGCGCAGTGCCGATCGGCACCTACACCTGCAGCGAAGAAATGGCCTACAAGGTCTATGGCCGCAGCACGCCCGCCAAACATGGCAGCACCACGGCCGGTAACCCGATGGCCTGCGTCGCAGCCCTGACCACGCTCGATTACCTGCACACCCATAACTCGCCTCAGCGCTGTATGCACAACGGTCAGCTGCTGACCGGCGTACTGACAGACCTTGGCGCCACCGCGCTGGGTGGCTGGGTCAGCGTGCCGCTGCACGGTCGCAACGAAGCGCAACTGCGCGAATCCCTGTACCAGAACGGTGTGTACGCAAGCCCGGCACGCGGCAGTGCGCTGGTGTTGCGCTGCCCTGTTACCGCCAGATCCCTGCCTGTCGAACGCGCCGGCCAACGTATCAAGGAGACTTTCAGACATGTCCTCAACCATGCCGCGTGAACAACTGCTGGACGACTGCGAACAGTTCTGGAGCGCCTCGGCCGCCAAGCTCTATCGCATCGGCAAGACCTCGGTGGAAAAGAGCACTGACGGCATTTACGTCACGGACCACACCGGCAAGAAATTCATCGACTGTGCATGCAGCTACGGCGTGTTCATCGTCGGCCATCGCAACCCGACCGTGCGCGAGCGTGTGCAGGCGCAACTGAGCGAGCTGGCGTGGGTGCCGGAAGGTCGTGAACACCCGACGCAGGCTGTCTTGTCGGAACGCCTGCGCCACCTGATTCCCGGTGACTGGGGCGAGGTGCGCTACATGGTGTCGGGCGCCGAGGCCATCGAGCAGACCATGCGCTACGTGCTGCAGGTCCAAAAGCATCGGCGCGGCATTGTCGTGATGACCGATTCCTATCACGGCAAAACCCTGGCCGCCATGAGCATTCTGGGTCAGCAACAGCACCACAGCAGCTACGGCACCTATTCCGAAGAAGTTACCTACGTGCCATATGGCGATTTCGCCGCGCTGCAAAAGGCTGTTGGCGAGGGTGTCTGCGCCATTTACGTCGAGCCGATCCTGGGCGGTGCGCACCTGCAGGTTCCACCCGTCGGTTACATGGCCAACATCCGCGCACTGTGCGATGCGACCCAGACCCTGCTTATCGCCGACGAAATCCAGACCGGGTTCGGACGTTGCGGCAAGTGGTTCGCGGTTCAGTACGACGATGTGGTGCCGGACATC
Organism: Pseudomonas sp. AC016; assembly: GCF_979253365.1. Taxonomy (NCBI): domain Bacteria; kingdom Pseudomonadati; phylum Pseudomonadota; class Gammaproteobacteria; order Pseudomonadales; family Pseudomonadaceae; genus Pseudomonas; species Pseudomonas sp. AC016. The sequence continues at coordinate 2,866,779 of NZ_CEEDCC010000001.1, forward strand.
ATGATCCTGTCCAAAGGTCTGACCGGCGGCTACACCTCCTTCGCCTGTGCCGTTTACAGCCAGGCCCTGACCAACCGTTTTCCGCTCGATGAAATCGAACCGGACAACCGCACCACCGGCGGCCATCCACTGGCCTGCTCTGCGGCACTTGCCGCCATTGATTACATCCAGCAGCACAATCTGGTGGAGCTGTCGCGGATCAACGGCGGCCTGTTGCGTAACGGTCTGCAACGGCTGGCTTCGCGCTTCCCGCAGATCATCGAAGACGTGCCGGGCGTCGGCCTGATGACCGGTCTGCGCCTGCGGGGCTCGGTGTACGAAGCCTTGATGAGCATGGAACTGGGCAAACGTGGCGTACACGCCGGGCACTCGATGAACGAAAAGGCCGAGCATCCGGTGCTCAGGTTCTACCCGCCACTGAACATCACGCCCGAGGCGCTGGAGCACGTGCTCAAGATGATCGAGGAATCGCTGGAGGTGATTGCCGCCAAGCCGAAGCTGTTCGTGAAAGCGTTTTCGCTGGTGGTGCGCAACATGTACCAGATCCCGAACAAGTGGCTCGGCAGCAAGAAAGGACTCAAGCATGCTTAAACCGGACGAGTTGACGCTCGAAGAAATGGCCAGCCTGATCCGGCGCAGAGTGTTGACCAGCGTTTCGCTGGTCGACTTCTACCTGCAGCGCATCGAGGAACGCAATCCACAGATCAACGCAATCATTCTGCTGGAGCAGCGCGAGAGCCTGTATCAGCAGGCCGAAGCGGCAGATGCCCAGGCACGCAAAGGGCAGTTCAGCGGGCCGTTGCATGGCATCCCGATCACCATCAAGGACGTGTGCCACGTGAAGGGCTTTCGCATGTCCCGGGGCGTGGAGCAGTGGCGCAACGAACCCAGCACCGTTGACGCCACCGCCGTGGCCCGCTTGAGACAAGCCGGAGCGATCATTCTCGGCATCACCAACGTGCCTGAACTGTGCATGGCCTTCGAGACCGAGAACCTGCTGTACGGGCGCACGCTCAACCCGCACGACTCAAGCCGTACCGCAGGCGGCAGCAGTGGCGGTGAAGCGGCGGCCATCGCTGCAGGTCTGTCACCGGCGGGGCTGGCCTCCGATGCCTGCGGCAGCGTGCGTATTCCAGCGCATTTCAATGGCATCTGCGGCCTGAAACTGACTCAGGGTCGCGTCCCGCTGAGCGGGCAATACCCCAACGAACGCTCAGGCCTGTTCCACATGACTTCGGCCTTCGGCGTCATGGGCAGGTATGTCGATGACCTGCGGGTGCTGGGCAAACTCATCAGCGGTGCCGATCAGAAGGACCCGGACACGGTGGACGTGCCCTTTGCACCCGGCAAACCTTTGCAGGACCTGCGAATTGCCGTATCGGGCAGGTCGTCCGTCGCTCAGGTGACCCCGGCCGTCCAGGGCGTGCTGGACGCGGTCGCCAGACGTCTGAACAACGTGGTCAGCGCAGTGGAGGACGCAAGGCCGCCTCTGCTCGAAGAGGCTTGCGACGTGTTGTGGCGGGTCTTTATCACTGGTGGCGACGGCGGCAAAGGGTGGGAAGCGCTGTTCGCTGCCATCGGCAAGGACCAGTTCACCAAGGCAACCGCGCAATTGCTCGAAATGAGCCGTGGCGTCGAGCTGAGTACCGAAGAGCTGAAGCGTGACTGGGTCATGATTGACACGTTCCGTCACCAGCTTGCGCGGTTCTTCAACGACTACGACCTGTTCATTTCCCCGGTGTACGGCGATGTCGCCTTTGCCCACGGAGAGTCCCTCGAGGATCGGGGCCGCTACGCCTTCGTCTTTCCCTTCAGCTTGTCGGGCTCACCCGCAGCGGTCATCAAGTGCGGCCACGATCCACAAAACGGCATGCCGATCGGCATTCAGATCGTCGCGCCCCACTGGCAGGAAGAACAACTGCTCAGAGTGGCCGCCTATCTGGAGAGCGAGTTCGAAGGCTGGCAGCCAGCCTTCGTCAAAGCGGGCTGACATCAGACAGTGGCAAGCTTGCGCTGGCGGCTCTTGAGCACCAGCGCAACCATGCCGAGCAGGACCAGCAACGCGCCGGTAACACCCATTGATACCGGCTGCTCCCCCAGATACCAGCGAGACAGGGTGACGAACAGCGTGCTCAGGTACACGTAGGAAATCACGGTCGAAGACCCGATAACCCCGATGGCGCGGTGCAACAGCCAGAACGTCCCGAGTGTGCCGAACAGCGCCAGATAAAACAGCCAGAAGACATCGATCGCCATGAGCTCCGTCCCGGTGCGCCAGCCTCCGGTTGCAGCGGCAATCAGCAGCAGAAAGAGCGCGCCAAACAGCATGTTCCAGAAGGTCATCGCGACCGGGCTGGTGTCGCTCAGCGCCTTGAGCTTGTAGCGCTGACTCAGCGGTGAATAAAGTGCCATCGCCAGACAGCCCACACCGTAGACCACCAACGCGTAAAGCGACGGCGTGGCATCCGCATGCGAACCTGCCACGATCAGCAACACGGCGCCCACGGCAGCGGTCAACATCGGGAACACCCGGCCTTTGAGAATCATCCCGTGCATCAACGCGACCTCGAAGCACAACGTCATCAGCGGCACCAACGTGTAAAGCGTTGCGGTGTGCACAGCCGAGGTGTAGCGCAGCGCTTCGAACAGCGAGCCGAAATAGACCGCCAGCAGCAACCCCAGCACACAGTGGCAACGCAGTCGTGTGATGTTCATCGACAGGTTGCCCTTCACCAGCAGAATCGGCAGAAAAAGCAGCGCCGAAAACAACAGGCGCAGCCCGGTCAGCAACACCGGATCAACCGCCTGGCTCACATAACCGGCGGCAAAAAACGACGAGGCAATCAAGGCTGCCCAAATAACCATTCCGCCATGGGCGGTTGAAAAACCAGCGTCTTTCATCATGCGCTCCGAAAACAGGATCAATACGCATGATGGGTAAACAGCATCGATTACGGGTGCTAGTTTTTAAATAAGTACGCCCAGTTATTCACTTACAGTTATTTGTCAGGCGGCCGGGCGGGCGGCATTACAGGCAATCTCGAACAGGCGCCCGGCTTCGGCCGCTGTGGGCCTGACGTCGAACTGACCTTGCAGGCAGCTATCGAACGCCGAGCGCGAATCCAGTAACACCGTCTGCTGCGTTTCATTCACGTAACGCAGATTCAACAGGCGTCTTCGCCCACCGCGGGTGTAACGGGTCAATACCAGGTTGCGACAGAAAATGGAGTCGGGCGAGGTAGCGGAATAGTGGTTGGCCGAGTCGATGTGCGCCTGCCGCGAAGGCTCATCGCCCAGCCGGTACAACTCGTCCCACTGGCCCTGCTCACTGATCCACAACCCTCTGCCGCTCTGCGATGGACGCACCTGAAACGCCAGGGTGTTCTGCGGCCGAGCGCTCTCGGTGTCCAGTTCAATGGGCCAGAGCAGGCCGTTGCCAAAGCCGGTATCGCACAGCAGTGCCCGGCCTGCGACCTGCGTCAGAAGGTAAAGATGCGAAGGCGGCAGAACCCGGTCACCGGTGCGGTAGACCACCCGCGCCAGATATGGCGTCGCCTCGACGCCCTGACGTTCCAGATGAGCCTTGAATGCCGAGTTCAGCTCATGGCAATAGCCGCCCCGATAACGCGCAAGCGAGCGCAGCAGTGTGTCAGGCGAGAGATTCGGCGGCCCGTTCAGCAGGGCGTTCAGGTTGTTGAAAACGTAGCGTTGCGTCCAGGTGCGATGAAGACCGAACACATGATGTACCTGTGGCGAGTGAGCCTGTGCGGCCATGAACACGTCCTTTGCCAGCGTCTGGCGTTCTTGTTGCGCCGTCTCTGTCACGCAGCCTGATGCCCTCATCAAACCAGGCAGATTAAGCCGCTTCGCCACCCCCTCCACAAACGAAAATCTACAGCTCAGCTATCGAGAAATCAGGTTTCACAGGCGCTCCACTGTGACGTGCATCATTCTGTTACCCGCCGCCCCAAAACAGCGCAGGAAACGTTTCAGGTAACAGATTCGGAACAGGCCAGGAAAATATCCTTTCATTCCAACTCCCCGCAAAACCCTTTGAAATCGGGCATCCGCGCGTTGGGGAAGACCCTCGATTCAAGTTGGCCTTCGGATTGCATATGCTTGTATATACGAGTAGAGACAAGCTGGCAGGCTGGTTCTGCCAGACGGATGTGAGCGCCCTTTGCGGGCTGGTTTGGAATGATCGCCGAGGATTTTTTTGTGACCGAGAAACGTGTGACCGAGAAGCAAGACCTGAAGCAGGACTGGACCCGCCACCGCGAAGGCGAGGTACGTGCTGCACGCGGTACGAAACTGACGGCCAAAAGCTGGCTGACCGAAGCACCGTTGCGCATGCTGATGAACAACCTGGACCCGGAAGTCGCCGAGAACCCCAACGAACTGGTGGTGTACGGCGGCATCGGGCGGGCGGCACGCAACTGGGAGTGCTACGACCAGATCGTCGAAAGCCTCACCCACCTGAATGACGATGAGACGCTGCTGGTGCAATCCGGCAAGCCGGTCGGCGTGTTCAAGACCCACAGCAATGCCCCGCGCGTGCTGATCGCCAACTCCAACCTGGTGCCGCACTGGGCGAGCTGGGAACACTTCAACGAACTGGATGCCAAGGGCCTGGCGATGTATGGCCAGATGACCGCCGGCAGCTGGATCTACATCGGCAGCCAGGGCATCGTGCAAGGCACCTACGAAACCTTCGTCGAAGCCGGTCGCCAGCATTACGACGGCAACCTCAAGGGCCGCTGGGTATTGACCGCAGGCCTGGGCGGCATGGGCGGCGCGCAACCTCTGGCCGCGACACTGGCCGGAGCCTGCTCGCTGAACATCGAATGCCAGCAGAGCCGTATCGATTTCCGTATCAAGACCCGCTACGTCGACGAACAGGCCGACGACCTGGATGACGCGCTGGCCCGCATCGCCAAATACACCGCCGAAGGCAAGGCCATCTCCATCGCCCTGTGCGGAAACGCGGCCGAAATCCTGCCGGAAATGGTCCGTCGTGGCGTGCGCCCGGACATGGTCACCGACCAGACCAGCGCCCATGACCCGCTCAACGGCTACCTGCCAAAAGGCTGGAGCTGGGACGAGTACCGCGCCCGCTCGGTAAGCGAGCCGGCCAATGTGGTCAAGGCCGCCAAGCAGTCAATGGCAGAACACGTCGAAGCCATGCTGGCCTTCCAGAAAGCCGGTATTCCAACCTTCGACTACGGCAACAACATCCGCCAGATGGCCAAGGAAGTCGGCGTCAAGGACGCCTTCGATTTCCCAGGCTTTGTTCCGGCCTACATCCGTCCGCTGTTCTGCCGAGGCATCGGCCCGTTCCGCTGGGCCGCGCTGTCGGGTGACCCGCAGGACATCTACAAGACCGACGCCAAGGTCAAGGAACTGATCCCGGACGACGAACACCTGCACAACTGGCTGGACATGGCCCGCGAGCGCATCAGCTTTCAGGGTCTGCCCGCCCGTATCTGCTGGGTCGGTCTGGGCCAGCGCGCCAAGCTCGGTCTGGCGTTCAACGAGATGGTGCGCAGCGGCGAGCTGTCGGCACCGGTGGTGATTGGCCGCGACCACCTGGACTCCGGTTCGGTCGCCAGCCCCAACCGCGAAACCGAAGCCATGCGCGACGGCTCCGACGCAGTCTCCGACTGGCCGTTGCTCAACGCCCTGCTCAACACCGCCAGCGGCGCAACCTGGGTGTCTCTGCACCACGGCGGCGGCGTCGGCATGGGCTTCTCGCAGCACTCGGGCATGGTGATCGTCTGCGACGGCACCGACGAAGCCGCTGCACGGATCGCCCGCGTGCTGCACAACGACCCGGCCACTGGCGTCATGCGCCATGCCGACGCGGGATATGACATTGCTATCGAATGTGCCAAAGAGCAGGGCTTGAACCTGCCGATGATCGGACGTTAAGGGATCTGTCGGTCATCACCGACAGCCCTCGGGAACGGGCGTGAAAACGCCCGAAGGCCGGATGCCTGTTTTGAAGCTGCCACCATCCCTTTCAGGCGTAGGAGCATCGACAATGAATATGAAAAAGGCCCTGTTGACCACTCTGGTATCCGCTGGCTTGCTTGCCAGCGCTGGAGCGAGTCAGGCCGCCAACTGGTGTGAATCGGGCAAACCGGTGAAATTTGCGGGCCTGAACTGGGAAAGCGCCATGCTGCTGACCGACATCCTGCAGATTGTGATGGACAAGGGTTACGGCTGCACCGTGGACGCCCTACCCGGCAACTCCATTGCCATGGAAAACGCCCTGAGCACCAACGACATTCAGATTTTCGCTGAAGAATGGGTGGGTCGCAGCGAGGTGTGGAACAAGGCGGCGGCGGCCGGAAAAGTGGTCGGTGTCGGCGCGCCTATCGTCGGTGCGGTCGAAGGCTGGTACGTGCCGCGCTACGTGATCGAAGGCGATGCCAAGCGCAAGCTGGAAGCCAAGGCGCCGAATCTCAAGTCCATCAGTGACCTGGCGCAATACTCGGCGGTGTTCAAGGATCAGGAAGAACCCGGCAAGGGCCGTTTCTACAACTGCCCGGCCGGCTGGACCTGCGAGCTGGAAAACAGCGAGATGCTCAAGAGCTACGGTCTGGAGAACAAGTACACCAACTTCCGGCCGGGCACCGGCCCTGCGCTGGACGCGGCTATCCTGTCCAGCTACAAGCGTGGCGAGCCGATCCTGACGTATTACTGGTCGCCGACGCCGCTGATGGGCCAGGTGGATCTGGTGCGTCTGGAAGAGAAAGCCGGGGTAAACAAGACGATCGATATCAAGGTCGGCGTGTCCAAAGTGTTCCATGATCAGGCGCCTGAGCTGGTTGCGATGCTGGAGAAGGTCAATCTGCCGATCGACCTGCTCAACCAGAACCTGGGACGCATGGCCAAGGACCGCATCGAATCGCCGAAGCTTGCCCGGATCTTCCTGAAAGAACACCCGGAAGTCTGGCACCAGTGGGTCAGTGAAGACGCCGCGAAAAAGGTGGACGCCTCGCTGTAAACGACTGGGCAGCCGGGCTGACAGTGCCGGTCCGGTTGCCCGTTCGTGGGTCCGATACACCTTACTTGAGAGCCGCTTATGTTCCCTGAAAGCTTCACTTTCTCGATCGCCAATTGGGTCAATGACGGCGTCGACTCGCTGGTGACCCAATACGGCGATGTGTTCCGGCACATCTCCGACACCCTGCTGTGGGCCATCGTCAATCTGGAAGGCCTGCTGCGCATGGCGCCCTGGTGGCTGATGCTGCTGATCGTCGGCGGCATCGCCTGGCACGCCACGCGCAAGGTCGTCACCACAGTCGTGATCGTCGGCCTGCTGTTTCTGGTTGGCGCGGTCGGCTTGTGGGACAAACTGATGCAGACCCTGGCGCTGATGCTGGTCGCCACGATCATCGCCGTGCTGATCGGCATCCCGCTGGGGATTCTCTCGGCGCGCAGCAATCGTCTGCGCTCGGTGCTGATGCCACTGCTGGACATCATGCAGACCATGCCCAGCTTCGTTTACCTGATTCCGGTGCTGATGCTGTTCGGTCTGGGCAAGGTCCCGGCGATCTTCGCCACCGTGATCTACGCCGCTCCACCGCTGATCCGCCTGACCGATCTGGGCATTCGTCAGGTCGATGGCGAAGTCATGGAAGCCATCAACGCGTTCGGTGCCAACCGCTGGCAGCAACTGTTCGGCGTGCAACTGCCGCTGGCAATGCCCAGCATCATGGCCGGGATCAACCAGACCACCATGATGGCGCTGTCGATGGTGGTGATTGCCTCGATGATCGGCGCTCGTGGTCTGGGCGAAGACGTACTCGTCGGCATTCAGACGCTGAACGTTGGACGTGGACTGGAAGCGGGACTGGCCATCGTCATTCTGGCGGTCGTGATCGACCGCATCACGCAGGCCTACGGCCGCCCACGGCATGAGGCGCAGAAATGATGAGTGCGGAACAGAACAAGATCGTCGTACGCAATGTGTTCAAGATTTTCGGCAGCCGCGAAAAGGAAGCGCTGGCGATGGTCCAGCAGAATCAGAGCAAGGATCAGGTACTGGCCAAAACCGGCTGCGTCGTCGGCGTGAACGACCTGTCGCTGTCGATTGCCAGTGGCGAGATCTTCGTCATCATGGGCCTGTCCGGATCGGGCAAATCCACGCTGGTGCGCCACTTCAACCGGCTGATCGATCCTACCAGCGGTGAGATTCTGGTCGATGGCGAGGACATCCTGCGCTACGACATGGAAGCGTTGCGCCAGTTTCGCCGACACAAGATCAGCATGGTGTTCCAGAGCTTCGGCCTGTTGCCGCACAAGGCCGTGCTGGCCAACGTGGCCTACGGCCTGAAAGTACGCGGCGAGACCAAGGCGCTGTGTGATGAGCGCGCCCGGCACTGGATCACCACGGTCGGCCTGAGCGGCTACGAAAACAAGTACCCACATCAGCTGTCCGGCGGCATGCGCCAGCGGGTCGGTCTGGCCCGCGCGTTGGCGGCCGACACCGACATCATCCTGATGGACGAAGCGTTCAGCGCCCTCGACCCGCTGATCCGCGCCGAAATGCAGGACCAGTTGCTGGAACTGCAGGCCAAGCTGCACAAGACCATTGTGTTCATTACCCACGATCTGGACGAAGCGGTGCGCATCGGTAACCGGATTGCGATTCTCAAGGACGGGCGGCTGATTCAGGTCGGCACGCCGAAAGAAATCCTTCACTCGCCCGCTGACGATTACGTGGACCGTTTCGTTCAGCGCCGCGTGGCCACTCTTTAAGGACCGTTGCAGATGTCGCGAGCAGAACAGATCGTCATCGGCGACGCCCCGGCGCGCTGGCAGGATGTGGTGGCCGTCGCCCGGCATGGCGCGCAACTGGTGCTGTCCGACGCCGCGTGGGCGAGGATCGACAACGCCCAGGCCATCGTCCGGCAGATCGTCGCCAGCGGCGAGCGCGCCTATGGCGTGAACACCGGCCTGGGCGCGCTGTGCAATGTCTCGCTGGAAGTCGAACAGCTCAGTCGTCTGTCGCGCAACACCCTGCTCAGCCATGCCTGTGGCGTCGGCGCACCGCTGGCCGACGAGCAGACCCGCGCGATCATCTGCGCCGCCCTGCTCAATTACAGCCAGGGCAAATCCGGCATTCATCGGCAAGTGGTCGAAGCGCTGCTGGCCCTGCTCAATCGCGGCATCACGCCACAGGTCCCGGCGCAGGGCTCGGTCGGTTACTTGACCCACATGGCGCACGTCGGCGTCGCATTGCTGGGCGTCGGTCAGGTCAGCTATCGCGGGCAGATCGTCTCGGCACAGCAGGCGCTGGATGAGGAAGGTCTCAAACCCGTGACGCTGGGCGCGAAGGACGGCTTGTGCCTGGTCAACGGCACGCCCTGCATGACCGGCCTGAGCTGTCTGGCTATCGCCGACGCCGAACGCCTGACCCAGTGGGCCGACGTGATCGGTGCCATGACCTTCGAAGCGCTGCGCGGTCAGTTGGACGCCTTCGATGAAACCATCCTCGCCCTCAAGCCACATCCCGGCATGCAGATAGTCGGCAGCAACCTGCGCAGCCTGTTGGCAGGCAGCGAAGTGCTCGCCAGCAGTCAGGGTATTCGCACTCAGGATGCGCTGAGCATCCGTTCGATTCCGCAAGTGCATGGCGCCACCCGCGATCAACTGGCACATGCCATTCGCCAGATCGAGACCGAACTCAATTCGGTCACCGACAACCCGCTGCTGCTCGGCACGCCCGACGCCTATCGCGTGGTGTCCCAGGCCAATCCGCACGGTCAGTCCGTGGCGATGGCGGCGGACCTTTTGTGCATGGCTGTCGCCGAACTGGGCTCGATTGCCGAGCGTCGTCTGGACCGCCTGATCAACCCGATGGTCAGCGGCCTGCCCGCGTTTCTGGTCAGCCAGCCGGGCGTCAACTCGGGAATGATGATCGTCCAGTACGTCGCCGCCTCGCTGTGCGCGGAAAACCGTCAGATGGCGCAACCGGCGGTTGTGGATAACTACGTCACGTCCGGCCTGCAGGAAGATCACCTGAGCCTGGGCACCAGCGCCGCACTGAAGCTGCACAAGGTGCTGGGCAATGCGACGCAGATTCTGGCCATCGAATACCTGCTCGCGGCGCAGGCCTTCGAATTCCTCAAGGCCCAGCGCTTCGGCGTCGGGACGAACATCGCCTGGCAACTGTTACGCGAGCGGGTTCCCGCCTATGACGAAGACCGCTGGCTGGCGCCGGACATCGCCAGCAGCGCAGCACTGATCAACGAACAACAGACGCTGGAAAGGATTTTCCAGCGCTGCCGCGAACACGCGGCAACCCAATAAAAAGCGGTCAAGGCCCGGCGTTATCCACGCAGGGCCGACGGCGGCGCGTTCAAGAAACGCGCACGCCCGACATCAATCAAGGAGTAGCTGCATCGTGACCACCCCATCTGCCCACGCTTTCAACCTGATTCCCGGCCAACTGACCCTGGCACAATTGCGCGCCATTTATCAGCAGCCTGTGACCCTGACGCTCGATGCCAGCGCAGACCAGCAGATCGACGACAGCGTGGCGTGCGTCGAGCGCATCCTCGCCGAGAACCGCACCGCTTACGGCATCAACACCGGTTTCGGCTTGCTGGCCTCGACGCGCATCGCCAGCGAAGACCTGGAGAATCTGCAGCGCTCGCTGGTGCTGTCCCATGCCGCCGGTGTCGGCCAGCCGATCAGTGATGAACTGGTGCGGGTGATCATGGTGCTCAAGGTCAACAGCCTGAGCCGGGGCTTTTCGGGGATTCGTCGGGTGGTCATCGACGCGCTGATTGCGCTGATCAATGCCGAGGTCTATCCGCACATTCCGCTCAAGGGTTCGGTGGGTGCCTCCGGCGACCTCGCGCCGCTGGCGCACATGTCGCTGGTGCTGCTGGGTGAAGGCAAGGCGCGCTACAAGGGCGAATGGCTCAATGCAGCCGATGCCCTGAAAGTCGCAGGCCTGACGCCGCTGACCCTGGCCGCCAAGGAAGGTCTGGCGCTGCTCAACGGCACGCAGGTTTCGACCGCCTACGCGTTGCGCGGCCTGTTCGAAGGCGAAGACCTGTTCGCCGCCGCCCTGACTTGCGGCTCGCTCACGGTTGAGGCGGTGCTGGGTTCGCGCTCGCCATTCGACGCACGCATTCATGCCGCACGTGGCCAGCGCGGACAGATCGATTCTGCCGCCTGCTACCGCGACCTGCTGGGTGAAAGCAGCGAAGTGTCCGAGTCGCACCGCAACTGCGACAAGGTTCAGGACCCCTACTCGCTGCGCTGCCAGCCCCAGGTCATGGGCGCCTGCCTGACTCAGCTGCGTCAGGCTGCCGAAGTGCTGGAAATCGAAGCCAACGCCGTGTCCGACAACCCGCTGGTGTTCGCTGCCGAGAATGATGTGATCTCCGGCGGCAACTTCCACGCCGAGCCGGTCGCCATGGCGGCAGACAACCTGGCGCTGGCCATCGCCGAAATCGGCTCGCTCAGCGAGCGCCGCATTTCGTTGATGATGGACAAGCACATGTCGCAACTGCCGCCGTTCCTGGTGGCCAACGGCGGGGTCAATTCCGGCTTCATGATCGCCCAAGTCACTGCCGCCGCGCTGGCCAGCGAAAACAAGGCGCTGGCCCACCCGCACAGCGTGGACAGCCTGCCGACGTCGGCCAACCAGGAAGACCATGTGTCGATGGCGCCAGCCGCCGGCAAGCGGTTATGGGAAATGGCAGAAAACGTTCGCGGGATTCTTGCCGTAGAATGGCTGGCTGCGTGTCAGGGTCTGGACCTGCGCAATGGACTGAAAACCTCTCCGAAACTGGAGCAGGCCCGTGCCCTGCTGCGCAGCAAGGTCCCGTCCTACGACAAAGACCGCTTTTTCGCACCGGACATCGAAGCTGCCAGCCAGCTGTTGTCCTCCACTTGCCTGAACCCTTTGGTTCCTGCACGTCTGCTACCGAGTCTGTGATGCACCGCGAGCCTGGCAGGGCTCGCCATGGTCAATCGCTGCGGGAAGCCGAATGCAGGCGTTCTCGCAGCTATAGCCATACCAGTAATGAAATGGACCTGAAATGACGTCACGAGATGGTTTGAAACGCGGGTTATCAGCCCGCCACATTCGCTTCATGGCCCTGGGCTCTGCCATCGGCACAGGGTTGTTCTACGGCTCGGCCTCGGCAATTCAACAGGCAGGCCCCGCCGTATTGCTGGCCTATCTGATCGGCGGCGCGGCGGTATTCATGGTCATGCGTGCGCTGGGCGAAATGGCCGTGCACCATCCGGTGGCCGGTTCGTTCAGCCACTACGCCACACGCTATCTGGGCCCGCTGGCAGGCTTCGTACTGGGCTGGACCTACGCGTTCGAGATGATCATCGTCTGCCTCGCCGACGTCACCGCATTCGGGATCTACATGGGCTTCTGGTTCCCGGAAGTGCCGCGCTGGATCTGGGTGCTGGGCATCGTGTTCCTGATTGCTGCGCTGAACCTGTGCAACGTGAAAGTCTTTGGCGAAACCGAATTCTGGCTGTCGCTGCTCAAGGTCGGCGCGATCATCGCAATGATTCTGGCGGGCTTCGGCATCATGCTGTTCGGCATCGGCAGCTCGACCACAGGCACGGAGATCGGCATCGCCAACCTGTGGGCGCATGGCGGTTTCATGCCCAACGGCGTCGCGGGTCTGATCGCCTCGTTTGCCGTGGTGATGTTTGCCTTCGGCGGCATCGAGGTCATCGGGATTACCGCCGGTGAAGCCAAGGATCCGCAACGCTCGCTGCCGAGTGCGATCAATGCCGTGCCGCTGCGCATCCTGCTGTTCTACGTACTGACGCTGTTCGTGCTGATGTCCATTTATCCATGGCCACAGATCGGCACGCAGGGCAGCCCGTTCGTGCAGATTTTCGACAATCTGGGCATCGCGTCGGCCGCCACCATTCTCAACATCGTGGTGATTTCCGCTGCCGTGTCAGCCATCAACAGCGACATCTTCGGCGCAGGCCGCATGATGTACGGGCTGGCGCGCGACGGTCAGGCACCGGCCAGTTTTGCCCACCTGTCACGGCAAGGCGTGCCGTGGATGACTGTCGTGGTCATGGGCGTGACACTGCTGGGCGGTGTGGTGCTCAACTACCTGATCCCCAAAGACGTGTTCCTGCTGATCGCCTCGCTGGCCACCTTCGCCACCGTCTGGGTCTGGCTGATGATCCTGTTGACCCAGGTCGCGATGCGCCGCGCCATGAGCGCCGAAGAAGTCGCCGAGCTGAAATTCCCGGTGCCGTTCTGGCCGTATGCGCCAGCCGCCGCCATCGTCTTCATGCTGTTTATCTTCGGCGTGCTGGGGTACTTCCCGGACAACCGCGCCGCGCTGATCGTCGGCGCGGTCTGGATCGTGCTGCTGGTCATCGCCTACCGTCTATGGGTGAAACCCAAATCGCTGAAATCTGTCCCCTAGCCTGAGGAGGCCCCGGATGAAAACGCTCTGGAAGAACTGTCACATCGCAACCATGGCACACGGCACGTACTCGATCATCGAGGATGCCGCCATCGTGACTTCCGGAGCGTACATCGAATGGATCGGGCCTCTGGATCAACTGGCGGAACAGGACGCTGAGAGTTGCGTCGATCTGGGCGGAGCGTGGGTCACGCCCGGTCTGATCGACTGTCACACACACACCGTGTTCGGCGGCAACCGCAGCGGCGAATTCGAGCAGCGGCTGCAAGGCGTGAGCTACGCCGACATCGCAGCCGCAGGCGGTGGCATCGCCAGCACCGTACGGGCTACCCGTGCCGCGACCGAAGACGAGCTGTACATCAGCGCAGAACGTCGCTTGCGGCATCTGCTCAAGGATGGCGTGACCACTGTCGAGATGAAGTCCGGCTACGGGCTGGATCTGGAAAACGAACGCAAATTGCTGCGCGTGATTCGTCGCCTCGGCAACACCCAGCCGGTCACAGTGCGCAGCACCTGCCTGGCCGCCCACGCGCTGCCGCCTGAATACGCCAACCGCGCCGACGACTACATCCACCACATCTGCAACGAAATGCTCCCGGCGCTGGCCGCCGAAGGGCTGGTGGATGCCGTGGACGCGTTCTGTGAGTACCTGGCGTTTTCCCCGGCGCAGGTCGAGCAGGTGTTCATCACCGCAGGCCAGCTCGGCCTGCCGGTGAAGCTGCACGCCGAACAGCTCTCGTCGCTGGGCGGTTCAAGTCTGGCGGCGCGCTACAAGGCCCTGTCGGCGGACCATCTGGAGTTCATGACCGAAGACGACGTCATCGCCATGGCCGCGTCGGGGACGGTCGCCGTGCTGCTGCCGGGCGCTTACTACTTCCTGCGCGAGACGCAACTGCCGCCCATGGATGCGCTGCGCAAACATGGCGTGCCCATTGCGATTTCCACCGACATGAACCCTGGCACCTCGCCCGGCCTGTCGCTGCGCCTGATGCTCAACATGGCCTGCACGCTGTTCCGCATGACACCTGAAGAAGCACTGGCAGGCGTCACACTCAACGCCGCCAAGGCGCTGGGCATGGGCGATACACACGGCTCGCTGGAGGTCGGCAAGACGGCAGATTTCGTCGCCTGGGACATCGAGCGACCGGCTGATCTGGCGTACTGGCTGGGCGGCGATCTGGACAAACGCGTCGTGCGTCATGGCGTCGAATCACTGGTTTAAAGGAGAAGATTGTGGACAACGTTCTGACATTCACTCGCGGCCGACTTCCGCTGCTGATCAGCATGCCACACGCGGGCCTCAAGCTCACGCCTGCGGTGGAAGCCGGGCTGGTGGACGAAGCGCTGAGCCTGCCCGACACCGACTGGCACATTCCGCGTCTGTACGACTTCGCTGCCGAACTGGGCGCCAGCACCCTGGCGGCCGAGTATTCGCGATTCGTCATCGACCTGAATCGTCCGTCTGACGACAAACCAATGTATGCCGGTGCGACCACGGGGCTGTTTCCATCGATCCTGTTCGACGGCGTGCCGCTGTTCAAGGAAGGCCGGGCACCAGGGGCTGAAGAACGCGCACAGTATCTGGAGCAGATCTGGACGCCGTATCACCAGACGCTGGAGCAGGAGCTCAAACGGTTGCGCGACGAGTTCGGCTACGCGCTGCTGTTCGATGCACACTCGATTCGTGGCCACGTCCCGCACCTGTTCGATGGCCGTCTGCCGGACTTCAACCTCGGCACCTTCAACGGCACCAGCTGCGACGCGGAACTGGCCAGCAGGCTGGAACAGGTCTGTGCATCTGCCAAGGATTACAGCCACGTGCTGAACGGCCGCTTCAAGGGCGGCCACATCACCCGCCATTACGGCGACCCGGCGAACAACATCCACGCCGTGCAGCTGGAACTGGCGCAAAGCACCTACATGGAAGAATTCGCCCCCTTCCACTACCGCCCGGACCTGGCCGAACCGACCCGCAACGTCCTCAGGCCACTGCTCGAAACACTCATCGCCTGGGGACAGGAGCGGTTTGGTCGGTAGAGCACTCGCTCCGCGGTGTGACGCAGAGCATGGGCACGATCACTGTCGCAACGATCGTTCCTACGCTCCGCGTGGGAATGCCTCCCAGGACGCTCCGCGTCCGCTCTCGAACGTCGCGCAGAGCATGGGCACGATTACTCTCGCGTAATGATCGTTCCTACGCTCCGCGTGGGAATGCCTCCCAGGACGCTCCGCGTCCGCTCTCGAACGTGACGCAGAGCATGGGCACGATCAATATCGCGTAATGATCGTTCCTACGCTCCGCGTGGGAATGCCTCTCAGGACGCTCCGCGTCCGCTCTCGAATGTGACGCCGGGCATGGGCATGATCAGGTTCAAAGACTGCTCACTTCTTGAGCAACCGCAACCCGTTGAACACCACCAGCAAACTCACGCCCATGTCAGCAAACACCGCCATCCACATGGTCGCCAGTCCGGCGAAGGTGATGCCGATGAACAGCACCTTGGTGACAATCGCCAGCACAATGTTCTGTTTGAGCACTGCCGAGGTCCTGCGCGACAGGCGGATGAACGCCGGAATCTTGCGCAGATCGTCGTCCATCAGCGCAACATCCGCCGTCTCGATCGCCGTATCAGTCCCCGCCGCCGCCATCGCAAAACCGATCTCGGAACGTGCCAGCGCAGGCGCATCGTTGATGCCGTCGCCGACCATCCCGACGCGATGGTTCTGCGCATACAGCCCTTCAATCGCAGCCAGTTTGTCCGCAGGAAGCAGGTTGCCCTGCGCCTGATCGATACCCACCTGATCGGCAATCGCCTTGGCGGTATGCGGGTTGTCGCCGGTCAGCATCAGCGTCTTGATACCCAGCTCATGCAACTCGGCGATGGCCTGACGACTGGTTTCCTTGACCGTGTCGGCAACCGCAAACAGCGCCAGCGGACCGGTTGAGTCGAGCAGCAGCACCACGCTCTTGCCCTGTATTTCCAGTGCGTCCAGACGTGCTTCCAGCTCAGGCGAGCACAGCCCCAGTTCTTCCACCAGACGATGATTGCCCAAGTGGTACAGGCGACCATTGATCTCGCCCTTCACGCCGCGCCCGCCCAGCGCTTCGAAATTCACCACCTCATGCACAGCAGCGCCCGCTTCGGCCGCCTTGGCAATGGCCTGGGAAACCGGGTGATCCGAGCGGCCCGCAAGGCTGGCGGCGATGGCAGGCGCGGTGTCGGCTGCATCAGCCTGCAACGCCACGTAGTCGGTCTGCACCGGCTTGCCATGCGTCAGGGTGCCGGTCTTGTCGAGGGCCAGGTAATCCAGCTTCTCGCCCATTTCCAGGTACACGCCGCCCTTGATCAAAATCCCCTTGCGCGCCGCAGCCGCCAAGCCACTGACGATAGTCACAGGCGTAGAGATCACCAGCGCACACGGGCACGCTACAACCAGCAGCACCAGCGCGCGGTAGATCCAGTCGAACCACGCGCCGCCGAAAAACAGTGGAGCCACCAGCGCAACCGCCAATGCCACGACAAACACCACCGGCGTGTAGATGCGCGAGAAGCTGTCAACGAAGCGCTGGGTCGGTGCACGCGAACCCTGAGCGGCTTCTACTGCGTGGATGATCCGCGCCAGCGTCGAGTTGTTCGCCGCAGCCGTAACGCGGTACTCCAGCGAGCCCGCCTGATTGATGGTGCCCGCAAACACCTTGTCGCCGACCGCCTTCTCGACCGGCAGGCTTTCGCCGGTAATCGAGGCCTGATCAATGGTCGATTGCCCGGACACGACTTCACCGTCCAGCGCGATACGCTCGCCCGGCTTTACACGCACGATAGCTTCCAGTTCGACCGTTTTGGCATCCATTTCAAGCCAGCTTCCGTCCGCCTGACGAACCGTTGCCAGCTCCGGCGTCAACTGCATCAGGCCGCTGATCGCATTGCGTGCACGGTCCAGCGACTTGGCTTCAATGAGCTCGGCCACGGTAAACAGGAACATCACCATCGCAGCTTCAGGCCATTGGCCGATCAGCACAGCGCCGGTCACGGCGATGCTCATCAACGCATTGATGTTCAGGTTGAAGTTCTTGAGCGCAATCCAGCCTTTCTTGTAGGTGGTGAGGCCACAACTGAAGATCGACACCAGCGCCAGCAGCGCGACGACCCAAGTCGGGCCCAGCGAAGCAAAGTGCACCACTTCCGCAGCCAACGCAGCGACGCCGGACAGCGCCAGCGGCCACCAGTGTTTTTTCGGCGCAGGTGCAGCGGCGACGTTTGAATCGGCGCCCTCTTCGATCAGATCGGCTTGCATGCCCAGCGAACCGATGGCGTCGCGGATCGGATCGGTCGACGGCAGGTCATGCCAGACGCCGAGGATGCGATTGATCAGGTTGAATTCCAGTTTCTGCACGCCTGCCAGCTTGCCCAGCTTGTTCTGGATCAGAGTCTGCTCGGTCGGGCAGTCCATCGCCTCGATACGGAAACTGCTCAAACGCGCATCGGCTGACGAGGCGTTATCGAGCGTCACAACGGCAGGCGCTGCCTTGCTGGAACAGCACGAATGCGCGTGCTCTGCGTGCACTTCTTCGTGCTCGTCATGACCGTGTGTCGGGGTAACTTTGCTGATCGGGCCCATTTGGCGCGCTCCTGGATTCTGCTTGTTGCCAAGTGAACACCCTGTAGCCACTATAGGGTCAAGCGCTAAAAACGAGAGGCAGCCCATGAAGATCGGTGAACTGGCAAAGTTGACGGATACGCAGGTCGAAACGGTCCGTTATTACGAACGCGAAGGCCTGCTGCCCGCGCCCGCACGCAGCGATGGCAACTACCGGCTGTACACCCAGGCCCATGTGGAGCGGCTGTCGTTCATCCGCAACTGCCGCAGCCTGGACATGACGCTGGAAGAGATTCGCAGTCTGCTGAGTCTGCGCGACAGTCCGCAGGATCAATGCGAAAGCGTCAATGCGCTGATCGACGAGCACATCGAACACGTCAACGCCCGCGTCGCCAGCCTTCAGGCACTGCAGCAACAACTGCTCGACCTGCGCCAACGTTGCGGCAGCGGCGAGACTGATCACTGCGCGATTCTGGAAAGACTGGAAGTGACCGGCGCCGTCGCCTCACCCGAAGGCGAGCCCTCGCATGTGGGGCGCAGTCACAGTCATTGAGGCTGCATGCGTGATCTGATCGTGCCGATGCTGCGCGCTCATCGTTATACACAAGTCCTCTTGGAGGAATACGATGATGATCGTTCCTACGCTCTGCGTGGGAATGCCTCCCAGGACGCTCCGCGTCCGCTCTCGAATGTGGCGCAGATGTGTGCCCAAGCTCCAGCGTTTTACACGTCATGCGCTCGGCTGACTAAATCCTCAGTCTGTGCCATTTGTGACGCGGAGCGTCACGGGATGCATGCCCACGCGGAGCGATGGGCACGATCATCAATCATTGAGGCTGCGTGCGTGATCTGATCGTGCCGATGCTCCGCTTCGGCATGCAGCCCGATTTTGGTCGTCACACAGCCTCAAAGCCATCCACATACAGCGCCTGATAACGCACCATGGTGTCGCTGAGCCGCTGCCTGAGGTAACCGTTCGCGTGACCCAGCGCCTTCAGGATCTGCTCGGACTCGACCAGATAGGACGCCCGCTTGGCGTATGTCCATTTGGCAGGCGCTGACTGCAGATTGGTGATGCGGTCGCACAGCTTGACCGCCGCCGCTTCACGGGAGTGTTCGGCGATACCCTGAAAGTAACGCTCCTCGGAAAACGGCACGATCAGGTTCTTGCTCAGGCACGCAACGGTCGATGCGACCTCTGCGCCAAACGCCTCCTGCAACTGCGTCGTCGTCACATCGGTGTCCTCCACCACGTCATGCAACAGCGCGGCAGGCAGGGCAATCTCGAATGCACCGACGGGCTCCTCGCGATGGGCGAAGATCAACTCATTGGCGACCATCGCCACGTGGGTGGTGTAAGGCAGATCCGAGCTGGTCATCGTCTGCCCAACATGAGCGTGGGAGGCGAACAGCCAGGCTTTGTTGTAGAGATGCTGCAGGTCGAGGGTAGGCATCAGATGGTTCCTTTGCTGACGGGTCTGGCTGACAACAGCTTGAATCTTCGCGGTGATAGGGACTGCGGGAGGCGGCTTGCCGGCGATGGCGTCAGGTCAGCCACTCATGGGTAGCGTGGGAAACCAAATTGCGGACTAGCCGCCTCTTATCAAACACTTTGTAATTTGCTGAAACCTGCTTCTGCCCGGAGGCCGTGGGAGCTCTCGGAGGTTACGACGGCAGCGATGGGCTGCGTAGCGGCCCCAGGTTGCGTGGTGGAACCTCGTGCAAAAACGCGTTCACTCGGCAAGACCTGCTGTCTGGAAACAGAGCACACGCCACGCGCACTAGCCCTTCGGCACATCCTCGATCGTCGGTTCGGACTCAGCCTCCGGCTCTTCAGCCGCTGGCGGTTCAGGTGTCAGGTCCAGAAGATCAGGCCCGTCGTACTCAATGCCCTCTTCCTCACCCTCCTCAGGCTCCACCACCAAAGGTGCCAGCAGACTCGGATCGGTCACGCCCGTCAGTTTCTTACGCAAACGCTGCAGATCCCCAACGCTCAGCTTCAACAGCTTGGCCGACTTGGTCTTGAGCAGCTGGGTGACGCTTTCTTCCTCGCCCAACTGCGCCATCTGCCCTGCGAGGTTCATTGCCAGCACCTCGCGCTTGTAGATGCCGGTGTTGTACTGATAGACCGCCGCGATCAGCTCGCGCAGTTCCAGCGGCAGACGCCAGCGGGTGCGCAGTGCAGAACCAAAAGATGCCGAATATTGCTCCAGCGCCTGATCGATGGCCTGTTCATTCAGCTCACCGCCCGCCAGCAGCCATTCCTGCAGACAGCCCAGCACCGCCAGATCGCCCAGCGATTGCAGCATCCCGGCGCAGAAACAGCGCTCGACATCCAGCTCCAGCATGCCGCCCAGAATCCGAGCGTAATCCGCTGTGCGTTGCGACAGGGTCCAGAACTGACTGGCCTTGGCCAACAGCGCATCGCTGGTCAGCACCGCCATACGTTTTTTGGCCAGACCCGATGCGATAGCCGCCGTTTGCGGCGCGCCGAGTACCGCCATCGCGCCGCCCAGGGTCTGCACAGGCTTTCCCAAATGCTGAGCCGCCGTGTTCGCGGCCGCAATGAGCACAGCCGTAATGTGCGGATCGTTGCGCAACTCCTGCTCCAGCAGCGTTGCATCAAGACCGCTCGCCCCCTGGCTCAGTTGAATCGCATTGGGCACGTCAACGAACAGCGGCGCACCATCAGCCACGTCGCGACGCTTTTCCAGAAACTTCATCAATGTCAGGCCTGGCGTCAGCGCAGGCATGTCGCCCGGTGCAGCCGCACGACGTCCCAGCAACAGTTCTTCCAGACGCTGCTTCAGGCCAACGGTATCGATGGGTTTGGTCAGATAAGCCGTTGGCGCGAGCGGCAGGACTTCACGCACGCTGGCCGCATCACTGCGGTTGCTGATCAGGATGAACGGGATCGGCGGCTGACGACGCAGGTTACGAATGCCGCGCAACAGGCTCAGTCCATCGATGGCGGGCAGTTCACGCGCAGCGATGACGAGATCCGGCAGGTGTTTCTTCATCCATTCGATGGCTTGCCTGCCGTCGGTGCACATCTCCAGTTCGATATCGCCACGCACACTCAGTACCAGCTCGCTGAGTGTTTCGCGAACCCACGGATCAGACTCAGCAATCAATACGCGAGGTACCGCGGGTAAAACTACAGCAGTCATCAGGACTCTCCGACATCGATGCGTTCACCTTAGCCAAAGCCTTCGCCCGGATATAGCCAAAACAGTGAAATACCTTCGTTCAGACCAAAAAAAACCCGTCGAAACGGGCTTTTTTTGTCTGTTTGGTCACAAATCAACCAATCCGTGACCGCACAGTGGATCAGGCAATTTCAGCGAAACACTCTTCGAGAATGGCCAGACCTTTGGTCAGCAGTTCGTCTTCGGCAGTCAGCGGGACCAGCACGCGCAGCACGTTGCCGTAGGTGCCGCACGACAGAAGGATCAGGCCCTTGTCACGCGCCTTGGCCACAACCTGAGCCACGGCCGCCGCGTTCGGCTTGTGCGAGTCGCCGTCTTCGAACAGCTCCAGCGCGATCATCGCGCCCAGCGCACGGACTTCGCCGATGACCGGGTGCTTGGCCTGGATGGCTTTCAGGCCAGTGACCAGACGCTCGCCGACCGACTTGCAACGCTCCAGCAGGTTCTCTTCTTCGAAGATATCCAGCACCGCCAGCGCCGCCGCACAGGCGACCGGACTACCGGCGTAAGTGCCGCCCAGACCGCCGGGCGCGATGGCATCCATGTACTCGGCCTTGCCGCACACGCCCGCCAGCGGGAAGCCGCCTGCAATGGACTTGGCGAAAGTGGTCAGATCAGCAGCAACGCCCATCTGTTCCATGGCGAAGAAAGTGCCGGTACGGCCAGCACCCGTCTGCACTTCGTCAGCGATCAGCAGAATGCCGTGCTTGTCGCACAGCTCGCGCAGACGCAGCATGAAAGCCTTCGGCGCCACATAGAAACCACCTTCGCCCTGCACAGGCTCGATGATGATGGCGGCAATGTCTTTCGGCTCAGCGTCGTTCTTGAAGATGCGCTCGATGCTGGCGATGGAATCGTCAACGCTCACGCCATGCAGCTCGCACGGGTACAACGCGCGGAAGATACCGCCGGGCATCAGGCCCATGCCGGCCGAGTACGGTACGACCTTGCCAGTCAGACCCAGGGTCATCATGGTGCGGCCGTGGTAAGCACCGGTGA
Organism: Pseudomonas sp. AC016; assembly: GCF_979253365.1. NCBI lineage: Bacteria > Pseudomonadati > Pseudomonadota > Gammaproteobacteria > Pseudomonadales > Pseudomonadaceae > Pseudomonas > Pseudomonas sp. AC016. The sequence goes on from NZ_CEEDCC010000001.1 coordinate 2,889,028, forward strand.
ACGCGATCACGCCAGCACGACCCGTGGCAGCGCGGGCAATCTTGACGGCGTTTTCGACCGCTTCGGAACCGGTGGTGACCAGCAGGGTTTTCTTCTCGAAATCACCCGGCACCTTGGCGTTGATCTTCTCGCACAGCTCGACATACGGCTCGTAAGCCAGCACCTGGAAGCAGGTGTGCGTCAGCTTGGTCAGCTGTTCCTGCACAGCCGCAACGATTTTCGGGTGCAGGTGACCGGTGTTCAGCACCGCAATGCCGCCCGCGAAGTCGATGAACTCACGACCTTCAACGTCGGTAACGGTGGCGTTCTTCGCCGAAGCAGCGAAGATCGGGTGAATCTGACCCACGCCGCGCGGGACGGCAGCATGGCGGCGTTGCATCAGGGAGTCGTTTGTCTTGCTCATGTATTCCTCATTCGCCGCTCATCGGTCGGCGTAGCTCAAGGATCAAGCGGGCTGGATCAGTTGCAACAGCATACGATGATCGACTGTCGCAGCCTTCAGGCCACCAATAAGTTTCGGGTGCAGCAAAAGCCGATGACACGTCGCTCTCGCGCGCCATCGGCTGCAATAACTCTGGTTGCGCAGTCTGGATCAGACCGACAGGCAGAGGTATTTGATTTCCAGATAATCTTCGATGCCGTACTTGGAGCCTTCACGGCCCAGGCCCGAGGACTTGATGCCGCCGAACGGTGCCAGCTCGTTGGAGATCAGGCCGGTGTTGATACCCACCATGCCGTACTCCAGCGCCTCGGCCACACGGAACACGCGGCTCATGTTCTGAGCATAGAAGTACGACGCCAGACCGAACTCGGTGTCGTTGGCCATCTCGATCACTTCGGCTTCATCCTTGAAGCGGAACAGCGGTGCCAGCGGGCCGAAGGTTTCTTCCTTCGCGACGGCGGCATCTTTCGACACATTGACCAGAATAGTCGGCTCGAAAAACGAGCCTTCCATGCTGTTGCCACCCGACAGCACCTTGGCGCCCTTGCTCACGGCATCGGCAATGTGTTCCTTGACCTTGGCCACAGCCTTGTCGTCGATCAGCGGACCGGTGGTGATGCCCTCTTCCAGACCGTTACCGATCTTGAGCTTGCCCACGGCAACCTTGAGCTTCTCGGCGAACGCGTCGTACACCGCGTCCTGCACATAGATGCGGTTGGCGCAGACGCAGGTCTGACCGTTGTTGCGGTACTTGGAGATCATCGCGCCTTCAACCGCCTTATCCAGGTCGGCATCGTCGAACACGATGAACGGCGCATTGCCGCCCAGTTCCAGCGAGACTTTCTTGATGTCCTTGGCGCATTCGGCCATCAGCTGACGACCAATGTCGGTCGAGCCCGTGAAGGACAGCTTGCGCACGATCGGGTTACCGGTCAGCTCGCTGCCGATATCGCCCGCGCTGCCCGTCACCACACTGAACACGCCCGCCGGAATACCCGCACGCTCGGCCAGTTCAGCCAGCGCCAGTGCCGAGTAAGGCGTCTGCGAAGCAGGCTTGAGCACCATGGTGCAACCCGCCGCCAGCGCAGGACCGGCTTTACGGGTGATCATCGCGGCCGGGAAGTTCCACGGCGTAATCGCAGCCGTCACACCAATCGGCTGCTTGAGCACGATCAGACGCTTGTCCGGCTGGTGACCGGGAATCACATCGCCATAGACGCGCTTGGCCTCTTCCGCGAACCACTCAATAAAGGAAGCGGCATACGCAATCTCGCCCTTGGCCTCGGCCAGCGGCTTGCCCTGCTCCAGCGTCATCAACAGACCCAGGTCGTCCTGGTTCTCGATCATCAGCTCGAACCAGCGACGCAACTTATTGCCCCGCTCCTTGGCGGTCAACGCACGCCAGGCCGGCAACGCCTTGTCAGCCGCTTCAATCGCACGACGCGTCTCGGCCGCGCCCATTTTTGGCACAGTCCCGAGAATCTCGTTGGTTGCAGGGTTATTGACCTTGATCGACTGACCACCGTCCGCATCCAGCCACTGGCCGTTGATGTAGGCTTGCTGGCGGAACAGTTTGGAATCTTTGAGCTGCATGTCGGCCTCCTAAACAGCACCGCACAAGGGCGGAGCGAAAAAATGAATATCGATGCACCCCAATTGGAAGTCATCGCCGGGAAAACATTCCATCGGCCTGAGCGATGCGCGGCGTATAAAAAGCGCGAAGACCGAACAAGAGCGTTTGAAATCTCAAACGAATCCTAGGGACTGCGGGGTTAAAGGACAATAGCCTGTTCGAAAAAAAGAACGGGTGTTGAGGTGGGAATGGAGGTTTTGTCTGGTTTGCAGGCGCGGGATAGGTAAAGCGTGCGAAATCGACAACAGCCGCTCGCCAGCATGGACGCCCGCCCATCAGATGAGTATCATGGCGCCCGCGTTGCACCAGTAGCTCAGCTGGATAGAGTACTGCCCTCCGAAGGCAGGGGTCGTGGGTTCGAATCCCGCCTGGTGCACCATCTTCTATCCCTTGTATTACAAGGGCATAGCGCTCCTGACAGAAACCTGTCCGAGTCCTGAAGTCGTTTTTGCCACAAATTTGCCACACTCAAGTGTGGCGGGAATGGTCGAAATGGCAACAATCAGGAATCGCGGCCCAGCCGTTGATAAAGACAGTGGGAAGCTCAAATTCGCCGTAAGGGCTATCCAGCCCAGCGAAAAACCTTCGAAACCAAGTCCGATGCCCAAGCCTGGGCGCGCATGATCGAAAGCGAAATCGACCGGGGCATCTTTGTCTCTCGCGTCGAGGCTGAACGCACCGCCTTTCATCAATTCATTGATCGCTACATCTCCGAAATTGCTCCGAAGCGTAGAGGCGCATACTCGGAAATCAAACGTCTGGAAGCGCTTAAGCGTCATCCGTTGGCGATATTCTCGGCGCTTTAGAGCTTCGTGAGCGACGTGCTCACGGCACCTGTGCTGATGTATCACAATCCATGGATAACCCCATCATCCAACTGGCGGCTGAGACAGGTATCCGCCGTAGCGAGACTTTCGAGCTGCGCTGGAAGCATATGAACTTGGATTGCAAAACCGCGCACCTTTCCTCTTTGGTCGAGACCGAGCTGTCCAGAACCGCCCTGCTTTCACAGAAGGCTATCCAACTGTTGAAAAACTGGTCGCGTCGTTGTGCAGACGAGTCTTCACCACCATGAGGCCGCCGGTCAGCTGGCGACCAAGCTGCCGAATGAAGCGTTACCACACCATAGTTGCCGAAGAGGTGGCTGCAAAGCTGGCATAGACCAGTCAGGCGAAGAGCACTGTTAGCCTTCGCCTACTTTTTAAACGACGTCTGGGCTACGTGCAGGAAAAGCAGCCGGGAGACAAGCGATCACTGCGCTGCTTTCCTTTCCGCGATACTTGACAGTGAGCGCTCAAAAAGGTGGCGGCGGCAAGTAATGCCCCCATGATGAAATGCGATCAGCTGTCAGGAATCCCATCATGATTAAGGAGAGAAACGTCAGGCAAATCACTACAAGAGGCAATTTTGTTACCGCAAACCGAGCGCCCCCCAGCAAACCTGAGTATTGCTTCAGGTACGCTTTGGCAATACGCCGGTAAGAGATTCCAGATAAATAGCCCCACAAGAAAAATAGTGCTGTAACGATCATCGCGAACGGGCGCGGATCATCAAACTGCAGGCAACTAAGGCCTGCACTGATTCCGAACAAAGAACCAACGTCATGGGAAGAGCGAAAATATTTCTCGGCAATCATCTCTTCGTCAGTTTTAAAAAGCATAATTTCTCCTAAATTAATTACCAGGGTGCACTCGCCATTTTATCTGTGATACGTCATCGATCTAGTTTAGATTTAGGTATGCCGAGCCTTGCGGATTTTCATAGAAGCCAGATTTCTGACAACGCTTTTCGACCGCCACTGGGCAAGCTATAGAGCAGCGACGATTTGGGTTCAAGGGAATGCAAGCATTTGTAAGATTATCAAGAGTGTATATCGACAAAATAGTTCAGGTACCGCCGAACATTGAGGCTTGAGCAAAGGAACAGCACGGCAATGAGGCAGCGGTCATCTACAGAACGTCGTGAACTTTCATGCGGAGCATGGCTGGGAGTTTTATCGAATCGATACTATTGGTGTCGTGGTCAAGCCTGGGTGATTCAATGCGTTGCAGGGTAAGAAAGATGTGTTGAGCCACTACTATGTCATTTCGTTGCGCAAGCCGCGGTGATTAAGGCTTTCGCCATCGCTGCAATCCGCTAGCATCAGCGAGTTGCACCAGCCCGATTGCGAGACGCATGCCGGCTCGAACCGACCAGCTCAAATTACGCGATCAACGCCATCGAGATGCATGGTGTTAAGAATGGATGTCTTAAGGCAGTCGGACGTATCTGCAGATGCCGGTACCCAAATGGCGGGCAGGATCTACCGTAATCTCACGACTGGGTAACAGCCCACCTCACCACTGGAATGCTCGCACCGCTGGGGGCATGAGCATTAACCATAGACATCAACCCAAAGAGACTTGGCAAGCTTTCTAATACTTGTGTCGGTTCGCAATCGGGCAGCCACAGCCTGATTACGTCCTGCTGGCCAAGCTGAGAAATCTCGTAAAAACATGCGCCAATCTGATTCTTGGTCAAATCAGGGAGCGTCACCCAACGTTTAGTTGTGTTCAATATTTGCGTGCGCAAAGCTGAGCAGCTTTTTTCCTCTACGAACGAAGAACTAAATCGCGGAGAGCCCACATGCTGACCCAGCAGCTTGATAAGCGCCGATAGCATCAAACGCAAAAAGCGTTGATCAGTCATCCATGTGTGGCCGCTCAAATACCGTCGCAGAATCCGGCCATAAGTTGGTGCGTTCGTGACGCTCAATCGACAACGCACTGGAATCCATCGCCGCCGCGCATTCCGACGGCCTGCTGGTGCTGGACGAGATTGGCATGTGCGATCCGCGCATCATCGGAGAGACGGTGTACATGCTCGGCAACGGCACCGGCAAGGCACGGGCCAATGATCGAGGCCAGGCGGGTCGGCAAGTGCAGGAGTGGCGTTTGCTGTTCCTCTCCACCGGCGAGAAGACGCTAGCCCAGCACATGGCCGAAGCGAACAAGGAGCTCAAAGCGGGCATGGAAGTACGCATGCTCGCAGTCCCCGCCGATGCCAGCAAAGGCTTGGGCATGTTCGACGCATTGAACGGCTTTGATGATGCAGCGGCGCTGTCGGACGCACTCAAAGCGCGGGTCGCCAAATACTACGGCACACCTCTTACCGCGTTTCTCATAGCCTTGTGCGAACCCGATAAGCGTCACGCCTGTTCCGCCATTCTGCGCCGCACGCTGGAAGGCTTTATCGCCCGATCGTTGCCTGCGTCGGCGAGCGGACAAGCTCACCGCGCCGCCGCTCGCTTTGGCCTCGCCGCTGCAGCGGGAGAATTGGCCACGGCAATGGGGATAACCGGCTGGCCCGACGGCACCGCGACAACCGCTGCGCGGGTGTGCCTCAACGCTTGGATGAACGAGCGCGGGGGTGCCGGCAACTTCGAAGGTGATGCGATCTTGGCGCGACTGCGCCAGGTCATCGAGCGCTTCGGCGAGAGCCGTTTTACCCGCTGGGAATCAGCTGCGGCGAAGGTTGATGAACACGGTCCGCGCACCATCGACCGGCTTGGCTTTCGCAAGACGATGGAACACGGCCTGGGCGATGCCCTGCACACGACCAACACCTACTACGTACTGCCCGAGTCATGGCGCTCGGAGATATTCCGGGGCATGAACATCAACGCAGTGAACAAGGAGCTGCTGCAGCGCGGCGTCATTGAGCCTGGGAACGACGGCAAAGCATCGACTCTGGTCCGACTACCCGGCTTGGGCACGCAACGCTGTTACGTCGTGAAGACGATTCCGGGATTGGCTGAAAGCGAGGCTCGGGCCGCCTAAGGGCATGCCTGCTGATCGAGGTAGCGCCGGCTGATTCCCGGCCTCGCCAGCCACTCAACCAGCTCCCAGTCGAATTGAACAGAGACCAGACACATGAATGAGATTCAAGAACTGAAAGACCGCCGCGATCGACTGCTGAACGAGGCTGACCAGTTGCATACCCAGCTGCTGCCTTTTGAAGCCGCGCTGGAAAGTGAGCAGTCCATTGAGCCTGCCCAGGAGCGCGAATTGCGCGACAAGTACAACGAGCTGAAAAGGCGTTTCGATGCACGCAAACACAACGCTGCCCTGTTGGACCAGAAAATCAATCGCCGCGAAACCCTCGCTAATAGCGATTCCCTGATGGCGGGTTACATCGAGGCCATGAACAACTGGAAAGCCGATGAGCAGGAGCTGAATGAAAAACGTCAGAGCCTCAGCACCCGTCTAGAACAGATAAAAAAACAAGCGGTAGAGGACATGGCCAAAGCCCGGCAGGCCGAAACGGACGCTGCGACCGCTTATGCACAGGCCGTCGCATGGGGCGACACCGAAGGCGAAAAGACCGCCAACTCCGATGCGCAAAAAGCCGCAAAAAACCTGGCAACCGCTGCCGAACATGATCGTCGACAAGGCCTGATCATATCCGCGCTGGAGCAGGAGCTGCTCACCGTAGATCGATACATCGCCGAAGCGCAGGAAAAGCACAAGGGCATAGAACGCGACGCCCTGTGGCTTTCTCAAACAGTGCTGGAAGAGAAATGGAACGAGGCTGCTAAGACACTCTTCGATGTAGGCGGACGGCTCTGGGCGAATTACAACCTGCTCGGCATTGATCAAGTGAGCCTATTGAAAATGGCGGTTCCGCAGGAAGGTGAAACCGTCGGGAACTGGACGTGGCATGAACTATCCGACCGGGCGCGCAGATATAGCGCGCAGGATCTGCTTCAGCTCAACGATATTTCGACACCTCAACAGGCTGCACTCGTGAGCCAACTGGAGCAACGAACGGATGAAAGCAGTGAACAAGCCACTACAAAACAGCATGAGCTGGGCTGACATGCTCAAGGCTCGGAAAGCTCATCTGGCTGCACTGTTGAAAACCATCAACGCGACGTCAGCTAAAGTCAGTCAGATACAAATGCTGACGATCAAGGCAATTAAAGCGGAAATGGCGCACATTGAAAGCCAACTGATACGCCGAAAATAGTGCCAAACTTGTGATAGGCGCTACCGATCTTAATACCAAATACAGCCATATATAAGGGAAACACAATGTCCAAACTCGCAGAGTACCGCCAGCTGGAAAAACACCTCGCCGAGCAACTCCAGGCACTGGAAAAAATGAAGGGTGATGATGGACTGAAGAAAGAAGTCGAGTTCGAGACGAAGCTGCGAAAGCTGCTTGAGCACTATGGCTTCAGCCTGAAGCACATCGTCAATCTGCTGGACCCACATGCATCGGCCCCAGGCCAGATCTCTGACAAACCTGCTGGCCCACGTAAACAGCGCTTACTCAAGGTCTACAAAAATCCGAACACCAGTGAAGTAATAGAAACCAAAGGTGGGAATCACAAAGCACTGAAAGAATGGAAAGCACAACATGGCGCTGAAGTCGTCGAGGGGTGGTTGAAGAAGTAAAACAGCCTCACCCAAAAAAGGGCCTTCGCGGGCCCTTTTTGGTCAACTTCTTCTCAAACTAGGAAACGAGCTTTTAACTCAGACGGCTATTCTTCGCGCACTGACAAGGTTATCCCTAAGATAATAAGCCCTTGCGGACCCCGTTTCAACGACCCCAGTGAGCAAACTCAGAAAAGACTTATGCATTTTCCGGGATAGCGGCCCACGGTTGTCGATCTGTAAATATCTCGCAATCGCCATCTCCAAATAATAAGTCGAGTTCATTTGCATACTAATAATCCCTGGATCTTTTTCGTATTTCTCCGCCGCGATACTTATCCCATCAGCAAAGAACATTTCAGGATAACGATACATCAATGAGCAAAGTGATTCAAAGACATGGCTATTTTGTCCATTTTTTCTTGCGAAATTTAGCAAATAATTTTTACCACGCTCCAAACATATTTTATTGCTAGGATGACCGTTATCCGTAAACCCCAAGTAAAGCATGCTGCGCAATAGTCGATTCAGATCGCTTTCCCGTCCAGAGTACCGCGAGTTAACATCAGTCTTTGCGATCTCCTCTAAACCAGGTTCTAAAACCTGCCAAAGTGCCCAAATCGCGTCAAAATCGGAGCTTTTTTCCATCTTCACATCAAAAGAAAGCTTGACAAGATGCGTGAATGTCGGTGCCCGAGAGCAGCCAAGTATTAACAGATCACGCACGGACTCAAACTCAAATTCTCGAGAATGTAAAATATGCGCCACCAAGCACTCCTGGATTGCTTTAACTGAATCGGTATCCAACCGGAATTCATTTTCCTGACGGTACTCTTTGTACTGATGATCATATACGAAACCCACAACCTTTCTTAGTATAAGTTGGTGCTCGGCCTCATTCGCTCCAATTGGGAGCATCAACATTGGTAGATGAACAACTTCAAGAGGGCATTCATCAATTGAATTTACGGCTAGTGAATCAGCGATTCGACCCTCAGAGAAGTCCGTCCGGAAACACGAGTTTTTTTCGCGCAACTCTTCAAACTCATGTTCAGCATCACATTGATATCTGAGGTAATGATTGGTGTGAACCTCTTTAATTTCAAAATTCCCATAGGCCATAGCGCCTTGCAAACAATGAGATGCGAAATCAGGATCCACCGCCCATAAATAACGACTAATTCCTTTAGCAGCAGATGCACGAACATGGAAATTCGGATGTGTCAGTGCACAACCCATATGGTACTTTAACGCCACTAAAGCTTCTGTGGTTACTTCCATTGTAAAAAACCTTGAAAGAACGAAAGCACATGCTACTGTGCCGTAACTATCTGTAGCGTCGCTCGCCGTTAAGCTGTCAAAAGCGTCAGCGGATTCTATAACAGTCTCCAGAACTACAGTTACAACCCAATGCAGATCGTAATCCTCGAGATTTTCAAGTTCATCTCGCACACACAGTGCAGCGGTAGTCCTAATTGCACCCACTGCCATCTGACGAAATTGAGTCTCTACTGTTTTGTCTTGTAGCACAGCAACCAACAATCGTGACTCTGCCAATGCTTCGAAACAGGTGGAATACCTAGCCCGATCGGGATCTCCGTCATCCCAGTTTTTCTTCGCCCAAACATAAAGCTTGTGTATTCTAGAATCATATTGTTGCTGCCGAGCAAAGTTCTCTGTTACAACCTTCAGATCTTGAGGCAACTCAGCTTCATTTCGCAAATACAATGCCTGGCTTTCTTTATCGCTAACAACACTAAAATTCCTAGAGTCCACTCGATGTAGCGTGAAGCGTAAGTTTTCATTTTGAGAATGCAATGCCTGAGCTTTCAAGTCATCTACGATTTTCAAAGCATTATCTCTCAGCGTTTCATCGAGCTGAAAGACTACAAGCACACGCTCTAAGCTATGATTACGCCAAAGCCTTTTTGATGCTTCAGCTCGCTCTTGAGCGTAAAGTTTTGACCAAGGATCATTATTGAATGGATCACCAAAAAACCCTCCAGGCAGATGCTCTTGGCTCTGACGTCGAAGATCCAAAGCGTAGAACTCACTAGATCTAAGCAATGGAAATGCAGCGCCTGCAACCTTATCTGGAAAAGCTGTCGCAATCGACGCCAACACTCCTGTGGGCAACACAGAGTTACTAGATTTTAAAATATAATTGTATATCCACTCAATTTCATTGCTGTCATCGCCCTGCTCTACATAGTTGATTAACCAGTTCTCCAATGCCATTAAAGCGCTTTGAAGTATGCTGGGAATGTTTGAAAACCCGCGATAACCACTCCACAACTGGAATGAGGAAAAACTTTCGATGACAACCTCATCATTTAGTTGAATCTTAACCGTACTTAACGCAATTTCGTCTGGCTGATTAAAAACAGGCGAATCATTAACTTCAATAGCAAGACTAGTTTTGGAGAGCGCATCAACGGACCAATTGCATAACTCAATAATAAAATCGAGGCCTAGTTTTGGGCTAAACATCAGCAAATATTTGAATGGCCCTTTCAAGCCGCTCGCGGAGGTAAAAGATCGCTCCGTATCTAACCCAAAAGACGCTTCGATATCCATCCTATGGTGTGAGCCAAACTCGTCTGTTGTCAGTTCCTTAAACCACTCATGGCGAGCTAGTCTAATGACGAAATCTGGAGAATGCTTACACAAAGCAACGACATTCGCCCCCTGTAGAATTAACTGACAAAGTTCTTTAACGTACGCCAGTCGATGCGGATTTCTTTTCGGCACAAAAACATCCTTATCAACTAGCGACTCAAATTCTTCTCGAATTACCGGAGATACCTTTAGTATAACGTCGAGAATCTTACGTCTGAGTTCTTCTTGCCGATATGCGTCCTTAATAGGCTCAAGCAAATGCAGGGCTAGGAGTCCCACAACTCGAGCTTCCTCAGGCAGATTATTTTGTATATTCAATCCTTCCCCCCAAGCGCTGATAGTCTCCATGACACTTGGCAAACATGAGGTCGCGAGTTGATCTCGCACATCATATACAAAATTTAGCAGAGCTGCCCATCCGTTTCCGTAGGGCTGCAAAATCAGTACATCAATAGGATCATCAGATACTTTGAAGGCGTGAGCACCAAGACCAGCCCAAGGTCTTTGGCAAGTAATTTGCAATACAAACATGAACCTGAGTAGTAGCTCATTATTATCTTTTAACAAGATAGTCTTCAGCGCGCCCAAGAACCCGCCAGGGTTATCTCCCTGGAGTACTGCTGTAATAGTTTCGTCCTTCCAATAATTTTCGATGGATGGATTAGACAGTATTTGATCTACAAAATCGATCAATTCATCGTCGTCTGAATTTAGCTTCCTTTGCAACCATAATCGGTAGCCGCGGTTAATTGCTGGCTCACTTCCAATGGCGGTTAAGAACACATGTGGGTCGCCTGCGCTTGAACAATATTCCTCGTCAACAAACTCTTCCAACGCCCAGTCTTCAAGAACGTCATGACTAGGACTTATGAAAGCGCGCTTATCTTTGAAAATTAAATGATCTGCTTCCAGCGCTGAGACAGCCTCAGGATCAAAATCCCTTTCATGTACTCCAAAAAGCATTTCCTTAGCTCTTTTTTTTGCAATACTAATAAATGTAAGCTTTCTCCTAGTATGGAGCCCTCCTCTACGATCAGCGTCGTTGGAAATTACTGTATTCCATACGACATGGCGGAACTCCGACTCGGTGTCGGCACCGCCAAATATCGCACCATTGCTGATTGCTCGCACGGCCAGGTCAGTGAAAAACGGAATTTTAATAATTGCTGATAATGATTCATTCTCCACCAATGGTTTAAGCATAGGAGCCTGAGAGTAAAGCTCATCAAGTTGCGGACTGGAGAAACCTCTGACATTAATAGTAGAGAAAGAAATCTGGCACAGCTGGAGATAATTAAAAGCAATTTTTTGATAGGCATAGTCACGTCCAGTGGCGATTACCTTCCAGCCACCCTGCCCCTTAATAAACTTTAGCAAGTCAACAAAAGCGGCCTGATAGTTCAACTCTAGTATTTTCTCGGCCGACTCGATGACTAATACTTTATTTGCAACGAGAGACAATTGCACTGTCAACGCACCTAATGTTGACTTCATCCCAATGGCGCTGAAGACATCATTGAGATGGCTCTTGTCCAAATCCTCAGCTCGCAAATAGAATGCCACGAAGTCGTTAAGTCTAGTAGAAATAAAGTCCTTAACCACACCTGACTTTCCAGCGCCTCTTTCGCCAGTAACGAACACGAACTCACAAGACTGTAGAGCGTCCTCAAGCGCTAATACATCTTCTTCGCGCTGAATGTGGATCCCACCTATGGTCGTAGAGATACCATTGAATATGTGATCACCGCGCTCACGGAGCTTTCTGATATCCTCATCAAAGCCGTACGATACCGAGCGCTGGAATAGATCAATCAGATCCTGAGGGGCGCTCGTTGCAGTTAGTGTCCCAGCATTCTGATTAAACTCTTGAGCGCATGTGAAAAGTCTAGCCACAACTAAGTGCGGGGCTTCTTCGGAGTGACAACGGATGAGCGCGCCCATCATGCTGCCCACGATAGACGAACTTGAATCTAGATCAAATGAAAGACAATAAAAAATCCGCAGGAATTGCCAAAGCTCGTCATTAGTTAAATCTAGCCCCCCATTAGCAGACTTAAGCTGAATCCTAAAAACCTCTAACTTTTCGAGTTTTTCTTTACTAGTAAAACCTTTTGTGTGAGATTTTTTAATAAACTCCTCAGCCGTAGCAGAATATCTTGCCCACTCAAGCACTGGAAGTGTACTTGAAACATCCTTCTTGGGAAGTGGGCCGGTAATCAAAGCGATCGCAAAAGGCCGGTCATTTAAACGCTCAGTCTTAAAATCCTCCCAAGCACTTTTAATTACTTCAGCGAATATTGAGTCCTGTGGGCCTATCGTAATTGCGTGCTTAATCTGAGCAAACAGTCTGCTTTCTTTACCTGCGGCATTATTAGCAATGAGCACGAAATCATCAGTGTTCGTACCCTCATATTTTACTTGAAATCTTAGCTCACGCGCCTTACTAGTAACAGGTAGACCAGGAACAGAAATCCCTGACAGCAACGCCAATATAAAGGAAGCCTGTATGCGAGTTTCGAAATTAACTCCGCCGCCCCCCGTTGAAAAAGGGTTACTTTGTTCTTTCAACTCTCCACTCATATTCAAGCTCCTTAATAGTTCTGATTATTTTTTGGCTATAGGAATGGCTTTGCTGTTAAGTGATTTGCTCCACTTCATAGCCTTCCTTCTACGATTTTCGGCCAAAGGTCCTTCATAGGTGCTTTACCATCGGGAGACGTCTTAGCTCCTTGAGCAGCACCATGGAAGGATCGTATCAATTTAAAGGGATCAATCAGTTGGTATTTTTCAAAAGTGAACGATTGTTTTTGACTTTTGAACGCGCTCCATGAAAACAGGGCAGGCGAACGGTTACGTTGATGATTGACAATAAAGAGATGAGTAGGGTGCTTTCGGGCCAGAGATGGCGGTGCTGCTGGAGACCGGAGCAAAAACTGACCATGGTTCACGAAAGCCTTGAGCCATGAAAAGCGTGTCGGTGGTGTCTCGGCGCGACGGCATGAATGCTAACCAGTGGTTCTGTGGCGCCTAGGCTGTATCAGGACGGAAGCCTGTCGGTGGACACTGCTGTAAAAGGGTGTTGCCTGCTTCAAAACCGAGCAATGCGCTCAAGCAAATCCCTGAACTGCAACGAATGCTGGGGAAGGAAACGACGGAAGCGGAAATCCTCAAATAGTCCGTGGAGATCGCCCGGTCGCAAAAACGGATAAAGCACTCACCCTTGTTGCCGGAACGACAAGTGAAGTTGGTCTGCGAATGTCTGAGCGTGGAATGCTCGCATTTAACGGTTCGAATCAGGCAATCGGCATCGCTCAGAGTACGTCGCTGCGATCCTTGCAAAAGATGCTGATCTGGCAGTTGAAATCCAACATCAGGCCGACGAGCTTCCTAGCTAAATCCGCGCCTTATCTGAAGATTGCATCCCGCGCGTGAAACTCTGACGCTACCTTCGATCAATGTGAAGCGTTTTTTGTAAGGGTAAGCACAAAATATTGATCGGCGGAGCGCCTCCGCCTAAGAGCCGTGACTTGGACATTAACAGTTTTCGGATTCCTTCACGATGTAACACCTACTGACTCGTAACGCGCTTCATGCAGACCATGAAAAAACAATGTTACACGTAGAAAACCCTTAAGATTCAAACGCATAACTAGATTCGTAACATGCGTAACATGCGTAACATCAGTTTAGATCAGGTACGTCCCCCGATCCCCGTAGATCGCATAACCAACAGCGGAAAGCGCTCAGTTTAGAGGGTTCTCCACGTGGGCTCTTTGGGTTGCCTCACGGCGATGGCCGGCGAGGATATTGACATATGGTTGTACAACCCCGGGCTCACAAGGCCCTGAGCGTCTGAGAAGCCGCGCTCGTTGGAATGAAGGGGGATGACGCACCGATCTGACGCGTCGAATACCGCCGGGGGACCCTAGGGGTATCTGAAGAACACGGGGCAGGGAACCCGCGCATCTTGAGTAGCTAACGTTTCGTCAGCTTAGTGAACAGGTGAACCTGGTGAACGACGGTTCACCCCCTGGCTTTTCCCATCGTCCGGTAGGTTGGCGGGGACCCTGGGTGTTTCGGAAGGATACGGGACGAAGAACCCGCGCCTTCGTGGTAGTGGCTGCGTTTTTTAAGTTAGTTGACAGGTTGACGCATCTGACTCGGTTGACCAATGCCAGCCCTGAGCTATCCGCAGCAGAACGGGCCATCATTACAGATTCAGCAATGATGCTCTTTCTCGTTCATGATTTTTTGCAGTCTCGTTGCGCAGCACGTCACCAGGCCAAGGCTTGAGGATGCACCTGTATCGGATAGCAGCATTACGCCATACTGGAGATAGACAATGAGGTCTCTGGAGCAAGGATCGGTTCGTATGAGAAAGCAATCCATTTACCCCATGTTGGCAATGACCATGATGTTGGCCATGACCGGATGCGCCAGTGGCTATAAAGAGTTTTATATCCCGAGTTCCGGCGCAACGCCTGAAGAGATCTCCGCAAAACGAGCTTCGACGCCTCCTACGACGCCACTTATCGAAAGGTCAGCATTCGGCGATTCCGATCAAATCGTCGACAGGTACGCGAGACGGGGATACGTGATCATCGGCGAGTCGCGCTTCAACAGCGGAGAAAGGGTTTCTGAAGAGGACGCATTGGAGCAAGGCAAAGCGGTAGGAGCAGATTTGGTTCTGGTATATCTACCGAAATATACCGGCTCCATTACCTCAAGCATGCCGATCACGACTCCCACCACCAATACTTCCTTCACTTCAGGAAGTGCCAATGCCTATGGCCCAGGTGGCCCGGTCACTGCTTACGGAAATGCCACGACTACCACCTACGGGAGCACCACCACTTATGTACCAATTACTGTAAACCGATCCGACTATGGAGCGATTTACTTTGTGAAAGGAAGGTTTCGGCTCGGGGTGTTTGTGCGCAATCTGAACGATTTAGAAAGACAACTGCTGCAGACAAACCAAGGAGTCGTGGTGCGGACCATCGTCGATGACAGTCCTGCTTACAAAGCAGATGTCTTGCTAGGCGATATGCTCGTGGCGATTGATGGTGAGAAAGTCTCCAACGAAGAGGGCTTTACCAAAATGATCGCCGCTCGGAGGGGACAAGCAGTCAGGCTTGCTCTGATTCGAAATGGGACCCACTTGCTGAAGACCGTACAGGTAGGGAAATGAATCATCCAAATGAGTGATTACTAACCATAGCGAGCTGGACCGTGTATGCCCACGTGTATGCCTAACTGACATGCCGTCAGCAGAGCCCTTATAATTCGGGCGTCTTACGATCCAGTTCAAACGACGCCTAGTTGTTTGGACGTTTTTTGAACAGTCCGAAAAGAATTTTTTGAAGAGCCCGCCATGTGCGGGCTTTTTTGTTTCGGGGTTCTGTGCTTGATCATTCTCTCGCCGCTTAAAAGCTTCACCCTATCCAACTTCAAAAATGGATCAGTACGCGACGGCAAGTAGCCATGGTGGAAAACTGCATAAGCGCATGGGACTGAACGGATTCCAGGACGCCACGATGTTATGAATATGGACCATCATTCGCCCTTTGCCCGCAATATGTATAAACCGGACTTTAACGGAATCGGGTCGATAGCCACCGCTGCTCACCACGCCGTCTCCCAAGTGTACGAAACGATCCCTTCCGGCACCTGAAGATCAGCAGTGGTTAGGAGGGGCTGTCCGAAGGCCTTTTCTATGAGCTTTGGAGAGGGATAGCAGGGGGCAGGGGTGTGCCGTCCTCATAGCAAGCTAATTCTTTTCGGGCGATCTGCACTAACTTTTCAACCTGAACAAATGGCAGATCCTCAGCGAATAGCGAAATTTTCAATGTGTTATCAGCATCACATCTGAAGACCTCGGCGCATATTTGATTGGTAGCGTTGATGAGCTCCAGTCCCAATCCATCACGGATCACGTCCGAAGCAATCTGAATCCGATATTCCATGTCTTATTCCTCGTTTCTCAACGTGCCCGATCAGCTAAAGGCCGATACCGGGTTTTAATGCGTCGTCTTACATCATCGCAATGATGGTTTCTGACCGATACCTGCTCCTGTTCAATCCACGCCGTGTGTGGAATGTCCGAAAACGACCCCTTCGACACAGGACTGACTGCAACGCGTTGAGGGATCGCCGGAGAGGGGCTGCTATCGACCAATTGCAGCCATTCTCTCAGGCAGTTCTCAGGCTTCGCTTTCATCCAATACCACTGGAGTGGCTACCGCCCCCGCCAACAGACCTCCATCAATGTTGAACTCACTGCCGGTAATGTACGTAGCCTCATCGCTGGCCAATAACAGGGCCACCGCTGCTACTTCTTCGGGCAGTCCAAATCTTCTGAGTGGAGTGTCTCGAACGAGTGCAGCCATTCGCTCTTCACGACCGGCATCAGCGCCTAACATTGGTTCCCACATAGGGGTGAGGATGGCGGCTGGGTGGATCGAGTTGCATCGAACTTTCAGTCCCTGCTCGGCGCAGTAAAGCGCCACCGTCTTGGTGTGATTGCGAACGGCGGCCTTGGACGAAGCGTATGCAGCCGCGCCAGGAATACCAACCATTCCGGAGCGAGAAGAAATATTGATAATGGAACCAGCCCCGGTATGGCGCATGGCACGTATGGCGTACTTGCACCCAAGAAACACTCCATCGAGATTGGTGCGATGCACGGCCTGCCAGTCCTTCAGACTCGCATGCTCTGGGTCGTGCTGCACGGCACCCTCCTCAAACCCGGTAATGCCAGCGTTGTTCACCACCACATCGAGGCGGCCGTGCGCCTCCAGCACATGCGCTGTCACTCGCTGCCAATCTTCTTCGCATCGGACATCAAGATCCAGATAACAGGCACGGTCTCCCAATGCCGTTACAGTCGCTCTTCCGAGCACATCGTTTACATCAGTGACGTAAACAAAGCAGCCTTCCTGTACGAACCGTCGCGCAATTGCGGCGCCAATCCCTTGAGCCGCCCCTGTAATGATCGCGATTGTGGATGTCAGTTTATTGTCCATAAATGAAGCTCCTCCGTCGTAGCGCATGTGCAACAGCTCACAGCAACAGTCTATGCCCTACGCATGGCTGTCGCTTGTGAGCCGTGCCTTATTTGGTAGCCGGGATTCGAGCGATCCGATGGGACCGGTTGGCGCCAGGAGCCGACTGACGCCCCGGAAATAGGCTGAACTTGTAAACGACTCAATCGATCGTAATAACCACACACGATCATTCATAGGGAAAAATATGTCCAAGCTTGCAGAGTACCGCCAGTTGGAAAAGCACCTCGCCGAGCAGCTCCAGGCACTGGAAACGATGAAGGGCAATGAGGGACTAAAAAAGGAGATCGAGTTCGAAACCAAGCTGCGCAAGCTGCTTGAGCAGTACGGCTTCAGCCTAAAGCACATCATTAATCTGCTGGGTCCACAGACACCGGCTCGTGGCCAAAGCGCAGACAAACCTGCAGGCACACGCAAACCACGCGAGCTAAAGGTCTACAAAAATCCGAATACAGGTGAAGTGATCGAAACCAAAGGTGGAAATCACAAGGCCTTGAAGGAATGGAAGGCAGAGCACGGTGCGGATGTCGTTGAGGGATGGCTGAAGAAGTAAAGCAGCCTCACCCGAAAGAGGGCCCAGACGGGCCCTTTTTGTTGAGCGGGTTTTCAGCTCGAACGTCGCAAATTCGGTGGCCCATTCGATCACCGTGGCATTCGAAGTGCCTGTGGATTGAGGTGGGCGAGCACTTAAACGTTGAAAGCAAGTGCCAAGAGCGGGGCGCCGCCAGCAACCACCATTCGCCAGTTCACAAAAGCTGCACATTCCACAAGCGCTTTAAATTGTTCAGGACAGCGGCGCTTGAAGCTTTGAGCATTGTCGATGACTAATGAGAGCGTTTGTCCGTTTTGAACGTGGATAGACGACATTCCTGCGCTGGGGTCATCAAGGTAAGAAAGACAATCAACCCAGGCGTCCATATTGCGACCGTAGAAGCCAGGAAAGCCGAACTGTTCTGCGAAAACACTGTGGAATGTTTGCCAGTCAGAAATCAGGTTTGCATCCACTTGTACCATTTTCAGAATAACCTTCGCCACGTTGAAAATCAGATATGGCTGTCTCGCTAGGTGAAGTCAATTGCCGGCTGCATATTTGCGCATCCAGGTCCCAATCCTCTACCAACAACGTTGCAATGACCGCTTCCGCCCGAAAGCCGTCGTTCGTGAGCGTCACATATCGGCCAGTTGCAGACATTCATTCACGCATATCCGCCTACGCTTCTGAAAGCATCAAACTTTCCGCGCCCAGCTCCCGAACATCACATCGCCGATGTAGATGCCTGGAGAAGCTGAACGCTCCTGATCCAGACGCTCTTGCAACGTTTCGATTTCGATATCGTCTGCCTTGGCCACTCCCAGAGCAATGATGCGCGGCAAGCATGCTTGAACAATGGCACCAAGGCTGTAGGGTGCATCAGGCGTCTGTACCAGGCATTCCGCCCGCACGCTTTCAACGGTCATGCCTGCCTCGGTAAAAAATCTGTGCAAATTGAAACCCATGTGTAGATCCGCCCCTTCGCGCGCAATCATCTCTTGTATCCAGCGTTGCGCTCTTTTATGCAAAGGGAAAGGATCAAGGCTGGCAGGCGCCAACGTTGTATCGTGTTCTTGGAAGATCATGACGCCACCGGGGCGCAGGCACTTCGATAATGCTCGGATGGTCGCCACCGCATCCCGTTGATACATCAGGACGCGCCTCCCGACTATCGCGTCAAAAGTACCGATAGACTCTTGCAGCTCCAGGAGTTCGCCCTCAAAAAAACTAAGCGAAGGATGGTCATGTGCTGCGGCGCGCTGGCGTGCAATGGCAACAGAACCGGCGTCATGATCAACTCCGATGATCTCTCCGCTTCCTCCCACCAAATCACACAGCAGAAAAGATACATCACCCGAACCACAGCCCACGTCCAGGATCCGCATCCCTTGTTGGACGCCCGCATCGATAAGCAAACGTGTAGTGAATTCGAATCGGTTGATCGACATTATCCAGTCTCTCTGAGTTCTGAAAAGAAATGTTAGGTGCGGTCGGATGATCGCTCACATCGGAGGAACCCGTCGTGGTCGGCAGCTTGCGACCCCGGTGCCTTGGGCATGCTCAATGTCGTTTTAGACCGTGGCGCCCATTAGCGCTTCATCCTTCACTAACGCACGTGTATACGCATCGCGGTTCGCTTATGGCCAAAAAATCCGGGCCTCGTATCTCAGCCATGCGTCGAGCAGCCGATCAGCCATGACGAACCTGGCGGGTCACAACATTGTTTTCGAGAATGTAATAACTCACCACACAATAGGCTTGTCGTCCCAATCCCAGAAAGTCCCACTGTCAGCCGGCCCATGCGCTCCTACCACCTCGATAATGCGCTCCGCCGAGAAAGCCGGTTTGAAGAGTTGTCCTTCAGGCACGTTCGCCTGAAATGGCTGAGACAGCTCCGTATCAGTCGTACCTGGGTGTATGGCCAGAACAGTAGAGGCCTGGTTCAGGCGTTTCAATTCGATGCTGGCTGTGTGCAGTAACTGGTTGAGCGCTGCTTTGCTGGCTCTGTAGCTGTACCAGCCGCCCAGTCGGTTATCGCCAATAGAACCAACCCTCGCGGAAAGCGCCGCGAAGGTGGAAGGTTGTTTGCGCAATAAAGGGAGCAGGTGTTTAAGCAGCAGGATTGGCGCAAAGGTGTTGGTCGCGAAGCTCGCTTGCATGCTCGCGAGCGTCAGTTGTGCCAGACCCTTTTCCGGTTTTGCGCCGTCCTGATGAAGAATGCCAAGCGCACTGATGACGAGGTGCAGATGCTCGCATCCTTCAAGCGTCTCACTCACAAGCGCTTCGAGGGCCTGTTCATTGCGCGCGTCGCAGTCGACTCGCTGGAGGCGCTGGCCATATTGCTCTGCAAGCTTTGCCAGCCCTGTGGAGGTGCTGGCTTCTCGCGCGACTGCCCATACCTGAGCCACGTCATCGCGAGCAAGCAAAGCCGCGCACAGTGCCAGGCCGATACCCCGGCTGGCTCCGCATATCAGCACGTTGGCATCGCTGTTCAGTTCGGGTATCAAACTCATGAGGCACCTTGGGGAGCATGGCTGAAGTAGGTTTATGACTTCGGGACGAGGCATGACGTTCAGGTGGGCGGTCGCTTTCCGGGTTAACCAACATGGGGATTGAGCTCAACGAGACGTCGCAAAAGCGCTGGTTCAAAGGGTTGCCCACATGATCGACATCCCGTTGCCGGCATCGGGATGCCACATCCTGGACAGAACCACTGACCAGGCTCCCGCTGTGTGGAGTGGTTATTGATGGTCTCGCAAAAGCTGTAACGAAGGCGAAAGACCTTGCTCACAGGTGCACTGAGCAAAGCTCCGGACGAAGAACATCGCATCGCTCCATCGTCGGCGTCCACGAGATTGGAGTTGCAGTAGGGGCAATGCATGCAGGCGGTCTCATATCTGAGTCAGGTGAATTCTATCCGGTAGAGGTGTGACAGAGTCATTTCATCTATTTTTTGTTGTTTGAGAGGCCAATCGTCAAATCGGGCTCATGGACAGATCGGAAGAAGTCCCGCACTTAGAAATTATCCAACACCCTGCATAATTTACTTTCATTGAGGCGCACAGATGAAATTTTTGTCTCGCCCACCACCCTTTGCCTCAAGCTGACAGAGCACTTGTAGGCACTCGTGGCCTCCAGTTGATACTCCGCGCCAGCCTGCGGGATGAACGAAAACATGTTGTAGCACTGCTGGCCAATGTAATGAAAAGCGATTGGTTGCCCAGCAGCTATCAGGAGTTCACTGCGGACGCCCGGCATACGGCTATCATCCTCGAGAGCCATATCAAGCCGCTCTCCATTACGATTGGCGTAACCGTCTCGACCTACTACCATCACGCCAGCTCCGGGCAAACGAAAATCAATACAATCAGAGTTCGGTATTCCTCTTACCATTCCAAAAGTAATGACTCGCAATTTCACTTTGTCGCCGGCCTCGGGCGTTGAATACGCTGTAGAAAAGGAACGAACGGATGAAATCTGACCGCAACCGGTCAGCAGAGCCACAAACCCCACCAGCACTGTGTAGCGAAGAGAGTTCCTGCTGCAAAAATTCAACGCCGTGGGATTTTCAGCGGTTTGGAGACAGTTGGATTCGCTCATTTTCACATTCCCTGCTGATGAAATAACTAGCCTGTCCGTTCGAAAACAAGCGCCATAATATAGATATACCGAGTGACGCACGTCGACTCAGCGACGGTCTAAACAGCCCTATCATCAATGCTGCTGAATTTGACGTGTAGAACGCGTTTTGGCTAGCTCAAAGATATTTTGCTTACCCACGGACCGGCATGAGCGCACCCTGCTAGCCCGTGTCGCCGGGAGCTCAACTTCGACGGCCGGATCTTCGCCTACCGGCACAAGGCCCGCTGATCACCAATGACGCTGACACGCTGATCTACGCCATAAGAGCGGGTACCGGGATTGGTTGTTCGTTTGAGGTGCAGTTTCTGGAGGAAATAGAGCGTGGACGCCTGTTGCCGTTGCTTGAGCCCTAGAAGCCTTAGTTTTCGGGGTTTTATCTGTATTATCCGAACCGCGTTCATGTGCCGCTCGAACTACGGGCTTTTATTGACGCCATGAGAGCACGTTCGAAAACGTCACAGGCACCCTCAAGTGCACTGCAAGCTCTTCAGAGCATTCAAAGAGGAGACAACCGTTGGGAATTCTCGATCGTTTATTCGGCGGCCGTTTCCAGCAACCGCCGCCTGATGAGCCGCCGTTGAGTGATGCTGCGATCATGCGTGAGCTCCATCCTTTTCGCGCTGAACTCAAGGCTTTTGCTCACCGCCTTCTGAATCGCATGCCCGATAAAGAGCAGGCAAGGCTTATCAGGCGGGTAATGCGTAGTTATGGAATGGGCGAAGATCCCGCCGATGCATTGACCGAGGGGGTGCTCGATCAGGGGAAGGGTCAGCGCCTGGAACATCTGGCATTACTGGCTCTGGACTGGAAAAGTCACGATGGTTTCGAGTTTCTGGCACCTTATCTGGTCAAGGCTAGCGGGATTCAACAACCATTTATCTACCAGAAAAACCATGAAATGACGCTTGAGCAGGTGCTAGGGGATTTCGATCTCTGGCTGACAGGCTTTGGTAAACGCTACCTGCATGTGTACACGGGAGGCGATGAGTACGTGGGCTGCATCGTCGAGGCCGATGATGTCGAAAGCATGGTGGCAATGGCGCTGCAGGCGGGGATCAAAGCAGGGCTTGATGCCTTTTGAATACTGCGACGTTAACTGCTGATCACATGTGCTGCCAAGGAAGGCGATAGTTGTAGCGTACCCCAGCCCTGACACCTTTGAATCCACAGAGTATTGACCACGTTTTGGTCGCCCAATAGACGTGCACGCTGTATCCACGTGACGCTCAAACTGAGAGGTCATCGATTTCATAAGAGCATGTTTCAAAAACGTCTAATAGTATGAGCTTAAGTTTCTGCCCGATTGACTAAAGTGCTCAATTGCAAACCATCGCGCTTGAACCCATTATCGCCTCGAATTGTTTCCAGGTCGACATAGTTGTTAACGAACGCACTTCAAGCTTGGCAGTTCTGTTTTTTTGCTTCAGGATCTTCGCCCTTTCATCGAGACACCTAGCAACCTGAGTTTTATATAAACACACCAATTCAAATCAACAAGGAATGACATGGCGTTTTGTCACAACTGCGCAAAGGAACTGACTGAAAAAGGGGATACCTGCTCGCACTGCAATGCATCGAGAGATATCATATGGACACCAGGCGCGGTGTTATCAAATGCTCCAGAATCGACATTCTGGTATTTTGAAGTCTTGAGGAAATATGCCGTCTTTGAAGGCAGAGCGCGCAGACAAGAATTCTGGACGTTTTTTTTGATAAACCTCCTGATATCCATAGTCCTCGGTTTTCTCGATGGTTTCTTGGGCACTGACCAGTTGATCTCCGCCCTCTATTCCATCGCGGTCTTCCTTCCAGGGCTCGCCGTAGGCGTTCGCAGGCTTCATGACACTGATCGCAGTGGCTGGTGGATGCTGGTACCGATAGTCCCTCTCATATTCAGTTGCCAGGAAGGACAACGCGACGGCAATCGATTCGGCCCCAGTCCCAAGTAAAAAGCGCCTGCTGAAGGTGTGATCGCTGACCACACCTTCTGCCTCGGTACTACGCCGCGACAATCCTGATCGTCCAGAAATCCGATGCAAGATTCGGGTCCATCAGGTAGCTGTACGGCATGGTGAAGTAGCCATGCATGCCCCATTTGACGCCCCAGGAGTTGCGCATGATGAAGACCTGTTTCGCATCGTCGTAGCCCACCGCGAGCACACAATGGCCGCCGAGCAATTTCTCGTTGGGGGCTGGCATCGGGACAATGCCTGTCTTGGCGACTTCATCGCTTTCGAGGCTTTCATAGACGCCAAAACCTATGACGAAAGGATATCCAGCGGCCAGACACCCTTTCATCTGGTTCAGGTTCTGGGCGACTTTCTGGTAGGAGACAGCCTTGTACCGCTTGGCGTGGGCGTAGCAGGATTTGGTGGGCTTGACAGTAAATTTGGTAATGTCGTACGGCCATTCAGCTTCATCGCAGTCGCCTTGCTCGGCAACGCTTTTGATACCGTGACGAATCATTGCACCGCTGTCCGACTCCACGGTGTGCTCGATGACACGCTCGTTGTAATAGATGAACAACCGGGACGGCGTGAACGCGGGGACAAGCTTCTGTTTCATGCGATCGAACTGAATGGCAGCTGCAATACCATTCGCTGTGCAACTGCCCAACTGGCCCTGATCGTAGATATTGGGGCAATGAGGACGCAGATCCACATGACGTGGAAGCGAGGCCAACTGCTCGACGGGCGCGGCGTACAGATGATCTCGATGATCCGGTACGTCACGAATCCAGCCGTACTGTTTTACGGTATACGTCATCGTTTACTTCTCCACTTGAAAGCAGGCTGTTTAATTAGCTATCAGGCACAGCAAAACACTCTTATTGGAAATGGCCATCATTCATAGGCAGCCATTGGCTTGCTGTTCAGCTTATTAATCAGACATCAGTTTTTTGTGGGGAAGGATGAAGATTTATTTAGACGGGCTTTTTGGCAAGCCCACAAAACAATATCAAAGTGACACATTATAAATGCAATAAGATGGGTAATTATTTTATGTATAAAGCGCTACTGAAAAATGCGATGCGCACCTGCATAGTTAGAACCCCTACCCGTGCCGCAACACATCACACTGAGAAATGGCTCTCCAGCGTCGCTGAAAAATGCGAGCAGTTGAGGCGAATGAAATCTCGATAATCTCGCGTCACCGAAAATGATGAGCCCGGCATCAACAGGATTTTTTGTTTTTCGAGTTTGCTCACGAAGTCCTGCGTATCAGAAATCTCCGGATGGCGCGCCCATATGAACATGCCGCCTTCCGGTGCTATTTCGAACTGCCAGCCCTGCTTGAGCAGACACCTCTGGGTCAGAGTCTGCTGGGTCACGAGCTTCTGCTGGACGTTCTTCATGTGCCCAGCGTAAGTGCCATCGGCCAGAATGGTGTTCACGAACCGCTCGCAAAAAGCAGGGACGGCCACGCAAGTCAGCAGTTTCAAACGAACCAATGGCTCGATCAACGCTTGCGCGCAGGCGATGTAACCCACGCGCAGTGATGCCGACAGGCACTTGGAAAAACTGCCGATGTAGATGACGCGATCCAGGTTATCCAACTCTGCAAATGTCTGCCGAGCCGTAGGGCTGAAATCACCGTAGACGTCGTCTTCAACGACAAAGAAATCGTGCTCGACGGCCAGGCGCAAGACGTTGAAAGCGTTGTGCGGGCTGATGTTGCCGCCAGTGGGGTTATGGAAGGTACTGTTGCAGAAAAACGCTTTGACCGAATGAGTGAGCAGATAACGCTTCATTTCCTCGATATCAGGACCTTCCCGGGTCCGTCGAATACCTACCGCATGACCGCCAGCAAGCTGAATCAGTTTGATCAGGTTACCGTTTCCCGGTTCGTCGACGAAAACGTGATCGCCCGGCTTGATCAATAACCGAGCGATCAAATCAAGCGCCTGCGTAGCACCCAGAGTGGTCAATATTTGATCAGGGCGAATGTCTATGCGAGTGAGACCTTTCAACAGAACGCAAAGCTGTTTTCGTAATGGCAGGAATCCGTGGATGTCGCCGTACTCCGCCAAAGAACTTTGCTCCAGACGCGCCGTTCTGCGAATGGCTTTGGCCAATAGCGCCGTATCCCGCCATGCCGGAGGCAGCCACCCGCAGCCTAGCTTCGTGTAGGTCGGGCCGGCCTGCAGAAGCCTGAAGAGCGGATCACCAACCGTGCATTCAGGCTCTCGCCACACCCTACCCGGCTCCCCGCCGTGAACGACGAAATAACCGCGCCCAGGCTGCGAAGCCAACAGACCTTCACTCACCAAACGCCCATAGGCCGAGACCACGTTGTGGTAGCTCACTCCGGCGCTGGAAGCCAGTTTCCGGATTGAAGGCAAACGCTCTCCAGACGACCAGTCGCCAGCCCTGAGCCGCTGCTTGAGGGTGTCGTAAAAGCTATCGGGGAGCATGACGGGGCCACAGAACTGTTAGGAAAATGAGTCTAACAGTTGATCGAAAAACAGATCCACTGTGCGTCTCTAGAGGCCTCGCCAATGGGAATATTCATGACGTGATCGAAGCAAGTGCATCCCAATGCGACGACATGCAATGAACCATCGACTGCCACATCAAGAGAACTCGACCGCCCTATGACTGATCAGTTACCACCCAGGACATACCTGTACTTCGCGGCCCAGTCCATTAACCTCACGACCGCTGTCATGTCGGTAACAATGGCGGCCATCGTCGGCTCGTTGCTGGCACCGACGCTGATCCTGTCTACCGTACCCTATGGCTTTCAGTTTCTGTTCGTATTGGTGGCGACTTACCCTGCTTCATGGCTGATGAGCCGCCTGGGCAGAAAAAGATGCTTTCTGCTGGGTACAATCCCATTGGCGCTATCCGGTATCGCTGGCTACTGCGGGGTTCAGGCGAACAGTTTTTTCCTGTTGATCATCAGCCATTCCGCGCTGGGTATTTATATTGCCGTTGCTAATTTCAACCGATTCGCGGCAACCGACAACCTCGATCAGAAGCTCAAACCCAGAGCCCTGTCACTGGTAGTGGCGGGGGGCGTTATCGCAGCAGTAGCGGGACCGGCGCTAACTGAACTGCTGAGGGATCTGAACGGCTTTCAGGCTTTCTCACTCTGTTACGCCTCATTCATAGGCCTCGCCCTCGTCTCGGCGCTGATAACCCTGTGTCTGCCCGGCGACTCTTCAGCGACTCGCACAAGTCATGCATCTGAAGCTAAAGCGGAAGGAAAGAATAAGCCCTTGGGCAGCGTGATAGTGATCGCCATGGCTGTGGCCGCGTTGGGATACGGGATCATGAATGTGCTGATGATTCAGGCCTCCATGCACATGAAGCATACGCATCACGACTTCTCGGACGTCAGACTAGCTATCCAGTGGCATGTCATCGCCATGTTCGCCCCTTCCTTCGTGACCGGGGCGATCATTCAAAGGCTTGGCATCAAACTGACGATCTGTTCCGGACTGGTCATGCTGACCGTCTGTGCGGCGGTCAATCTTGGTTCAAGCAGCTACGGAGCCATGACGCTCTCACTGATCATTCTGGGGCTTGGCTGGAACCTGACTTATGTAGGCGGTGGTGCCCTGCTAGCACAATCTCTGGCCAACACTCCCCAAGCTTTCCGAGTGCAGGGAAAGAACGATCTGGCGATTGCCATTTGCGCAACGCTGGGTGCGTTTTCACCTTCACTGTTGCTCGGCTACGTGGGTTGGAGTGGCACCAATATCATTTGTATCACCCTGTCCCTGACGCTGCTGGTCGCCACCTTTGTTTCCCTTAGCAACAGGGAGGCATATGAGCGCACTGTTAAGGAAACCGGTCTATGAATGGGCTGGCTTGAGCTAAATCCCGTCATGACGTATTGGGGAAGAGCCTTGCTCAGTGACGAGAAGCACCTTGCCGGGTGCTACGCCTCGCCAACTCGTAGGTCCCCGCTGATTTCGTGGGTCATCAAAGTATTCACTGATATGTATCCACATCCTCAGCCGGATAAAACTCGCCCTCTCTCCCTTCCAGCCGCTCACGCACGATCACCTCGACGCTGGCCACCGCCGCCTGATCGTCAGGGTTGACCAGTTGCAGGCACAGGCGTCGGGCGTTCTGATCGTGAGTGCCTTCGCTGAGCATGTCGTGGGTGACGATCTGTTCGCCACGCCACAGGCACAGTTGGGTGTGCGTCCCGCCGAGCCAGATCTCATTGATTGACGAGAGGTCGGTGGTCGCCAGTTGGTCCACGGTGATCGTCTTGTCCATTGAGCTGTACCTTTTCAAGTGAGTCGATACAGGTCTGACGTACAAGCGCAGCGGGTCGTTCCCCGTGTCGACGGTTCGACTACACCAACGGTGATCCCCCCGCCTCTGATGAGTGCTCCTGGCCCGGCTCGATCCCGACTGCCCGGATTTCAGCCACGAACCGTCAAGGTCGCGAGGCAATCTCGTCCAGATGATCGAGCAGATCCAGAGCATCTTCATACACCCTCAACGCTCCTGCCCGTTCCAGCTCGCCAATGTCGTAGCCGCCGGAGAGCACCCCGATGCCTGTGGCCTTGCAGCGTCGGGCAGCGAGCATGTCCCAGATGGCGTCGCCGATCACCAGACATTCGTCGATGGGCACGTTCATGTGTTTTGCGGCAGCCAGAAACAGGTCGGGGTCGGGCTTGCCGTAGTGGACGTCGTCACGTGTGATGATGTCGATCTTGTCCGCCTCGAGCCCCAATGCCTTGAGGTTGATGTTGGCGGTATCGACGCCGCCGCTGGTGGCGATGCACCATTTCAGGTTCTCTTGGCTGAGGGTCTCAAGCAGTTCGATTGCGCCGGGCAGCGCGATGATCTGCCCCTGCAACCGCTCGTAGGCGCGGGCATGTTTTTCGCTGAGGCGTTCGGCCTGTTCTTCGCTGATGTCCAGACCGGTTTCGCGAGACAGGGATTTCAACATGAGGCCTCCGCTCATGCCGATTTTCCGGTGAATACGCCACATGGCGAGGGGAATGTCTTCCGAGTCGAGGGCTTCTTTCCAGGCCGCAACGTTTTGATAAACGCTGTCTGTCAGCGTCCCGTCCAGGTCGAAGATGAATGAGGTCTGCGGGCGCATTGGAATTCCCTTTGGGTAAAAATGCTCATGAGTAGAGCACCAGGGGCATGCGGTGCAAGACCGACCCTTGATGCCTTGACGACGAAAACGCTGACCCGTCGAGTCAGGTTCGAGAGGGATGTGAGGTGCGAATGACAGGCGCGTCACGCACGGCCATCAGGGCCGCGACGCTGCAGTTGCCCGGCACCGACTCTTGATGTGACGGAACACGATGGAGTTGGTTCGGTTGATATCAGTGGCCATGCCCCGAACGGACATTGTCTGCCCGCTTACCCACCAAACGACGCATACCGCAGGGGAAGGCCTGTGGTGAATTTGATCTGCTCCATGGCGAAGCTGGAGCTGACGTCGGTAATGCCGGGGATGCTGATCAGTTGTTTGTACACCGCGTCGTAGCCCGCGATGTCGGCAACGACGATGCGCAGCAGGTAGTCGGTGTCACCGGCCATGCGGTAGCACTCGACCACTTCGGGCAAATCGCCGACGGCGTTGTGAAACTGTTCGAGCCAAGCGGCGTTGTGCTGGTTGGTACGGATCGCGGCGAAGACGCTGACGGAGACGTTAAGGCGCTGCGGGTTGAGCAGGGCGACGCGGCGGTCGATGATGCCGGTTTCTTCCAGCTTCTGAATGCGTCGCCAGCAGGCGGTGCTGCCCAGGCCGATGCGCTCGGCAATGTCTGCAACCGAGCGTGTGCAGTCGGTTTGCAGGCTGTCCAGGATGGCGCGGTCGAACTTGTCCATGTGGGTTCCTGTGTTAGTGGTTCGGGCTCTGTATCGGACGCGGAGCGTCCTGGGGTTTTCCAACTCTGATCGCCGCCGTACGACCGGTATTTACGCAACTATTGGCATAAAACTAACCCCCGCCAATTAACCTGTAAAATTTTTATCACCCAAACGCACTTGAAGCAGAATTATTTTTCACACATAGCCAGGCAATCCGCACAAATATCAAAAATTTTTCGCGTCGGCGTCGGTAATCTTTTCAGCATCAACCTTGACCCGATAAACAAGCGAATTGCCCATGACCAACAACGCCCTTTACCTGGATTACGCCGCTACCACGCCTGTCGATGAGCAGGTCATTGAAGCCATGGTTGCCTGTATGGGGCGCGAAGGGCATTTCGGTAATCCGGCGTCCAGCGGGCATGGTTACGGGCAGGTGGCGCGGCAGGCGGTCGAGCAGGCGCGACGTCAGGTGGCGGATGCAGTGGGTGCGCCTGCCGATACGGTGATCTGGACCTCTGGCGCGACCGAGTCCAATAACTTGGCGATCAAGGGCCTCGCCCATGACAGCACGGCGCAACGTCGCCACATCATCACCAGTGCTGTGGAACACAAGGCCGTCATCGACACGGTGAAAACGCTGGAACGCCAAGGCTTTCCCGTGACCTGGTTGCAGCCGGACGCTAATGGGCTGATCCAGCCGCAGGCCGTGCAGGCGGCATTGCGTGAAGACACGTTGCTGGTGTCGTTGATGCTGGTGAATAACGAGCTGGGCACGCTCACCGATATCGCCAGCATCGGCACGCTGGTGCGCGAACATGGCGCGCTGTTTCACGTCGATGCGGCGCAGGCGGTCGGCAAAGTGAAGGTGGATCTGGCGAGTCTGGCGGTCGATCTGATGTCGTTCTCGGCTCATAAGGCGTATGGCCCGAAAGGTATTGGTGCGCTGTATGTAGGCCCGCGTGCTCATGCGTTGCTGCAGGCGCAAATTCATGGCGGCGGTCATGAAGGCGGTTTTCGTTCCGGTACTCTGGCGACGCATCAGATCGTCGGCATGGGCGAAGCGTTTGCGCTGGCGGTCAACAAGGCTGACGCGGAAAATCGTCGTATCGCGGAGCTGAGCAGTCATCTGCGCGAAGGGCTGTTGGCACTGCCAGACGTGCAGCTTAA
This sequence comes from Pseudomonas sp. AC016, assembly GCF_979253365.1. Classification (NCBI taxonomy): domain Bacteria; kingdom Pseudomonadati; phylum Pseudomonadota; class Gammaproteobacteria; order Pseudomonadales; family Pseudomonadaceae; genus Pseudomonas; species Pseudomonas sp. AC016. Next base: position 2,919,340 of record NZ_CEEDCC010000001.1, read on the forward strand.
TGGCTGTCCTGAGCAACGCATTCCGCACACCCTGAACCTGTGCATCACGCGCAGCGGATTCACCAGTGCGCAGCTGTCTCACGCGCTGGCGCTGTCCTCGACCTCGGCCTGCAACTCGGCGAGCAATGCACCGTCGCACGTGCTGCTGGCGATGGGGCTTGATACCAATAAGGCACTGGCCAGTGTACGCGTCAGCCTCGGTCGCTACACCACGCAAACCGATGTCGAACGCGCCATCGAGGTATTCAGCAAGGCGCTCGCCGCGCCCGCTGCGTTCTGGTAACGCCTGCTTTCAAAGCGCACGGCTCAAGGTCTCGACAAGGGATGCTTGAGCAGTGCCGCCTTCATCAGCCCGGCGACACACCACCACCCTCATCCGCCACGATATCCGGGTCATCCGAATACACCTCAGGCTCGTCGTCCTCATAAGCCTCATCGTGCTGGGTGCGCTCCAAAACCTCGTCGCCCTTCTCAGAGCCTGCGCCCGGCTTGTTGGCATTCATATTAAGCACCGGATCGGCTTCACGGTCGTATTGGCCCAGCTGCGGGCTGGCAGGATCTTCTTTAGGCACTTCGTTTGTCAGGATGAAATCGGTTGTCATGTCGGCCACCTCTTTTGTCTTGCCAAAGAAAGTGGACGTGCCTGAACGCCAAGGGTTCGATTCAGGTGACAAGCGCGTCTATACGGCGCGTTTGCTGCCGTCTGTAATCTTCATGATACAAAAAGACACAATTGGCACAGATCTTCCAAGTGGAACGGCCGTGCCATGAACCAGTGGCATGCGCTGCACACAGGAGGTGCCCACACGCACCAAAGTGCAGTTTTCGGACGCAGAGTCGTCCATTAACAGTGCAATGCCAGACCACAAGTCGTGTGCCTTGCCAGGAAAGGAGTCTACCCATGCCACATCCAGCTAATGCCAGACCGCTGCAACGCCCTTCACGGGCTCAAATGGCTGCGCCCGCAACGGGCCTGCCCGCTGTAACGGCTTCATGTTCGACCTTACCGACATACCCTTCCGACTGATTCAACACACAAGGCGCAAGCCTTGAATCAATAACCGAACACCCTTGCTCTGCCTTATCGGCAAGCGCTTGCGTACTGCTGTGCGCCCATTACTAACTAACAACGGAAAACTTCGCACCAACACACTTATCGTTCGACAATTTATTTTGATTAGCATCACTTAGCCATCACTCAATCCATGGCTGAGCTTTATATTTAACTCGACCTGCAATCTTTTATAGCCGGAGCCACTTGCCGTGAATAAATGACCAACTAACGCACCAACTTGACTCGAGCCTTACAGTAATGGTGCACGTGATTTTATGACCGAGCGGTCATGTATTTTTCAATTCGTCTGACTCCTCAGAGGGGCGTAGTTCGGCCTTTGAATGGGTATCTGCACTATTCATTTGAAGGTGACTCCTACTGAAACAGCGCTTAATCGAAAGAAAGGTACAGGAATGCGACATCCGCTCTGGAACGCTGCATACAGGCATACCACCAACCATTTCTGGCACAGCGGTTGCAAAGCAGGACTGTTATCAAGCAACACGTTTGCTCGTAGTGGACATAACTAATAAGCAAGGATTCGCAATGCTATCGCCCTGATTGAATATCGCGCTTTGCCCTCTTGAGTTTGTGCCTCCTCAGGCTCGACGGCGTCGTGCGCGTCAACGAATGTGCAGGTCTCCATCATTCGAACATTCGCCAATGTTTGAACGGACTTTTATTGCCCTTCAACTACCCGAGGGAGCGTTAATGAATGATGCGGTAATAATGAAAGCGGTCCCTGTACCGCCGCCGGAAGAAAGTCCGACGGTGTGGCAGAGCATTCCCTTCAAGGCCAATACTTCGCGACCTGGCGGCCTGAAAAAATCGCACGTCTTCGTGTTGATCGCAGCCTCGGTACTTATTCACGGTGCCGTGTGGTGGTACATGCAAACTGCCAAACCGGAAGTGCCGGAAGTTCCGCCACAAGTTCCTGAAATGACCATTGAGCTGACCAGCCCGACACCTCCAACCCCGGAGCCACCGCCGCCGCCTGAACCACCACCTCCGCCGCCTCCCCCGCCACCGCCGCCCGAGCCGGAACAACCGGTCGAGGACCCGGACGCAGTCGAGCCGCCGCCCAAGCCCATCGAAAAGCCGAAGGTCGAGAAGCCCAAGCCGGTCAAGAAACCTGAGCCTGTGAAAAAGCCGACGCCGCCTGCACCGCCAAAACCGGTCGCAACCCCCGCGCCAGCAGCACCACCGACGCCGACGCCTGCGCCACTTGCTCCGGCAGCGCCAGCAGCACCCGTGAAGGAAAGCGCAGCGGTCTCCGGGCTCGCCAGCCTGGGCAACCCGCCGCCCGAATATCCGGGCCTGGCCTTGCGACGCAGTTGGGAAGGCCGCGTGGTGCTGCGCATCAAGGTGCTGCCCAACGGCCGTGCCGGCACGGTCGAGGTGACCAAATCCAGCGGCAAACCGGTGCTCGACGAAGCGGCGGTGGAAGCGGTGCGCAACTGGAAGTTCATTCCGGCCAAGCGCGGCGACACACCGATTGAAGGCTTCGCGACACAGACCATCGATTTCAAGCTGCCGGAATGATCCGGCGTATGACCACTGACAATTCTATTAAAGCTGGTGAGGTGTAAACCATGAACGCATCGCTCTCTTCCATGATCGTACCCGCCGTGCTCTGGGCGCTGATTCTGTTTTCCGTGCTGAGCTGGGCCTTGTTGCTGATCAAGTCCGCGCAATACGTGAAGCTGAAATCCCAGAACAAACACTTCACCAAAGCCTTCTGGGGCGCGCCGGACCTGCTCACCGCCGCCGAACATGCGTCGCAATATCCTGGCTCGCTGGCACGCATCGCCAACAGCGGTTTCGAAGCCATGGCGGTGGACGAATCACCGCGTACCACGCAGCAACTGGCACACACCATCAACCGCTCGGACCGCCTGGAGCGCAACCTGCGCCAGCAGATCCAGAAGGAACGTCGCTCGCTGGAAAGCGGCCAGGCGATTCTCGCCAGTATCGGCAGCACAGCGCCCTTCATCGGCCTGTTCGGAACGGTCTGGGGCATTATGGAAGCGCTGCAAAGCATCGGCCTGACCGGCTCGGCCAGCCTTGAAGCGGTCGCTGGTCCCATCGGTCATGCACTGGTCGCCACCGGCGTCGGCATCGCGGTCGCTGTGCCTGCGGTACTGATCTACAACTTCTTCCTGCGCCGCCTCAAGCTGGCTGTGGCCGACATGGACGACTTCGCCCATGACTTCGACGCCCTCGCCCAGCGCAGTGCCTTCGCCGTATCCCGTCAACCCATCGCCAGCAAGCAAGGCCATGCCGTGCGGGAGGCAAGCTAATGTCGTTCTCCACTCAAGACAGCGATGAAGTGCTCAGCGAAATGAACGTCACGCCGCTGGTGGACGTGATGCTCGTGCTGCTGGTGGTGTTCATCGTCACCACGCCGCTGATGACCAACGCGATCAAGGTCAACCTGCCCAAGACCGATTCGGTCGCCCCGGCCGAGAAGAAGGATCCGGTGGTGGTCAGCGTCGACCAGAGCGGCAAGTTCTTCCTCGCCAAATCGGAAATCGCCCCCGAACTGCTGGAGAAAAGCCTGCAGGACGAGAAGGCCAAGGACCCGGACATCCGCGTCCAGCTGCAGGCCGACACCGACGTGAACTATGGCCAGGTGGCCAAGGCCATGGCATCCATCGAACGCTCCGGCATCACGAAGATTTCCGTCATGACGGCCAAATGAATTGAGGGTTTCGCCCCGGCGAAACCCGCTGAACCGACTCCCGCCAACACCATCGTCCGTGGGCTGAAAAGCCCCTGGAGGGGAGCGGCTTGCTGGAAACCAACGCAGTGGAACTCCCGCACGGCACAACCGCGCAGGAACAGAGGGCTCACAAGGCCATTTCAATAATGTCTGGACCAAGTCGGAAATAACCATGCTGATGAATCTTCCCGGATACACCCTCAAGCCACTGGCCCTCGCGGTCCGCCGTCACCCTCGCGCCCTGCTGTGCGCCCTGGCCATGGGCATGAGCGGTGCCCATGCGGCCGAGGCCGTCGAAGCGGACACCGCCAGCGAATCCGTCTCCGCTGCCGCCGTCGTGCCTGCCACGACCCAGCTGCAACGCGTTGAAGTGACCGGTTCGGCGATTCGCCGGGTCGATGCCGAAACCGCCGTGCCGATCACCATCCTGCGCGCCGACGACCTGAAGAAACAGGGCGTGACCACCACTCAGGAAATGGTCCAGCGCATTACCGGCAGCCAGTCGATCAACAACAGCGCAGGCTCCATCGGTGCAGGAACAGGCGGAGCATCCTTCGCCGACATGCGCGGTATTGGCCCGAACAAGACACTGGTGCTGCTCAACGGACGCCGCTTGGCCAACAACGCCATCTCGGGTGTCGGTTCGCCGAACGGCAGTGCCATCGACCTGAACATGATCCCGTTCGCCGCCATCGATCGGGTTGAAGTCCTGCGTGACGGTGCATCGGCCTTGTACGGCACCGACGCCATTGGCGGCGTGATCAACTTCATCACCAAGAAGACCCTGACCGATGGATCCCTGACCCTGGGCGGCGAGACACCGACTCACAGTGGCGGCGGCGCGACCAAGGATATGAGCGCCAGCTGGGGCTTCGGTGATCTGGAAGAAGACCGCTTCAACGTGATGGGTGTGGTCAACTACAACAAGCAGCAGAATCTGGACGCCAACGACCGTTCGTTCGCACGGGATTATGTACCGGGCCGCGGTCTCAACCAGACCTCCGGCACCGCGTACCCCGGCAACTATTTTCAGGGTGACAACTCTTCAAACCCGCTGGGCACCAACTGCTCCGGGCCTAACCTGATCGCCCGCAACGGCATCTGCCGGTTCAGCACCCGCGAGTACATCGACCTGATCCCGCAGACCGAAAAGACCTCGTTCTTCGGCAAGGCCACCGGCAAGCTGGCCGACGACCACAACGTCAGCCTCGAATACTTCTGGGCACGCAACAACAACCACACCGACATTGGGCCGGCCCCACTCACCGGCCTGTCGCTGGATTCGTCGTCGCCGTTCTATCCCGGCAATGGCATCACCCCGGCACCGACCAACTTTACGCTCGACCCCACGCAACCGGTCGACACCGCATGGCGCGAAACCGCCGCCGGACCTCGCGGTTCAAGTGACCAGAACACCAGCCAGCGCTTTCTGCTGAACTTCGACGGTCTGGTCGGCGGTTGGGATTACAACGTCGGCGCTTCGTACAACCAGAACAAGGTGCTGTCCACCCTCACTGACGGCTACGTCAGTGACGCGGCGATGATCAATGGTCTGGCCAATGGCGTGATCAACCCGTTCGGGCCGCAGACCGCCGCCGGTCAGGCGCTGATCGATGCCAACGAATACCACGGGCAATACTCCAGCGCTGTGGGCCGTGTGGCAGGAATCGATGGCCGTATCAGCCGGGAAATCGGCGACTGGTTCGGCGCAGGCCCGGCCGGTCTGGCACTGGGCGGCGAGTACCGCAAAGAGAAGATGCATCAACAGTATGAAGCGTTCGTCAACGACGTCAGCAGCCTCGGGGCGGATGCCGCAGGCAGCGTATCGGGTGAGCGCAGCGTGAAAGCTGAATACGCCGAGTTGAACGTACCGGTGCTGGACAGCCTGGAGCTGAGTGCAGCGGTTCGTCACGACAAATACAGCGACTTCGGCAGCACCACCAACCCCAAGTACTCGTTCCGCTATCAGCCGATCAAGCAACTGGTGGTCCGTGGCGCCTACAGCGAGGGCTTCCGCGCGCCGTCGCTCTATGAACTGTACGCGCCACGCAGCACTACGTTCAGTCAGGGTTATTACAACGACCCTGTCTTGTGTGCCGGCGGCACCGTGCAGCCAGGCGGCAATGCCGGTCGTGACTGTGCGCAGCAGTTCCTCAACAACAGTGGCGGCAACACCGAACTGGCGCCGGAAAAAGCCCGTAACGTGACACTGGGCTTCGTGTATCAGCCAGTCAGCAACCTATCGATGGGTCTGGATTTCTGGTGGATTCACATCTCCAACCAGATCCAGTCGTTCCCGGAATCGGCCGTTTTCGATGACCCGAGCACCTACGCCGATCGCTACGTGCGCAACGCTGACGGTTCCATCGCCAACATCGTGACCGGCAACGCCAACCTGGGCATCGTCAAGACCAGCGGTGTGGACGTCAGCCTCGACTATCGCTTCCCGAACACGCCCTATGGTCAGTTCGGCCTGGGCATGACCGGCACTTACGTGACCCGTTATGACTTCCAGAACATCATCGACGGTCCGTACACCGACAAGGTCGGCGACTTCCAGGGCGATGGCGTGATTGCGCGCTGGAAACACGTGCTGGTGGGTTCCTGGTCGCTGGGCAACACTCGCGCATCCATCACCAACCGCTTCACCACGGGCTACAACGATTACGACCGCACCACCAACGCGCGTGTCGCCTCGTATGCGCTGTGGGACCTGTCGGTCGGTCATACCTTCGACAAGGTGCTGGATGTCGATGCGGGCCTGCGCAACATGTTTGACCGCAACCCGCCGTTCTCCAATCAGGCCTACAACTTCCAGTCCGGCTATGACCCACGCTACGCCGACCCGCTGGGCCGCACGCTGTTCGCACGCATGACGTATCACTTCTGAGGGTGAAGGCGCGACCCATAACCGCTCCGTGGGTCGCGTCCTGTTTGCGAGCTCGCCCCCTCCGGCCACAGGTTTCATCCACCTTCCCCGGCCGGAGGCCTTTTTTCGCCGCATGGCGTCATTCGTGCGTACGAGGATAGCCCCATCATGTCGCGTCAAATCCGTCTTCTGCGACGCCTGCTGCTGGGTGTTGCGGTGTTGTGCACCTGTTGGCAGGTCGCGCTGGCCACGCCGACACATGCCTTGACTGTCTACGGCGAGGCACCGAAATACCCGGCCGGCTTCAAGCACTTCGATTACGTCAACCCGGACGCCCCCAAGGGCGGAACGCTGACCCGGTCAGCCGAAGAAATCGGTCAGTTCAATTACCTCAATCCTTACGTCGATCAAGGCATCGGTGTCGTACAGCTCGACACGTGGGTCTACTCGCCGCTGGCCTATCGCTCGCTCGACGAGCCTTACACCGTCTACGGGCTGATCGCCGAAAAAATGGAAGTGGACCCGGACGGTCTGTGGGTCCGGTTTTACCTCAACCCCAAGGCGCGCTTCGACGACGGCCAGCCGGTCACAGCAGAGGACGTGCGCTACACCTACGAGCTGATGACCACCAAGGCCAGCTTCAGCTATCGCCCGATGTTCGCCGACGTGAAGGACGTGACCATCGAAGGGCCGCTGCAGATACGCTTCAACTTCAAGAACAACCTCAACCGCATGCTGGCCCTCGACATCGCCAGCCTGCACATTTTGCCGAAGCACTGGTGGAAAGACCGGGACTTCGCCAACGGCGGCGGTTTCGAGCCACCGCTGGGCAACGGGCCGTACCGCGTCGCCAAGGTCGACGCCGGACGCAGCGTGGTCTTCGAACGGGTCAAGGACTGGTGGGGCAAGGACTTGCCGGTCAGCCGTGGCCTGTACAACTTCGACACCCTGACTGTGAATTTCTACGGCGACACGGAAATCGCCCGCCAGCTGCTGCAGGCCGGGGCATTCGATTACAACCGGGAGTACTCCTCGGCGGGCTTTACCGTCGGCTACAGCGGCCCGGCCATCGACGACGGGCGCTTGCAGAAAAACATCCTGGCCACCCAGCGCCCGGTCGCCGCACAGGGCTTTGTGTTCAATCTGGACAACCCGATTTTCAAGGACCGTCGCGTGCGGCAGGCGCTGTCGATGCTGTGGGATTTCGACTGGATCAACCGCCGGGTGATGCGTAATTTCTATGTGCGCCAGCAGAGCTACTTTCCGAAAAGCGAAATGTCCGCGACCCAATTGCCGGACGAAGCCGAGCTGAAGATTCTCGAGCCTTTGCGGGGTCAGGTGCCGGACGAGGTGTTCACTCAGGTCTACCAGCCGCCGAAGACCGACGGCAACGGCTACATCCGCGATAAACAGGTACAGGCCCTCAAGCTGCTGGCCGAAGCCGGATGGCACCCGAAAGACAACAAACTGGTCAACGCCGCAGGCGAGCCGATGGTGTTCAGCTTTCTCGACGGCCAGGGCGGTTTTGATCGCCTGATTCTGCCGTTCAAACGCACGCTGGCGCAGATCGGGATTACGCTGGATTTCCTGCGCATCGACTCCGCGCAATACATCAACCGACTCAACGCCCGGGACTACGACATGATCGTGGTCACCTTTCCCAAGAGCGGCAATCCGCTGATCTCGCCGGGCCGTGACCTCTACAACCTGTACGGCTCGCAGAGCGCCACCGAAGTCGGCAGTTCCAACGCCATGGTGCTGCGCAACCCGGCCGTGGACACCCTGATCGACGGGCTGGTGGCCGCCAACAGCCGCAACGACATGGTGCACTACGCCCGTGCGCTGGATCGGGTGTTGCAGTGGGGTTACTACATGATCCCCAACTATTTCTCCAAGGGCACGCCGCTGGTGTACGCCAACCGTTTCGGCAGGCCCGACACCGCGCCCATCTACGACGTCGGCCTGGAAACCTGGTGGCAGATCAGCCCGACCGCGCTGACCAACGCCCAGGCTGCTGCGCTCGGCAGCAAGACCACCGCTGCGAAGGAGCATTGAGATGCTGGCTTACGTAATCCGACGCCTGCTGCTGATCATTCCTACGCTACTGGCCATTCTGATTGTGAATTTTCTGATCGTGCAGGCTGCCCCCGGCGGGCCGGTGGAACAGGCCATCGCACGGATTCAGGGTTTCAGCCCCAACGGCGTCGGTGGAGGCGGCGGCGAAGTGGCCTCCAGCGGTACTGCCAGCCGCAGCACGCGCGGTCTGGACCCGGCGCTGATCGAGTCGATCAAGGAGCATTACGGTTTCGACAAACCGATGCATGAACGCCTGTGGCTGATGCTCAAGAACTACGCACAACTGGACTTCGGCAACAGCTTCTTTCGCGGCGCGCCGGTGACGGAGCTGATCGCGCAGAAACTGCCGGTGTCGCTGTCGCTCGGGTTATGGGCGACGTTGATCACCTACCTGATCTCCATTCCGCTGGGCATTCGCAAGGCAGTACGGCACGGCAGCGCCTTCGATGTGTGGAGCAGCACGCTGGTGATCATCGGCTACGCCACGCCTGCATTCCTGTTCGCGATTCTGTTGATCGTGGTGTTTGCCGGTGGCAGCTACCTGAGCTGGTTTCCGGCGCAGGGCCTGTTCTCGGAAAACTTCGACAGCCTCGGCACCTGGGGCAAGGTGAAGGACTACCTGTGGCACCTGGTGCTGCCCGTCACATCGCTGGTGATCGGCGGCTTCGCGACACTGACCATCCTGACCAAGAACAGCTTTCTCAACGAGATCAGCCGCCAGTACGTGGTCACGGCGCGGGCCAAGGGCCTGACGGAACATCGCGTGCTGTACGGCCACGTGTTCCGCAACGCCATGCTGCTGGTGATTGCCGGTATTCCGCAGGCGCTGATCGAGGTGTTCTTCGCCGGTTCGCTGCTGATCGAAACCATCTTCGGCCTCGACGGGCTGGGCCGCATGAGCTACGAGGCGGCGGTGTCGCGGGACTACCCCGTGGTGTTCGGCACGCTGTTCCTGTTCACCCTGTTCGGCCTGCTGATCAAACTGGTGGGCGACCTGTGCTACATGCTGGTCGATCCGCGCATCGATTTTTCCGCGAGGAGCGCCTGATGTTCGAGTTCTCTCCCCAGAGCCAGCGACGCATGGCGCTGTTCAAGGCCAACCGGCGCGGCTGGTGGTCGTTGTGGATCTTCGTCGGTCTGATGCTGGTGTGCCTGTGCGGCGAGCTGATCGCCAATGACAAGCCGTTGCTGCTCAGCTATGACGGCGAGCTGTATTACCCGGCGTTTCACACCTACATGGAAACCGATTTCGGCGGCGAGCTGCCCTTCGAACCGGATTATTCCAGCGACTATGTGCGCCAACTGATCACCGCGAAGGACGGCTGGATGATGTTCGCGCTGATCCCGTTCAGCTACGACACCATCAACTACGACCTGGAAGCGCCCTCGCCCAGCCCGCCCGATGGCCATAACTGGCTGGGCACCGACGAACAGGCGCGCGATGTGCTGGCGCGGGTGCTGTTCGGGGCGAGGATTTCGATTCTGTTCGCGCTGCTGCTGACGGCGATCAGCACGGTGATCGGGGTCTGTGCCGGGGCGATTCAGGGGTATTACGGCGGCATGACCGACCTGATCGGCCAGCGCATTCAGGAAATCTGGTCGGGCCTGCCGGTGCTGTACCTGCTGATCATTCTGTCGGGCTTCGTGTCGCCGAATTTCTGGTGGCTGCTGGGGATCATGGCGCTGTTTTCATGGTTGTCGCTGGTGGACGTGGTGCGCGCCGAGTTCCTGCGCGGCCGCAATCTGGAATACGTCAAAGCGGCCCGCGCATTGGGTCTGACCGATGCCGCGCTGATGTGGCGACACATCCTGCCCAACGCCATGACCAGCACGCTCACCTACCTGCCGTTCATCGTGACGGGTTCCATCGCCACCCTTACCGCGCTGGATTTTCTCGGCTTCGGCATGCCAGCAGGCAGCGCTTCGCTGGGCGAGCTGATTGGCGAAGCCAAGCGCAATCTGCAGGCGCCGTGGCTGGGCCTGACTGCCTTCGTCGCGCTGGCGCTGATTCTGTCCCTGTTGGTGTTCATCGGCGAAGCCTGCCGTGACGCGTTCGATCCCCGGAGCTGACATGCACGACAACCTGATTGAAATACGCGATCTGCGAGTCGCCTTCAACGGCCACGAAGTGGTGCATGGCGTCAGCCTCGACATCCGGCGTGGCGAATGCCTGGCGCTGGTGGGCGAATCCGGCTCGGGCAAGTCGGTGACGGCGCATTCGATCCTGCGTCTGTTGCCGGGCAAGACGGTCAGCACCCAGGGCTCGATTCGTTATGACGGGCTGGATCTGGTCAGCGCCAGCGACAAGCAATTGCGCAGCCTGCGCGGAAACCGGGTGGCGATGATCTTCCAGGAGCCCATGAGTTCGCTGAACCCGCTGCACACGGTGCAAAAGCAGATTGGCGAAATCCTCGTGACCCACAAGGGCCTGAAGGGCAAAGCCGCCTTGAATCGTACCCTTGAGCTGCTGGAACTGGTGGGCATCCGGGATCCGCTGTCGCGCCTCAACGCCTATCCGCATCAACTGTCCGGCGGGCAACGCCAGCGCATCATGATCGCCATGGCGCTGGCCAACGAGCCTGATCTGTTGATCGCCGACGAACCGACCACAGCGCTGGACGTGACGGTGCAGGTGAAAATCCTCGAACTGCTCAAGTCCCTGCAACAGCGGCTGAACATGTCGCTGCTGCTGATCAGCCATGACCTCAATCTGGTGCGTCGCATCGCACAGCGGGTTTGTGTGATGCGCGAGGGCGAGATCGTCGAACAGGCTGACTGCGAGACGCTGTTCAATAGCCCGCAGCATCCGTACAGCCAGTTGCTGATCAACGCCGAGCCCGATGGCGAGCCGGTGCCCTCGACGCATACCAACACGCTGCTGTCGGTGCTGGACCTGAAGGTCTGGTTTCCGTTGGCGAAATCCTGGTTCAAGCGCGAGCAGCAGTTTGTGAAGGCGGTGGATGGCGTGAGTTTCGAACTGCTCAAGGGCAAGACACTGGGCATCGTTGGCGAGTCGGGTTCGGGCAAGTCCACGCTGGGTCAGGCCATTCTGCGACTGGTCGACTCCGAAGGCAGTATCCGTTTCGGCACCAAGGAACTGAGCCTGCACAGCCAGCACTTGATGCGTCCGCTGCGTCGCCAGTTGCAGGTGGTGTTTCAGGACCCGTTCGGCAGCCTGAGCCCGCGCATGACGGTGGCGCAGATTATCGCTGAGGGATTGGTCACGCATGGTATTGGCACAGCCAAAGAACGTGAGGAAACCGTGATCCGAGTGCTGGGCGAAGTCGGGCTGGACCCGGCCAGTCGGCATCGTTACCCGCATGAATTTTCCGGAGGGCAACGCCAGCGCATTTCCATTGCCCGTGCGCTGGTGCTCGAACCTGATCTGATCCTGCTGGACGAACCGACCTCGGCGCTCGACCGCACCGTGCAGAAACAGATCGTCGCACTGCTGCGAGACCTGCAGATTCGTCACGGCCTGACCTATCTGTTCATCAGCCACGACTTGGCAGTGGTACACGCGCTGGCGCACGATCTGATCGTGATCAAGGACGGCAAAGTGGTCGAGCAAGGCCCGTCGAGGGAGATTTTCGCCGCGCCACAGCAGCCCTACACCCAGGAACTGCTGCGCTCGTCGGGGCTGGTGTTTGGTTGAACTGCACCGCAACCGTGGGAGGCGGCTTGCCGGCGATGGCGTCAGGTCAGAAGAAGCGCTGAAGTCTGCATCTGCCGCCTCGACCCGTGACGCTCTGCGTCACATTCAAGAGCGGACGCGGAGCGTCCTGAGAGGCATTCCCACGCGGAGCGTAGGAACGATCATCAGTGACTGAACTGACGCCATCGCCAGCAAGCCGCCTTCCACTGTTCGGAGTGCGACCAACGCCGCCCATCACTTCACATTGATGGTGATCTTCTTCGACTCGACGCTCGGGTTCAGCGGGATGTGGCTCTTGTCACCGACCAGCAGTTGCAGGGTGTGCTGGCCCGGCGGCAGGTTCACTTCGGTTTCGGTCTGGCCCTTGCCGAAATGGCGGATGTTGTCAGTCATCGGCAATGGCGTATCCATCGCAGGCTGGTCTTTCACGTCGATCAGCAGGTGGTGGTGCCCGGTCTCGGGGACGTCCACACCGGCAGGCGCAACGCCCATGCCTTTCAAGCCAAACTGCACTTTGAAGGGCGAGGTGACGGTCTCGCCATCCTTCGGCGAGATGATGTAGACCTCGGCACCCGGCGCCGATGCGGTGCGCGGGATGTCAGCGGCGCTGACCAGCATCGAAGCGCCCAGCAGAACGCTTGCAACGACAGCTCCAGAAAATAGCGACTTCATGATGTCTCCAGACGTGATCGACGTAATGTCGGGCCGTGCAACGATAGCCCGAGCCGCGTAAAAACAGCTGAACGACTTGATGAAAGTGTTTTCATGAATTCGGGCAAGACCTAAGGAAAAACCTCGTCGCCACGGCGCCTGAACCAGCCGGTCAGTGACAGCCTGTCCCGGGTTGCGGGCAGCACTTCATGGGGAATCTCGCCGGAGAGAAACACAACCAGACAACCGCCCGTAGGCTGCACGTCATACGCCACCTCGTCCTTGAGGTACATGCGCAACTGACCGCCATGTTCCGGCAGCCAGGCATTGTTGAGGTACAGCACCGCCGACACCATGCGTTTGTCGTCATCACGGAAGCGGTCCACGTGGCGCAGATAGAAAGCGCCGGGCGGATACTGGGCGAAATGGCTTTCGTAATCCTCAAGGCCCAGAAACAGACCGCGGTTGAGTGCCTGGCGCAGGCTGTCCATCAGTTCCAGATAACGGTCGCAGCAGTCTGCCTGACCTGCCTCCAGCCACTGGATCCGGTCACCGCGAATCCCCTCGCGCACTTCATGCGCAAGCCCCCGGCCTATACCGGCGGGCTCCAGTTCACCTTCGGCAGCGCGCTTGCGGCACTCTTGTTCGAGTTCGAGGGTCAGACTGTCGGGCAGGAAAATATTCTGCTGCGACCAGCCGTTTGCGGCCAGGTCGTCGACGATTCGTAGCAGCAGCGGGTGATCGGAGGGTATGCGCATGCGGCGCATCATATCCATAAGCCCTGAAATCCGACAGAGGCGCGTATGTGGCGCGTCATATGCGGTAGATTTCGCTGCGCAAGGGCAGTGATAACTCGACAAGTCCCCGGTAACACCCGGAGAATAGCGACCTGCCGACAGGAGTCCCTAATGCGCCGTTTGTTTGTTTTGTTGTTGATGTTGTGCACTGCGCCTGCGTGGGCAGACAGCTATGACCAGTTGTACAAGGCTGCAGGCTGGCCGGACCAGCGCGCGCACTTCAACGATGCCTTGAAAGCTGCGCAACAGCGCTACCGGGATAACCTGCCACCTGCGGTTTTTCAGGCACTGGTCAATAACAGCAATCAGCGTTTTGCACCGCAGGCCATGGATCAGCGTGCCGCACGACGCCTGCGTGAAGCGCTGAAGGACCCCAACCCCTCGCTGCAATTCTTCCAGTCGCCACTGGGCCGCAAGATCGTCAACGCCGAACTGACCGCGACCCGCGCCGATCAACTGGCCAAACACGCCGACGGACTGCCGCACATTGAAGCCGACGCGACCCGCCAACTGTTGATCGGCCATCTGGCACAAGCGCTGCCCGCCAAACAGGCCGGTGCCGAAGTCAGCCTCGCCATCGCCGGTGTAGCTGCCGACAGCCTTAGCCAGATGATTCCCGGCCTGTTGGGCGGAGGTCAGGCGCAAGGCATGCTCGAAGGCCAGCGCGAGCGCCTGATGGCGCAGATCAGTGCCGACCTGAACAACACGCTGCTGTACGTCTATCGCGAGCTGTCGGACCCGGAGCTGGAAGAGTTTTCGACCTTCGCCGAATCACCGGAAGGTCAGGCGTACTATCAGGCGGCGCTCGCCGCGATCCGCGCAGGACTTGCGGTCGGGCAAAGTACGTCGAGTTTGAATCCCAGTCAGTAATTGATACAGAAGGAGCTGTTATGTCGGACTTTTATAAATACTTCAAAGAAAACATGGATGCCTTGAATCTGCCAGCACCTGACGCCCTGTTCGGTTCGGTGACGACGGCCGTCAGTACTGCGACGACAATATTGGGCACGCTGGAGAAGCTCGGGCGTGGTGCGACGATGGGTGAGATTATCGGCGCTACCACAAAGCTGGAGGCGCTTTCGGTTATTGCATCGGTCGCGGCTGCTTTCTACGTGGGCGCTGTGATCGGTAGCATTGCCGTTGCAACCGGGAGAACGATTTCAGGCGGAACATCGCTGTCTGACGTATTGTTCACCGCTCAGAAATACAACCTGAAGCCGGACTGGCTGTCCCACTACCTGAGCGCTTATCCAGGGATCTACAACCCTTCGGCACCAGGTCGAGACGGCTACAAACATCGGTTGGCGTTCGTATGAAGGACTCAATCGCATTGCTCGCTACTGCGGTGGTCATGGCAGTCCTGGCATGGCTATTCTGGGCGGGACTGGGCGAGGACGCTTTTGGCGCACTCAGCGCGGTGATGATGGTCATTCTGGCGGTCGACAACTTCCGTCTACGCCGTCAGGTCAAAGCCTTGATCACAGGCGCGACTCAGAAACGCTAACGCAACCGCTCCGCCAGAAAATCGAAGTACCGTGCGCGCAACTCTGGCAGTTCGTTGGCCAGGTGATGGCGAGCGGGGCCGAGCATGAGGATCTGCGGTTCGCTGAATTTGTCCTTCAGAACGCTCAGGTTGTGCAGCCAGTCCACCGTCATGTCCGCCTCACCCTGAATGATCAACGGGCTGCGTGTGCTGCGTGGCGCGCTTTCGATGCGCACGATCCATTGCGCCAGCGCACCGACCCAGGCGGTCGGCAGTCGATTGGGCTGCAACGGGTCGGCCAGCAGGAACGGCAGGAACGCCGGGGCGTTGGAGTTTTCGGTGAAACGTCGGGCGATGCCGGTCACGAAGGGCTTGAGCAGGTAATAACTGAGCCGCGACCAGCCCCAGGCACGCGGGCGCACCAGTGGCGACAGCAGAATCACCTGTCCTTGCGCTGGGCTGTCGGCACCCTGATTGAGCAAATGATCGATCACGATGGCACCGCCGGTGCTCTGGCCACACAGGTGCCAGGGCTGCGGCAGTCTGAGGGCTTGTGCTTCCAGCAGCAGTTGCTGCAGCACGGCCTGATATTCCGCAAAGTCGTTGATGCTTGCGCGGCTGCCGCTGGAAAGCCCGTGCCCCGGCAGGTCGCAGGAAATCACCGCAAAGCCCTGCCCCAGCGCCCACTCGATCACGTGACGGTACAGGCCCATGTGGTCATAGAAACCGTGGAACAGAAACAGCGTCGCGACGGCATTCTCGGGAATCCACACCTGTCCGACGATCTCGTACCCCGCCACATCCAGCCGCCCGAGCCAGCTGCGAATGACGTTCTCCCCGCCCAGACCGCCCAGTCCATAGAAGCGCTGGTACGCCTGTCCATCCGGCGAAAGCGGATCGATGAGGCCGAGCGGCAACAGGCTGGCACGCAGATTATCGGGGTCGAACGTTACGGACATGGGCCTTCCAGATTCGGGCAAGCGCCGCGAGAAAATGATGCAGGGATAGTCTTCTGTCTGCCTGGACATGACAAGCCAGACCGACACAGTCAAACGTCTTTCACAAAACTCACGCATTGTATCTGCCTGGTATCTTCACTACCCAGTCCTGAGCCAAAACGGTAGCCTTCATCCCCGCAATACGCCACCCATTGAGGACCCGGATGAAACGCAGCCTGATCGCCCTTGCCATCATCGTCGCCATCGTTGCCAGTGGCGCAGGCTGGTACATCCACAGCAAACAGCCGGTGCGCGAGGGCGAGATTGCCATGAGCCGTCTGCAGGGGCCGGTCAGTGTGCGCTACGACGAACGCGGTGTGCCGCATATACGCGCCGAAAACGAAGCGGATCTGTACCGCACCCTGGGTTATGTCCAGGCTCAGGACCGGTTGTTCCAGATGGAAATGATAAGGCGTCTGGCGCGTGGCGAACTGGCCGAAATCCTGGGTCCGAATCTGATCGAGACCGACAAACTGTTCCGCAGCCTGCGCATCCGTGATCACGCGGCGGCCTATGTGGCACGTCAGGACAAGAACACGCCGATGTGGAAGGCCCTTGAAGCCTATCTCGACGGTATCAATCAGTATCAGGACACCCACGCAAGGCCGATGGAGTCCGACGCACTGGGCATCCCCAAGCGGCCGTTCAGCGCTGAAGACACGCTCAGCATCGGCGGCTATCTCGCCTACAGTTTTGCTTCGGCATTGCGTACCGAACCCTTGATGACCTATGTGCGCGACCAGTTGGGCCCGCAGTACCTTAAGGTTTTCGATCTGGACTGGCACCCGAACGGCATGCTGGACCAGAAACCCGCGCTGACCGGCGCGGACTGGAAAGGCCTTGGCGCGCTGGCGAAACTGAGCAATGAAGCATTTGAACAGGCCGGCCTGCCGCAATTCGAAGGCAGCAATGCCTGGGCGATTTCCGGCAGCCGCACGCAAAGCGGCAAACCCATTCTGGCGGGCGACCCGCACATCCGCTTCTCGGTGCCTGCCGCCTGGTACGAGGCGCAGCTGTCAGCACCGGGCTTTGAGCTGTATGGGCATTTTCAGCCGCTGAACCCGTTCGCGTTTCTGGGCCACAACATGGACTTTGGCTGGAGCCTGACCATGTTCCAGAACGACGACATGGACCTGATCGCCGAGAAGACCAATCCTGAAAACCCCAATCAGGTCTGGTATCACGGTCAGTGGGTCGAGATGACCCGCACCGAACAGCAAATTGCGGTCAAGGGCCAGGCGCCTGTCACGCTGAGCCTTCTGGAGTCGCCGCACGGCCCTGTCGTCAATGACGCGATGGGCAAGAATGCAGGACAGGTGCCCATCGCCATGTGGTGGTCGTTCCTGGTGTCGGACAACCCGGTGCTGGACGGTTTCTATGAGGCCAACCGCGCCGACACGCGAGAGAAGATGCGCAGCGCGGCCGAGAAGATCCAGGCGCCCGGCCTGAACATCGTCTGGGCCAATGCCAAGGGTGACATCGGCTGGTGGGCAACGGCGCAATTGCCGATCCGGCCGGAAGGCGTCAACCCGACCTATATCCTCGATGGCAGCACGGCGCAGGCCGACAAACTGGGTTTTTACCCCTTCAGCGCCAACCCGCAGGAAGAGAATCCGGCACGTGGCTACATCGTGTCGGCCAACTTCCAGCCGCTCTCGCCCACCGGGATGCAGATTCCGGGTTACTACAACCCGCCTGAGCGTGGCCAACAGCTTGACCGTCAGCTGAGCGACGCCTCGGTCAAGTGGGATGTGGAGGCCAACAAGAAACTGCAACTGGGTACACGGACTGATTACGCGCCGAGCATCCTCCGGCCGCTGATTCCGGTGCTGCGCAAAGTCGTCAGCGACCCCGAGGAACTTGCTTTGGTGGAGCGGATGGCCAGTTGGAACGGCGAGTATTCGCTGGACTCGGTGGGTGCGACGCTGTTCAACCAGTTCCTGTTCGACATCACTGAAGAAACCTTCCACGATGAACTGGGCGATGACCTGTTCCAGACGCTACTGACGACACGCTCGCTGGACATGGCCCTGCCGCGTCTGGCCGCCGATGCCGACTCGCCCTGGTGGAACAACCGCAACTCACCTCACGAAGAAAGCCGCGCCAACACCGTCAAGGTTGCGTGGCGCGCCAGCGTTTCGCACCTCAAATCCCTGTATGGCAACAACCCGGACGAATGGGTCTGGGGCAGAGCGCACACATTGACCCATGGACATCCATTGGGCTCGCAGAAGCCATTGGATAAAGTGCTGAACGTTGGCCCTTACCCAGCGCCGGGTACGCATGAAGTGCCGAACAACCTGTCAGCCAGCATTCGCCCTGCGCCGTGGCCCGTGAACTACGGCCCCTCGACCCGCCGCATCATCGACTTCGCCGACCCGGCCAACAGCCTGGGCATCAACCCCGTCGGCCAGAGCGGCGTACCGTTCGACAAGCACTACTCGGATCAGGCCAAGGCCTACATCAATGGCGAGTACATGAAACAGCACTTCAGCGAACAGGACGTGGTCGAGCACACCGAAGGGGTGTTGAGGTTCGTGCCGGGGCAGTGAGCGAGGACAGTGATCGTGCTCGTCGTTATACACAAGTCCGCCTCGATACTGATCGTGCCCATCAGAGCGTGGGCATGCATCCCGTGACGCTCTGCGTCACAAATGGCACAGACTGAGGATTCAGTTAGCCGAGCGCATGACGTGGATAACGCTGAAGCCTGGGCACACATCTGCTCCACATTCGAGAGCGGACGCGGAGCGTCCTGGGCGGCATTCCCACGCGGAGCGTGAGGAACGATCATTGCGCGATATTGATCGTGCCAATGCTCCGCGTTGGCATGCATCCCGTGACGCTCTGCGTCACAAATGGCACAGGCTGAGGATTCAGTGAGCCAAGCGCATGACGTGGATAACGCTGGAGCCTGGGCACACATCTGCGCCACATTCGAGAGCGGACGCGGAGCGTCCTGGGAGGCATTCCCACGCAGAGCGTGGGAACGATCAACTTCTTGGGGGCATCACGCAGCCGGAGCGCGGCGTGGGTCGGGTTGTTTCCAGGAATCGGCAGCGCTTTCCTCGATGGCTTGCTGGATCGCGCGTTTGCGGTTGTTTTCCGCACGGCGGGTGAAGAACCAGACCAGAAAGGTCGCCAGCGAGACGGCCAGCAGAATCAGGCTCGCCACCGCGTTGATCTCAGGCTTCACGCCCAGACGCACAGCCGAGAACACTTCCATCGGCAAGGTCGTCGAGCCCGGTCCGGAGACGAAGCTGGCCAGGACCAGGTCGTCCAGCGACAGTGCGAAGGACATCATGCCGCCCGCCGCCAGCGATGGCGCGATCATCGGGATGGTGATCAAGAAGAACACCTTCCAAGGACGCGCGCCCAGGTCCATCGCCGCCTCTTCAATCGACAGGTCCAGCTCACGCAGACGCGCCGACACCACGACCGCCACATAAGCCGCGCAGAACGTGGTGTGCGCGATCCAGATGGTCACGATGCCGCGTTCCTGTGGCCAGCCGATCAGTTGCGCCATCGCCACGAACAGCAGCAATAGCGATAGACCGGTGATCACTTCCGGCATCACCAGTGGTGCCGTGACCAGCCCGCCGAAGAACGTCCGGCCCTTGAAGCGTGTGATGCGGGTCAGCACGAACGCCGCCATTGTCCCCAGCGCCACCGCCGCGATGGCTGTGTAGCAGGCGATTTCCAGCGAGCGCATCACCGAGCCCATCAGCTGCGAGTTATCCAGCAGGCCCACATACCACTTCACCGACCAGCCGCCCCAGACCGTCACCAGTTGCGAGGCGTTGAACGAGTAGATGACCAGAATGACCATCGGCGCATAGATGAACAGCAGACCGAGGACGAGCATCAGGTTCGAGAATCGAAAGGTCTTCATGCCTTGCCCTCCAGTTCTTTGGCCTGACTGCGGTTGAACAGGATGATCGGCACAATGAGCACCAGCAGCATGATGACCGCCAGCGCCGAAGCCACGGGCCAGTCACGGTTGTTGAAGAATTCCTGCCACAGCACGCGGCCGATCATCAGGGTTTCCGGCCCGCCCAGCAGTTCGGGGATCACGAACTCGCCGACGACCGGGATGAACACCAGCATGCAGCCGGCGATCACGCCGTTCTTGGACAGCGGCACAGTGATCTTCCAGAAACTGTTGAAGGTGCTCGACCCCAGATCGGACGCGGCTTCCAGCAGGCTGGTGTCGTGCTTCACGAGGTTGGCGTACAGCGGCAGGATCATGAACGGCAGGTAGGAATAGACCACGCCGATGTACACCGCCAGATTGGTGTTGAGGATCTGCAACGGCTCGTCGATCAGGCCCAGCCACATCAGGAACGCATTGAGCAGGCCGTTGTTGCTGAGAATGCCCATCCAGGCATAGACGCGGATCAGGATCGCGGTCCAGGTCGGCATCATGATCAACAGCAACAGAACCGTCTGGATGTCCTTGCGCGCATTGGCGATGGCGTAGGCCATCGGGTAGCCGATCAGCAGGCACAGCAGCGTGCTGATGAACGCCATTTTCAGCGAACCCAGGTACGCCGAAACGTACAGGTCATCGCCCGTCAGCAAGGTGTAGTTGGCGAGGTTCAGCACCAGCTGCAGCTTCTCTTCGGCGTAGCTGAAGATTTCCGTGTACGGCGGGATGGCGACGTCAGCCTCGGCGAAGCTGATCTTGATGACGATCAGGAACGGCAGCGCAAAGAACAGAAACAACCAGAGGAACGGCACGCCAATGACCATCTGCCGACCGGTGGGCATGATGCGCTCGAAGGCGCGCTTGATCTTGCGGATTTTCATGAGCGCAGTACCACGCCGCTGTCGTCTTCCCACCACACGTAGACTTCATCGCCCCAGGTCGGACGTGCGCCCTGACGCTCGGCGTTGGCCACAAAGGACTGCACCAGCTTGCCGCCGGGCAGTTCGACGTAAAACACCGAATGACCGCCCAGGTAGGCGATGTCGTGGACCTTGCCGCGCGACCAGTTGTACTCGAAGCCAGGCTGCTCGGTGGTGATCAGCAGTTTTTCCGGGCGCAGTGCGTAGGTGATGCTCTTGTCTTCCACGGACGTACTCACGCCGTGGCCGACATAGATATTGCGCTCAAGCTCGGGGCTGCGGATCAGCGCATGGCCTTCCATGTCCTCGATCACTTCGCCTTCGAACAGGTTGACGCTGCCGATGAATTCACACACCAGACGGCTGGTCGGGGTTTCGTAGATGTCGATCGGGCTGCCGATCTGGGCGATCCAGCCCAGGTGCATGATCGCGATGCGCTCGGCCATGGTCATGGCCTCTTCCTGATCGTGAGTCACCATCACGCAGGTCACACCCACGCGCTCGATGATTTCCACCAGCTCCAGCTGCATCTGCGAACGCAGCTTCTTGTCCAGCGCGCCCATGGGCTCGTCGAGCAGCAGCAGTTTGGGCTTCTTGGCCAGCGAGCGGGCCAGGGCGACACGCTGACGCTGCCCGCCCGAAAGCTGATGCGGCTTGCGCTTGGCGTACTGGGTCATCTGCACCAGCTTGAGCATTTCGGCCACGCGGGCGTCGATTTCCGACTTGGCCAGCCTGTCCTGCTTGAGACCGAAGGCGATGTTGTCGGCCACGGTCATGTGCGGGAACAGTGCGTAGGACTGGAACATCATGTTGATTGGACGTTCGTACGGCGGCATGTCAGTGATGTCGACGCCGTCGAGGTAGATGCGACCCTCGGTCGGACGTTCGAAGCCTGCCAGCATGCGCAGCAGAGTGGACTTGCCGGAGCCCGATCCGCCGAGCAGGGCGAAGATCTCACCCTTGTTGATTTGCAGGGACACGTCGTCCACAGCAATCGTCTCGTCGAATTTTTTCGTGACGCGATCGATCTTGACCAGCACCTGTTTGGGTTGCTGACCGCCTTCGAGGGCTTTCTTGTAGGCGCCGGAGGCAACTGCCATGGGTGAAACTCCCAACATGATAGGCAGCCCGGCCAAAACGGCCGGGCGCTGGATTGTTATTTGCCCGACTTGACCTTGGTCCAGCTGCGGGTCATCAGACGTTGCACCTTGGGTGGCAACTCGCTGTTCACGAACAACCGGTCCAGCACTTCCTGCGGCGGATAGACCGCTTCGTCGGAGCGGATCGCCTGATCCATGAACTCACCCGAGGCCGGGTTGGGGTTGGCGTAGCCGACTTCATCGCTGACCTGAGCGATCACCTTGGGATCGAGCAGGTAGTTGATGAACGCGCTGGCGGCCTTGACGTTTTTCGAGTCAGCCGGAATTGCCAGCATGTCGAACCACAGGTTGCCGCCCTCTTTCGGGATGCTGTACGCAAGCTTCACGCCTTTGCCTGCTTCTTCGGCGCGGGCCTTGGCCTGGAACACATCGCCCGAGAAACCGGCCGCGACGCAGATGTCGCCGTTGGCCAGGTCCGTGATGTATTTGGAGGAATGGAAGTAGGTCACGTAAGGACGAATCGCCATGAGCTTGGCTTCGGCCTTCTTGTAATCGGCTTCCTTGGTGCTGTTGGGGTCAAGCCCGAGGTAGTTGAGCATGGCAGGCAGCATCTCGTCCGCAGAGTCGAGGAACGCTACGCCACAGCTGGACAGCTTCTTGATGTTTTCCGGCTCGAACAGCACCGACCAGGAGTCGATCTTGTCGACGCCCAGCGCCGCCTTGACCTTCTCGACGTTGTAACCGATGCCGTTGGTGCCCCACAGGTAAGGCACGGCGTACTGGTTGCCGGGATCGTTCTTCTCCAGACGCTTGAGCAGCGCCGGGTCGAGATTCTTGTAGTTGGGCAGCAGCGACTTGTCGAGCTTCTGGAAGGCGCCTGCCTTGATCTGCTTGCCGAGGAAATGGTTGGACGGCACAACTACGTCATAGCCGGTGCGACCGGCCAGCAGCTTGGCTTCCAGGGTTTCGTTGGAATCGAACACGTCGTACATCGGTTTGATGCCCGTCGCGGCTTCGAAGTCGGCCAGCGTGGTCTTGCCGATGTAATCGGACCAGTTATAAATATGCACGGTGGATTCGGCCTGAGCACTGGCTGCCAGTGTCATACCGGCAGTCACCAGCAAGGCTTTGGAAAGATTAGAAATAGACACAACATGAATCCTTTTAACAGAGAGGCCTGAAAGCCGGATGGCATCCGGACGACAAAACCGGCGCGCAACTTACCGTCTATGAGTCCAACCAGCAAAGTTTTCGGCAATTTTCCTGTCTGTTGGAAGCTGCGCGCCGAGGGCTACGCAGCTTCCACAGGTTTCATGACAGGCTTATTTACCTGATTTGATCTTGGTCCAGCTGCGGGTCATGATCCGCTGAGTCGCGGCAGGCAGATCCGCGATGGCATACAGTTTGGCCTGTACGTCAGCAGGCGGGTAGACGCCCGGATCGCTGGTGATTGCCTTGTCGACCAGAGGCGTGGCCGCTGCGTTGCCGTTCGGGAAGCGCACCGCGTTGGTGATCTCGGCCATGATTTCCGGCTTCATCAGGAAGGTCATGAACTTGTAGGCGCCTTCGACGTTTTCGGCATCCTTGGGGATGGCGACCATGTCGTAGAAGCTGCCAGCACCTTCCTTCGGAATGTTGTAGGCAACCTTGACCTTGCCGCCCGCTTCTTCGGCACGGGATTTGGCCTGGTAGATATCACCCGAGTAGCCCACTGCGACGCAGATGTTGCCGTTGGCCAGGTCCGAGATGTACTTGGACGAGTGGAAGTAGCCGATCGAAGGACGGATCTTCATGAACAGGGCTTCGGCTTCAGCCAGTTGCTTCTTGTCCTGCGAATCGGTCGGATAACCCAGGTAATGCAGGGCAATCGGCAGCATTTCGGTCGGCGAGTCGAGGAAGCTGATGCCGCACGACTTCAGCTTGGCCGCGTTCTCGGGCTTGAACAGCAGGTCCCAGGAATTCACCGGCGCATCGGCACCCAGCGCAGCCTTGACCTTCTCCGGGTTGATACCGATGCCGATCGAGCCCCACATGTACGGGAAGGCGTGCTTGTTGCCCGGGTCGCTGACCGACACCGCCTTGAGCAGCGATTCGTTCAGGTTCTTCCAGTCAGGCAGCTTGGACTTGTCCAGTTCCTGATAGACGCCAGCCTTGATCTGCTTGGCGAGGAAGTTGTTGGACGGGACCACGATGTCGTAACCGGACTTACCGGCCAGCAATTTGGCTTCGAGCGTCTCGTTGCTGTCGAACACGTCGTAGACGACCTTGATGCCCGATTCCTTCTCGAACTTGGCAACGGTGTCAGGCGCGATGTAATCGGACCAGTTATAGACGTGCAGCACTTTGTCATCGGCCTGCGCAGCGGTTGCCACGACGCCCATCATGGACAGGGCGAGAAGGGTCTTGCCAAATTTTTTCATGCGTAGCTCCAATGTTTTTTATCACTGACCGATTAGATTAGCGGCTTGTAGCCATTAGTCTGGCAAGTTCATGGGCAGGCTTTCAAGCCGACACCTGTCGAACAGCCCTTGTCCCGCTGAAGAAACGCTTTTTTCTGTGGATAACTGCCTTCCATCAAACAAAACGCAAGCCACTGAGACGCAGCAAACCTGGTGGGACTTGTCCGCGAATGCTGCGTTTCAGTCGCTGAACATTCATCGGCTGTACGACCCCTTCGCGGACAAGTCCGCTCCCATAATCAGGTGCGCGTTATACCTACCCTTCCAATGCCGCCAGGGTCAGGTCCAGACACTTGCGAGCCTTCTCCACCAGTTCATCAATCTGCTCGAACGTGATCACCAGTGGCGGCGCGATGATCATGGTATCGCCCACGGCCCGCATGATCAGGCCATTATCGAAGCAGAAGGTTCGGCAGATCATGCCTGCGCCCCTGTCGGTGTAACGCTCGCGGGTTGCCTTGTTCCTGACCAGCTCAATGGCGCCCAGCAGCCCCACGCCACGGACCTCGCCCACCAGTGGATGATCACTCAACTCACGCAGACGCTTTTGCAAATATGGTGCCGTTTCAGACTTGACCCGTTCGACGATCTTTTCTTCGCGCAGGATACGAATGTTCTCCAGCGCCACGGCGGCGGCCACCGGATGACCCGAATAGGTGAAACCGTGGTTGAAATCGCCGCCTTCATTGAGCACGGCCACGATTTCGTTGCGCACCACCAGACCGCCCATGGGCACGTAGCCTGAGGTCAGGCCTTTGGCGATGGTCATCATGTCCGGCTTGAGGCCGTAGAAATCGCTACCGAACCACTCACTGGTGCGCCCGAAACCACAGATCACTTCATCGGCGACTAACAGGATGTCGTAGCGCGAAAGGATCTCCTTGATCTTCGGCCAGTAGGTGTCAGGCGGCACGATGACGCCACCCGCGCCCTGAATCGGCTCGGCGATGAACGCACCGACATTGTCGACGCCCAGTTCGAGAATTTTCTGCTCCAGTTGCTCGGCTGCCCACACGCCGAACTCATCCGGCGTCATGTCACCGCCCTCGCCAAACCAGTACGGCTGCGGGATGTGCGCAATGCCCGGAATCGGCAGATCGCCCTGCTCGTGCATGTAGGTCATGCCACCCAGGCTCGCGCCCGCGACGGTGGAGCCGTGATAGCCGTTGATGCGGCTGATGATGGTCTTCTTGTTCGGCTGGCCCTTGAGCGCCCAGTAATGACGGACCATACGCAGCATGGTGTCGTTGCCTTCGGAACCGGAGCCGGTGAAGAACACGTGGTTCATGCCTTCAGGCGCGATGTCGGAAATCGCCTTGGCCAGTTCCAGCACCGGTGGATGGGCGGTCTGGAAAAACAGGTTGTAATAAGGCAGCTCGCGCATCTGCTTGCTGGCGGCATCGGCCAGTTCTTCGCGGCCATAGCCGATGGCCACGCACCACAGGCCGGACATGCCGTCCAGAATGCGATTGCCTTCGCTGTCCCACAGATAAACGCCGTCGGCGCGAGTAATGATGCGCGGGCCTTTTTCTTTCAGTTGTTTGTAGTCGCTGAACGGTGCCAGGTGATGCTCGCTGCTCAAGGCTTGCCATTCGAGGGTTTGCGGGTTGTGGTTGGCACTCATGCAGCACTTCCTTTTAATCAGGTCAGTCAGCGGGACGTCGCCGTTTCAGGCAGCGACGCCCTGCCGGGTCAGACGGCGAACAGCAGGAACTCGCGTTCCCAGGAGCTGATCACGCGCTTGAAATTCTCATGCTCGGCGCGCTTGACCGCGACGTAACCCATGATGAATTTCTTGCCCAGGTACTTTTCGATGGTCTTGCTGTTTTCCATCCGTTCCAGCGCATCCTCGATGGTCAGCGGCAGGCGCAGGTTGCGGCGCTCGTAACCGCGGCCCACTACCGGCGCGCTCGGGTTGATGCCCTCGACCATGCCGATGAAGCCGCACAGCAGGCTGGCGGCAATGGCCAGGTACGGATTGGCGTCGGCGCCCGGCAGGCGGTTTTCCACCCGACGGTTCTGCGGACCCGCATCCGGCACACGCAGGCCGACGGTGCGGTTTTCTTCACCCCACTCCACGTTCACGGGCGCGGAAGTGTCCGGCAGAAAGCGCCGGAACGAGTTCACGTTTGGCGCGAACAGCGGCAGCAGCTCGGGAATGAATTTCTGCAGACCGCCGACATGGTTGAGGAACAGCTCGCTCATCGTCCCGTCTTCGTTGGAGAAGATGTTCTGGCCGGTCTCGATTTCGATGATGCTCTGGTGCAGGTGCATGGCGCTGCCGGGCTCGCCGGTCATGGGCTTGGCCATGAACGTTGCTGCGACGTCATGCTTGAGTGCGGCCTCGCGCATGGTGCGCTTGAACACCAGAATCTGGTCGGCCAGCGACAGGGCATCGCCGTGACGGAAGTTGATTTCCATCTGCGCCGTGCCGTCTTCGTGGATCAGCGTGTCCAGATCAAGGTTCTGCAACTCACACCAGTCGTAGACGTCCTCAAAAAGCGGATCGAATTCGTTGGCGGCTTCGATGGAGAACGACTGGCGGCCGGTTTCCGGACGTCCCGAGCGGCCGACCGGAGGCTGCAGCGGATAGTCCGGGTCATCGCTACGCTTGGTCAGGTAGAACTCCATCTCCGGCGCCACGATCGGCTGCCAGCCTTGGTCGGCGTAGAGTTTGAGGACTTTCTTGAGGACGTTGCGCGGGGACAGCTCAATGGGGTTGCCCTGCTTGTCGTAGGTGTCGTGAATCACCTGCGCAGTGGGCTCGATGGCCCAGGGCACCAGATACACCGCGTTCTGGTCGGGGCGGCAGATCATGTCGATGTCGGCCGGGTCCAGCAGCTCGTAGTAGATATCGTCTTCTACGTAGTCGCCGGTCACCGTCTGCAACAACACGCTTTCAGGCAGACGCATGCCTTTTTCAGCGATGAATTTGTTGGTCGGGGAGATCTTGCCGCGAGTGATCCCGGTGAGGTCGGACATCATGCATTCGACTTCGGTAATCTTGTGTTCTTTCAACCAATCGGTGAGCTGGTCGAGGTTGGTACTCATAAATACCTCAGGGTTTTGGTGTCCTGATCGCGATCAGGCGTTTTTTCGACGCGTCGGCGTCATGGTGTACAACTCGTTTAAGGAGCCAAGAAGGCGTAAGGTGACACCTGTGCAGGCACAATTCCACATAGCCGCCGTCACACTGACGAGGCCGCTATAGTGGTAGTGTCCAGCATTGGGAATGAAACGGGTAACGCGCAATGGCAGTCCGGGTGCCCTCATCATCAGCGATGGCGCACCATGAGCACTGATATCACAGGCATGATGACCGTTCTGCGGATTGGACTTGGTCATGCCGGTCAAGGGAAGGCGCAGCATTGAACCCCCGGTATTATTGCTTTATGGGTTGCGATCGAGCTTAGCCTTGTTCATTTTTTTATACAACAATCCGTTAAAAATAGAAGACAGGCAGTCCTGGCGCGTATTCCAAGGCAGCCGAAGGCCCAAAAAAACGCCCCAAATAGCAGCAAAAAAGGCTTTCTGGAGCAGTTTTAGGGCACATACAGGCTCTATTGACTTCATCATGGCTTTCGGATTGACTGAGACCCGTAATCATTGATGATTGATATTTTTAACAACAAAGGTGTTGCATCATGTCGGTACCCCCGCGTGCCGTTCAGCTTAATGAAGCGAACGCGTTCCTTAAGGAACATCCTGAGGTTCTGTACGTTGACCTTCTGATTGCAGATATGAATGGTGTGGTGCGTGGCAAACGCATCGAACGCACCAGCCTCCATAAGGTTTACGAGAAAGGCATCAACCTGCCAGCCTCTTTATTTGCTCTGGATATCAATGGCTCCACGGTGGAAAGCACCGGCCTGGGCCTGGACATCGGCGATGCTGACCGAATCTGCTATCCAATCCCCGATACCCTGTGCAACGAGCCATGGCAAAAGCGCCCTACCGCGCAATTGCTGATGACCATGCACGAACTCGAAGGCGATCCGTTCTTCGCCGACCCGCGTGAAGTGCTGCGCCAAGTCGTCGCCAAGTTCGACGAAATGGGCCTGACCATCTGCGCCGCATTCGAGCTGGAGTTCTACCTGATCGATCAGGAGAACGTGAACGGCCGTCCGCAACCGCCGCGCTCGCCGATCTCTGGCAAACGCCCGCATTCGACCCAGGTTTACCTCATCGACGACCTCGACGAATACGTCGACTGCCTTCAGGACATTCTGGAAGGTGCGAAAGAGCAAGGCATTCCGGCTGACGCCATCGTCAAGGAAAGCGCCCCGGCCCAGTTCGAAGTCAACCTGCACCACGTGGCCGACGCCATCAAGGCGTGCGACTACGCCGTACTGCTCAAGCGTCTGATCAAGAACATCGCCTACGACCACGAAATGGACACGACCTTCATGGCCAAGCCCTATCCGGGTCAGGCAGGTAATGGTCTGCACGTCCACATCTCGATCCTGGATCGCGATGGCAAGAATATCTTCACCAGCGAGGATCCCGAGCAGAACGCCGCATTACGTCATGCGATCGGCGGTGTGCTCGAGACCCTGCCGGCGCAGATGGCGTTCCTGTGCCCGAACGTCAACTCGTATCGCCGGTTCGGTGCCCAGTTCTACGTACCCAACTCGCCGACCTGGGGCCTGGACAACCGTACGGTTGCCATCCGGGTTCCGACCGGCACAGCCGATGCCGTGCGTATCGAACACCGCGTAGCCGGTGCCGATGCCAACCCGTATCTGCTCATGGCTTCCGTGCTGGCAGGCGTACACCACGGCCTCGTCAACAAGATCGAGCCAGGCGCACCGGTGGAAGGCAACTCCTACGAGCAGCATGAGCAAAGCCTGCCGAACAACTTGCGTGATGCCCTGCGCGAGCTGGACGACAGTGCGGTCATGGCCAAGTACATCGACCCGAAATACATCGATATCTTCGTGGCCTGTAAAGAGAGCGAGCTGGAGGAGTTCGAACACTCCATCTCCGACCTCGAGTACAACTGGTACCTGCATACAGTCTGATTGAGGCTGAGCAACAAAAAACGCCGCAGGCTCTTTGAGCGCTGCGGCGTTTTTTGTTGTGTCGGGCGACTTTAGACGCGCCTCAAAGCCCGCCGACGTGAAACGCCTTCACTTCCAGATATTCGTCCAATCCGTAGCTTGAGCCTTCACGGCCCAGGCCCGACTGCTTGACCCCGCCAAACGGCGCGACTTCCATCGAGATGATGCCGGTGTTGAGACCGACCATGCCGAATTCCAGCGCCTCGCCGAAACGCCATGAACGACGCAGGTCCTGGGTGAAGTAATACGCGCCCAGGCCGTAAGGCGTAGCGTTGGCCAGTGCCAGTGCCTGGGCTTCGTCGGTGAAGCGCATCAGCGGGGCGACGGGGCCGAAGGTTTCTTCGTTGGCCAGCAGCATGCCTGCGTGGGTATCGCCCAGCACGGTCGGCTGGACGAACTGGCTGTCGCCGTCCGGCATGCCGCCGTACAGCAGTTTTGCGCCCTGGCTCAGGGCATCGTCGATGTGCCGAGCGACTTTGCTGACCGCTGCCGGGTTGATCAGCGGGCCAATGGTCACGCCGTCTTCCAGGCCGTTGCCGACCTTGAGTTTGGCGACTTCTTCTACCAGACGTGCGGCGAAACGGTCGTAGATGCCGTCCTGCACCAGAATGCGGTTGGCGCACACGCAGGTCTGTCCGGCGTTGCGAAACTTGCTGAGCATGATGCCGGTGACCGCCTGCTCCAGATCGGCATCGTCGAACACGATGAACGGCGCATTGCCGCCCAGTTCCAGACTCAAACGCTTGATGTGCTCGGCGCTCTGGCGCATCAGCAACCGGCCCACCGCGGTCGAGCCGGTGAAGGAAATCTTGCGCACCACCGGGTTGCCGGTCAGTTCTTCACCGATGCCGGCCGGCATGCCGGTGATGACGTTGAACACACCTGCAGGGATACCCACGCGCTCGGCCAGCACCGCCAGTGCCAGCGCCGACAGCGGCGTGAGGTCCGATGGTTTGACGATGATCGGGCAGCCTGCCGCGAGGGCTGGCGCGCACTTGCGCGTGATCATCGCATTGGGGAAATTCCACGGCGTGATGGCCGCACAAACGCCGACCGGTTGCTTGAGCGTCATCAGACGACGATCCGCACTCGGCGCAGGAATGGTTTCACCATACGAGCGACGCGCTTCTTCGGCGAACCATTTGACGAAGCTGGCGCCGTAGCGGATTTCGCCGCGAGATTCGTTCAGCGGCTTGCCCTGCTCAAGGGTCATGATCAGCGCCAGATCTTCGACGTTTTCCAGCATCGCCTGATGCCAGCGCTCCAGCAACGCTGCACGCTCGGCGGCCGGACGCGCGCGCCAGGCAGGCCATGCGCGGTCAGCAGCTTCGATGGCTCGGCGGGTTTCAGCGCCTTGCAGCGCCGGAACCTGGGCGATGACGTCGCCGGTGGCCGGGTCGGTAATGTCCAGGGTCGCGCCATCGTCGGCCACGATCCACTGCCCATCGACGTAGGCGCGTTCTACCAGCAGGCTGGGGTCTTTCAAATGGTGCTTGAGCATGGTCGGTCGAGTCCTGTTCCGGGATGACTGCCAGTCTAAGCAGCCATCACAGTCCAGGATGCTGAAAGCAGGGAATGCGGGCGGCAAACGCTGCTGAATTTCGCGCCCGCACGGCAGCCTCTACTGCTTCAGCGAGCCCAGCAGACTTTGCAGAAAACGCTCGCCTGCATTCATCTGACTCTCTTCGATGAACTCGTCAGGCTTGTGCGCCTGCTCGATGGAGCCCGGCCCGCAGACCACCACTGGCACGTTGAGGCGACCGGCGAACAGGCCGCCTTCGGTGCCGTACGAGACCTTGATGTGCTGCGTGCCGGGCTCGGCGAAGGCGTGCAGCATGCGCACGGCTTCAACGCTGGGATGGGTCTCCAGCGCCGGATATTCGTTCATGATTTCGATGTCGATGGCTGCCACGCCGGACAGCTGCCTGGCTTCACGCACCAGCACTTCGGCACGCTCACGCAACTGCTCCAGCAATTGGTCAGGATCGTCGCCCGGCAGGTTGCGGTATTCGAACTCCAGCGTGCATAGATTGGGCACGATATTCAGCGCCTTGCCGCCATCGATACGGCCGATGTGGACGGTGCTGTACGGAATGTCGTAGCCCTCGTCACGCACGCCCTGCTGTTCGACCTGTTTCTGACTCTTGCGCAGTTCGGCAATGAAGTCGCTAGCCAGGTGAATGGCGTTGACCGCACGCGGTGCCAGCGAGGAATGCGCTTCCTGACCCCGACAGTAAGTCCGGTAAGAACTCTTGCCCTTGTGACCGACCGCGAACTGCATCAGCGTCGGCTCGCCCACCACACACAGAAACGGGCGCACAGGTGCCAGATGAAGCACGTCCAGCAGGCGCCGCACGCCGACACAGCCGATCTCTTCGTCGTGGGACAGGGCCATTTGCAGCGGTCGCGTCAGGGTCATGTCGGCGGCATCGAGCATGGCGTCGATGGCCAGCGCGATGAAGCCTTTCATGTCGCAGGTGCCGCGCCCATAGATGCGCCCGTCACGCAGCGTGGCCTGAAACGGCGGCATCGTCCACGCCTGCCCTGCGGCGGGCACGACGTCTGTGTGCCCGGAGAGCAACACACCGGGCTGCTCGCGCGGGCCGGTACTGGCGAACAAATTGGCTTTCTTGCCGGTCTCGTCCTTGACGATCAGCGACTCGATGCCTTTGGTCGCCAGCAGGTCGCGAACGTATTCGATCAGCGCCATGTTCGGCTCCGACGACACGGTTTCGAAGGCAATCAGACGTTTGAAGATGTCCAGCGCACGCGGTGTCATGAGGCTTTACTCGCAAGTTCTGAGAAGGCGGCAAAACGGCGGATATCGAACGGACTGATCAGCGTGCTGGTGCTGCCGGTGCTGATCAGTTCGGCCATGACATCGCCCACGCCCGGGCCGAGCTGGAAGCCATGGCCGCAGAAACCGAACGCGTAGTACAGGCCGTCGACCTTGCCGCTGGGGCCCATGATTGGCAATGAGTCCGGCGTGTAGCTTTCGATGCCGCTCCACACGCGGATGATGTTCAGGTTGCCGACGCCAGGCAGCAGGCGACGCATCTGCTGCATGTGATTGATGAGGCTGTTGGGGTCGAAATACGCGCGACGGTTGACCATGTCCGGCCTGGTGCGTACGCCACCACCAATGACGATGTTGCCGCGCGCGATCTGGCGGAAATACACCACTTCGTGGGGGATCTTGGTGAACACGCCAATCACCGTCGGCAGCGCGTAAGGCACAGGCTCGGTGACCGACATCTGCGGGCCAAAGGTCTCCAGCGGCACCGGCTCGCCGAACTGCGACGAGAGCTTTTCGCCCCAGGCTCCGGCGGTGATCAATAATTGATCAGCTGTGAAGATTCGGCCATCGGTGGTCGTGACCTGAAATTCCTTGCCGACCTTTTCGACGTGCAGCACTTCAGTGCGCTCTTCGATCCTCGCCCCGGCACGTATCGCCGCACGCGCCCAGGCAGGCGCGGCGAGACGCGGGTTGGCGTGGCCGTCGTGTGGCGCGTAGGAGCCGCCCTTCACGTCCGGCCCCAGAAACGGAAAACGCTCGTGCAGCGCTTTGCCCTGAAGTACTTGCAGGTCCAGCTCACGCGCTTCGGGGGCAGCAGCGTAGGCTTCGAGCTCAGGAATTTCGTCTTCGCGGTAGCAGACGCGCATGTGGCCACTGGGCAGAAATTCCAGGTCTTCACCGATCAGCTGCGGCAGGCGCTTCCACAGCGCAAAGGAACGGTTGGCCAGCTCCAGTTGATCCAGATGACGACCCTGACGGCGCACGTTGCCGAAGTTGACGCCGCTGGCGTACTGGCCGACTACGTCGCGCTCCAGCAGTGTCACCGACTTGCCGCGCTGACGGAGAAAGAACGAAGACGCCGCGCCCATCACGCCGCCGCCGACAATCAGTACATCGACCTTAGGCTGCTTCATGACACCACCTCGTCTGTCATCATCGACAACGGTTTGACCGGTGCCTGTCCGCGCTGGCGGCCGACCTGCTCGACCGGCACACCGGATTCGGCAGCGATCACTTCGGCTCCGGCCTGCGAGCAATAACGCCCCTGGCAGCGACCCATGCCGACCCGGCTGAAAGCCTTGGCGCGGTTGACTTCACAGGCGCCTTTTTCACGCACTACGCCGCGCAGTTCGCCCGCGCTGATCATTTCGCAGCGACAGATAATGGCTTCATCAGGCAGCGCCTTCGCCTGCGCAGACGGCCAGGGAAAGGCTTCCATCAGCCCGACACGGAAGCGATCCATGACCTCAAGATTCTGCCGCAGGTTATCCACATGCTGGTTATCCACAGGCTTGCCCAGGTCACTCAGCAAGGTCAGCGCGGCGAGACGCCCTGCCTGTTCGGCCGCATCGGCACCCCGAATTTTCGCGCCATCGCCTGCGGCATAGACACCCGCGACAGAGGTGCGGCCGTCGTCGTCCACGGCCAGCACCCATTGCCCGGACGCTTCGTCGAAACGCAGGCCACAACCGGCCAGATCAGCGAGCTGGGTTTCAGGTCGCAGGTGGTAACCCAGTGCCAGCGCATCGCAGTCGACTGTCAGGGCGTTGCCGTTGGCGAGCCTCACGCGTACGCCGGTCACGCCATCCTTCTCGTCACCCAGAATTTCTTCAGGCTTGATGCCCAGATGCACCGGCACCTTGGCGCTGTACAACTGAGCCAGCAGCTTCATGCCGTTGAACAACAAACCTGGACGCGACAGCAGCTTGGGCATCGCGCCGATACGCTTGCTGAACGGTGAGGTGTCGAGCACGGCCGCCACGTCGGCACCGGCTTTGACGTACTGGCTGGCGACCAGATACAGCAGCGGACCGCTGCCCATGAATACCACACGGCTGCCGATGGAAACCGACTGCGACTTGAGCGCGATCTGTGAGCCGCCCAGGCTGTAGGTGCCTGCGAGTTGCCAGCCTTTGATCGGCATCAGTCGGTCGGTGGCGCCCGCGCAAAGAATCAGCGCGTCGTACTCCAAGACCGTGTGTACACCTTTGCTGACGCAGCAGAGCTGGCCGGCGGTCAGGTTCCAGGCCAGGGTGTCGGGGCGGTAATCGATCTGGCTGCGCAGACGGTCGAAACTTTCATGCAGGTCGCGCGCCTTGGCCGCTTCGGTGCCGTACAGCGCCGAGTAGTCGCGCTTGAAGCCTTCGGGCTGGCGGCGGTAGATCTGTCCGCCATCACGCCGGTTTTCATCGATCAGAATCGGGTTGATGCCAGCGGCCAACAACGTTTCGGCGCAACGGGTGCCCGCAGGACCGGCGCCGACGATGACCACACGCGGGCTGGCGGTGTGACTGACATTCAGCCGTGGAGAAGTGGCCATTTCGCCTCCGGTTGGGTGGTGACGATATCGAGCCCGTCGCGGACTTCGTTGGAACAGGCGCGCAGGCGCTCGCCGCTGCGGGTCCAGACCCAGCAATCCTGACAGGCGCCCATCAGACAGAAACCGGCCCGACGTCCCGAGTCGAACTCGGACTGACGCAAGGCATTGCCTCCGGTCAGCAGCGCCACCATCAGCGTGTCGCCCTGCAAGGCTTCGACAGGTGCGCCGTCGACGATCAGGTTGACGACTGGCCGATCACGCTCGCCCAGTCTTACAAAACGGCCACTCATGCGTAGGCTCCTACGGTGACGGGGTCCAGATCGTTCTGACGTTCCTGCAATTCACCGCCGTCGCGATGACAAAGGATTTCGCTGCCGCCTGCGATGACGCGACGCCCCGGTGCCGTCCTGTTGCACAGACCTTCGATGCGCACGGGGCAGCGATTGAGAAAGGTACACAGCTCCGGCGTATTCGATGGCGCGCTGATTGGCGGCAGCTTGCCGCTGGTCACGCCGCAGCCTTCCAGCCAGCCCTGACGCAGCTCGGGCACCGAATGCACGAGCAGGTCGGTGTAGGGATGAAAAGGCGTCTGGCTGAAGGCGTCGCGGCTGCCCTCTTCGATCTTGTGGCCGCTGTACATCACCACGATGTCATCGCACAGCGCACGCACCGTGGAAATGTCATGGCTGATGAACAGGTAGGAAACCCCCAGCTTGCGCCGCAGGTCGCCGAGCAGTTCGAGGATGCAGGCGCCGACCACGGTATCCAGCGCCGAGGTCACTTCGTCGCACAGGATCAGGTCCGGCTTGGCTGCAAGCGCACGGGCCAGGTTGACGCGCTGCTTTTGACCGCCAGACAGTTCATTGGGACGCCGGTCCGCCAGCTCGCGCGGCAGACTTACCAGGTCCATCAACTCGTGGATGCGATCACGCAGTGCGTTGCCCTTGAGGTTGAAATACATTTTCAGCGGGCGGGCCAGAATCGCGCTGACGTTGTGCATGGGGTTGAGCGCGGTGTCGGCGTTCTGAAACACCATCTGGATACGGCGGAACTGGTCTTCGGTGCGCCCCGCGAGATCGCCGGACAGCTCGGCACCGTCGAATGTCAGGCTGCCTTTGGCCGGGTCCAGCAGACCGGCGACCACACGGGCCAGGGTCGATTTGCCCGAACCGGATTCGCCGATCACACCAATGGCCTGACCACGGCGAATGGTCAGGTCAATGTCTTCGAGCACGCGGATCATCGGCATGCCTTGCAGGTTCTTCTTGCCGTAGCCTGCGGTCAGGCCCTTGATGGTCAGCAGCGTGCCGTCCTTGACCATGTCGCTGGCCGGCGACAGTTTCGCGTCGGGCCGGGCGGCGGCGAGCAGGCTGCGCGTGTATTCGTCTTCCGGCCCCTTGAGCAATGCAGCCGTGCTGCCCTGCTCGATGATTTTTCCGCCATTGAGCACGACAATCTGATCGGCCATCTGCGCCACGACCGCCAGATCGTGGGAGACGTAGACCGCCGTCGCGCCACGATCACGCACCACACGTTTGAAGGCGCGCAGCACGTCGATCTGGGTGGTCACATCCAGCGCGGTGGTTGGCTCATCAAGGATGACCAGCAACGGGTCGCTGATCAGTGCCATGGCCGCCATGACTCGCTGCAACTGCCCGCCCGACACCTGATGCGGATACCGCTGGCCGATGGTTTCGGGGTTGGGCAACGCCAGGTCGCGGAACAGATCGACGGCTTTTCGCTGCAGATCCGAGCGGCTGCCCAGGCCATGAATCAGCGCGCCTTCGATCACTTGGTCGATCAGCTTTTTCGCCGGATTGAACGCCGCCGCCGCGCTTTGCGCGATGTACGAAACCCGATTGCCGCGCAAGCCTTGCAACTGGCTTTCCGGCAGGCTGAGCATGTCGTGCTCACCGACATGAACCACGCCACCGGCCAGCTTGCAGCCGCGTCGGGCATAGCCCAGCAGCGCCAGGGCGATGGTGGTCTTGCCGGAACCGGACTCGCCGATCAGCGCCAGTACTTCGCCTTTCTCCAGCGCGAAGCTCACGCCCTTGACGATTTCCAGCTCACCCTTGTCGGTGTCGGCCACCACACGCAGGTCTTGCACCCGAATCAATTGACTCATCTCAGTGCCCTCCCGAGCGTCGGCTGCGCCGCGATGACAAACGGTCGATAAACAGATTTACGCCAATGGTCAGCGAGCCGATCGCCAGCGCAGGGATCACGATGGCCGGCGCGCCCTGATTGAGGCCGCCGATGTTTTCGCGAACCAGCGAACCGAGGTCGGCATCCGGCGGCTGCACGCCCAGACCGAGAAAGCTCATGCCGCTGAGCAACAGCACAATGAAGCCGAAACGCAGGCCCAGATCCGTCAGCACCGGGTTGAGCATGTTCGGCAGAATTTCACGGCAGGCGATGTACAGACGACCTTCACCACGGGTGCGCGCCACCTGCACGTACTCCAGCGCTTCGATGTTCACCGCCATGCTGCGAGCGATACGGAACGCGCCTGGCGTGTAGCTCAGCACCGCCGTACACACCAGCAGCACTTCGGAAGAGCCGAACGCAGACACCATGATCAACGCCAGCATTTTGCTCGGAATCGAAATGAACGCGTCCATCAGGCGGCTGATGATTTCGTCCAGCCACTTGGGCGCAACCACCGACAGCAGCGCGCACATGGTGCCGATACCGCTGGCCAATACGGCGGAGATCAACGCCAGACCGACCGTGAAGCGGGCGCCGATCAGCACGCGGCTGAGCATGTCGCGGCCTAGGTAATCCGTGCCGAACGGGAACGCCGCGCTGATGTTTTCGAAGACGTTGTCGGACACCACCTCGCCCACCGGATGCGGCGCGAGCCACGGGCCGAACAGCGCGATCATGAGCCAGAAGAAGCAGACCGAAGCGCCCACCAGACCCAGCCAGGCGATCTTGCGAGGCGCTCGCACTTGAGCGGCGGGCGTAGATGTCTCAATGATCGGGTTCATTGGTTTCTCAGCCTCGGGTTGGAAAGAATTGCACACAGGTCGGCCATCAGCACCAACCCAAGGTAAGCGGCGCAGAACAGCATGGTGCACGCCTGAACCAGCGCCATGTCGCGATTGGTCACGGCATCGACCATCAGGCTGGCAATACCTGGGTAGTTGAAGATAGTTTCGACGATGACCACCCCGCCCAGCAGGTACGACAAGCTCAAGGCCACCGCATTGACG
The DNA here is from genome assembly GCF_979253365.1 of Pseudomonas sp. AC016. NCBI lineage: Bacteria > Pseudomonadati > Pseudomonadota > Gammaproteobacteria > Pseudomonadales > Pseudomonadaceae > Pseudomonas > Pseudomonas sp. AC016. The sequence continues at coordinate 2,957,666 of NZ_CEEDCC010000001.1, forward strand.
ATGGGGCCGATGGCGTTGGGCAAGGCGTGTTGCAACACAATACGCACAGGGCTCACACCCTTGAGTCGCGCCATTTCAACATAAGGACTGTCGAGCTGATCGATGACGGCGGCGCGAGTCATGCGCGCCATCTGAGCGACGATCACACAGCACAGCGTCATGACCGGCAGTGCATAGGTGCGGATGAATTGCAGCGGCGTACTGGCGTCACCGCCATAGGACAGCGCCGACAGCCAACCCAGTTTGACGGCGAAGATCAGCACTGCCAGCGTGGCGACCAGAAATTCCGGCACAGCTACCAGCGACAGGGTGACGAAATTCAGGGCGCTGTCGATCCGTCCACCCCGGCCCATGGCTGCCCCGATGCCCAGCATCAAGGCGACCGGCACCGACACCAGCGCGGTGGTCGCCGCCAGCATCAGGGTGTTGGGGAAACGTCCGGCGATCAGATCGGAAACCGGCATCGCGTTGGATACCGACTCCCCGAAGTTGCCGCCCAGCAGGTTCATCAACCATGTCAGATAACGCACCACACCCGGTTGGTCCAGGCCCAGCTTGGTACGCAAGGCCGCAACCTGTTCAGGTGTCGCGAACTGTCCAAGTGCCTGCTGCGCCGCATCCCCTGGCAGTACCGCCGTAATGGCGAAGACCACCATGGAAACGATCAGCAGGGTCACGATCGCAGCACCGAAGCGCTGCAGGATCAACCCGAGTGTGTTGCTATTCATCTGCATCCTCCCGCTCGATTCACAGCCGTTTTCACGCGTCCAGCCAGACCTGCTCACTGAACATGTAGCCCATGAAACCGCCCAGCGGATTGCTGGAATAGCCCTGGATACGCTTGTCCACGCCGTCGATGTTGCTGATGAATACCGGGATGCCAATGCCGCAGTTCTGGCTGACCAGGGTCTGCATGTCGCCATACATCTTGGCGCGCTTGTCGTCGTCGGTTTCACCACGGGCCAGCATCAGCAACTGGTCGAACTGATCGTTCTTCCAGCCCGACTCGTTCCAGGGTGCCGAGGACTGGAAGAACTGCGAGAAGATCACGTCGGCGTTCGGGCGCGGGTTGATGTTGCCGAAGCTCAGCGGGTGCTTCATCCAGTGGTTGGACCAGTAGCCGTCGCTTGGCAGGCGGTTGACGTTGAGCGTCAGCCCGGCCTGTTTCGCCGACTGCTGCAACAGCACGGCGATATCGACGGAACCAGTGGCCGCAGGTGAGGCAGCAACGGCCATGGTGATCTTTTCCATACCGGCTTTCTTGAGCAGGAACTTCGCCTTCTCGGGATCGTAGGCGCGTTGCGGCAGATCAGCATTGAAATAACGCGAACCAGGCGCAATCGGATGATCGTTGCCGACCCGGGCGTAGCCACGGAACACCGCTGATTTGACCTGTTCACGGTCCAGCAGGTACTTCATGGCCTCAGTGAATTCGGGGCTCTTGCCGGGCATCTGGTCCTGACGAATGATCAGGTCGGTGTAGTTGCCGGACGGCGCATCGACCACGCGGTGTTTGGCGCTGGCGGCGATGCGGCTGGTGGAGCGCGGGTTGACCTCGTTGATCATGTGCACGTCGCCGGACAGCAGCGCGTTGACTCGCGATGGTTCGTCGCCGATGGCAATGAATTCGATCTCGTCCAGGTACGGCAGGCCCGGCTTCCAGTAGTTGGGGTTACGCACGCTGACCGAACGCACGCCAGGGTTGAACTCCTTGACCTTGAACGGACCGGTGCCGATGCCCTTGCTGAAATCGGTAGTGCCCTCGGGCACGATCAGCAGGTGGGAAACAGCGAGAATCGATGGCAGTTCGGCGTTCGGCGAACTGAGAGTGATCTGCACTTCCAGCGGGCCGGTGGCCTTGATCTCGGAAAACTGCGCCATCAGCGGCAGTACTTTCGAGCCGGTGGCCGGGTCTTTATGACGCGACAGCGAGAACACCACGTCGCCTGCGGTCAGCGACTTGCCATCGTGGAACGTCACGTCCTTGCGCAGGGTGATGGTCCAGACGGTCGCGTCCTTGTTGTCGATCTTCTCGGCCAGCTCCATGTGCGGAACCAGGTGGCTGTCGAAACGGGTCAGGCCGTTGTAGAACATGTAGTGACGCACGTAGTCGGTGGACAGTGCGCCCTTCGCAGGATCGAGCGTGTCAGCCGTGGAGCTGGACATGCCCGCCACACGAATACGACCGCCCGGTTTGCCTTTGACAGGCGCCGCGTCGTCATCGGCGAAGACCTTGCCGGCGGCGCCGAACAGGCTGGTGGAGCCTGCCGCAACCACACCGGCAACGCCCAGCATACGCAACGCATCACGACGCGAAAGGCCGCGATTGAGACCCTCGAAAACGCGCAGGCTGTCTTCGCCTGTGATCAGCGGGGAATCGTTTTTCTTGTCAGCCATATCAGTTCTACCTGTCGAAAAAGGGAAATTCCGAGTTGCTCACGGTTGACCGGAGCGTCCTTCAAATACACACGACGACGGTGAAACAAAACACTCAGTGTCGACTGTCCTGATAGCGGTAGTACGCGCCGACCAGAGGCAGAAACCACGGTTTTCCAAAGTGTCCGGGAATAGCCGGCCAGTTCAGGTCTTTCCAGGGATTGGCCTGCGCCTTGCCTTCCATGACGTCGGCCATGATCTGGCCCATGTGCACCGACATCTGCACGCCATGCCCGCTGTAGCCCATCGAGTAGAAGACCCCGTCGTGCTCGCCTGCACGCGGCAAACGATCGGACGTCATGTCCACCAGACCGCCCCAGCAGTAATCGACCTTCACCTGCGCCAGCTGCGGAAACATCTGGATCATGGCCGCCTGCAGCACCTTGCCGCTCTTGGCGTCGGAACTGCTGTTGGACATGGCGAAGCGGGCGCGGCCGCCGAACAGCAAACGGTTATCCGGGGTGAGACGGAAATAGTTGCCGATCAAACGACTGGTCACGTACGCACGCTGGTGGGGAAACAACTGATCGATCAAGGCTTGCGGGAGCACTTCGGTGGCGATCACAAAACTGCCGACCGGCACGATGCGGCGGCGATACCAGCCCAGTCCGCCGTGCTGACAGGCGCCTGTTGCCAGAAAAACCTGCTTCGCCTGAATCGAGCCTTTCGAGGTGTTGACCACAAAACCGTTGCGATTGGCTTTCCAGTCCTTGACCGTTGTGTCCTGATAAATCCGCGCACCGTGACGCACCGCCGCATCGGCCAGACCCAGGCCAAAGCGTCCCACGTGAATCTGCACGCCATTACGCTGCAGAAGCCCGCCGTGAAACTCGTCCGAACCGATTTCGGAACGAATGTCCTGCGCCGACAGCAGCTCGACATCGGCATCGACCTCACGACGGATCAGCTCGCAGGTGCGCGCCAGTCCTTCGTAATGGCCCGGCTTGGCGGCAAGCTTCAATTTGCCGTTGCGCTTGATGTCGCAGGCAATGTTTTCCTGCTCGATCACGCCGACAACACTTTGTACTGCGCTCTCATAGGCCTTGTAGAACTCGCGGGCCTGAGCTGCACCCAGCGTCGCGCTCAACGAGGCGTAATCCTGCGCCACGCCCGTGTTGCACTGCCCGCCGTTGCGCCCGGACGCTTCGCCGATCACCCGGCCCGCATCCACCACCACGACGCTGGCACCTTTCAAGGCCAAGGCACGCGCTGCCGAGAGTCCGGTGAACCCACCACCGACCACTACCACGTCAGCCTGCCCCTCCACCGCGCCAGCCTGCGCGCCGGTGAAATCTGGAGCCGTATCGAGCCAGTAGGACTCACTGCGCATCTTGTTCCCCTTGTCACTCATGGAAGAGCACCTTGAAAAATGCCGTGTCGCGGGTCGTCCTGCTTACAGGCCGACCAGTCCCGCCAGACCGCCGATGTCCGGAATCTGGTGATATTCAAAGGAACTGTGCGCAGGCTGTTCGTGACCGCGAGCCACAAACGCCTTGTTCTTGATCTTCATGTCGTTGGCCGAGAACAGGTCGTAGCGGAAGCTGGAGGAAACGTGCAGCACGTCTTCCGGACCGCAGCCGAGGTTGTCGAGCATGTATTCGAATGCCGCCAGACGCGGCTTGTAGACCTTGGCCTGATCGGCCGTGAACACCTTGTAGAAGGGCGCGCCGAGCTTTTCGACGTTGGACATGATCTGGCTGTCGCTGGCGTTGGAGAAGATCACCAGCGGAATCTTGTCGGCGATCTTCGCCAGACCGGCCGGCACATCGGCGTGCGGACCCCAGGTCGGAACGGCGTCGTAATACAGCTGGCCTTCGCCACGGTATTCGACATTCCAGCGCTTGCAGACACGTGACAAGGAGACTTTCAGGATCTCGTCGTAAGGCATCCAGTCACCCATGACCTGATCCAGGCGATACGCCGAGAAATCCTTCACGAACTGATCCATCTGCTCGGCCGGAACACGGTCGGCGAAGAGTTCGCGCGTCATGGTGCCCATGTGAAAGTTGGTCAACGTGCCGTAGCAGTCGAACGTAATGAATTTTGGTCGAAGAAAGCTCATTGTGTGCGGTCCTGAAAGTTCGTTGGGGTCATGGCATGACGAGCAGTTCCGGCCCTGATGCAAGGACCGCGTTGCACGCTGCAGCACACCCTCATTACAACACCGTGAAATCAGCAGATGGCGTTAAAAGTGCTGGTTGCTTGATAGAAAGCACCGTTTTGGGGTGCGCGCTCAGCAGACTTTGCGGGGCGCTCCAGCCTTGGGCAAACCCCGGTTTTTGGCGCTTTTTTGACCCTTTTCAGGGCGCCCCGGCTCAAACACGCGGCTTTGCACCGCAGATACTGCGCCTTTGCATCCCTTGTTGCTCAGCACAATGTACCGCGCCCGGAACGAGCCGATTCGCGCAGCTATATAAGGCAGAAATGCGCTGAAAAACCTCAAGCATTTGCTGCCGGAGTCTCGACCGATTTAAGCAGTAACTGTGGTCAGGCGAGCTGCCAATCGTGAAATCTACCGAATGTTCGTCACCCTCTTGTCACCCCGTCGCGCAGGTGGGATACAGCAAGCCTGCCGCATCCTTTTATCGCCTGTGCATCCTTCTGGATGGGAGATACATCATGCTCGCCCAGCAACGCCTCGACCTTGAATACCGCTCGATGACTGCCGCCGATGTGGTCAACGCCCATGAACTGTCCATCGCCCTGAAATGGCCTCATCGCCTGGAAGACTGGGCCATGCTGCAACGCGTGGCAGAGGGCTTTGTCGCGCTGCACAACGGCCGACTGATCGGCAGCGCATTCGCCTGCCATCAGGGCGAGTTCTCTACCATTGGCCTAGTGATTGTCAGCGACGATTATCAAGGCAAGGGCATCGGTCGCAAGCTGATGGAAATGGCCGTCGGCAGCGTCGCTCCCCGCACAGCGGTACTCAACGCCACGCTCGACGGTGCGCCGCTCTACGCGAAGATGGGCTTCGTCAGCTTCGGTGAAGTTCAGCAGCGTCAGGGCCAGGCACAGTTGCCAGCGCCGACCGCCCTGAAGGCTGGCGAACATTGCCGCGCCCTGACCGAGACCGACCATGCGCGCGTCATTGAGCTGGCCAATGCGGGCACGGGCATGGATCGCTCGACGGTTATGAACGACGTACTCGATAACCTCGAACACGCAGTGGGCATCGAGCGCGACAGCCAGTTGAAGGCCTTCGCCCTGATGCGTCCGTTCGGTCGTGGCCTGTGCATCGGCCCGGTGGTTGCCGAGGACGTGGATCAGGCCAAACACATGATCGAGCAGTTGCTGGCCAAGGTGCCGTATGCCTTCGTGCGCATCGACATCCCCTCCAATGGCGGGCTGGCGGACTGGCTGGAAGAAGCAGGCCTCAAACGCGTCGATGCCGTGACCTGCATGAGCATGGGCGCGGTGCCGCAGCCCAGCCAGGGCGTGCGCCAGTTTACGTTGATTACCCAGGCGATTGGTTGAGCGCAGTGGCGTTGACGCCAGTTGCTATCTCACAACGCTGATTGACTGCAGAAACACAGCGTTGTGGGAGCCCCGCCACATCGTCGCTTGGCGCCACTTCGTGGGGACTTGTCCGCGAAAGGGCCTGTACATCCGACGAATATGCAATGGTTGAAATACTGCATTCGCGGACAAGTCCGCTCCCACAATCCGGTGTTTGCTGCGCGACAGTCCACACAACATTCTCGAGACCAGAACCATGCCTGAACCCACCGTACTGCTGCTGGCCCGCGCCGATCACAGCCCTGTCGATACCGAATTCACACCGGGGCCTCTCGACGCCAGCGACCCCTTCGCCAACGAACGCCGCACGGCCTTCGTCGATGAGGCAGGCATCGCCGCCGGTGTCGTTCATTCCAGCACCTCAGTGTCGGTAGACGCTTATCCCTACACCGAAATGCTGGTCGTGCATCGTGGTGTCGTCACCCTGAACCCAGGCGCCGACAGCATCACGATCAGTACCGGCGAAAGCGCCGTCATCGGCCGCGGCACGCAAGTGCGCATCGAAGCACAACCCGATAGCCTCTGGGCATTCTGCGCAGCCACACAGGCCACCGGGCCGGACAAGCCCGGCGTCACGCACCTGGATCGTCTCGCGATGCTCACGCCATCGTCTCCGCCAGACCCCGCCATCATGATCAGCGCGCTGCCGCAGTGTCGCAGCAACAACCTCTTCGAAGACACCGCCAGCACCCTGCGCATCGGCGTCTGGGATTCCACCCCTTACGAGCGCATCTCGCGTCCGCACAGAATCCACGAACTGATGAACCTCATCGAAGGCAGCGTGACGCTGGGCATCGAGGGCGGTGAAGCGGTTGTGGTGAAAACCGGCGATACCGTCTTCGTCGCCCAAGGCGCGCCGTGCAAGTGGACCAGCACAGGGTATGTACGCAAGTTCTATGCGGTGACGTGATTTCCGGGCCGTGCCCTTCGACTATGAAGGGCGCGGCTATAACGTTTAAGCAATCGACAAAGTCTACTAGATCAACTTTCGCCCGCGCAGTTAATAGCCGAACTATACGCAGCACAAGAGTAAAAATGTTACTTCGCTATTTATTTTAGACACCCATCACAACCTGTTGCTTTCCTTCTCCAGAACTGATTAACAGTTCTGGCAGTGGACAACAGCGACTCTGTACATCGCCTGAACCCCAACGCTCAACATCCGTTATCAACCGGACGATCCCACTCGGCCTCGGGCAACTGTTGCCGCCGATTGTCTGCCACTGAAACACCGCAAATAACATGACGTTAATCGTTTAACTTAAGGACATACCCATGAAACGCAACTACATCGCGCTCAGCTTTCTTGCTCTGACTACACTGGGCGCAACCTTTACAGCACAGGCCGGGCCGGCCGTGACAATAACGTTTAAAAATCTCGGAACGGAACATGCCGAGTACAAGCCTGTCACTCGTAATGAAAAGTCAACGCAGCTGAATGCCAGAAGTCAGATCAGTTTAATCGTACAACCCGGAGCGTCAGATTCCTACAACGTGCAAAGTACTATCTCACCAGACACCAACTACGCAAGTGTTCGTTACGTGATGGGATCTAAAGTTTGCACATTCTCTACCACCTTCATAAAAGCACCCGGTGCAGGTGGAGCTAAAGTGCCTAAATGGAACCGAACAGCCAGCCCTGAGGGCGGAGCAGTCTGCACAGCCACTTCTCGGGTCACCAACTTCTCCACCCACGCATGGGCAGCGGAGTTTACGATGAAGTAAGACTGAGGCATGCGCGCCGGTTTCGGCGCGCATGCCTTTACGGAAATTAAAGATGACTCAGCGCAGGCCGATACAGATAACGCACACAGCGCCATGGATTGGCTATTACCGCGAGGACGCGAGCATGATAGAAATCCTTCCTGTCTCAGGCACCGCAGCACACAATACGACCAAGTCCGTCACCAAAGTGGAAACCGTGACGCTTGGGACAACGGCCTTGAAAGAGCCTGTTACGGCTATAAGCGGTTCGGACAAGAGCACACTCTCCACGCTGGCCAGACAACTCAGTGAAAGCGCAGCACGTGCGCAGTCACGCGATCAGACTCTCAGCTTTAAAGAATTGGGCGCATTGGCTGCAGGGATTATCGACAACGTGGTCGGTACCGGCTATTACGCTCATCGCGAGCTGCATGATGCAGAGGTGCCAGATACCAAAGACAGTGAATTACTTGAGAGAGCCCGGCAGGCCACCGAATTTAGCTACGGACGTGCCAAAAACCCTTTCCAGGGTCTGTCGCAAGATCAGTTGAGCTTGATCATCTATGACGAACAAGGCGACTACACGATAAATGAAAGAAATGCAGCATTTTCCGAGGACTACGCTCAGGATCAGGCGTGGAACAGTATCGTTATCAAACGTCTTGAAGATGAAGACAACGAAACTGGCAAGAGTACCAAAACCCTTTTCATGATCCTCGCCCACTACAATGATCTACCGCCTATAAAACAAGCTCGACAAGCTGAAGGCTATAAAGCCATTCATCTAGCGGTCGGAAGCCCAGCCCTGTCCTCATACAACAGTCCGTCACAGAAGACTCCACCGCTTGGCGATGGTCGCTAAACCGTCTCCAGACATTGCCATGGACCAGCTAATACCGCGAGGACGCGATCATGATAGACACTCACTCCCCATCGACAGCAGTTGTCAGCAGCATCCATAAAGTAGCCTCCGGCATCCCTTCCCCGGGAAACAGAAATACCAGTACCCACGTGTCGGCCGCCTTTAGTCGCTTCTCGGACGGCGCTACATTTTCCAGCATGGCCAAACAACTGAATGACAGTGCTGCACGTGCCAACGCTCGCGATGCTCTGCTGGACGAAAAAGAACTGGGCACGCTGGCCAGGTCAGTCATCGACAAATTGACCGACAGCAGCTACCACACCAACAAGGCAATTCACGATGCCGAGGTCCCCGACACTCAGGATCCGGATCTGCTCGAAAGAGCCAGCCAAGCCACTCGATTCACCAACGGTCTGGCAAAAAATCCATTCGCCGGCCTATCGCAAGACACGCTCAGGCTGATCATCTATGACGAAAGCGGCGACTTCACGCTCAATGAGCGAAAGGCTGCCTATCGAGAGAATTATCAACAACAGGAAGCCTGGAACCGTGAGATGTGCCAACGCTACGTCGACGAATACAACGAAACCGGCAAGAGCACCCAGACCCTGTTCATGCTGCTTGAGCATTACAACGCCCTGCCGCCCATAGAAAAGGCGCAATACCCGGCCAACTATGTGGACAACCTGATCTCGGGCGACAGTTCGGCACTGGACATGCTCAACAGCCTGAAGAACGAGCCTTCAGACGATCAGCCTCCCAGCGCCAGGACATAAAATTTGCTGTCCACTGCCATGAGCGGAAAGTTTTCAGGCAGGTCTACCTTCGCGACCTCGCTGAACCCGTGCTTCTCATAGAAGCGGTGTGCAGCGAGGAATTTGTCGGTGGTGCCGAGGAATATTTCGCTGACGCTTTTAAGCCTGGCGTCTTCGATCAGTCGGTCCAACAGTTTGGCAGCCACCGAGAATTCACGTCCGCGAAACGGCGCGGCGACGAACATCTTGCGCAGCGCCGCCTGCCTCGCACCGATGTCCTTGAGCCCGATGGTGCCGATGACCTGCTCACCGTGCGTGGCGACCCAGAAGTCTCCGGTGCCGCTCTGATAGAAATCGGGAATGGCCTTGAGGTCTGGCTGCTCTTCGGCGGTGATGGCGATGCCGAACTCTTCGCGCTGGATGGGCAGGATCACATCGAACACGCCCTGCTGGTGATGCGGCTCGAAACGTTGAATCAGGATATCGGTCGGGGTCAAAACGCAGCTCCTTGTCATGATGTGCAACACCAGAGCAGTATCCCGGACAAGCAAACGCCCCGACAAGTCGAGGCGTTTGCTTGAGCATTTCCGAGCGCCGCGCTGAGGCGCGGCGTCGAGAATGTTTAATTACAACTTCGGACCGGCAGCCTTGATGGCGTCGCTCACGTCGAACTTCTTGAAGTTCTCCACGAACAGGCCAGCGAGTGCCTTGGCGGCTTCGTCGTAGGCAGCCTTGTCAGCCCAGGTGTTGCGCGGGTTGAGCAGGTTGGTGTCTACGCCCGGAACCGATTTCGGTACGTCGAGGTTGATGGTGTCCAGGTGCTCGGTTTCGGCACCGATCAGCGCGCCGCTCTGGATTGCTGCAATCACGCCACGGGTGGTCGGAATGTTGAAGCGCTTGCCAACGCCGTAGCCACCACCGGTCCAGCCGGTGTTGACCAGATAGACCTTGGAGCCGAAACCGCGGATGCGCTTGATCAGCAGCTCTGCGTATTCGCCAGCCGGACGCGGGAAGAACGGTGCGCCGAAGCAGGTGGAGAAGGTGGACTTGATACCCGAACCCGAACCCATTTCAGTCGAACCGACCAGTGCGGTGTAGCCCGACAGGAAGTGGTAAGCAGCCTGCTCTTCGCTGAGGATCGACACAGGCGGCAGTACGCCGGTCAGGTCGCAGGTCAGGAAGATCACGGCGTTCGGCTCGCCACCGAGGTTTTTCGGTGCGCGTTTTTCGATCAGTTCACGCGGGTAGGCCGCACGGCTGTTCTGGGTCAGGCTGCTATCGGCATAGTCGGCTTTCTTGTTGGCGTCGAGGATGACGTTTTCAAGAACAGCGCCGTGCTGAATGGCTTTCCAGATGACAGGCTCGTTCTTCTCGGACAGGTCGATGCACTTGGCATAGCAACCGCCTTCGATGTTGAAAACCACGCCTTCGCCCCAGCCGTGTTCGTCGTCACCGATCAGGTAACGGCTTTCGTCAGCCGAGAGGGTGGTCTTGCCGGTACCGGACAGACCGAAGAACAGGGTAACGTCGCCGTCTTCACCCATGTTCGCTGCGCAGTGCATCGGCAGTACATCGGACGCCGGCAGCAGGAAGTTCTGCACGGAGAACATGGCTTTCTTCATTTCGCCGGCATAACGCATGCCCGCGATCAGCACCTTGCGGGCTGCGAAGTTGATGATGACAGTACCGTCGGAGTTGGTGCCGTCGCGCTCAGGGTCGCAGACGAACCATGGTGCGTTCTGGATTTCCCACTCGTCCTTGCCAGCCGGGTTGTACTGTTCAGGATTGATGAACAGGCAACGGCCGAACAGGTTGTGCCAGGCCGTCTCGGTGGTCATCTTGACGGGCAGGTAGTGCGCAGGATCGGAACCTACATGAACGTGGGAAACGAAGCGCTCGCGTTCAGCCAGATAAGCACCTACGCGATTCCACAAGGCGTCGAATTTCTCGGCCGGGAACTTGCGGTTGATCGGGCCCCAGGCGATTGCATCCTGAGTGCTCGGCTCTTCGACGATAAAACGATCGACCGGCGAGCGGCCGGTACGATGGCCTGTCTGCACAACCAGTGCGCCAGTGTCGGAAAGTTCGCCTTCGTTGCGGGCAAGGGCTTCCTTGACCAATTCGTCGGTGCTCAGATCGGTGTACACAGCGGTGTTGGTTTGCGTCATGAGGTTCCCCGTCGGCCAGTGGCCGAGTGCTCCAAACGGTTTTGTAGTAAAAAAACTACCACTACTACAGCGTAAAAGTGGGCCGGATTATGCCAGAAAAGCTCAGGAATGGTAGAACCCTCCTGTCAGAACTGGATTACAGGGCCCACGTCGTATTCTGGGGGCTGTTTGCGGTACGGTTAATGACGCGTGTCAGATGGCGAATCGACACCGCCGCCAGCGAACAGCTGGGCGACGTCAGTGGCATCGAACAGATAGCGCTCGTTGCAGAACTGGCAGTCGATCTCGATAGTGCCGTTGTGCTCCTGAACCAACTGTTGTGCGTCCTCGAGCCCCAGGCTGACCAGCGCGTTGGCAGAACGCTCGCGCGAACAGCTGCAGCGAAAGCAGATAGGCTGGATGTCGAACAGGCGCAGCGGGTCTTCGTGGTAGAGGCGATGGAGGATGGTCGCGTTGTCCAGGCTCAGCATTTCCTCGGCGGTCAGGGTGCTGGCCAGCGTGATGACGTGCTCCCAGCTGGCGTCCCGCTCTTCAGGATCGGGGATCTGTGCCACCGGCAACTGTTGCAACAACAGGCCGCGAGCGCGATGGCCGTCGGCCTTGAGCCAGAAACGCGTGCCCAATTGCTCGGACATCACGAAATAGCTGGAGAGGCTCTCGGAGAGGTCTACGCCGTCCAGTGCAACGATGCCCTGATAACGCTTGCCCTTGCGAGGGTCGATCGTGAGCGTCAGCGAACCATCAGGCATCAGGTCCTGCAGCCCTGCGCCCGGCGTTATCAACGCTTCGTCGTAGCGGGCGATGCCGCGCAATTCGCGCTCGCTCGAACACTCGACCATCAACAGAGGTACAGCGCCGTTGGAGCGCGCCTGCAGAATCAGCAGACCGTCGAACTTGAGCGTGCCTACCAGCAAGGCAGCAGCGGCCATCAGTTCGCCAAGCAATTCTGCGACCGGTTCCGGGTACGGATGTTTGGCGAGCACTTCGGCGTAGCTGCGTTCGAGGGCGACCAGTTCTCCACGAACGTCGCTTTCGTCGAAGATGAAGCGCTGGGTGAAATCGATGTCCGGGGTATCGTTCATAAAAGAGGTATCTGATGTGAGTATCGGTGGTGGCAGTCGACGTGAAAGCGCCACAGCGTGTCCGAAGACACACTGCATCGAGCCGTATGACAGGCATTTTAGGAGCTATAGGGCAGTCTTCCAAGCCGAACGGCATTTCAGGTCGACCACCTGGCCATTCGGTGGCAGGACTCAAACGTCGCGCTGGACGCCACGAAAATCGAAAATCTGACGGCGCTGCTTCTTGGTCGGTCGTCCCTCGGTTGTGACGCCCAGGTTGCCCGCCTTGCGCTGCGCGGCCGCATGCTCGCGCCGGGTGATGCTTTCCGGTGTTTCGCGATAAAGTGTCTGGGCTTCGGGAGCGCCACGACGCACGACGGACAGCGCTTCGACCACGACTGTGCGCTCATCGAAACCCATGCGGATCTGAAACTCGTCGCCCACGCGGGGCTCCTTGCCGGGCTTGCAGCGTTCGCCGCGACAGTGCACCTTGCCACTTTCGATGGCGGCCTTGGCCAGGGCGCGGGTCTTGAAGAAACGCGCTGCCCACAGCCATTTGTCCAAACGAACCTTGTCGTCTTCTTCTGGCTTTTGTGCCATATGAATTCCTCATCCTTATAACAGTCAGAACGTTTACAGGCGTTTTGCAATCAGCGACGGCCCCAAGGGCGTTCGCGTGTGCAAGACCTCATATCGACACGAACATGAAGTAACCGATCCTTGCCTGTCAAAAACAGACTGCTTCAATTTCACAGCCTTTACCCCGTAGGGAGTGCGACGTGACCGACTTTCCAGCTTCATTGACTGCCCCCAGAAAGGGGTGCGAAGGCTGTACAAACAGTCCGGAACTGAATTTTTCGTTCGACTATGCCTATCAGCCCATTGTAGATCTGCGCGACCATTCCACCTTTGCTCATGAGGCGCTGGTGCGCGGCCCCAACGGCGAAGGCGCGCATTCGGTGCTCAGCCAGGTCACGGACCAGAACCGCTATCGCTTTGACCAGGCATGCCGGACCACAGCCATCGCGGGTGCCGCACGACTAGGGATGACCGAACGTCTTTCGATCAACTTTCTGCCCAATGCCGTGTATCGTCCCGAATTGTGCATCCGCAGCACACTGGAAGCGGCCAAGGCACACAATTTTCCCATTGACCGCCTGATTTTCGAGACAATCGAAACCGAGCACGTGGATGATCAGGGCCACTTGAGCAATATCCTGCGCGAGTACCGTGAGTTCGGTTTCATGACCGCCATCGACGATTTCGGCGCAGGCCATTCCGGCCTGTCCCTGCTGGCCGATTTTCAACCCGACCTGATAAAACTCGACATGAATCTGATCCGCGATATCCACCGCGATCGCGCGCGTCAGGCTATTGTTCGTGGGGTTGTCACAATGTGTTCGGAGTTGGGGATTAAAGTCATCGCCGAGGGAATAGAAAGTGTGGAGGAGCGGGATTTCCTCGCGGATTGCGGCATTTTCCTGATGCAGGGTTACTGGTTCGCCAAACCTGCGTTCAAAGCCCTGGCGCGGATCAGCCCCGACGCCTGGCAGAAGTCTTGATACATACGGAATCGCATTGAAAACATTCGACCATCTGACAGTCATCGGCCTGCGCGAGTGGGTGGCGCTTCCTGATTTGGGGGTGGCGGGCCTTCGGGCAAAGATCGATACCGGCGCCAGCACATCGAGCCTGCATGCGACCGAAATAGAACCTTTCGAACGCGATGGCCAGAAGTGGGTTCGTTTCAACGCGCATCTGGGCACCGTGGTTCAGTTGCGACATCGCCGCTGCGAGGCCCTGCTGGTTGCCATGAAAACCATCAAAAGCTCCAACGGTCAGGCACAGGTGCGTTATGTCATTCGCACCACGCTGGCCCTGGGTGATCGCATCTGGCCAGTGGAATTCACACTGGCATGCCGCAAGTCGATGCGTTATCGACTGCTGCTGGGCTCCAACGCCTTGATCGACGGCCAACTGGTCGTCAATCCGGGCATTACTTATGTACAAGACAAGCCGGTGTTCCCGGCCTCTACTTCCTCAGGTGCTGCATGAAGATCGCTGTGCTTTCGCGTAACCCGCGTCTGTATTCCACCCGTCGTCTGGTCGAAGCTGGTATTGAGCGTGGCCACGAGATGGTGGTGATCGATACCCTGCGCGCCTATATGAACATCGCCAGTCATAAGCCGCAGATTCATTATCGCGGCAAGCCACTGGAAGGCTTTGATGCGGTGATTCCGCGCATCGGCGCGTCCGTGACGTTTTATGGCTGCGCGGTGTTGCGCCAGTTTGAAATGATGGGTGTGTTTCCGCTCAATGAATCCGTGGCCATTGCCCGCTCACGCGACAAGCTGCGCTCGCTGCAGCTGCTTTCACGTCGCGGGATCGGCCTGCCGGTCACCGGTTTTGCGCACTCTCCGGATGACATTCCCGACTTGATCCAGATGGTCAATGGCGCTCCGCTGGTGATCAAGGTACTGGAAGGCACTCAGGGCATCGGCGTGGTGCTGTGTGAAACGGCGACCGCTGCCGAGTCGGTGATCGAGGCATTCATGGGCCTCAAGCAGGACATCATGGTTCAGGAGTACATCAAGGAAGCGGGTGGCGCGGACATTCGCTGCTTCGTGGTCGGTGACAAGGTCATTGCCTCGATGAAGCGCCAGGCCAAGCCGGGTGAGTTCCGCTCCAACCTGCACCGTGGCGGCAGCGCCAGCCTGATCAAGATCACGCCGGAAGAACGCATGACGGCCCTACGTGCGGCCAAGGTCATGGGCCTGAGCGTGGCGGGTGTGGATATTCTGCGTTCCAATCACGGCCCGCTGGTGATGGAAGTGAACTCGTCGCCGGGTCTTGAAGGCATCGAGGTGACCACCAGCAAGGACGTCGCCGGAATGATCATCGAGTACCTGGAAAAGAACAGCGGCCCGCACATGACGCGGACCAAAGGGAAAGGCTGAGTCTTCAACAGAGTAGGATCGTGCCAATGCTTCGCGTTGGCACGATCAACATGACGCTTTAAACCGCATCCCTCGGCAACATCAACCCCAACGGCAGACGCACACGCGCTTCCAGGCCGCCTCCCGAACGATTTCTCAATTCCACATTGCCGCCATGCATGGCAGCGATGCGCTTGACGATGGCCAGTCCAAGCCCCGTGCCTTTGCCACTGCGCGCCCGGTCGCCACGGATGAAGGGGTTGAAGATGGTGTCCAGTTCAGAAGGATCGATACCGGCGCCACGGTCCAGCACGCTTAGCACGACGTAGGGCGCATTCCGGTCGCCCGAGACATAGGCGGCCACTTCGATGCCGTTGCCTGCATGGTGCCTGGCATTGCCGATCAGGTTGGTGAGCAGACGCTTCATGGAGACGCGACGCAGGGGGAACGGCGGAATCGGTTCCAGACACAAGCGGATGGTGTCTTCGGCGCTGTTGAACGGCTCAACCACCTCACGTACCAGATCACCCAGGTCGACTTCCTCGATTTGCTCGTCACGACCGTCGCGAATGAAGGCCAGGAACTGGTCGAGAATCGCGTCCATGTCCTCGATGTCGCGCACCATGCCATCGGTGAATTCGTTGTCGCTCATCAATTCCAGCGACAGCCGCAGCCGGGTCAGTGGTGTCCGCAGATCGTGGGACACGCCTGCCAGCATCAGTTCGCGCTCCTGCCCCGCCTGCTCGACATCCTCGGCCATCTGGTTGAAGGCTCGATACACCTCGGCCATTTCACTCGGCGTGTCACTGATCGGCAGCCGCACGCTGCGCCCCTGCCCCAGCTGTCGAGCCGCAAAGACCAGTCGCTTGAGGGGCTGATTGAGCTGGCGCACGAAGATCCACGCGGACGCTGTGGACAGCAGGCCAATGGCGAGGAACCAGCCCAGCACGCTCCAGATCTTCTGGCCACGCAGCGGATGCGGATACAGCGGCACCTTCAGCCACCCGTCGCCCAGACTCGGCGCTCGCACCCACAGCGCGGGCGGCGCATGCACACGCAAGCGCACTTCGGTGTCGGCACCCAGTTCAGCCTGCATCTGCCGCTGGTAGATCTCACTGTAAGGCCAGTGCTGCTCGCCTTCCGGCACTCCGCCGCCCACCACACGAATCAGACCGGCCGCTTCGGCAATCGCTTCCCGGTCGTTTTCATCGGCCGCCCAATACGCACGCAGGGTCAGGGCGACACCGTGGCTGTACTGCCTGTCGACCAGCACGTCCTCGTTCATCAGCAGGTAGACCAGCGTCAGCGCCTTGGAAAACAGCACGACGATGAGCACCAGCCACAGGGTGCGGGAGAAAAAGCTTTGCGGGAACCAGAGCGGAGTCTTCATAACTGCAGCTACACACTTTGCAGGGCGAGCCTGGGCTCGCAAGTTTGCCGAACGCGGGACAGACCCGAGGTACGAACGCAAAAAACCAGCTGGCCGATAATCCGTGCAGGATTATCGACGTGGCTGGCAGGATCTTCGGTGTTCTGTTCTGACAAACGAGCTGTCAGCGATTTCCGGCACCATCTGGAACGAATACATAGCCTACGCCCCAGACCGTCTGGATATAACGGGGTTTGGAAGGATCCGGTTCGATCAGGCGACGCAGACGGGAAATCTGTACGTCGATGGAGCGTTCCAGTGCATCCCATTCCCGGCCACGGGCCAGATTCATCAGCTTGTCACGGGTCAACGGCTCGCGAGCGTGCATGACCAGCGCCTTGAGGACCGCGAACTCGCCGGTCGTCAGCATGTGCACTTCATCACCGCGCTTGAGCTCGCGGGTCGCCAGCGACAGTACATAGTCACCGAAGCTGACCGACTCGTCTTCACTGCCGGGCGCGCCAGGCACCGGTGCAGCCTGACGGCGCAGGACAGCCTTGACGCGGGCCATCAGCTCGTCCGGGTTGAACGGCTTGGCCAGATAATCGTCGGCGCCCAGTTCGAGGCCCTTGATACGGCTCAACTCATCGCCCTTGGCGGTGAGCATGATGATCGGCACCTGGTTGTTCGCTGCACGCAAACGACGGCAAGCGGAAAGGCCATCTTCCCCAGGCAGCATCAAGTCCAGAACAACAAGGTTGAAGACCTCGCGGGACAACAGTCGGTCCATTTGCTCCACGTTCGCCACGGCGCGGGCACGATAGCCCTTGCTGGTGAAGAAACGTTCCAGGAGGCTGCTCAGCCCGGGATCGTCATCGACGATCAGGATTTTTTCGCCTTCAGCATTTTGTGCGGTGCTGCTCATCGGATGCTCCTTTGATCTCGGGGCGCATTATGGCGTAGCTGCGGTGATGCGCACCGTGTGCATTGTTAGCAGATTTTACTGGGGGCCACACTTAAGCGTTCTTAATAGGAGGCAAAAAGGTCGCGCTCGTCGGCCGATGCCCTAATCCGGCGTCGCCGGGTATAATGCGCCGCCCTCAAAGTCAGGCAACACCAGACTTATGGCAGTTCGCCAGCCGTGCAAATAAACCTCGACGCGCCAGGCGCTGGCAAGGCAAACCGTAAAAGCCCAGTTTTTTGCTCACAACTCCAGGTGGTCTTATGGACAGCATCAACAGCCGCATCGCCGAAGAACTCGGCGTACGCCCACAACAGGTCGCAGCGGCCGTAGCACTACTGGATGAAGGCTCGACAGTGCCCTTCATTTCCCGCTACCGCAAGGAAGTGACCGGCAGCCTCGATGACACGCAGCTGCGTCATCTGGAAGAGCGCCTGCGCTACCTGCGCGAGCTGGACGACCGGCGTGTCAGCATCCTTGCAAGCATTGAAGAGCAGGGCAAACTGACCCCGGAACTGGCCCGCGACATCAAGCTGGCCGACACCAAGACCCGCCTTGAAGACTTGTACCTGCCGTACAAGCAGAAACGCCGCACCAAAGGCCAGATCGCCCTCGAAGCCGGTCTGGGCGAGCTGGCCGATGGCCTGTTCAACGACCCGAGCCTGACACCCGAGACCGAAGCCGCCCGCTTCGTCGACGCCGAAAAAGGCGTAGCCGATATAAAAGCCGCGCTGGAAGGTGCCAAATACATTCTGATGGAGCGTTTCGCCGAAGACGCTTCCCTGCTCGACAAACTGCGCGGCTTCCTGAAGCAGGAAGCCGTGATCAGCGCGCGCGTTGTACCCGGCAAAGAAGAAGAAGGCGCCAAGTTCCGCGACTACTTCGAACACGACGAACCACTCAAAAGCATGCCTTCACACCGCGCCCTGGCGATTTTTCGTGGCCGCAATGAAGGCTTTCTCAGTTCCGCGCTGAAAGTCGGCGAAGAGCTGCCGGGCACCATGCATCCTTGCGAGCTGATGATCGGCGAGCGTTTCGGCATCCAGAACCAAAGCCGTCCTGCCGACAAGTGGCTGGCCGAGGTGGTGCGCTGGACCTGGAAGGTCAAGCTTTACAGCCACCTGGAAACCGACCTGCTGGGCGAGTTGCGCGACGGCGCCGAGACCGAAGCGATCAACGTGTTCGCGCATAACCTGCACGACCTGCTGCTGGCCGCACCGGCCGGTCAGCGCGCCACGCTGGGCCTCGATCCTGGCTTGCGGACCGGTTGCAAGGTTGCGGTGGTAGACGCCACCGGCAAGCTGCTCGACTACGCCACCGTTTACCCGCATGTGCCCAAGAACCAATGGGACCAGACCATCGCCGTGCTGGCAGCCTTGTGCGCCAAGCATTCGGTCGATCTGATCGCCATCGGCAACGGCACTGCCAGCCGCGAAACCGACAAACTGGCGGCCGACCTGATCAAAAAATACCCAGGTCTGAAAATGACCAAGGTCATGGTTTCCGAAGCCGGCGCATCCGTTTATTCGGCATCGGAGCTGGCGGCCAAGGAATTCCCGGACCTGGACGTGTCGATTCGTGGCGCAGTGTCCATTGCCCGTCGCCTGCAGGATCCGCTGGCAGAACTGGTGAAGATCGATCCGAAGTCCATCGGCGTCGGCCAGTACCAGCATGACGTTTCTCAACTGAAACTGGCACGCGGGCTGGATGCGGTGGTGGAAGACTGCGTGAACGCCGTGGGCGTGGACGTGAATACCGCTTCCGTCGCCCTGCTGGCGCGCATTTCCGGTCTGAACACGACGCTGGCGCAGAACATCGTTGCTCACCGCGACGAGAACGGCGCGTTCAAAACCCGCGCGGCGCTCAAGAAAGTGGCTCGTCTCGGCGAGAAGACGTTCGAACAGGCCGCAGGCTTCCTGCGCGTCATGAGCGGCGACAACCCGCTGGACTCCTCGGCCGTTCACCCGGAAGCCTACCCGTTGGTGCAGCGCATCGCGGCGGAAACCGACCGTGATATCCGTTCGCTGATCGGCGATGCCAGCTTTCTCAAGCGTCTGGACCCGAAGAAATTCACCGACGAGACCTTCGGTTTGCCGACCGTGACCGACATTCTGCAGGAGCTCGAAAAGCCGGGTCGCGACCCACGCCCCGAGTTCAAGACTGCCGAGTTTCAGGACGGTGTCGAAGACCTCAAGGACCTGCAACTGGGCATGATCCTCGAAGGCGTGGTCACCAACGTCACCAACTTCGGTGCATTCGTCGACATCGGCGTGCATCAGGACGGTCTGGTGCACATCTCTGCGCTGTCGGAGAAGTTCATCAAGGACCCGCGTGAAGCGGTCAAGGCCGGCGACGTGGTGAAAGTGAAGGTCATGGAAGTCGACATCCCGCGCAAACGCGTCGGCCTGTCGATGCGCATGAGCGACACGCCGGGCGAGAAAATCGACGGTGCCCGTGGCGCACGTCCAGGCTCGTCGCCGCGCCAGCAAAACAGCGCACCACGCAAGGAAACCACCACCGCTGCCCCCGTCAACAACGCCATGGCCTCGCTGTTCGCCAACGCCAAGCAGTTGAAGAAGCGCTGATGGATATTCCTGAAGACCTGACCCACAGCGCCTTTTTCAAGATGCTGGGCTGTGAGCTGCGGCGTCTGGACGAAGGCATCGCCGAAGTTGCGTTGCCGCTGGAGGCGCACCTGCGCAATCGCGGCAATGTGATGCACGGTGGGGCAATCTTCAGCCTGGTGGACATCAGCATGGGGCTGGCCTGTTCCAGCTCCCACGGCTTCGATCAGCGCAGCGTGACCATCGAATGCAAGATCAACTACGTGCGCGGTGTGTCCGAAGGCGAGGTGCTGTGCATCGCCAAAGTACTGCACGCCGGACGTCGCACGCTGGTGGTGGAAGCTGAAGTCGTTCAGGGCGACAAGCTCGTGGCCAAGGCTCAAGGCACGTTCGCCGTCATCTAGACTTCAATGAACACGGGACGAACGTGATCGCTGAGAACGGAATCTAGCTGTAGACGACCGATTTGGGTTAATTTCGGCACCATTAGCGTGGTGCCGAGTCCATTTGGTGGTACGACGAAGAGCCGTGATTGCGAACAGGTGTCAAAAGACCCCAACCAGGCGAAAACGCCAGTTCCTTTCTTCACCCTTGTAGACCGTCATGTCCACCCCCATATCGGGGCGACCGATGCGTGAAGGATTCCACCTTGAGCGAACTTTTAAACCGTCGTCTGGCTTTGCTCGGCGAGCGCAACAACCTCTCTCTGCTGGAGCAGTGCCTGCACGGTATCGAGCGTGAATGCCTGCGTGTGACCGAACAGGCACACCTGGCGCAGACGCCTCATCCGACCGCTCTGGGCGCGGCTTTGACCAATGGACTGATCACCACCGACTATTCAGAGTCGCTGCTGGAGTTCATCACCCCGGCGCTCAAAGACCCGGTGCAGACCCTCGACAGCCTCGACAGGATCCATCGCTTCGCCTACAGCAAGCTGGACCGCGAGCTGCTGTGGAGCCCGTCCATGCCTTGCCCGCTGCCGGACGAAGAACATATACCGATTGCCTATTACGGCAACTCGAACATCGGCAAGCTCAAATATGTGTACCGCAAGGGCCTGGCCCTGCGTTATGGCAAGACCATGCAGTGCATCGCAGGCATTCATTACAACTTCTCGCTGCCTGAAGACGCCTGGGCGTTGTTGAAGCAGACCGAAGATTTTGCCGGTGACGCGCGTGACTACCAGTCGCACTCCTACATCGCGCTGATTCGTAACTTCCGACGCTACAGCTGGCTGCTGATGTACCTGTTCGGTGCCTCACCGGCGCTGGATGCAGGCTTCCTGCGCGGCCAACCGCACATGCTCGAACAGTTCGACGGCGACACGCTGTACCTGCCGTATGCGACCAGCCTGCGCATGAGCGATCTGGGCTACCAGAGCAACGCTCAGGCCGATCTGACACCGTGCTACAACGATCTGGTCAGCTACACCGACAGCCTGCGCAAGGCCGTTGCCACGCCCTATGCGCCTTATGTCGAAACCGGCACGCACGACGCCAACGGCGAATGGGTGCAGCTCAACACCAACGTGCTGCAGATCGAGAACGAGTACTACTCCAACATCCGTCCCAAGCGTGTGACCTACACGGGCGAGCGTCCGATTCAGGCGCTAATGTCGCGTGGCGTACAGTACGTTGAAGTCCGTTGCCTGGACATCAACCCGTTTCTGCCGACCGGCATCAGCCTGGAGCAGTCGCGCTTCATCGACGCCTTCGTGCTGTATTGCGCCCTTGAAGAAAGCCCGCAACTGGCTGACCACGAGTGTTCGAATGCAGGCTCCAACTTCCTGACCGTGGTCAAGGAAGGACGTCGCCCTGATCTGGAACTGCTGCGCAACAACGACCCGATCAAACTGAAAGACTGGGCCAACGAACTGCTGCAGAAGATCACACCGATTGCGCAGTTGCTCGACGAAGCCCAGGGCACTGACGAGCATCTGAAGTCGATGGCGGTGCAGCACGCGAAGGTGGCCGATTCATCACTGACGCCGTCGGCGCAGGTGCTGGAAAGCATGAGGGCGCACAACGAAGGCTTCACCGGGTTCTCGTTGCGCCAGAGCCAGCTTCACGCCGAATACTTCCGCAATCACCCGCTGACAGCCGAAGAGCAGGCGCACTTCGAAGAACTGGCGAAAACCTCGATCGTCGAACAGACCGAACTGGAAGCGACCGAAGAAGTGGTGGATTTCGACACCTTCGTCGGGTCGTATCAGGCGAGTATTCTGGCAATCAGTAACTGAGGCTGCAGCCGACTTGATCGTGCCCATCGCTCTCGAATGTGGCACACATCTGCGCCACATTCGAGAGCGGACGCGGAGCATCCTGGGCGGCATTCCCACGCAGAGCGCTCATCGTTATACACGAGTCTGCCTCGACACTGATCGTGCCCATCGCTCCGCGTGGGCATGCATCCCGTGACGCTCCGCGTCACAAATGGCACAGATTGCGGATTCAGTGAGCCGAGCGCATGACGTAGATAACGCTGGAGCTTGTCCACGCATCTGCGCCACCTTCGAGAGCGGACGCGGAGCGTCCTGGGAGGCATTCCCACGCAGAGCGTAGGAACGATCATCATCGTATTCCTCCAAGAGGACTTGTGTATAACGATGAGCGCGTGTGAACGATCATCATCGCTTTGTGATGGCGTAACTGCGGAATGGGACGCCGATCATTACGCTTGCCAACGACTCAAATCGCCTTCTCGAATATCTTCGAATTACGCTGGTAGTTATATAACGACGCACGCGCGCTAGGCAGGCGGTCGACGCTGCTTGGCTCGAAACCACGCTCGCGGAACCAGTGCGCGGTACGGGTCGTCAGCACGAACAACGTCGTAAGCCCCAGTGCGCGGGCGCGGTTTTCGATGCGTTCGAGCAACTCGTCACCACGGCCGCCATGCCGGTACTCGGGATTGACCGCCAGACACGCCAGCTCGCCTGCCTGAGAATCGGCAATCGGATACAGCGCCGCACAGGCGATGATCAGCCCTTCGCGCTCGACCACGCTGAACTGGGTGATTTCGCGCTCCAGCACTTCGCGCGAACGACGCACCAGAATGCCCTGCTCTTCCAGCGGCGTGATCAGGTCCATCAAGCCGCCCACGTCTTCAATCGCCGCCTCGCGAACCAGTTCGAACTGCTCCTGGGCCACCAGCGTACCGCCACCGTCGCGGGTGAACAGTTCGGTCAGCAGCGAGCCGTTTTCGGCGTAGCTGACGATATGACTGCGACCCACGCCGCCACGGCAGGCCTCGGCCGCTGCATCGAGCAGTTCCGCCTGATAGTTGCTGCCCAGGCGCTGCAAATGCGCAGGCACCTGCTGCGGACGCAATTCGCGCACCAGCCGGCCGTGCTCGTCCAGCAAGCCTGTTTCAGCGCCGAACAGCAGCAGCTTGTCGGCCGCCAGGTCGATGGCCGCGCGAGTCGCCACGTCTTCACACGCCAGGTTGAAAATCTCGCCGGTCGGCGAATAGCCCAGCGGCGACAGCAAGACGATATGACGTTCATCCAGCAAGCGGTTGATACCCTTGCGGTCGACCCTGCGCACTTCGCCGGTGTGCTGGTAATCGACACCTTCCAGCACGCCGATCGGACGCGCTGTCACCACATTGCCGCTGGTGACCCGCAGACGCGAGCCCTGCATAGGCGAGGCAGCCATGTCCATCGACAGGCGCGCCTCGATGGCGATGCGCAGCTGGCCGACAGCGTCGATCACGCATTCAAGGGTTTCGGTATCGGTAATACGCATGTCGCGATGAAAGCGCGGGGTGATGCCGCGCTGCGCCAGACGGCTTTCGATCTGCGGACGCGAGCCGTGGACCAGCACCAGCCGCACACCCAGGCTGTGCAGCAGCACCAGGTCGTGGACGATGTTGCCGAAGTTCGGATGCGCGACGCCGTCACCGGGTAGCATGACGACGAAGGTGCAGTCGCGGTGGGCATTGATATAGGGAGACGCATGGCGAAGCCAGTTAACGTATTCGGGCATGACAGCAAGAGCCTGTAGAAAAAATGGACGAAGGGCAGAAACACGCACAACGCTGGGCGGTTATCGTCGGAACAGGCTTGGCAACACGCGCACTCTCCTTTTCAAGGTTATCCGATCCGCCTCACTGCGGGGTCAGGCAATAATGTTCGATCAACTGGCGTAACAGATGCACTGTAGGCTCCAGGCGTGACATTTCGAGGTATTCCCCCGGTTGATGCGCACAGGCAATGTCGCCCGGCCCCAGCACCAGTGTCTCGCAGCCAAGGCGCTGAAGATAAGGCGCTTCGGTGCCAAATGCTACCGCAGCCGCCGTATGACCGGTCAGTCGTTCAGCGACACGCACCAGTTCTGCATCAGCGGCCTGTTCAAAAGGGGCGCACTCCGGGAACAGCGGGGCGTAATCGATCTTCACCTGATGCATTTCGGCGAGCGGTTGCAGCTTCTGACGGATCGCCGAGCGCAGCACATCCGGGTCCATGCCGGGCAGCGGACGCAAATCGAACTCAAGGGAACACTGGCCGCAGATCCGGTTGGGGTTGTCACCGCCGTGGATGCAGCCCAGGTTCAGCGTCGGCTGCGGTACGGTGAACTGAGGATTGCGGTATTCGAGCTGCCATTGCTTGCGCAGCCCCTTGAGCTCACTGATGGCGTCATGCATGGCCTCCAGCGCGCTGTGGCCCAGACTCGGGTCGGACGAGTGGCCGCTGCGACCGAGAATATCGATGCGCTCCATCATCACGCCTTTGTGCATGCGGATCGGCTTGAGCCCGGTCGGCTCGCCGATCACTGCGGCACGGCCCAGCGGGCGACCTGCGTCGGCCAGCGCCCGCGCACCGGCCATGGAGCTTTCTTCGTCGCAGGTTGCGAGGATCAGCAACGGTTGCTTGAACGGCTGATCCAGCAGGCCGCGCACGGCTTCGATCACAAGCGCGAAAAAACCTTTCATGTCACAACTGCCCAGACCGACCCAGCGCCCGTCCACTTCGGTGAGCTTCAGGGGATCAGTTTTCCACAAGGCCTCGTCGAACGGAACGGTGTCGCTGTGCCCGGCCAGTACCAGACCGCCAGGGCCTGTGCCGAAGGTCGCCAGCAGATTGAACTTGCCGGGCGACACTTGTTGTATGTCGCAGGCGAACCCCAGATCGCCGAGCCATCCGGCCAGCAGGTCGATGACAGGACGATTGGACTGGTCCAGGGAAGGCTGGGTGCAGCTTACCGACGGCGCAGCGATCAAGGCTGCAAACTGGTCTTTCATGGACGGCAAGGGCATGGGCGCTTCCTGTATTCGGGTCGAAACACGCCCCATCATAGGGTCATAACGACCCAGGAATAAACCGTTACGGGCCATGTCCTGTACACTGCCGCCCTCAGCAGCCATTCAGTCACGGGCTGCGCTCCCGATATCAGCTCAAGCGTTTGGATTCCCCCGGCCATGCAAAAAGAAACAGAAATCAAACTCCGCGTCAGCCGCGAGACCCTCGCTGCACTGCGTGAACACCCGTTGCTCAAGAAGCGCAACAAAAGTGGCTGGGAGCGCCTCGAGCTGTCGAACCAGTATTTCGATACGCCCGAGCGTGAGCTGGCCCACGCCAAGGTTGCCCTGCGCATCCGCCGCGACGGCGATCAGATCATTCAGACCATGAAAACCCGTGGTCAGAGCGTGGCCGGTCTGTCCGAGCGCAATGAGTACAACTGGGACCTGCCCAAGGCCAAGCTGGACCTCAAGAAGCTGGAAGGCGATTGCTGGCCCGAGCAACTGGCCGAGCTGGACAAGAAAACCATCAAGCCGCTGTTCACCACCGATTTCGTGCGCGAGAAAGCTGAAATCGCCTGGGGCCGTGGCAAGGCCAAGGTCGTGATCGAAGCCGCGCTGGATCTGGGCCAGGTGGTGGCGGGCAAGCAGAAGGAAGAAATCTGCGAGCTGGAGCTTGAGCTGCGTGAAGGCGAGCCTGCTGCGTTGCTGGAACTGGCTGCCGAACTGGCGGCAACCCTGCCGTTGATGCCCTGCGACATCAGCAAGGCAGAGCGCGGCTATCGCCTGCTCGACGCCAGCAGCTACTCGCTGAGCCTCGCGGCGCCTGAACTGACGGCAGAAACGCCGCTGGATGACGCTTACTCGGCACTGGCCTGGCATCTGCTCGGCAGCAGCCAGCGTCTGGCCGAGCAGTACCGTTTCAACGGCCACTGGCGTTTGCTGCAGGACTGGGTCGAACTGCTCGCCGAACTGCGTGCACTGACCAGCAGCCTTGGCCAAGCCGCACCACGCGCATCGACCGCTCAACTGCGTACGGCGCTGGACGCCTTGCTGGAAGACTGGCGTCCGCTGGTGTTGGCCGGTCAGGAAGACGGCGACGTGCGCGCTGCCGCTCACGAGCAGTTCCTTGAAGAGCTGCAGGACACCCGTTGGGGCGAGTTCTCGCTGAACACCTCGCGGTGGTTGCTGGAACGCAGCTGGACCACGGATCGCAACAACCGTGGCAACCGTCAGGGCGCCGCGCTGCTGGCCAGCTGGCTGCCACGCTTGCTGGCCGACGAAGCCACCTCGCTGCAATTGGGTCGGTATCAGCAGCAGCCGGAAGATCTGGCCGAACAGCTGCCCCGCATCGAGCGCATCCAGTCCTGGCTGCACTGGGCACGTGGTGCGCTGGACCTGCCGGACCTTGATCGTCTGTATGGCGAGCTGAGAAAACTGGAAGAACTGGCTCATCAAGACATCAGCGACGAAGTGCTGGACGCTCGCGTGCATCAGGCACTGACCGTGTTCCAGGGTCGCGCCTGGAAGACCCTGTTGCGTTTGTAACAGCGCGCACGCTGCGGACTGTGACGCAGAGCGTCACGGGCTGCATGCCCGCGCAGAGCGTGGGCACGATCAATCTCCACAACACTGATCGTGCCGCACGCTCTGCGTGGGAATGCCTCTCAGGACGCTCTGCGTCCGCTCGTGAGATGATGCAAAGCATCGTACTCACCGCAACGGCAAGCTCGTCGTAGACTTGATTTCCGACAACGCCACGGTCGAATTCACCTCTTGAATCCCCGGCACCAGCGACAGTTTCTCGAAGAAAAACCGCTCGTACGCCTCGATGTCGGGCGTCACGATGCGCAGCAGAAAATCCACTGACCCCATCAGTACATAGCACTCCAGCACCTCAGGAAACCCGCGAATCGAGTCGGTGAATTCGGTGAAGTTGGAGCGCCCGTGCGCATTGAGTTTCACCTCGGCGAATATCTGCGTGTTCAGACCGATCTTCTTGCGATCCAGCAAAGCGACCTGCCGTCGAATCACACCTTCGTCCTTGAGCCGCTGAATGCGACGCCAGCAGGGCGACTGCGACAATCCGACCTGCTCGGCGATCTGCGCGCTGGACAGCGATGCATCCTCCTGGAGCAGGGCAAGAATCCTGCGATCATAGGCATCCAGCTCGACAGACATAAACAATTCTCCAGAAGCATCAATCACGCATTAACAAGTCAAAACAAGCGTAATTCATTCCATCATGGACCAGATATTTCTTTTTGCGCGTGCAAGAATTTCTCTCAATCGCACAGGAGAAACCGGCATGCCCACGCTCGAAACCGTTCTCACCCCTGCACACCGCCCCGACAGTTGGTCGTCCGCCAGCCATACCTGCTGTGTGCGCTATCAGATCCTCGCCGAGGCAGAACCCGCGCTGTTGTGCCAGGTGCTGAACCTGTTCGCGATGCAGTACCTGACGCCCTGCCACATCGAGGTGACACGTGAGAACGGGCTGCTGGCCATCGACGTGCAGGTCGACGGATTGAGCTGGCACCGGGCAGGCGTCATTGGCGAAAAAATGCGCAATCTGATCGATGTATTCTCGATCGAACTGACACATAGCGAATCGCTACAGCCCTCGGAAACCTTCGTCGCGCTGGCTGCTGGTTGAGTCCATGACTACCGTTTGGAAATTCCCGGTCGCATAGAAGGCCCAACACTGGCACGCTTGGCAGCTAGTCTTGTTCATCTTCCGATGATGAACTGCCTCAAGGAGCGTGCATGGCATCCCTGGCCCCGTCTTCACAGGATCGCTGGCTCGATCTGAACGATGTACTCCGTGATCTGGTCGCCCAAGGCTTGCTCAGTCAGGACGACGCAGAAACAGCGGTCACCCAGCGGCGCAGCGCCGCGAACATTCAGCTGCATCCGCTGGCCTTTCTGGCCAGCCAGCAGTTCGATGACCTGAAACGTCCCGGCAAGAAGCTCGACCTCGAAACGCTGACCGCCTGGCTGGCGAACGCCTGTGGCCAGCCCTACATGCGCATCGACCCGCTGAAGATCAACGTCGCGGCCGTCACGCCGCTGATGTCTTACGCCTTCGCCCAGCGCCACAAGATCCTGGCCGTGGCCGTTGATCGCGAATCGGTGACCATCGCCAGTTCGCAGCCTTATGTGCGCGCATGGGAAGCCGATCTGGAGCACGTGCTGAAGCTGCAGATCAAACGCGTGGTCGCCAACCCGATAGACATCCAGCGCGTCGGGGTGGAGTTCTTCAGGCTGGCGAAATCGGTCAGCGGCGCCAGCGCCACCGAACAGAAAGTCAGCAACATGGGCAACTTCGAACAGCTGCTCAAGCTCGGCGCCAGCGATCAGGAACCCGATGCCAACGACGCGCACATCGTCAACATCGTCGACTGGCTGTTCCAGTACGCATTCCAGCAGCGCGCCAGCGATATCCACATCGAACCCCGACGCGAACAGGGCACGGTGCGCTTTCGCATCGACGGGGTGCTGCACAACGTTTACCAGTTTCCGCCGCAGGTGGTCATGGCGATTGTCAGCCGCCTGAAGAGCCTGGGACGGATGAACGTTGCCGAAAAACGCAAGCCGCAGGACGGCCGGGTGAAGACCACGACCCCGGAGGGTGGCGAGGTGGAGTTGCGTCTGTCGACGCTGCCCACGGCGTTCGGCGAAAAGATGGTGATGCGGATCTTCGACCCCGAGGTGCTGCTCAAGGACTTCGATCAGTTGGGCTTCTCAAGCGATGACCTGCGGCGCTGGCAGGAAATGACCCGCCAGCCGAACGGCATCATTCTGGTGACCGGCCCGACCGGTTCCGGCAAGACCACGACGCTGTACACCACACTCAAGAAGCTGGCGACCTCGGAGGTCAACCTCTGCACCATCGAAGACCCGATCGAGATGGTGGAGCCGGCGTTCAATCAAATGCAGGTCCAGCACAACATTGACCTGAATTTCGCCAGCGGCGTGCGCGCGCTGATGCGACAGGACCCGGATATCATCATGATCGGCGAGATTCGCGACCTGGAAACTGCCGAAATGGCAATTCAGGCAGCGCTGACCGGTCACCTGGTGCTGTCGACCCTGCACACCAACGACGCGCCCAGCGCCATCAGCCGGATGCTGGAGCTCGGCGTGCCACACTATTTGCTCAAGGCGACGATCCTGGGTGTCATGGCCCAGCGTCTGGTGCGCACCCTGTGCCCGCACTGCAAGGCGCCGATCAACCTGAACGAGACCGACTGGCAGACCCTGACACGCCCCTGGCAGGCGCCGGTGCCGTCCGGCGCGCATCAGGCCGTGGGTTGCGTGGAATGCCGGGATACCGGCTACAGAGGCCGTGCGGGGGTGTACGAGATCATGGTGATGTCGGATGCGGTGAAGTCACTGATCAGCGCGGACCTGGACCTCACGGCCATGCGCAGGCAGGCCTTCAAGGAAGGCACGCGCAGCCTGCGTCTGTCCGGTGCCCAGAAAGTGTCTGCCGGATTGACTACGCTTGAAGAGGTGCTGCGCGTGACGCCACAAAGCGAACAGCGCTGAAAGCGTGAAGCCGCGACGCCTGGGACGGAACTGGCAGGGCACGCGGCGGCTAAAGTGAACAAGCTGGTACACATTGATTGAACTAGTACGTGACTTTGGCTATCCAACCCGTCAGAACAACCACAGTTGGAGTACCTCACCATGCGTCTCAAGTTTGCTGTCGCCACCGTTGCCTTGCTTTCCATCCCGATGGGTTCAGCGATGGCTGACACCTTTTGGCGTAACGTGATTTCCTCGGGTGCCACCACTGGCTCGACTTACCTGACTTTCAAGGATCACAAGCTGATCGTTGCCGCTCAGGACGACGCAGGCAGCTTCGTTGCCAGCGACGGCGGTATCCGTGGCCCGTTTCTGGAAGCTGCCATCCAGCAGGTTCGTCAGGACAATCCGGGTCTGAAGGCTACCGACATGGAACTGGCCAACGCGATTCTGGACAAGAATCTGGTTGCCGAAAACCAGTAATTGCCCTCATAAAAAATGCCGCTCGATTGAGCGGCATTTTTTTGTCCGGTGTTTACTCGCCAATGGCGCTCTTGTATCCGTCAGCATCCAGCAGCTTGGCCAGATCGCCTGTCGCATCGACCGGCTTGAGCTTGAAGATCCAGGCGTTGTAAGGCTCGCCATTCAAGCTCTCAGGCGAGTCGCCCAGCGATTCATTCACAGCGATCACTTCGCCTGCAACCGGCGAGTAGATATCGGAGGCGGCCTTGACCGACTCGACGACGCCTGCAGCATCACCGGCAGCGAAGGTTTTGCCGATTTCCGGCAACTCGACGAAAACGACATCGCCCAACGCTTCCTGTGCGTGATCCGAAATACCGACTGTTACGGTGCCATCAGCTTCCAGATGCGCCCATTCATGGCTTTCGGCGAAACGCAGTTCGGCGGGAATATTGCTCATTTAGTCATCCTCAACATCGGGGTCAGCGGAAAACCCGCCAGATTAGGTTAGATCAGGGCTTTGCCATGACGCACAAACGCTGGCTGCACGACCCTCACCGGGTACCACTTGCCGCGGATTTCGACCTCGGCGCGGTCAGCGGTGGCCATCGGAACGCGTGCCAGAGCAATCGACTTGCTTAGCGTAGGAGAGAAACTACCACTGGTTATCTCACCTTCGCCAATTTCTGCGATGCGTACCACCTGCCGGGCGCGCAACACACCGCGCTCTTCAAGCACCAGTCCGACCAGCTTGGAGGCGATGCCTGCGGCTCGCTCGGCCTCAAGCGCCTGACGTCCGATAAAATCACGTTCGGCCGGCTCCCACGCAATGCTCCAGGCCATGTTCGACACCAGCGGCGAAGCGTTTTCGTCGATATCCTGACCGTACAGGTTCATGCCAGCCTCGAGGCGAAGGGTATCGCGCGCGCCCAGGCCAATCGGGGAAATACCGGCACCGACCAGATCATTGAAGAAACCCGGAGCCTGCTCGGCAGGCAACATGATTTCCAGTCCGTCTTCGCCGGTGTAGCCGGTGCGGGCGATGAACCAGTCAGCGTTGTCATGGCCTTCGAAAGGTTTGAGCTGGCGAATCAGATCGGCACGGGCACTGGAGACCAGCTCGGCGATTCTGTTTCGGGCCTGCGGACCCTGAATCGCCAGCATGGCCATCTCGCTGCGCTCGACCAGTTGTACGTCGAACCCCTCCAGCCGGGACTGCATCCAGGCGAAGTCCTTGGCGCCGGTCGCCGCATTGACGACCAGCCGATAACCGCTGGTCGTGAGGTAGACGATCATGTCATCGATGATGCCGCCATGATTGTCCAGCATGGCGCTGTACAGGGCCCGACCCTGCGTCTTGAGCCTGTCGACGTCATTGGCCAGCAGGTAACGCAGCCAGGCCTTGGCCTGACTGCCACGCACATCGATCACGTTCATATGCGAGACATCGAAGACCCCACAGTCGCGACGCACCTGATGGTGTTCCTCGACCTGCGATCCGTAATGCAACGGCATGTCCCAGCCACCAAAATCGACCATCTTCGCGCCGAGCGCGAGGTGCAGGTCAAAGAGTGGGGTACGCTGTCCCATGGGTTTCTCCTTCCGGGCGTGGCGAAGGTGCGGGCAGACACATCACGGCAAGCCCCCCGCTAAGTCGGGGTTTGCAACCAATAAAGCGTGTCGAATTGTCTGACAGACCGCACCAATTGCGGCGCATTGTAGCCGCAAGGTGATGGCCCCGCACCTAGCTAATCTGACGGGCAGAGCGGCGAATCAGCCCGATGACGGGCAACAGGCCGACCAGCACCAGCGTCAGGGCGGGCAATGCAGCGCGCGCCCACTCGCCCTCACTGGTCATCTCGAAAATGCGCACGGCCAGCGTATCCCAGCCAAAGGGGCGCATCAGAAGGGTTGCCGGCATTTCCTTGAGCACGTCAACGAACACCAGCAGTGCAGCACTCAGCGCGCCGGGAACCAGCAATGGCAGATACACGTTGAGAAACAACTTCGGTCCACTGACACCCAGACTGCGTGCTGCTTCAGGCAGCGAAGGACGGATACGCGAGAGACTGTTTTCCAGTGGACCGAAGGCCACAGCCATGAAACGCACCAGATACGCCAGCAGCAACGCAGACAGACTGCCCAGCAGCAGTGGCTTGCCCGCCCCGCCAAGCCAGCCCGACAGAGGGATGACCAGTTCGCGGTCCAGGTAACTGAACGCCAGCATGATCGACACCGCCAGCACCGACCCCGGCAACGCGTAGCCGAGATTGGCCAGGCTCACGCCCGAACGGATCGCAGGTGTGGGCGCCATGCGGCGTGCGAAAGCCAGCACCAGCGCGGCGCTGACCGTAATCAACGCAGCCATGCCGCCCAGATACAGGGTATGCAGGATCAGACCGATGTACCGTTCGTCCAGATCGAAGCGGCCCCGCTGCCAGACCCAGACCACCAGTTGCAGCACAGGCACGACAAACGCGCAGAGAAACACCAGCCCACACCAGAACGTCGCAGCCAGTGCCTTGAGACCGCGCAGGTGATAAAGCGCCTTGCCTCGCGGGCGCTCGTTGGTCGCACGGCTCGCGCCTCTCGCACGACGTTCGCCATACAGCAGGATCAGCACCACCAACAACAGCAGGCTGGCCAGCTGCGCCGCGCTGGAAAGGCTGAAGAACCCGTACCAGGTCTTGTAGATGGCGGTGGTGAAGGTGTCGAAGTTGAACACTGACACGGCTCCGAAATCCGCCAGTGTTTCCATCAGCGCGAGCGCCACACCCGCACCAATGGCCGGGCGTGCCATCGGCAGGGCCACGCGCCAGAAGGCCTGAAACGGCGATTGTCCAAGCACACGGGCCGCCTCCATCAGGCCTTTGCCCTGCGCCAGAAACGCCGTGCGTGCCAGCAGGTAGACGTAGGGATAGAACACCAGCACCAGAACGATGATCACCCCGCCCGTGGAGCGCACCCGGGGCAGCCGCAGGCCGCTGCCAAACCATTCGCGCATCAGCGTCTGCACCGGGCCGGAAAAGTCCAGCAGACCGACGAAGACGAAGGCGAGCACATAGGCCGGAATCGCAAAAGGCAGCATCAACGCCCAGTCGAGCCAGCGCCGTCCCGGAAACTCGCACAGACTGGTCAGCCACGCCAGGCTCACACCCAGCAACGTCACACCCACACCGACGCCAACGACCAGAATCAAGGTGTTACCCAACAGACGAGGCATCTGGGTGTCGAGCAGGTGTGACCAGATCTGCTGATCGATGCTTTGCCAGGAAAGCAGCAACACGCTCAGCGGCAACAGCACCAGCGCGGCGATGGCAAAGACCAGTGGATACCAGCGGCGTTGGACAGGATGGGCCAAGGGGTTCTCGATGACTAAAGCGCTAGAGCTGATTGAATGCTTAACCCTGTGGGAGGCGGCTTGCCGGCGATGCGTTTCCCGAAGCGCCATATCAGCGACTGGACTGACGCCATCGCCGGCAAGCCGCCTCCCACAGTGCAATTTTTAGTGATCGTGCCCACGCTCCGCGTCACATTCGAGAGCGGACGCGGAGCGTCCTGAGCGGCATTACCACGCGGAGTGAACGATCAGAGGTCGCGTATTAAATCAATTCCAGCCCGCGCGATCCATCATGCGAATGGCTTCTGCCTGACGCTTGCCCGCCACCTCGACAGGAATGGTATCGGCCTTGAACTCGCCCCAGCTCGCCACTTCATCGGACGGCGCCACTTTAGGGTTGGCCGGGAATTCCTGGTTCACGCTGGAGAAGATCTTCTGCGCCTCAGGGCCGGTCATCCATTCAACCAGCGCCTTGGCGGCGTCCGGGTGTGGCGCGTATTGGGTCAGACCAATACCCGACAGGTTGACGTGCACGCCACGGTCGGCCTGGTTCGGCCAGAACAGCTTCACTGCCAGATCCGGGTTCTGCTTGTGCAGACGGCCGTAGTAGTAGGTGTTGACGATACCCACGTCGCACTGCCCGGCATTGATTGCTTCAAGCACGGCGATGTCGTCGGAGAACACGTCGGTGGAAAGGTTGTTGACCCAGCCCTTGAGAATCTTCTCGGACGCTTCGGCACCGTGGGTCTCGATCAGCGTGGCGGTCAGCGACTGGTTGTAGACCTTCTTGGCCGTGCGCAGGCACAGACGGCCTTCCCAGTTCTTGTCGGCAAGCGCTTCGTAGGTCGTCAGTTCAGCGGGCTTCACACGGTCCGTCGAGTAGGCAATGGTCCGCGCCCGCAGACTCAAGCCGGTCCATCCATGGGTGGACGAGCGATATTGCGGCGGAATGTTGGCCTCGATGACCGGAGAAGTGAACGGCTGGAGGATGCCCATCTGCTCGGCCTGCCAGAGGTTGCCTGCATCGACGGTGAGCAGCAGGTCGGCGGTCGCGTTCTCACCCTCGGCCTTGATGCGCTGCATCAGCGGCGCTTCCTTGTCGGTGATGAACTTGATCTTCACGCCCGTCTTGGCGGTGTAGGCATCGAACACCGGTTTGATCAGCTCGTCGATGCGGGAGGAATACACCACCACTTCGTCGGCTGCCTGAGCGGTGCCGCCCAGCAGAGTCAGTGTCAGAGCAGCCAGAAGACGCTTGCTTGCCTGCATGAAGGTATCTCGCGTTCGCAAATGAGGCGAAATGGTAGTGAATCCCATTTGCTATCTCAATCGAAGAGGCGCTGGAGGCGTTACTGGATGTTGCAGACAGAACGCGTTTGGAAGACTGATCGTGCCCATGTTCCGTGCTCGTCGTTATACACAAGTCCTCCTGGAGGAATACGATGATGATCGTTCCTACGCTCTGCGTGGGAATGCCTCCCAGGACGCTCCGCGTCCGCTCTCGAATGTGGCGCAGATGTGTGCCCAAGCTCCAGCGTTATCCACGTCATGCGCTCGGCTTACTGAATCCCCAGCCTGTGCCATTTGTGACGCGGAGCGTCACGGGAGGCATACCCACGCGGAGCGATGGGCACGATCAGTATCGAGACGGACTTGTGTATAACGATGAGCGATGGAGCGGGAGCGATCCGCCAAGACCTTACAACCTCGCCAGCTCCGGCAAATCCCCCGACAATCCCAGCGCCTCGCGGACGAACAGTGCCTTGGCTTCCGGCAGCTTGTTGACCACCTTGAGCCCGGTGTTGCGTAGCCAGCGCAGTGGCAGTGGATCGGCCTGAAACAGACGCTCAAAGCCTTCCATCGCGGCCATCAGCGCCAGGTTGTGCGGCATGCGGCGGCGCTCGTAGCGACCCAGCACGCGCACGTCCGACAGCAACTCGCCACGTGCGGCTGCATGAGTCAGCACTTCGGCCAGCACGGCGGCGTCGAGAAAACCGAGGTTCACGCCCTGCCCGGCCAGCGGGTGAATGGTGTGCGCCGCGTCGCCGATCAGGGCAAGGCCTTTGGCGACGTAGCGTTTGGCGTGGCGCTGACGCAGTGGGACGCACAAACGTGCATCAACCGCCAGCACCTGCCCCAAACGCTCCTCAAATGCCTGTTCAAGCTCCTTGCAGAACACTTCATCGTCTACCGCCATCAGCCGCTCGGACTCGGCCGGCGTCACCGACCAGACAATCGAGCTCCAATGCTCGCCTTCGCGATTGAGCGGCAGAAATGCCAGCGGCCCTTCGTCGGTGAAACGCTGCCAGGCGGTCTTTCTGTTCGGTTCGGCCGTGCGCACGCTGGTCACGATTGCGTTGTGCAGGTAATCCCATTCGCGGGTCGGCGTGCCGGTCAAACGGCGCACGGCGGAGTTCGCGCCATCTGCAGCCACGACCAGGGGAGCGCGTAGCTTGTGGCCGTCAGACAGGGTCAGCAGCCAGTCATCGCCGGAATAGCGCATCTGCTCCAGCCGTGCGTTGGCCAGCAGACCGATATCGCTGTCATGCAGGCGGTCGAGCAGTGCGTCCTGAACCACACGGTTTTCGACGATGTGACCGAGCACATCGGCGTGCACGCTGGAGGCAGAGAAGTGGATCTGCCCGGTGCCGCTGCCGTCCCACACATGCATGTGGCTGTAGGGGCTGACGCGCCGTCCGGCGATGCCTTCCCACACATCGAGGCGCTGCAGAATCCGCTGACTGGCCGCCGACAGGGCACTGACCCGCGGCTCGAACGTGGAGTCCGCGTCGAACGGCTTGACGCTCATTGCTCCGCCATCGACCACGATGACGTCCAGGCCACTGCCTTGAAGGGCCAGCGCAAGGGCGCTGCCGACCATGCCGGCACCGACGATCAGCACATCTGCACGCGTTTCCATGTTCACACCGTTCCCGCTTGCGGCCGCAGCCGTGTTGAAAGTGCCTGGCTCAGACATCGGTTCGTGTCCCCAGACCCATCGCCTGACGGGCAAACCAGCGCTTGGCGGTGGGCAGCAGATCCAGCCCCAGCAGACCAAGGTTGCGACCTGTGGTCACCGCCGACTGCGTGCTGCCGAACAGGCGCGTCACCTTGTCACTGAAACCCACGGTCAATTGCTGATCGGCACGTTGACGTTCGCGGTAGATCTGCAGCGTAGCCAGATCACCCAGCGCCGCGTCGCTGTCGAGCAGCGTCTCAGCGAGCGCATCGGCATCGCGCAACGACAGGTTGAAACCCTGCCCGGCAATCGGGTGCAGGCTGTGCGCGGCGTTGCCGAGAATCACCAGATGCGAGCGCACCTGCTCTTCGGCTTCCACCAGCGCCAGCGGATACACATGCCGCGCGCCGACCTGACGCAAGGTGCCAAGGCGGTAGCCGAACACGCCCTGCAGCTCTTCCAGAAAACTGCGGTCGTCCAGCTCGGCGAGACGCTGGGTGTCATTGCCACGACGCGTCCAGACCAATGCGCAACGATTGTCCGGCAATGGCAGCAGGGCCATCGGGCCGTCATCGGTAAAGCGTTCGAACGCATGACCGCAGTGAGCTTCGCTCGGTGTGATGTTGGCGATCAACGCGCTCTGATCGTAGGGCGTCTGCCGTACACCGATGCCCAATTGCTCGCGCAGACTGGAGCGGCCGCCGTCAGCCAGCACAGCGAGGTCGCATTCCAGTTCGGTTTCGTCGGCCAGCGTCAGGCGATAACCGTCCGCCAGCGGCTGCATGCTGCGCACCTCGGCGGGCACGCGCCAGCTGACGACGTCACGGTCCAGCCCGGCCCACAGGCACTGCCCCAGCCAAGCGTTTTCAACCACGTAACCGAGTGCAGGCACGCCTTCCTCGATGGCCGACAGACGCGTCGCGCCGAAGCGGCCACGGTCGGACACCTGAATCTGCAGAATCGGCTCGGCCCGGCGCGAGATCTGCTGCCAGACGCCAAGATGCTCATAAATACGACGCGCCCCAAACGACAGCGCCGAGGAGCGGGCGTCATAGCTGGGCTGATACGTTTCGCCCGGCGCGAACGGTTCGATCAGAACAATCTTCCAGCCACGTGCCCTGGCGCCTGCCTGCAATGCAAGCGCAAGGCTCGCGCCGACCAGTCCGCCACCGACGATGGCTATGTTGAAACGGCTCATGCTGCCTGAACCCGTGAGGCGGCCATCAGTGCTTCGATCTCGGCCACTGTCTTGGGCACGTCGCCGGAAAGCACTTCACAGCCTTTCTTGGTTACCACCACGTCGTCCTCGATACGCACGCCGATACCTCGCCATTTCTTTGCGACATTCAGATTGTCAGGAGACACGTAAATGCCGGGTTCCACGGTCAGCGCCATGCCGACTTCCAGCACGCGCCATTCTCCGCCGACCTTGTATTCGCCCACATCGTGCACGTCCATGCCCAGCCAGTGTCCGGCCCGGTGCATGTAGAACGCCTTGTAGGCTTCGTCTTCAATCAACCGGTTCACGTCGCCCTGCAACAGACCCAGCTCGACAAGCCCGGCGGTAATTACCTGGACCGTCGCTTCATGCGCCTGGTTCCAGTGCTTGCCCGGACCGATGGCCTCGAAGGCCGCGTACTGGGATTTGAGCACCAGTTCGTAGATGGCCTTCTGTTCCGTCGAGAACGTGCCACTGACCGGAAAAGTGCGCGTGATGTCGCTGGCGTAACAGTCGATTTCGCAACCGGCGTCGATCAGCACCAGATCGCCGTCCTTGAGGGCCGCGTCGTTCTGCTGGTAATGCAGGATGCAGGCGTTGCGGCCCGAGGCGACGATAGAACCGTAGGCGGGCATCTTCGCGCCGCCCTTGCGGAATTCGTAATCCAGCTCGGCTTCAAGGCTGAACTCATGCAGCCCGGCCCGGCAGGCCTGCATGGCTCGCACGTGAGCACGCGCAGAAATCTGCGCGGCACTGCGCATCACCTTGATCTCGGCGGCCGACTTGTACAGGCGCATGTCATGCAGCAGATGATCCAGCGCGACAAATTCGTTGGGCGGCTGTGCGCCCAGGTGCGCCTTGGAGCGGATCACGTTGATCCACTCCATCAGATGACGATCGAACTCAGGGTTGCTGCCCATCGCCGAGTACACCCGGTCTCGGCCTTCGATCAGCCCTGGCAGGATGTCGTCGATATCGCTGATCGGAAACGCATCGTCCGCGCCGAAATCACGAATCGCGCCTTCCTGCCCGGCACGCAGACCTTCCCACAGCTCGCGCTCGGCATTGCGTTCACGGCAGAACAGCACGTACTCGCCATACTCACGACCCGGAATCAGCACGACCACGGCTTCCGGTTCGGGAAATCCGCTCAGGTACTGGAAATCGCTGTCCTGACGATAGACGTGCTCGACATCACGATTGCGAATCGCCACAGCCGCAGCCGGCAGAATCGCAATGCTGTTGGGCTCCATCTGGGCCATCAGGGCTTTGCGTCGGCGGGCGTATTCGGCCTTGGGTATATGGATCATCGGCAACGTATGTCCTGATGGCGCGCATCGGTCGAAGCCTTGGGCATCAACCGATACGCAATGATGGGCAATCAGTGCAGGGAAGGCTTGGGTTCCGGCGTGGCGGGCTTGTTGCACTCGGTGAACAGCAGCAGCGGCGCAACACGCAGGTATTCCATGACTTCCATGTAATCGGTTTCGCCGTCCTCGGACTCTTCCAGCGCGTCTTGAACCTGTGCGATGGCGGCCAGATCCTGCAGAACTTCGGTTGCCTCGATGCTCAGCACCTTGTCACCCGCTGCCAGACCGAAGCCCGACAGGAAGCCCTGGCACCACTGACCCAGCGCCGCAGCACGGTCGGCCAACGGCTCGTCGTCGCCCGGCAGCAACAGCACGACGGTCATGTCGTCGCTGGTGAGCTCGCCCTTGACCATTTCCTGCAGGCCGATCAGCGCCTGGCGGACGTTGTCTTCCGGCTCGGTTTCGAGCAGCACAGAGGCGTCGGCAAACCAGCCTTCGTTGTCGAAGCCTGCGCCCGCGCAGCTGCGGCCCAGCAGCAGGCCATGAAGTTCAGCGGGAGAAACCGGATGGCCACTGCCGTTGAGCAGGGTGGCGAATGCTTTGTACGGAGAATTCTGAATGGGCATGGGTAGCTAGTCGCCAAACGGCGCAATGTCTAGAATGAAGGCCTTGTATCCTAGACTATCCGCGCGCCAAGATCATCAACGCGACGGTTTGGGCTTGAGCGTGAACACGACACCCCTGCCATTCATCAGAAAGTACTCAGTGGAAAACAATGGAAGACACCGACCTGCAAGCGCTGATGAAACGAGTGGAGCTGCTGCTCAGGCACGCCGAGCAACTTAAATCCCAAAACGCACTCCTATTAGCTCAGGAAAAGTCCTGGCGCGAGGAACGCGCCCACCTCATTGAAAAGAACGAAATCGCCCGGCAGAAGGTCGAGTCAATGATTTCGCGCCTCAAAGCTTTGGAGCAAGACTCATGAGTAATGGCAACAGCGTGACCGTTCAGATCCTCGACAAGGAATATTCCATCATCTGCCCTCAGGAAGAGCGCACCAATCTGGTCAGCGCTGCCCGCTACCTGGATGGAAAGATGCGTGAAATCCGTAGCAGCGGCAAAGTCATCGGTGCCGACCGCATCGCAGTAATGGCCGCTCTGAATATCACTCACGACCTGCTGCACAAGCAGGATCTGCCTGACGTACAGGCCAGCGGCTCGACCCGTGAACAGGTTCGCGATCTGCTCGACAAGGTCGATCTGGTGCTCGCCACCGACACGCCCGGCACACCGGATTCAACACGGGGCTGATTATTTCGGGGCATTTCTGTATACTTGCGCCGCTCCCTGGAGTGCTTGCCAGTCGGTCATGTCCCTGAGCCGATACGCACAACCACGGGGGTTGCACGTTGGGGTTGGTGTGCATGTCCGCTCGACGGAAAGCCTTAAAACCTCCTGCAATCTCCACCTTGAACTTTCGGGTTCAAGGGCTACACCGACAGCGGTTCGTCGGGGAGTCCTCATTCAATCCATTGCCAGCCCAACTGCCTGGCAATGACGATCCCGCCTTGATACGCACCTCAAGGATCAATCTTCCGGATCAGCCTGCATGACCTCTCGCTCATGACCAGCGCACCTTCACTCTCACGCCCGCAATTGCGCCGCCAACTGCGCAAGGCCCGTCGATCCCTGACCCGCAGCCAGCAACGTGAAGCCGCCCGCGGCCTCTATCGGCAACTGGCGCAGCATCCCTTGTTCCGACGCGCCCGACATGTCTCGCTGTACCTGCCCATGGATGGCGAGATCGATCCCCGCCTGTTGCTGCGTGCAGCACAGCGGCGCGGCAAGGCGACGTACCTGCCGGTTCTCAATGCCTGGCCAAGAACCCGCATGGTCTTTCAGCGCGTGCGACCCGGCGAGAAATTCAAACCCAACCGCTTTCGCATCCCCGAGCCGCGTATCAATCGCGCAAAGCAGCGCAGGATCTGGGCACTCGATCTGGTGCTGATGCCGCTGGTGGGGTTCGATGACGAAGGCGGACGCCTGGGCATGGGAGGCGGCTTCTATGACCGCAGCCTGGCGTACCGGGCGCGCAGAAGCACATGGCGCAAGCCGGTGCTGCTCGGGCTGGCGCATGAATGTCAGAAGGTGGAGCGATTGGCGCAGGCCAGCTGGGATGTCCCGTTGCAAGGTACGGTATCGGACAAGCGCTGGTATCTGGCTCAGGCACTCTGACCGGTCAGGCTTCGTGGCGAAGGCGTGTAGCGGTCAGAGCGAGACGGGGCGTATCGAGGGGGAGAATCAGTGCCGACCGGGCACTTTCTGCTGTTGCTGGGTAATCTCGACAGGCATGTCTTCCTTGCTTGTCCACAGGCTCTGCGCATAACCGGTTGTCACGACACCCAAGCCAAACAATACGACCAGAATCCAGAGTAAATCAGGCTTGCGTTTCATTGACTGCCCTCCTTAGGCAAATCAATACGGTGTCAGCAGCGGTTTTCTACGAGCCGTGCAGCAGCGTGGTGCTTAAAGGGCGGCATTCTGCGATAACGTGAACCAGTACGCAAATGCTGGCGCCAACCGACTGTCGGTTTGTCATAAAACCCACATGAACTTATTACTTGAGGAGCAACCGCAATGGCCTATTGGCTGATGAAGTCCGAGCCCGACGAGCTCTCGATCAGCGATCTGAAGCGCTTGGGCAAGGCCCGCTGGGATGGCGTACGCAACTATCAGGCGCGCAACTTCATCAGGTCCATGGCGGTTGGTGATGAGTTCTTTTTCTACCATTCCAGCTGTCCCGAGCCAGGCATCGCGGGGATCGCGAAGATCACTGAAGCCGCTTACCCCGACCCTGCCGCGCTGGACCCTGATAGTCATTACCACGACGCCAAAGCCACGCCTGAAAAGAATCCATGGAGCGCCATCGACGTGGAGTTCGTGGAACACTTCGGCAAAGTCCTGAGCCTCGGCTACCTGAAACAGCAAAGTCAGCTGGAACAACTGCCTCTGGTGCAGAAGGGTAGCCGACTTTCAGTCATGCCGGTCACCGCCGAACAATGGGCGGCGATTCTGGCGTTGCGCTGATCAGGCTTACTGGACGATGAAGTTGTTGAAGAGCAGGTCTTCAACGACCGGCTTGCCCTCTTCATCATTCATGACGCGCTGGACCTGCTTGAGCGCTTCCTGACGAATGTTTTCCTTCGCTTCGGCGCTGCTCATGCTGTCCACGGTCTGCTGCGTGAACAGCGACACCAACTGATTGCGGATCAACGCATCGTTGCGCTTCACAGCCGCTTCAGCGTCGGCACCGGTAACACGCAGGGCGATGTCAGCCTTGTAGACGCGCAGCTTCGGGCCGCCATCCAGCGCGTAATTGCCCACGAACGGTGGTGTCAGGGAAACATAGGCCGCCTTGGGCGGACCTTCTTCCTTGGCTTCTTCCTGCGCCATGACGGGCAACGACAAGGCCAGCAACATCAGAATCCACGCTTTCACAGTCCACTCCTTCATTCGGTTTGCCGCATAGCTTATACAGCCGATATAGCTTATGTGTACTTATCAGGCCGAGTCATGCTCATTGACCCGCACACCCGCTTAACTGACTTTATCGGCCATCTCTGGAAAAGGAATAGCCCCGATGAAAGCCCTCTTGTGCAAAGCCTTCGGCCCCGCCAGCACGCTGGTGCTCGAAGACATCCCCGCTCCTGACGTCAAGAAGAACGAAATCCTGCTCGATGTTCGTGCCGCCGGGGTCAACTTTCCAGACACCCTCATCATAGAAGGTAAATACCAGTTCAAGCCGCCCTTCCCCTTTTCACCGGGCGGCGAAGCAGCCGGCGTGATCTCGGCGGTCGGGGAGAAGGTCACTCACTTGAAAACCGGCGACCGCGTCATGGCCCTCACCGGCTGGGGCAGCTTCGCCGAGCAGGTCGCCGTACCCAACTACAACGTGCTGCCCATTCCCGCAAGCATGGACTTCACCATAGCCGCCGCCTTCAGCATGACCTACGGCACCTCGATGCACGCCCTCAAACAACGCGCCAACCTGCAGCCCGGCGAAACCCTGCTGGTGCTCGGTGCCTCCGGTGGCGTCGGCCTGGCTGCGGTAGAAATCGGCAAGGCCCTGGGTGCGCGCGTCATCGCCGCGGCAAGCTCGGCAGAGAAACTCGAAGTCGCCAGAAACGCAGGCGCCGACGAACTCATCAACTACACCGACACCAGCCTCAAGGATGAAATCAAACGCCTTACCAACGGCAACGGCGCCGACGTGATCTACGACCCGGTCGGCGGCGACCTCTTCGACCAGGCCATCCGCGCAATCGCCTGGAACGGCCGCCTGCTGGTCGTCGGCTTCGCCAGCGGCCGCATCCCCGAACTGCCCGTCAACCTGGCCTTGCTCAAAGGCGCTTCGGTCGTGGGGGTGTTCTGGGGTTCCTTTGCACAGCGCCAGCCGCAGGATAACGCCGAAAACTTCAAGCAGTTGTTTGCGTGGTTTGAGGAAGGGAAGTTGAAGCCGCTGGTGTCGCAGGTGTATCCGCTGGAGCGGGCTGGTGAGGCGATTGATGCGTTGGGGGGAAGGCGGGCTGTGGGGAAGGTGGTGGTTTCGCTCAGTTAAAAGCTTAATTACGTGAGCTAGCCCAGCGCACGTTAAATAATAACTATATTTATCAGGTACTAAATCTAAGTGTTTTACCCAAGGAAGCCCTAGGGCTGGCATCAGAATCAGTACGTACAGCGGAAGCGATGCTGGGGCCTGAGGCAACAAAGGAAATAGGTGTTGCCCTGAACGCACTCAAAAATGC
The DNA here is from genome assembly GCF_979253365.1 of Pseudomonas sp. AC016. NCBI lineage: Bacteria > Pseudomonadati > Pseudomonadota > Gammaproteobacteria > Pseudomonadales > Pseudomonadaceae > Pseudomonas > Pseudomonas sp. AC016. The sequence goes on from NZ_CEEDCC010000001.1 coordinate 3,001,864, forward strand.
CATTGAGTTTGCCGTTGTAGAATGCTCAAACGCACTGAGTGCTCAGGGCGTGTCCAATGCTGAGCATTTTGAAGCCGTAGGCAAAATGAACGTATTTGACTAACTGACAGCCGTAGACGCCAGGTCGAGATTTCGTCGTCCGAACTGGCGTCACGCTCCAGCAGCTTCCTTTAAAATGACTGCCGAACACGCTCCGGCAAATAGTCCACATATCGCCGCCCAGGATTATCCCGACAACTCGCGATTACCGTCGGAACCGCCTGAAGCAAATCGCGCACCAACGCATCGCGTTCGTCCAGAGACAGAAACAGTTGTACGACGGGGCCGCTGGACAGGTAACGCTCAGTCCTGAGAAACACGTCCAGCTCGTAAGGCGCATGCGTTCCAAGCGAGTCTTTCTGCCTTGACTCACGATTGATCTGACTGCACATCACCTTCCTGAGATCAGCGTTTTCGTCCAGCGGAGGACGAGAAGGCGCCGCTTCAGCGAACTGATAGGTCACGGTCACGTTTTCGCCTTCGGGATGGGAAGCGGGAGGCTCCCACGCCTCGAAGCGCCACTGCTCAACGACGTGTTTGGCGGCAGCAATGATGGCTGGGTCGGTGGTGTTCAGGACCTCAAGGAACCGGACTTCTCCGTTGGCCTTGATGAATACCCGTACGCTGACATCGACACCGGTCACTGCTGAAAGGCGCAGGCTGCGCGGGTATTCAATATCAGGCATATAACGCGGGACGGGATAGGAAGGCAGACCGTATGCGACGCTGGCCAGACTAAGCAGCAACCACGCCGCGTGGAGTTTGAGCCTCATTCAGCGAGCCTCCTGCGTCAGCCCAACGGTGAAGCCCGGCTCAGCCGTCCCGACCAACACCGCCTTGATCGATGCAGGCAGGTAGTCGCCGTAGCGGTGATCAGGACTGTGTTCACAGTGGCTGACAATCATCGGGATCGAATCACTCAGCTGTTCAAGCAACGCCTTGCGCTCGTGCTCTGTATGGCGATGCGCAACATGGCCACTGAACAGCACTTGGCCGGTGTACCAGAACACATCAACTTTGCTCAATGATTCGTCGGGGGAGTCCTGTCGGACGGACTGCACTTCGTGATTGAGGTAGCCGCAGCGAATGTCGCCCAACCCTACACTGACCTCGGTATTGAAACGTCGGTACCCGTGGGAACCAAAAATCACCGGCACGGTGATGCTGGTGAACGGAGGCGCACCGACGGTGCCGATCCAGGGTTTATAGCGCCATTGCCTGAGCGTTTGCTCGACAGACGACGTCATGAGCGGATGCCCACTTTCAATCGCCTTTGCTTCATGCACTGAGCCGTCGGACTTGATAATCAGTTGAGCACGCACCTTTCCGGCGTAGCGGGCTTTCACCAGTTCGACGGGAAACGCTGGCTGGGGCGTGTACATCGGCACCAGAAACGCTTCTGCTGCGTAAATCGGCAGCGCCATCAACGCCATTGAAACCACCAGAATAACCACAATCCACTTCATTAAAACCCCTGCTCATCGCGACGTAACTGCCTGCATGGCATCCATGTCGCGATACTAGAAGGGGCCTCTATAAACATATAAGGACACGATTTCTTATACGGCCGTAGGACCTGTCCTATTCGGTTACTGAATCGTTAAACCTCTCTGACGTTCACAAAACAACATGCGTAACCTCCCATTTCCCGCCGTTTTTCAGTCAAAAGGCACTGCTTTTTTCTGTAACGAAAATGTAATATTCGCTTTCGCAAAAAAATAAGAACCCGGAGAGTCTCTATGTTTGCGTTTTTCCGCCCTGCCAGGCACAAGGCACCCCTTCCCGAAGAAAAAGTCGACAGCACGTACCGCCGCCTGCGCTGGCAGATCTTCGCGGGTATTTTCATTGGTTATGCGGGTTACTACCTGCTGCGCAAGAACTTCTCGCTGGCGATGCCTTATTTGATCGATGAGGGTTACACGCGTGGTCAGTTGGGCGTGGCGATGTCGGCGATTGCGATTGCCTACGGTCTGTCGAAGTTCTTGATGGGGATCATCTCCGACCGATCCAACCCACGTTATTTCCTGCCCTTCGGTCTGTTAGTGTCGGCCGGGATCATGTTCATCTTCGGTTTCGCTCCGTGGGCGACGTCCAGTGTCACGATCATGTTCGTGCTGCTGTTCATCAACGGCTGGGCACAAGGCATGGGCTGGCCGCCGAGCGGGCGGACGATGGTGCACTGGTGGTCGCAGAAAGAACGTGGCGGTGTGGTGTCGGTGTGGAACGTGGCGCACAACGTCGGTGGCGGCCTGATCGGTCCGCTGTTCCTGCTGGGCATGGGCTGGACCAATGACTGGCACGCGGCATTCTACGTCCCGGCTGCTGTGGCTTTGCTGGTTGCCGTGTTTGCGTTTGCGACGATGCGCGACACGCCACAGTCGGTGGGCCTGCCGCCTATCGAGCACTACAAGAACGATTATCCGGAAGGCTACGATGCCAGCCATGAAGAAGAATTCAGCGCCAAGGAAATCTTCGTCAAATACGTGCTGCGCAACAAATTCCTCTGGTACATCGCGATGGCCAACGTGTTCGTCTATCTGCTGCGCTACGGCGTGCTGGACTGGGCACCGACCTACCTCAAGGAAGCCAAGCACTTCACCGTCGACAAGACCTCGTGGGCCTATTTCCTGTACGAGTGGGCCGGTATTCCGGGCACGCTGCTGTGCGGCTGGATGTCGGACAAGATCTTCAAGGGCAATCGCGGCCTGACCGGCATGGTGTTCATGTTCCTGGTGACCATCGCCACGCTGGTGTACTGGCTGAATCCGGAAGGCAACCCGACGGTCGACATGATCGCGCTGGTGTCCATCGGTTTCCTGATCTACGGCCCGGTGATGCTGATCGGTCTGCAGGCGCTGGAACTGGCACCCAAGAAGGCGGCAGGGACGGCGGCAGGCTTTACCGGTCTGTTTGGTTATCTGGGCGGCTCGGTCGCAGCGAGCGCGGCGATGGGCTACACCGTGGACCATTTCGGCTGGGACGGCGGCTTCGTGCTGTTGATCGGCGCGTGCATTCTGGCCATGGTGTTCCTGGCCCCGACGCTGCGCCACAAACAGGTCGCCAGCAGCTCGCGTGAAGCCAAGGCCTGATTCAGGCCGTCGCTGACTGACACCGCTTGAGCCGCGCCTCCAGATGCAGATCCGGCATGGCGTGGCTGCGTAGGGCGATGGCGGTCTGCTCAACGTAATCGCGGGTGGTTCCATACCGCCCGCTTGCGCTGGCCAGCACCTGGCTCAGCACGCTGTCCGGCAGATTGCCGGCATAGCTCGGCAAATGCCGCTCCAGCACGAACCCCAACGCCTGAACCTGCCTGCCATCTTCAAGACGGCAGCTGAGCCAGTGTGGGCGATAGGAGGGATAAGGCATCTCGCGCTGCCAGAGAGCCAGCAACGAGTCTTCCAGACACTCGTCCGGCAGCCGATAGGCAAAGCCGGTGCAGGAGCCGCCACGATCCAGACCAAACACCAGCCCAGGAACCTCCGGCGTGCCGCGGTGCTCGTGGGACCACAGGTACAAACCGCGATGATATCCATGCACCCGTCCGCGCTGACGCTCGACGGCGGTGCATTCAGGTCGCCAGATCAGTGAGCCGTAGGCGAACAGCCAGACCGGACCACCCTTGTGACGCTTCATGGTGGCGTCCATGGATGCGAGCAACTGCTCACGCGTCAGTTGCGGGCCAAGATCGATGACAGGTGGATACGTCAGGCCCAGACCGTCGTGTACGGCCACGGCCAGTTCGTTGATTGGGTTCTCCATTTGCCTCCCTGACAGTCTGGCTGCCAGTCTTTGCCGAGCCCCGCTGAATCGCTCAGGGGCGAGCGGCCTCAGGGTGTCGTGGTACGTTCTTCGCTATAGGCCAATGGCCTTTGTGCCAAAAAGAATCTGGCGACGATTTGACATCGCCAGACGCTATAAGCGGATCCAAGCAATTTACAATCCAGCCGGACCACCGTCAGTCAGGTATCAGGGACGCGGCGCGTAGGCAAACACGTCCGCACGCATCTGATGGGCGTCCATACCGGCGCTGACCAGCGCGTCGAGGGTGCCGTAGATCATCGCAGGCGAGCCGCTGCCATAAACGTGCACCGCCGAAAGATCCTTGATGTCGTCGCAGACCGCCTCATGCAGCATGCCGCAGCGCCCTTCCCAGCCGCACAGGTCGCTGACGACCTTGTGCAGGAACAGATTGGGCAGTTTCGCCCATTCGTCCCAGTGGCTGATGTCGTAGAAGTCTTCGGGACGTCGCACGCCCCAGTACAGATGCACCGGGTGACTGAAGCCCGTGACGCGGCAATGCTCGATGAGGCTGCTCATCTGCGCCATGCCAGTGCCTGCGGCGATCAGAACCAGCGGCCCGTCAGGCAGCTCGGCCAGGTGGGTGTCGCCAAATGGCAGTTCGACCCGAGCCATCGCGTTGCGCTGCAATTGCTCGATGAGGCTGCGCGCGCTGTCTTCGCGCACCAGAACGTGCAGCTCCAGATCACGTCCTTGATGAGGAGCCGAGGCAATTGAGAACGCTGATTTCTCGCCATTCTCACGTTCGATCATCAGGTATTGTCCGGCATGGTAGCGCGGCGCCTTGCCTGCCGGAGCGCGCAGCCCCACACGCCAGACATCGCCACCGACCTCGACGCATTCGCTCAGTTGGCAAGCAAAACTGCGCACCGGCAGCTCGCCCTTGGCCAGCACGCCGTCCCACAGCACCACGCAGTCTTCCAGCGGCTCGGCCAGACAGGTGTAGATCTCGCCGTGATCGTGTTCCTGACCCGACTGCATGACCCGGCCTTCGACCAGCAGCGCCGAGCAGACGTGGCAGTTGCCATTGCGACAGCTCTGCGGGCATTCATAGCCCAGACGCTGTGCGGCATCGAGAATCCGTTCACCCGGCAAGGCTTCCAGCACGGCCCCGGAGGGCTGCAAGGTTACGCGCATCACTTGATTCCCAACTGATCCCAGATCTCGTCGACCCGGCGTGTGGTGGCCTCATCCTTGACGATGGCCCGGCCCCACTCCCGACTGGTTTCGCCCGGCCACTTGTTGGTCGCATCCAGGCCCATTTTGGAGCCCAGACCGGACACCGGCGAGGCGAAGTCCAGATAGTCGATAGGTGTGTTGTCGATCATCACGGTGTCGCGCTTGGGGTCCATGCGCGTGGTGATCGCCCAGATCACGTCATTCCAGTCGCGGGCGTTGATGTCGTCGTCGGTGACGATCACGAACTTGGTGTACATGAACTGTCGCAGGAATGACCAGACGCCCAGCATCACGCGCTTGGCATGGCCGGGATACTGCTTCTTGATGGTCACAACGGCCATGCGGTAAGAGCAGCCTTCGGGCGGCAGGTAGAAATCGACGATTTCAGGAAACTGCTTCTGCAGGATCGGCACGAACACTTCGTTCAGGGCGACGCCCAGAATCGCCGGCTCATCCGGTGGACGGCCGGTGTAGGTGCTGTGGTAGATCGGCTTGATGCGATGAGTAATGCGCTCGACGGTCAGCACCGGGAAGCTGTCCACTTCGTTGTAATAGCCGGTGTGGTCGCCATAAGGACCTTCATCCGCCATTTCGCCTGGATGGATCACGCCTTCCAGCACGATTTCGGCACTGGCGGGCACTTGCAGGTTGCTGCCTCGGCACTTGATCAGCTCGGTGCGCGAACCGCGCAACAGGCCGGCAAAGGCGTATTCAGAGAGACTGTCCGGCACCGGGGTCACGGCACCCAGAATAGTCGCCGGGTCAGCGCCCAGCGCCACCGCGACCGGATAGGGTTCGCCTGGATGCTTGGCGCACCAGTCACGAAAATCCAGCGCGCCGCCGCGATGGCTGAGCCAGCGCATGATGATCTTGTTGCGGCCGATGACCTGCTGGCGATAGATGCCCAGGTTCTGGCGTTCCTTGTTCGGGCCTTTGGTAACGGTCAGGCCCCAGGTGATCAGAGGTGCAACGTCGCCCGGCCAGCAGGTCTGGACAGGCAGCATGCCGAGGTCGACGTCATCGCCTTCGATGACCACTTCCTGACAGGGCGCATCTTTCACGACCTTGGGCGCCATCGCGATGACCTTGCGGAAGATCGGCAACTTGGACCAGGCGTCTTTCAAACCCTTGGGCGGCTCGGGCTCCTTGAGGAAGGCCAGCAGTTTGCCGATCTCACGCAATTCGCTGACGGCCTCGGCGCCCATGCCCATGGCAACGCGCTCAGGCGTGCCGAACAGGTTGCCCAGCACCGGAATATCGAAGCCGACCGGCTTTTCGAACAACAGGGCCGGGCCCTTGGCGCGCAACGTGCGATCACAGATCTCGGTCATTTCCAGCACGGGCGAAATCGGCATCTGAATGCGTTTCAGCTCTCCGCGCTGCTCAAGCTGCTGTACGAAATCCCTTAGATCTTTGAATTTCATTAACCCGGCCACTTATCCAAATAGACGCACATCGTACCTGCTCTTAGCTTTCAAGGCAGCTAATGAGCCAAACGGCGGCCAAAAAAAAATGGCACCCCGAAGGATGCCATTTCTTGAACCGACCCGTCTGTTACTTGCGTTTCATCGACAGGAAGAACTCATCGTTGGTCTTGGTCTGCTTGAGCTTGTCGATCAGGAACTCGATCGCAGCGACCTCGTCCATCGGGTGCAGCAGCTTGCGCAGGATCCACATGCGCTGCAGCTCGTCATCAGCGGTCAACAGCTCTTCGCGGCGTGTGCCGGAGCGGTTGATGTTGATGGCCGGGAACACACGCTTCTCCGCGATCTTGCGATCCAGAGGCAGCTCCATGTTGCCTGTACCCTTGAACTCTTCGTAGATGACTTCATCCATCTTCGAACCGGTTTCAACCAGTGCGGTGGCGATGATGGTCAGCGAGCCGCCTTCTTCGATGTTACGTGCAGCACCGAAGAAACGCTTTGGCTTCTCCAGAGCGTGCGCATCGACACCACCGGTCAGTACCTTGCCGGAGCTCGGAATGACGGTGTTGTAGGCACGGGCCAGACGGGTGATGGAGTCCAGCAGGATGACGACGTCTTTCTTGTGCTCGACCAGGCGCTTGGCCTTTTCGATCACCATTTCGGCAACCTGTACGTGACGGGTTGGCGGTTCGTCGAAGGTCGAGGCAACCACTTCGCCGCGCACGGTGCGCTGCATTTCGGTCACTTCTTCCGGACGCTCGTCGATCAGCAGAACGATCAGGTGCACTTCCGGATTGTTGCGTGTGATGTTCGACGCGATGTTCTGCAGCATGATGGTCTTGCCCGCCTTCGGCGGAGCAACGATCAGACCACGCTGGCCTTTACCGATCGGTGCACACAGGTCGATGACACGACCGGTGAGGTCTTCAGTGGAACCGTTACCGGCTTCCATCTTCATGCGCACGTTCGGGAACAGCGGCGTCAGGTTTTCGAACAGAATCTTGTTCTTGGCGTTTTCCGGGCGGTCGTAGTTGATCGTGTCGACCTTGAGCAGAGCGAAATAACGCTCACCTTCTTTCGGAGGACGGATCTTGCCAACGATGGTGTCGCCGGTGCGCAGGTTGAAGCGGCGAATCTGGCTCGGGGAAACATAGATGTCGTCCGGGCCGGCCAGATAGGAAGCGTCTGCAGAGCGCAGGAAGCCGAAGCCGTCCTGGAGGATCTCCAGCACGCCATCACCTGAAATTTCCTCGCCACTTTTAGCGTGCCTTTTGAGCAGGGAGAAAATCACATCCTGCTTGCGCGAACGGGCCATATTTTCTATGCCAGCCTGTTCGGCCATTTCGAGCAGATCGGTAATCGGCTTTTGCTTGAGTTCAGTCAGATTCATATGGGAATGACGTAATCGTGTATGGAGGGGGAAATTAAGCTTTTGGCTTAATGAGGCCGCGCCGCAGAGAAGGCGACAGGATCGCGTACTAAATCGAAAGGAGAGCGTCGGCGACGGCTAGCAGGGGGCAACGGAGAAGCCGTTGCGGGGCCGAATGTACCACTCGATTTTGAAGGAGTCTAGTACGGCACATGAAAAAAAGCCCCGCTATTCGCAGGGCCTTGGGGCACTTCAGATGTTGGCGTCGAGGAAGGCAGCGAGCTGCGACTTCGACAGAGCGCCTACTTTGGTAGCCTCGACGTTGCCATTCTTGAACAGCATCAGAGTCGGGATACCGCGAACGCCGTGCTTGGCCGGGGTTTCCTGATTTTCGTCGATGTTCAGTTTGGCGACGGTCAGTTTGCCTTCGTAAGTGCTGGCAATTTCGTCCAGAACCGGGGCAATCATCTTGCAGGGGCCACACCACTCAGCCCAGTAGTCGACCAGTACAGGGCCTTGAGCCTTCAGTACATCGGCTTCGAAGCTGGCGTCGGTGACGTGTTTGATCTTGTCGCTACTCATGGATGTCTCCGAGTTCGTAGGCTAAAAAACGACGCTCATCATAGCGGGCCTTATGACATTCAGGAAGCGAAGGATCATTGAGTCTGGCTATGATGGTCTATGAGTCAGGTTATAGCTCATCACTAGCTCGAAGGCGAAACGAAAACAATGCCGGTGCGCAGGGCAGCACCTCTGATGTGCTCATGCATGGCCTTTTGCGCAGGTCCTGAAGCATGTCGGGCCAGCGCACGAAGGATCTTGCGGTGCTCCTGCCAGGTTTCCATCACCCTTGCAGCCCTTATGAATGGCATCTTCTGGCTTTCCAGGAAGATATCGGCACCTGCGGTCACGATCCCCAGCATGGCCTGATTGCCACTGGCCACCAGAATATGCCGGTGAAACTCGAAATCCAGACGTGCGGCCGCTTCGAAATCGCCAGCGCGCAGCTCCAGACGCATGGCCTCGACGTTATCTTCCAGCACGTCCCGTTCGTCGGCGGTCAGCGTCACGGCCGCCAGACCGGCGGCAAAGCCTTCCAGCGCATAACGCAACTGAAACGTATCTGCCGGAGAAACCTGAGCATCAAAAGGCCAGGAAAATCCGCTCGTGCGCCGTTCTGGTTCAGAAAACGACTGCACGAACACACCTTTGCCGGGCTGCACACTCACCACGCCCAGCGCACTGAGCGATGACAGCGCCTCGCGCAGCGAAGCACGGCTGACACCCAGCAATGCCGCCAGATCGCGCTGCGACGGCAGGCTGTCGCCGGGCTTGTAGCCCTGTTCATCAATCAGCTTGCGGATGGCCCTGAGGGCTGATTCCGGTACGGCGAGCGAATTATGCGGCATCACTGTTCAGGCCAGTCAGTCCAGTAAAAAGCCCTTTTAGCGCCATCCCGATCATTCGGCAAGCGACGCCCAGCGCTGGGGCGGCTTGGGTTTAAGGCGCTCCAAAGCAGGGCGAACCGCGCGCCAACTGTTCAGACCAGTAAGACCAAAATCAGGCTGCACACCTTGAGTTTCGGTGCAAACAGAGTGGGTGGCATGGGCTGTGCACTGGGTGAACGGCCAACATCTTTCGTTCCGCCCGGAGAGTTCTCATGACCAAGCGTTACAGCGCCCTGCTTACTGCCTTGTTTGCCAGCCTGATGCTGAGCCAGGCGCCAGCCCACGCCAATGGCCTGGACGACGTCGTAGCGCGCGGCACCCTGAAAGTTGCCGTCCCCCAGGACTTTCCGCCTTTCGGTTCGGTCGGTCCGGACATGAAGCCACGCGGCCTGGACATCGACACCGCGCAACTGCTGGCCGACAAGTTGAAGGTCAAGCTTGAGCTGACGCCCGTCAACAGCACCAACCGCATCCCGTTTCTGACCACCGGCAAGGTCGATCTGGTGATTTCGAGCCTGGGCAAGAACCCGGACCGCGAGAAAGTCATCGACTTCTCCCGCGCCTACGCGCCGTTCTACCTCGCCGTGTTCGGTCCGCCTGATTCGCCGGTCAAGGAAATCGCCGACCTGAATGGCAAGACCATCAGCGTCACTCGCGGTGCGATTGAAGACATCGAACTGTCGGCCGTCGCTCCACAGGGCGCGACCATCAAGCGCTTTGAAGACAACAACTCCACCATCGCCGCCTACCTGGCCGGTCAGACCGACCTGATCGCCAGCGGCAACGTGGTGATGGTTGCCATCAGCGAGCGCAACCCCAAGCGCATCCCGGCGCTGAAAGTGAAACTCAAGGACTCGCCTGTCTATGTCGGCGTGAACAAGGGTCAGCCGGAACTGCTGGGCAAGGTCAACGAGATCCTGAATGCCGCCAAGGCTGACGGCACGCTGGAAAAGGCTTCCACCACCTGGCTCAAGCAGCCACTGCCAGCCGATCTCTGATCACCGTTTTCTGATTCACAGGGTTTGCCAATGGCTTATCACTTCGACTTTGCACCGGTTCTGCAGAACATTGATCTGCTGTTGCGCGGGGCATTATTCACGCTGGAATTGACGGCCATTGGCACCGTGCTCGGCGTCAGCCTGGGGATCGTCGGTGCCGTCGTAAAGGGCTGGAAGATCCAGCCCTTTGCGACGATCTTTGCGGTGTACGTGGAGCTGATCCGCAATACGCCGTTTCTGGTCCAGCTGTTCTTCATCTTTTTCGGCCTGCCTTCACTGGGCATGCAGATATCGGAATGGCAGGCCGCCGTGCTGGCGATGGTGATCAATCTGGGGGCCTACTCGACGGAAATCATCCGGGCCGGCATCCAGGCGATCCCCAAAGGACAGCTTGAAGCCTCGGCAGCCCTTGCGATGAGCCGCTACGAGACCTTTCGCTACGTCGTGCTGGTTCCGGCGCTGCGCAAGGTCTGGCCGGCGTTGAGCAGCCAGATCATCATCGTGATGCTGGGCTCGGCGGTCTGCTCGCAGATCGCGACGGAGGAGCTGAGCTTTTTCGCCAACTTCATCCAGTCCCGTAATTTCCGCTCGTTCGAGACCTACATCGTCACCACGCTGATCTACCTGTGCATGGCGCTGTTGATTCGTCAGTTGCTGGCCTGGATCGGACGTCGCTACATCTCGAGGAGCAACTGATGGACTTTACCCTCTGGGATATCCTGCGCAATCTGCTGACCGGCCTGCAATGGACGGTGGCCCTGTCGCTGGTGGCCTTCATCGGCGGAGGGCTGATCGGCCTGCTGGTGATGGGCATGCGCACCTCGGAGAAATCCGGGCCGCGCGTGGCAGCCAGCTTATATATAGAGCTGTTTCAAGGCACACCGCTTCTGATGCAGCTGTTTCTAGTGTTCTTCGGCGTTGCGCTGATGGGAATGGACATTTCTCCCTGGGCTGCAGCCGCTCTGGCGCTGACGTTGTTCACCAGCGCCTATCTGGCCGAAATCTGGCGCGGCTGCGTCGAATCGATTTCCAAGGGTCAGTGGGAAGCGTCGGCGAGTCTGGCCCTGACCCCGTTCGAGCAGATGCGTTACGTGATCCTGCCGCAGGCGCTGCGTATTGCCATCGCCCCGACGGTCGGCTTCTCGGTACAGGTGGTCAAAGGCACGGCCGTGACCTCGATCATCGGTTTCACCGAACTGACCAAGACCGGCAGCATGCTGGCCAACGCCACCTTCGAACCTTTCATGGTCTACGGCTTCGTCGCCCTGGGCTATTTCATCCTTTGCTATCCGTTGTCGCTCTGCGCGCGTCATCTGGAAAGGAGACTGCATGCCTCTGCTTAGAATTTCCGCCCTGCACAAATACTACGGCGACCATCACGTTCTCAAAGGCATCGACCTATCCGTTGAAGAAGGCCAGGTGGTGGCAATCATCGGTCGCAGCGGCTCGGGCAAGAGCACGCTGCTGCGCACGCTCAACGGGCTGGAGTCGATCAACGACGGCGTGATCGAAGTCGATGGCGAGTACCTGGACGCTGCCCGCGCCGATCTGCGCACGTTGCGGCAGAAGGTCGGCATGGTGTTTCAGCAGTTCAACCTGTTCCCGCACTTGAGCGTGGGCGAAAACGTGATGCTCGCGCCGCAGGTCGTACAGAAGGTGCCCAAGGCCGAGGCTGCGAAGCTGGCCAGGCAGATGCTGGAGCGGGTCGGGTTGAGCGAGAAGTTCGATGCGTTCCCGGACCGCCTTTCGGGTGGGCAACAGCAACGCGTAGCCATTGCCCGGGCGCTGGCCATGTCACCCAAGGTGCTGCTCTGCGACGAGATCACCTCGGCGCTGGACCCGGAACTGGTCAACGAAGTGCTCAGCGTCGTGCGCCAGCTGGCTGCTGACGGCATGACCCTGATCATGGTCACCCACGAAATGCGCTTCGCCCGGGAAGTGGGCGACAAACTGGTGTTCATGCACGAGGGCAAGGTGCATGAAGTGGGCGACCCGAAAGAACTGTTCGCCAACCCCAAGACGCCGGAACTGGCCAATTTTATCGGGACCGTGGAACAGGCGTGAGACACATCATCCGTATCTTGCTGATTGCGCCTGTCGCTGCGCTTTACGTCAACAGCGGACGCGGAGCGTCACAAATAGCACAGACTGAGGATTCAGTAAGCCGAGCGCATGACGTGGATAACGCTGGAGCTTGGGCACACATCTGCGCCACATTCCAGAGCGGATGCGGAGCGTCCTGGGAGGCATTCCCACGCAGAGCGCTCATCGTTATACACAAGTCCGCCTCGACACTGATCGTGCCCATCGCTCCGCGTGGGCATGCATCCCGTGACGCTCCGCGTCACAAATGGCACAGATTGCGGATTCAGTGAGCCGAGCGCATGACGTGGATAACGCTGGAGCTTGGGCACACATCTGCGCCACATTCCAGAGCGGACGCGGAGCGTCCTGGGAGGCATTCCCACGCAGAGCGTAGGAACGATCATCATCGTATTCCTCCAGGAGGACTTGTGTATAACGCCAAGCGCGGAGCATGGGAACGATCGGTATCAGCGCGCCGAATTTGATCGTTGCGACGCAAAGCATGGGAATGATCAGGCAATCAGCTGACGAAGTAATACCGGGTATTTCCGCCGCCCGGGCACCTTCGCGTTGGCGGCAGAGGTGGATCGTGGCACGATGGCGCGGTTATCGAACGGGATTGCCAGACCATGCCGCACTCTAAACCCAAGAATCTTTCACTGATCGCCGCTATCGACCTGGGCTCCAACAGCTTCCATATGGTTGTGGCAAAAGCCAATCAGGGCGAAATTCGCATTCTTGAGCGCCTGGGCGAGAAGGTGCAGTTGGCAGCCGGAATTACCGAAGAGCGCCAGCTCACTGAAGAATCGATGCAGCGGGGCCTCGACTGCCTCAAGCGCTTCGCCCAACTGATCAACGGCCTGCCGCTCGGCGCCGTGCGCATCGTGGGCACCAACGCCCTGCGCGAAGCCCGCAACCGCAACGACTTCATCCATCGCGCCGAAGAAATCCTCGGCCACCCGGTGGAAGTCATATCCGGCCGCGAAGAAGCACGCCTCATTTATCTGGGCGTCTCCCACACGCTTGCAGACACCCCCGGCAAACGCCTCGTGGCCGACATCGGCGGTGGCAGTACCGAGTTCATCATTGGCCAGCGCTTCGAGCCGCTGCTGCGCGAAAGCCTGCAGATGGGCTGCGTGAGTTTCACTCAGCGCTACTTCCGCGACGGCAAGGTGACACCGGCCCGCTACGCGCAGGCCTACACCGCCGCCCGCCTGGAAATCATGAGCATCGAGCACGCGCTGCATCGCCTGAAGTGGGATGAAGCCATCGGTTCGTCCGGCACCATTCGCGCGATCGGCGTGGCGCTCAAGGCCAATGGCTATGGCGCAGGCGAGGTCAACGCCGAAGGGCTGGCCTGGCTCAAGCGCAAGCTGTTTAAACTGGGCGACGTCGAGAAGATCGACTTCGACGGCATCAAGCCTGACCGCCGCGCGATTTTCCCGGCGGGTCTGGCGATTCTGGAAGCGATTTTCGACGCCCTCGAACTCAAGCGCATGGACCACTGCGAAGGTGCGCTGCGTGAAGGTGTGCTGTATGACCTGATGGGTCGCCATCATCACGAAGACGTGCGCGAACGTACCCTGACGTCGCTGATGGAACGCTACCACGTCGACATGGAGCAGGCCGCTCGCGTCGAAGCCAAGGCATTGCATGCCCTGGAACAGGTCGCCGACAGCTGGGACCTGCAGCACGAGAGTTATGCCGAGCTGTTGAGCTGGGCCGCCAAGGTGCATGAAGTGGGGCTGGACATCGCCCACTATCATTACCACAAGCACGGCGCCTACCTGATCGAGCACTCCGACCTGGCCGGTTTCTCACGCGAAGACCAGCAAATGCTCGCGCTGCTGGTGCGCGGCCATCGCCGTAACATTCCCAAGGACAAGTTCGCCGAGTTCGGCGATGAAGGCATCAAGCTGATTCGCCTGTGCGTGCTGTTGCGCTTCGCGATTCTGTTCCACCACATCCGTGGCACCCAGGAGATGCCACGCGTGGTGCTACGCGCCGACGGTCCGAACCTGGATGCAGAGTTCCCGGACGGCTGGCTGGAAAATAACCAGCTGACTCAGGCCGACTTCGCGCTGGAAGCGGAGTGGCTGACCCGAGTCGGCATCGTCTTCAGCGTACGCTGAGAACCGGGTTGCTCAGGCGCTCCAGCAGGGTCGCCTGGGCGCTTCGAGCATTCTGGTTACCGGTCGGCGTGCTGCGCACGTAACGGCCGTCAGACTGCAACAGCCAGCTGTGGGTGTTGTCGGTCAGGTAGCTTTCCAGCTCCTTCTTCACCCGCAGGATCAATTTCTTGCCTTCCACCGGGAAGCAGGTCTCGACGCGCTTGTCGAGGTTGCGCTCCATCCAGTCGGCACTCGACAGGAACATCTGCTCGTCGCCGCCGTTGAGGAAGTAGAAGACCCGGGTGTGCTCCAGGAAGCGACCGATGATCGAGCGCACATGGATGTTGTGCGAGACCCCGGCGATGCCCGGACGCAGGCAGCACATGCCGCGCACTACCAGATCGATACGCACGCCTGACTGACTGGCCTTGTACAGCGCGCGGATGATCTTCGGATCGGTCAGCGAGTTGAACTTGGCGATGATATGCGCAGGTTTGCCGTCCACCGCGAACTGCGTCTCGCGGGCGATCATGTCGAGCATGCCTTTCTTGAGCGTGAACGGCGCGTGCAGCAGCTTTTTCATGCGCAGCGTCTTGCCCATGCCGATCAGTTGGCTGAACAGCTTGCCGACGTCTTCGCACAATGCATCGTCGGAAGTCAGCAGGCTGTAGTCGGTGTACAGGCGGGCGTTGCCAGCGTGATAGTTACCGGTACCCAAGTGCGCGTAACGCACGATCTCGCCCGCTTCACGGCGCAGGATCAGCATCATCTTGGCGTGGGTCTTGAAACCCACCACGCCGTAAATCACCACCGCACCGGCGGCCTGAAGACGGCTGGCCAGTTGCAGGTTGGATTCTTCGTCGAAGCGGGCACGCAGTTCGATCACCGCGGTGACTTCCTTGCCGTTACGCGCCGCATCGACCAGCGCATCGACGATTTCCGAGTTCGCGCCGCTGCGATACAGCGTCTGACGCACGGCCAGCACATGCGGATCTTTCGCAGCCTGACGCAGCAGGTCGACCACCGGCGTGAAGGACTCGAAAGGGTGCAGCAAGAGAATGTCCTGCTTGCTGATCACGCTGAAAATGTTTTCGCTGTTCTGCAGCAGCTTGGGGATCGCCGGCGTAAACGGCAGGTATTGCAGCTCCGGATGGCTGTCCAGACCGGTGATGCTGAACAGACGCGTCAGGTTGACCGGGCCATTGACCTGATACAGCTCGGACTCGGTCAGGTTGAACTGCTTGAGCAGGTAGTCCGACAAATGCTTTGGACAGGTGTCCGCCACTTCCAGGCGCACCGCGTCGCCATAGCGGCGCGAGAACAATTCGCCGCGCAGCGCGCGCGCAAGGTCTTCCACGTCTTCCGAATCCAGCGCCAGGTCGGCGTTACGGGTCAGGCGGAACTGATAGCAGCCCTTGACCTTCATGCCCTGGAACAGGTCATCAGCGTGAGCGTGGATCATTGACGACAGGAACACGAAATTGTCGCCCGGTCCGCAAACCTCTTCGGGCACCTTGATGATGCGCGGTAGCAGACGCGGCGCCGGGATGATCGCAAGGCCCGAGTCGCGGCCGAAGGCATCGATACCTTCGAGCTCGACGATGAAGTTCAGGCTCTTGTTGACCAGCAACGGGAACGGGTGCGTCGGGTCAAGGCCGATCGGGGTGATGATCGGCGCGATTTCGTCGCGGAAATAACGACGGACCCAGGCCTTGAGCTTGGCGGTCCAGTGACGGCGACGAATGAAGCGGACCTGGTGTTTCTCCAGCTCCGGCAGAAGAATATCGTTGAGGATCGCGTACTGGCGGTCGACATGACCGTGAACCAGTTCGCTGATGCGGGCCAGCGCCTGGTGCGGCTGTAAACCGTCGGCACCGGCCTGTTCACGAGCAAAGGTAATCTGTTTCTTGAGGCCCGCGACACGAATCTCGAAGAACTCATCGAGGTTGCTGGAGAAGATCAGCAGAAACTTCAGCCGCTCCAGCAACGGGTAGGACTCATCGAGCGCCTGCTCCAGAACCCGTATGTTGAACTGCAACTGGGACAGTTCGCGATGGATGTACAGGCTGGTGTCGTCCAGGTTCGGCGCGACAACGGCAGGCACAGTGGCAGCGGGTGGCTCGATGGCCGGTACTACCTCGATGTCAGGTTCGACCACGGGAGCAGCTTCCTGAACATTGACTTCAACAGCGGCTTCGATGAGTCCTTCGGTATTCATGAATGTTCCTGTGAGGCTATTGCCCTTTCAGCAGTTGAGCAGCGCGTACGGCAAAATACGTGAGAATGCCGTCAGCTCCTGCGCGTTTGAAGGCGGTGAGGGATTCCAGAATCACCCCTTCACTCAGCCAGCCGTTCTGGATTGCAGCCATGTGCATGGCGTATTCGCCACTGACCTGATACACAAAGGTCGGCACCTTGAACTCATCCTTGACCCGATGAAGGATGTCCAGGTACGGCATACCCGGCTTGACCATCACCATGTCCGCGCCTTCAGACAGATCGGCAGCCACTTCATGCAGCGCTTCATTGCTGTTGGCCGGGTCCATCTGATAGGACGCCTTGTTGGCCTTGCCCAGGTTCAGTGAAGAACCTACCGCATCGCGGAACGGACCGTAATAGGCGCTGGCGTATTTCGCCGAGTAGGCCATGATCCGCACGTTGACGTGTCCGGCCAGTTCCAGCGCTTCACGAATCGCCTGAATACGACCGTCCATCATGTCGGACGGGGCAACCACCTGCGCGCCGGCATCGGCATGGGACAGGGCCTGTTTGACCAGCGCGTCGACCGTAATGTCGTTCTGCACGTAGCCTTCTTCGTCGAGAATGCCGTCCTGCCCGTGCGTGGTGAACGGGTCCAGTGCCACGTCAGTGATGACGCCCAGCTCGGGGAAGCGGTCACGCAGGGCACGTGTGGCACGCTGCGCGATGCCTTCCGGGTTCCAGGCTTCGGCGCCATCCAGGGATTTCTTTTCAGGTGGAGTGACCGGAAACAGCGCCAGCGCAGGAATGCCCAGCGCGACCCAGCTTTCGGCTTCCTTGAGCAGCAGATCGACACTCAGACGCTCGACGCCCGGCATCGAAGCCACGGTTTCACGACGGTTTTCACCATCGAGTACGAATACGGGAAGAATCAGATCGTCGACGGTGACAACGTTTTCACGAACCAGCCGACGGGAAAAGTCGTCGCGGCGATTACGGCGCAGACGAGTGAGAGGAAACAGGCGGTTAGCGGGGGTAAAGCTCACGGCGAGACTCCTGAGCCCGCATACGCGGGCAAGCGCGACAGTTATAAGCCGCCATTATGACCAATGTGTGACAGTCATGGTTCGACCTGCGACTGCAGGCCGCAGCGGCGCAACTGGAGAGAAAGGACCATTGTCACTGCAAGAATCTTTAACGTCGAGACACATATGGACACTTTCATCCTTGCGTTGGGCGCGTTAGGCTGCGCGTTCATTTCGCCAGCATCCAGACAATGCTCCAGAATTTCTTGAATGAGTTTGGCTACTTCGCCCTCTTCCTCGGCACCTTCTTTGAAGGCGAGACCATTCTGGTTCTTGCCGGATTTCTGGCTTTCCGCGGATACATGGACCTCAACATCGTCATCCTCGTGGCCTTCTGCGGAAGCTACGCGGGCGATCAGCTGTGGTATTTCATGGGGCGCAAGCATGGCCGCAAACTGCTTGCCCGAAAACCTCGCTGGCAGCTCATGGGCGACAAGGCGTTGAGGCTTGTGCGCAAACACCCTGACATCTGGGTGCTGAGCTTCCGCTTCGTCTACGGACTGCGAACGGTCATGCCGGTGGCCATCGGCCTGTCCGGGTATCCGCCAGCACGCTATCTGCTGCTCAACGGCATCGGTGCGGCAGTCTGGGCCGCAGCGCTGGGTTCGGCGGCGTATCATTTCGGCGCCGTGCTGGAAGGCTTGCTCGGTAACGTCAAGAAATACGAACTCTGGGTGCTAGGCGCTCTGATTCTTCTGGGCCTGGGCCTGTGGCTGCGTCGCCGCATCAAGAATGCCCGCATCGCCCGCGAGGCCCGCGAAGAGAGACAATGCTGCGCATCTTCAGCAGCCTCGGATCTGGACATGCCGGTCGAAGCCCCTCTCGATCTGAAGAAAAAGTCCGACGACTGAATCCCCTCCTGATTTTTCCGGGCGCAGGTCAAAACACCTCGCCCGGATGCAGCGCCCCTCCCCGCCTGATCCCGCCTCGACAAGACCCGACACTGAACAGATGACGCTCAATGTGTTCCATTGGTAGATGCGTCATGACCAAGGAGTCGAAATCATGCAAAAGAAAGTGGCTGTGATCCTGTCCGGCTGCGGCGTCTATGACGGTGCCGAAATCCACGAAAGCGTCCTGACCCTGCTGCGCCTCGACCAGCGTGGTGCGCAGGTGCAATGTTTCGCGCCGAACATCGCGCAGCACCATGTCGTCAACCACCTGACCGGCGAAGACATGCCTGAGACCCGCAACGTGCTGGTCGAATCGGCACGTATCGCGCGCGGCGAAGTGAAGGACTTGCGTGAGGCCGACGTCAACGATTTCGACGCGCTGATCGTTCCGGGCGGCTTTGGCTCGGCGAAGAATCTGTCGGACTTTGCACAACAGGGCCAGGCCTGCCAGGTCAATGCAGAATTGCTGGCGCTGGCTGAAGCCTTTGCGCTGGCAGGCAAGCCGGTCGGGCTGATCTGCATCACCCCGGCCCTCGCTGCCAAGATCTATGGCCCGGGCGTGATTTGCACCATCGGCAATGACCCGGAGACGGCAGCAGCCATCACCAAAATGGGCGGTGCGCATCAGGACTGCGACGTGTCGGAGATTGTGGAAGACGAAGCGCGAAAACTGGTCAGCACCCCGGCCTACATGGTCGCCAAAAGCATCAGCGAAGCAGCGTCAGGCATCAACAAACTGGTTGATCGCGTGCTGGAACTGACTCAGGAACAGGACGCGTGAGAATGCGCGGCTGAGGGCCGTGCTCTCCGCGCCCCAAGCAAGTCTGCCTCAACACTGATCGTGCCCATCGCGTGGGCATGCATCCCGTGACACTCTGCGTCACACGGCCGGACGCGGAGCGTCCTGAGAGGCGTTACCACGCAGAGCGCGGGAACGATCAGCGTGATCTCAGGCACGCCGATCATGCCCATGCTTGCGCTCACCAGGTCTTGCTGCAACCGCTGCAACCACAGATACGTGTTTTACCCTGCGGTCTCAAGCCTGCGTTTCTCCGCCAGACGACTGCGGCCATACAGCACTGCAATCGCTGTCAGTGCGATGGCCTGTGCGCCGAGCGAATACGCATCGGCGTGAATGCCCAGCCAGTCGAATTCGAAGAATGGCACCGGCCGGGTGCCGAACACGCCGGCTTCCTGCAAGGCCTTGACGCCGTGTCCGGCAAACACCACCGAGAGCGCGCACAACAGGGCTGCGTTGATGCCGAAGAACAGCGTCAATGGCAGCTTCGCCGAGCCGCGCAGGATGATCCACGCCAGACCGACCAGCAGCACCAGCGCTGTCGCGCCGCCTGCCAGCACTGCGTTATGGCCTGCCGGACCTGCCTGGAGCCACAGGGTCTCGTAGAAAAGAATGACTTCGAACAGTTCGCGGTACACCGAGAAGAACGCCAGTACGGCGAAGCCGAAACGCCCACCGCCGCCGACCAGACTGCTCTTCACGTAATCCTGCCAGGCTGCGGCATGACGTCGGTCGTGCATCCACACGCCCAGCCACAGCACCATCACGCTGGCGAACAATGCGGTCGCACCTTCCAGCAGCTCACGCTGCGCGCCACTCACGTCGATGACATAGGCGGCCAGCGCCCAGGTTGCTAGGCCTGCCAGCAGCGCCAGGCCCCAGCCGACGTTGACGCTGCGCACCGCCGATTGCTGTCCAGTGTTGCGCAGAAACGCCAGAATCGCCGCCAGCACCAGAATCGCTTCCAGCCCTTCGCGTAGCAGAATCAGCAAGCCCGAGATGTAGCTCAACGACAGGCTCAGGCCGTCGCTGCCCAGCAAGTCAGCCGACTGTTTCAGCTTGGCCTTGGCTGCTTCCAGCTTCTGCGCCGCCTGTGGAACCGGCAGGCCGTCCTGCAGGGACTGACGATAAGCCATCAGGCTTTTTTCAGTGTCCTTGCGAACATCGGCATCGACGTTATCCAGCGAGCTCTCGACCAGTTCGAAGCCTTCCAGATAGGCCGCAACCGACAGGTCATAAGCCTGCTCCCGATCACCTGATCGGTAGGCGGCCAGACTCTTGTCCAGGGTCGCGCTGGTGTAATCGAGCAACTGCGCAGGCCCACGTTGCACCTGCGGTGGCTGTGAGCGCTGAGCGCGGAATGTGGCGGCCGCTTCAGGGCCTTCGGCAGCCTGAATCTCCGCAGGCGTCTGGCGCGCCAGGTCCGCAAGGTTGAATGTCTTGGTCGGAGTCGCGACAGGTTGCGCACTGAAACTGGCAATGTAGGTAGCGATGTCCCAGCGCTGGCGATCATCCAACTGGTCGGCAAACGCCGGCATGTCAGTGCCCGCAATACCCAGACCCGTAGCGCTGTAAAGGCTGTAGAGACTCAGGCGATCCAGCCGTGCGGCGTCGCGCAGGTCGCCCGGCGCAGGCTCCAGGCCAATACCGGCGGGACCATCACCGGCGCCCGTGTCGCCATGGCAGACCGAACAGTGCTGCGCGTACAGCGGCGCGCCGCGTGCAGGATCCGGCGTAATGGCCGGTGCCTGGCTGACTTCATAGGCCAGCGCCAGCCTTGCACCCAGCTGCCTGGCCTGTCGCGCCACGAGCGTACCGTCCTGTCGCTTGTCCACGGCGCCCTTGAGGTCAGCTGCGCCCTTCTCAAGCTCGGCACGTTCGGTCCGCTGCGGCAGCGCAACGATCAGGCTTTGAAGCGCGTTCAACGCGTCGATCTGCTTCTGGTACCCGGCACTGTCGATGACCTTGCCGTCCGCAACCGTCGCCGGATAGTCCGCACTGAGGTAATCCAGCACATGCAGCGCCTGAGCTGCGCCCTCGACGGGATCGGCCAGCGCACCGAAGCTGCACAGCAGCATCATGGAGGCCAGAAGCCGGACGAGTGAACGAGAGTGCAGGTGCATTGGTGAATCTCAATAAGAATGCGATGCGTTGCATTGTTCACGTCAATCAGACGCTACTCAATACTCCGGACGCTTTTTTGTTACAGAGTTTTACGACCGCGCGCAGTTACTTCTTAAAAACGGCAGTCCCCCCTTGAAGTCTGCGCTGCTCAGACCCCGCTCAAGCGGTAGGAAACGTCTGCAATCCCTGTGGGATATCAAAAAGCCATTGCTCTATGGTTCCCGGAGCTTATAATCCCGCGCCCGCACCGCTCGATCCAATCATGCGAAGCGGTCTTACGCTCGAACAACTCCTGTTCGGCCATCTGGATTCCGACAGCCCGCCCCGGCTGTCACCTAAGGGAATAGAACGTCATGCCTTCTCGTGCCTTGACTGCGCTCGCGCTGATTTCCGCTGTTCAACTGGCAGGTTGTTCTGCCTTTCGCAACTACGACACCGAGCTGCAACAAACTAATCAGCAGCTGGCCAGCGGCAATGTGGACGCAGCGATCGGCACGCTGGAAAAGAACAACACCGGTGAAGACAAGGACCTTCTCTATTACTTCGAGAAGGGCGAGCTGTTGCGCGCCAAGGGTGACTTCGCTGGCAGCCAGACGGCCTGGCGTGCTGCCGATCTGGTGGTGTTCAAATGGGAAGAGTCGGTCAAGCTCGACACCGACAAATACCTCGCGCAGTTCGGCAGCTTCCTGATCAACGACAAGGTGCGCCGCTACGAAGGCTATGACTATGAAAAGGTCATGCTCACCACCCAGATGGCGCTCAACCAGCTGGCGCGCAACGATTTTGACGGTGCCCGCACCGAGATCAAGAAGACGCACGAGCGCGAAGCGGTCATCGCCGAGCTGCGCGACAAGGAATACCTCAAGAGCGAGCAGGAAGCCGAGAACCGGGGCGTGAAGACCGAATTCAAGGACCTGCGCGGCTACCCTGTCGCCTCGCTGGACGCCCCTGAAGTCGTCAGCCTGAAGAACAGCTACCAGAGCGCGTTCAGCCATTACCTGTCCGGTTTTGTCTATGAAGCGCTCGGCGAGAAAGGCCTCGCAGCACCGGGTTATCGCAAGGCCGCCGAACTGCGCCCCAATACGCCGTTGCTGGAACAGGCCCTCAAGGACCTCGATGCAGCAGCCAGCAAGGACGGCAACAGCGAAGTTCTGATCGTCGTGCAGAGCGGCTTTGCCCCGGCGCGCGACTCGGTCCGCATTCCGTTGCCACTGCCTATCAGCGGCAATCTGGTCATCACGCCGCTGTCGTTCCCGGTCATCAAACCGGACACCACAACCCCGGCGTTCAACCAGATCACGCTGGACGGCCAGCCGCTGAACCTGACCTTGCTCAACAGCACCACCGACATGTCTCGCCGAGCACTGCGCGACGACATGCCGGGCATTATCCTGCGTACCACCGTGCGCGCCATTACTCGCGGCGTGGCCCAGAAGCAGATCAACGACACCAACCCGCTGGCGGGCCTTGCCGTCGGCATCGCCTCGGCCATCACCGAAGGCGCCGACACCCGCACCTGGCGCACGTTGCCGGACAACACACTGGTGGCGCGCCTGCGCCTGACCCAGGGTGAGCACCAGATCATTCTGCCCAACGCACTGGGCGGCTCGCATGTCCGCGTCAAGGTCGACCAGCGCTATCAGGTAATCCCGCTGCGTGCACTGGGCAGTCAGGTCTATGCGGGCAGTCTGGCCGCTCAGGTCATGCCGTCGAACGTTCCGCAAGCCATTGCCACCGCCAAACAACCCTGATCGGAGATTTTCCATGCGCATGAAGATTTTTGGCGCGCTGACCGTTGCACTGCTTGCGGGCTGCGCGACGCCTCCGCCGCCCGCACCGGGCAGCGCTGCAAGCAAAGTGGTGTCCATGGGCGACACCCAATACATCGAAGTCGGCGCCATGCGCGTCGCACGCGAAAACGGCTTTCTGACCGTCAAGGCGCAACTGACCAACACCAGCAGCCGCAACAGGATGATGTATTACCGCTTTGCCTGGCTGGGCAATGACGGCTTCCCGATTGCCGATGAGGAAAGCTGGAAAAGCATGACGCTGTATGGCTCGCAAAGCACTGTGCTGCCTGCCATCGCGCCGGTTCCCCGCGCGACCGATTTCCGCATCGAAATCAACACGCCTTGATCCGCACACCTATTCGCCCAGTTCTGGAGAACGTCTCAATGCTCACACGCTTCTGCTCCATCGCCGCCGTCGCCCTGCTGGTTACAGGCTGTGCCAACAACTCGCCCGGTCTGGGCAGCAAGAACATCAGCTACGGCGACACCAAGGCCGTCGAAACCGTGACCAACGAGTTCGGCTCTACCGATCTGCAGATGATCGCCGAAAGCATGACCCGCTCCCTGGCTCAGTCCGGCACCCTGCAGGGTCGCCCGGTGGTTCAGGTCTACGACGTGAAGAACAAGACCAGCGAGTACATCGATACCCGCGAGATCACCACGTCGATCAAGACCCAGTTGATGAAAAGCGGCACTGCCCGTTTTGCCAGCGACGACAATCAGATGCAGAACCAGGTTGATCAGCTCAAGCTGCAGAACCAGAGCGGTCTGTACAAGAAGACCACTGTCGCCAAGACCGGCAACATGGTCGCTGCCAAATACCGTCTGGAAGGCTCGATCAGCTCCATCGTCAAGCGCAGCAGCGACTACAAGGATGTCTTTTACAAATTCAGCCTGCAGTTGATCGACGTTGAAAGCGGCCTGGCCGAATGGATGGACGAGAAAGAAATTCGTAAAACCACGGAGCGTTAATCAATGCGCGCATGGATCGGCATTATCGGCATGGCTTGCGCTTTTGCAGCGCAGGCCGCGCCAAAAATCGCGGTCACGGACCTGGCTTATCAGGAACGCGTGGAGCAGTACATCCACACCGTGTCGGCACGCAGTAACATGCAGGCCAATTACTACAGCGCCAGCGGCTCGTCGAGTTACGACGAGTACGAGTCACGCACCAGCTACATCGAGCAGACCGAACTGCGCAAATTCAGCGGCGACATCAAGGGCGAGATCATCAAGTCCGGGATGTTCCAGCTGGTGCAGGCCACGCCGTACACCGCCGGGTCCAAGGAAGACGTTTACGACGTCATCAAGCGCATCAAGAACGGCAGCTTCAAGGGCGCGGACTACGTGCTGTTCGGCACCGTCTCGGACATCGATTTCCAGCAGGATATCGGTGAGATCGCCAATACCAATTCGCATTCGGCCATTCTTGGCCTGACGCTGGTGGCGGATTTCAGCCTGATCAATACGCGCACCTATGAAGTCACCTCAGCCTTCACCGCAATGGGCGAAGGCCAGGACACCAAGCTGGTGAATGGCCGGGACATCAAGGTCTCGCTCAACCGCCCTCGGGTGGTTCGCGATGTCTCGAAATCGATAGGCGAAGACGTGGCCCGCCAGCTGCGAGAGCAACTGCGCGGCGAGGTGGAATACACCGGGCAACAGCCGCAGCACAACAACCTGCCGAGAGACGAGGCGCCTAAAATTCTGCGCTAAGGCGAGGATTAAAGGTCCTTTAAAACCGTCGCGAGCCGCTCGAGCCAAACGAGCGCGCTCGCGATGCTTCTATTACGCCGTGCCGCGATGCAACGTCGCGAGGAAAGCCGCGGCCCCTACGAACAGACTGGCAAAGCTACGATTCAGACGACGCTGCTGACGCGGGGTTTTCAGTGCGCGCAGGACTTTCGAGGCAAGCCCGGTGTAGCCCGCCATCACGATCAGATCCACGACCACCATAGTGGCCGCGATGATCACGTATTGGATCAGCATCGGTGCGGCCGGATCAACGAACTGCGGCAGGATCGCCAGCATGAACACCAGCGCCTTGGGGTTACTGATGTTGACCAGAAAGCCACGCAGCACCAGCCTCCAGATACTGCCGACGGGACGAGTCGTCGGCTCGTCGGATAGGTCCAAGGGGAGTGCTCGCCATTGCTTGATGCCCAGGTAGACCAGATACGCGACGCCGAACCACTTGATCAACGTGAACGCCAGCTCCGACGCTGCAAGCACCGCGCCCAGACCTGCCGCGACGATCGCAATCTGTGCCACCAGCGCAATCTGTAGGCCGAGTGCATTCCAGTAGCCGCGCAGAAAGCCGTATTGCAGGCCGCACGACATCGAGGCGATAGCGCCTGCACCAGGAGAAAGACTGATAATCCAGCAGGCTGCGAAGAAGCCCAGCCACGTTTCAAGCGCCATCACGCACCTCAAGCAGAATCGAATGCCCGCTAAATTAGTGCGTAATGGTCTGCATGACCAATGATTTCTAGTCCTGCTCGTCCTGCGGAGCCGGATTCGCGGACTGAGGGTACAGTTCGCTCCCGCGCCAGCGGCGAACCGACTTCTGGAAGAACTGGCTGTTGGGCACCTGGACCAGCGCACCGCCAGCTTCCGGTGTTTCGATCAGGGTGGTGAACATCAGGTTGATTGCAACCACACGGCCCTTCACGCCCGGCTTGTCCAGCGTGTCGACCAGCTCGACCAGATCACCAATGCGGAACGGTCCGATGGTGAAGATCAGGATCGCGCACAGCAGGTTGGACAGCACGCTCCACATGGCAAAGAACGCCACCGCAGCAACCGCCACAAACCCGGACAAGGCCGTCCACAACACAGTGGCTGAAACGCCGAGACGCCCCAGCACAAAGACGAAGGCACTGCCCATGATCAGCCAGCGCAGGCCGCCACGTACCGGCACCAGAAGCTCGGGCGGCAACGGGTAGCGCTCGCCCAGACCGGTCAGAAAACGTCCAACGACCCGCTGCAGTACATAACCTGCCAACAGAATCAGCAGGATTTGCAAGCCCAGCAGAATCGGTTCTACCCAGTAAGCGGAGACCGGCAAACCCAACATCTCCATCACGACAAGGCTTCCAGCTCGGCCTGCATCGACTCCAGCAACTCCAGCGCCTGCATCCAGGCGTCTTCCAGCTCGGACTCGCGTACTTTCAATTTGGCCTGTTCGGCCAGCAGGTCGCGCAGCTTGTCCTTGTTGGCGGCATCGTAGTTGGCGCTGTCGGCCAGTGCCTCTTCAACCTTGGCGAGCTTTTCGTGCAGCGTGCCCAGATCGCGCTCCAGCTTGTCGGCCTCACGTTTGTGCGGGGCCAGTTGCTGACGCAGGGCCGCAGCCTGCTGACGCTGGGCTTTCTTGTCGGTCTTGTCGGCGTTGACCGGTGTATTGCTGACCGGCGCGTTGCGCAATCGATAGTCAGCCAGCCAGCGTGTGTAGTCGTCCAGATCGCCATCGAACTCCTGAACGCGACCATCAGCCACCAGCAGGAAGTCATCGGTGGTGCTTTTAAGCAAGTGCCGATCGTGAGAGACCACCAGTACCGCGCCGCCAAACTCCTGAAGTGCCATGGTCAGCGCGAGGCGCATTTCCAGATCCAGGTGGTTGGTGGGTTCGTCGAGCAGCAACAGATTGGGCTTTTCCCAGGCGATCAGAGCCAGCGCCAGACGCGCCTTTTCGCCACCGGAGAAGTTCAGCACCGGCTCATCCAGACGCGCGCCGCGGAAGTCGAAACCACCGAGAAAGTCACGCAAGGTCTGCTCGCGCTCGGTCGGCGCAAGGCGCTGCAAGTGCAACAGTGGCGTGGCCTTGGCGTCCAGCGAATCGAGTTGATGCTGGGCAAAGTAGCCCACGGTCAGGTTCTCGCCGCGCACCAGTCGGCCGCTCTGCGGTGAGAGTTCGCCTGCCAGGTTTTTGATCAGCGTCGATTTGCCCGCGCCATTCGGCCCGAGCAGACCGATACGCGCGCCCGGCGTCAGTTGCAGCTTGACCTTCTCCAGGACGGTCTTGTCGCCGTAGCCCAGACGCGCTTCAGACAGGTCCAGCAACGGGCTGGAGATCTTGTCGGACTCACGGAAAACAAAGTTGAAGGGCGAATCCACGTGCGCAGCGGACAGCTCTTCCATGCGTTCCAGTGCCTTGATCCGGCTCTGGGCCTGACGGGCCTTGGTGGCCTGGGCCTTGAAGCGCGCGATGTATTTTTCCATGTGCGCACGCTGCACCTGCTGTTTCTCGTAGGCCTGTTGCTGCTGGGCCAGACGTTCCGCACGGGCGCGCTCGAACGCGCTGTAGCCACCACGGTAGAGCGTGATCTTGCGTTGCTCGACATGCGCGATGTGATCGACCACTGCATCGAGAAAATCCCGGTCGTGAGAGATCAGCAGCAGCGTGCCCGGATAACTTTTCAGCCAGTCTTCGAGCCACAGGATCGCGTCGAGGTCCAAGTGGTTGGTTGGTTCGTCGAGCAGCAGCAGGTCCGACGGACACATCAGGGCCTGCGCCAGGTTCAGACGCATGCGCCAGCCACCCGAGAAGCTGCCGACCTGGCGCTCCATCTGCTCGTTGGTGAACCCGAGGCCCGCCAGCAGCTTGCGAGCGCGAGCGTCGGCGGTATAACCGTCAGCGCTGTCGAGCTCCGAGTGCAGACGCGCCTGGGCGGCACCGTCCTGCGCCGCTTCGGCTTCAGCCAGCAAGCGCTGAACCTCGCGCAGACGCACGTCGCCGTCAAGCACGTAATCGACGCCCAGGCGCTCGAGTGTGTCGACCTCCTGACGCATATGAGCGATGCGCCAGTCCGCGGGCAACAGACAGTCACCGGCATCGGGCGTAAGCTCGCCGCGCAGCAAGGCGAACAGACTGGATTTACCGGCGCCGTTGGCACCGATCAGACCGGCTTTATGGCCGGCGTGCAGGGTCAGCTCGGCGTCTTCTAGCAGACGTTGCGGACCACGCTGTAAGGTAAGGCTTTGAAGTCGAATCATAATGGCGGCGGAGTCTACCAGCTTCGTCCCGGACAGGGAGATCACTATGCCTACAGACCTCTGGAGTTTCACCCTGGATTTTTACGCTCGACCGGGTGTGGAACAGGCCTGTCTGACACTGCAAACCAGCGGGGCCAACGTATGCGCGGTGTTATGCAGCGTGTGGCTGGGGTTGCGCGGAGTCGAATGCAACGCGCAACGATTGTCCGAAATCGGACAGTTGGCGACGCCATGGCACGATGACGTCGTGCGGCCGCTGCGCGAAATACGCACCCAGTGGCGGGCGGCAGCGCAGGATGACGCCGTTCTGAGCGAATTGCGAAACAGGGTCAAGGCATTGGAACTGGAGGCCGAACACACGCTGCTCACCCGACTTGAGGCATTGAGCCGTGACTGGCCAGATGCGAACAAAACGGAAGTCGCCGGGTGGCTTGCGGGCATTGTCGAAAGCCCGGCACAAAAAAGCCGCGATGCGCTGCAAGTGCTGCGCATCGCGGCTGACGTCACCGACGCTTAGGAAGCGCTGGTAGGCGTTGCGCCATTGGCCGCTGACGGAGCAGGCGCGGCGGCTGGAGCGGCAGAAGCTGGCGCTGCTGCCGGCTTGACCGCAGGCGTGGTGGACGCCGCAGGCTTGGTGGCTGCTGGTTTTGCAGCAGGCTTGGCAGCGGCTTTCACCGGAGCCTTGGCAGGTGCTTTTGCCGGCGCCTTGACGGCGGCTGGTTTGGCAGCGGCAGGCTTCGCAGTTGCAGGCTTGGCCGGTGCCTTGGCGGCAGCGGGTTTGGCCGCTGCTTTCGCAGGAGCCGGTTTGGCCGCTGCTGTTTTTGCAGCAACCGGCTTGGCGGCAGCGGCGGGTTTCGCAGCAGGCTTCGCGGCAGCCTTGACCGGCGCTTTGGCAGCGACGGGCTTGGCGGCGGTTTTGGCCGCAGGCCTGGCAGCAGCTTTGGCAGGCGCTTTGGCTACCGGTGCCTTGGCAACGGTCTTGACGGCAGGCTTGGCAGCCGCCGCTTTGGCCGGTGCAGCAGGCTTGGCTTCGCGGGTGGTGAGGATCTTGCCGACGGCTTCCTTGACGCGACCAATGCCTTGGGCAAGCTTCAGGCTTTCCTGAGCATCACGCTTGAGGTGCAGAATGTAGGTACGGGTTTCAGTCTGACGGTCCTTGAGTGCATCCAGCAATTCTTCCAGTTCAGAAACGGCGCTCTTGGCCTTGGTCTGCGCCTTGGCCTTACCGACCGTGGCGGCATCCTGCAACTTGGTGCGCGACTTGTGCAGTTTTTCCTGCGCTTTGCCACGTTGTTTTTCGAGCTTGGCGAGCAGTTTCTCGGCATCAGCCAAAGCTTGTGAGCAGGCGTCTTCCAGATGCTCGAGCAAGCTGCCCGATAGTTGTTGGAGCAAATGCAACGGAGTATTTACTGGCTTCTTTTTGGCCGACATGACTTACCTCCTGGCTGACGAAATTGCGGCTCATACTAGACTTCTGCTCGCACCGCCGCTAGGGCATCTTGACACCATGAACGGCGCCCTGTTGCATGGTGAAAAAAATGATTGTCGGGCCTGTTTCCAGGTCTTTGCGAAATTCACCTTGCAAGACACGTCACCACAGGCGCTTGCACTGGCATAATCGCTGACTTCCCAGGCCGGAGAGCATCCATGTCGCGCTACCTGTTAACGTCGTTGTTTCTCTTGCTACCGCTGGCTCAGGCCACTGAAACCCCTCCGACCACAGATTCTCACGACCTTGCCTACAGCCTGGGCGCAAGCCTGGGTGAACGCTTGCATCAGGAGGTCCCGGACCTTGATCTGAAAGCGCTGGTCGATGGCTTGAAGCAGGCCTATCAGGGCAAGCCTCTGGCACTCAAGCAGGAGCGTATCGACCAGATTCTGCGTGAGCACGATGCGGCCATGGCCCAGGCCGAGACCACGGGAACAGACGCGCCGACCGAAGCCGCGCTGGGTGCAGAAAAGCGCTTCATGGAAAGCGAGAAGGCCAAGCCGGGCGTCAAGGTGCTGGCTGACGGTATCCTGATGACGGAACTCACGCCGGGCACCGGGCCGAAGCCGGACGTGAATGGCAGGGTGGAAGTGCGCTATGTGGGTCGCCTGCCGGACGGCACGATCTTCGATCAAAGTACACAGCCGCAGTGGTTCAGGCTCGACAGTGTAATCAGCGGCTGGACCAGCGCACTGCAAGGCATGCCGACCGGGGCGAAATGGCGGCTGGTGATTCCATCGGATCAGGCGTACGGCGCAGAGGGCGCAGGCGACCTGATCGACCCGTTCACGCCACTGGTGTTCGAGATCGAGCTGATCGCCGTTTCACAGTAATCCGCTCTTATCAAAACAACCTGCCACCCACAGAAGAAACACTGCTTTTTTGTAGGAGCGCGCTTGCCCGCGATGAACGACGACGCGATGGTCCTGACAAACCGCGTCGACTGCATCGCGGGCAAGCGCGCTCCTACGGTCTGTGTTTGCTGCGCGACAGCGCTACGTCGAAGACGTGGTGGGGCCTCCCACAGAAACGCGAAAGGGTGCAAAAGCACCCTTGGCAACCCCATGGACATCAGGAAACGGTCAGGCCTGAACGGCGGCCTCTTCCTTGTGGGAGTTGTGCAACACTTCGATCAGGCAGTCTTCAAGCTCAAAGCGCTCATGCAGCAGACCGCCCAGCTTGTTGAACTCTTTTGCCACGACCGAGCAGTCCGAGCAGTCACCCTTGTCACAGCGGTCATTGAACGCCAGCGCCAGCTCGGTAATGACATTCAGACGTGGGTAGAGGGTATCCGCCAGCTCAAGCCCGCGTTCGTCATTGAATGCCTTGGCTTCATTGCCCAGCTGTTCGTAGACCTCGAAATGACCGGCCGAAACGTAGTCGACCAGAATTCCGCAAAAGTTCTGCAATGCCGCGCGATCAGCTGCGAGCGCTTCAGGCGTATCGCCCAACGCATCGTAGGCATTGATCAATTCACGGCGGCACTCCAACCAGCGGTCAATCAACAGATTGACACCACCCCAGCGTTCCTGAGCATTCTGACAACTTTCCAGCATGATGTTCTCTCTTCCCTTCAGGGGCATGCGGTCCTGTGCCGGCCTTATTCATTTAAGGGCCTGGCCTGATGAAAGCGTCAGGACAGCATACTTCCAATGACGCGTGCGGCCCAGATTATGCCCGCTCGACGAGGCCATCAAGGTACGCAGGAGATAAAGTTCATACAAGCGTTTAATAGTCGGTCCGACTTCCGGCTGATATCCAGAGGCTCAATTCGCTGAAAAGCGGGTACAACGGCAGCAGCGCCAGACCGACAAATGCCAGCAGACTCCATTCGGGAAGACTCAGGCCGAACAGCGACCAGGTGATTTGCGCGCAAACCGCAGCATTGACGTGGAAGCTGTCACTCCACCGGCCCGGAGAGAGGCTGTCGAGCGCGGCGAACACCGGTATCAGCTCATCTGCCGATGCCGTTTGCAGCCAGACCTGAAAACCCGCCATGGCCGCACCGACCAGTGCCACCATCAGCAACGCCACGCAGTAGCGGTCCCAGCCGGTCACGCCGGGTGAATGACAGGCTGCCGCCAGCGTCAGCACACCGCAACTGACCATCGCCGCCCGTTGCGAGAGGCAGAGCAGGCAAGGTTCAAGGCCGACGACGTGTTGCAGGTAAAGTACAGCGGCAATGATCAGCGCACAGGTCAGAAATGCCAGAAAGAACAACGAACGCGTGCGAGCCAGGTGCATGGCAAATCCGTAACAAAAGACGAGGCGTTAACGGTAGAGGAAAGGGCCCGGCGCTTTCAAGGCGACGTCGTACAGATACGTCGCTGCAAAATGTGGAAACAACACACGTGACAACAGGGCTTCTTGACGAGTTGGCGTAGGAAGGTTCGTACTTTGCCCAGACGAGCTTTAAACGCTGGCAGTTGCGCGCATGAGCCCTGCCGTCAGAGCCCACGCACGCAGAACGTCACACACCAGTCAGTGCGGGCAACGGACGAGTCAAAAGACGCTCGTCGAGCAGGCCCAGCCCTTCCTGAAAGAGCTGGTTGCTGCGATCCGTTTCACCCAGTTGAGCAAGCAACCGCGCCAGCTCGGCGCAGGTCTCCGGGTTACGGTCCAGACGCAGACTGCTTTCCAGATAGTCGCGAGCCTTGCCCCAGAGCCGGCTTTGCAGGCAGATACGACCCAGGCTCAGCAACAGGCTCGGATCGCTCGGATGGTGCTTGAGCCAGCCTTCTGCGGTCTGCAGCTGCTTAGCCGGATCACCGCCACGTACCAGCCCGTACAACCGGGCCAGATGGCTGCTGTAGTCGCGCTTGAGGGCAGAGCGCAGCACTTCTTCAGCCTGCGCCTCGGCGCCGAGACGACGCAACTGATCGGCATACGCCAGTATCAGTTGCGGCTCCTGACGCTGCGCAGAGGACAGCCCTTGCCAGGCTTTCTCAAGCGAAGGCAGACCGGTCAACGCGCCTTCGCCTTCTTCACGGTAGGCCGCCAGCGTAAGGTTTTCACCCCAGGCACGACGTTCCAGTTCAGCGAGCTCACGAGGTGGCAACACCTTGTCCTTGCGAAGCTCCGGCATCAGGCGAATCAACGCCGACCAGTCACCGCGTTGCTGATACAACCGTTGCAACTGACGCAACACCTGAGGGTTATGCGGATGGCGCTCGTGCATGGCCTGCAGCGTGGTCAATGCACCATCGGTGTCGCCACGATCCTGCTGCAACTGCGCGTGGTTCAGGGCAATCGCCAGTTCCGCCTGCGGCTGGCGAGTCAGTGCGCGCTCAAGCAGGCTGTCACAATCTTCGTAACGACCCTGCTCGTTGGCCGCTCGCGCAGCGCCGATGTAGTACAGCAATGGATGAGCGTCGGCCTCGGCAGCACGATGCAAGTGACGTTGCGCGCTGGACCAGCGACCCTCGGCAAGGTCCATCTGGCCCTGCTCGATTGCGATCTGGACACGGCGGCGGCGATTGCGACGCGACCAAGGATTGACCAGCCCGCCCGATGTGGTCAGCAGGTTGATGACCAGACGGATGAGCAGGATCACCAGCAGGAAGGCGACCAGCAGCGCCAGCGTTGCCCACAGGCTCGATTCATAACGGAAGTTCTGATACGCGATCAGGACGTATCCGGAATGCTCGGCGATGGCGACACCGATCAACGCCGCAACAGCGATGGCGATGAACAGCAGTACATAGAATCGCTTCATGGGCTGGTCCCTCGCATCGCCTCGGCAGGCTGGCCTGACGCGTGACGACGCTCGAGGTACGCCTGAACGGCGCTCAGGCTCTGCGCCAGATCAGGCGTCTTCACAGCTACAGGCTGCGCGGCGACGGCATCAAGACGCGCGCCCAGCAGTTTGCCTTGCGGATCGTCCTGATTGAAGTTGGACTGCAGCACGCTCTTGGCCTCGGCCAGCGCACGGGAATACACCTCAGGCTCGCCATTGAGCGCAGCCCACTGCGCCTGCTCGAGCGCAAGACTCAGGGCCAGACGGACCTGGGACAGACTCTGTCCGGCCAGAACCGGACGGATGTCCTTGTCAGCGTTGAAATCGACACGGAAGTAATGGGAAAGCTGCTCCCACCAGCGCGACCATGTGCTGTCTTCACTGGCATCGGCAGTCAGGCCAGGCAGGGTATCGCCCTTGTCTTCATATTCGGGGGCCAGCTTGTTGAGCTGTACCGCCTGATCGCGCAATGCAGCCAGTTGCAGGAACAGTCCGGTGCGGTCCGGCTGCTCGATACTGCGCAAGGCGCCCAGGCTTTTGGCGAGCTGTTCGCGTGCGGCAAACGAGCCCGGATCGTCCTGCTCGCGCAGGATTTCGTCTGCACCCTGCACCAGGGCCTCGGCACTGTTGATGTCCTGCAAAGCGGAAAGACGCAGGCTGGCCAGACGCAGCAAGTGCTCGGCCTCGGCCAGACGCCAGTCCTTGCGGCTGGCGCCAAGGACGGTTTCCAGACGCTGACTCAGACGCTGCTGGTCGCCCTGCAGCTGCGCCACCAGACGGCGGCTGTCTTCAAGCTGATCGGCCGGCGGAAACTGCGCAAGACGAGCTGTCAGCTGCTGGTCACTCTGGGCCAGCGCCAGCGTCTGTTCGGCGATGTCCTGAACCTCGCCGCGCTGCTGCTGATGCCCGGCCTGCAACATGCGCAGTTGCCAAACGCCCCAGCCTGCAACGGCAACGCCTGCGATTCCCAGCAAGAGGGCCAGGATCACCAGGCCGCTGCTGCGATTGCCCGAGCGCTCGGGGCGCACAGGTTCAGGGGTGGAGGCCGGTGTTTTGACTACCGATTCATCGTCTTTAGGCAAGGCAGTTTCGCTCACGTATCCCATCCTTTGCATGTTGGCGTAATAGCGTAAACGACAAAGAGTCGATCAATACGCCTCGACGGCAGGCTGAGGTCGATCCCGCAACGCTGCCAGCAGTGCCCCGGCGCTCGCGCCATGGCAATCAATCACATTCAGAGCCCCGGCAGCACGAGCCATCTCGGCCACTCGGGGACTGGGTACAAACAACGGCAGACGTGCCAGATCCTGCCAGCGCTCACCTGCCAGCGCGAGCAGATGTTCAAAACCCTGCCCACTGCTGACCACCAGCCCGTTCAAGCGTTCCAACTCGACACGTTGCGGCAGTGCCGAGGCAGGGTACTGTGGCAGATAACGACGGTACAGCGGCAGGTAATCGACTGTCACACCCTGTTCGCGCAAACGCTCGGCCAACAGCTCGCGTCCCTCGTCACCCCGCATGATCAGCACACGACTGCCCGGAACGGCAATCGCCGCCTGCAATCGCGGCAGATCCAGCAGGGCTTCGCTGTCATCGCCCTGCTCGGGCCAACTGACATCCAGACCATAGTCGATCAATATCTGGCCGGTCGCGGCGCCGACACTGAACCAGGGCTGAATCGGCGGCTGGGGCCAGACTTCGTCGATCAGCTCGATGGCCAGACGGGCAGCCGGCTTGCTGACCACAATGACGGCGCAGTAATTGAGCAGCTCGAAAATGATCGAGTGTTGGGCAGGCGTCAGCGGCAGCGGTTCGGTTTCAAGCAGGGGCAGGCTGCTGCTGAAGATACCGGCGTCGGCCAACGTACTGGCCAGCGCCGCCGACTCCTCGGCAGGACGGGTCAGCAGCAGACGCCAGTTGCTCATTCGTCTGCAGCCTCGCCGTAGACGGCCTTGAGGATTTTTGCCGCACCCTGGGCCAGAAGCGCTTCGGCAACCTCGACACCCAACGCCTGTGCCGCAGTCTGTGGGGCACGCGCTTCTGCGCGCAGCAACAGGCTGCCGGAAGGATCTCCGACCATGCCACGCAACCAGACCTGATCGTCTTCAAGCACGGCGTAGCAGGCGATCGGCACCTGGCAGCCGCCATTGAGGTGTTTGTTCAGCGCGCGCTCGGCAATCACACGCACGGCAGTGTCTTCGTGATGCAAGGGCGCAAGCAGCGCATGAATCTGCGCATCGACACTGCGGCATTCGATGCCTACCGCGCCCTGGCCGCCAGCAGGAAGACTGTCTTCAACGCTGATCGCCGAGGTGATGCGGTCCTCGAACCCAAGGCGGATCAGACCGGCCGCGGCCAGAATGATCGCGTCGTATTCGCCCGAGTCCAGCTTGGCCAGACGCGTATTGACGTTGCCGCGCAGGAAGTGAATCGTCAGGTCGGGACGACGCGCCAGCAACTGGGACTGGCGACGCAGGCTGGACGTCCCGACGATGCTGCCGGCAGGCAGATCTTCCAGACTGGCAAAGGTGTTGGACACGAACGCATCGCGGGCGTCTTCGCGCTCGCAGATGCAGAACAGCCCGAGGCCGTCCGGGAAGTCCATCGGCACGTCTTTCATCGAGTGCACGGCGATGTCCGCCTCATTTTCCAGAAGCGCTGTTTCGAGCTCCTTGACGAACAGCCCCTTGCCACCGATTTTCGACAACGGCGAGTCCAGCAGCTTGTCGCCACGACTGACCATCGGCACCAGCGTCACGATCAGGCCGGGATGGGCTTTCTCCAGACGTGCTTTGACATATTCGGCCTGCCAGAGGGCCAACGCGCTCTTGCGGGTAGCGATGCGGATTTCGCGAGAAGACATTGAACGATCCGTACTGGGTAAATGCGACGGATAATAACAGCTCAGCCGGACAGCTTCAGCGTTGACCGAAAACGGGCACCGACCCGCCTGCAGGTATCAGAACCACAGACTGGGCTCAATGAGGATGGAAGGTGGATTGTTCGCGGAGAACCGGAAAACCCAGGGTCTGGTAGGTAGCCCAGGACCATGGCTCGGTTTTCGCGAGCAAACCCGTGCAACGGAGTTTCTACAACGTTTGCATCATTTTGCGCACACCCGCCACATGACGACGGCTGACAATCAGGGCATCACCACCCAGCCCTCTCAGGAACAACTGAAAGTGCCCCAACGGCGTGCGTTGCAGGCGTTCGATCCGCTCCCGCGCCACCAGTGCATTGCGATGTATACGCACGAATCGATCACCGAATTCGTCTTCCAGCGCCTTGAGTGGCTCATCCAGAAGCACTTCGCCGCCTTCGTGACGCAGGGTCACGTATTTGTGGTCAGCGATGAAATAGATCACCTGATCCAACGGAATCAGTTCGATACCTTTGCGAGTACGCGCACTGATGTGAGTCCGCGGGCCGTTTCCGCTTTCGGCTGCGGGTCGGGTCATGGCGGCCAGTTGCACGCGATTGGGCCGCTCGGCCTTTCTCAACGCCTCGATAAGATGCTCGGGACGCACAGGTTTTACCAGGTAACCGACAGCGCTGACCTGGAACGCATCCAGCGCGAACTCGTCGTGTGCGGTGCAGAAAACCACGGCGGGAGGCGCTTCGCGCTCGCACAGTCTGGCAGCGACCTGCAAGCCGTCCATACCTGGCATACGGATGTCCAGCAGCACGACATCCGGCTTGAGATTATCGATCAGCGCCAATGCTTCATCACCATTTGTGGCGCTGGGTTCTAGTACCCGGTAACCCTCGAGTTCGCCGACCAATCGGCTCAGTCGCTCGCGGGCCAGGGGTTCGTCATCAACGATCAGGACATTCATATAGCTCTGGCTTCCTGCGTGAGTCTCGCACAAGGATAGCGTAGACAGGTGTAGTGACGACCGTCACGGCGCTCCACGCTCAGACTGGCGTACGGGCCAAAAAGTGCCGTAATGCGCGCACCGATATTCGTCAGGGCCTGTTGAGTACCGTTGGAAGTCTGCCGAGTGGCAACTTCTTCATAGGGATTGCTGACACGCAATATGAACTCTCCCTCGCTATAGTCTGCTTCGACTGTTACTACACCCCCTTCGACTCGCGGGGCAATGCCATAGATCAAAGCGTTTTCAAGTAATGGCTGCAAGGTTAGCTGGGGAATCGGCAAGTCATCAGGAATTGCGCTCACCCTCCAGTCCAACTGTAGACGCTCGCCGAGACGATATTGCTCAATCGATAAATATCGTTTTGCCAAAGCCAGCTCCTCGCTCCACGTCACAAGGCTGCCGGGCTTGGCCAGACTGGCGCGAAAAAGGTCGGAAAGATCCAGTACCGCCTGCTCGGCCTTGACCGGATTGCTGGCCACCAGACTCGCGATGCTGTTGAGCGTATTGAACAGAAAGTGCGGCCGGATACGCGCCTGCAACGATTCGATCCTGGCCTGGAGCTCGCCCTGCTGCTGCTTGCGCCACTGACTCTGCAGATAAAAGTAGCGCAACATCAGGGCTGACATGATCAGCGCAATCATCGAATAGCGAATGTACCGATCCACCATCCCGCCCACCGTGATCCTGCCGGTGAGCTGACACACGTCGGTGACCGCCGTGCACAGCAGCGTCAGACCGACCACCAGCAGACAACCGAGCAGACCCGCAAGTCCTGGCGAGAGACGTGCCAGCCAGGGCCGCAGGCCGCACAGCAACGCGGCGGACAGCAGCACGATCCATTGCACGAACAACGACATCAGTGCCAGTCGCACCCAATCGAACCCCGTGCGCATCGGCTCGACCAGCACCAGAACCAGTACCAACAGCTCGGCCAGCACCACGAGCACGAGCAGGGCCTGCGGCAGGCACAATTCGGGCAGGAAGAATTCTTTGCCGGGCGCGCGCCCGGTGTCACGCTTTACAGGATGATCTCGCATCGGCTCAGTCTCGGCTCTGGCAGGGCCAGCGGCAAGCCATCCGAAAATAAAAAAGTGTCAACCCTGTTATCATCGCAACCGCCTTTGTGCCACGTATCGGGCACGCCACTTTCCGTAGAGCAACGAGCGAATCCATGAGCACCGACAAGACCAATCAGTCCTGGGGCGGCCGCTTCAGTGAACCCGTCGACGCGTTCGTCGCGCGCTTCACTGCCTCCGTCACCTTCGACCAGCGCCTGTATCGCCACGACATCATGGGCTCCATTGCCCACGCCACGATGCTGGCCAAGGTAGGCGTTCTGACTGACGCCGAGCGCGACACGATCATCGATGGCCTGAAGACCATTCAGACCGAGATCGAGGCA
This sequence comes from Pseudomonas sp. AC016, assembly GCF_979253365.1. NCBI lineage: Bacteria > Pseudomonadati > Pseudomonadota > Gammaproteobacteria > Pseudomonadales > Pseudomonadaceae > Pseudomonas > Pseudomonas sp. AC016. The sequence continues at coordinate 3,040,702 of NZ_CEEDCC010000001.1, forward strand.
GGGACTTTCGACTGGCGCGTCGATCTGGAAGACGTGCACATGAACATCGAAGCGCGCCTGACCGACCGCATCGGCATCACCGGCAAGAAACTGCACACCGGTCGCAGCCGCAACGATCAGGTGGCCACGGACATTCGCCTGTGGCTGCGTGACGAAATCGACCTGATCCTGAGCGAGATCACTCGCCTGCAGCAGGGCCTGCTGGGTCAGGCCGAGCGTGAAGCCGACACCATCATGCCGGGCTTCACCCATTTGCAGACCGCACAGCCGGTCACGTTCGGTCACCATATGCTGGCCTGGTTCGAAATGCTCAGCCGTGACTACGAACGTCTGGTTGACTGCCGCAAGCGTCTGAACCGCATGCCGCTGGGCAGCGCTGCGCTGGCAGGCACCACCTACCCGATCGACCGTGAGCTGACCTGCAAGCTGCTGGGTTTCGATGCTGTGGGCGGCAACTCGCTGGACGGCGTGTCGGACCGCGATTTCGCCATCGAATTCTGTGCTGCAGCCTCCGTGGCGATGATGCACTTGTCGCGTTTCTCCGAAGAGCTGGTGCTGTGGACCAGCGCGCAGTTCCAGTTCATCGACTTGCCGGATCGTTTCTGCACTGGCAGCTCGATCATGCCGCAGAAGAAGAATCCGGATGTTCCAGAGCTGGTACGCGGCAAGAGCGGCCGCGTATTTGGCGCCCTGATGGGCCTGCTGACCCTGATGAAAGGCCAGCCTCTGGCTTACAACAAGGACAATCAGGAAGACAAGGAGCCGCTGTTCGACGCAGCCGACACCTTGCGCGACTCGCTGCGTGCATTTGCCGACATGATCCCGGCGATCAAGCCGAAACACGCCATCATGCGCGAAGCGGCCCTGCGCGGCTTCTCGACCGCAACCGACCTGGCCGACTACCTGGTGCGCCGTGGCCTGCCGTTCCGTGATTGCCACGAGATCGTTGGCCATGCCGTGAAGTATGGCGTCGATACCGGCAAGGACCTGGCTGAGATGAGCCTGGACGAACTGCGTCAGTTCAGCGATCAGATCGAACAGGACGTGTTCGCCGTACTGACCCTGGAAGGCTCGGTGAATGCACGCGACCATATCGGCGGCACTGCCCCCGGACAGGTCCGCGCTGCCGTGGTGCGCGGACAGGAGCTGCTGGCGGGTCGTTGATCGCTGATCAAGGCCATGCTATGCGCTCACCGTTATACACAAGTCCGAAAGACGCGAAAAACGGGGGCCTAAACGAAAGTGACTGACTGAATGCATACCCCGTGGTCGCAGCAAGACTCGGGTATAACCCGGGGCACAAGCTGGGCATGATCGGCGTGCTTGAGATCACGCTGATCGTTCCTACGCTCCGCGTGGGAATGCCGCTCAGGACGCTCCGCGTCCGCACTTGAATGTGGCGCAGATGCGTGGCCAAGTTCCAGCGTTACCCACGTCATGCGCTCGGCTCGCTGAGTCCGCAATCTGTGCCATTTGTGACGCGGAGCGTCACGGGAGGCATGCTCACGCGGAGCGATGGGCACGATCAGTGTTGAGGCGGACTTATGTATAACGCTGAGCGCAGGAGCATGGGAACGATAAGGTTCTTACCCTGCCTACAGCCCCACCGGCCTCACCCGCGCCATGAACGTCGGCCAGTCCGCTTCTTTGTCTGCCGCCACTCTCTGCACATTCGGATTCAATGCCAGCCGCTCCAGCAAGGCTTGCGCTTTCGGCATGTCGCCCAGAAAGTCCAGATCGAACAATCGCTCGCCCACCTGCTGGGCCAGGTCGATGCTGTACAGAAAATACACATCCGCCACGCTGAATCGCTCGCCCGCTACGTAAGGCGCAAAGCTCGCACGCTGGGCCAGTGCGGCAATGCCCTTGATCAGGTCGCGACGCGCCTTGGCCTTCAGGTCCGGCGGTGTGGGCCTGCCACCGAATATCACTTCGGCGTAGCAGACCCGCGCAGGCAACTCGATGTAGAGTTCGATTTCCTTGGCGATGGTCCAGACCTGAGCCCGCGCGAAAGGGTCGGCAGGCAGTAACGGCCGGTCCGGACAGGTCTCTTCGATGTAACGCAGGATGACGTCCGTCTCGCTGATGAAGCCATCCGGCGTTCCCAGCACCGGGACCTTGCCGCGCGCACTGACGGCGAGCACTTCGGGGTTCTGGCAGCCAAACAGCGGCACTTCCTGAAACGGCAGCTGCTTCTCCAGCAGCGCCAGCTTGACCATATTGAAATAATTGCTTGAGGCAAATCCGTATAGTTTCAGCATGCTGGTCTCCTTGACCTGACTGTCGACTGCCCATTGCAGATGCGTGAAACCCTATAGATTTATCTTTATGAATCAATGATTTATATCAAATACGGATAGTTACAAGACGCTTCCTACGCCTATCTTCCCCTGGCCTTACGAATGCCCCCTCGAAAGAATCCGGTTAGACTGCGCGCCTTACCCGAGGAATGACCATGACCGACGCCATCGACAATGATGAAGAAGAATTCGCTGCTTCGACCTTGATCGAAGCCATCGAAAACCAGATCGAGGCCGACAATCCGCCTGCGGCCAAAGCCACGCTCAACAAGCTGACGCTGGTGGGTTATGAGCGCGACGACATTCTCGAAATGATGGCCCATGTACTGGCCATCGAGATCGACGCATTGCTGGAGCAGGACCGCCCGTTCGATGCCGAATGGTACGAAGCCGCCCTGCGCGCACTGCCGGAATTGCCACCAGAAAAATAACCGGTCGACCGGATAAAAAGCCTTCAGATATATGCTGCAAAGTTTCCAGACGCTGGACTACACTGCAAAAGCCCCGCTGCCGCTAAATCCTCCGGGGCTCTCACGCCAAGCCGGCTTTAGCGGTCATCCAGAACCGACAGCGCAGCACGGACATGTCGATTCCAGAGCACACCCGCAGCCTGCGAGGTCGTACTACTACAAAAAGTCTGGAGCACCTATGTCGTATACCCCTGAGTTGGTTGCCGAACTGGAAATCCTTGCACTGTTCAACCTGGGCAATACCCAGGAAGGCCTCAAAGTCCACCACGTGGCGGCCCCGACAGCCATTGCAGCTGCCAAAAGACTCTTTGAAAAAGGACTGACGACCCAGGTCGATGGCGGCTATCTCACGAGCCTGGGCCTTGAAGCTGCCGAGCACGCCCAATCGTTGCTGACCATTCTGAACGTATCCCGAGAAGCGGCCTGAGTGCCCTGAGGGCTTGCGCGCAAAAACTGCGCGACAAGCCCTTTATTTATTGCGGTCACGGTCGATATAGAAAATTGGCGCCAGAATAACAACCCGACCGAACCTGCATTCTTTCGGCTGCAAACCTTCTTCGCCATCTTGCTCAGTAAATCCACGCCTGCCACAGGCCAGATGCCTTGAGTTGCGATGACGCGTAATCTTGAAATTCGCCCCGACCTGGATGAGGGGATCGACCGCAAGGTCCTCAGCCAGTTGCGTAACCGCTTCCTGACTCTCAATGACGGGCGGTATGCCCGTGCCATGGAAGGAATGTCGACCCGCCAGCAGACCGTGCTGACCCTGTTGCCGCTGTTCTTTCATGTGAACCATCCGTTGTTGCCGGGATACGTCTCCAGCAGCACGCCCGCCGGCGTGTCTCATTACGAGCCCGATGCACTGGCGCTGGCAGAAGCGCAGCGGCTCACACGTTCGTTCTCCTACAAGGTCCGTCACGGCAATCCGCCGCAGCCCATTCATGGCCTGTTTCTGATGGGCAGTCTCGGCACGCTGGCTCAGGCCGAACAGAGCGACATGGATGTGTGGGTCTGTCATGACAGCGCGCTTGAAGAAGAAGCCATCGCCGAGCTGCGCAAGAAATGTCAGGCACTCGAAGCCTGGGCCGCGACCATGGGCGCGGAAGCTCACTTCTTTCTGATTGACCCTCAGCGCTTCAAGGTTGGCGATCGCGACACGCAACTCAGCTCCGACGATTGCGGCACGACCCAGCACTACCTGTTGCTGGACGAGTTCTATCGCACCGCCATCTGGCTCGCCGGGCGCACACCGATGTGGTGGCTGGTGCCTGTCTATGAAGAGCAGGGTTACGAGGACTACACCCACACGCTGCTGTCCAAACGCTTCATCCGCGCAGACGAGGTCATCGACCTTGGCCCGATGGCGCAGATCCCGCCTGCGGAGTTCGTCGGTGCGGGCCTGTGGCAGTTGTTCAAAGGCATCGAATCACCCTACAAGTCAGTGCTCAAGCTGCTGCTGATCGAGGTGTACTCCAGCGAGCATCCTGCCGTTCAGTGCCTGAGCCTGCGCTTCAAGCAGGCGGTGTTTGCCAATCAGCTGGACCTGGACGAGCTCGACCCTTACATGGTCGTGTATCGCCGCATCGAAGAGCACCTGCTGGCCCGCAAGGAAACCGAACGCCTGGAGCTGGTCCGGCGCAGTCTGTACCTGAAGGTCAACAAGAAACTCACAGGTCCCGCCCGCCAGCGCAGCAACAGCTGGCAGCGTCAGTTGATGGAGCGCCTGACCCGCGAATGGGGCTGGGATGACCGTCAACTGGCGCTGCTCGACAGCCGCAGCCAGTGGAAGGTGCGTCAGGTGGCGCATGAGCGGCGCGCGCTGGTCAACGAGCTGAATTACAGCTACCGCTTCCAGACTCAGTTCGCCCGGCTGCAAAGCACCGCAGAAGCTCTCGATGCACGTGACCTGACGATTCTGGGCCGCCGCCTGTACGCCGCTTTCGAGCGCAAGGCCGGCAAGGTTGAGTTCATCAATCCGGGGATTGCGCCGGACCTGGCCGAGGACACGCTGACGCTGGTGCACTCGCCCGACAAACGCGAACCCGGCAAACATCAATGGGCGCTGTACAACGGCAATCTCGGCATCCACGAACTGGCCAACTTCTCGCCGATCAAGCGCAGCCGCGAACTGCTTGAGCTGCTGGCGTGGTGTCACCGCAACAACGTGATCGACACCTCCACCCGCCTGGCGCTGCACCCCGGCACCAGTGATCTGAGCGAATTCGAGCTGTTCAACCTGCTCGGTGCCCTGCAGCAGACCATCGAGCTGCCGCTGCCCGACGTCAGCGATGAAGCCCTGCTTCAGCCCAGCGAACCCAGGGAAATACTGTTGCTGGTCAATGTTGGTGTCGATCCGCTCAGGCATCACCGCGACCTGAACATTCTCATGACCACCGAGCGTACTGACTCACTCAGTTACGCGGGCGTACGCGAAAACCTGGTACTGACCCTGGATCAGATCACGCTCAATACCTGGAATGAAACGCTGGTCAGCCGTTACGACGGTCCTCACGCGTTGCTCGACTGTCTGAGCGAGTTGCTGGGCAGCCTGCCGCAAGGCGCGAGTCAGCCGAAGATTCATGTGCGCTGCTTCTGCCACAACCGCGCCCCGGCCATTGCGCAGCGCGTCGAAGAGCTGGTCAGCACTGCGCGCCTGCTGCTCGCCCGGCAGCTCAATCACCGCTACCTGATTCAGGTGCAGCAGCAATATCACGTACTGGAAATGGTGCCGGGCCGGGTTGGTCATGTGGTGGTCAACAGTCTGCCAGGGCTGTTCAAGTACCTGGGCGAAGAACTGCCGCGTTACAGCCCGCTGCATCTGGACCCGCATGCGCTGGACGAGCATGACCTGGCGCTGATCCTGCCGTTCGGGCAGCCGGAATGCATTCAGGTGTTTTACCGGATCAACGAGGCCGAAGCGGACCTGTATGTGCTGGACGAGCACAATTCACTCTGGCACCAGCGCCTGCCTTATCACGATGAACAAAGCCTGCTGATGCCGCTGCAGCGTTTCTTCCACTCGCTGGTTTACCGCCGGGGGGCGTCGTTGCCACTGGACGATCCCAGCGAGCCGGTCATGCTCGAAACGCTCTATTACCAGGTCATGCCGTCCGGCAACTCCCGTGCCCGCCGCATTGAACCGCGTCCGGCGCCCACTGCGGCGGACAAGCCGTTTTACGACGTGCAGGCGATCATTGAAGAAACCTCGCCGGGGCAGATCAACGTCACGCTGTACTGCGACAACCGCGAGTTTTCCGAACTGGAATATGGCGATCAGCTGTACGAGGCGGTGGCCATGCAGATTCTGGGCAAGCGCCTGGAACCCAAGCGCTACCGCTGCTACATCACCGACCTCGACTTGTCAGGCCTGCTCGATGACGGGCACGGTCAGAGCATCCTGTTCCTGCGCCACAAGGCCGAACTGGAAAAGCTGCTCAACGAGGCGATGGATAAGGCATGAGGCAAAGGCTATTGAGTCCGGTCGCTCATCACGTTCTGCGTAAGCCGACCCAATGGGACGCGGAGCGTCCCGGGCTGCATGCCAACGCGGAGCATTGGCACGATCAGATAACAGACTGTGGGAGGCGGCTTACTGATACTCGCCCGCTGCTTCCGGCTGGTATTCGACCGCGAGCAGGGTGAGCTTCAGGGTCTTGCCGCCCGGCGCGGGCCAGTCGATGTGCTGGCCGACCTGCAGGCCGAGCAACGCCGAACCCATCGGGGCCAGCACTGAAACCGTGCCTTCGACGCCTGCATCCTTCGGATAGACCAGCGTGAGGTGATAGTCCTTGCCGCTGCTCTCTTCGCGGCAGTGCACGCGGGAATTCATGGTCACCACGCCTTTCGGCACTTCATCGTGACCGACCACCTGCTCGGCTCGGTCCAGCTCGGCCTGTAGCGCCTGAATACCCGGCATGGAATCGTCCTGACTGTCGATCAGGCTTTCAAGACGCTGTACGTCAAGCCGGGTGAGGATGAGTGAAGGGGCAGTGTTCATGATCTGGGCAGACTCCTTTTTCCACGCGTTATAAAAGCAAAACCCCGCCGGGCTGGGCGGGGTTTTGGTGGGCCTCTCTTCAAGAGAAGCAGGTTCTGACACTAACACAGCCTAATAAATACACAACCCGACGAGTCGTCAGCCCGCAGCCTGGCCCGACTCGGCGTGCGCCCGGCGCTGATCGGCCTGGTGACGGATCTGGCGGCGGCGGTCATCATCGGCCGAGCGCCATTCGCGGATGTCCTCGACATGGCGAAAGCATCCCAGACAGACCTTTTGCTCATCCAGCCGACAGGTGCTGATGCAGGGCGATGGCACGGCCGGGCTGACATTGCTGAACAATGGCTTGGGCGGCCTGACGGCGGCAGGCTGAGAATTCTGGCTCACGATCAGATCTCGTCGAAGTCCAGCTCGATGCCGGCCTGATCAAGCGTCATACGCGCAAGCATCTCGCTCAGCAGTTCATCGCTGGTGTCGCAGACCCAGCGACTTTCGACTTCGTCGTAATCGAAGTGGAAACCGCCGGAGCGCGCTGCCAGCCAGAGCTGACGCAGCGGTTCCTGGCGACTGAAGATCAGCTGGGAGCCGTTTTCGAACTTGACGGTCAACACACCGGCCGAGTTTTCAAGGTCCACGTCCAGACCACTCTCATCGAACACATCTTCCAGATTTTGCTGGGTGGCATCGACCAGATCATGGAAGCGGGCTTCGGTCAAACTCATTGCGGGAACCTCGAAAGTGTCTACTGAAAGCGCAGTGGGGCAAGATACGGACGCCACCCGCCAAATGCAAAGCATACCCGTCATTGACAGCAGCCTGACGCAATAATCCGGCGTAACCGGCCATTGCCCGCACAATCGCGTCCAAACCCCGCCGGACGGGAGGAGCATCACATAGGCAAGCCGCCGGGTGGTGGGTATACTCGGGCGCAATTAATGCTTTTACAAAGGATTTCGCCATGAAGCGCCTGATCTCTTCGCTTGCTGCGCTCGTCGCGGTGGCTTGTCTTGTTACGGCCTGCGGTCAAAAAGGCCCGTTGTACCTGCCGGATGACACCAAGTCTCCCGATGAACAAGCCAAATCGCACTCGTCGCACAAGCATCTTTAAGGGAATCCCATGGACGCCTTCAACTACCGCGACGGTGAGCTGTTCGCGGAAGGTGTAGCTTTGTCTGCCATTGCCGAACGCTTCGGCACGCCGACCTATGTCTACTCCCGCGCTCACATCGAAGCGCAGTATCGCGCCTATACCGACGCTCTGGACGGCATGCCGCATCTGGTCTGCTTTGCGGTCAAGGCCAACTCCAACCTGGGCGTGCTCAATGTTCTGGCCCGCCTCGGCGCAGGCTTCGACATCGTCTCGCGTGGCGAACTGGAGCGTGTTCTGGCGGCGGGCGGCAAGGCCGAGAAGATCGTATTTTCCGGCGTTGGCAAGTCCCGTGAAGATATGCGTCGCGCGCTGGAAGTCGGCGTCCACTGTTTCAACGTCGAGTCCACCGACGAGCTCGAGCGTCTGCAGAGCGTTGCGGCCGAGCTCAATGTCCGTGCGCCGATTTCCCTGCGCGTGAACCCGGATGTCGATGCGGGCACTCATCCGTACATTTCCACCGGCCTCAAGGAAAACAAGTTCGGCATCGCCATTGCAGACGCTGAAGACGTTTACGTGCGCGCCTCGCAGTTGCCGAACCTTGAAGTGATCGGCGTCGATTGCCACATCGGCTCACAGCTGACCACGCTCGAGCCTTTCATCGACGCACTGGATCGCCTGCTGGATCTGGTCGATCGCCTGGGCGATTGCGGCATTCACCTGCACCACATCGATCTGGGTGGCGGCGTGGGCGTTCGCTATCGCGATGAAGAGCCACCGCTGGTGGCGGATTACATCAAGACCGTGCGCGAACGTCTGGCCGGGCGTGATCTGGGCCTGATGTTCGAGCCGGGGCGCTTCATTGTTGCCAACGCAGGCGTGCTGCTGACCCGCGTCGAATACCTCAAGCACACCGAGCACAAGGACTTCGCCATCGTCGATGCGGCCATGAACGACCTGATTCGCCCGGCGCTGTATCAGGCCTGGATGGACGTCACGGCTGTGCGCCCGCGCGACGGCGCCGCACGCCCGTATGACATCGTCGGACCCATCTGCGAAACCGGCGACTTCCTGGCCAAGGGCCGCGAGCTGGCGCTGGCCGAAGCTGATCTGCTGGCCGTACATTCGGCAGGCGCGTATGGTTTCGTCATGAGTTCGAACTACAACACGCGCGGTCGTGCTGCCGAAGTACTGGTGGACGATACGCAGGTCTTTGAAGTGCGTCGTCGCGAAACCGTGGCTGAGCTGTTCGCTGGCGAAAGCCTGCTGCCGGAGTAACCCCATGCTGCTGCGTTTTACCAAAATGCACGGGCTGGGTAACGACTTCATGGTCCTGGACCTGGTGAGTCAGCACGCGCATATTCTGCCCAAGCACGCCAAACAGTGGGGCGACAGGCACACCGGTGTCGGTTTCGATCAGCTGCTGCTGGTCGAAGCGCCGAACAACCCGGATGTAGACTTTCGCTACCGCATTTTCAATTCCGATGGTTCGGAAGTCGAACAGTGCGGCAACGGTGCGCGCTGCTTCGCCCGTTTCGTGCTCGACAAGCGTCTGACGGCCAAGAAGCAGATCCGCGTCGAGACGAAAAGCGGCATCATCGAACTGGATATCCGCAGCGACGGCCAGATCAGCGTCAACATGGGTCCGCCACGCCTGGTCCCGGATGAAATTCCGTTTCAGGCGCCCGCCCAGGCCGCCAGCTACACCATTGATGTGGACGGACAGAGCGTTGAGCTCGCCGCTGTTTCGATGGGCAATCCGCATGCGGTACTGCGGGTGGATGACATCAACAACGCCCCGGTTCACGAACTGGGCCCGAAGATCGAGCATCACCCGCGCTTTCCGGCTCGGGTCAATGTCGGGTTCCTGCACATTGTGGATCGTCAGCGCGCGCAGTTGCGTGTCTGGGAGCGCGGTGCCGGGGAAACACAGGCGTGCGGTACCGGCGCTTGCGCAGCGGCAGTGGCCGCCATCACCCAGGGCTGGATGATGTCGCCATTGCTGATCGACTTGCCCGGCGGGCGGCTGTCCATTGAATGGGCAGGCCCGGGGCATCCTGTGATGATGACTGGCCCGGCCGTCAGGGTTTACGAAGGCCAGGTTCGTCTTTGAGTGAGCATATGTGATGACCGATCAGCCTCCGGCTTCAACCGGCACCCCCAGCGAATCGCCTGCCGATAGCGCAGCGCCAAATCTTGAAGCAGAGGCGGTCATCGCCTTTCTGCTGCAGCATCCGGACTTCTTCGCCGAGCACGACGAGCTGTTGGTGTCGATGCGCATTCCGCACCAGCGTGGCGACACGGTTTCGCTGGTCGAGCGCCAACTCAAGCTGCTGCGCGAGCGCAACATCGAGATGCGCCATCGCCTTTCGCAACTGATGGATGTGGCGCGCGACAACGACCGGCTATTCGAGAAAACCCGTCGCCTGAATCTGGCGTTGATGGATGCCACCAGCCTGGATGAGATCGTCATCGCCGTGGAAGACAGCCTGCGTCAGGACTTTCAGGTCCCCTACGTCAGCCTGATCCTGTTCAGCGACACCCCCATGCAGGTCGGGCGCTGGGTCAGCAGCGCAGAAGCGCAGAAGACCATCGGCGGGCTGATCGGCGAAAAGGTCGTGTGTGGTGCTCTGCGTGAGCATGAGCTGGCGTTTCTGTTCGGTGCAGAGCAAGGCAAGGAAGTCGGTTCGACCGCCATCGCCAGCCTGAATCACCTCGGCCTGCATGGCGTGCTGGCCATCGGCAGCCGCGACCCGCAGCATTACAAAAGCTCGGTCGGCACCCTGTTCCTCAGCTACATCGCCGACGTGCTGAGCCGCCTGCTGCCACGCTTCGCCCACTCGCTGCGTTCGGTCCGCTAGCCATGGAACAGCATCTGGACGCCTACTGCATGCACCTGCGCAGTGAGCGGCAGGTGTCGCCCCACACGCTGGAAGCCTACCGACGCGATCTGGACAAGGTGCTGGCGTTCTGCAAGAAAAACCAGCTGCCCAGCTGGACCGCGCTGGACATTCAGCACTTGCGCAGCTTCACGGCCCGCCAGCATCAGCAGGGCCAGTCCTCGCGCAGCCTCGCACGCATGCTTTCGGCCGTGCGTGGTTTCTACAAGTACCTTAACCGCGAAGGCGTGTGCCAGCACGATCCGGCAAACGGCCTGTCGCCACCCAAGGGCGAGCGCCGCCTGCCCAAGACGCTGGACACCGACCGAACCTCGCAGCTGCTGGACGGCGCGGTCGAAGATGACTTTATGGCCCGTCGCGATCAGGCCATTCTGGAACTGCTGTATTCCTCGGGCCTGCGCCTGTCCGAACTGACCGGACTGAATCTGGACCAGCTCGATCTTCGCGACGGTCTGGTGCAGGTACTGGGCAAGGGCAGCAAGACTCGCGTACTGCCTGTTGGCAGCAAGGCCCGTCAGGCGCTGGAAGCCTGGCTGCCGCTGCGGGCGCTGGCCAATCCGCAGGACGACGCCGTGTTCATCAGCCATAGGGGCACACGTCTGGGGCCTCGTGCCGTGCAAAGCCGGGTCAAGGCCTTCGGCGAGCGTGAGCTGGGGCAGAACCTGCATCCGCACATGCTGCGCCACTCTTTCGCCAGCCATCTGCTTGAATCCTCACAGGACCTGCGTGCCGTGCAGGAGCTGCTGGGCCATGCCGACATCAAGACCACGCAGATATATACCCACCTGGACTTCCAGCATTTGGCTACTGTTTATGACAGCGCTCACCCTCGCGCCAAACGCAAAGGATCTGTAGATGATTAAGCTGGTGACGTTCGACCTCGACGACACACTTTGGGACTGCGCGCCTGCCATTGCTGGCGCCGAAGTGTTATTGCGCGACTGGCTGGCCGAACACGCACCCAGGCTTGGCTCTGTGCCGGTGGAGCATCTGTGGGAAATCCGCTCGCGACTCGTTGAGGCCGATCCGTCGTTCAGACACAGGATCAGCGCCCTGCGTCGCCGGGTGCTTTTCCATGCACTGGAAGACGCCGGTTATGAAGAGGACGAGGCACAGGATCTGGCCGACCAGAGCTTCGAGGTTTTCCTGAAAGGGCGTCATCAGGTACAGATATTCCCGGACGTGCAGCCGACCCTGGAAATTCTCGCCAAAACCTTCACGCTCGGCGTGATCACCAACGGCAATGCCGATGTGCGCCGACTGGGCCTGGCCGATTACTTTTCCTTTGCGCTGTGCGCAGAAGACCTGGGCATCGGCAAACCGGATCCGGCGCCATTCCTGGAGGCTCTGAGACGCGGCAACGTGGACGCCAGTGCCGCCGTGCATGTCGGCGATCATCCGAGTGACGACATCGCCGGCGCTCAGCGCGCAGGCATGCGGGCGATCTGGTACAACCCGCAAGGCAAGGTCTGGGATGCCGACCGGCTGCCGGACGCGGAAATTCACAACCTGTCGCAATTACCCGAAGTGCTGGCCCGCTGGGCCTGAAGTCAGGCGCCTCTCAAAACGCAGCCAAGAAAAAGCCCGCAGCGACGGCGGGCTTGTTCTCATACGACATCTGCTGCCTTAGATAGGGCGGCTGCCGTATTTGTTGTCAGGCTTCTTGGGCGGATCGGCGACCACGTTGGCCTCCACTTCCTGCACCTTGCCACCACGCGCCAGGAATTCTTCCATGGCACGGGCAAGAGCATCACGCTCCTTGTTCTTGGCTTCTACGCTGGGCAGCTCGTCGACCGAAACTGCAGCCTTGGCCTTGCCTTTGGCAGCCGGTGCCGAAGGCTCGGCATCATCCACCTCGGCAACGTCGTCTTCGGGAGCAGCGGCAAGCTCCTCGCCGTCGTCCTCGCCTTCCAGGTCGTCTACCAGATCGTCGTTGTCGTTGTCGTCGTCGCTCATGTTGTACCTCATGACTTGCGAAAGCAGATTAGTTATAGCCCAGCAGCCCCAAGAGTCTAAGGCTGTCGGAAAAAATTCAATAACCACTGACCCCAGCGGTTATATCCATTCACCCTGAAGAGTGGCCAGGACGTTACGAGAACCACCAGCATCTCGATGTTCGCCCAGGTAAACGCCTTGCCAGGTGCCCAGCGCCAGTCGCCCCGCCGTAACCGGCAACAGCAACTGGCAGCCCAGCAGACTGGACTTGAAGTGCGCGGGCAAGTCATCAGGCCCTTCATCGTTATGTTCATGTCCGGCCACGCCCTGGGGCACCAGCCGGTTGAAAAAACGTTCGAAGTCACGACGTACTGCCGGATCGGCATTCTCGTTGACGGTCAACGAGGCCGAGGTATGTTGCAGCCACAAGTGCAGCAGACCGACTCGACAATCCCGCAGCTGAGGCAAGCCTGCCAGTATCTCGTCAGTGACCAGATGGAACCCGCGAGGCCTGGCCCGCAAGGTAATTCCGGATTGATGCCACATACCGTTCTCCGCACCTTCGGCGCGCATTCTAACTCGCCTGAGAAAAAAGCAAAGCGCGCAATAAACCGGCTTCCCTGCAAGTTAACGAAGACTGTCGTGACAACGTTACCAGCGCTGCGTCATGTTGCCGAGATCATTGACGCGGGCACATCAGTGACAGCGGAAATCCGCGGTTTATCCGCAAACGTCAGACAAAAAAATGCCCGGCAAAACCGGGCATTCTTTTTTCAGCGCAGCGGCTTTTACAAGTTGTAGCCACGCTCGTTGTGTTGCGCAAGGTCCAGACCGACAGACTCCTCTTCTTCGGTGACACGCAGGCCCATGACCGCGTCCAGCACCTTGAGGATGATGAAGGTCACGATGGCCGTGTACACGACCGTGAACGCGACGCCTTTGAACTGAATCCAGACCTGAGCGCCAATGTCGGTCACCGTGCCGAAGCCGCCCAGCGCTGGCGCTGCGAAGACGCCGGTCAGAATCGCGCCGACGATACCGCCGATTCCGTGCACGCCGAATGCGTCCAGGGAGTCGTCGTAGCCCAGCTTGCGTTTCAGGCTGGTGGCGCAGAAGAAGCAGATCACGCCTGCCGCCAGACCGATGATCAGTGCACCCATCGGGCCGACGGTGCCGGCTGCTGGCGTTACCGCTACCAGACCTGCAACCACACCCGAGGCGATGCCCAGAGCGCTTGGTTTGCCGTGGGTCAGCCACTCGGCGAACATCCAGCCCAGTGCAGCAGCGGCGGTCGCGATCTGAGTGACCAGCATCGCCATACCGGCGGTGCCGTTGGCGGCAGCAGCAGAACCTGCGTTGAAGCCGAACCAGCCTACCCACAGCATCGCTGCGCCGATCAGGGTGTAACCCAGATTGTGCGGAGCCATCGGGGTGGTCGGGAAGCCTTTACGCTTGCCCAGTACCAGACAGGCGACCAGACCGGCTACACCGGCGTTGATGTGCACAACGGTGCCGCCAGCGAAGTCCAGAACGCCCCAGTCCCACATCAGGCCACCGACGCCGCCCCAGACCATGTGGGCGATTGGCGCGTAGACCAGAGTGAACCAGATACCCATGAAGATCAGCATCGCGGAGAACTTCATGCGTTCTGCGAAGGCGCCGACGATCAGGGCAGGCGTGATGATTGCAAAGGTCATCTGGAAGGTGACGAACACCGCCTCAGGGAACAATGCCGCAGCGCCGGTGATGCTCGATGGCGTGATGCCCGCCAGGAACGCTTTACCCATGCCGCCGAAGAAGGAGTTGAAGTTGACGACGCCAGCTTCCATACCGGTGGTGTCAAACGCGATGCTGTAGCCGTAAACGACCCACAGGATGCTGATCAGGCCGGTGATGGCAAAACACTGCATCATCACGGACAGGATGTTTTTCGAGCGAACCATGCCGCCGTAGAACAGGGCGAGGCCGGGAATGGTCATGAACAGGACCAGAGCGGTGGCCGTCAACATCCAGGCTGTGTCGCCGGAATTGAGCACGGGCTCGGCCACTGGATCAGCCGCCAGGGCCAGGCCAGGTACTGCAAGGGACAACAGGGCTCCTAGCCCTGCGAATTGACGCAGAGTCATATTGTTTTCTCCTGGGGCGTTGGGGTTTGGCGGCTTAAATTGCGTCGGTATCGGTTTCGCCGGTACGGATGCGGATGGCCTGTTCCAGATTGACCACGAAAATCTTGCCGTCACCGATCTTGCCGGTGTTGGCGGCCTTGGTTATGGCCTCGATGACGCGATCCAGATCCTTGTCATCGATGGCAACATCGATCTTCACTTTTGGAAGGAAGTCGACAACGTATTCAGCACCGCGGTACAGCTCAGTGTGACCCTTCTGACGCCCGAAGCCTTTGACTTCAGTGACGGTGATGCCCTGCACGCCGATTTCCGACAACGACTCGCGGACGTCATCCAGTTTGAACGGCTTGATGATGGCAGTGACTAGCTTCATGAAAACTTTCTCCCGAATTGGTGGACTTGCCCCAGGAAAACAAACCCGACTCAAGTCTAAGCGCAGTGTCTGGCTTTGTAACGCGTCGGTCGCCTGATCGGGCCAGACCAACGCCAGAAAACCGCTTCTGACGAAACACTTCCCCGCTCCGCCTGCCGCACTGCATTCGTCACAGCGACTGCATCAGTGCATGGGTCACAAGCCACTAAGCAGAAAGCTTGCCATCTCGTGAATATTCATCAAATACAGGTCGTTGGGCCTCATTAAGGCCGCCAAGGCCCGGCACAGCCAATAAGAACGCACAAAGCTGGTGCATACGTGCACGCACGCCTGCTCCATAAGCGCGCACTGCCGCCCCTGTGAAATGACTATAGACACTGCGTGCTACACTGCCGTGCATCTGATTCAGGAAAACCATCATGCTCGCGCCCAAAGCTTTCCTCGACGCCCTCAGCGGCCACGCCTCGCGCCTTTTCAACGGCGAAACCCCCGTGCCCCGCAGCGAATTCGAAACCCAGTTCAAGACCCTGCTGCAAAGCGGCTTCAGCAAACTGGATCTGGTCAGCCGCGAAGAGTTCGACAGCCAGATGGCCGTCCTCGCCCGCACCCGCGCCCGCCTGGAAGCGCTGGAGGCCAAAATGGCCGAGCTTGAAGAGAAAATGGGGCCGGGTGAGAAGGCTGAGTGACTCATCAGCCTCAGACAGGTGCTGGCTGATCGCCAAACTGCCGCGCCTGCCTTATATCGCGTGAGGGCGGCGCCCCGAAACGCCGGGCGTACTCGCGACTGAACTGCGACACACTTTCATAGCCGACCCGCAACCCTGCCGTATTCGCGTCAAGCCGCTCGGTTAGCATCAGACTGCGGGCGGCATGCAGGCGCAGCGTCTTCTGATACTGCAACGGGCTGGTACCGGTGAGCTGCCGAAAATTGTGGTGCAGGGTCGAACTGGCCATACCTGCCATCCCGGCAAGCTCGGCAATTCGCAAGGGCTCGGCGTAGTTTCGCTTGAGCCAGTCGATGGCTCGCACAATACCTCGCGAACGATACCCTTCTCTGACGATCCAGCGCAGCCAGTAGCCTGCATCGCTGAGCAGCAGCCGAAGACAGACTTCTCGCTTGACCAGATCCGCCATGAGTGCAATTTCCTGCGGCCTATCCAGCAAGGCGACAAGGCGACCGAACACATCGATCAGCTCGTCCGTTGCTTCTCCCGCAGCGTAACAACGGGTCGGAATAGTGCTGTCGACTTCCGGCACGCTTTGAACGATGTCGTGGAGCAACGCCATGTCGAGCTTCAAGACGATCGAGAGATAGGGACGCTCGGCGCTGGCGCGTATCACCTTGGCCGTGGTGGGAATATCAATGGATGTCACGAAAAAGCTGCCCGGCTCGGACACCACTTCCTCGGTCCCGAAAACCGTGTGCTTGGTGCCCTGAACGATCAACGCCACACAGGGTTCGTAGACGCAATAATCCGGCAGCCCCGGCGCGTCCATTCGGTAGAAAGTGAGCCCCTTGATCACGCTGGGACAGACTTCTTTACCCGTGGTTATCACAGTCAGCCGCTCAGTGAGTCGCCTCAGCCCCTCGCCTTTCCGATCAAGACCGGATGCAGAAAACGTCAAGGATGGATTCATGAAGACGACTCTGCGAAGAGGAAAGTCGCAGTGTGCGCAGAACACGCCATCCGCTCAAGTGCCCCGGCAGGATTGTGCAAAAAGACAGTCGGATTGTGATCACGTTGCCCAAAAGCTCTCGTCTATCTTGAGGTTCCTGGTTGTTCCCAAAGACCCTCAAGCAAGGAGCCTGCAATGGATCGACGCGACTTTCTCAGGCTTTCGGCGAGCAGTGCGCTGGCAGCGACAATCCTGCCGATGACTGCCAGTGCCCAGACATTGAGCAGTGCACCACCATCCGGCGAACGCGGCAGCGTAATGCCGACCAAGGGGAAAGTGACGCGTTCTACCCTTCCAATTAACCCGTCTCAGCATAATCTTCGCTACATGACACCTTACCGCCTCGGCATGGGCGGCACGCAGATCGGCAATATCTTCGCCCCCATCAGCGATGAACAGGCCGCAGCCGTTTTGCAGTCCGCCTGGGATTCGGGGGTGCGCCTGTTTGATACATCACCTTTCTACGGCTTCGGTCTTAGCGAATATCGCCTTGGACGTTTCCTGCACAACCGAAACCCCGACGATTACGTGATCTCCACCAAAGTCGGGCGCGTGCTCAAGGCTGCAGGGAAGCCGGTTGGCGATAGTTCGATCTGGACCTCTCCGGCGCCTTTTGAGTACCGCTATGACTACACCGCCGAAGGCGCAAGGCGCTCTGTGGAAGACAGCCTTCAACGGCTCGGACTCGCACGGCTGGACGTGGTTTACATTCATGACCTGTCGCCGGACAACACCGAACTGCAAGGCGGCTGGGAAGCGGCCTACGAGATTGCTCGCACCGGCGCCATGCGCGAACTGGAGAAGATGCGCGACGAGGGCCTGATCAAAGCATGGGGCTTTGGCATCAACCGCCCCGATGCCGCCGTCCGCGCTGTGGAAAGCGACGATCCGACGCCGGACATCGTCCTGCTGGCGTGCCAGTACTCAATCATCGATCACGATCAGGCGCTCGAACGAACGCTGCCCGCCCTGGCAAAAAAAGGCACCAGCGTAGTGGTTGGCACACCGCTCAATGACGGTTTCCTCGGCGGCGGCAAGCGCTTCAACTTCTCACCTGATTTGCCACGTTTTGCCGTCGAACGCCGCGCCAAACTGGCGGCCATCGCCGCACGTCATGGTATCGACATGCGCACCGCCGCCCTGCAGTTTGCCGCGGCTCACCCCCTGGTTTCAGCCATCGTGCCAGGCTCACGCGTACCGGGACAAATAGCCAGCAATGTCCAGTCCATGAAAGTGGCTATCCCGGGCGATTTCTGGGCAGAGGCCAAGCGTGAACGGCTGATCGCTGAACACGCCCCGGTTCCGGCCTGACGGGCTGGAACTGTCGGGACACATCAGAAAAGAGCGCCCGGCATCAACTGCCGAGGTGCGCTTTTTCATCAATCTCACGAGAACACCGTTTCAGAGCTCAGAAAGTTCGCATCGTGACTTGGGATGAGCTGTTTCATCTGCCATACGAGGGATTACACTCGCCTGTCTTTCAAGGGTGGTCTCGGGCTTTGGACTGTTTAACAAGTCTCGACACCCAGGACGCCTTTGAAGCCGAGATTCGATGAGCCTCCAAATCCATCGAAGGAACGGAATCCCCCTCACTGGCACCGGAAGTAAATATGACACCTCGACTTTTCACCTGCCGATGGCTGATCGCGGGAGCGCTCTCGCTATGCATTGGCACACCCGCTCTCGCCGAAGGCCTGACGCTGCGCTCCGGCAAGTACGAGCAACTGTTGCTCGCTGTCACGCCCGAAGGTCAAATCGAGGGGTTTTATGCCGAAGAACGCGGTACAGGCACTACGTTCAGTTGCGCGTTCTACCTGCAAGGCAAGGTCGAGTCAGGGAAAGCCAGCCCGGTATCTTCCTGGCTCGATGGGGTTTATCCGGGAACCGTGGAGCCGTCCATCGATGGCGTGGTTCTGACCATCGAACAAGGCCAGCAACATCCTGGCTGCATGAACGTGCTGATGCCGGACATTTCGACAGGACTGGACCTGAGCCGGACCGCGAGCAAAAAATGGATCGGACTGGTGACCGTTACGGCCGACAAGGCCTGGCTGCAGAAAACCCCGGACGCCAGGTCCACTCGTGGCGCTTACATAGTGAAGGGTGATGTGGTTGGGGTGCTGGCGTTCAAGGATGGCGCGGCGAAGGTTGAGTTTGTCGATGGCGACAACCGTTCGTTCATAGGGTGGATTGGTCAGGATCAGTATGCTCGGGTGAAGATGCCTGGGGGCTGAAGTCCGTAGGCGAAACCAGGGGAGCAGGAATCAGCCGTGAAGGCTTTTACGTACTTCGCGACCCAGCTCTTCGAGGTAAAGGGCCGAGCCGGAAAGACCATCGAATGCGTAAGGGTGAAGCATCTGGGTCGATCTTAGAACCGTCTTATCAATGGTAGAAATTTGCGCCTCATCGCAGACGCCAGCCCACTCTTTTCCGATCGTGCGAATCTGATGCTCAATCATCGCCAACGCTTCATCTTCCCCAAGCAAGAACTTCGTTCGAGCCTCCAGACAAACAGCCAGACGACTTTGATTATTGGCGCCCAGAATACGCATTGCCTGACTGGCCTCTGTGCCGGTTCGAACTTGAGGACAGATATCGTACGCCGGGGTGAGCCTGTATGACTTCCCATCGAAGAAAGCAGCGTGGTTTCGTCCATGATCATCGGTGTTACTGCACAGAATATTGAATACCAGTCGGGAAAATAGCTCTCTCAAATCATGTTTGGGGTCGAAGAAATCAGCCCGGACGATGTCAGTAAGCAACTCGTAGCTGCAATACCTCGCCAGCATTTCGTCCAGACCGAACAAGGTGAGCGCAGATGCCATGATTTTGCGCGACCAACCGCCATTCAGTGGCTGTCGATCAAACCGTTCGATCAAAAGTACATCCTTGCCCAATGCCTGCTCAAGCGCCACGCGAGCTACGTCAATGCCGCATTTCTCAGCCAGGCGCATTGCAATGAATTCGTTTTTAACGACATTGACTCTGTCGTTGGATGCGGAAAATTTCGCTACGTATTTAGCTCCGGCAGCCTCGATCAAAGCCTTTGGTCTCGCTCCGCCAATAGACGTTCCATGATTCAAGGCCTGGTCAAGCTCAGGAGTGAGCGCAATACCCTTTTCGACCAGAGATGCGGCCTCCAGGAGCTCTTCCAGCGTTGCCGCTCGCGACACTCTAGGTACATATTCGGTCGCAGATGCCTGGAAGTCGAAAGCACCAATCCTGTCCGACCCGGACTCGAGCAGATAGGTCATTTCGTCCAGATCAGCGTACTGGCCGTCCGCATTCTGCTTTCCAAAAACGCGATTCATGATGACCCGTCGCCCCCATGCATCGGGAGAGCCATCTCGGATGCTGCTCGGCAACGTCATATTATCCATCGGTTCCAGAACACCAGCCCCCAAGGGCAGCTCTTTCAAACTGAGCGCAATGGCATCTTTGCGCTCCAGATAACTACGCCCATAGCGGAACACGAATCGCTTTTCGTCACGAGCCAGGACCCCTGCCACAACAGGATCGAGTTTTTCAGGGAGCCACACCCAAACGAAGCACTGATCAGGATTAGAAATCATTACTTACCACCGGCGCGTTTGTTCTGACCGCTTTAGGCAAGACCGCAATCTTTGACTCCAACGTCTCACCCAGTACAGAAAGAGGAATGTCGACCGAAAACAAACGCACGCCCAGTAACGAAGCCAGCTCAAAAACCACCCCTATTTCGCACTTGGGATCGGCCCGTTCAATGCGATGAATCAGGCCACGCGATACGCCCGCCTTGTCTGCGAGAGCCTGGGCGGTCAGCCCCTTTTTCTTGCGAGCAAGGTGGATAAGTTGAGCCATGACTTTAAGCGCATCGAGCGTGTTGGATGAGTAAGAACGGGCCATGAGGGTCACCATGTACAGACATGATGACAGCCTAGTGAAACGCAATGAATTCGTCAAAAAATGATCTCCATATAGAACACAAAGACCATTTAAGTACTTTATATAGATCATTTTGACATTCGGATCATTGTCTTGGTCAGAGCCGGACCGCACCGCTCGTTTTTATCGCACCTCGGTTATCCAGCTCACTGAAGCAGAATCGAGTACAAGGCCTGGGGCAAGCCCTCATGAATGACCACTGCAACCCCACCTTCCAAACCCGGCGATGGGAGGCATGGAGCGCAACAGAGTGAGTCTTGATCACTGATACACATTCGCAGTCTTCGGTCCGCCCCCGTGCTCGAATTGCTTCAGGGGCGTCGATTTCAACTCGGCGCCAAGGAGATCAATGGCGTTCAACCTTGCCGCCTCACCAGGCATCATCAGGTTAATCATGACTTCATCGGTGCCATAGTCGTTGGCAAGCCGTTGTAGTTGTAGGGCGACCTGAGGAGCTGTCCCCGAGCCTTAGAGACGCGGCGGTGAAGCGTTCGAGCTGGGCAGCCAGAATGAATTCAGGAATACCATCGATTTGCAGCGCTTCCATCACCATACCTACTGCGAGAAGATTTATTGAGCAATGCAACTGCACCAGTAATTGGCAGGGATATCATCGCCCCGCTGCTATAGAGCGACAGGCTTGCCATCCTCAGTCGGGGTACGCAGCGTGCTGCATGGCTTCGCGATGGTCCATCTGCAATCGGCGTAGCATCGCCACACCGGCCGATCCAGCCATCTGCTTGCTGAGCGCAATAATCAACCCGCTGCTGAACTGCATCGATTTGCAGGAAGCTACCGGCTTATGAACGGCTGCCGCAAACGATGAATCCTGCGCCTGCATGGCGAGCCTTCAGTTGGCTGGACTTTCCCTACAGCTCCGTCGGATCTGTACCCAAACACCTGACATTATGCACTGACAGCTTCACCCTCCTCAGCTCTGTAACCTCTCCACCAGCTGAACATTCAGCCAGCGGATTTGGCGATCCGGTCATGGACCTATAGCATTGCTCCTTCAAGCCTCGGCAGACCAAGCCGAGGCTTTATGGTAGCTGTGTGCGGGAGACCTTCGGGTCTGCCGGGTATCCATACCGGTTCGCCAACCTGCACACAGCCGCCACCTATTCGTTTGGCGACGGAAAGGTTGCGGAATCGATTTTCATAATGGATTTCTGCCTCATGGATAAGCACGTCAACCCGCCCCACATCCCCACCCTCTTCACCCGCCACAAAGCCCACCTGCACGCCATCCGCCTGCAAGATCAGACCTGGTTCTGCGCTCGCGATCTGGGCATTCTCATGGGAATGTTTCTCGACGAATTCCGGGCACGCAAGCTCGCCCCTGATCAGCGCAAGACCTTGTGCCTGCAACGCTACGGCGAAGCGCAAGAGACGTTGATGGTGAGCGAGTCGGGAGCTTATGCACTGCTGGTCTACCATCACGCGCCGCACAACGGACCGTTGCGCGAGTGGCTGGAGCATCACGTTGTGTCAACCTTGCGCGACATGCAGCAGCCGCCTGAATCGCAGCGTCCTACGCTGGGCTTGCTGCAGTGGCCGGGTGTGTCGTTGAGCTTGTTGAACTGGCAGGACGAGTCATGGATTCGCGTGCGTGACATGCCGGAGATTCTGTTGGAGCAATCACGTCAGGGCGGCGGAAAGACGGCTTCGTGGTGGCGACGGTTACGCGCCCTGTGAGTTAAAAAGCATGAGGTGATCGCAGTGCTGGGCTCAACGAAAACCACGCATGTTGAGCTCAGCGGACAGATTGCACTTGAAGCCTTTCAGCACTTCCCGTTAACACCCTGTATCCATTCCCCAACTGCCCTTAATCCTTGAATGACGCACGATAACGCCCCGTCGCTCATATCAAGGAATGATCCATGTCGCTGGCCATTGTCCATAGTCGTGCCCAGGTCGGGGTTGAAGCCCCGGCGGTTACTGTCGAAGCGCATCTGGCCAACGGCCTGCCCACGCTGACGCTGGTGGGGTTGCCCGAGGGCGCGGTCAAGGAGAGCAAGGACCGGGTGCGCAGCGCCATTCTCAATTCCGGGCTGGATTTTCCGGCGCGGCGTATCACCCTCAATCTCGCACCCGCCGATTTGCCCAAGGACGGCGGTCGGTTTGATCTGGCCATTGCGTTGGGTCTGCTGGCGGCCAGCGGGCAGGTACCGTTGACGGCGTTGCAGGATGTCGAGTGTCTGGGCGAGCTGGCGTTGTCAGGTGGCATTCGGCCGATCCAGGGTGTGTTGCCCGCAGCATTGGCAGCGCGTGCGGCGGAGCGCACGTTGATCGTGCCTGCGGTGAATGCCGAAGAAGCATGTCTGGCGTCGGGTTTGCGGGTCATTGCAGCCAATCATTTGCTCGAGCTGGTGGCGCATTTCAATGGACGCACGCCGATTGCGCCGTATCAGTCCAGCGGGTTGCTGCATCAATCCAAGCCTTACCCCGACCTCAGCGAAGTGCAGGGGCAGACGGCTGCCAAACGTGCATTGGTGGTGGCTGCGGCTGGCGCGCATAACCTGCTGTTCAGTGGCCCGCCCGGTACAGGAAAGACGCTGCTGGCCAGCCGACTGCCCGGTTTGTTGCCGCCGCTGGATGAGTACGAAGCGCTGGAAGTGGCAGCGATTCAATCGGTCGCCAGCCAGGTTCCGCTGACCAGTTGGCCGCAGCGTCCTTTTCGACAACCGCATCACTCCGCGTCGGGGCCGGCGCTGGTGGGCGGTGGCAGTCGTCCGCAACCGGGCGAGATCACATTGGCTCACCACGGAGTTTTGTTTCTGGATGAGTTGCCGGAATTCGACCGGCGCGTGCTGGAGGTTCTGCGCGAGCCTCTTGAGTCCGGCCATATCGTGATTTCCCGGGCGCGGGATCGGGTTCGGTTTCCAGCGCGCTTTCAGTTGGTCGCGGCAATGAATCCATGCCCATGTGGCTATCTGGGTGAACCGACTGGCCGCTGCCGCTGCTCTACAGAACAGGTGCAGCGCTACCGCAACAAACTGTCCGGCCCGCTGCTGGATCGCATCGATCTGCACCTGACGGTTGCGCGCGAAACCACCTCGCTCAATCCCGGCCCGCAGACTGGCGATACTACTGCCAGTGCAGCCGCCATCGTTGCACAGGCTCGCGACCGACAGAATCGGCGTCAGGGCTGCGCCAATGCATTCCTCGACCTTCCGGCCCTGCGCAAACATTGCGCGCTGTCGAGTGTCGATGAGACATGGCTGGAAACCGCCTGCGAGCGTTTGACCCTGTCACTGCGCTCGGCGCATCGGCTGCTGAAAGTGGCTCGGACCCTGGCGGATCTGGAGCAGGTGGAGGCGATCAATCGCGGTCATCTGGCGGAGGCGTTGCAATATCGGCCTGCGAGCGGGTGATAGGGCATGAATCATACGCTCTCCGGATGAAAGCAATCGCAACACCTGCTGGGAGGACAGGTTTACGGCTAGACTACGCGCAAGAAGCCTGTTGCTTCGCAACGAAAGCTGGGGATCATCATGACTAAAGTCAAAACAAGCGAGCTCTCGGAAAAAGCTATCCAGAACCTTGAAGCCCATATCCCTGAAATGGCTGCTGGGGCGACCTATGCTGCCTATATTCGTGCGCTGGCCGCCGGGCACAGCGTCCTAAGGGTCCAGGGCTCGAACGTGGTTGAGACGAAAGCGGACGGTGCGAGTCGAGTCGTTGCCAAGGCCAAGCCTCGGCGCAAGGTGACAGTCGGCCAGATAATCACGGTCAAGCGATTGGCTGCCGATGCCTAGATTGCGCATATTTGCTGGTCCGAATGGCTCAGGGAAAAGCACAATCAAGGATCAGATAGCTCCCAACCTCATTGCCACGTACGTCAATGCAGATGACATCGAGAAAAGCGTCAAGGCAACCGGGTTTCTCGACTTGACGACGTTTAACCTCTGCACCACGGCAGCCAAACTGCATGAATTCCTTGATACACATCCGCTGATCGAAAAAGCCGGGTTGCAGGAGCAGGTTAAAACTATCTCACTTGAAGGCCAGCGAATAGATTTCCGTGCGGTCAACATGAATTCCTATTACTCCTCTGTGATTTCGGATTTCATTCGCCACAAACTGCTGGATCGCATGGAAAGCTTTACGTTTGAAACCGTCATGTCATCCCCGGACAAGGTCAGCTTCATGAAGCTTGCACAGCAGAGAGGTTATCGAACCTATTTGTATTTCGTGGCCACAGAGTCGGTAGAAATAAATATCAACCGAGTAGCGAACCGGGTCGATGATGGCGGGCATCCGGTACCGGAAGATAAGATCCGTCAGCGCTACAAGCGTTCTCTGGAGCTTCTTCCCTCTGCGGTTTCAACGTCCAACCGGGCTTACATTTTCGATAATTCAGGCGAAAAATCTGTCTGCCTTGCTGAGATAACGGAAGGCACTGATTTGCAATACCGCGTCGAGGACATGCCCGACTGGTTCATGGAGCAGTATGTGGACAAGGTCATCGGCGCAAA
Organism: Pseudomonas sp. AC016; assembly: GCF_979253365.1. NCBI lineage: Bacteria > Pseudomonadati > Pseudomonadota > Gammaproteobacteria > Pseudomonadales > Pseudomonadaceae > Pseudomonas > Pseudomonas sp. AC016. Next base: position 3,065,969 of record NZ_CEEDCC010000001.1, read on the forward strand.
CGGCTGAAATCGCTCGTTCCCACAGATTTTCGAGCACTGTTTTTCAAACCTGAAAAGAACATGCCAGTGCAAAGCACTGGCATGTTTACATCAGAGTTGACGCAAGCTACCCCTCACCGAAACCGATCAACCTCTTTACGCAACTCACCCGCCAGCGAATTCAGCTCTTCAGCCGTAATGGCCAGATTGGAGACCACTTCGCGCTGTTCACTGTTGGCCATGGCGATGCTTTGCAGATTGCTGCTGAGCATGGTGGCAGTGCTGCTTTGCTCTTGAGTGGCTGTGGTGATCGCGGCGAACTGATGACCGGCGGAGCGGCTCTGTTCGTCGATCTGCGCCAGCGCCGAGGCGACTTTGGCGTTGAGCGACAGACCTTCCTGCATCAGCACGTTGCCTTGTTGCATGGTGCTGATGGCGTTGCCGGTTTCCTGCTGGATGCTGGCGATCATGCCGGAGATTTCGTCAGTGGCCTTGCGGGTGCGCGAGGCCAGGCTGCGGACTTCGTCGGCGACCACGGCGAAACCGCGACCCTGTTCACCGGCGCGTGCAGCCTCGATGGCGGCGTTGAGGGCCAGCAGGTTGGTCTGGTCGGCAATCGAGGTGATCACGCCGACGATGCTGCCGATTTCCTGCGAGCGCTGGCCCAGGGTGTCGATCACGGTCGCGGTGCTGCTCAGCGAAGTGGCGATCTGTTGCAGCGATGAGGACGCTTCATCCATCGAGGTACGACCGATACGGGTCTGTTGCGCGTTTTCCTGCGCCAGTCGCTCGGTGTTGCCCATGTTGTCGGCAATGTTCATCGACGTTGCGCTGAACTCTTCAACCGCGCCCGCCATGCTGGTGATCTCGCCGGACTGCTGCTCCATGCCTTCGTAAGCACCACCGGACATACCGGAGAGTGCGTGGGCACGGGTGCTGACTTCCTGCGCGGCGGTGCGGATGTGCGACACCATCGAGGAAAGCGCTTCGCTCATCTTGTTGAAGCTGCCCGACAACTGACCGATTTCGTCGTTGCTGGTGATGTTCAGGCGCACGCTCAAATTACCGGCGCCCAGCTCATCGGCCTGACGGACCAGTTCGGAAAGCGGACGCAGTTTGCTGCGCAGCAGCCAGATGGCGCTGATGACGGCAATGAGCATCGCCAGCAAGCTACCGATAGCCAGTTGCGTGCCGACGTCCCAGGTCACGGTGCTGATTTCATCGCCCGGCATGCTGGCAATGACAGTCCATGGCCCGCCCGCGAACGGCTGGCCAACGCTGTAGATGTCCTCTTTGCCGTCATTCCAGAACTGCGCCTTGCCCGGCTTGCTGGCCAGATCGGCAACGGCTTTGGCAGCGCTTTCAGGCGACTGGATGCCCGCGGGTGGAACGAGCCAGGTGCCTTTTTCATCCAGAAGGGCCAGCGAACCGGTGCTGCCGATGCGGAAATTTTTCAGGTCGTCGAACTGGGTTTTCTGAGCGTCGGTGTAATCGAAACCCACGAACAGCGCGGCGATGATCTTGCCGCTGCTGTCACGAACCGGGCTGTACTGGGTCATGTAATAGCGATCAAACAACACCGCCTTGCCCACGTAGCCCTGGCCGGACATCAGACGCTCGTAGGCAGGTGCCTTGCGATCCAGCAGCGTGCCGATGGCGCGCGTGCCGTCCTGTTTGCTCAGCGAGGTGCTGATACGAATGAAGTCATCGCCGCTGCGCACGAAGATTGTTGCCACACCGGCGGTCAGCCGACGGAACTCGTCCACTTCGGTGAAGTCATTATTCAGCGCCGTGTCGCGCAGGAACAGGCCGGGCGTTTGAGTGCCTGCCACGGTGACCGGTTTGTCGGCCTGCAGGGTCAGGCCAGCTGCAAAGCGCTTTTCAAACAAGCCGCTTAGACGCTGGGTGCTGTCACGCAGGGTGCTGTGGAAGGTGTTGAGCTGATCGGCGAGCAGTCTGGCCTCACTGGACATGTGCTCTTCGCGGATGACCAGATTGGATGCATCCAGGGATCTCAACGCAAAAAGCGTACTACCACTGATGACGACTGCCAGGATCACTGCCAGGGCGATACCGAGTTGCGTGGCAATCCGGGTGCGGGGCTTGGACATAAAGGCTCCAGACCGAATGATTATCGCCAGATCCTTGGCTCATCGTTCAGCAAACGTTAGTTAGGTGTTGTACCGTTTTGAACAAACGGTTCTTAGGCAATGCTTCGGCCAACAAGATCGATACTTGAGTATCTTGCGCGGACATTAGTAAAGATGGCATTTTCGCACTATGCGAGGCGTATTAGTGCAAAATTTCAACTAAGGGCAATTTCATCGCCTGAACTTCGGCCTGCAGAAAGTCGCTCAACCGCCGCAACCGCTCTACGCCGGGCCTCGTACGCGGCCAGACCAGATAATAATTTTCGCCACTGGCTACCGCTGTGCGCCACGGCAGGCTCAGCCTGGCCTGCGCAACGTCTTCCGCGACCATCAGCAGATCGCCCATCGACACCCCGTAGCCGCGTGCCGCTGCAATCATTCCCAGTTCAAGCGTATCGAATACCTGACCGCCCTTGAGCGAGATCTTGTCCGCCAGTCCCATTCGGTTGAGCCAGGTGCGCCAGTCGCGTCGATCCGGCGTCGGGTGCAGTAACTCGGCATTGGCCAATCGCTCGACATTCCACGGCGGGTCCTGAAGCAAAGTCGGCGCACCGACCGGGATCAGCCATTCCGGAAACAACAATGTGGCTTCCCAGTCCGCCGGAAAGTGACCATGACTGAGCAGGATCGCGCAGTCGAACGGCTCCTGCGCAAAGTCCACGGCATCGATGTCCATCCAGGCGCTGGTCAACTGCACCTCATTGCCAGCCTGCAGGTGACGAAAGCGACTGAGCCGCGCCAGCAGCCAACGCATGGTCAGGGTCGACGGCGCCTTCATGCGCAGAATGCCTTCTTCTGTCTGCAAGGTACTGCATGCCCGCTCCAGGGCCAGAAAGCCGTCCCGCACGCCCGGCAACAGCGCCCGCGCCGACTCGGTCAGCTGCAGGTTGCGCCCGTTGCGCTGAAACAATCGGCAGGCAAAGTGCTCTTCCAGCGTGCGGATGTGCCGGCTTACGGCACTCTGGGTAATAGACAATTCTTCCGCCGCACGGGTGAACGAGGTGTGCCGGGCCGCAGCTTCGAATGCACGCAACGCATAAAGAGGAGGGAGACGACGAGACATGCAGGCTTTCCTTATCGACCAGACAGCCACTGTACTGTAAATAGGCTCGCATGAGTTTTAGTCATGCTGAGCATCGGATTTATCGCTTTGTGCTTTTGACCTCGAATGCCGACAATAAGCGGCTCATCAGTCCTTCCGCCGTAGAGCATCGTTACCATGCAACAGCCCGCCCTCAAAGAACTCTGGATCATCCTGCGCCTCGCCGGGCCGCTGATCGCCTCGCAGATGGCGCACATGCTGATGGTGTTCACCGACACGGTGATGATGGGCAAGATCGGTCCTGAAGCTTTGGCTGGCGGCGGTCTCGGCGCGGCCACTTATAACTTCATCTCGTTTTTCTGTGTGGGTGTGATGGCGGCTGTCGGCACGCTGGTTTCCATTCGCCACGGCGCAGGCGATACCGAAGGCGCGGCCCGGTTGACGCAGGCCGGACTGTGGCTGGCGTGGGGCATGGCGTTGGTAGCGGCGCTGATTCTTTGGAATCTGGAACCCATCCTGCTGCAATTCGGCCAGGCTGAAGCCAACGTGCACATGGCCGCTCAATTCTTGATCACCCTGCCGCTGGCTCTGCCCGGACTGCTCAGCTTCATGGCCCTGCGCGGCTTCACCAGCGCGCTCGGCCGCGCCCGGCCGGTGATGACCATCAGCCTGATCGGGGCCGTCGCCAATTACCTGCTCAACTACGTGCTGATCCATCAATGGTTCGGCCTGCCCAATCTGGGCCTGATGGGCATAGGCTTGGTCACGGCCATCGTGACCAACTGCATGGCGCTTGCGCTGGCGTTGCACATCGGGCGGCACCCGGCCTATGCGGCGTATCCGATTCGCAAAGGGCTGTCGAAGCTCTCACGCAGCCATCTGGCCGAGTTGTGGCGTCTGGGCCTGCCGATTGGCGGCACCTACGCCGTTGAAGTCGGGCTGTTCACCTTTGCTGCGTTCTGCATGGGCGCGATGGGCAGCACCCAGATGGCGGCGCACCAGATCGCGCTGCAGACGGTGTCCATGGCCTTCATGGTGCCGGTCGGCATTTCCTACGCCGTGACCATGCGCATCGGTCAGCACTATGGCGCTGGCAACATGCTCATGGCCCGTACTGCAGGACGTCTGGGGATTGGTTTCGGCGGCACGGTGATGCTGCTGTTCGGCCTGCTGTTCTGGCTGGCACCGCATCAGATCATCGGGCTGTTTCTGGACATCAACGACCCGGCGTTCGCCGACATCGTGGTCATGGCCGTGCAGTTGCTGGCCATTGCGGCCTGGTTCGAATTCTTCGACGGCACACAGACCATTGCGATGGGCGCGATTCGCGGACTCAAGGATGCGCGCACGACCTTCCTGGTCGGCCTGCTCTGCTATTGGCTGATCGCGGCGCCTGCCGCGTGGCTGCTGGGCTTTTCCGCCAACGGCGGGGCTCCGGGCGTGTGGTGGGGTCTGGCGCTGGGCCTGCTCTGCTCGGCCGTGGCACTCACCGGCGCATTCGAATGGAAAACCGCAAGGCTGCTGCGCAAGCACCCGGTCGGCGAGACCGTGATGGGCTGACGCGTCAGGAAGACGCGGGACTGCGGGACGCTTCACAACCACTCGCGTCCGATTTCAGCCATTCGACCAGTTGCGGCATCGGCAGCGGTCTGCTGATCAGGTAACCCTGCAACTGATCGCAGGCAAAACCGCGCAACAGCGCCAGTTGCCCCGGTGTTTCAACCCCTTCGGCGACTACCTCCAGACTCAGGTTGTGCGCCAGATTGATCATGGCATGCACCAGCTTGCGGTTCTCCTCGCGGGTTTCCATTTCACCGACAAAGCTTTTGTCGATCTTGAGCAGCGTGATCGGCAGGCTGTTGAGGTGCATGAAGGACGAGTAACCCGTACCGAAGTCATCCAGCGAGAAACGCACACCCAGGCGTCCGAGGGCGTCCATGGTCTGCCGGACCTGATCGCTGCGTCGCATGACGGCGGTTTCGGTCAGTTCGAACTCCAGCCAGTGCGCGTCGATGTCGTGCTGAGCGATCAGACGGTTCAGGGTCGCCAGCAGCTGACTGTCCTGAAACTGCCGGAACGAGAGGTTGATCGCCATGTGCAACGGCGCGAAACCGTGCTCACGGAGCATTTGCATATCGCTCAGGGCACGGAAGATGACCCAGTAACCCAGCGGCACGATCAGACCGCTTTGCTCGGCCAGCGGCACGAATTCGTCGGGTGACAGCAGCCCACGCTCGGGATGACGCCAGCGCACCAACGCTTCCAGCCCGACCACCCGGCCGGTGCTCAGACACAGCCGAGGCTGGTAATGCAGTTCCAGTTCGTCGCGGCGCAGCCCACGGCGCAACTCGCCTTCCAGGTCCGCCAGGCTGCGGGCGTTGCGATTGATGCTTTCGTCGAACAGATGAAACGTGCAGCCATTGAGACTCTTGGCCTGACGCATGGCGATGTGGGCGTGCCACATCAACGAGTCGGCGCCCGCCTCGGCCTGTGAATGAGCAATGCCCAGACTGCAGCCGAGTAACAGGCTTTCCCCGCCGATCCAGTAGGGCTCGGCCAGAGCGTCGGTAATGCGCTCGGCCACTTGCGTCGCCCGCTCCGCGTCTTGATTGGTATCGATCAGCAGAGCGAATTCGTCGCCACCCAACCGGGCGATCTGGTCGCCGGCATGGAGCTGGTTCTTCACCCGTCCCACGACCTGCAGAATCAGCCGGTCACCGGCCTGATAACCCAAGGCGTCATTGGCGCGGCGAAAGTCGTCCAGGTCCAGATGCCCGAGCGCCAGATGGTTGCCACCGGCAAGACGTGCGGCCAGCATGGCCTGAAACCCCTGTCGGTTGGCGATCCCGGTCAGCGTGTCCTGTCCGGCCAGACGCTGCAGGTTTTCTTCGAGACGGCTTCGCTCACGAACATGCCGCAGGCAGCGACGAAGGGTGTCATCCGTCAGCGCATCGCGCACCAGCCAGTCATTGACGCCGGTCGGCCCCACCAGCGGCTCTTCGTCGAGCAGCACCACCATCGGCAAGGTGCAACTGCCGGTAGGCGGCTGCAGGCCGGGGGTGGTGAACAACACCGTGTTGCGTTCGTTGCCGTAGCGGGTAGAGAACGTCTGCCAGTCGGCAGCGTGCAACAGCGTGACCGCATGGCCCGGATCGGTCAGACAACCGCTCAACAGCGTCTGCCAGGATGGCTCTTGTGTCAGCAAAAGCAACCGCAAGGGTTCGACAGGCGTAGGCAATCTAACTTCCTAAGTTCAAAGGAAAAAACGATGGTCGCGCCCTCTCGGGAACGCGACGAATACACTTCTCTTCGCGCCGCGGCGCAAATGTAACAAAAAAGCAGAAATTAGATAGCCGTTACCACCTTTCTGCGATGACCGCCGCATGAAACCTGCTGGCCTGCTAAAATGCCCGACCTTTTCGCAAGCGACTTTTCAGACCGTCATGTCCCGACTCAATCCCCGGCAACAGGAAGCGGTGAACTACGTCGGCGGCCCTCTTTTGGTGCTCGCCGGTGCAGGCTCCGGCAAAACCAGCGTGATCACGCGCAAGATCGCGCACCTGATCCAGAACTGCGGCATCAAGGCCCAGTACATCGTCGCCATGACCTTTACCAACAAGGCTGCGCGCGAGATGAAGGAGCGGGTCGGCACGCTGCTCAGGGCGGGTGAAGGACGCGGCCTGACGGTGTCGACGTTCCACAACCTGGGCCTCAACGTCATCCGCAAGGAGCACACGCGGCTGGGTTACAAGCCGGGCTTCTCGATCTTTGACGAGACCGACGTCAAGGCATTGATGACCGACATCATGCAGAAAGAGTATTCGGGCGACGACGGCGTCGACGAAATCAAGAACATGATCGGTGCCTGGAAAAACGACCTGATCCTGCCTGCCGAAGCGCTGGAAAACTCGCGCAACCCCAAGGAACAGACCGCCGCCATCGTCTACACCCACTATCAGCGCACGCTCAAGGCTTACAACGCGGTGGACTTCGACGACCTGATCCTGCTGCCGGTGAAGCTGTTCCAGGAACACGCCGACATTCTGGAAAAGTGGCAGAACAAGGTCCGCTACCTGCTGGTGGACGAATATCAGGACACCAACGCCAGCCAATACCTGCTGGTCAAACTGCTGATCGGCACCCGCCACCAGTTCACCGTGGTAGGCGACGACGACCAGTCGATCTATGCCTGGCGTGGCGCACGGCCGGAAAACCTGATGCTGCTCAAGGACGACTACCCGTCGTTGAAAGTCGTGATGCTGGAGCAGAACTACCGCTCCACCAGCCGCATCCTGCGCTGCGCCAACGTGCTGATTTCCAACAACCCGCACGAATTCGAGAAACAGCTCTGGTCCGAGATGGGCCACGGCGACGAGATCCGGGTCATCCGCTGCCGCAACGAAGACGCTGAAGCCGAGCGCGTCGCCGTGGAAATTCTCACCCTGCACCTGCGCACCGACCGGCCTTACAGCGACTTTGCGATCCTGTACCGCGGTAACTATCAGGCCAAGCTGATCGAACTGAAACTTCAGCACCATCAGATTCCGTACCGGCTTTCGGGCGGCAACAGTTTCTTCGGCCGTCAGGAAGTGAAAGACCTGATGGCCTATTTCCGCCTGCTCGTGAACCCGGACGACGACAACGCCTTTCTGCGGGTCATCAACGTACCGCGTCGGGAAATCGGCTCGACCACGCTGGAGAAACTCGGCAACTACGCCACCGAGCGCAAGATTTCGATGTACGCCGCCACCGACGAAATCGGTCTGGGCGAGCATCTGGACAGCCGTTTCACCGACCGCCTGCAACGCTTCAAGCGCTGGATGGATGGGGTGCGTCAGCAATGCGCGCAAAACGACCCCATCGCCGCGCTGCGCAGCATGGTCATGGATATCGATTACGAGAACTGGCTGCGCCAGAACAGCTCCAGCGAGAAAGCCGCCGACTACCGCATGAGCAACGTCTGGTTCCTGATCGAAGCGTTGAAGAACACGCTGGAGAAGGACGAAGAAGGCGGCATGACCATCGAGGAAGCCATCGGCAAGCTGGTCCTGCGCGACATGCTCGAACGTCAGCAGGAAGAGGAAGACGGCGCCGAAGGTGTGCAGATGATGACCCTGCACGCGTCCAAGGGTCTGGAGTTTCCCTACGTGTTCATCATGGGCATGGAAGAGGAAATACTTCCTCACCGTTCCAGCATCGAAGCCGACACCATCGAAGAAGAGCGTCGTCTGGCCTACGTGGGCATCACCCGTGCGCGCCAGACCCTGGCCTTTACCTTCGCCGCCAAGCGCAAGCAGTACGGCGAAATCATCGACTGCGCGCCCAGCCGTTTTCTGGACGAGCTGCCGCCCGACGATCTGGCCTGGGAGGGCAACGACGACACCCCGACTGAGGTCAAGGCGGTACGCGGCAACACGGCCCTGGCGGATATCCGCGCCATGCTGAAACGCTGACCGGCACAAGAATCGATCATTTATTGCGCAATGGCGCACCCAAGGAACCGAAGTGGAAGCACTGCACAAGAAGATTCGCGAAGAAGGCATCGTACTGTCCGACCAGGTCCTGAAGGTCGACGCGTTCCTCAATCATCAGATCGACCCGGCTCTGATGAAAGCCATTGGCGACGAGTTCGCCCGGCTGTTCGCCGACTCGGGCGTCACCAAGATCGTCACCATTGAAGCGTCGGGCATCGCGCCAGCAGTCATGGCAGGCCTCAACATGGGCGTGCCGGTGATCTTCGCGCGCAAGCATCAGTCGCTGACCCTGACTGAAAACCTGCTGTCGGCCACGGTGTACTCGTTCACCAAACAGGTCGAAAGCACTGTCGCGATCTCGCCGCGTCACCTGAGCAGCGACGACCATGTGTTGATCATCGATGACTTCCTGGCCAACGGCAAAGCCTCGCAGGCGCTGATTTCGATCATCAAGCAGGCGGGCGCCACCGTTGCCGGACTGGGTATCGTGATCGAGAAGTCGTTCCAGGGCGGCCGCGCCGAGCTGGACGCGCAGGGCTATCGCGTCGAGTCACTGGCCCGGGTCGAATCGCTGGCTGACGGCGTCGTCACCTTCAAATAACAGCGTTCAGTTCAGCACACCGAGCGCGCGCAACCGTCGATACAGGGTGCGCTCGCTCAACCCCAGCTCTTTCGCCAGCTCGCTGCGTGAGCCCTGAAATACGCTGAGCGCGTGGGCGAGCTTCTCCAGTCCGTCGTCCTGACGGCGATGCAGCACACGTCCCGCCTCGTTATGCCCGCGTACTTCGTCAGGCAGATCCTGCACGCGAATTACCCCGTCGTCGGTGAACAATCGGGCACGGTCGAGAATATTGCGCAGCTCACGGATATTGCCGGGGTAGCTGTACAACCGCAGCAGCTTCATGGCCTCGGTATCGATACGCGGCACCGGACCCTGCGAGCTGCGCTGCAACAGACTGTCGATCAGCAGCGCCAGGTCATCGGTGCGCTCGCGCAACGCGGGCAGTCGGATCGGGAAGGCACTGATGCGATAGAACAGGTCCTGCCGAAAACTGCCCTCGGCCACCATGTCCTTGAGTGGCTTGTGGGTTGCGGTCACCAGCCGGAAGTCAGAATGCACCGTTCTCAGACTGCCCACCGGGCGGAAGCTGCCCGACTCGATCAGCCGAAGCAGTTTGACCTGCATCGCCAACGGCACCTCACCGATCTCGTCGAGAAACAGCGTACCGCCATGGGCCGCTTCGGCCAGGCCGGTCTTGCGTTGCAGCGCGCCAGTGAATGCGCCCTTCTCGTAGCCGAACAGCTCGCTCTCCAGCAGCGTTTCGGTCAGCCCGGTGCAGTCCACGACCACCAGTGGTCCGGCGGAGCGCGAGCTGCTGGCGTGCAGAGCGCGAGCGAACAGCTCCTTGCCAGTGCCGGATTCACCTTGCAGCAACACCGGAATCTGCGCGGGCGCGGCGCGTTGCAGCGCAGCCAGGACATCCTTGAACGCGGCCGACCGACCCACCAGCCCATGCCGCTGAGGTTGAACCGAGGCCACGGCCACCGAACTCAGGCGCTCGACGTAGGCAATCACTTCGCCCCGATCACCCAGGATCGGACGCAGTTCGACATCCACATGCTCCGGACCACGCGGGGTGTGGTGAATATGCAGAAGGCGCTCCGGCAGCTTCGTTTCGTGCGCCTTGCGCATGGGGCAGTGCTCGCCGGCCTGATCGCAGGGCACCGCGTATTGATGCGACACCCGATAACACTTCTCGCCCACATGCGGCACGCCCTCGACCCCGAACTGACGCTGGTAGGCAGTGTTCGCAGCAATGATGTTGTAGTCGGTGTCGAGCACGATGGTAGGACGCGCATCGTGTTCAAGGTAGGACACCAGTGACTGCATGCGGCGGCCAGACGAGTCGGAGGCGATGAGAGACATGAAGGTTCCTGTTGCGGGCGCAGGGTAAGCGTGGTGAAGCTTACCCGATCGAGCTGCCAGATACTGCCAATGACTGCCACTTTACTGCCAGAAAGTGGCAGTAACGTCGAAAACCAGACACGTGCAGCGCTCTGCATCAACCTGACGAAAGCACTTCAAACAAGGGATCCAAGCCTGCTCTCGCTCCGGTTGGCATGTTACTTGTAATGTCTATCGAAACTGCCAACCGCCTTGCCTGCCACTGCGGGTATGAGCGATTTACAGTCAGGGAGATTCGAAGATGATCATCGGTGAAACGCTATACGTCGAAGCACTGTTCGACAGCCACACCTGGACCGTCAGTTATCTGGTGATGGACCTGCCCAGCAAACAGTGTGCAATCATCGACAGCGTGCTCGATTACGATCCCAAATCCGGTCGTACCCACACCGAGTCGGCCGACCGGATGATCGGCCGCGTGCGGGCCTTGCAGGCTTCGGTGCAGTGGATTCTGGAAACCCACGTGCACGCCGATCACCTGTCCGCTGCGGCCTATCTGAAAGAACACCTGACCGGGCAGATCGCAATTGGCCGGCACATTACCCAGGTTCAGGAAACCTTCGGCGCGCTGTTCAATGCACCGGGCGACTTTGCCCGCGATGGCAGCCAGTTCGATGTACTGCTGGACGATGGCGCGACGTTCGCCATTGGCTCGCTGCAAGCCCGGGCGCTGCACACACCGGGGCATACGCCTGCCTGCATGAGCTACCTGGTCGAGATCGGCGGTCAGACCGTGGCGTTCGTTGGCGATACGCTGTTCATGCCCGACTATGGCACTGCGCGCTGCGACTTCCCCGGCGCCAGCGCACGCACACTGTACCGATCGATCCGCAGGCTTCTGGACCTGCCGCCGCAGACCCTGCTGTTCATGTGCCACGACTACCTGCCCAACGGCCGGGCGCTCAAGTACATGACCACCGTGGCCGAACAGCGCGCCAGCAATATTCATGTACGGGACGGCATCGACGAAGACGCGTTCGTCAGCATGCGCGAAACCCGCGATGCAACGCTGGAAATGCCGGTGCTCATGCTGCCCTCGGTGCAGGTCAACATGCGTTGCGGACACCTGCCCGAGCCTGAAGACAACGGCGTGCGCTATCTGAAAATCCCGCTCAATTCTCTCTGAATCCAGCCAGCTTCCGGACTTCTGCAATGACTGCCTCAAACACTTCCTGCCAGATTCTGATCGTCGGGGCCGGCGCTGCCGGTATCTCGACCGCCGCAAGCCTGCTCGCCCGCGACAAGACACTGAACATCACGCTCATCGATCCGGCCGACACGCACTATTACCAGCCTGGCTGGACGATGGTCGGCGCGGGCATCTTCTCGCCCGAGGCCACCGCCCGCAGCATGGCGTCGCTGATTCCCGAGGGCGTGCAATGGATCAAGGCCGCCGTGGCGAGTTTCGAACCGCAACTCAACAGCCTGACGCTGCAGGACGGCCGCACGCTCGGTTATCAGCAACTGGTGGTCTGCCCTGGGATAAAGCTGGACTGGGCCGCCATCGACGGGCTGGTCGAAACGCTGGGTAGCAACGGCGTGACCTCCAACTACCGTTACGATCTGGCACCCTATACCTGGAAGCTGGTTCAAAACCTGAAGCAAGGCCGTGCGCTGTTCACCCAGCCACCGATGCCGATCAAGTGCGCGGGTGCGCCGCAAAAGGCGATGTACCTGTCCTGCGATCACTGGCGCAAGGCAGGTCGTCAGGGGCAGATAAAGACGCAATTCTTTAATGCCGGTGCCGTGCTGTTCGGCGTGGCGGATTATGTTCCGGCCCTCATGGAGTATGTCGATCGCTATGCCATCGACCTGCAATTCAGCCACAAACTGGTCGCGGTCGATGGGCCAGGCAAACTCGCCACTTTTGTCCGCACCGGGCCCGATGGCGTCAGTGAAACCGTCGAGCAGGGCTTCGAGATGCTGCATGTCGTGCCGCCGCAGACCGCACCGGACTTCATTCGTAACAGCCCGCTGGCTGACGCCGCAGGTTGGATGGACGTGGATCCGGCCACGCTCCGTCATAAGCAGTTTGCCAATGTGCATGGCCTGGGTGATGCCACCAACACCAGCAACGCCAAGACTGCGGCCGCCGCCCGAAAGCAGGCGCCCGTGGTTGCCCACAACGTGCTGGTGGCGATGGGGCGTCTGTCTGATCCGGTTGCCTACGATGGCTATGGCTCGTGCCCGCTGACGGTCGAGAAAGGCAGGATCGTACTCGCCGAATTTCTGTATGGCGGGAAAGTCGCGCCGAGCTTTCCACAATGGCTGCTCAACGGACGCCAGCCAACGCGCCTGGCGTGGTGGCTGAAAGAACGGGTGCTGCCGCCGCTCTACTGGCACGGCATGCTCAAGGGCCGCGAGTGGCTGGTCAAACCGAAAAAGGCCGCTGCCAGACATGGATGAACATCAACTGTTGGGGGCGGGTCTGGGCGCGATCATTGGCGCGGTGCTGGCACTGACTGGCGCGGGCGGCGGCATCCTTGCGGTGCCGTTGCTGGTGTTCGGGCTCGGGTTGTCGATTGTCGAGGCGGCACCCGTCGGTTTGCTGGCCGTGGGTATGGCTGCTGGCGTGGGCGCGGTGCTGGGTTTGCGGCAAGGCATTGTGCGTTATCGCGCTGCGGCTTATATCGCCGGGATCGGCATCGTGATGGCGCCGATAGGGCTATGGCTGGCTCACCGCCTGCCCAATGAGCCGCTGGCGCTGATTTTCTCCGCCGTGTTGCTGTATGCCTGCTCACGCATGCTGCTCAGGGCCCAGCGTGAATTGCGCGACGGCAAACCCGCGCCGCGTGCCGACGTGCTGCCCTGTGTACTCAATCCGCTGCAAGGTCGCCTGCGCTGGACCATGCCGTGCTTGCGCGCGCTGACGATGACCGGCATCGGCTCGGGACTGCTGTCCGGCCTGCTCGGCGTGGGCGGCGGTTTCGTGATCGTGCCTGCGCTGACGCGCTACACCGATCTGGACATGAAAAGCGTCATGGCGACATCGCTGGCGGTGATTGCTCTGGTGTCGACCGGTAGCGTTATCAGCGCTTCCTTGAGCGGCGTCATGCACTGGACCATAGGCCTGCCGTTTGCACTGGGTGCGATGCTCGGCTTGTTGGCGGGCAGACACATCTCGCGCTATCTGGCCGGGCCTCGGTTGCAGCAGTTGTTTGCCGGATGCGGGATTGTTGCGGCAGGCATGCTGGCCATCTCAGCGCTGTCGACCTGATGAGCCTGCCCTTACTCCGCGTTCATCGTTATCCACAAGTCCGCAAGACGCGCAAAACGGGGGCAAAAACGAAAGTGACTGACTGAATGCATACCCCGTGGTCGCAGCAAGACTCGGGGATAACGCTGAGCACAAGCATGGGCATGATCGGCGTGCTTGAGATCATGCGGATCGTTCCTACGCTCCGCGTGGGAATGCCTCCCAGGACGCTCCGCGTCCGCTCTTGAATGTGGCGCAGATGCGTGGACAAGCTCCAGCGTTATCCACGTCATGCGCTCGGCTCACTGAATCCGCAATCTGTGCCATTTGTGACGCGGAGCGTCACGGGAGGCATGCCCACGCGGAGCGATGGGCACGATCATCGTATTCCTCCAAGAGGACTTGTGTATAACGATGAGCGCAGAGCGGGAGCGATCATTGGGCTGTGTTCTGCAATCCGGCCAACAGCAGCCTTTGATACAGTTCTTCGCGCAATCCCTGTGGCTGATCAAGCTGCATGCGCTGCAGATGCTCCATGTACGCATCAGGCTCCGGCGCGTCGAGGGTAGCCTTGCCCAGCTCCAGAATCTCGGTGATCTTGAATTTTCCCTTCAGCCAGTTCAACGCTCTCAGCAGGTCGCGCTCCTGCGGGGTGAAGTCGCAGCCCAGCGGGTATTCAGTGAACAGCGCGGGATAGCGTGAAGCAATGTCCTGCAGACGCTCTGGCGTGTTTTGAGTGAAGCGCGGATCCAGGCTGAAATTCTTCGGCAGTTTGCCAGCCTTTTGTGCCTGTTCGATCAGGCCACCTTGAAAGCGCGAGTCACTGATGTTCAACAGCCGCTCGATGACAGTCGCATCCGTCTGACCGCGCAAGTCGGCGATGCCATATTCGGTCACAACGATGTCGCGCAGGTGCCGGGGAATGGTCGTGTGGCCGTATTCCCAGACGATATTGGAGGTGGTCTCGCCACCCGACTCTCGCCAGCTGCGCAGCATCAGAATCGAGCGAGCGTCTTCCAGCGCGTGGGCCTGGGCCACGAAGTTGTATTGCCCGCCTACACCACTGAGCACACGTCCATCTTCAAGCTGATCGGCCACCGCAGCGCCCATCAGCGTGACGGTGAACGCACTGTTGATGAACCGCGCATCGCGGCGCTGCAAGCGCTTGAGCTCTTCATGTCCGTACAATTCGTTGATGTAGCTGATGGCGGTCATGTTGAATTGCGCCAGCCGCTCGGCAGGCAACTCGCGCAGTCGCTCGTAGAAGCTGGTCGGGCCGAGGAAGAAGCCACCGTGCACCACGACGCCATCGGGATGAGCGTTTTCATCCAGCGTGCCCATGTTGGCCAGCCGTTGCAGCTCGGCATCGGGGTACACCTTGCGCCGGATGATCCCGGCATCGGCCAGCACCAGCAGACCGTTGACGAACATTTCGCTGCAACCGTACAGACCGCTGGCAAAGGGCTGCATCCCGCCTTCACGGTCAATCAGGGTCTGCCAGTTGCTCATGTTCAACTCGGCCAGCAAGGCGCGCCAGGTTTCGTTGTCCGCCTGACGGGCCAGCAAGGCGCCGGTCAGCGCATCGCCCATCGAGCCGATGCCGATCTGCAGCGTGCCGCCGTCACGCACCAGGGTGCTGGCATGCAGGCCGATCAGATGGTCCTGATAGCCCACCGGCATGTTCGGGGTGGAGAACAGCGTGCTGCGTTCCTCTTCGTCCAGCAGCAGGTCGAACGCCACGCTATCCAGTTCCGAGTCGCCGGGCATGTAGGGCAAATCCGTGTGGACCTGCCCAAGGATCAGAATGGTCTCGCCCGCCGCACGTCGCTTGGCGATCATCGGCAGCAGGTCGAGGGTCACGTCCGGGTTGCAACTGAGGCTCAGCTTGCCGGGCCGTTGATCGTCACGTGCCACCAGCTGCGCGACAAGGTTCAGGCCACAGGCATTGATATCGCGGGCTGCGTGACTGTAATTGCTGCTGACGTAGTCCTGCTGGGCGGACTCGCTGTTGAGCAGGCTGCCTGGCTGCATGAAGAACTGCTGAACACGGATGTTGCCCGGCAGGCTGTCGCGACGCAGTGCGGCCAGAAAGTCGAGTTCGGGATAATCACCGAAGGTGCGTTCCAGAAATGGCTCAAGAAAGCGCGCCTGCAAACCTTCGCCCGGTGTCGGTCGGCCCAGACTCAGCGCGGTGTAGATGGTCAGCCGCCGCTCGGGCAACTCACTGATCCGTTGATACAGCGCGTTGACGAAACGATTGGGTTTGCCCAGCCCCAACGGCATGCCGAGGTGAATATGCTCGGGCAACTGCGAAAGAACATGATCAACGGCTTGCTCGATGGAACAGGACTGCGGCATCCCAGCTCTCCTGATTTGTTATTGGATGCAGCTTGGACAGGTGCGGGCGGGAAAGTGCTGCGTGGCGTGTGATTTGATCGTTTCATGTTCTGCGCCCGCTCCAGAACCAAAACAACAATGGCTGACTGAATAGATCTCCCGTGGGAGGCGGCTTGCCGGCGAGGCGTTTTCTGCAGCGCAGTATCAGTGACTGGGCTGACGTCATCGCCGGCAAGCCGCCTCCCACAATCCGGTATCTGCTGCGAAACTTGTGTTAACCGACGAGCCCGGAAGATCAGCTCGATCAGCAGCCCAAATGATTACTTCAACCCGGACATTTTTTGAATGGCAGCCTTGAGGTCTTCATCCGAGCAGTCGCCACACGTGCCCTTGGGCGGCATGGCATTGATGCCGGTGATGGCTTTGGCCAGCAGGCCGTCGAGGCCGTTTTCCGCATCCGAACGCTTTTTCCAGGCCGCGGTGTCGCCGATTCTAGGCGCGTTGAGCATGACGCCGCTGTGGCAGACGGTGCAGTGTTTGGCTATCACATCATCCGGTGATCTGGGACCGCCCGCCCTGGCAGAACCTGCGACCTGCACGCCCGGACACTCCTTGCCCTGAACACAGACCTGCCCGACCGGCTCGAGCCGTCTGGCGATCTCTTCATTGCTCGCCGCCTGAGCGTTGAGTGCCCAGAACGCCAGTGCCGCGGCGACGGCCAGAAGCTTGTTTGTCAGGTTCACGCTAACGCCCTCAAGGTGACTGGATCACACCTGCGGAACGGGCTGGCAGGCTGAAAAAGTATAGCGGTCAGCTGGCGGAGCCGAAATGTGCCCACAGTCGGAAAGATGCATTCGGCGACGAACACGACCCGCCGCCACAACGCCGCAAAGCGCCTGAAAACAGGGCCTGCGGATCAACGGCGGTCAGAAGTTGGCAGGAGTGGCTGCGCTGATTAGTCGCGCCGGGGCGTCGAACGGATTGCGAAAACGGTGCGGACGGGTGCTTTCGAAGTAATAGCTGTCGCCGACTTCGAGGATGTACGTGTCCAGACCGACCACCAGTTCCAGGCGCCCTTCGACGATGATCCCGGTTTCCTCACCCTCATGAACCAGCATTTCCTCACCCGTGTCGGCACCCGGCGGGTAGGTTTCGGTGAGAAAGGCGATGGCGCGACCCTGATGCGATTTGCCGACCAGCTTCATGGTCACCGCACCGTCCGAGATATCGATCAGTTCGCTGGCCTTGTAAACAACCTGAGTCGGGTTCTCGGCTTCGATTTCTTCGGAAAAGAATTCGACCATCGACATGGGAATACCGCCCAGCACCTTGCGCAGGGAGCTGATCGACGGGCTGACGCTGTTCTTCTCGATCATGGAAATGGTGCTGTTGGTCACGCCTGCACGCTTGGCGAGTTCACGCTGGGACAGGCCCTTGAGCTTGCGGATCGATTGCAGTCGTTCACCCACGTCCAATGCGGTATTCCCCCGGATTCAGTCAGGTCAGGTTGTTATGAACGCCATGATGGCACAGCGTTCGATATTTACAACACTCGAGCGGCGACCGGAACATGAGGGGCGGCGGCTGTTGAAAGGCGTTACGGCTCAGCCTTCGGAATAGACCCGCGGCACTCGGCGCAGATTGCAGAAGATCTGATAGGGAATGGTGCCCGCGTGTGCAGCTACGTCGCTGGCCAGCACGTTCTTGCCCCAGAGTTCGACGCGACTGCCCAGACCTGCCTGAGGCAGACCGGTCAGGTCAACACTCAGCATGTCCATGGACACACGACCTACCAGCCTGGAGGGCTGGCCGTCGATGAATACCGGTGTTCCGGTCGGCGCCTGACGCGGGTAACCGTCGGCGTAACCCATGGCCACAACCCCAATGCGCGAAGGACGATCCGTCACGAAGGTAGCGCCGTAACCCACAGGCTCACCTGCAGCCAGCTCGCGGACGCTGATGATCTTCGATTCCAGCGTCATGACCGGTTGCAGGCGATCCGCCAGCGGCTGCGACTCGCCGAACGGCGTGGCGCCATAGAGCATGATGCCGGGCCGCACCCAGTCGCTGTGAATGGTCGGCCAGCCCAGCACGGCGGGCGAGTTTTTCAGGCTGGTCTCTGCCGCGAGTCCCTCACGAGCCGCTTCAAACACCGCGACCTGATCATCGCTGGTCGAACAGTTCAATTCGTCGGCACGCGAAAAATGGCTCATCAGCACAATCCTGGCCACCTTGCCGGTTGCCAGCAGACGCTGATACGCGCTGCGGTACTCCGACGGATGCAGGCCGACACGGTGCATGCCGGTGTCCAGTTTGAGCCACACCATGATGGGCCTGGCGAGACGTGCCTGCTCGACTGCCTCCAGCTGCCACATCGAGTGCACGACCGTCCACAGGTCATGCTGAGCAATCAGCGCCAGCTCATCGGCCTCGAAAAAGCCTTCCAGCAGCAAAATCGGCGCGGTGATACCGGCGGCACGCAACTCCAGCGCTTCTTCGATGCACGCGACTGCAAATCCGTCTGCCATCGCTTCCAGCGCCTGCGCGACACGCACGGCCCCATGGCCGTAGGCATCGGCCTTGATCACGGCGAGCGCTTTCGCGCCGGTGCTTTCGCGGGCCAACTGGTAGTTGTGACGCAGGGCTTGAAGATCGACAAGGGCGCGAGCTGGACGCATGGGAAAGGTATTGCCTGAAGAGGTTGTAAAAAAGCCCGACGCCGAGGGTGCGTCGCCGGGCCAGGGAAACGTTATGGCAGTGCAGCGACCACCGACAGCTCGACCAGAATTTCCGGTTCGCACAACTTGGCTTCGACGGTAGCGCGGGCCGGAGCGACGCCTTTTGGCAGCCACTTGTCCCACACGCTGTTCATGCCTGCGAAGTCGGCATCGATGTCTTTCAGGTAAATGGTCACGGACAGGATACGGGTCTTGTCGGTGCCTGCCAGATCGAGCAGACGCTCGATGCTGTCCAGCGTTTCCTGGGTCTGCTTCTCGACACCGGCGGTCATGTCATCACCCACCTGGCCCGACAAATAGACGGTGCCGTTGTGGACGACGATCTGACTCATGCGCTCATTGGTGAGCTGGCGCTGGATTGACATGCTTTGCGTTCTCCTGGGTACTGCCATAGCGAGAGATATCAAGGCCTTCGGCACTGATCTGGGGTGTCTTGCGAGCCATGAGGTCGGCGAGCAAACGGCCGGAACCGCACGCCATCGTCCAGCCCAATGTGCCGTGGCCGGTGTTGAGGAACAGGTTGCGGAACGGCGTGGCACCCACGATCGGCGTGCCATCCGGCGTGGTAGGACGCAGCCCGGTCCAGAAACTGGCCTGGGTCAGGTCGCCGCCCTGAGGATAGAGGTCACCGACGATCATCTCCAGTGTTTCGCGCCGACGCGGGTTGAGCGACAGGTCAAAACCGGCGATTTCAGCCATGCCGCCGACGCGGATACGGTTGTCGAACCGGGTGATTGCGACCTTGTAGGTCTCGTCGAGAATGGTCGAGGTCGGGGCCATGGCCGCATTGGTGATCGGGATCGTCAGCGAGTAGCCCTTGAGCGGGTAGACCGGAGCCTTGATGCCCAGCGGCTTGAGCAGCTTCGGCGAGTAGCTGCCCAGTGCCAGTACATAGCGGTCAGCGGTTTCCAGTTTGCCGTCGATCCACACACCATTGATGCGGTCACCGGCAAAATCCAGACGCTCGATGCTCTGCCCGTAACGGAACTCGACACCCAGTTTCTCGGCCATTTCGGCCAGACGCGTGGTGAACAGCTGGCAATCGCCGGTCTGATCGTTGGGCAGGCGCAGCGCACCGCTGAGTATTCCGGTCACGCCCGCCAGCGCGGGTTCGACGCGGGCGATGCCTTCGCGGTCGAGCAACTCGTAAGGCACGCCGGACTGCTCGAGCACAGCGATATCCTTGGCGGCGTTATCGAGTTGCGCCTGAGTGCGGAACAATTGGGTGGTGCCCAGGCTGCGGCCTTCGTAAGCGATGCCGGTTTCCAGACGCAACTCGTCGAGACAGTCGCGGCTGTACTCGGACAGACGCACCATACGCTCCTTGTTCACGGCATAACGGCTGGCCGTGCAGTTGCGCAGCATTTGCGCCATCCACAGATACTGATCGATATCGGCCGTGGCCTTGATCGCCAGCGGTGCGTGGCGCTGCAGCAACCACTTGATCGCCTTGAGCGGCACACCCGGCGCGGCCCACGGCGAAGCGTAGCCCGGCGAGACCTGACCGGCGTTGGCAAAACTGGTTTCCATGGCGGCAGCTGGCTGACGATCAACCACTGTGACCTGAAAGCCTGACCGCGCCAGATAGTAGGCACTGGTTATACCGATCACACCACCACCAAGGACCAGAACGCGCATGTCGATGACCTCATCGCGGATATCCGCTGACGTTTTGAAGTTTTAAGCAAGGATGTGGCCAGTATATTGAGCATCGAGCAGTGCTTTTAACTGTATAAATGTCTATATTCGGTGTTAATCCACGGCAAAGATTGCTTTCGTAGAGGGGATATAAATCTTGCGCACCCAACACCAGTCAAAACGTGAGCTGGACAAGATAGATCGCAATATCCTGCGAATCCTGCAGGCGGATGGACGCATCTCGTTCACCGAACTGGGCGAGCAGGTCGGCCTGTCAACCACACCTTGCACCGAACGGGTCCGCAGGCTGGAGCGCGAAGGCATCATCATGGGCTACAACGCCCGGCTGAACCCGCAAAGCCTCAAGGCCAGTCTGCTGGTATTCGTGGAGATCAGCCTGGATTACAAGTCTGGCGACACGTTCGAGGAGTTCCGCCGCGCGGTGCTGAAATTGCCCCACGTGCTGGAGTGTCATCTGGTATCGGGAGACTTCGACTATCTGGTGAAAGCGCGCATTTCCGAAATGGCGTCCTACCGGAAACTGCTGGGCGACATCCTGCTCAAGCTGCCGCATGTGCGCGAGTCCAAGAGCTACATTGTGATGGAAGAAGTGAAAGAGAGCCTGAACCTGCCGATTGCCGACTGAACTGTACGCTTACACCAGCACCTGCCGGGTCGAAGCGATATAAGTGTGGATCTGCTTTTCGACCCGCGGATGGATCAGTTCGACCGGGCGGCGGCCGTTGGGGCATGGCAGGGTTTCAGTGGTGCCGAACAGGCGACAGATCAGCGGGCGTTCGTCGTATACCGTGCAGCCCTGAGGCCCGAGGTGCACGCAGTTCAGCTCGTTCAATGCCGCTTCCTGCTCGGCGGCAGTCTTGCGCGGCAGGCGGGCCATTTCTTCGGACGAGGTGGTCACCGGACCGCAGCAGTCGTGGCAGCCGGGCACGCACTCGAACGAAGGAATCTGGCGGCGCAGCTCGCGGACTTTCTGAAGGTTGCAGCTCATTGAAACGATCACCCGGACACAATGCAGGGATTTTGCCTGAGTTGGCAGGTCCATGACAGCAGCTTATCCTGCCGAGACTTTACAGCGCCGCCAACAGGACATGTCCATGAACGCCCGCGTTCAGCACCCCGCTCATCAAGACTCGCACACCGCCTCGTACTACGCCGCCAGCAGCCATCCGCAGCCGGATCATCCGGCATTGCAAGGCGAGGTTAAGGTCGATGTGTGCGTGGTCGGCGGCGGGTTCTCCGGGCTCAACACGGCCATAGAACTGGCCGAGCGCGGTTTGAGCGTGGCGTTGCTGGAAGCCCGCAGGATCGGCTGGGGTGCCAGCGGGCGCAATGGCGGTCAGTTGATTCGCGGCGTCGGGCATGGCGTGGAGCAGTTCGCCAATGTCATTGGTAACGACGGGGTGCGTCAGCTCAAGCTGATGGGCATCGAGGCGGTCGAAATCGTGCGCCAGCGGGTTGAAAGGCATGGCATCGATTGCGCGCTTAAATGGGGCTACTGCGACCTGGCCAACAAACCGCGCGACATGACCCATCTGGCCGAAGACGCCGAAGAACTGCGCAGCCTGGGTTATCGGCATGAGCTGGAACTGGTGCCGCCAGACCAGATGCGCAGCGTAGTGGGCTCGGATCGTTATGTCGGCGGACTGATCGACATGGGCTCCGGGCATTTGCATCCCTTGAATCTGGCGTTGGGCGAAGCCGCTGTGGCGCAGTCACTGGGTGTGCAGTTGTTCGAACATTCCGAGGTGACGCGCATCGACTACGGCCCGCAGGTCAAGGTGCACACCGCGCAGGGCTCGGTGCTGGCCAAGACTCTGGTGCTGGGCTGCAACGCTTACCTGAAGGACCTCAACCCGGAGATCAGCGGCAAGGTACTGCCCGCAGGCAGCTACATCATCGCGACCGAACCCTTGAGCCCGGCACAAGCCAATGAACTGCTGCCGCAGGACATGGCGGTCTGCGACCAGCGCGTGACGGTGGATTACTACCGGCTTTCCGCTGACCGGCGCCTGCTGTTCGGCGGTGCCTGTCATTATTCGGGCCGTGACCCGCAGGACATTGCCGCTTACATGCGACCGAAAATGCTGGAGGTGTTCCCGCAACTGGCTGGCGTGAAGATCGATTATCAGTGGGGCGGCATGATTGGCATCGGGGCCAACCGCCTGCCGCAGATCGGGCGGCTAAGGGATCAGCCAAACGTGTACTACGCCCAGGCCTATTCCGGCCACGGCGTGAACGCCACGCACCTGGCGGGCCGCCTGTTGGCCGAAGCCATCGCCGGACAGCACAGCGATGGCTTCGAACTGTTCGCGAAAGTCCCGCACATGACCTTTCCCGGCGGCAAACACCTGCGCTCGCCGCTACTGGCGCTGGGCATGCTCTGGCACCGTTTGAAAGAGCTGCGTTGACCCGCGCTATTCCCTCCAGAAAGACTTCATTGCCTCGACTCTGGCCTGCCGAAAGTCGATGCCGATATCGCGAAGCTGGTCATCCGTCAGTTCCAGCAATGCGCGGCGGGATGTCCAGCGATGACGATACAGCGCCCAGCGGCTCATGCCCGTCGGCACGCAGACACGGTTGTTCTGAACGGCCTTGAACACCACTGGCTGGCTCTCGTTCAGTTCCTGGCTGTGAAACGCTAATCGTACGTCGCTGAACCCGTTCATTTCCGGTTCCTCCATCGGGGTGGGTTTCCACCGCTCAACACACCAGCCCTGACAACGATCGTTCCCAACGCTTGAGTGGTGAGCGTGAATCCATGATGAAGGGGATTGCCAAACCATTACAGATTCAAAAACGACTTATATTTTCCATACAGACAATTCAAAAAGGATCCTGAATGCTGTATTTTTTCGTCATCTGTATTGCTTCATTGCTAAATTAATTTTGAGAGTACGCCATGACGCTGTACGTCAACCTTGCCGAAATGCTGGGCTCGCGGATCGAAAAGGGTTTCTATCGCCCCGGCGACCGCCTGCCTTCCGTGCGCGCGCTCAGCGTCGAACATGGTGTCAGCCTGAGTACGGTGCAGCAGGCATACAGGGTGCTGGAGGACAGTGGACTGGCGACACCGAAACCCAAATCAGGCTACTTCGTTTCGGCTTCCCGCCAGGCTCCGGCGCTTCCCGTGGTGGGGCGTCCGGTGCAGCGACCTGTGGATATCTCGCAGTGGGATCAGGTGCTGGACCTGATCCGGGTATCGCCCCGTGAGGCGGTCACCCAACTGGGGCGCGGGATGCCGGACGTGTCCAGCCCGACCCTGAAACCGCTGATGCGCGCGCTGGGCCAGTTGAGTCGCCATCAGGACATGCCCGGTCTGTATTACGACAACATCCACGGCGTGCATACACTTCGCGAACAGATCGCCCGCCTGTTGCTCGACTCCGGCTGCAATCTGACCGCCAATGACCTGATCATTACCTCGGGCTGTCACGAAGCGCTGTCGGCGAGCATCCGCGCCGTCTGCTCGCCCGGTGACATCGTGGCGGTGGATTCGCCGAGCTTTTTCGGCGCCATGCAGACCCTCAAGGGCCTGGGCATGAAGGCGCTGGAAATCCCCACCGACCCGCTGACCGGCATCAGCCTTGAAGCACTGGAGCTGGCGCTGGAGCAATGGCCGATCAAGGCGATTCAGTTGACGCCCAGTTGCAACAATCCGTTGGGCTACGTGATGCCGGAAGAGCGCAAGCGAGCCCTGTTGATGCTGGCGCAGCGCTTCGACGTGGCAATCATCGAAGACGATGTGTACGGCGATCTGTCCTTCTCGTACCCGCGCCCGCGCACCATCAAGTCCTTCGACGAGGACGGTCGCGTGCTGCTGTGCAGTTCGTTTTCCAAGACCCTCGCGCCGGGTTTGCGCATCGGCTGGGTCGCGCCCGGGCGCTACCTGGAGCGGGTGCTGCACATGAAATACATCGGCACCGGCTCGACAGCGCCGCAGCCGCAACTGGCGATTGCCGACTTCATCGAAGGCGGGCATTACGAACCGCACCTGCGCCGCATGCGCACGCAGTACCAGCGCAGCCGCGACGTGATGATCGATTGGGTCATGCGCTATTTTCCGCAGGGTACGCGGGTCAGTCGCCCGCAGGGCAGCTTCATGCTGTGGGTGGAACTGGCCGAAGACTTCGACACCGTGCGTCTCAACCGCGCACTGCTGAGCAAGAACGTACAGATCGCCGTGGGCAGTATCTTTTCCGCCTCGGGCAAGTACCGCAATTGCCTGCGCATGAACTACGCTGCCAAGCCGACACCGAAAATCGAGAGCGCAGTACGCATCGTTGGCGAGACCATCTCGCAGCTGATTGCGCAAAATGACTGACGTTGGCAAATTTTTCCCGCTTTTGCCGGTCTTATCGCCAAGTCGAGCCAAGCCTGGTTGTGGATATCAATTTGAAGAACTCATGGGCCTTGCCCTTTTCCCTGCTGGTTGCGCTGTGCGTCAGCGGTTGCGCACATCAAGCACCACTCGGTGAGCCAAGCCAGGCCATTGCGTCTTCGGATTCAGCCTTCGGCCGGTCGATCCAGACGATGGCGCAGCCTCACGAAGGGCGCTCGGGCTTTCGTCTGCTGCCCGACAGCAGTGACGCGTTCAAGGCGCGTGCCGAGCTGATCCGCAATGCCAAAAGCAGCCTCGATCTGCAGTACTACATCGTCCATGACGGCCTGAGCACCCGGGCGCTGATCGACGAGCTGCTCAACGCCGCCGACCGTGGCGTGCGCGTGCGCATCCTGCTGGACGACACCACCAGCGACGGCCTGGATCAGGCTATCGCCACCCTCGCCGCGCACCCGAACATTCAGATCCGCCTGTTCAATCCGCAGAACCTGGGACGCGAGACGGGCATCACCCGCAGCCTCGGCAGGCTGATGAATCTCTCGCGCCAGCATCGACGCATGCACAACAAGCTGTGGCTGGCGGACAACAGCGTGGCCATCGTCGGCGGGCGCAACCTGGGTGACGAGTATTTCGACGCCGAGCCCAACCTGAATTTCACCGACATCGACATGCTCAGCGTTGGACCGGTCGCCGAACAGCTGGGACATAGCTTCGATCAGTACTGGAACAGCACGCTGAGCAAGCCGATCGATGACTTTATGTATTTCCTGCCGGACACCAAGGACCTGGCCAAGGCCAGAAAACGGTTGGCGGCCTCGCTGGAGGAGGCGCATCAGCAGCACAGGGCGCTGTATGAGCGCCTGATGGCCTACAAGACCGAACCGCGTATGAAGACCTGGCTCAACGAACTGGTCTGGGCCTGGAACCAGGCATTGTGGGACGCGCCGACCAAGGTGCTCGCGCAGGGCGAACCCGACCCGCATCTGCTGCTGACCACACAACTGGCTCCGGAACTGCTCAATACCCGCAAGGAACTGATGCTGATCTCGGCCTACTTCGTGCCGGGTCAGGAAGGCCTGCTGTACCTCACCGGCCGCGCCGATGCGGGTGTGGACGTCAGCCTGCTGACCAACTCGCTGGAAGCCACCGATGTACCCGCCGTGCACGGAGGTTATGCGCCCTACCGCAAGGCGTTGCTGGAACATGGCGTCAAGCTGTTCGAGCTGCGCCGTCAGCCGGGCGATGTCGAAACCATGCGCGGCAGCGGCCCGCACCTGTTCAGGAAAAGCCAGTCGCTGGTCAGCTCCGAATCCAGCCTGCACAGCAAGGCGATGATTTTCGATCGCCGCAAGGTGTTCGTCGGCTCGTTCAATTTCGACCCGCGTTCGGTGCTGTGGAACACAGAGGTCGGTGTGCTGGTCGACAGCCCGGAGCTGGCCGAAGAGCTGCGTGAACTGACGCTGCAGGGTATGGCGCCTTCACTCACTTACCAGGCGAAGCTGGAAGATGGCAAGGTGGTCTGGGTGACCGAGGACAATGGCGTCATCCACACGCTGTACACCGAGCCCGGCGACTGGTGGCGGCGCTTCAACGCCTGGATGAGCAAAGCAATCGGCCTGGAGCGGATGCTCTAAGCCTGCGCAGCGCTCAAGCCGAACGCCCCGCGCCTCATGGTCAGGATCAGCAGGCCGAACGCCCCTGCCGCCATCAACAGCGGCAAGGCATCAATGCTGATCCACTGACTGCCCGCGCCTGCGGCCAGAGGCCCGAGCAGACACCCTATACCCCAGAGCTGAGCCACATGCGCGTTGGCCCGCACCAGCGCATCGTCGCGATAGCGTTCGCCGATCAGAATCAACGACAGCGTGAACAGTCCGCCAGCGCTGGCACCGAACAGCACCCAAAGCGGCCAGATCACCACGGTGTTGACCAGTAACGGAATGGCCAGACTGGACAGCATCAACGCGCTCGCGCAGCCGGTGAACAGCGTGCGGCGAGAGATCTTGTCTGCCAGCAGACCAATCGGCAGCTGCAGCACCGCGTCGCCAACCACGACAGCGCTGACCATCATCAAGGCGATTTCAGGCGTGAAGCCATGCCGGATGCAGTAGATCGGCAGCAGCGTCAGGATCAGCGCCTCGAACGCTGCAAACAGCGCAACCGCGCCCGCGATGGCCGGCATGCCGCGACAGAACCCGAGCAGGTCGGCAAAGGTCACGCTGGCTGACTCTGTGGAAGGGGCACCGGTTCGGCCCAGCAGGAGCAACGGGGAACACGTCATGAGCAGCACGCCGATCCAGAAACCGTAGTCGGCCTCGGTGCCGATGAAGCCCAGCAACAGCGGGCCTGCGAGCTGACTGAGTGCGTAGGTGCTGCCATACAGCGCAACGAGCCGTCCGCGCAGGCGCTCGATTACCAACTGGTTGATCCAGCTTTCACCCAGCACGAAAACGATGGTCAGGATCATGCCCAGCATCAGGCGCAGGACCAGCCAGACCGGGTAGTACGGCAGCAACGCCAAAGCCCCGACTGACACCGCCCCGCACCACAGACACAGCCGCATCAGGTTGGCCGTCCCGAACCGCGAGGCCAGCGCGCTGGCCACGCCTGCGCCGACCAACACACCGACCGCAGGCATCGCCGCCATCACGCCGATGGCAAACGTGCCGTATCCCCAGTCCGCGAGCCTCAGCGAAACCAGCGGCATACTGACGCCAATAGCCAGACCGACACTCAGGATCGAGGCCAGAACGGCAAAATAAGTACCCCAACGCATTTCCGTGTTCCTGCGGGTGAAGATTCAAAGCCGAAAGCTGATCGTGCCCATCGCTTTGCGTCACATTCGAGAGCGGACGCAGAGCGTCCTGAGCGGCGTTACCACGCAGAGCATGGGAACGATCAAGCGTCCCCGCGCTGAACGGGGACGCTTAAGGAGAACAACTAACTTACAGCTTGATCCAGGTCGCTTTCAACTCGGTGTATTTGTCGAACGCGTGCAGTGACTTGTCACGGCCGTTGCCCGACTGCTTGAAGCCACCGAACGGCGCAGTCATGTCGCCACCGTCGTACTGGTTGATCCAGACACTACCGGCGCGCAGGGCCTTGGCGGTCAGGTGCGCCTTGGAGATATTGGAAGTCCAGACAGCAGCGGCAAGGCCGTATTGCGTGTCGTTGGCAATCTCGATGGCCTCTTCGGCGGTATCGAAAGTCAATACCGACAGCACAGGCCCGAAGATTTCTTCCTGAGCGATTCGCATGGCGTTGTTCACGCCATCGAAGATCGTCGGCTCGACGTAGGTGCCGCCGGTTTCTTCCATGATGCGCTTGCCGCCCGCGACCAGTTTGGCGCCATCGGCATGACCGGCTTCGATGTAGGACAGCACGGTGTCCATCTGTTGGGTATCGACCAGCGCACCCACATTGGTGGCCGGGTCCAGCGGGTTGCCCGGCTTCCAGCCCTTGAGGGCTTCGATGACCAGCGGCAGGAAACGGTCCTTGATGGAGCGCTCGACCAGCAGACGCGACCCGGCCGTGCACACCTCGCCCTGGTTGAAAGCAATTGCACTGGCGGCAGCGTGGGCAGCGGCTTCCAGATCAGGCGCATCGGCAAACACGATGTTCGGACTCTTGCCGCCCGCTTCCAGCCAGACACGCTTCATGTTCGATTCGCCGGAGTAGATCAGCAACTGTTTGGCGATCTTCGTCGAACCGGTAAACACCACGGTGTCTACGTCCATGTGCAGTGCCAGCGCCTTGCCGACGGTGTGGCCGTAGCCCGGCAGCACATTGAGCACGCCTGCGGGAATGCCCGCCTCTATGGCCAGTTGCGCAATACGAATGGCCGTCAGTGGCGATTTTTCCGAAGGCTTGAGCACTACGGAGTTACCCGTCGACAGCGCAGGACCGAGCTTCCAGCAGGCCATCATCAGCGGGAAATTCCACGGCACGATGGCAGCGACCACACCGACCGGCTCGCGCGTCACGAGACCCAACTGATCATGGGGGGTCGCAGCGACTTCGTCATACAGCTTGTCGATGGCCTCGCCACTCCAGCTCAGCGCGTTGGCGGCACCTGGAATGTCGACACCCAGCGAGTCGCTGATCGGCTTGCCCATGTCCAGCGTTTCAAGCAGCGCCAGCTCGTCGGCATTCTGCTTCAGAAGCCCTGCGAAACGGATCATGGCCGCCTTGCGTTTGGACGGAGCCAGGCGAGACCAGACGCCCGAGTTGAAGGTGCTGCGAGCACTGGCGATGGCGCGCTCGGCGTCGGCAGCATCGCAACTGGCGATACTGGCCAGGACGCGGCCATCCACCGGACTGATGCAATCGAAGGTTTCGCCGGACGCAGCGGGTGTGTACTCACCCTGAATGAAGGCGCGACCTTCAATCTTCAGGTTCTGGGCACGCTTTTCCCAGTCGGCGCGGGTCAGAGCGATCATGCAGATGTCCTCGTTGTTGAACAGGCGTGTGTCATGATTGATTAAAGACACATTTCGCAATTTCGGGGTGACCGCCACCCTAAACCAGCCGCGTAGCAAAACCAATATATTTGACACCCGTAACGCTTAATGCGGCCATTTGTTGATTTTATTAAACGGTCAGACGACTCAAAACGGGGGCACTATTGCCCGCCACGCCGCTCAAATCCATCACATCAGCCTATAGGACACGCCACTATGAGCATCGAAAGCATTGTCGACTTCAGCGAAGCCAGCACCGCCGCCGAGCACTACCGGCCAGCACCGGAAAAGGTGTTCAAGGGCGATCCGCAACAAACCATCTACAACCACTACAACAGCCCCTGCGGACAGATGAACGCCGGCGTCTGGCAAGGTGAGATCGGGCAATGGCAGGTCAATTACACAGAGCATGAGTACTGCGAGATCGTGCAGGGCGTTTCAGTACTGCGCGACGATCAGGGTCGCGCCAAGACGCTGCGGGCCGGAGACCGGTTCGTCATCCCGGCAGGTTTCAAGGGCACGTGGGAAGTGCTGGAAGCCTGTCGCAAGATTTATGTGGTGTTCGAGGCCACAGATATAAATAAGTAACGCCAGACGACGGGGCGAATGGATGACTCTGGGATTGTCCATTCCGGACACCATTCATAAGGATTATGTACATGACCAACAAGGAAATCCTCCTGGCCCTTCAGCACCTGATCGGCACCCGCTACGTACCGACCGTGAAAGCCTATATCACCGAGTTGACAGGTAGAACCCGTGTCGTAGGCCCTCTGGACGCGAGCGACAGGATGCTTGATCCCAATCGCATCCGGATCGCTGCCGACGATGCAGACCTGATCACGGCATTCAGCTTCGCCTGATCGTCGCGATGCCGAGCGATCGCTCAAATGTCAGACACAAAAAAGCCCGCCATAAGCGGGCTTTTTTGTGGGAGACAGAATCAATTACTTGATTTTGCCTTCCTTGTACATCACGTGCTTGCGTACAACCGGATCGAATTTTTTGATTTCGATTTTATCCGGAGTAGTACGTTTGTTCTTGTCGGTGGTGTAGAAATGGCCTGTACCAGCGCTCGACACCAAACGGATCAATTCACGCATGATTCTCTCCTTAAATTTTGCCGTCGCGACGCAGTTCAGCGAGCACAACTTCAATGCCACGCTTGTCGATGATACGCATGCCTTTAGCAGATACGCGCAGACGAACAAAACGCTTCTCGCCTTCAACCCAGAAGCGGTGATGCTGCAGGTTTGGCAGGAAACGACGACGGGTTTTGTTGTTTGCGTGGGAAATGTTATTCCCGGTTACCGGACCCTTACCGGTAACTTGACAGACTCTCGACATGCCTCAGCCCTCTAAAACCACATGCCCAACCCGGCATGGGTTGGCCGCTTAATCTCTCAGTCATTTGGCGCCAGGCGCCGCGTTTCTTTAAGGGTCTTACCGGCTACACCTACAGTGAAGGAACCGGGCCCCTAGAAAAGAGCGCTGCTTTATACCAGAAAGCCTTGCGCGCAACAACAGGCAATGCACTCTACAGCAATCGGGCAAGCCTTGCGCGACGGCTGAATCAAGCGATGCGGGGCGCTCTGGCAAAAAGACCGCTCGTCGCTCTGCAGCGATTGTTCTGCGCCAGCACATGGTCTAGGGTTAGTCCCTCACCAGACTGCGCCGGCAGATGGGGCCCTTTCTGAACAGGAATTTCGCCATGCGCCTTGCTGCACTCCCCTTTTTGCTTGTCCCGCTGCTGCTCCCGATTGCCGCTCAGGCGTCGAGCCTTGCGGTCTGCACCGAAGCCAGCCCCGAAGGCTTCGACGTGGTGCAATACAACTCGCTGACCACCACCAATGCCTCGGCCGATGTGCTGATGAACCGTCTCGTGGATTTCGATGCCCAGAGCGGCAAGCTGGTGCCGAGCCTGGCAGAAAGCTGGACCGTCTCCGAGGACGGCCTGACCTACACCTTCAAGCTGCGCCCGGATGTGAAGTTCCACACCACGGATTACTTCAAGCCCACCCGAGAACTGACGGCCGACGATGTGCTGTTCAGCTTCCAGCGCATGCTCGACCCGCAAAACCCATGGCACAAGGTCGCCCAGAGCGGCTTCCCGCATGCGCAGTCCATGCAGTTGCCTGCACTGATCAAGACCATCGATGCGCCTGACGCTCACACGGTGAAATTCACCCTCAACCGTGCCGACTCGACGTTCCTCGCCACGCTGAGCATGGGCTTTGCCTCGATCTATTCAGCCGAATACACCGCGCAATTGCTGAAGGCGGGTACGCCAGAGAAACTGAACAGCCAGCCCATCGGCACAGGACCGTTTGTATTCAAACGCTTCCAGAAAGACGCCGTGGTGCGTTACGAAGCGTTCGACGATTACTTCGCAGGCAAGTCCGATATCGACACGCTGGTGTACGCCATCACGCCGGACGCCAATGTGCGCCTGCAGAAGATCCGCCAGAACGAATGCCAGATTGCCCTTTCGCCCAAGCCACTCGATATCCAGGCCGCCAGCAAGGACGCTTCGTTGAAGGTCGAGAAAACCGAAGCCTTCATGACCGCGTTCGTGGCGATCAACAGCCAGCATCCGCCGTTCGACAAGCCGGAAGTCCGTCAGGCCGTTAACCTGGCTTTCGATAAGGCCAACTACCTCAAGGCCGTATTCGAGGGCACTGCTGAAACCGCCAAAGGGCCTTATCCACCCAACACCTGGAGTTTCGCCAAGGACCTGCCCGGCTACCCTCACGACGTTGCCAAAGCCAAGGCTCTGCTGGCCAAGGCCGGCTTGAAGGATGGTTTCAAGACCACCCTTTGGACACGTCCGTCCGGGAGCCTGCTGAACCCGAACCCGAGCCTGGGTGCGCAATTGCTGCAGGCTGACCTGAAGCAGATTGGCATTGATGCAGAAATCAGGGTCATCGAGTGGGGCGAGCTGATTCGTCGCGCCAAGGCGGGCGAGCATGATCTGCTGTTCATGGGCTGGGCGGGTGACAATGGCGACCCGGATAACTTCCTGACGCCGCAGTTTTCCTGCGCGGCCGTGCAGTCGGGCACCAACTTCGCCCGCTATTGCGACAAGACGCTGGACACGCTGATCAGCGACGGCAAATCCACCAGCGATCAGGCCGCCCGCAGCAAGCTCTACCATCAGGCACAGACGCAGATCCAGCAACAGGCCCTGTGGATCCCCCTCGCCCACCCGACCGCCGCCGCACTGGTGCGCAAGGACGTGACGGGCTATCAGGTCAGCCCGTTCGGCCGGCAGGATTTCTACAAGGTGCAGGTGAAGTAGCTCTTTCGCAGTTGATCGCGCCCATGCTCCGCGCTCATCGTTATACACAAATCATCTGGCTATGATGATCGTTCCCACGCTCTGCGTGGGAATGCCGCTCAGGACGCTCCGCGTCCGCTCTCGAATGTGGCGCAGATGTGTGCCCAAGCTCCAGCGTTATCCACGTCATGCGCTTGGCTCACTGATTCCGCAATCTGTGCCATTTGTGACGCGGAGCGTCACGGGAGGCATGCCCACGCGGAGCGATGGGCACGATCAGTGTTGAGGCTGACTTGTGTATAACGATGAGTGCTCCGCGTGGGCGCGCAACACGCGCTACATCAACCCCCGCTCCACCATCGACAACGGCTCGCCGTCACCCACGATCACGTGGTCCAGCACCTGAACATCCACCAGCAGCAAGGCTTCCTTCAGGCGCCTTGTCAGGTCGATATCGGAACGACTGGGGTCAGTGATGCCGGAAGGATGGTTGTGGCACAGGATCAGGCTGGCGGCGTTGTGGGCCATGGCGCGCTTTACCACCTGCCGGGGATGTACGTACGCCGAGTTGATTGTGCCGCGAAACAGTATCTCGAAGGTCATGACCCGATGCTTGTTGTCCAGAAACAGGCAGCCAAAGACTTCGTGCGGCTCATGACGCAGCAATGCCTTGAGGTAGTTGCGGACCTGAAGAGGACTTTCCAGTGCCGAATCACGACGTAACGATTCGGCCATGTGCCGACGCGCCATTTCCATGACCGCCTGTAACTGCGCGAACTTTGCAGGCCCCAGACCCAGCTGTCCGGTGAATTCGTCCAGATTCGCATCCAGTAACGGTCTCAGCCCGCCAAACTGATTCAACAAATGACGGGCCAGGTCTACAGCGCTTTTTCCGGCCACTCCGGTGCGCAAAAAGATCGCCAGCAACTCGGCGTCCGACAGGCTGTCTGCCCCCAGTTCCAACAAACGTTCCCGTGGGCGTTCGGCCGCGGGCCAACTGCGAATACTCATAGCACTTCCCTGTGGTTGGGCACCTGTTCCGGTGCGGTCGCTGTGCTATCTTAGTCCATCTTTTTTACGCGACGATCTGGCCTGGGGAGGCGTCCTGGCCGTCGCGTCAACACTTGACCAAAAAGGCAGGCCTATGCAGCGGCTGTATCGAAAACGCATCGTTCTGGGCGTCGGCGGCGGCATTGCCGCCTACAAGAGCGCCGAGCTGGTTCGCCGGTTGCGCGACCTGGGTGCGGAAGTCCGTGTCGTCATGACGCGGGGCGGGGCCGAGTTCATAACACCCCTGACCATGCAGGCGCTTTCCGGCCACCCTGTGCACCTGGACCTTCTGGACCCTGCCGCCGAAGCGGCGATGGGGCATATCGAGCTGGCCAAATGGGCAGACCTGATTCTCATCGCGCCCGCGACCGCCGACCTGATCGCACGCTTGGCACAGGGCATCGCCAATGACCTGCTGACCACCGTCGTGCTGGCGACGGATGCGACCGTCGCCATCGCCCCGGCGATGAACCAGGCCATGTGGCGCGACGCGTCGGTACAGGCCAACACCCGCCTGCTGGAAGAGCGTGATTTCCGTGTATTCGGCCCTGCCTCCGGCAGCCAGGCCTGCGGCGACGTGGGCTTCGGGCGCATGCTTGAACCCAACGATCTGGCGCAGTGCGCAGCCGATTGCTTTCAGCGCCTGAGCCTGACCGGCAAACATGTACTGATCACCGCCGGCCCAACCCAGGAAAACATCGACCCGGTGCGCTATATCACCAACCACAGCTCCGGCAAAATGGGTTTCGCCCTCGCTGAAGCGGCTGTGGAAGCCGGTGCGCGCGTCACGCTGATCACCGGCCCCGTGAACCTGCCGACACCGGATCGCGTTTCGCGTATCGATGTGGTGAGCGCCCGCGACATGCTGGCAGCTTGCGAAGCGGCGATTCCCTGCGACCTGTTCATCGCCTCGGCCGCGGTTGCGGATTACCGCCCGGAAGTCATCGCGCCCCACAAACTCAAGAAAGATCCTACGAACGGCGACGGCCTTTTGCTGCAGATGGTCCGCAACCCGGACATTCTGGCCACCATCGCCACCCGCCCGGATCGCCCGTTCAGTGTCGGTTTTGCCGCCGAGACCGAGCATCTTCTCGACTATGCTGCACGCAAGCTCAAGGACAAGAACCTCGACCTGATCGTCGCCAATGACGTGGCCAACCCCAGCATTGGCTTCAACAGTGAAGAGAACGCCTGCAGCGTGATCGACCGAGCGTTGCACGCAACGCTTTTCGCCCAGACCAGCAAGGCCAAGATTGCCCGCAAGCTGATCACTTTTATCGCCGACCGCATGAATCAGGTTTAACTACGAATGCACGCTCTACAAGCCAAGATCCTCGACCCTCGCATTGGCAACGAATTTCCGCTTCCGGCCTACGCCACTGTCGGCTCCGCCGGCCTGGACCTGCGCGCCATGCTCAAGGAAGACACTGTCCTGGAGCCGGGCCAGACCTTGCTGATCCCGACCGGCCTGTCGATCTACATCGGCGACCCGGGCCTTGCCGCGATGATCCTGCCGCGCTCGGGCCTGGGCCACAAACACGGCATCGTGCTGGGCAATCTGGTAGGCCTGATCGACTCCGATTATCAGGGCGAGCTGATGGTGTCCTGCTGGAACCGTGGCCAGACTGCATTCACTATTTCGATTGGCGAGCGTATCGCGCAACTGGTGCTGGTGCCTGTGGTACAGGCGCACTTCGAACTGGTTGAAGAGTTCGATGAAAGTCAGCGTGGCGCAGGCGGCTTCGGGCACTCCGGCAGTCACTGATCGCCGACCGAAGCGTCGCACCGGTTCAAGGGATGAAGCGTGGGGAGAGGTCGTTGAAAGGCAGTCAGAACAGTCCGTCAAAACAACCCGTATCGGCCGCCTACCCGCTGCCCGCCGCGAACATGCAATCGCTTTCCCCAGGGCTGGTTCCCGCAGCTGCGGGGCTGGTTATCGCGTTGGTCGTCGCATGGCTGGGCGTCTCGAACAGCCCGCAGGAGCAGGACCGTCTCACCCAGGCATGGGGCACCAGTCAGGCGCAGGCGGTCAATCTGGCCCTGAGACAGATCAGCGCCGACACCCAGGCGGCTGCCTCCGGCCCACTGCTGATCCAGGCCCTGCAAGGCAACGACGCTGCTGCGTTGATCGCGGCGCAGGATCGCCTGACGCGCTGGGATGGTCTGGCTGGCGCGCGCCTCAATCCCAAGGGTCTCGCGGATGTGGACCCGAGCGGCCCGCTGCCTGTGACCTACGCCACCCTCGACATGCTGAACAAGGCTGCACGAGGCGAGACGGTTGCCCCTGAAGCACGCAAGACCGGCGAGCGCTGGCTGATCTACAGCGCAGCACCTGTACGCTCCGCCCCTGGCCAGCCGGTCAGTGGAACCTTGCTGCTGGCTTTCGACCCGCAACGTCTGACCAGCGCCTTGCCAGCCATTGAAGAGGATGCCGGGCGGGTCGTGCTGAGCCAGCAGTTTGGCAACGGGCCGGCACAGATTTTTCTTGAGCGAGGCCAGGCCGACGGCGGCAAGCCGCAGATTTTCGACACAGGCTATCCGGGCTGGAAACTTGAATTCACACCTGGCCCGATGTCAAAAAGTTCGTCCCCGATTCTATTCCTGCTGCTGGCTGCAATCATCGCCGCAGCGGGCGTAATCCTTGGGATGTACCGCAATGAGAGGGCTTTGCAGCGGCTCATTTGCGCTGACGCTCGTCAGCTGGATCAGTTGCTTCAAGAACTCTCGAGCGGAAAAGCCGTCAAACCGTTCGGTTTGAGCCTCCCTGCCCTTGGCGGCCTGGCTCAGGCTCTGGCTCGTGTTTCGCTTCGTAATCAACCCCAGGCAATACCTGCGCTGGCTACGGACAAGGAATACGACCCGAATATCAAGACAGGCAGCGCGTCGAATACAATCGCTGCTCCCGGCAGCGATTGGACAGACCCGCTGTTTCAAGATACCGATATTCTCGATATCGACCTTCTCGACGAAAACCAGGACTTCCTGAGATCGGAGCACCCCATCGCTATGAACAGCCCAGCATCCGTGGCACCCAAACTCCCTGATACCATTTTTCGCGCCTATGACATCCGTGGCGTGGTCGGGGACACCCTCAGCGCTGAGACCGCCTACTGGATCGGCCGCGCCATTGGCTCCGAGAGCCTGGCGCAGAACGAACCCAATGTCAGCGTTGGCCGCGATGGCCGTCTTTCCGGCCCCGAGCTGGTTGAACAACTGATTCTAGGCCTGCACGACAGCGGCTGCCACGTCAGCGACGTCGGCCTGGTGCCGACACCTGCGCTCTACTACGCAGCCAACGTGCTGGCAGGCAAGACCGGCGTCATGCTGACCGGCAGCCACAACCCGAAGGACTACAACGGCTTCAAGATCGTGATCGCGGGCGACACCCTGGCCAACGAGCAGATCCAGGCGCTGCACGAGCGCATCAAGACCAACAACCTGACCTCGCAGAAAGGCAGCGTCACCAAGGTCAACATCCTCGATCGCTATTTCAAGCAGATCAAGGACGACATCGTCATGGCGCGCAAGCTCAAGGTCGTGGTCGACTGCGGCAACGGCGCGGCGGGCGTGATCGCTCCGCAACTGATCGAAGCGCTTGGCTGCGAAGTGATCTCCCTGTTCGCAGAGGTTGACGGCAACTTCCCGAACCACCACCCGGATCCGGGCAAACTGGAAAACCTTCAGGACCTGATCGCCAAGGTCAACGAAACTGGCGCCGATCTGGGCCTGGCTTTCGACGGTGACGGCGACCGTGTCGGCGTCGTGACCAACAAGGGTAACGTGGTCTATCCGGACCGCCTGCTGATGCTGTTCGCGCTGGATGTGCTGAAGCGCAATCCAGGTGCAGACATCATTTTCGACGTCAAATGCACACGCCGACTGACGCCGCTGATCAGCGAACACGGTGGCCGTCCGGTCATGTGGAAAACCGGTCACTCGCTGATCAAGAAAGAAATGAAGAAAAGCGGTGCCCTGCTCGCTGGCGAAATGAGCGGCCACATCTTCTTCAAGGAGCGCTGGTTCGGTTTCGACGACGGTATCTACAGTGCGGCACGCCTGCTGGAGATTCTCAGCCAGGAGTCGACCTCTGCCGAAGACCTGTTCGAGACCTTCCCGAACGACATTTCGACGCCTGAGATCAACATCAAGGTGACGGACGTCACGAAGTTCAGCATCATCGAAGCCCTTGAAAAAGACGCCCAGTGGGGCGACGCCAAACTGACCAGCATCGACGGAGTCCGCGTAGACTATCCGAAGGGCTGGGGCCTGGTTCGCGCGTCAAACACCACTCCGGTTCTGGTGCTGCGCTTCGAAGCCGAAACCGAGGCCGAACTGCAGCGCATCAAGGATGTGTTCCACGCCGAGCTCAAGAAAGTTGCGCCGGACCTCGATCTTCCTTTTTGATTGCTTTCCCATTTGACTGGAGCCCTGAATGACCCTCGAACGTGATGCCGCCTCTAATGTAGCCAAGGTCCTTTCCGAAGCGCTGCCTTACATTCGCCGCTTTGTCGGCAAGACGCTGGTTATCAAGTACGGCGGCAACGCCATGGAAAGCGACGAGCTGAAAACTGGCTTCGCTCGCGACATCGTGTTGATGAAAGCAGTGGGCATCAACCCGGTGGTCGTCCATGGCGGAGGGCCTCAGATCGGTGATCTGCTCAAGCGCCTGTCGATCGAAAGCCACTTCATCGATGGCATGCGCGTCACCGATGCCCAGACCATGGACGTTGTGGAAATGGTTCTGGGCGGCCAGGTCAACAAGGACATCGTCAATCTGATCAACCGTCATGGCGGCAGTGCCATCGGCCTGACCGGCAAGGACGCGGAGCTGATTCGTGCGAAGAAGCTGACCGTCACCCGTCAGACGCCGGAAATGACCAAGCCTGAAATCATCGATATCGGCCATGTGGGCGAAGTGGTCGGCATCAATACCGATCTGCTCAACATGCTGGTCAAAGGCGATTTCATCCCGGTCATCGCGCCTATCGGCGTGGGTGCCGACGGTGAGTCCTACAACATCAACGCCGACCTGGTCGCGGGCAAGGTTGCCGAGGCCCTCAAGGCTGAGAAACTGATGCTGCTGACCAACATTGCCGGCCTGATGGACAAGCAGGGCCAGGTCCTGACGGGCCTGACCACCGAGCAGGTGAACACGTTGATTGCCGACGGCACGATCTACGGCGGCATGCTGCCAAAGATCAAATGCGCGCTGGAAGCCGTGCAGGGTGGCGTGACCACTTCACACATCATCGACGGACGCGTTCCGAACGCCGTGTTGCTGGAAATCTTCACAGACACCGGTGTAGGCACTCTGATCAGTAACCGCAAGCGCTACTGATCACATCGTCTCAGCTACAAAAAAGGCCCCGCCAGCAGACGCTGACGGGGCCTTTGTTTTTTCAGACGGATCAGCGGGTCAGTTGCTGCACGCGCACTCTGTCTGCTGCAAAGTCTGCCTCGGCCCTGGTGCGTGCGGCCTGATAGCCTGCGATGTCGGCCTGCAATTTCTGCTGCTGGCTGCGCAGGTCATCCAGTTGCTCGATGATCGCTTGCGGAACCGGACGCCCTGCCCGCTCCTGATCAGCGGCCTGGCCTTGAAGAGAACGCTGTTGATTGGCAAGACCCTGAATATTGCCCTGGGCAACATCGATCAGGGTATCCAGCTCGGCCAGCTTGCGGGTTTTTACCCGGTCCACTTCTTCGACGCTGCCGTACAGGCTGAGAAGTTTCGCGTTGGCCTCGGCCTGAACCTTGGCGGCTTCGGCCTGACGAATCTGTTCGGCAGTGGGTGCTGGCGGGATCACCTGCACCACACGGCCCCGGGCGTTGAGCACTTCATAGCCTTTGGCGACGTACTCGGCCGGCACACCCAGGCGGTCGATGACCGTGACGCCGCGACTGTCGATGTACCGGTAAAGCCGCACCTCGGGAACGTCGGCAGCCTGCACGGCAGTGCTCGCAAGCACCGCGAGCGACAGCCACAGCGTCAACGCGCCCGATCCGCGTACAAGCCTCTGCAATGCGCCTGACGGGCATCGCTTCTGCGCCCGCCAGAACGGCATGTCAGATACCGTACTGTGCGCGGTAGGCTTCGACAGCAGGCAAGTGCTGCTTGAGCTGAGGATCGTCAGCGAGGAATTCCAGCACCTGATTCAACGACACGATGCTCACCACCGGAATGCCGAAGTCGCGCTCGACTTCCTGAATGGCCGACAATTCGCCGTTGCCACGTTCCTGACGGTTGAGCGCGATCAGTACGCCCGCAGCCTTGGCGTCCTGCGCACTGATGATCTGCATGACTTCACGAATGGCGGTACCGGCCGTGATCACGTCGTCGATGATCAGTACATCACCGGCCAGCGGTGCGCCGACCAGACTGCCGCCTTCGCCATGCGCCTTGGCTTCCTTGCGGTTGAAGCACCAGGGCAGATCACGATCATGATGTTCGGCCAACGCCACAGCCGTCGCGGCCGCCAGCGGAATGCCCTTGTAGGCTGGCCCGAACAGAACATCAAAGGAAATGCCGCTTTCGACCACTGCTGCAGCGTAGAAACGCCCGAGCTGCGCCAGGGCCGAGCCGCTGTTGAACAGACCGGCATTGAAGAAGTACGGGCTGGTGCGTCCAGACTTGAGCGTGAACTCACCGAAGCGCAGCACGCCGCGATCTATGGCAAAACGAATGAAATCGCGTTGATACGCCTGCATAAAAAAAGCCTCGAAAGCACGGATTTAGCTAATTGGGTAGAGCTCGGGTATCATACACGCACGTGATTTTTGGGGCCATTTATGCGGATCATCAGTGTGAACGTAAATGGCATTCAGGCTGCGGTCGAGCGCGGGTTGCTCAGCTGGCTGCAAGCTCAGAATGCCGACGTCATCTGCTTACAGGACACCCGCGCCTCCGCCTTTGAACTGGATGATCCAGCTTTTCAGCTGGATGGTTACTTCCTCTATGCCTGCGAAGCCGAAGTCCCCGCTCAGGGTGGCGTGGCGCTTTATTCGCGGTTGCAACCGAAGGCGGTGATCAGCGGCCTCGGCTTCGAGACAGCCGACCGCTACGGGCGTTACCTGCAAGCCGATTTCGACAAAGTCAGTATTGCAACCCTGCTCTTCCCTTCCGGGATGAACGGGGATGAAGACCTGAATCAGAAATTCAAGCTCATGGACGACTTCGGCAAGTACATGGACAAGCAGCGCCGCAAGCGCCGCGAATACATCTACTGCGGCTCGCTCTATGTGGCGCAGCAGAAGCTCGACATCAAGAACTGGCGCGACAGCCAGCAGTCTCCTGGTTTCCTGGCACCCGAGCGCGCCTGGATGGACGAGATCGTGGGCACCATGGGCTATGTCGATGCACTGCGTGAAGTCAGTCGCGAAGGAGACCAGTACAGCTGGTGGCCGGATAACGAACAGGCCGAGATGCTGAACCTGGGCTGGCGTTTCGACTACCAGATCCTGACTCCAGGTCTGCGCCGTTTCGTGCGTAGCGCCCGTCTGCCCCGCCAGCCGCGCTTTTCGCAGCACGCGCCGCTGATTGTGGATTACGACTGGACCCTGACGATGTGATCGTCACGCGACACCCGAACACGAAAAAGCCGACTTGATGTCGGCTTTTTGTGCTGCCTGCGATTGCGTTTACTTCAGCAGACGCCAGGTGAACGGGTAGCGATAATCCACCCCTTCGTTGGCCTTCACGCCGGCAATGATTGTCAGCACCAGAGCACCAAGCCCCACCAGCATCAACAATGCAAAGCCGATCACTACGACCATCAGCAGGATGCTGATCGTGGCCGCAATAGCGACCGTGATCTGAAAATTGAGCGCTTCCTTGCCCTGTGCATCGATAAACGGGTCACTTTCCTTCTTCATCTGCCAAAGGATCAACGGCCCCAGCAGATTGCCGAACGGAAAGAGCATCCCGAAGAACGCAGACAAGTGACAGAACAT
Source organism: Pseudomonas sp. AC016 (assembly GCF_979253365.1). NCBI lineage: Bacteria > Pseudomonadati > Pseudomonadota > Gammaproteobacteria > Pseudomonadales > Pseudomonadaceae > Pseudomonas > Pseudomonas sp. AC016. Next base: position 3,107,583 of record NZ_CEEDCC010000001.1, read on the forward strand.
CGCCCATTGACGGGCGCTTTGAGCCGGTTTCTGCACAGGATGCTGGCTGTCACTCATGGTCACGCTCCAGGATTATCAGTCGGCCAGTGCGGCGCGCTGCAATTCGAACAATTCGGTCATACCCTTTTGCGCCAACGCCAGCATCGCGTTCAGCTCTTCAGGCTGGAACGGCGCGCCTTCGGCGGTGCCCTGCACCTCGATGAAGCCGCCTGCGCTGGTCATGACCACGTTCAGGTCGGTCTCGGCAGCGGAGTCTTCCAGATAGTCCAGATCGAGCACTGGCTCACCCTGATACATGCCGACCGACACCGCAGCAATCATCTGCTTGAGTGGATCGCCGCCTTTCAGACCGCCACGCTTCTTGATCACTTTCAAGGCATCAGCCAGCGCAACCATAGCGCCGGTGATGGACGCGGTACGTGTGCCACCGTCGGCCTGGATGACATCGCAATCGACGTACAGGGTGACATCGCCCAGCTTGGACATGTCCAGCGCAGCGCGCAGCGAACGACCGATCAGGCGCTGGATTTCCAGCGTACGACCGCCCTGCTTGCCGCGGCTCGCTTCACGCTGGTTACGCTCGCCGGTGGCGCGCGGCAGCATGCCGTATTCGGCCGTCAACCAGCCCTGGCCCTGGCCTTTCAGGAAGCGCGGCACGCCATTCTCGACGCTGACGGTGCAGATCACCTTGGTGTCACCGAACTCGACCAGCACAGAACCCTCGGCGTGTTTGGTGTAGTTGCGGGTGATGCGGATCGAGCGGAGCTGATCGGCGGCGCGACCACTTGGACGTTTCATCTGGGATACCTGTACTGAGACGGAAAACTGCCGAGCATTATAGAGGCCATCGTCCGGACAGGGCATCTCTTAAAGTCGGCGCCGCCCGACCGCCAAGGCTGAAAGGCTCTGAAACGGGGCTTTGAGCCACTATCCGCGCTGGCAAAAAAAGTCTTGCACGGTTTGACACACTGCCGGATTGGGAGCCTGCGCCGCACTGCGCTACAATCCTGCGCCTTTGCAGCCTGTCGGCTTTCACGACACCCACGGCAGCCGTCCGCCCCATGAGCGGACTCGACCGCCCGGACTGAATCAAGAGGTATTCCCATGGTGCACAGCATGACTGCCTTCGCCCGAGTAGAACGGGCCGGTGCCCAGGGCACACTGAGCTGGGAACTACGCTCGGTCAATCATCGCTACCTTGAGCCCCATCTGCGCCTGCCCGAGTCATTCCGGGATCTGGAAGGCGGGATTCGCGAGGCGCTGCGCCAGGGTCTGTCGCGGGGCAAGGTCGAATGCACCTTGCGCTTCGTCGAGGAAACCGCAGGCAAACCCCTGCAGGTAGATCGCGAGCGCGCCAGCCAGTTGATCGCTGCAGCGGAATCGGTTGCCAGCCTGATCAAGCAGCCCGCTCCGCTAAACCCGCTCGAAGTGCTGGCCTGGCCCGGTGTGCTGGTGGCCGATGCCAACGATCCGCAAGCGCTGAACAACGAAGCCCTGACGCTGTTCAACGAAGCACTCACCGAATTGAAGAACGGCCGCGGCCGTGAAGGCGCGGACCTGGCGAAACTTCTCGACGAACGGCTGACCTCCATCACTGAAGAAGTCGTCACCCTGCGCACCCTCGTACCGCAGATGCTCGCCACCCAGCGCCAGAAAGTACTGGATCGCTTCGCCGACATGAAGGCCGAGCTGGATCCGCAGCGTCTGGAGCAGGAAATGGTCCTGCTGGCGCAGAAAAGCGATGTCGCCGAAGAACTGGATCGCCTGAGCACTCACGTCACCGAAGTACGCCGCGTGCTCAAGACCGGCGGCCAGGCGGGTCGCCGCCTGGACTTCCTGATGCAGGAACTGAATCGCGAAGCCAACACACTGGGCTCCAAAGCCTTCGACCCACGCAGCACGCAAGCGGCCGTCAACCTGAAAGTGTTGATCGAGCAGATGCGTGAACAAGTACAGAATATTGAGTAAGGCTGAACCTGACATGACCCACAAATCCGGCACCCTGTACATCATTTCCGCGCCCTCCGGCGCAGGCAAGACCAGTCTGGTCAATGCCCTGATCCAGGCTCAGCCGCAGATCCGCGTCTCGGTGTCGCACACCACCCGCGCCATGCGTCCGGGCGAGCAGGACGGGGTGAATTACCACTTCGTCGACCGCGCGGAATTCGCACGCATGATCGAACACGGCGACTTCCTGGAACAGGCCGAAGTCTTCGGCAACCAGTACGGCACTTCGCAAAGCCACCTGCAACAGACGCTGGATGAAGGCCACGACCTGATTCTGGAAATCGACTGGCAGGGTGCCCAGCAGGTTCGCGCACAGATGCCTCACGCCCGCTCGATCTTCATTCTGCCGCCAAGCCAGCAGGCCCTGCGTCAGCGCCTGACCAACCGCGGCCAGGACAGCGACGAGATCATCGAAAACCGGATGCGTGAAGCCGTCAGCGAGATGAGCCACTACATCGAGTACGAATACATCGTGGTCAACGATGATTTCGCCGGTGCACTGGAAGACCTGAAGTCCATCTTCCGCGCCAATCGCCTGACCCAGCAGCATCAGCAAGAGCAATACAGCGAGCTTTTTCAGCAATTGCTGGCTTGATCGGGACGTTTCAACGCGGCAGACTGCAGGTCATACAAAGACCGTTTGTGGCATGCCGCTTGCTGCTTGCAGCAGTCCGCTTGTAAACTACCGAGTCCGCTCGCCCATCCGGGCACCGCGCATACGCATTTGCTACGAGGAATACCCATGGCCCGCGTGACCGTTGAAGACTGCCTAGAACACGTCGATAACCGCTTCGAGCTGGTCATGCTCGCTACCAAGCGTTCGCGTCAACTCGCCACCGGCGGCAAAGAGCCAAAGCTGGCGTGGGAAAACGACAAGCCTACCGTTGTGGCCCTGCGTGAAATCGCGGCCGGCCTGATGGATTATGCCGTTATTGCAGAAGCCGAAATCGTTGAAGATGAACCATTGTTCGCAGCGTTCGAGGACGAGTCCAACGAGGCCGTCTAAGCCTATGCCGGGTCGACGTAGTACGGCGCAGGGTAAAAGCCATCGGCAGGGGGTAGCGCCTTGCCGAGCATAGACGCCCTCGCCGACAGACTGTCGGCCTACCTCGGCAAGGACCAGGTCAATCTGGTTCGCCGAGCGTATTTCTACGCCGAACAAGCCCACGACGGTCAGCGCCGTCGAAGCGGCGAAGCCTACGTCACGCATCCTCTTGCGGTGGCGAACATTCTTGCCGACATGCACATGGACCATCAGAGCCTGATGGCGGCGATGCTGCATGACGTGATCGAAGACACCGGGATTGCCAAGGAAGCGCTCAGCGCACAGTTTGGCGAAACCGTGGCCGAACTGGTCGACGGGGTCAGCAAGCTGACTCAGATGAACTTCGAGACCAAGGCCGAGGCTCAGGCCGAGAACTTCCAGAAAATGGCCATGGCCATGGCCCGCGACATCCGCGTGATCCTGGTCAAGCTCGCCGACCGCCTGCACAACATGCGTACCCTGGAAGTCCTTTCCGGTGAAAAGCGCCGCCGTATCGCGAAAGAAACCCTCGAAATCTACGCACCCATCGCCAACCGCCTGGGCATGCACAGCGTGCGTATCGAATTCGAGGACCTGGGCTTCAAGGCCATGTACCCGATGCGTTCCTCGCGGATCAATCAGGCGGTCAAACGCGCCCGAGGCAATCGCAAGGAACTGGTCAACAAGATTGAAGAGTCCCTGAGCCACTGCCTTGCCGTCGACGGCATAGAGGGCGATGTCAGCGGGCGACAGAAGCACCTGTACGGCATCTACAAGAAGATGCGCGGCAAGCGTCGGGCTTTCAACGAGATCATGGACGTTTACGCGTTCCGCATTATCGTCGACAAGGTCGACACCTGCTATCGCGTGCTGGGCGCTGTGCATAATCTGTACAAACCGTTGCCCGGCCGCTTCAAGGATTACATCGCAATTCCCAAGGCCAACGGCTACCAGTCGCTGCACACCACCTTGTTCGGCATGCACGGTGTGCCCATCGAAATCCAGATCCGCACCCGCGAAATGGAAGAGATGGCCAACAACGGGATCGCGGCGCACTGGTTGTACAAATCCAGCGACGATGAACAGCCCAAGGGTACGCATGCCCGTGCCCGTCAGTGGGTCAAGGGCGTGCTGGAAATGCAGCAGCGTGCCGGCAACTCGCTGGAATTCATCGAGAGCGTCAAGATCGACCTGTTCCCGGACGAGGTCTACGTCTTCACGCCCAAGGGCCGGATCATGGAGCTGCCCAAGGGCTCCACGGCCGTGGACTTCGCTTATGCCGTTCACACCGACGTCGGCAACAGCTGCATCGCCTGCCGGATCAATCGCCGACTGGCGCCGCTCTCGGAACCGCTGCAGAGCGGTTCGACCGTCGAGATCGTCAGCGCGCCCGGCGCACGCCCCAACCCGGCCTGGCTGAACTTCGTTGTCACCGGCAAGGCGCGCACGCACATTCGCCACGCCCTGAAGCTGCAACGCCGCTCCGAATCCATCAGCCTGGGCGAACGCCTGCTGAACAAGGTTCTCAATGGCTTCGAAAGCAGCCTGGACAAGATTCCTGCCGAGCGCGTGCAACTGGCCTTGAACGAATACCGCGTCGAAGTGCTGGAAGACCTGCTCGAAGACATCGGCCTGGGCAATCGCATGGCCTACGTCGTTGCCCGCCGCCTGCTGGGCGAGGGCGATCAATTGCCGAGCCCGGAAGGTCCGCTGGCGATTCGCGGGACCGAAGGCCTGGTGCTCAGCTACGCCAAGTGCTGCACGCCGATACCGGGCGACCCGATTGTGGGCCATCTGTCTGCGGGCAAGGGCATGGTCGTGCACCTGGACAACTGCCGGAACATCAGCGAAATCCGCCACAACCCGGAAAAATGCATCCAGCTGTCCTGGGCCAAGGATGTGACCGGCGAATTCAATGTCGAGCTGCGTGTCGAACTGGAACACCAGCGTGGCCTGATCGCCTTGCTGGCCAGCAGCGTCAACGCCGCCGACGGCAACATCGAAAAAATCAGCATGGACGAGCGCGATGGCCGCATCAGTGTGGTCCAGCTCGTCGTCAGCGTGCACGACCGTGTGCATCTGGCCCGCGTGATCAAGAAACTACGTGCACTGACCGGGGTCACACGCATCACCCGGATGCGCTCGTAGGCAATCCCTTTCTCAGGAGTTCTTCATGACCAAGACTGTCATCACCAGCGAAAAAGCCCCGGCGGCCATCGGCCCTTACTCGCAGGCAATCAAGGCTGGCAATACCGTCTACATGTCCGGCCAGATCCCTCTGGACCCGAAAACCATGGAGCTGGTCGACGGCATCGAAGCCCAGATCACTCAGGTCTTCGAGAACCTGAAGTCCGTCGCTGAAGCGGCTGGCGGCTCGTTCAAGGACATCGTCAAGCTGAACATCTTCCTGACCGACCTGGGCCATTTCGCCAAGGTCAACGAGATCATGGGCACCTATTTCGCACAGCCTTACCCGGCGCGCGCAGCCATCGGCGTTGCCGCACTGCCGCGTGGTGCGCAGGTCGAAATGGACGCGATTCTCGTCATCGAATAAATCCCCAGCGGAGCGTTGCTGCGCTCCGCTCTCCCTGAAGGAAGGAATCTGTTATGCGTTCCGCGCTCGCCATTTCACTGCTGGCCGTCGTTCTTGGCGGCTGCTCCAGCTTCGCCGACCGCAACCCGGATGGCACCTGGATCAACCAGACTGCCATTGATGCCGCAGTCAAGCAGGGCAACCTGCGTCAGGCGCTGCTCGCCAACGGTCCGAATCTGGAGTGGCAGATCAACTCCAAGGCCAATCAGGCGGTGTACTCCAATGGCTTCGAGCTGGGCGAAGGCAAAATTGTCAGTGCTGCTGAAGGCAAGCTGCACATCGACTTCTACGGCAACTTCTTCGAAGACCTCAGCGTAAAGGGTGACGAACTGGTTCAGGCAGCCAGCGAATCCGGCCCTGAACAGCACTTCGAAAAACCGAAGAACACCGTACCCGAAGGCGCACAGCCGGGCAGCACCTTTGAAAAAGCGCTGTATGCGGCCTACATGGGCGGCAAATGGACCATCGTCGAAGGCGACGGCCAAGGCAGCACCGTGCAGTTCATGCCGGACGGCAGCGTTCAGGGTCTTCCAGAAAACGATCGCTTCGCGCTGTGCCTGGCTGGCGACTGTGCCGCCATGAGCGGTGAGTACGACAGCATGTGGCTGGAAAAGGCCGAGCAGGGTAATCCCTGGATTTTCGCTCGCAAGGGCAAGCAACTGGAAATTTTCCAGGCGGTGAACAACGCAGGGGCCGATCAGATGCCCGAACTGCGTCCGGGCACTCGCCGCTGGTTGCTTGAGCAGCAGTAAGCCATAGCGTCACCCATAAAAAAGCGCCTTCAAGAGGCGCTTTTTTATTTCGGCTCATTCAGGCCTTGTCGGCGCCCAGCAAAGCCGCATATCCCGCTCGGTAATCCGGATACACCGGTACCCAGCCCAGCGCACGGGCGCGCGCATTGCTGCAGCGTTTGCTGCCGACCCGCTGCACGCTGACGTCGTCAGACCATTCGGTAACGCCCAGGTACTCACGAATCCACGACACCACGTCAGCCAATGCAGCCGGGTCGTCGTCCACGCCCAGATAGCAGCTCTCCAGTGCAATGCCCCGATCATCGGCCTCAAGCAGATGCGCCAGCAGACCCGCTGCGTCGTCGGCGTGAATGCGATTGGCGTAGACCGGCGGATCGATCCTGACGCTGTGGCCCTGGCGCACCCGGTTGGACAAATCTGCACGGCCCGGCCCGTAGATTCCGGTCAATCTCACGGCAGTGGCGGGAAGGCCGCTATTCAGCGCCAGATGTTCAGCCTCAAGCATGACCGTGCCGGTAAAGCCGACGGGCTCGGTGACGGACGTCTCATCGACCCATTCACCCTCTTGCTGGCCGTAAACACCGCTGCTGGACACGAAAAACAGACGCTTGGGCCGTTGACCCTGCTCCTTGAGCCAGCCAAGCACATGGCGCAGCCCGTTGACATAGGCGTCTCGATAACCGGCTTCGTCGCGTTGCGAGGGCGTGGCGCAATACACCACATAGTCGATCTGGCCAGCCGGCCAGTCAGCGGGTCTCGCGGTCGCGAACAGATCCCCCTGGATTGGCAAGACACCCTCGGGCAGCTCGGAAACCGTGCGCCGCAGCCCATGGACAGACCAGTCATGAGCCAGCAGGCGCGTGGCCAGTCGGGAGCCGATATCGCCACAACCAGCGATCAAAACGGATGGGACTGACATTGCATATCTCCACAGGACGGTGATCAGACACCGTGTAAGTCATCAGAAAACGTCATACATTCGGGCCAATATGTAAAAAAGATACAGTATTACTTTTGTTAACAAGAACGATTTGCAATAATGGCGACCCATTTGTTCCCCTGGAACGCCGAACGCAACGCACGGCGACTGGAACGATCACTTTCTATTCTCCCAGGTCAGGCCAGCATGACACGTATCCAATCAATCGCTTCGCCAACCAAGCTATTCAGCCTGCCTCGCGCATGGCGCGGTATTGCGGCTCTCATCCTGAGCCTGATGTTCGCGCCCGTCGTGCTGGCCGATCAATCGGCCCCTGCGACGCCGCCTGACGCGCAGTCGATGACTACGCTCACTGACCAGCAGTTCCAGGAAAAAATTTCCCAGCTTCCACCGGAGATTCGTACCGAATTAGAGAACCTGCGCGCTCAATCCTCAGGTTCGGAGCAAGCGGCTACCGAAGCCAACAGCCTGGGCATGTCCCATGACCTGTCACCGTGGGGCATGTACCAAAACGCGGACGTGGTCGTAAAAGCCGTCATGATCGGCCTGGCCATTGCCTCGATCATCACCTGGACCATCTGGATCGCCAAGGGTTTCGAACTGCTGGGCGCCAAGCGCCGCCTGCGTACTGAAATCGCCAACCTGAAGAAGGCCCGCACCCTGTCCGAAGCCGGTGAAACCGCTGCGAAGGAAGGCACGCTGGCCAACCTGCTGGTTCACGACGCGATGGAAGAAATGCGCCTGTCGACCAACAGCCGCGAGCGCGAAGGCATCAAGGAACGCGTCAGCTTCCGCCTCGAGCGTCTGGTTGCAGCCTGCGGTCGCAACATGAGCTCCGGCACCGGCGTGCTGGCAACCATCGGCTCCACCGCGCCATTCGTGGGCCTGTTCGGTACTGTATGGGGCATCATGAACAGCTTCATCGGCATCGCCAAGACCCAGACCACCAACCTCGCGGTCGTTGCTCCAGGTATTGCCGAAGCCTTGCTGGCAACCGCGCTGGGCCTGGTTGCCGCGATTCCTGCGGTGGTCATCTACAACGTCTTCGCCCGTTCCATTGCCGGTTACAAGGCACAGGTTGCCGATGCCTCGGCGCAGGTACTGCTGCTGGTCAGCCGCGATATGGACCACCAGCCAGCTGCCGAACGCAGTCAATCGCCACACATGGTCAAGGTGGGCTGAACCTTGGGCATGCATCTGAAGGAAGGCGACGACGATCTCGCCGAAAACCACGAAATCAACGTCACGCCGTTCATCGACGTCATGCTGGTGCTGCTGATCATCTTTATGGTCGCAGCGCCACTGGCCACGGTGGACATCAAGGTTGATCTGCCTGCGTCCACCGCGACGCCGCAACCCCGGCCCGAAAAGCCGATCTTCCTCAGCGTCAAGACCGACAAGAGCCTGTACCTGGGCGAAGAGAAGGTCTCCCGCGAACAGATCGGCCAGGTGCTGGACGCGCGCACCAAGGGCAAAAAAGACACCACGATCTTCTTCCAGGCCGATAAGGGCGTGGATTACGGCGATCTGATGGACGTCATGAACTCGCTTCGGGGTGCGGGTTACCTGAAAGTCGGTCTGGTAGGCCTTGAGACGGTTGGTAAGAAATGATCACTACGCGCCAAAAACTGACGCGCTATAGCGGTAGTCTGTTGTTGGTGCTGGCCGTGCACGCTGTCGCGATCATCATCGCCCTTCGCTGGCCAGACACTCAGGCCATCGAACTGCCTCCGGCCGCCATGATGGTTGAACTCGCGCCGTTGCCGGAGCCCGCGCCACCACCGCCGCCTCAGGTCGTTCAGCCGCCTCAACCGCCCGCACCGGAAGAGCAGGTGCAGGTGCCTGAGGTCGTGGAGGCCCCGAAGCCGGAAATCGTGGTCCCGAAAAAGGTCGAGAAGCCCAAGCCCAAACCGCAGCCGCCAAAGCCGCAGAAGAAGCCTGAGCCACCGAAGCCCGTGGAAAAACCGGCGGAAGAAAAGCCGGTGGATACACCTCCCACGACGGCCAAACCCGAGAAATCGGCTGCACCGACGCCGCCTGCACCGCCCTCACCGCCCAGTAACGCGTTGCCGAGCTGGCAGGGTGAGTTGTTGCGCCACTTGAGCCGATACAAGAAATACCCTGAAGACGCCCGCCGTCGAGGCATGCAAGGGGTGGCCCGTCTGCGCTTCGTGGTGGATGCGCAGGGCAATGTCTCGTCCTACGAGATTGCCAGCAGTTCAGGCAGTCCGGCGCTGGACAGAGCCACGATGGAAATGATCCGTCGCGCTCAGCCGTTGCCCAAGCCGCCAGCAGAAATCCTCAACAACGGCACCATCGAAATCCTCGCACCGTTCGTTTATTCGCTGGATAAACGCTGAATCGCACTTTTGTTACTCAAGAGTGCTTCTGATAACGTGCGTCTATCGATTGCACCCGCTATGCTGGGGCCGCAACTTCATGGACGCACGTTATGACTCTTACAGAATTGCGCTACATCGTTACGCTTGCCCAGGAACAGCACTTCGGCCACGCCGCCGAGCGCTGTCATGTCAGCCAGCCTACGCTGTCGGTGGGTGTCAAAAAGCTCGAAGACGAACTCGGTGTGCTGATTTTCGAGCGCAGCAAGAGCGCCGTGCGCCTGACGCCAGTGGGCGAAGGCATCGTCGCCCAGGCGCAAAAGGTACTTGAACAGGCCCAGGGTATCCGCGAGCTGGCACAGGCTGGCAAGAACCAGCTGACGGCACCGCTGAAAGTCGGCGCCATCTACACCGTCGGCCCTTACCTGTTTCCCCATCTGATTCCACAACTGCATCGCGTTGCCCCGCAGATGCCGTTGTACATCGAGGAAAACTTCACTCACGTGCTGCGCGACAAGCTGCGCAACGGTGAGCTGGATGCCGTCATCATCGCGCTGCCGTTCAACGAAGCCGACGTGCTGACCCTGCCTCTGTATGACGAGCCGTTTTCTGTCCTGATGCCTGCCGACCACCCGTGGACTCAAAAAGAGACCATCGACGCCTCGGCCCTGAATGACAAGAGCCTGCTGTTGCTGGGCGAAGGCCACTGTTTCCGCGATCAGGTGCTGGAAGCCTGTCCTACACTGACCAAAGGCAGCGAGGGTGCCAGGCACACCACCGTGGAATCCAGCTCGCTGGAAACCATTCGCCACATGGTCGCGTCAGGACTGGGGATTTCGATTCTGCCGTTGTCGGCAGTCGACAGTCACCACTACGCGCCCGGCGTGATCGAAGTACGTCCGCTGACGCCGCCCGTACCGTTCCGCACGGTTGCCATCGCCTGGCGTGCAAGTTTCCCAAGGCCCAAGGCTATCGAGATTCTCGCTGACTCCGTGCGCCTGTGTTCAGTGGCACGTCCCAAGACAGAAGCGAGCTAGGCAGGAAGAAAATGAGCGAGCTTTCCAAAGTCTCGGTCACCGCGCTCAAGGGTGTCGGCGAGGCCATGGCTGAAAAGCTGGCAAAGGTCGGTCTGGAAAACCTGCAGGATGTGCTGTTTCATCTGCCGTTGCGTTATCAGGATCGGACTCGCGTCGTGCCTATTGGCGCGTTGCGGCCAGGCCAGGACGCGGTGATCGAAGGCGTCGTAAGCGGCGCCGATGTAGTGATGGGCAAACGTCGCAGCCTGCTGGTACGGCTGGGCGATGGCACGGGTGTCGTCAGCCTGCGCTTCTATCACTTCAGCAATGCTCAGAAAGAAGGCATGAAGCGCGGCACTCACCTGCGCTGCTTCGGCGAAGCACGCCCTGGTGCCTCCGGCCTTGAAATCTATCACCCCGAATACCGTGCGATCACGGGCGACGAGCCTGCGCCTGTCGAACAGACCCTGACGCCGATCTACCCCTCGACCGAAGGCCTGACGCAACAGCGCCTGCGCCAACTCTGCCAGCAAAGCCTGGCGATGCTCGGCCCCAAAAGTCTGCCGGACTGGCTACCGGATGAGCTGGCCCGCGATTATCAATTGGCTCCGCTGGACGATGCGATTCGCTACCTGCATCACCCACCGGCCGACGCCGATGTCGAAGAGCTGGCTCTGGGTCATCACTGGGCCCAGCATCGTCTGGCGTTCGAGGAACTGCTGACTCACCAGCTCTCCCAACAGCGGCTGCGCGAAAGCCTGCGCTCGCAACGTGCACCTGCGCTGCCGCTGGCGAAAAAGCTGCCAAAGCAGTTTCTTGCCAACCTCGGCTTTCCGCCCACCGGCGCGCAGCAGCGGGTCGGCAAGGAAGTGGCCTACGACCTTAGTCAGCCCGAACCCATGCTGCGCCTGATTCAGGGCGACGTCGGCTCGGGCAAGACCGTGGTAGCCGCGCTCGCGGCCTTGCAGGCGCTGGAGGCAGGTTATCAGGTGGCCTTGATGGCACCGACCGAGATTCTCGCCGAGCAGCACTACATCAACTTTCAGCGCTGGCTCGAGCCGCTGGGCATCGGTGTGGCGTGGCTGGCCGGCAAGCTCAAGGGCAAAGCCCGCGTGACCTCGCTTGAACAGATCGCTAGCGGAACACAGATGGTGGTCGGCACACACGCGCTGTTTCAGGACGAAGTGCAGTTCAAGAATCTGGCACTGGTCATCATCGACGAACAACACCGCTTCGGCGTTCAGCAGCGTCTGGCGCTGCGCAAGAAAGGCGTGGGCGGCCTGATGTGCCCGCACCAGCTGATCATGACGGCAACACCGATTCCCCGCACGCTGGCCATGAGTGCCTACGCGGACCTGGACACGTCGATTCTCGACGAGCTGCCGCCGGGTCGTACGCCGGTCAACACCGTGCTGGTCGCCGACAGTCGCCGAATGGAAGTGATCGAACGGGTGCGCTCCGCCTGTGCGGAGGGTCGGCAGGCGTATTGGGTGTGCACGCTGATTGAAGAATCCGAAGAACTGACCTGCAAGGCGGCCGAAACGTCGTTCGAAGAATTGAGCAGCGCGCTGGGCGAGTTGCGCGTCGGGCTGATCCACGGGCGCATGAAGCCTGCCGAGAAAGCCGCGATCATGGCCGAGTTCAAACAGGGCGCTCTGCAACTGCTGGTGGCGACCACGGTGATCGAAGTCGGCGTCGACGTGCCCAATTCCAGCCTGATGATTATCGAGAACCCCGAGCGACTGGGCCTTGCCCAGCTCCACCAGCTACGCGGTCGAGTCGGTCGTGGCAGCGCTGTCAGTCACTGCGTGCTGCTTTACCATCCGCCGCTGTCGCAAATCGGGCGACAGCGACTGGGAATCATGCGCGAGACCAACGACGGTTTCGTCATCGCCGAAAAGGATCTGGAGCTGCGCGGCCCAGGCGAAATGCTCGGAACCCGACAAACGGGCCTGCTGCAATTCAAGGTCGCCGACCTGATGCGTGACGCCGATCTATTGCCCGCCGTTCGCGACGCAGCCCAAGCCCTGCTTGAGCGTTGGCCGCAACATGTCAGTCCATTGCTAGAACGCTGGCTTCGTCATGGCCAGCAGTATGGCCAGGTGTGATACAGGCTACGCTTTGGAAACCGCATGCGACCCAACTTGAATAAGGTGGTTATACTTCGACCACTGTAGGAATTTGGACAAAGACCATGACAGAAGTTGCTCACGTCGATGATTCGCATCACGCCCCGTCGGTTATCCGGCAGTTGCTTGAAAAATTGGCGATCAGCTACAACGAAGTCGTCGATGACAAAAACCTGCAACCGGCGCGGAAGGTTCAAGCCGTCCTGGTCGAAGACGCCGTAGGCGCTCTTCTTATCCTGTTTCCGCAAAGTCAGCTGTTGGACCTCAGCCGGATTACCGAGCTGACGGGTCGGCAATTGACCGCTGTTCCCCACGAGCGGCTGCTGCGCATGCTGGCCAAGCACAGCCTGCATGTACTGCCGGGCCTGCCCGCGCTGACGAGCTCACCCTGCCTTTACGATGAGCGCCTGCTGCAGGAACCCTCGCTGTTGGTAGGTTCGGGCGAACCCGGCGTGTTACTGGAAATCAGCAGCGAAGACTTCAAAGGGATGCTAAGCAAAGCCAGCGCCGCCGTTTTCGGGCAGCCTGTCAGCGCTATTCATCCCAACCTCGATCGCCCTGACGATGACCCGGCAGAAATTACCAAAGCCATGAGTAATTTCACGGCGCGTCGTATCCAGCAACGCCTGGAAGCGACACTGGAAATTCCGCCGCTGGCCGGGACTGCGCAAAAGATCATCAAGCTGCGGGTCGATCCCGATGCGACCATCGACGACATCACCGGCGTGGTTGAAACCGATCCTGCGCTGGCTGCACAGGTCGTCAGTTGGGCTGCATCGCCTTACTACGCGTCGACCGGCAAGATTCGCTCGGTGGAAGACGCCATCGTCCGCGTGCTGGGTTTCGATCTGGTGATCAACCTGGCACTGGGCCTGGCGCTGGGCAAGACCCTAAGCCTGCCCAAGGATCAGCCGCAACAGACCACGCCTTACTGGCAACAGTCGATCTACACCGCAGCCGTCATCGAAGGCCTGACCCGCGCCATCCCGCGCGCCAAGCGACCTGAAGGCGGCCTGACGTATCTGGCCGGTCTGCTGCACAACTTTGGCTACCTGCTGCTCGCGCACGTGTTCCCGCCGCACTTCACGCTGATCTGCCGTCAGCTGGAAGTGAACCCGCATTTGCACCACAGCTATATCGAGCATCATCTGCTCGGTATCAGCCGTGAGCAGATCGGTGCGTGGCTGATGCGCTACTGGGACATGCCGGACGAGCTCGCCACTGCGCTGCGCTTTCAGCATGATCCGCATTACGCAGGCGAACATCACGCCTACGCCAATCTGGTGTTTCTGGCCGTGCGTCTGTTGCGTGCCAACGGCGTCGGCGCAGGGCCACAGCAGGAGATTCCGGACGAGCTGTTCGAGCGTCTTGGCCTGACCCGCGAAAAGGCCAACGAATCCGTGAAGAAGGTACTGGAAGCCGAAGTGCTGCTGCGCGAACTGGCGTCTCAGTTCAGCCAGTAAGCGCTCACTCTGCCCATCGCGTGGGCATGCATCCTTTGCGCTCTGCGTCACTTCGAAAGCGGACGCGGAGCGTCCTGAGAGGCGTTACCACGCAGAGCGCTCATCGTTAAACACAAGTCCGCCTCGACACTGATCGTGCCCATCGCTCCGCGTGGGCATGCCTCCCGTGACGCTCCGCGTCACAAATGGCACAGACTGAGGATTCAGTGAGCCGAGCGCATGACGTGGATAACGCTGGCGGTTGGGCGCGCATCTTCGCCGCATTAAAGAGCGGACGCGGAGCGTCCTGAGCGGCATTCCCACGTAGAGCGTAGGAACGATCAGCGTGATCTTAAGCACGCCGATCATGCCCATGCTTGTGCTCAGCGTTATACCCGAGTCTTGCTGCGACCACGGACTGCGGGAGACGGCTTGCCGGCGATGCGTTTTCTCAAGCGATCTATCGGTGACTGAACTGACGCGTTCGCCAGCAAGCCGCCTTCCACGGGGTATGCATTCCGTCAGTCACTTTCGTTTTAGCCCCCGTTTTGCGCGTCTTGCGGACTTGTGTATAACGATGAGCGCAGCGTGGGAACGATCAATTCCGTACCCTTTTCAATCCGGCTCCCCCTCGCTCCCCGGCAAGTGCTCGTCCAGGTGCAGCCATGGCAATCGGTTTTCGATGAAGATGTGCCGCGATGGCGCTGCCAGCTCCGGGTGGTCGAGCGTGGCGATGACCACGTCGATCTGCTGCGGACTGTTGCGGGTGAACAGCGCCGCATGGGCTCCGCAGTTGCCGCAGAAGTAGCGGATGCAGGTCGGACCCGAATCGTAGGTCGCCGGGCTGCCCGCCAGCCACTGGAAGGAAGTCAGCGGCACGGAGGTCCAGGTCATGACCGTCCCGCCGGACGTTCGTCTGCAGATGGAACAATGGCAATGGGCGATGTCCTCCAGGGGCGCATCGAACTGATAACGCAGGTTGCCGCAATGGCAGCCGCCGGTGTGAATCTGGCTCATGACCGCATCTCCCTGTTGTGCACCGATAAGCGTGTCGCCTTAAAGTGACCACAAACACTGAATAAAGTGACCACAAACACCGATTGAAAGGTCGGTGAAAGCTTGCGCAATTAGCATCGCCTCACTTCCGGCAAAAAGACCGGCCAGCCCAGGTGTCGCTCCACGCGCTCCCAGGCCCAATTAACAACAATAATGGTGATTGCAATGCTTGCTGAATTTCCGATCCGTACCCTCCTTGCGCCCCCTCTCCACGTACCGCTCCTACTGAGCTGACTCGTTCGTTTCCATCGTTCTGTAGCCGTATTACGTCTGGAGTATTCCCATGCTGACTTTCCTTGGCTTTGCCATGGTCATTGCGTTCATGTACCTGATCATGAGCAAGCGACTGACCGCGCTGATCGCCCTGATTCTGGTTCCGATCATCTTCGCTCTGTTCGGCGGCTTCGCGTCGCAGATCGGCCCGATGATGCTGGCCGGTATCACCAAGCTGGCGCCGACCGGCGTGATGCTGATGTTCGCCATTCTGTACTTCGCGCTGATGATCGACTCCGGCCTGTTCGACCCGGCCGTGCGCAAGATCCTGAAAATGGTGAAAGGCGACCCGATGCGCATCTCGGTCGGCACCGCCGTGCTGGCCCTGGTGGTCTCGCTGGACGGTGACGGCGCAACCACCTACATGATCTGCGTCGCCGCCATGCTGCCGCTGTACAGCCGCGTCGGCATGAGCCCGCGAATCATGGCAGGTCTGATCATTCTGGCCGGTGGCGTGATGAACATGACCCCGTGGGGCGGCCCAACCGCTCGTGCGGCCAGTGCCCTGCATGTCGATGCCTCGGACATTTTCGTCCCGATGATCCCTGCGATGCTGGCTGGCGTGGTGGCGATCCTGGCGATTGCCTACTTCTACGGCAAACGTGAGCGCGCCCGCCTGGGTGAACTGCACCTGAAAGGCGACGAAGTCGATCACAGCGAAATCAGTGTTTCGCAGTTCCCGGATGCCCGTCGCCCGAAACTGATCTGGTTCAACGGTGGCCTGACGCTGGTATTGATGGTCGCCCTGATCATGGGTCTGCTGCCGCTGCCGGTACTGTTCATGATTGCGTTCAGTATCGCCATGATCATCAACTACCCGAACCTGCAGGATCAGAAGGACCGCGTTTCGGCTCACGCAGGTAGCGTTCTGGCCGTGGTCGGCCTGATCTTCGCTGCGGGTATCTTCACCGGCATCCTGACCGGCACCGGTATGGTCGACGCCATGTCCAAGAGCCTGCTGGCTGTAATCCCGGATGCACTGGGCCCTTACCTGGCGGTCATCACTGCGCTGGTGAGCATGCCGTTCACCTTCTTCATGTCCAACGATGCGTTCTACTACGGCGTACTGCCAGTGCTGTCCGAGGCCGCCGCCCATTACGGCATCAGCCCGGTGGAAATGGCTCGCGCCTCCATCGTCGGCCAGCCGGTTCACCTGCTCAGCCCGCTGGTGCCTTCGACTTACCTGCTGGTGGCACTGGCCGGGATCGAGTTCGGCGATCACCAGCGTTTCACCCTGAAGTGGGCGATTCTGGTATGCATGTGCATTCTGGTTGCAGCGCTGGTCATGGGCATTTTCCCGCTCTACAGCAGTCTATAACCTCAGCTGTGACAGGCCCGCCATTGACCCGAGGGTTGATGGCGGGCTTTTTCATGTTTGAGGACACCCCATGGAATGGCTGACCAACCCCGAGATCTGGGCTGCTTTTTTTACCCTCACTGCCCTGGAAATCGTGCTGGGCATCGACAACATCATCATGATTTCCATCCTCGTCGGGCACATGCCCAAGGCGATGCAGCCACGCACCCGGATCGTCGGGCTGGCGCTGGCGATGGTGACGCGGATTCTGCTGTTGCTCTCCATCACCTGGGTCATGCGCCTGACCGATGATCTGTTTTCGGTGCTGGGCAAAGGCTTTTCCGGGCGTGATCTGATTCTGTTCTGCGGCGGGCTGTTTCTGCTCTGGAAAAGCTCGCAGGAAATCTATCACGGGCTGGAAGGCGAAGAAGAGGGCGCAACGCCCAGGGGCGGCAACGGGCAGTTCTTCTACACCATCATTCAGATCGCCATTCTCGACATCGTGTTCTCACTGGATTCGGTCATCACCGCCGTGGGCATGGTTTCCGATATTCCGGTCATGATCGCGGCCATCGTGACGGCGGTCCTGGTGATGATGCTGTGCTCCGGCGCAATCAGCGACTTCATCAATCGGCATCCGTCATTGAAGATGCTCGCCCTGTCGTTTCTGATTCTGGTCGGCACCGTCCTGATCGCGGACGCGTTCGACGTGCATGTGCCCAAGGGCTATGTGTACTTCGCCATGGCGTTTTCGCTGGGGGTGGAAACCATCAATATCCGGATGCGCATGGCCAGGGCTGTCCGTAAGGAACGCATGAGTAACTCAAGCGACAGGCGCTGACTGGAAGCACAACCTGTGGGAGGAGGATTTATGACAGTTTTATTTCAATGAAACCAAGGCTGTGCGATGCTGGCGCCAAGGCCAAAGGCCGACTAAAGCTTAGTAGAGCGTTACAACACACTTCCCCGCTCGCTACACGCTGCACCTTTCAATCCAATGCCTGAATGGGCAAACCTCAGGGGCTCTCAGTATGCTGACCCTGCTCGATTTGCTATCCGCCGTGGCCCTGCTGATCTGGGGCACGCACATCGTGCGCACTGGCATCCTTCGTGTTTACGGCGCGCAATTGCGGCGCGTACTCAGCCAGAACATGTCCAAACGTCCGCTGGCCTTCATCGCCGGTATTCTCGTGACCGCCATGGTGCAGAGCAGCAACGCCACGGCAATGCTGGTGACCTCGTTCGTGGGCCAGGGTCTGATGACGCTGACGCCAGCACTCGTGATCATGCTCGGCGCCGACGTCGGCACCGCACTGATGTCCAGGGTGCTGACCTTCGATCTATCCTGGCTGTCGCCGCTGCTGATTTTCCTCGGCGTGGTGTTCTTCCTGTCACGCAAGCAGACCCGAGCAGGGCAGTTGGGCCGCGTCGGTATCGGCCTGGGGTTGATCGTGCTGGCGCTGCAACTGATCGTCGAAGCGGCTGCTCCGATCACCCAGGCGGCCGGCGTGAAGGTGCTGTTCGCGTCATTGACGGGCGATTTGCTACTGGATGCGCTGGTCGGTGCCATGTTCGCCCTGATCTCCTATTCAAGCCTTGCGGCCGTGCTGCTGACCGCCACGCTGGCGGGCGCGGAAATCATCGGGCTGCCTGTGGCCATCGGTCTTGTGATCGGCGCCAACATCGGCAGCGGGCTGCTGGCGTTTCTGAGCACCAGCATGCAGAACGTGGCAGGCCGGCAGGTCGCGCTGGGCAGCCTGCTGTACAAGCTGCTGGGCCTGCTGCTGATCATCCCGGTGCTCGATCCGCTCGTAGCCTGGATCGACACCCTGGGCTTCAGCCCTCAAGAGCTGGTGATCGGCTTCCACCTGATCTACAACACTGCGCGCTGCCTGATCATGCTGCCCACTGTCGGCCCGATGGCACGCCTGTGCACAGCGTTGCTGCCACAGCAGAACGAAGTCGGCGGCCTGGCCAAACCGCGCCATCTGGACCTTACCGCACTGGCAACGCCCAGCCTGGCGCTGGCCAATGCCGTGCGCGAAACGCTGCGCATGGGCGATCTGATCGAAAGCATGCTCGGCTCGATGCTGGCCGTGCTGCGCGGCACACAGACCGCCGTCACGCAGGAGGTACGTCGTCTCAACGATGACGTGGAAGCGCTCTATAACGCGATCAAGCTTTACCTGGCGCAGATGCCGCGTGAAGAGCTGGGCGAGCACGATAATCGTCGCTGGGCGGAGATCATCGAGCTGACCATCAACCTGGAGCTGGCCGCCGGTCTGATCGAGCGCATGCTGCGCAAGATCCAGCAGCAAAAGACCTCGCAACGTCGCTCGTTTTCGGAAGTCGGACTGGAAGAGCTGGCCGACCTGCATATTCAGTTGCAGTCCAACCTGCGTCTGGGGCTTTCGGTCTTTCTCAGCGGCGACGAAGAAAGCGCCCGCCAACTGCTGCGTGAAAAACGTCGTTTTCGGGCGCAGGAACGGCGTTTGGCGCATGCTCACGTCAGTCGTTTGCAGCGGAAAGTCGTGCAGAGCATCGAGACCAGTTCGCTGCATCTGGAATTGATTGCCGACATGAAGCGCCTCAATTCACTGTTCTGCAGCAGCGCCTACGCAGTACTGGAAACCTCCGATACCGGCGCGCTGGCCAGCGAGACTGCGGTGGAGTAATCGTTATGAACGTAAGGGGAGTGTCGAAGTCTGTTAAACATACCGGCCCGCAAGGAAAGCTGCGTTATGCGTTGCCTGCTGTTCGCTTGTCTGTTTCTCGTCACACTCCCTTCGTTCGCCCTTGACCGCTTCAAGGTCGAGGGCTATCTGCTGCCCAATGGTCTGCAAGTTCTTCTGAAACCCGGTTACGAAAAAGGCCACGTTGCCATCCGTCTGGTGGTGGGCATCGGCTTCGATGATTTCCAATGCCAGGACAAGGAGCTGCCGCATCTGCTGGAGCACCTGTTGTTCAGCGGCATCGACAGGACCGGAGAAGGCGGTCTGGAAGAGCGCATGCAGGCGCTGGGTGGCGAGTGGAATGCCTTCACCAGCAACACCGATACCACCTTCGTGCTCGAAGCGCCCGCCCGCAATCAGCGCAAGGTGCTGGACCTGTTGCTGGACGTCATGACAAAGACCGAGCTCACTCAGGACCGGCTGGACAATGTGAAGCGCATTGTCGAGCGTGAGGACGGCGGGCACTTTTCCCATTTGCAGCGCCTGCTTGATAATCGCGGCTCAAGCCACGGCGCCAGTAGCCAACTGGCGATAGAAATGGGGCTCAAATGCGCTGAACGTCCTGAAGTGGACAACATCACGCTGGAACACATCGAAGAGGTTTTTTCCAGCTGGTATGCCCCTAACAACATGACCCTGATCGTGGTCGGCGATCTCGACAAGCTATTGCCAGCCTATCTTGAACGCACCTACGGCAAGCTGGCCCCGACCGATCCCATCGATCACCCGCCACTGGCCGAGAGCAATGGCTCTGCCGAGCCGCGACGCGAGCTGGAGCGCGGCGGGCTGGGAGATAACGCCAGGCTGCATCTGTTCTACACCGAACCCGAACTCGACGATCAACACGATGAGACCTGGGATCTGGTCAAAGCCTACCTGGACTGGTCGCTCTACACCGAGCTACGCCTCAAGCATGGCCTGTCCTACGGTCCCTCAGCCGAGCGCGAAGTGTTCGGCGATGTTGGCTTTCTGAGTCTGAATGCCGATGTCGAACGCGAAGACGCCGATGAGGCTGAGCGGGAAATGCGCGCGCTGGTCGAGCGTCTGCAGAAGGACGGCATGCAGCCCGAAACCTTTGCACGTCTGCAGGAAGCTGCGATTGCGCGTCAGGCATGGGCCGTTCAAGGCAACAGCGCACTGGCCGATTACTACTGGGGCGCGATCAACGATTACGAGGACGGACGCTTTGTCGATCCGGCCAAACGCATCAAGGCAGTGAGCCTGGAAACCGCCAACCGGGCGATGCGCCAGTTGTTGGCTCAGCCGGGCTACATGCGTATCGAAAAACCGCTGCTCAGCTATGACGGCCTGTACTGGGTGATTGCTGCAGTGCTGGGTCTGATCGTGGTCCTGCTGGCGCTCTGGCGCTGGCGGGCGCGGCGTAAATAAGAACCGAACCGGTGCACTGCACCTCTTTGCACAGGGACCCGCGCTGCGTTGTTATGCTGCGCGGGTTTTTGATCGTTTCGAACCGAGTGAACTGCCCAGATGCCTGACCTGAACCGCTTTGTGACACCCGTGCTCAACCTGATGCAACGCTATCCGGGGCTTATTGCGGCTTTTGGATTCGCCTCCGGTATTGCCAGTTTCATTCTGGTGGATCGTCAGGAAGGTCTGGCCACCTGGATCGCAGTGGTCATGCTGATCAGCTGGCTGTGGCTGATGGTCGAAAACACCATGGTCGGGATGCTCAACAAGGCCATCGGTCGAGAGATTCCCCAGGGGCTGCTGCGCTACGGCACGCAGATGATCCACCAGGAAAGCCTGTTCTTCGTCCTGCCTTTCTTTTTCATCACCACCACCTGGAACAGCGGCCAGGCCGTGTTCACGGCGCTCCTGGGCGCTGCGGGGCTGATCTCGATCATCGATCCGCTGTACTACAAATGGCTCGCGCCACGCCGTTGGCTGTTCATGGCCCTGCACACCCTGACCCTGTTCGCAGCGCTCCTTACTGCGCTGCCCATCATTGTGCACCTGACCACCGCCGAGAGTTACAAGCTGGCGCTGGGCGTCGCAATGCTGCTGTCGTTTCCAAGCCTGGCGTCGAGCTTCCCGCTGACCAACTGGCGCAACGCGTTGATGGTCATCACGATGATTGTGGTGGCGGGCGGCGCGGGCTGGCTGCTGCGTTCCTGGGTACCGCCTGCAACCCTGTGGCTGACCGAAGTGGCTGTCAGCCCGGACTTCGACGACAAGAACCGTACACCGGGCGACAGCATCCGCCAGATCAGCGCCAGTCAGCTGCGCGCGAGCGGCCTGTATGCGTACACCGCGATCAACGCGCCACGGGGCCTTGAGGAGCGCATCTATCACGTGTGGCGACATGACGGTAAGGAGATGGACCGGATCGCCCTGGACATCCATGGCGGACGCAAGGAGGGCTACCGCGCCTGGACCCACAAACAGAATTTCCCGCAGGACGTGGTCGGGCGCTGGCAGGTGAGGGTGCTGACAGAAGACGGGCAGATGATCGGTGTGCTGCGCTTCAACGTCACCGAGGGTAATGAGCCTGCCGTCAAACGCCCGACCGGCAGGATCATCAAACTCAAGCCGGGTGGCGATACCGGCGAAGAGACCACACCGGAATCGACACCTGAAAAATCCGCGCCCGCTCAGCCGAAGCAGGAGGCGCCCGCCACTGAAGCAGCGCCGGAGACGCCCGCTCAATAATCCGTCAGGTGGCGGTGGCGCCGAAGAACCAGTAGCAGACGAAGATGGCCGCCACTACACCCGCGAACTCGGCAAACAGCGCACACCCCACGGCGTGGCGGGCGCGCTGAATGCCGACTGCACCGAAGTACACCGCCAGCACGTAGAACGTGGTTTCGGTGCTGCCCTGAATCGTTGCGGCAGCCAGCGCGGCGAAACTGTCCACACCCTGGGTCTGCATGGTCTCGATCAGCAAGGCCCGTGCAGCACTGCCGGAGAACGGCTTGACCATCGCCGTCGGCAGCGCATCGACGAAGCGGGTGTCCCAGCCCAGCCACTCGACTAAGTGCCTGATGCCTTCCAGGCCGAAGTCCAGCGCACCCGAAGCCCGCAACACCCCGACGGCACACAGCATTGCCACCAGATAGGGGAGCAGGCTCTTGGCGACGTCGAAGCCTTCCTTCGCGCCTTCGACAAACGCCTCGTACACCTGCACCTTGCGCAGCGACCCGATGATCAGAAACATCATGATCAGGCCAAACAGCGTGAGGTTACCGAGAATGGACGACAGACCCGCCAGTGCAGCCGCTGACAGGGTCGCCAGAAAGGCCATGAAACCGCCGAGCAGCAGCGCGCCGGGAATCAGATAGGCCAGCACCACCGGGTCCCACAGCCGCAGACGCTGCATGAACGCAACCGACAGCAGCCCCACAACCGTCGAGGCGCTGGTGGCCAGCAGGATTGGCAGGAAGACCAGCGTAGGGTCCGCAGCCCCTTGCTGGGCGCGGTACATGAAGATCGTCACCGGCAGCAGGGTCAGGGACGACGCGTTCAATACCAGAAACAGAATCTGCGCGTTGCTGGCGGTGTCCTTGCTGGGGTTGAGCTCCTGCAGGGAGCGCATGGCCTTGAGCCCGATGGGCGTGGCGGCGTTATCCAGCCCGAGTGCGTTGGCAGCGAAGTTGAGGGTAATCAGACCCAGCGCAGGATGGCCGGGCGGCACTTCGGGCATCAGCCGCAAAAACAGCGGTCCGAGCACCTTGGCCAGCCAGTCGACGATCCCGGCCTTCTCGGCAATGCGCAGAAAACCGAGCCAGAGGGTGAGGGTGCCGAACAACAGCACCATGACCTCGACCGACAGCTTGGCCATGGCGAAGATGCTTTCGACCATCGCCGCAAAGATGCCCGCATTGCCGCCAACCAGCCACTGCGCCATCGCGGAAATCGCCGCCACGACAAAAAAACCAAGCCACAGGCCATTGAGCATCGGATAAGTCCTTCACAAGATGCGGGGATGATAACGGCGGGGTGGGCTGGAGGGAAATCGGCGGGCTGTATCCATGGCGCTGCGCGTCGTAGTCAGGCGCCGATGTTCGACGTTCATCGTCATACAACAGTCTGGAAGACGAGAAAACGGGGCCAAAACGGAAGCTTCTGACTGAATGCGGACCTGTGGGAGCGTGGGAACAATCAGGGATCTCAAGCACACCGATCGTGCCCATCGCGTGGGCATGCCTCCCGTGACGCTCCGCGTCACAAATGGCACAGAAGGAGGATTCAGTTAGCCGAGCGCGTGACGTGGATAACGCTGGAGCTTGTCCACGCATCTGCGCCACGTTCGAGAGCGGACGCGGAGCGTCCTGGGAGGCATTCCCACGCAGAGCGTAGGAACGATCATCATCGTATTCTTCCAGGAGGACTTGTGTATAACGCCGAGCGCGGAGCGTAGGAACGATCAGCGTGATCTCAAGCACGCCGATCATGCCCATGCTTGTGCTCAGCGTTATACCCGAGTCTTGCTGCGACCACGGGCTGTGGGAGGCATTCAGTCAGTTACTTTCGTTTTGCCCCGCGTTTTGCGTGTCTTGCGGACTTGTTTATAACGATGAGCGCTGTGCGTGGGCATGCAGCCGTGACGCTCTGCGTCACATTCGAAGGCGGACGCGGAGTGCCCTGAGCGGCGTTACCACTGAGAGTGGAACGATCATCATGCCCTTCAACATCGGTAGAAACACAAAACCCCGGAAATCCGGGGTTTTGTTTTTGCCATTAGCGATTACTCAGCAGCAGGGCTGCCCAGCGCGACCGGTTCCTTGCTGCGCCAGTGCGGCAGGGAGTCCCAGTAGGCCTGGCCCTTGGCGTCGTCGTACATGCCTTCCCAGCGAGAGATGACCAGTACGGCCAGGGCGTTGCCGATCACGTTCAGGGCGGTGCGTGCCATGTCCATGATGCGGTCGACACCGGCGATGAACGCCAGGCCTTCCAGCGGAATGCCCGCGCTGCCCAGCGTGGCCAGCAGCACCACGAAGGACACGCCCGGAACACCGGCAATGCCTTTGGACGTCACCATCAGGGTCAGGACCAGCATCAGTTGCGCGCCAATCGAAAGGTCAATGCCGTAAAGCTGTGCAATGAAGAGCGCCGCGATGCTCTGGTACAGCGTCGAGCCGTCGAGGTTGAAGGAATAACCGGTCGGCACCACAAAGCTGCAGATCGCTTTCGGCGCGCCATAGGCTTCCATCTTCTGGATGACGCGTGGCAATACGGTCTCGGAGCTGGCGGTGGAGTAGGCCAGGATCAGCTCGTCCTTGAAGATGCGCATCAGCTTGATGACCGAGAAGCCGAAGGCGCGGGCGATCAGGCCCAGTACCACAAAGGCGAAGAAAGCGATGGCCACGTAAACCAGGATCACCAGCTTGGCCAGCGGCAGCAGCGAAGCAAAACCGAAGTTGGCGACGGTCACGGCGATCAGTGCGAAAACGCCGATCGGTGCGTAGTTCATGATCATGTGGGTAACCTTGAACATGGTCTCCGACACGCCCTGGAACATTTTGACCAGCGGATCACGTACTTCAGCCTGAAGACTGGAAAGACCCAGACCGAACAGCACCGAGAAGAAGATGATCGGCAGCATCTCGCCACGCGCCATGGCGGCAAAGATGTTGGATGGAATCAGGTTGAGGATCGTGGCGATGAACGCATGATCGTGCTGAACCTCGGCAGTGGTCTGCTGATATTTGGAAATATCGACCGTGCCCAGCGTGCTCATGTCGATGCCGGTGCCAGGGTGGAACACGTTGGCCAGGACCAGACCGACCAGAATCGCGATGGTCGTAACCACTTCGAAATAGATGATGGTCTTGAGGCCGATACGCCCCAGCTTCTTGGCATCGCCTACGCCTGCAATGCCCACGACAAGCGAGGCGACGACGATAGGGATGACGATCATCTTGATCAGGCGAATGAAGATGTCACCCGCGGGTTGCAGGATATTAGTGATCCACCAGGCCTTCTCGGCGCTGAAGTGATTGAGCAGTGCGCCAACAGCGATACCCAGCGCCAGACCGATCAATATCTGCCAGGCCAGACTCAGCTTTGCCTTCTTCATATTATTACCCTTGTTGAAAGTGGCTTGGGCAACTCCAAAACCGACACGCTGAAAAGGGCTTTTTCCACAGCCTTTTCAAGGGGCGGATACCTTTGGGCTGTCCACAGAAGGTCACCGCAGTCGAGCATCCCGGCTCTGTAGCAGGCGAAAAAAGTCGCAACTATTCCCACCACATGGATCCACGTCTAATGCCGTAAACGACTACCTCATGCACAATCGGCATACAAAAACGACAAAAAGGATTGATTTACGACATGGCGGATGCGGCTATTCGGCGCAAAGGTGGCTAAAACGTCGTCTACGTTGTAAAGAGGGTCGAACAATCGGGAGGGGTGTTTTGCGGGGTTGGAACGATGTTGTTACAGGATTTAATAGATATACGGTTGACTGGGATTGAACTAAGCATGAAATACGTAAAGCGCCGCACGAGCGGGGCAGTTCCTGACCGACGAAGTCGATGCATGGAACCTTCCACTGTGCGGCAGCTTGCCTGACCCGGCCCTCAACGGAGGTACTCCCTGTACCCCTAGGTCGCGCCGATCATCTCGATCAACACAACCCGGCCCCCTGGTCATGCGCGTACCTTCCTCAGGTCGCGCAATAAGGAAGAACCATCAAGCTCTTCCCCTCTGGATCAATACCAGTTCGGATCCTTGCGCAATTGCTCGTTGAGCAGTTGCTGCATGCCCTCGTCGGGCTTGCCCAGATACCGGTAGGTGGCATGACGCGTTGGCGACTTGTCCGCAGGCAGACCGGCGGGCACTTCAACCAGCATTGCGTAGGCATCTTCCTTGTCGAGACTGAAAGCCACGATCAGGCGCTTGCTTTTGCACGTATCGGCGGTCTCGCAAAGCGGACCCACCAGATACGGATCACCATCCTCGGTCACTGCCGTCATCTGCTCGGAAGTGCCGGAAAGATTGATCACCCAGTCGGGCAGTCGCTCTTCTTTCTTCACAACCTTCGCCCAGGTCTGGCGGTATTCGGGCGCTGAAGACAGCAACTCGTTTACACGCGCCTGACCATCATTGGCGGCAATCACTACAGCACTGCCGCCCATCAACAGGGCGACAGCCAGCGCACGGAGCGACGTATGCATCGTTAGCCTCGACCGCGACGACCGAAGAAGAACGAAACAACGAACATCACCAGGAAGACAACGAACAGGATCTTGGCGATACCTGTAGCTGTACCGGCGATACCACCGAAGCCAAGTACTGCAGCGACAATGGCGATGATCAGAAACGTGATAGCCCAACTCAACATGGTGATACTCCTTTTTTTACAGCTGTTTGAATGTATTGGATGCAGTCATTTCAAGTCGGATCAGAAGACCCATTTTTGCTGCGGCGCTACATCATTCGAAGAGATCACACCCTCTACAGGGCGCAGGCTCAATGCAGTGTTCTGGGCCGCTGGAGCGCTGACGCTCCGATACGAGACGCTGCTGTGAATGATTTGCTGTCTGGTTTCAGTCGCTTCGTTGGCTTGAGACCAACGCTGGAACTGCTGAATGGCGATCAGGGTGACAAGCAGGGCGAGAAGCAGAAACAGACCTTGCTGTACGTGCAGAGGGGAGATACGCAACTGTGCGATACGCTGGCTGTTCATCCGCAAACTCCCTCCGCCCCCTGGGGCATTCGATCAATCGTATGGGCCGTATGTGCCGACCTTCGTTGAAAGGGATATTGCAGACTGCATGCCAGTTTTCAGATGCCAAATAAAATCAATAAAATCAACAGCTTATAAGATTTTTAAAAGAGGACCTGCGAGCAAGCTGCACGATTGCACCTTTGCAATCGTGCGTTCTGCACGAAGCGCAGCGACTGCTGCGCCGCCGATCGTCAACCTGCGCTGCGAGCCATGACTTTCAAGGCGTCGGCGTTTACGCCTTTCACGCCCCGAATGTTGCGTGCAATCTCGACCGCCAGCTCTTTTTCAGCGAAGTTGGCCACCACACCGTTGAGCGTCACCAGACCCTCCTTGGTATCGACCTTGATGTTCAGGCCGTCGAGGTTGCGGCTGTAGATCAGGCTGGATTTCACTTTGCTGGTGACCCAGGCGTCGCTGAGTTGCTCGACAGGGTTGAGGTTCTGCGGCTGGGTCTTGGCAGCGATGGAGTCCGCCGCACTCAGGCTGATGAGGTTATTGACGCTGACCACGCCATCCGTGTTGCTGGCGAGGCTGCCTGCAAGCTCCTTGGCTTCAGGGCTTTGGGCGCGACCCTTGAGGGTGACCACGCCATCCTTGCTGTCCACATCAATGTTCAGTGCCTCGGTCACGCTGCTCCACAGTAGCTTGGACTTCACAGTCGCCACCAGTGTGGCGTCTTCAAAGCGCTGAGCCATGTTGGCTTTGGTGCCGGGCTCACTGGCGAGGGCTGCGTCGGTCTCAAGCTGGTTATCGACCTTGTCGATACCTTTGATGTCCAGCGCAATACGCTCGGCCAGTTCGCGGTCGACTTCGTTTTCTACCTTTCCCTTGAGCGTCGCGGTGCCTTGCTCAACATCCACATCGATCTTGAAAGGGCTCAGATGCTTGTTCAACGCGAAAGCGGTCCAGATCGAACCTTCCTGACGCGCTTCAGCCAACTGGGTGGGCAGATCGCCTTGAGCCTGCGCGAGCAGTGGGCTGCTGCCCAGCACCGCAGCGGTCGCTGTGATCAACGCGATCTTTTTCAGTGAGTGCATGGCGTTCTCCTTCTGAGGTTGACGTTTCGTCTTTGAACAGACGGTTTTAACGACATAAACACGGATTAATCGGTCTGTTCGTCATTAGATGAACAGATCGCTAGCATGCATGCCGCAGAATCAATCAGAATTGACCATGCAACTTGCCCGATGATTCCGAGACTAACCAAGACAATTCACTAAGGAGCGTAGGAAAAATGGAAGCAGCCACTGAGAATCAGGGCCGTATTCTGCTTGTGGACGATGAGTCCGCCATCCTCCGCACTTTCCGGTACTGTCTGGAAGACGAAGGCTACAGTGTCGCCACTGCCAACAGCGCAGCGCAGGCGGACACATTGATGCAACGCCAGGTCTTCGACCTGTGCTTTCTCGATTTACGCCTGGGCGAAGACAATGGCCTGGATGTGCTGGCACAGATGCGGGTTCAGGCGCCATGGATGCGCGTGGTCATCGTGACCGCCCATTCGGCGGTGGACACAGCGGTTGATGCCATTCAGGCCGGCGCGGCCGATTACCTGGTCAAACCCTGCAGCCCTGACCAACTGCGACTGGCGACCGCCAAACAGCTTGAAGTCAGGCAACTGTCGGCTCGCCTGGAAGCACTGGAAGGCGAGATTCGCAAACCCAAGGACGGTCTGGATTCCCACAGCCCGTCGATGATGGCGATTCTGGAAACAGCCCGTCAGGTGGCCGTGACCGACGCCAACATTCTGATTCTCGGCGAGTCAGGCACCGGTAAAGGTGAGCTGGCGCGCGCGATTCACGGCTGGAGCAAACGCGCCAAGAAATCCTGCGTGACGATCAACTGCCCGTCGCTCACTGCCGAACTGATGGAAAGCGAATTGTTCGGTCACAGCCGCGGGGCCTTTACCGGTGCCAGCGAAAGCACGCTGGGTCGCGTTAACCAAGCGGATGGCGGCACGCTTTTTCTCGACGAGATCGGCGACTTTCCGCTTACTTTGCAACCCAAGTTGCTGCGTTTCATTCAGGACAAGGAATACGAGCGTGTCGGCGACCCTGTCACTCGCCGCGCCGACGTGCGCATCCTCGCCGCCACTAACCTGAACCTGGAAGACATGGTGCGCAGCGGCCGTTTCCGTGAAGACCTGCTCTATCGTCTGAACGTGATCACCCTGCACCTGCCTGCCTTGCGCGAGCGCAGCGAAGATATCCTGACCCTGGCGGACCGTTTTCTGGCCCGTTTCGTCAAGGAATACGCGCGTCCGGCCCGCGGTTTCAGCGAAGAGGCGCGTGCGGCACTGCTCAACTACCGCTGGCCGGGCAACATCCGCGAGCTGCGCAACGTCATCGAACGGGCCAGCATCATCTGTCCGCAGGAGCGGGTTGAAATCAGCCACCTGGGCATGGCGGAACAACCGGCCAACAACGCGCCTCGCGTCGGTGCTGCGTTGAGCCTGGACGAGCTGGAAAAAGCCCACATCGGGGCCGTTCTGGCGACCAGCGACACACTCGATCAGGCAGCGAAGACATTGGGTATCGATGCCTCGACGCTTTATCGAAAACGCAAACAATACAACCTGTGATTGAGCGCATATGAAACTGGCAATGAAGTTGCGCACTCGACTGTTCCTGAGTATTTCAGCCCTTATCACCGTGGCATTGCTGGGTCTGTTACTGGGCCTGGTCAGCGTCATGCAGATGGCCAGAACCCAGGAATCGCTGATCCAGCACAACTTCGCCATTCTCGATACCGGCTTGAAACTGCGGCAAAACCTCGGCGATCAGTTGGTATTAATGACCGGCTCACGGCATAACGAGGCGGAGCTGGAGAAAGCCCAGGAAGCGTTCAAGGATCTGCTGGATCAGAGCGCTGCGAGTGACGACCGGCTGACGGTCACGGGGGCGTTCGAAAAGACTCGAGACGACTATCAGCGTTTCATCGACGACTGGAAGCGCCTGGGCGACGATCCGCGCGGCATACGCGGCAACCCCGAACTCAGCGAAAGCTTCGACACGCTGCGCAACGGCTTGCTGGACATACATCGGCAGGCACTGGAAAGCATCAGCAACGCCGAGATCAGCTCTCGAGAGCGGGCATTGTGGATCGCAGGCCTTCTGGGACTGGTTGGGCTGGCTGTGCTGTGCATCGGTTTTGTAACGGCACACGGTATCGCCCGGCGTTTCGGTGCGCCCATCGAAGCGCTGGCCAAGGCAGCCGACCGCATCGGGCAGGGCAACTATGAGGTCACGCTGCCCATCTCTTCAGCGGCTGAAATGAATCTGCTGACCCGACGCTTCGGCATCATGGCCGAGGCGCTGCGCCAGCATCAGGCCACCAATGTCGATGAACTACTGGCAGGCCAGCAACGCTTGCAAGCGGTGCTGGACAGCATTGATGACGGCCTGCTGATGATCGACCGACAGGGCCGCCTTGAGCACTTGAACCCTGTGGCCCAGCGTCAGCTTGGCTGGGACGAGAGTCGACTCGGACAAGGGCTCGGCGAAGCATTGGGCCATCCCGAACTGGACGAGCAGTTGCACCTGATTCTGCGTGGCGGCAGCCTGGAGCGCGCCCCGGAAGACCTCGCCATCGAGATCGACAGTGAATCGCGCCTTCTTACTTACAGCATGACGCCGGTAAGCCACACCAAAGGACACATCCTCGGCGCGGTGATGGTCTTGCACGATGTCACCGAGCAACGTGCTTTCGAGCGCGTGCGCAGCGAGTTCGTGCTGCGCGCTTCGCACGAACTGCGCACGCCGGTCACAGGCATGCACATGGCCTTCGGTCTGCTGCAGGAGAGGCTGCACTTCGCGCCCGAATCCCGCGAAGCGGACCTGCTTAATACGGTCACCGAAGAAATGCAGCGCCTGATGCAGCTCATCAACGACCTGCTCAATTTTTCGCGTTATCAAAACGGCCTGCAGAAGCTCAAGCTGGCGCCTTGCTCCATCGAAGCGCTGCTGGAGCAAGCCAAGGCGCGCTTTGAAGAGCAGGCTCAGGAGCAGGGCATCGTTCTGATGCTGGACATTCACGAAACCCTGCCGCGCCTGCATGCCGACCAGGCCCAGCTGGAGCGGGTACTGGACAACCTGCTCGACAACGCCCTGCGTCATACCCCGGAAAACGGCCTGATCCGCCTGCAGGCCAAACGTCATGGCGAACGCGCTGTCATCAGCGTGGAAGACAACGGCGAAGGCATTGCCTACGGTCAACAGGCGAGGATCTTCGAGCCCTTCGTGCAGGTCGGACGCAAGAAAGGCGGAGCAGGACTGGGACTGGCGTTGTGCAAGGAAATCGTCCAGCTGCATGGCGGACGAATGGGCGTCTATTCGCGCCCAGGGCAGGGCACGCAGTTCTACATGGCGCTGCCGCTTTAGCCAATACCGTGAAATGCACGCACACCTGCTTCTGCAGCTCTCGGAGGTTACGACGGCAGCGATGGGCTGCGCAGCGGTCCCAGATTGCATCTGACACACCGCGTGTGCAGGTTTTGCTGCCGATTCCCGGCAGATCGCCTTTTATCAGACAACCTGTAATCTGCTGGATGAACACGTTTTTGTGGGAGCGGACCGGGCGGCGTTCCGTTTGTCCGCGAATACTGTAGTTCAGCCGATGAATATTCATCGGATGCACAGGTCTTTTCGCGGACAAGTCCGCTCTTATCAAATAACCTGTAAGCCACTGAAGGAACTGGATTTTGTGGGAGCGGACTTGTCCGCGAAGGGGCGGTGCGGCCGATGAAGGTTCAGCGACTGAAATGCAGCATTCGCGGACAAGTCCGCTTGTATGGTAGGACTTGAAGGGAGGAGGAGGGACTCAGTTCGCTTCTGACTGTTTGCGCAGTACAGACCTGTGGGAGATTTCACCCCTCCTCCTTTCACCCAAGCGCCGATAAAGAATGCTTATGGCTCGCGACCTACGATAGAAACAAGCCTGCGCCTCTGGGTGGTCCCTTCAAGTTCTCAAACCTTATCCCGGAGATTGCGCCATGGCAATGCTGGTTGCCCAGACTAAACCTGTCGTCGGAGTAGACGTCGCCAAAAATGAGCTGGTGATCTATCAGGACCAGTCCGACCGACTTGAAGCGATTCCCAACACCAAGGCGTCTATCAGCAAGTGGTTGCGTACCTTGGCTGGAACGGTGTCAATCGCTGTCGAAGCCACCAATACCTACCACGTACTGTTCGCCGACATGGCTTATGAGGCCGGCTGCACCATCTATATGATCGATGGTTACCAACTGAGCCATTACCGAAAAGGCGTCAATGTACGCGCCAAGACGGATGCGCTGGACGCTCGTTTGCTTGCCCGATATTTGAAGAAAGAGGCTGACGAGCTGCACCCCTGGGTACCGCCGTGCCCGCTTTATCGTCAGTTGCTGAGCCTGTTTCGTCGTCGTGCGGCGTTGGTCCAGGCGCGTACCGGACTGGTTCAGAGCTGGTCCAATGAGCCCCTGTTGAAAACAGCGTTCGCGGCGCAGATCAATTCGATGAAGCGCCTTGAAGCGCTGGTCGAGAAGAAGATCAAGGATGTCCTGCAGCGAGCCGAGTTGATGGGACAGGTCAGTCGTTGCATGAAAGTAGAAGGTATCGGCTTTCTGACGGCGGCCCGGCTGGTCACTACTTTTCAGCGAGGCGAATTCAGCAACGCCAACGCCTTCATCGCCTTTTTAGGCCTGGACCTCAGGGTGTCCAAATCCGGACAAAGTGACGGGCCGCGCCGCCTGACCAAGCGTGGCGATCCGGAAGCCCGTCGGCTGCTTCATAACGCGGCCATGTCTGGCAGCCGTACAGCCGCGTGGAAGCCGTTTTATGAAGAGCAGAGAAAGCGTGGCTTCAGCACCACTCAAGCCTTGGTCATGCTGGCAAGGAAGATGGCTCGAGTCGTATTCGCCCTGTTAAAAACCCAGAGCGAATATCAATCAAAGGCGGCTTGAGGGGTTTCCCAAAACCATAGAATCTCCCACGACGCCCGGGGTTTGCTGCGCGACAGCGCTACGTCGAAGACGTGGTGGTGCCTCCCACGGAAATAGCGCTTTTCAATGATTTATGGATTGTTTGATCGGAGGTGCATTTTGATGACACCTCACGCCACGTCATTCCTGCGCCTGGCCGCGCTGCGGCGGCCGCCTGTCACCCGCTCGGCAAACGCGACGGCGGTCAGTGGTCGGGCGAACAGCCAACCCTGACCGTAGATCACGCCCTCGCTGTTGAGCAACGCCGCCTGGGATTCGAACTCGATGCCCTCGGCGATCACCTTGAGCTGCAGGGCATGGGCCATGCGGATGATATGCGGTGCCACACCGCTGCTGGCAGCATCGTGGCCCAGCGCATCGATGAAGGCCTTGTCGATTTTCAGGCAATCCACCGGCAATGTCTGCAAGTAGGCCAGGCTGCAATAACCGGTGCCAAAGTCATCGATCAGCACCTGATGACCGCGATCACGCAGCGTCTGCAAATGATTGCGCGCCACCACGACATCGATCAGACCGCGCTCAGTCACCTCGAATGCTATTTGCCGTGCCGACACCTTGTGTAGCGCCAGCAACCGGGCAGTGACCCGTCCTATGCGGGCCGACATGACATCACAGGCGGCCAGATTCACCGAGATGTACAGGTGCGGATTGGCGCGCAATAAAGGCCCCAGCTGCTCCAGTGTCTGCTGCAGCACGAAGTCGGTGATCTGGCGGATCTGA
The DNA here is from genome assembly GCF_979253365.1 of Pseudomonas sp. AC016. Lineage (NCBI taxonomy): Bacteria > Pseudomonadati > Pseudomonadota > Gammaproteobacteria > Pseudomonadales > Pseudomonadaceae > Pseudomonas > Pseudomonas sp. AC016. The sequence continues at coordinate 3,141,570 of NZ_CEEDCC010000001.1, forward strand.
CCTGTGTTTTCCGCCAGCGGGATGAACAGGTCCGGGCTGGTCAGCGACCCGTCGGGCCGATGCCAGCGTACCAGCGCTTCGGCACCCACACACTGTCGCGTTTCGAGATTGAAGATGGGCTGATAAAGCACCTTCAATTCCGCACGGCGCAACGCACCGGTCAGCTCGGCCCCCAGCGATTTACGCTGACGCAGCACTTGAAACACCAGCGCCCCGACGCACAGCGATATCATCAGGCTGGCGGGCACCAGCAACCACCACGCGCCGGTCATATCGTCGCGCAGACCGGTACGCGGCGTGATCAGCACCAGCTGATACTCCGGACTCTGAGTGGCCATGCGGTAGACCAATTGCGTGGCCGTGGTGATCAGCGGCTCGCTGCCACCCGTCTCCCAACCCGGAACAGGCCACGCCTGTGCGGGGCCGAGCACCGGTATAGCGCGAGTTGCGTTATCCAGCACCACGAGCAGGCTGCCGCCTGGGGGAAGATCGACCACGTCAGTCAGGTGACCACGGGATGTGGACACCCGGAAGCCCCCACGGCCCATCACCAGCGCCGCCAGGTTATCGTCCGGCTGGGCCGAAGTGTTCAGCCAGTAGTCGTACGTAGGCCCACGAATGTCGGGCGTTCGGGTTTCAGCCAGCAGTGTTTTTCGCGGCCAGCTGGAGCAGGCGCGGGCGTCACCGACATAAGCGGCTTCGTAGATGAAACGGTGGCTGGAAATGACCTCCCGCAGACGTCCCAGCATCTCCGGACTGCAACGTCGCAACGGTTGATGCTCGAGCTGGTCCAGCCCCGACTGCAACTGGCCAAACAGCTGCTCGAGCCTGACCAGAAAGCGCTCGCCCTGAGCGTTCATCTGCTGACTTTCGGTCTGTCGCGCCTGCTGCAAGGCCAGCATCAGACTGCCCGTCAGCAACACGGCCGCGCTCAGCAAGGCTGCGAGCAATGCCGGCAACCAAGGGCGGGAAAGGGTCGTTCGAAGACGCGTTGACGCAATCAGCATCGGTGGATACTCAGAGAGAGTACCCATCAGTTATAGCAACAAGCACGGAGTTGGCCCGTCGAAAGAACGGGCCGGATCTGCGCTCAGTTCGCGCGGTTGAGCACCTGCAGGATGGCAGCACTCTGCGCATCTGGCTCGCCGTCGAAACGCTCGGGCCGGAAATGCATCTGGAAAGCGGCCATAACCTCTCGTGTGGCAGTATCCAGCTCACCCGTCTGAGGCGTTGTGTAACCCAGGCGTGCCAGTTGCTGCTGAAACCAGCCGATCGTTGGCACGTTGTTCATCATCAGCGCCTGACGCTGCGCCACCTGCCGTTCGTCGGGCCAGACGCCAAGGCCGTCTGCGGCCAGGCGCTTCCAGGGAAACAACGGTCCCGGATCCATCTTGCGCGCCGGTGCGATGTCGCTGTGTCCGATGATGTGTTTCGGCTCGATCCTGTTGCGTTTGACGATGTCCTTGAGCAGCACCTTGATCGACTGATACTGCGCCTCGGTATACGGATACCACAGACGGCCTGTCGGCGTTTCGGTGTAGCCGGGATTGACGATCTCGATGCCGATGGAGCTTGAATTCAGCCAGGTCCGGCCATCCCACTCGCTTTCACCGGCATGCCAGGCGCGGGCACTTTCATCGACCAGCTTGTAGATGGTTGCAGAAGTGTCATCGCCAATCAGGTAATGGCTGCTGACCTCGCCGTGGGTGAGCAATTGCAGGGACCGTTCAAGTGAAGCGGAGGTGTAATGCATGACAACGTATTGGATACGTCCGTCAAAGTTTGCCGAGGGATGACTGGTGTCCAGTCTAGGGCCGCTGGAGCAGGCGGTCAGGGCAAGCAGGAGAAAAGCAGCAAGGTACAACTTCATGAGATCAGACTACGTGCGCGATTAATGCAACATCATAACAAAACGTGCACCAATAGCTCATGCGTTGCGACAGCTGTTTGTCCAGAACAGCGCATCAGCCCTGTTCGACCTTGTTCCGGCCGTTTTCCTTGGCCCGGTACAGCGCCTGATCGGCGCGTTTGATAGCCACTTCACTGCGCTCGCCGGAGCGAAACGCTGTCACGCCCATGGAGACCGTGATGGTCACGCGCTCGCCTTTGAAATGGAACGGGCAGAGTTCGACGGTTTCCCGCAATTCGTCCAGCAATTGCAGGCCCGTCGTGACAGGGGTGGCCGGCATCAACACCACAAATTCTTCGCCACCGAAACGGGCCAGAAAATCACCCGGTCGCAAACGTTTTTTCAGAACGCTGGCGACGATCTTCAAGACCTTGTCGCCAGCCAGATGCCCGTAGCCATCGTTGATCCGCTTGAAATGGTCCAGATCCAGGATGCCGACCAATAGACTGTTTTTATGCTGCTGCCAGAGGATCATTTCCTGTTCAAGCCGCTCGGCCCAGGCCGCGCGGTTGGCAAGCCCTGTGAGCGGGTCGATCAGGGCTTTCTGTCGCTGTTCTTCCAGGTTGGTACGAAAACCCAGAGCCTCCTGCTCCATACTCGCGACCCTGGCGGCAAGACTTTGCAGGCGGGACGCAACTTCCTGCTCACGCGTATCACGCTTGCGCTGGTAGTCATCCATGGTGCTGAGCAGGCCTTCCAGGCGATTGTCCAGCACCAGCTTCAGGCTGGGCAGATCGGAGGCGTCCTGAACGCTGCTCTGCAATCCGCCGACTTGTTCGCGCAGTTGCTCGTTGAGGTCACGAACCGAAGATTCGCCCTGCGCATGATCCTCGCTGGCCGCCTGTAGATGGCTCTGAAAGGACTCGAGTCGCTCGTTCAGTTGCTTGAGGTAAGTACCGAATTCCTGCTGCCCGCCGTTGTTGATCGCCAGCATCAGCACGGCCAGATCATCCAGGATTGGCAACAGTTCGTACCAATTTAACCCGTGCCTGAGCCGCAACTGCATGGCTTCGACCTGAGGCCGGTAGTGCTCGGACAGCGTCAGGTCGGCAAGCAGCCCCAACAAGGTTTCTTCGATGTGTGTGGCAACCGAGCTGTAACTCGGTTCGGGCGAAGAGGGCAGGGCATAGCCATCGTCTTCGGCCTCCTCATCAACATCGCTGTCAGCGTCCTCTTCAGGCACCTCATGCTCGCTGACTGGCACCGGTATCTGCTGGAAAGGCACGCTCGGCGTCGGCGTCAGCATGGCCTCGATATCAGTGTCGAGCACGGGCCCAGCCACAGGCACGACGACCATCGGGGCAAATGGTGTTGCATCAATCGGTGGAAGGACCGGCTCGGCAACCTGAATGATTGCAGGCTCTTCCACATCAAGCGCCTGCACTGGCGGCTCGGAAGGTATGGCAACGACAGGCTCAGGCGTGGCAGCGACTGCCGGCGCATCGTGTGGAGCGACAGCGACTACTTGCGCAGGCTCGACCGAACGCTCAACCGGTGCTCCGGGCTCCGGATCCTCGTGTGCATACTGTTCTGCGTGGGGGGCGTCGCGCTCGTGATCGGAAGAAGACGGCGTTTCGGCAGGTATGACTGCATCGGGATGGGGTTGAGCCTCGCCATGCTCGTCCCTTGAGCCGAACAGACGCTCCAGCAATCCGGGTCGATGGCCCTCTTCAGGCTTTTCCAGCTGAGTCAGCGCCTTGCCTTGCAAGCCACTCAGCTCACTGAGCAGCAATGGCAGCTCGCGTGCCTGAGAAGCCCGCTCCTCAAGGTCTTTGGCAAACCGCTTGAGCGGCTTGCGCACGTCGCGCGGCAGCGGCAAGGCTTGCAGCTGTGTCACCAGCGCGGTCAGGGCGGTGCTGATCTGACCGACGCGGACTTCGCGCCGATGCTCGGAATCCAGCACGGCTTTTTCAAGACGCGGAATCAAGGCCGCAAGGCCCGCATCCATATCGTCCTTGCGCACGATTTCGCGCATTTCCTTCATGCATTCGTCGACAGCACGGTCAGAGCCTTCTGCGGCCAGACTGCTTCGTACCAGACCTCGCCGCAACAGGTCGAGCCGCGCATCCCAGCGCTTTTCAAGCTTGTCCTGTTGTTCGATTCCCTTGAGGTACTTCTCTCTCCAACGCTCCGCGTCGTCGCTCATGCAAGGCTTCCACCAGAGGGCACAGGCAGCGAGTCCCCACACAGTGAAGCAGGCAGGCGAATCTCGACAGCAACCGGCAGGTGATCGGAAATGGGTTGAGCCAGCACCTGTACGCGCTCGAGTGTCAGGGTCGGGCTGAGCAAAATATGATCAAGGCAGCGTTGTGGCCGCCAGCTGGGGAACGTCGCTTCGATCTGCGGGGCCAACAGACCCAGATCCCGTAGCGGCGAATGTTCCAGCAGATCATTGGCGTGAGTGTTCATGTCGCCCATCAGCACCTGATGACGATAGCCGCCAATCAGTTCGCGGATGTAGGCCAACTGTCGCGTTCGGGTTCGCGTGCCGAGGGCCAGGTGCATCATGACCACCACCAGCGCATCATCGCCCTCGCCGAAGCGCACCAGAATCGCGCCCCGCCCCGCAGGGCCGGGCAACGGATGATCTTCGATCTTGGCGGGACGCAGACGGCTCAGCACCCCATTGCTGTGCTGGGCGAAGCGTCCAAGGTTGCGATTGAGTTGCTGATACCAGTACGGAAAGGCACCCAGCTGGGCAAGATGTTCGACCTGATTGACGAAGCCAGAGCGCATGCTGCCGCCGTCGACTTCCTGCAAGGCAACCAGATCGAAATCATGAAGCAGATCGCCGATCTTCTTCAGGTTGCCTGCCCGCCCGACGTGCGGCAGCAGGTGCTGCCAGCTGCGCGTCAGGTAGTGCCGGTACCGCTCGGTGCTGATACCGACCTGAATATTGAAACTGAGCAATCGCAGCCTGCCGTCTTCGGGCAGACCACTTTTGCTCAGATGATGTTCGTTGACCCGCGGATCATGCAGGCCAACGACTCGCTTTGTGCCCTCGCCCCAGCGGCCCATGACCGGCGCTTACTTCGCCGCCTGGTTGGCCGCCCGCTCTTTGGCGATCAACTGGTCGGCCACCTGCAGAGTGGCTTCCGGACCACCGGCAGAACCGAGGTCAAAGCGGTACTTGCCGTTCACGATCATGGTTGGAACGCCGGTTACTTCGTACTTCTTGGCCAGTTCCTTGTATTTGGCGATCTTGCCCTTCACAGCAAACGAGTTGAAGGTTTCGAGAAACTTGTCCTTGTCGATGCCTTGAGTCGCGACGAAGTCAGCCATGTCCTTGGGATCTGTCAGACGCTTGCCGCCCTTCTGGATCGCATCAAATACAGCCGCGTGAACCTTGTGTTCGACACCCATGGTATCGAGGGTGATGAACAGTTGACCGTGGGCATCCCATGGACCACCAAACATGGCAGGAATACGGACGAAGTTCACGTCGGACGGCAGTTTTTCAACCCACGGGTTGATGGTCGGCTCGAACGCGTAGCAATGCGGGCAGCCATACCAGAACAGCTCCACGACTTCGATCTTGCCTGGTACTGCGACAGGCACAGCGCTGCTCAGCTCGACGTATTGCGGCTTGCCTGCCTGAGCAGGCTCGGCAGCTTGAGCGGACATACCGAACAGACTGGCGGCAACCAGTGCGGCGCTGATGATCAGATTACGCATGCTTTACTCCTGGGCAGATTGAATCGCCTTCAAGCGACGGTCTTTTCGACCGAACGCGAAAGCCTGAGTTCGTTAGTGTAACGCTGGCGACCACAAAAAAGGGCAGCCGTAGTGGCCCTTTTTGCAGACGGCGTGAATCAAGTCACCCCGACAAGCACGGCCGCTCAGTGCAAGCCCTGAATATAGTGCGCCAGCGCTTCAATGTCCCGGGTGCTCAGTTTGGCAGCAATGGCACGCATGACCTGGGTATCGCCATCATTGGTCCGGTCACCCTCACGAAATGCTGTCAGCTGCTTCTTGATGTAATCGGCATGCTGGCCGCCAAGATGAGGAAAACCTGCCTGGATATTGCCGCTGCCATCTGGCGAGTGACAGCCGGTGCAGGCGGGCAGGCCCTGATCCAGCCTTCCGCCTCGAAACAAAGCTTCGCCCTGCGCCACCAGATCCGGGGACGCAGCGCCGACACTGCCTTTCTGACGAGCGTAGTAAGCGGAGATGTCCGCAAGGTCCTGATCGGTGAGAGTGTTCAGCATGCCGGTCATTTCCACGACCACACGCTTGCCGTCCTTGATCTCGCGCAGTTGCTTGAGCAGGTAGCGCTCACCCTGGCCCGCCAGTTTGGGGAAGTTGGGCGCAAGACTGTTGCCGTCAGGGCCGTGACAGGCGCCGCATACAGTGATTTTTGCCTGCCCGGCGGACGCGTCGCCCACCGGGTCGGCAGCCTTGGAAGCGGCGCAGATGCCCAGCGCCAGCAGCAGACTCACGAATAGTTTGTTCATCAGGTCATCCGATCAGCCAAGGGGGTGAAAAGTCGGGTAGCCCGTGACTTGCGTATCCAGAAGGATAGTCGGCAAATCCTGGCCACTGCTGTCCTTGCACGTTCCACACAGCGCAGCGGCATCGCCTTTGACCCTGTGACAACTGCCCTGAAGCCCGATGACTCAGCAAAAACCTTTCAGGTTGAAAGCGGACTGCGTTCTAATGCGCATATTGATTTCGCTTAACTGTGCACGCTCCCACCGGGAGACGAAAGCACACACAAAATTTGCGGCATTATATACTCGCGCTACCCAAACGGAAACGACACCCCTTGCCGCTTGCCTTGCAGGCAGGGCCTTCACCGGAAATCACATGCAACTCAAGAACCCCATCCTCGGTCTGTGCCAACAGGCCACCTTCATGCTCAGCGCCGCCAAGGTCGACCAATGCCCCGACGACGAGGGTTTTGAAGTCGCGTTCGCCGGTCGTTCCAACGCGGGCAAGTCCAGCGCACTGAACACCCTGACCCACGCCAGCCTGGCGCGCACCTCCAAGACGCCGGGCCGTACCCAGTTGCTGAACTTCTTCGGCCTGGACGAGGATCGCCGCCTGGTCGACCTGCCGGGTTACGGCTATGCCAAAGTGCCTATTCCGCTCAAGCAGCACTGGCAGCGCCACCTGGAAGCCTATCTGGGCAGCCGCGAAAGCCTGAAGGGTCTGATCCTGATGATGGACATCCGTCATCCAATGACCGACTTCGACCTGCTGATGCTGGACTGGGCAGTGGCAAGCAACATGCCGATGCACATTCTGCTGACCAAGGCCGACAAACTGACCTACGGCGCAGCCAAGAACACGCTGCTCAAGGTCCAGTCGGAAATCCGCAAGGGCTGGGGCGAAGCCGTCACCATTCAGCTGTTCTCGGCGCCCAAACGCATGGGCCTGGAAGAAGCCTACACCGTGCTGGCCGACTGGATGGAACTGGAAGACAAGGCACCCGCCGAATAAAAACAGCGGGCAAAAAAAACCCCGGACTTCGAATGGGGAGGGGGAAGTTCCGGGGTTCAAGGTCCAGACCTTAGGGTGGGGTCCGGATATCTGCCAACACTTAACACAACATAGGAGCGCGATTAGCTTTTCAACCAATCGCGACGTCTGACTCCTGCCTGGATGGTTAAGTTCCAGCAATGAAGAAAAGTTCACATTTCCTACAGCATTTGACGAACTTGATGACAAGTTCGCCATTATGCCGTCAGTGCGCCTCGTCCCAGTTGTTGCCCACACCGACTTCCACCAGCAGCGGAACCGCCAGTTCAGCCGCGCCGCTCATGTGCGGGCGGATCTGCTCGCTGATCTGATCGACCAGATCTTCGCGTACTTCCAGTACCAGTTCGTCGTGCACCTGGAGGATGACCCGCGCGTCCAGACCGGACTCATCCAGCCAGCCGTTCACGGCCACCATCGCCTTCTTGATGATGTCGGCAGCGGTGCCTTGCATGGGCGCGTTGATCGCCATGCGTTCCGCGCCCTTGCGCAGCGACTGGTTCTTGGCATTGATGTCCGGCAGGTACAGGCGACGCCCGAAAATTGTCTCGACGAAGCCCTGTTCAGCCGCCTGAGCCCGCGTGCGCTCCATGTAATCGAGCACGCCGGGGTAGCGGGCGAAGTAGCGATCCACGTAAGCCTGCGACTGCTTGCGGTCCACGCCGATCTGCTTGGCCAGGCCAAAGGCGCTCATGCCGTAGATCAGGCCGAAGTTGATCGCCTTGGCGCTGCGGCGCATGTCGGTGGTGACGTTTTCCAGCTCGACGCCAAAGACTTCCGCAGCCGTCGCACGGTGCACATCCAGATCGTTGCGGAAGGCGTGCAACAAGCCTTCGTCCTGCGCCAGATGCGCCATGATCCTCAGTTCGATCTGCGAATAGTCGGCCGCCAGCAGCTTGTAGCCTTTCGGCGCCACGAACGCCTGACGGATGCGACGGCCTTCAGCGGTGCGGATCGGAATGTTCTGCAGGTTTGGATCACTGGACGACAGACGCCCGGTCACCGCCACGGCCTGATGGTAGGAGGTGTGAATCCGGCCGGTGCGCGGGTTGATCTGCTCGGGCAGGCGGTCGGTGTAGGTGCTCTTGAGCTTGCTCATGGAGCGGTACTGCATCAGCACCTTGGGCAGCGGGAAATCCTGCTCGGCCAGCTCGGCCAGAACGGCTTCAGCCGTGGAAGGCTGACCAGTCGCAGTCTTGCTGAGGATCGGCATGCCGAGCTTTTCGTAAAGGATCACGCCCAGTTGCTTGGGCGAGCCCAGGTTGAACTCTTCCCCGGCGATGGCAAAGGCTTCGCGCTCCAGCGCGGTCATCTTGTCACCCAGTTCCACGCTCTGAATACCCAGCAGGTTGGCGTCGACAAACGCGCCCTGGCGTTCGATACGCGCCAGCACCGGCACCAGTGGCATCTCGATGTCGTTCAGCACCGGTTGCAGGGTCGGAATGGCTGCCAGTCGGGCTTCGAAGACTTCGTGCAGGCGCAGGGTCAGGTCAGCTTCCTCTGCGGCATAGGGATAAGCCTGTTCCAGGGCAATCTGATCGAAGGTCAGCTGTTTGGCGCCTTTGCCGGCGATGTCCTGGAAGTTGATCGGCGTGTGCGTCAGGTACTTGGCCACCAGACTGTCGCGGTCGTGACGAGTGGCCGTGGAGTCCAGCACATAGGACTCCAGGATCGTGTCGAATTTGACGCCCTGCAGGTCAATGCCCTGGCTCTGATCGCCACCCAGCGCACAGTTGGCGAGCAGGTTGATGGCGAACTTGGCGTGCTGGCCGACCTTGATCTTGTCCGGGTCTTCAAGCAGCGGCTTGAGAGCCTTGAGCACGGTGTCGCGATCCAGTTGCTGCGGCACGCCCATGTAGGAGTGGGTCAGCGGAATGTAAGCCGCTTCGTGGGTCTGGATGGCAAACGACAGGCCGACCAGCTGTGCGCGCTGCGCGTCGGTGCCGTTGCTCTGGGTAACGATAGCGAACAGCGGCGCAGCCTGAAGCTTCTTCAGCCAGGCGTCGAATTGCGCCTGCTCGAGGATCACCTCGTACGCGGCCTCCTTGGTCACCACAGGCGCTTCTTCGACCGACAGTTCCTGTCCGGCACGCTTGGCATCGCGTTGCAGGTCTTCGATCCAGCTCTTGAATTCGAGCTCGGCGTACAACTCCATCAGCGCATCGCGGTCCGGTTCGCCGCAATGCAACTGGTCCAGTTCGATGTCCAGCGGCACATCGATCTTGATGGTCGCCAGTTCATAGGACAGGAACGCCATGTCGCGATGTTCTTCGAGCTTGGCCGCCAGCGTCTTGGCACCACGAATCGGCAGGCCTGCCACTGCTTCAAGATTGCCATACAGTTCTTTCAAACCACCGCCGACGCCGACCAGCAGACCAACGGCCGTTTTTTCGCCCACGCCGGGAACGCCCGGAATGTTGTCGACCTTGTCGCCCATCAGCGCGAGGTAATCGATGATGTGTTCAGGACCGACGCCGAATTTCTCTTTGACGCCAGCGATGTCCAGCACGCTGCCGGTCATGGTGTTGACCAGCGTAATATGGCCATCGACCAGTTGCGCCATGTCCTTGTCGCCGGTGGAGATGATCACCGGACGATCGGCTGCCGCGCTGCTGCGGGCCAGGGTGCCGATCACGTCGTCCGCCTCTACGCCGTCGACGCACAGCAGCGGGTAGCCCAGGCCTTTGACACAGGCGTGCAGCAGATCGACCTGCACGCGCAGGTCGTCCGGCATGCTGGGACGATTGGCCTTGTATTCGGCGTACAGCGTGTCGCGAAAAGTGCCGCCCTTGGCATCGAACACCACTGCAAACGGGCTTTCCGGGTATTGCCGGCGCAGGCTCTTGAGCATGTTCAGCACGCCTTTGACGGCGCCGGTCGGCAACCCTTTGGACGTGGCCAGTGGAGGCAGTGCGTGGAAGGCACGGTAGAGATAAGAAGAACCGTCCACCAGGACGAGGGGTGCTTGGCTCATGAGCAGAATCAACCTTTTCGGCGGGTCCGGCGCTAGAATGCGAGGACCATTGACGACAAAGGGGCAAGGTTATCATGCGCAAGGCAAATCGACTGTTGTTGACCGGCTTGTTGGTAATCTGTCCTTTGGTCGCAATCGGCGCTGAAGATTCGCCCTCGGCGGCTCCGGACGTCACGATCCGCACCGACGGTGACAAGACCATTCAGGAGTACCGCCAGAACGGCTTCCTGTATGCGGTGAAGATCACGCCCAAGCATGGCAAACCCTACTTTCTGGTGCGCGCCGATGGGACGAGCCCCAATTTCATTCGTTCGGACCAACCGGACATGCTGATCCCGCAGTGGGAAATATTCAGCTGGTAACACCCTAAATTCACTTATTGCTGGCAGTCCTGATATGTCCGTCTTTACCCCACTGGCTCGGCCCGAGCTGGAAACATTCCTCGCCCCCTATGGGCTCGGCCGTCTGCGCGACTTTCAAGGCATTGCCGCCGGTAGCGAAAACACCAACTACTTCATCAGCATGGAGCAGGGCGAGTTCGTTCTGACGCTGGTCGAACGCGGTCCGGTGCAGGAGATGCCGTTCTTTATCGAGCTGCTGGACGTGCTGCACGACGCCGATCTGCCGGTGCCCTACGCCTTGCGCACCACCGACGGCGAGGCGCTGCGCGAGCTGGCGGGCAAACCGGCGCTCTTGCAGCCGCGCCTGCCTGGCAAACACATCAGCCAGCCGAATACGCAGCACTGCGCACAGATCGGTGAGCTGCTGGCCAACCTGCATCTGGCGACACGCGACCATATACTGGAGCGCAAGACCGATCGCGGTCTGGACTGGATGCTGAGCGAAGGTCGCAATTTTCTGTCGCATCTGGGTGATGCGCAGAACGCATTGCTGGACAAGTCGCTGCAGGAAATCGAAGACCTCAAGCCACAGATTCTGGCGCTGCCTCGGGCCAACCTGCACGCCGACATGTTCCGCGACAACGTGTTGTTCGAAGGCACGCACCTGACCGGGCTGATCGATTTCTACAATGCCTGTTCGGGGCCGATGCTGTATGACCTGGCCATTGCGCTGAACGACTGGTGCTCGCGCGAGGACGGCCAGATCGACCCGGTCCGCGCCCGTGCCATGCTGGGCGCCTACGCCGCCCTGCGGCCGTTCAATGCGGCTGAAGCCAAACTCTGGTCAACCATGCTGCGCGTTGGCTGCGTGCGTTTCTGGCTGTCACGTTTGATTGCGGCAGAGACCTTTGCCGGACAGGACGTACTGATTCACGACCCCGCAGAATTCGAACAGCGCCTTGCACAACGTCAGGAAACGCACATACCGCTGCCGTTTGCGCTATAGGCGCCATGATTGATCCCATGCTCTGCGCTCACGTTATGCACAAGTCATCTGGCTATGATGATCGTTCCTACGCTCTGCGTGGGAATGCCTCCCAGGACGCTCCGCGTCCGCCCTCGAATGTGACGCGGAGCGTCACGGGATGCATGCCCACGCAGAGCGATGGGCACGATCAGTGTCGAGGCGGACTTGTGTAGAACGCCGAGCGCGGAGCGTGGGCACGACTCACCGGGTTTAAATCCCCGACAGACACCCACTCAGATCGTCCGCCAGTTTCTGCACGACCTGCTCGTAACCCTGAGCGGTCGCTGGCGTGTAGCCGCCCAGCGCGTCCAGCTCGGCCAGTTTGACCGGCAGGCCTGCGCTCAGGGTTTCCGCGAGACGTGGTCGCAGCGGGGGTTCGCTGAACACGCAGGTCTTGCCGGCCTCTTTCAAACGCTCACGCATCGCTGCCACGTGCTGGGCGCCGGGCTGGATTTCGGCAGCGATGGCGAATACACCGGTGTGCTTGAGGCCATACGCCTCTTCGAAGTAATCAAACGCTTCGTGGAACACGAAAAACGGCTTGCCCGTGACCGCGCTCATCTGAGTCTTGATGCGGCTGTCCAGCGTATCCAGCCGCTTGGCAAATGCCTCGGCATTGCGTGTGTAACGCGCTGCGTTGGCCGGGTCCGCGGCGCCAAGGTCCGACGCCATCTTCGCGGCGATCACCCGCGCGTTGACAGTCGAAAGCCACAGGTGCGAGTCCAGACTGCCGGGCATGTGATCGTGGTCGTGCTCATCCGCACCATGCGCGTGGTCGTCGTGATCATGATCATCGTGCGAGGCATTGTCCGCGCCGAAGTGGCGCAGGTGCATGCCGGGCAGCTTCTCTACCGCGACCGAAGGCTGGCTGCGCCCTTGAAGCACTCGCGGCAGGAACGTTTCCATGCCGGGACCGATCCAGTAGAGCAACTGCACGTCCCTGACGCGCCGTACGTCGGATGGCCGCAGCGCATAGTTATGCGGCGACGCACCCGGCGGCAGCAACACCTCAGGCGTACCAACGCCATCCTGCACAGCTGCGGCAATCAGCTGCAGCGGCTTGATGCTGGTCAGCACCCTGACCTCGGCCTGGGCGGAAGAGACGGCCAACAGACTGGCCCACAAAATGACGCAAAGGTTAAGAAAACGGCGCACGTAAAACACTCATATCGGGCGGGAACAGGTAACATAATAACGTCTCTGGCAAATATCGTCGCTGCTCATGCCCAATACTCCCCTGGCTAGTCGCCCCCATGATCACTCCCATTGCGTGCATTCGGCCCTCGCCGAAGCCGACGCGCTGTGCGCCAGACAAGGCCTGCGACTGACCGCGTTGCGCCGCCGCGTGCTGGAACTGGTCTGGCAAAGTCACAAGCCGCTGGGTGCCTACGACATCCTTGCGGTCCTGAGCGAAGAAGATGGCCGTCGCGCTGCGCCGCCAACGGTCTACCGCGCCCTGGATTTCCTTTTGGAAAACGGCCTGGTCCATCGCATCGCTTCCCTTAACGCCTTCACCGGCTGCAACCACCCGACCCACGCTCATCAGGGCCAGTTCCTGATCTGCCGCGAGTGTCATGCGGCTATCGAGTTGCAGCACCCGGCCATCAGCAATGCCGTGGTCAACGCTGCGGTCGAGGTCGGTTTCGAGGTCGAAGGTCAGACCGTCGAAATCGTCGGCATCTGCGCTGGTTGCAAGGCTGCCTGATGAGTGATGCGCTGATTCGCCTGGAACAGGTGGCCGTCACGCTGTCCGGGCAAAACGTGCTGGATAACATTCAGCTGAGCGTAAAACCCGGCGAGATCGTGACCCTGATCGGCCCCAACGGCGCAGGCAAGACCACGTTGGTGCGTGCTGTGCTGGGTTTGCTCAAGCCTGACTCGGGCACTGTGTGGCGCAAGCATAAGCTGCGCATCGGCTACATGCCGCAGAAGCTGCATGTCGATCAGACCCTGCCGCTGTCCGTGCTGCGCTTCTTGCGTCTGGTGCCCGGCGTGGACCGGGCCGCTGCAATGACCGCGCTGGAGGAAGTCGGCGCCGAAAAGGTGATCGACAGTCCGCTTCAGGGAATTTCCGGCGGCGAGATGCAGCGTGTTCTGCTGGCGCGTGCCCTATTGCGCGAACCGGAACTGCTGGTGCTCGACGAGCCGGTGCAAGGCGTCGATGTGGCCGGGCAGGCCGAGCTGTACAGCCTGATCACTCGTTTGCGCGACCGCCATAAGTGCGGCGTGCTGATGGTGTCCCACGATCTGCATCTGGTGATGAGCACCACGGATCAGGTGGTGTGCCTGAACCGCCACGTCTGCTGCTCCGGTCATCCCGAACAGGTCAGCCATGACCCGGCGTTCGTCGAGCTGTTCGGCAAGAACGCGCAGAGTCTGGCGATCTATCACCACCATCACGACCACGCCCATGATCTGCATGGCGAAGTCGTGAGCGATGCCTCGAACGCTACGCCGCATTCCCACACTCATGTTCACGGAGACAGCTGCAAGCATGGCTGATTTTCTACTGTATGCCTTGCTCGCAGGCGTTGCTCTGGCCGTGGTTGCTGGCCCGCTGGGGTCATTCGTGGTCTGGCGGCGCATGGCGTATTTTGGCGACACCCTTTCTCATGCGGCTCTGCTGGGCGTGGCCCTGGGCTTTCTGCTGGATGTCAGCCCGACCATCGCGGTGACCTGCGGTTGCCTGCTGCTGGCGGTGTTGCTGGTCACGCTGCAGCAGCGCCAGCCACTGGCGTCGGACACCCTGCTGGGCATACTCGCGCCCAGTACCCTGTCGCTCGGGCTGGTGGTGCTCAGCTTCATGCATGAAGTGCGCATCGACCTGATGGCGTATCTGTTCGGCGACCTGCTGGCGATCAGCCCGACCGATCTGGCCTGGATTCTGGGTGGCAGCGCCCTGGTGCTGGTGATGATCGTGGCGCTGTGGCGGCCTTTGCTGGCCGTGACCGTGCATGAGGAACTGGCGAAGGTCGAGGGCCTTCCCGTGGCGGCACTGCGTATGGCGCTGATGCTGTTGATCGCCGTAGTGATCGCCGTGGCGATGAAAATCGTCGGTGTGCTGCTGATTACATCGCTGCTGATCATTCCGGCAGCTGCGGCACAACGTCACGCTCGCTCGCCGGAGCAGATGGCACTCGGCGCGAGCGTGCTGGGCGTGACGGCCGTGTGTATTGGGCTATCGTTATCGTGGTTCAAGGACACCCCGGCCGGACCGTCTATAGTGGTATCCGCTGCGGCGTTGTTCTTGCTCAGCTTTGTTCTCCCCAAGCGAGCGGTGTAGACTTGCTCGTTTTTTGCGCAAACTAGAGAATCGCAGGAATGAAGCCGCTCGCCCCACGCCATCTGCTGCTGATCGCCTTTTCCATCCTGCTGGGTGCCTGTCAGAGTGCGCCCACTGTCGAGACGCCTGTGGCCGAAGCTCAGCCGAGCGGGTTCGCACAGCTCGATCAGAGCATCACCAGCAATGAGCTGGCGACGGCTGAAGATCAGCTCGCTGCCTTGCAGGCAGCGGCGCCCACCGATATTCGTCTTGAAGCCTTCCAGCGTCGGCTGGCCGAGGCCTACCTGAGCCGCAGCCAGATCGGCCTGCAGAAAGGTGACATGAACGCTGCCGCCAACGCCCTGAGCCGTGCCCGTGCGCTGATGCCCAAGGCACCGGCGCTCACCAGCGGCGTGAACGGCGCTATCGCGCATGCCCGCAAGGCTGAGCTGGAAAAGGCAGAGGCTGAGTTGCGCGAAGCCGAAGCGCGCCGCGTGGCGAAACTGATTGATCCATCGGCCATGAGCACCACCATCGACCTGAAGATCGGCGACATGCCGAAACTGCGTCGGCAACTGGATGACATTGCGGCAGATACCGTGGCGTTCAATTGTGATGTGCTGCTGGTCGTGCCGCGCACCGACGATTACCCGTGGTTGGCGACGCTGTTGACCAAGCGCGTGGTGAAGATCAATCCGGATTTCGAACTGGACATGAGCCGCCAGATCAATCGCAAGGAACAGGCCTACATCGTGCTGACGCCCGCCAGGTCCTGATCGAGCTTCCCTACCGGAATCCGATCGTGCCCATGACGCTCTGCGTCACATTCAAGAGCGGACGCGGAGCGCCCCAAGAGGCATTCCCACGCAGAGCGTAGGAACGATCATAGGTCTCTGAGTGGACATGCAGCCGTGACGCTCTGCGTCACGCAAGCGCGGACGCAGAGCTTCCCAAGAGGCATTCCCACGCAGAGCGTGGGAATGATCATCGGTCGTCAAGGCATACCTGGACGGGCTGGATCCTCAAGCCGGAACAGCCTTGGCTTTCGGCTCACGCGCCCAGACACGGTGCTGTGCAATGGCGTCAAAGAACGCTTCAAACGAAGCGCTATCCGATACGCACAGCAGGCCGGTGTCTTCATCCAGATGCAGCAGCTTCAACAACTCTTTGGCTTCTCCGGACAGCGAGATGGCCTTGAGGTGCTTGTAGGCTTCCAGGATGAAGTGCAACGCCACACCGTCGGTGCTCAAGGCTTTCACAGAGTCGGCACCACCCGGTACGAACACTGCGTCGAACGCTACCGATGGCAGGCCTTCGGCTGAAGCATCGACCGGCAAGCTCTTGCCATCGGCTGTCTTGACCGGAGCAGAGGTCGGGCCGAGTACCTTGGCATGGGCGCCTTTGGCTTCCAGTGCAGCTTTCATGGCATCGACTGCTTTCCCATCAACACCGTTGGCAACCAGAATCGCCACCTTGCGCGAAGCGATATCGCCAGACAGCAGATTGTCCTGGCTCAGCGCAGGGGACGGTTTCACGGACGCCTTGCTCGCTGGAACCGTACGCGCGGTCGGCGCTGGCAAACCGAGGTTCGCTGCAACACGGCCAGCCAGTTCCAGATCAATGTTGGCCAGAATCTCGTTGACCTGACGGGCACGGATGTACTCGCGCTCGACCTTGCCCAACTCGAAGCTGTAGGCCGCGATGATGTGCTCTTTCTCGTGGTGGCTCATGCTGTTGAAGAACAGTGTGGCCTGGGAGAAGTGATCGCCGAACGATTCGCTACGCTCACGCACCTTGTGCGCTTCGACGCGCTCGGGATAGGTCTCGAAACCGCCATCGACGGCTGCCGCTGGAGTTTCTTTCGGCCAGCCGCCATCGATCGAGTTCGGCTCGTAGGAAGCGCGGCCCTTGTCGATGGTGGTGCGATGCTGCGCGTCACGCTGGCCGTTGTGGTTAGGCGAAACAGGACGGTTGATCGGGATCTCGTGGAAGTTCGGCCCACCCAGACGGCTGATTTGCGTGTCGGTGTAGGAGAACAGACGACCCTGCAGCAGCGGGTCATTGGAGAAATCGATACCCGGCACCACGTGGCCGGGACAGAACGCGACCTGCTCGGTCTCGGCAAAGTAGTTGTCCGGGTTGCGGTTGAGCACCATCTTGCCCAGCGGCGTGACCGGCACCAGTTCCTCGGGAATGATCTTGGTCGGGTCCAGCAGGTCGAAGTCGAACTTGTGCTCGTCTTCTTCGGACACGATCTGTACGCCCAGTTCCCACTCGGGATAGTCGCCCATCTCGATGGATTCCCACAGGTCGCGGCGGTGGAAGTCGGTGTCTTTACCGGCCAGCTTCTGGGCTTCATCCCAGACCAGCGAGCAGACGCCGTACTTCGGCTTCCAGTGGAATTTCACGAAGCTGGATTTGCCTTCGGTGTTGATCATGCGGAACGTGTGAATGCCGAAGCCCTGCATGGTGCGCAGGCTTTTCGGAATGGCACGGTCAGACATGGTCCAGAGCACCATGTGCGCGGATTCCGGCACCAGCGAAACGAAGTCCCAGAACGTGTCGTGAGCCGACCCGCCGGTAGGAATTTCGTTGTGCGGCTCGGGCTTCACGGCATGCACGAAGTCGGGGAACTTGATGGCGTCCTGAATGAAGAAGATCGGCATGTTGTTGCCAACCAGGTCGAAGTTGCCTTCTTCGGTGTAGAACTTGACCGCAAAGCCGCGCACGTCACGCACGGTATCGCCCGAGCCGCGTGGACCCTGGACGGTGGAGAAACGCACGAACACCGGGGTCTTGTGGCCCGGATCACGCAGGAAACCTGCCTTGCTCAGTGCGCCATGGTTTTCATACGTCTGGAAATAGCCATGCGCAGCAGTACCGCGGGCGTGGACGATACGCTCCGGGATGCGCTCATGGTCAAAGTGCGTGATCTTTTCACGCATGATGAAATCTTCGAGCAGTGATGGGCCACGACTGCCTACTTTGAGGGTGTTCTGGTTGTCGGCAATCTTCACACCCTGATTGGTGCGCAGCGCCTGTTGAGTGGCGTCGGAACGGAACTGCTCGAGGCTGTCCAGCTTGGCGTTGGTGTTGCCACGATCCAGTGTGTCGGTGCCGGCCAATTCGCTCTTGGACGTTTCGGTCACCGGTGTTTTCTCATCAGACATCAGAAAAACTCCTCATTTTCGACCCAATCATGGAGTTGGGTTCGCTGATTACGACTCCCTGGGCGTTCGCCGGAAATCACGGTATCCAAGAAGTGACCGGGTTGAAAAACAGCCGTTCCGTTTATTTTTTGATCATTGGCGCCAGCGGTCACGTTATGTCCGTCCGGCAGGTCGCCCTGCAAATAAATGCTAAGCACAGCGGGCCGGACAGGCTAAAATGCGCGCCCGGCTCAATCCGGCCGAGGTAACGAAGCAAGCAGGCACCGCCCGCTGCGCTGATTTTTTAACGCGCCCCCACAAGGTTCGCTCCGTGATCGAGTTTCATAACGTCCACAAAACCTATCGGGTGGCAGGCAAGGAAATTCCGGCCCTGCACCCCACCAGCCTGCGCGTCGAAGACGGCCAGGTGTTCGGCCTGATCGGTCATTCCGGTGCTGGCAAAAGCACGCTGCTGCGCCTGATCAACCGCTTGGAAACGCCCAGCGGCGGACAGATCGTGGTTGACGGTGAAGACGTCACTGCGCTGGACGCCAATGGCCTGCGTCGTTTTCGTCAGCAGGTCGGAATGATCTTCCAGCACTTCAACCTGCTGGCCTCCAAGACCGTGGCCGACAACGTCGCCATGCCGCTGACCCTGGCAGGCGACATGTCGCGCAACCACATCGACCAGCGCGTCGCCGAGTTGCTGGAGCGGGTTGGACTGTCCGATCACGCGAAAAAATACCCGGCGCAGTTGTCAGGCGGCCAGAAGCAGCGCGTCGGCATTGCCCGCGCCCTGGCCACCAAGCCGAAGATTCTGCTGTGCGACGAAGCCACCAGCGCACTGGACCCGCAGACCACTGCGTCGGTCCTGCAACTGCTGGCCGAGATCAATCGTGAGCTGAAGCTGACCATCGTGCTGATTACCCACGAGATGGACGTGATTCGTCGCGTCTGCGATCAGGTCGCCGTCATGGACGCCGGCGTGATCGTCGAGCAGGGCAAGGTGGCCGATGTGTTTCTGCATCCGCAGCACCCGACCACCAAGCGCTTCGTGCAGGAAGACGAACAGATCGATGAGAACGAACAACGCGACGACTTCGCCCACGTTCAGGGCCGTATCGTGCGCCTGACCTTTCAGGGCGATGCGACCTACGCGCCGCTGCTGGGCACCGTGGCGCGGGAAACCGGCGTCGATTACAGCATCCTGGCCGGTCGCATCGACCGCATCAAGGACACACCTTACGGGCAACTGACGCTGGCCATTACCGGCGGCGACATGGACGCTGCATTCGCGCGCTTCACCGCCGCTGATGTCCACATGGAGGTGCTGCGCTGATGGACGCCTTTCTGAACCTGTTCTCCAACGTCGACTGGTATGAAATCTGGGTCGCCACCGGCGATACGCTGATCATGCTCAGTGTGTCGCTGGGCTTCACCATCCTGCTCGGCCTGCCGCTGGGCGTGCTGATGTTCCTGACCTCGCCACGCCAACTGCTGGAACACAAACAGCTGTACGCCACGGTCGGGCTGATCGTGAACATGCTGCGTGCCTTGCCGTTCATTATTCTGCTGATCGTCATGATGCCGCTGACCGAGATCATCACCGGCACATCGCTGGGCATTCTGGGTACGCTGCCGCCGCTGATTGCCGGCGCCACGCCGTTCTTTGCACGTCTGGTGGAAACCGCCCTGCGTGAAGTCGACCGCGGCATCATCGAAGCCACACAGGCCATGGGCGCCACCACCCGGCAGATCATTCTCAAGGCGCTGCTGCCCGAGGCGCGGCCTGGCATCTTCGCAGCGATTACCGTCACCGCCATTGCACTGGTGTCCTTCACCGCCATGGCGGGTGCTGTGGGTGCAGGCGGGCTGGGCGATCTGGCCATTCGTTATGGATACCAACGTTTTCAGAACGATGTGATGTTCGTGACGGTCGTATTGTTGCTGGTGCTGGTGCAGATTCTGCAAACCGTCGGCGACAGACTGGTCGCGCACTTCACACATCGTTGATCGAATCAGTTGGCATCGGCCTGCCACAGGCGGGCCTCAAAGGAGTTGTTGCATGAAAAAGCTATTGGCCGTATTTGCCGCCGTAACCGCACTGTCCGCACAGGCCAACGAAACCCTGACGGTCGCAGCCTCGGCCGTGCCCCACGCCGAGATCCTGGAGTTCGTCAAACCGACCCTGGCCAAAGAAGGCGTGGACCTGAACATCAAGGTCTTCAACGACTATATCCAGCCGAACGTGCAGGTGTCGCAGAAGCGCATGGACGCCAACTTCTTCCAGCACCAGCCGTATCTGGATGAGTTCAACAAGGGCAAGGGCACCGATCTGGTCGCCGTGACCAAGGTTCACGTCGAGCCCTTCGGTGCCTACTCGGACAAATTCAAGAAGCTGGATGAGCTGCCAAACGGTGCCAACGTCGCGCTGCCCAACGATGCCACCAACGAAGGTCGTGCGCTGTTGCTGTTGGCCAAGGCCGGTCTGATCACTCTGAAGGACCCGACCAGCATTCTGTCCAAGCCTTCGGATGTGGTGAACAACCCGAAAGACCTGAAATTCCGCGAACTGGAAGCCGCCACGCTGCCACGCGTGCTGACCCAGGTCGATCTGGCGCTGATCAACACCAACTACGCGCTGAGCGCCAAGCTTGATCCGACCAAGGACGCGCTGATCATCGAAGGTGCAGAGTCGCCTTACGCCAACATTCTGGTTGCCCGCCCGGACAACAAGGACTCGGACGCGATGAAGAAACTGGCCGCTGCGCTGACCAGCCCGGAAGTCAAAACCTTCCTGGCCGAGAAGTACAAAGGCGCAGTGGTTCCGGCGTTCTGAATCCCTGACCGCTAACTGCCTGATCGTGCCAACGCTCCGCGTTGGCATGCAGCCTGTGACACTCTGCGTCACACTCCAGAGCGGACGCGGAGCGTCCTGAGCGGCGTTACCACGCTGGAGCGTGGGAACGATCAAGCCTGATCCGACACTGATCGTGCCCATGCTCCGCGTTGGCATGCAGCCCGTGACACTCTGCGTCACAAATGGCACAGGTTGCAGATTCAGTGAGCCGGGCGCATGACGTGCATAACGATGAGCGCAGGAACGTGGGAACAATCTGTCGATCCGTGCGCTTCCAGCTACGCCTCAATCCCTTTCCAGCAACACCGGTAACTGCGCCACCAGCTTCTGCGCGTTCAGTGGCGAGCGGATGAAGCCGCGTTGTCTGCCGTCCGGACCGATCAGGGCCAGGTTGCCGCTGTGATCGACGGTGTAACCCGGCTTGCTGGTGTCTGCCGGAATGAACGGAATACTCAGTGCGCTGGCCAGTTTCTGGATGTCCGCCACAGGCGCAGTCAGGCCGATGTAGCGCGGGTCGAAGTAGCCCAGGTACTGCTTGAGCTGCTGCGGCGTGTCGCGGTTGGGGTCGACGCTGACCAGCACAACGCGCATGTTGTCCACGGCTTCCTGAGGCAGCTTCGTTCTGATGTCACGTAGCTGCGCCAGCGTGGTGGGGCAGATGTCTGGGCAATAGGTGTAGCCGAAGAACACCAGCGTCCATTTACCCTTCAGCTCGTCCACGGCCACCGGTGCGCCGTTCTGATCATTCATGCTCAACGAAGGCAGGCTGCGGCTTTGCGGCAGCAGGATGACGCCTGCGTCGATCAATGCCGTCTGGTCTCCCGGGCCTTTGCCGGACAGCACGCGGTTGATGGTCAGGCCCATGATCAGGGCAACGACAGCGACAAGGATGAAGACGGTTTTCTGGGTTCGGGTCATGGCATCAACAGTAGGTAATGATCGGCGAGCAGCGCGATGAACAGCAGGAACAGGTACCACACAGAGTACTTGAACGTGTCGATCGCGGCGTGCGGTCGAGTGCCACGGTACAGCACCCAGCTCCATCGCAGGAAGCGCAACCCCAGCGCCAGCGCGCAAAGCAGATAAAGCAGGCCGCTCATGTGAATCACGTACGGCAGCAGACTGACCGCCAGCAGGATGCAGGTGTACAGCACGATATGCAGCTTGGTGTAGTGCTCGCCGTGGGTCACCGGCAGCATCGGGATCTCGACGCGGGCGTACTCGGCCTTGCGATGGATGGCCAGCGCCCAGAAGTGCGGCGGCGTCCAGGCAAAGATGATCAGCACCAACAGCAACGGCTCGGCGCTGACCTCCCCGGTCACCGCCACCCAGCCCAGCAATGGCGGCGCAGCCCCGGCCAGCCCGCCGATGACGATGTTCTGCGGCGTGGCACGCTTGAGAAAGCCGGTGTAGATCACCGCGTAACCGAGCAGCGATGCCAGTGTCAGCCAGGCGGTCAGGGCGTTGATGAAGATGAACAGCAACGCCTGACCCGACAGCGCCAGCAACAGCGCAAAGCTCAGCGCCGCGACAGGCGGGACGCGTCCCTGAGCAATCGGCCGATGATGAGTGCGCGCCATCTGCGCGTCGATGCGCCGGTCCAGCACATGATTCACCACAGCCGCACCCGCCGCGCACAGACCGATGCCCAGATTGCCGACGATCAGCGTTATCCATGACACCGCCGTGTCAGTCGCCAGAAACATGCCGATCATGGACGTGATCAGCATCAGCAGGACCACCTTGGGCTTGGTCAGCTCAAGGTAGTCCTGCCACAGGCTGTACAGCGAACGCTGGCGGGTCAGTGAAGTCATTTCAAGGCATCTCTCGATGTCAGGCTCGCACGGGCGATGCTTGCCAGTGCGCCGTTTTCGATACGCGGCACTGGCCACGGCCCTGCGACGCGATAGTTGATCAAGGTCACGCACAGCATCAGAACCGCGCCGCCCGCACTGTGTGCCACCGCAAGGACCAACGGCAAGTGCAACAGCACGTTGCCCAGCCCGAACAGAAGTTGCACACCGAGCGCCGACACCAGCAGCACCGCCAGCCTGTTGAGACCGACACGCCTGAGCTGCCAGGCCAGCGCAAGCAGGGTCAGCGAGACAAGCACCGCGCCCATCCGGTGCGTGAGGTGGATGGCCGTACGCGCCTCACTGTCGAGATGGCCACCCTGATAATTCGGGCCGATGTGCTGGGTCAGATGAAACGCATTGCTGAAGTCTGCCTCCGGCCACCAGCGCCCCTGACACGTGGGCAGATCCGTGCAGGCCATCGCCGCGTAATTGGCGCTCACCCAGCCACCCAGCGCGATCTGCAAGGCCAGGAGGATAAGCCCGAGCACTGCCAGCATCCGCAGGCGCGCAGGTATTCGTTGCAGAGCAGGGCGGACGCCGCTCAGGCGCAGGCTCAGCAGGAACGACAGGCTCAAGGTTGCGACGCCACCCAGTAGATGAACCGCGACCACGGGCGGCCAGAGCTGCAGCGTAACGGTCCACATGCCGAACGCTGCCTGCGCGGCCACGATGCCCAGCAGTCCCGCCGCGAGCTTGAACGGATGCCCCGCCAGATGCCGATGCCTCCAGGCCTGCGCCGCCAGCAGCAGGATGAGCAGCGTCAGGCCGCCCGCGAAATAACGATGGGTCATCTCGCTCCAGCCTTTGTCCGCCTCCACGGGCGTATCCGGAAAATTCAGCTGCGCATGCTCAAGCTGCCGCTCGGTGCCGGGCACGCCGATGAAGCCGTAGCAGCCCGGCCAGTCGGGACAGCCCAGCCCCGCGTGAGTCAGGCGCGTGTAGGCGCCGAGCATCACGACCACCAGCGCAAGGACGGTAGCCATTAACGCAAGACGAAATCCGGGGCGGGTCATGACCATCTCCCTTCAGCCGATGTTCGAGAGTTTCAGCAGGCGGCGCAGGTCTTCGAGCAGGTCCTTGCCGTTGACGTTTGCGTCGTAGCGCAGCACCAGATTGCCGTGCGGATCGATGATCCACAGGTAAGGCGTCTGCAGGTCGGGCGCGAGCGTGCGGTAGCGCGACAGGTCCAGTGGATAACGCAGCAGGCGCGGGTATTCCCGGTTCAGCTTCGCAGCGTAGTCAGCGTCGAGCGGCTGAGCACCGGCCAGCGCATGGCTGGCACGAGCCGCGTCCCGCCCCAGCCCGATCTGCACCTGCCGCGCCAGATACACCAGCTGCTGACACGTCGTCTCGCAGCGACCGGGCGTGCTGACCAGCAGTTGCCAGCGTCGCTCCCCGGCCGAGATACCCAGATCCATACGGCTCTGGCCATTGCCGATCAGGTAACCGTGATAACTGCGGCTCTCGGGCACCCAGAACCCGAAGACGTACATGCACGTGGCCAGAATCATGGGCGCAAAGGCGATCAGCACCACCAACAGCAATTGCAGACGTCCTTTGCGCCGACGCCTTGCATCAGGCATGTCGATGGGGTTCATGGCGGTTCCCATGCTTGTCCTCCTGCGCGGTTCGACCGAGCACCCGGCCTCGGTACAGATAAAGGCACAGCAGCGCGGTGGACAGCGCAAACCAGTGCACCGCATAGCCCACATGCTTTTCAGGGCTGATCGCTACCACCGGCCAGTCGACCCGGTAGGCCACCGGTCCCGGTTCAAGCCTCAGTTCATGGGGATAACCTTCACGTCCCAGTTCGCTCCACAGCTGGTCGGCAAAAACTGCGTTTACCAGCCTTGGCCAGGAGCCTTGTGGCGCATCAGGTTCAAGCTGAAAGGGCGCACGGGCGGGCACGTAGACCCACGCGTCCAGCTCCTGCACGTTATTGGGCGTATTGACGACCGGCCTCGCGCGTCGGTCCTTCCAGGGCAGCCAGCCGCGATTGACCAGTAGCCAGAGCCCGCTGGCGTGATCCATGAAGGGCTGGAGCAGCTCGACGCCCGCACGGCCGTCGCGAATGCTGTTGTCCAGCAAAACGCTATGGGCTGAATCGAAGTGGCCACGAATGTGCACACGACGCCAGGCGGGGACCTCGGCGTACAACAACTCGCCGATGCTGACGGGGACCGCGGCGCGGCGCTCGTTGTACTGGCTGAGCATCAAGCGCTTCTGTTCGCCCCGTTCCAGTTGCCAGAATCCCAGAGAGATCAGAACCGGCAGCAGGAGCAACACGATCAGCGTCGGCCACACTCCCGGTGCGAAGCGCTTCATCACAGCCTCCGGTCCGGCATGATGGCCGGACCTATACTCCAATGCATCATCGCGATTGCTCCTGGAGTCCTCTCATGCTCAAAGCAGCGATTGTTCTAATGCTGGCTGCCACGGTGGCCAGCCTGTTCAGCGGCCTGTTCTTTCTGGTCAACGACGACGATCACTCGACCCGTCTGCTCAAGGTTCTGGCGTTGCGCGTCATCCTCGCCGGGCTGACCCTGATTCTGATCACCTGGGGGTTCTACAGCGGGCAACTGCCGTCACCCTGATGATGATCGTGTCCATGCTTTGCATGCTCTGCGTCACAAAGCGGACGCAGAGCGTCCTGAGAGGCGTTCCCAAGCGGAGCGTGGGAACGATCAGAGCCAGCCGCGTACACAATCGGAAGGCCCTCTAAATCACGTACACGAACACAAACAGCCCGACCCACACCACGTCCACGAAATGCCAGTACCAGCTCGCCGCTTCGAAGCCGAATTGATGCTCGGCGTCGAAATGCCCGCGCAGAATGCGGATCAGCATCACCAACAGAATGAGCGTGCCCATCGTGACGTGGGCGCCGTGAAACCCGGTCAGCAGAAAGAAGGTCGCGCCGTAGATGCCGGATCCCAGTTTCAGACCCAGTTCCTGATAGGCATGGATGTACTCTTCGACCTGAAAGAACAGAAAGGTACAGCCCAGCAGGATGGTCAGCGCCAGCCAGCGCTTCAGCGCGGAGCGGTGTCCTTTCTTCAGGGCATGATGGGCGAACGTGATCGTCACGCTGGAGCTGACCAGCAGCACGGTGTTGAGCAACGGCAGTTTCCACGGATCAACAATGCCGCTGGGTGCCGGATAGAGTTTCGGGTCCGGCGTATCGAGCATCGGCCACGTGTATTGGAAGTTCGGCCAGAGCATGTTCGAGATCCCGTTCGCCCCTTCGCCGCCCAGCCACGGCCCGACCCAGATGCGCACGTAAAACAGTACGAAGAAGAACGCCAGAAAGAAGCTCACCTCGGAGAAGATAAACCAGGCCATGCCCCAGCGAAACGAGCGGTCCATCTGCGCGCTGTACAGACCTGCCCGACTTTCCTTCACCACTGCGCTGAACCATCCGTACATCATGTACGCCACCAGTAGCGCGCCGATGAAGAAGATCAACGGACCATTGGAATCGGGC
Source organism: Pseudomonas sp. AC016 (assembly GCF_979253365.1). Lineage (NCBI taxonomy): Bacteria > Pseudomonadati > Pseudomonadota > Gammaproteobacteria > Pseudomonadales > Pseudomonadaceae > Pseudomonas > Pseudomonas sp. AC016. Next base: position 3,167,910 of record NZ_CEEDCC010000001.1, read on the forward strand.
CGCTCGGCTTTCATGTCGTTGAACCAAGTACCCAGCCCGAACATCGTGATCAACAGCGCCACGGTGGCAATGATCGGCCATTTGCTCTGGGCCGGAACGTAGTAATGCTCGTGGGGCGTTGCCATCTCAGTCTCCTTTGACCACCGCTCTTTCGAGCCTTTTGGCCACTGGCACAGCGGGCGTGCGGCGCTCGGTGATGTCGAACAGCGTGTAGGCCAGCGTAAGGTTCTTCACCTCTGCGGGCAGGTCGCGATCGACGATGAAACGCACCGGCATCTCGATACGCTCACCCGGTTGCAGCACTTGTTGGGTGAAACAGAAGCACTCGGTCTTGTGAAAATAGGCCGCGGCCTGACCCGGCGAGATACTGGGTACGGCCTGGGCTTTCATCGGTTGGTCGGTCGGGTTCTGCGCCACGAATATCATCTCGTTGACCGCACCCGGATGAACCTCTATCTGGTCCGTCCGGGGATAGAACGCCCAGACCATGCCAGCCGAATTGGATGACAGGAACTGCACTTTCACCTGACGTGTTTCATCGATAATTTGCGTGCCCTGATACTGATCGCCGGTTTTGCCATTGATGCCGAAGGCCTTGCACATCACGTCGTAAAGCGGCACCAGCGCGAAGCCGAAGGCGAACATGACCAAAGCCATCAGCAGCAGGCGGGTGGTGAGTCGTTTGAGAGGCAATGTCTGATTCATGCGCAACTCACTTCACGTCCGGCGGTGTACTGAAGGTGTGATACGGCGCAGGCGAGGGCAGGCTCCACTCCAGCCCCTCGGCACCGTCCCAGGGTTTGGCCGGTGCCGGTGCGCCGCCCCGGATGGTTTTGATCACGATAAACAGAAACAGTAGCTGGGTTGCGCCAAAGGTGAAGGCGCCAACCGACGAGAGCATGTTGAAATTGGCGAACTGCAGGTTGTAATCCGGAATCCGGCGCGGCATGCCGGCCAGGCCGACGAAATGCATGGGGAAGAACGCCAGGTTCATGCCCACGAAAGACAGCCAGAAATGCAGCTTGGCCAGGGTTTCGTCGTACATGTGCCCGGTCCACTTCGGCAGCCAGTAATACGCCGATGCAAAGATCCCGAAGATCGCTCCGGGCACGAGCACGTAATGAAAGTGCGCCACCACGAAGTAAGTGTCCTGATACTGAAAATCCGCAGGCGCAATCGACAGCATCAGCCCGGAAAACCCGCCGATGCTGAACAGAATCACGAACGCCACGGCAAACAGCATCGGCGCTTCAAACGTCAGCGACCCTTTCCACATGGTGCTGACCCAGTTGAACACCTTCACGCCGGTCGGCACGGCGATCAGCATGGTGGCGTACATGAAGAACAGCTCGCCCACCAACGGTACGCCGACCACGAACATGTGATGCGCCCAGACGATGAAGGACAGAAACGCAATGGCCGCAACCGCATAGACCATCGAGGTGTAGCCGAAGAGCGGTTTGCGCGAGAACGCAGGAATGATCGAACTGACGGCACCGAAGGCAGGCAGGATCATGATGTACACCTCGGGATGACCGAAGAACCAGAACACGTGCTGGAACAGCACCGGATCACCGCCGCCTGCCGCATTGAAGAAGCTGGTGCCGAAGTGAATGTCCATCAGCATCATGGTCACGCACCCGGCCAGCACCGGCATCACGGCGATCAACAGAAAGGCGGTGATCAGCCAGGTCCAGACGAACAACGGCATTTTCATCAGCGTCATGCCGGGCGCGCGCAGGTTGAGAATGGTCGCGATCACATTGATCGCCCCCATGATGGAACTGATACCCATCATATGAATGGCAAAAATGAAGAAGGTCACGCTTTCGGGTGCATAGGTCGTGGACAGCGGGGCATAGAAGGTCCAGCCGAAATTGGGTCCGCCGCCGGGCATGAACAGGGTTGAAACCAACAGCAGGAATGCCGCAGGCAGCAGCCAGAAGCTGAAGTTGTTCATGCGCGGCAGCGCCATGTCCGGCGCGCCGATCATCAAGGGAATCATCCAGTTGGCCAGTCCGACGAAAGCAGGCATCACGGCGCCGAAGACCATGATCAGGCCATGCATGGTCGTCATCTGGTTGAAAAACTCCGGCTCGACGATCTGCAGACCCGGCTGGAACAGCTCGGCGCGAATCACCATGGCGAACGAACCGCCCAGCAGGAACATGGTGAAACTGAACCACAGGTACATCGTGCCGATGTCCTTGTGATTGGTGGTCAGCACCCAGCGCATCAGGCCCTTGGCAGGACCTTGGGCATGCTCATGGCCAGCGTGGCCATGGTCGTCAATCACTGCACTCATGTCGGTCTCCCGAGGCAAAAAATGTGCTGAGCGGACACTGCTCTTGTGGGAGGCGGCTTGCCGGCGATGAAATCAATGCGGTGTATCAGAAAAATCGCGTCATCGTTCATCGCCGGCAAGCCGCCTCCCACAGTCCCGTTTTTGCTGTGCGAGAGCGCTACGTCGAAGACGTGGTGGCGCCTCCCACGGTCTCCTTCGCTGCGAAACGGCACCCCATTCATGGCTGCACCTGCTTGAGCGTCAGCACTTCCCTGGGCGTGACCATGTCGCCCTTGTTGTTGCCCCAGGCGTTGCGTTCGTAGGTCACGACGGCGGCGATATCCACCTCTGACAGCTGTTTGCCGAACGCCGCCATGGCTGTGCCCGGCTTGCCGTTGACGACGATGTTCAAGTGATCGGCAATCGGGCCGGTAGCGATCTTCGAGCCCTTGAGAGCCGGGAACATCGGCGGCAGGCCTTGCCCTTCAGGCTGATGACAGGCCACGCAAACGGTGTGATAGACCTTGTCGCCTTGGGCGATGAGCTCTTCGCGGGTCCAGTCCTTGCTGGTCAGCTCCTTGAGCCTCGCGGCCTCCTGCTTGCGCCCGGCCAGCCAGTTTTCATAATCGGCGGGCGAGCGGGCATCGACCACGATGGGCATGAAGCCGTGGTCCTTGCCGCACAGTTCGGTGCATTGGCCTCGGTAGATGCCGGGCTTCTCGATCCGCGTCCAGGCTTCGTGAATGAACCCTGGGACCGCGTCACGCTTGACCGCAAACGCTGGCACCCACCAGGAGTGGATCACGTCGGCTCCAGTGACCAGAAAGCGGATCTTCTCGCCGACGGGCAGCACCAGAGGCTGATCCACTTCCAGCAGGTAGTGCTCGCCCTTGTCGTCACGGTTGTGGATCTGATGAGTGGTGGTGGCGAGGTTGCTGAAGAACTCGACGTCCTGTCCCAGGTACTTGTAGTGCCATTTCCATTGATAACCGGTGATCTGGATATCGACGTCCGACTCGCTGGCGTCGTACATGCTGATCAGTGTGCGGGTGGCCGGGATGGCCATGGCGACCAGTATCAGGAACGGGACGACAGTCCAGAGGATCTCGACCGTGGTGTTTTCATGGAAATGCGCAGCCTTCTGGCCTGCGGAGCGACGATGCGCAACTATCGACCAGAGCATGGCGCCAAACACCACCACGCCGATCACCACGCAGATCCAGAAGATGGTCATGTGCAGATCGAAAACGGCTCCGCTGACCACCGACGCGCCGGGTGACATATTGGTCGTCCAGTCTGCATGTGTCTGCTCGAACGCTGACCACAGCAGCAGGCCCATCCAGACCCTTGGATGCCGCATTTCGGGTTCCCCCACACACTCTTGTTCTACGCGGATCACGCCGCGGGCAAGGCAGTGGGCTACCGACTGCAGGACCGTGACCAGAGGCCACAAGCCGACTTCCTCAAACGTCGAGTATAGACACGGCACGAGGAACGCAACGCAGCGCCGGATGAGTGCACAGTGGCAAACAGTGAGCTGATTGGCCGATTGGTCCTTGGGAAAACGCTCAAAAAGAGGGTTTTTAGAGCGAAAACATATAAATGTGAATCGGTTATGACAAAAACGTCTGAGGTATTTAGTTAATCAAGCTAACGTATGACTTTGATCAATAACACCCACCTGGTTATATGCTTTCAGGAGCCCATACCGTCATGAACACGGCCGCATTGCGCGAGCAGATACAACGAGCACAACAGCACGAGGCCGAGACAGGCCAACTGCTGCAACAGCTGAAAATTCAGCTTCCGCACCTTCATCCTGCCATCCACCTGCCCGAAGTTGACGCACAGGGCGCACTGACACGTTTTGTCACCGCTTATATCGACCTGGTCCCCGACCTGCTGGACGCCGCTCATGAAGTGGCGATCGAGGCAGGCATCGAAGGCCAGATCAAACCGGTACTCAAGATTGCCGAGCAATTTTTTACCGCACCACCTGAAATCATGCAGGGCCATGAAGGACTCGACAGCCTGCTGGATGAGGCCTATCTGGCGCACCGTCTGGTCGAGGAAGTAAACGATCTTTATATCAAGCACTTCGGCCAGCCGCTGATTCCTTCCAATACGACGGTTGCCAGCGTGATTGCTCACCAATTGATCGGCGAACAGTTTGCCAATCAACTGGACGAGGCCGTCCATCACGCGGTTGATCAATTGCTTGATGATGAGGATTTCGCGCTGGACTCGGTCGAGGCCTATCGCGAGAAACTGAGCAGCCCCGACACCGAAGCCGCCTGGAAGCGCTGGCCGAGTCTGTCACGTCAATTGGGTATCGGTCTGGAACTGGAACGTTCCGCGGGCTGATTCGCCACCGAATTCATGTCTTCGCCGCAAAGGAAGGAGCCGAATGATGCTCCGCTGCTACGCGAAGACCCATCCGGCTCCCTGTGCCGATCATCAACAGCAGATTGAATCAGGCGGCGCCTGAACCAATCCCCGTGTTGGTGTACACCCTTCCTTCGAGTCGACGCTTCAAGCCCCGAGGTTCAATCACCAGCTTGGTCCCGTGAGCGGCATTGGCACGCCCCCAGTCTTCAAGCAGCTCCAGACAGGAGTGGTCGATGTAGGACAGGTTGTTCAACGGCACATGCAACGTGCTGCCGACCGGAACAGTGCCCAGCACCTGAGTCAGCGCTGGCACTTTCAGGAACGTCGCGGCACCCACCAGACGCAGCTCGTATTCGTTCTTGCCCGGCAGCTCGACCAGATTGATCTTCAGTCGCGACGCCTTGAGCGCCAGTTTGACAAGGGTCAAACCGAAGCCGACCAGAACGCCGGTCAACAGGTCAGTGAAGATGATCGCGCCAGCGGTTGCAGCGTAGGTGAACATCGGCATGCGACCGTAGCGACCCAGCCCCTTGAACGTCTTCAGATCGACCAGCTTCAGACCGGTGTACACCAGCACACCGGCAAGGCTCGCGACCGGAATGCTTTGCAGCACGCTGGACAGCAGCAGGACGAACGCCAGCAGCCACAGGCCATGGAAAATCGTCGAGAAGCGGGTTGTCGCACCGGCCTGAACGTTGGCCGAACTGCGCACGATCACACCCGTCATAGGCAGGGCGCCCAACAGGCCGCACAGCATGTTACCCACGCCCTGAGCGCTCAATTCCTTGTCGAAGTCCGAACGCACGCCGCTGTGCATGCGGTCCACCGCTGCGGCAGAGAGCAGTGTTTCGGCACTGGCGATGAAAGCCACGGCGATGGCCGCGATCAGGATCGCAGGATCGGCCAGGTTCATCAGGTCGGCGGGGCGCAGCCAGTCGATGGCGTCGGAGAGGTTTTCAGGTACCTGGACACGCTTGACGTCCAACGCCATGAACAGGCTGATGGCGGTCGCGATACCGACACCCAGCAGCGCACCCGGAACGAAGCGCAGCGACGCAGGACGAATCTTGTCCCAGCCCCACATGATCAGGATGGTACCCAGGCCCAGCATACCGGCTTGCATACCCGATCCCGGCCCAAAGGCCTGGACCAGCGTCGTCGGGAAACCGATCAGGTTATCCAGCCCGGAGGGTTTCGGTCCGCTGTCGAACATCACATGGGCCTGTGACAGCACGATCAGAATGCCGATACCGGCGAGCATGCCGTAGACCACGGCCGGTGCCGTGACACGGAACCAGCAACCGAGCTTGAAGCGACCGGCCAGCAATTGAAGCAGGCCTGCCAGCAACAGAATCGGCCCCAACATCGCCATTCCGTGCTCGCGCACCACTTCGAAGACCAGTACCGCCAGACCTGCAGCCGGACCGCTGACCTGCAAGGGCGAGCCGGCCAGCCAGCCGACGACAAGACCACCGATGATGCCGGTGATCAGGCCCTTGGCAGGTGGCATGCCGGATGCGATTGCGATCCCCATGCACAAGGGCAGGGCTACCAGGAACACGACCACGGAAGCGAGCAGCTCCCGTGGTAAAACAGATTTCAATGCTGTAGCACCCATGACACTTCTCCGGGATTCTTCAGACGAGGCAAAGCTGGCGGCGCGCTCCATGCGCAGCCGCCACCAGCTAAAGAAGGGTGTGCCGTCAGTCGTGACTGATATCAGTCAGCTGAAAAGCGTGCTTTCGGGGAAGCCATCGGTGTCGGGCCCGAGCCGTCGAGCGGCACGAAGCGGTCACTTTCAGCGTCATAGGCCAGGATTTCACTGGTTTCGATGCTGTAGACCCAGCCGTGAATGAACAGCTGACCGCTGGCCATCTTGGCTGCAACCGAAGGGTGCGTGCGCAAGTGATGCAATTGGGAAATCACGTTTTCCTGAGTCAGGACCTGCATGGTTTCCAGCTCGCCACTGCAACTGCAATTCTGTTCAACGACAGTACGGGCAACCTCTGCGTGGCGCAGCCAGGCTTTTACCGTCGGCATCTTGTCCAGGCTGTCGGGATTGAGCACCGCCCGCATGGCACCGCAGTCAGAGTGACCGCAGACGATGATGTGTTGTACGCCCAGCGCAACGACCGCGTATTCCAGAGCCGTGGATACACCACCGTTCATCTGGCCGTAAGGCGGAACGACGTTGCCGACGTTACGGGTCACGAAAAGGTCGCCCGGCGAGCTCTGAGTGATCAGCTCGGGAACGATGCGCGAATCCGCGCACGTAATGAACATGGCTCGCGGCGATTGTGCGGTAGCCAGTTTCTTGAAGAGTTCTTCCTGTTGGGGGAAGACTTCCTTACGAAAATGTACAAAGCCATCGACGATATGTTTCAACGCTACGTCGGCGCTATCCGAGTGGCTATGTGTGCTGGCCGACGTAGCCGACGGCTGTTTATCCATGTCTCTCATGTCTTCATCCTCTCTGACGGATTGATGTGGATTTCTCATGCGTGCTTAACCAGAGCCGGATGTGATCCCTGTTGTTTGGCCTCACGAACAAATCCTTTGAACGCTACCGCTGGTGTCACTCCGAGTTACAGACTAAACGCCCAAGCTTAAGTGAAACTGAATGCGACCGCTCTGGAATGCGGGTTTGCACGATAGTCCCAAGTTCGTTACAGCAATGACATCTGCCCGCCCGGAGGGCAAAACGCATCGCAATCGAGCACGAAACTCTCACGCCTGTTCAATCCCAACCGCTTGATCGACATCGCATAACGTTGAGCAAGCAGGTCTGCAAATGGACCTTCACCGCGCATGCGAGTGCCAAACTGGCTGTCATACAGCGCACCGCCCCGGCTCTGGCGGATCAGACTCAACACATGATCGGCGCGCTGGGGGTAATGCGTCTTCAGCCACTCGTCGAACAAGGGCGCCACTTCAAGTGGCAGGCGCAGCATCACATAACTTGCGCTCAAGGCTCCTGCCGCCTTCGCCTCGCCCAGCATGGCTTCCAGTTCACTGTCGTTGATCATCGGAATGATCGGCGCACACAGCACGCCAACCGGCACACCGGCCTGACGCAACACCTTGATCGCCCTCAACCGTGCCTTGGGTGCTGCGGCCCTGGGCTCGAGGATGCGCTTGAGCTCGTCGTCCAGCGTCGTCAGGCTGATGAACACCGATACCAGCCGCAGCCTGGCCATTTCCGCCAGCAGATCCAGGTCACGCAGGATCAGCGAGCCTTTGGTAATGATGCTGACCGGGTGACGATAGCGCAGTAATACCTCCAGCGTGGCGCGGGTGATTTTATGCTCACGCTCGATGGGTTGGTAAGGATCGGTATTGGCACCCAGCGTGATTGGCGCGCAGCGGTAACCGGGCTTGGACAGCTGTTGTTCCAGCAACGCCGCCGCGTTGGTCTTGGCGATCAGCTTCGTCTCGAAATCCAGGCCCGGCGACATGTCCCAGTACGCATGGCTGGGCCTGGCGAAGCAGTAAATGCAGCCATGCTCACAGCCTCGATACGGATTGATCGAGCGATCAAAGGGAATGTCCGGAGAGCTGTTGCGGGTGATGATGCTCTTGGCGGTCTCGAAGGTGACTGTCGTGCCCTGTGTCATCGGCACTTCCTGATACCAGCCATCGTCCTCGGCAACGGAACGACTGGGTGCGAAGCGGTTGTGCGGGTTGGTGGCGGTTCCGCGGCCGCGAATCGGAGAGGAACTGGACATGGAGTGTCGCCTGAATACTGTTTTTATATACAGTACATCACTATACAAATGACCACTTCACAAATACCAACAACCCTGACAAACGGCACAGCGGGTCAGTGACAGGCGATGCCCGTCTTTAAATCCGGTAACAGGAAAGCGTTTCCCTTGCCGACGCCATTCCGTTATCACTCGTCCCCGGACGGCTTATGGAAAAGCCCGTCCAATCTCACTATCCGCACTGAAAAGGATTTCAGGCATGCACACCGTTTTTTCCGTAGCGGCCCTGACAGGCGCTTCAATGTTATCGCTCTCCTTCATGCAGGCCCATGCGGCCGGGCATTCTGACGGCAGCAAGCCATTTGATCAGTACCACTGGGTCACGACCCACAATTCGTACGAAAAAATAAACCAGAACCTCAAGGAAATGCCCCAGCAGTTATCAGATGGCGTGCGGGGCTTCATGCTCGACCTTTACACGGATCACAAGCAGAAGGGTTTCAACCGAATAATCGTGTGTCACAAGAGCCTCGCCTGCTATGGACCTTGGGGCAATCATCTGAAAAATGAATTCATTCCATTCCTCAAAGCCAATCCAGCTGAAGTGGTCACGCTGTTCCTGGAAAGCTACGTGACCCGCGACGACCTTCAGCAGGTCTTCGCCAGCGTTCCTGAACTGGCCGATTACTCATTCGATCCTGACAACTTCGCGAACGAACAGTGGCCGACGCTGGATGAAATGGCGCGTAGCAATAATCGCCTTATTTTGCTGACTGACCGATCGGAACTGGAAGGCGACTACGCCGTGGGGAACAAAGCCGTCAAAGTGCTTTATGACCAGGACTGGCTGGTACAGAACCGCTGGGACACGCTGGGGGCGGTGGCCACAAGTCTGTTGGCTTTTCATGACTTTTCGTGCCCGACACGCTGGAGCGATGTGCCGCTGAATACCCGAACAGTGGCCCGGGAAACAGGCAAGCGCTGGAACCGGCTGTTTCTGATGAATCAGTTCCACACCGCCACCTCCACGACCTTCGACTCAGGCTCCTTCGACAACAACCTGACCTACCTGATGCACCGCACTGAGAACTGTGGCGTCACGCCAAACTTCATTGGCATCAACAACTATCAGAATGGCGACACACTGGCCTACACACGGGCGCTGACCCGAGGCGGTATCTACTTGTGGGAAAGCTTCAGTGCCGAAAGGACGCAAGACACGGTGTGCGTGATACCCAACGGTACACAAACACTGCTTCTGCCTGAAATGGGTTGCGAGAACGATGAGGCTCAATCGCTTTCGCTGTCGGGTATCGCAAAAGGCACACGGATTACCGTTTTCGACAGTCCCCACGCCAGCACTGACGACGACTACGCCACGGTCGACGTCAAACGGGACATCGGCATTTCCGAGCACGTTATCGTTCATGAATTCGAACGCACGCTCGAGACCGACGACTACCGCGTGAACTACTTCAAGTACAACGGGCTGAATGGCAAGGTTTCCCGGGTGGAAATCCAGGTGCCTTGAAGTGGGTGCTGGAACAAGGCTCGTCTGATCAGGCGAGCCCTTGATACATGGAAACCAGACTGGCAGCCACGTACATAGTGCCACCTGTCATTTCTGTCAGTAGACGATTTTCTCAGCGAGGACTAGCGTAACTGGACGCCAGACTCGACCCGACGCTGGCAACTTACCTGACAGCGAGGTGGGTGATGGCGACGTATGTGGTTCGATTGGCGGCAGATGATTTAAATAAAAAAAAGTATCCCGAGATCAGTGCTGAATTATTTGAAGATGATGAGTTTTTAAGCGCTGTTGTGCTGACGCTCGACACCCGACAGGAATATGAACTCGACATTCAGGGCGACCCTGAAATCGCTGAAGACATGCTGATCGACCTTGCCCTGTCGTTCAGGGAGAAAATCGTTGAGTTGACTGAGAGATGACCCGCCACGGTCCGATGGCTCATGGATCGACCCGAATAAGAGAAAGGAGAACATTGAAATGGCCAACTATGAAGTCAGGCTGTCCGTCGAGGACATAGAGGGCGATGACACGCCCGAGGTAATAGTAGAATTCTGGAACAGCGAGCTTGCCAACGAGCGGACAGGCACACGGGGAGATATCGAATTTACTGCATTTGTAACAGCACCCGGAAAAGGGGTGCCTTACGATACTGTCAAAAGTAAAGCTGATGTAGACGGCAACCAGAAGACCGACGCGAAAGACGACGACATCCTGCTTGAACTGGTCAATGCATTCATGAAAATGGATCTCTCTATAAAAAGTTGACCGTTCACCTGCCGTCCATAAGGGGTCGCTTTGCGCCCCTTATGGAACATGGCATCAGAACTTCTTCAGCTCGGATCAACCGGCTTTTTCAACTTCGGATTCGGAAAGAACTGCACGCCCTGCACCTTTGGATCAGCAGGCTTGACCACCACCTTGTTGACCCGTGTGCCCAGTTCTTTCGGCACCGAAAGCCCCTGCTCGTTGAGCGTATCGCTATAGCCGCAGTGCACACACTCGCGGTGCGGCACGTCGTCTTCGCTCCACATCATCAGCTTGTCAGGCTCGCTGCACGCCGGGCAGACAGCCCCGGCGATGAAGCGCTTCTTGGTAACGACCGCAGGTGTATCGGTCATGCTGCCGCGTCCTCACTCAGACCACTGTGGCGCAAGAGTGCGTCAATCGACGGCTCGCGTCCGCGGAAGTCGACGAACAGCACCATCGGTGCCTGTGAACCGCCACGGGCCAGAATGGCTTCGCGGAAAGCACGACCGGTTTCGGCATTGAGCACGCCGTCTTCCTCGAACTTCGAAAACGCATCGGCCGACAGCACTTCAGCCCACTTGTAGCTGTAGTAACCCGCTGCGTAGCCGCCCGCGAAGATGTGCGCGAAGCTGTTCGGGAAACGGTTGTAGGCCGGTGGACGCATGACCGACACTTCGTCACGAATGCCTTCCAGCACCTGCAACACGCTACGGCCATCACCGTGGGTGGCGTGCAGTTCAAAGTCGAACAGCGAGAACTCCAACTGACGCACCATCATCAGGCCGGAATGGAAGTTGCGCGCAGCAAGCATCTTTTCCAACAGGTCCTGCGGCAGCGGTGCACCGGTTTCGTAGTGACCGGAAATCAGCGCCAGGCCTTCCGGCTCCCAGCACCAGTTTTCCATGAACTGGCTTGGCAGCTCGACCGCGTCCCATGCCACGCCGTTGATCCCGGAAACACCCGCGTGATCGATACGGGTCAGCAAGTGATGCAGGCCGTGGCCGAACTCGTGGAACAGCGTGGTGACTTCATCGTGGGTCAGCAGTGCAGGCTTGCCACCGACTGCCGGGGTGAAGTTGCAGACCAGATTGGCCACCGGGCTCTGCAGGGTGCCCTCGGCGGTGCGGCGACGGTCGCGAGCGCCGTCCATCCAGGCGCCGCCACGCTTGTTGGCGCGGGCGTACAGGTCGAAGAAGAAGCGGCCGACGTGCTGACCGTTTTCCTTGATTTCGAACAGACGGACGTCCGGATGCCAGGCGTCGAAGCCTTTCTGCTCGGCGATTTCGATGCCGTACAGACGCTGAACGATGGCAAACAGGCCGCTCAGTACCTTGTCGATCGGGAAATAAACGCGCAGGACTTCCTGGGAAACGCTGTAACGTTGCTCACGCAGTTTTTCGCTGTAGAAGCCGCTGTCCCAGCTTTGCAGATCCGGGCAACCCTGCTCGGCGGCGTAAGCCTTGAGCTCTTCCAGATCCTGCACGGCAAACGGCTTGCTGCGCTTGGCCAGGTCGCGCAGGAAGCTCAGCACCTGATCGCTGGACTCGGCCATCTTGGTCGCCAGGCTCAGTTCCGCGAAGTTCGCGTAACCCAGCAGTTGGGCCAGTTCCTGACGCAGGTCGAGGATCTGCTCCATGACCGGGCCGTTGTCGTTCTTGCCGGCATTCGGGCCTTGATCGGACGCACGAGTGCAGTAGGCCGCGTAGAGTTCTTCACGCAGCGCGCGGTCTTCGGCGTAGGTCATCACCGCGTAGTAACTCGGGAATTCCAGTGTGATCAGGTAGCCGTCCAGACCTTTCGCCTTGGCGGCGGCCGCCATCTGCTGCTTGGCCGAATCGGTCAGGCCGGCGAGGGCGGATTCATCGGCGACCAATTTGGTCCACGCCTGAGTGGCGTCCAGCAATTGGTTGGAGAACTGGCTGCCCAGTTCCGACAGCTTGCTCTGCACTTCGGCATAACGTTTCTGCTGCTCGGGCGGCAGGTCGATACCGGACAGGCGGAAATCACGCAGCGACTGCTCCAGAATGGTCTTCTGGCCGACATCAAAATTCGCCGCTTCAGGACTGTTGGCCAGCGCTTCATACGCCTGGAACAGCTCGCGGTTCTGGCCCATCTCCGTGGAGTAGGCGCTCAACGCAGGCAGGCAGGATTCATAGGCTTCGCGCAGCTCGGCGCTGTTGCACACGGCATTCAAATGGCTGACCGGGCTCCAGGCAGCGCCGAGACGATCGTTAAGCTCGTCCATGGTCAGCACCAGTCCGGCCCAGGTCGGTGTCGATCCCTGTTTGGCGAGAATGTCGGCAATTGCAGCGCGGTTGTCCGCCAGAATCTGTTCGATGGCAGGTTTGACATGCTCGGCACGGATCGCCGAGAAGGGTGGCAGGTCGTACGATTGCAGAAGCGGGTTGTTCGCGCTCACGGTTTTGCACCTTGGCTGGAAGAAACACTCATGCATCTTAATTACAATCGACGCCGACCGCAGCATCGAAACCCGCTTCACTCACCTATCACTGCCAAAGAAGGAGCCTATCGTGGCCATTCGCAAGTTCCAGGACCACACACCATCGCTCGGCGAACGGGCCTTCGTTGACCACTCGGCGGTGGTGATCGGCGATGTGGAAATCGGTGCCGACAGTTCCGTCTGGCCATTGAGCGTGGTGCGCGGCGACATGCACCGCATTCGCATCGGTGCCCGCACCAGCGTGCAGGACGGCAGTGTGCTGCACATCACCCACGCCGGGCCGTTCAATCCTGACGGCTTTCCATTGCTGATCGGCGATGAAGTGACCATCGGCCACAAAGCGATGCTGCACGGCTGCACCATCGGCAACCGGATCCTGATCGGCATGGGCTCGACCATCATGGATGGCGCGGTCGTGGAAGATGAGGTGATCATCGGCGCAGGCAGCCTGGTGCCGCCGGGCAAAGTGCTGGAAAGCGGCTTTTTGTATGTAGGCCGCCCGGTCAAACAGGTGAGGGCGCTGACCGAAAAGGAAATCGCATTCTTCCCTTACAGCGCCACCAACTACGTGAAACTCAAGGACCAGCACCTGGCAGAAGGCTTTGACCAGCCATGCTGAAGAATCTGCAGTTCGAGGCCCCCATGCATTACCAGAACATCCTTTTCGACCTCGACGGTACGCTGACCGACCCGCGTCTGGGCATCACCCGCTCGATCCAGTTCGCGCTGGCAAATCTGGGTATCGACGAGCCGGATATCACCAGACTGGAACACTTCATCGGCCCACCGTTGTTGCAGGCGTTCATGCAGTTTTACGACATGGACGAAGCGCGTGCATGGGAGGCGGTCGGCTTCTACCGCGAGCGCTTCCGTGTGACCGGGCTGTATGAAAACGAAGTGTTCGATGGCATTGCCGAACTGCTGGAAACCCTGGGCGGGCAGGGCAGACGTCTGTACATCGCCACGTCCAAACCGTGGGAGTTCGCCCGGGAAATCGCCCGGCACTTCGATTTCGCCAGACACTTCATCGTGATCTATGGCAGCGAACTGGACGGCACCCGCACCGACAAGGTCGAACTCATCGCCCACCTGCTCGCCGAAGAAAAGCTCGACCCGGCGCACACCCTGATGATCGGCGACCGCAAACACGACCTGATCGGCGGCATCCGCAACGGACTGGACGTTGCTGCGGTGGGATACGGGTTTGGCAGCCATGAAGAACTCACGGCGGAAAACCCGACGTATCACTTTGCGACCGTGGCCGAGTTGCATGAGGCCTTTGTGGGCAAGTAAGGCGGCACTGCGCGTCTGGCGTTGAAGTGACGCAGATGTGTGCCCAAGCTTCAGCGTTATTCACGTCATGCGCTCGGCTCACTGAATCCTCAGTCTGTGCCATTTGTGACGCGGAGCGTCACGGGAGGCATGCCCACGCGGAGCGATGGGCACGATCATTCCTCCACGAGGCCTTGTGCACAACGACGAGCGCGGAGCATGGGCATGATCAGTGTGCTTGAGACCATGATCGTTCCCACTCCAGCGTGGTAACGCCGCTCAGGACGCTCCGCGTCCGGCCGTGATGCGAAGCAGCGCGGCATGGCGCGCTCACGGCATCAATCGCTGCAGAGCCGCCTTGCGTGAATCGGCAGGCAAGCCACCGAGCGTCTCCACTGCCTGAAAAAACGCTTCCCAGTCGCCATTCACCTGCTTGAACAACGCTTCGAACGCAGGCACCCACTGGTCATAGAGCCCGAAGGGCAGCAGCTTGGCGTTGTTCATCGGGCTGTTGATCCAGCCATCGAAGCGTTTGTCGCCTCCCCATTGCTCATCGCGCAACGTCCGATAGTCACGGCGCATGCGCTCGAACTCGGCCGCCTTGCGTTCACGCATGAGGTCAGGCGTCAACGGCTGGCGATAAAGCGTTTTCAGACGCTCACGCGTATCGAGCACCAGTTGAATGAACTGATCGCGCCGTCTGGACTGCGAAACGCTCTCAGGCGGCAGCCCACGGGCAGCACGCCACTGACGCGTGCCTTCCTGCTCGACGAAGCTGGCGTACGATTCGTTGAATTCCGTATCGTCCTTCACATAGAAACGCTGATGCGCCAGCTCATGAAAGATCAATGTAGCCAGCCTTTCATCGCCCCAGCCCAGCATCGAACTGAGGATCGGGTCGTTGAACCAGCCCAATGTCGAATAGGCTTCTACGCCACTGAGGTACACATCCTTGCCTGCCTGACGCTGCAAGGCTGCTTCACCGCGAGCGCCACCCGGGCTGTAATAGCCGCGATAAGCCACACAACCGGCAATCGGAAAACAGTGGGTCACCGGATCCAGAGAGAACTCATCTGTGGCAAACACGTTCCATACCACGTAAGGACGGCCCAGATCGGCATACAGGCGATAGCTCTTGTTGTCCGGCAGGTGCAGGTGTTCGCTGGCGAAGACTCGGGCCTTTTGCGACTGGGCCAGGTGCGCCCGAAGCGTTGGATCGCGACCGGGATCGGCAATGATCTCGTCCACCGGTTCGCGGGCCTGCAAAAGCTGCCATTGCCCCTGAGCCAACTGACCGTAATAGGCCACGCTGGAACAGCCACTCAGCAACATGACCGCCACTACCGGCAAAGCCTGCCAAAGGCGTAAAACAATGAGTCGTGGCATACACAGCCTTAAAATCGGAACACAGTGCTGTTATGCAGGACAGACAAGACCGACGCAACTATCATCGCCGCCGGTTCAGAAATGGAGCACAGCATGCGCGTCATGACACTGATTCTCGCCCTGACAACCCTTGCAGGTTGCGCCGGTCCATTGCCTGCCGTTGACCCGAACATGGCCTGGGTCGATCTGCGCACCATCACCGGCAAAGTGGTCATGGCCGACAAGCTCGACGGCAAGAACACCTATGACGGTCGCTACTTCCAGGTCACACCCGGCAGCCATTCGCTGCAAGTGCGTTACGACTATGAGTATCGTTATGGAAGCATGGGCCTGATGGGCGACGACTACACCGAAATCACCTGCTTCGTTGAAGTCGACTACGCGCATTTCGCTGCGGGACAGCGATACGTGCTTGAGGTGAGGTCACTGACCAATGATGTCGATGCGTGGCTGTACGACGCCGAGCGAAAAACGGTCGCGCAGGAGGGGAATGTTCACTGCATCTGATCAGCGATCATTGCGCTGATAAATGATTTTTTTGGTGCCGTTCTCGCAGCTACCCACGACCATGTTCTGGTCCGTGACTTCGTCATTGGTGACGATTTCCAGCGTGTAGGAAGTAACATTGTTCGCCTGGATGCGCGCCTCGATTTCGTCCTTGAGTTCATCACAGGACTTCGGGGCCGCCACAGCATTTACAGCCAGCAGGGTACAGGCCACTGCCAAAGCAAAACGTTTCATGCTTGACCCTCTTCCAGAACACATAACCGGCGAAATGAACACTGTTGTGGGAGGCGGCTTGCCGGCGAATCAATAGCCCATCCAACCTGGCAACGACTGGATCAACGCTATCGTCGGCCAGCCACCTCACACGAAATCTGAACTACCGAATCAGCTCAGCAGGGTAGCTTTGAGCGTGATGTTGGCGTTCAGCACCTTGGACACCGGGCAGCCTTCTTTGGCTTTAGTGGTCAACTCGTTGAACTGCTCCTGAGTCGCGCCTGGCACCTTGGCTTTCAGTATCAGATGCACAGCAGTGATCGCGAAACCGCCTTCCACCTGGTCGAGCGTGACTTCAGCCTGGGTATCGATGCTGTCGGCTGTGAAGCCTGCGTCGCCCAGAATCATCGACAGCGCCATCGAGAAGCAACCCGCATGTGCCGCGCCGATCAGTTCTTCGGGATTGGTACCTTTGCCGCCTTCGAAGCGGGCCTTGAAGCCGTATGGATGCTCGCGCAGTGCCGCGGTTTCAGTCGAGATGCTGCCGATACCGGTTTTCAGATCACCAGCCCAGTGTGCCGATGCTTTCTTGACGATGCTCATGGTCGCTCCTTGAAGGAATGGATTGAGTCTTTTGCACGTGACAGGATTCTGAGGATAGACGGCACTGGAAAGTTCAAATCGACTAAAGACCTAGTATTTAAGTAGGTTTTTTCCGCGTCATCTATTGAAACACCAGGCTTGTGCCCGCACTGTTGTTTCATCGTGGGCAGCTCCTTGAGCCGACCCAACACAATTCGAGGAGCTACCCTGGCCTATGAAACGTCTGGCAGATGTAAAGATTTCCACCCTTGATCTGGTGCCCGTGCGCCACGATAAAGGCCCCGCCGACTCCCTGCGCAACTCGCTGAACCTGGCGCAACACGTCGAAAAACTGGGCTACAACCGCTTCTGGGTCGCCGAACACCACAACATGGACGGCATCGCCAGTTCGGCAACGTCGGTGCTGCTGGCGTATCTGGCAGGCGGCACGTCGACCATCCGTGTCGGTGCGGGCGGCATCATGCTGCCCAACCATGCGCCACTGGTGGTGGCCGAGCAGTTCGGCACCCTGGCGAGCCTGTATCCGGACCGCATCGATCTGGGCCTGGGCCGTGCGCCCGGTTCCGATCAGATGACCGCCCGCGCGCTGCGCCGCGAACGTTCCGGCAGTGCCGATGACTTCCCGGATGACGTGACCGAACTGATGGAGTACCTGGGACCGCGTACACCTGATCAAAAAGTGATCGCCGTTCCAGGTTCAGGCACCAACGTCCCGATCTGGCTGCTGGGCTCAAGTCTGTTCAGCGCTCAGCTGGCAGGGATGCGCGGTTTGCCTTACGCCTTCGCCTCGCACTTCGCGCCGCGCTACATGCACGAAGCGATTCGCGTCTACCGCAATCACTTCCAGCCATCGGCGGTGCTCGACAAGCCTTACGTGATGCTGGGCGTGCCGCTGTCGGCCGCAGAGACGGACGAGAAGGCCGAATACCTGGCGACGTCGGTGCACCAGCGTATTCTGGCGCTGATGCGTGGTCACAGCCTGATGCAGCGTCCACCGGTGGAGTCCATGGACGGCCTGTGGCTGCCGCACGAACGTGAAGCGGTGGCGAGCTTTCTGGGGCTGGCGATGGTCGGCGGCCCGGACAAGATCCGCGCCAAACTGGACGTGCTGCTGGAGCAGACCGATGCCGATGAGCTGATCTTTACCTGCGACATGTACGAGCATGAAGACCGTCTGCGGTCCTACGAGATCCTGGCTCAGGTCGCACACGGCTAAACGCTTGCTGCACAGACACGAAAAAGCCCGCACCATTCGCTGAATCACTGTTCAGCGTAGGGTGCGGGCTTTTTTTTACAGCTTGAACACGGGGTCTGGCACGGGCTGGATTTACATCGAGCCGGCCTGACTATCAACCGCGCTTGTAAACGATTTCCTTGGCGCCACCTTCGCAGGTGCCCACCACTTGCAGATCAGCAGCACTGCCTTTCTCGACCACTTCAAGCGTGTAGGAAGAAACACCCTTGGCCTGAAGCTTGGCGTCGATTTCGCTTTTCAGCTCTTCACATGGCTTGCCTGCCGCCAGGGCGGTGCCCGCGATGCTCAACAAACCTACTGCCAACAAAATCTTCTTCATGGGTATCCCCTTTCGTCCGGCCAAATGCAGACGCCATCGGAACAGGCGCCCATTGAACATCCCTACGCCCACCTGTGAGCCATGATGGCTCATGTCAGTGTGTAGCGCAGGTTATGGCAATCGGCCAGCCGAAAGGTTCAAGGACGATCAGCTGCGTTCGATGCGAAAGCCCACTTTCAAGGTGACCTGATAGTGGCCAACCTTGTTGTTGTCCACGATGTGGCCGCGGGTTTCGGTCACTTCGAACCATTCAAGGTTCTTGATGCTTTTGCTGGCTTCGGCCAAAGCGTTCTGGATAGCGTCTTCAACGGTGGTGGTGGACGATCCGACGATTTCGACTTTCTTGTACGTGTGATGATCACTCATGGCAGTTCTCCTGAAGGTCTTTGAACACGTCGTTAAAACCAACGCTCCAGACTTCTGTCAGGAAAAAGCAGGTAAAAGTTCAGACTTTGCAAAATGGCATCGCACTTTCCAATGAGCCCGCAGTCGGAATCATCACACGCCCACTCACCATTGCAGGAGAAACACCATGGCTAGTACTTCACTTCGCAAGGCCTCGTTGCAGAGTATGGAAGCGGAGATCGAGAGTCTCTTGAAGTCGCTCGAGGGCCTGAAAGCCGATGCTTCCGACGAGTCGCGCAAAACCCTGAAAAACCTCAAGGCCAATGCTGAAAGTGCTCTGAGCCATTCGCGCAGCCTGCTCAGCGATGTCTACGAAGACGTCAAAGAGAAGACCCGTGAAAATGCGCTGGCCACTCGTGACTACGCTCAGGAACACCCTTGGACCACCGCAGGCGTTGCTGTGGGTGCCCTCGGCCTGCTGGCAGCCTACCTGCTGTGCAAGCGCGGCAACTGATCAGTTTCTGATCGGGTCTCCAGACCGCAGCAGCTCATTTTTCAACCACTGAGCCAATTGCTGCGCACGGTCATCGGCCACACGTCTGGGCACCCATAACGCCAGTTGCGCCGGGGTTTCACTGAAACCCCATGGCGCAACCAGGCGTCCGGCCCTGAGGTCATCGACCACCAGCGGCTCGGGCGCAATCGCAATTCCAAGGCCTGCCACGGCCGCCTCCAGCAAATAATACAAATGCTCGAAACCCTGTCCGAACCGCAATGACTGCGGGTCGATGCCGTTGTGTTGCGCCCAGCTTGGCCATGCCTGCGGCCGCGAGGTGGTCTGCAGCAGGGGTTCGTCCAGCAGCGCTTCGGCGGGCGCATTGCACAGGCTTTCGAAACGCGCAAAGCGTGGGCTCAGTACCGGGCCGATTCGTTCGCTGGCCAGCTCGAACACCTGCATGTCGGCAGGCCAGGGCGGTTCGGCGAACACCAGCAGGGCGTCCAGTCCGGGACGGCGCGGGTCCAGATCGCCTTCGCCTGCCGACAGGTGCAGGCGCAGATCCGGCAACTCCGCATTCAAGCGACTCAGGCGTGGAATGAACCAGCGCGCCAGCAGGCTCCCGGAACATCCGAGCACGAACGGCGCATCGGCGCTGCCCTGGCTCAGCTCGGCACAGACACTGCGCAGCCGGTCGAATGCTTCACCACTGGCGTCACGCAGCCGGATGCCCGCATCTGTGAGTTTCAGGCCGCGTCCATCCTTGCTGAATAGATTGACGCCGAGGTGCTCTTCGAGAAGCTTCAACTGACGACTGACGGCGCCGTGCGTAACGTGCAATTGCTCGGCAGCCTGACTGACGCTGCCCAGCCGGGCCGTGCTTTCAAAGGCACGCAAGGCGTTCAACGGGGGAAGATCGCGGCTCATGATCTGTGAGTTTTCCTGACAGGTTGTGGCGATCTTATCGGTTTTCATCCGGGCGTGCGCTGGTTAAAGTGGACTCATTGCCAGACCGGCTCACCTCATTCGTTCGATACACCCACTGGAGCACTTCATGACCCAGACCAATTTGCGCAACGGCCCTGACGCCAACGGCCTGTTCGGCTCGTTCGGCGGCCGCTACGTCGCTGAAACCCTCATGCCGCTGGTTCTCGACCTGAACCGCGAGTATGAAGCCGCCAAGTCCGACCCTGAATTCATCAAAGAGATGGCGTACTTCCAGCGCGATTACGTGGGCCGTCCGAACCCGCTGTATTTCGCCGAACGCCTGACCGAGTTCTGCGGTGGCGCGAAGATCTACTTCAAGCGCGAAGAGCTGAATCACACCGGCGCGCACAAGATCAATAACTGCATCGGCCAGGTGCTGCTGGCCAAGCGCATGGGCAAGAAGCGTCTGATCGCTGAAACCGGCGCCGGCATGCACGGTGTTGCCACGGCAACCGTGGCTGCACGTTTCGGTCTGCCTTGCGTGATCTACATGGGTGCGACCGACATCGAGCGCCAGCAGGCCAACGTGTTCCGCATGCGGCTGCTGGGTGCCGAGATCGTTCCGGTCACTTCCGGCACCGGCACCCTGAAAGACGCCATGAACGAAGCCCTGCGTGACTGGGTAACCAACGTCGACGACACCTTCTACCTTATCGGTACTGTGGCTGGCCCACACCCGTACCCGGCGATGGTGCGTGATTTCCAGGCCATCATCGGCAAGGAAACCAAAGAGCAGATGCTGGAGAAGGAAGGGCGTCTGCCTGACAGTCTGGTCGCCTGTGTTGGCGGCGGTTCCAACGCGATGGGCCTGTTCCACCCGTTCCTGGATGACGCCAGCGTGGAAATCATCGGTGTGGAAGCGGGCGGTCATGGTGTCGAGACCGACAAGCATGCGGCCAGCCTCAACGGTGGTGTACCGGGCGTGCTGCACGGTAACCGCACCTACCTGCTGCAGGACAAGGATGGGCAGATCACCGACGCCCACTCCATTTCCGCAGGTCTGGACTACCCGGGCATCGGTCCCGAGCACGCTTTCCTGCACGAAGTGAAGCGCGTCGAATACGTCAGCATCACCGATGAAGAAGCCCTGGACGCTTTCCATCAGTGCTGCCTGCTCGAAGGCATCATCCCGGCACTGGAAACCGCCCACGCCCTGGCTGAAGCCATGAAGCGCGCCACCAACCTGCGCGACGATCACTTGATGGTCGTGTGCCTGTCCGGGCGCGGCGACAAAGACATGCAGACCGTCATGAGCCACATGGCCGCTGCCGAAAAGACTCAGGAGATGCTGGTATGAGCCGCCTTGAACAACGTTTCGCCCAGCTGAAAACCGAAGGTCGTGCGGCGCTGGTCACCTTCGTCACTGCGGGCGATCCCGGCTATGACACCTCGTTGAAAGTCCTGAAAGGCCTGCCGGCTGCCGGTGCCGACGTGATCGAACTGGGCATGCCGTTCACCGATCCGATGGCCGACGGCGTTGCCATTCAGCTGGCGACCCTGCGTGCGCTGGATGCAGGTCAGACGCTGCCGAAAACCCTGCAGATGGTTCGCGAGTTTCGTGTCGACGACCAGACCACGCCTATCGTGCTGATGGGTTACTACAACCCGATCCACCGGTTTGGCGTCGAAGCGTTTGTGGCTGAAGCGAAGGAAGCAGGCGTAGACGGTCTGATCATCGTCGACCTGCCGCCTGAGCACGACGCCGAGCTGGCGACGCCTGCACAGGCTTCGGGCATCGACTTCATTCGTCTGACCACGCCGACCACCGACGATGCGCGCCTGCCACGCGTGCTGGAACGCAGCTCCGGCTTCGTTTACTACGTGTCGGTTGCAGGTGTAACAGGTGCAGGTTCGGCGACCACTGAACACGTGACCGAGGCCATCGCACGCCTGCGTCGTCATACCGATCTGCCGATCAGCGTCGGGTTTGGTATTCGTACCCCTGAACAGGCAGCGGCCATTGCACGTCTGGCAGACGGCGTGGTGGTGGGTTCGGCACTGGTCGACCAGATTGCCAACGCAGAATCGCCGGAGCAGGCCGTCGATGGCGTACTGACCTTGTGCGCTGCGCTGGCCGAGGGTGTACGTAACGCCCGCGTCAGCCAAGGGTAAAGTTTCTGATACAGAGGAATCAAAGCGCCAGCAGCGGTTCTATCATGCAGTAAGACACGAGGGGTTCATGACCAGGTCATGACCCCCTTTTTGCTGCATCGCGTAGTGCTGAGGAGCACCTCCATGAAACTGCCAAACCGCATCATCACAGGCTTGGGCATCCTGATGATCAGCGCCAGTCAGCTGCTCCAGGCCGCGCCGCCCGATCAGCGTGGCAACGGTCCGGACGACAACCGTGGCGGTCACCAGCAAGGCCCGCGCGACAATGACGGCCCCGGCAATCGCGGCAACGGCAAAGGTCCGGGCCCAGCCCATCAGGACAATCGTCGCGGCCCGCCTCAGGACTTCGGACCGGTGCGCGAGACGTTCCAGCAACACCGTGACGTCATTGGCCGTGGTCAGCCGTTGCCGCCGGGTATTCATATCGCCAAAGGCCGGCCATTGCCACCGGGTTACGGCAAACGACTGGACCGCCGCTCGCTGCAATATCTACCGCATTACGAGGGATATGAATGGCGTCGTCTGGGCACCGATGTCGTGCTGATCGCCGTCGGCACAGGGATTGTGTACGCGATTCTGGATGGCGTGCTGAATTGATCCGGCACCTTCATGGACAACTCTGCATCTCAAGCTGAGAACGCAAAGTGGGAGTGGACTTGTCCACGAAGAGGCCAGTACATCCGATCCCTATACAGCGCCTGAAACAAAGTCTTCGCGGACAAGTCCGCATCCCACGCGGGACGCATTCCAACGTGGGAAACACACTACGCAGTCCTCTGATGCAGCCCGGCCAGAAACGCCATCAGAGCACCTGACACAAACTCCGGGTTTTCCAGATTGGCGATATGCCCGGCCTCGGGCACCAGCACATAGGGGCAGCCAATCAGGCGAGCCATCTCGCGGGTTTCCGTTGGCGGCCTTGGAATGTCGGCATCGCCGCACATGATCAAGGTGGTGTCGGCGTCCAGTTGATGCAGAAGCCCAAGTCGGTCCTCGCGTCCGAAAATGATGCGACCGACCGGCACAACAGTCTGGCGCAATTGCTCGGAGCTCATGCTCGCCAGCGCCGTTCGCAGTCTCTGGCAGACAGGAGACTGTGGATCGATGCCGGGACGGAAGAAGATCGGCACCACCACGTCCAGCAACTGTTCGGAAAAGGCACCCGCAGCTTCCACTTTGTCGAGCAGAGAGAAGTAGTAAGCTCTCATGGCCTCCGACTCACTGCCCAGATAGGTGTCCATCAGCACCAGCCCGTTGATACGTTCAGGCGCGGAAAGCGCAGCGATTGCGCCCCACATGCCTCCGACTGACAGGCCGATGATGGTGCAGCGTCTGATGTTCAAGTGGTCGAGCAATGCCAGCGCGTGGCGGGCGAAGTCGCTCAGATTCCGTGTGCCGTCAGGAAACGCACCGGATTCACCATGCCCCCAAAGGTCCGGCACGATCACACGATAATGGCTGGCCAGAAGGTCAATCTGCGCACTCCACATGTTCCGGTCCCAGAGATAGCTGTGCCCGAGTAAAAGAACCGGCCCGCTGCCCTGATCAGAATAGTGAAGCTTCTTGCCTTCGATGATTAAATCCGGCATCTCTCATGATCCTCTGTCTTGGTCTCTCAGCATTCAGTGCAAGCCCGAAAACCCGAGCTGCGACTGCATCTGATGCCTGATATTCAGGCAAATGAATGATCACTTTTCACTGATCTGCACTTCAACGGACCAGTCGGTCACGTTTTGGCGGGGCAATGTTACACCGCTGATTTTGCCTGTCGTTCGACATAGCATCATGCAAAGAGAGGCTGGGTGAGGCTTGTCAGTCTTAGAAGACACTCCCTGAATACCCGACATGAGGTCCTCCCTGACCTGGAAATAATCCGATCACACTGCAATGGAAGGTAACGGTCTGCCCGCCAGGGAAACACCGCTCAGCGTCTGTTCACTGGCCAACCAATCGACGAACTGCTGAACGATCTGCACACGGCGTTTGCGCTGGGGCAGCACCACGTAATACCCGTAACCGGAAACCGCCGAAGCCGCGATAGGGCGGCACAACAGGCCTTGCTCGAGCAGATCATCGACCAGATGCCGCCAGCCGATGGCCACGCCCTGACCGCCAATCGCGGCCTGGATCAACAGCGTGTAATTGTCGAAACGCAATTGTCCGGGTGCCGGTGACTGAGGAATGTCCAGCGCCCGAAATACGCCGCCCCAGTCGAACCAGTTGTTGTTGCTTTCACCGCGCAAGTGCAGCAGCGGAAACTCACGCAAGGTGTCATGGGGCAACGGCAGTGCTCGCCCCGCAGTCAGTTGCGGACTGCACACAGGGAACACCTCTTCGCTGAACAGCCAATGGCTTTCGCCCTGCTTGAAGCGCCCATCACCAAACAACACCGCGACGTCGATATCCGGGCGCAGCATGCTGTGGGTGCGCTCGCTGGTCACCAGGCTGACGTCCACGTCCGGGTTGAGCTTGTGAAAACGGTGCAGGCGGGGCATCAGCCAGTAGGACGCAAAGGCAAAATCCGTGGCGACCTGAAGCACCTCATGCTGGCGCTGGTCGGTGATCGCCACCAGACCGCTCTCGATGGATTGCAGGCCGGTCTGCACGTGACTGAACAGGACCTCGCCCGCTTCGGTCAACTCGATGCCCCGGTAGATGCGGTCGAACAATCGGGTTACCAACTGCTCTTCAAGCCGCTTGATCTGCTGACTGACGGCGGGCTGCGTGGTGCCCAGTTCGATGGCCGCTGCCGTGAAGCTGCGCAAGCGCGCAGCCGCCTCGAACGAGCGCAACAGATCCAGTGACAGCTCACCGAGGGATTCATACATAAGCGCAGCTTATCCTAGGTATTTCTTCATATGGGCTTTACCACAGCTACTATGGCCTTCATTCTCGTTACCAGCACTTTCGCATAACTGTTCACTATGGGATGCCGCGATTACATGAAGCGCAAAAATATTCTGTTCATCATGGCCGATCAAATGGCCGCGCCAATGTTGCCGTTCTACGCCCCCTCTCCGATTCTGATGCCGAACCTGTCCCGCCTTGCCGCTCAAGGCGTTGTGTTCGATTCGGCGTATTGCAACAGCCCGCTGTGCGCACCCTCGCGGTTCACGCTGGTCAGCGGCCAGTTACCCAGCAAGATCGGTGCGTACGACAACGCCGCCGACTTTCCGGCTGACATTCCGACCTACGCTCACTACCTGCGTGCCGAGGGCTATAAGACTGCACTGGCCGGCAAGATGCATTTCTGCGGCCCTGACCAGTTGCACGGCTACGAAGAGCGCCTGACCAGCGACATCTACCCGGCGGATTACGGCTGGTCCGTGAACTGGGACGAGCCGGACGTACGCCCGAGCTGGTATCACAACATGTCGTCGGTACTACAAGCCGGGCCATGCGTGCGCACCAACCAGCTGGATTTCGATGAAGAAGTGGTCTTCAAGGCCCAGCAGTACCTGTACGACCATGTTCGCGAAGACGGTAATGCGCCGTTTTGCCTGACGGTCTCCATGACTCATCCCCACGATCCGTACACCATCACCCGACCGTTCTGGGACCTGTACGACGACGTCGAGATTCCGATGCCGCCCCTGCACGCCAACCAGAACGCGCTGGACCCGCACTCGCAACGTCTGCTCAAGGTCTACGATTTGTGGGACAAGCCCATGCCGACGCACAAGATTCGTGATGCGCGGCGTGCGTACTTCGGCGCCTGCAGCTACATCGATCTGAACGTCGGAAAACTGATGCAGACGCTGTCTGAAGTCGGACTGGCCGAAGACACCATCGTCGTGTTCTCCGGCGATCACGGCGACATGCTGGGCGAGAAGGGCCTCTGGTACAAAATGCACTGGTTCGAGATGGCTGCGCGCGTGCCGCTGGTGGTCTACGCGCCGGACCAGTTCAAACCGCGTCGCGTGAAGGCATCAGTGTCCACCGCCGACCTGTTGCCGACCTTTGTCGACATGGCCAACGGCAAGCTGGACAAAGGCCTGCCCCTGGACGGCCGCTCCCTGATGCCGCATCTGAAAGGCAAGGCCGGTCACGATGAAGTCTTTGGCGAGTACATGGCCGAAGGCACGACGAGCCCGCTGATGATGATCCGCCGCGGCGCCTACAAATTCATCTATTCGGAGCAGGATCCTTGCCTGCTGTTCGATGTGAAGAACGATCCGAAGGAACTGGAGGACCTGAGCCAGTCCCCTGATTACCAGCAACTGTTCAACGACTTCCTGGCCGAGGCTCGGGCCAAATGGGACATACCGGCGATACACCATCAGGTGCTCGCCAGCCAGCGCAGACGGCGCTTCGTCGCCAAATCGCTGGCAACCGGCAAGCTGAAGAGTTGGGATCACCAGCCACTGGTCGACGCCAGTCAGCAATACATGCGCAACCACATTGATCTGGACGATCTGGAGCGCAAGGCACGTTATCCACAACCCTGACACTGCCCACACCAAAAAAACCAAAAGGGGTAAACCGAATGAGAAAGCTATTCACCGCACTGGCGGTCAGTGTCATGACGTTGGGCAGTGTCGCGGCTCACGCTGCGGAGACGAGTTGCAGCACGGTCCGAATGGCCGATCCGGGCTGGAGCGACATCGCAGCAACGAACGCAATTACCAGCGTTGTGCTTGAAGGACTGGGCTACAAGACCAAGATCGACACCCTGGCGGTGCCGATTGCCTACGGTGGCCTGAAAGACGGGCAGCTGGATGTGTTTCTCGGCAACTGGATGCCGGCGCAGCAGGGCTTCTACGACAAATTCGTGGCCACCGGTGACGTCACGCAACTGGCGAAAAACCTGGAAGGCACCGAATTTACCCTGGCCGTGCCTGACTACGTCTGGGACGCGGGTGTGCACACCTTTGCCGACCTGAACAAATTCGCCGACAAGTTCAGCAAAAAGATTTACGGCATCGGCTCCGGCGCGCCCGCCAACCTGTCGTTGCAGGAAATCATCAAGAAGAACGAGTTCGATCTGGGTGGCTGGAAGCTGGTGGAATCCAGCGAGCAGGCAATGCTGGCCGAGGTCAATCGCAACGTGAAGCGTAAGTCCTTCGTGGTGTTCCTGGGCTGGACGCCACACCCGATGAACGTGCAGATCAAGGGCATGCATTACCTCAAGGGCGGCGAGAAATACTTCGGTGACACCGGCTCGGTCTTCACCCTGACCCGCAAAGGCTACGCCGAAGCCTGCCCGAACGTGGGCAAGCTGCTGACCAACCTGAGCTTCACCCTGGACATGGAAAACACCATCATGGCCGATGTGGTGAACAAGAAGGTCAGCAATAACCAGGCCGCCACGGCGTGGATCAAGGCCAACCCGGCGGTGCTGGAGAAATGGCTGGATGGGGTGAAAACCATCGACGATAAGGAAGGGTTGGCAGCGGTGAAGGCGAAGCTTTAAGCAGGCGTTTTCGCTGAGCCATAAGGCGGGCAGCGGCAGATTAAGTTTTCCTCACGTTTCTTAAGCGTGCGCGGGTACGTGCTAAACACGGTCGTCGCTGTATGCCATGAACGCTCATGGGCCGTGCAGTACTTACCTGCAGAACTGGAGAATACTGATGAATAAATTACTGATGTCGCTGTCGCTGGCGTTTGTCCTCAGTACGACTTTTGCCTCGGCGGCGGGCTGGCCACCAGAGACCGGGGCCAAGGTGCCGGGCAACGCGCTGGAAGTCCCGACCAAGCTGGAGGCGACCGACGTTTCGCTGGAGAAGATGCTCAATGACGGCGCCCACGTGGTTTCTTCATACGTTGCGCAGGACGGCCCGGTGGTGACGGTGCTCAACAAGAAACACTATGCCATCTGCATGCTCAAAGGCGCCGGAATGGGCTCGGACCAGAACGTCGCGACGTCGAAGTGTTATGTGATGAATTAGGGTGTGGCAGTTGCTACCCGTCCACGGTTTATGAAACGTAGGAGCGGACCGGGCGGCGTTCCGCTTGTCCGCGAAGAGGCCGGTACATCCGACGCATATGCAGTGGCTGAAATACTGCATTCGCGGACAAGTCCGCTCTTATCAAACAACCTCTAAGCCACTGAAGAAACTGGATTTTGTGGGAGCGGACTTGTCCGCGAAAGGCCAGTACATCCGACGCATATGCGGTGGCTGAAATACTGCATTCGCGGACAAGCGGAACGCCGCCCGGTCCGCTCCCACCTAGTTTGCTGCGCGACAGCGATACGTCGAAGACCTGGTGAGGCATCCCACAGGCTACGCGGTCATGCACTGAAAACGAACACAGGATATGGGCACAACCGGGTGCAGCCACAGACGTGTAATCTGACGGCAACCCACCAATCACGAGGGACCGATGCGCTGGCTCAACCGCCATAAATTCCTGCCTTTTCTGGCCTGGCTTCCTCAGCAGACCCGCGCCAGCGTCGGACGTGACGCGCTGGTGGGCTTGAGTGGTGCCATTCTGGCCCTGCCGCAATCCATCGCCTACGCGCTGATCGCCGGGCTGCCTCCCGAATACGGTCTGTATGCCGCTATCGTTCCGGTGATCATCGCCTGCCTGTGGGGCTCTTCGTGGCACCTGATCTGCGGCCCGACCGCCGCCATCTCCATCGTGCTGTACGCCAGCGTCAGCCCGCTTGCGGTTCCGGCCAGTCAGGACTACATCACCCTGATCCTGTTGCTGACGTTCATTGCCGGGGTCTTCCAGTTGTTGCTTGGCATGGTGCGCTTTGGCGCGCTGGTGAATTTCGTCTCGCACTCCGTTGTGATCGGATTCACGCTGGGGGCTGCTGTCGTGATCGCGTTGGGGCAGATGCCCAATCTGATGGGCATCGACCTGCCTAGCCAGACCACAGCCCTCGACAGTCTCACAGCGCTGCTGGAACACCGGGGTGAGGTTGACACGGTGTCGCTCGCGCTGGGCCTGATGACGCTGACGCTGGGCATCGTGCTGAAATCGCTGGTGCCACGCTGGCCCACGCTGTTGATCGCGCTGGTCGCGAGCAGCCTGCTGGTCTGGTTGTGGCCTGCAATGTTCGGCCACGTCAGGCTGGTCAGCGCCTTTGCCGGAAGCCTGTCACCCTTCGCCCCTCTGCCGCTGGATGCCGAGTTGATCCTCAAACTGCTGCCGACGGCCGTGGCAGTCGGCATGCTCGGGCTGGTCAATAGCCTGTCGATTGCCCGCTCGCTGTCGACGCGCTCGCAACAGATGCTCAACGCCAACCAGGAAGTTCGGGCACAGGGTCTGTCGAACATGATCGGTCCGCTGTTCTCGGGCTATCTGTCGGCAGGCTCGTTCACCCGCGCGGCACTCAACTACGAAGCCGGTGCCCGCTCGCCTTTGGCCGGAGTGTTTTCAGCGTTGTGGGTCGCGTTGTTTGCGGTTGCCGGAGCCTCAGTGATCGCGCATATCCCGATCCCCAGCATGGCGGCGTCCATTCTGCTGATCTGCTGGGGACTGATTGATCGTCGTGGCATCACCGCGTTGTTCCGGGTCAGCCGCTCGGAGTTTTTCGTGATGGCGCTGACCTGTCTGGCCACGTTGCTGTTGGAGCTGCAGACCGCGATTTATGCGGGCGTGCTGGCGTCGCTATTCTTCTACCTCAAACGCACTTCACAACCTCGCGTGCAGCAACTGCGTGAAGGTGACGAGGACATTCTGCGGGTCGGCGGCTCAATCTTCTTCGGTGCCAGCCACTACCTGCAGACCCGCCTGCAACGCACCCAGGGTCAGCGCGTGGTGATCGAAGCGCAACAGATCAACTTCATCGATTACTCGGGCGTTGAAATGCTGCATCAGGAAGCGCGTCGACTGAACAGACAGGGCAGGGCGCTGGTGCTGCGCCACGCAAGACCGCAAGTGATCGAGGAACTGCACAAGCTGGAAGGGGCTGATCAATGCCCGATTGTGTTTGAGGATTGAAGTCGATCAGTGTCGGGATCATTACGTGCGTCAGCTCGCCAACTGCCTGCGCAACTCAGCCAGCACCGGCGCTGAATCCGGACGGACACCGCGCCATAGCAGAAAGGCTTCGGCAGCCTGTTCGACGAGCATCCCCAGGCCATCGACCGACTGCGCAGCGCCCTGCTCAGTGGCCCAGCGGCAGAATGCCGTAGGCTCCTTGCCGTACATCATGTCGTAGCAGAAGGTCTTGCCCGACTCGATCAGGCTGGGCGAGATCGGCGGCAATTCACCGGCAAGGCTGGCGGAGGTGGCGTTGATGATCACGTCCACGGACTCCTGAAGCCAGTCGAAACTGCTGGCAAACACCGGGCCCAGGTCCGCGAATTCCTGAGCCAGTCTTTCGGCTTTTTCCACCGTGCGATTGGCGATTACCAGCGCCAGCGGCTGTTGTGCAAGCAACGGTTCAAGCGCGCCACGGACGGCCCCCCCCGCGCCCAGCAGCAGAATGCGCTGCCCGCGAAGACTGACGCCGCAATTGATGGTCAGATCCCGCACCAGACCGGCGCCGTCAGTGTTGTCCCCCAGCACGGAGCCGTCATCCCGCTTGCTCAGCGTATTGACCGCACCTGCGCGCTGGGCACGCTCGGTCAGACGGTCGGCAAGGCGAAAGGCTTCTTCCTTGAACGGCACCGTGACATTGGCGCCACGTCCCTGCTGAAAAAAAGCCTGGGCAAACGCAGTGAAATCGTCCAGCGGTGCGAGCGACGCCTGATAGTCAAGCGCCTGCCCGGTCTGCTCGGCAAACAGACGATGAATCAGCGGCGACTTGCTGTGGCCGATGGGATTACCGAAGACGACGTACTGATCCATTGGAGTTCCTGTTGATGTATCGCAGCGCTCGGTCTGGCAAACGACGTTCAGCCTGCTGAAGAAACGCTGTCTGACGTGGGAGGCGGCTTGCCGGCGAAGGCGTCGTGTCAGTCACTGAAGGGGCGCCTGAAGATTGCATCGCCGGCAAGCCGCCTCACACATTTTCTGTTTGCTGCCAGACACCGCTATGTCAGAGAAAAAGAGGCATATTCCACAGTCTTTCACTCACTGCACTATGCAATCACTCGTCGGCCAGCCAGTCCCGATCCGTCAGGAAGTACTCGGTCAGGCGGGCCTCTTCGCTGCCCGGCGCGGCTTTCCAGTCGTAGCCCCAGCGCACTTGCGGCGGCAACGACATCAGGATTGACTCGGTACGACCGCCGGATTGCAGACCGAACAGCGTGCCGCGGTCGTACACCAGGTTGAATTCCACATAGCGCCCACGGCGGAACTCCTGAAACTCACGCTGCTGCACGGTGTAGGCATTGGCCTTGCGGCGACGCACGATCGGCAGATAGGCGTTGATGAACGCATCGCCAATCGCCCGGATGAACGCAAAGCTGGTGTCGAAATCCCACTGGTTCACATCATCGAAGAACAGACCGCCAATCCCGCGCGGTTCATCGCGGTGCTTGAGGTGGAAGTAGCTGTCGCACCAGGCCTTGTAGCGCGGGTAGACGTCTTCGCCAAACGGCGCACAGGCCCGCTCGGCAACCCGGTGCCAGTGAATGCAGTCTTCTTCGACGCCGTAGTAGGGCGTCAGGTCGAAGCCGCCACCGAACCACCAGACCGCCTCTTCGCCTTCTTTCTCGGCGATGAAAAATCGTACGTTGGCGTGCGACGTCGGCACATGCGGATTGTGCGGATGGATGACCAGCGACACCCCCAAGGCCTCGAAACCACGCCCGGCCAGTTCGGGACGATGCGCGCTCGCCGAAGGCGGCAGGTTGCTGCCGAACACGTGGGAAAAATTCACGCCGCCTTTCTCGATGACCGCGCCGTTCTCGACCACCCGCGTACGGCCACCGCCGCCTGCCGGGCGAGTCCATGCGTCTTCAACGAAGTGCGCGTTGCCATCTTCCTGCTCAAGCGCAGTACAGATGCGATCCTGCAGGTCGAGCAGGTAAGCCTTCACGGCCTCGGTACGGGTACTCATGGCGATCCCTTACGGCTGACTTCAAACGGCTGAGCCCATGGAACACAAGCGGCGCAGGCAAATTGGCGCGTAGCATACCATCGGCGGGCGGGCGTGGCAGTTGACGAGGGTCTGGGGAAGGAGTTGGATAGGCGCTTTGCAGTCAGTTTAATCATCATGGAGAGAACAATGGCAAAGCGTATCCAGTTCAGCACCGTCGGAGGACCCGAGGTACTTGAATACATCGACTTCGAGCCCGAAGCGCTCGGTCCGAAGGAAGTGCTTGTGCGCAACAAGGCCATCGGCCTGAACTTCATTGATACCTACTACCGCAGTGGTCTGTACCCCGCGCCCGAATTGCCATCCGGCTTGGGCACCGAAGGGGCAGGCGTGGTCGAGGCCGTGGGCGATGAAGTGACGCGCTTTGCGGTCGGTGACCGGGTTGCCTACGGCACCGGACCGCTCGGCAGTTACAGCGATGTTCATGCGCTGCCTGAAGCCAATCTGGTGAAGCTGCCCGACGCGATCAGCTTCGAACAGGCCGCCGCCGTGATACTCAAGGGACTGACCGTTCAATACCTGCTGCGCCAGACGTATCAGGTCAAACCGGGCGAGATCATTCTGTTCCATGCAGCCGCTGGCGGCGTGGGCTCGCTGGCCTGCCAGTGGGCCAAGGCGCTGGGCGCAAAACTGATCGGCACCGTCAGCACGCCGGAGAAAGCAGCGCACGCCAAAGCGCTGGGCGCCTGGGAAACCATTGATTACAGTCATGAAGACGTTGCCAAACGGGTACTGGAACTGACCGATGGCCAGAAATGCCCGGTGGTCTACGACGGCGTAGGCAAGGACACCTGGCTGACGTCGCTGGATTGCGTCGCACCGCGCGGTCTGATGGTGAGCTTCGGCAATGCCTCGGGAGCGGTCTCCGGGGTGAACCTGGGCATCCTCTCGCAGAAGGGCTCGCTCTACGTCACGCGCCCGACGCTGGGAAGCTACGCCAACAACGCGCAAAACCTCCAGACCATGGCCGACGAACTGTTCGACATGCTCGCCAGCGGCAAACTGAAGGTTGGCGAGATCAAGCAGTACGCGCTTGCTGATGCGGCCCAGGCGCACATTGAGCTGTCTGCCCGTCGCACCACGGGATCGACCATTCTGATCCCGTGAAGCGTGCCTCCGTTCGCGCCTGGCTCAGCCTGCGCGAACGACCTGCGCTGTCGCAATATCGCGAATCACGCTGGGGTTTCGGCGGCCGCCCAGGCTGCCGCCGAGCACCAGATCGATCTGGCCACGGAAATACTGCTCAACGCGCAGCCGCGACTTGGCAGCAGGCCTACCCGCAGGGTTGGCGGACGTGGAGATCAACGGACCGACCAGCGCACACAGCTCACGCACCGTAGGGTGATCCGTCACGCGCAAGGCGACAGTCTCATGAATACCAGTGATCCACTCCGGCAACAGATTCTGATGGGGAACCAGCCAGGTGTTGGGGCCGGGCCAGGTGCTGGCCATACGGTCCAGCCACAGCTCGGGAAAGTCCTCGAACAGAAAGTCGAACTGGCGAATGTTGTCGGCGATCAGAATCAGGCCTTTTTCCACAGGCCGTGACTTGATTGCCAGCAGGCGATAGACCGCCTCTTCGTCCCACGGGTCGCACCCCAGCCCCCAGACAGCTTCGGTCGGGTAGGCGATGACCGCTCCGGCTCGAATATCACGAGCGGCTTGTTGCACACGCCAACTGCTGACCATTGTCATCTCTCCACGAAATCCTGGCGGCAGTTTAACCTCAGGGCGCTCTGGCGAACCATCGTCCGGCTTCACTGCTGATCCGTCCATCGAGTTCCAGCTCGGTCAGGGCTGCCAGCACCTTGGGCAGCGGCCAACCGATCGATACCGATAAGCCTTCGCTGGTGTGAGGAGCCGCATGCAGCAAATCGAGCAGGGGATGATCGCAAACGGGGAGCGAGGCAGACTCAGCGGTGTCGGGTGCGGTCACATGCCAGTGCTGCAAGCCTTCCAGAATGTGATCGACCGTTTCGACCAGTGTCGCGCCATCCCGAATCAACTGGTGACAGCCTTTGGCACCTGGGTGATGGATCGAGCCCGGAATCGCATAAACCTCGCGTCCATGTTCCGCCGCAAGACGTGCCGTGATCAGCGAGCCGCTGGCGACACTGGCTTCGACAACCAGCACGCCAAGGGACAAGCCGCTGATGATCCGGTTGCGCCTCGGAAAGTTGCTGGGCTGCGGTCCCGCGTCCAACGGGAACTCGGAAATCACCGCGCCGCCCTGCGCGGCCATCTGCGCGGCGAGTGTCCGATGCTGCTGTGGATAAAGTTTTTCGAGTCCCGTGCCCAGGACGCCGATTGTAAGGCCTCCGACATCCAGCGCGCCCTGATGCGCGGCACCGTCGATGCCACGTGCCAGACCGCTGGTGATCACAAAACCGGCGCCGGCCAGACTTCGGGCAAACGCGGCGGCGGTGTCCAGCCCTGGTCTGGACGCGCGCCGACTGCCGACCATTCCCAACTGCGGGCGATCAAGGATCGAAGGGTCTCCAACAATGAACAGCAGAGGCGGTGGATCAGCGATCTGCGCCAGCAGGGCGGGGTAGCCAGGGTCGTCCCACATCAGTAAATGCTGGCCGGGACGCTCCAGCCAGGCCAATGCAGCGCTTGCACCGTCGCGTACCGACGGGTCGCGGCGAGCCTCTGCGCTGGCGGTAGGAAGACCCAGTGCCCGCCATGCGCTGGCCGGTGCAGCGAGTGCCGCTGAAGCACTGCCGAAGGCATCAATGAGGCGGGAGAAGCGTTTCAGCCCGACCTCTGGCAAGCGATGCAAGCGAAGACGCGCTTCCAGTTCCGAAGGAGACGGAACGGCTTTTTCGAACAGCGGCATGAGATCGTCCTTGATCAATTGTGCACCTCAAGCAGTGCACAAACCTGTGGATAACTCTGTTGACAACAATTTGATAAGTGAGCGCCTCTCAGGAAAATTCCGTATCAAAACTGCAACATGGCGCTATGGGTTACGGACCTTGTCCATAATGGCCAAAGATCGGTTTGCGTGCAGGACCAAGGCGTAACTAAGCTTGTCGTAGGTGCGGAACACCATCAG
Source organism: Pseudomonas sp. AC016 (assembly GCF_979253365.1). Lineage (NCBI taxonomy): Bacteria > Pseudomonadati > Pseudomonadota > Gammaproteobacteria > Pseudomonadales > Pseudomonadaceae > Pseudomonas > Pseudomonas sp. AC016. Next base: position 3,203,518 of record NZ_CEEDCC010000001.1, read on the forward strand.
CAGCCCCGACCGCTCGTCCGGGATCTTCACCGACTCGCCGGTTACCCGGTCACGTACCTTTTCGCCGGTCTTGTAGATCGCCAGCACGTTGCCTTCGGTCAGACCGTCGCGCCGCCCTCGGTTCAGCGTGACCACATCCATGACGCCAATCTGGGTCACGCCGCGAGGCACATCCAGAATCAATCCTTCAACAGGAGTCTGTGGAGCGCTGGGCATGAAAGTCGAGTTGATCGCGCGCTCTTCGCTGGCAAACAGGCGGTCGCCCAGCCTCACTTCCTGCGTCGAGCGCTGAAGCATCAGAGTGGAGACATCGCCCTCGGTGGCCACGACTTCGCCGCCGCCGATGTCGTCGGCGTTGATGCCCAGCACCTCGTCAGTGTCCGGGTCGGTGTAGACCTTGCCCTGACGGAAAATGCCGTAAACGGTATGGGCCGGATCCAGCGTGCCGCGTGCGTAAACCCGGTCGCCACTGCCGCTGAGCACGCGCTCGGCGTTACCGGCAACAATGTAAGGGGCCTGCTGGAATTGCTCGGCGTTGTCGACGATCCGGTTGCTGATCAAAAAGGCGTTGATAGCGCCCAGCGGGATGCTGGGGATCGCTTCGACCACGGGCGTGCTGCGCACACGCGGTGACAATTTGATCGTGCCGCGGGATTCCCCCCGGTTCAGCGTCACACGTGGCTGGCCATCAACGTAGGAGAGCGACAGCGTGTCGCCCGGATAGATCAGGTCGGGGTCACGCACCTGCGGGTTGGCGCGCCAGATCTCACGCCATTTCCACGGTTCACGCAAAAACTTGCCGGAAATATCCCAGAGCGTATCGCCTGTGGCGACGGTATAACTCTGCGGATGGCCTTCCCTGAGTTGCACCTGCGCCTGGACAAGACCGCTGGCGGTCAACAGCAGCAAGGCGAGTAGTGATTTCCTCATGCGGTGAATCCCTTTATCATGTTGCCTCGCGTGAACAATAGAGTCCCATCATGGGCTGCCCGCTTTGACGTCCGAGCCCGCAGCCGACATTGACTTTACCTTAACAGTGCAGCTCTTACGTATATGGCTATTTTAAACATCCTCGAATTTCCCGATTCGCGCCTGCGCACCATCGCCAAACCTGTGGCGATAGTAGACGACGGCATTCGCCAGTTGGTCGACGACATGTTTGAAACCATGTACGAAGCGCCAGGCATCGGGCTGGCAGCGACCCAGGTCAACGTCCACAAGCGTGTGGTCGTCATGGACCTGAGCGAAGATCGCAGCGAACCCCGCGTGTTCATCAACCCTGAAATCGAAATGCTGACCGATGAAATGGATCAGTATCAGGAAGGCTGCCTGTCGGTGCCCGGTTTCTACGAGAACGTCGACCGTCCGCAGAAGGTTCGCGTCAAGGCGCTGGGCCGCGATGGCGAGCCTTACGAACTGGTGGCTGAAGGTCTGTTGGCGATCTGCATTCAGCACGAGTGCGATCACCTGAACGGCAAGCTGTTCGTCGACTACCTCTCCAACCTCAAGCGTGACCGGATCAAGAAGAAGCTGGAAAAGCAGCACAAGCTCAACGCCTGATCCGTCATCACCCCGAAAAGGCCTGTCGAAGGCCTTTTTCTTTTTTCAGAACGAGAAAGTCCATGACTGAGCCACTGCGCATCGTCTTCGCCGGCACTCCGGAATTCGCCGCCGAACACCTCAAGGCCCTGCTCGACAGCCCTCATCGGATCGTTGCGGTCTACACCCAGCCTGATCGCCCGGCCGGTCGCGGACAAAAACTGATGCCCAGCCCGGTCAAGCAGCTGGCGCTCGAGCACAACGTGCCCGTCATGCAGCCACCGACGCTGCGAGCCCCCGAAGCTCAGGCAGAACTGGCGGCCCTCAAGCCGGACCTGATGGTGGTGGTCGCCTACGGCCTGATCCTGCCGCAGGTGGTGCTGGATATCCCGCGTCTGGGCTGCATCAACAGCCATGCTTCGCTGCTGCCACGCTGGCGCGGTGCCGCGCCTATCCAGCGCGCCGTTCAGGCGGGTGATGCCGAAAGTGGCGTGACGGTGATGCGCATGGAGGCCGGTCTCGACACAGGCCCCATGCTGCTCAAGGCCGTCACGCCGATTACGGCGCAGGATACCGGCGGCACGCTGCATGATCGTCTGGCTGAGCTTGGCCCGCCTGCGGTGTTGCAAGCCATTGCCGGTCTGGCAGACGGTTCGCTGATCGGCGAGGTTCAGGACGACAGCCTGGCCAACTACGCCCACAAACTGAACAAGGACGAAGCGCGTATCGACTGGACCCGTCCGGCCGATGAGCTGGAGCGTCTGGTGCGTGCATTCAATCCATGGCCGATCTGTCACAGCACGTTGAACAGCGAAGCGCTGAAAGTCCTGGCCGCCTATCTGGCCGAAGGGCAGGGCGCACCAGGCACGATTCTGAGCGCCAGCAAGGAAGGCCTGATCGTCGCCTGCGGCGAGAACGCCCTGCGCCTGACTCGCTTGCAACTGCCGGGCGGCAAGCCGTTGAGCTTCACGGATCTGTTCAACAGCCGTCGCGAGAAATTCGCCGTTGGCACGGTGCTGGGTCAATGAACCCGCGTCTGGCCGCCGCCAAGGCTCTGGCTGCCGTACTCAGCGGCAAGGCATCGCTCAACAGCTCGCTGCCCACCCAACTGGACAAGGTCGAGTTGCGTGATCGCGGCCTGACTCAGGATCTGGCATTCGGCACCGCACGCTGGCAGCCACGTCTGTCGGCGCTCGCGGCCAAACTGCTGCAAAAGCCGTTCAAGGCTGCCGACGCTGACGTCGAAGCCTTGCTGCTGGTCGGCCTGTATCAACTGTTCTACAGCCGCATACCTGCTCATGCCGCCATTGGCGAAACCGTGGGCTGCGCCGACAAGCTGAAAAAGCCATGGGCCAAAGGTCTGCTCAACGCGGTATTGCGCAACGCCCAGCGCGAAGGCGAGGCGCTGCTGATCGAGCTGGAACACGATCCCGTCGTCCGCACCGCTCACCCGCGCTGGCTGCAGAAAGCCCTCAAAGCGGCATGGCCCGAGCACTGGGAAGCAATCTGCGCCGCCAACAATGCGCATCCGCCGATGATCCTGCGCGTCAATCGTCGCCACCACAGCCGCGATCAATACCTTGAGTTGTTGAAGGCAGCAGGCCTTGAAGCCAGCGCCTGCACGTTCAGTCAGGACGGCATCGTGCTGGCCGAGCCCTGTGATGTGCGTTCACTGCCCGGTTTTGCCGAAGGCTGGATCAGCGTTCAGGACGAAGCAGCGCAACTGGCCGCCGACCTGCTGGAACTCGCGCCCGGCCAACGCGTGCTCGACGCCTGCTGTGCTCCGGGCGGCAAAACCTGTCACCTGCTGGAAGTCCAGCCGCAGTTGAACGGCGTGGTCGCCGTAGATCTGGAGGCCAAGCGTCTGGTGCGTGTTCGCGAGAATCTCGACCGCCTCGGTCTGGATGCCGAATTGATCGCCGCCGATGCACGGGAAACCGCGCAGTGGTGGGACGGCAAGCCGTTCCAGCGCATCCTGCTAGACGCGCCCTGTTCGGCAACCGGCGTGATTCGTCGCCATCCGGACATCAAGTTGACGCGTCAGCCAGACGACATCGTCGCGCTCGCGACACTGCAAGGCGAGCTGCTAGACGCCCTGTGGCCTACGCTTGAGGTGGGCGGCATGCTGATCTACGCGACCTGCTCGACATTGCCAACGGAAAATACCGAAGTGGTCGAAGCCTTTCTGGCCCGTACTTCAGGGGCAAGGGAACTGGACATCGCCAGTGACGCGGGTATCAAGCAGCCGCATGGTCGCCAGTTGCTGGCCCAGCAGGGCGGTCATGATGGTTTCTACTACGCCAAACTGATCAAGATCGCCGCAACGCGGGCTTGAAGATGCAACGGGCAACAGTGCCCAGGAATTTCCACGGAGTGAACGGTTGAAAATCATCATCCTGGGTGCAGGTCAGGTCGGCGGCACGCTGGCCGAGCATTTGGCAGGCGAAGCCAACGACATTACCGTGGTCGACACGGACGGTGACCGGTTGCGCAACCTGGGCGACCGGCTGGACATTCGGACCGTGCAGGGCAAAGGCTCATATCCGGCCGTGTTGCGCCAGGCCGGGGCCGACGACGCCGACATGCTGGTTGCGGTGACCAGCAGTGATGAAGCCAACATGATTGCCTGTCAGGTCGCGTACACGCTGTTTCATACGCCGACCAAGATAGCCCGAGTGCGTGAAGCCGCGTACCTGACGCGCTCGGAACTGTTCGACAACAGCGCCATTCCGGTGGACGTGCTGATCAGCCCGGAGCAGGTGGTCACCAATTACATCAAGCGCCTGATCGAGTACCCCGGCGCCCTGCAAGTGATCGACTTTGCCGGGGGCAAGGCTCAGCTCGTCGCGGTCAAGGCGTACTACGGCGGGCCGCTGGTGGGCCAGCAACTGCGCCAGCTCAAGGCGCACATGCCCAATGTTGAAACCCGCGTCGCCGCCATTTTCCGCCGCGACCGTCCGATCCTGCCGCAGGGCGACACCGTGATCGAAGCCGATGACGAAGTATTCTTCGTTGCCGCCAAGGCTGACATTCGTGCGGTGATGGGCGAGATGCGCCGTCTGGACGAGAGCTACAAACGCATCGTGATCGCGGGCGGCGGCAACATCGGCGAGCGCCTGGCAGAGGCCATCGAGAGCCGCTATCAGGTCAAGATCATCGAGATGAACCCGGCACGCTGCCGTTACCTCTCGGAGAACCTGGACAACACAGTCGTGCTGCAGGGCAGCTCCTCGGATCGCGATCTGCTGATCGAGGAAAACATCGGCAACACCGACCTGTTTCTGGCCCTGACCAACGACGACGAAGCCAACATCATGTCATCGCTGCTCGCCAAACGGCTGGGCGCACGCAAGGTGATGACCCTGATCAACAACTCGGCGTATGTGGATCTGGTGCAAGGCGGGGAGATCGATGTCGCGGTCAGCCCGCAACTGGCAACCATCGGCACCCTGCTGGCCCACGTGCGACGCGGCGATATCGTCAGCGTCCACTCCCTGCGCCGGGGTGCAGCCGAAGCCATCGAGATCGTGGCCCACGGCGACTCGAAATCCAGCAAGGTCATCGGCCGCGCCATCAAGGACATCAACCTGCCGACCGGCACCATGATTGGCGCAATCATCCGCAACGAAGAGGTGCTTATCGCCCACGACATCACCGTGATCGAATCCGGCGATCAGGTGATCATGTTCCTTGTGGATAAAAAGTACATCCGCGACGTAGAGCGGCTGTTTCAGGTGGGGTTGAGCTTTTTCTGATCTGGCAGATATTTCGCTGCAGATGTCGCCGGGACGCGGAGCGTCCCAAGCTTCATTCCCACGCTGGAGCGTGAGGAACGATCACAAGCCTGAAGCACACCTATCGTGCCCATGCTCCGTGCTCATCGTTATACATACGTCCGCCTCAACACTGATCGTGCCCATCGCTCCGCGTGGGCATGCCGCCCGGGACGCTCCGCGTCCCAGTGGGTCGGATCACGCAAATCTGCGAGGTTGAAGCGCCAGTTCAATACCAGCGCTTCTCACCCTCAGGACGCTTCTTGAAGCGCTTCATGGTCCACATGTACTGGCTCGGGTAGGCGCGTACGTACTTCTCGACCACTTTGCTCATGGCCGCTGCCGAGGTTTCGGTATCAGTGCTGTACATGGCTTCAGGGGCCGCTTCCAGGACAACCTTGTAACCGGAACCGTCCGGCAGGCGCATGGCGTGCAGGAAAACACCAACGGCCTTGCCGCCTGCCAGCATGTTCGGCACGAACTTGCTGGTCAGCGCCACGGTGCCGCAGAAGGGTACGAAGATGCCTGCAGATTCTGCTGGCTCCGGGTCAGCCGGAATACCCACCGAACCGCCTTTACGGACTTCCTTGATGACGCTGAGGATGCCTTCCTTGGTGGACGCCGCCACGCGGTTGCCCAGCTGAACCCGCTGTTTGCGCAGCAGGTCATCGACGGCCTTCAACTTTGGCGGACGGTAGAAAATGATCGGTTTGCACTGGCTGCAATAGAAGTGATTGAGCACTTCCCAGTTGCCCAGGTGGCTGGTGATGCCGACCACGCCCTTGCCGGATGCCAGCGCGTCCTTGAGCACGTCGAGGCCTTCGACCTCGCGCACCAGATTGATGGATTTCTGAGCAGGCCAGATCCACGCACAGGCGCTTTCGGTCAGCGTCTTGCCGATGTCCATGAGGCTTCTACCCACCAGCTTTTCAAGCTCGGGCTCGCTCAACTCCGGAAAACACTTGGACAGGTTGATCCGCGCCACTTCGCGCGAACGGTTGGGAAGCTTCCACATCAGCCAGCCGATGGCGGTGCCGACCCACTGCACGGCACGCCAGGGCAGGAGGGCAAACAGGCGTAACGCCCCGACCATCATGGCGCCTTTGAACTTTTCCACAGATCACTCCCGGATTCTTGAGGCAGGCATTGTACCGTCAGCGGCTCAGGATCGCGTACCGATCACAGTCAACGGTGTGGTCCATGACCATTCCACTGGCCTGCATATAGGCATAACAGATGGTCGGACCGACGAAGATGAAGCCGGCTTTTTTCAGCGCCTTGCTCATGGCTTCGGCTTCAACGGTGATGGCGGGCACCTCGCTGCGGTCCTTGAAATGGTTGATCTTCGGCTGACCGCCGACAAACGACCAGAGCAGGTCAACCGGATCCTTCAGCGCCAGCCAGGCCCTGGCGTTGGTGCGCACGGCCCTGAGCTTGAGGCGGTTGCGGATGATGGTCGGATCAAGCATCAATGCATCGATTTCAGTGTCGGTCAGTTGCGCCAGACGCTCGGCATCGAAACCGAACAGCACCTCTCGATATCGGGCCCGACGTTTGAGAATCGTGATCCAGGAAAGGCCGGCCTGGAACCCTTCGAGCAAAAGCAACTCGAAGAGCTTCTGCGCATCGCGCAGCGGCACGCCCCACTCCTGATCGTGATAAGCGATGTAAAGGGGGTCTTCGTTGCACCAAAAGCAGCGTGTCATAGGGCTCCCAAGGGTGGACGTGCAGCCGAATCGGGTATACTCCCGCTCTTTGAATCGCAGCCCAGCACAGGTGAAATTTGTGAGCCAGCCTACGCCAGCCGTGCGTACCTTCCAAGACTTGATCCTCGCCCTCCAGCAATACTGGGCAGAACAAGGTTGCGTGGTACTTCAGCCCTACGATATGGAAGTAGGCGCCGGCACCTTCCACACCGCCACGTTTCTGCGCGCCGTAGGCCCGGAAACCTGGAATGCCGCCTACGTTCAACCAAGCCGTCGTCCTACTGACGGCCGTTATGGCGAGAACCCCAACCGCCTGCAGCACTACTACCAGTTTCAGGTGATCCTGAAGCCGAACCCGGACAACTTCCAGGAACTGTACCTGGGCTCGCTCAAGCACATCGGCCTCGACCCGCTGGTGCACGACGTACGTTTCGTCGAAGACAACTGGGAATCGCCGACGCTGGGCGCCTGGGGTCTGGGTTGGGAAATCTGGCTCAACGGCATGGAAGTATCGCAGTTCACTTACTTCCAGCAGGTCGGCGGTCTGGAATGCTATCCGGTGACCGGTGAGATCACCTATGGCCTGGAACGTCTGGCCATGTACCAGCAGGGCGTGGACTCGGTCTACGATCTGGTCTGGGCTGACGGTCCGTTCGGTAAAGTCACCTACGGCGATGTGTTCCATCAGAACGAGGTTGAGCAATCGACCTACAACTTCGAACACGCCAACGTCGACAAGCTGTTCGAGCTGTTCGATTTCTACGAAAGCGAAGCGGCCCGCCTGATCGAACTCGAGCTGCCATTGCCGGGTTACGAGATGGTCCTCAAGGCCTCGCACACCTTCAACCTGCTGGATGCCCGTCGCGCCATTTCCGTGACTGCGCGTCAGCAGTACATCCTGCGCGTGCGCACACTGGCTCGCTCGGTGGCTCAGGCTTATCTGCAAGCCCGGGCCAAACTCGGCTTCCCGATGGCACCGCCCGATCTGCGCGACGAAGTGTTGGCTAAGCTGGAGGCTGCACAATGAGTGCTCAAGATTTTCTCGTAGAACTGGGCACTGAAGAGCTGCCACCCAAGACCCTGAGTTCGCTGGCCGACGCGTTTCTGGCCGGTATCGAGAAGGGTCTGCAGAGCGCCGGCCTGACTTACAGCGCCAAACAGGTCTACGCCGCACCGCGTCGTCTGGCTGTGCTGATCACCGAGCTGTCCACGCAGCAACCGGATCGTGCGGTCAATCTGGACGGCCCGCCACGTCAGGCGGCGTTCGATGCTGATGGCAACCCTACACAGGCTGCCCTGGGCTTCGCCAAGAAGTGCGGCGTTGACCTGAGCGAAATCGATCAGAGCGGCCCGAAGCTGCGTTACAGCCAGAACATCGTCGGCAAGCCGACCGTGTCGCTGCTGCCAACCATCGTCGAAGACTCGCTGAATGACCTGCCGATTGCCAAGCGCATGCGCTGGGGTGCTCGCAAGGAAGAGTTCGTGCGTCCGACCCAGTGGCTGGTGATGCTGTTCGGCGATCAGGTCGTCGATTGCACAATCCTGGCTCAAACCTCGGGTCGTCATTCGCGTGGCCACCGCTTCCATCATCCGGAAGACGTGCGTATCTCCTCGCCTGCCGGCTACCTGAGCGACCTGCGTGCAGCCAATGTACTGGCTGACTTCAACGAGCGTCGTCAGATCATCAGCAAACGCGTCGAAGAGCTGGCCACCCAACAGGAAGGCACTGCCATCGTGCCGCCAGGCCTGCTGGACGAAGTGACCGGTCTGGTCGAATGGCCAGTGCCGCTGGTGTGCTCGTTCGAGGAACGTTTCCTTGAAGTGCCTCAGGAAGCGCTGATCACCACCATGCAGGACAACCAGAAGTATTTCTGCCTGCTGGATGCCGACGGCAAGCTGCTGCCGCGTTTCATCACGGTCGCTAACATCGAGAGCAAGGACCCGGCACAGATCATCGCCGGTAACGAGAAAGTGGTTCGCCCACGCCTGACCGACGCCGAGTTCTTCTTCAAGCAGGACAAGAAGCAGAAGCTGGAAACCTTCAACGAGCGCCTGAAGAACGTCGTGTTCCAGGCTCAGTTGGGCAGTGTCTACGACAAGGCAGAGCGTGTTTCCAAGCTTGCCGCCTACATCGCACCACGCATCGGCGGCGACGCTCAGCGTGCAGCGCGTGCGGGTCTGCTGTCCAAGTGCGACCTGTCGACCGAAATGGTCGGCGAATTCCCCGAGATGCAGGGCGTGGCGGGTTACTACTACGCCAAGGCCGACGGCGAAGCCGAAGATGTGGCGCTGGCGCTGAACGAGCAGTACATGCCGCGCGGCGCAGGTGCCGAACTGCCAACCACCCTGACCGGTGCCGCCGTTGCCATCGCCGACAAGCTCGACACGCTGGTGGGTATCTTCGGTATCGGCATGCTGCCCACCGGCAGCAAGGACCCCTATGCACTGCGTCGCGCAGCGCTGGGTATCCTGCGCATCTTGATCGAGAAGAAGCTGGACCTGGACCTGATCGAGACGGTGAAATTCGCAGTCACTCAATTCGGTGCCAAGGTGAAGTCGGCCGGTTTGCCAGAGCAGGTGCTGGAGTTCATCTTCGACCGTCTGCGTGCGCGTTACGAAGACGAAGGCGTCGAAGTGGCGGTGTACCTGTCGGTGCGTGCGCTGCAGCCAGGTTCTGCGCTGGACTTCGACCAGCGCGTGCAGGCCGTTCAGGCCTTCCGCAAGCTGCCACAGGCAGCCGCACTGGCAGCGGTGAACAAGCGCGTGTCGAACCTGCTGAGCAAGGCCGAGGGCAACATTGCCCAGACCGTCGAGCCCAAGTACTTCGACAATGCCAACGAGTTCTCGCTGTATTCCGCGATTCAGCAGGCCGACCACGCTGTGCAGCCAATGGCCGCCGAGCGTCAGTACAGCGAATCGCTGGCGCGTCTGGCCAGTCTGCGTGAGCCGGTCGATGCGTTCTTCGAAGCGGTGATGGTCAACGCTGAAGACGCCAACGTACGTGCCAACCGCTATGCGTTGCTGGCCCGCCTGCGTGGCCTGTTCCTCGGCGTTGCCGATATCTCGCTGCTGGGCTGACAAGGAGTCCATGGTGAAACTGCTGATACTGGATCGGGACGGGGTGATCAACGAGGACTCCGACGCTTATATAAAGTCGGTGGAGGAGTGGATTCCCATTCCCGGCTCGATCCAGGCGATCGCAGCGCTGAGCAAAGCCGGCTGGACAGTGGCGATTGCCACCAACCAGTCCGGCATTGCCAGAGGTTATTACGACTTGGCCACTCTGGACGCCATGCACGCGCGATTGCGCGAGCTGGTGGCAGAGCAGGGCGGCGAGGTTGGCTTGATCGTCTATTGCCCGCACGGGCCAGACGAATGCTGCGACTGCCGAAAGCCACGGCCCGGCATGTTGCAGACCATCGCCCGACATTACGCAGCGGACCTGAAGGGTCTATGGTTTGTGGGCGACAGCAAAGGTGACCTGCAGGCGGCTTTGGCCGTCGATTCTCAGCCTGTTCTGGTGAAGACCGGCAAAGGTCAGAAGACCCTGGCCGGTGGCGTGCCGACCGGCACTCTTGTTTTTGACGATCTGGCGGCGGTTGCCGCAGAACTTATCCACACCAGCGTTGCGCAGAACAACCACTGAGTTCGGTCCGCAGCGCTCAAGGAGCGGGCACCTGCCCGTACGGTAAACGTAACTATGTCGATCATGCAGGCAATCAGGACTTTCTTCTTCTACCTGTTGCTGGGCACCAGCTCGCTGCTGTGGTGCACCTTGAGCTTTTTCATCGCACCGTTCCTGCCGTTCAAGGCTCGTTATCGATTCATCAACGTCTACTGGTGCCGCTGCGCTATCTGGCTGACCCGTGTGTTTCTCAACATCAAGGTTGAAGTCACTGGCGCCGAGAATGTCCCGAAAACCCCGTGCGTGATCATCTCCAACCATCAGAGCACATGGGAAACCTTCTTTCTATCGGCTTACTTCGAGCCACTGAGCCAGGTGCTCAAGCGCGAACTGCTCTATGTGCCGTTCTTTGGCTGGGCCATGGCCATGCTTCGTCCTATTGCGATTGACCGTGATAACCCCAAGGCTGCGCTCAAGGCAATCGCCAAGAAGGGCGACGAACTGCTCAAGGACGGAGTCTGGGTTCTAATCTTCCCGGAAGGCACTCGCGTGCCGTATGGCCAGGTCGGCAAGTTCTCCCGTGGCGGCACGGCGCTGGCAGTCAATGCCGATCTGCCTGTACTGCCTGTAGCTCATAACGCAGGCAAATACTGGCCGAGAGACGGTTGGGCGAAAAAGCCCGGAACGATACAGGTTGTGATCGGCGAACCCATGTACGCCGAAGGCACAGGCCCCCGCGCCATCGCCGCACTGAATGAGCGCGTTCAGACGTGGAATGAAGAGACTCAGCGTGCACTGGGTTCGCCGGCTGCACCTGTATCGAGCGGCGAAAAAGTCCCAGCCTGATTTTGTGGATAACCTGTGTACGCTTTTTAGATAAACGGCGAAAAATGCACGTAAGGTATTGATCGGGCTATTTATTTCTTTAAGCCATTAACAACCCAAAAACGTGCATAAGTTTTGGTGATACAAAAAAACCGACCTGTTTCAGGTCGGTTTTTTATTGCCTTTCAAATGACGATTTTCATAAAAACTCAGGCCTCAGGGTTTCGGTACACAGTTGCCGACTTTCGCCTCGAATGACGCCTGTGTACTATCCAACTCAGGCCGATGCTGCCCGCCGCTCGCTCCGCAAGGAAAGGTGAAAGCATTGCGACTTCCAACTCACCTGCATCGTTATCGACCGGTCGAGGCTTGGCAACGCGGGCACCAGCATGCTTCGACTCAGGGAGAAATGATGTCATCCATCGAGAACGCCAAAGAGCTGGCCAAGGCGCTACGTACCGCGCTGGCAGCGCACGATCAGCACGTGTCCCACTCGGAGGCGCTGGAACTGGTTTCCCGGCAACTGGGCTACAAGGACTGGAACACAGCCTCGGCCCTGCTGCCGCAAGAAACGCCCCTGCCCACAGCCATTACCTTCAAAAGCCCAATCCCGATATTGCGGATGTTCGACGAAGCCAAGGCCCGTGAATTCTATCTGGACTTTCTAGGCTTCAGCGTCGAGTTCGAGCATCGCTTCGAAGCTGATCTGCCGTTGTACCTGGGCATCATCAGGGACGGTTTGCGGCTTCACCTCTCCGAGCACCACGGCGATAGCAGCCCTGGTTCGACAGTGTTTGTCCCGATGCTGAATATCGAAATGCTGCGCGATGAATTGCAGGCCAAGCGTTATGGGTATGGACGTCCCGATATCGTAGAGCAGGGGTGGGGGAGAGTGCTTGAGGTCTACGACCCGTTCGGGAATCGGATTCGGTTTTGCGAGAGTTGAAGTGGCACTTGCCTGATCCTGTAACCCCGTAACCCGTCCATAACGCACACAAACAAAAACCCCGGCTTTCGCCGGGGTTGATGGTGAAGCATGCGTTCTGGATCAGAAGTCCAGGTTGGACACCGCCAACGCATTGCTCTCGATGAAGTCACGGCGTGGCTCGACCGCATCACCCATCAGGGTGTTGAAGATCTGGTCAGCGCCGATGGCGTCTTCGATGGTGACCTTAAGCATGCGTCGCACGCTTGGGTCCATGGTGGTTTCCCACAGCTGATCCGGGTTCATCTCGCCCAGACCTTTGTATCGCTGGATGGTGTGGCGCTTGGTGCTTTCGGCCATGAGCCAGGCGAGGGCGTCCTTGAACTCCGTAACCTGCTTCTTGCGCTCGCCACGTTGCACGTAGGCGCCTTCTTCCAGCAAGGAGCTGATCTGCAGGCCCAAGGCAGTGACGGTCTTGTAGTCGTTGCTGCCGAAGAAGTCGCGGTTGAAGGTGACGTAATTCGACAGACCGTGGGAGATCAGTTCGACCTCTGGCAGCCAGACGTTACGTTCACGGTCTTCGCGCAGGCTGGCCTTGTAGACCAGGCCCGACTTTTCACCGGTGCGCAGGCGCGCATCGAACAGGTCCAGCCAGGACTGCATGGCAGCATGGTCGGAAAGCTGTTCCAGCGTGACAGGAGGCAGGTAGACGAAGTGCTCGGTCAGTTCCTGAGGGTACAGGCGCGACAGACGCTTGAGCGTCTTCATGACCATGCGGAAATCGTTCACCAGACGTTGCAGCGCCTCACCGGAGATACCCGGTGCGGATTCGCTGAGGTGCAGGCTGGCGTCTTCCAGAGCCGACTGGGTCATGTACTCTTCCATGGCCTCGTCGTCTTTGATGTACTGCTCCTGCTTGCCTTTCTTGACCTTGTACAGCGGCGGTTGAGCGATGTAGATGTAGCCACGCTCGATCAGCTCAGGCAACTGACGGAAGAAGAAGGTCAGCAGCAGGGTACGGATGTGAGAACCGTCGACGTCAGCATCGGTCATGATGATGATGTTGTGATAACGCAACTTGTCGATGTTGTACTCTTCGCGGCCGATGCCACAGCCCAGCGCAGTGATCAAGGTGCCCACTTCCTGCGAAGAGATCATCTTGTCGAAACGCGCTTTTTCAACGTTCAGGATCTTGCCCTTGAGCGGCAGGATGGCCTGGGTTTTACGGTTACGCCCCTGCTTGGCTGATCCGCCAGCAGAGTCCCCTTCCACCAGGTACAGTTCGGAGAGGGCAGGGTCTTTTTCCTGGCAGTCAGCAAGTTTGCCTGGCAGACCGGCGATGTCCAATGCACCTTTACGGCGGGTCATTTCGCGGGCCTTGCGAGCAGCTTCACGCGCGCGCGCTGCGTCGATCATCTTGCCGACGACAGCCTTGGCTTCGTTCGGGTTTTCCAACAGGAAGTCGGAGAAGTACTTGCCCATTTCCTGCTCGACAGCAGTTTTGACTTCGGACGAAACCAGCTTGTCCTTGGTCTGCGAGCTGAACTTGGGATCAGGCACTTTCACCGAGATGATCGCTGTCAGACCTTCACGCGCATCATCACCGGTGGTGGCGACTTTGTGCTTCTTGGCCAGGCCTTCCTGCTCGATGTAGTTGTTCAGGTTACGGGTCAGCGCAGAGCGGAAGCCCACGAGGTGAGTACCACCGTCGCGCTGCGGGATGTTGTTGGTGAAGCACAACAGATTTTCGTTAAAGCTGTCGTTCCACTGCAACGCGATCTCGACACCCACACCGTCGTCACGCTGGACGTTGAAGTGGAACACTTCGTTGACCGGCGTCTTGTTGGTGTTCAGGTATTCAACGAATGCACGCAGACCACCTTCGTACTTGAACAGCTCTTCTTTGCCGCTGCGCTCGTCCTTCAGCATGATGCCGACACCGGAGTTCAGGAAGGACAGTTCACGAATCCGCTTGGCCAGAATGTCCCAGCTGAAGTGGATGTTCTTGAACGTGTCTGCAGAAGGCTTGAAGTGGATCTGGGTACCCGTGGTATCGCTCTCGCCTACGATCTTCATCGGTTCCTGTGGAACACCATGGACGTAGGTTTGCTCCCAGATCTTCCCACTGCGACGCACAGTCAGCAGCAGAATTTCCGAGAGGGCGTTCACCACCGAGACGCCCACGCCGTGCAGGCCGCCGGACACCTTGTACGAGTTGTCGTCGAACTTACCGCCAGCGTGGAGCACGGTCATGATGACCTCAGCTGCCGACACGCCTTCTTCTTTGTGCACGTCTACCGGAATACCGCGACCGTTGTCGCGGACGGTGATCGATTCGTCAGGGTGGATGATGATACTGATGTCGTCGCAATGGCCTGCCAATGCTTCGTCGATCGAGTTATCAACCACTTCGAATACCATGTGATGCAGACCGCTACCGTCGTCTGTATCGCCGATGTACATTCCGGGACGCTTGCGTACGGCATCAAGTCCTTTCAGCACTTTAATGCTGGACGAGTCGTACGTTTGATTTTCGCTCATGCAATCACTCCCGATGGTCGTGGGTCTGGGTGATACGGCCTTGTTCCACGTGGAACAAAGCGACTGGCGTTTCCGTCTGCCAGCCTTCCCTCAAAAATTCTTGGTCTACACAGGTGATAAATACCTGGCAGCGTAATTCTTCCAGCAAACGGCAAAGCGCTCGGCGATGGTTGTCATCCAGTTCGGAAGGCAAGTCATCGACGAGATAGATACACTGGCCGCGCCGGACCTGACTAACCAGATGTCCTTGCGCGATGCGCAACGCACAGACCACCAGCTTCTGCTGACCCCGGGACAAAATGTCCGCGGCGTTGTGTGCGCCTAATCTAAGACGCAAGTCAGCGCGTTGTGGTCCGGCCTGTGTATGGCCCATCTGCTGATCGCGATTCAGGGAAGAAGCGAGCACGGTGCTCAACTCTTTTTCCTTGTCCCATCCTCGGTAGTAGCTCAGGGTCAAACCTTCAAGCTCAACAAGTTCGCTCAAAGTTTGTTCAAAGACTGGCTTCAATGCCTTGATGTAAGCCCGACGAAACTCGTCGATCTCATCACTCGCCAGGCACAGTTCTCGATCCCATGCCGCCTGCGAAGCGGCGTCAAGTGTACCATGCCGAAGCCATGAGTTTCGCTGCCTCAAGGCCTTCTGGAGCCGTTGCCAAGTGGCCATAAAACGAGGTTCCACGTGGAACACTCCCCAGTCCAGAAACTGTCTGCGAATCTTCGGTGCGCCTTCAAGCAATCTGAAACTGTCTGGATTGATGAGCTGCAACGGCAGAATTTCAGCGAGCTGTGCAGCACTGCGCGCATTCTGCCCGTCGATGCGGATCTGGAATTCACCTTGTCTGTCACGCGCTACACCCAGACTGCTATGACCGCCTTGGGCAAGCTCGACTTGACCGAAGACCGTGCAAGACGGTTGCTCGTACTGGATGACTGGAAGCAGGCGGCTGCTGCGGAACGATCGAGCGATGCCCAGCAGATGGATGGCTTCCAGTACGCTGGTTTTGCCGCTGCCGTTGGCGCCGTAAAGGATATTGATACGCGGAGAGGGGGAGAGGGTCACCGGGTGCAGATTGCGCACCCCGGTGACCGAGATGCGGCTGAGAGACATCTAGGTTGCGCTGTACATGGTTACAGACGCATCGGCATGACAACGTATGCCGAGTCATCATTGTCGGACTCTTGCACCAGCGCACTGCTGTTGGAGTCAGACAGAATCAGACGCACTTGCTCGGTGGTCATCACGCCCAGAACGTCGAGCAGGTAGCTGACGTTGAAACCGATTTCCAGCGAGTCACCGTTGTACTCGACGCCGATTTCTTCTTCCGCTTCTTCCTGCTCAGGGTTGTTCGCCTGAATCTTGAGCTGACCGCTGGCCAGTTGCAGACGAATACCGCGGTACTTTTCGTTGGACAGAATCGCGGTACGGCTGAAGGCTTCGCGAAGCGCCTGGCGATCGCCCAGCACCAACTTGTCACCACCTTTTGGCAGTACTCGTTCGTAGTCAGGGAATTTACCGTCGACCAGTTTCGAGGTAAAGGTGAACTCGCCTGTGGTTGCGCGGATGTGATGCTGACCCAGTACGATGCTGACCATGCCGTCCTGCTCGGTGAGCAGACGAGCCATTTCCAGAATACCTTTGCGCGGCACGATGACCTGGTGGCGGTCGGCATGTTCGATATCGGCAGTCATGGAACACATTGCCAGACGGTGGCCATCGGTCGCGACAGCACGCAGTACGCCTGCGCTGACTTCAAGCAACATGCCATTGAGGTAATAACGCACATCCTGCTGAGCCATGGCGAAGCTGGTGCGCTCGATCAAACGGCGCAGCTTGCTCTGACCCAATTGGAACGTCAGCGAACCCGGACCTTCTTCCACGGCAGGGAAGTCGTTGGCAGGCAGCGTGGACAAGGTGAAACGGCTACGGCCAGCCTTGACCACCAGCTTGGCGTCGTCAACCTTGATATCGATCAACGCATCGTTGGGCAGGCTTTTGCAGATGTCCATCAGCTTACGCGCAGGGACAGTGATTTCCCCAGGCTCGGCCGGCTCTTCCAACTGCACGCGTCCAACCAGTTCGACTTCAAGGTCGGTACCGGTCAGCGACAGTTGCTGGCCTTCGACGACCATCAATACGTTGGATAGCACCGGCAAGGTCTGACGGCGTTCAACCACGCCGGCCACCAATTGCAGGGGTTTCAACAGGGCTTCGCGTTGAATGGTGAAATGCATGGTCTAGTCCCTTGCCTTAATAAGCTGCACTGGCGTCATCACGTAGTCAGAGTGCGCAGCAGGTTCTTGTAGTCCTCGCGGATATCCGCGTCGGATTCCTTGAGCTCGTTGATCTTTCGGCACGCGTGCAGAACGGTTGTATGGTCGCGACCGCCAAACACGTCACCGATTTCCGGCAGACTGTGGTTGGTCAGTTCTTTGGACAACGCCATCGCAACCTGTCTTGGACGGGCTACAGAGCGGGAACGACGCTTGGACAACAGGTCGGATATCTTGATCTTGTAGTACTCGGCAACGGTGCGCTGAATGTTATCCACACTCACCAGCTTGTCTTGCAGAGCCAACAGGTCTTTCAGCGACTCACGAATCAGTTCGATCGTGATGTCACGTCCCATGAAGTGCGAGTGCGCGATGACTCGCTTGAGCGCGCCCTCGAGTTCACGGACGTTGGAGCGAATGCGTTGCGCGATGAAAAATGCTGCGTCATGGGGGAGATCGACCTTGGCCTGATCCGCCTTCTTCATGAGGATCGCCACGCGGGTTTCCAGTTCCGGTGGCTCGACCGCTACGGTCAGACCCCAGCCGAAACGCGATTTGAGACGCTCTTCGAGACCTTCGATCTCTTTCGGATAACGGTCGCTGGTAAGGATGACCTGCTGTCCGCCTTCAAGGAGCGCGTTGAACGTGTGGAAAAACTCTTCCTGCGAACGTTCCTTGCGGGCGAAGAATTGAATGTCATCGATCAGCAGCGCATCGACCGAACGATAGAACCGCTTGAACTCGTTGATCGCGTTGAGCTGCAGCGCCTTGACCATGTCGGCCACGAAACGCTCCGAATGCAGGTAGACGACCTTGGCGTTCGGGTTTTTCTTGAGCAGATGGTTACCCACAGCATGCATCAAGTGCGTTTTACCCAGACCGACACCGCCATAAAGGAACAGCGGGTTGTAGCCGTGCTTCGGATTATCTGCGACCTGCCAGGCAGCAGCGCGCGCCAGCTGGTTGGATTTACCCTCTACAAAATTCTCGAACGTGAACGTACGGTTCAGGTAGCTGGTGTGCTTGAGCGCACCTTCGACCTGCACGGTACGTTGTTCAGCGCGGGCTGGTGCCTGTTGAGAACTCGCACCGGCCATGGGATCGAAACTGTCGCGCGATGGCTCGTTGTGAGCTGGCAGTTCCTGAGCAGGAGAGGGCGACGCCGCCTGGGCAACGGGCGATGCAACCGGGGCAGGAGTCTGAACGCTGCTGGCCGAATTCGCAGACAAGGCTTGCGAAGCAGCTGCGGCGAGCGGGGCGTTAGGTGCGGCACGCGGCGCAGAGCTGCGTTTGCTTCCTATTAATAAGGAAAGCGCAGGCGCCATCCCTTGACCGTGTTCGCCAAGGAGCTCGAGCAATCGGCCCAGGTATTTTTCATTCACCCAATCAAGCACGAAGCGGTTCGGTGCATAGACACGCAACTCGTCGCCTTCGGCTTCGACCTGTAGCGGACGGATCCAAGTGTTGAATTGCTGGGCAGGCAGCTCATCGCGCAAAAGCTCCACGCACTGCTGCCAAAGTTCCACTGACACGGATATCCCCTAAGTCAAAAGCCGGTGTGGCAAAAACAGCCGCCATTGTAACGGTCCGCTGAAGACTTATCCACATGTAGGTTGCTAACAGTCGGCTATAAATCGTTGATTTGTAGGAATGACAGACGACGAACGGTATGTGCATAAGCTCTGTGGATAAGCTCACTTCAGCCCGTTGCATAAGTCGGGGTTGAAGTCTGTGGATAACATGGCTGTGGATAAAAAAGCCTTTCATGCACAGCTTTTCCGAGGGTGCAGCACAGGCAGAGCACGGTTTTTCGACAGCCTTTTGAAACGCTGTACACCTTGTATATCATAGCTCTCAGCATTTTATCCACAGATATGCCCGACGTAAGAATTATAAGCTCTATAGAAAAGCTTTAAATACTCTCTCTCTTTTATTTCTATAACAGTGCGGTGTGCATGACGATTCGTCCCCTTCAAGACCGGCGAATTGGCCATATAGAACGTTATTGAAGAAAAGCTGGTTGGAAATTGACCTGCGGGCCTGCTTTCTCTAGAATCCCCGGTCTCTTAAAACGGGGGCCATTCCGGCCCGTAGTGGACGAACCAGGTAACACGCCATGAAACGTACTTTCCAACCCAGCACTATCAAGCGCGCCCGCACCCACGGTTTCCGTGCACGTATGGCCACCAAAAACGGCCGTGCCGTTCTGTCGCGTCGTCGCGCCAAAGGCCGTAAGCGTCTGGCAGTTTGATAAATCGGCACAGGAGGTGAGTCGAGACTTCAGTCGGGAAAAGCGTTTGCTGACTCCCCGGCATTTCAAGGCAGTCTTTGACTCCCCTACCGGCAAGGTTCCGGGGAAAAATCTCCTGCTCCTTGCGCGCAACAACGACCTTGATCATCCCCGCCTGGGGCTTGTGATAGGTAAAAAGAGCGTCAAGCTCTCCGTTCAGCGCAATCGTTTGAAACGCCTGATGCGCGAATCATTTCGCCAACACCAAGACAGTTTGGTCGGTTGGGATATCGTTATCGTCGCGCGTAAAGGTTTGGGTGATGTAGAAAACCCTGAACTGATTCAGCATTTCGGCAAGCTGTGGAAACGTCTGGCACGCAGCCAACCTGCTCCACAGACAAAAACCGAACCTGCAGGGGTGGACAGTCCCGATGCGTAAACTGGCACTCGTTCCGATCCAGTTTTATCGCTATGCCATTAGCCCGCTGATGGCCAGTCACTGTCGTTTCTACCCCAGTTGCTCCTGCTACGCGTATGAAGCCATCGATAATCATGGCCTTTTGCGCGGCGGCTGGCTGGCAATGCGCCGCCTGGGTCGCTGTCATCCGTGGAATCCCGGTGGTTATGACCCGGTTCCACCTGTCCCCACCTCCCGTTCTTCTTCGATGGCCGAGTAATCATGGATATTAAACGCACGATCCTGATCGTCGCCCTGGCAATCGTGACCTACGTCGGGGTTCTGAAATGGAACCAGGACTACGGTCAGGCAGCCATGCCGACCCAGAATGTTGCAGCCAGCAACACCGCACCGGGTATTCCGGATACGGCTGCTGGTAATAATGGTTCCGCCAGCGCTGATGTTCCAAGCGCGAATGCGACCAATGCCGCGGCTCCTCTTGAAACTCCGGCCGTAGCCAGCAAAGACCTGATTCAGGTCAAGACCGACGTGCTCGATCTGGCGATCGATCCGGTGGGTGGTGACGTGGTTCAGCTTCGTCTGCCTCTTTATCCACGTCGTCAGGACCGCCCTGAAGTGCCGTTTCAGCTGTTCGACAACGGTGGCGAGCGTACCTTTCTGGCACAAAGTGGCCTGACAGGTACCAATGGTCCCGATGCTCGCGCTGCCGGTCGTCCGGTTTACACGTCCACACAGAAGACTTATCAACTGGCTGATGGCCAGAACGATATGGTCGTGGACTTGAAATTCTCGGAAAACGGCATCAATTACATCAAGCGCTTCACATTCAAACGAGGCCTTTACGACCTGGTCGTGACCTACGTTGTGGATAACCAGAGCGCTCAGCCATGGGCCGGTAACCTGTTCGCGCAATTGAAGCGCGACGCCAGTTCCGATCCATCGTCGACTACGGCTACCGGTACCGCCACTTATCTGGGTGCGGCACTATGGACAGCTGCAGAGCCCTACAAAAAAGTGTCGATGAAAGATATCGACAAGGGTCAGGTCAAGGAAACGGTTCAAGGTGGCTGGGTTGCCTGGCTGCAACACTACTTCGTGACTGCGTGGATTCCTGATCACAACGCAACCAACCTGGTTCAGACCCGCAAAGACAGCCAGGGCAATTACATCATCGGCTTCACCAGCCCGACGTTGACCGTTGCTCCGGGTGCCAAAGGCGAGACCACTGCGACCTTGTACGCAGGTCCGAAAAGCCAGGCGGTACTCAAAGAGTTATCCCCAGGTCTGGAACTGACAGTTGATTACGGCTTTCTGTGGTTCATTGCCCAGCCTATTTTCTGGCTGCTGCAACATATCCACGCGATTCTTGGCAACTGGGGCTGGTCGATCATCGTCCTGACCATGCTGATCAAGGGTCTGTTCTTCCCGCTCTCCGCAGCCAGCTACAAATCCATGGCCCGCATGCGCGCCGTGGCTCCGAAACTGGCCTTGCTGAAGGAACAACATGGCGATGATCGCCAGAAAATGTCCCAGGCAATGATGGAGTTGTACAAGAAAGAGAAGATCAACCCGCTGGGTGGTTGCTTGCCGATTCTTGTGCAGATGCCCGTTTTCCTGTCGCTGTACTGGGTACTGCTGGAAAGCGTGGAAATGCGTCAGGCTCCATGGATCCTGTGGATAACCGACCTGTCGATCAAGGACCCGTTCTTCATTCTGCCGATCATCATGGGCGCGACCATGTTCATTCAGCAGCGTCTGAACCCGACTCCTCCGGATCCGATGCAGGCCAAGGTCATGAAAATGATGCCAATCATCTTCACGTTCTTCTTCCTGTGGTTCCCTGCCGGTCTGGTTCTGTACTGGGTTGTGAACAACACCCTGTCGATCGCACAGCAGGCGTACATCACTCGCAAGATCGAAGCGGCTACCAAGAAAGCAGCTGCCTGATCTAACCTGTGAATAAGTTCTACAAGGCGCCCCCTCAGTGGGGCGTTTTGCTATCTGTCAGTTGTACAGGAGGCGGACCATGAACGTCCCTCGTGAAACAATCGCCGCTATCGCGACTGCTCAAGGTCGTGGTGGCGTCGGCATCGTCCGTATTTCAGGTCCGCTGGCCAGCCAGGCAGCGCAGGCGATAATCGGGCGTGAGCCCAAACCCCGTTATGCCCATTACGGACCTTTCGCCGATGCATCGGGCCAGACACTGGACGAGGGTATCGCGCTGTACTTTCCCGGACCCAACTCCTTTACCGGCGAAGATGTTCTGGAGCTGCAGGGCCACGGTGGTCCGATCGTGCTCGACATGTTGCTGCAACGTTGCCTGGAATTGGGTTGCCGTCTGGCCCGTCCTGGTGAGTTCAGCGAGCGCGCGTTTCTCAACGACAAGCTGGACCTGGCACAGGCCGAAGCGATTGCAGACCTGATCGAGGCAAGTTCTGCACAGGCTGCCCGCAATGCATTGCGCTCGTTGCAGGGTGCGTTTTCCCAACGTGTGGATAAGTTGACCGAGAAACTGATCGGTCTTCGGATCTATGTCGAGGCGGCAATCGACTTCCCGGAAGAGGAAATCGACTTCCTTGCCGATGGCCATGTGTTAAGCATGCTTGATGACGTGCGCGATGAGTTATCCACAGTCCTGCGCGAAGCCGGGCAGGGTGCGTTGTTGCGTGATGGCATGACTGTGGTGATTGCCGGACGACCCAACGCCGGAAAATCCAGCTTGCTCAACGCCCTGGCCGGACGTGAAGCTGCCATCGTGACGGAGATCGCCGGCACTACGCGCGATGTACTGCGTGAACATATCCACATCGACGGCATGCCGCTGCACGTGGTGGACACTGCAGGTCTGCGTGACACTCAGGACCAGGTTGAAATGATCGGCGTGCAGCGTGCACTCAAGGCGATTGGCGAAGCGGACAGGATCCTGCTGGTGGTAGACGCAACGGCACCGGAAGCGAGTGATCCCTTCGCGCTGTGGCCCGAGTTTCTGGAACAGAGGCCTGATCCGGCCAAGGTCACGCTGATTCGAAACAAGTCTGACCTGAGCGGCGACACTACAGGCCTGGAAACCAGTCCCGACGGTCATGTCACCATCAGCCTGAGCGCCAAGGCTGGCGGCGAAGGGCTTGAACTGCTGCGTGAACATCTCAAGGCGTGCATGGGCTATGAGCAGACCTCCGAGAGCAGCTTCAGCGCTCGTCGTCGCCACCTTGAAGCGCTTCGCCACGCCAGTGACTCCCTGGAGCACGGCAGGGCACAGTTGACGCTTGCCGGTGCTGGAGAGCTGCTGGCAGAGGATTTGCGCCAGGCTCAACAGTCACTGGGGGAAATCACCGGTGCTTTCAGCTCCGATGACCTGCTTGGCAGGATCTTTTCCAGCTTCTGCATCGGTAAATAGTCACGAAACAGATGCTGTCACGCCTCTGACAGCGTCAGGTATCAGATCCGAATCAGTCTGAAAGGGACGGCAATCGTCCCGCTACCTGTTGATAACCCTCCCGCAAAGCCAAAACCTTCCCTCGCATACGGTCTGATCGCGGTTTCAGCTGTGGATGATTGATCGCTTTCAATCCTTCAGATGCCTCGAGACGCTCTCCCCACGTCGATCCAACAGTCCTTTTTTCACTGACCAGCAGTCGGCCAACCGCCGATTTCATCATTTTCTGTGAAATAAGCCCTGTGCATAACCACGCCTCAGCTCGGTTGATAACCGGGCTTGAAACCTGAAGATAAACCCGCCTGTGGACAAAGCGCACTTTAATCCACAGGCTCAGGACGGTTATCCCAACACCTCACAGGCACATGACCACAGGCTTTTGAATCTCTGTACACATTGAAAATAAAGGCCTGTAGGAATCTATCCACAGAAACATGGCTCAGTAAGAATAAACATAAAAACAAGGCTTTATAAACTTTCTTTCCTTTTTATTTTTTTTATCCGCGAGTTTTCCACAGCTGGTTAAATTTTGTGCAACGGGTTTCATTCAGGTGGGGTAAGTCCCTATACTTGTCAGCTATCCCAATTTCCCATCGACAACAGGCACGAGGTGCGTGGTGGATTTCCCTTCCCGTTTTGAAGTGATCGTCATCGGTGGCGGTCATGCCGGTACCGAGGCCGCACTTGCGTCAGCACGCATGGGTATCAAAACCCTGCTGTTGACGCATAACGTGGAAACACTCGGCCAGATGAGCTGCAACCCTGCGATCGGTGGCATCGGCAAAAGTCATCTGGTCAAGGAAATCGATGCCCTTGGCGGCGCGATGGCCATGGCCACTGACAAAGGCGGCATACAGTTCCGCGTGTTGAACAGCCGCAAAGGCCCGGCCGTACGTGCGACCCGTGCCCAGGCAGACCGCGTTCTGTATAAGGCCGCTATTCGCGAGACGCTTGAAAACCAGCCGAACCTGTGGATATTTCAGCAATCCTGCGACGACCTGATTGTCGAACAGGACCAGGTCCGTGGCGTTGTCACGCAAATGGGCCTGCGTTTCCTGGCTGATTCCGTTGTATTGACCACCGGTACGTTCCTGGGCGGTCTTATCCACATCGGTATGCAGAATTATTCGGGTGGCCGAGCGGGTGATCCGCCGTCCATCGCGCTTGCACGCCGTCTTCGCGAGCTGCCATTACGGGTAGGGCGCTTGAAGACAGGTACGCCGCCACGCATCGATGGCCGCTCTGTCGATTTCTCGGTGATGACCGAGCAACCGGGCGATACGCCGATTCCCGTCATGTCGTTCATGGGTTCCAAGGAACAACATCCGTCGCAAGTGAGTTGCTGGATTACCCACACCAATGCGCGGACACACGAAATCATTGCGTCCAATCTTGATCGTTCGCCGATGTATTCCGGTGTGATCGAGGGTATCGGTCCGCGTTACTGCCCATCGATCGAAGACAAGATTCATCGCTTTGCCGACAAGGAAAGCCACCAGGTCTTCATCGAGCCGGAAGGTCTGACCACGCACGAGCTGTACCCGAACGGTATCTCGACCTCTCTGCCGTTCGACGTACAGTTGCAGATCGTTCGTTCGATTCGCGGCATGGAGAATGCGCACATCGTTCGCCCGGGCTACGCCATCGAGTACGACTACTTCGATCCGCGTGATCTGAAGTACAGCCTCGAAACCAAGGTGATCGGCGGTCTGTTCTTCGCAGGCCAGATCAACGGCACAACCGGCTACGAAGAAGCGGGTGCTCAAGGTTTGCTGGCCGGAACCAACGCGGCATTGCGTGCGCAAGGTCGCGACAGCTGGTGCCCGCGTCGTGACGAGGCGTACATCGGCGTGTTGGTTGATGACCTGATCACGCTGGGTACGCAAGAGCCTTACCGGATGTTCACATCCCGCGCCGAATATCGTTTGATCCTGCGCGAAGACAACGCTGACCTGCGTCTGACCGAAAAAGGCCGTGAGCTGGGTCTGGTCGATGACGCGCGTTGGGCCGCGTTCTGTACCAAGCGTGAAAACATCGCGCTGGAAGAACAGCGTCTGAAAAGTACCTGGGTTCGTCCGGGTACCGAACAGGGCGATGCCATTGCCGCGCATTTCGGCACGCCGCTGACCCACGAATACAACCTGCTCAATCTGCTGACGCGTCCGGAAATCGATTATGCCAGCCTGATTTCCCTTACCGGTGAGGGCTGCATTGATCCACAGGTTGCCGAGCAGGTGGAGATCAAGACCAAGTACGCCGGTTACATTGATCGGCAGCAGGACGAAATCGCCCGTTTGCGTGCCAGCGAAGACACGAAGCTGCCTGAAGACATCGATTACGCCGGGATTTCCGGTCTGTCCAAAGAAATTCAAAGCAAGCTGGGGATAACTCGCCCCGAAACTCTCGGACAGGCCTCGCGCATTCCGGGTGTCACGCCTGCAGCGATTTCCCTGTTGATGATTCACTTGAAAAAACGCGGCGCGGGCCGTCAGTTGGAGCAAAGCGCTTGAGTTCTATGGTTACCCCGCAACACGCCGAAGAGTTATCCACAGGCGCCCGCGCTCTGGGTATCGAGCTCACTCAGGTCCAGCACGAACAACTGCTTGCCTATCTGGCGCTGTTGATCAAGTGGAACAAGGCGTACAACCTCACGGCTGTGCGTAACCCGGACGAGATGGTGTCCCGGCATTTGCTCGACAGCCTGAGTGTGATTTCTTTCATCGAAGGTAGCGCCGAAGGCGAACGCTGGCTCGATGTCGGCAGCGGGGGCGGCATGCCCGGTATTCCCATGGCGATCATGTTTCCGCGGATGAAGGTTTCGCTGTTGGACAGCAATGGCAAGAAGACCCGCTTTCAGACCCAGGTCAAACTGGAGCTTAAGCTGGATAACCTCGAAGTTATCCACAGCCGCGCAGAAACCTACCAGCCGGACGTACCGTTCAACGGAATCATTTCCCGTGCGTTCAGCAGTCTGGAAGACTTTGCCGGATGGACTCGCCACATGGGCGACACACAGACACGCTGGCTGGCGATGAAAGGGCTGCATCCTGCCGATGAACTGGTAGCATTGCCCACGGATTTTCACCTTGATAGCGCACAAGCCTTGACCGTTCCGGGTTGCCAAGGCCAACGCCATCTGCTGATACTGCGCCGCACGGCATGATTGGGAACACAAGCGATAATGGCTAAGGTATTCGCGATAGCGAACCAGAAAGGTGGGGTAGGCAAGACCACCACATGCATCAACCTCGCCGCGTCACTGGTTGCTACCAAACGACGCGTGCTGCTGATCGATCTCGATCCCCAGGGCAATGCGACCATGGGGAGTGGTGTGGATAAACACAACCTCGAAAACTCCGTTTACGACCTGCTGATTGGCGAATGCGATCTGGCCGAGGCCATGCAGTTCTCCGAGCACGGCGGTTACCAACTGCTTCCGGCCAACCGCGACCTGACCGCAGGCGAGGTGGTGCTGCTGGAAATGCAGATGAAGGAGAGCCGTCTGCGCAATGCGCTGGCGCCAATCCGCGAAAACTACGATTACATCCTCATCGACTGCCCTCCATCGCTGTCGATGCTCACGCTCAACGCCCTGGTGGCGTCTGATGGCGTGATTATCCCCATGCAGTGCGAGTATTTCGCACTGGAAGGTCTGAGCGACCTTGTGGATAACATCAAGCGGATCGGCCAACTGCTCAACCCGCAGCTCAAGATCGAAGGCCTGCTGCGCACGATGTATGACCCGCGTCTGAGCCTGATAAACGATGTATCGGCGCAGCTCAAGGAACACTTTGGCGAGCAGCTGTACGATACCGTTATTCCGAGAAACATCAGACTGGCCGAGGCGCCGAGCTTCGGTATGCCGGTGCTGGCCTACGACAAGTCTTCCCGCGGGGCGCTGGCTTATCTGGCGCTCGCCAGTGAACTGGTTCGTCGTCAACGTCGCGGCGCGAAAACCGCTCAGCCTACCTAAGGAATTTCCATGGCCGTCAAGAAACGAGGTCTCGGACGTGGGTTGGACGCACTTCTGAGCAGTCCAACCGTCAGTTCGCTGGAAGAACAGGCCATCAAGGCCCCCGAACGTGAGCTGCAGCATGTGCCGCTGGACATGATCCAGCGCGGCAAGTACCAGCCGCGCCGTGACATGGATCCCCAGGCGCTTGAAGAACTTGCGCAGTCGATCAAGTCCCAGGGCGTGATGCAGCCGATCGTGATTCGCCCGATCGGCAACAACCGTTTTGAAATCATTGCCGGTGAACGTCGCTGGCGTGCCAGTCAGCAGGCAGGTGTCGAGACGATTCCGGCCATGGTTCGCGATGTGCCGGATGAAACCGCCATCGCCATGGCGCTGATCGAAAACATCCAGCGTGAAGACCTCAACCCCATCGAAGAAGCAATGGCGTTGCAGCGTCTGCAGCAGGAATTCCAGCTGACCCAGCAGCAGGTGGCCGATGCCGTCGGCAAGTCCCGTGTCAGCGTGGCCAACCTGCTGCGACTGATTGCGCTGCCGGAAGTGATCAAGACCATGCTGTCCCACGGTGACCTGGAGATGGGCCATGCACGTGCCCTGCTCGGTCTTCCGGAGGAAAGGCAGGTTGAAGGAGCGCGACACGTTGTCGCACGCGGGCTGACCGTACGCCAGACGGAAGCACTGGTCAGGCAGTGGCTCAGCGGCAAGGAAACCCCTGCGGAACCTGCCAAGGCCGACCCCGACATCAGCCGCCTCGAGCAGCGTCTGGCCGAGCGTTTGGGGTCTGCGGTCCAGATACGCCACGGGCAGAAGGGAAAAGGGCAGTTGGTGATCCGCTACAACTCGCTGGATGAGTTGCAAGGTGTGCTTGCTCACATCCGCTGAAACAATTGCTCTGTAGCGTATAGTCGGAAATCACTACCTGACTGTTGAATAGGGACTTAACCGCCCCTATACTCTGCGCGCATTTTGTCGGCACAAATTATGCCAAGTTACAGATGATGGCGACCGACAGCGAAGGAGCAAATGCGATGGAATCACGCATGCCAGACCGCTTGCCGTTTCATCGCCTGGCGGTTTTTCCGGTTTTGCTGGCTCAATTGATCGTCCTGCTGATAGCCGCGTTGGCGCTGTGGCAGTGGCGTGGAGTCGTAGCGGGATATTCGGGGCTCTGCGGAGGCCTGATAGCCTGGCTGCCCAATTTATACTTCGCTCACAAGGCTTTCCGGTTTTCCGGAGCCCGAGCCGCTCAAGCCATCGTCCGGTCGTTCTACGCTGGCGAGGCGGGCAAACTTATTTTGACGGCAGTGCTTTTTGCACTGACGTTTGCAGGCGTGAAACCGCTGGCACCGCTGGCGGTTTTCGGAGTGTTCATGTTGATCCAGGTGGTCAACTGGTTCGCTCCACTGCTTACGAGAACAAGACTTTCGAGACCTTAGGGCGTTTGAGGCAACCATGGCAGAGCAAACAGCTTCGGGCTATATCCAGCACCACTTGCAGAACCTGACATTCGGGCACCTGCCCAATGGCGAATGGGGCTTTGCCCACACCGCAGCAGAAGCCAAGGAAATGGGTTTCTGGGCTTTCCACGTCGATACCCTCGGCTGGTCGGTTGCGCTGGGTCTGATTTTCGTTCTGATTTTCCGCATGGCGGCCAAGAAGGCGACTTCCGGCCAGCCGGGCGCCCTGCAGAACTTCGTTGAAGTACTGGTCGAGTTCGTCGATGGCAGCGTGAAAGACAGCTTCCACGGCCGCAGCGCGGTCATCGCGCCACTGGCTCTGACCATTTTCGTCTGGGTATTCCTGATGAACGCCGTCGACCTGGTACCGGTCGACTGGATTCCTCAGCTGGCGATGCTGATCTCCGGTGACGAGCACATTCCATTCCGTGCCGTACCGACGACTGACCCTAACGCGACACTGGGCATGGCCCTGTCGGTTTTCGCGCTGATCATTTTCTACAGCATCAAGGTCAAGGGCATCGGCGGCTTCATCGGCGAACTGACCCTGCACCCGTTCGGCAGCAAGAACATCTTCGTTCAGGCACTGTTGATCCCGGTCAACTTCCTGCTGGAATTCGTGACGCTGGTAGCCAAACCGATTTCTCTGGCACTGCGTCTGTTCGGCAACATGTATGCTGGTGAGCTGGTATTTATCCTGATCGCCGTCATGTTCGGCAGCGGTCTGCTCTGGTTGAGCGGGCTGGGTATCGTTCTGCAATGGGCATGGGCTGTGTTCCACATCCTGATCATCACCCTGCAAGCGTTCATCTTCATGATGCTGACCATCGTCTACCTGTCGATGGCTCACGAAGATAACCATTGAGATCCGCCTCCGGGCGTATCTGATGACCGTCCCGCAAACTGCGGGACGGTGCCCGCAAGGGCTGATGTAACAAACGATTTTGCTTTACCGCTTTAATTAAAAAAACCTAACCAATACGACGTAAAAGTCGGGAGGAAAGATGGAAACTGTAGTTGGTCTAACCGCTATCGCTGTTGCACTGTTGATCGGCCTGGGCGCACTGGGTACTGCAATCGGTTTCGGCCTGTTGGGCGGCAAGTTCCTGGAAGGCGCAGCGCGTCAGCCGGAAATGGTTCCAATGCTGCAAGTTAAAATGTTCATCGTAGCGGGCCTGCTCGACGCCGTGACCATGATCGGTGTTGGTATCGCTCTGTTCTTCACCTTTGCGAACCCCTTCGTTGGTCAACTCGCTGGCTGATCACTCGAATTTTCGAGTTGATTGGTGTGATGGACAACGAACGAGCGAGGTGTTGGCGTGAACATTAATGCAACCCTGATTGGCCAGTCCGTTGCGTTCTTCATTTTTGTGCTGTTCTGCATGAAGTTCGTGTGGCCTCCGGTCATCGCGGCTTTGCACGAACGTCAGAAGAAGATCGCGGATGGACTGGACGCTGCTTCCCGAGCAGCTCGCGACCTGGAGCTGGCCCAAGACAAAGTGGGTCAACAACTGCGCGAAGCTAAGGCTCAAGCAGCTGAAATCATTGAGCAAGCCAAGAAACGCGGTACTCAGATTGTCGACGAAGCCCGTGAACAGGCTCGCGTTGAAGCTGACCGTGTGAAGGCTCAGGCTCAGGCCGAGATCGAGCAGGAACTGAACGGTGTCAAAGACGCCTTGCGCGCCCAGTTGGGCAGCCTGGCAGTCAATGGTGCAGAGAAGATCCTGGGTGCCACAATCGATCAAAACGCGCACGCGGAGCTGGTTAACAAACTGGCTGCTGAAATTTAAGCGAGGGCGATCATGGCAGAACTGACCACGTTGGCCCGACCTTACGCTAAGGCGGCCTTCGAGCACGCGCAGGCCCACCAGCAACTGGCCAATTGGTCAGCCATGCTCGGCCTGGCTGCTGCGGTGTCGCAAGACGACACCATGCAGCGCATGCTCAAGGCCCCGCGACTGACGAGCGCACAAAAGGCCACCACTTTTATTGAAGTGTGTGGCGACAAGTTCGATGCCAAGGCACAGAATTTCATCCACGTCGTTGCTGAAAACGACCGTCTCCCGCTTCTGCCGGAGATCGCCGAACTGTTCGACCTGTACAAGGCAGAGCAGGAAAAATCGGTCGATGTGGATGTCACCAGTGCTTTTGCATTGAACCAAGAACAGCAAGACAAACTCGCCAAGGTTCTCAGTGCACGGCTCGGCCGGGAAGTGCGCCTGCATGCTGCGGAGGATGCCACCCTTATCGGTGGTGTCGTAATCCGCGCCGGCGACCTGGTTATCGATGGCTCAGTTCGCGGCAAAATCGCGCAACTAGCCGAAGCATTGAAATCTTGAGTTTGAAGGGGCAGCAGAGCAATGCAGCAACTCAATCCTTCCGAAATAAGTGAAATCATCAAGGGTCGCATCGAGAAGCTCGATGTAACCTCCCAAGCCCGTAACGAAGGCACAGTCGTCAGCGTGTCTGACGGTATCGTGCGGATTCACGGTCTGGCCGACGTAATGTACGGCGAGATGATCGAGTTTCCGGACGGCGTCTACGGTATGGCGTTGAACCTTGAGCAGGATTCCGTGGGTGCCGTTGTACTGGGCGCTTACACGACTCTGGCTGAAGGCATGAGCGCCAAGTGCACTGGCCGCATCCTGGAGGTTCCGGTTGGTAAGGAACTGCTGGGTCGCGTAGTCGATGCACTGGGTAACCCAGTTGACGGCAAAGGTCCGCTGAACAACACCGAGACCGATGCGGTCGAGAAAGTTGCTCCAGGCGTGATCTGGCGTAAGTCGGTAGACCAGCCTGTACAGACTGGCTACAAGGCTGTCGATGCCATGATTCCAGTCGGCCGTGGCCAGCGTGAGCTGATCATCGGTGACCGTCAGATCGGTAAGACCGCTCTGGCCATCGACGCAATCATCAACCAGAAAGACAGCGGCATCTTCTGCGTCTACGTGGCAATCGGTCAGAAACAATCGACCATCGCCAACGTTGTTCGCAAGCTCGAAGAAAACGGCGCACTGGCTAACACCATCGTCGTGGCTGCAAGTGCTTCCGAATCCGCTGCGCTGCAATTCCTTGCACCGTACTCGGGTTGCACCATGGGTGAATTCTTCCGCGACCGCGGTGAAGACGCGCTGATCGTTTATGACGATCTGTCCAAGCAAGCAGTGGCTTACCGCCAGATTTCCCTGCTGCTGCGCCGTCCACCAGGCCGTGAAGCCTACCCGGGTGACGTGTTCTATCTCCACTCCCGTCTGCTGGAGCGCGCATCGCGTGTTTCCGAAGAATACGTAGAGAAGTTCACCAACGGCGCAGTGACCGGCAAAACCGGTTCCCTGACTGCACTGCCGATCATCGAAACCCAGGCTGGCGACGTTTCCGCGTTCGTTCCGACCAACGTGATTTCCATCACCGACGGTCAGATCTTCCTGGAATCGGCCATGTTCAACTCTGGCATCCGTCCAGCTGTGAACGCCGGTGTTTCGGTATCGCGTGTAGGTGGTGCCGCTCAGACCAAGATCATCAAGAAGCTCTCCGGTGGTATCCGTACCGCTCTGGCTCAGTACCGTGAACTGGCGGCATTCGCCCAGTTCGCTTCTGACCTGGACGAAGCGACCCGTAAGCAACTTGAGCATGGTCAGCGCGTTACCGAGCTGATGAAGCAGAAGCAATACGCACCAATGTCGATCGCTGACATGGCGCTGTCGCTGTATGCCGCTGAGCGTGGGTTCCTGACCGACATCGAAATCGCCAAGATTGGCAGCTTTGAACAAGCGCTGATTGCTTACTTCAACCGCGATCACGCCGATTTGATGGCGAAGATCAACGTGAAGGGTGACTTCAATGACGAAATCGATTCTGGCATGAAAGCCGGCATCGAGAAGTTCAAGGCCACCCAAACCTGGTAAGCCGCAGCGGGGGCCGGAAGGCTCCCGCTTGCTAACCTGATAGGTGTTACATGGCAGGCGCAAAAGAGATTCGCAGCAAGATTGCGAGCATCAAAAGCACGCAAAAGATCACCAGCGCCATGGAAAAAGTGGCGGTCAGCAAAATGCGCAAGGCTCAAATGCGCATGGCTGCTAGCCGTCCTTACGCGGATCGTATCCGCCAGGTGATTGGTCATCTTGCCAACGCTAACCCGGAATATCGCCACCCTTTCATGATCGAGCGCGAAGTAAAGCGTGTCGGTTATGTCGTGGTGAGCAGTGACCGTGGTCTGTGCGGCGGCTTGAATACCAACCTGTTCAAGGCTTTGGTCAAGGACATGGCGGTAAACCGTGAAAACGGCGTAGAGATCGATCTGTGCGTGGTTGGCAGCAAAGGTGCGGCATTTTTCCGCAACTTCGGCGGTAACGTCGTCGCTGCAATCAGCCACCTGGGCGAAGAGCCGTCGATCAATGATTTGATCGGCAGCGTCAAGGTGATGCTGGATGCCTACCTGGATGGCCGTATTGATCGCCTGTCCGTGGTATCCAACAAGTTCATCAACACCATGACGCAACAGCCAACGGTGGAGCAGTTGATTCCGCTGGTGGCAACCCCGGATCAGGAACTCAAGCACCACTGGGACTATCTCTACGAACCCGATGCCAAAGAGCTGCTCGATGGCTTGATGGTTCGCTACGTTGAGTCGCAGGTGTACCAGGCGGTGGTCGAGAACAACGCAGCTGAACAAGCGGCGCGGATGATTGCAATGAAGAACGCCACCGACAACGCCGGTGATCTGATCAGCGATTTGCAGCTGATCTACAACAAGGCGCGTCAGGCAGCGATCACCCAAGAGATCTCGGAAATCGTCGGCGGCGCTGCCGCGGTTTAACGGTTCAAATATTAGAGGAACCAGCTAATGAGTAGCGGACGTATCGTTCAAATCATCGGCGCCGTGATCGACGTGGAATTTCCACGCGATAGCGTACCGAGTATCTACAACGCGCTGAAAGTACAGAGCGCGGCAGAAACCACCCTGGAAGTTCAGCAGCAGCTGGGCGACGGCGTGGTTCGTACCATTGCGATGGGCTCCACCGAGGGCTTGAAGCGTGGTCTGGAAGTAACAGACTCTGGCGCAGCCATCTCCGTACCGGTCGGTAAAGCGACTCTGGGCCGGATCATGGACGTACTGGGCAACCCGATTGACGAAGCCGGTCCGATCGCCACCGAAGAACGCTGGGGCATTCACCGTCCTGCGCCAACCTTCGCTGAGCAAGCGGGCGGCAACGATCTGCTGGAAACAGGCATCAAGGTTATCGACCTGGTCTGCCCGTTCGCCAAAGGCGGTAAAGTCGGTCTGTTCGGTGGTGCCGGTGTCGGCAAGACCGTAAACATGATGGAACTGATCCGTAACATCGCCATCGAGCACAGCGGTTATTCCGTGTTCGCCGGTGTGGGTGAGCGTACTCGTGAGGGTAACGACTTCTACCACGAGATGAAGGATTCCAACGTTCTGGACAAGGTTGCTCTGGTCTACGGCCAGATGAACGAGCCGCCGGGTAACCGTCTGCGCGTAGCCCTGACCGGCCTGACCATGGCCGAGAAGTTCCGTGACGAAGGTAACGACGTTCTGCTGTTCGTCGACAACATCTACCGTTACACACTGGCCGGTACTGAAGTATCCGCACTGCTGGGCCGTATGCCTTCCGCAGTAGGTTACCAGCCGACTCTGGCCGAAGAGATGGGTACTCTGCAAGAGCGCATCACTTCGACCAAGAACGGTTCGATCACCTCGATCCAGGCGGTATACGTACCAGCGGACGACTTGACCGACCCGTCGCCAGCGACCACGTTTGCCCACTTGGACGCAACCGTCGTACTGTCCCGTGACATCGCCTCCCTGGGTATCTACCCGGCGGTCGATCCACTCGACTCGACTTCGCGCCAGCTGGACCCGAACGTTATCGGCCAGGAACACTACGACACCGCTCGCGGCGTTCAGTACGTGTTGCAGCGTTACAAAGAGCTGAAAGACATCATCGCGATCCTGGGTATGGACGAGCTGTCGGAGACCGACAAGCAGTTGGTTAACCGTGCTCGTAAGATCCAGCGCTTCCTGTCCCAGCCTTTCTTCGTGGCAGAAGTCTTCACCGGTGCTTCGGGTAAATACGTTTCCCTGAAAGACACCATTGCTGGCTTCAAAGGCATCCTCAACGGTGACTACGACCACCTGCCAGAACAAGCGTTCTACATGGTTGGCGGCATCGAAGAAGCGATCGAGAAAGCCAAGAAACTGTAATCCCGGCGCCCGGAAACGGGCGCTAATCAGGTTGAGGCAAGCAAATGGCTATGACAGTCCATTGCGACATCGTCAGCGCGGAAGGGGAAATCTTCTCCGGTCTGGTCGAGATGGTGATTGCGCACGGTAACCTGGGTGATATCGGTATCGCTCCAGGCCACGCGCCGCTGATCACTGATCTGAAGCCGGGCCCGATCCGCTTGATCAAGCAGGGTGGGGAAGCCGAGGTGTTCTACATCTCCGGTGGTTTCCTTGAGGTTCAGCCGAACATGGTCAAGGTGCTTGCCGATACTGTGCAACGTGCTGCCGACCTGGACGAAGCCTCCGCTCAAGCAGCTGTAAAGGCTGCAGAGAAGGCCCTGAACGAGAAAGGCGCAGACTTCGACTACGGATCTGCAACTGCTCGTCTGGCCGAGGCCGCAGCCCAGCTGCGTACCGTTCAGCAAATTCGCAAGAAGTTCGGCGGCTAACCCCGCTGCTTCATGCGCGATTGAGAAAAAGGGTAGCCTCGGCTACCCTTTTTCTTTTTCCGAATAAGCCCGTCCCCGGCCGCTGGCTATGATTGCCGCGCCGCTCAGTTGGTAGTCCTCATGTCTCTCGATATTGTCATTCTTGCTGCTGGCCAAGGTACCCGGATGCGTTCGGCCCTGCCGAAGGTACTTCACCCCGTTGCGGGCAATTCCATGCTGGGCCATGTTATCCACAGTGCCCGCCAGTTATCCCCAAGCGGCATCCATGTAGTGATCGGCCACGGCGCGGATGTGGTGCGCGAGCGTCTGGCGGCTGATGATCTGAATTTCGTGATGCAGGACAAGCAACTCGGCACAGGCCATGCCGTGGCTCAGGCCGTGCCTGCACTGACGGCGGAAACGGTCCTGATCCTCTACGGCGACGTGCCCCTGATTGAAGTCGACACGCTGCAGCGTCTGCTCAAACTGGTTAGCCCTGAGCAGTTGGGTCTGTTGACCGTCACCCTGAAGGATCCGACCGGCTATGGCCGTATTGTGCGCGACGAGCAAGGCCGGGTGGCTGCTATCGTCGAGCATAAGGATGCAACCGACGCTCAGAAGGCGATCACCGAAGGCAACACCGGCATCCTGGCGGTACCCGGCAAGCGTCTGGCCGAGTGGCTGGGGCGTCTTTCGAACAACAACGCGCAGGGCGAGTACTACCTGACCGATGTGATCGCCATGGCCGTGAACGATGGCCTGGTGGTTGCGACGGAACAGCCGTACGACGCCATGGAAGTGCAGGGCGCCAACGACCGCAAGCAGCTTTCCGAGCTTGAGCGTCATTACCAGTTGCGCGAAGGCCACCGTCTGATGGCCGCTGGCGTCACCCTGCGCGACCCTGCACGCTTTGACGTGCGCGGTGAAGTCAGCGTCGGTCGTGATGTGCTGATCGACATCAACGTGGTACTGGAAGGCAAGGTCGTGATCGAGGATGACGTGATCATCGGTCCGAACTGCGTCATCAAGGACAGCACCTTGCGCAAAGGTGTCGTGGTGAAAGCCAACAGCCACATCGAAGGCGCGATTCTGGGCGAGGGCAGCGATGCCGGACCTTTCGCGCGTCTGCGTCCTGGCAGCGTGTTGGGCGCCAAGGCGCATGTGGGTAACTTTGTTGAGCTGAAGAATGCCGTGCTGGGTGAAGGCGTGAAAGCCGGGCACCTGACGTATCTGGGTGACACGGTCATCGGCGCTCGCACAAACATCGGCGCGGGCACCATCACCGTCAATTACGACGGTGCGAACAAACACCAGACCACTATTGGCGAAGACGTCTTTATTGGCTCAAACAACTCTCTGATTGCGCCTGTGGATATCGGGAGCGGCTCTAATACGGCGGCTGGATCAACAATCACTCAGAATGTGGATAAGTCCCAGTTGGCCGTCGGCCGAGCCCGCCAGCGCAACATCGACGGCTGGAAGCGGCCGGTCAAGATCAGGAAAGACTAGTTATCCACAGGCCGTGGGAGGCGGCTTGCCGGCGATAGCGTCAGTTCAGTCACTGACAAGGTCGCCTGAAAGAATGCATCGCCCGCAAGCCGCCTCTTATCAAACAACCTTTAACTTACTGAAGAAACTCGATTTTTTGTAGGAGCGCGCTTGGTCTGGGCGGCAATCCGACGATAAGATCTTACAGACAGAAAATCAGCGACTGACATGACGCAATCGCGGGCAAGCGCGCTCCTACGGTCCGGTGTTTGCTGCGCGACAGCGCTACGTCGAAGACATAGTGGCGCCTCCCACGACTCTGTTTATCGGTAATTGCTCCACATGCCGAATGCCACAGTAAACCGCTACGACCCTTGACCAATCCCTCCAAATAGGTTTTGATTGCCTTCGTTATCTTTCGAATCGAAACTTAAGGTTGTCATGTCGAAGCGCAATACACCCCAACGTCGTCACAACATTCTTGCCCTGCTGAGCCAGCAGGGTGAGGTCAGTGTGGACGATCTGGCAAAGCGCTTTGAAACTTCAGAAGTTACGATTCGAAAGGATCTGGCCGCGCTCGAAACCAACGGTCTACTACTTCGCCGCTATGGCGGTGCAGTCACCTTGCCGCACGAACTGATCAGCGAAGGTGCTCAACCTGTCTCCAAATACAAACAGGCAATCGCACGCGCTGCCGTCACCCGCATTCGCGAGCACGCCCGAATCATCGTCGACAGCGGTAGCACCACCGCAGCGATGATCCCTGAACTGGGCGCGCAGCCTGGCCTTGTGGTCATGACCAACTCGCTGCACGTCGCACGCGCACTGACCGAACTGGAACAGGAACCCGTCCTGCTGATGACTGGCGGGACGTGGGATCCGCATTCCGAATCCTTTCAGGGGCAAGTCGCCGAACAGGTGCTGCGCTCCTACGATTTTGATCAATTGTTCATCGGTGCCGACGGTATCGATCTGATCCGTGGCACCACGACCTTCAACGAATTGCTGGGCCTGAGCCGCGTCATGGCTGAAGTTGCCCGGGAAGTCGTCGTGATGGTCGAAGCCGACAAGGTCGGCCGCAAGATTCCCAATCTGGAGCTGCCCTGGAGCAGTATCCACACCCTTATTACCGATGATCGTCTGCCCACCGAGGCGCGCGACCAGATACAGGCCCGCGGCATCAATCTGATTTGTGCCGCTGTCAGCTAGGAGAGAACCATGTGTGGAATCGTTGGCGCAGTCGCCGAACGTAATATCACGGCCATTTTGCTCGAAGGCCTGAAGCGTCTTGAATACCGGGGCTATGACAGCGCGGGCGTGGCCGTCTTCAGCAATGAAGGCACGCTTGAGCGTCGCCGTCGCTCGGGCAAGGTCAGCGAACTCGAGCAGGCACTGGCTGGCGAGCCTCTGGTGGGTCGTCTGGGCATCGCCCACACCCGCTGGGCCACCCACGGTGCGCCGTGCGAGCGTAACGCCCATCCACATTTCTCGGCCAACGAGCTGGCAGTGGTCCACAACGGCATCATCGAAAACCATGAAGCCCTGCGTGAACAGCTCAAGGCTCTGGGCTACGTGTTCTCGTCCGATACCGACACCGAAGTCATCGTTCACCTGCTGCACCACAAACTCAAGGACACGCCCGATCTGGCGGCGGCCCTGAAAGCTGCGGTCAAGGAACTGCACGGTGCCTACGGACTGGCAGTGATCAGCGCTGCACAACCGGACCGTCTGCTGGCGGCACGCAGCGGCAGTCCGCTGGTGATCGGCATGGGTCTGGGCGAGAACTTCCTCGCCTCCGACCAGCTCGCACTGCGTCAGGTCACTGACCGTTTCATGTACCTGGAAGAGGGCGATATCGCCGAGATCCGTCGCGACAGCGTGCAGATCTGGAGCGTCGACGGTCTGCCGGTCGAGCGTGAAGTCGTGCAATACCACGAAGGTGCCGAAGCCGCTGACAAAGGCGAGTACCGCCACTTCATGCTCAAGGAAATCCACGAGCAGCCCAAGGTCGTGCAGCGCACGCTTGAAGGTCGCCTCGGCCAGCAGCAGGTGCTGGTCCATGCCTTTGGTCCACAGGCTGCCGAGCTGTTCGCCAAGGTGCGCAACGTGCAGATCGTGGCATGCGGCACCAGCTACCACGCCGGTATGGTTGCGCGTTACTGGCTTGAAGGACTGGCCGGGATTCCGTGTCAGGTCGAAGTCGCCAGCGAATTCCGCTACCGCAAGGTCGTGGTCCAGCCGGACACCCTGTTCGTCTCGATCTCCCAGTCCGGCGAAACCGCCGACACCCTGGCTGCCCTGCGCAATGCCAAGGAGCTGGGCTTCCTCGCCAGCCTCGCGATCTGCAACGTGGGCATCAGCTCGCTGGTGCGCGAATCCGACCTGACCCTGCTCACCCAGGCCGGACCGGAAATCGGCGTAGCGTCCACCAAGGCATTCACCACCCAGTTGGTCGCCTTGCTGCTGCTGACCCTGTCGCTGGGCCAGGTCAAAGGCACGTTGGAAGAGGGCGTCGAAGCGCAACTGGTCGACGAACTGCGCCGTCTGCCAACCCGCCTGGGCGAAGCACTGGCGATGGACACCACCGTCGAGAAAGTCGCCGAACTGTTCGCCGAGAAGCACCACACCCTGTTCCTCGGTCGCGGCGCGCAATTTCCGGTCGCCATGGAAGGCGCGCTTAAGCTCAAGGAAATCTCCTACATCCACGCCGAAGCCTACCCGGCCGGCGAACTCAAACACGGCCCGCTGGCGCTGGTCGACGCCGATATGCCCGTGGTCACCGTCGCGCCGAACAACGAACTGCTGGAAAAGCTCAAATCCAACCTGCAGGAAGTCCGTGCACGCGGTGGAGAGCTGGTGGTATTCGCTGACGAACAGGCCGGCATGAAAAACGGCGAAGGCACCCACGTTGTCGCCATGCCACACATCATCGATGCCCTGGCACCGATTCTGTACACCATTCCGCTGCAACTGCTTTCGTACTACGTGGCAGTGTTGAAGGGCACGGATGTGGATCAGCCGCGGAATCTGGCGAAGTCGGTGACGGTGGAGTAGTTATCTACAGAAGCCGGACATCAGGTGGCTGTTCAGAATAAAGATTGACACAACCTATTAAAGTTTGAAACAGCTCGAAAACCCCCCGAAAATACGGGGGTTTTCTGTTTCTGGACCAAGCCGTTGGTTCGGATTAGCGGCTTCGCTTTGTAGTGGTCAACTGGTCGCTGGACTATTCGTCGTCAGACTCTGCGTAAGCTTCTGCCAGTAGGGCCTGGGCGTGACCTTCAAGGAAGTCGAAAACTTCCTCTTGGATATACCCGTTGTATTGCTTCCGCCGACCCTTTGATACGACCCCATTCTGATCTAAGCACTGCATAATCAGCTTACTCAAGAGGCTACCGCGCACGTCGTAGTTGTCATTAACCACCTTGAGCAACGTGTCGTATCGTTGCAGATACTCGGTTTCTTCCCTCAGTTCGACTTCCAATGCCCGCTTGGCCATTTCCAGCGTGAAGGCCACACACTCAGTCGCATCCCAGTAGCGATATAGGCTTGGGTCGCCGGTGAAGTTAAGCGACATGTTGTCGGCATCGATCCAACGAACGTCCCAGAATTGCCGTGCAGGTTTCGAGAAGCTCTGCAGAGCTTCTAAATAGCGTTGCTCCTCTCGTTTCATGGCGACGGAGACAGGAAGTAACAAACCGTTCTCCAGCGCACCGCTGCAGCACAATGCCTGGTGTATCAAGAAGCGCGACAGTCGCCCATTCCCATCCATGAAGGGGTGCAAGAAGACAAATCCGAATGAGGCAATGCCGGCGGCCACCAGCGGGTCAAGCTCCAAGGGAGCACGGTTTGCGAAGGCCATGAGTTCGACCATCAGCTCCCGGCAAATATCTGGAGGAGGGGGTATATAGGTGACCCCCGCCGCTCCTCGAAAGGAGTTGGTCAGATGGTTTTGTTCATGCCGGAAGGCCACCGCCCATTCGAGTTGTTGGGAAATTGCATTGTTTTGCAGAGAGACCAAGTAGTCTTCGGTGAGCGGCTGGCGGTCATGTGCCTGGCGCAGTAATTGAACAAAACGTTCTGACTTCTGCTGGCTTGGTGCTTCCTTTTCAATCGCAAATGAGGAATCTGTTTCGCTCAGGTAAGCCCAGTTGATGGCGCGATCCATCATTTCCTTAGGCAAGGAAGCAATGAACTCTTTCGAACGCCCTAGAATGTCGTATTCAAGCAAGGCCTGGACCTCAGGCGTGCGTTCTACCGTCGCGCAATATTGGAGCGTCCCTAGCCCATTGAAGTCCACGCGCCAGCGGTTGTTTCGCACAGATGGGCCCGTGATGTACCGCTCAGGATCAAACAGCAGGACGCCGGGACCCCGAGGCTTGTCCGTGTAGTCGAGTAAAAGATCTGAATAGGCTTCCCAGAGGAAGCAGACTTTGCGGAGATAGCCGCTGCTGGGAGATTGAGTTATGGCCTCGACAAGTAGTCGACCATCAATACGAGGCAGAGCCTGCGCCAAAATAGAGAGGTTGACGCCCTCATGTTTGAGCGCAAAGAT
The DNA here is from genome assembly GCF_979253365.1 of Pseudomonas sp. AC016. Taxonomy (NCBI): domain Bacteria; kingdom Pseudomonadati; phylum Pseudomonadota; class Gammaproteobacteria; order Pseudomonadales; family Pseudomonadaceae; genus Pseudomonas; species Pseudomonas sp. AC016. The sequence goes on from NZ_CEEDCC010000001.1 coordinate 3,244,952, forward strand.
GATGTGGGCGAGAAAATCCCCAGCCTCCGGTGCAACCGCCTGCGGCACTGCAAGCGCGCCGCTGATCCGCTCAATGCGTGTGACTGGTTGAACGAGTGCAGGTTTCTTGACCCCGATAGCTTTCAGGCCCATCACATTGATCAAATGGGCGTAACCCACCAGATTCCCCATTGTTTTCCCCTGTCTCTGACCAGATTTTCTTAACCGAGCCAAGATTTTCTTAAAATATGCGTCGAACGCTCAGAAAATATTAACCGAAAATGGCCGTGCCTCCACTATTTTTGGGCTTTCCGCTTATCGGCGCGCCGGGAATCTGTGTAGTTGTCATCGGGTGTTGTTCTACTGGATGTATTACGGCACCGGTCTCTCAGCGTGGCAGCCTGAAGGTAGGCCCAGCAGCAAAAAAAGGGCTGAGGACGTGTTCTGTTTCGCGTCCTCCCATGCCCAATTCTCGACTGCTCGGCTGAGCAACTTACACAGGGTTGCAGCTAGAGTCGCAATCCCAACGAAAATGAAAATGGACGTTCCCCAGTGGTAAGCATTTTCCTCAAAGCTTTTCTAGCGACTGTCTGTATGTTCTCAGCGATCACAAACGCTGCCGAACTCAATCTGTCCGCCGAAGGCGAATCGCTCTACTTCAAAGCGTTACCTTCTCTGGAAAAGATTGATGAGCTGAACAATGAAATATTCAGTGTCCGGGACGAGTTGTCCGCCAACGAAAAATTCCCGGATCAAAAAAGAGAGGAAGTGAAAACCGAGCTCCAGGGACTTCTAAAAGAAGCATTGCCTTTGCTCACGCGTTCTGCCGAGGAACTCAACCCGGCTGCACAGTATCGACTGGCCGTGATGGTCTCGAATTTCGAATCTGGCCAGCAGGCTGCCGAGAAAGTCTGCACCCTCCTCAGGTCTAGCTTTAGCCAGAGTTTTACCCCGGCAGGCTTGCAGATGCTTTCGTACTGCTTCGATGAGGTTAAAACACCTGAATTCCGGGCGCTCGTCGATGCTTTACCTGACGATGAAACGCTGTACGGCAAGTATTACCCACAACCCGCGATGAGGCCAAGTTGCGATAAGGGCAGTCGCTCTCGCAGCAACCCGATTGTCTGGATCGACGAGAGAAGCTTTCGCGCCAATTTCTATATGAGCTATGCAACTCAAATGTCGAGGAAAAACGATGGACAGGAAAGACTCCGCTATCTCAAGAAAGCCGCTGAGCATGGGTGCAACAAATAGGTACCGGGAGGCTCGGCCGCCAGCTCGCGTTGCCGGACGATAAACTGCGGGCTTTTCTGGCGTCGCAACAGCAGCCAGCCAAAGGAAGGCGCCAACTTCCCCCCGCTCCAAAAAATCACACCCTACTCAATTCACCCGCAGCTCCCTCGCCCACCGATCTGCCCTTCTGCGACAACACCGTATAAATCGCAGGCAGCACAAACAGCGTGAACAAGGTCCCTGTCATCATGCCGATGACGATCACCAGACCCAGGCCGAAGCGGCTGTTGGCGCCAGCGCCTGATGCGAACAGCAATGGGATAAGGCCCACGACCATTGCGGCTGTGGTCATCAGGATGGTACACAGGCGGATGCGTGAGGCGCTTACGATGTCTTGGGCGGATGTGCTACCGCTGAGGGCGATCAGCACGTAGGGATGGCGCTTCACTGCACCGACGTAAATCATCAACGTTCATCCTTGACTCAATGGTTCAGTAGATTGGCCAGCAGCCAGGGGTCAGAAGCTCGATCAGGTTCTCGTCCGGATCGCGGAAGTAGATGCTCGATCCGCCCTTTGGCCATTCCGTACGGCCCTCTATGGGCACGTCAGCCTGATCGAGACGTTCCACCCAGGCGTCCATCTCCCGGGCGTCTATAGCAAAGCACACGTGTATGCGTCCGCTCGCATCGTGTGGCGGAATTTCCCCACCGCTCAAGTGTTTGGTTTCCAGCGAGGCACCGCGTTTGAACAGCAGCAGCGTGTTCAGACCTCCGACGTTCAGGGCGACCAGTACACTGCTTTCCACCATGACTTCAAGGTCGAGCGTGTTGTAGTAAAAATTCTTGGCTTCTGTAAGATCTTTCACATAGAGCGCTGTCTCAATGATCCTGTTGAGTCGTGGCATGTGTCGCTCTCCTTTTTTGAGACAAAGAAACCCCTCGGGTTTGGAAGGCCATGGATGGTGAATGTCTTGTTGCGTAACATCGATTTGAATCTGTTGGTGGTGCTTGATGCCTTGCTGACAGAAAAGCACGTCACCCGCACGGGTGAGCGTCTGCACCTGAGTCAGCCTGCAATCAGCCACTCCCTGAGCAAACTGCGCAGCCTGCTCGACGACCCGATCCTGATCAGGAAGGGCAACGAGGTTTACCTGAGCGCGCTGGCGCTCAACATCCAGATGCCCGTCAAGGAAGTGCTGAGCCAGATCGAGACCCTGTTCGGCAACTCCATTGCCTTCGAACCTGCCAGCTCGCAACGTACCTTCAATCTGGCAATGTCCGACTACGGTGCAGCCATCGTGTTGCCCAGGCTGCTGGTGCGCATTCGCAAACAGGCTCCCAACACCACCGTCGTCGTGACGCAGGGCAGCCGCCCCGGCATGCTTGAGCAGGTCACTCAGGGCAAGATCGATCTGGCGCTTGGCGTGTTTCCCGGTCTGCCCGCCGACATCGCCCAGTCCACGCTGTTCGAAGAGACATTCTCGTGCCTGCTTGATCGCAAGACGCTGCCATCCAATGGCGTGCTCGACCTGGACAGTTACCTGATGCGTCCACACATTTCCGTGTCCATGAATGGAAGCATCGGCGAGATCGATAACCTGTTGCGTGCTCAGGGTCTGCATCGCCGCATCGCTGTCAGCGTGCCGCACTGGCGTACGGCCCCCCGGATGATCAGCCAGACCGATTTGATCCTCACCGTCGCCACCCGCACGCTGGATGAGGCGGAGGTGGACGACACGCTGATCAAGCTCAGCCCGCCGCTGGCCATACCGCCGTTTCCGTTCGTGCAGATCTGGCACCACCGCTTCAACGAAGACCCTGCCCATAAGTGGCTACGCGAACAGGTCGAACAGGTGGCGTCTCATGGAGACCCTGCCAGGTGAGTCGGGCGCAGACGCAGGTCCGGTTTAGTACGGACTTGCCTTTGATATCGCCGACCATGTGAAAAAAGGTTTCAGTTTCAACCGAGCGTTGTGAAGCGCTGTCGGTAAAAGCTTCGAAACGTTCACCAATGGAATCATAAGTTGCGGATTGAGCAGGCATTACTAACTTCCTCTGTCATGTTGAATCCAGACCGTCTAACTAACTTCTAATGGTGATCAGGAAACCTGCAATAACCACCAGCGCACCGATCACTCTCTGTCCACTGACAGGCTGTCGTGGCAGGCCCACCAGTCCGAAGTAATCAATCACCAACGAGATAATCAATTGCCCGACAATGACCGCCATCATGAAGTTGAGCGTGCCCATTCTTGGCGCCATCAACAGGGCAGTTGTTATGTAGAAAACGCCGGCTATTCCGCCCAGCCAGGCCCACCAGGGCGTACCTTGCAGCGCCATCAGGCTCGGACGCTGAACCTTGAAAATCAACATCACGCCAACCACGGCGATCAGACTGACGATCAATGAAACAGTGGTCGCCAACAAAGGATGTCCCAAGGCGACGCCCAATCTTGCATTGGTCCCCGCCTGTAACGGAACTGCAAAACCGGCGGCCAGACTTAGAGCAAAAGCAGTCACTACATTCATCAGACAGGTTCCTCTTTTTTTCAGTGTTACCCAGCCGGACGCGCACTGACCAATTCTCAGTTCTGATGGGCGGTATTAGTGAGGCTTATTAAGTAGTGGCCTTTGGCTAGGAACTAGCCGAGCACCTGATGAGACCTGAACGGGCTCTGGCGTGAGCGTCATTAAGTCGTGGTGTTGCCAGATAGTCAGACTTATTCTGTTATTGGTTCATCGACTCATCTTTAAACAATGCAGCACGCTTGCGGTAATGAGGTGGAATCGTCTCAGCCCTTTTGATGAGCCGCTGCCTCACCCCCGCCTCATCATGAAAATAAAAAACAGCCCACCCAGCAACGCCGTCGAAATCCCGATGGGCAGATCTTCAGGCGCAATCAACGTGCGCGATACCACGTCCACCCAGACCATCAGCAACGCGCCCAACAGCGTCGCAACCGGCAGCAACCGCCGGTGTTCCGAGCCCACGAGGCGTCTGGCGATGTGCGGCACCATCAGGCCGACGAAGCCGATGGAGCCGCACAGGGCGACGAGTACGCCGGTCATGAGCGAGGCGATCAGGAACACCAGCAACCGGACGTTGCTCACTTGCAGGCCCAGGCTCACGGCGGTCTGATCGCCTGCCATCAGGGCGTTCAACGCGCGCCCGAGTCCCTGCAGCAATATCCAGCCTGCCAGCACGGTCACCAGTGGCACTGGCAGCAGTTCCCAGCGAGCAAGGCCAAGGCCGCCCAGCATCCAGAACAGCACGGAAGAGCTGGCGCGGTGATCGCCCAGAAACAGCAGCAGGTTGGCGATGGCCATCATGACGAACGACACGGCGACGCCGCTCAACAGCAGGCGCTGGCTGTCGAGGCGGCCGTTGCGGCTGGACAGCGACAGCACCAGGATCAGGCTAGCGAGCGAGCCTGCGAACGCGGCGAGTGGCAAGGTCAGCATGCCGAGGATTTCGCCGACGTGCATGACCACAATCACGGCGCCGAGTGTGGCGCCCGAGGTGGCTCCCAGCAGATGCGGATCGGCCAGCGGGTTGCGGGTCACGGCTTGCAGCACGCAGCCTATGAGCGCCAGACCTGCGCCTGCCAGAGCGCCCAGCAACACACGCGGCATGCGGATCAGCCAGACGATGGTTTCCTGTCCCGCTGTCCAGAGGTGTGGCTCATGACCGGCGCCTGACAGTTTGAGCGTCAGGATGCCGATGACCTGCTCCAGCGGCACAGGCGCTGCGCCGAAGGTGACAGACACCAGGCACGAGATCAGCAGCACAATTGTGAGAGCGATCAGCAACCCGGTGTAGCGGCTCCGCCGTTCCGTGAGCCACTGCGACAGAGTCATCGCGCCACGTCGTGAAAGGCCGCCGCCAGAGTCTCGATGGCTGCCACGTTATCGATGCCCGGTGTGACGGCGACGTAGGGCAATACGACGTAGCGTTTGTTGCGAACCGCATCGACGGATTGCAGGGCCGGGTTGTTTTCCAGAAATTGCCGCTTCTGTGCGGCGCTGACTTCGCCATAGTCGACGATCACGATGATTTCGGGATTGCTCTGCACCACCGACTCCCAGTTCACGTGAGTCCAGCTGGCTGCGACGTCGCCCATGACATTGCGTCCGCCCGCTGCGCTGATCAGCGCTTGCGGAATGGCCAGACGCCCGGCAGTCATGGGCCGGTCTTCGCCGCTGTCGTACAGAAAGACTCGTGAAGGCGCTTTGTCTGCCAGTTGCTCATGGACCCGGCTCACCCGGTTCTGCATGTCGGCCACTAATGCTTGTGCCCGGTCCTGCACATTGAATATGCGACCCAGATTGAGCAGATCGTTGTACACGTCATCCAGCGTCGCTTCGGCGCGAGGCATGATCTGCGCGCAGGATTCAGTCAGCTCGTAGGTCTGAATGCCCAGCGTAGCCAGGCTCTGCGGCGTGACGTCGCCGCCGACCCGCATGCCGTAGTTCCAGCCAGCGAAATAGAAATCGGCGTTGGCGCTGAGCAGGTTTTCCACGGACGGGTATTTGCTGGACAACTCGGGCAGCGTGCCCAGATCGTGCAGCAGCGCGGGATCGGGTTTGTTCCATCCGGTGATGCCGCTGTAGCCCACCATGTGAGATTGCAGGCCCAGCGCAACCATCATTTTGGTGAGGTTGACGTCGTTGCTGACCGCGCGTTGCGGCGCAGCGTTGAATGTCACCGAGCGGTCGCAGCTCTGCACGGTGACCGGATAGTTCGTGGCTTGGGCGTGCACCATCGGGCTGATCGTTAGTGCGGCCAGGGTCAGCCAAGTCAACAAAGGCTTCATTTCAGGGAATCCAGGTGATGCGTGGGTAATCACGCAGGGGATGACAATCGACCAGCGCCTTGGCGCCGAATACGCAGAGCAGCAGGTCCGGGGTCAGTACGTCCCAAGGCGTGCCCTGGGCAACCAGCCGACCGTGATGCACGACATACAACCGGTCGCAGAATGCCGCCGCCAGGTTCAGGTCATGAATGCTGGCCAGCGTTGCCACGCCAAGCTGCCTGACCAGCCCCAGCAGTTCGAGCTGATGACGCGGATCGAGGTGGTTGGTCGGCTCGTCCAGCACCATCAATTGCGGTTGCTGGACCAGTGCACGGGCCAGCAGGCAACGTTGCTTTTCGCCGCCGGACAGCGTGTCGAAGCGGTGCTGTTCATAACCTTCCAGCCCGACGGCTTTAAGCGCTTGCTGAACGATGGCGCGGTCTTCGGCACTGTCCGCTGCGAAAAACCCCTGATGAGGTGCGCGCCCCATCGTCGTGACATCCAGCAGCGTCAGGCCGAAGGCGTCGGGAAACTCCTGGGCAACCACCGCTACATGCTGCGCGCACCAGCGCGGGCTGCGGCTCCAGATGTCATGGTTGGTCAGCGTGACGCTGCCGCTGTGCGGACGGCTGTAGCGGAACGCGCAGCGCAGCAGACTGGTCTTGCCGCTTCCATTGGGACCGATCAGCCCCACGAACTCGCCTGCGGCAATCTGCAGGTCGATGTCCTTGAGGGCGAAATGTTCGTGGTCGCAGACAGACGCTTGTTCCGGCGCCCAGGCCAGGTTCTTCAGGGTAAGCATCAGAAACTCATGTCCGCAGTGACGTACAGAGCGCGCGGCTCCCCGAGGATCCATTGCTGGCCCTCGTTGTACTGACTGGCCGCGTACTGACGGTCGAACAGATTGCGCACCTGCAGACCCAGCGTGGTAGTGCGCAGCGCTTTCCACGAAAGACTCGCGTCAGCCACGGTGTAGGCGGGCAGCTCACGGGTGTTGGCGATATCGGCGTAACGGCTGTCGACATAGCGCAGCCCGCCGCCGATCTGCAGCGCGCTACTGAGCTGTTTGTCGAGCCAGAGGTTGGCCGTGCGTTTCGGCACATCGACCGGAGTGTTGCCGTCACGCGACACGGCCACACCCGCAACGCTCTGATCAAACTGATCGTAGCGAGCCCGCACGAAAGCTGCGTTGGCGGTCAGCGTCCAGTCCTGCGGCAACTGCAGCTTCAGGCTCGCTTCCAGTCCGTTGGAAGACTGCTGGCCTACCTGTTGGGTGAGATCAGGATTGCCGGCATCGGTGGTGAGCAGCTTCTTCTTGACGATGTGGTAGGCGGCCAGCGTCCATTCCAGACGCTCATCCCACAGCGCCTGTTTGAAGCCGATTTCCGATTGCCGGGCGGTCGCCAGATCGAATTGTTGCTGGCCCGGATTGAGTGAAACCAAGCTGCCGACGCCGTCGGTGCTGGTCGAGTATTGCGCGTAGGTCGAACTGGTCGGGGTCAGTGCGTAGACCAGGCCGACTTTCCAGTTGTTGCCGATCAGGTCCTTTTCGGTTCGACTGTCGTCACGCAACGCGTTGCGCTCGATATTCACGTAGTCGCGCCGTACGCCTGTGATGATCGATAACTGATCGGTCAGCAGGGTGCGGTTTTCGCCGAAGACCGACAGTTGCCGAGTCGTACTTTTGAACAGCTCGGAGTAGGGCGAAGCGCTCTGGAAGCGACCGGACGCGGGGTTTTCGATGTCGATCGGATCGCCGGCCGGGTTTACGTCGTCATACGGCGAATTGTTGGTCAGCTTGAAGCGGATACGGTTGACGTCCATGCCCAGCACGCTCTGACTTTCAAGGCCGGCCAGGCTGTGCTTGAACGTGAAGGTCTGGCGATCGCCCACCTGTTCCTGATTGTGTTTGATACTGAAATAGCCGCTGCGCGACAGTTCCTGTGTGGCGGCATCCCAGTTGTAGTTTTCAGCGTTCTGCCAGCGTCGGTGCGACGTCAGGTAATACAGCTCGTTGGACGACGTCACCTGATCGGAAATCTGCCAGTCAGTGGTCAGTCGCGTCCACTGATCGTCGTAGCGTTGCACGTCATTCTGGATGTTGTAGTTCTTGTCCCGCAGGCCTTCGTGGTAACGGCCGTTGATCATCGGCACGCCAAAATAATTCATCGGGCGCTGTCTGCCGCCGTCGTGGGCGAGGGTATAGGACAGGGTGTCACTGGCCTGCCAGCGCAGTGCGCCGCTGAAGAAAGTGCTGGCCGAATCGCCGCGATCCACCCAGCCGTTGCTGTTCAGCTGGTTGATGTTCAAGCGGTAGCTCACCTGATCGGACAACGAGCCGCCGCTGTCGAGTGCTGCCTGGCGGCTGTCGTAAGAACCGTAGCCCAGGCGAAGGTGGTTCTGGATCTCGCCTTCGAAGGGCTTCTTGGGAATGACGTTGATCACCGCCCCCGTCGCGCCTTCGCCGTAGAGCACCGAAGCCGGGCCGCGCAGTACTTCGATGCGATCGATTGCCCACGTATCGACCGGCATCGTGACAGTGCCCATGGCGCTGTACATGCGGCTGCCGTCATACAGCTGCATTACCGATCCCTGTCCCGTAAAACCTCGAGCTGACAACGCTGTGCCGCCATCACCCGGTGTACCGATAGCGGTGATGCCCGGGCTGCGAGCCACGGCTTGCTGCACGTTGGCGTCGCCCCGGCTGCGCACCTCATCGCCATCAAGCGAACTGGTGCTTGCCGGAGTCTGCAAGGCTGTCAGTTGCAGGCGTGATCCGGCACCGGTCACGGCGTCCAGAGCGTTACTTTCTTGCCCGTTGGCGGTGGATCTGATCATGGACGGAGCAAGCTCTATCTGTTCTGAAGCGTTGCTGTAAGCGGCGCTGCTGCCTGCCAGCAGACACAGGCTGGCGGCTGCGGTTCTGGATCGTGAAAAGGAGCGGATCATGGAGGCGGGTCGCTCAGGGAAACTGCGTTTGAGAAAGGTGCTAGTGTTATAACATAACATTTGGCGACCGTTCGTCCACGATTTTCGATGCCCTGAAAGCACGATGCCCGAACAGGGTTCGGGCATCGTGTGGGTATATCAAGGCTCCAAAGACCGCTTCAGGCTGTGGATAAGTCTAATTCAGCCTCGACGTGTCACGATCAATTCGACCGCTGCAATCCGCTCGGCCTCTTCGTAACCTTCTTCAAGCAGCTCTTCTCCGAACACATCCGGGTCCAGCTCGCGGTACGTCCAGGTCAGTTCGGCGTGATCGATAGCGTCTTTGACAGCTTCGAAAAAAGGATCCCGCTCGCCGGTCATGGCGACACCGGTATACAGCAGCAGCGAACCGCCGGGGGCGAGGCGGTCGATGGATTCGTGCACGATACGCACTGAAAGGTCCGCGCCCAGCGAATCTCCACCATGGCGATAGGCACGTTTCTGGGTGTCTTTCATGTAGGGCGGGTTGGCCACGATCAGGTCGAAGCTTTCAGTCAGGCCGGTGAGGATATCGCTTTGGCTGCACGTCAGATTTCCAATGCCCGCGATGGCGGCGTTGACCTGCGCAAAATGCAAGGCTCTGGGGTTGATATCCACCGCGTGAACCTGCGTATCAGGACGAGCCTGTGCAATGAGCAACGCGCCTGCCCCCGTTCCGCACCCGATGTCCACAGCGCGTTTTATAGAGTGCGATGTGCGTTGCAGATGGCCCTTGATTGACTGTGCAAAACGGTACGTGTCTGGCCCGAAAAATACCGAATCTTCATCGTGGGTCGGGTAGGCGGAATGCACCAAAAGCAGATCATCCAGGCTCGAGAACCTGACCCGACTTTTCAAGCCGTCCTCGCTACGCTGCAGAATCCCGGCTTCCAGAAGGCCTTGGGCTTCAGAGGCTGGCAGCATGGACTCGGGAATGATCCGGCTCCAGCCGAAGACATCACGCAGCGAAAGGGCCGTGCGATTTTCCGGGCGCTCGTTGACGCGCTGGTGAGTGAGTGGCGTCGGGGTGATGAAGCGATAACCGCCCGCCGCCAGTTTTTGGGCGAGGGTGGTCAGTGCCATGCGGTCCGGCAAGGTCAGGCTCATGCTGGGACTCCCGTCATGCGCTCGGCCATGTGCGAGACGAACAGGCGCGTGGCGTACAGACCTGCGGCGCTCGAATGGCGGGCGGGCGACAGGCTTTCGATCAGCACGGGCATCTTCTCGGTTGCCGCCACGGACTCCAGTTTCAGGTGCAGTTCACGCACATCCGGATCGGCGTCCGCTGCGGCATCGCTTGCCTGTGCAGGAACAGGCTGGCCGCTGCCCGGCAGGTTGCGGAACCTTGAACGGAACGCTTCGGGCAGACGTTTGCCTGTGCTGGGCTGGGCGCTGCCGTCCGGCAGCCAGTCACCAGCGATCCAATCGTGCACCAGCTGTTTTTCGTAGCCGTTGAACACACCGAACATCGGTGCACCGACACCTTCGAACAATTGCCAGAAACGGCTGTGGATCGGGTCTTCGTGGCGCTTGATCCAGCCACGGTTTTCCAGAACGCTAAGGAACTCGGGAATCTGATCGGGGCTGGCGAGCCATTCGTTGACGGTCTTGCCATCCAGGCGGCAGTAGTCGGAATGCATGTGCTGGCCGAAGGTGCGTTTGCGCTCGAGCATGGCGATCACTTCCTGCTCCAGGTCGAACGACTGAATGACGGCCGATGAACCGATGCCCAGCTCATTGAGCTTGTAGCCGCTGGCGACCCGACGGTAGAACGCGTCACGCTTCTGGCCCATCGGCAACAGCGCCATGACGCTCTGCGCAGCTTTGCGCGCATGGCCGGTGCTGGCGTTGTCGATCGTCACGTGCAGGGTGAAGTAGTAAGGATCGATGCCCAACTCGTTCAGCTCGAACGAGGTGATCAGCAAGTGCAACGGCAGTTGTTCATAACCCAGGTTGTAGCCAATCACCTCTGGAAGAAACTCATCGCCCGACTGCCCCAACGCCAGCTGGATAGCGCCTTGCAGGTAGGCTTCGTCCGGCAGCGGTACGTTGGTGTCGCAGTCCAGATCGGCCAGCAGCTTGCGGTACAGCGACACATGATTCTGCGCCTGCTCGCCATCGCCCAGCTCTTCGAGGTAGGTGCGAATCAGACCGTGAAAACGGTAGTCCGCCCAATGCGGCAGCAGTCCATACAGCCAGGCGCCATCGACCAGCTTGGTGGGCGCGACCTGCTGGATGAAATACATCGCATGGGCTTTGTTCTTGAAGAAACGGCGCGGCTGACCTGAGCGGCGCTGCTCCAGATAAGTCGCGTATTGCTCAGCGACCTGGCCGACGTTCTGCTCGATCCAGTGTTCGAGTGCTTCCGGCTGCGGTGGCAGCTCGCAATTTTCCCGGTCTGCCATCGCAAGGCAGTGCTCAAGAAAAGCGACTGCCTCGTGCCGCGACTCGTCAGTGCTCTCACTCAACAAGGACTGATAGACAGCCTTTGATTCTTCTTCCACTACAGTCGGTTTGACGACAGTGTTACCTGTCATCAGCTGAAGAGACGTCATAAAAATCGTACCTCGGCAGTTGAGAGTCACGAGAGAAGCGGTCGCACGAGACTTTCTGTTGTTCTATTGAAAAAAGAGTGCCGGGCCGTTTGGAAAATTCAGCGTTTTTTGCCTGCGGCCGATGGGTGGCGTTTTGCTGGTCCAATCAATTGCATTGCCGATGAAACGCCGGAATGTGCTCAAGCGCGTATAACGCCGCCTGATGCTGGACTGATTCCCTGTCTCCCTGAAAGCGATGCTGACGACTGACGATGTGTTGCTGTCCATCCTTCACAAAACCCCAGGCGAAGCAGACGGTTCCGGCGGGTATGCCGTCCACATCGTCAGGACCGCAGATGCCTGTGGTCGCGACAGCCACAGTTGCAGGGCTTTCATGCAGCGCCCCCTTCACCATCTCCCGAGCCACCTCGCAACTGGTCAGATTGAACTGCTCAATGGTCTCGGGTTTGACGCCGAGTACTCGCTGTTTGGCTTCAGGGGAATACACCACATAGCCGCACTCGATCCGCGAGCCGCTGCCGGGAATCTGTGCCAGCAGCGTGACGATCTCGCCTGCTGTGCAGGATTCGGCAGTGACGAGTAACAACTTTTCATTGTGTAGATAAGACACCACGTCTTCGACGATCTTCATGCTTGAACCTGCCGTCCTTATTGTTCTCTCGGGACGCGCTGCTTGCCGCCCGGTGACTTGCCTGTGGACAGAGCAGGCATAGTCCCGTTCCGAAAAACCGACAGGTCACCCGACCAGTTGCAACTTGATTGACGGCGCGCAGGCCGACGGTCAAAAAGGCTGAACGCAGATTTTCGAGAGGGGTCGTAAAAGTCGTGTCGTCATCGACGACGTATCTGGCCCATAAAAAAGGATGACCGAAAATGACCAACTATTTTCGTATGAGCGCTCTTGCAGTAACGCTGTCGCTGGGTTCGCAGGTGGCGTTTGCCGCTGATGCTGAAGACTTTGTAAAAGATGCCTCTGCCAAAGGCATCGCCGAGGTTCAAGTCGGAAAGCTTGCCCAGGATGAGAAGGGTATTTCACCAGATGTGAAAGCGTTTGCCCAACAGATGGTAAAGGATCACACCGCAGCCAATGAGAAATTGAGCAGCATTGCAAAGAGCAAGAATCTTGAGGTCTCCGACGACCCCATGCTGATGGACCAGGCCAAAGCGTTGATTCTGGAAATGCGCGAGAAATCGTTTGACCAAGCCTATGCGAACAATCAGGTTATGGCGCACGAGCAGACCATCAAACTGTTCAAGGAAGAAGCCGAGAATGGTAAGGATCCAGAGTTGAAGGCGTTCGCCAAGGCAACGCTTCCTACGCTGGAAGGGCATCTGGAGCATGCCAAAAAACTGGCCGCCGCTCACGGTGGTGACGCTGCCAAACAGTAACGTATGCAGTAATGCCGCATGATCGGGACCTCTGTTGAGGAACTGGGTCATGCGGTTATTTGATACGGTTCCTGATCAGCCATTAATAACCTTTCTTTGATCCATAAAGAAACCGGCGCAAGGCCGGTTATCGTGTTTGCCTGAACAGGCCCCGCCGTTAAACGAGGCCGTTCATGGTGATGGCAGCGTTATCGACTCGGTAAGTTATTATCCAGCAGCGACGCAACACCGAATACTTTGGTGGCCATCACTACTTGAAAACCTCGACGGGCCAGACGTGCCTCTGCATCAAAAGATTGAAGTCCTTTATCAAAGACGGCGTTACCCATCTCTATCTTCGTCGTGACACGTGTACGGTTTGTTTTCATGATGCTCATCCTCAATAACGGTTCAACGCGCTGTTATCAACTTTCCTTACCTTGCACGAATCCTGATCCCAGGTCTGCGCCGGTAATGGGGTTGGCTTCCGGGTCGGACATGGTCCGGATTTTCATGGCTTCCAGAACCTCGGCGTCATTGGCGCTTAACGTCACCGATGCGGAACCGTCGCCTCCATCCACTGCCGGTTGTGGCGACTCAACGTATTCCCACTCGCCGCCCTGGTTCCAGGCGCCGCGCACATTGGGCTCGCCCGACATGTTGAAGTACTTGTTGGTGAACTCGGGCATGCCGGGCAACTTGCCTTGAGGGAAGTTGGGCTGGATGGCGTGCAGGGCTTTCTCGAAGGACAGTTGGTGAGCGATCTCGCGCGTCATCAAAAAGCCCAGCGCATCTTTTACGCCCGGATCATCCGTGACGTTCATCAGACGCTCATACACGATCTTGGCCCGTGCCTCGGCAGCGATGTTGGAGCGGAAGTCTGCGGTCGGCTCGCCGATTGTGTCGATGTAGGCAGCTGTCCATGGCACACCTGCGGAGTTGACCAGCGGCGCTCCGGCGCCATACAGCAGACTGGTGATATGGGAGTCATTGCCAGCGCCGTTCAGGGACCGGTACAACTCGCCTTCTTCCTCGATACCTTCCGCCAACTGGCCCTTGGCGCCTTTATTGAGCATCACGATAATGGAGCCGACGATTTCCAGATGGCTCAGTTCCTCTGTCGCGATGTCCATCAACAGATCCTTGCGACCGGGATCGTCCTCACTCAGGCCCTGGGTGAAGTAGCGGCCTGCTGCGGCAAGCTCGCCTTGCGCGCCGCCGAATTGTTCCAATAGAAGGTTGGCAAGCCCCGGGTTCGGACGGGCTACACGTACGGTGTACTGAAGGCGCTTGTTATGTATGAACATATCATTTCCTCAGGCTGGCTCTTTCGGTAAGCATGTGTCCATGGGTTGAACACGATGCGGTGCAGTCATGGGTTATGAAAGAGCGAGGCGCAGAACGTTGCTCGAAACTATGCAGTGACGGGATGAATGGTTGAAAAAAGTGAGTTCAATAGAATTTCGTTATTCCCCACTTGCAGGTGGAAAGTTTCACAAAGTCGGCGGACAGCGCCTGATGACGGGGAGTGCATCCTGTTGCCGGGGACAGTCTGGAGACGTCGGTTTTTTTGCACTTATTAATAATACCTATGAATCAATTTGTGGAGTCTAAATCCAAACGAGGGTACGTGAATTATGGCTATATGATATCGCCTGAAACAGGGTTTAAAATACTGGGAATTTTTTGAAATGAGCACGATCTGTTTTGCGAGTGGACAAAGCAGGAGTAACAAAATGGCTGATGAAAAACACTACCGGATCGATTATTTATTGCACGGTAGCTATAAGACTTTCTACATCAGGGCCGTCGACATGGACAATCAGGAAGCCTGGCATTGGGCGACGGTTGATGCAGGGTTTGGCGCGATTCCCAAGTACCGTTCCGACAGAGTACCGAAGCTGAGCAAACCTCAGGCCGAGAAACTGGGGCTTTCGAATGTGGAGTGGAAACGGGCGTAGGGTTCGATAACCGAGCAGGTGATAGACGTTCACCAGCGTGCAGGTCCGATGTCGCACGATGGTGGATGGAGGTGATGTGATTGATCTGATTCAGTGGCCAGCAATGGCCGTGACGTTACTGGCAGCCTGGTTCATCGGGTCGCAACGACCTGCCAGGCGCATGCTCGCCTTCTGGTGCTTCATCTTCAGCAACGTCCTCTGGATCATCTGGGGGCTTCACGCCCATGCCTATGCGCTGATCGTGCTGCAGGCAGGTCTCTGCGTCATCAATCTCCGGGGTTTCAAAAAGAATCGGGACGGCGCCAGAGGCGATTCCGAATAACCACCCACGGCTGCTTTCCAGCACGTTCTCGCCAATTGGTATTGGAAACAGTGTGTTACACAAGGCGCCTGTTGAGCTAGTTGACAGATGCTCGGGTTTTGTCCGGTTCCCTTCCTCACGTTTTTCGCCAGCACGCCGATAGGTCGGTATCAGATTGCATGACCCCCATTGAACTAACCAATCGGGGCAAGCTCTGAAGTGATGTCACAATGCCTTCACTTGGTCAGGTACACCCTCCATTTGTAAACGTGACTTATTGCCACCTGTCGCGACGTAAAGAAGGGAGTTCTTTCAGCCGGATCAGGCCCCCTTACTATAAAGAGAACGATATGAATATTCTGTCGCCCGGTATCTACCTGACTAACCGCCTGCGCTTTCCTGCCAAATTCGCTGTCCTTGCCATCATCATCGTGATTCCGCTGCTTGTGCTCGGAATGCGCGTGTTCAACAGTTTAAATGCAAGTATCGACACCGTCGCGCAAGAGCGTATGGGTCGTGAATACCTGCATGTCGTGACACCGGTACTGCGCCTTTCCATGCTGCAGCGCGCACTGACCAACCGCATGCTGACGGGCGATACCGCAGCCGCGCAAGACCTCGTCGCCAATCGCAGCCAGCTCGAAACCGCGTTCGCCAATCTGGCTGAGATTGACGCTCGTCAGGGCCGCACGCTGGAGACTGAAAGCCGCGTTCAGCGCCTGCGTGACGGTGCTCGCACGATCATGGACGGCGTAAAGCCCGGTGCATCGCCTGATGAAGCGTTCGCTCAGTGGAATGAGCAACTGACCCAGACCCTCAACTTCATTTATTACCTGTCGGCCACGTCCGGGCTGGTGCTGGATGAAGACTATGCGTCGCTGTTCCTGATCGATCTGAGCACCATCCGCATGCCGCGCCAGATCAATATGGCCGGGCAGATCCGCGGAATATCTGCCGCCCTGAGCACCGGGCAGAATCTGAGCCCCGGCATGCGAGGCTCGCTCGACAGCCTGTTCAAACAGGAAGCGCAAACCCGGCTTGAACTGGAACAGAGCATTCGTTTGCTCAAGCGTCGTGCGCCTGAACTGACTGAACGCGTCAACGCGCCGGTCGTAGCAGCCATTGCCGCGATGGACAGCTATCGCGATGACCTCAAGGCTTATGTATCGGGCACCTCCCTGTCGACTCAACAAGGGCTATCGTTCAGTGCTCGTGGCAACGCAGTGGTTGCTGGGTTCTACAAAGCACAGGACGAAATCCAGACATCGCTGCAAGGCGAACTGGACACACGTTACGACGCACTGCTGCTGCAACGCGAAATCGTCATCGGCATGTGCGTGATCATGGGCCTGTTGCTGCTCTATGCGTTCTGCAGCATCTACAAGGCCTTGCGTCTGGCCATCGACGGTTTGCTTGAGGTCACGCGCCGTTTGGCCGACGGTGATCTGGGTGCACGCGTCAATGTCACCAGCCAGGACGAAGTAGCCGATATCGGCAATGGCTTGAATATGATGGCCGAAGCTTTTTCCGGCTCCATCTCGCACATGGATCGCACTTCCTACGAGCTGTCCGAAGTGGCTGCGCGTCTGGGCAACTCCATCAGTCTGGCCAAAGAGTCGATGAACGCGCAGCAGGCCGAAACCGAACAGGTGGCGACCGCCATCAACGAAATGACTGCCAGCGTCGCTGACGTCGCGCAAAACACCGAAGGTGCCGCGCAGGCCGCTGACGAAGCCAACGCGGCTTCGCGTACCGGGCTGCGGGTCATGCATCAGGCGCATTCGACCATCCAGGCTCTGGCCGAAGAAGTGGAACTCAGCGCTCAGAAAGTCCAGGCGCTGGCGCTGCACAGCCAGTCGATTGGTGGCGTGATCCAGGTGATCAGCACCATCGCCGACCAGACCAACCTGTTGGCGCTGAACGCTGCCATCGAAGCGGCGCGGGCCGGCGAGCAGGGCCGTGGCTTTGCCGTGGTGGCCGATGAAGTGCGCACGCTGGCGTCGCGTACCCAGTCGTCGACCGAAGAAATCCGCAACATCATCCAGCAGTTGCAGGGTGCGACCGAGGCTGCCGTGCAGCAGATGCAGGCCGGTCAGCAGAAAGCACAGGCGTGCATCAGTGCCGCTGGCGAAGCTTCGGGCAGTCTGTCGAGCATCAGTCAGGGCGTGGAGCGGATCGTGGAAATGAACACCCAGATCGCCAGCGCCGCCGTGCAACAGCATGCCGTGTCCGAAGACATCAACCGCAACGTGATGGGCATCCGCACCAGTTCCGGAACGCTCATGCAGGGCATCGAAAACAACGCCACCACGGCCAGCGAACTGGGCCGCGTCGCCAGCGAAATGCGCTCGGTGGTGTCGCGCTTCAAGCTTGGGACGTGATTTGGCTGAATAAACGTTCTCTGCTGAACGAACACGTTTTTGTGGGAGGCGACGCTCTCGCGCTTCCCCATTTGCCACGTCAAATCGCTGTGTCGACGCACAGCGAATCTCCCTGAATCAGCGCTCTTGCCGCTGATTCTGTCTTTTTGGTCAAGTTATGCCTGATGCCGGCCGATAGCTCTGGCGCGCAGGTTTGCTGTTCATAAAAACAAATCTTCAGCTCTTTCGTTGCGCATAAAAAGCATATTCAGGAGATTGCATGAACAGCAGCTTTGCGAACATCAGCGTCAACATGAAGTTGGCCCTGGGCTTTGGGGCGGTCCTTTTTTTTACTGCCATACTCGCGCTCGTCGGCTGGACCAGCCTCGACAAACTCATCTACCGCACCGACAGAATCGGTGACATCACCCAACTCGGTAACAAACTGACCGACCTGCGCATTGCCCGTCTGCAATACATGCTGACCGATGGCGACGAAACCGCAGCGCAGAACATGCAGGGCAAGCTGGATACCTTCAAGAAGCACCAGCAATCGCTGCTCGGCACGTTCACCAACCCGGTCAACGTCAAGCCTCTTGGCCAGCTCACCGACGTCATTCGCGCTTATGAAGCGTCGTTGAACCAGATGCGGGCGGTCTACCAGACCAGCGCCAGAGTGCGTGCCGAGATGACGGCCAATGCCACGACCGCCACACAGTCGATCGATGCGCTCAACAATGCCGTTCTGCAGATGGACCCATCGGACCCGGCCCGCTTCGATCAGGTCCAGTGGGTGAACACCGCTCGGCAGGACCTGACGTTGGTGCGTTATGAGGTGCGTGGTTACACCGGCAAGCCCGATGACAAATCAGAAAGGGCCGCCTTCCAGCAACTGGACACCGCCATTCAGCACCTGGACAGCCTCAAATCCACGTTTGGCGCGGCCAGAGTCGCGCAATTGGAGAACGGACTGCGCAGCTATCGCAGTTCGGTCGAAGCCTTCAAGGCCACAACTGTCGAAGCTGCAACCGTGCGCAAGGACCTGACCACGCAGGGCGCAACCATCGTCAAGCTGGGCGATGAGCTGTACGACCTGCAAATGAAACTCGGCGATGACGACACTGCTCAGGCGCGTAGCCTGCAGATCGGTTGCATCCTGCTGGTGCTGGTCCTTGGCATTCTGGCTGCGGTGATCATCACGCGTCAGATTACGCGTCCGTTGCAGGAAACCCTGGCGATTGTCGACCGCATTGCCTCTGGCGACCTGACGCACAACGAAGTCGTTACTCGTCGCGATGAACTGGGCGTGCTGCAACAAGGTATTCAGCGCATGGGTGCAACCCTGCGGGATCTGATCTCCGGGATTCGCGACGGCGTAACGCAGATTGCCAGCGCGGCTGAAGAACTCTCGGCGGTCACTGAACAGACCAGCGCTGGCGTGAACAGCCAGAAGGTCGAGACCGATCAGGTTGCCACCGCCATGCATGAAATGTCGGCCACGGTGCACGAGGTTGCACGCAACGCCGAGCAGGCGTCCGTTGCTGCCGCCGATGCCGACAAGGAAGCTCGCGCCGGTGACAAGGTCGTGGGTGAGGCCATCGGCCAGATCGAACGACTGGCTGCCGAGGTCGTGCGCTCATCCGACGCCATGACTGTGCTCGAGCAGGAAAGCGACAAGATCGGCAAGGTCATGGACGTGATCAAGGCCGTGGCCGAACAGACCAACCTGCTGGCGCTCAACGCCGCCATCGAGGCAGCACGCGCTGGCGAGGCAGGTCGTGGGTTTGCTGTCGTGGCTGACGAAGTGCGAGGCCTGGCGCAGCGTACTCAGCAATCGACCGAGGAAATCGAGAGCCTGGTCGCCGGTCTGCAGAACGGCACCCGTCAGGTCTCGGAGATCATGCTCGGCAGCCGCACGCTGACCGACAGCAGCGTCGAGCTGACCCGCAAGGCCGGTGTGTCGCTGGAAAGCATCACCCGGACCGTGTCGAACATTCAGGCCATGAACCAGCAGATCGCTGCCGCCGCCGAGCAGCAAAGCTCGGTGGCCGACGAGATCAGCCGCAGCATTGTCAATGTGCGCGACGTGTCCGAGCAGACCGCAGAAGCCAGCGAAGAAACCGCCGCCTCCAGCGTTGAACTGGCGCGTCTGGGTGGGCAGTTGCAAATGCTGGTCAGCCACTTCCGGATATGATGGCTGAGCATAAGGGACCTTTGAGGCGCGCTGCCTCCCACAAAATCGCGTTCAGCAGGACTTGCCGCCGACGACGCATGCCTTAGTCGATGCGCTGGGCAGGTAGGCATCGCGGATGCGCTGCAGTTCGCCGCGGCGCTGCATGTCGAGGATTGCGGCATTGATCTTCGGCAGCAGCGAGGCGTGCCTGTTCAACAGCATGATCGACAGATTCGACTCATTCAGCAGAGCGCCTCGCCGGAATCGGTCGGGATCTATTTGATGGGTAGTGGCGAGGTAGTCGTACAGGTCATCGACCATGGCGACGGCATTCACGCGTTTGTTGGCGAGCAACTCCAGCAGCGCCGAGTCCTCCGAGGTTTCAAGTTTGCTGATGCGCTTTTCCTGAAAGGCCGAGTCCAGGGCGCGGTAGGTATAACCCCGGATCATGCCGATCGTGACATCCCGCAGTTCATTCAATGGCACGCTTGAAAGTGGATCATCCGCAGCAAAGTACAAGTGTTCGCGTACCGCCAGATAAGGCACCGAGAATACATACTGGCTCGCGGCCTCTTCGCGGGTCCAGCCCGGTGATTCGGCATAACTGATATCGATCTGTTCTTTGTCCAGCATCACTTGCATGCGATTGGCCGGATAGGAAACAAATTGCACATCGATATTGGCCTGCCTGAAGACCTGACGAGCGATATCGGTCGAGACGCCTCGCAGCGTGTTGTATTCGTCGGTATAGATGAAGGGACGCCACTCGGTGCTGGCCGCCACGTAGGGCTGTGCCAGTGCTGTGGGTTGAAAACAGACCCAGGCGCACGTCAGAACGAGAAAACGAAATACCTTCATTCACTATCCTTTCGTGGTTTATCCATACGCAGTTGGCCGTTAAGCCTTTATATACCTTCGTATATGACACTCATACTTTCGGGTCTGCAGCGTCTACGTTTGCAGGTTTTAAACACCCGTCAAAAGTCTATAAGCTTTTATACAACGAGTGGTTAAACACTCACTGCCCTTTTTTATGTATCCGCTGACAGTCCGTTTTCTGAAACGCTGCCGGCGCGTACTCGTGCAGCCGCGTCGAGGTGAGCCCATGCAGTCTATTTTCGAGTCCGGCAAGCGTCTGCGAGTCTCCCGATATGGCGACGCCAGAACGCGCACACCTTATGGGGTCGATATCGTCTGCCTGGGCCTGCTGGCAACGGTCGTTGCGTTGCTGCTGCACGGTGTCGGACAGATGTTCCAGCCGCTGTCGCTGCTGACCTCAAGCCCGATGACCCTGGATCCGGCGAACCTGCCGGAATACGCACTGCGCACCACGCTGCGCATGTTCATCGCCCTGGCGGCCTCGCTGGTCTTCACCCTGATCGTGGCCACACTGGCCGCCAAAAGCCGCAAGGCCGAACAGGTGATCATTCCGGCGCTGGATATTCTGCAATCGGTCCCGGTGCTCGGCTTTCTGACCTTCACCGTGACCTTCTTCATTGGCCTGTTTCCGGGGCGGCAACTGGGTGTCGAGTGCGCGGCGATCTTTGCCATTTTTACCAGCCAGGCCTGGAATATGGCGTTCAGCTTTTATCAGTCGCTGCGCACGGTGCCCAATGACCTGAGTGAAGTCAGTCGTCAGTTCGGCCTGTCGCCGGTACTCAGGTTCACCCGTCTAGAACTGCCGTTCGCCATTCCGGGGCTGGTCTGGAACATGATGATGTCGATGTCCGGCGGCTGGTTCTTCGTGGTGGCCTGCGAGGCGATTTCGGTGGGCGACACCACCGTCAATCTGCCCGGCATCGGCTCGTGGCTGGCGCTGGCGATCGAGCAGAAAGACCTGACGGCGATTGCCTGGGCTGTTGCGGCCATGGCGCTGGTGATTCTGGCCTACGACCAGTTGCTATTCCGGCCGGTCGTGGCTTGGGCGGACAAGTTTCGTTTCGAGCAGACCGCTTCGCAAAAGCGCCCTCGCTCGTGGATGTACAGCCTGCTGGGCCGCTCCCGACTCGCGCCGCTGCTGGGCACTGTGCTGGTCGCGCCCTGGAAGGGCCTGATGCTGATCAATGGGCGCGGTTTGACGCGCTTCTGGAAAGTCACGCCTGCGCCAGGTGTCAGCCGGTTCCTCGATACTGCCTGGCTTGGGCTGGTGATTGCCGGTTGCCTGGCAGCCAGCGTCTGCCTGTTCCGGTTCATCGAAGCATCGCTCGGGTTCGGCGATCTGGCCACCGCGCTCGGGCTGGGGCTGACCACCATGCTGCGGGTGATCGTGCTGATCATCGTGGCCAGTGTGATCTGGGTGCCGATTGGTGTGTGGATCGGTCTGCGCCCGGTGTGGGCCGAGCGGTTGCAACCCGTCGCGCAGTTTCTGGCGGCCTTTCCGGCGAACGTGCTGTTTCCGTTTGCCGTGATCGCCATTGTCGGTCTGCACCTGAATCCCGATATCTGGCTGTCACCGCTAATGGTGCTCGGCACCCAGTGGTACATCCTGTTCAACGTCATCGCCGGGGCCAGCGCCTTGCCGACCGACCTGCGCGAAGCGGCCACCCTGTTCAACATGCGCGGTTGGCAGTGGTGGCGTCGGGTGGCGTTGCCGGGCGTATTTCCCTACTACGTTACCGGCGCGCTGACAGCGTCGGGCGGTTCCTGGAACGCCAGCATCGTGGCCGAGGCCGTGTCCTGGGGCGACAAACATCTGGAAGCCGCCGGTCTGGGTTCGTACATCGCCAACGCCACTCAGGCAGGTGATTACGCACGGGTCGCGCTGGGTATTGCCGTCATGTCGGTCTTCGTGATCGCGTTCAACCGGTTGCTGTGGCGCCCGCTGTATGGGTTTGCCGAGCGACGTCTGAGTCTTGTGTGATTTAGTTGTGTGGAGGATGCCACGATGATGGCTGTCGAAAAGCGTTGCCTGGTTGATGTGCAGAAGGTTCGTCATGTGTACGGCAAGGCCAGCAAAGAGCGGCTGGTGCTGGACGATGTGACGCTGCAACTCAACGAAAACGAAATCATCGGCCTGCTGGGTCGCTCCGGCTCGGGCAAATCCACGCTGCTGCGCTCCATCGCAGGGTTGGTAGTGCCGACCGAAGGGAAAGTGATTTTCCCTGACCGTACGCCGGGCAAGGCCATGTCGGTGGGCATGGTGTTCCAGAGCTTCGCTTTGTTTCCGTGGCTGACAGTGCTGGAAAACGTCGAGGTCGGGCTTGAGGCTCAGGGCGTTCCGGCTCAACAGCGCCGTAAGCGGGCGCTGGCGGCGATTGACCTGATCGGTCTGGATGGGTTCGAGAGTGCCTATCCCAAGGAGTTGTCGGGCGGCATGCGCCAGCGGGTCGGCATGGCGCGTGCGCTGGTGATCGACCCGGACGTGCTGTTGATGGACGAGCCGTTCTCGGCGCTCGACGTGCTGACCGCCGAAACCCTGCGCACCGATCTGCTGGACATGTGGAGCGAAGGCCGCATGCCGATCAAGTCGATCCTAATGGTGACGCACAACATCGCCGAAGCGGTGCTGATGTGTGATCGCATCCTGCTGTTCTCGTCCAATCCGGGGCGGGTGATCAGTGAAATCAAGGTGGATCTGCCTCAGCCGCGCAACCGTCAGGACCCGATCTTTCAGGCGCTGGTCGAAGAAATCTACGTGCTGATGACTCAGGACAGCGACGCAGGCGAAACCCGTCAGGGCGTATTCCCTGGAACCGGGCTGGGCATGGTGCTGCCGCATGTGTCCACCAACGCGCTGGCCGGTCTGATCGAGGCGATTCATGCGCCGCCCTACGGCATGAAGGCCGACCTGCCGGAGCTGGCCAGTGCGCTGCATTACAACGCGGACGAGCTGTTCCCGATTGCCGAAGTCCTGCAACTGCTGCGTTTCGCCGAACTCAAGGGCGGCGACATTCGTTTGCTGCCTGCGGCCAACCGTTATGCGCTGGCGGACGTGGATGAGCGCAAGCACCTGTTCGCCCAGCACCTGCTGAGCTTCGTGCCGCTGGTGGCACATATTCGCCGGGTTCTGGATGATCGCTCGACGCACACCGCTCCGGCACGCCGCTTTCGGGATCAACTGGAAGACTTCATGTCCGAAAGCGATGCCCGCCAGACGCTCGACTCGGTAACCCAGTGGGGACGTTATGCCGAGCTGTTCGCCTACGATGAGCTGGCGGATCAGTTCAGTCTGGATAACCCATCCTGAGGCGTGTCGGCGCATACTGCGCTGGCCCTTTGAACGAGCGAGAGGTTGCAGATGCGCGAGCCTGAATCCTTTGGCAAGGCTGCGATGGCGATTCGGCTGGCCGCCTTGCTGGGGCTGGCCGTGGTGATCGCCATTGCCGACACCCTGACCGATCTGGAAATTGCCGTCGGTGTGTTCCAGATCGCTGTGGTGCTCATGGCGGTCCGGTTTCTGCCGGTTGCCGGTGTGATCGCCATCGCGCTGACCTGTATGGCGCTGACGGTGCTCAGCTACGAGTTGACGATATCGCGCGGCAGCGAGGCGGCGCTGATCAACTGCATCATCAGCCTGGCGGCGATTGCGATGGTGACCTATCTGGCGCTGCGCATGGCGGTGGCGATCCGCTCCGTTCACGAGGCGCGCTCACAGCTGGCGCAGATCGCCCGGGTCAACATGCTGGGTGAGCTGACTGCGTCCATCGCCCATGAAATCAATCAGCCGCTGTCGGCCATTGTCACCAGTGGCAACGCCTGCACGCGCTGGCTGGCCGCTGAGCCGGCCAATCTGGACCGGGCGCGGCAGGCGCTGGCGCGCATGATCGGCGATGCCAACCGGGCGGGCGATATCATCGTGCGGGTGCGGGCGCTCGCCAAGCGCTCGGCGGCGCACAAGGAATGGATCAACGTGGCCGATACCGTGGCCGAAATCGTATCGCTGGCCCACAGTGAAATCGACGAGCAGCAGGTCGTGCTCACGGTCGAGGTGTCGGAGGGGTTACCGCCGCTGCTGGCGGACAGGGTGCAGATCCAGCAGGTGCTGCTGAACCTGATGCTCAACGCGGTGGACGCGATGCGCAGGGTCGAGCCCGGTCAGGCCCGGCTGGCGGTGACGGTGGACGTGAACGCAGGCGGGGAGGTGAAGTTTTCGGTGCGTGACAATGGCATGGGCGTGGCGCCGGAAAACATTGATCGTATCTTCGATGCGTTCTACACGACCAAGGAGGAGGGCATGGGGGTTGGTCTGGCGATCAGCCGGTCGATTATCGAAGCACACGGCGGGCGCATCTGGGTAATGCCCGAGCTGTCAGTCGGTGCTACGTTTCACTTCACCCTGCCCACCGGAAAGATGGACACCTGATGAACACGACCGATCCCGCTGCGCAGGCTGAAGAGCCGATCATCTACGTGATCGACGACGACCTGTCGGTGCGCACTTCGCTGGAAGACTTGCTGGCCTCAGTCGGGCTGCGCAGTCTGCTGTTCGGCTCCACCCAGCAGTTCATGGACACGCCCCGGCCCGATGCGCCGGGTTGCCTGATTCTGGACATCCGCATGCCGGGCATGAGCGGTCTGGATTTTCAGGAGCAGATGGCGCGCTCGGGGATTTTTCTGCCGGTCATTTTCATCACCGGGCACGGCGACATTCCGATGTCGGTGCGGGCCATGAAAGCGGGCGCGGTGGAGTTTCTCACCAAGCCGTTTCGCGAGCAGGACCTGCTGGACGCCATTCAGCAAGGCCTGGCGCTGGACCGCGTGCGGCGCCAGAGCGCGGCGGTGCAAGCCGAGCTGCAGCGCAGGCATGCGAGCCTCAATACGGGCGAGCAGCAGGTCATGGCGCTGGTGGTCGCCGGTCTGCTGAACAAACAGATAGCCGCCCGACTGAACGTCAGCGAAATCACCGTCAAAGTCCGCCGCGGCTCGGTCATGCGCAAGATGGAGGCCGACTCACTGGCCGAGCTGGTGAGGTTTGCCGAGCGTTTGCAGACAGGTGATTGAGTGCGTGAAGCGGACGCAGAGCGTCCTGAGCGGCATTCCCACGCTGGAGCGTAGGAACGATCAGTGATCTCAGTCACGCTGATCGTACCCATGCTCCGCGTCACCTCACGGCCGGACGCAGAGCGTCCTGAGAGGCGTTACCACGCAGAGCGTATGAACGATCGGGGATCTCGGTGTGGAGCGGACGCAGCACACGGTGCTAATTCACCAATTCCGGCAGCACATAGTTCTTCACCACAAACAGCGAGCCTTCGGTACTCAGGTGCCCCGAATCGATCTGTAGCAGCGAGTCGGTATCTTCGAGCCGCACGAGGCAGGCATCGGCCACGCAGAGTCTGTCGATCAGGGAGACGAACTGGATATCCGCCGATGCCGCCAGTTGCCGGGTCGCCTGATCCACGGCCATGACGCTCTGGTCGAGGGCCGGGTCGCTGATGTGTGATTCATTCAGCCCCCAATGGCGGTTGGCGATGACGCTGGGCAGTGAAGGGCTCCACTGGGGCAGCGGACCGATCAGCACCACGTGTTTCACGCCATAACCCTTGAGCCGGATCGCGATGCCGTTCCAGTCGGTCTTGTCGTGTCCGTCCTTTTGCGCGATGACCACGATGTCGGGGTGCAGCGTTTCGATGCTGTGCAGGGCCAGTCTGTTGGAATAGTCACAGGCCCGGCTGGTCGGCGATGTGCGGCCTTGATGAACGCTCAGGCTGGGACGGCAACTGGCGGATGCGACCTGATAGAACGGCGTGTCTCTGGTCAGCAAGGTGCGCAGACCGAGCGACAACGCCTGCGCATGCGAGTCGCCCCACAGGAACACGCCGCCTTCGCCCTGTTTGCGCGTACACGACTCATCGATGCCCGACTGACCGCGCTGAGTGAACGCAGAAAACGCGTCGCACTTGAGCCAGTAAGGCTCGTACAGATTCTGCTGTCGATTGACGTAGTCTTGAATGAACGACGCTTTTTCGGACAGACTGATCTCGCGCATCGGCGAGACCACGCCCTGTGTCGCACTCACTGCCGCGCCGCCGCCGAAAACCATGGCAACCAGCGTACCGAGAGTGGCGAACCTCCAGCGGGCACCTTCGCGCCAACGGCCTGTGGGCCTTTCGATCAGGCCGTACGAAGCCACACTCAGCAGGAAAGCCATGCCCATGCCCAGCAGCACGTTATCGGCATCGCCCAGCCAGCCGGCGTAGTTCATCAGCACCACCACCGGCCAGTGCCAGAGGTACAGCGAGTACGACAGCTTGCCGGTCCATTGCGACAGCGCATTAGTGGTCAGAAACGAGTCCTGCCGGGCAGCGATGATCACTGCGAATGTTCCCAGCACAGGTAACAGCACCAGATAGCCCGGCCACAGGTCCTGCACCGACACCAGAAAGAAACTTGCCAGCATGAGCGCCAGCCCGACGCCTTCCAGCATGCGCTTCTGAGCGCTGCGCAGCTTGAAGGGAAACAGGCAGGCCACGCCGCCCAACAGCAGCTCCCAGGCCCGGGTTGGCAGCAAATAGAACGACGCCTCGGGCCAGCGTGCCGAAGCAAACACGCACAGCGCGAAGCCGATTACGCTGCCGCCCAGAATCCACCAGCGCAGATTCCTCAGCGCCACGAAGCGACTGAGCACCAGCAAGGTGATCGGGTACAGCAGATAGAACTGCCATTCGACCGACAGCGACCACGTGTGCAGCAGCCATTTCTCGTGGGCATTGGCAGTGAAGTAGCCTGCTTCGCGCCAGTAGACGAAGTTGGAGACGAACCCCAGGCTGCTCGCGACATGTGTTCCCAGAGCGCTGTAGTCCAGCGGCAGCAGGTAGAACCAGCCCAGCGACAGCAAGGCGATGCACACCACCGCCAGCGCCGGAATGATGCGCCGTGCCCGTGATCGATAGAATGCAGTCAGGCTGAAGGTGCCGGTGTGTAAGCCGCGCAGAATGATGCCGGTGATCAGGTAGCCCGAAATCACGAAAAACGCATCCACCCCGGCAAAGCCGCCCGGCAGCCAGGCGGGATGGAAGTGGAACAGCAGCACAGCGAGAACCGCGATGGCACGCAGGCCATTGATGTCTTTTCTGAAGTCCATGGGAGAGTGCCGGCCAGTGGATGATCGGGGTGATTGAGCTGCGGATTCCGCCGGGCGACAGCGCTACGTCGAAGACGTGCTGGGGCTTCCCGCAAAGTGGTGTTTCTTCAGTCGATCAGGTGTCGCCTGGTCGTCAGTCTTCGCGAACTATTCTTTGCGAACCATCTGCCCGCCATGACTCACCGGGCTCAACCGGATGATCTTGGGAAAGTTGATCAGGTTGATCGATGCCGAACACTGCCCGCTTTCACAGCGCCAGGACTGACGACTGTCCACTTCGCCGCGTTCGGCATAGGCGGTGTCGATCATGCGCACCGGGCCGCTCATGTTGGCCTGGCTGACTACCTGCACATCACGCGGCTTGCCGATGGCCCACGCCACCAGCACCCGCTCGTTGCCCTTGGTGAAGTGCAGCTGATAGAGGTTCGGCTCCAGCGAACTGGCCTGAGCGTCGTAAGTGAAGTCGCGAACCACCGGCGCGATGGCTTTCATCATGGTGTAGGCGGGTTTGGGCGAGAGGTCTTCGTTGAGCAGGCCGAAGTTATGTTCCTGGTCATAGCGATCCGGGCCGTCGTTGTAGAGGTCGAACCACCACATGCCTTTGACGTTGGGAATGGTGCGGGCCAGAAAGTAGATACGCGCCATGTACAGCGCCTGGGTTGTCTCGCTCTTGCCGCATGGCCCCTGATGGCTGGGCCAGCCCATTTCGGTCAGGTAGATCGGCACGTCTCGACCAGCCTTGGTGCGGATGTACTGCTCGTAGTCGGCCATCCAGCCCACCCAGGCTTCAGGTGTATTGCCATCGGTTGCCGAGCAGTGGACGTAGGGATGCACGGACAGACCGTCGACCAGGTCCAGCGCGCCGCTTTCGATCAACGGGTCGGCGAAGCCGAACCTCATGCCGTCGGGCGTCACCGAGCCTGCCAGAATCTTCGCTGGCGGGCCGGTGACGTTGCGTGTGTTCTTGCGAATCACGGGCACGGTTTTCTGCACCAGCGTCACGTAGTCCAGCGCCAATTGAGGGTCGTCGGAGGCCTCCAGGTCCCACTCGTTCCAGATCTCGTAGTAACTGATGCGGTTGCCCAACTGGCGGGTGACGTAATCGACGTAATTCAGAAACGCGCTCATCACCACCGGGTCTCGGGGCTTCTTGTTGTCGTGAAAGTAGGTGCTGTAACCCAGTATCGCCAAGCGGCTCATCTCCAGCTCGCGGGCGATGGTCAGGTAGTTGCGCCAGTTGTCGGTGATGCGTAACTCGTGAGGGTAGGGTGCCGCAGTTGACCAGAAAGCGTCGTCCTTGACCGAGTTGAAGCCGGCCTGAGCGGTCAGGTCCAGTGGTTGTTTGAGCTTGCGGTCGAAGTTCATCAAGTGCGTCGCGATGCCGACGATAAAGGGCGATTCGGCCTGAGCCACAGGCATGCCGCTCAGGCAGCCCAGCAGCAGGAGATACGCGGTGTGGCGTAAAGCGCGCTTCATGGCGGCCTCCTCAGCGCAGGTTCGGCAGGGCGGTCAGTTGCAGGTCGGCCGGTCTGGACGTCATGGCCTCCTGCTTTGCGGTGATGACATAACCGATGGCCAGACCTGCAAACAGATTGGCCACGGCGACTTCGAACATGTCCGTGGTCCAACTGATCAGGCACCAGCAGACACTGATCGACAGCAGCATGCGACCGACCCGGCTTTCATCCTCGATCAGCTTGAACAGCAGTGGGATCTGCAGGGTGTACAGCAAGCCGCCGACCACGCCGAGCATCGCCCACAGGTACAGGGCCGAGTTGTCCATACCGAGAAAGATTTCAGAGCCTTCCACCGGGAAGATGCCCATGGTGCTGCCGACCATGCCGAAGCCTGCGCCGGTCAGCACCCAGCCTTCGCGGATCAGGGCATTGATCACGTTGGGCCAAGTGTTGATCAGCCGGTCGTAGAGCGATGCCAGCGAGCTGCCGCTGCTGCTGACCGTGAGTGCGTCGAAGCTCATGACCATGCCAAGCGTTGGCAGCAATAGCCCGATGAACACCACCAGCACGCACAGAATCCGGCAGGTCCAGCTCATGCGCTGAATCATCAACAGGCCCATGGTCAGGGCGAACGCCCCGGCCGGCGCTTTACTGGTAGTCAGCACAATGGCGTAGAGCGCCACCGCACTGAGCAGCATCATCACCAGTCGCGAGCGCAGGAACATGAACAGGTACAGGGTGTAGAAAGCGATCAGGATCGACAGCACATTGGACACCCGCGCAAAGCCTGCGACGCGGTCCACATCGTCCGCGCTCCACGTAGTGTTGGCACTCAGCTCGGTTTCGCCGACGTTGTAGCTGTAGCCCTTCCATGGCACCGCGGTGAACTTGTCCAGCGCCACCCCCGCCAGCGAGGCAAGCAGGCAGAACCTGATGGCCCAGCACAGCAGTTTTTTGCGATGGATCAGGTGCTCGCTGCACACCAGCCCGAACACCAGCGGGCTCAGGGCAAACAGGCTGAAGGCCAGGTTGTGCGGACTGGCGCGGTGCAGCATGGCGATCAGCCCGGAGACCGCCCACACGATAACGAAGGTCCAGAACAGCCGTCCGGCTTTGAAGGTCCGCAGCTCCAGCGCGAACAACAGGATGCAGGCGACTTTGGGCAGGTAAAGCAGCGGACTGATACCCGCCTTGTCGAAATAGAAGCGCAGGGCCCCGGAAAAGGTCTCGACCAGAAGCAGGCTGATCGCGACCAGCACGACCACTGTGGATTTATCGAAGGAAATGATCGACGACGAATCGCCGGCGCTGTTCGCTGGATTCAGCTCCATGATGTCTGCCTTCTGAATGGCGTCAGGAAATTCGAACGGACAAAGCTACCGCCCGACGACCGCGACAGGCGGGTCGATGGAAGGAGAAGCCTTTGGGGATGATGAGAAGTCTGGAGCGAATGCTCGCAACGGCGTGACAAGACGTATATCAGTCGCAGTTCGGGAAACTGTCAATTAATTCGTCAGGATTGGCGGATTATCCGATGAGTGCCGCACCCCTGGGGGTAATACAGAGCATGGGCACGATCAGCGTACGTGAGGCCTCTGATCGTTCCACGCTCTGCGCTCATCGTTATACACAAATCCGCCTCAACACTGATCGTGCCAATCGCTCCGCGTGGGCATGCCTCCCGTGACGCTCCGCGTCACAAATGGCACAGCTTGCGGATTCAGTGAGCCGAGCGCATTACCTTTGTAACGACGAGCGCTGGAGCCTGGACGTGCAACCCACGACGCTCTGCGTCACATTCAAGATCGGACGCGGAGCGTCCTGAGAGGCGTTACCACGCTGGAGCGTAGGAACGATCATCACTTTCGGGCACCGCGTTCCTTCAGGTCGATTTGTGTATAACGACGAGCGCAGAGCGTGGTAACGCCGCTCAGGACGCTCCGCGTCCGGTTTGTGCTGTGACGCGGAGCATGGGCGTGATCACCGGTCAGGGGTATTTGCGACGATCAGGCGCTGGCGGGAAGTACTGGTACAGCCACGTCTCGCTCAGTGTGCGGTCGCCGGTGCGGATGAACATGCGCATTTCCACCGGGGCCACCGAGTCGCTGTCAGGTACCCAGTCGAAGGTGATCCGGTAACCCTTGATGTCCGGCAGTACGAGGATGTTGAAGTCCTGCACCTTGCCGTGGGTCACGGTCACGATCGGCTCGATACCCGTACCTTCCGGCAGACGGTCCAGACCGCCGCCGTGGAAGTCCACTGCGAAACGGCGGGCCCAGGTTTTCGGGTAATGCTCGCCCGGTGCCCAGCCTTCCAGAAAACCACCCATGCCCGAACGTGTCGCGTGAACCTGCGCCAGCGGCGTGCTCACAGGCGGCAGTGGGCTCCAGAACAGCTTGTAGCCATAGTTCATCGAGTCGCCAGCCTTGACCGGTGTCTTCGGTGTCCAGAACACCACGATGTTGTCCATCGTCTCGCCGGTGGTCGGCAGTTCCAGCAGGCTGACCTCGCCTTCGCCCCAAGGGGTGATCGGCTCGACCCACAGGCTTGGACGGCGGCTGTACCAGACCACCGTGTCCTGATAGCTGGAGAACTCGTGATCACTCTGCACCAGACCGAAACCTTTCGGGTCATTGTCAGAGAACGCGCTGAACTGCGGCTTGACCGGGTTGTTCAGCGGGCGGCAAATCCACTCGCCATTGCCACGCCACATCGACAGACGATCCGAGTCGTGAATCTGCGGGTGAATGGTGTCGCACATGCGGCGTTCGTGGGTGCCGCAACTGAACATGCTGGTCATCGGCGAAATGCCGAGCTGCTGGATGTCCACACGGGCGTTGATGTGCGCGTCGATCTCCATCACCACCTGCCCGGACTGACAGTCGATGTCGAAGCGATAGGCACCGGTCGCGCTCGGCGAGTCGAGCAGGGCGTAGACCACGAAGCGGGTGGCGTTCTTGTCCGGCGTTTCGAACCAGAACTTGGTGAAGTCCGGGAATTCTTCCTGACGTTTGGCATAGCTGTCGATGGCCAGACCGCGTGCAGACAGACCGTACTGCTTGTTGCTGTCCACCGCCCGGAAGTAGCTGGCGCCCAGGAACGAGACCACGTCATTGATGGCGATTTCAGGCGCCTTGAACAGCTTGAAGCCGGCAAAGCCCAGATCGCCTTTCACCAGGTTCTTGTCGATGCCGCTGCTTTCGTAGTTGAACAGGTCGTGGCGGAAATGCACTTCGCGCGCCTGCTTGTTCTGCGGATCGACGCTGTACATGCGAACGGGCGTCTTGAAGCCCGCGCCGACGTGGAAGAAATGCACGTCCAACTGGCCGTGAACGTCTTTCCACAAGGAGTGTTCCGGGTCGTAGCGAATGGCATTGAATTGCTGTGGCGTGAGGTTCGCCAACACCGGTGGCAACACCTGCTTGGTGCTCACATAACCTTTGCCAGCCAGCTTCTTCGCGTGAGCTTGCAACTCTGCAAAATCGAAGTGCTCGATTTCACCATCAGCGGCTGCCGCCAGTGCGCGTGCAGCAAAAAGCCCTGAAGCCGACACGCTGCTATAAGCGGCCAACGCCATGGAAGCTTTCAGGAGATTCCTGCGATTCATAAAGGTGAAGCCTCTAGGTAATTCTGTGCGTCCTGCACAAAAAATGGCGCGCCAACGACTCCTTGCCGAACGCAAACTACCCACAACAGATAACAAAGACGAGATCCGGTTCGGAAATTGGCCGAAAAAAAACGCCGCTCATGCTGAATAAAAACGGCGTCGCAAGCATAAATCGGGCGATTTTCAGGTCTGTGTCGGCTGACCGATCACGCTCATCGCCGCTTGGCGCAAGGCCTGCAAGCGATTTGGTCGCAAATAGCCACCCCGCCTGATCTTTTTTCAGAGCGCCGAGAGCGTAGTGGCTATGCAATATCCAGCAATCATTTTGCTGGCAGACTGACCCGCCAGACACGCGCCAAAAGCCAGATTGCGCGCTGATTGATCAGCCTGTTGGGGCCTGGCAAGTGTCCTCATGTCCACCAGTAACGCACCAGGTGGAAGAAGATCGGCGCAGCGAAACACACCGAATCCAGTCGGTCGAGCATGCCGCCGTGGCCTTCGATCATGTGGCCCCAGTCCTTCACGCCCCGGTCGCGTTTGATGGCTGACATTACGATGCCGCCTGCAAAACCCAGCAGGTTGATGAGCAGTGCGATCAGTGCCGATTGCCACGGGTTGAACGGCGTAATCCAGAACAGCGCGCCGCCGATCAGCGAAGCCAGAGCGATGCCGCCGACGAAGCCTTCGACCGTCTTGGAGGGCGACAGGTTGGGCGCGATCTTACGCTTGCCGAACAACTTGCCGCACACGTACTGCAGCACGTCCGAGATCTGCACCACGATCACCAGATAGGCGATCAGCAGCAGGTTGCGGCCTTCGTAACCGGCAATCTCAAGGGTCAGCAACGCTGGCACGTAGGACACGCAGAACACCGCGATCATCAGGCCCCACTGGACCTTCGAGGCGCGTTCCAGGAAGTGTTTGCTGTCACCGCCCAGTGACGCGAGGATCGGCAGCAGCAGGAACACGTAGACCGGAATGAAGATCGAGAACAGCCCGTACCAGTTCATGGCGATCAGCACGTATTGCAACGGCAGCGCCAGATAGAACGCGGCCACCAGTGCAGGGTAATCGCTGCGTCGGGTCGGTGTCAGGGTCAGGAATTCGCGCAAGGCGTAGAACGACACCGCATAGAACAACAGAATGACGGCACCCTGGCCCAGCCAGAAGGCGATGCCGATCACCAGCACCATCACCCACCACGCGTTGATGCGCGCGTTCAGGTTGTCGATGACCGAGTTCGGGCCGCCCGCCCGACGCTTGAGAACGTAGCCGATCAGCGAGGCCAGCAGCAGAACAGCGCCGATGCCCATGAACAGCAGTTGAGTCTGGTTATCCATTACAGCGGCTCCGGTGCCAGGGCCAGCAGTGCATCACGACTGCGGGCGAGGAATTGCTCTTTGCTTTCTTCACTGTCCAGCCGCAGCGGCGCGCCGAAGCTGGTTGTGCATAACAACGGCAGCGGCAGCATTCGGCCTTTGGGCATGACCCGGTTCAGGTTGGATATCCACACGGGGACGAGATCCACCTGGGGATAACTTTTCGCCAGGTGATACAGCCCGCTCTTGAATGGCAGCAGGCCTTCCTCCGGGTTGCGTGTGCCTTCCGGAAACAGGATCAGTGAGTCACCGCTTTCCAGCGCCTCAAGCATGGGTTGCAGCGGATTGCTGGCCGGCGTGTCTACTGCGGTACTGCGCTTACGGTCCACCAGTACGCCATTGAACACGCGGTTGATGATGTAGCGGCGCAACGGACTGGACTGCCAGTAATCGGCACCGGCAACAGGCCGGGCGGTTTTGCGCAAGGCGGGCGGCAGTGACGCCCAGAGCAGTACGAAGTCGCCGTGGCTGCTGTGGTTGGCAAAGTAGATCCGCTGCCGGGGTTCAGGCGTACAGCCCAGCCACAGGCTGCGAGCACCCGTAATGCTGCGCGCACCCGCAGTGATGATCGTGGCGACCAGAGGTTCGAACATGACAATTCCTATTGAGCGAAGGACAGCCAGGGAAAAATGAAAATGATGCCCAGCAGCCAGAGCAGCTGCAGCACGATGTAGCGGACCTGCAGGCGCAACTGCCGAAGCGCACCCTGAGTGCGCAGCGCCCAGTTGCGGCCGCCTTTCTCTGCGGGCTGAAGCTTGAGGTCGGCCAGGACCTGATCGAGTTCCTGAGTGCGATCGCTCAACTGGCTGGGACGGTCAGCCATGTGCTGGAACAGATCGGCGTCGAACGCGACCCTGAACGCCTGGGATTTAGCCAGCGCCCCGGTCAGGACCATGCAGGCCACAAACACCATCATCAGAATATTCACAGAACCTATCCACAGCTGCGCCAGGCCAAACAGCAAACTCAGCAGCAAAAGCCCTGTGGATAAATAGTCCAGCGACTTGCCGCGCCGAAGCAGCGCGGCAACCACGTGCAACTGCATTTCCAATGACATGAATGAGCACTCCTGTGATTGAGCGGGTTCTTACGGTCTGCGCAAAGCCATTGTGGGAGGCGGTTTGCCGGCGTTGAGCCTCCCACCATCCTGTGTCATCTCATGGCCCGCGGTGTCTCGGTTATAGGCGCTTTGACTGAATATCCTGTGAAGGCATTCAAGATATCCACATGCCCGCTACGCAGGACGACACCCGGCCTCGCCTGGCGAATCAACTCGATTGCGTTATCCACAGAGCGCGCTCTTCCGGTGAGCAACAAC
Source organism: Pseudomonas sp. AC016 (assembly GCF_979253365.1). NCBI lineage: Bacteria > Pseudomonadati > Pseudomonadota > Gammaproteobacteria > Pseudomonadales > Pseudomonadaceae > Pseudomonas > Pseudomonas sp. AC016. Next base: position 3,280,426 of record NZ_CEEDCC010000001.1, read on the forward strand.
CACGCGGCCACCGACATTGCGCTGCGCGAATAGCCTAGCGCGCAGCACACCAGCAACGAGCCGTTTGAGCGCAAACGCTCGATGGCTTCAGCGGCAAGTTGGCATTGCTCGACGGTCAGCGGTACCAGATCCAGTGCAGCGACCTGTTGATAACTTTGCGTACTCAATTTCAGCGGTAACTCAGCACACATATCCACAACCGCTTTGAACGGTTGCAACTGTGCTTGATTCGGTATGCGGCCCAGCCAGATGTTGTCCACAACCTGATCGGGATCAGGCCTCTGCCTTGTCCACACCCTTGAATTTATCCACGCGCCGATCAGATAGGGCGCCAACAGCCAACACGCAGCTGGGGATAACTTCCCGTTGGAACGTTTTTGAAAACCAGCGGCCCCGAACAAAAGGTAATTCAGCGCGACCATCAGCAGGGACAGCACAGGCCACGCCAGCCACATCCAGCTTCCGCCCAAGGTAAACACGGGTATCGCCAGCAGCAGTGCGCCGATGCCGTAATACAGCGCTAGCTTGAGACGTTGCGGCTGACGTGTCAGACGTGCGGCCAGCAGCGGGCTGCGACCTTCATCCGGCCAGAGCCATATGCAGAGCCAACCGGCCAGTGCGCCTGTGGGTAAGTCGATGAAGTGATGCTGATACGTGGTCAGCACAGACACGCCAATCAGCGCGAACCAGCTGTGCAGCAACCAGCGCCACGCCACGTGAAAGTGCCGCGCATAGCGGTCGTAGCAGACCCACAGCACCACCAGCAGTGCGATATGCAACGAGGGCGCCTGATTGAACGGCTTGTCGAACCCGGCCAGCACTGCGAACAGCCAGCCGAACAGGCCATCCAGTTCCGGGCGTTCAAAGGTGAAGCGCAGCGGCCAGAGCAGAAAGCAGGTGACTGCGATCAGTTGCGCGCTGAACAGGCGCAGCGCGTGGGTATCCAGCTCACGGCGCGTCAGGCAGGCGAGCAGCGAGAATCCGTAAAGCAGGTCGATGGACCAATAGGGCACGATGGTCCAGGCCCAGAACGGCATATGGCTTTCCCAGCCGAACGCCATGCTGCCGACGTCACTGCGCTGAGCCGTATACCACGTGGCAAAGCCGTAGCTGGCGAAGAAGAACGGCGCCAGCACCAGCAGCCAGACCACCGCTCTTTTCCACAGGCCCGGCTCGCGAAACGCGTTCACTGGATGCGCTGCGCGAGGGACACCGTGAAAATCCCCCATTCATCCACACGCTGGGTGATTTTGCGAAAGCCTGCGGCTTCGACCAGTTGATCCATCTCCGACTGGCTGCGACGGCGCATGACCCAGGCCTGCCCCTGACGGTGGCTGGTCAGGGCGCGGGCGATCAATTCCAACTGCGGGTGCCATGGCTGACCGGTGTACACCAGATAACCGCCAGGCTCGACAGCGGCTGCCAGCCCGGCCAGCGAATCGCCGACCATCTGATTGCTGGCGAACAGCTCATACAAACCCGAGACCACGGCCAGCGTGGGTTTGGGGTCCAGCGCTGCCAGGTCGGCGCGGTCGAAGGCATCGCCCTTGACGAAGCGTGCGACGTCTTCGAGGTCTTTCTGCTCAATCAGCAGGCTGCCGTCGCGCACGTTGATGTCGCTGTAGTCACGCAGCAGGATCGACTCCGGTAGCGGTTCCACGCCGTGCAGCGATTCCAGAATGTAACGGCCATGCCCGGCAGCGATATCGACGATACGCACCGGCTTGCCCTGATTGCGCAGGTGCGCCATGGCCAGACGCAGCAGTTCTTCGGCGTGCAGCTTGCGCTGACGGATACCGCGCCAGCCGATGGACTCAAGATAGTTCTTGTCGATCATCCGGCCCAGCGCGCCGGTGCCGGTGGGTTTGTTGCGGTAGACGTAATCCAGCGTGCTGCCGGAATCGAAGCCAGTGTCGAAGCCCAGCTTCACGCCTGTGGATAACTTGCTGCCCAGGCGCATGCTGGCGCGCGTCATGCGCCAGTACAGATCGCGCAATGAGTTGTGCGGCAACGGCGCGGCCAGTTCTTCGGACTCGGCGCAGGTGACTCCCAGCTTGTCGGCATCGAGCAGGGAAGGGCGCGCCACCGGGGTCTCGAAGTTCTGCAGCACGAAGCGTCGCGCACGGCTGATCGCCAGATGACGATCCCGCTCGCCCAGCGTGTCGTGGAAGAACCCCGGCAGAATGTGTTTTTCCTTGCGCACGCTGCCCAACCGTTCGAAGAACTGTTCCTGCGGACCGCGATGCACGACGAAGTCGGAACCCGAGATCAGCAACTGAGTCGGGATCTGAATGGCCTGCGCGTCGGCAACCACCCGGTCGGCGGCTTCGTACAGCCCCAGCAGCACATTCACCGAGATCGCCTTGGTGATCAACGGGTCGCTGTCATAGGACGCGATGCGCTGGGGGTCGTGGCTCAGGAAGCGCGCCTTGACGTAGCTGTTGACGAAGAAGTTGCCCTTGAATTTGCGCAGCAGTGCCAGCCCCGAACGAGCGAAAGGCACGTACAGCTTGACCTTGAAGGCCGGCGAGGCGAGGACCAGCGAGCGGATCTTCGGTGCGTAGTCATGCGCCCAGGTGGCCGCGATCACTGCGCCGACGCTCTGGGCAATCACCGCCATGTTCTCTTCCGGTATCTCGAACGTCACGCTCAGGTGGTCGACGAAGGTCTGCACGTCCCGAACACTGGTCGCAAAGCTTGGGCTGTCGCCGCGAGCGCCGGGCGACTGACCATGGCCGCGTGCGTCCCAAGCGAAGAAATCGAAACCCGGCAGGTCCAGTTCATCGACCAGATGCGCAATGCGGCCCGAGTGCTCGTGGCCCCGGTGAAACAATACGATGGCCTGTCGAGGCGCATCGGAAACCTGCGTGACGGCAGGCCAATGGCGGTAGAACAGCTCTACGCCGTCATGAGTCGTGAAGCGCCGATCATTCATCTCACGCATTGCAACTTCCTTACGCCGGAGGCTTTTGGCTGCTTATTCTTGAGGCGAGGTCTGTTCTTCCAGGCCGCGCCGGACGCGGTTGTACAGCGTGTACACCAACAGTGCGCAGACGAGGGCGAGCACTATATTTATCCACAGGGCCGCGAGCCAGCCAACGGCCACGCCAGCACCCAGCACGCCGAACACCAGCGCGCGGTCGCTTTTGCCCATTGGGCCGTCGTAGCGTCGGGAGGCGCCAACCATCGGGCCGAGCACACCTGCGTATTCAGTGAAAATTGCCAGCAGAGTCACCGCCAGTACCAGCCCGAGGCTGACATCGGGAATCAATGCGAAGGGCAGGAACAGGGCGCTGTCGGCGATGACGTCGGTCAGCTCGTTGAGATAAGCCCCGAGCCGGGACTTCTGGCCGAATTCGCGGGCGAGCATGCCGTCAATGGCGTTGAGCGCCATGCGCAGGATCATCCACAACGGGATCAGCGCGAACAGTGCGTAATGCGGCACCGACAGCGCGACGATGGCACCGACCAGCAAGGACACGGCACAGGCGGCGAGGGTGACCTGATTGGCCGTCACGCCCTTGTCGTAAAGGCGCTGCACGGCGGGCCGCAGCAGGTTCTGAAAGCGCGGTTTGAGCTGGTAGATAGAAATCAACGAAGAGCATCCGTGTCTGTGGATAACTACACGACCTTGCGGCAACAAACGAAGCGGCACAGGCCAGGCCGCTAGTGAAACATAATGTGACCCGTACCATGCAGTACTGTTTGTGCGATATGTCTCAGGGACGAGAATTTCGTACCGCTCTATACCGACCTGAACGGGCATTGAACCTGACGAAAATTTCACGGCGAGTGTTACATCGTAACGCTATGATGCGGCAGCATTCAGACCGCCGATGCGGGCCTCCAGCGGGCCAAGGGCGACAGTGAGCAGGTTCGGGGTAATGATGCGGGTTGATCTGGATGTAGAACATGCGGACCTTGAAGGTCTGCCGCGTTTTCAAATGGCGGCGCGTCAGGCGCGACGTCTCGCACGTCTGATGTATGTTGCCGCCGGGCTTGGCCTCTTCGGGCTGGTGCTGGCGTTTTTCATCGATCTGTTCTCTCCCGGCTCGCTGTGGATGGCCGTGCTGGTCAACAGTGGCGCAGCGCTTCTGCTGCTCGCTGCCGGTTTGCAATCGGCCCGCAGCGTCGCGAACTGGCGTGCCCGCGCGCTGGATGTCCCTGCGCGGGTAGAGCATGATCCGTCTGCGCTTGATGGGGATGCTGACGTCGATGACAGCGGCTGGTATGAGCGGCTACTCACCCGCCTGAGCGACTCCAGTGAATCGCTGCTGCGTCAGATCGGCGTTTCGACGCTGTGGCTTGCCGGATGGGCGCTCCTGGTTCTGATCAGTGTCCAGGCGATCTGGAACCTGACGCTGCTCGGCAACGACATTTCGCCAGTCGCCAATCTTGCGGGCAGCGCGCTGCTGTTGATGGCGTTCGGTTTGCTGGTGCTGGAGCGGCAGCTGAGCGGCGAGGCACAGTGGCCCGAAGCCGAGCCGTTGTCGCGACTGGTGCGCATGACAATCGTCGTGTTTCTGGTCGCAGCCCTGTGCCTGTTTTTCTCCCGGATCGATCGGGTCTGGCCTGCACGTCTGGCTGTGCTGATCGGTGTGCTGCCGATGGCGGTCGCCATCGAGTTTCTGGTGCGCGCCGCGCTGTCGTTGTTCAGCCCGCGCAACGAGCGGATCGAGCCGCGTCTGCTGGCCAGCAGTTTCATTGCCGACCTGTTGCGCTGGCCGCCGCGTCCGCTGATGGCCCTGCAGTACGAACTGCATAACCGCTTCGGCATCGACTTGCGCCAGATCTGGGCGTTCACCTACATGCGCCGGGCCTTTCTGCCCGTGCTGGCGGTCGTGGCCCTGCTGGGCTGGGCGCTGACCGGCGTGCATGAAATCCCGCTACAGGCGCGGGGTATCTACGAGCGCTTCGGCAAGCCGGTCGAGGTCTTCGGTCCTGGCCTGCATGCGGGTCTGCCATGGCCGTTCGGTCGTGTGCTGGCGGTCGAGAACGGTGTGGTTCATGAGCTGGCCGCCAGCGTGTCGCCCGCCAGTGCCGCCGAGCAGATGGCCGATCCGGCCGAAGGTCCGCCACCGGCCAGCGCCAACCGCCTGTGGGACGCCAGCCACATCAATGAAAAATCCCAGGTCATCGCCAGCAGCGCTGGCGCCAAACAGAGCTTCCAGATCGTCAATATGGACGTGCGCTTCGTCTACCGTATTGGCCTGACTGATGCGGCAGCCCTGGCGGCGACCTACAACAGCGCTGATATTCCGGCCCTGATCCGCAGCACTGCCAGCCGCGTGCTGGTGCACGACTTCGCTTCACGCACGCTCGATGAACTGCTTGGCGAACAGCGCACCGGTCTGTCGGACGACATCGGCAAGGCGGTGCAGGCCGACTTGCAACGTCTGGACAGCGGCGTGGAAATTCTCGCCACTGTGGTCGAGGCGATTCATCCGCCTGCCGGTGCCGCCAATGCCTATCACGCCGTACAAGCCGCGCAGATTGGCGCGCAGGCCCTGATTGCCCGCGAGCGCGGCGCGGCCAGCGACAAGGCCAACCAGGCCCAGCTCAACGCCAGCGTCGCCCATGATCAGGCCAGCGCCACGGCCAGTGAAGTGCTGGCCACGGCTCGAAGTGCGGACCTGCGTTTCGACGCCGAGCGTCAGGCTTACACCGGTGCAGGGCAGGCGTTCCTGCTGGAGCACTACCTGACCCGCCTCAACGAAGGCCTGGGCAATGCGAAATTGCTGATACTCGATCACCGTCTGGGCGGCGATAACGCGCCGACCATCGACCTGCGTTCCTTCACCCCACCGGCAGACCCAACGGCGCCGCGTAAAGCCGCTCAGTAAGGAGTCGTCCCTTGAGTCTGTTCCATCATCATCACGATCACAGCGACCACGGTGCTCACGACCACAGCGGTCACGGCCATCACCACCATCATCATGAAGCGGCGGGTCCGGCGGCGTTTCCCTGGCGGCGGGCGAGTCTGGCCGCTGTCCTGATCGCGTTCGCCATCGCCGCAGCCAGTCTGGTGCAGGTGCGTTCGGGCGAGGCGACCGTGGTCACCCGTTTTGGCAACCCGTCCCGCGTGCTGCTCGAGCCGGGCCTGAACTGGCGCTGGCCTGCACCGTTCGAAGCGACCATTCCGGTGGACCTGCGCCTGCGCACGACCTCCAGCGGTCTGCAGGATGTCGGCACCCGTGATGGCCTGCGGATCATCGTTCAGGCTTATGTGGCGTGGCAGGTTCAGGGCGACGCCGACAACGTGCAACGCTTCATGCGTGCGGTGCAGAACCAGCCGGATGAAGCCGCGCGGCAGATCCGGACCTTTGTCGGCTCGGCGCTGGAAACCACGGCCAGCAGCTTCGACCTGTCCAGCCTGATCAACACCGACGCGAACAAAGTGAACATCACGGCGTTCGAGAACCAGTTGCGTCAGCAGATCGATCAACAGCTGCTCGCCACTTACGGCGTGCGGGTGATGCAGGTCGGCGTCGAGCGCCTGACCCTGCCGTCGGTGACGCTCAACGCCACGGTTGACCGGATGCGCGCCGAACGCGAAACCATTGCCACCGAACGCACCGCCGTCGGCAAGCGCGAAGCGGCGCAGATTCGCTCCGCGGCCGAGCGCGATGCGCGCATTGTGGAAGCCGACGCCACGGTCAAGGCTGCGGACATCGAGGCGCAATCGCGCGTCGAAGCGGCGCAGATCTACGGCCGCGCCTATGCCGGCTCGCCCCAGCTCTACAACCTGCTGCGCTCGCTGGACACGCTGGGCACTGTGGTAACGCCGAGCACCCGGCTGATTCTGCGCACTGATGCGGCGCCATTCCGCGTGCTGGTCGACGGCCCGCCGACGCTGGATGGCAAGAGCGGATCGCAGCCATGAGTGATCCGGCTGACGACACCAAGGCTCAGCGCCCTGCGGTCAACGGACCCTGGCTGCAGGCCAGCCGTCTGGCCTTTCTGGGTTTGTACGGCGTGACATTGCTCGCGGCACTGGGCTGGATCACCTCCAACGTGCGGCAGATCGACCCGCAGAACCGTGCGGTGGTCATGCGTTTCGGTGCGCTGGAACGCATCCAGAACGCAGGCTTGCTGACCGCCTGGCCACAGCCGTTCGAGCAGGTGGTGTTGCTGCCGTCGGCGGATCGAGTTATCGAGCGTCGCGTCGAAACGCTGTTGCGTTCATCAGCGGCCCAGAAGGCGGATGAAATCGCGACCCTGTCGGCACCGATCAGCGACGCGTTGGCAGGTTCGGGCTTTCTGCTCACGGGTGACGCCGGTGTGGTCCAGCTGGACGTGACGGTGTTCTACAAGGTCACGGATCCTTATGCCTTCGTGTTGCAGGGTGATCATGTAGAGCCTGCACTGGACCGCCTGGTCAACCGCAGTGCGGTGGCGCTGGCCGCAGCGCGAGACCTGGATACGATTCTGGTCGCCCGTCCTGAGCTGATGGGCGCCGACAGCCAGGCCGCCGAGCGCCGCGAACGACTGCGTGGCGACTTGGTGCGCGGCATCAATCAGCGCCTGACTGCGCTGAAAGACGCCGGGATGAGCATCGGCATCGAGGTCGCCCGCGTCGACGTGCAGTCGAGCCTGCCGCCCTCGGCCGTCAACGCCTTCAATGCGGTGCTGACTGCCAGCCAACAGGCCGATCAGGCCGTGGCCAACGCGCGCACTGACGCCGAAAAACTGACCCAGACCGCCAACCAGCAAGCCGACCGCACCCTGCAGGTCGCGCATGCTCAGGCTTCCGAACGACTGGCCAAGGCGCAGACCGACACCGCTGCCGTTGTCAGCCTGTCGCAGTCCGTCAAGAACCGGAACGACCCCGATCTGTTGCAGCGTATCTACCGCGAGCGGGTGCCCGCGATTCTGCGTCAGGCCGGTTCCGTGACCACCGTCGATCCCAAAGACGATTCCCGCCTGATCATTCAGGGAGCACAACAATGAGTGGCGAAGCCGTCCACACCCACGAGCCTGTCAAAGCGCAAGCGGTCGGCAGCATGCTGAGCGGTGCCGAACAGCGAAGTGCAGCCCGCCAGTTGACGTTGGCAATGCTGGCGCTGGGCTTGCTGGGGCTGGGCCTGATCTGGCGTTTTATTGCGCCGGAGCAGACCGGTGTCAGCCAGTTGCTGCTGGGTGCGGCATCGCTGTTGGTGGCGATTCCGGTGGTCAGCGCCGGTTGGCACAGCCTGCGGCACCCGAGTCTGCATGGCATCACTGATCAGTTGATCGCGCTGGCGATGCTGGGCGCGTGGGCTACCGGCGATCTGATGACCGCCGCGTTGCTGCCGATCATCATGATCTTCGGCCACGTGCTGGAAGAGCGCAGCGTGATCGGCTCGCAGGAAGCCATCGAGGCGCTGGGCCGTCTGACCCGCAGCCATGCCCGGTTGCTGGCTGACGACGGCAGCATTCGCGAAGTGGACAACACCACCCTGAAAGCGGGTGATCAGGTCGAAGTGCGGGCCGGGGACCGCGTGCCTGCGGATGGCCGGGTGCTGTCCGGTCAGGCCAGCCTCGACACCTCGTCGATCACCGGCGAGTCCGTGCCGCTGGAAGCCACAGTGGGCGTGGAAGTGTTCGGGGGCGCGATCAACCTCGATGGCCTGCTGCGTATCGAAGTGACGCGCATTGGTGATGAGTCCACGCTGGGCAAGGTCATCGCGCTGATGCAGAGCGCCGAGCGCTCCAAGCCGCCGATCACTCGCTTGCTTGAGCGTTATGCAGGCAGTTACATGGTGCTGGTGTTGCTGATTGCCGCACTGACCTGGTTCATCACCCATGACGCGCAGGCGATGCTGGCAGTGCTGGTCGCCGCCTGTCCATGCGCGTTGGTGCTTTCGGCTCCTGCAACCGCCATCGCCGGTATCGCCGTCGCGGCGCGTCACGGGATCCTGATTCGCAGCTCGGCTTTCCTGGAGGAACTGGCGGACCTCACCTCACTCGTTGTGGATAAGACCGGCACGTTGACGTTCGGACGCCTGCGGTTGCAGTCGATACAGGCGCGAGGGGCGCAGCATGCACAATTGCTGGAGCTGGCGGCCAGCCTTGGATCGGCCAGCAGCCATCCGGTCAGCCGCGCGCTGGCCGGGCTTGTGGATAAGAGCGCGCTGCTGCCATTGACCGATATTCGCGAGCGTCAGGGGCTGGGCGTTGTGGCGTCGACCGGGCAGGGCGATGCGGCGCTGGGTCGTCCTGAATTGTTCGAGCAACTGGGTATCGCGACGCCCAGCGTCCCCGAGCACGACGGCCCGCTGGCGGGTCTGTCGCTGAATGGCGAATTTCTCGCCTGGTTGTTGCTGGCCGACACCCTCAAACCGGAAGCGCAGGCTGCGCTGCAGGAATTGCGTGAACTGGGCATGGGCAGGCAGTTGCTGCTGACCGGTGACCGTCAGGGCGTGGCTCATCAACTGGCTCGAGAAGTCGGAATCACCGACGTCCATGCCCAGGCGCTGCCGGAGGACAAGCTCAACCGGGTGATGAGCGAGATCGGCAACGGCTTCAGGCCGATGGTGGTCGGTGACGGGGTCAACGACTCGCTGGCGCTCAAGGCAGGCGTCGTGGGCGTGGCGATGGGAGCGGGCGGTGCCGACATTGCACTCGCTTCGGCCGATATTGTATTGATCGGTAGCGATCTGCGTCGTCTGGGCACCTGCGTACGCCTGAGCCGCCGCTGCCGCCATACCCTGCAGGTCAATGTGATCATTGGCCTGGGCTGGACGCTGGCCATCGTCGCACTGGCAGCCTTCGGTCTGCTGGGCGCGGCCGGGGCGATGATCGCAGCGATCCTGCATAACCTGAGCACCTTGCTGGTCCTGGGTAATGCCGGGCGTCTGCTGCGCTTTCAGGAGCCCTTGATCAAATTGTGAGCAGCCTGCAGATCGCGAGCACTGCCGTTTCGCCTGAAAAGCCTGAGCCATTACATCTTTTTTAAGTATAAGAAATGGCTTGAGCTTTGAAGAACTCTGTTACAGATTAAGAGTCATTCAACAGAGTGCGGTCCAAATTCAGGCTGTCGTCTGGCTCGAGTCAGTGGGCACAAGGCTGTTCCCCCGAAGTTGATTCAAAGCAGTTTTGCCATCGCCAATAGCCTATCGGCCCTTTTTGGAGGGTTTGTCTTGGATGCTCTATTCGAGTTTTCTGGATAAGGGGGTGATTCATTATGCTTACGCAACTTCCGTCGGTCTTGCAAAACCTTCATCTGCCGCTGCGTCTCAAGCTCTGGGACGGTCATCAAATGGACCTGGGGCCTGATCCCAGCGTCACGATTGTCGTGAAGGATCCACGACTCGTCTCCGATTTCACCCACCCCAGTCTCGACCTGCTTGGCAGCGCGTTCGTGGAAGGACGGCTGGAACTCGAGGGCTCCATCAGTGAAGTGGTCAGGGTCTGCGACGAGCTGACCCACGCGCTGGTGGAGGAGGAAGACGAGTCCGACACGCCAGTGCGCACCCGGCACGACAAGGACACCGACGCCGCTTCGATTTCTTACCACTACGACCTGTCCAACGAGTTCTACCAATTGTGGCTCGACAAGGAGATGGTCTACTCCTGTGCCTACTTCAAAACGGGCAACGAATCGCTGGAACAGGCTCAGCAGGATAAATTTCATCACCTGTGCCGCAAGCTGCGCATCAAGCCCGGTGACTACCTGTTGGATGTCGGCTGCGGCTGGGGCGGTCTGGCGCGCTTCGCCGCCCGCGAATATGGCGCGAAGGTTTTCGGCATCACCCTCAGCCGCGAGCAACTGGCGCTCGCCGGCGAACGGGTGACGGCCGAGGGGCTGGACGATCAGGTCGAACTTCAACTGCTCGATTATCGTGACCTGCCCCAGGACGGCCGCTTCGACAAAGTGGTCAGTGTCGGCATGTTCGAACACGTTGGTCACGCCAACCTGCCGCTCTATACCCAACGCCTGTTTGGCGCGGTGAAGGAGGGCGGTCTGGTGATGAACCATGGCATCACCGCCAGGCACACCGATGGACGACCCGTCGGGCGTGGGGCGGGCGAGTTCATAGACCGCTACGTGTTCCCCAACGGCGAGCTGCCGCACATGGCGATGATCAGCGCCCACATCAGCGAGGCCGGACTGGAAGTCGTCGATGTCGAAAGCCTGCGGCCGCATTATGCCAAAACGCTGGAGCACTGGAGCGCCCGCCTTGAAACACGCTTGAGTGAAGCGGCCGCGATGGTGCCCGAACACACCTTGCGTATCTGGCGGCTTTACCTTGCAGGCTGCTCCTATGCGTTTGCGCGAGGCTGGATCAATCTGCATCAGATTCTGGCGGTGAAGCCTTTTGCTGATGGCGGTACGGGGTTGCCGTTGACGCGGGAGGATGTTTATCGGTGATGGCAGATGGTCGAGCGCGAGGTGCATTCCATGAGTGAGGCTTCTTACAGAGGCCTCACGATGCGTTTGAAGATTTTTTCCATCGGTCCGTAATTTACATTTACGCCATCGATGTTGGCCTGAATCCACTCGTCTCGACTCACGTTTTCCCAGTCAAGCTCATAGCCGGCCGAAAGTGCAAGGTGCTCGAAAAAGATTCGCTGAACCCTGCCATTACCCTCGCGAAACGGGTGGATCATGTTGAGTTCGCAGTAATACTCGGCCAGCTTCTCGCAGAAGCGCTCCTTGTTTAGTCCACTCAGCCAATGATCTTTCTGAAGAGCGTCGAAGATCTTTTGTGCTTCAGCGTCGATTCGTCCACAGGTGCAAAAGCGAGTACCACCTTTGGCGATGTCGACGCTTCTTATTTTCCCTGCCCACTCATAGAGATCGGAAAACAGCTGCAGGTGCAGCGTGCTTATATTGTTCAGGCTGTAGGGCGGGGCGCAGTAATGCACTCGAGCTATGGTGACAGCGGTGATCTCTCTTTCCGCCGCCTCAAGACTTTCCATATCTCGTATGTTTAATGTGTTTTTCAGCACCGAGGAGTTCGGGTAGCAGTAAATATCCTGAGAGGCATCATATCGATCCATGACATTACCTTCGGTGTTTGGCCAAAACACTTTCCAACGAAGCCTTACTCTCCGGGAAAGGGAGGTGAATGCCTTCCAGCTTCGAGCTGTTGATAAAGTTTTTGATCTTTTTGTCTTCGAAGCGCTTATACGGACTGACGTCCTGTTCAACGGCATAAGCCAGGCAATTTTTGATGAGCGTGTCGAGGTCAGCCTGACTTTTTACGGTCAGGGTAAAGCCCATTGTTTCTGACAGTGAATACCTGACGCTTTTGAAATCGTTTGTTTCAGCAGCCCTATACAAGCTGTCCTTGTTCGATGAAATGGACCGTTCAAGGCGTTTGAGTTGACGATATAAAGAGGCCCAGCCATTCACGCCAAGGATGAGCATCAATTGGCTTTCAACCGCTTTTTTCAGGTCGAAGAACTTTCCGAGCTTCTTCAGATCCTCAATGTCCTCAGCTTGTAATATCTGCTGTAGCGTTGCCATGGTGTCGGGGCCTCTTAACGGTTATCAAAAGCCGTGCGCATCGCTAGTTTAATGAATGTTCCCCGCCTTTGCTTCACAGGATCGGCGATATCAACCGAGCCACGCGCATACCCAGCTGGTGCAATCTCCGCGTCTCGCGGCTTTCCTGGATGGAGATTTCCCGCGCCTGGGCGAAATCGGCATTCAGCATGGCCTCGACCTGATTGGAGAAGTCAGGGTCGACGGTCAGCAGCATCAGTTCGAAGTTGAGCCTGAACGAGCGATTGTCGAGGTTGGCGCTGCCGATCGCGGTGATTTCGTTGTCCACCAGCACGACTTTCTGGTGCAGGAAGCCCGGGCCGTAGCGGAACACCCGCACGCCTGCGCGGACCGCATCGAAGGCATACAGGCTGGATGCGGCGTAGACCACGTAATGGTCTGGGCGCGAGGGCAGCAGCAGGCGGACATCCACACCGCGTAGCACCGCCAGACGCAGGGCCGCGGACACAGCTTCATCCGGAATGAAATAAGGGCTGGTGATCCATACGCGTTCTTCGGCGGCATGGATGGCTTCGACGAAGAACAGCGAGCAGGTTTCCTGCGCATCCGCCGGGCCGCTGGCCAGCAGTTGGCACAGCACGCCGTCCTCAGGGAAGGTTTCCGGCAGGCTCAAGGGCGGTAGCTCGCGGGTGGCCCAGAACCAGTCTTCGGCAAATGACTCCTGCAGACAGGCAACCACCGGCCCGATGACTTCCACGTGGGTGTCCCGCCAGGGCGCGAGTGGCGGTTTGAGCCCCATGTATTCATCGCCGACGTTGTGTCCGCCCATATAGCCTTTCAGCCCGTCCACGACCACGATCTTGCGGTGGTTGCGGAAGTTGATCTGGAAACGGTTGAGCCAGCCACCGTGGGTGGCGAACGCTTTGATCTGCACGCCACCGGCGCGCAGCTTATCGATGTAGGCTGCGGGCAAGGCGTGGCTGCCGATCCGGTCATAGAGCACAAAGATCGACACGCCTTCAGCGGCTTTTTCCAGCAGCAGGGTTTGCAGCTGCCGGCCAAGCGCATCGTCATGGATGATGAAGAACTGAACCAGTATCGTCTGCCGGGCCGCACCAATAGCCTCGAAGATCGCGCCAAATGTTTCTTCGCCGTTGATCAACAGACGGACTTTGTTATTGGCCAGCGCTGGCATGTTTCCGAGTTTGGGCATGGCCCGTAGCGACGTGTAGGCTTTAGAGCGGCGCGCCGCAACGGCTTCCTCGATCCAGGGCCGCCAGTTCAGGCTGCCGATGGCGACACGCATCTCCTGGTTGGCGTCACGCCGCGCCTTGATATAGGCATCGAACGAACTGCGGCCGAAGACCAGATACGGAATAAGGGTGAAATAGGGGATGAACAGCAGCGGCATCGCCCAGGCAATGGCGCCTTGCGAGGTGCGTACGGTCAGCAGCGCGTGAATGGCGGCACCGGTGCCCAACAGATGAATGAAACCCAGGACGTAACCGAAAAAATACGGGTCGTGATAATCCATGTGGAACAATGCTCCTCGGCTTTGCTGCCTAACAGACCACAGCTGAACCGGAATGTCGCTATTTTATTCCGGGTGCAACTGGGCAGCGGTTATGTCGTCTAAGGCTCATCTTCCGGCCGGTTGTCCCGGCCTTGTGTATCTGTCACTGCCGCTCAGGAATACTCAAATGAATAAACGTATGTTGGCGTGGTTTTTCTGTCTGGCGACGCCGCTGGCTCAGGCCCAGATGCTGCAACCTGGCTTGTGGGAACTGACTTCCAGCAACATGAAAGTGGACGGTCAGCAATTGCCCGACCTGCAACTGATGCTGGGCCAGCTGAAAAACCTGCCGCCCGAGCAGCAAGCCATGATGGAGCAGATGATGCAAAAGCAGGGCGTAACGCTGGGCGGCAAGGGTGTACGTGTTTGCCTGACGCCTGCGCAGGTGAAATCGGACGACATCCCGTTGACTGACCCCAAGTCGGGTTGCACGCAGAAAATCACTGCGCGTAACGGCAAGACCTGGAACTTCCAGTTCAGTTGCCCCAAGGCTCAGGGAACGGGACAGGCGCAATTCCTCAGTGATCGCGAGTTCACGACCAACGTCGTAGGCACGTTCAACGCCACTGGTCAGCAACAGAACGGCAGCATGGACACCCGTGCCGTCTGGCTGGGCGCGCAGTGCGGAACCGTTGCACCACGTACCTGAGTCAATTCATAGAGTTACGTTCCACGTGGAACATTCTTGAAAAATGGACGATTTATTGTCGTTCAGCAAGGGTGTTCCATGACTTAATCTTCATGAAGTGCTTCATATGTCATTCGTAACTGCATGTTATATTGTTACTAATGTCATGGATGAAACCTTCGTGAGCCGGGATGCTCGTTTTTGCGCTTGAGACATCCCATGCACAGACGCCAAATGCTGCTCAATATGCTCCTGGCCGGTGCGGCCCTGACCTTGCCACTGGGTGCTTACGCCACGCAAATCCGTAACGCACGCCTGTGGCGGACCAACGACAAGCTGCGTCTGGTCCTGGATCTCAGCGGACCTGTGCAATACAAGACCTTCACGCTCACTGCCCCGGATCGTCTGATCATCGACGTCAGCGGCTCTCGCCTGACCGGTGACTTCAGCCAGTTGGCGCTGGACAGGACAGTCATCACGTCCATTCGCTCCGGCCATTACGGGTCGGGCGATGACACACGTATCGTGCTGGACCTGACGGCCCCGGTGCAGTTGAACAGCTTTCTGCTCGGCCCGCAGGGTGATCAGGGCCATCGTCTTGTGCTGGACATGAGTTCCACAGTACGTGCGCCTGTGCAAATGGCCGAGCTACCGCCACCGGTGCCGGTGAAGGAGCCCGCCAAGGCACGTACCGGTGGGCGCGACATCATGGTCGTGGTCGATGCGGGTCATGGCGGCAAGGATCCTGGTGCGGTCGGCTCTCGTGGTGAGCGAGAGAAAGACGTCGTGCTGTCCATCGCTCAGTTGCTGGCCAAGCGTCTCAAGCGCGAAAAAGGCTTCGACGTGCGTCTGGTACGTAACGATGACTTCTTCGTACCGCTGCGCAAGCGTGTCGAGTTCGCGCACAAGTCCAACGCCGACATGTTCATCTCGGTGCATGCCGATGCCGCGCCGCGCCTGACAGCGTCCGGCGCGTCGGTGTTTGCGTTGTCCGAAGGCGGCGCGACCTCTGCCACAGCGCGTTTCATGGCTCAGCGCGAGAATGGCGCGGACCTGCTGGGCGCAAGCTCGTTGCTCAACCTGAAAGACAAGGACCCGATGCTGGCCGGGGTGATTCTTGACATGTCGATGAACGCGACCATCGCCGCCAGCATGCAATTGGGTCATACCATTCTGGGCAGTCTTGAAGGCATCACCACGCTGCATCAGAAGCGCGTGGAACAGGCCGGTTTTGCCGTGCTCAAGTCGCCGGACGTACCTTCGATTCTGGTCGAGACGGGCTTCATCTCCAATACGCGTGACAGCCAGCGTCTGGTCACGGCGCGTCATCAGCAAGCGGTCGCCGACGGATTGTTCGAAGGTCTGCAACGCTACTTCCAGCGCAACCCGCCCATGGATTCGCATATGGCCTGGGTGCAGGCGCAGAAGAAGGAACAGCAGGCCTGATCTGCATTACCTGCAGCCGTTCAGGCGGCTGCAGGTGATCTTGCTGCGCGTACCGTCCGAGCTTGAAACCCGCGTGATCGTCGTCCAGCCCACGCGCTGGATAGTGCCGATCCAGGCCTCGCCATCTGAAGCCAATCCCGTAAAGAACGTCAGCTGGTCGTAGCGACTATTAGTCTGCACCCAGCGGCGTTTATCCAGCACTTCATAGCCTCTCAACCAGGTTGTCTGCCCGGCTGTGGTGACGCTGTAGTGATTGCCTTGCGCATCACTGCACGCCAGCACGGTAGCGCTGCGCGTGCACAGCGCAAGATCGGCGGCAGGCCGTGCACCGGCAGCCATTGCTTGTGTGCAGGCCAGAGCCAGTAATGCGATCAATCCTGCCGAGAGCTGTTTCATGACGAACCCTTGAATGAGCGGTGTAGCTATTTTGTGTTGTTATACTATAACATTCGTGGATGATTAGAGCTGGCTGCCAGATGGATCAGTTGCAGCCAGTACGAACAAGGCTGAAGCCTTGCAGACTGGTTGGAGAGTCCTGATGTCGAACCGCTTACCCGTTACTGTGCTGTCCGGATTCCTCGGCGCTGGCAAGAGCACCTTACTCAATTACGTGCTGCGCAATCGTGAAAACCTGCGCGTGGCGGTCATCGTCAATGACATGAGCGAGATCAATATCGACGGCGGCGAAGTCCAGCGCGACGTCAGTCTGAACCGCGCCGAAGAAAAGCTCATCGAAATGAGCAACGGCTGCATCTGCTGCACCTTGCGCGAAGACCTGCTCGAAGAGGTCAGCCGCCTCGCTCAGGACGGGCGCTTCGATTATCTGCTGATCGAGTCCACCGGTATTTCCGAGCCGCTGCCCATCGCAGAAACCTTCACTTTTCGTGATGAAGCAGGCAAGAGCCTGATCGATCTGGCGCGTCTCGACACGATGGTAACGGTGGTCGACGGGGTTAATTTCCTGCTCGATTACGAAGCTGCCGACGGTCTGGACACGCGTGGTGAAACCCTGGGTGAAGACGATGACCGTTCGATTACCGACCTGCTGATCGAGCAGATCGAATTCGCCGACGTGATCCTGCTCAGCAAGATTGACCTGATCAGCTCCAGCGAGCGCGAAGAGCTGATGGCCATCCTGAAAAGCCTCAACGCTGACGCCGAAATCATTCCGATGGTGATGGGCGAGGTGCCGCTGGCGAAGATTCTCAACACCGGTCGTTTTGATTTCGAGCGCGCCTCTCAGGCACCGGGCTGGCTCAAGGAGCTGCGCGGCGAACACCTTCCGGAAACCGAGGAATACGGTATCGCGTCCACGGCCTACCGGGCACGCCGCCCGTTTCACCCGGAGCGATTCTTCGACTTCATTAACCGACCCTGGACCAACGGCAAGCTGCTGCGCTCCAAGGGTTTTTTCTGGCTGGCCAGCAAGTACAAGGATGCTGGCAGCTGGTCTCAGGCAGGTGGATTGATGAGACACGGGTTTGCGGGCCGCTGGTGGCGTTTCGTCGCGCGTGAGAGCTGGCCTGAAGATCAGGAGAATGTCGCGTCCATCCTGGACAACTGGTCATCGGAGACTGGCGATTGCCGTCAGGAACTGGTGTTCATTGGCCAGAACATCGATTTTGACCAACTGACCGCTGAACTGGACGGCTGCCTGCTGACCGATGACGAGATGGCAGCAGGTTCCGAACGCTGGCGCGCCCTGCGTGATCCGTTCGGTCCCTGGCACGAAGAGGTGGCTGCCTGATGCATGCCCATTTTCTGAAGTATCAACCGACAATTCGGCAGGCCTGCGGGATTACGCCTGACGTATTGGGTGAAGTATTGGAAGACGGCGTCAACCTCGCCGTCTGGCAGCGTCAGTTACCGGCGCACATCGAAGACTTCGGCGCATTGCTCTTGTCGATGGAACAGCCGCTGTCCGAGTCCTTGACCCTGGACGTGAAGGGCGGTGATCTGGAACCGGATCTGCGTACGCTGGCGTCGGGCTACGCCGACCTGCAGGGATACGATGGCTTCATCGCCGACGTCTCGTGGCTGGTCAGTGCCTACGCCTGCCTGCTGGGTGCCGACTGCGTGGGGCTGCGGTTGCGGGTGCTCGACAAGGCAATGTGTCCGCGCTTTCACGTCGATCACGTGCCTGTGCGTCTGATTACCACGTATGCCGGGTGTGGCAGTCAGTGGCTCAAGGAAGGTGATATTGATCGCAAGCAACTGGGTCGGGCGGAAGCCGAGCCGCTGGATGTCAGTGTCATCCAGCAGATCAATACCGCAGACGTGGCGCTGCTCAAGGGCGAGCGCTGGCGTGGAAACGAGGGTGCAGGCCTGGTGCATCGCTCGCCGGCACTTGAAGGCAGCGAACGCAGGCTGATCCTTACGCTGGACTGGCTGGCCTAGCGTTGTTTACGGCGTGATCCACTGACCCTTGCTCTGGCCTTCGCAGAAAGGCTTGAGGTACAAGGCGTCACTGGCCACGCCGTAATAATGGATATGCTCGCGATAAGGCATGTTGGCGACCTGCGCATTACGGCACACGCCGAATGCGCCGGTCGGGCATTCCTGCGAGTAAGCGACCTCGGTTTTCTGACCCGCCAGTTGCGGCTGACAGAAGCTGTCGTGGAACAGGTTTGCCGGGATATTGATATTCTCCTGACATACCTTTACATCAAGCCGCTCGGCCTGGCTGTGTACCAGGCACGCCTGCGCCCAGGTTTCACCTGAAGACAGCGCCAGCAGCATCAGTGCCAGCCCTGCAGACCGTTTCATGGCTTGCAGGGTTACCTTTCCTTGCTCTTCAATCACGAACGCACTCGTAGAAATCATTGTCATGCTGCAGAACATTCCGACTCACGTCATCGGTGGCCCGCTGGGTGCCGGCAAGACCAGCCTGATCAGACAGTTACTGGCCCAGAAGCCTTCCAGCGAGCGTTGGGCGGTGTTGATCAACGAATTCGGGCAGATCGGACTGGACGCCGCACTGTTGACCACGGCCGAGGATGGTATCGCACTTGGCGAAGTGGCTGGCGGTTGCCTGTGCTGTGTCAACGGCGTGCCTTTCCAGATCGGGCTGGGTCGCTTGCTGCGCAAGGCCAGGCCTGATCGCCTGCTGATCGAGCCGTCCGGGCTGGGGCATCCTGCGCAGCTCATGGCGCAGTTACGCGAGGCACCCTGGCTCGGCGTGCTTGATGTGCAGCCCAGTGTGATGGTGCTGGATGCGGCGGCGATGCATAACGGGCAGCCACTGGCCGAGACCCAGCAGGAAGCGCTGGTCATGGCGGGTTTGCTGGTGATGAACAAATCCGAACACTTGGAAGAGGCCTCCCGTGAGGCGCTGGCTGGCGAGCTTGCGGGGCATTCTCTGCTCTGGACGCGCTTTGGCGAACTTCCGCTGGATCGTCTGCCCGGTTATTTGCCGTCCACGCTTGTGGATAAAAGCAGTGTGGATAACCTGAGCGTGCCTCGCAGCATCAGCCAGTTACCCCCCGCCTGGCCCGATCCCCGTACGCCTCTGTGCCTGAGCCATCAAGGCGGGGGCGGCTGGAGCATCGGCTGGCGCTGGCACCCGTCGCAGCAATTCGACCTCCAGCGGTTGCTGCTCTGGCTTGAAAGCCTGAACTGGCAGCGCGCGAAAATGGTTATCCACAGCGCTGGCGGCTGGTATTCAGGCAATGTTGCGCAAGGTGGACCGCTGGCCTGGCAACTCAGCGAATGGCGACAGGACTCGCGTCTGGAGCTGATCTTCTCGACACCTCAGGATGCTGAAGTGTTGCAGGCGCAGATGGTGGGATGCCTATTGGCGGACACGCGGTAGCGGGAGGTCTGTCTGAGCACAGCGCTGTTTCACAGCACACGAGGACTGTGGGAGGCGCCACCACGCCTTCGACGTAGCGCTGTCGCGCAGCAAACACGGGCCGTAGGAGCGCGCTTGCCCGCGATTGCGTCAGTTCAGTCGCTGATTTTCTGTCCTTAAGATCCTATCGCGGGCAAGCGCGCTCCTACAAAAATCGCGTTTCTTCAGTAAGTTACAGGTTGCTTGATAAGAGCGGACTTGTCCGCGAATACAGTTTTTCAGCCACTGCATATGCATCGGATGTACCGGCCTTTTCGCGGACAAAGACGTGGTGGTGCCTCCCACAAAGACAGCGCTTACTGCTTCCACTTCTGATGCGACTGGCGCCATTCACTCATCTGGATGATTTCGGCGCTGGGCGGTGGAGTCTTGATTTCGAACGGGTAGGGCGCCAGTTCGATCTGAGCGGTGTGTGCGCCGAACATGGTGATGGTGCCGGGATGACGCTGTTCACCGGTGACGGTGAATTCGAAGCCATATACCCTGGCGAGCCGCTTGTGGCCCTGGGCATCACGTGCAAAGGTGAGGCGGCGCAGGGCAACGTTGCCGTCCAGCAACTCGAGCTCAAGGCGGGCGCAGTGCTGTTTGACGCGTTCCAGCGCTTTCTCGCGCAGACCATGGGCGTGCCACCACCAGGCCGCAGCGCTTGCGAACAGCATCAGCACGAAAATGTTTCCCAGGGTCAGCATGACGGAGTGCTCCAGCAAAGGAGCCACCAGCTTAACTGTCCTGAGTGATTTACAGCCATACTGTGCGACTTATATTTCTCATTACTGCATTTGCATCGTGTTCAGGATATTCCCATGAAACGTACACCCCACTTGCTCGCTATCCAGTCCCATGTGGTCTTCGGCCACGCAGGCAATAGTGCAGCGGTGTTTCCGATGCAACGTATCGGTGTCAATGTCTGGCCGCTCAACACGGTTCAGTTCTCCAACCACACGCAATACAAGCAGTGGACCGGCGAAGTGCTGGCCCCGCAGCAGATTCCGGCCCTGATCGACGGCATTGCCGCCATCGGCGAGCTGGGCAACTGCGATGCCGTGCTTTCCGGCTATCTGGGCAGCGCCGCGCAAGGAAGGGCGATCCTGACGGGCGTTGCACGTATCAAGGCGGCCAATCCCAAGGCACTGTATCTGTGCGATCCGGTGATGGGTCATCCCGAGAAGGGGTGCATTGTCCCGGCTGAAGTCAGCGATTTTCTGCTGGAAGAGGCCGCCGCTATGGCCGACTTCCTGTGCCCCAACCAGTTGGAGCTGGACAGTTTCTCGGGGCGCAAGCCTGAGTCGCTGCTCGATTGCCTGGGGATGGCCAAGGCGCTACTGGCACGTGGCCCGAAAGCTGTGGTGGTCAAGCATCTGGATTACCCCGGCAAGGCGGCCGACGGCTTTGAAATGCTGCTGGTGACCGCCGACGCCAGTTGGCATCTGCGTCGGCCATTACTGGCGTTTCCGCGCCAGCCGGTGGGTGTGGGTGATCTGACCTCGGGCCTGTTCCTGTCGCGCATCCTGCTGGGCGATAATCTGGTCGCAGCGTTCGAATTCACTGCATCCGCCGTGCACGAAGTGCTGCTGGAAACCCAGGCGTGCGGCAGTTACGAACTGGAACTGGTTCGTGCTCAGGACCGTATCGCTCATCCGCGGGTACGTTTCGAAGCGGTCAGGCTGTAACGGCCGACTGTTGCTGCGGCTCGGGCATCCCTGCCTGAGCCCGTTCCTTAAAGCGCTTCTTCCTTGATTTCCTGGTAACGCTTTTCCAGTTCCTGACGGAGCTGGCGGCGTTGCTGCGCCTGGATATAACGACGCTTGGCGTCAGGGCTTTCCGGTTCCAATGGCGGGACGCTGGCCGGTTTGCGGTTGTCGTCCACGGCCACCATGGTGAAGAAGCAGCTGTTGGAGTGGCGTACCGAGCGCTCGCGGATGTTTTCGGTCACCACTTTGATGCCGACCTCCATCGAGGTGTTGCCGGTGTAGTTCACCGATGCCAGAAAGGTCACCAGTTCGCCGACATGCACCGGCTCACGGAAGATCACCTGGTCCACGGACAACGTGACCACATAGCGACCGGCATAGCGGCTTGCGCACGCGTAAGCCACCTCATCCAAGTACTTGAGTAACGTACCGCCGTGCACGTTGCCAGAGAAGTTGGCCATGTCCGGGGTCATCAATACAGTCATCGACAGCTGGGCGTTTCCGGGTTCCATAGCGTACTCACACGGTCAAGGTGTTCAAAGACGCCTATGCTGGCGCTCGAGGTGTCGCAGTCACTCAGGCTGCACAGTATCGGGACGCTGGCCATTCACTGCCCGTCACGCGTCATTCCATCTGTTTCCATATATTGCACCGGCTTTTTGTCGAAGAGTGCAGTGTTAACCTTCAAAAACCCGTGGATCGGGTTTTTTCCTACGTTTTCGTCAGATTTGGATGACGAAATTTCGGCAGGCGACGCGGCAAGCGCGTCCAGTACCGGTCAAGGAAACTCATCACCTGAAGGAGCCCCATCCTAATGCATGCCGTCAATTTCATTCAGGACCTGGCAGTGATCATGCTGGTGGCGGGCGTGGTAACCATTCTTTTCCATCGACTGCGGCAGCCCGTGGTGCTGGGCTATATCGTTGCGGGTTTCATCATTGGCCCGCATACGCCGCCTTTCAGCCTGATCCACGATGAAGACACGATCAAGACCCTCGCCGAGCTGGGGGTGATCTTCCTGATGTTCTGCCTGGGCCTTGAGTTCAGTTTGCGCAAACTGTTCAAGGTCGGTGCCACGGCGTTCATTGCCGCGTTTCTCGAAATCGCCCTGATGATCTGGATCGGCTACGAGATCGGCCAGTTCTTCGGCTGGAAAACCATGGACTCGCTGTTCCTGGGCGCGATTCTGGCGATCTCCTCGACCACCATCATCGTCAAGGCGCTCAACGACCTGAAGATGAAGAACGAGCGCTTCGCTCAGTTGATCTTCGGGGTGCTGATCGTCGAAGACATCCTCGGCATTGGCATCATTGCGCTGTTGTCCGGCATTGCGGTCAGCGGATCGGTCAGCTCCGGCGAGGTGTTCTCGACCGTCGGCAAGCTGTCACTGTTCATGATCGTCGCGCTGGTGATCGGCATTCTGCTGGTGCCGCGCGTGCTGGCCTACGTGGCCAGATTCGAAAGCAACGAAATGCTGCTGGTGACGGTGCTGGGCCTGTGTTTCGGTTTCTGTCTGCTGGTCGTCAAGCTGGAATACAGCATGGTGCTGGGCGCTTTCCTGATCGGCGCGATCATGGCTGAATCCAGGGAGCTGATAAAAATCGAGCGCCTGATCGAGCCGATCCGGGACATGTTCAGTGCGATTTTCTTCGTGGCGATCGGCCTGATGATTGATCCGAAAATCCTGCTCGATTACGCCTGGCCCATCGCCGTAATTACCGTTGCCGTGGTGCTGGGCAAGATGCTGTCCTGTGGGCTGGGCGCGTTTCTCGCCGGTAACGATGGCAGGACCTCGCTGCGGGTAGGCATGGGGCTGTCACAGATTGGCGAATTTTCCTTCATCATCGCGGCATTGGGTATGACGCTGCAGGTGACCAGCGACTTCCTGTATCCAGTAGCCGTCGCCGTGTCGGCCATCACGACCCTGCTGACGCCGTACCTGATTCGTGGTGCCGATCCGCTGTCGAACAAGCTCGCCATGATGGTGCCCGGGCGCGTTGCGCGAGTGTTCAACATGTACGGTGAGTGGCTGCGCAGTATCCAGCCACAGGGAGAAGGCGCGGTGCTGGCGCAGATAATCCGTCGCATCCTGCTGCAGGTCGGCGTCAATCTGGCGCTGGTGATGGCGATCTTCTTCAGCGGTGGATATTTCGCCGAGCGCATTGGCGGCTACATGAGCGAATGGGTCGGGGATGTCAGTTATCAGAAGGCGCTGATCTGCGGTGCCGCGTTGCTGCTGTCGTTGCCATTCCTGATTGCGGCGTATCGCAAGCTCAAGGCGTTGTCGATGCTGCTGGCAGAGATGGGCGTCAAACCGGAGATGGCGGGGCGTCACACGGTGCGGGTGCGCAAGGTCCTGTCCGAAGTCATTCCACTGCTTTCGCTGGCGTTGATTTTCGTCATGCTGGCTGCGCTGTCAGCCAGCATTCTGCCGGCCAACGAACTGTTGCTGGTCATCACGCTGGTGGCGGCGCTTGTCGCTGCGCTGCTGTGGCGCTGGTTCATCCGCGTTCACACGCGCATGCAACTGGCGCTGATAGAGACACTGGGTAACAACAATCCGGAGTCATCCGGGCATTGAGCCCGGTGACACACGTTCTGCAGACATGGCTCGACGGGTATCAGCTTTCCAGCCAGACGTCCCGCGCCCAGTGCCAGACCGATTCCCAGCTTTCTTCGGTGACCAGTTCTTCTTCGGCGGACCACAACAGCACAGTGCCGTCTTCTTCGACGCAGTAGTAGTCGTCGCCGTCCTGGCAGATCGGGATCAGCTCGCGCGGTACACCATCATCCCAGGCGGTTGCGGCCACATCCGGCAGGTAGGTGTGCGACTGCGGGTCAGTGACTGTAACGGGCTCGAGGCTGCCGTACACCACGTCGCTGACCGTCAGGAGAAACTCCTTGAAGACGAACGGGATGTTGATGAACAGCTGTTCCTCGATTTCGACCAACAGGTCTTCATCGGGCAGTTCGAGCGGAACCGGAACCGGTTCGTTTGCTTCACGCAGTTGTTCGATGACTTCTTCCACGACACGGATCCTCTTACTTGATGGCGCGGGTTATACAGTAGCGTAAAGCCTTTCTCAAAATAACTATCCGAACGGATAAACAAAAAACCCCGGACATGTCCGGGGTTCTGAACGCAATAACGGAATCTGGTTCAACCGTTCTGGCGAATTCCCGCGACCAGCCATGGCTGGTTGTCGCCTTGCGCACGTTCCATGTTCCAGCTTTCGCTGAACACTTCGCCCTGATCAAGGCGCGATGTTTTGGAAACGCCCGAGAAGGTCAGGGTCGCAATCGTCTTGTCGGCACGATCATCCACACCGTCCAGCTGGACGTTGAGATTATCGATGTAGGTCGACTGGAAACCATCGCCCAGGTCCGCACGTTCCTTTTTCAGGAACTGGAGCATTTGCGGGGTGACGAACTCCGCAATCTTGTCCATCTCGTTGGCGTCCCAGTGCTGCTGCAGCGACTGGAAGTGGCTGCGAGCGGCTTCAAGGAAGCGTTCCTCATTGAACCAGGCAGGTGCGTTGATCACAGGCGCTGCGGAAGCGGCCGGGCTGCTGCCGAAGATCGGGTTCTGCGCAGGCTGGCTGGCTTCACGCTGATAAGGCGCACCGGCACCGGCCATTTTCGGCTGTTGCTGCTGACGTCTGCGCGCAATGAAGCGGAAGATCAGGAAGGCGATGAGGCCCACGATCAGAATGTCGAACAGTTGCAGGCCCTGGAAGCCGTCGCCCATGAACATGGCTGCGAGCAGGCCACCGGCAGCGATGCCGGCCAATGGGCCCAGCCAGCGTGATGCGCCGCTGGCGGCAGGCGTCGGGCGACCGGCAGCGTTAGGGGCTGCGGCAGGCGTGGAAGGCGCAGTCTGGCGCGCCTGGTGGGTCGGTGCCGAGCCCATGCTCTTGCCACCACCGAAACGCGCGGCATTCACATCCAGGCTCAGAGTGAGCCCGATGCACAGCGCCATCGCGAAGCTAAGAAAACGTTGCATATGGGTATTCCCGTTTTGTGATTGCACGCGCGTCATGTTGCACAGCACATGGCTGCATGACCAGCACGTTAATGTTTCGGACTTTTACACAAACAGCGTAAGACATTTCGCTACAGCTTGTGGGATTGGTCGTCTGCACGTTCAGTTATACGCGCGTACAGCTGAATGAAAGCACAACCCGGATTGATGGTGGATTAAGTCCATGCTCCAAGTGGGCGTGTTGTCAGGGAGATATGTGTCGCATTCCAGAGCGGACGCGGAGCGTCCTGGGCGGCGTTACCACGCTGGAGCGTGGGAACGATCAGCGTGATCTCAAGCACACCGATCCTGCCCATGCTCCGCGTGGGCATGCAGCCGTGACGCTCTGCGTCACCTTCAAGGGCGGACGCAGAGCGCTGGGACAATCAGATCCGATTACAACGCCACCAGCTTCGCGTAGCCCATCATCAGCCACTTGCTGCCTTCGGCGAAGTTGACCTGCACGCGGGCCTGGGCGCCAGCGCCTTCGAAGTTGAGGATCACGCCTTCGCCGAAGACGGCATGCTGCACGCGCTGGCCCAGGGTGAACTCGGTTTCCGGGATGCCGGTACCGGTGAACAGGCTGCTGTTATTGACCTTCTGCGTGCCGCCGAATGGTCGGCTGACGCTGTTGGACAAGCGCACTTCCTGAATCAGCGCGGGCGGGATTTCGCGTACGAAACGCGAAACCTTGTTGTAGGTCTCGCTGCCGTACAGGCGACGCGTCTCGGCGTAGGTCATCACCAATTGCTGCATGGCGCGGGTAATGCCGACGTAAGCCAGACGGCGCTCCTCTTCAAGACGGCCGGGCTCTTCCAGGCTCATCTTGTGCGGGAACAGTCCTTCTTCCATGCCCACCAGGAACACGTGCGGAAACTCCAGACCTTTAGCGCTGTGCAGCGTCATCAGCTGGATGCTTTCTTCGTGCTCCTGGGCCTGAGTGTCACCGGCTTCCAGCGACGCATGCCCGAGGAAGGCGGCCAGCGGGGTCAGGTCTTCTTCACTTTCGGTGTTCTCGAAAGCGCGCGCGGCGCTGACCAGTTCCTCAAGGTTTTCTACCCGGGCCTGGCCTTTCTCGCCTTTTTCCTGCTCGTGATAGGTGATCAGTCCGGACTGCTCGATGACGGTCTGGGTCATCAGGTGCAGCGGCATGTCCATGACCTTGGCCGACAGGTTCTCGATCAACTCGATGAATCCGCCCAGCGCAGTCGCCGCACGGCCGGTCAGGCCTTTGTTGGCGACCAGCAGGCGCATCGCTTCCCACATCGACACGTCGGCATGGCGGGCATGCTCACGAATCGCTTCAACGGTCTTTTCACCGATGCCACGCGCCGGAACGTTGATGACCCGCTCAAGCGCCGCGTCGTTGCCGCGACCTTCCAGCAAGCGCAGATACGCCATGGCGTTCTTGATCTCGGCGCGCTCGAAGAATCGCTGGCCGCCGTAGATACGATATGGAATGCGCTCGCGCAGCAGGGCTTCTTCCAGCACCCGCGACTGGGCGTTGGAGCGGTACAGAATGGCGATGTCGTTACGCGAGATACCGGTCTTGAGCACGCTCTCGATGGTCTCGACCACATAGCGCGCTTCATCGTGTTCGTTGAAGGCGGCATACAGGCTGATCAGCTCGCCGTCGCCGACATCGGTCCACAGCTCTTTGCCCAGGCGACCGCTGTTGTTGACGATCAAGCCGTTGGCCGCTTTGAGGATGCTCGCCGTGGAGCGGTAGTTCTGCTCCAGACGGATGACTTCGGTGTCCGGGAAGTCGGACGAATACTGGTGAATGTTCTCGATCTTCGCGCCGCGCCAGCCGTAGATGGACTGATCGTCGTCGCCGACCACCATCAGGCTGTCGCCGCCCTGAGCCAGCAGACGCAACCAGGCGTACTGCACGGCGTTGGTGTCCTGGAATTCGTCCACCAGCACGTGGCGGAAGCGACGCTGATAGTGCGCCAGCAGACCGGGGTTGTCGCGCCACAGGTCGAGCGCGCGCAGCAGCAGTTCGGAGAAGTCGATCACGCCGGCACGTTGGCAGGCTGCCTCATAGGCTTCATAGATGCTGCGCATGGTGGTCAGGAACAGGTCGCCGCTGGCCTGAATGTGCTGCGGACGCAGCCCTTCGTCTTTCTGGCCATTGATGAACCACTGCGCCTGACGGGCCGGCCAGCGTTGCTCGTCCAGACCCAGCTCGCGGATCACGCGTTTGACCAGTCGTTGCTGGTCGTCGCTGTCCAGAATCTGGAAGGTCTGCACCAGCCCGGCTTCCTGCCAGTGCGCCCGCAA
Source organism: Pseudomonas sp. AC016 (assembly GCF_979253365.1). NCBI lineage: Bacteria > Pseudomonadati > Pseudomonadota > Gammaproteobacteria > Pseudomonadales > Pseudomonadaceae > Pseudomonas > Pseudomonas sp. AC016. The sequence continues at coordinate 3,308,351 of NZ_CEEDCC010000001.1, forward strand.
CAGGCGGTGCGCCAGGCCGTGGAACGTGCCGACCCACATGCCTGCCGGGCTGATGCCCATCAGTTGCTCGATGCGGTGCCGCATCTCTGCGGCGGCCTTGTTGGTGAACGTCACCGACAGGACCGAGTGCGGGGAGGCTTGCTCGACCTGCATCAGCCAGGCGATGCGATGCACCAGCACACGGGTTTTGCCGGAGCCAGCACCGGCCAGGACCAACTGACGACCCAGGGAGGCGGCTACGGCCTGACGCTGGGCATCGTTGAGGGAATTAAGAAGAAGAGAGAGATCATCGCGCATCGGCGCATTCTAGGGTGCTGCGTCATGGTGGGCAAACCATGCTTTGCGTGGGCCAATAAAAAATCGCTGGCGCTGACGACCGGTCGGTCAGTGCAGCGAGCGTTGCGCGCCGTGCCTTGAGCGAGGGCAGATCACTCAGCGCAGTGGCATATTGATATTTTTGTTTGGTCCGGCAGTTTGGTCTGCCCGAGGCCTTGTGTATGCTCCGCACACGCTCAGGGCCAAGACTCCTTTTGAACGCTCCTGACCGGGCGCATGCGGGGTCTGATCAACGACAAGAACGACGCCATGACATACCGCTTCAGCGCGGGCGAGGTCCTCGAAAACACTCGCCGCGACCTCTACAGGCAGTTCGCCGCGCCTTTGGCGCTCGAACGCACGCGTCTTCTTTATCAAGGCTCACTGCTGCCGACGCTGTTCATGTTTCTGAACGGTCTTGTCTGTGCCTGGCTGCTCTGGGGCGCCGAACGCTATCTGCTGGTGTGGATCTGGCTGGGCTGGCTGTCTGCGCTTGTCTGCCTGCGGATCACCCAGGTCGCCGCGTTCGAGGCGGCCTCCAGAGAGCGTCAGGCGCAACCGGTCTGGCGCAGGATGTTTCTCATGGGCGCCTGTGTCAGCGGCCTGACCCTGGCCGCTGCGGCAGTGGTGCTGGTCCCGGTGGAAAATTTCGAGCAGCAGGCCTGGGTATTCGGCCTGATCGGCGCTGCGATCCTGTCTGCCAGCGTTGCCTACGCCGTCAGTATTTCCGCGTTTCTGGTGTTCAGCCTGTCTTGCCTGTTGCCGCCGATCCTGTACCTGTTCTGGGGTGGTGACATTCCGTTTCGCGGTTGGGGGTGGCTCGGCCTTATTCTGTTGTTTGCCTTGAGCGTGGTGGCGTGGCAGGTCAATCGTCTGCTGGAGCGCAGTTTGCTGAGGCGCTTCCAGAACCAGGCCCTGATCGAGCATTTGCAGCAGGCGCAAGCGACCAGTGATGCGCTCAACACCGAACTGGCTCATGAAATCGATCAGCGCCGCGAAGCCGAGCGCGGCTTGAGGGAGGCGCAGATCTGGCTGGAAGACCGTGTGGCTCAGCGCACCCTTGAGCTGGAGGAGGCCAATCAGGCGTTGAGCAAGAGCCCGCCGCGCCTGGCAGCCACCGTGTTTGACGCTGCCAGCGAAGGCATCGTGATCTTCGATCCGGACTACTGCATCCTCACGGTGAATCAGGCCTTCAGCCGGGTCAGTGGCTATCAGCCGGAAGATGTGATCGGGCGCCGGGTGACCGACATTGCCAGCAGCCGCGATGCGCGGCGTCACTTTCAGACCATTCATCAATCCCTGGAACAGACCGGGCAATGGCAGGGTGAGCTGGTCGAAGCACGTAAGAACGGCGAGCTGTATCCGCAATGGCTGCAGTTGAACGTTGTGCTCGATAAGGCAGGGAAACTAAGCCACATTGTCGGCTTCTTCTCCGATCTCTCATCGCGCCGTGCGGCAGAGGAGCGCATGCGCTACCTGGCATATTTCGATGAACTGACCGGACTGGCCAATCGTTCGCTGTTCAACGAACGGCTGCGTGAGGCTCGCGAGCGTGTCCGGTCGGGAGGCAGAAGTCTGGCGTTGCTGCATATCAATCTCGACCGCTTCAAATTGCTCAACGAAAGCCTGGGTCATGAAATCGCTGATCAACTGCTCAAGCATATTGCTCGTCGCTTGAGCAACGCCATGCCGGAAGCCGACACCATCGCAAGGCTCTCCGGCGACGAATTCGCCGTACTGTTTGACGGTTACTCGAACCTTTCCAGTCTGGCCCGTGTAACCAGTCGCCTGCTGGGCAAGTTGCGCGTACCGCTGTCGGTGGCAGGTCACGAACTGGTGATCAGCGCTTCGGTGGGCATCAGCCTGCTGTCGGATTCGGCCCGCGAGGTCCCTGCACTGGTGAGTCAGGCGAACATGGCGATGCAGCATGCCAAACACCTGGGCGGCAATAACTTCCAGTTTTTCACCCAGAGCCTGCAGGCCAGCACGCTCGAGCGCCTGCAGCTTGAAATTCAACTGCGCAGGGCTGTCGACGAACAGCAACTCCAGGTCTTCTATCAGCCCAAACTGTGCCTCAGGACCGGGCGCCTGGATTCTGCCGAAGCCCTGGTGCGCTGGCACCATCCGCAGCGCGGCATGGTTGCGCCGGGTGAGTTCATCGGGCTTGCCGAGGAGACTGGGCTGATCAGTGCCATTGGCGAGTTCGTGCTGCGCCAGGCCTGTTGGCAGGCGTGTGAGTGGCAGCGCCAGGGCATGGCGCCGATCAGGGTGTCGGTCAATCTTTCGGTGCATCAGTTGCGTCAGGGCAAGCTGGTGAGCCTGGTTCGCCAGGTGCTTGAGGAAACCGGACTGGCACCGCAGTGGCTGGAACTGGAGCTGACCGAAAGCCAGTTGCTCGACAGCGTCGAACACATCATTGCGACCTTTCAACAGTTGCGCGACCTGGGCGTAAAACTGGCCATCGACGATTTCGGCACCGGCTACTCTTCATTGAGTTACCTGCGACGGTTTCCGGTGGACTACGTGAAGATCGACCGCGCATTCATCAGCGGTTTGGGCGATGGCACCGAGGACGCCGCCATCATTCAGGCGATTATCTCCATGGCCCACAGCCTGGGGTTGAAAGTGGTTGCCGAAGGCGTGGAAAACCAGAGCCAGCTGGAATTTCTCAGGAGCCATGGCTGCGATGAAGTGCAGGGTTATCTGATCAGTCGCCCGATTGAAGCGACCGCGATGGCTGGAATTCTGCTTCACTCATTTTGAGCTGACTGTCGTATGCGGGAGAATTTCGCGTATGTAGGATTATTCCCACATATTTTTATGATTTGCCCTTCTAAATGCTGCGTCAGACCTTTCGCGTTCGTTTAACTGGGCGTCTCGCAGGTCATGTAGTATAACTACAAGAAAGCTACAACCCGCCCACCACTTCATTATCGAGTCTGCCTTTTGAATCTGCTGCAACACATCGCCCAGTCACGTCATCTGCTGCGCAAATCGGAGCTCAAGGTAGCCGACCATGTGCTGCTCGACCCTGCGGCTGTGATGCACAGTTCCATGGCTGATCTTGCCCATAGTGTGGGCATCAGCGAGCCCACCATCGTGCGCTTCTGTCGCGCCATCGGTTGCACCGGGTTTCAGGACCTCAAGCTCAAACTGGCTCAGAGCCTCGCCGCAGGTGCCAGCTTCGGGCAGTTCGCGATTCACGAAGACGATTCGGTCGCTGACTACAGCCTGAAGATTTTCGACACCACCCTGCATACCTTGATGGAAGTGCGCGAAAACCTCGACCCCCATGCGCTGCAACTGGCAGTCACTGCCATGGCGGGTGCCAATCGTGTCGAGTTCTATGGCTTTGGTGCATCCGGTGCAGTAGCAGCCGATGCACAGCACAAGTTCTTCCGCCTGCTGTTGACGGCGGCGGCGTACTCCGACCCGCATATGCAGGCCATGTCGGCGGCGACGCTCAAGCCGACAGACGTTGCAGTGTGCATCTCTCAGTCGGGCCGGTCCAAGGACCTGTTGATCACGGCAAATATGGTGCGTGAAAGCGGTGCGACCCTGATTACGCTTTGTCCGAGTCAGACACCATTGGCCGAGCTGTCATCGGTCAACCTGGCAATCGATGTTCACGAAGACACCGAGATCTATACTCCGCTGACCTCGCGCATCGCGCATCTTGTGGTGATCGATGTGCTGGCGATGGGTGTTGCCATGGCGCGTGGTCCGAGCCTGGTCAATCACCTTAAAAGCGTCAAGCGCAGCTTGCGCAGCCTGCGTCTGTCGCCGAAATCGATCAAGCCTCACGAAGACTGACAGCGTTCGCCGTCAGTAGCAGGCAGCAACTGAAACGCCCGCCAGAGACCTTGAGGTCACTGGCGGGCGTTTTCATTCGAGAGCGTGTTGCGCGTCGATCAGTGCGTAACTTCTACATCGTCAATGCATACCAGCAACTGGTCGTTCTGATAAACATGAACGGTGGTGATGGTTGCGTCGCTTGGCTGGGCGTATGTAACTCGCGCCTCGCCCAGAACCTGCAGGCCGAAGCCTTCTTTGCTGTAGCTCAGTTCCAGATTCAACTGGCCCGCTGCACCCGGTTTGCCACTAAGGGCCAGCGTGGGAATATCGTTGCTGGCACTGGTGGGTACGATGCCGGTTACTGTAAAGGTATTTACACCTGGCATCCGGTCATCGCGTGCACGCCAGTTCTTGTTGTCGATAGTCATTTTTCAGCTCCTTGCTGTAGAGGGTCTCACCGGCCGGTTGCCGGTGATTTGCGTCCTGCAGGGCCAGTGTCTGTCGATCGGTCTCTCGAATCGGAATACATATGTATTTTTTCTTGCTCGACAGCTTTGAAAAATGTAACGGCCTTGTCATGCATTCGCCGCGTCTCCGTAACAGCGAGGTGTGAAGATGCTCTTCCACGAAACGTATTGGGAGACAGGACATGGCTCGGCACTACGACGATTTACCCAACAGCACCGTGAAAACCCGCCGTCAGCAGGAAGATCAGCGTCGCATGGAATTTCGTCGCGCTATCGAGAGCTACTGTGAGGCGCGCCAGCTCAATCAGGACCTGTCTGATTACCTGGATGGCGTGACCGGCACCGTCTGGCAGACCCTCACGCCGTCCGAGGACGGCCGTCGAAACGTTCGACAAGCTGGCTGATCTGCGCACGTTCACTGCGAATGAATGCCAGAAAGGCGTGGGCTACCGGAGACAGGCGTTTGTCTCTGGCCTGAACCACGCACCAGCTTCGATACAGCGGCAACTCCGCCACGGGCAGCTCCGCGAGCGCGCCGGTGGCGAGTTCCTGACACACCGCATGACGTGTCAGCATTGCCAGTCCCAGCCCCGCCACAACGCATTCGCGCTGGGCCTCGCTTGAAGACACTTCCGACGTCTGAGTGAAGTGCACACGCTTCTCCTTGAAATACTCCTCGCAGGCCCGACGTGTGCCTGATCCAGGCTCGCGGGTCAGCAGCGGCCAGGGTTCCAGGTCCCGCAGGCTCAGTGACGCGTGGCTGCACAGCGGATGATCCGGCGGCGCCACGGCAACGATGGGGTTGTTGAGGAACGGCAGAAACTCCAGTCCCATGTCCTGCGGCACCATTGACATGATCACCAGGTCGTCACGGTTGTCCGAGAGTCTTCTGATCACCAATGCACGATTGACCACCGTCAGGTTCAGGCTGACTTCCGGGTGCTGGCGTTTGAAGGCGGCAAACAGGTGTGGGACGAAATACTTGCAGCTCGATTCGATGGCCAGCTTCAACTGACCTTGCAGCGAGCCCTGCATGTCAGAGAGCTGCATATCGAGGTTTTCCAAGCGGCCAAAAATATCTTTGCTGGCAGCCTGCAGCGCTTCGGCGGCTTCTGTGAGGTAGAGCTTTTTGCCGACGTACTCGAACAACGGCTGCCCGACCAGTTCTTCAAGCTGGCGAATCTGCAGACTGACTGCGGGTTGAGTCAGTGCCATTTCCTCAGCCGCGCGGCTGTAGGAGCGCAGGTCGCACACCTCATTGAAAATACGCAGTTGACGCAATGTCATACGCATCAATGACTTACGCATTCGTATAAGTTCCGGTTACCGGTCAGGATGATGACTATAAGCTTTTACTTATGGCTGACCCAACTTTTACTCATTTTTATTAATTCTCGATCAGGCATAGGGTGTCCCTGCGGCATTCAGTCACATGCTTCGTTACAAAAAGCAGCCAGGACGTTAGTCCTTAAGGTCGAGGAAACGCCAGTGATAACAAAAATACTGATTGCCAACCGGGGAGAGATTGCCGTCCGCATCGTGCGCGCCTGTGCCGAGATGGGCATTCGCTCGGTGGCGATCTTTTCCGACGCCGATCGCCATGCCCTGCATGTCAAACGCGCCGACGAAGCCTATAGCATTGGTGCCGAGCCGCTCGCGGGTTACCTGAACCCGCGCAAGCTGGTCAATCTCGCTGTGGAAACCGGATGTGACGCATTGCACCCCGGTTATGGTTTTCTCTCGGAAAACGCCGAACTGGCAGACATCTGCGCCGAACGCGGGATCAAATTCATCGGTCCATCCGCTGAGGTCATCCGCCGTATGGGTGACAAGACCGAGGCGCGCCGCAGCATGATCAAGGCCGGTGTGCCAGTGACGCCGGGCACCGAAGGCAACGTGGCCGACATCCATGAGGCGCTGATTGAAGGGGATCGCATCGGTTACCCGGTGATGCTCAAGGCGACTTCCGGCGGCGGTGGACGTGGCATCCGGCGCTGCAACAGCCGTGAAGAACTGGAGCAGGCCTTTCCCCGAGTCATCTCGGAAGCGACCAAGGCCTTCGGTTCGGCCGAGGTCTTCCTGGAAAAATGCATCGTCAATCCCAAGCACATCGAAGCGCAGATTCTGGGCGACAGTTTTGGCAACGTCGTGCATCTGTTCGAGCGCGACTGCTCGATTCAGCGCCGCAACCAGAAACTGATCGAAATCGCGCCGAGCCCGCAACTGACGCCGGAACAGCGCGCTTACATCGGCGATCTGTCGGTGCGCGCGGCCAAGGCGGTGGGTTACGAGAACGCAGGCACCGTGGAGTTTCTGCTCGCCGATGGTGAGGTGTACTTCATGGAGATGAACACCCGCGTTCAGGTGGAACACACCATCACCGAGGAAATCACCGGGATCGATATTGTTCGCGAGCAGATTCGCATCGCGTCCGGCCAGCCGTTGTCGGTCAAGCAGGAAGACATTATCCATCGCGGCTTCGCGTTGCAGTTCCGCATCAACGCCGAAGACCCCAAGAACAACTTCCTGCCCAGCTTCGGCAAGATCACCCGCTATTACGCACCCGGCGGCCCTGGCGTGCGCACCGACACGGCGATCTACACCGGCTACACCATTCCGCCGTTCTACGACTCGATGTGCCTGAAGCTGATCGTCTGGGCGCTGACCTGGGAAGAGGCGATGGACCGTGGCCTGCGTGCCCTGGACGACATGCGCCTGCAAGGGGTGAAAACCACGGCGGCCTATTACCAGGAGATTCTGCGCAACCCGGAATTCCGCAGCGGTGAGTTCAACACCAGCTTTGTCGAAAGCCACCCTGAACTGACCAACTACTCGATCAAGCGCAAACCCGAAGAGCTGGCTCTGGCCATCGCTGCCGCCATTGCCGCCCACGCAGGCCTGTAAGGAATACACCATGTCCAAGAAGATCTTTGTTACCGACACCATCCTGCGTGATGCTCACCAATCGTTGCTGGCCACACGCATGCGTACCGAAGACATGCTGCCGATTTGCGAAAAGCTCGACAAGGTCGGCTACTGGTCGCTGGAAGTCTGGGGCGGCGCGACCTTCGATGCCTGCGTGCGCTTTCTCAAGGAAGACCCGTGGGAGCGCCTGCGTCAGCTGCGTGCGGCGCTGCCCAATACCCGCCTGCAAATGCTGCTGCGGGGTCAGAACCTGCTGGGCTACCGTCACTACAGCGATGACGTGGTCAGGGCCTTCGTTGCCAAGGCAGCCGTAAATGGCATCGATGTGTTTCGCATCTTCGATGCCATGAACGACGTGCGTAATCTGCGCGTAGCGATCGAGGCGGTGAAGGCGGCTGGCAAGCATGCGCAAGGCACCATCGCCTACACCACCAGCCCGGTTCACACCATTGATGCGTTCGTGGCGCAGGCCCGGCAGATGGAAGCCATGGGCTGCGACTCGGTCGCCATCAAGGACATGGCCGGTCTGCTGACGCCTTTCGCCACCGGCGAGCTGGTCCGTGCGCTGAAAGCCGAACAGTCGCTGCCGGTGTTCATTCACTCCCATGACACGGCCGGTCTGGCTGCCATGTGTCAGCTCAAGGCGGTCGAAAACGGTGCTGATCACATCGACACCGCCATCTCCAGCTTCGCCTGGGGCACCAGTCATCCGGGTACTGAATCCATGGTCGCGGCGCTCAAGGGCAGCGAGTTCGACACCGGGCTGGATCTGGAACTGCTGCAGGAAATCGGTCTGTACTTCTACGCCGTGCGCAAGAAGTACCACCAGTTCGAAAGCGAATTCACCGCTGTCGATACCCGCGTGCAGGTGAATCAGGTGCCGGGCGGGATGATTTCCAACCTGGCCAACCAGCTCAAGGAGCAGGGCGCTCTCAACCGCATGAACGAAGTGCTGGCTGAAATCCCGCGGGTGCGCAAGGACCTGGGCTATCCGCCGCTGGTCACGCCGACCTCGCAGATCGTCGGTACCCAGGCGTTCTTCAACGTGCTCGCTGGCGAACGCTACAAGACCATCACCAATGAAGTGAAGCTTTATCTGCAGGGTGGTTACGGCAAGGCGCCGGGTCAGGTGGACGAGAAACTGCGCCGTCAGGCCATCGGCAACGAAGAGTTGATCGACGTGCGCCCGGCTGATCTGCTCAAGCCGGAGATGACCAAGCTGCGGGCTGACATCGGCGCGCTGGCCAAATCCGAAGAGGATGTCCTGACGTTTGCCATGTTCCCGGACATCGGTCGCAAGTTCCTCGAAGAGCGTGCGGCCGGAACGCTGACACCTGAGGTGCTGTTGCCGATCCCTGAAGCGGGCAGCGTTGCCCGTGCAGGCGGAGAGGGCGTGCCGACCGAATTCGTGATCGACGTGCACGGCGAGACCTATCGCGTGGACATCACCGGTGTGGGCGTCAAGGCCGAGGGCAAGCGCCACTTCTATTTGTCGATTGACGGCATGCCGGAAGAGGTGGTGTTTGAACCGCTCAACGAATTCGTCAGTGGCGGCGCCAGCAAACGTAAACAGGCACATGCGCCGGGCGACGTCAGCACCACCATGCCGGGCAACATCGTTGACGTACTGGTCAAGGAAGGCGACATGGTCAAGGTCGGCCAGGCCGTACTGATCACCGAAGCCATGAAGATGGAAACCGAAGTTCAGGCTTCCATCGCCGGCAAGGTCGTGGCCATCCACGTTGCCAAGGGCGACCGCGTGAATCCGGGCGAGGTCCTGATCGAAATCGAAGGCTGATCGGGCAGAGAGCCGATCCGACAGCTGATCCGTTTACCTCTGGGGGAGCCTTCGTGGCTCCCTTTTTTTATTCGTACAGCCGGGATGGGGCGCGGAGCATGGGCACGATCGGTGTGGGGTAGATCGATGATCGTTCCTACGCTCTGCGTGGGAATGCCGCTCAGGACGCTCCGCGTCCGCTCTCGAATGGGACGCGGAACGTCCCGGGATGCATGCCCACTTCAGAGCGATGGGCACGATCGGTGTGCGGGAGATCGACGATCGTTCCTACGCTCTGCGTGGGAATGCCGCTCAGAACGCTCCGTGTCCGACCCGGACCCGCACGCTGAAACCTACTGCCGAAACGCTTCCAGCCCTTTGATCTGCACGCCCTCCTTGAAGTTATCCACAGCCAGCCAGCCTTCGAATGCGGTCTGCAGGCTGGGCCATTCGCTGTCGAGGATCGAATACCACGCGGTGTCTCTGTTCAAACCCTTGACCACCATGTGCTGGCGGAAGGTGCCTTCGTAGCTGAAACCGAAGCGATCAGCGGCACGTTTGGAGCGGGCGTTGTTGGCGTTGCATTTCCATTCCAGGCGGCGGTTGCCCAGTCGAAAGGCTTCCCTGGCCAGCAGGTAGATCGCCTCGGTGCCCTTGGGCGTGCGCTGCATGGCGGCGCTGAAGGTCACGTGGCCGATCTCGATCCGGCCGTGTGCCGCGAAGATGGACAGGTAACTGATCACGCCCTCGGCCTTGCCGGTCTGCTGATTGATCACGGCATAGAACCATGGATCAGTCGCCACCTGATGCCCGTCCAGCCAGGCGTCGAACGCGCTGCGCTCGTTGAACGGCCCATAGGGCAGGTAGTCCCACAGCTTCGGGTCGGCAGCCGGCCCCTGGAGCACTGACCACAGATCATCCGCGTGTCGGGCTGTCTCCAGCTTTTCCAGGCGAATGAAGCGACCATTCAGGGTCTGCGGGCCGGGCAATGTCGCGGGTTGCCAATCCAGTGGAGTCTCGGACATCGATTGCTTCCTTCAAAGAGCCTTGCGAAATTGAATGTAGCCCGCGCGATCGGCGATGCGTTCATACAGCTGAATGGCCGTGGCGTTGGTTTCGTGGGTCAGCCAGTGAACCTTGTCACAGTCGTCGGCCTTGGCGGTCACGTAGACATGCTCGATCAACTGCCTGCCGATCCCGGTGCCGCGCTGTTCCGGCGCAACGATCAGGTCCTGCAGGTAGCAGGCGTTCCTGATGCTCCAGTTGGAGCGGTGGTAGATAAAGTTCACCATGCCCACCGCTTTGCCGTCCACCCACGCCAGGGCCGAGTGGGTCGGTTCCTGTGGGTCGAGCAGGCGCTGCCAGGTCACTTCGCTGACGCCTTCGGCCAGTTCGGTCTTGTAAAAGCGCAGATAGGCCTGCCACAGCGGCAGCCATGCGTGGTGGTCGTCAGCAGTCACTGGGCGAATCTGGATGTCACTCATCAAACGTTCTCCTGGGTACTCATCAAGCGGGCGAGTTGCTGTTCGTTGACTTTCGGGCTGGCGGCAAGACCGTCGCGGACCCCGGCGATGTCCGGGGCGCTGCGGTTCTGGCTGAGTTTGCGTTTGCCTTCCAGTCGCTGGACGGGCAGGGCGAAGCCAACGATAGCCCCCAGCATTTTCGCAATGTACTCGGCGGGGGCATCATCGATGGACCAGGGTTGTGCCCGATCAGATTCGTGTCTGGTCGTCAGCTCATCCAGAAGCTGACGCAGCCGTGGCGCGTCGGTAAAGGTTTCGGCCTTGCCGTAGGCATGAACCGCAAGGTAGTTCCAGGTGGGCACGACCTGACCATGCTCGGCTTTGCTCGGGTAATACGACGGGCTGACATAAGCGTCCTCGCCGGGAAAGATCACCAGCGTTTCGGCGCAGGTTTCCAGCTGCCGCCACTGTGGATTGCCCCTGGCCAGGTGGCCGTAGAGCGTCCCGTTGGGACCCTGGTCCTCGCGCAGCAGGAGGGGCAAGTGTGATGCCTGCATGCCGTCTTCGTTCCAAGTGACCAGAATCGCCAGGCGGGTCTGGTTCATCTGCTCATGGAGTCTGGATGTTTCGTTGTCTCGGAATGCTACGGGTGTGTACATGGCGGTACTCCTTGGCCGATGAACAGATCCTAGGCAAGGCATTGGTCTGTTGTAAGATCCATTTTCAATAGATTTCATAGAGCCAATCCGATGACGTCCGATGCGCCTGCATTCCCCTCCACGTTGACCGGCATCAGGCTGGACAGGCGTCAGGGCCTGAGCAAGCAGCTGTATCGTGAACTGCGCCAGCAGATACTGGACGCTCGATTGACCAGCGGAACGCGCCTGCCCGCCAGTCGCGAACTCGCGGACCTGCTGGCCATTTCCCGCAACAGCGTGATGCGCGCCTACGACCAGTTGTATGCCGAAGGTTTCACGGAAACCCGTGTGGGGGATGGAACCTATGTCACGCATTTGCCGGACCGCGCCAGCGCGTCCGATCAGGCTGGGAAAAGAAAACTATCCACCAACTTGTCCACAGGTTTGTCTACACCTTTGTCCACAGGCTTATCCACAGTTTTGCAGCAGGCTGCGGATAATATGGACGGTGAAGTTATCCACAGCTCTGCGCTTGATCGGATCAAAACTCACCATCTTCCAGCCCCTTCAGAGCAGGGCCCCAAGGCTTTTCGTGTCGGGGTACCCGCCTTCGATCTGTTTCCTTTCGCCTTGTGGGGCAAGCTCTACGCGGCTTTCTGGCGTCGTCCGGACCCTGCCTCGCTGGGCTACGGGGCCGCAGCCGGAGAGCCGAGGCTGCGAGAGCTGATCGCGGCGTACCTGCGTTCATCGCGCGGGCTGCAATGTACCGCTGAGCAAATTGTGATCACCAGTGGCGCCCAACACGCCATCAGCCTTTGTGCACAGCTGCTGATAGAGCCGGGCGAGAGCGTTGCGGTCGAAAATCCGGGCTATCGTGCGGCCGCTCATGCATTCGCCGTGGCCGGTGCCCGATTGAAAGGTGTGGCCGTCGACGAGGAAGGGCTGCGCTGCGCCGATCTCGCCCAGGCCAGTTGTAAATTGGCTTACGTCACCCCATCTCATCAATATCCGACCGGTACGGTCATGAGCCTGGCCAGACGCCTTGAACTGCTGGCCTGGGCCGAGAAGAGTCAGGGCTGGATTGTCGAGGACGACTACGATGGCGAATACCGTTACAGCGGTGCGCCATTGGCACCCCTGGCCGCACTGGATCGAGGCGGGCGAGTGCTGTACATCGGCACCTTTGGCAAAATTGTCTTCCCGGCGCTGCGGCTGGGTTATCTGGTGCTGCCGCAGGAACTGGTTCGGCCCTTCAGTCAGCGCAAGGCTGTGGACATGCGCCACACCGAAGTCAGCACCCAGGCGGTAATGGCACAGTTCATCGCCCTGGGGCACTTCCAGCGCCACATCCGGCGTATGCGTCGTGCCGCGCTGAGTCGGCGCAACGCGTTGCTCGCCGGTTGGCCCACCGATCTTGCAGGATGTGCGGCGATGCCCAGCGTGGCAGCGGGCCTGCATGTGATGGTCAAGGTCGACAGTCTGGCACGCGAGCAGGAGCTGGTGGAAAAGGCGTCCAGCGTCGGTGTGGAGATCAATGCCCTGAGCAGCTACTGGCTGCCGGATTCGACCGAACCCATGGATGAGCGGGCCGGGCTGGTGCTGGGTTTTGCCGCCGTGCCCGAGGCGCAGATCAGCGATGCGCTGGACAGGCTGCGCAAGGTCTGGTCCGAGTAAGCCTGTGGCACACGTATAATCGTTTCTTTCTGCTACTTGTCGTCGAGAGACCTATGAACACTTCCACTTCTGCAACACCCGGCCGTGCTTACGGCGCGCCGCTGGCGGCGTTGTTTCTGTTATTGATGGGCGCGCAGTTTCTGCTGCTCAGCGTCGGCGCTCATCAGGTCCTGCTATGGATCGTCGGCGCGGCGCTGGGCGTCACCCTGTATCACGCCGCGTTTGGTTTCACGTCGGCCTGGCGAGTGTTCATTCGTGAGCGGCGCGGTGCCGGCCTGCGTGCACAAATGGTGATGCTGGCCGTTGCTGTGGTGCTGTTTTTCCCTGCGCTCGGCGCTGGCACGCTGTTCGGGCAACCGGTCACGGGCCTGGTCGCGCCGGTCGGCGTTTCGGTGGTAGTCGGTGCATTCATTTTCGGTATCGGCATGCAACTGGGCGGCGGCTGTGCCTCTGGAACCCTGTTCACGGCAGGCGGCGGCAATGCGCGAATGCTGGTGACCCTGCTGTTCTTCATTCTCGGTTCGCTGATCGCCACTCACCACGTCGATTGGTGGTTCGCGCTGCCGTCGTTTCCGGCCACTTCGCTGGTCAAGAGCTTTGGCGTGATCCCGGCACTGATCGGCAACCTGGCCCTGTTCGCCCTGATTGCCTTTGTCACGGTGCGCCTTGAAAAACGTCGTCATGGCGAACTCGAAGCGCCTGTCACCAGCGAGCACACAGGTCTTCGACGCTTGCTGCGCGGCCCATGGGTATTGGTCTGGGGTGCTGTGGCACTGGCCGTCCTCAACTACGCCACACTCGCGCTGGCCGGTCGGCCGTGGGGCATCACCTCAGCGTTCGCGCTGTGGGGTGCGAAGGTCGCGAGCGGGCTGGGCGTGGATGTCGGCAGTTGGGTGTTCTGGCAAAGCGCGGCGAATGCCAAGGCACTGGCCGCGCCGGTCTGGGAAGACGTCACCAGCGTAATGGACATTGGCATCATGCTCGGCGCGTTGCTCGCCGCAGGCCTGGCCGGACGTTTCGCGCCTAACCTTGATATCCCGACCCGTTCGATCGTGGCCGCGGTAATCGGTGGTCTGTTGCTCGGCTACGGCTCTCGTCTGGCTTATGGCTGCAATATCGGGGCGTATTTCAGCGGCATCGCGTCCGGTAGTCTGCATGGCTGGCTGTGGCTGGTTGCGGCTTATGCCGGTAACGTCATCGGTGTCCGGCTGCGTCCGATCTTCTTTGCCGGTGAGCGTCCGCAAGTGGCGTTGAGCGGCTGCTGAAAAAGTTCGAACCCCTGAGATAAAGCGGGCCGTTTGCGAACCATCTCCCGGAATGGCATTCAAAGGCCATGCAGTAGCGAGGATGTCCGAATGCGGTCTCGCTTATTTATCGATGGGGTAGGCCTTTGCAGCAGACGATCATGGGAAAATTCCGATTTCTCGGCAAGACAATCGGTTATGTGGGCTGGTCGTTGTTCTGGCTGCTGATTTGGGACGTGATTGTCACGGTCGATTTCATGCTGTACCTGGAACGCAAGATCACCTTGCCGTCCATGCCGTTGACCCTGCTGGGTTCGGCGCTGGTGGTGCTGACCAGCTTCCGTAATTCCAGCGCCTACAACCGCTGGTGGGAAGCCCGTACCTTGTGGGGCGCGCTGGTCAACAGCTCGCGCAGCTTCGCCCGTCAGGTGCTGACGCTGGTCGAAGACGACGAGGGCGGCATCAATCCCGTGAAGGCCACATTGCTGCGCCGTCACGTCGCCTACGTCAAATGCCTGTCTGCGCACCTCAAGGGCGGACATTGCGGTGATGAGGTTCAGGCCCTGATCCCGCGTGAAGAGTTCGAGCGTCGGTTCGACACCAACAACTTTCCCAATGACCTGCTTAACACCTCGGCCGCGCTGCTGGCCAAGGAATACCAGTCCGGCCGGCTGGACAGCATCCGTCTGGCCCGTCTCGAGTCGACGATGGTGGACATTTCCAACTGCCAGGGCGGCATGGAGCGCATCGCCAATACGCCGCTGCCCTATCCGTACGTGGCGTTTCCAAGGCTGTTCATCACTCTGTTCTGTCTGATCGTACCGATCGGCCTGGTCGAAACCCTTGGCTGGTTCACGCCGCTGGCGTCCACTGTGGTGGGCTTCATGCTATTGGCAATCGAAAAGATCGGCACCGATCTGCAAAGCCCGTTCAAGGCCAGCGAGCATGAGATTCAGATGACGGCGCTGTGCGCAAATATCGAGCGAAATCTAGACTCGATGCTTCGTGGCGCGCAGGAGGAAAGCAAGGTTTCCTGAGGGAAGGGGTAATGCGATATTCCGGTTGACTCAGGCCAGTCCTGAGTCACCGAAACCTTTCAAATGCTCAGCGCAGCTCGCCACACAGATCCAGCTCGATCAGCCGTCGGACTTCTTCAGTCGTCAGGTCTGCGCCAAGCAGGGCATGCAGTTTGCCAAGTGCGGCCTCACGCGTCATGCCGCCACCGGACAGCACGCCGGCACCACGCAGGCGGCTTCCCGCTTCGTAGAC
Organism: Pseudomonas sp. AC016; assembly: GCF_979253365.1. NCBI lineage: Bacteria > Pseudomonadati > Pseudomonadota > Gammaproteobacteria > Pseudomonadales > Pseudomonadaceae > Pseudomonas > Pseudomonas sp. AC016. The sequence continues at coordinate 3,323,918 of NZ_CEEDCC010000001.1, forward strand.
ATCCAGCTCCACGCCGCCTTCATGGCACTGCGTGATTGCGATCACGCAGACGCCACGGGCACGGGCGTCTTCCAGGCTGGCGATGAACTGCGGGTCGTCACTCGGGCCGGTGCCGTTGCCGAAGCATTCCAGTACCAGACCCTGAATGCCGCTGTCGATCAGGCCATTCAGTTGAGCGGCGCCGATACCGGGGAACAACGGCAACACCGCCACGCTGGCCATTGTCCTGGGCTGACGGTAGTCGAGTGCGTCAGGCAGGGAAACGGCAGCATGACCGCCACGCGAGCGCTGCAACGGCGCGAACGGGTTGCGCCCGAAGCTGCGGATCTTGGCGCAACGGGTCGGGTCCATCAGCTCGCCATGGAAATACAGGTGAACACCCGGCGCGAGCCCGTTACCGAGCGCGAGCAGGGCACCGTTGACGTTTTCCCAAGCATCGCTGTCCGGCACACCGGCAGGCAGCATGGAGCCGGTGAACACCACAGGAGCATCGAGCCCCAGCAACTGGAAACCCAGCGCCGCAGCGCTGTAGGCCAGGGTGTCGGTGCCATGCAGCACCAGCACGGCGTCACAACCCTGCACATCGACCGCTTCGATCACCGCTTCACGCAGACGCAACCAGTAGGCTGGCGTCATGTTGGCGCTGTCGATCAGTGGCGACATCTCGCGAAAGCGCCACTGCGGTACGACCAGTTCGGGGAGTTCGGCCAGTTGCCCGGCCATTCGGGCTTCGAAGCCCGACGCCGGGGCCAGGCCATTGGCGCTGGCCTGCATGCCGATGGTGCCGCCAGTGTAAAGAACCATCACTCGCTGAGCGGGTTGATGTGCTTCATGAGTCATGATTCTTCTCCTTATGGCGTTGAGTGCTTAGCGTGCTTCTGGAGCAGGCTTGCCTGCCACTTCAGCATCATGAACCGGCGTCTGCGACGGGTTGGCTGGCCATGCGGTGCGGTCCAGATCCAGATCAGGGAACTTGCTGGAATCGAACACCGGCGTTTTGATGCCTGCACGACGCTGGGCATCGTAGTCGCCCAGAATACGCTTCACGATCTTGAACAGCATCGCCAGTGCAATCAGGTTGACGAAGGCCAGCATGGTCATGGTGATGTCGGCGAAGGCCAGCACATCTTTCAGATCGACCACCGCGCCCCACAGAATCAGCACCAGTACCGCGATGCGGTAACCGATGATCGCGTTCTTCTTCTCACCGAACAGGAAACGCAGGCTGTTTTCACCCAGATAGTAGTTGTAGAGGATCGAGGTGAATACGAACAGCGCCAGTGCCACGCTGATGAAGATGCGGCCCCAGTCACCGACCACGGCAGCCAGCGAGTTCTGTGCGAGCACGATACCGTTGCCGTCGTAGCCAACGTCATAGATACCGGACAGCAGAATCAGCAGGGCGGTGCAGGTGCAGATCACAAAGGTGTCGAGGAACACGCTGAATGCCTGAACCACGCCCTGGGCAACCGGGTGCTCGACCTGAGCGACCGCAGCCACGTTTGGAGCACTGCCCAGACCGGCTTCGTTGGCAAACACGCCACGCTTGACGCCCATGACGATTGCGCTGCCGACCAGACCGCCGAACACCGGGTCAAGACCGAAGGCGCTGCGCACGATGGTCATCAACATGGCTGGAACGTGATCGATCTGCAGAACGATCACGTAGACAGTGACTGCGATGTAGATCAGGGTCTTGACCGGTACCAGCAGGTCGGAGATCGCAGCGATACGCTTGATGCCGCCAATGAACGCCAGGCCCAGCAGCACGACCAGGCAGATACCGGTGGTCATGGTGTCAACGCCGAAGGCGCTTTTGAGGGAGTCGGTCACAGCGTGCGATTGCAGGCCGTTGAAGGCGAAACCGAAAGTCACCAGCAGCAGAACCGCCATGACCATGCCCAGCCAGCGCTTGCCCAGGCCGTGCTGGATGTAGAACGCCGGACCGCCACGGAACTGGCCTTCAGAGTCCTTGCGCTTGTAGAGCTGAGCGAGGGAGCACTCGATGAAACTGCTGGACATGCCGACCAGTGCGGTCACCCACATCCAGAACACGGCACCCGGGCCGCCAAGTGTTACTGCAATACCGACGCCTGCGATGTTACCCGCACCTACGCGGCCTGCGAGGCTGAGCATCAGGGCCTGAAAGGAACTCAGTTGACCTGCGCTGCTCTTCAAGCTGTCGCGGAATACCGCAAACATATGGAAAAAGTGTCGAAACTGAACGAAACGTGAGCGGATCGTGAAGTAACTACCCAGGCCTACGATAAGTACGATCAGTACTTTACCGGAGAGAAAGTCGTTAATCATTTCCAGCATTTTTGTTATTCCTCGCTACTTTTGAGGGGGCGCACTATACCGGTGCAAAGTTTTTACGTCTGTAGCCGCTTTCTTGTGAGACTGATTCTTCATTTACGGCGCTGAATGAATGCTCTGTGGATAACTCCGCAAAGCGTTGTGCCAGAGGCTGTGAATCGCTATCGGATCCACTTTTTGCCAGCGGGCAAAAAAAAGGGTCTGGAGAATCACTCCCAGACCCTCAAAAAATTGAGGGGTGTCTAGGCCCTCAATCTGGTGAGCTTGTTGCGCAGGTCATTCCCTGTCAGGCCTTCAACGGCGCCAGACGGGGAGCGATCATGTTCTCAGGGCGCAGGATGTCATCGAGCATGGCGTCGTCGAGCAGGCCTTCCTCGCGAACCAGTTCCAGCACGCCGCGGCCGGTTTCCAGCGCGATGCGGGCGATACGGGTCGAGTTCTCGTAACCGATGTAGGGGTTCAGGGCCGTGACTAGACCGATCGAGTGCTCGACCAGTTCACGGCAGCGCTGTTCGTTGGCGGTGATGCCGACGATGCAGTGTTCGCGCAGCATGTCCATGGCGCGCTGCAGCAGGCGGATCGAGTCGAAGATCTTGTAGGCGATCAGCGGCTCCATCACGTTGAGCTGCAACTGGCCGCCCTCGGCCGCCATGGTCAGTGCCAGGTCGTTGCCGATGATTTCGAACGCCACCTGATTCACCGCTTCCGGAATCACCGGGTTGACCTTGCCAGGCATGATCGAGCTGCCTGGCTGACGCGCTGGCAGGTTGATTTCGTTGATGCCGGTGCGTGGGCCGCTGGACAGCAGGCGCAAGTCGTTGCAGATCTTCGACAGCTTGACCGCAGTACGCTTGAGCATGCCCGAGAACAGCACGAAGGCGCCCATGTCGGAGGTCGCTTCGATCAGGTCGGCAGCCGGTACCAGCGGCTGGCCGCTGATGGTCGCCAGACGTTCTACCGCAAGGTGCTGATAGCCAGGGTCGGCGTTGATGCCGGTACCGATTGCAGTGCCGCCCAGGTTGACTTCGGTCAACAGCTCCGGCGCCAGGCTGCGCAGGCGGTTCAGGTCTTCGGTCAGAGTGGTGGCGAAGGCGCGGAATTCCTGGCCCAGGGTCATCGGAACAGCGTCCTGCAACTGGGTACGGCCCATTTTCAGAACGTGGTTGAATTCCTGGCCCTTGGCCGCGAACGCCTGGATCAGACTGTCGAGGCTGGCGAGCAGAGCGTCGTGACCCAGCAGCAGACCCAGGCGGATGGCCGTCGGGTAGGCGTCGTTGGTCGACTGGGCCATGTTCACGTCGTTGTTCGGGTGCAGGTGCTTGTACTCGCCCTTCTCGAAACCCATGGTTTCCAGCGCGATATTGGCGATCACTTCGTTGGCATTCATGTTGGTTGAAGTGCCAGCGCCGCCCTGAATCATGTCAACCACGAACTGATCGTGGAAGTCACCGCGAATCAGGCGGGCACAGGCCTCGCTGATGGCGGCGTGCTTGGCATCGTTGAGGTGTCCGAGCTGGTGGTTCGCATCGGCCGCAGCCTGCTTGACCATGGCCAGCGCCACGACCAGTTTCGGGTAGTGCGAAAGCGGCACGCCGGACAGGTGGAAATTGTTGACCGCTCGCAGAGTCTGGATGCCGTAGTAGGCGTTTGCCGGTACTTCGAGAACACCCAGCAGGTCTTTTTCGATGCGCGATGATGCAGGCGAGGACATGATAAAAAAAGTCTCAAATTAGGTACGGACGATGCCGGAACGCAGCGGATGTTGGGCTTTGCGTTTAAAATTGACCAATGCTGTTAAACGCTGGGCTATGCACAAACGGCATAACAGGTGTGTGACTCGGCTTTTGTGCCGTGCGTAAAGGGGACAAAATGTCGCACCCTCACATGTTCTTGTCGCGGACAGGACGTAAAAGGTTTTTGTAGCGTCATCGCGAAAGGCATCGTCTCTAACCGCAGTCGCCTGTTGATGCAGTCAGCCATTGTCCGGGAGGACCTGATGAATCTGGAAAGCAAGTGGTTGGAGGATTTCAGCGCTCTGGCTGCAACCCGCAGTTTTTCCCAGGCCGCCGAGCGTCGTTTCGTGACGCAACCGGCGTTCAGTCGGCGTATCCGCAGCCTTGAAGCCGCGCTTGGGCTGACGCTGGTCAATCGGTCACGCACGCCGGTCGAGCTGACGGCTGCGGGGCAACTGTTTCTGGTCACGGCACGTACGGTGGTCGAGCAGTTGGGTGAGGTGGTTCGCCATCTGCATCACCTGGAAGGCGGGCAGGGCGAAGTCATGCAGGTCGCGGCGGCGCACTCCCTGGCGCTGGGCTTCTTTCCACGCTGGATCGCGCAACTGCGCAATGAAGGCCTGAACATTGCGACCCGATTGGTCGCGACCAACGTGGGCGATGCGGTGCATGCGTTGCGTGAAGGCGGCTGCGACCTGATGCTGGCTTTCTATGATCCTGATGCCGCATTGCAAATGGACGCTGAAATCTTTCCGTCCCTGCATCTGGGGCAAACCCAGATGCTGCCGGTCTGCGCCGCCGATGCTCAGGGCCAGCCGCTGTTCGATATGGACGGCGAGGCCAGTGTGCCGCTGCTGGCCTACAGCGCCGGTGCGTTTCTGGGCCGCTCGGTGAACATGTTGCTGCGCCAGCGCAACTTGCGCTTCACCACGGTTTACGAGACGGCGATGGCCGACAGCCTGAAAAGCATGGCGCTGGAAGGGCTGGGCATCGCCTGGGTGCCGCAGTTGAGTGTTCGTGCCGAGCTTGCGCGTGGCGAGCTGGTGGTGTGCGGCGGCCCGGAATGGCATGTGCCGCTGGAGATTCGTCTGTACCGCTGCGCACTGGTGCGCAAGGCCAATGTGCGATTGCTGTGGCGCAAGCTGGAAAGTGCGGCCGCTCAGGAGTGATTGCATGACGGGCCGCTTGCACGAGCGGCCCTTGTTTCAGTCAGGGATACTGACTGAGGTGAGCTTCGATGCGCCGCTTGTTCTCATTGCTGTAGACGTAGCAGTTGGCGCGAATCTGATTGCGGACCTCCAGCATATTGGTCTCACACCACCAGCCGCCGCGGTACAGAACCTCTGCCGCTTCATGAGTCCCGTCGAGCATATGGCCAAGCTCGTGCGCCGTGGCGTTATAGGTCGTCAATGACGCGATGGCCGTGTAGCCCTTGATGAGCGCAACGCCTCCTACCTCCCGATTGATCATGTCCTGAGTCAGCAGCATGTATTTGGTCGTCGGATTGTTGGGCAGGTTTCGCGCGTCGATGTACTGATCCACGCGATTCCTGAAATCCACTGAGATCCTTTCCAGATCGTCACCTTTATAAGCGAAGTCCGTCAATGTCGGGACATGGCGGATGAACTCCAGCTGGACACGCCGATGCGTGAAGCTTTCAAGGTCTGTCACGAACCAGGTGATGTAATCCTTGGCGAGACGCTCAAGGTCGTTTTCTCTGACATCGTCGTGCAGAAACAGAAAGAGAAACAGCGGGCGTTTTGCGGCGGGTCCATCAGCCAGTGCGCTCTGGCCCATCAAGAGCGCAGCGATCAACAGCAGGGGGCCTGTTACGATTTTCAACATGAATACTCATCCTTGAGTAGATATAACGGTCTGCCTGCCCGGACTGGGTCAGGCCATGAATACTTAATAGCAATGTTCTGCGGCAGGCAGTCAGGATGGGCAGCGGCGGCTGTAGTCTTGTTTGCGGGATGTTGCAGGCCGTGAACGACTCGACGTGTCGTCCCATGCTTCGCCTGTCGCAGGCTTTGCAAAAACCTTGTGCGGATGGTCGTCGAGGGGGCTGTCATCCTGCCGCTTTGAGGTATACTGCGCGGCCTTTGGCCGGTTGAATCGGTCATTATTCGTACAGCAAGCCACGCCGGTCCTCCTGCGTGGCTTGTTGTTTTTAGACGCGCCTGCGGGCGCCCGATGAGAGGCACGACGATGAGCGCACTGGTTGGCGTGATCATGGGCTCCAAGTCCGATTGGTCCACCCTTAGCCACACCGCCGACATGCTGGAAAAGCTCGGCATTCCCTACGAAGTGAAAGTGGTGTCTGCGCACCGCACACCGGATTTGCTGTTCCAGTACGCCGACGAAGCGGAAGGCCGTGGTATCGAGGTGATCATCGCGGGTGCCGGTGGTGCCGCTCACTTGCCGGGCATGTGTGCGGCCAAGACCCACCTGCCTGTGCTGGGCGTTCCGGTGCAGTCGTCGATGCTGTCGGGTGTCGATTCCCTGCTGTCCATCGTGCAGATGCCTGCCGGTATCCCTGTTGCAACACTGGCCATCGGCAAGGCAGGCGCGATCAATGCGGCCTTGTTGTCGGCGAGCATCCTGGGCGCCAAACACCCGCAATTCCACGTTGCGCTGAAGAAATTCCGCGCCGAGCAGACAGACAGCGTCCTGGACAATCCAGACCCACGCCACGCCTGAGGTTTTTCCATGAAGATCGGTGTAATCGGTGGCGGCCAACTGGGCCGCATGTTGGCTCTGGCGGGCACCCCGCTGGGCATGAACTTCGCCTTCCTCGATCCCGCGCCGGACGCTTGTGCGGCGGCTTTGGGCGAGCATCTGCGTGCCGATTACGGTGATCTGGATCACCTGCGCCAGTTGGCTGATGAAGTCGATCTGGTGACGTTCGAATTCGAGAGCGTTCCGGCCGAGACCGTGGCGTTCCTGTCCCAGTTCGTGCCGGTCTACCCGAGCGCCGAGGCCTTGCGCATTGCGCGGGATCGCTGGTTCGAGAAAAGCATGTTCAAGGACCTGGGCATCCCGACGCCTGACTTCGCGGACATTCAGTCGCAAGCCGACCTGGACGCTGCGGTGGTCAGCATCGGTCTGCCAGCCGTTCTCAAGACCCGCACGCTGGGTTATGACGGCAAGGGTCAGAAGGTTCTGCGTTCGGCCGCCGACGTGGTCGGCACCTTCGCCGAATTGGGCAGCGTGCCGTGTCTGCTGGAAGGCTTTGTGCCGTTCACCGGTGAAGTGTCGTTGATTGCCGTGCGCGCACGCGATGGGGAAACCCGTTTCTACCCGCTGGTGCACAACACCCATGACAGCGGCATCCTGCGCCTGTCCATCGCCAGCACGGATCACCCGTTGCAGGCGCTGGCCGAGGACTACGCGGGTCGCGTGCTGAAGCAACTGGATTATGTGGGCGTGCTGGCGTTCGAATTCTTCGAAGTCGATGGCGGCCTTAAAGCCAACGAAATCGCGCCGCGAGTGCACAATTCCGGCCACTGGACGACCGAAGGCGCCGAGTGCAGCCAGTTCGAAAACCACCTGCGTGCCGTCGCCGGCCTGCCGCTGGGTTCTACCGCCAAGGTGGGCGAAAGCGCGATGCTGAACTTCATCGGTGAAGTGCCTGCCGTGGACAAGGTGATCGCGGTTGAAGACTGCCACCTGCACCACTACGGCAAGGCGTTCAAGACAGGCCGCAAGGTCGGTCACGCCACCGTCCGCAGCCACGACCGCGCCACGCTGGATCGTCAGGTCAAGCTTGTCGAGGCGTTGATCAAGGGCTGATCAAGCTTTTCATGCTCACCGCTGACAAAGGCTCTGGAAAGCGGATCTGAAGCGGTAGAGGCTGGCTGAACACAGGATGGGAGGCGGCTTGCCGGCGATAGCGTCAGTCCAGTCACTGAAGAGTTGACTGAAAAACGCATCGCCGGCAAGCCGCCTCCCACAGCGTTTGCAGTTATCCAGCTATACGTGTGCAGAACGACGAGCGCAGAGCGTGCGACACGATCATTCGCCAATCTTCATTTGCGCCGGAACCATTCCCTTTCGCCGTTCTCAGATAGCAGTAAGCCAAGGCTGCATTGGGTCGTGGCACGTTCAATTCATACAGAGGGAAATGGCATGGGTATCATCGGAACCATCTTCATTGGCTTGATCGTCGGCCTGCTGGCTCGTTTTCTGAAGCCGGGCGACGACAGCATGGGCTGGATCATGACCATTCTGTTGGGTATCGCCGGTTCGCTGGCTGCGACCTACGGTGGCCAGGCTCTGGGTATCTATCAGGCGGGCGAAGGCGCAGGTTTCCTGGGCGCACTGGTCGGTGCAATCATCCTGCTGGTCATCTACGGCATGATCAAAAAGCGCTGATAATCCAGCGTCAGCCCTCTGTTTTGTACTGCGCAGAGGGCTAGAATGCGCGGCAGTTATTCTTCCCCTTGCCGAGCACTATCATGCGTCGCTTTCTATTAATGACTTTGCTGCTGGTATCGGGGCTTGCACAGGCCCAGATGCCGGAAACCGACTGGCTGGAACTCATGCCCAAGTCGGACCAGAAGGCCCTCGAGGCCATGCCCGAAATTGATCACAACTCCCCTGAAGCCATGGGTACCTTCGACAGCAAGGGCGGGCTGAAGCAGAGCAAGGGCTTGCCTGCTGTCATGTACTCCACCAAGACTGTCGCCGCGATGAATGGCAAAAGCATTCGTCTGGGCGGTTACCCTGTGCCCCTCGAAACCGATGCCAAAGGCCATAGCACGCTGTTCTTTCTCGTGCCTTATCCGGGCGCCTGCATCCACGTTCCGCCACCGCCACCCAACCAGATGGTGCTGGTGCGCTATCCCAAAGGCTTGAAGCTGGACGATATCTACGCACCGCTGTGGGTCGAAGGCACCCTGAAGGTCGAGAAGATCAGTAACGATCTGGCCGATGCGGCCTATGCGATGGATGCGGCCAAGGTCCGGGTCGTTGTCGAATCGGACCTTTGATGCGTTGCCAATCTAGAGCGGTTCGCTCCAGATGCTCACACCCAGAATATGCATGTCATCCGGTGCCAGTGTCACCACATCACTCATGACGTTGGCGGTTTCGACGCAGACCATTTGCTGCCAGCCGTCCGGCGCCATGTCGGTGAAGCGTGCAGTCTTTTCGATCCAGGGGTTCCACAGGATGGCCGAGTTCGAGCCGGTGCTGTGAATCTGGATACGGCGTTGCCACTGCGGATCGACAATGCTGAGCAGGCCGGGCGTGTCCAGATAGATGCGGTCGGTTTCGCCGGTGAACGTCAGGTCGCCCGCCTGTTGACGCTCTTCCCAGTTCTCCAGGGTTTCGATGTAGCGCAAACCGCCCAGCCCTTCGACGCTGACCTGACGTGAGTCGCTGACCGCAAAGTAGGTGTGCAGCGCCTGACTGATGGTGACCGGTTCGGTGCCGCAGTTGTAGCTGACCAGGCTCACATTCAGCGCATCGTCCAGACGAATGCTCAGCTTGAGCGCAACGTTGTGCGGCCAGCCCGGCAATTTGCCTTCGGCCTGCGGCAGCACGAACTCCACCAGCAGGGCGGGGCCATCTTCGCCGACGCCCAGCAGTTCCCAGTCCAGCGCGCGTACTTCACCGTGGGCCTTGGCGGGCTCGTCGCTTTGACGCATGGCCTGCACGCTTTCCGGGTTGCGCTCCAGATTGCCGAACCACGGCCAGCAGATCGGCATGCCCGCACGAATCGGCTTGCCCTGCTTGAAGACCGCTTCTTCGTTCAGCCAGACCAGAGGCTGTTGACCGTCGCGCTGGTAGCTGAGGATGTGCGCACCTTGCTGAGCGACGATCAGTTCTGCATCGCCATGACGAATGCGCCAGCAGTTCAGTTCATCGTACTGGACGGGTTCGACGCTGGATTCAACCGGGGATGTAGACATGCGAAATCTCTCACTCAAGGGCCGTGACGAAAATAGACCGTTATGGACGGGATGAGTTTACCCGAGAGGCTGCGACCCTTGCAGGCGCCAGCTCTCAGGCAGGACCGGCTCAGCGGCGCGCGGGAACCGAACGCGTACGGCCGCTGGTGTCGATGGCCACGAAGACGAAAACCGCCTCGGTGACTTTGCGCCATTCGCTGGTCACAGGGTCATCGCTCCACACTTCGACCATCATCTTGATCGAGGTGCGTCCGACTTCGAGGGTGCGTGTATAGAAGGACAGCTGTTCGCCGACGGCCACTGGTACCAGAAAGGCCATGCGGTCGATGGCAACCGTGGCGACACGTCCGCCTGCCACTTTGCTGGCCATGGCCGTGCCGGCCAGGTCCATCTGGGAGACCAGCCAGCCGCCGAATATATCGCCGAAGCCGTTGGTTTCACGGGGAAGGGCCGTGATTTGCAACGCAAGATCGCCTTGCGGAGTTGGATCTTCTTGTTCGAGCTCGATCATGCCTAGGGTGCCTCTGACCCATGACTCTATTATTTTTTGCCGCGGTTGACTGGCGCCATTCAACCCCACACACGTGAACATTGTATGTTCCGCTGCCGGGATGGCCCTTGAGGGAAACTCTGCGAAAACCGCTGATTCAGACGTTTTCGCACAAATTCCCACTGCGGTTGACAGCCTGCGAGTATATCGGGCGTTGCGTCATAGAACGACCGCCGGGTTCTCTTTTTGCCCCTGCGAAGTTCTCGCTAGGTGTTTTTTGAGACAATTTGTTATCTTGCTGGACCTCTACAGGTGACAAGACTGCCTGTACACGCAATTTTGGTGCCTATCTGCACAGTTGCCCCGGACAATCGCTTCTGCACGCCACCCCGCCGCAGCCAGCGTAGCTGTCGCATGCCCTTTCAGAACAAGCAAAGAGAAGCCTTGTCATGTCATCTGTTTCTTCCAGTACCGCACAGCCGTCGCGACCCTTGACCCGTAGCGATTACAAGACGTTGTCGCTTTCCGCCCTGGGTGGCGCGCTGGAGTTTTACGACTTCATCATTTTCGTGTTTTTCGCGGCGGTGGTCGGAAAGCTGTTCTTCCCGGTGGATATGCCTGACTGGCTGCGCATGATGCAGACCTTCGGTATTTTTGCTGCCGGTTATCTGGCACGCCCGTTGGGCGGCATCATCATGGCGCACTTCGGCGACCTGCTGGGGCGCAAGAAAATGTTCACGCTGAGCATTTTCATGATGGCCGTGCCGACCCTGATCATGGGCCTGCTGCCGACCTACGCACAGATCGGCATGTGGGCACCGATTCTGCTGCTGCTGATGCGCGTCATTCAGGGCGCGGCGATTGGTGGTGAAGTCCCTGGCGCCTGGGTGTTCGTGTCCGAGCACGTGCCGGCACGCTACATCGGCTATGCCTGCGGGACCCTGACGGCGGGTCTGACGGCCGGCATTCTGCTGGGCTCGCTGGTCGCTACGGCGATCAACACGGTCTACAGCCCTGTCGAGGTTGCGGACTACGCCTGGCGTATCCCGTTCCTGCTGGGCGGCGTGTTCGGTCTGATGTCGGTTTATCTGCGTCGCCTTCTGCATGAAACGCCGGTGTTCGCCGAGCTGCAACTGCGCAAGGCGCTGGCTGAAGAAGTCCCGCTCAAGGCGGTACTGCGTGACCATCGTGGCGCGGTCGCGCTGTCGATGCTGATGACCTGGCTGCTGTCGGCCGGCATCATCGTCGTTATCCTGATGACCCCGACCATCCTGCAGACCATTTACGGTTTCCCGGCGGCTACGGCATTGAAAGCCAACAGTCTGGCCATTGTCTTCCTGAGCATTGGTTGCATCGCGGCGGGTGCGCTGGCTGACCGCGTCGGCGCCGGGTGGGTGTTTCTGCTGGGCTGCGCCGGTCTGCTGGCGAGTTCCTGGACCTTCTATCACATCCTTGCTGACAACCCTGGCGTGCTGTTTCCGCTCTATGCGATCACCGGCCTGTTCGTCGGGACCATCGGTGCGGTGCCGTATGTGATGGTCAAGGCCTTCCCGCCGGTAGTGCGCTTCTCGGGTCTGTCGTTTTCCTACAATCTTGCGTACGCAATCTTCGGCGGCCTGACCCCGATGGTCGTGACCTTCATGCTCAAGAGCAGCCCGATGGGACCGGCGTGGTACGTGGCCATCCTGTGTGGCGTAGGCATGGCAATCGGCGTCTACCTGATTTCGAAAAAGCGCTGATACGTCAGCCCCGGCTGGCAATTCGATAAAGGCCATCACTCCGATCAGGAGTGATGGCCTTTTCATCTTATTGTCACAATCAATTCATAGAGTGGTCACAAGACTCGCCCTGGCGCGTCTGGATCCCTACATACCCTGCCAGGAGCGCAAGGCATGACACTCAAGAGTTGGATGACTGCACTGACATTCGTTGCGGCCGGAGTTGCCGCTGCCAATTCGTTCGCTGCTGTCGACCCCGCCATCAAGGCCTACACCAAGACTTCCGGTGTGTCGGGCAATCTCTCCAGTGTCGGCTCCGACACCCTGGCCAACCTGATGACCTTGTGGGCCGAGGCTTACAAGAAAGAATACCCGAGCGTGAACATCCAGATTCAGGCAGCCGGCTCATCGACAGCGCCACCCGCGCTGACCGAAGGCACGGCCAATCTGGGGCCGATGAGCCGCAAGATGAAAGACGGCGAACTCTCGGCGTTCGAGCAAAAGCACGGTTACAAGCCGACGGCCATTCCGGTGGCGGTGGATGCCTTGGCGGTGTTCGTCCACAAGGACAACCCGATCAAGGGCCTGACGCTGCAGCAGGTCGATGCCATTTTTTCCGTGACGCGCCTTTGTGGTGCCAAGGCGGATGCGAAGACCTGGGGCGATGTCGGCGTGACCGGCGATCTGGCGGGCAAGCCGGTCCAGCTGTTTGGCCGCAACTCGGTGTCCGGTACCTACGGTTATTTCAAGGAAGAGGCGTTGTGCAAAGGCGACTTCAAGCCCAACGTCAACGAACAGCCAGGTTCGGCCTCGGTGGTCAGTTCGATCAGTAACTCGTTGAACGGTATCGGTTACTCGGGGATTGGCTACAAGACCTCGAATGTCAGGACGGTTCCGCTGGCGAAAAAGGAAGGCGCAGAATTTGTCGAAGACAATGAAGCCAACACCTTGAACGGCACGTACCCGCTGTCCCGCTTCCTGTACGTCTACGTGAACAAGGCGCCCAATCAGCCTTTGGCACCGCTGGAAGCCGAATTCATCAAGCTGGTGCTTTCGAAACAGGGGCAGGAAGTGGTGATGAAAGATGGTTACATTCCGCTGCCCGCTCGCGTGGTCGAGAAGGCGCTGACCGACCTCGGCCTGCAGAGTGCCGCTGGAGTGGCAGCGAAGTAACAGACGCATCAACGAGGCTCAATGGACTGGCCTTGTCACACGTTGAACAGTCCGCCGCCGGTTTTCCTGGGCAGCGGGCTTTCTTGCGTCACTCTTCTGTAATGTTTCTGTCATACAAGGCCGCTACGGTGTGTGCGCATGAATGAGTTGGCTAAAGCCGCAATGAATCAGGACTCACCTCCAGAGCGTATTGACTTCAATACGCCTGCGATGCTGCGCAAGCGTCGTTTACGCGCGTTCAAGGATCGCCTGACTCACTGGTATGTCGCCATCGGTGGTCTGGCGGTGCTGGCCGCTATCACCCTGATTTTCTTTTACCTCGCTTACGTGGTGGCTCCGCTTTTCAAGGGCGCGAGCCTGACCGCCGCTGCGCCACTGAATGCCGCCTGGCTGCAGGACGCCGGCAAGCCGCTGATGCTCGCCATTGAAGAACAGAACCAGATCGGGATGCGCATCTCCGACAAGGGCGAAGTGGTGTTCTTCAACATCAGTGACGGCGCGGAGCTGCAACGTGTCGCCCTGCCGATTCCTGCTGGCGCGAGCGTCGTGTCCATCGGCAAGGACCAGCCGGGTGCGCCGCTGATTGCCCTGGGCCTGTCCAACGGGCAGGTGCTGATATTCAGGCACTCGTACCTGACGACCTACCCGAACAATCAGAAGACCATCACGCCAAGCGTTGCCTGGCCATTCGGCGAGACGCCGCTGGTGCTGGATGAGGCCGGGCGTGCCGTCGAGCACGTGACGGTCAGCGCCGACGGGGAAAGCCTCAAGCTGGCGGGTTCCACCGGTACGCAATTGCATGTCATGGCGCTCGATCAGACCGAAAACATGATGACGGGCGAAGTGACCCGCGAGCAGAGCCGTATCGAGCTGCCGCAGATGTCCGCCGAGGTCAAAGCCATCTACATCGACCCGCGTCAGCATTGGTTGTACGTGATCAATGGTCGCGCTCAGGCCGACGTATTCAGTCTGCGTGACCGCACGCTCAACGGTCGCTATAAACTGCTGGAAGACGGCAACGCCGAGACCACTGCCAGCGCGCAACTGGTGGGCGGCATTTCCTTGATCGTCGGCAGCTCGAAGGGCGGCATGACCCAATGGTTCATGGCCCGCGACACCGACGGCGAGCAGCGCCTCATGCGCGTTCGGGATTTCAGAATGGGCAGTGCGCCCATCGTGCAGATCAAGCCGGAGCAACGTCGCAAAGGCTTCATCGCACTGGATGCGTCGGGCAAGCTGGGGGTGTTCCACAGTACCGCGCACCGCACCCTGCTGATCGATAAGGTCGTTGACGGCCCGGGCATTCTGGCCTTGTCGCCTCGTGCCAACCAAGTGCTGGTAGAAAGCGGCAGTACGCTGTTACCGCTCACGCTGGATAACCCGCACCCGGAAGTGTCCTGGAGTTCGCTGTGGGGCAAGGTCTGGTACGAAAACTACGACGAGCCCAAGTACGTCTGGCAGTCCACGGCGTCCAACAGTGACTTCGAGCCCAAGCTGAGCCTGGCGCCGCTGACCTACGGCACGCTCAAGGCGGCGTTCTACGCGATGCTGCTGGCGGCACCGCTGGCGGTCGCCGCTGCGATTTATACGGCCTACTTCATGGCACCGCGCATGCGCCGCAAGGTCAAGCCGGTGATCGAGCTGATGGAAGCGATGCCGACGGTCATTCTCGGCTTTTTTGCCGGCCTGTTTCTGGCCCCGTATCTGGAAGCCCATCTGCCCGGTATTTTCAGCCTGTTGTTGCTGACACCCATCGGCATCCTGCTGGCGGGCTTCTTCTGGACACGTTTGCCGGATTCGATTCGCCTGCGTGTGCCGGACGGCTGGGAAAGCGCGATTCTGATTCCGGTCATTCTGCTGGTTGGCTGGTTCTCGTTGAGCATGAGCCCGCATCTGGAAAACTGGTTCTTCAGTGGCGACATGCGCAGCTGGATACGTGACGACCTGGGCATTACCTACGATCAGCGCAACGCACTGGTGGTCGGGCTGGCGATGGGCTTTGCCGTGATCCCCAACATTTATTCGATTGCCGAAGATGCGGTGTTCAGCGTGCCGCGCAGCCTGACCCTGGGCTCGCTGGCGCTGGGTGCCACGCCCTGGCAGACCCTGACGCGTGTCGTGATCCTGACCGCCAGCCCGGGCATTTTCTCGGCCCTGATGATCGGCATGGGTCGTGCCGTGGGTGAAACCATGATTGTGCTGATGGCGACCGGCAATACGCCGATCATGGACATGAACCTGTTCGAGGGCATGCGCACGCTGGCGGCCAACGTCGCCGTGGAGATGCCGGAGTCGGAAGTGGGCGGCAGTCATTATCGAGTGTTGTTTCTGGCGGCGTTGGTGTTGCTGATGTTCACCTTTGTCATGAACACCGTCGCAGAGCTGATTCGTCAGCGCCTGCGCAAGAAATACTCGTCGCTTTAAGGAAGGTAGACGTTCGTGAAAAGGAACTCCCTCAAAGGCTGGTTCAAAAGCGGCGCCCCCGGCGTCTGGATGAGTGCGGGTGCCGTTTCCATCGCCGTGATCATGACCATCGGCCTGCTGGCCGTGATTGCCGTGCGTGGCCTGGGACACTTCTGGCCCGCCGATGTGATCGCGGCGCAATACGACGTGCCCGGCCAGGCGAAGCACGTGCTGGTGGGTGAACTGGTCGAGAAGGAACAGGTGCCGCGTGTGCGCTTGAAGGATGCAGGTCTGCCGGTGCCCGAGTCGGGCCCTGAATTCATGACCCGTGAGCTGTTCAAGGTTGGTAATCGTGACCTCAACCCCAGCGATTTTACCTGGGTGATCGGCGAATGGCTGACGGATGAAAGCCGACCTGCCGACCTCATGACCCTGGAGCGTCGCGAGTGGGGCAACTTCTATGGCTATCTGGTCAATGTGAAGGAGGGCGGCAGAGTTGTCGCCGAAGGCGAAGCGGCCTGGCCGACCCTGCAGGAGCGCATCAAGCGCGTCGAAAAGCTGGCTGACGAATTGTATGCGCTGGAAAAGAAAGACATTGGCGCCATCAACCATGGCATCGAGCGTCTGCGCTTACAGGCCCGCAAGCTGGAACTCGACGGCAGACTCGATGCCGCCGCACAGGCCGACATGGCGGTCGAGCGTGCAGAACTCGACGCCCGTTACGCTGCCATCGAGGATCGCCTCAGTTCGCTGCATCAGGCCTTCGATCGCGACAGCCTCACCGCGCGCGATGCCAATGGCAAGGAAGTCGAAATCAGTCTGGGCAAGGTGGTGCATGCCTATCAGCCCAACGCGATGGGTACGCTCACCAAGTTGAGTTTCTATTTCAAGAAGCTCTGGGAATTCCTGAGCGACGATCCCCGTGAAGCCAACACCGAGGGCGGCATCTTTCCGGCCATCTTCGGCACGGTGATGATGACCCTGATCATGGCCGTCATCGTCACGCCATTTGGCGTGCTGGCGGCGGTGTATCTACGCGAATATGCCCGGCAGGGTCCGCTTACCCGCCTGATCCGGATTGCAGTCAACAACCTCGCGGGCGTGCCTGCGATTGTGTACGGCGTGTTCGGCCTGGGGTTTTTCGTCTACGTGCTGGGCGGCTCGGTGGATCGGCTGTTCTTCCCCGAAGCCTTGCCTGCACCGACCTTCGGCACGCCGGGCCTGTTATGGGCATCGCTGACCCTGGCGCTGCTGGCAGTCCCGGTGGTGATCGTGGCGACCGAAGAGGGGCTGGCGCGTATTCCGCTGACCCTGCGCGAAGGTTCGCTTGCCCTGGGGGCCACCAAGGCCGAGACGTTGTGGAAGATTGTGCTGCCCATGGCCAGCCCGGCGATGATGACCGGACTGATTCTGGCCGTGGCCCGTGCCGCAGGCGAGGTCGCGCCATTGATGTTGGTCGGGGTGGTCAAGCTGGCGCCGTCGTTGCCGGTGGACGGAAATTACCCCTACCTGCACCTCGATCAGAAGATCATGCACCTGGGGTTCCATATTTACGACGTGGGCTTCCAGAGCCCCAACGTCGAGGCTGCCCGACCGCTGGTCTACGCAACGGCGCTGTTGCTGGTGCTGGTGATCGCCTTGCTCAACCTGTCGGCGGTCAGCATTCGCAACCATCTGCGAGAAAAGTACAAGGCGCTCGACAACTGATCCCTGAGTGCCGCCCCCTCAAGCGAGGCGGGCGGCCCGATGAAACGAATGGTTCGCACAGGAGCAATCCATGCAACACGAAAGCCCGAATCACGGCATGAACATGTCGGCTCTGAGGCGTCACAAGCAAAACCTGTATCTGGCCGACGAAACCGTGGCGATCGAAGTGCCGGGGCTGAATCTGTTCTATGGCGAAAAACAGGCGCTGTTCGACATCGCCCTGAACATTCCCAAGCAGAAGGTGACATCGTTCATCGGTCCGTCGGGTTGCGGCAAGTCCACGCTGTTGCGCACCTTCAACCGCATGAATGATCTGGTCGATGGCTGCCGTGTCGAAGGCGCGATCAATATGTACGGCCACAACATCTATACCAAGGGCGAGGAAGTTGCCGAGTTGCGCCGTCGCGTCGGCATGGTGTTCCAGAAGCCGAACCCGTTTCCCAAGACGATCTATGAAAACGTGGTCTACGGACTGCGCATTCAAGGGATCAACAAAAAGCGCGTACTCGACGAAGCGGTCGAGTGGGCCTTGAAAGGCGCTGCACTGTGGGATGAGGTCAAGGACCGACTGCATGAGTCGGCACTGGGCCTGTCTGGCGGTCAGCAACAGCGTCTGGTCATTGCCAGAACCATCGCCGTGGAGCCGGAAGTCCTGCTGCTCGACGAACCCTGTTCGGCACTCGACCCTATTTCGACCCTTAAAGTCGAAGAGCTGATCTACGAACTGAAATCCAAATACACCATTGTGATCGTTACTCACAACATGCAGCAGGCGGCTCGGGTGTCGGATTACACCGCGTTTATGTACATGGGCAAGCTCGTCGAGTTTGGTGACACCGATACGTTGTTCACCAACCCGGCCAAAAAACAGACTGAAGACTACATCACCGGTCGTTATGGCTAGGACGTGCTTCGTCAGACCTGAACCACCGCTGCGTTTTCGCAATTAACCGGACGTTCCAAGGACACCCAGCATGATCCACAAAGACAGCCACACGCATCACATTTCCCAACAGTTCAACGCTGAACTCGAAGACGTTCGCAGCCATTTGCTCGAAATGGGTGGCCTGGTCGAGAAGCAGGTCAACGATTCGGTCACGGCGCTTATCGAAGCCGACTCGGGCCTGGCCCAGCGGGTTCGTGAAGTCGACGACCGGATCAACCAGATGGAGCGCAACATCGACGAAGAGTGCCTGCGCATTCTGGCCCGTCGTCAGCCTGCTGCGTCGGACCTGCGTCTGATCATCAGCATCTCCAAGTCGGTGATCGATCTGGAACGCATCGGCGACGAAGCCACCAAGATCGCCCGTCGTGCCATCCAGCTGTGCGAAGAGGGCGAGTCGCCACGCGGCTACGTCGAAGTGCGGCATATCGGCGATCAGGTGCGCAACATGGTGCGTGACGCGCTCGACTCGTTCGCCCGCTTCGATGCCGAGCTGGCCCTGTCGGTGGCCCAGTACGACAAGATCATCGACCGCGAGTACAAGACCGCCCTGCGCGAGCTGGCGACCTACATGATGGAAGATCCGCGTTCGATTTCCCGCGTGTTGAACGTCATCTGGGTGCTGCGCTCGCTGGAGCGAATCGGCGATCACGCCCGCAACATCTCGGAGCTGGTGATCTACCTGGTTCGCGGCACTGACGTCCGTCACATGGGCCTCAAGCGCATGAAGGAAGAAGTGCAGGGCATTTCTGCGAGCGAAAAGGCTAATGTTCCGGGCGACGCTGACGATAAGTAAGATTGCCTGCAATAAAACGCCCGGCACCTGCCGGGCGTTTTTCGTTGTGCAGAAGTACATTCTCAGCCGCCTGCGGATTAAATCCCATGGCGCAGTCAATCAATATGGCAGTTGGCTACTGGTCAACGCTATGCTTGCCGAAACAAAGGGCGTGTTGGCATTTTGCAGTTCGCCTCCAGGGTGAACACGTCCGCAGGAGCGTCGATGAGTAAGGTCAGTGTATTGGTGGTGGATGACGCGACGTTCATTCGCGACTTGGTTAAGAAATGTCTGCGCAATTATTTTCCCGGGATTCACACCGAGGACGCAGTCAATGGTCGCAAAGCTCAGGCGGTGCTGAGCAAAGATACGTTCGATCTGATTCTGTGCGACTGGGAAATGCCGGAAATGTCCGGTCTTGAGCTGTTGGCCTGGTGCCGCTCGCAAGACAATTACCTGAAAACCGTGCCGTTCATCATGGTGACCAGCCGTGGCGACAAGGAAAACGTTGTGCAGGCCATTCAGGCCGGTGTGAGTGACTTCGTCGGCAAGCCGTTCACCAATGAACAACTGCTTTCCAAGGTCAAGAAAGCCCTGGCCAAGGTCGGCAAGCTGGACGCGGTCATGTCCACCGCTCCGGCCCGCATGAACTCGCCGCTGAACGACTCGCTGAGCGCGCTGACCGGTGGCAAGGCCGAAGTTGTTCGTGCTGCACCAGCCGCTGCTCCGGTTTCCGGCGGAATTTCCAAGGCGCCGCCTGTGGTTGCCAAGACCGCAGAGCCTTCGGGTCGCGGACAAGGCCAGTTGCGTCTGCCCAACGGCATTCAGTCCTGCGTGATCAAGGCGTTGAGCCTGAAGGAAGCGTCGCTGGTCGTGCGTCGCAGCGATAACCTGCCGCAAGTCCTCGACAGCGCTGTGCTGGACCTGGAGCAGGGCGAGAGCAATGAGACCGCTCGCTTGAACGGCTACCTGCATTCGGTTGCGGCCTTCGAACAGAAACCCGACAGCGACTGGCTGCAAGTGATCTTCCGTTTCGTCGACCAGGACGCGCAGAAGATGGACTACCTGTCACGCCTGATTGCCCGCGGCACAGCCCAGAAGCACTTCGTTCCGGGGGCTTGATCCTCGATTCTGTCGAAACGCGCTGCCAGACAGCGCGTTTGCCCACGATAGCGGGAGTGTGGGAGGCCCCACCACGTCTTCGACGTAGCGCTGTCGCGCAGCAAACACGGACCGTAGGAGCGCGCTTGCCCGCGATTGCGTTATGTCAGTCGCTGATTTTCTATCTGTAAGATCCTATCGTCGGATTGCCGCCCAGACCAAGCGCGCTCCTACAAAAAAACTCTTTCCTTCAGTAAGTTACAGGTTGTTTGATAAGAGGCGGCTTGCCGGCTATCTGCCGGGAACCGGCACATGTGGTGCTGCTGTTACCGCTGGAAGATAACGCCCACACCCGTCTGTTTGACGTCCGATAGGTCGGGATGAGCTTTCTCGCCAATACAGACGAGTCGTCTGCTTTCCCGGAACCTGCAGGTTCTATTTAGTTTTTTCAGTCCCTCACCGTTCGTGAGGCTACTGGAAAATCACTGAATGTTATCCACATCGTTCCAATCCCCCGACATCCTGGCGATCGACGCCAACCAACTGCTTCTCGCCATCGAACGTGCACTGGGTGCATCCAGCGATTCGGCGTCCTACATCACGGATGGCATTGTTATGCCAGACGATCAGTTTCGGATCGTCAGGCGGGTGCTGATTCACCTGCTGGGCGAGGACATCCGGTTCTCGACACGCGATCTGGCTGCCGCAGATGCTGAGCAGGAACAAAGGCTGTCACTCCTGTATCGCAGCGCCAAGGCCCGTAAACTCTACGCGGATGCCTTGGGCGTGGAGGAGACCGGTGTCAGCCCCTGGCACATGCATCAGTTCTACGCCCGTATCGCCTGGCTGAATGAATCGACGGTCACTGGCGAAGCGGCCAGGGCGCAACTGGAACACTATGTGTTCAAGTCACTGCCGTTCTGGGGCGCTGCGGCGGTGCCTGGAAAATCGGGCTATACAGCGTTGGGTGAGCTGCTTACGCCTATCCCGGAAGATTTGCGTCTGTGGATGGTGCAGTTCAAACGTGGTGCTCGTCTGGTGCCGGTCGCCGAGTGGATCGAGCACTGCTCGGCACAGTCGCTCTATAACGGCCTGACGGCACGGCATGCGCGCGAGTCCGACCTCGATACGCCTGACGCCTTGAGCCTGCTCTGCGACACCTTCTCAGCCCTGATACCGGCGGATCTCTATCGCGACCGGGCATTATCCGACTGGCTGAATCCGCTGCTCGCAACGCCAGGTGGCTGGTCCGTCTGCATGGATGTATTGACAAGCATCGAGCACAGCGAGCCGAGCCTTGGCGGTCTGCAGATCGATGCGGGCACGCATATGTCATTGCCGACCCGGGCTGAATACCTGCGCAAGCTGGCGGCCTTCGTCGTGAACCCGGATAACGAGCACTGGCTGGCGCCTGCAATCGCCAGTGCAGAACAAGCGCCCGCCATGCGGGCGCTGTCGCTGGCCATCAGGCTTCGATTCGAGCACTGGAACCTGGCGTTCGGGCCAGCCATGATGCTTGCTTCGCTGTTACTGATGCCGGCACTTGAAACGAGCGTCGAACCGGACGATGCCTTACCCACAGCTCATACCCTGAACAGTCAGGTCCCGCCGTTGGATGCCTGGAGTCCGATGCACAATGCGGACTACCTGTTCTCTCAAATGGGCATCGAACTGCTTTGCGATTCAAACGAAGCAGGCCGTACGCTTCGCTTGTCACCCCAGCAAACCTGGCATGCGCTGACCCATACCGTGCAGTTTCAGTCCGCCGTGGTGCCCTTGCTCGAGGCCATGGACTGGTACGGCGCGCATCCCGGAGAGCAGGCTTCTCCCCGTATCACTCAGGCACTGGTCGGGCGTTCGATCATCGACTTTTTCCTGGGCGCTCCAGAAGCCGATGGCGAATCTCTGGAAACCTTCATTGGACGCGGTTGGGTGCTGGACTACAGCCATGTGCAACTGAGAGAGAAAGTCCGGGACCTGATACGGAACAGGCAGCCCGGTGCATCACCAAGCACGGTCGACCTGCTGCATTACCTGTTGTTGCGCGAAACGATGCCCGAACTGTTGGTAGACGGCGTACCCGATCATTTGCAGTACGGGCGATCCCTGCAGAGCGTTGCCTTGCTTCAGGGCGTCGCGCTGGTCGAGGCGATGACGCCGGGGCTTGCGGTCGTTACGTCTTGCGATGAGCTGATCAAGGTCAGTGCAGAGCTGGCCGAGTCCGATGATCCCGGGGTCCAGGCGCTCTGGGCAAGAACGCTGGCCCTGCCTGCCTGGCGCTACGCCACGGCGCATGGCGCTGTTGAAGGCGCAGCCAGTGATGATCTTCAACAGGCATCCGCTGCACAGGTTGCTCAGGCCCTGAGTTATTTGCAGACACAGCAGGAATTGCACGCTCAGGAATTGAACCGTTTGTTGGCAATCAAACCGCCCGACCGCAAGGCCCTGGCAGCGCAAATGCTCACCGAGGCGGACGTGCCGGAATGGCTATGGGAGCAGGCCGTAAATATCGACCACTGGCCGGTCCTGCAGAATTGTGGATTTACGGTCGCCGCCTCCTATTCCATTGATCGCCTGACCGCAGTGGGTCAACCCCAGGCTACCGTCATCCAGTTGGTCATGATGGGAGAGGTCTACCTCTCCGGCACGCCGACCGTTGCGCAGGCCTATGCCACTGCTTTCAAGACGTTCGGCGAATCGCTGGTGAGTGCCGAAATCGACGTCATCAAAAGGCTGTTGTCCGAGGCGCAGCCCGATCTTCGGGCGAAGCTGTCGGGCTCTACCTGCGAGGTCAGTCGCGTCCGCTTCGAAGCGCAAGAGGGCGTTCAGGGCATCTTCGTCCGCTGCCAGGAGGGCGATCACCTCAATGACTTCGAGGGCCACTCGGTAAAAGAATCCTTTTTCGAGCTGATTCCCGCGTGCGGCGTGGTGCGAGAGGTCAGCCAGTCGTTCACCTACTCGGTCGAGGGCGTGACCTGGTCAGGCCCTGTTTCGATTCCTGAGGCGCTACGTCGGCGCGAAGCCCATCAACAACGTATCGAAGCAGCCAGAACCACGCCGTTGCTGCCCATGGACAGCGACGCGTACCTCACGGGCACGGTATCGCGCAGCTCCACGGTTCCACATACCCCGT
This sequence comes from Pseudomonas sp. AC016, assembly GCF_979253365.1. Taxonomy (NCBI): domain Bacteria; kingdom Pseudomonadati; phylum Pseudomonadota; class Gammaproteobacteria; order Pseudomonadales; family Pseudomonadaceae; genus Pseudomonas; species Pseudomonas sp. AC016. The sequence continues at coordinate 3,347,325 of NZ_CEEDCC010000001.1, forward strand.
TGCAAGGAACGCTGATTCCTTCGGCGAAGCTGATCTATTTGCCGGATGCCGATGAACAGACCCGCATCGACACGCTGGCCCGCAGCGCCGCCACACATCTGCTTGCCCGGTTTCTGGAGCAGAGCAACACCGAGCATTCACACGAAACCCCCTGGGAGTATATCTGGGCGAAGGAGCGTGAGTATGCCGATACTGCTGCGCGGTTTCTTATTCCGTTCTATGGGTGCATTCAGGATCTGCGGGCGGGCGAGCATTCCGCCGGGGTGGTCGTGGGGTGCGTGCTGGACGGGGTATTCGCTCTTGTCCCGCTGGGGCAGTTTGCAGGCGCAACCGCTCGTATCGTGATGCGGGCCGGGGAGCTGACGGTGTTGTCGATCACTCGGCTGACAGGCAAGGCGCTCGGGCGACTGATGGTCGGTCTTGCAGAGCAAAGCGGCTTGGCGGTGTTGCGTGACCTGGGCAAGGCCGGTGTGAAACTGAGCAGGCTTGGCTGGGCTGCACTGCTGCACGTCTCGCCCTCGCTGAAAACGGTATTTTCATCGCGAGCGGTGGTTGAAAGTGTCTTCGGCTTCGACAAGGGCATGTATCGGGTGCTCGACAGTGTCGAACGCCCCTGGCAGCCGCTGCGTGTGGCGTCGGACAGCCATGCAGCGGTGGATGGCCGCCCGGCTGTGGCTGTCAGGAACATCGGCCGCCCGGAGGCACCCGATTTCAGACTGCTCGACCCGGATTATGACCGCGTTTTCGGCAAGTCACTCACGCCTGTGTCGCAGGGCGAGCGCCTTGAGCTGTCTTCCATATCGGCCGCTGACGGGACAGGTCCTGATCGCTATCCGGCTGTTGTGCCCATCACCTCCAGGGCTGATGGCTTTCATGAGGTGCGCGTCGACCGCGCATCCACCGTCAGCACCCTTGAAAGGGGCGAGGGAGAGTACGACATTCTGGTCGACGGTCAGGTCTATCACCTGGACTCCGGCGCGCCGGATGCAGCGTTACGCAAGCGGGCGGTCGAAAAGCTCTCCACGGCATCGGGTACTCTGGAGGAGGTGGAAAACCTGTGCCGGGTTCGTCGTGATCTGGAGCCGGTTGTCTGCGCCACGGGGATCAAGCTTGTTACCCCGGTGCCCGAGCCGGTTCCGGCAGGCTCGACGTCTCCGACGCGAACCGGCAAGTACCCCAGTCAGGCCATGGATGCCCGTGAGTTCACGCTGGCCAGGCTTTCAACGCGTGCGAATGACGAGCCGAGCATTGATGTTTTCGTCAATGAGGGCAAATTCTGCAAGTGGGCCGAGCCGGCCGAGGTCAGGGCAACCACGTCAGCGTCCAGCGGCAAGGTCGTCAGTCCGCTTTCGGAGCAGGAGCTTGCACATTTCTCCCTGTCTGAAACGCCCGAGTATCTGCCTGTGCTGGAGGGGACGCTGTCCCGCGATGACGTGTTGGGTCTCCCTGCGAACATTTCCCAAGATGACGCCATGTGGATCTATCAGCATATCCCGGTGATCAAGCTTGGACCCCTGGCTTCAGGCGTGAACGATGCCCGCACGTTACGTGGCATTCGGCTGCAGATTGCTGAAGAAGACTGGATTTTCATCGAACCTGATAGCGGTGTGTTCTACAAGGCCCTCACGCCAGCCGAAGGCAGCACGGAACTCAGGTTTGCCCGTGTTGAAGCGGCAGACGAGATCAATGAGTTCATTCGGGTTTCGGAGCAGTATCGAGTGTTTCGCGAGCGTCCCAATGTCGTGGTGGATCAGGAAAACATCGCCCGTCTGCTGTTTGATCTGCTGGACGATTCTGAAAGGGCTGCGTGGAATCTCTCATGGGACAGGGCCATCGAAAGTTATGACGACTATGTGCAATGGTGCAAGGCCAATGGCGAGAAGAACGAATTATTGGCCATTGGTCGTAACGTGCTGTCGGGTGAGGAAATCCAGAAAAAATTCGTCGATCTGGTCAAGGTCAGCGTGCCTGACTTCATGAAAGTTGCCGAACGAAGCGTGCCCGAGCAACAGCACATTGTGGAGGTGCTCAATAAACTTTTGCCGGTGCAGGGCTCAAAGGCCAAGTGGGAGGCGTTGAATCTGCAGAGTGTGGTCACGCCCAAGGCGGCGAAGACGGTTCTCGGGCAGATCAAAGGTGCCAACCTTGCGTTTGCGCAGATTCATGCCGAGTCGGGAGAGCGAATGGTGTATTACGCGCTGTCCGGCGGGCAGCGCGCCAGGGACCTTAAGCTGCAACTCGACATGGCCGAAGGCAGCGAGCGCGTCATCGATGGCGTGATCTTTCGCGACGCGCGTGCGCGTATGGCGGGTCGTGAGCCTGACCCGACGTTCACCAGCCTGCCGGTGGTGCGTGATGCAAACCACCTTGTGGTCAGGGAGTTTTCGCGTCACGTGGATTCCGAGCGCCTGATCGCGACCGTCGTGAAGCAAGACATGGCGTCGACCCCGCTGACTCATATCAAGGTCTTTACGGTGCTCGATACCTGCCGGTCGTGCGGCGGTTTTGTCTTGCCGCGTCTGAAGCTCGACTTTCCCGATGCGCTGTTCTCGGTGACGTATATGAAGGATTACACGCCGGGCTGATGCGCTTTGAGCATCTCGCAGGCTTTCTGACGCGCAGTTTTTGGCGTGACGTCTGTTGCCGATTGATACCGTTGAGTGCTGTTCGGGCTCTAACGCTGCTAGGCTTGGCATCCATTGCCCATGAACCCGAACCTTCCGATGCTCGAACGCCTGCTGATCCTGATCGCCCTGACCCTGGCCACGCCTGTGGCCTGGGCGATCACGATCTATAAAACCACTGATGCCGATGGCGTCGTCTCGTTCTCGGACCGCGCTTCGCCTGGTGCGTCCGTGATGGTGTTCCGGGACCGGATGGTGGAGCGCATCGATCAGCAGGTGCACCTGAGCATCCGGCGTGACAGGGGTGTACACAGCCTTTACGTGCGCAACGACTTGTATGCGCCTGTCGAGGTCGAGTTGAAACTGTCCAGCGTGACCAACGTGCTGGGCGTGGCAGGCTCGTCGACAACCCTGCGCCGCACGATCCCGGCGCGAACCAACGAGCGTGTGGTGGTGTTGAGCCCCAAGGTGGCGAGCAAGGCGATGAATTACGCGTCGATGCTGACCTCGACCCTGGGCGACCCACGCAGCACGGCGCAGTCCTACCGCTATCCGCTGCCCTGGATCGGCGGCCCGTTTCGCCTGACCCAGGGGCCGAATGGCAAGTACAGCCACTTCGGTGTCAAAGGACGCTACGCAATGGACATCGCCATGCCCGAGGGCACACCGATCATCGCGGCGCGTGGCGGTACGGTGATCAAGGTCGAGAACAGCCAGTCAGGCCGGGGTTCGAACGCCTCGGGTAACTTCGTGCGCATCCTGCATGACGACGGCACCATGGGCGTCTATCTGCACCTGATGCAGGGCTCGGTGAGCGTCAATGAAGGGCAGCGGGTGAGGGTGGGCAGTCCGCTGGCGCGCTCCGGCAATACCGGCAACAGCACCGGCCCGCATCTGCACTTCGTCGTGCAGCGCAACACCGGCCATGAACTGGTCTCCATCCCCTACGAATTCGCCCAGCCTGTGCAGAGCCTGCCCAACTTTGCGGTAGGCGGGAATTAGTCTGAAGCTCACCCTGATCGTGCCCATCGCTCCGCGTGGGCATGCATTCCGGGACGCTCCGCGTCGCAAATGGCACAGACCAAGGATTCAGTTAGCCGGGCGCATGACGTGGATAGCGCTTGAGCTCGGGCGCGCATCTGCGCCACATTCAAGAGCGGACGCGGAGCGTCCTGGGCGGCATTCCCACGCAGAGTGAAGTGACCCCCAAAAGTTGAACACAACTTTGGAGGTGTCATGCGCAAATATACAGAGCAGATCAAACTCGCAGCCGTGCTGGATTATTGTTCCGGCAAAACGGGTTTAAGGGATGTTGCAGAGCGTCATCAGGTGGACTTTTCATCCTTGCGCCAATGGGTCGCCGGGTATCAGATACACGGTCCTTCTGCCCTTAAGAAGAAAGGGCGGCAGCGTTACAGTGACGAGTTCAAGCAGACGGTCCTGAAGCGGATGCACGATGAGCGCTTGTCGTTGCGACAAACGGCAGCCTTGTTCGACATTCGCCAGTTCGGCATCATCGTCTCATGGCAGCACCTTCAGGATGAAGGTGCGTTGAGCTCTCCTGATAAAGTCGGACGTGCCCCAAAAATGCGTAAGCCACCTTCTACCCCTCAGTCCACGCTCATTGATGACGAATCACGCTCGCGTGATGAGCTTCTGGCCGAAGTGCGACAGCTGCGCATGGAGGTCGATTACCTAAAAAAGCTCGATGCCTTGGTTCAGGAAAAAACCCGATTGGCGCAGCAGAAAAAGCGCAAATCGTAGTTGAACTGAGGCCGCTCTATCCTTTGGAAAGCCTGCTGAAGTTTGCCGAGATGGCGCGCAGCACCTTTTACTATCAGCAAAAAGCTGCGCAGGCGGTGGATAAGTACGCTGAGCTCAAGAGCTTGATTCAAAACACGTTCGACGAGCATAAGGGACGTTATGGCTACCGTCGCATCACGTTTGTGGTACGCCGTGCTGGCTACCTTGTCACTCACAAGACGGTGCAGAAGTTGATGGCTCAACTGGGGCTCAAGAGCCTTGTGCGCGCGAAGAAATACCGTGCTTACAAAGGTGAAACAGGCAAGGCTGCGCCCAATCTTCTGGAGCGCAACTTCAAGGCGCTGTCGCCTAATACGAAGTGGGCCACTGACGTGACGGAGTTCAAGGTAGGGGGTAAAAAGCTCTATCTATCGCCCATCATGGATCTGTACAACGGCGAAATCATTTCCTACCAGATAGCTCGAAAGCCTCTGTACTCCATGGTCGACGCCATGCTGCGAGAGGCGTTCAACCGACTCCAGTGCGGTGACAAACCGATCCTGCATTCCGACCAGGGCTGGCAATACCGAATGCCGATTTACCTGCGGGCGCTGCAGGAAGGCTCGGTCACACCCAGCATGTCGCGCAAGGGTAACTGCTACGACAACGCAGCCATGGAAAGCTTCTTCGGCACACTGAAGTCCGAGTTTTTCTACCTGAACACATTCGATGATCTGGATGTGCTTGAGGCGGGCATCGTCGAGTACATTCAGTATTACAATCACTCACGCATCAAGCTGAAGCTAAACGGCCTGAGTCCTGTGGATTACAGAATGCAGGCCGCTTAGAGATAGGCGTATTACTGTCCAGCTTTACGGGGTCACTTCAGAGCGTGAGGAACGATCATTCCCGATACTGATCGTGCCCACCGCTCCGCGTGGGCATGCCGCCCGTGACGCTCCGCGTCACAAATGGCACAGACCAAGGATGCAGTGAGCCGGGCACATGACGTGGATAGCGCTGGAGCTTGGGCGCGCATCTGCGCCACATTCAAGAGCGGACGCGGAGCGTCCTGGGCGGCATTCCCACGCAGAGCGTGAGGAACGATCATTCCCGATACTGATCGTGCCCATCGCTCCGCGTGGGCATGCATCCCGTGACGCTCCGCGTCGCAAATGGCACGGATTGCGGATTCAGTAAGCCGGGCGCATGACGCGGATAACCCTGGAGCTTGGGCGCACATCTGCGCCACATTCGAGAGCGGACGCGGAGCGTCCTGGGCGGTATTCCCACGCAGAGCGTGAGGAACGATCAGTGTGAGGGCTGGCATCTGTACCCGATCGTGCCCAAGCGGAGCGATGGGCACGATCAATCAAGGACTGGCGAAGCCCGCCTCAATCCAGCTTCAGCACCTTGGCCAGGACGATCTTGGGGCCTTTCATCTTTTTGATGATGATGCGCAGGCCTTCGACTTCCATCTGTTCTTCTTCTTCCGGCACTCGTTTGAGGGTTTCGTAGATCAGGCCTGCCAGGGTTTCGGCTTCGATGTGGTCCAGGTCGATGCCCAGCAGACGCTCGATCTTGAACAGCGGCGTGTCGCCCCGCACCAGCAGCTTGCCCGGCTGATAGGCCAGGATGCCCCGTTCAACCTTGCGGTGTTCGTCCTGAATGTCGCCGACCAGCACCTCCAGCACGTCTTCCATGGTCAGGTAGCCGATGATCTTGCCATCGGCTTCTTCGACCACGGCAAAGTGCGCGCCGCCCTTGCGGAACTGCTCGAGCAATTGGGACAGCGGCATGTGCCGGGAAACACGTTCCAGCGGGCGGGTCAGCTCGGCGAGGTTGAACGATTCGGGAAGGTGGTCCAGGTCCGCCAGTTCCAGCAACAGATCCTTGATGTGCAAAAGACCGACGAACTCGCCGCGTTCGGCGTCGTACACCGGGTAACGGCTGAATTTGTGGCGACGGAACAGCGCGAGGATTTCCTTGAGCGGTGCGTTGAAATCCAGCGTGACCATGTCTTCGCGAGAGTTGGCCCAGTCCACGACTTCCAGCTCGCCCATTTCCACGGCAGAGGCCAGCACGCGCATGCCCTGGTCGCTGGGGTCCTGACCGCGGCTGGAGTGCAGAATCAGTTTCAGTTCGTCGCGGCTGTAACTGTGTTCGTGATGCGGGCCGGGTTCGCCCTGGCCGGCAATGCGCAGAATCGCGTTGGCGCTGGCGTTGAGCAGGTAGATCGCCGGGTACATGAGCCAGTAGAACAGGTACAGCGGCGCAGCAGTCCACAGCGACAGCAGCTCCGGCTTGCGGATCGCCCAGGATTTGGGTGCCAGCTCACCGATCACGATGTGCAGATAAGAGATGATGAAGAAGGCAGTGAAGAACGAAATACCTTTGACCAGTTCCGGCGTATCGACGCCCATCGCACTGAGCAGCGGCTCCAGCAGGTGAGCGAAGGCCGGCTCACCGACCCAGCCAAGCCCCAGGGAGGCGAGGGTGATACCCAGCTGACAGGCCGACAGGTAGGCGTCGAGCTGGCCGTGTACCTTGCGCAGGATGTGTCCGCGCCAGCCGTTCTTGTCGGCAATCGCCTCGACCCGCGTGGAACGCAGTTTGACCATGGCAAATTCTGCCGCAACGAAGAAACCGTTGAGCAGAACCAGGAACAGCGCAAAAAGAATCATGCCGAAGTCGGCAAAGAGTGAAGCCAGGTTGAAACTAGGGGAAGGGTCCATGGTGGGGTTTTACGGGGTCCGTTCTAACAGAATAAGAGGTGGTGCTGCGCTGAAAAAGCGCCATGAACCCGGCAATGTAGCGGCTGTACAAGCGATTGCCTAGTAGTCTGAGTCGTCGCTTTCGGGTTTGGACATCTGGCTGGTGGCAAAATGGCAGGTGAAAACGCTGCCCTTGTTCGGCACGCTGTTGATTTCAAGGGTGCCGCGATGACGCAGCAGCACGTGCTTGACGATCGCCAGTCCCAGCCCTGTTCCGCCGGTATTCGACGCACGGCTGGTGTCCACCCGGTAGAAGCGCTCGGTCAGACGCGGCAGGTGCTTGGTTTCGATGCCGATCCCCGAATCCTGCACGCTCAGGTGCGCGCCACGCTCGTCTGCCCACCAGCGGATGCGGATAGTGCCTTCTGCAGGCGTGTACTTGACGGCGTTGAAGATCAGGTTGGAAAACGCACTGCGCAGCTCGGTTTCGCTGCCCTTGAGCCGCATATCGCTTTCGATGCTGAGGCTGATCTGCTGATTCTTGCTGCCTGACAGCGCGTTGGCGTCGGCCTTGATGGTCTTGAGCAGATTGCTGACGACCACCGGATGGTTGTCAGACGGATAATCCGTGGCTTCGAGCTTGGCCAGCAACAGCAAGTCGTTGAGCAGCGTCTGCATGCGCCCGCCCTGCTGGTGCATCTGTTGCAGCGCCCGTACCCAGCGTGGATTCACTTCATCCACGTTATCGAGCAGGGTTTCCAGGTAGCCGAAGATCACCGTCAGCGGTGTGCGCAATTCATGGGAGACGTTGGCGACGAAGTCCTTGCGCATCTGCTCCAGCTGGTGGATGCGCGTGACATCGCGCACCAGCATCAGGTGTTCGTTGTTGCCGTAACGGGTGATCAGCAACTGGATGCGCAAGTGATCGTTGGTGGGCGAGGGGATTTCCAGCGGCTCGGCGTAATTGCCCTGCGCGAAGTATTCCTTGAAGCGCGGGTGACGCACCAGATTGGTCACCGGCTGGCCGCTGTCCTGCGGCGTCTTGAGACCCAGCAGGGTTTCGGAAGCGCGGTTCCACCACTCCAGATTGCCCTCGCTGTCGAGCATGATCACCGCATCCTTGAGGGCAGCGGTGGATTCCTGGACTCGGTCGATCACGGCCTGCAGACGGCCTCTGACACGCTGGTCGCGGCGTTGCAGGTGATAGATGCTGTCGAAGACTTCGCCCCACAGGCCGTAGCCATCCGGTGGCGGTTCGTCAGCCTTGTGGCTGCTCAGCCACTCGTGCAGACGCAACAGTTGTTTGAGGGTCCAGGCCAGATACAGGCCCAGTCCGATGGACAGGCTCCAGCCATACTGTCCGCTGATCAGGCCGACCAGCAGGCAGGCGGTCACCAGCAACAACATGTGGCGTATCAGCGTGCCATGCCAATTTTGGTTCAATTAAGGGTAAATCCTTGTCTGGTGCACGCTGGCCGGTGCCCTGTGTCTGCGAAAACGACTGTCAGCTTTTCGTGGAAAAGCGATAGCCGGTGCCGCGCACGGTTTGTACCAGATTTTCATAAGCGTCACCCAGGGCTTTGCGCAGGCGGCGAATGTGAACATCCACAGTGCGCTCCTCGACATAAACGTTGCCGCCCCAGACCTGGTCCAGCAACTGACCACGGGTGTAGGCGCGTTCCTGATGGGTCATGAAGAATTGCAGAAGGCGGTATTCGGTCGGGCCCATTTCTGCCGGTTTGCCATCGATGGTAACGCGATGGCTGATCGGGTCGAGCAGCAGGCCACCGACTTCGATGGGTGCTTCACCGTCCGTCGGCCCGGCACGACGAAGCACGGCCTTGAGGCGCGCCACCAGTTCGCGGGGGGAAAACGGCTTGGTGATGTAATCGTCAGCGCCCACTTCCAGGCCCTGGATCTTGTTGTCTTCCTCGCCCTTGGCCGTGAGCATGATGATCGGGATATCCCCGGTCAGCTCATCGCGCTTCAAGCGACGCGCCAGTTCTATGCCTGAGGTGCCGGGCAGCATCCAGTCGAGCAGAATCAGGTCCGGCTTGCGATCAACGATGATCGCGTGGGCCTGCTGAGAGTTTTCGGCTTCAATACAGTCGTAGCCGGCCATTTCCAACGCAACGGCGATCATTTCGCGAATAGGCGCTTCGTCGTCAACGATCAGAATGCTCCTGCCAACCATGCTTGAACCTCGTGTCATTTAACTGTCTTGGGGCGCATTAGATAACGGAATTATTGCAGTCGTGTGACAGGTTGGGATGAGGCTATCACGCATGCCATCGGCGGACTAAGCTGGGTGGGCTGTCTCGAACTCATTTCTACGATAAAAAAGAGGATGTACCCGATGGCTAATGTCTCTACTTCACTCAAGTGTCTGCTGGCTGCCGCTGCCCTTGTATCGTCCGCACTGGCCTTCGCGGCCGAGCCTGCCATGGAGCAGGACGGCAAACTGGTCGATCATAAAGGCATGGCGCTCTACACCTTCGACAAGGACAGCACGGGCAAATCCGCCTGTAACGATCAGTGTGCGATCAACTGGCCGCCGCTTGCCGCGGAAGCCGACAGTTCGGCCGAGGGCAAATGGACAGTGATCACCCGTGACGACAAAAGCCGGCAATGGGCTTACGACGGCAAGCCGCTCTACACCTTCAAGAGCGACACCAAGGCGGGCGAAGTCACCGGTGACGGCAAGGGTGGTGTCTGGCACGTGGCCAAACCCTGAGGCGTGAAGCCATTGGGTGATCAGCGCACCGCGTAGTCGGCGACGATTCCCAGGAATATCGCCAACCCTGCCCAATGATTATGGAGAAAGGCCTTGAAGCACGCGTCCCGCTCGCGCAGGCGCGTGCTCCAGAACTCCCAGGCAAAGCAGCCTGCGGCGACTGCCAGACCTGCGTAGAAACACATCCCCAGCTCGAACCGCGAACCGGCGAGCATCAGGCATCCCAGTGCCAGACCCTGCAACGTCAGAATGATCACGCGGTCCGCATCGCCGAACAGCACGGCGGTGGATTTCACACCAATCTTCAGGTCGTCGTCGCGGTCCACCATGGCGTAGTAGGTGTCGTATCCGACTGTCCACAACAGGTTGGCGATGTACAGCAGCCAGGCAGCGGCAGGCAGCTCGCCGGTCTCGGCAGTGAACGCCATCGGCATGCCCCAAGAGAAGGCCGCGCCCAGCACCACCTGCGGGTAATAGGTGTAGCGCTTCATGAAGGGGTAGCAGGCCGCCAGCGCCAGACCGCCGAATGACAGCCAGATGGTCGTGGCATTGGTGAACAGCACCAACACAAAGCTCAGGCCCACCAGCACCGAGAACAGAATCAGTGCTTCCCGGCCGCTGACCTTCCCGCTGACCAGGGGCCGCTGCTCGGTACGCTTCACATGACCGTCCACCTTGCGGTCGGCATAATCGTTGATCACGCAGCCTGCTGCGCGCATCAGGAATACACCGACCGTGAAGATCAGCACGTTTGCCAGCGACGGCGAGCCCTTGCCGGCTATCCAGAGCGCCCACAATGTTGGCCACAGCAGCAGATAGACGCCGATCGGCTTGTCGATTCGTGTCAGCTGGACGAAGTCCCAGACGCGTGGGTTCAGGCGATTCAGTGATTTGAGCAACGACAGGTACATCAGACGGGGTCCTTGTTCTGAACCAGGCTCAGGAAAGACGGCAGGAAGACTTCGGCGACCAGCACGCGCAACGGGCCGCGACTGAAGCAGGAGCGGCGTGCCCACAGGCCTTTGGCAGAATCGGCAGGCGGCAGGCAGGTGGCAGGGTAACGGCAGACTTCGAGCGGGCCACGGTCGAATGCAGGGTCACTGAACAGCAACTCACCCAGTGAACGCGATCCCAGCGTGTCCATCTGCAACCCGCCGTTCTGCAGGGCGCTGCGGGCCGCTACGCTGCGAGCGAAGACCCAGCGGTTGCCATTGCCGAGCAGATACACTTCGCGAACCCAACCCTCGCTCGCCTCGGGCAGCGCCAGTGCGGCGCATTCGTCATCGCGTAATGACTGCCAGCCTTCGAACAGCGGAATGACGCTGAATCCTCCGTCGGACAGACGGTCCAAGCGACGGGTCAGGGAATCCTGATTGAACAGCCAGTCCAGAATCACCGGCGCGGGTGCATCGAGCAACCGGTCGCGCTCAAGCCAGACTGGCGTCGTAAAGGCGGGGTTTTGCTGGGTCACGGTAAGCATGCGTCGGCAGTTATCGGGGCGGCGAGCTTATCACGATTGATGACCCCGACAGCCGGGGGGAAGACAGCCAGTTATATAAACGGGCTTGCATCCCGGACTGCCGATCAGTACAACGCCCCTTCAAGCGGCGAACGACCGCTGCGCCAATACTCAGCCTGATGAATAGAGAACCGAACCATGAAGAAGTGGCAATGCATTGTCTGTGGTCTGATTTACAACGAAGCCGATGGCTGGCCGGATGACGGCATCGCGCCGGGCACGCTCTGGCAGGATGTACCGGAAGACTGGCTGTGCCCCGACTGTGGCGTCGGCAAGATGGACTTTGAAATGATCGAAATCGGTTGATCCACCTCACTCGGGAAACAGCAATGAGCGCACCTGTCGTCATCATCGGTACTGGCCTTGCGGGCTACAACCTCGCTCGGGAATTTCGCAAGCTGGACAGCGAAACGCCGCTGTTGCTGATCACTGCCGATGACGGCCGGTCGTACTCCAAGCCCATGCTGTCCACCGGGTTCGGCAAGAACAAGGAGGCCGACGGACTGAGCATGGCCGAGCCTGGCGCCATGGCCGACCAGTTGAAGGCTGAAGTGCGCACGCACACGCGCATCAGCGGTATCGATCCCGGCCACAATCGCCTGTGGGTCGGTGAAGAGGCTGTGTATTATCGCGATCTGGTGCTGGCCTGGGGCGCTGAAACCATCCGCGTGCCGATCGAGGGCGACGCAGCAGATGCGGTGTTCCCGATCAACGATCTGCAGGACTACGCGCGCTTTCGAGCGGCCGCTGTAGGCAAGCGCCGTGTACTGATTCTGGGTGCAGGCCTGATCGGCTGCGAATTTGCCAACGACCTGATGCTGGGCGGCTACGAAGTGGATCTGGTCGCGCCCTGTGAACACGTCATGCCAACACTGCTGCCCGCCGCCGCGGCGGCTGTGCAGAACGGGCTCGAAGGGCTGGGCGCGCGTTTCCACCTGGGGCCGGTGCTCACGCGCCTGCAACGCAGTGGTGAGGGGTTGGAAGCTCATTTGTCCGACGGTCAGGTAATCAGCTGCGATCTGGTGGTGTCGGCCATCGGCCTGCGGCCCAGAATCGATCTGGCGGCAGCCGCAGGTTTGCAGACCGGACGCGGCATTCTGGTTGATCGTTATCTGCAGACGTCGCACGCCAACATCCATGCGCTGGGTGACTGTGCGGAAGTCGACGGCTTGAACCTGTTGTACGTGATGCCTTTGATGAGCTGCGCAAGAGCGTTGGCCCAGACCCTGGCCGGAACGCCAATGTCGGTGAAATACGGGCCGATGCCGATCACTGTCAAGACGCCTGCCTGCCCGCTGGTGGTTTCGCCGCCTCCGCGTGGAACACAGGGTGTCTGGAGCGTCGAGGGGCAGGGCGCTGACATCAAGGCACTGTGTCACGACGCCGAGGGACAATTGCTGGGTTATGCGTTGACCGGGGCCGCCGTTATGGAAAAACTCGCCCTGAACAAGGCGTTACCTGCGTTATTGGCATAATTTCGCGTCATTTTGTCGGATAGGACACTTATTTGTACCGATAAACCTCGTCCATCCACTGGCGCAGGTAACGTCGGCATGCCATCCTCGCTCTCGTCTGCCGCTACGTAGAGCCGTCGCGGCGCCTTGTTACTGTTTGCCATAAGCAGTACGGAACATAAAAACAAAAACCGTAAAAGAGGCTTCATATGCGTAAACCACAACTTGCAGCCGCCATTGCTGAAAAGGCGGATCTGACCAAAGATCAATCCAACCGTGTTCTCAATGCCATTCTTGAAGAAATCACCGGCGCTCTGTCTCGCAAGGACAGTGTCACCCTGGTTGGCTTCGGTACATTCCTGCAACGCCATCGTGGAGCCCGTACCGGCAAGAATCCGCAAACCGGCGAACCGGTGAAAATCAAGGCAAGCAACACGGTAGCCTTCAAACCGGGCAAAGCCTTGAAAGACAGCGTCAATCCCGAGCCAGCCAAAAAGAAGAAATCCTGATAACAACGGCTTGCCTCGGCGGGAGGTGAGCAGTGAGCGACGGGCACATCAGTCAGACTGGGTGCCCTTTTTTCATGCGCGCAGAACAACCGTTGCGCCAATGACGTTGCGTTGACTTCGCGTAAGAAGTTTCCTACTTGATTGCACTCGTCTGCCTTCCAACAGCTCAGCCTTTCCTGACTTTTTATCGTTGCCCATTCCCTTAAAGTCCCGCTCCCGCAGCTCTTCTGGCTCGCGGCGCTGAACACTAAATCTTGGGAAGTCAAAAATGAATAAGCTATGGAAGTTCGCTGCTGTTGCAACCCTGATCGCCGCCACCTCGGGCTGCGTGAGTTACAACGTGAGCCAGCCGACTGCACCACTGGAAGGCACCGTCAAAACCGATCTGAAGGCTGACGTGAAAGTGGGCGGCATCATCAGTGGTGAATCCTCGACCAACGTGCTGTTCAACTTCCTGAGCATCGGCGGTGATACCCAGTTCGCGGACGGCGTTGCCTACGGCGGTGCGAGCGGCGGCGGAATGGGCCTGGCACTTCCAGACCCGGTATCGACGGCCAAGGCTGCCGCAGCCTACAAGGCTGTCAAATCTTCCGGTGCCGACCTGATCGTCGCTCCACGTTATGAAGTCAACGTGAAGGACTACTTCATCTTCAAGAAGGTGGATGTAAAGGTTACGGGTAACAAGGGCAGCATCAGCAGCATCCGCTGATTGATCGCCGGAGTGCTGCCTTGCCTGCCAGGGCAGCACTCACGAGCTGAAACAATTGTCGCGATTCTCGCCGAAAATAAGAATTTTCCTACAGGAAGCAGGCGGCTAAACCGCTACACTGCGCCGCCGATTCTGACCGCCGGTTCGAACTCTTGCTGAGGCTGTTACATGAAATTTCGCTTTCTTCTCTGGATGCTGGGCCTGCTGATGGGCCGCGCCAGTCGTAACAACCCTGCGTTCCAGCAACAGTTGGCGGGCAAGGACCTGACGTTCCAGTTGCAGACAACAGACGGCAGGATCGCCCGCCACTTCGTGGTTCGTGATCAGCGTATTCACAGTGTGAAAGGGCTGGCTGCAGAGCCTGCGTTTGCCATCTCGTTTCGCGATGCCGCATTCGGCTTTGCCACCCTGCAGGCCAAGAACAAGCAGTTGGCCTTCATGCAGGGTATTCAGGACAAGGACATTCAGATCAAGGGCAATCCGGCCCTGGTGATCTGGTTCCAGGGCCTCACCAAATATCTCAAGCCTAAAAAGAAGACCGGTTGATCAAGGCAGCTGCAATCCGCCCGATGCCTTGTGCAAGGCGCGCAGGTGATCACCCATCTGCTTGAGGTTGGCTTCGTTCGCGGCGATTTCCTTCGCACGTTCCGGGCCCAGCAACGCGCGTACTTCCTTGTCGAGGTCGCCCGTCAGGCGCTTGAGTTGCTTCTGGCGCTGGCTGCTCTCGCTTTCCAGCTGTTGCCATTCCGTAGCCTGCGGCAAGCCGTAACCTCTGCTGCCGAGCAATTCTGCAGGGCGGCTGAGAAAGCCGCTGCTGGCCAGCAGTTCCTGCAAGGTGCCGGTTGCTTTCGAGACGCGGCCGTCTTTCTGCTCCCGAGCCCCGAGATAGCTCTGCTTAACTTCGTCCTGGGCCAGCAGCAACTGCCGACGCAGGCTGGCCTGTTCAAGCAGCAGAATGGCGGCGCTGGTGCGCAGGTCTGCCTTGTCGAACCACTGACTGCGCTCGTGAGCGGGCAGGCTCATCCAGTCTTCGACGGTGGTCTGCCGGATCGGCAGTTGTTTCTTCAGCACCTCGAACATGGCCTGATAGCGGTCGCGATAGGAATCGAAGCGGTAGCCAAGACGTAGCGCTTCCTTGGGATCGTCCAGCACGCTGGTATCAGCCAGGCCGCGCCCTTTGAGCACTTCGAGCAAACCGTTGGGCAGGATGCTGTCCAGACCAACCAGCTTGGGATTATGTGTGCCGCTGCGAAGCAGCTTGAGGTTCTCCACCGCACAATTGTTCGACAGGAAGTAATAGTTGCCGTCGTAGCTCCAGTGCATTTCGGCGGCATGCTGGACCAGCCCTTCGATTTCAGGGCGCGACAGCGTGATCGGTACCGACGCCAGGCTGCGCAGTTCTGTCTTGGTGTACTCGTCGATTACCTGCGCCAGCGGCAGCACGAACAGTCGCGAAGGGTACGCGCCCATCAGGCCGTCCCAGCTGGATAACTGTACGTCTCCCACAAAAGCGCGGTAGGACAGGACCAGATGCTGGTCCAGGTCGAGCCGACAGTCCGGCCCGCGTGGGCGACCCGGCTTGCAGATCACCAGACGCAGCATGCTGTGGCCCCAACGGCTCACCCAGTTCTGATTCGCCTCGGCCAACAGGTAGTCGACGGCGTAGACGCGTTCGGGGTCCAGCTTGCCCAGAGGCTCCCGGCCAAAATCACTGCCCGCGTTCAGGTAGGGATAGAAGGTGGGGCAGGTCTCTTTTGCAGCAGGTGCCCAGCCGAAACG
Source organism: Pseudomonas sp. AC016 (assembly GCF_979253365.1). Classification (NCBI taxonomy): domain Bacteria; kingdom Pseudomonadati; phylum Pseudomonadota; class Gammaproteobacteria; order Pseudomonadales; family Pseudomonadaceae; genus Pseudomonas; species Pseudomonas sp. AC016. Next base: position 3,363,110 of record NZ_CEEDCC010000001.1, read on the forward strand.
CTCCTTGTAGTAGGCGTACAGCGCAGGACGACGACAGGCGTAGGCCGGGTCGAGCAGGAAGTACTCCATGTTTACCGCCACGAACTCGAGCGGGCTGGTGGTCTCATAGATGTCGGGACTGCGGGCAACCTGACCGTTATGTTCTTCCCGCTCGCCACGGCGCCCGACGTACTGCTGCCAGCCGGCAAGGTCCAACAGGCGAGGATCGTCACTCAGAGTGAAACGTCGTTCGGTCTGGCCGCGGCAGTCATCGGGCAGGCCGACGTTGCCCAGCGAGCTGTTGCGACGGGAACAGCGCACCAGCGTCGCCCGCTCGCTCGCCGACCACAGGCGTGCGCGGTCATAAATGTGAGTCAGCTCATGCAGTACGGTGGCGAGCATTTCCCGGCGTACCGTGCCGTGCGGCCGACCAGTCTGCGTCGTCGCGGCAGAGCCGTCGGTCAGCGCAGGCAACAGATGGGTATTGAGGTACAGCTGATAAGGGCCTGCCGCCTGGCCGTAGGCGTTTTGCGGCATGTCACTGGACCAGCTCACGTTGACAGTGCGGTCCAGCGACTCGACGAAGCTGGGCGGCAGAGCGCGCATGGCCTCGTCGATCAGCGCCTGGCTGGCTTGCTGTTGGGCCGCATCAAGGCCGTTGGTCTGCAGCTCAAGCTTCAGGCTGGCTGAAGCATAAGTCCCGACCAGCGACAATGCGCCGGCAAGCAGCCAGACGCCAAGTCGCCTCACAGTGCGAGGATGGCTTCAGCCAGTGTCTGGTCGCTGGCATCGCGCGCTTCCGGCACGCGGGCACGCAGCGTATCGAAGGCCGCGTCGAGCTGGGCGCCATGGATGTCGCCGTTGCTGGCGACGTAGCTGGCTGCATCGTCCCGGGCTTCGCGCACGACCTTGGAGTCGCGGATCGAGGTGGTGGTGTCCGAGGTGAAGTCGATGGTACGACCAAACGCACGGACAATGATGTTACTCGTGGCAACAACGGTCTGAGCCTGGGCCAGGTCGGCCATCAGCAGCAGGCCAAGGGAAACAGCAATCAGCGGCGTACGCATGTCAGTAACATCTCCAGTTACGCAGAAAGGCAAAGTGGCTATTGGACGAGGATTGCCTGCGCCAGTTCAAGGTCGCTGGCACGAAGTTTTTCATCAGCCTGGCGCAGGCTGCGCAAGGCCGACTCGAGTCTGGCCCCGCGGATCTTGCCGTCGCTGGCGATGAACGCAGCAGCATCATCCTGAGCTGCCATGATCTGCTTGTTATCGAACGGTGAGCTGCTGACCTGGCTGGTGGCATACCCGGTCTTGACCAGGCCCTGCGTGGTTGAGTCGAAGGCATGGGCAGAACCCGTCCAGACCAGGATGGCGAGAGAAGCGAGCAAAAGAGAGTGCAATGAACGCATGGCTTTCACGTACCGGCAAAACAGGCGTCAAGGCTAGCGCAATGCTCTGGCCGGAGCTACCCCGGCAGCTTGCAGGCCGCCGGAGGCACTCGTCAGATGGCCAGAATGGCCTGAGCCAGCTGGGCATCGGTGGCGTGCAGTTCAGGCAACTGCTGACGGATGTGCTGGAAGGCGCCTTCCAGTTGCGCACCGCGGATATCGCCGGCGCTGGCCACGAAGCTGGCCGCATCGTCACGTGCTGCGCGAACGATCTTGTCGTCCTTGAACGAAGACGAAATATCGGAGGTCGCATCGGTCGATGCCGCGACAGCGCCGACGACTGTGTCGGTCGTTACGATGAAGCTGGAGGCGTTGGCGCTTGCGGCAGCGGCAGTCAGCAGAACGGCAGCGCCAAAGGTACGTAGCAGGGACATGGTCGAATTCCGTCAGATGGAGTTACAGGCAGAGGTTGCGGGAGGCACAGGCTGTGTGCCAGGCCGATCAGGCGTCCAGCCTATATCAGCGCTGTCGGGCTTGCTATTGCAATACCGCGTTGAAACGCCATACGGCATACATGAAATGGTAACTGTACTGGCTTTATTTTGTAACACTTAAAACTGTACTTGTTTTGCTTTTGAAATCCTTGCCGCACAAATGACAAGACCCGATTCAGTTGCCTGAATCGGGTCGTGTATGAAGCAATTCGGGTTGCTGGCGGGAGACTTCAGCAGTCTGGGGCCAGCGGGCGCTGCATTAGCGCCAGAACGGCTTGCTCAGCTCTTCGTAACGCTGTGCTTCGCTGATACCTGCGTCGGCCAGCAAACGTGCATCCAGGCGAGCCAGTTGATGGCGGCTGGAGAGACGGCGCTGCCAGAGCATCAGGTTAGCGAACATGCGCAGAGGCAAGGACGATTTGGCAGTAGTGGCGGTGCTTTCGCTGAACAGATCGGAACTGATTGTACGTTCCATGGTGTGACTTCCTTCCGCTTGTGGCGGGATAAGTGAGTTGCTTGACTGGTGCCCATTCTCCGCTTGATTGGCCAGTCCCCATAGACACAGTTCATCTGTATTGTGAGGGTTCAGTTAACTGTTTATAGGGACTGTTTTGTTCGTTATTGGGGCAACTGTACCGGTCTGCACATTTTTAGTGCATTTTGCGAGAGGTCGCACTGAATCTGGCGCGCATCAGGCTGTTTTTTACCAGTACAGCAGTACAGTTTTTTCAAGTACAGGGAATGGTGAAGGGAAGGTGGGCAATAAAACCACTTGCTCACCTCAAACTGTCTTGTTCAGGCGGGCAACATGCGACCGGTCTCTTCCAGATTCAGGTGCCAACTCAGTGCGTCGCGCAGTATGTGAGGCGTATGACCACCGCGCTGGCAGGCGGCGTTGAAGTAGTCATTCAGCGCCGCGCGATAATCAGGATGAACACAGTTGTCGATGATCACCCGGGCGCGCTCACGCGGCGCCAGGCCACGCAGATCCGCCAGACCCTGTTCGGTCACCAGAATGTCCACATCATGCTCGGTGTGATCGACATGGCTCACCATTGGCACCACGCTGGAAATCGAGCCGCCCTTGGCAATCGACTTGGTCACGAAGATGGCCAGATGCGCGTTGCGTGAGAAGTCGCCGGAGCCGCCGATGCCATTCATCATTCGCGTGCCGCACACATGGGTGGAGTTCACGTTGCCGTACAGGTCGAACTCCAGGGCTGTGTTGATCCCGATGATACCCAGGCGGCGAATGACCTCCGGATGATTGGAGATTTCCTGCGGGCGCAGCACCAGTCTGGATTTGTAGCGATTGAAGTCGGCGAACACCTGAGCGTGCTTGGAGGCTGAAAGCGTCATGGAGCTACCCGAGGCAAAGCTCAATTTGCCTGCATCGAACAGATCGAAGGTGGAATCCTGCAACACCTCCGAATACATGGTCATGTCATGGAAGGGCGAATCCAGCAAACCGTGCATCACTGCGTTGGCAATGGTCCCGATGCCTGCCTGTAACGGCATCAGGGTGTTGGTCAGCCGGTCTTCACGCACTTCATTCTTGAAGAACTCCACCAGGTGTTGGGCAATGGCCTGGGTTTCCACATCCGGCGGCAGCACGGTGGACGGGGAGTCAGGCTGGTTGCTGATGACGATGCCGACAATCTTGGCCGGATCGATCTTCACTGCATGGCTGCCAATCCGTGAATCGGCTTCCAGCACCGGAATCGGCAGACGTGTAGGGCGGTAGCTCGGAATGTAGACGTCATGCAGGCCTTCCAGCTCAAGCGGCTGGGCCAGATTGATCTCGACAATCACCTGTTTGGCGAGAATGGCGAAGCTGGCGGAGTTCCCCACCGAGGTGCTCAACACCAGATGACCGTCCTCGGTGATGGCGACGCATTCGATCACGGCCAGGTCCACGGCCTTGATCTGGCGATTGCGCAGTTGCTCGACGGTATCGGACAGGTGCTGATCGATGAACATGACGGTGCCGTCGTTGATGGCGCGGCGCAACGTGCTGTCCACCTGGAACGGCATGCGCCGGGAAAGCACACCGGATTCGGTGAGTTGCTTGTCCAGATCGTTGCCCAGGCTGGCGCCTGTCATCAGGCTGATCTTCAGTGGCGAGGTCTTGGCGCGTTCGGCCAGCGCCTGGGGAACGGCTTTGGCTTCGCCTGCGCGGGTGAAGCCACTCATGCCGACGGTCATGCCATCTTCGATCAGGGCAGCGGCGTCGGCTGCGCTCATTACCTTGCTCATCAGGGAGGGCAGGCGGATACGGTCACGGTACATGGATTCTTTCTCGGAGGTGGAGACGAGCGACAAGTCTAGAGAGTCGGGCCTTGTTCGTCCCGCTACCATGGTCGCATTTGAGGGCTCTAATTAGCGGGTCTCAGCGCAAAACACTGTTACGTGAAATGCAAAAAGCCCCGGTCGCAACGCGAGCCGGGGCTGTGCTGAAGCAGATGCAGGCTATGCGTTATCGACCGCCTTCACCATGTCCTCGATCACCTTTTTGGCGTCTCCGAACACCATCATGGTCTTGTCCAGATAGAACAGTTCGTTATCCAGACCGGCGTAGCCGCTGGCCATCGAGCGCTTGTTGACGATGATGGTCTTGGCCTTGAATGCTTCGAGGATCGGCATCCCGGCAATCGGCGATTTCGGATCGTTCTTGGCGGCCGGGTTGACCACGTCGTTGGCGCCGAGCACCAGCACCACGTCTGCCTGACCGAACTCGGAGTTGATGTCGTCCATCTCGAACACTTGGTCATAAGGCACTTCCGCCTCGGCCAGCAGCACGTTCATGTGGCCTGGCATGCGGCCTGCCACCGGATGGATCGCGTATTTCACCGTGACGCCGTGATGCACCAGCTTCTCGGTCAACTCCTTGAGCGCGTGCTGGGCACGTGCCACTGCCAGACCGTAGCCCGGCACTATGATGACGGTGTCGGCATTGGTCAGCAGGAAGGTGGCGTCGTCCGCCGAGCCGGATTTCACCGGGCGTGCTTCCTTGGCACCTGCCGGGCCTGCCGTGTCCGTTGCGCCACCGAAGCCGCCGCCGATGACATTGAAGAAGGAGCGGTTCATCGCCTTGCACATGATGTACGACAGGATCGCGCCGGACGAGCCCACCAGCGAGCCGGCGATGATCAGCATCGAGTTGTTCAGCGAGAAGCCGATGCCCGCCGCCGCCCAGCCCGAATAGCTGTTGAGCATCGAGACCACCACCGGCATGTCGGCCCCGCCAATCGGGATGATCAGCAGAACGCCGATCACGAATGCCAGGGCGAGCATGATGGCGAACGCGTTCAGGCTGCCGGTGAACATGAACGTCAGACCGAAGAACAGGGTGGCCAGGCCGAGAATCAGGTTCAGCTTGTGCTGTCCGGCAAACTGTACGGGTGCGCCCTGAAACAGGCGGAATTTGTACTTGCCTGACAGCTTGCCGAACGCAATCACCGAGCCGGAGAAGGTGATCGCACCAATCGCCGCGCCCAGGAACAGTTCCAGACGATTGCCGGTCGGGATGGCGTCGCCCAGGTTGCGAACGATACCCAGCGACTGGGGCTCGACCACCGCCGCGATGGCAATGAACACCGCTGCCAGACCGATCATGCTGTGCATGAACGCCACAAGCTCGGGCATCTTGGTCATCTCGACGCGCTTGGCCATGATGGAACCGGCTGTGCCACCGACCAACAGGCCGACGACTATATAGCCGATCCCTGCGCTGGTGCCTTCAGCGGTCGACAGGGCCGCGAGCTTGAACACCAGGCCGATCGTCGTGATGACTGCCAGCCCCATGCCCAGCATGCCGAACAGGTTGCCACGGCGCGAAGTCGTCGGGTGGGACAGGCCTTTGAGTGCCTGGATGAAGCAGATCGACGCGATCAGATACAGCAGCGTCACCAGATTCATACTCATGGCTTCTGCACCTCGTCTTTCGCTTTGGGTGCCTTTTTCTTGAACATTTCCAGCATTCGCCGGGTAACCAGAAAGCCGCCGAACACGTTGACCGCGGCCAGCGCGACCGCCAGCGTGCCCATGGTCTTGCCCAGCGGAGTGACCGTGAGCGCGGCGGCGAGCATCGCACCTACAATCACGATGGCGGAGATAGCGTTGGTCACGGCCATCAATGGCGTGTGCAGCGCAGGCGTCACGTTCCAGACCACGTGGTAGCCGACATAGATCGCCAGCACGAAAATGATCAGGTTGTAGATGCCGGGGGAGATCAACTCTTCCATTGGTGTGTCCTCAGCCGTTCTTGCGGATGACCTGGCCGTCGCGGCACATCAGGCACGCGGCGACGATGTCGTCTTCCAGGTTGATCGAGAATGCGCCGTCCTTGTCGAACAGCAGCTTCATGAAGTCCAGCAGGTTGCGCGCATACAGCGCCGAGGCATCGGCGGCGACCAGCGCTGGCAGATTGGTGTGGCCGACGATGGTCACGCCATGCTCGATCGTGACCTGATCCGCCACAGTCAGAGGGCAGTTGCCACCCTGCGCGGCAGCGAGGTCGATCACCACGGAGCCCGGTTTCATCTGTGCCACGGTCTCGGCGCTCAGGAGTACCGGTGCCTTGCGGCCGGGGATCAGCGCGGTGGTGATGACGATGTCCGAAAGCTTTGCGCGTTCATGCACGGCGACAGCCTGACGCTGCATCCAACTGGCGGGCATGGGGCGTGCATAGCCGCCGACGCCTTCAGCGCATTCGCGCTCTTCGTCGGTCTCGTAAGGGACATCAATGAATTTCGCACCCAGCGATTCGATCTGCTCTTTCACAGCCGGTCGCACGTCCGACGCTTCGACCACTGCACCCAGACGCTTGGCAGTAGCAATCGCCTGCAGGCCGGCCACACCGGCGCCGAGGATCAGCACCCTGGCCGCTTTCACCGTTCCGGCGGCCGTCATGAGCATCGGCATGAAGCGCGGGTAGTGATGAGCGGCGAGCAGGACGGCCTTGTAACCGGCAATGTTGGCCTGCGACGACAGCACGTCCAGGCTCTGTGCTCGCGACGTTCTTGGAGCGGCTTCAAGCGCGAAGGCGGTAATGCCACGCTCGGCCATCCGGGCGATGTTCTCGTTATTGAAGGGGTTGAGCATCCCGATCACGATCGTGCCGCTCTTTATAAGCGTCAGTTCGCTTTCATTCGGGGCCACGACCTTGAGGATAAGTTCGCTGGCGAAGGTGTCGTCGGCTCCGTTTATGGCGGCGCCTGCGGCCTCATAGGCACTGTCCGGTACGCTGGCATGAATGCCTGCTCCGCTTTGTACAGTGACGCTATGTCCCTGGCTGATCAGCTTCTTGATGGTCTCCGGGGTGGCAGCCACCCGGGTTTCACCTGACTGGGTTTCGAGAGGAACACCAATGTGCACGACAGAATCTCCTGCGCGATCTTTTTATCTTCATGAATAAACCAGTGCACTACGGCTGGTGCGTCTGGAGTAGCCGGCCAGCACGCCCCTGAATACAGGGAGCGCCGCATTTTGCAGGCGAAGTCAAAGGGCTTCAACATATTATGTAACGAGACTGAAAATTAACTACAAGTCATCCTGTGACCTATTGTCGCAAGGGTCACCTTCAAGCCTTTGTTTACGGGGTTTTTTTAGGTTTATAGCTGAATCGGGCTAAAGACCGACGTTTTTCCCGCGCGCAGCCGCAGAACTGAAAAACCGGGCTTTAACCCTTATAAATAGAAGGTTTAAGGCATTGTTGAGCGTTATCGTACAACTGTTTTATATGCGACATATGCTTATATCTGTAGGTAATAAGCATCATGCACTACACGCTATCACAGAGGCTCAAGCCCTTACGGATGGCAGCGTGTAGCCATTTGCCTGATCAATGAGCCAGTCACGGAAAGCCCGCAATGATGCTGATTCGACTTTTCGCTCCGGAATCATCAAGTGATAAGCCTTGTTACTCGGTAACGAACGGGCGTTGGCAATCACAAGGCGTTTTTCATGCAGCTCACGCTGAATGAGAAAGGGTGGGATCAGCGCCAGGCCCATGTCGTGCATGGCGGCTTGCGCAAGCATGGAGAACAACTCGTAGCGAGGGCCTGTCATGTCGCGTGCGATGTTGAGGTTCTGAGCGTTGAACCACTGTCGCCAGGCGTAGGGGCGCGTGGTCTGCTGAAGCAACGGCAGTTCGGCCAGTTCGCTCGCATCGAGATGCTCGCGGCCTTGCATGAAGGCGGGGCTGCAGACGGGCATGGAATTCTCACTCATCAGCCGATGTGCTTCGGTGCCCGACCACTCGGCATCGCCAAAGTAGATCGCAGCGTCGAAGTCGGTATCGGCGAACAGGAACGGACGTGTGCGATTGGTGAGGTTGACTGTCACTTCAGGGTGCCTGTTCTGGAAGTCTCTCAGGCGAGGCAGCAGCCACTGAGTGCCGAAGGTTGGCACCACGGCAAGCTCGATGACGCTCGTTCCCTGCTGACCCATGATCGACAGCGTGTCGCGCTCCACGGCATCCAGCTGCAGTGCGACCCGACGGCTGTAGGAAAGTCCGGCTTCCGTCAGCTTCACGCCGCGCCGTGAGCGTCGGAAAAGCTCGAGGCCAAGAAACGCTTCCAGGCTGCCGATCTGTCGGCATACGGCCCCTTGGGTGAGCGACAGTTCCTCGGCGGCCCTGGTGAAGCTCTCGTGGCGCGCGGCAGACTCGAAGCTGATCAGTGCGGTGGTGCTGGGTATCTTGCGTCTCATGTACGGTGTCCTCACTGATCGCTCTGATTTTTCGAGCCTTGCAACGTTTCGGAGTGAGAAATTAGCACAACAGGTTGAGGATTCCTCGTTTGTCGATGCGGCGATCCGGGTCTAGGATCAGGCACACACCATTCAGGCATACGTGAGGGCAGGTTATGAGCGGCAAAGCGAGTTTCAACTGGATCGATCCTCTTTTGCTGGATCAGCAGCTCACTGAAGAAGAGCGCATGGTTCGTGACAGCGCCGAACAGTTCGCCCAGAGCAAGCTTGCCCCACGAGTACTGGAAGCCTTTCGTCACGAGCAGACCGACCCGGCCATCTTTCGCGAGATGGGCGAAATGGGATTGCTGGGCGCGACCATTCCAGAAGAGTTTGGGGGTAGCGGTCTCAATTATGTGTGCTATGGCCTTATTGCCCGTGAGGTCGAGCGTATCGACTCCGGTTATCGCTCCATGATGAGCGTGCAATCTTCGCTGGTCATGGTGCCGATCAATGAATTCGGTACGCAGGCGCAGAAACAGAAGTACCTGCCCAAACTGGCCTCCGGCGAATGGATTGGCTGTTTCGGTCTGACCGAGCCCAACCACGGTTCCGATCCGGGCGCCATGATTACCCGCGCCAGGAGTGTCGAGGGCGGCTATCGACTGACTGGCAGCAAAATGTGGATCACCAATAGCCCGATTGCCGACGTGTTCGTGGTCTGGGCGAAGGATGACGCGGGTGATATCCGCGGCTTCGTTCTCGAGAAAGGCTGGGCGGGTCTCAGCGCTCCGGCGATCCACGGCAAGGTCGGTCTGCGGGCATCCATCACCGGCGA
>NZ_CEEDCC010000001.1:3377500-6005051 GCF_979253365.1 Pseudomonas sp. AC016
GTCTTAATAGGGCGTCTAGTCGCTGGGAATAGACCCGAAACCGGGCGATCTATCCATGGGCAGGTTGAAGGTTAGGTAACACTGACTGGAGGACCGAACCGACTACCGTTGAAAAGTTAGCGGATGACCTGTGGATCGGAGTGAAAGGCTAATCAAGCTCGGAGATAGCTGGTTCTCCTCGAAAGCTATTTAGGTAGCGCCTCATGTATCACTGTAGGGGGTAGAGCACTGTTTCGGCTAGGGGGTCATCCCGACTTACCAAACCGATGCAAACTCCGAATACCTACAAGTGCCGAGCATGGGAGACACACGGCGGGTGCTAACGTCCGTCGTGAAAAGGGAAACAACCCAGACCGTCAGCTAAGGTCCCAAAGTCATGGTTAAGTGGGAAACGATGTGGGAAGGCTTAGACAGCTAGGAGGTTGGCTTAGAAGCAGCCACCCTTTAAAGAAAGCGTAATAGCTCACTAGTCGAGTCGGCCTGCGCGGAAGATGTAACGGGGCTCAAACCATGCACCGAAGCTACGGGTATCACCTTTGGTGATGCGGTAGAGGAGCGTTCTGTAAGCCTGTGAAGGTGAGTTGAGAAGCTTGCTGGAGGTATCAGAAGTGCGAATGCTGACATGAGTAACGACAATGGGTGTGAAAAACACCCACGCCGAAAGACCAAGGTTTCCTGCGCAACGTTAATCGACGCAGGGTTAGTCGGTCCCTAAGGCGAGGCTGAAAAGCGTAGTCGATGGAAAACAGGTTAATATTCCTGTACTTCTGGTTATTGCGATGGAGGGACGGAGAAGGCTAGGCCAGCCTGGCGTTGGTTGTCCAGGTTTAAGGTGGTAGGCTGAGATCTTAGGTAAATCCGGGGTCTCAAGGCCGAGAGCTGATGACGAGTGTTCCTTTGGAACACGAAGTGGTTGATGCCATGCTTCCAAGAAAAGCTTCTAAGCTTCAGGTAACCAGGAACCGTACCCCAAACCGACACAGGTGGTTGGGTAGAGAATACCAAGGCGCTTGAGAGAACTCGGGTGAAGGAACTAGGCAAAATGGCACCGTAACTTCGGGAGAAGGTGCGCCGGTGAGGGTGAAGCATTTACTGCGTAAGCCCACGCCGGTCGAAGATACCAGGCCGCTGCGACTGTTTATTAAAAACACAGCACTCTGCAAACACGAAAGTGGACGTATAGGGTGTGACGCCTGCCCGGTGCCGGAAGGTTAATTGATGGGGTTAGCGCAAGCGAAGCTCTTGATCGAAGCCCCGGTAAACGGCGGCCGTAACTATAACGGTCCTAAGGTAGCGAAATTCCTTGTCGGGTAAGTTCCGACCTGCACGAATGGCGTAACGATGGCGGCGCTGTCTCCACCCGAGACTCAGTGAAATTGAAATCGCTGTGAAGATGCAGTGTATCCGCGGCTAGACGGAAAGACCCCGTGAACCTTTACTATAGCTTTGCACTGGACTTTGAATTTGCTTGTGTAGGATAGGTGGGAGGCTTTGAAGCGTGGACGCCAGTCTGCGTGGAGCCAACCTTGAAATACCACCCTGGCAACTTTGAGGTTCTAACTCAGGTCCGTTATCCGGATCGAGGACAGTGTATGGTGGGTAGTTTGACTGGGGCGGTCTCCTCCTAAAGAGTAACGGAGGAGTACGAAGGTGCGCTCAGACCGGTCGGAAATCGGTCGTAGAGTATAAAGGCAAAAGCGCGCTTGACTGCGAGACAGACACGTCGAGCAGGTACGAAAGTAGGTCTTAGTGATCCGGTGGTTCTGTATGGAAGGGCCATCGCTCAACGGATAAAAGGTACTCCGGGGATAACAGGCTGATACCGCCCAAGAGTTCATATCGACGGCGGTGTTTGGCACCTCGATGTCGGCTCATCACATCCTGGGGCTGAAGCCGGTCCCAAGGGTATGGCTGTTCGCCATTTAAAGTGGTACGCGAGCTGGGTTTAGAACGTCGTGAGACAGTTCGGTCCCTATCTGCCGTGGACGTTTGAGATTTGAGAGGGGCTGCTCCTAGTACGAGAGGACCGGAGTGGACGAACCTCTGGTGTTCCGGTTGTCACGCCAGTGGCATTGCCGGGTAGCTATGTTCGGAAAAGATAACCGCTGAAAGCATCTAAGCGGGAAACTTGCCTCAAGATGAGATCTCACTGGAACCTTGAGTTCCCTGAAGGGCCGTCGAAGACTACGACGTTGATAGGTTGGGTGTGTAAGCGCTGTGAGGCGTTGAGCTAACCAATACTAATTGCCCGTGAGGCTTGACCATATAACACCCAAGCAATCTGCGACTCGATTGAGCACAGATTGTGGTGACTGTGAAGACGACACGAACCGAAAGTTTGCGTCACGAACAATACCTTTATCACATACCCATTTTGCTGAATCGCGCCGCACGGCACGCTTCGGTACCCGAATTTCTTGACGACCATAGAGCATTGGAACCACCTGATCCCATCCCGAACTCAGCAGTGAAACGATGCATCGCCGATGGTAGTGTGGGGTTTCCCCATGTGAGAGTAGGTCATCGTCAAGATTAAATTCCGAAACCCCTCATCGCTTACGCGGTGAGGGGTTTTGTCTTTTAGTAGAAGTCACCATTTTCGCTGACACGTTATTACTAACGGATCGGCTGCAGAATTTCTTGACGACCATAGAGCATTGGAACCACCTGATCCCATCCCGAACTCAGCAGTGAAACGATGCATCGCCGATGGTAGTGTGGGGTTTCCCCATGTGAGAGTAGGTCATCGTCAAGATTAAATTCCGAAACCCCTCATCGCTTACGCGATGAGGGGTTTTGTCTTTTCCGGCTCTGAATAACTGCAGAGTCAGGCAAACAGACTGCGTGCGTTACTCATGGCGCTGTCTGCGAACCCCTGTAGAAACGCCTCGAAGTCCGGCAATGTTTCAGGACCTCCCTGATCGGGTTCAGCAATGATTGTCCAGGTAGCAACACACTCGTTGTCACCCTTGGGCTGCACCGTCATGGAGGCCCACAGATTGCCGACAGGCAAACTGGTGTGTATCAGCGACCAGGTCATGTACAGCGCGTGATCATCCCGGCTGTTCAATTGCTCGATCGCAAAGTTGCCGTCCTTGAACAGCTTCTTGCGCACCGAGCGAATACCTTTGCCGGTGACTTCAGTACTCTCCAACGCAGGAATGAATGCCTGAAAGCCACCGAAGTCTCCTACGACTGCCCACACACTGTTGGCATCGCTCGGGATCTCCACCGCTGCCGACACACGGCACTGCGTCGGGTTCTTGATGAGGGTGTCAGGCTTGAGATTGTTGTGGATCGTGTTCATGTCGTTCTCCATTTCGCTTATTGATGACTCGACTCAGATGAAGTCGATTTCCTTCAGGTAATCGCAGCCCTTGCGCAACAGCGCGGGGGTTTTCTGCGGGTACTGCTCGCCCATCTGGCGGACGCCAGCCAGGGTGTTCTGGTGCTCGATCATCGAGATGTCCCCGATGTCTTCTTCAAAGCCGTCCAGATAGAAGCCCAGTACGCCAAACAGGGCGTTATCGCTGTCGACCTGGCTCAGTTGCGTCTGCCAATCAGCAACGCTGACCAACTTGAACTCGCGACCCGCCTCGCGGAACGACTCCACGTAGTGGTTCCAGCTCAACAGCTCAGGGTTATGCAGGTTGAATACGGCGCGCTCGGGCTGATAGCGACTGGCATGGAAGCCAATGAAGCGCGCGAGGAAGTCCACCGGCATCAGGTCGAAGTTGATGTCGAACGCCGGGACCTGACCCAACTGCAGGGACCCCTTGAGCATCAGCATCAAGCGGTTCTTCTGCGGCTGACAAACGCCAGTGCGGCAGTTGAAGGCGATGTTGCCGGGTCGGTAGATGTTGACCCACACGCCTTGATCCCTGGCATGCTGCAAAATACGTTCAGCGACCCATTTGGTGAGGTTGTAACCGTTCTTGATGTAGATAGGCGGCGTAGCGGCAGCCGGTTGTTCAAGCACGGCGCCGGTGCCATCAATTGCGCTGCAGGCAGACAAGGTCGAGACGAAATTGAAAACCTTCTTGCTGCGTCCTTCACACAACTTCAGACATTCGAAGACAGGCTCAACGTTGTCCTTGAATAGCGCTTCGTAATCCTGAACGTGGTTCACGTTGGCTGCGTTATGGACCAGAGCGCCGAAGTCACGGTCCAGCCGCTCATACACCGCTTCGCTCAAACCCAAATGCGGCTGTGTGACATCGGCTGGATAGACCGTCACCCGACTCAAGTCCAGATGCCCGAGTCTGTTCTCCGCCAGCGACTGTTCGAAGCGCTCCTGTGCGCTATGCCCGGCCGATTCACGCACCAGACACGCAATCTCGGTTGCGCCCCAGTCCAGCAGCGCCTGGACGATATGCACACCCAGAAACCCGTTGGCCCCGGTCACGATCACCTTGTGAACGTCGCCCAGCTTGCTCACAGGCAGCGCCGTTACCTGAACGTCCGGGTTGGCATCCAGCAGCGCTTTCGGGCTGATGGTGTGGGTCGAGCTGCCTTCGCTATCGAGGAGGCTTGCGAGCGTCAGTACGGTCGGTGCTTCTATGAAGCGGTTGATGGGGATACTGCGGCAGAACCGCTCGCGAATGCCCAGCAGCATGCGTGACAGCAGAATCGAGTGGCCACCCAGATTGAAAAAACTCTCGTCAGTCGAGATATCACTGGGTGGCAGCTCAAGCAACTCGCCCCACAACGCCAATAGCTGTTCCTGCCGCTCGTTTTCCGGCAAGCGTCGTGAATGCTGATCGCTGAAGCTCACCGGCAGCTCCAGCAACGCCTTGCGATCAGTCTTGCCATTGCTGGCAAATGGCAAGGCATCGACCTTGGTATAGGCAACTGGGTGCATATAGTCAGGCAGCAACTGCTGGGTATGAGCCTTCAACGCGCTCAGCGTCGAGTCATTACTCTGGGCACCGTAAGGCTGAGCGACAAAGGCCAGAATGCGCCGCTGCACATCGACGACCACTGCGACCTGGCGATACAGCTGACTGGCACGCAGACAATGCTCGATCTCTTCAGGCTCGACCCGGAAGCCGCGAATCTTCACCTGATTATCCCGGCGCCCACTCAGCTCGATACCATCCATGGTCCACTTGGCCATGTCCCCGGTGCGATAGGCGCGCATTCGCTCACCGTCCGGGCGCGTCAGCCACACGTAGCGCTCAGCCGTCAGTTCGGGATTGTTGAGGTAGCCCAGACAAACCCCGGGTCCGACGATGTACAGCTCGCCCTGAACCTCCTGTGGCACAGGCTGCAGTTGATCATCGAGAATCCAGACCTGACTGTTGGCGATCGGCCTGCCCAGATTGCGGTTGCTGCTGTTCGGCTGGAACTGCGCGGCCGTCACCAGCACCGTCGCTTCGGTCGGCCCGTACAGGTTGTGAAACTGACACTGCCCGGTGAGCTGCACGATCACGTGAGGCTCACAGACGTCACCGCCGGTCACGACATGCTTGAGCCCCAATGGCTGATCCAACGGCAGGATGCTCAGCAATGCGGGTGGCAGAAACGCATGGGTGAGTCCGGCTTTCAAGACGCTGACCAGTTGCAGCGGATCACGCCGCTGATCTTCGTCGGGCACCACCAGTTCGGCACCACTGAGCCAGGTCGGGAAAATGTCGATCACGGATGAATCGAAACTCAGGGTCGAGAATTGCAGCACCCGACTGCGTTGATTCAGATCCACATAATTCGCATACCAGGCCGTGAAATGGCTGAGGTTGCGCTGGCTGAGCACAACGCCCTTGGGGTGTCCCGTCGTGCCCGATGTATAAAGCGCCATGCACGGCGCATCGCAGGCAGGGTAAGCGTTTGCTGCGAGAGGGACTGTCTCCGGGATCTGCATGGCAGCGATGTTCAATGCGGGAAACTCGGCGGCTGCCAATGGGTGCGAGCCGTCATGCAGCAAAAGCATCGCCCCGGCGTTTTCGAGGATGTACTGCTGCCGCTGCAACGGCAGAGCCGGGTCGAGCGGCAGGTAAACCGCTCCGCAACCCAGGATCGCGAGCACGCCGGCATACAGTGCCGCGCACTTGGGCAGACAGATACCGATCACGGGTGGCATATCCGTGTTGCCAGCCTGTGCAATGAGCGGCAATAGATGAAGCTGAATGGCGGCGCTGTGCGTGGCAAGTTCGCGATAGCTGTACGACTGACCCAGAACCGACAAGGCTGGCCGTTCAGCAAAGGTCTGCAAGGCCAGCGCCAGCTGCCGGGTGAGCGGCGTTTCCGCCAGCTGCAACAGGTCCGGTCGCGCGGTCTGGTTGAACTGATGCTCGAACAGCAGCGCATCGATGGCCTGCAAGCCGTCCTGGCGCTCGCTCTGAGCAGGCTGCGCACCGGGCAGATCAACGAAGTAATGATCGTCCCGTGAGCGTCGGCTCACCTGCAGGGCGATGATGTCCAGCCACGCGGCAACAGCCTCGTCGCGCAGCCTTCGACCATTGCCCGAAGGCTCTACAGGCAGCCATTCGCGGACAATCAGACGCTGTGCCCTGGCTGATCCATGCCAACACAGCAACTCCAGTCTCGGCAGCGATCCGGCGGTGCTATTCAGCCCGACACGTAGGCTCAGCAACGCTGGCTGGCCAAATCCTTTCAGGTCCTCACTGCCCAACACCAGACTGCCGTCCTCAATCAGCATCGAGGCATGAGTCGTTCTTTGTGATTGCAGCGCGGCCAGGTCAGTCAGGTGTTGCACGGTATGACCGTGAGCCTGCAGTTCGGTATTCAGTTCGCTCAGGGTCAGGCTGTGACCGAGAAGCACGATCTCCAGGCGTTTCATTGCAGCATCCCCTGGGCGGGCAGGTAATCGGCCAGCGCTTTCTGTACACACGGGGCGTCCAGCATCGAGCTGGCCTTGAAAAAGCGCATGATGTTGCCGATCAGTGGGTGATGGCGATTGATCGGAAAGCTGACCGCCAGGGATTCGGCCTTGAGTGCCTGCCTGACCGATTCAGCGACCGGCAGATGCTCGATCAGCGTGAAGTCAAAGCCGTGCTGTATGTCGCTGGTCAGGTACTGCGCGATGAACACCGGCATGATGTCAGCGATGCACTGGCGGTCCGCCTCGCTTGCCGTGTGCCAGTAGATACGCACCAGCCGCGCCCAGAAGCCTGAATGACGGCCTTCGTCCAGCAGGTGGTCGGCCATCAGGCCCTTGACCGACTGTTTGACCGAGTCGTCCCTGGCAAAGGCCGCCACATCGTTGGTCACGGTGTTTTCCGCAATCGCGACGCAGATCAGCTCCACGGCGCTGCGCAGGTGTTCCGGTGCCAGTGCAAGCGCCGCAGGGATCGCCCGGCTCAGTTCGATTTCACCCGGCAGTTCGATGGGCTGTATGCCGGTCAGCGCGATGGTCTGCTGCATGAAATCCATGGCAACCAGCGCGTGGTAGTCCTCATCCACCACCACCGTCATGGCGTCGTAGCGGCAGGCGAAGGGAAAGCGAATGGCGAAGTTGTCCTTGGCGATACTGCGCGCGGTCTTGTCGACGATCTCGGTTTCGAAGATCACCACATCATTGATGAATTTGTAGAGGCTCTGAACCAGCGCGTAATCACGCAAATGCGCACATTCGCGGCTGAAGGTTTCGCTGAGCACCAGTGGCTGGCGGCTGAGCGGGTAGATCAATTTTTCATCGTTCTCGACGATTCGGCGTGGGCGAGTGCGAATCGTGGCGCGACCTTCCCACGCATCGATGAACGAGCTGTAGTCTTCTGCTTTCATGATGGCTTCCTTGTAGAGGCTTGAGCGCTGACCGTTGAGGCAGCTCTCGGGAACTGACCGGTGTCAGGCGCTTACCTGCATCAGCGGTGCGCGCATGCTGAGTCGCAGCGTGTCCCACAGCTGAACCCTGCTTTCCACAGCTGCGATGGCGGCCTGGTACACCTCTTTTTCGCGTTGCGGATCGCCCGCCACCAGTCGTGCCAACAGATGCTCTGCGGCCGGGCCGTGGTCTTCGGAGTCGACTTCGATGTGGCGTTCCAGGTAATAGCGAAACGTCGGTGCCTGACTTCCGGTGATGCCCCAGTCATCGAGGATGCTCTGGAACATCAGGGGGATGACGCTCTCGCGGCCATGCAGAAATGCAGCCGCCACGCTGTGAGCCGGCGCATGCAGTGCCGTCTCAAGGGTGCTTGTCACGAACACCGATGCCGCCTGGCCTGCGTTGACGCGCTGCAGGGCGGTTGTGTAATGCACTCCCTGATGCTGAAGCTCGATGAAGCGCTCGATCTGCTGAGTGCTGGCGCCTACCTCGCGCATGGCATCCAGGTACAGCTCGAAATGGCTGTAGTGGCCCCGTTCCAGTCGATCGTCGGATTCCTCTCCCAGCACGATCTCGTTGATCAGTCTGGCGGCAGCGGAATCTTTCGGCGGCAGCCAAGGCAGCTGTGTACAGGTCAGTTCCTGTTGCAGGCGTTTGGTGAGTGACATGAAGTCCCACACCGCGAATACGTGGGTTTCCATGAAACGTCTCAGCACGTCCAGAGACGTGATTTCACTGAATATCGGATGACGGCTAAGTTCGAGTTTCTTTTGGTCCAATACTGTTTTTTGGCAAGGCATGGCGAGATCTCTTGATCATGTTTGGATAAATGAAAGTTGGCCTATCGATACGCAGCGTTTATTCGCATCTGTCCGTCATTGGAATAACGGACACGCGAGGGCCTGCGTGTTGAAACGATTCGAATCGTCAACGTTCTCTATGCCACTTCATTAGTTGGGCGGCGCCATGTGCTGGCGCCGTCAGCCCTTGAAGACGTGGGTTTGCGCTGTTAAAGCAAACTCCGCAAGGACTGCGAAGAAAAGTTAAAACACAATTAAGTACTTGTGCAATTGGTTTCTGTAATTATTTAAAGTTGCACTTTGTCAAGGCTGAAAGTTGCCATATAAAACGTGGGTTTCAAGTTTTATATGGGTGTAGGCAACCCTTCCGGTCGATAAGGGCCAGAATTGTAAATAATGAACGAATGCCTCGTTCAGCGTTGCCGTAATGCCGAACAATTAGAATGAATAGTATTTTGGTGGGCGATATCGGAAACGACTTCCAATGTCTCTCTGCCCGTTGCGCTGACTCCTTTTCGTGGCGTTCACATAAACGGATATCACCGCCCTGATAACGCGCAGGCAGTGAATCCCGACCAGCATTGAACCCTCCGGTTGGATCCATCGAGGTCATGGCCGAGTTTGCCTTATTCAGGCGACCGACCACCCGACGGCCCTGGAAAATAGATATAAAAACGCCCGACGACACGGTGCCGGGCGCTGGACGGAGAGGGGAGGCAACAGCGGCTGATCCGGATGGAAAGCCGCAGGAGGGAGGTTAGTCGTGAGTCTTTTTGCGGGGGCGTACGGTTTTTTCTTCGCTGGCTTTACTGTTCAGGTATTGGGTGATGGCCTGAACGCCGCGATTGAGGTGATATTGCAGTGCTGCCACGGTCGGTTCGACGGCCTTCGCTTCTGCGAGGCGAAGCAGTTCCCAGTGGTCATCCTGGGACAGTTTGCCAAGGCCCATGGACGAAAGATTGAAGCGCAGGAAACGCTCTTCTTCGTTCAGACCTTCTTCAACCAGTTGCATCAGGCGCTTGTTGCGCGTTTTGGCGTACAGCGACATGTGAAACAAACGGTTGAGCCTGCCGATCCGGGTGTAATCGGTCTCAACTTCGAGCTGCTCGATATAGCTTCTGGCGGCTGCCAGATCTTCTGCGGTCAGGTGGGGAATCGACAGCCGCAGCGCTTCGGACTCCAGCAAGATGCGTAAGGAGTAGGCATCAACCGCATCTTCGGTGATGAGCGGGGCTACTACGGCACCCTTGTGCGTTTCCACCCGCAGCAGGGACTGCGCTTCAAGTTGCCGCAGGGCTTCACGTACCGGCATCCGGCTCACGCCAAATAGTGTTGCCAGTTCCTGCTGGCGCAACGCAGTACCGCTCGGCAAGCTGCCGTCGATGATTGCATTGCGCAGTTTTTCTTCGATAACAGCCCGTGCAACATTGGCTGCAGGCTGCTCGTTGCCCAGTACCGAGCTTAAAAAGGCTTCTCTGTCTGATTTACGCATCGCCATACTTCTTCATCAACCCGGCAAGATAGGATCCAATAATTAGCTGGACTGCCGACAGACTAGCCAAGACTTGCCAGAAAGTCGCGAGCGTAGAGGTATGTTCAGTATTTTTAGTGGAGCACATGAGTCGCATTTTGGTGAGCAATCGTAGATACGTTCAACGCTATCTTAGCGCCCATCAGGCCGAGTGCCGAATGAGCATTTGTACACATAGCCATTTTCAGCTGTGTTTTCACCGCTGAGCGTGCTGGCAGATCACTGCCAGCGCCCAGGTGCGGCCAGCCCCGACCCTTAACTGCGTGGCATACGTCCTGACACAAAATGCTGAACGTCGTTGAAGCCGGGTGTCGATGCGTGACCGGGCGTCACCAGCGAATCGATGAACGCTTCGTCTTCCGGGGTGATGACGACGTCGAGTGCCTTGGTGTAGCCATCCCACTGCTCTTCGGTCCGAGGGCCGACGATGGCGGAGGCGACGGCCTGGTTGTTCAGTACCCAGGCAATGGCGAACTCAACCATGCCGACGCCTTTTTCCTGCACGTGCGCCTGGATGCGCTGCGCGATGCGCAAGGACTCCACACGCCACTCCGTCTCCAGCAGCCGCTTGTCCTGACGTCCGGCACGGGTGCTGCTGTCAGGTGTGACGTCGGGCGCGTACTTGCCGCTGAGCACACCACGCGCCAACGGGCTGAAGGGCACAACGCCGAGTCCGTAAAACGCAGCGGCAGTGATCTGTTCGACTTCTGCCTGACGGTTGACGATGTTGTACAGCGGTTGACTGACGACCGGCTTGTCCACGCCCAGACGCTGCGCGACGTTGACGATTTCCGCGATCCGCCAGCCACGGAAATTGGAGACGCCCCAGTAGCGGATCTTGCCCTGACGAATCAACTCGCCAATCGCCGATACCGTGACCTCCAGCGGGGTGTCGTGATCCTCTCTGTGCAGGTAATAGATATCCACATAGTCGGTATTCAGCCGACGCAGGCTGTTTTCAATGGCGTTGAACACATGTTTGCGACTCAGGCCTGCGCGATTGGGGATGTCACTCGGAGCGCTGTAACCGAGCTTGGTGGCCAGCACCCAGTCGCTGCGACGCGAGGCGATGGCCTGGCCCACGAGCTCTTCCGAGCGGCCGCCGTTGTACACGTCCGCCGTGTCGACGAAATTGACGCCCTGATCCCAGGCCTTGTCGATGATGCGCAAGGACTCGTCGGCGCCTGTCTGCTCGCCGAACATCATCGAGCCCAGAGTCAGTGTTGAAACCTTGAGGCCGGACTGGCCAAGAACACGATAATTCATGTTTAACATCCTCCTTGTCATTCACGCGGGATCAGTCGGACATACTGGCGCGTATGCCGAGGCATTGAAAAGGTGAGTCTACCCACGGTCAGCGCTCATCGTTATACACAAGTCCGTCTCGACACTGATCGTGCCCATCGCTCCGCGTGGGCATGCCTCCCGTGACGCTCCGCGTCACAAATGGCACAGACTGAGGACTCAGTAAGCCGAGCGCATGACGTGGATAACGCTGGAGCTTGGGCACACATCTGCGCCACATTCCAGAGCGGACGCGGAGCGTCCTGGGAGGCATTCCCACGCAGAGCGTAGGAACGATCATCATCGTATTCCTCCAGGAGGACTTGTGTATAACGCCGAGCGGTCAGCGACAGGGCTGCTTACCGGATATCCGGCAGCCCCCAATCCTTGAGCGAGAACTCGGCCAGCGAATCAATGACCAGATCCGCATGCTCATACTGTTCACGCGGCATGTGCGAATCAGGCACGGCTACGGCATACATGCCCGCCGCCTTGGCTGCGGTGACGCCGAAAGGCGAGTCCTCGAACACCAGGCAATCGGCCGGGTCCACACCCAGACGGCGTGCGGCTACCAGAAAAATGTCCGGCGCCGGCTTGGCGGCCGTCACGTCCGGGTCATCAGCGGTCACCACGGTTTCGAACAGCTCGAACCAGGCGCGGTGCAGCGTGGTCTTGGCGTGGAAGTAATGCACCGACGAACTGGTGCCCACGGCGATCGGAATGTTGTGCTCGGCCAGATGACGCACCAGCGTCTCGGCACCCGGCATGGCAGGCGAATGCGGGAAGCGCTCGTCGAGCATCGGCTGGCGAATCTCCAGAAACTCCTCGGCGGTCATCGGCAGCTCGAGTGTTTTGGTCACGTACTCCGCAAAGTCGGTGGCACCCCGGCCGATGGTGTGTTGCTTGATCGCCCAGTCAAACGTCTTGCCGTGGCGGCTGGCGATGGCGTGGGTAACTTCGGTGTAGATGCCTTCGCTGTCGAGCAGCAGGCCGTCCATATCGAAAATGACGGCCTTGATCGGGCCGCGTGGGTTCTGCGTCGTGCTCATGTGATTCCGTCCGGTCAGCAAATTCGTTTCAGCCTAACGTTTCCGCCAAGACCATGGCTACCCCATGTTTCAAGGAGCGTGTCTTGAAGGCAGTTTCGGAACGGCCTGTTCGCAACAAAAGGCAGAAGGCCATGTCCAAAGGGCCTCAATAAGTGCAACCGCACACAGAACTGACCAACAATGCTGGGCCGTCGCGAGCTGGCGGTGATAATCTCTCGCGACTTTTCGGCAGCGCTGCAGGCTCTGTCGACCCGCGACTCACAGGTGTGAACACACTGTGATTTCAGGGACGACTTCTCATCATCAGAACGGACATCTTCGAGTCACTATGAATAAATCAGCAGGTATAGCGGTTGGCGTGATCGTCGTGGCAGGAGCTCTGGCGACGGCTGGCGCCTGGTACACCGGTACTCAACTGGAAGGCGCGTTGAACGACTCCATCAGCCAGGCCAACCAGGAACTGGCGAAGTCGTTCAAGGGCACCGACACCAGCGTCAAGCTCGAAATGCTCTCCCTTGAGCGCCATTTCTTCAGCAGCACCGCGCACTACCGCGTCGATATCCAGAACCTGTCCGATAGCACCCAGGGCGGGCAGTTTCTGTTCGTCGATCACATCCAGCACGGGCCGATCCCGCTCTCCCGACTGAAGACCCTGAACCTGCTGCCGGTGATGGCGCTGAGCAATTTCGAGATGGAGAAAAGCCCAAGCTCGGAAAAATGGTTTGCGCTGAGCAAGGACGTATCGCCCCTCAAGGGTCAGGCCAGCATCGGTTATGACCGCGCCACCAAAGGCTGGGTGCAGCTGGCGCCGCTGGAAATGAACGACACTGACGGTACGTTCAAATTCTCCGGCATGACCGTGAATGCTGCTTCCTCGGCTGACGCTCAGAAGTTCGACCTCGACGGCAGCCTGGACAACCTGCAGCTGAATGTCCTGTCGCCTGATGGTCCGGTGAACATCGAAGTCAAAGGCATGACGTTCGACACCGGCGGCACCAAGGGTAAATCCGGGTTTTATCTGGGTCACACCAACATGAAAATCCAGGCCGCCGCGTTCCAGCTGGTCGGCAAGCCGCAGGTGCAGCTCAAGGATTTCACCAACACCAACCTCGCTCAGGAAGATGCCGGTAACTTTGCCGCGCAGGTCAACTACGACATCGGCATGATCGCCTATGGCGGCAAGGACGTCGGTGCTGCCCATCTGGGCATCAAGATCGCCAACTTCAATGCGGTGGCCACTCAGGCGTTGTACCAGCTCTACCAGAACACCGTCCTGCCGCAACAGCAGGCCGCGATTCTGGCCGAGCGTCCGTTGCAGCTCGAGTTGACGCCTGCCGAGCGTGAAGTGATGAACACCCAGACGAAAACGCTGCTGGCTGGCAAGCCTCGTATCGAACTGGAAAAGCTCTCGCTCAAGACCGCCAACGGCGAAAGCCACATGCAAATTGCGGTGGACCTGACCGATCCGGGCTCGCTTGATCAGCCCGCCGATGCGCTGGCGGTGAAAACGGTAGGCGAGGTCAACGCCAAGGTCGTGCTTTCGAAGCCGATGATCCGCGACATCGTCACCCAGCAGGCCATTCGTGAAGGCCAGACCGACCTGAAGGCCATCGCCGATCAGGCCAGCGCTGCCAGTGACATGGCCAGCGCGATGGCCGAGATGATGCAACTGGCCAAGGTCGACGGTGACAACATCGTCTCCGACCTGCATTACGCCAACAACATGGTCGACTTCAACGGCCAGAAGATGACCCTGCAGCAGTTCATGGCGACGATGATGGGCAAAGTCGGCGCACTGGGCGCCCAGTAAGCCTGCATGTCGTTCGGGGCTGCAACCGCAGCCCCGGGCTATGCCTTCTTCAGGGACGCGTCGCGCATCAGCGTTCTTATGACTTCCAGCGTCTGGCGGTAAACCGTCCCGTAATGGTCATGATGGCAGCACGGCCTGACCGACAGGGTGATCGCATCCGCTGTCGCAGCGGACAATTGCACATCCACCTGAGGGCTGGTCAGCACGTTGGGAAGGCTGCCCACCTGATCCTTGAGCCGCGAGATGACTGCCTGTTCGTCTTCCGAACTCGGCAAACTGGCTGTCAGCTCCACGCGCCGGAAATCATTGCTGGAATAATTGATGATCGTGTCGGCGAAAATCTTGTTGTTGCCGACCAGATTGAGCACGTTGTCCGAAGTGTTGATGGATGTCACGAATAGCCCGATCTCGACCACTGTCCCTGTCACACCCGCCGCCGTAATGGCATCGCCGACCTTGAACGGCCGCAACACAATGATGAAACCACCCGCCGCCAGATTCGCCAGCAAACCCGACCACGCCATGCCGATCGCCAGCCCGACCGCCGCCAGTAGCGCTGCGAAGCTGGTCGTCTCTATTCCGCAGTAACTCAGAATCGCGATCACCAGAATAATGTTCAGCGTGACCGTAATGAACGAGCCCACGTAGCGCAGAACCGTCGGGTCGAATCGCTGGCGAGTCAGCGAGCGTTGCACCATCCTGACCAGCACCCCGATCAGCCAGCGCCCGAAGATCCACAGAAAAGCCGCGATGACCAGCTTCAGAACGATCGTCGCCCCATACTGCAGAACGATGTTGAGCAGCGAATTGACCTTGTCGGTGCCGACATTGATGACATTCAGCGCATCCATGAACGCAACTCCTGCACGTAAGGCTCGACCGCCAGATGGCCTGTCGGATAAACCCGTACATTGTGCAAAAAAGCAGCAGGACATCTACTGGCAGTTTTGACAGGAGGCGAAGTGCTGTCAGTGGCCTGACAGCAGGTACGTGCCGCAGTGGCAATGGTCCAAGCAAAGAAAAAATGCGATAGACGCAGGCGCTATTTTCAGTACGCGTGCCCGTGATGCATGCCCTTCAGTGAGATGAGATGGATCGGCAATCAGGCGTGTCTGACAGTGCCAATTTTATCAGTACTCACGAGTTCAAAGCCCTTCCAGTCCTCTTTTTGAATGGCTTCGGCAGCGTTTGAAGATAGAAAAGTGTATCCAAGGAGACTTATTTCAAACACGCTGAAAAAGTCCAGCTTGACTTCTTCTCTAATGGCAAGTGATAGAGTGTTTTTTATATCGCCATTATTTCTATAGTTAATGGCTGACCGCTCCAGATTGATAATGTCGACTGATTCTTTTTCTTGCATGACTTGACGGATAAAGTGGTATTTTTTCAAGCACACCTGATCGCCTTTTGGATTGACAATTGTCAGCTCGGCTATTTCCCATTTGCTGGTTTTCATCGATTTAAAGTACGAGAGAAAGCGCTCGCTTACGATATGACCTCCAAACTTGGTTCGGAAGTCAAAGTCATAGCCTTTATCCTTGGTGATGAATACAAGTTTGCTTGGAAGCGCTGCTAACGTCTCTCCCGGTTCAGCGTAATACCAGTCTCCTGACATGCCTTCATTGTAGGCCCGCGCGGAGAAGGACTCAGTCAGTACGCCATCAAGGAATACCGGGGAACTTTTTTCTGTTTTTATCGCCAGTGTGTAGAACATAAAGAGCGTTAATCTATTTAGGCTGCTTTTGATCATCCATCAATCTCGCCTGTGAGCCTGAGCGCTCAATGTTGAGCTCGAAGAAGAGCAGAAAACAGAGACCGCAAGAGGCTGCGCGATTCCTCTTAATCGACTAGTAATGGATATACAGTAGCAGCATCGCCTGTAAAATTTTCGAGTTTGGCGGCACCGATATCTCGATGCGCACCTCGAACGCAGATCCATACCGTTAAAAAGCTAACGAGCTGTCGCGTTTTTTAACAGTAGGTTGATCTCATCATTCGAATGTGTGTAGTGCTTCTTCTGTGGGGAAAAGTCAACAGTTTTGAGCGATTTTGACTTCAGGAGAGGGCTGAGATCGCCATCTTTAACATCCCAAAACTTTAGATATTCAATTGCTTTCATGGACGTTACGAATGCAAGCGAATCCAGCTCTGAAATGAATAGCTCTTTCAAGGTCGGGTGGCCAGAAAGCACCGAGTAATCACGAAGCTCCTTACATTTTTCTATAGAAAGCTTCGTTAGATTTAAATCGCGCAAGGTGTCCATAACTGAAATTTTACTGCAGTGACTGATGTCCAATTCTCTCAGGTTTTCGCATTTCTCTAAGCCTTGAAGTGAGTTCAGGCTCCCCCCGCTTAACCTGAGTGTCTTGAGTTTCGGGGCGGTAATGAAATTCAAGTTTTTATCCTTAATACCTGCGAGCAGAAGATCGGTGACCTGAATAAGATTTAAATCTATTAATTCATTTTTTGCACTGCTGAGGTACAAGGTGCGCAACTGAGGAATCTTTGAGAAGTCAATTGCGCCATGCATATAGGGTGTCATCAATTCTTGTAGCGAGGTGCATACGTAGAGAGGCGAGAAATCAACTTTTCTTAGAATAATATCCTGTGATATGTTAAGCGATTCGATTATGTCATTCTCGGAGAGAGGGCTCAGGTCTAAAACGTTGCTGCTGGACGAGGAGTCTTTTAGGACTCTGATCCTCTTGTAGCCTTTTTTTTGAGCATGCTTAAGTCCGTCAGCGAAAAAAAGCTCTGACACTTCCAGGGATTGAATATTCTCGTTGTAGGCGAATTTTTTCATGTCATACCTTTCCGCATCCTTTGGATGCTTTGAATTCTTTGTCTAATTTATTTGCGAGCCTGTTGACCTTTCTTTGTGTCTTGATATCTGCGGCATCATAAAGTTTTTTCCCTGGGGAGTTTTTCAACGCGTCATTGGCAAATGCTGGCGATTGACGTGCATCGTATTTCTCCATTAATCGATGCTCAACCATAAAGCCAAGCTTACTATTTCCATAGTCCGCGTGAGCGAATTTTGTTGCATTTGCGCGACCTGCTATGCGGGCGCGCATAGAGCTGAGAGCTCTATTTCTCGGGCCTTTACCGATATAAGATGTTGTGCCGTCAGTGAATATGTAAGTGCCTGTCCATCCTAGTGTATCGTCTCAAAATTAACTTCTCTCATGCCTGCGTGGTCATTGCCGCGCGGGCTCGCTGTATTTTGTTCAAAATGTCTTCTCCCTTGGCGTTCCAAACGTAGCGAGTCGGCTGGGCATTTCGTAGTGCCAGAAATGTGGTGATTGAGCTTTCCAATTCGCGAATCGAGCTGAAACTACCGTCGCGCAGGTATACCGTGATGTCACGAAAGAAGCGCTCAACCATGTTCATCCACGAACTTGAGGTCGGGGTGAAATGCATATGGAAGCGCTTGTGCTTTTCGAGCCAGGCCTTCACTTTCGGATGTTTGTGCGTGGCGTAGTTGTCGACGATCAGGTGCAATTGAAGGTGCCTGGGCGTTTCTCGATTGATTTTCTTGAGGAAGTCCAGCCACTCCTGATGCCGGTGTTGGCGCTCGATAGAACTGATCAACCTCCCCTCAAGGTAATCGAGCGCAGTGAAGAGGGTTACGGTGCCGTGACGAATATAATCGTGCGATTGCGTGCGGATATGGCCGATGCCCAGAGGCAGTCCCGGCTGGGTACGCTCCAAGGCCTGAACCTGACTTTTTTCATCGCAGCACAGCACCAGTGCCTTGTCTGGCGGGTCCAGATACAACCCGATGACGTCCCAGAATTTCTCTTCGAAGTTGGGATCGTTGGACAGCTTGAACGTACGAGTCAGGTGCGGCTTTATGTCATTGGCAGCCCATATACGCTGGACGCTGGCCGGAGAAATACCTGCGACTTGCGCCATGCTTCGGCAGCTCCAGCGAGGTTGGCCAATACGAGGTTGAACCACTTGCTCAAGCACTCGAGCCATAGCGTCTGGCGGCAAGGATGACTTACGTCCGCGGCCAGGCTTATCGATCAAACCGTCTAGTCCCTGTTCTTGAAAACGCTTGCACCAAAGAGTGACTGAGCGAAGAGAGAATCCAACCAGGCGGGCTATCTCAACCCTTGAACAACCTTGAGCAGCTAACAGGATGACCCTCGCGCGGCGACCGTCACGCTGACTGATGGTGGCTGATCGTGTGCGACGGCTCAGCTCGGCGCTTTCTTCAGGACTCAGGACGATATCTTGGGCGCTCATTTCTTCGCCTCCAACGGTGTAATCAACGAGCAAGCATAGACGATTTTACAGAGCATTTATTTTTGAGACAGTACACTAGCGGATCAATAAACGTAAATGGATTTGGCCCATAAGTGTAGAAATTAATCCCACCCGCCAACCCAATCGGGTCCGGCGTGGTAAACCGCCCGATGTCCGGATCATAAAACCGAAAGGTGTTGTAGTGCAGCCCCGTTTCGCGGTCAAGGTACTGGCCCTGGAAGCGCAGGTTCTGTTCTTCGAGGTAGTAGGGCTCGCGGATTTCTTCGACGGTGTTGCCCCAGACCCGATAGCGGGCCTGCCAGACGGTGTGGCCGTCGATTTCGGTGAGTTGTTCGGGCAGGCCGTTGAGGTCGTTGTGGTAGTAGCGGATTTTTTGCAGGGCGCCGTTGCCGTCTACTCGGGCCAGGGGGTCGTAGCCGTCGTCGGCGTAGACGTACAGGCTGGTCTGGCTGTGCCTGTGTTCCTGAAGCAGGCGCATGCCGTCCCAGGTGAAGCGCGTTTCACCCAGCGGGAAACCGTGGTCGTCGTGTTCGCTCTTGCCGATGCGCCGACCCAGCGGGTCGTAGGTCATCTTTACGATGCTGGTTCGTCCGCCGTGCTCGGTGCGGACTTCGATCAATTGATGTTCCGCGTCGTAGGCAAAGCGCTGCACCTTATTGCTGCCGCTGCGTTTTTCGATCATCCGGCCGAAAGCATCGTAGCGGTAGCGCTTGTCCTGATAGGTCAGCAGTTTGTTGTGCACCACCAGACCTGCGCTGGCGGGCGGGCCGTCGAGCAGGTTGGCGGCGGCGTCGTAGGCAAAGGTCTCGCCTTGGCCCTGAATGCTGTCCTGGCTGGCCATGATGCGGCCGGTAGCGTCGTAGTGCAGCAGTTGGCGCTGGTCGCCGCGCGGCTGTTGATCGAGCCGACCGATCAGGTTGTCCGCCGGGTCAAGTTTTATTGCTCCAATGGCAGTGCTCGTCAATCATAATTTCTGAAAGTTGGTCATTTTCATCATAAATAAACGCATAACTGAGAGGCTTGAACCAACTAGTGGCCCATGTCGATGTGTTAACTATTCTGTTGTCTATCTTATGATCTATTCTCACATATCGATCGTAGGGTGGGGTTATCGAGATGTATTGAGTGTGAGTCTCGCTGCTGTGAATTTCGCAGGCTGAAATTAATTTGGACTCATTTGGGCTGCTTTCAAATATATGAGCATTAAGTATGTAGGTTTTTCCATCAATCTTCGTGGAAAATCTAACGTTCATCCCCAAGCTATCTGCGTCGCCGCCATAGTTTCTGATGGCCATAACTAGCTCATCGTTCTGATTGAAACCGTAGCTTATAAGATTTTTCGATTTTTTACTGGCGTCTGTCAAGGTTTTAAGCTTTTTTCCTTCCTTTGAAATGCTAGGCACTATGAGTTCGTACGGAATAAATTCATGTGTAGGCCCTAGTGAGTGCTGCCAATAAGTAATTATGTTTTTAATGTCGGCGAAGTATTTGTTTATATGAGTTGCTAAGTCTTTGAAAGCTTCTATTAATTTTATGCATTTTCTTTCAATTTCTGGGTTGTTTGCAATGTTCATTAAGTCTTCCCCCCGCATGCATTGAACGATTTTTTCCAGGAGCCCGTTTCCATTCTGTTGGTGATATTCGAAAGCACCCCTCTGATATTCGCCCCTTTGCGGTTTGCAGATTTTAATATTTTATAGATTAATTTGTCGTTTTCTTTTCCATGAATATGTTTCCCGCCATGATAGTTTCCTGCCGCCTTCGCTAAATCCTTGCCCGGGTGGCCGGGTTGTGCAACTTGATTTGGATGTGTTCCCCAAAGCCGGGCTCCATTTTCAGGTGTGTCTGGAACTAACTTGGCATCAGCAAGTATCTTCCGAGAGCCCGCAGCATAAACGTTAGTCGCATTTTCTTTAACCGCATGATGGGCAGTCTGTCCAGGTGCTAGTGGTCTACCAGACGCCAGCATATTTGCTGCCAGAATTTCTGCACTTAATCCAAATGGATCCACCCACCCAACCGGATTCGGCGCGTACTGATACAGGTTAATCCCACCCGCCAACCCAATCGGGTCCGGCGTGGTAAACCGTCCGATATCCGGATCATAGAACCGAAAGGTGTTGTAGTGCAGCCCCGTTTCGCGGTCAAGGTACTGGCCCTGGAAGCGCAGGTTCTGTTCTTCGAGGTAGTAGGGCTCGCGGATTTCTTCGACGGTGTTGCCCCAGACCCGGTAGCGGGCCTGCCAGACGGTGTGGCCGTCGGTTTCGGTGAGTTGTTCCGGCAGGCCGTTGAGGTCGTTGTGGTAGTAGCGGATTTTTTGCAGGGCGCCGCTGCCGTCGACGCGGGCGAGGGGGTCGTAGCTGTCGTCGGCGTAGACGTACAGGCTAGTCTGGCTGTGTTTGTGTTCCTGAAGCAGGCGCATGCCGTCCCAGGTGAAGCGCGTTTCACCCAGCGGAAAACCGTGGTCTTCGTGTTCGCTCTTGCCGATGCGCCGACCCAGCGGGTCGTAGGTCATCTTTACGATGCTGGTTCGTCCGCCGTGCTCGGTGCGGACTTCGATCAATTGATGTTCCGCGTCGTAGGCAAAGCGCTGCACCTTATTGCTGCCGCTGCGTTTTTCGATCATCCGGCCGAAAGCATCGTAGCGGTAGCGCTTGTCCTGATAGGTCAGCAGTTTGTTGTGCACCACCAGACCTGCGCTGGCGGGCGGGCCGTCGAGCAGGTTGGCGGCGGCGTCGTAGGCAAAGGTCTCGCTTTGGCCCTGAATGCTGTCCTGGCTGGCCATGATGCGGCCGGTAGCGTCGTAGTGCAGCAGTTGGCGCTGGTCGCCGCGCGGCTGTTGATCGAGCCGACCGATCAGGTTGTCCGCCGGATCGTAGTCGAAGTGTTTCTGGGCGGGTGCCGGAAGAATCGGCGACTGGCTGGCGAGCCGGCGTTTGCGTGATCGCAGGCGGCCGCTGCGGTCGTACTCGCTGCGCGTGCTGAGCTGCCCTTGAGTTCGCAGTACTTCGCGGTGCAGCCGGTCGCGCTCGAAGTCGCTGATGACCTGACCGTCCAGGTTGATCTGGTGCAGATGGCCGCTGCCGTAGTACAGCCGGTTGAGCCAGCGTCCATCGGGCAACTGGGTCTGGGTCAGGTTGCCCAGCTCGTCGTAATGGTATTTCAGGCTGCCAGCAGCGCTTTGCTCGTCCAGCAACTGACCGAGCGCGTCATAGGCAAAGCCGAGTTTCTGTTCCTCACCCGACGTGCTGGCAAACGCGACCTCGGTCAGGTCGTCCACCGGGTTGTACTGATACTGCGTTCGGCCATCGTCCGTAACCTTGGCGATCAATCGTCCTACGGCATCGCGCTCCAGGTGATGGACGATGGGGGGAGTCGGTTCGTTCGGCACCACGGCCAGCCCGTTGCCGAAGGGGGCAGGGGAATACGTCATGCGGATGACATCGCTCAGCGCATCGTAAGCGTAGAGACGAGCGCTGCCGTCCAGATCCTGCTGCTGGGTCAGACGGTCGCCCGCGTCCCAGGCGAAGCGATAGCTTTCACCGTTTTCGTTGGTCAGAGCCTGCAGGCGCCCATAGGCGTCGTAACTGAACTGCACTGGGCGGCCGACTGCATCGATGCGTTGGCGCACCTGGCCTCGCAGGTCGTACTGATACCGCGTCGTGTGTCCAGCCGGGTCGATATAGCCGCTGAGCTGGCCGCTGGTGTCTCGCAGATACTGTTCGATGCGCCCGTCCGGCAATTCGCAGCGCAGCAGACGGCCTTGTCGATCATGTTCATACAGCGTGCGTTCGCCCAGCGCGTCGGTCACAACCTGAAGGTAGCCGTGTCGGTCATAGCCGAAGCGGGTCGGATAACCCGAGCAGTCGATGTGTTCGATCAACTGGCCAAGGTCATTCCACTCCAGCGTTTTGTGCTTGTCGGTGGCGTCGATGATCTCGACCGTCTGGCCGCGCTCATCGTAGCGATAGCGCGTGGTCTGGCCCAACGGGTCGATTTCGTGAGTGCAATTGCCGCGTTTGTCGTAGCGATACTGCCAGCTGTTGCCTGCCGCGTCGGTCTCTACCAGCGGCAGCGACCACAATTCCAGCCAAAGAACCGATTCACGACGACCCAAGGGGTCAACCGTCTCGCTCAGGTTGCCAGCGTCGTCGTAGCTGTATTGATACTGACCGCCCTTGGGGTCCACGGCAGCCAGCAACTGGCGCTCATCGTTCCACTCAAAACGCCAGGTATTGGCCAGATTGTCGGTGTATTCGGTGATCTGGTACTGAAGGTTCCAGTGACGAAGACTGACGCGCTGAAGGCCATCGATGACTCGCGTGACGCCCTGGCTCAGGTTGTAATCGAAGGCATAGCGGTCACCGGCGTCGGTCCAGTGTCGAACCACGCGCCACTCGACGCCCTCGATGTGCGCCCATTCATAAAAACAGCGCATTCCTGTGGGCAACTGGTGCTCGACCATGCGCCGACCCGAGTCGTAGGCGAAACGGCGCTGGACCTGCCCCAACGCATTGCGCACCTCGGCCAGATCACCCTGAGCGTCGTAGTCGTAGCTGACCAGTGTTTCGCGCTGCTGGTTGGGATAAAGGCGTTCAAGGTGTTGAACGCGATCTGGCCATTGCGCGCTGTAGATCAGCTCGACTTGCACGATGTCGTCGGTGTCGCGCAGGCGGATCAGCTTTCCAGCATCGTTGTAGTCGAGGTAGACCCGGTTGTCGTTACGATCACCCAACTGGCTCAGGCGCAGCAGGGTTGGGTCGGCCAGCATCGGTTCGAACAATCGATACAGCCCGTCATCACTCTCGATCAGCAGTTGCCCGCTGTCACTGCGCTTGACCGCCAGGCCTTCGCCCGCGCTGAACACTGCGCCGCCCAAGGGGATGGAGCCCATGTCGATACGGCGCGCCTGCTCGTCGATGTAGATAAGGCGTTCACCGCCCTCGGGGTGTGGCTCGATGTGCACGCTGACTTCATACGTCACGCTCCAGCCGGCACCGAGCAGCCCGTCACGTCGTTCGCCACGGCTGTTGTAAAAGCGCTGCCAGTCAATGGGCAGCACGCCCGGCAATACAAAATCCAGCTCGTCCACGCCGCCCAGCACCTTGGCACCGGTCGCCGCGTGCACCGGATTGGGCGAGCCTGCCACGGCGTTGGTGATGGCCCCGGTCACTTGGCTGACAACGAAGGAGTTGACGCCAGCGAGCAACATGCAGGGCAGGTTGGCGCGGAATTTCCCTTTGCCGCCCTTGAGCATCATCAGCACCGTCAGCGCCAGGCCGACGCCAGGTGTCTTGCCGCTGCGGATTTCCCGCACCACCACTGAGCCGCCGCCGATGGTGACATTGGAGGAGACCATGCCGGAGGAAACCACCTTGGCCTCGCAGGTGCTGCGATCGCCACTGCGTACGGCGGGCTGGCCGTTGATGCTGACCTTTTCCGACCCTTCGGCCAGAAACTGCGGCGGCATCGGCGGGTGCTTCATGCAGGCAACCAGATCCAGCGGCTTGGGGACCGCGCCGGGCGCTGGCATCGCGACGGTGGGCTGCCAGAGCTGCGAGAAAAACCCTTTGGCCATGTCCAGAAAGCCTTCCTCTTCAGGCGCGGCAAGGCTTTTCGTGGCCATCGAGTCGGGGCTGGCGGGCGCGGTCTCTTCGTCTTCTACCGCTTCATCGGCGCTGTCATCGCTGTGCAGCGACGCCATCGGGTTCATGTGCGCCGGCACGGCACCGGCTGCGCGTGCCGCAGGGATTGAGTTGATCAGCGTATCGGTGGAGCCGGTAAGGATGGTGGCCTGTACCGTGGGCGGGAAAAGGCCGTTGGCAATGGACTCGCATATACTGCTCAGCCCTTTGTCGGCTCCGGTCTTGCTCATCGCCAGACCGACGATCACCCCCACGACAGCACCGAGCACGCACGCGCCCAACCCGCCGGTCGCCACGGTAATCCCGGTGGCCGCTACCACGGCCATGGTCGCCAGCGAACCAATCGCCGCGTAGGCCGCTACCTCGAGAACGCCGCCCAGAATATCGGCCATCATCGAGCTGTGCTCGAGCCCGTCACCCAGTCGGGCGGCCCACAGCGCGTCAGACATTCAGAGCGCTCATCATGCCAGGGTCAGCGTCTGCTTGAGGGACGCCCAGTGGGCTGCCTCCGCATCGCCCAGCGGTTGAGCCTTCACGTAACTGAGCGCAATCATCTTGCGAGTGCCCGGCAATACGAAGGCGAGCTGAAACTGGTAAACCTTTTCCGCGCCCTTGCTGAACTGGCTGCGCAGCTCGATCCCGTCAATGGACTGATCTGCGCCCAGGCGTGTGTTTTGAACAGGCTGATAACGCAAGTCCTGAACCTGCTGCTCCAACCGCTTCAATTGTGTGTCGAAGTTGCTGTGCAATGTTTCGCCTTCGGCCAGTTGGCTACGACTGACGATCAGTGAAGTGCCCAGTGCCGGGAACTTGAGAATGTTGATCGTGGCGTCCAGCAGCTCGCTCTCGGGCAGTTGGAACTGAAGTTCGTTGATGCGATAAGCCATGGGTTTGAAATCTCGTTATTTAGGCTTGGGAAAAGCGCTGGCGATATTGGCATCGATGGCAGCCTTGACGCCCTGGCCGTCGGGCGCAGCATCCGCGCCCTTGCCGTTGTTCAGGTGCAGCACGCCGCCGGTGTTGAACTGGGCATCGCCACTGGCGTGCAGGCTGATTTGCACGCCGCAGAGGTTGATCTGGCCGCTGGCGTTCAGCTCGATCACACTTTTGCCGCACACCAGCCGCAGGTTTTCGCCTACCTCGATGATGTAGCTCTGGCTAATGCTGTCGGTCTTGTTCTTGCCGACGGCCAGCACATCCTCCTGCTTGACGATGCGCACCCGGTTGTTGCCAATCAGTACTGTCTCGTCATGACCGATGCTCTTGACCCGGTCATGGCCGACCACGTGGCTCTCATCGACCTCAACCACCATGTCCTGATTACGCTCGGCATGGATGTACAACTGCTCCGCGCCTTTCTTGTCTTCCATGCGGATTTCGTTGAAGTTCGCCGGCGTGCCGCCTTTGCTGGAGCGACTTTTCATGCCGCTCTGGGTCGCGTTGGCGGGCAGGTCGTAAGGCACGGTCTGTTCGGCGTTGTACACGCGGCCGGTGATGATCGGGCGGTCCGGGTCGCCTTCCAGAAAGCTGACGATCACTTCCTGGCCGATGCGCGGGATCTGCATCGAGCCCCAGTTCTTGCCGGCCCAGGCCTGTGACACGCGAATCCAGCACGAGCTGTTTTCGTTGGACTGGTCGTGGCGGTCCCAATAAAAATGCACCTTCACCCGGCCAAACTGGTCGGTCCAGATTTCCTCGCCAGCGGGGCCGACCACCAGGGCGGTCTGGGGGCCTTTGACGATGGGGCGCTGGGTGTTGGCCAGCGGCCGGAAACTCTGCTGTGCGTCGATGCAGCTCAAGCCGAGTTCGAACTGCGCACCCCCGCCCGAGCCACCGCTTTCCAGGCTTTCCTGAGCGACGTAGTAGCGGGCGCCGACGATCAGGTATTCGCGGTTCTGGTCCTGGCGGCCGAAGCCGGTCAGGCTGAACAGATGCCCGGCGCCGAGGCCTCGTGCGTTGCCGCTCAGTTCGATGCGTTCGTGCAGGCTTTGCAGCGCTTCAAGTCGGGTGCGGGCGTAATGCTCGCCGTCCTGGCTCTGCACGTAGGTGCCGGGGTAGTCGTACAGCGGATAGTCACCCGCCGTGTGCGGACGTGGCATGGCTGAACGTACGTCGATGCTGGCGCTGGGGCGCTGGAAGTCATAGTCGTTGAGCTCCAGCGAACCGGGCTGGACTTCCTGCGCCAGCCGCCAGTCATTGATGTGATCGCGCTCGCGATGCTGCCCATCGGGCGGAAAGTAGGGCACCGACTCATAGCCGGGCGCCGGTTGATGGGCGCCGTAGGCATCGGCCAGCACCAGCACGTGACGATCTTTTTCGTGCCGGAAGAAGTAGTAGATGCCTTCCTGTTCCATCAGGCGACTGACGAAGTCGAAGCTGCTCTCGCGGTACTGCACGCAGTATTCCCACTCGCGGTACGGGCGGCTGAGGGCGTCTTCGAAATCCGAAAAACCGAGGTCCCGGAACACCTGCTTGATGATCTGCGGGATCGTCAGGTTCTGGAAAATGCGGCAGTCGGACGTGCGGGTCAGCAGCCACAGCCAAGGCCGCAGCGTGACCTGATAACTGGCGAACTGATCGCGGGTCACGTTCTGGCTGCAGCGCGCGACGATGCCATGAAAATAGCGCTGCGCGCCGCCGTCCAGTTGCAGCGACAGGCTCATGGGCTTGCCGAGCAACTGGTTGAGGTCCAGCGAGCCGTCGATGGATGTCAGCTGCAGGTCATAGTTGAACAACCGCCCCAGCTCGTCGCCGCCGCTCATTTCCTTGAGCAGCAGCACGTCCGGGCCGAGCGGGCTGGTGACCTGTGCCAGACGGGTGAGTTGCTGGAAATTCATGAGTGATGTCTTCCTGCGCTCATAAAAGAAATCTCATCCGTACCCTAGAACCAACTGTCATTTTCAATGGGATCCTTAAGGCCCTTGGCGCGTCGGTAGAGGTACAAACCGGTGCGCAAGGCGACAATCACCGCAACACTGATAAGCACCATGAGCCATGTCTCACCAAGGTATTTCTCCAGAAAATGGATGAGGCATACGATAACCAGACCCCAGCCGAAGATGATCATGAGTTCTTTTATCACGCTTCGTTGATCCCCTTGCCTCTCGTCTGCCTGATTGCTTGCATACCCGCTGCAAGAGCCTGCTCATGTTTTCTGATGCTTTTTGCGAAAAGGGGCGTGTAGTCGGAGCGCTCATTCATTAAGCCACGGGTCTTTTATGCCCTTGGAGCGGCGATAGAGGTACAAGCCCGCTCTTGCAATCACCATCAGGACCATGACTGTTACAGCAGGGATCCAGGAATTCGGTAAATAATTTTCCAACGCGTAGTAAAGACAGGCAAAGGGAATGCCTAGCAAAAAAATGAATAGAAACTGTTTAATCATGATTATTCGCACTCCTTTTCTGGCTGCTGGAACACGCATTTACCGACTGCCTTGGCTGCTTGCCATCCCGCTTGGGTAGCGACGATACTTTTGATGGTGTCTTTGTGCGCGGCCTTACGGGCGGCCAGTTTTGCCGCTCTGTTGGCTGTGTTGGCTGCTTGACCTGAAAGCGTTTTAAGCGCTTTAGCCGATTTGTACACACTCTTGCCTCCGGCAATCATGCTAGGCGCGACTGCACCCGCTGCAGCCGAAACTCCAATCGAACCCATGTCGATATCAATACACCGCCATTTGATATCCAGCAGAAAATGACCTTCGTCCCAGTTGTCTTTTATCTGCCCCAAAATCTGAGGTCCCGCCTGCAGGCTGGCATCAATGGTCGCACCGATTGCGGCCTTGAGCAGTAGGCCGCCAAGGAACACTAGGGGCACAAAAAGCCCGCTCGGATCATAGGCAATGGTAGGAATGTTCAATGCATAGCTATAAGCGTTCGGCCCGCTCCTGAAACCAACCGGGTCCTGGCTGGCGTAACGGCCGATATCCGGCAGGTAGTAGCGATGATGGTTGTAGTACAGCCCGCTTTCTTCGTCGTGGTACTGACCCTGAAAGCGGATCGGCTGGTCAGTGGAACCTTGCTCATGTGCAACCGCACGCCAGTCGTCGGGCCTTGCCTGCCAGGTGACCCGGCCGTGTTCATCGCTTAGCTGCAGCGGCGTACCGATATGGTCGGTGTGGAAGAAGCTGAAAATGGGCTCGCCCAACTCGGGACGACATTGCGCCGGCAACGGCTCGCCCGCTGCAGCCATGTCTTTACGAACGGCCAGCAAGTCGGGACTATCGGGTTCGCAATGCTGCTCTAAACGCAGCAAAGGCACAAAGCTGTCCGGTTCATGCACGGTTGTGCGCAACATCCCGTCAAACGCCTCGGCACACTGACGCCCGCCGTCCCAGCCGTAGCGCACCAGACTCAGTGCCTCGCCCACACGAACAGTTTTGGCTATCCGCCGGGACAAGGCGTCGTAGCGATAATTAGCCTCTACACGTATACCATCCGGGCGCTGTCTTTTAAGGCGTACCAGTCGCTGCGCGCCGTCGTACGTCAACCTCAGTCGGCTGCCATCAGGGTCGGTGCGCTCGGTCAGGTTTCCAACGGCGTCGTAGCGGTAAGTGCTGCCCCGGAAGGTTTCTATCCGATTGCCTGCCCAACGCTGTGCAGCCAGATTCAGCTGAGTGGCGTCATGACTGGAGCCGGTATAACCCGAGCGATAGAGCTCGTTGTGTTCATAGTAGGTCTGGCGCTGGGCCGACTCTTCATCATCCGTATCGAGCCGGTTACCGGCCGGATCGAAACGATAGCGCCGCTCAGGAGCGTTGCCCCGTTGGCTGGCCACCATTGCGCCGCTGAGGTCGTAGGCATAGCGAAGGTCCGGGTGCTGGTTGTCGACGACCTGCATCAATTGGCCCAGACGGTCATAACGGTAAGCGCGCTTCCACGCTTCAGTGGCTGCCAGCTTCAGGTGGCTTTGCACCAGGCGGCCGGTAGGATCGTACTCACGTTGCAGATTGAACAGCGTGTCCGGCCCGCCCTTGAGTCGTGCGTCCCGGCAACGCTCGCGATGCAGCGCGTCACGTTCGAAGCCGATCTCGACATGGGCGGCCACAACGCCATGCAGATGCCCCGACCCGTAAGTCAGCCAGTTCACTACAGGCGCGTCGCCATATCGGCTGCTCTCGCGTACGCCCAGCGAATCATGTTGGTGTTCGACGGCGTAAACCCAGCCATCGGCATGCACCTGATTTTCCAAGCACAGATTGCCTGCTTCATCGTAGACAAAGCGTACTTCGCACTCAGAGTTCCGGACCGCTGCCAATCGTCCATCTGGCATCCAGTCATACTGTTCGATGAAAGCTGCTGCGCCTTGAGTGGCAGGATAAGTGGTGCTGAGCAGGCGTCCGTCGAGATCGTGCCGGTAGTGCGTTTCACCCTGATCAGCATCGATGCGCATGATCAGTTCATCAGCCAGGTTATAGCGATACTGCTGGCGACGTCCGTCGAAGCCGATTTCTTCGATGAGACGATCAAGCATGTCGTAGGTAAAGCGTGCCTGTACGCCGTTCTGATTGGTGGTACTGCACAGACGCCCAGCCTCGTCATAGAGGTAGCGCAACTCATATCCTGCCGCATCGCTGGCTCGCAGAAGACGTCCGTTCCGGTCCCAGAAAAACTGTGTGCAATGCCCTTGGTTGTCCGTCATGTGGGTTTGCCGACCCTGGGCATCGTATCGGTACACGAAGCTGGCGCCGTCAGCGAAGCTCAGGCCGATGACCTGGCCAAGCAGGTCGTACTGCGTACGAGACACTTGTCCGGTCGGGTCCGTCTCGGCAATCACCCGGCCTTCGCCATCGTACTCATAGCGTCGAGTCTGGGAGGAGCAGTCAGTGACACTGACGGGCAGGCCGAGGCGATTCCACTGCAGCGTTTTCACGCCGCCTTTGCTGTCGATGATTCGCGTGGGCCTGTCAGGCAGGGCAGGGTCGTCATAGTGGTAACGGGTCGTGTCGTTGGGCGCAACGACACTCACCATGTTGCCGCGCTCGTCACGCGTGAACGTCCATTGACGCCCCATCGTGTCGAGCAAGGCCTTGAGCTGGCCGGTTTCCTCATCCAGGGTTTTGCAGTAGCGACGTTTGCCGGGTGACAGTTCTTCAAGCAGCCTACCTTGACCATCCAGCCGCCGACGCGTTTCGCGTCCCAGTGGATCGCGCATGAGAACCAGGCGACCGAACAAGTCGTATTCGAACTCAGTGCGGCTGCCATCGGCACGAACCAGCGCGGTCCAGCGTCGTTGTCCGGCCTCACCGCTGAACTCGTAGCGCTCAACGCGTCCCAGATTGTCGACCACGTCGGTTGCGTCGGCGTTATAGCGAAACTCGCGAACAAGGCCGTCCGCCTCGCTTTGCTTGATCACCCGACCTTCAGGACCGTGAACATCCCAGGCATAACGCACTTCCTGACCACCCGGTTCACCGTGGGCAATCATGATGTGATTGTTCCAGGCGAACACCCGCACGATCTCGCCCGCCCGGTCGCGTACTGCGATGAGGTCGCCCGCTTCGTTGAATTGATAGCGAACCAGCCAGTCGTGACCATAAGTTTGAGGGTCGAAATGCTCGGGTACCGGGCCGTCCAGGTTGGCCAGAATCACGCCACACAGCCGGATGCCATCATCGCCGGGCCGGGGGTCGCAGGCATGCTGATACACCAGCACGTAACTGCGCCCGGCACTGTCGCGGATGCTGGTGAGAAAACCACGACGGCTCCAGCCGAATTCGGTTCGGTAGCCATTGCGCCCGAATGTCAAATGCAAGCGCCAGATGCCGTCAGGTTGCTGCATGAAGCAGAGATAGCTACTGTCGGCCAGTAAGACTACCGCACCCTCATGGCATTGCAGTTCAGTCGGAACAGCCGCCCAGCGTCCTTTCCAGGCGGGGAGTGATTGCGCTTCGGATTGGATGCCTCCTCGACGCAGCCACAATTGCTCACTCCCGGAGTACAACTCCTTGCCTGGCGTCAGCGCCGGAAACGTGATTCGCCGCCCTTGGGCGTCGATCAGCACGCAGGTATCAGCGTCCAGTTCCAGCACCATGCTTTCGCCCGGTAGCCACCATCCTTGTCCCAGCTTTCCTATGCGCGGGTTGCTGGACAGATAACCGCGCCCAAAACTTAGCGTGTCCGGCGCTGCGAGAGCAAAATCCACTTCTTCGGGCAGCAATTTGCAGCCCAGCATTGGATTGACCGGCTGACCGACGTTCGGCACGCAGGCGGAAACGCGGTCGGCCATGCCAACGCCTGAGCTGCCCACATGCA
Organism: Pseudomonas sp. AC016; assembly: GCF_979253365.1. NCBI lineage: Bacteria > Pseudomonadati > Pseudomonadota > Gammaproteobacteria > Pseudomonadales > Pseudomonadaceae > Pseudomonas > Pseudomonas sp. AC016. Next base: position 3,408,928 of record NZ_CEEDCC010000001.1, read on the forward strand.
CCGTGGGCGACCCGGTCGCGATGACGCCTCCTGAAACCTTTTCTCCTACATGTGAAACGGGAAGGCCGCTCATATCGATCTCCCTGCCACGTGCAATCGGCTCAACCCTTCAAGCACCGTGCCCAAAGCAGGGAAAGCAGCAGCGACTGGACTAACAGTTGATATCGACATTGGGCGAAAGAATCTCTATTTCGGAGGGGGTGATGCGAATGGTGCTCTGTCCGCAGGTGAGACGGATTTCCTGATCTGCGATCACCTCAATGGTTTTGCTGCCCAATTGAATGCTCTTCCCGTCGAGCGTAATGGTCGAGCCGTCATCCTTTGCGCCCACGCTCAACGTGTAGCTTTCACCCACCGACAATGTTTTCTTTTTGATCACCTGAGTGGTCTGGCTAAGGCCCACAAAGGTATTCATCGCCATGCCGACGTTGAGGCTGTAGCCCAGCCCCACGTTTTCCAAGCGCCCCAGGCCGACATTCTGTAGGGACGCCATGAGAATGGTTTCCGACTTGTTCATGCCAATTTTAACGGTTTCATTGCGATCCACCGTTTTACTGCGGTTGGCATGGACAGTGATGGTTTCGTTGTTATCAACGGTTTCCGTACGGTCGTGTTTGACGTGTACGGTTTCGTCGTTATCGATGGTCTTACTGCGGTCGTGGCCGACCCAGTGGGTTTCATCGTTCTCGACGAGAATGTCCTGATTACGCTCGGCATGGATGTACAACTGCTCCGCGCCTTTCTTGTCTTCCATGCGGATTTCGTTGAAGTTCGCCGGTGTACCGCCTTTGCTGGAGCGGCTTTTCATGCCGCTCTGAGTCGCGTTGGCGGGCAGGTCGTAAGGCACGGTCTGTTCGGCGTTGTACACGCGGCCGGTGATGATCGGGCGGTCCGGGTCGCCTTCCAGAAAGCTGACGATCACTTCCTGACCGATGCGCGGGATCTGCATCGAGCCCCAGTTCTTGCCGGCCCATGCCTGTGACACGCGAATCCAGCATGAGCTGTTTTCGTTGGACTGGTCGTGGCGGTCCCAATAGAAATGCACCTTCACCCGGCCAAACTGGTCGGTCCAGATTTCTTCTCCGGCAGGACCGACCACGAGCGCAGTCTGCGGTCCTTTGACGATGGGACGCTGGGTGTTGGCCAGCGGCCGGAAGCTCTGCTGCGCGTCGATGCAGCTCAGGCCGAGTTCGAACTGCGCGCCCCCGCCCGAACCGCCGCTTTCCAGGCTTTCCTGAGCGACGTAGTAGCGGGCGCCGACGATCAGGTATTCGCGGTTCTGGTCCTGTCGGCCGAAGCCGGTCAGGCTGAACAGATGCCCGGCCCCCAGGCCGCGGGCGTTGCCGCTCAGTTCGATGCGTTCGTGCAGGCTTTGCAGCGCTTCAAGTCGGGTGCGGGCGTAATGCTCGCCGTCCTGGCTCTGCACGTAGGTGCCGGGATAGTCGTACAGCGGATAGTCACCCGCCGTGTGCGGACGTGGCATGGCTGAACGTACGTCGATGCTGGCGCTGGGGCGCTGGAAGTCATAGTCGTTGAGCTCCAGCGAACCGGGCTGGACTTCCTGCGCCAGCCGCCAGTCATTGATGTGATCGCGCTCGCGATGCTGCCCATCGGGCGGAAAGTAGGGCACCGACTCATAGCCGGGCGCCGGTTGATGGGCGCCGTAGGCATCGGCCAGCACCAGCACGTGACGATCTTTTTCGTGCCGGAAGAAGTAGTAGATGCCTTCCTGTTCCATCAGGCGACTGACGAAGTCGAAGCTGCTCTCGCGGTACTGCACGCAGTATTCCCACTCGCGGTACGGGCGGCTGAGGGCGTCTTCGAAATCCGAAAAACCGAGGTCCCGGAACACCTGCTTGATGATCTGCGGGATCGTCAGGTTCTGGAAAATGCGGCAGTCGGACGTGCGGGTCAGCAGCCACAGCCAAGGCCGCAGCGTGACCTGATAACTGGCGAACTGATCGCGGGTCACGTTCTGGCTGCAGCGCGCGACGATGCCATGAAAATAGCGCTGCGCGCCGCCGTCCAGTTGCAGCGACAGGCTCATGGGCTTGCCGAGCAACTGGTTGAGGTCCAGCGAGCCGTCGACGGACGTCAATTGCAGGTCATAGTTGAACAACCGACCCAGTTCGTCGCCGCCGCTCATTTCCTTGAGCAGCAGCACATCCGGGCCGAGCGGGCTGGTGACCTGTGCCAGACGGGTGAGTTGCTGGAAATTCATGAGCAGCCCTGTTCAATGTTCACCCGGAGCAGGTGCCTGGCGTCAGGCCGCTGCATCGCTGAACTCGTAGTGCAATTCGTTATCGCGCTGGCTGATGCGCACACCGGCCAGCGCCTTGCCTTCCAGCATGCGGGTGAGGAATTCGCGGCTCATGTCCGGCAGCAATGTGTTGGTGAGAATGGTGTCGATCATGCGTCCACCACTTTCGGTTTCGGTGCAGCGCGACACGATCAGATCGACGACGGCCTCGTCGTAATCGAATGCGACCTTGTGGGTGCTCTCCACACGTTTCTTGATGCGGTTCAGTTGCAGAACGGTGATCGCCTTGAGCATGGTGTCGCTGAGCGGGTAATACGGAATGGTGACCAGTCGGCCGAGCAGGGCTGGAGGGAATATTTCCAGCAATGGCTGGCGCAGCGCCTTGGCGATGTCTTCAGGGTCCGGGACGTTCAGCGCGTCCTTGCACAGGTGTGAAATCAGCTCGGTGCCAGCGTTGGTGGTCAGCAGGATCAGCGTGTTCTTGAAGTCGATCACGCGACCTTCGCCGTCTTCCATCACGCCCTTGTCGAAGACCTGGAAGAAGATTTCGTGCACATCAGGGTGCGCTTTTTCCACTTCATCCAGCAGCACGACGCTGTACGGCTTGCGACGCACGGCTTCGGTCAGCACGCCGCCTTCGCCATAACCCACGTAGCCCGGTGGCGCGCCCTTGAGCGTCGAAACCGTGTGCGCTTCCTGAAATTCGCTCATGTTGATGGTGATGACATTCTGTTCGCCGCCGTACATGGCCTCGGCCAGTGCCAGCGCGGTTTCGGTCTTACCCACACCCGAGGTGCCCGCCAGCATGAAGACGCCGATCGGCTTGCTCGGGTTGTCCAGTCCGGCGCGGGAAGTCTGAATACGCTTGGCAATCATTTGCAGGGCATGGTCCTGGCCGATGATGCGCTTCTTCAGATGCTTGTCGAGGTTGAGCACGGTTTCCAGTTCGTTGCGGGCCATGCGACCCACCGGAATGCCGGTCCAGTCGGCAACCACCGAAGCGACGGCCTGATAATCCACGGTCGGCAGAATCAACGGGTTCTCGCCTTGCAGATCGCTGAGACGCTTTTGCAGGTCGATCAGTTGTTCGCGCAGGGCCTGGCCTTGCTCGCTCACGACATCGCTGTCGACAACGCCGACGCTGTCGCGCAATTGCGCACGCAGGGCGAGCAGTTCGTCGACCAGTGCCTTTTCGTCAGCCCAGCGTGTTTCCAGTTCGGTCAGACGTAAGCGCTCGGCATCGAGCAATGTCTGGCTGTGTGCCTGACGAGTGCCCGTCACGATACCGATGGCGTGTTCGCGGGCAATGATCTGCAGCTCGGTTTCCAGCGCTTCGATGCGTCGACGGCTGTCGTCCACTTCGGCTGGAACCGCGTGCAGGCTGACGGCAACGCGGGCGCAGGCGGTGTCCAGCAGACTCACCGATTTATCCGGCAGCTGGCGCGCCGGAATATACCGGTGAGACAGCTTTACCGATGCCTCCAGCGCTTCGTCCAGAATCTGTACCTGATGATGCTGCTCCATGGTCGAGGCCACGCCGCGCATCATCAGCAACGCCTTGTCCTCTGAAGGTTCGGCAACCTGCACCACTTGAAAGCGTCGGGTCAGCGCAGGGTCTTTCTCGATGTGTTTCTTGTACTCCGCCCATGTGGTCGCCGCTACGGTGCGCAGGGTACCTCGTGCGAGCGCGGGCTTGAGCAGGTTGGCGGCATCTCCCGTGCCTGCCGCACCACCGGCGCCGACCAGTGTGTGGGCTTCGTCGATAAACAGAATGATCGGCTTGGGTGATGCCTGCACGTCCTCGATCACCTGACGCAGACGCTGTTCGAATTCACCTTTCATGCTGGCGCCTGCCTGCAGAAGGCCGACATCCAGACTGCGTAGCTCGACGTCCTTGAGTGCGGGCGGTACATCGCCAGCGACGATGCGCAGCGCAAAACCTTCGACCACGGCGGTTTTACCGACCCCGGCTTCGCCTGTCAGGATGGGGTTGTTCTGGCGACGACGCATCAGAATATCCACCATTTGACGGATCTCTTCATCACGGCCCACGATGGGGTCCAGCTTGCCGGTACGCGCCTGTTCGGTCAGGTCAACGGTGAATTTCTTCAGCGCTTCCTGCTTGCCCATCGCGCTGGGCGACATGGCGCCGCTGGCCTCGCCCGGTACGGCGCCGGCATTGAAACCGTCGCTGGCGCTCAAGGCGTTTTCCGGCGAGTCGCCCACGTATTCATCGAAGCGTTCGCTCAGGGTTTCGGCTTTCACCTTGTCGAATTCGGACGACAGCCCCAGCAACGCGTGGCGCAGGCTTGGGGTCTTGAGAATGCCGAGTACCAGATAACCGGTACGTACCTGGCTTTCACCGAACATCAGGCTGCCGTATACCCAGCCACGCTCAACGGCTTCTTCGACGTGAGATGACAGGTCGGTGATTGACGTCGAGCCGCGCGGCAGTCGATCCAGCGCTTCGGTCAGATCGCGGGCCAGGCGTGCGGGTTCGACGTTGAACTGGCGGATGATGCGGTGCAGGTCCGAGTCCTGGAGCTGCAACAGTTGATGAAACCAGTGCGCCAGTTCGACATACGGATTACCCCGCAATTTGCAGAAGACCGTGGCGGCTTCGATGGCCTTGTAAGCCACGCTGTTGAGTTTGCCAAACAGCGCGGCGCGACTGATCTCACCCATGTTTACTGCTCCTTGATGTGTGTGCTGGCGTGGTCTGCTCGGCGTAATGCCGGTCCAGAACCAGGTCTTTGGCATCTTTGTCGGGTTGGCCGAGCCAGGTGTTGAAGCCCAGCCGTTGACGTCCGTTGAGTTGAAAGGCGGGGATTTGGGGCTGTTCGAGGATCAGATTCAGATCCCAGTCCAGCTCGTGCCCCAGGTACTCGGCGACCCAGGCCACCAGCTCCTTGAACGACTGACCATCGGGCAACATGCTCATGTAGTCGTCCAGCTTGAGCGGGCCCAGGCAAATGCGGAATTTGTGCTGGCGATCCCAGACGTGGCTGCCCAGACAGAAATCGACGCCCAACTGATTCGAGCTCACGCCAACGCGGCTGCGCTCGGGTAGTTCGAGCCACTGACCGACGTACTCCTCGATCTGCACCGGCAGGCCGAAATATTCGGACAGAATGGCCCGCAGGCCATCCGGGTAGCGGGTCTGTGCTGCGAGGTGACCGCTGAAATGCAGTTTGGCCGTGTCGGCGATCAGCCCTTGTTCAAGCAGGCTCGACATACCGCGCCCGCTCAGCGCCGCAAGGCGTGCTGACCAGTAATCATCGTCCGGCCGATCATGGCTGACGGTAGGGCGTGCTTCGGCCCATGCCCGGTAGAACAGGCTCAGCAGGCGATGATGGAACACGTCCAGAAAACGCTTGCTGGCGCTGTCGGCGTTGTTGCGCTGACGTTCGCGCACATACTCGGTGATGTGCAGCGGCAACGGCCCATTGGGGCCGCCCAGGCCGAAGAAAAACTGTTCCAGGCGTGCCGGTTTGCCGTCGCCGGGCGGCGTCATCGATGCCAGCGTCGAGGGCGCGAAAGCGCTTTCAGGCTGCTGACCCAGGCGCAACGGGTCGTCGGCCAGGCGCACGGAGTGGCCTAACCTGGGCAGGTCCGGTGCTTCGCACTCGATACGGCGCAATGCCTGGAAAAAATCATATTCCCAGGGCTCGCTCTGCATCGCCGTCAATGTGTTCAAAGGGTCGGACGGCGTCCGGGTTTGGCTTTCCATCGCATGATCTCGCCGCGTTCGGTGGTACGTAACACCGTCTCGGTAAAGCTATTGATCGACACATAACGTGTCAGGAAACGCTCGAACACGGCGCCCAGCAGAAATACGCCGGTGCCGCGAAAAGCGTTCTCGTCAAACTCCAGAGTGATCTCCAGGCCACGCCCGAACACGATAGGTCCTGGCATCGGCAGGCGGCGGGTGCAGGGTTTGCTGCTGACCTCGCGCAAGCCCTCTATCTGCAATTGCAGCGCTGCATCGTTATCGTCGCCGTACAGCCGCAGCAGTTCGCGCAAAGCTGCGGCACCCTGACCCTGCTCGCTCAGAGACAGGTAATTGAGTGACAACTGACTGATCAACCGCCAGGCCTTGTTGTCGTGCGCGTGACTGGCACGCGGGCGGCTAGGGCCGGCCAGGCAGCGAATGGCGGAGACCGGCGCACTGTCGGCGAGCGTGAAATCGGTCTTGCCGCTGCCCACGCTCATGAAAAGCGGCAGGTCGCGGTTGGTGCACAGCGCACTCAAGCCCAACTGTCGCAAGTCATGGCGATAGGGGGCCTGCTGACTGTCGACCAGGCTGATGAACGTCTCGCTGCCCACGTAGTTCGAGCGCGTGCCGTTGCGCCGCTGCTCGCTGGACAGCACGCGTGGTTCGCGGCGCAGGATGTAATAGGCCTTGTCGTGGCCATAGCGTGACGGGTCGCGCACGGCATAGAACGGCAGAAACGGCTGGTGCGGACCTGTGCCATGACCGGTCACGCTCTTGAGCGAATGAATCTCGAAATCCATCGGTCGGGTACGGTCGGCAATGGCGTGGTGTTCATGGACACGATCGGACAGATGGATGCGGTCCAGGCGACGCGGGAACAGGTTGATCGCAGGTGTGCAGAACGGGACGAACTGCTCTGCGCCAATGCTGCTTTCCAGATTCTGATCGAAGCTGTTGAACAGGACGATCAGCTCCAGTTCCTGACCTGCGCACCGCTGTACTGCGCGGCTCAGGCACGTGAAGTCGACGAACAGATAGCGCTGGGGCAGGGCGAAGTACTCCTGCAGCAGCCGATAGCCCTGAAAAGCCTGAGGAACCACGGGCAGCGCTGCTTCACGATCATCGAAACCGCAGGGTTTCAGAGCATCGGCGGGCAGACGCTCGACCCAGTCAGCGCCCGGTTGACGCACGAACACTGCACAGGTATTGCCCAGCAGTTGCTCATAAAGACGGAACGGCTGTTCGTCGGCGCCGTGCAGATACAGTGGCAGGTTATCCAGCGCCAGCTTGTCGAATGTCAGTTCCGCCCCAGTGCGTAATGTGATGCGCAGAGCAGCCTTGGCCTTGGGTTCGCTGGCGGCCAGACGTCCGAGCACAGTCGAGGGGTTGCCAAAATAATCGGCCTGGGTGACTTGCAGCGGCCACAGCGCGACCTCATGGGAGGTGCGGTATTCGCAGGGCGTCTGCGAGTCGCGCCCGAGGCTGGCACGCATTACGCTGTCGCGGGGCAGGGTGAAGCCGTCGCTTAACGAACCCTCGTTCGGGTCGGTCTGCATTTGCACCACGGTCATCGACGGCGTGGGTGCGAGGTAATGCGGATAGGCGATTTCCAGCAGGTTGTGGGTGAAGGTCGGGTACTCGGCGTCCAGTTTCAGCTGTACGCGTGCGGTGAGGTAGGCGAAGCCTTCGAGCAGTCGCTCGACGTAAGGGTCTGCGCAGTCCAGACCCGACAAGGTCAGGCGCCCGGCGATCTTCGGGTACTCCTTGGCGAACTCGGCAGCACTCTCGCGAATGTGCTGCAATTCCTGGTTGTACAGGCCCAGCAGGCGCGGATTCATGGGCGTCGCCTCTGCTCGGCGGGCATCACCCGCACATGCCCGGACTCCAGATCAAGCTCGGTGCGCAGCAGCAACGGCAAGGGAACAGGTTGTGCCCACAGGTCGCCCTGGATTTCGAAGCTCATGGCGTTATGGTTCATTTCATCTCGACCGACATGGGCTTTCACGTGCAAGGTATGGGGCAGAATGCGTGGTTCGAATGTGACGATGGCGCGGTGTATCAGGCTCTCGAGCAGGCTCACATCGACACTCGACGCGCTGTTTCCCGCCAGTGCCGGCAGGCCGTAATTGATCACCGATGTGCCCGCCGGGGTATGCAGCGTAGCGTCGGCGTCCAGCAGCGATGTGGTGTTCAGCAGCCACGCCAGATCGCGCAGCACTGACGCCTTGAGCTGGTTCAACGACAACACGCGCTTGTCCGGGCTTTCCTGCGGATTGCCCGGTTCATCGTCGGTCAGGCGGTCCAGCAACGAAGGTTGCAGGCGCTCGCGCAGGGTCAGGTCGTTCACCAGTCAAACAGCGCTGTGTAGTCTTTCCGATCTCCGCTGCCACGCAGACAACTGGCGCTCCGGGCAGTGACCGAAGGTTCGAGCTGTTCTTTGTTGAGGCGTATGGCGCGGTATTCGGAGCGGCACTCAAGGCTGTTCTGCGCGATGGGTTCGACATGCAGCACGATCACGATCGGTACATTGTTATAGGTCTCGACATGCGCCTTGCCGTCGCTGCCGATGCTGAAATGGCAGGGCCATGGCATGTCCAGCGGCAATACGCTGTGGTCCGGTTTGAGCAGGGTGCAGCGCTGCTCGTCGTTCCCCAGCGTGTAGGTTTTTCCGGCCAGGCTGACCTGCACCGGATAGTCATTGGCAGACGTCGGTGTGGCCGGTGCCTGCGCGCAGGCGCACAGGCTGGCCAGCAGGCCGCTCAACAACAATGGCGCGCGAAAAAACAGGCTCATGCCAGCTCCCAGAACCAGATCTGCCGGGCCATGTGCCGGGGATCGTCGTAACGGCCCGCGGTCAGTCCGTATTTCCAGAGGTCGATGTGATCGCCGGTCCTGGCGTCTGCGGACTGGCCCGATTGTGCGAAGCAGTCCTTGAAAAAAACAATGCCGGTCTTGTCTTTGAGCTTCAGCCGGTCCTGAGCCGTGCCACCGAGGATGAGTGGACGCCCCAGATGATGTTTCCACAGCCAGTTGGCCAGTGATTCGGCCCCGCGCGCATGTTCATGCTTGCACTTGGGCTCGGTGTAGGTGGACTTGTTGACTTTGATGGTCCTGTCCGCATTCAGCGTGTAGCTCATGCGTATGGCGCACTGGTTTTCCCAAGGCCCGTCGCAAGGTTTTCCCTGTTCGAACGTTGCCCATATCTTGAGATATTCGTTCCACAAACTGACAAACGAAGGCTTGGCCATGGTTCAGTTACCGCTAGGCATGAAGTTACCAACCGAGCGCTCCCGGCCGACAGGACCGGGAGCGCCAGTACTCAACGCTTGGTGTTGGAGCGGATGTTCCAGCCGTATTTGACCGGACCACCTTCTTTGGTGCCGTCGGCTTTCTGAGGCTGATAATCGACCAGAACCTGAGCGAAGTTCAGCGTGACGTTTTCGATCAGGCGATCATCACTGCCCGAGCCGCCGGTGCTCAGGGAAGTGATCAGCACCTCTTCCAGGTTGATGATCAGGTACTCAACCGGCTTTTCGCCACCGGCCTTGCGCACGGTGAGCTTGACCTTGTCGATGTGCTTGCCGCTGGAGCAATGCATCATCAGGTTCGGAGTGGATTTGTCGACGTACTTGGTGATCGACAGATCCTGAATACTGACTTTGCCCGCGCCGCCACCGGTGCCGGTGTGCATGTTGCCGGTCTGGGACATGCCCCAGCTCCAGTTCAGTACATCGATTTCATCTTTATGGCTCTCGTCCCTGGACTCGCCCTTGATGTCACCGATCTTGATAAAGATATCGACAGCCATGTTCTCTCCTGATGTGGTGTGAACCACTGTTCTGTTGACTGGCCGCGCGCCCCCATGGGCGCACGGCGTGCCCGCGATCGAGTGGAGTGCACTCGCGAAACCGGTCAGTGCGTGACGTCGTAACCAGCCAGCAGCCCGACCTCATGCCCCGACGATGTCAGGCGCCTTTGGCCGACGGCAGCTTGGAGACCAGACGCAGTGATACGGTCAGGCCTTCAAGCTGATAGTGCGGACGCAGGTAGAAACGTGAGTTGTAGTAACCCGGGTTGCCCTCGACGTCCTCGACCACCACTTCAGCCGCAGCCAGTGGATGCTGGGCCTTGGTGGTTTCGGTGGAGTGCGCCGGATCGCCATCGACGTAATTGAGAATCCAGTCCTGCAGCCAGCGCTGCATTTCGTCCTTCTCTTTGAACGAGCCGATCTTGTCGCGCACGATGCATTTGAGGTAATGAGCGAAACGGCATGTCGCGAACAGATACGGCAGGCGGGCTGCCAGGTTGGCGTTCGCAGTGGCATCCGGATCGTCGTACTCGGCAGGCTTCTGCAACGACTGCGCGCCGATGAACGCTGCAAAGTCAGTGTTCTTCTTGTGCAACAGCGGCATGAAGCCGTTCTTGGCCAGTTCGGCTTCGCGACGGTCCGAGATCGCGATTTCGGTCGGACACTTCATGTCCACGCCGCCATCGTCGGTCGGAAAGGTGTGAGCCGGCAGGTTCTCGACTTCACCACCCGATTCGACACCGCGAATACGCGAGCACCAGCCATAGTGCTTGAACGAACGGTTGATGTTCACGGCCATTGCGTAGGCAGCGTTGGCCCACGTGTATTTGGCGCTGTCGGCCCCTTCGGTGTTTTCTTCGAAGGCGAAGGCTTCCACCGGATCGGTTTTGGCGCCGTACGGCAAACGCGCCAGGAAGCGCGGCATGGTCAGGCCGATGTAACGCGAGTCTTCCGATTCGCGCAGCGAACGCCAGCCGGCGTACTCCGGTGTGGTGAAGATTTTGGTCAGATCACGCGGGTTCGACAGCTCTTGCCACGACCCCATGCCCATCACGGTCGGCGATGCCGCGGCGATGAAAGGGGCGTGCATGGCTGCGCAGACCTTGGACAGTTCGCCCAGCAACTCTACGTCAGGAGGCGACTGATCGAAGTAGTAGTCACCCACCAGGCAGCCGTAGGGTTCACCGCCGAACTGGCCGTATTCTTCTTCGTACATTTTCTTGAAGATCGGGCTCTGGTCCCACGCCGTGCCCTTGAATTTCTTCAGGGTCTTGTGCAGCTCCGGTTTGGAGATGTTGAGCACGCGGATCTTCAATTGCTCGTCGCTTTCAGTGTTGTTCACCAGATAATGCAGGCCACGCCAAGCGCTTTCCACTTGCTGGAAATCCTGGTGGTGGATGATCTGGTTCACTTGAGCGGTGAGCTTGGCGTCGATGGCGGCAATGATCGATTCGATCGACTTGATCGCATCGTTGGACACCAGGTCGGTTTGCGCCAGAGCCTGTTCGGCCAGGGTGCGCACAGCGGTTTCAACCGCTTCGCGAGCACGCTCGGTCTTGGGTTTGAATTCCTGCAGCAGCAACGAGGCGAACTCACTGGTTTGCTCAGTGGTGCCCTGTTGTACCTGATTTTCGCGACTCGATTCGGTCATGATCTGTGGTCCTGATTACGCGTTGGGCTCGGAGTCCTGAGGCTTTGGCGCACTCGCCAGGGCCTGGAGCAGCGCGGGATCCTTGATGGCTTTCATGATGATTTCTTCAGCCCCGGTCTTGCCGTCCATATAGGTCAGCAGGTTCGCGAGCTGAGTGCGCGCTTCAAGCAGCTTGTTCAGCGAGTCCACCTTGCGTGCAACGGACGCAGGGCTGAAGTCATCCATGCTCTCGAACGTGATGTCCAGGCTGATATTGCCTTCGCCGGTCAGCTCGTTGGGCACGTTGAACGCCACGCGCGGCTGCATGGCCTTCAGGCGCGAGTCGAAGTTGTCGACGTCGATTTCCAGGAACTTGCGATCAGCCACCGGAGCCAGCGGCTCTGCCGGCTTGCCGGCCAGATCGGCCATGACGCCCATGACAAAAGGTAACTGGACCTTCTTCTCGGCGCCGTAAAGCTCCACGTCGTATTCGATCTGAACTCGAGGCGCGCGGTTGCGCGCGATGAATTTCTGAGAACTGGTTTTCGCCACGTTGCTCCTCCTGGTCGCTGCTGCGACGGTATTGGCGTCATCGGTCGTTGCCGGTAACGGGATTGCGTGATCCGGGTTGAGACTTCGTGCGCAAGTCAGTCAGCCTCGGGTCCGCGCAAGTTTTCGAACTGGGACATACCGTCTGGAATCAGGTTGCGCACGATGGTTTCGAAATCGGCATGCACCAGATTCTTCGCTCGGTTCAACAGCACCGGCAGCGGGCTGGAAGGCTCGTGGCGGCTGTAATAGTTCAGAATTCGATCAAGGCTGCGCAGCACGTCGTCGCGATTGGCGATGTCTTCGGCCGAGCGGGCAGCGACGGAAATGGGCGCAGAAAACGCATGCGCAGAGCTGTCATTCGTTTCAGCAGGCGTTGTGGCGGCTGAATCGGTTTCAACGCTGGCGGGGGCGTGTTCGCCCAGAATCTGCATAGCCTGCCTGAGCGGTTGCTTGAGGGCCGACAGGTCGACGCCCTGCGCCGAACCCACCTGCTCGGAGACGAACCTCTCGATGAAGTCGACCGCATTGCGCGCCTCGCTCAATGCCGTGCGAGTGGCACTGAGTTGCTCGGGGTCGCTGTCGCGCATGGCGCCGGCCAGGGTCTCGCTGCTCAGGGTTTCGTCGTGAAACATCTGCAGACCACTGGCGTTGAGCGCCGCGCGCAGACTGATCGTGCCAAAGGCGCGGGAGCGGATCAGTGGGCTTTCGCGCAACAGTTGCACATTGGCTTCACAGGCAAGGCCTGACAGTGCGTTGATGCGGACGGTCGGATCATTGTCATCATCGGCATCAAGCTGCGGGTAGATGTCTGCCCAGTACTGCTTGAGCAATTCGCTGACGAGCGTCAGCACATTGCTCGCACCCGCGAACCCGTCGAGGGCCAGCGCGCTTTGCATAAGGAAATGAGTGATGCGCAAGTCTTTGCTGCGCTTTAAAAGCGCCACGCTCGACTGTTCGATCGCGCGCCATTGAGGCGGTTCGGCGGGCTGCACCGAGTCACCCATGGCGCGCTCGGGCTTGCCTTTGGCGTCTCGCTCCAACTGCAGAAAGTCCGGGTCATATTCCAGGTCCTCGCCACAAGGCAAGTGCGTGGAAACGACAGCCAGCAACAACGGAACATCCACCAAAACCGATCTCCTTATCAAATCAGATGATGTAGTGCTGCGCGGTAGGAAATTTCTATGAGCAACTTTTCAAGCTTTGTTGCGCCTGCCTCTGTGTGATATCAATATGAAATCACGCTGATGATGGCGTTGAGCATTTTTGGTGTAGTACATATCGCTTGTCAAGGTTAAGATACGCCCGTTTCGTGCAGTTGTGACGGGGACGTCAGGATGAACGGTACTCCCGGACGGGCCGTATCAGCGCCGCAAGTTTATGCTTAAAGTCGTGCGCTTTAATGACAGTAAATAATTCAAATATTTTTGAACGTTTTTCGTCGGTGTAGGTCGCGATTCTCTATTGCGTTAATCCGGTTGTTCTTTGGGTGCGATATAAGCAAGGAGGCAGGATGTCGCTGTGCTTGACGATTACTAGTTACCACAAGATTACCCCCGGGCAATGTCCTGAAAAATCAATGGATATGGGGGTGATGGCAATTGGCCGTGGTCAAGAGAATGACTGGGTACTTCCTGACCCGGAACGGCTTGTTTCCCAGAAACACTGCGTCATTCAATATAAAGACGGCCGCTATTACCTGACCGATTACAGCACCAATGGCGTCGAACTGGTCAATGCGGGCGTGCGTTTGCGCCGTGGAAACAGCGAGCCGCTTGCCGATGGCGAGATCATTCGCATAGGTGAATACGAAATCCAGGTACGAATCGATTCCGCAGTGCAGATGGTCGATATCGGTGCGGCAGGCGTGGACTCGTCCAACAGTTTCGAAGCGCTGATGGGACGCCAGAGTGCTCCCGCGCCAACGCCTTCGCCCTCATCCGCATTCAGCAGCCCGCCCGTGACCGCGCAGTTTCAAGGTGGCTCGGCTCAGGACACCTTTCCTGATCTGTTCGACTTCCTTTCTCCGTCGAGTATCGCGCCACCCACCCAACCCGATCATGTGCCGGCTGAACAGCACGATTTTCGTGCGCCTGCACCGCTGGCTAAACCTGTTCCCGTTGTATCGCCTGCGCCTGCGCCTGCTCCGGCTCCGGCAGCGGGGCTCATCCCTGATGACTGGGATCCGTTTGCGGATATCGCCAAACCCTCGGTGCCTCCTGCCGCACCCCGTCCTCAAGAGGCTTTCGTACCCGCGCCTGTAACGCCTGTTGTGATCGAGCCTGTGTCCGTTGCACCCGAGCCTGTCCAGACGCCACCCCCTGTCACGCCCCCTGCGATTGAGCCGCATCAGGTACAGGCCTCGGTTTCAGGGCAGCCTGACTTACTGCAAGCCTTTCTGCGCGGTGCCGGTCTCGACCAGTTGCGAATCGACAATGCTCAGGCCGAGGCGCAGATGCACGATATCGGTCGCAGTTACCGGCTGATGGTCGAGGGTCTGATCGACGTGTTGCGTGCACGCAGTAGCCTAAAGTCCGAATTTCGCATGCAACAGACCATGATCGGACCTGTGGAAAACAACCCGCTCAAGTTTGCACCGAATGCCGACGAGGCGATGCTATTGCTCCTGCGTCACGGTAATCAGGCTTTCATGGGGCCGGAGCAGGCTGTGACTGACAGTTTCGATGACCTGCGCGCGCACCAGTTGGCGGTCATGGCCGGCGTGCAGGCCGCTATCAAACACTTGCTCAAGCGTTTCGAGCCTGCCGAACTGGAAGCGCGCCTGGGTGCGCCTTCCAGTGGCTTGTCGAGCCTGTTCAGCGGTTCGCGTCAGGCACAGTACTGGCAGCAATTCACCGCGCTCTACAGCAGCATCTCGCGCGAAGCGGAAGACGACTTTCAAGACCTTTTCGGGCGCGAATTCAGTCGTGCATACGAGGAACACAGTGCACGCGTACGTCGCTCCTGAGCGGCCGGTTTGACCCATAGACAGCCACAACTGCATTGAGGATTAAGGATGTTTCGCAGCGTTGTATCGGCAGCCCTCACCGTATTGCTGCTGAGTGCCTGTGCCAAGGATGTGCAAGCTCCCAAGGACGCGCCCGCGGCCGGTACGGAGAGCATCGTCACGCTCAACTTTCAGGCGATCCCGGGGTTGAATCCCGGCTCCTCGGGTCAGGCCGCGCCTGTACGGGTGCGGATCTACGAATTGAAAAACACCGCGTCTTTTTTGCGTGCGGACTATTTCGCGCTGGCCGACCGGGCAACTGCCACGCTGGGCGTCGACCTGATCGATCAGGATGAAGTCCTGATCCAGCCTGGCCAATTGCAGAGCGTGGTACGTCATCTGGACTCTGCAACGCGTCATGTCGGCCTTGTGGTCGGCTATCGGGAAATCGACCGCGCCCAGTGGCGTGCGGTGCTCGACATACCCGCGCGGCAAGCCAGCGAATATCAGATCAGCCTCGATGTGCATGCCGTGCGCACTGACGTTGTCGCCAACCCATCCCGCCCGGCTCAATAGGCAAACGGAGTATCCATGTCCTGGAACAATCGAGTGGTCTGGTCGGAAGGCATGTTCATCGGAACGCAGCACTTCCAGCAGCATGACCGTTATCTGGAAAACCTGATCGATGCACGCAGCCGGCCTTTGTCAGCGGGGGCTTGGGGCTTTTCCGAACTGTTGATCGACCAGGGCCTGCTGGCGCAGGGCAAGCTGGCAATCGTGTCGGCACGAGGCTTGTTGCCTGACGGCACGCCGTTCAGCATTCCCCATGACGATCTGGCGCCCAGCCCGTTGAACATTGATGACAGCCTGCGCGATGGCGTCGTCTACCTGGCCCTGCCGCTCAAGCGCGCTGGCGTTCGGGATACTGTCGATGAAGGCGAAGAGCTGGGTGGCGCGCGCTATCGCAGTCAGGTCCGCGAAGTGCGTGATGACAATGCACCTTTTGAAAACCGCGCGCCGGTAGCCGTTGGCTCCCGGGCCCTGCGTTTGTTGACGGCTCAGGATGGTCTGACCGATTACGCGAGCATTGGCGTAGTGCGGATCAAGGAAAAGCGCGCTGATCGTGCGCTGGTGCTGGACGACAGCTACATTCCACCGGTCCTCGATGTGGCAGCGAGCAGGCCGCTCACAGCCTTTCGCAGCGAGCTGCAAGGTCTGCTGCGTCAGCGTGGTGAGGCGCTTGCCGGACGAGTCGTCGCATCCGGCGCGGGTGGCGCCTCGGAAATTGCCGACTTCATGCTGTTGCAACTGGTGAATCGTGCTGAGCCGCTGATCAACCACCTCAGCCAGTTGAGCCCTTTGCACCCCGAACGGTTTTACAGCGAGCTGGTCAGCCTGGCGGGTGAATTTGCGACCTTCTCGTCCAGCACGCGTCGCCCTGAAGAGTTTCCCCGTTATCAGCATGACGACCTGACGCTCAGCTTCACCCCGGTCATGCATGCCTTGCGCGAAGCACTGTCGATGCTGATCGACAGCAAGGCCACGCCGATTCCGATTGTCGAGAAGGCCTATGGCATTCATGTGGCGATGCTGGCGGACAAGACCCTGATCGACGCGGCCAGCTTCATTTTGGTGGTCCGCGCCGACATCCCGAGCGAAACTCTGCGCGGCCGTTTCAGCCAACAGAGCAAGATTGGTTCGGTGGAGCACATCCGGGATCTGGTCAACCTGCAACTGCCCGGTATCGGTCTGTTGCCGCTGCCAGTGGCTCCGCGTCAGATCCCGTTTCATGCCGGATCGACGTACTACGAGCTTGACCGCGGCAGTGAGCACTGGAAGCAACTGATGCATTCGGGCGGTTTTGCCTTTCACATTGCGGGTGAATTCCCCGGGCTGAACCTGGCCTTCTGGGCCATTCGAGGATAAGTCGCGATGCATTCCAACGACGACGGTTCGTCTCCACCTGCCAGTGATCGTACCCAGTTCATGCCGCGTCCGGGCGGGCGCAGTGCGCCAACCGGCAACTCGGATCCGACCCCCCCGCTGAGCATGGCGGCAGCGCCATTGGCGAGCGGTCAGGCGCATGGTCTCAACCCGCTGGAAAGCGCTGCCGGTCCGTTGCTGGCGCTGCTGACCCGGCTGCGCAATACCATCGCACACCCCGCGCCTGCCAGTCTGCGGGCGCAACTGCTGGCCTACCTGCGTCAGTTCGAGGAGCGGGCCGAGGCGGCCGGCGTGGCGCGCAATGAAGTGCTGCTGGGGCGTTACGTGTTGTGCACCGCGCTGGATGAAGCGGTCATGAGCACGCCGTGGGGCAGCACCAGTGAGTGGGGCAAGCAGAGCCTGCTGATTACGGTGCATAACGAGGCCTGGGGCGGTGAAAAGGTCTTCCAGTTGCTCGACCATTGCCTGCAAAGCCCACGCGAGCGGCTGTACCTGCTCGAGCTCTTGTACCTGTGTATGTGCCTGGGGTTCGAAGGTCGCTACCGGGTGATGAACAACGGACGCAGTGAACTTGAAGCCCTGCGGGAACGCACCAGCGCGGCGATTCGCAGTGCGCGCGGTGAACATGAGCGAGAACTGTCGCCCCACTGGCGCGGGCTGACGCTGGCCCGTGACCGCCTGACCCAGTTCATGCCGCCTTGGGTGGGTGTCGCCATCGGGCTGGCGCTGTTGCTGCTGTTGTTGTTCGTTCTGCGTCTGAAACTGGCGTCGGATGCAGAGCCGGTCTTCAAGAACATTCACGCGCTGGGCGAGATTCCGGTGCAGTCCATCGACCGGCCGGTTGTCCAGCCCAAGCTGATCGAACGGCCGCGTCTGGCGGGCTTTCTGGCCGAAGAAATCAAGGCTGGCAAAGTGGCCGTCGAAGATGCTGTAGATCGCTCGGTGGTGACCATTCGCGGTGACGAGCTGTTCGCGTCGGGCAGCGCCACCATCGTCGATGATTTCCAGCCGTTGATGCTGCGTATTGCCGAGGCCATTCGCAAGGTCAAGGGCGATGTGCGTGTGACCGGCCACAGTGACAACCGGCCTATCGCAACCTTGAGATTCCCGTCCAACTGGGCTTTGTCCCAGGCTCGCGCCGAACAGGTGCTGCAGATTCTTGCCGCCAAGACCGGTCAGCCGCAACGCTTCACCGCAGAAGGTCGTAGCGATACTGAGCCTTTGGGCTCCAATGCAACTGCCGAAGGACGGGCGAAGAACCGTCGGGTTGAAATCACTGTGTTGGCGGAGGGGGTCGAGTGAAGGTTTTTTTCGGTTTTGTCATTCGCTGGCTCGTCCCGTTGCTGGGCCTTGTTGCCCTGAGTCTGATCATCTGGTTCGTCGGTCCTCTGCTTGAAGTGCTGGTGCCCGAAGGACGTCGCTGGGCGCTGATCATCGTGCTGTTCGCAGCCTGGATCGGCTACCGCGTGTTTCGCATCATTCAGGCCCGCCGCCAGGCCGCCCTTGTGATGCAAAGCCTGGCCGCCGAGACGGCGCCTGACCCTGCCAGCGTTGCGACGGCGGAAGAACTGGCGACCCTGCGCCAGCGCATGGACGAAGCGCTGACGCTGCTCAAGAAAGCCCGGCTGGGCGGCGATCAGCGTCGTAACCTGTACGAGTTGCCGTGGTATGTCATCATCGGCCCTCCGGGTTCGGGCAAGACCACGGCGCTGGTCAATTCCGGCCTGCATTTTCCGCTGGCGGCACAGTTGGGTGCCGGCGCCATTCGCGGCGTGGGCGGTACACGCAATTGCGACTGGTGGTTTACCGATCAGGCGGTGCTGCTCGATACGGCAGGTCGCTACACCACTCAGGACAGTCACGCCCAGGTCGACAAGGCGGCCTGGCTGGGCTTTCTCGATCTGCTCAAGACCCAGCGTTCGCGCCGCCCTATCGACGGGGCGTTCATTGCCATCAGCCTGTCCGATCTGCTGTTGGGCACTGACGCAGAACGTGCTGCCCACGCGGCGGCTATTCGCTTGCGTATTCAGGAGCTGCACACGCAACTGGGTGTGCGCTTCCCGATCTACCTGATGCTGACCAAGCTGGATCTGGTGCCTGGCTTCATGGAGTTTTTCGACGCGCTGAGCAAGGAAGACCGTGCGCAGGTCTGGGGCATGACCTTTGCGCTGGATGACGGCAAGAGTGTGGACGGCCCGCTGCAGGACTTCCAGAAAGAATTCGCGGGTCTGGAGCTTCGACTTAACGAGCGCCTGGTGGAGCGTCTGCAGCAGGAGCGTGATCCGGCGCGGCGCGATCTGATTTATGGCTTCCCGCAGCAGTTCGCTGCGCTGCGCCAATCACTGCAAAGCTTTCTCGATGGTGTGTTCAAGCCCAACGCGTTCGAAGAACGTGCCTTGTTGCGCGGCGTGTATTTCACCAGCGGTACGCAGGAAGGCAGCCCCATCGACCGGCTGATCGGCTCGATGGCTCAGAGCATGAACCTCGATCGCCAGCAACTGGCACGTCAGACCGGCACCGGGCGCAGTTACTTCATCGAACGCCTGTTCACGGCGGTGGCGTTTGCCGAGCAGGGCCTGATGGGCGTCGACCCCAAGGTGGAGCGACGTCGCAAGTGGATCGCCCGTGGCGTACTGGCTGCGACCGTCGCCGTGGTGTTGCTGGTGGGTGCGCTATGGCTCGTGAGCTATAACGCCAACCAGGCTTACATTGCGCAAGTGGACCAGAAAGTCGCGCCGCTGGGACAGAGCGTGCAGAACCTCAGCCCGGCCCAGCGCGACGTGCTGGCGGTGTTGCCGCTGCTCAATGCGGTCCGGCATCTGGCCAGTGACCCGCCGGGTTGGGCGCAAGGGTCGGGGCTGTATCAGGGCGACATGCTTGAAGCCGAGTCGGGCAGCGTCTATCGCAAGCTGCTGATCGCTGTGTTCGCGCCAAGGCTGGTCACCCGTCTTGAGGAACAATTGCAGAGCGGTGGTTCTTCGGACTTTCTGTATGAAGGCCTGAAGGCTTACCTGATGCTGGCCGATAACGAGCATTACGACGCCGATTTCATCAAGGCCTGGATTGCGCTGGACTGGGACAGCAGCCTGCCTCGCGACCTGCCGCCGGAGCAGCGTGCCGCACTGGGCAAGCATTTGCAGGCGCTGTTCGAGCGGCATCCGCCCAAGGCCCGCCTGGATCAACGCTTGATCGACGACTTGCGACGCCAGTTGCAACAATTACCGGTAGCGCAGCGGGTCTACGATCGGGTCAAGCGTCAGAAGCTGCCCGATGGCGTGCCGGATTTCCGTATCAGTGAGGCCGGCGGACGGGACGCGGCACTGGTGTTCAGTCGCAAGAGCGGCAAGCCGTTGACGGAACCGCTCAGCGGGCTGTTCACCGCCAAGGGTTATCGAGAAGGCTTTTTGCTCAGTAGCCTGAATCAGGCCTCGACGCTGGCAGAAGAACAGTGGGTACTGGGCCGCGATCAGGCCGAGCAGCAGGACGTTGCCAGTCTCGCGGCCGAAGTGCGGCGTCTGTACTTTCAGGACTACGTTCGCCAATGGGATGCGCTGCTGGCCGACATCGACTTTGTGCCGATCACCAGCGTTGCGCAGGCGGCCGATGTATTGCGGGTGATCTCTGGCCCCAGCTCGCCATTGAAGAAGTTGCTGGCGGCTGTTGCCAGGGAAACCGATCTGCAGGAGGAAGAAAAACTTCTCGCAGCGCAGGGGCAGAAGGTCGATGGCAATGTCGATCAGCTCAAGCAGCGTTTGGGCTCGCTTCTCGGTCAGCAGCAGGCGGCAGCCGTGCAAGCGCCGGCGGCCACGCAGGATCCGGTCAGCGCGCACTTTGCCGACCTCAAAAGCCTGGTCAGCAAAGGCGAGGGCGAGCCTGCGGCCATCGACGCTTTGCTGTCCGATATGAATGCGCTTTACGTGCAAGTCAGTGCGATGGTTGGTGCCAGCGGCGATGCCTTGCTGGGTGAAGCCAAGAATCAGGCAACGGCGGCCGCTGCCCGAGTCAGCCTGACGGCGGAGCGTCAGCCGCCGCTGGTTCAGGGGCTGGTCAAATCAGTGGTCAGTTCCACCACCAACACGATGATGGGCGGCGTGCGCAATCAGCTCAACGCCGCCTGGGTCAGCGAAGTGGTGAACGTCTACCGCCAGTCCCTCAGCGGTCGCTATCCCATGTCGCCTGGCAGTGCACGCGATGCGACGCTGGATGACTTCGGCCAGTTCTTCGGCGTGGGCGGCGTGATGGACAGCTATTTCCGCAAATACCTGCAACCTTATGTCGATACGTCCGCGAGCACCTGGCGCTGGCAGCCGGGTGCGGCGCAGAAGTTGGGCATTAATGCGGGTGTGCTGCAGACCTTCCAGCGCGCGAGCGCCATCCGTGATGCGTTCTTCCGCTCTGGCGGCACACAGCCGACCGTACGTTTCGAACTCAAGCCCGTGGCGATGGACGCAACCATCACCCAGTTCCTGCTGGACCTGGATGGTCAGCAGATCAGCTACGACCACGGGCCGAGCCGGCCGGTCGCCATGCAGTGGCCCAATCCAGGCAGCATCGGCGTGGTGCGGCTGTCGATCTCACCCCCTTCGGCCAGCGGTCGTTCGGGCGTGACGCTCGATGGCCCCTGGGCCTGGTTTCGCCTGCTTGAGCAGTCGGACCTGACCGCGGGCAACTCGCCCGACCGCTTCAACCTGCGTCTGCGTGTGGACGGTGCGAGTATTTCGTACGAGCTGCGCGCCAACAGCGCGTTCAACCCGTTCAAGAGCCGAATACTCAGCGGTTTCAGTCTGCCGGAGCGGTTATGACGACGGTGGGTTTCTACGGAAAACTGGCGAGCCGGGGCGATTTTGTCAGCCGTGGTCTGCCGCAGAGTTTCATTCAGCCATGGGACAACTGGCTGGCTGCCGGTCTGCTCGCCAGCCAGCAACAGTTGGGCGGCCAGTGGCTCGATGCTTATCTGATCAGCCCGCTATGGCGCTTCGTACTGGCTGCGGGTGTATGCGGGCCGGATGCCGTCGCGGGCGTCTTGATGCCGAGTATCGACCGCGTCGGACGTTATTTCCCGCTGACCGTGGCATTTACGCTGGAAGGCGAACATGCGCCCGGTGCGTTGATCGGCGGCGCGGATGACTGGTTCGAGCAAGTCGAGGAACTGCTGCTGGCCACGCTTGAGCCGCACACGACGTTCGAATCCTTCGACTCCGGCCTGCAGGCGCTGGGTACGCCCGCCTTGTCACTCCGTGAGCCGACCAGCGAGTTTTCCGGCTTGCAGCGTTTTGCCAGCGTCACGCCCCAAGCGCGTGCTGCGGCGCTCGTCGAACGAGCCTGTGAAGGCAGCAGCCTGTGGTGGGGCAAAGGCTCGGAGTGTATCGAGCCGGGCCTGCTGCGTTGTCAGGGGCTGCCCGCAGCTGCGGACTTTGGCAGTTTTTTGTTGGGCAAGGGGGCTGAGCACTGATGAACCCAGCCGCTGAAATAACCTACAGATCGGCCAGCTTCAGCCACGTCGGCATGGTTCGCCAGATCAATGAAGATGCGTTTCTGGAGATGCCTGCGGATGGACTCTGGGTTGTAGCCGACGGCATGGGCGGGCATGCGGCCGGGGACTACGTCAGTAGCCTGATCGTCGATACCCTGCGCAGCATTCAACTGGCCTCCGCGCTTGACACCTGCGCAGCGCAGTTGCGCCTGCGCCTCGATGAAATCAATGCCACGGTGCGCGAAGAAACACATCATCGTGGCGTCAGCGTCATGGGCAGCACCGTGGTGGTGATGGCCGTGCGTGAAGATGAGGGTGTTTGTCTGTGGGCTGGCGACAGCCGTCTGTATCGCTTGCGTGATGGCGTGCTGGACGGCATTTCGCGCGACCACAGCTATGTGCAGGACCTGATGGACAGCGGCCTGCTCAATGAAGCCCAGGCTCGCGTGCATCCTCGCGCCAATATTGTCACGCGTGCCATTGGCGTGCAGGACCAGCTTGAACTGTCCATGGCCCGCCTGCAGATCCTGCCCGGCGACAGCTACCTGCTGTGCAGCGATGGCCTGACCAAAACCGCCGAAGATCATGAAATTCGTGACGTGTTGGGCCACAAGGATCCTTACGAAGTCGTGCGCAGCCTGGTGCACCTGGGGCTGACCCGGGGTGCTCCGGACAACATTACAGCCATCGTCGTTAAAGCCGGTTGAAAAATACACACATGCGCATAGAGATTCCCGGGTTCGACATAGAGGGTGAAATTGGTGAAGGCGCCATGGCGACCGTTTACCTGGCGACTCAGCGTTCGCTGCAGCGCAAGGTGGCGCTCAAGGTCATGGCCGCTTCGCTGGCGGCTGACCCGAGCTTCTGCGAGCGCTTCCTGCGCGAAGGTCGTACGCTGGCGCGCCTGTCTCATCCTCATACCGTCACCATCCATGACATCGGCAACGTCGATGAGCTGTACTACATGGCCATGGAGTACCTGCCCAATGGCACGCTCAAAGAGCGTATAGCGTCAGGCTTGAGCGCAGAGCAGGGCGTGTTGTACATCCGGCAGATCGCTTCGGCACTGGGCTATGCCCACGAGCAGGGGCTGGTTCACCGCGACGTCAAGCCCGCCAACATCCTGTTTCGTGCCGACGGCAATGCCGTGCTGTCCGACTTCGGCATCGCCAAATCGCTCGACGACCGTACCCAGTTCACCCAGGCGGGTTTCGCGGTCGGTACGCCCAGTTACATGAGCCCCGAACAGGCGCGTGGTCAGGATATCGACGGTCGTGCCGATCTCTATGCGCTGGGTGTCGTGCTCTACGAGATTCTGGTCGGAGAGCTGCCGTTCAACGGTATCGATGCCTTGTCCACGGCGCTTGCTCACCTGACCGAGCCGTTGCCCGAGTTGCCGATTCATCACGGCCGCTATCAGGACGTTCTCGCGCGTTTGCTGGCCAAGGACCCGGCTGACCGGTATCCGCACGCCAAGGCGTTGCTGGTTGCACTGGACGCCCTGGCGCTCAACGACGCCGAACGCACGGTCTTTCAGCCGCTGGTAAAACCTGCTGTCGAGAAGGACGACCTGGCGGGAATGACGCCGGTTTCCATCGACATTCCGAGCGGTCCGCCGCAGCCTCCTGCGCCAACGCTGCCACCCGCCCCGGGCCTGAGCCTTGATAAAACCCCGGAACCTCAAAAACGCCGCGTTCTGCCGTTGGCTCTGCTGGCGGTTGCCGTGGCGGCGGCCATTGGCGTGGGCGGCTACTGGTTCTTGCGGGCGGATGCGCCGGTGGCCAGAACCGATATCAAGGCATCGACGAACGCTGCGGTTACGCCTCCTGTTTCGCCGCCTGCGGCCACGACCGTACGCGCAGGCCAGGCCACCTCGGCAAGCGCCTCTGTATCACCCCCAGACAGCGATGGCGGCCAGCGTCCCTTGTTGATGCCCGGCAAGAAAACCCTGTTTCAACGCGTACTGAGCAAGCCCGGCGCCCGCTTTGCCGCTGAGCCGGGCGCGACGGCCGACAAGGAATTGCCTGCGTTTTCCGTGTTGTATGTCTACCAGCGCACAACAATCGATGGCCGTGCGTGGCTGCGCGTGGGCGCAGCCACCGATGGGCGTAGCGAGGGCTGGTTGCCCGCCGAACAGGTCAGCGACTGGAAGCAGAGTCTGGTGCTCAAGTTCACCGAGCGCTCAGGCCGGGCACCGGTGATGTTCGTGCGCCAGCCAGAGCAACTGGAAACGCTGATCGAGAACCCTGCAAAGGCAAAAAACCTGCTGCTCACGGCGCAGAAAAACCCTGATGATAATGCCCAGGTGGTGGCGCTGGAGCCGGCCGCTAGTGCCGTGCCGCAAGATCAGTTTTACCTGCTGCCGATTTTCGAGTCGCGGGAAAGCTTCGATGAAAACGGCCAACCGGTTCAGTTGCTGAACGTGGCTTCGATCGATCCGGGCAACCTGCCGCAGAAGACTGCGGGCAACGAGGTCAGAAAAACCGTCAGCGCCGATGCGTTCCGTACCGCAGTGGTGCTGGTGGTGGACACCTCCGTGTCGATGCAGCCCTACATCGACCGGGTGCGCGATGTGGTGCATGAACTGCAGGAAAAAATTGGCCAGCGCGGTGAACTGGACAGCGTCAGCTTCGGGCTGGTGGGCTTTCGCAACAACACCACCAAAACGCCCGGCCTTCAGTACCTGACCAAAACGCTGGTGACGCTGGATCAGGGCCGCGACCCTCAACGCTTCATGGAACTGGCGCAACAGGTCAAGGCCACGTCCGTCTCCAGCCATGCGTTCAATGAAGACGCCTTTGCCGGCGTGATGCAGGCGGTCAATGGCATGGACTGGTCGGGCTACGGCGGACGTCTGATCCTGCTGGTAACCGACGCCGGCTCGCTGCGCAAGAACGACCCATTGAGCAGCACCCAGATGAACGAAGCTGAAGTGCGCCAGGCCGCGCTAGGCAAACAGATCAAGATTTACGCATTGCACCTGCGCACGGACGCCGGCAAGAAAAATCATGCATTCGCCGAGCAGCAGTACCGCACCCTGACGGCCGATGCCAACCCGCAGATCGGTGACCTGTATGTGCCGGTGGAAGGCGGGGATGTGCGCCGATTCGGCGAGCGCGTCGACGAAATCGGTTCGTCCTTTGCCGACCTTGTGCATCAGGTACGCAGCAACCCGTCGCAGACTGTACCGACGTTGAATGCCGCGCCGAGTGTCGCTGAAAAATCGGCGGCAGTCGGTTACGCCATGCACATGGATTTCCTGGGCCGCAAGTCGGCCAGTCAGGCTCCACAGCTGGTCAGCGCCTGGACAGCTGATCGTGACGTGACCAACCTGGCGCTGCCTGCGTTTCAGGTGTGCGTGATGCTCACCAAACTGCAGCTCAACGACTTGCAGCAGTCACTGAAACTGATCGTCGATGCCGCACGCAAGACTCAGACTTCGCCGAAGGATTTCTTTCAGGAAATCGCCAGTGCCAGTGCCTACATGAGCCGTGATCCGTCCGCCTTGCGCAAAGGCGGCAATCTCGCCGAAGGCGGTGTGCTGGGTGAATACCTAGAAGGCCTGCCGTACCGCAGCAAATCGCTGAACATGACTCAGGACCTGTGGCTGTCCCTGAGCGTGGCCGAGCAGGAAGATTTCATCGACGAGCTGGACTCCAAGATCCGTCTTTATGAAACCTTCCACAACGATCTGGCCAATTGGGTACGTTTCGGCGATGCCGAGCCGGGTGATGCGCTGTACCGCGTTCCCTTGTCGACGTTGCCGTAATGCTGAGTCTGCGCGAAGTGCATAAGTCCCGAGGCCAGGGAGGCCAGCGCTATCGTCTGGTGGTGCCGCGCCTGGAGCTCAAGGCCGGGCAGCATTACGCGCTGGTCGGCCCAAGCGGCTGTGGCAAGAGCACCTTGCTGGATATGCTGGCGCTGGTTTCATCACCGGACCAAATGCAGCGCTTCGATTTTTCGACGCCGGCTGGCGAGCACGATATTGGCAGCCTGTGGCGTGACGCAAGGCACAACCAGCTCGCTGGGCTGCGCAGCCGCCATCTGGGCTATGTGCTGCAAACCGGTGGTCTGCTGGGGTATCTGGATGTGCGCAGCAATATTGCGCTGTCTCGCAGTCTGCTGGGGCTGGATGACGACGGCACGGTCGATCGCCTGGCAAATCAGCTGGAAATCGCTGACCAGTTGCGCAAGAAACCCGCCGCGCTGTCGGTCGGGCAACGCCAGCGCGTGAGCTGTGCCAGAGCACTGGCGCATGCTCCACAACTGCTATTGGCCGACGAACCGACGGCCGCGCTGGATCCGCTCAATGCTGCCCGGGTCATGCAATTGCTACTGACTCAGGCAACGAAGCAAGGCGCCTGCTGTGTCATCGCGACACATGATGAGGCGCTGGTTCGCCACGCCGGTATCGTCGTGCTGCGCATCGAGTGCCGACGTGATACGGACGGCGGCGTGACGGCCACACTGGCGGAGGCGGGTTGATGCGCATGTCTCTGATCGCCAGTATGGCCTGGCAGGATTATCGTGCTGAAAGCCGGCTCTCGGCATGCAACGTGTTGGCGCTGGTTGCGGTGATCGCACCGTTGCTGGTGTTGTTTGGCCTCAAGTTCGGCCTGATCGGTAGCCTGACCGAGCGGCTGGAACAGGATCCTGCCGTACGTGAAGTGATTCCGCTGGGCGGTGGACGCTTCACTGAGCAATTCATCAAGACCCTGGCCGCGCGCCCGGACGTAGGTTTCGTTCTGCCCCGCACTCGCCAGATTGCCGCGACCGCCGATCTGTCCATGAATGGCCAGACGCTCAATGTCGAAATGATCCCGACCGCTAAAGGGGATCCGTTGTTGAACGGTCAGGCCACAACACAACGCGCAGACAGCGTGCTGTTGAGCAGGACTGCCGCCGAAAAACTCGATGCACGGGTGGGTGACTGGATAGATGCGGCCTTCACCCGGCAGGTTTCAGGCACTGTGCAGACGCAGCGCACTCAGGTGCGTGTGCAGGGGATCCTGCCGCTGGAAAGCTTCCAGCGCGATGCACTGTTTGCACCGCTGGCGTTTCTGGAGGCCGTCGAAGACTATCGTGACGGACGTGCCGTTACCGCCTTTGGTTGGGCAGGCGAGCCATCCTCCGACAAACCGCGTATCTACCCTGCGTTTCGCCTCTACGCGCGTGACCTGAATGCCGTCGAACCCTTGCGCCGCTACTTCGCCGACAGTGGCGTGCTGGTGTCCACCCAGGCTCAGGCAATCGCTCAAGTGCAATCCTTGAGCCGTAACCTTTCGATTGTGTTCTGGGTCATTGCCGCGTTGGCCGTATCGGGTGCCTGTGCAGCCGTGTTTGCCGGTGCGCTGGCTTCGGTCGAGCGCAAGCGGCGTGAGCTGTCTGTGCTGCGACTGCTGGGTTTCAGCACCGGCGCACTGTTGTTATTTGTCGTGCTGCAGGCCTTGTACAGTGGCACGCTTGCCGCTGTTCTGGGTGCAGCGCTGTACGGTGCGGCCGAACTGGGCCTGAACCGTTTGTTTGTAAAGGTCAGCGGCGAATACGCCAGCCACCTGTTACCGCATCATTATCTGGTGGCACTGCTTGCTGTCTTGAGCGCCAGCGCTGCGGCGGCGGTGTTGGGAGGTTTGCGTGTCGCTCGTATCGACGCTTCTGAAGGGATTAGAGATGTTTGAGTTGCGCAGGACTGGCCTGGTGCTGGCAATCGCCGCATTGTGCGTATCGTCGTGGGGCGTTCGCGCCGATGACGACAAACTGGACAACCCCAAACCGCTGGCTGACGACATCAGCCTGCCGCTGCCGTGTGAAGGCGAGATGGTGTTCCGATACGTGTACATTCTGGCGCAGGGCAGTCTGGACGACCGCGAGATCAGTCTTGGCTATCCGTTCAGCGAAGATGAGCCGGGCTACAAGCAGTCGTTCATTTCCGGCTACCGCCGAGACTTCATCAACGGTCAGTTCACCCTCAAGGACCTGCCCGCCGATTGGCGCAAGACGATCAGTCCGTTGTTGCCCAAGACCGATGCGGGAACGCCGCTCAAACCGATGATGTACTTCATCGGCAAATATGAAGTGACCGCGCGCCAGTACGCGCAGGTGATGTCCCAGGCACAGTCGCTGGCCAGCGGCGAGCCAGCACCGGCCTGCGATGCGCCCAGTGGCATGGCCGGTCGTTTGCCCAAGGTCAAACTGTCTCGCTTTGAAGCCGAACGCTTCTCTGCGGTGTACAGCGCCTGGCTGATGAAATATCACCGAGAGTTGCTACCCGTCAGCGGGCGTGGCACAGACGCAGAAGAGGGCGGCACGGGTTTCGTAAGATTGCCGACCGAAGTGGAATGGGAGTTTGCAGCCCGTGGCGCGCAGGCAGTAAGCCGCCAGGACATGGACGGCCGCCTGTTTCCTCGCCGTGTCGAAGGCAGCGAAAGTGACGGCCCATTGTCTGACTGGGCGGTGTTCAATCAGGTCGCCGGAGGCACCGGACAGGCCGCTCGCCTGATGCCGATCGGCACCAAACTGCCCAACCCGATCGGCATGTTCGACGTGATCGGCAACGCCGCGGAAATGGTGCAGGAGTCTTTTCAGCTGGTGCACGCCGGACGGCGTCAGGGGGCTTACGGCGGGTTTGTGGCCAAAGGCGGCAATTACCTGGAAGGCGAGGGCACCTTGTTCACCGGCATGCGTCGTGAGTACCCGTTATTTGCCGCTGACGGCTCCGAGCAGAGCAACGAAACCACGGGTTTCCGGGTGGCCATCGGCGCACTTTCCGCCCCGCGCTCGCGCTACAAGGAGCTGTTCGAACAATGGCAGAAAGAAGGTCGACTGGCATCCCTGACCGATGCCATCGACGATGCGCAGGATCCGACCAAGCGTCTGGACAGCATTATCGCCGCCAGCGCCGATCCCCGCTTGCAGGCCGAACTGGGACTGGTCAACGAAGAGCTCAAGCGCAATGTTTCGCTCATTGCCCAGCAGCGTGAAGAGGCGGCCGGCAACCTGATTCAATCCGCTGCGCTGGTGGCTGAAACCATCAATAACTACAACATCCGCCTGACCAACCTGAAGAAGAGCCAGCAGCAGGCCGTGGCCGCCAGGGACGAGGCCAGTGCGAAGCTGTTCGGCACTGCCATCGACAACGGTCAGAGCGCGCTGAACGGCGCGGTAGCAATCTACATCGATAACCTGGCGACCGGCACGCGCTACACCGATGCGGTGATTCAGGCGCAGTTCCAGCGGATCAAAGAAGAACTCAATCGTAAGCCGATCATCGGCAAGAGCCTGGTCACCCGGGCGACCCTGTTCGTGCGTCATGTGGGCGAATACCGCCAGCAGAAACGCGCCGATCCGGAAACGATTGTGAAGCAATTGCTTGCATCGGCCAGCCAGCAATGACCGGCCGGTGTCTGGCAAGCACAGAGGGGACTCGGGCGGCATCAGGCCGCACCGGGCTAGTCAAACCTAAAGAAGAGAACGCCAATATGCTTTTGTCCCGTAAACCCTTTGTCTCGGCCTCGAAAAGCCGTGCCTTGCTGCTGGCGACTGCCGGTTTCGGCGCTGTATTGCTGACCGGCTGCGCAAGCTCACCGGTCTCCAAAGTCGGTGCAAGCACCAAGGTCGAGTACTACCCGACGTGCTACGAACCTGTACAGCATCTGCGTCAGACCGATTCGGACATGACCAAATCGGTCGCGACCGGCGCGGCGCTGGGTGCCGTGGGTGGCGCACTGGCGGGTGCCTTGACCGGCGACTCCGACAAGCGTGCGCGTAACGTTGCCATTGGTGCCGCAGGTGGTGCCCTGGTTGGCGGCGCCGCGGGTTACTACACCGAGCGTCAAAAGCAGATCACTGACGACAATGCGCGTATCGCGTCCTACTCCACTGACATCAACAAAAGCGCGGCTGACATCGACCGCAGCACCGCCTACGCCAAGGCGTCGCAGTCCTGCTATCAGCGTGAATTCACCAGCCTGATCTCGGGTCGCAAGGCCAATACCATCAACGCCACCGAAGGCCGCAAGCGCCTGGCTGAAATCGTTGCCGGTCTGAAAGAGTCCAACGACCTGATCGCCGCAGTCAACGGTCGTGCCAGCGAAGACCTGAGCAGCTACACCCAGGCTTACGAAAAAGACCTGCAGCAGGTTGGCGTGAAGCGTAACGACGTTGTCGTCGTTGCCAATGCCGAGACCGCACCAGTGGCCGCCACTTCAAACAAAAAGGGTGGAAACAAAAAGAGTGGGTCGAAGAAACTGCCTGACGTGCCGAAAGAAGCGGTCGGTACCGAGAAGAACCTGCAGCAGGCCAAGGTCAAGCAGGCCGAAAGCGCTCAGGTGGCTAACGCCGGTCAGACTCAGGTCAACAGCATGTGCAAAAACCCTGATGTTGGCGACTGGGCTCCCGTGCCTTGCCCGAACGTCTGAGTACGTTGATGCATAAGCCATGATCGATCGCTTCACCGGCCCCTTTAGAGGGGCCGGTGAAGTCTGTCGAATGGATTCGAGGAATACCGATGTCAGTCCCCATGATCGGGTTGTACAACAGCCCTTCGCAGGTGTTGGCCCGTCAGAACATTATGGCCAGAATCAATGTTCAGCGGCTGTTTGCCGCGATCGATTCCGACCCCGGCATTGCAGGAGCGGGTGTCGTGTATATCGACAGCGACTTCAATGTCGTGACGCTTCGAGAATTTACGCCCATCTGCAGCATCCAGCCCAAGCGGCTGATCCTGCGGGAGGCCAAACGCAACATCGCACCCCAGCAGTTCGCGCGCGAGGTGCAGACCAACCCTCGCGAATCCCGTCTGATGTACGAGGCGTTCAGTGCCACCATGTCCTGCGGCGGCGCAGTCCTCGGCTGGATCGCCGTGTTTGGCGGCGGGGCAGCAGTGCCTTTTTCAGGCGGTGCCAGCCTGGTCATTACTGCCTTGGGCTATGCGTCAGCCGCCGCCAGCACCGCGCAGTGCGGTATCGGTCTGGCCAGAACCCTCAACGAAGTCAGATCACCTGCTGCGAACGACAAGATGGACGATTCGGAGTTGTATCAGGTTATCGCCTCGGTTCTGGATATCGCTTCTCTATCAGGCGTTGGAGCCACAGGGCTGACCACTTACAAATTGATGCAGGCCCGAAAGGCTGCCACCGGACGCAGCTGGTTCGACCTGACCAAGGAGCTCAACCGGCAGCAACGCAAGGCGCTGACCGAAGAATTGCTGACGCTTCAGAATCCGAAGCTGACTTCCCGGTTGCTCAAGCTCAAGCAGCGCAGTGGTGAGCTGCCAACACGTATGACGCCCACTCAGCTCAAACCCGCCACGGTACTCCAGTTGCAGGACGTGCTCAGCGTTGGAATGGGGCTGGTAGGTAGTAGCTACATGCAAAGCATTGCGGTGGGTCTATACGAGGAAGTAACCGAATGACTGACCGCCACAATTATTTTGCCTTCAGGACGCGTTATTTCCCGTCCTTTCTGGGATCGATGCTCCTCATCACCTTCTCGATGGCCATGGCGGTCTCACAGGTCTTTTACACCTGGTTCAAGGATGCACAGGACAATACGATCATTCAGGTCGTGGTGCTTGTCTGCGCCTCGATGCTGCTCGCTTTGGGCGGCATCATGATCACCCGTGGACGCAGTTGGGGTTGCTGGCTGCTGGTTGCGATGTTGCTCGTGAGCCTGGTTGCCGTTCTGCCAACGTTTCCCGGCTATGGCAGCGGTATCGAGCTGTTTCTCTACGGGCTGGGTTTACTGCTGCCGCTGCTGGGGCTGCTGATGCTCAACAGCCAGCGGCAACGAGAAATGCGCGTCGACTTCATTGCTCTCAGATTCGAGCGTGAGCAAGCCGGTGCTGAAGCGCAGCGTCGGGAGGCTCTGGAGAGCAATCGCGAGAAACTGCGCAAACCAAAGACGCGTCGCCGGTAGCCTGCGGCAGACAGCGCACTTTTGCGCAGGCAACAAAAAACCCGCCGAAGCGGGTTTTCCCAAGACCATCCCGACTTCCTGTCGGACGCCTCCGAGGCGATGGTCGATCGTCCTTGATCCTGGTGAGCTCCCTGCTCACCACTTGTTGGATCCAATATTACGGCTCTTGTTGTTGGACAAAAATAGCCAACTACCCCTAGGGCGTGTAAGCCTTTGGCTATACGGGGCCGTTGCAGCCCTGTTCCTGCATCAACATGCCGTGGGAATGTGACAGGTGATGCGTGGGAGGAAGAGGGCGTACATATTTTGATCAGTCGTCCATGACGCTTCACAAATCGCAGGCAATAAAAAACCCGCCGAAGCGGGTTTGTACCAAGACCATTCCAACTCCCTGTCGGCTGCCTTCGTGGCGATGGTCGATCGTCCCTGATCCTGGCGAACTCCTTGTTCACCAGTTGTTGGATCCAATCTTACGGCTATGTCATGGGTTCAAAAATAGCTGATGGCTCATTAGCGTGTAAGCCTTTCGCTATACCTGCGTCGGATTTAGTCGAAGGTCGGGTGATGCAGTCCTGCCTGCGCGAGCTATAACTGAGCACAGCAGAATCACGAAATCACCGGCCCGCTGGGGTCCAGAGCTAATAATTCGCCAGGGTGTGTCTATGTCGATCTTCCATCAGGGGCTGTCCAAAGGCCCGGCCAACCACATGGCGCTTACGCCTTTAAGTTTCTTGGAGCGCACAGCCACGACTTACCCGGATTATCCGGCGGTGGTCCATGGTGCGATCCGGCGGGACTGGGCGCAGACGTATCGCCGTTGTCGTCAGCTCGCTTCAGGGTTGAGTCAATTGGGCGTGCAAAGCGGCGATACGGTTGCGGTGATGCTGCCCAATATTCCGGCAATGCTTGAAGTGCATTTTGGGGTGCCGATGCTGGGGGCGGTGCTCAATACGCTGAATGTGCGACTGGATGCGTCTGCCATCGCTTTCATGCTCGGGCACGGCGAAGCCAAGGTGTTGATAGCTGACCGGGAGTTTCATGCGGTGGTGCATGCGGCACTGGCCATGCTGGAGCATCCGCCGTTGTTGATTGATGTGGACGACCCTGAATACGGCGAAGGGCGGGCACTCAGCGAGCTCGACTATGAGGCACTGCTCGCCGTGGGCGATCCCGAGTTCGAGTGGCAGTGGCCTGAGGACGAATGGGCGCCGATCTCCCTGAATTACACCTCCGGCACGACCGGCGACCCCAAGGGTGTGGTCTATCACCATCGCGGCGCGTTTCTGAACGCCATTGGCAATCAGATGGCGTGGGGCATGGGGCTGCATCCCGTCTATCTATGGACGTTGCCGATGTTTCACTGCAATGGCTGGTGTTATCCGTGGACGATCACTGCGCAGGCCGGTACGCACGTATTCCTGAGGCGGGTCGATCCGCAGAAAATCATCACACTGATCAGCGAGCACAAGGTCAGCCATTTGTGCGGGGCGCCCATCGTGCTCAATGCGCTGGCCAATCTGCCCAATGCTGCGGACGTCTCGTTCGGGCACGCGGTCAATGCGATGACCGCCGGTGCTGCGCCTCCTGCCCGGGTGATTGCGTCGGTCGAGGCGATGGGCATCTGTATTACTCATGCCTATGGTCTGACTGAAACCTATGGTCCGGTCACCGTCTGCGCCTGGAAGGCGGAGTGGGACGAGTTGCCGCCTGACGAGCGTGCGTCGCTGAAGGCGTGTCAGGGCGTGCGTTACCCGACGCTTGAAGGCGTCATGGTCGCCGACCCGCATACCCATCAGCCGGTGCCAAAGGACGGCCAGACCATTGGCGAGATCTACATGCGCGGTAACACGGTCATGAAAGGCTATCTGGGCAATCCGGCCGCGACAGACAAGGCCTTCGAGGGCGGCTGGTTTCATTCCGGCGACCTGGCCGTCTGGCATGCCGACGGTTACCTGGAGATCCGTGACCGCAGCAAGGACATCATTATTTCTGGCGGCGAGAACATTTCGACCATTGAAGTCGAGGGCGTGCTGTATCGCCATCCTGCCGTGCTGGAGGCCGCTGTGGTAGCCAGACCCGATGAGAAATGGGGCGAGACGCCTTGTGCCTTCGTCACACTCAAGACTGGCTGTGACGAGGTGACGGGCGAGCAGATCATGCGTTTTTGCCGCGAGCACCTGGCAGGTTTCAAGGTGCCGAAAACCGTGGTGTTCACACCGCTGCCGAAAACCTCGACCGGCAAGATCCAGAAGTTTCTGTTGCGGGACTGGGCAAAAAATGGCCAGACCGATCAGGGCGTAAAGGTCGCCGCTGCTTCGCAATAACGTTGTTCGGCGTTTCTGCTTTCCTGATCGCGGTCCCGGCTGGCGCGCTTGGTCCAGTCCCGGCATTCTTCGCGGAAATTGACCTGAGCAGATCTGCGGCACTCGCGTCGCTCCACCGAGCGGGCGAGGAAGTTTTCGCACACGCTGTCGCCGTCGATGGTGTTGTCATAGACACGCCATTGCGCGCGGTAGCGGTCGCGGCCGTCCCATTCGCGTATCGACACCGTTGCGACCTTGTAAGGGCGTGACGGACGGGCCGCGGGGCGAGCGGCATCGGCCTTGAATTCAGCCATGTAGGTTGCGGACACCATGCCTTTGGCCGGCTCGGCCTGAACGGCTCGCGGAACTTGTCCGAAGCGGCAGTTCAGAACGCTTTCGTCGATGACATTGCCGTTCTTCAGACAGTTATCCAGCGGTTGCACTGGGGCGTTTTGTGCCGCCGTGGTCGCAGGAGCAGGCGTCGGCACCACGTAAGGCTCCTGGCGCAAGGCGGCAGAAGGCGTGCTGGCAGGCAGTGCGGGCTCGGAGTCCGTCTCGGGTGTTTGCGCCTCAACGGCGGGCTGCTCAATGGCAGGAACAATGACCTTGGGCTTGCGCAGCTGCGAAGCAATCATGCCGCCGAGGCAGCCCACAACGATCAGGCCTGCCAGCCACAGACCGTAGGCGCGCGGCTTGCGAGGACGTGGCGTTGATCGGCGGGTCGGATGCGAACCCAACACCACATCGACCTGACCGGGCACCAGACGCTGGATGCGGATAATGCCGTCATCGTCAGGCTGCTGCTGATTGGAATTCATCCCTGCTCCTTGAGTCATCCATCTTGCGCTGTCAGGTCTTGTCGCCGTGCAGCGGGCGCGAAACTTCAAGGATATCGGCGTTCGGCGGGATTTCTGAAATGTTTTAGAAGTGTATTCGCGGAGCCCGACAGGCTAAGGTCGAGTCCGTTTTGATTCACCACGGAATTTTGCCAATGCACGAGCGTCTTGAACAGGTTTTCGGTTACTCGCAGTTTCGTCCAGGGCAGGAGGCTGCGATCAGCGCCGTGCTTGCCGGGCGTTCTGCTGCAGCCATTTTTCCGACCGGCTCGGGCAAGTCCCTGTGTTACCAGTTGCCTGCGCTGATGTTGCCGCACCTTACGCTGGTGGTTTCGCCATTGCTGGCCTTGATTCAGGATCAGTTGGCGTTCCTGCAGCGTCACGGTATTTCGGCGGCAAGTATCGATTCAGCGCAGAGCCGGGAAGATGTCGCGCAGGTCATGGCGCGGGCGCGGTCCGGCGAGCTGAAGATTCTGATGATCTCCGTGGAGCGCCTCAAGAATGAGCGTTTCAGACAGTTCATCACGCAAGTGCCGATCTCGCTGCTGGTGGTGGACGAGGCGCACTGCATTTCCGAATGGGGCCACAACTTCCGTCCCGATTACCTGAAGCTGCCCGACTACCAGCGTGAGTTCAATATCCCGCAAGCCTTGCTGCTGACCGCCACGGCCACGCCGCAGGTGATCATCGACATGCAGGAGAAGTTCGCCATCGCCCCGCAGGACGTGGTGACCATCGGCTTCTATCGCCCCAACCTGCACCTGTGGGTCGAACCGGTCGCCGGACGCGACAAGCGTCGACGGCTGGTCGAGTGGTTGAGCGAACGAGGCGGGCAGCCGACCATTGTCTACGTCACGTTGCAGAAGACCGCTGAATACATCGCCGCGCATCTGCAGCAGAACGGACTTCCCGCGAGTGCCTATCACGCCGGTCTGCCGAACGATAAGCGTGAATCGATCCAGAAACAGTTCATGAGTGGCCAGTTGAACTGCATCGTGGCGACAATCGCCTTCGGCATGGGCATCGACAAAAGCGACATCCGCAACGTGGTGCATTTCGATCTGCCCAAGTCCATCGAGAACTACAGCCAGGAAATCGGTCGGGCAGGGCGTGACGGCGCGGCGTCCGATTGTCTGGTGCTGGCCAACCGCGACAGCCTCAACGTGCTGGAAAACTTCGTGTATGGCGACACGCCGGAGCGCGAGGGTATAGCACGGGTGCTGGACGACCTGCTGAGCGCTCGTGGTGACGGACAGTGGGAGTTTCTGCTGAACCCGCTGGCCGATCTCAGCAACATCCGCCAACTGCCGCTCAAAACCCTGCTGGTGCAACTGGAACTGCGCGGGATCATCGCGCCGCGTTATGCGTACTTTGCCGAATACCGTTTCAAATTTTTGATCGAGCCCGCTGAGTTGATGGCGCGCTTCGAGGGCGAGCGGCGTCAGTTTGTCGAAGCTGTGATTCAGACGTCCAGCCGGGCGCGAACCTGGGCGACGGTGGACTTCGACGCGCTGTATCAGCAATACGGCGCCGAGCGCGGGCGTGTGGTCACGGCGCTGGATTACTTTCAGGAGAAGGGCTGGATCGAGCTGGAAAGCAAGCAGATGACCGAGGTCTACAGCCTGCTGCGCACCGACTTTGACCCGGATGCGCTGAGTAACGAGTTGCACGTCTACTTCAGTGAGCACGAAACGACCGAGGTCGCCCGGATTCACACCATGCTGGAGGTGTTTGCCAGCGATCAATGCCTGACTCATCGCCTGGCCCGGTACTTCGGGGACGATAACGCGCCCGAGCGTTGCGGGCATTGTTCGGTGTGCCACGGTCAGGTCGCTTACCTCCCAGAGCCGCCCGCGCTGCAGCCGCTTGATGAAAGGGATTTTCAGCACCTGTGTGGCGATTTCATCCGCAAGCACCATGACTACAACGGCCAGCTACCCAGCGCCGAATGCCTGACGCGTTTCCTGTGCGGCATCAGCGTGCCGCTGTTCACCAAACTCAAGGCGCGGGCGACCGCAGGGTTTGCCGAGCTTGAGGATTACCCGTATGCGCAGGTCAGGGCGTGGGTGCAGGGTCGGATGGATTCATAACGACGGCCAAGGCCTATAAGCCTGACACAGCGCTTATCTGCAGCAGACACCTGATTGTGGGAGGCGGCTTGCCGGCGATAGAGCTGGCGCGCGCTGTCAGCCCCAAACGAAAACCGGCCGCTCGAGAGCGGCCGGTTTTCAGACATTTTGACGATCAACGATCGCGGTAGTAGCCACGACCATGTTTGCGATGGCCGTAATGCTTGCCACGGTTGCCGTGTCCACGATACTCACGACGGTCATCACGACCACCACGATAGCCACGGTCATCGTTACGGCTCTCGTTACCCATGTAGTTACCCAGCGCCGCACCTGCGCCGCCACCAGCAGCCGAGCCAACCAGGCTGCCGGTATTGCCGCCTACGCTGCGGCCTATCACGTTACCGCCTGCCGCGCCCAGACCTCCACCGATGGCTGCTTCTGTGCGGTTATGGCGGTTTGCGCCGACTGCACCACCGGCTGCGCCGCCGACGCCAGCGCCAATCGCTGAACCGGTGCTACCGCCGAGCTGCTGGCCGACGACTGAACCGAGTACCCCACCCAATGCTCCGCCTACGCCTGCCGTCACGTTATCGCCTGCAGAGGCGAAACCGGTGGTCAGGGTAAGAGACAACAACAGTATCGAGGAATACTTCATGTAGGGAATCTCATAGGGATGACGGCGCGATATTCGTGTCAAGTGAAGAATGTAGCAATGCAAATCCGACGAGTAACACGAATGCAACACAGAATGCTAAGTTATTGTTTTAGCTAAGGAACTTAAAGCTGAAAACGCAGTCTGAGGTTACTTGTGAAAGGCCCGTTTCCAGCGAAACGGGCCTTTTTTTGTGGGCGTCAGATAATCCGCGCCGACTCAGTGGAACGCTCAAGACGAATCGCCACGAACTTCGACGTCGGCGTGCTGCTGCCTTCGCCGACGCTTTCCAGCGGCACCAGAGGGTTGACCTCTGGGTAGTAGGCGGCAGCCTGACCGGCCGGGATGTCGAACGGCAGCAGGGTGAAGCCCTTGACGCGGCGTTCGCGTTTGTCGTCCCAGATCGAGATCAGGTCGGCTTTCTGGCCTGGCTGGAAGCCCAGGCGAATGATGTCGGCTTCGTTGACGAACAGCACGTCGCGTTGACCTTTGACGCCGCGATAACGGTCGTCCAGGCCGTAGATCGTGGTGTTGTACTGATCGTGCGAGCGCATGGACTGCATGATCAGGTCCGGCACCTCTCCAGTCGAACTGATGCCTTCATGCAACAGGGTGCCCGGCAGCTTGTTGGGTTTGAAGTTGGCCCGGGTCGATGGAGTGTTCCAGCGACGTGCACCCGCCGCGTTGCCCAGATAGAAGCCGCCCGGGTTCTTGATGCGCTCGTTGAAATCCTTGAAGCCCGGAATGGTGTCGGCAATCAGGTCGCGAATGCGGTTGTAGTCCTCGACCAGCCACAGCCAGTCGACAGGCTGCTTGCCCAGCGTGGCGTTGGCGATACCGGCCAGGATCGCAGGCTCGGAGCGCATCTGCGACGACGACGGCTGCAATTGACCGTTCGAGGCGTGAACCATGCTGAACGAGTCTTCCACCGTGACCGCTTGCGGGCCATTGGCCTGAATGTCGATGTCGGTGCGGCCGAAGCACGGCAGAATCAGCGCGTCCTTGCCGTGGAACAGGTGGCTGCGGTTGAGCTTGGTACTGATCTGAACCGTCAGGTCGCAATTGCTCAGTGCTTCGGCGGTGCGATGGCTGTCAGGTGTGGCCTGGGCAAAGTTGCCGCCCAGTGCGATGAACACCTTGGAACGGCCTTCGGCCATGGCGTGAATGGCTTCGACCACGTTGTGGCCGTTCTCTCGTGGCACCTTGAACTGGAAGCGTTTTTCCAGCGCGTCGAGCAGGAACACCGGAGGGCGTTCGTTGATGCCCATGGTGCGGTCGCCCTGCACGTTACTGTGGCCGCGAACCGGGCACAGACCTGCGCCCGGCCTGCCGATGTTGCCGCGCAGCATCATCAGGTTGGCGATTTCCTGAATGGTCGCCACCGAATGACGGTGCTGAGTGATGCCCATCGCCCAGCACATGATGACGTTCTTGCCCAGAGCGTACATGCGCGCCGACTGCTCGATGTCGGCAAGCGTCAGGCCGGACTGCTCGACCAGCTCGTCCCACGAGGTGTCATCGATGGCGGCCAGGTAATCCAGCACGCCTTCGGTGTGTTCGTTGAGGAACGCGTGGTCGAAAACCGACGGCGCGTCGGCAGCCTGTGCCTCGCGTTCCCATTGCAGCAGGAACTTGGCCATACCGCGCAGCAGCGCCATGTCGCCACCCAGCGCCGGGCGGAAGTAGGCGGTGTTGGTCGGACGGTCGCCGTTGGTGAGCATTTCCACCGGGTGCTGCGGATGCTGGAAACGCTCCAGGCCACGCTCTTTGAGCGGGTTCACGCAGACCACTTGCGCGCCACGCTTCACCGCTTCACGCAGTGGCTCCAGCATGCGCGGGTGGTTGGTGCCGGGGTTCTGGCCGAGCACGAAGATCGCGTCCGCGTGTTCGAAGTCGTCGAAGGTGACGGTGCCTTTACCGACGCCCACGCTTTGCGACAACGCAACGCCGCTGGCCTCGTGGCACATGTTCGAGCAATCGGGGAAGTTGTTGGTCCCGTAGGCGCGCACGAACAGCTGATACAGATACGCCGCCTCGTTGCTGGCGCGGCCCGAGGTGTAGAACTCGGCCATGTTCGGGCTGGGCAGGTTGTTCAGGTGTTTGGCGATCAGCGCAAAGGCCGCGTCCCAGGCGATCGGCTTGTAACGGTCGGTTTCGGCGTCGTAGACCAACGGATCGGTCAGGCGACCCTGATACTCAAGCCAGTAATCGCTCTGCTCCAGCAGCGCAGTGACGCTGTGACGGGCGAAGAAGGCCGGGTCCACACGACGCTTGGTGGCTTCCCAGTTGACCGCCTTGGCGCCGTTCTCGCAGAACTTGACCATGCCGCTTTCCGGCGAATCGCCCCAGGCGCAGCCCGGGCAGTCGAAGCCGCCGTTCTGGTTGGTCTTGAGCATCATGCGCAGGTTTTTCAGCGCGTTGTCGCTGCCCAGCCAGGCCTGCGTCACGCTGATCAGTGCGCCCCAGCCGCCTGCCGCACCTTTGTATGGCTTGTAGCGGGGGGTAGGTGTCTTGTCGGCTTGGTGATGAGTGCTCACGCTTGAATCTCCATCGCAGGGCTATAGACCCGCGGCGCACTGTGCTGCGGCAGGTGGATTAAATTGAGGTTGTGCCGGCGTGCCCATTGCAGGGCCAGACCGGTGGGCGACGACAGGCTGACCAGTGTCTGGATGCCTGCGCGCAAAACTTTCTGGATCAACTCCAGGCTGCATCGGCTGGTCACGATGGCAACGCCACCCGCCAGCGGGATGTCCTGGCGGACCAGCGCGCCGATCAGCTTGTCCAGCGCGTTATGGCGACCGATGTCTTCGCGGCCCAGCAGCAATTGGCCGTTGCCATCCAGGTAGATGGCGGCATGCACCGCACCGCAGTGTCGGCCCAAGGGTTGGAATTCGCCGATGCGCTGACGCAGGCCTTCCAGCCACTGGATGGGTGGAAGCGGCGCGCCGGGCAGAACGTTCAGTTCCGGCAGCGCCTGCTCGACCGCTTCGACGCCGCACAGGCCGCAGCCGCTGGTGCCAGCCAGTTGGCGGCGCTGTTGTTTCATTTCCCAGAAGGCACGGCTGGCGATTTCGACTTCGGCCTGCATCGCAGAGCCGCAGCCGCTGAGCTTGAAGTCGTAGATTTCATCGCGAGAGGCAATGATTCCGCTGCCCAGACTGAAACCGACGATGAAGTCTTCAAGATCGGTGGGGCTGACCAGCATGACGGCCTGACTGATGCCGTTGTAGGCGATTGCCAGCGCTACTTCTTCAGCAAGCTCAGTGCGTGCGCCGTCCTGACCTTCGAGGGTCGCGTAGCTGTAGGACTGGCTGGCTTCGGGGGCGGGCGCGAAAGCAGACGCGGTGCCGACCGTGCGCTTGGCTTGCATGGGCAGAGATACCGGCAGATTGACACCTGTAAGACTAGGCGTGTTGTCCGGTATCGTCTAATCGCTAGTTCCGATGCACTGATAGATGACGTCGATCAATGTCTTATCGAGGGATTTCTGCCACCAGCGCAAAGCACGCTTCCGCCAGCGCCGAACGAGGTGCACTGCGGCGCATGATCAGCCCCAGCTGGGCCAACGTGCGGGCATCGGCAATCGGATGCATGGCAAGATGCTCGGTCAGCGTCTCCAATCCGCCGTCCAGCGGCATGATTGCGCAGCAGAAACC
This sequence comes from Pseudomonas sp. AC016, assembly GCF_979253365.1. Taxonomy (NCBI): domain Bacteria; kingdom Pseudomonadati; phylum Pseudomonadota; class Gammaproteobacteria; order Pseudomonadales; family Pseudomonadaceae; genus Pseudomonas; species Pseudomonas sp. AC016. Next base: position 3,450,688 of record NZ_CEEDCC010000001.1, read on the forward strand.
GCCATGTACGGCCTGTAATAACTGATGAACGGCATCGGTCTGCAGCAACGGCTGAGGTTGAAGACCCCGGCTGTGGAAGTTGTGATCGATGGATTGGCGGAAGTGCATGCCGCTGGTCAGCATGCCCAACGGCAGCTCGACCAGGTCCGCCCAGCTCAACGGCTCATCGCCGAAGGTGAAATGGCGTCGGTCGTAAAGCAGCCCCATTTTCGTGTCATCCAGAGCCAGCGAGTCGAAACGGTCGTTGTCCAGCCGCTCCAGGTACGAGACGCCCAGATCGATACGATTGCTCGCCAGTTGCTCCAGCACCTGTTCGGAGCTGAGCGAAGACAGTTCGAAACGCAGGTTGGGGTGCATCTGATGCAGCCGGTGCAGCAGCGGCAGAGGATCGAAGCTCGACAGCGGCACCACGCCCAGGCGCAGCGTACCGACCAGATGACCCCGACAGGCCGCCGCTTCGGCCTGCAGACCGTCGTAGGCCGCAAGCACCGTGCGTGCCCAGGCCAGCACGCGCTCGCCCGGCGCGGTAAAGCCTTCAAAGCGCTGGCCGCGATTGACCAGCGGCAAGCCAAGCTCTTCTTCCAGATTACGCAGCCGCATCGACAGCGTGGGCTGGGTGATATTGCAGCGCGCAGCTGCTTGCCCGAAGTGGCGGGTTTCGTCGAGGGCGATCAGGAATTTGAGTTGCTTGATGTCCATATTCACTCCGGTGGGCAGTCCAGATGGTCGATTCTACGCGTTCAGGCTGAACGATGGTCATTCCACGTTGGTCGGAACTCTGCAGGCCGCGGTTTATAAGGGCTATGGTTGATGGTGCACATCTGACAACTCAATTGAGGAGAACCGGATTATGAGCATTTGGAGTTTTGTGAAAGAGGCGGGCGAAAAGATCCTTGATGCGATCACGCCCGGCAATGCCAACGCAGATGAAGTCCTGAAGGATCATATTTCCAAGGTCGGATTGGGCAACCCCAACATTCAGACAGAAGTCGACGGCGGAACAGTCGTCGTGAAGGGCGAGGTGGCCAGTCAGGAGGAGAAGGAAAAAATCCTGGTGACACTGGGCAATATCGAAGGTGTCGAGAAAGTGGACGACCAGATGACCGTTGCCAGCAGCGCGCCAGCTGCGACCGAGTCCAGATTCTATGAGGTCAAAAAAGACGACACCCTGAGTAAGATCTCGAAAGAGATGTATGGCGATGCGAACAAGTACCAGAAAATCTTCGACGCCAACAAACCCATGCTCGAGAATGTGAACAAGATCTATCCAGGGCAGAAACTGCGCATTCCGGAGTGAGTAGTCGCTCGGGCAAATGATCGTCCCCACGCCCCGCGTCCGCTCTCGAATGTGGCGCAGATGCGTGGCCAGGCTCCAGCGTTATCCACGTCATGCGCTCGGCTTACTGGCTCCGCAATCCGTGCCATTTGTGACGCAGAGCGTCACAGGATGCATACCCACGCGGAGCATCACTGGTGTCCGGGGAAAATAGGGAGGGGGCTCCGCCCCCTCTTCTACGACGGGCATCTGCGTCATAATCAGCCCTTTCAGACTTGATTATTGCCATGTTCTCCAATACTCATCTCGGTCAGTTGCTGTCTGCATTTCCCTCGCAGTTTTTCCAAAAAGAAGTCAAAGCCTGCGGAGCCGATCGGTACGCCAAACGTTGTACATCTCGCGATTTGCTGGTGACGCTGGTGCTGGGGCATTTGCAGCAAAGCAGCAGTTTGCGCAGCCTCTCGGCGATGTCTGAAGCCTTCGATGAACATCACCATTTGAATGCCAGGCCGGTGCCTCGCTCTACGCTTTCCGACGCGCTTAACAAGCGCAGTTTCATCCCGTTTCAAAAGGCCTGCGAATCCATGCTGAGCGCTATAAGCGGGCAGCAACGCCGACTGGCCAAACGCATGATCAGCCTTATTGATTCCACCTCAATCACGTTGCGCGGACCCGATTTTGACGAATGGACCAAGGCCACCAAGACCCGCATAACACAAGGCCTCAAGGTGCATAGCGGCTTTGATCCTGTCCAGTGCGCCCCGGTCTACATCAGCATTACCCCTGCCAACGTCAACGACGTGACTGATGCTTTGAAGGTGCCGATTGAGTCAGGCGTGACTTATGTTTTCGACAAAGGCTATTGCAGCTACAACTGGTGGTATCAGATTCATCAGGCCGGGGCTTTTTTCGTTACACGACTCAAAAAAGACGCCAATGTACAGCTGTCTCATAAGCACTCCTGCCCATCGCCCGAAAGCAGAGTGCAGGCCGATGACATCGTGGAGTTTGGTAAACGGCATCGTGTTTTCAGGGGGACGCCGGTACGACGTGTGAAGGTCCAGCTCGAAACATGGGAAAACCCGCTCACGCTGGTCACTAATGACCTGACACGCTCTGCTGAAGAGATTGCCGACCTGTACAAGGAACGTTGGCAGATTGAGCTGTTTTTCAAGTGGATCAAGCAGCATCTCAAACTAAAGCGTTTCTACGCGTTCTCCGAAAATGCGGTGAAATTGCAGATTTACAGCGCGATTATTACGTATGTACTGCTGCATATTTTTCAGAAGCGATCGAATTTCTGTGGCTCGCTTTTCGACCTGACACGCTCCTTGGTCTGCGTCTTGTTTGAAAGACCTTTAGCCAAAGAGCATCGAAAAAACCGACGACGAAAGAACGAAGAGATGAAAGTAGCCCAGGGTAGCCTTTTGCTATGACGGCAGCGGACTTTCCCCGGACACTAGTGACGCGGAGCATGGGCACGATCAGTGTGCTTGAGATCGCTGATCGTTCCTACGCTCTGCGTGGGAATGCCTCCCAGGACGCTCCGCGTCCGCTCTTGAATGTGGCGCAGATGCGTGCCCAAGTTCCAGCGTTATCCACGTCATGCGCTCGGCTCACTGAATCCGCAATCTGTGCCATTTGTGACGCGGAGCGTCACGGGAGGCATGCCCACGCGGAGCGATGGGCACGATCAGTGTCGAGGCGGACTTGTGTATAACGATGAGCGCGGAGCATGGGCACGATCAGTGTGCTTGAGATCGCTGATCGTTCCCACGCTCCTGTAACGCAGTTCAGGACGCTCCGCGTCCGCTTTGCGGTGCGATGCAGAGCGTCTGCGGGCCTATCACAACCCCTTGATCAACTCCCGATAATCCTCGACGGCCGCGAACTCTTCAGTGTCCTTCGGCGCTTTCTGGCTGTTGGGCTGGCTGACCGCCAGCAAATGCGCGACACCGAAACGGCCAGCACTGCGCAGGATCGGCAGGGTGTCGTCGATGAACAGGCTGCGGGCCGGGTCGAAGGCAGTGTCGGCGTGCAGCGCGTCCCAGAACTGCTGGTTTTCCTTGGGAAAGCCGTAGTCATGGGAACTGATCAACCGCTCGAAGTAGGGCGCCAGTTCAATCCGCTCCATCTTCAATGACAGCGAATCGCGATGGGCATTGGTGATCATGATCACCCGCTTGCCTGCCTGTTTGATCGCCGCCAGAAAGGTCTCTGCGTCCGGACGCAGCGCAATCATGTGGGCGATTTCCCGCTTCAGGTCACGCACCGACAGCTTCAGCTCGGTGCTCCAGAAATCCAGGCAATACCAGTTGAGCGTGCCTGCGTTGCGTTCGAACAACGGTTTCAATTCCAGCCAGGCCATGGCGAAACTGATGCCGTGCAGTTCGGCGTAACGCTGCGGCAGGTGTTGCAACCAGAAGTGGTCGTCGTAATGCAGATCGAGCAAGGTGCCGTCCATATCCAGCAGGACGGTATCAATTTCGCTCCAGGGCATGGAAAGCATGGTTGCCTCTTGGAAGTGGGTTCTGATGAGTAAGCATATCCGACACGAACATTCGGAAAAGCCGCGTTATAGTACCCCGTCCATGTGAAGGAGCCTGTCATGCGTCAGAAACCAACCGTTCTCGCCCGCGCTATCGTCGCCAGCAGTCGTCTGTTCCGCGTGGAGGAGTTGCAGTTGCGCTTTGCCAACGGGGTCGAGCGTACGTATGAGCGTCTGGTGGGCAGAGGTACAGGCTATGGCGCGGTGATGATCGTGGCGATGCTCGATGCCGACCACGCGATTCTCATTGAAGAATATTGCGGCGGCACCGACGAGTACGAGCTGTCGCTGCCCAAAGGGTTGATCGAGCCGGGCGAAGACATCCTCGCCGCGGCTAACCGTGAACTCAAGGAAGAGGCCGGTTTTGGCGCGCGCCAACTGGAGCACCTGACCGAGCTGTCGTTGTCGCCCGGCTACATGAACCAGAAAATCCAGGTCGTGCTGGCGACCGATCTGTACGAAGAGCGGCTGGAAGGTGACGAGCCTGAGCCAATCCGTGTGGACAAGATCAACCTGCGGGAGCTGGCGAGCCTGGCCCAGAATGCACAGTTCAGCGAAGGGCGCGCCCTGGCTGCGTTGTACCTCACCCGTGACCTGCTGACCCAACGTGGACTGTTCCAACCATGACCGACTCGCTCGACAACCTGCCGCACCCGCTGCTCGCTCCCGTCATCGACCTTGCACGCCTGGCGGGCGAGGCCATTCTGCCGTTCTGGCGCGCGAACGTCAGCGTGACCTCCAAGGCCGATGATTCACCGGTAACGGCGGCTGATCTGGCGGCCCATCAGGTGCTGGTCGAGGGCCTGCTGGCGCTGGATCCGACGATTCACGTGCTGTCCGAGGAAGACGCCGACATCCCGCTCAGCGAGCGTGCGACCTGGGAGCGGTGGTGGCTGGTTGATCCGCTGGACGGCACCAAGGAGTTCATTTCCGGCAGCGAGGAGTTCACGGTCAACGTTGCGCTGATCGAGCACGGCCGCGTGGTGTTTGGCGTGGTATCCATGCCCACCAATGACCGCTGCTATTTCGGAGGCGCAGAACTGGGCGCGTGGCGCAGTGACTCACCCGGTCATTGCGCGCCGATTCAGGTGCGTCACGAATTACAGACCGGACAGGCGTTCACCGTCGTCGCCAGTCGCAGGCACTCAAGCCCCGAGCAGGAGCATTTGCTGGCAGGTTTGGCAGCAGGCCTCGGTCCGCTGCAACTAACCAATATCGGCAGCTCGTTGAAGTTCTGTCTGCTGGCCGAAGGCGCCGCCGACTGCTACCCGCGTCTGGCCCCGACCTCGCAGTGGGACACGGCTGCGGCGCAGGGCGTGCTCGAAGGCGCTGGCGGTGAAGTCCTGCAACTCGACGGCCAGCGCTTCTCCTATCCTGCCCGCGAGTCGCTGCTCAACCCGTTTTTCCTGGCGCTGCCCGCCAAAGCCGAATGGCGCGAGAAGTTGCTGGTGCTGGCGCAGTCTTGAACTGATTGCTCGTAAGTCTTCACGCTATCGCTACGCGCAGATCCTGCTGAATGTACGCAGTACCTGTGGGAGGCGGCTTGCCGGCGATGCTTTTTCTGAAGCGACATAGCAGTGATTGACCTGACGCCATCGCCGGCAAGCCGCCTCCCACGGGGTGTGTATTGCTTCAGGCACTTTCGTTTTGATCGTTCCTCACGCTCCGCGTGGGAATGCCGCTCAGGACGCTCCGCGTCCGCTCATCGATGCAACACAAACTGCCCGGTAAACTTCACTGCCGATTCATCGCTGTCCTGCGCATGAATGCGGGTCGGCAGCTCCAGGCGTGCGCGGCCGCGACGCTGGTAGGTGGTGATGAACCTGTCCCACTGCGCCACATCCGGCGCATCGCACACAGCAATCGCATCTTCGCGGACCGGCAGCGGATAGCTGATCTGCCCGTCCTGAATCACGATGTGCCCGTCGTCGATCCCTGCTTCACGCAGGCGCAGATGGAGCCAACCCCATCCGGCCAGCACCGCGCCGCAATACAGGCTGCCGCCGAACAGCGTGCTCTTGTGGTTGACGTTGGGTGCCAGCGGCAGGTGCAGGCGCAGTCGATGGTTTTGCCAATCGATGACGCGGATGCCCATTTCGCGGGTCAGCGGGATGTCGTGGTGCAGCACCTGCTCAAGTTCCGCCGCTGCGTTGCCTGGCAACGGTGCCTGTGGCTCAGTCGGTTTCATCGGACGCTCCGCTGCTGTCGCCAAAATTCAGACCGTGCTTGCGCAGCTTGTCATGCAGGGTCTTGCGCGGCACGCCCAGCGCTTCGGCCAGGCTGCGCACCGAGCTGTGCGGGCGAGCCAGTTCGGCGGCAATCAGCGCACGTTCGAAACTTTCCACCTGTTCACTCAAGCCGCCACTAACAGGCGGCGCGTCCGGCATCGCATTGCCTTCCAGCTCCAGTTCAAGCCCCAGCGCAAAGCGTTCAGCGGCGTTTTGCAGCTCCCGAACGTTGCCGGGCCAACTGTGACGCAGCAGCAATGCGCGCTGGCCCGGCTTGAGTTCCTGCGTGGGAATGCCGTGACGCATGCTGGCCGCATCGGCGTAGTGCTCGAACAGCATCAGCGCGTCTTCACCGCGCTCTCGCAACGGCGGAATGCGCAGCGAGGCGACGTTCAGCCGGTAATACAGGTCGGCACGGAAACGCCCCTGATCCGCCGCCTGACGCAGGTCTTCCTTGGTGGCGGCGATGATGCGGATGTCCAGCGGGATCTGCTGATTGCTGCCCATGCGCTCGACCACACGCTCCTGCAGCAGACGCAGCAGCTTGACCTGAACATCCAGGCTCATGCTTTCGATTTCATCGAGAAACAGCGTGCCGCCATTGGCGAATTCGAACTTGCCGATGCGGCGTTTCTGCGCGCCGGTAAAGGCGCCCGGCTCGTGGCCGAACAGCTCGCTTTCCACCACCGACTCGGCCAGCGCTCCTGCGTTGATTGCCACGAACGGACCGTTTCGACGGTTGGACAGGTCGTGCAGCGCCCGCGCAACCACTTCCTTGCCCGCACCGGTTTCGCCCAGAATCAGCACATCGGCGCGAGTGCCTGCCAGCGCACCGATCTGTTCGCGCAGGCGCAGCATGGGTGCTGACTGACCGACCAGACGCGTGCTCAGCTGTTGGCGATCACTCAGGGCCAGACGCAGGCTGCGGTTATCCAGCACCAGCCGGCGCAAGGCCAGGGCACGGCGGACGCTGTCGAGCATGGCATCGCTGGCGAACGGTTTCTCCAGAAAGTCGTAAGCCCCGGCGCGCATGGCCTTCACGGCCAGCGGTACATCGCCGTGCCCGGTGATCAGCAGCACCGGCAGGTCCGGGTCCTGTTCATGCAGTTGCACCAGCAGTTCCAGTCCGTCCATGCCCTGCATGCGGATGTCGCTGACCACCACGCCCGGCCAGTCGCGGCCGATGCGCTCGGCAAGTCCGTCGGCTTCGGACAGCGACAGAACGTTCAGGCCTGCCAGATCCAGGGTCTGGCGCAGCGCCTGTCGCAGATGGGAGTCGTCGTCGATCAGCACCACCTGAATCTGGCTGTCGATGGCTGTGTCCGAACTCATGCAGATAGGTCCTCTGGCGGTTGAAGGTTGGCGCCGGAAGCGCCGGCACGCAGGCGCAGGGTCAACAGTGCGCCGCCGCTCGAGTGATTGGCGAACAGCAGTTCGCCGTCCAGCGCACGCATCAGGGTGTCACAGATCGCCAGCCCCAGCCCAAGCCCCTGAGTGCGAGTCTTGGTGGTGAAGAATGGCTCGCGTGCCCGCGCCAAGGCCTCTTGGGAAAAGCCCGGCCCGTTGTCGCGAATGTACAGATTGACGCCTTCGCGGGTCTGCTCGGCACTGATCCACAGCTTGCGCGGCGGACCCTTTTCAGTCAGGGCATCCAGCGCGTTGGCCAGCAGGTTGCCGAGCACTTGGCGCAGGCGGGTTTCGCCAGCCTGTACCCACAGTGTCGCGTCGGGTACATCACGGATCAACTCGACTTCCATGGCGCGCCGACGTTTGGTCAGCAACGCCAGCGCGTCGTCCAGTGCCGGTTGCAGCGCCACGCTTTCCGGCGCATGCCGGTCGCGCCGGGCAAAGGCGCGTAGGTGGGCGATGATTGAGGCCATGCGCCCGGTCAGTTCGCTGATCAGCTTCAGGTTGCCGCGGGCCTCTTCGGTGCGCTGATGATCGAGCAGCACTTCGGCGTTTTCCGCATAGCTGCGAATGGCGGCCAGCGGCTGGTTGAGTTCATGGCTGATGCTGGCCGACATGGTGCCCAGTGCCGACAGCTTGCCGGTCTGCACCAGTTCGTCCTGAGCGCGCACCAGTTCCTGCTGCGCCTGTTCGCGCTCCAGCACTTCCTGACGCAGCCGGCTGTTAAGGCCTTCAAGGTCGCTGGTGCGTTCGATCACGCGCATTTCCAGTTCACGCCGGGCCTTGGCCTCGAAGGCGATGCGGTCCAGATAGTGACGCCGACGCTGCATCATCAGACCCAGCAACAGCATCAGGACCAGCAACGCAGCGCCGCCAATCGCCTGCACCGTGCGCACAGGACGGTCGATCAGCGCACGGGGCGCGAGAATGTTCACGTTCCAACCGGTTTCGGTGATCGCCTGGCTCTGGGTCAGCCACGCGTGGTCATCGATCTTGAGCGGACGCGGGTCGCGGGTCGGATAGGGCTGGATCGCCACGATGGCTTTCTTCTCGTCGTCGGTCAGGTCCCGCGTCGCCCGAAAGCGCCATTCCGGGTTGGAAGTCAGAATGACCACGCCGTTCTGGTCGGTCAGCAACAGTTGCTCGGGCGTCTTGCCCCAGAGCGTTTCGGTGTGATCCAGATCGACCTTGACCACCAGCACGCCGATCACCCGCTCGCCATCGTGCACGGGCCCGGCGAAGAAATAACCGCGCTTGACCGACGTGGTGCCCAGACCAAAGAACCGGCCCGTTCTGCCCGCCAGTGCGTCGGTGAAGTACGGACGAAACGAGAAGTTGCGACCGATGAAGCTGTCGCGTTGATCCGAGTTGGATGCAGCCAGGGTCAGGCCCTTGGCGTCCATCAGGTACATGACGTCCGCGCCGGTCTGTTGCGAAATGTCCCTGAGCAGGCGGTTGGCGTTGCCCTGTGCGGTGCTGTCGCCCGGAGATGTCAGAACCGCGCGCAAGGCGGGCAGGTCACCGAGGATCTGTGGCAGGGTTTCGTAACGATGCAGCGTGCCGAGCAGGTTGGCGACGTACAGGTCCAGCGTCTGGCGGTTCTGATTGGCCAGCTCGTTGCGGTAATAGCGCTCGGCAAGGTGTTCCAGTGGCCACAACAGCGGTGCCAGACAGAGGGCCAGCAGGGCGAGGCTGCGCCAGCGGGGGCGGGGAGGCAGGGCAGAGGTTATGGTCATTGGCAATCGCCGAGTGGTTGGCGGTGCCTGCAGCGGCTATCGCGGACGCCGCCGCTGGCGTCGAACAGAGGTTCAACCCCTGACAGCGACTGCGGCGCCTCGCGATGATGTCCCTGCGGGCAATGGAAAACCCGGTCGATCCTGACGTGGGCATCAAAGGCCTATTATGCCCGCCACGACCGCGTCAGGCACCCGGACAAACCGCCGCTGCCGGAACGGTCAGGCGAACAGTTCGGCTTCTTTCAGGCTTTTGCCCTGTTGATCCTTCGCCGACAACTGCGGTGCTGCGTCGAGCTGCCAGTCGATGGCCAGGTCCGGATCGTTCCAGCTGATGCAACGCTCTGCCGACGGCGTGTAGTAGTCGGTGGTCTTGTACAGAAACTCGGCGTAGTCGCTCAATACCACGAAGCCGTGTGCGAAGCCTTCGGGCACCCACAGCTGACGGGCGTTCTCGGCAGACAGCTCAACGGCCACCCACTGACCGAAGGTCGGCGAGCTGCGACGAATATCCACTGCAACGTCCAGAACCTTGCCCACTGTGACGCGCACCAGTTTTCCCTGGGCATTGTCGATCTGGTAATGCAGGCCGCGCAGTACGCCTTTCTGCGAGCGGGAGTGATTGTCCTGCACGAACTGCCTGTCCAGGCCGGTGGCTTCACTGAACGCCTTCGCATTGAAGCTTTCGTAGAAAAAGCCGCGTTCGTCGCCGAACACCTTGGGTTCCAGAATCAGGACATCGGGCAGTTTTGTTGCAATTACATTCACGTGGTTTCCCCTGCGATCTTGAATAGGTACTGACCGTAACCGGTTTTGCCGAAGTAGTCGGCACGCCTGAGCAAATGGTCACGGTCGATCCATTCGTTCTGATAGGCGATTTCCTCAAGGCAGGCAACTTTCAGGCCCTGTCGGTGTTCGATGGTCTGTACGTAGGCCGAGGCGTCGAGAAGACTATCATGAGTGCCTGTATCGAGCCACGCGAAGCCACGTCCGAAGCGCTCTACACGCAGGTCGCCGCGTTGCAGATAGGCGTTGTTGACGTCGGTGATTTCCAGCTCGCCACGGGGCGACGGCTTGACGTCTCTGGCAATCCGGATCACCTCGTTGTCGTAGAAATACAGCCCGGTCACCGCGTAGCTGGATTTGGGCGCCCTGGGCTTCTCTTCGATGGACAGCGCTCGGCCAGTCTCGTCGAAGTCGATCACTCCGAAACGCTCAGGGTCCTTGACCCAGTAACCGAATACCGTCGCGCCGGTCTTCTGGGCCGCAGCCTGCTGCAACTGCACGCTGAAATGCTGACCGTGGAAAATGTTGTCGCCCAGGATCAGGCACACCGAATCGTTGCCGATGAATTGCTCACCAATCAGAAAAGCTTGCGCCAGTCCGTCCGGTTTCGGCTGCTCGGCGTAACTGAACTGCACACCGAACTGGCTGCCGTCCCCCAACAGCTTGCGGTACTGCGGCAAATCCTCCGGCGTGGAGATGATCAGGATTTCCCGAATACCGGCCAGCATCAGCACCGACAGCGGGTAATAGATCATGGGTTTGTCGTAGATCGGCAGCAACTGCTTGGACAGGCCAAGCGTGATGGGATGCAAACGGGTGCCGGAGCCCCCGGCCAGAACGATGCCTTTGGTCATGCAATCAGATCCTTGTGGTCAGTGAAGCCCAGTCGCTCTCCTTGATAACTGCCATCCTGAACCCTGCGGCACCAGTCCAGGTTATCGAGATACCATTGCACGGTCTTGCGCAGCCCGGACTCGAAGGTTTCTTCGGGTGTCCAGCCCAGCTCCCTTTCAATCTTGCCGGCGTCGATTGCATAGCGCAGGTCGTGACCAGGGCGATCGACCACGTAGGTGATCAGCTCGCTGTACTGCTGCACACCCGCCGGTTTTTGCGGCGCCAGTTCATCCAGCAATGTGCAGATGCCGCGCACCACATCGATGTTCTTCTGCTCGTTATGGCCGCCGATGTTGTAGGTCTCGCCGATCACGCCGTCGGTCACGACCTTGAGCAGTGCGCGGGCGTGGTCTTCCACATAGAGCCAGTCACGCACTTGCAGGCCGTTGCCATAGACCGGCAGCGGCTTGCCCGCGAGAGCGTTAAGGATGACCAGCGGAATGAGCTTTTCCGGAAAGTGGTACGGCCCGTAATTGTTCGAGCAGTTGGTGAGCACCACCGGCAGGCCGTAGGTGCGATGCCAGGCGCGGACCAGATGGTCGGACGCCGCCTTGCTGGCCGAATACGGCGAGCTGGGCGCGTAGGGCGTGGTCTCGGTGAACAGGTCATCGACGCCGTGCAGGTCGCCGTACACTTCGTCGGTCGAAATGTGATGAAAGCGAAACGCTTGGCGCTCGGCCTCGGGCAATTTCAGCCAATAGGCGCGTGTGGCTTCCAGCAGGCTGTAGGTGCCGACGATGTTGGTCTGGATGAACTCGGCCGGTCCGTCGATGGAACGGTCGACGTGGGACTCGGCCGCCAGGTGCATGATCGCCTGCGGCTCGAAACGTGAGAGTACGGCGCTGACGGCCGCCTGATCGCAGATGTCGGCCTGGACGAATTCATAACGGGTATTGGTTGCGATAGGGTGCAACGATTCCAGGTTGCCCGCGTAGGTCAACGTGTCGAGGTTCAACACCTCGTTTTCGGTGTTCTGTATCAGGTGTCGAATCAATGCAGAGCCGATAAAACCTGCGCCTCCGGTAACGAGTATTCGCATGAACTGACCTTCAAAGTGTGTTTGACGTAATGCAGCATAGCGTTTGCTAACGACCCACAGCATCAGGCAATAAATCGCGCGCAGGGTATGAAATAAATTGATTCGTATCCTGTAGAGCGACAGTAAACCGACGTCGCGTTTTTATGCCCGAACGTGATTGGGTGCCGCGAGCCGTTGCCCTTATAGTTGCCCCACCGAAAATAAAGTGCTCTGCCGTTCCCGCGAATAAAAACAGAGGTCCACATGCCGCTCGCCACCCTTATCCGTCGTTCCAGCCTGCCGTGTCCCGAGGTCAGTGCCGAACAGGCCCTGCAACTGCTTCAGCAGCACTATGGGCTGAGTGGCACGCTGAAAACCCTGGGCAGCCAGCAGGACCGCAATTTTTTGCTGGAGACCGAAAAGCGGCGCTATGTGCTGAAAATCTGCCACGGTGCCTATTCGGTCAAAGAGCTGGACGCCCAGCACGGCGCACTTCAGCACCTGGCGGGGCACAGCGGCCTGAATGTGCCGGGCGTGATTCGCGCCAATGACACCGAACAACTGCTCTCCCTTGAGATCGATGGCCAGCCGGTTCATATCCGCCTTCTGGAGTTCATCGACGGGCAGTCGCTGGGGCATGTTGCGCATCTGGGACGTGACGTCGTGGTCGGGCTCGGCGAGCTGTGTGCGAAGGTCGACCGTGCACTGGCCGACTTCGAACATCCGGGCCTTGAGCGCATTCTGCAATGGGACCCGCGCCATGCTTATGCACTGATCAAGCACCTGTTGCCGGTGATCGAGAACGCCGATGCCCGCGCCTGTCTGATCGAGGCGGGCGAGCAGGCGCATCGACGGCTGCTGCCGCTGATCCCGGCGCTGCCCATTCAGGCCGTGCATCTGGATATCACGGAACATAACGTGGTCTGGCGGCGCGACGCCCGGCGGCAATGGCAGTTGCAAGGGCTGATCGATTTCGGCGATCTGCTGACCACCTGGCGGGTGGCGGATCTGTCGGTCACCTGCGCGGCGCTGCTGCACCATGCCGAAGGCGATCCGCTGTATATCCTCCCGGCCATTCAGGCCTACCACGCCATCAACCCGCTCAAGACCGAAGAGTTGCAGGCGCTGTGGCCGCTGATCGTCGCCCGCTCGGCGGTGCTGGTGCTCAGCAGCGAGCAGCAGGCCAGCGTCGAGCCGGGCAATGCGTATATCCAGGCCAACCTTGAAGGCGAGTGGAACATCTTCGACGTTGCGACTTCAGTGCCCATGGTTCTGATGGAGGCGGCGATTCTGCAGGCGGTGGGCTTGAACCCTGCACCGTTCGAGCAACCTGCGTACGCACCGTTGCTGCCGACGCTGGCAGGCGTGAAGCCGGCGCTGGTCGATCTGGGCGTCCTGAGCGAGCACTTCGTCGCCGGCAATTGGGAGCAGAGCGGTATCGATGAATACCTGCTCAGCGAAGCCGCCGAGCACACGGGTCTGGCTGCCAGTCGTTTTGGCGAATATCGCCTGTCGCGCACGATGCCCGACAGCGCCAGAGAGCCTGAGACGTTTGCCCTGCACGTCGAGCTTCATGTGCCGGCCGAAACGCCGCTGCACGCGCCTTTCGCGGGCGCGCTCCGATTGATGGCCGATGGCGCTGTGATGCTGGCAGGCGAGTGTGTGAACCTGCGTTTGTGGGGCGTCATGCCTGATCTGACTGTGCAGGGGGCGGTGAGCGCGGGTGACCTGATCGGGCACGGCGCAGGCTCGCTGCTGCTGCAACTGTGTGCCGTGCCAGATCTCAGCCCGCCGTTATTCACCACGCACTCATGGGCCGGTGCCTGGCGCACGTTCTGTCCGTCACCCGCTACGTTGCTGGGCTTCGATTGCGATGCACCGGCGCTGGAAGACCCTGCGCATCTGCTGGCGCGACGTGACGCCAGTTTCGCCCGCTCGCAAAAGCACTATTACCACGCGCCGCCGCAGATCGAGCGCGGCTGGCGCAACCATCTGATCGACATGCACGGCCGCTCCTATCTGGACATGCTCAACAACGTGGCCGTGCTGGGCCATGGTCATCCGCGCATGGCTCACGAGGCGAGTCGTCAGTGGTCGCTGCTCAATACCAACTCACGCTTTCATTATGCGGCCATCGCCGAGTTTTCCGAGCGCCTGCTCGAGCTGGCGCCGGAGGGCATGGATCGCGTGTTTCTGGTCAACAGCGGCACTGAAGCCAATGATCTGGCGATCCGCCTGGCGTGGGCCTACAGCGGCGGGCGCGACATGCTCAGCGTGCTGGAGGCCTATCACGGCTGGTCGGTGGCGACCGATGCGATTTCCACCTCGATTGCCGACAACCCACAGGCGCTCAGCACCCGGCCGGACTGGGTGCATCCGGTGACTGCGCCCAACGTTTATCGCGGGCCGTATCGCGGCCCTGACAGTGCGCCCGAGTACGTGCGCAGCGTCGATCAGGTGCTGGAAAAACTGGCCGGGCAGCAGCGTCAGGTGGCGGGTTTCATCTGCGAGCCGGTGTATGGCAACGCAGGCGGTATTTCCCTGCCGCCGGGTTATCTGCAGCAGGTCTATCACAAGGTTCGTGCTGCGGGCGGCGTGTGCATCGCCGACGAAGTGCAAGTGGGTTACGGGCGTCTGGGCCATTACTTCTGGGGCTTCGAAGAGCAGGGCGTGGTGCCGGATATCATCAGCATGGCCAAAGGGATGGGCAACGGCCATCCATTGGGTGCCGTCATCACTCGCCGTGAGATTGCCGAGGCGCTGGAGGCCGAGGGTTATTTCTTCTCGTCTTCAGGTGGCAGCCCGGTCAGCTGTCGGATCGGCTTGGCCGTGCTGGATGTGATGGAAGAAGAACAGCTCTGGGACAATGCGCGGGTCATCGGGGATCATTTCAAGGCGCGTCTGCAAGCCTTGGCCGATCATCATCCGCTGGTGGGCGCGGTGCATGGCATGGGGTTTTATCTGGGCGTGGAGTTTGTGCGTGACCGCCAGACCCTCGAACCCGCGACCGAAGAAACCGCACAACTTTGCGAACGCCTGCGCGAGCTGGGCATCTTCATGCAGCCGACTGGCGACTACCTGAACATCCTCAAGATCAAACCGCCGATGTGCACCACCCGCCAGAGCGCCGACTTCTTCGTGGACATGGTCTCGAAGGTACTGCGCGAGCTTGAGTGAGCTGAGGGTCAGAATGATCGTGCCCACGACTCCGCGTCGCATTCAAGAGCGGACGCGGAGCGTCCTGAGAGGCGTTACCACGCTGGAGCGTAGGAACGATCAGGGGTCTCAAGCGCACCGATCATGCCCATGCTCCGCGTCGCATTCGAGAGCGGACGCGGAGCGTCCTGGGCGGCGTTACCACGCTGGTGCGTGGGAACGATCATCAGCGCCTGCCTCGACACCGATCGTGCCCATGCTCCGCGTGGGCATGCAGCCCGTGACGCTCCGCGTCACATTGGATCGGCTAATATAAAATCCAGATTAATATCGATAAATTAAGCGATAAAATACTAAATAAATACAATTGTCCCTTCTTATGCGGATTTATATCCGCTATAAAGTCGCCCAGATTGTCATGGCCGGTCTGTTAAGGTCACGATCAACACCTTC
This sequence comes from Pseudomonas sp. AC016, assembly GCF_979253365.1. Classification (NCBI taxonomy): domain Bacteria; kingdom Pseudomonadati; phylum Pseudomonadota; class Gammaproteobacteria; order Pseudomonadales; family Pseudomonadaceae; genus Pseudomonas; species Pseudomonas sp. AC016. Next base: position 3,466,187 of record NZ_CEEDCC010000001.1, read on the forward strand.
GACCTCCCACTGGAGTCCTGACTGACATGACCACACTCAACAGCACGCCACGCGCCGATGGCTTTCACATGCCTGCCGAATGGGCCACGCAGACTCAGGTCTGGATGGTCTGGCCGGAGCGCCCGGACAACTGGCGTCTGGGCGGCAAGCCTGCTCAGGCTGCACACGTGGCAGTTGCCAAGGCAATCGCACGTTTCGAACCGGTGACTGTTGCCGTGTCAGCCGCACAGTACGACAACGCACGGGCGCGTCTGGACATGCCGAACATCCGTGTCGTGGAAATCAGCAACAACGACGCCTGGGTGCGCGACACCGGCCCCACGTTCGTCATCAATAACCGTGGCGAAGTGCGTGGTGTGGATTGGGACTTCAACGCCTGGGGCGGCTTTGACGGCGGTCTTTACGCGCCGTGGAACCTCGACTCGCAAGTGGCGAGCAAGATCATGGAAATCGAGCGCTGCCCGCGCTACGTGACCGAAGGTTTCGTGCTGGAAGGCGGCTCCATCCACGTCGATGGCGAAGGCACGCTGATCACCACCGAGGAATGCCTGCTCAATCGTAACCGCAATCCACATCTGACCCGCGAGCAGATCGAGACCGTACTGAGCGATAGCCTGGCCGTGGACAAGATCGTCTGGCTCCCGGACGGCCTGTTCAACGACGAGACCGACGGGCATGTGGATAACTTCTGCTGCTACATCCGTCCGGGTGAAGTCCTGTTGGCCTGGACCGATGATCCCGAAGACCCCAACTACCCACGCTGCCACGCCGCGTTGAGTATTTTGGAAAACACCCGTGACGCTCAGGGTCGCGAGTTTATCGTGCACAAAATGCCGATTCCGGGTCCATTGTTCGCAACGGACGAAGAATGCGGGGGCGTCGATCAGGTGCATGGTAGCCAGGAGCGCAATCCATCGGTGCGCCTGGCCGGTTCCTACGTGAACTTCCTGATTGTAAACGGCGGCATCATCGCCCCGAGTTTTGACGATCCGATGGACGAGAAAGCCCGGCAAATACTGCAACAGCTGTTTCCAGAGCACGAAGTGGTGATGGTTCCAGGTCGGGAATTGCTGCTGGGCGGCGGCAATATTCACTGTCTGACACAACAGCAACCGGCCCCTCACAAGGACTAGTCAGTAATGATTAGTAACATCTGATAGTGGCCAACTGGTCCTGTTCTTGCTGCTTCAAGCCCATCGTCCGATGGGCTTTTTTTTGCGAAATACCTCGTAGCGTTTATCGGAATCTCATCTTTAATCAACAGGAGGCCTGATTCGTTTTCTTCGCGTGACTGTCACACAGCGTCCGTAAATTTAGCCCCTCATGAATTAAGAGGTTGTCACTATGAACGCAGTTATCAGCCAGCATCGTGCTCGTGGGTTGTCTGCTTCTTCCAGTAACGAGGCCCGTCAGTTGATGGCGGATTGGTTAAGGACGACCAGGCCTGCAAAACCAAGATCGGATGTACGCGCCATGTTGTTGCAGCGCTATCCGGCCGGTTTATTCAATGATGCCGAACTGGAGGCATTGCTGGGTGTGCTGAAGGATTAAGTGCCGACTGCTCTGTTTCGGCCCTCTGCGTGTTTGACACCCTTCAAGCCCTGGGACTAGGATTCGCGTCCCACCGCTTGTGGCTTTGCGCCATGTACGTGCATCAGTAGTCCACTGCGATGACATCGTGCGGCTGTCAGGTTTGGAACCTGAGAGTCCTGAACGGCTCCCGCCGTCGCCACAGCGCGTGTCAACTCGTATAAAAAGGGAAGACAGATGCTTAACACACGTATGGGTATGCTCGCTCTGGGCATCATCAGCGCTGGCCAGGCCATGGCTCAAGGGCAGGCAGACTCCAAGGGTTTCGTCGAAGACAGCAGCCTGACCGTCAATCTGCGCAACGCTTACATCAACCGCGACTACAAGAACGACCGTGAAGACAAGGCCGAATGGGGCCAGGCGTTCATGGGCGTGTTCACGTCAGGCTTTACGCAGGGGACTGTCGGTGTCGGCGTTGACGCCTTCGGCCTGTATGGCATTCGTCTGGACGGCGGCAAAGGTCGCGCCGGTGCCGGTGGTATCGACTTCTTCAAGAAAAGCGACAACGGTCAGGGCGACGCCGCCGACGACCTGACCCGTGCTGGCGCCGCCGTCAAGGCCCGTATTTCCAACACCGTCATCAAGTACGGCGACCAGATGCCTCAGCTGCCCGTGCTGAGCTACGACAACTCCCGTCTGCTGCCGGAAAGCTACACCGGCACCATGATTACTTCCAAGGAGATCGATGGCCTTGAAGTAGTGGCCGGTCGTTTCACCCAGCAGGCGCGCAAGAGCGCTGAAGGCCGTGACAGCGGTGACCTGAAAAGCATCAACGTCTACGGTGCCAGCTACAAGTTCACCAAGGAATTCTCTGCCGCTTTCTACGCCTCCGACGACGAAGACGTTCTGAAAAAGCAGTACGTGAACCTGAACTACGTCTTCGCCCTGCCGCAGGAACAGTCGCTGACCCTGGACTTCAACGGCTACAAGACCAAGCTGGACAAGGACTTCGCCAACAGCGACGACCGTGACAACAAGATCTGGAGCCTGGCGGCGACGTGGGCGGTGGGCATTCACTCGTTCACCCTCGCTCACCAGCGCAGCAGCGGCGACATCGGCTATGTGTACGGCGGCTATCGCAATGACGGCGGCACCAGCGATGGCGGTAACACCATCTACCTGGCCAACTCCTACTGGTCCGACTTCAACGGCAAGGACGAGCGTTCGTGGCAGGCTGCCTATGGCGTCGATCTGTCCGGTCTGGTCACGCCGGGTCTGAGCTACCGCGCTGCTTACGTGCGTGGCGACAACATCGACGACGGCACTGCAGGCAGCGGCAACGGTACCGAACGCGAAATCTTCAGCCAGTTGACCTACGTCGTTCAAAGCGGCCCGGCCAAGGATCTGTCGATTCGTCTGCGTAATTCGTTCCTGCGTGTGTCGGCTGACGCTCAGGCGTACAACAGTGAAGGCAACGAAACCCGTATCTTCGTGGATTACCCGATCAACGTTTTCTGATCGTGTGACGGGTTAGTGCTTCATCAAAATGCCTCGGTTCCGGACCGGGGCATTTTTGTCTGTGCTGACTCAAGGCCGCTCAACGTGCGCAGGCGGCTTTGCTACCATGCGCTCATCTCTTCAGAGCCGGTCACTGCCATGGCCCTTGCCGCACCGCCCGATCTTTCTGACATCGCCGTTCCCGTTCAGCCGCTGTCGCGCACCTATCCGCGTGGGCGCTTCATCGAGCCGCATCAGCATGTGTGGGGGCAGGTGCTGTACGCCATGTCGGGCGTGATGTGGGTCGAAACGCCGCTGGAAGCGCTGGTCGTACCGCCGCAACGCGCGGTCTGGTTGCCGCCGGGTGTCGAGCACGGAATTCGCGTGGTGTCGGACCTGGAGATGCGCAATATCTACCTGCGCCCGGCCATTGCCCAGACGCTGGAAAGCACCGTGCAGGTGTTCGAAGTCGGCGGTCTGTTGCGCGAAGTCATCCTCAATCTGGTGGCGCTGGATCGGGATCGTGAGCAGGAATATTACGACGCGCTGGTGAATCTGGGCCTGCTGGAACTCAAGCGCGCCCGCCGCTCGTTGCTGAAAATCCCCATGCCAGACGGTTCGGACCGGCGCTTGATGAACCTGTGCCAGGCCGTCATGAGCGAGCCTTCGCTGGACATCCCGTTCGAACAACACGCCGAAAATGCCGGGGCCAGCGTAAGGACGCTATCGCGTCTGTTTCAAAGCGCCCTCGGCATGGGCTTCGCCGAATGGCGCAGGCAAGTGCAGCTGGCCACTGCCGTGGCCGAAGTTATCCAGGGCGTACCGGTCAGCCGCATCGCCCGCTCGCTCGGCTATTCGCCCAGCAGCTTCAGCGACATGTTCCGCCGCGAACTGGGCGTCGCGCCGTCACAGTATGTTGCCAGCAATGATCAACGCGAGAGTGCCTGACTGAATACATACCCCGTGGGAGGCGGCTTGCCGGCGATGGCGTCAGTTCAGTCACTGATGTGGCGCTTCTGAAAGCGCATCGCCGGCAAGCGGCCTCCCGCAGTAGTCCGTGGTTGCAGCAAGACTTGGGTATAACGCTGAGCACAAGCATGGGCATGATCGGCGTGCTTGAGATCACGCTGATTGTTCCTACGCTCCGCGTGGGAATGCCTCCCAGGACGCTCCGCGTCCGCTCTTGAATGTGGCGCAGATGCGTGGACAAGCTCCAGCGTTATCCACGTCATGCTCTCGGCTCACTGAATCCTCAGTCTGTGCCATTTGTGACGCGGAGCGTCACGGGAGGCATGCCCACGCAGAGCAAGATCACGATGACGCCTACATCTGGCCGATAAACAGAAGCCCTTGGCCGATCCGCATTCCAGCCCTTCCATACACTCTGCTCATCGCTTACCTCTTCGGAGCTTCTGCATGAGTTACCTCATTTCCCTCGCCATCGGCGCAGCCGTCGGCCTGTTGTACGGCGCACTGGATTTCCGCTCGCCCGCACCGCCTGCCATTGCGCTGGTCGGTCTGCTGGGTATGCAACTGGGTGAACAGGCCTGGCCGATGGGCAAGCACCTGCTGACCTCCTGGGTTTCCTGATCTTCAGTCTTCCATTCTCAAAAAAGGCCTCCTCAATGAATGCCCTGCAATTCTCCCGAACCGGCGACCTCGCCGCCCTGCAATACGTCGAACTGCCAACACCCAAGCCTGCCGAAGGCGAAGTACTAATCCAGGTAAAAGCCGCCGGCCTCAACCCCAGCGACGTGAAGAACGTGCTGGGTCGCTTCCCCTACACCACACTGCCGCGCATTCCCGGTCGCGACTTTGCGGGTGTGGTCATTGAAGGCCCGCAAGCGCTGATCGGTCAGCACGTCTGGGGCACCGGCAAAGAGCCAGGCTTCTTTCGCGATGGCTCGCATGCCGAATACATCACCCTGCCTGCCGCAGGCGTCGCCCTAAAACCCGAAGCCTTGAGCTTCGTTCAGGCCGCGAGCCTCGGCGTGCCTTACACCACCGCCTGGGATGCACTGCAGCGCAGCCTGGTAAAAAGCGGCACACGCCTGCTGGTCATCGGTGCCAATGGCGCGGTCGGCAGTGCAGCCATGGCGCTGGGCAAGATTCTCGGCGCTCAGGTGCTGGGCGCAGTGCGTCGTCCCGAGCACCTGCAGGCGCTGGAAGCCGACGGTTTCGCCGGACTGTTGCTCGATACCCCGGAGAGCCTCGGCAGTCAGGTCGACGAAGTCTTCAAAGGTGGCGCCGACGTGATCTTCGACACCACCGGCTTCTGGCTGCCGGCCGCCGTCCCTGCGCTGGCGCCGTTCGGCCGCATCGCAATCATTGCCGCGCCCGCTGGCGGCCACGTGCAACTGCCTGCGCTGGCGCTGTATCGCAAAGGCGGATCGGTGGTGGGCATCAACTCGCTGCTCTACGACTGCGCAACGTGCGCCACTATGCTGGATCAGTTCGGTCAGTTCTTCGATCAGGGGCTGCTGGCGCTACCGGGCGATCTGGTTGAATCGCCCTTGAGTGAAGGTGTTGCGCGCTATACCGAAGTCAACGAGGGCAGGGGAGACAAGATCATTCTGGTGCCTTGAAACCGTAATCAGTTGTCCAGTGCAAGCAACTGCACGAACACCGCGAAACTGCCCAGAAACAGCCAGAAAAAACTGAACAGCCAAGGCGTGCGCTTGGAGAACAACAGTGATTTCTTCGGCCCGGTTTCGCTGGACTCCCAGTCGCTGAACAGCGGCGAGTCGTCATAGGTCAACCCGATGACCGGCTCGCTGCGCAGCAACCCCGCCTGCTTGCGATGCCAGTGCATGATGATGTCGCACGCCGCCCGAATGCCCGGCCACGCCGCAATCGTGCAGAACAGCCCCAGCAACGCCAGCATTGGTGGCACCACCAGCGTGAACATCACGCCCCAATCCGTGTTCGCGTTTGCCATCGACGACGCATAGGCAATCACCAGAAACGACTGCGCCGACAAATAGGCGTTGGTGCGGTTCGACAGGTTGGTCGTTTCGTAATGAATCTCGCGCCGATAGAAATCCAGCCGTTCCTTGGGCGAGCCGAACAATTTGACCTGTTGCTCATCGACGACGTGCTCGGGCGTCTCGTCTGTGATAATTCTGGGCACTGTGAATTGATACCGAATGTTAAAGATGCTGGGTAGACCCTGATTCAAGTTGAGCAGTTCGACCAAAATTGCCCGAACGGGGACCGTTCATCCTGTAAATCCGGCGACACGACAAGGACCTCGTCATGAGCACGACCCCAACCCTGCAAACCGAGCGCCTGCTGCTGACTCCGCTTCAGCTGGCCGACGCACCCGCCATGCAGCAGCTTTTTCCGCAGTGGGAAATCGTACGATTCTTGAACAATCGCGTGCCCTGGCCGTATCCCGAAGACGGCGCGCTGCGCTACATCCAGGACGTCGCCCTGCCAGCCACCGAGCAAGGCACCCAGTGGCACTGGATGATCCGCCTGCACACCGCGCCGCACGACATCATCGGCAGCATCAGCCTCATGACCACTCCCGGCAACAACCGCGGCTTCTGGCTGCACCCGGACTGGCAAGGTAACGGCTACATGCAGGAAGCCTGCGTGGTGATCAACGCGTTCTGGTTCGAAACCCTCGGCCAACCCGTGATGCAGGTTCCCAAGGCTGCACCGAACGGAGGGTCGCGGCGGGTTTCGATCAAGGAAGGCATGCGATTGGTGTCGACGGGGGAAAGTGATTACGTGAGCGGCAGATTCCCGGAGGAGATCTGGGAGATGACGCGGGAGGAGTGGGTGGGGCGTAGTAATAGGTGATGCCTTGTCTGACTGCGGAGTTCAGCTGACTCGCTAGGCAGTAAGGGCTTGAAGCTGTACCTTCTCCAACCAGTCGATACGGGGCGAGATGTTAAAACGGATGCAGGTCAGCCAAGGCATGGATGAAAAGAAACTCAAAATCATGGTGTCCTCTACGGTCTATGGGGTTGAAGAACTACTTGACCTTGTTTATACGCTGCTGACCAGTTTCGGTTATGAGGTGTTGATGTCGCATAAAGGCACCCTGCCCGTATCTTCGGAACAGACCGCATTCGAAAACTGCCTAGCAGCGGTGAAACAGTGTGACCTGTTCCTAGGCATCATCACGCCTCAGTACGGCAGTGGTGTAGACAATACAGGCATCTCCATCACCCATCAGGAAATGAAGGCCGCCATCGCGTTGAAAAAGCCGCGTTGGTTTCTGGCTCATGATCATGTGGTATTTGCGCGTATTCTGCTGAGGGACCTTGGCTACAATGATCAGCAACAAAGACAGAGCCTCAGCCTGAAGCACAAGGCAACGTCGATCACCGATCTGAAAGTCATCGACATGTATGAGGATGCCACCATGGAGCAGTTGCCGTTGAATGAGCGTCAGGGTAACTGGGTTCAGAAATTTGAGCGCGATGGTGAAGCGGGCCTGTTTGTGACGGCACAGTTTTCTCGCTATCAGGACCTTGAGCAGCGCCTCAGGGAGAACATGGGTGACAGTGCGCAGGTCGCCCGGCGCTTGAGAGGCGGCGATGAATAAAACGCCCTCCCAACTCAAGACACTGCTGCAATTGGGTGAAGATCAGAACATCGAAGTCAGGACGCAAGCCAGCGTCGAGATTTGCGGCCCGCTGGTGTGCGCCTATCTCAACTCCCAGGGCGGTTATGTGCTCTGCGACATTGACGCGGATAGTCCGACGCTTGGCCTTGAAGAGGCGCAACACGCCGCGCAAACGCTGGAGCTCGAACTCAAGGATCAGATCCGGCCTCCTGTACTTTTTTCAGTGGAAGTACAGGAGGTTGATGGACGCCGAGTGCTCGGCATTGAAGTTCCTTCAGGCAAAGACATTCCCTATGCTTTTCGCGACGCCATTTATGTTCGCCAAGGTCATCAGGCGTTGAGGGCAGGTGTTGACGTCATTCGTGACATGATTCTGCGCAAACAGATTGAGCCTGAGCGTTGGGAGCGACTGTTTTCTTCCGAACTGGACGAGGAGCAGCTATCGCGTTCCGCCTGCCAGAAGTTGCTCGCGGCCTCACGTACGCCAACTGATGCCAGAGAATCCGGGCAAGGTCTTCTGCATCAGTTGCAGTTCTTGTCGCTCGCGAAATATGGCCGCCTTACTAACGCTGCGGATGTTCTGCTGGCCGAGGACCCTGTACGTCGACACCCTCAAGCTCGTGTTCGAGCTGTCTGTTATCGCAGCAAGGCGGCCGATGAGTATCAGGACTTACAGCATTTTGCCGGCCCGATGACTCAAGTCATCGAGCAACTGATTGCTTTCATCATGCGTAACACCCCATCGAGAGCGCGCTTCACTCAGGGCAGCAATCAGCGAGAAGACGTGCCGCTTTTCCCGGAGGCAGCGATACGCGAAGGCGTTGTAAACGCTTTTGCTCACAGGGACTACAGCAGTTTTTCTGGCGGAATCAAGGTTGAGGTCAGTCCCGCCCGGCTGGAAATCTGGAATTCTGGAAGCTTGCCCCAAGGTGTCGATGCTGAAAAGCTGCAGCAGGGTCACGTTTCAATTCTTCGCAATCCTGATATTGCCCACGCTCTTTACCTTCAGGGTTATATGGAAAAGCTGGGGCGCGGCAGCGTACTGATTCGTGAGGCATGCGAGCAGAGCGGTCTTCCGGCACCGCAATGGCACTCAGAAGAGTCCTCCGGCGTCACCCTGACGTTCTTCACCCCGGAAGTCGCCCCGGAAGTCACCCCGGAAGTCACCCCGGAAGTCACCCCGGAAGTCGAGCGGCTTATCAGGGCGGTAGACGGCGATGTGAAGCGTGCCGAACTTCAGCGCCGATTGAAGCTGACGGATGCCGAGCACTTCCGCAAACACTACTTGGCGCCTGCGCTTGAGAAGGGCGTGCTCGTGATGACAATCCCCGGCAAGCCTACGAGCAGCAATCAGAGATATCGCCTGACTAGCTTGGGGAATGTCATTCGCGCCAGGCTTGAGAATGGCTGAGAATCTTGGAGTAGTCGTGCCGACGGGCAGACTGCCCTCGACCAGAATCACGCCGTCGCTGCAAACCCCTTCGAACGCGCTTCCATCCTCGCCGTCAGAACTTCCGGCGTCGCCCGCTCGGCCTTTGAAGCCGTCTGATTGAAAAACATTCCGTCAAACTGATACCCGATTGTTCGGTCACGCTGGCGTAGTTGGAGTCGATGTTGGCCGCGTCGAAATTGCCGCTGCCGCCACCGATGGTGCTCATGCCGGCGCAGAAGGGCGTAACGCACAGACTGATACCAAAGCCGAGGCTCTTTTCATCCACTTTGTAGGTGTTGTTTTCCTGCAAGCTTTCGATATTGAGGTCGCCACCGACGTCGGCGATGACCTTTTTGCCGCTTGCTACCGCGCCTTTGATCTGGGTGTCGAGTTAAAAGCAGGAAAAGTCTGATTATCTGATCGGACGAGCTTTCTTGAACCTCAAGCCACAAGGGGATCAAAAAACAATGCCTACTTCAGACCTTTCTCAGGAGAAAATAGAAAAATAGGGGGCAGGCTATTATTTTTTAAAAAATAAGCAAAGCCGTGCTTTGACCCCTATTTTTGCACTCGAGCTATAATTTTTGGCTGCAGTCCTCGTTTCAAGTATTTCGGCGCTTGTCGCTACACCAGTCGTCTCGTCAACAAACAAACGTATTGAAACTCGGCGGTCGTCACGGGCCTGCTGGCAGTTACGTACCAAGGTAATCCTGCCAAGTCATTCAATCCCTGCGGCAGCACCGCGTACCGACCCGGCAGGTCCATCTGCTTCTGTTCAACTCTTCAACGCTGGCAAAGACAGCACTTCATCGTACTGGGGCCAGTCTTCCCTTGCGCGCTTGAGCACACCCTGCATCAACTCATCGAACTCAGGCACTGGCTGCTCGGGCGGCAATTGGTCAAAGGGCGCTGCCATCAGCGGATGATCAATCTGCTGCGGATTGGGCAAGCCTTCCCACTGACGTAGACGCAATATATAGAGGACTTCCACTGGCACGCGCTCCAAGTGCCAGTCCTGATTGAAGTCGTAAGAATTCTTCTGGCTCTCTTTGCCGGTTTGCCAAGTGTGGCGGTCACACGCGGCCAACAGACAGGGCATCAGGTCGTCGGGGCTGGGAGTGCGCCACTTGGCCAACAAGGCTTCGTAGATGGGTTCGTCGTAAGCATAAGCAGGCCATTGATGCGAGACATCGCCCACCCAATCGGCAAACACACGCAGCATAAAGGCTTGGGCGCGGCGGTGCTGCTCTTCGTACTCGATTACCAGTTGATGACCACGGTTGAGGGCCGCATGGGTCAAATAGCCTTGGTGGATGACAGCTTCCTTCCAGCCCAGAATCGCCATGGCGGCCATCATGTTGGCAGCGGTTTGGATGCTGTAGTTTTGGCGGCGTCGATCATTGCCTGCCGCTTTGGCAATAATGTCGAACTGGCCCGCCCAGAAGAACAACTGCCAAATTCCTACTTGGTAATAGCGCAGCCAATGGGCCAATTCCAGAAGCCATTGCGGATTATCTGGTGCGGTTGCCAAGACCTTGTGGGCTCGTGTGACGGCCATCCATTCGGAGCTACTACGCGTAACGTTGTCACTATTCGGTACAGGCATTGACGGCTTCGCAAATGCATCGCCGCGCTCAACATATTCACGGATGCCATTCAACTCGTATTCATCTGAGACGTGTGGCCCCTTGGCTATGCGCCCCAGCACGCTCTTGTAGGAGGGCCATTTGGGGTTCACGCCCGAACGCTCGCGCTGAATTACTTCTTGTTCCATGGTTCCACCTTAAATTCTGCTACACCTGTTTGACTAGGGGCGGGAATACCGACTTTGACTGTTACACCTTGAACCTTGGTTTTTCCTGAATCCAAGGCCGCTTGCAAAGCATCGAGTAAAGCAGGATCTGAGTCGACAATTGATTTATTACCCGGCGACCCTAGGGTTGTGCCGGCCGAGTCGTGACTGCTCTCAGGTGTTTTGGCTTTTGAGCCGTTGTCATAAGGCAATTTTGATACTGGTCGATCAGGTAAGGCCTCTATCTTAGCAACCTTCTCGATTCTAGCGATCTCCGCCATTTTTATAAGCTGTGGGCCACCCACCTTGATCCCGCCTTGGCCAGCGCCACGCCGCCCCTGCCGTCGTATTGACAGTCGTCGGGGCTGCTTTGCGAGAACAGGCCGATCAGCAGGCTGGACGCTACTGCACCGCTGCCGCAGCTCTGGGTGCTGGCGGCGGCCCCTCGCGCAGGAGCGAGTTTTTTGATATCAATCTACGGATCGCCATTTAGCTTAACCTAAGCTTTTAATGATGTACTGCCTCAAAAAATTAACGTTTCAGTTGGCGAAGAGTAGTCAAGTGAACGTCTAAATTGCATTTGACTATATTTCCCAAGCGGGATGCTCCACCGAGGAAAAGCGGCAGTTGAAATCCATAAACTTCGCTTTCGTCGAGCGGTCCCAGCTTCTTCAGGGCTTGTTCGAATAAAAATTGACCCTCGCCATTCTCCAGATCATATTTTTCCTTTTCGAACACTGCAAAAAAAGTTTGTATTGCGATACCTGGATTTTTATTCGGTTTCTGTAGCTGGTTTTTTAGAGCGATTATTGCACCTGTGCAACATGAAACGACTATTTTCCGATTGTATTTTTCGCCCCATGCGTACAATTCTCCAAAAGCGTTTCGTGCGATCACATGGTAGTTGTCAAGTCCTTCAATTTCAGTTCCCGCCAACCACATATCAATCAAGTGCTTATAGTCATCAGGGTTGACGGTCCAAAACAATCCATCGGCATAACCGCACCAGCCTTCTTCTTTCCAGTATCCTAGTAAAGTATCCGGCAATATGCTGGAATATTTTAATATTTGCTCTTGAGGTACGTCACGACGAATCGTGGCCTCTCCCACTTCATCTATAAAAGCTTCGAAATCTGGATCTCTCATTTTTGCGAGCCTCTCAGTACCTAAAGCCGGGCATCAAGTTTGGCAGCCAACATTTCCGTTAGGAGAAAATAGAAAAATAGAAAAATAGGGGGCAGGCTATTATTTTTTTTAAAAAATGAGCAAAGCCGTGCTTTGACCCCCATTTTTGCGCTCGAGCTATAATTTTTGGCTGCAGTCCTTGTTTCAAGTATTCGGCGATTGTCGCTACACCAGTATTCTCATCAACAAACAAACGTCTTGAACCTCGGCGGTCGTCACGGGCCTGCTGGCAGTTACGTGCCAAGGTAATCCTGCCAAGTCATTCAATCCCTGCGGCAGCACCGCGTACCGACCCGGCAGGTCCATCTGCTTCTGTTCAACTCTTCAACGCTGGCAAAGACAGCACTTCATCGTACTGTGGCCAGTCTTCCCTTGCGCGCTTGAGCACACCTTGCATCAACTCATCGAACTCAGGCACTGGCTGCTCGGGCGGCAATTGGTCAAAGGGCGCGGCCATCAGCGGATGATCAATCTGCTGAGGATTGGGCAAGCCTTCCCATTGGCGTAGACGCAGTATGTAGAGGATTTCCAACGGCACGCGCTCCATGCGGCAAACCTGATTGAAATCGAACGAATTTTTCTGGCTGTCTTTGCCGGTTTGCCAGGTGTGGCGATCACATGCGGCCAGCAGGCAGGGCATCAGGTCGTCGGGGTTGGCGGTGCGCCAGTTGGCCAGTAGAGCTTCGTAGACAGGTTCATCATATGCATAGGCCGGCCACGGGTGCGATACATCCCCCACCCAATCGGCAAACACGCGCAGCATAAACGCCTGGGCCCGGCGGTGCTGCTCTTCGTACTCGATCACCAACTGATGTTTGCGATTAAGCGCCGCATGAGTGAGATAGCCCTGATGGATAACGGCATCCTTCCAACCCAGGATCGCCATCGCGGCCATCATGTTGGTACCGGTTTGGATGCTGTAGTTTTCTTGGCGAATATAGTTACCGGGGCGTTGATCGTACTGGTGTGCCCAAAAGAATAATTGCCAGACACCGACTTGGTAATAGCGCATCCAATGAGCCAATTCTTGCAACCACTGCGGGTTGTCTGGGGCGGTGGCAAGTACTTTGTAAAGTCTTACCCGCGCCATTTGTTCTGGGATGCTGTCTGTCGCATTATTTTTATTTGGAACCATCATGGGCTCAGTGGGCCTTGCATCCTCCCTAGTGACGTATTCGCGTATCGCGTTGACATAAAACGCGTCCTCAACATACGGCCCTCTGGCGATGCGAGCCAGTACTGATTTGTAGGAGGGCCACCTTGGGTTCACACCCATGCGCTCACATTGATTTATTGTTTGGGCCATGGTTCCACCTTAATTACTGCTTGACCTGTTTTACCGGGTGCTGGCAAACCGACTTTAACGGTAACGCCTTGGACTTTGACTCCCTCGCTTCGCAGCGCGGATCTCAAGGCTGCAGCCAACGCGGGATCGGATTGGGTTATCGGACCATTGTCCAATCACTCTCTCGGTAAAAATTCAACTAGAGGCAGGATTATAGTATTCATCTACTCGCCAAAACCAAGGGTTCGTGTTGAATAAGGAAGAAATCTTTTCGAAATAATGTTTTGAGTTCGGCGCGCCGTCTTGAAAACAGCGGGAAGTTGTCTAAAACGTCTTGGATGTTTTCTGTGACTCTGACCAAATAGCCATTATTTATTTTTTCAACAGGAAAGCCTGCTGCTGCGATTCTATCGGCATCTACTGCTTCTTCAAACTCATCCCCATAAAACATTGCCCAACCGATGTTTGGCACATCCGGCTTCAACGCAGCATTAAATGACCCTATTTGAAAGCTATCATTTTTATTTCTAGTGTCAAGCTCAAGACCCGCAAATTTATGAAGACAGCCAAGTTGAGGAGAAAATAGTTCACACCATTTTTTAAAAAGCAAATACCAATCAACTTTTTCACTGCAGGCGGAGCGAAAATTTAATGAGCCCGGAACTACTTGCGCACGGATATTTTGAGTTTTATGCCGAATATATCCGGTTGATTTGATTGTTTTTTTTCGGCGCCAGGCAAAATCTTCATGAAAGCGAGACGTTGAGCCGTTAACCCGTATCTCCCCTTCAACCCCCCAATAATCTTTACACTCATCTGCGCCCACAAATGAATCTAAAAATTTATCGGCATTATGTGATATTTGCTCGGGCAAAATTAGTCCGTTCCACTCATGTAGCGAGGCAATAAAAGCTTCGCCAAACTTCCAGTCAAAGGTGTCAATCTTTGTTGTAAGCGATATCTGTATGTACGGTTTCATAGTTTATTATACCTCTGAAGGTACGCCAGTTGCTACGGCCCCTGCGCAGGCGATGATGCCGCGCAGGAGAGAGTTTTTGATATCAACGGATCGCCAAATTTAGCTTAACCGAAGCTTTTAGCGATGTACTGCCTAAAAAGTTAACGCTTCAGCTGACGAAGAATAGTCAGATGAACATCTAAATCGCATTTGACTATATTCTTCAAACAAGGTGCTCCACCGAGGAAAAGCGGCGGTTGAAATCCATAAACTTCGCTTTCGTCGAGTGGGCCCAGCTTCTTCAGGGCTTGTTCGAATAAAAATTGACCCTCGCCATTCTCCAGATCATATTTTTCCTTTTCGAACATTGCAAAAAAGGTTTGTATTGCGAGACCTGGATTTTTATTCGGTTTCTGTAGCTGGTTTTTTAGAGCGATTATTGCACCTGTGCAACATGAAACGACTATTTTCCGATTGTATTTTTCGCCCCATGCGTACAATTCTCCAAATGCGTTTCGTGCGATAACGTGATAGTTGTCGATTCCTTCAATATCAGTTCCCGCCAACCACATATCAAGTAAATGCTTATAGTCATCAGGGTTGACGGTCCAAAACAATCCATCGGCATAACCGCACCAACCTTCTTCCTTCCAGTATCCTAGTAAAGTATCCGGCAATATGCTGGAATATTTTGATATTTGCTCTTGAGGTACGTCACGACGAATAGTCGCCTCTCCTGCTTCAGCTATAAAAGCTTCGAAATCTGGATCTCTCATTTTTGCGAGCCTCTCAGTGGCTAAAGCCGGCTTCAAGTTTGGCAGCCAACATTTCCGTTAGGGGAAAATAGAAAAATAGGGGGCAGGCTATTATTTTTTAAAAAATAAGCAAAGCCGTGCTTTGACCCCTATTTTTTGCACCCGAGCTATAATTTTTGGCTGCAGTCCTCGTTTCAAGTATTCGGCGATTGTCGCTACACCAGTCGTCTCGTCAACAAACAAACGTCTTGAACCTCGGCGGTCGTCACGGGCCTGCTGGCAGTTACGTGCCAAGGTAATCCTGCCAAGTCATTCAATCCCTGCGGCAGCACTGCCTACCGACTCGCCAGGTCCTTCTGCCTCTATTCAACTCTTCAACGCTGGCAAAGACAGCACTTCATCATACTGTGGCCAGTCTTCCCTTGCGCGCTTGAGCACACCTTGCATCAACTCATCGAACTCAGGCACTGGCTGCTCGGGCGGCAGTTGGTCAAAGGGCGCTGCCATCAGCGGATGATCAATCTGCCGCGGATTGGGCAAGCCTTCCCACTGACGTAGACGCAATATATAGAGGATTTCCACTGGCACGCGCTCCAAGTGCCAGTCCTGATTGAAGTCGTAAGAATTCTTCTGGCTCTCTTTGCCGGTTTGCCAGGTGTGGCGGTCACACGCGGCCAACAGACAGGGCATCAGGTCGTCGGGGCTGGGAGTGCGCCACTTGGCCAACAAGGCTTCGTAGATGGGTTCGTCGTAAGCATAAGCAGGCCATTGATGCGAGACATCGCCCACCCAATCGGCAAACACACGTAGCATAAAGGCTTGGGCGCGGCGGTGCTCCTCCTCATACTCGATGACCAGTTGATGACCACGGTTGAGCGCCGCATGGGTCAAATAGCCTTGGTGGATGACAGCTTCCTTCCAGCCCAGAATCGCCATGGCTGCCATCATGTTGGCAGCGGTTTGGATGCTGTAGTTTTGTTGGCGTCTGTCATTACCTACGGCTTTAGCCAAAACGTCAAACTGCCCCGCCCAAAAAAACAACTGCCAAATGCCTACTTGGTAATAACGCATCCAGTGTGCCAATTCGGAAAGCCATCGCGGGTCTCCCGTTGCAGTGGCAAGTACTTTGTGAGCCCTTGTCACCGACATCCATTCTGCACGAGCATCTGTTGCATTGTTTCTGTTTGGAACCATCATTGAACGCTTCGGCGAAGCATCCTCGCGAGTAACGTACTCGCGAATACCAGCTATCTCATATTCATCCGAGACATGTGGCCCCTTGGCTATGCGCCCCAGCACACTTTTGTAGGAAGGCCATTTCGGGTTTACGCCCGAGCGCTCGCACTGAATTATTTCTTGGACCATGGTTCCACCTTAAATTCTGCTACACCTGTTTTACCTAGGGCAGGAACACCGACTTTGACGGTCACGCCTTGGACTTTGACGTTTTCAGAAAGCAGCGCTGCTCGCAAAGCATCACGTAACGCTGGGTCCGAATCGGCAATTGAGCTATTACCCAACCACCCTCTCAACCTCGTCTCCGGATCTCCATGCGGCGTACCGGCCTTATTCACGCCATTCACCGAAGACTTCGCATCCATCACCACCACGGTAATCGTATCGCCATCGATCGCCACCGCGCAGCCATCACAGCTGTGGTTGCTACCGTTCTGCAATGGCTTGAAATTGAGGCCGGTTTTTTCGTTGAGGGTTTGAAGGGCCAGTTGCTCGCCCAACACCCCATCATTTACAAGCGAACCGGTCTTCCAATTGGGAAGGTCTGCTGCTGATGTAGGCCCATTTGGCAAACATTTTGCCCGTTTCGCCGAAGCCTTTCGCTTCTTCATATTCCTTCTTGAACTGCACAATCTGCTGCGTCGCCAACCAATTGTTATTCACCGCCGCACCCGCCGCCGTATTAGCGGTAATCGGGTCGATTGAATCACTGGTCGCCGCCAGCCCGGTCACGAGGCTGACGATCAAATTACGTTTGGCTTCGCGCCGTTCTTCGCTTTCGTCGGGGCTGCTTTGCGAGAAGAGGCCGGTCAGTAGGCTGGAGGCCGCTGCGCCTGCGGCACCGCTGCTCTGGCTCCATCTCACCAGGATCTCTTATTCAATTGTCATACTTAAATTCAATATTTATTTTTATATTTTCTACATCCAAACTAACTACACATCCAGACCAGGCTTTTTCGTCTGTGCACAAGCCATTCAGAACAAAATAATGCCTCAACTGCACTAGCAAGTCTGTTAAATCTCCCACTGCGCGACCGTCGGGATCAAACCAATTCAAGTCACCAGTTTTATCAAAGTAATCAAACTCATAGCTGCCGCCGTCGCCTTCGGCGAAAAGCTCCGCTCTGGCTATTATTTTTTTAGCGTCTGAGGGGCCTGCATCAATTAGAAGCTGCCCGATTTTTTCGTAAAGCCGCTGTTCATTCATTAAACCCACCTCCAGGCACATTTTTGAAGTCAACACTCACAGGCCTACAAGCAGGCATGCCTGCAATCAGCTTATCTTCGATGTACTATTAACGCAGCTTGTTTCTCTGCAAAGGTGTACATTGCCATTTTTTCAAAGAAACATCTCTCGCCAAAAAAAATTAATCTCGGAAATCAACGGGGCACAGAAAATTTCTGATGTGCACTCTATATTTTTTGGGCGGGCTTCTCCGTGCAAGCGATCTCCGCCATTTTCTCAAGCTGCGCGCCACACACTTTTCACGATGCTGCCCACCTGGCAGGCAAGTTCGCCGATGGCGCTGCCTAAGGCTTCGGCGTTTTCGCCCGTTTGTCCATGTTAAGCGCGCAACTTACCCATACCCATCAAGTGTTTTCGAGCCATCCACAGGTTCGACAGGGCGAACAGCGTAGTCAGCTGAGCCGTGGTTTTCATCAGCACAAGAAAACGCACTTTCACGTAATCAAACTGGCATTTGATCACCCGAAACGGATGCTCGACCTTGGCCCGTGTCCGCGCTTTGCAGAACTCGATCTTGCGCTTGGCCTTGTAGAGAACGCTGCGTTTATTGAGCCTGGAATATGTGCTGCGCCGCGCCGCGATTTGCCAGATGACCTCACGATTTTCATGCTCTTCACGCTTCTTGACACCGGTGTATCCAGCGTCTGCATAAACCGCGCTTTCTTCGCCGTGCAACAGCTCGGCGACCTGCGTGACATCGGCCACATTGGCAGCAGTGCCATGGACGTGATGAACGAGGCCGGACTCGGCATCGGCACCGATATGCGCCTTCATGCCAAAGAAGTACTGGTTACCTTTCTTCGTCTGATGCATCTCAGGGTCGCGCTCGCCGTCTTTGTTCTTGGTCAAGCTGGGTGCATGAATGATGGTGGCATCGACGATGGTGCCTCGGCGCATTTCTCTTGCAGATAACCGTTGATGAGCGCAGGTGCCAGTTGATGCTTTTCCAGCAGATGCCGGAAGTTCATGATCGTGGTGTTTTCAGGTATCGGGGCGCTCAAGGTCAGGCGTGCAAACTGGCGCATGGGCGTGATTTCGTAGAGCGCTTCTTCCATGGCCGGGTCGCTGAGGAGAACCAGTTTTGCAGCAGATGAATACGCCGCATGGTTTCCAAAGGATAGGGCTTTCTCCCGCCGCCAGCCTCGGGATAGAACGGCTCGATCAGGCCCAGCAAACCCGTCCAGGGCACACCTGATCCATCTCGGCAAGGAAGCGTTCGCGGCGTGTCTGCTTGCGTTTGCCGGCGTATTCGAAACCGAAAAAGCTCATCTGGCTCATGGGCGACTCGGATCAGGTGTTCAGGCGTATTTCATCACATTGGGGATTTGTTCGGAGATTCCTTAGCTGAAGAAATTTCTATAGGCCGTCTCAACCCTTACAGAAACGTCATCAGGCTTGAAAGCCAGATTCTCCCATGCAGCCACGTCAACAGATAACAAGGGATTCGCAACTGCAGGTGACTTCAACCCGCACTGTTGGCGAACCTTAAAAATTGCGAAGACCTCCAAAGGCAGCAAATCAAAAGGTGGGTTTTTGAACTCAGGGTCCCAAGCTCCGCCCTTATCTTCGGCGTTAGCTAAGTGATATTGGCATACCGCGTCCAGTACACCGGCAAGCCTTTGCTCATCTGCCCAACTGTCTATCACTTTCTTGTAAATGCCGAGATCCATAGACTCAATCAGGGCAGGTGCACTCCCACCCGAATAGACAGAATAGAGCCACAGCATGAAAGGTTCGAATCGACGCTCTTTGAGATAGCCGGGATCAACAGCTCCATCAGCAGTTAACATCCCGACAAGCACATCGGCGACTGATTCCGCTAGATCTTGCCTATCCGCAGCAATGAAACCTGCAAGTAAGCAACCTGCATTGCTCAACTGATTGGTCAGATTCGGGGCGTTTCTAATGCCTTGAAGAAAGCTCGTATTAGAAAAGGTCTTAGCTTTGAGCATTAGCACCCAATAGCGGTAAATCATCGCGCGGGATACTTCCTCCCAGCCAGAAATATCACCGGTACAAATAGAAACCTCTCCCTGTATACCGTGAAAAACTGCAAGTATCCCCAATGAATCAGATACATTGCCCAAACCCTCCAAGGAGTCACAGGCAAGATCCTCTTCAAGGTACTCAAGCTCTTGAGCCACCATCCCATCCGACTGAGAGAGCCAGTGCCGATGCTGCTCAAGGATTCTTTCTATTTTTTTCATTCTGGTACGTCCCATCAGTCAATTACGCGCCCAAGGTGAGACCCGCAATACTTCACCCTGTAGGTCAACGCCGATCAAATTACCGCTCACATTTTCAGGGGCACGCCTGAACTCCCGAAGCATCTGCCTAGCCTGCTGCTGCTCTGCCAAGCTGATGCTCCTGTAACGACCTTGCCGACTGGCTGCCTGACTCAGAACATCCTCGATGAACGTTGTCATGTTCTGCTGTCGTACGGAAAGATCTCCTACATTCCCGTTCGCGAAGTTTTTACTTCAGTGAACGCGAGGCGGCCATCCGGCGTACGGCTTACAATGTCGATACCGTTACCACTGCGGTTCTGCACAGCGAAGGTGTCAGTGTGGTTGTTGTCACGCAAGAAAACCTTGGAGATATCTTCACCTAGGTCACCAATCTGCTCATTGGTTAGCTTCGAAAGATCTTTACCTCGGGTGGCTGAAAACAGATCAAGTGTCGTACCCGGATTAACGGCCCCACCTGTCTGACCTAGCCCTTTTGCCCCAGCCTCCAAAACATTCCGATCAACCAGCACCGCCGCACCCGCCGACGTATTCGCAGCAGTCGGGTCGATGGAAGCACTGGTCGCTGCCAGCCCGGTCACGAGGCTGACGATCAAATTGCGTTTGGCTTCGCGCTGTTCTTCGCTTTCGTCCGGGCTGCTTTGCGAGAAGAGGCCGGTCAGTAGGCTGGAGGCCGCTGCGCCTTAGGCACCGCTGCGGCCCCTGCGCAGGCGATGATGCCGCGCAGGAGAGTTTTTGATATCAACGGATCGCCAAATTTTGCTTAGCCTAAACTTTTAATGGTGTACTGCTTCAAAAAGTTAACGCTTCAGCTGACGAAGAATAGTCAGATGAACATCTAAATCGCATTTGACCATATTCTCCAAACAAGGTGCTCCACCGAGGAAAAGCGGCGGTTGAAATCCATAGACTTCGCTTTCGTTGAGTGGGCCCAGCTTCTTCAAAGCTTGTTCGAATAAAAATTGACCCTCGCCATTCTCCAGATCATATTTTTCCTTTTCGAACATTGCAAAAAAGGTTTGTATTGCGAGATCTGGATTTTTATTCGGTTTCTGTAGCTGGCTTTTTAGAGCGACAATTGAACCTGTGAAACATGAAACTACTATTCTTTGGTTATATCTCTCTCCCCATGCATACAATGCTCCAAATGCGCTACGTGCGATCACGTGATAGTTGTCGAGTCCTTCAATTTCAGTTCCCGCCAACCACATATCAAGTAAATGCTTGTAGTCATCAGGGTTGACGGTCCAAAACAATCCATCGGCATGACCGCACCAACCTTCTTCCTTCCAGTATCCCAGTAAGGCATCCGGCAAGATACCGGAATATTTTGAGATTTGCTCGTGATGCACGTCACGACGAATAGTGGCCTCTCCTGCTTCAGCTATAAAAGCTTCGAAATCTGGATCTCTCATTTTTCGCACCCCTCAGTAGCTCAAGTCGAACATTAAGTCTAGCGTTACCATTGCCGTTAGCGATAGCTGTATTCACAGCGTTATCAGTCTCTGGAATTCGGCTCGGCCAGCTTCCCCCGATAGAAGAATTCACATTCTTATCACCCATTCTTACGGGAGCTGGCGCATTATAGCCACCTGCTACCATGTCCGGTTCGTGTAAGGCAGCGAGATTTGATCTTATCGCCTTTGCACGAGCTTTAGCCATTTCAGTCGCTTCTGATGGTGGAACATTTTTACTTATTAAGTGTTGTCGGATGTTGTTAAATATTAACGATTCAAGCTCATTGCCTAGGCTTTTTTGCATTGATTCAGCAATCGGATTACGTCCGTTTTGAATGTAAAAACAGGGGGCAGCTTCTAATAGCACGCATGCGAGTGCATTAAAGGCTTCTGATTTTCGTACATGGTCATGGTCGCCCCGGAGGGGGCTGCAGAAATGCTGTAGTTGTTGGACTTGGTGGGGCATGAGCGCGACCTTGGTAAGCACATCCACTCGGCATCGGGAAAATGGGGGGCAGACCACTATTATGCTTAAAAAGCAAAACCGTGGTTTACCCTATATTTTCCTCTTGCGGCTCTTAATTATTAACGGCTCATGCCCATACTTCCTGACCATCAGAGGTTAGCCATACTACGCCTGCAGGTGAGGTGGTTAAAAACCAAAAACCAAAACCATCCAGTTCATCTTCCTCGGGGGCGACAGGCCATGCCAGCTTGATAAGATCAATCTGCTCTTCAATGTCCCCCATAAGAAAATTTCCTTTCGCAGCCAGCTTTATATGTCCCTCAGTAATTAGGCGTTTGAGTATTTTAAAAAAAATCTCGGACTTTTCTTCATTGCTCAGTTCTAAACTAGACAGTTCTATACTTAAGTGCTGCCAGATCGAACCCATCGAAAGACCAAATGAACTTTTGAGAACAGCGTCATACAGAGAATCTATGTTCATTTGAATTTGATCTCGATTCTTTTGCCCGCATTAATGGAAGGATTTATTACATCTATTGTCCACGTTGCACCTGACTGCTGGGCTGAGTCCGAGAAATTCCTTAACGTGATTTTGCTGCCTGCGTTTTCGCCAGAAGTAATCTTGGCTGCATATACGTCTCCTTTTCCAGGAATCGACTTGACCGTTGGCATGCTGTCAGATCCTGTCAACTGTTTAAAGTATTTCATCACATCTGAAGTTGTAGCCCCGGCGTAGACTGGTGCGCCCATACTAAGTTGAGAATCAGCTTTGAACGTTTTGCCCCCTATCGTCAATTCGAAATCCTTAGGCTGAAGAGTTGGATTATTATATTGCTCTGCAAGATCGCCAATCCGATTGTCAGATTGGCGCTGTAGGATTGTTCCAGGCTGCTTGGTTGTTAAATCAGGACCTTTATTGTTCTTTGCTATGCGATCAAGCGCCGCCTTCTCAGCCTCGACAAGCGGATTCTTTTGGGACTCAGCTTTTGCAAACTTCTCGATTCTAGCGATCTCAGCCATTTTCTCAAGCTGTGCGCCACTCGCCTTGATCCCTGCCTTCGCCAGCGTCACGCCGCCTTTTGCCGCGCCACCGAAACCTGCTGCGAGACTGCCGAAGTCCCAGGCGATTTCGCCTAGGGTCCTGCCTAAGGCTTCGGCGTTTTCGTCGCCGCCGACTTCAATGGCTTTCTGGACCGTGGCGATCTTGGCGTTGATGTCGTTCAAGAAGCTTTCGCTAAACTGCTCACGGGCTTCAGTGCTGTTAGCCAGTTGGAGTAAACCTTTCATTGCTTCGGCCGGATTCATGGCAAATTCCGCCAAGCCCGTGACGTCGCTCCAGCCGGCCTCCCTCAGACCTTTACCGATGCCGAACTGCGTCAGCACGTCCTGTTTGCTGCTGATGTAGGCCCATTTGGCAAACACTTTGCTCGTTTCG
Organism: Pseudomonas sp. AC016; assembly: GCF_979253365.1. NCBI lineage: Bacteria > Pseudomonadati > Pseudomonadota > Gammaproteobacteria > Pseudomonadales > Pseudomonadaceae > Pseudomonas > Pseudomonas sp. AC016. The sequence goes on from NZ_CEEDCC010000001.1 coordinate 3,489,286, forward strand.
CCGAAGCCTTTCGCTTCGTCATATTCTTTCTTGAACTGCACAATCTGCTGCGTCGCCAACCAATTGTTATCCACCGCCGCACCCGCCGCCGTATTCGCAGCAGTCGGGTCGATGGAAGCACTGGTCGCTGCCAAGCCGGTTACCAGGCTGACGATCAAATTACGTTTGGCTTCGCGCTGTTCTTCGCTTTCGTCGGGGCTGCTTTGCGAGAACAGGCCGGTCAGCAGGCTGGAGGCCGCTGCGCCTGCGGCACCGCTGCCGCAGCTCTGGCTGCTGGCGGCGGCACCTGCGCAGGCGACGATGCCGTGCAAGGCGGCGTGCAGGGGAGAGCCTTCGGTGAGTTCGCCGTCGGCCACCAGGTCGCCGATGTAGCTCGCGCCTTTTTGCTGAACGTAGTTGACCACCAGCCCTTGCACGAAGGCAGCGTTGCCCGCGCTGATGTTGCCGCCGGCTGCGCCGATCAGGGCGGTGGTGATCTGGCGGTAGGTGCCGCCTGCGCCCCAGTTTTCGGAGATGTCGTTGGCTTCTCCCAGCAGTTGCCTTGCCTGGGTCTGTAGGGCCATCTGTGCGGCATCATTGTTGCCGTTGATCTGGTCGGCTTTCTCCTGCAACGCTTTCGCCTGTTCGCGCTTGAGGTCCGCTTCCCGTGCCTTGTTGGCCAAAAAGGTGCTGGCTTCGTTGGAGAACGCACTGACGATCTCGAAACCTGCGCGGATCTCGTCCTCGTCGAAGATCGGCTTGAGTGCGTTGCTGCCGTCGCGATCACTGGACACGTCGCGGTTGAGGCTGGCAACAGTCTGATCGGCGGTTTGGCCGGTGCGTTTCTGCTGTTCGGCGGCGTCGGTGATGACGATGGCGCCACCGCTGATACCGCTGCGGGTCACGCTGGCGTAGTTGGAATTGATGTTGGTCGCGCCGAAGTTGCCGCTGCCGCCACTGATGGTGCTCATGCCGGCGCAGAAGGGCGGAACGCACAGACTGACACCAAAACCGAGGCTCTTTTCGTCGACCTTGTAGGTGTTGGTGTCCTGCAGGCTTTCGATATTGAGATCGCCGCCGACGTCGGCGATGACCTTCTTGCCACTCGCTACCGCGCCTTTGATCTGGGTGTCGAGTTAAAAGCGGGAAAAGTCTGATTATCTGATCGGACGAGCTTTCTTGAATCTCAAGCCACAAGGGGATCAAAAATCAATGCCTACTTCAGACCTTTCCTAGGTAAACTACATGTCTATGAACCTCAGTTTTCAGGGTATTTGAACTTTGTACTGACTTGCTCTCCATGTTTATATGAAACTACGAATGAAACCCAATTTTCACTGCGTTGCTCAGCGCTATGCTTAAGCTTATCTACCAACTCATACACCTGTGTATCGTCCATTTCTGTCCGGGCGTTGGTGGTCTCTACTCCATCCTTTTCGACAAGTAACTCTGTGTCTATGAATCCTTTTCCTATTATCACCTCGTAACGAAAACGATCATAGCCGTCGATAATTCCGTTATCAATAATGGAAAATATTTTTTTAACTAATACAAGGTCTTCGGTAATCATGCGTGTTCCTTTAAAAGCTTGCTGGATTCATTTTTGAAAATGGATATTTTTAACTATATTTAAAGTCTATTTTTTATCTTCATTGTTTTCAAGAAGCGCTTCACTGTGCAGCCGGTCCATGGTTTTCCCTCCGTATACAGCTTTCTAGTTTCAAAAAAACTTCTCAGTCTTAATAGGAGATCAAGTAGGTCACTGTCAACTTTAGCTGTTTTAGGTATAAGCCACTGTTTTTGAACCTTTTCTGCGGTATATTCAAATGGTAGTTTGCAATGATCGTTTTCTAAGGACAGCTAGGCTTCTACAATACTTCTTGCGCTTCGGGGGGCAATTGCTACCGGGATTTTACCAATGCCTTGATTGATTTCATCATCAATCATCATATGCCTCTTGGGCTGTTGACGTAGGTTTCTCTCACAGGGCGCTCCGACCCAACTTTATAGGTGACGATAAACTTCTCTGTGCGTATAGATGCTCCAGTATACAGATACCATTTTAACATCTTGCCGGTGACGCCGAGGTCGACGGTAAACCCGTTCTTGGCGCCGCCTAGAGAAAAGCCGATGCCGACGCTGGCACTGCTGCCTTTGCTGTCGGTGTTCTGGGTGCGAGTGTTATTGGCAGCGGAAAATAAGGGGCAGACCACTATTATGTCTAAAAAAGCAAAACTGTGTCCTGACTCCTATTTTTGCTATTTTTGCTACTGCCGTTGGTGATGGATGTACTCAAAGCGTCATCAATCGCTGGAGCTTGGCTCTGCCAGAGCCCTCCGAATCCACATTTGCATCACCTCCCCGCTCTTATGGGAGATAGCGTAGTCCCTATAAGTATCCTTTTTTGCTTGATCTTTCTATAATTGTTTTTTTTCTTCGCCTAGTATGAGTGCTCGACTAAGCATCTCGGTAGTGATATAGGGCGCAAATCCAAGTCGATCACCCTTATCAAAGCTCTGTTTATAAATACTCAAACGTCCGATATCACCCGCTAAAGCTAGAGCTGCTAAATGTCGGATAGGCAGCGCTCCTTTAGCATCGGTTGGCAGATCTTTATAAAACTTTAATCCTTCATCGATACTCTGGGAGCGTGCCCAAGATATAGCTTTCTCAGTTAGCTTGATAACACTATCGCTAGACAGATTAACTAACTTTTCTGGCGCATCATTACTTACCTTAATTGGAATGTTGTTGCGCACATCGCCCGATATAAAAGAAACAGCGTCAGAAAATTCTTCTGTCGAAATGGAAGGCATGAGCGAAACCCGAAAATGGTCCGAGCGTTTACCCACAGAAGGTATGACCTGAAGTTGAATGCCTCCGAGATCGGTTACGCAAAAATAGTCACCTACTTCATCCTTGCTACAATCCCAACCCTGTTCCTTCAAAATTGACACTACATTTTTTTCGTTCATTGCTTGGCCCCAGGAAAATTCATAATTTCAATTGGAATTCCATCAGGATATCCTTGCTCCTTTAACGGCACCCCTGGCCTTAGGCCAAAGCTTTCGGCAACCTTACCCCTTGGAATCGAACTGCCATCTTGTATTTGAGGGAAAATCTCGGATTGCCGAATACTAAGATCCGCATTCCCTGTCTTAACTTCAATAATCCTAAGGGTTCCATCTGGCGCTTCGGCAACGATATCTGGTCTGCAACGACCTGTGCCACAGGAACTGCCAAATGATATTTCTTTTTCGCTGACTCTGAACCCTTGAGATAAAAGTTGATCCTTGATGTCATCTACCATGTTCAGATGGTGGTCATAGTGATCCTTGATAGTAATTTTTGGGGGCCCTGCCTTTTTTGCCCCAGCCTCCAAAACATTCCGATCAATCAGCACCGCTGCTTCCGAATCCGTCATTGCGCTCATCGGATTCAGATTTTTGGCATTAATCGCCGCAACCTTCTCGATTTTAGCGAGCTCCGCCATTTTCTCAAGCTGTGCGCCACCCACCTTGATCCCGGCCTTGGCCAGCGCCACGCCGCCCGTTGCGGCACCGCCGACACCGGTCGCGATGCTGCCCACCTGCCAGGCAATCTCGCCGATGGATTGACCCAGCAGGACCGCATTCTCGTCGCCGCCTTTCTCCAGTGCGACGGTCACCCGGTCGATCTTGACGTTGAGCTCCTTGATCAGGGTTTCGCCAAATTGCTCTCGGGCTGCGGGGTTGTTGACGAGCTCTTTCAGGCCTTTCAACCCTTCGATCGGATGGGCGACAAACTCCGCCAGTTCCGTGACGTCGTTCCAGCCGGACTGCGCCAGACCTTTACCGATGCCGAACTGCGTCAGCACGTCCTGTTTGCTGCTGATGTAGGCCCATTTGGCAAACACTTTGCCCGTTTCGCCGACGCCTTTCGCTTCGTCATATTCCTTCTTGAACTGCACAATCTGCTGCGTCGCTAACCAATTTTTATCCACCGCCGCACCCGCCGCCGTATTGGCGGTAGTCGGGTCGATGGAAGCACTGGTCGCTGCCAGCCCGGTCACGAGGCTGACGATCAAATTACGTTTGGCTTCGCGCTGTTCTTCGCTTTCGTCGGGGCTGCTTTGCGAGAACAGGCCGGTCAACAGGCTGGAGGCCGCTGCGCCTGCGGCACCGCTGCCGCAACTCTGGCTGCTGGCGACGGCACCTGCGCAGGCGACGATGCTGTAGGTGTTGGTGTCCTGCAGGCTTTCGATGTCAGGTCGCCGCCGACGTCGGCGATGACCTTCTTGCCACTCGCTACCGCGCCTTTGATCCGGGTGTCGAGTTAAAAGCGGGAAAAGTCTGATTATCTGATCGGGCGAGCTTTCTTGAATCTCAAGCCACAAGGGGATCAAAAATCAATGCCTACTTCAGACCTTTCCTAGGTAAACTATATGTCTATGAGCACCTCAGTTTTCAGGGTATTTGAACTTTGTACTGACTTGCTCTCCATGTTTATATGAAACTACGAATGAAACCCAATTTTCACCCCGTTGCTCAGCGCTATGCTTAAGCTTATCTACCAACTCATACAGCTGTGTATCGTCCATTTCTGTCCGGGCGTTGGTGGTCTCTACTCCATCCTTTTCGACAAGTAACTCTGTGTCTATGAATCCTTTTCCTATTATCACCTCGTAACGAAAACGATCATAGCCGTCGATAATTCCGTTATCAATAATGGAAAATATTTCTTTAACTAATACAAGGTCTTTGGTAATCATGTGTGTTCCTTTAAAAGCTTGCTGGATTCATTATTGAAAATGGATATTTTCAACTATATTTAAATTCTATCTTTATCTTCATTGTTTTCAAGGAACGCTTCACTGTGCAGCCGGTCCATGGCTTTCCCTCTGTATACAGCTTTCTAGTTTCAAAAAAACTTCTCAGTCTTAATAGGAGATCAAGTAGGTCACTGTCAACTTTAGCTGTTTTAGGTATAAACCACTGTTTTTCAGCCTTTTCTGCGGTATCGTCAAATGATAGTTTGCAATGATCGTTTTCCAAGGACAGCTCGGCTTCTACAATACTTCTTGCGCTTCTGGGGGGCAATTGCTACCAGAATTTTACCAATGCCTTGATTGATTTCATCATCAATCATCATATGCCTCTTGGGCTGTTGACGTAGGTTGCTCTCACAGGGCGCTCCGACCCAACTTTATAGGTGACGGTAAACTTCTCTGGGCGTATAGATGCTCCAGTATACAGGTCCCATTTTAACATCTTGCCGGTGACGCCGAGGTCGAGGATAACCCCGTTCTTGGTGCCGCCTAGCGAGAAGCCGATGCCGACATTGCTGCCTTTGCTGTTGGTGTTCTGGGTGCTGGTGTTATTGGCAGCGGAAAATAGGGGACAGACCACTATTATTTTTAAAAACGCAAAACCGTGGTGTGCCCCGATGTCCTCTTTTTGGAGAAATAATGTCAATATAGTCCTTTACAAAAGCTTTTGTACCTACAAGTAATCTAGCCAGTCACCGGACTTAACATTTTGTCTCTTCTTAAGAAAATCTTCGTACCGAGCTTTATGTTTTTCAACATCACCCTCAATATCTATAGAAATAAAACTATGTCCTCTCTCCTCTACAGATAACGTTGTTGGCTTTACCTTCATTGGCATAAGCTCGATCAAGACCCCCGAGACCTTAGACTTATGAAATATACAGCTTTTTCCTCCGGCCAAGGGAAGGATTTCATCCATCACAGAAAACATTATTTCAGGGTTAGATATCTCAATTTTTTCGCCGTCTTCATAATCTTCTGAATAGTTCTCTGGTATGAGGAAAAGCCTACAATCAATAATAACCAACCAACCCTCTAACTCAATAATATCGCCGATATTCATTTTCACTTCCCTATCACAATGACATCAACGCCTGTTGGCATTGCGCCATCTACCAGCCCTTGTTGAACACCCCTTGGCCCGACATACGGGGCTTACGTCATATAGTAACTCACGCCATCAACAGGCTTAATGCTGTAAATAATTATGAGGTTTTTTCATTGACCAGCAGGAACCTGAACGATAACACTCGCTCCTTCTTGCAGTGCTTTGTTTAAATGCTCAGGTAGCATTGTCGTATTTACAATAATTTTAGCTCCCGTCTTAGATACCACATCTGATAACTCTAGAGTGTTGACGACGCACTTTCCTGTCATACATTTCTGATGCGTGTTCCGATCATCTTTAGTTAATGAAGTACCTTGTTCGACTTTCTCAGCGCTGCACAGCGCGCCGTACTTCGCTTTGGTGGAGCTGCTTTGCGAGAACAGGCCGGTTAACAGGCTGGACGCCACTGCGCCTGAGGCACCGCTGCCGCAGCTCTGGCTGCTGGCTGTTCCTGCGCAGGCGACGATGCCGCGCAGGAGAGTTTCTGATATCAACGGATCGCCAAATTTAGCTTAACCGAAGCTTTTAGCGATGTACTGCCTAAAAAATTAACGCTTCAGCTGACGAAGAATAGTCAGATGAACATCTAAATCGCATTTGACTATATTCTCCAAACAAGGTGCTCCACCGAGGAAAAGCGGCGGTTGAAATCCATAAATTTCGCTTTCGTCGAGCGGGCCCAGCTTCTTCAGGGCTTGTTCGAATAAAAATTGACCCTCGCCATTCTCCAGATCATATTTTTCCTTTTCGAACATTGCAAAAAAGGTTTGTATTGCGAGATCTGGATTTTTATTCGGTTTCTGTAGCTGGCTTTTTAGAGCGACAATTGAACCTGTGAAACATGAAACTACTATTCTTTGGTTATATTTTTCTCCCCATGCATACAATGCTCCAAATGCGCTCCGAGCTATCACGTGATAGTTGTCGAGCCCTTCAATTTCAGTTCCCGCCAACCACATATCAATCAAGTGCTTATAGTCATCAGGGTTGACGGTCCAAAATAATCCATCGGCATAACCGCACCAACCTTCTTCTTTCCAGTATCCCAGTAAAGCATCCGGCAACATGCCGGAATATTTTAATATTTGCTCTTGAAGCACATCACGACGAATAGTCGCTTCTCCTGCTTCAGCTATAAAAGCTTCGAAATCTGGATCTCTCATTTTTGCGAGCCTCTCAGTAGCTAAAGCCGGGCATCAAGTTTGGCAGCCAACATTTCCGTTAGGAGAAAATAGAAAATAGGGGGGCAGGCTATTATTTTTAAAAAATAAGCAAAGCCGTGCTTTGACCCCTATTTTTGCACTCGAGCTATAATTTTTGGCTGCAGTCCTCGTTTCAAGTATTTCGGCGCTTGTCGCTACACCAGTCGTCTCGTCAACAAACAAACGTATTGAAACTCGGCGGTCGTCACGGGCCTGCTGGCAGTTACGTACCAAGGTAACCCTGCCAAGTCATTCAATCCCGGCGGCAGCACCGCGTACCGACCCGGCAGGTCCATCTGCTTCTGTTCAACTCTTCAACGCTGGCAAAGACAGCATTTCATCGTACTGTGGCCAGTCTTCCCTTGCGCGCTTGAGCACACCTTGCATCAACTCGTCGAACTCAGGCACTGGCTGCTCGGGCGGCAGTTGGTCAAAGGGCGCGGCCATCAGCGGATGATCAATCTGCTGAGGATTGGGCAAGCCTTCCCATTGGCGTAGACGCAGTATGTAGAGGATTTCCAACGGCACGCGCTCCATGTGGCATTCCTGATCGAAATCGTACGAATTTTTTTGGCTGTCTTTGCCGGTTTGCCAGGTGTGGCGGTCACATGCGGCCAGCAGGCAGGGCAACAAGTCGTCGGGGTTGGCGGTGCGCCAGTTGGCCAGTAGAGCTTCGTAGACAGGTTCATCATATGCATAGGCTGGCCACGGGTGCGATACATCCCCCACCCAGTCGGCAAACACGCGCAGCATAAAGGCCTGGGCCCGGCGGTGCTGCTCTTCGTACTCGATCACCAACTGATGTTTGCGATTAAGTGCCGCATGAGTGAGATAGCCCTGATGGATAACGGCATCTTTCCAACCCAGGATCGCCATCGCAGCCATCATGTTGGTACCGGTTTGGATACTGTAGTTTTGTTGGCGGATATAGTTACCGGGGCGTTGATCGTACTGGTGTGCCCAAAAGTACAATTGCCAAACACCTACCTGCCAGTAACGCATCCAGCGAGCCAATTCCTGCAACCATTGCGGGTTGTCTGGGGCAGTGGCAAGCACTTTATAGAGTCTGACCCGCGCCATTCGCTCTGGGGTGCTATTTGTCGCATTGTTTTTATTTGGAACCATCATTGGACCAGTGGGCCTTGCATCCTCCCGGGAGACGTATCTGCCTATCGCGTTGACATAAAACGCATCATCAACATGCGGCCCTCTGGCGATGCGAGCGAGTACTGATTTGTAGGAGGGCCACCTTGGGTTCACACCCACGCGTTCACATTGATTTATTTTTTGGGCCATGATTCCACCTTAATTTCTGCTTTACCTGTTTTACCGGGTGCTGGCAAACCAATTTTAACGGTAACGCCTTGGACTTTGACTCCCTCGCTTCCCAGCGCGGATACCAAGTCTTCAGCCAACGCTGGGTCGGATTGGGTTATCGAGCTTTTTTGCAACCACTCTCTCAATCTTGTCTCCGGATCTCCATGCGGCGTACCGGCCTTATTCACGCCATTCACCGAAGACTTCGCATCCATCACCACCACGGTAATCGTATCGCCATTGATCGCCACCGCGCAGCCATCACAGCCGTGGTTGCTACCGTTCTGCAATGGCTTGAAGTTGAGGCCGGTTTTTTCGTTAAGGGTTTGAAGGGCCAGTTGCTCGCCCAACACCCCATCATTTGCAAGCGAACCGGTCTTCCAATTGGGAAGGTGCGACAGCGGGATACTTTCAAATGTCTGCCCAAACAGGTCTTCAACCGTGCTTACTTTGAGCGGGTTGATTGCATCGGGGGTAACCTGCTCCGGCCCTTTTGTCCCAGCCTCCAAAACATTCCGATCAACCAGCACCGCTGCTTCCGAATCCGTCATTGCGCTCATCGGATTCAGATTTTTGGCATTATTTGCCGCAACCTTCTCGATTCTAGCGAGCTCCGCCATTTTCTCAAGCTGTGCGCCACCCACCTTGATCCCGGCCTTGGCCAGCGCCACGCCGCCGGTGGCGGCACCGCCGACACCGGTCGCGATGCTGCCCACCTGCCAGGCAATCTCGCCGATGGATTGACCCAGCAGGACCGCATTCTCGTCGCCGCCTTTCTCCAGTGCGACTGTCACCCGGTCGATCTTGACGTTGAGCTCCTTGATCAGGGTTTCGCCAAATTGTTCTCGGGCTGCGGGGTTGTTGACGAGCTCTTTCAGGCCTTTCAACCCTTCGATCGGATGGGCGACAAACTCCGCCAGCCCCGTGACGTCATTCCAGCCGGACTGCGCCAGACCTTTACCGATACCGAACTGCGTCAGGACATCCTGTTTACTGCTGATGTAGGCCCATTTGGCAAACACTTTGCTCGTTTCACCGAAGCCTTTCGCTTCGTCATATTCCTTCTTGAACTGCACAATCTGCTGCGTCGCCAACCAATTGTTATCCACCGCCGCACCCGCCGCCGTATTCGCAGCAGTCGGGTCGATGGAAGCACTGGTCGCTGCCAAGCCGGTTACCAGGCTGACGATCAAATTACGTTTGGCTTCGCGCTGTTCTTCGCTTTCGTCGGGGCTGCTTTGCGAGAACAGGCCGGTCAGCAGGCTGGAGGCCGCTGCGCCTGCGGCACCGCTGCCGCAGCTCTGGCTGCTGGCAGCGGCACCTGCGCAGGCGACGATGCCGTGCAAGGCGGCGTGCAGGGGAGAGCCTTCGGTGAGTTCGCCGTCGGCCACTAGGTCGCCGATGTAGCTCGCGCCTTTTTGCTGAACGTAGTTGACCACCAGCCCTTGCACGAAGGCAGCGTTGCCCGCGCTGATGTTGCCGCCGGCTGCGCCGATCAGGGCGGTGGTGATCTGGCGGTAGGTGCCTCCTGCGCCCCAGTTTTCTGAGATGTCGTTGGCTTCCCCCAGCAGTTGCCTTGCCTGGGTCTGCAGGGCCATCTGTGCGGCATCATTGTTGCCGTTGATCTGGTCGGCTTTCTCCTGCAACGCTTTCGCCTGGTCGCGCTTGAGGTCCGCTTCCTGTGCCTTGTTGGCCAAAAAGGTGCTGGCTTCGTTGGAGAACGCACTGACGATCTCGAAACCTGCGCGGATCTCGTCCTCGTCGAAGATCGGCTTGAGTGCGTTGCTGCCGTCGCGATCACTGGACACGTCGCGGTTGAGGCTGGCAACAGTCTGATCGGCGGTTTGGCCGGTGTGTTTCTGCTGTTCGGCGGCGTCGGTGATGACGATGGCGCCACCGCTGATACCGCTGCGGGTCACGCTGCTGGCGTTGTCACTGGCGCTGATGGCGATCGGCATGTTGGCGCCGATCTTGTTTTCGTTCTTCGCCAGGTCAGTGCCGGGGTTGACCGTGCCGCCGGTCTGCGCGTTGCCTTTCTGGTCCTTGCCGACTTCGTTGTAGCCGCCGCCGAGGCTGACGGTGTTGGCGTCGTACTCGGCCTTGTTCTTGATGTCGCGGCTGGTGAGGCTGGATGTGACAAGGCTGTTCTTGCCATCCTGCACAGCCTTGTCACTGCTGGCGATCATGCCGCCGACCAGATCCGTGTTGCCACGTACGTTGATGTCGAAGCCTTCGTCTCCGGCCTTGATACCCGATTGTTCGGTCACGCTGGCGTAGTTGGAGTCGATGTTGGTCGCGCCGAAGTTGCCGCTGCCGCCACTGATGGTGCTCATGCCGGCGCAGAAGGGCGGAACGCACAGACTGACACCAAAGCCGAGGCTCTTTTCATCCACCTTGTAGGTGTTGGTGTCCTGCAGGCTTTCGATGTTCAGATCGCCGCCGACGTCAGCGATGACCTTCTTGCCACTCGCTACCGCACCCTTGATCTGCGTATCGCCGCCAGAGGCCAGCAGCAACTGGTTGCCCGCCTCGACTTTGGTGTTGGTGTGGGTCAGTTCATCACCGTCGGCCTGGCCCTTATTGCCGGTGACGCCCAGGTCGAGGGTAAAGCCGTTTTTGGTGCCACCTAGCGAGAAGCCGATGCCGACGCTGGCGCTGCTGCCTTTGCTGTCGGTGTTCTGGGTGCTGGTGTTATTGGCAGCCAGCAGGTTGATGTCGCCGTCGGCCATCAGGCTGGCGTCACGGCCGGCCTTGATCTGGCTGCCCTGGACGGTGATGTCACTGTCTGCACCGGCGCCAGTCGCTCGCAGGCTCACGTCTTTACCGGCGGTGATGGTCGAACCGGCAGCGCTGTCGCTGGTTTGGGTGGTCTTGCTCTCGTTCTTCTTGGTGCCCAGCGACAGGCTGATATTCAACCCGCCAGCCATGTCAGGGTTCATCGCCACAGCAGTGGCGGCATTGTTGCCCCCCAGCAGGACTGTGGCCGCTGCCAGCGCTTTCATGCGGCCGTCGTCGGTTTTCTCCGACGCACGCTTCATCTGCTGGCCCGTCTGGATCGCGCTGATCACCGGGTTGGTTACAGTCAGGGTAAAGCCGGTCTGTTTGAACAGCGTTTCGCGCTCGCGATTGCTGGTATTGCGGGCCTCAAGGATGTCGATCTTTTTCGCCTTGATATCGACATTGCCTTCAGGCGCGGAAACCTGACTGCCCACCTGCCGGTAGTTGTTACCTGCCTCGATCAGCACATCGCCTTTGGTCGAGCCCACGGTGCTGGCGGCAGCGGTCTGTTTGGTCGTGAGGTCCTTGACGCTCTGCTGCTGGGTGCCGATGGTGACCGCGATGCCGCCGCCGCTGAACAGGCCGCTTTTCTTGACCGACTTGTCGTGACGTTCGCTGCTGCTCTCGGTGGCCGCTTCGATGTTGATGTTGTTGTCAGCCGCCAGAATGGTCTGGCTGGTGGACACCACATTGCTGCCGCTGAGGTTGATGTCGCGACCGGCCTGTACGTAGGTTTGCTCGCCACTCAACGTCGAGCCTTGAGCCAGGGTCTGGCTGGTGGTGTCTCGGGTTGTGGTGGTCTTGCTGGAGAACATCCCGTTACTGCCCTTGACCTTGTGCGCCTCGTCGGCGAACTGGGTGTTCTGTGCGGCGGTCAGGTTGATGTCACGCCCGGCGTCGGCAATGATCGCGCCTTGCTGAGTGGTCACGCTGGCGCCGCGGGCATTGAGGTCCTGCCCAGCGCTCAGGCGTACATCGCCTTGCCCTTGTATCGTAGAACCCACTTCGGTCTGGCTGCTGTCCTTGCGCCAGTTGCTGCTGTTCCAGGTCACGGCTTGCTGATGCGCTTCGCCGACCGTGGCCATGTTGATGTTGTTGCCAGCCTTCAGGGATGTGCTGCCACCTGTGCCTGCGTTGACCACCTGGGCCCCGGTCAGGTTGATGTCCCGGCCCGCGTTGACGTCCAGCGTGCCGCCAGCACCGCTGACGAACAGCCCTGCAACCCTGGACAGGGCGGTGCGGGTGCCTTGGTCGCTGCTGCTGTCACGGCTGCTGGAAATGACGTTGACGTTTTGCCCGGCGTTGATGGCCAGGCTGTCTGTCGCGCCGATCAGACCACCCAGATTGTTCAGGTTTTCCCGTGCGGTCAGCGACACGTTATTGGCCTGGATGCGACCGCCCAGGTTTTCGATGTTCTGCGCCGTGATCGCCATGACGCTGCGGCCGGCCAGGCTGCCACTGTTGATCAGGTCGCCTGCGATGTTCAGGTTCAGGCGCTGGCCCGCGATCAGGGAGCCTGAGCCGTCGAGATCGCCTTCCTGCACGCGAACATAGACCTGCGGCACCAGCACGCTGCGGGTCTGGCCGTTGGCCAGGGTGACGTCTTTTTGCACCAGCCAGACGATGTCACTGGTCAATTGCGCCATTTGTTCGGCGCTGAGCGCCACACCCGGTACCAGCTTCCACTGATCGGCGAGGGTCACTGCGTTATCAATCAACGCGCGGTATTGCGCTTCATCATTGGCGTAGCCGTCGAGGAAACGGCGGCCGGTCAGTTGTGCAACCTGTTCGCGAATCAGTTTCTGCTCATAGAAGCCATCACCCAGGCGCTGCTGGGTCAGGGCAGGGTCGACCTGCAGGCGTTCAAGCATGTAGTCCGACGACAACCAGGTGCGATAGCTGGCAAAGCGCGGATCGGTTTCGATCAGGTAACTACCGGTGTTCTGCGGATTGGTGGTGAACAGGCTGTTGTTGGGCAGTTCGAGCGAGGGGCCGCCGGTGCGGATCTGCTCGGCAACGCCTTTGGTGTTGAGGGTTGTCTGGGCGGCGACCTGAACGATAGGCGTCACCTGAAAGGTTCGGGCCACTGGCGCACTGACCGCACCGGTGCCGGCGATCTGTTGACTGACAGCCTGGGTGCCGCGCGCACTGATCTGCGTGCCTGTGCCGTTGACCGTCGAGTTCTGCGCAAAAACGGTCGGTTGCAGCGAGATGTCCTGAATCAGAGGGGCAGGGGTGTAGGCTGCCGTGCTCGATCCCTGACGGTCACGCCCTTTGCGCTGCATGCGGTAGAAATTGGTGGCGGTGCCGCTGTCCATGGTGGTGCGCTGGCCCGACACCTCGGTGTTGGTCAGGCTGCCCACGTCCGCTTGCAGCAGCCCGCCAGCGATGATGCGGCTCTTGTCATTGAGCACGTCACCGGCACTGATCTGCATCGTCCCGCCAGACAGAATCTGTGCCGGGGCTGAGGTCGCGATCTGGGTTTCCGTGACCACGCGGGTGTAGTCGTAGCGGTTCCAGTTGTCGCGCTGCCCCTCAGGGGTGACGAGGTAATTCACCTCGTCGTTGCGCAGGGAAATCTCGTTCGCCTGATAGCGATTGGTCGAGCCGCTGAGCTGGAATTCCTGTTGCGGCGTGCGGCTGACTTCAACCACGCGCGTGCTGAAATGCTCGTTCGTGTTGCGCACGCTTTGCACATTCAGCGACAGGTTGCCGAGCGCCTCGATGGTAGCACTGGCATTGGTCAACAACTGGGCGCGGCCTTGCGCGGTATCGGTGGCGCTCAGCGAGCCGCCGATGGCGAGATTGCCCGCGCTGAAGATCAGCGACTCTTCGCGGTTATTCAGCGTGGTGGCGCCGATATTCAGCGATTCACGGCCTGCAATCGTCGCCGCAAGGCCGTTTTCGTCGAGGTTGTTCAGGGTCGTTGTGGCAATCGCCAGTTGATCGCCGTAGAGACGGGCCGTGCCCAGGTTATTCAGGGTCGCTGCCTGCACACGGACTTGCTGACCGTCGATCAGGCCCCGGTTGGTCAGCGTGTCATTGATCGTCAGACGAACCTGACCGGCACTTATCTCTGCATTGGCGCGGTTATCCAGCGTCTGTGCATTGATCAACAAGGATTTGCCTGCCAGCAGGCGACCCGTGTTGGTGAGCGCGCCTGCGGTGCTCAGGTCCAGCGTGTTGTTGGCCTGAATTTGCCCGCTCAGGTCCAGACCACTCTGCAATCTGAAGCTCAGGTCGCCCAGGCTCAGCGCCCGGCCTGTTCCGCTGTAATACGCAGCGTTGAGCGACAGCAGTTTGCCCGCAATCAGTGTTCCGTTCAGGTTGTTGAGCGACTGACGACGCTGCGCCGTGTCACGGTCGCTGATGGTCAGATCACCTCCGGAGGAGATCAGCCCGTTCTGGTTGTCCAGTGCCTGGCTCACGCCGAGCGACAACCCGTTGTCGGTGCGTATGGCGCCGGTCTGGTTCACCAGGCTGTTGACCGCCAGTGTCATGCTGCGGCCTTCAAGGCCCTGGTTGGTGCCTTGGGTGGCGCTGTTGTCGAGCTGTTGAGTGTCGACGTTCAACACGCCGGCACTGCGAATGAGCCCACCCTGGTTGCTGACCGACTCGCCCTGCACCAGCGTGACGTCGCCGAGGCTTTGCAACTGGCCGCCGCGATTATCGAGACGGGCGCCTTCAACGCGCACGGTCTTCTCGCCGATGATCTGGCCACCGCTGCTGTTATTCAGCGCCGTGGTGGCGAGTAACAGGCTGCCTTTGGCGCCGATAAAACCTGTGGTGTTGTCGAGGCTGGCGCTGCGGATCTCCACTGCGTCCTGACCGCTGATACCTTGCGTGGTGCCGGACTGCAGGTTGCTCAGGGCCTGTGTGCCGGTATCGATCAACAGCTTGCCTTTGGCTTGAATCAGACCCGCTGCGTTGCGCAATTCACCGCTGCGCAGGTCCAGCGTTGCGTCGGCGTTCAGCGTGCCCTTGCTGTTGTCCAGCAAACTGCCGCGCGTATCGACGCTCACGGCCTGACCGCTGATGACGCCACCGCTGCTGTTGTTGAGACCGTTGGCGGACAACGCAATGTCGCCCTTGGCCTCAACGCGCCCACCGGTATTGACCAGCGGTCCTGCACTCACCGTGGCCTGCACACCGGATTGCACGGAGCCGATGGCACCTTTGCTGTTGTCGAGCTGCCCGGTAGTCAGTGCAACGCGCTGAGTGGCAGCAATGGTGCCGGTCGCGTTATTCAACTGATCGAATGTCGCCAGCAGCTCACCGCCTGCGCTCAGCGTGCCGCTGGTGTTTTCCAGGCGTGGGCCGCTGGCTTGAAGCGTGCCACTGGCCGCCAGCGTGCCAAGGGTGTTGTCGATCAGACGGGTCGCAGTCACCGTCAAAGGACCGCCAGCGGTGGTAATGACTTTACCGTTCTGGTTGTTCAGCGTGCCGACGTCGAGAACCACTGCGCCGCCGTTGTTGATTTGTCCGTTTTGATTGTCGAGGCGTTCGCGGGCGGTGATCTGTAGAGGCTGTGCGCCGGTTTGAATAATCTTGCCGCGCTGGTTGGAGAGGGTGGCGGTATCAAGGTTGATCTGCGCAGCCTGAGCCGTGCCATCGTCGAGAACGACGTCGGTGGCTTTGATGTTCAGCTTGCCGTTGCTCGCCAGGCTGCCTTTGCTGCCGTCGAGCCGGTTGGCCTGCACATCCAGCACACCTGTGCCTGCGTGTTCGACGTTACCTGAGCTGTTGTCGATCCGGTTCGCGCTGATGGCCACATCGGTCGCGTTCGAAGCGATGCGCCCGTTACGGTTATCCAGTGTGGCGGCGGCATTGATTGATGTCTTTGCCGTACCTGTCTGTACGACCTGGCCGCCGACGTTGGAGATATCGTTGGCGTTCAGTTGCACATTGTCGGCATTGAGCCTGGCCGAGTCGGTGCGTAGGGTTCGGGTAGACCGGGCATTCAGTTGCTGACTGGCGTCGATCCGACTGCCAGTCAGGTTGGCGTCGCCGGTGCGGGCGGTCAGTGCAACGTTGCGACCCTGGGTCTGGCTGCTGCTCAGGTCGAGGTCATCTGCCTGGACGCTGACATCGGCCGAGGCCAGATTCTGCCCCTGCGCTTTCACCGAGGTTGCCTGCACCGCAAGGTTGCCGCTGCCGCTCAGCTTGCCGTCAGCGCCGACACCGGCAGCAAGGCTCGATGCGGTGGTGCTGCGGAGGGTTTTGGCAGTGAGGGTCGTGTTGTTCTGGCTGGCGATGGTTCCACTGTTATCGATATCGCCGGAGCTTTCCAGGTTCAGGCCGCCTTTGGAATACAGCGTTCCGCTGTTCTCCACTTGAGTCGCGTTGATGCGGCTGGCGGTGGCGCTGCTGATCGTTCCGCTGTTCTGCAGCTTGCCGTCGGCACTGATGACCACCTCTCCGGCCGTCGCGCCAATCTGCCCGACGTTGCGCATGCCGACACCTGACTCGGTGCCCACCAGCATGATTTTTCCGGCATACATGCCGCCCAGTTGAGCAACGTCGATGGCGACGGCAGGTTTGTCGCCATCGACTGCCGCCAGTGGCCGCGCCTGCGTGTTGTCGGCGTTGACCTGATTGCGTCCGGCCGTGACCTTGAGGTCGTTGGCCCAGACGCCCGCGTTGACCTGCACCGTTCTGGCGATCAGGTCGGTGTAGTCGGCTTCGCGGGTGTCGAGCCCTTTGCCCTGAATGTTGAGCGTACCGCCGTTCACGGTGTAACCCGTGATGCTGCCGTTCTCCAACTGTGCCTGGCCGGTGGTCAGCGTTGCACGGTTGGCGTTGATGAAGCCGCAACCGTCACAGGTAATGCCTGCCGGGTTGGCGATCACCACCTGAGCCCGTTGGCCGGCGACCTCGACATAACCGCGTAGCTGGCTGGGATTGCTGGCGTTGACTTCGTTGAGGATCACTCGTGCGCTGCCATTGCCCAGCGAGGGGTTGCCTTCGATCCAGCCACCCAGTTGCGTCTGGGTGTTGGCCGCGCTGTTGTTGAGGATCGCGCCGCGAGTGCCCACATCAAACTGGCTGTAGGTATTGCGCGATACGCCTGCTGCGCTGGGGGCCTGGATATTCACCTGCGGCGTGCCGTTCGCGCTGTTGATCACGGTCGGCTGCTGGCTGGCCGGGGCGCCTGGAGAGGCAACGATGCCGTCAGCCCATGCCGGTACCGACATCAATGACACCAGCCCGATCGCCGCCATGACCGCAAAGCGCAGGGACCCCAGCGTTGCAGTGCGCGCGCCTGCGCCTGCCGACTGGCTGGAGCGGGTACCGGGTGCCTTGACCTGGCTGGCGACGTTTTCAGCCACCACCATCAGCAGGCCACGGGCCTTGTTGAAAACAATTCGGTACAGATGCTTGTTCATTGCAATTCCATTTGCGGAGCAGGCCCCGCAGAAACCAGGATTGAAGTTATATCGCTGTTGCCAGCGGATGAGCTGCAAACCAGGCCTTGGCCTGTTCCGGGATGACCCCGATACCTTGGAACGTCTTGATCCGCAGGCCGCGCTCGTCACCTCGGTGGTAGAGCGCGCGTCCGCATCGGTGTGTAAACAGGTGGCGCTGCAGCAGGCGCGTCACCACGGCGGTGTGGCCAAAGGGCGCGACCCAGTCGTTGAGCCAGAGACGGTCGCCACTGTTCCAGTCGGTCTCGGCCATGCTCAGCGGCGATTGCTGCAGGTAACGCCGCTCCGCAGCCTCGTCCAGGTTGAGCCAGGACAGGTAGAACACCGGCTTGCCGTGTTCGGTGCCCAATACGAACTGGCGATGCTTCAGGGCAGGCAGCAGCAGCGTCGGTAACGCGTGCAATGGCGCATCGCGATGCGCGGCGGAATGCATCCACAGCCAAGTGACGGAGCCGAGTACCGTGGCTTCGTTCCAGGGCTCGTCGATCAGGCCGGGGGCGATGAGGTCAATCGTGTCGAATAGCATCGGATGACCTCAAAATGACCAGATGACGGTGAAGGCGCTGGTGACATTGGCCGTCTCGAAGCCGTCCGGCTTTTTGAGCGGCGTGCCCACTGACCAGTCATACGACAAACCTTTGTAACCGCCGCGCACACCCACTACGGCGCCCGCCAGACGCTTACCGATCAGGAACTCGCTGGCCTGGCCGCTGACTTCGCCGTAATCGACGCCGGTGTACAGCTCCTGGCCGGTCTGCCCCAGCGCCAGGCCGATTTCGTTGCGCACCGTCCAGCCACGATCTGCCGACAGGATGTTTTCCCCGTCAAACCCGCGCACGCTGTAGCGTCCGCCAATCTGGAAGCGGTCCTGCGGCACCAGTGGCGTGCGGTTCCACTGCGAGCGCCAGGCGCCGATGTAACGCAGGCGCTGATCACTGATCGTGAATGGCACCTGCAACTGAGCGTCGGCCGTGATGATCTGCGAGCGCGATGTACCTGCGCCCACCGACTCTTCAGGTGCTCGCAGCGAGTCATGCGCGCCGGTGCCGCGACGATAGGCAACCCCGAGGTCAAGAATCGAAGCGCCAATGAACTCGCGATGATCAAGGCCCAACTGCCAGCCCGCCATGCGTCGGTCCTGGTTGCCGATCTCGGTGTCGTCAATGAAGTTTTCCGAAGAGCGCGTCCACAAACTGCCCCAAGCGGTGGTCTTGCGCACGGCATCGCGATACAGCAGGCGCGACAGGCGAAGTTCGTTGTTGCGACTTTCGCCCCGGTATTGATACGTCTGGGACGCACCGGCTACCGACTGCTCATAGTTGTATTCGCTGGTCGTGAAACCCAGTTGCCAGTAACCGAACGGCAGCGAGTAGTGGAAAGTGTTGCCGTCAGAGCCTTTATGGCCTGACTCACCACCGCCCAGATCGTGGTTGATGCTGGCGTAAAACAGATCGTTGAGCGACAGCAGATTGTCCAGCGACAGCGAGACGTTGCCCTGATACTTGCCGGTCGTCTTGCTGCCCGAGTTGTCGATGGACAGGCTGACGCGGGCCGGGAACTGCTGGCTCCACTTGATGACCACGTCGCTCTCGCCAGGCTTGGCATCTGCCGCTCGGGCGGGCGTGATCTGAATGTCGGCTTCGGCGGTCGGCACACGCTTGAAGTTTTCCAGCGCCTGCTCGATGTCGCGCAGGTTGAGCAGATCGCCGGGATTGGCAGGCATCGCGTTCCACATGTTGGCGCGACGGCTGGTGCCTTCGGCGAAACGAATCTCGCGGATACGTCCCGGCACCAGCGTCAGCACCAGAATGCCGCTGTTCAAATCCTGAGCTTCGGCAAGCACGCGAGTCGTGACATAACCCGCCTCGATAACCGCATTCTGCATGCGCTTCATGGTCATGTTGATGCCGGCGCCGCCCAGGCAGCGACCTATCGCAGGGTCTTCCTTCGGGTTTGCCGCACGCAGCAGCCACTGAAATTTCTCGGACGCTTCGCCAATCAGACGAATGTCGTTGATGGCAAAGCAGGGGCTCTCTTTCTCGGGCAGGCGCTTACCGCTTTCATCCACCACGGGAGCCTGAAGGCGCACATCCGGTCGTGTTTCCAGTTGCTCGCGCTGTATGCGTTCACGCTCACGCTGGCGCAGCAACTCCTCTTCAGGGCCTGCCGCCTGAGCAACGCTGCTCACAGCGGTCATCCACGCAGCCAGAGAAAGCAACGCGAGATGTCCTGCCTTGGGCAAGGACCGGCGTGAGAAACCGGCGAAAGAACAAGCACTGTCTGGTTTGCTCGTTCGCGCGCGTGCAGCTGGAGGCATGTCTCTTCCCTGAGGTCTGAATAGTGGGTACACAAGCTCGGCCCGCTGCTGATAGCAGAAGTGCTGAAGCAATGAATAAAAGAGTGCGCGCAGTAATCGCCGTCAGCGATTAGGAAAAATCCTACAGCGCGCCCACAACAGAGGCCCGAAGTTCAAAAAAGTTTCTGGATGTGTAAAAAAATCGATACAAACATGAACGTCTTCACAAATATGTCGTGAACGCCAGGCGGAACATTCCGGCGATGTCGGCGTTTCGGTCGTCAGGTCTGTACGAATGATTAGGCAGGAGAAGCGTTGAGCGCGTGCTGTGCGCCGAGGGTGCGTTGCACCCTCGCGCCGGTCTGGAGCTTGACATAAAGCGGATCAGGCGCTGGCGATCACGCTGTGGCAGCAAAACCCTTCGAACGAACTTCCATTCTCGCTGCGAGAACTTCCGGCGTCGCCCGCTCGGCCTTTGAAGCCATCTGATTGAAAAACATCCCGTCAAACTGCTCCTTGGAGGGGGTCGAGGTCTTGGGGATCAATAGTGCCCCCAGATCCAGCGTATTGGCGAAGTTTTCCTTGGTCAGGTTGTACATACCGAGGTAGCTGCCCGAAAAAGCGGAATCCGCATTCACCATATCAATGGCCGAATCGCGATAAGCCACTGCCGCTGATTTCAGATCACTGGACGCATTCAACAGCGAATTCAAACGCTCCATGTCGGAAGCACTTAACTCACCGGAACTGTTGATCGCCTTCAGACTGCCATCTTCCTGCACCGTGAAACCGAACTTCTTGTCAGCCAGGTCCGGATACAGATACGCCAATCCAGCCTTGAAGTCCTCGAACGAGCCCTTCATCTGCGCCGTGATGGCTTTGTTCAATTCCGCCAGTCGAGGAAACTCCGGCGACTGCTCAGGCCCCAGAACCGTGTCGATCACTACGATGGGGCCAGTAGTGGTCGGGGGCACCACAACGGGAGGCGAAACCACGATCGGCTTGGCATTCAGCAACGCTTCTCTCGCGGCATCGCTCATGGGCTGAGGCGTGAGCTTGACGTCTGAGGGGGTGAGCTTGGCGACGATAGATGGAATAGCGGATGGGTTTAGGGAGGTAAGCATATTCATCGATCCATGATTGTGTTTGTCCACAGGGT
The DNA here is from genome assembly GCF_979253365.1 of Pseudomonas sp. AC016. Lineage (NCBI taxonomy): Bacteria > Pseudomonadati > Pseudomonadota > Gammaproteobacteria > Pseudomonadales > Pseudomonadaceae > Pseudomonas > Pseudomonas sp. AC016. Next base: position 3,510,357 of record NZ_CEEDCC010000001.1, read on the forward strand.
ATCGACGGGGTGGGCGTGGAGCTTTAGGAGGGGGTGACGGGCGGTGTATCGGGGCGGGGGTGTTACAAAGTATGAGGCTCGTCTTGGGCCTTATCCTCCTCCAGACAAGCGCCTTACGGGCTTTCCAGGAGGGCATGCTTGCCTGGGTTAGCAGAGCCGAGCTTAACAATCCTCGGCCCGTTCGATGCGTTGATGCAGAATTCGATAAATTCGGATCGTCTTGTCTATCAGAGAGTAGACCCCCCGATAGGGATATTTCGAAATTATCAATTCCCTGCAGTCGGGCAGATCTGAAGCTTTCCCTAGTTGCGGGAAGGTCCCCAGCATCTCTATCGCACTGATAATGTGAAAGACGACGCCTTCAGAAGCCTCAGCGCCCAACAACGGTTCGTAATGCTCGTAAATACCGTAGAGATCACTTTCCGCCTTGCTGGTTAATGCGATTTTCAGCACGAGCTACCCACTTAGCCTTTACGGCATCCAAATCGACCAGGTTGCCTGCTTCTGCATCCGCAATGCCTTCAGCTACCGCTTGAAAATGCCAGGATTCTGATTCCACGTAACGCGCCAAGGCGCGCTTGAGATGATACTGACGATCCCGATCGGTTGCTTCGGCGAGCTGATCGAGCTGATTGATCAGCTCTGCTTCCACACGGAAAGACAGGACAGGCGAGACCATGGGAACGCTCCTGATAGGCTGTCTACGGTGTAGACATGTGTTTGGTGTGTAGACTCTATCTGGTTATCCCCGGAGATGACAACCCGTTTCAGGGGCGCGGTTTAAGACCGGTGCTCTACGCCCAAGAACGCTTCGAAAGTAGTCCACAACCCTTCGTGAAATCAACGGTTTAGAACCTCGCTGATCTCCACCAGTTTTTTTCCATTGCTTTTAGTCAGGTTGTACATCTCAGTGATCAGCGTGTCGATTTCGTCAATCAAGTCGGAGCGTTCCGCCTTGGTGGTGCTGTCCCGCAGGGTATTAAGACGATTGGTAATGATCCGCTTCTTACCGAGTAGGCTGTAATCCTTAACGCTTCCGTAGATTTCCCAATAGTCATAGCTTGGGTATTTGATTGCGATCTGAGAGATGTTGACGCCGCTTTCCAGCATCTGATTCATGTCTTTCAGTTCGTGGTGTGCAATGGTCATCAGCTTTACTCGTCCTTGTGACGGCGAGCAAAAGCGCTCGCCAAAATCGGACAGAGAATAGCCAGTCAGTGGGCAGGAGTGCCACTCTTTTGATATCGCGCTCTGACGCATTTTGTGAGCGCGCAGATTGGGCTCGTAATCGGAGTCAGATTGTCTAGCACGCTCTGCGTGCGGTGAGGGGAGAGCTCGGGAATGGGAAAACAAAAAAGGCCCACCTTTCGGTGAGCCTTCTTCGGTGTTGCGTATGGTGCGGCACCAGGAGTCGAAAAACATCATAACTATATGTAAATAAACAATTTTATGTTCAGATTTATTTTTCCTATCCCTAAGGCTATCCTTATTGTTAGCCCCCGTTCTATTGGAGTGTTTACTCGCCCCAGTCTATGGTTGAGTTCGCAATCGTGGAGCGAGCGCATTGTGACCACTCTTTCGATCCAGTAGCCTGAAATTGAAAGGAACGAATTAATCCTTGAGCCTCAGTGTGAGGCCCACTTTGCCCCGTTTTTGGGTGAAGCAGCCGAGATGAGTTTTTTTAAAAAAAAGCCGCCACCCCCCTTGACTGCTGGCACTTCGCCCCTAGAATGGAGGTCTCTTTACGTGCTTTGGGGCTTCGTGCTCTAGTCGGGTGTATAGCCAGACTCTAATTTATTGATCGGCTTTAGTTGCGACGAAGTCCCGCGTGGGCCTCAGTCGTCGTTCCTCCTCCTAAAGCCCACGCGGGACTTCGTCGCTATATCTTTGGTAAAGAGCCCTCCCTCTATTCTCTCAGGCCATTAGGGTGGCGGTGACATGAGATAAGAAACACGCATTTGAGTGATAACAGTGAAGTTCGATGATAAAAGGGAAGAACATCTCGCTCAGATCACGCTCGAAACCTCTCGAATTGTGCATGATCAACCGATCCTATTTCTTTGCGGCGGAAAGGTTGATGTCCAGCTTGTTGAGCCCGAGTCGGTACGCGGGGCTCTTGTCGAGCACCTCAATAAAACACGTTGTGACCTCGCAGAAAGCATAACTCTCGCTGAGGAATTTAAGGACTGGATACACGACTCCATATATCGTGATCTATTGGTCTTTGAAAGCGATATAGCCCACATTTCCTCCCTTATAGTCATAATATTGGAGAGCGCTGGAGCACTTACTGAACTAGGACTATTTGTAAGAAATAGATCTCTGCGAAATAAGATTTTAGTTTTTGTAAACGAAAAACACTACGAAGAAAATTCGTTTATTAAGCTTGGCCCTCTTCGGCATTTACAAGATATTAAAGAATCAAGTGTGTGCGCGTACCCATGGGAAAAAGTTGAAAACACTGAAAAAGTAGATATGAAAGGATCCCTTAAGGATTCTTTGGCGGAAATGCGAAGCGATATTTTAGCCATCGTCTCAGATCAAGATAAATCAGAACTTTTCAACAAGGATAACGAGGGGCACGTTAGCTTTGTAATATATGAAATTGTAAGAACTTTTCAAGCATTAAAAATTACAGAGATTGAAAGTTTCCTTGGTAAGTTGGGGCTTGCTATCGGAAGAGAAAAGACGAAGCGGCTTATATTCCTCCTTACAAAGTTCAAGCTCATAGGCATGGCTAAGCGCGGACATGCAGAGTATTACTATGCCACTAAAGACATTGCGAAGGTTAATTTCGCTGGAAAATTTGAGCCAACAGCGGCAAAGCTTTCTGCAATGAGATTCTATTTAACTAATGATAGTGAGTCTAAAAGGCTTCAAGTGATAAAGGCTGTGTGCTTACCGCCTTCATCAACGCCACCTCCGCCAGTTGTAGCAGCACTACCTGAAGTTGGAGCGGCAGTATGAGTATTCTTGAATCGCTTTCGCAAAAATTTATGATTAGCACTAAGGAATTGCGCTCCTTTATAAAAACTGCTCCGTACAGGTACAAGGTTTATCCCATACCTAAGAGGAACGGAAAAGGCTTTCGGGTAATTGCTCAGCCGAGTGATGTGTTAAAAATGATGCAGCGGATGGTACTTGAAGAGTTCTTGTCCGAATTGCCTGTTCATTCATGCGCAGCAGCCTACAGAGAAGGGTTGAGCATTAAGGATAATGCAGAGGCTCATGCAAAGAATCAATATTTACTTAAAATGGATTTTTCAGATTTTTTTCCTTCGATGGCACCAGCGGACCTTATAAACCATATAGTGAAACATAAGGGAGCTATAACGGCCGAAGACGCATACATGGTCCGGAAATTATTTTTCTGGGCCAGAAAGCAGGATCCTACATATAGATTAAGTATTGGTGCTCCATCTTCTCCTTTTATATCTAACACTCTTATGTATAGTTTTGATTGTGTGCTCCAAGATTATTGCGAAAAAATGGGAGTTACCTACACTCGATATGCAGACGATATTACCCTTACCACAAACGTGAAGGGTTTGCTTCTAAATATGCCAAGCTACGTTAGAAGTATCTGCAAAGAAATCGCTTATCCGACCCTTAAGGTGAATGAACAAAAAACTGTATTTTCTTCTAAAAAGAGTAATCGTCACGTTACTGGCCTGGTTATAAATAATGAAGACCAAGTTTCTTTAGGAAGAGAGCGTAAGCGATATATACGATCCTTGATCCACAAGAGCTCCCTGGGAGGTCTGACAGATGAAGAAATGCATAACTTGAAGGGGTTGCTGGCATTTGCAAAATATATTGAGCCTACTTTCTATAAGTCTGCACTAGACAAGTATGGCTTGCCGACTTTGTACTTGATCGAAGCCTTTCAATCTAATCCAAAAGTCATTGAGTCTCTGGGAAAAAAAGAGGCAGTTCCCGTAGGTGATGTTTTTTAAGTAATACCTACCAGTAGTCAATCTTCGGGGGGGGGGCAAAGCCATGATCAAACTCCTCTCGAAGCACCTTCACCATGTCATCCCGCCAAGAATGTTGAGTGTTATCAGGGATCAAGGCCGCTGCGGCCTTTGAGGGTTGTCCACTAACACGGGACTTACGGCTTCTTATGGCCAAGAGCTAGAGTTGGCTTGAGCAAGGCGCAGGTCGACAGGTCGCCGCCGCCACTAATAGCGAAGGCTCCCCCATGGATCGTGCGGCATTGGCTGTATTGGCAATGAGCATGCGCCTTAGGTCGTGACTGGGTTTCATGCCTGACTGCACTCCCAAGGCAATTGCCTTGGAAGGGTAAGATCCTCGTGACGGCATACGCTGCATCGAATACATCTAGCTAATTCCGCATTAAGAGGGGGCGGCGTCCACCTTGATACATCCGCCATCACCTCTAACTTCCGTTTCATAAACTGATTGTACGCATATGCATTGAGTCAAAGCCTGTAATCTGTCAAGCCTTTAAGCTCACGGGACACACCTACCTAGCTGCTCGTGAGAGTTAATTAAGTGTCTCTTATGCTTTCAAGAAGTGCGGAATATTGATCGGGATCTTTTTGCTGAATTGTCTCCAGTACAAACTTCGCTAGTTTTGGAATCTCGGGGACTTCTATAGGCCTCATGCTTCTATCAAAAATCTCCTCCAGATGAGAAAGTTCATTGTTGACTCTGTTGGTTAAGTCTGTATGTAAATCATTGCCGCCGAAGAAAAGTAGTAGCTTTTCGTCATTTGACTTATTGTTCGGGTATTTATAGAAAAGGTAAGCTTCAAGAAATTTTCTCAGGTTGTTTCCGAAATTGTAGAAAGCATCGTGATCTTCCAATTCTGCATGTGGGTTGGCGCATTTGTGAATTTGACTGAAAAGGTAGTTGAACTCAGTCACAAACCTTTTGAGATAGCTTGGCATCAGTTTTATTTTGCTTGATTCGGCGCCTCTCTCAAGGGTAAAAAATTCATTATCATTTTTTGGTTTAGATATCCTCTTGAGATACTTCAAAAAATCTAAATTGTGGGTGGATATAAATAGTTGACTGTATCTATAGGTGGTGACAGATGTTGTCGGATCTTTTATAGGCTTGGCTATAGCATTTTCTATCAGGCTAAAGATGAAATATATATGATTGCTATCAAGGCTGGAGATCGGATCGTCAATCCAAATGATTAATTCTTTGCCTACGGTGTTTGTGTCTTGAAGCTTTGCAATGAAATAGCAGAATGCAACTAGGCTGCATTCCCCTTCGCTTAAGTTATACGCTAGCTCCCCATTTCTGGTAATGCTAAAAGTTATGACCTTGGAGTCAATGCTTTCTGTGGCGTTCAACTGTAAAGCTTCATGCCCAAAATGATTTTTCAGGTAGTGGTTTACAAGTTCAGCACCTTTGTGCTCGTCTTGAAGTTGGTTGTGAAGTTCTGAAATTTTTCCCAAAGTTTCTGCGGATTTTTCATTGAGGTTTTCAATGGCGATCTTTAATTGACGCAATTCACCTGAGAGGCGATCGATCTCATGAGACTTATTACTGTAATCGATATCCCTAGTGAAAGTAGCTACCTCTGAAAGCCTTAGTATTCGCCTTGCTTGATCTTGGTCGCTGGATAATGATGAGGTCTTGAAATTATGGGCTTTTACGACGCCCTTTATTTCTTGAATAGTAGCGGAGATTTTGTAATCCTGACGTATATCGGGAAGGCATCGACTCTTGTAGATATCGCTTTTTCTTGACTCTAACTCAGTAATTAGGATTCCAAGGGCTGCAATGTATTGCTTTACTTCTTCAGTAAGTCGGGATCTGATATCTCGAAACTTCTCTTGTAGGGATGAATAGAAGCCTGCATCGTTAGGCAAAGAGAATTCTCTAGCTCTTTTTTGCTCATCACGAATGCTGACTATTAAATTGTCTATTAAATCCCTTAGGTTCTCGGAGTCTTTGTTGAAGTGACCATTTAGTTTTTCCCACACCTGGGCGGTAAGAGTGTTTCCGCAGAACTGACAGTTTTCCTTATGCTTATGATGAGCCAGTCCGTTCCTAACCCATTCTTCAAGGAGGGGGTCTTCAAGAAGCTCTTGAGTGATATGCGTTGGGTTAATCGTCCTTCCCAGCAGATCTGCAGCAGCGTTTCTGTAGATAGGTAGTTTGTTATCAATGCTAAGCTGGAAATCAATTATGTCCTTTGATTCCTCAGTCAGGCTCAGAGTGAGTTCGCTTTTTTGTTCTGCGCTCAATATTGAAGTTTTATCGATTCCAATAGTTGCAATATCGGACTTTATTGTTCCAATGTTGTAATTGATATTTCGATAGATGGGGTTCTGCTTTATGTCTGTGTTTGCCTTTTCACGGAGCTTGTCATCTAGTTCACGTTTCTTTCGTTGTACTTTGTCCTCAAGCTCTCTGTGCTCGGACGCTTTGCAGAACGAATCCCAGTGTAGGCCGATTTTTTCTTTTATTGAGCCTAACATTTTTTCGTTTTTTGCTATTTCATTTTCAATCTCAATGTTCTTCTCGCCGAGAATTGTAAACGGCTTGATGCTCCCGTCTGGATTTGAAAGCCATTTTAAGTTTTCATCTAAAAAGTCTTTATTGTAAACCCTGACTGTGTATGGGCATGCTGAGAGGTTCTTATCACTTAGCGATCCCCCATTCGTATGCGAAAATTCATATGAGGAATCTAAATATTTTGGGTGTTTCACACCTGTTTCGAGGCTTCGAATTATTCGAGAAAGACTTGTCTTTCCTGAGTAATTTCTTCCGTAAATTATGTTTAATTTTTTGAGGATTGCAATGTTGTTTCCTTTGTCTCTAATGCTTGTATCCCAGTCGCATTCCTTGAATACAGCAAAGTTTTTGATGTGACGAAATTTTGTTAGCATCTCTCGGTCCGTGTCGATAAACAGTTGCTATAGATCGGTTGGGTAAAAGGATTCACCAAGCGAACAGTAACTCGAGAAAAAGGTCCATAAGGTCCAATGTGCATAGTGCCGCATTTCCTGTGTATGCCGTGCTTGGTTGCACGACATACCTACTTTGTAGCGAGCTTTGTCTGTCGTGGCAAGACGCCAGTCGGCGGCCGATTCTTTGGATAAAGATTGGCCTGAGTTGGCCTCGTAATTTCGGCTTAATCTGTCCGCGTGTGACGTGCTCAGGTTGGAAGGCTACGTCTTTGAGTAGCATCTGAGACACCAAGACCTGCTGGTGCGCTGCCCGATTAGGCGTATGGTCAAAAGGTAGTAATAGCGTGTCGAATGGGACCGCGCTTCCAGGCAATGGCTCAAAAACCAAATCAGATGTTTTTGTTGCCACTCCCAAGGATTATCTCGACCCCAGCGTTTAGAAATGGCTGTCTGAATAGCCTTGGCTTGGCGTATGTGGCGTTCACGCGTGGCATTTGCGCCCTTCAGCACCCCGGTTAAGAACAGCTCCATGTTAAATGGCTTCCTCATGCTCGACCTCCGATGTAGGCGGAAGCGACGTCGACTCGGCCGTGCCCTAGCTCATAGCTGATTTGCACGCGAGCATCTCGGTCAGGATATGGGGCGAGCCGGCTGTATTCACCTCCGTTGACGGGGGCGAGGTGATCGGTGATCCGCTCGTAACGTTCACACGCGTACGCCGCACGCAACTCGTGAAAGCCTTTGAGGTCGTGGAGCTGAAGGATATCTCGCGCTGGACGCACAACACTTTGGTGGAAATCAACGTAGGTCTCGTTCTGCCCAAGCAGATTCCGGCTACCTGAGGGCGACACCTCTGCGGCGAGGCGGAGCGCCTCACGAACATGCTCATCCACATTGATCCAACGCGGCGCTGTGGCGCCGCTGCGGCCGCCTTTGGTACCGTCCTGAACGTTGATCTTGCCGAGGGATTTGGCTTCACGCGTGAGACGTGGAAGGTCTGCGAGAACAGCCTCGCGCAATCGCATACCGGTCGCCCGTGCTAAACGGACGATGGCGGCTGCACGAGGATGCTGCTCTTGAAGCGCCTCGACGATGCGGACCACGTGGTCCCGATCCTGACCTTGTGGTGAGGATATGCGAACGCTGGTCCGCTGCATCCCCAACGCCTTACTCGGGCTCGGCACTTTCACATACTGATCACCGCGTAGCGCCGCCATGGTCCGGTTTACGCTGGACAGCCTGTTCTGCGCGGTAGCAATGGCTAACTCGCCACGTTCGACCAAGCCGCGGAGATGCCTTGCATAATCCGACAGCGTCTGCAGATCAATCTGCCTTGCGTCGTTCACGCCCGGTCCAACATCCGACCGGCACCAGCGCACGAAAGCCTTCCAGCGATCACTGTGAGCCCTGACGGTGCCGTAATGCCCGCCACCAAAAAAATCGCGCAATGCTTGCGGTCCTGCATAACTGAGTTGCCGCCCCCATCCAAAATTGCGCCCGTCTCGCCTACCTACCAATACCATAATCAAACTCCTCTCGAAGCCAAACCTCTAAAACCTTCCCCACGTCATCCCGCCAAGAATGTTGAGTGTTATCAGGGATCAAGGCCCCTGCGGCCTGTGAGGGTTGTCCACTGACGCGGGACTGGCGGCTCTTTACGGCCGGGAGCTTGGGCATCTCATGATCTGACCTCCTGAGCACTTCCGAAGAAGTGGGCGGGTGGAGGTTGCACTGGCTGATGAGACCAGTGCCGCGAGATCCTGAGTCGGGTGAAGGCAGTGAAGCGATGACCGGGGCATACCTGACTGTCAGTCAGGTGCAGTCCATTCCGTGGGCTGCGGCACCATCATCTGCATCGCTGTTGCTGGTGGCTTCGGTGTTTGTCACGCCGATTGTCACAAGGGAGAATGCCGCAAAGCCTTGTACGAGTTGGGCTGCAGCAGCGGTAGGAGCGCCCGTCTCTTTCCGGGAGAAAGAGACGGGCACAGGTTGGCGCAGGATTCGGCCAAGCGGATAGGTTGCTGCAGGGCAGCGAGGTACGGAGTATCTGGCGCACGAGCGCTATGTGTGTAAGAGCATCCATCACATGGGTAGTGACCGGGCGAGCTGCCGGATGCTAATCGTACTTGCGGGTGAACCACCGCGGGAGCGGCGTGACCTTAAAGGTTCGGGTCACCTGGGGTGCTGTCATCGACAGCTGTTGCGACTCCCGGTCTACGCTTGTGGACAATATTCGTCAAGCAGCGCGATATCAGGGATTTAGCGCCTGTGGATAAAACTATCCCCCGGTGGACATCAGTGGTTTTCCACAGACGTAAGATGTGCCAGCAGTTTTTTCTTAGGTATGGTCCTTTCAAACGGGGCGGCTTTGCAGCCCCGTTTGAAAGGACCCGCGCGGAGGAGCTTCATGCGGTGCTGTGGGTAACTTCACAGCGAGTTGAGGTGGTGGTGCGGCGGGTTACTCGGTTCTCTTGGCACTGCGAAGCCGCGTGACGTTCTGGCCCGTCTGCTTGGCAAACTCATGCGGCGTCACATGGTCCTCGCGTTTCGCCTCCAGAAACCGACTCCACCAGGTCATGATCATCCGGCGCTCTTCGAGGAACTCGGCCTTGTGGGTATAAGCCGCCCGCACGTTGTTGCGTTCCTTGTGGCTCATCTGGCGCTCGATCGCTATCTCTGACCACAGCCCGGACTCGACCAGCGCACTGCACGCCATGGCTCGGAACCCGTGGCCGCAGATATCCACCTTGGTGTCGTAGCCCATCGTCCTGAGCGCGGCATTCACTGTGTTCTCGGACATCGGCTTCCAAGGTTTGGCATCCCCCGCGAACACCAGGTCGAATTTGCCGGTGATCGCGTGGATCTGCTCAAGCAAGCCCACTGCTTGCGGCGATAAGGGTACAACGTGAATGTCTCCGGCCATTTTCGTACCCCTTGTGGAAAACGGTACGCCGTCGAGCGCCGGGCGAGTGTCGGGGATCTCCCAGATGCCGCGATTGAGATCGAACTCGCTCCAGCGGGCGAAGCGCAGCTCGCTGGAGCGTACGAACACGTGCAGCGACAGCATCACGGTAAGGCGTGTGAGTGGGCGACCTTTGTAGTCGTCGATGCGCGTCTGTAGCTCTGGCAGCCGCGATAAGGGTAGTGCGGGTCGATGTGTAACCCGTGGTGCTCTGATTGAGCCATCGAGGTCGTGGGCTGGGTTCGTCGTGATCAGCCGCAGCCGTTTGGCTTCGCGCATGATGCTTTGCAGGTAGTTCTTGATCCTGAGCGCCACGTCGATGGTGCCGCGCTTCGTCACGGCTTCCAGTGGCTGCATGAGGTCGTGGGTGTCCAACTCAACGATTGCCCTGGCACCGAGCAAAGGGAATACATGAGTCTTCAACCGGCTGAGTACAGTCTTGGCGTGGCCCGGCGCCCACTTGGGCACCATCCCGGCATACCAATCGAGCGCAACGCTTTCGAAGGTACGGCCATTGATTACGGCTTGCACCTTGGCCTGCTGCTTGGATTGGATGGGGTCAATGCCGTTGGCGAGCTGCTGTTTGAGCTCGAAGCGCTTGTGGCGAGCGTCAGCCAGCCCGACCACCGGGTAATTGCCGAGTGAGGTCAGGCCCTCGCGACCATCGGGCTTCACGTACCTGAGCCTCCAGCCTTTGCGACCGTTGGGCTTCACGAGCAGGTAAAGGCCATCGCCGTCAAAAAGCTTGTACTCACGTTCGCGAGCCTTTGCAGTGCGGCAGGCGTTGTCGGTAAGGGGAGCCGTTGTACGAGCCATAAGGGTACTTTCCAATGTCGAATTGGTAGGTATCCTTAAAAGTACCCTTATTAGCGCTGGCTACCCCCGGAATCCGACGGAACGCCAAAACGAAAAAACCCGCCAGAAGGCGGGTTTTTCGGGGGTTCCAGAGATTTTGAAAGCTTTCTATGGAACCTTGAATGGTGCCGGCACCAGGAGTCGAACCCGGGACCTACTGATTACAAGTCAGTTGCTCTACCAACTGAGCTATACCGGCGTAATGGGCTGCGAGTATATAGAGTCTGATGCGCTTGTAAACCCTAGCTGACTGATTCAGTTGAAAAAATTTGACCGCCGGTGCGGCTCAGCGTCGGCATGCAGGACAGGGTCGGTGGTGGATGCAGGACGTTTCCCTATGGTTTGGCGGATTAGGCTGCCTGATGGCGGGTAGAAGGGTGTTCTGGCATGCTGGTTTGGCCCCGTGCCGATGAGAGCGATTGGGCCATAACCCGCGTCGATTTTTAACCTGCCCATGCGAATCAATGACTTAGCCGGTGGTGGCTATCTATAGCCGTTCAGCGCTCCAGGCGAGTTAGTGGCTTTTGGGCCGTTTGCACGCTCGGGACGCTTTGCATAGGCTTGTTCTCAACGGCCCAAGCCACTGAGTCAGGCGGCGAGGGGCGTTCACTTTTCAGTCAGGGATAAAGGATTATCCATTGAATGACACGAAGGATCGTTGCAGGGCTTCGGGGATGCAGTACACCGTAGGCCGGCCATTCACTGAGAAGCGGTTTGAAGATATTGGTAACGACGTCTTGTCCGGTCGGGCAGGCGTCAGGTGATAGAGAGGCTGTGCATTGCCGTCTGAATCGCATGAATGTGCGTCTGGACGCTGATGGAGTCATCACCAAGTCGGGTACGGTCAAGGTCGCTTCGGCGGGTCTTTGATGGTCTCGATGCTTTAAACGATGCCCGGGTCTCAGGATCCGGGCATTTTTTTGCGTTTGTATCGGGTGTGTAGCATTGCGATTGGAGTTCGGGCGGTTCTGGCCGATATAGCTGTATCAAAATGGCAGTCGGCCATGGACAGCTAGTGCAATGCAGAGAACGCCCACGCATTACGAGCTGCTGAATGTCGCTCGCGATGCCTCTCCTGATCAGATCAAGAAGGCTTATCGCAAGATCGCTCAGAAGCTGCACCCGGACAGGAATTCCGACCCTTACGCTTCGGACATGATGAGTGTCGTCAACGCGTCTCACGATGTGCTGGCCGATGCTGGCAGGCGCGCGGCGTATGACGCGCAGCTGGTGGCCGATGAGCAGAGGGCTCGCGAAGACGCTGCACGCCGCAGGCAGGTGCAGGCGATGCGTGGGCGTGCCGTTCATGTGTATGCCAGTGCTTCTGGCTCGGCGTCTGCTGCACCGCAGCAATCCACCTATACCGGCCCTGAGCGTCGGGCCAGTGCTTCTCCCCAGTCTTCCAGAAGTCAGCGCCACGGCAGTGTGTGGCGCTGGGCGGGGGTGTTCGTGATTTTCTGTGCGGGCGGCGCGTGGATGGGATACGACCCCAATGCTGGCAAGTCTTTCGTGCCGACTGAATCGGTGCCTGTGGTTCAGCCGTGGGTCAAACCGGTTGTTGAGCCCGAGCCTGTGGTTGAGCCTGTCAGCGTGGCTGAGAAAGCTGCGGACGTGGCTGCGTCCGAGTGTGAGGTGCCGACGGTTGATCCGATGGGCGCGCCCTGGCCGCAGAAGGCGGACTATGTGAAGGACATGCCGACGCTCAAGGACAATGGCTGGTCGCAGATCACTGTTGATAACACGGCAGGCGGTTCTGCGGTTTACGCCAAGGTCACGGACGCCATGGGGCGCAAGGCGTTCCGGCATGCCTATATTCCGGTGGGTGCGTCGTTCTCGTTCGCCAAGATGGACGCGGGTCTGTACCTGCTCAAGTACAAGATGCTGGATACGGGCTGTGCGTTTGCCTCGGGGCGGATCCTGCTGGAAGAGACGCCGATGGGCAGTCAGATCAAGTCCAGTGCGTACAAGCTGACGTTGCGTAAGTTGCAGGGGCGCAGCGTGCCGTTTACGCGGTTGAAGGAAGATCAGTTTTAGTGGGTATTCGTGTGGGTTCAGGATCTGCGTAGTCAGTTGAATCGGACGCGGAGCGTCCTGGGCGGCATTCCCACGCAGAGCGTGAGGAACGATCGTCAAACCTGCATCACTCATGTCTTGCAACGCTTTCAGGCGTGTTTTTGAAGGCTTCGTCTCTTTCCTTTGCGGGACATTTCCGAGAGAATCCCGGCCCGCTTGTGCCTTGCTGTCTGTGCTTCTACTCTCCCGTCCGTCGCTGCCCATCAGCGATGGGGTTTAGTCGCCCGTGTTTGAGTTAAGGCGCATTGCGCCGCTGTTTGATCAGGTCATTGGCCTGTTCTTTATGGCGGCTGTGCCTAGGGCACCTTCGGGTGCGCCGGTTCTTAGCTCCCGGTCGACTAACCTTCGTACAGCCGCCACCTTCATTCGTTTAGTCGCGACTCGGTGGTGGTTTCATTGAGGAGAGCTAAGCATGGTCAAAGTCACCCCCGATCCACCCTCGAACACCTCCACTGGCGCACCGGTCTTCGATCAGGCCGTCGTCAAACGCGCGATGGCGTGCTACCTGCCCACCCGTCGCCCCAACAACGAATCCCAAGACAACAGCGCTGATTACATGAACCTGGAAGCGACGTTACTGCATGCGCTGGATTTTCTGCGCTGTGCCTCGGCAACGGCTTATGAACTGGGCGACGAGTTGATCGGGTCGAAACGGGACTTGGCGTTTGCTGCGATGCACATGGCCGAGATGGCCAAGGTGATGGTCGAGCGATCCCTGGAGTGTGTCGAAGGATAATCAGTTGTAGCGGGTGTTTGTGTTTGCTCAGGATCTGCGTAGTCAGTTGAATCGGACGCGGAGCGTCCTGGGCGGCATTCCCACGCGGAGCGTGAGGAGCGATCGTCAAACCTGCATCACTCATGTCTTGCAACGCTTTCAGGCCCGTTTTTGAAGGCTTCGTCTCTTTCCTTTGCGGGACATTTCCGAGAGAATCCCGGCCCGCTTGTGCCTTGCCGTCAGTGCTTCTACTCTCCCGTTCGTCGCTGCCCATCAGCGATGGGGTTTAGTAGCCCGCAATGAGCAAGGCATCACAACCGTGTTTCATCAGGTCCGTCCCGATGCTATGGCGGCTGTGCGCTTGGCGCCTTCGGGTGCGCCGGTTGCCTGGCTCACCGGTCTACTAACTCGTGCACAGTCGCCGCCCTTTCGTTTAGTAGCGAGAGGACAGCGATTTCATCGAAGGAGCTAGAACATGGTCAAAGTCACCCCCGATCCACCCTCTAACACCTCCACTGGCGCACCGATCTTCGATCAGGCCGTCGTCAAACGCGCGATGGCGTGTTACCTGCCCACCAGTCGTCCCAACAATGAATCCCAAGACAACAGCGCCGATTACATGAACCTGGAAGCGACGTTACTGCATGCACTGGATTTTCTGCGCTGTGCCTCGGCAACGGCTTATGAACTGGGCGACGAGTTGATCGGGTCGAAACGGGACCTGGCGTTTGCTGCCATGCATATGGCCGAGATGGCCAAGGTGATGGTCGAGCGATCCCTGGAGTGTGTCGAAGAAGTCTGAGATATCCGCTTGAAACCGGATCGTAAGCGGCGTGTTACCCGTACGCGATCCGGCACTGCAACAGGTCCGTTCCAGAGCCGTTACCAAATCTTTATGCACAATCGCTACATCAATATTTGCGTACATGCCAATAAGTGTGCAAATACCCCGCCTGCGTCGCAAACCACTGTTTTTGTGGGTTCCTGACGGAACAGGCAGGAAAAATCAGGGACTTCAGTAACTGGTGCGCCAAGCTTTAACGCGCCATTCAGAATTTTCATCAACAGACTTATCCACAGGATGTTCTGTGGTTTTACAGCTTCATTTATGGCCCAGTATCAGCAGGTTGCGAGGCGTAAGCTGGCGCTGACAGAAAGTCCCCACGCTGACGCGGTAACCCTGCTCCTGAAGATACAGCGCTCGATCAAGCACCAGCCACATCTCCAGCGGGCGCCGGAACAGGTTCTGGACCAGTTCCAGGTTGCGCACCTGAGCCAGTCGCTGCCAGCCCGCAGCCTCCCATTGCGCCCAGTTCTGTTCGCCCGACAAGGGCAGGTTTTTCAGTTGAGCCAGATGACGACAGTAATCTTCGTAGGGAGCGTCAAGCCACGAGACGGGCAATGACGGTGTGGGCAGATATTCATCGATGCCGCGAATGGTGCGCTGCAGCAGGTCGAACCCCAGGCGGCGTGCCATCGAGGTGTCACGCTGACGACGGACGCGGGCACCAGCGGTCACGGTTTCGCTCAACGGCAAACCGAGTTCGTCACGCGACAATGTCAGCCCCGATGCTTTGCCCTCGCTGGACAGTGGCTGGTAATGATCGAAGCGGGTGCGGTTGTAACAGCAGGGCGCAATCGCCAGGCGCTGGCAGCCGGTGTGGCTGGCCAGTTGCATCAGTTGTACATGCAGATCACCGCAAGCATGCAGCGCGACGGGCGTATGGTGCGGCTGCAGGCTGCGCCACGCATCATCGGCCATGACGTCCTGTTGAACATGCCGGGCTTCCAGCCCTTGGCGGGCGCTGAGGGTAAGGCCCGCTTCGACCAGTGCCGCGTCGCGCTCAAGGCAGGTCAGTTGCTGGCCGCGCCCGGTCAGGCGACGACCCAGATGACCCTTGCCCGCGCACCAGTCCAGCCAGTGGGTGCCTGCCTGTCCGGTGTCCACATGACGGGAGAAGGCTTCGATCTGCTGCCATTTGCGCCCGGGTACATCAACACTCATGCGCGCTTCGACTGGGGCGAGCGGGTAGACGGGCAGTTCGGCGACCTGGCTCAGGGCAACGGCTTCGGATGCCAGTGCCGCAAACGGGAAGGGCGCGTCGAGTTGGTCAGGGTCCAGGTGCGCCGCTTCAGCCTGTTCGAGGGTGCGTTGGCGCAACCACTGCGCCAGCTCAGGGTACTGGGCTTCCCACGGCAGGTGCAGATGGGTGAATGGCCTGGGTCGCCACAATCCCTGATGCGCGAACAGGAAGCTGTCCAGCGCACCAAAGTGGCTGCGAAGCGTGTCGTTCTGCAGGCTGGGTTCAGAATTCATGGTCGGCGGCTTCGCGTGGGAGACTGGCCGGATGAAAGCCAGCCCCCTTCATATCAGCGACCCTGGCTCGCGTCTACGCGTAACAGCTTTTCCAGCAGGCGGAAGCCCTGTACCAGCACAAACGCCATGACGAGGTAGAACAGGCCTGCGGCGAAGAAGATCTCCACCGGCATGTAGGTGCGGGCAATGATCGTGCGGGCCATGCCGGTCAGTTCCAGCAGCGTGACGGTGCTGGCCAGGGCGCTGGCCTTGAGCATCAGGATCACTTCGTTACTGTAGGCCGGCAGGCCGATGCGGGCGGCGCGTGGCAGGACGATGTAGAACAGCGCTTTCCATTTCGACATGCCCAGAGCCCTTGCCGCCTCGACTTCGCCGGGCGGTACAGCCTGGATCGCGCCGCGCAGGATTTCTGCGATGTAGGCGGCGGTGTGCAGGGTCATGGTGATGACCGCACACCAGAAAGGGTCGCGCAGATAGGGCCACAGTGAGCTCGCGCGCACGGCATCGAACTGCGCCAGGCCGTAGTAGACCAGAAACAGTTGCACCAGCAGCGGCGTGCCACGGAAGAAGAAAATGTAGGCGTAGGGCAGCGTGCGAACCGGCCAGTGACGTGAAGCGCGGGCGATGCCCAGCGGGATCGCGAGAATCAGGCCCGCAATGACTGCAATCGCCACCAGTTCCAGCGTCAGGGTGGCGCCCTGTGCCAGGCGTGGCAGCCACTTGATGATGACTTCCCAGTTCATGATGCGCTCCTCGCAAAGCCGCGGGCGGCGCGTTTTTCCAGGAAGTACATGCCGATCATCGCTAGCACCGTCAGGCCCAGGTACATGATGGCCGCGACCATATAGAAGGTGAACGCTTGCTTGGTGAAGCCCACGGCGATCTGCGAGTGGCGCATGATTTCCTCAAGGCCGATCACCGAGACCAGCGCGGTGTCTTTCATCAGGATCATGAACAGGTTGCCCAGGCCGGGCAGGGCGATGCGCCACATCTGCGGCAGGATCAGCTTGTAGAGAATGCGCGTGCGCGACATGCCTAGCGCCAGCCCGGCTTCACGATGACCTTTGGGAATCGCCAGAATGGCGCCGCGAAACACTTCGGTGGCGTACGCGCCGAAGCACAGGCCCAGCGCGATGACGCCCGCGGCGAATGCGCTCAGCGCCAGGTCCGGCTTGCCGAAGGCTTCACCCAACGCGCGCATGCCGTTGACGGTGCCGAAGTAGATCAGCAATACCCAGAGCAATTCGGGAACGCCGCGCACGATGGTGGAGTACGTGCCGCCCAGCCATTGCAGGGGCTTGTAGGGCGAGGTCTTGGCCAAGGCGCCGAGCAGGCCGAGTATCAGGCCCAGGCACAAGGCCGAAAGAGCCAGTTGGACGGTCATCAGCGCGCCAGCCGCGAGGGCCGGGCCGAATCCGTGGAGATCAATGTTCATGGGCAGGCTTATTCAGGACCGGTCGCCGGGCTTCGAGTCGAAGCCGCAGCGACGCCGTCAGGTGAATCAGAGAATGCTGAAAGGGAAATACTTGTCGTTGATCTTCTTGTAGGTGCCGTCAGCGATGATTTCTTTCAGGGCGGTGTTCAGGCGCTCACGCAGCGGGTCGCCCTTGCGCACGGCGATGCCGATCTTGTCGTTCTGCTCGACAGGCTCACCCTTGAACTCGAAGTTCTTGCCTGCATCGCTTTTCAGCCATTCGTAGCTGACGTATTTGTCGGCCAGCATGGCGTCAACGCGGCCGGATACCAGATCGAGGAAAGCGTTTTCCTGCGTGTCGTACAGCTTGGGATCGAGGATACCCAGCTTGTCTTCCAGCCACGTGGCGGCCAGTGTCGAGCGTTGTGCGCCGACGGCTTTGCCTTCAAGACTTTCCTTGGCCTTGTCGATCGAGGAAACATCGATGGACGTGGTCTTCGGTGCGATGAATTGCAGCTTGTTCGAGTAGTACGGATCGGTGAAATCCACCACCTGCTTGCGCTCGTCGGTGATCGACAGCGAAGAGATCAGGAAGTCGAACTTCTGTGCGTTGAGGGCCGGGATGATGCCGTCCCAGTCAGAGGTCACCACCTGGCATTCAACCTTGAGCTTGGCGCACAGGGCCTGGCCGATTTCATAGTCGAACCCCACAACCTGACCGCTGGCGTCCTTGTTGTTGAACGGCGGGTAGGCCGCTTCGATACCCATCTTCAGGGTTTCGGCAAAAGCACTGGTCGTGAAAGCCAGGGTGGCCGCTGCGACCAGCAGGATCTTCTTGTACGTCTGCATGGGTGTTGCTCCGTTAGCGGTGACTCGACATGAATTGTTTACACCTTACCGACAGCGGGTTCTCGAACACTTGCTGCGGTGTGCCCTGTTCTTCGACCATTCCTTGATGCAAAAAGACGATTTCACTTGAAACCTGGCGTGCAAAATTCATTTCGTGGGTCACCAGCAGCATGGTGCGGCCTTCCTCGGCCAGCGCGCGGATGACGTTGAGCACTTCCTGAACCATTTCCGGGTCGAGTGCCGAAGTCGGCTCGTCGAACAGAATGACCTTGGGTTGCATGGCCAGCGTGCGGGCGATGGCCGCGCGTTGTTGCTGACCGCCCGAGAGCTGGGCCGGGTAGGCGTGACGTTTGTCGGCGATACCGACCTTGGCCAGCAGCGCTTCGGCGACTTCGATGGCTTCGGCCTTGCTCTGGCCCAGTACACGGCGTGGCGCTTCGATGATGTTATCGAGCACGCTCATGTGCGGCCACAGGTTGAAATTCTGGAACACGAAGCCGATCTCGCTGCGCAGGCGATTGATCTGTTTGTTGTCGGCCGCAACCAGCTCGCCGTTGCGGGTTGCCTTGAGCTTGAGTTCTTCGCCTGCGACCAAAATCTGACCCTGATGCGGGTTTTCCAGAAGATTGATGCAGCGCAGCAAGGTGGACTTGCCGGAACCGGATGAACCCAGAATCGAGATGACGTCACCTTCACGCGCTGTCAGCGAGATGCCCTTGAGCACCTCAAGCTGATCGTAGCGTTTGTGCAGGTTGCGGATTTCCAGGGCGGGCGTGGCCTCAGCCATGTGGGGTCCTCATAGTGTTGTGCGCTCTTTCTGCGAGGCGAGCGCCAAGCTAGCACAGCGTTCAAAAGACAACCAACTGCGCCGAAGAGTGAATGTGACAGCGTTTTACGGTTTGTCGCATCGCCGCAGCAGACTGTCGCCAAATGGCAGGCAGGCGCGTGTATCCAGTACCCGTTTGAGGTGGGTGTGCGCGAAAAAGGCGCGATGTTGCCATTTTTGACCGGGTGTTGGAAGCAGCTTTTGCGCAGCAGCGCCTGACGGCACGCACCATTGGTGAGCTTTTATATGTGGCGTGTGCATTTTCGGTGCGGTGGTGTGAAGCGGTTTTGGGGCGTCAGGTAACAAATCCTACGCCATAGACCGTATTTTCAATTTGTCCATTCAGGGACCGCTCGCCTACAACCCCTATGTTTCAGGAGCGACGTCGTTTTTGAAATATTTTGGCGCAATTCTTGCGTCAAGAATACAGAACGGCACCGTTGCTTTCTTTTTACGAGCTGCTTCGGTGTGCCTCGCTCGTCTTGCACAGGTGGTTTTATGAGCAGTACCGCTAACTCTTCCGAGCTCGAACAAGGGCTGAAACCTCGACACATCACTATGTTGTCGATTGCTGGCGTCATTGGCGCCGGCCTGTTCGTAGGCTCCGGCCATGCCATTGCCGAAGCCGGACCTGCCGTGCTGCTGG
The DNA here is from genome assembly GCF_979253365.1 of Pseudomonas sp. AC016. Lineage (NCBI taxonomy): Bacteria > Pseudomonadati > Pseudomonadota > Gammaproteobacteria > Pseudomonadales > Pseudomonadaceae > Pseudomonas > Pseudomonas sp. AC016. Next base: position 3,529,907 of record NZ_CEEDCC010000001.1, read on the forward strand.
CTTACGCTGCAGCGGGTACGCTGGTGGTGCTGGTGATGCGCATGCTGGCCGAAATGGCCGTCGCCTCGCCTGATACCGGTTCATTCTCGACGTACGCCGACCGTGCCATCGGGCACTGGGCCGGTTTCACCATTGGTTATCTGTATTGGTGGTTCTGGGTGTTGGTGATTCCGCTGGAGGCCAACGCGGCGGCGACCATTCTGCACGCCTGGTTTCCGAACATCGCGATCTGGATGTTCACGCTGGTCATCACCTTGCTGCTGACGGCCACCAACCTGTTCAGCGTGAAGAACTACGGCGAATTCGAGTTCTGGTTCGCGCTGATAAAGGTCGTGGCGATCATCGCGTTCGTGGTGCTGGGTGTGGCGGCGATCTTCGGCCTGCTGCCGACCAGCCAGGTCAGCGGTGTCAGCCATCTGTTCGATACCGGCGGTTTCCTGCCAAACGGCATGGGCGCCGTGCTGGCGGCGATGCTGACCACCATGTTCTCGTTCATGGGCACCGAGATCGTGACCATTGCGGCGGCCGAATCCAAGAATCCGGGCAAGCAGATCACCAAGGCCACCAATTCGGTGATCTGGCGGATCTTCCTGTTCTATCTGGTTTCGATTTTCATCGTTGTGTCGCTGGTGCCATGGAACGACCCGCGTCTGGCGGAAGTGGGCTCCTACCAGACCGTGCTGGATGCCATGGGCATTCCCAACGCCAAGCTGATTGTCGATCTGGTGGTGCTGGTTGCGGTGACCAGTTGCCTCAACTCGGCGCTGTACACCGCGTCGCGCATGCTCTTCTCGCTGGGCAAGCGTGGTGACGCACCTGCATTGTCCAAGCGCACCAGCAAGGGCGGCACGCCGTACTGGGCGGTTCTGCTGTCGACGGCGGCGGCGTTCCTGACCGTATTCGCCAACTACATCGCGCCTGCGGCTGTGTTCGATTTCCTGCTGGCCAGTTCCGGCGCCATCGCCTTGCTGGTGTATCTGGTGATCGCCGTGTCGCAACTGCGCATGCGTCAGAAGCGTATCGCGGCGGGTGAGGCCATCGATTTCAAGATGTGGCTGTTCCCGTGGCTGACCTGGATGGTGATTGTGTTCATCGTTGCCGTGTTGACGATCATGCTGATCCAGGAAGAGCACCGCATCGAAATCATCGCGACCGGCTTGCTCAGCCTGCTGGTGGTCGGGGCCGGCCTGATCGTCTCCCGCCGCCGCAAGGCTTCGCGGGTCGGGGCTGCTGCGCTGGGGTGATGGCAAATATCTGATCGTGCCCATCGCTCCGCGTGGGCATGCCTCCCGTGACGCTCCGCGTCACAAATGGCACAGACTGAGGATTCAGTAAGCCGAGCGCATGACGTGGATAACGCTGGAGCCTGGGCACACATCTGCGCCACATTTGAGAGCGGACGCGGAGCGTCCTGGTAGGCATTCCCACGCAGAGCGTGGGAACGATCATCAAACACCCTGGTTTCTGATCGTGCCCGCGCAGCGCGAGGGACTGATCAAATCAGTCAGCGCATCGCTCTAGTGTCGCGCTTCATCAGCAAGTCCGACGCCATCTGGAAATCTGCCTGGAATGCCTTGCCTTCGACCCACTCCACGGCGGTGTCTTCGTCTTCGCCGTGGTGGATGGCGCGGTAGGTGATGAGCAGGCCCATCATGAAGTCGGTCGCTTCCTCTTCGTCTTCTTCCGAAACCACCAGCGCCAGCACCGGGTATTGCAGGAACACCAGACACATCGCCAATTGGCTGATGGCCTCGGCGGCTTTCATGGTGTCGAACAGGTCTTCGTAGTCGGCCGGGTCGAAACCGTTTTCAACGATGTCCTTGAAGTCGAACGTATTCATGTCCAGCTGCACATCGTCGAACGGCTGGTTGACCAGCGCAGAGGCGAATACGGGGTGCACGACATTGGTCGGTGACTTCCCGGAGCGGTTCTGCTTGGCCTTGATCTTTGCGCGCTTGGCACGTTTTTGTTGCTTGTCTGGCGAGGCCATGAGGCGGTCCTTTGTCCGGCGGTAAGGGCAATGGCGGCTATTGAAGCGCACAGCGCCCGAATAGCCAAGGCCGGGATGCTGGCAAGCGGCTTTGCCATTCATGTCCTGGGCGCAGAAACATAAAAGCCCGCATTGCGCGGGCTCTCAGTGTAGCGGTACAGCGAGCGGTCACTTTTTGCCGGTTTTGGAGAAGGCTTCTGCCTCGTCCATACGGTTGGCGAACATGCTGACCGCCTCAACGGCATCGCTCGCGCCGTCACGAATCTGCACGATCACCTGTCCGGCCTGATCCGCCAGCGTAACGCCCCGGTTTGCGCCTTCCTGAGTCGCGCTCATGCTCGCGACGGCCTCGCGTGTCTCGGCCAGAATCTTGCCGATCATCTCGGCGATTTCCGTGGTCGAGCCGCTGGTGCGTCCCGCCAGTTGCCGGACTTCATCGGCCACGACCGCAAAGCCACGACCCTGATCGCCAGCCCGTGCCGCCTCGATGGCAGCGTTGAGTGCCAGAAGGTTGGTCTGGTCGGCAATACCACGGATGGTGTTGACGATGGCCGTGATCTGTTCCGAGCGATCGCCCAGCTGCCCGACCAGTCTGGCAGATGCGCCGATGTTCTCGGCAATCTGCCGCATCTCGCGTGCCGTTTCCTGGATCACCAGCGTGCCCTGTTCGGCCACTTTCTCGGTTTCGGCCGAGATGTGATAGGCCTTGGACGCACCGTGCGCGTCGGCTTCCTGTTTTTCCACGCGGTCAGTGATGTCGCTGGCGAACTTCACGATCTTGTACAGCTTGCCCTCGACGTCATAGACCGGGTTGTAGGTCGCTTCCAGCCAGACGACTCGACCATGCTTGCCCAGACGCTTGAACTGGCCGCCCACGAACTCGCCGTGGTTCAGCTTGCGCCAGAACTCGGTGTACTCCGAGCTGTTGACGAACGCCGGCTCACAGAAGGTCTTGTGGTGTTTGCCTTTGATGTCCGTCAGCGAATAACCCATCACGTGCAGGAAGTTGTCGTTGGCTGTCAGCACATGGCCGGTCGGGTCGAACTCGCACACCGCCATGGCGCGGTCCACTGCATTGAGTTTGCTGTGAGTTTCGTTTTCAAGCATGACCTTCCGGGTGACGTCGAGTGCGTACTTAACGATCTTGATCACTTTGCCCTGAGCGTCTATCACCGGATTGTAACTGGCCTCTAGCCAGACACTTTTCCCGGTTTTGCTGACACGCTTGAAGGTGCCTGATATGAATTTACCTGCCCGCAGCGATGCCCATAGATCGGCATACTCACGACTGCGTGCCATTTCAGGCTCGCAGAAGTCGCGGTGGGACTTGCCGGGAAGCTCTTCGGCCCGATAACCCATTGCTGTTAGAAAGTTGTCGTTGGCACGCAGGATCCTGCCATCAAGATCCAGCTCGACCACCGCCATCGATTTTTCAAGTGCGCCCATCAGTCCTTTTGCGCTATCTACTTCTGCCTTCATGGCTGCCAGTTCGTTTTTGCTTTTATTTCCGAACATAACCTGCCGCCTTTGGTGTTGTTTTACGAAATTCTCGTCATCAGGCTATCGACACCAGAGTTGAAGGCATTAGTGCTGGAATGACGTTTTGGACGGGCGGGATAGGATCAGGATTGGCGGTAACTTTTAGCTGAAAGCGGTCAGCGCCAAACGCCGGACAAAGAAAAGCCCGCGATGGGGGAGCGGGCTTAAGGATTCACACTTGGGAGCAGCTCTACAATGGCTTAACGGCTGTGAAAACTTTGTGAAGAAAACAGGCCGTTTTTACTTTTTTTCAGGTGTCTGAACAGTGTTGGTCACTTCGGAGGTCGGCACGAAGGTTTTCGACTCTTCGGCAGCAGCTTCCTTGGATGCAGCCTTGTCTTTGGCGGCTTCGGCATTCTCTTTCGCTGCGTCGTTCACCTTGGCTTGAGCCGATTCCATCTTCTGTTGAGCGTTTTCCTGATGCGCCTGAGCGTCCTGCGCTTTCTGCTCGGATTTGCTGTCGCAGGCGGCGAGGCCAAGGGTGGCGGCGATGACGAGGGCGGAGGCGGTAAACTTGAGCACAGGATTTTTCCCTTTGAAAACAAATGTATGAGTTCGAGGGGATGGGTGGGGCTAAGTTCAATCGGTTATAGGCATGGGTGCGAACGTACTGTGGAGGCAACCTATCGGATCGCTGGTGTGCGAAAACGCATCAATAGTATGACAAGATGGTCGCCGTCAATGACTTCACTTGAGGTTCAATCATGGGAACCGTTCGCAAGACCATTACCGTCACCGATCAGCAGGACAGCTGGATCAAGGCCCAGATAGATGCGGGCCGATACACCAATGACAGTGAGTATATTCGCGACCTGATTCGGCGTGAGCAGGAGCGTAGTGCAGAAATTGAAGGTATCCGCCAGGCACTGATAGAAGGCGAGGCGAGCGGCGAGCCCCGGCGGTTCAGTGTCGATGAATTCAAGAAAAGGATGTTGAACGCGCATGACTGAATACCGTCTTGCGCCTGCCGCAGAACGCGATCTGGAGGCAATCTGGCTCTATACGTTTCAGGAGTGGGGTTCAGCACAGGCTAACCACTATGTGGACATTATTACTGAGGCGTTCGCTGAGCTGGCGCAAAACCCGAAAACCGCGCCTGCCTGTGATCACATTCGTTCAGGCTATCGTCGTCGCAGCATTGAGCGGCATGTAATTTATTTCCGCGCGACGGAGTATGGCATTGCTGTTATCCGTGTCCTGCACGACCGAATGGATGTGTCGCGTTACATTTGACTCGTTTCAATCGCGACCGCGCAGGGGTGGTCGTAAGGAATGAGGTAAACCCCAGACAACAAAAAACCCGCACTAGGCGGGTTTCTTGTGCGCTTTCAGGTGTGCTTGGCATCACCTGAAAACTGAAGGTGGTGCCCAGAGACGGAATCGAACCGCCGACACGGGGATTTTCAATCCCCTGCTCTACCGACTGAGCTATCTGGGCAACGGGGCGCATTAAACGTGTTTTTCAGGAGGTCGTCAAGCGCGTTGTCAAAAAATATTGAATTATTACCGACGCTTACGACCTTCACTGCGCGAAACGCTTTATTTCTCGGGCGGAACGTAGCCTTCAGCCTGAGCGTATTCCTCGCCGGACAGGTACTTGTCCATTTCGGCCTGGAGGAATTTGCGGTCCTCGGCGTTCATCATGTTCAGGCGGCGTTCGTTGATCAGTAGGGTCTGGTGTTTCTGCCAGTCGGCCCAGGCTTTTTTCGAAACGTGGTTGAAGATGTCTTCGCCCTTGGCTCCCGGATAAGGGGCGCGCTCGAGGCCTTCCAGTTCTTCTTTGTACTTGCGGCACATTACGGTGCGGGTCATGACGACTCTCCTGCGTTCAATACGTCGGCTGCGCGTTTGAGCAGCTTTTTCACCGGGGCGGCAAGGCCCAGGCGCGGCGGGGTGGCGAGGTTATACCAGAGCCAGTCGGCCTCGGCCACGTGATGGGCGGACTCCTGGACCTGTACCAGCCAGGGTTCGATGCTCAACTGGAAGTGACTGAAGGTGTGGATCAGGCCAGGCAGTTCGTGATGCTTGCCCAATTCCAGCGAATGTTGTGTCGCCAGATGCTGCACATCGTCGAAGTGATCGAGTTCCGGCAGGCTCCACAGGCCGCCCCACAGTCCGCTGGACGGGCGGCGGTACAGCAGAATTGCGCCGTCGCCGTTGGCAAAGATGGGCATGAGGGTGCGTTTTTGCGGCACGGTCTTGCGCGGCTTGGGGATCGGGTAGCGGGTTTCCAGCCCCAGCATGTGTGCCTGACAGCCGCGCTCCAGCGGGCAGAGCAGGCAGCTGGGTTTGCTGCGGGTGCAGAGCGTTGCGCCCAGGTCCATCATCGCCTGGGTGTAGTTGTTCACGCGCGTATGGGGCGTGAAGCGCTCTGCCGTGGCCCATAACTGTTTGGCGACCTTGGGCTCGCCCGGATAGCCTTCCTGCGCCGTGAAGCGCGCCAGAACGCGTTTGACGTTGCCGTCCAGGATCGAGGCGCGGATACCCATGCTCAGGCTGGCAATGGCGCCTGCGGTGGACAGGCCGATGCCGGGCAGCTCGGTCAGCTTTTCCACATCGCGGGGAAATTCACCGCCGTGTTCGGCCACGACAATACGCGCGGTCTTTTGCAGGTTGCGGGCGCGGGTGTAGTAGCCCAGGCCGGTCCACAGGTGCAGCACTTCGTCTTCGGGCGCTTCAGCCAGGGCCTGTACGGTGGGCAGGGCTTCCATGAAGCGGTCGAAGTAGTTCAGCACAGTGCTGACTTGCGTCTGTTGCAACATGATTTCCGACACCCAGACCCGGTACGGCGTGATGCCTTGCTGCCAAGGCAGGTCGTGTCGGCCGTGGCGGTCATACCAATCCAGAACTGCGCTGGAAAATTGCTCGGGTTGCATCGCCTGGTGGGCTCCTGTGAAACAGCTCGTGACCTGATGAAATGCTGATAGTTGTAGGAGCGCGCTTGCCCGCGATGCGATGTATCAGGCGACTCATCAGTGACTGAGTGGACGCTTTCGCGGGCAAGCGCGCTCCTACAGTCCTTTGTATCTTGCGAGGCGGCGCTGTGTCAGGGACATCGCGCCGCCTTGCTTTTCTAGCGCTTGAACAACCCCTTGAGCGCGTCCTTGAGTTCCGGGCTGACCTTGTCGCCCAGCTTCTCGTTGAGCTTGTCCTCGAGTTTTTCGCTGATCCGGTCGCCTGCCAGTTTTGCTGCGATCTGGCCGACGCCTTCGCGGTCCAGACGGCAGGCCTTGGCGCCCAGTTCCAGCGGGCCTCGGCACTGCACTGGCCACTCGATGCCGACGTAGCGCGGATTGACCTCGCAGGCCGGGTCCGGCATGTCGCTCTTGTCGCCTTCGATGATGATGCCGACGCGATAGTTCATGCCCAGCACGCGCAGATCCACGTCACCATTGCCGTTGACGGTCAGGCCGGGGATGCGCACTTTCAGATCCGGGTTGCTCGCCACGCCGTTGCGGATGACCAGATTGCCGTCCAGTTGCTGGAAAGGCGTGTCCTTGGCGCGCGGCTCGCCGGTCAGCGGTTTGCGGTTCAGCGTCGAAATGCCTTTGCACAATTGCTGCTCAAGGTTGGCGTTGACCAGCACGCCGTTGTTGAGCGCGAAACTGGCGGTGCCATTGAGGCTATCGATCAGCGCTTTCTCGCTGTTGCCCTGGCCGGTCAGGCTGCTGTTCAGTGTCAGCAGGCCACGTACCGGCGGCGTCTGGCCCTGGCTTTCCAGAACGCGATCCACCGGTACTTTGGCGGTGCGCGTCTGCACACTGATGGTCGGCAGGTCGGGACGTGCATCCAGATTGCCTTTGACCTCGAAGTTGCCGTTGTAGAGATTGCCGCTGAGCGTATCGAGCTTGATGACACCGCCCGATGCCTGAGTCTTGAACACCGCATTGTCGATAGGCAATTTGTTCAGGGTCAGTTTGCCCAGGCTGATGTCAGCCTCGACATCCAGCGTGCGCAGACGCTCCAGTGGCAACAGCTTGGCAGTGCTCCAGGCAGCCTTGGTGGGCTGCTCGGGCAATGGCGAATCCCCGGCGACAGCTGCGGCTTCATCGCTTTGCACTTCGGATTTGCGCGCGGCCTTGGCGCCCTTGCTTTCTTCGCTTTCGGCAGGGCGGTAGCGGTCGGCGTCGAAGGTGTCACCCTTGAGCTGCACGCGCAGGGCCTGTTTGGCGAAATCGTCTATCGCGACACGGCCAGTGAAGGTGCTGTCGTCCACTTTCAGGTTCAGGCCGTCCAGTACCACGCTGGTGGGCGTGCCGCTGAGGCGCGTGACCATTTCGACCTTGCTGAGTGCGCCATCGGCCATTGGTGGCAACGGCTGGCCGATGTTTTCAAAGAAGGTGCGTACATCAAGCTGGGCAATGGAAAGGCCGCCACTGAGCTGCGGAGTCTTGTCCAGCTCGCGGGCACGCAGTTCACCGAGCGCGCGCAGCTGGTTGGCCGAGATTTTCAGGCTGTTCCATTCGGCAATGTTGGCTGCCAGGTCCACCAGCAGTTGACCTTGTGCCGAGAAGGTCACGGTCTTGCCCTTGAGTGGCTCGCCAGCGACTTCGCCGGACAGGCGCATGTCTTCGAATTGATAGCGCTTGAGCACGCGGTCCATGCGCAGTTCGCCGACCAGTTCGGTCTTGGCGCGTACCACGGGCTGGTTGGTGCTCAGGAAGGCGGTCAGCTTGATCGGAATATCCGACGCTTCGCGAATCGGACCGGTGCTCAGCTGGATACTTTCTGCCGTGAAGGTCTGGCCTTTTCGGGCGTCGCTGTAATCCACGCGGGCGTTGTTGACGGTCAGGCTGTCGATGTCCAGCTTCAGAGGCTGAGAAGCGCGTTCCGGCTTGGGTGCTTCCGGCGTCGGCGTGGTGTCCGGTTTCGCGTCGGTGGACGCGACGGCGGGCGGCTTGCCGATGTCTTCCCAGTTGCCGTGACCCTGCTCGTCGCGATGCAACATCAGGTTCAGGCCTTCGACACGGATGTCGCTCATCTGCACCTGTTTGCGCAGCAAAGGCAGGACCCGAACGGACAAGCCCAGCATTTGAACATCGGCAAAGGGCTGGTCGGGAGCGGTCAGGGTAGCCACATGAGTGTCGTGCAGCTCCAGTCCGAGCCAGGGGAACAGGCTCCAGCCGATATCGCCATTGAGCGTCAGCTCGACGTTGGCCTTTTCACGTGCCAGTTGCCGAATCTCGTCTTTGTAGTCGTTGGGATCAAACAGATGGGTCAGGGCGAAGCCGAGAGCCACGATGATCAGCAACAACCCGAGAATAAACAGCCCCAGGATTTTGCCGAACGCTTTCATGGGCGAGTCCTTGTGTCGATGTTCAAAAATAGCCCACGAGTATACCGCTCTGAGGAGGGTCTCGGGCTTCGGATGCCTTCATGGCTGGATGACGCCAGGTGATTCAGGGCGTTGCGACGTCCAGTTGCACAGAAAGCCTGGCCGCCAGGGCGAGGACTTCGGGACACTCGGCGGTTGCCAGCAAGCGTAGTTCGCAACCCGCTTCCCGGGCCAGTTTCTGCCCTTCGCAGACTATGCGTTCAGCGACACCGCGTCGACGTGTCGGTTTGCGCACGCACAGGTGAGACAGGTGCCAGACAGTCTTGCCGCGTACAAGCCGGGCGGCGCCCAGCAGCCGGTCGTTGAAGCGTCCGGCCAGCAAGGCGCCGTCTGCCAGTGTTGTTTCGATCAACTGTGCTGCACCGAAAAAGGGCGGAAACATATCCGCCGGTGCGTCGAGATATATCTTTTGCAGGTCTTCCTGATCCTGAAAAGTGGGCGAACTTAATAGCCCAACTAAGACCGGCATAGATCTTCTCCTGATGTTTAATTGACTGCATCTATGGGGTCATAGACAACGTGGATTAAGTGGGTGATTTTAATAATAAAAACACTGTAACAAGATGCTTATTAGCCATCAGTAAGTGATAGTCTCCGCATCTGCTGGCTCGGGTGCGTCTTTTTGTCACGTATCTGAACATCCTGCCGATAAAACAGACATGGCCGCTCGGCATGGAGTCTGTGGCGGATCAGCGGGACCATCTGCAAGCTTCACACATTGGGGTAATTATAATGAGCACAAGCACAGCATTGGGCGGCGCAGCCGCTCAGCCTGCGTTCTTGTCCAAAGAGCGCATTATCGCCAAGCCCGGTTTCAACCGCTGGCTTGTTCCACCCGCCGCACTGGCCATCCATCTTTGTATTGGTATGGCGTACGGCTTTTCGGTTTTCTGGTTGCCGTTGTCGAAAGCGGTCGGTGTTTCGGCACCCGTAGCTTGCACACCGGACATGGGCTTCTTTGCACAGATGTTTGCATCGACCTGTGACTGGCAGATTTCCATGCTGGGCTGGATCTACACCCTGTTCTTCATCTTCCTGGGCTGTTCGGCTGCCATCTGGGGTGGCTGGCTCGAGCACGCAGGTCCACGCAAGGCCGGTGTTGTTTCGGCACTGTGCTGGTGTGGCGGTCTGCTGATTTCGGCGCTGGGTATCTATACCCACCAGATCTGGCTGATGTGGCTGGGCTCGGGTGTCATCGGCGGTATCGGGCTGGGGCTTGGCTACATCTCCCCGGTGTCGACCCTGATCAAGTGGTTCCCGGACAAACGCGGCATGGCGACCGGCATGGCGATCATGGGCTTCGGCGGCGGCGCGATGGTGGGTGCACCTCTGGCGACCTTCCTGATGGGCCACTTCGCTTCTGCGGACAGCGTGGGCGTATGGCAGAGCTTTGTCGTGATGGCGGTGATCTACTTCATCTTCATGATCGGCGGCGCACTGGGCTACCGCGTTCCACCAACCGGCTGGAAACCTGAAGGCTGGACCGCTCCGGCTGCCAAGGCCAAGAACGCGATGATCACCAACCGTCACGTGCACGTCAGCGTGGCCTGGAAGACGCCGCAGTTCCGTCTGGTCTGGCTGGTGCTGTGCCTGAACGTTTCGGCCGGTATCGGCATCCTGGGCATGGCTTCGCCACTGCTGCAGGAAGTGTTCGCCGGCAAGCTGCTGGGCAACGACCTGACCTTCAGCCAGCTCAGCGCTGACCAACTGAAAGCCATCGCCGCCATCGCTGCGGGCTTCACCGGTCTGTTGAGCCTGTTCAACATCGGTGGTCGCTTCTTCTGGGCTTCGTGCTCGGACTACATCGGTCGCAAGGCTACCTACTTCGTGTTCTTCGCACTGGGCTTCGTGCTCTACGCGTCGGTGCCGACGCTGGGCCACATGGGCAGCATCGCGCTGTTCGTTGCCGCGTTCTGCGTCGTGCTGTCGATGTACGGCGGTGGTTTCGCAACCGTACCTGCCTACCTGGCCGACCTGTTCGGTACACAGATGGTCGGTGCAATCCACGGTCGCCTGCTGACCGCCTGGGCCGCAGCCGGTGTACTGGGTCCGGTACTGGTCAACTACCTGCGTGAGTATCAACTCAGCCACGGTGTTGCACGTGCCGACGCCTACGACATCACGTTGTACATCCTTGCCGGTCTGCTGGTGCTGGGCTTCCTCTGCAACCTGATGATCCGTCCGGTGGCCGACAAGTACTTCATGACCGACGCGGAGCTGGCGGCTGAGCAAGCCATCGGCCACGACAAGGGCGCTGATGCGACCACCTCGCTGGAATGGAAAGCTTCAGCGGGCAGCAAGCCGCTGGTGATTGCCGCCTGGCTGGCAGTGGGCATTCCACTGGCGTGGGGCGTCTGGGTGACACTGCAAAAGACCGCCGTACTGTTCCACTAACAGTCTGCGAGTCCTGAAAAAGCGCGTGCACTTCGGTGCATGCGCTTTTTTTTGCCCGGTTTTCGGGTTTGTGTGGCAAGACGAGAGAGGCGGGCGGGGTTAATATCCCGCAGCAGAACCACAGACCTGATCGTTGTCCGGCCTGATTTCATTCTTTAAGGAGTTGTTTGCATGCTAGCCCACGTGGAGTCGTACGCTGGTGATCCGATCCTTTCGTTGATGGAAACCTTCGGCAAGGATCCTCGCGCCGACAAGGTCAACCTCAGCATTGGTCTGTATTACGACACTCAGGGCCGCATTCCGCCTCTGGCCGCTGCCGTCACTGCACAGCAGCAACTGGCCGAGGGCGAGCAGACCGCTTCGCTGTACCTGCCGATGGAAGGTCTCGCGCCTTATCGCCAGGCGGTGCAGGCCCTGCTGTTCGGCGAGAACAATCCGGCTGTGCTGGCGGGTCGTGTCGCCACGATCCAGACCGTGGGCGGCTCCGGCGCGCTGAAAGTGGGTGCCGACTTCCTCAAGTATGCGTTTCCAGATTCGCAGGTCTGGGTCAGTGATCCGACCTGGGAAAACCATAACGCACTGTTTGGCGGCGCGGGTTTCAAGGTCAACACCTATCCCTACTTCGATGCCCAGACCGGCGGCGTGAAATTCGACGCCATGCTGGATGCGCTGCAGCAATTGCCCGCACGCAGCATCGTGTTGCTGCACCCTTGCTGTCACAACCCGACCGGCGCGGATCTGTCCGTTGCGCAGTGGGATCAGGTGGTAGAGGTGGTCAAGGCTCGCGAGCTGATTCCGTTTCTCGACATCGCCTATCAGGGCTTCGGCAAGGGTATGGACGAAGACGCCTATGCCATTCGTGCGATGACGGAGGCTGGCGTCACAGCGTTCATCAGTAACTCGTTCTCGAAGATTTTCTCGCTGTACGGCGAGCGTGTGGGCGGGCTGTCGGTGGTCTGCGAAGACAGCGCTTCGGCCGTCAACGTGCTGGGTCAGCTCAAGGCGACTGTGCGCCGCAACTACTCCAGCCCGCCTGCTCATGGCGCGCAGGTGGTTTCCCGCGTGCTCAACTCGCCGCAATTGCGTGATCAGTGGCTGACCGAGGTCGAAGTGATGCGTCAACGCATCCTCGACATGCGGACTCGTCTGGTGGCGGTGCTGGCGCAGAAGGTTCCGCAGCACGATTTCAGCTTCATCCTCCGCCAGAACGGCATGTTCAGTTACACCGGCCTCACGCCTGCGCAGGTCGACGAGCTGAAGGACACCCACGGCGTCTACCTGATCCGCAGCGGCCGCATGTGTCTGGCGGGATTGAATGAGGGGAATATCGACAAGGTCTGCGACGCGATTGCAGGCCTTTTCAGCTGATTTCTCCAGTGATGGGTAACATGTAATCCGCTGGGAAAAGTGATGTGTGGGAGGCGCCACCCAGTATTCAACATGGCGCTGTCGCGCAGCGAACACCGGACCGTGGGAGGCGGCTTGCCGGCGATGAACGATGACGCGATTTTCCTGACATACCGCGTCGGCTGCATTGCCGACAAGCCGCCTCCCACAAAAAGCTGGCGTTTCTTCAGTGGCTTACAGGGTGCTTGATAAAAGCGGACTTGCAGAGGCGCAAAAGGCCGCTGCGCAGTAAATCCCCTGTCTGTCGTCTGTTTGCTTCATGCGGGGCCGTTCTGGGCCTATAATGATCGCCTTTTTCGCCCAATGATTTTGCGGAGCTGGTGATGGCCGAACGTAAGGCTTACGTCGAGCGCAATACTCTGGAAACCCAGATCAAAGCCTCGATCAACCTGGATGGCACCGGAAAGGCCCGATTTGATATCGGCGTGCCTTTCCTTGAGCACATGCTCGACCAGATCGCCCGGCACGGGCTGATCGACCTGGACATCGAGTGCAAGGGCGACCTGGAAATCGACGATCACCATACGGTGGAAGACGTTGGTATCACGGTGGGTCAGGCATTCAGCCAGGCCATTGGCGACAAGAAAGGCATTCGCCGTTACGGCCATGCCTACGTGCCGCTCGATGAAGCGCTGTCGCGTGTGGTCATCGACTTCTCGGGCCGTCCCGGCCTGCAGATGCATGTGCCGTACACCCGTGCAACCGTCGGTGGCTTCGACGTCGACCTGTTCCAGGAATTCTTCCAGGGCTTCGTCAACCACGCCAATGTGACGCTGCACATCGACAACCTGCGTGGCCACAACACTCATCACCAGATCGAAACGGTTTTCAAGGCCTTCGGCCGTGCCCTGCGCATGGCGGTCGAGCTGGATGAGCGCATGGCCGGGCAGATGCCTTCCACCAAGGGTGTTCTCTGATGCAGACAGTTGCGGTCATCGATTACGGCATGGGCAACCTGCACTCGGTCGCCAAGGCCCTGGAGCACGTTGGCGCAGGCCGTGTGCTGATCACCAGCGACGCCGATGTGATTCGTGAAGCCGACCGTGTGGTATTTCCGGGTGTGGGTGCGATTCGCGACTGCATGGCCGAAATCCGCCGTCTGGGCTTTGACTCGCTGGTGCAGGAAGTCAGCAAGGACCGTCCGTTTCTCGGTATCTGCGTCGGCATGCAAGCGTTGCTCGACAGCAGCGAAGAGAGCGACGGCGTGGACTGCATCGGCATGTTTCCCGGTCAGGTGAAGTTCTTCGGCAAGGACCTGCACGAAGATGGCGAGCACCTGAAAGTGCCGCACATGGGCTGGAATCAGGTCACTCAGTCGGTCGATCACCCGTTGTGGCACGACATCCCCGATCTGGCGCGTTTCTACTTCGTCCACAGCTACTACATCGACGCCGTCAATCAGCGTCAGGTGGTGGGCCGTGGCCGTTACGGCCTCGACTTCGCTGCAGCGCTGGCCGACGGTTCGCGCTTTGCCGTGCAGTTCCACCCGGAGAAGAGCCATACCCATGGCCTGCAGTTGCTGCAGAACTTCGCGGCGTGGGACGGTCGCTGGTAACCGACATGAGCAAAGCCAAGGCCAAGCCACCCATCCTGACCCTCTCGCCCGAGCATGAACAGCAGGCGATCGACGAGCTCAAGCGTCTGTTTGTGGACCGCTTCGAGCTGGAGCTGGGTTCGTTCGAGGTGGCCGAAGTGCTTGAGCTGTTCACGCGCGAGATTGCCCCGCATTACTACAATCGAGCCATTTTCGATGTTCAGCAGCACCTCAAGGAGAGGTTCGAGAGCATCGAAAGTGACCTGTGGGCGCTCGAGAAAAACTAATTTCCGGACAAGTAGGTTCCCCGATGCTGATTATCCCCGCTATCGACCTTAAAGACGGCGCCTGCGTGCGCCTGCGTCAGGGCCGCATGGAAGATTCCACGGTGTTCTCCGATGATCCGGTGGCCATGGCCGCCAAGTGGGTCGAAGGTGGCTGCCGCCGTCTGCATCTGGTCGACCTCAACGGCGCGTTCGAAGGCCAGCCGGTCAACGGTGACGTGGTCACCGCCATCGCACGTCGCTATCCAAACCTGCCGATCCAGATCGGTGGCGGCATCCGTTCGCTGGAAACCATCGAGCATTACGTCAAGGCGGGCGTGAGCTACGTGATCATCGGCACCAAGGCGGTCAAGGAGCCCGAGTTCGTGGCTGAAGCCTGCCGCGCGTTCCCTGGCAAGGTGATCGTCGGCCTGGATGCCAAGGACGGTTTCGTCGCGACTGACGGCTGGGCTGAAGTCAGCTCGGTGCAGGTCATCGACCTGGCCAAGCGCTTTGAAGCCGACGGCGTGTCGGCCATCGTGTACACCGACATCGCCAAAGACGGCATGATGCAGGGCTGCAATATCCCGTTCACCGCCGCACTGGCGGCGGCAACGCGGATTCCGGTCATTGCGTCGGGCGGCATCCATAACCTGGGTGACATCAAGGCGCTGCTCGATGCCAGGGCGCCGGGCATCATCGGTGCAATCACCGGTCGCGCCATCTACGAAGGCACGCTGGACGTCGCCGAGGCCCAGGCCTTGTGTGATCTGGAACAGCGCTGAGTCTGCGCTGGTTCAATTAACCGGAGATTGATCCTGTGGCCCTAGCCAAACGCATCATCCCTTGCCTGGACGTCGACAACGGTCGAGTGGTCAAGGGCGTCAAGTTCGAGAACATCCGTGACGCGGGTGATCCGGTGGAAATCGCGCGTCGCTACGATGAGCAGGGCGCCGACGAAATCACCTTTCTGGACATCACCGCCAGTGTCGATGGCCGTGACACCACGCTGCACACCGTCGAGCGCATGGCCAGTCAGGTGTTCATCCCGCTGACCGTGGGCGGCGGCGTGCGTACCGTGCAGGACATCCGCAACCTGCTCAACGCCGGTGCCGACAAGGTGTCGATCAACACTGCTGCTGTGTTCAATCCGGAGTTCGTCGGCGAAGCCGCTGCCCGTTTCGGTTCGCAGTGCATCGTGGTCGCCATCGACGCCAAGAAAGTATCCGGGCCGGGCGAAACGCCGCGCTGGGAAATCTTCACCCACGGCGGCCGCAAGCCGACCGGGCTGGACGCTGTGGTCTGGGCGAAGAAGATGGAAGAGCTGGGTGCGGGCGAAATCCTGCTGACCAGCATGGACCAGGACGGCATGAAGAACGGCTTCGACCTGGGCGTCACCCGCGCCATCAGTGATGCGCTGGGCATTCCGGTGATCGCCTCGGGCGGTGTCGGCAATCTGGAGCATCTGGCCGCCGGTGTGCTCGAAGGCCACGCCAGTGCCGTACTGGCCGCGAGTATTTTCCACTTCGGTGAATACACGGTGCCGGAAGCCAAGGCTTACATGGCCAGCCGCGGCATCGTCATGCGTTGAGTTGTTGTGCATGAAGCGAGCGCTGTTGTTTCAAGCCTCCGGGTTTGAGAGAGCAGCGCTCTTTTTCGTTTGGCACCCTGCTTTTGCTTCTGACTTATTGCCTGGAAGCGACATCCGATAGCACCGGGCTAGACACTGCCGCAGGTTCACGGCACTCTGCCTCAGTCGTCCAAGATCGAGTGCCGGAACATGCTCAAACGTCTTTTTCTCGCACTGGTCGGAGCAGGGGTTCTGCTCAGCGAGGTCGCCCGGGCTGGCACCTCGCCTGCCTACTCAATGGTTCTGTTGACCGAAAACTACCCGCCTTACAACATGGCGGCGGATGGCAAGAATTTCGCTCAGGACAGCAACATCAATGGCATCGCCGTGGATGTGGTTCGCGAAATGTTCAAGCGTGCCGGTGTCGGTTACAACCTCACCCTGCGCTTTCCCTGGGAGCGTGTGTACAAGCTTGCGCTGGAGAAGCACGGCTATGGCGTGTTCTCTACGGTGCGTACGCCGGAGCGGGAAAACCTCTTCAAGTGGGTAGGGCCAATCGGGCCGGTTGACTGGGTCCTGCTGGCACCGGCGAACAGCACGGTTGCGCTGTCGAGTCTGGAACAGGCCAGGGGTTATCGGATTGGCGCCTACAAGGGCGACGCGGTCGCCGAGCATCTGGCGCTCAAGGGGCTGGATCCGGTGGTGATGCTGCGCGATCAGGACAACGCTCGAAAACTGGTCAGCGGGCAGATCGATCTGTGGGCAACGGCTGATCCTGTAGGGCTTTATCTGGCCAAGCAGGAAGGCATCACCGATCTCAAGACCGTGCTGCGTTTCCACACCGCCGAGTTGTACCTGGCCTTGAACAAGGACACACCGCAGGACGTAGTGGATCGCCTGCAGGCCGCGCTGGATAAGATGCGCGACGAAGGGAAGTTGAAGAAAATCAACGACCGTTACCTGTAAAACCTAGCGATAGGTCCCGTCTTTGCCATGACCGGCCATGGCCTTGTTGCCACGCTGGCTGATCATCTCACGCAATTCGATCCACTCGATGCCCTGCGCTTTCAGTTTGGGCAGTTCGCGCTCAAGCACGTCCAGCGTGACAGGGTAAGGATGACCAATCACCACCGCCGAGCCCTGCTTTTGCGCCAGCTTGATAGCCGTCTGTAATTGCCGGGTAATGGCTTCGGCCGTGCGCTCATCGTCGAGAAACACATCGCGTGACACGCTGGCCAGACCGATGCGTTGCGCCTGAGCGGCGGCGACGGTCTTGGCGCTGGTGCGGCTGTCGACGAAGAACATGTGCCGACGCTGCAACTCTTCCATCAACCACGCCATGGCAACCGGCTCTGCGGTCATGCGGCTGCCCATGTGGTTGTTGATGCCTGCTGCGTACGGCACTTTGAGCAGTGCGGCGTTCAGGCGGCTTTCAAGTTCCGGCAACGGCAGTTCAGGGTGCCACGCATAAGGCCCGGTCGCCGGGTCCATTGGCATGTGCAGCATCACGGTCTTGTGCGCGCGATGCGCCTGTCTGGCGAATTCGGTGGCGTGGGGTGTGTCGGGCATGATCGCCAGTGTGACCGGGCCGGGAAGGGCGAGCGTACGGCTGTCGCGCTCGGGGTTCTGGCCCAGGTCATCGATGATCAGGCTGAGGTAGGCTTTGGCCGGTTTTGCGCTGGTCTCGACTGGCGCCGCATGGGCAGCGCCAGTGATCGAAAATGCCAACAGCAGAAGGCAGAGAATACGCATCCGTCAGTTGCCGCGCGTAATACTCAACCCCTTGAGCAGGCTGAGGGCCTGGCTGAGCTGGAAGTCATCGTCCTGCGGACGCGCCTTGGCTGCCGCGCCGCCCTTGAGGGTCGGTTTGTCCGCGCCGCCGTTGCCGTTACCCAGGTGACCGAGCAGGTCGGCTTCCTTGTAGTTCTCGCCATCGACTTCGTTGGTGACCTTGGCACGACGCACCACGATGTCAGGATTGATGCCCTGCGCCTGAATCGAACGGCCGTTCGGCGTGTAATACAGCGCCGTGGTGATCTTCAATGCGCGATCGTTGTTCAACGGCAGCACGGTTTGCACCGAGCCTTTGCCGAAACTGTCGGTGCCCATCAGGATGCCGCGTTTCTGATCCTGCAGCGCACCGGCGACGATTTCCGACGCCGAGGCGCTGCCGCCGTTGATCAGCACCACCAGAGGCACGCCTTCGCTGGCGTCTGCCGGGTCTGCCGAGAAGCGCAGCTCGGAGTTGGCGATACGGCCCTTGGTGTAGACGATCAGGCCCTTGGTGAGGAAGTGGTCCGCCACCTGCACCGCCGACTGCAACACGCCGCCAGGGTTGTTGCGCAGGTCCAGAATCAGCCCGCTCATCTTCTTGCCGTTGTCCTTGCGCAGCTTGGCCAGCGCCTTGCCCACTTCGTCGCCGGTCTTGACCTGGAACTGGGTGATGCGGATGTAGCCGTAGCCGTTCTCCAGCATCTGCGCCTTGACGCTCTTGACCTGAATGGTCGCGCGCGCCAGCGTCACGTCGAACGGCGTGCCGCCGTCGCGTACCAGCGTCAGGGTGATTTTCTCGCCGATCTTGCCGCGCATCTTGTCGACCGCTTCCTGCATGGTCTGACCCTGCGTCGGCGCGCCGTTGATCTTCACGATCAGGTCGCCGGCTTCGATGCCTGCCTTGGAGGCCGGGGTATCGTCGATAGGCGAGACCACTTTGACGAGGCCGTCTTCCACGCCGACTTCGATACCCAGGCCGCCGAATTCACCGCTGGTGCTTTCCTGCAGCTCCTGGAAGTCTTCCGGGCCGAGGTAGGCGGAGTGCGGGTCAAGGTTGCTGAGCATGCCTTTGATGGCGTTTTCCAGCAGGGTCTTGTCATCCACCGGCTCTACGTAGGCGGCCTTGACCCGATCCATGACCTCGGCAAACGTGCGCAGCTCTTCGAGCGGCAGCGGCGGCTTGGCGTTGGCATTGGCCGGAGCGACTGCTGCTGCCGGAGCTGGCGTGGTCTTTTCGGCAGCTTGCGCCAGCGGCGCGCCGATAACGATGGCAATCGCCATGGCCAGCGAGGTGAGGCGGGACAAATGCAGCATGTCTAACGAGCTCCTACTGATATTGGCGCCGACTTATCCTTGAGTGCGGCACCATTGGGCTGGATCGCTTGGGCGACCCTGCTGACGAATAGCAAAGTACAACGCTGATGTGTCCTGACCGCCGCTGTTGCCTACGGTGGAAATCGCTTCACCGGCTTTTACGATATCGCCTGCCGACTTGAGCAGGCTCTGATTGTGTCCGTACAGACTCAAATAGCCATTACCATGGTCGAGAATGACCAGAAGCCCGGCGCCGCGCAACCAGTCAGCGAAAACCACTCGCCCTCCGTGCACGGCATGTACCTGACTTCCGGCCGAAGCGCTGATCATGACGCCGTCCCATTTGGTCCGCTCGTCATCACCGCGCGCTTCACCAAAGCGTGCAAGCAATCGACCATCGATGGGCCATGGAAGTTTTCCCTTGGCCTCTGCAAAAGGTCCGCCGTACGAAACACCGGCACTGGAAACCAGCGCGCCGGGGCTTTTGACCGGACGACGCGGAGCGGGTTCATCATCGGTTTTGCCGCTGTTGCGGGCGACGGCCTCGGCTTCACGTTGACGTTTCTCTTCTGCTTCCTTTGCCGCCAACAGCGCCTTCTGGCGTGCTTCTTCAGCTTCGCGGGCCTGTCGGGCCAGCGTCTCTTCGATGGTCTTCAGTACCTTGGCCAGATCGGCCTGGTCCTGCTGACGGGCCTGCAACTTCTGGTCGCGGGCCTTGTAGTCCTGGTTAAGTTTAGCCAAAGCCTGCTGACGTTCCTGGCGAACCTTGGCCAATTCTTCTGTCTGGCTGTCGAGGTTGCTCTTCTGAACCAGCAACTGCGCCTGCTGCAGGTCGATATCTTTGCCAACATTGGCCAACTGACGCAGGGTTTCATTGAAATTGCGTAGCTGCTCCAGGCGGGCCTGGCTCAGGTAGTCGTAATAGGTAAGGGTGCGGGCGAATTTTTCAGGGTGTTGCTGGTTGAGCAACAGCTTGAGGTATTCCTGGCGGCCACTCTGGTAGGCGGCGCGGGCCTGAATGGCGATGAGGCGTTGCTGTTCAACCTTGGCGCTATTCAGTTTTTTTTTCTCACCGTCGAGCTTCGTCAGCTCGGCTTCGGTCTTTTTTAGTTCCTTTTGCAGGACCTCGACCTGCTTTTCCAACTTGCCCATTTCCGTTTCGGTGGTGCGCAGGTCCTTCTGGACGCCTGTGCGTTCTTCCTGAACCTGTTTCAGGACTTTTTGCAGCTCAGCGACATCCTGACGCGCAGCGTCTATCTGTTTTTGGGTTTGCGCACGCTCGTCTTCGGCGAACGCCGGATTGAGCAGGCAGATCAGAACAAGGGCGATCAAGGCGCGAAGCATGAGGGTGGGCGATACCGAGGAATTGTGAGAAAAAGTGTCAGGCCTAGTATGCCCGGCATGGGGTACAAAAAAAACGCCCCGGTCGTACTGCTTTGGGGCCTGTAACACAAAAAACCGGCACCGCCTGATGGCCTTGTGCCGGTTTTCAGCCGATTACTCGTTCACAAGGATCGAGTGACCCGTCATCTCCTGCGGTTTCTCCATGCCCAGCAGGTGCAGCATGGTTGGCGCGACATCTGCCAGCACACCGCCCTCGCGGACCTTCAGCTGGCGCTTGCCGACGTACACGAACGGTACGGGCTCGGACGTGTGTGCGGTGTGAGCCTGACCGGTGTGATCATCGGTCATCTGCTCGACGTTGCCGTGGTCCGCGGTGATCAGTGCTTCGCCACCGACCTTTTCCAGCGCTTCAGTGATGCGGCCGACACAGACGTCCAGGCACTCAACGGCCTTGATCGCCGCTTCCATGATGCCGCTGTGGCCGACCATGTCGCCGTTGGCGTAGTTGACGACGATCACGTCATAGCGCTGATGCTCGATAGCGTCGACGATTTTGTCGGTCACTTCCGGCGCGCTCATTTCCGGCTGCAGGTCGTAGGTGGCCACTTTCGGCGACGGAATCAGGATGCGCTCTTCGCCCGGGAACGGTTCTTCGCGTCCACCGGAAAAGAAGAACGTGACGTGCGCGTATTTCTCGGTCTCGGCGATGCGCAGTTGCGTCTTGCCGTTGTTTGCCAGGTATTCGCCCAGCACATTCGTCAGGCTGCCTGCGGCAAACGCGGACGGCGCAGGAATGCTGGCGGCGTACTGAGTCAGCATCACGTAGTTGACCTTCGGCTGGCGGGCGCGCTCGAAGTCCTTGAAATCGTTTTCGACGAACACGCGGGTCAGTTCGCGGGCGCGGTCGGCACGGAAGTTCATGAACACCACGGCGTCGCCGTCTTCGACTTTCGCAGGCTCACCGATGCGCGTGGCTTTGACGAATTCGTCGTTTTCATCACGCGCGTAGGCTGCTTCAAGCCCGGCCACGCCGCTGTCTGCATGAAATTCGGCAGCGCTGTCGACGATCAGGTTGTAAGCGCTGGAGACACGGTCCCAACGGTTGTCACGGTCCATGGCGAAATAGCGGCCGATGATCGTGGCGGTACGGCCCTTGTCCAGGCGGGCGAAGGTTTCATCCATCAGCTCAAGGGATTTCTTCGCGCTGCGCGGTGGCGTGTCGCGGCCATCAAGGAAGGCGTGCAGGTAGATCTTCTCGGCACCGCGCTTGACGGCCAGTTCGGCCATGGCAACCAAATGGTCCTGGTGGCTGTGAACACCGCCGTCGGACAGCAGGCCCATGATGTGCACGGCCTTGCCAGCGGCAACCGCTTTGTCCACGGCGGCGCAAATGGTCGGGTTCTCGAAGAACTCGCCGTCGCGAATGGCCTTGGTCACTCGAGTGAAATCCTGATACACCACGCGCCCGGCACCCAGGTTCATGTGGCCGACTTCAGAATTGCCCATCTGCCCGTCCGGCAGACCGACATCCATGCCGGAGCCTGAAATCAGGCCGTTGGGCATGGTCTTGTAGAGGCGATCCATGACTGGCATCTTCGCAGCCAGAATAGCGTTGCCTTCACGGTGTTCGCTGTGTCCGAAGCCGTCCAGGATGATAAGGACCAGAGGTTTTGGGGTGGCAGTCATAGAACCCACTCGAGGCTGGTTGGAATAAAGAACAAGGGATCGGCATTTTAAGGACAAGTTCAAACGGCGTCACTGCCGTACGGACTTTGGCCGACCTTGGGTGCTGTGTATACTGGCCGACATTTTAACGCCCTGGAACCTACCGATGGTTGCTCATCTGCTTGAATTCGCTACTAACCACTATTTGATCACCGGTGCCTTCGTCATTCTGTTGGGACTGCTGATCGCTTACGAACTGAGCAAAGGCGGCGCGAGCCTGAGCACTCGCGAGCTGACCGCACTGGTCAACAGCGACCAGGGCGTGGTCATCGACGTGCGCTCCAAGAAGGATTTCGCCAACGGCCACATCGTCGGCTCCCTGAACTTTCCGCAGGACAAAGTGCTGACCCGCACCGCAGAACTGCAGAAATACAAGGACAAGACGTTGATCATCGTCGACGCAATGGGGCAGCATGCTGGCAGCACCGCCCGCGAGCTGCTCAAGACCGGCTTCAAGGCGGCCAAGCTGTCCGGCGGTATCTCGACCTGGCGCGGCGACAATCTCCCACTGGTGAAATGAAAATGGCTCAAGTCATCGTCTATTCCAGCGACTACTGCCCGTATTGCATACGTGCCAAGCAGTTGTTGCAGAGCAAGAGTGTGGCCTTCGAGGAAATCAAGGTCGATGGCAAGCCGCAGGTTCGTGCCGAGATGACCAAAAAGGCCGGTCGTACTTCGGTACCCCAGATCTGGATCGGCGTGACCCACGTGGGCGGCTGTGATGATCTGTTCGCTCTGGAACGCGCCGGCAAGCTCGATGCGCTGCTCGGCTGATTCCCCTATTTAACCGCCCCATTTGAGAAGGATCCGAAATGACCGATCAACCGAACAACGGCGCCGTGGCCAACGAAGAAGAAAACGCTCCGCAATTCTCCCTGCAGCGTATCTATGTTCGCGACCTGTCTTTCGAAGCACCGAAAAGCCCGGCGATCTTCCGCCAGGAATGGACCCCGACTGTCAGCCTCGACCTCAACACCCGTCAAAAGCCGCTGGAAGGCGACTTCTACGAAGTGGTGCTGACCCTGTCCGTGACCGTCAACAACGGTGACGAAGTCGCCTTCATCGTTGAAGTGCAACAGGCCGGTATCTTCCTGATCAAGGGCCTGGACGACGCTTCGATGAGCCACACCCTGGGCGCGTTCTGCCCGAACATCCTGTTCCCTTACGCTCGCGAAGCCATCGACAACCTGGTTGTCCGCGGTTCGTTCCCTGCGCTGATGCTGGCCCCGGTGAACTTCGACGCGCTGTACGCACAGGAACTGCAGCGCATGCAGGAAGCTGGCGAAACGCCGACTGTTCAGTAAGCGTTACAGCTGAATGAAAAAAAGCGCCTTTCGGGGCGCTTTTTTTTGATGCCCGCAGCGTGAGATGACGCAAAGCATCGGCACAATCAGATCTGGATCGTCCCCACGCCCCAGCGTGGTAACGCCTCTCAGGACGCTCCGCGTCCGCCTGAGGCGCTACGCAAACCCATGCTGCCGCCACGCCTCATAAACGGCCACGGCGACGGTATTGGACAGGTTCAGGCTGCGGCAGCCTTCGCGCATCGGCAGGCGCAGGCGGTGGTCGCCGCTCAGCGAGTCGAGAATATCGGCAGGCAGGCCCCGGCTTTCCGGGCCGAACAGAAACGCATCGCCCGGCTCGAAACTGACATCATGAAACGGCCGCGAGCCCTTGGTGGTGAAGGCGAACAGCCGTGGGTTGCCGATCTTTTCCAGACAACCGGGCAGGTCGGCGTGCGTCTGCAGCGTGGCATACTCGTGATAGTCGAGACCCGCCCGGCGCAGGCGTTTATCGTCCAGCTCGAAACCCAACGGTTCGATCAAATGCAGGGTGCAGCCACTGTTGGCGCACAGCCTGATGACATTGCCGGTATTCGGCGGAATTTCTGGTTGAAAAAGGATGACGTGAAACATGCACGGCTCCGAACAAAAGGACGGGATGCATTCTACCCCTGAAGAGGACCCCAGACCGAAGCTATGGCCGCGTGTTCTTGGTTCGATGGCCATTGTCGGCTTCACCATCGGCACAATCATCGGCCGCCTGCAGCAACCTGTGCCGGTGGAGCTGGAGCAGATTGAAGAGCTGCCGACGGGCCTGGCGCTGTGGTTCGACGAAGAGCCCCGCTATGAAGGCAGCACGGTGGATGGCGCCGTAGTGCTCAGGCTCGATGCTTCGGGACGGCCGTGGAGCGGCCAATTGCGATTCGACAGCAAGGTTGCGCGCTGGAAGCTGGAACGAGGGGAGAAGGGGTTGGTGCTGACGCTCCTGGCGGCCCGTCCACTTCAGGGCGACTGGCGCACTGAGAAGGTGGACGGGCGCTGGAGACTGGAGGTCAGTCTCCGGGAGGAATAAAAGAGGGGATTCCCCGGCCTGCCTGTACCAAGGTCCCCAAAACTGGTGATGTAATACCTATTGCAGGCAGCGTGCCAGTTTTGAGAAAGCAGCGATAAACCCCGTGTTAATCCTTTAAAAGCCCTGGTTTGGCGGGTTTTGAATAATCCGATAATGGTCGCTGAGTCTTTCAGTTGCTTCGGCCATGCAGCCGTCGCCCCTATTTATGCACCCAATTTGCGCATCACAACGGTGCGCCACACCAAGCTGATGCAATTTGTGTCCAGAACCGGCCGAATCAGTGATGCTGCCCGTGCCAAGGCATTAGTCGGCGTTGCGGGATTCGCAGCTCAGCACCCTGGCATCGCTAAATGAATAACGTTTGCGCATCAGCCTTGAAACGGTTTTGTCTCTTTATTGGGAAAATCGAACGGGCGAACCGCACATTCACGTCTATTCTGCATCTGCCAACTGGCTCACATAACTGACGCGGGACAGTAAAGCGGGCGATTTGTTCACGCATGCGCCCCTGTCGGAAGTGGTTCACGAGGTAAAACCGACCTTTTTATGGCCTGAAAAACCATTCTTCAAAAAATATTTGAGGCAGGGGAGCGTGCGTCTGCGCAGTGATGACAACTGTAACATTTGATCCCTATTCTCTCCGAAGCTCCCGATCTACAAGGGTTTTAGCCGAGATGGCTAAAGGCTTTCTTTAGGTCGGGCGTGACCGGCGGGTCTTGAACTGGCCATTTGGTTGCACGAAACAGAACGATCTGACGAGCGGTAGCAAAATATATTTTGTGAATTAGCGAATTAGGTCGATACACTCCGTGACGTCGTGATTGACACGAGTTGTGACATATGCCGAAAAGTTATTGATTGGGGTTAATTGATTCCTTTCTGTTCTTCAGGGTTTTCACTACCGTCCAGCCACCGACATGCGCGGTCTAGTCATGCAGTCGGGGTGCACAGAAACCATTGACCTCAAGGTCGGGCCTGTCACCTGCGCGAATCCATGGGTCAGGGCAAAAATGCCCGGCACCGTGGAAATAAAAAATTAGATTCACGAGGAGCGTTGCAATGAAGAAGTCCACCCTGGCCCTGGCCGTAACCGTTGGTGTATTGGCGCAACAGGCCGGTGCAGCTGGTTTCATCGAAGACAGTAAAGCGTCCATCAGTTCTCGTACTCTGTATTTCAACAACGATCTACGTGAAGGCCGTCGTGCTCCAGATCAGCGTGAGACCGCTACCGGCCTGAAGTTCGACTACCTGTCGGGCTACACACAAGGCACCGTTGGTTTCGGTCTTGATGCACAGGCAGTTATGGGTCTGCATCTGGGTGGTGGCATTCAGCATCACAACGCCACCACAGCTAACACCGTTGTTCCGACCGACACTGACGGCTCTTCTGTCAGCGACTGGAGCCGTGCCGGCGCCAACGCCAAGGTCCGCTTCTCCAAGACCGAGCTGAAAGTGGGTAACGCTCTCGCGCCTAACCTGCCGATTCTGGTCAGCAACGATGGCCGTCTGTTGCCGCAAGCCTTCCAGGGCGGCATCGTGACCTCCAAGGATCTGGACAATGTGACCTTCACTGCCGGTCAGTTGAGCAAATCCATTGGCCGTGCTTCGAGCAACTGGACTGACTTGTCCGTAGCCGGTGCTGCCAAGACCAGCGACGAGTTCCGCTTTGCCGGTGCCGACTGGAAAGTCACCAAAGACCTGACCCTGCAGTACTACTACGCCAATCTGGAAGACTTCTACAAGCAGCACTTCCTGGGCCTGGTTCACGTCTACCAGATCAATGACAACCAGTCCTTCAAGACTGACCTGCGCTATTTCAACAGCAGCGCTGATGGCAAGAACAGCAGCAACACCTCTGGCTACAGCTTCAGCAACAACGGTGGCTACGCCAAGACTCCGGGCGAAGTTGATAACCAGACCTGGTCTGCAATGTTCACCTACACCCTGGGCGGCCACGCACTCATGGTTGGTCACCAGCAGGTAGGCGACGACGGCGGCATGGTTTACCTCGGCCAGGGCAACGTTCGTAAAAACAACGGTGTTGGCAGCCTGGAAGGCAACGGCGGCTCCAGCTTCTACCTGTTCACTGACTCGATGATCAACGGCTTCAACCGCGCGGGTGAAAACACCACGTTCGGCCAGTACTCGTTCGACTTCGCCAAGGTTGGTGTTCCAGGCCTGAAAGCTGCGATTGCCTACCTGAGCGGTGATGACATCCGTGACGTGAACCGTGCTCGTGACTCTCACTCCGAGTGGGAACGCGACATGCGTGTTGACTACGTCATCCAGAGCGGCCCACTCAAGGGCTTCGGCACTACTCTGCGTCACGGTACTTTCCGCGGCGACAGCGCAACAACTGCTGACACCGATCAGACCCGTCTGATCTTCAACTACACCTACAGCTTCATGTAAGTGTACTGAGTGTCAAAGGAACCCCGCCCCGTGCGGGGTTTCTTTTGCCTGTTTTTTGATATTCGTTATCGATCTAATCAAAGCGATATCCATTCTTTTTAATTTACTTCAACGACAGGCAGAGTGGTCTTGACTGAAAGACTCAATCGAACAAGACAGGAGCCACACCATGACACTGCGACTTGGCGATATCGCCCCCGACTTCGAGCAGGACTCCAGCGAAGGCCGTATACGCTTTCATGAGTGGCTGGGCGACAGCTGGGGTGTGTTGTTTTCCCATCCCGCAGACTTCACGCCGGTCTGCACTACTGAGCTGGGCTTCACTGCCAAATTGAAGGACGAGTTTGCCAAGCGCAGCGTCAAGGCCATCGCGCTGTCGGTGGATCCGGTGGACTCGCACGTCAAATGGATCGACGACATCAACACCACGCAGAACACCCAGGTCAATTTTCCGATCCTGGCTGACGCGGACCGCAAGGTGTCCGATCTGTACGACCTGATTCATCCCAATGCCAGCGACACCCTGACCGTACGCTCGCTGTTCGTGATCGATCCGAACAAGAAGGTGCGCCTGACCATTACGTATCCCGCCAGCACCGGGCGTAATTTCCACGAGATTCTGCGGGTCATCGACTCCCTGCAATTGACCGACAACTACAAGGTCGCCACGCCCGCCAACTGGAAGGACGGTGATGAGGTGGTCATAGTGCCGTCGATCAAGGACGAGGAAGAGATCAAGCAGCGCTTTCCAAAGGGCTATACAGCCGTCACGCCTTACCTGCGCCTGACGCCTCAGCCGAACCGCTGATTTCCGATTCACCAAGCGTGGGGTATTCGGGCCGATTTATCGGCCCTTTTTT
The DNA here is from genome assembly GCF_979253365.1 of Pseudomonas sp. AC016. Classification (NCBI taxonomy): domain Bacteria; kingdom Pseudomonadati; phylum Pseudomonadota; class Gammaproteobacteria; order Pseudomonadales; family Pseudomonadaceae; genus Pseudomonas; species Pseudomonas sp. AC016. Next base: position 3,557,722 of record NZ_CEEDCC010000001.1, read on the forward strand.
ATGGGCGGTTTTTGAGGACAGTCATGTTCGTTGCCCCTGTGTTCACTTGGAAATGTGACGCGGAGCGTCACGGGCTGCATACCCACGCGGAGCATGGGCACGATCAAGTGGGTGGCGCCAGATCGTTCCCATGCTCCGCGCTCATCGTTATACACAAGTCCGCAAGACGCGCAAAACGGGGGGCAAAACGAAAGTAACTGACTGAATGCATACCCCGTGGGAGGCGGCAAGACTCGGGTATAACGCTGAGCACAAGCATGGGCATGGGCATGGGCATGATCGGCGTGCTTGAGATCACGCTGATCGTTCCTACGCTCCGCGCTCATCGTTATACATAAGTCCTCTGGGAGGAATACGATAATGATCGTTCCTACGCTCCGCGTGGGAATGCCTCCCAGGACGCTCCGCGTCCGCTCTTGAATGTGGCGCAGATGCGCGGCCAAGCTCCAGCGTTATCCACGTCATGCGCTTGGCTCACTGAATCCGCAATCTGTGCCATTTGCGACGCAGAGCGTCACGGGATGCATGCCCACGCGGAGCGATGGGCACGATCAGTGTCGAGGCGGATTTGTGTATAACGATGAGCGCTCTGCGTGGGAATGCCTCCCAGGACGCTCCGCGTCCGCTCTCGAATGTGGCGCAGATGTGTGCCCAAGCTCCAGCGTTATCCACGTCATGCGCTTGGCTCACTGATTCCGCAATCTGTGCCATTTGTGACGCGGAGCGTCACGGGCGGCATGCCCACGCGGAGCGATGGGCACGATCAGTGTTGAAGCGAACTTGTATATAACGATGAGTGCTCCGCGTGGTAACGCCGCTCAGGACGCTCCGCGTCCGGGCTTGAAGCGACACGGCACCTCCAGATTCACGATGGGTTCAGAGCGAGGCTTTGTATATCTCCATATGGAATAACCAAATGAATAAATGAGATTTATAGATATAAAAAATCACTGTTACTGTCTCCTTCATTCCGGCGATACCCGCCACCCAATATCCGGTAAAGGAGCGCGCCATGCGCACTGTCATTTTGCGTCGAGGTCTGGCCGCTCTGCTGGCTGCAGCAGTCACGTTCGGTGCCCTGAGCCAGGCTCAGGCCGAGGACCTGCGTATCGGCTATCAGAAATACGGCACGCTGGTACTGCTCAAGGCCAAGGGCTCGCTGGAAAAGCGGCTGGCCGAGCAGGGCGTCAAAGTGCAGTGGACTGAATTCCCCGGCGGCCCGCAATTGCTGGAAGGCCTGAACGTCGGCTCCATCGACTTCGGTGTCACCGGCGAGACGCCGCCAGTGTTCGCGCAGGCGGCCGGTGCCGATCTGCTCTACGTGGCCTACGAGCCGCCAGCGCCGACCAGCGAGGCGATTCTGGTGCCCAAGGATTCTCCAATTACCTCGGTCAAGGATCTCAAGGGCAAGAAAGTCGTCCTCAACAAAGGCTCCAACGTGCATTACCTGCTGGTCCGCGCGCTGGAAGACGCAGGCCTCAAATACTCCGACATCCAGACCGTGTTCCTGCCGCCCGCCGATGCCCGTGCCGCCTTCGAACGCGGCAGCGTCGACGCCTGGGTCATCTGGGACCCGTACCAGGCCGCTGCCGAGAAACAATTGCAGGCACGCACCCTGAGAGACGGTTCCGGCATCGTTGACAACCACCAGTTCTATCTCGCGACCAAGCCCTATGCACAGAAAAACCCGAAGGTGATCCAGGCGCTGATTGAAGAGGTTCGCGCAGTGGGTGAGTGGTCCAAGGCCAATCCCGAGGAAGTGACCAAACAGGTTGCGCCGCTGCTGGGGCTGCCAGCCGATATCACGCTGACCTCGGTCAAGCGTCAGGGCTACGGCGCGCTGTTCATCACCCCGCCTGTGGTCGCTGCTCAACAGAAGATTGCCGACACCTTCTTCCAGCTCAAATTGATTCCCAAGCCGCTCAGCATTGCTGACGTGGTCTGGACGCCGCCGGCTGCTGTTGCTCAAGCACAGTGATCCACAGGCCCTTCGAGGAGACCACTCCATGAGCCTCAGTGCTTCGCAACGCCTCATTCACCGGCTGGCGCCCTGGGCGTTACCTGTTCTGCTGTTGGCAGTCTGGCAACTGTCGGTCAGCGCCGGCTGGTTATCCACACGTATTCTGCCTGCACCCAGCGCTGTTATCGAAGCCGGTGTGACGCTGGTTTCCAGCGGTGAAATCTGGACACACCTGGCCATCAGCGGCTGGCGCGCAGGTCTGGGCTTTGTGATTGGCGGCGGTATTGGCCTGGCGCTGGGCTTCATCACCGGCCTGAGCAAGTGGGGCGAACGCCTGCTGGACAGCTCGGTGCAGATGATCCGTAACGTGCCGCACCTTGCGCTGATCCCGCTGGTGATTCTGTGGTTCGGCATCGATGAAACCGCCAAGATCTTTCTGGTGGCGCTGGGCACGCTGTTCCCGATCTACCTGAACACCTATCACGGCATTCGTAACATCGACCCGGCCCTGGTGGAAATGTCGCGCAGCTATGGCCTGTCCGGCTTCAGCCTGTTTCGCCATGTGATCCTGCCAGGCGCCATGCCTTCGATTCTGGTCGGCGTGCGCTTCGCGCTGGGCTTCATGTGGCTGACGCTGATCGTGGCTGAAACCATCTCGGCCAGCTCCGGCATTGGCTATCTGGCAATGAACGCCCGTGAATTTCTGCAAACCGACATCGTGGTGCTGGCAATCGTGCTGTACGCCGTGCTCGGCAAGCTCGCCGACCTGGCGGCGCGAGGTCTGGAACGGGTCTGCCTGCGCTGGCACCCGGCCTATCAAGTCAGTAAAGGCGATGCCGCATGAGCAATCTGAAACAACAACCGGCACACCTGCTGCGCGGCATTCCACTGGCGATTCAGAACATCAAGAAGGCGTTCGGCTCGCGTGAAGTGCTCAAGGACATCGACCTGCACATTCCGGCGGGACAGTTCGTGGCCGTGGTCGGTCGCAGCGGTTGCGGCAAAAGTACCTTGCTGCGCCTGCTGGCCGGACTCGACAGCCCGACTCAAGGCGCGCTGCTTGCAGGCTCCGCACCGCTTGGCGACGCTCGCGAAGACACGCGCCTGATGTTTCAGGAAGCACGTTTGCTGCCGTGGAAAAAGATTATCGATAACGTAGGCCTTGGCCTGACGGGCGACTGGCGCGGACAGGCGCTCGAAGCGCTGGAAGCGGTAGGTCTGGCCGAGCGCGCCAATGAATGGCCCGCCGCATTGTCCGGTGGACAGAAGCAGCGCGTCGCACTGGCGCGGGCCCTGATTCACAAGCCGCGTCTGCTGTTGCTCGACGAACCGCTGGGTGCGCTGGATGCGTTGACGCGCATCGAAATGCAGCAACTGATCGAAAAACTGTGGCACCAGCATGGCTTCACTGTGCTGCTGGTGACGCACGATGTCAGCGAAGCCGTTGCCATTGCCGACCGCGTGATCCTGATCGAAGAAGGCCGTATCGGCCTCGACCTGCTAGTCGACCTGCCACGCCCCAGAGCACGTGGCTCGCATCGTCTCGCGGCGCTTGAAACCCAAGTCCTCAATCAGGTGCTGGCCATTCCCGGCTCGCCGCCTGAGCCTGAACCCTCTTCACCCTTGCCCACGCAACTGCGTTGGGCCACTTAACTCCGATCCCCAAAGGAAGACCTGCCATGACTATCAAAGCCATCAACGTTCGCAACCAGTTCAAGGGCACCATCAAGGAAATCGTCCACGGCGACGTGCTTTCCGAAATCGATGTACAGACCGCTTCCGGCGTCGTGACGTCGGTGATCACCACCCGCTCGGTCAAAGAGCTGGAGCTGGTGGTGGGCAGCGAAGTGATTGCTTTCGTGAAATCCACAGAGGTCTCGATCGCCAAACTGTGAACACGCTTAAACACCCGACCCCGAACGGTGAAGACCCTTCGGGGTTTTTACCATTGTGCCCGGCAGGTTGAGCGGCTCATGAGAGGTCTCTCGCCCTGCTTGCAAAGACCGCGCACGCTCAAGAAGGCAGCGTAAATCGGGCTACAACGGGGCTGCTGATATCTACATTGCCGCCCACCAGTAATGTCCTGTCGTCATGTAGCTTCACAAAGGTAATTCGATCCTGGTTGCCCATTCCCGACTTGGCCCATCCGGAGTCGGTAAAAGACGTATCCGCGTTGCCATCAGGCAACAGGCGTGCAATAAATCCCGCACCATTATTGGTGCCTTGCCAAAAACTTCCGCCAATAATGAGCCGCTTGAGCGAATCAATTTCAATGCTGTACAGCAGGGTTGCCGACTCATTGATGGAGTAAAACAGTGGACGGCCACCATTGAACTGGCTGTCTGGAAGTCCATCCGCGTTCAATTTGAACAAGGCACCCCGATAGCTCGATATATCAGTCGAGGACGCATTGCCGTAGCCCCAGTAGCCGCCATCGTTATCAGGCCGTAGATCGACGATATAACGCACTGTTGCGCTTTCATCTGGCGCAGGATCAAACATCAAGTAGCCCGCTGTGCCATAACCGGTGTCAACTGAGCCATCTGCATTCAGACGAGCGATGAAGCCTGTTGACGCGTATTTGCCCTCAACAGGTTCCTGCATGGATCCCCAAATGAGATTTTTGCCGTCCTTCAATGCCAACTGACCTCTCAAACCTGCAAGCCCGTTGGGTGATGTGTGTCTGACTGTGGTAACGCCGCCGTCTCCGAACGATGCGTCCAGTGCACCTTGATCGGTGTATTTCAGAACGTAGGCATCGGGGAGGTTTTGAAGGGTGGCGTAAACGATAACGCCTGAATCTGACAGGTGTTTTGAACTGCTCGCAGCCGCTTGTTGAGACATGGCGGCGTGAAGAACGCCAGCTTCCGGTTCGACGGGCGGATCGGGCCTGACTGGCGTGCTTGCAGAACCCGCTTTTCCTTGTGATTCCAAAGGCAGGTATTGAACGATAAACCCGTTTTGATTACCCCCGAACGTTGAATCCAGTTTGCCAGATTTGTCGACGCGGGCCAGACCCAACGCACTGGCTCCATGAGCCACAGGGCATAGCAGGTATTTTTCATCCGGCAACGTAATAACCTGATTGAAAACCCAGGCAAAGTTCGACGCATCGAATTGCGGGATTATGTAGCCTGAATCTGCGTACGATGTGTCCAGCTTTCCAGCGTCAGAAAGACAGACGAGGCCGCATTGAGAGGCGTCGGAAAAGCATGAAATGATTTTTTCGTCCGAGCGTTGTTCGACCGCATACACGATGCCGGTCCCCAGAGCGTCCAGTCTGGATATACCGCCTTCACCAAACCCGGTGTCCAGCAGGGGGCCTTTGGATTGCTTGTCTTGATGACTCATGATGTTCCCTCATCATAAAGAGTGGATGTATTGACGTGGTCATCCATGGTTTCTGGAAAGACATTGCCTTCGCCAGCCAATCATCGAAACGCCACGCTGTAAAGTGTGCGCCTGTGGGCTCTGCAGGAAGCGGCTGTTGGTCGGCATCAGGGACTGGGCTAGCAGTTTTGACAGGTGTCGCCTGTGCCCGGTTTGCAGGATGCTGGAGTCTGTTGCTCTTGGAGGGCTCAACATGGCATTCCCCACGAACGCAGTGCTCAGCCGTTATCGCTACGATGCGCTTGATCGACTGACCGCCAGCACGTCTGCGGGACGGCCGGATGTGCAGTGCTTTTACCAGAAAAGCCATTTGGCGACGGAAATTCAGGGCTCCGTGACGCGCATTGTTGTTCAGCACGATGATCTGCTGCTGGCCCAGGCACAAGTCGAAAATGCTGACACCATCGTCAATCTTCTTGCCACCGATCAACAGCGCTCTGTGCTCAATAAGTTGGGCAGTTCCGGCCCGGAAGCGATGGCCTATATGCCTTACGGACATCTCCCGGCTGAAGTCAGCTCGGCCTCATTGATGGGCTTCAATGGTGAACGCTGCGATCCGGTGACCGGCCATTATTTGCTGGGCAACGGTTATCGAGCGTTCAACCCGGTATTGATGCGGTTCAACAGTCCGGACAGCCTGAGTCCGTTCGAGGAGGGGGGCTTGAATGCGTATGCCTATTGTCAGGGGGATCCGGTTAATTTCAGTGATCCGACAGGGCATATGCCCGGGTATTTGGCATTGCTTAAGAATCAGCCTGCCAGGCGCGCATTGGCTTTTAGTGCTGGACATTCTTCGCTGCCAAGAGTGATGGGGTCATTACCTGCAGGGCACGCCGTTCCCGGAGTGGGGAACGGGGTTCCCGTTTCATCAACGATTGCCAGTGCAGCCTCTCCTGCCCCGCGATCACCCACCCGGCCACTACCGTCTTCCGAGGTCAATGTAGCCTCGTCTTCTGTTGCGAAGCCAGCCCGCTCCAGAAAGCGCGATGCGCCACGGGATGATGGAGTCGCCGAGATCAAAAAAGCAAAAAGGGAATATGAGTCTGCCGCGGAAAGTTTTGCTATTACCAATAGTTTGCTTGGGGCAGATCCTTATCTGCTCGGACAACTCGATGCCAAAGCAACGCTTCGGGAGGCCGCATACAGAAAACTGAACAACGAATATATGTATGCAAATCGGTCAAAGCCAGGCTTCAGCCAGGCAGCGTTTGAAGAGAATCTGTCTCTGCTGAACGATGCGAACAGAAGGATAGAAACTTATACCCAGAGTTCGCGTGAAGTGGCCACCATTCGTCAATAAGGGCTCTCAAACAGATCTCTTCGGCAAATAAACCGGCAAATACAACCCCACATACGCATCAAACACCCGCATCCCTTCCACCGCCATGCGCGGCGTGATCTCGCCGTGCAGTTGCACCGAACGGGCGTACACGCGGTCGCCCAGTTCCATGGCCAGTGCGAACACATCCACGTCATCCGGTAGCGCAGGCAGGTGAAAGTGGCGGTTGAACACGTCGAGCATCAGGTGACCCAGTTCGATGTCGTGCTGGCGGTCGGCCTGGTTGATTTCGGTCAGACCGTGTTGGGCCAGGATCAACTGGCGGGCGGCGGCGTCGGCGTTGTAGATGTCCAGCATGCGCATCTCGACCACGCGGGACAGGTCGCGCCAGCTGTCGAGCGAATCATGTTCGATGGGCGCTTGCAGGGAGGCCCGGAACGCCGCGTGAATGTCTGCCGTCAGCGCTTCAAGCAGAGCAGGCACGCTGGCGAAGAAGTGATAGACCGAAGACGGAGGAATACCTGCGCGCTCCGCCACGCTGTAGATCGACAGGCTGGCCACGCCTTCCGACGCCAGCAGCGTGCGTGCCGCGTCCAGAATCGAGTCGATTCTGGCCTGGCTGCGTGCTCGGGGTTTGCGCGGGGCGACAGTGCGGGTCATGACGAGGCTCTCGGTTGAACGAGCGCTATTGTAAGACAAACCCGTCACGGCTGTCGGCAAGCGAAGCGGCTTGCAGCTAGTAACCCTGGCCGCGATCCACCTGTCCGTTCATGACCTCGCCGCGCTCGAAGCGCCGAATATTGTCCAGCAGTCCGGGAAACGCGCTTTCCGGCTGGGTCATGGCCGCCACGTGCGGTGTCAGCAGGATATTCGGATGCGTCCAGAATGGATGATCCGCAGGCGCGGGCTCCTGTTGCATCACGTCCAGTACCGCCGCGCTGAGCTGGCCGCTGTCCAGCGCTGCCAACAGATCGTTTTCCACCAGATGCCCACCGCGGCCCATGTTGATCAGCGCAGCGCCTTGCGGGAGTTGCTCGAACAGCCTGCGATTGAGGATGCCTTCGGTGTGCCCGGTCAACGGCAGCACGCACAGCAGAATGTCGCATTGACCCAGAAACGCCGGGAGTTGTTCTTCACCGGCATGGCATTTCACGCCCTCAATGCGATGCTCGTTGCGCGCCCAGCCTGACAGCTCGAAACCGAACGGCTTGAGGCTCGACAGAATCTGCTGCGCCTGCAGGCCCAGACCCATGACTCCCACTCGACGTTTATGAGCCGGAGTCAGTGGATGCGCTTTCCAGCGTCCTTCTACCTGTTGCTGCCGATAGCGCAGCATGTCGCGGTGCAGGCTCAACACGGCAAACATCGCGTACTCGCACATGCCCCGGCTGATGCCTGGATCGAGCAGGCGCGCGACCGGCAGCGATTTGGGGATACGGCTCAGGTCCAGTTGATCGACCCCTGCCGACAGGGCGAACAACACCTTCAGGTTCGGCAGCACTTCCTGCAGATCATCCGGTGCCAGCCAGGCGCCCAGATAATGAACGTCCTCGGGGTTACCGATGTTCGGCCATTCCCGCCATTCGATGTCCGGCGCGTGCTCGGCGAACAGCAATCGCCAGCGTTCGGCGCGTGCAGGATCGGCTTTGTAGAGGAAGGCGGGCATGGGCTTTTCCTGAGTATGAGAGTGGGGCTCCATCTTGCCGCAACTGTGAAGCACGATCTGTTGAAAGGCCCGTTCTCAAGCGCCGTACGCGCTGAAAAAAAGCGTTTTGCGGCAGATTGACCGGGCCTTCGAGGGCGTGAAGGAATCTGCCGTTTGCACGGTGAAAAACAGTCGATATGGACTTCTGAAGGGCCAAGTTCGGCGTAGATCGTTTCGCCGAACGCTTAACCTGAACAGCATCGCAGCCACCCGCCGGTTGCCTGGCTCACTATAGGTAAAACCATGAACAGCAAAGTCGACGAAACACCTCATCTGCTCCGTCAGCGCGATCAGTTCGTGCCGCGCGGCATTGTCACGGCTCACCCGCTGGTCATCGACCGTGCGCAGGGTTCCGAGATGTGGGACGTCGACGGCAAGCGTTACCTGGACTTCGTGGGTGGCATCGGCGTATTGAACATCGGTCACAATCACCCGAACGTGGTGAAGGCCATTCAGGGCCAGTTGGAAAAAGTGACCCATGCCTGCTTTCAGGTGGCGTCCTACCAGCCTTATGTGGATCTGGCCAAGCGCTTGAGTCTGTTGGTTGCAGGCCAGAGCGGCATTGATCACAAGGCCGTGTTCTTCACGTCTGGTGCCGAAGCGGTGGAGAACTCCGTGAAGATCGCCCGCGCTCACACCAATCGCCCGGCGATCATTTCATTCCGTGGCGGCTTTCACGGTCGCACGCTGCTCGGCACCACGCTGACCGGCATGAGCCAGCCTTACAAGCAGAACTTCGGGCCGATGGCGCCCGAAGTGTTTCACACCCCTTATCCGAACGAGTACCGCGGTGTCACCAGCGAAATGGCGTTGGCTGCGCTGCATGAATTGCTGGCGACCCAGGTTGCGCCTGACCGCGTGGCGGCCATTCTCATCGAGCCTGTGCAGGGCGACGGTGGTTTTCTGACCGCTCCGGTCGAGTTTCTGAAGGCGCTGCGGGCGCTGACCGAGCAACACGGCATCGTACTGATTCTGGATGAAATCCAGACCGGTTTCGGTCGTACCGGCAAGTGGTTCGGTTTCGAGCATGCCGGGATCCAGCCGGATCTGGTCACCGTCGCCAAGAGCCTGGCGGGCGGCATGCCGTTGTCGGGTGTGGTCGGTCGCGCCGAGATCATGGACGCACCGCTTCCGGGCGGTCTGGGCGGCACCTACGGCGGCAATGCGCTGTCCTGCGCCGCCGCACTGGCCGTCATCGACACCTATGAACAGGAAAATCTGCTGGCGCGTGGCGAGCAACTGGGTCAGCACCTGCGTGCCGGACTGCTCAAGCTGAAAGAGCGTTACAGCTGTATCGGCGACGTGCGCGGCACCGGTTTCATGCTGGCCATGGAAATGGTCAAGGATGACGCCCAGCGTAGCCCCGACGCTGACCTCAACTCGAAGATCATCGATCAGGCACGCATCGGCGGACTGCTGGTGATCAAGTGCGGCGTGTACCGCAACGTGTTGCGCTTCCTGGCACCGCTGGTGACCACTGAGCAGCAGATTGACGAAGCACTGACCATCCTCGACGCCGCGATGGCACGAGTATTGAAATCCAACTGAGCCCAGGCCCGGTCGTGGTGTTGCGAGACGCTGTGACCGGGCGCCGGGTTTCACTGTTGGAAAGGAGACGTTGCCTGCCATGGGGCTTATTGATTACCGCGCATTGCTGATCGATTGTGATGAAGTTCTGGTGGATCGCGACTCCGGGGTGTGGACCGCCTTGCAGCCGCTGCTGGACAACGCCATGTCCGCACCGGACCGTGATGCTGTGCTGACCGAATTCAGCGCGGTCGTCGCCACGCTCTATCCACGTTTTGACGAACTGGGCTTCAGTGGCCTGTTGTGTTTCGCCCACCGCCAGCTGGCCGAGCGACTGGGCATCAAGACCAGTTGGGAGGAGGGCATGAGCTTCGCCCGTTCGGTACCCAACTGGACGCTGTTCGAAGACGCACCCGGCGCCATGCTCTATCTGCGCAAGTTCTATCGACTGCTGGTTTACGCCGACCGTGATCTGCAGGACCGGGCTTTGCTCTGCGAACGGCTTGGGCTTGAGCCCGACAGTCTGCTGTCACTGACAACCCATCCACTGGACGATCCGCAATGGCTTGCCGGGATGGACCTGGACCCTGCCGAAACCCTCGTGGTATCGCGTCCGCCCGCCACTGCGTTGGGCAGCGGCGGTCTTTGTCTGATCCGCAGAAGCCGTGCGCAGCACAGCCAGCCATGTCCGGCAGACATCTGCATCAACAGCATGGCCGATCTGGTCGCTCAGCATCAGCTGTCCTTACGGCGCTGATTTTGCTAGAAGGTAGGCACTGTGAACGGCACAACACGAGGTAGGTAATGGAAGGCTTGGTCAAACTGGATCGGATTGATATCAATATCCTGGTAGAACTCCAGAAAGACGGGCGCATGACCAACGTCAGTCTCGCCGATGCCGTCGGGCTGTCAGCGAGCCCCTGCCTGCAACGCGTCAAGCGTCTGGAGTCGGCGGGTTACATTTCCAGCTACAAGGCGCACCTGAATCTCGCAAAGATCACCGAATCGGTCACGGTGTTCACGGAAATATCCCTCAGTGACCACAAGCGCGAAGACTTCGCCAAGTTTGAAGCCAACATCCGTCATGTGGACGAAGTGCTGGAGTGTCACTTGATCAGCGGCGGCTACGACTATCTGGTGCGCTTCATGACCCGCAGCATTCAGCACTATCAGGAAGTGATCGAAGAGCTGCTGGACAAGAACATCGGCATCTCCAAGTACTTCAGCTATATCGTCATCAAATCCCCGGTCATGAAAGACGGCGTGCCGTTGCGCAAACTGCTGCGTCACTGACATCCAGCGCACGTAGAACAATCCACAAAAAAGGAGACCCGAAGGTCTCCTTTTTCAATGCAGCAGCGATATCAGAACAGAACGCGGCTGCGGATGGTGCCTTTGATGTGCTGCAGCTTCTCTTGCGCCAGATCCGAGTATTCGGCGTCGACGTCGATCACTACGTAACCGACTTTCTCGTTGGTCTGCAGGAACTGACCGGAGATGTTGATGCCGTTCTCGGCGAAGACCTTGTTGATCTCGCTGAGCACGCCCGGAATGTTTTCGTGGATGTGCAGCAGGCGGTGCTTGCCTGGGTGAGCGGGCAGGGCCACTTCCGGGAAGTTGACCGACGACACCGAGGTGCCGTTGTCGCTGTACTTGACGAGCTTTTCTGCCACTTCCAGACCGATGTTGGCCTGCGCTTCTGCAGTGGAACCACCGATGTGCGGGGTCAGAATCACGTTGTCCAGGCCACGCAGCGGGCTTTCGAAGATGTCGTCGTTCGAGCGCGGCTCGACCGGGAACACGTCGATGGCCGCGCCGATCAGGTGCTTGTCCTTGATTGCATCAGCCAGGGCGTCCAGCTCGACCACGGTGCCGCGCGCCGCGTTGATCAGGATGGCGCCTTTCTTCATGGCACGGATTTCCTTCTCGCCGATCATCCACTGGGTGGACGGCAGTTCAGGGACGTGCAGGGAAACGATGTCGGCCAGACCCAGCAGTTCGTTCAGGCTGGTGACCTGGGTTGCGTTACCCAGTGGCAGCTTGGTCAGCGGGTCGAAGAAAAACACCTGCATGCCCAGGCTTTCAGCCAGAACCGACAACTGCGTACCGATCGAACCGTAGCCGATGATGCCCAGCTTCTTGCCACGGATTTCGAACGAGTTGGCAGCGCTCTTGATCCAGCCGCCACGGTGGCAGGACGCATTCTTCTCGGGGATGCCGCGCAGCAGCAGGATGGCCTCGGCCAGTACCAGTTCGGCGACCGAACGGGTGTTGGAGTACGGCGCGTTGAACACCGCGATACCGCGTTCACGGGCAGCGCCCAGGTCAACCTGGTTGGTGCCGATGCAGAAGCAGCCGACCGCGACCAGTTTCTTGGCGCAATCGAACATTTCTTCGGTCAGTTGGGTGCGGGAGCGGATACCGATGAAATGAGCGTCGGCGATCTTTTCCTTCAGCTCGGCTTCCGGCAGAGACTTGGTGTGGTACTCGATGCTGGTGTAACCGGCTGCCTTGAGGACGTCGACGGCGGATTGATGGACGCCTTCGAGAAGAAGGAACTTGATCTTGCTCTTGTCGAGGGAAGTCTTGCTCATCTGCGTAAACCTGTGTCCCGGAGAAAATTGGCAGGGGGTGGCCGAAACGGCGTCAGGCGCTGTTCACGGGGGGCGTATGCTAGCATAAGCCCCCCGCGAAACCCCATTCTTGAACGTGAACCGTTCTCAGGATGCCCATGAATTGTTCGAGAGTTGAGTCCATGACCCATCCCGCTTTGATTGATGAGCTCAAGACCCTGGTTGACCCCGGCAAAGTGCTGATCGACGAGGATTCCCTGCAGACTTACGGCAAGGACTGGACCAAACAATTCACCCCGGCCCCGCTAGCCATCGTGTTCCCCAAGACCATCGAACAAGTGCAGGCAATCGTGCGCTGGGCCAACGAGCGTCTGGTCGCGCTGGTGCCTTCGGGCGGCAGAACCGGGCTCTCGGCCGCAGCGGTGGCGGCCAATGGGGAGGTGGTGGTTTCATTCGACTACATGAACCGGATTCTGGACCTCAACCTGACCGATCGCACGGCCGTCTGCCAGCCGGGCGTGATCACCCGGCAATTGCAAGCGATGGCTGAAGAAAACGGGCTGTATTACCCGGTCGACTTCGCCTCGTCGGGCTCCAGCCAGATTGGCGGCAACATCGGCACCAATGCGGGCGGGATCAAGGTCATTCGCTACGGCATGACCCGCAACTGGGTCGCGGGCCTCAAGGTCGTGACCGGCAAGGGCGATCTGCTGGAGCTGAACAAGGACCTGATCAAAAACGCCACCGGTTACGACCTGCGTCAGTTGTTCATCGGGGCCGAGGGCACGCTGGGCTTCGTGGTCGAAGCCACCATGCGTCTGGATCGCGCGCCGCGAAACCTGACCGCCATGGTGCTCGGCACCACCGACTTCAATTCGATCATGCCGGTGCTGCATGCCTTTCACGGCAAGCTCGACCTGACAGCTTTCGAATTCTTCTTCGACAAATCCTTCGCCCGGGTCATGGCGCGAGGTGACGTGCCTTCGCCGTTCGATACGCCGTGCCCGTTCTACGTATTGCTGGAATTCGAAGCCACCACCGAGGACCTGGCCAACCAGGCGCTGGCGACCTTCGAACACTGCGTCGAGCAGGGCTGGGTACTGGATGGCGTGATGAGCCAGAGCGAGCAGCAATTGCGCAATCTGTGGAAGCTGCGCGAGTACATCTCCGAAACCATCTCGCACTTCACGCCCTACAAGAACGATATCTCGGTCACTGTCTCGAAAGTGCCACAGTTTCTGGCTGAAATTGACGCCATTGTCGGCGAACACTACCCCGACTTTGACGTGCTCTGGTATGGCCATATCGGCGACGGCAACCTGCACCTGAACATCCTCAAGCCGGAAAACCTCGACAAGGACGAGTTCTTCGTCAAATGCGCCCGCGTCAACAAGTGGGTGTTCGAGACGGTCGAGAAATACAACGGCTCGATTTCCGCCGAGCACGGCGTCGGCATGACCAAGCGCGACTACCTGACCTACAGTCGCTCGCCGGTCGAAATCGAGTACATGAAAGCCATGAAAGCGATCTTCGATCCGAACGGCATCATGAACCCCGGCAAGATATTCGCTGTTTGACGACTGTCGTAACGTTTCACAACGCGTTATAAAACCTTATAAAAACCGCCTTTATCAGACTCAGGAGACGTCATGAGCTACCAGCACAAATATGTCGATGGAACGAACATCCACTTCCCGCTGGGCAAAGTGGTGTGTATCGGTCGCAATTACGCTGAGCATGCCAAGGAGCTGGGCAACCCGGTTCCCACCGAGCCGTTGATCTTCATGAAGCCGGGCAGCGCCGTGGTTGCACTGGAAGGCGGTTTCACCATTCCGGCCGACCGTGGTTCGGTGCACTACGAAGCTGAAATCGTGGTGCTGATCGGCAAGCCGCTGACCAAGAATCCATCCCGCGAAGAAGTGCTGGATGCCATCAGCGGTTTTGCCCCAGGCCTGGACCTGACCCTTCGTGACGTGCAGTCGCGTCTGCGTGAGAAGGGCCTGCCGTGGGAACTGGCCAAGTGCTTCGATGGCGCTGCGGTCATCGCGCCGTTCGTGCCGGCCGAGACCTTTCCGGACCTGACCGACATCGGCATTCGTCTGACCATCAACGGCAAGGTCGTTCAGGACGGCAACAGCAGCCTGATGCTCAACCCGATCGTGCCGATGATCCAGCACATGGCAGCCAACTTCTCCCTGCAGGCCGGTGACATCATCATGACTGGCACGCCAGCGGGCGTAGGGCCGTTCGAAGCCGGTGACCAGATCGTTCTTGAACTGGGCGGTCAGACGCCATTCGAAAGCGTCGTTCGCTAAGCGTTTCGAAAAGCGCTCACCGAAAGCCATCCGGGTTAACGTCCGGGTGGCTTTTGTTTATCCGCTGGGTAATAGTTCATGCCGATTTGCGTTTTTTTCACACCTGTTCTGGATAATCCTGCCGGCCCTTCAAGGGCGATAAGCCCTGTCGACGTTACCTCTGCTCGGGAACACCTTGAATGCCCCTTCCTGCCCAAACGCTGCCTGCGTCCAAGAAACGCTTTGCCTTCATTCGAAGCCTGCGCTGGTATTCGTGGCTGCTGCTGGCGGTCATCATGGGTTACGGCCTGGCCTTTGCGATGCACTGGGATGATCGTGCGGTGCTCTGGGTTCAGGAAAGTTTCGAGAACAAGGCGGGCCGAAGCGCGAGCA
Organism: Pseudomonas sp. AC016; assembly: GCF_979253365.1. NCBI lineage: Bacteria > Pseudomonadati > Pseudomonadota > Gammaproteobacteria > Pseudomonadales > Pseudomonadaceae > Pseudomonas > Pseudomonas sp. AC016. The sequence continues at coordinate 3,572,843 of NZ_CEEDCC010000001.1, forward strand.
TCTGGTTGCCGGACTACCATGTAGAGATCGATGCCAAAGCGTTGCCCGGCATGGAAAAGGACGAGGCGTCGGACCTGTCTTATAACCCGATCACCAAGACCCTGTTCGCCGTTATGGGCAAGAACGCCTTTCTGGTCGAGCTGACGCTTGCGGGTGATGTGCTGCGCAAGATCCCGCTGGTCGGCTGGAGCAATCCAGAGGGCGTGGCAGTGATGAACGACGGACTGATCGCCATCACCGACGAACGTCAGCATCAACTGACCATCGTCAAGGTCACAGCAGAGACCACGACGCTGAACATCGAGGACTTTCCGAAATACGATCTGGGCAAATCCGACAACCAGAACAAGGGTTTCGAAGGCATCGCCTGGGACCCGCGTCGCCAACAGCTGATACTGGGCGAAGAACGGCCTGCTGCGCTGTACACCTGGAAAAGCGATGGCAGTGACGTGCTCAAGGGCGATAAACAGAAACTGCCAAGCCGTTCGCTGGACATGCGCAACCTGTCGTCGTTGAGTATCGACCCGCGCACCGGTCACATGCTGGCGCTGTCGGCGGATTCGCATCTGCTGCTGGAAGTGGACGAGCAGGGCGAACAGGTCAGCTTCATGACCTTGCTGGGCGGAATGAATGGCCTGAAAGAAACGATTCCGCGTGCTGAAGGCGTTGCGCTGGATGAGGCAGGAACGTTGTACATGGTGAGCGAACCGAACCTGTTCTATTCGTTTCGCAAGCACTGAGCCAGGACGGCGACACATACTTGGTAAAAAAGTAGCACTACGCCATTAAGCTTGTTTTCAGAATGGCGTGCTATCAATGCCGCCCGCTCAACCTTTTCGAGTCACCCCAATGCGTCGCTCTACCCGCTCTTTGCTCCTGCTTGTCATCCTCGTGCCGTTGATAGCCGTACTGTTTTCCATCGCCAACCAGCGATACCGTTTCGTGGAGCGTGCTCAGTTCGACTGGCAGATGTTCTGGCAGTCCGATTCGCAGGAAGCCATTGGCCTTGATCAATACCGCGCCGTGATCGAAGGGCAGGTTATCGACGGGCTGACAGACGACGTTTCGGGCCTGAGCTACGATCCTGATCGTAAAAGTCTGTTCACGGTGACCAACCAGAACGCCGAAATGGTCGAGCTCAGCCTCGATGGGCGCATCCTGCGACGCATCAAGTTGATCGGTTTCGGGGATGCAGAAGCGGTCGAGTACATCAGTCCTGGCGTGTACGTGATCAGCGACGAGCGCCAGCAGCGTTTGATCAAGGTGCACATCGATGACAGCACCCAGTCGGTGGATGCGGCCAATGCCGAACAACTGACGCTGGGGCTCAACGCGGGCGGCAACAAGGGTTATGAAGGTCTGGCCTACGACCGGCACCGTGAGCGCCTGTTTGTCGCCCGCGAGCGTGATCCGGTGCAGATCATCGAAGTGCGCGGCTTCCCCAAGACGAATGCAGAAGGTCCCGGCAATCTTCAGGTGATTTCCGACAGCAAACGCGATGCCGGCCTGTTCGTACGCGACCTCTCCAGCCTGCAGTTCGATCAGAACAGCGGTCACTTGCTGGCGCTGTCCGATGAGTCCAGGCAGATCGTCGAACTGGATATCGATGGCCGTCCGATTGGCAGTAGCTCGCTGAAGAAAGGGCAGATGGGCCTGAGCAAGACCGTGCCCCAGGCCGAAGGCGTGGCCATGGACGACGATGAAGTGCTGTATCTGGTGAGCGAGCCGAACCTGTTCTATGTGTTTCGCAAGCCATAACCCTGCGAAACGTTAGCCAGTTGAAACAAAAGTGCCCACGCAAGGTGGGCACTTCTTCACGCCGTGACGCTTAGCGGGTCAGGGTTTTTACGCCTTCGGCGGTACCCAGCAACAGCAGATCGGCCGGGCGGGCAGCGAACAGGCCATTGGTGACCACGCCAACGATGGCGTTGATCTGTGCTTCCAGCTCCACCGGATTGGTGATGCTCATGTTGTGCACGTCGAGAATGATGTTGCCGTTGTCGGTCAGCACGCCTTCGCGGTAGACCGGGTCACCGCCCAGCTTGACCAGTTGGCGCGCCACATGACTGCGCGCCATCGGGATGACTTCAACCGGCAGCGGAAACGCGCCCAGCACTGGCACCAGTTTGCTGCCGTCGGCGATGCAGATGAAGGTCTTGGCGACAGCCGCCACAATCTTCTCGCGGGTCAGGGCTGCGCCACCGCCCTTGATCAGGTTCAGGTGCTCGTCGCTCTCGTCCGCGCCGTCGATATAGAACTCCAGATCGCTGACCGTGTTGAGTTCATACACCGGAATGCCGTGGCCCTTGAGGCGCGCAGCGGTGGCTTCGGAACTGGCGACGGCACCGTCGAAGGCAGCCTTGTGTTTGGCCAGCGCGTCAATGAAGCAGTTGGCCGTGGAGCCGGTGCCGACGCCCACAATGCTCTTGTCGTCGAGCTTCGGAAGGATGAAATCGACAGCTGCCTGGGCGACTGCCTGTTTGAGTTGATCCTGGGTCATGCGGGCTCCACGGTGCCAGAGGTGTGCAAAAGGGCCCGCATTATAGCGGCGAGCGCGGCGTAAAGCCCCGTCATTCGTATGGTCGTGCATCGGAGTGCGGGGTAGACTTGCCGGTCTTGCCCTTTCCGCCAGTGATGTCGTCCCGATGCTTGAACAGTACGTCAAGAAAATCCTCACGTCCCGCGTCTACGACGTCGCCATCGAGACGCCGCTGCACGGCGCGCGTCAGCTCTCCGAACGGCTCGGCAATCAGGTGCTGCTCAAGCGCGAAGACCTGCAGCCGGTGTTCTCCTTCAAGATTCGCGGCGCTTATAACAAGCTGGCGCAACTGACCGCTGAAGACGCGGCGCGCGGTGTGGTCACGGCCTCGGCGGGCAATCATGCGCAAGGGCTGGCGCTGGCGGCGCGGGAGCTGGGCATCAAGGCGACCATCGTCATGCCGCGCACCACGCCTGAAATCAAGGTAGAGGGCGTACGCTCACGCGGGGCGACCGTGGTACTGCATGGCGATTCGTTTCCCGAAGCGCTGGCGTATTCGCTGAAGCTGGTCGATGAGCAGGGTTTTGTGTACATCCATCCCTATGACGACCCCGACACCATTGCCGGTCAAGGCACGGTGGCGATGGAAATCCTGCGCCAGCAGCCGGGGCAACTGGACGCGATCTTCGTGCCGGTCGGTGGCGGCGGGCTGATTGCGGGCATCGCGGCCTACGTGAAATATTTGCGGCCCGAGATCAAGGTGATCGGCGTCGAGCCGGACGATTCCAACTGCCTGCAAGCCGCCATGGCCGCAGGCGAGCGTGTGGTGCTCAGTCAGGTCGGGCTGTTTGCTGATGGCGTGGCCGTGGCGCAGATTGGCCATCATACCTTCGAGGTCTGCCGTCATTACGTGGATGAAGTGATCACGGTCAGCACCGACGAAATCTGTGCAGCGATCAAGGACATCTACGACGACACTCGCTCCATCACTGAACCTTCCGGCGCGCTGGCCGTGGCCGGGATCAAGAAGTACGTCGAACAACGCGGTGTCAGCGGCCAGACCCTGGTGGCGATCGACTCCGGGGCCAACGTCAACTTCGACCGCCTGCGCCACGTGGCCGAGCGTGCCGAACTGGGCGAAGGCCGCGAAGCGATCATCGCCGTGACCATCCCCGAACGGCCGGGCAGCTTCAAGGCGTTCTGCGAGGCCATCGGCAAACGGCAGATCACCGAATTCAACTACCGCTACCACACCGACCGCGAAGCGCACATCTTCGTCGGCGTGCAGACCCATCCGGAGAACGATCCGCGCAGCGCGTTGATCGCCAGCCTGACCGAACAGGGCTTTCCGGTGCTGGACCTGACCGACAACGAACTGGCCAAGCTACACATCCGCCACATGGTGGGTGGACACGCCGAGCGGGTCAGCGATGAAGTGGTGCTGCGCTTCGAATTCCCCGAACGCCCCGGCGCGTTGTTCAACTTTCTTAACCGGCTGGGCGGCCGTTGGACCATCTCGATGTTCCACTACCGCAACCACGGCGCGGCGGATGGTCGGGTGGTTGCAGGGCTGGTGGTGCCTGAGGACGAACGGCACCTGGTGAGCCAGGCACTGGCCGAGATCGGCTATCCGTACTGGGATGAAAGCGAGAACCCGGCGTATCGGCTGTTTTTGGGGTAGGGTTCTCTCGTCTTCGACTCCATTGGGGCGGAGTATGGAGTTGATAAACTCAAGGAGTATAAGACCCTTTACTAATCGGGGTGCTACGAAGTATAGGGCGTAATACAGTAAAGAACAATTTTAAACTTGCCTGCTGCAGGCTATCTTCCGCTACTCGCGCGGCAGGCCAAGTTTTTTCAGTTTTGGATTGATTGATTAAGAGTTAGGTGTAATGGTATTAAAGTTTTCTTTTTTTCGACTTAGTTTGGATAAGCCAACTGTTCTGCTAAGCGCTTCTGATCGCTTTGCAAATTTAGTTTGCCTGATTTCCTCGTAAGCAATTGAGCCCAGTATATTTTTTACGCGCATGTCTGCTGCCATGTCAGAAATTAGCTGTCCGACCGTTTTCCATTTTTTTGCGCCTCGTTTATCTCGAAGTCCCTTTCCGTCTACTAAATTTAATATAACTTCGATGCTTCTTGAACTCAATCCAATTGCGGCGCTATGATATATAAATTTCAATCCGGTGAGAGATAAGCAGTTTCCGCCACCCTCACCTCGATTTACTTCAATTCGTATTGGTTCGTACAGGTTTCTAGTTGCTTCACCATTATCCAGCCAGCTGCTCCATGTATCTTGGACAAAATATTCCGAGCTGTCAGAAAGTAGATCGCTCAAGCATGTGTGGTACGAAAGTATCAGTTGGTGCTTGGTTCTTGTCATGGCAACATAAAACTTTGATATGTCCCTGAACTGTTCTTCCTTTGGTGCTGTTTGATCGGGGATTACTTCGGCGCAACAATTAAGGATAACGACGTAGTCAAATTCAAATCCTTTCGTTTGCTCCAAGTCAGAAAGGAAGATGTCACTGCTATCAATATCAATAGCGCCGTCTAATAATGGTATTCCAGTTTTTTCTGACAGATTTTTCACTTCATAGCTAGTAAACCCACAGTAGGCAATACAAGCTTTTCGGCCGGGGTTGTTAAGGATTTCATCTTGCAGATAGCTTAGAGTGTACGAGAGTTCATGTCCAAGAGAGTCGGCTTCCAGTATAAGAGGCGTGGTGCCGCTACGGTCTGCCAATTCCGGATCAAGGAATTCGTAATCTTCAAGAGGTTGTTGTTCTACTTTGTAGTGTTTCTTGAATATTTGAGATGCTGCCCTAAGAACATCTTTAGTGTTTCTATAGTTTTTCTTCAGAGTTAATGATCTTGTGCTGCCGCATTCTATGCCGGCGAGTCTCATGCTCTGCCTTTTCGTCTGCACTTTTTGGGCAGCATCTCCACACAAGAATAAGTCGTTTTTGGCGGAAGGAACTAGAGCGCGAATTATTTCGAGTTCTATAGTCCCGAAATCTTGGCATTCGTCTATTATCACTGAGCGATAGCTGGTTTCGAAGCTGACTTTGTATTGATAGAGTTCAGTAGCTAGGCCTAAGTAGTCGCAAATGCCAATGTCGCGCATTTTTTTTTCCCACAGCCTTAACCCTTGAAGTATTAAAGTTCGTGAGTCCGCGTCGAATGGGATTACGCGACCTTCGCGTTCTGTTTTTAAGTATTCTTCGCGGCGTGCTCTAGGAAATGCGGAGCGAATCCAGTCGAATTCTTCTCTGATATAGTGTTCTGAGTTTATGCCGCGTTGGATCAGGGTTTTGTGTATAGGTAATAAGATTTTAGCATCTTCATTATTAAGCTCGCATCGATAAAACTCAGTCCAGATTTCGTCGATGTGCTCTCCGCTCTTCCAAGTTATATCATCATATAGTTTGAGGTTTTGTGGTTCGTATTTTTCTAGTAGCTTCTGGCATAGCTTGAAAAAAGGTAGTACATCGATTCTTGCAGATAGCTCTCTGGGCGCAGCAGCCTTGACAAGGCTTTCAATAAGATGCGCTAGAGGTTTGTTCAGAGTGATAACTAATATGCGATCGTTGGGATGCTCGGTTGCTAACCAAATTGCTCTTCGAACGACTACGCAGGTTTTCCCAGATCCTGAAACTCCAATAAGTTTAGCAGGGCCAGTCAGGTTAGAAGTAGCAATTTTTTCTTGCTCCGGGTGCATAAATAGCATCCAGCTTTTATAGTCGCCGCCCATCATTACTTGGTCTGCCCGAGCTAGGAATTCTTTGTCATCAGGTTTGAATTCTATGAAAGCATCACCGAATCGCACTCTGCGAACCTCTTCCGGAGGAAGCTCATCAATTTCGCGACTGTCGCCGAGGTAGAGTTTTAAACGATCATTGGCTGCGCTGATATTGTCAGAGCGTATTAATACTAACGCATCATACAAAGCAGTTGCGTGTTCATCTCTCTCAATTTTTTCAACGACGTTGAATATATCTTCCTCGGAGTGGGCGCCAGTTAGTGCCTCGATGTCGCGACTTATAGCCCTAGACAAGCCTTCGAGTGCTCTGTCGAATAGCTCTGGGGGCTCAAACAGTGTAAATAGTTGCTCCGAATGAAAGGACAAGCTATTTCCAGCAGAAATCCTTTCTTCAGTGCTTACGGATACCGGTACAAAGTTGACTACCAGTTGCTTGCTTACGCTAAATTTAATATCTTTATGTCGATCTAGCCATGTGTCGGTGTCGTCATGGTTGCCAAGGAATAGAAAGAATACGACCTTTTCGTCTTGGATCGTAATTAATCTTGCTCTTCCGGCAAGGTCATACTTCACACATTTTTCGATTCTTGTTTCACCATGATGAGTAATCTGTAGTCCTTCGAATGGATCTTCTCTAAGTGCGATCCTGCCGAACATCGCCTGCACCGCTATCGCGGCTTTTTGGCTGGAACCACCTGCCTTGACCATTTTTTGTATATTGGCTCGGAAGTCTCGGTGTTCTACGTATCTAATATCGCTCATTGTTCGCTCGAATAGTCCATATTTAACTTCAAAGCTCCATGGGAGCGCAGATCAACGTAGCGCAGTCCATTAGTTGATGCTCTTTTGATATCATGCTTCGGGTGCTTTTGGAAGATCCGATTCACACCGATATTCATGGAGGTCTTACGTTGCACGCTAGCGAGATCACAACTGCGCGGCTATACGCAGTGCTGTCGAGGCGTTTGGTGAGTGGCCTCGGCTCCACGCCGAGCATGCTTTGACACCACGTTGAGCTGAAAATAGAAGCAGACTTTAGGGCGTACCTTCACAACGTTTATGATTTCAAGCGCTTGTTTTCGCTCCCGTTTCGTTGCCCAGGCGTTTTCACGGTCCGAGCTTCGAAGCCTCGACCGCCAACCGAGTCGAGTTCCGTACGAATTCGATTTATAGGCTGCGGCATATAGCCCATATGAAGACCTACTTATTCAGGCAGGTGGATACTTATAGAGAAGCGGCCCCCTTTAATGAGCATAACCATAAAGTATATTGATTGCCGAGAGACCGTAGAGTCCACACATAAGGCTGAGCGTGTGGCCTTCTTGCATAGATGAACTGCTAGACTCGACAGGCCCCGATTCAAGAGGAAGACCCTGCAATGGAACCCGTCACCGCCCTGAAAACCCTGCACATCGCTGCCATCACGCTGTTGTTGCTCAGCGTTCTGGTGCTGGCCAGCGGCGTCATCAAGGTGCGCCTCGAAGGTGATGCGACCATCCAGACGCGTCTGCTCAAGCGTCCATTGCTGTTCTTCTGGCTGCTGATGGCGGTCTGTCTGGCGATTCTGCCGTTCAGCGGCTGGTGGCTGGTACATTCGATAGGTTTGTCGCTGGGGCAGACCTGGGTGTTGGGCAGCAGCGTGCTCTACACGGTGGGCCTGTTCAGCTGGGTATGGCTGGTGGCGAGGCTTAATCGATTGCGCCTCGGCGCGCGGACCGACAGGCGCGGCTTCACCCTTGCACTGGCGATCGTCAGCGTGGTGTGTTTCGTCGTGATCGCCGGCCTGATGGGCTTCAAACCGGCGTAAGCACTGGCTGAATCAGTGACGCAGCGTGATCACCGGCCAGCCGCGTTGCTCGGCTTCGGCGCGCAGTTTCGGATCGGGATCGACTGCGACCGGATTGGCGACTTGCTCCAGTAGCGGCAGATCGTTCATCGAGTCGCTATAGAAATAGCTGTCCTCAAGGCTGAACGCGTTCTCTTCCAGCCACAGATTCAACCGCGTGACCTTGCCTTCGCGGAAGCACGGAATGCCCGTCGTGCGGCCGGTATAACGGCCATCGATCATCTCGCATTCAGTGGCCAGCAGCGTCTCGATCCCCAGTCGCTCCACGATGGGCGCCGTCACGAAACGGTTGGTTGCGGTAATCACCACCAGCTTGTCGCCCGCCGCACGGTGCTTGGCGATCAACTCCATGGCCTTGGGCAGCATGATCGGTTCGATGCAGTCACGCATGAACTCACGGTGCCATTGCGCCAACTGCTCCATCTCGGTCGCGCCCAGAATCTCCAGTGTGAAGTTCAGGTAGTCGGTCATGTTTAACGTGCCGGCCAGATAATCCTGATAGAACTCATCGTTACGGGTTTTGTAGGACGCGGTGTCAAGGATGCCGCGACGGCACAGATAATCACCCCAGGCGTGATCGCTGTCGCCACCCAGAAGCGTGTTGTCGAGGTCGAATAGTGCCAGGCGCATGCGGTTACTCGCTGAATTAGCTGAAAAAAGAGCATCAGAATACGAGGTTTTCACAAGTCTTCACATAAGGTGACAAGCCTCGTTGCTGGTTTGATCGCCTTTGTGGAACAATGCGGCGACATGCGTTTGCGAGGTTGTTGCCGTGATCGACCCCGATGGTTTCCGTCCTAATGTCGGGATTATTCTGACAAACGATGCTGGTCAGGTCCTATGGGCTCGGCGTATTAACCAGGATGCCTGGCAGTTTCCGCAAGGGGGAATCAACCCGCAGGAGACGCCGGAAGACGCGCTTTATCGTGAGTTGAATGAAGAAGTCGGACTTGAACGACATGATGTGCAAATACTTGCCTGCACTCGAGGCTGGTTGCGCTATCGTCTGCCGCAACGATTGGTCCGTACTCATAGCCAACCGCTGTGTATCGGCCAAAAACAGAAATGGTTTCTCCTGCGCCTGATCTCCAACGAGCAGCGGGTGCGGATGGATTTGACCGGGAAACCGGAGTTCGATGGCTGGCGCTGGGTCAGCTATTGGTATCCGCTTGGCCAGGTGGTGACATTCAAGCGCGAGGTGTATCGACGCGCACTCAAAGAGCTTGCCCCGCGCCTCTTATCGCGCGACTGACACGGAGTTCGACCCCGAGCCATGCTCAATACGCTGCGCAAGATCGTCCAGGAAGTTAACTCCGCCAAGGATCTCAAGGCGGCGTTGGGCATTATTGTGTTGCGCGTAAAGGAGGCCATGGGCAGCCAGGTCTGCTCGGTCTACCTGCTCGATGCCGAAGCCAACCGCTTTGTACTGATGGCCTCCGAAGGCCTCAACAAACGGTCCATCGGCAAGGTCAGCATGGCGCCTAACGAAGGCCTCGTGGGCCTCGTGGGCACGCGCGAAGAACCGCTGAACCTCGAAAACGCCGCCGATCACCCTCGTTATCGCTACTTTGCCGAAACCGGTGAAGAGCGTTACGCGTCGTTCCTGGGTGCGCCGATCATCCACCACCGTCGTGTGGTCGGGGTTCTGGTGATCCAGCAAAAGGAGCGCCGCCAGTTCGATGAGGGCGAAGAAGCCTTCCTCGTCACCATGAGCGCGCAGCTCGCGGGCGTTATTGCTCACGCCGAAGCCACTGGCTCGATCCGGGGTCTGGGTCGCCAGGGCAAGGGTATTCAGGAAGCCAAATTCGTCGGCGTGGCCGGTTCGCCCGGCGCTGCGGTCGGTGTGGCGGTGGTCATGCTGCCACCTGCCGATCTGGAAGTGGTGCCCGACAAGACGGTTACTGACATCGCGGCCGAGCTGGCGCTGTTCCAGAACGCACTGGAAGGCGTGCGCAACGACATGCGCACCCTGTCTGCCAAGCTCGCCACGCAGCTGCGCCCCGAAGAACGCGCGCTGTTCGACGTCTATCTGATGATGCTTGACGATGCCTCGCTGGGCAGTGAGGTCACCAACGTCATCAAGACCGGCCAGTGGGCGCAGGGCGCATTGCGCTCGGTGGTCAACGAACACGTCAAACGTTTCGAACTGATGGACGACGCCTACCTGCGTGAGCGGGCTTCGGACGTCAAGGACCTGGGCCGCCGTCTGCTGGCCTATCTTCAGGAAGCGCGGCAACAGGCGCTGGTCTATCCGGACAATACGATTCTGGTCAGTGAAGAACTGTCGCCGGCCATGCTCGGTGAGGTGCCGGAAGGCAAGCTGGTCGGCCTGGTCTCGGTGCAGGGTTCCGGTAACTCCCACGTCGCGATTCTGGCCCGGGCCATGGGTATTCCGACGGTCATGGGCCTGGTGGACTTCCCGTATTCCAAGGTCGATGGTATCGACCTGATCGTCGACGGCTACCACGGTGAGGTCTTCACCAACCCCAGCGACATCATGCGCAAGCAGTTCGGTAAAGTGGTCGAGGAGGAGCGTCAGCTCTCCCAGGGCCTTGATGCGCTGCGTGAACTGCCGTGCGTGACGCTGGACGGACATCGCATGCCGCTCTGGGTCAACACCGGCCTGCTCGCCGACGTGGCGCGTGCTCAGCAGCGTGGCGCTGAAGGTGTCGGGCTGTACCGCACCGAAGTGCCGTTCATGATCAACCAGCGCTTCCCGAGCGAAAAGGAACAGCTGGCAATCTACCGCGAGCAACTGGCCGCGTTCCATCCACTGCCGGTGACCATGCGCAGTCTGGACATCGGTGGTGACAAGGCGCTGTCGTACTTCCCGATCAAGGAAGACAACCCGTTCCTTGGCTGGCGCGGCATTCGCGTCACCCTCGACCACCCGGAAATTTTCCTGGTTCAGACCCGCGCCATGCTCAAGGCCAGTGAAGGTCTGAACAACCTGCGCATTCTGCTGCCGATGATCTCCAGCACCCACGAGGTTGAAGAAGCGCTGCACCTGATCCACCGCGCCTGGGGCGAAGTGCGTGATGAGGGCACCGACGTGCCGATGCCGCCCGTAGGCGTGATGATCGAAGTCCCGGCGGCGGTCTATCAAACTCGCGATCTGGCGCGTCAGGTGGACTTCCTGTCGGTCGGCTCCAACGACCTGACCCAATACCTGCTCGCGGTTGATCGCAACAACCCGCGTGTCGCTGACCTCTACGATTACCTGCACCCGGCGGTGCTACAGGCCCTGCAAAGCGTGGTGCGTGATGCCCATGCCGAAGGCAAGCCGGTCAGTATCTGCGGCGAAATGGCGGGCGACCCAGCGGCCGCAGTGCTGTTGATGGCGATGGGCTTCGACAGCCTGTCGATGAACGCCACCAACCTGCCGAAAGTGAAGTGGATGCTGCGCCAGATCAACCTGAGCAAGGCCAAGGACCTGCTGGCCCAATTGATGACCAACGATAACCCGCAAGTCATCAGCAGCTCGCTGCAACTGGCACTGAAAAACCTCGGCCTGTCGCGGATGATCAACCCGGGGTCCGTGAAAGGGCACTAGGTTCAAGTGTTGAATTGGAGCGCGCTTGATCGTTCCCACGCTCTGCGCTCATCGTTCTACACAAGTCCTCCTGGAGGAATACGATGATGATCGTTCCTACGCTCTGCGTGGGAATGCCTCCCAGGACGCTCCGCGTCCGCTCTTGAATGTGGCGCAGATGTGTGCCCAAGCTCCAGCGTTATCCACGTCATGCGCTAGGCTCACTGAATCCGCAATCTGTGCCATCTGTGACGCAGGGCGTCACGGGATGCATGCCCACGCGGAGCGATGGGCACGATCAGTATCAGCAACGCCATGATCGTTCCCACGCTCTGAAGTGGTAACGCCGCCCGGGACGCTCCGCGTCCGCTCTCGATCAGCGTCGAGGCAGACTTGTGTATAACGATGGACGTTCTGCGTCAGCTACACGCTCAACTCAACCTCACCCAGCTGCCCACCCTGCGGACCGAAGCTGTGTTCGATCATCTGCCGTGTGCCGTCGGCGTTGACGATCAGTACGGTGCTGGCGCGGGTGCCGTAGTTGGGGCTGGCGATGAACACGCTGGACAGCAGCTTCTCGGTGGCAAGGCCCACGCCGGTTTCAGGCAGTTCGGCGTCTGCGGCAGGCTGCGGATCCTTCAGCAGGTCCAGTAATGGTCCAGGCCGAGGGTCATCCAGTTGGTCGGTCAGCGCTGCTCTGGCCTTGAGCAGTTTGGGCCATGGCGTGTTCAGGCCTGCGTTGGACAGCCCGTATACGCCTTCGCCCAGCAACCGGGGCGTCGGGTCGGTCGAGTTCAGGTAATACAACTGCCCTGCGTCACCCGCCAGCAAGTTGAAACCGGTGTACTCACTGGCGCGCGCAGCCATTTCGGCCACGTAATCCTCGGGCGATTGCTCGCCCGCCAGAAACTTCGCCACCAACTCGCCACGGGAACGCAGGCCCAAAGTCTGGCCCGGATCACGAATATTAGTCACAGCGGCAAAGCGTCCCAAGGCACCGATGCCCATCCAGGTGCCGCCGGCTTCCAGGTCTCGCCCTGCGTAAACATTCGGCATTTCCTCCCACTGGCTCAGTGGTCGGGTAGGGCGCGCATAGAATTCGTCACGATTGGCCGCCACAATCAGCGGCTGGGCCTGAGACGGCCGCCACGCGAATACGATCAGACACATTAGGTTCTCCTTTTTCCTGAACTGTACGCAGCTTTGACCAGTGGCCGCTAGAGCAACCGGCCGGGCTCCGGTAACATGCCCGCCTGATTCAGTCGCCCGCACGGGCGTTCCAATTGAGGATACGCAATGCTGCCTTACCCGCAGATTGACCCGGTAGCAGTCGCCATCGGCCCGCTGCAAATTCACTGGTACGGTTTGATGTACCTGGTCGGCATCGGTGGTGCCTGGCTGCTGGCGTCACGTCGCTTGAACGCATTCGATCCGACCTGGACCAAGGAAAAACTTTCCGACCTGATTTTCTGGCTGGCCATGGGCGTGATCGTCGGTGGACGGCTGGGCTATGTGCTGTTCTACGACCTGTCGGCCTATATCGCCAATCCGTTGCTCATCTTCGAGGTCTGGAAGGGCGGCATGGCGTTCCACGGGGGCTTTGTCGGCGTCATGATCGCGGCTTGGTGGTTCGGCAAGCGCAACGGCAAAAGCTTCTTCCAGTTGATGGACTTCGTTGCACCGCTGGTGCCGATCGGTCTGGGTGCCGGGCGTATCGGCAACTTCATCAACGCCGAGCTGTGGGGCAAGCCGACCGATGTGCCGTGGGCAATGGTGTTCCCGCCGTTCAGCGACCCTGCACAACTGGCACGCCATCCGTCGCAGCTGTATCAGTTCGCACTCGAAGGTGTGGCACTGTTCATCATCCTTAATCTCTATGCGCGCAAACCCCGCCCGACCATGGCCGTTTCCGGCATGTTCGCGCTGTTTTACGGCATTTTCCGTTTCGTGGTCGAGTTCGTCCGGGTGCCGGATGCGCAGCTGGGCTATCTGGCGTGGGGCTGGGTCACCATGGGTCAGATTTTGAGTCTGCCGATGATCATCGCCGGTCTGCTCCTGATCTGGTTCGCTTACAAGCGCGCTGCGACGACGACCAACGCAGCGGTCTGACACCGAAACGCCGCATGTTCGCGTGTGGCGCTTTCAACAATGCAGGTGATTTATGAAGCAATATCTGGAACTGGTCGCCCACGTGATCAAGCACGGGACCTTGCAGTCCAACCGTACCGGCGTGAACACCATCAGCTTTCCGGGTGCGATGCTGCGTTACGACTTGCAGGAAGGTTTCCCGGCAATCACCACGCGTCGTATGGCGTTCAAATCGGCCATCGGCGAGATGGTTGGTTTTCTGCGTGGCGTGAGCAATGCGGCCGAATTCCGCGAGCTGGGCTGCAAGGTCTGGGACCAGAACGCCAACGAAAACGCTCAGTGGCTGAACAACCCGTTCCGCAAGGGCGAGGATGATCTGGGCGAGATCTACGGCGTGCAGTGGCGCAAGTGGCCTGCCTACAAGCGCATTGATGCGGCCAATGTCGCCGCGATTGAACTGGCGCTCGGTCAGGGTTATCGCCAGATTGCCGAATCCGAAGAAGACGGCCAGGCGTTCGTGGTGCTGTACAAGGCCATCGACCAGATTCGCCAGTGCGTCGACACCATCATCAACGATCCAGGCAGCCGCCGGATTCTGTTCCACGGCTGGAACTGTGCACAGCTGGATGAGATGGCGCTGCCGCCTTGCCACCTGCTGTATCAGCTGCATCCGAACCCGCAGACGCGTGAAATCTCGCTGACCCTCTACATCCGTTCGAACGATCTGGGTCTGGGCACGCCGTTCAACCTGACCGAAGGCGCGGCGCTGCTGAGCCTGATCGGTCGTCTGACGGGCTACACGCCACGCTGGTTCACCTATTTCATTGGTGACGCCCACGTCTACGAGAACCATCTGGACATGCTCAACGAGCAGCTTACCCGCGAGCCGTTCCCGATGCCGAAACTGAAAATCTCCGACCGCGTGCCGGAGTTTGCCAAGACCGGTGTGTATCAGCCGGAGTGGCTGGAACTGATCGAGCCGTCTGACTTCACGCTGGAAGGCTATGAGCATCACCCGGCCATGACCGCGCCGATGGCGGTTTAAGCGCCGATCCTGATCATTCCCACGATCAATATCGTGTGATGATCGTTCCTACGCTCCGCGCTCGGCGTTATACACAAGTCCTCCTGGAGGAATACGATGATGATCGTTCCTACGCTCTGCGTGGGAATGCCTCCCAGGACGCTCCGCGTCCGCTCCCGAATGCGACGCAGAGCTTCAAGGCTGCCCACGCAGATGGGCGCGATCAATGGTGGATCAGGCGATCAGGTCAAACCAGAACGATCTGGTTCTTGCCCTGCCGCTTGGCCTGATACATCGCGGCATCGGCGCGGCCGTAGAGGGCTTCCAGGCTGTGGTCGTCCTGGGTCAGGTTGGTCAGGCCCTGGCTGGCCGTGATGCTGAAGGTGCTGGTGCCGCACTGGAAGCTCTGGCGCTGGATCTCGCGTTGCAGGCGCTCTGCGATCTGCATGGCCATTTCCGGTGCGCAACCAGGAAAGACCGCTGCAAACTCTTCACCGCCAATACGTCCGAACAGATCCCCACGCCTCAGCGCTGAGCGACCGCTCTCGGCAATGCGCTGCAGCACGGTATCGCCTTCCTGGTGCCCGTAGGTGTCGTTCACCAGCTTGAAATCGTCGATGTCCAGCAGCAGGAAGGCCAGCGGCGTGCCGTTCAGGCGTGCCAGTTCGAACTCGCGCTGGGCGCATTCGAAAAAGTGGCGTCGGTTGCTGCTCTGGGTCAGGACGTCGGTGGTGGCCAGGCGCTGCAGTTCATCCTCGAGCTGTTTCTTCTCGGTGATGTCCTCGGCAATGCCCACCACGACCAGACGCTGTGCATCATCGGTCTGGCGACTGACGAAACACTTATCGCTCAGCCAGCGCACTTCACCGTCGGCGCGGATGATGCGGTACTCACGGTCTTCGATAGCGCCTTTCTCGATCACTTCGCTCAGGCTGCGCTCAGCGTAGTTGAGGTCATCCGGGTAGATGCTGTCGCGCCATTCGCTGTAATCGGCCAGCAACAGCCCTGCAGAGCGCCCGAAGATGCGCTCGTAGGCCGGGCTGACGTAAATCATGCGCTGGGTTTCCCAATCGAACGCCCATAGCACAGCGTTGACGCTGACCA
Source organism: Pseudomonas sp. AC016 (assembly GCF_979253365.1). NCBI lineage: Bacteria > Pseudomonadati > Pseudomonadota > Gammaproteobacteria > Pseudomonadales > Pseudomonadaceae > Pseudomonas > Pseudomonas sp. AC016. The sequence continues at coordinate 3,588,679 of NZ_CEEDCC010000001.1, forward strand.
GCAGCGAACTGAACAGTTGTTCACGCTCGCTCAGACGCGCCACCTCCGCCTGTGCATGCATCAGGGCCAGCAGGGTTTCAGCGGCGGCGGGCATTTCGGTAGCAGAGGCGATAGGGCTTTGCTTTTCCATAAAGGCAACGTCTCAAGCAGCGCGCAGCCAGTGCTTGCACGCTCTCCCATTCACAGCGGGAAAGATGATCAGATGTTTGTCGGGGAGGGAAGTTCCGGAACAGGCGCGCCCGCAAGGGGCGCGCCGATCAACGGTGTCAGGCTTGAGCCGGGCGCAACGAGTAGGTTTTCAACTGATCGGCGAAGTCGCGCAGGGACTGAATGCCACTGGCTTCGGCTTCGTGAATCCACTCTTTCATGGCTGACAGCATGTCGTGACCGTTGGTGCTGGTTTTTACCCAGATCTGCTGCAGCGCGAGGCGTTTTTCGTAGATCACCTTCAGTGCCTGGCTGTGTTCCAGCATGGTCTGGATGCGCACATGGTGTCTGTCGTCCAGCAGGCTGGTCTCGCGGGACAGCAGGCGCTTGGCACGGTGGAACTGATGGCGGACCGACGCATCGGCCTTGGCCAGTTCCTGAGCGACCAGCGGACCGATCACGACCTTGCGGTACTGAGCCATGATCTGGAAGCGGTTGTTGAGGATTGCCATCGCGGTGTCCATGTCCATATGGCCCTTGCCTTCGACCCGATGGGCGATAGGCGCGACGCGCTGCACCCTGGCCAGACGCAGAAAGCTGAACACCTTGATCCACGCCCAACCCATGTCGAACTCCCACGGCTTGACCGACAGCTTGGCCGAATTGGGATAGGTGTGATGGTTGTTGTGCAGTTCTTCGCCACCAATGATGATGCCCCACGGCACCAGGTTGGTCGCTGCATCACGGCACTCGAAGTTGCGATAACCCACGGCATGACCCAGTCCGTTGACCACGCCTGCGGCCCAGAACGGAATCCACATCATCTGGATTGCCCACACGGTGATACCGATGGCACCGAACAGCGCCAGATCGATGACCGCCATCAGGGCGATACCGAGCAGCTTGTAGCGCGAGTACAGATTGCGTTCGATCCAGTCTTCCGGGCAGTTCTTGCCGTAGATGCGCAGGGTGTCTTCGTTCTGAGCCTCTTCGCGATACAGCTCGGCGCCCTTGCGCAGGACGGTGGACAGCCCTTTGACGACCGGGCTGTGCGGGTCGTCGACGGTTTCGCATTTTGCGTGGTGCTTGCGGTGGATGGCGGTCCACTCGCGAGTGTTCTGCGCCGTGGTGAGCCACAGCCAGAAACGGAAGAAGTGCTTGAGCCCCGCATTGAGTTCCAGGGAGCGGTGAGCTGAGTAGCGGTGCAGATAGACCGTGACGCCGACAATCGTCACATGGGTCATAGCCAGTGTGACTGCTATTACCTGCCAGACGGAAAGGTCGAGCAAACCGTTGTACCACATAGGCTGTTTGGCCCTCGTAGAGATACGCGTGAAGAAAAAAGTAACAGCTGCATTATCACTGACATCCCACAGAAAACCAGTCACGCTTTTAGATAAGAGTCGCAGGATGTTTCTTGCTTTATAATTGCGCTCCTTTCATAAGGCCCTGGATTTTCTTATGACGGACTCTACTGACGGAGCGCTACGGACGGCCATTCTGTACGGCATGCTGTCCGTTCTGTGGCTGCTGGCGTTCGACTGCCTGCTGCCGCTTTTCATCGAAGATCCGGCTCATTTGGCCATCGGGCAGCGCGCGGGCGGCTATGGATGGGTGTTGATAAGCGCGGTCATGCTCTTTGTCGCGCGTGACCGTTTGATGAAAGTCATCACCGGCAAGGCACAGGTAGCGCGTCATCAGGACGATCACGACCAACTGAGACTGGCTGCTGCAGTGTTCGACAGTACGCTGGAAGGAGTGCTGGTGACCGATGCGAAAGGGCGGATCGTGCACGTCAACCGGGCGTTTGTGGACATTACCGGCTATCAGCCCGATGAAGTGCTGGGTTTCAACCCCAGCAAGTTCCAGTCCGGCCGCCACGGTGCGGAGTTCTATCGGCAGATGTACCGCTCGATCCTCAGCGCCGGTCAGTGGAGCGGCGAGATCTGGAATCGGCGCAAGAGCGGCGAAGTCTATCCGCAGTGGCAGACGATCCGCAGCATCAAGGCCGATGACGGCCAGCCGAAAAACTTCGTCGCGGTGTTTTCCGACATGACCGCCATCAAGCGTTCCGAGCAGGAGTTGGCGCAGTTGGCCCACTACGATGCGCTGACCGGCCTGCCCAACCGTCTGCTGCTCACTGACCGGATCAGTCAGGCGCTGACGTCTGCCCGTTCCAGCAAGCGCGGCTGCGCGCTGCTGTTGATCGATCTGGACCATTTCAAGAACATCAATGACAGCCTCGGCCACAATATCGGCGACGAAGTGCTCAAGGCCATTGCCGTTCGACTCGAAGGTGTGACCGAGAGCGACATGACCCTGGCGCGTTTGGGCGGTGACGAGTTTGCCTTGCTGGTCAAGAACTGTCCGCAGATGGTCCTGGCTGCGGCTCTGGCGCAGCGGGTCATCGAAGTGCTCAAGGCGCCATTTACCATCGCCGGACAGCAGCTGTTCATCAGTGCCAGCCTGGGCATCAGCCTGTTTCCAGGCGATGCGCTGACCGACCAGCAATTGTTGCGCAATGCCGACTCTGCGCTGTTCAAGGCCAAGAGCAACGGCCGCGACGGCTATGCGTTGTACACCGAAGAACTGACGTCCCACGCCCGTCAGCGGGTGCAGTTGGTGAGCGAACTGCGCCACGCCATCGAACATCAGGAATTACGCGTCTTTTATCAGCCGGTTCACGACCTCTCCACGCGCTGCATCGTGGGTGTCGAAGCGCTCGTGCGTTGGCAGCACCCGTCACGGGGCATGGTTTCACCGGGGGAATTCATTCCGGTGGCCGAGCAGAGCGGGCTGATTGCCGATATCGATGCCTGGGTGCTGGAAACGGCATGTCGGCAGATGCTGGCCTGGCAAGCCTGCGACGTGCCGATCCGCTTTGTGGCGGTCAATGTTTCCAGCCGGTTGTTCAGCACCGGTGATCTTGATCGTCAGGTCAGCCAGGTGCTGCGTGATACCGGCCTTGATCCTGCCTTGCTGGAGCTGGAAGTGACTGAAAGCGCGGTGATGGAAGACCCCGAGCAGGCCATAGAGCAGTTACACCGGCTGCGCGAGCTGGGCCTGAGTCTGGCCATCGATGACTTTGGCACCGGTTATTCCTCTCTGCTCAGGCTCAAGCGCATGCCGGTCCAGAAGCTGAAGATCGATCAGGGTTTCGTGGCGGGGCTGCCTGGCGATGACGACGATATTGCCATCGTGCGCGCGGTCATCGCGCTGGCGGGCAGCATGGGCATGCGAGTGCTGGCCGAGGGCATCGAACAGGCCGAGCAGGCGGCGTTTCTGTTCGACAACGGGTGTGAGCTGGGCCAGGGCTACTGGTTCGGGCGACCCGTGCCTGCCGAATCGATCAATTGGGCACATACCCCGGCGTTCACGGCAGCCCCGGTCTGACGGGTTTGACACGCCTGATTCACGCTCTGGCCGGACGTGCAATGCGTTCCGCCATGGCGTGAAATCTTTTAATTTCTTTTGGTTATATCTGCATTCTTAAATAGTCTTTTTAAGAATATCTACACCTCACTACTATTGCCTTATCGCCACATGCCAGCGCTTCGGGTGCGACGGCAGGCTCCCCTTTCAAGGAATACGATAATGAGCGCATCTCTACGTAGTGTTGACGGTCAGGACGAAGCGGCCATTTTGCGTGAGATTCAGAGTGCGTTGCGTGACCTGCGCTTTGGCGCCGTCGAGATCACCGTGCACAACGCACAAGTGGTGCAGATCGAGCGCAAGGAAAAGTTTCGTTTGCAGAACCCGGGTAACAAGCCGAGCTGACACAGCGCCGGATGAAACAACCGAATGCGATGCACCCCTGACAAGCAGCGCGCCGGTGTGAATCTCACGCTGGCGTGCGACGAAGAAATCAAAAAAAGCCGACACACAGAATTTGCAGGAGCTTCACCTATGTCCATTCGCCGTTTTGCCCTGGCCGCTCTCGCCAGCGCTGTATTCGCAGGTTCCGCTGTCGCCAAGGATTACGAGCTGCTCAACGTGTCTTACGACCCGACGCGTGAGCTGTATCAGGAATACAACGCCGAGTTCGCCAAGCACTGGAAACAGTCCCATCCGGACGACACCGTGACCATCAAGCAGTCCCACGGTGGCTCGGGCAAGCAGGCCCGTGGCGTGATCGACGGCCTGCGCGCCGACGTCGTGACCCTGGCGCTGGCCGGTGACATCGACGAGATCGCCAAACTGGGTAAAACCTTGCCTGAGAACTGGCAGACGCGTCTGCCGGACGCGAGCACGCCGTACACATCGACCATCGTGTTTCTGGTGCGAAAGGGCAATCCAAAAGGCATCAAGGACTGGGGCGACCTGATCAAGAAAGACGTGTCGGTGATCACGCCCAACCCGAAAACCTCGGGCGGCGCGCGCTGGAACTTCCTGGCTGCCTGGGCCTATGGCCTGAAGGCGGGCGGGGGCGACGAAGCCAAGGCCAAGGAATACGTTCAGACCCTGTTCAAGCACGTGCCAATTCTGGACACCGGCGCGCGCGGCTCGACCATCACTTTCGTCAACAACGGTCAGGGTGATGTGCTGCTGGCGTGGGAAAACGAGGCGTTCCTGGCGCTGAAGGAAGACGGTGGCGCAGACAAGTTCGACATCGTCGTACCGTCGCTGTCGATTCTGGCCGAGCCGCCCGTCGCCGTCGTCGACAAGAATGCCGAGAAGAAAGGCAACACCGCCGTCGCGACCGAGTACCTGAAACACCTGTACAGCAAACAAGGTCAGGAAATTGCGGCGAAAAACTTCTATCGTCCGCGTGATAAAGAGATCGCCGCCAAATACGAGAAGCAATTCCCGAAACTGGATCTGGTGACTATCGACAAAGACTTCGGCGGCTGGAAGACTGCGCAGCCGAAGTTCTTCAACGACGGCGGCGTGTTCGACCAGATTTATCAAGCGCAATAAACCGCATGACGATACCGCGCAGCCCTCAACGGGCGCGTATCGCAGTGATGGTAAAACAGCCCGGATCGACGTCCGGGCTTCGTGCAAGTAAAACCAGGGACTTCTATGTCGCGTCGTATCTCCCCCGTCATACCCGGCTTCGGGCTGACGCTGGGCTACACCTTGGTGTACCTCAGTCTGATTGTGCTTATACCGCTGGCCGCCATGTTCGTACATGCCGCACAGCTCACCTGGGATCAGTTCTGGACCATCATCACCGCACCTCGCGTACTGGCGGCGCTGAAGTTGAGTTTCAGCACAGCGTTCTACGCAGCTGTCATCAACGGCGTGATCGGTACGCTGCTGGCATGGGTGCTGGTGCGTTACACCTTCCCCGGACGCAAGATCATCGATGCGATGATCGACCTGCCTTTTGCCCTGCCGACCGCCGTGGCCGGTATCGCCCTGACAGCGCTGTATGCGCCCAATGGCTGGGTCGGGCAGTTCGCCACTGATCTGGGTTTCAAGATCGCCTACACCCCCTTGGGTATCACCCTGGCGCTGACCTTCGTGACGCTGCCATTCGTGGTGCGCACTGTTCAGCCAGTGCTGGCCGATATCCCGCGTGAAGTCGAAGAGGCCGCCGCCTGCCTGGGTGCCCGTCCGCTGCAGGTGTTTCGCCACATTCTCGTGCCGGCGCTGCTGCCTGCGTGGCTGACCGGCTTCGCGCTGGCCTTCGCTCGCGGTGTGGGGGAGTACGGTTCGGTCATCTTCATCGCGGGCAACATGCCCATGAAAACCGAAATCATGCCCTTGCTGATCATGGTCAAGCTCGACCAGTACGACTACACCGGTGCGACTTCCATTGGCGTTCTGATGCTGGTGGTTTCCTTCATTCTGCTGCTGCTGATCAACCTGCTGCAGCGGCGCATTGAAACCCCATCCTGAGGAGGCGAGCATGTCTTATTCATCGGTATCCGCTGCAGCCTCCGCCAACGACGCACGTCGTGGCAATGCGGTAGCGCGTCGTATCCTGATCGGCCTTGGCTGGCTGATCTTCGCCCTGTTTCTGGGGCTGCCGCTGTTCATCGTGGTCTCGCAAGGCCTGAAAAACGGTCTGGGCGCATTCTTCGAGGCGGTGCTCGAGCCGGACGCGCTGTCGGCGCTCAAGCTGACGGTCATTGCCGTGCTGATCTCGGTGCCGCTCAACCTTGTGTTTGGCGTCAGCGCCGCGTGGTGCGTGAGCAAGTATTCGTTTCGTGGCAAGAGCATTCTGGTCACGCTGATCGATCTGCCGTTCTCGGTATCGCCGGTCATTGCCGGTCTGGTCTACGTGCTGATGTTCGGCGCGCAGGGCCTGTTCGGGCCATGGCTGCAGGATCACGACATCCAGATCGTCTTCGCGCTGCCGGGCATCGTGCTGGCAACCATCTTTGTCACCGTGCCGTTCGTCGCGCGTGAGCTGATCCCGCTGATGCAGGAGCAGGGCACGCAGGAAGAAGAGGCGGCGCGTCTGCTGGGGGCCAACGGCTGGCAGATGTTCTGGCATGTCACGGTGCCGAACATCAAGTGGGGCCTGATCTATGGCGTGGTGCTGTGTACCGCACGGGCGATGGGTGAGTTTGGCGCGGTGTCGGTGGTGTCCGGCCACATTCGCGGCGTTACCAACACGCTGCCGCTGCACGTCGAGATCCTCTACAACGAATACAACCACGTTGCCGCCTTTGCAGTGGCGAGCCTGTTGCTGATCCTTGCGCTGTTCATCCTGCTGCTCAAGCAGTGGAGCGAATCCCGTATTAACCGTCTGCGCCATAACGCGGCGGAGGAATAATCATGTCGATCGAAGTCCGTAACGTCAGCAAGAACTTCAACGCCTTCAAGGCCTTGAACAGCATCAATCTGGACATCCAGAGTGGCGAACTGGTCGCTTTGCTCGGCCCGTCAGGCTGCGGCAAGACCACCTTGCTGCGCATCATCGCAGGCCTGGAGACCCCGGACGCCGGCAGCATCGTGTTCCACGGTGAAGACGTCTCTGGCCATGACGTGCGTGATCGCAACGTCGGTTTCGTGTTTCAGCATTACGCGCTGTTCCGGCACATGACCGTGTTCGACAACGTCGCGTTCGGCCTGCGCATGAAGCCCAAGCGCGAACGTCCCAACGAGACGCGGATTGCCGAGAAGGTTCATGAGCTGTTGAACATGGTGCAACTGGACTGGCTGGCCGACCGCTATCCGGAGCAGCTTTCCGGTGGTCAGCGCCAGCGTATTGCGCTGGCCCGCGCCTTGGCTGTGGAACCCAAGGTGCTGCTGCTGGACGAGCCGTTCGGTGCGCTGGACGCCAAGGTCCGCAAGGAGCTGCGTCGCTGGCTGGCGCGTCTGCACGAAGACATCAACCTGACCTCGGTCTTCGTGACTCACGATCAGGAAGAAGCCATGGAAGTGGCGGACCGCATCGTGGTGATGAACAAGGGCGTGATCGAACAGATTGGCTCGCCGGGCGAGGTGTATGAAAACCCGTCCAACGACTTCGTGTATCACTTCCTCGGCGACTCCAATCGCTTGAGCCTGGGTGATGAAGGCCACGTCCTGTTCCGCCCGCATGAAGTGTCGTTGTCACGCCAGGAACTGGAAGACCACCACGCCGCTGAAGTCCGCGACATCCGCCCGCTTGGCGCCACCACGCGGGTCACGCTCAAGGTCGAAGGGCAGAGCGAGCTGATCGAGGCTGAAGTGGTCAAGGATCACGACAGCCTTGTGGGCCTGGCGCGGGGTGAGACCCTGTTCTTCAAGCCCAAGGTCTGGCAGAAGTTGTAAGGCAGTCGGGCTGATCGTGCTTGTTCGAACGACCCGGTACTGATCGTGCCCATTGCTCCGCGTGGGCATGCCGCCCGTGACGCTCTGCGTTACATTCAAGAGCGGACGCAGAGCGTCCTGGGAGGCATTCCCACGCGGAGCGTAGGAACGATCATCACCAGTTAGTTAAACCGCAGCCTTGCGCACGTTACGCCCCACCGGGCCTGCACGTTCTTCGATGGCGTGCTGCAACGGTTTCAGCAGGCCCATCAGGAACGCCAGTTCCGCCACCACGAACAGCGGGCCGATGATCAGGCCGGTCACGTCATCGATGAATGCCGGTTTGCGGCCTTCGTAGTAATGACCGATGAACTGGATGATCCAGCCAACGACAAACAGCCCCACGCCTGCACTCAGCCAGACCATCGTCGTCTGTTGCGCCAGATTCGCACCTGCCCAGATGCACAGCAGCAAAAGTACCGCCATCACCACGCCGAGCACCCGGTCCAGTCGCAGGTAAAACACGGTCGAGGCCAACGTCACCAGTGCTGCGGGCGATAGCCAGATGCCGCCCACTGACCAGCCCGGCCGGGACAAAAGTACGGCCACCGCCAGAACAATCAGCGGGATACCTATGAAGTGGGTCACGATATTGCGTGAGTCGCGGTGATAGGAAGCGTATTGGCTGAGATGATCGACAAGGTTTTTCATTATTATTCCTGCCTGAAGCGCTGATCCGGGTTGATTACCGTATCGCCTTTGCAATACGACTGCCTGAAAAACAAGGGAGCAAATATGACAAATGGAACGTTATGGCGGTCACGATTGCTGTCCGATTACTGGTTTTCCAATCTACCTGCCGGTTTGCAGGATAGCCTGCTGGACGCCGCTTTCCAGATTCGCAAGACGCCCGGCAAGGCACTGTTCAAAAAAGGCGACCCGGCGTGCGGTCTTTACGTGTTGGTCGAGGGCGGTGTGCGTGTCGGCCCTGCTGCTGATCAGCGTCTGGTGCCGCGTCTGGAACCCATTCGCCTGCCTTGCTGGTTTGGAGAAGTGTCGTTGTTCGACGGGCTGCCGCGCAGGTTCGATGTGGTGGCACGGGAGCAGACGATCTTTCTGCATGTGCCCCAGCGCGTGCTCATGGAGCTGCTCGATCAGTATCCGCAGTACTGGCGCCCGTTTGCCACTCTGCTCAGTCACAAGCTGGGCCTGCCGATTCCGCCTTCCGAGGAGATGGTCCGATTGCCCGCCCGGCACTGGGTTGCGTGGCGCCTGCTGATGCTGTCCGAAGGCTATGGAAGTCTCAGCCATGCGCGGCGTCTGGTGACGATGGACGAAATCCAGCCGCCTGAGGATCTTTCTCCGGCCGTTTTGCTCGACGTGCTGCAGGACCTGCATCAGCGCAAGATCGTGCGTTTGGGGGAGGGGCAATTGGAGGTCTTTGAAGTGGAGAAGCTGCGCAAGGTGGCTAATTACTCCAAGGCCAGCGCCGTGTGTTGAAGGTGCGCCCGACGCTGATCGTGCCGATACTCTGCGCTCATCGTTATACACAAGTCCGCAAGACGCGCAAAACGGGGGCCAAAACGAACGTGACTGACTGAATGCATACCCCGTGGGAGGCGGCAAGACTCGGGTATAACGCTGAGCATGGGCATGGTCGGCGTGCCTGAGATCACGCTGATCGTTCCTACGCTCCGCGTGGGAATGCCACTCAGGACGCTCCGCGTCCGCTCTCGAATGTGGCGCAGATGCGTGGCCAGGCTCCAGCGTTATCCACGTCATGCGCTCGGCTCACTTAATCCGCAATCTGTGCCATTTGTGACGCGGAGTGTCACGGGATGCATGCCCACGCGATGGGCACGATCAGGGTTGAGGCAGACTTGTGTATAACGATGAATGCTCCGCGTGGGCATGCATCAATCATCATCGTGCGGATATTTCGGTTCGGGCGCAGAAACGTCTCGTCAGCGTATCAAGTCACTTCGGTACTGCCCCGGCGTCATGCCGGTCCAGCGTTTGAAGGCGCGGCTCAGGCTGTCGGTGTCGGCGAAACCCAGCAGGTAGGCGACCTCGCTCAACGAGCTGTGCGGGTCGCTCATGTGCATCAGCGCCAGGTTCTGGCGGCACTGATTGAGCAGCAAATCATAGCGGCAGCCTTCGTCGGCCAGGTGCCGTTGCAGGCTGCGCGGGGTCAGGTGCAGGGCTTCGGCGATGCTCTCGGCCGAGGGTTCACCGTATGGCAGCAGGGTTTCGATGGCCGAGCGTACACGCTGCTCCCAGATCAGCGATGGCAAGGGTTCTGCGCTGGGCATCTGTTCGGTCAGCACGATCGGGTTTTCGTCCAGGTGACTGTCGAAGTCGTCGCAGGCAAATTCCAGCCGATTCTCCGACGCCGAGAAAAACAGTGGCGCTCGAAACAGCTCATGCCAGGGCTGCGGATTTTCAGGTTGTGGACGTTGCAGGTGAACGGCCAGCGGTGCGTAGTTTCTGCCCAGCCGGTTGCGGCAGGTGCGTACATAAATGGCGGCGAAGGCATCCAGTAATTCATGCGTCGTTGACTGGCAGGAAGCGGGTGCCGTAAAGCGAAATTCGTAACGCTCGCCCGCGGCTCTGAAATCCAGTTCAAGTGAATCTTCGGCCATCGAGTGATAGCGCACGATGCGTTCAAAGACTTCGCGCAGCGAGCCGCTGGCCACCAGCGTATAACCCAGCGCATGAAAAGTGGTGGGGCTGACAAAGCGTGAAACCCGCAACCCCAGCGCCGGATCGCCGCTGGCCTGCACAGCCAGTCGCCAGAGCTTCGCAGTGGAGCTTGCTGCAAAGCTGGCATCGGGATCATTGAGCCGCGGCGTATCGATTCCCGCTGCCTGGCACAAGTCGTCACTGTTCAGGCCAAGCGCATCCAGTTGCTTGCGCAGCGAACGGGTCCAGCTGGCGAGGCTGCTTGGCTCAGGCATGCGGGCGACCCTTCCTGTCTTCGATTGGCATTCAACGTCGGTCTTTGCCGACAAGGCATCAATGGGCAACTCCTTTGCCTGACGCTGCATACAGAGAATGGAAGCTTTTGTGACACTTTTGCAAGTACTGCCTGACTGAATGCAGCGCTGTGCACGCAGTGGCAATCGGCTATGCGTGAAAACCTCTTGTCATCGTATGACTGGCTTTTGGCTGTTCAGCTCGTTGAGTGATTTTCCTATAGAGAACGTTGCTCACAGTGGTGTTCGGCATTTGACACGCTCATGGCAAATGACTATAAATGCGCCGTGTTGTACGACAACGTACGGCTTTCAAAAATTACAACCATAAAAATAATTCAAAGAGTAACAAAGCTCATGTCCAGCGCTCACATCCCGTCCAGGGATCACTCATCATGGTGCGAAAAATGCGGCAAAAAAGCCGTAATCCGCCGACTATGCATGCATAAAACCTTTTCAGCTTCAGTAACCTGACGTTACAAAATCCAGCCGCCCCTCGGTCAAGGCTGCGGGACGCTCGTCGCCAATCCAAGAATAAGCAGGGTGAAGAGATGAAAGTAAAAGGCATTCGGTGGTGGATGGTCGGGCTGGTTACAGCCGGTCTGGTCGTCAACTACCTCGCTCGCAATACGTTGTCTGTCGCAGCGCCGACGCTCATGAGTGAGCTGAGCATCTCGACCGAGCAGTACGCTCACATCGTGGTCGCCTGGCAGATGTGCTACGCCCTGATGCAGCCGGTTGCGGGCTATATCATCGACGCCATCGGCACCAAAATGGGTTTTGCGATCTTTGCCGTGGCCTGGTCTGCAGCCTGCGCGGCGGCTGCGTTTGCCACCGGCTGGCAGAGTCTGGCGATCTTTCGCGGTCTGCTCGGCTTGACCGAGGCAGCGGGGCTGCCTGCGGGCGTCAAGGCCACCACCGAATGGTTTCCGGCCAAGGAGCGCTCGGTCGCCATCGGCTGGTTCAACATCGGCTCGTCCTTCGGCGCCCTGTTGGCGCCACCACTGGTGGTGTGGGCCATCCTGCACAACGGCTGGGAACTGGCGTTCCTGATCGTCGGCGGACTGGGCATTATCTGGAGCGGCCTGTGGTTGCTGCTGTACAAGCACCCTCGTGATCAGAAACGCCTGAGCGACACCGAGCGTGATTACATCCTCAGCGGTCAGGAAGCACGTCTCAAGGACGCTCCGGCGCAGAAGGGCAGCTGGAAAAAACTGTTCAGGAATCGCAACTTCTACGCCATCGCCTCGGCGCGGATTCTGTCCGAGCCTGCCTGGCAAACGTTCAATGCCTGGATTCCGCTGTACCTGATGACCGAGCGACACATGAACATCAAGGAAGTCGCGATGTTCGCCTGGCTGCCCTTTCTGGCGGCAGACATCGGCTGCGTGCTGGGCGGCTATCTCAGCCCGCTGTTCCACAAGTACTGCAAGGTTTCGCTGTTCACCTCGCGCAAGATGGTGATGCTGTTCGGCTGCTTCTGCATGATCGGCCCGGCGTGCATCGGGCTGGTTGCAAGCCCTTACACCGCCATCGCGTTGCTGTGCATCGGCGGCTTCGCGCACCAGACCCTGTCGGGCGCGTTGTACTCCATCACCTCGGACTCGTTCGGCAAAAACGAAGTCGCGACAGCCACCGGCATGGGCGGCATGTTCGGCTTCCTTGGCGCAGCGGCATTCACCATGGTGTTCGGTGTGCTGGTCACCAAGATCGGCTACAGCCCGCTGTTCGTCGTGCTGGCGATCTTCGACATCATTGCAGCCTTTGTGGTGTGGACCGTGGCGCGTGAAGTCACCCAGAAAGACGATCCGCTGATCGTGGATGACATCGTACCGGGCACCCGTTCCGTTCCAGCCACCTGATGCGGCGTCGCACAGTTGTCACAAAGATTGGTTAACCTTCGCTCAATCTAGTTTTTTATTCAGGGCCGTTCCTTCAAGGCAGGGAGCGGTCCTTTTTTTGCTTTGAGCTTTATATTCTTTTTGGGAATTAATAAATATCTTCTTATTCCTTAACGAATATATGTTCCATCCCTATACTCGCCCCATGAACGCATACGTGCAGGAGGCGAATCCATGCATAACGAGTCGATCCGGTATCTGATCCTGCCAGGATGGCAGGGATCCCCTGATAATCACTGGCAAACCCACTGGCAGAACAGTCTGCCCAACAGCGCGCGCGTCGAGCAGGCCGACTGGCTCAAGCCGCGCCGTGAAGACTGGGTGGGTGAATTGCAGCGCACCATTGCTGCACAAGATACGCCCGTGATCCTGATCGCTCACAGCCTGGGTTGCGTCACCGTCGCGCACTGGGCGCAACTGGCTCCGCTGGAGACGCTGCGTCAGGTGCAGGGCGCGCTGCTGGTCGCGCCTGCCGACGTGGATCGTCCGAACTGCCCGCCTGCGTTGCGCAATTTCTCACCGATACCCACCGACCTGCTGCCGTTTCCGACCCAGATTGTCAGCTCCGACAACGACCCGGCCGTCAGCTCGCAACGCGCGATGGAAATGGCCCGTCACTGGGGCGCTGAACTGGGTTTTCTGAGCGAAGCCGGGCACATCAACGTCAAGTCCGGCCATCAACGCTGGGAGCAAGGGTTCGCATATCTGTACCGTCTGCAAAATCGTCTGGAGCAACACGCGCGTCGTCGCGCATGACCGGATTGCCTTGTATTGCGGGCCATCCGGCCCCGTTTTTTTAACGCCTGAGACCGTGAGCGGCTCGGGCGGGAGTGCGTCATGAGCCTTCACGAAACCTTCGGTCAGCCGCTGCTGACCTTCCCCGATTCCGACAAAAGCCCACTGAGCATTCGTGCCAAGGCGCTGGTCTTCATCGACCCGCGTTCGCGCCAGTTGCGCGAAGAGATGGAGTTGCTGGCGCCGCGTTCGTTGCCCGTGTTGATACGCGGTGAGTCGGGAACGGGCAAGGAGTTGCTGGCACGGCATATTCATCGCGGCAGTGATCGCTCCGGCCTGTTCGTATCCGTGAATTGCGGCGCCATCAGCCCGACCTATGCCGACGCCGAGCTGTTTGGCTACGCGGCAGGCGCACACAGCGGCTCGGTGAGCAGCCGCGCAGGCTGGTTCGGTTCGGCCAACGGCGGCACGCTGTACCTGGACGAAATCGGCGACTTGCCGCTGCCCATTCAGGTGAAGTTGCTGGCGGCGCTGGAAAATCATGAAGTCACCCGAGTCGGCGCGCATCAGCCAAGCCCTGTGGATGTGCGATTGGTGGCAGCCACCAGTATCGATCTGGCCCAGGCCGTGGCGGCCGGAAAATTCAATGAGCGGCTCTACCATTACCTGCGCGAAGGCAAGCTCGACCTGCCGGCGTTGCGCGAGCAGCCCGGCAACATCCTGCCGTTGGCCGAGTATTTCGTCGGCATCTACAGCCAGCGTCTGAACCTGCCTGTCCAGTTGGTCAGCGAGGCCGCGCAGAAAACGCTGGAAGCCTATAGCTGGCCCGGCAACACGCGAGAGCTTGAGAACGTCATTCATTTTGCGCTGTTGGTCAGCCAGGGCGATGAGATTCAACCTGAAGACATTCACCTGCCCGAACTCGCCAGCCCGCTGAAACAGATCGAGCATCAGGCTCGCAGGCTGCTCGCCGAAAACAATCCCGGCCAGCTTGCGGCACTCAGGCAGTTACTGGAAACGGTCGCGGACCGACTTGAGCAAAACCCGGCATAACCCTTGTTGCAGAGCGCTGCAAATGAGTTGGAAGACATCTTCGAGAAAAAAAGCATAAGCATTTGCTTAAAAAGTATTTTCTCGGAATAACAAATCTCGGTAATGTCCACATGATGTCGCAGCACGGGATAGCGCCGCGGCAAACCACTGAAAAGGCGTCATTTTTTGTGACGCTTACGGATTCGCTAAGGACATTGCATGAAAAAGACGTTGTTGATGACCGCTCTGGCGGCTGCTTTCTCGATTGGCCTGGCGCACGCCGGTGAAAAACTGGTCGTGGGCGCCACGCCTGTGCCGCACGCGGAAATCCTTGAGCTGATCAAGCCGACGCTGGCCAAGGAAGGTGTGGACCTGGAAATCAAGGTCTTCACTGACTACGTTCAGCCGAACGTGCAGTTGAGCGAGAAGCGTCTGGACGCCAACTACTTCCAGACCAAGCCTTACCTGGATGGCTTCAATAAAGGCAAGGGCACCAACCTCGTGACAGGTGTTGGCGTACACGTCGAACCGTTCGGCGGCTACTCGAAAAAATACAAGAGCATTGCCGACTTGCCTGAAGGCGCAACCGTTGCCATTCCGAACGAAGGCAGCAACGCCGGTCGCGCACTGCTCCTGCTGCAGAAGAACGGTCTGATCACGCTGAAAGACCCGACCAACGCACTGGCTACGCCGAAAGACATCGCCACCAACCCGAAGAAACTGAAATTCCGCGAACTGGAATCGGCCGTACTGCCGCGTGCACTGGGTCAGGTTGACCTGGCGTTGATCAACACCAACTACGCGCTGGAAGCCAAACTCAATCCGCAGAAAGACGCCCTGATCATCGAAGGTGCCGATTCGCCGTACGTGAACTTCCTGGTTACCCGCGAAGACAACGCAAACAGCGACGCCATCCAGAAACTGTCCAAGGCCCTGACCAGTCAGGAAGTCAAAGACTTCATCAACAAGAAGTACGACGGCGCGGTACTGCCAGCGTTCTGATTGTTGATCGTGGGAACGATCAGTGTGCTTGAGACCGCTGATCGTTCCTCACGCTCCGCGTGGGAATGCCTCTCAGGACGCTCCGCGTCCCGGCGTAGGCCCGAAGCTGAACAAAACCTCGTAACACCTTGCTCGTTCCTCTCTCGTGGAAATGGACGTTA
Source organism: Pseudomonas sp. AC016 (assembly GCF_979253365.1). NCBI lineage: Bacteria > Pseudomonadati > Pseudomonadota > Gammaproteobacteria > Pseudomonadales > Pseudomonadaceae > Pseudomonas > Pseudomonas sp. AC016. Next base: position 3,604,321 of record NZ_CEEDCC010000001.1, read on the forward strand.
GCCTTGTGTCATCAGACTCCCCGTCTGCTGACTCAAGGACGAATCGATGGCCCGAAGCCGCTACACCATCACTGAACCTGACAAACCTCATTTCCTGACGTGCACAATTGTGGAGTGGCAGCCCTTATTCACCCGGCCTGAATTGGTGGGCATTCTGTTGGACGCGTGGCGCTATCAGCAGAATGAGCAGGGAATGCAACTGTTCGGGTATGTGATTCTGGAGAACCATCTGCACTATGTGGCTCAGGCACAAGATCTGGCAGTTGCGTTCGCAGCTTCAAATCCTTCACCGCGAGACGGATCGTCGATCATTTGGAGAGGAGCAACGCAGAGCGTGTGCTTGAGCGATTACGCTTTACGAAACGTGCGTATAAGGCAGACAGGGTTTATCAGGTCTGGCAGGAAGGCACCCACGCAGAGGTCATCTGGAGTGAAGACGTGATGCGGCAGAAACTCGACTACATCCACCACAACCCGGTCAAGCGGGGGTATGTAGATGTCGGTGAGCACTGGCGATACTCAAGTGCCCGGGATTATCAGGGACAGGTTGGTTTGATTGATGTCCAGCGCTGGTATTGATCGCCCGACATCGTGCCCGCGACGCTCTGCGTCACCTCACGGCCGGACGCGGAGCGTCCTGAGAGGCATTCCCACGCGGAGCGTAGGAACGATCATCACATGATATTGATCGTGCCCATCGCTCCGCGTGGGCATGCAGCCCGGGACGCTCTGCGTCCCATTCCAGAGCGGACGCAGAATGATGTGGCCTAATCATTCCTGGCTTTTGACTGGCGAATAACAGTCAGCCCACCCCTCAAAACGCCAACGTCACCCGCGCATTCAACGCCTGATCGGTCGTGTCGCTGCCGATCTGTCCGTTGTAGCTCACGCCCACGCTCAGCGTTTCACTCAACCCCAGGTCCACACCCGCTCCCAGCACCGCAGCATTACGCGCAATCGGTGCGCCGGACAGTGCGAAGGTGTCGCCGCCGCTGAAGGCTGCGCGGCTTTCGGGTGTCACGTCGCCGAATGCACGGCGCCAGCCGACGGTGGCGTTGGGTTTGACGTCGACGCTGCCCACGTTCATGTGCGTGGCTGCCCGCAGGCCGAGAGTGCTGAACGTGATGTGGTTCTCCTCGGACTTGTTGCGCAGGCTGATGGCGTTGCTGTTTTCGTCGAAACCGTCGGTGTCCAGCCTGACGTGGGCGAGGTTGGCGAAGGGTTCGAGCTGCGCGTTGCCCAGTTCGATGGCATAGCCGAGTTCGCCGAATACCTGATTGGTCGCCGCCTGATAATCCTGCTTGAATCGCTCGGAAGAGCCCGGCAGGTCCAGGGTGCGCTTGGACGTCAGATCATGCCAGGTCCGCACGGCGCCCAGACGCAGGCCCAGTTGGCCCCATTTTGCGCCGCCATAGATACCCAGGTGATAGTTGTCACTGTCGCTGGAGCCAGACGCATGGCGCAGGTCGAAGCTGCTGCGGCTGAAACCGGCCAGCGCACCGACACGCCAGGTGTCGTTGACCGGCACGTCGGCACCGAACAACAGGCCGCTGGTGTGGCTGTCCAGACCCGAAGCGTCATCCGTGCTGTCGGTCTTGCCGGTTGCGCCGATGGCCTGCGTCCAGACCAGACCGCGCGAGGCATCGCCTGCCAGGGTTTGCGAAGCACCGCCGGATGCTTGCGTCGATTGCGATTGCTGCAGGCGGTCAGCGATGGCGTTGCGCACCAGACGGCTGTCTTCGATCAGCGCAGACTGAGTCGAGGCATGCAGTTCATTGGACAGAGCGTTGAAGGTGGCCTGTGCCGTTGCCGCATCGGCCTGTACGACACTTCTCCACAACGCGTTGCCTGCGCCTGCGCTGTCCAGGCCCTGAGCGACGGCTCGAGCATTGCGGCTGGTCGCCAGGCTGGCGAAGCTCTGCGCGTTGCGATCAAGCGTCAGGCCGACATCGGTCGCGGTGTAATTGAGGGTGGGCGTCAGGAACGCGAAGTTCGACTGTACGTTGTTGAACGTACCGCTGATACCGCCCGCTGCCGAGAGAATCGAGTAACGGCTTGCTGCGACCCAGTTGCCGCCCTCGACCAACGAAACGGTGGCGTTGTTCAGTGTGGCGCGGCCTGTGGCGACGATGCGGTCGGCATTGCCAGCCGCATCTGACTCAACCTGATAGACCGAGCCCTGCGCGAAGTTGACGTTACCGTTGACGTTCAACTGGCCCACCGAATTGCCCGGTGCGACGACACCGCCTGAAGCCGCGTTGATACCGCCCACCGAGCCATTGCCGCCCAGCACTGCACCGGAGTTCACGGTCACGACCGAGTTGCCGAGGTTGCCGTTCACCGCCAGTCGCCCGGCCTGCACAGTGGTCGCGCCGGACAGACTGCTGTTGCCCGTCAGGTTCAGCGAGCCTGCACCCTGTTTGATCAATGCGCCGTTGCCGGTAATGGCGTTGCTGAAGGTGTCATTGGTCGACTGATCGAGCACCAGCGTCGCATTGTCGGTGATCGTCCCGCTGCCGAACGACTGGGCGTGACCGGTCAGGACGCCGCCGTTGATCACAGTGCCGCCCGAGTAGGTGTTGTTGCCGGTGAGTATCAGGTTGCCAGTGCCGTTCTTGATCAGGCCGCCTGTGCCCGAGATGTCGTTGCGCCAGGCGTCGATGGCGTTGTATCCGCCTTGGCTGGCGTTCATGTTGACCGTGACATTGGAGTTGAACGCGGCATAACCGTCACCTGCGGCGTAGAGGTTCAAACGGCCGTAGCCATTGGACTGATCGATCACTGCGTAACCCGAAGAAATCTCGGTGGTGCCCAGAATCTCGCGGCGCTGGCTGGCGTCCAGGTACGGGAAGCGGGTTTCCAGCAGCACTTCAGCGTTGACCGGCACCACGGGCGCAAGGTTGGTCGGGCCGACCGGGCTGAAACCGTAGGTCATGCGTGAGGTGTACAGCGCCTTGTCCTGCGCGTGCTGGGACGTGCGGTCGGTAGCCGGATCGATCTTCGCCATGCAGTTATTCACGTCGCCGCCACACTGCGCGGTGAAGTACGCCAGCGCCTGGGCACGGGCGTCGGCGCGCAGTTGGGTGTTGGCCGGGTTGGACAGGTTGTCGATGGCGAAATAAGTGGCCGTGATGCGCCCGCCCATCACGTCGAAGGGCGAGTGCATGCCGGCTTCGATGCGGTTGTCGCCAATGTCCGAGGCACGCAGCATCAGTTCGCTGTAGCGCTCGGGAATCGCGTAGGCGAGGGCGATGGACGACAGGTACGCGGCGTTGGTGTGGCCACTCGGGAAGCCCGCATCGCTGGCAGGCGTGGTGCTCTTGGCAGGACGCAGTGACGGTTGCACCACGAATTCGAGGTTCTGGCCGTCCAGCGTCTGACGCCAAGGACGTGGGTACTGATAATGGGATTTGGCTGGTGTGGTGGACGCGTCGTTACGCACCGCGCCGACCAGATCGACCACCTTGCCCAGCGCCGAAGCCGAACTGCCCGCGCCGTTGCCCTTGTCGTCGTATTTGACGGTCTTGTTGGTGTCGTCGAACTGGGTAATCGTGGTGAAGGCGCCGGAACCAGCCTTGTACGCATCGCTCAACGAGCCCAGGCCGCTGATGGCGCTGTAGCTCTGGTCGCGACGGTCATCGAAATACGCAGCGGTTTCCTGCGCAAGCGTGCGCGAGTTGGCGCGGTCGAGCACCAGTTGCAGGTTGCGCCTGAGCAGGCTCTGACCCAGAGCGGTCGGCGTGCCGGTGTCCCAGGTTGGACCTGTCGTCCACAGGGTGTTGAAGCCGGACAGCAGGTCAACGCCGTTGATGCGGTCATCCCCTGACCTGCCTGCTGCGTGTACCGAAACTGCAAGCAGCGAAAGTATCAACGTCGATACCATGACATGGGCGGTGGGTTTGACGCTCGGCATATTGCTGTCCTGCACGCAATTGAAAGAAGGCGCTGACGCTAACAAGCCGTTCTTACAACTGGATGTATCGCCTGTGACACATTTATGTGAGCCATGAAATGTGACGCGGAGCGTCACGGGCTGCATGCCACGCGGAGCATGGGCACGATCAGGGTTCCAGATTCACGCTCGTTCCCACGCTGATGATCGTTCCTACGCTCCGCGTGGGAATGCCGCTCAGGACGCTCCGCGTCCGCTCTCGAATGTGGCGCAGATGTGTGCCCAGGCTCCAGCGTTATTCACGTCATGCGCTCGGCTCACTGAATCCTCAGTCTGTGCCATTTGTGACGCGGAGCGTCACGGGATGCATGCCCACGCGGAGCGATGGGCACGATCAGTGTTGGGGCAGACTTGTGTATAACGATGAGCGCTCTGCGTGGTAACGCCTCTCAGGACGCTCCGCGTCCGGCCCTTGCCTGCGCGCTATCCCATTCCGCGCTATGCATATTCCCTAACGGTATTTAAAATCCGTTTCTTATAGCTATACAGTTCTTCGTCTCAGCCACATTCTGGAGTCGGAGTTCTCATGCCAGCAGCCTCCCTCGCTTCATCGTCTGCCCCTGCGGCCTCGCAATCGTTCGACGTGCGTCCATTCGCCGAAAAGGTGGGCGCTGAAATCGTCGGGCTGGATTTGTCCCGGCCATTGAACGACGCTGACTTTGCGCGCGTTCATCAGGCGCATCTCGATTACCACGTCATCGTGTTCCGCGACCAACACATCACGCCGCAACAGCAGATCGATTTCAGCCGCCGTTTCGGCGTGCTGCAGATCCACGTGCTCAAGCAGTTCCTGTTGGCCAACCACCCGGAAATCCTGATCGTCTCCAACATTGTCGAGAACGGTCAGCCGGTCGGTCTGGGCGACGCCGGCAAGTATTGGCATTCGGACTTGTCGTACAAGGAACTGCCGAGCCTGGGGTCGATGCTGTATGCGCAGGAACTGCCCAGCGAAGGTGGCGACACGCTGTTCGCGAACATGCATCAGGCGTGGGACACGCTGCCGCAGCACCTGCGCGAGGCGGTCGAAGGGCGGTCTGCCGTTCACAGCTATACCGCGCGCTATTCAGAGGGCCATAACGCCGTCAACTGGCGTCCGACCCTGACCCCAGAGCAACTGGCGCAGGTTGTGGAAGTCAGCCATCCCATCGTGCGCACCCACCCTGAAAACGGTCGCAAGGCGTTGTTCGTCAGTGAGGGCTTCACCACGCGCATTCTGGGCCTGCCGGAAGACGAAAGCCGCCAGATTCTCAACGAAATCTACGCGCACAGCGTTCGCCCCGAACATATCTACCGCCATCAGTGGCAGCCTAACGACATGGTGTTCTGGGACAACCGCTCGCTGATCCATCTGGCGGCGGGCTGCCCGGCGCATCTGCGACGCAAGCTGCATCGCACGACCATTCAAGGCTCGGCGCCGTTCTGATGGAGAACCGTTCATGAATGCTGCTCTGCAAGGCCACACGGCCAGCGAGAACACCCCATCGCAACCGGCCGCTCAGCACACCCCTGAAGCCTTGTTGCAGGTTCGCGGCGTCAGCCTTGAGTACCGCACGCCCGAGCGCGTGGTGCGGGCGACGCATCAGGTCAGCTTCGAGGTCGATCCGGCGGACCGCTTCGTCCTGCTCGGCCCGTCGGGCTGTGGCAAATCCACGCTGCTTAAGGCGGTGGCGGGTTTCATCCGACCCAGCGAAGGCGAGATCCGGCTGGCAGGCAATCAGGTGCGCGAGCCCGGCCCTGACCGCATTGTGGTGTTTCAGGAGTTCGATCAGTTGCCGCCGTGGAAAACCGTGATCGAGAACGTCATGTTTCCGCTGCTGGCGTCGCGCACCTTGAAGCGTCCAGAGGCGTTGGAGCGTGCGCGTTACTACCTGGAGAAGGTCGGGCTCAGCGCCTTTGCCGATGCTTATCCACACACCTTGTCCGGCGGTATGAAAGCGCGTGTGGCCATCGCTCGGGCGCTGGCGATGCAGCCAAAAATCCTGTTGATGGACGAACCCTTCGCCGCGCTCGATGCCCTGACGCGTCGCAAGATGCAGGAAGAGTTGCTGGAGCTGTGGGACGAAGTGCGCTTCACCCTGTTGTTCGTCACCCATTCCATCGAAGAAGCGCTGGTGGTGGGCAATCGCATCCTGTTGCTTTCACCGCATCCGGGACGCGTGCGTGCCGAAATCAATAGCCATCAATACGATCTTAAAAGCCTCGGCGGCGTCGGTTTTCAACAGACCGCGCAGCGTATTCACCGCCTGTTGTTCGATGATGGCGAGGCGGGGCAGGTCGATGAAGAACTGAGTTTTCAGGACATCCGGATCGCGTACTGATCGTTGCTGATCGAGCCGACGCAGAGCATGGGCATGATCAGAACAGGCGCTTCCCCCAAGCAATCAGGGAACCGAACACCATGAGCCTCGCACCTCCTGTTCGCGAAGAATACGAAGTCACGCTGCAGCCTTTCACCCAAGAAGACCTGGCCCGCGACCTGCCATTGGCCCAGCGCATCTGGCAACTGAGCTGGGTGCGCAAGACCGTGATCATGATCGCGCTGGCCGTGATCTGGGAACTCGCTGCGCGTCTTCAGAATAACGACCTGCTGCTGCCCAGCTTTTTGCAGACCGCCGCCGCTTTTTACGACGGCATCGTCAGTGGAGAGCTGCCGGGCAAGGTCTGGATTTCCCTGACCGTGTTGATCCAGGGTTACCTGATCGGCATCGTCCTGGCGTTCGGCCTGACCACGCTGGCGGTGTCCACCCAACTGGGCCGTGACCTGCTCGGCACATTGACCGCCATGTTCAACCCGTTGCCTGCCATTGCCCTCTTGCCCTTGGCGCTGCTCTGGTTCGGACTGGGGCAGAACAGCCTGATTTTCGTGCTGGTGCATTCGGTGCTGTGGGCGCTGGCGCTCAATACCTACGCGGGCTTTCTGGGTGTTTCCGAAACCCAGCGCATGGCGGGACGCAACTATGGACTGAAAGGATTGCGCTTTGTCTGGCACATCCTGATTCCAGCGGCGCTGCCGTCGATTCTGGCGGGTTTGAAAATCGGCTGGGCATTTGCCTGGCGCACGCTGATCGCCGCCGAGCTGGTGTTTGGTGCCTCTTCCGGCAAAGGCGGGCTGGGCTGGTACATCTTCCAGAACCGCAACGAGCTGTACACCGACAAGGTGTTTGCCGGGCTGGCCGCCGTGATCCTCATCGGCCTGCTGGTGGAGAACCTGCTGTTCGCCAACATCGAGCGCCTGACCGTCAAGCGCTGGGGCATGCAGCGCTGAAACAACCTACCCAACGACTTTTAGAACGACTATAGCGAGCACTCCATGGCAACTCCTTTCAAGCGTCCGGTGCTGACTGCACTGGCGGCAACAATCGGTCTGTTCGGTGCATTGATCAGCGGCGGCGCACAGGCAGAAGGCAAGATCAGCATCGCCCAGCAATTCGGCATCGGTTACCTGATTCTCGATGTGGTGCGTGATCAGAAACTGATCGAAAAACACGGCAAGGAGCAGGGGCTCGACATCAAGGTCGACTGGAACAGCATCTCCGGCGCCACGGCCATGAACGAGGCGTTGCTGGCGGGCGCGCTGGACGTTGTGTCGGCTGGTGTGCCGCCGATGCTGACAGTATGGGACCGCACCAAGGGCAAGCAGAACGTGAAGGCCATCGCCTCGCTGGGATCGATGCCCAACTACCTGCTGACCAATAATCCCAATGTGAAGACGATCAAGGATTTCACCGACAAGGACCGCATCGCCGTACCTGCGGCGGGCGTGGGTTTCCAGTCGCGTACCTTGCAGATCGAAACCGCCAAGGTGTTCGGTAACGACAACTACAAGAAATTCGACAACATCTCGGTCAGCCTCGCGCACCCTGACGCCACGGCCGCGCTGATTGCCGGTGGTTCGGAAATCAACTCGCATTTCTCCAGCCCGCCGTTCCAGTACCAGGCGCTGGAAAACCCGAATGTGCACAAGGTGCTCAGCTCTTATGACGTGCTGGGCGGTCAGGCCACGTTCAACGTGCTCTACACCACCGAGAAATTTCACGACGAGAACCCCAAGACCTACAAAGCGTTCTACGACGCATTGGCCGAGGCCGAGAAGATCATCAAGGCCGACAAACCAGCGGCGGCGCAGACCTACATCCGCGTCGAGCAATCGAAGCTGCCGTTGCCGTTGGTGGAGAAGATCGTTTCAGACCCGGAAATCGACTTCACCATCACCCCGCAGCGCACCTTCATCTACGCCGAAAAGCTGCATGAACTGGGCGTATTGAAGAACAAGGCGGCGAGCTGGAAGGATTACTTCTTCGAAGAAGCGCAGAGTGGCGCGGGGAGTTGATACAAGTGTCTGGCGACGCTCTGCGTCACCGCACGGCCGGACGCGGAGCGTCCTGAGCGGCGTTACCACGCAGAGCGTGGGAACGATCATCACCATGACGCCGATCGTGCCCATGCTCCGCGTGGGCATGCCCCCCCCGTGACGCTCCGCGTCGCATTCTAGAGCGGACGCGGAGCGTCCTGAGACGATCATCACCCTGACGCCGATCGTGCCCATGCTCCGCGTGGGCATGCATCCCAGGACGCTCTGCGTCCGATATGTTGTGGCGGATGTGTAACCTGAGCTAACGAAAATCTACTTTTGAAGGACCATTCTTTCAGGTCTTTCCCTTTCACAAGTACGAACTTTCCTAGAAAATCCCGGGCCCTTGTGCGCATGAATTCTGGACACTAGGCTGCGTCGGTCGCTGAGTTTCAGCGGTCGGGTTTAGCAGCCTGTCCAGAGTCACGAATACAAGAACCGCTTGATGGCGGCTTTGCGTGGGGCACCTTCGGGTGCGCCGGGTTTCGTGTTCTCTACCGGTCTGCTAACCCGTGTCAAAGTCGCCACCCTTTTCGTTTAGCAGCGAATGCGAGGTGGCCTTATCAATAGAGACCACAGCAATGATCAACTCCACCCCCGCACCACCCCACACGTCGCTCGAAGAAACCCTGATCCAGGTCAGTGACATCCTGCGCTGCGCCTCCGCAGCTGCCTATGAATCCGGCGATGCCCTCAACGGCGCGAAGCGCGACCTGGCATTCTCGGTGGTCCATCTGATCGACATCGCCAGAGCGCGGCTCGATCGCTCGCTGGACGATGTAGCCGCACCTTGAGCTGAAGCCAACCTGATACTTCTGCCAGTAGCCGAGACGTGTCTGGCAGTTCAGTGTAACGGTGTGAGCGAGGTTCAGCCTGCTCGCACCGATGCTCTGCATATCAAACCGGGTAGGCGTCTGACATGGGTCATAACACAACTTTCTGCCTCTACCGCTACGACCCGCTGGACAGGCTTGCCGCCCGCACCCCTCTCGCCGAAGCCATTTCAAAGGTGTTCTACAAGGCTGACGTACTCGTCACTGAAACCCAGGGCGGCGCACAGCGCAGTTTCTTTCAGCACAATCGCCAATTGCTGGCCTGCCGAACAGTTGTCGGCAAGTCCTCCAGCGTGTCATTGACGACCAATGATCTGCAAAACAGCGTGCTCAGTGCAGTGAAAGTTGATCAGACAGACGCTTTTGTCTACACGCCTTACGGTCACTATCAGCCAGCACATCACCTGCCGGGGTTCAACGGCGAGCGGCCCGATCCGATCACTGGCCATTATCTGCTGGGTAATGGTTATCGTGCCTATAACCCGGTGTTGATGCGCTTCAATGGCACGGACGACCTTAGCCCGTTTGGCAAGGGGGGCTTGAATGCCTATGCGTACTGTGCAGGAGACCCGGTCAACAGGAGTGATCCGAGCGGTCATGTAAACATGGTGAGCGCGTTGAAGGGGGGATGGAGCCGTCTGACACGTAAAGTACATGAAGTGCCGGGTCTCAAAAATAATGTGGAACTACTCAGCCTGCCTAGACGGCTGTCCCTTGAACCACAAGTGACATTGACTGATATGCCAGTTGAGGTTTTTGCCAGGATTCAACGCTACCTAAGCGTAAAAGATATCTCAAAGATGTCGAAGGTCCCAGAGCTGAATGCCTTGGTGAGTGAGGCCTCTGATATAAATTTTTTGAAGTATATGCGCAGCAAGACTGTCGTTCGCACGGCCAAAGGCATCCGGTTTCAGACTGAGTTGGAAAAAATCCAAATGGCGCACTTGACTGCAGCTCCAGGCACTCTACGTTCGGAAGCACGTCAGGTTATCAGCGAGAAAGCAGCAGCAGAACTGGCATGGCAAAATGTGCTACATAAAAGAGCTGAACACCTGGCCAGAGTCTTGCGAAGTGGCTCCAGAGATTCGATCACCACTGTCAGTTCATCGGGCTCTGAGTACTCCTTGATCTAACGGTGGGCATACAACAGCGACTTCTCTGAATAGGTGTAACCGTAGCCATTTATTCACTGACGTCCAAGGTGGCCAGTTGAGTTTCCCATCAATGCCCGTCGTGCCTGAAGCTGCGGAAAACCTGACAGTTCTGCGAGTGGCCGATAGGCGCCCGGCGGTTCAGTATCACGGTGTGAGCAAGGCCAGCCTGCTCGCACCGATGCTTTGCATATCAAACCGGGTAGGCGTCTGACATGGCTCATAACACAACTTTCTGCCTCTACCGCTACGACCCGCTGGACAGGCTTGCCACCCGCACCCCTCTCGCCGAAGCCATTTCAAAGGTGTTCTACAAGGCTGACGTACTCGTCACTGAAACCCAAGGTGGTGTACAGCGCAGTTTCTTTCAGCACAATCGCCAATTGCTGGCCTGCCGAACAGTTGTCGGCAAGTCCTCCAGCGTGTCATTGACGACCAATGATCTGCAAAACAGCGTGCTCAGTGCAGTGAAAGTTGATCAGACAGACGCTTTTGTCTACACGCCTTACGGCCACTATCAGCCAGCACATCACCTGAAGGGGTTCAACGGCGAGCGACCCGATCCGATCACTGGCCATTATCTGCTGGGTAATGGTTATCGTGCCTATAACCCTGTTTTGAAGCGCTTCAACAGCCCGGATAATCTGAGTCCGTTTGACCGTGGCGGGCCAAACGCCTACGCCTATTGTGCAGGGGATCCGGTAAATCGAAGTGACCCAAGCGGACATGAATTCGGTGATTGGTTATCGGCCATTTATATTGGTGCTGGCATTCTGACGGCCGGTATTGGCCTGGCAATAGCTCGGTCTTCAGTTAAGGCAGTGTTCAAAGGGGTAAAGGTGAAACCTGTCCATATTGATGGAGTGCCGCAGCAACCCAAGACAAGGCCGGCGAATAAAACAGAGAAACTTTCGGCTACCGTCGCAGTAGGTGCAATGACCGCTGGTGTTCTCTGGACCTCTGCGTTCGTTGTCAGAAATGTAGATGCGGACTCTCCAGTGCAAATAGCACTGGCCACGCTGGCGGTGTCAGTGAGCATTCCGACGCTTGGGTTTCGCGGTTACAGTTTTTTCCGCTCCGAAGCAGCAAAGCGCGCAGCCAAACTTGCAGCAGCGGCTCTTCCTCCGCCGCCGCCTCGTCCTGTCATGCACAGCGTGGCAGTGCAAGTGGGCGGTAGTCTTCGACTTCGGTCCGCAGGTGTGCGTGACTTGCGGGAGACCAGAGTCTGACCGCCCCATCTCTATGAGAAGCCATTGGGCGATTACTATTCGGATGGGTTCCCGCGATGTATTCGAAGCTGCATCTTCGCGCGGCGAACGGCGAGCCGCATGAGACAGTCTGCTGGTACTTTTGCCAGATGATTTGCGTCCCGAGTCGGCGCACTCTGGGAGCGCAGCCTCAATCATCAAGGACGTGATCATGGCCACTCTTTGTCGCTATACCTACGATGCACTGGACCGTGTTCCTCACTCAGCCCGTTGGCCCAAGCGCTTGCGAACCGGTTTTACTGCGCAGGACGACTGGCCACCGAACTTCAGGGTGATGCGCAACAGACGTTTTTTCACGCCAGTGGTCAGCTGTTGGCGCAACTGCACAAGGATGGAGACGCGCGTGGTGCAACGCTCATGGCCGTTGACAACCGGAATAGCGTTTTGCACGTAACAGCCGCCGGACAACAAGCGGATATCGCCTATACGCCTTACGGTCACCGCGAGCCTTGCCAGACCGCCGCACTGCCGGGATTCACAGGCGCACAGCCCGAGCCAGTTACCGGTCATTACCTGTTGGGCAACGGGTATCGAGCCTTCAACCCGGTGTTGATGCGCTTCAACAGTCCAGACACTTACAGCCCGTTTGGTGAGGGTGGGTTGAATGCCTATGCCTACTGCATGGGGGATCCGGTCAACCGCATTGATCCGACGGGGCATATTGGATTTCTGGCAAAGGGCTTTATTACGGGTGCGCTATTGATGATTTCTGGTGCCACGAGCTTGGTTGCTGGCGGAGTAGTCGCAGAATCAAATCCCGAACTCTCCAAGCAGCTTTTTATCGCCGCAGGCGTTCTGGTTGGCACTGGCCTGCTATCAATGGGTGTTTCGACAGCCGTCAAAGTAGTGGGTAGACGACCACGACCTTCGTTTGGAAACATTCAAAGAACACCGTCATCGACCAGGCCTGATTCATTCTTCAATTCCGATATTGTTGCGTCATCATCGAGTACGCATGACGCTGTGCCACGTAGACCCCCGGCATCTTCCTACGACCCACCACCTCCCTATGATCCGCCACCTTCCTATGCAGACGCTATTGCGGGATCAGGCTCGATGCACAGCAGACTGGAAATGAGACCCTTGCAGCCTCAGACCACCGTGCAGCAAGTGCGAGGGACACTTGAGAGCAGGGTTTGATGGGACACAGGATTGTCGGGCTCATGCCTGTCTGTTTCATCGGCAAACGACAGTTGTCTGCAACCTGTGCACGTAACCCGGCCTTGCTCATGCTGAAGTAGTGTGAGGCCGCATCAGAAATCCCGCCCCGACACCACAAACATTACTGCTTGAGCGCGCCCCCAAGGAACCCTCCCGCACGCCAACAGTCGCATGTTCACGTTGTTCTCTCGTGATCCCACGCTTGCACCCGGCATCCGCAAAAGGAGTCTGCATGCCCGCTCGTCCTTCAAATGTGTTTACGCTCGGCCTTGCCGCTGCCCTGGCAGTGCTGGTCGGCTGCGGCGAGGAAAAACCGGCAGCGCCTGAATTGCCCCGCGTGTACGTGCAACCGGTGAAAACCGCCGAGTTCGCCGCCAGTGTGGCGCTGACCGGCGATATCCAGGCACGGGTGCAGACGCAGCTTTCGTTCCGGGTCAACGGCAAGATCATTCAGCGCTACGTGGACGTCGGCGACCGGGTCAAGGCGAACCAGGTACTGGCACGGCTCGACCCCAAGGATCTGCAGATCAATGTCGATTCGGCGCAGGCGTCGGTCGCGGCCGAGCAGGCACGTGTCAGTCAGACTCGCGCCGCGTTTGTCCGTCAGCAGAAACTGCTGCCCAAGGGTTACACCAGCCAGAGTGAATACGACTCCGCACAGGCGGCCCTGCGTGGCAGCGAGAGTTCGCTGAAAGCCGCTCAGGCGCAACTGGCGAACGCCCGCGAGCAACTGAGTTACACCGCCCTCGTGGCAGAGGCTCCAGGGGTGATCACTGCACGTCAGGCCGAGGTTGGGCAGGTGGTTCAGGCCACCGTACCGATTTTCGATCTGGCGCGTGATGGCGAGCGCGATGCGGTATTCAACGTCTACGAATCCCTGTTCGTGCAGCCGCCGGGCGACGAGCCGGTGCAGGTGACGCTGCTCGACAATCCGACCATCAAGGTCAGCGGCAAGGTGCGTGAGGTGACGCCAGCGGTGTCGGCGCAAACCGGCACCCTGCAGGTCAAGATCGCGCTGGACCCGCTGCCCGAAGGCATGGACCTGGGTTCGGTGGTCAGCGTTGCGTTGAGCAAACCTGCCAGTGCCAGCGTCGAGCTGCCGTGGTCGGCGCTGACCAAAGACCTTGGCGAGCACCTCGGCAAGCCCGCCGTATGGGTCGTGGACGAGCAGGGCAAGGCCAATCTGCGCCGTGTCACGGTTGCACGCTACCTGACCTCCCACGTGATCATCAGTGATGGCCTCAAGGGTGGAGAGAAAGTAGTGATCGCTGGCGGCCAGTTGCTGCACCCGGACATGCAGGTGGAAATCGCCGATCAACCCCAGCCACAGAATGCCAAGGTGCAACCATGAAGCGTTTGTCGTGCGTTGTACTGAGTGGCTTGCTGCTGGCGGGTTGCGGCAAGGACGAAGCGCCGCCCGAGCCGGTGCGGCCGGTGGTGTTCGTTGAAGCGAAACCCGAGTCGATGGAAGATTTTGGACGCTTTGCCGGCAATATCGAGGCGCGCTATCAAAGCGTGCTGGGCTTTCGTGTATCGGGCCGTATCGCGAGTCGGCACGTGGACGTGGGCAGTGAGGTGAAAAAGGGCGATCTGCTCGCCACGCTCGATCCCACCGACCAGCAGAACAATGTGCGTGGCCGTCAGGGTGATCTGGCCAATGTTCAGGCGCAGTGGATCAATGCGCAGGCCAATGCTCGCCGTCAGCAGGAACTGTTTGACCGTGGTGTCGGCGCGCAGGCGCAACTGGACATCGCGCTGACCAACCTGAAAACCGCTCAGTCGTCGCTGGATCAGGCCAAGGCTGCCGAGCAACAGGCCCGTGATCAACTGAGCTATAGCGATCTGCGCAGCGATCACGATGCGGTGGTCACTGAGTGGAAAGTCGAAGCCGGCCAAGTCGTCACGGCGGGGCAGGAAGTGGTCACGCTGGCGCGCCCGGATATCAAGGAAGCGGTGATCGACATGCCAGCACAGCTGGCTGACCAGTTGCCTGACGATGTGGTGTACACCGTGGCCAGTCAGCTTGATCCGCAAGTGAGCACGACCGCCACACTGCGTGAAATCGAACCGCAACCCGACCGCTCGACCCGTACCCGTCGAGCGCGCTTTTCGCTGACCGAAACGCCGCCTGCGCTGCGTCTGGGCACGGCGATCAGCGTGACGCTCAGCTCGGCCATCGCGCCACGCATCCGCCTGCCGCTCAATGCCTTGCAGGAGGCCGATGGCAAACGCCAGATCTGGGTCATTGATCCGCAGAATCAGACCGTCAACCCGAGAGTCGTCAACATCGTGAGCCAGGATGACAGCAGCTTTCTGCTGGCTGGCGGCGTGAGCGCTGGAGAAAAAGTGGTCAGTGCGGGCGTCAACAGCCTCAAGCCGGGGCAGAAAGTCAAAGTCGATGAGGAAAGCCCGCGATGAAAGGGAATTTCAATCTGTCCGAGTGGGCGCTCAAGCACCAGTCGTTTGTCTGGTACCTGATGTTCGTTGCGCTGTTGATGGGCGTTTTTTCCTACATGAAGCTGGGGCGTGAAGAGGATCCGTCCTTCACCATCAAGACCATGGTCATCCAGACCCGCTGGCCGGGCGCGACCGTGGACGAAACCCTGGAACAGGTGACCGACCGCATCGAGAAAAAACTCGAAGAGCTGGACTCCCTAGACTACGTGAAGAGTTACACCCGGCCGGGCGAATCGACGGTCATGGTTTTCCTGCGTGACACCACCAGCGCCGAGGCGATACCGGAAATCTGGTATCAGGTGCGCAAGAAGATCGACGACATTCGTGGGCAATTTCCTCAAGGGCTGCAGGGTCCAGCGTTCAACGATGAATTCGGCGACGTGTACGGGTCGATCTATGCGTTCACCGCCGACGGGTTCTCGATGCGGCAATTGCGCGATTACGTCGAGAAGGTCCGCGTCGATATCCGCTCGGTGGAGGGGTTGGGCAAGGTCGAAATGGTCGGCCAGCAGGACGAAGTCATTTACCTGAACTTCTCGACCCGCAAACTGGCGGCCCTCGGGCTGGATCAACGGCAGGTCGTGCAGAGCCTGCAATCGCAGAACGCCGTGACGCCTGCGGGCGTGATCGAAGCCGGACCGGAGCGGATTTCCGTACGTACTTCGGGGCAGTTCGCGTCCGAGAAAGACCTGGCCGCGGTCAACCTGCGGCTCAATGACCGCTTCTACCGGTTGAGCGACATTGCCGACATCACCCGCGGTTATACCGATCCGCCCAAACCGCTGTTTCGCTACAACGGCAAGCCTGCCATCGGCCTGGCTATCGCGATGAAAAAGGGCGGCAACATTCAGGCGTTCGGCAAGGCATTGCATGAACGCATGGACGCCACGACCGCCGAACTGCCGGTCGGCGTGGGCGTGCACAAAGTATCGGATCAGGCCGAAGTGGTGGACAAGGCGGTGGGCGGTTTCACCAGCGCGTTGTTCGAAGCGGTGATCATCGTGCTGGTGGTCAGCTTCATCAGCCTTGGCGTGCGTGCCGGTCTGGTGGTGGCGTGTTCGATTCCACTGGTGCTGGCGATGGTGTTCGTGTTCATGGAATACAGTGGCATCACCATGCAGCGGATTTCCCTGGGTGCGCTGATCATCGCCCTAGGTCTGTTGGTGGACGACGCAATGATCACCGTGGAGATGATGGTCACGCGGCTGGAAATGGGTGAGACCAAGGAGCAGGCAGCGACCTATGCCTACACCTCGACAGCCTTCCCGATGTTGACCGGCACACTGGTGACCGTGGCGGGCTTCGTGCCGATTGGCTTGAACAACAGCTCTGCGGGCGAGTACACCTTCACGCTGTTTGCCGTGATCGCGGTGGCGATGCTGGTGTCCTGGGTCGTCGCCGTGCTGTTCGCGCCGGTGATCGGCGTTCATATTCTGAGCAGCAACATCAAACCCAAATCCGAAGAACCGGGCCGCGTCGGCCGGGCGTTCAACAGCAGCATGATCTGGGCCATGCGTCATCGCTGGCTGGCGATTGGCATCACACTGGCGCTGTTCGCTGCGTCGCTGTTCTCGATGCAGTTCGTGCAGAGCCAGTTCTTCCCGTCATCCGACCGGCCGGAAATTCTGGTCGACCTGAACCTGCCGCAGAACGCCTCGGTCAATGAGACGCGCAAGGTGGTGGATCGCTTCGAGGCAAGTCTCAAGGACGATCCGGACATTGAGCGCTGGAGTACTTACATCGGCCAGGGCGCATTGCGTTTTTACCTGCCGCTGGACCAGCAACTGGAAAACCCGTTCTACGCCCAGCTGGTGATTGTCAGCAAAGGTCTGGAAGAGCGCGGCGCGTTGACGGCACGCCTGCAGAAACGTCTGCGTGAAGATTTCGTCGGCATCGGTTCCTACGTGCAGCCACTGGAAATGGGGCCGCCGGTCGGGCGTCCGTTGCAGTATCGCGTCAGCGGCGAGGACGTCGACAAGGTGCGTCAGCACGCCATCGAACTGGCCACGCTGCTGGACCAGAACTCGCATGTGGGCGAAGTGATCTACGACTGGAACGAGCCGGGCAAGGTGCTGCGCATCGACATCAATCAGGACAAGGCGCGGCAGTTGGGGTTGTCATCCGAAGACGTCGCCAACCTGATGAACAGCGTGGTCAGCGGTTCTGCCGTGACGCAGGTACGCGACGATATCTACCTGATTAACGTGGTCGGCCGCGCCGAGGATGCTGAGCGAGGTACGCCGGAAACGCTGCAGAACCTGCAGATCGTCACGCCGAGCGGGGCGTCCATTCCGTTGCTGGCGTTTGCGACGGTGGGCTACGAGCTTGAGCAGCCGCTGGTCTGGCGTCGTGATCGCAAACCGACCATCACTGTGAAAGGTGCGGTGCGCGACGAGATTCAGCCGACAGATCTGGTCAAGCAGTTGAAGCCCGAGATCGACAAATTCGCTGCCGGTCTGCCGGTGGGCTACAAGGTTGCGACCGGCGGCACCGTGGAAGAAAGCAGCAAGGCCCAGGGCCCGATTGCGAGCGTTGTGCCGTTGATGCTGTTTCTGATGGCGACCTTCCTGATGATCCAGCTGCACAGCGTGCAGAAGATGTTTCTGGTCGCCAGTGTTGCACCGCTGGGCCTGATCGGCGTGGTGCTGGCGCTGATCCCGACCGGGACGCCGCTGGGCTTTGTGGCGATTCTCGGTGTTCTGGCACTGATCGGCATCATCATCCGCAACTCGGTGATTCTGGTGACCCAGATCGACGCGTATGAGATCAGCGGGTATCTGCCGTGGGATGCCGTGGTCGAAGCCACCGAGCACCGCCGTCGGCCGATTCTGCTGACGGCTGCGGCGGCAAGTCTGGGCATGATCCCGATTGCGCGCGAAGTGTTCTGGGGCCCGATGGCTTACGCGATGATCGGCGGCATTATCATCGCCACCTTGCTGACGCTGTTGTTCCTGCCTGCGCTGTACGTGGCCTGGTACCGGATCAAGGAACCGACCGACGAACAGCGTCGTGAGGCGGATGAGAAGAAGGATCAAGACGGTGAGTTGGCGACGGGGCACTGAGTGAGCGGCGCGCCGCCTGAGGGATCGGACGCGGAGCGTCCTGGGAGGCATTCCCACGCAGAGCGTAGGAACGATCATCATCAGTGTTGGGGCGGACTTATTGATCGTGCCTCACGCTCTGCGTCACATTTCGGACAGGTTCACACCCTGCGCCAGACACTCGCCAGCCAGGGCTGTTGCTCACGCGGCAGCCCGGCGGGGCGGTAGTAGTGTTCCAGTTCGGCGAATCCGGCTTTGGTCAGCAATGCTCGCCATGATTCCAGGTCGTGGTACGAGCCGTAACGTTCTCCTTGCCAGCCTTCCTGATTTTCTCCGCGCGGGTTGGAGCTGAACAGCACGCCGCCCGGCTTGAGCGTGGCGTGGAGTTGCAGCAGCACGCGGGGCAGTTCCTGACGCGGGATGTGAAACAGCACAGCGTTGGCGAATATCCCGTCGAAACGTGCGGGTGGCAGGTCGAGTTCGAGGAAGTTCTGTTGCAGCACTTCGCAACCGGTCTCGGTACGCGCCATCTCGGCGAAGCGCTCGGAGCCGTCCAGCCCGACCGCAACGTGCCCCAGTGCCGTGAACGTTTTCAGATCACGTCCCGGCCCGCAGCCAAAATCCAGAATTTGCCATGGCGTCGGTCCCTCGATATGACGCAGCAACGCGTCGATATTCTGGCTGACGTCATGGTCCCGCGTGCCTTCGCGAAAGTCGTCGGCAACGCGGTTGTAGTTGTCCAGCGTGGTCGTGGTGATCTGGTCGAGGGTCTGGGGATCGAGTTTCATCAAAGGCGGTCCGGTCCGGGAAGGCCGCCAATATACCTCGGACCGTCAGCGCTTGTTGAAGCGTCGCGCCAACCGGTCGCCGCCCAGTTGTTTGGGAAATGTTTATGTTCAGCGTCTATCCAGTACCAGATCGACTACCTCATTGATGGTTGCTATCTGTTGCCAATGGGGGCCCGGATTGAGTTTGTAGCGCCACTTCACCTGCATCATGAAGCAGGTGAGGTCGTCGTCAATGATGTCGAAGTCCTTGATGAAGTTGGTCTGTGCCGATACCGCCTCGCGTGGAATGAAGCCGATGATCGAGACGAAGAGTTCGATGATCTCTTGGGTCAGTTCTTCTCGATTTGCTTCAGCGTCCATTTTTAGCCTCGTAAGCGCATAGCCCTATGCTAACCAGATCAAATACCGCCAGACCAGCTGCGACAAAAGGGATTCCTCTTCCAATTACACCGAAGACTCTCACCGTACCAAAGATGGCTTTCGCCATTCTGGCGACTGTGGGTTGCCTGATTAGAGTACGCGGAAAAAAACGCATTCCGATCAGACTGGCGATATTAGTCGTTTTGCTTGAACCGGTGTGGACCCAGGCTCCCACCGCTGTTTTGCTGATCGGAATGCCCGCTGCGGAAACTATCGCCGTTGCCGCTGTAAGCCCATAGTGCTCTTTTGTACAGTTCCACAGTGTCTCGAATGTTGTGTCCGGAAGCGGAGCGTTTGCA
Organism: Pseudomonas sp. AC016; assembly: GCF_979253365.1. Classification (NCBI taxonomy): domain Bacteria; kingdom Pseudomonadati; phylum Pseudomonadota; class Gammaproteobacteria; order Pseudomonadales; family Pseudomonadaceae; genus Pseudomonas; species Pseudomonas sp. AC016. The sequence continues at coordinate 3,624,042 of NZ_CEEDCC010000001.1, forward strand.
GTATGCATACCGCTGATAATCTCCAGCCTGGGCACCCCGTTTACCCGGAATTGGGAGGGCAATATCAAGGTCGCCGGGCAGGAGGTCATCATTGAGCTCTTGAGGTTGAACGCAACCAGGTCAGGAGAACCCAGATCGAGTCCCTTGGCTTTTAGCGGGTGGAACTCTTTGAAAATAGCTTCGGATAAGTCTTTCTCTTCCATCTGTCAGTCTTCAAACCTAGTAAAGAATTCCAAGACTAAAGGGTTGGATGTCACTATTTTTCACGTTGAAAAAAAATAGAGGGGGCTTACTAGTTGGAGAGATTATTCCCACGCAACTACCGCTTGTTGAAGCGTCGCGCCAAACGGTCGCCGCCCAGTTGCACGAACGCCACCACAGCGACCAGCAACACGATGACCGTCAGCATCACTTGTGTGTCGAAGCGCTGATAGCCGTAGCGATAGGCGATATCGCCCAGACCGCCTGCACCGATGGCACCGGCCATGGCCGATGAGTTGATCATGGTCACCAGCGTAATGGTGAAGCCGCCGATGATGCCGGGCAGGGCCTCGGGCAGCAGGACGTGCCAGATGATGTGGCGGCGTCGGCAGCCCATGGCCTGCGCGGCTTCGATCAGGCCGTGATCGACCTCGCGCAGGCTGACCTCGGCGATGCGCGCAAAGAATGGCGTGGCGGCTATGGTGAGTGGCACGATGGCCGCCCATACGCCGTAGGTGGTGCCAACGATCAGCCGGGTGAATGGAATCAGTGCCACCATCAGGATCAGGAACGGGATCGAGCGGAACAGGTTCACGAAGGCGCCCAGTGCCCGGTTGATCGCAGGCGCTTCATAGATGCCACCTCTGGAACTGGTGACCAGAATAACCGCCAGCGGAATACCCAGCAGCAGCGCGATCAACGAAGACACGCCCACCATCAGAAACGTATCGATAGTCCCTTGCAGCAAACGATCAAACCCCATAGCCCAGTACCTCCACGCGTGGTGCCTGCCTGCGGGCACGGACCAGTAATTCTTCCCGGCTGTAGGGTGAGCCTGCGACCGACAGAATCAGGTGCCCGATGGCTCGATCCTGAATACGCTCGACGCCGCCCTGCAGCAGTTGCACCTTGCCGCCCAGCGCCGTGAACAGCGCCGCCAGATCCGGCTCCTGGCCACTGACACCGGTGAACTGCACGTCGAGCAACACCGTGGCGTCGGGTTGTTGCGGGTCCGCGGTCAGCCGCTCGGCCCATTCTTTTGGCAGCCCGGGTTGCAGCGGTGCCAGCAGGGTTTTGCTGACCTCGTGCTGCGGGTCGCCGAACACTTGCCAGACCGGGCCTTGCTCGACCACCTGGCCTTGTTCCAGAACCACAACGCGGTGGCAGATGTCGCGAATCACCGCCATCTCGTGAGTGATCAGCACGATGGTCAGGCCCAGGCGCTGATTGATCTCGCGCAGCAGGCCGAGAATCGATTGCGTGGTTTCCGGGTCCAGCGCCGAAGTCGCTTCGTCGCAGAGCAGAATCGCCGGGTCGTGCACCAGTGCGCGGGCAATGCCCACCCGTTGTTTCTGGCCGCCGGACAGCTGCGCCGGGTAGGCCTTGTGCTTGTCCTGCAGGCCGACCAGTTCCAGCAACTGCGCAACTTTGCGCTGACGCTGGTCCTTGGGCACGCCCGCGACCTTGAGCGGCAGTTCGACGTTCTGCCATACGGTCTTGGCCGACATCAGGTTGAAGTGCTGGAAGATCATGCCGGTGCGACGACGCAGTTCCACCAGCCTGTCTTCGTTGAAGCCGCCGATGTCGATCTGATCAATCAGCACCCGGCCGCTGCTGGGTTGTTCCAGACGATTGATGGTGCGGATCAGCGATGACTTCCCCGCGCCGCTGCGGCCGATGATGCCGAAAATCTCGCCGCGCTGGATCGCCAGATCGATGTTGCCCAGCGCCTCCACCGGGCCTTGCCGACCCTGATAGGTCTTGCCCAGATTGATGAAACGCACATGGGCGTTATTCAGGTCCGGGTGCAGTTCGGTCTGTTGCGCGACATGCCCTGCGTCCGGTCTGTCCAGTGGCTGTTGTCGTTGCGCGATGGCGGTCATTCTTTCCACCCTACCTGGTAGAGCTTGCCGTTGACCTTATCCAGCGCTGCGCGGACTACGGGCGAATGCTGATAGATGTCGACGAATTTGGCCAGACGCGGGTCGTCCTTGCGCTCTGGCTTGATCACGAACTGGATGACGTATTCCGGGTGGTCCATGCCGTCGAACAGAATCGCCGAGTCGGCCGGGAAGGTCTTGGCCAGGCGGATGTAGGCCGGATAGCCCTGCACCAGATCGGCATCGTCGTAGGCGCGCACCAGTTGCACGGCCTCGACCTGAATGATCTTGAGCTTTTTCGGGTTCGCGGTGATGTCTTCTTCGGTCGCCTTGTAGCCGACACCCTGCTTGAGCGTGATCAACCCGGCCTTGGCCAGCAGTTGCAGACCCCGCCCGCTGTTGATCGGGTCGTTGGCGATGGCGACGGTGGCGCCACTCGGAAGGTCGTCGAAGCTTTTGTACTTTTTCGAGTAAAGCCCGACGTTATTGATGATTCCCGGCGCGTAGGGCACCAGGCCGAAACCTGCGGCCTCGTTGGCGTTGGTCAGGAACGGGATGTGCTGGAAGTAGTTCACGTCGATGTCGCCCGCCGCGAGGGTGACGTTGGGCGCGATCCAGTCCGTGAACTCGACCAGCTCGACCTTCAGGCCCTGTTTGTCGGCTTCCTCTACGGCTGCTTCAAGCGGAATGGCGAAGGCTGCGGTGGTGCCGACCTTCAGCGGCGCATCGGCGGCGTGAGCGGTCAGGGTCAACAGGCCAACGGCCAGGGCTGCGAGGGTTTTGGTCATGGTGCATTCCGTTGAATTGACAGGTTATCGAATGGGTTGATGTCGATCACTCCCGGACGCTGCGCGTCCTCAAAGAGCGCGACATGTTTGAACGGATCGTTCCCACGCGCGCTCATCGTCATACACAAGTCAGCCTCAACACTGATCGTGCCCATCGCTCCGCGTGGGCATGCATCCCGTGACGCTCCGCGTCACAAATGGCACAGATTGCGGATTCAGTGAGCCGAGCGCATGACGTGGATAATGCTGGTGCTTGGGCACACATCTGCGCCAAATTCGAGAGCGGACGCGGAGCGTCCTGGGAGGCATTCCCACGCGGAGCGTGGGAACGATCATCATCGTATTCCTCCAGGAGGATTTGTGTATAACGATGAGCGCGGAGCATGGGCACGATCATGATCATGAGCCCTGCCGAACCCGGCGCCTGCATGCTGCGGCGGGAGGCGGTCGGTGCCTTGGGGGAAGAGTTTCCTGCGCAGGCTGCCGTCTTCATAAGCGGTCTTGTACGACCCGCGGCGTTGCAGCACGGGGATCACCAGATCGATGAAATCCTCGTAGCTTTCCGGGGTGACGATGCGAGTCAGGTTGAAGCCGTCCAGGCCGGTTTCGGCGATCCACGACTCCAGCTCGTCGGCAACCTGTTCAGGCGAGCCGATCACCGTGATGTAGCGACCACCCAGCGCATGCTGATCGAGCAGTTTCTGGCGGGTCCAGTCGTTGTTCTTGAGGTTTTTGGTCGCCGACTGAATAGCGTTGCTCTTCACGTACTGAATCGGCTCGTCCAGTTCGTACTGCGCGAAATCGATCCCGGTGGACGCTGCAAAATGCGCCACGCCCGCTTCGGCACTGGCATGACGGCGGTACTCGGCGTGCTTTTCCTGCGCCAATGCTTCGGTCGCGGCGACAATCACGTTCAGGCCCATGAACACCTTGATGTCATCTGGATTGCGCCCGGCCTGCACGGCGCTGGCGCGGACCTTGTCCACCTGCTCGCGGGTCGAGGCCTTGTTCTGGCCGCTGATGAACACGCACTCGGCGTTCTCCCCGGCGAACTGCAAGCCGCGCTCGGAACTGCCCGCCTGAAACAGCACCGGCGTGCGTTGCGGCGAGGGTTCGCAGAGGTGATAGCCCTCCACCTGATAGAACTCGCCCTGGTGCCGCACCTTGTGAACCTTGCCCGGCTGGGCATACACGCGTCGCTCGCGATCATTGATCACCGCGTCGTCTTCCCAACTGCCTTCCCAAAGCTTGTAGAGCACCTCCAGGTACTCGTCGGCCTGATCGTAGCGTCGGTCGTGTTCCACCTGTTCGCTCAGGCCCATGGCGCGGGCGGCACTGTCGAGGTAACCGGTGACTATGTTCCAGCCGACCCGGCCACGACTCAGGTGATCGAGCGTCGACATGCGGCGGGCAAACAGGTACGGCGCGTCGTAAGTCAGGTTGGCGGTCAGGCCGAAACCCAGATGCTTCGTGACGCCCGCCATGGCCGATACCACCAGCAGCGGGTCGTTGACCGGCAACTGAATCGCCTCCTTGAGCGTGACGTCCACCGAGTTCTGGTAGATGTCATACACCCCCACGATGTCGGCGATGAACAGCCCGTCGAACAGACCGCGCTCCAGCAGCTTCGCCAGATCGGTCCAATATTCCAGGCTGTTGAACTGCGTGGAGGTGTCACGCGGATGTGTCCACAAGCCGTGATTGATATGGCCGATGCAGTTCATGTTGAACGCGTTGAGCAGGATCTTCTTGCGCGCCATCAGATCGTCCCTCGCAACGGAGGGTTTGTGTCGTTGAGGTAGTAATGGCCGATGGCGTGAAATTTCCAGCGCACCGGGTCGTGCAACGTGTGCACGCGAGCATTGCGCCAGTGACGATCCAGGCCGTGCTCGGCGAGTGTTGACTGACTGCCGGCAAGTTCGAACAGCGTGCTGCCCGCCGCCAGAGAAATCTCGGTGCTGATGGCGCGTGCCTCGGCCACCGCGATGGAGGCGGCGGCCACGGTGTCGGCGTTGCTGTCAGCCTGGGCGATGTCCAGAATCTCACCTGCGCGCTCCAGCAAGGCCTCGGCGGCGTGCAGCCGGATGCTCAACCTGCCGAAGCTGTGCAGCGTCAGCGGATCTTCCACGGCCTTTTCGATGCCTGAGTCGATCCATGGCCGGGTGCGAGTGCGGACGAAGGTCAGCGCGTCCTCGAAGGCGGCGCGGGCGATGCCGGTGTCGATGGCCGCGTGAAGAATCTGTGCCAGCGGCCCCAGCGTGGTCGGGCGCTCGAAAGCGCTCTGGAAGGGCACCACATCGTCTGGATCGACGTACACATTGTTGAACACCACCGAGCCGCTGCCCGTTGTGCGCTGGCCGAAACCGCTCCAGTCGTCGATAACCGTCAGGCCCGCGCTGTCGTGTGGCACGAACGCCAGTTGTTGAATGCCGTCGTCGTCGATCACCGAGGTCGGAATGCGCTGCGCGTACAACGCGCCAGTGGCGTAGAACTTGCGGCCGTTGATGCGATAGCCGTCGCCCTCGCACTTCAGGCGTGTGGTGCGGTCGTGGGCGGTTTTGGTGCCCAGTTCGGCCAGTGCGTTACCGAAGCGCTGACCCGCCAGCGCTTCGGCGTACAAGCGCTTCTGCTGTTGCGGGCTGCCGTTCACGCGCAGCACTTCAAGGGCATAGAAATGGTTTTGCGGAATCTGCCCCAGCGAGCCGTCGGCTTCCGAAATCAGCGCGATGACCTGCGCCAGAGTGACCGACGACACACCTGCGCCGCCGAAAGCTTTCGGCACGCTGATGCCCCAGAGCCCGGACTGACTGAACAGCTCCAGTTCGGCATGTGGCAAGCGACGCTCGCGGTCGCGTACGGCGCTTTCGGTCTTGAAGTGGTTGGCCAGTTCGCGGGCAATGTGCACGGCCTGGGCGTCACTGGTGATCAGTGCTGCGTGGTCGCGCGCCTGTGGATTGAAACTCATGAAAGGGGTGCTCCAGTGGTCTGGTTCAGATCCAGGAATGGCGGGCGGGCAGGGTGCCGTTCAAATGCCAGGTGCCGACGGCGTGGTATTTCCAGCGCACCGGGTCGTGAAGGGTGTGGACCCGTGCATTGCGCCAGTGCCGATCCAGATTGAATTCGGCGAGGGTGGCGCGACTGCCAGCCAGCTCGAACAGCTTTTCGCTGGCCAGCAGCGAGATCTCGGTGGTCAGCACCTTGGCGCGCGCGACGGCGATGGAGGCGAGGGCGGCCGACTGTTCGTCGATAGGCGCTTTACTGACTTCATCCAGCACTTGAGCGGCCTTGCGCAACAGCGCTTCGGCGGCGTGCAGGTCGAGTTTCAGCTTGCCGATGTCGGCGATCACGTAAAGGTCATCGCTGGCACGCTCGACGTTGGCGTCTATCCAGGGCCGGGAGCGATCCCGGACAAAGGCGATGGCGTCGTCGATGGCTCCGCGTGCGATGCCCGCATCGATGGCGGCCTGAATCAACTGTGATACGGCGCCCTGAATGTTAGGCGTCAATGACAAGCGCCAGTTGGCGACCACCTGCCCGGCCTCGACCGGTACGTTGTCCAGCAATACCGTGCCGCTGGCGGTGGTGCGCTGACCAAAGCCTGACCAGTCATCGACGATGCGCAGCCCCGGCGAGCCGCGTTTGACGAAAGCCATGACCTGACGGCCTTCCTCGTCCAGCGCCTTGACGGCGACCCAATGCGCGAACAGCGCGCCGGTGGAATAGAACTTCTGGCCGCTGATCACGAAATGATCACCCTGAGCAGTGATTCGCGCCTTGAGGTCCAGGGTGTTTTTGGTACCGCGCTCAGGCCCTGCATTGCCGATGCGCCAGCCATCCAGCACGCTCTGGAACAGCGCTTTTTTCTGCGACTCGGTGGCCGTACCTTGCAGCAAATGGAGGATGCCGAACTGATTCTGCGGGATCTGTCCGAGTGCCGGATCGGCAGTCGAGATGATCCTGAAGACTTCGGCAATCGTTACGAAAGAAACCTGCGGACCGCCATAGGCACGCGGGATGGAAATGCTGCCCAGCCCGCTGCGGGTGAACTGCTCGATTTCCGGCCAGGGCAACAGGCGCTCCTGGTCGCGCCGGGCTGCCTGCACGCGAGCTGCCGCAGCCAGTTCATGGGCCGCAGAAATCGCATCCGCGTCGTTTTGCAGCACCTTGGCAGGCGACAAAGGAGGGGCGACGTCGGGCTCTTGTGGAGCCTTGATCGCCCTGGTGTTATCCACAGGGGTGGTTGTGAAGGTGACCATCGAAACCTCGTAGCGGTAGGCCGCAAGCGCTGCGGCTGAAAACATCACGATGTCCGGTGGTCCGGTGCATATACCCTAAGCTTGTATTAAGTATTTTTAAACTTTCATTTTGGAATAAGCATAGATTGGCAATGCGTGGTCAGGCGAAAGCCTGTCGTCACTCAAATAAGCCCTGTAGCCGCTTGTTTGATTCGAAACTGTTTTACTCGACTCAGCCTTAATCGCCAATGCTGCAGAAACGGGCCTGATTAATGCGGTCGGTGCTAATTAATTATATTAAGTGGTGGCAAACTATCCGTGCTGCGGTTATTGCTTACAACGCTCCTTTGGTTGCCCCGATTCTGTCTGCGGGTTGTCCGGTTATTGAGGTGTCCTGACACTCGATGCCGGAATTGTTATTTCACGCGGCGGCGCCCACAGCGAATTGTTCCCGACCCTGTCGATAATGCAATAGGTCACCTCAAGTTGCTGGTCACCGGCTTCCATGATCAGGTCCGCAGGCACGACCAGATCAATAGGCTCGCCGATATCTTCCTGAGTAAGGGGCGGGAGGTCCATGCGCAGATCCCCCAGGCGTACGGTGATCTCATCGTGGGCCGCCATGTTCAGGTAGGGCTCGATGGCCATTGGCAACCCGCCGTCCAGATGCCGCTGCGTCAGGCCTCGACGCAGCACCGAAGGCGCCACGTAAAGCGGCGCCAGCCCTTGATTCTCCTCAGCGTTGGGGCCGAGCAGTCGTCCTCCGGGCGGGTTGAGCTTGACCCACAGCTTGCGGCAGGCCGACGTGATCGGCATTCCCCCCACTTTCATGACTCGGTAGTAAGTACGCGCCTTGCCGTTCTGTAGAAAGCTTTCCGGGACGCGTAGGGCGATGGCGGTCCCAATGTCGGACGCCGTTAGAATTTTCGACGCGACGTAACAGCCGTCCCAGAACAGTTCTATCAGGTCGCCATCATCCATGCTGTCATAGGGATCAATGTGGACGGTCAGGCTGGAGGCGGTCCTGACACCGATGCCATGTCGGCAGGCCTGCGGAACAGAAGGGGGCGACAGCTTTACGAGGCTGTTTTTGCACAAAGTCTGGTTCATGTCGAGTGCTCCTGAAAACAAGGATTAAAGTAAAAAGTCGTCATGACTTTTCATGTTTGACTAAAATAATTCTCAAAACAGACGGGTTGATAAGTACCGCAAACTTCCAAGCTATGGCAAACATTACAAAGTGTCGAAATTGGTGGCTTGAAAGTTTGTGCGGTTATCAATGTGCCGTTTCAGGCGAGCTAATTAGCTTTACGTGGTCGTGTCAATATACGGCCGCTGTCAAGTAGGGCTTTTCTGAAAAATTAGATGCTTCCTACAACCGATATTCGGAACTGTTTACTTGGCGGGCATCAACTGTCCTACCACAGGAAACTTTTAAATGAACGCTGTGGCTGAACCGGTTTTTTCAGGAAGGCAGGTGCATGAAAGCGTTTGGGGGGCTGCGTGGAAACGCAGGCCGTCATGTGACAGAACGTCGTTGGCACGGACCCATTCTTTAGATGAGTTGCCACCGGCGTATCGCAGAAAACCAGTGAAGATACTGATCGAACAATCTTTTTTGAAATGTAAAACGCAAAAAGGCAGCGCGTGTGAAGTGCTGCCTTTGGGAAGGGCGCTGTAGGATCAGGCCCTGGTTCGCTCCAGAAACTGCTTCGTACGTTCCTGCTTCGGGTTGGCAAAAAGCTCTTTTGCGTCGCCCTGTTCCACGATCACACCCTTGTCGATGAAGATCACCCGGTTGGCGACATCACGTGCAAAACTCATCTCGTGAGTGACGATCACCATGGTGCGCTTTTCCTCGGCCAGGGCGCGGATGGTGGTCAGCACTTCGCCCACCAGTTCGGGGTCCAGCGCCGAGGTCGGTTCGTCGAACAGAATCACCTGCGGTTCCATCGCCAGCGCGCGGGCAATAGCCACGCGCTGTTGCTGGCCGCCTGACAGCCTGCGAGGGTAGGCATCTTCCTTACCCGCCAGGCCGACCTTGGCCAACAGCGTCCTGCCCAGCGTCATTGCGCTTTCACGCTCGACCTTCTTGACCACCACCGGGCCTTCGATGACGTTCTCCAGCGCGGTGCGGTGCGGAAACAGATTGAAGTTCTGGAACACGAACCCGACCTGTTGGCGCAACTGACGGATAAGACCTTGCTGCTGGCTGACGGGACGGCTGCCATCAATGGTGATGTCCCCGACTGTGATGCTGCCGCTGGTGGGTGTTTCCAGCAGGTTCAGGCAACGCAGCAGGGTGGTCTTGCCCGAACCACTGGGCCCGATGATGGCCACGACTTCGCCCGCTTCGACACGCAGGTCGATGCCTTTGAGCACCTGATTGCCCTTGAATTCCTTGGTGAGTTTTTCAACCACGATCATGCGTCAGGACTCCAGATCATGCCGGTTGACCCGCGCTTCGAGCTTGTTTTGCAAGTGCGAAAGCACCGTGGCAAGGATCCAGTAGATCAGTGCGGCGGCCAGGTACATGGTGAAAATTTCGAAAGTGCGCGCGGTGATCAACTGCGCCTGGCGGAACAGCTCCGGCACCTGAATGGTGGCAGCCAGCGCAGTGTCCTTGACCAGCGAAATGAAGCTGTTGCCCAGCGGTGGCAAGGCCGTGCGCGCTGCCTGCGGCAGAATCGCCCGGCGCAGTGTCTGCCAGCGGGTCATGCCGATACTGGCCGCCGCTTCCCACTGTCCACGCTCAACGGCGCCGATGGCCGCACGCAGGATTTCACAGGCATAGGCACCCATGTTCAGCGAGAAGCCGATCAGCGCAGCCGTCAGAGGATCCAGCTCGATGCCCAGTTCAGGCAGGCCGTAATAGATCATGAACAGCTGCACCAGCAGCGGCGTGCCGCGGAAGAACGACACGTAGATACGCGCAATCCAGCTCAGCAACTTGAAGCTCGACAGACGCATCAGTGCCAGGCCGAAGCCCAGCACCAGTCCAAAGAACATGCCGCCCAGGCTGAGGATAACGGTGTAATACGCGCCCTTGAGCAGAAAGGGCGCGGAGTCCAGCGCGAGCTTCAGGCTCTCTTCGATCATTTGGTCACGTCAGCCTGGAAGTACTTTTGCGACAGCTTGGCCAATGTGCCGTCGGCACGCAGTTTGTCGAAGGCCTTGTTAATGGCTGCCAGCAGTTCCGGCTCGCCCTTGCGCAGTGCGATGCCCGACTCCTGACGGGAGAACGGGGCGCCAGCGACGGCCATGGCGTTCCTGGTCTTGGTGACCATTTCCAGTGCCGCGAGACGGTCAACCAGAATGGCGTCGATGCGGCCCGATTTCAGGTCCTGAAACTTGGTAGGGTCATCGTCATAGGTCCTGATGTCCGCGCCTTTGACGTTTTCCTTCAGCCATTGCTCATAGTTGGTGCCCAGGCCAACCCCGACTTTCTTGCCCTCGAGGTCGGCAGCCGTCTTGATGGTGCCTTCGTTCTTCTTCAGGGTCAGCGCCTGAATACCGGAAATGGTGTAAGGCTCGGAGAAGTCATACTTTTTCTTGCGCTCATCGGAGATGGTGACCTGGTTGATCACCACGTCGAGACGCTTGGAGTCCAGGGCGGCCAGGATGCCGTCCCATTTGCTCGGCTGAATCTTCGCCTTGACGCCCAGTTCCTTGGCCAGCGCCTCGGAGAGTTCGACTTCGAAGCCGGTCAGCTTGCCGTTCTCGTCCACGAAACTGAACGGCGGATAAGTGCCTTCCAGGCCCACATTCAGGGTGCCGCTATCCTTGATTTTCTGCAGTTGCTCGCCTGCCATGGCGTGTCCAGCAATACCGGTGCCGAGCATCAGGCTCAGTGCCGAGAAGAGAAACGTGCGACGAATAGCGGAAATGTTCATGCGAGCCTCTTGTTTTGTGTGAAGTGTCGGCCCTGTTTCGAGCCGGACGGACGCGTCTGGGTGCTGGAATTCAGCGTTGTTTTTCAGTGGGTTACGCGACAGGTTGAGCGTGCCGGGCGCCACTATAAAGCCATCCGGTTATGAACAAAAATAACTAAAAAGACGCTCGTCTTTCATTTTGGACATAACCCTGATCACTGCCTGCCGTATCAGCTGGAAAATACATCCGGGTAAGCGAACAGCGCAGGTGCGCCGCCGGTGTGCAGGAAAATCAGCGGGCCGTCGTTGAATCGCTGACGTCCGATGCCATCCAGCAGCCCTGCCATCGCCTTGCCGGTGTAAACCGGGTCAAGCAGCAGACCCTCGTGACCCGCAACAAGTTTGATTGCCGAGAGAGTTCCGGCATTCGGCTCGCCATAGCGCGGTGCGAAATACTCGTCCCACAGCTCGACCTTGAAGCCTTGCGGCATCGGGATTTCCAGCAGTTCTGCGGTGCGCTCGGCCAGGCCCTGAACCTTGGGAAACTGCGCTTCTTCACTGCGCGAGACGGTCACGCCGATGACGGGCAGATCCGGCAATTGGCTGGCCAGCGCCAGCGCGAGACCGCTGTGGGTGCCAGCGCTGCCCGAGGGCAGTACCACGGCGGCGAAGTCGATGCCGGTCTGTTTGATCTGCTCGGCCAGTTCCAGCCCGGCGCGCACATAGCCCAGCGCGCCGACCGGGCTTGAACCGCCGATAGGCACCAGATAAGGCTTCTTGCCGTTGCTGCGCAGACGAGCGGCCAGTGCGTGCAGTTGTTCGTCGGCGTTGTCGAGGTTCTCGACCAGCTCGACTTTGGCGTCGAACAGCTCCAGCAGCAGGCGGTTGCCGTTGTGCAGATAGTTGCTGTCGTCGGTGCCAATGGGATTTTCCAGCAGTGCGACGCAGCCCAGACCCAGACGAGCCGCCAGCGCTGCGGTCTGGCGTACGTGGTTGGACTGGATCGCACCGGCCGTGATCAGGGTGTCGGCGCCCTGTGCCAGCGCATCGGCCGCCAGGTATTCAAGCTTGCGCACTTTGTTGCCGCCCAGCGCCAGGGTCGTGGTGTCATCACGTTTGACGTAAATGTCGCGGCCAGCCCATGTCGACAGACGGTCGAGCTTTTCAAGGGCGGTGGGCGCGCTGATCAAGTCCAGACGATTGAAACGGGCAAGCTGATTTTTGATCATGGAAATAAATGAGCCGTGTAGAGAGTCAGCGGGACTTTAGTCAGCGGACTATAGGCAGACGTTTCCCACACGGCAACCCATCGGTGTTTATGCTTCGCTCAGCCGTTTCGTACAAAAATTGTTATTTTTTCCACTTGAATGTTTGCCGTAGAGTGGACGCAGCAGCGCCCGATACGGTCGGGTCGCCAATCGTCATGATCAAGGAGAGTTCAGCGTGAGCGATATTCCAGAAGCATCCGCCGACGGCCGTTCCAGCCATTGGCAGTTGCAGCGTATCGTCAGCCAGTTACGCACGGCGCGTGAGGACTGGCGCACGCGCAACCGCCGCGTGAGTGGCGAGCATGGTGGTCGCGAGCTGCCGTCGCGTGCAGCCATGGGCGAAATTCTCGAAGCCCTGAGCGGCGCGCTGTTTCCGATGCGACTCGGCCCTGTTGACCTGCGCGAAGAGAGCGAGGATTTCTATGTCGGCCATACACTCGACGTCGCGCTCAATGCGCTGCTGGCGCAGGCCCGGCTCGAGCTGCGTTACGTGGCCCATCAGCAGGGCAGGGAACTGGCCGGGATCGACGAGCATGCGCTGACGCTGATTCAGGATTTCGCCACGGCACTGCCGGGGATTCGTCAGTTGCTCGACACGGATGTGCTGGCGGCCTATCACGGTGACCCGGCGGCGCGCAGTGTCGATGAGGTGCTGCTGTGCTATCCGGGCATTCTGGCGGTGATCCACCACCGGCTTGCCCACCACCTGTACCGCGCAGGTCTGCCGCTGCTGGCGCGCATCAGCTCGGAGCTGGCCCACTCGGCGACCGGCATCGACATTCACCCCGGCGCGCAGATCGGTCCGAGCTTCTTCATCGACCACGGCACAGGTGTCGTGATCGGCGAGACCGCCATCATCGGTGAGCGAGTGCGGATTTATCAGGCTGTCACGCTGGGCGCCAAGCGCTTCCCGGCGGACGAAGACGGCCAGTTGCAGAAGGGCCACGCGCGCCACCCGATCGTGGAAGACGACGTGGTGATCTACGCCGGTGCGACCATTCTGGGCCGCATCACCATTGGTCAGGGCTCGACCATCGGCGGCAACGTCTGGCTGACCCGCAGCGTCCCGGCAGGCTGCAACCTGACGCAGGCCAACCTGCTGCAGCAGGATGACGGGACGCAGAAGTAGGTTTTTGTAGCGCGTCCGCCTTAACATGATCGTGCCCACCGCTCCGCGTGGGCATGCCTCCCGTGACGCTCCCGACTGACGCGTAATTGCGTCCTGCATACAAATCCCGCACCCGGGAACGAACCCTCTCCTGCACACGTCCTACCCAGGTCTGAGCCAGCAATCACAGCCCCGCGATTCGTAATCACGGGGCCTTTCGTGTTTAAATTGAACGTTCATTCAAGTTAAACCGGTGGTTCGCTGCCCGCTCACAACAGGAGGCTAACCCTTGCCGTATGCGTTTTTTGTAGTGGTTTCAATCAGTCCGGAGGCATGCAGTCGATGAGTACTCCGAGTACGCAACCCAGCGGTACGGTCCGCATGAACGCTCCAGTGTTTTACTTCGCTGCGAGCTTTATTCTGATCTTCGGCGTCATCGTGATCGCCTTCCCGCAAGCCGCCGGTGCGTGGCTGCTGGCGGCACAGAACTGGGCGGCCAACACGGTCGGCTGGTACTACATGCTGGTCATGACGCTGTATCTGGTCTTCGTGGTGGTCACCGCCGTATCTGGCTACGGCAAGATCAAGCTCGGTGCCGACCACGACGAGCCCGAATTCAGTTATCTGTCCTGGGCCGGCATGCTGTTCGCTGCCGGAATCAGCATCACGCTGTTCTTTTTCTGCGTGTCCGAACCCCTGACTCACCTGCTGCAACCGCCGCAGGGCGAGGGTGGCACCACCGAGGCGGCGCGGCAGGGCATGCAGCTGCTGTTCCTGCATTGGGGCCTGCATGGCTGGGGCGTGTTTGCCTTCGTCGGCATGGCGCTGGCGTACTTCGCGTATCGCCACAACCTGCCGCTGGCGCTGCGTTCGGCGCTGTATCCGCTGATCGGCAAGCGCATCAACGGCCCGATCGGCTACGCGGTGGACGGTTTCGGCATCATCGCGACCATCTTCGGCCTGGGCGCCGACATGGGCTTCGGCGTGCTGCACCTCAATTCGGGGCTGGACTACCTGTTCGGCGTCGCACACACCCACTGGATTCAGGTCGGTCTGATCACGCTGATGATGGGCGCGGCGATTCTGGTGGCGATTGCGGGCGTCGACAAAGGCGTGCGCCTGATGTCCGACATCAACATGCTGCTGGCCTGCGCGCTGCTGCTGTTCGTGTTGTTCGCCGGCCCGACTCAGCACTTGCTGAACACGCTGGTGCAGAACATCGGTGACTATCTCGGTGCACTGCCGACCAAGAGTTTCGACGTCTACGCCTACAACGAGCCGAGCGACTGGCTGGGTGGCTGGACGGTGTTCTACTGGGCGTGGTGGATTGCCTGGTCGCCGTTCGTGGGTCTGTTCATTGCGCGCATCTCGCGTGGCCGTACCATCCGCGAATTCGTCTTCGGCGTATTGCTGATTCCGCTGGGCTTTACCCTGGCCTGGATGTCGATCTTCGGCAACAGCGCCATCGATCAGGTGCTCAACCACGGCATGACCGCGCTGGGCCAGTCAGCCATCGACGATCCTTCGATGACGCTGTACCTGCTGCTGGAAACCTATCCGTGGAGCAAGACGGTGATTGCCGTCACGGTGTTCATCAGTTTCGTGTTCTTCGTGACCTCGGCCGACTCGGGCACCGTAGTGCTTTCGACGCTGTCGGCCAAAGGCGGCAACCCGGACGAGGATGGCCCGAAATGGCTGCGTGTGTTCTGGGGCGTGGCGACCGCGCTGATCACCAGCGGATTGCTGTTCTCAGGCAGTATCGATGCGCTGAAATCAGCGGTGGTGCTGACCTCGCTGCCGTTCTCACTGATTCTGTTGCTGATGATGTGGGGGCTGCACAAGGCGTTCTTCATGGAGTCCCAGCGCCAGATCGCGCAGCTGTATTCGCTGGCCCCGGTGTCGGGTTCGCGACGTGGCGGCTGGCGTCAGCGTCTGAGCCAGGCCGTGCATTATCCGTCGCGAGACGAGGTGTACCGTTTCCTCGACCAGACCGTACGCCCGGCCATCGACGAGGTCACGGCCGTGTTTGTCGAGAAAGGTCTGAGTGTGGTCAACGTGCCCGATCCTTCCAACGATTCTGTGACGCTGGAAATCGGCCATGGCGAGGAACGTCCGTTCATCTATCAGGTGCAGATGAAAGGGTTCTTCACCCCGTCGTTCGCACGCGGTGGCATGGGCTCCAAACAGTTGAACAACCGCCGCTACTACCGCGCCGAGGTTCACTTGAGTGAAGGCAGCCAGGACTACGATCTGGTGGGTTACACCAAGGAACAAGTAATCAACGACGTGCTCGACCAGTACGAGCGGCACATGCAGTTCCTGCATCTGGTGCGTTGATCGAGCGGGCCAGATACCCTCAGATGATCGTTCCCATGCTCCATGCTCCGCTCATCGTTATACACAAGTCCGCCTCGACACTGATCGTGCCCATCGCTCCGCGTGGGCATGCATCCCGTGACGCTCCGCGTCACAAATGGCACAGATTGCGGATTCAGTGAGCCGAGCGCATGACGTGGATAACGCTGGAGCTTGTCCACGCATCTGCGCCACATTCGAGAGCGGACGCGGAGCGTCCTGAGCGGCATTCCCACGCGGAGCGTAGGAACGATCAGCGTGATCTCAAGCACGCCGATCATGCCCATGCTTGTGCTCAGCGTTATACCCGAGGAGTGATCCGCGTGGGAACGCCTCTTGGGACGCTCCGCGTCCGCTGTCTCAAATCACGTGCTCTCCCGCTCAACCAGCTCGCATGCCAGCAGGTTCAACCTCTGAATTTCACCCTTGACCGGCAACACGCCCAGGCTCTCCAGCACGCGCTGCGCAGCCAGTAAGCCGATCTGCAGGGCGGGTGGTTTGATGGTGGTCAGGCTGGGCATCATCATTTGCGCGAAGGCGTAATCGCCGAAGCCCATCACGGCGCAATCCCTGGGTGTCTGCAGGCCGATGCGCTGGCTGGTGAGCAGGCCGCCCGCTGCCAGGTTGTCGTTGGCAAAGAAAATCGCATCAGGCCGAGGATGGTTGTCCATCAGCACATGCATCGCCTGCCTGCCCGCTTCAAACGGCGCAAGCCCTGCATCCGGTACGAACACCCACGGCTTTAGCCCAAGCGCTTCCAGTGTGGCGACACAGCCGTCGCGGCGTTCCTGCGCGCTGAGGTCACCGGCGATGCTGTTCTCCACGAAGGCAATGCGACGGTAGCCCTTGCCGTGCAGATACCGCGCCGCCGTGACACCGACTTCGTAGTGGGAAAAGCCGATCTGGATCGGGCTGCGTTCAGGCTGATGGTCCCAGGTTTCGATCACCGGGATATCCGCCTGCCCGATCATCTTTTCCGTCGCTTCGCTGTGAAAGCGGCTGGTCAGCACCAGCGCTGCAGGTGACCAGCCCAGAAACGCACGCACGGCGCTTTCTTCCTGTTCCTCCGAAAAGTAACTGGATGCCAGCAGCAACTGGAATCCGTGCTGACTCAGGGTGTCGCTGAAGCCCTGAATGGTGTTGGCGAATATCGGCCCGGAGATGTTCGGGATCACCATCGCCACCACCCGGCTGCGCGCCGACGCCAGGCCGCCTGCCACCAGATTGGGCACATAACCCAGCGCATTGACCGACGCCGCAATGCGCTCGCGCAGTTCCGGCGACACCTGTTCCGGTTGGTTGAAGTAGCGCGAAACGGTGATGGCCGACACGCCAGCCTGTTTGGCCACGGCATTGATCGTCACGCGTCCTGCGCCCCGGCGTTTACGTGTCACGGGTGTTGGGTCAGCCATGTTCGTGCGCTTCTTTTAAAATTAAAAAGCATATAAAACTAATTTTTCAGTATTGGACGATCTATCTGTCTGTTCCTGATACTGGCGATGTTAGCGCTAACAAAGATGGTTTGTCTGCTACTCGCCACCGCGAATGCCCGGAACCGGTTTGGTTGTAATCAAAGGCGTCAGTGCTTGGGGCACTGTCGGATCAGGGCATATTTCAGGCAGGCACGCAGATGCACACAACACATGGGGATGAGGTCAAACACACACGGCTGGCGCATGCCATCGATCAGGCCCATGCGACGCAGGGGCGTCGTTGCGGCTGGTTGTTGATGGGGCTGACGGCCTTGCCGATGATGCCGGTCATGGCGGCCGATACGGTAGAGCAGGCCGCCGAGACGCCGACACTCGAATCGGTCACCGTAACCGCCACGCGTCGTGAAGAATCGCTGCAGAAAGTACCGGTCGCCGTGTCGGTGATTCAGGGCGAGCAACTGGAGCGCGACAACCGCAACGGCGTCGCCAGTATCGTGCAGCAGGTGCCCTCGTTGAACTTCAGGACCGGCGCGTCGAACAAGGACACCTCGCTGTTCGTCCGTGGCGTCGGCACCATCTCTACTTCGCCGGGCGTCGAGCCGACCGTCGCGACAGTCATCGACGGTGTGGTCTACGCTCGTCCAGGCCAGGCCACGCTCGATCTGCTGGACCTGGAGCGCATCGAAGTCCTGCGCGGTCCGCAAGGCACGCTGTTCGGCAAGAATGCGTCGGCCGGAGTGCTCAACGTGACCACCAAGGCGCCGACCGAAGAGACCCACGGTTACATCGATCAGTCCTACTACAGCGGCAATGAAAGCCGTACGCGCTTCGGCATCGGCGGCAGCCTGATCCCGGACACGCTCAAAGGCTCGATCACCACGCTGTTCGGTAGCTACGACGGCAACGTCGACAACAAACTCAACGGCCATGAGGTCAACGGCTACAACCGCAAGGGCGCACGGGGCAAGCTGGAATTCACGCCCAACGACGACATCACCTTCACCCTCGCGGCCGACTACATGCAGTCCCACGACGACGCGCCCAATGGCGTGGTGACCCAATCGCTCACGCCAGCGTTCACCAGCGCACTGTCGCCGGTGCGTGCCGACAGCGACAACCGCAACGTGATCAGCGATTACCGCAGCCATGTCGAAGACACCAACAAAGGCCTGTCCGGGCAACTGGATTGGCAACTGGGTGACTACACCCTGACGTCGATCACCGCCTGGCGTGGCTGGGACAACACGCAGTATCAGGACGGCGACCGTTTGGGCACCGTCACCGCGGCGTTCCCCGGCACTGAAGACAAGGGTGATCTTGAGTTCAACCAGTACTCGCAAGAGCTGCGTCTGGCCTCGCCAAAGGGCCAGTTCATCGAATACGTTGGTGGCCTGTTCTACATGCACGGCAAGAGCGAGGAGACCTATCAGCGTACGTTGGTCACGCCGACGCGCCGCGATCAGGGCGTTGCCGATTACACCACGACCACTGAAAGCTATTCGGTGTTCGGCGAAACCACGTTCAATTTCACCCCGGACTTCCGGGCGATTGCCGGGCTGCGCTGGACTCACGACGACCTTGAGTACGATCACCGCCGCGTCTCGACCTCGGCCACCACGGTCAGCGGCATTCAGCCGGCGACCAGCAGCTCCGGCTCGGTCAACGAAGAGGGCAAGTCGGGCCGTTTGGGCCTGCAATACGATCTGAGTGACAGCGTGACCAGCTACATCACCTATTCGCGCGGCTACAAGGGCCCGGCCTACAACGTGTTCTTCAACATGCAGCCGCGCGACACAGAAGCCCTGAAACCCGAGACCTCCAATACGTGGGAAGTCGGCATCAAGGCCACCACCTGGAACAATCGCCTGACCACCAACCTGGCGGTGTTCCACAGCGATTACGACAACTATCAGGCCAACTTTTTCGACAGCGTTGCCGGGCAGGTCGTGACCCGACTGATCAACGCGGGCAGCGTCAGCACTGAAGGCGTCGAGCTGGATTACGCCTTGCAGGCCACACGCAACCTGAAATTTTCCGGTGCGTTGTCCTACACCCGGGCCCGCATCGACACCTTCGCCTGCCCGGCCGGTGCCGCCGCGTCCTGCAATGTGGATGGCAAGACCCTGCCGTATAGCCCGGACTGGAAAAGCTACGTCCGCGCCGACTACACCATCCCGCTGGACAACGGCCTGGATATCGAACTGGGCACCGATTACAGCTGGCAGAGCGAAGTGCAGTACGACATCAGCCAGAACCCGGACACCAAACAAGGCGCCTACGGCATCTGGAACGCCAGCGTCGCGCTGGCCGATTACAACAGCGGCTGGCGTGTGGCGCTGCTGGGCAAGAACCTGGCGGACAAGTCCTATGCACCGATGCTCGCCACGGGCGGCAACTATGTGTATCGCTCGGTGCCACGTGATGACGAGCGTTATTTCGGCGTGCAGGTGCGCAAGGATTTCTAAGCGGGCAACCGCAATGAAGGGAGACAGGTATGAGCACAACGGCTCGACAGATGAAACTGGGCGCTTTCCTGATGGCCACGGGGCACCATGTGGCGGCCTGGCGACACCCGGACGTGCCCGCCAACGCGGGGCTGGATTTCAAGCACTACCGGCATCTGGCTCAGGTGGCCGAAGCCGTGAAATTCGATGCGCTGTTCGTGGCTGACAGTGTCGCTTCCGCCACGGGCGACATCGCCAGCCGCATGGCGCGTTCCGATCATTTCGAACCGCTGACGCTGTTGTCGGCGCTGAGTGCGGTGACCGATCACATCGGCCTGATTGCCACCGCAACCACAACCTACAACGAGCCGTACCACGTGGCCCGCAAGTTCGCCTCGCTGGATCATCTGTCGGGTGGGCGAGCGGGGTGGAATCTGGTGACGTCCGATGCGGCGGCCGAAGCGCAGAACTTCGGTCGCAGTGAACACGTCGGTCATGCCGAACGTTACAGCCGCGCCCGGGAGTTTCATCAGGTGGTGACCGGGCTGTGGAACAGTTGGGCAGACGATGCGTTCACCCGTGACAAGGCTAGCGGTCAGTATTACGACCCAGCCAAAGTGCAGGTGCTGAATCATCAGGGCGAACACTTCAGCGTCAAAGGCCCACTCAACGTGGCGCGCTCGCCGCAGGGTCAGCCGGTCGTCGTGCAGGCCGGTTCATCGGAGGTCGGTCGCGATCTGGCGGCGCAAACGGCCGAGGTGGTGTTCACCGCACAGACCTCACTGGCCAGCGCGCAGGCGTTCTATGCCGACATCAAGGGCCGTCTGGCAGCGTATGGGCGCAGCGCCGATTCGCTGAAAATCATGCCTGGCGTGTTGATTGTCGTGGCCGAGACCGAACCGCTGGCCAGGGAAAAATTCGAGTCGTTTCAGGGCCTGGTGGAGCCCGAGGTCGGCGTTGCTCTGTTGGGGCGGATGCTGGGCAATTTTGACCTGTCCGGTTACCCGCTGGACGGCCCGTTGCCGGAACTGCCGCTGACCGACAGCGGGCAGCGCAGCCGTCAGAAACTGCTCACCGAACTGGCCGAGCAGGAACACCTCAACCTCGCGCAACTGGGCCGTCGCATTGCCGGTGGGCGAGGGCATTACAGCCTGATCGGCACGCCTGAACAGGTCGCTGATGAACTGCAGCGCTGGTTTGAGCAAGGCGCTGCAGATGGTTTCAATGTGCTGGTGCCGCACCTGCCCGGCGGGCTTGAAGATGTCGCGCGGTTGCTGGTGCCCGAGTTGCAGCGTCGCGGCCTGTTCCGCACGGAATACGAAGGCACTACCTTGCGCGAAAACCTAGGCCTGCAGCGCCCGGTAAATCGAATTTGATCGTTCCCATGCAGAGCGCTCATCGTTATACACAAGTCCGTCTCGACACTGATCGGGCCCATCGCTCCGCGTGGGCATGCCTCCCGTGACGCTCCGCGTCACAAATGGCACAGACTGAGGATTCAGTAAGCCGAGCGCATGACGTGAATAACGCTGGAGCCTGGGCACACGTCTGCGCCACATTCCAGAGCGGACGCGGAGCGTCCTGGGAGGCATTCCCACGCAGAGCGTAGTAACGATCATCATCGTATTCCTCCAGGAGGACTTGTGTATAACGCCAAGCGCAGAGCGTGGGAACAATCATTGGTAAAGGAAAAACCTCATGAAACCATTTGCACTCATCGCCGCCATTCTCGCGTTCAGCGGCCTGTTAAACACGGCTTCAGCC
Organism: Pseudomonas sp. AC016; assembly: GCF_979253365.1. Classification (NCBI taxonomy): domain Bacteria; kingdom Pseudomonadati; phylum Pseudomonadota; class Gammaproteobacteria; order Pseudomonadales; family Pseudomonadaceae; genus Pseudomonas; species Pseudomonas sp. AC016. The sequence goes on from NZ_CEEDCC010000001.1 coordinate 3,645,390, forward strand.
AGCGAACCCGACACCCTGCGTATCGGCTTTCAGAAAGGCTCAATCACCCTGGTCCTCGCCAAGGAGCATGGCCTGCTGGAGAAGCGCTTTCCGAATACGCAGATCAAGTGGATCGAATTTCCGGCCGGGCCGCAGATGCTGGAAGCCTTGAACATTGGCAGTCTCGACATTGCCTCGACCGGTGATATTCCGCCGATCTTCGCCCAAGTGGCGGGTGCCGATCTGGTCTACATCGGCGCCGAACCCGCCAAGCCCCAAGCCGAGACCATTCTGGTGCGCAATGAAAGCCCACTGCACAGCGTGGCTGATCTGAAAGGGCGCAAGGTCGCATTCCAGAAAGGCTCCAGCGCGCACAACGTAGTGCTGCGCGTGCTGAACAAGGCAGGGCTGACCTTCAAGGACATTCAGCCAATCTACCTGACCCCGGCCGACGCCCGCGCGGCGTTTGAAAACGGCAGTGTCGATGCCTGGGCCATCTGGGACCCGTACTATTCCATCGCTCTCAACGAAGGCCATAGCCGCCTGCTGGCGAATGGTGAGGGGCTGGAATTGTCTGGTCCTTTCTACACCGCACGCCGCGGTTTCGCTGACAGCAACGGGGCTTTTGTGCAGAGCGTGCTCGACGAATTGACCGCCGCCGATGCGCTGACCCGCTCGCAACGCGCCGAGAGCATTCAGATTCTGGCGCGCAGCATGGGCTTGTCCGAAGCGGTCATCACTCAGTATCTTGACCATCGCCCGGCTTCACCGAGCCTGCCGATCACGCCAGAGATCGTCCGCGCGCAACAGGCGACCGCCGATCTGTTTTTCGACAACCACCTGGTGCCCAAGCGGGTCGATATCCAGCAGGCCGTGTGGAACAGGCCCTGAGTATCCCCCTGACAAGAGAGGATTCAATGACGTATATCGCTGCCGAACATCGCTACAACGACATGCCTTATCGCCGTACCGGTCGCAGCGGGTTGGTCCTGCCAGCGCTGTCGCTGGGCCTGTGGCACAACTTCGGTGACAGCACGCCCATCGACACCCAGCGCGCGATGCTGCGCACCGCGTTCGATCTGGGCATCAACCATTTCGACCTGGCCAACAACTACGGCCCTCCCTACGGCAGCGCCGAAATCAACTTCGGTCGCCTGCTGCGTGAAGACTTCAAGCAGTACCGCGATGAGCTGATCATCTCCAGCAAGGCGGGTTGGGACATGTGGCCGGGGCCTTACGGGCAGGGCGGCGGTTCGCGCAAATACGTGCTGGCCAGCCTTGATCAGAGCCTGCAGCGCATGGGGCTGGATTACGTCGACATTTTCTATTCGCACCGCTTCGACCCGGACACGCCTCTGGAAGAAACCGCCAGCGCACTGGCCACTGCCGTGCAGCAGGGCAAGGCGCTGTACATCGGCATCTCTTCCTATTCAGGGGCCAAGACCCGCGAGATCGCTGCGTTGCTCAAAGAGTGGAAAGTGCCGCTGCTGATTCATCAACCGGCCTACAACCTGTTGAACCGCTGGGTCGAGAAAGACTTGCTCGATGCGACTGAAGAGCTGGGCGCAGGCGTGATTGCCTTTACTGCGCTGGCGCAGGGTCTGCTGTCGGACAAGTACCTGAACGGAGTGCCCAAGGATGCGCGGGTCAATCGTCCGGGCGGCGGTTCGCTTCAGGCTTCGCACCTGTCCGAGCAGAACATCGCTCACGTGCGTGCCTTGAATGAAATCGCCCAGCGTCGTGGCCAGAGCCTGGCACAAATGGCCCTGGCCTGGACGCTGCGCGATCCACGTGTGACATCAGCGCTGATTGGCGCAAGTCGTCCTGAGCAGATCGTCGAGAACGTCGGTGCCTTGAAAAACCTGTCGTTCAGTCAGGAAGAACTGACCGAGATCGACAGCTTTGCGGTAGAAGGCGGGATCAATCTGTGGGAGAAGCCTTCGCTGGCTGAGTAAGCGAGGCGCGCGCCGGGTAGTACGCCAGGCTCAACGCGGGTTGCCATTTGACTGCGAAGAATGGCGCTGGCGGCGTGCTCGCCTGGCGAGGCAGCATCGCAGGGCTGTTCAGTGTCCCCCACTGAACAGCCAGGAAAGTCGTCTGGGTCATGACGGTGTTCTCCTGCGCTCAAGTATGACGAGCGGGTCGGCGGAATATCGAGACGGAATGTCTTCGAAGGCCCACAAGGGCATCGGCGGGCGCGGCGTGAAGACTGGGTCCGGCGGTGCCATGGTGTGATACTGGGGATAGTGCGTCTGGAAATCGATGGCGGCCTGCACCAGCAGCGGCTCACTGAAACGTCGGCCCCAGAACGCCGCGTTGATGGGCAGCGTCCGGGGTACGCCTGTCGTTCCATGACCGACAGGCAGCGTGAGCATCGGCCAGGCCAATGCGTTGGGCAATTCGTAATACATGCGTTGCACAGGCAGCGTCTCGGCCACTGCGCCGGTGCGCTTCCCGATGTGAGCGCCCAGCGGCAGTACCACCATGAAGTCTATTTGATCGTCATCCAGAGCCTTTTCAAAAAGCGCCTGTTGCTGACGCCGCCGGTTCTCGGCCTCAAGCCTGATGCCGGTGGGTATCCGTGTGGCAACCTGATCGAAAAATTCTCCGTTCTTATGAAGCAGATACTCGCGATGGTCCTGATTCTCCAGCGTCCCGGCGAAGTCACGTACGGCTGACCAGTGCCGTGTTTCCAGTTGATTGGCATAGCTCGTGGCCGCCGGTGCGTTAAGGCTCATCAGCAATGTGCCGTCTGCATCGTGCACATCATGAAACGGGTAGGGCGAGGTGTAGGGCACGTTTTCCACTTGTTGCGCATCGAGCCACGGGAATTCGATAACTTCTGCGCCGAGCGTCGTGAGTTGAGCCTTGAACCGGACGAAGGCTGCGCGGTAATCCTCGTCGTAGCTCTGGGCGGGGGGCACACCGTGTGCCGTCATCCAGTCAGTCTGCGGAATGCCGATTTTCAGGCCCTCAAGAGGCAAGGGATCGGCAGAGGGTTTGATGGGCAGGTCGCCGCCCAGCGAGGGTGCGCTGAGGCTCTGCGGGTCATTCTCGGCATCTGTTCCAGCCAGTATCGACAGCAGCAGCGATGCATCGCGCATCGAACGGGCCATCGGCCCTACCACGTCCCAGCCTGTGCGCAACGGCATCACTCCTGCGCCTGAAACAAGACCCAATGAGGGTTTGATGGCACTGGCACCGTTGGCCGCAGCGGGAATGATGATCGAGCCTGCGGTTTCTTCACCCAGGGCTGCTGCGCAGAGTCGCGCCATCGGCGCCACGCCCGAGCCCTGGCTTGAGCCACCGGGTACCCGCTCGGGGTCCCAGGCATTACCGGCGAACTGGCCGACGGTATGGGTCGACAGCTCGGAGCAGATGGTGTGGCCAAGAATGATTGCGCCCTGCTTTCGAAGACGCAGCGTGCAGGTGGCGTCCCTGGCCGCCAGGTTTGTGGTGAACGCCTGGGTGCCGTTCTTGCTTTCCAGCCCCTGGATCGCGATGGAGTCTTTGATGCCGATGGGAATACCGCACAGGGGCGGTGCCGGTCCTCTTTCGTCGTCCGTACTCGTCAGCCAGAGATCGGCGAGCCTGGCCTGCTGCACAAGCGTGGGCCTTGCTTCGAGTCGGACAAAAGCGTTGTAGAACCCGTTGTCGCCGTAGACTTCTGTCGGGCCGTTGAGGCGGTCGATGCGCTCAAGGTAGGCGAGCAGAACCTGCTCGGCGGTGAGGCGCTGCGGGTTGCCTTCTCTGAACAATGCGGCGAGTTCGACCACTTCGTAGTCGACGATCCGTTCACGCTGCGGGACGGACGAACCCTTGGGCAGATCGGCAAGCAGTCGGGCGTTGTTGAGGTGTTCTTCGGGTGTAAACGTGGGGTTCAGGTATTCAAGACTGTCCATTGCATTCAGCTCCTTTCATGCCTTCATAGCGAGGCATGTCAGGAGCTAAACAGCATGGTCCCTGTCCGTATACTGTCAGAAGTGACAGTGTCCGGTCATATCAGAGCAGTCAGCCTTCCTCACCCTCGTCATCATCCCCGCCATCGACCTTCATGCCCAACTCCTTGATCTTGCGGGTCAGAGTGTTTCGGCCCCAGCCCAGCAGCACGGCGGCGTCGCGACGGCGTCCTGCTGTGTGTTTGAGGGCGGTTTCGATCATGATGCGTTCGAAGGTCGGTACGGCGCTGTCCAGCAGGCTCGACTGACCGCGTGACAGGGCCTGATCGGCCCACTGACGCAGTGCCTGCTCCCAGTTGGTGACCGGCGCAGCATCCTGCGGCAGGCTGAGCAGTTCTGGCGGCAGGTCGCTGATGTGCACTTCACGGCCCGAGGCCATGACCGTGATCCAGCGGCAGGTGTTTTCCAGCTGACGCACGTTGCCCGGCCAGGGCAGATGCTTGAGGTATTCCTCGGTCTCGGCCTTGAGCAGTTTCGGCTCGACCGCCAGTTCCTGCGCGGCACGGCTGAGGAAGTGACGGGCGAGTGTCGGGATGTCTTCGCGACGGTCCGACATACGCGGAATGTGAATACGGATCACGTTCAGGCGGTGGAACAAGTCCTCGCGGAACTTGCCGGCCTGCACGAGGGTTTCCAGATTCTGGTGGGTCGCAGCGATGATGCGCACATCGACCTTGACCGGCGTGTGACCACCGACCCGATAGAACTCGCCGTCTGCCAGAACACGCAACAGTCGCGTCTGGGTGTCGGCAGGCATGTCGCCGATTTCGTCGAGAAACAGCGTGCCGCCGTCAGCCTGCTCGAAGCGGCCGCGACGCAGGTTGGCAGCGCCGGTGAAGGCGCCTTTCTCGTGCCCGAACAGCTCGGACTCCATCAGGTCCTTGGGGATCGCCGCCATGTTCAGCGCAATGAACGGTGACGCCGAACGCGGGCTGTGACGGTGCAGGGCGTGGGCGACCAGTTCTTTACCGGTGCCCGATTCGCCATTGATCAATACGGTGATGTTGGAGTGGCTCAAACGCCCGATGGCGCGAAACACTTCCTGCATCGCGGGCGCTTCGCCGATGATCTCGGGGGTGCGGGTCAACGTGGGTGCGACATCCAGGCCTTGCTGTTCCTGGGCGTGCTGGTTGGCACGCTTGACCAGCGAGACGGCCTCATCGACGTCGAACGGCTTGGGCAGGTACTCGAACGCACCGCCCTGATACGACGCTACGGCGCTGTCCAGGTCCGAATGGGCGGTCATGATGATGACCGGCAGGCGTGGATGCTGTTCGCGAATTCGTGCCAGCAGGTCCAGGCCGCTGGCACCCGGCATGCGGATGTCGGAAATAATCACGTCCGGTTGCTGACGCGCCAGGCGACTCATCACCCCATCGGCGCTGTCGAAGCTCTGCGTGGTCATGCCTTCCTGTTGCAAGGCCTTTTCCAGTACCCAGCGAATGGAACGATCGTCGTCTACGATCCAGACAGTTTCACTACGGCTCATGTCGAAGCTGCTCCTTGTTCCAGCGGCAGGAAGATCGAGAATGTGGTGTGGCCGGGATGGCTGTCACACTCGATAAGCCCCTGGTGCTGGCTGATGATGTTCTGGGTAATGGCCAGACCGAGCCCTGTGCCATCCGGGCGGCCACTGACCATGGGGTAGAAAATGGTTTCCTGAAGCTCGGCCGGGATGCCCGGACCGTTGTCGATGATCTCGATCTTGCTCACCAGCCTGTGGCGCACGTGGCCGATGGTGAACTGGCGCATGGCACGGGTGCGCATGGTGATGCGGCCCAGGCGCAATTCGTTCTGACCGCTGATGGCCTGCATCGCGTTGCGCACGATATTGAGCACGGCCTGAATCATCTGCTCGCGGTCGATCAAGACATCCGGAATGCTCGGGTCATAGTCGCGCACCAGCGTGATGCAGCCCTGGCTTTCGGCTTCGACCAGGCTGCACACCCGTTCGAGCACTTCATGCACGTTGGTCATCGCCAGCGAAGGCAGTTTGTTGGAGCCCAGCATCCGGTCAACGAGGTTACGCAGGCGGTCGGCTTCTTCGATGATGACGTTGGTGTAATCCTTGAGGCTTTCTTCAGGCAGTTCGCGGGCCAGCAGTTGTGCGGCGCCGCGGATCCCGCCCAGCGGATTCTTTATTTCGTGAGCCAGGCCACGCACCAGCATCTTGGTGGTTTCCTGCTTGGACAACTGGGCCTCTTCCTTGGTGATACGCAGCAGGCGGTCACGAGGGTGGACTTCAAGCAGCAGCAGGGTTTCGCCCTTGCTCAGAATCGGGGTCACGGCGTAGTCGACGGTCAGGGTCTGGCCGGTCAGCGCGGTGAGCATGGCTTCACGTTTGGTGAAAGGGTGGGCCTGTTCGACAGCCTGGCGAAGTGAGCTCAGCGCTTCGGCCGACTCGGTGAACAGTTCGCTGATGAATTGCCCATGGCTGCGCTGCCCACTGATGGCGAGCAGCATTTCCGCCGCCGGGTTCATGTACTCAAGACGCAGGTCGGCGTTGAGCAGAATGGTGGCAGTGGTCAGGTTATCCAGTAACAGTCTGTGCAGCGCATCGCTGATAGTCATGAATCGTGTTGACCTCTTTTGGCACATGGCAATCGCGCTATGCGAGTGCTGACGGAGCCTTGTCAGCACGGGCAGAGCCACCCATAGGGTGCTTGACGGGGTGCTATGACGGAGAAGTTGCAAAAACCAAACCAAGGCTCCGAAAAGAAGCGCTTTCTCTGGAAAACAGGTGCTTTTTTCGAACGCGTGCCCGCATACGGCGCTACTTGAGGGTGATTTCTGAACCAAAGTGGGCTGTATTGTTGCGTGGATGCCAGATTAGCGCACCAAAAAGGTGCTCCGGCGTATACCGTCTCCTGTCACGCGTCCAGTGCCTGAAGATTGGTTGAAATCGGCTTCTGCCCGTAGGGCTTAGGAGTTCTCGGAGGTTACGACTGCAGCGATGGGCTGCGAAGCGGCCCCTGGTTGCGTCTGATAAAACGCGTGTGCAGGTTTTGCTGCCGGTTCCCGGCAGATCGCCGGCAAGCCGCCTCCTACGGTCCGGTGTTTGCTGCGCGACAGCGCTACGTCGAAGACGAGATAGCTTCAGAGGAACGGCAGGATGCTGCTTTCCGGTTCTGGCTTGTCCTTGATCGGGCACTCCGGGCGAACACCGTATTCCTCGGTCTTGCACGGATTGACTGCACGCTTCTGTGCAAGGGAGATGCGCTTCAAGTGAAAGGACTGATTGGGCGTCTTTTCCAGTACTCGCCCCATCTGGTCGAAGATCTCGACAGAAATCTGGTGCGTGCCCCGGTCAATATTGCTCAGTGGAAACACAGGGCTGCGTCCCGGCTGGCCGACGGCAATCCCGTCCAGCAACAGGCGATAACTGTGGCCTGGCTGTAATACCGGATCGCTGGTCACCGTCACGATCAGGTCGCCGCTGGGGCTGCTGATCGCGGCATCCGGTTCAGGCACAAGCACTCTCAGCAACTGATAGTGGAAGATCGCAGGCGGCTTGCTTTCGACGGGTTTGCTCTTGAGGGTCCGGGTCGGCGGTGTGCCGGTCATGTTGTTGCTGGGCGGGATGTCGACGCGCTTGGCGTTCTTGCGCGGCTGGTCGGTAAAGACCCGATTACCGTTGGCGTCTATATAGGTGTAAACGTCCGCCAGCGCAGGCAGTGCGCACAGCAATAACAGCGTCAGCAGCAGGTTGCGCACGTTCATGGCTTGCCGAGGTGAACGCGTTGCACGGTCAGGGTGATGGTCTCGCTTTGCTGGATGATGCGTTCGCCGTCCTTCACCACCACTGCGAAGCTGTGCTCGCCACGATCAATGTTCATGACCTGAAAGCGCGGAAGGTTGGTGGGTTGGCCATACAGGTTGCCGTCCAGCAGCAGCTGCAGGCGATGGGCTTGCTGCAGACGCGGCTGAATTTTCACACCGATGATGAACGAGCCGTTGTTGGCGCGCAGTGCCTCGTCGGTCGGCAGGTCAGAGAGTTCGAGCGTGCTGTAGGCGTCTTGAGACTGTGCCTGCGTTTGAGTCTGCGGCTCGACTGCTTGCGGCGCGGTGTTGAGGACCGGTCGGGAGGGACGGGATTCCACGCTGTTGAGCGGCGGCAGTTCGACGACTTCGGTCTTGACGCCATTGGGTGGCTCATTACTGAACGCTGTATTGCCATTCGCATCGGTGTACTTATAGATCTGCGCTACGGCAGGCAGGCTGATCAATAGGAACAGGCAGATGAGGCTTTGACGCATGGGGGGCTCGACAGCGAAGGGCAAAGGTCACCAGCATAGAACACTTCGCCCTGTGTCGTGCAGACAGGCTTACAGTTTTGGTGCGCACAGATCCGCAGTGGCAAGCACCAGCGCCTGATCATGGATCGGGTCGCTCAGGTGGCGCTTGAGTGCGGCGTCCAGCAGCGTCTGGCAATCGCCCGACATGCGCACCGGCTGGAAGTCGGCGTAGGCCTTCAACAATTCAGTCTGCAGGCGATCCAGTTTCGGACGGATGTCGTCGACCAGGCTCAGACGTACAGTGTCGGGCGCCTTGCCTGCCGCGTGCCATTGGGCAAGCAGGGCGTTCTGCACACGCTTGTTGGCTTCGATCTGGGCACGGAACAGCCGCTGGACATCCTCCGGGTTCAACTTGAACTCGGCGGCACGCGCCTGGGCTGCGGTAATCACCTGTTGCTCGCGGGGCGGGTCTTCCACGGCCTTGCCACTGTCCCACTTGCTCAGGGCCACCTGATCGGCAATCGTCAGGCGCTCGCTGATGGCCTGCAGCAACGGTTCAAGGGCGGAAGGTTTCTGCTCGGCGGCGAAGATAAAGCCTGAGGACAGACAGGTCAGGGTCAGTAACGAGCTGGCGAGAAGCATGCGCATGGGGCGCTCCATCGTGGGAAAGGATGAAGAGTTAACGCCACGTCGCGGTTCGGGGCCAGTGCCTTCGAGTGAATAAAGATTCATGAATTGTCCGACAATTGATATTGCGCAAACAAAAAGACCTCCCGAAGGAGGTCTTTTGTTACGCCATCAACGTCAGGCCATCAACGTTGGTGCAACTGGATCAGCAGCTGTAGTACAGCTCGTATTCCAGTGGGTGTACGAAGGTGCGAACCTTGATTTCTTCTTCGCTTTTCAGCTCGATGTAGGCATCGATGAAGTCGTCGCTGAATACGCCGCCCTTGGTCAGGAACGCACGGCCCTTGTCCAGTTCTTCCAGGGCTTCTTTCAGGCTGCCGCAAACCTGTGGAATCTCTTTGGCCTCTTCAGGCGGCAGGTCATACAGGTTCTTGTCAGCTGCGTCGCCAGGGTGGATCTTGTTCTGGATGCCGTCCAGGCCGGCCATCAACAGTGCAGCGAACGCCAGGTACGGGTTGGCTGCCGGATCCGGGAAGCGTGCTTCGATACGACGGCCGCGTGGGCTGGAGACGTAAGGAATACGGATGGACGCGGAGCGGTTACGTGCCGAGTAGGCCAGCATGACCGGTGCTTCGAAACCTGGGACCAGACGCTTGTACGAGTTGGTCGACGGGTTGGTGAAGCCGTTCAGTGCCTTGCCGTGCTTGATGATACCGCCGATGAAGAACAGGGCAGTGTCGGACAGACCGGCATAGCCTTCGCCTGCGAAGGTGTTCTTGCCATCTTTGGAAATGGACATGTGCACGTGCATACCCGAACCGTTGTCGCCATACAAAGGCTTCGGCATGAAGGTAGCGGTACGGCCGTAGGCATCGGCAACGTTGTGTACGCAGTATTTGAGGGTCTGAACTTCGTCAGCCTTCTTGACCAGCGTGTTGAATTTCACGCCGATTTCGTTCTGGCCGGCAGTGGCAACTTCGTGGTGGTGTACTTCCACGATCTGGCCCATTTCTTCCAGGGCGTTGCACATTGCGGTACGGATTTCGTGGTCGTGGTCGACCGGTGGAACCGGGAAGTAGCCACCCTTGATGCCAGGACGGTGGCCCTTGTTGCCGCCGTCGATGTCGCCGTCGGTCATCCAGGAAGCCTGTTCGGAGAAGATCTTGAACATGGAGCCGGAGATGTCGGACTTGAACTTCACTTCGTCGAAGACGAAGAACTCTGGCTCAGGACCTACGAATACGGTGTCACCGATACCGGTGGACTTCAGGTATTCCTCGGCACGGTGGGCGATGGCGCGTGGGTCGCGATCGTAGCCCTGCATGGTCGAAGGTTCGATGATGTCGCAGACCAGAATGATGGTCGGCTCTTCGGTGAACGGGTCGAGAACGGCGGTTTCGTCATCCGGCAGCAGGATCATGTCGGAGGCTTCGATACCTTTCCAGCCAGCGATGGAGGAACCGTCGAACATTTTGCCGACTTCAAAGAAGTCATCTTCCAGCGCATCGCGCGCAGGCATCGTGACGTGCTGCTGCTTGCCCTTGGTGTCTGTGAAGCGCAGATCAATCCACTTAACGTCATGATCTTTGATGAGTTGAACCGACTTCGACATGGTGTCCTCCGGGTGGCTAGGGACCGCCTTATAGTTTTGGGCCCCTTGAATTTGGGTGATGCCGGCGCGAATACTCTGCCAAGGCAACCTGCCTCACAAGGGAGCAATTTGCATGCCAGTGCCCCGTGTTGGGTTTTTTGCCTCAATCCGGGGCTTTCAGGGCGTCAAATGACGATTCTCAGAAAAATCGCGCACCTTTATAGCGCTGACAATTGAAGCATCGACCCTTTTTGGTGCGTCGATGATTAGCCGTACGATAACTGGTTAAACCGTGAGCAATTTCCGCTATAATCCGCGCCCCCCTTTTTTGGTCGGCACCTCACGCACCGTTTCCATGAAACTAATCGTTAAAGTTTTCCCAGAAATCACCATCAAAAGCCCGCCGGTTCGCAAGAAGTTCATCCGGCAGTTGGGCAAGAACATTCGTACCGTGCTCCGGGAACTGGACGCGGACATTGTTGTGGGTGGCGTATGGGACAACCTCGAGGTGGAGACCCGGCTGACCGACCCCAAAGTGCTGCAGGGCATTACCGAGCGCCTGAGTTGCATGCCTGGCATCGCCAACTTTCTGCAGGTGGCCGAGTACCCGCTCGGCGACATGGATGACATCGTTGCCAAGTGCAAGGCGCACTACGCCGACCTGCTGCCGGGCAAGATGTTCGCCGTGCGTTGCAAGCGTGCCGGACGACACGATTTCAGCTCCATGGATGTCGAGAAATACGTCGGCAGCCAGTTGCGTCAACAGTGCGGCGCGGCCGGAATCGAGCTGAAAAAGCCCGATCTGGTGGTCAGAATGGAAATTCGCGACCAACGGTTGTTTGTCGTTCATGACCAGCACAAAGGCCTGGGCGGTTATCCGCTCGGAGCGCTGGAGCAGACCCTGGTATTGATGTCCGGCGGTTTCGATTCGACCGTTGCGGCCTACCAGATCATGCGCCGCGGGCTTATGGCGCACTTCTGCTTCTTCAATCTGGGCGGTCGTGCCCACGAACTGGGCGTGATGGAAGTCGCTCATTTCATCTGGAAGAAGTACGGCAGCTCCCAGCGAGTGTTGTTCGTGAGCGTACCTTTCGAGGAAGTTCTCGGAGAAATTCTGCAGAAAGTCGATAACAGTCATATGGGTGTAGTTTTGAAGCGTATGATGTTACGCGCTGCTTCATCCGTGGCTGATCGTCTCGAAATCGATGTGCTGGTCACGGGCGAGGCGATTTCACAGGTGTCGAGCCAGACGCTGCCCAACCTGTCGCTGATCGATTCGGCGACCGACAAGCTGGTGTTGCGGCCTCTGGTGGCCAGTCACAAGCAGGACATCGTGGATCAGGCGACGGAGATCGGTACGGCCGACTTCGCCCGGCACATGCCTGAATATTGCGGGGTGATCTCGGTCAACCCCAAGACCAACGCCAAGCGGAATCGCGTTGAGTACGAAGAAAAACAGTTCGACATGGCGATTCTCGAGCAGGCGCTCGAGCGCGCAAAGCTGGTTTCGATCGATCGGGTCATCGACGATCTGAGCCGCAATGTCGATATAGAAGAAGTCAGCCAGGCGCTGGCCGGTCAGGTCGTCATCGACATCCGTCACCCGGATGCGCAGGAAGACCAGCCGCTGCAGGTGCCGGGCATAGAAGTACAAACGCTGCCGTTCTATGCACTGAACAGCCGTTTCAAGGAACTGGATAACACGCGCCAGTACCTGTTGTATTGCGACAAAGGCGTCATGAGTCGCCTGCATGCTCACCATTTGCTCAGTGAGGGGCATGCCAATGTGCGCGTTTATCGACCGAGCTAAGTGCCCGGGGCTGTTTGCCTGTGGCTTGCGTCACCGGCCCCCCGACACCAGTCGCCAAGCCGTAACGGCTTTTGCCGACTAGTAACTGTTAATCGCCGGCGTTAAACCGTCAGCAGACCGAATCCTCTGATCGAGATACACAAGTGATCGAAAATCTACGCAACATCGCCATCATCGCCCACGTTGACCATGGTAAGACCACCCTGGTAGACAAACTCCTGCGTCAATCCGGCACTCTGGAGCGCAACGAGCTCAACGACGAGCGCGTGATGGACTCCAACGACCAGGAAAAAGAGCGCGGTATTACCATTCTCGCGAAGAACACCGCGATCAACTGGAACGGCTACCACATCAACATCGTGGACACCCCGGGCCACGCCGACTTCGGTGGTGAAGTAGAGCGCGTGATGTCGATGGTCGACTCCGTGCTGCTGCTGGTCGATGCTCAGGACGGCCCTATGCCGCAGACCCGTTTCGTGACCAAGAAGGCTTTCGAAGCCGGCCTGCGTCCAATCGTGGTCATCAACAAGGTTGACCGTCCAGGCGCGCGTCCGGACTGGGTTCTGGACCAGATCTTCGACCTGTTCGACAACCTGGGTGCCACCGAAGAACAGCTGGACTTCAAAGTCGTCTACGCCTCGGCCCTGAACGGTATTGCCGGTCTGGACCACACCGACATGGCTGAAGACATGACCCCGCTGTACCAGTCGATCGTCGACAACGTACCTGCGCCGGCTGTTGACCGTGACGGTCCGTTCCAGATGCAGATCTCCGCACTGGACTACAACAGCTTCCTGGGCGTCATCGGTGTTGGCCGTATCGCACGTGGTCGCGTCAAGCCGAACACGCCGGTCGTGGCTATCGACGCCACTGGCAAGAAGCGTAACGGTCGTATCCTGAAGCTGATGGGTCACCACGGTCTGCACCGCGTTGACGTTGAAGAAGCAGCGGCCGGCGACATCGTCTGCATCAGCGGTATGGACGAGCTGTTCATCTCCGACACCCTGTGCGACCCGCTGAACGTTGAAGCGATGAAGCCTCTGACCGTCGACGAGCCAACCGTTTCCATGACCTTCCAGGTAAACGACTCGCCGTTCTGCGGTAAAGAAGGCAAGTTCGTGACCTCCCGTAACATCAAGGAGCGTCTGGACAAGGAGCTGCTGTACAACGTTGCTCTGCGCGTTGAAGAAGGCGACTCGGCTGACAAGTTCAAGGTTTCCGGCCGTGGTGAGCTGCACCTCTCGGTACTGATCGAAACCATGCGTCGCGAAGGCTTCGAAATGGGCGTTGGTCGTCCAGAAGTGATCATCCGCGTCGTTGACGGCAACAAGCAGGAACCGTTCGAAAACGTCACCATCGACACCCCGGAAGAATCCCAAGGCAAGGTGATGGAAGAGATGGGTCTGCGTAAGGGCGACCTGACCAATATGGTGCCGGATGGCAAAGGCCGTGTTCGTCTGGAATACAACATCCCTGCTCGTGGTCTGATCGGTTTCCGTAACCAGTTCCTGACCCTGACCAACGGTGCTGGCATCCTGACCTCGATCTTCGATCGTTACGACACCATGAAGTCCGGCCAGATGTCCGGCCGTCAGAACGGTGTTCTGGTCTCGGTTGAAACCGGCAAGGCGCTGACCTACTCCCTGGAAACCCTCCAGGCGCGTGGCAAGCTGTTCGTTGAGCACGGTCAAGAGATCTACAACGGTCAGATCGTTGGTCTGAACAGCCGTGACACCGACATGGGCGTCAACCCAACCAAAGGCAAGAAGCTCGACAACATGCGTGCTTCGGGTAAAGACGAAACCATCGCTCTGGTTCCACCTGTTCGTTTCACTCTGGAACAGGCTCTGGAATTCATCCAGGACGACGAGCTGTGCGAAGTTACGCCTAAGTCGATCCGTCTTCGCAAGAAGATCCTGGACGAAGGCGAGCGTACCCGCGCTGCCAAGAAAGCCAAGGCTTGATACTTAGCCCTCGCTGAACGAAAACGCCCCCGGTCGAAAGGCCGGGGGCGTTTTTGTTTGTGTGGGTTTTATGAAAGCCTGGCTCCATGCGGCACATGGGAGAGCAGATGCTTGGACAAGCTCCAGCGTTATCCACGTCATGCGCTCGGCTCACTGAATCCGCAATCTGTGCCATTTGTGACGCGGAGCGTCACGGGATGCATGCCCACGCGGAGTGGGCACGATCAGTGTCGAGGCGGACTTGGGTATAACGATGAGCGCGGAGCGTAGGAACGATCATGCGTTACAGATGATCGTGACCATGCAGCCCGTGACGCTCCGTGTCACATCAGGAAGTCGCTCAGAACTTCGGGACAGGCGCGCTGGTGGCGTTTCTGAGCGAACCACTTTCCGGGCGCACGACAGCCTTGGGCTTGTAGGCGCAGTAGCCGGGACGTGGGCCGATCCTGGGATGGTTGCGGCACGTATCCGGGCGCTTGTCGTAGATGGTGCACAGGCGGCTCTTGCGATCCAGATACAGGCAGTCGTTGTTGCTCATGCGCTGCAGGGTGAAGATTTCGGTCTTCTGGTTGTAGCGCTCGACGATCCCTTCCTTCTGCAACCGCTTGGCGATGTTCTTCGCAGGCTCGCCGCGTTCGAAATCATCGACGATACCGATGCGGATCAGGTCCTTGATCTTCACTTCGACCGGCAGCGTGCAGCAGCTGGACACGCAGCCTCCGCACATGTGGCTGGAGTACTTGGCCCAGGTATCGATGCGATCGAGTTCTGCGGCGGCGATCAAGGTGGGTTTCATTTGAATTCAGACTTCCGGGTGAATCGGGCGCGCGATCATACCGGGCTCGACGGTTTTGGAGTAAGTAAAAATTGTCGGGGCGACTGTCGGTCGTGCAGGTATGCGTTACGGACAGCATGCCCACGCAGAGCGCTCATCGTTATACACAAGTCTGGAAGACGCGCAAAACGGGGCCAAAACGTAAGTATCTGACTGAATGCATATACCGTGGGAGGCGGCTTGCCGGCGATGGCTCAGTTCAGTCACTGATAGGTCGCTTCAGAAAAAGCATCGCCGGCAAGCCGCCTCCCACAGTCCGTGGTCGTAGCAAGGCTCGGTATAACGCTGAGCACAGGCATGGGCATGATCGGCGTGCTTGAGATCACGCTGCTCGCTCCCATGCTCCGCGCTCATCGTTATACACAAGTCCGCAAGACGCGCAAAACGGGGGGCAAAACGAAAGTGACTGACTGAACGCATACCCCGTGGTCGCAGCAAGACTCGGGTATAACGCCGAGCACAAGCATGGGCATGATCGGCGTGCTTGAGATCACGCTGATCGTTCCTACGCTCCGCGTGGGAATGCCGCTCAGGACGCTCCGCGTCCGCTCTCGAATGTGGCGCAGATGTGTGCCCAAGCTCCAGCGCTTTCCACGTCATGCGCTCAGCTGACTGAATCCTCAGTCTGTGCCATTTGTGACGCGGAGCGTCACGGGAGGCATGCCCACGCGGAGCGATGGGCACGATCAGTGTTGAGGCTGACTTGTGTATAACGATGAGTGCTCCGCGTGGGAATGTCTCTCGGGACGCTCTGCGTCCCTATCAATGCATCAGAACAGGTCGATCGGCGCTGACTCGTCTGCTGGGAGCGGGCTGCCCGGAGCGCTGCCGCCGCCCAGTTCGTTGACGCTTGGCGGTGTGTCTTCGCTCTTGAACAGTTCGAAGAACGCATTCGGCGTGCTCGGCGTGGCCGCACGACCGCTGACCGGGTCGACGCGCAGACTGAGGATGCCATCCGGTTCTGCCTGCTGATGCGGCGGCTTGTCTTTCAATGCCGCGCTCATGTAGTCCATCCAGATCGGCAGGGAAACCGTGCCGCCGAATTCATGGCGTCCCAGGCTTTCCGGCTGGTCGAAACCGCTCCAGACCGTGGTCACGTAATCGGCGTTGTAGCCCGAGAACCACGCATCCTTGGATTCGTTGGTCGTACCGGTCTTGCCCGCAATGTCAGGCCTGTTCATCGACAGCGCACGACGTCCGGTGCCGCGCTTGATCACGTCCTGCAACATGCTGTTGAGGATAAAGGTGGTGCGACTGTCGACGATACGCTCCGCCACGGCTGGTGCCTGAGGTTCGACAGGCGTCGTGGAGGATGGAGTCGTCAGGTTTGGGCTGTCGTGTACCGCAAAGGTCGACGTGTCCGGCGCAGTCTTCACGTCATGAGCCGGAACGCTTGGCGGGTTGGCGGCGAATATCGTCTGGCCGTCGCGGTTTTCGATGGTCTGGATCAGATAAGGACTGACCTTGTAGCCGCCGTTGGCAAACGCACTCCAGCCGGTGGCGATTTCCATCGGCGTCAGTGTTGCCGTACCCAGTGCCAGCGACAGGTTGCGCGGCAGGTCCTGCTTGGCGAAGCCGAAGCGGGTAACGTAGTCGATCGTGCTGTCCACGCCCAGGGCCTGGAGCAGACGGATCGAAACCAGGTTACGCGACTTGTACAGCGCTTCGCGCAGGCGAATCGGACCCAGGAAGGTGTTGGTGTCGTTCTTCGGACGCCAGACCTTGTCCAGGTATTCGTCGACGAACACGATAGGAGCATCGTTCACCAGACTGGACGCGGTGTAGCCATTGTCCAGCGCGGCGCTATAGATGAACGGCTTGAAGCTGGAGCCCGGCTGACGCTTGGCCTGCATGGCACGGTTGTAGTTGCTCTGCTCGAACGCGAAGCCGCCCACCAGTGCACGAATGGCACCATTCTGCGGATCCAGTGACACCAGTGCGCTTTGCGCGACGGGAATTTGACTGAATTTGAGCGAGCCGTCGTCCTGACGCAGCAGGCGAACCAGATCGCCGACCTTGGCGACGTCACCCGGCTGCTTGGGATTGGCGCCCAGGCTGTTGGTGTTCAGGTAAGGTCGCGCCCACTTCATGGTGCTCCACTCGACCGTCTCTTCCTGCTCGCCGTTACGGGTCAGAACCTTCAGGCCAGTCTTGTCGACCTGAGTCACGATGGCAGGCTCCAGGCCATTGATCGTGCGTTGTTTGGTCAGTTCCTGAGCCCAGTTAGCGCGGGTCATGCCGGGGAAGCGGCTTTCCGGTCCGCGATAGCCATGACGCTGGTCGTAGTCGATCAGGCCGCGCTGAATCGCCTTGTTGGCATCTTCCTGCAAGCCGCTCGGGACGGTGGTGGTAACCCGGAAACCCTCGGTGTAGGCGTCGCTGCCGTAGCGGCCGACCATTTCGGCACGTGCCATTTCCGCGATGTAAGGCGCGTTAACTTCAGGGGTAGGAACGTGGTAGCTGGCGTTCAGCGGCTCGTTCAGAGCGGCCTGATACGCGGTCTGGTCGATCTTGCCCAGACGGTACATGCGGCCCAGGATCCAGTCGCGGCGTTCCTTGGCACGGGTGGGGTTGGCCAGTGGGTTGAAACGTGACGGTGCCTTGGGCAAACCGGCAATCATGGCCATTTGCGCAAGGCTTACATCGCGAATCGATTTGCCGTAGTAGACTTGCGCCGCCGCCTCGATGCCATAGGCCCGGTTGCCCAGATAAATCTTGTTGACGTACAGCTCGAGAATCTCGTCCTTGGTCAGTTGGCGCTCGATTTGCAAGGCGAGAAGAATCTCGGTGGTTTTGCGCGAAAAGCTTCTTTCGCTGGTCAGGAAAAAGTTCTTCGCGACCTGCATCGTGATGGTACTGCCGCCCGATTGAATGTGGCCGCTCTTCACCAGCTGGGTGGCGGCGCGCATCAGGCTGCTTGGATCGACACCGTAGTGATTGGCGAAATTATCGTCTTCGGCCGATAACAGGGCGTTGATGAAATTGGGCGGGATTTCCGCAAAGCGAATCGGCGTGCGACGCATCTCGCCAAATTCGGCGATCAGCTTGCCGTCGCTGCTGTACACGCGCAGAGGGATTTGCAGTTGGATGCTTCGCAGCGCCTCAACGGATGGCAGAGTGGGGCTCAGATAAAGGAACGCGCCGCTCAGGCCGAGCAGCAGCGAGCAGAATACCGCGACGAGAGACCACCAGAAAAACTTCAGCAGGCGTATCAAGGCTTTTGGATTTCCAGAAAAAATAATGGGTTAAGCGCAGGCATTTACAAATGAACACGCCTTGAAGCTTTCTCAAACGAAAAAAACGCTGGGCATTATAAGCATTTTTCGTCCCCAAGCGTGATTTGCGCTACTGTCAAGGCTGTTGGCAGTGACGCCGACCCGAAATAACTCCGTAAGTGACGGAAACTCATAGGAATCAGGTTGTGTTCGAACTCTTCGGTAAGAAGGCCAACACCCTTCTAGGGATCGATATTAGTTCCACCTCGGTCAAGCTCCTTGAATTGAGTCGTTCCGGAACCCGCTACAAAGTCGAGTCTTACGCTGTTGAGCCGTTGCCGGCCAATGCCGTCGTCGAGAAGAACATTGCCGAACTCGAAGGGGTTGGTCAGGCGTTGTCACGGGTCGTTGGCAAGGCCAAGACCAGCGCCAGAATAGTGGCGGTCGCTGTCGCAGGCTCCGCAGTCATCACCAAGACGATCGAAATGGATGCCGGTCTCTCGGACGACGACATGGAAAATCAGCTCAAGCTCGAGGCTGACCAGTACATCCCCTATCCCCTTGAAGAAGTGGCCATCGATTTCGAAGTGCAAGGCTATTCGCTGCGCAACCCCGAACGCGTGGAAGTCCTTCTGGCTGCCTGTCGCAAGGAGAACGTCGAGGTGCGCGAGGCCGCGCTGGCGCTGGCTGGCCTCACTGCGAAAGTCGTCGATGTGGAAGCCTATGCCCTTGAGCGTTCGTTCGGGCTGCTGGCTGCACAACTGGGTAACGGTCACGATGAGCTGACCGTTGCGGTCGTCGATATCGGGGCGACCATGACCACACTGAGCGTCCTGCACCATGGGCGCATCATCTACACCCGTGAGCAACTGTTCGGCGGGCGCCAGCTGACCGAAGAAATCCAGCGCCGCTATGGCCTGTCGATGGAGGAGGCCGGGCTTGCCAAGAAACAGGGTGGGCTGCCGGACGACTATGTCAGTGAAGTGCTGGAACCCTTCAAGGATGCGCTGGTGCAGCAGGTCTCGCGCTCACTTCAGTTCTTCTTCGCGGCAGGTCAGTACAACTCTGTGGATCACATCATGCTCGCTGGCGGTACGGCTTCCATTTCCGGCCTGGAGCATCTGATTCAGCGCCGACTCGGCACGCCGACCCAGGTGGCCAACCCGTTCGCCGACATGGCCCTCAGCTCCAAGGTCAACGCCGGAGCGCTGGCCAGTGATGCGCCCGCGCTGATGATCGCGTGCGGTCTTGCTTTGAGGAGCTTCGACTGATGGCGCGGATCAACCTTTTACCCTGGCGTGAAGAACTGCGCGAAGAGCGCAAGAAACGCTTCCTGACCGTATTGGTCTGCGTGCTGGTGGTCTCTGTGGGCGTACTGTTTCTGATCGATCGCTATATCGGTATGGCGATCGACAACCAGTTGGCACGCAACACCTTCATGCAGAAAGAGATCGCGCAACTCGATGTGCGCATCAAGGAAATCAGCGACCTGAAAGCGCGGCGCAAGCAGTTGCTGGAGCGCATGAAAATCATCCAGGACCTGCAGGGCAACCGCCCGATCACCGGACGGGTGTTCGATCAGCTTGCCCGCACCCTGCCGGATGGCGTGTATTTCTCGCAGGTCAAGATGACTGACAAACTGATCGCGATCACCGGTGCGGCCGAATCGAACAACCGGGTTTCCGACCTCATGCGTAATCTTGAAGCATCCGACTGGCTGGAGGCGCCAAGCCTGACCGAGGTCAAGGCGACGACTGCGGGTGCCGTGGATCAGGCCAACGTCTTTCAGTTGACCGTGCGCCAGACCCAGCCGCAGGTACAGGTTCCTGCCGAAGGAGCCAAGCCATGAACATGAGCGAGTGGCTGGAAGGGCTTCGCAAGGTCGAACTCAACGAACTCGACCTCAACAACCTGGGTTCATGGCCTGCTGCAGTCAAGGCGATCGCCGGCGTGCTGCTGGCTGTGCTGATCTTCGCCCTCGGCTATTTCCTGTTCATTCAGGACATGGAAACCCAGCTCGAGAACGCGCAGGCCAGTGAGGTTTCGCTCAAGGAACAGTTTTCCACCAAGGCGTTCCAGGCCGCGAATCTGGAGCCCTACAAGAAGCAGATGGAGGAAATGGAAAACACCTTTGGCGCGCTGCTTCGGCAATTGCCCAGCGACACCGAAGTGCCCGGCCTGCTTGAAGACATTACCCGCACCGGTCTGGGCAGCGGCCTGGAGTTCGAAGAAATCAAACTGTTGCCCGAGGCGGTGCAGCAGTTCTACATCGAACTGCCGATACAGATCACAGTGGTCGGCGGCTATCACGATCTGGCGACCTTCGTCAGTGGCGTGGCCGGGTTGCCGCGCATCGTGACGCTGCATGATTTCGATATCAAACCGGCTGATCCCAAGGTGCCTGCCAAGTTGCGCATGAATATTCTGGCCAAGACCTACCGCTACAACGACGAAGGGCTGAAGAAATGAGGGTGGCGCGTGTGTTGTGCGTCAGTACGGTCCTGGCGGGACTGGCCGGTTGCGGTGGGGGCAATGATTACACTGACCTGAGCGAGTTTGTGGCGCAGGCCCAGTCGCGTCCGAGCGGCACCATCGAGCCCCTGCCAAGGTTTCGTGCCTATGAGGCGTTCACCTACAACGCCGCCAGTCTGCGCAGCCCGTTTCAGCCTGCGGTCAAGGTCGATGCGCTCAATCGTCAGAAAGGCTCGCGTCTGATTGCGCCGGACGATACTCGCGTCAGGCAGTTTCTCGAAGGCTTCAACATCGAGTCGTTCGACATGGTGGGTACCATCGGCAACGACTCCGGCATCTTCGCCCTGTTGAAAGGGGCCGGAGGCGTCTATCGCGTGAAAGTGGGTGATTATCTGGGTCGCAATAACGGTCGCATCGTGTCGGTCAGCGACGGGCAGGTCGATGTCATTGAAATAGTTCCTGATGGAGAGGGGGCCTGGCTGGAAAGGCCGCGCAGTATCGCCCTCAAAGAACGCTCATGAAGTGGGTAAGGCCAAGCATGTACAGCACCGCACAACGGAAATTGATCATGACCCGGATTCTCTCGATTATCGGCGTTTCGTTATGGATAGCGATGATGTCGCCGGTTCTCCAGGCTGCCAATCTCAAGACGCTCGACGTCGCAGCCCTGCCGGGTGATCGAATCGAGCTCAAGCTTTCCTTCGATGCACCGGTGCCCGCGCCACGCGGCTATACCACCGAGCAGCCTGCGCGCATTGCGCTGGACCTGCCGGGCGTGACCAGCCAGCTGGCGACCAAAAGCCGTGATCTGGGCGCAGGCAATGCCCGCAGTGTGGTGGTTGTGCAGGCGCAGGACCGCACGCGAGTCATCATCAACCTGACGACGCTTTCGCCGTACAGCTCACGCGTCGATGGCAACAACCTGTTCGTAGTCATCGGTCAGGGGGCAGCAGCCGCACAGGCTTCGCAACCGACCACTGCCAAGGGCGCTGCACGGGTCGCCGTGCCGCCGCCCACACCGGCATCGGCGCGGCCCTACGTGCCTGCGGGCGTCAGAGCCATTCGCAATGTCGACTTCCAGCGCGGTGAGCTGGGTGAAGGCAACGTGGTCATCGACCTGAGCAATGCCAGCATCGCTGCAGATATTCAGGAGCAGGGCGGCAAGATCCGTGTCGATTTCGCCAAGACGCAATTGCCCGATCCGCTGCGCGTGCGTCTGGACGTGAAAGACTTTGCCACACCCGTGCAATTCGTCAGCGCCACAGCGTCCGGCGACAAGGCCAGCATTTCCATCGAACCATCGGGTGCGTTCGATTATTCGGCGTTCCAGACCGAAAACAAGCTGACCATCAGCGTGCGCCCATTGACCAATGAGGACGTGGATCGTCGCGCCGCCGACAAGCCGGTCTACACCGGCGAGAAGCTTTCGCTGAATTTCCAGGACATCGATGTGCGTTCGGTACTGCAACTGATCGCCGACTTCACCAACCTCAATCTGGTTGCCAGTGACACGGTTCAGGGCGGCATCACCCTGCGTCTGCAGAACGTGCCGTGGGATCAGGCGCTGGACCTGGTGCTCAAGACCAAAGGGCTGGACAAGCGCAAGGTCGGCAGCGTGTTGCTGGTCGCCCCGGCTGACGAAATCGCCGCGCGTGAGCGTCAGGAGCTGGAGTCGCTCAAGCAGATTGCCGAACTGGCCCCGTTGCGTCGTGAGCTGTTGCAGGTCAATTACGCCAAGGCAGCGGACATCGCCAAGCTGTTCCAGTCGGTCACCAGCGCCGAGTCCAAGGCGGACGAGCGTGGTTCCATTACTGTGGATGAGCGCACCAACAACATCATCGCCTACCAGACTCAGGATCGACTCGACGAGCTGCGCCGTATCGTCTCGCAGCTGGATATTCCGGTACGTCAGGTGATGATCGAGGCGCGAATCGTCGAAGCCAACGTCGACTATGACAAGCAGATCGGCGTGCGCTGGGGCGGGCGAACCGACCGGTCGCGCAAGTGGAGCGTCGGCGGTCTCGACGATAACGGCGATGAAGCAGGCAATACGGGCAACGATCTGACGGCCAACATTCCGTTTGTGGATCTGGGTGCTCCAGATGCCACGGCGGGTGTCGGGATCGGTTTCCTGACCAACAATGCACTGCTGGACCTTGAGCTGAGTGCTATGGAGAAGACCGGCAACGGTGAAATCGTCTCCCAGCCCAAGGTCGTCACCTCCGACAAGGAGACTGCCAAGATCCTCAAGGGCACAGAGATTCCGTATCAGGAATCCAGCTCCAGCGGTGCCACGACAGTGAGCTTCAAGGAGGCGTCCCTGTCGCTTGAGGTCACGCCACAGATCACGCCGGACAACCGCATCATCATGGAGGTCAAGGTTACCAAGGACGAGCCTGATTACCTCAATGCGGTGCTGGGCGTGCCTCCTATCAAGAAGAACGAGGTCAACGCCAAGGTGCTGATTTCCGACGGCGAGACCATCGTGATCGGTGGTGTGTTCTCCAATACGCAAAGTAAAGTTGTAGAGAAAGTGCCATTTCTCGGTGATGTGCCGTATCTTGGCCGCCTTTTCAGGCGCGACGTGGTGGCGGAGGCGAAATCCGAGCTGTTGGTATTTCTGACACCGCGTATCATGAACAACCAGGCGATTGCTGTGAGTCGTTGATTCTGTGCGAAATTTAATACTTGTGGGGCCGATGGGTGCTGGCAAGAGCACCATCGGCCGTTTGCTTGCCAAAGAGTTGCGACTGCCGTTCAAGGATTCCGACAAGGAAATCGAGTTGCGCACCGGTGCCAATATTCCCTGGATTTTCGACAAGGAAGGCGAACCGGGCTTTCGCGACCGTGAGCAGGCCATGATTGCAGAACTGTGCGAAGCCGATGGCGTTGTCCTGGCCACGGGCGGCGGCGCGGTCATGCGCAGCGAAAATCGTCAGGCGCTGCACGCTGGCGGACGAGTGGTGTATCTGCACGCGTCGGTCGAGCAGCAGGTCGGCCGGACGGCACGCGACCGCAATCGTCCCTTGTTGCGTACGGCGGATCCCGCTCGCGTGCTGGGCGAATTGCTGGCCATTCGCGACCCGCTGTACCGGGAGATTGCCGATCTGGTGGTCGAAACCGACGAGCGGCCACCGCGCATGGTGGTTCTGGACATACTGGCTCGTCTTGCCGAGCTTCCTCCCCGTTAAAGCGCAGACAAAAATGCGCTATCCTCGGCGACCAATAAAACAGCGACGGTACAGGGTCCGGCACAATGGCCATCCTGACGCACCCTGGTGTGCAATCGTCGAACCGGCAATCAACGTGGGGACACATGCAGACACTTAAGGTCGAGCTTGGTGAGCGTAGCTATCCGATCCATATCGGCGAAGGCCTTCTGGACCGTCCCGAACTCCTGACCCCGCATATCGTCGGGCGCCAGGTGGCCATCGTTTCCAATACAACGGTCGCGCCGCTGTATCTGGAGCGACTGACCCGCACGCTCGCCGGTTATAACGTGCTGCCAATCGTGCTTCCCGATGGCGAAGCGTTCAAGAACTGGGAAACCCTGCAAACCATTTTCGACGGTCTGCTGACGGCCCGCCATGACCGCCGCACAACGGTCATCGCGCTGGGTGGCGGCGTCATCGGCGACATGGCCGGGTTTGCCGCCGCGTGCTATCAGCGCGGCGTGAACTTCATCCAGATCCCGACCACGCTGCTGTCGCAGGTTGATTCCTCGGTGGGCGGCAAGACCGGCATCAATCATCCGCTGGGCAAGAACATGGTCGGTGCGTTCTACCAGCCGGGTGTCGTGCTGATCGATACCACTTCGCTCAATACCCTGCCTGCGCGTGAGCTGTCCGCCGGGCTTGCGGAAGTCATCAAGTACGGGCTGATCTGCGACGAGCCGTTCCTGACCTGGCTCGAAGAGCATGTCGACGCGTTGCGCGGGCTGGATCAGGCTGCATTGACCACGGCCATCGAACGTTCCTGCGCGGCCAAGGCACTGGTCGTCGGTGCCGATGAGCGCGAGTCGGGTGTGCGGGCGACATTGAACCTGGGTCACACATTTGGTCACGCCATCGAGACGCATATGGGCTATGGTGTCTGGCTGCACGGCGAGGCGGTTGCCGCCGGTACGGTCATGGCGCTGGAAATGTCCTCGCGCCTGGGCTGGATCAGCGCGCAGGACCGCGACCGCGGCATACGTCTTTTCCAGCGTGCCGGTCTGCCGGTGGTGCCCCCGCAGGAGATGACCGAGGAGCATTTCCTCGAGCACATGGCAATCGACAAAAAAGTCATCGACGGACGCCTGCGTCTGGTGCTGCTGCGTCAGATGGGTGAAGCGGTCATCACGGACGATTATCCAAAAGAAGTACTACAGGCCACTCTGGTTGCGGATTACCGCGCCCTGGTGGATCAGCTTAGAGGTTAACGGAAACCCATGACTAGTTTGCACGCCGACGAGGCCTTCCTCGGCCATTACCAGTTGAGTCATGACCCCTTTGCAGCGCGGGTACCTGGCTTCAAATTCTTCCCTGCCCAGCGCAAGCCGGTGCTGGGTCAGCTTCATCATCTGGCGCGTTACAGCCAGCTGTTGCTGGCGGTCACCGGGCCTCAGGGCAGCGGCAAGACCCTGCTGCGCCAGGCACTGGTGGCGAGCACCAATAAGCAATCGGTCCAGAGCGTGGTGGTTTCGGCGCGGGGCGCCAGCGATGCGGCCGGTGTGCTGCAACAGGTCGCGCAGGCCCTGAGCGTTGCCCATGCCGAAATGCAGTCGATCCTGTCGCAGGTGGTTCAGCTCGGTCTGACGGGGCAGGAAGTGTACCTGCTGGTTGACGATGCGGAACAACTGGGCGATTCGGCGCTCGAAGCGTTGCTGGGTCTTGCAGCGGGTACGCCGGAAGGGCGCCCGCACGTATTCCTGTTTGGCGAACCGTCACTGCTCGATCGTCTAGATCAGTTGTGTGCCGAGCTGCAGGGCGACGTTGAGGGCGAGCGCTTTCACGTCATCGAGTTGCAACCTTATACGGAAGAAGAAACCCGGGAGTATCTGGCTCAACGTCTGGAGGGTGCAGGGCAGGGAATCGCATTGTTTACTGCCGACCAGATCACCGATATCCATGAACAGTCCGATGGTTGGCCTGGGGCGATCAACCAGGTGGCCCGCGATTCAATGATCGAGGCGATGATCGCAAGTCGTTCTGCGGTCAAGCGTCCAAGTATGGGGTTCAACATGCCGAAAAAACACGTATTGGCTCTGGGTGCTGTCGTGCTCGTGGCCGTGGCAGCCGCTGTGCTGATCCCGGGCCGTGGCGACAAGACACCTGCCAGTGACCCTGCTTCCGCTCAGGCGCAACTGCCTCTGGGGCAGGGCACGCCATCTGCCCAGCAGTCGAACAACGGTGGCCCGGCCATCGAGTTCGCGGGCAACTCCCAGCCGATGCCGTTACCACTGGGTGGCAACTCGCAACCGGTCATGCGCGGCCCGCTGGCCGAGGCGGCAGGTTCGAGTGATTCCGACGAAGACTCAGTGCCAACCGGCTCGCCCGCTCAGCCTCCGACCGTGGCCACCACTGCGCCGCCAGCCGGTGTTCCTGCCGGTCAGGCTGCGGCTCAGACGCCACGCTCGTCCATTCCTGCGCCGACGCCAGCCGCTCCAATGACTCAGCCTGCACCGGCTGCCAAGCCTGCGCCAGCGCCGACTCAGGTGGCGACTGCCAAACCGGCTCCAGCGCCGGCCGCCAAACCCGCCGAGAAGCCTGCTGCCGCCAAACCGGCTGCCGGTGGCAACTGGTACAGCGGTCAGGCACCCGGCCACTATGTTGTGCAGATCCTCGGCACCAGCTCGGAAGCCACGGCTCAGGCCTACGTGGCAGAGCAGGGTGGCGAGTACCGTTACTTCAAGAAAACCCTGCAGGGCAAGCCGCTGTATGTGGTGACCTACGGTAACTTTTCTGACCGTGCTGCCGCCCTGGCAGCCATCAAGGTATTGCCAGCCAAGGTTCAGGCTGGTAAACCTTGGCCTCGTACTGTCGCAAGCATCCAACAAGAGCTTGGCGCCACTCGCTGAAGTCGCAGCGGCCTTATCCAGGCCGCTCACCCGGCAAACCTGACTTTACCCGCTTGAGCGCGCCGCCTTTTCGGGGCGCGCCTTGTGGCGTCTGCGTTACAAACGCTCCGCAGTCTCAGTCGCTTCAGTCAGATTATTCAAGAAATACTTTGACTACCACAGTGACCCGCTTTAAAACTTTCACAATTGCGACATTGATTATCCACCAATCGTCGTTAAATTTGTGAGCCCCAGTATCGCTGTGTACAATGACCTCCGTTTTGCCCGTCCGAAGCCGGCGTACGTTCGGCGTGACAGGTAATTGGTTGAATTAAAAGGAAATTTGCCTCGCATAGAGGCAGCCTGGTGAGAAAGTGTCTATGAAAGCAGGTCTGTACCAACCAGATGAATTCAAGGATAACTGTGGTTTCGGCCTGATCGCACACATGCAAGGCGAGCCCAGTCATCACCTGTTGCAGACGGCTATCCAAGCCCTGACCTGCATGACCCACCGTGGTGGCATTAATGCCGACGGCAAGACCGGTGACGGTTGCGGTCTGCTGATTCAGAAGCCCGACGGCTTCCTGCGCGCGATGTCCAGGGAACACTTCGGTGTCGATCTGCCCCGCCAATATGCTGTGGGCATGGTGTTCCTCAATCAGGACGACGCCAAGGCCGAAGCCGCACGCGAAAACATGAACCGCGAAATCCTGGCCGAGGGCCTGGAACTGGTGGGCTGGCGTCAGGTGCCGATCGATACCAGCGTGCTGGGTCGCCTGGCGCTGGAGCGTCTGCCGAAGATCGAACAGGTCTACATCGGCGGTGAAGGCCTGAGTGATCAGGAGTTCGCGATCAAGCTGTTCAGCGCGCGTCGCCGTTCATCGGTGGCCAACGCCGCTGATACCGAGCACTACATCTGCAGCTTTTCGCACAAGACCATCATTTATAAAGGTCTGATGATGCCGGCCGACCTCACGGCCTTCTTCCCGGACCTGAGCGATGAACGCCTGCAAACCGCGATCTGCGTGTTCCACCAGCGGTTCTCGACCAACACTCTGCCGAAATGGCCGCTGGCTCAGCCGTTCCGCTTTCTCGCCCACAACGGCGAGATCAACACCATTACCGGTAACCGCAACTGGGCGCAGGCGCGCCGTACCAAGTTCACCAACGACCTGATGGAACTGGATGAGCTGGGGCCGCTGGTCAACCGCGTCGGTTCCGACTCGTCGAGCATGGACAACATGCTTGAGCTGATGGTCACTGGCGGCATCGACCTGTTCCGTGGCGTGCGCATGATCATTCCGCCTGCGTGGCAGAACGTCGAGACCATGGACCCGGATCTGCGGGCCTTCTATGAATACAACTCCATGCACATGGAGCCGTGGGACGGTCCGGCCGGTGTCGTGATGACCGAAGGTCGCCACGCGGTCTGCCTGCTGGACCGTAACGGTCTGCGCCCGGCGCGCTGGGTCACCACCAAGAACGGTTACATCACCCTGGCTTCGGAAATCGGCGTGTGGGACTACAAGCCTGAAGACGTCATCGCCAAGGGCCGTGTCGGTCCGGGCCAGATCTTCGCGGTCGATACCGAGACCGGTCAGATCCTCGACACCGACGCCATCGATAACCGCCTCAAGTCGCGTCATCCATATAAGCAGTGGCTGCGCAAGAACGCCTTGCGCATTCAGGCAACCATGGAAGACAACGACCACGGTTCGGCTTTCTATAACAGCGACCAGCTCAAGCAATACATGAAGATGTATCAGGTCACGTTCGAAGAGCGTGATCAGGTGCTGCGTCCGCTGGGCGAGCAGGGTCAGGAAGCCGTGGGATCGATGGGTGATGACACGCCGATGGCCGTGCTGTCGCGTCGTGTGCGCTCGCCTTACGATTACTTCCGCCAGCAGTTCGCGCAGGTCACCAACCCGCCGATCGACCCGCTGCGTGAAGCCATCGTCATGTCGCTGGAAATCTGCCTCGGTGCCGAGCGCAACATTTTCCAGGAGTCGCCCGAGCACGCTTCGCGCGTGATCCTCAGCTCGCCGGTCATTTCCCCGGCCAAGTGGCGCTCGCTGATGAACCTGGATCGCCCGGGCTTCGAACGCTACATCATCGACCTGAACTACGACGAGCAGATGGGCCTTGAAGCCGCAGTCCGCAACGTCGCCGATCAGGCCGAAGAAGCGGTGCGTTCCGGTCATACCCTGATCGTGCTGAGCGACCGTCATATCGCACCCGGCAAACTGCCGGTCCACGCATCGCTGGCGGTTGGCGCGGTTCACCACCGTCTGACCGAACAGGGTCTGCGTTGCGACAGCAACATTCTGGTCGAAACCGCGACCGCCCGTGACCCGCATCACTTCGCGGTGCTGATCGGTTTCGGTGCGTCGGCGGTCTACCCGTTCCTGGCCTACGAAGTGCTGGGCGACCTGATCCGTACCGGCGAAGTGCTGGGCGATCTGTACGAAGTCTTCAAGAACTACCGTAAAGGCATTACCAAGGGACTGCTCAAAATCCTGTCCAAGATGGGCATCTCGACCGTTGCGTCCTACCGTGGTGCGCAGCTGTTCGAAGCCATTGGCTTGTCCGAGGAGGTCTGCAACACCAGCTTCCGCGGTGTGCCGAGCCGTCTGAAGGGCGCGCGTTTCGTCGACATCGAAGCCGAGCAGAAGGCCTTGGCGGCCGAAGCCTGGAGCCCGCGCAAGCCGATCCAGCAAGGCGGTCTGCTCAAATTCGTGTTCGGTGGCGAATACCACGCCTACAACCCGGACGTGGTCAGCACCCTGCAGGCTGCAGTGCAGCAGGGCGACTACAGCAAATTCAAGGAATACACCTCGCTGGTGGACAAGCGCCCGGTGTCGATGATTCGCGACCTGCTGCAGGTCAAGACCCTCGACCAGCCGCTGAACATCGACGAAATCGAGCCGCTGTCCGAGATTCTCAAGCGCTTCGACTCTGCCGGTATCTCGCTGGGCGCACTGTCGCCCGAGGCGCACGAAGCGCTGGCCGAGGCGATGAACCGTCTGGGTGCCCGCTCCAACTCCGGTGAAGGCGGTGAAGACCCGGCGCGCTACGGCACTATCCGCAGCTCCAAGATCAAGCAGATCGCTACAGGTCGTTTCGGTGTGACGCCGGAATACCTGGTCAACGCCGACGTGCTGCAGATCAAGGTCGCTCAGGGTGCCAAGCCTGGCGAAGGCGGGCAGTTGCCAGGCGGCAAGGTCAACGGTCTGATCGCCAAACTGCGTTATGCAGTGCCGGGCGTGACCCTGATTTCGCCACCACCGCACCACGACATCTATTCCATCGAAGACTTGTCGCAGCTGATTTTCGACCTCAAGCAGGTCAACCCGGCGGCATTGGTTTCGGTCAAGCTGGTAGCTGAGGCGGGCGTCGGTACGATCGCGGCCGGTGTCGCCAAGGCCTACGCCGACCTGATCACCATTTCCGGTTATGACGGCGGTACCGGTGCTTCGCCACTGACCTCGATCAAGTACGCCGGTGCGCCGTGGGAGCTGGGCCTGGCTGAAACTCACCAGACCCTGCGCGGCAACGACCTGCGCGGCAAGGTCCGTGTGCAGACCGACGGCGGCCTGAAAACCGGCCTTGACGTGATCAAGGCGGCGATTCTGGGTGCCGAGAGCTTCGGCTTCGGCACTGCGCCGATGATCGCGCTGGGCTGCAAATACCTGCGTATCTGCCACCTGAACAACTGCGCCACCGGCGTCGCGACCCAGAACGAGAAGCTGCGCAAGGATCACTACATCGGCACCGTCGATATGGTGATCAACTTCTTCACCTACGTGGCTGAAGAGACGCGTGAGTGGCTGGCCAAACTGGGTGTGCGTTCGCTGGAAGAGCTGATCGGCCGTACCGACTTGCTGGAAATACTGCCGGGCGAAACCGAAAAGCAGCAGCATCTGGACCTGACGCCGTTGCTGGGCAGCGACCATATTCCGGCTGACAAGCCTCAGTTCAGTCTCGTGGATCGCAACCCGCCTTTCGACAAGGGCCTGCTGGCCGAGAAGATGGTAGAGCTGGCCAAGCCGGCCATCGAAGCCCTCAGCGGCGGCGAATACGAGATGGACATCTGCAACTGCGACCGTTCCATCGGCGCGCGGATTTCCGGCGAAATCGCTCGTCTGCACGGCAACCAGGGCATGAACAAGGCGCCGGTCACGTTCCGCTTCAAGGGCACGGCCGGTCAGAGCTTCGGCGTGTGGAACGCCGGTGGCCTGAACATGTATCTGGAAGGCGATGCCAACGACTACGTCGGCAAAGGCATGACCGCTGGCAAGCTGGTTATCGTGCCGCCCAAGGGCAGCCCGTTCAAGACCAACGAGAGTGCGATCATCGGCAACACCTGCCTGTACGGCGCAACCGGCGGCAAGCTGTTTGCGGCGGGCACGGCGGGTGAGCGTTTCGCGGTACGTAACTCCGGTGCCCACACGGTTGTGGAAGGCACGGGCGATCACTGCTGTGAATACATGACGGGCGGTTTCGTCTGCGTCCTCGGCAAGACCGGCTACAACTTCGGCTCCGGCATGACGGGCGGTTTCGCCTACGTGCTGGATCAGGACAACACGTTCGTCGACCGCGTCAATCATGAACTGGTTGAAATCCAGCGCATCAGCGGCGAGGCGATGGAAGCTTATCGCACTCACCTGCAGAGCGTGCTGAACGAGTATGTCGCGGAAACCGACAGTGAATGGGGTCGCAACCTTGCGGAAAACCTGGACGACTACCTGCGTCGTTTCTGGCTGGTCAAGCCCAAGGCTGCCAACCTGAAGTCGCTGCTCTCCAGCACCCGGGCGAACCCGCAATAAGCGCAACTGCACGCGGCGTGTATCACGCCGCACGACCACAGCAGTGCGCGAATGCCTGCGAACATGATTTCCTGCGGCTTCAGGGCTACCGCCTGAAGCTGTCGTGTAGAGGTTCTAGAGAATGGCCGAGCGTCTAAGTAACGACTTTCAGTTCATCGATGTCGGGCGTAAAGACCCGAAGAAGAAGCTGCTGCGTCAGCGCAAGAAAGAGTTCGTGGAGATCTACGAACCCTTCAAGCCCCAGCAGTCCGCCGATCAGGCGCACCGCTGCCTGGGCTGCGGTAACCCGTATTGCGAATGGAAGTGCCCGGTGCACAACTTCATTCCCAACTGGCTCAAGCTGGTCGCCGAGGGCAATATCCTGGCGGCGGCCGAGCTGTCGCACCAGACCAACACCCTGCCGGAAGTCTGCGGCCGCGTATGCCCGCAGGACCGTCTGTGCGAGGGTGCCTGCACCCTGAACGACGGCTTCGGCGCCGTGACCATCGGTTCGGTCGAGAAGTACATCACCGACACCGCCTTCGCCATGGGCTGGCGTCCCGACATGTCCAAGGTCGTGCCGACCGGCAAGCGCGTGGCAATCATCGGTGCCGGACCTGCGGGCCTGGGTTGCGCCGATGTGCTGGTGCGTGGCGGTGTGACGCCGGTGGTGTTCGACAAGAACCCTGAAATCGGCGGTCTGCTGACCTTCGGCATTCCCGAGTTCAAGCTCGAGAAGAGCGTGCTGAGCCATCGTCGCGAGGTGTTCACCGGCATGGGTATCGAGTTCCGTCTCAATACCGAAGTCGGCAAGGACGTCACCATCGACCAGTTGCTCGAAGAGTACGATGCCGTGTTCATGGGCATGGGCACTTACACCTACATGAAAGGCGGCTTTGCCGGTGAAGACCTGCCGGGCGTACACGATGCACTCGACTTCCTGATCGCCAACGTCAATCGCAATCTGGGCTTCGAAAAGTCACCTGAAGATTTCGTCGACATGAAAGGCAAGCGGGTCGTGGTACTGGGCGGTGGCGATACCGCGATGGACTGCAACCGCACGTCGATCCGTCAGGGTGCCAAGTCCGTGACCTGCGCCTATCGTCGCGACGAAGAAAACATGCCGGGTTCGCGCAAGGAAGTGAAGAACGCCAAGGAAGAGGGCGTGAAGTTTCTCTACAACCGTCAGCCGATCGCCATCGTCGGCGAGGACAAGGTCGAGGGCGTGAAAGTGGTCGAGACCCGTCTCGGCGAGCCGGATGCCCGTGGCCGTCGCAGCCCCGAGCCGATTCCGGGCTCCGAGGAAATCATCCCGGCCGACGCCGTGGTCATCGCCTTCGGTTTCCGCCCGAGCCCGGCTGCATGGTTCGAACCCTTCACGATCAACACCGACAGCCAGGGCCGCGTGATTGCGCCCGAGCAGTCGCAGTACAAGCACCAGACCAGCAACCCGAAAATCTTCGCCGGTGGCGACATGGTTCGCGGCTCCGACCTGGTGGTCACTGCGATCTTCGAAGGCCGTAATGCGGCTGAAGGGATTCTGGATTACCTGGGCGTTTGAGGTCGTCAGGCCGGGCCTGGAACAGTCCAGGCTCGTGCGTCTCACAGGTTTCATGTCTGTAACAAATCAGCTCGATAGATAAAAGACACGGCTCTTGCCGTGCCTTTTACGTCGCGCTCTGAGAAAATGCCCGCACTTTTATAGCGGATGCCGACATGACTGCCCTGAAGAACGACCGTTTCCTGCGCGCCCTGCTCAAGCAACCCGTGGACGTGACCCCAGTCTGGATGATGCGTCAGGCGGGCCGCTATCTGCCCGAGTACCGTGCCAGCCGCGCCAGCGCCGGCGACTTCATGAGCCTGTGCAAGAACCCGCAGTTCGCCTGTGAAGTCACGTTGCAGCCGCTTGACCGCTACCCGCTCGATGCGGCGATCCTGTTCTCCGACATCCTGACCATTCCCGATGCGATGGGGCTTGGCCTGTATTTCGAAACCGGTGAAGGCCCGCGCTTCAAGAAGACCGTCAGCACGCTGGCCGATATCGAAGCCCTGCCGATCCCTGATGCGCAGAAGGATCTGGGTTACGTGATGGACGCGGTCAGCACCATCCGCCGCGAACTCAATGGTCGCGTTCCGCTGATCGGCTTTGCCGGCAGCCCGTGGACCCTGGCGACCTACATGGTCGAAGGCGGCTCCTCGAAAGACTTCCGCAAGTCCAAGGCCATGCTCTACGACAACCCGCAAGCCATGCACCTGTTGCTGGACAAGCTGGCGCAGTCGGTCACCACCTACCTCAACGGCCAGATTCTGGCGGGCGCGCAGGCGGTGCAGATTTTCGACAGTTGGGGCGGCAGCCTGTCTTCGGCGGCGTATCAGGAGTTTTCTCTGGCGTACATGCGCAAGATCGTCAACGGCCTGATCCGCGAGCACGACGGGCGCAAGGTGCCGGTGATTCTGTTCACCAAGGGTGGCGGCTTGTGGCTGGAAAGCATTGCCGATGCCGGTGCCGATGCACTGGGGCTGGACTGGACCTGCGACATTGGTGAAGCGCGTCGGCGTGTCGGCAGCAAGGTTTCATTGCAGGGC
Organism: Pseudomonas sp. AC016; assembly: GCF_979253365.1. Classification (NCBI taxonomy): domain Bacteria; kingdom Pseudomonadati; phylum Pseudomonadota; class Gammaproteobacteria; order Pseudomonadales; family Pseudomonadaceae; genus Pseudomonas; species Pseudomonas sp. AC016. The sequence continues at coordinate 3,679,505 of NZ_CEEDCC010000001.1, forward strand.
AACATGGACCCGACCGTACTTTATGCGCGTCCTGAGGCTATCCGCCAGGAAGTCGCACGCATCCTTGCCAGCTATGGCAGCGGCACCGGGCATGTGTTCAATCTGGGTCATGGCATTACGCCGGAAGTCGACCCGGCGAATGCGGGCGCTTTCATTGAGGCCGTGCACGAGTTGTCGGCGCAGTATCACCAGAACTGAGTCGGCACTGTCTGATCGTGCCAGTCGGCGGGCACGATCAGATTTCCTCGCTTGAATCGTTACTTCGCTTCTTTGCCAATCTTCGAATCATCCTCGCGCCAGATCAGGCGTGAGGTGTCGTAACCCTGTTGGCGGGCCTTGCTCAGCATGTCCTGTTTGACCGACTCGGAGACAGTTGGCGTGCGGGACAGCAGCCACAGGTATTTGCGGTCCGGATTGCCAACCACAGCGGTCTTGTAGCCGTTGCCGATATCCAGCACCCAGTAATCGCCCTTGGCGACGCCCGGCAGCAGACGCGAGAACCAGTTGTCGAACTCGACCCACAGCTTGTCGGTCTTGCCCGGCACCTGCGGCGTCGCTGTGCCGGTCGCTTCCTGCCACTCGCCCTCAAGGGTGCGGCAGCGGTTTGTCACCGCAATGTTGCCGTCATCCTTGAGTGCGTAATGGGCCTCGGACTGGGCGCACTTGCGCTGGAAGAACATCGGCAGACGCGCCAGCTCGTACCACGTGCCCTGATACTGCTTGAGATCGACGCTGTCGACTGTCCTCGGCTCAAGGTTGTCAGCCGAGTGTGCAAAGCCGATGGCCAGAAAACTGGCCATCACGAAGATACCAAACCGAACGAGTACCTTGATCATGTTTATTTGAGGCCCTGGCCCGAGAACAGCACGACCTTGTCGGCTGCATACTGGACGCTGATGAAAGTGTTCTGATCACCCCATGTGCAACTCGACATGCCCAGCGCACCGGAGCACTCGGTCGGGCTGCCCAGCAGCGACTCGACCTGAGCCTTGGGCATGCCAGCGGAGAGCTTGGCGTAGTTCTCTTGGGTGATTTTGCTGCACGCAGCCAGAAACACGCAAAACGACAGTAACGCGACATAGCGCAAGGACATGGATGTAGCTCCTGAACGGAAGGGGGTCGCGTCGCAACGAGGGCTGATGCAGCCTGACGCTGGCGCAATACCGAAAGGTTAGAAGAGAAAAAGCCGATCTGGTTCCCGGCAGGGACAAGGATTTATCTGGCTGATCAGAAGCTTGAGCCGGGTTTCTTGAGAAATTCTATCTCTTCTTCGGTCGACGGCCTGCCCAGAACAGCATTGCGGTGCGGAAAGCGCCCGAAGCGGGCAATGATCTTTTGATGGCGTTCTGCGTAATCCAGGCTGCTTTTGAAGTAGTCGCGATCAGTGGCGGGCAGCAGGGGAAGCAGACGGGTAAAGCAGGTGATGGCATGGTTCTGGTCAGCGAGGTCCTCGCTGTGTTCCAGCACCAGATAGATGAATGTGCGCTGCAACGGATCAAGGTGCTGATCGCGCTCCAGTTTCAATCCGTGTTTGACCAATGACTGCGCGCGCAGGTCGCCGGCAAAGGCTTTGGGTGTATCGCGGTGAATCATGCGGGGCAATTGGTCGAGCAACAGGATCAGCGCCAGCCAGCCCTTGGGGTTTTCCGCCCATTCGGCCAGTTCGCCCGCCAGGGCCTTTTCGACCTGATCACCAAAGCGCTCTCGCGCTTCGGTGTCGTTGGCTTTTTTCTTGCCGAACCAGAGCGTGTTCCTGGCTTTCACCACTTCACTGGGCGATTCGGCAGAACCGAACCACCAGTCGAGCAGTGGCAGCCAGGGCGCACGCATCGGTCTTGTCCCTCTTACTCTTTGTGGTAAGCGGTGGCGCGCTCGACTTCCTGCTTCGAACCCAGGAACACCGCGACACGCTGGTGCAGGCCTTCAGGCTGAATGTCGAGGATGCGCTGGTGGCCGTCGGTGGACGCGCCGCCGGCCTGCTCAACCAGGAACGACATCGGGTTGGCTTCATACATCAGGCGCAGCTTGCCCGGCTTGGAAGGCTCACGGCTGTCACGCGGATACATGAACAGACCGCCACGGGTCAGGATGCGGTGTACGTCGGCGACCATGGCCGCAACCCAGCGCATGTTGTAGTTCTTCTTCAGCGGGCCTTCTTCGCCCTGCAGCAACTCGTCCACATAGCGCTGTACCGGGGCTTCCCAGTGGCGCTGGTTGGACATGTTGATGGCGAATTCCTGAGTGGTTTCAGGGATGGTGATGTCTTCGTGAGTCAGTACGAAGCTGCCCATTTCGCGGTCCAGCGTGAAGCCTTTCACGCCGTCGCCCAGGGTCAGGATCAGCATGGTCTGTGGACCGTAGATCGCGTAACCGGCAGCAACCTGCTCGGTGCCTGGCTGCAGGAAAGCCTTTTCGTTCAGGGCTTCGTTCTGGCTCAGGTACTGGTTCGGGCAGCGCAATACCGAGAAGATGGTGCCGACCGGTGCGTTGATGTCGATGTTGGACGAGCCGTCCAGCGGGTCGAATACCAGCAGGTAGGCACCCTTGGGGTATTTGCCTGGAATCTGGTAGGCGTTGTCCATTTCTTCGGACGCCATGCCAGCCAGGTGACCGCCCCATTCGTTGGCTTCCAGCAGGATTTCGTTGGAGATCACGTCGAGCTTTTTCTGTACTTCGCCCTGCACGTTCTCGGTGCCCATGCTGCCGAGTACACCGCCCAGTGCGCCCTTGGAGACGGCGTGGCTGATTTCCTTGCATGCTCGCGCCACTACTTCGATCAGGAAGCGCAGATCGGCAGGAGTGTTGTTGCTGCGGGTCTGCTCAATCAAGTAGCGACTTAGTGTAACGCGGGACATGGATAGCTCCGAAATAGGGGGGTATGAAAACCCGCGCAGTTTAACGCGAGTGGCGACGTAATACTGCTATCAGACTGGCTTATGACTGTTTCAGTTCATACGCCGGATCAGCGTAGCTGGAATCCGGCGCTCTCGGACGGCCTGTTCAGCGTTTCGAGGTACGCAGGGTGCTCATCGCCATCCAGCCCAGAAACAGCACGCCCAGCACCAGGACTGCCCACAGTCCGATGCGCTTGAAATCGACGCTTTCCTGCACGACCGGCAGCGGCGCGGCCATGTTGGCGACCGTGGCGGACGTTGGTTTCGCCGTGCCGAGGGTGGCCAGTTTCTGCGGGGTGAAATCGGGAATGAGAGTCGCCAGCGACAGGTTGGCGGCCTTCACGGAGGTGTTGCCCACGGCGAGGGTGAACGGCCCGTTGCCGCGCGCCAGAAATACCACTTCGCTGGCCCGGACGGCGACACTCAATGCTGGTGCTTCGGCACCCAGTCCGCCGCCGCGGTCATCGACCACCAGTTTGAGTTGCTGCACGATACGCCCGGACAATTGCAACTGATCCTGAACCACATCGCTGCCATTCTGCGTCAGGCGATACAGCAGTCCGCTGCTGATCGGTTGCCACGGCTGTCTGGCGTCGCTGCGTGCGTAGAGTGTGCCCGGCGCAAGGCTGTTGGGCTGGGCGATGTCGACTTTCACACGTTCGACAGGCAGGCCCGCAGGCAGCTCCCAGACATATTCGTTGGCCTTTTCGACCTTACCGGTGACCGGTGGTGACCAGGTCAATGGCGGGGTGGGCGTTTCGCTGTCGGCCGCGAACAGATGGGCCGAGATCAACGTGGGTGCGCTGTGCGGCGAGCGCCACAACAGGCGCAGATAGCGTGCGCTCTGGCCGGGTAGACCGACCTCGCGCTGATCGACCACTTCATCGGCGAACGAAAGTCGTGCAACCTGTCCTTCACCCCAGTCGCGCCAGTGCTGGAGGTCATCGCTGGCCTCGATGCTGAAACTCTGGAAACCCTCGCGCTCGGCGCTCCAGTCGATGATCAACTGTTCAAGCGGGGCCTTGATCGCACTGGTGTCCAGCAGCCAGCCGCGCAGCACTTCTTCGCCGGCCTCGATGTCGCTTTGCGGCTGGACTTCGATCACAGTGCCATTGCCGGTGCGCTCGATGCGAATGACCGGCGTGGCATCGCCCGCTTCCTGGGTGCTGTAGAGCGCGAACCGCTTGACCGGGATCGGCGTGGGCTCCTGTTCCTGCGAAGCCTGCTTCTGATTCAGGGCATACGCCTGCGGTTGGCCTTCGTTATTGAACACGCGCAGATCGCTCAAATTGGCCTGCCGCGCATTCAGTTGCACCGAAAGTGGCAGTTCGATGCGATACCACGGGCCATCACCGCTGAGCGTCAGCGGCGTCTGGCTGGCGAAATCGGCCGGTTTGTCTTGAGCATGGGCGGCCATCGTCGTGCACAGGGTCAGGCCGAGCACGGCGATTTTCAGGGGTGAACGACTCAAGAACGGTTTCCTCATGGGCTGTTCGGCTCAGCGGTTGGAGCCGTGCCGGGCTCCCCGGCAGTCTGGGTAACGGGAGGTTTCGGCGGTAATGGTGCGAAATATCCCACCACCAGTAGCAGAATGCCAACTCCTATGAACGAGACAATACGTTCCATGCCCCCGCGATTGCCCAGTTCGATGAAGAACAGTTTGATCACCACCACGCCGATCAACGCTGCGCCGCCCAGCCAGATCTGTCGATGGGCGCGCATGTGCCCGCCGATCATCAGTGCCAGTGCCATCAACGTCCAGACGATCGACAGCCCGGCCTGAACGCGCATCGATTCGAGCAGATATTCGGTGTTCCAGGGCACATCAGCCCAGTGATGCGCAGTGCGCATGACCATTGCCGTGACCAGCGCAAAGAGTGAAGCGCCTGCTGTCAGCAGGGGAATATTGCGCGAGCGCGTGTCATCCAGGCCCATCTTCGGCAGGTAATGGCGAGTCCACAGGAAGACGCTAGCCAGCGAGAACAGCAGACCGATTTCCAGCGGGTTGAGCAGTGGGACGTACGGCAGCGGGTCGGCCGCACCGTCGCTGAAGATATTGGCCAGCCAGAACCATGCGAGCATCAATACGGCGAGCGGAGCGGCGGCGCTGACCCGGTAGGCCTGAGGGTAGGTGGACACAGGCCACGGCCATTGGCGCTGCGACGTCATTGCCCACAGGTACAGGCTCGGCACAACGGCCCAACCCAGCCAGCGCCATGCGTTGTACTGGTCGGACAATTGCATCAGCCCGAAGCGCAGCTCCAGGGCCAGTACGGCGATGATCAGCCAGCAGCCAACGACATGTGCAAGGCGAATCGCAAGGCTCGGGGCCAGTTCGGCGAGGCGACGAAGCGAGAGCAGATGCACCGCGAATACCGCCAGCCAGGCGATCCAGCCGCCATCCTGCGCCGGGTGATACTGACTGCCCAGCGAGGTCAGCAGCACAAGGGTGCAGAGCGGAGTCAGTGTGGCGCACAACGTCGCCAGATCGGACCAGCGTAGCCGCAATGCCAGCATGGTCCAGAGCGCGGCACTGGCCGCCGCCGCCATCAGCAGCGCAGAGGTCTGCAGCAAGACAGGCACGAACAACTGGACGACGTTGATGACTGAAAACATCCACCACGCCGCAGCCCAGACCATCAACAACGCTCTGGCCAATTCCTGATCCATCAGCGTCAACGTCTGGTAGCGATGGATGCACCAGGCGCTGACAAAGGCGGCAATCGCCAGAATCATCGCGGTCCAGTAATCACCGTGGAGCAACAGCGATGCGTCCGACAGATCCAGGTTGCTCAGCAGGGTGATGCCGGCAGCCAATTGCAGGAACAGACCAAACGCACGCGCCAATACTCGATGTTGGCGCATGCCCAGCCAGAAGATGGCTGCGCCTTCCACGGCCCAGGCGCAGGTCGTCCATTGCGAACCCAGCCCCAGCGGGATCGCCAGTGTCGTGAACACCACGCCCAGTGCCAGGCAGGTTTCCATCAGCAAGGTGGTTCTTTCCGAGCCGCGCGCTGCCAGCACCCGCGCCAGTCCCATGTAAATCACACCCAGCGCCAGCGCACTGAATGCAGCGCCCAGTTCGAAGTGTTCGACCAGCGCATATTGCAGGCCGAACCCGGCGATAGGCGTCCCGAACAGCAACGTGCCGTCGACATAATCGCCCTGACGCGCCGACCAGCGCAGCAAGGCGTTGCGGCTGTCATCCTGTGGCCCGCCTGCCTGCTCCTGAAGCTTGCGCCGCGCAAACAGCAGGCCGATGGCCAAGTACATCAGGAAAAACAGGATCAGGAATGGTTCGGTGCTCCAGAACAGCTCCGGTGTGTAGGCTTTGATACCCCACGCAAAGCCGATGCCGAACGTGCCGAAAAAACCGATCAGGTTCAGCACGCGCCAGGCCCGGAACCAGGCGATGGCGAAGATACCGGCGTTGAGTAGAGCAAAATAGCTGAACAACGACACATGACTGCCTTGCCCGGTCGAGGCCAGCAGCGGCGCGGCAAACCCGCCCAGTGCGCCTGCGCAGGCCAGCGCCAGCGAATTCTGGGTCAGGGCCAGCACGGCCGAGAACGCCGTGATCGCTACCAATAGCCCGAAGCCCAGAGTCGGGTCGAGCAGCGTGTGCAGTTTCATCGCGGCGAATACCGTCAGGTACAGCACACCGATGCCCGCGCCCTGAAGCATCAGGGCGTAAGGTGCGTTGCGCAGGCGCAGCCACCAGCCAAGCCCCAACAATGCCAGCGCGCTGGCGGCCACACCTGCATAGCGCGCCTCTATGGGTACGACCATGCCTTCGGTGGCGTAGCGCAACAGAAAGGCCAGCCCCAGGAACAGCACGACGATGCCGACCCGCAAAACCGTATTGCCACCCATCAGCCAGCCCATGGCGCCGGATAGAGTCTTTTCGATGAAGTTGGGTGAAGGCGGTGTGGTCGATGCTTGCCTGGTCGTGGCCGTTGCAACTGGGGCAGCGGTCGGCGCTACAGGTGCTTCTTCAGCAGGCAAGTCCCAGATCAGTTCGGGTCCGGTGGTCTGCGCTGCGATGATGACCGAGTCGGCGGGCAGCGGAGCGGTCTGCTGCGCTTCGGCAACGGGTTGCGGGCTTGGAACAGGCGGGTATTCGAGAAGCGTCAGGCGCTGTTGGAGGGATTCGACGGTTTTCCGGGTAGCGAGTAACTCCAGAGACTGCTCTGCCGAGCGTTTGTCCAGCAGATACAGGCGAACTCCCGCCCATAGCCCCCAGCCCATGACCGCACCGATGAGCATGCCTTCCCACTCGTCGTAACTGACCGAGTACCCGAGCACTGCACCGCCCACTACCAGACAAATCCAAAGCACGCGACGACATCCTTTTCGATGTGTGAAGGTTTATCGGTGCGCAGTATAGGGGAGAGAGGGACTCAGCGCGCTCCTGACGTGGAGCGGTACATTCAGTCGAAATGGAGCGTCTGAAAGCCAGTCTTCGTGGACAAGTCCACTCCTACAGGTCGAAAGCGGGTTTCTGCCAGTAGGAGCGGACTTGTCCGCGAAGGGGGCGGTGCATCAGGTTACGGATGTGCCCCCCTGTTTTCAGTCCAGTGCTTTCCAGATTTCGCCCGCGTACTCGCGAATGGTCCGGTCGGAGGAGAACCAGCCCATGCGTGCCGTGTTGAGCACTGCCGAGCGCCACCATTCCTTGGAGTCGTGCCAGCGTTCCTCGACCTTGGCCTGGGCGGCCCAGTACGAGTCGAAGTCGGCGCAGACCAGGAAACGGTCATAGGCCAGCAGTTGATCGACCAGACCTGCATAGCGGTTCGGATCATCCGGCGAGAACACCCCGCCACGAATCGCCTGCAACACATCGTTCAAACGGCCGGACGCGGCAACATCGCCATGTGCGCTGAAGTCGCCTGCCTGCTTGCGGGCTTCGACTTCCTGCGAGGTCATGCCGAAGATGAACATGTTTTCCAGACCGATCTGCTCGCTCATTTCCACGTTGGCACCGTCCAGCGTGCCGATGGTCAGAGCGCCATTGAGGCCAAACTTCATGTTGCTGGTACCCGAGGCCTCAAGGCCTGCGGTAGAGATCTGCTCCGACAGGTCGGCTGCCGGAATGATGCTCTCGGCCAGGCTGACGTTGTAGTTGGGCATGAACACCACTTTGAGCAGGCCGCGTACGGTCGGGTCGTTGTTGACGGTGCGGGCGATGTCGTTGGTGAGCTTGATGATCAGCTTGGCCGAGTGATAGCTGGCTGCCGCCTTGCCTGCGAAGATCTTGACCCGAGGCACCCAGTCCGTGCCCGGCTCGGCACGAATCGCCTGATACAGGGCTACGGTGTGGAACAGGTTCAGCAGCTGACGCTTGTATTCGTGGATCCGCTTGACCTGCACGTCGAACATCGCCGCCGGGTTGACCGCGATGCCGAGGCGTTCATGAATGATCGCCGCCAGCGCACGTTTGCTGTGCAGGCGTTGATCGGCCATTTGCTTGCGGAAGGATGACTTCTCGGCGAACGGCTCCAGCTCCTTCAAACGGGTTTCTGCGTTGTCCAGCACGTCCGGGCCGAGCGCTTCGACCAGCATTTCGGTCAGCTTCGGGTTGGCCTGGAACAGCCAGCGGCGGAAGGTGATGCCGTTGGTCTTGTTGTTGATCCGTTCCGGATACAGCTTGTGCAGTTCGGCAAATACGGTTTTGCGCATCAACTGAGTGTGCAATGCCGAAACGCCGTTGACGCTGTGGGAACCGAGGAATGCCAGGTTGCCCATGCGCACGCGACGGCCGTTGTCTTCTTCGATCAGCGACACCGCGCGCAGCACTTCGAAATCGTGGATGCCCTTGGCGCGCAGCGTGTCGATGTGCTGCGCGTTGATCAGGTAGATGATCTGCATGTGGCGCGGCAGCATCCGCTCCATCAGGCCGACCGACCAGGTTTCCAGCGCTTCAGGCAGCAGCGTGTGGTTGGTGTAGCCCAGGGTGCCGACGGTAATTTTCCAGGCGGTGTCCCACGGAATGTTGTGGTTGTCGATCAACTGACGCATCAGCTCGGCCACGGCGATGGACGGGTGTGTGTCGTTCATCTGGATCGCCGCATGCTCCGGCAGATCGGTCAGCGTGGCGTGCATGTTCAGGTGGCGACGCAGCAAGTCCTGCAGGGAAGCCGAAACGAAGAAGTATTCCTGACGCAGGCGCAGTTCCTGACCGGCTTCAGTCGCGTCGTTCGGGTACAGCACACGGGAAATACTTTCAGCGCGCACGACTTCCGCCACGGCACCAAAGTGGTCACCGGCGTTGAAGCGTTCCAGGTGCAGATCTTCCACCGCACGGGCGCGCCACAGGCGCAAGGTGTTCACGCTTGCACCACGCCAGCCGACTACCGGGGTGTCGTAGGCAATGGCGCGCACGGTTTCGCCCGGGCGCCAGACCTGACGTGTCTCACCGGCTTCGTTGGTGAAGGTTTCAACGCTGCCGCCGAAGCCGATCGAGTACACCACTTCCGGGCGTTCGAATTCCCACGGGTTACCGAAGTCCAGCCAGTTCTCGGTCTGCTCCTGTTGCCAGCCGTCGACCACTGCCTGACGGAACAGGCCGTGCTCGTAGCGAATGCCGTAGCCATGACCCGCAATGCCCAGCGTCGACATGCTTTCCATGAAGCAGGCCGCCAGACGACCCAGGCCACCGTTACCCAGCGCGGCATCAGGTTCCAGCAGACGAATCCGCTCGATGTCCACGCCCAGTTCGGTCATGGCTTCGCGAGCGATTTCCAGCAGGCCCAGGTTGCTCAGGCTGTCGTACAGCAATCTGCCGATGAGAAATTCCAGCGACAGGTAATAGACCCGTTTCTGAACCTTGCGATAAATCTGTCGCGTGTGGTCCATCCAGTGCTCGACCATGTGGTCACGAGCAGCCAGGGCAACAGCTTCGAACCAGTCATGCTCAAACGCATGGTCGGGGTCCTTGCCCACTGAGTAAGTGAGTTTGGCGAGCACTGCGGCGCGGAAAGCAGCCACATCAGCGTCACGAACGAGTGGTTCCTGAGACATCGGTACGACCTCAAGTAGTCTGACGGATTGAAAGATGGGGTTATTAGACTGTAGGCGTGTCGTCAGTTATTTCCTGAAAATGAAAGAAATAATTGAAGACAGAGCTCTCGCTTCGACCCAGCGCGCCTGCGCTGGTTCGCGAACTCTGCAAATTGGCAAAACGCTTGCATTGATCGTTCCACTCGCAACGATGATGTGCAGCATGCTCATTCCTCGTTTCGGGTTTATGATGCCCAACGGCAGAATAATAGAAGCCTCTGAATCGGACTCATGGAGCACATATGCAGACTTTGTACCCGCAGATCAAACCTTACGCCCGGCACGATCTGGCCGTGGAACAGCCGCATGTGCTTTACGTCGATGAAAGCGGGTCGCCCGAAGGCCTTCCCGTCGTCTTTATCCATGGCGGGCCGGGTTCGGGTTGCGATGCACAGAGCCGTCGTTACTTCGATCCGAACCTGTACCGCATCATCACCTTCGATCAGCGCGGCTGCGGTCGCTCCACGCCTCACGCCAGCATCGAAAACAATACCACCTGGCATTTGGTTGAAGACCTCGAACGAATCCGTGAACACCTGGGCATCGAAAAATGGGTGCTGTTCGGCGGCTCGTGGGGTTCGACGTTGTCGCTCGCTTACGCCCAGACTCACCCGGACCGCGTTCATGCGCTGATCCTGCGCGGAATCTTCCTGGCGCGCCAGCAGGATATCGACTGGTTTTATCAGGCAGGCGCCAGCCGCCTGTTCCCCGATTACTGGCAGGACTACGTCGCACCGATTCCGCTGGATGAGCGGGACAACCTGCTGGCGGCTTTCCACAAGCGCCTCACCGGTCCGGACCAGATTGCGCAGATGCACGCGGCCAAGGCCTGGTCCACCTGGGAAGGTCGTGTGGCCACCCTGCGTCCCAATCCACAGGTAGTCGACCGCTTCTCCGAGCCGCAACGCGCCCTGTCGATTGCGCGGATCGAATGTCACTACTTCATGAACAATGCCTTTCTGGAAGCCAACCAGTTGATTCGCGACATGCCGAAGATCGCCCATCTGCCGGGCATCATTGTTCATGGTCGTTACGATGTCATCTGCACACTGGACAATGCCTGGGAGCTGCATCAGGCGTGGCCCAACAGCGAGCTGCAGGTGATTCGTGATGCAGGCCACGCGGCGTCGGAGCCGGGCATCACCGATGCGCTGGTACGGGCCGCTGCACAGGTCGCGCGTCGTCTGCTTGACCTGCCGCCTGAAGAAGCCTGATACCGTCGCGTCCTTGTCGCAGGTCTGAAAAGAGTCTCTATGAAAGCTTTATTGCAGCGCGTGCAGGGTGCACGCGTGGAAGTGGGTGGCGAGGTGGTTGGCGCAATCGATCAGGGCATTCTGGTGCTGGTCGGTGTGGAGCCTCAAGACACTCGGGCCAGTGCCGATAAGTTGCTGCACAAGTTGCTCAACTATCGAGTGTTCAGTGATGCCGAGGGCAAGATGAATCTTTCCCTGCGTGAAGTGGGCGGCGGATTGCTGCTGGTTTCGCAGTTCACGCTGGCGGCCGATACCAAAAGCGGCATGCGTCCGAGCTTCTCGAAAGCGGCGCCGCCTGCGCTGGGTGCCGAGTTGTACGACTATCTGTTGAGTCAGGCCAGGATCGCGCATTCAACGGTTGCGGCGGGCCAGTTTGGTGCGGACATGCAAGTGCATCTGGTCAATGATGGCCCTGTGACTTTCCTGCTTGAAACCTGAGCTAATATTCCGTTGTCTTCTCCCGGATTCATAAGTCCGGGGGGAATAAAATTCTTTGTCATACCTGATGCGTTGTGACGCGTGCTACTGGATAATCGCGCGCAACGGAGATCAGCGGTGGTTGGTCCATCTGGCATGACAAAAGCGGTTCTGACACCAGGTTGGGGAATCATTAGGCCCAATTGGAGTCGGAACAATGCTCGCCAACCCGGCATCGATAGCTGGCCGTTGGTTTCTTCATCTGTTTTCGGCGAGGGTTGCTCGTGATTGTTAGTCCCTGTAATGCTCCAAAGAAATCTGTCAAGCGCCTGCGCAGTGCGCTCCTGGCAAGTTCGGCGCTGGTCTGCCTGTTCAGTGCGGGTCAGTTGTGGGCTTTCAGCCTGGATGATGTAGCGGCCAGAGCCAAAGAAATGGCCGGGCAGAAATTCGAAGCGCCGAGAAGCAATCTGCCCAACGAGTTGCGCGACATGAAGTTCGCGGACTACCAGAAAATCCGTTTCCGTGATGACAAGGCCGAGTGGGCGGGCGACAAGACGCCGTTCAAAGTGTCCTTCTATCATCAGGGCATGCATTTCGACACGCCGGTCAAGATCAACGAAGTCACCGCCACGTCCGTTGACGAAATCAAGTACGACCCCAGTCGTTTCGATTTCGGCGACCTGAAGATCGATCCGAAATCCACCGAAAAACTGGGTTATGCCGGTTTCCGTGTGCTTTACCCGATCAACAAGGACGACAAGCAGGACGAGATCATGACCATGCTGGGCGCGAGCTACTTTCGCGTGATCGGCAAGGGTCAGGTCTACGGCCTGTCCGCTCGTGGCATGGCCATCGACACTGCATCGCCGTCGGGCGAAGAGTTTCCGCGCTTCAAGGAATTCTGGATCGAGAAGCCAGGCCCGGATGACAACCATCTGGTGATCTTCGCACTGCTCGATTCGCCGCGTGCCACCGGTGCCTATCAGTTGACCCTGCGTCCTGGTACCAACACGCTGGTCGACGTGAAGTCGCGCATGTTCCTGCGTGACAACGTCAACAAGCTGGGCGTTGCGCCATTGACCAGCATGTTCCTGTTCGGTGCCAACCAGCCTTCGCGTGTGCCTAACTACCGTCGCGAGCTGCACGATTCGAGCGGTCTGTCGATTCAGGCAGCCAACGGTGAGTGGCTGTGGCGTCCGCTGAACAACCCTAAGCATCTGTCCATCAGCAGCTTCTCGGTCGAGAACCCGCGTGGTTTCGGTCTGTTGCAGCGTGGCCGTGACTTCAGCCAGTACGAAGACCTCGACGACCGCTACGACAAGCGCCCAAGCGCCTGGATCGAGCCGAAAGGTGACTGGGGCAAAGGTACGGTCGAGCTGGTCGAAATCCCGACTGCCGACGAAACCAACGACAACATCGTTGCCTACTGGAAGCCTGAGACCCTGGCCAAGCCGGGCGAGCCGATGGACTTCAACTACCGCATCCACTGGACCATGCAGGAAAACTCGATTCACTCCCCGGATCTGGGTTGGGTCAAGCAGACTCAGCGCTCCATCGGTGACGTGCGTCAGTCCAACCTGATTCGTCAGCCGGATGGCAGCCTCGCATTCCTGGTCGACTTCGTCGGTCCGGTGCTGGCTGCTCTGCCTGAAGACAAGACCATTCGCAGCCAGGTGACCACCGATGACAACGTCGAGCTGGTCGAGAACAACCTGCGTTACAACCCGGTCACCAAAGGCTATCGCCTGACCCTGCGGGTGAAGGTCAAGGATTCCGGCAAGCCAACTGAAATGCGCGCTTACCTGCTGCGTGAGATTCCGGCCGAACCGGGCAAGGAACCTGCACTGCTGGTTGCCGACAAGGCAGAAGACAAGAAAGTCGCTGCCAAGGAAGCTGCTGCCAAGGAAGCCGCCAAGCCTGCGGCAACCAAGGACACGGACCAGGTAGAAATTGCCAAGGCCGATGCGCCGAAGGTCGAAGCCGCCAAGCCTGAAGCTGCGAAAGGTGATGCATCCAAGCCTGACGCTGCCAAAGGTGAAGTTGCCAAAACCGACGCCGCCAAGGCTGACGTAGCCAAGGACAAGGACGGTAAAGAAATCCAGCAGCCTGAAACCGAGGCCGCGCCCACCCATCCGGAACCGGCCAAGACGTTGCAAGTCATGACCGAGACCTGGAGCTATCAGTTGCCGAGCGATGAGTAATTCTCTACCGGTGCCAGTGTCTCTGAACGAGTACCTGGCGCATTTGCCGATGAGCGACGAGCAGCGGGCCGAACTGGTCGGCTGCAAATCTTTCGCCGAGTTGCACGAACGCCTTTCGGCGCAGCCATTCACCGACACTGCCGAGGCCGCCCAGGCTTCGGTAGGCCGTCGCCTGACGCTGTCCACTGCCGACGAATTGCAGGACGCCGAGATGCTCGGTGTCGATGCAAGCGGTCGCCTGTGCTTGAAGGCGACTCCGCCAATCCGTCGCACCAAGGTCGTTCCCGAGCCGTGGCGCACCAACATTCTGGTGCGTGGCTGGCGCCGGCTGACCGGCAAGACCAATCCGCCGAAGCCTGAGCACGACGATCTGCCACGCGACCTGCCGAAGTCGCGCTGGCGCACGGTCGGCTCGATCCGTCGTTATATCCTGCTGGTTCTCATGCTGGGTCAGACGATCGTGGCTGGCTGGTACATGAAAGGCATTCTGCCGTATCAGGGCTGGTCGCTGGTTTCGCTGGACGAAATCACGCGTCAGACCTTCGTGCAGACTGCGTTACAGGTCATGCCTTATGCCTTGCAGACCAGCATCCTGTTGCTGTTCGGGATTCTGTTCTGTTGGGTATCGGCCGGTTTCTGGACCGCGCTGATGGGTTTCCTGGAATTGCTGACCGGTCGCGACAAGTACCGCATCTCCGGTGCCAGCGCAGGTAACGAGCCGATTGAAGTCGGCGCGCGTACTGCTCTGGTCATGCCGATCTGCAACGAAGACGTGCCACGCGTGTTCGCCGGTCTGCGTGCGACCTTCGAGTCGGTCGCGGCCACGGGTGACCTGGATCGCTTCGACTTTTTCGTCCTCAGCGATACCAACGACACCGACATCGCCGTTGCCGAGCAGCAAGCCTGGCTCGACGTGTGCCGTGAAGCCGGTGGTTTCGGCAAGATCTTCTATCGCCGTCGTCGCCGTCGCGTCAAACGCAAGAGCGGCAACCTCGATGACTTCTGCCGTCGTTGGGGTGGTGAATACCGCTACATGGTCGTGCTCGATGCCGACAGCGTCATGAGCGGCGAGTGTCTGACCAGCCTGGTTCGCCTGATGGAAGCCACGCCGGACGCCGGTATCATCCAGACCGCGCCACGTGCCTCGGGCATGGACACGCTGTATGCGCGCATGCAGCAGTTCGCCACACGTGTCTACGGTCCGCTGTTCACTGCCGGTCTTCACTTCTGGCAGCTGGGTGAATCCCACTACTGGGGCCACAACGCGATCATCCGCATGAAGCCTTTTATCGAGCACTGCGCACTGGCGCCGTTGCCGGGTAAAGGGGCCTTCGCCGGTGCGATCCTGTCTCACGACTTCGTCGAAGCTGCGCTTATGCGCCGTGCCGGCTGGGGCGTCTGGATTGCCTACGATCTGCCGGGCAGCTACGAAGAGTTGCCGCCGAACCTGCTCGACGAACTAAAACGTGACCGCCGCTGGTGCCACGGCAACCTGATGAACTTCAGGCTGTTCCTGGTCAAGGGCATGCACCCGGTTCACCGTGCAGTGTTCCTGACAGGCGTGATGTCTTACCTGTCGGCGCCGTTGTGGTTCTTCTTCCTGGTGCTGTCCACTGCCTTGCTGGCCGTGAACACGCTGATGGAGCCGACCTACTTCCTTGAACCGCGTCAGCTGTACCCGCTGTGGCCACAATGGCACCCGGAAAAAGCCGTTGCGCTGTTCTCGACCACCATCGTCCTGTTGTTCCTGCCCAAACTGCTCAGCGTCATTCTGATCTGGGCCAAGGGCGCGAAGGGCTATGGCGGCAAGTTTAAGGTCACCATCTCGATGCTGCTGGAAATGCTGTTCTCGGTGCTGCTGGCGCCTGTTCGCATGCTGTTCCACACCCGCTTCGTACTGGCCGCTTTCCTGGGCTGGGCAGCGACCTGGAACTCCCCACAGCGCGACGATGACTCCACGCCATGGATCGAAGCGGTCAAGCGTCATGGTCCTCAGACTTTGCTGGGCGCCTGCTGGGCAGCGCTGGTGTTCTCGCTGAACCCGAGCTTCCTCTGGTGGCTGGCACCGATTGTGGTGTCGTTGATGCTGTCGATTCCGGTGTCGGTGATTTCCAGCCGTACCGGTCTGGGTCTCAAGGCGCGCGACGAGAAGTTCTTCCTGATTCCGGAAGAGTTCGAGCCGCCGCAGGAACTGATCTCCACCGATCAGTACACCCACGAGAACCGTTGGCATGCGCTGAAGGAAGGCTTTATTCGCGCCGTGGTCGATCCGCAGCAGAATGCTTTGGCATGTGCGCTGGCAACGTCGCGTCACAAGCAGGCCAGGCCGATCGAAGTGGTCCGTATGGAGCGCGTCGAGCATGCACTGAAGGTTGGTCCGGACAAGCTTGGCAATCATGAGCGTCTGATGTTGCTGAGCGATCCGGTTGCCCTGGGTCGTCTGCATGAGCTGGTCTGGAGCGGTGGTCATGAAGAATGGCTGGCTGCGTGGAGAGCTTCCATTGCAGCTGACCCTCATGCGCCGTTGCTGCCACTGCAGCCACTGAAACCTGAGGTACAGCCGGTTCTGGCCTGATCGCCACCCGGTTTGAAAAAAGCCCCTGAAGTGCTGCTTCAGGGGCTTTTTTATGCGCCCGGCTCACGACCGCGCAAGTGACGCCCCACGTCACAAATGGCACAGATTGCGGACTCAGTGAGCCGAGCGCCCGGCTCAGGTCACCTTTGCGCCCTTACGGCGCGCTACTTTGAGGGACCAAAGTAGCCAAAGTCCTTCGCTCCGGTTCCGGCCCCGGCTTCGCCGGGGTTCCTTCGTCCTGACACTGATCGTTCCCACGCTCTGCGCTCATCGTTATACACAAGTCCGGAAGACGCGCAAAACGGGGGCCAAAACAAAAGTGACTGACTGAATGCATACCCCGTGGTCGCAGCAAGACTCGGGTATAACGCTGAGCACAGGCGTGGGCACTTGAGATCACGCTGATCGTTCCTACGCTCCGCGTGGGAATGCCGCTCAGGACGCTCCGCGTCCGCTCTCGAATGTGGCGCAGATGCGTGGACAAGCTCCAGCGTCATCCACGTCATGCGCTCGGCTCACTGAATCCTCAGTCTGTGCCATTTGTGACGCGGAGCGTCACAGGATGCATGCCCACGCGGAGCGATGGGCACGATCAGTGTCGAGGCAGACTTGTGTATAACAATGAGCGCTCTGCGTGGTAACGCCTCTCAGGACGCTCCGCGTCCGGCCTGGCAGGCCATCACCCCACCCGGAATTTCCCCACCAGCGTTTTCAGGTGCGAGCCCAGGCGGGCGAGCTCTACGCTTGAAGCGGCGGTTTCGTTGCTGGCGGAGGCGGTCTGTTCGGAGATGTCGCGCACGTTGATGACGCTGGCGTTGATCTGCTCGGCCACGGTGCTCTGTTCTTCGCTGGCGGCGGCGATCTGTTCGTTCATCTGCTGAATGGTGGCCACGGTGCGGGTGATCTGCTCCAGCGCTCCGCCAGCCCGACGGCTCAGTTCTACGCTGCTGTCAGTCAGGCTCCGGCTGTTGTCCAGCGTGGTTGCAACCTGTTGAGTGCCGGTCTGCAGGGCCTCGATCAGCTCTTCGATTTCCTCTGTGGACTTCTGCGTCCGTTGCGCCAGACTGCGAACCTCATCGGCCACAACCGCAAAGCCCCGGCCTGCCTCGCCCGCACGTGCGGCCTCAATGGCAGCGTTAAGCGCCAGCAGGTTAGTCTGCTGTGAAACCGACTTGATCACGTCAAGAACCCCTACGATCTTGCCGCTTTCCTGCTTGAGCTGATTCATCGCCTGGGTTGAGTTCACGACTTCGCGCGCCAGTTGCTCGATCTGAGTAATGGCCTGGCCGACAACCCGATCTCCGTCCTGCGCCTGCTGGTCAGCCTGAGCCGCCGATTGCGAGGCTTCCTGCGCATTGCGGGCGACCTCCTGAACCGTTGCGGTCATCTCGTTCATGGCGGTGGCGACCTGATCGGTTTCGTCTTTCTGCGTATTGACCCCCATGCAGGTCTGCTCGGTCACAGCCGACAGTTGCTCCGCCGCGCTGGCAATCTGCGAGACGCCGTCGCCGATGCCGCCAATCAGCTCTCGCAGGCTCAGCGTCATGGCCTGCATGCTGTTCTGCAGTTGCCCCAGCTCGTCGCGCCGTCCGGTTTCAAGGTCCTTGCTCAAATCACCCTGGGCGATCCGGGCGGCAGCGATCAGCGTTTGACGCAAAGGCTCGGTAATCTGCCGAGTCATGATCCAGGCGGCCAGCAAGCCGACCAGCAAGGCCAGTGCAGCAACGCCGGACAGGGTTTTTCTTGAACTGTCCGCCTCGCTGTCGCGCCGTGTGCCTTGCAGGGTGCTCAGCTCTGCGACAGCGTTGAGCATCTTGTCACCCAGATCCTCCAGTGTTTCCTGACCTGCCTCGGTCTTGATCTGGATGACCTTGAACCGGGTCAGCTGCTCCCGATACTGCTGCAAGGCCTCATTGGCAGGCACCAGCGCCTGAATATTTTCATCCGCCTGATCCTGCGAGATTTGCTGCATTTCCTTGAGCGCTTCATCAATTGCGGTGACAGCTGCGGTCTCATCCGCTTCCTTGCCGGTGAAGGTGTAGGCCTGCACCTGATAACGGGCAATCTGAATCTGATGCTTGAGTTGCGAGAGGTTAGTGAACTCGTCCATTCGCTCACCGTTGTCCTGCTCCTGACTGACCGCCTTGAGCACTTCCGTCTCTACCTGCGCTACGGCGTTTACCGCTTGCTCGGACTTCTGATCAAGCCGGGCGCGCATCTGATCGCGTGCTTCACGATCGGCCCCCAGGTCGGTGAAGGTCTTTTCCATGAGGCTGATCAGTTGGCTCTGGGACTCGAGGCTGGCAAGAGCGTCAGCTTCATCGCTCTGTTTGCGCAGCGAGGCCAGGAGGGCTTCGATCTCATTGAGTCGGTCGACGACTCTGGATACGTTCTCCGGGGTATTTTCCACTCGGGCGACGATCCGCTCTGTGCGCAAGTCCTTGGTCAGGCTGTTGAGCCGGTCGATTGCGGAGAGCGATTCGGAGCGATCGATCATCGTGTCCAGGCCATGCCAGCCGGTCAACGTAATCGCTAGCGTCAACAGCAGTACCAGGCCGAAACCGAGTGCCAGTTTGAGTTTGACGCTCAGGTTGTCGAGCGTGTGAGTGATCCTTCCAGGCATTGAAATGCTCCTGCGATATGCGAACGAAACCAGATTCTGAACAGCACAGAACCTGCGTTATGAACGCATCGGCGAGGAGTTGAATCGCGTGACCTGA
This sequence comes from Pseudomonas sp. AC016, assembly GCF_979253365.1. Lineage (NCBI taxonomy): Bacteria > Pseudomonadati > Pseudomonadota > Gammaproteobacteria > Pseudomonadales > Pseudomonadaceae > Pseudomonas > Pseudomonas sp. AC016. Next base: position 3,698,624 of record NZ_CEEDCC010000001.1, read on the forward strand.
ACAGGTCGTAGGAGATTTCCGAGTCGGTCGGGACAGTGACGGGCGTCACTCAACGACAAGGCCGGGCATCTCCGCGCCGTTCAACGGGCGCGGAAATGGCCTGGATGCAATCAGACGGTAAAGCGGCTCACCAGCGTTTGCAGATGAGTACCCAGGCGCGCCAGCTCGATGCTGGATGCGGCGGTTTCTTCGCTGGCAGCGGAGGTTTGTTCCGACACGTCGCGCACGTTGATGATGCTGCGGTTGATTTCTTCGGCCGTGGCGCTCTGTTGCTCGGCGGCCGCGGCGATCTGCTGGTTCATTGACTGAATCGCCGAGACGGTCTTGGTGATATTCTCCAGCGAACCACCTGCGCGGCGCGTCAGGTCGACGCTGCTGGCACTCAGCTCGCGGCTGCTGTCCATCACGCTGGCCGCCTGTTGCGTTCCGCTCTGCAGGCTGACAATCAGGGCTTCGATCTCTTCGGTGGACTTCTGGGTGCGTTGCGCCAGGCTGCGCACCTCATCGGCAACCACGGCAAAGCCGCGACCGGCTTCACCGGCTCGAGCGGCCTCGATGGCGGCGTTCAGGGCCAGCAGGTTGGTCTGCTGGGCGACGGATTTGATCACGTCCAGCACGCTGCCGATCTTCTCGCTTTCCTGCTTCAGCGCGCCCATGGCCTCGCTTGAGTTACCGACTGCCGACGCCAGACGTTCTATCTGGGCGATGGCTTCGTTGACCACGCGCTCACCTTCGCGTGCCTGCTGATCGGCCGCGACAGCTGCTTCGGAGGCTTCTTCGGCGTTGCGAGCGACTTCCTGCACAGTGGCCGTCATCTCGTGCATGGCGGTCGCAACCTGATCGGTCTCGACCTTCTGGTTGTTGACGCCAGCACTGGTCTGTTCAGTAACTGCTGACAACTCTTCGGCCGCGCTGGCAATCTGGGTGACGCCATCACGGATACCGCCGACCAGCTCGCGCAGGCTGACGGTCATGCGCTGGATGGTGCTTTGCAGCCTGCCCAGTTCGTCCTTGCGATTCACGTTGAGGTTGCGGCTCAGGTCACCAGCGGCGACACGCTCCACCACTTCCAGGGTTTCCTGCAGCGGCGTGGTGATCTGACGGGTGATGATCCACGCGGCCAGCACGCTGAGCAGCAGCGCCATAACGGTTGCCGCAACGATCATCATGACGGCATGGTCGCTTTCTGCGTCGCGGCTCTTGTTCTGGCGATCGATCATGTCACTGCTGGTGGCCAGCATTTTCACGCCCAGAGTGGTCATTTTTTCCAGCGCCGCCTTGCTGGCAGCCTGCGAGTCCCGGTATACGCCCACCGCTGCGCGGTAGCCTTTCAGGCCTGCGATGGCTTGTTGCAAGGTGGGTGCGAACTCTGAGGACACATCGCCTGCCAAGGTATTGATGCCGGTGACTGCGTCATCAATGGCCTGATTGGCGTTCTTCTCGAATTCCGGTTTGCCGCTGTAGGTGTAGCCGCGAACCTGAAAACGTGCCTGCTGGATCAGCTTGCTGACGCCCACGATGCCATTGAACGCCAGGATGTTATCTTCCTTGAGCAGCGCCGCTTCGATCTTGTTCGCCTGCTCCACCGCCTTGTCGGCGTTGTCGCCCATCTGGCTGCGACTGCCTTCACGCACTCCGATGGCCTTGGTCATGTCGTCGAACGACTGACGATATTCGCGTGTTGCCTGGATCTGGCCATCGAGCAACTGAATGTTTTCCGGAGAACGCAGCAGGTTTCTGGCGCTCTGGAGGGCGGCGTCGAGTTGATCAAGGTTGGCTTTGACGTCAGTGGCGGTCTCTGCGTTGTACAGCGCTTCGTAGCGCATGCGGTTGATGCGCAGCTGCAGGGTCAGCTCATTGATTTCGGCAATCGCCGTTACGCGATCCCCTCGATCAATCAGGGCGTCGGTGCTGAACCAGGCGGTTGTGGAGATCATCAGGGTCATGATCAGCACCAGACCGAAGCCGATGGCCAATTTCAAGCTGACACTCGCGTTGGCGAGACTTTGAGTTAACCCGCGATACATGACCACTCCTCGATGACTCATTCTTGTGCGTATCCATCCCTATCGGCCAGCCATGACGTAACTGAAGCGATTGAGTTGGATGTCGCCTGTCGAATCAGAACAGTCGTGCTAGGAGTGCAGTGACAGCGGTTTCAACCCGCAAAATACGGTCGCCCAATTGCACCGGCTGCAGGCCTGATTTGCCCAGCAGGTCGACTTCGTAGGGAATCCAGCCGCCTTCGGGGCCGATGGCGAGGGTGACTGGTTCGGTGACGGCGCGCGGGCAGTCCGGGTAGTCGCCGGGATGGCCGGCCAGGCCCAGAGTATTCAGCGCCAGTTGCGGCAGACGGTCTTCGACAAAGGGCTTGAAACGTTTTTCGATCACGATTTCCGGCAGCACGCTGTCGCGGGCCTGCTCCAGCCCCAGAATCAGCTGCTCACGAATCGCGTGAGGCTCGAGAAACGGTGTTTGCCAGAAGCTTTTCTCCACTCGGTAGCTGTTGAGCAGGATGACTTTCGGCACGCCCATGGTCGCGACAGTCTGAAAGACTCTGCGCAGCATCTTGGGACGCGGCAGTGCCAGCAGCAGGGTAAGAGGCAGCTTGGCAGGCGGCTCGCTGTTCAACGAGACCCGCAGCTCGGCTTCACGCGGCTCAAGGCGAAGCACTTCGGCGGTGCCCAGCAGGCCATTGACGCGACCGACCCGCATACTGTCGCCGACCTCGGCCCGATGCACTTCCTGCATGTGCGTGAGGCGACGGTCACGCAGCACCACCCGGTCGGCCGCAATAAAGTCGGCCTCTTCGAGAAGCAGCAGGTTCACGGCTGAGTCGCGGGCGGCTGGTCTTGCTTGTCGGCTTCCTGTTCTTCATCGTCCGGGTGCTCACCGCGTTTCTTGATGAGTCCGCTGCACAGCACGCCCAGTTCGAACAGCAACCACATCGGCACGGCGAGCAGGGTCTGCGAGAAGATATCAGGCGGGGTGAGGATCATGCCGACCACGAAGCAGCCGATGACCACATACGGGCGGATCTTCTTCAGGTACTTCACGTCGACAATGCCGATCCAGACCAGCAGCACCACGGCCACGGGAATCTCGAACGCCACGCCGAAGGCGAAGAACAGCGTCATCACGAAATCGAGGTAACTGGCGATGTCGGTCATCATCGACACGCCTTCCGGCGTCACGCTGGCGAAGAAGTGGAAGATCAGCGGGAAGACCAGGAAGTAGGCGAACGCCATGCCTGCGTAGAACAGGATGATGCTCGACACCAGCAACGGAATGGCCACGCGCTTCTCATGCTTGTACAGCCCTGGCGCGATGAAGCCCCAGATCTGGTGCAGGATGACCGGCATGGACAGGAACAGCGCCACCATCATGGTCAGCTTGAAAGGCGTGATGAACGGCGAGGCCACGTCGGTGGCGATCATCGTCGCGCCTTCTGGCAGATAGACCCGCAGCGGGGCGGACACGAGCGTGTAGATCTTCTGCGTGAAGTAAAACAGACCGGCAAAGATCAGAAACACTGCGGCAACGCAACGCAGCAGGCGTGTACGCAGCTCGGTGAGGTGCGAGATCAGCGGCATTTGCTGATCGTTTTCCGGGGTATCTGCGCTCATGGGGCTCGCGGTGGCAATGACGAATCGTGGGCGGGAGAGTGCGTGACGTCCGGTGTCGTGTCGGCGGCAGGTTTGGCGGTTTTCTCAAGCTTCAGCGGTGCCTTGTCGGCAGGCTCTGCCGGGCCGATCTCGTGATGCGATGCTGGCTGGGCAGCCTGCGGCGCGGTCGGCGGAACGATCGGCTCGTAGGCCACTTCAGGGTGCTGTTGCTGAGCGAACATTTTGCGCGCTTCATCTTCCAGCGAAAGAATGTGCTCGTTGTGCAGCTGCCGACGGATTTCGTCGGCACCGATTTCACGTTCAACTTCCTGTTTGATCGCATTGAAGCTGCGCTTCAGTCGGCCTATCCACAGGCCTGCGGTGCGTGCTGCGCCGGGCAATCGCTCGGGGCCGAGCACCAGCAGGGCCACGAGGCCGATCAACAGCAATTCAGAGAAGCTGATACCGAACATGGTCTTAAACCTGGTCTTTGCGGGTCGGCTCTTCAACTTTGTGCGCTTGCGCATCGATGGTATGCGGCTGGTTCAGAGGCGAGCCCTGGGGCGCGGTGTACGGTTGTTGAGTCTGAGGTTGAGGCTGTGGTTGCGCAGAAGCTTGATCAGCGTTTTTTTCGTCGTCGTTCATGGCCTTGCGAAAGCCCTTGATCGATTCGCCGACGTCAGTGCCCAGACCCTTGAGTTTCTTGGTACCGAAAACCAGTACCACGACGATCAGGATGACGATCCAGTGTTTCCAGTCAAAAATACCCATGAAACAGTCCTCGTAGAAGATTCTTCAAGCTCGAAAGGGGAAGGCAGTCAGTCTGCTGTACGGGCGGCTTTTTCCGCATGACCGGATAGCCCGAACCGGCGGTCCAGTTCATCGAGTACGGCTTGTGGATGCTGACCCAGTGCCGCAAGCATGACCATGCTGTGGAACCACAGGTCAGCCGTTTCATAAATCACGTCGCTGCAATCACCGCTGATGGCAGCGTCTTTGGCGGCAATGATGGTTTCAACCGATTCCTCGCCAAGTTTTTCCAGAATCTTGTTCAACCCCTTGTGATACAGGCTGGCGACATAGGAACTGTCGGCAGCGGCATCCTTGCGTGATTCCAGCACCTCGGCCAGGCGGGACAGCGTATCAGTCATGTTCAATGGCCTGCATGGTAAATAGCATCAGGATCTTTCAAGACCGGGTCGACGGTCTTCCAGCCTGAATTTTCATACACTCGGTAGAAGCAACTTTCACGGCCAGTGTGGCACGCGATGCCGCCGATCTGCTCGACCATCAGGATGACGACGTCGGCATCACAGTCCAGGCGCAGTTCATGCAGCTTTTGCACATGACCCGATTCTTCACCTTTGCGCCAGAGTTTGCCACGCGAACGCGACCAATAGATTGCACGATTCTCGGACGCCGTCAGACTCAGGGCCTCGCGGTTCATCCAGGCCATCATCAGTACGCGGCCGGTCTTGTGGTCCTGAGCGATTGCAGGCACCAGACCGTCGCTGTTCCAGTGAATCTCGTCCAGCCAGTCTTTCATATCTACTCCGGCAGCCGGACTTGAGGTCCGGCGGGTTGAACAGTGTGCCAGCGCCATGCGCTGCTGGCTATCGGCGAACGATCAGATACAGCCCGGCAATGAGCATGATCGCCGCGGGCCAAGCCGCAAGTGTCGGCAGTTGCGTACCGGCTTCGCTGATCACCCAGCCCTGTATGACGCCACCGGCCAGCAAGGCCGAGCCGATCAGTCGCAAGGCCCAGCCGTCCCTGTTCTCGCGCCATGGGTTTGGCGGGTCGGAAGCGTGCGGGCGGGACAGACGCTCCAGCAGGTCGCGGGTCATGTTGGCGATGTGCGGCAACTGCTCGACCTGCGATTGCAGATTGCTCACCAGTGTCTTGGGGCTGACGCGCTCGCGCATCCAGCGTTCCAGATAGGGTTGTGCGGTGCTCCAGAGGTCAAGCTCGGGGTACAACTGGCGGCCCAGACCTTCGATGTTGAGCAGCGTCTTTTGCAGCAGGACCAGTTGTGGCTGGACCTCCATGTTGAAGCGGCGTGCAGTCTGGAAGAGGCGCATCAGCACCTGACCAAAGGAAATGTCCTTGAGCGGCTTCTCGAAGATCGGTTCACAAACGGTGCGTATCGCCGCTTCGAACTCGTTGAGTTTGGTTTCGGCCGGCACCCAGCCTGAATCGATGTGCAATTGCGCCACGCGACGGTAATCGCGCTTGAAGAAAGCGAAGAGGTTGCGGGCCAGATAGTCCTGGTCTTCCGGTGTCAGGCTGCCGACGATGCCGCAGTCGATGGCGATGTACTGCGGACTCCAGGGGCTGACCGTGCTGATGAAGATGTTGCCTGGGTGCATGTCGGCGTGAAAGAAGCTGTCGCGGAAGATCTGGGTGAAAAAGATTTCCACTCCGCGCTCGGCGAGCAGTTTCATGTCGGTACGCTGATCGGCCAGGGTCGCCAGATCGGTCACCTGAACGCCGTAGATGCGTTCCATGACCAGCACTTTCGGGCGACACCAGTCCCAGTAGACTTGCGGCACATACAACAGCTCGGAGCCTTCGAAATTGCGGCGCAACTGGCTTGAGTTGGCGGCTTCGCGCAGCAGGTCCAGTTCGTCGTAGATGGTTTTCTCGTAGTCCATCACCACTTGCACCGGGTGCAGCAATCGCGCATCGGCTGATAGGCGCTCGGCGGTGCGGGCCAGGATGAACAGCCACGCCAGATCCTGGCCGATGATCGGCTTCAGGCCGGGGCGCACCACCTTGACCACAACCTCTTCGCCGGTCTTCAGACGAGCGGCGTGTACCTGCGCGACCGAAGCCGACGCCAGGGGTGTTTCATCGAAGCGGCTGAACACGTCGCAGATTTTCGCGCCAAGCTGTTCTTCGATCAGCTTGATGGCCAGATTCTGGTCGAACGGCGGTACGCGGTCCTGCAACAGCATCAGTTCGTCGGCAATGTCCTCGGGCAACAGGTCGCGGCGGGTCGAAAGCAGTTGGCCGAACTTGATGAAAATCGGCCCCAGATCCTGAAGGGCCAGACGGAAGCGTGCGCCACGGCTCAGCTCCGATTTGCTGCGCGGCAGCCAGCGCCACGGCAGCACGAAACGAACTGCCAGCATCCACCACGGCAGGGGCAGGGCGAACAACAAGTCATCGAGGCGGTAGCGGATAACGACACGTTGAATGCGAAACAGACGGCGGACGGCAAGCAGCTTCATGCGTTATCGCTGGAATTGAGGGATCGGGCAAGGCGCGCAAAACGCGCCTCGAGGCGTTCCAGATCGAGCTTGATCTGGTCGAGTTCGGCAAAGCGGGCTTCGGCTTCATGTTTGCCGACCAGGGTGCGCGACTCTTCGCTGAAGTAATCGGCCGCGTTCTGGCTCAGGCTTGCCACACTATCACGCGTCCAGCGCGCACTATTACGTAAATGGCCGCTGAGCAACTGGCTGGCCACAGGACCCAGCCAGCGGGACAGCTCGTGTTCCCAGTCCAGCTCAAGGTCCTGGAGGATTCCAACCAGTTCCAGCAGTACACCACTGTCGCCATCCAGCTCGACTTCAGGACCGTGCAGCACGGCCGTCTTGTCCTTGCTCAGGGCCAGACGCAGCAGGCTCGACGCCGGAGCGCGAAGGGTGCAGTCGGCATCGGCGGCCCATTCAGGGGCCAACAGCAGGCCCTCGTCGCTGGGCAGAATATAGATTTTCAGGGACGGATCGCGGCAATCGATCTTGATCACATGGCCGGACAACCGGGCCAGACGCGGCAGCGCCGTGCTGTCCAGACGCAACACGCGGTTGATACCGTGCTCGACGCTGGCGAGCAGCCCCCGAAGCAACATTACGGTTTGATACCGCGGTGCAGGGCAACAATGCCCGAGGTCATGTTGTGATAGGTCACGCGGTCAAAACCGGCTTCTACCATCATCGACTTCAGGGTTTCCTGATTGGGGTGCATGCGGATCGACTCGGCAAGATAGCGGTAGCTTTCCGAGTCGTTGGTCACCAGCTTGCCCATGAACGGCATGAACGCAAAGGAATAGGCGTCGTAGGCCTTGGACATCAGCTTGTTGGTCGGCTTGGAGAACTCCAGCACCAGCAGGCGACCGCCGGGCTTGAGCACGCGCAGCATGGAGCGCAGGGCGTCTTCCTTGTGCGTCACGTTGCGCAAGCCGAAGGCGATGGTCACGCAGTCGAAATGGTTGTCCGGAAACGGCAGCTTTTCAGCGTCGGCCTGGACGAATTCCACATTGCCGGCAACGCCCAGGTCGAGCAGTCGGTCGCGGCCGACCTTCAGCATCGAGGCGTTGATATCTGCCAGTACCACGTGGCCGGTCGGGCCGACGAGGCTGGAGAATTTGCGGGTCAGGTCGCCTGTGCCGCCCGCGATGTCGAGCACGCGGTTGCCGGTACGAACCCCCGAGAGTTCGATGGCAAAGCGTTTCCAGAGCCTGTGCATGCCGCCGGACAGCAGGTCATTCATCAGGTCGTACTTGGCCGCTACCGAGTGGAATACCTCAGCGACTTTTTCTGCCTTCTGGCTTTCCGGTACATTTTTGTAACCGAAGTGAGTCGTAGGTTCGGCATCGCTGCCTTTGCGCTGATCGTTCATATCGCTTCACCGGAATAGATTGCGGGCCATTCTAATCGTCAAGGCTGGCTTTGTCTTGACAAGGCTCACCGCCAACGCTTTCTTGGATGCAGACGGGTGTATATAGTTGCGCCGCATTTCATACGATCATCAAGGAACTCTCTCATGGCGAAGATAACTGTTGAGCGCCCTCATTCCCTGGGCCGGGAGCAGGCGCGCGAGAAGGCGGAGCAGTTGGTGGAAAAGCTTGCCGACCGGTATGGCCTGGCCCATGAGTGGGTAGGCGACACCGTGAAACTCGAAGGCAAGGGCGCCAAGGGCAAGGTAGAGGTCGAGGACGAGCTGATTCGCATCAATATCGACCTGAACTTCATCCTGTCGACCATGAGCGGCTCGATCAAATCCGAGGTCGAGCGTGTGCTGGACAAGGCACTGGCTGCCTGAGACTGTCCGAGTCGTAATGCCCCGTTTGTCGGGGCTCAGCAGGCCGCCGTGCTCTGCTCCTTTCCTTTCACCCTAGGGTGAGCATTCTAATTTTTCTCCGTAGCTTTGAGCTCATGCCCCTGTGGGGCGGTTCCTTCAACTTTCGAGCATGAGGTGCACCATGGCCAGAGTTACCACCAGGAAAAAAATCGAAGACGAACAGGCTTCCACCTTTTCCGACGTCAAGCTGTATGCCCGCAAGATCTGGCTGGCAGGCCTGGGCGCCTACGCCAAGGTCAATGAGGAAGGTACGCAATACGTCAAAGAGCTGATCAAGACGGGTGAGCAGGCTGAGCAGGAAGCCAAAAAAGTTCTGGATGAAAAGCTTGAAGCCGCGAACAGCGAAATGGACTCGGTCAAGGGCGAAGTGTCCGATGCCAAGGGTCATGTCGAAGCGCAACTCGACCGAATCGAAGGTGCTTTCGACCGCCGCGTCGCAAAGGCCTTGAACCGGATCGGCATCCCGTCTAAACATGATGTTGACACGCTCTCTGCTAAGCTCGATGAGCTGACGGCATTGCTTGAACGTGTCGGGCCCAAGAAGCTCGAACGCTCTGAGCCTAAACGACTCGAACGTTCCGAGCCTGGACAATAAGGAGAGCAGGATGGCTGGCAAGAAAAAGGTAGAGAAAGAAGGCAGCTCCTGGATTGGCGAGGTTGAGAAGTACTCTCGCCAAATCTGGCTGGCTGGTTTAGGCGCTTACTCCAAGATAAGCAATGACGGCAGTAAGCTTTTCGAGACGTTGGTAAAAGACGGCGAAAAGGCTGAGAAGCAGACCAAGGCCGAAGCGCAGAAACAGATCGATGAAGTCAAGGACACCACCAAGGCGGCCAAGTCCCGCGTCGGTGATGTCAAGGACATGGCTTTGGGCAAGTGGAACGAACTGGAAGGTGCGTTCGACAAGCGTCTGAACAGCGCCATTTCGCGTCTGGGTGTGCCGAGCCGTAACGAAGTCCAGGCACTGCACAGCAAGGTTGACCAGTTGACTCAGCAGATCGAGCAACTGACCGGCGCCAAGGCTCGTCCGGTTGCGCCGCGCGCTGCTGCCGCGCCCAAGCCTGCTCCCAAGACCACGGCCAAACCGCTGAAAGCAGCGGCCAAAACCGTCGCCAAGACAGCAGACAAGGCTGCGGATAAAGCAGCAGCGGCCAAGCCTGCGGCCAGAAAGGCGGCCGCCAAGCCGCTTGATGCTGCCGAGAAAGCGGCGTCCAAAACGGCCAGCAAGGCCAAGGATGCTGCCAAGCCAGCCGCCAAACCGGCTGCGCCGAGAAAGCCGGCAGCCAAAAAGGCCGCAGCACCCAAGCCAGCCGCCTCGGCCACGGCAGACAGCCCGAAACCGGCTGCCGCGCCAACGCCTTCACCGGAAGCACCCGCCAACCAGCCTTCGTAAGAAGACCGGAAACGCCAAGGCCCGACCTGCTCAGCAGGTCGGGCTTTTTGTTGTGCAGCGCTTACTGATAGTCCTTGTGGAGGCTCTACTTTCCACGTCCGGCAAGATCTTAAATAGATTGCTTACAGGTCTCGGTGCATGTGTGAAGAAAACGGATGGTCGGCACTCAGTTGGATCGTCCGTCTGTAAAGTTACTGATGAATTTAAAATAATAAGACAGTGTCTGTTTAGCCATTCCTACAGTGATTTGCTTGATTGTTCATGGGTTTAAGCTTGGTGTCCTACATGGCCAAGGAATTATCCTACAGTTTTGTCGGACTGCAGGGCGTCCAAAGGGTCTATGAGGAGTCTGGTGTCGATGTTACTAATATCTCACTCGCACAGCGTGTACGAGTAAGGTGATTGTCACCACTACTTAAAATCTTATGGAGCAATAATAATGGGAAGACGTCGTTCGGAAATTTCAATTGACCCGATGAATCAAAGTCAAGATGCGCTGGGTCATCTCCTGCCGAGTGAAAATCAATTCTATTCTATTGATTGATTCGGTATCGCTGTAAGGCAGGCTTGGGGTATTCCCCAAGCCTTTCAAATCAGGAGTTTTTATGTTTGAGCGAGAGTACGTGCCTGCGGCAGCGAGAGATAAAATCTTGCAAGCGACTTCTTCTTTGTCGTTGTCTGCTTCACTAGAGTACGAGAATTCATCAAAAACAGTTGCAACCTGTGTACTCAGTGATAATGAGGGTAGGGTGGTAAGCGAGGGCGCGGGGAAAGGTTATCATTGCGACATTGGTGCATTGGCTGAAAGCATTGAACACTATGCATTGAGCTACGATTGGTCTCGGCATCTCGTAGAGTCTGCTGTGAAAACGGTTCGTCTTCAACCTTTGCTCAACATGGATGGGTTGGTTGCTAACCTTCCAAGTGACTGTTCGGTTATTAATTGTGTGACGTTGACCGATATGCAGTCCGGTGCGCCTGTGCTGCTTCCGGCAGTGCTTCAAATGCCACATATACCGCTTACAGGAAAAGCCTGTATGCAGGCGGAGCTCTCATTTCTTAATAAATACTCTTCGAACTCAGGCATTGCGTTTGGTTGTTCACGGCCTGAGGCGCTTCTTCACGGTCTCAATGAAGTTGTAGAGCGGCACGTGCTTTCAAAAATCTTTATGTCGCTGTGTGGTCAGCATGAGCGATTAATGCTGGCATCTGTAAGCGCAGACGTACTGGATGATATTTTCTACAAAGTATCCGATTTTCGGTCCGCCGTTGAAACGATGAAGCGATGAAAATATTAATCGTGAAAACAATTTATGGCGTTTATTTTAGTATGGCCATGCCGAAGAGGCCGGATGGAAGATACCCGATTTGCCCAATAGGATCGGGCTGCTCGGTGGACCCTAGGGTCGCTATAAAACGAGCCGCTTCTGAGCTTCTGCAAACGACTCAGCTTTTTGATGCGTCTGAAAAAGCAACTGACTTTAGGGCCTATGCATTGATGCATAAAGTGCCTGCGCTACAACCACTGTTGCAGTTGGAAGTGATTAGGAATATTGATCTACCCTGCAAACGACTCACCCCGCCTGTGCAAATGTCAGTGACTGACCAAGTGAGTCATGTGATAAAAAAAGTTTCGAGTACAGGGCTGAGGATTCTTAGTCGTACGGTGCTGTCTTTTGAAAATGGCTGTGCAGTGACGCAGATTTATGTTCCCGGGTTGGAGAGGTTTAACTTGATTAGAGCGGGCCTGCCAGTCGTTCCGCAACACTTACTGCATGCGAATAAGTCATTGCAATAAAAGGTGTGTGCCATGATTGCTTTTTTAAAAGAAACGCTTCGTTCAAAACGAACGCTTTTTATCGGCGCAACGGGCATGACCGTTCTCGTAAAGGTGTCTGTGTTAATTCCCGCTCTGTTGTTAGGGAAGATTATTGATACGTTTTCTACATCACCTCAGGTTGACGCAACCTACAGTTTTTTTCTATTGATTATGTTGTGCGTTGCTACTGCTCTTCAGTCAGTTTTTCATCCCTTGCAAACCTACCAGCTTGTGAAACTCGTACAGATCATTCTGAAGGAAAAGTCCGTTCTGTGGACAGCAAAGATTCTGCAAAAAGAATTCGAACAGTTCTCATCTCTACGCCTCGGTGGGTTGATAAAGTCGTTGGAGAGAGGAATAACTGCACATGAAAAATTTCTGACATTCGTCATCACGGCAGGGCTGCCCTTAATAATCGAGTTGGCGTTAATTGCTGCTATTTTTTCGCTTGTCGGGGGCGTAACTATATTTTTTGCTCTTTTGGGTGTGTCAATTGTCTATATGTTTATTTATCGCTGCCTGGTAAACTGGCGGCGTCCTTTTCTAACGGCTGTCAACGAACTAGAGGACGCCGTGTCCTCAAAGCTTTTTGAGGCGTTTCAGGCCGGGAAGATAATAAAACTTGAGCAGGCCTGCGATCAAGCGCCTGAACAGTTGTATGCGAGTTATGCAGGTTATGCGCAAGCTGCTACAAAAGTCGCCAGCACGGGAGCCCTTCTGGGTGCTGTAAAGATTTTGTACCTTGGACTGTCAGTCGCAGGATTGTTAGCCTGGGGTGTCTATGATCAACTGTCGGTTTCACCAAGGCTGACGGTCGGCGACCTGGTCGCTGTATTTTCGATCGCCGGGATGCTATTGAATAATTTCAGCGCATTGGCAGAAGCGTATAGAGCACTTGATCAATTTCGAGTTGACAAAGAAAAGCTGGAAAAAACGTTGCTGTTGGATGACGTGATAACGTGTTCTCAGCAATCTGTTCTTCGTCATCTCTCCAGCCTGAGTCTGTCGCGCGTAGAAGGGGTTACAGACAAACTGTTGCGTTTTCAGTCTGATCAATCCGTCGCGATAATCGGGCCAAGCGGTGGAGGTAAAACCACGCTTTTGGAAACATTGGCCGGTACACTGAGATCTAAACGTCAGCATCTCAGTGCCAACGACTTGCCCCTGCATCCCTCAGGTATCGAGGAATACCTAAGTCGTGTTCGCTACTGCCCGCAAAGCCCTGTTTTTCTAGAGGGCTATATTCGCCAGTCTGTTTTTTTTGGATATGAAATATCTTCGTTAGCGGCGTCGGCAATTGAGTCGTTAGAATTGCACGAACTGGCAAAAAGCACCTATATCGCAGAGGGTGCCAAAAATATTTCTGGCGGAGAGGCGAAAAGACTTTCGTTACTTAGGCTGATCAACCGACCTGGAGATTTTAACCTCTTCGACGAGCCAACAGCTTCATTAGACCAAGAGACGGGGGTACGTGTCTGGGAAATATTATTCACTCATTTTCAGCATAAGGGATTGATCTGTGCAACTCACGATCTTGCAGCGCTGCCTTTTTTCGATCGTGTGATTGTTATGAAGCAGGGATCTGTCATTGCTGACGGGGTATGGAGCGACCTTGAAGGTGATCTTAGGGTGTTAGACGTGCTGAACGAAGTCGTTTCTTCCGAATAGCTATAGCGCATCAGGTCGCGTACAAAGCATCAATCGTAAAGCAACTTGCTTCCCAGCCTTCAATCCTCACCGCCCCAGATACTCCATCGCAATCTGCTCGGCTGCCTGCCTCGAGGTGGGCAGCAGGTGCGGGGTGACGAGCATCATGATCTGGTACACCACCACCCGCACGTCACCTTCACGGCCAAGAATGCGCTGGTAATCCAGCGAGAACAGCAGGGTCATGGTGATCTGCTCCACCAGTTGCCCCAGCGCCTGGGTTTCGCTGACCAGTTGGCCCTGGGATTTCAGGCGGGCCAGCAGTGAGGCCAGGGTGCGTTTGAGTGAGTTGAGCAGGTTGCGGATGCCACGCGCCAGCTTTGGCAGACGTCCGGCGAGGTTGGACAGGTCCTGAAACAGAAATCGGTAGTGCGACAGGCGCTCGACGATCAGGTGCAGGAACACCCAGTAGTCTTCGGCACTGAGCCTTGCATCGGCGGGCGGGTCGAGCAGAGGGGCAAGTTCGGTCTGGAAGCGTTCGAACAGACCCAGAATCAGCGGCTCCTTGCCGTGAAAGTGGTAGTACAGATTGCCAGGGCTGATGCCCATTTCGTTGGCGATTTCCAGCGTCGAGACGTTGGGTTCGCCCTGTTGATTGAACAGCGTCAGTGCACATTCGAGGATACGGTCGCGGGTTTTCATCCAGTCTTCTTGTTCGAGAATCCAACGTCATCAGGAGGCAAGGGGCGCACCGCACAGTGTTGCCCCTTCAGGTCAGGCCATCAGCGCATGTGCACGTAGGTGCCCGGCGCGGCTTCCATCGGCGGGTACTTGGCGTTGCCCAGTTCCATGCGGGTCTCGCGCTCACTGCCGGAACGCTCCTGAATCCAGGTCAGCCATTCTGGCCACCAACTGCCTTCGTGGTTCTGGGCGTCGTAATACCAGGCGCGCGGGTCGCCGCTGAGCTTGCCGTTCTCTACGTAATTGGCTTTCGGATTGCCCGGCGGGTTGAGGATGCTCTGCACGTGACCACTGTTGGACAGCAGGAAACGACGCTCGCCGCCCAGTAGCAGGGTCGAGCGATAGACCGAATCCCAAGGGGTGATGTGGTCGTTGATGCCGGCGACGCTGAAACTGTCCACTGTGACTTTCTGCAGATCGATAGGCGTACCGCAGACCTCCAGTCCGCCCGGATGGCTGAGCGGGTTGTGCTTGAAGAAATCCAGCAGGTCGCCGTGCAGCGCGGCTGGCAGACGTGTGGTGTCGTTGTTCCAGTAGAGAATGTCGAACGGCGGTGGTGCCTTGCCCAGCAGGTAGTTGTTGACCCAGTAGCTCCAGATCAGGTCGTTGGGCCGCATCCAGGCAAATACTCGGCTCATGTCGCTGCCCTCCAGCACACCCCGCTGATAGGAGCGACGTTTGGCGGCTTCCAGTGCTTCTTCGTCAATGAACAGCGTGGCCGGGCTTTCGATCTGGCTGTCCAGCAGGCTGACCATGTAGGTCGCGCTTGCCACCCGCCGTATCTGGCGCTTGGCCTGCAAATGGCCCTGCAGCGCAGCGATGGTCAGGCCACCGGCGCAGGCTCCGATGATATTCACTTCACGGGCACCGGTGATTGCCCGGCACACATTCATCGCTTCTTCGGTGGCTTCCACGTAACTGGACAAGCCCCATTCCCGATGCCGCACGTCCGGGTTGCGCCAACTGATCACGAAGGTCTGCAGGCCATTCTTGAGTGCGTATTGCACAAAGCTGTTGGTGGGGCTCAGGTCGAAGATGTAGTACTTGTTGATCTGCGGCGGGACAATCAGCATCGGTCGGCTGAACTGCTTTTCGCTCATCGGCTTGTACTGGATCAGCTCAAGCATTTCGTTGCGAAACACCACGGCACCGGGTGTTGCCGCCACAGTCCGACCAATTTCAAACGCGTCTTTGGTGGTCTGGCTGGGCAAGCCGTTGTTGTGCAGCAGATCATCGGCCATGTGGCTCAGACCCTTGATCAGGCTGGTGCCGCCGGAATTGAACAGCTCCTTGACCGCCAGCGGATTGAGCAGGGTGTTGGTCGGCGACAGGGCATCGTTGAGCAGGTTGAACAGAAAATGCGCCCTTGCCCGGTCATCCTTGGACAGGTCGCAGTCATCGATCCAGCGTTTGACCTGGTGCTGCCAGCTCAGATAAGCCTGCAAGCCACGACGGTACAGCGGGTTGAGGCTCCAGGTCGGGTCGGCGAAACGGCTGTCGCGCGGGTTGGGCGGATGCGGCGTCTCGCCCAGCAGCATCACGCGCCCCAACTGACCGCCCAGCGTCAGGGCGTGGCGGGCGCTGCGAAAGGGATGGCGCAAGCCTTGGGTAGCGACACTGCGCAGGGTGGAAAAAAGATCGCGTCCGCGCAGGCCGGTCACGGCGCTTTGCACGTTGATGAAGGTGGCCGGCGTCATTTCGGCAACCTTCGTTGGTTTTTCTTGCATGAGGGCAACACTCCTTCGTCAAGCCATCAACTCATGGACTGGCGCAGGCCCCGTCGCGGCGGCCTGCGTCGTTCTGCGCGGTTCGACACTCCTGTCTCTGGCGCAGTCGGTGAAGCTTTTTTTGTTCGCGAAGCGTTCCAGTGCCTTCGACCGTGACGGACGGATTCAGCGCGCTCTGGGAGGTACAGGTTGCGGGTGCATGACTGCGCGTTGTCGTTCCTGTTGCAGAAAACTCATGATGATGGGAGCCACGGCTTCGGCTCGAGTGATCAGGAACAAATGCCCGTCATCGATTATGTGTAGCTGGGCATTGGGTATCCGCCAAGCCAACAGGCGCATATTGACCAACGGGATCAATGGATCGTCATCACCCGCCAGCACCAGCGTCGGCTGATGAATCTTGTGCAGCCAGTGGATACTGGTCCAGCCCATGCCTGCGAATAGCTGCCAGTAGTAACCGAGCTTGCCGGACGAGCGGACCTTCGCCGCATGGTTGGCCGCCAGATGAGGGTCGCGACGGAACGCACCACCATAGATTTCCGGTGCGATACGGATCACGTGCGAAGGCTGGATGTACCGGCGCGGACTTGCCATCAGCCACAGCACCCGTGGCTTGCCGGGCACCATCGCCATACCGGCCGCAGTCGCGGCCAGCACCAGCTTCTTGCAGCGTTCGGGGTAGTCGTGGGCGAACTGCTGTGCCAGCGCACCGCCCCACGACACGCCAATCGCATTCACCTGCCCGTAGTCCAGATAATCGAGCATGCGCGCGGCCAGCTTCGCCAGGCCCGGAAAGCGGTAGGGACGTTTGGGTGTGGAGGAGCCGCCGACGCCTGGCACGTCGAACGCGATGACTTCCAGATCCGGGTCCAGCGCGTCGACGAACGGAAACACCAGCTCGAGGTTGGCACCGATGCCGTTGAAGATCAGCAGCGGCGTCAAATGGCTCTTGCCGGGTCGCACAGCGGTGCGAATAGTGTGACCGTCCAGGTCGATGGAGCGAAATACAAACGGTTGAGGCATGCGCAAAGCCCTGTTGGTTAAACCGCTGGGAAAGCTGTCCTGCGTTTCGACCAGATCGTACGTCTGTCATTCGCCTAACGAGCACTGCCGGTCACTTCCATAGTGAACGGCAGTGCGCCTTCTTCCTTGAGTCTAGCGTTCGTGAACGTAGGTGCCGGGTGCCGCTTCGCCTGCCGGGAATGTTTTATTGCCAAGTGTTGTGGGCGCTTTCTTGAGCTTGCCCGAACGCTCGGTCTGCCATGCCTGCCAGTGCAGCCACCACGAGTCTGTGTGCTTGGTACCGTTTTCTTGCCATTCGTCTGGCGTGGCCGGCAACTCGGTGTTGGTCATGTAGCGCGACTTGGGATTGCCCGGCGGGTTGAGAATGCTCTGGATGTGCCCGCTGCTGGACAGCACGAACTCGGTCTTGCCGCCGAACAGACGGGCGGACTTGTAGCAGGACGGCCACGGCGTGATGTGGTCATTGGTGCCTGCCAGACAGAACACATCGGTGGTCACCTGTTTCAGGTCGATCGGTGTGCCACAGACTTCCAGCGCGTTCGGGCGGGTCAGCGGATTGTTCTTGAACATCTCGAT
Organism: Pseudomonas sp. AC016; assembly: GCF_979253365.1. Classification (NCBI taxonomy): domain Bacteria; kingdom Pseudomonadati; phylum Pseudomonadota; class Gammaproteobacteria; order Pseudomonadales; family Pseudomonadaceae; genus Pseudomonas; species Pseudomonas sp. AC016. The sequence continues at coordinate 3,716,238 of NZ_CEEDCC010000001.1, forward strand.
CAGGTCGCCGTGAAAGGCCGCCGGCAAACGCGTGGTGTCGTTGTTCCAGAACAGGATGTCGAAGACCGGCGGTTCATTGCCGAGCAGGTAGTTGTTGACCCAGTAGTTCCAGATCAGGTCATTGGGCCGCATCCACGCGAACACCTTGGCCATGTCCCGGCCTTCCAGCACGCCCGCCTGATACGAATGACGCTTGGCAGTTTCCAGCGTCTGCTCATCGACGAACAGGGCGACATCGGTGTCCAGCGTGGTATCCAGCACGCTGACCAGCAGGGTCATGGCGTTGATCTTCTGCTCGCCGAGGGCTGCGTAATGGCCCAGCAGGGCGGTGCAGGTAATGCCGCCGGAACAGGCGCCCAACACGGTCAGGTCCTTGCTGCCGGTGATCGCCAGGACTACGTCCACCGCTTCCTTCAGCGCCTCGATGTAGGTCGACAGGCCCCACTCGCGCTGGGCCTTGGTCGGGTTGCGCCAACTGATGATGAACGTCTGCACATTGCTGCGCAGACAGAAGCGCGCCAGGCTCTTTTCCGGGCTCAGATCGAAGACGTAGAACTTGTTGATCTGCGGCGGAATCACCAGCAGTGGCTTTTCGTGGACCTGCTCGGTGATCGGCTTGTACTGGATCAGCTCCAGCACATCGTTGCGAAACACCACCGCACCTTCGGTCGTACCGAGGTTCTTGCCCACCTCGAACGCGTCCATGTTCACTTGGCTGGGCATGCCACCGTTGTGCACCAGGTCTTTGGCGAGGTGTGACAGGCCGTCCAGCAGGCTTTTGCCACCGGTTTCAAAGAAGCGCTTCACGGCGGCAGGGTTGGCTGCCGAGTTGGTGGGCGACATGGCTTCGGTCATCAGATTGATCACAAAGTGAGCACGGCTGACGTCCTGCGGGGTGAGATTGCTACCGCCAATCCAGTCATGCAGCTCCTTGCGCCAGGCAAGGTAGGTCTGCAGATAACGGCGATACAGCGGGTTCTGGCTCCAGGCCGGGTCGGCAAAGCGTCGATCGTCCGGGGACGGCTGCAGAGCGGATTTGCCGAACACCACCTTTCTGAGTTCGGTACCCAGATGAGCGACATGCTTGAGGCTGTGGATCGGTTGTCTGATGGCCTGGCGTAGCACCATGCGTGCGGTGGTCAGTAGGTCCTTGCGACGCAAGCCCACCACCGGATTGAGATTCAAGGTGTGTTCAGAGGCCTGGCGCTGCAGGTCATCGTCTTTCGTGTTACTCATCTACGACGCTCCGTTGTCCTGAGACGAGTACCGCAACTACTTCCCTGTGAACCAGTGACACAGGCGAATAGCCGGTACTACTGCTCGTGTGACCTAAGATGGCTTGGCAGCCAATTTCCCGATTTTCACGCAGGCTACCGCGAAGGCATCTGAACAGCTGCGCTTCGTGTAACCACTCCTTGCATACCGCGTCTGCGCATCGGATCGATGCGGAGGAAATTGCCAATGCCATTGGTTACGCGAGATTTCAAAAAATCGCAAGCGGCGTCAGTCATTGGCCGCTGCGCGGAATATTGAAACAAATTCGATTAGAAAGCGCGTCCTAAAACGGCAGATGGCGTGCCAGAGCGGCTGGGGCGGGGTTTTGCGGGTCAGAGCATGAGTTTGACGACGTGCTCGGAAGGATCGCGGGACTTGCCGGCTTTTTCCAGCTCCTGAAGATAATCCGCCCACAAGGCTTCCTGACGCACGGCCAGTTCGTGGAGGTATTGCCAGGTGAACAGGCCGCTGTCATGACCGTCGTCGAAGGTCAGTTTCAGCGCGTATTGCCCGGCCGGCTCGACTTTCGTCAGGCCTACATTCAGTTTGCCGTGTTGCAGAATCGGTTTGCCGTGGCCCTGAACTTCGGCGGAAGGAGAATGCACCCGCAGCAGCTCGGCAGGCAGGTGATATTCCTCACCGGACGCGTATTTGAGCGTCAGGGTCTTCGAGGCCTTGTGCAACTGAATGGCGCTGGGGATTGGGCTCATGGATTCCGGTTTCGATGTTCAAGGCGATGCATGCACAGGAGCGTTTTTCGACGCCCCTGTGCAATCTGGCAGGCTTACAGGATGTAACGCGACAAATCTTCGTCCTCGGCCAGTTCGCCCAGGTGACTGTTGACGTAGTCGGCATCGATGGCGATCGGCGCAGCGTCCGGGCTGGAGGCCATATCGCCTGCGCTGAACGACACTTCCTCAAGCAGGCGCTCAAGCAGCGTGTGCAGGCGACGGGCACCGATGTTCTCGGTCTTCTCGTTGACCTGCCAGGCGATTTCCGCCAGGCGCTTGATGCCTTCGGGCTTGAATTCGATATTCAGGCCTTCGGTCTTGAGCAGCGCGCAGTACTGCTCGGTCAGCGATGCGTGCGGCTCGCTGAGGATGCGTTCGAAGTCTTGGGGCGACAGGGCCTTGAGTTCGACGCGAATCGGCAGACGACCCTGAAGCTCGGGCACCAGATCGCTCGGCTTGCTGAGGTGGAACGCGCCCGAGGCAATGAACAGGATGTGGTCGGTCTTGACCATGCCCAGCTTGGTGTTGACCGTGCAGCCTTCGATCAGCGGCAACAGGTCGCGCTGAACGCCTTCGCGTGACACGTCTACGCCACCGGAATTGCCGCGCTTGGCCACCTTGTCGATTTCGTCAATGAACACGATACCGTGCTGCTCGACGGCTTCCAGCGCCTTGACCTTCAACTCTTCGTCGTTGACCAGACGGCCCGCTTCTTCTTCACGGACCAGCTTGAGCGCTTCCTTGACCTTGAGCTTGCGGCTCTTTTTCTTGCCTTTGCCCATATTGGCAAACAGGCTCTGAAGCTGGTTGGTCATCTCCTCCATGCCGGGTGGCGCGGAGATATCGACGCCCACGGCTTCGTTGATTTCGATCTCGATTTCCTTGTCATCCAGCTGACCTTCGCGCAGGCGCTTGCGGAACAGCTGGCGAGTGTTGGAATCGTTGGTCTGCACCGGGTCTTCGTTGAACCCGACACGGGCCGGTGGCAGCAGGGCATCGAGAATGCGGTCTTCGGCAGCATCTTCGGCACGATGGCGAACCTTGACGATTTCCTGCTCGCGCAGCAGCTTGATCGCAGCGTCCGCCAGATCACGGATGATCGACTCGACATCGCGGCCGACATAGCCGACTTCAGTGAACTTGGTCGCTTCGACCTTGATGAACGGCGCGTTGGCGAGCTTGGCCAGGCGACGGGCGATTTCGGTCTTGCCGACACCGGTCGGGCCGATCATCAGAATGTTCTTCGGCGTCACTTCGACGCGCAGCTCTTCAGGCAGCTGCATGCGGCGCCAGCGGTTGCGCAGGGCAATCGCAACGGCGCGCTTGGCATCGTCCTGGCCGATGATATGGCGGTTGAGTTCGTGGACGATTTCGCGGGGAGTCATGGACATAATGATTGACGGTCCTCTAGCGCAAACAAGCCGAGAGCGGCTTATTCGGCGAGGTCCTGCTCCTCAATGGTGATGTTGTGGTTGGTGAACACGCAAATGTCGCCTGCGATGTGCAGGGAGGTTTCCGCGATTTCGCGTGCCGACAGATCGGTCTTGAGCAGCAGGGCGCGTGCGGCGGCCTGAGCGAATGCACCGCCGGAGCCCATCGCGATCAAACCGTCTTCCGGTTCGACGACATCGCCGTTGCCGGTGATGATCAGCGAGGCGTCCTTGTTGGCAACGGCCAGCATGGCCTCCAGACGGCTCAGCGAGCGGTCGGTGCGCCAGTCCTTGGCCAGTTCGACGGCTGCCCGCACCAGATGGCCCTGGTGTTTTTCCAGTTGGCCTTCAAAGCGCTCGAACAGCGTGAATGCATCTGCGGTAGCGCCAGCGAACCCGGCAATCACTTCGCCGTGGTACAGGCGACGCACTTTCTTGGCGTTGCCTTTCATGACGGTATTGCCCAGGGAAACCTGGCCGTCGCCAGCCATGACGACTTTGCCGTGACGGCGCACTGAAACGATGGTGGTCAAGGGGAGAGTCTCCACGCAGCGGGGCGAAAATGCCCTGATGCAGACTCATATGGGGGTGGGGTCGGGTATTTCAACCGTTGGGGGTGAATGGCTGTCTCAACACTGATCGTGCCCATCGCTCTGCGTGGGAACGATCATCGATCAGTGTCGAGGCGGGCTTGTGTATAACGATGAGCGCTCCGCATGCGCACTATCGACTATTGGTGCGCGCCCTACCGGCTCTGACGCTGCTGCAACAACAGGTTACTAAATCCGCCACCCGCCAGTTGTTTCTGGGCCGTGGTCAGTTGTTCGCGGTTGCTGAACGGGCCGACCAGAACGCGGTACCAGGTCTCGTCCTTCACTGTGCCGGATTCGACCGTTGCCGTCTGGCCCAGCAGGATGATCTGCGCACGGACTTTTTCAGCGTCGGCCTGCTTGCGGAACGAGCCCGCCTGCAGGAAGAACGTAGTCACCGCTGCCGGTTTGGTGGCCGTGACCGGAGGCGCTGGCGGTGGCGTCAGACCGCTGAGCGCAGCCTGGGCACGGGCCGTGTCGATCTTGGCGGCCTGCTCCGGCGTAACCGGGGCGGTCGGCGCGACTGCAGGTGGCGTCTTTTCAGGCACCGCTTCGTTCGGCACGATCACTTCCGACTCGGGCAGCAAGGTGTAGAAGTCGTACTTGGGTTTGACCGGCGCCGTCGGGCTCGGCGGCGTCTTGTTCGCCTCGGCGATCTTCGCGGCCTTGGCGTCAGCCTTGACTCGCTTGATGTCGTCGCCGCCGGGTTCGAGCTTCATCAGGAAGACAACGAATGCGCCTACGGTCAAACCAATGACCAGCCACAACCATCCTGGAATCGGCTGCTTGGCGGGTGCCTGATAACGGCTGGCGCCGCGCTTGGGTGCCGGTTTCTTCTTCGCAACTGCCAACTTACATACGCTCCAGAGTTTCCAGACCCAACAGATCCAGGCCTTGCTTGAGGGTGCGACCGGTCAGCGCTGCCAGACGCAGGCGGCTCTGTTGCTGATCGGGATTTTCGGCACCAAGGATCGGGCAGTTTTCGTAAAAGCTCGAAAACAGACCCGCAAGGTCATACAGGTAAGCACAGAGTACGTGAGGCGTGCCTTTTTCTGCGACGTTATTCAGGGTTTCGGTGAATTGCGCCAGGCGAGCCGCCAGCTCCTGCTCCTGTGGCGCTTCCAGCACGATCTTGCCTTTGCTGGCGTCGAACGGCGTGCCCAGCTTGCGGAATACGCCAGACACGCGGGTGTAGGCGTAGAGCAGGTAAGGCGCGGTGTTGCCTTCGAAGCTCAGCATCTGGTCGAAGTTGAAGCTGTAGTCGCTGGTGCGGTGCTTGGACAGGTCGGCGTACTTCACTGCGCTGATACCCACCGCCTTGGCAATACTGCGCAGTTCGGCTTCCGCGACTTCGGGATTCTTTTCTTTCACCAGCGTGTAGGCGCGCTCTTCGGCTTCGTCGAGCAGGTCGATCAGCTTGACCGTGCCGCCATCGCGCGTCTTGAACGGACGGCCGTCGGCGCCGTTCATGGTGCCGAAGCCCATGTGCTCCAGCTGCATGCCTTCATGAACGAAGCCTGCGCGGCGCGCCACCTCAAATACTTGCTGGAAGTGCAGCGCCTGACGCTGGTCGACGAAGTAGAGCGCACGGTCAGCCTTGAGCACCTTGCTGCGATAACGAATGGCGGCCAGGTCAGTGGTGGCGTACAGATAGCCGCCACCGGCCTTCTGCACGATCACCGGCAGGGGCGTGTCTTCTGCGGTGCGGAATTCTTCGAGGAACACGCACAGCGCGCCATTGCTTTCCACCAACAGGCCAGCGGCCTTCAAGTCGCTGACCACATTGGCCAGATCATCGTTATAGGCGCTTTCGCCCATGACATCGGCCGGGGTCAGATTGACGTTGAGGCGCTCGTAGGTCTTCTGGCAGTGCGACAGCGAGATCTCGTTGAAGCGTTTCCATAGCGCGAGGCACTCGGCATCGCCGCCCTGCAACTTGACCACCAGCCCGCGAGCGCGCTCGGCGAACTCTTCGGATTCGTCGAAGCGCTGCTTCGCGGCGCGGTAGAAGTTTTCCAAGTCAGACAGTTCGTCACTGGTCGCCGGTTTTTCCTGAAGATACGCCAGCAGCATGCCGAACTGGGTACCCCAGTCGCCGACATGGTTCTGGCGAATGACAGTGTCGCCCAGAAAAGCGAGGACGTTGGCTACGCCGTCACCAATGATGGTCGAGCGCAGGTGGCCGACGTGCATTTCCTTGGCCAGGTTCGGTGCCGACAGGTCGACCACCACACGCTGCGCCGGGCCTGCCTTGCGTACCGAAAGCTGCGGGTCGGCCAAGGCTGTGTCCAGACGCGCGGCCAGGGCCTGAGTGTTCTGGAAGAAATTCAGAAAGCCGGGACCTGCGATTTCCACCTTGCTGACCTGCTCATCGGCGGGCAGCGCGGCAATCAGCTTTTCAGCCAGATCACGCGGCTTCATCCCGGCAGGCTTGGCGAGCATCATCGCGATATTGCTGGCGAAGTCCCCGTGGGTCTTGTCGCGAGCGTTCTCTACCTGAATCGCCGGCGTCAGCCCTTCTGGCAAGACGCCCTCAGTGACGAGACGGGTCAGGGCTTGTTGGATCAGCTGACGAATGGTGTCTTTCATGATGCTCTCTTCGACCGCAAGCGCGGTGGCGCCTGGATGCGCGGGTGGAAAAACTCCGCATTATCCGTTGCTCAAGCCGTGTTGCCAACCGTGTTGGTTTTCAGGCCCGTAACTGTGCAGCCGCGTCCCACAAAAGCCGCGTTTATTCGCGTAGACAGCTCAGTACAGATCCACCGGATCCACATCCAGCGACCAGCGGACCTGCCTGCCACTGGGCATCTGCTCCAGGACAATCAGCCACTGGCTCAGCAATTTGTGCAGCGGCGCGCGGGCGCTGGACTGCAGCAGCAGTTGCGCGCGATACCGTCCGGCACGGCGCTCCATGGGGGCGGGCACCGGGCCTAGCAGTTCGATGCCGCCCAGGCTCATGCCCGCCAATAGTCGTTCGGCTTCACTGCAAGCCTGATCCAGAAACTCCTCGGCTTGCCCCGGCTTGTGCGCTTCGGCGCGCAGCAATGCCAGGTGCGAGAACGGCGGCAGTCCGGCGGAGCGGCGTTCGCTCAGGGCCTGCTCGGCGAACGCGAAATAGCCCTGTTCGGTGAGCTGGATCAACAGCGGATGGTCGGCCAGGTGCGTCTGGATGATTACCTTGCCCGGCTCTTCGGCCCGGCCTGCGCGCCCGGCGACCTGCACGATCAGTTGTGCCATGCGCTCGCTGGCCCGGAAGTCGCCGGAGAACAGCCCACCGTCAGCGTCCAGAATGGACACCAGCGTAACGCGGGGGAAGTGGTGACCTTTGGCGAGCATCTGGGTACCCACCAGAATGCACGGCTGGCCGCGCTGGATGGTCGCGAACAACTGGTTCATCGCATCCTTGCGCGAGGTGCTGTCGCGATCAACGCGCAGCACCGGGTAATCCGGAAACAGAATCGCCAATCGTTCTTCAGCGCGCTCGGTGCCCGCGCCGACCGGTCGCAGATCCACCTTGCCGCAGGACGGACACTGACGCGGCACCCGTTCAACGTATCCGCAGTGGTGACAGCGCAGTTCGCCAGATCGCTGGTGCACGGTCATGCGCGCATCGCAGCGCTGACAGCCGGACATCCAGCCACAGTCGTGGCACAGCAAGGTCGGTGCAAAACCACGGCGGTTGAGGAACACCAGCACTTGCTGGCCTGCCGCGAGCGTCTGGCCGATGGCCTGTTGCATCGGCCCGGAGATACCGCTGTCCAGTGGACGACTCTTTACGTCCAGGCGCAGAAAACGCGGTTGTTGTGCGCCACCGGCGCGTTGATTCAGGCGCAGCAGGCCGTAACGACCGGTGTAGGCGTTGTGCAGGCTTTCCAGCGATGGCGTCGCCGAGCCGAGCACAATCGGGATGTTTTCCTGACGGGCACGCACCAGCGCCAGATCGCGTGCGTGATAGCGCAGACCTTCCTGCTGTTTATAGGAACCGTCGTGCTCTTCGTCGATGATGATCAGGCCCGGGTTCTTCATGGGCGTGAACAGCGCCGAACGGGTGCCGATAATAATGTCGGCTTCGCCGTCGCGCGCCGCCAGCCAGGCGTCCAGTCGCTCGCGGTCGTTGACCGCCGAATGCACCAGCGCAATACGTGCATTGAAGCGCTGTTCGAAGCGCGCCAGGGTCTGCGGCCCCAGGTTGATTTCCGGAATCAGTACCAGCGCCTGCTTGCCGGCTTCCAGCGTCTCGCGGATCAACTGCAGATAGACTTCGGTCTTGCCGCTGCCCGTCACGCCCGCCAGCAGAAACGCATGGAAGCTGTCGAACCCGGCGCGAATGGCTTCATAGGCGGCGCGCTGTTCGGTGTTGAGCGGCAATTCCGGCTGGGCCAGCCAGTGTTCATGTCGCGCAATGGGCGCGTGGCTGCGCACCTCGACGTACACCAGTTCCTTGGCCAGCAACAGGTTGAGGCTGTCTTTATTAAGCATCAGCTTGCTGAGCAGTTGATGCGCTACGCCATGGGGATGCTGGGCGAGGGTGGTCAGGGCTTCGCGCTGCTTGGGCGCGCGGGCGATGCGCGAGTCGTCGACGCTGGCGCCGGGTGATACGTGCCAGAAGCGTTCCTGGCGGGTTTCGGCCAGTTCGCCCTGACGCAGCAACACCGGCAACGCCCAGCTCAGGGTGTCGCCCAGGCTGTGCTGATAATACTGGGACGTCCACAGGCACAGCTTGAACAGCGCAGGAGGCAGTGGCGCCTGGCTGTCCAGCAAGGCAATGGCCGGTTTCAATTTGTCAGCGGGTACTTCGCTGTGATCCACGACCTCGACCAGAATGCCGATCATTTCCCGTCGACCAAATGGCACTCGCAACCGCATGCCGGGCTGCAGGGCGCTGCGCGACACGCCAGCGGGGGCGCGGTAATCGAACAGGCGGCGAAGCGGCGAGGGCAGGGCAAGGCGCAGGATGGCGTCGGGCACGCGGTGTTTCCCTGTGTCGGTCGTGGGCGATGGGCGATCTTAGCAGACGACCGGTGCAAAGGTTCGCTTGCGTCGTTTTGATTGTCTGATACTATCCACGGCCTATTTCCGTGCGGTATTCAACAATAGTGTTGGGTGGCGGCACGCTAGACTGAGGAAGTACCGATGAAAGCTGATATCCATCCAGTTTACGAAGCCATTGACGCAACCTGCAGCTGCGGCAATGTCATCAAGACCCGTTCCACTCTCGCCGGCCCTTTGAGCCTCGACGTGTGCAACGAGTGCCACCCGTTCTACACTGGCAAGCAGAAGACGCTTGACATTGGCGGCCGTGTCGACAAGTTCAAATCCCGTTTCGGTGCGTTCGGCGCAACCAAAGCGAAGTAAGACTGGCTGCCTCATGGGCATTTCCAGACTGCTTGAAAAGACGCCCCTTGTGGGCGTCTTTTTTATGTCCGCGATTTGGCTGGCCGACGCGCAGGCGTTCTGCCCCGCACCGAATGGTTTGCCGGTTGCGAAGGTGCAGCGGGTGGTGGATGGCGACACCCTGCGCCTGAGCGATGGCCGCAGCGTGCGAATGATTGGTCTCAATACCCCCGAGACCGGCAAGCGTGGTCAATCCGCCGAGCCGTTTGCCGAAGCGGGCAAGCGACGTCTGCAAGCGCTGGTCAAAGACAGCGGCGGTCAGGTCCGCCTGCAGATCGGTCAGCAGGCCAAGGATCGCTACGGTCGTACGCTGGCCAACGTCTACAGCCGCAACGGCACCAACCTGGAAGCGCAGCTGCTCAGCGAAGGGCTCGGCTATCTGGTCGCCTTTGCACCCAATACGGCGCTGGTCGATTGCCAGCAGAGCGCCGAGCGTCAGGCGCGTCAGGCCAGACTGGGGCTGTGGCGCAACTCTCCGGTGCAATCTGCCAACCGGATCAAAAAAGGCGGCTTTGCCGTCGTGACCGGTCGCGTGAAGAGCGTTCAGCGCAATCGCGGCGGCGTCTGGATCGAACTCGACGGTTCATTGGTGTTACGCGTTGCCCCTGACCTGCTGTCTGCCTTCGATGTGGCGAAGCTTGAAAGGCTCAAGGGTCAACAGATCGAGGCGCGGGGCTGGGTGGTGGACCGTTCCCGGCGCGGTGGTCTACAGTCAGGACAGGCTCGCTGGTTGATGCCGCTGACCCACCCGGCCATGCTCAACCCCTAGGCATCGTCTGCAATCCCGGGCCTTTCGACGAGCGGTTCGGCTTTTTGTGTTTCCAGTGCCTTAGCGGAAAGTCTAACTTCTCGCCCCTTGACAGCAGTGACTGGTCAGTCTTGTTAGGACTATGCATCTTGCGTATCCTCGGCGGTCCGTCTGTCCCACAGTAAAAAAAGCGGAATCCAATACATGTCAGATTTGAAAACTGCCGCGCTCGATTACCATGCCAATCCCCGTCCAGGGAAGCTGAGCGTAGAACTCACCAAGCCGACCGCAACCGCTCGTGACCTGGCTCTGGCCTACAGCCCTGGCGTTGCTGAACCCGTGCGTGAAATTGCCCGTGACCCCGAGCTGGCTTACAAGTACACCGGCAAAGGCAACCTGGTAGCAGTTATCTCCGATGGCACCGCAATCCTCGGCCTCGGTGATCTGGGCCCACTGGCCTCCAAGCCGGTTATGGAAGGCAAAGGGGTTCTGTTCAAGCGTTTCGCCGGTATCGACGTTTTCGATATCGAAGTCGATTCCGAAAGCCCGCAGGCCTTCATCGACACCGTCAAGCGCATCTCGATCACTTTCGGCGGCATCAACCTGGAAGACATCAAGGCACCTGAGTGCTTTGAAATCGAGAAAGCGCTGATCGAACAGTGCGACATCCCGGTATTCCACGATGACCAGCACGGCACCGCTATCGTGACCGCAGCCGGCATGATCAACGCACTGGAAATCGTCGGCAAATCCCTCGAGACCGCGAAGATCGTCTGCCTGGGCGCTGGCGCTGCCGCCATCTCCTGCATGAAGCTGCTGGTGAGCATGGGCGCGAAGATCGAAAACATCTTCATGATCGACCGCACCGGCGTGATCCACTCTGGCCGCACTGACCTGAACCAGTACAAGGCTGTGTTCGCTCACGCCACCGAGAAGCGCACGCTGACCGATGCACTGGAAGGTGCTGACGTGTTCGTGGGTCTGTCCGGTCCTAACCTGCTGAGCGCTGAAAACCTCAAGCTGATGGCCAAGGATCCAATCGTGTTCGCCTGCTCGAACCCTGATCCGGAAATCTCCCCGGAACTGGCTCACGCCACTCGCAGCGACGTGATCATGGCGACCGGCCGTTCGGACTACCCGAACCAGGTCAACAACGTACTGGGCTTCCCGTTCATCTTCCGTGGTGCTCTGGACGTTCGCGCCAAGCGCATCAACGAAGAAATGAAGATCGCCGCAGCCAACGCCCTGCGCGAACTGGCCAAACTGCCGGTTCCTCAGGAAGTGTGCGACGCCTATGGCGGCATCAAGCTGGAATTCGGTCGTGAGTACATCATCCCGAAACCAATGGACACCCGCCTGCTTGGGCGTATCGCCGAAGCAGTCGCCAAGGCCGCCATCGAAAGCGGCGTGGCCACTCTGCCATATCCGAAGCATTACCCGCTGACCAGCGTGGACGACGTGTTCAAGGGCTGATTCCTTGAAGCAATAAAAAAACCCGCAGAGATGCGGGTTTTTTATTGAGCGGTCGCTGTCAGGCGTTTTTAACCTGCGCGATGATCTCGTTCTGGCGCTTGGTCGCCTCAGTCAGAACAGCACTGTAAATACGCTTTTTTTCATCGGACTTCGCGTTGCGAATGAATTCCGCGAAAGAATTCTTGGCCTTCTCGGCGTGCGGATTTGGAAGCTTCATTGACTGGCTCCTGAGGTGAGACGTTTTCCAGCGCAGCTGCCAGCTCATCGCGGGTATAGCGCTCGGGGATATGGTAGTCAATCCTGTCCACGCCCGCCTTGTAAAGGCGGGCTGAGTTATCTATGTGCTTTAGAAGAAGATCGACATGCACATGTTTTCCATACTCTAGCTTAAGCGTGTTCACGACGTCACGTGCAGAGAAATATTGCTCGACGAAATGGTCAGCGAGGATACGCCTGCCCTCTGCCTGCTCTCGAGCCTTGACGAACTCCCAGGCAAGCAACGGGTTTTGATAGACATACAGCACTTGAACGTAGCGTCCTTTCTCCAAGGATCTTTCGACATTGCTCCGTGCAATGTCGATTTTTGCAAGCGTCCCATCCAGCAGAAAAGACTGCTGCTGCGATAGTGCCAGATCAATAATCTTGGAAATCAGAATTGAGATGCCACCTTGGAACAGGTACGCGTTACCCCCGGTGTAGAGATCAAATTCAGCGCGTAGCTCGTCTGGGTCTATTCGTAAAATAGACGAGCTTGTAAAGAGATTCAAAAGAGCAATCGACGCTTCTGTCTTACCTGCTCCAGGGGATCCGGACATGAAAACCGATACAGGCTCGTCCTCTGCCGGGTAAAGATCCAGTGAGGTCAGCTTTCTCCCTATAGCCTTCTTGTTTTGCCTCGCGAACTTGATCGCTTCGTTCCAGAGTCTCTTCTCATCATCCGTGAATTCCACCAACACTCCATTTTTCCAGCCTGCCCTCTCGGTACCGAGTAGGAAGCGGTTAGCGACACGATGAAGAGTAGCGGTCGAAATTGAATCTGGAGCACGCAAGTCTGGCCAAAATACTTCAAAAGATATCTGTACAGCCGCCAATAACGTGGTCGCGACCCATTCGTCGATTGTTTGGATGCACACGCCAGGACTCGGAATGCTTTTGGATACTCTGCATTGCGAATCGTGACGAACGGGCATGTTTGACGGCTCACCCCTGCAAAATCACCTCGGCCAACCCATCGATCGCTTCCTGCCGTTCAGCCTGATTCAGCCGCGCACGCGGGTTCAGTGATGACCATTGCGGGTGGGCTCGGGATCGTGACAAAGGTTCGGGCAGCTTGCCCTTACGCCAGGTCTTGTCTTGCGGTGTGGTCAGTTCGATGCTGTTGATTGCCGCGTGGCCTCTGACGCCCAGTGCAAGCAGCAGATGACGTTGTCGCAGTGCGAGCAGGCGCAGTACGGCGTCGTCGACGGTCAGTTCCCGGTGTCCCTTGAGTTTGCCCAGCAGACGTCCGCCGTAGCTGCGGGCGGTCAGCAGGGCACCGCCAGCAATGGCACCCACCAGCGCAGCCGCGCCCAGTGTGACGCCGCCGACCATCAGGTCCACGCCTGCTCCGGCCGCGGCGCCTGCTGCCACGCCGCCGCCGACGCGTACGCCCATCAGCTTGAGGGTTTCAGGGTTGAACAGGTCATCACCCCAGCGACCGTCCATCAACGGCAGCTCGCTGGCGGTTACGTCATCCTTGCGAAACGCATGCAGTTTGAGCATCGCTTCGACGCACTGCTGTTCACGCTGACGGACCGCCTGACGTAATGCTTCGATGGCCTGTTTCTCCTGATCAGGCGTGGTTTCCACGCTGCGCCGACAGGCTGCGCAGTCGATCAGCATTTGCGCGATCAGACGCGCTGCGCTGTGGCGTTTGGCCTGACGCTGTTTCTCCTGATCCTCGATCAGACGCTCCAGCTGCGGACGTGCGCTTTCCAGCATGAGCGCCAGACTTTCATATAGCCGCCGCCCGCCGTCCTCAGGAGGGGCGACGCTGTCGAAACGCACCAGCGCATGCAGACCGAGACGTGAGAGGGCTTCGCGCCACTCAGGCTCGCGGTGTTGCTGCGCGCTGACGAAATTGAGCACTGGCAGCAAGGGTTTCCCGCAACTGGCGAGCACGGCCAGTTCGTCGCGGTATTTGGACAGCACCGGTTCGCGGGCATCGATGACATACAGACCCGCATTCGAATCGAGCAACTGTCGCAGCACTTTGGCTTCCTGCTCGAAGCGTTGGCGAGCTTCGCTGCCTTCCAGAAAGCGCGCGAGCCTTGCCGGGCCGTCCAGCCGTTCACCGGGGCGGTCCAAACGCTCCAGATAGTCGAGCAGGGCGATGGCATCTTCCAGGCCAGGCGTGTCGTACAACTCGACCGTGGCCTGGCCGTCCACCGAGAGACGAGCACCTTCGACATGCCGTGTGGTGCTAGGGCGATGGGACACTTCGCCGAACGTCACATCGCCCGTCAGGGTGCGCAGCAAGGAGGTCTTGCCCACATTGGTGTGGCCGACCACGGCAAGCTTGATGGGGCCGGACTTGTGCGCATCACTCATGACCTGTCTCCAGCCAGCTCATGGGCAGATGGTCTGCCCAGGGCAATTGCAGTTGATCCAGCGCGACATGCCAGTCATCCAGCCGCTCGGGGTCCAGGGTTTGTCCGGCGGGCGCAGGCAGCAGCCAGACTCTGGTTGCTCCAGCGCAGCGCGCCAGTTCTGCGATCAGCGCAAGGCTGCCGCGATCCGGCGAGCGACGCGGGTCACAGGCAACCAGCAGGCGTGCGGGCGGGTATTGAGTCAGTTGTTCCAGCAGTTTGTGGCGCGACTCGCGGCTGTCCAGAACGCCTGCGTTGGCAACGCCAGCGGGCAAATGGGGCGGCCAGACCTGTTGGTCGTCCAGCTCGATGGCCACCAGCAGGGCGCCGTCGCTTTGAGCAATCCCTGCGTCGCGCTGAACCTGATGCAACATTGCGGGCTCGGCATCGTTGACGCCCAGGCGCTCGCTGCTTGGCATCAGCCGTTCGCGCAGTTCAAGGTAATCGGGCTGTTCCAGATCGAGTTGCAGGCCAGCGCGGCCGTTTTTCCAGCGCCACAGGCAAAGCGCGGCCAGCATCAGGCGCGGCAGGATGCCATAGACCAGCAGCACGCCAACCAGCCACGCCGCCCAGGCCTGGCGAGCGTTTTCGATGCTCAATGCACCATTGCCACTGGCACGGATCATGGATTCGTCCGGCACGCTGAAGCCCAGCCAGGCCGGGATCGTACTCAGCGTCTGGGTCAGGCTGACGAACGTGTCGCTGCTCAGAATGGTGGTTTCCCAGACAAAGCCGTAGCGCCGGGTCGACATCAGCATCAACAGCACCACCAGTGCACTGAACAGTGCGATCAGCCACAGGCTGTTGACCACCAGTCCCAATACCCAACGATTCAGGCGTTTGCGTTGCAGCAGCAGAATCAGCGCCGGTGCCAGTTGCGCGGCCTGAGCGTCGCGGGCGAGTTTTTCACTCAGCCATAACCAGAGTCGGCCAAGTCCACTGTTGTTGCGCCCGGCAAAAACCAGACCCAGCGCCCAACTGATCAGCAGAATCAGATTCAAACCGAGCAGGCTGCCCAGCGCCCAGAACACATTGACCGGCGTCTGGCCGTCGCCCATGGCAGCGAAGGCCAGGCCGGCGCCACTCATGACCGCCATCACGGCCAGCGCCATCAGGGCCAGTCGCGCGCCCTGTTTCCAGTGATGCAGCGCGGCAACCATGCCGTCGCGCTCCGCCAGCCACAAGGCTCGCTGAGTGATGCGGGTCGTGAGGTCGCCTTCGCCAGCGCGTGCGCGGCGGTTGGCCTCCTGATCGTCGAGCGTCCCCGCTTGTTTTTCACGCAGGCGCACAGCTTCGGTCAGCCAGAGGGTATCGAGGGGTGTCAGCGCAGTCACACGGCGTCTCTTCAAGGAATTCAGCGGTGAGCATAACCGCTGTCATGGGACTGAGCACGACGTGTAACAGTTCAGTGGCTTGCTGCGTGTGCTCTGATATCCTCGCTCGATGAATACTCATCTCCCCCTCAGCCTGATTGCCGCCCTTGGTGAAAACCGAGTGATCGGTGTCGACAATTCCATGCCCTGGCATTTGCCGGGGGACTTCAAATACTTCAAGGCGACGACCCTCGGCAAGCCGATCATCATGGGCCGCAAGACCTGGGACTCGCTGGGCCGTCCACTGCCGGGGCGCCTGAATCTGGTGGTCAGCCGCCAGACAGACCTTCAGCTTGAGGGTGCCGAGGTTTTTGCTTCGCTGGACGCCGCTGTGGCGCGTGCCCAGCAGTGGGCGCACGAGCAGGGCGTCGATGAAGTCATGCTGATAGGCGGTGCGCAATTGTACGCCCAGGGTCTGGCTCAGGCGGATCGTTTGTATCTGACGCGTGTGGCGTTGAGTCCGGAAGGCGATGCCTGGTTTCCCGAGTTCGATCAGACGCAGTGGAAGCTGGTTTCCAACACTGAAAACCCTGCTGTCGAAGACAAGCCCGGCTACAACTTCGAAGTGTGGGAACGGGACTGAACCATCAGCGATGATGCGACAGCAAACAAAATGTCACAAAACTGTCGTTTTTGGGTTTGCTGTCGTGATCAATGGGGTAAATGACGTCTTCTGACGCCTCAAAGGTCGTTCGCGCACTTTCGCGTTCATAATATTTTGTTACGGTCTGACCCTTCGAATTTTTGAGAAGGGGACTTCGCTCATGAAACTCGCGCCAAAAATGCTGTTTGCTGCACTTTGTGTCGGGCTGGCCAGCCAGGCTTTTGCCGCCACCGAATTGAAGCATTGGCCCGAGCCCGCCGCGAAAGCACTCGATGCGATGATCGCCGCCAACGCCAACAAGGGTAACTACGCAGTCTTTGACATGGACAACACCAGCTACCGCTTCGACCTCGAAGAGTCGCTGTTGCCGTACATGGAAAATAAAGGCCTGATCACCCGGGAGAAGCTTGATCCTTCCCTGAAACTGATGCCGTTCAAAGACACCGCCGAGCACAAGGAAAGCCTGTTCAGTTACTACTACCGCCTCTGCGAGGTCGACGACATGGTCTGCTATCCATGGGT
The DNA here is from genome assembly GCF_979253365.1 of Pseudomonas sp. AC016. NCBI lineage: Bacteria > Pseudomonadati > Pseudomonadota > Gammaproteobacteria > Pseudomonadales > Pseudomonadaceae > Pseudomonas > Pseudomonas sp. AC016. The sequence goes on from NZ_CEEDCC010000001.1 coordinate 3,733,005, forward strand.
CGCCCAAGTGTTTTCCGGTTTCACCCTGAAGGAACTCAAAGGCTATGTGGATGAGCTGATGGCACTCGACAAGCCGATCCCTGCGACCTACTACGACGGCGATACCGTCAAACAGCTGAATGTCGAACCGCCCCGCGTGTTCACCGGGCAGACCGAGCTGTACAAGAAGCTGATGGAAAACGGTATCGACGTCTATGTGATGACCGCAGCCTCCGAAGAGCTGGTGCGTATGGTCGCCTCCGATCCCAAGTACGGCTACAACGTCAAGCCAGAGAACGTGATCGGCGTGTCGCTGCTGCTCAAGGACAGGAAAACCGGTGACTTGACCACGGCGCGCAAACAGATCACGGCTGGCAAATATGATGCGAAAAGCAACATGGGCCTGGAGCTGACACCTTACCTGTGGACACCTGCGACCTGGATGGCTGGCAAACAGGCGGCCATCCTGACCTACATCGATGAATGGAAAAAACCGGTGCTGGTGGGCGGTGATACCCCGACGAGCGACGGCTACATGCTGTTCCACAGCGTCGACGTCAGCAAAGGCGGCGTGCATTTGTGGATCAACCGCAAGGACAAATACATGACGCAGTTGAACGGCATGATGAAGAAGAACGCCAAAGCCCAGGCCAAGGAAGGGCTGCCGGTAACTGCCGACAAGAACTGGGTGATCGTCAAGCCGGACGAGATTCAGTGAGGAATACGATGATGATCGTCCCCACGCTCTGCGCTCAGCGTTATACACAAGTCCGCAAGACGCGCAAAACGGGGGCCTAAACGAAAGTGACTGACTGAATGCATACCCCGTGGGAGGCGGCTTGCCGGCGATGGCGCCAGTTCAGTCACTGACAGGTCGCTTCAGAAAAAGCATCGCCGGCAAGCCGCCTCCCACAGTCCGTGGTCGCAGCAAGACTCGGGTATAACTCGGAGCACAAGCATGGGCATGATCGGCGTGCTTGAGATCACGCTGATCGTTCCTACGCTCCGCGTGGGAATGCCTCCCAGGACGCTCCGCGTCCGCTTTTAAGGGCACACGCGTTCCACTGGCCCAACAAAAAGCCCGGCATCTCTGCCGGGCTTTTTGCATTACCGATGCTGCTTAAGGCACCAGCTTGTCCAGCAACGCCTTGTCACGCACAGCGCCCTTGTCTGCACTGGTTGCCAACAGGGCGTAGGCCTTGAGGGCGGTGGTTACTTTGCGAGGGCGCGATTCGACCGGCTTCCAGCCTTTCTTGTCCTGCTCTGCACGGCGCTCGGCCATTTCCGCGTCGTCGATCAACAGGTTGATCGAGCGATTCGGAATGTCGATCAGTACCTTGTCGCCATCGCGCACCAGACCGATTGCGCCACCAGCAGCGGCTTCAGGCGATGCGTGGCCGATGGACAGACCCGAAGTGCCGCCCGAGAAGCGACCGTCGGTAAGCAGCGCACAATCCTTGCCCAGGCCTTTGGATTTCAGGTACGACGTCGGGTAGAGCATTTCCTGCATGCCCGGACCGCCTTTCGGGCCTTCGTAGCGGATGATCACGATATCGCCAGCCTTCACTTCGTCAGCGAGGATGCCGCGCACAGCGCTGTCCTGGCTTTCGAAAATCTTGGCATTGCCTTCGAACACGTGGATCGACTCATCGACACCTGCGGTTTTCACTACGCAGCCATCCAGTGCAATGTTGCCGTACAGCACGGCCAGGCCGCCTTCCTGCGAGTAAGCGTGCTCAACGCTACGGATGCAGCCGTTTTCACGGTCGTCATCCAGGCTCTCCCAGCGGGTCGACTGGCTGAACGCGGTTTGCGTGGGGATGCCTGCCGGGCCTGCCTTGAAGAAGGTGTGAACCGCTTCGTCGTCAGTCTGGGTGATGTCCCACTTCGCGATGCCCTCGGCCAGGGTCTTGCTGTGCACGGTCGGCAGGTCTGTGTGCAACAGACCGCCGCGCGCCAGTTCGCCGAGGATGCTGAAAATCCCGCCAGCACGGTGCACGTCTTCCATGTGGTACTTCTGGATGTTCGGCGCGACCTTGCAGAGCTGCGGCACCTTGCGCGACAGGCGGTCGATATGGCGCAGGTCGAAGTCGATCTCGGCTTCCTGAGCGGCGGCCAGCAAGTGCAGGATGGTGTTGGTCGAGCCGCCCATGGCGATGTCCAGCGTCATGGCATTCTCGAACGCCTTGAAGTTGGCGATGTTGCGCGGCAGCACCGAGTCATCGTTTTGGGTGTAGTACTGTCTGCACAAGTCGACAATGGTGCGGCCCGCCTGCAGGAACAGTTGCTCACGGTCACTGTGAGTGGCGAGCGCGGAACCGTTGCCCGGCAACGCCAGACCCAGTGCTTCGGTCAGGCAGTTCATCGAGTTGGCGGTGAACATGCCCGAGCACGAACCGCATGTCGGGCATGCGCTGCGCTCGTATTCGGCGACTTTTTCGTCGCTGGCACTCGAGTCGGCGGCAATGACCATGGCATCGACCAGATCCAGACCATGGCTGGCCAGTTTGGTCTTGCCCGCTTCCATCGGTCCGCCGGACACGAAAATCACCGGAATGTTGAGGCGCAACGACGCCATCAGCATGCCAGGGGTGATCTTGTCGCAGTTGGAGATACAAACGATGGCGTCCGCGCAGTGGGCGTTGACCATGTATTCCACGGAATCGGCAATGATTTCGCGGCTCGGCAGCGAATACAGCATGCCGTCATGGCCCATGGCGATGCCGTCATCCACCGCAATGGTGTTGAATTCCTTGGCCACGCCACCGGCGCGTTCGACTTCGCGGGCTACCAGTTGACCCATGTCTTTCAGGTGCACGTGGCCCGGTACGAACTGGGTGAAGGAGTTGGCGATGGCGATGATCGGTTTCTTGAAATCTTCGTCCTTCATGCCCGTGGCGCGCCAGAGGGCACGAGCGCCGGCCATGTTGCGGCCGTGGGTGGACGTTTTCGAGCGGTAATCAGGCATTGGAGCACTCCGGCAAAAATAAGGCTGATCAGGAAGGGAGTGAGCTTCTATTGACGTCGCTCGCAGGCGGCAGTGACCGGATGCAGCGAAGAAACCGAAAACCACGGGATCACCGTGTACTCGGCCTGAGCTCATAAACCCGCCGGGGGATGACTGGCGATGAATAGGAGCGATTCTACACCGCTGGGGGCGCTGGCGGACATATTCGGAACAGGTAATCGGGAGGCTGAAGCCTTGGCTTTACTAAGCTAACGATCTCAGAAAAGGGAAGGTCGGGATGCTGATACCTAATCAAGGGTCAGATTTACGTAAAGGGCGCTTTTCAGAGTCTGGTCAGATCTATCTTCTGACCTCTGTTACTCATAGTCGTCGTCCTTTGTTTGACAATTGGCATTATGGCCGCCTGATGGTCGCAGAGTTTCAAAAAGCACAATATGACGGTTATGTCGTTACGCTCGCGTGGATTGTGATGCCTGACCATTTCCATTGGCTGGTCTCATTGAAGTCGGGCAGTCTGGGTATGCTGATGCGGCGTGTAAAGGGAGGTAGCTCAAGGGCAATCGTATCTGCTGGCGGCGGACCTTTGAAGGTTTGGCAAAAGGGATATCACGACAGGGCAATCAGGCGGGAAGAAGATGTGTTGAAGGCCGCAAGGTACATAGTTGCGAATCCGTTGAGGACGGGCCTTGTAACCAACGTGGGCGATTACCCTTTCTGGGACGCTGTCTGGCTTTGAGGTTGTTTTTTGGCACAGCGTTGTCGCACAGCAAACATTGTTCCGTAGGAGCGCGCTTGCCCGCGATCGGGGCACGCGGTCTTTCAGCCATATTGCGTCATCGTTCATCGCGGGCAAGCGCGCTCCTACAAAGCAGATGCGTATAGAAGATCTTAATTTTCAATTTCAATAAGAAGCCGCTGACAGAACCCTGTCAGCGGCTGTTACATCAAGGTCGATAACAGGCAATCAACGATTCACAATCGCCTGAATCTGATGCAGGTAGGTTTCGCCATCAACTGTTTGCAGGGCCAGTGCGCTTTTGTTCCAAGCGGAAGGCAGACGAGTGATTTCTTCGAAATAATCCGCTACCTGACCACGTTGATCTTCAGGCACCAGGTCCAGCATGTATTCCAGACCACCCGGTTTGCCCAGGAATTCACCCAGTACATAACCGGTGCGAGTCCAGTCATGGTTCTCATGGAAAATGCGATCGGTTGGAGCGGCAGGCTGCTCAGGCACATAAAGAATGTGCTGGCCTTCCGGGCCGCGGATCACAAACAGGCGGATCAGAGTGGCACCGCCGTGAAGCGGCATAACGAAACGACCGATGGTGATGCCGTCTTCATCGGAGGCGACTGGAGCATTGATGACTCGCTGGATAAGGTCTGCGCCTTCCGGAGAAAGCAGGCCTTTGGACAGCTGGTCAGCAGACATCCTGTTCAAGTCGTCGCGGATGTAGTCAACGTATTTAGAGTCAGTCATGATTTAAATCCATTTAAATTAAACAAAGTCCATTTTGAGTGTTGTCCTGATTCGCATCTTGTTGGTGTTTGCTTACAGGACGGTGACAATTTATCAGTGCGCAAAGACGACGTGCGATACATGTTTATCGCATCTGAGGAGGGGTGTATCGAGATGTTTTTTCAATGGCGGGCGATCAGCTCAAGACAGGCTTGAGCTGACATCGTGCACCGGGTCGGAGTAGAGCCGACCCGGTCAGTCGATCAACTGTTGGGCAACAGTCGGCAGGTGATGCTCTTGATATAACGTGTTTCTGCAATTGCAGGGTGCACCGGATGATCCGGGCCCTGGCCACCACGTTCCAGCAGCTGAATATTGCGGTCCAGATGGCGGGCGCTGGTCAGCAGGATGTTTTGCAGGTCGTCCTCCGGCAGGTGCATCGAGCACGAGGCGCTGACCAGAATGCCGTCCTTGGTGAGCAGGCGCATGGCTTGCTCGTTCAGGCGACGGTAGGCACCTTCGCCATTTTTCATGTCCTTCTTGCGCTTGATGAACGCAGGCGGGTCGGCCACGATCACGTCGAAACGCTCTTCGCTTGCCTTCAACTCTTTAAGCGCCTCGAATACATCACCTTCGATGCAGGTCAGCTTCTCGGCAAAACCGTTCAGGGCGGCATTGCGCTCCACGCCGTCGAGGGCAAAGGAGGACGCATCGACGCAGGTGACGTCGCTGGCACCGAAGGCAGCAGCCTGAATCCCCCAGCCGCCGATGTAGCTGTAAAGGTCCAGCACGCGCTTGCCTTTGACGTAAGGTGCCAGGCGCGCACGGTTCATGCGGTGATCATAGAACCAGCCGGTCTTCTGGCCGGCCATGACCGGCGCTTCGAATTGCACGCCGTTTTCTTCCAGCGCGACCCACTCCGGAACCAGACCGAACACGGTCTCGACATAGCGATTCAGGCCTTCGGCATCGCGGGCGGCCGAGTCGTTCTTGAACAGGATGCCGCTTGGCTTGAGCACCTGGACCAATGCAGCAATCACGTCGTCCTTATGGTGTTCCATGGTGGCCGAGGCCATTTGCACGACGAGGATGTCACCGAAACGATCCACCACCAGACCCGGCAGCAGGTCCGAGTCGCCGTAGACCAGACGATAGAAAGGTTTGTCGAACAGGCGATCACGCAGCGACAGCGCCACGTTCAGGCGGTGAACCAGCAGTGACTTGTCCAGCGGCAACTTGACGTCGCGCGACAGCAGGCGGGCGCAGATCAGGTTGTTGGGGCTCATGGCGACGATGCCCAGCGGCTTGCCGCCGGCGGCTTCAAGAATGGCTTGATCGCCAGCCGCAAACCCGTGAAGAGGGGTGGCGGCTACATCGATTTCATTGCTGTAGACCCACAGATGACCGGCGCGCAGGCGACGGTCGGCGTTGGCTTTGAGGCGCAAGCTAGGCAGGGACATGACGTCGCTCCGGAAAAAAGAGCGGGATTATAGCGCGTCATCCCGGTTGCGCGCCGGGATGACGAGAATTAACACCGCCGTTTATGCCGACAGCGCTTCAATCAGCTTGCTATTGAATGCCGGTATGTCATCGGGCTGGCGGCTGCTGATCAGCTTGCCGTCGGTGACCACTTCCTGGTCAACCCAGTTGGCGCCAGCATTCACCAGATCGTCTTTCAATGTCTTGAAGCTGGTCATGGTCTTGCCTTTGACCAGGCCTGCAGAGATCAGCAACCAGCCGCCATGGCAGATAACCGCCAGCGGTTTGCCGGATGCGCTGGCATCCTTGACGATCTGCTGAGCGTCGCTGTCCAGACGGATGGTGTCGGAATTCTGCACGCCGCCCGGCAGAACGATGCCATCGTAATTGCTCGCGTTGGCAGCCTTGAAGGTGCCGTCCACCTGAAAGTCGTCAGCCGGTTTGTCGTGATTCCAGCCTTTGACGTTGCCGTCCTGGCTGGAAAGGATTTCTACGGTGGCACCCGCTTGCTCAAGAGCTTCCTTTGGGCCGGTCAGTTCTACCTGCTCGAAACCATCCGTTACAAGAATTGCGATGCGTTTACCATTCAGTGCGTTTGACATGGGTCCTCCAGTCTCGTGCCTAGGGATGGCGCATTGCTGGCCTTTGTGAGGCCAAGCCTGCGTCGGTTACACAGAGTCCGAAGCTGTCTGTAAGCCAAAGTTCCGGGAAAATCAGCAACGAAGGTGATGGACCGTTGCCTGATGAGCGGGCAGAATCCCGTTATGCCTTCGAGTAAAGACCTATGCCTCCAGAGCTAACTTCCGAGCAGATCCAGCAAGCGTTGCAGGGCATCAGTGTGCCCCCGCAGCCGCAGATCATGGTGGATCTGCAGATGGAACAGTACATGCCAGACCCTGATCTGGGCGTGATTGCGCGGCTGATCGCTCAGGATCCGGGCCTGTCCGGGGCGCTGCTGAAAATCGTCAACTCGCCTCATTACGGCCTGTCCAACAAGATCGCCTCGATCCAGAAGGCGGTAAATCTGCTGGGCAGTCGCACCGTCATCAACCTGATCAATGCCCAGTCGATCAAGGGTGAGATGAGCGATGAAACCATCGTGACCCTCAACCGTTTCTGGGACACCGCTCAGGACGTGGCGATGACCAGTCTGACGTTGGCCAAGCGGATCGGCTCGCAGGCTGTGGATGAATCCTACGCCTTGGGTCTGTTTCATGACTGTGGCATTCCGCTGATGATCAAGCGTTTCCCTGACTACATGACTGTGCTTGAAAGCGCCTATGCCAATGCCGGGCCTGAAAGCCGTGTGGTGGATACCGAAAACACGGCGTTCGACACCAACCATTCGGTGGTCGGTTATTACACGGCCAAGTCATGGCGACTGCCGGATCATGTCACCGAAGCCATTGCCAATCATCACAACGCCCTGACGATCTTCCAGGACGACTCCAGCCGTAATGCGGCACTCAAGAACCTGCTGGCCCCTTTGAAGATGGCCGAACACATCTGCCAGTCCTATCGCGTGCTCGGCAATCAGGATGAGGATCACGAATGGGAAAGCATCGGTGCACTGGTGCTGGACTACGTCGGCCTTTCCGGATACGACTTTGAATACCTGAGGGAAAGCATCCGCGAGCTGGGCGCGCACTGATACTGCTCATCGCCCGTTTTTCCTTTCCGCACGACCGAGTTATCCATGCCTGAATTACCAGAAGTCGAAACCACCCGACGCGGCATCGCGCCCCATCTCGAAGGGCAGCGCGTCAGCCGCGTGATCGTGCGCGACAGCCGTCTGCGCTGGCCGATCCCCGAAGACCTCGATATCCGCCTTTCCGGGCAGCGCATCGTTCAGGTCAATCGCCGCGCCAAGTACCTGTTGATCCAGGCGGAGGTCGGGACCCTGATCAGCCATCTGGGCATGTCGGGCAACCTGCGTCTGGTCGAGGCCGGGCTGCCCGCGCTCAAGCATGAACACGTGGACATTGAACTGGAGTCGGGCCTGGCCTTGCGTTACACAGACCCTCGACGCTTCGGTGCGATGCTCTGGAGTCTCGATCCGCATGCGCACGAGCTGTTGATTCGTCTGGGGCCGGAGCCGCTTACCGACCTGTTCGATGGCGAGCGTCTCTATGAGCGCTCCCGAGGCAAGTCGATTGCGGTGAAGCCCTTCATCATGGATAACGCGGTGGTTGTCGGCGTAGGCAATATCTATGCGACCGAAGCGCTGTTTGCTGCCGGGATCGACCCGCGCCGCGAGGCGAAGAGTATTTCCCGGGCGCGTTACCTGAAGCTCGCGATTGAGATCAAGCGCATTCTGGCCTATGCAATCGAGAGGGGAGGCACCACGCTGCGCGACTTCATCGGTGGCGATGGCAAGCCGGGTTACTTCCAGCAGGAATTGTTTGTGTACGGGCGCGGCGACCAGCCGTGCAAGGTATGCGGCACCACATTGCGTGAAATCAAACTGGGTCAGCGCGCGAGTGTGTACTGCCCGAAGTGTCAGCGCTGACAGCAGAACAAGGTCTGAAACATCAGGGCCACTTGCTTAACCCCCATCGCTGTTTATAGTGATGGGCAGACCCTTACGCCACGCCTGAAGGACCACGCTATGAGCCCGTTTCGTATTCTTGCTGCCATGCTGGCGCTGTTCTTCGGCCTGCAGGCTTTGCCCGCCGTTGCAGCGGAAGTCGCCGAAGGCAGCGGAAACCCGGTCTACACCATCCAGAACCCGCCCGTGTTCGCCATGGTGGGCGATCTGCTCATCGCGCGACCGCTGTTGATTGCTGCCACCGTGATCGGAACAGGTCTGTTCGTGATAGCAGCGCCGTTTGCGGCCGCAGGCGGAAACTTCAAGGCGACCGCCAAGGCACTGGTAGTCGACCCTGGCAAGTCGGCTTTCGTGCGTTGTCTGGGGTGTACGGGCGATGGTTATGGCAAGCAGCAGTAAACGTTGATCAAACCACTTTGCTGGTAATGATCCGATACTTGTCCATCAGCTGTTCCTTGCTCTCGACGTGATTTTCATCCAGAGGGATGCAGTCCACAGGACAGACCTGCTGACATTGGGGTTCGTCGTAGTGGCCCACGCATTCGGTGCACAGGTTCGGATTGATTACGTAGATCTCCTCGCCTTGTGAAATCGCCTCGTTCGGGCACTCGGGTTCGCAGACGTCGCAGTTGATGCAATCGTCGGTGATGATAAGGGACATGAAATGCTCCTGCCGCGGCCGACGCCGGGGCACATGAAAACCAATGCCGCGAATTGTGCCGCATTAGTCCTCAGGTTGCACCTGCACGTTCCTGCGATGTGTTATCGCTTGAACCGCTGAGTCAGTGCTTCGGCGACTGCAGGATGCACAAATTTGGTGATATCGCCGCCCAACGCCGCGATTTCACGCACCAACGTCGAGGAAATGAACGAGTAGCGCTCCGATGGCGTGAGAAACAGACTCTCGACGTCCGGTGCCAGCTGGCGGTTCATGTTTGCCAGTTGGAACTCATATTCGAAATCCGACACAGCGCGCAGGCCGCGCAGAAAAACGTTGGCGTTCTGTTCCTTGGCAAAGTGCGCGAGCAGCGTCGAAAAGCCTACGACTTCCACATTCGGCAAGTGTTTGGTGACCTCGCGGGCCAGCTCAACGCGTTGTTCCAGAGGAAACAACGGGTTTTTCTTCGGGCTGGCGGCAACGGCAATGACCACTTGATCGAACAGGCGCGAGGCTCGCTCGACCAGATCTCCATGGCCCTTGGTAATAGGGTCGAAGGTGCCTGGGTACAACACTCGGTTCATCGCGTCGTCCTGGTCGGAGTCCGTTGTGGGACTCGGATGGTATCGCAGCCTTTCCGATGGGCCAAGCCGCGCAGCGGGCATCAAAGGTCGTATTGCGCCGATTATCGGCCATTTTCGGCTCAAAAAGCCCTGTTTACAGGCTTGCAGTGCTTTTTTTGATCAGCGCAAAAAGAGTTTATAAACCCAGCGTTGAATCGCACGTCCGTATGGCGGATAAATCAGTCGCGCCGCGTTGATGCGCTGTTTGACGAACACGCCCTTGGCCTGGCTGAACGTCATGAAGCCTTCATGACCATGGTAATGGCCCATGCCTGAAGACCCGACACCGCCGAACGGCAAATCGTCCTGAGCCGCGTGCATCAAGGTGTCATTGAGCGACACGCCTCCGGAATGGGTTCGCTCCAGCACCTGCTGCTGTTCTGCCTTGTTGTAGCCGAAGTAGTAAAGCGCCAGCGGGCGAGGGCGTTGATTGATGTAGGCGTAGGCATCTTCGATGTTTCTGTATGGCACAACAGGCAGCAGGGGGCCGAAAATCTCGTCCTGCATGACCAGCATCTCGTCACTGACGTTCAACAGCACGCTGAACGGCATTCGCCGACCCTGGCCTTGGTCATAAAGTGGGATAAGGGTTGCGCCTTTACTGACGGCATCTTCCTGATAGCGGGTCAGCCGGTCGAATTGGCGCTGATTGATGATCGATGTGTAATCCGGGTTATCGATCAGCGTCGGATAAAAGCGTTTGACCGCCTGCCGGTAGGTGTCGACGAACCCGGCCAGACGCTCCTCTGGCACCAGCACGTAATCGGGCGCGATGCAGGTCTGGCCTGCATTAAGTGTCTTGCCAAAAGCGATACGCTCGGCGGCGTCTTCAAGGGGGACGTCATGGGACACGATAGCGGGCGACTTGCCGCCCAGTTCCAATGTGACCGGTGTCAGGTTTTCGGCCGCTGCCCGCATCACGTGCCTGCCGACGCTGGTCGCGCCGGTAAACAGCAGATGGTTGAATGGCAGGCGCGAAAACGCCATGCCGACCTCGGCTTCGCCCTGCACGATGGTGATCAGGTCTTCGGGAAATGTCAGGGCGAACAGACGCTTGAGCAGTGCGCCGGTGGTAGGTGCCGACTCGCTCAGTTTCAGCATCACCCGGTTGCCTGCCGCCAACGCGCCGATCAGCGGGCCTATGGCCAGAAACAGCGGGTAATTCCACGGCACGATGACACCGATCACGCCCAGCGGTTGGTAGACGACCTTGGCAGAGGCTGGCTGGAACGCCAGGCCCACGTGGCGTGGCGAGGATTTCATCCAGCGTTTCAGGTGCCTGCGTGCATCGCGGATCCCCAGCAGGCTCGGCAGCAACTCGGCCAGCAGCGTTTCATCGGCGCTGCGATGGCCGAAATCCTGATCGATGGCCTCGATCAGCTCCTGCTTATGGATGCTGATCATCTTTTCCAGGTGTTTGAGCCATTGCAGACGCTGCCCCGGAGGCGGCATCGGGTTGGCCGAAAAGGCGCGCTGCTGCGCCGCAAAGGCTGCATGCATTGACTGGAGCGCCTGCTCATCCTGATGAAGAGTGTTTTCCGCCAGCATGGTCGCTTCCGGTGAGTAATTAACGGGAATTTCTAGAGTCATTACTCTATAAAGTCAACATTTGCATGAACGATAGCTGGCAATCAGAGCGCGTGATATTCGCCGATGATGCGCTTGCGCTACTATCGGCAACATCTCATCAGTACTCGAGCGGTTCAGGCAAGCATGGCACCACGCACTAAAACCCGTGAGCGTATCGTTCAGGTCAGCCTCGAGCTGTTCAATCAGCAAGGCGAGCGCAATGTGACGACCAATCACATTGCGGCCCACATGGAGATTTCGCCGGGCAACCTCTATTACCACTTCCCCAACAAGCAGGCGATCATCGCCGAGCTGTTCGGTCAGTACGAGGCGTTGGTAAAAAGCTTCCTGATGCCCACCCAGGATCGCCTGCCAAGCATCGAGGACAAGCGCGATTATTTTCTGGCGATACTCGATGGCATGTGGCGCTACCGTTTTCTGCACCGTGATCTGGAGCATCTGTTGGGTGCCGATCCCGAGCTGGCGGCGCGCTATCGATCGTTTTCCCAGCGCTGCCTGGTTCAGGCGATGGCTATCTATCGAGGTTTCATCGACGCAGGCATTCTGCAGATGGATGAGTCGCAGATTGAATGGACCAGCCTCAATACCTGGATTGTGCTGACGTCATGGGTGCGCTTTCTGTGTACGGCGCGGGAAAATTCCGAACATTTGAACGAAGACGCCATTCGACGCGGTGTCTATCAAGTGCTTATGCTGGAGTCAGGCTTCATCGCACCGCAGGCTCGTGAGGCATTCGATGCGTTGTGTCAGGCGTTTCACGCGCCGTTGCACAAGGTGCTGGTATGAGTGCGAAGTGAGGTGCCTGATTATCCGGTTTTCTGTCACAGGAGTTTGTCATGTCCATCGCGCAACTGATTGGTCCTGAACAGCTGGCGGCACGTCAGCAAAGGCCAGGGCTGGTGATTCTCGATTGCAGGTTCGCTCTGGAAGACTCGGATTACGGGCAGCGAAGTTATGCACAGGGCCATATCGAAGGCGCCCGTTTTGCAGACTTGAACCGTGACCTCAGCAGTCCGGTCGTCAAGGGCAGGACTGGCCGCCACCCGCTGCCAGACTCCGACACGCTGGTGGAGCGTCTCCGGGCATGGGGCATCAGCAATGACAGCGATATCGTGCTCTACGACGACGGCCCCGGCATGTACGCCGCTCGCGCATGGTGGCTGTTGGCATGGCTGGGCAAGTGCGAGGGCGTGTACCTGCTCGACGGTGGCCTCAAGGCCTGGCATGCGGCAGGGCTGCCGCTGAGTCTGGATGCGCCGGGCGGCGAGCCAGGAGATTTCACTGGCGAGCCGGACATGTCGCTGGTGCTCAGTGCCAGTCGTCTGCAGGGGCGTCTCGGTCGTCCGGAAATGACGCTGATCGACGCCCGTGCCGAAGCCCGCTTTCGGGGCGAAGTCGAACCGATCGATCCGGTCGCCGGGCATATCCCCGGTGCGCAGTGTGTGGCGTTCAACGAGAACCTTGGGCCTGACGGACGTTTTCTGCCGCCCGAGCAGCTCAAACAGCGGTTCGCCGACAAACTGCAAGGTCGACCTGTGGAAAGTCTGGTGTCTTATTGCGGATCTGGCGTCACGGCCTGCCACAATCTGTTCGCCTTGTGTCTGGCGGGTTATCCACTGGGAACGCTGTATGCAGGATCGTGGAGTGAGTGGATCGTTGATCCCGAGCGCGAAGTGGCCACTGGAGCAGGCTGAGCCTGCTCCTTCAGTTCGTGTAGGGGTTGTCGCGTTCGTGGGCGATGCCCAGCCATAGCGGAATCCGCCGCTCAAGGTAATAACCGGGGGTGCGCAGCGAGCCATCGACGAATCCCACATGTCCTCCCTTCGCCTGCAGCTCGAACTCTGTGCAGGATGAAAGTTCTTCAGGGTCAGGCAGGCTGTGCGGGAACACGAAGGGGTCGTCTGCTGACTGAATGATCAGCGTCGGCGTCTGAATCTGCCCCAGGTAATAGCGGCTCGAGGCCTTGCGGTAATAGTCCTGGGCATCGGTAAAGCCGTGCAGTGGCGCCGTTACCCGACCATCAAAATCCCAGAAGGTACGCATGTTTTCCAGTGAACCCAGTGCCGCCAGCTCGGCAAGGCCCTCACTGAGCCCTTCGCTCTGGAAGCGGGTCTGCTTGTCACGAATGTAAGCCAGCATCTCGCGCATGAAATGCCGCTGGTAGACCCGTGAAAATCCCTGCCCGATGCGATTGGCGCACTCGTCCAGCCGGAACGGCACGGAGACGGCCACAGCACCCAGCAACTCGCTGTTCGCACCCGACTCGCCCAGATACTTGAGCAGCACATTGCCGCCCAGTGAATAGCCCACCGCGTACAGTGGCGCGAGAGGGCGCAACGACCGCAGGTGCGCAATCACTTCCGCCAGGTCTTCGCTGGCCCCCGAGTGGTAGCTGCGCGACAGCAGGTTCGGCTCGCCCGAGCAGCCGCGCCAGTTCAATGCCACACTCGCCCAGCCTTGCGTCGCCAGCGCCTTTTGCAGTCCCGCCACATACGGCGAGTTCGACGAGCCAGTCAGGCCATGCAGCACCAGCACCAGTGGTGCATCGACCTGATGCGGCCCGTGCCAGTCCATGTCGAGAAAGTCCCCGTCCTTCAGCCACATCCGCTCACGCGTACGCGCCAGCAACGTCCGCTTGCGCCACAACGGCCCCCACAGGGTCTGCAGATGCGGATTGCCCAGGCCGGATGCCGGTACGAATGGATTGACATGAAAACGAGAGGTGGGGCTGTTAGGCACGGTCTTGCTCATCGATGAATTCAGTGGCTGACAGGTTGTACGTTGCCACTAAGTGGCACGGGATGTAAGAGGGGGTTGGTCGAGTGGTTCGATAATGGGAATTGAACGTCACGCAATCATCTGATAGCCGGTGGCGTTCAACTGATTCTGGCGTATGGCTGTATAGGCGGCTGCTCTCGATGCTCGGCTTGCCATAAATCGTAGTCTGCCTGGATGCCCAGCCAGAGGCGCGCGCTACTGATACCGGCCCGCTCAAGCCTCACAGCCAGATCCGGACTTACGGGCGCATGCCCATGCAGAATCCTCGATAGAGTTTCTCTGGCGAACCCGAGATGGCTCGCAAATTCTGTGATAGTGGTTTCCAGACCCGGTATCACCTCTTCGAGCAGAATTTCGCCCGGATGGGGGGGGTTGAACATTTCCATATGGACCTCCTTTCAGTGGTAATCCAGATAGTCGACCAATTCGACATCTGTTCCTGCGAAACGAAAAATCACTCGCCAATTGGCATTGATGGTGATTGACCAGAATCCGGACAGGTCGCCTTTGAGTGGATGAAGGCGCCAGCCAGGAATATTGACGTTGTCCGGCGTTGACGCGTGGTTCAACAGTGTCAAAACGTGAGCAATACGCCTGGAATGATCTGCGCGGATTCCACTCGTAGAGCCGGTTTCAAAAAAGGTTTTTAGTCCTTTATGGTTCCAGCTGATGATCAATGCGCCATTGTGATGCGATACATCACGCTCCGCAATTGGCGTGCGAATGATCTGCTTGTTACATCCATATCCAGCCCTCGCTTATCGTTCAAACCTGTAATGGTGGAGGGGGATATGACTATAAAATGCGATGGCGGATCAACGAATCCGGTGTAGGGTGATTCCCTGATTTGTGTAAGTGGCGCTTAGATCCGCTTCACAAGACATACTCAGCCTTTCCATGCAAAGCAGTGTGTTGCTCTGTCCACTCCGGTTGCGAGAACGCAGTCCTCGAAGTGGACTTTCCCAAGAGAGGCAACGAGATCTAAAATCCTTATCCCCGTTGCCAAAGCGCGTAGTGCACCTGACCGGCCTTTTTCTCGCGATGCAGCCGCCAGGAGCCCGGCAGGCCGGTGGTCGAGGGCGGCGTTTCGCTTTCGGTGTAGATCCAGGCGTGATCCGCCAGCCAGCCGCGGGTTTCCAGCAGGTTGCAGGCCGAGGCCAGCAGGCCCTGGTGGAAGGGCGGGTCGAGGAACACCACATCGAACGGCGATGCCTCGGCGGTTTCCAGGTGGCGCAGTGCATCGGTCTGGGAAACCTGGCCGGTGGTGCAGTTCAGTGCGGTCAGGTTCTGGCGCAGGCTGGCGATGGCCGTGGCGTTGCTGTCCAGCGCCAGGCCCATGCTTGCACCGCGGGACAGCGCTTCGAAATACAACGCGCCACTGCCGGTAAATACATCCAGCACCCTGGCTCCCGCGATATAAGGCGCCAGCCAGTTGAAAAGGGTTTCGCGCACGCGATCAGGTGTCGGGCGCAGGCCGGGGGCGTCGGGGAAGGTCAGTTTGCGACTGCCCCATTCGCCGCCGATGATACGAAGCTGACCCAGGCCGTTATGGCCCTTCGGACGTGGATTGGCCATCAGTGCTCTGGAACCCCGGCAGGTTGACGAGTGGTTTTATCGGTCGGCGCAGGCAGTTCTTTCTGCGCCACGGTCGGGCCGACGGTCACGATTACCATCTTGTCGACATCCAGGTGCTTGCTCATGGCGGCCTTGACCTGCTCGACGGTCACGCCTTGGGCGGCGGTCATGTAGTCCTCGAGGTAGGTCAGCGGCAGATCATAGAAGCCGATGGCGCCCAGTTGAGCAACAATGGCGGAGTTGCTGGCGGCGGTCAGCGGGAAGCTGCCGGTCAGTTCGCGCTTCACGTCGTCGAGTTCTTTCTGGGTCGGACCGTTGGCGAGGAAGTCCTTCACGATGCTCTGTACCAGCTTCAAGGTGTTTTCATTCATCTCGGCGCGGGTCTGCAGGTTGATCATGAACGGCCCTTGAGCCTGCATGGCACTGAAGCCGGACGAAACGCCATAGGTCAGACCGCGCTTTTCGCGCACTTCGGTCATCAGGCGACTGCCAAAACCGCCGCCGCCAAGGACCGAGTTGCCGACGGTCAGTGCGGCATAGTCCGGGTCGGTACGCGTGATGCCCAGCTGGGCCAGCATCAGCAGCGTCTGGTTGGAGGGAAATTCGATGTGCGTGACACCCGCCTTGGGTTCGACCGGGTCGGCAACTTTCGCCAGTGCCGGGCCTTTTGGCAGCGCCGCCGAAACTTCTGCAGCAACGGCCTGGGCTTCTTCCTTCGAAAGATCACCTACCAGCGCGATTACCGCATTGCCAGCCGCATAGCCTTTTGCATGGAACGCCTTGAGCTGAGCCAGGGTGATGGCGTTGATGCTTTTGGCGTCGCCATCGCTCGGGTGCGCGTAGGGATGGTCGCCGTACAGCTTCTCGAACAGCGCCTTGCTGCCGATAGTGCCGGGGTTCTGCTTCTGGTACTCGAAACTGGCGCTCAACTGGTTCTTGATGCGGGCCAGCGAGTCGGCTGGAAAGGTTGGCTTGCCGACGACTTCACTGAACAGCTTCAAGGCAGGCTCACGCTTGTCGGGTGCGCTCAGGCTGCGCAGCGAGGTGACGGCCATGTCGCGATAGGAACCGTTTTGGAACTCGGCGCCCAAGCCTTCGAAGCCTTGGGCGATAGCGCTGACGTCCTTGCCTTTGACGCCTTCGTTGAGCATGGCGTTGGTCAGCAGGGCGATGCCGGGAGTCTTCTCATCCTGGCTGCTGCCTGCGGCGAAGATCAGGCGCATGTCGATCATCGGCAGTTCGCGGGATTCGACGAACAGCACTTTGGCGCCTTCGGCAGTGTTCCAGGTCTGGATGTTCAGCGCGCGGCGAGCGGGCGCCTTGCCATCCAGTTCCTTGAGCGTTTGCAGGTTGCTGCCCAGTGGCTGTGCGGCAGTTTCATCCGCCATGACAGGCTGGACGATGAAGGTACTGGCCAGGATCAGGCCAAGCAGCGCATGACGTGGAGCGTTGCGCTTGATCATTTGGCTTTCTCCTCAGGCAGAACGTGCGCGATGCTGAGGCGCTCGCGAGTGAAATAGGTGTTGGCAGCTTTCTGGATGTCCTGGGGCGTCACGCTCTGCAGGGCTTCCAGTTCTCCGTCCATCAGTTTCCAGGACAGGCCGACGGTTTCCAATTCGCCAATCATGGTCGCCTGACTGGTGATCGAATCGCGCTCGTAGACCACGCCTGCAATGACCTGCGCCCGGACACGTTCCAGCTCTTCAGCGGAAGGTGCCTTGGTTTTCAGGTCGTCCAGCAGGCGCCAGATACCGGCTTCAGCATCGGCCAGGGTTTTCTTCTTCTGGGCGTTGGGGGTGGCGCTGATCATGAACAGGCTGTCCCCACGGGCAAAGGCGTCATAGCGCGATGATGCCGCTGACACCACTTCTTCGCCGCGCTCCAGGCGCGATGGAATGCGCGCGCTGTAACCGCCGTCGAGCAGTGCTGCGATCAGGCGCAGTGCATTGACCGAGCGTTGATCTTCCGCCGTGGCCACGCTGGGCACGTTGAAGCCGTAAAGCAGGCTCGGCAGTTGGGTTTTGACATGCAGGGTAATCTTGCGCTCACCGGGCTCGGCCAGTTCAAGCGGTTTTTTGGACGGCGGCACGTCACGACGCGGGACGGGGCCGAAGAAGCGTTCAGCCAGGGCCTTGACCTCATCCGGCTTGACGTCGCCGACCACCACCAGTGTGGCGTTGTTCGGTGCGTACCAGGCTTCGTACCAGTGACGCAATTCCTCGACCTTCATGCGCTCAAGGTCTGCCATCCAGCCGATGGTCGGTGTGTGATAGCCGCTGGCCGGGTAGGCCAGCGCGTTGAAGCGTTCCAGTGCCTTGCCCAGCGGCTTGTCATCAGTGCGCATGCGGCGCTCTTCCTTGATGACTTCGATCTCGCGGCTGAACTCGTCGGGCGGCAGCTTAAGGGTCGCCATGCGGTCGGCTTCAAGTTCCAGCGCGACGGCCAGGCGATCACTGGCCAGGACCTGATAATAGGCGGTGTAATCATTGCTGGTGAACGCGTTCTCTTCTGCGCCCAGATCGCGCAGGATCAGCGAAGACTCGCCCGGTCCGGTCTTGCTGCTGCCTTTGAACATCATGTGTTCCAGGGCATGGGACAGACCGGTCTGGCCAGGCGTCTCGTAGCTTGAGCCGACCTTGTACCATATCTGGGATACCACCACAGGCGCACGGTGGTCTTCGCGGACAATGACCTTGAGGCCATTGTCGAGGGTGAATTCATGAGTCGGTTGCGGATCGGCGGCCAATGCTGTCAGCGGCAAACAGATTGTGCTGAACAGCAGGCCTGCAGCACGGCGGGCTAGAACATTCATTCGTGGTTTGAACCTGTAGGACGGCCTGCGTGAACTTGGCGTCGGCAGGCGCGGGGGTATTAGGATACTGGTCCGTTCGCATGAGAAACAGCCTTCACAGGCCAAATGCGAGTGAAGCGTGTTTGAAGCGAAGCTGAAAGATAGCCGTAGAAGGGGCTGCCCCGTGAGCAGGCAGCCCGGAATGTAGCTTTTTTTGCATGTCAGAATCTTTCAGGGTCGCTCTGTTGGCGTGCGGCAATCTGATTCTGAATGAGGCTGGGGTGGAGAAAGCCCAGCGCCAGTTTCCATCAGATTGCTGGTTCAGGTCAGCAACCTGATGGAAAGGGTAAGACCAGTTAGACAGCCTCATATCTCTATAGCTGTCAGTGCGCTTTGACGCTGACTGTTTGAGACGTCAGCCGTTCTGTGTCGGTACAGGCAGCTCTTCCTGCGGCACAGTCGGGCCTACCGTAACCACAATCATGTTGTCAGCACTCAGGTGCCTGCTCATGGCCGTCCTTACCTGCTCGACCGTCAACTCCCGGATGGCTGTCATGTAGCCATCGAAGTGTGAAAGAGGAAGGTCGTAGAAAGCAATGTCGGCCAGTCTGGCAACGATCGCACCGTTGCCAGCTACCTGCAGTGGGAAGCTGCCGGTGATTCCGAGTTTGACGTCATCCAGTTCTTTCTGGGTCGGTCCATTGGCCAGGAAGTCGCGCACAATCTCCTGAACCAGCTTCAAGGTGTTTTCACTCATCTCGGCGCGGGTCTGCAACTCGATCATGAAAATGCCAGGGGCTCTCTTGGTAAGGAAACTGGACCAGACGCCGTAGGTCAGGCCGCGCTTTTCACGTACTTCTGTCATCAGGCGGCTGCCGAAACCGTTGCCGCCCAGTATCGAATTGGCCGCCATCAGCGCGGCATAGTCAGTGTGGTTACGCGCTATGCCCGACTGGCCCAGCAAAATCTGCGTCTGGCTGGAAGAAAATTCGAAATGCGTCGAACCTGCCTTGGATTTGACAGGATCGCCAGCCTTCGTCAGTGCGGGACCCTTTGGCAGCGAGGCTGAAACCTGGGCCGCGATAACCTCGGCTTCTTCTCTGGAGGCATCCCCCATCATGGCGATCACCGCATTGCCAGCGGCATAGGCCTTGGCATGAAATGCCTTTAATTGCTCTGCAGTTATTGCAGTGATGCTTTTTTCAGTACCGTCGGTTCGATGGGCGTAGGGGTGATCACCGTAAATGTTCTTGTAAAGCTCATCCCAGGCAATGGAACGGTGCTCCAGCTTCTCATTCTTGATACGTGTGAGCATCTGGCTCTTCAGGCGCGTCAACGAATCGCTAGGGAAGCCAGGTTTGCCGATGATTTCGTTGAAGAGTTTCAAGGCCGGTTCAAGCTTTTCCGCCGCACTCAGGCTGCGCAGACAAACCGTGGCTTTGTCATGATAGGGCCCAGCGTCAAACTGAAACTTGGCTCCAAGACCCTCAAAGATCCGGGCGATTTCGCTGGAGTCCTTGCCGTCGACGCCTTCTTTGAGCATGTAATTGGTCATTGCGGCAATGCCCGGTGTCTCGTCATCCTGGCCACTGCCTGCTGCGAAGGTCAGAATCAGGTCGAACATCGGCAGTTCGTTGGCCTTCACGAACAGTACTTTGACACCTTCTGCGGTGTTCCAGCTCTGGATATTCAACGCGCGACGAGCTGACTTATTGCGATCGAGTTCCTTGAGTGTCTCTAGTTTGCTACCCAGAGGCTGTCTGGTTGCATCGCCGTCCATGGCGGGTGGAGAGATGAAGGTTCCGGCAGGAATCAGGCCGGGCAGCGTCTGTTGTGGAGCGTTGTGCTTGATCATTGGGCTTTCTCCTCAGGCAGCACATGCGCGATGCTGAGGCGCTCGCGGATAAAGTAGGTGTTGGCGGCATTCTGGATGTCCTGCGGCGTCACGTTCCGGAGGGATTCCAGCTCGTCGTCCATCAATTTCAAGGGCAGACCGATCGTTTCAAGTTTGCCGAGTGTGGTGGCCTGGCTGCTTATCAAGTCACGCTCGTAAACCAGGTTTGCAATAACCTGTGCCAGGACACGTTCAAGCTCATCAGTGGATGGTGGCGTGGTCTTCAGATCATCCAATAGGCGCCAGATGCCTGCCTCGACATCAGACAGGGTTTTCTTCTTCTGGATGTTGGGGATGGCGCTGATCGTGAACAGACTGTCGCCCCGAGTAAACGCGTCGTAGCTTGAAGAGGCTGCGGACACCAGTTCTTCTCCACGTAAAAGTTGTACTGGAAGACGTGTGCCGTTACCACCGCTCAGCAATGCTGCAATCATGCGCAGGGCGCAGGCCGAGCGCTGATCTTCAGCTGTGACGAGGCCAGGCACATTGAAGCCATAAAACAGCCTGGGCAGCGGGGTGTCGAGAAGCAGGGTGATCTTGCGCTCGCCCGGTTCTGCAAGTTCCAGCGGTCTTTTCGACGGCTGCACCTCGCGGCGAGGAATGGGGCCGAAAAAACGTTCTGCCAGTGACTTGACTTCGTCCGGCTGAACGTCACCTACCACCACCAGCGTGGCGTTGTTAGGCGCGTACCAGGTTTCATACCAGTGACGCAGTTCCTCGACCTTCATGCGCTCAAGGTCAGCCCTCCAGCCAATGGTCGGGTTGTGATAGCCGCTGGTGGGAAAGGCGAGAGCGTTGAAACGCTCCAGGGCCCTGGCCTTCGGAACGTCATCGGTGTTCCGGCGCCGTTCTTCCTTGATGACTTCGATTTCGAGGCTGAACTCGTCGGCTGGCAACGTGAGGGTTGCCATGCGATCTGCTTCCAGCTCCAGCGCTACGCTCAGGCGATCACAAGCCAGCTCCTGGTAGTAGACGGTGTAGTCGGCACTGGTAAACGCGTTCTGTTCGGCACCGAGGCTGCGCAGGATCAGCGAAGACTCGCCTGGCCCGGTTTTGCTGCTGCCTTTGAACATCATGTGCTCAAGGGCGTGGGACAGACCGGTCTGCCCCGGCATTTCGTAGCTGGAACCCACTTTGTACCAGATCTGGGAAATGACAACGGGCGCGCGGTGGTCTTCGCGGACAATGACCTTGAGGCCGTTGTCGAGGGTGAATTCGTGAGTGGGTTGCGGATCGCCGATCGAGGGCGCCGCCGGTAAAGTGCTGCGGGTTGAAATATTCATCCGTGAATATGAACCTGTGTTGTACGCCCTGCCTGAACTTAGCGTCGGCAGGCGCGAGGATGTTAGGATAATGGTGTGTTTCGTGAGAAACAGCCTTCACCTGTTAAATGCGAGTGAAACCTGCTTGAAACGAAGCTGAACCATATCCCAACAAGGGGCTGCGAAGTGAACACGCGGTCCTAAATGCAGTCTGTTTTTACTGTCAGAATTTTCCGGATCGCGCTCTGGCGTCCCGCAACCTTGAGATAGCCGTCCTCCATGTTTGGTTCTAACGACGACAAGAAGACCCCAGCTGCCGCTGGAGAGAAGAAAGGCCTGTTCGGATGGCTGCGTAAAAAGCCACAGGAAGCCGAGCCCGCGCCGCAGGAGTCAACCGCTGCACAGCCTGAGCCCGTCGTTGAAACGACGCCTCGGACTGAGCCGTTCATTGCCCCTCAATCCGCTCCCCAAGCTGCCGAGCCTGAGCCTGCTGTCAGGCCGCAATCGCATGTGGAACCGGGTGAGCCTTCGCCGCAGCCCTGGTTGACGTTGCCGGTAGCCGAAGAGTCGGTGGCGCTGATCGATGAGCTTGAGCCCCACGTCACGCCAACGATTCCTGAACAGCATCACGTATCGTCGGCACCTCAATATGCAGCGGTACCTGCTCCAGAGCCTCGGCCTGAGGCCGCGCCTGTCGCCGATATCGTGCCGGTCAGCGTTCCTGAGCCGGTACTTGTCGATCCTGCGCCTGTCGCAGAGCCGATGATTGACCCCGTGGTCTCGGTGCCAGTTGCGCAGCCGGTTCCGCAGGCCGTCGAGCCTGTTCAGGAACTCGCGCCTGTCCCTGCGCCTGTTCAAGAGCCTGAAGCCAGCAAGGTCGGCTTCTTCGCCCGCCTCAAGCAAGGCCTGTCGAAAACCAGCGCCAGCATCGGCGAGGGCATGGCCAGCCTGTTTCTGGGCAAGAAAGCCATCGATGATGACCTGCTCGAAGAGATTGAAACCCGTCTGCTGACGGCTGATGTCGGCGTCGAAGCGACATCGGTCATCATCCAGAGCCTGACGCAGAAGGTCGCCCGCAAACAGCTGACCGATGCTCAGGCGCTCTACACCTCGCTGCAAGGCGAACTGGCCGCGATGCTCAAGCCGGTCGAGCAGCCTCTGGTCATCAAGGCCGAGCACAAGCCGTTCGTGATCCTGGTTGTAGGCGTCAACGGCGCAGGCAAGACCACCACCATCGGCAAGCTGGCCAAGAAGCTGCAGCTGGAAGGCAAGAAAGTCATGCTGGCCGCAGGTGATACGTTCCGTGCCGCTGCCGTTGAACAGCTGCAGGTCTGGGGCGAGCGCAACAGGATTCCGGTCATCGCCCAGCATACGGGCGCTGACTCCGCTTCGGTCATCTTCGACGCCGTACAGGCCGCCAAGGCGCGGGGCATCGACGTGTTGATCGCCGACACCGCCGGTCGTTTGCACACCAAAGACAATCTGATGGAAGAGCTGAAAAAGGTGCGCCGCGTAATCGGCAAGCTCGACGCAGATGCGCCGCACGAAGTGTTGCTGGTGCTTGACGCGGGCACCGGTCAGAACGCAATCAACCAAGCCAAGCAGTTCAACCAGACTGTCACGCTGACCGGCCTTGCGCTGACCAAGCTGGATGGCACCGCCAAGGGCGGCGTGATCTTTGCGCTGGCCAAGCAGTTCGGTCTGCCTATTCGTTACATCGGCGTCGGCGAGGGTATTGATGACCTGCGCACCTTCGAAGCCGAACCCTTTGTTCAGGCTCTGTTTGCGGAGCGGGAGCGTCCATGATTCGTTTCGAGCAGGTCGGTAAGCGCTATCCGAATGGACATGTCGGATTGCACGAACTGAGCTTTCGAGTACGTCGCGGCGAGTTTCTGTTTGTCACCGGGCATTCCGGTGCGGGCAAGAGCACGCTGCTGCGCCTGTTGCTGGCCATGGAGCGCCCGACAACCGGCAAACTGATGCTGGCTGGCCAGGACCTCGGCCAGATCAGCAATGCGCAGATCCCGTTCCTGCGTCGGCAGATCGGTGTGGTGTTTCAGAATCACCAGTTGCTGTTTGATCGCACGGTGTTCAACAACATCGCACTGCCCTTGCAGATACTCGGGCTGTCCAAGCCTGAAATCGCCAAGCGCGTCGATTCGGCGCTGGATCGCGTGGCGCTGTCCGACAAGGCCGACCTGTACCCCGGTGATCTTTCCACCGGCCAGCAGCAGCGCGTCGGTATCGCGCGCGCTATCGTGCACCGTCCGGCCTTGCTGCTGGCGGATGAGCCGACCGGTAACCTTGATCCACGATTGGCAGCGGAAATCATGGGTGTGTTCGAAGACATCAACCGACTGGGCACCAGTGTGCTCATCGCCAGTCACGATCTGGCACTTATCGCCCGCATGCGTCATCGCATGCTCACCCTGCAACGCGGTCGTCTGATCGGTGACGGGGAGGCCGGGGTATGAGTGCCACACGCAGTCCAAAGGTTGCAGAGCGTGTCGCGCCAAAGGCGGCTGATCCTGCACCAGGAAAACAGAAAAAACAGCGTCACGATCACGACGATGACGGGCCGGACTTCAGCACGCTGCTTTCAGCCTGGCTTGAAAGCCACCGCTCAAGCATGGTCGACAGCCTGCGTCGTCTGGGCAAGCAGCCCATTGGCAGCTTTTTCACCTGTCTGGTCATGGCCATTGCCCTGAGTCTGCCCATGGGCTTGTCGTTGCTGTTGAGTAACGTCGAGCGTCTGGGCGGTTCCTGGCAGCGAGCAGCACAGATCTCGATCTACCTGAATCTGGACGCCAGCACAACCGATGGCACTCGCATGCGCGATGAGATCAAGGCGATGCCCGGCGTGGCGGATGCCGAGTACATCAGCAGCGAACAGGCGTTGGCCGAGTTTCAACAACAGTCAGGGCTGGGTGAAGCGCTCAAGGAATTGCCGGAAAACCCGTTGCCTGGTGTCGTGCTGGTGACGCCTGACGAAGTCGACAAGCCCGCGCTGGAAGCCTTGCGCACCCGCCTTGCCGAACTGCCCAAGGTGCAGCAGGCCCAGCTCGATCTGGTCTGGGTCGAGCGCTTGGCAGCCATCCTCAAGCTGGGTGACCGGTTTGTGTTCGGCTTGACGGTTCTGCTGGTCTCGGCTTTGCTGTTGGTAATTGGTAACACAATACGTCTGCACATCGAGAACCGTCGCACCGAGATCGAAGTGATCAAGCTGGTGGGCGGGACGGACAGCTATGTGCGCAGACCCTTCCTCTATATGGGCGCGCTGTACGGTTTCGGGGCAGGCATCCTGTCCTGGGGCGTACTGGCGTATGGCCTTAACTGGCTGAACGGTGCTGTGACCGGATTGGCGGGGCTTTACGGAAGTGACTTTGCGCTCACGGGTGTGCCGATGGGTGACGGTTTTTCGCTCTTGCTTGGAGCGGTGTTGTTAGGGTATATCGGTGCTTGGATTGCGGTCGCCCGTCACTTGCGTGAACTGGCGCCACGGTAGAGCTAAAATTGTTTCACCAGATTGGCTTCTGAAAATCAAGGAACTTGTCTCGCGGTTCCAAGTCAATCTGGCAGTGCTGAACTGCACATTTATGTGCGCTGGAGGTTTTTTCGTATGACCAATTCTTTGCAACCTGCTTATGCCTTAGTCCCGGGTGCGAACCTTGAGGCCTACGTGCATACGGTCAACAGCATTCCGCTGCTGACGCCCGAGCAGGAGCGTGAACTGGCTGAGAGTCTCTACTATGAGCAGGATCTGGGGGCGGCTCGGCAGATGGTTCTCGCCCACCTGCGTTTTGTCGTGCACATCGCACGCAGCTATTCCGGTTACGGTCTGGCTCAGGCTGACCTGATCCAGGAAGGTAACGTCGGTCTGATGAAGGCCGTGAAGCGTTTCAACCCTGAAATGGGTGTACGTCTGGTGTCGTTCGCCGTGCACTGGATCAAGGCGGAAATCCACGAGTTTATCCTGCGCAACTGGCGCATCGTGAAAGTCGCCACGACCAAGGCGCAGCGCAAGCTGTTCTTCAACCTGCGCAGCCAGAAGAAGCGTCTGGCCTGGCTGAACAACGACGAAGTGCATCGCGTCGCTGAAAGCCTGGGCGTCGAGCCACGTGAAGTGCGCGAGATGGAAAGCCGCCTGACCGGCCACGACATGGCCTTCGACCCGGCAGCCGAAGCTGACGACGACAGTGCATTCCAGTCGCCAGCCAACTACCTGGAAGACCATCGCTACGACCCGGCGCGTCAGTTGGAAGATTCCGACTGGACCGACAACTCCACCGCCAATCTGCATCAGGCGCTGGACGTGCTGGACGAACGCAGTCGCGACATCCTCTACCAGCGCTGGCTGGCAGAAGAAAAAGCCACGCTGCACGACCTGGCGCAGAAGTACAACGTCTCCGCCGAGCGCATTCGTCAGCTAGAAAAGAGCGCGATGAACAAGCTCAAGACGTCGATAGCGGCGTAACGTAGCCGGTAACGCAAAACGCCCCGATCTGATCGGGGCGTTTTTGTTTAAAGGTCGTCAGCGTTGCACGTCAGCTGGTAGAAGTAGTTCGGATCATGGGGTTCATCTCCGATGAGCCTGACGATTGCTTCCAACTGAGAAGCGTCCAGGTTGTAGCCTTCATCGCCCCACTGCTCGGATGTCCAGCCCATGATGTTTTTGAGCCGTTCGTCATTGCCAGCCGGGATTTCTTTTGCAAAAGCGAGAAATTCTGTTTTTCTGTCGAATGCTTCGAGTAGGTATTTCATGGTTCGATGCTCGTTTCAGCAGTAGACCTCTTTGGTCTGTGCTTCTGTTTTCAGTATGATCTGGCGTAGATGTATAACGTCTTCGCTGAGCGTATTCATCAACATTGGAAGAGTGCGATGAGCACGCTCAGTATATCGATAGCGGCATGATGCGCTGCCGCATCACAAAGTCCCAACGTTGGACAGTACGTTTTGGTTAGTAGCCATCAGCATTGCATGTCAGTTGGTAGTCGTAGTTCGGGTCATGGCTTTCATCACCTATTATCCTGACGATGGCTTCCAGCTGAGCGGCGTCCAGATTGTAGCCTTCATGGCCTAACTGCTCGGATGTCCAGCCCATGATGAGCTTGAGTTGTTCATCGTGGCCTGCAGGGATTTCTTTCTCAAAGGCTAGTATCTCGGTTTTTTTGTCGAATGCTTCAAGTAGGTATTTCACGGTTCGATGCTCTGTCTAGGGTCCGCATTCAAATCTTTTGTCTCAGAAGTAATTTCCAGCTTTCGATAAGGCTGGCAAGATATAAAGTTATTCTGAATGTCCAAACAAGGTGTCGGGATAAAACGAGATGGATACTACGAGAGTAAGTAAATAATCATGCGTAGTGATGGGGTGATTTCATTCTTTAATGTTCGGCACTTCACGACCTGGCGCAGAAGTACAACGTCTCCGCCGAGCGCATTCGTCAGCTTGAGAAGAGTGCGATGAACAAGCTCAAGACGTCGATAGCGGCGTAACGAAGTCGGTGACGCAAAACGCCCCGATTTGATTGGGGCGTTTTTGTTTGCGGTCCTGGCACATTATGATGGCTACGGTCATTTGATGATGTTGAGTACGATGCCTCTCCCTATCGCGAGACCGCTTTCTGTAATAGTGAAGTGCTGACCTTTTTCCATTGCGATGGCTTGACTTAATGTGACATCAACGACTGTGTCGTCGCCCGCCATTGTCTTCTCGGCAGGCAACTGCAATACGCCGGTCACTTCGCTCGTAAGAAAGTTGAATTTAGGTCTGCAATAATTTTGGATTGCTGTGACAACGCCGCCTTCTTCCTTGCTCAATAAATAAATTATGGCTTCGAACTGTGTGTGCGGCTGGGGGGGGATGTCAGCAGCAGCGACTGTCGGTGTATAGCTGTCCAAGGCTTCAAGCAATTTCTTGACGGCAGTGGTTCCCATTTGATTGTCGTCTTTGCCTTCCAAAGCCATAAAAGCGGAACCCTTGATAATCAAGACGTCATCGCCGGGGAAGCCTGCTGCGCTGAGTTTTTCGCGGATTTCCAGCTCATAGAGCTCCTGATCGTCGGCTTCGCCAATCATTTCAGCCTTGTTCAGGAAGACGATAATGTACGGTACACCCATCTGACCGCACAGCAGGATGTGGTCCTTAGTTTGAGCTTGCATACCGCCTATGGCCGAGTATACAAGAATAGCGGCATCGACCTTTATCCCGCCGGAGATGAAGCCTTTTACGTAGTCACTTGAACGCGGGCAGTCAATATGGGTGATGTGACATTGCTTCGAATCATATTTCACGCGAGCTGCTTTGAACGTCACTCCACCGCATTTCTCATCCGGCGCATTGTTGACAGTATTGAATTCGACTTTGGCAGAGCCGAAATCCGCTGAGCAAACGCGTGACAGTGCAGCAGTCAGCGTGGTTTTTCCATCGCCTTTATCGCCAAGCGTGCAGACATTAAGCGTACGTTTTGTGGCACCTGACATAATCGCGAACTCCTCTCAGTGGATATCCATGAGCAGAGGCTAAGGCGGGATCATTTCAGGGTCTACTATCAGTATTATCAGGGGAGGCTGCCATCCGGACCATTGCGAACGCCATCACCACCGACGGCTGCTATTCAAATTCGCCAGATAATCATCCCCACCCAATTGCCGCATCTGCTGACGGATCCAGCCGGCGCGGCGGGAGACGTAGCTGCTGGGGTGGCTGGCGCTCCATTCTCTGGGGTTGGGCAGGACGGCGGCGAGGTAGCTGGCCTGCTGAACCGTCAGGGCGCTCGCGTTGACGCGGAAATGGTGCTGCGCGGCCGCTTGTGCGCCGAACACGCCTTCGTCCCATTCGACGCTGTTGAGGTAGACCTCAAGGATGCGCTCCTTGGACCACAACACCTCAATGAGCATCGTGAACCAGGCTTCGAGGCCTTTGCGCAGGTAACTGCGGCCTGACCATAGAAACAGGTTTTTCGAGACTTGCTGGCTCAAGGTGCTGGCACCGCGGATCGAGCCGCCACGTTCGTTGTGCAGAATCGCGGCCTGGATCGCGTCGACGTCGAAACCCCAGTGCTCGGCAAACTTCTGGTCTTCGCCTGCAATAACGGCGATTTTCAGGTTGTCGGAAATCTTGTCCCACGGCTGCCAGTCGCGTTGCAGGTCGATAGGCTGACCGTCAAACCAGGATTCCACCTTGCGCTCCACCATCAACGCCGTGCCGGGCGGCGGTATCCAGCGGAAGATGATAACCAGAATGACACTGCCGGCAGCGAACCACAGCAGGGCTTTGATGAGGCGACGAAAGAGAGACTGCAGCATAGAGATGGCTTGGCCGAACCCGTTGAGCGGGCCATTATACAGACCGTGCGCCTTCGGACGATTTTTCACTGGAGTTCCTGATGCTTCGTAGCTTTTTAATGCTGGCAGCCTTCTTCGGTTTTACGGGCGTGGCGCTTGGTGCCTTTGCTGCTCATGGCCTGAAAGGGCGTCTGACCGCCGAATACCTGACCATCTTTCAGACGGGCGTCCTGTACCAACTGGTCCATGCGCTGGCGCTGCTGGGCGTGGCCGTACTGGCGGCACAGCTTCCGGGTCGGCTGGTCACCTGGGCCGGCATTTCCTTTGCCATCGGCATTCTGCTGTTTTCCGGCAGCCTTTATGCGCTGACGCTGAGCGGCGTCAGCAAGCTTGGCATCATCACCCCCTTCGGCGGTCTGGCGTTCCTGTTTGGCTGGGCGACCCTGGGGCTAGCGGCGTGGCGTCTGGGTTCTGCACCCTGATCGTGGCGCAGATTACCTAGGTCGCTTGAGACGAATGGCGTGGCTTTGATTTGGTCATACCGGCCGATCGGGCTAGAATGCTGGCCCCCTAAAATGATGGCTGCTCTCGCATGCACATTCAGTTGAACGGTGAGTCCTTTGAATTGCCCGACGGCGCAACCGTCGCGGCGCTGCTGACCCGTCTGGAACTTGCCGGACGCCGCGTCGCAGTGGAATTGAATCTGGATATCGTGCCGCGCAGCCAGCACGAAACCACCGCCCTGTCCGAAGGGGATCAGGTCGAAGTGGTCCACGCCATCGGCGGCGGCTAGTTCGCAGCGCTGGACGGCGACGCCCCCCTAATCTGCAAGTTGAAGAGGATTTCCGATGAGCAATGTTCGCAGCGACAAGCCCTTCGTTCTGGCCGGTCGGATCTTTGAGTCGCGCCTGCTGGTAGGTACTGGCAAATACGTGGACATGGAGCAGACCCGTCTGGCCATCGAAGCCTCGGGTGCCGAGATCGTCACCGTTGCCGTGCGCCGGACCAACCTGGGTCAGAACCCGGGCGAGCCGAACCTGCTGGATGTGCTGCCCCCGGATCGTTACACCATTCTGCCGAACACCGCTGGCTGCTTCGATGCCGTCGAAGCGGTGCGCACCTGCCGTCTGTCCCGCGAACTGCTGGACGGCCGCAATCTGGTCAAGCTGGAAGTGCTGGCCGACCAGAAGACCCTGTTCCCTAACGTGATCGAGACCCTCAAGGCCGCCGAAGTGCTGGTCAAGGACGGTTTCGACGTGATGGTTTACACCAGTGATGATCCGATCATCGCTCGCCAACTGGCCGAAATCGGCTGCATCGCCATCATGCCGCTGGCCGGCCTGATCGGCAGTGGTCTGGGGATCTGCAACCCGTACAACCTGCAGATCATCCTGGAAGAAACCAAAGTGCCGGTGCTGGTCGATGCCGGTGTCGGTACCGCTTCCGATGCCACCATCGCAATGGAGCTGGGTTGCGAGGCCGTGTTGATGAACTCCGCCATCGCCCACGCCCAGCAGCCGATCATGATGGCCGACGCCATGAAGCACGCTGTAATTGCCGGTCGTCTGGCGTACCTCGCCGGACGCATGCCACGAAAACTCTATGCCAGCGCATCTTCGCCGCTGGATGGCCTGATCAAGTAAGAGCCCGTTTGATGACTGATTCGCACGTTCCGCACCCAGAGTCGCCTGCTACCGAAGAGGGCGAAGAGCGCCAACACCGCCGCATCAAGAGTTTCGTGATGCGTGCTGGCCGCATGACCGAAGGCCAGCAGCGCGGTCTGGATCAGGGGCGTCCGAAGTTCGGCCTGTCCTTGACGGATGCGCCGGTCGATTTTGATCAGGTGTTCGGCCGCTCTGCGCCGCGCACGCTGGAAATCGGCTTCGGCATGGGGCACTCGCTGCTGGAAATGGCCGCGGCTGCGCCCGAGCAGGACTTCATCGGCGTTGAAGTGCATTACCCCGGTGTTGGTGCGTTGCTCAATGGAGTGCTGACTCAGGGCCTGACCAACGTGCGGGTTTATGACTGCGACGCCATCGAAGTGCTGAATCGCTGTATTGCGGACAATAGCCTGGATCGCCTGATGCTGTTCTTCCCGGATCCGTGGCACAAGAGCCGTCACCACAAGCGCCGCATCGTACAGCCTGAGTTTGCCGCGCTGGTGCGTAGCAAGCTGAAGACCGGTGGCGTGTTCCACATGGCGACCGACTGGGGTCCTTACGCCGAGTACATGCTGGAAGTGATGAGCGTCGCGCCGGGTTTCCGCAATCAGGCCGAAGACAATCAGTACGTGCCGCGCCCGGCTGAACGCCCGATCACCAAGTTCGAACGCCGTGGTGAACGTCTTGGTCATGGTGTCTGGGATTTGAAGTTCGAGAAGGTTGACTGACCGTCGAAGCGGACGCGGAGCGTCCTGAGAGGCGTTACCACGCTGGAGCGTGGGAACGATCAGCGTGAAGTTGACGATCGTGCCCATGCTCCGCGCTCATCGTTATACACAAGGCTGCCTCAACACTGATCGTGCCCATCGCTCCGCGTGGGCATGCATCCAGTGACGCTTCGCGTCACAAATGGCACAGACTGCGGATTCAGTGAGCCGAGCGCATGACGCGGATAACGCTGGAGCTTGGACTAGCATCTGCGCCACATTCGAGAGCGGACGCGGAGCGTCTTGGGAGGCATTCCCACGCAGAGCGTAGGAACGATCAACGTTGCATTCCTCCAAGCGGACTTGTGTATAACGATGAGTGCTCCGCGTGGGCATGCAGCCCGGGACGCTCTGCGTCACATCTTCAAGCGAACGCGGAGCGCTGGAATGATCAAATCACTTCCTGTCCGCAACCACTCCGATCAGCACCAGCACCACCAACAGCACCGGCGCCAGGCTGTAGTTGTTGAACTGGCTCAGGCCGCGCACGACCCAGGGGGTGGCGTAGATCAGGGCCAGGCCGCTGCCGACGGTGCACAGCAGGGCCATGATCGGGATGCGCAAGGCGCCTGCCATGCTACCCACGCGCTGTTCCAGCCAGCCTTTGACATCCGAGCCGAACAGCACCAGCAGGCAGCCCACCAGCGCCAGGGCGATTTCTGAAAGGTTGCTGCGACTCCAGCGTGACACGGTGGCGAGCAGATCGAGTACGAGATCCATGCAGGGTCCTTAGATCAGAAAGTATTGCAACAAGTCATTGAGGAAAAGCTGGCCTTGCGGCGTCGCTGCCAGACGTGTCGGATCGGTCTGCAACAGACCGCGTTGCTCCGCCTGTTTACGAGCGCTGGCCAGTGAGTCGACGCTTAGACCCGTTCTTTCCCGAAATAATGCAGCGTCCACGCCCTTTGTGAGTCGCAAGGCGTTCATCAGGAATTCGAACGGTAATTCATCCAGCGGCAACAGTTTCATGCCCGCCTGAAAAGGTTTGTCCGGGTTCAGGTAGTCCTTGGGCAGACGGGTCTTCCAGGTACGGAAAATACGCCCGTCCAGATGACTCAGCTTGCCATGAGCGCCCGCGCCGATCCCGATGAAATCGCCGAACGCCCAGTAATTCAGGTTATGCCGAGCCGGTTTGCCGGGTTGTGCATAGGCCGACACTTCGTACTGCGCGTAGCCATGGTCCGCCAACAGTTGCTGGCCGGTTTCCTGAATGTCCCAAAGGATGTCGTCTTCCGGCAGCACCGGCGGCTGGTTCCAGAACACCGTATTGGGCTCCAGCGTCAGCTGATACCAGGACAGATGCGTCGGTTTCAGCGCGATGGCTTGTCTCAGGTCATCCAGCGCTTCGTCCTGCGATTGATCCGGCAGGCCATGCATAAGGTCCAGGTTGAAATTGTCGAAACCGGCCTGACGCGCCATGTCCGCTGCGCGGATCGCTTCGTCACCATTGTGGATTCGGCCCAGCGCCTTGAGCTTGGATTCCTGAAAGCTCTGGATGCCGATGGACAGCCGGTTGATGCCCAATGCGCGATAGGCGCTGAACTTGGCCTGCTCGAACGTACCGGGGTTGGCTTCAAGGGTGATTTCGATATCGCTGGCGAATCGAATACGTTGTTCCACGCCTTTCAACAGAAGGCCCAGCGCCTCGGCATTGAACAGGCTGGGCGTGCCGCCACCGAAGAAGATCGATTGCAGCTCGCGACCATAGACGTGTGGCAGGTCCTGATCCAGATCGGCCAGCAGTGCGTCGACGTACTCCTGTTCCGGCAGCACCGGGCTCGCCGTGTGGGAGTTGAAGTCGCAATACGGGCATTTGCGCACGCACCACGGAATGTGGATGTACAGCGACAACGGCGGCAGGTGCGGCAGCACAGGGCGAGGGCTTTCGGACGAGAAACCGGTCTCGCCCAGAAACAGCGGCTGCGCAGGCGGATCGTGGATCATTGCAGACCCAGGCGCTGACGCAGCAGGACCATGGCGCGGGCGCGATGGCTGAGCTGGTTTTTCTCGACAGGCCCGAGCTCTGCGCTGGAGCAGTCGCGCTCGGGCACCCAGAACAGCGGGTCGTAGCCAAAGCCGTGTTCGCCGCTGGCTGCATGCAGAATGCGGCCGTGCCATAGACCTTCACACAGAATCGGCAGTGGGTCATCGGCGTGACGTACCAGCGCCAGTACGCACACGAACTGCGCACCGCGTTGCTCGTCCGGCACGTCTTTCAGTGCGTCCAGCAGCTTGGCGTTGTTGGCCGCGTCGCCCTTGCCGTCGGCGTAGCGTGCCGAATAGATCCCCGGCGCGCCGCCCAGAAAGTCCACCGCCAGCCCCGAGTCGTCCGCCAGGGCAGGCAGGCCCGACAGGCGCGATGCGTTGCGGGCCTTGAGGATCGCGTTCTCGACGAACGACAGGCCGGTCTCTTCCGGCTCGATCTGGCTGAATTCGCCTACCGAGCGCAGGGTGACGCTGTCGCCGAGCATGGCCTGGAGTTCTTTGAGCTTGCCAGCGTTGTGGCTGGCCAGTACGAGTTGGGTAAGGTTCATCATTGGCCCGGAAAGAGTTCCTGGTTAAAACTGAAACGGTGAGTATTGCCGCCTGTCTGGACGGTAATGTCGAAAATTCGGACTTCCTGCTGCGGCACAGGGTACTGCGCCACATAGCTGACCGCGCCGTATTCGGTGACCGGCTTGAAACCCAGCGGCAGCGAGTCATTGGCCAGATCCCTGATCGTACCGCTGACTTGCGCCATCTGCGGCTTTCCATTACGGACCACAGAGATGTTGATGACGCCCTGTTCCTTGCTGCGGATCAGCTCCGCATTCCTGGCGATGTCCGGTTGCAGCACCGTCGAATTGAAGGTGTTGTAGTAAACCGTGATGTCGCCAAACTGCTCCTGACGATTGCCCTTGATGGCGTCGGCTGCCATTGCGGGCAGGCTCAGACTGGCGATCAGCAAAGACAGCATCAGGCGGCGCATGTCGTTTCCTCGAAAAGCAGCGTTACACGGCGATCCGGTGGTCCGTCAGCCCAGGACTGGTGACCCGGTAGATGCCGATTTCACCCAACAGATTAGGCCATAGCTTGCTGGCCCACCCATGGCGGTGCTGCTGATCGACAGCCAGTCGGTCGAGTACCTGTGCATCGCGCTCGCGGCACAGTTCTTCGAAGTCGCCGAAGGTGCAGAAGTGGATGTTCGGCGTGTTGTACCAGGTGTACGGCAGAAACTCGGACACCGGCATGCGGCCCTTACTCGCCAGATACCAGCGGCAGCGCCAGTGACCGAAGTTCGGGAACGTGATAATGCACTGACGCCCGACCCGCAGCATTTCGTCGAGGATCCGGTCCGGGTAATGCACGGCTTGCAGTGCCTGAGTCATCACCACGATGTCGAAGCTGTTGCTGGCGAAGTTGCCCAGCCCTTTGTCCAGGTCCTGCTCGATGACGTTGATGCCCTTGGCGACGCACTGGGCGATGTTGTCAGCGTCGTTTTCCAGGCCGTAGCCGGTGACCTGCTTGTGGTCACGCAGCCAGGTCAGCAGCTCGCCGTCACCGCAACCCAGGTCCAGCACACGGCTGCCAGCAGGGATCCATTCCTGGATGATTTCCAGATCGGCTCTCATGACATCCTCACAGCGAAATTCGATTCATGTAATTACTGAAAGCCTGCAGATAGCGCGGGATGGGGATCAGGAAGGCGTCGTGCCCCTGAGGCGCATCGATTTCCAGGTAGCAGACGTCCTTGCGGGCCGCCATCAACGCATCCACCAGTTCGCGGGAGCGGGCTGGCGAGAAGCGCCAGTCGGTGGTGAAGGACATCACGCAGAACCTGGCTGTCGCATTGGCGAAGGTCTTGGCCAGGTCGTCGTTGAAGTTGGCGGCCGGGTCGAAGTAATCCAGCGCCTTGGTCATCAACAGGTAGGTATTGGCGTCGAAACGCCCGGAGAACTCTTCACCCTGATAACGCAGGTAGCTCTCGACCTGAAACTCGACACTGTGGAAATCGTAATTGAGCTTCTCGCTCTTCAGGCCGCGGCCAAATTTCTCGCCCATCGAGTCATCGGACAGATAGGTGATGTGGCCAACCATGCGCGCCAGCATCAGGCCGCGTTTGGGGATCACGCCACGCTCCTGAAACGAGCCACCGTGGAATTCGGGATCCGTGAGGATGGCCTGACGCGCCACTTCGTTGAAGGCGATGTTCTGTGCCGACAGCTTGGGAGCTGAAGCGATGGCCAGGCAGTGACGCACGCGGTCGGGGTAGCTGATGGTCCATTGCAATGCTTGCATGCCTCCCAGGCTGCCGCCGATGACCGCAGCCCACTGGCCGATCCCCAGAACGTCGGCCAAGCGGGCCTGGCTGTTGACCCAGTCTTCCACGGTGACGACCGGGAAGTTGGCGCCGAAAGGCTTGCCGGTTTCCGGATCGATGCTGCTAGGGCCGGTCGAACCGTTGCAGCCGCCCAGATTGTTCAGGCTGACGACAAAGAATTTGTTGGTATCGATAGGCTTGCCGGGACCGATGCAACTGTCCCACCAGCCGGGCTTGCGATCATCGACGCTGTGGAAGCCCGCCGCATGATGGTGCCCGGACAGCGCGTGACAGATCAGCACGGCATTGCTGGCCGTGGCATTGAGTTGACCGTAGGTTTCGTAAATCAGGTCGTAGGCCGGCAGCGAACGGCCGCACGCCAGCGCCAGAGGCTCGCTGAAATGGGCCAGTTGCGGCGTGACCAGACCGACAGAATCGTGGGGAAAGACCGTGGGCATCGACCCTGCTCTCGCTTGAATGAGGCGTAAGTCTAAAGACCGTGGGGTGCAGCGGCAATAAGGGAATATCAGGCGCGGTACGGACTGCCTCAACACTGATCGTGGCCGTCGCTCCGCGTGGGCATGCAGCCCGTGACGCTCCGCGTCACATTCAAGAGCGGACGCGGAGCGTCCCGGGCGTCGTTACCACGCAGGAGCGTGGGAACGACGCCAGATCATCATCAAGGGATTACATCAACAGGCGCAGCACTTCTGGCATGTGGCTCATGGCCGCCAGGTTGTTGATGACCAGCATGTCCAGCAGCTTGAGCACTAGAAACGCGAGGATCGGCGAGATATCGAGACCGCCCAGGTTCGGCACGATTCTGCGGAAGGGTGCCAGCGCCGGTTCGCAGATCTGATTGACCAGTTCCGCACCAGGATTGTTGCTGCCCGGCGCGACCCAGGACAGGATTACGCTGGCGATCAGGGCGAAGAAGAAGATCTTCAGGAACAGCGCAGTCACGCTGATGATCGACCACAGCAGCAGATGCAGCGGGTCGCCCGTGGTGCCGAACATCAGCAGCAGGGTAAGGGCCATCAGAATCATCTGCACGATGATCGCCAGCACCAGCGACGACATGTCCAGTCCGAAAATGCTCGGAATGATGCGTCGCAGCGGCTTGAGCAGCGGCTGAGTGGCCTTGACGATGAACTGGCTCAGCGGGTTGTAGAAGTTCGCTCGCACCAGTTGCAGCACGAAGCGCAACAGGATGAGCATCAAATACAGACTGCCGAGGGTTTGCAGGACATAAATTGCAGCGGTGTTCAATCCGATCATCAATCTGCTCCGAAAAAGACCTGAAATTATTTGCCCAGTTGCTCAGCCAGTTCGGCTGCGCGGTGGTCGGCGGCGGTTAGCGCGGTCTGCACCAACGCTTCGAAACCGCCTGCCTGAAATGCCTTGATCGCGGCTTCTGTGGTGCCGCCCGGTGAGGCGACACGACGACGCAATTCGCCTGCATCCACATCGCTGCCCGTCGCGATCAGCGCCGAGCCGAGTGCGGTTTGCAGAGTGAGCTTTTTGGCGATGTCTTCCGGCAGGCCCAGTTTCACACCTGCGGCGGTCATTGCTTCCATCATTAGAAAAAAGTACGCAGGGCCGCTGCCGGACACCGCAGTGACGGCGTCCATGTGTTTTTCCTGCTCGACCCAGACCGCGATCCCGACGGCGGACAGCATTTGTTCGGCCTGTTCGCGCTGTGTGGCGGTGACATTCGCTGTGGCATACAGGCCGCTGGCACCCTGACGCAATAGCGAAGGCGTATTGGGCATGCAGCGGACCACCGGCTGTTCGCCCAGCCATTTGGTCAGGCTGGCGCAGGTGATGCCGGCAGCCACCGAAACAATCAACTGATGCGCTTCCAGACTGGGCTTGAGGGCTTCGCACACGGCTTTCATCAACTGTGGCTTGACCGCGAGTACCACAACGTCCGCACCCTTGACTGCTTCGGCGTTGTCGGCGAAGACCTTGATGCCGTGCTCGTTCGAAATGCGCTCGCGGGTTTCGGCACCCGGCGCGCTGGCACAGATCAGGCTCGCTTCCACACCTTGGGCACGCAGTCCGCCGATCAGGCTGGAGGCCATG
This sequence comes from Pseudomonas sp. AC016, assembly GCF_979253365.1. NCBI lineage: Bacteria > Pseudomonadati > Pseudomonadota > Gammaproteobacteria > Pseudomonadales > Pseudomonadaceae > Pseudomonas > Pseudomonas sp. AC016. Next base: position 3,770,706 of record NZ_CEEDCC010000001.1, read on the forward strand.
TTTCCGGCGCCGATGAAGGCGATACGGGTCTTGCTCATGAGTGGGGTCCTTGTGTGGAGGTTATGGCTGGCCGTAATCGCGGGCGCCAAAGAGGGCGGTGCCGATCCGTACCCAGGTTGCGCCTTGAGCGATGGCGGCTTCCAGGTCGTGGCTCATGCCCATGGAAAGGGTGTCGAGCGGCAGGTCCAGTTGATCCTGCAGCGTTCGTACAGCCGCAAAGGCAGCGGCCTGCTCGGCCTGATCTTCGGTGGGCTCGGGAATCGCCATCAAGCCACGCAGCTTCAGGCGCGGCAGGGCGCTGATGGCCGCGGCCAGTGCTGGCAGATCCTCTGGCGTGCAGCCTGATTTGCTGGCCTCGCCACTGACATTCACCTGAATACAGATGTTGAGCGGCTCCAGGCCTTCAGGGCGCTGCTCGGAAAGGCGTTGAGCAATTTTCAGGCGATCCACGGAATGTACCCAGGCGAAGTTTTCGGCGATTGCGCGCGTCTTGTTCGATTGAATGGGGCCAATGAAGTGCCAGCACAAGGGCAGGTCGGCCAATTCAGCCTGTTTACCGAGGGCTTCCTGCAAATAATTTTCGCCAAAGTCACGCAATCCGGCAGCGTATGCTTCGCGCAATGCGCTGGAGGGCTTGGTTTTACTCACCGCCAGCAGGCCGACCGAGGCCGGATCTCGCTGCGCTGCGAGAGACGCTGTACGAATTCGCTGTTCGAGCGTTGAAATGTTCGCTGCTATCGTGGACATTGATTTGCGCCAGCAGAGCTAAAGTCTGCGGCATTCTATGTGATTGAGGAGCTGTATGGATATTACCGAGCTGCTGGCCTTCAGTGCCAAACAGGGCGCGTCGGACTTGCACCTCTCTGCAGGCCTGCCGCCGATGATCCGTGTCGACGGCGATGTGCGGCGGATCAATCTGCCTCCGCTCGATGCAAAAGAAGTCAAGGCGCTGATCTACGACATCATGAACGACAAGCAGCGTCAGGTCTTCGAGGAGTCTCTGGAAACCGACTTCTCGTTCGAAGTGCCGGGTGTCGCGCGGTTCCGTGTCAACGCGTTCAACCAGAATCGTGGCGCTGGCGCCGTGTTTCGGACCATTCCCTCCCGGATCCTGAGCATGGAAGATCTGGGCATGGGCAGTGTGTTTCGCAAGATTACAGACGTGCCTCGCGGCCTGATTCTGGTCACAGGTCCCACCGGGTCGGGTAAATCGACCACGCTGGCGGCGATGATCGACTACCTCAACTGCAACAAACATCACCACATCCTGACTATCGAAGACCCTATCGAATTCGTTCACGAATCCAAGAAGTGCCTGGTCAACCAGCGCGAAGTGCATCGGGACACGCTCGGCTTCTCCGAAGCCCTGCGCTCGGCGCTGCGTGAAGACCCGGACGTGATTCTGGTGGGTGAACTGCGCGACCTTGAAACGATTCGTCTGGCGCTGACGGCGGCCGAGACCGGCCACCTTGTGTTCGGCACGCTGCACACGACATCAGCGGCCAAGACCATCGACCGGGTGGTGGACGTGTTTCCGGCTCAGGAAAAATCGATGATCCGCTCGATGCTGTCCGAGTCGCTGCACGCGGTGGTGTCGCAGTCACTGCTCAAGAAGGTCGGCGGCGGCCGAATCGCGGCTCATGAAATCATGATGGGCACGCCCGCGATCCGTAACCTGATTCGCGAAGACAAGGTGGCTCAGATGTATTCCGCCATTCAGACCGGAGGCTCGATGGGGATGCAGACGCTGGACATGTGCCTGGCCGATCTGGTCAAGAAAGGCCTGATCACTCGTGAGAGCGCACGCGAGCGGGCCAAGGTGCCTGACAACTTCTAGGGAATGGAAAGGGGAGATGAAACAGGCCTGCGCAGAGGCAGGCCTTGGAGGGGATCAGCGCTGCACAACCCGCATTTGCGTGGTCTGCTTGGGCAATACGCGCTTGGCGATCTTGTAGTGACTGTTCCAGTACGGCTTGTTCAGCGTGTCTACAGTGACAGCCTTGCCACGACGCGGCGCATGAACGAACTTGTTGTCGCCCAGATAGATCGCCACATGGTTCACGTTGCGGCTCTTGATGTTGAAGAACAGCAGGTCACCCGGTTTCAAATCCTTGCGATCCACTGTCTGCCCGTGACCTTGGGCCATGGCATTGGATGTACGTGGCAAGTCGACTTCACGAACGTCGCTGTAGGCGTACTTCACCAGCCCACTGCAATCCAGACCTTTGCCCGGCGTTGTACCGCCCCAACGATAAGGCGTACCGACAGTCTGCAGCGCACGTTTCACAACGGCGTTGCCCTGTTTTGCGTTACCCGCGTTCAGAGCCTGAACGTGGGCAGCCTTGGAGGAATTCTTTCGCGAAACCGGCGTCTGAACGGCGCGGGTGGTTCGCGTTGCATGTGGAATGACGGTGGCTTCCTGAGGCGTATTTTGCGTTGCGATCACGGGGGTAAGGCGACTTTTGGCGGTGTAACCCGAGAAGCTCGCAGGAAGCTGTTGCTCACGATTGGTGGCGTGGGCGGCCAGTGGCATAAACAGGCAAATGGTTAGCCATGTCTTGAAAAAAGGACGCATTCGGCAAGGCTCATAGTGGTCAGCGCGCAACTTTATAACAGCTTTTTCGAAAATTCTGACCCCATTTGTCGAGCGAGTCACAGTGGCATCATTGCAAAATGCGCGAAAGACTCTTTCTGTTTTCTCCGTAATTCCTTTGGCGACAAGGGTTTGACGGTGTAAAAGGTGGTCGGATGCCATACGTCGGAAGACGACAGTGAAGTCACAAAAATGTTATTTATTTTTTTCTATTGGCTCAGAGAGGATACAAATGAACGGCTATCGCTCCGATACGCACAGCAAGGTCATGGGTTATCTGTTGTGGATTTTCGGGTTCCTCGGCGCGCACCGTTTCTACTACGGCAAGCCTGTGACCGGGACTATCTGGTTCTTCACGTTCGGGCTGCTTGGCATCGGCTGGCTGATCGACCTGTTTCTGATTCCGTCGATGGATCGCGAAGCGGATATGCGCTTCACGTCGGGCTCGACCGACTACAGCCTGGCCTGGATCCTGCTGACCTTCCTCGGCCTCTTCGGTGTGCATCGCATGTACATGGGCAAGTGGATCACCGGGGTTATCTACCTGTTCACAGGCGGACTGTTCCTGATCGGCATCCTGTATGACTTCTGGACACTGAATAATCAGGTCTCAGTGGAGAATGCACGACGCGGTTGATGTCTGGTGGCATGCAGCCCGTGACGCTCTGCGTCACATCACCGCCGGACGCGGAGCGTCCTGAGAGGCGTTACCACGCTGGAGCGTGGGAACGATCAGTCGGCGTGCTTGAGATCACGCTGATCGTTCCTACGCTCCGCGTGGGAATGCCGCTCAGGACGCTCCGCATCCGCTCTTGAATGTGGCGCAGATGCGCGCCCAAGCTCAAGCGTTATCCACGTCATGCGCTCGGCTCATTAAATCCTCAGTCTGTGCCATTTGTGACGCTCTACGTCACACCTTACTGCCGGACGCGGAGCGTGGTTACGATCAGCAGGTAGTTCAACGGTTATAACTGATCCGCCCATCCACCAAGGTGTAACGCACCGACCCCGGCAGGCAGTGGCCAATGAAGGGGCAGTTTTCGCCTTTGGACAGCCAGGTTTCGCCCGCCAGGGTTGAAGCCGCTGGATCGAACAGGACGATGTCTGCTGGCGCACCTGCGCTCAGCTTGCCAGCGGGCAGACGCAGCGCCGCTGCCGGGCCGCTGCTCAGGCGGGCGATCAGGGTTGGCAGGTCCAGCAGGCCGTCTTCGACCAGGGTCATGGCCAGTGGCAGCAGCAACTCGACGCTGCTGATGCCTGGCTCGGTTGCACCGAATGGCGCGAGTTTGGCGTCTCGCTCATGGGGCTGATGATGACTGGAGATGGCCTGGATCACCCCAGACCTCACCGCTTCGCGCAGGCCGTCACGGTCGGCACGGGTGCGCAGGGGTGGCTGGACGTGGTACAGGCTGGAGAAGTCGATCAACGCCTCATCCGTCAGGATCAGCTGATACAGCGCCACATCCGCCGTTACGGGCAGTCCGCGCGCCTGCGCCTGTGCAATCAGGGCCGCGCCCCGAGCGCTGGTCAACTGGCTGAAGTGCGCACGCACGCCACTCTGCTCGACCAGCAGCAGGTCTCGCGCCAGGGCGACGGTTTCGGCCGTTTCCGGAATGCCGGCCAGTCCCAAAAAGCTGGCCGTCGGACCTTCGTGAGCCAGACCGCCTTCGGCCAGATCACGATCCTGCGAATTGAAAATCACGGTCAGGTCAAACGTGGCCGCGTATTCCAGCGCCCGGCACAGCGTGCGCGTGTTGTTGAAGCTGCTCAGCCCGTTGCCGAACGCAACGCAGCCCGCATCGCGCAGGGCGATCAGTTCGGCCAGCTGCTCGCCTTCCAGGCCCTTGCTCAGCGCTCCAATCGGAAAGACCTTGCTGAAACCGGCTTCACGAGCGCGGTCCAGGATCAGCTCGGCAACTGCTGACGTATCCAGTACCGGTTTGGTGCGCGGCGGGCAGCACAGGCTGGTCACGCCGCCAGCCGTCGCCGCACGGGTTTCGCTGGCGATGCTGCCTTTACGGCTGTAACCCGGCTCACGCAGGGATACGTTGAGATCGACCAGACCGGGCGCGGCGACAAGGCCGGTGGCGTCGATGGTCTGGCTCGCTTCGAAGCCGGCTGGTGCGGCGCCGATTGCCAGAAGCTTGCACGCTTCAATGTGCAGGTCGGTGACTTGATCCATACCGCTGACCGGGTCGATGACGCGAGCGCCTAGAATACTGAGCTTCACAGGGCGTTCTCCTGCTCGAACTGTCGTTGTGCGGTTTGTCCGCTCATGGCCATGGACAGCACCGCCATGCGCACCGCGATGCCGTAAGTCACTTGATTGAGAATCACCGAATGAGCCCCGTCGGCCACTGCCGACTCGATTTCCACGCCGCGATTGATCGGACCGGGATGCATGACGATGGCATCCGGTTTCGCTACGGCCAGACGCGCGGTGGTCAGGCCGAACAGGCGGTAGAACTCGCCTTCGCTGGGCAGCAGGCCGCCGGTCATGCGCTCACGCTGCAGACGCAGCATGATGACCACGTCCACGTCTTTCAAACCTTCGTTCAGGTCGGTGTAGACCTTCACGCCATACTGTTCGATGCCGACCGGCAGCAGGGTTTTCGGTCCGATCACGCGGATGTCCGGGCAGCCCAGCGCCTTGAGCGCCAGCATGTTGGAGCGCGCCACACGCGAGTGCAGGATGTCGCCGACGATGGCCACCGACAGGTTCTCGAAACCACCCTTGTGACGACGAATCGTCAGCATGTCGAGCATGCCTTGGGTCGGGTGAGCGTGACGGCCGTCGCCGCCGTTGATGATCGCCACGTCCGGGCAGACGTGCTCGGCAATGAAGTGCGCTGCACCCGAGTCGGCGTGGCGCACGACAAACATGTCGGCGGCCATGGCCTCAAGGTTGCGCAGGGTGTCGAACAGCGTTTCGCCCTTGCTGGTGGACGAGGTCGAGACGTTCAGCGTGATCACATCGGCCGACAGGCGCTGGGCCGCCAGTTCGAAAGTGGTCCGCGTACGGGTCGAGTTCTCGAAGAACACGTTGCACACCGTCTTGCCACGTAACAGCGGGACTTTCTTCACCGCCCGGGCACCGACTTCGAGAAACGAGTCGGCGGTGTCGAGGATTTCGGTGAGCAGCTCGCGAGGCAAGCCGTCCAGAGACAGAAAATGGCGCAGCTGACCCTGATGGTTCAACTGCAGCGGGCGCTTGGCGTCGAGAGGCGTCATCGCAATGGACTCTTAGAGGGCGGTAGAGAGGTCTTGAAGTTCGAGTGCCAGAGGCTCGGGGCCGGACAGCTTGATGCGCTCCTGCGGTGCCAGAGACAGCGTCGCGCCTACCACGTTAGGGCGGATGGGCAGTTCACCGGCTTCCAGGTCCAGCAGGCAGACCAGCGTGACACTGGCCGGGCGGCCATAGTCGAACAACTCATTGAGGGCCGCGCGAATGGTGCGGCCGCTCATCAGCACGTCGTCGATAAGCACCAGATGCTGCCCTTCGATTTCGAACGGCAGCTCCGACGGGCGTACTTGCGGATGCAGGCCGTTCTGGCTGAAGTCATCACGGTAGAAGGAAACGTCCAGCGTGCCGAGCGGGGCCGTGTTGTCGAGTGCCTTGAGCAGCGCCTGAGCAACCCATACGCCGCCGGTGCGAATACCGATGAAACGAGGGTCGCTGATGCCGCGCTTGCTCAGGTGAGCGTTCAGGTCAGTGGCCATCTGACGAATCAGTTCGGCGGGATTGGGCAGGCTCATGGTTGCTCCTTGGGGCTCGGGCAGCGTCCGTCCAGGCGGCGCGGCTCAGGCGTAAACGTGGAATCCGGGTATCTCGAAGCGGTGCGGACGCAAAAAGTCACGCATTCAACAGTTCGGGGTGCTCGTCGAGCCAGCCTTGCAGCAGCAGGGCGGCGGCAATGGCGTCAACCGGGTTGTCGCGGTAGCTGCCTTTCTGGCCGCCTCGGGCCATGCGTTCGCCCTTGGCTTCGAAAGTGGTCAGGCGTTCGTCGTGGGTATACACCGCCACGCCGAAACGGCCATTGAGCTTGCGTGAAAACTTTTCGGCCAGGTCGCTCATGTTACTGCGTGTACCGTCCATATTGAGCGGCAGGCCTACCACGATGGCGTCGGGTTGCCATTCCTTGATCAGCGCCTGAACCTTGTCCCAGTCCGGGATGCCGTTCTGCGCCTTCAAGGTACACAGCTCACGGGCCTGACCGGTAATGGCCTGGCCGACCGCAACGCCGATCTGTTTGGTGCCGAAATCAAACCCCAGCAGCAGGCGCAATGCAGCCATCAGGCGTGTCCCGCTTGGGTCGAAAGAAGATTGAGATTGACGCCCAGTCGTGCGGCAGCGGCGTTGAGGCGCTGATCGCTGTCCACATCGAACAGGATGCCCGGGTCAAACGAGCAGGTCAGCCAGGCGTTGGCGGCCATTTCGGCGTCGAGCTGACCCGCGTCCCACCCGGCGTAGCCGAGTGTGATCACATTTTGATCAGGGCCATAGCCGTCGGCAATCGAGAACAGCACATCCTGGGACGTGGACAGCGAGATGCCACCCGGCAGATCGACCGTTGCCTGAAACACCTGGCCACTGGGATGCAGCACGAAGCCGCGATCGGTCTGCACCGGGCCGCCGGAATGAATGGGGATCTGCTGGCAGCGCACCGGTGCAGGCAGCTCCGGTCGCAATTGTTCGAGCACATCGGCCAGGGTCAGGCTTTGCGGGCGGTTGATCACCAGTCCCATTGCGCCATTGGCGTTGTGCTCGACAACGTAAGTCAAGGTCTGCGAGAAGTTCTCGTCGTGCATGTGCGGCATGGCGATCAAGAACTGATGCTTGAGGTAACTCGGAGAGACTTTTTTCATGAGCCCTAGTGTGGCGCTGAGCCGCGTGCCTGACAACTGTCAGATGTGCGTGCGCTGGCAGTATTGGCAAAAAAGCATCAGTTGCTGGAAAGCTTGTCCCCGCGGGCGAATTTCCAGGTGCGAATGATCTCGAGTCGATCGATGTCAGCCAGATCGCCGGTGAACGGCGCAAATGGTGCTGCAAGCCTCACGATTCGCTGCGCTGCCTGATCCAGCAGCGGCTGTCCGGAAGATTCGAGCACCAGCACTTCGTACAGCGAACCGTCGCGATTGATCGAGACCAGTAGCCGCAGGTTTCCGTAGATCTGCTTGCGGCGAGCTTCTTCAGGGTAGTTGAGGTTGCCGACTCGCTCGACTTTCTTGCGCCAGTCATCCTTGTACCAGGCGCCCTTGTCGCGCATGGTCGAAGCCGCGTTCAGGCGATGGATCTTCGGGCGTTTGGCGTACAACTGCTGTTCGGCGGACAGTTCGGCTTCAAGGCTGGCGATTTCGTTGCTCAGTTCGGCGCTGTCGAAGGTCGGCGCGGCCTTGACCGCTGGATCGGGTTTGACCTCTTCGCGCTTGGCGACGGTTTTCTGAGGGCTGGGTGCCGTGGTGGCGACCGCAGTCTTGGGCGCTTCCTGCTTGACCACCGGCTTGCTGGCCGGGGGCGGCGTGACCTTGTTGACCTTGGTGTCCTGGTAGGGCGCGACTTCGGTGGTCTTGAGCGTTTCAGCCTTGTCCAGCGTACCGCTGCCCTGCTGGTCGTCCTGAGCGAGGAAGTCAGCCTGTTTGGGCTTTTCTTCGCTCTTGAAGGTGGCGAGGGTGATTTCCAGGGTCTGCGAGATCTGCTCCGGCTTCACGTAGGTAAAGCCCACGCCGAGAATGATCGCCAGATGGATCAACGCCGCGATCATCATGGTGAAGCCCAGACGATCAGCCGGACGCACGCCGACGTTGGCGAGTTCCAGGGGAAGGTCGTTTCTGGCCATCGATGTCATGAGCGGTTCAGCATCTCGTCAGCCTGCATGTCAAAGTCCGTGTCGTGTTACAGGTGACGCATGATAACGCAATGTGGCTTGAAGCTCCGGTCCGGATCGGACGAAGGGCGTTCAATGCCCGGTATGCCCGGCAGTCCTCGATGTGGAAGGCCCCGCTACGTCAAAGACTTCGCAGCGGGCTTCCCACAATTCGGGATCATTTCAAAGTAAACCCGATAATCATGCAGCACGCGCCTGCAGCTTCTTCTCGATCGCATCCATCAACAGGCCGCCGATGTCAGTGCCGAAAGCGTTGTCGATTTCGCGAATGCAGGTCGGGCTGGTCACGTTGATTTCGGTCAGGTGCTCACCGATCACGTCCAGGCCCACGAACAGCAGACCTTTCTCGCGCAGGGTCGGGCCGATCTGTTCGGCGATCCAGCGGTCCTTTTCGCTCAGCGGACGCGCTTCGCCACGGCCGCCAGCGGCGAGGTTGCCACGGGTTTCGCCGGCTGCCGGAATACGCGCCAGGCAATAAGGAACAGGTTCGCCATCGACCATCAGGATGCGTTTGTCGCCATCCTTTATCGCGGGCAGATAACCCTGCGCCATGATTTGCTGGGTGCCGTGGGCCGTCAGGGTTTCCAGAATGACCGACAGGTTCGGATCGCCCGCACGATGGCGGAAGATCGACGCGCCGCCCATGCCGTCCAGCGGCTTGAGGATCACGTCGCCGTGCTGTTCGGCGAACTCGCGGATGATGTCGGCGCGGCGGCTGACCAGCGTCGGCGGGGTGCATTGCGGGAACAGCGTGGCAAACAGCTTCTCGTTGCAGTCACGCAGGCTCTGCGGCTTGTTGACCACCAGCACGCCAGCGCGCTCGGCCTGCTCCAGCAGGTAAGTCGCGTAGACAAACTCCATGTCGAATGGCGGATCCTTGCGCATCAGGATCACGTCCAGATCGTCCAGGCCTGCGTCGACTTCAGCCTCGAATTCGAACCATTTGCCCGGATCGGCGAACACCTTGAGCGGCTTCATGCGCGCACGGGCCTGACCTGCGTTCTGGTACAGATCCTTCTGCTCCATATAGAACAGCTCCCAGCCACGCGCCTGTGCAGCCAGCAGCATGGCGAGCGAACTGTCCTTTTTATAGGAGATGCGCTCAATGGGGTCCATGACAATCCCTAGGCGAACGCTCATGGGCAATATCCTCTGATCGATAAGGGCCGGTACGGCCGTGAAATTGGCGTCAGGGTGGCGCTCCGAGTGCTCCCGGTCAAGGGGCGGCGCAGTTTATGGATTGAGAGGGAGGAGTGTGCTAAAAAGGCCTCACACCTAGTCTACGATCCTTCCGGATCAGTGAAGCCATACCATCAGGCTCCCAGTGCTTTGCAGTACACGCAAAAATTCGCTGCGGCGATGGAAGAGCAGATATGGAACAGCACCCCACAGCCTTGAAAGTCATGGTCATCGATGACTCGAAGACCATTCGCCGTACCGCCGAAACGCTGCTGAGAAACGTCGGCTGTGAAGTCATCACGGCCATCGACGGTTTCGATGCGCTGGCCAAGATTGCCGATAACCACCCGCGCATCATATTCGTCGATATCATGATGCCGCGTCTGGATGGCTATCAGACCTGTGCCCTGATCAAGAACAATCGAGCGTTCAAGTCCACGCCTGTCATTATGCTGTCCTCCAAGGACGGGCTGTTCGACAAGGCCAGAGGGCGGGCTGTGGGGTCGGATCAGTTTCTGACCAAGCCATTCAGCAAGGAAGAACTGCTCAGCGCGATCAAGGCCCATGTGCCGAGCTTCGTTGCAGTAGAACAACACATACCGTGACGCCCGCGCCCATTGAACGCGTGCTCGCAACCTGACGGGGAACACCCATGGCTCGAATATTGATCGTCGATGACTCGCCGACTGAAATGTACAAACTCACCGGCATGCTGGAAAAGCATGGCCATGAGGTGCTCAAGGCTGAAAACGGCGCGGACGGCGTGGCCCTGGCCCGTCAGGAAAAACCCGACGCCGTGCTCATGGACATCGTGATGCCGGGGCTCAACGGCTTCCAGGCCACGCGTCAGCTGACCAAGGACGCCGACACCGCCATGATTCCGGTGATCATGATCACCACCAAGGATCAGGAAACCGACAAGGTCTGGGGCAAGCGCCAGGGTGCACGCGATTACCTGACCAAGCCGGTGGATGAAGACACCCTGATGAAAACCCTGAACGCGGTGCTGGCCGGCTGACTGCCGGAATCGCCATGGCCGAGCCACGCACAGCCTTTGAAATGCTTCTGGACATCGACCGGCGCTGTCGGTCGCTGGCGGCTGGCCTGCCTTTGCAGGAAGCCCATCAGCAGGACTGGGTCGGTATCGGGTTCAGAATGGGCGAGCAGCGTTTCGTGGCGCCCATTGGCGAGATCGCCGAAATCCTGCACGAGCCACGACACGCCGCCTTGCATGGGGTCAAACCCTGGATCGTGGGCATCGCCAATCTTCGCGGACGACTGTTGCCACTCACCGACCTGTGCGGATTCTTCGGTCAGGAGCTGTCGCCTGTGCGCAAGCAGCGCCGGGTGCTGGTGGTTGAACATCAGGACGCGTTCGCCGGTCTGCTGGTGGACGAGGTCTTCGGCATGCAGCATTTCAGTCAGTTGAGCCTGATTTCCGAAGCGCAGGGCACACTGGATCCGCGTCTGTTGCCGTTTCTGCGCGGGCAGTTCATTCGTGAACAGGCCTGGCTGGTGTTCAGTCCGTGGGCGCTGGTGCAGTCTGCGGAGTTTGTGGATGTGGCGTTCTAGAAGGTCGCAGCGGCTCGCCATGGGCGGACCGGTTTTGTGTCACGAATCGCAGTTGGTCCAGGCGGGGGCCTGATTTAAATGAGTAAGACAGGCAGGTCACTGGAAGGCGCACGCAGCCGTACGCAGATTGTCGTGCTGTTCTTCGCGCTCATCGTGTTCATCATGTTGCTGTTCGCCAACTTCGCTTACCTCAATACTCAGTCGAACTACGACAAGCAGTACATCGGGCATGCCGGAGAGCTGCGCGTGTTGTCCCAGCGCATCGCGAAAAATGCTACCGAAGCGGCTGCAGGCAAGGCCCAGGCCTTCAAGCTGCTGGCCGATGCGCGCAACGACTTCGACCTGCGTTGGGGCTACCTGAGAAAAGGCGATCCCAACACCAGCCTGCCCGCCGCACCGTCATCGATCCGCGACGAACTGCGCAACGTGCAGAACGATTGGGAGGCGCTGCGCAAGAACACCGACGTGATTCTGGCCAGCGAGCAGACCGTGCTGTCGCTGCATCAGGTGGCTGCAACCCTCGCCGAGACCATTCCGCAGTTGCAGGCCGAATACGAAAAGGTTGTCGAGATTCTTCTGCAGAGCAAAGCGCCTGCCGCGCAGGTTGTGGTCGCCCAGCGTCAGGCCTTGTTGGCCGAGCGGATTCTGGGATCGGTCAACACGGTACTTGCGGGTGATGAAACCGCCGTGCAGGCGGCAGATGCCTTTGGCCGTGACGCCAGCCAGTTCGGGCGTGTTCTCAACGGGATGCTGGAAGGCAACGCGACCATGCGCATTGCCCAAGTCGAAGACCGGGATGCGCGGGCGCGGCTGGCCGAAATTGCCGAGCTGTTCGAATTCGTATCCGGCTCGGTGGACGAAATCCTGGAAACCTCGCCGGAGCTGTATCGCGTGCGGGAAGCGTCGGGCAACATCTTCAATACCTCGCAGACCCTGCTGGACGAGACCTCGGTGCTGGCCAACAGTCTGGAAAATCTGGCCAACCGACGCACCGTCAACACCGTGGGCGGCTACGTGCTGGGCCTGCTGGCGCTGATGTCGATCATCCTGATTGCGCTGGTGATGGTTCGCGAAACCAACCGCCAGTTGCGTGAAACTGCACAGAAGAGCGAGCGCAACCAGAACGCGATCATGCGCCTGCTCGATGAAATCGAAAATCTGGCCGATGGCGATCTGACCGTCACCGCCTCGGTAACCGAAGACTTCACCGGTGCCATCGCCGACTCGATCAATTACTCCATCGACCAGTTGCGTGAACTGGTGGTCACCATCAACCTCACGGCAGAGCAGGTGGCCTCGGCGGTCGCCGAAACCCAGGCCACGGCCATGCAGTTGTCCGCAGCTTCCCGGCATCAGGCGTTGCAGATCAGCGCGGCCTCGACTTCGATCAACGACATGGCGGCGTCCATCGATCAGGTGTCGGCCAATGCCTCGGAATCCTCATCGGTGGCCGAGCGTTCGGTGACCATCGCCAACAAGGGCAACGAGGTGGTGCACAACACCATTCGCGGCATGGACAACATTCGTGAGCAGATTCAGGACACGTCCAAACGCATCAAGCGTCTGGGTGAGTCTTCGCAGGAAATCGGCGACATTGTCAGCCTGATCGATGACATTGCCGATCAGACCAACATTCTAGCCCTCAATGCGGCCATTCAGGCGTCCATGGCGGGTGATGCCGGGCGCGGCTTTGCCGTGGTTGCCGACGAAGTCCAGCGGCTCGCCGAGCGTTCGTCTTCGGCCACCAAACAGATCGAGACGTTGGTGCGGGCGATCCAGAACGACACCAACGAGGCGGTCATCTCCATGGAGCAGACCACCAGCGAAGTGGTGCGTGGCGCGCGGCTGGCGCAGGATGCAGGCGTCGCGCTCGAAGAGATCGAAGGCGTGTCCAGAGTGTTGGCCGAGCTGATCGAAAGTATCACCGATGCCGCGCGGCAACAGGCCGAGTCGGCCGGACAGATTTCCCAGACCATGAGCGTGATCCAGCAGACCACCTCACAGACCACCTCGGGCACCGCGGCAACCGCCGAGAGCATTGGCAACCTGGCGAAGATGGCCAGCGAAATGCGTCGTTCGGTGTCGGGTTTCACCTTGCCGCCATCGAAAAAAATCGGATGATGTTCACTCAATGAACGATCTGGACCGGGTAAAGGGCGGTAACTGTCATGGCTGATCGTCACGACTATGTGGCGCTGGAGTGGCTCAAGGGCGAGATCGCCGAGACGCTCACGCAGGCACGTCATGCACTGGACGAATTCATCGAAAACCCTGCGGACGAGGCCGCGATAGCCGAGTGCCTGAACCTTGTGCATCAGGTGCATGGCAGCCTGCAGATGATCGAATTCTACGGCGCAGCGCTGCTGGCCGAGGAAATCGAGCAGTTGGTACTGGCCGTGCAGCAGAAACGCGTCAGCCATCCGATCGAGTCCGAGCAGTTGCTGATTCAGGCCATGACCCAGTTGCCGGTGTACCTGGAGCGCATTCATTCGGCGCGCCGGGATCTGCCTTTGGTGGTCCTGCCGCTGCTCAACGACTTGCGCAGCGCCCGTGGCGAAAGCCTGCTGTCGGAAACCAGCCTGTTCGCTCCGCAACTGGTCGTTGTTCCCGCATTGGACGAGGAAGAACTGGCCCGGCGTAATACATCCGATCTGCCCAACCTGTTGCGCAAGTTGCGTCAGACCCTGCAGGCCGCTTTGGCGGGCCTGATGCGCGAGCAGGGCGTCAAGACGCAACTCGGTTACATGGCCAAGGTATTCGCCCGTCTGGAACAGCTTTGTGAAGATGCGCCACTGGGGCCGCTCTGGCGAATCGCCACGGCACTGGTCGAGACCATGCTCAACGGCAACTTCGCCAACAGCCCGGCACTGCGCAGCCTGCTCAAGGATGCCGACAAGGAACTCAAGCGACTGGCCGAGCAGGGCATCGAAGGTATTAACCAGCCTGCGCCCGAAGAACTGCTGAAAAGTCTGCTGTTCTACATCGCCAAGTCCGACAGCCTTGCGCCGAAGATGCTTGATCTCAAGGATCAGTACGCGCTCGCCGATGCGCTGCCCGGCAACGACGTGGTCAACGAAGAACGCGCCCGCATGGCCGGGCCGGACCGTGACGCCATGCGTTCGGTCATCGTGGCCTTGTGTGAAGGGCTGGTGCGGGTCAAGGAACGGCTGGATGTGTTCGTGCGCGGCGACCGGGAGCACGTCAGCGAGCTGAACCCTTTGCTGCCGCCGTTGCGGCAGATCGCTGACACCCTGGCGGTGCTCGGTTTCGGCCAGCCGCGCAAGGTCATCATCGACCAGCTTGCGGTGGTGCAGGGCATGGCGCATGGGCAGCGCGAGCCCAGTGATGCGGCGTTGATGGACGTGGCGGGTGCCTTGCTGTATGTCGAGTCGACCCTGGCCGGCATGGCGGGCAGTACCGAGCAGGACAGCCGTGAAGACAGCCGTCTGCCGACCACCGACCTGACCCAGATCCACCAGTTGGTGATTCGCGAAGCGCGTGTAGTGCTGCAGCAGGCCAAGGACGTGATTCTGGAGTACATCGACAGTGAGTGGGACCGCCAGCGCCTTGACCCGCTGTGCGCCTTGCTGGTCCAGGTGCGCGGCGCGCTGGCGATGATTCCGCTGGCGCGGGCGGCCAGTCTGCTGGCGGCGTGCAACGAATACATTCAGGAACACCTGCTGGTGGACAAGACGCGTCCCGGCGCGATGCAGCTCGACTCTCTGGCCGACACCATCAGCTGCGTCGAGTACTACCTGGAACGCATGGGCGAAGACCATGAAGCGCCTGGCGACCAGATCCTCGACATGGCGCAGCAGAGTCTGGCCCGGTTGGGCTACACGCCAGCGCCGGACTCTCTGGAAGTGCCGCTGCTCGACGAAGTCATCACCCAGGACGAACTGCTGGCGCTGGACGACCGCAAGGCGCTGGTCAGCCCGACGCAGACCATTGCTCAAGTGCTGGCCAGACCGGTCTCGGCCGTCAATCCGCCGGCCCGTAATGCGCCCACCAGCCTGCTGCCACCGCCCGTCGGTGAAGACGCCGTAGACGATGAACTGCGTGAAGTGTTTCTGGAGGAGGCTGACGAAGTACTGGACGCGCTGCGCGAGTACCTGCCTCGCTGGTTCGCTTCGCTGGGCAAGGGCGATCAGTGGGATGTGGTCGCGCTGACCGAAGTACGCCGTGCCTTTCACACCTTGAAGGGCAGCGGTCGGATGGTGCGGGCGCTGATTCTGAGCGAACTGGCCTGGGCGGTGGAAAACCTGCTGAACCGGGTGCTGGAGGGCGACGTGCCGCCAGCGCTCGACGTCCAGCAGTTGTTGACGGATGTGCTGGCGTTGCTGCCACTGGTCATCAAGGATTATGCCGAAGGGGCGCAGCGTCAGCGCGACGATGTCGACCTGCTCGCGGCCCGCGCTCATGCATTGGCCAACGGCTTGGAGCCGCCTGCGCTGCCGGTGCAGCCGAACGAGCCCAATGTCGAAGTCATCGATCCGCAATTGCTGGAGATATTCCGTCAGGAAGCCCTCGGGCACCTGGGCACGCTGGATCGCTTCCTTGAAAGCGCCGAACAGTCATCGTCGCCCTCGATCAGCGACAGCCTGTTGCGTGCCTTGCATACCCTCAAGGGCAGCGCACACATGGCGGGCGTTTTGCCGATAGCCGAACTGGCCAGCCCGCTGGATCAACTGGTGCGCGAGTACAAAGCCAACCTGATCGCCATCGGCATGCCCGAAATCCGTCTGCTGCGCAGCGCCGAGCCGCTGTTGCGCAAGGGGCTGGAGCAACTGGACAGCCAGCCGCTGGCACCGATTCCCGGTGCGCCTGCCCTGATCGAGGCCGCCTGCGCGCTGCTCAATGACCGTCTGACCGCTGCCCTGCGAGAGTCGGACAACGGCCTGCGTATCAAGCGCAATCCCAAGCTGATTGCCAGCTTCCTCGCCGAAGGCATGGACATCGTGCTGGATGCGGAAAACCTGTTGCGACGCTGGCGTGAACATCCCGGCGAGCGACAGGAGCTCAGTGCGCTGCTCGATGAGCTGACCACCTTGGGTCATGGCGCGCATCTGGCTGATCTGCCACAGGTCGATGAGCTGTGTGAAGCCTTGCTCGATCTGTATGGGGCAGTGGAAGAAAGCAGTCTGGCGGTCAGCGATCAGTTCTTCGACGATGCCGAGCGGGCTCACGAAGCGCTGATCAATATGCTCGATCAGGTCGCGGCCGGGCAGGACGTCGACCCGCGTCCCGAATGCGTGCGGGCCTTGCATGAACTGCTCGAACAGGCGCTTGACCCTTCCGCGACCGGGCTGATCAAGAGCGATGGGCACCGCACGCTGAGTGTCACTGAACTCAATGCTGCCACCGCACAGATGGCCAGCGAGGCTCCGCAATCCGAAGCGGCGAGTCTGGACGACGAAATTGTCGAAATATTTCTCGAGGAAGCCGTCGATATCCTCGACAGTGCAGGGCAAGCCCTGCAGCGCTGGCTGGACGAGCCGGAAAACCCGTTGCCGCTGTCTTCGTTGCAGCGCGATCTGCACACCCTGAAAGGCGGTGCGCGAATGGCAGAAGTCGCCGAAGTGGGCGATCTGGCCCATGAGCTGGAGAACCTTTACGAGGGGCTGATCGACCGGCGCTTCAACCATTCGCCGCAACTGGCCGAACTGCTTCTCAAGAGCCACGACGAATTGGCGATCATGCTGGAACAGTTGTTTCGGCAGGAAGCGCTCAGCGCCCCGGCGCCGCTGATCGACGCGTTGATTCAGTGTCGTAACGGTGAGGCCAGCGAGCCCGAGCCGGTTGTGCCAACGAAACACATTGATGAGCCGCAGGAACGCGATACCGAACTGCTGGAAATCTTCCTCGAAGAAGGTTTCGACTTGCTGGAAAGCTCCGGCGCATCCCTGTCGCGCTGGCAGGCTGACCCGCAGAACACCCTGGAAGTCGAGAACCTGCTGCGTGATCTGCATACGCTGAAGGGCGGGGCGCGCATGGTCGAGATCGCCCCCATCGGTGACCTCGCCCATGAGCTCGAAACCCTCTATGAAGGGTTGTCGTCAGGTGTCATGCAGGCTGATCCGCTGATGATGAGCCTGCTGCAGAGCGGCCATGACGTGCTGGCCGACATGCTCGATGCCGTGCGGACCGAAAAACCGCTGCCGGATGCGACTCTCCTGATTCAAAACATTCAGAACCTCGCCAGTCAGGAGCCCGGACAGCGGCTGCCGCTGGTGAACGCGCGCGAGCCGGAACCCGTGGCTGCACCAGCGGCCGCAGTGGATGCCGAGTCCGAGCGCAACGTGCCGGAGACGATCAAGGTGCCGGCCGAGCAGCTGGAGAATCTGGTCAACCTGGCGGGCGAGACCTCGATCTTTCGGGGGCGCATCGAACAGCAGATGCTCGACGCTCAGGTCGCGCTGGTGGAGATGGAAACGACCATCGAGCGGATGCGCGATCAGTTGCGACGTCTGGACATGGAAACTCAGGGTCGCATCCTCAGCCGCGAGCAGGTGCAGGCCGAACGCCTTGGCTACGAAGAATTCGATCCCCTGGAAATGGACCGCCACTCCCAGTTGCAGCAGCTGTCCCGCGCGCTGTTCGAGTCGGCATCCGACCTGATGGACCTCAAGGAAACCCTCGGCGCACGCACGCGTGACGCCGAAATGCTGTTGTCGCAGCAGGCACGGGTCAACACTCAATTGCAGGAAGGCCTGATGCGTACGCGCATGGTGCCTTTCGAGCGCATGGTCCCGCGTTTGCGACGTGTCGTGCGGCAGGTTGCGACTCAGTTGAACAAGAAGGTGCAGTTCGAGGTGGCCAACGCCGACGGCGAGATGGACCGTAATGTGCTGGAACGGATGGTCGCGCCGCTTGAGCACATGCTGCGCAACGCGGTCGATCACGGGCTGGAAAGCACTGAACGGCGTCTCGCCGCGGGCAAGCCCGAGCAGGGGCTGATCACGCTGGAGCTGATGCACGAGGGCGGCGACATCCTGATCGAGCTCAGCGATGACGGGTCGGGTGTCGATCTGGCCGCTGTGCGACGCAAGGCGATCAAGCGCGGCATGATCCACCCCGATGCCGATCTGGCCGATCACGAGGTTCTGCCGTTCATCCTGCAGGCCGGATTCTCCACGACGGAAATCATCACGCAGATTTCCGGACGTGGCGTGGGCATGGACGTGGTGCACGCCGAGGTCAAGCAATTGGGCGGATCGATGGTGATCGACTCGACGCCGGGCAAGGGCACTCGCTTCAGGATTCGCCTGCCATTCTCGGTCTCGGTCAATCGCGCGCTGATGGTCACCTGCGGCGAAGAACAGTACGCCGTGCCGCTGAACACCGTCGATGGCATCGTGCGGGTCATGCCCAATGAACTGGACACCTGCTACCAGACCAGCCCGCCGCGCTATCAGTACGGCGGACGCAGCTATGAATTGCGCTATCTGGGTGAACTGATCGACAACAGCCCGCCACGCCTTGTCGGCCAGCTCGAGCCGCTGCCGGTGCTGCTTGTGCATCTGCAGGACCAGTGGGTGGCCGTGCAGGTCGATGCGCTGGCCGGCTCGCGGGAAATCGTGGTCAAGAACCTCGGCCCGCAATTCGCCAGGGTTCAGGGCATTTCCGGCGCAACCATTCTGGGCGATGGTCGTGTGGTGCTGATTCTCGACCTGATGGCGCAGATTCGTACCTTGCAGGGACGCCTGCACAGACCGGCAACTGACGGACCGGTGCAGACATTCCATGAGATCGAACAGGCCAGGCCGCTGCTGGTCATGGTGGTGGACGACTCGGTCACGGTACGCAAGGTGACCGGCCGACTGCTGGAACGCCACGGCATGCACGTGCTCACGGCGAAGGACGGTGTCGACGCCATGAGCCTGCTTCAGGAACACACCCCGGACATCATGCTGCTGGACATCGAGATGCCGCGCATGGACGGCTTCGAAGTGGCCAGTCAGATCCGTCACGACGAGCAGCTCAAGGATTTGCCGATCATCATGATCACCTCACGCTCCGGCCAGAAACACCGCGACCGCGCCATGGCGATTGGCGTCAACGAGTACCTGAGCAAGCCGTATCAAGAGAGCGTGTTGCTGGACAGCATCGCCTATTGGAGTCAGGTTAATGTCTGAAAGTACGTTCCAGACCAGCCGTCTGACCAGTCTCACCGGCCTGCTGTTGCCCTTGAGCGACCGCCACCTGTTGCTGCCCAATGTGGCCGTTGCAGAACTCATCGACTATCAGGACTGCAGCGCCGAGCCGGGCGCGCCCGAGTGGTACCTGGGGCCTATCAGCTGGCGTGAACTGACCTTGCCGCTGCTCAGTTTCGAAGCCGCCTGTGGGGGGCGCACCCGGGTCGGCGGCCGTGCCCGCATCGTCGTACTCAACGCGCTCGGCGCCCGCCACGACGTCCGGTTCATTGCCCTGCTGACCCAGGGCATTCCGCGCTCCTGCAAGGTCGACAGCCAGTTGAGCTACGTCGACGTGCCCCTTACCGAGCTGGAACTGGCAGCGGTGCAGGTCGGTGACACCGTCGCCCGTATTCCCGATCTGGAAGGGCTGGAGCAATGGCTGGTCGATGCGGGGCTTGCCAATCCATCTTCGCGCGGCTGAAAGCGGACGCAGAGTGTCCTGGGCGGCATTCCCACGCGGAGCGTAGGAACGATCATTACTCGATATTGATCGTGCCCTTGCTCCGCGCTCATCGTTACACACAAGTCCGCCCCAACACTGATCGTTCCCACTTCACTCCGCGAGGGCATGCCGCCCATGACGCTCCGCGTCACTTCTTGCACCTTGTGCGGATCACGACGAACAGCTGATTTCCAGATGCTTGCCCCCGTCTGGTGGGCGCTGGGCGTAGCGGTCCATGTCGGGTTGTCAGGTACAAAGCACGCCGTGAAGGCGTGCGGCCTTTATAACGTTCTGTGCCAAGCGGTCGAGCAGGGTTTTCAAACCCTATCAAAAGCACTTTCTATGGACAATGCTTGGGCCGCTTTCGTCATACTCATGCCTGGTAATCCACATTTCCTGAAAGGTGGGGTTGTCTGTCAATACGGATCCTCCGAGCCAGCTTAAGTACGTACATTCAATTGGCGCAGTAACCTTGACTTCTGTTGTAGTGGGTACTAGCGCTGAAAGTTCCGTTTGCAACCTGTTACCCAGCTTCTCAAAAGCTGCTGAGCCGCCACTCAGCACAATATTGCTCCACAGATCCTTTTGGATATCTGCGTCGCACTTGGTAATGCTTTGGTGGATGAGGTTTTGGATGCCGCCTGAGCCTTTGCCGGCGAGAGAAGGCCGAAATAAAGCTTCCGCACAATGAAAGTCCTTTGCTACGAATATGTCTTCATGGTCTGGCAAGCTGTATGTTTTTTCAAAAAGACCAACCCCTGTTTGGGCAACTCTGTCAGCGGTCAGTGCGGCACAACTTAACTTTTCCTTGAAGTATCGGGCTACTGAGATACGTTCATTCAACGCGATTGAGTCAAGTGATGATTTTGATAAGCGCTCTGCCAATGTTTCAGTTAGGTGGCGTCCACCGGTATTGAGTTTAAGCGTCGCATGAGGCAACACATATCCTTCGTAAATTGGCGCTGCACAAATGACGCTGTCGCCCACGTCCAGAACGAAACCGGTTGTTCTTCCGGTTGCATATAGGCTGAGGACTGCATTGCTCGAGGTGTAAAAGGCGGGGCAGTTGAATGTCTCAAACATGACTTGAGTCATTTTTTCTCGGTTGGCTTTTGGGTTAAGCGGAAGCTCCGTTAATAGTGTTGGGTGATTTTCTAGACTGATTTTCAAAATGTCATTAAATGCATGATGGATGAATTTTTCGAAGTCATCCCACTCGGTTACAAGGCCGAGCGACATCGGGTAGCTGAGATTTAAACTTTCTCTCTTGGTAATTGCTTCTTCACCCACGTATACAGTCGTCTGGTTTGCGCCAGATTTAGGTTTTCCTATAACAGTAGGGATCATGGCCCGTGGTGTCTTCTCACCGACAAAGCCTATTTTTGTTATGGCGCTGCCCATGTCTATAACGACTGCTTTACCGTTGATTTTATCATCCATGATGTATTGCTCCTGCTGTGTGATGTACGTCAGAATTTCCATGATCTTATATTGATATGTCAGCTTATTGTGCGAGGCATGCGTCCGCATTCATTGCAAGCAGCCTTGAACTATAATTTTAGTTGCGGGCCATCTCACTTGCCAATGCAGCCCGTCGCACGGAAGATGTGTCTATATCTCTGATGCCATATCGTCTTGCATAGGAAAGACAAGCATGCTCGCATACACGCTTTCGTACTAGGACTTAACGGCTGGTTTGATGCTACCGCCGAACGGCCGACGAAGAACAGAGCGCTTTTGCTGACCCAGCTAGGTCGAAGGTCTTTCGCGCTGCTGAAAGCGGACGCGGAGCGTCCTGGGCGGCATTCCCACGCGGAGCGTAGGAACGATCATTCCCGATATTGATCGTGCCCATCGCGCGTGGGCATGCATCCCGTGACGCTCCGCGTCACTTCTTGCGATTTGCGCGGATCACGACGAACAGCTGATCTCAAGATGCTTGCCCCAGTCCGGTGGGCGCTGGGCGTAGCGGTCCATGTCGGGTTGTTCGGTGAAGGGGTTGCAGAGCACTTCGTGCAGGCGGCGGACTTCTTCGTAGTCGCCTTGTTCGGCGGCTTGAATCGCGTTTTGTGCAAGGTAGTTGCGCAGGATGTAGAGCGGATTGACTGCGTGCATGCGGGTTTTGCGTTCGTCTTCCGAGGTGCTTTCTTCCTGGGCGATGCGCGCCAGATAGGTCTCCCCCCAGCTGTCGAAGCCCTTGATGTCGACGAAGTCGTCACGCAGAACACGTAAGGCTTCGGCTGCCGGTGCATCGCCCAGTCTACGGAAGAACAGCGTGTAATCGACGCTACTGTTCTGCATCAGTTGCAGCAGGCGGCTGATCAGTATGTCGTCCTGTTCGTCGTCCTGCTCGTTGGCTTGAGTCAGGCCGAGGCGACGGCGCATCAGGTCTCTGTAGTGCGCCTGATACAGCGGCAGGAACAGACCAATGGTTTCGCGCAACGCGTCCACGCTGATGAATGGCGTCAGGGCCTGGGCCAGTGCGCTGAGGTTCCATTGCGCAATGGGCACCTGATTGCTGAAGGAGTAGCGGCCTTCGTGATCAGAATGGTTGCAGATGAAGTGCTGATCGAAATCGTCCAGAAACGCGAACGGCCCGAAGTCAAAAGTGATGCCCAGAATCGACATGTTGTCGGTGTTCATCACGCCATGGCAGAAACCATAGGCCTGCCATTTGGCGATCAGTTCGGCGTTGCGCTCGACGATTTCCCGGAACATCGCCAGATACGGCTCGGGCTGTTCCTGGCACTGCGGGTAGTGCATCGTCAGTACATGCTCGGCCAGTTGCTTCAACTGCTCCGGCTGCTTGGTGTAGTAGAAGTATTCAAGACTGCCGAAGCGCACATGGCTGTGAGCAAGACGCAGGACCGTCGCGGCGCGTTCCTCGGTTTCCCGCCAGACGGGCGTGCTGGAGCCGATCACACAGGCGGCGCGGCTGCTGGGAATGCCCAGCGCATGCAGGGCTTCGGAGGCCAGAAATTCGCGGATCGAAGAGCGCAGCACCGCGCGACCATCGCCCATACGCGAATACGGCGTCTGTCCGGCGCCTTTAAGGTGCAGGTCCCAGTGCTCGCCTGCATCGTTGTAGACCTCGCCCAGCAACAGCCCACGCCCATCGCCCAGGCGCGGGTTGTACGAACCGAACTGATGGCCGGAATAGACCATCGCCCGCGGCTCGGCTTCCTGCCAGAGCTTGTGTCCGGCAAAGATTTCCGCAAATAGAGACGTTTCGGCCTGGCTCGCCTCAAGGTCCAGCAAGGACAGTGCGGCCTTGCTGGCGACCACAAGACGCGGTTCGGCGATGGGTTCAGGCAGGACTGAGGTGGAGAACGCATCGCCCAGGCGGGCGAAGCGGTTGTCGAAGACGAGTTCGTCGAGGGCTTTCACAGGCCATCTCCAGCAAAATGTGAGGGCATTCTGCTGGGGTTGACCCGATCAGTCGAGCCTGAGTTCAGGCGGTTCTGGCGCATCCTTGGTGGCGGGCGCCACTTTGGTGTTGACCGGCGGTGTGGCCTTCTCGGTCGGCAGCACGGTCTTTTCCTCGGCGTCCACGGGCACCATCTTGTATTCCTTGCCCTGGGTGTTCTTGAGGTAGATCTCCATCTGGCGGAACGAGATGTTGATTTTCTGCTTCTTGAACTCGCGGTTGATGAACCGGTTGATCTCGTCCAGCACCGGGTTGCGGTCGCCCAGATCGCGAACGTGCATGCGCAGTTCGTGGTCCAGCGTGCTTTCGCCGAAATTCAGGAAGTAGACGATCGGTTCCGGCTCTTTCAGGACCCGAGGGTTCTCACGGGCCGCCTGCAACAGCAGGTCGCGAACCAGCTCCAGGTCCGAGCCGTAGTCCACGCCGAGCTTGAGGGTCACGCGGGTGATGGTGTCGGTCAGCGACCAGTTGATGAGCTGGCCGGTGATGAACGTCTTGTTCGGGACGATGATGTCCTTGCGGTCGAAGTCGGTGATGGTCGTGGCACGAATACGGATCTTGCTGACCGTACCCGACAGATTGCCGATGGTGATGGTGTCGCCGATCCGCACCGGACGTTCGAACAGGATCATGATGCCGGAGATGAAGTTGGCGAAGATCTCCTGCATGCCGAAGCCGAGGCCGACCGACAGCGCTGCCACCAGCCACTGCAACTTGTCCCAGCTCACGCCGAGGGTCGAGAGCGTGGTGACGAAACCGATCCCGGCGATGGCGTAGGACAACAGTGTCGTCGTCGCATAGGCACTGCCCTGCGCCAGATTCAGGCGTGACAGCACCAGCACTTCCAGCAGACCGGGCAAGTTACCCGCGAGCACAAAGGTGATGGCGATGATCACCACCGCGCCGATGAAATCGCCCAGGCTGATTGGCACCATGCTCATGTTGGCACCGGTGCCGCTGGTGTACTCGTAGAGGGTGATGTTGTCGAGGTAGGCGAATACCGTGATCAGGTCGGCCCAGACCAGATACAGCGCGCCGATGAAGCCGCCCAGCAAGGCCAGACGAATCAGACGCAGCGATTGCTGGTTGACCTGTTCGATGTCCAATTTGGGTTCTTCGACCGGTGTATCGCTGTCGCCGTTTTCGCGAGCAGCCTGACGTTTGGCCAGAGCGCGCTGGTAGGCCAGACGGCGTGCCGCCACACCCAGACCGCGCACGAAGGTGGCTTCCACCACCAGCCAAAGCATGAGCAGGTACAGCGTGTCGATCAGTCGGTCGCTGAGCTTGAGTGCGGTGTAGTAGTAGCCGAAGCAAACCGCCACGAACAGGGCGACGGGCAGTGCGGTAAACGCCATGCCCACGGCTTTGCGAAACAGCGACGCGTTGTGGTGGGTCGGGCTTGAAACCAGCAGGCGTCCCAGCAGCCATGCCATCAGTGCGTAGCAGGTGAGTACCACGCCAATCCCCAGCACGTCGTCGGCCAGGGCGGCAGGCTGATGTTCGGCGACCGCTACAACGGCGACCAGCGCCAGTACCACCAGCCCGAGGCGACGGACCCAGCCACGCAGGAATTCGACCTGAGCCGTTTCCCAGCGGAAATGCAGTTGCGCAACGCCCGATGGCGCAAGTACGCGATAGGCGGTGTAGAACACCAGCCAGGCCAAAGCGATCTGCAGCAGCGCTTCGCCGAGATTGGCGTTCTGCCCGCGCGCATCGATCTGCAGTGCATAGCCGCACAGGGCCAGGCCCAAGGCGACAGGCATGGCCAGCAGCACGTTGATCAGCAAGGCCAGCGGGGTTTTCCATTGGCTGTCACGCTTGAAGTGGCCGATGTCGGCGTGCAGGCGGTTCAGACGCTGATACAGCGCCTTGCGTCGCCAGGTCAGCACACCGATCAGCAACAGCAGCGGCAGGAACAGCAGAGGACGCTGCGTCAGGCCATCCGACAGTTCGCTGAGGCTGGACGTCCAGGGCAGGGTGGCGACCTGTTTTTCAAGGCGCGGCCAGATGTTCTGGAACCACTCGATGTCCAGCGGCTTGTTGCTGGGAATCCAGAACATCTGCTCGTCCAGCGTGGAGCGCAGGCCGATGGCGGTGCTGGTCAGCTGTTTCTGGTTCAGTTGCAGGGTGATGGATTCGTTGAGCAGCGCACTGAGTTCACGGTTCAGGCGCTCAAGCAAATCGCTGCGGGTGATTGCCAGGTCCAGCAACGTCCGGCGCAACTGCGGCGTTACGTTTTCCGGTGGCTGCGTGGTGAGCAGTTTTTCGACATACGCCGTTGGCGTGCTCATCTGCTCGCGTTTCTGGTTGATTTCGAACTGATACAGACGAATGTTGGCGATTTCGTCTGCCAGCCCCTTGTCCAGCTCCAGATGCGGCAACGACTGTTTCTGTTTGTAGAGAATCTTGGACAACAACAGGCTGCCGCTGAGGACGTTGATCTGCTCGCTCAGCGCCTGATCGGTCTGGGTCAGGTTGTCCAGTTGCTGCTTGGTCTTGAGGTTCTGCTGGGTCAGTTCGTTGAGGCGGTCGGTGCCGCGCAGCAGGTAGTCGGACAGCTGCAGGTTGTAGGCGCTTTCGGTCGCCAGCAGGCTGCTGCCACCGGACTTCTGGGCTTCAAGGGACAGGTCGGCCACGGTTTTCTGCGACTGGGCACGACGCTTGTCGTTGATCAGGGTCTGCAGGTCCTGGATTTCCTGTTCCTGACGCGTAACCTTCTCGGTGAGCAAGTCATGCTGGCTGTTGCCCAGGTCTTGCAACTGGCTGTTGCCGGCCAGTTCCTGACGGCGCAACAGGTTCAGGGCATTGATCGACGCCAGCTCGGCGTTGAGCAGGTTGCGCTGATCGGTGCTGAGGGCCTTGCCGTTGTCCTTGCCCAGCTTGAGGATCGCATTGATCTGCTGGATGCGGTTCTGGTTGGCGCTGATTTCCGCCTGGGCACGCTCAGGGCGGGTCTGGGCGGTAATGCTCAGGCTGTTGGCGTCATTGAGTTCTTTCTGCAGATCGCTCTGCTGGGTGCTGCGCTGGCTGAGCATCTGCTCCAGCTGCGGCACATCAAGGCCGCCGTAGCGCTGTGCAATCGGTACGATTTTGCTTTCCTTCAGGCGACTCAGCTCACGCTGGTTCTCGACGGTCTGTTTGGGCGCCTGATTGAGTTGCTGCTTGAGTGCGGTCAGCTTCTGCTCGCTGTCCTGCTTGCTGGCCAGGAACGCCAGGGTTTGCTCGAGCACCTGTTGCAGCGCTTTCTGGTCGGCGTCCGGCAGTTTGCGGTCAGCGATCTTGTCCAGACTTTGCTGCACGGCCTGACTGGTGGGCGGGTCGGCAGCAAGGGCGGGGAAGGTGGAAAGACTAAGCGTAAACAGTGCGGCAGCACAAAAAGAGCGCAGGGAAAACATAGACACCGGTCGCGTGATGGTACGTGTGGGTAGGCAGTTTAAAGGAACAATCCGGGACCCGGGCGGCTTCCTTCGGGGAATTTGACGCCCACTTTCTGGATCTTGTTCCCGTCCATGACGGCAACTGTCCAAATAGTTCCATTCCATTCGATCTGGTCGCCCACAATCGGCTCGCCGCGATTCTTCTGCACGATGAACTGGCTGAGCGGCATTCCGGGGTCGATGCCGTCGAGTTTCAAGCCGTAGAGCGCTGCCACATCGCCCAACTGCGCATCACCTTCGAGCACGAAGTCGCCGAAGAAACGCAGGTCCAGGCCACGTTGCGGAGCCTGGCTGAACAGTTTGCCCAGTGCGGACAGGTCATGCTCGTGGCCGATCACGCAGAGCAGATCGCCGACTTCCAGCGTGGTACTGCCGGACGGGTGAAGCAGTTGCTGGCCGCGGAACAGGGCCGCGATACGGGTGCCTTCGGGCATCTTCAATTCACGCAGCGCCGCGCCGATACACCATTTCTCTGCACCCAGGCGATAGACGAACAGCTCCCACTCGCTGGTCGCGTGGACTTCAAGGGCGGCGCGGGAGATAGGTGCAGGATCAGGCGGAACTGTCACTTTCAGCAGTTTTGCCATCCACGGCAGGCTGGTGCCTTGCAGCAGCAGCGAGACCAGCACGATGAAGAAGGCGAGGTTGAAGTAGAGTTGGGCATTGGGCAAACCGGCCATCAACGGGAACACCGCCAGAATGATCGGTACCGCACCACGCAGGCCGACCCAGGCGATGAACGCTTTTTCGCGACCATGAAACGCCTTGAACGGCAGCAGGCCGACCATGACCGACAAGGGTCGCGCCACCAGAATCATCCACAGCGCCAGACCCAGCGCCGGAACGGCGATAGGCAGCAGGTCGTGAGGTGTAACCAGCAGACCCAGCACCAGAAACATGCCGATCTGCGCCAGCCAGGCCATGCCGTCGAGCATGTGCAGAATGCCGTGGCGACTGCGAATCGGGCGGTTGCCCAGCACCAGACCGCACAGGTAGACCGCCAGGAAGCCGCTGCCGTGAATGGCGTTGGTCAGGGCAAAGATCGCCAGACCGCCTGCGATCACCAGAATCGGGTACAGGCCGGCTGCCAGATTGATGCGATTGACCAGTTGCAGCATGATCCAGCCACCGCCCAGACCAATGATGCCGCCGATACCGAATTCCTGAATCAAATGCCCCAGCAGGCCCCAGTGCAAACCGGTCTGGCCGCTGGCAAGCATGCCGATCAGGGTCACGGTCAGGAATACCGCCATCGGGTCGTTGCTGCCGGACTCGATTTCCAGCGTGGCCGTGACCCGCTCGTTCAGGCCTTTGCCGCCCAGCAGCGAGAACACCGCAGCAGCGTCGGTCGAGCCGACAATGGCGCCGATCAGCAGGCCCTGGATCATGTTCAGGTTGAACAGCCAGGCCGCGACCATGCCAGTCAGCACCGTGGTGATTAATACGCCAACCGTGGCCAGCGACAGGGCCGGCCAAAGCGCCACCCGGAAACTCGCCACCCGGGTTCGCAGGCCGCCGTCGAGCAGGATGACGGCCAGTGCGAGGTTGCCGACCAGATAGGCCGTTGCATAGTTGTCGAAGATGATGCCGCCGCCGTCGACACCCGCCACCATGCCTACCGCGAGGATGATGACCAGAATCGGAATGCCGAGGCGTGAGGAAAGGGAGCTGACCAGAATGCTCGCCGTTACCAGCAACGCGCCGATCAGGAACAGGCTGTTGATGGTTACTGCATCCAAGGGCGGTACTCCATAGAAAACGAATCAAAAACGTTGAGAGCGAAAACTGACCATGCAGTCCGCATGCCAAGGGATTCTAACCTGTTGAAATGGCTGACTGTCAAAGTTTTGCGGATTAATACACAGCGTACCGATGTCCGTGCCGCTACCGGTGCGTCTGCTTTATTCATGTCGTAACTATTTAGGGTCGATCCGCCCTCTGGATCTGATCACGTATGGCTTCCATCCCTGAAGGAACAGGAAGCCATGACTTCTGAAACAACACGGTTACACCTTGCAGACCAGCAACAGCTTCGAAAAAAAGCCCACGAATACGTGACCGACTATCCCGACCTGTACGACATGGCGCGGCGAGCGGCGCAGGCCATCATCTGCAAGCGAACGGGCAAGTGGCTGGACCCCGACAAGGTCTATTGGCACCGGTTCAGCACTGCCGTCAGCAGCCCTCGCACGTTTACCGGCTGGGAGCACGTCGGCACGCCGGTCGAGTCGATGACGATAGTCGACCTCGTGATTCGCCGCTTCAGCCCGCAGGATCAGGTTGCCAGCGACGAGCTTTCGTCTTATGGCGGTTTTTATACCGTAAACGCAGACCACGGCAGGTTCAATGAAACCAACGAGGTGCGGTTACTCGCTCAGGACGTGTTGAATGACTTCTGGGCGCTGGATTTCAGCACCGGTTACCGGCGCAAACGGGAACAGTTCTGGAATAACCACGGGCAGACATTCTGCCTTTTGGCCAAGGCCGATTTTCTTGCGGCGGCAGGGCGCTGCGTTAGCAGCAGACAGATTTCAGCGGCTGACTTCGAGTGGTTGATCAGTCTGATTCTGGGTGAAAACAGCGACACGCCGACCCTGACGTCCCTCGGTGCTGCCCTGCAATCCGGTGCCAGGGCAGCTTTCCACTGGCTGGATGTCGGCGGTTTCAAGGCTCGGGACATGCTGCGCATGGTCGATGAGCACGGTGCGCAGATCCTCTATATACCCGGCAACAGTCACCCCTTTCACCGATTTGCCGGGCAGCGAGAGCTCTTCGACTGGCTCAAGGCGCGTTTCGCCGCTGCCGAGACTCGAAGCGAAATGCGCAGCCATTTCATCCGCCCTTCAGCCGAGCAAGCGTCTGGCGCTGCGTTCGATCGATGCATCGACAGCCTGCTCGCTCACGATGGGCAGACGGGGCCCGGGCTGATCAATCAACACGAAGCGGCCATCCCCGGCGATCCTTTCGAAATACTGCGCGACATTGCGAAAGACGAAATGACCGCTGACGCTCATGTTCTGCTGACCAGTAATGTCCAATTGCGCAAGCGACTGTGGATGGGCTATCTCGACGCCTTTCTGCGGGTCGGTGGCAACCTCGCGCTGTTGGGCTGGCCAGTCGCCCTGGCAGTGGTCGGGGCGAGTGCCTTTAACCTGGGGCTGAATATTGATCAGGCGGTGCTCGGCCAAACGTCAGCCCAGCGCAAGGCCGGGGTGCTGGGCTCCATCTGCAGTGCGCTGTATCTGGCGTTCAACCTGCCGCTGTTGACGGGTCTGAGTCGTGCCGCCGAGGGTTTGAGCGACACGCCTGCAGCTGCGTCGCTCGCAGACACGCTCGCCAGTCTGAACGGCAACCAGTTGACGCTCGAAGGCACCATGCCCATGGCCGCCGAAGGAAGGCTGCGGGGCATCTACCAACTGTTTCACGGTGAGACGTGGATCAGGCTGAGCGGATTGTTTTATCGCGTGCGCTTTGATGAGTCGTTGGGGTGCTGGCAGGTGATTGATCCGCATAACCCCTTTGCCTTTTCTGCCGGCCCCTTGGTGGTACTTGATGAGCACGGCGAGTGGCAACCGCTCGCAAGACCGGGCCTGTCAGGCGGCTCCCCTCAGGACGTGCCTTCGGCTGCAGACGCGCAGCCCGTCTCGCATCCTTATGGCACGACGGGTTCAGCGTTCTGGGATCACTACATGCTGATCAACGTTTACGACGAAAAGAGTTTGGCCGAGGTGGCCATCGCGCGTCAGGAAGCGGTCATGGAGATCTTTCGGATGGAGCCGGAGGAAGAGGTGGTTTCCGATTCCGAGGGTGAAGACGTGCACATCGATCCATGGGGCGCAAAGCACCGGGTGTTCAAGACCCATGATGCGACGTTCCATGCGCAGAGCATTCGTCGTTACACCGATAATGGCGCAATCTACAATCAGTACCTGCGCACAGGAGAGGTTTTTGAAGGCGACCCGTCGACAGGCATGATCGATATTGCCGAGCAGGTGGAGGACATCAAACGCTTTGTCGAGGATGTCAGGACGCTGGGTTTCAATAACGACGTCACGCTTTATCGCGGCGGAAGTGGTGAGCGAGGCACGTCAGGTCAGTTCTTCAGAGGCGGGCAGGTCAGGGTCGGTGATGTGCTGACCAATACCGATATCACCTCGTTCAGTGAAAACCCGTACCAGGCCAGGACGTTTGCCAGCAGCCAGGCGGGCACCAATGCCATATCCATCTCGGCACCGGTCAGCTTTGATGACACGTCGGTAGTCTTTGAGCTGCCTGCCAGACAGTACCTGAGCGCAACGCCCATCGCGCCCTTTTCGTCCAGCCCCGGAGAGGCCGAATCTGTCTTCCTGCCCGGTCGCTACTTTCGGATCGAGCAACTTGATGAGGTGCAGGGCGCATTCTATCGATTCATGAGGGTGCGCATCAGCGAAGTGTCTGCGCCTGAGGCCGGACGCAAGCTGCTGGACATGCGCACGGGTGAGCCGTTCAGCCGTGAGCGCTATGCCGCCCGGCTGGGTGCGGCAGGCAAACCGCTCCTCGAGGTGTTTTATCCACAGGCTGTGCCTGCACCGTCATGACGATATCCGGCCTCCAACGTAAATAATTACCCCGAACGGTGCCCCACAAACTGATTAAGTGCATGGCTTTCCTCAAGAGCAAAGACAGGACGTCATGCACTCAACAACTCACAAAACCCGGATGGCAAAAACTGCTGTCGATGTCTGGACGGACAAGGCGTTTAAAGCCCGTGCAGTCTCTCTCATGGGCGCCTATCCGGATCTTTACAGTCTGGCCTTTCAGGTTGCACGCACAATCATTGCCCGGCATACCGACAAGGTACTCGACCCGTGCAACGTGTACTGGCATCGATTCACGAATGCAGACAACAGTGGTCGCACGTTTTCCGGATGGGAGCATGTCGGTCCACCCTCCGAATCCGTCACGCTGATTGAGCTGGTGATGCATCGCTTCAGCGCCAGTGACAACGTTGCCGCCGACGAGCTGAACACTTACAGCGGCTTCTATCACGCAGGGCCCGGCGAGCGGTTTTACAACGAGCACAACGAAGTGCCGATCCTGCCCAGTGATGTGCTGAAGAATTTCTGGGCGCAGGATTTCGCCGCTGACTGCAAGCGCAAGGCCAATGCATTCTGGCGCGATCATGGTCAGGATTTCTGTACCTTCGCCAGGATAAGCCTGTTGTCTTCGGCAGGTCTTGCGGTCAGCAGGAAGCAGCTGCAGACCGATGACTTCGAGACCGTGCTCATGGCTGTCAACGGCAGCCGCGACACCGTTGATGCATGGGCGACGGTGCAGCAGGACAAGGCATTCACCTCAGGTTTCTCCCTTCAGGTGTTCGAGCTTGCCGGTCATGCATCGAGGGACATGCTGCTGATCAGCAACGCCGATGGACGGCAGATTCTCTATACGGCTGGCGCTGAACCGGCGTTCCAGCGGTTTGCCAATGAGCAGGCGCTTTATCAGTGGCTGCAAACGCAGATCGCCCAACCTGGCGACAGGGCAACTCTGGTGTCGCACTTCATTCGTGAAGAACAGCAGCAGACCGCGCTGGGCGCAAGGCTCACCAAGCTTGTCGTGAAACCGTGGTCAGTTGATCAAAAAGTGATCGGACTCCACGTCCCGGCGAGCTCCGGGCCTGCGTTCGAGCATCTGCGTGACGTGGCGCACAAGGAGATGAACGAGGATATTCACCATCAACTGACCAGCAGCGCCGGCTTGCGCAAGCAGATGTGGATCGGCTACTTGGGGGCATTCATTCGGCTGGCGGGCGGTGTGTCGTCGCTGGCGTGGCCGATCGCGTTGAGTCTGGTGGGCGCAGGTATCGCGAGCGTCGGCCTGAATATCGATCAGGCCGTCAATGGGCGCACCGCGCAGTTGCGCAAGTCCGGCGTGCATGGCGCGATCATCAATTCGGTGTACCTGCTGTTCAATCTGCCGCTGTTGGCGAGCATCGGTCGTACCGCCGAGCTTGCGCCAGTACCGCAGGATCCAGCGGCTGCGCTGGCCGGTCTTGAAGGCAATGAAGTGCTGGAAGACGTGCCGGTGGCTGTTGAAGAGCATGCCCGGGGCGTTCATGTTTTGGGAAATGGCCAGACCTGGATCACTCTGGAAGGGTTTCCCTATCGGGTGCGCTATCTGGACGACTTCAAGACCTGGGCCATCGTCGATCCGGAGAATCCCTACGCCTTCAATGGCGCTCGTCCGGTGCGGCGCAATGAGCTGGGCGAATGGGAGTTGCTCCGTAAACCTGTGCTGCGGGGCGGCAATCCACCCGTGGAAGGTTCCAAGCCCTACACCACGGCCTCGTCACCCTTCTGGGATGCCCACATGCAGTTCAACCTGGCAGAGGAGCAGCGCCTTTCGGTCGTCGGTAACCAGCGTCAAAGGGATCTGATGGACATCTATGAGATGGATTCTGAAGAGGAAGTGGTTTCCGACTCCGAGGGTGAGGACGTCGTATTCGACGCATGGCGTGACAAGCATCGGGTCTTCAAGACGGCGGACGACGATTACTACGGCGGGGCGATCACCCGGTATACCGAAGACGATGACGCTTACAACCAGTTCCTTCGCACCGGCGTGCCTGACGGTACAAGTCAGGTCGAGGAGCTGGAGAAACTGGTAGAGGACATTGGCGAGATCGAGCACAACAACGATGTGCCGCTGTATCGCGGCGGCAGTGGCGAACGCGGCACTTCAGGCGAGGTTTTTCGAAAGGGAACATTCAAGGTCGGAGACGTGCTGGTCAATACCGACCTCACCTCGTTCAGTGAAAACCCTTACATCGCACGCGTCTTCGCCAGCAGCCAGGGCGGCGTGGTATCCACGCTTCACGAGGGCGAGATCACCTTCGATGACACGTCCGTGGTCTTCGAGCTGCCTGCCAAGGAGTACCTGACCGCAACACCGATCAGCCCGTTCTCCAACAGCCCCAGCGAAGTCGAATCCCTGTTTCTGCCGGGCAATTATTTCGAGATAAGCCGCGTCGAAGAAGTCGCAGGCGCCGACTACCGTTTCATGAACGTGCAACTCAGGCAGGTGCCGGTGGAACAGGTCACAGGCCCTGCCTACGACCTGCGCACCGGAGAGCTTTTCAGTCGCGAAGCTTACGCCGCGAAGCTGGGTGAGGATGCGAAAGTACTGGTGGATACCTTCTTTCCGCCACAGGGATAAGGTGCGTCGTGATGCGCATCCGTGTGACGCCGAATCAGAACCACTCGTTCTGCATCGACAGGCACACGTCATCGCGGGCCTGCAGGATTGCCAATTCGTGATGACAGGCCGGTACTTCCCAGGTCAGGAAGTACCGCGCTGCCTGTAACTTGCCTTTGTAGAAATCAACGTCGGCCGCGTTGCCTCTGCTTAATCCCTCTTCGGCACGAATGGCCTGTTCCAGCCAGCGCCAGCCAATCACGGTGTGCCCGAACGCCTTGAGGTACAGCGCCGAGTTGGCCAGCGCGACGTTGACCTTGCCTTGTGCCAGATCGGTCAGCAGGCCGACGGTCACGCCTTGTAACGCCGTTACCAGTTGCTCCAGCGGCTGACGCAGATGATCGAGCTGACTGTGGGTGCTGGCGCGTTGTGCAGTATCGGCAATCAGCCTGACCAGTTGCTTCAGACCTGCACCGCCGTTCTGCGCCAGCTTGCGGCCCAGCAGGTCCAGCGACTGAATGCCGTGGGTGCCTTCATGGATCGGGTTCAAGCGGTTGTCCCGGTAATGCTGCTCAACCGGGTATTCGCGGGTATAACCGTGGCCACCGAGAATCTGGATTGCCAGCTCGTTGGCCTTGAGGCAGAACTCAGACGGCCAGGATTTGACGATGGGGGTCAGTAGATCAAGCAGCTCGTGGGCTTGCTGGCGGATCTGCTCGGTCTCGCCGGTCTGGGCGTCGTCGAACAGACGGGCCGCGTACAGGCCCAGGTCGAAAGCGCCTTCCACATAGGCTTTTTGAGTCAGCAGCATGCGCCGCACGTCGGTGTGCTGGATGATCGACACGGGTGCGCTGTCCGGGCTTTTGTTATCCGGCAGACGACCTTGCGGCCGTTCGCGGGCGTAATCGAGCGAGTACAGATAGCCTGCGTAACCGAGCATGACTGCGCCCATGCCGACGCCGATTCGCGCTTCGTTCATCATCTGGAACATGTAGCTCAGGCCGTGATGCGGCTTGCCGACCAGATAGCCGACGCACTCACCGTTATCGCCGAAGTTGAGCGCAGTGGAGGTGGTTCCTTTCCAGCCCATCTTGTGAAACAGCCCGGCCAGCAGCACGTCGTTGCGCTTGCCGAGGCTGCCGTCGTCGTTGACCAGAAACTTGGGCACGATGAACAGCGAGATGCCTTTGACCCCGCCCGGCGCATCCGGCAGCTTGGCCAGCACCATGTGCACGATGTTTTCCGACAGGTTGTGATCGCCACCCGAAATGAAAATCTTGTTGCCGCGCAGCCGATAGGAACCGTCTGCGGCGGGTTCGGCTCGGGTGCGGATGTCGGACAGGGAAGAGCCTGCGTGAGGCTCGGTCAACGCCATGGTGCCGAAGAATCGGCCCTCGATCATCGGTTGCAGGAAACGCTGCTTCTGCTCGTCACTGCCGAAGCTTTCGATCAGATTAGCCGCGCCCATGGTCAGGAACGGGTAGGCCGTGGTCCCGGCGTTGGCGGCCTGGAAGTGAGCGAAACAGGCTTGCGACAGCAATGTCGGCAACTGCATCCCGCCCGCCTCGAAATCGCGTGCAGCATTCAGAAAACCCGCTTCCAGAAAGGCATCCACCGCAGGCTTGACCTCCGGGATCAGCACCGCGGCACCATTCTCGTAGCGCGGCTCGTTTTCGTCAGCCTTGCGGTTGTGCGGTGCGAAGTACTTCTCGGCAATGGTCCGCGCCGTGCCAATCGCCGCATCAAACGTCTCGCGAGAATGCTCGGCAAAGCGCTCGCGGCGGATCAGGGCTTCGGCATCCAGCACTTCATACAACTCGAAAGCCAGATTACGGGAACTGAGCAGCGACTCGGACATGGCAACGCACCTTGACTGGATGTCGCCCCAGTCTAGGCCGCTGAACGGGGAGGGGGTAGCAAGA
Organism: Pseudomonas sp. AC016; assembly: GCF_979253365.1. Lineage (NCBI taxonomy): Bacteria > Pseudomonadati > Pseudomonadota > Gammaproteobacteria > Pseudomonadales > Pseudomonadaceae > Pseudomonas > Pseudomonas sp. AC016. The sequence continues at coordinate 3,806,531 of NZ_CEEDCC010000001.1, forward strand.
TTGATGCGGGTGATGAGGGTCAGTGGGCAGTGGGTATCGTGGCGTCTGCCTGAGTGTGACGCTCTGCGTCGCAAATGGCACAGATTGCGGATTCAGTGAGCCGAGCGCATGACGTGGATAACGCTGAAGCTTGGCGATGCATCTGCGCCACATTCAAGAGCGGACGCGGAGCGTCCTGGGAGGCATTCCCACGCGGAGCGTCCTGGGAGGCATTCCCACGCGGAGCGTAGGAACGATCATTATCGTATTCCTCCAAGAGGAATTATGTATAACGATGAGCGCGGAGCGGGGGCACGATCGGTGTGTGGATGAGCGACGATGATCGTTCCCATGCTCTGCGTGGTAACGCCGCCCAGGACGCTCCGCGTCCGCTCTCGAACGTGGCGCAGAGCGTCGTGGAATGCATGCCCACGCGGAGCGATGGGCACGATCAGTGTGTGGGCGCCAATGGTCAATCAGCCGATGGTCATCAAACTCGCATTACCCCCCGCCGCTGCGGTGTTGACGCTCAACGCACGTTCGATCACCAGGCGTTCCAGGGGAATGTTGGTCTCGCCGTGGGACAGGCCGTTGACGCCGACAATGGCACCGCTGCGTTGGGCGATTTGCTTGCAGATGGCGCGCAACTGGTCCGAGTCGCCGTGGTGCAGGACCGCGTCGATGATCACTTCGTCCTTGGTCCAGTCAGGCACCAGCTTGATGCGTGCCTGAACCTCTTTCGGCAGACGGGCGCGAAGCGGTTTGCTGACTTCGTTTTCCGGCCAGACGGCCGAGCTGCCCACCGCCAGCACTGCTGCCAGCTGGGTCAACAGATCGGTTTCGTCATCCGCCAGGCACAGCACGTGCTCGCGCGGCAGGATTGCGTAGCTGTTGCGCTCGCCGGTCGGGCCGGCCAGTTGACGAGTGATGCCGCTTTGCGACTGCTCGGCGTACTGGCTGCACAACACATCCAGTGCAGCATTCTGATGGCTCGTCGCCCAGCTTTTCAGTGCCTGCAACGGCTTGCTCATCGCTTCGCGCAGACGCAGATCCGGGGCCGACAGCGCGTCGCCGCGCACGAACGATTTCTCGATGGCGTCCTGAGGACGGGTCGACAGCAGGCGGTACAGGTACAGCGGACCACCGGCTTTCGGACCGGTGCCGGACAGGCCTTCGCCGCCAAATGGCTGAACGCCTACAACGGCACCGACGATATTGCGGTTTACGTAGACGTTACCGGCATGGACGTTGTCGATCACCTTGGCGATGGTCTCGTCGATGCGGGTGTGCACGCCCAGCGTCAGGCCATAACCGGAAGCGTTGATCTGGGCGATCAACTGGTCCAGTTCCTTGCGCTTGTAGCGCACCACGTGCAGCACGGGACCAAAGATCTCGCGTTGCAGTTCGTCGAAGCTTTCCAGCTCGATCAGCGTCGGCATCACGTAGGTGCCGCGCTTGAGTTCGGCGCTGTTGGCAATGGCCACCTGATACACGGTGCGGCCTTTGTCGCGCATGGCCTGGATGTGTTTCTCGATGCCGGACTTGGCTTCGGCGTCGATCACCGGTCCGATGTCCACGGACAGACGCTCAGGGTTACCCAAACGGCTTTCGGCCATCGCACCTTTGAGCATTTCGATGACGCGGTCGGCGGAATCTTCCTGCAGGCAGAGCACGCGCAGTGCCGAGCAGCGTTGACCGGCGCTGTCGAAGGCCGAGGAGACGACGTCGATCACCACCTGTTCGGTCAGCGCCGAGGAGTCGACTATCATCGCGTTCTGGCCGCCGGTCTCGGCGATCAGCGGCACCGGACGACCCTGCGAATCCAGACGGCCGGCCACATTGCGTTGCAGCAGACGGGCGACTTCGGTGGAGCCAGTGAACATCACGCCTTTGACGCGCTCGTCACCTACCAGCCCGGCACCGACGGTTTCGCCACGACCCGGCAGCAGTTGCACCACGCCTTCAGGAATACCGGCTTCCAGCAGCAGGCGCACGGCCTGCGCGGCGATCAGTGGCGTCTGCTCGGCAGGTTTGGCCAGCACAGGGTTGCCTGCGGCCAATGCAGCAGCCACCTGACCGCTGAAAATCGCCAGCGGGAAATTCCACGGGCTGATGCAGACCACAGGTCCCAGCGGGCGATGGGCGTCATTGGTGAAATCATTACGTGCCTGCACGGCGTAATACCGCAGGAAGTCCACGGCTTCGCGTACTTCGGCAATGGCGTTGGCGAAGGTCTTGCCGGCTTCGCGGACCAGCAGGCCCATCAGCGGCTGGATCTCGCCTTCCATCAGGTCGGCGGCACGCTCCAGTATGGCGGCGCGCTCGGCGGGCGGCGTGGCCTGCCAGATCGGACCGGCGCTCAGGGCGCATTGGATGGCGTTGTCGACATCCTGAACGGTGGCTTCCTGAACATGGCCCACCACGTCACGCAGATCGGACGGATTCAGTGCCGCGTTGGCGACGCCTTCGCTGGCCGGGCAGCCGAGCATCGGCGCGGCCTTCCAATCATTGTGTGCAGTGGCCAGCAAGGCCGAAGACAGCGACGCCAGACGGTGTTCGTTGGCCATGTCGATGCCGCTGGAGTTGGCGCGTTCGCTGCCGTACAGGTCGCGTGGCAGCGGGATGCGCGGGTGCGGCAGGCCGAAACCACCTTCCTGCGTCGCCATGCGTTCGATCTGGTTGACCGGATCGGCCACCAGTTCCTGAATGGAAATGGTGTGGTCGGCGATACGGTTGACGAATGACGTGTTGGCGCCGTTTTCCAGCAGGCGACGCACCAGATAAGCCAGCAGCGTTTCATGGGTGCCGACCGGTGCGTACACACGGCACGGACGGTTCAGCTTGCCATCGGCGACCTTGCCTACAACCTGCTCGTAAAGTGGCTCGCCCATACCGTGCAGGCACTGGAACTCGTACTGGCCGGGGTAGTAGTTCTGGCCGGCAATCTGGTAGATGGCGGCCAGGGTGTGCGCGTTATGCGTGGCGAACTGCGGGTAGATGACTTCGGGTGCCGCCAACAGCTTGCGGGCGCAGGCGATGTAGGACACATCGGTGTACACCTTGCGGGTGTAGACCGGATAGCCTTCCAGGCCTTCGACCTGAGCGCGCTTGATCTCGCTGTCCCAATAAGCGCCTTTCACCAAACGAATCATCAGGCGATGACGGCTGCGTCGGGCCAGGTCAATGACATAGTCGATCACGTACGGGCAGCGTTTCTGGTACGCCTGGATCACGAAACCGATGCCGTTCCAGCCAGTCAGTTGCGGCTCGAAGCACAGGCGTTCGAGCAGGTCCAGCGACAGCTCCAGACGATCGGCTTCTTCAGCGTCGATGTTCAGGCCGATGTCGTATTGCTTGGCCAGGAGAGTCAGCGACAGCAGGCGCGGGTACAGCTCTTCCATCACGCGCTCGTATTGGGCGCGGCTGTAGCGAGGGTGCAGCGCCGACAGCTTGATGGAGATGCCCGGGCCTTCATAAATGCCGCGACCGTGGGAGGCCTTGCCGATGGAGTGGATGGCCTGCTCGTAGGACGCAAGATACTTCTGCGCGTCGTGTTCGGTCAGCGCGGCTTCGCCCAGCATGTCGTAGGAATAACGGAAGCCCTTGGCCTCGAAGCGGCTGGCGTTGGCCAAGGCTTCACCGATGGTTTCGCCGGTGACGAACTGCTCGCCCATCAGGCGCATTGCCATATCCACGCCCTTGCGGATCATGGGTTCGCCGCTCTTGCCGATGATGCGGCTCAACGATGACGTCAGGCCTGTCTCGTTGTGCGTGGCGACCAGCTTGCCGGTCAACAACAGGCCCCAGGTGGCGGCATTGACGAACAACGACGGGCTGTTGCCCAAGTGTGGCTGCCAGTTGCCGTTGCTGATCTTGTCGCGAATCAGCGCATCGCGGGTGCCCTTGTCCGGAATGCGCAGCAGCGCTTCGGCCAGACACATCAGCGCGACGCCTTCCTGCGAAGACAGGGAGAATTCCTGCAGCAGGCCCTGAACGATACCGGCACGGCCGCCAGCACTCTTCTGGTTGCGCAGCTTTTCAGCGATGGAGGCGGCGAGCTTGTTGGCGGCTTCTGCCATGGGCACAGGCAGGCGCGCCTGCTCGAGCAGCATGGGCACTACTTCAGGTTCGGGGCGACGGTAAGCGGAGGTGATGGCGGCACGCAGGACGGACTGCGGCTGGATGCTTTCGGCAAAATCCAGGAAGCATTGCAGCCCGGCGTCGTCGGCCAGCTCGCCACGGTCATCGCTGTCCTTACTCGCCGAACCGTTGAGTTCCAGCAGGGTTGCACCACTCTCCAGCTTTTCCAGGTAATTGAAGATCGCCTGCTTGATCAACCAGTGCGGGGTCCGGTCGATGGAGTGGGCGGCTGCTTTCAATCGCTCGCGGGTCGGGTCGTCCAGCTTGACGCCCAGAGTGGTGGTGGCCATGTATTGTCCTCATTGTAGCCACTACGAACGTGGCATCGGCTTTGGCGCAGATTAGCCTCGCACTGGTATGAGGTGCAACCGGGTGCAACCTTTTTTTCAGAATATTTCACGCCGGTGTTACAGGTTTATGATCAAAAACAGTGAGTTGCTCTTTCGTAGGGCGGATTTATTTGATCGACGCCGGTTTGTCGCCCCAAAATAGGGCGCTGAAGCCTGAAAAACAGGTTTTCGAGAGCAGGTGCAACTTGCCTGTTGAAAGTGGTTGCACCTTATTCAAGTTGTTTAATAGGATTCGTTCCCACGGTGCAACCGTAGTCATTGAGTGTTCATTTCCATGAAATGGACATTCAGCGCGGTGTCGGGTGCAAGGGCATGGGTGGGCTGAGTTTCAGTTGTCATCCCCTTGGTCATCAGGTGCCAACATAAAAACAATGCCAAGGCAGAACTCATGAGTGTCAGCAACCCTACCTTGATCACGTTTGTGATCTATATCGCGGCAATGGTCCTGATCGGCCTCATGGCCTATCGCTCTACCAACAATCTCTCCGATTACATTCTTGGCGGACGCAGCCTCGGCAGTGTGGTAACCGCCTTGTCGGCCGGTGCTTCGGACATGAGCGGCTGGCTGCTGATGGGCTTGCCGGGCGCCATCTACATGTCGGGCCTGTCGGAAAGCTGGATTGCCATTGGCCTGATCGTCGGTGCCTACCTGAACTGGCTGTTCGTGGCCGGTCGTCTGCGTGTACAGACCGAGCACAACGGTGACGCCCTGACCCTGCCGGACTATTTCAGCAGCCGTTTCGAAGACAACAGCGGCGTGCTACGTATCATCTCGGCTGTCGTGATTCTGGTGTTCTTCACTATCTACTGCGCCTCTGGCATCGTCGCGGGTGCACGACTGTTCGAAAGCACTTTTGGCATGTCCTACGAAACCGCCCTGTGGGCCGGTGCGGCCGCGACCATTGCCTACACCTTCGTCGGCGGTTTCCTGGCCGTGAGCTGGACTGATACCGTTCAGGCCACGTTGATGATCTTCGCGTTGATCCTGACGCCGATCATTGTGCTACTGGCGACTGGCGGGGTGGACACCACTTTCCTGGCCATCGAAGCGAAGGATCCGACCAGCTTCGACATGTTCAAGAACACCACCTTTATCGGCATCATTTCGTTGCTGGCCTGGGGCCTGGGTTACTTCGGTCAGCCGCACATTCTGGCGCGCTTCATGGCGGCAGATTCGGTCAAGTCGATTGCCAAGGCCCGCCGTATCTCGATGGCGTGGATGATCCTCTGCCTGGGCGGCACGGTGGCGGTCGGTTTCTTCGGTATCGCGTACTTCTCCGCGAACCCGGACGTTGCAGGTCCTGTCACTGAAAACCCTGAGCGGGTGTTCATCGAACTGGCCAAGCTGCTGTTCAATCCGTGGGTTGCAGGCGTGTTGCTGTCGGCGATTCTTGCGGCGGTCATGAGCACGCTGAGCTGCCAGTTGCTGGTGTGCTCCAGTGCGTTGACCGAAGACTTCTATAAAGCGTATCTGCGCAAAGGCGCTTCCCAGCTGGAGCTGGTCTGGGTCGGCCGTGGCATGGTGCTGCTGATCGCGATCATCGCCATTCTGTTGGCTGCCAACCCGGAAAACCGTGTGCTGGGTCTGGTGAGCTATGCGTGGGCAGGCTTTGGTGCAGCATTCGGTCCGGTGGTGCTGATTTCGGTACTGTGGAAAGGCATGACCCGCAACGGCGCGCTGGCGGGTGTGATCGTCGGTGCCGCTACCGTGGTGCTCTGGAAGCAGTTCAGCACCATGGGCCTTTACGAAATCGTTCCTGGCTTCATCTTCGCCAGCATTGCCATTGTGCTGTTCAGCCTGATCGGCAAGGGCGCTTCGGAGTCGATGCAGGCGCGTTTCCTGGCGGCCGAGAAGGACTTCCAGGCCAATCGCTGATCCGCAACATTCGGCGTTAAAAAAGAACGGCCCGTGCTCTGGTGAGTGCGGGCCGCTTTTTGTTTGCGCAGGTGCGTGTCGCTCAGGTCTTGTTGTGATCGATGTCCAGGTTATAGAACGTGGCCTTGCCGCCTTCGCTGCTGTAACCGGTGTGATCCTGAGTGTAGACGCCCGCTTTGAAGTAAAGCGGCTTGTCTCGCCAGCTTGAGCTGATCTGCGTGTTCCAGTTTACGTCCCGTGCGCTGACGCTCAGCTGGCCGCCGGGGCTCAGGTGAATGATGTATTTGAATTTCTCGTTGAGTGGCACACCTTCGGCAATCTTGTAGACCTTGCTCTTGTCGTCGTCGAAGCGTTTGCGCACCTTGACCACGATATCTCCCGCCTTGTCCTGCTCCTTATATTGGTACTCGACCTTGAGCATCGGCTCGGTGCTTTCGTATGCGTGTATCTGACCGATAACGATCTTCCCGGACGATGGCACCTGATCCACTTCCAGCGTGGCATTCAGGAAATTATCCGCATCCCCGTACATCCAGTTACGCAAGGTGCCGTCAGGCCAGGTTTCACGAAGTTCGCTGCGTGCGTATTTGGCGTTTTCGGTTTTGGCACCCGTAACAGGCGCCCAGAAGAAAATCGACTTGGAGGTGGATTCGAAGTACTTGCCGTCGTAACCCTTTACCAATTGTGAGGTCTCAATGGTCTTGGGCGGAGAGCCTATCGGAATACTGAGTTGCCACGTCGCAAGATCTATCATTTTGGTCCATCCGAATATATCTGTTTGCCAGCAAGGAAAGCCTCTGGCCAGAGGGTTGCAGCGTGGCTTTATACGGGTTGTAGGACAATTTGTTAACGCAAAATTGCCGGTCGAATGACGTCAAAGTGCTGTCACTTTTCCTACAGGGCAGTGTGGGTAAGGCCTACAGGAAATGACCGTTAGTCGGGTAATTGTATGTTTGATGATGGCAAACAGCTGGCTAGCTTCTGCTTTTTCCAAGACGCGGCTAGAGTTGATTTCATATGTATGACGGTCTTCCTGAGCTTCAGGCGTCGTACCACAGATAGAGAAGCAGCATGGATCGCGCGCAATTCGGGCCAGCCGATGGCTCCTCAGTGTTACTGGTTGTAGATGACTATCCGGAAAATCTGGTAACGATGTGCGCTGTCCTGCAAAGGACAGACTGGCATATCGTCACGGCCAGCTCGGGCCTGGAGGCCCTCACCATTCTGCTGGAGCAGGAGGTGGATCTGGTGTTACTGGATGTGCAGATGCCAGACATGGACGGCTTTGAAGTGGCCCGTCTCATGCGTGGAAGTCAGCGTACCCGTCTTACGCCCATCATTTTTCTCACCGCCAACGAGCAGAGCAAGGATGCGGTACAGAAGGGTTACGCCAGCGGCGCGACGGACTACCTGTTCAAACCCTTCGATCCGAACATACTCAAGCCCAAGGTCCAGACCCTGCTCGAACAGCAGCGCAATCGTCGTGCATTGCAGGCGCTGTCGCAGGAGCTGGAATCGGCACGGGCGTTCAATGCCTCGGTGCTGGCCAATGTGGCCGAAGGCATTCTGGTCGTGGATGAACAGGGCGTGATCAGCTTCGCCAACCCGGCCATCTGCTCGCTGCTCAACGCCACTGTCGAGCAGCTGTGTGGCACGCGAGTATTGGATTACATCCAGGAGCCGCAGGTAGCAGGCTGGCTGGACTCGGGTTTCTACAAGCACTATCGAAGGGCCGACACCTATCGCGTGCACGACGCCGTTCTGAGAACGACCGAGGGGCGCCAGTTGCCGGTCGCGTTGTCCTGTGCGGCATTGCCTGCCGAGCAGAAAGCCATGGTCCTGACCGTTCTCGATATGTCGGTGGTGCGCGATCTGTATCAGCAGCTGGAAAAGCAGGCGGTCACCGATGCCCTGACCGGGCTGCTCAATCGCCGCGGTTTCTATCAGGCTGTCGAAGGCATGCTCGGGCGCAATGATCAGGTCGGCAAATGCCTCGTGGTGCTGTACATGGACCTCGATGGCTTCAAGCAGATCAATGACGCGCTGGGCCACGATGCGGGCGACGAGATTCTGCTCTGGGTGGCCGAGCAACTGAAAGAAAGCATGCGCCCCTATGACGTTCTGGCGCGTATCGGCGGTGACGAGTTCACGGTGGTGATCGACGGGCTCGACTACCCCGAGCAGGCAGCAAAGATTGCGGAAAAACTCATCGAGCGCGTCTCGGGTCGCCGGCACATCGACGGTGTGGAGATCAGCATGGGGGCCAGCGTGGGTATTGCCACGTATCCCGATTGCGGCGCCAACCTCGACGGATTGCTGCGCGCTGCGGATATCGCCATGTACGAGGCCAAGCGAGCAGGGCGCCAGCAGTACCGATTCTATGACCACAACATGAACGGCCGTGCCCGTTCGCGACTGATGCTGGAAGAAAGCGTACGCACGGCCATCGACGGCAAGGATTTCTCGGTCGTTTACCAGCCTCAAATTCATGTGGCGGACGGCAGATTGCGTGGCTTTGAGGCGCTGCTGCGCTGGCAGCACCCTGCGGTGGGGGACGTACCGCCAGCCTTGTTCATCCCGTTGCTGGAAGAAACCCGGCTGATCAACAAGCTGGGCAGTTGGATCTTCGATCAGGGCGCCGAGCAGCGGCAGGCCTGGGCTGGCGTGTTTGCGTCCGATGTGGTGCTGAGCGTCTGTGTCAGCCCCACGCAGTTCTGCATGCCCAATCTGGTGTCGGAGCTCAAGCGTGCCATGGACCGCTTCGGCCTCAAGCCGGGACAGCTGGAGGTGGAAATCACCGAAAGCTCGCTGGTGCACAACCTCTCTCACAGCCACAAGCAATTGGCGGAGTTGCATGACATCGGAGTGCGCATCGCACTTGACGATTTCGGCGTCGGCGAGTGCTCGCTGTCGCATCTGCGCAACCTGCAACTGGACACCCTGAAGCTTGACCGGCATTTCGTGGCCAACATTCTGGGCTCGCCGAGAGAGGCTGCGATGGCGCGAAGCATCATTGATCTGTCCCGCAATCTCGACATGCTGATCATTGCCGAAGGCGTCGAGACACAGGAGCAGTACCAGTGGCTGGCCGACAGTGGCTGTCAGGTCGTACAGGGCTTTTTCGTCGCCCATCCGATGCTGGCGGAGGAAGCGCTGCACTTCCCGGCACAGTTCGAGGTGCCAGGCTTGAAACGGGGCTGATTGCGGTAGACTGGCGTCTTTCACACCGTGCCCCGACGTCATGACCAGTCACGTTCCACTCAAATACCTGCAGGCCTACCCTCAGGCGCTGCAGGATCAAGTGCATCAATTGATTGCGCAGGGACGGCTTGCCGACTACCTGCAGCAACGTTACCCGGCGCGTCATCAGGTGCAGAGCGACAAGGCCCTGTATGCCTACGCGCTGGCGTTGAAGCAGGATCATCTGCGCAATGCGCCCAGTATCGACAAGGTCCTATTCGATAATCGTCTTGACCTGACCCATCGAGCGCTTGGCTTGCATACTAAAATTTCAAGAGTGCAGGGCGGCAAGCTCAAGGCCAAGAACGAGATTCGCGTGGCGTCGCTGTTCAAGGAAGCGCCACCTGAATTTCTGCAAATGATCGTGGTGCATGAGCTGGCGCACTTTCGTGAGTCGGATCACAACAAGGCGTTCTACAAGTTGTGTGAACACATGCTGCCCGGTTACCACCAGCTGGAATTCGATTTGCGCGTCTACCTGACGTACCGCGACCTGCAATCCGTCTCTGGATCGATCACCTGAACAATGCATTGAAGGATACGACGATGGAGGTCAGCAAGACCAAAAGCAGTTTCTACCGCCGCCTGTACGTGGCGTACCTGATCGACTGCCAGCTCGCCAGCAGCGTCCCGGAACTGGAGAAAGTCACCGGCATGCCTCGCCGCACCGCCCAGGACACCATCGCCGCTTTGGCCGATCTGGACATTCAGTGCGAGTTCGAACAACAGGACGGTGCCCGCAACCTTACCGGGCGATACCGCATCATCGACTGGGGCGCCATCGACCGCGACTGGATCACCCATCACCTGACCACGATCAAGGCGGTTTTGGGTTATCCGTAAAGAGGCGTGCGTTGATGATCGTTACAACCAGAGCGCTCAGCGTGATACACAGGTCCGCCTCAACACTGATCGTGCCCATCGCTCCGCGTGGGCATGCCTCCCGTGACGCTCCGCGTCACACATGGCACAGACTGTGGATTCAGTGAGCCGAGCGCCCGGCTCAGGTCACCTTTGCGCCCTTACGGCGCGCTACTTTGAGGGACCAAAGTAGCCAAAGTCCTTCGCTCCGGTTCCGGCCCCGGCTTCGCCGGGATTCCTTCGTCCTGACACTGATTCGGGGGTCGCTGCAAATGGGCCATCCATGGCCCAGTGCAGCTCAATCGGCATCCATGCCGATTGCCCCCCGAATCAGCGCCAGGACTCAGCCTTCACCCACGTCGGAATCGGCGGTGTCCGCACTATCGCGCAAAAAAGTACGGCAGTGCCGCTGTCTCACTGGATCGCCAGATTTGTAACCGACGCAGACCAACTGCCCTCACTCCAGATCCCGACGCATGCCGATGTGCGGGATGTCGTCTTCGAGATAGACCTCGCCCACCGGGTCGAAGCCATAACGGCTGTAGTAGCCCTGCAGGTGCGCCTGCGCCGACAGGTAGATGGGCTGGTCGGGCCATTTGCGTTCGGCGTGTTCCAGTGCCTGAACCATCAGTTCGTGGCCGATGCCTTTGCTGCGAATCGAGGGTGCCGTGACCACTCGGCCGATGGTCACGTCGCCGCCCTGCTGGATGGGGTCGAGCAAGCGCAGGTACGCGACCAGTTGGTCTTCCTGCCATGCCATCAGGTGGCAGGTGTCACCTGTCAGGTCCTGTCCGTCGACGTCCAGGTACACACATTGCTGTTCCACCACGAACACCTCGGCGCGCAGTTTCAGCACGGCGTAAAGCTGCTGTACGTTCAGCTCGGTGTGGTGTTTGCAGATCCATTTGATAGACATGTTGCCGACTCGCAGAGAAACCAGAAGCGAAGTCTAAACGCATCTGGCGTCATTCCCAATAAACGCTGACACTGAGATGAATATCGTTCCCGGGGGCATCGCAACAGCGGCCCGCCTGATTGCCTGCAGACACGCTGATCCTGCGCCGCGACGAAGTGAGCGTCGCTGCCCGCTTTTGACTTGTTTAATGACTGTTTTGGGTCTTCACTCAGGCTCAGAGTCATCCTTATAAAGGGTGGACTCGCCGTAGTCAGGTCTTGACCCGGCAAGCCGTCCTTTCAGGAATCAAAGCATGCCGTACCTGCTTCAAGTGTTGGGGTTGCTGGTGGTGTTGGCGATGGCATCAGCGGGCGCTGCCGAAAGACTGCGCATCGTTGCCGACCCATGGCCACCTTTCACCGACGCCCTGCTGCAAAATGGCGGGCTTGCGACCGACATTGTCAGCACCGCACTCAAGCGTGCCGGTTACACGGTCGAGTATCAGCAGGTGCCTTGGGCAAGAGCCCTGCTGGCCCTGAGCGAGGGGCGTCAGGATGTGCTGGTGAATGCCTGGTTCAGCGAGGACAGAAATTTGATCGGGCAGTTTTCCCAGCCTTATCTGGTCAATCGCATACGCCTGCTCAAGCGCAAGGATTCGCCCATCGCGCCGCAGACTCATCAGCAACTGCATGCCTACATGATCGCCATCGTACGCGGCTATGCCTACTCGCCTGAGTTCGACAACGACTCGCTTCTGCAAAAGATACCGGTGCAGAGTTTCTCCATGGCGATTCGCATGCTGGCGGCCGAGCGTGTGGACCTGGCGATTGAGGACGAATACGTGGCCCGCTACAACCTGTCGCTGGAAGCAGAGGACGTACGTGACAGGGTAGAATTTCTGCCCGGCTCAGTGAGCGAGAACGGCCTGCATATTCTGGTCAGCCTGAAGAACCCCAGGCATGCCGAAATCGTTGCGGATTTCGACCGGGAAATTGCCGCCATGAAAGCTGACGGCAGTTACGACGAGCTGTTCAGACGGCATGGTCTGGGACAGCCTGCGGCGCTTTGATCAAGTGAGCAGCGAGGGTGCGCAGTGGTGCGAGCTGGCGACAGATCAACGCGAGCTGGGTCTGCACCAGTCGCTGGCTTTCATCCATCTCTTCCGGGATCTGCTCAAGCTGCGCGGCCAACGCCTCTTCTTCATCGCTCTGCACGGCGACGCTTTGTTTCTCGGCGAGACCGCGGGCAATTTCGTCGATGCTGGCGGCCAGTCTGGCACCTGCACCGTCAATCAAGTGTTCGTGAACATCGCTGGGCAACTGTGTATCCCGGTGCGCACCCAGGCCTGACAGATAGCTCAATAGCGTGTGCGACAGCACCAGAAAACGGAATCCGACGTCGGCTTCCTTGCGGAAGTGTCCCGGTTCCATGAGCATGTTGGCCAGCGTCGTCGACAGCGCTGCATCGGCGTTGTGGGCGTTACGCCGTGCCAGTCGGTACGCGAGATCGTCGCTCTTGCCCTTGGCGTACTGCTGCATGATCTGACGCAGGTAGGTACTGTTGCATGTCAGGGTATTGGCCAGCACCTTGTTCAGGCGTCGTCCCTGCCAGTCCGGCAGGAACAGGAACACGGCAAGGCCTGCGATCAGGCTGCCCAGCAGCGTATCGAACAGGCGTGGCAGGAAAAGGCCGTAGCCGTCGCCCACCTGATTGAAGCAGAACAGCACCATGACCGTGATCGCTGCCGTCGACAGCGTGTAGCGCGTGGTCCGGTTGACGAAGAACACCACGCCGGCCAGCACTGCGCACATCGATTGCAGAATCGGGCTGGTGACCAGATCGAACAACACCCAACCGACGGTCAGGCCGATGGCCGTGCCGATGATCCGCTGCCCGAGTTTGCGCCGGGTCGCGCCGTAGCTTGGCTGGCAGACGAAGACCGTGGTCAGAATGATCCAGTAGCCCTGCGAAGGGTGAATCAGATGCACCATCGCGTAGCCGATCGTCAGGGCCAGTGGCAGGCGCAGTGCGTGTCGAAACAGCAGCGAAGTCGGGGTCATCTGCAGGCGCAGGCGCGTCCAGACATCCTTCAGGTTGCGCGGCGAGCGGTCCAACAGACTGCTGTCGGTCGCGTCGGCCAAGGCATCCGGGTTGCTGGCGTCGCTGATCAACCGGTCCAGGGTGGTGAGGTTGGCGGCCAGGGCGCGCAACGAGCGCAACAGTCCTCGCCAGGCCGGGTTGCTCTGGATGCGCAGGTGTTCGAGTGAGGCGTGCAGGTCTTCCATGGCCTCGGCAAAATTGGGGTCGTAGACGAACGGCTGACGCAACTGGATGGATTCCGACAGCGCCTGGCACGCACTGCCTTGCTGGCGCAGCAGGCGCTGGCAGCGGAACAGCACGTCGCTGTGGAAAAACGCGTCGGTCAAGGAGTTGTAGGGGTAGTGCGACGAGCTGGCGCGCTCATGGATGTCCTGAGCGATGAAATACAGCTTCAGGTAGCGGCTGACTTTCGAGCCGGGCCGACCGCTGCCGACCCGGTGCAGAATGATTTCCTTGGTCGCGTTCAGTGCGGCGACCACCTTGCCATTCTGCTGCGCCAGTTCAAGACGCCGGGCTTCCACGTTCAGGGTACGGATGGGCTCGAACAGCGTCGATTTGAGCTTCAGGTACTGCCCCAGTTCGCGAAACAGGCGGGCAAGCGCCTGCTGCACGGGCTGGTTGGAAAACAGCATCTGCCACACCACCGACAGCAGGCCGTACCACGCGGCACCGGCGACCAGCAGCATCGGTTCATGCCAGAAATCCAGTACCTCACCGCCGCGCTGATCCACGCCGATCATGGTATAGACCGACAGAATCAGTGTGCCATAGGCAATCGCGCCGTAGCGTTCGCCCAGCGCGCCGAGCATGGTCAGGCAGAAGCTGGCCAGCGCCAGCGAGCAGACGAACAGCCATGGGTAGGGGAACAGTAATTCGACGGCGAGGGCGGCAATGCTGAAACACACCAGCGTCACGGCCAGCGCGTTGAGGCGGCCCTGCCAGCTGTCGTCGGTCTCGGCCAGGGCGCTGGCGATAATCCCCAGGAACAGCGGGATCAGCAGACCCATTTCGTTCTGATACCAGCACAGCGCCATGCTGCCGGTCAGGGCAATGAAGACTCGAACGCTATAACTGAATTTATCCAGCGCCCACAAACGGCGGAACGTATGACGAAGCGATTTCGATGCCATGAATTAGCTGAAGGCCTTGTGCTCAATTAATCGATCCTGCAGGAGGATATGTACAGACCAAACGGCTGGCTGTACATCCGACTCGCAAAATTTATACCGGCATTCAGTGTTGCGTCACACGTATTGCGCTGCAGCGTAGGCCGATGCCCACGCCCATTGGAAATTGAAGCCGCCCAGGTGGCCGCTGACGTCCAGCACTTCGCCGACAAAATACAGGCCGGGCGATTTCAGCGACTCCATGGTCTTGGAAGACACTTCACGTGTGTCGATCCCACCCAGCGTGACCTCGGCGGTGCGGTAACCTTCGGTCCCCGCCGGAATGACCTGCCAGCTCGCCAGTTTCTCGGCGATGTCGGCAAGTTCGGCGTGGGTGTACTGCTTCATCGGTTTGGAGACGAACCAGTGCTCGGCGATCAGGTTGGCCATCTTCTTGGTGAAGATCTCGCCCAGCAGTGTTTTCAGCTCACTGTTGGGGCGTTCGGCCTGTTGCTGCGCCAGCCAGGCTGGCACGTCGTGATCGGGCAGCAGGTTGATTTCCACGGTATCGCCGGGCTGCCAGAACGACGAAATCTGCAGAATTGCCGGACCACTGAGGCCGCGATGGGTGAACAGAATGTTCTCGCGGAAGCTGGTGTCGTTGCAGCTCACCAGACAATCCACCGAGGTGCCCGACAACTCGGTGCACAGCGCCTTGAGCTGATCGGTGATGGTGAACGGCACGAGGCCTGCGCGCGTCGGCAGCAGCGTGTGACCGAATTGCTTGCCGACCTGATAGCCGAAGCCGGTCGCGCCCAGTGTCGGAATCGACAGCCCGCCGGTGGCGATCACCAGTGATTGGCAATCCAGCGTGCCGAGCGTGGTTTGCAGACGGTAGCCCGAATCGGTCTTTTCGATCTGCTGCACCGAGGTGTCCATGTGCAGGCTGGCACCTGCCTGTCGGCATTCCTCCAGCAGCATTTCCAGAATGTCGCTGGACTTGTTGTCGCAGAAAAGTTGGCCGAGCTTTTTCTCGTGATAGGGCACGCCATGTCTGGCGACCATCTCGATGAAATCCCACTGGGTATAGCGTGCCAGCGCCGACTTGCAGAAGTGCGCATTCTGCGAGAGGAAGTTGGCAGGCTCGGTGTACAGGTTAGTGAAGTTGCAGCGCCCGCCACCGGACATGAGGATCTTCTTGCCGGGTTTGTTGGCGTGATCAATCAGCATCACCTTGCGCCCGCGACTGGCAGCGGTAAACGCACACATCAAACCTGCGGCGCCAGCGCCGATGATTACAACGTCAGTAACGGGCACAGCATGGTCCTCGGGAATCGCCTGCATGGACGCTGCGCGTCCGCTTCTTGAAATGACGCAGAGCGTCACGGGCTGCGTGCCCACGCTTGCCGTGGGCACGATCATCGTCGGTAAAGGTTACAGAATCCGTACGCGCAGCGACTTGCCTTTGATCTTGCCGTTGTTCAGGCGCTCCAGCGCCTGTTTGGCCATGCTGCGCTCGACCGCCACATAGGCCTGGAAATCGAAGATCGCGATCTTGCCGACCTGGGTGCCCGGAATGCCGGCTTCGCCTGTCAGCGCGCCGAGGATGTCGCCTGGACGCAGTTTGTCCTTGCGACCCGAGCCGATGCACAGCGTGGTCATGGCGGGCAGCAGCTTGCCGCCTTCCTTGATGCTCAGCTGGTCGTATTGCTGCCAGTTCAAGGGTGCTTTCTGCAGCTCTTCGATGGCACGGGCGCGCTGGCTTTCCGACGGCGCCACGAGGCTGACCGCGATGCCTTTCTCGCCTGCACGACCGGTCCGGCCTACGCGGTGGATATGGATTTCCGAATCGCGTGCCAGTTCGACGTTGACCACCATGTCCAGCGCATCGATGTCCAGACCGCGTGCCGCCACGTCCGTTGCGACCAGCACCGAGGTGCTGCGGTTGGCGAACATCGCCAGCACCTGATCACGGTCGCGCTGCTCCAGATCGCCGTGCAGGCCGACGGCGGACATGCCCTTGGCGGTCAGGTGATCAACGACTTCCTGAACCTGCTGCTTGGTGAAGCAGAACGCGACGCAGGAGGTCGGGCGGAAATGACCCAGCACCTTGACCACCGCTTCCAGACGCTGCTCGGGGGAGATTTCGTAGAAAATCTGCTCAATCTGGCTGTCAGCGTGCAGCGCCTCGACCTTCACGGTTTGCGGGTCGCGCATGAACTTCGAGGACAGCTGCTTGATCCCGACCGGGTAGGTGGCCGAGAACAACAGCGTCTGACGACGCTGTGGGGTCTGTTCGATGATGTCGGCGATGGCGTCGTAGAAACCCATGTCCAGCATGCGGTCGGCTTCATCGAGGATCAGCGTGTTCAGGCCGTCCAGCACCAGTGAGCCTTTGCGCAAGTGCTGCTGGATGCGGCCCGGCGTGCCGACGATGATGTGCGCGCCGTGCTCCAGCGAACCGATCTGCGGGCCGAACGACACGCCGCCACACAGGGTCAGCACCTTGATGTTGTCTTCCGAACGCGCCAGACGACGGATTTCCTTGGCCACCTGATCGGCCAGCTCGCGGGTCGGGCACATGACCAGTGCCTGACAGCCGAAGAAGCGCGGGTTGATCGGGTTCAGCAGCCCGATGCCGAAGGCGGCGGTCTTGCCGCTACCGGTCTTGGCCTGAGCGATCAGGTCCATGCCCTTGAGGATCACCGGCAGGCTCTGCGCCTGAATCGGTGTCATTTCGGCATAACCAAGCGACTCCAGGTTAGCCAGCATGGCAGCGGACAGAGGCAGAGTATTGAAAGCGGTGTTTGTCACGACGATGGACCTGCAAAACAAAAATGTCGCGCAGTGTATCAGGTCCGGGGGGCGGCTCAGATGGCGATGTCGATAAATGGCTTATTGGCGTGCTGTTCAGTGCCCGGTGATGATCGTTCCCACCGTCCGTGGTCGTGGCAAGACTCGGGTATAACGCTGAGCACAAGCATGGGCATGATCGGCGTGCTTGAGATCACGCTGATCGTTCCTACGCTCCGCGTGGGAATGCCTCCCAGGACGCTCCGCGTCCGCTCTTGAATGTGGCGCAGATGCACGGACAAGCTCCAGCGTTATCCACGTCATGCGCTCGGCTCACTGAATCCGCAATCTGTGCCATTTGTGACGCGGAGCGTCACGGGATGCATGCCCACGCGGAGCGATGGGCACGATCAGTGTTGAGGCGGACTTGTGTATAACGCCAAGCGCTCTGCGTGGTAACGCCTCTCAGGACGCGGCGCGGATCCACTCACACCACCTTCTTGCGCCCCTCGTTAGCAGGCAGTTGCAGGAAGATCCCCGCCGCGAACATCGCCAGGATGCCGACGCTCAGGAAGGTCATGTGGAACGCGCCCAGCACGTCGCTGACTTCGCCTGTCGCCACCTCGTCACTGAATCCGCCCAGCAAGGCGGCAGCGCTCGCCACCCCCAGGCTCAGCGCCAGTTGCGCCACCACCGATAGCAGGCTGTTGCCGCTGGCGGCGCTGGCGTCATCCAGATCGATCAGGGTCACGGTGTTCATCGCTGTGAATTGCAGCGAGTTCACCGCGCCCAGAAGCCCCAGATGCACCAGCAACACCCAGTAAGGCGTGTCCACCTCGACCAGTGCGAAACTCGCCAGCAGCAAGCCCAGCAGCAGCGTGTTGCTGGTCAGAAGGGTGCGATAGCCCAGGTGCTCGATCAGCCAGCGCGCCACGGTCTTGGCGAACATCCCGGCAGCGGCCAGCGGCAGCATGCTCATGCCCGCCTCGGACGGCGAGTAGCCCAGTGCGACCTGAAGCAGCAACGGCACCAGAAACGGCAGTGCGCCGCTGCCGAGTCGCGCGAACAGGTTGCCCATGATGCCGACCGCGAACGTGCGCGTACGAAACAGGGAGGGCGCGAACAGCGGCGCGTCGATATGCCCGGCCCGCAGCCAGTACGCCGCCAGACAGCCCATGCCGGCGAACAGCAACAGCACCACGCGCATGTGCGGCAGGTGCAATTCGCCCAGACCTTCCAAGGCAATAGTGATCAGCACCATGGCCGCGCCGAACAGCATGAACCCGACCCCGTCGAAGCGGGTGCGACCGCCGCCGGGAATGTCTGGAATGAAGTGCTTGACCGCATAGCAGCCGATGATTCCGACCGGAATGTTCAGCAGGAAGATCCAGTGCCAGCTCAGGTATTCGACCATCCAGCCGCCCATCGTCGGACCGAGCAACGGACCGATGAGCCCCGGCACCGTGATGAACCCCATGATCCTTACCAGCTCCGAGCGTGGGTAAACCCGCAGCACGATCAGCCGCCCGATGGGCACCATCAGCGCGCCGCCCAGCCCCTGGATCACCCGCGCACCCACCAGCATGCTCAGCGAGTTGGACAGCGCACACAACAGCGATCCGAAGCTGAACAGCAGGATGGCGCTGAAGAAGATCCGCTTGATCCCGAATCGGTCGGCAATCCAGCCCGACGCCGGGATCAGCAGCGCAATGGTCAGCATGTAGGCGATGACCACCGACTGCATGCGCAGTGGATCTTCGGCCAGTGAGTTGGCCATGGACGGCAGGGCAGTGTTGAGAATCGTGCCGTCCAGGCTTTGCATGAAGAACGCGATGGCGATGACCCAGGGCATCCAGCGCAGGGTCTTGTCGTCCATGACGTGCGTGGCAGAGTTGGCCATAAGCTCCTTTTTACAACGTGAGGGTCAGTCGGCTGATCAAAGCACCCGGCAATTGAATGGATCCTGTCTGGCGCTGACTGTAGGTGCTCGATTGCAGAATGAGTTCCCTTTCATGCGTCAGATCTTCCAGTGCGCTGCCCAGCAGGCTGTAAGCACTGTCGTCGAAACGCATGGTGCTGACCGGCGCGACGATTTTGCCATCCTCGACCCAGAAGGTCGCAAAACGCGTCATGCCGGTCAGACGGCCTGCAGCCTGATCGGAAAAATTCAGGTACCAGAGGTTGCTGATGTACAGCCCGGTGCCCAGCTTTTGCAGCACCTGATCCAGCTCCAGCGAACCGCCGGCAATGGCCAGGGCGCTGGGCCATTCGCCGTAGTCGGCACCGTTGGCCTGCAAGTCGTATTCGGCGGCGCTGCTGGAATCCACCAGTTGCTCGCCCGCCTTGCCGCCCGCGACGAGGGTCAGATCCTTGCGCGGATAGCCCTCACGGGAGAACGCAGGCGACAAAGAACCGCTGACCTTCTCCTCGATGCTGACCAAGGGACTGAACTGCGCGTCGCCGTTGTACAGGCGCTGCAACGGGCTGCGCTTGCTGGCAATCGCCTGCGCGGAAAACCCGCCCCAGCTCAGCATGCCGATGACTTCGTCCAGCGCCGCCGGAGCGAGATAGGCGCGGTACTGTCCGGGTTCGAGGGTATGCAGCGGGCGACTCAGATAATCCAGCTGCTCGCGGGCCTGCTCGAAGCGGCGCGTGAACGCCTCGTTGTCCCAGTCGTGACCGGCATAGTTGGCTTTCACGGCCTGACCGTTTTCGTGAAACAGGCTCCAGTCGAAGTTGAAGCTGTTGGCCTGATGCCAGCCCAGCGCACCCCATGAACTGGCGAACCCTCGGTACAGCGGGCCTGAGGCGTAGAAACCGACCAGATCCAGCCCTTGAGCCAGTTCGCTGATCCGTTCCACGACCTGCCCGCTGTCAGGCAGCGGATTTTCCTGAACGTTATTGCTCTGCCACGGCTGCGTGTTGGGCAACAGATACGGGTCCTTCGACAGCAGTGGCAGCGTTTCGCGCAGTTGCTGCAGAGCATCGGTCAAACGTTGCGCATCGGTGTCTGTATCGCCGGACAACGTGACTTCCAGATTGGCGTGGCGGCCGTCATCGATCAGCTTCAAGCTCAAAATGGCTTGCTGCACTTGCCCTGCCTGGCGCACCTGGCCGTGGTTGAAGCGGATGAAGTCCGACGCCTCGGCGTCATAGGCCAGGGTGAACTGTTCGGTCGGGCGGATGGCCGCCTTGAGCAAGGCGACCAGTGCTTCGAATTGCTGTTGCTGAGCCATCAGGCATCTCCTCCAAACACATCCACCTGGCTGAAGACACACGCGGGCGTCGCGTGGCCGACCCGGATCACCTGGTTAGGCTCACCCTTGCCGCAGTTTGGCGTGCCCAGCACTTTGAAGGTGCTGGCATCGCCCACGGCGCTGAGGCTTTTCCAGAAGCGTGCAGAGATCGCCCGATAGTTGGGGTTCTTCACCACGCTCTTGAGTTCGCCGTTCTCGATCAATTGGCCCCATTCGCAGCCGAACTGGAATTTGTTGCGCGCGTCGTCGATGGACCACGAACGGTTGCTCGACATCAGAATGCCGTGCTCGATGTTGCCGATCAGGCTGTCCATCGATTGATCGCCCGGCTCGATGTTCAGGTTGGCCATGCGATCGATGGGCGGACGGTTCCAGTTGCTGGCGCGGCTGTTGGCCACGCCGTCCAGGCCGCTGCGGTATTGCGACAGTGCGCCACCCAGCGGGCGTTGCAGCAGGCCGTCGCGGATCAGGAATTGCTTGCTGGCCGCCGTGCCTTCGTCGTCATGGCCGTAACTGGCGAGCTGCTCGGGGATGTCCGGGTCGAACGTCACGTTGAGCAGGTTGGAGCCGTACTGCAGGGTGCCGAAGTCCGACATTTTGACGAAGCTGGTGCCTGCGTAATTGCGCTCATCGCCCAGGATCCGGTCCAGCTCCAGCGGGTGGCCGATGGACTCGTGAATCTGCAGCACCATCTGGTCCGGCATCAACAGTAGGTCGCGCGGGCCGGACGGTGTGTTGGGGGCCAGAATCAACTGCAACGCCTGATCGGCGACTGTCGCTGCCGCGCCGATCAAACCGCAGTTGCTCAGCACTTCAACGCCGCCCTGCTGGCCGAAATTCTGACCGCCCAGGCTGCGGGTCTGGCTGTCGCTTCCGTCGTAGGCCGTGACGCTCATGCCCGGAAAGACAAAGCGCTGCGCCTGGCGCAGCTCGGCACCGGCGGTGTTGAAGTAGATCTGCTCGACGGTCTCCAGCCCCAACTCGGCCTGCCAGTTGACCAACCGTTCGTCTTTCGGGACGGCCGTGGACTCGCTCATCAGCAGACCGATGCAGTCGCTCAGCGGCGGGAACGCCTGGTTGAAGTTTGGCGAGAAGTAGTCGGCCTTTGCGGTGGACACGGGTTGTGCACTCAGGTCCAGCAGCGCATGCGGCGCCAGACGGCGGGCCATGGCCTCGGCCTGATGCAGGGCAGCCTGCAGGCCGTTCTGAGATATGTCATGGGTCGCGGCGTAGGTTTCAACGCCATTGAGGCGAACCGTCAGCATCGCGCCTTCATCGGTGAACAGCGAAGGCGGCTCGGCCACGTTCTTGCGCACAGACAGACGCTGGCCGTTTCGACGGACATAACGCACGGAAAAGAATTGTGCATCGCTCTTGAGGGCAGCAAACCGCTGCTTGAGCTGAGCGGAGAAATCGAACATGCAGACAAGCTCCTTCTTGAGGGCGGTCGGTGAAGTCCGGACGGTCTTGTGGACCGATTGCCTTGAAGACTGAGATTAACCCGAGGACGGGCCGTGCTGCACCCGTTGGGTTGAGATAGACGCTTGCGTGATCCTGGTGTGGAGCTCTGCGTCTGTTCCCGAATGGGACGCGGAGCGTCCCGGGCTGCATGCCCACGCGGAGCATGGGCACTATCATGAACGGTCAGAAGATCGTTCCCTAACGCCTCTCAGGACGCTCTGCGTCCGGTCTTGAGTACGACGCGGAGCACGATCATCAGTGGTTCAGGCCTGATGGCTGATTTCGCGCAGCGGCTTGCCACGTGCTGGCTTGTCGCCCGCCACGAAGTAGTCTGCAGTGCTGCGCGGCAGGGGCTGGCGGCCGCGGATCTTGTCGGCGATTTTCTCGGCGATCATGATCGTGGGGGCGTTCAGGTTGCCGGTTGTGATGATCGGCATGATCGACGCATCCACCACACGCAGGCTCTGCATGCCATGCACACGGCCCTGGCCATCGACCACGGCCATTTCGTCGGTGCCCATCTTGCAGGAGCACGAAGGGTGATAGGCCGTCTCGGCGTGTTCACGCACGAACTGGTCCAGCGCCTCGTCCGACTGCACATCAATACCCGGGCTGATTTCGCGGCCACGGTACGGATCCAGCGCAGGCTGCTGCATGATTTCGCGGGTCAGGCGGATGCCGTCGCGAAATTCCTGCCAGTCCTGATCGGACGCCATGTAATTGAACAGGATGCTCGGGTACTCGCGGGGGTCCTTGGACTTGACGTGCACACGGCCACGGCTTGGCGAACGCATCGAACCGACGTGTGCCTGGAAACCATGCTCCTGCACACCCTTCGTACCGTTGTAGTTAATGGCTACCGGCAGGAAGTGATACTGAATGTTCGGCCACTCGAACGCTTCGCTCGAACGGATGAAACCACCGGCTTCGAACTGGTTGCTGGCGCCGATGCCGGTGCCGAGGAACATCCACTCCGCACCAATTGCAGGCTGGTTCCACCACATCAGGGAAGGGTAGAGCGACACCGGCTGAGTGCAGGCGTACTGCAGGTACATCTCCAGGTGATCCTGAAGGTTCTGGCCGACGCCCGGCAGGTCGTGAACCACTGGAATGTCCAGCTTGTTCAGCAATTCGGCAGGGCCGACGCCGGAGCGTTGCAGGATCTGCGGCGAGGCAATCGCGCCACCGCACAGCAGGACTTCCTTGCGTGCACGAGCTTCATGGCGGGTGTCGCTGTCGCCGACCAGATATGCGACGCCGACGGCACGCTTGCCTTCGAACAGGATGCGGTCAGTCAGCGCGTGAGTGACGATGTTCAGCGTCGAGCGCTTTTTCGCTTCGTCCAGATAGCCGCGCGCCGTGCTGGCGCGACGGCCCTTGGGCGTCACGGTACGGTCCATCGGACCGAAGCCTTCCTGCTGATAGCCGTTCAGGTCATCGGTGCGCGGATAACCAGCCTGTACACCGGCCTCGACCATGGCATGGAACAACGGGTTGTTGCCTGCCTTGGGCGTGGTCACACTGACCGGACCTTCGCCGCCGTGATAATCGTTGGCGCCGATGTCGCGGGTCTCTGCCTTGCGGAAATACGGCAGGCAATCGAGGTAGCTCCAGTCTTCCAGACCCGGTTCTTTCGCCCAGCCGTCATAGTCCATTGCGTTGCCACGGATGTAGCACATGCCGTTGATCAACGACGAGCCGCCAAGGCCCTTGCCGCGACCGCATTCCATACGGCGGTTGTTCATGTGCGGCTCTGGCTCGGTCTCGTAGGCCCAGTTGTAGCGGCGGCCCTGCAGCGGGAACGCCAGTGCGGCAGGCATCTGGGTACGGAAGTCCAGACGATAGTCCGGGCCGCCGGCTTCCAGCAGCAGAACGGTGACGCCTTCGTCTTCGGTCAGACGGGCTGCCAGAGTATTACCGGCCGAACCGGCACCAATGATGATGTAATCGAATTCCCGGGACATAAATGCGCCCTCTTCAAGGTAGGTGGGGCAAATGCAAATCAGCGCGGGTCAAGCAGCTTGTGGCTCGACCCCTGGCACCCCATGCCAGTGCGCTACTTGAGGCGGGCCATTCACGAGCTCGCTCGCGAAGGCCTCGCCTCAGACGAAATTCAACTCAACGAACCTCAGAAAACCGACGCGTAGTCACCCAGCTCGATCTGTACCGACTTGATCCGGGTGTACTGGGCCAGCGAGCTGATACCGTTTTCACGGCCCACGCCCGACTGCTTGTAACCGCCGACCGGCATTTGCGCTGCCGACTCGCCCCAGGCGTTGATCCAGCAGATACCGGCTTCCAGCAGATGGATCACACGGTGTGCGCGGTTGAGGTCGCGGGTCACGATGCCGGCTGCCAGGCCGAAATCGGTGTCGTTGGCGCGACGGACCACTTCGTCTTCGGTGTCGTAGCCGAGGATGCTCATCACCGGGCCGAAGATCTCTTCGCGCACGATGGTCATCTCGTCGGTGCAGTCGGTGAACACGGTCGGCGCGACATAGGCGCCTTTGGCGAACTCACCGCCAGTCAGCCGCTCGCCGCCACACAGCAGGCGTGCGCCCTGTTCCTTGCCCTTGGCGATGTAGCCCAGCACGCTTTCCATATGCTCGAAGCTGACCAGCGGGCCGAAGTTGATGTTTTCGTCTTCCGGGTTACCGGCACGAATACGCTTCACGCGCTCGAGGATCTTTGCTTCGAACTCGGCTTTCAGTGCGTTCGGCACGAACACGCGGGTGCCGTTGGTGCAGACCTGACCCGAGCTGTAGAAGTTGGCCATCATGGCGATGTCGGCAGCACGATCCAGATCGGCGTCGTCGAACACGATCAGCGGCGACTTGCCGCCCAGCTCCATGGTCACTTCCTTGAGCGACGAGCTCGAGGCACTGGCCATGACTTTCTTGCCGGTGTCGGTGCCGCCGGTAAAGGAGACTTTCTCGATGCGCGGGTGCTCGGTGATCCAGGTGCCGACTTCACGGCCGCTGCCGGTCAGCACGTTGAACACGCCATTCGGGACGCCCGCTTCGGTGTAGATTTCAGCCAGTTTCAAGGTGGTCAGCGAGGTGACTTCACTTGGCTTGAAGATCATCGCGTTGCCTGCCGCCAGCGCCGGTGCGGATTTCCACAGGGCGATCTGGATCGGGTAGTTCCACGCGCCGATCCCGGCCACCACACCCAGCGGCTCGCGGCGGGTGTAGACAAAGGAGGAGTCGCGCAGCGGGATCTGTTCGCCTTCGATGGCGGGCACCAGACCTGCGTAATATTCCAGCACGTCAGCGCCGGTGACGATGTCGACGTAACGGGTTTCCGAGATGGCCTTGCCGGTGTCCAGGGTTTCCAGAGCGGCCAGTTCATCGTTGCGCTCACGCAGGATGTCCACGGCACGACGCAGGATGCGCGAACGCTCGACTGGGGTCATGGCGGCCCAGATTTTCTGGCCCTTTTCGGCGGCGACCACGGCGCGCTCGACATCTTCCTTGCTGGCGCGCTGGATCTTGGCCAGTACTTCGCCGTTCGCCGGGTTGATGGAGTCGAAGGTCTCGGTGTTGCTGGCATCGACATAACCGCCGTCGATGTAGAGTTTTTGCAATTCAAAACGGGCCATAAAGTCCTCGCAAATTCAGTGGGGGAGGCGATGACTGATTCTGTGTGCCGGAAACATTGGGCAACACGGCGTTTCAGTCGTTCGGTGATGGCGCTTCGAAAGCGCTCAGTTCGCCGATTTCGCCAATTGAAAATCCATGTATTCGTAAGCGATCCGTTGCGCTTGCTCGGTGTCGAATGCATCGCCTGACAGCGCGCCTCTCAGCCACAGCCCATCAATCAGGGCTGCGAGCCCGCGGGCCGCATTGCGTGCCTGTTCCAGCGGCAACGCGCGGCGGAACTGACAACACAGGTTCGAATACAGACGATGGTCGTTGATGCGCTGCAAACGGTGCAGCGACGGGTGATGCATGCTGGTTGCCCAGAAGGCGAGCCAGGTTTTCATGGCCGGGCCGTTGACCTGGCTGGCGTCGAAGTTGCCTTCGATGATCACTTGCAGATGCGCACGCGGGCTGTCGTCGGTCAGGGCCTGACGGCGGTCCCTGACGGTCTGTATCAGTGCATTCATCAGATGGCGCATGGTGGCTGCGATCAGGCCGTTCTTGTCCTGAAAGTAGTGACTGATGATGCCGTTCGAAACGCCTGCAAGACGGGCGATCAACGCAATACTGGCGTCGCCCATGCCGACCTGATCGACCGCGGTAAGCGTGGCCTGGATCAACTGTTGGCGGCGGATGGGTTGCATGCCGACCTTTGGCATAAACGCGATTCTCCCGAGTGGCTGAAGTGATCGTTATACCGAAATGGCTGGCACAGTCTAAAGATTTTTAATTGAACGATCAATCAATAAAAAATGACAGGCGTGTCCACTGATCGTGCCCATCGCTCCGCGTGGGCATGCCTCCCGTGACGCTCCGCGTCACAAATGGCACAGATTGCGGATTAAGTGAGCCGAGCGCATGACGTGGAAACGCTGGAGCCTGGGCGCGCATCTGCGCCACATTCGAGAGCGGACGCGGAGCGTCCTGGGAGGCATTCCCACGCAGAGCGTGGGAACGATCAACATCGTATTCCTCCAGGAGGATTTATGTATAACGCTGAGCGCGGAGCATGGGCACGATCGGTGTGCTGGAGATCGCTGATCGTTCAGCCGTGATTCTTGCCCAGCAGCGCGTGATACAGCTCGGTATCGCCAAGGATGCCGACGACCTGATTGCCATCCTGCAGCACCAGTTTGTTGCCGGTCTGGTAGCGGATCTGCAAGGCGTCGCGCATGCCGATGTTGGAGTGCACGAGGGTCGGGCGGCGGTCGAGGGTGTTGACGTCCTGGCCCGGGGTCCAGTTCTGCAGGTCCAGCGTGCCGGTGCCCTGACGTGCGCCTTTGATGACATTGCCGTCGGCCAGATCCAGCCAGGAATCACCACCCGGATCCAGGCATACCGAGCCGTTGACTCGGGTGCACTGGTCCACCGTGCGCATCAGGCTGCGGCCGCACAGCACGTTCAGCGGATTGGTATGCGCGACGAAGGTGCGCACGTATTCATCCGCCGGGTTGAGCACGATCTGCTCCGGCACGCTGTACTGAACGATGCGGCCGTCTTTCATGATCGCGATGCGGCTGCCCAGTTTCAGCGCCTCATCCAGGTCATGGCTGACGAACACAATGGTCTTGCTCAGCTTGCTTTGCAGCGCCAGCAGTTCGTCCTGCAGACCTTGGCGGATCAACGGGTCGAGCGCCGAGAACGGTTCGTCCATCAGCAGGATGTCCGCGTCCATGGCCAGCGCACGGGCCAGGCCCACGCGTTGCTGCATGCCACCGGAAAGCTCGTCCGGCTTCTTGTTGCGCCATTGCGTCAGGCCGACCAGTTCCAGCTTCTCGTCCACCAGCTTGCGTCGTTCCTTCTCAGGGCGACCCTGCATTTCCAAACCGAAACTGATGTTTTCACGTACCGTCAGCCAAGGCATCAGGGCGAACTTCTGAAAGACCATGGCGATGCGCTTGGTGCGCATCATCTTCAGCTCTGCCGCCGAGCAACTGGCAATATTGATCTGCGAGCCTTCATGCTCGACGAACAGCGAGCCGCGGCTCACGGTATTCAGACCGTTGATGCAGCGCAGCAGGCTGGATTTGCCGGAGCCGGACAGGCCCATCAGTACGCAGATTTCGCCTTTCTCGATTTCCAGAGTGGCGTTTTCCACCCCTACGATCTGCCCGGTTTTCTTGAGGATCTGGTCACGCGTCAGGCCTTCGTCCAGCAGCTTCAGGGCCTCACGCGGGTCCCTGGAGAAGATGACGTCTACCTTGTCGAATTTGATGATACTCATGCGTCGGACCCTACCTTGCCTTCGGGTTGTTTGCAGATGCGGTCGAGCATGATGGCCAGCAGTACGATCGCCAGACCGGCTTCGAAGCCCAGGGCGATATCAGCGGTGTTCAATGCGTTGACCACAGGTTTGCCCAGACCGTCGGCACCGACCAGCGCCGCAATCACCACCATCGACAGCGACAGCATGATGCACTGGGTGATACCGGCCGCGATGCTTGGCATGGCGTAGGGCAGTTCGATTCGTGTCAGCAACTGGCGGCGCGAGGAGCCGAATGCCTTGCCCGCGTCGAGCAGTTCCTGCGGCACGTCGCGGATACCCAGGTACGTCAGGCGGATCGGCGCGGCGATGGCGAACACCACCGTCGAAATCAGACCGGGCACCACGCCCAGACCGAACAGCGTCAGCGTCGGAATCAGATAAACGAAAGTGGGCACCGTCTGCATCAGGTCGAGCAGCGGGCGGATGACGGTGTAGAACATCGGCTTGTGCGCGGCAATGATGCCCAGCGGCACGCCGATCACGACACAGACCATCGTGGCGAACAGCACCTGCGCCAGGGTTTCCATGGTTTCCTGCCAGTAATGCAGGTTCAGGATCAGCAGGAACGAGAGGATAACGAACACCGTCAGGCCCCATTTGCGCTGGATAAAGTGTGCGAGTGCAGCGATCAGGCCAATCAGTACGAACGGGTTGAACCAGGTGAGGGCGAAGGTCAGCCCGTGGATCATCATTTCCAGTGTCGAGGCAATCGCATCGAAGTAGTCGGCGCCGTTACGCGTCAGCCAGTCGACGAACGCCGCGATGTACTCGCCCAGAGGGATTTTATGATCAGTCAGCATGATAGTGATTGTCCGCTTGCGGAGAAAAATGAAAGCAACAGGCGGGACATGCCCGCCTGCCGCCGGCTTACTGGGTCAGCTTGGCCTTGGCAGCCTCCAGCCCCGGTTTGCCGTCAACAGTGGTCACACCGGCAAGCCAGGTGTCGAGCACTTGAGGGTTCTTCTTGATCCACGCCTTAGCGGCCGCATCCGGCTTCATCTTGTCTTCCAGAACGTTGCCCATCAGCGTGCTTTCCATGTCCAGTGTGAACGACAGGTTCTTGAGCAACTGGCCTACGTTGCTGCATTCCTGGGTGTAGCCCTTGCGCGTGTTGGTGTAGATGGTCGCCTGACCGAAGTTGGGGCCGAAGAACTCATCGCCACCGGTCAGGTACTTCATCTTGAAGCGCTTGTTCATCGGGTGCGGCTCCCAGCCCAGGAAGACCACGTCGGTGTCGCGGCGGGTCGCACGATCCACCTGCGACAGCATGCCGGCCTCGCTGGACTCGACCACCTTGAAACCTGCGTCTTTCAGGCCGAAGGCGTTCTTGTCGATCATGCTCTGGATCAGGCGGTTGCCGTCATTGCCAGGCTCGATGCCGTAGATCTTGCCGCCCAGTTCCTTCTTGAATTTGGCGATGTCGGAAAAGTCTTTCAGGCCCTTGTTGTAGAGCGCTTCAGGTACAGCGAGGGTGTACTTGGCGTTTTCCAGGTTGGCTCGAACGGTTTCGACGGTGCCGGCTTCGCGATAAGCCTTGATGTCGTTTTCCATGGTCGGCATCCAGTTGCCCAGAAACACGTCCATGTTTTTGCCGTCCGCCAGAGACTTGTAGGTCACGGGAACGGAGATCATGGTGGTCTTGGTCTTGTAGCCGAGGGATTCGAGTACGGCGCTGGTCACTGCGGTAGTGACGGTGATGTCGGTCCAGCCGACATCGGAGAAGTTCACGGTATGACATGCCTCTGGTTCGGCGGCCTGGACCAGCATCGGGGTACAGAGCGTGGCGGCCAACAGCAACGATTTGGAAGCTTTCATGGGGTGGACTCCTGTGAGTTTCTTCTGGTCATCAGCAGGTGAGCGCTGACGCGACTTATGTGTTGGCAATGCATTTCGCGAAGCTCCATCACTGCGCCTGGCGATCGAGTCGAGGCCGATCATGTAACAGGCAAAATCAAACGCATACTGGGGGCGTCGTATCCAGTACAGGCGGGGTCGCATCCAGTGTGCGCAAGGTCGCTTACAGATTTATTCCAACGTGCAAGCGCACTTCTACAGGGGTGGAGCAGCCAGAAAACGGCCAAAAACGTCTGCTGGCTGTGCTGCTCGAGGCCTATGGCGCTGATGGGTATGGGCATGTCGGTGCCGGGCGTCGAGCGCTTGCGTGAAGGCCCATGCTGCGGGCGGTGCGGCTCCAGCGTAGCAGAGCAGGGCACAGGCACTCGGGCCTGAAAACCGGTCATGAACCCGTTCATGACGAGCAGCGCCTTCGCGAACGCGGTCTTTTTGAGGGGGTTGTTCCGGGTTAGTTCCGGGATGGCAGGGTCATGGCCCGACCTTGCAGCTGCAAACGGCTGCTCGATTTTCGAACATCAGCCCCGAAAGCCGCCACGTTTTAGCGCGAAATCGGGGCTGGCTGTTTACCTGCGCCCCTGTGCTTTGGGTAGCACTCCCCGAGTAGTCACTCGGTTGCCGTTTCCTTGCAGTGCTACCGAATTGCTCACACGGCAACGCCTTGCGCAGTCCTCCACGTCGCAAACAGACAGGCACGTCGCTACCGGATAGACGCATCGCGACGTCGTTTTCAGGGGTTATTGAATGGCTGATCAAATTCAGGCACGGGATTTGCGATGTCATTGCAAAGCCCTCGATGGATGAAGGCTATAACAAGAGCCTCGCCTGAGGCCGACCCCCGCCACGTGAGAGGAGATAGTGTGATGACATCGTTCAATCAAGGGGCTCAACCCCAGAACCGCGCCCCACAATCCATCGGCTTTCTGCTGCTGGACAACTTCACACTGATCTCCCTTGCATCAGCGGTAGAACCTCTGCGAATGGCCAACCAGTTGTCGGGCCGTGAGCTTTATCGCTGGACCACTCTGAGTGTGGACGGCGGTCAGGTCTGGGCCAGTGACGGTTTGCAGATCACCCCGGATGCAGCGATGCATCAGGCACCGGTCATGGACACCGTGATCGTCTGTGGCGGTGTCGGCATTCAGCGCACTGTCACCCGCGAGCATGTGAGCTGGCTGCAAAGTCAGGCGCGCCAGTCCCGTCGGCTGGGTGCCGTGTGTACGGGCAGTTGGGCTCTGGCCTGCGCGGGTCTGCTGGACGGTTTCGACTGCAGCGTGCATTGGGAATGTCTGGCGTCCATGCAGGAAGCCTTTCCGCGAGTAGCGATGAGCACACGTCTGTTCACCCTCGACCGTAACCGTTTCACCAGTTCCGGTGGCACCGCGCCGCTGGACATGATGCTGCACCTGATCAGTCGCGATCATGGTCGTGAACTGTCGGCAGCGATTTCCGAGATGTTCGTCTACGAGCGTATTCGCAACGAGCAGGATCACCAGCGCGTGCCGCTCAAGCACATGCTGGGCACCAATCAGCCCAAGCTTCAGGAAATCGTGGCGCTGATGGAGGCCAACCTCGAAGAGCCGATCGACCTCGACGAACTGGCCGTCTACGTCGCCGTTTCCCGCAGACAACTGGAGCGGCTGTTCCAGAAATACCTGCATTGCTCGCCGTCGCGCTACTACCTGAAGCTGCGTTTGATTCGTGCCCGGCAACTGCTCAAGCAGACGCCGATGTCGATCATCGAAGTGGCCTCGGTCTGCGGCTTCGTCTCCACGCCGCACTTTTCCAAGTGCTACCGCGAATACTTTGGTATTCCGCCGCGTGACGAGCGCGTAGGCTCCAACACCGCACAGCAGGTCGCCATGATGCCGATCCCGCAGGCATTGGTACTGGCTCCGCTGTCAGGGCCGATGTCGGCACTCAGTCAGGCACGTAATGAATCGACGTTTGCGAGTGTCAGGCTGTAGAGACGTAGTCGCGCTCAGGACCGGACGCGGAGCGTCCTGAGCGGCATTCCCACGCGGAGCGTGAGGAACGATCAGTTACGTTGATCGTTCCATGCAGAGTGCGGGCAGAGCGCTGATCAGAGGGCGAATCGCCCCACCATGCTGTTCAAATCAACCGCCAGGCGCGACAGCTCGGTGCTGGCGGCGCTGGTCTGGTTGGCGCCGGTGGTGGACTGTGCGGACAGGTCACGGATGTTGACCAGATTACGGTCCACTTCACGCGCCACCTGCGCCTGTTCTTCGGCTGCGCTGGCGATCACCAGATTGCGCTCTTTGATTTCTTCCACCGCAATGTTGATGGTGTCCAGCGCCATGCCTGCGCCCTTGGCAATGCTCAGGGTCGATTCGGCCCGCTCGGTGCTGTTGCGCATCGACGTCACAGCCTGTTCCGTACCGCCCTGAATGCTGCCGATCATGCGTTCGATCTCGCTGGTCGACTGCTGAGTGCGATGGGCGAGGGCGCGAACTTCGTCTGCCACGACCGCAAACCCGCGACCGGCTTCACCCGCGCGTGCCGCCTCGATGGCCGCGTTGAGCGCCAGCAGGTTGGTCTGGTCCGCGAGGCCCCGAATCACATCCAGCACCTTGCCGATGTCACGGGATTCATTCGCCAGATTGCCGATCAATTCAGCAGTTTCCTTCACATCGCCGCTCATGCGTTCGATGGCGCCGACGGTTTCCAGCACCAGATCACGACCGTCACCCGCCGAAGCGGTGGCATTGCGTGACGCTTCAGAAGTACTGGTCGCGTTGCGCGCCACTTCTTCCACCGCGCTGGTCATTTCGTTGACTGCCGTTGCGGCCTGCTCGATCTCGTTATTCTGCTGCACCAGACCGCGCGCGCTTTCATCGGTCACGGCGTTCAGTTCTTCAGCGGCGGACGCCAGTTGGGTGGCTGAACCTGAGATGCGCTGCAGCGTGTCGCGCAGCTTGTCCTGCATGGTTTTCATGGCCTGCAACAAGCGACCGGCTTCGTCAGTGCCGTCAACCTTGATTGGTTGAGTCAGGTTGCCCTGGGCAATGGTTTCGGCAGCATGCAGTGCAACGGCAATAGGGGTCGTAATGCTTTTGATCAGCATCCAGGCAAACACCAGGGTCAGCAGGGTGGCCGCGACCAGCAGGGCGATGACCATGTCGAACGCCGACTCGTATTCCTCGGCTGCCTGCTTCTTCACCTGCATCAACTGTGCGGTGTTGATCTCGACCAGCTTGATCAGAACGGCATTCATCTGATCGGAGTTGCTGAGCATGTCTTTATTGAGCAGGTCCTGCAGCTCGTCGACCTTGTTGGCGAGCGTCAGCGTCTTCATGCGCGATTCAAGCTCACGGTATTGTCCGAGCAACTGCACATACTGGTTATAGAGGTTGCGCTCGTTCGGGTCGCTGATCAGCCTCTCGTAAATGGCCTGGGCGTCGTTGATCTGTTTGTTGCGCATGGCCAGCAACTCGATGGTCTTCTGCTGGATCTCCGGCTCGCGGTTGACCAGCAGACGGTACGACAGCACTCGCAGGCGGATACTGACCTCTGCAAAACGATCAAGGCTCTTGATGCTGGGCACGTTGTTATCGGCCAGTACTTCGGTCGCGCTGCGGATCTTGCTCATCTGAGAGAGCGCGAAGACACCAAGGATCAGCATCAATGCGCCGATCATGGCAAAACCGAGAAAGGCGCGCGGGGCGATATTCATATTGCGAAGGGACATAGATGGCTTCCAGAGTCAGGGTGCGCAATCCATGCGGCAGAAACAATAAGTAACGTGAATGCGTGCCTATCGGTCGAACGACTGGAGACTTGAGCGCAATGGGATGACCCATAGACGTTCGATTGATGACGTTTTTTTCATCCGCATGCGATTTCCCTCGCAAAGCCTTGAAAGTACTGGCGATAGGGCGTTTCGGCATATGGCACCTTGCCCATGGGCTGTGCGTTTATGTCGCAGGCCGGGACGGTCTGACGAACAGCCGGAACAAGATCCCAGAATCGCAGTCACAAGGCCCCCATGCGTTCCTTTACAGACGTGTCCATGGCGTAAGACGCCAGCGCCGTAGGGCCTGAGCGCTGGCATGCGCAGTGACTTTTCTTTATCGTGTGCGCCCGTTGAAATTTGCTCGAGTAATCAGAATGTTGGAAGCCTCCCTAAGCCAGTTGGAACACCTTGTCGGTGATCTGGTGCAACAGAACCAGAACCTGCAGAACACGAATGCCCAGCTCACTGCCGAGCTGGCCAAAGTCAGGGATGAAAACGACAGCTTGCAATTGAGCCTGATGGAGCAGGAAGAAAAGCAGGGCAGCACCGCCGCCCGCATTCAGGCACTGGTTGACCGGGCGACCAGCGCAAGCGCTGTCGAAGCATGAACTTCGACCGAAACGGGGTGACGGTCCTGTCCATCCTGGGTAACCAGTATTCGGTGAAGGCGCCGGAAGGCGAGGACGTCAAACTCCTGCAGGCCGCCGCGATGCTCAACGCCTCGCTGGCCGACACCAAACGCAAATACCCGACCCTGATCGGCGACCGCCTGCTGGTGCTGGCCGCGCTGAACCTGTGCTCCCAGCAGATCGACCTGAAGGACAAGCACAAGGGCGAACTGGCGCGGTATGAAGATCAGGTCAGTGCGACGGTTGATGTGATTGCCAAGACCCTGTCGCAGGGTTGAGGTCTTTCAGCGCGCTCAGAGTCTGAATTTAATCGTGATCGTGACCACGCTCCGCGTGGTCATGCAGCCCGTGACGCTCCGCGTCATACCCGATTCAGCTCTGGCTCTGTCTGTAAGCCGCAAGCGCAGGCAGCAGTTGCTGGTCGATGGCCTGGAGCACGGCCGGTAGTGTGCCCGAGCCTGCCCCCCCTAAACAGGTCCCTTGGGTCTGGCGTCAGACTTTGCCAAGAAGTCCGTAGGACCAATCAGAAATGCCCAAACCGCTTTGACTTCACTCCCCTCCATCCCTATCGTCCCTGCGCAACGATGCACAGCTGTCAGGGAGACGCTGAATGCCGATATGGAATATCGTGCCCACATGGTTCGAGATAGAAAACCGCATTATCCACAGCATGGGCTATCAAGGTGGCGGCACTTACCACAGCCACAACAATAAACCCGTCCCGACGCTAGCGCTTCATCTCCGCCGCATCAACCACCTCAGAAACGCATTTACTCATGCCGGATGGACGGCTGCCGACAGGTTGAGGCGACGTTTTTCGGACATCGACATCTCCTGTATCGTCAATGATCTGATCGACGTTGCAACCCAGGTCGCCATGATTGTCGCAGGTAGCACCTTGACCGGAGGTGCCATCGGGGCTGGCGTGGGTGCCTTGTTTGGTGGAGCAGGAGCAGTTCCGTTTGGCGCCGCAGGCGCAATGATGGGCTTGCAGGTCAGCACCTGGATACTGAGTGCGTTGGGCTTGAAGTCGATTGCCGAATTCCTCGTCGATGGTCTTCCACGTATCGGTGAGTATTACCTGAGCGGGATTTCCATCGTGTGTAACGGCACACGAGGCGATCATGGTCTCAATCCTTTTGGCGGTGATGACTTCCAGTCCGTGGATAGGGCTGCGGATCAGATCGCGCGAGGCCATGAAGAAATGGTGCTGCTGTTATTGGGTGCCATCGTTGCTTACCTCACCCGTGGTCGTGGTAACGCTTCCGTGCTGGCGAGCGAAATGCAGGCCAGCTCAAAAGGCGCAAGGTTGGGGCAGTGGATGCTCAAACATGAGGACGCGCTGAAAAAGCGCACCGACCTGCCACAATCCGAGCCGCGTAGAAGTGCAGCTGGCCGTGATGAACAACCGGCCCCGCCTCCCCCTCGCCAAACGGACCAGCCTTCACCGAAAAAACCGATGGGCATGCCCGAGCACAAGGTGCCATGCTTCAATGTGAGCCCGAAACACTTTGATCGGATTCCTGAGTTTGACCGGCAGTTGGCGGGTCAACAGAAGGGGCTGAATGATCTGACGGTGGATGAATATTTGAAGGGGCGGGAGGCTTTTACGAGTAAGGATGTGGTTAGGGATCCGAAGGTGGCTAAAGCTGCGCGAGAGCAATTCACGAACAATATGGTGGTCAATATTGTTCGTGAGTTAAGGTCAAAAAATATCTCAGTGGGGCAGGCAAAAAATTTAGCCAACCAGCTAGCCTCGGAAAAAATGGATACTTTGGCTGCATTGCATAATCCGGATCTTTTTGCTGGAGGAAAAGACAAAATTAATGATTTCGGTGATCGGCGTGTTAACTCGAGTATAGGGCCTCAATGGTCTGCTCGCATCAGCGGTCTCGACGTGGCGGCGAAAAGTATTCCCAAGGCTGATCGTGGCACTATGAAGATTAATGCAAAGCTTGAAAGATGTAGATAAGGAGCAAGTTGTGGATGAGGATTATGCATATTTTGTTAAAAACTTTGGGCCTTCAATTACTCGCGAAGAGGTTCCAGAATCAAGTATTGCTCGATACCAAGGGAAACTTCCCAAGCAGCTATTAGATTATTGGAGCGAGTACGGTTGGTGCGGATATGCAAGTGGGATGTTTTGGGTTGTCAACCCTCAGCCCTATCAAGAAATACTCGATCAGTGGCTCGCCGGTACAGAGTTTTATGGTCAAGACAATTATCATGTCATTGCACGCGGTGCTTTTGGAATGCTTTATGTGTGGGGAGAGAAAAAAGGGCATTGCTTGACAATATCCTCGCTGATGGGTCGCTTCTCCTCACATTCTTCAACGTTTACGGAAGACAATCTTGATCTTGGGGCTAGAGTCTTTTTTTCGTGTCTAGAGCCTGATCATAATGATCTTATCGAGCTTTTTGAACCGGCCCTTGATGCTCTTGGCATGCTTAAAAGCGATGAGATGTACGGCTTCGTGCCCGCCCTCGCGCTCGGCGGTCCTATGGAGCTGAAAAATCTACAAAAAGTTAAAGTCATCGAGCATCTTGAGTTTCTTTCGCAGCTCTCACCGCTTCAAGACTGGGGATTTCCTGATATCTGAATAATTAAAGAACAAGGCGATGGGGTGATTTTACACGAAGGTGATTGTCCCACTGCCAGGGTTGAAACTGCAGATCAGACCGCGCGAGGCCATGAGGAAGCGGTGCTGCTGTTACTGGGTGCCATCGTTGCATACCTTACCTTACCCGTGGTCGTGGTAACGCTTCCGTGCTGGCTAGCGAAATGCAGGCCAGCTCTAAGGGAGCAAGGCTCGGCCAGTGGATGCTCAACCATGAGGACGTCCTGAAGAAACGCACCGATCTGCCACAATCCGAGCCGCGTAGAAGTGCAGTTGGCCGTGATGAACAACCGGCACCACCTTCCCCTCGCCAAACGGACCAGCCTTCACCGAAAAAACCGATGGGCATGCCCGAGCACAAGGTGCCATGCTTCAATGTGAGCCCGAAACACTTTGATCGGATTCCTGAGTTTGACCGGCAATTGGCGGGTCAACAGAAGGGGCTGAATGATCTGACGGTGGATGAGTATTTGAAGGGGCGGGAGGCTTTTAATAACGGTAATGCCATACGTGATCCGAAAATAGCAGAGGATGCGCGTAAGGTTCTCAGCCTTGAAATGGAGGCGAAAATCACGGCCATGTTGAGGTTGGATGGTGCGGGTTTAGAAGAAGCAGAAAGAGAAGCCAAGAAAATCGTTTCACAAAAAATGACAGCATTGGCAGCGCTGCACAACCCAGATATGGTCGCAGGCGGTAAAGATGTTATCAACGATTTAGGAGATCGACGTATTAATTCGAGTATCGGACCTCAATGGTCTAGTCGTATAGGAGGGCTAGATAATGCCGCCAGCCAGATACCTGACGCGCTTCGCAATACAACCAATATTAACGCCCGCCTTGAGCGATGCAGATAAGGAGAGTTAGCAGTGGATGAAGATTATGCTTTCTTTTTAAAGAAATTTGGTCCGGCAACCGTAAGTCATACAGTTCCATTCTCCAGCATTAAACGATATGAAGGAAAGTTGCCTGCTCAGTTATTGCAATATTGGGAGAGTTATGGGTGGTGCGGATATGCCAATGGATTGTTCTGGACTGTTAACCCGCAGGATTATGAGCCAATTCTTGAACGATGGCTCGTGGGCACAAAATTTTCAGAACTTGATAAATATTATGTGATTGCACGTAGTGCATTTGGGCAGATTTATCTGTGGGGGGAAGATACCGCTAATAGCTTATCAGTCAGTAGTTATTTGTCACGCTACTCATATATTCCTTCTGTTCTGAGTCGCGAAAAATTTGATTTCGGTACTCGACTGTTTTTTTCAACGATGCAGCCAGAGCGTAATGACGTGGATCATTTATTTGAGCTTGCCCTGAAAAAGCTCGGCCCGCTTGAAATTGATGAAATGTACGGCTTCGTACCTGCCCTCGCGCTGGGTGGCCCGATGGAGTTGAAGAATCTGCAAAAGGTTAAGACGATTGAGCATCTTGAATTTCTCTCTCAACTCTCGCCGCTACAGGATTGGGGTTTTTCTGGTCTCTAGATGCTTTTGCATTTGAACAGCGCTGAACCTGTGCTCCCAGCAGATCGACCTGAAGGACAAGCACAAGGGCGAACTGGCGCGGTATGAAGATCAGGTCAGTGCGACGGTTGACGTGATTGCCAAGACCCTGTCGCAGGGTTGAGGGCGGGCTTGCCGCAGACACTGGACCGTGGGAGGCGGCTTGCCGGCGATAGCGTCACTTCAGTCACTTGCCTGGCGCCTGAAAACCGCTTCGCCGGCAAGCCGCCTCCCACACGAATCATGTTTCGTCAGTCGGGTACGTGTTGTCTGAAGATGGACTGCGCGTCACACCTGATTCAGCCCTGACTCTGTCTGTACGCCGCCAGCGCAGGCAGCAGTTGCTGGTCGATGGCCTGGCGCACGGCGGGCAGGATGGTTGCGCTGCCGGTCAGGAGTTGTTCGACCAGACGCCGAAGTGCGGTGGCGCGTTCGGCGTCGAGGCCTCGTACCACGTGGGCGCAGGCCTGTTCGGCTGTTGCGCCGCCGGGCATGTCGAAGCCCAGCGCCCTGAATTGGCCAATCAGGTCTTCTTGATCAATCAGGTCCGCGTGCATCATGGCGTGTCTTTCCTTGTTCGAATGTGCCTCGATTCTGGTAGCAGCCTTGCGCTCGGGCAACCCTCGTTGATCAACAATGGCCGGATTGGCTATGAACGTGTCGTTTTCAGTCGGTGGCCATGCTGTCCAGCGTCAGGTCGACCATGGTTTTGGCCATTTCCGTGAGGTGCATGATCGATAGGGTCAGGTCGCGTTGCGCGCCGCTCATGCTGTCGCTGAATTCGTAGGCGCTGGTGACGGCGCAGCGCAGCAGGTCGCTGGCGTGCATGAGCGCGTCTTCATGGCTCAGGTCGGGGTTGGCTTTGAAAGCGGGTGGGGCTGGAACGACTTTTAGCATGTGATGTATCTCCTGAAATTTCAAAGAAGACCATCACCTTCGGCTACTAAACGAGGGTGGTGATCATGCGCAGGTAGTAGCCCGGTCCAGGAGCCCGGTGCACCCGAAGATGCCCCACGCACGACCACCATAAAAGCAGGCCGCAAAAAAGCGCCTTGCATAAGGTGGCGCAGTGCGCCTGGAGAACGAGGGCTACTATTCCTCATCGCTGAATTTGCAGCGACCGGCGCAGAGTAGTGACCGGGATCGACAGGCACAAGGGCCGGGGAGTTTCTCGGAAATGTCCTGCAAAGGAAAGGGATCGGTCCCGCAAATTCGTTACAAATTCTTGTTCACCGCTCAGTTTTGCTAAACTGCGCAGCCTTCCAGGAGCTGCCATGAATTACCGTCACGCCTACCACGCCGGCAACCACGCCGACGTGTTCAAACACATCGCACTGACTCGCTTGATCGCCCTCATGGCGCGCAAGGAGCAGCCGTTTGCCTACCTCGACACCCACGCAGGGCTCGGGCTGTACGACCTCAAGGGTGATCAGGCCACCCGTACCGGCGAATGGCTGGAAGGCATCGGCCGTCTCTGGGAAGCGGCGGACGTGCCTGCGCTGGCTGCCGATTACCTGCAGGTACTGCGCGACATGAACCCGGATGGCGAGCTGCGCTATTACCCCGGTTCGCCCGAGCTGGCCCGCCGCCTGACCCGCGAGCGCGAACGTGTGCTGCTCAACGAGAAGCACCCCGAAGATGGGCGTCTGCTCAAGGAAAACATGAAGGGCGACCGCCGCGTTGCCGTTCACCTGGGCGAAGGCTGGCATGTACCGCGTGCCTTGCTGCCGGTTGCCGAAAAGCGTGCCGTGATGCTCATCGATCCGCCGTTCGAACAGCTCGATGAAATGAAGCGCTGCGCTGTGGCGCTGAAAGAAACCATCGGCCGCATGCGTCAGACCGTGGCCGCTATCTGGTATCCGATCAAGGATCCACGCCTGCTGAGACGCTTCTATCAGGACCTCGCCGAGACCGGCGCACCCAAGTTGCTGCGCGTTGAATTGTATGTCCACCCGCTGGACACCCCGGCCAGCCTCAACGGCTCAGGCCTGGCCATCGCCAACCCACCGTGGGGCCTTGAAGAAGAACTGCGCGAGCTGATGCCGTACCTGGCCGACAAACTGGGCCAGACCCAGGGCGGCTGGAAGATGGATTGGTTGATTGCGGAGTGAATGACTGATCGTTCCACTCCAGCGCTCATCGTTATACACAAGTCGCAACGCGCATCTGGAGCGGGCACTATTTCGGCCTTGGGAGCGGACCGGGCAGCGTTCCGTTTGTCCGCGAAAGCTGGTACATCCGACAAAGATCCAGCGTCTGAAACGCAGTATTCGCGGACAAGTCCGCTCCCACTTTCGGGCACTGCGTTCCTTCAGGTCGATTTGTGTATAACGATGAGCGCTCCAGCGTGGTAACGCCTCTCAGGACGCTTCGCGTCCGCTATCGAAGGTGACGCAGAGCGTCACGGGCTGCATGCCCATGCGGAACGATGGGCATGATCAGTCGTAGCCATCAGGCCGGCAGACAAACCCCGGTACCGCCCAGGCCGCAATAGCCCTGCGGATTCTTGGCCAGGTACTGCTGGTGATACGCCTCGGCGAAGAACACGGTCGGTGCCTCTTCGATTTCTGTGGTGATCCCGCCCAGACCGGCCTTGCTCAGTTCTGCCTGGAAAATCTCGGCACTGGTCTTGGCTGTATCGAGCTGTTCAGGCGTGGTGCAGTAGATCACCGAGCGGTATTGCGTGCCGATGTCGTTGCCCTGACGCATGCCCTGGGTCGGGTTGTGCGCTTCCCAGAACACTTTAAGCAGCGACTCATAGCTGATCTTTTCAGGCTCGTAGACCACCAGCACCACTTCGGTGTGGCCGGTGAGGCCGGAGCAGACTTCTTCGTAAGTCGGGTTCGGCGTGTGTCCGCCCGCGTAGCCAACCACGGTGCTCACGACACCTTCCTGTTGCCACAGGCGGCGTTCTGCGCCCCAGAAGCAACCCATGCCGAAGATGGCGAATTCCACGTTGTTGGAGAACGGCCCGAGCAGCGGGTTGCCGTTGACGTAGTGGGTTTCAGGCAGCGCCATGGGTATTTCGCGGCCCGGCAGTGCTTGTTCTTTGGTAGGCAGTACGTTCTTGTTCACTAGAATTTCCGAGCGCAGAGTCATGAACCATATCCTCTCGTTTAGAGACAGGCAGCAGGGGCCAGGACAGATGAATGCAATTACATAGGTCCCGTTACACGTAGAAACAAGTGCTGCCGTGTAAAAACAGACCGACAGTGTGCCCGACTGGGCTGGGTGCAGGAAGAGGGATCAGGCCGACGGTCGGCGCGGGTAACGCTGCAGCTTCTCGATCAGCGCTTCGCCCGGGATCGGTCTGTCGAACAGATAACCCTGCCCGACGTCGCAGCGATGACGGCGCAGGAAAGCCAGTTGGGCGGCGGTTTCAATGCCTTCGGCGACCACCTTGAGCTTGAGGTTGTGCGCCATGGCGATGACCGCCGACGTGATTTCCATGTCGTCTTCGTCATCCGGAATATCGCGGATGAAGCTGCGATCGATCTTGATCACGTCGATGGGAAATTTCTTCAGATAACTGAAAGACGAGTAGCCAGTGCCGAAGTCGTCCATGGCCAGCGACAGGCCAAGCTTCTTCAGCGAGTCCAGCTGCTGGCGCGTGTCTTCGGTGGCTTCCAGCAACAAGCCTTCGGTCAGTTCCAGCTCCAGCAGCGAGGCGTCCAGCTCTTCCTCCTTGAGGATCGAGGCAATCGAGGACACCAGCTCCGGGTCGGAGAACTGTTTGGGCGAAACGTTGATGGCCACTTGCAGATTGCCGAAGCCCGCTGCGGTCAGGTCCTTGCTCATGCGGCAGGACTGGCGCGCGACCCACTTGCCGATCGGAATGATCAGGCCGGTTTCTTCCGCCACGCTGATGAACTGGTCGGGACGAATCATGCCTTTTTCAGGATGGTTCCAGCGCAGCAGCGCTTCCATACCGATCAGCCTGCCGGATAACAGGCACAGCTTGGGCTGATAGAACACTTCCAGCTCGTTCTGCGTCAGGGCACGGCGCAGGTTGTTCTCGACGAACAGCTTGTAGCTCGCCTCGGCGTTGAGTGCTTCAGTGAACACTTGTACCTGATGTTTGCCGTTGGCCTTGGCTTTGTGCAGCGCCAGCCCCGCGTTCTTCATCAGCGTTTGCGGATCACGCCCATGCAGTGGCGCGCAGGCCAGGCCCACGGAGCCGGTGACGCTGATCAACTGGTTGTCGACGAACATCGGCTTGTCCAGCGTCGCCAGTACCTGGCTGGCGATATTCTGACCCGCTTCCTGATCGGTGTTATCGAGCAGCACGGCAAACTCGTTACTGGCAAAACGCGCCAAGACGTCCGTCGGGCTCAAGGTGTTACGCAGGCGGCGTGCAAGGCTGATCAGCAGCTTGTCGCCGGTCTGGTGGCCGAGGCTGTCGTTGATGCGCTTGAAGTTGTCGATATCGACCAGCAGCAGGCTCATGGGCGTATCGGTGTCACGGTCGAAGCGTTCGTCCAGATTGCGAATGAACGCAGGCCGGTTGCCCAGGTTGGTCAGGTTGTCGGTGTAGGCCAGGCGCTCGATGCGCTGCTGGGCCAGCTTGCTCTGGGTGATGTCTTCGTAAATGCCGATGTAATGCGTCAGCTCGCGGTTGTCGCCGTACACCTTGGAGATCGACAGCTGACTCCAGTAGGGTTCCAGATTCTTGCGTCGGCTCTTGAACTCGCCCTGCCAGCTGTTGCTGGTGGTCAGGCTGGAATTGGCTTCCAGCAGCAATTCGTTGAGGTTTTCCAGCGCAGGTAATTCAGAGAGTTTGCGGCCTGCGACCTCTTCGGAGCTGTATTGGGTGATGGCCGTGAAGCTCGGGTTGACGTACTCGACCACGCCGTCGCAGTTGACCAGCAGAAAGGCATTGGCGCTTTGCTCGACCGCACGCTGGAACAAATGCAAGGCATTGGTCGCGGCGCGGCGATTCAGGTTGTTGATGACCTGCGCGAACTGGTCGGCCAGCTCACCGGCAAAGGCGATCTCGTCGGACTGCCATTCACGCGTCGAGCCGGTCTGTTCAAGGCACAGCACACCCACCACCTGGCCGTCGATGCGAATGCTTGCGTCGAGGGTGGCGTTGGTTTGCTGAGGACGGAGGCTCTCGGCCAGCTCACGCGTGCGCGGATCGGACTGAATGTTGAACGCATCAATCGCCCGGCTGGTGTGCAGTGCCTGCAGGTAGCTGGGGTAAGGGCTGACATCAATGACTGCACGAGACCGGTAGTCGCCGGTCAGCCGGTGGTAATCGGCGATCGGCTCCATGCACTTGTCATTGAGGTTCCAGATGCTGGCGCGGTCCACGTCGTAGATGACGCAGGCGCTTTTGGTGATCAGCTCTGCAGCTTCCAGCAGGGTATTGGTGGTGGTGTAGCGATGCCGCGTCAGGCGCAGGATCAGGTCTTGCTGGGCGCGGACGCGCTCCAGATGCGCATATTGATCACGCTGCGCGCGCTGGTTCAGCTCCAGGGCGATCTGCAGGCGGGAGTTGCGGGTTTCCAGGTCACTGTCGACCGCCACTTCGCCTTCTGCAAGAGCGTCTTCGACGATGAGGAAATAACCGCGCAGCAGATGGCGATTGTGCTGTTTGTAGGCTTCACCGATTTCCAGAAGGCCAAGCGGGCCTCTGGGCGTGTGCAGTGTGTAGCGAATGCTGTAATTGTTGGATGTCGCCAGCTGCAATTGCACCTCGTCATGCAACTGATAGCGCGCTTCTGGCTCCATCAGGCTGGCGTAGGGCGAGCCAATCAGGGCGCAGAGATCCACGGCAGGCAGGCCGAACTGTTTTTCACAGTTAGCGTCGAGGTACAACAGCGCCCAATTGGCTTCGTTAAGCCGCTCGAAACGCAGCATGCCCAGGCGCGAAGGCACAGGCAATTGCGTCACTACCTCGGCTGCGGATCTAC
Source organism: Pseudomonas sp. AC016 (assembly GCF_979253365.1). NCBI lineage: Bacteria > Pseudomonadati > Pseudomonadota > Gammaproteobacteria > Pseudomonadales > Pseudomonadaceae > Pseudomonas > Pseudomonas sp. AC016. The sequence goes on from NZ_CEEDCC010000001.1 coordinate 3,850,765, forward strand.
CGGCAGCATCGGTCTGGCTCTTCATCAACAAATTCGCTTCCGGAATACTGATTGCGTTGGGCCAAAGGCCTGTTTCCGCGTATGGCAAGGTTGCATCATGCGGGCAATGCTTACAAGAGACCACGGTGGCTTAGTGCTATAAAAGTGTCGGCCGCAAGAGCCAGTTCTTCAGCGCAGATGGTCGGATAGGCGAAACGATTCAGTTTTGAGGGGAAAAAGGCGTGTTTCTGCTGGGGCATGCCTATGCATAGCGCTCATCGTTATACACAAGTCTGCTTCACCCCTGATCGTGCCCATCGCTCCGCGTGGGCATGCCTCCCGTGACGCTCCGCGTCACAAATGGCACAGATTGCGGACTCAGTGAGCCGAGCGCATGACGTGGGTAACGCTGGAGCTTGGCCACGCATCTGCGCCACATTCAAGTGCGGACGCGGAGCGTCCTGAGCGGCATTCCCACGCGGAGCGTAGGAACGATCAGCGTAATCTCAAGCACGCCGATCACGCCCATGCTTGCGCTCAGCGTTATACCCAAGTCTTGCTGCAACTACGGACTGTGGGAGGCATTCAGCCAGACACTTTCCTTTTTCGCCCCGTTTCGAGCGTCCTCCAGACTTGTGTATAACGATGCGCGCAGAGCATGGGCGCGATTGTGCACAACAACCGTCGCACGTCACCGATGACAACCAATCTGCAGGCAAAAAAAGCCCCGCTTGAAGGCGGGGTTGAGGTTCGAGCGTGGCAGCTCGTAAACACGTGCGGCAAGGCCCGCTGTGAGGCGGGCCTGCTCGGGCTTACAGCAGGATTGTGCGGATGTCCGCCAGCAATTCGCTCAAGCGCTTGGTGAAGCGGGCAGCGGCCGCGCCGTTGATCACGCGGTGATCGTAGGACAGCGACAGAGGCAGCATCAGCTTTGGCTGGAAGGCTTTGCCGTCCCAGACAGGCTGGATGGTAGCCTTGGAAACACCCAGGATCGCCACTTCCGGCGCGTTGACGATTGGCGTGAAGCCAGTGCCGCCAATGTGACCGAGGCTGGAGATGGTAAAGCAGGCGCCCTGCATGTCGTTGGCGGTCAGCTTCTTGGTGCGTGCTTTCTCGGCCAGTGCAGCGGCTTCGGCAGCCAGTTGCAGCAGGCTCTTCTGGTCGACGTCGCGGATGACCGGGACCAGCAGGCCGTCCGGGGTGTCCACGGCGAAACCGATGTGCACGTACTTCTTGCGGATCACAGCCTTGCCGCTTGGTGCCAGCGAGGCGTTGAAGTCAGGCAGCTCCTTGAGCAGGTGGGCGCAGGACTTGAGCAGCAGAGGCAGAACGGTCAGCTTGACGCCAGCCTTCTCGGCAGCGCCTTTCTGCGCGACGCGGAAAGCTTCCAGTTCAGTGATGTCGGCCTGGTCGAATTGCGTGACGTGCGGGATGTTCAACCAGCTGCGGTGCAGACCGGTTGCGCCCAGTTGCATCAGGCGAGTCATCGGCACTTCTTCGATTTCGCCGAAACGGCTGAAATCGACTTCCGGGATCGGCTGGATGCCCATGCCGCCGCTTGCGCCGCCGGCGGGTGCGTCCTTGGCCTTCTGCATCATGGCCTTGACGTAAGTTTGAACGTCTTCCTTCAGCACGCGGCCGTGTGGGCCGGTGGCGCTGACAGCGTTCAGCTCGACGCCGAATTCGCGGGCCAGTTGACGAACCGCCGGGCCTGCATGGACCTTGGCGCCGTCTTTGGCCGGTGCAGCCGGTGCTGGCGCGGCTTCTGCCTTGGGAGCAGGTGCTGCGGCCGGAGCCGGTGCGGCTTCAGTCTTGGCCGGTGCGGCCGCCGGTGCGCTGGCTGCCGGAGCAGGAGCGGCGGCAGGGGCTGCGCCTTCGACTTTCAGCTTGAGGATCAGGTCGCCGGTGCCGACTTCCTGGTCCAGTTTGACTTCGATGCTTTCGACAACGCCCGCGGCTGGAGACGGGATCTCCATGCTGGCTTTATCGGATTCCAGGGTGATCAGCGATTGATCGGCCTGGATGCTGTCGCCGACCTTGACCATCAGTTCGATGATCTTGGCCTTGCCCGACGAGCCGATGTCCGGCACGTGGATGTCTTGTACCGAAGCGGCAGCGGCAGGCGCTGGTGCTGCGGCGGGAGCCGGTGCGGCTTCAGCAGGTTTCTCGGCAGCAGCCGGAGCTGCAGCAGGTGCGGCCTCGGCCGGCGCGGCAGCCGCTTCGCCTTCGATTTCCAGCTCGAACAACTCGTCGCCTTCTTTCAGGCGGTCGCCCAGCTTGACCTTCATGGCCTTGATCACGCCCGCCTTGGGAGCCGGGATTTCCATGCTTGCCTTGTCGGACTCAAGCGTCAGAACGCTCTGGTCAGCTTCGATGCGATCACCGACCTTGACCATCAATTCAATGACTTCACCTTCACCGTTGCCGATGTCGGGTACGCGAATTAGCTCACTCACTCTGTATCTCCTTGGGAGAACCTGTTCACTCACGAATACGCTGGTTCAGTTACAGCAAAACAGCCTTGGATGCTCATTTACGCGAGGTAAATTCCGCATCTTCGGCTGTTCACGCCCTGATCAGCGCTCTTGAAGCAGACTCTTAGCAGTCCAGTGGATTGCGTTTTTCTGGATCGATGCCGAACTTTGCAATGGCTTCAGCCACGACTTTAGGTTCGATATCGCCGCGATCAGCCAAGGCTTCCAGGGCTGCCAGCACAACGAAGTGACGGTCGACTTCAAAGAAGTGACGCAGCTTCTTGCGGCTGTCGCTACGGCCGAAACCGTCGGTGCCCAGTACTTTGTATTCCTTGGTTGGAACCCACTGACGAATCTGGTCAGCGAACAGCTTCATGTAGTCGGTCGATGCGATGACCGGACCCTTGCGACCGTTCAGGCACTGCTCGACGTAGCTCAGCTCAGGCTTCTGGCCCGGGTGCAGGCGGTTGTTGCGCTCTACCGCCAGACCGTCGCGACGCAGTTCGTTGAGGCTGGTTACGCTCCAGACGTCAGCGCCGATGTTGAACTCGTCACGCAGAATCTTCGCCGCTTCGCGAACTTCACGCAGGATGGTGCCCGAGCCCAGCAACTGGACGTGGTGCGCCGCTTCCTTGGTGTCTTCTTCGAGCAGGTACATGCCCTTGATGATGCCGTCTTCCACGCCGGCCGGCATGGCTGGCTGGGTGTAGGACTCGTTCATCACGGTCAGGTAGTAGAAAACGTCCTGTTGTTCTTCGAACATCAGGCGCATGCCTTCACGAATGATGACAGCCAGCTCGTAACCGTAGGTCGGGTCGAAGGTGCGGCAGTTCGGGATGGTCGAAGCCAGGATGTGGCTGTGACCGTCTTCGTGCTGCAGGCCTTCGCCGTTCAGTGTGGTACGACCGGCGGTGCCGCCGACCAGGAAGCCACGGGTGCGGCTGTCGCCAGCAGCCCAGGCCAGGTCGCCGATACGCTGGAAACCGAACATCGAGTAGAAGATGTAGAACGGAATCATCGGCTGGTTGTGGCTGCTGTACGAGGTACCTGCAGCGATGAAGGAGGACATGGCGCCCGCTTCGTTGATGCCTTCCTCGAGGATCTGACCCTTCTTGTCCTCGCGGTAGAACATCACCTGCTCTTTATCGACTGGCTCGTAAAGCTGGCCGACGGAGGAGTAGATGCCCAGCTGGCGGAACATGCCTTCCATACCGAAGGTACGGGCTTCGTCCGGGATGATCGGAACGATGCGCTGGCCGATTTCCTTGTCCTTGACCAGTTGGGTCAGGATGCGCACGAACGCCATGGTGGTGGAGATTTCGCGGTCGCCCGAACCGTCAAGGATGGCCTTGAGGGTTTCCAGCGGCGGCGTCGGCAGGTTGAAGCTCTGTGCGCGACGCTGTGGCACGAAACCGCCCAGTGCGGCACGGCGCTCGCTCAGGTAACGGGCTTCGGCGCTGCCTTCTTCCGGCTTGTAGAACGGCAGGGCTTCGAGTTCGGAGTCCTTGACCGGGATGTCGAAACGGTCACGGAAGTGACGCAGGCTGTCGACATCGACCTTCTTGGTGTTGTGCGCAGTGTTTTTCGCTTCACCGGCGCCGGTGCCATAACCCTTGATGGTCTTGGCCAGAACCACGGTCGGTTGACCCTTGTGGTTGACGGCTTCGTGATAGGCCGCGTAGACCTTGTACGGGTCATGACCACCACGGTTGAGTTTCCAGATCTCGTCGTCGGACAGATCGGCAACCATCGCCTTGAGTTCAGGCGAGTTGAAGAAGTGCTCACGGACGAACGCGCCGTCCTTGGCCTTGTAGTTCTGGTATTCGCCGTCGATGACTTCGTCCATGCGACGTTGCAGGATGCCGTCGACGTCCTTGGCCAGCAGTGGGTCCCAGAAGCGGCCCCAGATGACTTTGGTGACGTTCCACTGAGCACCACGGAACACGCCTTCCAGTTCCTGGATGATCTTGGCGTTGCCGCGAACCGGACCGTCCAGACGCTGCAGGTTGCAGTTCACGACGAAGATCAGGTTGTCCAGCTTCTCGCGACCGGCCAGGGCGATGGCGCCCAGGGATTCCGGCTCGTCGGTCTCGCCGTCGCCCAGGAAGCACCAGACTTTCTGCTTGCCTTCCGGGATGAAGCCGCGGTGTTCCAGGTACTTCATGAAGCGTGCCTGGTAGATCGCCTGGATCGGGCCAAGGCCCATGGATACAGTCGGGAACTGCCAGAAATCTTTCATCAGCCACGGGTGTGGATAAGACGACAGGCCATTGCCATCGACTTCCTGACGGAAATTGTTCATCTGATCTTCGGTGATGCGGCCTTCCATGAACGCACGGGCGTAAACGCCTGGCGATGCGTGACCCTGGAAGTAGATCAGGTCGCCGCCGTGTTCGTCGGTCGGGGCCTGGAAGAAGTAGTTGAAGCCGATGTCATACAGCGTGGCACTGGAGGCGAAGCTCGAAATGTGACCGCCCAGATCCGGGTCGTTCAGGTTGGTTTTGACAACCATGGCCAACGCGTTCCAGCGCACCAGCGAGCGAATGCGGCGTTCCATGAACAGGTCGCCAGGCATGCGTGCTTCGTGGGTGACAGGAATCGTGTTGCGGTAAGGCGTGGTGATGGCGTAAGGCAGCTGCGAACCACTGCGGGTGGCGAGTTCGCCCAGACGGGTCATCAGGTAATGAGCACGGTCTTCGCCTTCTTTGTCGAGAACCGATTCCAGGGCGTCCAGCCATTCCTGGGTTTCGACGGGATCGAGGTCTTGCATGGCTTGCTCCAGGGCGGAAAGGCTTCCAGAATCGGTTGCCTGAGTTTGCGACTGGCCTTGTGGGCAGACGACATAAATTCTTGGATTACCGGAGGTTGGCCCGGCGGCGTGTAGTTTTACTACAAATCGACGACTATTTCAGCCCTCCGAGTTACGTAGCCAGTAGTAAAACTACAGAGAAGCGACCAAATCGCTCCTGTTGTGTTGTGAGATAAAACGTTACTGTTGATGTGTTTCGAATGTGTTGCGGTAAAAAGTCGGAATTTTATGCTTCTAAAACGATTTTTCCAGCAATTTATAACCTTTGTTCGACAAGCGGCAGTGGCAGGTCAATCTCGCAGTCATGGCAGGTAGCCCGTTGCACGCCGATCAAGGATAGACCATGAGCCTACCTTTACTGGCCGATTTTCCGGCCATCCTGCTGCCATTGATTACCCGTGCACAACAGACATTTCGTACAGCGCTCGCTGATTTATCTGCCGATGCACTGACTTCTTTCGAAGCTTGGCCCGAGTCGCGCCGCCTGGCGTTCGACCGGGTCTGCGCAGCCAGCGATTTCGTCACCGAGCAGATTTGCCGCGATCCACGCATGCTGCTGGACATGGCCGATTCAGGCGAACTGGAGCGTAGCTTCTCGGCAGGCGAGTTGCGCGGGCAAATCGCCGACGCCTTGAGCACCGCGACCACTGACGATGAGTTGGGGCGTAATCTACGTCGCCAACGCATGCGGCATCAAGTGCGGATTATCTGGCGGGACCTGACGCGTCAGGCAGACCTGATCGAGACCTGCCGCGACCTGTCGGACATGGCCGATGCCTGCATCGACCTGGCCTGTCACTGGCTGCACGAGCGTCTCTGCCAGCAGTTCGGCACGCCCACCGGGCGTCGCACGGGGCTGCCGCAGCAGATGGTGATTCTGGGCATGGGCAAGCTGGGCGCGGTCGAGTTGAACCTGTCGTCCGACATCGATCTGATCTTCGGCTACCCGGAAGGCGGCGAGACCGTCGGCGTAAAACGCCCGCTCGACAATCAGGAGTTCTTCATTCGTCTGGGGCAGCGGCTGATCAAAGCGCTGGACCCGGTAACCGTCGATGGCTTTGTGTTTCGCGTCGACATGCGCCTGCGGCCTTACGGTTCATCCGGGGCATTGGTGCTCAGCTTCAATGCCCTGGAGCAGTATTACCAGGATCAGGGCCGCGACTGGGAACGCTACGCGATGATCAAGGCCCGCGTGGTGGGCGGCGATCAGAAGGCGGGCGCCGAGTTGCTGGAAATGCTGCGTCCGTTCGTCTATCGCCGTTATCTGGATTTCTCGGCCATCGAAGCGCTGCGCACCATGAAGCAGCTCATTCAGCAGGAAGTGAAGCGCAAGGGCATGGCGGAGAACATCAAGCTCGGCGCAGGCGGTATTCGTGAAGTCGAATTCATCGCCCAGGCCTTTCAGCTGATTCACGGCGGTCGCGACTTGAGCCTTCAGCAGCGGCCGTTGTTCAAGGTCCTGAAGACCCTGGAAGGCCAGGGTTATCTGCCTGGCGCCGTGACCGAAGAATTGCGCGAAGGTTATGAGTTCCTGCGCTACACCGAACATGCGATTCAGGCGATTGCCGACCGGCAGACCCAGATGCTGCCGGATAACGAGCAAGATCAGGCGCGCATCGCGCTGATGATGGGCTTTTCGGACTGGGCGAGCTTTCACGAACGACTGATGTACTGGCGTGGCCGCGTGTCCTGGCATTTCCGTCAGGTCATCGCCGATCCCGATTCCGACCCTGATGAAGAGCAGGAGGACGACAGCGAAGTCATCGTCGGCGGCGAATGGCTGCCATTGTGGGAAGAATCCCAGGATGAAGAGGCCGCCAGTCGCCAGCTTTCCCAGGCCGGCTTCGTCAACGCCGAGACAGCGATCAAGCATCTGGCGAACCTGCGTAGCAGTCCGCACCTGCGTTCGATGCAGCGCCTCAGTCGCGAGCGTCTGGACGCCTTTATTCCACGTCTGCTGGCGCAGGCGGTGGAGCATGACAAACCTGATCTGGTGCTTGAGCGCGTGTTGCCGCTGGTGGAAGCGGTGGCCCGGCGTTCGGCCTATCTGGTGCTGCTCACCGAGAACCCCGACGCGCTGCGCCGTTTGCTGACCCTGTGCGCCGCCAGTCCGTGGATCGCCGAACAGATCGCCCGCTTCCCGTTGCTGCTCGATGAGTTGCTCAATGAAGGCCGTCTGTTCAATCCGCCACTGGCGCCTGAGCTGGCCGCCGAACTGCGCGAGCGGTTGATCCGCATTCCCGAGGATGACCTTGAGCAGCAAATGGAAGCGCTGCGGCATTTCAAGCTGGCCCATAGCCTGCGAGTGGCGGCGTCGGAAATCACCGGCAGCCTGCCATTGATGAAAGTCAGCGACTACCTGACCTGGCTGGCCGAGGCGATACTTGAACAGGTACTGGCGCTGGCCTGGCGTCACAGTGTGGCGCGACACGGCACGCCGTCGCGGCCTGACGGCACGTTATGCGATCCGGGTTTCGTGATTGTCGGGTACGGCAAGGTGGGTGGCATCGAGCTGGGCCACGGGTCCGACCTTGACCTGGTGTTCATTCATGACGGCGACCCGCAGACCGAAACCGACGGCGCCAGACCGATCGACAGCGCGCAGTTCTTTACCCGGCTGGGGCAACGGATCATTCACCTGCTGACCACTCAGACCAACTCCGGCCAGCTGTATGATGTCGACATGCGGCTGCGTCCGTCCGGCGCCTCGGGGCTGCTGGTCAGTTCGCTGGGCGCTTTCGCGCGTTATCAGGACAAGGAGGCCTGGACCTGGGAGCATCAGGCACTGGTCCGCGCCCGTGTACTGACCGGCAGCCCCGATGTGGGCCGCGAAGTCGAGAAGGTGCGCGCCGACGTGCTGGGTCGCGAGCGCGATCTGGACAAGCTGCGCGCCGAAGTCAGCGAGATGCGCGCCAAGATGCGTGACAACCTCGGCAGCCGCCTGACGGCGGCGGGCAGGGGAGCCAATGCCTTTGAGTCCTCCATGCCGTTCGACCTCAAGCAGGACGCCGGAGGTATCGTCGATATCGAATTTATGGTGCAATACGCGGCCTTGGCGTGGTCCAGAGAGCATCCGGGGCTGCTGCAATACACCGATAACATTCGTATTCTCGAAGGGCTGGAAGAGGCCGGGTTGTTGCCCGACGCCGATGCCAGCCTGTTGCGCGAAGCCTACAAGGCGTACCGTTCGGCGGCGCACCGTCAGGCGTTGCAGAAGCAAGCGGGTGTGGTCAGCGGCGATCAGTTTCATTGCGAACGGCGTGAAGTGATGCGGATCTGGGCGCAGATGGGGTTGAGCTGAACGGACGACATGCCGTTCGTTCACAACAAGACTATATAAAGCTATGACAGGGAGGCGACAGGTTGTGTGGGAACGTCACGCAGTCTGATCGGCCTCCCTGATCGTTTCCGGTCGTTTTTGGATGAAACATGAATATTCTGATCGTTGGGCCTAGCTGGGTCGGTGACATGGTGATGGCGCAAACGCTGTTCCAGTGCCTGAAACAGCGTCATCCCGAGTGCCAGATCGATGTGCTGGCACCTGAGTGGAGTCGTCCGCTGCTGGAGCGCATGCCCGAAGTGCGCGCTGCGCTCAGCTTTCCCCTCGGCCATGGCGCTCTGGAACTGGCTACGCGCCGTCGCATCGGCAAGTCCCTGGCCGGCCAGTACGATCAGGCGATTCTGCTGCCCAATTCGCTGAAGTCCGCGCTGGTGCCTTTTTTCGCAGGCATCAAACAGCGCACCGGCTGGCGTGGCGAGTTCCGCTACGGGCTGCTCAACGATGTACGCACTCTGGATAAAGAACGTTATCCGCTGATGATCGAGCGCTTCATGGCGCTGGCCTACGACAAGAACGCGGAATTGCCTCGGCCTTACCCCAAGCCAAGCCTGCAGATCGACTCGGCAACCCGCGATGCGGCGCTGGCCAAGTTCGGGCTGACGCTGGACCGTCCGGTGCTGGCACTGTGCCCTGGTGCCGAGTTCGGCGAGTCCAAGCGCTGGCCCGCCGAGCACTACGCGCAGGTCGCCGATGCGCGAATCCGCGAAGGCTGGCAGGTCTGGCTGTTCGGCTCGCAGAAGGATCATCCGGTCGGCGAGACCATCCGCGAGAACCTGATTCCTGGTCTGCGTGAAGAGTCCGTCAACCTGAGCGGGCAGACCTCGCTGGCCGAAGCCATCGATCTGCTGTCGTGTGCCGACTCGGTCGTCTCCAACGATTCCGGTCTGATGCACGTTGCGGCGGCGCTGAATCGTCCGCTGGTAGCCGTGTATGGCTCGACATCGCCAGCGTTTACTCCGCCGCTGGCCGACGAGGTCGAGGTTGTCCAGTTGGGCATCGAGTGCAGCCCTTGCTTTGACCGCACCTGCCGTTTCGGCCATTACAACTGCATGCGCCTGCTTGAGCCGGGCGCAGTGATCCAGGCGCTGGGCCGCCTGGACAGCACTCCGGTAGAGGTCGTCTGACGTTGCGGGTATTGCTGATCAAGACGTCTTCGCTGGGCGATGTGATCCATGCCTTGCCCGCGCTGACCGACGCGGCCCGTGCGCTGCCGGGCATCCGCTTCGACTGGGTGGTGGAAGAAGGCTTTGCCGAGATTCCGGCCTGGCATCCGGCTGTCGATACAGTCATTCCGGTGGCGATCCGCCGCTGGCGCAAGAACCTGTGGCAGACCTTCAGAAACGGTGAGTGGCGTGGCTTCAAGGCCCGTTTGCGCGAGCAGCGTTATGACCTGGTGATCGACGCTCAGGGGCTGTTCAAAAGCGCCTGGCTGACCCGTTATGTCGATGCGCCGGTGGCCGGTCTGGACCGTGACTCGGCACGCGAGCCGGTCGCCAGCCGTTTCTATGACCAGCGCTACCCGGTGGCACGCGGACAGCACGCGGTCGAGCGTTTGCGCCAGTTGTTCGCGCAGGCGCTGGGCTACAGCGTCCCGGCCGGCATCGGTGACTACGGGTTGAACAAACTGACTGCTCAGGATGACGCGCCGCAGGCACCCTTCGTGCTGTTTCTGCACGGCACCACCTGGGACACCAAACACTGGCCGGAGCTGTACTGGCGGCAGTTGGCTGAACGGATGGCCGCTCAAGGTCTGCAAGTGCGCCTGCCGTGGGGCAATCCGGCTGAAAAGGCCCGTGCCGAGCGTATCGCCGACGGACTGGACGCGGCGCAGGTGCTGCCCAAATTGAATCTTGCAGGCGTGGCGCGGGTGCTGGCTCAGGCCCAGGCCTGCGTGGCAGTGGACACCGGTATCGGTCATCTGGCCGCCGCGCTGGATGTGCCGACCGTTTCGCTGTTCGGGCCGACCAACCCGGTGCTGACCGGAGCCTACGGTAAATCGCAGGTGCATCTGGCCTCCGATTACCCGAGCTGCGCGCCGTGCCTGCAAAAGAAATGCACGTACCAGCCGACCGCTGACGATCAGCGCCGGTTTGACCTTAAACGCGAGTGGCCACCGTGCTTCACTCGCCTGAATCCCGAGCGAGTAGCGAGCCAACTGGGCGCGCTGTTGCTGGCAAAGGAACCTGGCTGATGCAACTGGCTTTCGTCCTGTACAAATACTTTCCGTTCGGCGGACTGCAACGCGACTTCATGCGCATCGCGCTGGAGTGCCAGAAGCGCGGTCATCAGATTCGCGTCTACACCCTGATCTGGGAAGGCGACGTGCCGCCCGGCTTCGAGGTGCTGGTCGCGCCGGTCAAAGCCTTTTTCAACCATCGCCGCAATGAAAAACTCAGCGCGTGGATGGAGGCGGATCTGGCCAAACGCCCGGTGGACCGCCTGATCGGCTTCAACAAGATGCCAGGTCTGGACGTCTACTACGCGGCTGACGGCTGCTTCGAGGACAAGGCGCAGAACCTGCGCAGTCCGCTGTATCGCAAGTGGGGTCGCTACCGCCACTTTTCCGACTATGAGCGTGCAGTTTTCGCCAGGGACGCGAAGACCCAGGTCCTGATGATTTCCGAGGTTCAGCAGCCGCTGTTCATCAAGCATTACGATACGCCGCTGTCACGTTTCCATCTGTTGCCGCCTGGCATTTCTCCGGATCGACGGGCGCCCCCTGAAGCACCGGAGATTCGTTCAGGCTTCAGGCAGGAGTTCGGCCTTGCTGAAAATGACCTGTTATTGGTTCAGATCGGCTCAGGTTTCAAGACGAAAGGCGTGGATCGCAGCCTCAAGGCGTTGGCGGCACTGCCAGCCGAGCTGAAGAAACGCACGCGGCTGTTTGTAATCGGCCAGGACGACCCCAAGGTATTCCAACTGCAAAGCGCTGCATTGGGTCTGGGTGATCAAGTGACCTTCATGAAAGGTCGCAGTGACATTCCGCGTTTCCTGATGGGCGCTGACGTTCTGATTCATCCGGCCTACAACGAGAACACCGGCACCGTGCTGCTTGAAGCGCTGGTGGCGGGTTTGCCCGTTCTGGTCAGCGCCGTGTGTGGCTATGCCCATTACATCGCCGAAGCCGACTGCGGTCTGGTGCTGGATGAGCCGTTCGAACAGGCGCAGCTCAATCGTTATCTGGCAGACATGCTCAAGGACGATGCGGCGCGCAGCAACTGGGGCCGAAACGGCCTGGCGTTCGCTGATACGGCGGACCTTTACAGCATGCCGCAGCACGCTGCCGATGTGATTCTGGCGGAGCACTATTGATGAAGCTGTTCCTTGCTGAACCGTTCAAAAGCCTGTGGGCCGGGCGCGATGCGTTCGCCGAGGTCGAGGCCTTGAGCGGTGAGGTGTATCGCGAACTCGAAGGTCGCCGGACACTGCGCACCGAAGTCGACGGACGCGGCTATTTCGTGAAGATCCATCGCGGCATCGGCTGGGGCGAAATCGCGAAGAATCTGGTCACCGCCAAGTTGCCGGTGCTGGGCGCAGGCAAGGAGTGGGACGCAATAGAGCGGCTGCATGAAGTCGGCGTACCGACCATGACTGCCGTGGCCTATGGCGAACGCGGCAACAACCCGGCCGCGCAGCACTCGTTCATCGTCACCGAAGAACTGGCACCCACCACCAGCCTTGAAGACGTCAGTATCAACTGGCGCAACGAGCCGCCCGAGCCGCGCCTCAAGCGGGCGTACATCGCCGAGGTCGCGCGACTGGTCGGGATGATGCACCGCGCCGGGGTCAACCACCGCGACTGTTACATCTGCCATTTTCTGTTGCACACCGACAAGCCCGTCACGGCTGACGACTTCAGGTTGTCGGTCATCGACCTGCACCGCGCCCAGACCCGTCGGGCGATCACCCCGCGCTGGCGCAACAAGGACCTGGCGGCGCTGTATTTCTCGGCGCTGGACATCGGTCTCACGCGTCGCGACAAACTGCGCTTTCTCAAGGGCTACTTTCAGAAGCCGTTGCGGGAAATACTGGTCAGGGAAGCGAAGCTGCTCGGCTGGCTGGAGACAAAGGCCGACAAGCTTTATCAGCGTAAATTGCGATACGGGGATGCGCTCTGATGGCGGGTTGGAACCTGGAGCCTGCGTACGCGTTTCTGGCTGAAGACTTCGGAGACCTGGACGCTGTGTTTGCCTTGCAGGGCGAGCGCCTGACCCGTGATCCGCTGTCGGAGGTGATTCGGGTTCAGCGCGCCGGGGTCAATTACTACGTCAAACGCTACGTGGGCGCTGGCAAAGGCCTGCGACGTTATCTGGGGCGGCCTCGCGTCAAGTCCGAGTGGCAGAACCTCAAGCGTTTCGCAAAATGGGGCATTCCTACGGCTGAAGTGGTGGCCTGGGGGCTCGAGCGCAACGGCGCAGCCTATGACCGTGGTGCGTTGATCACCCGCGAACTGCCCAATACCGAAGACATGTCTGCCCTGGCGCAGCGCAAGGATCCGCTGTTGTCCGACAGGCAGTGGGTGGATGGCATCAGCCGCCAGCTTGCGTCCTACACACGGATCATGCACGACCATCACTTCACCCATAACGACCTGAAGTGGCGCAACCTGCTGGTGGACGATCAGGCCCGGCTGTTCTTCATCGATTGCCCCAACGGGGCCTTCTGGTGGAGTTTCATGCTGCGCTACCGGATCACCAAGGACCTGGCGTGCCTGGACAAGGTCGCCAAGTACCACCTGTCCGCCACCCAGCGGCTGCGCTTTTACCTGCAATACCGTCAGCGTGCGCGTCTGAACGCCTCCGACAAAAAGCGTATCCGTCATGTCGTCAGCTTTTTCGAGGGGCGCGAATGAGCGTGTTTATTGCCAGCGCCGACCGGCCCCTGCTGGAGCGCCACGGCCTGACCGATTTCGAGTCGCTGTGGAAACTGAAGCTGGACGCAGTCGATGAGCCCAATACCGGACGAGGCGGCTGGAGCAGCGTGTTCCGGCTGGATCTGGACGGCCAGGGTTTTTACCTCAAGCGCCAGAGCAATTACCTGACCCACACGTTGCATCATCCGTTTGGCGAGCCGTCGTTTTCCCGTGAGTTTCGCAACATCAGCCGCTACCAGAAGCTGGGTATCCCGGCCTTGCAGGCGGCGGTTTACGGCGAGAGCAGGGTCGATGGCGAGCGTCGGGCGATCCTGATGACGCGTGCGCTGGACGGCTGGACCGATCTGGATGAACTGCTGCAAGGCTGGACGGAACTGGGCGGCGCCGCGCGATCCGCTATTCTCAAGGCTTGTGGGCTGCTGGCGCGCACGCTGCACGGCGCGGGGCAGATCCATGGGTGTTTCTATCCCAAGCATATTTTTCTGCGGACCGATCAGGCGGGCTGTCAGGCGCAACTGATCGATCTGGAAAAGACCCGGCCGGTGATCTTCGGCCGGCGTGACCGGGTCAAGGATCTGGAACCGCTGTTGCGCCGTGCGCGTATGTGGACAGAAGCCGATCAGCGCGAACTGCTGGCCGCCTACCTGCAGGCCGGTCCCGACAGCGAACAGGTCAATGCCTGGCGTGCGCGCCTCGGACAGCGAGGCCAGCACAAGCGTGACCTTCAACACCGTGACCAGAAAGAGACCCGTTGATGCGTTTGTCCGATCTCAAGAACGCCGGGCGCAAGCCTGAGCTGCCGATGAGCCTGACCCTGGCCGATGCCGCAGGCAGCGCCGAACTGCAACTGCTGACCCTGCTGCGTGTATTGCCCGGTCAGCGCTACGTGGGTGCGGGTGTCTGGCGTGGTCGCACAGTGCTGGCCAAACTGCTGGTCGGCAGCAAGGCCGCCCGGCATTTTCAGCGTGAACTGAGCGGCGTACGTCTGTTGGCCGAGCAGGGCGTGACGACGCCTTTGCTGCTGGCTGACGGTCTGCAGGAAGGCGAGGGCGGCTGGCTGTTGTTCGAGTTTCTTGAGACCGCGCCAAGCCTGGGCGACGCCTGGAATGCCGTGCAGCACCAATCCCCGCTGACCGATGAGCAACAGACCGTGCTTGGCGAAGCGCTCTCGGCGATTGCCCTGCTGCACGCCAAAGGCCTGTGGCAGGAAGATCTGCACCTGGACAACCTGCTGCGCCATGACGGCAAGCTGTACATGATCGACGGCGCAGGCATTCGTGCCGAGCAGGCCGGGCAGCCGTTGTCACGTCAGAAAGTCCTGGAAAACCTCGGCGTATTCTTTGCCCAGTTGCCCCGCGCGTTCGAGCCGTTCACCGAAGAATTGCTGGTGCATTACCTGTTGAGCAACGCCGAGCATGGCTTGCCGATGGAGGCGCTGCAGAAACAGATCGACAAGATTCGCAATTGGCGCCTGAAGGACTTTCTCGACAAGACCGGTCGCGACTGTAGCCTGTTCAGCGTCAAGGACAGTGCTTCGGTGTTTCAGGCGATTCGTCGTGAAGAAGAGGCGGCGATGCTGCCGGTACTGGATCAGGCCGACGCCTTGCTCGATGACGGGCATCTTTACAAGACCGGCGGTGCCGCCAGCGTCGGGCGTGTGGAAGTGGGTGGCCGCGCCCTGGTCATCAAACGCTACAACATCAAGAATTTCAGCCACTGGCTCAAGCGCTTCTGGCGCCCTAGCCGGGCCTGGCATTCATGGCGCGAGGCCAATCGGCTGGCGTTTCTGGGCATCGCGACGCCCAAGCCTCTGGCGGTGCGCGAAGAGCGCGTGCTGGGTATGCGCAGCAAAGCCTATCTGATTACCGAGTTCCTGAAGGGTCCTGACATCATCAAGCGTTTTGCGCCCTACGTAGAAACCGGTGATGTGCCCGAAAGCGAGTTGCAGGCGCTCGATACGCTGTTCGCGCAATTGATTCGCGAGCGCATCAGTCATGGTGATTTCAAGGGACACAATGTGTTCTGGCAGGAGGACCGCTGGGCGCTGATCGACCTGGATGCCATGCAGCAACACAGCTCTCAGGCGTCGTTTATTGCAGCTTTTGCCCGTGATCGCGCACGCTTCATGCGCAACTGGCCGGAGCAAAGTGCGCTGCACCGGAAGCTGGAGCAGCGCTTGCCGACGGGCGAGACGGCCTGAGTCGTCCCGCCCTTCGGATGATTCGCGTTATTCCACGCGACTGAGGTTCATGTCCCTGAGTGCGACGGTCAGGGCGTTCATGTCGTCGAAGGCCTTAAGGTGCACCGGCACCCAGCTCGGACGATCAACGGACAGCTTGCCCTGCGCATCCGTGTTCACGGGGGTGCGATAGATCTGACTGTCTCGTGAGCGATGCACGATGATCTGCAAGCCATCAGCGTTCTGCTCGATCAGGAACATGCCAGGCTTGGCGAGTCGCTTTTCGATGGAGCGGGGGCGCGTGACAGGGCGGGATCTTGGGACCTCGATCTCGACCCGATAGTCGCCCTGAATGTGAACCTTTGCCTTTCCGAGATCCAGGGGCAACGCTTCGCCAGGGTCGCGCACGATGCCATGTGATGCTCCGGGCAAGACATCCTTGACCCGCAAACCGATGCCGCCTTCCAGTTCCGCCAAGCCCGGCACTGCGTCCATGAAGGTGTTGGAGTGGCTGTTGCCGACCAGCGCAATCCACTTGTGAAACCCCATCACATCCTGATGCCTGCGAACGGTGCGTGAAGCAAAGAAATTCATCATCTGTTGGCGGGTCGTGGACGTTTCGTTCGCCAGGCCTTTGAGGTGATAGCTGGCCAGGCAATCGATGGCACGAATCTCGATACCCTGCTGCTGCGCCTTGATCACCAGTTTCTCGAAGGTATAGATACCCTTCGGATCTGTCTGGTGGCCCTTGTCAAGTGCCTGAAGGTCATGCAGCAGTCGCTTGCTCATCTGGCCGGTATCGAGGAAGTCATCCAGATCGGCTTGATGCAGGTCGCTCAGCAGGTGCTCCAGATAGAGTGTCTTGACGTTCTGTTCAGCCAGCGTTGGCAGGTTATCGATGATCAGCTTTTTGCTTGCGACTGAGGCATGTGATTCGCCCACCACCACGCCGGAAGTATGCCGATAAAGCCGTTCAAGAAAGTCTGCCGGTGATATGTCGGCCGGCACTTGAGGCAGCAGCGGTCTGACAGGCAGTTCTGTGGTGTGAACCGCTTCCGAATCCCGCAGCAATTGTTTACGCAACCTGAAAAAGTCTTCTCTCGCGTCGGTCAGTTCAGGGTCGAGCAGAAAGTAACGCTCGTCCAGCCCGCGGTATTCGAAGTTCGCCAGTTTGTGCAACACGTCTCTGTGTTCGGCAGGAGCGTCGTAAGTGGCGTCTGCCAAAGACTGTTGAATGGCCGTCGCCGACCCTGGGCGGCCTTCGGGATCACCGCGCAGCCAGCCTTTGTCGGCATCCCAGCGGAAGACATAATCGCCTGCCCATCGCTCTGCGGACTCGATGCTTTCCCGATCGACCATGCGATTCATCAACACTGCATCCAGTTGGGTACCGGGTTGCAGTGGCGGGACGGACGCAGGCACCAACGGGTTGGAAAACTCGACCGTGAAATCGGTTGACGATTCGGCGGCTGGCGGGAAGCTGTTCTTGCGCACGTGAGTGGTCCGACCTGCCGGAACATCCTGAACGTGAACGCTGATTGCACCCTGCAGCTCGGTGATGCCCGGAATGCTGTCATGGGTGGTGGCCAGTTTCTGGTCGAGCAAGGCTACCCAGCGTCGTGATGGCTGGCGGGCCAGGTCTTCGCTGATCAAGGTGTGACCAAAGTAGTTGCTCATTTTTTGAGCAGCGCTCAAGTCGTCTGCCGCTGCGGCAACCGGATTTTCGATAAGGGGATAGCTGGCGCAAGCGCTGAACGGGCGGACCTCTATGCCGTGTTTGTGCGCTTCCTTGATCAAGTGATAGTAGTCGTACTCGGAGGCGTGATTGTTCAGCGCGCCATTGTTCAGGTACTTCAGGTGCCGTTTGAGTTCATGAGAGCCGGAGCGGCTCCTGGCAGCCAACTGACGATAAGTGGCCAGCTTTTCGAGGTGCTTGTCGGTGAACAGATGCTGGATGTACAAGACTTCTACTTTTCGCTCTGCCAGCAGCGGCATGTTGAGAATGAGCAGACGCTTGCTGGCAACCGATTGGGCAGCTTCGCTGATGACCAGGCCATTGCTGTGGTTGAAGATGTTTTCAACGAGCGTATCGACGTCCGCGCGAGGCGGGAGCGTCGGAACCGTGGGGCGCGCAGGCAGGACTGGTTTTGTGAAGAAGGTTTTGGCGTCGTGATAGAGCTTGTCTTGAAGCGCCCCCAGGGTCTGACGCATGCTGGCAAAGTAGCTCTCGAAATACAGCTCCAGGCCCATATTGCTCGGGTCTGGAATGTTCCGGTGCATGATGGTGTAAATACCCGGCCGCATGGCGACCGGCATTTCGTAATCACTCGAACGGACGACAGCGTTGCCAGACTCAATCCCTTCTTCCTGTAGCGGCCGCCAGGTAGCCTGATCATCGAGCCCGCCACCGCGTAACTGATGACGGTCGATTTTTTGCCATTGGCCCCGGCTGTCCAGGCGCACGGGCTGTTTACCGAAGAACGCGAACGGGTTGTCAGGGTCGATGATCTGCCAACAGCGCAGCCCGGCGTCGAATTGCACGACGTAAGTCTTTCCGAACATGCCGATACAGTATTGGCCATCTACCAGACAGACGCCTTTGGCATGCCCGTCCTTGATGCGCGCCACGTTGTGCAGGGGACGGTCGATGGCCAGGTCGGGTTTGGCGTCCAGGGGCGAGCTCAGCGGCAGCCACGTCTCGCCGCTCCTGCGGCCGACGAACTGGCCGGTGGTGCCGACCTGCGAAGACGAGGTATCGATCTGCTGGTAAAGCGGAGCGTGGCCGTTGGCGTTTTTCTTGCCGACCCACACGGTTCTTTCCTGCAGGTCGACCGGGAAAAGATCTTCATAGCGTGGCAGCGACGACTGGCGTGACAGGGGGCGCAGTGCCGAAGTCACCGAATCCATCGAGTTCGCGGGGCTCACCGGGCGTGCCGACTTTATCGGGGTGCTGTATTCCAGTTGGTGAACGATACCGCCGAAACCCTTGAGGCCTGAATGCAGATCGCCCGCAGCGCCCAGGCTGTTGAGCAAGGCCGATATCACATGGGCGCCAGCTGTTTCATGGTCGCCATCGGTCAGCGCCTGCACCGCACGGACGCTGTCGTGCAGGGACAACAGGCTGCCCACTGCGAAACTTGCAGGCGGGAACGGCAGCGTGAGTGCCGTCGCGATGAGTTCGACGCTGACCCAGGCCATCTTCGACAGCATGTCGTTGCGACCAGTTGTGGTCTGCTCCGTATCCAGCAATCGTCGCTCGACAGTCTGGTTGAAGCAGGTATCGGCAAAGTCGGAGATGAACGCCTTGGGCAGAAAAGGCGCATTGTTCGCGCCGCCCTGTTGCATGTCACGCAGGAAGAACGACAGCAGCCGGCGTGCGTTGAAGCGGCATCGGTCCTTGTAGTAATCGATCATGCCTGGCGTATCCAGCGAGGACATGAAGCTGCTGAACAGGCGGAACTCGATCCCGTCGGGCGCCTGAGGCGTGTAGAGCAGGGCGGTCTGGCGGGTCTGCGTCGACAGCACCGCCACGCAGCCTTGTACGGTCTCGGTATGCGTCAGCAGCGAATCGGGAAACACCAGTTGGTCCACGACCTTGAGGTTGGAGGCAATGAACGGTTTGTCGACATGCAGTTGCAACGGGTAGAGCGGGTATTGCTCGCGTGTTGCCGCATCGCTTGAGTGCGCGCGATCCAGGGAGCTTTTCAACCAGGCGTATTGAACGCCGTCGATGTGGCCTTTCAGGTAACTACGCAGGGCTGCGGCTTTCATTTGCAATTGGGTCGTCAGCGCGCTTGCCTTGCGGCGGTAGTCATAACCTTCGTCCTGCGGGTTGAGCAGGGTGCGCCTGACCTCTGCGATGTAGCGGTCGGCCACCCAGTTTCCGCGCACCGAGCCCGCCACGCTGGCCGGTGACAGGACGCTGAGGTCCACCCCCTCGGGGCCTTTGAAGGTGGCCACCGTGTCGGCAGTGGCAAGCAGCGGATTGACGCTGTCGTCATAACCATTGCGCAGCAGTTGGGTGTAGGTGACGGTTTCCCGTTCACTGGTGATCACGATCAGGTCGGGATCCACCGTGCCTTCCGGCACACCCAGCAACGTGTTGATCTGCTGGCTGGCTTGCTGGTGAACATACTGCTCGAACGGTTGAACGCGAGTATGGGGTTTCGCCTCGTAATTGCGCTGTGCGCCGGTGGCTGCATCCTCCAGCGCAACCAGCTCCTGACGCTTGTCGAGGCTGGCGTTCACGTACCACCGAGGCGTGTGCAAGTCCTGTTCGGACAGCGCGACTTCAATGTGGCCGTTCGCGAAAAACTCCAGACCTGCGTCGTAGTCCGGCAGCGCGATAAGCTGGACGAAATCCTCGTCGGGATGAGGTTTGAGTCTGAGGGCGGCCAGTTGCGTTTCGAGCTCCGGTCGTGCGGAGACGTCTGTCTGCTGGAGCAGGTAATCCCGGTGCTCGTCCGACGCGGTCCAGCTGACCAGTTCCTGGGCCAACTGAATTTCGTTGTCGAATGCCCGGAAAAACTGTTGATCAGGTGCGTCCTGAATGAACATGACCAGACGTTCCAGCTCGCCTTGTGCGTTTTGCTTGCGAAACACCAACAGTTTGCTCATGGCGTTTTTCGCGTTCAGCCTGATGTGGCAAGTGCTCAGTGCCGGGTCAGGCTTTGAGTGCGAGATGGCTTCGATGATGGCGAAATCTTCAGGGCGAATATGGCCCTGCATTTTGGCGGCGCAGGCGAGGGCGTTGATCTGTGTACGGGTCAGGGTGCGCATAAGGGACTGGTTGTGCGGGTGCTGATAAGCCGCTTTCTGATGCGTGCCGAAGCGTACCCGCAGGTCCAGTTCTTCAACGATGCGTGCAATGTAGGCGGCATCCAGATGCTGGTAATCGGATGCCAGCGGCATGCCGTCATGGCTGAGCGCGGTTCGGTTCAGAAACGCCGATGTCTGGAGGCGGTCGCCGGGGTGCAGGCCGTAAAGCGCCAGTTCCACCCACGAGCGCGTAACGGTATAGGTCTCGCCTGTCACTGGCAGAGTTCGCTGCGTACTGACCGAGATCAATGCCGGATCCAGTCCGTAGCCCAGATCGTCCGCCAGGCGTGCCTGCAAGTGCGCCCTGGCAAACTGTTTTGCGGACGCCGCCGTGCCCAGCGCGCTCAGGGTTGCTGCGCGAGCCTGTTCGTAGTGCTCAAGGCGCTCGATATAGGCGCTCATGTCTCTTGGGCTTGCGAGCTTGATCCAGTCCGGCAGGCTGCGCTGGTAGCGCGATTCGCGTAGCGCCATTTCGCGCAGTTCGAGCATGGCCTGCGGGCCGAACAAGCCTTTCTGGTCAATCGCCTGCTGAATCAGCGAGCGGCGCACTTCACGATCATCAATACCGGATCGGGTGCAGGCGTAGCGCACATCTGCGCGTTGTTTTTCCTGCAGGCGTTTCAAGGCGTGGGCCAAAGGCTCCGTGGCGATGGCATGCAGCTGCACATCGATGGCAAGGAACGGTTCGGCGTACAGGTCGGGGTCCGAGTCGATGAGTGCCGACCGGTCCTGATGGGTTTGTTCGAGGCTCTGGATCAGGGCGCCTTTCAGGACGGGCGAATTGAGCCATTGTGTGAGCGCCTCGCGCAGCTGCTCCTGCGACACGAACGCCTTGATGCCCAGACCCGGCAATACCAGCAAGGTCGGTCCCTGCGCCTGAGACAGCACCACGGCGCCGCTGACTTCAGCCTGAATCTCGTCATCAAGCTGTATGTGAAGCGAGAACGCGTCGGGCGCCCTGGTTTCTGTGGAGGACAAGGCTGAAACGGGCAGGCAGCCTGCATGCACTGCCGAGAGTTCACCCTCGTGCAGCTTGACGCAGAACTCATCGCGCAGCGCCTGCTGCATGGCGGACAGGAATTGGTCATGACGGCTATCGCCTGGCGCCAGGGCCGCATGCCAGTAATCGTCGAGCTGCGAGAGCAGGCGGGCAATGGACGCCTCGTCTGCAGTTGTATCCAGCAAGGTGTCATCAGGTGTTGGCAGCGGCTTGAGCGCTTCGCCCAGTCGAGAGCCCAGTTGATTGAGTCTTTTGAGAGCCGTCGTCGCTTCAATAAAGGTGTCGGCGGGTTTGGGTGACACGGGTGTCGGTGTTTGCATGGTTTTTCCGGTTCTGACGAGCGCAAGGTGCGCGGGTTGATTGAGGGCTGTGAACCCGTGATTCATGGCCTTCAATCAATCAGAATTCGTCGGGGCGGGAGCGTAGATAGTTATTGGATATCAGCGGATGGGTGAGATTCTTCGGATGCGTCCTCAAAGACGTGATGTCATCTGTTTGTTTAAACCCTCTCAGCCCCCAAGCCAAATCCTTGGTCATTACGCTATAATCCCGCCCTTTAGCTGCCCTCAGCCCGCTGTGCGGGGGCACACATTTTCTCGGGCGCGCTGCGCCTGTACGCAGACTAAAGAGGCTAGACCCTAGTGGCATTGACGATCCTTGGCCTGTCCGGCGCCCTTAGCCATGATCCTTCCGCGGCGCTCTATATCGACGGCAAGCTGATCGCAGCGGCCGAAGAAGAGCGCTTCGTTCGCGATAAGCACGCAAAGAACCGCATGCCCTACGAGTCGGCAAAGTTCTGTCTGGAACAGGCAGGCATCAAGCCTTCCGATGTCGACGTGGTCGCGATTCCGTTTGCGCCGATCAGCCTGTTCGGCAAGGCCCGCTGGCACTACGCCAAGCGTTACTGGTACGCACCGGACCGCGCGCTCGATGCGCTGCTGATGGGCAATCGCCGTTACAAACGCTATCGCAACAAGATTGTCTGGTGCCTCGAACAACTGGGCTTCGATCCGAAAAAGATCAAGATCGAGCCGGTCGAGCACCACCTGGCCCACGCTTCCAGCGCTTACCACTGCTCCGGTTTCACCGAGAAAACCGCGATCATGGGCATCGACGGCAAGGGTGAGTACGCCACGACCTTCTTCGGCTACGGCGAAAACGGCAAGATCCACAAGATCAAGGAATTCTTCGATCCGGATTCGCTGGGCGGCCTGTACGGCGCAATCACCGAGTTCCTCGGTTTCGAGATGCTGGACGGCGAGTTCAAGGTCATGGGCATGGCGCCGTACGGCGACGCCAGCAAGTACGACTTTTCGCGTCTGGCCACGTTCGAGAACGGCGAGCTGATCATCAATACCGAGCTGGCCAACGTCATCGGCCTGCGTCGCTACAAAGAGAACGGCAAGGGCTTCTACTTCTCGCCGAAACTGATCGAATGGCTCGGCCCCAAGCGCGTCGGCGATGTGGCGGACGAACCGTACATCCACTACGCGGCCAGCATGCAGGCGCTGTTCGAAAAGCTCGCGCTGCAGATGATGGACCACTACCTGGGTGACATCCTCAAGGAAACCGGCAAGATCGCGTTCGCCGGTGGCTGTGCGCTGAACGTCAAATTGAACCAGCGCATCATTGCCCGTCCCGAGGTCAAGGAACTGTTCGTCCAGCCTGCGTCCGGCGATGCCGGTACGGCGGTGGGCGCGGCGGCCTATGTGTCTCACGCGCGCGGCGTGCCGGTCGAGAAGATGGAGCATGTCTACCTCGGCCCCGCTTACAGCAACGAAGATGTGATCGCCGCGTGTGCCCGTCATCCGAGCAAACCGGTATGGCGCCAGATTGAAAACACCCCTGAGCGGATCGCCGAGATCATGGTCAAGGGCAACCCGGTGGCCTGGTTCCAGGGCCGCATGGAGTTCGGTCCACGTGCGCTGGGCGGTCGTTCGATCATCGGTTGCCCGAGCGTGGCCGGCGTTGCCGACCGCATCAACCACCAGATCAAGTTCCGCGAGCGCTGGAGGCCTTTCTGCCCGTCGATGCTCGACACCGTCGCGCCGCAGATGATCAAGATCGATCACCCGGCGCCGTTCATGACCTTCACCTTCGAAGTGGCGGAAGAGTGGAAGACCCGCGTGCCGGAAGTCGTCCATGAAGACGGCACTTCCCGTGCCCAGGTGCTCAAGCGCGAATACAACCCGCGCTACTACGACATGATGAAGGCGCTGGAAAACCTGACCGGCAACGGCGTGTCGCTGAACACCTCGCTGAACCGCCGTGGCGAACCGATGATCTGCTCGCCGACCGATGCCTTGAACATGTTCTTCGGCTCCGACCTCGAGTACCTGATCATGGAAGACATTCTGGTGGTCAAAGAGGGCGTCGAGGCTTATGACACGCTCGGCTGAACGTCACGTGCTGCAGTTCTGTCACGGCTATGACGGGCCGTTTCTGGACTGTGCGCGCCAATACGCCAGCCTGTTCGCAGGCAAGGGCTATCGGGTGACCACGGTGTTTCTGACCGGTGCTGCCGACCCTGATGTGGTCGCCGACTGTGGTTCGGACGAAGTGCTGTTCATGGAATTCAGCTCGAAGGCCATTCGTGGCCTCAAGCTGGGTGCCATTCGCGAATTACGTAGCATCGTGGCGTCACGTCATTTCAGCTTCTGCATCGCGCATCGATTCAAACCAGTTTATATCGCGCTTTTGGCGACACGTTTGCCGGTGATCGGCGTTCATCATGCGTTCGGCGACTATCAGCGCCGCAGCCGCAAGCTGTTCGCCAACCTGTTCCGCAAACGCCTGAGCCTGCTCGGCGTTTCGGATTCGGTGCGCGACGACATGCGCAAAAGCCTGCCTGCATGGCCGGCCGAGCGCATCGAGACCCTATACAACCGCATCGATGTCGAGCAACTGCAAGGCAGCCAGTTTTCTGCCGAAGACGCGCGCGTCGAACTGGGGCTTTCACCTTCGGCCTGGATCGTCGGCAATGTCGGACGTCTGCATCCTGACAAGGATCAGGCGACCCTGCTGCGCGGCTTCGCGCTTGCTCTGCCAAGCCTGCCCGAGAACAGCCAACTGGTGATTCTTGGCAAGGGTCGACTGGAAGAGTCGCTCAAGGAGCTTGCCCGTGAACTGGGCATTGGCGCGAACGTAATGTTCATGGGCCAGGTCGCGGACGCACGTCGCTATTTCAAGGCGTTCGATGTCTTTGCCCTGAGTTCGGATCACGAACCGTTCGGCATGGTGTTGCTGGAAGCCATGGTGGCAGGCGTGCCGGTCGTTGCGACGTCCTGCGGCGGAGCGCGTGAAGTGGTCGAAGACGTCGGCCTGCTGTTCCCGCTGGGCGACGAGCAGCGTCTGGCTCAAGGCCTGATGCACATGGCCGGGCTGGATGCGGATCAGCGTCAGGATTGCGCCGAGCGCATGCTTCTGCGTCTGCGCGAGCGCTTTTCCGACCACGCGGTACGCAACGTGTTCTGGCGCCTGCCGCAGGTCACCCGCCTGGTTGCGGAGTCCTGATGCTCAACCGATTTCAAGGCGTGCGTGAACGTGGCTGGACCGAAATCGATGCCGCTGCCTATACGCAGGCGTGGCACCGGTTTGGCGGTAGCGTGGCCACCCACCCGCAGGTCGTCGAACGTCTTTCCGTGTTCGCCAGCATTCCCGTGCGCTATCTGGGCTGGGAGCAGGGCGGCGACATCAAGGCAGCGATTGCCACCTGGGGCCGCTCGCTGGCGCTGTCCAAGGACGAGCTCAAACGTCATGGCAAGAAAGGCCTTTTCGATCTGGGCAACGCCGAGCTGATTCTGCCGGTGGCGCAGGGCATCGAGGTGCCTGTACGTCATCGCGGGCGTTACATCTCGTCGTTGAACGAGGGCCGGGTCAGCACCTTCAAGCCGCAGGCCGAGTCACTGGCCATGGCGCGCACACCTGAAGAGCTGTCCAAAAAGTTTCGCTACAACCAGCGTCGCGAGCTGCGTCTGCTGGAAGAGGCGGGCGGCACGGTCCGGCCTGTCAGCGATTTCAGCAGCGCAGAGTTGGCACACATGTATTGCGAGCTGTTCCAGCGCCGCTGGGGCTTTGAAGCGACCGGTGCTGCGCGCAAGGCCGACGTGATCGAGTTGCTGCGTGACCTGCTGATCGGCTCGGTGGTGTTTCTCAACGATGCGCCGATTGCCATTCAACTGGTGTACCGCGTCGAAGCGCCCGAGTGGGTCAGCATCGAATACGTCAACGGCGGCGTCGATCCCGAAACCCGTGATTTCAGCCCTGGCAGCGTGCTCAGTTTCGTCAACACGCAGAGCGCCTGGGAAGATGCACGTGCGCTGGGCAAGTCGCTGCGTTTCTCGTTCGGCCGCGCCGACCGCGAATACAAGGACCGCTGGTGCAACCCCGTGCCGGTGTTCCAGATTTGAGCCGCAAGCAGGAGTTGCTCAAGCGCCATCGTCGTAACAAGCGGCTGGCGTTGTTGGGTGGTCTGTTGCTGTTGATCGCCCTCGGCGTGGCGGTAGCGTGGTGGTTGATACCGGTGCTGGCGATCAGCGCCTGGATCGCTCATGAAGCCTGGTTTGCCGATCATCTGTTCTATTCGCCTGCTGATGACTATCAGTACAACTTCGCCGTCGAAAACGAAGTCTCGGGTGTGCGCCTGGAAAATGGCCGACTCACATTCGCCGAACCTCTGACGCTGACCGGCGGCGAAACGCTGGTTTTGGCGCTGAACATAAAAAGCAGCTGGCTGGGACGTTTTCTGGACCCTGTCGTCGAGTTGCAAGGTTCAGGTCTCGTCGATCGACAAGCCTTCGAGCGCGGTGTCGACGCCGTGCGCTATCTGAACCTGACCGGGCTCGGTGAACCGTTGGCGGCAGGCGCGTTAACCCTGCGTGGACGTTTCTGCCGACTGCGCGGACAGCCGCGTTTGTGGGTGTTCCGTCAACCTGATGCACGCCAGCAACGGGTAATGGTGATCGCGCCGCACGCCGATGACGCCGAGCTGGCCGCTTTCGGGCTGTACAGCCAGGCCAGTGATGCGTGGATCGTGACCCTGACCGCTGGTGAAATCGAAGCCGATCACTATCGGCAGATGGGCCTGGACAGGGCCGAGGCGGCTCGCATGAAGGGGCGGCTGCGGGCCTGGGACAGCATTGCCGTGGCGCGCTGGGGCGGAGTCGCGGAGGCACAGTGTTTGCAACTGGGCTATTTCTGCCTGCAACTGCCTGCCATGCAGGCCGCACCGGATACGCCGGTCGGCTCTCGCGAAGCGGATCTGCTCGATACGCGTCTGTTTCGCCAGTTCAACACCTTGCCGCTGCCGGGCGACGATGGCCAGCCGACCTGGAATAACCTGCTGGCCGATCTGCGCGCGCTGATCCTCAAGGCCAGGCCGCAGGTCATCGTCATGCCGCACCCCGCCATCGACCCGCATCCTGACCACATCTGTGCGCAGGCCGCTGTGCGTGAGGCGCTGGCCGGGCTTGAATGGCAGCCAGAGGTGATTCTGGGGTACGCCAATCACTTGCACGACAACGACCGCTGGCCCATGGGCGATGCGTACACCGGCATCAGCCTGCCGCCGGTCTTCGATGCCCAATTGAAGCTTGAGCCCTACAGCCTTGAGCTGTCGGTGCCGACACAACGCGACAAAGCCATGGCGCTGGGCATGATGCATGACCTGCAACCACCGATGCCGGGCAAACGTCGAGTGCGCCGCTGGCTGCAGCAGCTGCTCGCCGGGCGCCGCTGGCCTGCAGAAGGCGAGAACGAATTTTTCCGAAAGGCTGTGCGACGACACGAGTTGTTCTGGCGTAGCCGTGATTTCTGATTCAGCAGGCGCAGTACTGCAAGGAAAACAATGAAAGTCCTACTTCTGGTTCAGAAAGAGCAGCGTGCGATTCTGGATCGTCTTTACGACGGCATCGCGTCGAGCTGCGACTGCGACGTGCGCTGGCTGGATTCCAATGACCAGCGCAACCTGCGCAGCTATTTCCGGCGTGAAATCGATGTGAGCCGTTACGACCGGATCGTGTTCTTTCTGCGCTTCAAGCAGGAAGTGCGTCAGGTGGCCTTCATCCGTATGATTCCGAATCTGGTCATTCTCGAGCACGACGCCTACCAGAACTACATTGCCTGCAAGTACACCGGCAAGTTCAGCGCACACTATCGCAAGCTGCCCTGGGTCCGGGTGCTGTGCTCGGGCTTCATGGTCAGCGAGCGGCTGCGTGGGGAAGGCTTCGACGCGGTGTTCGTGCCCAAGGGCTACGATCAGACGCTGTTACAGGCGCAGAACCGCGAGCGTGACATCGAACTGGCGTTCGTCGGCAGCACCAACAGCGTCGCCTACAGCGGCCGCAAGGCGCTGCTCGACGAGTTGGGGCAGCATGAGAACCTGCTGGTCACGCGGACCAAGTCGGGCGAGGAATACTGCGACACGCTGAACCGCATCCGCTTTTTCGTCAGTGCCGATGTCGGCATGGGCGAATACATGATTAAAAACTTCGAAGCCATGGCCTGCGGCTGCGTGCTGCTTGCCTTCGATCAGGGCGCTGAAGAAAATCGCGCGCTGGGCTTCGTGGATATGCACAACATTGTGCTGTACCGCGATATTCCCCAGCTTCGTGAAAAGCTGGCGCAACTGCGCGCGGCCCCGGCATTGGCCGATGAAATATCCCGTAACGGACAGGCGCTCGTCGAGGAGCGCTATACGTTTCACGCTTTGGGCAAAGCCATTGTCGAACACATGCGTCCACCGCTGCGGCCGATGGCGGCTGCGAGCTGGGTCGACCGTCTGCGCTCGCGCTGGGCATGGTAATGCTTCTTGAACCTTCAATGATTGGGAACAGATGATGGTATTCAGCGAAAATAGCGACATCACGCTGGTGGTGACCAGTTGCGGGCGATTCGATCTGTTGAAGCGCACCCTGGAAACCTTTGATCGTTACAACACCGCCGCCATCCGCCATGTGCTGATCACTGAAGATTCAGGAGACGTTCAGGTCGAGGCCTGTATTCCTGAGCACTGGCGCGCGCGCACCCGCTTCCTCATCAACAATCCCAAATTGGGACAGATGCGCTCGGTGGATGCCGCTTATGCGCTGATCGAGACGTCCTGGGTGTTCCATTGCGAAGATGACTGGGATTTCTACCGCCCGCACTTCATCGAGGAGTCGATGATCCTGCTGGAGAACGACCCGCAGGCGCTGCAGGTGTGGTTGCGCAGCTTCAATCATGATCTGCAGATCCACAGCCCGTACGTCTATTTGAACGAGCGCGAAGTGGTTCAGGGCATTCCCTTCTACAAACTGGGTTCGCACAAGCCGGAGTGGCAGGGTTTTTCCTTCAATCCCGGGTTGCGCCGTCTGGCCGATTACAAACAGCACGCGCCGTATGCGGGCCATGGTGGAGAGAAGAAACTTTCACAGTTGTTCGCGTCGGAAAACCGATACGCTCTGATTCTGGAAAACGATGCTGTACTGCACACCGGCTTTGGTGAGCATGTGGTCGTGCCGCAGGAGCGCCTCGACAAACAGCGTCGCAAACGTCGTGATCGCGTCAAATTGATTGTCGCGGTAGTCATTGGACTGGTAGCAGGTTGGTTGCTCAATAATGTCAGTTGATCGTGCCGGTGTGCCTTCAAGCAAGGCACAGGTCTATTTTGGTGCTGTGCTGGTCGTCTTTCTGCTGAGTTTCATTTTGAACTCTTCAGCCAAGACGACCAATAATCTGTTCTACGCCCTCACCGCATTGCCGGGCCTGTTTTTCCTGATCAAATACCGTGGCGCCAGCGTGTTTGCGCAGCCGCTGGGTGTGGCCTGGGCAGTGTTCATGGCCTGGTTTCTGGTGCCTGCCTTTTACGGACAGGATTTCCAGTTCTATAAACATGTGGCGTACGTCAGCCTGTTCGTCTTTGTTGTGGCCGGTCTGACGGACAATCGATTTTTCCAGCAAGGCCGGTTCGTACGCAGCTTTTTCTGGGCCATTTGCGCTTATATTCTGGTGGCCAGCATTTACAGCTGGATGACTGGACAGTTCGCGTTCGGCAAACGTGTCGAGATATTGCCTGCGCGCATGGCCAACGTGATTTACGCCAGTGCCTGGCTGGTCTGCTGCCTGGCCCTGGCGTTGCCGGTTTGGCTGAAGGAGCAGCGCTGGATCGAAGCCGTTGCGGGTATTGTGCTGACCCTTGTCGTGGCTGCTTTCATCGTGCAGACCCGCACCGCGCTGGTGGGTGCGGCGTTCCTTATTGCGGCTTGTACGCTGTATTCGGTGTATCGTTTTCCGAAGCGCAGTCTCATCACTTTGCTGGTGCTGGCACTCATCTGCGCGGCTTTGTTCTGGGTGGTCAGGGATGAGGAGTGGATCAAACTGCTGATGGTGCGCGGCGATTCCTACCGCATCGAGCTGTTCGAAATCATGACCGGCGAATGGCGTAATTGCGGATGGATGATGGGCTGTGGCGTGGATTTCTACACCACCAAGACGCTGACAGGCGGTATGGCGATTCAGCATCCGCATAACATCTACGTCTCGATGGGGTTGTACACCGGCGCGGTGTCGCTGGTGCTGTTCCTGATCGTGATGGCGATGACGCTGTGGCACGCGTTGCGCCTGCGCGACGCGTGGGGGCTGTATCTGGCGTGCGCACTGGTGATGCTCAATTTCGATGGCGCGAAGCTGGTCGGCAATCCGGATGAGCTCTGGGTGCTGGTGCTGCTGCCTGCGGCGATGGTGCTGGGAAGGGTGGTTCAGGAACATCGGATCAGGCTCTGAGTGCCGAGCGCTGAAATGGCCGACTGCAAGCGGCCATTTTTTCAGTTCATGGCCTGGGTCAGTTCCGCTGCGGTGCAGACGCTCTGGCCGCTCAGGTAGCCATTGAGGAAGGCCGGGTTGGCGTCGCCCAATAGCCATTGCCGGTCTTCCAGATAGCGCAACATGTGCTTGAAGTTGCGCAGTCGCAGGTTTTTGCGCAGCGGGCGACGGTAGGTTTTCAGGTCGGCAATGTCGATGAGGCCCAGCGCGCCTTCCGGGGTAAGAATCACGTTGCCCAGATGCGCTGAGCGAAAATAGATGCCTTTTTCATGCAGGTTGGCGATAAAGCGCCCCAGTTGCATGCGCAGGTCATCATCGCTGGCAGCCTTGCCCAGCAGTTGACGCAGGGTGTAACCGGCCAGCGGATCGTAATGCACCGCGTCGCGGGCGATGTCGGCGATTCTGTAGACAGTGCGAACATGCGGGCAGGGGATGGCGCGTTTGGCCAGAGTCAGGCAGTTGTCGGCAAAGCGTTTGGCATAGGGATACCAAGCGGCGGAACTGATCAGCCGCTTGCGTCGAAACAGTTTCAACATTGAACCGTCATTCAGGCGTAGTACTTTATCGCCCGTGCCGTCGGCTTCAAGCACTTCGGCACCTTGAACCAGGGCAAGGTAGTGGGCGTGGTCGAGCGCTTGCATCGATACTCCGGATTCTGCGCCCCAAGGGCTGTACGGGCCGCCTATGTTACCGCAGCAGGCTGTTGCGAAAACGGCTTGTGATACAATTCCGCTTCTTTTTAACACGACGGATACTCATGACAACCTCCGAATCGTCCGCCACTTCCAGCGTGAAAATCTACTTCCGCCTGTTGTCCTATGTGCGTCCGTATGTGGGCATTTTCCTGCTCAGCATCCTCGGTTTCGTGATCTTTGCATCCACTCAGCCGATGCTGGCGGGCATCCTGAAATATTTCGTCGATGGGCTGAGCAATCCGGAAGCGGTGCTGTTCCCCAATGTTCCCTACCTCAGGGACCTGCAATTGCTGCAGGCCGTGCCGCTGCTGATCGTGCTGATCGCCGCCTGGCAGGGGCTGGGTTCGTTTCTCGGCAACTACTTCCTGGCCAAGGTATCGCTGGGGCTGGTGCATGACCTGCGTGTCGAACTGTTCAACAAGCTGCTGGTACTGCCCAATCGCTACTTCGACACCACCAATTCGGGTCATCTGATTTCACGCATCACCTTCAACGTCACCATGGTGACGGGTGCCGCCACGGATGCCATCAAGGTGGTGATCCGTGAAGGCCTGACCGTGGTGTTCCTGTTCATCTACCTGCTGTGGATGAACTGGCAGCTGACGCTGGTCATGCTCGCCATCCTGCCGGTGATCGCCATCATGGTCGGCACCGCCAGCAAGAAATTCCGCAAGCAGAGCAAGAAGATTCAGGTGGCGATGGGCGACGTGACTCACGTTGCGTCCGAAACCATTCAGGGGTATCGCGTGGTGCGCAGCTTCGGCGGCGAAACCTACGAGCAGGATCGTTTTGCGCGTGCCAGCAACAGCAACACCAAAAAGCAGTTGCGCATGACCAAGACCGGCGCGATCTATACGCCGATGCTGCAACTGGTCATCTATACCGCCATGGCGGTGCTGATGTTCCTGGTGCTGTTCCTGCGTGGCGATGCGACGGCGGGTGATCTGGTGGCATACATCACAGCCGCAGGCCTGCTGCCCAAGCCGATTCGTCAGCTGTCGGAAGTCAGTTCTACCATCCAGAAGGGTGTTGCCGGTGCCGAGAGCATCTTCGAACAACTGGATGTGCAGCAGGAAATCGACACCGGCACCCTCGAGCGCGAGCGTGTTTCGGGTCGTCTGGAAGTGAAGAACCTCAGCTTCTTCTATCCCGAGACCGAACGTCAGGTCCTGAACGACATCAGCTTCTCGGCAGCGCCAGGGCAGATGATTGCGCTGGTAGGACGTTCAGGTAGCGGCAAGTCGACTCTGGCCAATCTGATTCCGCGGTTCTATACCCATGAACTCGGTCAGATCCTGCTGGATGACGTCGAGATCAACGATTATCGCTTGCGTAACCTGCGTACCCACATCGCGCAGGTCAACCAGAACGTCACCCTGTTCAACGACACCATCGCCAACAACATCGCCTACGGTGATCTGGCGGGTGCGCCGCGTGCCGACATTGAGGCGGCCGCCGCCGATGCCTACGCCAAGGAATTCATCGATCAGCTGCCGCAAGGTTTCGACACCCCGGTGGGTGAGAACGGCGTGCTGCTGTCCGGTGGTCAACGCCAGCGTCTGGCGATTGCCCGTGCGCTGCTCAAGAATGCGCCGTTGCTGATCCTCGACGAAGCGACCTCTGCGCTGGATACCGAGTCGGAGCGTCACATTCAGGCCGCGCTGGATCAGGTCATGAAAGGACGCACCACGCTGGTGATCGCGCACCGTCTTTCCACCATCGAGAAAGCCGACCTGATTCTGGTCATGGATGCCGGTCAGATTGTCGAGCGCGGCACCCACGCCGAACTGCTGGCAAAGAACGGCTATTACGCCCGCCTGCACGCCATGGGCCTGGATGAGCCAGCGCCTGTCGGCGCGATCTGATCAAGCCTGGCTGCGCTGTGTTTCAAACACGGCGCAGCGGCTTTTCACCGCATCACTACACGCATCTTTTCTCCCGTTGGAATCGTCTTTTGTCTGCGTCAGGAATCAGGTTATGAACAGCCTGTCTGTTCAAACCCCCTGTGCTAAGATTCCGCCCCTGTCCATTTTTCTAGTACGGGTTGTTCGATGAAGTTATCCATGCCGCGCTTTGATCAGGCCCCTGTCCTGGTGGTTGGCGATGTCATGCTCGACAGATACTGGCATGGTGGTACGTCGCGTATTTCCCCCGAAGCGCCAGTGCCCGTCGTCAAGGTCGACCAGATCGAGGACCGTCCCGGCGGTGCCGCCAACGTGGCATTGAACATCGCGGCATTGGGTGCGCCCGCCTCGCTGGTGGGTGTGACCGGTGAAGACGAAGCGGCAGAAAGTCTGAGCAACAGCCTCAAGGCAGCCGGCGTTCTGGCCCGTTTCCAGCGTATTGCCGATCAGCCGACCATCGTCAAACTGCGGGTGATGAGCCGACACCAGCAACTGCTGCGTATCGATTTCGAAGAACCCTTCGCCACCGATGCACAGGCCCTGAGCGCAGAAGTCGAAAACCTGCTGGATGGCGTCAAAGTGCTTGTGCTGTCGGATTACGGCAAAGGCGCGTTGAAAAACCATCAGACATTGATCCGGGCCGCCCGCGAGCGCGGCATTCCGGTGCTGGCCGATCCCAAGGGCAAGGACTTCGCGATCTACCGTGGCGCGAGCCTGATCACGCCGAATCTCAGCGAATTTGAAGCCATCGTCGGCCATTGCGTTGACGAAGCAGAGCTGGTTGCCAAGGGCGCGCAGTTGATGAGCGAGCTGGATCTGGGCGCGTTGCTGGTGACCCGTGGCGAGCACGGCATGACCTTGCTTCGCCCCGATCAACAGGCGCTGCACTTGCCAGCGCGTGCCCGTGAAGTCTTTGACGTCACCGGTGCCGGTGATACGGTCATTTCCACGCTGGCGGCGGCGATTGCGGCTGGCGAGGAACTGCCACATGCGGTCGCGTTGGCCAATCTGGCGGCAGGCATCGTGGTCGGCAAACTGGGTACAGCGGCCATCAGCGCGCCTGAACTGCGTCGTGCGATTCAGCGCGAAGAGGGCTCGGAGCGCGGCGTTCTGGGGCTGGAGCAGTTGCTGCTCGCCGTCGATGACGCGCGGGCACACAAGGAAAGGATCGTTTTCACCAACGGCTGCTTCGACATCCTGCATGCCGGGCACGTGACCTACCTGGAGCAGGCGCGCGCGCAAGGTGATCGTCTGATCGTGGCGGTCAACGACGATGCCTCCGTGAGCCGTCTCAAAGGTCCTGGCCGTCCGATCAACAGCGTGGACCGCCGCATGGCCGTTCTGGCCGGTCTGGGCGCTGTGGACTGGGTGATCAGTTTCCCCGAAGGCACACCTGAAAACCTGCTGACCCACGTCAAGCCCGATGTGCTGGTCAAGGGCGGCGACTATGGGATCGATCAGGTGGTCGGTGCCGATATCGTGCAGGCCTACGGCGGCGAAGTGAAGGTGTTGGGGCTGGTTGAAAACAGCTCGACCACGGCCATCGTCGAGAAAATTCGCGGACAGTGATTGCATCAGGTTTGCCCGGAGTGTTCCGGGCAAACCGGTTATTTGCTCAAGCTGCCGCGTGCCAGTCCCAGAAGCTCTCTGGCTTTGCTGGTCAGACGCTTCAGCCCCGTCTTCTTTGGCGGTGGTGTCATGCCTTGCTGGCGCAGCCAGTCTTTCCAGCGAATCCTTTCCTCACGCACCACCCAGCCATCCTGTGCCGCAAAGCTCTCTGCCAGGTACAGACCACGCGTGCCCGCCGGGGTCAGCTTGTCACGCTTGAGCGTGTAAAGCTCCGGCAGTGGCGAGCCGTTTTCCAGCGGCATCAGGTACAGATCTGGCTTGCTCCGGTTGAGGCGGGCGACCAATTGATCGTTTTCCAGCACCTCATCGACGTGGAACAGGCTGATCGGGCGGGCTTCCTTGGGGATTTCCAGGCGCATGTCATAGATCAACTGCAGCGACGCAGTGGGCAGGTGGACGTAGGCGCGTGGGCGTTCCAGCAGCGTCAGGTTGCCAGCCCGTACCGGTCTGGCAGCGCCTGAGAGCGGGCTGAGGGTGAAGGGCATCGCCTCTCGGTAATGCAGCGCCGCTGCGTAGGGAGCGGGCAGCCAGGTGTCCTTGAACATTCCGCTCAGCCAGCCCTGCGGCGTTTCGATCAGGCACTCTTCAGCGACTTCCTGAATGGCGGTGTGCAGCGGCAGCGTCAGCTCGTGCGCCGGGACATAGCCTGAAATCAGCTTGAGCACCACGTCGCCACGGTCCTGACGGCGTTGCCGGACCAGCACCCAGTAATCCCGGTTCTGCCAACTGATGGTCAGACGAATCGACACGCCGAGATTGGCCAACTCAGTGGCGAATCGCTCAGCGTCCGGCACCTCGACCTTGCGGCGTCGCTGCAAGGTCTGCGTGAAGTTCATCGGCATGCCGACACTCTGATAACTCAGGCTTTCAGGAGTGGCTTCGACGAACAGCGGCAGGGTCTTGAAGTTGCTGGGATTCTTCCGAATCAATGTTCGCGGCATATCGGCTCCTTCTTGCGTTGGGGTCGGCCGCCCAAATCAGGCTTGACGGCAAATCATGGCAGCAGCGGTGGCAACGTTGTGTGCCAGGTGCATGGGGTTGATGGTCCCGACAATAGCACTGGCGACGCCCGGATGTTCAAACAGTAACTGGAAGCTGGCCTGGACCGGGTCCATCCCGGGCGTCAGGCACACATGACCGCTGGCCAACGCCTTCTTGACCAGAATGCCTTTGCCGTGGGCGGCCGCGTAATCCAGAACCGGTTTCTCACCCTGTTCATTGAGATTATAGGTGACCATCGCGCAGTCCCCGTCGCGCAGGGCAAGCAGACCGCCTTCGACTGTTTTGCCGGAAAAGCCGAAGCCTCGGATTTTGCCCTCGCTTTTGAGCGCCGCAAGGGTTTCGTACACCGCCGTTTCGTTGAGAATCGCCAGATCGTTGCCGTCCGAGTGGACGAGCACCAGATCGAGAAAGTCGGTTTCAAGGCGTTTCAAGCTGCGCTCGACTGACAGACGGGTGTGCTCGGCGCTGAAATCGTGGCTCGACTGTCCGTTCACGAACTCTTCACCCACCTTGCTGACGATGACCCAGTCCTGACGCTGGCCGCGCAGCAGCGGGCCAAGGCGTTCCTCGCTGGTGCCATAGGCGGGCGCGGTGTCGATCAGGTTGATGCCCATGTCGCGGGCCATCCTGAGCAGCATCGCGGCCTGCTGGTCATCCGGGATCTTGAAGCCGCTCGGGTATTTCACGCCCTGATCGCGTCCCAGCTTCACGGTGCCCAGACCCAGCGGCGAGACGCTCAGGCCGGTGCTGCCAAATGGGCGATGCAGGTCGTGCAGGGTTTTCAGACTCATGGCAGCAGTTGATCCCAGACAGGAACGGCAATGGGTGGCTTCGGCACGTTCGCCAGTGCCGGTTGTGGCGTCGGGTGGATGCCTTCCCTGGACAGGACTGACAATACGCGGTCGGCGAAGTCCGGCGCCAGCGCAAGCTTGGTCGGCCAGCCCACCATCAGGCGTTTCTGACTGTCCAGAAAGGCGTTGTCGGGACGCACCAGACCCGATTGTGCAGGTTCTGCACGGTCGACGCGCAAGGTCGCCCACTGCGCCTGGCTCAGGTCGACCCATGGCAGCAGCGCTTCGAGCTCCTTGCGGGCGACCGCGATCTGCGCCTCGGGCTCGCGCGCCACGCCATCAGCCTCGGCGAGATCGCCGCCCAGGTACCAGACCCACTGGCCGTCGGCCGCAGGATGCGTGGTCACGGTGATGCGCGGTTTGGTGCCGCCACCCAGGCAGTGGGCATACAGCGGTTTGAGGGTCGGCCCTTTGACCAGCACCATGTGCAGCGGACGACGCTGCATCTGGGGTTGCGAGATACCGACGGCCTTGAGCAGATCGGCATTGCCGCCGCCTGCGCTGAGCACGATGCGCTGGGCATGTATATCCGTGCCATCGACCCGCAGGCCGATCAGTTCGTCGCCTTCGTACAGCGGTTCTATCTGCTTTGCGGCGAGCAGCGAGTCGCCCGCCAGTTCTGCGAGACGATTGATCAGGCTCGGTACATCGACCACCAGCTCTGCCAGCCGATAGACCTTGCCCTTGAATTTCGGATGTTGAAGTGCAGGCGGCAATTGCTCGCCCTTGACCTGATCCACGCGCCCACGCACGGCCTTGCTGGCGAAGAAGCTGGTCAGGTTGCCCGCGATCGTGCCCGGCGACCAGAGGTAATGGGCGTCGGACAGCAGGCGCACGCCCGAGAGGTCCAGCTCGCCCTTGCCGTCGAGGGCTTCACGCCAGCGACGCGGCATGTCGGCAATGGCTTCCGAGGCTCCCGACAGGGCGCCGTGCAGCGCGTACTTGGCGCCGCCGTGGATGATTCCCTGAGACTTGAGGCTCTGTCCGCCACCCAGGCTTGCGCTTTCTACCAGCACTGTCGAGAACCCTTGACGACGCAACCGGGCATTGAGCCAGAGGCCGGCAACGCCAGCCCCGACAATCAGGACGTCAGTGGAAATAACAGATGGCATGGGCACCTCAGTGAGTAAAGATTGCGGCCATTATAAGGGAACGGACTTTCAATGCCCGGCGGTTTTCGAGAACACCTGAATGACCACCACACCCGCCACGATCATTCCCATGCCCAGCAGAGCGGGCAGGTCGAGTTTCTGACCGTAGACCAGAAATGCCGCAATGCTCACCATCACGATGCCCATGCCCGACCAGATGGCGTACGTGATGCCGACCGGAATGGTGCGCATCACCAGAATCAGCATCCAGAACGCAATCGCATAGCCGCCAATGACCAGCAGCAGGGGCAGCGGTGTATTGAAGCCTTTCACCGCTTTCATCGATGTGGTGGCGATGACTTCGGCGCAGATTGCGACGCCCAGCAGGTAATACGGATTCATGATCTTTTCCTTGTATGAGACAGCGCATTCTAAAGGGCGGTGGCGACCGACCTGATGATTCACACGCCACCCGCCATCGTGTCTGCGTCTTCATGTCGTTGTGGCATTGCGCAGGCGGGCTGATAAACTCCGCGCCCATGAATAGAACCCTCTACACCTTCCTGTTTCATCTGGGCCTGCCGCTGGTTGCCCTGCGGTTGTGGTTGCGCGCTCGCAAGGCGCCTGCGTATCGCCAGCGCATCGGCGAGCGCTTCGCCATGCGCCTGCCGCCGATGCAGCGTGGCGGTCTCTGGGTGCATGCGGTGTCGGTCGGCGAAAGCATTGCTGCCGCACCCATGATCCGCGCCTTGCTGGCGCAGTATCCCGAACTGCCGATCACTGTGACTTGCATGACGCCCACAGGTTCGGAGCGAATCAAGGCGATGTCCGCCAACGAGCCGCGCATTCAACATTGTTACCTGCCTTATGACCTGCCTTGGGCGGCTGGGCGTTTTCTCGATCATGTGCAACCGCGGCTGGGCATCATCATGGAAACCGAGCTGTGGCCCAATCATATTCATCAATGCAGCAAGCGCGGCATTGCGGTGGTGTTGGCCAACGCTCGGCTGTCGGAGCGTTCGGCGCGGGGTTATGGCCGTTTTGCGAAACTGACAAGACCGATGCTCGCCGAGATGGCCTGGTTCGCCGTGCAGACCGAAGTCGAGGCCCAGCGTTTCCGTGATCTGGGCGCGCGGCCTGAGTGCTTGACGGTGACGGGTTCGATCAAGTTCGACCTGAGCATCGACCCCGCCTTGCTGGAGCGCGCTGCCAGGTTGCGGGAAGAGTGGCAGGCCACGCAACGCCCGGTGTGGATCGCGGCGAGCACTCATGTGGGCGAGGACGAAAGCGTGCTGGCGGCGCATCGCACGCTGCTGTCGAGCCATCCCGATGCCTTGCTGATTCTGGTGCCGCGCCATCCAGAGCGTTTCGACAGCGTGCATGGGTTGTGTCAGCAGCAGGGTTTCAAGACCGTTCGGCGTTCCACTGCGCAGGTTGTCACTCCGGACGTGTCGGTACTTTTGGGCGACACCATGGGCGAGCTGCTGTTTCTGTATGCGCTGGCGGACCACGCGTTCGTGGGCGGCAGTCTGGTGCCCAATGGCGGCCATAACCTGCTGGAACCTGCGGCATTGGCCAAGCCGGTGCTGAGCGGCCCGCACCTGTTCAACTTCCTCGAAATCGCCGCCATGCTGCGCACTGCCGGAGCACTGGAAGAGGTGAGCGATTCAGCCGCACTGGCGGTCGCCGTGCAGCGCCTGTTCGATCAGCCGAAGCTGGCAGCCACCATGGCTGAAGCGGGTCTGGGTGTGATGAAGGCCAATCAGGGCGCACTGCAGCGTTTGCTGGATGGAATCGGGCGGTTGATGCAGAGAATGTGACGCAGAGCGTCACGGCCTGCAGCCCACGCAGAGCGATGGGCACGATCAGTGTGCTTAAGGCCTAGGATCGTTCCCACGCTCTGCGTGGTAACGCCTCTCAGGACGCTCCGCGTCCGCTCATGAGTGTGACGCGGAGCGGCGGGCAATCAGCGTCCAGGCTGGCGCGCTCAGCGCTGGGCCGGTCTTTCGAAGTTCTTGCGCGCGGCCGCTGCCAGATCCGGTGGCAGGAAGTCCTTGTCCGGGTTGTAGTCGGATTTCAGATAGCGCGACAGGTCCTGCAGGTCGCCCGGATTCAGCGTGCCAGCGGCCTGTTTCAGGCGCAGGTTGTCGAGGATGTAGTCATAGCGCGTGTTGTTGTAGTCGCGCACCGAGGCGTACAGCTGACGCTGAGCATCCAGCACGTCGACGATGTTGCGCGTCCCCACCTGATAACCGATTTCCGTGGCTTCCAGTGCGCTCTGGTTGGAGATGATCGACTGCTTGCGCGCCTGAACCTGCTCCACGTCGGTGTTCACCGCACGGTGCAGGTTACGGGTGTTTTCCACCACCTGACGACGCAGGCCTTCGCGGCGTTGTTCACTCTGACTCAGCCTTGAATAGGCTTCGCGCACCTGCGAATTGACCAGGCCGCCACTGTAGATCGGGATATTCAGCTGAACGCCAATCGTGCGCTGTTCGACATCGCCGCCATAGTTCTGCCCGGTGTAGTTGGGGTTGTTGAACCCCAGCGCATCGTTGTCGCCACGTTGATAGGTTGCGACGGCATCCAGAGTCGGCGCATGGCCGGCCTTGCGTTGACGCAGGGTTTCTTCGGCGGCGTTGACTGCGTAGTTGCTGGCCAGCAGGTTGAGGTTCTGCTGGGCTGCGGTGTCGACCCAAGCCTTGGCATCGTTGGGCGTCGGCGCGAGCACCGGCAGGGTGTGGACGATGCCTTCGATGGAGTTGTATTCGCGATTGGTCAGGGTTACCAGCACCTGAAACGCATCGTCTACCTGACGCTGGGCGAGAATGCGGCTGGCGCGCGAGGTGTCATAGCTGGCCTGCGCCTGCAGCACGTCGGTCTTGTCCGACAGACCTACATCGAAGCGCTCCCTGGCCTGATCCAGCTGGCGCCTGAATGCCGATTCCTCGGCCTTGGTCGCTGCCAGACTGTCCTGTGCACGCAGCACACTGAAGTAGCTCTGTGCCGATTGCAGAATCAGGTTCTGTTCAGTGGCCGACAGCTCAAGTGCGGCCTGTTCGTTGACGGCCTCGGCGGCCTGGAGCTGGAACCAGCGGTCGGCCCGAAAGATCGGCTGGCTCAGGGTCGCCTGATAGACCGTGCCGCTACGGGTTGCGATCCTGCTGGGCTGATCGATGCTGGTGCGGGTGTTGTTGGCCTGAGCGCTGCCGGAAAGATTGGGCAGCAGACCGGCACGCGCCTGAGGCACGGCCTCCTTGCGCGCAGCGTAATCGGCGCGTGCAGCGGCCAGATCGGCGTTGTTGTCCACCGCCTGCTCATAGACGTTCACCAGACCCGTCTTGGTCGGCAGCGGCATATCGGCTGCCCAGCTCAGTCCGTTGGAAGCAAATGAAACAGCCACGACCAACGAAAGTTTGCGCAACATGAGGCGTTCCCTGTTCATGAAGAAAATTGTCACGGTTCGATGGAAAAAACCGGGATAGCGAGTGTAGAGCCAGACGCAGAACGCAACAATCGGCCATTTCAGCCATTTATCGATGCCCACGCAATTGCGCTGGCTTTACAGCCTCGACGCGGCATAGACTGATGTCGTTCTTGTCGGGGTGCCTTGCTGTGAGGCTGAGATCGGTTAAACCGGATCCCGTTGAACCTGATCAGGTTAGCGCCTGCGTAGGGAACAAGATTTCTCGTCACCCGGCGAGTCCTCTTGAGTGTCGTCCGGGGTCGATCGTTCAATCAATGAACAGCACGCCTCTCTCGATACTCAGCACTTCTTCAGTGCACCCGTCCGTCCCGATCAGGTTACTCCGACAATAAATCCACAGTGGATGTCTGGAGAGACCGTGATGAGCATAAAACCAAAAAACGCACCCCACTTGAGCGAGTCGGCGCAGGTCGATTCCGGATCGGTACAGCCGTTTACCCGTTCACAGAAGATCTACGTCCAGGGCTCGCGCCCGGACATTCGCGTGCCCATGCGCGAGGTCACTCTGGATATCACACCGACCGACTTCGGCGGCGAGATCAACGCCCCGGTCACGGTCTACGACACTTCCGGTCCCTATACCGACCCCAACGTGATCATCGACGTGCGCAAAGGCCTGGCCGATGTGCGTTCGCCGTGGATCGACTCACGTAACGACACCGAGCGTCTGCCGGGTCTGAGTTCGAACTTCGGCCAGCAGCGCCTGAGCGACGCCGAGCTGACCGCGCTACGCTTTGCCCACGTGCGCAACCCGCGCCGGGCCAGGGCGGGTGCCAACGTCAGCCAGATGCACTATGCGCGTCAGGGCATCATCACCGCCGAGATGGAATACGTCGCCATCCGCGAAAACATGAAGCTTCAGGAAGCCCGGGCCGCTGGCCTGCTGACTCAGCAGCACGCCGGGCACAGCTTCGGCGCGAACATCCCGAAAGAAATCACTGCCGAGTTCGTGCGCGAAGAGATCGCCCGCGGTCGCGCAATCATTCCGGCCAACATCAACCATGTCGAGTTGGAGCCGATGATCATCGGTCGCAACTTCCTGGTGAAGATCAACGGCAACATCGGCAACAGTGCGCTGGGTTCTTCCATCGAAGAAGAAGTCGCCAAGCTGACGTGGGGCATTCGCTGGGGCTCGGACACGGTCATGGACCTGTCCACCGGCAAGCATATTCATGAAACCCGCGAGTGGATCATCCGCAACTCGCCGGTCCCTATCGGCACGGTGCCGATCTATCAGGCGCTGGAAAAGGTCGGCGGTGCGGCCGAAGACCTGACCTGGGAGTTGTTCCGCGACACGCTGATCGAACAGGCCGAGCAGGGCGTCGATTACTTCACCATCCACGCCGGTGTGCTGCTGCGCTACGTGCCCCTGACGGCCAAGCGCGTGACCGGCATCGTCAGTCGTGGCGGTTCGATCATGGCCAAGTGGTGCCTGGCGCATCACAAGGAGAACTTCCTCTACACCCATTTCGAAGACATCTGCGAAATCATGAAGGCCTACGACGTCAGCTTCTCGCTGGGCGATGGCCTGCGTCCGGGCTCGATTGCCGACGCCAACGACGCGGCCCAGTTCGGCGAGCTGGAGACTCTGGGTGAGTTGACCAAGATCGCCTGGAAGCACGACGTGCAGACCATGATCGAAGGCCCGGGCCATGTGCCGATGCAGTTGATCAAGGAGAACATGGACAAGCAGCTGGAGTGCTGTGACGAAGCACCGTTCTACACCCTTGGCCCGCTGACCACGGATATCGCGCCGGGTTACGACCACATCACCTCGGGCATCGGCGCTGCGATGATCGGCTGGTTCGGTTGCGCCATGCTCTGCTACGTCACGCCGAAAGAGCATTTGGGTCTGCCGAACAAGGATGACGTGAAAACCGGGATCATCACCTACAAGATCGCCGCTCACGCAGCCGACCTGGCCAAAGGGCACCCCGGCGCGCAGATTCGCGACAACGCCTTGAGCAAGGCGCGCTTCGAATTCCGCTGGGAAGACCAGTTCAACCTGGGCCTGGATCCGGACACCGCGCGCTCGTATCACGACGAAACCCTGCCCAAGGATTCGGCCAAGGTCGCGCACTTCTGCTCCATGTGCGGCCCGAAATTCTGCTCGATGAAAATCACCCAGGAAGTGCGCGAGTACGCAGCCAATCAGCGGATCGAGGCCGTCGATGTAGACGTCGCCCAGGGTCTCGCGGATCAGGCCGAGCGTTTCAAACAGGAAGGCAGTCAGCTCTATAAAAAGGTCTGACACGCCTGCTGTCTGTGTGCGCTCCGTGATGTGACACGGAGCGTCACGGGCTGCACGCCCACGCGGAGCATGGGCAGGATCAGTGTTGAGGCGATCGTTCCCACGCTCCTGCGCTCGGCGTTATACACAAGTCCTCCTGGAGCAATACGATGATGATCGTTCCTATGCTCTGCGTGGGAATGCCTCCCAGGACGCTGCGCGTCCGATCCACAAGACGATACATCACTCATTTCCTAACGAGCCAGAACCGTGAATACACCCGGCACTTATTCCCCCGACACACCCATCGCTGCCAGTCAGCGGGTATTCGGCGGGCGCGATCTGTTTTCCCTGTGGTTTTCGTTGGGCATCGGCCTGATGGTGCTGCAGACCGGTGCCTTGCTGGCACCGGGGCTGGGCATGTCCGGCGCGTTGCTGGCGATACTTCTCGGCACGCTGGTCGGCGTCCTGCTGCTGGCCAGCGTGGCGGTGATCGGCACGGACACAGGCCTGTCGTCCATGGCCGCGCTCAAACTCAGCCTCGGCAGCAAGGGTGCGTCGTTGCCTGCCGTGCTGAACCTGCTTCAACTGATCGGCTGGGGCTCGTTCGAGATCATCGTCATGCGCGATGCCGCCAGCCTGCTGGGCGCACGTGCTTTCGCGGAAGGCAGTCTGTGGGCCAATCCGCTGATCTGGACGTTGTTCTTCGGTGCGCTGGCGACCCTGCTGGCCGTCGGCGGGCCGTTGACCTTTGTGCGTCAGATCCTGCGCCGCTGGGGTATCTGGCTGTTACTTGCGGCCTGCCTGTGGCTGACCTGGAACCTGTTGACCAAGGCTGACCTCGCCGCGCTCTGGGCGCGCACGGG
Source organism: Pseudomonas sp. AC016 (assembly GCF_979253365.1). Lineage (NCBI taxonomy): Bacteria > Pseudomonadati > Pseudomonadota > Gammaproteobacteria > Pseudomonadales > Pseudomonadaceae > Pseudomonas > Pseudomonas sp. AC016. The sequence goes on from NZ_CEEDCC010000001.1 coordinate 3,894,791, forward strand.
TGACGGGTCGATGCCATTTGCCGTGGGTTTCGACATCGCTATCGCCATGCCGCTTTCCTGGCTGCCACTGATCGCCGACTACTCCCGATTCGGCCAGCGCGCACGCAACGTGTTCGGTGGCACCGCTGTGGGCTTCTTTATCGGCAACTTCTGGCTGATGGGGCTCGGCGTCGCCTACACCCTGGCGTTCGCGCCGAGCGGCGAAACGAATGCGCTGCTGCTGGCACTGGCCAGCGCGGGTCTGGGGATTCCGTTGCTGTTGATTCTGCTGGACGAGTCGGAAAACGCTTTTGCCGATATTCACTCGGCGGCAGTTTCCACGGCGTTGCTGACCCGGATCAAGGTCGAGCATCTGGCGCTGTTCATCGGCATCGTCTGCACGCTGATCGCGTGTCTCGCACCGTTGGCGCAGTACCAGAATTTTCTGTTATTGATCGGTTCGGTTTTCGCGCCGCTGTTCGGCGTGGTGCTGGTGGATCACTTCATCCTGCGTCGTCGCGGCAGTCAGGTCGCGGCGAGTGGCTTGCGCTGGATGAGTCTGCTGGCCTGGCTGGGCGGTATCAGCACGTACCACCTGCTGGCCAACCTGTACCCGGATGTCGGCGCAACACTGCCAGCGCTCATCGTCGCTGGCGTGCTGCAACTGTTGATCGGCCGTGCGATCAGCCGCGGCCGGGAAACAGTTCCGACTTGATGATGCCATTGAGCTGAGGGTAAGGAATCTTCAGCTCGATGTGGCCCATGGAGTAGGGCGCGATGGTTTCCACCGGATACTTGAGGATCACAGCGCCGTAAGTCAGGGCAATGTGCGGCGTGCGCTTGAACGGCCAGGTCTGCACGAATGCAGCGTCTTCGTTCATCTTGCTCGACACCAGCCAGCCCTGATGAGCCAGTTCGGCTTTCTGCCAGAACTCCTGCTCCTTGCCTGGAATCACCATGTCGGCCAGCGTCAGCACCTTCTGCTGCTGGCGCGAATAGTTGATGAACGCCCGGCCAGGGTTGCCATGAGCGCCGCCGTTATCCAGGTAACTGGACAGCTCGACGACCACGATACCGTCATGCTGCTCGCGTACCTTGGCTTGCAGGTAGCTGCTGTTGCGGCCTTGGGCACGGTTCAGGAACTGCTCCTGATAAGCCTTGATCGACGCGGGCGGCGGCGTGCTGCTGTCAGCGACAGTCAGTTGCAGCAGCGTCTTCTGGACGATGGCGTCCAGCTTTGGCTCGTCAGGAAAATGCACGGTATCGATGTTCACCAGCGGGCAGTCGGCAGTGGTGCAACCCGGCTTGATCAGCTCGGAAGCATCACGCTGAACCTGCAGCGGTGCGCGCATGTTGGGCGTGAAGAGGCTTTGGCAGGCGCCCAGCAACAAGGCCAGGCAGGCCAGTGAAGTGATCCTCAGTAACGACATGTTGATCCTTGGCAGAGTCAGTAAAGGCGGTCGTGTTGTGCGTATGCAGGCAGGTTGGACTGCAAAGGCCCGGTTCGGTTCGCCGCTGGGCGGATTAGAATTGTTTTACGTAGCGGCCGTCTACCCTGCTTATTTAAGGGGGCTGCATCCGGTGGTCGATGCGCGTTAGGATGGTTGGAAGTTCAAGATAGCCGCAAGCGAGAAACCCATGACTCAGACCACCCGATCAGTACCGACGGCTTTCGAGATTACCCGGCGGGAAAACTGCTTCAAAGGTTTTTACAAGCTGGACAAATTGTACCTGCGTCACGAGCTGTTCAACGGCGGTACCAGTCAGGAAATCAGTCGCGAGCTGTTCGTTCGCCACGACGCTGTCTGCGTGCTGCCTTATGACGCCAAACGTGACGAAGTGGTGTTGATCGAGCAGTTTCGCGTAGGTGCCGTCGAGAAGACTGGCAACCCCTGGCTGATCGAACTGGTGGCCGGCCTGATCGACAAGGACGAGCAACCAGAAGAAGTTGCTCATCGTGAGGCAGAAGAGGAAGCTGGGCTTGTGTTCGGCGCGCTATGGCCGATCACCAAATACTTTCCTTCACCGGGCGGCAGTGACGAGTTCGTTCACCTGTTCATGGGGCAGTGCGACAGTCAGGGGGCGGGCGGCCTGCACGGGCTTGAATCCGAAGGCGAAGACATCCGCGTGACAGTCTTGTCGTTCGACGATGCGATGCAGGCCGTGGCTGATGGAAGAATCATGAACGCGGCAACGATCATCGCCTTGCAATGGCTGGCGTTGAACCGCGCTGAAATAAGGGGGTTATGGTCGTGAATCTACTGCGCGAGCGCTACCGTGTTGACCTTGCCGGGCTGCAGGCTGCCTGCGAGGCCAACTACGCGCGCTTGATGCGTTTGTTGCCGGACATGCGCAACGAACAGCGCTCACGGCGCGTTGCGGTGACCCAGGGTGACCAGATGCTGGGCGTGCTGGCAGTCGAGGTTCTGCTCGACTGCCCGTACACCACCACCCTGCAGGTGCGCCAGGAACACAGCCTGCCATGGCTGCCGATACCCAGTCTGGAAGTACAGGTCTACCACGACGCACGCATGGCCGAAGTCATCGGCGCCGAACACGCCCGTCGCTTCCGGGGGATCTATCCGTATCCCAACGCCGACATGCACCAGCCGGACGAAAAGGCCCAGCTCAATCTGTTTTTGGGCGAATGGCTGAGCCACTGTCTGGCCTGCGGACATGAGTTCGAAGCGGTCCGCTGATTCATCTTTCGATACGTTTTGACACGCTCTGCTGACAGATGCCGCTATTCATGGGCGGCATTTTGCTGAATACGTTTCAGCCTTCGCCCCCGAAATTTCCCGATACTTTTTGACGCTGGACGACCTCGCGCCAGCGCTTAAACTCGCCGGCTGTTTTTCATCTGCTTACGTTCAGCCAGGGTTTCACGACCGACTGAACGGCACTGCCCCAGCGCATGGACGCGTGATCATTGATACAAGGAGTTCACCGCCATGGGTGTTTACGACACCAGAGGCAACTATTCGCCGACGCCGGGTGTTTGCCGACCGAACGGACCTGCCAAATCCCCGCCGGAGCCACGGCCACCCGAGTACACCTGGGAAAATCAGCCGCCACGTACGCTTTATGCGGAAAAGCCCGAGATACGCTCTCTGCTTGGAGGGCAGCCACGAGTGTTCGAAATGAGTAGCTCCGTATCCAAAGATAGTTATTCAGATTATCTGGCTGTTAACGAAGAAGGTCTTTAACGGTTTGACTATTTTTATATGGTTAGAGAAAAGAAGGGTTTATGCAGTGACTTCATCATCAGCTTCGCTGCCTTGTTTAATCCCACGCTGTTTTATAAAGGGGGAGGTTATTTTGTTGGGGAGAATTATACGGAGTTAAAGTATCAGGAGTTCACGCAAGGTGGCGTGGATGCCCTTGATGTTTCTTACTGGGTCAACATGGTTGAGATTACCAGTTTGTTGGGAGATGTCAGTTATGAAGATGCGGCTGAAATAGGTGCGGTAATATGTAAGTGCTGGAATGATAAGCCTGTCCAGCAGTTTCCAGAGTCCGGCTCAGAAGCCATACTTTTGCTGGAAGATGATCTGGATGAGGTCTGGGTGACTTTATGCAGGCGCTAGTTTTTCGTAGGAGTGGGCGGCGTAAACCTGGGCATAGGAAGAATCTGTTTTGAAATCGCTACAGATATCGGCATCACCAGGACTGAGGTGTATAGCCAATCTCAAGGATGTCACAGCGCTTGTACCCGAAAACAAATGGATCTGGGCAGTGCTTGAGTTTTATGGTGTCGGCATCGCTCCGGCAGGGTTGGCTATGCCTGACTTTGAGGAGCATCTGCGAGTCCTCGAAAAAGGATGGGTGTTCAGTTGGGAAGAGCTACGCCTCTTTGCTAATGATATCGAGCAGGTCTTCGACTGCTTTATCGTCGCGGTGGATTCTGTCGACAAGATCAGGAAACCCATTGAGGTGGATGAACCGCCGCAGAACTGTTTTATCGCGCTTGAGGCCTTTGACAGTCATGAGTGGATTATATGGAGTGACGCTCCTGAACTGCTGAGTCGATTTTCGACGTTGAGCCGTTTTGACTGATTACGATGTAGTTGCTGTTTGTGTGCGGCCAAGAATAACCAAAAGCTTAAAGGATTTTAAGTTTTGATCAGGCTCTTCTGTCAGAAGTTTTCCTCGGTGCGTGTAGGTGAATTCTGGTTTTTTGAAAAGGTCAGGTTTTTCAGCTTGAGTGTAAAGTATTTCGTGGAATAAATTCCCCTTGTTTTTTCAGGCGGGGAAGTAGGGATGAGCTATTTAGGAACGCATTTGGATTTTTGCAGGGTTGTGCCCTTTAATTGGTATGACACAGGGCTCATAGTGGTCAGTGGCGACGGACCCAATATCTGTGGGCATGCTCTACTAAGGGCGGGCATATTCTATTTTCACATTGCAGGATTGGTAGCTCGGCCTTATTACATGGACGAGTCTGGCTACAGACGCTACCTTGCGGAGTCATCTAAAACAGAGCTGTTTCGTCGAAACGTCAGACTCACGAATCCTGAGGCCGCTCAACGAAAGCTGGAGGAGTTGAGCATAAAGCAGTGGCATTGGTTCGGGATTCCCAATAACTGCGTATCTTACGTCGAGGACGTTTTCAATGCGGGTGGATCCTCTGAAGCGCTGCTTTCCAATTGTCCGGTGAGATGGCGATGATCATCATTCGGGTTTCATTGGCGTGCCTGACCTGGGTCGTCTTCTGTCTGCTTGCCGTGGCGTGCATTTCGTTATTTTGGAGCGAGCGCATAAGCCCAAATCAATATGGGGCCGCTGCAGTTTCAGGCTTGATAATGGGTTTGCTGTCATTTCGGCAGATATTACCCAACATTTTCCTCGCGGCTTTGTCAGGCATAGCCCTTGGCGTAGTTCTAACACTACTGATCCTCGGTCACTACTGGCCTGAAATGCCCTACGAACAGGCGCTGGGCTATCTGTCCTTTGCCGGGTTGGCAGGTATGGTGTCGGGTGCGTTGATTGCACAGACAGTTCGCAAAGCTAGAGCCAGGGGCCAACGTATCCCCTGACATCCAGCAAATGTGACCTACACCCACATTCCGGGTTTACCCGTATCGCTCGCCGTCACATAATCGCGCTGAATCCTTTCCAGGAGACGGCCTTGCCGAGCGCAGCCCCTTCATCGTCAGTTTTGCTGGTCCAGCTATCCGACAGCCACCTGTTTGCCGAGGCGGACGGCGCGTTGCTGGGCATGAATACCCGTGACAGCCTGGAAAAGGTGGTCGAACGGGTGCTGGCCGAGCAGTCGGATATTGATGCGGTGATTGCCAGTGGGGATATTTCACAGGATGGCAGCGTGGAGTCGTATGAGGCGTTTCGTCGGCTCAGCGGGCAGATCGCAGCGCCTGCGCGCTGGTTTGCCGGCAATCACGATGAGTTGCCGCAGATGGAACAGGTGGCGCAGGGGGCCGGGTTGTTGGAGCCGGTGCTGGATATCGGCCAGTGGCGTGTCACGTTGCTGGATTCTGCGGTGCCGGGCTCGGTGCCTGGTTTTCTGGCTGAATCACAGTTGCAGCTGCTGGCGCAGTCTCTGAGCGAAGCGCCGGACCGGCATCATCTGGTCTGCCTGCATCACCATCCGGTGGCGATCGGCTGTGAATGGATGGCACCGATTGGTTTGCGCAACGCCGAGGCGTTTTTTGCGGTTGTTGATCGGTTTCCGCAGGTCCGCGCCGTGCTCTGGGGGCATGTGCATCAGGAGTTCGACCAGATGCGCCAGGGTGTGCGGTTGCTGGCTTCACCTTCGACCTGCATTCAGTTCGCGCCGGGCAGTGAGGACTTCAAGCTGGACACCCTTGCGCCAGGCTATCGATGGCTGCGTTTGCACGACGACGGACAGCTTGAAACGGGGGTTTCCCGCGTGGTCGGCATGGTGTTCGAGGCCGATTACGGCGGCACCGGCTACTGAATCGTCTTACGTAACTATTTCCAGTAAGGTTTTGTCGCGTTAGTCCCTGTAAACTGCGCGGCTTTGCTTTGCACCCAGGAGCGGCAGCGTGACCAGTGAAACCCCCTCATTGCTGTACATCCATGGCCTGAACAGCTCGGCTTTGTCGAAAAAGGCCTGCCAGCTGCTCGCGTTGATGACGACGCTGGGTCTTGCCGAACAGCTTCAAGTCCCTGAACTGCATCATCATCCACGTCAGGCCATGGTTCAGCTTGAGTCGGCCATTGCTGCGCTGGGTCGGCCTTTGCTGGTCGGCAGCTCGCTCGGCGGCTACTATGCGACTCATTTGGCGCAGCGCCACGGTCTCAAGGCCGTGCTGATCAACCCGGCTGTCAATCCGCATCAACTGTTCGACGGGTTTCTTGGCACGCAGCAGAATCTGTACACCGGTGAGCAGTGGCAACTGACGCAAGACCATATCGACGCGCTGGCGGAGCTGGAAGTGCCTGCTCCCCAGGATCCGCAGCAGATTCAGGTCTGGCTGCAGACGGGCGATGAGACGCTGGATTACCGCCGCGCCCAGGCTTTCTACCGTGCCTGCGCATTGCGCATCCAGCCCGGTGGCGACCACAGCTATCAGGGTTTTGCCGAGCAAATGCCGGCGCTGCTGAGTTTTGCCGGGTTTGCCCCGAGCCTGTTGCAAGGGATTGATCTGTCAGCGCTGTAAATGACTGCCGATCAAAGGCATATAAAGAACATTCAACTCCCGAAATTTAATGAACGATTGATAACGAGAACCCATGGCCAATCCCAGCGCTAGCTCTTATAACGCAGACGCCATCGAAGTCCTCTCGGGCCTCGATCCGGTTCGCAAACGTCCGGGCATGTACACCGACACCTCGCGGCCCAATCACCTGGCGCAGGAAGTCATCGACAACAGTGTCGACGAAGCCCTGGCCGGTCACGCGAAGTCGGTGCAGGTCATTCTGCATGCCGACAACTCCCTTGAAGTGTCCGACGATGGTCGCGGCATGCCGGTGGACATTCACCCGGAAGAGGGCGTGTCGGGCGTCGAGCTGATCCTCACCAAGCTCCACGCGGGCGGCAAGTTTTCCAACAAGAACTACCAGTTTTCCGGCGGCCTGCACGGCGTGGGGATTTCGGTGGTCAACGCGCTTTCCACTCAGGTCCGGGTGCGGGTCAAGCGTGATGGCAACGAATACGAAATGACCTTTGCCGATGGCTTCAAGGCCACGGAGCTGGCGGTCATCGGTACGGTTGGCAAGCGCAACACCGGCACCAGCGTGTATTTCGCGCCCGATCCCAAGTATTTCGACACCCCGAAGTTTTCCGTCAGCCGCCTCAAGCATGTGCTCAAGGCCAAGGCTGTGCTGTGCCCGGGCCTGCTGGTCAGCTTCGAAGACAAATCCACCGGCGAAAAAGTCGAGTGGCACTACGAAGACGGCCTGCGCTCCTATCTGCAGGACTCGGTCACCGAGTTCCTGCGTCTGCCGGACGAGCCGTTTTGCGGCAGCTTTGCGGGCAACAAGGAGGCGGTCGACTGGGCACTGCTCTGGCTGCCGGAAGGCGGCGACAGCGTTCAGGAAAGCTACGTCAACCTGATCCCGACCGCGCAGGGCGGCACTCACGTCAACGGTCTGCGCCAGGGGCTGCTGGATGCGATGCGCGAGTTCTGCGAATTCCGCAACCTGCTGCCGCGTGGCGTGAAGCTGGCGCCGGAAGACGTCTGGGAGCGCATCGCGTTCGTGCTGTCGATGAAGATGCAGGAACCGCAGTTCTCCGGCCAGACCAAAGAGCGTCTGTCCTCACGTGAAGCGGCGGCGTTCGTCTCTGGCGTGGTAAAGGACGCATTCAGCCTGTGGCTCAACACCCACTCCGAGCTGGGCCTGCAACTGGCCGATCTGGCGATCAACAACGCCGGTCGCCGCCTGAAGGCCAGCAAGAAGGTCGAGCGCAAGCGCATTACCCAAGGTCCGGCATTGCCGGGCAAGCTGGCCGATTGCGCCGGGCAGGATCCGGCGCGCTCCGAGCTGTTTCTGGTCGAGGGTGACTCTGCAGGCGGTTCGGCCAAGCAGGCGCGCGACAAGGAATTTCAGGCGATTCTGCCCCTGCGCGGCAAGATTCTGAACACCTGGGAAGTGGACGGCGGCGAAGTGCTTGCCAGTCAGGAAGTGCACAACATCGCGGTCGCCATCGGTGTCGATCCGGGCGCGGCGGATATCAGCCAGTTGCGCTACGGCAAGATCTGCATCCTGGCTGACGCCGACTCGGACGGTCTGCACATTGCAACGCTTCTGTGTGCACTGTTCGTTCAGCACTTCCGTCCGCTGGTCGACGCAGGCCATGTGTACGTGGCCATGCCGCCGCTGTATCGCATCGACCTGGGCAAGGAAATCTACTACGCGCTGGATGAGAGCGAGCGCGACGGGATTCTTGATCGTCTGGTGGCCGAGAAGAAGCGCGGCAAGCCGCAGGTCACCCGATTCAAGGGTCTGGGCGAAATGAACCCGCCGCAGTTGCGTGAAACCACCATGGACCCGAACACACGGCGTCTGGTGCAGCTCACGCTGGATGATTACGCGGCGACCTCGGAAATGATGGACATGCTGCTGGCCAAGAAGCGCGCCGGTGATCGCAAAAGCTGGCTCGAATCGAAAGGCAACCTCGCCGAGGTCATGATTTGATACGAGCCTGGCTCGCTGCCCTGTCCCTTGTGGTCGCGCCGGTTTTTGCGGCGCCGCTCGAGGCCCTGAAACTGCAATCCGAGCATCCGGTAGACGGTATGGTCGGCGGCAATCTGTCGGGTCTCGCCTCGTGCAATGGCCGGTTATGGACGGTCTCCGACCGTGACGACAACCTGCTTTACAGCCTCGATGTGTCAGACCGCACCTGGAAGGCCGAGCCCCATGTCATCGACATGCCGAAACCGGACAGCTATTTGCCGTTGAACCTGCGATCGCTGGCGAATATGTCATCGATAGTGCGCGGTGGCAGCATGGATTTCGAAGGCATCAGCTGCGATGCGGCGGGCAATCGTTATTTGGTCAGCGAGGCCTACGGCACGGTGCTGAAAGTGCCGGTAGAAGGTGCACCGGTCTGGCTGCCATTGCCTGCAGCGCTGGTTGAACAGGCGCGTGCCAACGGGATGTTGCAGCACTTCAATGCGATCTTCGAGGGCATTGCGGTAAACGCTGCGGGCGACCGGATCTGGCTGGCGGCCGAACGCGAGAAGCGCGGGCTGCTGGTGGTGCAGCGTGACAAGGATCAGTGGACCTGTGGACAAAGCTGCGTGCTGCTGGCCGAAGCGGGGAAAGATACGCTGCCGCCGGAACAGAATCGCAAGAAGGTCTCGACGGATTTTTCCGATATCTCGCTGTACAACGGCAAGCTGTTCACCCTTGAGCGTTCGGTGTATCGCATCTGTCGCCGGGAGCTGGAAACCGGGCAGATCGAGCGTTGCTGGTCGTTTGCCAAGGAAGCCATGCTGCCGTCGCGTCGCTATGATCAGCCTTATGGTCTGACCGAGGCGCTGGTGGTGGATGAGACTGGCGCCTGGATTGGCATCGACAATAATTCCGGTGCCCGCGCCGATGGCGAAGAACGCCCGATTGTGTGGCGTTTCGCTGCGCCTGCGGCGGGCTGGAGTGAAGGTCAATGAGCCAGGCGGTTCCCGGCAGGCGCGCAGGCAAGGTCCTGATGATTCTGGCCTGGGCGGCAGGTATCTTTCTGGCCACGCGCTTTTTCGGTGACTGGGAAGAAAAACAGCAGAACCCCAATACCGTGGTCGCCTCGCAGCATGGTGACGGTTATATCGAAGTGCAGCTGGCAGGCAATCGTCAGGGGCATTTCGTCAGTACCGGCCAGATCAATGGCCGGACGGTAGAGTTCATGATCGACACCGGGGCGACGGACGTCGCCATCCCCGGTGATATGGCCGACAGCCTGGGCCTGAAACGCGGCATGCCGGTGACGGTCAGTACGGCCAACGGCAACAGTCAGGGTTTCCGGACCTCGCTCGACCGGCTGCAACTGGGCGACATTGTCCTGACCAACGTGCGCGCCCTTGTTGCGCCGGGTCTGGAAGGTGATCAGGTGCTGCTGGGCATGAGCGCAATGAAACAACTCGAATTCACACAGCGCGGCGGCAACTTGCTGCTGCGCCAGTCAACACAATGATGAGGCCCGCATGAGCGACTCCCTTGACCTCAGCCTGGATGGCGTAGAACGCCGCTCGCTGGCTGACTTCACCGAACAGGCCTACCTCAACTATTCCATGTACGTGATCATGGACCGTGCCCTGCCGCACATCGGCGACGGTCTGAAGCCTGTACAGCGCCGTATCATCTACGCCATGAGCGAGCTGGGCCTGGGTGCGGATGCCAAGCACAAGAAGTCGGCGCGTACGGTCGGTGACGTGCTCGGTAAATTCCACCCGCACGGCGATTCGGCCTGCTACGAAGCCATGGTGCTGATGGCCCAGCCGTTCAGCTATCGCTACACGCTGGTGGACGGCCAGGGCAACTGGGGTGCGCCGGACGATCCCAAGTCCTTCGCGGCCATGCGTTACACCGAGGCGCGCCTGTCGCGCTATTCCGAGGTGCTGCTCAGCGAACTGGGGCAGGGCACGGCGGACTGGGTGCCGAACTTTGACGGCACGCTGGACGAGCCGGCTGTCTTGCCTGCGCGTTTGCCGAACATTCTGCTCAATGGCACCACGGGTATCGCCGTGGGCATGGCAACCGACGTACCGCCGCATAACCTGCGCGAAGTCGCCAGCGCCTGTGTTCACTTGCTGGACGAGCCAAAGGCGACCATTCAGGAGCTGTGCGAGCACATTCTGGGGCCGGATTACCCGACCGAAGCGGAAATCATCACGCCTCGTGCCGACCTGCTGAAAATCTATGAAACCGGTCGCGGTTCGGTACGGATGCGTGCGGTTTATCGCATCGAAGACGGCGACATCGTGGTCACCTCGCTGCCGCATCAGGTCTCCGGTGCCAAGGTGCTGGAGCAGATCGCTGCCCAGATGCAGGCCAAGAAACTGCCGATGGTGGCCGACCTGCGTGACGAGTCGGACCACGAGAACCCGTGCCGCATCGTGATCATTCCACGCTCCAACCGCGTCGAACTCGACGAGTTGATGCAGCACCTGTTCGCGACCACCGAGCTGGAATCCAGCTACCGGGTCAACATCAACATCATCGGTCTGGACGGCAAGCCGCAGCTCAAGAATCTCAAGACACTGCTCAGCGAGTGGCTGACCTTCCGTATCGGAACGGTGCGCCGTCGTCTGCAGTTCCGTCTGGACAAGGTCGAGCATCGTCTGCACCTGTTGGATGGTTTGCTTACCGCTTACCTGAACCTCGATGAAGTCATTCACATCATCCGTACGGCCGAACATCCCAAGGCCGAGCTGATTGCACGCTTCGATCTGTCGGAAATTCAGGCCGACTACATTCTCGATACCCGTTTGCGTCAATTGGCGCGCCTGGAAGAGATGAAGCTGCGCAGCGAGCAGGATGCGTTGCGCAAGGAGCAGGCCAAGCTTCAGGCGCTGCTGGGCAGCGAGTCCAAGCTGCGCAAGCTGGTGCGTGCCGAGCTGATCGCTGATGCCGAAACCTATGGCGATGATCGTCGCTCGCCTATCGTAGCGCGTGCCGAAGCCAAGGCGCTGTCCGAAAACGAGTTGATGCCGACCGAGCCAGTCACCGTAGTGCTCTCCGAGAAAGGTTGGGTGCGTTGTGCCAAAGGGCATGACATCGACGCAACGGGGCTTTCCTATAAGGCGGGCGATGGCTTCAAGACGTCAGCCATCGGGCGCTCCAATCAGTTTGCGGTGTTCATCGACTCGACCGGGCGCAGCTATTCGGTTGCCGCACACACCTTGCCGTCTGCGCGCGGACAGGGCGAGCCGCTGACCGGCAAGCTGCAACCGCCGCCCGGTGCGACGTTTGAATGCGTGCTGCTGCCTGACGATGAGTCGCTGTACGTGATCGCCTCCGACGCCGGATACGGGTTCGTCGTGAAGGGTGAGGATCTGCAGGCCAAGAACAAGGCGGGCAAAGCGTTGCTGAGCCTGCCGAATGGCGCGAAAGTCATCCTGCCTCGGCCGGTGACTGACCGCGAGCAGAACTGGCTGGCGGCAGTGACGACTGAAGGCCGTCTGCTGGTGTTCAAGATCAGCGACCTGCCGCAACTGGGCAAGGGCAAGGGCAACAAGATCATCGGCATTCCCGGAGAGCGGGTGGCCAGTCGTGAAGAATACGTCACCGATCTTGCAGTCATCGCACAGGGCGCTACGCTGGTGCTTCAGGCAGGCAAACGCACGCTGTCGCTCAAGCCCGAGGATCTGGAACATTACAAGGGCGAGCGCGGCCGTCGCGGCAATAAACTCCCGCGCGGCTTCCAGCGAGTCGATGCCCTGTTGGTGGAAAATGGCTGAAAACATTGATCTGACGCGGGTGTTCTTCGTTTTGCCATGAAGTACGATGCATAATCGCTGGAGTCATGGCGAATATTCACGGATGATATGGGGTCTTGGGGCGCAAGCGTGGCGCAGTGCCTGCATGGGTCTGGAAAGTACTTATACTGTGGCTTCCCGAGGGGCAGCCACCTGGATGGGATGATGAATTTTCTACGCCTTCCCCTTGTCCTGTTGATGACCGGCGTCCTGGGTCTGGCTGGCTGCAGCGTGCACCAGCCGACCGCGCTTTATCAACTCGACAGCGGTGAGCCTGGTCAGCCGAAACAGAGTAGTGGTCTGGCAGTCTTGCTGGGCCCTGTTTCGGTGGCCGACTACCTGCAACGCGAAACCCTTCTGCAACGACAGCCTGACGGCACCCTGACCGCTTCGCCCGATGGGCGCTGGGCGGGAAATCTGTCGTCGGATATCGATCAATTATTGCTGCGTCAACTGGCCTGGAAACTGGACAGTCAGCGCGTCGTGCTGGCCCCGGCAGTTGCCAACTTCTCGCCTGATGTTCAGGTGGTGTTGTCGATTACCCGCCTTGATTCCGGTGCAAAGCAGCCTGCGGTGCTGGATGCGCAATGGCGTTTGCTGGACCGCAAGGGACACGTGCGCGACAGCCGACTGGTGCACCTTGAGCAGGTCCATGCGGGCAGCTCGGCCGATCAGGTCAAGGCGCAAGGCATGTTGCTGCAGCGCCTGGCCGACCAGGTCAGCACGGCCATCAAGCCGATTTCCTGGCAGCCGCTCGAAGAACCGAAGAAAGCCCCTGTGGCCCGCGCCAAAGAGGCCGACAAGCCTAGAATTCCGATGGCTTCACCGATACGCACTGACCTTGAAGTGTTTCGCTTTTAAGGTGCAGCCAACAAAAAGCCCGCAGCGATGCGGGCTTTTTGTTGGGCGTTATCCTGAGCGCGATCAGCGCCTGCTGTGACGCAGAGCGTCACGGGATGCATGCCCACGCGGAGCGATGGGCACGATCAGTGTTGAGGCAGACTTGTGTATAACGCTGAGCGCGGAGCGTGGGCGCGATCAGCGGGTGTGCGTCAGGCCTTGTTCGTCTCGTGCATGCGCGCCAGTTGACGCTCCAGCATGGACGGGTAGGGCTCCATCAGGCGTTCTACACAGCAGGCACCTTCCGGGCTTGCGATAGGGCGGATGCGGGCGCGTTGACGGATCAGGGGGTCGTCGTTGATCTTGCGCTCAACCAGCAGCAGGTTGCGGCTGTGTTGCGACAGCGCGAGTGCGTCCTGCGCGGTTTCAGTCAGCAACAGGTCGATCTGACTCAGACCGCCCAGGCCTTCACCCAGCGTCAGGCCCAGTTGCAGCTGCAAGGTGATGCCGCTGTCGGCCACCTCGATCTGCAGGGCATGACTCAGTGCACGCAGCAGTTCGCCGCAGCAGATGGCATTGGTCAGGTAGTCGTCGCCGCTTTCCTGGCTGTGGAACAGCATCAGCGTGCTGCCATCGTTCAGGGTGTGCAGTTCGCTCTCGTACAGCGAGGCGGCTTGATCAAGGCAGTCGCGGTAGCGCTGCAGCAGTTCAGTCAGACGGGCACGAGGCAGGCGACGCAGTTGGTCCTGCGCGCCCAGCTGTACTGCCAGAACGGCGCTGTGCTGAGGTTCACTCGATACCACGGGCGCTGCAATAGGGCGGGCGACGGGCGCGGAGCTGGCACTTTCGGACGTGTCACGCAACTCGGCAAACGGATCATCGCCGTCGTCATCTTCATCTTCCTCGGCAACGATACGGCGTTGAACAGGTGGCGCAGGCAGTCGAGGCTTGGCCACAGGCGCGGTATCGCGCGCAGAGAAAGAGGGGCTCGGCTTTTCATCCGGCTCCAGATAAGGATCGTCGCCTTCGTCTTCCTCTTCGTACTCGGGTTCCGGCACCGGCTCAGGCTCTGGAACGGGCGGGGCGAAAGACGTGCGCAACTGACGCGCCAGATCACCGATTTCATCCTGGCGATCAGTTGCCGGCGTGTAGGGATCGATATCGCGCAGCCAGATACGCATCTGCATCAATGGCGTAGAGATGTGGCGACCCAGACGCAGACTCAGGGCCAGCGCGAGCGCCAGCAGAATGCCCGCCAGGATGCCCATGCTTTGCAGGCTGATGGTCATCGGCTGCTGAAACTGCGACATGTCGAGGCTGATACGCAGGTGGCCCGCCATCACGTCCTGGAACGTGATCTTGATTTCGTACAGACCCTGGGCTTCACCCAGGAGCCCGTTTTTCGGGCGCTGGCCGGCTTCGGCAAGGATGCGGTTGTCCACGCTATAGATCGCGGCATGCGCCACCAGCGGGTTCTTGACCAGATTACCCAGCAGCACGTTGAGACTGAGGATGTCGTTGGACACCAACAGCTCGGTAGCCGAGGTGGCGGTCTGGGTCGTCAGGGCCTGTCCCAGTGCGTCAGCCTGTTCATGCATGGCCTGCTTGAACTGCAGACCCATGACACCGGCGTAGATCACCAACGCCAACGCGACCAGGATCACGTTATGGCTGGCAATGCGCAAAGCGATCGGTACACGGCGATGACGCAGGGCACGAAAGATGAGCAGGAAGAAATTATCGGTTTTAACGGGCGTGGGCCGGTTCACAGAGCACGGCTCTTTCGGTGAAGTTGCCGGGCAGTATAACGACCGACCTTGTAGCGGCAAAGCGCTGCCTGTGCCCGGTGGTCACTGAAAGTGGTTAGAATGCGGTTTTTTTCCACTGCGGGGGTGCGCCTTGCGCGAAATCGTCCTGATTAACATCACCGGTGTAGACCGTCCCGGTCTCACTGCGGCCATCACCGGCGTCCTCGCCCAGGGTGGCGTGAACATTCTCGATATTGGTCAGGCGGTGATCCACGACACACTGTCGTTCGGCATGCTGGTTGAAATTCCGGGTACCGAGCAAGGTTCTTCCGTGCTCAAGGACATCCTGTTCACGGCCTACAAGCTGGACCAGCAGGTGCGCTTCACGGCGGTGTCCGAAGAGGATTATCAGCACTGGGTCGAAGGTCAGGGCAAGGCGCGTCATATCGTGACGCTGCTGACCCGCAAGGTGACGGCCGAGCAATTGCAATGTGTGAGTTCCATCACAGCCAAATACGGTCTGAACATCGACCAGATCGATCGCCTGTCCGGCCGCATGCCCCTCGATACGCCAGCCGACAAGGGCAAGGGCTGCATCGAGTTCTCCGTTCGTGGCGAACCCGGAGATATGAAGGCCATGCAGGCGGAGTTTCTCGCCGTCGCGCAGGACCTGAACGTCGATATCGCGTTCCAGCAGGATTCGCTGTTTCGTCGTAATCGCCGGCTGGCGGTCTTCGACATGGACTCGACCCTGATCGAAGCCGAAGTGATCGACGAGCTGGCCAAGGCTGCGGGTGTTGGCGAACAGGTGTCCGAAATCACCGAACGCGCCATGCGTGGCGAACTGGATTTCAGTGCCAGCTTCAAGGAGCGTCTCGCGTTGCTCAAAGGGCTGGACGTCAGCGTACTGGACGAGATCGGTGCGTCGCTGCGTCTCACTGAAGGTGCCGAAACCCTGTTCGCGGAACTCAAGCGTCTGGGTTACAAGACTGCGATTCTCTCGGGCGGCTTCACCTACTTTGCCAAGCAGCTTCAGGCGAAGCTGGGCATCGATTATGTGTTTGCCAACGAACTGGCAGTGGAAGATGGCAAGGTCACGGGTGTGGCCGTCGAGCCGATCGTCGATGCCAAACGCAAGGCCGACCTGCTGCGTGAGCTGGCGCACAAGGAAGGCTTGAGTCTTGAGCAGACCATCGCCGTGGGCGACGGAGCCAACGACCTGCCGATGCTGGCGATTGCCGGGCTGGGCGTGGCTTTCCGCGCCAAGCCTCTGGTCAAGCAGTCAGCCAAACAGGCGATCTCGACGCTGGGTCTGGATGGCGTTCTGTATCTGTTGGGTTTTCGCGACCGCGAAGCCAGCCGCTGAAATCGCAATGTACGGCCGTGATTGCGTAAGTGATCGCGGCCGTTACAGCGAGCCCCACAGCGAGTCGAACTCCTGCCCCGGTTTGGGTTTTTCGCTCTCGGCTGCCTTGGGCGCGTCGTAGATCTGATATTCGAACTGGTTGTAGCTGGCGCTGCTGATGCGGCGATTGCTCAGTGTCGCGCGCCGCTCTTCGCCATTGACGTTGATCATGACCTTGCTGTCGTCCTGAAACGGCAGGCGAGGTGCAAGCACGGTGGCAGGTTTGTCCATCGCCCGTACTTCCGGCAGCATCAGGGTACGCAGGTACTGGCTGTTCTGCGATTCACGGATCAGTTGCATGCCGCATGGCTGGGCAAAGGGCGCGATCAACTCGATGCCCATCTGCGTGCCGCCGCTGCGCACCTGCCTGACCCAGCGCACGATGGCGATACTCCAGCCCTGCCCGGAATCATCCTGAATACCCACCAGCTCGCCGGCCTGCAGCTGCTGCGGCACGTCCTTCTGCCACGCCAGGCAGTAACCGCCCGGACTGTGGTTGACGATGTTCACGTCAAAAGTCGGAAACGTGCGCTGTGCGTTGGAGGCGGAGTCGCCATCGGCGTCTGACTTCTGGTATTCGATTTCTTCGTAGGGCAGCAGAACCGATGAGGTATTGCCGCGCTGGGTATCGAACGCGGACGACCAGGGATCGTCGTCGTTCTCGTTGACCACCTTGAGCGCGAAATCGGCAATATGGCTGGTCGCATTCAGTTGCAACAGTTCGCTGAACGACTTCTGCCCGGCGACGTAGTAATGGACTGCGCTCATGCCGATGCACAGTTTCAGCGTGCCCTGGCCTACCGTGCGCTGGAAGGTTCGCTCGGCCACATCACCCCAGGCCGCTGCCAGGTGTTGCAGCAGGTCGGTGTTGACGCCGGTGGGAATGAGCAGCTTGGCAGGACCGCGCTGATCGGCCGGCAGAGCGAGGTAATGATTGATTGCATCCGCCAGCGCCAGCGGCTGAATCCCCAGCATCCTGGGCATTTGTTCGTCGGTAAACAGCGTCCGGTACAGCGGTGGCTTGTCGCTGGCAGGGTCCAGAGCCAGCAGGCTGTGCTCGTCGGCGGGCACCTGCAGCGTCACCAGTGCGCTCCACGTTTCAAGCGCGTCGGCCAGCTTGCCGATGTTCAGCTGGCGCATCTGATTGCAGCGCGAACACCCCATCAACAGCGCGATCACGTAGGTCTGCTCTGCGCTGAGCGTGCGGGTGTGATGCGCCAGAGGTTCATCTACCTGGGTGCGATGCAACTGGAACTGACGGGCAATCTGGTAGAGCTGGTGCAGTTCGAGCCAGAGGCCTTCCTGCACCGGGCAATACAGTTGATTGGCACGAATCAGGGGACCATTCAGGCCATGCAGAGCCCGCTGCAACGCCGTGGCGAGCATCGTGCTCTGGTCCTTGCTGAAGCGCGGGGCGATCTGCTGGATGACCTGTTTGTAGCCGGTTGCCAGATGGTTTTGCAGCGCCTGACAAAGATTGGCGACCTTGCGCGGGCGCTCATCGAGCACGATGGCCTGATTGAGAAAGTGCCGTTCGAGGTGCTTGCAGACGAAATAGACTTCGGGGCGCAACAATTCCAGCATCTGCAGGCGATTGTCGC
This sequence comes from Pseudomonas sp. AC016, assembly GCF_979253365.1. NCBI lineage: Bacteria > Pseudomonadati > Pseudomonadota > Gammaproteobacteria > Pseudomonadales > Pseudomonadaceae > Pseudomonas > Pseudomonas sp. AC016. The sequence continues at coordinate 3,912,759 of NZ_CEEDCC010000001.1, forward strand.
TTGGGGTGATCAGTTGGTTGAGCTCGCTGAGCCCCTGATACAACTGACGGGCCATTTCACCGAGGTTTGCCTTGGGCAGTCGGGAGATCCAGCGTTTGAGGTCGCGGGGCGTGGGTTCACTGAATGACAGGCTCGACTGCGTTGGCGTGGGGGCACGCAACAACAGAGGAAGGCTCAAATTACTCATGTGACAGGTGAACTCCAACGACTCTCTGGCCCGGACGGTGACTCCATGCTGGCAATGAGCCACATCCTTCGGTAGGAGGATGTGGACCCGGTGCCACTGAAAAAGTGCAACGTATCCTTACGCACCGATGCTGTGACTCTACCAGTATCGGTGCAACCACGCAGCTATTATGGCCTGAAGCCATCAAGCCTCGGTGGTTTGCTTCGCAGCGCCGAGCGCCTGCCCCATCTGAACCTTGGAGAGGGCGCTCAACTGTTCGGCCCACTTCACCTGATTCGGTCCGAACAGCACGATGGCTGTGGAACCCAGCTTGAAGCGACCCATCTCGGCGCCTTTTTCCAGATGGATCGGTGCACGTGCGGCTTCGTCGTAGCTGAATGTCTTCAGTTCGCGCTTCGGTGGCGTGACCAGCCCGGCCCAGACCGTTTCGACCGACGCAACGATCATCGCGCCGACCAGTACGACAGCCATCGGGCCGCGCTCGGTATCGAACAGGCAGACAACGCGCTCGTTGCGGGCAAACAGCTCCGGAACGTTTTCGGCCGTGGTCTGGTTGACCGAGAAAATACGGCCAGGCACATAAACCATTTCACGCAGCGTGCCGGCCAGAGGCATATGCACGCGATGGTAGTCCTTCGGCGACAGATAAACAGTGGCGAACTCGCCGCCCATGAACGGCGCGGACAGTTTTGGATCGCCGCCCAGCAGTTCAAGTACGCTGAAGCTGTGACCCTTGGCCTGGAAGATGCGGCCGTGATCGATCGAGCCCAACTGGCTGATGGTGCCATCGGCAGGCGAAAGCACGGCGCCCGGCGTGTTGTCCAGCGGGCGGGCATCGGCTTTCAATGCGCGAGTGAAGAAGGCATTGAAGTGCTCGTAAGCGGTCAGGTCTTCGACCAGTGCCTGCGACATGTCGACCTGATAGCGGCGAACGAACCAGGCGGTGAAGGCGTTCTTGAACCAGGTCACGCGGCATTCGGCAACCAGACCGGCAATACGGGACAACAGATGATGCGGCAACAGGTACTGACTGAGGATAAACAAGCGATCTTTCATGGGTATTCCTGAACTTGATAAGAAAACGGGCGGTGCTCGAAAAAATGAGCACGGCCCTGGTCATTTTTCGACAGGCGTGTCCGGGTGGTTGCCCCATTCGCCCCACGAGCCGGCATACGCCTTGACCCGGGGATAGCCCAGCGCCTTGGCCACCAGATAGGTGAAGCCGGAGCGGTGATGGGTCTGGCAGTGGGTAATCACTTCCTTGTCGGCTGTGATGCCCAGGTCCTGCAGAATCTGTGGCATGTCATCGCGAATGCGCAGGTGGCGTGCCTTGTCCATGCCAGCCGTCCATTCGAAGTTGACGGCGCCCGGTACATGCCCGGCCTTGGCCGCCAGTACTTTTTCACCCGAGTATTCGGTGGGTCCGCGTGCATCCCAGATGGCCAGATCGGCAGCACCCAGTCGGCTTTGCAGGTATTCGCGGGTCGCCGTCGGCTCGTCGTGCAGCTTTAGCGCAACCGGGCCGCCCGCCATTGGCGGAACGTCCCGGGTCAGCGGCAGTGACTGGGCTTCCCAGGCCAGCAGGCCGCCGTCCACGTAGTGATAGCGATGATGGTCGATCACGTCCAGCAACCAGATGAAGCGTCCGGCCCAACCGCCGCCTTCGTCGTCATAGACAACATAGACGGCATCGGGGTTGTGGCCCAGTTCGCCGAACAGCTTTTCCAGATCGGAGTGCGCGGGCAGCAGGCCGGGCGCAGGTGGCTGGCCGAGTTGAGTGCGCTTGGGATCAACGAAGCGAGCGCCAGGGATATGCCCTGCGTCGTAGCGAGCGCTGCTGGTCAGATCCACCAGAATCAGTTCCGGGGCATCAAGGCGCTCAAGCAGATCGTTGGGCTCGATGACCAACGGTAAGCCAGCGAATACGGACATTTGCAGCCTCCGATGAAAAGAAAGATGCGAATTGTACGCCAGGCCTCAGGCTTTGCGATGACTAAAGATGCCCAGCGCGCGTTCAATGCATTGCGCGGTTTTTCCGAATGCCTGAACGGAAATTTCCGACAGTGCACCGCCGCCCTGATCAGCGACCACCAGCATCATGACTTTGCCGTTGCTGCTCAGGGAGCGAATCAGCCAGTGCTGACCGCTGAACAGCGACTTGAGCGGTGCAGGCAGCAGGGCAGAAAACTGGGCGATGTTGGCAGGTGTCATGCGCAACTGTGTCGGCTGGGTCAGAAGCCGCTGCAGCACGGTGCTTTCCTTCACGAAAAGCTGCATCGCTGCAGCCTCGGGCGGCAGTCCTGCAGACTGATGCACGCGTAGCGCTGTTCCGGTCTTGTCCATCATCAGCAGCATGACCCTTTGCATCCCGCAGGCGACAAGCGCTTCGCGTGCAGACGTGGTCAAGTGCATGGCATTGATAAACGGCGTCGGTTCCTGCAGCAGTTCGGCGCATTGCTTGCGCCAGAGCAGCAGGGCGTCGGCCGAGGGCGGCGGCGCTGGTTCGTTGTCTCGCCTTACGCGGCGCGCATCCCACGGCCAGATCAGCGATTCGGCCGGATGCCACAGATCCTTTTCGCTGTGATGGCGTGCGCTGCTGGCCGCATTCTGGTGGGCCTGCTGCTGCACGTCATCCAGAGGCTGCTGCAGGTACAGGCTGGTGAGTCGCTCCCAGCGCAGGCAGTGCGGACTGTTCCATGCGTGCTGCGCAGCCAGCGCCAGTCCGTTGCCCAGCAGTACGGTATTGGCGGGCTGATTGAGCCAGCGACGCAGGCTGGGGTCGGCATCCATCAGCTGCTGTTGCAACAGCGGATCCTGATCTTCGCGCGCGATCCGCAGCACCTTGACCAGATCACGCCGCTCGTTGAGCAGCAGTTTATAGCCACGGGTCACCCAGACCGGCAGGCGCCAGAATTCGGCCAGCGCCAGCGCCAGTTCCAGCAGGTTGACGCCGAACAGTTCCTTCTCGACGGCAATGCTGGAATGGCCTTTGTGAATGACCCGCAGCTCCAGTTCCTCAAGCAGCTTTGGATAGGCAAGCGCCATAGGCCAGAGCGGTGCCAGAAACAACAGGCTGCCCAGATGAATGTCCTGCCACAGTCGCGCCAGACGGCTGGCGAACAGCCCGTTGGCCTGCTGCGTGGCGTGCTGACTGATCAGGATCAACTGACGGAATGCCGCCGGAATTTCTTCGGGCGGCTTGGCCGGCAAACGACCCAGCAGCACTTCAGTACGCGCCAGCCCCAGCCGGTTGATCGCGATTTCCAGGCTTTCGGCCTGTTCAGTGATGCCATGCGTGTGGTGGTTGGCCTCACGCATTACGCTGAGTACCAGCGCAGGACTTTCCTGCATCATTTCCGCAATTTCACGCAACGAGCGGCGGCTGTCATTGAGTGCTGCACGAACCCGGTCGTGGTTGGCTGCAGGCACGGGCAGATCGACGCCGTCGAGCAGTCTGACCCAGGATTCAAGCGTCTTTGGAACCGGCGGATGTGGAACATGCGTTGTCGACATTCGATGCCCTGTGCAGCTGATTTTCGAGCTGGGAGGCTGCCAGCGTTCTGGGGCGTAACAGCCTTTTTCGATCCCGCGATTCCGGGCGGAACTGGTTTTTTAGCAAGAACTGCCTATAGTCTGGCCCAGTTAGGCCGATAAGGAGAAGAAGAGTTTCAAGAACTTCCGGACTGTCCCTGAACCCGACTCAGTAAAGTATTTTCTCCTATGGCTAAAATTATCGGCATCATTGTCGTTTTCGCGAGTGTCCTCGGCGGATACGTCCTGTCTCACGGCAAGATCATGGCCCTGTTTCAGCCCTACGAGGTGTTGATCATCGGCGGTGCTGCGCTGGGTGCATTTCTGCAGGCCAACCCCGGCCACATGACCATGCACGTGTTCAAGAAGTCGCTGAAGATGTTCGGCACACGCTTCACCCACGCCTATTACCTTGAGGTGCTGGGGCTGGTTTACGAGATCCTCAACAAGAGCCGTCGCGAAGGCATGATGGCGATTGAAGGGGATATCGAAGAACCGGCCGCAAGCCCCATCTTCGCCAAATATCCGGGTGTATTGAAAGATGAGCGCATGACAGCGTACATCTGCGATTACCTGCGCATCATGTCCTCGGGCAACATGGCTCCCCACGAGCTGGAAGGCCTGTTCGACATGGAACTGCTGAGCATGAAGGAAGAGCTCGAGCATCCGTCGCACGCCATCACCGGTATTGCCGACGGCATGCCCGGTTTCGGTATCGTCGCAGCGGTACTGGGTATCGTAGTGACCATGGCGTCCCTGGGGTCGGGCGACAAGGCGGCCATCGGCATGCACGTAGGTGCGGCGCTGGTGGGTACCTTCTTCGGTATTCTCGCGGCTTATGGTTTCTTCGGTCCTCTGGCCACTTCCCTGGCTCACGATGCCAAGGAAGAAATGAACGTCTACGAATGCATCAAGGCTTCTCTGGTAGCCTCGGCCTCCGGCATGCCGCCTTCGCTGGCCGTCGAGTTCGGTCGCAAGGTTCTATACCCGCTGCATCGCCCCAGCTTCAGTGAGCTGGAACAAGCGGTTCGCGGTCGCTAAGCCATGGAAAATAATCAGCCGATAATCATCAAGCGCGTCAAGCGCTTCGGTGGGGGGCATCACGGCGGGGCCTGGAAAATCGCCTTTGCCGACTTCGCGACGGCAATGATGGCGTTCTTTCTGGTGCTGTGGCTGATGTCGTCCGCCACGCCCGAGCAGTTGATTGCCGTGGCCGGTTACTTCAAGGACCCGGTCGGGTTCTCAGACAGTGGTTCGCCCTACGTGATCGACCTGGGCGGCTCGCCGGAAATGTCGCCCAACCAGACGCTCAACCCTGAAGTGAAGACCACGCCTTCGCCGGATACGGTGCCGATAGAGTCCGACACCTCGGAATCCAAGGCTGAAGAGGTCGAGCAGGAACGTCTCGAAATGCTTCTGCAGGAATTGCAGAACAAGGTCGAAGAGAACCCGCAACTGCAGAAGTTCAAGGACCAGATTCTGTTCGAGATCACGCAGGACGGTCTGCGCATCCAGATCATGGATGCTGACAACCGGCCGATGTTCGATTCCGGCAGTGCGCGCTTGAAGCCTTACTTCGAGGACATTCTGCTGGCGATGGCTGACACCATCAAAAGTGTGCCCAACAAGATCAGCATCAGCGGTCATACCGATGCCACGCCGTTCGTAGGCAATGGTGGATTCGGCAACTGGGAACTGTCGGCCAACCGGGCCAACGCTGCGCGCCGTGCTCTGGTTGCAGGCAGTTATCCGGATCCGCAGGTGGCACGCGTGGTCGGTTATGCCTCATCGGCGCTTTATGATCGTGAAAACCCTACCAACCCCGTGAACCGCCGTATCGATATCGTTGTGCTGACCAAAAAGGCTCAGGAGCGTATTGAAGGTGCTCAAAACTCCGGTGGCGCGCCGCAGGCGCCTGCTGCTCCGGCAGCTCCAGGTGCAGTGCCTGGCGCTTCGACGGCACCAGCGCCGGTCGACCCGCAGGCCTATGCCCAGCCCCATGAGATTCGGCAGAAGCTGAACATCTTCGATCAGGGCACGCTGAAGGTCGAGCCAACCCAGAACTGAGTCCTGACACCTACAAAAATGCCGCGATCATCGCGGCATTCTTGTTTTCGGCAGAACGTCGGCGCAGACAGGTATCAGTAGCTGTCTTCCGGCAGGCTGGCGATGATCGAGCGATAGCTGTTCATGCGTTGCTGCTGAACGCGCCCGTCTTCGAGTGCCTTGAGCAGAGCGCAGCCCGGTTCGCGGTCGTGCTTGCAGTCGCGGAAACGGCATGTGCCGATCAAGTCGTTGAACTCGATGAAGCCCGCCTCCACGTCGGCGCGGCTGACATGCCCCAGTCCGAACTCACGGATGCCCGGCGAGTCGATGAGGTCGCCGCCACGCGGAAAGTGGAACAGTCGCGCAGTGGTTGTGGTGTGCGTGCCCTGACCGGAAAGCTCCGACAGCGGGCCGACACGCGTCCCGACTTCAGGTAGCAGGCTGTTGACCAGCGAGGACTTGCCCACGCCGGACTGACCCACGAACACGCTGATATGGCCATCCAGGCGCGCCTGCAGCTGCTGCATGCCGTCGCCGTGATGCGCAGACACTTCCAGCACTGGGTAGCCCAGTGTGCGGTAGACCGCCAGCAAGGCGTTGAGCGCAGGAGCGTTCTGCTCGTCGATCAGGTCAGCCTTGTTGAGCAGCAACAGCGGATGAATCCCTGCATGCTCGGCGGCGACCAGATAACGGTCGATCAGGTTGGCGTGCGGCTCGGGCATCGGGGCGAAGACAATGACGATCAGGTCGACATTGGCTGCCACCGGCTTGAGCTGGCCGCGTGAATCCGGACGGCACAGTTCGGTGGTGCGGGGCAGTTGGGCGACGATAACGCCGATGCCCTGATTGCCGGCGCGCCAGACCACGCGATCACCGGTCACCAGTGCGGGCAGGTTGGCACGCAAGTGACAGCGGAACACCTGGCCGATCTGATCGCCTTCCTGGGCCTCGACTTCGACCTGAACGCCGAAGTGGGCAATCACCAGGCCGGTCTGTTCCGGGCCGAGGTCACCGCCTTCGAGCGTTTCGAGTGCGACGGACTCGCGTTTCGCGGCGCGGGCAGCACGTTCGCCCTGAATCTTTTCGATGCGCCAGTTCTGACGACGATTGAGTTGGCGTTTGGCCATGGGTGTTCCGATGTGATGAAGCAGATGAATAGGCAGTACGTTGAATCGGGCGGCAGTCTAGCACGGCCGGGTAAGCTAAACTGCGCGCCTACGCTGAGGAGTCGTGATATGCAGAACAAGCAGAACCTTATCTGGATCGACCTGGAAATGACCGGTCTGGACCCTGACACCGATGTCATCATCGAAATGGCCACGATCATCACCGATAGTGAGCTGAACACCCTGGCAGAAGGTCCGGTGCTCGCGATTCACCAGAGCGATGAGACGCTGGCGCGAATGGACGAGTGGAATACCCGTCAGCACGGCGGCTCGGGCCTGACCCAGCGCGTACGTGAAAGCACGGTGACGATGGCGGATGCCGAGGCGCAGACTCTGGCCTTCATCATGCAATGGGTGCCTGAGCGCAGTTCGCCGATCTGTGGCAACAGCATCTGCCAGGACCGTCGCTTCCTGTATCGCCATATGCCGACCCTGGAACACTACTTTCACTACCGCAATCTTGACGTCTCCACGCTCAAGGAACTGGCCGCGCGCTGGTCGCCGAACCTCAAGTTCCAGAAGGGCAGTACGCACCTGGCGCTGGACGACATTCGCGAGTCGATTGCCGAACTGCGCTTTTACCGCGAGCACTTCATCAAGTAACACGTGAGGCCAGTGCAGCGAATGCATGTTCGCTGCACTCTTTCAGTGCATAAGCCTTTCGGCGCACAACGGCGCTGGTTAAACTGCGCGCCCTTGTCGCCGAGTCGTCACCATGTTGCTGATGCTTTACCTGATTGCGATCACTGCTGAAGCCATGACCGGCGCACTGTCTGCCGGGCGACGCGGCATGGACTGGTTCGGCGTGGTGCTGATCGCCTGCGTCACGGCGTTGGGTGGCGGTTCGGTACGTGATGTGCTGATCGGCCATTACCCACTGACCTGGGTCAAGCACCCGGAATACCTGGTGCTGACCAGTATTGCGGCGCTGGTGACCATTTTTATCGCCCCGCTGATGCGGCATCTGCGCTCGCTGTTTCTGGTGCTCGATGCGCTCGGGCTGGTGGCCTTCACATTGATTGGCTGCATGACTGCGCTGGAAGCCGGGCACGGCATGCTGATCGCGTCGGTGTGCGGGGTGATTACCGGTGTGTTCGGCGGCATACTGCGGGATATCTTCTGCAATGACATTCCGCTGATCTTCCGTCGCGAACTGTACGCCAGCGTCTCGTTCCTTGCCGCGTGGTGCTTTCTGCTGTGCGGTTATCTGGAGTTGCCGTCCGAACAAAGCGTGCTGATCACCCTGTTCGGCGGCCTGCTGCTGCGCCTGCTGGCGATCCGTTTCCACTGGGAAATGCCCAAGTTCGTCTACAAGGATGAGCCTTGATCTGATGGGCGCTCTAACGCGCGTGGGTGCGGGGGCTTTACTGATCGCACATGCGTCAGGAACGCCCATGCCTGCCCAGCGCCCACGCCACATGCTCTCTGACCATCTCGGATGGATAATCACGCCGGGCTTCCAGCGCTTCTATCACCGGAATGGTCGAAGGTGCATTACCCAGTCCGACCGCCAGATTTCTCAGCCAGCGTTCATACCCGGCACGTCGCAAGGGTGAGCCTTCGGTGCTGTTCAGAAATTTATCTTCATCCCATAGAAACAGCTCGGCCAACCCGGCGTTGTCCAGATTGTGGCGAGGCTGGAAGTCGCTCTGGTCGGTGGGGCGGGCGAAGCGGTTCCAGGGGCAGACGATCTGGCAGTCATCACAGCCGAATACCCGATTCCCAATCAAAGGTCGCAGCTCTTCGGGGATGGAGGTCTTCAGCTCGATGGTCAGGTAGGAGATGCAGCGGCGCGCATCCAGCACGTAAGGACCGACAAAGGCTGTCGTCGGACAGATGTCGAGACACGCCGTGCAGCGCCCGCAATGTTCGGTGGCGTGTGGCGGATCGACCGGCAGCGGGATGTCCACAAACAGCTCGCCGAGAAAGAAATAACTGCCGGCCTTGCGATTGAGCACCAGCGTGTTCTTTCCGATCCAGCCCAGCCCGGCCTGTTCGGCGATGGCTTTTTCCAGCACCGGCGCGCTGTCGACGAAGGCCCTGAAACCAAACGGACCGATGGCTTGCTGGATGCGCTCTGCCAGTTGTTGCAGGCGTTTGCGGATCAGCTTGTGATAGTCGCGTCCCAATGCGTAGCGGGACACGTAGGCCTTTTCAGGCTCGGTCAGGCGCTGAGCCATTTCCGTGTCGCCTGGCAGATAGTCCATACGCAGCGATACTACCCGCAACGTTCCCGGCACCAGCTCTTCAGGATGGGAACGTTTGCTGCCATGGGCTGCCATATAGTCCATTTCGCCGTGATAGCCCGCTTCGAGCCAGCGTTGCAGATGCTGCTCGTGCTCTGCCAGATCGAGCCCGGAGATGCCGACTTCCTGAAAACCGAGCTCACGGCCCCACGCCTTGATCGATTGCGCAAGGGTGACAAGGTCGTCAGCGGTGGGAAGTTCAGCGGTAATAGCGGACATGCGCAGAGAGAAACCAGAGACAAGGTGCGTATAATTCTGCCAGACATCGGAGCCTAGAGACGCATGTTAGACACGAAACCCGAATTACCCGACGCGCTGTACAGCGCTGCGCAGGTGCGTGACCTCGATGCCCGGCTGATTGCCGCAGGCACGCCAGGCTTCGAATTGATGCAGCGTGCCGCGCACGCAACCTGGCGGGCGATCCGCAGGCGCTGGCCCGAAGCGAGCGAACTGACGGTGCTGGCCGGGCATGGCAACAACGCCGGAGACGGTTATCTGGTGGCCTCGCTGGCCCACAAGACCGGCTGGCAGGTGCGTCTACTGGCCGTCGGTGATCCTGCTGCGTTGCAGGGCGACGCTGCACTGGCCTACGCCGCTGCGTCGGGCGTCAATATCCAGCCCTGGGCCAATCAGACCATGGCTGGCATCGTGGTGGATGCTCTCCTGGGAACAGGTCTGCAGGGTGATGTGCGCGATCCTTATCGTTCAGCTATCGAGGCGATCAATGCCAGCGGCTTGCCGGTAGCGGCGGTGGATATTCCCTCGGGCTTGTGTGCCGATACCGGGCATTGCCTGGGTGTTGCCGTGCGTGCAGACCTGACCGTGACATTTATCGGCCTGAAGATGGGCATGCTGACCGGCGATGCCCCCGATCTGATCGGGCAACTGATCTTTGATGATCTACAGGCCGACAAGGCCATCGTCGCCCAGGCGCCGGTAACTGCAAAACGACTCGACAAAACCAGCCTGCCTTTCCTGGCCCCTCGACCGCGCACGGCTCATAAAGGTATGTACGGCCGCGTGCTGGTCATCGGTGGCGATCACGGTTTTGGCGGTGCGGCACTGTTGAGCGCCGAAAGCGCATTGCGCAGCGGGGCAGGCATGGTCACGCTGGCGACCCGCACCGAACATGTGCCCGCTGCGCTGACGCGCATGCCCGAGATCATGAGCGCAGGCATCCACTCGGCCAACCAGCTCATGACGCTGATCGAGGCAGCCAGCGTACTGGTTGTCGGGCCTGGTCTGGGGCAGGACAGCTGGGGGCGCAGCCTGCTGTCTGCGGCAGCCAATGCAGATCGGCCGCAGGTCTGGGATGCCGATGCGCTCAATCAACTGGCAACCGGGCAGGTGGTCCTGCCGAAGAACAGCGTTATCACCCCGCATCCCGGTGAAGCGGCGCGTCTGCTGGGTATCAGTACTCAGGAGGTGCAGAACGACCGCGCCGCTGCAGCCCACGCTCTGGCGCGTAAATTCAATGCCGTCTGCGTGCTCAAGGGCTCAGGCAGCCTGATCGCCGATGTCGATGGGCGACTGGCGCTGTGTGATCGCGGTCACCCTGCCATGGCCACTGCAGGCCTTGGTGATGTGCTGGCCGGGCTGACCGGTGCGCTGATGGCTCAACACATGAGTGCGTTCGATGCGGCCTGTCTGGCGGTGTGGCTGCATGCCAGTGCCGGTCAGAAAGTCGGTGCATCGGGGCGTGGCATGGCAGCCAGCGATATTATTCCCGCCATTCGTCAGTTACTGGAGGAGCTGAAACCGTGTCTGATTTAACGCTGCATGTGATTGGCGAAGAGGCCATGATGGCTTTCGGCGCACGCCTCGCGCAGGTCACCGAGGGTGTAGGCGTCATTTTTCTGGACGGGGATCTGGGCGCGGGCAAGACCACGCTTTCGCGAGGCCTGATACGTGGATTCGGGCACGAAGGGGCTGTGAAGAGCCCGACCTTTACCCTCGTTGAACCCTATGAAATAGGGACGATCAAGGTCTTCCACTTCGACTTGTATCGCCTGGTCGATCCAGAAGAACTGGAGTTCATGGGCGTGCGTGATTACTTCGACGGTGACTCACTTTGTCTCATTGAGTGGCCCCAGCGTGGTGCAGGCTTTTTGCCAAAGCCTGACCTGACCATTACCATTAGCCCGCACGGAGAAGGTCGTTCCGTGATATTGAGCCCCACGGGTTCGCGTGGCGAACGTTGGTGTGCCACTTTGGCTTTGGAATTCAAATAGATATGGGGTTAGGTATGCGCATGCGCGCGCTGGTTACTGTAGTAGGTCTGCTGTTGATGGCCTTGGCTGTCGAAGCGCTGGCCGCTACGCAAGTACGAAGTGTCCGCTTATGGCGAGCGCCGGACAACACTCGGTTGGTATTCGACCTTTCAGGACCTGTCCAGCACAGCGTATTTACCCTGACTTCACCTGACCGTCTGGTGATCGACATCAATGGCGCGACATTGGGCGGACCGCTCAATGTGTCGACTGCTAACACGCCGATCACCAGCATGCGTTCTGCGCAGCGCACTGCGACGGATCTGCGCGTGGTCATCGACCTTAAAAAGGCCGTGACGCCGAAGAGCTTCACGCTGGCGCCGAATCAGCAGTACGGCAACCGCCTTGTGGTTGATCTGTTCGACAACGCTGCCGACGCCAACCCTACGCCGGTGCCGACGATTGCTGACACCCCTGCGAACACTGCGCCTGCGGTGCCGATCAGCCCGTCCAAGCCTGAAGTCAAGCTGACGCCGGTGCCCAACGGCAAGCGCGATATCGTGGTCGTGATCGACGCCGGTCATGGTGGTGAAGACCCGGGTGCTTCCGGCAGGGGCGGTGAGAAAGAGAAAAACGTGGTGCTGTCGATTGCACGTGAGCTGCAACGGCAGATCAATGCCGAGAAGGGCTACCGCGCCGAGCTGACGCGCACCGGCGACTACTTCATCCCGTTGCGCAAACGCACCGAGATCGCCCGCGCCAAGGGGGCCGACCTGTTCGTTTCCATTCACGCCGACGCTGCGCCGTCCACGGCGGCCTTTGGCGCGTCGGTGTTCGCCCTGTCTGATCGTGGTGCAACCTCCGAAACCGCGCGCTGGCTGGCGGACAGTGAAAACCGTTCCGACCTGATTGGTGGTGCCGGTGCCGTGAGTCTCGATGACAAGGACCGCATGCTGGCGGGCGTACTGCTCGACCTGTCCATGACGGCATCGCTGTCGTCGAGCCTGAACGTCGGCCAGAAAGTCCTGAGCAACATCGGTCGGGTGACTTCGCTGCACAAGTCCCGTGTCGAGCAGGCAGGCTTCATGGTGCTCAAATCGCCGGACATTCCGTCGATCCTGGTGGAAACCGGCTTTATTTCCAATGCCAACGAAGCCAATAAGCTGTCCTCGGCCTCGCATCAACAGGCACTGGCGCGTTCGATCAACTCCGGCGTGAAGCAGTTCTTCCAGCAGAACCCGCCACAGGGCACTTACATCGCCTGGCTGCGCGACAACGGCAAGCTGGCCCAGGGCCCGCGCAACCATGTCGTACGCTCCGGCGAAACACTGGCCATGCTGGCCGCACGTTACGACATGAACATCGCCACATTGCGCAGCGCCAATGGCCTGAAGTCCGATGAGTTGAAAATCGGTCAGGACCTGCGCATTCCGAGCTCCGAGGTTGCAACACAGCCATGAATGAAGAAGCCGCCAGCAGCGACCTTCTGCTCGAAGGCATTGAGCCGCAAGTCGAACAGGCCATCCTGAACGCCGCTCGCATCGAACTGCTCAGTCCGCGACTGGCGAACCAGATTGCGGCGGGCGAGGTGGTCGAGCGCCCTGCGTCGGTGATCAAGGAATTGCTGGAAAACAGCCTCGATTCCGGTGCGCGACGTATTGACGTCGATGTCGAGCAGGCCGGTATCAAGCTGCTGAAAGTGCGTGACGATGGCAGCGGTATCTCTTCGGATGACCTGCCCTTGGCGCTGGCGCGCCATGCGACGAGCAAGATCCGCGATCTGGAAGACCTTGAGCGCGTGATGAGCCTGGGCTTTCGCGGTGAGGCCCTTGCATCGATCAGTTCGGTCGCACGTCTCACCCTGACGTCCCGCACCCGAAACGCGGATCAGGCCTGGCAGGTCGAGACCGAAGGTCGCGACATGGCGCCCCGCGTTCAGCCTGCTGCGCACCCGGTCGGTACGTCCGTGGAAGTGCGTGATCTGTTTTTCAACACGCCTGCTCGCCGCAAGTTTCTCAAGGCTGAAAAGACTGAATTCGATCATCTGCAGGAAGTGATCAAGCGCATGGCGCTTGCGCGTTTCGACGTGGCCTTCCATTTGCGCCACAACGGCAAGACCATTCTTAGCCTGCACGAAGCCCATGACGACACCGCCAGAGCGCGTCGCGTGTCGGCCATCTGCGGACCGGGCTTTCTGGAGCAGGCGCTGCCGATCGAGATCGAGCGCAACGGTCTGCATCTGTGGGGCTGGGTCGGATTGCCGACGTTCTCTCGCAGCCAGGCAGATCTGCAGTATTTCTTCGTCAATGGCCGAGCAGTGCGCGACAAACTCGTCGCCCATGCGGTGCGTCAGGCGTATCGCGATGTGTTGTTCAATGGCCGTCACCCAACCTTCGTGCTGTTTTTCGAAGTCGACCCGGCGGCTGTAGACGTCAACGTTCACCCGACCAAGCACGAAGTGCGCTTCCGTGACGGACGCACTGTGCACGATTTTCTGTACGGCACGCTGCACCGTGCGCTGGGTGACGTTCGGCCGGAAGATCAGTTGTCCGGCAGCGCACCTGTGACAGCGATTGTGCGTCCGACCGGCCCCGAAGCGGGCGAGTTCGGGCCGCAGGGCGAGATGCGTCTGGCCAATAACGTGCTCGAACAGCCGCAGGGCGAGACCTATGCACGTCCCGCAGGCTCTGGCTCGGGCGGCGGCTATCAGTATCAATACTCGCCGCGGCCGGCTTCGCCGGGTGCGCCCGTTGCCGAAGTGCAAAGCGCCTACCGCGAGTTTTTCGCGCCGCTGCCGGGCACCACGCCGACGTCGTTGCCAGAGTCGCCTGCTGATATTCCACCGCTGGGGTATGCGCTCGCGCAGCTCAAAGGCATCTACATCCTGGCTGAAAACGCCCACGGGCTGGTGCTGGTGGACATGCACGCCGCCCATGAACGGATCATGTACGAGCGCCTGAAAATCGCCATGGCCAACGAAGGCCTCAGCGGACAGCCGCTGCTGGTGCCCGAGTCCATCGCGGTCAGTCAGCGCGAAGCGGATTGCGCTGAAGAACATCTTGCGACCTTTCAGCGCCTGGGTTTCGAATTGCAGCGTCTTGGCCCCGAGACGCTGGCCATCCGACAGATCCCCGCGTTGCTCAAGCAGGCCGAGGCCAACCGGCTGGTCAGCGATGTGCTCGCGGACCTGATGGAATATGGCACCAGTGACCGGGTGCAGGCGCACATGAACGAGCTGCTGGGCACCATGGCCTGTCATGGCGCGATCCGGGCCAACCGTCGTCTGGCGATCCCGGAAATGAACGGCCTGCTGCGCGACATGGAAAACACCGAGCGCAGCGGACAGTGCAATCACGGTCGTCCCACCTGGACCCAGATGGGGCTCAACGACCTGGATAAATTATTCCTGCGCGGTCAATGAATGAATGTTTTACCTCCGGCCATCTTTCTCATGGGGCCAACCGCAGCGGGCAAGACCGATCTTGCCATCGAACTCACCAAGGTCCTGCCGTGTGAGCTGATCAGCGTCGATTCGGCGCTGGTCTATCGCGATATGGACATCGGCACGGCCAAGCCTTCCAAGGCGCAACTGGTCGAATTTCCGCACCACCTGATCGACATACGCGACCCGTCGCAGAGCTATTCGGCGGCTGATTTTCGTACCGACGCACTGGCCGCCATGGATGAAATCACCGCACGGGGAAATATTCCTTTGCTGGTGGGCGGCACTATGTTGTATTTCAAGGCTCTATTGGACGGGTTGGCGGACATGCCGGCGGCGGATGCGCAGGTTCGGGCACAGCTCGAAGCCGATGCGCTGGCCCATGGCTGGCAGTGGTTGCATGATCAATTGGCGGTGGTCGACCCGGTGTCGGCGGCACGTATTCACCCCAACGATCCGCAGCGCTTGATCCGTGCACTGGAGGTTTATCGCGTCAGCGGAACGAGCATGACCGCACATCGCGAGCAACAAACTGCGCAAAGTACCGAAGCAGCGGCATCGGGGCGTCAGCAATTGCCCTATACTGTCGCGAATCTTGCGATAGCTCCGGCTGATCGCAAGGTACTGCATGACCGCATCGCACTACGTTTTTTGCAAATGCTGGACCAGGGGTTTCTGGACGAAGTACTGGCATTGCGCTCACGAGGCGACCTGCATTCAGGTCTGCCATCGATACGAGCCGTCGGTTATCGCCAGGTCTGGGATCACCTGGATGGAAAGCTGACACGGGATGAAATGCAGGAGCGCGGCATCATTGCAACGCGCCAACTGGCCAAACGGCAATTTACCTGGCTTCGCAGCTGGGAGAATTTGCACTGGTTGGACAGCCTGGCCAGCGACAATCTGCCACGCGCCTTGAAATACCTGGGATCGGTCTCCATATTGGGCTGAGTCCTTGCAATAGCCGTCTATCCTTGGGGGGTGGCCGGTAAGCCAATCGAATTCGATTTATTATTTATTGATCCTTAAAGGAGTGCGGCACATGTCAAAAGGGCATTCGCTACAAGACCCTTACTTGAATACCTTGCGTAAAGAGAAGGTCGGGGTATCGATCTACCTGGTCAACGGTATCAAGCTGCAGGGCACGATCGAGTCTTTCGACCAGTTCGTCATTTTGCTGAAAAACACTGTCAGCCAGATGGTTTACAAACACGCTATTTCCACCGTCGTACCGGTTCGTCCGATTCGTCTGCCCAGCGCCACCGACGCTGACGGCGCCGATGCCGAGCCAGGTAACGCCTGATAGGAGTCTGCCTTGTTCTTTGAGCGCCACAGCGGTGGTGAACGTGCAATTCTCGTTCACCTGGATGGTCAGGACCCTGAGGCGCGCGAAGATCCGCAGGAGTTTCAGGAGTTGGCCATGTCGGCTGGCGCCGATACCGTCGCGTTTATCAACGTGCCGCGTCATCGGCCATCCGCCAAATACCTGATTGGCTCTGGCAAGGTCGAGGAGCTTCGCGACCAGGTCAAGGCCGAGCAGGCCGACATCGTGATCTTCAATCACACCCTCACGCCCAGTCAGGAACGTAACCTCGAACGTGTTTTCGAGTGTCGCGTGCTTGATCGCACCGGTCTGATTCTGGATATCTTCGCGCAGCGCGCACGGACCCATGAAGGCAAGCTGCAGGTCGAACTGGCCCAGCTTGAGCACATGAGTACCCGTCTGGTGCGAGGCTGGACTCACCTTGAGCGTCAGAAGGGTGGTATCGGCCTGCGTGGACCGGGTGAAACCCAGCTCGAAACGGACCGTCGTCTGCTTCGGGTTCGTCTGCGCCAGATCAAGGGTCGTCTCGAGAAGGTTCGCAGTCAGCGTGATCAGGCCCGTCGCGGCCGTCGTCGTGCCGATATCCCTTCGGTTTCGCTGGTGGGTTACACCAACGCCGGCAAATCCACACTGTTCAACGCCGTGACCGATTCCGATGTGTTCGCAGCCGATCAGCTGTTCGCCACGCTGGACCCGACATTGCGTCGTCTGCAACTCGACGACCTGGGCCCCATCGTACTGGCCGATACAGTGGGCTTCATTCGTCACCTGCCGCACAAGCTGGTCGAAGCCTTCCGCGCCACGCTTGAAGAATCGAGCAACTCCGATTTACTGCTGCATGTGATCGACTCCCACGAGCCGGACCGCATGTCGCAGATCGAGCAGGTCATTGCCGTGCTCGGCGAGATCGGTGCCGAGGGCTTGCCGATACTTGAGGTCTATAACAAACTCGATCTGCTTGAAGGTGTAGAGCCTCAGATACAGCGTGATGCCGATGGCAAGCCGCAACGTGTCTGGGTGTCTGCCCGTGATGGTCGTGGGCTGGACCTGCTCAAGCAGGCCGTGGCCGAACTGCTGGGTGACGACCTGTTCGTCGGCACCCTGTGTCTGCCTCAGCGTCTTGCCCGGCTGCGCGCCCAGTTCTTCGAGCTGGGTGCCGTGCAGAGCGAGACGCACGACGAGGAAGGCTCAAGTCTTCTGGCAGTGCGTATACCGCGCGTTGAACTCAATCGTCTGGTGACTCGCGAAGGATTGCAGCCGCTGGAGTTCATCGAGCAACACACTTTGCAATAAAAGCACGGGAAAGCCGTTGTACGGCTTTCGCGGGCATTCTGTAGCATGGGGCGGCGCGCCGATGGTGCGTCTTTGCTTTATCAGATGGAGAGCGCTATGGCTTGGAATGAGCCGGGTGGCAACTCGAATAATCAAGATCCCTGGGGTGGTAAACGCCGTGGCGGCGACCGCAAGGGGCCACCTGATCTCGACGAGGCCTTCCGTAAGCTGCAGGAAAGCCTGAATGGGCTGTTCGGCGGCGGTAAGAAACGCAGTGGTGATGGCGGCAATGGCGGCAGTTCGGGCAAGGGCGGCGGCTTCGGTCTGCTCGGCATCGGTCTGGTCGTGCTCGTCGCTTTCTGGCTTTACAGCGCGATCTATGTCGTCGACGAACAGGAGCAGGCAGTTGTACTGCGTTTCGGCCAGTACCATGAAACCGTGGGTCCGGGTCTGAACATCTATTTCCCGCCGTTCGATCGCAAATACATGGAAAACGTCACTCGCGAGCGTGCCTACAGCAAGCAGGGCCAGATGCTCACCGAAGACGAGAACATCGTCGAAGTGCCGCTGACCGTGCAATACAAGATCAGCAATCTTCAGGATTTCGTCCTGAACGTCGATCAGCCTGAAATCAGCCTGCAGCACGCCACTGAAAGTGCGTTGCGCCATGTCGTGGGTTCCACGGCGATGGATCAGGTGCTGACCGAAGGCCGTGAACTGATGGCGAGCGAGATCAAGGAGCGCCTGCAGCGTTTCCTCGATACCTACCGCACCGGTATCACCGTGACTCAGGTCAACGTGCAGAGTGCTGCGGCGCCGCGTGAAGTGCAGGAAGCGTTCGATGACGTGATCCGTGCCCGTGAAGACGAGCAGCGTGCACGCAACCAGGCGGAAAGCTACGCCAACGGTGTGATCCCGGAAGCTCGTGGTCAGGCCCAGCGTATTCTTGAAGACGCCAACGGTTATCGTGACGAAGTGGTTTCCCGTGCCAAGGGTGAGGCTGACCGCTTTACCAAGCTGGTCGCCGAATACCGCAAGGCACCTGAAGTGACCCGTCAGCGTCTGTATCTGGACACCATGCAGGAAGTCTTCAGCAATACCAGCAAGGTGCTCGTGACCGGTGACAAAGGGCAGAACAATCTGCTGTATCTGCCGCTCGACAAGATGATGGAAAACAGTCGCAGCGGTACCGGTAACACCCCGAGTACCGGTGGTTCATCCGCGACTGGAACTGATGCCGGCGTGCGAGCGACCGATACTCAGCAGCGCGATGTACGTACCAGGGAGAGTCGCTGATGAGCAATAAATCGCTGATCACCCTAATTGTTGGTGTGGTACTGGCAGTCATTGCCTGGAACAGCTTCTACATCGTGTCCCAGACCGAACGCGCAGTGCTGCTGCAATTCGGTCGCGTGGTGCAGGCTGATGTACAGCCGGGCCTTCACGTGAAGGTTCCTTACGTGAACCAGGTGCGCAAGTTCGACGGCCGTCTGCTGACCCTCGATGCTCCGACCCAGCGTTTTCTGACGCTGGAGAAGAAAGCCGTGATGGTCGACGCCTACGCCAAATGGCGCGTGAAGGATGCCGAGCGTTTCTACACGGCAACTTCCGGTCTGAAGCAGATTGCCGACGAGCGTCTGTCGCGTCGCCTGGAATCGGGTCTTCGTGACCAGTTCGGTAAGCGCACCCTGCACGAAGTCGTGTCGGGTGAGCGTGACGCACTGATGGCGGACATCACCGGTTCCCTGAACCGCATGGCCGAGAAAGAGCTGGGTATCGAAGTGGTCGACGTTCGCGTCAAGGCCATCGACCTGCCCAAGGAAGTGAACCGCAGTGTTTTCGAGCGCATGAGCACCGAGCGTGAGCGTGAAGCCCGTGAACACCGTGCCAAGGGTAACGAACTGGCGGAAGGCATCCGTGCCGACGCCGATCGTCAGCGTCGTGTGCTGCTGGCCGAAGCCTACCGCGAGTCTGAAGAGGCGCGTGGTGATGGTGATGCCCAGGCAGCGGCGATCTACTCCAAGGCCTACGGTCAGGATCAGGAGTTCTATGCGTTCTATCGCAGCCTGCGCGCCTACCGTGAAAGCTTCGCGAACAAGAGCGACATGCTGGTGCTTGACCCGAACAGCGAGTTCTTCCGCTATCTGGAAAAAGCCAAGCCGTAATATCTGGCTGTAATAAATTACCCGCCGGGCGGCAAAACCGTCCGTTGGGGTGATCGTTCGGTAAAACGTGTGTATCATGCGGCAGCCGGGAAATTCCCGGCTTTTTTGCGTCTGCACGATTGATTGGCTGAAGCCCGCGTGGCGATCGGCAAGATTTTTCGAGGAAAGTGGTCTGCAAGGCCTGTCTCGGGCGTTTGTCGTGCCCGTCATACAGCGCACCACTTTCTGCTTCACTCAAGGTTGGCCTCAAGGCTGGCCGCCCGGATCACAGGGGAATGGCGTAATGGCAACGGTTGACCGCTGGCTGCTACCAGATGGCATCGAAGAAGTACTGCCACCGGAAGCGGCGCGCATTGAAGTAGCGCGTCGTCAGGTGTTGGATCTGTTTCAGAGCTGGGGCTATGAGTTCGTCGTCACCCCGCATATCGAGTATCTGGAGTCTCTGCTGACTGGCGCAGGCTCGGATCTGGATCTGCGCACCTTCAAGGTCATCGATCCTCAATCGGGTCGGCAGATGGGCTTCCGTGCCGACATCACGCCGCAGGTTGCGCGAATCGACGCACACACCCTCAAGCGTGAAGGCCCGAGCCGTCTGTGCTACGCGGGCAGTGTTCTGCATGCCCAGCCGCGCGCGCTGTCGTCTTCGCGCAGCCCGATCCAGCTCGGTGCCGAACTGTACGGCGATGCAAGCCCGAGCAGTGACGTTGAAGTGATCAGCCTCATGCTCGCCATGCTGCAACTGGCCGATGTGCCGGATGTGCATATGGATCTTGGGCATGTCGGTATCTACCGTGGGCTGGCGCGTGCTGCCGGTCTGTCGGGCGAAGTCGAGCAACAGCTGTTCGATGCGCTGCAACGCAAGGCCATCGATGAAGTGATCGCCCTGACGGCCAATCTGCCGCAGGAGCTGGCGTCGATGCTGCGTGCACTGGTTGACCTTTGTGGTGGTCATGAAGTCCTGGCTGCGGCCCGTGATCGTCTGGCCGGTGCGCCGGAGCCCGTGCTCGCTGCGCTGGACGATCTGGTGAGCATCGCCGACCGCCTCGCAGCGCGCTTCCCGCAGTTGCCGTTGTATTTCGATCTCGGTGAGCTGCGTGGCTATCACTACCATACCGGCGTCGTGTTCGCGGTCTTCGTGCCGGGCGTCGGGCAGTCGATTGCCCAGGGCGGTCGCTACGACGACATCGGTGCCGATTTCGGCCGTGCACGTCCGGCCACCGGCTTTTCCACTGACCTGAAAACCCTGGTCACACTGGGGCAGGCAGAAATCGTATTACCGTCCGGTGGCATCTGGATGCCGGACAGCACGGATGCAGCACTCTGGCAGCAGGTTTGCCAGTTGCGCAGCGAAGGTCAACGTGTGGTTCAGGCGTTGCCTGGGCAGCAGGTAAGCGCGGCACGTGAGGCCGACTGTGACCGGCAATTGATTCAGCATGGCGAGCACTGGCAGGTAATGCCGCTGGCTTCTTGAGTATTCCTGCCGGCCGCCGCCGGCACCAAGTTTGCGTGAATGAGGACGAGTGTTATGGGTAAGAATGTCGTAGTCCTGGGCACCCAGTGGGGTGATGAGGGCAAAGGCAAGATCGTTGATCTGCTGACCGAACATGCTACCGCCGTAGTTCGCTATCAGGGTGGCCACAACGCGGGTCACACCCTGGTAATCGACGGTGAGAAAACCGTATTGCACCTGATTCCGTCCGGTGTACTGCGCGAAGGCGTGCAGTGCCTGATCGGTAACGGTGTGGTGGTTGCTCCCGACGCACTGCTGCGTGAAATCATCAAGCTGGAAGAGAAAGGCATCCCGGTGCGCGAGCGTCTGCGCATCAGCCCTTCCTGCCCGCTGATCCTGTCGTATCACGTTGCGCTGGATCAGGCGCGTGAGAAGGCCCGTGGCGAGTTCAAGATCGGTACGACCGGTCGCGGCATCGGCCCGGCTTACGAAGACAAGGTTGCACGTCGCGGTCTGCGCATCGGCGACCTGTTCCACCGTGAGCGTTTCGCGTCCAAGCTGGGCGAGTTGCTGGATTACCACAACTTCGTGCTGGTCAATTACTACAAAGAGCCTGCGATCGATTTCCAGAAGACACTCGACGAGTGCATGGAATACGCCGACATGCTCGAACCCTTGATGCTCGACGTCACCGCCACGCTGCATGAGATGCGTCGCGACGGCAAGGACATCATGTTCGAAGGTGCTCAGGGTTCGTTGCTGGACATCGACCACGGTACTTACCCGTACGTCACCAGCTCCAACACCACGGCTGGCGGCATCGCCACCGGTTCGGGTTTCGGACCGATGTACCTGGATTACATTCTGGGTATCACCAAGGCTTACACCACGCGCGTCGGCTCGGGTCCGTTCCCTACCGAGCTGTTCGATGACGTTGGCGCTTTCCTGGCCAAGCGTGGCCATGAGTTCGGTGCTACCACCGGTCGTGCCCGTCGTTGCGGCTGGTTCGATGCCGTCATCCTGCGTCGCGCTATCGAAATCAACAGCATCTCGGGCCTGTGCCTGACCAAGCTGGACGTGCTCGACGGTCTTGAAACCATCAACATCTGTGTGGGTTACAAGAACGAAAACGGCGCGGTGATCGACGCGCCGACCGATGCCGACAGCTACCTGGGTCTGGAGCCGGTCTACGAGCAGATGCCAGGCTGGAGCGAATCCACGCTGGGCGCTCAGACGCTGGAGCAGTTGCCAGCCAATGCGCGCGCTTACATCAAGCGTGTCGAAGAGCTGGTAGGCGCACCTATCGACATCATCTCGACCGGTCCTGATCGCAACGAAACCATCGTTCTGCGTCACCCGTTCGCGTAACACGTCGTTAGTTGCAAAAAGAAGGGCCGCCATGTGCGGCCCTTTTTTGCATTCAGAGCATGGCACGGCACCACTGATCGTTCCTCACGCTCTGAAGTGGGAATGCCGCTCAGGACGCTCCGCGTCCGATCCTCTCGGAGCAGGCAAAATGTGAATTGCATCACGGCACGGCCCTTGCTATACAAACGACAGAAAAGTGCCACTATTTTAATGGCGCTCAGGTTGGAGGGATTCTCCTGTGTCGGCTGTGTTATCTCTTTTGCAAAGTCGTTTGCTGCGCCCAGTGTTCATTGCGCTGGGCATCGCCCTTTTGGTGCAGGTGGTGGTCGCGGTTGCGCTCACCCGGAGCACGGTCACCGCACTTGAAGCGGATCTGACCAATCGTCTGGGTGTAGATTCGCAACATGTCTCTTCCGAGCTGGAGCGGGCGAGTAGTGAAGTGACATCCAGTCTGGATGCGCTTTCTACCAGTACCCGTCAGCGTCTCAGTACCGGTCTGTCCTCGCGTCTTAAAAAAGAGCAGGCGCAACTGCGCGCCACGCTGGAGAAAGACCTCAGGGAATCCGCGACCGACATGGCCGAGCTGCTGGCTGCGGTTGCGCCGCGTGCCATGTGGGATAACGACACACCGACACTTTCCGAATTTGCCCGTCGTGCGCAGCGCAATCCCAATGTGCTGTTCGTGGTGTATGACGATGCAGCTGGCGAGCACCTGACACGCTACATGAACCGCGACAATCCCCTGGTCAAGGCGCTTCTCGCCAAAGGGGAGGGTGAGCGGGCGATGGACAAGATCCTCAACGCTGCGAAAAACGATCCGTCGGTGTATTACGTCGAAGCCTCCATCAGTCCTAACGGTGTCGAAATCGGCAAGGTGCGCATGGGCGTCTCGACGGCGACGGTCGAGGAAAACCTGGCTGCGCTGGACAAGCGTTTCGCCACGTTGATCACCAGCGGCGAGCAGTTGGTATCGGAAAGCCTGGCGGGTGCTTCAAAAGACAGTTCAGCGGCGCTGCGCACTCGTCTGGAGTCCGCGCAAGCAGCAGCAACCGCAATGGCCAGCAATACCCGTTCTGCAGTTCAGGATGCGGCTCAAACCTTGCGCTGGAATATCGCCGTCGGACTTGCCGTCATCGGTCTTGGCGTACTGCTTCTGTTGGCAGTGGTGCTGGGCCGTCGTGTGGTCAGCAAGCTGCATCTGCTGATCGCGGCGCTCAATGACTTGGCAGCAGGTGAGGGCGACCTGACGCGCCGGGTGAAGCTCGACAGCAACGACGAGATCGGCGACATGTCGGCTGCGGTCAATCGTTTCATCGACAAGCTTCAGCCCATCGTTCGAGAAGCAGGCGAGGTGGCGCAACTGACCGGTGTCGAGATCGGCGCCATGAGCCAGAGAAACGCGGGCGCCGATGCCGCTGCTGCGTTGCAGCGGGATGAGGTGGCGGCGAGCCTGCAAGCGCTTGAACAAATGGCTGATGAGGCTCAGGCGGAAAGCCAGGCCATGCAGGAAGCATTGCGTCAGGTCATCGACATCAAACAGGCCACCGATGAAAACACGCGTACTTCCAATCAGGTTGGCGGGCTCATAGAAGCGCTGGCCGGTCAGGTGGAAACCGGTGCTCAGGTGATCGAGCGTCTGGCGCGGCAGAGCGAGCAGATCGAGGTGGTGCTTGAAGTGATTCATGGCATTGCCGAGCAGACCAACCTGTTGGCCCTCAACGCAGCCATCGAAGCAGCGCGCGCAGGTGAAACCGGCCGTGGCTTTGCCGTCGTGGCTGACGAAGTCCGCGCCCTGGCCAGCAAGACCCAGAGTTCGACCGGCGATATTCAGGAGCACATCACCAAATTGCAGGCCGGTGCCAAAGAGGCAGTAGCAACGATTGGCCTGGCCGGGCGTCAGGCGAAGGAAGGGCTGGCTGTGCTGCGTGACAGCGCAAGGCTGCAGCAAACCGTGCAGGCCTCGGTCGAGCAGGTGCATGCGGCGATCGGACTGGCCACACGAGCGGCTGAGCATCAGGCGCAGGGCGCTCATGCCGTGAAAGGGCGTGTTGAAGTGATTCATGCGCAAGCCGAAAAAGCTGCTCGGGCGGTGGTGGAGACGACGGCAAGCGGCCGGACGCTGGACAAGCTTTCGGTGCGTCTGAAGGCGAGTCTGGGGCAGTTCAGAGCGTAAGAGTGTGGATCAGGCTGGCGGGTGGTCACCATCCGCCAAAGCGTCCTTGGATATTGGAGGGCGGGGCGCGCAGGGCAAAGATGACAACAGTTTCAAATACCGGAAAGCAAAAAACCGAGCCATTGGCTCGGTTTTTTTGAATTGGTGCCCAGAAGAAGACTCGAACTTCCACGACCTTGCGGTCACCAGCACCTGAAGCTGGCGTGTCTACCAATTTCACCATCTGGGCAGTATCAGCGACGTCGCCGTTGCTGATGGGGCGCACTATACGGCGATCGTTTTATTCTGTAAACCCCTGTTTTGATTTAATAATCAAAACCCTAGAATGCAAAAACCCGCTTTCGCGGGTTCTTGTGTGACATCAACCTGTTGTAGGCTGTTGCATTGAATTGGTGCCCAGAAGAAGACTCGAACTTCCACGACCTTGCGGTCACCAGCACCTGAAGCTGGCGTGTCTACCAATTTCACCATCTGGGCAGTATCTTGAGGCCTTGACCTGTCGATGGCGCGCACTATACGGAGCGTCTTTTGGGCTGTAAAGCCCATCGATGAAAAAAACTCCAAAAATTTCGCCAGCGGCGTGAATCGGGTCTTTCAGGGCAGTTTCAAGCGTTTTCAGTGAGCTGATTGAGCGTGAAATTTCCCGTTTCATAAGGTCTATGCCAAACTAACCCCTATATATACAAGGTGAAAACTATCTAATGGCCGATTGGCAGTCCCTCGATCCCGAGGCCGCTCGTGAAGCGGAAAAATACGAAAACCCTATTCCCAGCCGTGAGCTGATCCTTCAGCACCTTGCCGAGCGTGGTTCGCCGGCCAGTCGCGAGCAACTGGTCGAAGAGTTCGGCCTGACCACTGAAGACCAGTTCGAGGCTCTGCGCCGTCGCCTTCGTGCGATGGAGCGCGACGCTCAATTGATCTACACACGTCGTGGCACTTATGCGCCAGTGGACAAGCTCGACTTGATCCTCGGCCGCATCTCCGGCCATCGCGACGGTTTCGGCTTTCTGGTCCCTGATGACGGCTCCGATGACCTGTTCATGAGCCCGGCGCAGATGCGTCTGGTGTTCGACGGCGACCGTGCCTTGGCTCGCGTTTCCGGTCTGGACCGTCGCGGCCGCCGCGAAGGCGTGATCGTCGAGGTCATTTCCCGTGGTCACGAATCCATCGTGGGTCGTTACTTCGAAGAGAGCGGCATCGGTTTCGTCATTCCGGACAATCCGAAAATCCAGCAGGAAGTGCTGGTGACACCGGGTCGCAACAATGGCGCGAAGATCGGTCAGTTCGTCGAGGTGAAGATCACCCATTGGCCAACGCCGCGCTTCCAGCCGCAAGGCGATGTGGTTGAAGTGGTCGGCAACTACATGGCGCCTGGCATGGAAATCGATGTCGCGCTGCGCACCTACGACATTCCTCATGTATGGCCTGAGGCCGTGCTCAAGGAAGCGGCGAAACTCAAGCCGGAAGTCGAGGACAAGGACAAGGAGCACCGCGTCGATCTGCGTCACCTGCCGTTCGTGACCATCGACGGTGAAGATGCACGCGACTTCGACGATGCCGTCTATTGCGAAGCCAAACCGGGCAAGCTGCGCCTGTTCTCTGGTGGCTGGAAGCTCTACGTGGCGATTGCCGACGTATCGAGCTACGTGAAGATCGGCTCGGCGCTGGACGCCGAATCCCAGGTGCGCGGCAACTCGGTGTACTTCCCCGAGCGTGTCGTGCCGATGCTGCCTGAGCAGTTGTCCAACGGCCTGTGCTCGCTGAACCCGCACGTCGATCGTCTGGCCATGGTCTGCGAGATGACCATCTCCAAGACCGGCGAGATGACGGATTACGTGTTCTACGAAGCCGTTATCCATTCCCATGCGCGCCTGACCTACAACAAGGTCAGCACGATTCTGGAGCAGCCGAAAACGGCTGAAGCCAAAAGTCTGCGTGGCGAATACGGCGATGTCGTTCCGCACCTCAAGCAGCTTTATGCGCTGTACAAAGTGCTGCTGGGCGCGCGCCATGTACGTGGTGCCATCGACTTCGAAACGCAGGAAACCCGGATCATCTTCGGTTCCGAGCGCAAGATTGCCGAGATCCGTCCGACCACGCGCAACGATGCTCACAAGCTGATCGAGGAGTGCATGCTGGCGGCCAACGTGGCCACCGCTGAATTCCTGAAGAAGCACGAAATCCCTGCGCTGTATCGCGTGCACGATGGCCCGCCGCCAGAGCGTCTGGAAAAGCTCCGTGCTTTCCTGGGTGAGCTGGGTCTGTCATTGCACAAGGGCAAGGATGGTCCGACGCCGAAGGATTATCAGGCGCTGCTTGAAACCGTTCGCGACCGTCCCGACTACCATCTGATCCAGACCGTGATGCTGCGTTCGTTGAGCCAGGCTGTGTACAGCTCGGACAACAACGGCCACTTCGGTCTCAACTATGAAGCCTACACGCACTTTACCTCGCCGATCCGTCGTTATCCGGACCTGCTGACCCACCGTGCGATTCGTAGTGTGATCCGTTCCAAGCAGGACACGCCGCACGTGCGTCGTGCCGGTGCTGCAACCATTCCGAAAGCGCGCATCTATCCGTACGACGAAGCGTTGCTGGAGCAAATGGGCGAGCAGTGCTCGATGAGCGAGCGCCGTGCCGACGAAGCCACTCGCGACGTGGTGAACTGGCTCAAGTGCGAGTACATGAAGGACCGCGTCGGCGAGTCGTTCCCGGGTGTGATCACGGCCGTCACCGGCTTTGGTCTGTTCGTCGAGCTGACCGATATCTATGTCGAAGGTCTGGTGCACGTCACTGCCTTGCCAGGTGACTACTACCACTTCGATCCGCTGCACCATCGTCTTGCCGGCGAACGCACCGGGCGTAATTTCCGCCTGGGCGACACGGTAGAAGTGAAGGTCATGCGCGTCGATCTGGATGAGCGCAAGATCGACTTCGAAATCTCCGAAAAGTCTGCAGCGACGACTTCTTCGCCGGGCCGCAAGCGCCGTGGCCATGAAACTGCAACGCCTGCCGCTGCCGCCGAAAAGGAAAAGGCTCCGGCCAAATCCGGACGTCGTACAGCGGCTACCAAGGAAGCGCCGGTCGAGGCCTATCGCCCGAGCGACGCTGCGGCGAAAAACGCAGAAGTGCGCAAGAGCCGTGAGATGAAAAAAGCCCTTCTGGCTGAAGCGAAGGGTGGTAGCAAGGCGTCGTCGGGAAAGTCTGAAAGGTCCGATTCGGGCTCTGCACCTTCCTCAGGCAAGACCAGTAAACATCGTAAAGGTGGCTCGTCGAAAACGGGCTCCGCGTCATCGTCCAAGGGCGGTAGCGTTCGTAAACCCAAGGCCAAGTCATGAGTCAGCTGGAAAAAATCTACGGCGTTCATGCCGTGGAAGCGTTGCTTCGTCATCACCCGAAGCGGGTCAAGCACATCTGGCTCGCGGAGGGTCGCAGCGATCCTCGCGTTCAGGTGCTCGTCGAGCTGGCGGGTCAGAATCGCGTCACCATCGGCCAGGCCGAACGCCGCGAAATGGATGCCTGGGTTGAGGGTGTGCATCAGGGCGTTGTGGCCGATGTCAGCCCGAGCCAGGTCTGGGGCGAAGCAATGCTCGATGAGCTGCTGGACCGCACCGAAGGCCCGCCTTTGTTGCTGGTGCTCGACGGCGTGACCGATCCGCATAATCTGGGTGCCTGCCTGCGTACCGCCGATGCGGCGGGTGCGCTGGCAGTGATCGTGCCTAAGGACAAGTCGGCAACGCTGACACCGGCTGTACGAAAGGTAGCTTGTGGCGCGGCGGAAGTGATTCCGCTGGTGGCTGTGACCAACCTGGCGCGTACGCTGGAAAAACTGCAGCAGCGCGGCCTTTGGGTTGTCGGTACGGCGGGGGAGGCTGAGCAGGAGTTGTATCAGCAGGACCTGACCGGCCCGACGATTATCATCATGGGTGCCGAAGGCAAGGGTATGCGTCGCCTGACCCGCGAGCACTGCGATTATCTTGTGCGCCTGCCAATGGCAGGTAGCGTCAGCAGCCTGAACGTATCCGTGGCGACAGGCGTTTGTCTGTTCGAAGCGCTGCGTCAGCGCAGCGCCAAGGCGACCGGCAAGAAAGGCTGATCGCAGAATCCGCTGAAATGATCATGCCCACGCTGATCTGCTCAGCACGTGGGCACTGGTGATCTGTTCAAATAATCACCAATTGCCTTGCGCCCCACACGACCCTTCTCTACAATTGCGCCCCTTGCTGTCATGGCAGGCGCTCATGTGCCTGTTCCTGAGCAAGACCAACAGTGTCATTCACTCCTTGTCTGACCGCTTTCGGCGGCAGGCTACAACCCGTAAGGAGCATTCATGCGTCATTACGAAATTATCTTTTTGGTCCACCCGGATCAAAGCGAGCAAGTCGGCGGCATGGTAGAGCGTTACACCAAGCTGATCGAAGAAGACGGCGGCAAAATCCACCGTCTGGAAGATTGGGGCCGTCGTCAACTGGCTTACGCAATCAACAATGTTCACAAGGCTCACTACGTGATGCTGAACGTTGAGTGCTCTGGCAAGGCTCTGGCCGAGCTGGAAGACAACTTCCGTTACAACGATGCTGTGATCCGTAACCTGGTCATCCGTCGCGACGAAGCCGTAACTGGCCAGTCCGAGATGCTCAAGGCTGAAGAAAACCGCAGTGAGCGCCGTGAGCGTCGTGACCGTCCTGAGCACTCCGACAGCGCCGATGGCGATGACGGCGACAACAGCGACGTTAGCGATAACGCTGACGAGTAATCCACGGACCTTTTGAGGAGCCAATTACATGGCACGTTTCTTCCGTCGTCGTAAATTCTGCCGCTTCACCGCTGAAGACGTCAAAGAGATCGATTACAAAGATCTCAACACTCTGAAAGCCTACGTATCCGAGACCGGCAAAATCGTTCCAAGCCGTATCACTGGTACCAAAGCACGTTATCAGCGTCAGCTGGCCACCGCTATCAAGCGCGCCCGCTTCCTGGCCCTGCTGGCCTACACCGACAGCCACGGCCGCTGAGACCAGGTAGTCGACAAAACGTAACAAGGGATAGAAAGCATGCGTGCCCTGGCTGAATTCATCATGCGCGGCCGTATGCAGGCCACTCTCGTAGTGGCGGGATGTGCGGCATTGCCGCTGTTTTTCTGGTTGAGTGCTGCCGCAGGATGCCTTGTGCTTCTGCGGCGCGGGTTCAGTGATGCCGTTGGTGTCCTGTCCTGGGCTCTGCTGCCGGCTTTGGTCTGGTGGTATTTCGGCGAACCACGTGTAGCCATGGTGCTGGCTGGTTCGCTGAGTTTGGCAATGGTGTTGCGTGCCAGCGAGTCCTGGGTCCGCGTGCTGCTGGTCAGCGTAGCGTTGGGTGTGGTGTACGCAGTGGTTCTGGGTGCGGTTTTTGGCGAACCCATTGAAGCGATGTCGCAGGAGTTGCAGAAACACCTGCCGGCGATGCTCTCTGGGCTCTACGAGCAAATGAACGTAGAAGAACGCGCGCGTCTGGGAGCACTGATTGCCCCCGTCCTGATTGGCCTGATAGCGGCCTTGCTGCAAATCGTCAGTGTGCTGAGCCTGATTCTTGGGCGCTACTGGCAAGCGTTGTTGTACAACCCTGGTGGTTTCGGGCGTGAATTTCGCGCCGTGAGACTCCCGCTGGTACCGTCGTTGGTGCTGTTGGTGTGCATGCTGGTGGGACCGAATTTCGGTCCGCAGATGGCAATGCTTACACCGCTCTGCAGCGTACCGCTGGTATTTGCAGGGCTGGCATTGATACATGGACTGGTCGCTGAAAAGCGCTTGTCCAGGTTCTGGCTGGTGGGGATGTACATCACGCTGCTGGTGTTCATGCAGCTGATCTATCCGTTGCTCGTGGTAATTGCCATTGTCGACAGCCTGATTGATTTTCGCGGTCGCCGGGTATCGAAAGATTCCGGCAATGGTCCTGCGAACGGTGAAGGTTAAAAGTTAAGAGGATTTCCACATGCAACTGATCCTTCTGGAAAAAGTCGCCAACCTGGGCAACCTGGGCGACAAAGTAAACGTTAAGGCCGGTTACGGTCGTAACTACCTGCTGCCTTACGGCAAAGCCACCGCTGCAACCGCTGCCAACCTGGCTGCGTTTGAAGAGCGTCGTGCCGAGCTGGAAAAACTGGCTGCAGACAAGAAAGCATCTGCCGAAACTCGCGCTGCCCAACTGGCTGAGCTGGAAGTGACTATCACTGCCACCGCTGGTGACGAAGGCAAGCTGTTCGGTTCGATCGGTACTCACGACATCGCTGATGCACTGACCGCCTCTGGCGTTGAAGTTGCAAAAAGCGAAGTTCGTCTGCCGAACGGCACTATCCGCAACGTTGGCGAATTCGACGTAGCCGTGCACCTGCACAGCGACGTAGAAGCGACCGTACGCGTTGTCGTAGTGGCTGCTTAAGCAGTACGTAATCGTCTGGCGGCATCGCCGTCAGAGGATTAACATCGGGCACGATCCTGTTCACAGGTCGTGCCCTTTGTCTTTGTGGCATCCCTATTCTGTAAACCTCGAATTCAAGTGGCCATGAACGAAATCTCCAGCCCTGAGCAATACGATCTGCAAACCGCTGCCCTCAAGGTGCCGCCACATTCCATCGAGGCCGAACAGGCTGTACTCGGTGGTCTGATGCTGGACAACAACGCCTGGGAGCGGGTGCTCGATCAAGTCTCTGATGGCGATTTCTATCGACATGACCACCGTCTGATCTTCAGGGCTATCGCTCGTCTGGCCGACCAGAACAGCCCGATCGACGTGGTGACGCTGGCTGAGCAACTGGACAAGGAAGGGCAGACCTCACAGGTCGGCGGCCTTGGCTACCTCAGTGAGCTGGCGAAGAACACACCTTCGGTTGCCAACATCAAGGCCTATGCGCAAATCGTTCGCGCGCGGGCAACCCTGCGGCAATTGATCGGCATCAGCACCGAAATTGCCGACAGCGCGTTCAACCCCGAAGGCCGTACCGCCGAAGAGATTCTTGATGAGGCCGAACGGCAGATCTTCCAGATTGCCGAAGCACGGCCCAAGACCGGCGGTCCGGTCAGCGTCAATGACCTGCTGACCAAGGCCATCGACCGTATCGATACACTGTTCAACAGTGATAACGCGATCACCGGCCTGTCCACCGGTTATACCGATCTGGATGAAAAGACCAGCGGCTTGCAACCGTCCGACCTGATCATCGTTGCCGGTCGTCCGTCGATGGGTAAGACCACCTTCGCGATGAACCTCGTCGAGAACGCCGTGTTGCGCAGCGACAAAGTCGTGCTGGTCTACTCCCTCGAGATGCCAGGCGAATCGCTGATCATGCGTATGCTGTCGTCGCTGGGTCGTATCGACCAGACCAAGGTGCGGGCCGGTCAACTGGATGACGACGACTGGCCGCGCCTGACGTCGGCCGTCAACCTGCTCAATGACCGTAAGCTGTTCATCGATGACACGGCGGGTATCAGCCCTTCGGAAATGCGCGCCCGTACCCGTCGTGTGGTGCGCGAGCATGGCGACGTGGCCATGATCATGATCGACTACCTGCAGTTGATGCAGATTCCGGGATCGAGCGGTGATAACCGGACCAACGAGATTTCCGAGATTTCCCGCTCGTTGAAAGCGCTGGCCAAGGAATTCAACTGCCCGGTCATCGCCCTGTCGCAGCTCAACCGATCGCTGGAACAGCGCCCCAACAAGCGCCCGATCAACTCCGACCTCCGGGAATCCGGAGCGATCGAGCAGGACGCCGACGTCATCATGTTCGTGTACCGGGACGAGGTGTATCACCCGGAGACCGAGCATAAGGGCATTGCCGAGATCATCATTGGTAAACAGCGTAACGGCCCCATCGGTACCACGCGTCTGGCGTTCATCGGTAAATACACCCGCTTCGAGAACCTCGCGCCGGGCAGTTACAATTTCGACGACGATTGAGGATTTGATCGTTCCCACTCTCCAGCGTGGTAACGCCGCCCAGGACGCTCCGCGTTCGCTCTCGAATGTGACGCGGAGCGTCACGGGTTGCATGCTCACGCGCAGCGATGGGCGCGATCAGTGTCGAGGCAGGCTTGTGTATAACGCCAGGCGCAGCTACACGTCCCGATTCGCGAACATCATGGAGTTGCATCGCTCCATTCAATTCCGACCACCGCAGTCGGACTTGATCAAAAAATGTGCTATATTCCGCGCCCGCGATTTTTCCAACGTGCAAACGTAGGTCCTGAACATGCAAGCAGCCAAGCCGTTATTTGACTATCCCAAGTACTGGGCCGAATGTTTCGGACCAGCACCCTTCCTGCCCATGAGTCGGGAAGAGATGGATCTGCTTGGCTGGGATTCCTGCGACATCATCATCGTGACCGGTGATGCGTACGTGGATCATCCGTCTTTCGGCATGGCGATCATCGGGCGTCTGCTCGAGTCCCAGGGCTTTCGCGTGGGCATCATTGCCCAGCCCAACTGGCAGTCCAAAGACGACTTCACGAAGCTCGGCGAGCCGAACCTGTTCTTCGGTGTCGCTGCCGGCAACATGGACTCGATGATCAACCGCTACACCGCGGACAAGAAAATTCGCTCCGATGACGCCTATACCCCCGGTGGTATGGCGGGCAAGCGTCCGGACCGTGCGAGCCTGGTCTACAGCCAGCGCTGCAAGGAAGCCTACAAGCACGTGCCTATCGTGCTCGGCGGTATCGAAGCCTCGCTGCGTCGCATCGCGCACTATGACTACTGGCAGGACAAGGTTCGCAACTCGATCCTGATCGATGCCTGCGCCGACATTCTGCTGTACGGCAACGCCGAGCGTGCGATTGTCGAAGTCGCCCAGCGCCTGTCCTATGGTCAGAAGGTTGAAGACATCACTGACGTGCGCGGCACCGCGTTCATTCGTCGTGACACGCCGCAAGGCTGGTACGAAGTCGACTCCACGCGCATCGACCGTCCGGGCAAGATCGACAAAATCATCAACCCGTACGTCAACACCCAGGACACTGAAGCCTGCGCCATCGAGCAGGAAAAAGGCCCGGTTGAAGACCCGAACGAACCCAAGGTTGTGCAGATTCTCGCCAGCCCGCGCATGACCCGTGACAAGACAGTCATTCGTCTGCCGTCGGTGGAGAAAGTGCGTAACGACGCCGTTCTGTATGCCCACGCCAACCGCGTGCTGCACCTGGAAACCAACCCGGGCAACGCCCGTGCGCTGGTGCAGAAGCATGGCGATGTAGACGTCTGGTTCAACCCGCCGCCCATTCCGATGACCACCGAAGAAATGGACTACGTGTTCGGCATGCCCTACGCACGTGTTCCGCATCCTGCGTACGGCAAGGAAAAGATTCCGGCCTACGACATGATCCGCTTCTCGGTGAACATCATGCGCGGCTGCTTCGGCGGCTGCACCTTCTGCTCCATTACCGAGCATGAAGGCCGCATCATTCAGAACCGTTCCGAAGAGTCGATCATTCGCGAAATCGAAGAGATCCGCGACAAGGTGCCAGGCTTCACCGGCGTCATTTCCGACCTCGGCGGGCCGACCGCGAACATGTACCGCATCGCCTGCAAGAGCCCGGAAATCGAATCCGCGTGCCGCAAGCCGTCCTGCGTGTTCCCTGGCATTTGTCCGAATCTGAACACCGATCACTCCTCGCTGATCCAGCTGTATCGCAGCGCGCGTGCATTGCCGGGCGTGAAGAAGATCCTGATCGCTTCGGGTCTGCGTTACGACCTCGCTGTCGAGTCGCCGGAATACGTCAAGGAGCTGGTGACGCACCACGTCGGCGGTTACCTGAAGATCGCCCCGGAACACACCGAGGAAGGTCCGCTCAATCAGATGATGAAGCCGGGCATTGGCAGCTATGACAAGTTCAAGCGCATGTTCGAGAAGTACACCAAGGAAGCGGGCAAGGAGCAGTACCTGATTCCTTACTTCATCGCGGCCCATCCGGGCACCACCGATGAAGACATGATGAATCTGGCGCTGTGGCTCAAGGGCAATGGTTTCCGTGCCGACCAGGTGCAGGCGTTCTACCCGTCGCCAATGGCCACGGCCACGGCCATGTACCACTCGGGCAAGAACCCGCTGCGCAAGGTCACGTACAAGAGCGACGCGGTCACCATCGTCAAGAGCGAGGCGCAGCGTCGTCTGCATAAGGCGTTCTTGCGCTACCACGATCCGAAAGGCTGGCCGATGCTGCGTGAAGCACTGGAACGCATGGGTCGCTCCGACCTGATCGGTTCGGGCAAGGATCAACTGATTCCGCTGCATCAGCCTGCAACCGACAGCTACCAGAGTGCGCGTCGCAAGAACTCGACACCGGCGGGCAGTCACAAGGTTGCCAAGGCGGCCAAGACCACGCTGATCCAGACCCAGCACACCGGCCTGCCGCCTCGTGGCAGTGATGGCAGCAAGCCATGGGACAAGCGCGAGGAAGCCAAGGCCGCCGCCATGGCCCGCAACAAGCAGGCTGCCAAGGAGCGTATGGAAGCGGCCAAGGGCGGGAAGGGCAAAGGCGGCAAGCCAGCCCGCAAGCCAGTGGTGCCGCGCTAGGTCACCTGCAAGCGAACGCGGGCGTATACACAAGCTTGCCTCGACACTGATCGTGCCCATCGCGCGTGGGCATGCATCTCGTGACGCTCTGCGTCACATCACGGCCGGACGCAGAGCGTCCTGAGAGGCGTTACCACGCTGGAGCGTGGGAACGATCAGTGTCGCGGGGCCTCCGGGACGCTCTGCGTCCCACTGGCATTGATCACTCGGATCAGACCGCTTTCCACGCACCTCCCTCGCGTCAATCAGATACTTCACCTCCCGTCTCATCCCTCTGCCACACTGTCTGCCACATTATTGTGCGACCCTTGCACGCTCGGCCCCGGCTGGCGCGATTTTGGTGCCTTGTCCGTTCGGGCGCGTATTGCCAGCGTCGCAGGTGCAGGACTTTGGCCGGATGGCATAAGTCTTGCGCGGATCATTTACCGTTCAGGCTCGCAGGAGGCACGCCGTGTCGATTCATATTGCCTTGCACCACGTCACGCATTACCGCTACGAACGCGCCGTCGAACTGGGTCCGCAGATTGTTCGCCTGCGCCCGGCGGCCCATAGCCGCACGCGTGTGCTGTCCTACTCGCTGAAAGTGCAGCCTGAAAACCACTTCATCAACTGGCAGCAGGACCCGCAGGGCAACTACCTGGCACGTCTGGTCTTCCCCGAGAAAACCGACGAGTTTCGTGTCGAGGTCGATCTGGTCGCCGAGATGGCGGTGTTCAATCCGTTCGACTTCTTCCTCGAGCCCTATGCCGAAAACATCCCGTTCCTGTACGCCAGCGAAGAGCAGCGTGAGCTGGCGCCGTATCTGGAAAAACTGCCGCTGACGCCTAAATTCCAGGCGTACCTGGACAGCATCAGCCGCGAACCGATACCGGCTATCGATTTTCTGGTCGGGCTCAATCAGCGCCTGAGTCAGGACGTTGCGTACCTGATCCGCATGGAACCGGGTGTACAAACCCCTGAGTACACGCTGGAAAACGCCTCAGGCTCCTGCCGCGACTCGGCGTGGTTGCTGGTGCAGTTGCTGCGTCACCTGGGCATGGCGGCGCGTTTTGTGTCGGGCTACCTGATTCAGCTCAAGGCCGACGTTGCCGCACTGGACGGTCCGTCAGGCACTGACGTTGACTTCACTGACCTGCACGCCTGGTGCGAGGTTTATTTGCCAGGCGCAGGCTGGGTCGGCCTGGACGCGACCTCCGGTCTGTTCGCAGGCGAAGGGCATATTCCCTTGGCGTGCAGCCCCGAACCGTCTTCTGCTGCGCCGATCAGCGGGCTGGTCGAACCGTGCGAAACGCAGTTCAGCCATGAAATGTCGGTCGAGCGGATCTGGGAGGCGCCACGCGTCACCAAACCTTACACGGAAGAGCAATGGCAGGACATTCAGGCGCTTGGTCATCAGATCGACGCGGACCTGCAACGCGACGACGTGCGCCTGACCATGGGCGGTGAGCCGACTTTCGTTTCCATTGATGATCGTGACGGCGAGGAATGGAATACCGCCGCGCTCGGCCCGAAAAAACGTGAGCTGTCAGCCGAGCTGTTCCAGCGCATGCGTGCCCATTACGCACCTTTGGGCATCGTGCACTTCGGACAGGGTAAGTGGTATCCGGGCGAGCAGTTGCCGCGCTGGTCGCTGAACTGCTTCTGGCGCAAGGACGGCCAGCCGGTCTGGCACAACGACGCGTTGATCGCCAGCGAGACTGAAGACTACGGCGTCACAGGCGAACTGGCAGGGCGCTTTCTGGCCAGCGTGGCCGAGCGGCTGAAGCTGCCGACCCGCTTCGTGTTTCCGGCCTACGAAGACAATTATTACTACCTGTGGCGCGAAGGCGCGCTGCCGGTGAACGTCACTGCCGAGGATTCAAGGCTCGGCGACGAGATGGAGCGTGCCCGTCTGCGCAAGGTCTTCGCTCAGGGCCTGGACAAGGTCATCGGTCAGGTGCTGCCGTTGGCGCGTACGGCTGATGGCGACAGTTGGCAGAGCGGGCGCTGGTACCTGCGTGACGATCATTGCCGTCTGGTGCCGGGCGATTCGGCGCTGGGCTATCGTCTGCCGCTGGCTTCGCAGCCCTGGGTCAAAGCGGCGGAATACCCGTTCATTCATCCGACCGACCACAATCAGGCCTTCCCGGAGCTGGATGACAGCGACTCGCTGATCTCGCAGCTCAAGTCCTCCGACACCGATGCCGAGCGCGCGCCCAAGCTTGACGAGTCTGCCGACTGGCTGACCCGCACGGCCCTGTGTGCCGAAGCCCGTGACGGGCGTCTGTATCTGTTCATGCCGCCGCTGCAGAAGCTTGAGGAATACCTCGAACTGGTCGCGGTGATCGAAGCGACGGCCGAAGAGTTGAAGTGTCCGGTGTTGCTGGAAGGCTACGAGCCGCCGAGCGACCCGCGTCTGTGCAACTTCCGCATCACCCCGGATCCGGGCGTGATCGAAGTGAACGTGCAGCCGTCCTCCAGTTGGGATCAGCTTGTGGAGCGCACCGAGTTTCTTTACGAGCAGGCGCGCCTGACGCGGCTGACCACGGAAAAATTCATGATCGACGGGCGCCACACCGGCACCGGCGGCGGCAACCACTTCGTCATGGGTGGCGCAACACCTGCCGACTCGCCGTTCCTGCGCCGTCCCGACCTGCTGCGCAGCCTGATCAGCTACTGGCACAATCACCCGTCGCTGTCGTACCTGTTTTCTGGTCTGTTCATCGGCCCGACCTCGCAGGCCCCGCGCATCGACGAAGCGCGTAACGACTCGCTGTACGAGATGGAAATCGCCTTCTCGCAAATGCCCGAGCCCGGTGAAGAAGCGGCGCCTTGGGTCGTGGACCGTTTGCTGCGCAACCTGTTGATCGATGTGACCGGCAACACACACCGCGCCGAGTTCTGCATCGACAAGCTGTACTCGCCTGACGGTGCGACCGGGCGTCTGGGTTTGCTGGAACTGCGTGCTTTCGAGATGCCGCCGCATGCGCGCATGAGTCTGGCCCAGCAGTTGCTGTTGCGCGCACTGGTGGCGCGCTTCTGGCGTGAACCCTATGCGCCCGCCAAGCTGGCGCGCTGGGGCACGCAATTGCATGACCGGTTCATGTTGCCGCACTTCATCGAGCAGGATTTCGCCGACGTCGTGGCCGACCTCAACAGCGCCGGTTATCCGGTGCGTGCCGACTGGTTCGCGGCGCACCTGGAGTTCCGTTTCCCGAAAGTCGGTGATTACGCCGTCAATGGTATCCAGCTTGAATTGCGTCAGGCGCTGGAGCCTTGGCATGTACTGGGTGAAGAGGGGTCGGGCGGTGGTGCAGTGCGTTACGTGGATTCGTCACTGGAGCGCCTGCAGGTGCATCTCACCGGCCTGCCGCCGCAGCGCTACATGTTGACCTGCAATGGCATTCCCGTGCCGCTGCAGCCAACCGGGCAGGCGGGCGAGTTCGTTGCGGGCGTGCGTTATCGCGCCTGGCAGCCAGCCAACTGCCTGCAACCGACCATCGGTGTGCATGCGCCATTGGTCTTCGATCTGCTCGACACCTGGATGCACCGCTCACTGGGCGGCTGCGAGTATCATGTCGCTCATCCGGGCGGGCGCAACTATGAAACCTTGCCGGTCAACGCCAACGAAGCGGAAAGCCGCCGCATGTCGCGTTTCTTCCGCATTGGCCATACACCGGGCAAATTGGAGGTCCCGTCGCTCAACATTAACGACGAACTGCCGATGACGCTGGATATGCGCCTGCACTGAGTCTGCGTCAACAGTGAGTCGGGTGCGCACGGACGTGACACCTGACCGCTTCATCTGAAGTCCTTTTTGCTGCCCTGCCGAGCCTTCCATGCCCGACTTGCTTGACCGATACCCGCTGTCCGAGGGTACCTACCACGAGATGCTCGATGCCGACGGGACAGTTCGTCCTCATTGGCGGCGTCTCTACGAGCACATGCGACGCAGCTCGCCTGCGCAGCTGACCCAGCGTCAGGCGCTGCTGACCCGGCAGATTCAGGAAAACGGCGTGACCTACAACGTCTATGCCGATCCCAAGGGCGCTGACCGTCCGTGGGAGCTGGACCTGCTGCCGCACATCATTCCGGCTGACGAGTGGGCGCATGTGGCGGCCGGTATCGCTCAGCGCGGACGTTTGCTCAATGCGGTGCTTGCCGACCTGTATGGCCCGCAGACCCTGATCGCCCAAGGGCTGCTGCCAGCAGAGCTGGTCTTCGGGCATAACAACTTTCTGTGGCCGTGCCAGGGCGTCAAGCCGCCCGAGGGCACGTTTCTGCACATGTACGCCGTGGACCTGGCGCGCACGCCCGATGGTCGCTGGTGGGTGACCGCTGACCGGACCCAGG
Organism: Pseudomonas sp. AC016; assembly: GCF_979253365.1. Lineage (NCBI taxonomy): Bacteria > Pseudomonadati > Pseudomonadota > Gammaproteobacteria > Pseudomonadales > Pseudomonadaceae > Pseudomonas > Pseudomonas sp. AC016. Next base: position 3,952,214 of record NZ_CEEDCC010000001.1, read on the forward strand.
CTCCCTCTGGCGCAGGTTATGCGCTGGAAAACCGCCAGATCGTCGCTCGTGCCTTGCCGGAAACTTACCGTGATCTGCAGGTGCGGCATTTGTCCGGTTTCTTCGGTGCCTTGCAGCAGACGCTAATACGTCAGGCGCCTACCAGCAATGAAGCGCCGCTGATCGTGCTGCTGACGCCGGGGCGTTTCAACGAAAGCTATTTCGAACACCTGTATCTGGCGCGGCAGTTGGGTTATCCACTGGTGGAAGGCGGCGACCTGACGGTGCGTGACGCCACGGTGTTTCTGAAGACACTCAGCGGTCTGCGCCGGGTGCACGCCATCATGCGCCGTCTGGACGATGACTTCTGCGATCCGCTGGAGCTGCGTACCGACTCGGCACTGGGTGTGCCGGGGCTGTTGGAAGCCGTGCGCCAAGGTAATGTGCTGGTGGCCAACGCCTTGGGCAGTGGTGTGCTGGAATCGCCGGGACTGCTGGGCTTTCTGCCGAAAATCTGCGAGTACCTGTTCGGCGAGGAACTGATCCTGCCGTCTGTGGCGACCTGGTGGTGCGGCGAGCCGCCCGTGCTGGCGCAGGCACTCGAAAAGCTTCCTGAACTGCTGATCAAACCTGCGTTTCCGTCGCAGCATTTCGTGCCCGTATTCGGCCGCGACCTGGACGAGGAACAACGCAAGGCACTGGCCGCGCGCATGCAGGCCCGGCCTTATGCCTACGTCGCGCAGGAACTGGCGCAGCTCTCTCACGCGCCCGTTCTGCAGGCCGATGGCGAAGCCTTGCAGCCGCGTGCTATCGGCATGCGGGTGTACGCTGTCGCGGGCCTTGATGGTTATCGTGTTTTGCCGGGCGGTCTGACCCGCGTGGCAGCCGACGCCGATGCGGACGTGGTTTCGATGCAGCGTGGCGGTGCCAGCAAGGACACCTGGGTGCTGGGTGAGCGCTCCTACAGTGGCGTGCATGCCGGCGAGCCTTTGAAAGGCCAGCGCGCATTGGGCGTCTACGACCTGATCCGGCGTGATCCCTATCTGCCGTCCCGGGTTGTGGAAAACCTGTTCTGGTTCGGGCGTTACTGCGAGCGCTGCGACGACAGCGCGCGCCTGCTGCGCATCATGTTCACCCGCTATGTCGACGATGATGATCCGCAAGCCTTGCAGGCTGCCGTGACGCTGGCCGAAAGTCTGGGTGTGCTGCCCGAGGCCGAAGAAGACGAAACGCTGCAACATCGTCTGCTGACAGCGTTATTGGGCGACGAGTGGCCGTTCAGCCTGCGCGCCAACCTGCAGCGTCTGCAATGGGCGGCCTCGCAAGTGCGTGGCAAGCTGTCCAGAGAGAACTGGCAGGCATTGGTCGAGTTGCAGCGCGAGGCCCTGAGCCTGGAATCCGAAGATCCCGACTTCGGCGAGCTGCTGGATTTCCTCAACCGCCTCGTGATGTCGCTGGCCGCGCTGTCCGGTTTTGCGCTGGATGACATGACCCGCGATGAGGGCTGGAGCTTTCTGATGATCGGACGGCGTATCGAGCGCCTCAAGTTTCTCAGCATGAGCCTGGCGGCGTTCCTGCGTGGCACCACCGTGTCGGATCAGGCCGGCCTGGAATGGCTGCTGGAGCTGGGCAACAGCAGCATCACGTATCGCTCGCGCTACATGGCGGTGCCGCACTTGATTCCGGTGCTGGACCTGTTGTTGCTCGATGACCAGAACCCACACGCCGTGCTGTTTCAGCTCAAACTGGTACAGCGCTCGTTGCGCCGCTTGAGTGACAACTTCGACGCGCCGCGTGACAACAGCCTTACGGTTCTGGCGCAGCGTCTGGCGGCTTTCGATCTCGGCAGTCTGGAAAATCCGCTGTTCGGTCAGAGCAGCATCGATGCGGTGCTGGACGGTCTCGCGGACCTCTTGCAAGGCATCGGCGAAAGCGCCGGTCAAGCCTCTGATCGTCTGGCCTTGCGTCACTTTGCCCACGTCGATGACGTCAGCCAACGCACGGTGTCCGTCTGATGAGCGCCCTTTACCAGATTTTCCATGACACGCATTACAAGTACGACAGCCCGGTGTCGCTGGCCCAGCAACTGGCACACCTGTGGCCGCGCAGCAGTCCTTGGCAGCGTTGCACCGAGCAGAGCCTGGAGATTTTTCCAGCGCCTACCACGCGCCGCGATGAGCTGGACGTGTTCGGCAATCCGCTGACCCGGCTGGCCTTCGAACGTCCGCACGACGAATTGCAGGTCAATGCACGTCTGCAGATCGAGGTGTTGGAACGGCCGTATCTGGACTTCAACCTGTCGCCGGAGTGGGAAGTCACGCGCAGCGCGTTGACCTACAGCGCCAAGCCGATGACCGCTGATGTTCTGGAAGCCTGCCGCTACCGATTCGAATCGCCCTACGTGCACTTGAAGCGCTCGTTCGTCGAGTTCTCGCAGGACTGCTTTCCACCGGGGCGGCCGTTGCTGCTCGGTGTGCAGGCGCTGATGGAAAAGATATTCGACGAGTTCACCTTCGACAGCGAAGCTACCCAGGTGGCGACGCCGTTGGTGGAAGTCCTGGAGCGCAGGCGTGGCGTCTGTCAGGACTTCGCGCACCTCATGCTCGCCTGTCTGCGTTCCCGTGGGCTGGCGGCACGTTATGTCAGCGGCTATCTGCTGACCCAGCCACCCCCCGGACAGCCTCGCCTGATCGGTGCGGACGCCTCGCATGCCTGGGTGTCGGTGTTCTGTCCTGCGTCGGGCTGGGTCGATTTCGACCCGACCAACAATGTGCAGCCTGCGCTGGAACACATCAGTCTGGCGTGGGGACGTGACTTCTCTGATGTATCGCCATTGCGCGGTGTCATTCTGGGCGGCGGCACGCATGACCCCGAAGTGCGGGTCACAGTCATGCCGGTCGCCTGAGACGCGCTTAATTCCCGGTGTCCGCCAAACGTTTATTACTCGGCGGCATCGACCCATTCAGACGCTATGCCGGGCCCGGTCGTACGCATCGTGCGGACAACTGGCGCTTGCGCCACAGGCGTAGGCGGCGAGCAGACTGCGAAACAGACTATTGAGTTGCATGAAGGTCTTTCCATGGGGAGGTCGATGTGCCGATGGTAAAGTGGCGCTCCGTATCTGGCTGTTTGATTGTTTCGATGGCACCGATAGTTCGTGCGCCTTTTGGACACCATTGGAACCCAGCCGCCATTCGACGCTCTGTTTTCAATCGTCGCTTTTTAAATCTGAAGTACCTGCCCTGGAGATTCAAATGATCCGCAAGCTTGTAGCGATTTCCCTGTTGACGCTGGCCAGTGGTCAACTGCTGGCGGCCGAGTGCTCCACTACCATCGATTCGACCGATCAGATGATGTACGACAAGAAAGCCATCGAGATCGACAAGAGCTGCAAGAGCTTCACCGTCAACCTCACGCACTCCGGCAGCCTGCCCAAGAACGTCATGGGGCATAACTGGGTGTTGAGCAAGAAGGCCGACGCTCAAGGCGTGACCACTGACGGCATGAGCGTCGGAATCGACAAGGACTACATCAAGGAAGGCGACCCTCGCGTGATCGCCCACACCAAAATCATCGGCGCGGGTGAGAAGGACTCGGTGACATTCGATGTCTCGAAGCTCGACCCTGCCGAAAGCTATGAATTCTTCTGCACGTTCCCTGGCCACATCGCGATGATGAAAGGCAGCGTAACGCTGAAGTAATTGATCGCCGTGTCTATGATCGTCCCCTACGCTGGAATGTGACGCAGAGCGTCACGGCTGCATGCCCACGCGGAGCATGGGCACGATCAGTGGCATGAGCGCGATCATCGCTGCTGCGCCTTAGGGCGCGTAAGGCAGTTCGCGCTTGTGCTGGGTCTTGGCGTAGGTGTCGCAGATGATTTTGAACGCCTCTTCGCGTACCGGCTGGCCGTGCAGGAAGGCGTCGATCTCGGTGTAGGTCACGCCATGCGCGGCTTCGTCCGGTTTGCCGGGAGACAGGTCTTCCAGGTCTGCCGTCGGTACTTTCTCTACCAGTGATTCCGGTGCGCCGAAGTGACGGGCGATGGCCCTTACCTGATGTTTCACCAGACCACTGAGCGGTGCCACGTCGCACGCGCCGTCGCCGAACTTGGTGAAGAAACCCATCACTGCTTCTGCGGCGTGATCAGTCCCGATCACCAGACCCTGACAGGCACCGGCGATGGTGTATTGAGCGACCATGCGCATCCGCGCCTTGGTGTTGCCCAGCACGAAATCCACGGCGCTGGCAGGATGGCCCTCGAACGCTTTCACTTCAGATGCGAGCGCCTTGACGCTGGGGCCGATGTTGACGGTATGGCGTTCGTCCGGCTCGATGAAATCCACTGATGCCTGCGCTTCGTGTTCGTCGGCCTGCACCATGTAAGGCAGGCGCACGGCGACGAAGCGATAACCGGTGTCGCCGGTGCTCTCACGCAGTTCCTTGACGGCGCGCTGGGCCAGCAGGCCCGCGGTCAGCGAGTCGACGCCGCCACTGATGCCCAGCACCAGTGTCTTGAGGCGGGCGTTTTGCAGGCACTGCTTGATGAAATCGACGCGGCGGGCGACTTCGGTTTCCAGAGCATTCTGGTCCGCGAACGGTGGCTGGACCTTGAGCTGTTCAGCAATCTGGCGCTGTACGGCGTGCATGATTCACTCCTCGTAGGTAGTCAAACTCAAACAGGTTTATCAGAAGGCGGCAGGTCCGGCACCTTGAACACATGCCGCAGGTAGGCGACGAAGTTCGGATCCTTGCATTGCGCCTTGCCGGGCTCGTCGGAAATCTTTGCCACTGGCTGTCCGGCGCAGGCCGTCATTTTCAGCACCATGTTCATGGGGGCAATGCCGGGGATGTCCGCCGTCAGATTGGTGCCGATACCAAAACTGACATTGATGCGCCCGCGCAGTGCCCGGAAAATCTCCAGCGCCTTGGGCAGGTTCAGGCCATCCGAGAACACCAGCGTCTTGCTCATCGGATCGATGCCCAGTTTCTGGTAATGCAGGATGCATTTTTCGGCCCACTTCACCGGGTCGCCCGAGTCGTGCCGCAAGCCATCGAACAGCTTGGCGAAATACAGATCGAAGTCGCTCAGAAAGGCGTCAGTGGTGATGCAGTCAGTCAGTGCGATGCCCAGCAGTCCGCGGTACTCGCGCACCCAGCAATCAAGCGCGGCAATCTGGCTGTCGATCAGGCGCGGCCCGAGTTGCTGATGGGCCATGATCCATTCGTGGGCCATGGTGCCCAGCGGTTTGAGGTCAAGCTGACGCGCCAGATGCACATTGCTGGTGCCGACGAACTGCCCCGGGAAGTCATTCTTGAGCACGCCCAATACTTCTTCCTGCACGCGATACGAAAAACGCCGACGCGTACCAAAGTCCGCGACCTTGAGTTCGGCCAGTTCATCCGGCGTGGCGTTGGTACTCAGCCATTCGAACTTGTCATAGAGCCGCTCGCGAGCCTGACTGAGCAGGATCTTCGGGTAACGGTGACGGTTGCGCACTTCGCTGACAATCGCCAGCAACGGCACTTCGAACATAATCACGTGCAACCACGGGCCATGCAGGCGAATGCACAGTTCGTCGTTCTCGATACTGGTCTTCACGTAACGGGTGTTAAAGCGGAACAGCCCCAGAAAGCGCAGAAAGTCGGGCTTCATGAACGTGATGCGTTCCATGAATGCCAAATGCTCGGGACTCAGTGACAGCTCGCACAGCAATTCGATCTGATGCCGTATTTCGTCCAGATAGGGCCGAAGGTCTTCACCGTTGCGGCAGCGAAACTCCCATTCTACGTCGACGTTGGGGTAGTTATGCAGGACGGCTTGCATCATGGTGAGTTTGTAAAAATCGGTATCGAGCAGACTCTGCACGATGCGATTGGAGAAGGCGCTCTCGCTCATTGTTTCGGGTCTCCAGAGCAGCCGGTAAACATGGGGGTCGCGACTTCCTGTCCTGTTGCCACGGAAAGCTCACGGCCTGCTGGGTGGGCATTGTCGCCCTTAACTGGCCGGCTGATCCAACTGTTCGAGCATCCATTGCAGGAAAACCCGTATTTTGGGCACGTCGGCGGTGTGCTCCGGATAGGACAAGTAATAGGCATTGTTGGTGCTGGGCATCGCGAAATCCCATGCGATCACCAGCTTGCCTTCAGCCAGTTCCTCCTCCACCAGAAAGCGCGGCAGCAGCGCGACACCGCATCCGACCTGGGCGGCGCGGATGCACATGTAGAAGGTTTCAAAGCGCGGGCCGTGATAACTGTGATCGGTGTGATAGCCCTGACTTTCGAACCATTCATGCCAGGCCTGCGGGCGGAACGCGTTCTGTAGCAGGACCAGGTCGCTCAGTTGCCTTGGGTCAGTGAGCGGCGCTTTCGGCAGGCTGTCAGGCGAGCAGACCGGGATCAGTTCCTCGCCGAACAGTTTCACGCTTTCCGCACCGGGTCTGGCGGACTGTCCGAAGTAGAACGACACGTCGCAGCGACCTTTGATCAAGTCATCCGACTCCTGCTCGTTGAGCAGATCCAGGTGGATATGCGGATGCCGCAGGCGCCAGCCTTTCAGGCGCGGCACCAACCATCGCGCGCCAAAGGTCGAGGGCGTGGACACACGCAGCACTTCCGTTTCCCCGCCGTAGGAGCGCAGGAAGTGCGTGGACATCTCGACCTGATTGAGGATCTTGCGCACTTCGGCCAGGTACAGCGAGCCGGCGGGCGTCAGCTGCAGCCTGCGTCGAACGCGCTGGAACAACAGGTGCTGGACCAGTTCTTCAAGCTGCGCCACCTGCTTGCTCACTGCGCTCTGGGTCAGGTTGAGTTCTTCTGCGGCGCGGGTGAAGCTCAAATGCCGGGTCACCGCCTCAAAACATTGCAGCGCAGCGATCGAGGGCAGGTGACGTTTGTTAAGCATGAATAGGCTTCTCTTTTACAAGGCGTGATGCATGAGTAATCGGAATGATATCTCGCCTAAAGGTCATTTGTTGCCCGACTGAAGGCCGGTTATTACTACGTCGCTCGCATCACCGCAAAGCAGGACTGCAATTTGCCTGCCGATTGAATAGGCATGAGGGCATTTTTCGACACATCCACTAGCCTCAAATGGTGCGTCTCGTAGCGTTTGCGCACCGGGCGTGTGCACTTCGGTGACGTACGTTGTTACAGGCGGGTTGCACGTCGACCCATGTTCGGGTTGCTGTTGATGATGGTCTGGGTTGCTCTTTCATAGGGCGGGTTGCACCTTTTTCGGTTTGAGAGGTTGCACGGCCTGTGGGCAATGAGATCAGGTCATTGAATGACAAGCCAAACGTGACATTTTCCGGAATAAAAAACTGATGGCACGTCCCTTGCTCTAGGCAAAGGCGTAGTCGCAGTGCCAATTAAAAAAACCAGGAGCACCACTCATGTCGCATACGTTTTACAGGAAAGGCTTTCTGACAATTGCAGTCGCTACTGCATTGGGCGTGTCTTCGTTGGCGCAGGCTGACGTGAAAATCGGCGTGGCGGGTCCAATGACCGGTGCCAACGCATCGTTCGGTCAGCAGTACATGAAGGGTGCGCAGGCTGCGGCTGATGCCATCAATGCCGCAGGCGGTGTGAATGGGGAAAAGATCGTCCTGGTCGCGGGCGACGATGCCTGTGAACCCAAGCAGGCCGTGGCCGTTGCCAACCGTCTTGTGGATCAGGAAAAGGTAGTGGGCGTTGTCGGCCATTTCTGCTCGTCTTCCACCATTCCGGCTTCCGAGATCTACAGTGATGCGGGCGTCATCGCCATCACTCCTGGCTCCACCAACCCGCAGGTTACCGAGCGGGGCCTGAAAGAGATGTTCCGCATGTGCGGCCGTGACGACCAGCAGGGTGTCGTCGCCGGTGATTACATCGTGGATGTCCTGAAGGGCAAGAAAGTTGCGGTTATCCACGACAAGGACACCTATGGCCAGGGCCTGGCCGATGCCACACAGACGCAACTGAAAAAGCGCGGCGTGACACCGGTCCTGTATGAAGGCCTGACCCGTGGCGAGAAGGATTTCAGCGCGCTGGTCACCAAGATCCGCTCGACCGGTGCCGATGTGGTCTACTTCGGCGGCCTGCACCCTGAAGCCGGTCCACTGGTTCGTCAAATGCGCGAGCAGGGCCTGAAAGATGTCCGGTTCATGTCCGATGACGGTGTCGTGACCGACGAACTGGTGACCACCGCAGGCGGCGCTCAGTATGTCGATGGCGTGTACATGACCTTCGGCGCCGACCCTCGCATGCTGCCAGACAGCAAGGCGGTCGTGGACCAGTTCCGCAAATCCGGCTACGAGCCTGAAGGCTACACCCTGTACGCCTATGCTTCCGTTCAGACGCTGGCGGCCGGCTTCAATGGTGCCAAGTCCACCAAGGGCGACAAGGCAGCCGAATGGCTCAAGGCTCACCCGGTCAAGACTGTCATGGGCGAAAAGGCCTGGGACAGCAAGGGTGACCTGAAAGTCTCCGACTACGTGGTGTACCAGTGGGACAAGGACGGTAAATACCACCAGCTTGAAAAACAGAAATAAGACGGACGTGTGTCGACCGTGCTCGCTCCAGGTGAGCACGGGCTGACAAATGGATGGGCTCGCCCATGAGCGGGCCTGCATTTTCTGTTGCTTTCGGACCCGTTCGCCGCGCCTCACGAGGGCCAGGCGGATGGAATGCTGAGCTGCCTTTCAAGTGTGTGAGCGTGCGTGATGGACGGTATCTTCCTGCAGCAAATGATCAACGGACTGACACTCGGGTCGGTCTACGGCCTCATAGCCATCGGCTATACGATGGTCTACGGCATCATCGGCATGATCAACTTCGCCCACGGCGACGTGTACATGATTTCCGCCTACCTGGCCGCGATCGGCCTGGCGGTACTGTCTTTCTTCGGACTGGAATCCTTTCCATTCCTGATCCTCGGGACGCTGATCTTCACCATCGTGGTGACGGGCGTTTACGGGTTCGTGATCGAGCGTGTGGCCTACAAGCCGCTGCGCAACTCGACCCGGCTGGCGCCGCTGATCAGCGCCATCGGTATTTCGCTGATTCTGCAGAACTATGCGCAGATCAGTCAGGGCGCGCGACAGCAGGGTGTTCCAACGTTGCTTGAAGGCGCCTGGCGCTTCGAGATCGGCACCGGCTTCGTGCAGATCACCTACACCAAGATCTTCATCCTCATTGCCGCCTTCGTCGGCATGGGCGTGCTGACCTACATCATCAAGTACACCAAGCTGGGCCGCATGTGCCGCGCGACCCAGCAGGACCGCAAGATGGCGTCGATCCTGGGGATCAACACCGACCGGGTCATCTCCTACGTGTTCATCATCGGTGCGGCCATGGCGGCACTGGCGGGCGTGCTGATCACCATGAACTACGGCACGTTCGACTTCTACGCAGGCTTCGTGATCGGCATCAAGGCGTTCACTGCCGCCGTACTGGGCGGGATCGGCTCGCTGCCTGGCGCGATGCTTGGCGGTTTGATTCTGGGAGTTGCCGAGTCGCAGTTCTCCGGTCTGATCAACTCCGACTACAAAGACGTGTTCAGTTTCGGCCTGCTGGTATTGATCCTGATTTTCCGTCCCCAAGGCCTGCTGGGTCGCCCACTCGTGGCGAAGGTATAAGTATGTCCGCTCCTATCGCTAAACCTGTTGATATCAAGAAAAGCCTGATCGATGCCGTGGTGGCCGGATTGCTGGCACTGATCGTGTTCGGTCCTATCGTCGGCATCGTGCTCGATGGCTACAGCTTCAACCTGCAGCCGACCCGTGTGGCCTGGCTGGTGGCAATCGTCATGCTCGGGCGCTTCCTGATGAGTCTGTTTCTGCAGACGCCCAGAGGCGTGCGTATCTCCCAGAGCTTCGAGAGTTCGGGGTCGGGCGTGCACGTGCTCAAACCCGATCACAAGTCGAGCCTGTACTGGATCATTCCGCTGCTGATCGTGATCGCCATCGTGTTCCCCATCTTCGCCAACAAATACCTGCTGACCGTGGTCATTCTCGGGCTGATCTATGTGCTGCTGGGGCTGGGCCTGAACATCGTGGTCGGTCTGGCCGGGCTGCTCGATCTGGGCTACGTGGCGTTCTATGCCATCGGGGCCTACGGTCTTGCGCTGGGCTATCAATACCTCGGGCTGGGATTCTGGTCGGCGCTGCCTCTGGCGGCGATTGCGGCAGCGTTGGCGGGCTGCATTCTGGGCTTTCCGGTGCTGCGCATGCATGGCGACTATCTGGCCATCGTGACGCTGGGCTTTGGCGAGATCATCCGTCTGGTGCTCAACAACTGGCTGTCGTTCACTGGCGGCCCAAACGGTGTGCCGGTGCCCTCGCCAACGTTTTTCGGCCTGGAATTCGGTCGTCGTGCGAAGGACGGCGGGATTCCGATTCATGAGTATTTCGGCTTCGATTACAACCCGGACCTGAAATTCCTGTTCATCTACACCGTGCTGTTCCTCGTGGTGCTGGCGGTGCTGTTCGTCAAACATCGCCTGACGCGCATGCCGATTGGCCGTGCCTGGGAAGCGCTGCGTGAAGATGAAATCGCCTGCCGCTCGATGGGCCTCAACCACGTGCTGGTCAAGCTGTCGGCTTTCACTATCGGTGCATCAACGGCGGGTCTTGCGGGCGTTTTTTTCGCGAGCTATCAGGGCTTCGTCAACCCGACCTCGTTCACCTTCTTCGAATCGGCGCTGATTCTGGCCATCGTGGTGCTCGGCGGTATGGGATCGACGGTAGGTGTGGTGATCGCAGCCTTCGTGTTGACTGTTGCGCCTGAACTGCTGCGCAGCTTTTCTGAGTACCGCGTGCTGCTGTTCGGGATTCTGATGGTGTTGATGATGATCTGGCGGCCACGCGGCCTGATCCGCATCAGCCGTACCGGTGTGGTTCCGCGCAAGGGTGCGCTGGTCAAGGAAGGAGCCACGCAATGAGCAACGAAGTGATTCTTTCCGTCGAACACCTGATGATGCATTTCGGTGGCATCAAGGCCCTCAGCGACGTGAGCCTCAAGGTTCGCCGCAACTCGATCTTCGCCCTGATCGGCCCCAACGGCGCGGGCAAGACCACGGTCTTCAACTGCCTGACCGGTTTCTACAAGGCCACGGGAGGGCGTATCGAGCTGCATACCCGTGGCAAGACCACCAACGTCATCAAGCTGCTGGGCGAGCCGTTCAAGGGCAGCGACTTCGTGTCGCCGAAAAGCTTCCTGAGCCGCGTGTACTACAAGATGTTCGGCGGCACCCACCTGGTCAACCGGGCGGGTCTGGCGCGGACCTTCCAGAACATTCGCCTGTTCAAGGAAATGTCGGTAGTCGAAAACCTGCTGGTCGCCCAGCACATGTGGGTCAATCGCAGCCTGATCAGCGGGATCCTCAACACCCGCGGCTACCGCAAGGCCGAGGAAGACGCACTCAACACCGCGTTCTACTGGCTGGAAGTCGTGGATCTGGTGGATTGCGCCAACCGTCTGGCCGGTGAGCTGTCTTACGGGCAGCAACGCCGCCTGGAAATCGCCCGGGCCATGTGCACGCGTCCGCAGGTGATCTGCCTGGATGAGCCTGCTGCAGGCCTCAACCCGCAGGAAACCGAAGCCCTGAGCGGCATGATCCGTCTGCTGCGCGATGAGCATGACATGACCATCGTGCTCATCGAGCATGACATGGGCATGGTGATGGGTATCTCCGATGACATTGTGGTGCTGGACCACGGCAACGTGATTGCCGCAGGCGGACCGGAGCAGATCCGCAACGACCCGAAAGTGATCGCCGCGTATCTGGGCGCTGATGAAGAGGAATTGGTATGAGCAAGCCGATCCTCGAACTGAAAGAGATCGATGTGTTTTACGGGCCGATCCAGGCCCTCAAGAAGGTATCGCTGCACATCGACGAGGGCGAGACGGTCAGCCTGATCGGCTCCAATGGTGCGGGCAAGTCCACGCTACTGATGTCGATTTTCGGTCAGCCCCGTGCGGCCAGCGGGCAGATCATCTATCAGGGCACTGACATCACTCAGAAGTCGTCGCACTACATCGCGTCCAACGGCATTGCGCAGTCGCCGGAAGGGCGGCGGGTGTTCCCCGACATGTCGGTCGAGGAAAACCTGATGATGGGCACCATCCCGATTGGCGACAAGCACTCGGCTGAAGACATGCAGCGCATGTTCGATCTGTTTCCGCGCCTCAAGGAGCGTCGTAACCAGCGCGCCATGACGATGTCCGGTGGCGAACAGCAAATGCTGGCCATCGCCCGAGCCTTGATGAGCCGTCCGAAATTGCTGCTGCTCGACGAGCCGAGCCTGGGCCTGGCGCCGATCATCGTGAAGCAGATCTTCGCCACCTTGCGTGAGCTGGCCGCGACCGGCATGACCATCTTTCTGGTCGAGCAGAACGCCAACCATGCGCTGAAGCTGTCTGACCGCGCTTACGTGATGGTCAACGGCGAGATCCGCCTGTCGGGCACCGGTCAGGAATTGCTGGTCAATGAGGAGGTCAGGAACGCCTATCTGGGCGGTCACTGACGGTCTGGCAATTCATGCTGTTTCAATCGTGCGCCCCGGGTGTTTTACACCCGGGGCGTCGCTTTTCAGAATTGTGGAAAACAATTTTGACGGACCTTGGAAGTGCGACATAAAACCGCTGCAAACGGTTGTTTTGTCACGCTTTCGACTTGTTCAGGTTTACTGTGGATCCGACTGTTAATAACTTGGGAGTATTTAGCTGCAGGCCTTTATGCATAAGGGTTACAGCGAAGTGTTCAAAAATCGTACAGGCAGTTTTCAGCTTTCATTCGGGGCGTTTGTCAACTGCCTGAGGGCTGGTTGTTCATACAGTTTATCCGCCTGTTCAACCTGTGGATAACTCTGTGGGCAAGCGTTGGAAAGAGTGGGGTAGGCGGCACAGATGCTGGGCTGTAGGCCATCATGCGTTCACACGACCTTCATCGTTCACTTGCCCTACCGATCAAAGTCAAGGAAAAAACTTTGCATGCCTCGCTACAGGCCCCGGTCTGCGGGTGATTCAGCGTTTCAGAGTTGCCCCCGGATTTTGTGGGTCTGACTGTGGATAACGTGGGCAAAACTGCCTGCAGGCCTTGCTGCGTATGGCTTTGCTTGAGGTGTATGTTTTTTGTACAGCTGGCCGGCTTGATCGCGGGATTTATCCCCAGGCTTGATCCAGAGCGTTCGTGACGGGCATGCTTCCTTTTTCGCTTTATTTATTAACAGGCTGCGCCGCTTTACCGAGCAACAGGCTGCGCCATGTCAGGAGAACGAGATGACTTCCACCGTATTCATTACAGGCGCCACTTCCGGGTTTGGCGAGGCGTGCGCGCGTCGTTTCGCTGAAGCTGGCTGGTCGCTGGTGCTGACCGGCCGCCGAAAGGACCGCCTGGACGCGCTGAGCGCCGAGTTGTCGAAGCAGACCAGGGTTCACACACTGGTGCTGGACGTGCGTGATCGTGCGGCCATGGAAAGCGCTATCGCCGAGCTGCCGGAAGCGTTCGCCACGATTCAGGGCCTGATCAACAACGCAGGTCTGGCGCTGGGCATTGATCCTGCACCCAAGTGCGATCTGGACGATTGGGACACCATGATCGACACCAACGTCAAAGGTCTGGTCTACACCACGCGCCTGCTGCTGCCGCGCCTGATCGCGCATGGCCGCGGTGCCAGCATCGTCAACCTGGGCTCGGTGGCGGGCAATTACCCGTATCCGGGCGGCAACGTTTACGGTGGCACAAAAGCGTTCGTCGGGCAGTTCTCGCTCAACCTGCGCAATGACCTTGTCGGAACAGGCGTGCGAGTCACCAATCTGGAGCCAGGTTTGTGCGAAAGCGAGTTCTCGCTGGTGCGTTTCGGTGGTGATCAGACCAAGTACGATGCGACCTACGCGGGTGCAGAGCCGATCCAGCCGCAGGACATTGCCGATACGATCTTCTGGATCATGAACACACCGGCCCACGTCAACATCAACAGCCTTGAATTGATGCCGGTCAGCCAGACCTGGGCGGGCTTTGCGATCGATCGCAATCGCGGCTGATCAGTCTTTTTCGGGCATGGGCGGCGGGAAAGCTGTGACAAAGCGGTTTTCCAGATAGTCCGCCAGCCCGATGTAGCAGGTAGCCAGATGGTAGGGTGTGGTCGATGGCATGTCGCTGCGGCTCACCGTGCCATCCGTGTCGACACACTCGTTCCAGCCGTTCGCATGCAGGAAGCGCTGTTCGAAGTCGAGCAGTTGCTGGCTGAGCGCTGACTCGCACTCCGGCCGCAAGGCCATCGCCCGCAAGTACTCAGCCTGCGCCCAGATGCGCTGTGTGCTGTCCTGCACCTTTCCATCCAGCGTCAACGTTGCCGTGACAGCTCCGTTCTGTGGATCCACGCCTTGTGCCTGTGCATGGGCGAACGCACGGGTCATGGAGTCATGCAAGGGCCTGCCGTGCATCTCGGGTGACGATTCCAGCAGGAAGAACCACTCGAACTGATGCCCCGGCTCATACCAGTTATCCACAGCACCCAGCGGCTTCTCGAGCATTACGCCCGTGGTTTTATCCACAAAGCGCTGCTGCATGTTGACGGCCAGCGCGTCCATCGCCGCCTGCGTCGCCGGGTCGGCACGCACCGACAGCGTGGCCAGAAAGGCTTCTGCTAGGTGCATCAACGGGTTCTGTAAAGGGCCGGTGCCGAGCGTTGACCAGCCTTCATCCAGTTGCGCTTCGTACAAGCCGTTGCCGTCGGCAAAGCGCTCGGCAACGACGTTGAGCGCTGCGTTGAGCACGGACTCCGCAAGCGGATCCTTCGACTTCGCCCAGTAATGGGCGCAGGCGAAGATGATGAAGGCGTGGGTGTACAGATCCTTGCGACGGTCCAGCGGTTTGCCCTGTGGGTCGATGCTGTAGAACCAGCCGCCATGCTCGCCGTCGTGGAAGTGCTGCTGCAACGAGCGGAACAGTGCACCGGCGCGTACAGCAGCGTCCGGTATCTCGTCGTGATCGATCAGGCTGGAAAACAGAAACAGCTGCCGCGCGCAGGCCATGGCCCGATAGCGTTGGGGTGGCAGCGGTTGATGGTTTGCGTCAAGGGCTTCATACGGCAGCGCCAGTTGCGCATTCCAGCCAGGGCCTTGCCAGAGCGGCACGATCACCTTCAGGAAGTGCGCCTGCAAGGCAGCGAAGACCGAGGTCATGTCAGGCGTGGGGGCGGAGCTGGAAGCATGGGGCATCGGCTGTCGTCGCGGCTGTATCGAGATGCGCGACATGTTAGCAGGATTGCCGGGCAAGTCTCGATGGGCCTTGCTGATCGTGCCTGTGATGCAACCTCAACACCGGACGCGGAGCGTCCTGAGAGGCGTTCCCACGCGGAGCATGGGAACGATCAGTGGAGGCGTGATCAGGAAAAAATCAGCCTGCCAGCAACCAGACGCCTGTCGCGGCAGACGCGGCACCGGCCAGGCGCACCAGCGGCGCCGCGGCCTGCGGCAGTACGCGAACGACCGCGTAGCCAGCAGCATGCAGGGCGGCAGTCGCAGCAACGAAACCGGCAGCATAGGCCCACGGGCTGGACATTTCCGGCAACTCAAGGCCGTGCGCCACGCCGTGGAACAGTGCGAACATCGCGGTCGCTGCAACGGCAAGAGCCAGTGGTGGACGAATGGCCAGCGCGACGGCCAGGCCCAGCGCCAATACCGAGGCTGCGATACCGCTTTCCAGCGCAGGCAGGTTCAAACCTTCAAAGCCCAGTACACCACCAATCAGCATGGTGCCGACGAAGGTGCAAGGCAGAGCCCAGCGTGCGGAGCCTTGTTGCTGCGCGGCCCACAGACCGACGGCGAGCATCGCCAGCAAGTGATCCAGACCGCCAATCGGGTGGCTGATGCCGGCGATCAGACCGTTATCACCATGGCCGGGATGCGCCAGTGCAAGGGTTGGGATCAGCAGGAGGGCGAGGGCGCCGAGGACTTTTTTGTAGTTCATCGAGGGTTTCCTTTGCGTGGGATCAGGCGGCCGCGTTCAGCAGGCCCTGGCGTTCAATGAAGGCAATGATCTGTTCCAGACCCTGGCCGGTTTTCTGGTTGCTGAAGACGAACGGTTTTTCAACGCGCATCCGGCGGGTGTCGCTGTCCATCATCTCCAGCGAGGCGCCTACCAGCGGCGCGAGGTCTATCTTGTTGATCACCAGCAGATCCGATTTGCAGATGCCCGGACCGCCCTTGCGTGGCAGCTTGTCGCCTGCCGACACGTCGATCACGTAGATGGTCAGATCGGACAGCTCCGGACTGAAGGTGGCGGACAGGTTGTCGCCACCGGATTCGACGATGATCAGATCCAGACCTTCGAAGCGGCGGTTGAGCTGGTCAACGGCTTCCAGGTTGATCGAGGCGTCCTCGCGAATCGCGGTATGCGGGCAGCCCCCGGTTTCCACGCCGATGATGCGCTCGGGCGCCAGTGCCTCGTTACGCACCAGAAAGTCTGCGTCTTCGCGGGTGTAGATATCGTTGGTCACGACCGCCAGGTTATAGCGGTCACGCAACGCGAGACACAGAGCCAGGGTCAGGGCCGTCTTGCCGGAGCCGACCGGGCCACCGATGCCGACGCGCAGGGGTTGGCTGTTCATTGAGTTCTCCAGAGGTACTTATCAGGACCGGAATAACCGGCTGTATTGACGTTCGTGGGCCATGCTCGCCAGTGACAGGCCAAAGGCCGCACTGCCGCAATGGCGTATATCCTGTTCAGTGGCACTGGCCTGCGCCTGCTGCAACAGTGGCAGCAGCTCGCTGGTCAGGCGTTGTGCAGCCTGCTGGCCGAGCGGCAGTGTTTTCATCAGCACCGCCAGCTGGTTTTCCAGCCAGCTCCAGAGCCAGGCGGCCAGCGCATCCTGCGGGCTGATCTGCCAGGCGCGGGCGGCCAGCGCCCAGCCGAGTGCCAGATGCGGCTCGGTTGTCTGTTCCAGAAAGCCTCGCGCGCAGCGGTCCAGCTCGGGCAGGCCGTTGAGCAGCTGTTGCAGGGAATAACCCATCTGCCGGCTTTCCAGATGCAGTTCGCGGGTTTCCCGGCTGGCGCGATGTTGCTCGCTGAGTTGCAGCAATTGCCCCCAGTCTTCGTCCGCAGCCGCCTGGCAGTGCGCCAGCAGGAGCGGCGCTTCAAAGCGTGCGAGGTTGAGCAGCAACTGATCGCCGATCCAGCGGGCGGCTGTCTGTGGATTGGTCACGATGGACTGTTCCACCGCCATCTCCAGACCCTGGGAATAGCTGTAGCCGCCAATCGGCAACTGCGGACTGGCCAGGCGCAAAAGCGCCCAGGCGCTGTTCACGTGCGCACGCCGAACTGGTGCAGGCGAGGGGGATAATTGAAATCCTCTTCGCCAGCGCGTGAATGGTGGTGCCCGCCGCCATAGGCACCATGTTCCGGCTGGAACGGCGCTTCGATGGTTTCGGTGGTCGCACCCAGTTGATCGAGCATGGCCTTGAGCACGTAGTCGTCGAGCAGTCGTAGCCAACCGTCGCCCACTTGCAGGGCCACGTGGCGATTGCCCAGGTGATAGGCCGCGCGGGTCAGTTCGAAGGTGCTGCTGCAGGTCACGTGCATCAGTTTTTCGGGGCGGGCGCAGACGCGCACGATGCGACCGTCCTCGGCCTGGAGAAACTCGCCGTCGCGCAGGGGCGATTGTCCGCGTTGCAGGAACAGCCCCACGTCTTCGTTTTCTGCACTGAAGCAGCGCAGACGGCTCTTGCTGCGCGCCTCGAAATTCAAGTGCAACTCGGCGGCCCATTCGGCCTGAGGTTCGATTCGGTTGTGAATCACCAGCATCAGATAGCTTCCAGCCAATTGCGATGCCTCAAAGCAGAGCAAGGGGCTTGCCAACAGTGCAGGGAGTGGGAAATGGCTGACGGAATGGGCTTATTGACTGAATGGAGTGTGCTTTTTTGGTGCGTTAAATATCGGGCGATTCAATGTGGTGCAATCGAGTGGGGTGATAAGTCCGGCCATATACGTTCCAGCAAGTACGCCGGGACGCAGAGCGTCCTGCGAGGCATTCCCACGCGGAGCGTGAGGAACGATCGTTACCGCAAGCTCATTGATCACTCATGACTGCCCAAACCACGCCAGTGCCGTGCGCCGATGAAGATGAAGCGCAACTGCTGGGTAATCTTGGCTTGTGGCGTAAGGTGTGGGGCGAGCGAGGCGGGGGGCGGGTCGATCAGTTCGGGTAGCATGGCGAACACGCTTTTAACGACAAGGTCGGCAATGATCGACAGCGATTCAGCGTTCAGATGCTTCCACTTGGGCATTTTGGCGAGGTCGGCGGTCAGGTCGGCGCTGATGCCTTCGCGCAAAGCGCCCAGTGCCTGACGGACCTTGAGCGAGCCGCCGTACTGTTCCCGCGCCAGAAACAGGAACTGCGAGCGGTTGGCAGCCACACGTTCCAGAAAGATCTTTACCGACGCACGAATCAGCCCGCCCATGGCGAATTCGTTGTGCCGCACCAGGCGGATGGTTTCACGAAAGGTCTGACCGACCTCGCTGACCAGCACCAGACCCAACTGATCCATATCTTCGAAGTGGCGATAGAAGCCGGTCGGCACGATACCTGCCGTGCGGGCGACTTCGCGCAGGCTGAGGCTGCCGAAACCGCGTCCGCTCTCCATCAACTGGTGGGCGGCGTCCAGCAAGGCTCTTCGGGTCTGTTGTTTCTGTTCGGCGCGGGGCAGCATGGCTCAAACGATTCTGGATAAACACTGCGTCGCACTTTAACAAATGCGCTTTGCCTGCGTCGAAAGGCTTTTTTCAAATGGCTGGCGTGATCAGACTCGCTGGTATTGCTGCACCAGACGATCTGGACCGTTTTCAGCCAGACGCTGCTCGCGATCCTGCTCCGGAGCGGCGAAGGCATTGGCGGCGAAGATGGACAGAAACAGGCTGAGTAATAGATGGGGTTTCATGGCTGTGCTCCTCGAAAGAGCGGAAGATGGTGTAGGCGTGCACTATGACGCCGGGCCTGTGTGTAAAGAAGTTCATAAAGATGATGGTGGGAATCAACCAAAATGATTGAGTTTTGCCGGTGGTCTTTGTAGTGGTCAACTTTTTCCGGACACCTCAATCGGTGGTTGTCAGGCCGCTTGCCGCTCATAATGATTGGGCGGTACGTAGCCCAGTGTCGAGTGCAATCGACTCTCGTTGTAGAACCGCACGATGTAATCGCTGATGTCCTTTATCGCTTCACCCTGGTTGGCATAATCCTTCCTCCAGGTGCGCTCCATTTTCAGGTTCAGGAAGAAGCGCTCCATCACCGCGTTGTCCCAGCAATTACCCTTGCGGCTCATGCTGCACCGCATATCGTGGCGCGCCAGCAGCGCTTGATAGGCCGCGCCGGCGTACTGACTGCCCCTGTCCGAGTGAGCGATCAGGCCCGGCTCGGGCTGCCGTTGAGCGACGGCCAGTTGCATGGCGCTGATCACCAGTTCGGCCCGCATATGAGTCGCCATAGCCCAGCCCACGATCTTGCGCGAGAACAGATCCATGACTGCTGCCAGATACACCCAACCGCTACGCGTGCGAATATAAGTGATATCCGCAACCCAGGACCGGTTGATTGCCTCGGGGTTGAACTGGCGGTTGAGCAGGTTTTCAGCCACCGGCAGGTTGTGATTGCTGTTGGTCGTGTGGACGAATTTACGTTTCCAGACAGGGCGAAGACCTTGTTGCTTCATAAGACGACGGACCTTGAAACGGCCAATGGACATGCCTTCAGCGCGCAGCAGGTTCAGTGTGCGACGGCTGCCATAACAGTGCTCGCTGGCCTCGAATATGGCCTTGATCCTGGTAACAGCGGTGCAGACAGGTTTAGGGTTCAACTGCCGCTGATGGGCCTCATAGAACCCGGAACGACTGATCCGCAACACCCGGCAGACACGAGCAACCGGGTAGGCCTTGCTTTGCAATTGGTGAACCATTTGGTGGATCACTTCAATTCGCGGGCAAAGAAGGCCGTAGCTTTTTTTAGGATGTCGTTGTCCATTTTCAGCTCGCGAATCTGCTGCTCCAGCTGGCGAATACGTTGCTGCTCGCTGGTCAAAGGATTGCCGATTCCGGGACCACCCAATAGCTCGGCCTTGTATTGCTCAACCCAGCGCCGCACTGCGGTATCGCTCAGATTCATGTCCAGGCAGACCGAGTTCACACTCTGGCCCTGATCAACAATGAGCTTGCAGACATCGAGCTTGAAGGCTGCATCGAACTTTCTGTATTTCTTGGTCATGGTAAGTCCTCAATGGGTATAGTTTCCCCCATTGAGGTGTCCGGGGTCATTAGACCAGCTCACTTTTAAAGGCTGTTGGCTTATTTGCCCAAGCCGATCAAACCCTCGGCGCTTTTGTCAGTCGAAAGGGCATGTCGTATTCAGTGCACCAAGGCAGGGGCACTGTTTTCTGGAGAGTCATGCATGACGCGCAGCCGTAGGATTTTCGCGTGGACAGGTGCCGCTTTGCTGGTGGTGCTGGCCGTGTTGGTCATTGTGATTGTCACTTTCGACTGGAACCGCATCAAACCCACCCTCAATGAAAAAGTCAGCGAAGCGCTGCATCGCCCGTTCGCCATCAATGGCAATCTGGACGTGCGCTGGTCGCGCGAGCCTGAGCTGGGTGGCTGGCGCGCGTGGGTGCCCTCACCACATTTCGTGGCGGAAGACCTGACACTAGGCAATCCGGAGTGGTCGAAACAGCCGCAAATGGTCACGCTCAAGCAGGTGGAGTTTCGTCTGTCGCTGCTGCCATTGCTGGTGCAGCACGTGGTCATTCCGCGCATTGACCTGACCGGGCCTGAAGCGAAGCTGGAGCGCCTGGCCGACGGTCGTGCCAACTGGGTGTTTGACCTGCCCAAGTCCGACCCCAATGCCGAGCCGACGAAATGGGAAGTGGACATCGGTGCGATCAAGTTCGACAAAGGCGTGGTGGGCTTCAACGACCAGACCCTGAGCACCCAGCTGGACGTGGTGATCGACATGCTCGGCAAGCCGATTCCGTTTGGCGAAATCGTCGGCAGCAAGGAAGCGAAGAAGGCTCAGGACAAGGGCACCGTGCCTCAGGACTACGCCTTTGGTCTGGCCGTCAAAGGTCAGTACCACGGCCAGCAACTCAACGGCACTGGCAAGATCGGTGGCCTGTTGGCTTTGAAGGACGCCGCTCAGCCATTTCCGGTGCAGGCCGATGTGAAGGTGGGCGATACCCATGTGGTGATCGCCGGCACCGTGACCGACCCGCAGAACCTCGGCGCGCTGGACCTGCGCCTGAAACTGTCGGGTGCCAGCCTGAGTAATCTTTACCCGCTGACAGGCGTCACGCTGCCAGACTCGCCTGCCTATTCAACGGACGGTCGCCTTATCGCCAAACTGCATGATCCGGCGGGCGCCAGTTTCAGTTACGAGAAATTCAATGGCAAGATCGGCAAAAGCGATATCCATGGTGATCTGGGCTATGTCGCCAGCCAGCCACGGCCCAAGCTGACGGGTGTTTTGGTGTCCGATCAATTGCTGTTCAGTGATCTGGCGCCGCTCATCGGTGCCGACTCCAACGCGGCTCAGAAAAAGCGTGGCGGTGAGAGCAAGCAGCCTTCGGGCAAGGTGCTGCCGGTCGAGGAGTTCCAGACCGACCGTTGGCGCGCGATGGATGCGGACGTCGAGTTCACCGGCAAGCGCATCGTCCAGAGCCCGGACCTGCCGTTCACCGACCTTTATACGCATCTGATTCTGAACGACGGCCAGCTCAGCCTGGAGCCACTGCGCTTCGGCGTGGCGGGCGGCAAGCTGGACGCGGACATTCGCCTCGATGGACGTGACAAGCCGCTGCTGGGCCGGGCGAAGCTGTCAGCGCGCAACTTCAAGCTCAAGCAGTTGTTCCCGACGTTCGAGCCGATGAAGACCAGCTTTGGTGAGCTGAACGGCGATGCGGATATCTCGGGGCGCGGCAATTCGATTGCGGCGCTGCTTGGCACGGCCAATGGCGAAATGAAAATGCTGGTCAACGACGGCGCGATCAGCCGTGGCCTGATGGAAATCGCCGGGCTCAACGTGGGCAACTACGTGGTCGGCAAACTGTTCGGCGACAAGGACGTGAAGATCAACTGCGCTGCGTCCGATTTCGGCATCAAGGACGGGCTGGCGACCAGTCGGCTGTTCGTCTTCGATACCGAGAACGCGATCATCTACATCAGCGGCACGGCCAACATGAAGACCGAGCAACTGGACCTGCAGATCAACCCCGAGTCCAAAGGTTTCCGCGTGTTCTCTCTGCGCTCGCCGCTGTACGTCAACGGCCCGTTCGCCCGGCCCAATGCGGGCGTGCAGTCCGGTCCGCTGCTGCTGCGTGGCGCAGGGATGGTCCTGCTGGGTGCTACCATCGGGCCTGCGGCCGGGTTGCTGGCGCTGGTCGCGACGGGCGACAGTGAGCCGAACCAGTGTGGTCCGTTGCTCGAGCAGATGCGCTCAGGCAAGGCGCCGAAGACCGTCAAGTAAGCGTCTGCACCGGGCTTGATCGTCAACCCTGCGCTGATCGTTCCCACGCTCTGCGCTCATCGTCATACACAAGCCCGGAAGACGCGCAAAACGGGAGCCAGAACGAAAGTGACTGACTGAATGCATACCCCGTGGGAGGCGGCTTGCCGGCGATGGCGTCAGTTCAGTCACTGACAGGTCGCTTCAGAAAAAGCATCGCCGGCAAGCCGCCTCTTATCAAACAACCTGTAACTTACTGAAGAAACTGGATTTTGTGGGAGCGGACTTGTCCGCGAATACTGTATTTCAGACGATGAATATTCGTCGGATGTACTGGCCTTCGCGGACAAGTCCGCTCCCACTGAGTTTGCTGCGCGACAGCGCTACGTCGAAGACGTGGTGACGCCTCCCACAGTAGTCCGTGGTTGCAGCAAGACTTGGGTGCATGGGCATGATCGGCGTGCTTGAGATCACGCTGATCGTTCCCACGCTCCCGCGTGGTAACGCCTCTCAGGACGCTCCGCGTCCGGCCGTGAGGTGACGCAGAGCGTCACGGACTGCATGCTTCGCAGCGAACAAACAAACGCCCATAAAAAAGCCAGGATAACTATCCTGGCTTTTGCTTTCAGTCCCGAATCACAGGTCGTTCAGGATGTCCGCCATGTCGTCGGCGTGCTCTTCTTCCTGCGCGAGGATTTCTTCGAAGATGCGACGGGTAGTCGGGTCGGTGTCACCGATGTACTGAATGATTTCACGGTAGCTGTCGACCGCAATGCGCTCGGCAACCAGGTCTTCGTAAACCATTTCCTTGAGGGTGTTGCCTGCCACGTACTGTGCGTGGGAGTTCTTCGACAAGGTGTCGGGGTTGAACTCAGGCTCGCCGCCGAGTTGCACGATACGCTCGGCCAGCTTGTCGGCGTGCTCGGCTTCCTGCTGCGCGTGCTCCAGAAACTCGGAAGCTGCAACGCTGGCCTTCAGGCCGGTCGCCATGTAGTAGTGACGCTTGTAGCGCAGTACGCAGACCAGTTCGGTGGCCAGCGACTCATTGAGCAGGCGCAGGACCGTCTCACGATCAGCGTTGTAGCCTTCAGTGACCGCACCATTCTCAACGTTCTGGCGCGCACGCTGGCGCAAGCTGCTTACATCGGATAGCTGTGGTGCAGAAATCATGGGTTATCTCCAGGTTCATCAGGTTTTGTGTGTCTCGCTCTGTGTGTTGCCCGGCAAGATCATCAAGGGTTGTGAGTGATGAACGGCGAGAAAGTTTTATCGGATCTTGCAGGTTTCACGCTTTGCTGAATGCGTAAAAATATAAGAAACGAGCGCGCACCCCTGCGGTCCCAACCTTGAGACCTATTCAATCGTGGAGATTCACATGCTCAAGTTTCTGGGAAGCACCGTCGGCATCATTTTCCTGATCGGCCTGATCGTGGTGATTGCGTTGTTCAAGCTGGTGTTCTGACGTTTGTACAAATAACGTCCATAAAAAAGCCCGATGCATTACGCACCGGGCTTTTTCGTTTCAGATCGGCATTACATCGCGCGTTCGTTCGCTTCGCGCTGTTCGCACGTCATGAAACCCTTGTTGGTTACTCGACCGTCGCTGTTGAAGCTGACGTGGTAGACCTGTTTGTGGCCGTCTTTGGCCATGACGTAGTTGTTGCACGTGCCGGTATTGACCTTGCGATCAATGGTCGACGACGGCTCACCGCCGATGGTCAGGACCTGCTGGCGGGTCATGCCGTTCTCGACCTGCTTGACCAGTGGTTCGTTGCGGTAGGTGACGTAGTCCACCGGGTTCTGCACGGTTGTGTTGCTGCAGCCAGCCAATGCCGCCAGTGCAAAGGTTGCTGCGAGGATTTTGTTGTACATCTTTATTGCTCCACATGTCAGAGCCGGTCTTGGCCCGTTGCAGCTTGGAGCAAGGGAGAGGCGCAAGAGTTCGAAAAAAAAGATGGCGATTAGGCAGTACCTCTGGTGGTCATGTTGTTCTGCCTTCTCAAAAAAACACCGCTAAGGTTGAAAAGGCTTAATCAACTCGTTTCAGCACAAGGAGATCAACATGGCGCAAGAACAGGCGACGCGTTATCCATTGTTGCTGGTACCAGGCTTGTTAGGGTTTGTGCGGTTACTGGTGTATCCCTACTGGTTCGGCATCGTGAAAGCGCTTGAACGCGGTGGAGCGACCGTCATACCGGTCATGGTGTCCGGGGTCAATTCGACCGAAATACGCGGCGAGCAGTTGCTCAAGGTCATCGAGCAGACGGTTCGGGAGACCGGTGTGGCCAAGGTCAACCTGATCGGCCATAGCCAGGGAGCGCTGACCGTACGTTACGTGGCAGCCAGGCGCCCCGATCTGGTCGCCTCGGTCACCTCGGTGGCGGGCCCCAACTATGGTTCGGAGCTGGCGGATTATCTGGAGCGGCACTTTCCGCCGGGCACGCTGGGAGGGCGCGTCGTCAATGCGGTGATAGGCCTGCTGGCCTGGACGATTGTCGCGTTCGAAACCGGCTACCGCGGGCCGAAGCTGCCGATGGACATCACCGCCTCGCACCAGTCCCTGACCACCACCGGCGTTGCGCTCTTTAACAGGCAGTATCCCCAGGGTTTGCCCGAAGTATGGGGCGAGAACGGCGAAGAACTGGTCGATGGTGTGCGTTATTACTCCTGGTCCGGAATCCTCAAGCCGGGGGTGACCAACCGCGGACGCAACCTGATTGATGGCACCAACGTGACCTGTCGAATATTCGCTCGCACGTTCAGGAAGGAGCGAGGTCAATCTGATGGCATGGTCGGGCGTTTCAGTTCGCACCTGGGCATGGTCATCGGGGATGACTTTCCGCTCGACCATTTTGACATCGTCAACCAGACCTTCGGGCTGGTGGGCAAAGGCGCAGATCCTGTACGCCTGTTCATGGAACACGCCGCGCGCCTCAAGGCTGCCGGCCTTTAACTCAATCAGGCAGTAATTCGTGATCAGCCGTTCGAAAACGACGGCCAGGAAGTGATGCGATGGGCGATAAAGAACTGTATGAAATCGAGTACACCCTGCTGGGTGAGCACCATGTGGATGTCATCGAGAACCTGGACGTGCCGATCATTGAAATCGTGCATGAACTGGCGCTGAAACACGACGTAGAGCTGGATGACCTTCCGGAAGGCGGCATGCCCCATGCTGCCGGCATCACGGACGTGTCGATCCACAGTGTGGAGGGCGGTGAGGGCAGCGCGACGGCCTAGCCTTTCCTGAGTTGTAGCGGGGTCTTCCAGCGTTCCGCGAGGATCACTCCGCACAGGGTCAGCGCGCCGCCGTACAGGTGATATAGCGCCAGCTGTTCGTCAAGCGCCACGGCGGCAATCAATGCCGTGGCGATTGGCATCAGGTTGAAGAACAGCGTGGTGCGGCTCGGCCCCAGGCGCATGATCGAGGTCATCCACAGCCAGGGTGCCAACATTGAGGTGGGAATCGCGGCATACAGCACCAGCGCACTATTGCTCGCATTCAGGCCGGTTCTCGGCGAAAGGATGAATAGCGGAAACAGCACCACGATCGCCACCAGAATCTGCATGTACAGCAAGTGCAGCGGGGGCAGACGCAACTGCCATTTCTTCAACAGCATGCTGTACAGCGCATAGGCCGCAGCGGCGAACAGCACGATGGCATCGCCCCGATTCATCCCTTGCTCGATAAGCCCTGTCAGGTTGCCTGCGGCGACCACCACGATCACACCCGCGAAAGAAATCACGGCGCCGAGCAGCGCGCCCCAGGTCAGTCGTGTGCCCAGGCAGGCGATGGACAGCCCCAGCGCCATCACCGGTACAAGTGACTGAATGATCCCCATGTTGGTGGCCGTGGTCATGCCTGCCGCGAAGTACGCCAGGCTTTGATACACGGCCATGCCCAAGGCTCCTAACACCACAATCTTGCCCAGCAACGGCCTGATCGCCGCGCGATTCCTCCAGACCGGCAGAAGCATGAAGGGCGTGAACAGCAGTCCTGCGAGCAGCCAGCGGTAGAACCCGATTTCGGACGGGAAGATGACTTCGGACGCCGCCTTGGTGATGACGGTGTTGACGGACCAGATGAAGATGGTCAGGAGTGGAAACGCGTATTGCATGGGAAAGCCGACAGGTGAACGAGGCGCAACTATCCACCTGTTTCAAATGAATGCCAATCGGTGCGCCTGATGATTGCTCATATTTTGCAACATCTTGGCTACACTGATTTCAGGTCTGTGCCGACCGGTACAGCTGATCTGGAGAGCCGAACGATGAAGATACCCGGTATTGCTTTGTTGCTCGTTGGCCTGATGTGTTCCGCCCAGGGTTTTGCCGCGACGGCGCAGCAGAACAAGATGACCACCTGCAACGCCGACGCCAGTGCCAAGTCACTCAAGGGCGATGAGCGCAAGGCGTTCATGAGCACGTGCCTGAAAGCCACGCCTGCTCCGGTGGCCACTCAGCAGGAAAAGATGAAGACCTGCAACGCGACGGCCTCCACTCAGGCGCTCAAGGGCGATGCCCGCAAGACGTTCATGAGCGATTGTCTCAAGAAGAAATAATTTTCCGACGCCTTGCAAAGCCTGAGGCAGACAGCGCAGGTGCAGTAAACGCTGCACTTGCGCGTCGTTGTCACTCCGGTCATCGAATAGATGTTCGCGCCGTCCCGTTTCCGGCGTGCGGATGACTGGTTCTCGGCTGCGAACGCTGGCAGACTGCCCACCTCTTCGTGCTGCCCTTTGAGGGTCTATGCCAACGTTTTCTGCGCGTCAGGTATTAATAGCCAGCTGGATTCTCGTGTTCGGCGGTCTGCTGTTGGTATTGCCCTTCAAACTGCTGCCAAGTCTGCTGGCCGGGCTGCTGGTCTTCGAACTGGTCAACATGCTGACCCCCAAACTGCAAAAGCTCATCTCTGGCGAACGTGCCAGGTGGCTGGCTGTTGCGCTGTTGGGGACCATCATTGTCAGTCTGTTGACCCTGATCTTCGCCGGCGCCATCAGCTTCGTACTGCATGAGGCCGAGAACCCTGGCGCATCGCTGGACAAGTTCATGATTCTTGTGGATCGCGCCCGTGGTCAGCTTCCGCCGTTCATTGATTCCTACCTCCCCGCCAGTGCGGCCGAGTTTCAGGTTTCGCTGTTTCAGTGGCTGCAGAAGCATATTGGTGAGCTGCAACTGATCGGCAAGGGCGCTGCGCACATGTTCGTGACCATGCTCATCGGCATGGTGCTCGGCGCGATCATTGCCCTGCAGCGGATTTCCGATGTTCATACCCGCAAGCCGCTGGCGTCGGCACTGTTCGACCGGCTTTATCTGGTCAGCCGCGCGTTTCGCAACATCGTTTTTGCACAGATCAAGATTTCACTGCTCAACACGGCGTTCACCTCGGTGTTCCTGGCTGTCGTTCTGCCGTTGTGCGGCATTCACCTGCCGCTGACCAAGACCCTGATCATCATGACCTTCCTGCTCGGGCTGCTGCCTGTGGTGGGTAACCTGATGTCGAACACGCTGATCTTCATTGTCGGCATGTCGATCTCGATCTGGGTCGCACTGGCGGCGCTGGGCTATCTGATCGTGATCCACAAGGTGGAGTACTTCCTGAACGCACGGATCGTAGGCGGACAGATCAACGCCAAGTCGTGGGAGCTACTGCTGGCGATGCTGCTGTTCGAAGCCGCGTTCGGCCTGCCAGGCGTGGTGGCCGGACCGATCTACTACGCGTACCTGAAGAGTGAGTTGCAAAAGGAAGGGCTGGTTTAAGGGCGGTCCAGGATCGTCCGCACACTCTGCGTCCGCTCTTGGATGTGACGCAGAGCGTCACGGGCTGTGTGCCCACGCGGGGCACTCATCGTTATACACAAGTCCGCCCCAACACTGATCGTGCCCATCGCTCCGCGTGGGCATGCCGCCCGTGACGCTCTGCGTCGCAAATGGCACAGATTGCGGATTCAGTGAGCCGAGCGCATGACGTGGATAACGCTGGCGCTTGGCCGCGCATCTGCGCCACATTCAAGAGCGGACGCGGAGCGTCCTGGGAGGCATTCCCACGCGGAGCGTGGGCACGATCATCGGCCTGCTTCAGCCGTAACGCTTCTTCGCTTCAATCGCCAGCCCGCTGCCGATGCTGCCGAAGATGTTGCCTTCCACATGACGTGCATTCGGCAGCATCGCCGATACGCTGTTACGTAGCGCAGGAATGCCGCTTGAGCCGCCAGTAAAGAACACCGTGTTGACCTGCTCGACGCCCACGCCTGCCTGACTCAGCAGTTGAGTCACGCTGTTGCGGACCCGCTCAAGCTGCGCATCGATTGCCGCCTCGAACATCGCCCGACCCAGGTCCACGCTCAATCCCGGTTCGATACGGTCCATCAGCAAGTGACGGTTATCGGTCTGGGTCAGCTGAATCTTGGTCTCTTCCACTTCCATGGCCAGCCAGTGTCCGGCGCGTTGTTCGATCAGCTTGAACAGCCGGTCGATGCCGCCGGTGTCTTCGATGTCGTAGCGCATGCTGCCCAGTGCGAGCTGGGATTTCTGCGAGTACACGGCGTTGATGGTGTGCCAGGTCGCCAGGTTGATGTGGTGACTGGTGGGCATGTACGCGCCGCTTTTCATGCGGCTGCCGTAGCCGAACAACGGCATCACGCCCTGCAGGCTCAACTGCTTGTCGAAGTCGGTACCGCCAATGTGCACGCCGCCGGTGGCCAGGATGTCGTCCTGACGATCTTCATGTTCACGCCGCTCGGGAGACAGGCGTACCAGCGAGAAGTCGGAGGTACCACCACCGATGTCGACGATCAGTACCAGTTCTTCCTGGGTGATGGTGGACTCGTAGTCGAACGCTGCAGCAATGGGTTCGAACTGGAACGACACGTCCTTGAAGCCAATCTTGCGTGCGACTTCGGCCAGTGTGTCTTCGGCTTCCTGATCGGCCATGGCGTCGTCATCGACAAAGTGCACCGGGCGGCCCAGCACCACCTGTTCGAACTCGCGTCCGGCGGTCTTTTCAGCGCGCTTCTTCAGCTCGCCGATAAACAGCGCCAGCAGGTCCTTGAACGGCATCGCCGTGCCGAGCACGCTGGTGTCGTGCTTGATCAGCTTGGAACCCAGCAGGCTCTTGAGCGAGCGCATCAGGCGGCCTTCGTAGCCTTCCAGGTATTCGTGAAGCGCCAGACGGCCATAGACCGGGCGACGCTCTTCCATGTTGAAGAACACCACCGAGGGCAGGGTGATCTTGTCGTCCTCCAGCGCGATCAACGATTCCACACCTGGCCGTTGCCAGCCGACAGTGGAATTGGACGTGCCGAAATCGATGCCGCAGGCACGGGCCGGGGATTGGTCATTCATGTCTTTTACGTTCCAGTCAAAAAACGGCCGCGCAGTTTATGTCAGTGCGCAGCAATTGCGTAGGGCGATGCGTCGCTTATTCCGGGTTATCGGTATTTGCGTCCGGGGCTTGAACTCGGGACCATCACCCCCAATCTTGATGGGATTCTCGGTAGACCAGGTTGTCGAACACCTGACGGCCAGAAGACAGGGCGTGCTACCGGGCTGTTTTTTTGACTTGAAGTCTTTCAGGTGCCTCGAACACGAGGAGGCTGGGCGTGTTATACCAGCGCATCTGGCTGCGCTGGATAATTGGATGGGTGATTGTTAGATGGATTTCAAAGACTACTACAAGATACTGGATGTCGAACCGACTGCAGACGACAAGGCGATCAAGACGGCCTATCGCAAGTTGGCGCGCAAGTATCACCCCGACGTCAGTAAAGAGGCCGGGGCTGAGGACAAATTCAAGGAAGCGTCCGAGGCTTACGAAGTGCTGAGCAGCCCCGACAAGCGCGCCGAATATGACGAGCTGCGCAAGTACGGGCGTCAGGGGCGGCCGTTCCAGACCCCGCCGGGCTGGCAGAGCCGCGCCGGTGCGGGCGGATTCGGCGAAGAGACGGCGGACTTTTCCGAGTTCTTCAGTTCCATTTTCGGCGGGCGTGCCCAGCAGGGTGGCCGCAGCCGAAATCCGGGTCGCAAGGGACAGGATGTGGAAATGGAACTGGCCGTCTTTCTGGAAGAGACGCTGTCGGCCGAATCCAAGCAGGTCAGTTTCAAGGTGCCGCAGCACAGCCCCAACGGGCAGCGCATGAGCGACATCACCAAGACCCTGAACGTGAAGATTCCCGCAGGCGTCGTGGACGGCGAGCGCATTCGTCTCAAGGGCCAGGGCGCGCCGGGAATAGCCGGTGGCGCGAATGGTGACATGTACCTGATCATCCGCTTGGCACCGCACCCGATGTTCGAGGTGGAAGGTCATGATCTGGTCATTACCGTGCCACTGGCACCCTGGGAAGCTGCGCTGGGCGCCAAGGTCGCCGTGCCCACGCTGACAGGCCGGATCAATCTGACCATCCGCCCTGACAGCCAGAACGGTCAACGCCTGCGTATCAAGGGCAACGGCCTGATGAGCAAGGCGGGCGAGCGCGGCGACCTGTATGCCCAGATCAAGATCGTGATGCCAAAGCACATCGACGATGCCAGTCGGGCGCTGTGGCAGAAGCTGGCGGACAGCTCGTCGTTTGACCCAAGGGCTCAGTGGGGTAATTGATCGAGTCATGATCGTGCCTCCGCGTGGGCACGATCATCAGCCAGTCTTCGCAACCCTCAGTTCCTGGGCAGCACCACGGTAAAGGTGGTGCCGTCGCCGATGGTCGAGGTCACGGTAATGCTGCCGCTGTGGGCGTTGACCACTTCCTTGACGATGAACAGACCCAGCCCCAGGCTGGTCGAGGTGGTGCGACTTTCGCTGTTTTCTTCGGAACTGCGTACCAGCGGGTCGAAAATCGTGCCGATAGCATCTTCGGCAATCGGTTTGCCCTCGTTGTGAACCACCAGCTCTACCGTGTCCGGCCCGCCGATGACCCGCACCGTGATTTCATGGCTGGCGGCGCCGTGCTGCAAGGCGTTGCCGATCAGGTTCTGCAACATCTGACTGATGCGTCCGCTGTCCCAGTGTCCCTGCGTCTCACCTTCAATGGTCAGGACTGGCGCTGAATTCGGGTGTCCGGCGCACGCTTCTTCGATGGCCTCACGACAGGCGCCTGCCAGGTCCATGAACTTGCGCTCTACCGGCAGGCTCGCGCCCAGGCGGCTGCGAACGAATTCGAGCAGGTCGCCGACCATCGTGCCCATATGCCGGGTACTGGTCTTGATACGCGAGATATAGCCCTGGGTCTTTTCGTCCATGACCAGCTTGCGGGCCAGCAGCTCGGTGGACATGCTGACCGCCTGAAGCGGTGCGCGCAGGTCATGGCCGAGGATTGCGAGAAAGATGTCCCGCGAGCGCGCCACACGTTCGGCATAAGCCGCAGTGGATTCGGCCAATGCTTCGTCGATGGCTTCGTTGAAGCGGATCACGTCGCGAAAATCAGCCAGTTGCGGCGTGGTCAGGCTGTCGACCCACAGGCGAATGACACTGGCGCGCAGATGCCTGAACTCCGAAGTCATCTGCACCAGATCAAACCCGACTTCATGGCGCAGTTCACCATGGCTGGTCGCTGCTTCATCCAGGCTCGGCGTCTTGTTCAACTCCTCACCGCGGGCCTTGGCGATCTCTTCGCTCTTGCTCTGGGCGGTCTTCATATCCCGCGCAGCCGCCAGCAGAATCGACTGGGCATGGTCACGCAGCTCTGCGGTGTTCATGGTGTCTGCAGCGGGTTTCAGTGTTCTGGCGAAGTTTTCCCATTCATCGACGATGCGATCCACATGGAGAACGATGAATTCGGAAAGGCGCATGGCCGGTTACCTTGCTGGGGGAGCGTGACGGAGATGGCGCATCTTACCGCCTTTACAGTGCGCAACAAACAGAGCGTTGACTGACATTTCTGTCAGTAGACGCTGTTTTTGTGACGTCCTAAGGCGGTGCGACGGATTACTTGGATGGAGGTCCGGAGCGTGAGCGTAGAAATGGTTTCAGATTCAACCTTTCAGAAGAGTGTCATTGACGTCAGTCAGGAAAAACTGGTCGTGGTCGAGTTCTCCACAAAAGAAAAGCTCAACAAGTGAGGAAAACCCAACGCCAGTGCCCAAATGGATTCAGTCATTAATCGCCTGGATGCTCAATATGCAGGCGAGATCGAGTTTTTCAGGGTGGAAGTCAACCTCGTCTGGGACTATTCAGACCCTCAAAAGCCGACGGCAAAAGATGATCTGAATCCTGCGGCTTCGAGCGCGTATGAGATCAACCACGGCCCGACGCTAGTGTTCCTTCTGGAAGGGGAGCGCGTGCAGGAAAACCTGTTGGGTTTTTATGACGACGTATCGACCAGACTGAAACTTGATGAGTTGCTGAAGGATTTGAATAGTCGGTTGCTGAAAATAAAGCTGTTCCGGTTTATAGAAGAACAGATCAATCTTGCTGCGCAGCGGGTCCTCACTAAAAAAAGTGCTCAACTGGATGATATCGCTTACGGAAAATTGGGTGTTTTTCTGGGGCTGCGTCGTACGCTGCAGAATGACGCGACGGCTCAGGATATCGGAATGCTGGATGCAATGAACGACTCATTGCAATGTTTGGGTGTGCTGGACAAAGGCGAGACGATTCTGGAACGCATCAAATAATACAGGCGCGTCATCCGGCAATTATCCGCTTAAAAGACGGGGAGTGCTGAGTAGTGAAACCGGGCTTCAGCTCATTATCGGACACAGCGATACACTGAACACGTTGCTTAACCCCGGGCAAGGAATCCGACTGGCTCGGGCTGATAAAAAGGCCTTCCAGCAGGAAGGCCCTATCGTCATGCCTCTCGGGTATTCAAAACAGAAAATACCGCTGCGCCATCGGCAGCACATCCGCAGGCTCACACCACAGCAGCACGCCGTCGGCCTTGACCTGATAGGTCTGCGGGTCGACTTCGATGTCGGGCAAATAGTCGTTGTGGATCAGGTCTTTCTTCTGCACGGTGCGGCAGCCCTTGACCACGCCTATCTGCTTCTTCAAACCCAATGACTCCGGCACGCCTGCGTCGAACGCGGCCTGGCTGATGAAGGTCATGCTGGTGGCGTGCAGAGAGCTGCCGTAGCTGGCGAACATCGGGCGGTAGTGGACGGGTTGCGGTGTCGGGATCGAGGCGTTGGCGTCGCCCATCAGGCTGGCGGCAATGGCACCGCCCTTGAGGATCAGGGTTGGTTTGACGCCGAAGAACGCCGGGCGCCACAGCACCAGATCCGCCCATTTGCCCACTTCAATGGAGCCCACTTCATGGCTGATGCCGTGGGTGATGGCTGGGTTGATGGTGTACTTGGCGATGTAACGCTTGGCGCGGAAGTTGTCGTTGCCGGGACCGTCCTGAGGCAGCGGACCGCGCTGCTTCTTCATCTTGTCGGCAGTCTGCCAGGTGCGCATGATCACCTCGCCAACCCGGCCCATGGCCTGGCTGTCGGAGCTGAGCATCGAAAATGCGCCCAGGTCGTGGAGGATGTCTTCGGCGGCAATGGTTTCGCGACGGATGCGGCTTTCCGCGAAAGCGACGTCTTCAGCGATGCTCGGGTCCAGGTGATGGCAGACCATGAGCATGTCCAGGTGCTCGTCGATGGTGTTGCGGGTGAACGGCCGGGTCGGGTTGGTCGAACTGGGCAGCACGTTGGGTGAGCCGCAGGCCTTGATGATGTCGGGCGCGTGGCCGCCACCGGCACCTTCGGTGTGGTAGGTGTGGATCGTACGGTTCTTGAACGCGGCGAGCGTGGTCTCGACAAAGCCCGACTCGTTCAGCGTGTCAGTGTGAATCGCCACCTGCACGTCGTATTCGTCGGCCACGCTCAGGCAGTTGTCGATGGCGGCGGGCGTGGTGCCCCAGTCTTCGTGCAGCTTGAGGCCGATTGCACCAGCCTTGACCTGCTCGATCAGAGGGCCGGGCAGGCTGACGTTGCCCTTGCCGGTCAGGCCGATGTTCATCGGGAAGGCGTCAGCGGCCTGCAGCATGCGCGCCATGTGCCAGGGGCCAGGTGTAACGGTCGTGGCGTTGGTGCCGGTTGCCGGGCCGGTGCCGCCGCCGATCATGGTGGTCACGCCGCTCATCAAGGCTTCTTCGATCTGCTGCGGGCAGATGAAGTGGATGTGCGTATCGACGCCGCCTGCGGTGAGGATCATGCCTTCGCCTGCGATCACTTCAGTGGCTGCGCCGACCGCGATGGTCACGTCGGGCTGGATGTCCGGGTTGCCTGCCTTGCCGATGGCGGCGATGCGACCGTTCTTGAGGCCGACGTCGGCTTTTACGATGCCCCAGTGATCGATGATCAGCGCATTGGTGATCAACGTGTCGACCACCTCGGCCGCCAGCAACTGGCCCTGGCCCATGCCGTCACGAATGACCTTGCCGCCGCCGAATTTCACTTCTTCACCGTAGGTGGTGAAGTCCTTCTCGACCTCGATCCACAGCTCGGTGTCGGCCAGGCGAACCTTGTCGCCAACCGTAGGGCCGAACATGTCGGCGTAGGCTTGTCTGGAAATCTTCATGGTGATTCCTTGAGTACTTTATTGGCCTCACACTGATCGCTCCCGCGCTTTGAGCAAGAACGACCCGAGCCTGTGCCTTGATTCAATCCAGCTCGCCCATTACCCGACCGGCAAACCCGTACACCTTGCGCAACCCTGCAAGGTCCACGAGTTCAACCTCGCGTGCCTGCCCAGGCTCGAAGCGTACGGCAGTGCCGGCCGGAATGTTCAGGCGCATGCCGCGGCTGGCGGCACGGTCGAAGGTCAGCGCATCGTTGGTTTCGAAAAAGTGAAAGTGCGAGCCCACCTGAATTGGACGATCACCACTGTTGGCGACGGTCAGGCTCAGGGTACGGCGGCCGGCGTTGAGTTCGATCTCGCCGGGCTGGATCTGGTATTGGCCAGGGATCATGTCGGTTGCCCCAAGGTTTTGAAATAAATGGCAGTCGGTCGGTAGCGACCGTCCGGTGTGGCGCAGTAGTCAGGCAGTTCGCCCACGCGGGTGTAAGCCATCGAGCGATAGAAGGCTTCCGCCGTCGAGCCTGCTTCGGTGTCCAGGTGCAGCAGGCCGCGCTTGAGTTTCACGGCGGCCTGTTCGACCGCCTCCATCAGTTGCCTGCCCAGACCGTGGCCGCGTGCGGCAGGCGACACCATCAACTTCTGCACCTCGGCACGGTTGAGCCCGTTGGGCTTCTGGCACAGCGCAAGCTGTGCGCTGGCCTGCAGGCGTTCATTGTCGACCACGACCCACAGCAACAGGTCGCCTGACGCAACGTCAGCTCTTAAACCGTCACACCAGCGGAGCGCCTGCTCCAGCGTCAGATCAGCCATGAACCCGACCGATGCGCCGTCATGGACGGTGTCGAACAGCAGTTGCGCCAGACCCTGACGGTAATGCGCGAAGCTTTCAGCGGTGACGCGACGCAACTGTGCTGGGTTCATGGAAGGCTCTCGGTTATACGGATTTGGGGGCTTGCGAGGCTGGCGCCCGAGCGCCGGGCGACAGGTCCAGTTGCATGAAGGTCAGGTCCAGCCAGCGACCGAACTTGGTGCCGACCTGCGGCATCTGGCCGGTGGTCGTGAAACCCAGGCGTTCGTGCAGGGCAATCGAGGCCGCGTTACCGCTTTCGATGGCGGCGACCATCATGTGTTTGTCGCAGGTGCGGGCGCGTTCGATCAAGGCCGACATCAGTTTTGGCCCCAGGCCCTTGCCACGTTGATCGGCGCGTACGTACACCGAGTGCTCGACCGTATGACGGAAGCCCTCGAAAGGACGCCAGTCGCCGAACGATGAGTAACCCAGCACTTCGCCTGCCGCATCCACGGCGACCAGAATCGGGTAGGCCTGGGTCTGGCGGGAGGCATACCACGCCTGACGGTTGGCCAGATCGACCGGCTGTTCGTTCCAGATGGCGGTGGTGTTGAGCACCGCGTCGTTGTAGATGGCGAGAATGCCGGGCAAATCTTCCGGCAGCGCATCGCGAATCACGTCTTGCATGCGGGTGTCCTCAGGCAATCGGCTGATGCACGGTGACCAGTTTGGTCCCGTCCGGGAACGTCGCTTCCACCTGAATCTCCGGAATCATTTCCGGGATGCCTTCCATCACTTGCTCGCGGGTCAGCAGCGTCGTGCCGTAATGCATCAGGTCGGCCACCGTCTGGCCGTCACGTGCGCCTTCAAGCAGCGCTGCGGAGATGTAGGCCATGGCTTCCGGATAGTTGAGCTTCACTCCACGCGCCAGGCGCCGTTCGGCAACCAGTCCGGCAGTGAAAATCAGCAGCTTGTCTTTTTCGCGTGGCGTCAGGTCCATGGGGTTTCCGTGTCGTGGTGTTCGGGTTGCTGTGCAGTCGTTGTTGGCGCTTTTGGGGGAGGCGTCTGCCCAACTTCATGTATTCCAGATTCTTGGCGTCACCGCCTCGCGTCCCAGCAATGCCGGACGCAGTTTTTTCCAGACTTCGATCAGCCAGGCTCTCGCATGCAAGGCTTCGTTGGCCAGACAGCGCGCCACGACCAGCCCCGGCACCTGGGTCAGATCACTACGTACCGGATTGGGCATCGAAAGGCTGCGGCAGGCTTCAAGCAATTCGCTGTCCACCTCGCCGGTGATCAGCAATGTGGCAAACACCGTATGGCCATCCAGCCCGACCGGGGAATCCAGCAGCCCGTCGCCCCCGATAATGCGTTGACGTTCGTGCCAGATCAATGTGCCGTCGCGGCGGATATCCAGCGCGGACTGAAGATGCCCGTGCTCGAAACGCTCGCCACTGGCCGGACGGCCCAGCGCCACGACGTCCCAGTAACAGAGCTTCGCGTCACCGCGCAGCTCGATGCGCGTGGTCAGTTCGGCCTGGGCGTTGCAGAACACGATGGTTTCCTGAGGCAGCCACTCCAGCGTCGCACCGGGCTCGACCTGCAGTTCCAGTTGCTGAAACGCCGGGCTTGCCGCGCGATACCATTTGGCTGCGCCGGGGCTGGTCAACTGCGCCCAGGCGTCGGTGCCGACGTTGGCCGAGATATCCAGACGGTCGCCGCCCGCGATACCGCCGGGCGGGTGGACGATGATGTGCTGACACACCTCGGGGCCTTCGGCATAAAGATGTTTTTGCACCCGCAGCGGGCCTTTGTGGCGTCGCTGAACCGGCCGCGTGCTGTCGTCAAAACGCCCATACCCCAGCTCCAGCTCGGCGTGCCAGCTGGGCGTGAACAGGGCGGTATTGGCAGGCAGATTCATGGCGTCTTCAATTCTGTGTCGAGGATTGCACGATAACGGATTGGCGCATCAAATAGTGACCAGTCCGCGAACGCCTTCGGCTTCCATGTTCTCGCCACGGCCCTGCTGGACGATTTCACCCCGGGACATCACCAGATACTGGTCCGCCAGTTCAGCGGCGAAGTCATAGAACTGCTCTACGAGCAGAATCGCCATGTCGCCGCGCTCGGCCAGTTTCTTGATGACCGCGCCGATTTCCTTGATCACCGACGGCTGAATGCCTTCGGTAGGCTCATCGAGAATCAGCAGGCGAGGGCGGCTGGCCAGTGCGCGACCAATCGCCAATTGTTGCTGCTGGCCGCCCGACAGGTCGCCGCCACGGCGGTGCTTCATTTGCAGCAGCACCGGGAACAGCTCGTAGATGAACGCAGGCACCTCTTTGGCTTCCGAGCCGGGAAAGCGCGACAGGCCCATCAGCAGGTTTTCCTCGACGGTCAGCCGTCCGAAGATTTCCCGGCCCTGCGGTACGTAAGCAATACCGGCGTGCACACGCTGGTGGGGCTTGAAGCCGGTGATGGCCTTGCCTTCCCATTGCACCGAGCCTTCCTTCGACGGTAACAGGCCCATCAGCACCCGCAGCAAAGTGGTCTTGCCCACGCCGTTGCGGCCCAGCAGGCAGGTGACTTCACCGACCTTCACGTCAAAGGACAGGCCACGCAGAATGTGGCTGCCGCCGTAATATTGATGAAGCTTTTCGACCTGCAGCATGGTTCATGTTCTCTTCTGTTACAGCGTGGTCGCCGTTATGCTCCGCGTCACAAATGGCACAGACTGCGGACTCAGTGAGCCGAGCGCATGGCTCAAGTCACCTTTTCGCCCCTCGGCGACTTACTTTGAGAGGCCAAAGTAAGCAAAGCCTTTTGCTCCGGTTCCGGCCCCGGCTTCGCCGGGGTTCCTTCGTCCTGACACTGATTCGGGGGTCGCTGCAAATGGGCCATCCATGGCCCAGTGCAGCTCAATCGGCATCCATGCCGATTGCCCCCCGAATCAGCGCCAGGACTCAGCCTTCACCCACGTCGCGTTCTGCGGTGTTCATGCCATCGCGCTACAAAAGCGCATCAGTGCCGCTGCCTCACTGGGTAGCCAAATGACTTGCGTATAACGATGAGCGTGGAGTGGGAGCGATCACGTCAGCCTCAACGGCCCAGGTACACCTCGATCACGCGTTCGTCTGCCTGCACGTCGTTCAATGAGCCTTCGGCCAGTACGCTGCCCTGGTGCAGTACGGTCACATGGTCGGCAATCGAACCCACGAAGCCCATGTCGTGCTCGACCACCATCAGCGAATGCTTGCCCGCCAGGCTTTTGAACAGTTCGGCGGTGAATTCGGTTTCGGCATCGGTCATGCCTGCGACTGGCTCATCGAGCAGCAGCAATTGCGGGTCCTGAACGAGCAGCATGCCGATTTCCAGAAACTGCTTCTGACCGTGTGACAGCAGCCCCGCCGGGCGCTGCACGGAGCCTGTCAGGCGAATGGTTTCCAGTACCTCGTTGATGCGGTCGCGCTGTTCGCCGTTCAGGTGCGCCCGCAGGCTGGCCCATACCGACTTGTCGGTCTTCTGCGCCAGTTCCAGGTTTTCGAACACGCTCAGTGCTTCGAACACGGTGGGCTTCTGAAACTTGCGGCCGATCCCGGCCTGGGCGATCTGCACTTCGCTCATCTGCGTCAGGTCCAGCGTTTCGCCGAACCAGGCCTTGCCGTGGCTGGGCCGGGTCTTGCCGGTGATCACGTCCATCAGCGTGGTCTTGCCCGCGCCGTTGGGGCCGATGATGCAGCGCAGCTCGCCGACGCTGATGTACAGGTTCAGGTCATTGAGCGCCTTGAAACCGTCGAAGCTGACGCTGATGTCTTCCAGAGTGAGGATCGTGCCGTGGCGTGTGTTCAGCCCCTTGCCGGCGCTTTGGCCCAGCCCCAGCGCGTCGCGGCTGGTGCCTGCATCGGAATTGGGGTCCAGCACCGGCTCCAGCATGAAAGAGGGCGTTGGCGTGGTTTTCATGACTCGCTCCTTTTCTTCAGTACGCCGATGACGCCTTTGGGCAAGTAGAGCGTGACGATGATGAACAGCGCGCCGAGAAAGAACAGCCAGTACTCCGGGAATGCCACGGTGAACCAGCTCTTCATGCCGTTGACCAGACCGGCACCCAGCAGCGGGCCGATCAGCGTGCCGCGTCCGCCCAGCGCCACCCAGACCGCCGCTTCGATGGAGTTGGTCGGTGACATTTCGCTCGGGTTGATGATGCCGACCTGAGGCACATACAACGCACCCGCCAGTCCGCACAGGACCGCGCTCAGGACCCAGACGAACAGCTTGAAGCCGCGTGGGTCGTAGCCGCAGAACATCAGGCGGTTTTCCGCATCGCGCAGGGCGGTGAGCACCCGGCCGAACTTGCTCTGTGCCAGACGCCAGCCGATGTACAGGCTGACCACCAGCAGAATCACGGTCGCCAGAAACAGCGTCGCCCGTGTGCCCTGCGAACTGATGCTGAAACCCAGAATGCTGCGGAAATTGGTGAAGCCGTTGTTGCCGCCGAAACCGGTTTCGTTGCGGAAGAACAACAGCATGCCCGCGAAGGTCAGTGCCTGGGTCATGATCGAGAAATACACGCCCTTGATCCGTGAGCGGAAGGCGAAGAAGCCGAACACCAGCGCCAACAGGCCAGGTGCCAGAACCACCAGACACATGGCCCACAGGAAGTTGTCGGTGCCGGCCCAGTACCACGGCAGCTCGGTCCACGACAGGAAGGTCATGAACGCCGGCAGACCGTCACCCGCCGCCTGGCGCATCAGGTACATGCCCATGGCATAACCGCCCAGCGCGAAGAACAGGCCGTGACCCAGCGATAGAAGCCCGGCGTAACCCCAGACCAGATCCAGTGCCAGAGCGACAATGGCGTAGCAGAGAATCTTGCCCACCAGTGTCAGGGTGTAGGCCGACACCTGCAGGCTGTTATCGGCGGGCAGCAACGAGAGCAGCGGCATGGCCAGCAAAACAGCCAGTACCAGAATGCCCACCGTCAGCGTGCCTTTGGGGCCGACCTTTTGTGCAGCAGTTACCATCAATGGCTGGCTCATCAGTCGATCACCCGTCCTTTCAATGCGAAGAGGCCTTGCGGACGTTTCTGGATAAACAGAATGATCAGCGCCAGGATCAGTATCTTGCCCAGCACGGCGCCGATTTGCGGTTCGAGAATCTTGTTGGCGATGCCCAGCCCGAAAGCCGCCATCACGCTGCCTGCCAGCTGCCCGACGCCGCCGAGCACCACCACCAGGAAAGAGTCGATGATGTAGCTCTGGCCCAGGTCCGGGCCGACGTTGCCGATCTGGCTCAGGGCGACGCCGCCCAGTCCCGCGATGCCGGAGCCCAGCCCGAAGGCCATCATGTCGATGCGTCCGGTCGGCACGCCGCAGCAGGCGGCCATATTGCGGTTCTGGGTAACGGCGCGCACGTTCAGGCCCAGACGGGTCTTGTTCAGCAACAGCCAGGTCAGCACCACCACGAACAGCGCGAAGGCGATGATCACTATACGGTTGTAAGGCAGCACCAGATTGGGCAGGACTTGAATACCGCCGGACAACCATTCCGGGTTGGCAACTTCAACGTTCTGCGCACCGAAGGCCAGGCGCACGGCCTGAATCAGCATCAGGCTGATGCCCCAAGTGGCGAGCAGGGTTTCCAGCGGACGGCCATACAGATGACGAATAACTGTGCGCTCCAGTGCCATGCCGATCAGTGCCGTGACGAAGAATGCGACGGGCAGCGCCACCAATGGGTAAAACTCGATGGCGCTCGGTGCGTAGCGCTGAAACATCAACTGCACGACATAGGTCGAGTAGGCACCCAGCATCAGCATTTCGCCGTGGGCCATGTTGATCACACCCAGCAGGCCGAACGTGATCGCCAGGCCCAGCGCGGCCAGCAGCAGGATCGAGCCCAGCGACATGCCGCTGAACGCCTGACCAAGGACCTCACCGATCATCAGTTTGCGTTTGACCTGGGCCAGGCTGGTTTCGGCGGCAATGCGCACCGACGCGTCGGTTTCAACGCCCGGCGACAGCAACGATTCAAGGCGGGTGCGGGCCAGCGGATCACCGGTTTCGCCCAGCAGGCGCACAGCGGCAAGGCGCACGCTGGGGCTGCTGTCGACCAGTTGCAGGTTGGCCAGTGCCAGGGTCAGTGCGTCTTTGACGCTTGAGTCTGTTTCGGTCGCCACGCGCTGGCTCAGCAGGTCCAGTTGCGCAGGGCGCGCACTTTTCTGCAGTTGCAGAGCGGCGGCCATGCGTAGCTTTACATCGGCTGCCAGCAGTTGGTGGCTGGCCAGCGCGGTCTCGACCAGACCCCGCAGCCGGTTGTTCAGGCGCAACTTGCGCGGTTCATCAGGTGTGGGGGCATCTGCCGCAGCCGGGACATCGGCGTCCACCGCGACATAGGTGTCATTGTTCTCGATCCAGGCCCGCTTGCTGCTGTCCGCAGCCACTCGGCCGTCGCGCAGTGCTTCAAGCAACTCGACCCGCTCAGGAACAGGTTTGGCCGCCCAGGCTTCAAGCAATTCTGCCTGTTGCGAAGAACTGGCCGCAGCGAAATCGCCCGCATCACTGGCCTGCGCCGCGAAAGGCAGCAACAGTGTGATGGCGAGGATCAGGCGGTAAAGGTAAGAGGGCATATCAATGGCCTTGATTCATGTTCGTGCGGGGTGATCGTGCCGATGGTCCGCATTGGCATGCCGCCCGAGACGCTCTGCGTCACGTTCCAGAGCGGACGCGGAGCGCCCTGAGCGGCGTTCCCACGCAGGAGCGTGGGAACGATCATATGAGCGCTGATCAGTTGCTCTTCACCGCATGGTCCGGCTTCTTGTC
The DNA here is from genome assembly GCF_979253365.1 of Pseudomonas sp. AC016. Lineage (NCBI taxonomy): Bacteria > Pseudomonadati > Pseudomonadota > Gammaproteobacteria > Pseudomonadales > Pseudomonadaceae > Pseudomonas > Pseudomonas sp. AC016. Next base: position 3,994,766 of record NZ_CEEDCC010000001.1, read on the forward strand.
GTTGCCAGGGATGTACGGGCTCCACGGCTGGGCGCGGATCGGCTCCTTGGTCTGCCAGACCACGTTGAACTGACCGTTTTCCTCGACTTCACCGATCATCACCGGCTTATGCAGGTGATGGTTGGTCTTGTCCATGGTCAGGGTGAAGCCGGACGGCGCAGCAAAGGTCTGTCCGGCCATGGCTTCACGAACCTTGTCGACGTCGGTGGACTTGGCTTTCTCGACCGCCTGCGCCCACATGTGGATACCGACGTACGTGGCTTCCATCGGGTCGTTGGTCACGGCCTTGTCAGCGCCCGGCAGGTTTTTCTTCTTGGCGTAGGCTTTCCAGTCAGCGACGAACTTCTTGTTGACCGGGTTCTCGACCGACTGGAAGTAGTTCCAGGCCGCGAGGTGACCAACCAGCGGTTTGGTGTCGATGCCGCGCAGTTCTTCTTCGCCGACCGAGAAAGCCACGACCGGTACGTCGGTGGCTTTCAGGCCCTGGTTGGCCAGTTCCTTGTAGAACGGCACGTTGGAGTCGCCGTTGACGGTGGAGATGACCGCCGTCTTGCCGCCAGCGGAGAACTTCTTGATGTTCGCCACGATGGTCTGGTAATCGGCGTGGCCGAACGGGGTGTAGACCTCTTCGATGTCGCTGTCCTTCACGCCTTTGGAATGCAGGAAGGCGCGCAGAATCTTGTTGGTGGTACGCGGGTAGACGTAGTCGGTGCCCAGCAGGAAGAAGCGCTTGGCTTCGCCGCCGTCTTCGCTCATCACGTACTCGACCGCAGGAATGGCTTGCTGGTTGGGCGCTGCACCGGTGTAGAACACGTTCGGCGACATCTCTTCGCCTTCGTACTGAACCGGGTAGAACAACAGACCGTTGAGTTCTTCGAAGACCGGCAGGACCGATTTGCGCGAAACGGAGGTCCAGCAGCCGAACACCACGGCGACCTTGTCCTGAGTCAGCAGCTGACGGCCCTTTTCGGCGAACAGCGGCCAGTTGGAGGCCGGGTCTACGACCACCGGCTCCAGCATCTTGCCGTTCACGCCGCCTTTCGCATTGATCTCGTCAATGGTCATCAGCGCCATGTCTTTCAGCGAAGTCTCGGAAATGGCCATGGTGCCGGAAAGCGAATGCAGGATGCCGACCTTGATGGTTTCGGCGGCCTGAACGGTCCATGAAAGGCCCATGGCTGCGATGGATGCGGACAGGGTGAAGGCTTTGATCAGGCTGCGACGTTTCATTGGACGGGCTCCGTTGATCTGTTTTTTTTGGATTGGCAGAACGACTCTCTGAAGCCTTCCAAGCAAAGGCTGTGCCCAGCCTGAGAAAACGCTTTGGAACGGGCCTTCGGGAGCGTCGCAGCCATCGGAGTGCACTGAAGTGGAGCTGGCAGGGGAGGCTGGTGCGAAGCGAGGGGCAATATTGGTGCGCAGGGTGCGCATAACGAGAAAAGCCGCCCGAAGGCGGCTTTTTTGTAACTTGAAAGAACGAGACCTGATCCTGTCAGGTGAGGAATTCATCACAAAACCGCCCGCCGGTTTCAGGCCCCGCCGCGTGCAATTTAAGCTGCTGCCGAGGAATTAGCAAAGCGGGAGAAAACTATTCGGTCAAATAGCCAGACGACCACCAACGAAACTCCAACCAGCGGAAACACGACCGCAATCCCAAACATGATCACCATGGCGGTTTTCCAGCGCGGCAGGTCGTGGCGCAGTGGCGGTACGCCGAGGCCGCCCTGGGGACGACGTTTCCACCAGATCACCAGCCCGCTGACGGCGCTGAGCAGGATCATCAGACAGGCGAGGAAGATCAGCAACTGGTTGATCCAGCCGAAAAACTTCCCTTCGTGCAGCATCACGCCCATCTCGGTTGCCCGTGAAACCAGGCTGTAATCCTGCCAGCCCACATCAGCCAGCACCTTGCCGTTGTACTGGTCGATATGCAGGGTGGCGTCGTTGCGTGGATCATCGGCAAACACCGATACGGTAAACACGCCTTCGGCAGTCTTGGGAGCAGTGATGCTGTAGCCAGGCTCGATGCCCTTGGCGGTTGCGATGTCGACCACCTGTTGCAGGCTGATCTTCGGCGCTGCCGGCTCTGTCGACATGCCGTGCTGATGCATGTGCTCGGCATGCTCACCGGTCGATTGCGGCATCGGTGTGTTTTCCATTGCCCACGGCACGGTCTGGGTGCTGGCGGTGTTGAGTTCGCCGGCCATTTGCGTGGACTTCGGCACATCGGTCCACATTGCAGCCGGGAAGGTATTCCAGACCGCTGCGTACTGTTTGCCCCACATGCCGGTCCAGGTCATGCCGCTGAGCAGCATGAACAGCAGAATCAGTGATCCCCAGAAGCCAGTCACCGCATGCAGGTCCTTCCACAGCACGCGACCTCGCGCAGTCAGCCGGGGCCATAGCACGCCTGCGACGCGTGAGCCCCGTGGCCACCAGAGGTACAGCCCGGAAATCACCAGCATGATGCCCCAGCCTGCCGCCAGTTCGATCAGCCGGTCACCGACAGTGCCGATCATCAGCTCGCCATGCAGCGCGCGGGCAATGGCCTGCAGGTTCTGCTTTGCGTCCTGAGTGCCCAGGATTTCACCGCGATACGGATCGACGAAGACGTTTACCTCACGGCCCTCATCAAGAATCACGAACTGCGCGCTGCCTTCGGCGCTCACGGGTGGGAAATACTTGCTGATGGCAGCCTGTGGGTAAGTGCTCAGTACGCGCTGTTGCAACTCATCGGCACTGATCTGATGGTGAGCAGGTGTCACGCTCAGCAAATCGCTGTACATCAGGTTGTCGAGCTGCGGCTTGAACAGGTAAATCATCCCGGTCAGCGACAACAGAATCATGAAGGGCGCAACAAACAATCCGGCGTAAAAATGCCATCGCCAGGCCAGGTTATAGAAAGAAACGGTGGGTTTTGACACGGTCAACGCTCCCGAATAGGGATAACACAGCACAACCTGCGCGCAGCCGCTGGCTGCGTACGGTCATGAAATTTTCTGGTTTCAGGCTGTGAACAGCGTTGGGGGTGCCCGACTCCGGGCATTGGGGAAGATCGCTCGCCGCGCATGCCCGAGCAGGGGCTGCGCTGCGAAAAAGTCTGCATGCCCGGGCGGAGCCGCTGCGACCAGCACCGGGACATAGGGAAGCGCAGGGCAACTGAACAGCAGCGTGCAGTAACCGCATTTGGCCCACAGCGCATGGTCGCTCGCGCCTGCATCAGTCGCAGTGGCGTGTTCACTGCCGTGATGAGCATGGGTGTCTGCCGAACTGCCCATGTCCATCGACATGGCAGGCGGCATCGACATACCGGCGTGCTGATTCATCGGCATCGACTGGGAAATCAGTGGACCGATGAAGATCATCAACATGGCGAACAGGCTCAGCCACGCACCCCGGTGTTTACCTGGGACGTCTGATTGTTCGCGGTCTCGGCGCATGGCGCTCAATCTGGAAGGCTACTCAGTGCTGGTGTTCGGGTGCCTGCTTTTGTACCACGACCTGCACCTGAACATCTCCGGCCTTCTCGAAATGCAGTGTCATTGGAAAGCGTTGTCCGACGAGCAGCTTCGAGCGGTCTTTGATGTCCAGCAGCATCACGTGCCAGGCCATGGGCGCGAAGGTCACGGTCGCCCCGGCAGGCACGTCTACGGTCTGCACCTGCTGCATTTTCATCAGGCCATCTGCCTGAATGTGTTCATGCAGTTGGGCCTGACCTGCGATCGGGGTGTCGACGCCTAGCAGTCGGTCGCCTGTGTCACCTTTGTTTTCGAGCACGAAATAGGCGGCTACGGTTGGCGCATTGGGCGGCAGCTCCATGGACCATGGGTGGGCGATCATGATCTGGCCAGCGGTGTACTGGTGAGCGTGGGCGAAACAGGCAGGCAGCAGCAGAGCGGCCAGCACGAGGGCTTTCTTGAGCATCGGGGTTCTCCGGTCAATCCATTCAGGTGCATCGAGGCACGAACAAACGGTGTATCAGACCGGCGGAGAGGCTCGCGGATTGGCGCTCGGCCATTGCAGGCGCGGCGAAGCGTGGATCAGAAAAATCGCAGGCGCGAAGCGCTCGGGCTCCAGACGCGCCACCAGCCCGTGGCTGAAGCCGGGCGCAATGACCACGAACACCGATCCCGAGCAGCACGGACAATGCTGCATCGCGGACTGATGTTGTTGCCCGTCAGGCATGCCCTGCGAGGCTTCAATCAACGGAATGGCGACCAGCCGCGTGCCGCCGCCACCACAGAACGTCCCCCACAGCACCTGCTCCCCGGTCACGCGTGGCGTGCTGGGTGACAGTGGCATGGCCAGCAGACTGAACAGCACTGCAAAGCAGGCAATCCAGACCGTTGTTGTGCGTCGTTGAGACATCACAGGTTCCGTTCGTGTCGAGTGATCAACCCCGCCATTTAGCCTGAATGAAGGGGATAAGTAAAAAGGGCAGGGAGTGACGGGGTGTCGCGGGCTGCTGAAAAACCGTTTTTTTTCAGGACGGCTGCGCTTCGGTTGGCGGGTGTATGCCGTTGCTGACGGCACCCACTTGCTCAATGCACGAACAGTGCGACGATAGAAAACACCAGAATCACGAATCCGGTGGCGCTGGTCCATCCGGCTTGCCAGTTGTCTTTGAGCCAGGAGCCTTTCTTCGGGTATTTACCCCACGTCACGATCCGCACGATAGGCCAGCCGATGGGATAGCAGATATAACGAAGCGGGATTTCGAAAAACAGCTGAAAGAATGCGTCTGACACGGGGTCACTCCGCTGGCAACGGCAATCGTTGTCCGGCCATCAACAGCGCCAGCCGACTCAGGCTGCTCCATGGCGAGCCTGCTGCCTGACCCTTGATCTGCGCATCGATACGTTGCGCATCCATGAGCAACTGGCTCCAGCGCTTCGCTGAATGACGTTGCAGGGCCTTGCTCATCAGCGGTTTGCGTTTGTCCCAGACCGGCGGACGGGCTGAGCTGAATATCTTGTCCATCGGCACGCCCTGGCTGAATTGCAGGGACATGTTAGCCAGCGCACGCAGCTCGCGGGTGAGCGCCCAGAGAATCACCGGCGTTTCGACCCCTTCGCCGCGAAGCCCTTCCAGCATGCGCAAGGCATGTGCCGCTTCGCCATTGAGTACGGCATCGGTCAGGCCGAACACATCAAAACGCGCACTGTCGGCCACCGCCGCCTGTACGGTTTCGACGGTAATCTGCCCGTCCTCGGCCATCAGCTTGAGCTTTTCGATTTCCTGCGCAGCGGCCAGCAGGTTGCCTTCGACACGTGCGGCAATCAGTTCGACCGCATCCTGAGTTGCCGCAAGCCCTGCCTGTGACAGGCGCTGACGAATCCATTGCGGCAACTGGCCGATGTCTACGGGCCAGATCTGCACAAACTGGGTTTGCGCGCCTTCGACCAGCGCCTTGCCCCATTTGGTTTTCTGCGCGCTGCCGTCGAGCTTGGGCAGGCTGATCAGAAGCAGCGTGTCTTCGGCAGGCCGGGCGCAGTATTCGATCAGTGCAGCGGCACCCTTGTCACCGGGCTTGCCGGAAGGCAGACGCAGCTCCAGAAGGCGACGTTCGGCAAACAGCGACATGCTGGCGCCGGCCTGCAGCAGCGTACCCCAGTCAAAGCTGGCATCGGCGCTGAACACCTGGCGTTCGTCGAAACCTTGCTGGCGGGCCGCTGTGCGGATGGCGTCGGCAGCTTCCTGGCAGAGCAACGGGTCGTCACCACTGATCACGTAGACCGGTGCGAGCGTACCTTGCAGGTGTTTGCCGAGTTGGGCGGGGGCGAGTTTCATCGTCGAAAGGATGCCGGGGCCGGCGAACCGACCCCCGGACATTTACCTGTTCGGGATTTCAACAGGCGACTGTTGAGGTGTTGAGTCACGAATGCGCTGAGCTTCTTCCAGAGCGTCGGCCTCAGCCTTGGCAACTGCGTCGGCCTTGGCCTGCAGTTCGTCCAGACGAGACGGCGTCAGTTGCTGCAGGCGCGCCATCATTCTCTGAATCAGCTCGTTGCGCATTTCGCCACGTACCTGAGCCGCTTCCTGATCGGAGCCGGTCAGGTTGTTGCCATCGTGTACGTAGGAACGGTCCACGCTGACCTTGTCGCCGAGCAGGAAGCGGTCTTTCTCGCCACGCACTTCATAGTTGAGCGTCGTGGTCAGCTGGTACTCGGCCGAACGGCCCGAGCCGCTGAAGCTGGCGTTACGTTGTGTTTCGGCTTCGTTGACCAGCACCAGCTTGTACGGCGCGCCGGTGTAGACCTTCACGCCGGAGCTGGTCAGTACACGCGTGAGCTGGGTAACGGTTTCGCCGTAGGCATTGCGCGCGCTGACATCCAGTTCCTTGATGGCCAGATCGGTCGTGCCGGTGCCACGCAGATGAAAGCCGCAGGCGCTCAGCAGAACGGCAAGGCCCATCACCAGCAAATTGCGTTTGATCATCTTGATGCTCCCCTTGAATCCTTGTGGGCCGACTTCGCGTCCCTTGGAAATATGTTCGGCACCCGGTCTGCCGGGTGCCCGATCTCATCAGCTTGCGACGATATTGACCAGTTTTCCTGGCACAACGATGACCTTGCGGATCGTCAGGCCATCAATGAAGCGCAGTACGTTCTCGTTGACCCGGGCAGCGGCTTCCACTTCTTCGCGGCTGGCGCTGGCGGGCATCTCGATGTGACCGCGCAGCTTGCCGTTGACCTGGATCACCAGTTGCAGCGTGTCCTGCACCAGAGCGCTTTCATCCAGCGCAGGCCAGCCTGCATCAATGACTGGCGTTGTGTGGCCCAGTTCCTTCCACAGCTCGTGGCTGATGTGCGGCGTGATCGGCGCCAGCAGCAGGGTGACGGTTTCCAGTCCTTCCTGAAGCAGGGCGCGATCCTGCGCAGTAGCTTGCGGGACTTTTTCCAGCACGTTCATCAGCGTCATCACCTGGGCAATGGCAGTGTTGAACTTCTGGTTCTGACCAATATCCTGGCTCGCCTGTTTGATCGCCTGATGAATCGAACGGCGGATAGCCTTCTGATCATCGCTCAACGCGGCCGTATCCAGCTTGCCGGACACACCCTGTGCGACATGGGCCTGTGCCAGACGCCAGACGCGACGCAGGAAGCGGCTCGAGCCTTCAACGCCGGAATCGGACCATTCCAGGCTCATGTCAGGTGGCGAGGCGAACATCATGAACAGGCGGCAGGTATCTGCGCCGTACTGATCGATCATGGTCTGCGGGTCGATGCCGTTTTTCTTCGACTTCGACATTTTTTCGGTGCCGCCGATTTCAACCGGCAGACCGTCGCTGGTCAGTCTGGCACTGATGACCTTGGCCTTGGCGTCACGCTCGAGCGTCACATCGGCCGGGTTGATCCAGGTCTTCTTGCCGCTGGTTTCCATGCGGAAGTAGGTTTCTGCGTTGACCATGCCCTGGGTCAGCAGGTTCTTGAACGGCTCGTTGGACGTCACCAGACCTTCGTCGCGCATCAGCTTGTGGAAGAAGCGTGCGTACAGCAGGTGCAGGATGGCGTGTTCGATACCGCCGATGTACTGATCGACCGGCAGCCAGTGGTTGGCGGCGTTTGGCTCGACCAGGCCACCCTCGTAATGCGGGGAAGCGTAGCGTGCGTAGTACCAGGAGGACTCGACGAAGGTGTCCATGGTGTCGGTTTCACGCTTGGCCGGTGCGCCGCATTTCGGGCACTTGCACTCGTAGAACTCGGGCATGCGCGCCAGCGGCGAACCTGCGCCGTCCGGCACCACATCTTCCGGCAACACCACGGGCAATTGATCTTCAGGGACCGGCACGTCACCACAGGTGTCGCAGTGCACGATCGGGATCGGGCAGCCCCAGTAGCGCTGGCGGCTGATGCCCCAGTCGCGCAGGCGGAACTGGGTGCGTGACTGGCCCAGGCCTTTCCTGACCAGCGCAGCTTCCATCGCGTCGAACGCAGCGGTGAAGTCCAGGCCGTCGAATTCGCCCGAATTGATCAGCGGTCCGTGCTCGCCATAGGCTTCCTGCCACGGCGCGGGGCTTTCGTCGCCTGCGCTGGTGCGCACTACGGCCTTGATCGGCAGGTGATACTTGGTGGCGAATTCGAAGTCACGCTCGTCGTGTGCAGGCACAGCCATGACCGCGCCGTCGCCGTAATGCATCAATACGTAGTTGGCGACCCAGACCGGCAGCTTCTCGCCGGTCAGCGGGTGCTCGACGAACAGCGAGGTCGGCAGGCCTTTCTTTTCCTGAGTGGCAACGTCCGCTTCAGCAACGCTGCCGCCCTTGCATTCATCGATGAACGCTTGCAGTTGCGCGTCTTCCTTCGCCGCCAGGGTCGCGAGCGGGTGCTCGGCGGCCACTGCCACGTAGGTCGCGCCCATCAGCGTGTCGGGACGGGTGGTGAAGACTTTCAGCGTGCCGGCTTCGCCGATGCTGGTCTGGTCGTACGGGAACTGCACTTCCATGCCGCGGGATTTGCCGATCCAGTTGCGCTGCATGGTCTTGACCTGTTCAGGCCAGCCCGGCAATTCGTCGAGGCTCTCCAGCAGCTCATCCGCGTAGGCGGTGATCTTGAAGTAGTACATCGGGATTTCGCGCTTCTCGATCAGCGCGCCCGAACGCCAGCCGCGACCGTCGATGACCTGCTCGTTGGCCAGAACGGTCTGATCGACGGGGTCCCAGTTCACGGTGCCGTTCTTGCGGTAGATCACGCCTTTTTCGAACAGGCGAGTGAACAGCCATTGTTCCCAGCGATAGTAGTCAGGCTTGCAGGTGGTGATTTCACGCGACCAGTCGATGGCCAGACCCAGGCTCTTGAGCTGGGTCTTCATGTAATCGATGTTTTCGTAGGTCCACTTGGCCGGTGCGACGTTGTTGTCGATGGCCGCGTTTTCCGCCGGCATGCCGAAAGCGTCCCAGCCCAGTGGCTGCAGGACGTTCTTGCCCAGCATGCGCTGGTAGCGGGAGATCACATCACCGATGGTGTAGTTGCGCACATGACCCATGTGCAGCTTGCCGCTGGGGTAAGGGAACATCGACAGGCAATAGTAGGTTTCCTTGCCTGGCTGTTCACTGACTTCAAAAGACTTTTGCTCTTCCCAGAAGGTCTGGGCGGCGGCTTCGATTTCGCGGGGCTGATAGAGTTCGTGCATGGCTACTTTTGACTAAAGATTAGTGACCCTTGACCTCTTCATTGCTTCGCCGAGTCAGGTCTGCACCGCTTGCCGGACAATTGCAACTGTCTGTGCGGTGCGTACAGGCTCAAGAGAGCGGAAGTGGAATGGCAGGAAGCGTCGTAGCATACATGAGCGCCGTCTATCGAGGGAGTCCTGATTGCTATGCGCGGCAGCCACGGCCCCGTCCAACCGCCGTCTCTGGCCGTTGGTCGCACTTATCCGCCTGTTCCGGCAGCAGCGCTAAGCTCATTCTCGAGGGTATGTTCTATCTTCAGTGAGGTGAGCGGATGACAGAGTTGCAGCACACTGTAAGCACTTATGAGCTGTATGAACGTTTGATCGATCGTCTCGGGCTTGCTCTTGAAATGGCAAGTACTGCGGTTCGGCTCCGAAACGAGTCGCCTGCCGTACTTGAGCTCAAAGGGTTGAGCAGTGCCGAGTTCGAGCTGATCGAGGCCTACCTTGAAAAAGGCACGATGGCGGCAAACGGGGCTGTCAAGGGTAAGTCAAAGGGCAGTTTCACGCGATCACCGGAGCAGACCAGTTTGGCCAGGGCGCCTGGACAATCAGCCACTATCATCTGGCTGAAAGATCGAAAGCGTGGCAGGTCATCGATGCGGTCAGGCCGCAACAACTGATACGACGATCAGTCTTTCCCCCGGCAGGCTGCGGGCCTGCCTTTTAAGCATTGTTGCTTAGCTTCAAACCTTTTAGGCTTCGGGCATCTCTGGAGATGTCCGATGCCTTTGCGTTACCTGCTCAAGACCCTTCTTCTGCCTCCCGGCATTCTATTTCTATTGCTGATTCTTGCCTGGTGGTTGCGACGTTCGCGGCCGCGTATTGCTGCCGTGTGCTTCGTGATCGGCCTTGGCGGGTTGTGGCTGATGAGCCTGCCGGTTGTCGTGGAATGGGGCGCAGGCAGCATGGAGCAGGTTGCGCCTCTGCCGCAGGCCCAGTGGGCGAGTCTGGCACAGCAGGCCGACGCGATTGTGGTGCTGGGCAGCGGGCGCGAGCGCAACTCGCCGACCTGGGGCGGCGATGTACCCACGGGTATTGGTCTGGAGCGGCTGCGGCTGGCGGCGCGCCTGTCCAAGGCGTCCGGGCTGCCCGTGCTGACAACGGGCGGCCTGCACTATGACGAGCCTCCCAGTGAAGCGGCGATCATGGCGCAGTCGCTGCAGGATGATTTCGGCGTCGCCGTGCGCTGGCAGGAAGGTCTGAGCCGGACGACCTGGGAAAACGCTACGCTGACCGCCGGTATTCTTCAGCCCCAGGGCATCAAGCGAGTCGTGCTGGTGACGCAGGCCTGGCACATGCCGAGGGCGCGCTGGAGTTTCGAGAAGGCCGGTTTTACCGTGGTGGGTGCGCCCGTGGGTTTTCTGGGCGTGGACAATGCCCGGCCGTTCGGCGGCTGGCTGCCGGAGAACCGGGTGTTCATGCAGAGCGGCGTGTTGCTCAACGAAGCGATGGGCTTGCTGGTCTATCCGCTGATTTACCCTTAGGCAGCAGCCAGGAGCAATCCCGCAGTCCGGGATTGCTCTGAAGCCCGATCAGACCGTCTTGGAGATGCGAGCTGCGAGCAAGGCCCAGCCAAACAGCAGCAGGCAGACAACCGCCAGAGGCCACGAACGCCAGTGCAGGTAAGGCGTCAGGCCTTGCATCGGCACTACGTCGCCATACAACACGCCACGCTCGAACTGCGGAATCTGCACGGTGATCCTGCCGAACGGATCGATGAGTCCTGTCACGCCATTGTTGGTAGCGCGGATCATCCAGCGTCCGGCTTCAAGCGCGCGCATCTGGGCCATCTGCAAATGCTGCAGCGGGCCGATCGAAGTGCCGAACCAGGTGTCGTTACTGACCGTCAGCAACAGATCGCTCTGGGCCGACAGGCCTGCGGCAAACTCGGGATAGACCACTTCGTAGCAGATGAAGGGTGCGATGTGATAACCCTTGGCCTGCAGCAGTGCCTGATCGTCCGGGCCTCGGGCGAAGTCCGACATCGGCAGGTCGAAGAACGCGATCAAACCGCGTAATACGTCCTGCAGCGGCACGTATTCGCCGAATGGAACGAGTTTCTGCTTGTAATAGGTGCCGTCACCCTGGCCGACCACGGTGATGCCGTTGTAGTAACGGTATTCGCCACGCCCGGTCAGTTCGCGTACTGGCACGCCAGTGATCAGCGCCGCGCCACGCTCGGAGGCGAATTTGCCCATCATCGACAGATAGCCTTCGGCGCTTTCCTTGAGCACAGGTACGGCGGTTTCCGGCCATACGATCAGGTCGGCCTGTTGCGACCTGAAGGTCATGTCGCGGTACAGCGCCAACTGGTCGTTAAGCTTCTGCGGGTCCCACTTCATGCTTTGCTCGATGTTGCCCTGCAGGGTGACCACTTTGAGTGGCTTGCCGGACGGTGATGTCCAGGCATAGCCCTTGAGTGCCAGTCCGGCGACCCAGGGGGCCAGCAACAGCAGCACGCCAATCGCCAGAAACGACTTGCGCGCCCGCAAGCGGTGCAGGTTGCACAGCAATGCAGCGGTCAGGCCCAGTGCGAAGGAAATCAGCCAGACGCCGCCCACCGGTGCAAGTCCTGCCAGCGGTCCGTCGAGCTGGCTGTAGCCGGAATACAGCCAGGGGAAACCGGTAAGGAACCAGCCGCGAAAAGCTTCCTGGCCCAACCACAGTGCAGAGAACGCCAGCGCATCGGCCAACGGCGCTTCGTTACGCCGCAGCCAGCGCGCCCAGACCCAGGCGGGAAGGGCGAAGAACAGTGCGATGGCGGCGATGAACGCCAGCATCAACAACCCGGCCAGCAGCACCGAAGCGCCGCCGTAGGTGTGAATGCTGACGTAGATCCAGCTGGTACCAGCGCCGAACAGACCGAAGCCGTAGCACCAGCCGCGTCCCAGCGCCTGGCGCGGACTCAGTTCGCGCAGCCCCAGATAAAACACCGCGACTGCCACCAGGATCAGTGGCCAGGCATTGAACGGTGCCAATGCCAGGGTCGTGAGTCCGCCAGCGACGACGGCCAGCAGGTTGCCGGGCCAGCCGGGACGCGTAATCCAGCGCATGTAGGTTCCTTAAAGCGGCATCAGGGTGGTTTTACGGGCGATTGATGGGGCTCAGACGCAGCAAGTGGATGCGACGGCTGTCTGCGCTCAGGATGCGGAAACGATAGGCACCGATTTCGGTGATTTCGTTGCGCTTGGGCAGGTGGCCGAAAGCATTCATCACGAGGCCGCCGACGGTGTCGAACTCTTCGTCGGAAAACTCGCTGTCGAAGAACTCGTTGAAGTTTTCGACCGGCGTGAGTGCCTTGACCAGGAAGTCACCGCTGGGCAGCGGCTTGATGAAACTGTCTTCCTCGACGTCATGCTCGTCTTCGATGTCGCCGACGATCTGTTCCAGCACGTCTTCAATCGTCACCAGACCTGCCACACCGCCGTACTCGTCGATGACGATGGCCATGTGGTTGTGGTTGGCGCGGAATTCGCGCAACAGAACGTTGAGACGCTTGGACTCCGGCACGAAGGTCGCCGGGCGCAGCAGTTTCTTGACATCGTCACTGTCGCCGTCGGGCTTGAGGATCAGCGGCAGCAGATCCTTGGCCAGCAGCACGCCGAGGACGTCGTCATGACTTTCGCCGATCACCGGATAGCGCGAGTGCGCGGCATCGATGACGGCGGGAAGGAATTCGCGGGGTGTCTGGGTCGCCTTGATGCTGATCATCTGCGAGCGCGGCACCATGATGTCGCGTACCTGCAGGTCGGCAACCTGGATGGCTCCCTCGACGATGGCCAGCGCTTCGCTGTCCAGCAATTTGTTCTGGTGGGCTTCGCGCAGCAGCTCAAGCAGCTCCTGGCGGTTTTTCGGCTCATGGACAAAAGCCTGGGTCAGTTTACCCAGCCATGACTTTTGTCCGTTGCTCGATCGGTCTTCGCTCATAGCCCTTACTCGTGGTCCTTGCTTGATGTTTCTGAATGTTGAGGTTCGGTGTCGTCGTCGGCATAAGGGTCGGGATAGCCCAACTCATCAAGCAACGTTCGTTCCAGCGCTTCCATCTCTTCGGCTTCTTCATCATCGATATGGTCGTAACCCAGCAGATGAAGACAGCCATGAATCACCATGTGCGCCCAGTGGGCGTCCACGGCCTTGTTCTGTTCAGTCGCTTCGCGATTCACCACCGGTACGCAGATGACCAGATCGCCCAGCAACGGGATGTCCAGCATGTCATCCGGTACGTCGGCCGGGAAGGACAGCACGTTGGTGGCGTAATCCTTGTGCCGCCAGGTGTGATTGAGTTCACGCCCTTCGACTTCATCGACCAGTCTGATGGTCAGTTCGGAGTCGGCACTGCGCTGACGCAGGCCCATTTCACACCAGAGGCGGAACTGGGCTTCGGTCGGCGCAGGGGTTTCGCTTGCGACTTGCAGGTCCAGCTCAAGCATCGCGGTTCTTGTCCCGAGAGTAACTGTTGTTGCTCGACGAGCCGTCGCTGAAACGATCATCGAAGCGCTCGTAGGCTTCAACGATGCGTTGCACCAACGGGTGGCGAACCACGTCCTTGGGCTTGAAGTGCGTGAAGCTGATGCCCGGCACGTCCTTGAGCACATCGATGACATGCGTCAGACCCGACTTGGTGCCCTTGGGCAAGTCGACCTGAGTGATGTCGCCGGTGATCACGGCGGTGGAGCCGAAGCCGATACGGGTCAGGAACATCTTCATCTGCTCGACGGTGGTGTTCTGACTTTCGTCGAGAATGATGAAGCTGTTATTAAGGGTGCGTCCGCGCATGTAAGCCAGCGGTGCCACTTCAATGACCTGTTTCTCGATCAGCTTGGCAACGACCTCGAAGCCGAGCATCTCGTAGAGCGCGTCGTAAAGCGGTCGCAAGTACGGGTCGATCTTCTGGGCGAGGTCGCCGGGCAGGAAGCCGAGTTTTTCACCCGCTTCAACCGCAGGGCGCACCAGCAGGATGCGACGGATCTGCTCACGCTCCAGCGCATCGACTGCGCAGGCGACAGCGAGGTAGGTCTTGCCGGTACCGGCAGGGCCGATGCCAAAGTTGATGTCGTTGCCGAGGATCTCTTTGACGTAGCGCTGCTGGTTGATGCCACGCGGGCGGATCATGCCCTTTTTGGTGCGCAGCGCAACGCCGACTTCGGCGGCCGGGTGATTGTCCAGCCCGTCGACGCCTGATTCCTGCAGGAACAGGTGAACCATGTCCGGCGTCAGGTCTGTACCCTTGGTCTCCCGGTACAGACGGCGCAACAGATTTTCGGCCGAGGTGGTGTGTTTGGAGTCGCCAATAAGCTCGAACTGATTGCCGCGATTGCGGATCTCGATGTCCAGGCGTTGTTCGATCAAGCGCAGATGCTCGTCGAGTTGCCCGCACAGGTTGGCGAAACGATGGGCCTCGAAGGGTTCGAGGGTGAAACGATGAGGTTCTATGGGTGCGTTCAAGGTCTTTTAATGGCCGTCCGGCGGCAATTGAGATGTATTGAAGAATACTCCCTGGCGGTGGTCAGGCGAAAGCCTTGCCTTCTGCATGGAGGATTCACCGTGCTCAATGGTAGGGACCGCACGGAAACGAATTCATTCGGCCATTCGTTTCCGCGACGGGGTGCAAGGGTTATTGAAGCAGAGATCCGCGCAGGGAATGAGGCTGTGCGTCATCGATATGCACATCGGCGAACTGGCCGATCAGTTTCGGGTTGTCGCAGCGGAAATTGACGATCCGGTTGTTCTCGGTACGGCCCTGCAGCTCGCCGGGGTCCTTCTTGGAGTAGTCGGTCACCAGGATGCGCTGGGTGCTGCCAACCATCTGTCGGCTGATCTCGAATCCCTGCTGGTTGAGCCGGTGTTGCAGCGCGGCCAGACGTTCTTTCTTCAGGGCTTCCGGCGTTTCGTCTTTCAGATCGGCCGCCGGTGTGCCGGGGCGCGGGCTGTAGACGAACGAGAACGAGAAGTCGAAACCGACGTCCTCGATCAGCTTCATGGTGTTTTCGAAGTCTTTCTCGGTTTCACCCGGAAAGCCGACGATAAAGTCGGAGCTGATGCAGATGCCCGGCACGGCGGCCTTGAGCTTGCGCAGCTTGGACTTGTATTCCAGCGTGGTGTGGTTGCGCTTCATGGCCGCCAGAATACGGTCCGAGCCCGACTGCACCGGCAAATGCAGGTGTTTGACCAGCTCAGGCACCTCGGCGTGGGCCTGGATCAGGCTGTCGGAAAACTCCAGCGGGTGCGACGTGGTGTAGCGAATGCGGTCGATGCCATCGACAGCGGCGACCACGCGGATCAGGTCCGCCAGGTCTGCGACACGCCCGTCGTGCATGGCACCGCGATAACCGTTGACGTTCTGACCCAGCAGCGTGACTTCGCGCACACCGTTTTCCGCCAGATGAATGACTTCGGTCAGCACGTCATCGAACGGTCGGCTGACCTCTTCGCCACGGGTGTAAGGCACCACGCAGAACGTGCAGTACTTGCTGCAGCCTTCCATCACCGACACGTAGGCACTCGGGCCATCGACGCGTGGCTCGGGCAAATGGTCGAATTTTTCTATTTCCGGGAACGAGACGTCGACCTGCGGCAGGCGCGTGATACGTGCGGCGTCGATCATTTCCGGCAGGCGGTGCAGGGTCTGCGGGCCGAAGACCACGTCCACGTAGGGCGCGCGGTCGCGGATGGCCGCGCCTTCCTGACTGGCTACACAGCCGCCAACGGCGATCACCATTTCCGGCTTGGCCAGTTTCAGTTCGCGCCAGCGGCCCAGTTGGGAGTAAACCCGGTCCTGGGCGCGCTCGCGAATCGAGCAGGTGTTAAGCAGGATCACGTCGGCGTCTTCCGCGCGGGCGGTGACTTCCAGGGCCTGATGTTCGCCCAGCAGGTCGACCATGCGCGAGCTGTCGTACTCGTTCATCTGGCAACCGTGGGTTTCGATATAAAGCTTCTTGGCCATTCGTGATCATCAGCTGGTTCAAAGAACCGCGCATTATAGGGGCGATACGCTTGGGTTCCTAGGGGCGATCCGACGGGCATGCTATAGTGCGTGCCCCTTTTTCATCCGCGAATCGTTACCCGCCAACCATGACCAAACGCGAAGCTCCAATCTACAAGGTGATTTTCCTCAACCAGGGCCAGGTGTTCGAGATGTACGCCAAGCAGATCTATCAAAGCGATCTGTGGGGTTTTCTGGAAGTGGAAGAGTTCGTCTTCGGCGAGCGCACGACAGTGGTGGTCGACCCGAGCGAAGAAAAGCTCAAGGCCCAGTTCGAAGGCGTGGTGCGCAGTTTCGTGCCGATGCATTCGATCGTGCGTATCGATGAAGTCGAGCGCATGGGCACGCCGAAGATCAGCGAAGCGAAGGGCGTCAGCAATGTGATGCCGTTTCCCATGCCGATGCCGGAAAAATAACCAGAGAGTCGAGACTGTTGCCCTGAAGACAATCGATCAGGGCAATGGAGAGAATGGGCTGCGACCTTCGGCCGTTTGCAGTTCCATGAGGTATTTGCGGAAAATCTGTCCCAGTACCTGAGTGGCGACTTCCAGCTCGTCGCGCTTCATTTTTGCCGAAACTTCGTCCGCTGCGTCCAGTGCATCTTCAGATCCGTTGACCGCTGCCATCTTCAGCACGATATAGGCCTGGATGTTATTGGCCTGCACACCTTCGCCGCGACTGAACATCAGGCCCAACTGATATTGCGCCTGCGCGTGACCCTGCAACGAAGCCTGCTCGAAATAACCGAGGGCCTGTGGCAGATCGCGAGGTACATTCTTGCCTTCGTAATAAAACTCACCCAACTCGTACTGCGCCTGTGCATCCCCGGATTGAGCGGCCTGCTGACAGGCTGCAAGTGCAGCGGGCAGGTTCTCAGGCTGAGTATTGAGGGTGCAGCGACCCATCGCTGGGATCAACAACGAGTTGCTGCCGGCAGTAGCCAGCAGAGGATAGACAAGCAACAGGCAGCCCAATGCAAGGGTGCGGCCGGTGCGGTTCATGGAAGTCGACTTACCTCTGAAAAAGGTGCGGGCGTGCCCGACCAGCTAAACGTGCTGGCTGCGCATTATGAAATAAGCAGAGCCAACCTTACAAAGTCTTTACGGATTTTCTGCTGCACGGCCAGTAAAAAACTACGAACCCTCAGGCGAAAAACCCTGAAGCAAGACAGTCGTTTCCCATGTTTGCGTCGATTGATCACGTCAATCGCATTGCAGTGTAGAAGCTAATTGCTGCAACAACGTTCAGTTTCATTCATCGATATGATTCGTGCAGGCAAAACTTGCCTGCACGAATCATCCGCAGCGGCTTATTTAAGCGCAGCGAAGGCCTTTTCGGCAGCGTCCAGCGTCAGCTGCAATTCGGCATCGCCATGGGCAATGGAAGTGAAGCCTGCTTCGAACGCGCTTGGCGCCAGATACACACCGCCTTCGAGCATCAGATGGAAGAAGCGCTTGAAGCGGTCGGCGTCACTGGTCATCACGTCCTGAAAGGTGACGATTTCCCTGGCATCGCTGAAATACAGGCCGAACATGCCGCCCGCCTGGGTGGTCACGAACGCAATGCCAGCGGCATCGGCATGCTGTTGCAGGCCTTCCAGCAGACGACGGGTGTAATCGCTCAGTTCATCGTGAAAGCCCGGACGGCTGATCAGGCGCAGCGTGGTCAGACCGGCAGCCATTGCCAGCGGGTTGCCGGACAGCGTGCCTGCCTGATAGACCGGGCCGAGCGGGGCGATGTGCGACATGATTTCGCGTTTGCCGCCGAAGCAGCCGACCGGCATGCCACCGCCGATGATCTTGCCGAAGGTGCTCAGGTCTGGCGTCACGCCGTAGTAAGCCTGGGCACCGCCGAGGGCAACGCGGAAACCGGTCATGACTTCGTCGAAGATCAGTACCACGCCGTGCTCGTCGCACAGGTCGCGCAGGCCTTGCAGATAGCCCGGCGCTGGCGGTACGCAGTTCATGTTGCCGGCCACCGGCTCGACGATGATGCACGCGACTTCCTGGCCCACTTGCGCGAGCATGTCACGCACGGCTTCCAGGTCATTGAACGGCACGGTCAGGGTGTGTTTGGCAAAGGCTGCAGGCACGCCGGGCGAACTCGGTACGCCCAGGGTCAGTGCGCCGGAACCGGCCTTGACCAGCAGGCTGTCGGAGTGGCCGTGGTAGCAGCCTTCGAACTTGATGATGCTGTCGCGGCCGGTATAGCCACGGGCCAGACGGATGGCGCTCATGGTGGCTTCGGTGCCGGAGCTGACCATGCGCACCATTTCCATCGACGGCACCAGCGAGCAGACCAGATCGGCCATCTCGGTTTCCATGGCGGTCGGTGCGCCGTAGGACAGGCCGTGTTCCAGTTGGCTGCGCACTGCGTCGAGCACTTCCGGGTGGCTGTGGCCAAGAATCATCGGGCCCCATGAGCCGACGTAATCAACGTAGCGTTTGTCGTCTTCGTCAGTCACGTAAGCGCCCGCAGCGTGCTTGAAGAACAGCGGCGTGCCACCCACGCTCTTGAACGCACGAACCGGCGAGTTCACGCCACCGGGAATATGTTTTTGAGCATTGGCGAACAGTGTTTCGGAACGGGACATGATCGGGTCTCTGCTTTGAAACGAGGAAGTCGGGTCTACGCTGGCGTCAGCCGAGGTGAGCAGTGACTGCTTTATTGGAGAGGCGTGAGCCAGAGAAAGCGCAGGAGGCGCCACTATAACAAATGATGAGAGCCGGTCAGATGCACATGTCCGAATTCAGCCAGACTTTTGCCGGAGCCTGGAATAGAGTCTGCCCATGAACACTCTCGATCCCACTATCTGCTACGCCGCGTTTATCGCCAGGGACCGCCGGTTTGACGGCTGGTTTTTCATGGGCGTGTCGTCCACCGGTATTTATTGCCGGCCGATGTGCCCGGTGCGTGCGCCGCAGGCCAGAAACTGCAGTTTCTACAGAACATCTGCGGCTGCCGAGCAGGCGGGGTTTCGTCCGTGCCTGCGTTGCCGCCCTGAACTGGCACCCGGACAAAGCCTTCTGGACATGTCGAGCAGGCTGGCACAGGCCGCGGCCCGGTTGATAGAGGAGGGCTTTCTGAGTGGCAGAACACTGGATGCGTTGGCTGAGCGAGTCGGTGTCACGGCACGGCACCTGCGACGGATTTTTGAAGCCGAGTTTGGCGTCTCGATGATTGATTTCGCACAGACGCAACGTTTGTTGATTGCCAAGCGCCTGTTGACCGACACCGGATTGTCCATGACCGAGGTGGCGCTGGCGGCAGGTTTTGGCAGCGTGCGACGTTTCAATGATGTCTTTCAGACGCGCTACGGCCTGAATCCGACGCGGCTGAGGAAGGCAGCGCACAAAACCGACGACGCCGAGCTGCGCTTCGAACTGTCCTACCGGCCACCATTTTCATGGAAAGGTGTGGTGGCGTTTCTCGCGCATCGCTGCATTGCCGGAGTCGAGCATGTGGACGATGACGTTTATGCGCGGGTCATCGAGGTCGAGCATGCGGGGCGCAAGGTCTCGGGCTGGATCAGCGTGACCGATGCGCCCCAGCGGCATGCGTTGGTGGTGACCATGTCGGCCTCGTTGCAATCCGCAGTCGCAATGGTGCTCGGGCGGGTGCGGCGGGTGTTCGACACCGGCTGCCGACCGGATCTGGTCGATGCGCACCTTGGGCCGCTGATTGGTGAACTGCACGGCATGCGTGTTCCCGGTGCGTTCGACGGTTTCGAAATTGCGGTGCGGGCGGTGGTCGGGCAGCAGATATCGGTGCTCAACGCCCGAGCGATTCTGGGACGGATTGCCGAACGATTTGGCACGCCTGTCAGCGATGCGCCATTCGGGCTGCACCATGCGTTCCCGGCCGCACAGGCCATCGCACCGCTGCATTATGAGGACCTGATCGCCACCGGCCTGATCCGCATTCGCGCCGAGGCGATCATCGCGGTCGCCGAGGAAGTGGCGACGGGACGGATCCTGCTTGAGCCGCTGGTGCCGCTGGACGAAACACTGGCTGCGCTGAGACACATTCGTGGCATCGGCGAGTGGACCGTGCAATACATTGCCATGCGCGCCCTGGGCTGGCCCAATGCGTTTCCCGAAGGCGATGCGGTGCTCAAAAAACGCCTGGGTTGCACGACGGCTGCGCAGCTCAACGAGCATGCGAGCCAGTGGGCGCCGTGGCGAGCCTACGCGACCGTGCATGTCTGGCATCAACGTGAGGAGACACCATCATGATTCCCGGCTACCTGCTTTCAAGCCCCTTGGGCGACATCGCCCTGCGTGTCGAGGACGATGCGCTGACTGGCGTTTACTTCATCGGCCAGAAGCACTATCCCGGTCTGGTGATGATGCCCGATGATCAGCACGTGCCCAGAGTCGTGCGGATGGCGCAGGAGCAACTGACCGAGTTCTTCCGCGGCGAGCGCCGGGTCTTCGATGTACCGCTGCGCATGCGCGGTACGCCGTTTCAGGAACAGGTCTGGGCGGAACTGGCGCGCATTCCTTATGGCGAGATGATTTCCTACGGAGCGATGGCAAGAAAGATGGGCTTGAGCCCTGGCCATTCACGGGCAGTGGGCACGGCCAACGGCAAGAACCCGATCTCCATCATCGTGCCGTGCCACCGGGTCATCGGCGCGGGTGGTGATCTGACCGGTTATGCCGGTGGCGTCGACCGCAAACGCGCACTGCTGGCTCTGGAGAACGCAACCGGCATGCCGGATTTCGAGTTCAAGCTGGTGGGGCAGGCTTAGCCCTGATTGCTCTCGCGCCGGGATGTGACGCAGAGCGTCACGGGCTGCATGCCCACGCGGAGCACTCGGCGTTATACACAAGTCCTCCTGGAAGAATACGATGATGATCGTTCCTACGCTCTGCGTGGGAATGCCTCCCAGGACGCTCCGCGTCCGCTCTCGAATGTGGCGCAGATGCGTGGACAAGCTCCAGCGTTATCCACTTCATGTGCTCGGCTCACTGAATCCGCAATCTGTGCCATTTGTGACGCGGAGCGTCACGGGATGCATGCCCACGCGGAGCGATGGGCACGATCAGTGTCGAGGCGGACTTGTGTATAACGATGAGCGCGGAGCATGGTCACGATCATCAACCTTACGCTGATCGTTCCCACGCTCCAGCGTGGTAACGCCTCTCTGGACGCTCTGCGTCCGCTTTTGATGTGACACAGAGCGTCACGGGCATGCTTAGCGGCCGTTGGCCAGCAGTTCGGTGAATGCCTTGGCCCGGCGTGTGACTTCCTGTGGGGTTTCGGCGCCGAACAGGCCGTGGACGACGGCCAGCAGGTCGGCGCCGTGCTCGACCAGTTGCGGGGCGTTGTCCAGGGTGATGCCGCCGATCACAGCGATGGGCAGGTGCACTTTGGCGCGGACCTGAGCGATCAGGTCCAGAGACACGGCAGGCGCGTTCGGTTTGGTCTGGGAGTTGAAGAAACGTCCGAACGCCACGTAAGTCGCCCCGTCGGCCTTGGCGCGCTCGGCCAGTTCCAGTTTGCCGTGGCAGGTTGCGCCGACAATCGCCTTGTGTCCCAGCAACGCACGTGCGTCGGGCAATGAGCCGTCGGTCTGGCCCAGATGTACGCCCACACCCAGACGAGCCGCCAGTTCTGCATCGTCATTGATGATAAGCCGCGTCTTGTAACGCTCGCACAGCTTGAGCAGTTCAGTTGCTTCGCGCAGGCGGCGCGATTCGTCTTCCGTCTTGTCCCGATACTGCAGCAGCGTCACGCCGCCATCAAGGGCGGCTTCAACGTAAGACAGGAATCTGCCCGTCAGCAACTGGCTGTCGGTAATGGCATACAGGCCACGTAGTTTCATGGATCGACCCTCATGGCAGTGCGTTACGAACAGAAGTCCAGCGGAAGACGGCGGGGGACGAATTGACCCTTGCCCAGCTGCTCGGCGTCGCGCAACGTTCTCCAGGTGTAATCGAGGGCGGATTTCACCGCGCTGACCATTTCCTCGCCCTGTGCCAATCGTCCCGCAAGAGCGCTGGCCAGTGTGCAGCCTGAACCGTGGTAACTGCCTGGCAAGCGTTCACAGACAAAGGTATGGGTCTGGCCGCCACGAACATAGAGACGATTGTGGATCTGTTGTTCGTCGCCATGCCCGCCGGTGATCAGCAGATGTTCGCAGTAAGGCAACAGTTTTTCTGCGCATTCATCCGCCGTGCCTTCAGGCAGCTCCGCAAGGATGCGGGCTTCCGGCAGGTTGGGCGTGGCGATGGCCGACAGCGGAAGCAGTTGTTCACGCATGGCGTAGCCGACTTCGTCCTTGCCCAGCCGTCCGCCGCCGCCGGCCCGCAACACCGGGTCGCAGACCATGGGCAGATGCGGATTGGCCCGCAGCAGCTCGACGACGGTATCGACCATGTCCAGCGAGCCAAGCATGCCCAGCTTCACGGCAGCAACGCACGAATCGTTAAGGACGGCATGCGCCTGGGCGAGCACCCAGTCGCGATCCAGTACGCGGAAATCACTGACATTGACGGTGTCTTGAACCGTCAGCGCCGTGATGACCGGAGCGGCATGGCAACCCTGGGCAAGCAGGGCTTCTATATCGGCCTGCATGCCGGCGCCGCCACTAGGGTCGTGGCCGGAGAGGCAGAGGACAACGGGGCGGGAGCTATAGATATTCATGGTGCGCGAGCTTATCACTAAACCTTTCCGGGGCCGTCTGTCGGTGAATGATTTTCTTGCGGATGGGTGGAGCGCGCTGAACGCCCGAGCGGCCTATTTAAATCCGAAGAAAATTCATGTTTGGCCTGGAAGTGCCGAAATAGAGCCATCGCATTGATTTTTAAAGCGATGGTGCCTTAAAGCTATTAACGGCTATGCTTCACTATTCCGAGAGTCTGCTGAATGGCGTGCCCGCCGCGGTGTCCACAGGCAGTTGTCGTGTACCGGTCACACCCTTAAGCCTGTTTCAAGGATAGACATTTGCAGGACGTCGCCATCAACGGATGGAGTGGCCGCGACGACCGACCTTGGGGCTTTAATGCGCTATCTGCTAATCATGCTTGCTGTCTGGCTGCCAATGCTGGCTCATGCCGTGGAGTTTGATGAGAACACTCAGTTCCTGCCGCTTGGGCGGGCGATTCAGGTGTTCGAAGATCCGACGGGTGAGGCGACGATCGAAAGCGTGAGCTCCGACGCGGGCACGCGTGAGTTTCGACCTCTGCAAACCCGCACCTTCAATGCCGGCTACTCGCGTTCGGCTTTCTGGTTGAAAGTCGATCTGGCGTATCGCCCCCGTACGGCCGACCAGCATACGGACTGGCTGCTGGAGCTGGCGTACCCACCGATGGATCACGTCGACTTTTATACACAGGACGCCGTAGGACGCCCGACACTGATCTGGCAGACCGGTGACATGCTGTCGTTCGCCAGCCGCCAGTTCAAACAGAACAACTACCTCTTCCAACTGGACGTGCCGCCCGGTCAGCAGCGCACCGTGTACCTGCGCCTCAAGAGTGAGGGCTCGCTCCAGGGACCGCTCAATCTCTGGTCAACCCATGCCTATATCGAGGCCCAACCGGCTCGGATCTACGTGTTCGGTCTGATCTACGGCGTACTGCTGGGGATGCTGGTCTACAACCTGTTCATCTTCATCAGCGTGCGCGACCCCGATTATCTTTATTACATCCTCTACGTCGCGTCGTTCGGGCTGTATCAGATGTCGATCAACGGGGTCGCCATCGAATACCTGTGGCCGAATAACCCATGGTGGGCGAATGCGTCGACACCGTTTCTGATGGCGATGGCGACGCTGTTCGCCTGTCAGTTTTCACGCAGCTTTCTGATGACCAAACGTCTGGCGCCCTGGCTCGACAAGCTGCTGCTGGTGATGGTCGGCGCGGCTGCCGTGGTCATGGGTATTGCCTTGTTTCTGGGCTACGGCCCTGCGTTGCGTTCGGCGACCTATCTGGTCGAGGCCGGGGCGCTTGTGATCTATCTGGCGGGCATCGTCGCCGTTGCCAAGGGCGAGCGCGTAGGGCGTTACTTCGTGATTGCCTGGTCGGTGTTCATGGTCGGCGGGGTGATTTTCGGCTTGATGCTGCTGGGCAAATTGCCCAATACCTTCCTGACCATGTATGCGTGCCATATCGGTACTGTGCTGGAAATGGCGCTGCTGTCCATGGCGCTCGCCGACCGCATCAACCATGCCCGGCGACAACAGGCCCAGACACTGGTGGCAACCGGCAGGGATCTGGAACGTCTGAACCAGCAACTGGCGACCAGCAACCGCCTCAAGGACGAATTTCTGGCCACGGTCACCCACGAGTTGCGCACGCCCATGAACGGGGTGATCGGTTCTCTGGAACTGATGCAGACCCTGAAGCTGGGTGAAGAGCTGGAGATGTATCAACAGACCGCCGCCAGCTCCGCTCAGGACATGATGAGCATGATCAACGGCATTCTGACCCTCACCGAGCTGCAGGCTGGTGTGCTGTATGCCGAGTGCGACGCGTTTGAGGTCAGTGAACTGTTCGGCCAATTGCATGAACGTTTCAACAGCCCGGCGCAGGCCAAGTCGCTGGCGTTGACCTTCGATCTGGACGACAAGCTGCCTGCCACGGTTCGTGGCGATGCCGACAAGTTGTACCAGTGCGTCGAGTGCCTGCTGGACAATGCCATCAAGTTCACCCGCGAAGGCGAGATCAGGGTTCGGGTCAGCGGTCAGCCGCAAGACCTTGACCGCCTGCGCCTGCGCGTCGAGGTCATGGACACCGGCATCGGGTTCAACCGTCTGGACGAGGTCAAGCTGTACGAGCATTTCTTCCAGGTTGATGGCTCGATGACCCGTCAGTACGGCGGGCTTGGCATCGGTCTGGCGATCTGCCGCAAACTGGTCGAGTTGCAGGGCGGTGAATTGAGCCATCATTCCGAGCCGGGACAAGGCAGTTGCTTCACCCTGAGCCTGCCGATGCTGATGGCCATTCCGGGCGCAGTGCGCAAGACGCCTGAATTGAAAGCCCACTGGGGTATTTGAGCTTGAGAGTAGAGGGCAAAAGCGCCGGTCATTCGGCGCATACGGCACTTTTTAAAGGCGAAGCCTTGGGCGCATGATTCACTCCTGCTCATGAAACACGCAGGGAGAACATGACTCATGAACCTGAATCAATTCGCCGAAACCCACGAAGTCACCAATCAACCACCGCCGCTCGACGGTGCGAATCTCTACAGAATCGATCTGCCGCTGCAACAGTGGAGCAAGCGCTACGGCGCAGGCTGGGCCGAGTCGCGCATCGATGCGTACGGCGCGCTGGCAGGTGGGCCGCTGATGGAAGCCGGTTTTCTCGCCAACCAGAACAAGCCGGTGTTCGCCAGTCACGACCGCTACGGCCATCGCATCGACCTGATCGAATTTCATCCGGCCTACCACCAGTTGATGAACACCGCGATCGAACATGGCATCCCTTCTTTGCCCTGGACCGATCCGCAGCCCGGTGCGCATGTCGCGCGAGCGGCGATGAGCTATCTGCACACTCAGGCCGATCCTGGCAGCGGTTGCCCGCTGACGATGACCTTTGCCAGCGTTCCGGCCTTGCGCCTGCAACCGGATCTGGCCGAGATCTGGCTGCCCAAGGTGCTTTCCACCCAGTACGATTCGCGCAACCTCGGCATTGCCCACAAGCCCGGGGCGACCATCGGCATGGCCATGACCGAGAAGCAGGGCGGCACTGACGTGCGCAGCAATACCACACGGGCTTGGCCAGTCGGTGCGGGCGGGCCGGGGCAGGTGTACGAACTGGTCGGGCATAAATGGTTCTGCTCGGCACCGATGTGCGATGCCTTCCTGACCCTGGCACAGACCGACAAAGGACTGAGCTGTTTCCTGCTGCCGCGTCACCGGCCGGACGACACACGTAACGAATTCTATATCCAGCGCCTGAAAAACAAGCTGGGCAACTGGTCCAACGCTTCCTGCGAGGTAGAGTTTCGAGGCGCGCTGGCCTGGATGATCGGCGAAGAAGGACGCGGTGTCGCGACCATCATTGAAATGGTCGCCATGACCCGCTTCGACTGCATGATCGGCTCCAGCGCGCTGATGCGACAGGCGCTCACTCAGGCCACCCATCACTGCGCACACCGTTCGGTCAGTGGCCGGTTGCTGGCCGAGCAGCCACTGATGCAGAACGTGCTGGCCGATCTGGCGCTGGAAAGCGAAGCGGCGCTGGCCCTGACCCTGCGCATGGGCCGCGCGCTGGATCATCTGGATGAATCCCATGAAGCGCGCTTCGTGCGGCTGGTGACGGCGGTTGGCAAGTACTGGATCTGCAAGCGAGCCCCGGCGATGATCAACGAAGCCGCTGAATGCCTCGGCGGTGCGGGCTACGTCGAAGACAGCATTCTGCCGCGTCTGTACCGGGAAGCGCCGGTCAACTCGACCTGGGAGGGCTCCGGCAACGTGCAGTGCCTGGATGTGTTGAGGGCGCTGTCGAAGGAGCCGGGTGTGCTCGATGCCTTGTTTGACGAGCTGGGTGACGGACATGGCGATCGACGTCTGGCCGCGCACATCGCCACGCTGAAAGACGCTTTTACCGATTTGAGCGATATCCAGTACCGCGCCCGGCAACTGACCGAAGACATCGCCGTCGCCCTGCAGGCCAAACTGTTGCTTGAGGCGGGTAACGCGGCCGTCAGCGACGGATTTATCGCCGGTCGAATAGCGGCTGGCGGGCGGGTGTATGGCGCATTGCCGCGAGGGGTGGATGTCGAAACATTGGTGTCCAGAGCGTCGCCGCAGGTGGCATGAGCACGCGAACCCGTTAGGATGCAGGTCTGCAAGTTCAGACAGGACATGAAACGTGACCCAAGCCTTTGTTGTTGTAGACACTGCCGAGCAAGCTGTCGAGCGTCTCGCTGAACTGCACGAGCGTGCGACCAGCGCGCTGAGCCAGGCGCTCAAGCGTTACCTGAAAGACCGCGTCGAACCCAGCGCCGAAGAACGAGCGCAGTTCCGCTACCCTGAATTGCGCCTCAACTACCAGTGCCACGGCGAAGTGCCGTTGACCACTCGCGCTTACGCCAAGGTCCAGCTGCCCGGCACTTACAGCGTTACCGTCACGCAGCCCAAGGCGTTTCGCAAATACTTGCTGGAGCAACTCGGCCCGCTGATGAGCGACTTCACCGTCACGGTCGAAGTCGGCATGAGCGAGCAGAACATTCCGTACCCGTACGTGGTGGAGCAGGGCGATGAGCTGGCTGGCTCCGGCGTGACCGCCGCAGCACTGGCGCGAGTGTTCCCGAGTACCGACCTGTCGGCCGCGACCGATGGCATTGCCGACGGCCTCTACGACTGGGCGAATGTCGATCCGCTGCCACTGGCGCTGTTCGATGCTGCCCGCGTGGACTTCTCGTTGCGTCGTCTGGTGCATTACACCGGCAGCGACTGGCGCCATGTGCAGCCGTGGATTCTGCTCACCAACTATCACCGCTACGTCGACCAGTTCATCCTGCATGGCCTGGAAAAACTGCGTGAAGATCCGCGCTTCGTGCGCATGGTTCTGCCTGGCAACGTCATTGTCGACAAGAGCATGAGCCAGGACGAAGCCCAGGCCATCGTCGCCAGCGTGGTCTGGCACCGCTACCAGATGCCTGCCTATCACCTGATCGCCGAAGACGGTCACGGCGTGACGCTGGTCAACATTGGTGTCGGCCCGTCCAACGCCAAGAACATCACCGACCACCTGGCGGTATTGCGTCCGCATTGCTGGCTGATGATCGGCCACTGCGGCGGCCTGCGGCAGTCGCAGACCATCGGCGACTACGTGCTGGCCCACGCCTACATGCGTCGCGACGGTATTCTGGACCGTGTACTGCCGCCACATATCCCGATTCCGGCCCTGGCCGAGGTGCAACTGGCCCTGCAGGAATCGGCTGCGCAAATCACTGGCGAGCGTGGCGAAGAACTCAAGAAGCGCCTGCGTACCGGCACTGTGCTGACCTACGACGACCGCAATTGGGAACTGCGCTGGGCGCAGGAGCGTCCGCTGATCAACCTGTCCCGCGCTGTGGCCGTGGACATGGAAAGCGGCACCATCGCCGCGCAGGGTTATCGTCTGCGGGTGCCCTATGGCACGTTGCTGTGCGTATCCGACAAGCCGTTGCACAGCGAAATCAAGCTGCCGGGCTCGGCCAACGCGTTCTATGAACGCGCAGTCAGCCAGCATCTGAAGATCGGCATTGCAGCGCTGGACCTGCTGCGCACCGAGCTCAATTCGCTGCACTCGCGCAAACTGCGCAGCTTCGACGAACCGCCGTTCCGTTGATTGCGGTTGGTATTTGCAGAAAGGGCCACTAAAGTGGCCCTTTCTGTTTTCCGATTGCCGAATTCCCATGTCCCGCATCCAGCGTCCTGCCTCCCGCCGTCCTCAAACCAGTCCATCAGGCGCTCCCCGGCGAGTCGCCAAGGCGCCACCCGCCGAGCCAAAGCTGATTCTGTTCAACAAGCCGTTCGACGTGTTGACCCAGTTCAACGACGAGCAGGGCCGGGCGACGCTCAAGGATTTCATCAAAATCCCGGGCATTTACCCGGCAGGCCGACTGGATCGCGACAGCGAAGGCCTGTTGCTGCTGACCAACGACGGGCAATTGCAGGCGCGTATCGCCGATCCGAAGCACAAGCTGGCTAAGACCTATTGGGTGCAGGTCGAGGGCGAACCGAGCGAAGAACAGTTGCAGCAACTGCGTGAGGGTGTGCAGCTCAATGACGGCCCGACCTTGCCCGCCGAAGCCCGACAGATTGAAGAGCCTGCCCTGTGGCCGCGTAATCCGCCGGTCCGCTTTCGCAAAAGCGTGCCGACACACTGGCTGGAACTGGTCATCAGGGAAGGCCGCAATCGACAGGTACGGCGCATGACCGCTGCCGTTGGCCTGCCGACGCTGAGGCTGGTGCGCGTCAGGATCGGCGACTGGACGCTCGACGGGCTCGATCAGGGTGAGTATCGCGAGGTGCCCGCCAGGCTGTAACGCTGTTATCACGCCCTTTATCAGTTGCGCAGATGAACCAGCGGCATTTCGGTGCTGGCCAGGACCTGATTGAGCACAAAGCTCGACCGCACGCTGGTCACGCCTTCGATACGGGTCAGGTGCCCCAGCAGCAGTTTCTGGTAATGGTCCATATCAGGCACCACGACTTTCAGCTGATAGTCGGCTTCCATCCCGGTCACCAGACTGCATTCCAGCACCTGAGGCAGGTTGCGAATCTGCTGCTCGAAGTTCTCGAAACGCTCCGGCGTGTGGCGGTCCATGCCGATCAGCACATACGCGGTCAGATTCAGGCCCAGTTTCTTGCGGTCCAGCAAGGCCACCTGTCGCACGATGTAACCATCATCTTCCAGTTGTTTGACCCGGCGCGAGCACGGCGACGGCGACAGACCAATGCGTTCCGCCAATTCCTGGTTTGAGATGCGCGCGTCCTTTTGCAATTCGGCCAAAATGCTCAAGTCATATCTGTCGAGCTTGCTCACGATCTACCCCTTTATGATTTGGATTGCGCAGGATTATTCATCTGAAGTCAAAAATTGCGCAAGTGATGTTTTATCAAGCAACATTAGCAATCCTCTGCCAACGCCGCAGGCCTATTCTTTTAACCAGAATCACTGCCCGGACACAGCGTCCAGCGCGACCCGCCGAATCAGGCCAGTCGCGGCCTCCCACCCAACCGGGTGTGCCAGGCCCCCGGGCTACAGACTGTCCACAAGACGGTGTGAAGTGAGCCGATGCCACAAGCGTCGCGCCAGGACGAAGTATCCCAAGGGGGCCAATTGGTCCCCTTTTCTTTGCGTCCTGATAAAGTGCATAGAACGGCGCATCGCTATCACCGTCTCAATAACGTCCATCCGCGCTCTAGTGAGGAAAGCATGAAATCTGGCATCTGGCAGTTCGCGGGTTTGAGTCTGTTATGCCTGAGCATCAGTGCCCATGCGTTGGCCGACGAGCGTGATGATTCACGAGGCAATGCCATCGACGGTGGACCTCAGCGACAGCAGCAACAGCAGAATCAGCAGCGTTTTCAGCAGCAGGAAAATCAGCAGCGTCAGATGCAGCAGCAACAGAACCAGCAGCGCAACGTCGAGCGCCAGCAACAGCAACAGATCTATCAGCAACAGAACATGCAGCAGCGTCAGATTCAGGAGCAGCAGAACCAGCAGCGTCAGGTCGAACGTCAGCAGCAACAACAGATTCAGCGGCAGGAGCTCCAGCAGCGCAATGTGGAGCGTCAGCAGCAACAGCAGATCAACCAGCAGCAGCGTGAACAGCAGCGCCAGATTCAGGAACAGCAGAATCAACAGCGCCAGCAGCAACAGCAGTTGAGACAGAGTCAGGGCAATCTGCCGATCCAGAGTGGCCCGCGTGAAGCCTGGCAAACCCAGCAGCCGCGTGAGGGTTACTATCAGGACATTCCGCGTGGCAATAACCGTAACTGGTCGGCTGGCAACGGCAGGCCTGATGAGCGCTGGAACGGGCGTCCTGACGGGCACGGCAACGGCTGGGGGCCTGGACCGCGTTATCGTCCGGGTTACGCCATCGACAGCGTGCCGCACGGCTATTCGCGTGTCCCTTATCGCGGGCAGGACTACTACTATTCCGAGGGTTACTGGTATCGGCCGCAAGGCCCGCGCTACGTGGTTGTGAACCCGCCCTACGGCGCACGTGTTCGCAGTCTGCCGTCGTATTCGCAGGAAGTGTGGATTGGCAGCAGCCTGCTGTTTCTGGCGGCAGGCACGTATTACACGTACCAGTCGGACAGTCAGGAGTATGTGGTGGTCAATCCGCCGCAGAACGAGACGGTGTATTCACAGCCGGTGCAGCAACAGGGTAACGGCTACGATCCCGTCGCCTATCCCCAAAACGGCCAGAGCCAGCAGCAGGTCGAACTGGATCGCTACCAATGCTACCGCTGGGCCGTGGAACAAAGCGGCTTCGATCCGGCCAACATCACTTCCCAGCCCCAGGCTGAAGTCGTTGACCTGTACCGGCGCTCGATGGGCGCCTGCCTGGCAGGTCGCGGCTACAGCGTCAATTAAAGCTGATCAGGCGCGAGCCTGCTTCACCACTTCCTGAGGGTCGGCGTGCACCAGCACTTCGGCCTTCGGGTATTGCGCGT
Source organism: Pseudomonas sp. AC016 (assembly GCF_979253365.1). Lineage (NCBI taxonomy): Bacteria > Pseudomonadati > Pseudomonadota > Gammaproteobacteria > Pseudomonadales > Pseudomonadaceae > Pseudomonas > Pseudomonas sp. AC016. The sequence continues at coordinate 4,026,049 of NZ_CEEDCC010000001.1, forward strand.
GGATGGCGTCGGCGACCTGATCGCACAGCGCATGGGCAACGGACAGCGTCAGCGCGCCCGGTAGCTCAAGGTGCAACTGCACAAACCAGTGATTGCCGGAAATCCTTGTGCGCAGATCATGCGCGCCCAACACCCCCGGCACGCCGCACGCCAGTTCCAGCATGTGCGTGCTGACATCGCTGGGCAGTTCCTCGTCCATCAGCACGGAAACGGTTTCCCTGGCGATCTGAAAAGCGCTCCACAGAATGTACAGCGCGATCCCTAGCCCGAAGTACGCATCCAGTTGCTGCCAGCCGAAGTACGCCAGCGTCAGCGCCAGCAAGATACTGGCGTTGAGCAGCAAGTCCGAACGGTAGTGCAGGGAGTCAGCCCGTATCGCGGCAGACCCGGTCGCCTTGATCACCCGGCTTTGCAGGGTCAGCAGTGCCAGCGTCAGCGCAATGGACACCACCATCACGATCATGCCCAGCAACGGCGCTCCCAGCGGCTCCGGGTTCTGAATACGCTGCACCGCCTGAAAGGCGATCAACACGCCGCTGACCCCGATAAACAGCGCCTGCGCCATGCCCGACAGCGCTTCCGCTTTGCCGTGACCATAACGGTGATCGTCATCGGCCGGACGCAAGGCGTAATGCACGGCCAGCAGATTGAGGAAGGACGCGGCACCGTCGAGCAGCGAGTCGGTCAGACCTGCCAGCAGACTGACCGACCCGCTGATCCACCACGCCACGCTCTTGGCCAGGATCAGCGTGATCGCCACCCCAAGTGAAGCCCGCGTTGCGAGACGCAACAGTCTGCTGTGTTCGGCACTGGTGCTCATGACGCGTCCTTCAAACCTGAAAAAAGATTACGCAGCCGGGATCAGCCCTAGCGAAGCCAATTGCTCGACGCTGCCCTTGTGCTGAATCAGGCGCGGGTCGTTCAACGGCAGCGAGCGGCCCAGCTCGGTTTCGAGGATGGCCTGCAGCTTGATGTTGTCCACACTGCCATCGGCCTTGATCGCCGGTTGCAGCTTCTGCGGATCGATCTGCGCATGCTCGCCCGGCCCGTAGTAAATCGCACCGGTTGCGAAGTCCACCGCAAAGGCGATCACGCCGGGAATGATATAGAACAGCAGCCCGAACGCATCCAGCGCCGCAATGGCCGGATCGACCTTGCCATCAATCTGACCACGACGGTCAGGGTAGAAAATACTGCCGCAGGCAGTCAGCTGGGTCAGCAACGTGGCGACCACAACGCCACCAATCAAACGGGAAGGAATGCGCATGGAAAGCTCCTGAGATGAAGAGGGCAACTATACAAGGCAAAGGCTGCAAGGCTAAGACTATTGAGTGGTGGGGTGGTTCTGGTGGGTGGAACGTTACCTTGGGTCGATCACCTCTATGCGACAGCAGTTTATGGCGTACCGACCTTTCAGGCGTCCTGCCATTTCGCCCAGTCACCCAGAATGACAGGTACCCGGTCATGATCCTGAATCCAGTCATGAAGGCTAGGGTCTATCCATTTGACAGCTTGCGAAAGATCTCTATGCAGCTCATGGAGAGGCTGCCATAAAAGCGGCTCATGATGGAAACAGCGATTACGCAGGTCACGCGCTTTGTTCAGCACCGCTCGGATATTGTCAGGTTTTCGCATGTTTGCAGGGCAGTAATAGAATACCTTCATCAACGGCTTTGAGAGGCTGACGATAGTTGCTCTGTTGAAAAGGGACGTCCAAAAACCAAAACTGAGTTCTGCCACTATATTGTCAGGGGTCGCGTTTGCTTTTCGCCTGAGTACATCCTTCTGCGCATCAAAAACTCTGTCATATAATCTTTGAAAATTATGATTTCCGGTATTGTCCCACTCTTCATACCAGTCTCTACGGCCGTACTCCACTGTCAGTTCCTTTTGAATACCATTTCGCAGGGCTACCTCCAGCACATGAAAAATAGTGACGAAGGCTTCGGCGGTTCTCATGTTATGCACGTAGGCCTCCGCTGCGCGGTCATGCTTGCCTTTATTGCATTCAAGATAACGGTGCATTCTGGGGGTCGACAGCTTTGCTTCAAGTGTTTTCCAAACCATAGCGACATGTAACTCCTGGATGTCCAGTGGGCGACGGGGCAGCCTCCAGGTGGAAATTCTAGGCAGAGAGAGCTTGTTGGGTGGGGGATATATGTAGCATTGCGTTACTTTATGTGAGAGGAAGGTTAAGCAGTCTAGTTATGTTTCGGATTCGGAATTGTTAGTTGTAAGAAAAGTTACTTTTTTATGTGCGAATCTTTTTACTGCAGGGAATCATTCATGCCATGAGGTTCGGCTGATAACTTGAGAGTTGACGTGACTCTCTAATGTGATAAATTCACCTCGCTGCCCTGGCAACTCCACTCCCGCGATACAGAAGCGGTGACGAGATCAGGTTGAGTTATGGCCCCGCATGCGGGGCCTTCTTGTTTCTGGCGTTTGAGAATCCTGAACCTCCAGCATTTCAAGTGTCATGTTGCCTCTCGACCCTCCTGTATTCATTCGCACGTATGTCGCACTTCCTGTTCCTGGATGGGGCTGGACCACGTACTCGATCATCATGTGAAGCGCCCCCCACACCCGTATAATCAGCCGCCTGTTCTGGAGCTGCCATGATTTCCCTGCCTATCGATGCTGTCCTTCCCGCCTTGCGTCAGGCGCTGTCCACCCGTCACGAGGCCGTGCTCGAAGCGCCGCCGGGTGCAGGCAAGACCACGCGTGTGCCGCTCGGGCTACTGGAGGAAACCTGGTTGGCCGGGCAGACGATCCTGATGCTGGAACCGAGGCGTCTGGCTGCGCGTGCCGCCGCCGAGCGTCTGGCGAGCGAGCTGGGGGAGAAGGTGGGCGAGACCGTGGGCTATCGCATCCGGCTGGAAAGCAAGATCGGCCCTAAAACCCGCATCGAAGTGGTCACCGAAGGTATTTTGACCCGACGTCTGCAGGATGACCCGGCGCTGGAAGGCGTCGGGTTGTTGATATTCGATGAGTTTCACGAGCGCAGTCTGGATGCCGATCTGGCACTGGCCCTGAGTCTCAACGGCCGTGAGCTGTTTCGCGATGACCAGCCGCTGAAGATTTTACTGATGTCGGCGACGCTGGAAGGCGAGCGGCTGGCGGCGTTGCTGGACGATGCGCCGGTCGTGAGCAGCGACGGGCGCATGTTTCCGGTGAAGATGCAGTGGGGGCGTCCTTTTCAGCCCGGTGAGTTTGTCGAGCCACGCGTGGTGCAGACCGTGCTCGATGCGCTGGGCAGCGAGTCCGGCAGCCTGCTGGTGTTTCTGCCGGGGCAGGCCGAGATTCGTCGAGTCAATCAGCAACTGGCCGATGCGCTGGGCGAGCGCAACGACATTCTGCTGTGTCCCTTGCACGGTGAGCTGGACCTGAGCGCCCAGCGTGCGGCTATCGAGCCTGCGCCCAAGGGCACGCGCAAGGTGGTGCTGGCGACCAACATCGCCGAGACCAGCCTTACCATCGACGGCGTCCGGGTGGTGATCGATGCCGGATTGGCGCGTGTGCCGCGATTCGATCCGGGCAGCGGCATGACGCGTCTTGAAACCCAGCGCATCTCCCGCGCCAGCGCTACTCAGCGTGCGGGACGGGCAGGGCGTCTGGAGCCGGGCGTGTGTTATCGCCTGTGGTCAGAAGCGCAGCACGATCAGTTGGCGGCCTACGGCACGGCGGAAATTCTGCAGGCGGATCTGGCCGGACTGGCGCTGCAACTGGCGCGCTGGGGGGTGACGCCAGCTCAGTTGGTTTGGCTGGATGTGCCGCCCGCGGCCGCTTATGCACAGGCGCAAGACCTGCTGGTACGTCTGGAAGCGCTAAGCAGTCAGCCAGAGCAACCGCGCAGCCTGACGCCCAACGGCCAGGCGATGGCCGAGTTGCCTGCTCATCCACGCATCGCCCATTTGCTTCTGCGCGGCCATGCGCTGGGGCTTGGCGATCTGGCATGTGATGTCGCAGCGTTGTTGGGCGAGCGGGATATTCTGCGTGGCGCCGGGGCCGATCTGCACAGTCGCCTGACCTTGCTGGCGGGCACCGAGCGCGCAGCACGTGGCGCACAGGGTGGCGTGCAACGGGCCAGACAGTTGGCGCGTCAGTACCGTGGCTACCTGCGCGGCAAGGCTGAAAGTCCGGTCGTTGATCCCGATCACCCGCGCTGGCTCGGCGCGTTGCTGGCGCTGGCCTACCCGGACCGTGTCGCCCAGCAGCGTAGACCGGGTGGCGCGGAGTATCGTCTGGCCAATGGTCGCGCAGCGTTGTTTGCTGAAGCCGATGCCTTGATGAAGCAGGCATGGATCGTCGTGGCGGATCTGGGCAGTCGTCAGGGGCAGCGTGAAGAACGGATCTATCTGGCTGCCGAGTTCGACCCGGCGCTGTTCGATTCCGTGCTGGCCGAGCAGGTCACGTTGCTCGACCAGATCGACTGGGACGAGCGCGAAGGTGTGTTCCGCGCCGAACGCCAGCGCAAGGTCGGCGAATTGATCCTCAGCCGTGAGCCCCTCACCGGCCTCGACGAAGCCACACGCAGTCGCGCCTTGCTCGCGCTGGTCCGGCGCAAGGGGCTGGAGTTGTTGCCGTGGACGCCGGAACTGCGTCAGTGGCAGGCGCGGGTCGCTTTGTTGCGCCAACTGGATCTGGAAAAACAGCCTTCCAGTGAATGGCCGGACGTGTGCGACGCCAGCCTGCTCGACACACTGGAAAGCTGGCTGCAGCCGTATTTGGGCAAAGTCACGCGGCTCAGCCATTTCGGCAACCTGGACCTGTCCTCGATCCTGCGCAACCTGCTGCCCTGGCCGTTGCCGCAGCGCCTCGATGAACTCGCTCCCCATCACCTCAGCGTGCCATCCGGCTCGTCTGTGCGCCTGGACTACAGCGAACACCCGCCCATCCTCGCCGTGCGCTTGCAGGAACTGTTCGGCCTGGCCGACACCCCGCGCATCGCCAACGGCAGACAGGTCGTCAAACTGCACCTGCTGTCACCCGCCCGCCGTCCTGTTCAGGTCACGCAGGACCTGGCCAACTTCTGGCGCAGTACGTATGCAGAAGTGAAGAAGGATTTGAAGGGCAGGTATCCGAAGCACTATTGGCCGGATGATCCACTGGTGGCGGAGGCAACTGCGCGAGTCAAACCGAAGGGGACGTGAGCGTGCGGACTGATGATGATTGCTTGAGACGCGCTGACGTAAACGCGTGGCGTAACCATCAGGAGTAGCAGGAGAGGAATAACAAAAAAGGGAATGCCCTGGCGGACACTCCCTCTTGCTGAATCAGCGACGCAGGATGCGGCTGAGCAACACTGCCGCTACCGCACCAATTGCAAAGGCTGCGACCGGCTTCTCTTTGACGAACGCAGACACCGTGTCCAGCGCATCGCCGTAAGTCTTGGTCAGTTGACCGGAGGTCTGGCGGCCAGCACCTTCGGCTTCCAGCTTCGAATCACCCAGGAATCTCCCGACCGCGCTCTGCGCCTTGCCGACGAGCTTTTCTGCAACACCTTCTACCTGTTCACTCTTCATGATTCATCAAACCTTCGTGTGTAAATGGAAGCTCAGAATCGGACTGAGCGGGTGGCCAGAAGCTATCTGCACAACGTTAGGTGAGCGGGGCTGATGATTAGTTCAATGGTTGTGAGCGTGGGGTGGTGTCGGCAGAAGTCGTAAGCGTTTCCGGGAGTTCGGGCGCAGTTTCTGGCGGGGAGGACGTAGTGCGTCATTCAAGCTGATATCATCCACACCGTCCAAGCCGAGCCAGTCGCCATGAATCGTCGCAAAAAAATCAATCAACTATTGAAAGCCAACGCCAAGAAGGCCAGCGCCAAACTCGCACCGCGCAAGAAGTCTACCTACGTCAGTAAGGCAGATCGGGCGAAGCTTGCGGCTGAAGCCGGGCAGGAGTCTGTCGTTTCTTCCGAGAGCTGAGCCATAAGCCTTGAACGTATCGGATTAACCGGGTTCGATCAGTGGGCAGACACTCATTGATCCTCGAGTCGTTTCTCCATGACGATTGTGCGCTCAGCGCCATGAAATTCGTCGCGGATTTTCTGATAGCCCAGCGAGATGTAGAACGCCTCAGCGGTAATCGATGAGGGCACCCGCAAAGCCTGGATTCCAGCATTGGCGGCAGTAGCGTGAATGACGCTCATCAACTGCCGACCGACTCCGCGCCCGTGGCAGGCAGGATCGACAAAAACGCTTCTGACTACATGACCGTCGAGGCTTGCAGTACCGATGATCTGTTCGTCGTACACCGCTACGAAAACCTTGCGCTTGTCGAGCATTGCGCTGACGGCTTCAGGCGCAAAGCTCTGCTCGACCTCTGCGATAACCTCAGGCGGGTAATCCTGTGAGTTTGAACTGCGCAGAGCGGCGATTACTACACGGCTGATAGATGCCGTGTCTTCGACTGTGGCGGGGCGAATCTGACACCGCATATCGATAGCCTCGTTCTTTGGTCATCACAGCGTAGCCCGCGGTTATGCGCTTTCTCAAACGTCTACATCGTTGCTGCTGCATGCCCTAAGTATCAAGCAACTCCGAAAATCTCTACACTCGGCCCTCCCAAGGATGTAAGGATCTGTAATGCCATCACCTGCCTGGCCTCTTCGACGCATCCTCGTAACCTGGCTGTACGCCGCTGCACTCGCGCACGTACTGGGTGCCATCGTGTTCACATGGGCGGGGTTTGCCGGGTGGCTCGACGGCTATCTGCTCACACTTGAACAGGCATTCTGGACCGGGGCGGCGCCTGCTGCGGCGCGGGCGCAGCAGACCTGGTGGGCGGCGCTGTTCGGCGCGACGCTGCAGACCTATTCGCTGTACATGCTGGCGCTCGTGCACCTTGGCAATCGTCTGAAAAGTCACCTGCCCTGGGGTTGGCTGATGGCCGGCCTGTTGCTCTGGGCACCTCAGGACATCGCGATTTCGTTGCGGGCTGATGTCTGGTCGCACGTCTGGCTGGATGGGGCCGCGCTGCTGGCTCTCTTGCCGCCTCTGTTCTGGCTGTATCGCCATGACCGTGCCCATGCGTTGAAGGAATCCCGCCATGTCTGACCGTCCTCTGCTGTATCTCCTGGCAGGTAACGGCAGCAGTGCCGAGTGGTGGGACGACGCGGTGCCCTGTTTTCAGCGCTATCAGGTGGTGCCGCTTGAATTGCCAGGTTTCGGCGACAATCCTCAACCGCCCTGCGGAGACCTTGCCGCCTATGCCGAGGCTTTGTTGAGCATGACGATCAGAGGCCGCGCGATCGTTGCCGTCGGCGTCAACGCTTTGCTCGTCCTGCATGCGTTGCAGCGTCAGCCCGGGCATTTCAGTCGAAGCGTATTGCTGTCGCCGGTGGGCGCGTTTCTCTGGCAGCGGCGTCTGCCTGCGCTGATGTCGCCGATGCCGATTCGCAAGACCATTCATTGGCTACTGTCCAACAAACCTGCGCTGTTTGCTCACAAGTTTTCCAGGCGTACCTGGCCAGATGCGCACTATCAGCGCATGGGCGCCGGTTATGCGCGGTGTCGGGCATTCGTGCCGTATTGGGATCTACTGCGTGCGGACACGGCGTTGCCGCTGCTCGAGTGGGTCGACGATCCGGTCGAACTGGTCTGGGGCGATCAGGACGCGTTGCTCGGCATCGAACAGGCAGCGGCCTGGTCTGCGATCCTGGCTCGCGCCGACCTGACCATCAGCCTGAAACCGGGATGGGGGCATTACCCGTGGATTGACTCGCCTGCCGAGTTCGCGCAGTGGCTGGAGTCGGACGAGCGTGGATTCATCGCGCATACCAAAGGCGGACGCCTGCGTCTGGCAGCGAGCGCCGGGCAGCCCGTCCCTACAGCCTTGTCGGTGGTGCAGGGCGACGAGGTCGATGTGTCAGGGTTTCTCGCCAGCCAGCCGGAAGGCCTCTGGGCGGTTCGTTCGTCCAGTTTTGGCGAAGATCAGGCCGATGCGGCGAATGCCGGGCTGAGTACCACCTATCTGCGGGAGTCCGGGCAAAACGTGCCTGCCCGCGTTGCGCAATTGCACGCTGAAGGTGTCGAAGAGGTTGTGGTTCAGCGCTTCATCACGCCGGTGTTGTCCGGCATCGCTTTTGTTCGTCACCTGTCAGTCGAGCTGGAATGGGTCGAAGGCCATCTTGAATCGTTGGCGGACGGGCAGGCCACGCCTCAGCGGGCGATCATTTCCCGGCTTGGCCCATCCTGGAGCGACAACACCTTCGTGACGGCGCACGGTCTGACGCAGGACGTGCTCTGGGACTTTCTTCAGGACGTACTGAGGGTGTTTCACTATGTGCCCGGCGACGTCGAATGGGCGTGGGACGGCCAGCAGTTATGGCTGCTGCAGTATCGGCCGATCAGTGACTACGGCTGGCGTCGTCATCTGACCGCCGCGAACATCGCAGAAATCCTGCCGCCGCAACCAAGTCGATTCGTGGAATACGCCCAGCGACGAGCTGCAGGCAGTATTCCGGCGATCATGGGACGCTGGGATGCACGCATCTTTCAGGACAACGAGCCATTCACTGCATTGTTTGGTGCAGCGTCCTACATCAACAATGACCTGTTTCTGGCCAGACTGGCGGATTGGGGCGTCGCTTCCAGCAGCTACGCGGATGAAGTCGGCGGCGCAACGCCGCATCTTCCCTGGCGGCCGTTGCGTCTGTTGCGCTCGTTGCCCTTGTTCCTGCGCATGCAGCGTATTGCACGCGGGCATTTGCTGACCCTGGAAACACGCCTGATCCGCTTCGACCGAGAGCTCGACTCACTGACCGCGCAGCATGCAGACGGCCAGCAACTCGCTGACTGGTTCACCCGCTTCTACGTTTTCGTCGTACAGGGCAATCTGTGCATCGCCACGGCGTTGGCCAGCAGCGGCGGCGATCTGTTGGGGCGTCCGCCCACGGCGTACGATGATTTGGAGCACTGTCCGCATCGGCTGCCATGGGAGACCGATCCTGCCACACCGCGCCCGGCGCTGACCGATCTTCCCTTGCAGGCATTTCCAGCTTGGCCGAAGATGATTCGTCTGGCGCACTCGGCAGGCCTGCCAGGCATGCGCGGTTACTATTTGCAGGTGCGAGAGTGGTATCGCGACAACCTGATGCGCGTGTTTTTTCGGTTGCATCACGCCATGCCGCAGACTGATCGGGCGCACTGGTTCGCGCCACATCCTGACGTTCGCGCCCGCACCGGCAGCTTCTGGCAGGACGGCCGCGAAGGCACCGAACAGGCCGCAGGTTTCATGATCTATCCGGGCCAGGTGCAGGGCGTTCTGGGTGAGGACATTCTGCTGGAGGACACACTGGACCCCGGCCGTCACGCGCATTATCAGAGCGCTCGTGCGGTGATTGCGCGCATGGGCGGGCGTCTGTCCCATGGTTCCACGTTGCTGCGTGAACTGCGCAAACCTTCGGCAGTGCTGCCTCATGTCGATCCTGAATGGCTGGGGCGTGAAGTGCGTTATGCAGATGGTGAGCTGACGTTGATCGAGTAGGGCCCGCAGCACCAGCAGAACGAAAAAAACCGCTCATTCGCTTGAATGGGCGGTTTTTCGTACAGCCAACACGATGAATCAGATCATGCGAAACCCTTTGAACGGATTCCAGCCCTGCTCACCTTTTACCTCTTTCAGGTAGTAGGCATAGTTGGTCGTCATCGCATACATCAGCGAGCCAGCGATATTCATGCCGGTTCCTATCGCGTGAGACAGTTCCAGCCCGAAAATCGCAAGCACCACGCTCAATACAATATTGATCCCGATCAGGATGCCCAGCAGGGCGAGGTTTTTCTTCCACAGGCCGAGTACAAAGAGATAGATCGGTCCGAAGAAAAAGGCGATGAAGTTCATCTGCATCAACATTTTCTTTCCAAAACCCGGAAGGGCCTTGAAGGCGATGTTGAAGCTCGGATCCTTCGGCGCGCCATGTGCGTCAAAGAAGTCGAAGCGTTCCTGCCATTTGGCGCTGTATTTTCGTTTTGGTTGTACGTGGTCTGTGGTGTTCATGCCTGAGCTCCTTTGGTCCTGGATGTATTTTTTTGATGTAACGATTCAGACGGCTTTTTCCGTAACTCTGCCATGAACTCGGTTTTAGTGATTCACATCATTCACGCGCAATACGGATAATCGATTCAATACACGCAGCACGTAACCCTCTTTGATCATCTGGCCGTGATGTCCATCACAGAAACGTTCACCTCTGGAGCAATAAGTCAGGAAGGTCTGAATATCGGCCAGGTTTGCCTGTGCAATGTAGTCAGGGCTCTCAAGCTTGTCGTAAGGGCGATGGTTGGGATAGTGGGTGTCGCACCAGCAGTCCTTGGCTACCGCTTTGAAAAAGTCGTGCACAACGTCGAAGTAAGTGGGCCAGTACTGACCCTCTTTGTAGATGTGTGTCTCGATTGCAATGCCGTTCGGATAGAGCCTGGGCAGGTAAGACAGTAACTCGTCGATGTCTTCGGGACCTGGAATCGGTTCACTGGGCAGGCGTGTTTCAACCGAAGGATGCATCAGAAGCGGCGCAGGTTTAGCGGGGAAACGGTGCGAGACATAGAGATCAAATGCCCAGACCTGACCTTCGGTCAGTCGTTGATCCTTATAGTGGTGAACGTCCTTCTGGTATTTCAGGAATGCTTCGGAGTCAATGCCGTCGGCGAATAACGACGCAACGGCTGCAGACTGCATGAGCCAGTAGATGTCAGGCGAGTGTTCGCCCGCCCTGGAGGTGGCGAGATCCAGTGCTCTTGAGTACAACGCATTTGCCAGCATGCGTCCTTCTTCACGCTGCGACTCGCTCTGCTCCAGCGGTTCGGCTTTATCCGCATGTTCCACCTCGGCGATGTAGGCGTGATAACGCGCAAGTAACGGCGCGTCCCTGTCGGTCAGGGGCGGGCAGGTTGGTGGAGAAACCAGCAGCGGTTTTAGTTCTTGAAGGCGTGATGTTTTTTCATCAGGTTCGGGGCGGATATCTGGCTGTTGTGTCACTGCTTTTTGGCCGAGCCAGGACTTCAATCGATGCAGAAGTTTCATCACGGGAAAACATCCATGGTTTCCCGGCAGGACTCTTTATGCCGGGTCAAGTTATGCGAGCACTTTTTGCCTTCCGCCAAGGACCCCTTGATGGACTTTGAAATCATTGCTGTCGCTGCCAGCCGATACTTCCGCGTGCAAACTACACCTTGGGAGGCAAGCAGTCGCGGCCGAATCTTCGGCCTTCAAGGCACCATCGGCAACAAAAAGCGCCCGATCACCGGCAGGTGATCGGAGATCAGCAGCGTGTCGTCACGACGCACCCTGGCACTGACCCGTTTCAGGCTCGGGCTGTAGAACAGGTAGTCGACGGTTCGATCCGGCCCGCTCACGCGAGGATCGTTGGGGAAATAGGTCAGCCATTTGTTGCGATCGATGCCGCTGGCTTCGGCATTGGTCGGGATCATCGGGTATCTGTCCCAAAGTCCATGCAGTTCGCTGTCGTCTGAGTAGCCAGTGCGTAGCGGTTCCGGCAGGCGTCGGTACTGGCCCAGCGGCAGCAGGTTGAAGTCGCCACCGATCAGCCACGGCGTGCCCGCGCCCTCGAATTTGTCCAGCAGGTCGCGTGTGGCAGCGATCTGTCTTTGTGCGGTGTCGCTGCTGGTTCGGGCGGCGGTCAGGTGGGTGTTGATGACGGCAAGGTGGCCACCGTCGCGCAGCGGAAGATAGCTGACCAGCAATGCGTTTTTCGGCTGGAACTGACGGCTGATGAAGTTGGCGTCCGGAATCGGCAGTTGCACGCGTTCGGCACGGTCGATCTGGAAACGGCTCAGGGTCGCCAGTTTGGTGCCCACGCCACCCCAGATATGCGGGCTCGGGACAAACTCGGCGCGCCAGTAAAAGGCTTGTGAACTGCACGGATAGAGATCGACCACGCGCTCCTGAAGCAGCGCCAGTTGATCCTGATAGTCGGTGTTCTTGGCGTTGTCGTTCACTTCCTGCAGCAGGACGATATCGGGCTGTTCATCGCGGATGACGCGGGCTACTTCGTCGAGGTTATACGCAAGGTCTTCGGGCGTCGGGCGTTCGTCCGGGCCGCTGCCGTAGGCCATGTCGTACCAGAAGACGTAGCGCTTGCCGGCCAGGTATTGAATGTTCCAGGTCATGACCTTCAGCGCCTGCCCCGGCACCAGCGGCTTTGCTGCCACTTCGGGATTGCAGCTGGTCTGGGCCGACTCACGCGCGGCCGGGCGCCAGGTCATCTGCTGAATGAGGATCAGCAGGAGGGCAGTCAGCAACAGGCCAAACAGTGTCAGGCGTAGCAGGAAGCGTTTCATCGGCTCGACCTGGAGCGCCTTGCGCTCGGTGAGGTTCGCGTTTGTCTCAGGCGGTGTGCTCCGGCTCGCTGATCAACATGAACAGCCGAAACATCACGACGCTGGTGAACAGGTTCAGAAAGCTGCTGATGCTGTCGATGAGCAGTGAAACCGGCGCACTTTGCGGCTCCGGCATCAGGTAAAGCCCCACGCCTTCAAGCAACCACAACGGGATGTAGACGCACAGCACACAGACCATGATGCGTGTGAAATGCCCGGTGGTCATCAACATGCTTTCACGCATGGCCATGAAGGGTGTCAGCTTGCGCAGCACCAGCAGGTATTCGCTGAAGGCCAGCTTGATCATCACCCAGATGCCCGGAACGACCAGCAGCGACAGGCCGAACATGATCAGCAGTGTGCTCATGGCCGAGAGCACGGCAAAGGTGGGCCACAGGCGCAAGGCCATGGCCAGCAGGTCACGGGTCGCCGGTTCCTCGCCACGGGTACGGGCGTCAAGAAACAGAATCAGGGCGGCGGTGTAGAGCGGATAGAAAAACAGCCCGACGACCAGGCTGTACGCAGGTGAAGCCTCGGCAGACATGGCACTGCCCAGGGCTTGCTTGGCCAGTGCTTCGAGCACCACCAACGGCAGGCAGAGCATCAGAATGCTGCCCAGATTGCGCCGGAAGAAATAGAGCGAATCCTGGATAACGGTCAACGGGTTCATAGTAGATCGCAGGCAAAAAGCAGGTCGCCACTTTAGCCCATGCCCTGTGCCGATCCAAGCGCAGTGGCCGCCGCCGCAAGGCTTCCTTATCTTTTTTTTCATGTTGTTGAACCGCTGCCGAGCAGCCCCATTACTGATTCAGATACCGGCATCCGGCCGGACGATGATTGATAACGGCAATCCGCGAGGTCGCCATGAACCAAGAAGAGCAAACCCTGATCGACGGTCTTTTCTCAAAACTGAAAACTGCCGAAACAACGTCCGCCCCGCGAGACACGGGGGCCGAGACGCTGATCAAGGAGCACTTGAACCGCCAGCCCGCTGCGCCTTATTACATGACGCAGGCGATTCTGGTGCAGGAAGCGGCCGTCAATCAGCTGAATCAGCAGATCAAGCAGCGTGACGAGCAGATCCAGCAATTGCAGGCCGAACTTCAGCAGGCGAAGAGTCAAACCTCTTCGGCGCCTGCCAGCGGCGGGTTTCTGTCGAACATTTTCGGCAGCAGCGCACCGCGAGCGCCGCAGTCGCCACCGGCTGCGTCGGGCGGTGGCTGGCGTGACGGGGCAGGTTTCAATCCGGCGCCCGCGCCGCAGGCTGGCTATGGCGCGGCGCCTGCTGCTCCCGTCGGCAGTGGCTTTCTGGGCGGTGCCCTGAAAACAGCGGCCGGTGTGGCAGGTGGTGTGATGCTGGCCGAAGGCATCAGCAGCCTGTTCAGCCATCACAATCAGCCGCAGGAAATCGTCGAAGTCATCCACGACGCGCCCGTTCAGGATCAGTTCTCCAACAATGATCAAGGCAACTGGAATCAGCCGGACCCGCAATACACGGCCGACGACAACTATAACGACGATGGCGGGATGTTCTCGGACGACGATGATTCGTTTGTTTGAGGGCGGCTGGTTCGCCTGAGCGAGATAATCTGATCGTGCCCATGCTCCGCGCTCATCGTTATACACAAGTCATCTGGCGATCCAGTGAGACAGCGGCGCCGCCGTGCTTTTTTGCGCGATAGTGCGGACGCAGCCGATTGCGACGTGGGTGAAGGCTGAGTCCTGGCGCTGATTCGGGGGGGCAATCGGCATGGATGCCGATTGAGCTGCACTGGGCCATGGATGGCCCATTTGCAGCGACCCCCGAATCAGTGTCAGGACGAAGGAATCCCGGCGAAGCCGGGGCCGGAACCGGAGCGAAGGACTTTGGCTACTTTGGTCCCTCAAAGTAGCGCGCCGTAAGGGCGCAAAGGTGACCTGAGCCGGGCGCTCGGCTCACTGAATCCACAGTCTGTGCCATGTGTGACGCGGAGCGTCACGGGAGGCATGCCCACGCGGAGCGATGGGCACGATCAGTGTTGAGGCGGACTTGTGCATAACGATGAGCGCAGAGCGTGGTAACGATCACTGTGTGTCTGATAGTGCCCATGCTCTGAGTCGGCAGGCTGACCAATCGATCCCTCAATTCCCGGCTCAAGCTGGCATACTGGACGCCGATCCACGTTCCGGATCGCTGTAACCGCAGGGGCCAGCCTGCGTCATGAGGAATTGCGGTGAAGAAGATCGCGGTGTTCGCCGATGTGCAGAACCTCTATTACACCGTGCGCCAGGCGCATGGCTGTCATTTCAATTACGCCGCCTTGTGGGCGGACATCAGCAAGCGTGGCGAGATTGTCCATGCCTTTGCGTATGCCATCGACCGGGGCGACAGCAAACAGCAGCAGTTCCAGCAGATCCTTCGCAATCTGGGCTTCACTGTGCGGCTCAAACCGTACATCCAGCGCAGCGACGGTTCAGCGAAAGGGGACTGGGATGTGGGCATTACCATCGATATCATGGACTTCGCCCCGCAGGTCGATGAAGTGGTGCTGGCGTCGGGTGATGGCGATTTCGACATGCTGCTCGAACGCATCATCAGCAAGCATGGCGTAGAAGCGGTAGCCTATGGCGTGCCGGGACTGACTGCCAATTCGCTGATCCGCGCCGCCAGTCGTTACGTGCCCATCGAAGGCGCGTTGTTGTTGAAATGAAATTGTTGTTGAAATGAATTCAAGGGTTGGACCAACGTGTTGGAACGTATTGCAGTCATCGACTTTGAAACCACCGGGATCTCGCCTGGCCACAGTTGCCGTGCGACCGAGATTGCCGTGGTCATCATGGAACAGGGGCGTATCGTTGATCGCTACCAGAGCCTGATGAATGCCGGTGTGCGCATCCCCGCGTTCATCGAAGGGCTGACCGGGATCAGCAACAACATGATTCGCACCGCGCCCAGTGCCGAGCGAGTGATGGGCGATGTGTGCGATTTCGTCGGTTCGACGCCGCTGGTGGCGCACAACGCCTCGTTCGACCAGAAGTTCTGGGACTACGAGCTGTCGCGTATCGAGCGCACGCGCGAACAGAGCTTTGCCTGTTCGATGCTGCTCGCCCGACGTCTGATGCCGGGTGCGCCCAATCACAAGCTCGGCACGCTGACCCAGTACGCACGCCTGCCCAATACTGGCAAGGCTCACCGGGCCATGGCCGATGCCGAGATGGCCGCCAACCTGACGGCTTACCTGACCAACGAACTGCGTCAGAAACACGGCCTGGCGGGTGTTTCCCACCAATTGCTGTGCTCGCTACAGAAAGTCCCGGCGGCGAAGATCGGTGAAGCCATCAAGCGTCAGCGCGGGCTTTGAGCGTTTTTCGCTCCTTGCTGCCTTCCTGTCTGCCCTGAGGCGTCAGATGGCCTGACGGCAGGCTTCGCTCCACGGCTGTCGACAGCACAATCGATGTCTTGCTGAAGCCGAACTGCGCGATGCGGTTGATCAGGTCTTCCAGATGGGGCATCGAATCCACGGCAGCGCGCATGATCACGCAGGGGTCGCCGGTCACCCGGTGGCACTGGATCAACTCCGGTATTTTCCACAGATCGTCATATGCCTGCTGATTGCCATGACTGCCCATGCGCAGTTCGATGATGCATTGAATCGGCAAGCCCACCTTCGACAGATCGACTTTCGCCTCATACCCGGTGATGACCCCGCTGGCTTCCAGCTTGGCGACACGCTCGGCAACGGCGGGTGCCGAAAGGTTGACCAGCTTCGCCAGTTGAGCGAACGAGGCGCGGCCGTTCTGCAGCAGCGCGTCGAGCAGAATCCGATCGTATTTGTCCAGGATCATTGCAGTCTCCGGTGGCGTTCGTGCTGTTTTTGAAAACCAAGGTAAAACCGCCAAACAAGCGTCGAATCGTAAGTTTGGCGGGCGGTTAAAAAGGGTTGTCTGCTTAATATTCGCAGTTTGCCTTCATACAATAAGCCCACCATAACAATGATTTTCGAGCCTGAACATGCCGCATTCCGTTCGTTTTTCGCCGTTGCTCATCGGTGCCTTTCTGGCCCTGTACCTGATCTGGGGCTCTACCTATCTGGTCATTCGGATCGGCGTCGAGTCCTGGCCGCCGTTGATGATGGCCGGTATCCGGTTTTTGATTGCCGGGTCCCTGATGTACGGATTCTTGCGCTTTCGCGGCGTGCCGGCACCGACCTGGGCTGAGTGGAAAGGCGCGGCGGTGATCGGCTTTCTGTTGCTGACCTGCGGAAACGGTGGTGTGACGCTGGCCGAGCATGCCGGCGTGGCCTCGGGGATCGCTGCGCTGTCAGTCGCGACCATGCCGCTGTTTACCCTGCTGTTCGGCCTGTTCTGGGGTAATCGCACCACCAACCTGGAATGGGCCGGCATCATTCTGGGCCTGATCGGCATTGGTCTGCTGAATATGGGCTCGAATCTGCAAGCCAGCCCTTATGGCGCCGCGCTGGTTATTTTCGCTGCAGCGGCCTGGGCATTCGGTTCGGTGCTGAGCAAGCACCTGACCTTGCCCAAAGGGCCTATGGCCAGTGGCGCGGAAATGCTGGTTGCGGGCGCAACGTTGCTGATCGGCAGCTTTTTGAGTGGCGAACGGCTGGAACAGATGCCGACGGCGGCGGGTTGGGGCGCGCTGCTGTACCTGGTGGTGTTCGGTTCTATCGTTGCGTTCAGCGCTTATATGTACCTGCTCAAGAACGTGCGTCCGGCGGCGGCAACCAGTTATGCCTACGTCAACCCGGCAGTGGCGGTGTTGCTGGGGGTGGTGTTCGCGGGCGAAACAATCGGCCTGGCCGAATGCCTGGCGATGGTGGTGATCATCAGCGGCGTTGTGCTGATCGGCCTGCCGCAATGGCGCAAGCCGCGACCTCAGGAAGCCGTATCAGCGCGCACAAGCTAACCGAGGCGGGCCGGACAGGGTAAACTGCGCGCCTTGCGCTGAATTTTTCCTACGGTATTCCCATGACATTCGCCTCTCTCGGCCTGATCGAACCCTTGCTGCGCGCCCTTGATGCGCTTGGCTACCAGACTCCGACCCCTGTGCAGGCACAGGCGATTCCTCCGGTTCTGGCTGGCCGTGACCTGATGGCTGCCGCCCAGACCGGCACCGGCAAGACCGCAGGTTTTGCGCTGCCGCTGTTGCAGCGTCTGACGATGGAAGGGCCGAAAGTTGCCCCCAACACCATTCGTGCGCTGGTGCTGGCACCGACCCGCGAACTGGCCGAACAGGTTCACGAAAGCATTCGTCAGTATGCCGAGCACCTGCCGCTGAGCACCTACGCGGTTTATGGCGGGGTGAGCATCAACCCGCAGATGATGAAGCTGCGCAAAGGCGTTGATGTACTTGTGGCCACGCCCGGTCGCCTGCTCGACCTGCATCGTCAGAACGCGGTCAAGTTCTCGCAATTGCAGACCCTGATCCTCGACGAAGCAGACCGCATGCTGGACCTGGGCTTTGCCGAGGAACTGCGTGGGATCTACGCCGCGCTGCCGAAGCGTCGCCAGACCTTGCTGTTTTCCGCGACGTTCTCCGATCCGATCCGCCTGCTGGCCTCGCAGATGCTGGACGACCCGTTGACCATCGAAGTCAGCCCGCGCAACGTGGCGGCGGCATCGGTCAAGCAGTGGGTCGTGACGGTGGATAAAAAGCGCAAGGCCGACCTGTTCATCCATCTGATGAAAAAGCATCGCTGGGGCCAGGTGCTGGTTTTCGCCAAGACCCGCGTAGGCGTCGATCAACTGGTGGACCGCCTGCAGGCGCTGGGTCTGAACGCAGACGGCATTCATGGCGACAAGCCTCAGGCAACCCGTCAGCGTGCGCTGGACCGTTTCAAGAGCAATGAAGTGAAGATTCTGGTGGCGACCGATGTGGCGGCGCGCGGGCTGGACATTGACGACCTGCCGACCGTGGTCAACCTCGACCTGCCGATTGTGGCCGAAGACTACATCCACCGTATCGGTCGTACTGGCCGTGCGGGCCTGACCGGCGAGGCGATTTCGCTGGTGTGCGCCGATGAAGTCGAGCTGCTGTCGGCCATCGAAGTGCTGACCCGTCAGACCCTGGAGCGTCGTGAAGAGCAGGATTTCGAGCCAGAGCACCGCGTGCCGAGCACCGATGCCAGCGGACAGATCCTCAAGAAACCCAAGAAGCCGAAAAAGCCCAAGGTATCGGGCAGCAAGCGTAATCTGGGCAAGTGGGTCGACAGCGGCGATTCCGAGCCTGCGCCGGCAGTCAAACCCGTGCGCAAGGTCCCGGTCTTCAACACCGGGCCGCGCAAGAAGAAGCCTTGATCGTTCCCACGCTCTGCGCTCATCGTTATACACAAGTCGCAACACGGATCTGGAGCGGGCACTATTTCGGCCGTAGGAGCGGACCGGGCGGCGTTCCGTTTGTCCGCGAAAGATGGTACATCCGACAAAGATCCAGCGTCTGAAACGCAGTATTCGCGGACAAGTCCGCTCCCACTTTCGGGCACCGCGTTCCTTCAGGTCGATTTGTGTATAACGACGAGCGCTCTGCGTGGTAACGCCTCTCAGGACGCTCCGCGTCCGCTCTCGAATGCGGTGCAGAGCGTCCGGAGCACTTCAGTCGATCAATGGTGCTCGCGAGTGGCGCGGAATTTCACGTCGGGCCAGCGCTCTTCCATCAGCGCCAGGTTCACGCGGGTAGGGGCCAGGTAGGTGAGGTGACCACCACCGTCCAGCGCCAGGTTTTCCACGGCCTTGTTTTCAAACTCCTCGAGCTTCTTCTTGTCGGCGCATTCGATCCAGCGGGCTGACCATACGGTGATCGGCTCGTAGGCGCATTCGACCTTGTACTCTTCCTTCAGGCGGCTGGCGACCACGTCAAACTGCAGCACACCTACGGCGCCGAGAATGATGTCGTTGCTGCGCTGCGGGAAGAACACCTGCGTGGCGCCTTCTTCGGCCAACTGCTGCAGACCCTGACGCAACTGCTTGGACTTGAGCGGATCCTTCAGACGCACGCGACGGAACAGCTCCGGTGCGAAGTGCGGAATACCCGTGAAGCCCAAGCCTTCGCCTTCGGTGAAGGTGTCGCCGATCTGGATGGTGCCGTGGTTGTGCAGGCCGATGATATCGCCTGCGTAGGCTTCTTCCAGTTGCTCGCGTTCCGAGGAGAAGAAGGTCAGGGCATCACCGATCCGCACGTCCTTGCCCAGACGCACATGGCGCATTTTCATGCCCTTGTCGTAACGGCCCGAACAGATACGCATGAACGCGATACGGTCGCGGTGCTTGGGGTCCATGTTCGCCTGGATCTTGAACACGAAGCCGCTGAATTTCTCTTCTTCCGGTTCCACGGTGCGCTCGTTGGCGACACGGGCCAGCGGCATTGGCGCCCAGTTGACCACGGCATCGAGCACGTGATCGACACCGAAGTTGCCCAGCGCGGTCCCGAAGAACACCGGCGTCAGCTGACCGTCGATGAACTCCTGCTGGTTGAATTCATGGCAGGCGCCCTGCACCAGCTCCAGTTGCTCGACGAAGCGGTCGTACTCGTCACCCAGGTGGGCGCGGGCTTCGTCGGAGTCCAGGTTCTGGATGATTTTGGTTTCGGTGCGCTCATGCCCGTGACCGGCGGTGTAGACGATAATGTAGTCGTCGGCCAGGTGATACACACCCTTGAAGTCACGGTAGCAACCGATTGGCCAAGTGATAGGCGCCGCCTTGATCTTGAGGACGGCTTCGATCTCGTCCAGCAGTTCGATCGGGTCGCGGATGTCACGGTCCAGCTTGTTGATGAAGCTGACAATCGGCGTGTCGCGCAGACGGCAGACGTCCATCAGGGCGATGGTGCGTGGCTCGACACCTTTACCGCCGTCCAGAACCATCAGGGCCGAGTCGACCGCCGTCAGGGTGCGGTAAGTGTCTTCCGAGAAGTCTTCGTGGCCCGGGGTGTCCAGCAGGTTGATCATGTGATCGCGATACGGGAACTGCATGACGGACGTGGTGATGGAGATGCCGCGCTGTTTCTCCATTTCCATCCAGTCGGATGTGGCGTGACGGTCGGATTTACGCGATTTGACCGTACCGGCGACAGAAATGGCCTTGCCCATCAGCAGCAGCTTTTCCGTGATGGTGGTTTTACCGGCGTCCGGGTGGGAAATAATGGCGAAAGTGCGGCGTTTCGCGACTTCGGCGGCCTGTTGGGTCATGGGAAATCGCCTGGAATGGGATTGAAAAAGGGCGCAGATTATAGCTCAACTCCGGGCAATAACCGAACCGTTCAGTCAATCGGGGGTGGCCAGATAATGTCTCACATGGGAACCTTTCAGGCCGTGGAGACGTCCATTCCCCCGTCAAGGCCAGTACCGAGGCCAACTTCAGGGGCTGATTCATCAGCATGTTGGCTTGACGAAGCTGCGCTCATGGCTTGTGTTATCGCCGAGGTCACACCCTCTATGGCGACCCACCCGCTGCTCTTCGCGAACGTTATTGCTGGCGCCCCGCACGGTCGCCCAGGCAAACGCGTTCGCCGACTGAAATAAGGAGTCCGCCCGTGGCAAATCGCTATGGCAAGGGGCTATTGGGAGGCGCGGTTGTTATCGCGCTCCTGGCCCTGCTGATCCACTGGATCGGCATTAGTACCATCACGCACTACCAGGATGACCTGCTGTTCTATCTCCAGGCTCACCTGATGCTGGTTCTGTTTTCGATGCTCGCGGCCCTGGTGGTCGGTATTCCGGCAGGCATTGCCCTTAGCCGACCCGGTATGGTTGGCCGCGCCGAACGCTTCATGCAGATCTTCAACATTGGCAACACCGTCCCACCTCTCGCCGTTTTGGCCATTGCCCTCGGGATTCTCGGGATCGGCAGCGGGCCAGCCATCTTCGCGCTGTTCCTCGCCTCGCTGTTGCCCATTGTGCGCAACACCTACGAAGGCTTGAAGAACGTGCAGGGCTCACTCAAGGAAGCCGCTGTCGGCATCGGCATGACGCCACGTCAGGTGCTGTGGCGTGTCGAACTGCCCAATGCCGTGCCGATCATCATCGGTGGTGTGCGGGTTGCGCTGGCGATCAACGTCGGTACCGCGCCACTGGCCTTTCTCATCGGCGCCAACAGCCTCGGCAGCCTGATCTTCCCGGGCATCGCCCTGAACAATCAGCCGCAACTGGTGCTGGGCGCTGCCTGTACCGCTCTGCTGGCGCTGCTGCTCGACGGTCTGGTGATCATTGCCAGCCGCCTGTGGCTTGAACGCGGCCTGACTCGCTGAGCGAAGGAAATACCATGAAGAAGTTATGTTTGTTTTTAGGCTTTGCCCTGCTGTTCCCGGCACTGTCCCAGGCGGCTGAACAACCGCTGCTGCGCATCGGCGCACGCGTGTTCACCGAGCAGACGCTGCTGGCCGAGCTGACGGCGCAATACCTGCGTACCAAGAACTACAACGTGCAGATCACCGGTGGTCTGGGCAGTAACCTGGCGCGCAGCGCTCAGGAAAGCGGCCAGTTGGACCTGTTGTGGGAATACACCGGCGTCTCGCTGGTTGCCTATAACCACATCGACGAGAAACTCGACAGCGAGCAGACCTACGCCCGTGTGAAGGAAGTCGATGCAAAGAAAGGCTTGGCCTGGCTTTCGCCGTCGAAGTTCAACAACACCTACGCACTGGCACTGCCGCAGAAGGTTGCGGACAAGTACCCACAGGTCAACACCATGAGCGACCTGACCAAGGTGCTCAAGGATGAAGCCAAAGAGGGTCATGTCGTAGCGCTGGACACCGAGTTCGCCAACCGCTCCGACGGTCTGATCGGCATGGTCAAGCATTACGACATGAATCTCGGTCGTGAAAACACTCGGCAGATGGACGCGGGTCTGGTCTACACCGCGCTGCGTAATGGTCAGGTGTTTGCCGGTCTGGTCTACACCACCGACGGCCGCCTGAACGCGTTCAAGCTCAAGGTGCTGGAAGACGACAAGCGCTATTTCCCGGACTACACCGCTGCGCCGGTGATTCGTCAGGAGTATCTGGATGCGCATCCGGAGATCGCCACGCTGCTCAAGCCGCTGGCTGAGCTTCTGGACAACCAGACCATGATCGACCTCAACGCCCGCGTCGATGTCGGCCATGAAAGCCCATCCTCGGTTGCCGCAGATTTCCTGCGTCAGCATCCCCTGAATTAAGGAAGGAGACGATATGAGTTTCTTGAGCGCCTTCTCCCATCTGGACTGGGCTCAGGTCCTGCAACTGACCTGGCAGCACATCACGCTGGTCGGCATTGCGGTGACCCTGGCCATCCTTATCGGTGTGCCACTGGGCGTACTGATGACGCGCTTCCCGGTGCTGGCCGGTCCGCTGCAGGCCAGTGCGACCGTGCTGCTGACCGTGCCGTCGATTGCCCTGTTTGGCCTGCTGCTGCCGTTCTACTCCAAGTTCGGCCAAGGCCTTGGCCCGATGCCGGCCATCACTGCCGTGTTCCTCTATTCCCTGTTGCCGATCATGCGCAATACCTACCTGGCCCTGACGGGTGTTGAACCGGGTATTCGCGAAGCCGCCAAAGGCATCGGCATGACCTTCGGCCAGCGCCTGCGCATGGTCGAGCTGCCGATTGCCGTGCCCGTCATCCTCGCCGGTGTACGCACCGCCGTGGTGATGAATATCGGTGTCATGACCATCGCTGCGACCATCGGTGCCGGTGGTCTGGGTGTACTCATTCTCGCTTCAATCAGCCGCAGCGATATGTCGATGCTGATCGTCGGCGCGGTACTGGTCAGCATTCTGGCCATCATCGCCGACCTTCTCCTGCAATGGCTGCAACGCACGCTGACTCCAAAAGGACTCCTGAAATGATCGAACTCCAGAACCTCTCCAAGACTTTCCAGAGCAACGGCAAAGAAGTGAAGGCTGTCGACTCGGTCAGCCTCACCGTCAACGAAGGCGAGATCTGCGTTTTCCTCGGTCCGTCGGGCTGCGGTAAGAGCACCACGCTGAAAATGATCAACCGCCTGATCATGCCGACCTCCGGCAAGGTGTTGATCAACGGTGAAGACACCACGGACCTGGACGAAGTGACCCTGCGTCGCAACATCGGTTACGTGATCCAGCAGATCGGTCTGTTCCCGAACATGACCATCGAAGAGAACATCGTGGTCGTGCCCAAGCTGTTGGGCTGGGACAAGCAGCGTTGCCATGATCGTGCCCGCGAACTGATGAGCATGATCAAGCTGGAACCCAAGCAGTACCTGCATCGCTACCCGCGTGAACTGTCCGGCGGCCAACAGCAGCGTATCGGTGTGATCCGTGCACTGGCGGCCGATGCGCCGTTGTTGCTGATGGACGAACCGTTCGGTGCAGTCGACCCGATCAACCGCGAGATGATCCAGAACGAATTCTTCGAGATGCAGCGCGCGCTGAACAAGACCGTGATCATGGTCAGCCACGACATCGACGAAGCGATCAAACTGGGCGACAAGATCGCGATCTTCCGTGGCGGCAAGCTGCTGCAGATCGATCACCCGGACACCTTGCTGGCGCACCCTGCAGACGATTTCGTCAGCAGCTTCGTCGGTCAGGACAGCACTCTCAAGCGCCTGCTGCTGGTCAAGGCCGAAGACGCCGCCGACAACGCACCATCGGTCAGCCCGGAAACCCCGGTGGCCGATGCGCTGGAAGTGATGGACGAAAACGACCGTCGCTACATCGTCGTCACCGACAGCGAAAACAAGGCAATGGGCTACGTCCGCCGTCGCGACCTGCACCGTCAGCAGGGCACCTGCGCCCAGTTCCTGCGCGAATTCAACGGCACGGCCGCGTATGACGAGCACTTGCGTATCCTCCTGTCGCGCATGTACGAGTTCAACCGCTCGTGGCTGCCGGTGCTGGACGCCGAAAACGTGTTCCTGGGTGAAGTGACCCAGGAGTCGATCGCGGCTTACCTGAGTTCGGGTCGTTCGCGTGGCATGAAGACCAGCATTGTGTCGCCGGCTGAAATTGCAGCGGCTGAAGTGCAAAGCTGATGCTGAAAGCCCTGCGCTCAATGCGCAGGGCTTTTACATCTGGACGCATTGATTTACGCCGCAGTCGACGGGGAATTCATGAATAGCGCAGGGTTTGGGCGGTGGGCAGGAATTTTTTAGGGGTGTAGGGCCTGAAAACGTTGCCCATCAAGCCGCGGTTTTTATGGATCACAATTTTTTTGACGGATTCGTCAATTGAACCAATAGGTAAGTTCTTCCTCCGAGGGTGCTCAAAGACACTGACCTGCCCCGAAAACCCTTTCACAGGTTTGCCTGTGATATACGAAAGTTTTGCAGCAAAGCTCAACTCGGCATCAGCTAAGGCACACGATAGCAACCTGATGTTGCGATACCTGCCCAAGCGGACATCATGCTCATGAAGTAAAGCCAGCAGCCTGTCTGGATTCAACGGTTTTGCGTCCGATATCATGTAAGAAAAACTTCTGCCGCCCCAATCAGTCGGCTCACGTGCTACTTCGCCATGAGCCATTATGTTTAAACGAAGATTGCCTTTGTAAGTGTCTTCGAAAGTGTCTACGCCGATCGCTATTGAGCGAAAGTTTGTTATTGGTTTTGAGATTGTCCCCAAGGTCAAGGGGCCTGCCGATGACGTTGAAAGTCGGTCCAGTGCGTTTGCCAGGAATTGCCAAGACCGTCCATTTGGGTCTGACCGGTTCACAGGGTCGCCACTGCAATAGGCATAAGCATTAAGCCCGCCCTCGGCGAAAGGGCTTAGTGAGTCAGGGCTATGAAAACGCATCAATACCGGATTGAACACCCGCCGACCGTTGCCCAGAGCATAGTGTCCGGTCTCCGGGTCAGGCCTTTCTCCGCTGAAACCGAGGATGGAAAAAGGGCTTTCCCGTAAAGCAGGATGGCCGTAAGGCGTATAAACGGCATTGTCTTGATGGGACTTACCCTGCGCGGCCAGTACCGAGCGTTGTACGTTGGTGGCGAGCGCGTACATTTCCAGGTGGCCGTTATCATGACGCTGCTCAGCCAGCAACTGTTGCTCGTATTGCAGGATCGAACGCTGCACATTGCCCTGAAGTTCGGTCGTCAGGCGGTCGTTCTGATAGAAACGTTGAATACGGGTCTGTGTCGAGAGCCCACTGCTGACCAGGCGATCCAGCGGATCGTAGCGATAGCGATATAAGAGTCCAGTGCAATCTTTCATCGCAGCTTGCTCCTGAGCATGTCTGGGTCTGAGCACTAGCGTTGCGTTTTCAAAGGCGTCTGCCTACTCGTATTTTTGCTAGCAGGGCAACAGATGACGCGAGCATAGGGCTGGGGCCAGGCGAAATTCTGCGCCTTGTGACGTCTCTCTAAATCAGCGGGGATTACCCTCGCCAAGGAACATCAGCCTGTCACATCGGTCCGTTACACAGGAGGCCAGTGCAGCGGCCGCGACGAACGCGTGTAAAAACGCGACATTTTTTGTTGATCTCAGCCCCCTCACGCCCTAAAGTTCGCGCCGAACGTCCATGCTGGAAACGATCCATCCGGCTCAAGTACTGACGACGAGACAGCAAGGCCAGGAAGGCAAGCCCTTCAGTGGCCTTTTTGCTTTCGGCGACATGCCTTGGGAAGTAGGCGAACCAAAGTGGGGATACGGAGGACGTTCATTTGCACCCATTTACCAATTCCGTTTGCCAGACAGGAGTTCCAGCAGCATGACGATCAATGTCGAAGACTACTACGCAGCCGAAACCTTCAAGAAAATGAAGGCGTTTGCTGACAAGCAAGAAACACCTTTCGTGGTCATTGATACCAACATCATCAGCAAGGCCTACGATGACCTGCGCGCAGGCTTCGATTTCGCCAAGGTCTACTACGCCGTCAAGGCCAACCCTGCAGTCGAAATCATCGAGCTGCTGAAGAACAAGGGTTCGAGCTTCGACATCGCGTCGATCTACGAGCTGGACAAGGTCATGAGCTGCGGCGTGACCCCGGATCGCATGAGCTACGGCAACACCATCAAGAAGTCCAAGGACATCCGCTACTTCTACGAGAAGGGCGTGCGCCTGTTCGCCACCGACTCCGAAGCCGACCTGCGCAACATCGCCAAGGCTGCGCCGGGCTCGAAAGTCTATGTACGGATCCTGACCGAAGGTTCGACCACGGCTGACTGGCCTCTGTCGCGCAAATTCGGCTGCCAGACCGACATGGCCATGGACCTGCTGATCCTGGCCCGTGACCTGGGTCTGGTGCCTTACGGCATCTCGTTCCACGTAGGTTCCCAGCAGCGCGACATCAGCGTCTGGGACGCCGCGATTGCCAAGGTCAAAGTGATCTTCGAGCGTCTGAAAGAAGAAGACGGCATCGTGCTCAAGCTGATCAATATGGGTGGCGGCTTCCCGGCCAACTACATCACCCGTACCAACAGCCTGGAAACCTATGCCGAGGAAATCATCCGCTTCCTGAAGGAAGACTTCGGTGACGACCTGCCGGAAATCATCCTGGAGCCAGGCCGTTCGCTGATCTCCAACGCCGGTATTCTGGTCAGCGAAGTGGTACTGGTTGCGCGCAAGTCGCGTACTGCCGTCGAGCGTTGGGTTTATACCGATGTGGGCAAGTTCTCCGGCCTGATCGAAACCATGGACGAAGCCATCAAGTTTCCGATCTGGACCGAGAAAAAGGGCGAGATGGAAGAAGTGGTCATCGCCGGTCCTACCTGCGACAGCGCCGACATCATGTACGAAAACTACAAGTACGGCCTGCCGCTGAACCTGGCCATCGGTGACCGCATGTACTGGTTGTCGACCGGTGCGTACACCACCAGCTACAGCGCAGTGGAATTCAACGGCTTCCCGCCATTGAAGGCTTTCTACCTGTAAGCACGTTGCCGATTGGCCTGTCTGAAGTGATCCGCACTTCAGGCAGGCCGGGCAGAGAAGTCACGCAACGCCATCCGGTCCGATTCGTCACCGATGGCGGCGGCGCGCTGAAAGTAATCAGTGGCCATGCGTTGAATATCCGGATGCACCGCATCAAGCAGGATCTTGCGTCCCACTCTCAGAAAATTCAGATTCCCTCCCGCCAGTGCCTTTTTCAGCCAGCCCAGCGCCTGTTCGATATCCCCGCTTTCTGCCAGCACGGTTGCATGACTGAACTGACCGCGAAAATCCCCGCCCTCGGCCGAGCGTCTGTAGCACTCGTGCGCCGCTGACAGGTCACGGTGCCCCGTAACACCTTCTTCCAGATAACGCCCCAACAGGTTCATCGACTTGGCGTGCCCCAGAGTGGCGGCCTTGCGATAACAGTCCATGGCCTGTCGGTGATCCTGTTCGACGCCACGTCCCGTTGCCAGCAGGTTGCCCAGATTGTAGAGCCCCCAATCCAGTCCCTGTTCGGCAGCCAGCCGGTAATGCAGCGCCGCCTGGAGCAGATCCGGCGTACAGCCCCAGCCATGTTCGATGCAGCGCCCCAGCATGTTGCGGGCCATCGAATGGCCCTGGTTGGCGGCGATTCCGAACCAGGTCATGGCCAGCGCCTGGTCACGCTGAATACCGCTGCCGTCGAGCAGGATCTGGCCCAGCAGCGCGTGCGCCTCGACGTTGCCCTGGGCAGCGGCGGCGAGAATCGCCTTGGCTGCCTGCGCCGGGCTTTCTTCGAGCATCGCTTGCAGATCATCGATGTTCAGCCATTCCTTGCGGGCAAGGTTCCAGCTCATGGTCAGACCTCGACCCAGCGGCGCAGCAGGTTGTGATAGGTGCCGGTCAGTTGGATCAGCGAAGGGTGATCGGGCACATCCAGGGTGAGCTGCTGGATAGCGGTGTCCATCTCGAAAAGCAGGGCACGCTGACTGTCTTCACGCACCAGACTCTGGGTCCAGAAGAACGAGGCGTACCGTGCACCGCGCGTCACGGCGTTGACCTTGTGCAGGCTGGTGGCGGGATAGATCAGCAGGTCGCCGGCGGGCAGTTTGATCTGCCTTGTACCGAAGGTGTCCTGAATCTCGAGTTCGCCACCGTCGTAATCGTCGGGATCACTGAAAAACAACGTGGACGAGATATCGGTGCGTACACGCTCGGCACCACCCGGTGGCTGACGTACCGCATTGTCGATGTGGAAGTCGAAGTTGCCACCTTCCCGGTAGCAGTTGAACAGCGGCGGGAAAATCCTGTGGGGCAGGGCTGCAGACATGAACAGCGGATTGCGCCACAACCGCTCCAGCAGTGCTGCACCGATTTCCCTCGCCAACGGATGCGCTTCCGGCAACTGCAGGTTGTGCTTGGCCTTCGCCGACTGGAATCCGGCAGTGATTTTTCCATCCGCCCAGTCGGTCTGCTCCAGTGCTTCACGGATGCGGGCGACTTCATCGCGATCAAAGACACCAGGAATGTGAAGGAGCATGAGAGCACCGAAAAGGTAGAAGGTTGCGAATGGTAGTGATTCCCATTGCCTCTGTATACGGCTGTTTGAGGCTGAATCGAATCTTCTGTGAAAGCTTTGTGAAGAGGATGTGCAGAAATAATATAATTTCGTAAATGTTAATATATCTCAATTGCTACCGATACGTGTTTGCACTATATTCCGCCGCCTCGACTGCCTTGGGGGAGGATTTACAATGTCACGTCAAACACTGTCGCTTCATGCGGGTTCGCAACGCTCGATTGCTTCTGCGGTCGGGGTCGCCATCGCGGCGATGTCTGCTGCTCACATGGTTCACGCCGCTGAGAACACAGACGAAAAGGCCTTGTCGCTGGGGGCGACGAACATCAACGGTGAACAGGCTGATGCCTCTTACAAGTCCGAAGATTCGGCCTCGAAGAAGTACACGGCACCGCTGCGCGACACGCCGAAAAGCGTCACCGTCATCCCTCGGCAGGTCATCCGTGACACCGGCGCGACCACGCTGACCGAAGCGTTGCGCACCACGCCGGGCATTACCTTTGGCGCAGGCGAGGGCGGCAATCCGGCCGCTGACCGGCCGATCATTCGTGGCTTCAACGCTGAAAGTGACGTGTTCGTCGACGGCATGCGTGACGTGGCAGCCCAGTCCCGCGAGATCTTCAACATTGAATCGGTCGAGGTCAGCAAAGGCCCTGGCTCTGCGTTCACAGGTGCGGGCTCCACCGGTGGCAGCCTGAACCTGATCACCAAGGGCGCGCATCTGGGCAACGCCTACAACGGCGGCTACACCTTTGGCTCCGACCAGACCCAGCGCTACACGCTGGACGTCAACCAGCAGATGACCGACACCTCGGCGTTTCGCCTGAACCTCATGAAGCACGATGCCAATGTCGCCGGGCGCGACAACGTCGAGACCAGCCGCTGGGGCGTGGCGCCTTCGTTTGCGTTCGGTCTGGGCACCGACACCCGCATCAAGGTGGATTACTACCACCTTGAAACCGACGACATGCCTGACTACGGCATCCCGCTGACGTCCACGCCGGGCCGCAGCAAGTACATCGTCGACACGCCGGCCAGTGTCGACAAGAGCAACTTCTACGGCCTGACGGGTCGCGACTATCGCAAGAGCAGCAACGACAGCGGCACCGTGCGCATCGAGCACGACCTGAACGACAGCGTGACCCTCTCCAACAGTTTCCGCATGTCGCGCTCGACGCTGGATTATGTGGTCACCAATCCGGATGACAGCCGTGGCAACGTCGCCAATGGCAGCGTGTCGCGTTCGGCCAAGAGCCGTAACTCGACGTCCAGCGGCTTCGTCAACCAGACTGACCTGACCAGCAAGTTCGACACCGGCTTCATCAGCCACAGTCTGGTGACTGGCGTCGAGTTCTCTTATCAGGACACGCATAACCGTCCTTACACAATCACCAATGCCAACGGCAGCGCGATTGCCAGCACCTGCTCGGCAGCGCTGTTCAGGTCCGGCGACTGCACCAGCCTTGCGGATCCTTCGCCGAAGGATGCCTGGAACGGGCGGATTTCCGACAGCCTGGCCTACACCGATACCGACACCAAGACCAGTGCCGCCTATGTGTTCGACACCCTGACCCTCAATGAGCAGTGGTCGGTGAACATGGGCCTGCGCTACGACCATTACGACACGCGATCCAGCGGTTTTGCGACGGCACGTGGCGCAACGCCTGCGGCCAACTTCGATCGCCAGAAGACCACCCAGCTCTGGAATTACCAGTTGGGCGTCGTCTACAAGCCTGCGCCGAACGGCAGCGTTTACGCTGCGCTGTCCACGTCCAGCAACCCGTCCGGTGAAACCAGCGGCAACGGTGGCCTTGAACTGGCGGCCAACAACGCCAACCTCGACCCGGAAAAGAACCGCAACTACGAGCTGGGCACCAAGTGGGATTTCTTCGGTGACGACTTGTCGCTGACCGCTGCCCTGTTCCGCACCGACAAAACCAACGCGCGAATCACCGACCCGGACAACACTACCTTTCAGGTACTCGACGGCGAGCAGCGCGTTCAGGGTGTGGAATTCACCTACGCGGGCAATCTGACCAGTCGCTGGAAAGTGTATGGCGGCTACACCTACATGGAGAGTGAACTGGTCAAGACCACGCTGGCGGCGGACAAGGGCAATCACATGCCCAACACACCGCGCAACAGCTTCAACCTGTGGTCCACGTATCAGTTGATGCCCAAGCTGACTGTTGGCGGTGGCGCGACCTATGTCGATTCCCGTTTCGGCAACGAAGCCAATTCGGTCGAAGTGCCTTCCTACTGGCGTTACGATGCAATGGCCACGTACGCGCTGACCAAAAACGTCGACCTGCAGCTCAACGTCCAGAACCTGACCGACAAGCGTTACTTCGATCAAGTGTTCCAGACCCACTACGCTCACGTCGCCGCTGGCCGCACCGCCTTGATGAGCGCCAACTTCCACTTCTAGGAAGCGATGCAAGGCAGACCCCGCTTATTTCGGTAGGCGGGGTTTTTCTGTATAAGGCCGCAGCGCCGTATGAAGACAGACAAGACAGGCGACGCCTTCGAGTATCAAAGTGTGCGTCCGGGCAGGCGGGTGAGGGTAGCGAGTGTTGAAAAAGGTATTGTTTCAGCTGCACTGGTTCTTCGGGATCACGGCAGGGCTGGTGCTGGCCTTGATGGGCATCACCGGCGCGCTGTACTCGTTCGAGGACGAAATTCTCGATGCGCTCAATCCGAACGTGCTGCTGGTCCAGCCACAGGGCGAAACCCTGCCGCCTGTCGAACTGGTTCGCCGGCTGGAGTCAGCGACCGGATTGACCGTCGCCATCCTCCGGGTCGAGACCGTCGGCAACCGGGTCGCGCAGGTTTTTTTCACGCCCAGGCCAGGCGAGCGCCGCGGTCCAAAGCGCAATTTCGATCCTTACACCGGCGAGCTGAAAGGCGACGGAGTCGGTGAGGAATTCTTCGACTTCATCCTGCGACTGCACCGCTTTCTGGCCATGGGCGAAGTGGGCAAGCAGGTCACGGCGGCGTGTACGCTGGTGCTGGTGTTCTTCTGTGTGTCCGGCCTTTACTTGCGCTGGCCGCGCAAGGCGCTGAACTGGCGAGTCTGGCTGACGCTGGATTGGGCGAAGAAGGGACGCAGCTTCAACTGGGACCTGCACTCGGTTTTCGGCACCTGGTGCCTGCTGTTCTATCTGTTGTTCGCCATTACCGGTCTGAACTGGTCATATGACTGGGTCAGCAATGGCCTGAACCGGCTGCTGGGCGATGCGCCGGCCGAGCAACGCAAAGGCGGTGGTGGGCGTGGCGGGAATATGAGTAAAGATTCGCCGCCTGCGCCATTGGTGGTGGATTACGTCGCGATCTGGGACAGCCTGCGAAAGACTGCAGGCCCAGGCCTTGCGGCCTATAACCTGCGTCTGCCGTCAGCGGGCGGTCAGCCGGCCACGGTGTTCTACCTGCTCAAGGATTCACCTCATCCGCGTGCCCTTAACAGCGTCACCCTTGATCCGGCAAGTGGCGCGGTCAGTTCGGTTTCGCGTTATGCCGAACGCAGCCTGGGTGCGCAGTTGCTGGTCAGCAACTATGCGCTGCACGTCGGCAGCTACTTTGGGATTGTCGGTCGAATCGTCATGACCGTTGCGTCATTGATGATGCCGTTGTTTTTCATCACCGGCTGGCTGTTGTATCTGGATCGCCGACGCAAGAAGCGTCAGATCAAGGCTGCACGAGGTGATGTATCGACCCGTTCGGCGCCTGACGCTGACGCATGGTTGATCGGGTTCGCCAGTCAGAGCGGGTTTGCCGAGCAACTGGCCTGGCAGACGGCGGGGCAGTTGCAGGCAGCGGGTCTGCCGGCGCGGGTGCAGCGGCTCGGCGACATGACCGAGCAGGACCTCATTGAAAGCCGCAACGCCCTGTTCGTGGTCAGTACCTTCGGTGACGGCGAAGCGCCGGACAATGCGCGCGTTTTTGAACGCAAGTTGCTGGGCCGTCCGCTGTCGCTGGAGACCCTCAACTATGCCGTGCTGGCGCTGGGTGATCGGCAGTATCCGAATTTCTGCGGTTTCGCTCATCGTCTGCATGACTGGCTGGCCGAGCGTGGCGGCAGCACCCTGTTTGCCCCGGTCGAGGTCGACAGCGCCGACCCTGTTGCCTTGCAGCAGTGGCAACACCACCTTGGACAACTAACCGGCAGCACGCCGACAGTGCTTTGGCAGACCCCGGTGTTCGAAAACTGGACGCTGACCCGGCGAGAGCACCTGAACCCTGGCAGCAGCGGCTCGGCTGTTTATCTGCTGGACCTTGTCGCTCCCGGCACGATGCATTGGCAGGCGGGTGATCTGGTCGAAATATTGCCGCGCAACAGTGAGGAAAGCGTACGGAATTTTCTCGGCGGGCTGGGCATCGATCCTGCGACCCGGATCAATGTGGACGGCTTGCAGGAGCCGGTTGTTCAGGCCCTGGCGACCCGTCAGTTGCCGCAGCATCGGGCTCATCTGGTGGGCTTTCATGCGCAGGCGCTGATCGATGCGCTGGTGCCGGTTTCCGCGCGCGAATACTCCATTGCTTCGATTCCGGAGGATGGCTGTCTGCAACTCATTGTGCGTCAGGAGATTCATCCTGATGGCAGCCTGGGGCTGTGTTCCGGCTGGCTGACCGAGCATGCCACCTCAGGCAGCGCGATCAGTCTGCGCCTGCGTCGCAACAGCAGCTTCCATCTGCCCGCCGAGCCGGTTCCTCTGATCCTGCTGGGTAACGGTACCGGGCTCGCGGGGCTTCGCAGCCTCTTGAAAGCGCGCATCGCCCAAGGCCAGGCGCGCAACTGGCTGCTGTTCGGCGAGCGCAATCGCGAGCATGATTTTCATTGCGGCGCAGAGCTGCAAGGCTGGCTGGAGTCGGGTGACCTGACACGCCTGGATCTTGCGTTCTCGCGGGATCAGGCAGAAAAAGTCTACGTGCAGGACCTGTTACGTGAGGCTGCTCAAGACCTGCGAGCATGGCTGGATGAGGGCGCAGCGATCTACATCTGCGGCAGCTTGCAGGGCATGGCATCAGGTGTGGATCGGGTGTTGAACGAAGTGCTCGGCGAACGAGCCGTTAGCGAGCTGCTGGAGCAGGGGCGGTATCGGCGGGATGTATATTGAGGTCTGCTGGTTGTGGTAATCGTGCCCACGCAGACGCGTGGACACGATTACCACAAGGCAGAATCACGCTGCGACAAACTGCTCCGCGTAGTGACAGGCCACTTGGCGGTTGTCCACCAGACGCAGTTCCGGCACGTCGGTGGCGCAGCGCTCTGTCGCGTAAGGGCAGCGCTTATGGAAGGCGCAGCCGCTTGGCGGGTTGAGCGGGTTGGGCAGTTCGCCAACGATCTTGATCTTGGGTTTCAGTGGATCAGGATGAATGGTCGGGGTCGCTGACAGCAGCGCCTGGGTGTACGGGTGCAGCGGACGGTTGTAGATCTCTTCCTTGGGACCCATTTCCGCAGGCCGACCCAGGTACATCACCAGCACGGTATCGGCGACATGACGTACCACCGACAGGTTGTGCGAAATGAACACGTAGGCCGTGTTGAATTCCTGCTGCAGGTCCATGAACAGGTTCAGCACCTGCGCCTGAATCGACACGTCCAGCGCCGACGTCGGTTCA
The DNA here is from genome assembly GCF_979253365.1 of Pseudomonas sp. AC016. Lineage (NCBI taxonomy): Bacteria > Pseudomonadati > Pseudomonadota > Gammaproteobacteria > Pseudomonadales > Pseudomonadaceae > Pseudomonas > Pseudomonas sp. AC016. The sequence goes on from NZ_CEEDCC010000001.1 coordinate 4,060,383, forward strand.
TCCGCCACCAAGACTTTCGGTTGCAGCATCATCGCCCGTGCCAGTGCGATCCTCTGACGCTGACCACCAGAGAACATGTGTGGATAGCGCTGATAATGCTCGGGACGCAGACCGACCTGAGCCATCATCGCCTGCACTTTCTCGCGACGTTCGCTGGCAGACAGGTTGGTGTTGATCAACAGCGGCTCGCCGAGCTGATCACCAATCTTCTGCCGGGGGTTCAACGAGGCGTACGGGCTCTGGAACACCATCTGCACGTCCTTGCGCAGTTGCTTGCGCTCGGACTTGCTGGCGCCAGCCACTTCCTGACCGGCAATTTTCAACGAGCCGGAAGACGGCTCTTCGATCAGGGTCAGTGCGCGGGCCAGTGTGGACTTGCCACAACCGGACTCGCCCACCACAGCCAGGGTCTTGCCCGCTTCGAGTTCGAAAGACACGCCGTTGAGCGCGCGCACCAGCGCCGTGCCTTTGAACAGGCCGCGCGAGACTTCGTAGTGACGGGTAAGGTCGCGGGCGGTAAGTACGACGCTCATCACGCCACCTCCTGATTCAAGGGATAGAAGCAGCGCGCAAGGCTGTGAGCCTTGGGGTCCAGCGCCGGACGCTGTACGCGGCAGTTGTCCTGCACGTAAGGGCAGCGCGGCGACAGCAGGCAGCCTTGTGGACGGTCATAACGGCCAGGCACCATGCCCGGCAGCGTCGCCAGACGCTCGGCACCCATGCTGTGCTCGGGAATCGCTGCCAGCAGCGCTTCACTGTAAGGATGCGCCGGTACGTCGAACAGACCGGGCACCTGACCCACTTCCACGGCTTGACCCGCGTACATCACGCAGACCCGCTGAGCGGTTTCGGCAACAACTGCCAGATCGTGAGTGATCAGAACCAGCGCCATGTCCTGCTCTTTCTGCAGGCTGAGCAGCAACTCCATGATCTGCGCCTGGATGGTGACGTCCAGTGCAGTGGTCGGTTCATCGGCGATCAGCAGTTTCGGCTCGCCGGCAATCGCCATGGCGATAGCAACGCGCTGACTCATACCGCCAGACAACTGATGCGGGTAGGCATTCAGGCGTGCAGCGGCGCCAGGGATCTCGACTTTTTCCAGCAGTTCCAGGGCGCGCTGACGGGCAGCCTTGCCGGACATGCCCAAGTGCTGACGCAGCACTTCTTCGATCTGGAAACCCACGGTGTAGCTGGGGTTCAGCGCAGTCATCGGGTCCTGGAATACCATCGCCAGATCCTTGCCGATGATGCGGCGACGCTGGCGGGAATTGAGTTTGGTCAGGTCCTTGCCGTCGAAGTTGAGCGCGTCGGCGGTGATGATGCCGGGGGCATCGATCAGGCCCATCAGCGCCATCATGGTCACGGATTTACCCGAACCCGACTCGCCTACGATGGCCAGAACTTCGCCTCTATCGACAGTCAGGGACAGGCCATCCACGACGGGTACGGCCTTGGCGTCGCCGAAGCGAACGTTGAGATTCTTGATTTCAAGCAGTGACATACGAATCTCCTCAGGCGGCGTTCTTGAGTTTCGGGTCCAGCGCATCGCGCAGGCCGTCGCCCATCAGGTTGATTGCCAGCACGCTGAGCAAAATGGTCAGACCGGGCAGGCTCACGACCCACCAGGCGCGTTCGATGTAATCGCGGGCCGAGGCAAGCATGGTGCCCCACTCAGGCGTCGGCGGTTGTACGCCAAGACCCAGGAAGCCCAGTGCCGCAGCATCGAGAATCGCCGACGAGAAGCTCAGGGTGGCCTGAACGATCAGCGGTGCCATGCAGTTGGGCAGCACGGTGATGAACATCAGGCGCGGCAGGGTTGCACCGGCCAGACGTGCAGCGGTCACGTAGTCGCGGTTCAGTTCGCCCATCACCGCAGCGCGGGTCAGACGGACATAGGACGGCAGCGAGACGATCGCGATGGCGATCACGGTATTGATCAGGCCAGGGCCGAGGATCGCGACGATGGCAACCGCCAGCAGCAGCGAGGGCAGGGCGAGCATGATGTCCATCAGACGCATCACCGACGGACCCAGAATGCGCGGGAAGAAGCCCGCCAGCAGGCCCAGCAGGATGCCGGGAATCAGCGACATGACCACCGAAGACAGGCCGATCAGCAGCGAAAGGCGCGAGCCTTGAATCAGGCGCGACAGCAGGTCGCGGCCCAGTTCGTCGGTGCCGAGGATGAACTGCCACTGGCCGCCTTCCAGCCAGACCGGCGGGGTCAGCAGGAAGTCACGGTATTGCTCGCTCGGGTCATGCGGCGCAACCCAGGGGGCGAACAGCGCGCAAAACACGATGATGATCATGAAGATCAGGCCGGCAACGGCACCTTTGTTCTTGGAGAACGCTTGCCAGAACTCTTTGTACGGGGACGGGTAAAGCAGGCTTTGATCGACTGCTACCGAAGGAGTAGGTGTGCTCATATCGATGATCTCAGCGCTGGTGACGGATGCGTGGGTTGGCAAAGCCGTAGAGGATGTCCACCACGAAGTTGACCAGGATCACCAGGCAGGCGATCAGCAGGATGCCGTTTTGCACGACCGGATAATCGCGGGCGCCGATCGCTTCGATCAGCCACTTGCCGATACCTGGCCAGGAGAAGATCGTTTCGGTCAGGACCGCACCGGCCAGCAAGGTGCCGATCTGCAGGCCGAAAACGGTCAGGACCGGAATCAGCGCGTTGCGCAGGCCGTGGACGAACACCACGCGTGCAGGCGACAGGCCCTTGGCCCTTGCGGTACGCACGTAGTCTTCACGCAGCACTTCGAGCATCGATGAACGGGTCATCCGGGCGATTACCGCCAGCGGAATGGTCCCCAGCACGATGGCCGGAAGAATCAGGTGATGCAGGGCGTCGAGAAACGCGCCTTGCTCATCGCTGAGCAGCGTGTCGATCAGCATGAAGCCGGTCACTGGCGGAATGTCATACAGCAGGTCGATCCGCCCGGACACGGGCGTCCAGCCCAGCGACACCGAGAAGAACATGATGAGGATCAGGCCCCACCAGAAGATCGGCATCGAATAGCCAGCGAGGGAAATCCCCATGACCCCATGGTCGAACAGGGACCCTCGCTTGAGTGCGGCGATCACCCCGGCCAGAAGCCCGAGGACACCTGCGAAGATCAGGGCTGCCAGCGACAACTCGAGGGTTGCCGGGAACAGCGAAGTGAACTCGGTCCAGACGCTGGTGCGCGTACGCAATGATTCACCGAGGTCGCCCTGGGCGAGCTTGCCGATGTAATCGATGTACTGGGCATACAGCGGCTTGTTCAGGCCAAGGCGTTCCATGGCCTGGGCGTGCATTTCCGGGTCGACCCGGCGCTCGCCCATCATGACTTCCACAGGGTCGCCCGGAATCAGACGGATCAGTGCGAACGTCAGCAGGGTAATGCCGAAGAAGGTAGGGATCAGTAACCCCACCCGGCGGGCAATAAAACTAAACATCTTGTGGTGTACCTCATCAGCCGGTCAGGCGTACCGCCCTTGCCCTTGTGGGGCGCAGGCGGTGGTTTTTTCTACTTCACCCCGGTCGTGGTGAAGTTGTTATTGGTCAGCGGGCTGATATGAAAGCCTTCGACATTTTTGCGCATTGCCACGAACAGCTTCGGATAAGCCAGGCTGATCCAGGGCTGTTCCTGATTGAACACTTTTTGAGCCTGCTTATAGAGGGCAGCCCGTTCGCTCGGTTCGGTAATTTTCCGGGCTTCGGTGATTGCCGCTTCAAATTCCTTGTTGCACCAGCGTGCATAGTTCTCGCCATTCTTCGCTGCATCGCAGCTCAGGTTGGGTGTCAGGAAGTTGTCCGGGTCGCCGTTGTCGCCGGCCCATCCTGCGAAGACCATGTCATGTTCGCCCTTCTTGGCGCGCTTGAGCATTTCGCCCCATTCCATGATGCGAATGTCGAGCTTGATGCCTACCTTGGCCAGGTCCGACTGGAGCATCTGTGCGCCCACCATCGGATTGGGGTTGGTCACCGCGCCGCCGTTACGGGCGAACAGGGTAAACACCTGACCCTCGGGTACGCCAGCTTCCTTGAGCAGCGCACGGGCCTTTTCCGGGTCATAAGGCGTGGGCTGACTCTCGGTGTCGTAGCCCATCATGGTCGGTGGGTACGGACCTACGCCCTCGGTGGCCTTGCCTTCGCCAAACAGCGCCCTGATGTAGGACTTCTTGTCGAACGCCAGATTGATCGCCTGTCGCACGCGAGCGTCGCTCAGGTATTTGTGCGAGGTGTTGATCGCCACATAGCTGGTCATCATGGACTCCATCTCGTCGATCTTGAGATTGGGGTCTGCTTTGATGTTGGCAATATCGTCAGGTTTTGGATAAAGCGCAACCTGACATTCATTGGCCTTGAGCTTTTGCAGGCGCGTGTTGTTGTCCAGAGTGATCGCGAAAATCAGCGCCTCACTCGGAACCTTGCCTTTCCAGTAATCCGGGTTGGCTTTATAGCGGACCTGAGCATCCTTGGCATAGCGTGTCAGGATGAACGGACCGGTGCCGATGGGTTTGCTGTTGAATTCGCCGGTCTTGTTGCTCTTGAGCAACTGGTCGGCGTACTCGGCGGAGTAGATCGAGGTGAACGGCATGGCCAGGTCACGCAGGAACGGCGACTCGGGGCGCGTCAGGGTGAATTTCACCGTGGAGTCATCGACTTTCTCGACGCTCTTGAGCAGGTTCTGGAAGTCCATGCTCTCGAAATAAGGGTAACCGACCAGCGAGAGTGCGTGCCACGGGTGCTTCGGGTCCAGCTGGCGCTGGAAGCTCCAGACCACGTCGTCGGCGTTCATTTCGCGGGTGGGTTTGAAGTAGTCGGTGGTCTGGAATTTCACACCTTTGCGCAGCTTGAAGGTGTAGGTCAGGCCATCGGCGCTGATGTCCCAGCTCTCGGCGAGACCTGGAACCGTGTCAGTCGTGCCGGGGGTGAAGGCGACCAGACGTTCGAGAATGGTTTCTGCCGAGGCGTCTGCCGTGACGGCGGTCGTGTACTGCGCGATATCGAAACCTTCAGGGCTGGCCTCTGTGCAGACCACCAGCGGCTTGGCCGAGACGGATGCAGCAGCGCTGAGCAGCGCAATGGCGATCGAAGCGCGGAGCGATAGCAGTTTCAATAGAAGCCTCCTTGATGCAATGCGAAACGGCGACCGGCGTCACGCCGGTCGCCGTTTCCCGATCACTTACAGAATGTTGAACGGAATGGTGGTCACCAGACGGAACTCGTTGATGTTGCCATCAGCCTGGTTCTCGCTGGCGCGGTGAGTGGTGTAGGTCGCACGAATCGCGGTGGCCTTGAGCGGACCGGATTGTACGGAGTACGAAGTACCGATGCCGTATTCGTAGTGGGTTTCGCCGTCCATTGCGCGCACGCCGGTTTTAGTTTCAACGCCTCTGATGTCCTGAGAATCGCCGTAAACGGTACCTTTGTAGTTGGTACCGTCGATGTCCCAGCCGCGGGCCTGGTAGATGTTGAATTTCAGACCGGGTACGCCGTAGCTGGCCATGTTCAGCACATAGGCGATCTGCAGCGACTTCTCGTTCGGTCCGTTGAAGTCCGAGAGCAGGGAGTTGGCGAGGAAGATCGCATTGGTATCGTGAACGTAGTCGAAGTACTCGTTACCGGACACTTCCTGGTACGCAACGCTCAGGCTATGTGCGTTGTGGGTACCCGTGAAGGAAAGACTGTAGGTATCGTTGTCGATCGGACCCTGCTTGGCCTGGCCGGAATCCTTGGTCTTGTAGTAGTTCAGGTTGGTGCTGAATGCCAGGGTCTTGCTGTCGCCCATTTCATGGGTGAAGCCGAAGTAGTACTGGTGCCAGAAGTCTTCCACGTTCGAGGCGTAGAGGCTGGTGGTCAGGCTTTCGAACGGTTTGTAATCGGCACCGAACATGTCCACGCGATCAGCGGTCTTGGTGCGATCACCGTACTCGGAGCGGAACTTGTCCAGGCTCTGTTCCATACGCGGCGAGACACGGTCGAAGCTGCCGGCCTGGAATGACAGGTTGTTCAACTCGTCGCTCTGCAGGGCGACACCCTGGAAGCTGGAAGGCAGTGCGCGGTTGCCGATAAAGGCGATGACCGGCGTGTTGACCGACTGGCGACCCATGGTCAGCACGGTGTTGGAGACACGGGCCTTGACATTGCCCAGACCCATTTTGCTCCACTGGCCTACGGCATCACCGTCGCTGTCCGCCAGGGTGCGGTTGGATCTCGGGACGAAATCGTCGATGTCACGCTCCAGCGCGACGGCGTTGTACAGCGCAAGTTCAGTGGAGAAGCCAACCGTGCCCTGGGTAAAACCCGAGGTGTAATTGACGATAGTGCCCTGCTGCCAGTTGATGCGGCGTGGCGTCTCTTTGTCCACGCCGTCTTTGGTGTAGCCGAACGTGCTGTCGCGACGGCGCAGTTCATTGGCGTACCAGTTACGTGTCGTACCGGTCAGGTGTTGGTCTTCAAGAAAGCCATTGGCTTCTGCCTGTGCGTTCTTGGTGCTCAGCCCGGTGGGCACGAAGGCTTGACTCACGGGCTCTGCCTGAACCATCGCGCCGAACGACGAGAGGGATAGAGCCAGTAATGCAGTGCTGGTTGTTTTCACGATGTACAGCTCCCTTTACTACTTTTATAAACGCCAGTTTTTTGAGTTCTGGCTTTGGTGATGCAGGGTTTAAGGCCCCGCCTTGTTATATGTTCTGGGCACAGATGAATCGCTCGCCGCCTGAAGCGGCGGTGAGCGATATCGCTGTTTACGGGTTACTCGGCGACGCTGACGCCCGAGAAGTTGTTACGACCGAACGGGCTGACGTGGAAACCTTCCACTTCCTTGCGCAACGGCTGGTTGACCGTCGAGTGGGCAATTGGCGTGATCGGCACCTGCTCTTTCAGATAACGCTGCGCCTGTTTGTAGAGGTCGGTGCGTTGTTCCCGATCCGTGGTGGCAATGGCGGCTTTGATGAGCGCGTCGTATTTCTCGTCGCACCACATCGAGTAGTTGTTACCGCCGATGGCGGCACAGCTGTACAGCGTGCCGAGCCAGTTGTCCGGGTCACCGTTGTCGCCGGTCCAGCCGATCAGCGAGATATCGTGTTCGCCGTTCTTGGTGCGCTTGAGGTACTCGCCCCACTCATAGCTGACGATCCGAACCTTGATGCCGACCTTTGCCCAGTCGGACTGAAGCATTTCGGCCATCAGTTTGGCGTTGGGGTTGTAAGGGCGCTGCACAGGCATGGCCCACAGCGTCAGTTCGGTGCCTTCCTTGATCCCGGCATCGCGCAGCATCTGCTTCGCTTTTTCCGGGTCGTAGGCGGCGTCCTTGATGGTGTCGTCATAGGACCATTGGGTCGGCGGCATGGCGTTGACGGCCAGTTGGCCTGCGCCCTGGTACACCGCATTGATAATGGCTTTCTTGTTGACGGCCATGTCCAGTGCCTGGCGCACCTGCAGGTTGCCCAGTGGTTCGTGGCGCACGTTGTAGGAGATGTAGCCTAGGTTGAAGCCCGGACGCTCCATCACGTTCAGCGCCTTGTCGGACCGGAGTGCTTCAAGGTCGGCCGGACGCGGGTTCAGCGTGACCTGGCACTCGTTCTTGCGCAGCTTCTGCACGCGCACCGAGGCGTCGGTGTTGATCGCGAAAATCAGTTGGTCGATCTTCACCCGGCTCGGGTCCCAGTACTCCTTGTTGCCGCGATAGCGGATCTGCGAGTCCTTCTGGTAGCGCTGGAACACGAACGGACCGGTACCGATAGGCTGCTGATTGATGTCCCGTGCATCGCCGCTGGCCATCAACTGTTCAGCGTACTCGGCGGACAGAATGCCTGCGAAGTTCATCGCGATGTTTTGGATGAACGCGGCATCAACCGTGTTCAGGGTAAAGACCACTGTCAGCGGATCGATCTTCTCGACGGACTTGATCTTCTTGTTCAGACCCATGCCGGTGAAGTACGGAAACTCGGTAGGGTAAGCCACGCGAAACGGATGGTCGGGCTTGAGCATGCGGTTGAAGGTGAACAGCACGTCATCGGCATTGAAGTCGCGGGTGGGCGTGAAAGTCTTGTTGCTGTGAAACTTCACGCCCTTGCGCAGGTGGAAGGTGTAGACCAGACCATCCTGCGACACGTCCCATGAGGTTGCCAGTCCAGGCACCACGGTCGTGTCGCCCTGCTTGAATTCGGTGAGGCGATTGTAGATGGGCTCGGAGGCGTCATTGTCGGTGGCCGACGTGTATTGAGCACTGTCGAACCCCGCTGGACTCGCTTCCGAACAGAACACCAGATTGCTCGCCATGCCGGTCATCGGAGTCAATGCAAGCAGACCCAGACTCAGGCAAGACGTCATCGCAAGAGTTTTACGCATGATGATCCCTATCCTTGAAGGACGAGCACTCAGGCTCGGTAACTAACAGGCCCTTGGGCGATAACTGAATAACACGCAGTGCTTGCAGGTAGCGGGCCAGCTGATGGCGGGCTTCCTGCCTTTGCCATTGCCTCTGACGGTATGTCGTTGAAGGCATCCGGTAAATAGGCTTATAGGCTGCAAGACGTGTAGGAAATATCCCCCCAGATAGGTGGCTTAGTGCCTTTAGTTGCACTTGGCCCACTAACCGAAAGGGTTCTTTATTCAGGAAGAGCGTCGACTGTGCTGCGTGAGCAGCACAGTCGAATCGCGTTTACTTCACGCTTACACCATAGAAGGAATTCAGACCAAACGGGCTGATCTTGAAGTCCTGCACTTTGGTGCTCATGGGCTGATAGACCGTCGAGTGCGCGATAGGCGTCATCGGCACTGCGTCTTTCAGAAGGTGTTGCGCCTGTTTGTACAGTTCGGTGCGCTTGGCCTGATCAGGTGTCGATTTGGCCTGCTTGATGATGGTGTCGTAAGGCTTGTCACACCATTTGGCAAAGTTGTTGCCGTTCAGGGCGTCACAGCCGAACAGGGTGCCGAGCCAGTTGTCCGGGTCACCGTTGTCGCCGCTCCAGCCAATCAGCATGGCACCGTTTTCGCCGTTCTTGGCGCGCTTGATGTACTCGCCCCACTCGTAGCTGACGATGCGTGCATTGATACCGATCTTCTTCCAGTCCGACTGGAGCATTTCGGCCATCAGCTTGGCATTCGGGTTGTACGGACGCTGGACAGGCATGGCCCACAGGGTGATTTCGGTGCCTTCCTTGATGCCGGCTTCCTTGAGCAGGGCCTTGGCTTTCTCTGGATCGTACTTGGCATCCTTGATCGTGGTGTCATAGGACCACTGGGTCGGCGGCATGGCGTTGACGGCCAGTTGGCCCGCGCCCTGGTAGACCGAGTCGATGATCTGCTGCTTGTTGACGGCCATGTCCAGAGCCTGACGAACCTTGAGCTGGGACAGCGGGTTCTCGCGGTCTTCACCCTTGATCTTGTCCATCACGTTGTAGGCGATGTAACCCAGGTTGAAGCCAGCCTGGTCAGGCATTTTCAGATTCTTGTCGGCCTTGAGTGGCTCCAGGTCCGCCGGGCGTGGATAGGCGGTGATCTGGCATTCGCCTTTCTTGAGCTTCTGGATGCGCACCGACGGGTCGGTGGTGATGGCGAAGATCAGGTTGTCGATCTTGACGTCTTCAGGCTTCCAGTAATCCTTGTTGCCGGTGAAACGGATGTTGGAATCCTTCTGGTAGCTCTTGAACACGAACGGACCCGTGCCGACCGGCTTCTGGTTGATGTCCGCTGCCTTGCCTTCCTTGAGCAACTGGTCGCCGTACTCGGCAGACTGGATCGAGGCAAAGCTCATCGCCAGGTTCTGAATGAACGCGGCATCAACGGTGTTCAGCACGAACTTGACGGTGTAGTCGTCGACCTTCTCGATCTTGGCGATGTTCTTGTCCATGCCCATATCGGTGAAGTACGGGAACTCCGTCGGTGCCGCTTTGCGGAACGGCATGTCCGGATTGATCATGCGGTTGAAGGTGAACAGCACGTCGTCCGCGTTGAATTCGCGAGTCGGCTTGAAGTACGGGGTGGTGTGGAACTTGACGCCCTTGCGCAGATGGAAGGTGTACGTCAGTACGTCGTCGGAGATGTCCCAACTGGTCGCCAGGCCCGGCTGAACGGCAGTGCCGCCACGCTCGAACTGGGCCAGACGGTTGAACATGGTTTCTGCCGAGGCGTCGAAATCGGTGCCGGTGGTGTACTGGGCCGGGTCAAAGCCCGCGGGGCTGCCTTCGGAGCAAAACACCAGATTCGATGCTGCGTGAGCGAAAGGTGCACTTGCGAGCAGGGTGGCGCCGACTAGAAACGGAATGACCGCGTGTTTGAGCATGGTGGCCTCAGTTGTTGTCATTTTTTGATTAGAGGAACCGACCTCGTGAGCCGATCCGTCCGATACTTATGCAGGGGCCATACCCAAAGCAAGATGCTGACGCCAAAGAAGCCACAAAGAGTGGCACGATCGTACAGGAATGTCGCGAAAGTGTAATTTTTTCGGTATTTGATCGTTTGCGTGACCAGTTTTGAAACAAATCGCGCCCCATTAAGAGGCGTCCGGGTGGGGTTAATGCACCCGGTTGGGGCTGCGACTGTTACCTCACTTGCTCAGACTGACCCCGTAGAACGGTGTCAGCCCGAATGGACTGATCTTGAAGTCCTGCACTTCCTTGCGCATCGGCTGGAAAACCCTGGAGTTGGCAATCGGTGTGATCGGCACCTGCTGCTTGAGAATGTGCTGGGCCTGTTGATACAGCTTGATGCGCTCGTCGCGGTTGGTCGTCAGCTTTGCCTGTTGCACCAGCTTGTCGTAAGCCGGGTCGCACCACTTGGCGTAGTTGCTGCCTTTGACGGCGGCACAGCTGTACAGCACGCCGAGCCAGTTGTCCGGGTCACCGTTGTCGCCGGTCCAGCCGTAGATCATCGCGTCATGTTCGCCAGCCTTGGCGCGCTTGATGTACTCACCCCATTCGTAACTGACGATATTGGCCTTGATGCCGATCTTGTCCCAGTCGGACTGGATCATCTGCGCCGACATGCGTGCGTTGGGGTTGGAGGCGCGCTGAACCGTCATGGCCCACAGATCGATTTTAGTGCCCGGCGCCACGCCTGCTTCCTTGAGCAACTGTTTGGCTTTGGTCAGGTCGCGGGGAGCGTCCTTGATCGTCGGGTCATAGCTCCACTGGGCTGGCGGCAGTGCGTTTTCGGCCAACTGGCCTGCGCTCTGGTAAACAGCCTTGATGATGGCCTGTTTGTCGATGGCCATGTCCAGTGCCTGACGCACCTTGAGCTGATCAAGCGGCGGGTGAGTCACGTTGTACGCCAGAAAACCGAGGTTGAAGCCCGGCTGGCTCAATACCTTGAGCTTCGGATCCTTCTGCACTTCCTCGATGTCCTGCGGGCGAGGGTAGCCACTGACCTGACATTCGCCGGCCTTGAGCTTCTGCAGGCGCACGGCGGCATCGCTGCTGATCGAGAAAATCAGGTTGTCGATCTTCACGTCTTCGGGTTTCCAGTACTCGGTGTTACCGGTGTAACGGATCTGCGAGTCTTTCTGGTAACGCTTGAACACGAACGGGCCGGTGCCGACAGGCTTCTGGTTGAGGTCCTGCGCCTTGCCTTCCTTGAGCAACTGATCAGCGTATTCGGCCGACTGGATAGAGGCGAAGCTCATCGCCAGGTTTTGTACGAACGCCGCGTCAATGTTGTTGAGCGTGAACTTGACGGTATTGGCGTCAACCTTCTCGACCTGCTTGATCGTGGTGTTGAGACCCATGTCGGTGAAGTACGGCGATTCGGAAGGGTAGGCCTTGCGGAACGGGTGGTTCGGGTCCAGCAGGCGGTTGAAGGTGAGCAGCACGTCGTCGGCATTGAAGGTGCGGGTCGGTTTGAAATAGTCCGTGGTGTGGAATTTCACACCTTCGCGCAGGTGGAAGGTGTAGGTCAGTCCATCGGACGACACGTCCCAACGGGTTGCCAACCCTGGCTCCACTTCCGTGCCGCCGCGCTTGAACTGCGTCAGGCGGTTGAAAACGGTTTCAGCGGAGGCATCGAAATCGGTGCCGCTGGTGTACTGACTGGGGTCGAAACCTGCCGGGCTCGCTTCCGAGCAATACACCAGTGTGGTGGCTGCCTGAGCAAGAGGTGCGCAGGCCAGCAGGGCGGTGGTCAGTAGCAGCGGTTTGAAGATGGTGTGTCCCATGGATCCCTCACGAAGTGCGGCAATGACCGTGCTGAGTGTTGACACGTCTAGTGTCGACAAAAGATGTAACACGATAGTGCCGCACTTGGTCGGATAGGGACAAATCTTACTTGCCGGTGATCTTTTTCCACATGTCCGACAGCGACGTGCTTTTAAAGAAGGTATCCAGGAAGTTGTCACTGCCGTGTTCGAATTGCTGCAGCGCCTCGGACGCATGACTTTGGATATGACGATGAAGCTGATCCAGTTCGTTTTTCAACGTCGCGCGTCTGACCTGTTCAGGATGGGCATCGGCCCATTCCCGCAACAGCGTGTCTTGCCAGTCAGTGTCCATGGCGTGAGCGAAGAACCGCGCAGCGACCTGCGAAGGATGTTCGGTTTCGTCTGCAGAGTGCCACTGGCTCAGTACCGCCTGTCCAACCTGAAGCACGGCATGCCTGGCCAGCAGCGCAGCCGGTTCGTGCAAGGGGTGTTCCGCGTGGTCCTTGGCCAGTTGCGAGTGGGACGGATCTGTCGAACCGTTGGTATGAGGGTCATCGCCAAGCCCGGTCTGGAGATCGTCGATGCTGTTGCCAAGCATTGCCATCAGCCCCAGCAGGACGCTGCCCACGGCATTGCCAAGTAGTCGGCCGGGTGTCGCAATGAATGCATAGAAGCGTTCGACCTGCTCGGAAAAGGGCAGCAGCGCCCAGCCGTCACGAGCCTTCAGAAACTCCTCAAAGGCCCGAAGCAGGTTTTCGTCCGGGTGCTCGCTGAGCAGAATCTGGATGATCTGGTCGCGTTCATAGCGAACGCCCGGCTGCAAGGCTTCGAAGGGCTTGTCCTTGTTCGGAAACAGTATCTTGCCCAGCGGTGCCGCCAGGCTGGCAATGATGTCGCTGCCGCCGAAACTTCCCGTCACCAACGGCAGACGGTGCCTGCAATCGGCTTCCGAGGTCCACGGCAGCACATCGGTATGGCCCAGCTTGATCAGGCTCAGTTCGACGAAGTTGGAGTGGGCGAAGAAGTCTTCGAGGATGTGCAATGCGGCGCCCATTGCCCTGAGCCCGTCTGTGGAGGAAGGACCCGCCTCTACGGCGATGTCCAGATCTGCCGCCATGAGATCCACCGAACGCTGGAGGTAGCGTTTCATGGAAGTCTCGGGATCGACCTGCAAAATGGGATCGTCGGGCAGCGTCCAGTCGTCGAAGTCAGCATCACGCGCTTTGGGGTTGGCGGGGGCAGGGTTGATGGCCCTGGGGTTGTCGATGTGTTCGGCGGCGCGATACACGCCCAGACGCTGCGGTGTCACGATGAAGAGCGACCGGTCTATTTTCATCAGATCGGTGAAGGCTTTCACCGCCAGCACGTCAACGATTTGCGTAAGGGCTTCGCGAGACAGCAGGTCAGGGAAACGCTTGGGCATGTCGGGTGCGCGGACAAGCTTGGGGTCGACCAGTTGTGAGTAGTCGCGCAACCAGTTGCCGTAATAGATGGCGCGGATTTCGTCTTTTCTGAAACCGGCTGTTTCCAGAACAGCCTCAATCGATCCGTGGGTATGTCGGTGTTCGTCACCTTCACCGGCCTCGAAGCGCAGCGGCGTCGGGAGCGGCTCGGCAGCGTTGTCGTGCTGGTCATGGGCGGGTTGATGGCGTGTCGGGTCTTGAGGATTCATCCGTGATTCCTGAAAGTGGGGCAGGTGCTCGTGTGCGCAGCAATGCCCGGTTGGGGAGTGCGGGCAAGTTTACGGATGAGGGGATTTAGTGAAATAAGCCTGCGCGGTTGATGTTGTAAGACGCGGCCGAGGATGGCGGGAATTCTGGAGGTAATAGAAGGCGAAAAGTGGACGTCAATCTGTGCCATTTGTGACGCGGAGCGTCACGGGAGGCATGCCCACGCGGAGCGATGGGCATGATCAGTGTGCCTGAGACCCCGATCGTTCCCACGCTCTGCGTGGTAACGCTGCTCAGGACGCTCCGCGTCCGCTCTCGATTCTGAGGACAGAGAGCTTATGGAACCGCCACCTCAATCACCCCATCTGCCGCCACGCTCACCTGGCTGGTGCCCGCTTCAACGTCTGGCGTCGGTGCTGCGTCTTCACGCGAGGACTTCATCATCATGGCCACTGGCGCACGCAGGTACGGTTGCGGGTAGCCCGAGGTGTTGAGGTTCAGGTTGACCAGTTTGTAGCCGGTGCCGCCCAGCGCTTCGGTGACCAGTTGCGCACGCGCCTTGAACGCCGTGACGGCATCCTTGAGCAGGGTGTCTTCACTGGCCTTGCGCGTGGCGGGCGAGATCGAGAAGTCCATGCCGCCCATTTTCAGATCGCCGAGCAGTTCGCCGGTCAGCTTGGACAGGACAGCGAAATCGGCACTTTCCAGGCGGACTTCTGCGCGCTCACGCCAGCCAGTGATCTTCTGGCCCTTGTCATCGTAAATCGGATAGCTGTTACGGCTGCCCTGACGAATCTTCACATCCTTGGCCTGACGCGCCTGGCCCAGCGCCTTGTTCAACGTCTCGGTCACCTGCGTAGCCAGTTTCGCGGGGTCGCTGTCCTGCGCTTCGGTGTACAGCGTCACCATCATCAGGTCCCGCTGGACTTCCTGATTGACTTCGGCGCGCAGGGAAATCTGGTTATAGCGGGCTTCTTCGGCCATGGCCGGCAGGCTGGAGAGGGTAACGGCAGCCAGCGCAAAAAGCGTGGCGGCAGGGCGGAGAGTGAACATGAGAACTCCTTGTTATAAGGCGGCCTTCGACGGCTGTCGGACGGCGCAGACTCATCAGACTGTAACCCTTGAGACTGGTTCCTGCACCCCCGACGCGCCCAACGATGCGGCGCGTTGACGCACTTTTCCAGTTTTGCGCCATGCTTGGTTATACTCGTCCCGATCCGCCTGGAGCGCTCATCAGGAGAGCTCATGCTCGCCCCCGTTCAAATGCTTTCAGCCACGCGTCAGAACCTGTGGCGCCTGACATTCATCCGCATCCTGGTGCTGGCCGCGCAAGCCGGTTCGGTGGGGATTGCCTGGCTGTTCGACTTTCTTCCGCTGCCGTGGCTGCAGTTGTCGATCACTCTGGGCTGTTCGCTGATCCTGTGCCTGCTGACTGTCATTCGTCTGCGCACCTCGTTGCCGCTGACCGAACTCGAATACGCCTTGCAACTGGCGCTGGACCTGCTGATCCACAGTGCGCTGCTGTATTACTCGGGCGGTTCGACCAACCCGTTCGTTTCTTACTATCTGGTGCCGCTGACCATTGCCGCAGCGACATTGCCATGGCGCTATTCGCTGATCCTGTCCGGTTTTGCGCTGGGGTTGTATACCTTTCTGATGGTGCAGTCCTACCCGCTGGAAACCTACCCCATCGCCCGGGAAAACATGCAGGTCTATGGCATGTGGCTGAGCTTCGTGCTGGCAGCGGGGGTGATCACGTTTTTCGCCGCGAAGATGGCTGAAGAACTGCGCCGTCAGGACCAGCTGCGCGCCGAGCGTCGGGAAGAAGGCCTGAGAGACCAGCAACTGCTGGCTGTAGCGACGCAGGCAGCCGGAGCCGCGCATGAACTGGGTACGCCGCTGGCGACCATGAGCGTGCTGCTCAAGGAAATGCGCCAGGACCACAGCGATCCGGCCCTGCAGGATGACCTGTCGGTGCTGCAGGAGCAGGTCAAGCAATGCAAGCAGACCCTTCAGCAGCTGGTACGCGCTGCCGAGGCCAACCGGCGCATGGCGGTCGACTATCAACCGGCCACGCAATGGCTGGACGAGTCGCTCAATCGCTGGCACCTGATGCGCCCTGAAGTGAGCTATCGCTTCCAGAAGCTGGGCAAGGACGAGGTGCCGATGCTGGCGCCGCCACCGGACCTGACACAGGCATTGCTCAACCTGCTCAACAACGCTGCCGATGCCTGTCCCGACGGGCTGGAAGTCAATCTGGACTGGGACAGCACGGAAGTGTGCATCAGTATTCGTGACCACGGCGCCGGTGTGCCGCTGGCCATTGCCGAGCAGATCGGCAAACCGTTCTTTACTACCAAGGGCAAGGGTTTCGGCCTTGGCCTGTTCCTGAGCAAGGCCAGCGTCACCCGCGCGGGTGGCTCGGTAAAGCTCTACAGTCATGAAGAAGGCGGTACGCTCACCGAGCTGCGACTGCCCCGTGACACGCGAGGAGAAGAAGCATGAGTGACGAAGAGATTCAGGTAGACGGCGAAGAGTTGCCGCACCTGCTGCTGGTCGATGACGACGCGACCTTCACCCGGGTCATGGCACGCGCCATGAGCCGTCGCGGTTTTCGGGTCAGCACCGCAGGTTCGGCGGAAGAAGGTCTGATACTGGCGCAACAGGACATCCCCGAATACGCCGCGCTGGACCTGAAGATGGATGGTGATTCCGGCCTGGTGCTGCTGCCCAAGCTGCTGGAAATGGACCCGGACATGCGCGTGGTGATTCTCACCGGTTATTCGAGCATCGCCACCGCTGTCGAAGCCATCAAGCGCGGTGCCTGCAACTACCTGTGCAAACCGGCGGATGCCGATGATGTGCTGGCGGCCCTGTTGTCGGAGCACGCCAACCTCGACACGCTGGTGCCGGAAAACCCCATGTCGGTGGATCGCCTGCAGTGGGAGCATATCCAGCGCGTGCTGACCGAGCATGAAGGCAACATTTCGGCCACCGCACGTGCGCTGGGTATGCATCGCCGGACCTTGCAGCGCAAATTGCAGAAGCGTCCCGTGCGGCGTTGATGAAGCTTTTTTCATGTTGATCGTTCAGGCGTTTTTTTGCTTCATTGTGGTCAGGCATCGTTCTTTTGCAGACAGCGAGCCTGAATTACATGAAACGCAATGCCGAGTATTCCGTCGTCAACGACACCGTTAAAGGAGCGTTTTTTCCAAGGGTCTGGAAACTGATTACACCGTATTGGCGCAGTGAAGAAAAAACCATGGCCTGGGTGCTGCTGGCCTCCGTGGTGGCACTGTCACTGTTCAGCGTGCAGATGTCAGTGATGTTCAACAGCTGGTATCGCGAGTTCTACAACGCCTTGCAGAACAAGGATACAGGTGCTTTCACGCACCTGATCCTGTATTTCAGCGGCCTGGCCGCTATCGCCATTTTCGCTGCCGTGTATCGGCTTTATCTGACGCAGATGCTTACGATCCGCTGGCGGCGCTGGCTGACCGAGCAGCATTTCGCACGCTGGCTGGCGCACAAGAATTACTACCACCTGGAGCAGGGCGGTTACACCGATAACCCGGACCAGCGTCTGTCCGAAGACCTCAATGAATTTACAACCAGCACCCTGCACCTCGGGCTTGGCCTGATGAGCGCGGTGGTCAGCCTGGTGTCGTTCTCGGTCATTCTGTGGGGCGTGTCGGGAAGTATCGAGCTGTTCGGCATCACCATTCCCGGCTACATGTTCTGGGCCGCCATGCTTTACGCCATCGTCGGCAGCTTTCTGACCCACTGGATCGGTCGGCGTCTGATTCCGCTCAACAACCAGCAGGAACGCTACGAAGCGGACCTGCGTTATGCGCTGGTGCGGGTGCGGGAAAACGCGGAAAGCATCGCGCTGTCCGACGGCGAAAAGAATGAAAACCAACGGCTGAGCGGCCGGTTCTCGATGATCTGGCATAACGTCCTGACCTCGATGAAGGTGCAGAAGCGACTGACGTTCTTCACGTCGGGCTATGGCCAGATCGCGATTATCTTTCCGTTCGTTGTCGCAGCGCCCCGGTACTTTGCAGGCAAGATCGAACTGGGTGATCTGATGCAGATCAACTCGGCGTTCGGCAACGTGCAGGAGAACTTCAGCTGGTTTATCAGCGCGTATGACACGCTGGCGTCATGGCGGGCGACCAGTGATCGTCTGCTGAGCTTCCGTCAGGCCATGAGCGACCACGAGGTTCAGGTTCCGTCCATCCAAAGGGTGCAAGCCGGGAATGCAGTAGACCTGAAAGACCTGGGCCTGACGCTGGCCAGCGGTCGGCATTTGCTTCAAGACGCGCATCTGCATATTGGCCAGGGCGAGAAAGTGATGCTCAGTGGCCGGTCAGGCAGCGGCAAAAGCTCTTTGCTCAGGGCGCTTGGCGGCTTATGGCCCAAGGGCACGGGCAAGATCGGCATACCGGAAGGGCGTGCCCTGTTTCTGCCGCAACGGCCCTATCTACCGATCGGTACCTTGCGTGAGGCCTTGAGTTATCCACAGCCGCCCGAAAAGTTTCCGGCTGAACGGTACGCCGAGGCGCTACGCAAATGTCGCCTCGAGCCGTTGGTGGCGCGACTGGATGACAGTGATCACTGGCAACGAGTGCTGTCGCCCGGCGAGCAACAGCGGATGGCCTTTGCCCGCGCGCTGCTGCTGACACCGCAGTGGCTGTACATGGATGAAGCGACCTCTGCGATGGACGAAGAGGACGAGGCGGCGATGCACCATGCGCTCTTCGAAGAGATTCCCGGCCTGACCCTGCTCAGCGTGGGACATCGCAGCAGTCTGAAGCGTTTTCATGACCGGCATGTGCAGGTCGAAGGGGGGCAATTGATCGAGCGCCGGGCGTCTGAACCGGCCTGATGAAGCTTATGGGTAGCGGGGCCGAGCTTTTGGGGTGTGATCATACAACCGCTGAGCTATGATTGACGCTTGTTTAACTGTCCAGAGATCGATGTTGGATATGGAAAATCAAAGCGCTCCGCCCCGCGCCCGTAGAAAGCACCGCAGCCTTGCGCAGGAGCTGGTGACTGAATTGTCCGAGCGTATTCGCAGTGGACAGCTCAAGCGTGGCGATAAATTGCCCACCGAATCCGCCATCATGGAAGAGCAGGGCGTCAGCCGTACTGTGGTTCGTGAAGCGATTTCACGCCTGCAGGCGTCCGGCCTGGTCGAAACCCGCCACGGGATCGGCACCTTTGTGCTGGATACGCCGAGCCCGAGCGGTTTCCGGATCGACCCGGCCACCATCGTCACCTTGCGTGATGTGCTGGCGATTCTCGAATTGCGCATCAGCCTGGAAGTCGAGTCCGCCGGGCTGGCTGCACAGCGCCGCAGCGCCGAGGAACTGGCTGCCATGCGAGCTGCGCTGGACGCGCTGAATGAAAGCGCTGCTCACGCGACCGATGCGGTGGCGTCTGACTTCCAGTTCCACCTGCAGATTGCGTTGTCGACCGGCAACCGCTATTTCACCGACATCATGACCCATCTGGGCACCAGCATCATTCCGCGCACGCGGCTGAATTCTGCGCGCCTGGCTCATGACGATCAGCAGCACTACATGGACCGGCTCAGCCGCGAGCACGAGGAAATCTATGAGGCCATCGCCCGTCAGGACTCCGACGCCGCCCGCGCCGCCATGCGCCTGCAC
The DNA here is from genome assembly GCF_979253365.1 of Pseudomonas sp. AC016. Classification (NCBI taxonomy): domain Bacteria; kingdom Pseudomonadati; phylum Pseudomonadota; class Gammaproteobacteria; order Pseudomonadales; family Pseudomonadaceae; genus Pseudomonas; species Pseudomonas sp. AC016. The sequence continues at coordinate 4,079,859 of NZ_CEEDCC010000001.1, forward strand.
CTGACAAACAGCCGTGAACGTCTGCGTCACGCTCACGAAGAGGCTGAATCGCAGCGCGCCTGATGTGACGCAGAGCGTCACGGGCGGCATACCCACGCAGAGCGTGGGCACGATCGGGTACAGAGCCAGCCCCCACACTGATCGTTCCTCACGCTCTGCGTGGGAATGCCTCCCAGGACGCTCCGCGTCCGCTCTCGAATGTGGCGCAGATGTGTGGCCAACCTCCAGCGTTACCCACGTCATGCGCCCGGCTTACTGAATCCGCAATCTGTGCCATTTGTGACGCGGAGCGTCACGGGCGGCATGCCCACGCAGAGCATGGGCACGATCAGTGTTGAGGCAGACTTGTGTATGACGATGAGCGCTCGGCATGGTAACGCCTCTCTGGACGCTCTGCGTCCGCTGTTGATGTGACGCAGAGCACCGTTGGCTGACTGCCTGAGCAGAGCTTAGGCACGAGCAGTATGTCGGTCCAGGCACTATGCTCTGGACGAAATCTGCACTTGCCGTATAACTTTCAGCAATCCCGAATCCCGCCAAACCCAGGCCGGTCAAGGCCTTCAGCCCCATTCATCGCCTTGTAAGACAAAAACCCGTAAATGCCTGTTGAGGGAATGTATTTTCAGTTGTACGATGACTTACGACATCGGCACTGCCCCGATGATCCATTCACAATTTATGTCCCACAGGGTGTTCGAATAATGAATCCACAAGAACTGAAGTCCATCCTCTCTTCCGGTCTGCTGTCCTTCCCGGTTACCGATTTCAATGCTCAGGGCGACTTCAATCGCGCTGGCTACATCAAGCGTCTCGAGTGGCTGGCCCCGTACGGCGCCAGCGCTCTGTTCGCAGCAGGTGGCACAGGTGAGTTCTTCTCCCTGGCCGCCAGCGAATACTCCGAAGTCATCAAGACTGCCGTTGATACCTGCGCCACCAGCGTGCCGATTCTCGCAGGCGTGGGCGGTTCGACTCGCCAGGCCATCGAATACGCTCAGGAAGCCGAGCGTCTGGGCGCCAAAGGCCTGCTGCTGCTGCCGCACTACCTGACCGAAGCCAGCCAGGACGGCGTTGCCGCGCACGTTGAAGCGGTCTGCAAATCGGTCAAGATCGGCGTGGTTGTCTACAACCGCAACGTCTGCCGCCTGAACGCCTCGCTGCTGGAAAAACTGGCCGAGCGCTGCCCTAACCTGATCGGCTACAAGGATGGTCTGGGCGATATCGAACTGATGGTTTCGATCCGCCGCCGTCTGGGCGACCGCTTCTCGTACCTGGGTGGTCTGCCGACCGCCGAAGTCTACGCCGCTGCCTACAAGGCGCTGGGCGTGCCGGTCTACTCCTCGGCAGTGTTCAACTTCGTGCCGAAACTGGCGATGGATTTCTACCACGCCATTGCCCGTGACGACCACGAAGCAGTCGGCAAGTACATCGACGATTTCTTCCTGCCTTACCTGGAAATCCGTAACCGCAAAGCGGGCTACGCCGTCAGCATCGTGAAAGCCGGTGCAAAAATCGCAGGCTACGACGCAGGTCCGGTCCGCGCGCCGCTGACCGACCTGACGCCAGAAGAGTGCGACAAGCTCGCAGCGCTGATGGACAAGCAAGGCAAGCAGTAACACCTCTGAAGACCGAACCGCTGAGCGATCAGCGGTTTTGTCGTTGGAATGCATGACCCGTACAGGTAGAAGCTGGCGTCGCCGCGACACTTCTAAGGGGCCTGTAGCGCTACACCCAAAAACAGATGTACCCGCGTAAAAAAATAACTAGTGGGAGTTCAACCGATGCAAACGTCCAAGCCGACGCACGTCCGCTATTTGATCCTGTTGATGCTGTTTCTGGTCACCACGATCAACTACGCCGACCGTGCCACCATCGCTATCGCTGGTTCAAGCATCCAGAAAGACCTTGGCATCAGTGCCGTCACTCTGGGCTATATCTTCTCTGCATTCGGCTGGGCCTACGTGGCCGGTCAGATCCCCGGTGGCTGGCTGCTCGACCGTTTCGGTTCGAAGAAAGTCTACGCCATGAGCATTTTCACCTGGTCGCTGTTCACCCTGCTGCAAGGCTATGTGGGTGAGTTCGGTATCTCGACCGCCATCGTCGCGCTGTTCATGCTGCGCTTTTTGGTGGGCCTGGCCGAAGCGCCATCCTTTCCCGGCAACGCACGTATCGTCGCCGCCTGGTTCCCGACCGCTGAACGCGGCACGGCGTCAGCCATCTTCAACTCCGCGCAGTATTTCGCCACTGTACTGTTCGCGCCGCTGATGGGCTGGATCGTCTACACCTACGGCTGGCAGCACGTGTTCATCGTCATGGGCGCGGCAGGCATCGTCTTCTCCGCCATCTGGATGAAGGTTATCTACAGCCCGCGCAGCCATCCACGCATCAACCAGGCCGAGATCGATCACATCGCCAGCAACGGCGGTATGGTTGACATGGATCAGGACAAATCGAAGTCGAAGAAAGACGGCAGCAGCGGTCCGAAATGGGACTACATCAAGCAGTTGCTGACCAACCGCATGATGCTGGGCATCTACCTGAGCCAGTACTGCATCAACGGCATCACCTACTTCTTCCTGACCTGGTTCCCGGTGTATCTGGTCCAGGAACGCGGCATGACCATTCTCAAGGCCGGTATCATTGCGTCCCTGCCTGCCATCTGTGGTTTCATCGGCGGCGTGTTGGGCGGGATCATCTCCGACTACCTGCTGCGCAAGGGCCACTCGCTGACCTTCGCCCGCAAGGCACCGATCATTGGCGGTCTGCTGCTGTCGACCTCCATCGTGACCTGCAACTACGTTGACATCGAATGGATGGTCGTGGGCTTCATGGCCTTGGCATTCTTCGGCAAAGGCGTGGGCGCACTGGGCTGGGCTGTCATGTCCGACGTATCGCCCAAGCAGATCGCCGGTTTGAGCGGCGGCCTGTTCAACACCTTCGGTAACATTGCATCGATCACCACCCCGATCGTGATTGGTTACATCATCAGCACCACCGGCTCGTTCAAATGGGCACTGGTGTTCGTCGGCGCGAACGCGCTGCTGGCGGTGATCAGTTACATTTTCATCGTGGGTGAAATCAAGCGTGTGGAATTGATAGAGCCGCCTGTAAAGGGGCCATTGCCGACCGATACGGCCAGCAACCTTTCCGAAGCAAAATCCTGAGGAAACCGTGATGAACCTGATTCAACATGCCGATTCTCCACGTTACATCCGGCTGCATCCGCTGGATAACGTGGTGGTCGTGGTCAACGACCAGGGTGTACCGGCCGGAACCGAATTCGATAACGGCCTGGTAACTGTCGATAACGTACCGCAGAGCCACAAGGTCAGCACCGTTGACCTGGCCGAGGGCGAAGCCGTGATTCGTTACGGCCATACCATCGGCTACGCCCTGCAACCGATACCGCGTGGCAGTTGGGTCAGGGAAGACCAGTTGCGCATGCCGTCAGCGCCTGCGCTCGACAGCCTGCCGATGTCCGATGCCGTACCTGCGAAGGGCGAGCCGCTGGAAGGCTACACCTTCGAGGGCTATCGCAACTCCGATGGCACCGTGGGCACTCGCAATATCCTGGGCATCACCACCACCGTGCAGTGCGTGACTGGCGTGCTCGACTTCGCCGTCAAGCGCATCCGTGACGAACTGCTGCCCAAATACCCGAACGTCGATGACGTGGTGGCACTGACCCACAGCTACGGCTGCGGCGTGGCCATCACCGCCACCGACGCTTACATTCCGATCCGCACCGTACGCAACCTGGCGCGCAACCCGAACCTGGGCGGCGAGGCGCTGGTGATCAGTCTGGGCTGTGAAAAGCTGCAGGCCGGTCAGGTGATGCACGAGGGCGACAGCTCGGTGGACCTGAGCGAGCCCTGGCTCTACAAGCTTCAGGACTCCAGCCACGGTTTCAGTGAAATGGTCGAGCAGATCATGGACCTGGCTGAAGTACGCCTGAAGAAGCTGGACCTGCGCCGTCGCGAGACGGTACCGGCCTCCGAGCTGATTCTGGGCATGCAGTGCGGTGGCAGCGATGCGTTTTCCGGCATCACCGCCAACCCTGCGCTGGGCTATGCGTCCGACCTGTTGCTGCGTGCAGGCGCGACGGTGATGTTTTCCGAAGTGACCGAAGTGCGCGATGCCATCTATCTGCTCACCTCCCGTGCGCAGGATCAGGACGTCGCCCAGGCACTGGTGCGCGAAATGGACTGGTACGACCGTTACCTGGCCAAAGGCGAAGCGGATCGCAGCGCCAACACTACGCCGGGCAACAAGAAGGGCGGGTTGTCGAACATTGTCGAGAAGTCCCTTGGCTCGATCGTCAAGTCCGGCAGCAGCGCCATCAACGGCGTGCTCGGCCCTGGCGAGCGGGTCAACGGCAAAGGGCTGATCTTCTGCGCCACTCCGGCCAGTGACTTTGTGTGCGGCACGCTGCAACTGGCGGCCGGGATGAACCTGCACGTGTTCACCACCGGACGCGGCACGCCGTATGGTCTGGCGATGGCACCTGTGGTGAAGGTGTCGACCCGCACCGAGCTGGCCCAGCGCTGGCCGGATCTGATCGACATCGACGCCGGCCGCATCGCGACAGGACGCGCCAGCATCGAGGACCTGGGGTGGGAGCTGTTCCACTACTACCTGGAAGTGGCCAGCGGCAAGAAAAAGACCTGGACCGAGCACTACCGCCTACACAACGACATCACCCTGTTCAACCCTGCGCCGATTACCTGAGGTGTCGGGGCGTGGTTCCTGAAGGTGAAATCGAGACATTCCGGCAATCCGTGATGATCGTTCCCACGCTCCTGCGTGGTAACGCCGCCCGGGACGCTTCGCGTCCCAATTGGGACTGAGTTACGCAGGTCTTATAGGTGCGCAGCCCGGACGCGGAGCGTCCTGAGCGGCATTCCCACGCGGAGCGTGCGGAACGATCAGCGTAAAGGCTGGCATCTGTACCTGATCGTGCCCACGCTCCGCGCTCATCGTTATACACAAGTCCTCTTGGAGGAATACGCTGATGATCGTTCCCACATTCCGTGGTCGCATCAAGACTCGGGTATAACGCTGAGCACAGGCATGGGCATGATCGGCGTGCCTGAGATCACACTGATCGTTCCTCACGCTCCGCGTGGGAATGCCTCCCAGGACGCTCCGCGTCCGCTCTTGAATGTGGCGCAGATGCGCGCCCAAGCTCCAGCGTTATCCACGTCATGCGCTCGGCTCACTGAGTCTTCAGTCTGTGCCATTTGTGACGCGGAGCGTCACAGGATGCATGCCCACGCGGGAGCGATGGGCACGATCAGTGTTGAGGCAGACTTATGTATAACGACGAGCGCTCCGCGTGGACATGCATCCCGGGACGCTCCGCGTCCCAATTGGGACTGAGTGCGCAGGTCTCGCAGTTGCCGCCAGCCGCCTCATTTTCTTCATTTGATTGAAAGTGTTAGTGAATTTAACGGCTTCTTTCTTTGCCACAAAGGGATCAGTATCCGCAGCAGGTAGATTGCCTGCCCGGTACATCCGGCCATTCAAGCGAGCCATTTTCACTTTTCGATACTGGCCCGCCTCACGCTGGCCAAGGAGACCTTTCTTGTCTTTCAAACAACCGATGTCCTGGGCTACTGCAGCCTTGATGGTTGCGCTCGGTAGCCAGGCTGTTCAGGCTGCGACCCCCGCCAAGCTTCCAGAAGACAAGCCCGTGGGGAAAATCGAACAGGTCTTTGCGTTCCATGATGCGATGCCCACGGGCGTCAGCGTCACTGAAACAGGGCGCATTTTTGTCAACTTCCCTCGCTGGGGCGACAAGGTGCCGTTCACTGTCGGCGAATTACGCGACGGCAAGGTAGTGCCTTACCCTGACAGCGCCTTGAACCAGCCGGACCCGCAGCATCCCGATAAGGGGTTCATCAGCGTTCAGAGCGTTGTCGCCGACGGTTTGGGCCATCTGTGGATACTCGATACCGCTGCACCTGAGTTCTCCAAGCCGGTCGCTGGCGGCGCCAAACTGGTTGCCGTTGACCTCAAGACAAACAAGGTCGTCAAGACGCTGGTTTTCCCTGAGAACGTCATTCTGCCAGGCACCTATGTCAACGATATGCGTTTTGACTTCAGTGCCGCGAAGGAAGGCGTGATTTATGTCACCGACTCGTCTGTCAGTGGCCCCGGCGCAATCATTGTCATGGACATTGCGACCGGTAAGGCCGTGCGTCGTTTGAGTGGCGCAGCCTCGACGTCGGCAGACCCTGCCTTCGTGCCGAGGGTTGAAGGCCAGGTACTGAAAATGCGTAACGCCGATGGGACCAGCAAACCGTTTGCGGTTGCTTCCGACGGTATCGCCTTGTCCTCGGACCGCCAGACCCTTTATTTCTCCCCGCTTTCCAGCCGACACCTGTATTCGGTGCCGACCAAGCTGCTGCGCGATCCAGCCATCACTGAAGAGCAGCTTGTCGCCGCAGTACAGGATCTGGGAGAAAAAGGGCCGTCGGATGGACTGGAAGCCGACATCGATGGCGCGATCTACGCGGGCGACTATGAAGACAACAGCATTCGCAAACGTCTTGCGGACGGAAGCTGGCAGACGGTCGCTCACGATCCTCGAATGCTGTGGCCGGACACGTTGTCGGTGGCAAATGACGGCTACCTCTACTTCATCGCCAACCAGCTGCATCGCCAGGGACTGTTTCATGGCGGCAAGGATCTGCGGGAAAAGCCCTACAGCCTGTTCCGGGTGAAGATCGACGCTAAACCGGCCAGGACGCGCTGAGTTCACGCCGTTGCGCAGAGCTGCTTCTGCCCGCAGGGTGAGGGAGCTCTCGCAGGTCAGGACGGCAGCGATGGGCTGCGCAGGCCCTTGATTGCATCTGGTACACCGCGTGCGCAGGCCTTGCTGCCGGTTCCCGGCAGATCGCCGGCAAGCCGCCTCCCACAGTCCGGCGTTTGCTCCACGACAGCGCTGCGTCGAAGACGTGGTGAGGCCTTCCCCATTCCGGTGTTTGCTGCGCGACAGTGTGTTGTCGAAGGCCTGATGGGCTCCCCATCAGGTTTGGCCTCACATCATCCTGCCGGCACGTCCCCCAGTACGGTGCGCACATAGTCAGGCGTGAGCACGTGGTACCAGAGCAGTATCGTCGACACCAGAATCGTCACGAGCACCAGCACGCCGACACCCCACACTGCGGCCGCGTAGAGCGGGGCGTTGCCGGGTGGCAGGCGCATGAAGGTGCGAATGCCGATGATCAGCAGAAAGGTCGAATGAATGGCGGCAAGCCCCAGTACCAGAATCATCAGCCAGCGGCTGGGATACAAGCCCGCAAGCCCCGCGATGAAGAATGGGGTGATGGTGTAAGTGGCGAAACCGATGCACTGGTTGAGCGTTGGCCGCGCTTCGGAGGTGCGTGACAGCCAGCGGATGAACGTGCCCATCAGCGCTGTACCGGCCAGAATGGCAATGTACAGCAGGGTACATAGCTGCAAAGCGCTTTTGGTGCTCAACCAGACCCGATCTTCAAGTGTCATGCTCCAGCCCACCTGTGTCGTACCGATGTACAGGCAGACGGCCGGGATCAGACCAAGCAATATCAAGTGCGGCAGGTATTGGCGTGGGCTGTGCTCTTCCTCGTCGCGTATGTTTCTCCACGCGTTGGCGGGGCGGGTGAACAGCTTGACGATAAATGCGTTCATGACATTCCCTCCGATGGCGAACAGGTCTCGCAGGTCCTTGCGAGCCTCTTCGGATTGAATACGACGTGACGCAATGGTTTCACCGCACTGGACCGATGGCGGTCGAGCGCTCGGAAAAAGCCTGATTTTTCCTACTTCTCTGAACTTTAAGGTGCTCTCAAGCCTCTTCTACAGTAAGGGCGCCGGTCTGGCCGCCTTCGTTGAATGTGCAGGAGATTTCAAATGCCTTGGATATCGGAAAATCATTTGTGGCTGTTTACAGCGATTACGGCGTTGATCGTGATTTCGGATATATGGGCGGTGATGCGTGTTCGTAAGAGCGTCACGGAGTCCAGTAACAAACTGATGTGGATCATCGTGATCGTTGCCGTGCCAATTCTTGGCGTGCTGGCTCTGCTGGTTGCAGGCCCGCGTCACGTCGACACGCCCGCCAAGCCTGAACAGCAAAGCACCAAGTACTGATTCGGTCGTTCGGGATCGCTTGCGGGTCATGAGTACTTGGCTGAGTGGTGAGGGTAATCCACCAGCCGAGCGCCAATGACCATCTCGCTGATCCAGTTGGTCAGCATCGAGCTGTAGACGCTCTGGCTGATATCGCTGCTCAATGCGTGGTCGGCACCGTCCACCAGGCGATAGGTCAGCGAGTGCGCCAGTTCGAAGGCACTGCGATAGCTCATCAGCGTGGCGTGCGGTACATAGTCGTCACGCTCTGATTCAATCAGCAGCACATCCCCTCTGAACTCCTTGCAGGCTGCCAACGCACGATTGTCCGCTGCGGTGACGGCCGAACGTCGGTAGTGCGCAAGTCTGTCGCGATCCAGTTCCTGCTTGGGCATGTCCCAGTCGGCGTCCCAATACAGGGCAGGTACGCGCAACGCCATCCATTTGACCGGGCGCATCGCACTCAGGATGGTCGCAAGATACCCCCCATAACTGGTGCCGATCACCGCAATGGCCTCAGGGTCGACAGAAGGGTGGCTGACGAGTCGGTCATAGGCGGCCAGCAGGTCCTCCAGGCTCTGCTCACGTGAAACCTTGGCCCGAAGGCCCTCGGTACGCTCATGACCGCGCAGGTCGAAGGTCAGGCAGACACAGCCCAGCCCCGTGATGTTCTTGGCCCGTGCCAAGTCGCGCTGCTGGCTGCCACCCCAGCCATGGACGAACAGAATGCCGGGAAACTTCTCGCACGGCGTGACGATGGACCCGGAGATGGATTGGCTGCCTACCTTGATCTCGATGATTTCACTGCGAACGCTCATAGAGGCTCCACCTGAACGAATTTGCTGATGAAGCCCACCTGAGGGTCGTCGCCCTCATAGAGCACCTGGGCATCGGCGGGAAGCGTGGTCTTGCCATACACCTCGTGGGTCGAGACAGTGACCTGATGCAGTGCCGGGCCGGCGTTGAACAACAGCAACGCCTCTACTTCCGCTGCGCTGGCACCGCCGATGCGCCAGGATTGCTCCAGCACGCCTGAGCAACGCTGGCCTTGCGCGTTGGTGCCTTGGGCGATGTCGTAGTTGCGGCGGGACGCGATGAAGCCGGGAAAACAGGCAAATGCGGCGCTCTCATAAGCCAGCGCCTGCTGCACGGCGCGCCTGACCGAATCGTCCAAAGGCAGACGCAACAAGGCCTGATAATCGCCCCGCACGAGGTGCAGGCGTGAACCGCCGTAGACGGTTTCGCCCTGATTGTCCCGCGTCAGGTCCTGAGTCCCGTAATAACTGGCGGTCAGCCCGGCCACCTGTACCTGACCCACGCTCAGGGTCACGACCTCTGTCAGGTTTTCTTCCAGTACAAGGCCGTATTCTTGCATCTCGTGCAGGTCCTGCCGGGCAATGGCTTCAGTCAGCTCTGCTTCTGTGGTTACTACCACCTGACCGCGTCCCGCCGTCGCGAGCACAGGTTTCAATCGCACCGGACCGTTGGCGAGCATCTGTGTGCCGACTCTCGACGCATCCTTATCGGTAAAAACCGAAAAGCCAGCGAGCACGGCCTGCGCAGCCTGACGATGAAACGCGTCTGACCAGCCGGGCGGTTTATACGTTGCGTTATCGGGCAGCAGATGCGAAAGGGCCTTGGTCGCCATGAACGGCTCAGCGATGACGCCGCCGAACAGATCGTCGGCAGATCGAATACCGGGATTATCCCGTTCGATCAACGTGTCGGACGGGACGAAATACAGAGCTCGCCCTTGATGAATCACGCTGTCGTACAGCCCGACGAATTCTGCGCCGAGCAGCGTCGCCAGCTTCTGCGCCAATACCTGGTGAACCACTGTTTCATGGGTTGAAAGGGTTTTGCGCGTGGGCAGCAGAACAACGTCGGTCTTGCCGGTTACGGTCCCGGTCATGAGCAACTCCTGTCAGTCACACAGTGTGCGGCGGATTCGTTATGACGCTTTCTTCAGCGCGCTGATCAGCTCCTGCTTGTTCATGGTCGAGCGACCGGCAATATTCAGGCCCCGGGCGCGTTGCATAAGGTCCACTTTGGTCTGCGACTCCAGCGACTGGTCGTTGCGCGGTTCACCGTGTTTGGTCGCCACGGCACGCTTGGCGGAATCCTTGCGCGCTGCCGATTTGCTCGACGCCGGTGTCCTGGTTCCCGAGCCGCCCTTGCGCTCGCCGCCACCCGACTGTTTGTTGACCGTGGCCCACGCCCGCGCTTCTGCCTCACCTTTCGAAACACCCTTTTCTTCGTAGCTTCCTTCGATATGTTCGGCCTTGCGTTTCTGCTTGTCTGTGTACTTGTCTTTATTTGCGGTAGCGTCTTTTTTCGAGTTCGCGGCAGGCATGGTCTGTCTCCTATCGATTTGAATGACGGTTCGGCCGGATGTCAAAAGCGCGGACATTCTCGCAACGCACGCTTCACGCTGGCCTTGAAATTAGGAAGGACGCGACGGCGGGCGAGTTCAGCGAAAAAGGATGAGCGGCACGGTGGCAAAAATCTGAAACTCTGCAATTCTTCTGCAATGACGAGGTGTTTACATGCTCGCCATCCAGACCTGATTGAGGAGAAAGCGCATGTCGATCATTAGCAAATGGGCGTTGCAGGCAGTTGTGCTGTTTTTGCTGGGCTGGATGGCTACGGTAGCCACACACTGGAGTCATTCTGTGGTCAGTGGCACAGGCAGTGATCGGCTGGCCGAGCTGAACAGTGGGGCATTGAGCAATCCGGCTGCCCTGGCAACCAGAGATTCCGGACAGCCTCGCTCGCAAGTGGAGTAAGTCGGATCGGGAAGGCTTTGCATGCGTGATACCGCTCACTTTTTCGCAGGCAAAAAAATGGCCCACAACAGGGTGGGCCAAATGGGATTCATCAAAGGAGTGGGTTCAATTTACCCAGCCTGACGTGAAGAAGATGTGAAATGGATGTCACCGAAACGAGAATGAATTTCAGTTTTTATTCAGGTGCATATTCAGCAAAAGATGGATGGCAAAACGCCGCTGTCAGGGCAGCGGCGCTTCAGTTGTTACAGGAATTAATGTTACAGGAAACAAAAGCAGAAAAAGCTCAGCGAGCCATCGCCCTCGAGCGTCGTTCAGGCGCGCTTCGTTCGGATACGGCATGTCGTGCGGACAGCGGAAGAGAGTGGGGAGCGTCGATTCTGGATTTCATGCGGTCAGCAAATTCCTTGGCTTCCTGCCAGCTCCGGCAAGTCACCGGGTAATCGTCCAGCTTCACGACCCAGTGGGCCCCGTAAACACCTTCTTCAATTCGGATAAGCATTATTGGCATCTCCAGTCAGCAAGGATGAGTCTGTGCCGAGCACCGGCGCGAAAGCAGACCGGCAAAATCCTGCGCCGAAAAACGGCGTTGAGCTACAAAAAAATACAAATCCCGACCAATGTGCCTGTGCAGCGCAATGTGTTGCGCTGCACAGCACTCAAAGCGTGTTTGCAGGGCGAGCCTGACGCATGGATGTGACAGCTTGACGTCGGTCAGAACGCCAGCTTGAAACCGATCATGCCCAGCATGATCGCCAGGAAAGGACGCAACAGGTCATCAGAAACGCGTCCGGCCATGTGGCTGCCGAAATAGATGCCCGGCAGCGAGCCCATCAGCAGCCAGCCCAGCAATTCCCAGTTCATGTTGCCCATGCTGGCATGGCCCAGGCCTGCAACCAGGGTGAGGGGCACCGCGTGGGCGATTTCGGTTCCCACCAGACGGCGGGTCGGCAGCAACGGGTAAAGAATGAACAGCGCCACCGTACCGAGGGCACCTGCACCAATCGACGTCAGCGCAACCATGGTGCCAAGAATCAGGCCCGTGACTATGGTGAGCACCGTCAGGCTGGTGCCCTTGAAAAAGGAATGCCCGTCGCCACGCCCATGGGCGAAGGCCAGCAGTCTTTTCTTGAACAGGACGGCGAGGGCGGTCAACAGCAACACGAAACCCAGCGCCTGTTTGATGATGGCGTTCAGGGCGTCGGGTGCGGCATGCAGGGTGCTCAGGAACCACAGCGTCAGCAACACCGCAGGCACGCTGCCCAGTGTAAGCAGCCCCGTGATTTTCCAGTCGATGTTGTCGTTCTTGCGATGAACCAGCACACCGCCCGATTTGGTAATGGCGGCGTACAACAGATCAGTGCCTACAGCGGTGGCCGGATTGATCCCAAACCACAGCAGTATCGGAGTCATCAACGAACCGCCGCCGACACCGGTCATGCCGACGATGAAGCCCACTACCAGTCCTGCTACTACAAACCCTAAACCACCCGCTTCCATATCCAACCCTGTCATGCAAACGTATCAGGCAAAAGTGGCGGGCAGCATAGCGGCTTTGGTTATGAGCGGTTATGAAGATGTGTTCTAAGGTTATAACCGTTTATCGCGGGTGGCAGCCGCAAGTGTTGCCTCGGCAACACTTTGCAGGCGTTGCGTAGGGCTGAGCCAGTTCACCATCATGTCGGCTTCAAGCGGTTTTGCGATCAGGTAGCCTTGCCCTTCATCGCAGCCCCATTGTTTGACCAATGTGCGGATCTCATCGGTTTCGATCCCTTCGGCAACGACGCAGTAACCGAGTTTTTTCGCCAGACCGATCAGCGCTTTCACCAGACGTTGATCCGTCTCGTCCGAGACCAGGTTGCAAATCAGCGACTGGTCGAGTTTGACGGTGGTGGCTGGCAACTGACGCAGGTAGTTCCAGTTGCTGTAGCCGGTGCCGAAATCGTCAATCGCGACATCCATACCCATTTCACGCATACGTTCGAGCTGACTGCGGACTTCGGCGGGATTCTGCATCAGCGCGCCTTCAGTGAACTCGAGTTCGAAGCGGGTCGGGTGGATGTCGTGTTCACGCAGCAGGCCGATCATGGTGTCGGTGAATGCCGGGCCGGTGAGGTCTTCCGGCGTCACGTTGATCGCGATGCGGAAATCGAAACCCTGGCGCTGCCAGTGGGCTGCCTGTTCGATTGCGTTTCTGAGCACCCACAGGCTCAACGGGCGCATGAGCGCGGTCTTTTCCGCCAGCGGCACAAATTCTGCCGGACCGATCGGCCCCAGTGTCGGGTGATTCCAGCGCAACAGGGCTTCAACCGACGTGCAATGGCCGGTCTTCAGGTCGATGCGCGGCTGATAGACAAGACGCAACTGGTCGTGTGAGTGCACAGCGTTGGTCAGTGAGCTGAGCAGCTTGAAGGCGCGCTGCTGAGCGGCATCGGAATGGGGTTCATACATGGCCCAGCCGAGGTTGCGGTCACGGGCGTTGTCAGCAGCGCTGATCACCAGGCGCATCCAGTCCTGCTCGGTGCTGGCGGTGTTGTCCAGCGCTACCACGCCCAGGCCGACCTGCATCTGCACGGGAATGCCGCGACACTGCACCGGGGTTTCGAAGTCACTGAGAATCGCGCGGAACATGTTTTCAGTCGCGGCTTCTTCAGGCAGCAGAAAGGCAAAGCGTGTCGGGCTGACCTTGTAGAGCGAGCAGTCGTGCGGCAAAAGACGCTGCAGACGATTTTTGATCGCCATCACCAGGTCCTGCGAGTAGCTATAACCCAGCGCTTTGACGATGTCGTTGAGAAACTCGGGGGTGATCATGTCCGCAGCGACCAGGCGATAGTTCTGCTTCGAACTCAGCGTCTGGGTGATGTCTTCCTCCAGACGCGAGCGGTTATACAGCCCGGTAGGTTGGTCGATAAAGCAGCTCATTCTCAGACCTACGATGCGTTTCATCACCAGCGAGGCGAACTGCTTGAGCATGTTCGCCTGCTTTTCGCTCATCGGCGCACGTGGGCTGGTGTCGATCACGCACAGACTGCCCAGCGCGATGCCGTCATCAGTGATCAGCGGCGCCCCTGCGTAGTAGCGAATGCCGGGGTGTCCGGTGACCAGGTTGTTATCCATGAACCGCTCATCGAGCGTCGCGTCGGTCACCTCGAACGGCTCATCGGCCAGGATCGTATAGGCGCAGAACGAAACGTCGCGAGGGGTTTCTTGGGCCTGCAGGCCGACCCGGGCGCGGAACCATTGTCGATGCTCATCGACGATGGAGATCAGCGCGATGGGGGCGTCGAAGAAATTGGCGGTCATTTCCACGATTTCATCGAAGACATCGTCCGCCGTGTTCTCGAGCACGCACAGCTCCTCTATACGCAACAGGCGTTGCGTTTCGTTGAACGGGATAGGGGCGCAAGCGTTCATGAGTATCTCGGAGGGGGTGCATGGGTGATGACTATATGACATCACGAAGTTCACTTTATCAGCGCACCATTTTTATCTATAGCCCCACACAAGAATTTCAACGTCCTCAAAAACCTGTCCGGTCTGCTCTGAATAAGGCTTCAGCCCTTTAAAACCGGGCAGTCTGGATCAACCTGAACGGGATTGAACGAATTTGCCATTCGTCGTTCAGCCTTCAGATTTCCGGATCGACTGCCCCGAAGGCGCTTTCTATTGCTTACGACAGCACTCAAGCGGTCGGCCGATAACGGAGGACAACAACAATGGCTAACACTGGGGAAAACAATCCCGGCAATTTCGCCAACGACCCGGAACGGGCATCCGAAGCAGGTAAAAAGGGTGGTCAGGCGTCAGGCGGCAATTTCGCCAATGACCCGGAAAGGGCGTCCGAAGCAGGAAAAAAGGGTGGTCAGGCATCAGGTGGCAACTTCGCCAACGATCCTGAGCGTGCATCCGAAGCCGGCAAAAAAGGCGGGCAGGCTTCGGGTGGCAATTTCGCCAATGATCCTGAGCGGGCAGCTGAAGCACGCAGAAAGGGAGGACAGGCATCGGGTGGCAGTGATGACAGTGAAGAGTCGGATAAATCCTGACGTGATCATTCTTTTAGCCTGACCCGTTGTAGATAGCGTTCAACATTCAGCCAGCGTAGCCGACCGGGATATAAGAGAGTCGAGTTGAGTAGTCACGCTGACTGAGTCCCTCCACCAGGTTTTCGCTTTTTAGTCTCGAATGCTTGTGAAAAGCCCGGTTCATACCGGGCTCTTTGGTTCTGAAGGGTCGATAATCGAGCGCGATCAGTGTGATGGCGAAGCGCATACTCAGACTTCAGTCGGCTCGGACAGCAGGGCGATCTGGCCCTGCAAATCAGTGAGCTGCTGATGCGCGTACAGCGTGTTGGCGATCAGCGTGCAGAACACTTTGAGGGTTTCCAGAAGCTGTTCGTCGTCGAGCTTTCTCGGCAAAGGATCGAGGCCGCATAGCGTGCCAAAGAAATCACCGGTCGGAAAAATGATCGGCAGCGAGAAATAACTCTGAAAACCGAATTTTGCCGGAATGAAGTGCTGGGCGTATTCAGGATCGGTCGCGACTTCGTTGATCACGATCGGCTGACGATTCAATCTCAGTTCGTTACAGAACGTGTTTTCCAGTTTGAGCTCATGACCGGCATCCAGCCCGAAATTGAGTTCGTCATATACAGCACATGCGGTCCAGCTGCTGTCGGTCACTTTGGCGATTGCGGCGAATCTGAGCCCGGTGAGTCGGGTGACCAGTCTCAACAAGCTTGAGGTGGTTTCGATTTCACTGATGACGGCCAGTTCTGCGGAAGTCAATGTGGTGTTCAATGGTGATGCCCCGACCTGGTCATTGAGAAGCTGGCAAAGCGTCAGGCAGTCTTTGAACTGCATCACACTTTCACCGGTGCTGATCCTGCCACACCTTCTCAGGGGTTACATGAAATATTCCTGGAATATGACAGCAGGCCCTTTAACGGCAGCGCGTTGGTGTCAATAAGCGTTCGCAGTTGCATGCACTAACAAGGCTGTCGATCAGAAAACAACGCACTCATGCTGCGGCAAAGAGCCATTAGTACACCTGTACTATGGAGCGCGTTTTTACTCGCTGATAGGCTCCTCGATTGCCCATTGAGTCGATGCAGGCCTGTCTGTCGCGCGCATGCCCACGGCCTTTCAGGTCCTGAAACGCTCCGGCGCGTACATGTCTTCACGTCTGATGACCCTTATCGAACAGTGATCTGCCACGAGTAGTGAGATCCATGCAAAAAATCACGTTGGGCTTTACCTTTGCCGTGGTGTCGACCCAGCTTTGCGCGGGCGGCTTCGGACTCAACGAACAAAGCATCAGTGGTATGGGAACGGCGTTCGCCGGGCGTGCATCCTCGGCCGATGACGCCAGTACGGTGTATGGAAACCCGGCGGGCATGGCGCGGCTGCAGGGGCAGCAGATCACCGGCGGCGTCACCTTCATCGACGCGTCGTCCGACATCAGTAACCCAGGCGGCCGTTCCACCGGTACGAACAAGGGCGACATGGTGCCGTTCAAGGCCATTCCTTTCGGGTTTTATACCTACAAACCGAATCAACAGTGGGCATTCGGAATGGGTGTTTACGCGCCGTTCGGTCTGGCGACCGATTACGAGTCGGGCTTTCAGGGGCGTGCGTTTGCCAGCAGGAGCGACGCCCGGGTGATCACGCTGCAACCCACCGTCAGTTACGCTTTCAATGACCGTGTTTCCATTGGTTTCGGGCCGACCATCAACCGGCTGGCGGGCGAGCTGGAGTCCGACCTGACGCTCAACCCTGCCATCCCGGACACCAATGTGAAGGTCAAGGGCGACGATGTGGCCCTGGGCTTCAATGTAGGCATTCTGGCCAACCTGACGGACACCACCAGGGCGGGCATGACCTACCATTCGCGGGTGCGCTACGACCTTGATTGTCACACCAACGTAGCGACCGGCGCTGGAACACCACCCCAGGTACTGAGGAGCAATCGCTACGACTGCTCGCTGCAACTGGACACGCCTGAGTCCGTGGATCTGTCGGTCACGCAAGACCTGAGCGATGCCTGGAAGCTTTACGCGGGGGCGACCTGGACCCGGTGGAGCCGCATGAAAGGCCTGGACTTCAGCACGCAAAGCATCAGCCCTGCGGTAGGTGGCGTGCTGGCGTCATCGCTGTCGAATGCCGTTGCGGGCGGTCTGGACTGGCACGACACCTGGGCTTATGCGCTGGGTACGTCCTATCGTCTCAACGCGCAATGGCTTCTGCGAACCGGTATCCGCTTCGATCAATCGCCGACCAGCAACACCAACCGCTCGCCGCGCACGCCGACCGGCGATCGCACGATATACAGCGTGGGCGCAGCCTACGACCTGACCAAAGACCTGACCCTCGACGTTGCCTATTCCTGGCTCAAGGAAGAAAGCGTGAATGTCAGCCGCTCCAATGCCTTGGCCAGTTACAGCGCCCGCTACGAAAACAGTGCGAGTTTTCTCGGCGTTGGCGCGACCTATCGTTTCTAGTTCTTTCAGTTTGAAGAACTGACTAGTACATCTGCACTATAGCCTGCCTCGGTTGAGCGCCTTAACCTACTCAACTAGCTGATATCGAATCTTCTATGCACATCCATCTTCAGGGCCGCTGGTTACAGCGGCCTTGCGAGACGTGCCGTGTCGGATTTTCGATAGACCTTAACGATAGGCTGATAGTGGAGAGCGCTGGCATGGGTGTGTTTGGCCGAATGGCGAGGTTAAAAGGATTGATGGCGGCATTGGCAATACTGTCGACACTGACAGCCTGCTCTACAGGCGGTGGCAATCCGCTGGATGCAATCACCGGTGAATCGAAGTATTCGCCGGCGTTCATAAAAGCCAATATCATCCCTGGCAAGTCCACCAAAGAGCAGATTCGCCAGAAGTTCGGGGCACCGACGTCTGCGCAAGACGACGTCGCCGATAATACCTCGGACTGGTCTTACTATCGCAGTGACTCAGGTTTCAACGCCTTGAAGAAAGTGGCTTATAAATACGCGAACAAATATGGTTCCGGAGAGGTCGGGTCGGCCATGTGGCAAGGTGAATCACGTATTGGCGATGCCCAGGAAGTGATGGACGATGCCAGTACAGTGACAGGAACACAATCAACCGGACGTCAGGCGAACATCGGCACAATCTATATCTATTTCAAAGGCAACGTCGTTGACCACTACAGCACGCGCTGACCGTTAGCGCTCGGCAATATACTGACCGCTGGAGGATGGGGTTGAGCCCACCTTGAAGCTCAGCAACAGCGAGCGAAGTTCGGCGGGGCGGACCGGTTTCGAGAGCACCGGAATGTCCGGGTCATTCAATGCCTGGCGCACATGTTGAAGTTCGTGGCCGGTGATCACGATGGCGGGAATGCGCCGGCCTTGCAGCCGGTTCAGGTAAGCGATGCAGTCAGCGCCTGATGCACTGCGGTCCAGATCGAAGTCGGTGATGACCAGATCACAGTCAACGTGAGCGTCGGGAATGCTGACAGACGTCTGGACCTCACACCCCCACTTGCTCAATAACATGGCAGTCGCCTGCAGCACGTTCTGATTGTCCTCGATCAACATGACCCGCAGCCCGCCGAGCAGACGTTTGTTCCAGTCGATGCTCGATGTCTGGACGGGCAGCCTGGCCGCGACAACGGGCAATCCCGTAACCATGACGGCCGTACCGCGCTCCGGAATCGAGCGAATATTGACCTTCAATTTCATGAGCCGGACGATGCGCCTGACAATGCTCAGGCCCAGCCCGACACCTTCGATATCCCGATCACGCTTTTCCCGCACGCGATAAAACTCGTTGCACAGGTGGGGCAGGTGTTCGGCGGAAATGCCGCGACCCTGGTCATAAACGCCAATGTCGAGCCTGCCCTTACGCTTGCGACAACCGATGAGTATCGGTTTGCCGGGGGCATATTTGAAGGTGTTGGAAATCAGATTCTGCAACAGCGTACTGAGCAGCGCCGGGTCGGTATGGACGTAATGTCTGCTGTTGCGCACGCGAATCTGCACACCGGCCCAACTGGCCGCTTCGCTGTTCTGGCTCGCCAGTCCCTTGAGCAGCGCGTCCACATCGACTGTCTCCAGGCGAGGTGTGACTTCGCCGCGATTGAGCGTGTAGATGTCCAGCAAGGAGCGGAACAGCTGCTCGACCGAACCCAGTGCGCGGTCGATGTTTTCGACCAGTCGACGTTCGTTGTCACCCAGACTGGCGTCGCGCAGGCAAGCGGTGAACAGGCTGATGGAGTGGATCGGTTGTCGCAGGTCATGGCTGGCCTGCGCCAGAAACCGTGACTTGGCCTGGTTGGCCTCTTCGGTTTCCTTGAGGGCCAGGTGCAGTCGGCCCAGCAGGAAGTAAACGAACAACGGCAGCACCAGCATGGTCAGGATCATCATGACCGCGACGGCGTGGTGTTCGCGCAGGAAGGGTGTCAGGGCAATGATGATCAGCAGGGAAATCATCGAGAAACCGGTCGCCAGCAACAGGTAATTGCGCCCATAGCGCATGCCGTAACCGACGGTCATGCTCAGCATGACCGAGTACACCGGAAGCAACGCTTCGCCGCCCACGGTGATGGTGACGATGCCCGCCAGATTGTCAGTGACCAGCGCAAACAGGCGTCGCCTGCCGGAAGCCCCCGGCCGCTGGGCGATGCGCACAATCAGGCCAACCGTCACGATGCCGAAACCCAGGCAGTAGCCCAGGATGACGAACATACGCTCTTCGGAGATTTCATCCAGCGCATACGTTATGAGCGTGTACAGCGTTGAAGTGGCAATGACGGCCATGCGCAGTAGCGCCTGAGTCATTTCCAGGTCAATGCGTTTGGGCAATATCGACATGGCGGTTACTTGATGGACAGGCTGGAAAATTGCGCAGCGGCAGCAGATCGGGTGGGCACACCCAGTGTCTTGAGCAGGCTGGAAACATGAATGCGAACGGTAAATGGCGAGATGCCCAGTTCCTTGGCAATCTCCTTGTTGGTCTTGCCTGATGCGACCAGTCCCAGAACTTCTTTTTGTCTGCACGTCAGATGACTGAGCGCCGACATTTCCACGTCGCCCAGAATCGAGCCTTCCGGCTTGTACTTGACCACGACATCGCCATTGCGAATGGCAATGAAGGCTTCGGCGATGTCCAGCGGATCGATATTCTTGCCGATAAAGCCATCCGCGCCCTGCGCCATGACCTCTGAAATGGTGTCCATATCGTCGACCATGGACACCACAATGATCGAGGTGCGCTTGAACTCCTTGCGAAGTTCGCCAATGGTCTGCATTGAAACAAGGCCGGGGAAGCGCAAGTCCAGCACCAGCGTATCAATCTCGTCACCCGAGCGCGCCAGTTCAAGCACTTCATCAAGATTGCCAGCCTGTTCGATCACTGCGTTGGGCACTAGGCGTTCTACAGTACGCAGCATGCCCTCACGAAATAACGGATGATCATCGGCCACAATAATTCTGCAAGGCATGCCGCATACTTCCACTACTCAGAGTAGAGGGCATCATACCTGATGAGGCGTGTGTGTAACGTGACTGATACAGAGACGGGCAACTTATATTGCGCATAAGTGATGGCAATTTGTTATTGGTTGTGCACGGTTGTAGTGCATGTTGCGACGTTACATGAAAATCTCACGGATAGATCGCTCAACTCATGTGCACTCACTGTTTATAAAGCACTCGGATTGTCTGTTGCGCATTCGTCTGAGTGGAAACAACAGGCGAGGATCATCGAACGGTTGAGCCATCTACGGTGAACCTTGCGATTCACCGTGTCTGACTTGTTTTATCAGGCGTTACATTACGTCCTGAATCGCAGCACCAGGTTATTCATGTTCACGGCCAGCCGTGACAATTCATTGCTGGCCAGCAGTGTCTGGCGAGTGCCTTCGCTGCTCTGGATCGCGAGATCACGAATGCTGATCAGACTGCGATCCACGTCCCGTGCAACGTGAGCCTGCTCTTCCGATGCGGTGGCGATCTGCAGGTTGCGGTCGTTGATTTCAAGCACCGAATCGGTGATCTGGAGCAGCGACTGGCCAGCGTCTTCGGCCGTCTTGCGGGTGCTGTGCACTTCCAGGGTGCTCTTTTGCATGGATTCAACGGTGGCGGAGGAGCCAGCCTGGATGGCAGAGATCATCTGCTCGATTTCCTGCGTCGACGTCTGCGTGCGATGAGCCAGGGCACGAACCTCGTCGGCCACCACGGCAAAGCCGCGACCCTGTTCGCCTGCACGTGCAGCTTCGATGGCTGCGTTCAGCGCCAGCAGGTTGGTCTGTTCGGCAATGGCGCGGATGACGCTGAGCACTTTGCTGATGTCCTGCGCCTGATTGGCCAGTGCGGTGACCTGGGCCGATGAGCCTTCGACCAGATGGGTCAGGCCCTGCATCGCGGTCAGCGTTTCGGTCACTCGCTTGTTGCCCAGTTCAGCGGCCACGCGCGACTGTTTCGCTGCTTCGGATGTTGACGTGGCGTTGCGCGCAACTTCTTCCACCGCAGCGCTCATTTCATTCACGGCGGTGGCCGCCTGTTCGATTTCGCTGTTTTGCTGTTGCAGGGTACGGTCGGCACTTTCAGTGATAGACGTCATTTCAACCGCGGCGGTGCTCAGCTGTGTCGAGGCGCCGGAAATCTGTTGAATGGTGTCGCGCAGGTTCTTCGACATCAGGTTCAGCGCGTGCATCAGTCGCGACGCTTCATCCTTGCCGGTCACTTCCAGTTGCCGGGTCAGATCGCCTGCAGCAATGTCTTCTGCCAGCGACAGTGAAGAACCGATCGGCTCGACAATGCTGCGCGTCAGGGCAACGGCGAGAAACACTGTCAGGATGAAAGCAACGACCACGACGCCAATGAGCACCTTGACGCTATGGTCATACACCACGGTTGCATCGTCACCGGAGCGCTTGGCTTCCTGTACGTTTTGCTCACGCAGGCCGGTGAGCTTCTCCTGATACGCAACTGCGCGTTGCGCCTGCTCTGTGTTGGCGAACGCGAGGGCTTTTTCATGATCCGTCGAGTCCAGCGCAATGACCTGTTTCACGCCATCGATGTACTGCACCATCTTCGAGCCGGCATCGTCAAAGTTGACCCGGTCCTGCTCGCCGGAAATCAGGTTCTTTCGGTAGAACTCACTGCTCGACTGGAGCGCTCCGATGGCGTCATTGGTCTTGGCGACGGCCGCAGAATGTGAGGCCGGCTCAGTGGTAGCCAGCATTCGGATACTTTCCAGGCGCGCATGGAGCAGGGCGACCTGAATGTCATCGATGACCCGAACGCTGGGAAGCGAATTCAGCGAAATGTTTTGCTCGGCTGTCCGGAGATTGCCCATCTGGACGTAGGAAAAAACACCTAGCCCGACCAGCAGGACCGTGATGATGCCGAAGCAGAGCGAGGCCCTGCGTGAAATATTGAGGGATCTGAGGTTCATGTCTGCCTCCGGCGGCAAAGCGTCTTGCGGGGATAGAATGTCCCCTTCGTATGAACAATATTTCTGCCGGAGTTGAACGCGCTTGAATCAAATATTCATTAAAGTTTATTCATGTTTTCGGAGAGTGTTACTGGATACGAATCATTTTTACGGCGTCAAGAAACGGAGGTTGGATAAACGTCCTGCCGACAGGGTTGGCAAATTTCTATTTAAGTATTTACTCTAGATTGTTAAATTATTTAACAATCAATGGCATTTGACAGTGCGCAACAGGCGGTAGACGTTACAAACGAGCGGGCCCATGCAGAGGCCGGTCGGCGCAATTGAGCGTCAGCGTTTGAAAAGTCGCTTCGGTGAGCCGGCTCGCTCTTGTCAAATAATCATAACTTACTGAAAAAAAGCTATTTTTCCTGTGGAGGCGGCTTGCCGTCGATGCACGACGAAGCCACTTTTCTGACACACCGCGTCGACCTCATGGCCGGCAAGCCGCCTCCTGTAATCATAAATACCAATGTCAGCTCGCGCGCTGTATCTGTTCCAGTATCTGGCGGTCAGTGATGCTTCGATCGTCCAGCAAAAGGAACATCTTGCTCAACACCTCTGCCATTTTTCTGTCCGTGTCGGCGAACGGCAGGTAAAACTCGTTGACGCTGGCGCTGGCAGGGACGATGCACAAGTAGTTGCCGGGTTCGATATGAATCGCCGCGCTGCCCAAGTGAATACGATAGTTTGCACGCTGGCCGGAAATGTGCAGAAAGTGTCCTTCACAGTTGACGTTCTGCAGTCCCATTCCCTTTATCAGCTGGTCGACCAGTTCAGTACGTCGTTGCAGGGTTTCATGGCTAGTGCTGTAGTCGTCCGCAGCATGGGCGACAGAAACCAGCAGGTCGGCATCGCGCATCACTTCCGAGAACAGCAACGGCGGCACCTGCTCAAGGGGCAGAGCTTCGCGGTTGCGGTGGAACGCAATCGTGTCGAAGGTGAAGTGCTCCGTTTCTGACAGGTAATGGCCAGTGTCCAGAAAGTTGAATAGAGCGTGGATGCCGTGTTCCTTGCTCTCGTAATAGACGTCTTCGACGCTTGAGGTCGACCAGTTGCGCACTTGCAACAAGCGCGACGCAACGTTGCCTTTAAGGCGGTGGCCGGCAAATCGGCAGGACCACAGGCCCGTTTCCCGTTCGGCCGGGGTCAGCAGGTACAGCTCGCGAAAGGCCTGTTTGAACGGCTGCACGCGGCGTTGGCTCACCACCTCTTTCTGCCACGCCGACAACTGTCCGGCTTCGAACAGGTGGAACGGGTGAGCGATGCGCAGATTCCTCTCGACGGCATGTTGGCGGCCTTCAAGGTCGGTCACCATGAGGGCCGCAGCATCAAGCCAGCCCAGCACAGCGTCATCCGCCTGCACGATCAATTGCTCCATCAGCAGGCGAACCGCGGGCATGCTCAGCAGTTGTTTCAAATCGACCAGCGCCAGAGATTCGCCGCTGCCCATCATCGCTTCCAGGGTGCGGCAAAAGCGTGCAATCTGCTCTTTGAGCTGCGTTTGCTGTGCTTTCAGGGCGACGAATTCAGCGCTCTTGCGAATCGCCGGTGGTGCGGCCTTGAGCGTTTTCCCCGCCTTGCAGATGTGCATCGTCGGCGACAAACCGTTAACCACTAGCGTGACGTCATACCCATCGATGGTGGCAGCCGTCAGGGCGGATTCGGCAATCTCCGATTCCATGGTCCATTCCAGGCGAATCGCCGAGGGGTAACCGGCGACACGCGCCAGGTTTTCCAGGCCTGCCTGTATCGCTGCTTGAGAGTTGGCTTGCCGTTCAGCGCCGTACTTGCGCACCTCTTTATGCAACTTCTTGAACATCAGGTAGCGCTGACGGATGTCGTCCGCATCCTTGACGGGCAATACGCCGTAGATGCGCATGGCTGATTGCGCATGGCGAGTCAGTTTCTTTTCCAGCGCCGGCCGGCCTATGCCCTGATACGCGTCGAGCAAGGTCCGCGTTTCGGGAAACGCCCAGTGCGAAGGCTCAAGCGCCTCGAGGTAGTCGCGCAAGTGTTGCGGGTCGGCCTCGGCCAACGCGTTGTTCAGCAGATAACGGTCTACCACGCCTACGGTTTCGTCCGTCGTATTGGGCAGGTCGCTGCCCCAGCCTGACGCAGGCGCGAGCGCAATGCCAAGGTATTCGCGCTGGAAGGCTTGCAGGTCAGTCCAGCCGAGCGCATCGAGCACTACGCGGCTTGCTTGCCCGGCATAGGGCAGTGCCGTCAGCAAGGTGTTTCTTGAAAAGCAGCTCAATGCTGCGAGTAATTCTGTCGACTGGCTTTTGGGCAAATCCTGAAGCAGCAGAAAGCGTTCCAGCACCTCGGCCGTGTCAACGGAACGGTCAAAGAAATCATCCGGCTTCATGTCCAACCGCTCGATGACTGCGAGAGCCTGCAGCATCCAGCGGGTCTCATACACCTCTACCGAACGGAATGTATCGGCCAGTTTTACAGCGTTCCCGGGCAGTCCAGCCAGGGCATCCTCCACGTAGCGAACGGTGAACTTCGCCAGTTCGGGATGGACGTCTTCATGCGCTCCGCAGGCGGTGTCAGTACTCGGCGTTTGCTCATGGTCGACGCCTGCGTCTTCGAGGCTATCGTCGTGCGAATCGTCCTCGTCCACAGCGTAGTGCTGCTGGTCGACATCATCACTGTCCAGACCCGCGTCGTCTGAGTAGAACATCATGGCGCGACCCCAGGTGTCGGCTGCCCGGGCGAAGCGAGGGTAATCGAGACGGCCCGCGTCCAGCAGACCCCGCGCGATGCGCTCGATGTCCTTGTGCACATAGACGTAAGCGTCGGCGATCCTGCGCTGCTCTTCGTCTGGCGGGGAGGGAGGCAGCACACGGTTCCAGCTGCCATCCAGCAACCACTCTGCGAAGGTTTGCCACTCCGGTGTCGGCGGGAAGTGGCTCAATCGATGGATGCAGGCAGGAACGTCGGGAAACGCCCAGGCGTTTTCCGGACGTCGTCGATAATACGCAGGAGAATCAGCGTCAGTGGGCAGCGGGTAGTCACTGTCCTCGAACGCATGGCACAGCATGTGTTGCAGCCGCGCGCCGATCTGTTCAAGCGCATAGGCGTCCTCCGGATGAGCGATGACCCACGCATCGCAGAGGCGGTATTGCAACCCGTAGCGTTGCTGATCGCGTCGATCTTCCAGATCATCCCACACGGTCGGGAACACCAGGCCGTCGGCCAGTGCCTTGCTGCCTTCCTGCGGATGCTGAGTGAGCCAGTCATCGGCGATGCGCAGGAAGTCGATGCTGTCCCAGAAATCCATCTCGAAGTCGTCATGTCGGCTGAGCTCGGGATAGAAATCCAGTGCGTGATCACAAAACGCCCGCAGTGTAGCGAGGCGTTTGACTTGTTCGGGTGCAGGGCGACGTGATTGCATGACGGTTTCCGAGCAGGTGAACGAAGAGGATCAACCGCCGATCAGGGGCATCAGGCGGATAAACGCGAGCGTGGACGGGGGACTCAGGTCGATGGACTCGTCGAGGCTCTGCAACATGACGCCGTTGTGCAGAACGCGAAAAGCGCGGGTTTTAAAGCCCTTCAAGGCCCGCTCGACCTCAACGCCTACATCCAGATCCGGAGAAGCGGTGGCCTGTGGCATGGCGATCGTACCCGCGCGGGTCTGCCTGACGATGTCACGTTCGCTCAGGTACTGGCGATCGAGTACTTCGCGCACCGACATTTGTTCAAGAAAGTGGCGGACCGACAAGGCGGCGATCTGCTCGGCGACGGTCAGGCGGATGAGTTCCGCCACCGTCAGGGTCGACGCGTCTGGTGTCAGGGTGACAGAGGGCAGCAACGTTTCCTGGCGTGCCCCTTTCAAGCAGTAACTATGCACCACGATGTCCATTACGTACTCCTCGCGAACCCGTCCAGCCGGACGCCTGGCAGATTAGCACCCTCCGTCCAGCCTGCAGGAGGCACGTTACGGTTTTGCCAAAGCGAGCGCAGTATCCATAAACTCCGCGACGACACCCATGCAGGCCGTGCGCTCTTCCACGTGCGGCATGTGGCTGGACTCTTCGAAAACCACCGCCTGAATGCCGGGTACGTTGTCCTCGTAAGGCTTTACCACGCGCGGCGTGGCTTCGTCATAACGGCCGGAAATCAGCAGCGTTGGTACTCGTATGAGGTTCAGGCGATCAATGATCGTCCAGTCTTTCATGGTGCCGATCACATGAAACTCGGTCGGACCGTTCATGGCGTGGTAAACGGTCGGGTCTTCATCGATCTGGTCGAACGTGCGCTGCACTTCCTCCGGCCATGGATTAACCCGGCATACATGACGGTTGTAAAAGAGGCGAGACGCTTCCTTGTATTCTTCGTCCTGCAAAGTGCCCGCCTGTTCGTGTCGCAAAAGCGTCTTCTGCACAGCTTCCGGCAGCTCCCGGCGCAGGCGGTTGGCCTCGCTGACCCAGGTGTGCATGTCAGCTGGCGAATTGGCGATGACCAGCGCTTTCAGGCCGGAAGGTTGTCGAACCGCGTGTTCGGACGCGAGCATGCCACCCCAGGACTGGCCCAGCAGGGCGTAGTTGTTGGCGATATCCAGATGCATCAGCAGGTTGTCCAGCTCCGCCAGAAACAGCTCGACTGTCCAGAAATCCGCTTTTTTGTCCGGCAAATGAGTCGACTTGCCGTTGCCCAACTGGTCGTAGTGAATGACGGCGCGGCCGGTGCTGGCGATGTCCTTGAACGCATCCACGTAGTCATGGGTGCAGCCGGGACCTCCGTGCAGGATGACCAGCGGCGTGTGGGGACCACGCAGATCGCCAGTGATGCGATACCAGGTCTGGTACTGGCCAAAGGGTGCGTAACCTTCCTGGATTGTTATCTCTGACATGCTGTCGGTCTCCCGGTGATGGATCGGGGCACCTTAGCGCTGTTTTTCGTCAGCGATAACTGTAAGAAATGATAGGTTTTGCCTTTAAACAAAGGGTCAGCTGTCCAGCAACCTATAATGTACGGCGCGCACCACGGCCTGCACGCGGTTCTTCGCACCGAGCTTCTGCATCGCGGAGTTGAGGTGCAGTGTCACGGTGGCGACGGAGCGATTGAGGTGCTGGGCAATTTCCCTGGCGGTCAGGCCTTCGGCGGACCAGCGCAGGCATTCGCGTTCGCGACGTGTAAGTTTGATTGCCGTGCACGAGTGCATGGCCTCGTCGAACATCGGGTAAGCCACTTCCTGAAAGGCATGGGCGAGCAGGCCGAACTCGGCGAGGCTTTGTCGGGCGTCTTCGAGTGCCACGTCGCTGCTGTCCGAGCAGATACCGGTGAGCGTTGCGAAGCCACCTCTGGGCATGTGGATCGGCACGGTGACGCCGCAGGTCATATGAAATTCGTTCAAATAGCGCACCACGGGTGTGTGCAGATCCTTGATCACTGTGCGCAATACGGTCTCCGCCTTGGGTTGGTAAGACCACACAAATGGCGAGACGCTGTTCACCGCCAGTTGTTGAACCGGGTCGATTTGGTAATAGCCCTTGCGGCACCAGAGCGTGTGCCAGTCTTCGGGTGCATTGCGCAGCGCGAGCAAAGAAGGGGTGATCAGTGCACCATCATGGGCCACGGGCACCGGGCTGTAATCGTAAACCACCGAG
Source organism: Pseudomonas sp. AC016 (assembly GCF_979253365.1). Classification (NCBI taxonomy): domain Bacteria; kingdom Pseudomonadati; phylum Pseudomonadota; class Gammaproteobacteria; order Pseudomonadales; family Pseudomonadaceae; genus Pseudomonas; species Pseudomonas sp. AC016. The sequence continues at coordinate 4,107,848 of NZ_CEEDCC010000001.1, forward strand.
TCGAAGCCGAGCCCTGAGGCGAGCATCCATGCGCAGTCCATCTGCTGGTCCAGCGTGGCTGCAGACTGTAGACGTGTATTGAAATCCGACAACCTCACGTGCATGGCATGACTTCCTTTGTCACTCGACCCATCGAACGACAACTATAGCAATGAACGAAGCAAGGAAAGTGCCACGCGCATGAATCCGGACGACCTGCGCGTTGAAAACCTATAAGAATTACTAGCTGTCACCCGATGGACGGCGCGATAGGGTTGAGTCATGACCTGTCGGGGATAACGGTAGGCGAAGGGCGTTTTCCAACGGTTCTGACGTGTCGTTCTATCATGAGAGGCCCGCAGCGATTTTTCGGTCCTGCTCGATCTTTCTTCAACCACCTCGGGACATGCAATGAATCTGGGTCGTTATCGTTTCATTCTCCAGCGCCCGGTGCAGCTGCTGCCGGTGTTGTTCGGTATCAGCCTGGTGACCTTCATTCTGGTGCGCTCGATCCCCGGCGACCCGGCACGCATCCTGCTGGGTGCCCGCAGCACGCCCGATGCGCTGGCCAACATTCGCGCCCAATACGGGCTCGATCAGCCCATGTGGATGCAATACGTCTATTTCATGAAAAACCTGCTGCAGGGCGATATGGGCAAGTCGCTGCTGTACAAGATCGATGTCCTGAAACTGATCGTCACACGCCTGGAGCCGACCCTGTTTCTGGTGTTGGGCAGCGTCCTGCTGGCGTTGCTGATTGCCATCCCGCTCGCCACGCTGGCCGCGCGCAACAAAGGCAGTTGGGGCGATAATCTGATTCGTGTTTTCACCACCACCGGACTGGGCATGCCCGCGTTCTGGCTGGGGATCATGTTGATCCTGCTGTTCAGCGTGAAGCTGGGCTGGTTTCCGGTATCTGGCTATGGCAACGACTGGCTCGACAAGCTTCATCACATGGCGCTGCCGTGCCTGACCATCGCGCTGGCGCTGTCCGCAGTGCTTGTGCGCAACCTGCGCGCCAGCATGTTGATGGAGTTGCAGGCCGATCACGTCACGGCAGCCCGAGCCAGAGGCGTCAGCGAAGGCGCACTGTTTCGCCGTCACGTGCTGCCCAACTCGCTGGTGCCGTCCATCAACCTGCTGGCAGTGAACATCGGCTGGCTGATCAGCGGCACCGTGGTTATCGAAAGCCTGTTTGCCATTCCGGGCATCGGTCAGCTGCTGGTGCGTGGCATTTTCAGCCGCGACTACATGGTGGTGCAGGGCGTCGCAATGGTGCTGGCCTGCGGGACGGTCATGGTGAACTTTCTGGCGGACGTGGCAACGGTTGCGGTCGATCCACGGGTGAGCATCAAATGAACACGGCCCAGACCCATGTCCCTGCCCAATGGCGTACGCGTCTGCGTCTACGCTTGCGCAATGGCCGGCTGGCCATGCTGCTCGGTGGCTCGCTGCTGGGCATGTGGCTGCTGCTGGCGATCTTCGCGCCGTGGCTGGCGCCCTACGATCCGATCTTCCAGAACACCGAATTGCGCCTGATGGGGCCGCACCTGGCGCACCCGTTCGGCACCGACAATTTCGGGCGCGATATTCTTTCCCGCGTGATCTGGGCGGCCCGTGTCGACCTGCAGATCTGCGTGCTCGGCGTCATCTTCCCGTTCATGATCGGCACCTTTGTCGGCGCGCTGTCCGGCTACATTGGCGGCCGCTTCGACAACCTGTGCATGCGCGTGATCGACATCGTGCTGGCGTTCCCGTTTCTGGTGCTGATGCTGGCGATCATCGCCATTCTCGGCCCCGGCCTGACCAGCTTCTATATCGCCATGGCGCTGGTGGGCTGGGTGTCTTACGCGCGGCTGATCCGCTCGCAGATTCTGGTGCTCAAGGAAAGCGACTTTGCTCTCGCCGCCAAGAGTCTGGGCTTCGGCCACCTGCGCATTCTGTTTCGCCACTTGCTGCCCAACGCACTGTTCGGCTCGATTGTGTTTTCCATGTCCGATGCGGTGCTGGTGCTGCTCAGTGGTGCAGCGGTCAGCTATCTGGGCCTGGGCGTACAGCCGCCGCTGGCCGAGTGGGGCACGATGGTTGCCGAAGGTCAGGCGTTTTTGACCACGGCCTGGTGGATCTGTCTGTTTCCGGGCCTGGCTATCGTCACCCTGGCCATGGGCTTCAGCCTGTTGGCCGACGGCGTGGCCGAAACGCTGGGAGAACGCCGATGAGCACGCCGGTACTGAAGGTCAGCGACATGAGCGTGGTCGCCAGCAACGGTGGCCGCGAGGTGACGCTGGTGGATCGGCTGTCATTCGATCTGCATCAGGGCGAGATTCTCGGTCTGGTCGGTGAGAGTGGTTCGGGCAAGACCATGGCTTGTCGTGCCCTGATGCAGTTGATGCCATCGCCGGACCTGCAGGTGCGCGGTGGGTCGGTACTGCTCAACGATGTCGATCTGCTCACACTCGATGCGGCCCGGATGCGCGCCATGCGTGGGCGCCGCATCGGCATGATCTTCCAGAACCCCAGCAGCCACCTCGACCCGTTGATGCGCATCGGCGAGCAGATTGCCGAAGGCTTTCGTCTGCATCAGGGCTCGTCGAAACGCGAGGCGAGGGCGCAGGCCATCGACCTGTTGCGTCAGGTCGGTATTCCCGATCCGGCGTCCCGCGTGGACAACTATCCCCATGAATTTTCCGGTGGCATGCGCCAGCGCGCCATGATTGCCGTTGCGTTGGGCTGCGGCCCGCAGGTCCTGATTGCCGACGAGCCGACCACGGCGCTCGACGTGACCGTTCAGGCGCAGATCCTGCGGTTGTTGCTCGACCTGCGTGATCGTCACGGGCTTTCGCTGATCATGATCACCCATGACCTGGGCGTGGTGGCGCAAACCTGCGATTCCATCGCCGTGATGTACGCCGGTCGCCTGTGTGAGCACGGCAGCAAACGCGATGTGCTGGCCCGTGCGCGACATCCCTATACGCGCGGCCTGATCGAATGTCAGCCCGCCAGCAGTGCGGGCAATGCGCTGTTGCGCACTATTCCCGGTCAGCCGCCGCTGCTCGATGCACTGCCCGAAGGCTGCCGGTTCCATACGCGCTGCACGCACGCCGGTCCGGATTGTGCTGCACAGTTACCGTTCATGCGTTCTGTCGGCGACAGCCACGCCGCTGCCTGCCATTACCCGTTACAGGTGACGTCGGCGCACGGCGAAGAGGTGCACTCATGAGCGGCCCGACGTTGCTGAACGTGAATGATCTGGTGGTGCGCTTCCCGGCGTCCGGAACCGGCTTTCTGGGCATGCATAAGCAGTGGGTACAGGCGGTCAACGGTGTGTCCCTGACCATAAGCGCGGGCGAAACGCTGGGGCTGGTGGGCGAGTCCGGCAGCGGCAAGAGCACGCTGGGCCGCGCCATCCTGCGCCTGAATGACGTGACTTCCGGGCAGATCGTATTCGACGACGTGGATGTGGCGCAGGGCAGCGGCATTCATCTGCAACGCCTGCGCAGCGAAACGGCAATGATCTTTCAGGACCCGTTTTCCTCGCTCAATCCACGCATGACCATCGGCGCCACGCTGGCTGAGGTTCTGCATGTGCAGCGCAAGGTCGCCAGGTCCGACATTCCGGCGCGGGTCATCGAGTTGCTGGACATGGTCGGCCTGCGCCCGGAGTTCGCCGACCGAAAGCCCGGCGCCCTGAGCGGCGGGCAGTGTCAGCGGGTCGGCATCGCCCGCGCGCTGGCCATCGAGCCGCGGCTGATCATTGCCGACGAGTGCGTGGCCGCGCTGGATGTGTCGATTCAGGGCCAGATCATCAACCTGCTGCTGGAACTGCGCCAGCGCATGAACCTGGCCATTCTGTTCATTGCTCACGACTTGGCCATCGTGCGCCGGCTCTGTGATCGGGTGGCAGTGATGTACCTGGGCCGCATCGTCGAGGAAGGACCTGTCGAGTCGGTGTTTCTCAGCCCGCGTCATCCTTACACCGCCGCCCTGATTCAGGCGATCCCGGAAATCGATCCTGACCGCCCGTTACCCAGCGAACCGCTGCAGGGCGAACCGCCAAGCCCGCTGCATTTGCCGGACGGCTGCGCGTTTCATCCACGCTGCCGTTTTGCCCGAGCCGATTGTTCCAGCATCGCGCCGCCCACGCGTCATGTGGGCGAACAGCGCTACGACTGTGTGCTTGAAGAACTCGTTTTCTGATCCCGTAATCACTATCCGTTCTCGATACCGACAAGGAGTTTCCGTATATGAAAGCACGACCTGTGAAGTTGCTGACCGTCGCCATGCTGGCGGCCTGTTCTCTGGCTGCCGGGGTGGCGGAAGCCGCTGGCGTGCTGACCATCGGCCGCCGCGAAGACGGCACCACGTTCGACCCGATCAAGAGCGCGCAGAACATCGATAACTGGGTGTTTTCCAACGTTTACGACGTGCTGATCCGCGTCGATAACAAGGGCACGAAACTGGTGCCGGGGCTGGCAGAAAGCTGGAGCATTTCACCGGACGGGCTCATCTACACCTTGAAGATGCGCCCCTCGAAGTTCTCCGACGGCTCCGAGCTGACCGCCAGCGATGCGGTGTTCAGCCTGTTGCGCATTCGTGACGACAAAGGCTCGCTGTGGAGCGACTCCTACAAGATCATCGACACTGCTGTGGCAAGCGACCCGCACACGCTGGTGATCACCCTGAAACACCCGTCGGCCTCATTCCTCTCGCAACTGGCGCTGCCCAACGTCTCGATCCTGTCCGAGAAAGCCATGAAAAGTCTGGGCGAAGAAGCCTACGCCGAAAAACCGGTGGGTTCGGGTGCGTTTACCGTCAAGGAATGGCGACGTGGCGATCGGGTGATTCTGGAAAAGAACCCCAACTTCTGGGAAGCCTCCACCGTCAGCCTTGACGGTGTCGAGTGGATCTCGGTGCCGGACGACAACACTCGCATGCTCAAGGTCCAGGCCGGCGAGCTGGATGCCGCGATCTACGTGCCGTTTTCCCGCGTGGAGACCCTGAAGAAAGATGCCGGTCTGGTCGTACATGAAGACCCGTCGACCCGCGAAGATCATCTGCTGATCAACCACGAGCATGGCGCGCTGGCGAAAGTGGAAGTGCGTCAGGCGCTGGACATGGCCATCGACAAGAAATCCCTTGTCGAAGCCGCCACCTTCGGACTGGGTACTGTCGCCAATTCCTACATCCCCAAGGGCGCGCTGTACCACTACGCCGACAACCTGCAACGCCCTTACGACCCGGTGAAAGCGAAGAAAATGCTGGCCGACGCGGGCGCTTCAGACCTGAAACTCAATTACATCGTCAACGCAGGCAACGAAGTCGACGAGCAGATCGCCGTCATGCTGCAACAGCAACTGGCCAAGGTTGGCGTGACCACCACGCTGCAGAAAGTCGACCCGAGCCAGAGCTGGGACATGCTGATCGCCGGTGACTACGACATCTCCGTGATGTACTGGACCAACGACATCCTCGACCCGGATCAGAAGACGACGTTCGTGCTCGGGCATGACACCAACATGAACTACATGACCCGCTACAAGAACGACAAGGTCAAGGAACTGGTCGCCGCCGCCCGCGTGGAAATGGACCCGAAAAAACGTGAGCAGATGTACATCGACCTGCAGAAAATGGCCAAGGCCGACGTGAACTGGATCGACCTTTACTACAGCCCGTACATCAGCGTGTCGCGCAAGAACATCGAACACTTCGGCCAGAACCCGCTGGGTCGGTTCACGCTGGAGGAGACGGTCAAGCGTTGAGGTTCATGTTGTCTCCTGGCAGACCCCAGGCTGGGGAGGTCTCACGACGTCTTTGACGTAGCGCTGTAGCGCAGCAAACACGGGACCGTGGGAGGTGGCTTGCCAGCGATGAACGATGACGCGATTTTCCTGACATACCGCGTCGACTGCATCGCCGGCAAGCCGCCTCCCACCGATGGTTTTTTATTCAGCTGGTTACATTTTATGGCTGAAAGGCCGCTGCCTTTTGACCCGATACATATCGCCGTCCGCATGGCTGAGCAGGGTGTCGGCGTCTTCCCCATCTGCCGGATAACACGCGACGCCGATGCTGCAGGACGGCATGGCTATTGCGCCAGACGCCTCATCCAGCGGTGCAGCCATGGCCTCAAGAATCTGTCTGACTTTCATGGACACCGCGTCCCGGGACGGAATATCCGTCAGCAAGACTGTGAACTCGTCACCGCCAACACGGGCCACCGTGCCTGCCTCGCCAATGCAGCGTTCCAGGCGCCGAGCCACCGTACACAGCACCTGATCGCCCGCAGCATGCCCGTGGACGTCGTTGATACCCTTGAAGTCATTGACGTCCAGGAACAACAAGGCCAGCGAGCTTTGGTCATGACGTGCAACTCGCAAGGCTTCATCAAGCCGTTCATTGAACAGCGAGCGGTTGGTCAGTGCGGTCAAAGGATCATGATGGGCCAGAAAGCGTAACTCTTTCTCGGCCTTGGCCAGCGCCGTCACATCGCGCGCGACGCCGATACGTGCGCCGACTTCTTCAGACCAGAATGCCGCCCACAAGATGTAGACGATGCTTCCATCCTTGCGAAGGTAACGGTTACGGAAATCGAAGTGCGGTTGCCCATTCATCACCCGGTCGATGGACGCTATCGTGGCCGCCAGGTCTTCAGGGTGCATATAGCCAGTAATCTGCGTCCCGACCAGCTCGGCAGCGCGATAGCCCAGCAGCGTCTCGCACGCATCGCTGACGAATACGATCTGGTTGTCGCTGTCGACCACAAAGACCGTATCCAGCATCAGATGGATGAGCTTGGGGTAGAGCGCTTGGAGGTCAACGGGCATGTTCAGGAACGTCCGGGTCAGGTCGCCCCGATCATAGCCTGATCATCGACCGGCGCGTCGAGGAAATGATGGCTTTTTGATGCTCTTTCAGCGCGTGCCCCACAGTCCGTGGTCGCAGCAAGACTCTTGTATAACGCTGAGCACAAACATGGGCATGATCGGCTTGCTTGAGATCACGCTGATCGTTCCTATGCTCCGCGCTCGGCGTTATACACAAGTCCTCCTGGAGGAATACGATGATGATCGTTCCCATGCTCTGCGTGGGAATGCCTCCCAGGACGCTCCGCGTCCGCTCTGGAATGTGGCGCAGATGTGTGCCCAGGCTCCAGCGTTATCCACGTCATGCGCTCGGCTTACTGAATCCCTAGTCTGTGCCATTTGTGACGCGGAGCGTCACGGGAGGCATGCCCACGCGGAGCGATGGGCACGATCAGTGTCGAGACGGACTTGTGTATAACGATGAGCGCTCTGCGTGGGAATGCCTCCCAGGACGCTCCGCGTCCACCCTCGAAGGTGGCGCAGAGCGATTGGCACGACCAGCGTTGAGACGGCATTCTGAACTTTGTGGGCCGGGCGCGTGTCTGGTCCGGGTGGTCACGGCAATAGCTTAATGCGTTGTCATCTATTGTTACCATGAAACGCTTAGACTCGTTTTACCATAGGAACAGCGAGAATTCAGACGGCTGCATGTTGTAGCGTGCTGTTTATAAAGGAGGTTCTTGTGGATAAAAAACCTGAAAATGACGTGCCGGAACAAACGCAGAATGCCAATATCGAAGGCATCCCGGCACCCAGCGGCGACGCTAATCTGATCGATACCGACTATGTGATTGGCCAGGATAATATCAAGGGCCAGTTCTCGTTCTCGCTTGATATCCACGGCAAGGTATTCATTATCTCGGCCGCGACGGTGGTGCTCTTTGTCGTGCTGACACTTGCACTTCAGACCGAAGTAGAGCCGCTCTTCAACGCGATACGCAATTGGTTGACCGGGCATCTGGCCTGGCTGTTCATGAGCGTGGCCAACGTTTTTGTCGTGCTGTGTCTGGCGCTTATTGTGTCGCCGCTCGGCAAGGTTCGTATTGGCGGCAGGGAAGCCAAACCGGATTACACGTATGTGGGCTGGTTCTCGATGCTGTTCGCCGCAGGCATGGGCATCGGGCTGATGTTCTATGGCGTTGCCGAGCCGATGTCCCACTATTCTGCGGCAATGGATGGTGTCAGTGTCGATGCGGCGGGCTTGCGTACCGACTGGGCGCCATTGGGCGGCGCGCAGGGTGATATGAAGGCATCCGCCGATCTGGCGATGGCGGCGACCATTTTCCATTGGGGTCTGCATCCGTGGGCCATTTACGCAATTGTCGCGTTATCGCTTGCACTGTTTTCCTATAACAAGGGATTGCCGCTTTCGATCCGCTCCATCTTCTACCCGTTGCTGGGTGAGCGGGTGTGGGGCTGGCCCGGGCATATCATTGATATTCTGGCGGTGTTTGCCACGCTCTTCGGCCTGGCCACTTCGCTGGGGATTGGTGCCGAGCAGGCTGCTGCGGGTATCGAATATCTGTTTGGTATCAAATCCAGCAATTTGAGCAAAGTCGTGCTGATCGTGGGCATTACGCTGATTGCACTGTGGTCGGTACTTGCCGGTCTGGACAAGGGCGTGAAGTTGCTGTCGCAGGTCAATATGGGACTTGCGCTGCTTTTGCTCGTCTTCATTATCGTGGTGGGTCCGACAGTGGCCATTTTTACCGGGTTCTTCCATAACCTGGTCAACTACGTCGAATACCTGCCTGCACTCTCCAACCCGTTCGGACGTACCGATACCGAGTTCACGCAAGGCTGGACAGCGTTCTATTGGGCATGGTGGATCAGTTGGTCTCCTTTTGTCGGGATGTTCATTGCACGCGTCAGTCGTGGGCGTACGGTCCGCGAGTTCCTGATTTCGGTCCTTCTGGTTCCAACGCTGGTGTCGGTGCTCTGGATGACGACGTTTGGCGGCACGGCCATCGATCAGGCAACGCTGCAAGGCGTGGTCAGCGTGAAGGACGCCGTACTCGAGCTGAAGCTGTTTGCCATGCTGGGCGAGCTTCCGCTCAAGGAAATCACCTCGTTCCTGGGTATCGTTCTGGTGATCGTGTTCTTCATCACCTCGTCCGACTCAGGCTCATTGGTGATCGACACCATCACCGCTGGCGGCAAGGTCAACGCGCCGGTTCCTCAGCGTGTCTTCTGGGCCGTCATTGAAGGTGTGATCGCCATTGCCCTGTTGCTGGGCGGCGGCCTGGTCGCTCTGCAGGCGATGGCGGTTTCGACCGGTCTGCCGTTTGCGATTGTCCTGATGCTGGGCTGTATCTCGCTGGTCAAGGGGCTGCTGTCCGAGCCACGCTCCTGATCTGACGACTGAACGCAGCGAGCCTTCGGGTCGCTGCGTTCAGGTCATCCTTCGTTTCCAGCCATCAACTCCATACCTCACCCACGGTCGTCGATGGCGCATAGTGCGTGGCTATCTGCGCTTGCAGCAGCTCCGCCGTTGCCAGTGCGTCGGTCAACGCATGGTGCGCAAGGTACTGCGGAAGATGGTAGCGACTGCGGCTGTCGGCCAGCCGGATCGACACCGGCTGACGCCTCAGCAAGCGGTCAATCCAGCCACGTTTTTTTCGGTACAGGCGCGCCTCCAGTTGCATGGTGTCGATGACCGGAAACTGAAGTCCTTCACCAATCTGTCTGCGTAATGCCTGATCGAGAAAGTTGCGCTCGATGGCTCTGTAATGCACCACCATGACCTTGCCTGCCATCGCGGTCAGCAACTGCTCCATCACGTCGGACAGCTGTGGCGCACTGTGGATGTCTGCGTGGGTGATGTGGTGAAACACCACTGAAGCGCTGCTCAGCTCGGTGGGAGGTTTTATCACCCAGTACAGTGACCGGCCGCACTGTATGCGCTTTAGGGTGAAGGGCATAATGCCAATGCTGACGATGTTGTCGGACTCGGCATTCAGCCCAGTGGTCTCCAGGTCCATGGCGAGCAACTGGATCTCGTCCAGAGGCTCATCTGCTCCCGGAACGCCGGAGCGGTAATAGTTTTGCAGGAGCGGATGGCGGGACGTTTGCGCCAGTCGGTCAAACGTCTCTGGCCAATTCAGGGGCGCAACGTCTTGGTCTGGCTTCACGGTCCGGCTCATCGCAATGACCGCGTTTGACCCGGGTAGCGAAAACGCAGGAATTTCTGCGCGCTGCTGAGCACTTGAAAGGATTCTTTCAGGTTGTGGCGCTCGCTGGTGGTGAAACGCTCGGGCTCGATGTAATTGTCGGGTTCCTGTCCCTGTTCCATCGCCTCCGCCTGATGGCGAATCCGCACCATCGATAAAAACTCGAGCGCATAGCGCAGATGCTGCAGGCCCTCCGGCTGGATCAAGCGTGTCGCGCTGATGGCGTCCAGGCGATCGAACGAGTTCTGCGCGGTCGAGCCACAGGCCAGAGCGTGGACGCGAATCAGGTCGGTCAACGGCGCAGTCCCGCGCCCCTTGAGATTGATGATCTGCTTCTGGCGACCATCGGTTTCCATCACAAAGGTTCGGAAGAAGCCCAGCGGAGGCGTCCGATTGAGCGCATTTCTGGCCATCGCAGCCAGAAAGTCGGGGTTTTCCTTCGACTTTTCGGCGCAGAGCGTCTTGAGCGTTTCAACCAGGTGCATCTGTCCATGCACGCCGTCCAGGTCGAAAAAAATACAGCTGTTGAGAAGGGTCGCGGCACTCGGCTTTTCGATCCACTGCGTGAAATAGGATTTCCAGACATGCAGCGGCTGACGCCATTGCGCGTTGGTCGCCATGATGCCGCCCTTGCAATAACTGTATCCACACGCCGCCAGCCCGTCGCTGACGAAGGCGGCGAGCTTTTTGAAGTAGTCGTCATGCAGGCCGGGATCAAAACTGTCGTCCAGCACCAGCGCGTTGTCCTGGTCGGTGACCAGCAACTGTTCGTCCCGCGCCATGGAGCCCAGCGCCATGAAGCAGTACGGAACGGGAGCCGGTCCCAGTTCCCGCTCGCCCAGTTCCAGCAGACGCTGCGTAAAGGCGCGGCCGATTCCGGAAATGGCACTGCCGATCATGTGTGCGGTTGCACCGTCGCGAACCATGCGGATGTAAGTACCGCGAAGATCGCGCAGCAAGGACTGCAGGCCCGAAACCGATGTCTGGTTGGAAATGCTGTTGACCAGATACAGGCTGCTCTGTGATTCGTGCCGAATGATATCCGACAGGTTGATCAGGCCCTTCGTACGGCCGCGATCCATGACCGGCAGGTGGTGAATGTTGTGCCTGAGCATGCATAGCATCGCCTCGAATACCGAGTCGTTGGCCTGAATCGTTACAGGGTCGGCCGACATGACCTGTGTAATTTCGGTATCGCCACTCAGATTGGCCGCCACCACGCGGTTACGCAGGTCTCTGTCGGTGACAATACCGAGCATTTTCTCGGCTCCGTCGGCGGGCTTGTCGAGGACCACCACGCAGGAAACGCTTTCCTTGCTCATCAGAAGGGCTGTCTGCTGCACACTGGTCTGTGGCGAAACCCAGACCAGCGAGCGGGAAATCAGCGCCAACGATTTGAGTTGAATCAGCTCGCTGGCGCGTCCCTGCGCTTCGACTGCCGATTTGAGCCGCGAGTGGCCTTCGGCTTCGACGAAATCGGCGAAGCTGTCATGGCGTTCGCACAACTCGGCAAACATGTCCGAAGGGATGAAATAGATCAGGCTGTCTTCGAGTGCTTTGGCCGGGAAGCGAACCTTGTTGCTTCGCAAAAGCCCCGCCTGGCCGAAAATGTCACCTTCGACCAGCCGGTTGTAGAGCTCTCCCGTGCGTCGGTAGATCTCAACCGCGCCGCTGCGCACATAGTGCAGATCAGTGATCTGCGACCCTGCTTCGAGAATGACGCTGCCTGCCCTGAAGTAGCTGACCTCGATTCGCTGGGCAATCATGTCCAGCGTGTCTTTGGGCAATACGTCGAAAGGAGGGAAGCGATGAAGGTGATCGCTGATCTCCTGAAGTTCGATCTGCATGAAACCTCGTGCGCTAACGTGTGTGGGCGGACTGCCCGTTCGCAGGGCAATCCGTCTGACGAACCTTATGGACCGTTATCGGAGCGCAAAGATCGATCACCGGTTTCGGAATTTAAGCTTGCCCCATATCAACCCGATGATGGCAGCGGTCGACGAGGCGGCCAGCACGCTGAGTTTGGCCGACGACAGCAGGGCTTCATCCGAAAACGCCAGGGAGGCGATGAAGATGGACATGGTGAAGCCGATACCGGCCAGCAACCCGACCAGAATCACGCCTGCCCAGGTCACGCCTTCCGGCAGCTTGCAGATATTGAGTTTGACCAGCGTCAGGCTGGCGAGAATGACGCCCAACGGTTTGCCCAGCACGAGCGCCAGCATCACGCCCAGAAACACGCTCTGGGACATGGCGTTATCCAGATTGGCCCCTTCCAGATTCACCCCCGCATTGGCCAGCGCAAAAAGCGGCATGATGCCGAACGCGACCCAGGGATGCAGCGCCACCTGAACGCGAAGCACCGGCGGCAGGACTTCCCGCTGCGCCTGGCTGAGCTGCTTGAGGGGCTTTGCCAGTTCTTTCGGATCTTCGTTGGCTTGAGAAAAGCGGCCCATCAGCTCATGAAAGGTGCGTCCGATCGTCTCCATCGGACGCTCTCTGGCTGGCCGGGAATTGACCGGCGTCATCAAGCCCAGGATCACGCCTGCCAGCGTCGGATGAACCCCTGTTTTCCAAAGCCCGAACCAGACGATGGCGCCCGGCACAATGTAGGCGTAAGCCTTGCCGATCCCCATGCGCTGCAGCACGAGCACCAGTGCGAGACCGCCAAGGGCGATGAGCAGGCCGTTGTAGTTCAGGCTTTCGGTGAAGAACACGGCAATGATCAGAATGGCGACGATATCGTCGATGATCGCCAGGGCCAGTAGCAGAATGCGCACGCCACTGGGAATGGATTTGCCCAGCAGCGCAAGGACGCCCACCGCAAAGGCAATGTCAGTCGCGGTCGGGACTGCCCAGCCTGCGTTGGCGGCTGTTCCGTGGTTCAGCGCGATGTAGATGATGGCGGGCACCATGACGCCGCCCAGTGCAGCCCCGAGCGGCAGAATCGCCAGCTTCATGCTTGCCAGTGCGCCGTCCCTGATTTCCTGGCGGATCTCTGCCCCGACAACCAGAAAGAAAATCGTCATCAGCCCGTCGTTGACCAGAAAGTGCAATGACTGGGAGATTCTGAAATCACCAAAGCCCAGGCTCACCTGGGTGTGCCAGAAATGTTCGTAACTTTCAGCGGCGGGGCTGTTGGCCCACACCAGCGCCGTCAAGGCGGCGAGCAGCAGCACGATGCCGCTGACCGCTTCGATGTGCGAGAACCGTTCCAGCGCGGACAAGGCGCGCTCTGTCAGAACCTGAGGGCGGGGAATTGCGGGGGCGGGGGGCTTTCTCTCAGACACAATGACTCTCCGTTGGCGGCCCGACCAACGCGTCAGCTTTAACCTGCACCGCGCGATATGCGTCGATACACCCGCAGCGATGATAAGAAGCCGGGCTTCGAGATGCAATTGATGACGTCGGGAGGCGACCGTTTGCTTGCCCGGTCACTCGGCTCCTGATGAACGCCTGTCTTGGCGCTCACGCCTGATGCTGACGCCGCGCATCAGTCAGCATCGAGATGGTCAGCTTGCGAACCTCCAGCTTGCTGATCTCCACATGAGAGCGCAGCAGCAACAGCGCTTCATCACGCTTGCGGGCCTGAAGGGCGTTGAGGATGGCGGCATGTTCAAGGTAGGTGTGTTCGATGCGCGCGCTCTTGAAGAAGTCCAGACGCCGGACGATGCGGATGCGTTCAGTGACTTCGTGGTGCACGCGGGCCATTTCCTGATTGCCTGACGCAGCCACCAGTTGGGTATGAAACTGCTCGTCGAGATCGGCGACCACTTGCATGTCGGTGTGCCGTTGGCTTTTGTCCACCAGCCAGTGTCCACGCAGGATGTTGAGTTCCGGGTGGACCTCGGCAGACGCACAGATACGTTCGACGGCCGCGCACTCCAGCACGATGCGCAAATCGTAGAGCTGGTCGATCTGGGTGAAGTCCAGCGGCTTGACCGACCAGCCCCGACGAAACTCGACTTCCAGATAACCCTCGCGCTGCAGGCGGTAGAGCGCATCGCGAACCGGCGTGCGTGACACCTGATAACGGTCGGCCAACTGGTTCTCGGTGAAGCGGTCATAGGGCAGCAGGTAGAAATCGAAGATTTCCTGTTTCAGTCGACGGTAGACGTCTTCGGCCAGCGCGTTGGTGGAGTGGGGCGTGCTCACGGTGTTCACTCCAGCGTGCTCAGGTCGATGCTGACATGCGCGGCAACGACTTTCCACGCGCCATCGAAGCGGGCCCAGGTCTGCATCTGGCGTCCCAGCCGTTGAGTGACGCCATCGTGAAATTCGGTGCTGACGGTCGCGAAGTCTTCGCCGAAGGTGCTAACGACCGTACGAACCAATTGTCGTCCGGGACCGACGGGCTGGCAGTGGCGTCGATACAGCGCAATGGCTTCAGCGCCGTGCAGGTTTTCCGCCACGCCGTAACGCACGGTGTGTTCCGAATTCCAGAAATAGTCATCCAGCGTTGTCAGTTCATTGGCCAGCAACGCGCGTTCGTAATCAATGAACGCATCGGTGACGGCGGCCACCACATGAGGCAGGTTGATATCCATCAGTGTGTACTCCTTGTCTGTAGTGCCTGCTCCAGGGCTGACAACGACGTCACTCGACCGACAATGCCACCCTGTGCGGTGATCATGTCGAGCGTCGCTTGCTTGAAGGCGGGAAAGTAACTCTCGGTGGCGTCTTCGATCAACAGGCAGCGGTAACCGCGATCATTTGCTTCGCGCATGCTGCTCTGCACACAGACCTCCGTGGTCACACCGGCGAAGATCAGATGAGTGATGCCCGCTGTGCTCAGTCTTCCGTGCAGACCCGTGCCGAAAAACGTTCCCTTGCCGGGCTTGTCGATGACCCACTCGCCAGCAATCGGAGCCAGAGCGTCGATGATCTGATTGCCCGGCTCGCCACGCACCAGAATCCGGCCCATCGGTCCGGCATCGCCGATGCGCAGGCCCGGCAGGCCATGTTCGAGTTTGGCGGGCGGGCAGTCGGCGAGGTCTTCGACATGGGATTCGCGGGTGTGGATCACGGTCAGGTTTTGATCACGTGCCAGCGCCAATAGCTGTTGAACCGTCGGGATAATGGCTTGCAGCGGCAGCACGTCGTTACCCAGCGCTGCGCCGAAACCACCGGGTTCGAGAAAGTCGCGCTGCATGTCGATGATCACCAGCGCGGTGCTGGCAGGGTCGAAGGCAAAGCGGGCCGGATGAGCGTTGACGTCAATCATGCGGACTCCTTGTGCGAGTGTTCAGCGCCCGCCATATGTCGGCCCAGTTCGGTGCGGTCGGCAGCGTTCGCGAGTGTTTCGAAGACCAGCTCGCCGTCGTGGATCACAGTGATGCGGTCTGCCAGGGTCAACAGTTCGTCGAGGTCTTCGCTTAACAACAGTACGGCGGCGCCGCTGTTGCGAGCGTCGATCAGGCGTTGGTGGATCAGCGCCACGGACGAGAAGTCCAGACCGAACACCGGATTGGCGACGATCAGCACGGCGATGTCCGAAGTCAGCTCGCGAGCCAGCACCGCGCGTTGCACGTTGCCGCCGGACAAGGTCCCGATGGGGCGGTTCGGATCGTTGGGCGTGACCTGAAAGCGTTCGATCAGACCGCGCGCCTGAGCGGCAACCGCACGGCGGTCGATGCGCCAACCCTGACGGCACAGCGGTGGGCGGTCAAAGTTGCGCAGGGCCAGGTTGTCGGCAACGCTGAGCCCGCCGATGCACGCATTGCGCAGCGGCTCTTCCGGCAGGCTGAACACGCGCAGGCGCTGCATCTGTTCGCGGCTGGCGTGATAAGGCTGACCGTCGATCAGCACGCGTCCGGCGCTGAACGGCCGTTGGCCCAACAGCGCTTCGGTCAGTTCGCGCTGGCCGTTGCCAGAGATACCGGCAATGCCGAGGATTTCTCCGGGCCGCACTGACAGGCTCAGCTTTCTGATTGCCAGCGTGCCCTTGTCGCCCGGCACATCAAGCTGATCGACCTGCAATTGCGGGGCCTGTTCAGGCACGGGCGGCCGATCACCGCTGACGCTGTTGGTTTGCGCATGGCCCATCATCCACGTCGCCATTTGCTGAGTCGTGGTGTCGGCGACCGCGCTGCTTGCCACCCAGCGACCCTTGCGCAACACGGTGACGTCGTCGGCGTAGGTGCTGACCTCGCGAAACTTGTGGGTGATCATCAGCACCGTCAGCTCGCCACGGTGCGCCATCTGCTGCATCAGGCCCAGCACCTCGTCGGCTTCCTGCGGCGTGAGCACCGAAGTCGGTTCGTCGAGAATCACCAGCCGACGTTCCAGATACAGTTGCTTGAGAATTTCCAGCTTCTGCTTTTCACCGGCGGCCAGACTGCTGACCGGTCGTTGAATGTCGAGGCGAAACGGCATGCGTTCCATGAAGGCCTGCAGGCGTTCGTGCTCGGCGGTCCAGTCGATACGCCACGGCAGATCGCCACGCGACAGCACCAGATTTTCCGCCACGCTCAGGCCCGGCGCGACGGTGAAATGCTGATACACCATGCCGATCTGCAACTGGTGCGAGTCGCGTGGGTTGCGGATTTCGTGCTCGCGGTTATTGACCAGAATGCTGCCCGACTGCAGCGGGCCGTAACCGATGATGCCTTTGACCAGCGTACTTTTGCCGGCGCCGTTTTCGCCCAACAGCGCATGGACCGTCCCGGCCCGCACCTTGAACGACACGTCATCCAGCGCACGAAACGCGCCGAAGCTTTTGCTGGCGCCGATGGTTTCCAGACTCAGGGCGCGCATGGTCACGCTCCCAGCACATCGCGAAGCATCGACGAATGCCCGACCGCACCGAATACGCCGCCCTGCATCTTGATCATGCTCAGGGCAGCGGCATGGTTGGCCGGGTCGGTCGCGCCGCAGCAATCTTCCAGCAGGATGCATTCGAAGCCGCGATCGTTGGCGTCACGCATGGTGGTGTGCACGCACACGTCCGTCGTGATGCCGGTGAGGATCAGGTTTTCGATGCCCCGGTTACGCAGTACCAGCTCAAGATCGGTGGCGTAGAAAGAACCCTTGCCGGGCTTGTCGATCACGATCTCGCCGGGCAGCGGAGCGAGTTCCTCGATCAGTTCCCAGCCGGGTTCGCCGCGTACCAGAATCTTGCCGCACGGGCCGGGATCGCCGATGCCTGCGCCGATACGCTGCGAGCGCCAGCGCTTGTTGGCGGGCAGGTCGCTGAGGTCCGGGCGATGGCCTTCGCGGGTATGAACGATGGTGAAACCCAGCGGACGCATCAGCGCCAGCAACCCCTTGATCGGCTCGATGGGCGCCCGGGTCAACGCAAGGTCGTAGCCCATGCTGTCCACGTAGCCGCCGACGCCGCAGAAGTCGGTCTGCATGTCGATCACGATCAGCGCGGTGTTGCGTGCGTTGAGCTTGCCGTTCCACGGCCAAGGATAAGGCTCGGAAGCGAGGTAACGTTCGCTCATCGTTATGACTCCTTCCACGTCGTAGGAGTGGGTTTGAACGTACGCTCGGGCGTATCGAAGCCGCAGGCGCGACCATCGGTGTGCACCACGTCGGCTTCCCACGGCAGGCGATACTGCCCGGCGGCCAGATCATGCATGTAGGTGTAGGGACAGTCCTGCGCGCCGCCGTTGACGGCGACATAACCGCGGTGGCCGAACTGGTAGATATTGTTTTCCACGCCCCAGTTGATCCGCGCTTCGCGGACCAGATCCGGGCGCAGTTCGCAGCAGACGATTTCATCGGCGCGTCCGCCGCCCTCGGCCATGATCGTGCCGTCGAAATCGACAAACATCGCTTCGCCCATCGAATCGAAGGTGCCGTCGGAGCCGCACATGCAGACGCTGGCGGTCTGCATCAGGTTGGTGAAGGCGTTGCTCTGGTTGGTGATCTTCCACGAATGGCGAATCGGCGCGGTGTAACCCGCCGTGCGCAGCATGATGTCCGCGCCTTTGTAGGCGCACTCGCGGGCCATTTCGGGAAACATGCCGTCGTGGCAGATGATCAGCGCCAGCTTGCTGCCGCGTGGACCGTCGCACACCGGTATGCCGAGATCGCCCGGCTCCCAGGGCTCGACCGGCACCCACGGGTGCAACTTGCGGTAATACAGCTGGATCTCGCCCATGTCGTCGACGATCAGACCGCTGTTGAACGGGTTGCCGTGCGGGTTGGCTTCCATGATCGAGAAGCAGCCCCAGATGCGGTGATCCCGGCAGGCCTGACGCAGCGCCGCGACTTCGGGTCCGTCCAGGCTGCACATGATGTCCGGTGCCGTGCTCATGGACAGACCGTGCAGCGAGTACTCGGGAAACACGATCAGGTCCATGCCGGGGTTGCTGCGCCTTGCCTTGGCGACCATCGACACCACTTTTTCGGTTTGCGCCCACAGTGCCTCGCGGGTGTGCGGGTCGGGGAGCGCCAGTTGCGCCAGACCGATCACCACGCCGTTGGGCGATTTGTTCAAGCCACCAAGACCACTGGCCATGTCATGCCTCCTCTGGAAATGTATTCATCGGGTCATGCTCAATTCGCCGGGCGCGCCGTTCAGCGTTCGGCCACGGCGGCAGGTCGCGTACATCACGCCAAGGGTCAGCGCGTAGGGCGCGGCCGCAAACAGGTAGTAGCCGCTGCTGATGCCCACGGCTTGCAGCGCCGGACCAATCGCACCGGCTGCGCCGAACAACAGCGATGCCCACAGGCACGCGAGCGGCCGCCAGCGGGCGAAAATCACCAGCGCCACGGCCATCAGGCCCTGACCGCTGGACAAGCCTTCGTTCCAGCTGCCGGGGTAGTACAGGGACAGGTACGCACCGCCAATGCCTGCCAGCGCGCCGCCAATGGCCGTGGCGACGATGCGCACCTTGATCGGCTGATAGCCCAGCGCCTGAGCGGTCTCGGCGTGATCACCCACCAGTCGCAGCATCAGGCCCCAGCGCGTGCTGCGCAGGCCCCAATGCAACGCAAAGGCCAGGGCCACGCCGATGAAAAACAGCACGTTGATGTTCAAGGCCGAGCGCAAACGTTCTTCATCGCTCCACGCACCCAGCGCCAGTGACGGCAGCATGGGGGCCTGCGGCTGAATGAACGCCTTGCCAAGAAAGAACGCCAGACCGGTGCCGAGCAGAATCAACGCAATACCGAACGCAATATCGTTGACGCGTGGCAACGAACAGGCGATGCCGTGCAACAGGCCCAGCAGCAGGCCGACGCCTGCGGCTGCGCCCACGCCCAGCCAGGCCGAGCCCGTCAGGCATGCAGCGGCATAGCCCGACATCGCGCCAGCCACCAGAATGCCTTCCAGCCCCAGATTGATGCGACCGCTCTTTTCCGTCAGGCATTCGCCCAGGCTGACAAACAGGAATGGCGTGCCGACGCGGATCGAACCGGCCAGCAGCGCCAGCAAAAAGGTGCTCAGGTCGATATCAGCCACGTTGCAGTGCTCCTTTTTCGACGACGGGCTGCGGTTGCGCGAGCCTGATCTTCCAGGCCGCCAGCCGCCCGCTCAGGGCTTCCCAGAGCAACAGATTGGTGAACAGCAGTCCTTCGAGGATCAGCGTGGTGGCATCCGGCAGTCCGAGACGCCGCTGCAACAGGCCACCGCTGGCTTCCAGGCCACCCAACAGAATTGCGCAAAAGATGATCGCCAACGGATGATGGCGGGCGGCGAACGCGACCAGAATGCCGCTGGTGCCATACCCCGCGATCATCGCAACGTTGGCGCTGCCTTGTACCGCCGTGACTTCGAACATGCCTGCCAGACCGGCTGCCGCACCGCCAAGCAGGCAGCTCAGCAGAATCAGTCGATCCACCGGCAGGCCGATCATCAACGCCGTGCGTACGTTGCCGCCGACGACCGCGAGAGCAAAACCCTTGACGCTGTGGCGCACCAATACGTACGCGAGCAGACAGGCAATGACCCCGGCTACAAGCCCCCAGTGCACTTCGAAACTGTCGCTGATGGTGCCGACCATATAGGCCTCATCCAGCGGCGGCGTGGACGGCTTGTTCAGGCTCGCCGGATCGCGCAACGGCCCTTCGACCATTTGCCTGAACAGCGCGAGCGCGATGTACGACAGCAAAAGGCTGCTGATGGTCTCGTTGACCCCCCGGTGTTGGCGCATCCAGCCGCTCAGGCCAATCCACAGTGCACCGGTCAGCATCGCGACGAGGCCCATGCAGCCGAGCATCAGCCAGGGCGCCACTGGCGGCAGCCAGAGCGGCGTGACCGCTGCTGTCAGACCGCCGAGCACCAATGCACCTTCGCCGCCAATGATGATCAGCCCGGCCCGCGCAGGCAGTGCCACGCAGAGCGCCGTCAGCATCAGCGGCGCGGCGCGCTGCAGGGTGTTTTCCAGCGCAAACCAGGAGCCGAATGCGCCTTCGCCGACCAGATGCAGGGCCTGCCACGCAGGCTTGCCCTGAACCGTGAGGAACAGCAGAAACAGCACGCACGACGACAGCACCGCCAACAGCGTCGGCAGGCCCGGCAACAGTGCTACGGCAATACGCCGCAGGGTTCGCGAGACCAACATCGGGCGCTCCTCAGATCTGGCCAACAACGCCTTCCACCAGATAATTCATGCTTTCCAGCACGATATCGTTCTGCGCCTGAGCCACGCCCTCGGCGATCACGACCTTGCCTTTGTTGTCCTTGAGCGGGCCTTTGTAAATCACAAAGCCGCCCGCCATCATCTGCGCCTTGATCGCGTCGGCGTTCTGCCTGGCTTCGGCACTGACGGCGGGTCCGTAGGGCGACGTCTTGACGAAACCATCCCGCAAACCGCCGCGCAGGAAATTGATCATCGGCGCGCCGTGCTGGATCGCGGCGACATGAGCCTTGTAGGGCGTTTCCCAGTTCCATTCGGCACCGGTCAGATAGCCTTTGGGCGCAAGTGCCGCCTGGCTGGCGTGATAACCGCAGGTCATCGCGCCACGTTTCTCAGCCGTCTCGACAATCACCTTGGGGCCGTCGACGTGGCAGGTCAGCACATCGCAACCCTGATCGATCAGGCTGTTGGCGGCTTCTGCTTCCTTGATCGGCAATGACCAGTCACCGGTGAAAATCACGGTGGTGACAATGCTCGGGTCCACCGAGCGCGCGCCCATGGCAAACGCATTCAGGTTACGCAGCACCTGCGGCACCGGTTTGGCAGCGACGAAGCCGAGCTTTTTCGACTTGCTCATGTGCCCGGCAACCACGCCGTTCAGGTATTGGGCTTCGTCGATGTAGCCGAAGAAGCTGCCCGCGTTCGTTGGATCGCTGCCGGCTTTCCACAGGCCGCCGCAATGAGCAAAACGCACGTCCGGGTATTTCTTCGCCACCTTGACCACGTGCGGATCGAAGTAACCGAAAGAGGTCGCAAAGATCAGTGTCGCGCCGTCCTGACGAATCATGGCTTCCATGGTTTTCTGCACGGCCACGGTTTCCGGGACGTTCTCTTCCTCGATCACTTTGACGTTGGGCAGCGTCTTGATAATGGCGGCCGCCTGCGCGTGGGCCTGGTTGTAACCAAAGTCATCGCGGGCGCCCACGTAGATGAAACCCACCACCAGCGGGGCATCGGCGGCATAGACCCGACTGAACGGCAGCGCCGCGCTGAGACCGATAATGCCCGCCAGTTTCATGAAACTGCGACGATCGACATTCGACATTGTTGCTACCCCTGATCAATGAGTCTTGGAAGACGTGGTGTTCGCGGCGCAATAGGCGCGCCAGCCTTTGAATTCAGTGATGTCCTGTGCGCCCGCAAGCCCGCCGGGTTCGCAGATGAAACCCTTGACCCATTGGCCGTCGGCGAGCTGCAACGAGCCGATGCCCAGAGGTGCGGGAATGGCAGCGACGAAGGCACCGAACTGGCTGAGTGGCATTTCCCAGACCTCGACTTCGATGTGCGCGCCCTGTTCGGGCACACGAACCAGTCCGGGTTTGGCCGGCGTGGTGTTGGCCAGCGCATAGAGTCGGTAGTCGGTACTGGTCGTGGTCAGGCTGCGCAGGCGAGCGCCGCCTTCAAGCAGTTGCCAATTAAGTGGCTGACCATGTAAATGAGCACCGACCACGGCGACCTGAACGGTCGCGACATTGAAGGGCAGGGGAGCCAGCGCCACGCTGTCGCGCTGATCGCTCGCACCGAAATACGCCTGCCAGCCTGCTGCGATTTCAGCCAGACGCTGGTCAGCGCCCGCCGGACCGATCAGCGTGATACCGGCAGGCAGACCGTCATCACGACGATGCGCCGGAATGGCCAACGCACTCATGTTCATCAGGTTGACGAAGTTGGTGTAGTAACCCAGTTGCGAGTTGAGTTCGACCGGATCGGCCAGCACGGCCTCGATGGTCGGCATGCAGGGCGCGGTCGGCACCACCAGCACATCGACCTCGGCCAGCAACGCTTCTGCGGCGCGAGTCAGCCCGGCCAGGCGATAGCGCGCCTTGAAAGCGTCCACTGCGTCGAACTGATCGGCGCTCTGCAAAATTCCGCGCACCACCGGGTGAATGTCTGCCGCATGCGTCTCGAAAAACTCACCGACCGCAGCGCGCCGTTCGGCGACCCATGGGCCTTGATAGAGCAGGGCGGCGGCCTCGGCAAAGACATCGAACGCAACGTAGGTCAGTGTGACCTGTGGATCGCTTTCGAGTGACTTCAGCGCCTTGTCGAACGCAGCGGCTGTCTGGGTATCGCCGAAGAATTCACAGCGCTGCGGGGCGGCGACCCGCCGCGCCCGACGCAATACCGGTAACGCCTGCACCGCGACACTGGCCGAATCCAGTGCATCGAAATCAGCCATCACCTGCGCGACCTGCCAGGCCTGCGCCACGTCGTTGGCGAAGATCGACGGACAGTCCAGCGTGCGACAGGCCGGAACGACACCGCGACTGCTGAACAGCCCTAGGCTCGGCTTGAGCCCGACGATCCCGTTGAAACCCGCAGGCACCCGGCCCGACCCGGCCGTGTCGGTGCCCAAGGCAAAACACACATGACCCCGCGCCACGGCCACGGCAGAGCCCGAACTCGAACCGCCGCTGACGTAGGCCGGATCACAGGCATTGCGCACTGCGCCGTACGGCGAGCGAACCCCCACCAAGCCTGTGGCGAACTGATCCAGATTGGTCTTGCCGATCAACACCGCGCCGCTGTCCAGCAACCGCTGCACCACATGCGCGGTGGTCTGAGCCTGATAGGCAAACTCGGGGCAGGCCGCCGTGGTGGGCAGACCCGCGACATCGAAATTGTCCTTCACCGCGAAAGGAATGCCGAACAGCGGCAGCCTTTCGTACAGCGCATCGCCCAGTTCTTCCGCCAGAGCGCCGAGCGTCTTTGCTCTTTCGAGCAAACGGGAAAGCGGCTCGCGGTGAATCCAGACTTCCGGGCGGTCGTCTGCGTCGATCTGCGCGTGGAGGTCCTGGAGGAAGGTCGCCAGTGAGGTCTGGCCGGTGCTGATTGACGTCTGAATGGCAGCGATATCGAGAGCAGTCATGGGCGTGTTCATTCATGTATACAAGATTGAATGTGCCAGAGCAGGATTCGTGCCGGGGTATCAGGAACGTTGTTTTAGAGGCGTTGAGATCAGCATATCGCTGTTGGGGTTGCACGTATGCGCGCCATTGTCGAGCGCGATGGCAAGGGGTGCACGAAAACAGAACATGTCAGTGAAGCCTGAGGAGTCGACTCCCGCGCATGCCATCATTTTGATATTCTGATTGCTTATAACAGGAGGCAACACTTATGCGCAGGGCAGCTGTACTACTTTTATCTGCAATCATTTTGACCGGCTGTGGAAAGCCAAAGCTGGATGGAAGCTCGAACGAAGCGCTGCAAAAGTCGATTGTAAAAGTAGTGGCAGGCATGTCGGAGGAAGAGAAAAATCAGTTCAAGGAGAATTTCTCGGTCGTTGCGATGACCAATCTGGACTTGAGAGCGATATTCGCCGGGCAGACCACGACCGAGTTATCCAAGCTGAACCTGTTGTCCAGTCTCGACGGAAAGACGGCTGATGAAGTAGGTGTCGAGGCGGACAGGATTTTGCTTGAGCGTGCGCAGAAACAGCACGACGAAGCGGTCGCCGAGATAAACGCGTTGATGGAAAAACAGAAGAACGCCCAGATCGCCAAGAATTACCTGTCGAAGTTCAGCGTTACCAAGTCGGCCTTCTACATGAAGAAAGACAAATACTATGTGAAGCCCTACATCGACCTGTCCGTTACCAACGGCACCGACAAGGCGATCTCACGAGTGTATTTCATCGGCACTATTGCCTCCCCCGACCGCCCGGTGCCTTGGTTTACCGAGCGCTTCAATTACGAGATCAGTGGCGGCCTGCAGCCAGGCGAAGGCGCCGACTGGACATTGGAAATGAATATGTTCAGCGACTGGGCCAAGATCCGGGCACCGGCTGGCGCCTACTTTACCGTCGAGGCTTACAGAATCGATGGCGCTGACAAACAGCCGATCTACAACGCATCCGGCTTGACTGAGAAGGAGCGCAATCGACTGCAGGAGATGCGGTCCAGGTTTGCAGCGAAATGATGTGGTTGGTAAAGCCCGCGTCTGCGGGTTTTACAGGGCCTGATTGACAGAGTCAGCGCTGCACATCTCGAACGGGCCTGTTCAGGTCGCTGATCATCAGTGGGCAGACAACATCCACTCCAGTGTTTCGCGCAGGTGCGGTGTACTCCATCCCGGTACTGATCGTTTGAGTTGGACGTTGCACCCACACAAGGTTTTCACTTCATTGTCGCGAACGAAATCAGGGTTCACGCGAACCTCGATTTCATGCCCGGTGATTTCCTGGCACATCTCGATCACCTCACGCAGCGAGTGGGTCACACCCGAGCACACGTTGAGGGTCTTCCCCAAAGGCCGGGCTTCCAGCAAACCCCGATAGGCGCTGGTGACGGCGCGTACGTCGCTGAAATCTCGCCACACGTCCAGGTTGCCCAGTTCGATTGTGCTTTCTCTTCTTGTGAAGTGGGACACGATCTTGGGCAGCAGGAAGTTTTCGGCCTGCCCGACCCCGGTGTAATTGAACGGGCGCGTGATCACCAGCGGCAGCCGGGCGTGCCAGAGGCTTGCCATGTACTCCATGGCAAGCTTGCTCACGGCATAGTCGTTGGCAGGGGCGGGAATCGTTGTTTCATCCAGCATGCCGGAGGAAGCATTGCCGTAAACGTTGGCACTGCTGGCGAGCAGGACGCAGTCGGGCGTTTTTCCGCTGGCTTCGATGGCCTCAAGCAGGTTGCGTGTGCCGATCAGGTTCACCTGATAGAACGCTTCCGGTGATCCGTGACCCACGAAGGCCAGCGCAGCGAGGTGCACAACGATATCCGGCTGGATCCCGGCAAGCAGCGCAGTCAGCCCGTTCACATCCAGCAGGTCGACCTGATGGTAGTTATCGCTGTCCGACGGCTGGCTGCCCATGCCCACAACCTCGCAACCCTGGGCTGCGAGTTCGGTGGCCATGAAGCTTCCCGTGAAGCCGTGGATGCCCGTTATCAATGCGCGTTTACCGGCGATGCTCATCAGAAGGAAAAACCTTTTTCGTTTCGACGAAGATCCGCTTCAACCATCATGCGGCACAGTTCCTCAAGGTTGGTCTTCGGTTCCCAACCCAGTACTTCACGGGCTTTGGCAGGATTGCCGATCAACAGTTCCACTTCGGTAGGCCGGTAGAACTTCGGGTTGACCGACACCAGCACCTTACCGGTGGCCGCATCAATCCCGCGTTCGGACTCGGCTTCGCCTTCCCACTGGACCGTAACGCCTGTGGCCTTGAACGCCATGCTCACGAAACTGCGGACGGTTTCGGTGCGGTTGGTGGCCAGCACAAAGCTGTCCGGCGTTTCAGCCTGCAGCATCCGCCACATGCCTTCTACGTACTCCTTGGCAAATCCCCAGTCGCGCTTGGCGTCCATGTTGCCCAGCTCGAAGGAGTCCATCAGACCCATGTTTATCTTGGCGACCGAATCAGTGATTTTGCGTGTCACGAACTCACGGCCGCGCAGGGGCGACTCGTGGTTGAACAGAATGCCGCTGGCGCCAAAGATGCCGTAGGACTCGCGGTAGTTGATCGTCATCCAGTGTGCGTAGAGTTTGGCAACACCGTAGGGGCTGCGAGGATAGAAGGGTGTGCTTTCAACCTGAGGAATGGACTGGACCTTGCCGAACATCTCGGACGTCGAGGCCTGATAAAAGCGGATTTTCGGATTGACGATCCGGATCGCTTCCAACAGGTTGACCGCGCCAATGCCGGTGATCTGTGCCGTGGTCAGAGGCTGTTCGAATGACACGCCAACAAAACTCTGCGCTGCGAGGTTGTAGATCTCGGTGGCTTCGGTGTTTTGCAGCAAACGGATACTGGCGGACAGGTCGGTCAGGTCGTACTCGACCAGATGGAGATTCGCATCGTGCTGAATCCCGAGTTCCTCTATGCGCCAGAAGTTGACAGAACTGGTCCGGCGATAGGTGCCGTAAACGGTATAGCCTTTCTCAAGGAGCAATTGCGCCAGATAGGCGCCGTCCTGACCCGTGATGCCGGTAATGATTGCTTTCATATGAGGTGTTTGACTCCAGCAAGGAACGTGTATCCCGACGCTTTCGAGGTTGCCTGCGCTTCAAGCGAGGGGGAGTTTCAGGGTGAAAGGCTTGGATACGACGCGCCTAGCCCGGTGGCCATCACGGCCATGCCGGTAGAGGTTAGCCCGAGTCGTGAAAATTTGCCGGGTTCTGAAGCTGCTTCGCATTTCGTACAGAGCGGGCTAATCCCGTCTACGCTTGTGCCGATAACGTCGTACAACCCACACGAACGGTGCAGTCATGTTCAATACCCGCTTGAAAAAGGAATTACAGGCACAGCAGGCCGAGTTGTCCATGTACCGGCAGATGCAAAAGGGTATTGATGCCTGCATGGTGGCTTTGACGCTGGATGCCAACTACCGCATCGCACACGCCAACGACAACTTCCTCAAAATGCTGGGATATGACGGCGATCAATTGTTGGGTCGTGAACTGGATCAGTTGATCCCCGCGTACGTAAAGCAGCTCCCTTGCTATCGCAATTTGCGGGCTGCCGTACAAAAGGGCGAGTCGGTCATCGACAACTACCGGTTTCTGCGTGCCGATGGCAGCCTGGCGTGGATTCGCGCCATGTGGCAGCCGGTTCTGGATGACAGCGGCAAGCTTATGAACCTGCAGTGTTACGGCTCGGACATCACCCAGACCGTTGAAACCGCAGCCGAGAACTCGGCGTTTATTCAGGCATTGCTGCGCTCCACGGCGGTGATCGAGTTCGACCTGAGCGGCCACGTTTTGACCGCCAACGATCAGTTCCTGCGCGGCATGGGCTACAACCTGGCGCAGATCAAGGGCAAGCATCACAGCCTGTTCTGCGATCCGCACGAAGTGAGTCAGGCGTCGTACAAGGATTTCTGGGCGACGTTGAATCGCGGCGAGTTCGTGGCCAGCCGGTTCAAGCGTGTCGACAGCAGTGGCCGTGATGTCTGGCTGGAAGCAACCTACAACCCGGTTCACGATGCCCAGGGCAAGCTCTACAAGATCGTCAAGTTCGCGACCGTGGTGACCGATCAGGTCTCGCGTGAAGAAGACGTCAGCCAGGCAGCGAGCGTGGCCTTCGAGATTTCCCAGCAGACCGATGTCAGCGCCCAGCGCGGCGCAGAGGTGGTGCAGAACACCGTGCAGACCATGCGCAAGATCTCCCAGGAGATGGAATCGGCGTCGTCAGGCATCGAGGCACTGGGCAAGCAGTCGCTGCTGATCAGCTCTATCGTGCAAACCATCGGCGGCATCGCCCAGCAGACCAACCTGCTGGCCCTCAACGCTGCCATCGAAGCCGCCCGCGCCGGCGAGCAGGGCCGCGGCTTTGCGGTGGTGGCGGACGAAGTCAGGCAACTGGCCGGCCGTACCAGCGCCGCAACCGAAGAGATCGTCAGCGTTGTGCAACAGAACCAGGCGCTGGCCGACGAAGCCGTACGCGGCATGGCCAATAGTCGCAGCCAGGCAGAGCAGGGCCTGATGCTGGCCAACGAGGCGGGCTCGGTGATTATCGAGATTCAGGAAGGTGCGAAACAGGTGGTGGGCGCGGTGGGGCGGTTTGCCAATCAGTTGAAGTGACGGTTTCCGGCAAGGCCGACAAGGCGGCGAGAGTGAGCTTGAGTCTGAAGTCGGTCAGTGGGTCTGCCGGGAAACAGGAAAACACATTTTGCAAACAGGTCAATGGCACCTGGGAGCTGATTTGAGTGTATTCAGTGTGCCTCGACCAGAGCCGTGAAAACGGCTTTGAACAACCCATATCACGGACAGGCAAACTCGCGTGAACCAGAGCCTCAAACCCGGCGAAAACACCACCCTCAATACTTCCAAAGGACAGGTCGTGATCAGCCACACGGCTGATACTCATCTGGACGTCAACCTCACGGCGTTTCTGGTGACTGACAGTGGCAAGGTCATCGACGACAGCGGCATGGTCTTTTTCAATGCGCCTGAGCACGGGTCGGGAGCGGCGACGTTTGCGATGCCGGTGACTCAGGGCAGCATGGTGAGTCATAGCATCAGTTTCGACCTGTCGCGGTTGCCGGCCTCGATCAGCAGGATTGCAATTACCCTGACTCAGGATGGCCCTGGCGGCGGCTTCGCCCAAGTGCGTGATCTGGTGGGGCGTGTCACCGTCGGTGAGCAGACGCTTGAACTGGCGCCGGTGTCGTTTAATCAGGAGACCGGCATCATTGTGCTTGAGCTGTACGTGCGCAATGGTCAGTCCAAAGCCCGTTCCGTGTGGCAGGGCTTTGCCAGTGGGCTGGCAGGCCTTTGCGGTCTGTATGGCATTGAAGTTGAAGAGCAGGCACCTGCTGCACCGAATCCGCCTGCTGCGCCGGTGAGTATCGCCAAATCGCTGGTGACGCTCGACAAGCCCGGCTGCACGCACAAGGTGACGCTGGAGAAAGGCCCCGGCGCGCCCAGAGTCATCAAGGTCAGCGCGACCTGGGTTGATAATGGTGACGATGAGGACAATGACGATCTTGATTTGCGCATCGGCATTCTGCGCCCTGACGGACGCATGTCCATCATTCAGGCGCCCGACAAGCGTGGCCATTTCGACCTTGATCCGTTTGTGTTCCACACCGGCGATGTCGTGAGTGCCAGCGCGTCGGAACCTGCGATGGAGACTGTCGAGATCAATCCGCAGATCTCGCTGAGCATGGGCGGCAAGGTGGCGCTGGTGTGCAGCGTCTACTCGGCCGTCGATAACGGTGACGTTTCGGTGGCGTCGCTCAAACCCAAAATGCGCATGGAGTACGGCAATCAGGTGGTGGAATGCGCTTTCGATTTCAAACCGGGGTCGTTCGATGAAGACGAAGGGATTTATACCTATGTCATCGGTTTGATCGAGATCGATCAGGACTGCATTGCGCTTAGTCCGTCCGGCGAGACCTCCGATTGCGGCAGTGAGGCAACGCCCTGGCTTTCATGGAACAACGGCAGACTGGAACTCACCATGGACGGTCCTGAGGTGTTCAAGGGCGAGCCGTTGGTCGCCAATGGCGGCAAGAAATACGTCTAACCTCATCATCAAGCGCAGTGTTTAAAAACCTGCGCTTGATGAGCTAGCGATCCTCGCGTGTGTGCCAAAGGCGCAGCAGAAAAATTGTGGAATTCACTCTCTCGTAGTGTCGGATAGCGCTTTTCCGATCAATTTCCTTCCAGCAACGTACGCAACATCCACGCAGCCTTTTCATGCACCTGCATCCGCTGGGTCAGCAGGTCGGCGGTGGGTTCGTCGCTGACTTTTTCCAATAGCGGAAACAGACCGCGTGCGGTGCGGACCACGGCTTCCTGACCTTCCACCAACTGCCTGATCATCTCGGCAGCATCAGGCACGCCCGGTTCTTCCTTGATTGAAGACAGGCGAGCGTAGGTCGAATAGGTGCCTGGAGCCGGGAAGCCCAGTGCGCGGATACGTTCGGCGATGGAATCCACTGCGGTTGCCAGCTCGGTGTACTGCTCTTCGAACAGCAGGTGCAGGGTGCGGAACATCGGGCCGGTGACGTTCCAGTGGAAGTTATGGGTTTTCAGGTACAGCACATAAGTGTCGGAAAGCAGATGTGACAGGCCGTCGACGATCTGTTGGCGGTCCTGCTCGTTGATGCCGATTTCAATACGCATATCAGTCCTCAAAGGTCGGATGTATTCAAAAGTTGGGTTCATTCTAGAAAGTGCGGATCGTCAGCGGAAATCACTGTTGGCAATGGCAATCATCTACACAACCTATGAGATGAAGGATTCGTATAACTGTCCATCAGGCTCTAGGTCACAGCGCCCGCCTGGGCCACAATGGCGTTTTTTCACCTCAAGCCTGATGCGGCTGTACAAGGATTCGCGCTGATGACGTTCTCTTTCAAACCCTGGCACCGGCGCCTGGCGCTGGTCCTGCCGCTGGCGGTGATGCTGGCTGCGTGTGACAAGTCCGACAAGCCGACCACTGCGCCGAAACCGCCTCACACCACGTATGCTCAGGCCGGTTGGGAAGCGCTGCCCGCAGTGTCCGATGCTGATCTGCAGGCCGGTTTCACTTCATGGCGTAGCGCATGCACCCGCTTGAAAGCCGACGCCGTCTGGGGACCGACCTGTGCGGCCGCAGCCGGCCTTACGCCTGCGCCGAGTGTCGAGCAGATCCAGACATTTCTGCACGACCAGTTGCAGGTCTACAGCCTGCGGGCTGACAACGGCAGCGCCGACGGTTTGATTACGGGTTATTACGAGCCGGTCTATCCCGGCAGCCTGACTCAGACTGAAGCGGCGAAGGTGCCGGTGTACGGCGTCCCGGATGATCTGATCGTGGTCAATCTGGACAGTATCTATCCCGAACTCAAGGGCAAGCGCCTGCGCGGTCGTCTGGAAGGCCGGGTGCTCAAGCCTTATGACGATGCCGCCACCATTGGCGCCAAGGGCCTGAATGCGCCGGTTGTGGCCTGGCTGACTGATCCGATGGACCTGCAGTTCCTGCAGATCCAGGGCTCGGGCCGTGTGCGTCTGGACGATGGCTCGCAAGTGCGTCTGGCTTACGCCGATCAGAACGGCCGGCCGTATCGGGCCATTGGACGCTGGCTGGTCGAGCAGGGCCAGTTGAAGAAGGAGGAGGTCACCATGGGTGCCATCTCCGGTTGGGCCAAGGCCAATCCTCAGCGCGTTCCCGAGCTGCTGGCGAGCAATCCCAGCTATGTGTTCTTCGGCCGTAACCCTGACAGTAACGAAGGCCCGCGCGGTTCGCTCAACGTGCCGCTGACGGCTGGCTACAGTGTGGCGATCGACCGCAAGGTGATTCCACTGGGCAGCCTGTTGTGGCTGTCGACCACTCGACCTGACGGCAGCAGCATCGTGCGTCCGGTGGCGGCGCAGGACACGGGCGGTGCCATCGCGGGTGAAGTGCGCGCTGACCTGTTTTGGGGAACGGGTGAAGAAGCCGGCAAGCTGGCCGGTGACATGAAGCAGAAGGGTAATATCTGGCTGCTGTGGCCGAAGAACATGCCGCTGCCGGTGACTGAGTGAGGTTTGCTGGATAAGAGAGGCACGTGTCTCCGACATCACGCTGTCGCGCAGCTGATATCGGACTGTGGGAGGCGGCTTGCCAGCGATGCAGTCGACGCGGTATGTCAGGAAAATCGCGTCATCGTTTATCGCCGGCAAGCCGCCTCTTATCAAACAACCTGTAAGCCACTGAAGGAATGCGATTTTTTGTAGGAGCGCGCTTGCCCGCGATTGCGTCATGTCAGTCACTGATTTTCTGTGTGTAAGAACTTATCGTCGGATTGCCGCCCAGACCAAGCGCGCTCCTACGGTCCGGTGTTTGCCGCGCGACAGCGCTACGTCGAAGACGTGGTGGCGCCTCTCACAAAAACGTGTTCCTTCAGCAGATTACGTATTGTTTGATAAAAGTCGACGCAGGCGTTGTGTCAGATGCATTCGGGGGCTGCTGCGCAGCCCATCGCTGCCGTCGTAACCTCCGAGAGCTCCTACGCCCTCCGGGCAGAAGCAGGTCTCCGCGCTTGTTCAGGGTGTGAGTCGACCCAAACGCGCATCCACTGCAAAATCCAGGTCCCGCGCGGTCGCCACGACGGTTGCGAACGCCGGATGCCGCACGTTGAGCAGGTAGTTGGATTCTCGCGGAATGATCACGCTGGGCACTGCCAGCGCCAGGCTGTCATTGGACGCCAGCCAGGCATCGCCGAACGACGCGGTAGCGGGTGGCGCCGGTTCCTCGCGCCAGTCGGGCGGCAGGGTGTCGAGGCGCGCATTGAGGATGTGTTCTTCAGCGATCTGCAGTTCAAGCATTGCGTAATGCTGTGCAACTGCGGCATTGCCCAAGTGAACCAGCACTTCCAGCAACGCCAGTGACTCGCTGCCCGCGCAATACACGCAGGCATTGCCCTTGCTGTTCCAGCGCCCTCCATAGAGTTTTGCGCCTTCGCCATCGAATGCCTGGGCCAGCCATTTGCGCTTGACCAGACGATAGACAGGAATCAAGCCACGACCCCGTGTTCCAGGCGACCGATCAGGTCGAGCACGGCCTGTGCTTCGGCAGACGTTGCGAGCATTTCCAGAGGGCGACGATTGCCCAGTCCATGGACCGGGTTGGCCAGCCAGAGGCGAGTGGCTTCGGTATCGTCCTCGAACAGATCCAGCGTCGCCTTGTACACCGCCGCCAAACGAAACAGACGGTCACTTTCTTCTGAATTGAACTGACGCACCTTCAACCGACGTTGCAACGTCGCGGGCGCAATGCCCAGATGCTCGGCCAGGGTCGAGCGGTTGAGGTCGGTGTATTGCGCCAGACGTTCGAAGATTTCATAGGGCAGTCCATTGCGCAGCGCCGTGTACAGGCTGTCGCCGCGCGGCGGAATGCCCAGCTTTTGCCAGAAATCCTGCTTCTGGATCATTGCCGGATGATAGTCGCGTATGGCGAGAGACATGATTCACCTCTACTATCGAATGATTATTTGTAAATCTATCATTTGATCATAGGACCATTCCGGCCGAAGTGAAAGGCATCCAAAAAAATTACTGGCGGCAGATCATTGCTGACAACGATCGGTTTCAATACGTGACGGCTTATGAAACTCTTCTAGTATGACAACGTGTCACGTCGAGATGTGGCGGGAGTGATGCCTATATGATATCTATCATGACATAAGTCTTGCAGCCAGTTGATCTGTAGTCGTTTTAGCCCTGTTGCCGTACCGATGCTATCTGCCTCTGGCAGCCTGATTTTTTGCAGTGAGAACTACACGATGTCCACTCTTGCGCTATTGATATGCGACGACTCCAACATGGCGCGAAAGCAGTTGATGCGGGCCTTGCCTGCCGACTGGGATGTGTCGGTAACGATGGCGACCCAAGGTCAGGAAGGCCTGGAGGCGATCCGCAGTGGGCTGGGCAAGGTCGTGCTGCTGGACCTGACCATGCCGGTCATGGACGGTTACCAGACACTGGCGGCGATTCGTGAAGAGCACCTGGACGCCAAGGTTATCGTGGTCTCCGGAGACGTGCAGGATGAGGCCGTACGCCGTGTCATGGAACTGGGCGCGCTGGCCTTCCTGAAAAAGCCGGCCGATCCGGACGAACTCAAAAGCACGCTCGAACGCCTCGGTCTGCTGGGCAAGCCTTCTGCGCTGCCTGCTACTGTTGCCGCGCAGCACACGGCAGGGCAAGGCATCATCAGTTTTCAGGATGCGTTCCGCGAAACGGTCAACGTCGCCATGGGCCGGGCCGCCGCATTGCTGGCCAAGGTGCTGGGTGTATTCGTGCAGTTGCCGGTGCCGAACGTGAACATGCTCGAAGTGGGCGAGTTGCACATGGCGCTCGCCGATGCACACAGTGATCAGCGTCTGACTGCGGTCTGTCAGGGCTACATCGGTGGCGGCATCGCCGGTGAGGCGCTGTTGATCTTCCACGACTCGGAAATCTCCGGCGTGTCGAAGCTGATGGGCGGCAACTCCCCCGACTCTTCCGACATGGAAATGCTGCTGGACTTGTCCACGATCCTGATTGGTGCCTGCCTGAGCGGGATTGCCGAGCAGATCGATATCGCGTTCTCGCAAGGCCATCCGCAATTGCTGGGTGCCCAAGGCGGCATCGACGAGTTGATCCGGATCAACAGCCAGCGCTGGAAAAAGACTCTGGCGGTGGAGATCAGCTACAGCGTCGAAGGCCATAACATTCATTTTGATCTGCTGATGCTGTTCACCGAAGACTCGGTCGATCTGCTGACCAAAAAACTTGCCTACCTGATGAGCTGACCCCATGAGCAACGCTATCGAAATCAACGAGCTGCATTGGTTGCTGGCCGTCACGCAAAACATCGACGTGGGCATCGTGGTGCTCGACCTGAACTATCAGGTGTCGGTCTGGAACACCTTCATGGAGAACCGTTCGGGCGTGGTGCCTTACGTGGCCATCGGCAAGACCTTCTTCGAACTGTTCCCCGACGTTAACCAGCCGTGGTTCAGCAAGAAAATCGACAACGTCGTTACCCTGGGCACGCCAGCTTTCACGATCTGGGAGCAGCGGCCTTATCTGGTGAGGTTCAAGAACTACCAGCCCATCACCGGGCAGGAAGAATTCATGTACCAGAACACCACGCTGTTTCCGCTGCGCTCGACCACTGGCGAAATCAGCCATGTGTGTCTGGTGATCTATGACGTCACCGACGTAGCCACCAACCGTCATCAACTGCAGGCGGTCAACGCTCAGTTGCAGAAGTTGTCAGGCGACCAGGGCTGAGGCTGTGTTCTTGCCAAAAGGCCTGCGTTCACCCATGAACGCGGCACCTTGCTCGTGCTAGGATCGCCATTTTTCCGCTGACGCTCAGGGACATCATGCGATCTCAAGCCACTCTCACTGTTTTGCCTGTCGAGCGCCCGCTGGTCGGGCGTGTCAGCCCGCCCGGTTCCAAGTCCATCACCAACCGTGCCCTGCTGCTGGCAGGTCTGGCCAAAGGCACCAGCCGCCTGACTGGCGCGCTGAAAAGTGACGACACCCGCGTGATGTCCGAAGCCCTGCGTCTGATGGGCGTGCAGGTCGATGAACCGGATGACAGCACCTTCGTGGTCACCAGTTCAGGTCACTGGCAGGCGCCGCAGCAGGCGCTGTTCCTGGGCAACGCCGGAACCGCGACGCGCTTTCTGACCGCAGCGCTGGCCAATTTCGAAGGCGACTTTGTGGTTGATGGCGACGAGTACATGCGCAAGCGCCCGATCGGCCCGCTGGTCGACGCCTTGCAGCGCATGGGCGTTGAAGTCAGCGCACCGACCGGCTGCCCGCCGGTCGCCATCAAAGGCAAGGGCGGTCTGGCCGCCGGGCGCATCGAGATCGACGGCAATCTGTCCAGCCAATACGTCTCGGCGCTGCTGATGGCCGGTGCCTGCGGCAAAGGTCCTCTGGAAGTCGCCCTGACCGGCAGCGAAATCGGTGCACGCGGTTACGTCGACCTGACCCTCGCGGCGATGCAGGCGTTCGGTGCCGAGGTTCAGGCCATCGGCGACGCCGCCTGGAAAGTTTCGGCCACCGGCTACCGCGCCACGGATTTCCACATCGAGCCGGACGCGTCCGCTGCGACCTACCTGTGGGCCGCTCAGGCGTTGACCCAAGGCAATATCGATCTCGGTGTCGCCACCGATGCGTTCACTCAGCCTGACGCGCTGGCCAGCCACATCATCGCCCGTTTCCCGAACATGCCGTCGGTGATCGACGGCTCGCAGATGCAGGACGCCATCCCGACCCTGGCCGTGCTGGCCGCATTCAACAATCAGCCCGTGCGTTTCGTCGGCATTGCCAACCTGCGTGTGAAAGAGTGCGACCGCATTTCGGCGCTGTCCTACGGCCTGTGCGCGATTGCGCCGGGGCTGGCGGTCGAGGAGGTAGATGATCTGGTAGTAAACGCCAATCCGGCACTTTCGGGCACGACGGTCGACGCCTTGATCGACACTCATGCCGACCATCGCATTGCGATGTGCTTTGCGTTGGCGGGCCTGAAGATCGCCGGTATCCGCATTCTGGATCCGGACTGTGTCGGCAAGACGTACCCAGGCTACTGGGATGCGCTGGCCTCGCTGGGTGTCGGCATTCAGCGCTGACTGCTGCGTTGCAGCCGCTCGGTCAGATACCGATGAACGGCTGCATGATGCGCGCAAACAGGCCGTGAAAGCGCAGCGGTGAATCGGTGGCCAGCAGGCAGATGCACTCTCCGTAGGCGACAGGCTGGTGATGGACATCACTGTCCAGATCGGCAATGTCACCGGCCTTGAAATCGCCCATTTCGTCGTGGAATGACCCCCTGAGGACCATGGTCATTTCACTGCCGCTGTGACTGTGCATCGGCATGCTGACGCCGGGCGCGCTTTTGAGCAGCATGAGAGTGCCCTGCGCGATACCTTCGGCCCGCACGCGCTGTACGCCGGGCGCGAGCGTTTTCCACTTCAACTGACTCAGGTACTGGCCGAAATGGGCCTGCAGGCACGCGGGCATCAAGTCGGAGTCTTCGTTGGAGGCCTGTAATGGGTTGATCACCGGGCTCTGGCGCGAAGCCGGCTCATTCAGCCTTTCAAGCATCGCGGCGCGTCCACGCAACGGCACTACGGTGCTGCTGTGCTGCTGCATCAGCACGCCGCCGATCTGTTCGGCCTCCCTCAACCTTGCCCGGCAGACCGGACAACGCTCCAGATGCGCGGCCGTGACCAGCGCGATGCTTTGTGCCAGCGCGCCAGCAGCGTAGCTGATCAGTGTCGAATCATCCGGGTGTCTTAACCTGTTCATCAGGACTCCTCGATCCGGGAGCGCAGCTTCTGGAAGGCCAATCGCAGGCAGGACTTGACGGTGCCCAGCGGCATGCCGAGACGTTCGGAGATTTCGCGATGGCTGAGCGCCTCGAAATAAGACATGCGTAGCACCTTGGCTTGATCAGTCGGCAGGTTCTGGATGGCCGAAGCCAGTTGTTGCTCCTGACGCTGGCTGTAATCGAGCGTTCGGTCCTGTGGTGCTTCCAGGCGTTCAAGTTGTTCCAGCGAATTCTGTACCTGCACCCAGCCTCGGTCTTTGCGCACGCTGTCGATGTACAGGTTGCGCGCGATCCGGAACAGCCAGGTGCCCAGGCTCGCCTTGCTCGGGTCGAACGTATCGGCCTTGTGCCACAACCTGAGCAGCACCTCCTGCACCAGCTCCTCGGCCTGACCTTCAGGCACATTCAGTCCCGTGAGATAGCGCAACAGCCGCGGCGCGAAGTGATCGTAAATGCGCATGAAGCTATCGCGGTCCTGCTGGCGGGCCACGGCATTGACTTCATTGATCCAAAGTCGGGTTATCGGCGAATCGCTGGATGGGGTGGACAAGTGACAGAAGGTCCTGAGACTGGCAGTTATGCTCATGATCCACCTTCTGATCGTCGTTGTCTGGTTTTGGTTCGGTGCGCCTGTGTGTTACGCAGGCGAAGCGGGAACGGATCACAGGGGATAGTGTGTTCTCTACTGGTCTGATTTCGCCGGTTCCTGTCAGTTATGACAGTAGAAACCGACGATGCGGGCTGATACACCGGTAGCTGAACATCATCACGTTCACGGAGCCGATCATGCCTCTCACTGCCGAGCGGTTTTTATCAGGTCTGGTTTGTCTGGCCACAGTTGTTTTCATCTGCGTGGGCACAACCCTGCTCATCGTGCCCGAGCGGGCTGAGGCTGAACCGGAGAATCAGGTCACTTGCGTGAACGGCGCGCACATCGCCAAGTGGTCTCCGGGCCTGACCAATACCCGTAGGCCGGTTGATATCACCACCAAAAGCTACTGGGGGCCTTGTGAGTCGCCTTCCTCTTCCCTGAGTTTCAGCGCCTCGGCCGAGCAGAGGTTTCAGGCGGATTTGTCCTGCCCGCGGCTGCGCAATCTGGCTTCGCCCATCACATGGGTGATCAATTGGGACGACCGGACGACCAGTACTTACGTGTTCAACACGGCGCTTCAGGAGGTAGAGGGTAAGGGGTCGGTTGTCGTAGGGACCGGATACATCGTGGACGGCCGCTACCAGGGGGCCAAGGCGGTGACTGTCTTCGTGCTGGGAGACATCGATTCAATGATCGACGGCGACTGTGCCAGCCCCGCCGGTCTTGTAAGGATGAGTGGCCGGTCGGTGCTGGTCATAGAATGAATCAACAGACTAAAGCGCCCGATAAAGCAGGCTGAACCCCAGCGTCATGGATTCTCCGCGCTGCAGCAGCTTCAACCCTGGATGCCCCGGCAGATGATGGGCGTTGACCGGGTGGCTGACCGGTTCGAAGCAGAAGAAATCCAGCCCCGGCGGGCAGAAGACCAGAAAGTATTCGCTGCCGCTGGCCTCACAGTGCAGTTCGTAGCCCAGATCGGGCTGGCGGATGACGCTGCGGCCATCCCATTTGGTGAAACCGTTATCCAGCTTGGCGTGCGGCAGGCTGTTGCCGTCTCGGAAATTCCATTCGTCGGGCAGGTCCCGCAGCTCGGTGGGCAGGCCTGCCTCGTCGCACAGCCAGATCTGCGAAGCCTTGGCCTGCAGATATGTCTCGGGCGTGCGCGGCAGGTAAGGGTGCAGGCCGAGGCCGTGCCAGGCGGCGCGGCTGTCCAGATGTGTGATGCTCAGCTCGATGCTCAACCGGCCGTCGAGCAGCGTGTAGTGCAGTCGGGCCTGGTAGGCGAAGGGAATCCGGCTGTCGAGCTGCAGGCAAACGTGTGTGTCCGTCTGCTCGATCACGTCCCAGGACTGTTGCCAGGCGCTGCCGTGAATGGGCAACGCATCGTTGGCGCTGTTGGGCGACAGGGCGAGCCAGCCGTCGGGTGTATCGAAGCCGCCGTCGCCGATCCGGTTCGACCAGGGCGCCAGCGGGTACAGCGCCAGTTTGCGAGGTGTGCCCGCAGCCACGGCTTCGTCGGAGCTGTGGCGCAGCAATGGCTGGCCGCTGCTCAGGGCTGTCCAGTTGACGATGCTGCCGCCTGTCTCGGGTGCCAGGGTCAGCCGGGTCAGGCTGTCTTCAAGGGTCAGAACGTTCGCGGGCATGGTGCGGAGCCTCTTCGGTAGTGACGGATTTAGGCGGTGTGGCGCGGCGCCAGGTCAGCAGGACGATACCACTGACGACGATCAGCCCACCGATGACCTGACCGCTGCTGAGCAGTTGATCCAGAATCAGCCAGCCAAACAGCAGACTCGCCACCGGTTCGATGTTCATGACCGGCGCATTGCGGGCGATGTCCAGGCGCGCCATGCAGATGAACAGCAGCGAAAAACCGACGCCGTACAGCAACACCAGACTGGCCAGCGCGGTCCAGCCGATACGGCTGGTCGGCAGGTCCACGCCGCCGGGCAGCAGACCGCTGGCACCGGCCACGGCGGCAGCGATGAACACCACGACCATGGTCAGCATGCTGCGCACGGTGCCGCGCATGCTGGACAGCTTGTTGTCGGTGATCCACAGCGCGAAGGCGAATACCACCGCAGCGGTAAAGGCGTAGGCAATGCCTTCCAGCCACTGGGGCTCGCTGCTGCCGGGGTTGGACAGCCGGTGCGGCACATCAAGGGCCAGCACCAGACCGAACAGGATCAGGCCCATCAACGCAGCGGCGCGGCGCGTCGGTGCAGCACCGCCCAGCGCCCAGGTCAGCAGCGCCAGCAGGATCGGTGAGACGTTGACCACCAGCAGAGCCAGTGCCACCGGAATACGGGCCACGGCCGAGTAGATGCAGAAACTCTGGGTCGCGATCAGCAGGCCCAGCAGCAGTTGCCAGCGCCAGGTGCTGGCGGGCAGGTTGAGCCGTTCGCGTTGCAGCAGCACCAGACTGACCAGCACCAGCAGGGTGACACCGGAGCGACACAGAATCGCCAGCAGCAGGCCGGTGTCATGGTCGAAGGCAATGCGTGCGGCAATGTGATTGCCGGCGAACGAGCAGGCCAGCAGCGCCAGTATCAATACGGCGATGTGGCGGGGAAAAAGGGCAGGGGCGGACATGCGGGACCAGCCTCCTTGGCTGGAAAAAGCAGCGCTGTCATGACCCTCGCGAACAAGCGTTCACGAGGGCTGACAGTCAGTAACGAGGATTCAGAGCACTGCGCCTGGCAGCCACAGCGAGATAGCCGGGACGTAAGTCACCAGCATCAGCACCATGAACAGTGCGGCGTAGAACGGCAGCAGGGCTTTCACAGTCGCTTCGATGGTGACTTTACCCACCGCCGCGCCCACGAACAGCACTGCACCCACCGGCGGTGTGATCAGGCCGATACCCAGGTTGACCAGCATGATCATGCCGAAGTGCACCGGGTCGACGCCGACACTGGCGACCACTGGCAGCAGAATCGGGGTGAGGATCAGGATCAGCGGTGCCATGTCCATGATGGTGCCGAGCAGCAGCAACATCACGTTGATGCACATCAGAATCACGTAACGGTTATCCGACAGCGTCAGGAACGCTGTCGTGATCTTCATCGGGATTTCCATCAGCGTCAGGATGTAACCGAAGCTGGCAGCGAAACCGATCAGGATCATCACGATGGAAATGGTCCGTGCCGCCCGGTGCATCAGCTTGGGCAGGTCGCGCCATTTGTAGTCGCGGTAGATGAACATGGTCACGAAGAACGACCAGACCACGGCGATGGAGGCCGACTCGGTCGCTGTGAACACGCCCGACAGGATCCCGCCCAGAATGATGACCAGCGCCATCATGCCCCACAGTGCTTCACCGGCGATTTTCAACGCCTGACGCATCGGGATCACTTCGCCTTTCGGGTAGTTGCGCTTGCGGGCGAAGATCATGCACAGGCCCATCATCACCGCGCTGAGCAACAGGCCCGGCATGATTCCGGCCATGAACAGCGAGGCGATCGACACGGTGCCGCCAGCGGCCAGCGAGTAGAGCACCGAGTTGTGGCTGGGTGGCGTCAGCAGGGCTTGCACCGAGCCGCTCACCGTTACGGCGGTCGAGAAGTC
Organism: Pseudomonas sp. AC016; assembly: GCF_979253365.1. Lineage (NCBI taxonomy): Bacteria > Pseudomonadati > Pseudomonadota > Gammaproteobacteria > Pseudomonadales > Pseudomonadaceae > Pseudomonas > Pseudomonas sp. AC016. The sequence continues at coordinate 4,148,839 of NZ_CEEDCC010000001.1, forward strand.
ACGAGGGTAACCGTTGCGTTCCATTTCCGGGATCAGCACCGAGCCCACCGAAGCGGTGTCGGCCACGGACGAGCCGGAGATGGCTCCGAAGAAGGTCGAGGCCACGATGTTGACCAGTGACAGCCCGCCGCGCACGAAGCCCACCAGCACCCCGGCAAAGGCCACCAGCCGTCGTGACATGCCGCCCTCGGCCATGATGGCACCGGCGAGCACGAAGAACGGAATCGCCAGCAGCGAGAATTTGTTCACGCCGCCCGCGATCTGAATCATCAGGGCATCGGCGGGAATCTCGATCCACCATGCACCGATCAGCGCCGACAAGCCCAGCGCGTAGGCCACGGGCATGCCGATGAGGATCAATGCGATAAAGCTGCCCAACAGTACTAATGCGTCCATTTATGCGGCACCTTCGCTTTCTTCAATGACGTCGAACCGCATGACGGAGCGGTGACTCTGGTCACCCAGAAACATCCTTTCCAGCACGAAAATCAGGGTCACGATGCCGCCGATGGGAATCGGCAGATAAGAGATGCCTACCCGCAGGGACGGGATTTCACCCAGAAACTGATTCCAGGTGGTGGCGCACAGCTTGAAGCCCTTGACGATCATGAACAGTGCAACGATGGCCATCAGGATCTGCACGATCACTGCTGCCACTTTGCGAACCTGCAACGGCATGCGGTCGACCGCCATGGCCACGGCCATGTGTGCGCCAGCACGATAACTGGCGGCAGCGCCGAAGAAGGTGAACACCACCATCAACAGAATGGCGACCGGTTCCGGCCAGCTGGAGCCGCTGCCCAGCACGTAACGGGCGAAAATGCCCCAGGGAATGATCAGGGTCATGATCAGGACCGACAGACCCGCGATCCCGATACAGACCCGGTAAAGCGTGTCGTTGATGCGCAATAACGTATTTTTCATGGAGGCTCACCACAGCGGCGGCGAACGAGCTCTCGCTCGCCCCCGCGGCGTTATCGGACTGTCTTATTGGGCAGCTTGGGTTTTTGCCATCAGCGCAGGATCGGTCTGGACCGCTTCGATACGGCTGATCAGATCCTTGTATGGCGCGCCGTATTTGTCACGCACGGCCTGGGTTGCGTCGTAGAACGCCTTTTTCTGCTCGGCAGTCAGGGTGATGAACTCCACACCTGCGGCCTTGAGCTTGGCTTCATCGGCTGCCGATGCGGCGTCCCACAGCTTGCGCTCTTCCATCTGCGCTTCGCGCGCCAGTTTCTTCACCAGGGTCTGTTGCTCGGGCGTGAGCTTGGTCCAGGTGGTTTTCGACATCACCACAGGCTCAGGCAGGATCAGGTGCTCGGTCATGGTGTAGAACTTGGCGTTCTGATAGTGGTTATGCTGGAAGTAGGTCGGCGGGTTGTTTTCCGCACCGTCGATCACGCCAGTCTGCAGGGCGCTGAAAATCTCGCCGGTAGCCATGGCGATACCGTTGCCGCCCATGTCGTTGATGGTGTCGATGAACACCGGGTTGCCCTGGACGCGAATCTTCATGCCCTTGAGGTCGGCGATGCTGCGTACCGGCTTCTTGGTGTACAGGTTGCGCGTGCCGCCATCCATCCAGGCCAGCGCGACCATGTTGAAGTTCGAGTTGGTGATCTTGTCGAGCATTTCCTGACCGATTTCGCCATCGATGATGGTGCGCATGTGCGCCTGGTCACGGAACACGAACGGCAGGTTGAACGCGTTGACGTCCGGTACCACCGGGCCGACGATGCCGAGGCTGACCCGGGTCATCTGGATGGCGCCGGACTGCACCTGCTCGACGACTTCCTTCTCCGAGCCCAGCACGCCGCCGGCGAACATCTTGAAGCTGATCTCGCCCTTGGTTTCTTCCTGCAGTTTTTTGCCCATGTTCTGCTCGGCCACGACCGGCGGGTAGCCGGCGGGGTGCACTTCGGCGAACTTGATTTTTACTTCAGCCTGCGCGATGCCAGACATGCAGAACGCGAGCGGAAGTGCAGCGATGAGAAGTGTGCGTTTGAAGTCCATGGATATCTCCGATTTTCTTGTTTTTGGTCGGTGCTATTGGGTTCAGTGCTGTTGCTTCAGTGTTGTGGCTCAGTGTGTGGATCAATCCCGGAAAACAGGCTCCTCCAGGCCTTTGACGCCGGGCCGTAGAGCGAACACACCACCGGCGAGTGGTTGATCGCTCAGATCGCCGCCAGGGCGGATAGACGTCACGAACAGGGTGTCCATGTCCGGGCCGCCGAATGCGCACATGGCGGGTTTTTTCACGGGCACGACCAGTGACTGGTCGAGCTTGCCCTGTGGGGTGAAACGATGGATCAGACCGGCGTCATTGCCGCAGATCCAGTAGCAGCCATCGGCGTCGATGGCTGCACCATCCGGGCGACCCAGATAGTGGTTCATGTCCACGAATAGGCGGCGGTTGTGCGGGGTGCCGCTGTCGGTGTCGTAATCGAAGGCCCAGATCTTTTGCACGCTGGGGTGCGAGTCGGACAGGTACATCGTTTTGCCGTCCGGGCTGAACGCCAGGCCGTTGGGCACAATGAAGTCTTTCAGCACCGGTTCCAGCGTCTGCTGCCCTGCGCTGTAGCGATACATCGCGCCGACCACGGCTCCTGCGCTCATGTCCATGAACATGGTGCCTGCCCAGAAGCGCCCCTGACGGTCGCAACGACCATCGTTGAAGCGCATGCCGGGTTGTGCGTGCGTGACCTCGAGCAGAGGCGTAGCGGCCAGGTTTTCACCGTCGCCGGGCTGCAGGTGGAACAGGCCGCTTTCCATGCCTGCCACCCAGCCACCTTTGCCGTCGGCCGCGATGCAGGCCAGCATCTGCGGGGCTTTCCAGTGGCGAGTGCTGCCATCGCGTGCACTCCAGCGATGCAGGTGGCCTGCCGGGATGTCGACCCAGTACAGCGCCTGATCGCGGGCACTCCAGACAGGGCTCTCACCCGTAGCGTTTTGCGCATCCAGAATCAGTTCGGCATCCATGACGGCTCGTGTCTCCAGGCTGTTCAGGTTGTAAATGAGCGATGTTTATTCGTCGCCAAACGGCCCGGAGGCCACGAAGGCGCCGCCTTGATAGACCATGGCCGGATCATCAGCGGCCGGCATCGGCTGGGCTTCAACCTTGTCGCGAAACACTTCGGAGCTGTCCTTGGGAACATAGCCCAGCTGGCTGGCCAGACGGTTGTCCCACCAGACGGTCTTGTTGTCCGATACGCCGTACACCACGGTGTGGCCGACATTGGGCGTGTACAGGGAGCGTTCGAGCAGTTGGGTCAGGTCATCGAAGCTGAGCCAGGTGCTCATCATTCTGCGGTTCTGCGGTTCCGGGAAAGAGGAACCGATGCGGATGCTGACGGTTTCGATGCCGTAGCGATCGAAGTAGAAGCTGGCCATGTCTTCGCCGTAAGATTTGGACAGGCCGTAGTAGCTGTCCGGGCGGCGCGGCGAATGGGCGTCGATGGTTTCGTCCTGCTTGTAGAAACCGATGACGTGGTTGGAGCTGGCGAAGATCACGCGCTTCACGCCATGACGGCGGGCGGCTTCGTAGATGTGAAATACGCCGCAGATGTTTGCGCCGAGGATTTCCTCGAACGGCCGCTCTACGGAAACGCCACCGAAATGCAGGATGGCATCAACGCCTTCGACCAACTGATGAACGGCGTTCTTGTCAGAGAGGTCGCAGACCTGGACCTCTTCATGGCTGCCAGCCGCCGGCGCCATTTCGGCGATGTCGGACAGTCGGAGAATGTTCGCGTAGGGACGCAGCGTTTCGCGCAATACCTTGCCCAGGCCGCCTGCCGCGCCTGTCAGCAGGAGGCGATTGAAGGGAGTCTGCGTAGTGTGAGCCGATGCCATGAGGAAGTTTCCTGATTGTTATTTTTTGTCATCTGTTGTCGTATGACTTGCCGGATTATCAGCAGCCCTCGCGCTGCTTGTCAACGCGCCCAAAGTATTAAGTGGCCGGTGGGTGAACCGCCGTCTGGACGCTTGCGCATGACCAGGCCCGACCAGCGGAAGGGCCTGGTCCGATGCATCAGAGCAACGACAGCGGATAGCTGATGAAGACACGGTTTTCATCGAACTCGTTGGCGCTGAAGTCGCGGCGCAAACTGGAGTTCCGCCATTTGACGTTCAGGTTCTTGAACGTGCCGCTTTGTACGGTGTACGCCAGTTCCGACTCCCGGCCCCATTCCTTGCCGTCAGTGATATTGCCGGTGTGCACGTTGTCGCCACTGATATAGCGGTTCATCAGGGTCAGACCCGGTACGCCCAATACGGCGAAATTATAGTCGTGACGCAGCTGCCAGGATTTTTCCTTGGCGTTGTCGTAGCTGGAGTTGTAACTGTCGTTGGCCAGAGTGCCACCGCTGGTGCCGTTGACGCGCATCCAGGCCGTGTCGCCGCTGAGCTTCTGCAGACCGACATAGAAGGTGCTGCCGCCGTAACGGGCCGAGAGCAGGGCATAAGCGGTCTTGTTGTCCAGATCGCCGGCCAGCTTGTTACCGTCTTCCTTGCCGATGAAGTAGCCCAGGTTCGCGCCCAGGGTCCAGTCACCGAAGGTCTGGCTGTGCAGCAGGTTGAAGAACTGCTGCTGATAGATGTCCTGCAGTTCCGAGTACCAGACCCCGACCTGTGTGCGCTTTTCATTGAAGACGTACTCACCGCCACCAAAGTTGAAGCGGTCGGAGGTGAAGGCACCGCGACCGTTCATCGACATGTCTTCCATGCTGGCGTCGTTGCGCGGGCTGTTGCCGCGGAACTGACCGCCATACAACGTCAGGCCGTCGATTTCCTTGGAGGTGATCTGTCCGCCCTGGAAAGTCTGCGGCAGCGAGCGGCCGTCATCGGAACGCAGGATAGGCAGCACCGGCATCCATTCGCCGACCTTCAGTTCGGTCTTGGAAAAACGCGCCTTGCCCGCCACGCCCAGACGACCGAAATCATCTGCAGGACGCCCGTCGCTGTGAATCGGCAGCAATTGCGTGCCGCCCGTGCCACGACCGCCATCGAGCTTGATCGAATACAGCCCGAGCACGTCGACACCGAACCCGACCGTGCCTTGGGTGAAGCCCGACTTGGCATCGAGAATGAAGCTTTGCGTCCACTCTTCAGCCTTGCTTTGCGGGGCCGCACTGTTGGGAAACGCGGGGTTGGTGAAGTTGCGGTTGAAATAGGCGTTACGCAGGTTGAGCGTGGCCTTGGTGTCGTCCACGAAGCCTTCGGCCATGCTCATCAGCGGGCAAAGCAGCGTCATGCTGCCAACGCCCATCAGGATGCGCGAACGGGTGGTGTGAGATGTCATTATTGTTGTGCTCCCTTGGTTTAACGAAACCGTCCTCTTTTCTGGCCTTGCACAGGCAAGAGCCGACACCGACGAGGATTATGTGATGCCTGTCTCCAGACATGGCCCCGGCTGAAAGACAGCCGGGTACCGTTCGCTGACAGTCAGCGAAATCTATAAAACACGTGTGTCTTGGAATGCTGCGAGAGGATTGAACCTTGCCGCGGCGACGGCGATCCAGGGGGTTACGCAAGGTAGAGCGGGCATACGGACGCGAGTCTTCATGTAATGGGCCCCGGCTTTGTTTTTATTGTTTTGGCGTCATAGGTTGTCGTACAACTTCGCCGATTATTTACAGGGTGTGAAGGGTTTGTCAACGCACGATTAGTCGAATATCGACCGTTTGGAATGACCTGAAAGTGCCTCACGTGAATGAGAGTGAACGCGGCCGGGGGCCTCACAGTCCACCAGACACGTATTCACTTTTTCGGAGCATTTTCAATGAATCGTTTCACCCAGAAAGTCGTTGTGGTCACAGGCGCCGGTTCCGGAATCGGCGAAGCCACTGCCAAGCGTTTTGCCAGAGAAGGCGCCAGCGTTGTGCTGGTCGGCCGCAACGAAGAGAAGTTGAAAAGAGTACACGCGCAGCTGGAGGGCGAGGGTCATCTGGTCAGGGCGGCCGACGTGGCGGACCTGAGCGACGTCGAGGCGCTGTTCAAGGAAGTCGCCAGTCACTTCGGCCGTCTGGACGTGCTGGTCAATAATGCGGGCATCGTGAAGTCCGGCAAGGTCACCGAACTTGAAGTGCAGGACTGGAAAGAGCTGATGTCGGTGGACCTGGACGGCGTCTTCTATTGCACCCGCACGGCCATGCCCGCCCTGATTGCCAGCAAGGGCAACATCGTCAACGTCTCGTCGGTGTCTGGCATGGGTGGGGACTGGGGCATGAGTTTCTACAACGCGGCCAAAGGTGCGATCACCAACTTCACCCGCGCGCTGGCGTTGGATCACGGTGCCGACGGCGTACGCGTGAATGCGGTATGCCCGTCGCTGACCCGCAGTGAACTGACCGACGACATGATGGACAACGACGCGCTGATGGCCAAGTTCAAGGAACGCATCGCGCTGGGCCGTCCTGCCGAGGCTGAAGACATCGGTGACGTGATTGCCTTCCTGGCCAGCGACGACGCGCGCTTTGTCACCGGCGTAAACCTGCCGGTGGATGGCGGTCTGTCGGCCTCCAACGGACAGCCGCCGCAGGCTTGATATACCGGACTGTGGGAGGCGCCACCACGTCTTCGACGTAGCGCTGTCGCGCGGCAAACTTGGTGGGAGATTCTATGGTTTTGGGAAACCCCTCAAGCCGCCTTTGATTGATATTCGCTCTGGGTTTTTAACAGGGCGAATACGACTCGAGCCATCTTCCTTGCCAGCATGACCAAGGCTTGAGTGGTGCTGAAGCCACGCTTTCTCTGCTCTTCATAAAACGGCTTCCACGCGGCTGTACGGCTGCCAGACATGGCCGCGTTATGAAGCAGCCGACGGGCTTCCGGATCGCCACGCTTGGTCAGGCGGCGCGGCCCGTCACTTTGTCCGGATTTGGACACCCTGAGGTCCAGGCCTAAAAAGGCGATGAAGGCGTTGGCGTTGCTGAATTCGCCTCGCTGAAAAGTAGTGACCAGCCGGGCCGCCGTCAGAAAGCCGATACCTTCTACTTTCATGCAACGACTGACCTGTCCCATCAACTCGGCTCGCTGCAGGACATCCTTGATCTTCTTCTCGACCAGCGCTTCAAGGCGCTTCATCGAATTGATCTGCGCCGCGAACGCTGTTTTCAACAGGGGCTCATTGGACCAGCTCTGAACCAGTCCGGTACGCGCCTGGACCAACGCCGCACGACGACGAAACAGGCTCAGCAACTGACGATAAAGCGGGCACGGCGGTACCCAAGGGTGCAGCTCGTCAGCCTCTTTCTTCAAATATCGGGCAAGCAAACGAGCGTCCAGCGCATCCGTCTTGGCGCGTACATTGACGCCTTTTCGGTAATGGCTCAGTTGGTAACCATCGATCATATAGATGGTGCAGCCGGCCTCATAAGCCATGTCGGCGAACAGTACGTGGTAGGTATTGGTGGCTTCGACAGCGATTGACACCGTTCCAGCCAAGGTACGCAACCACTTGCTGATAGACGCCTTGGTGTTGGGAATCGCTTCAAGTCGGTCGGACTGGTCCTGATAGATCACCAGCTCATTTTTGGCGACGTCTACTCCGACGACAGGTTTAGTCTGGGCAACCAGCATTGCCATGGCGCAATCTCCGGGATAAGGTTTGAGAACTTGAAGGGACCACCCAGAGGCGCAGGCTTGTTTCTATCGTAGGTCGCGAGCCATAAGCATTCTTTATCGGCGCTTGGGTGAAAGGAGGAGGGGTGAAATCTCCCACAGGTCTGTACTGCGCAAACAGTCAGAAGCGAACTGAGTCCCTCCTCCTCCCTTCAAGTCCTACCATACAAGCGGACTTGTCCGCGAAAAGGCTGTACATCCGACGAATATTCATCGACTGAACTACGGTATTCGCGGACAAGTCCGCTCTTATCAAACAACCTGTAACTTACTGAAGAAACGCGATTTTTTTGTAGGAGCGCGCTTGGTCTGGGCGGCAATCCGACGATAGGATCTTACAGACAGAAAATCAGCGACTGAACTGACGCAATCGCGGGCAAGCGCGCTCCTACGGGCCGTGTTTGCTGCGCGACAGCGCTACGTCGAAGACGTGGTGGCGCCTCCCACAAATCGTTTTTCTTCAATGAGTTACAGGTTGTTTGATAAGAAGCGGCTTGCGGGCGATCCGAGCTGTAAACCCATCGAAACACCTGCAACCATTCATCGCCCGACACGTATGTCCCGCGTATTGGCTGCCACACTGATTTTCGGAAATGCCCTCGCAGCACTGTCTGCGCGAGCCCTTCCGACGCCTCGGCCCCTTCGTTGCGTTTCACGCCTCTGAGTCTGTCTCAGGGGCGGTAGCCATGCTCGTGGCGATCTGAATTCCCCGTTGCCTTGATCCTCTCCCGACATGCAGGAGCCATCATGTTGAGCGCTCATCTGGCGCCGGCTGCCGGTCCTCTGGATCTGCTGCGCAGCCTGTGGCGTCACCGACAATTGATCATCACTATGACCCGGCGCGAAGTCATTGGCCGTTATCGCGGTTCGGTGATCGGTATCGCCTGGTCGTTTTTCAACCCGGTGCTGATGCTTGCGGTGTACACCTTTGTGTTCTCCGAAGTCTTCCAGGCCCGTTGGGTCGGGCAGGACACCGGCAAGGGCGGGTTTGCCATTCTGTTGTTCGTGGGGATGATCGTGCATGGACTGTTCGCCGAATGTGCGAACCGCGCGCCGTCGCTGATCATGAGCAACGGCAATTTCGTGAAGAAAGTGGTGTTTCCCCTGGAGGTGCTGCCCGTCGTGACGCTGGGCTCGGCCATTTTTCATGCGGGCACCAGCCTTGTCGTACTGCTGCTGGCGCAGTTCATTCTGACCCAAACCCTCTACTGGACGGCGTTCCTGTTTCCGCTGGTGCTGCTGCCGCTGGCCATCGCGACCCTGGGCTTCAGCTGGTTGCTGGCCGCGCTGGGCGTGTACCTGCGCGACGTGGGTCAGGTCATTGGCGTGCTGACCACCGTGTTGCTGTTCCTCTCGCCGGTGCTGTATCCGGTGGCGGCATTGCCTCAGGTCTACCAACCCTGGCTGAAGCTCAACCCGCTGACCTACATCATTGAAGAAAGCCGCAACGTGCTGCTGTTCGGAAACTGGCCGGACTGGCAAAGCCTGGCCCTGGCGATGCTGATCGCCTCTGCAATCGCGGCGGCAGGCTTCGGCTTCTTTCAGAAAGCCCGCAGGGGGTTCGCCGATGTCCTCTGACGAAATCGCGATCAGCGTCCGTGATATTTCCAAATGCTATTACAGCTACGACCGGCCCATGGATCGAGTCCTGCACTCGCTTGTGCCGCGACTGCAGCGTCGGCTTGGCATGCCGGTGAAGAGCTACGGGCAGGCGTTCTGGGCGCTGCGCAATGTCGATTTCGAAGTGCGGCGCGGAGAAACCGTCGGGCTGGTCGGTCGCAACGGCTCAGGCAAATCGACGCTGCTGCAAATCATCTGCGGCACCCTGCGGCCATCCGGCGGCTCGGTTCATACCCAGGGGCGTGTCGCGGCATTGCTGGAGCTTGGATCTGGCTTCAACCCCGAATTCACCGGTCGGGAGAACGTTTACCTGAACGCTTCGGTACTGGGGCTGAGCCGCGACGAAGTCGATCAGCGCTTCGACGCCATTGCCGGGTTTGCCGACATTGGTGACTTCATCGATCAGCCGGTCAAGACCTATTCCAGTGGCATGGCGGTGCGTCTGGCGTTCGCCGTGCAGGCGCAGGTCGATCCGCAGATCCTGATCGTCGACGAGGCGCTGTCGGTCGGCGACGCAAAATTTCAGGCCAAATGCTTCGAGCGGTTGCGACAGCTCAAGCAGAACGGCACCAGCATCCTGTTGGTCACGCATGCCAGCGAACAGGTGGTCACCCATTGCAACCGGGCGATTCTGCTGGAGGGGGGCCGGGTGGAAACGAGCGGCGCGCCGCGTGCTGTCGTCAATCGCTACATGGACATTCTGTTCGGCCGCAATCGCCAGATGACACAGGCATCGCCGAGCCCTGTGACAAACGAGTCTCCCGTTCGGCAGCCCGCTCTAAGCGTCCAGAGACCGGTATTGAACTTCGAGCAGGATGCCTTCGAGTCGCGCCCCGGTTTCAATCCGCATGAGTACCGTTGGGGCGATGGTGCGGCGATGCTGATGGACTTTCACCTGTCCGTGGAAGGGCGGGAGTTTCCGCTCGGTATCGAGCCGGGTGCCGAGGTGCTGTTGCAGGTGGCCATCCGTTTCAACCGGCTCATCAGCCATCCGGTGCTGGGCTTCACGGTCAAGACCAAGGAGGGCGTCACGGTCTATGGCAGCAATTCCTGGCTGCTGGAGTGCGCCGCCAGTCGGCAACTCTACGAGCCGGGTTCGCAGCTCAGGGCGTGTCTGAGTTTCAGGAACCGGCTGTCAGCAGGCGATTACTTCATTTCTCTGGGCGTTGCCTCTCGCGAGGGCGAAGAGATCGTTCCCCACGATCGTCGCTACGACGCCATTCACATTGTCGTGGCCCCGACCCCCACGCTGTTCGGACTGGTCGACCTGGCCCTCACCATGGACTTCGATCAGGAACAGCACAATGAGTCACCTTGAGCAGAGCGGGTACAGGCTGGACCGGCGTACGGGCGTGTGGGCACGTCCCGATTACGAAGGGCTGGCTTACAGCGATGGCGACGAGCATGAAGAACGTCTGGCCGACATCGTGCGCCAGGCGCAAGACCTGAGCGTGCTTTCAACCGAACTGGGTCAGCACTGCACCGACTGGGTGTCGCTTTATCACCTGGGCCGTGCGCGGGGCAATCTGCTGCGTCCCTTCGAGCATTGCCTGACGGGCAGGGTGCTGGAAATTGGCGCCGGTTGCGGGGCGATCAGCCGGTATCTGGGCGAGTGCGGCGCTACGGTGCTGAGCCTTGAAGGCAGCCTGCGCCGGGCCCGGATCGCGGCCAGCCGCACCCGTGATCTGGACAATGTCACGGTGATTGCCGAGCGGTTCGAGCAGTTCCAGCCACCGCAACGCTTCGACGTCATCACCCTGATTGGCGTGCTCGAATATGCCAGCCTGTTCAATCAGGGCGATGATCCGGCGCTGGACATGCTGGTCAGGGTTCGCGAACTGCTGGAGCCCGACGGCATCCTGCTGCTGGCGATTGAAAACCAGTTGGGGCTGAAATACTTCGCGGGCGCGCCAGAGGATCATCTGGCCGTTCCCATGGCTGGCGTCGAGGGGCGATATCCGCCCCATGGCCCGCAGACATTCGGACGCAAGCGGTTGACCCACCTTCTTGAGCGGGCCGGTTTCAGCCGTTCGGAATTTCTGTTTCCCGCCCCTGATTACAAACTGCCCAATTCCATCGTCACCCAGCGTGGCTTTGAGCACCCGGACTTCGATGCCGCCGCGTTGCTTTGGCAGAACGTACGCAAGGACCCACAACTGCCGGGAGCCACGTTGTTCAATCTGGAGCGTGCCTGGCCCGTGGTGGTCGACAACGGGCTGGGCATGGATCTGGCCAATTCGTTTCTGATTGCCGCGTCCTGTTCGCTGACGCCGCTGGCCATGCCGAACCTGCTGGCGGGGCATTACAACGTCAGCCGCAAGCCCGGCTACTGCAAGCAAACCCTGTTCATCGAAACACCGGACGACATCGAAGTGCGGCATGAGCCGTTGCGCTCGGACGGTGCGCCCCACAAGGACTTTCGCCATGTGCTCTCGCGTGTCGATCCCTATCGACGCGGCAGCGTGCTCAGCCAACAGTTTCTCGACATCGCCAGCACGCCCAACTGGACCGTCAGACAGTTCGGTGCGTTTGTGGCGCGCTATTGTCAGGCGTTAAGGGATCTGCTGGCCGGGCAGGGCCACGATTTGCCATTGCAGCGTCTGGATGAACGGCTGCCTGGCGTACTCATCGATGCCGTACCGCAGAACATAATTCTCGAGGCGGACGACCGGCCCACACTGATCGACATTGAATGGGAGGCCGCTGCGGGTATCGAACTGGGACATCTGTTGATACGCGCGCTGTTGCTGCTGATCGCCAGTGCCTCGCCGTTCTGCAGCAGCGTGATGCCACTGACGCGCAGGCAGTTCGTCACCGAAACACTGTTTCACGCAGGGCTGGAAATCACCCTGGCGCAACTGGACGGTTTCATCGAACAGGAAGCGCATTTTCAGGCTTTCGTGACCGACCTTGAGGCGAGCCGTTTTCTCAACTGGGAGGCGGACCGGATCATCAATCAGCGGGTGTCGCCGACCGCTCCCAAAATTCAGGCCCGGCTGTATTACAGCGATGACGCGGGCAACTTTAAAGAGGAGGCAGCCCTTAACCTTGAAGTGCTGCCCGGTCACCAGCGTCTGCGGTTTTCGCTGAGCAGCATTGAAACCCGACCTCGATCATTGCGGCTCGATCCGGTCGACCGGCGCATGACGTTTTCGCTGGACAACCTGCGGCTTGAAAAGGAACAGACAGTGATCTGGCAGTGGGATGGCCAGATCGCAGCGCTGCCTTTGGTATCAGGTCTGCAAGAGGTGGAGCGCACCGGATCTTCTCTGCTGTTCGTCAGCCTTGACGATGATCCGTATCTGCAACTGCCCGTCGACCTGTCGCAACGTCACGACATTCGTGAGCTGGTGCTGACCCTCGATCTGGTGCTGTACACCGATGAAGTCATTGCCCGCCGCATCAGTCAGGGACTCAACTGGAGCCAGCAGCACGAGACCTCGTTGCGCACGGCCGTGCAGCCCCTGTCCGATCAGATTCAGGCCCTGACGCGGCGGGTGAGTGAACTGGACAGCGCCACGCAACTGATCGAACGGCATGTTATCGAGGGCGAGATCGGCACGATTCAGACCGTCGAGCGGTTGCTGAATGAAAATGGTCATGACCTGCGCGAGCGTGAGGACCTGATCAGGCAGCTGCAGAATGCGATGCTCGAGTTGCAGCGTGAAAAGGACACGCGCATTCATCAACTGAATCTGCGCATCCATGAGTTGGAAAATTCCTACAGCCGCAGGCTGGCTGCGCCGATTCGGCATACCGTGTTGAGCACACATCGTTTGGTCATAGCCTCGCGGCGCCTGCCTGCGCTGATTCGCCGGGGCGGCGGGTTGAAGGCCACCACACGGCGCGCCACCACGGTACTGCGCGAGCACGGTGTGCGTGGTCTCATCGAGCGCGTGCGCTGGTTCAATACCGTGGGTCACGCTGCGGCACCTGAAAACGATGCACCTGACCGTCATGATTACGCGGCGTGGATCAAACGCTACGACACGCTGAATGACAGCGCTCGTAACGCCATGCTGGAAGAGATCGGTAACTGGGAAAATCCTCCGCTGATCTCGGTCATCATGCCGGTCTTCGATCCGCCGCTGGATATGCTCCGTGAGGCCATCGACAGCGTCAGGCAGCAGGTCTATCCGCACTGGGAACTGTGCATTGCCGACGACGCTTCCCGGCAACCCGCCGTACGCGACTTTCTCAGGAAAGTGCAGCGTCAGAGCGCACAGATCAAAATCATGCTGCGCAGCGAAAACGGTCACATCTCCGCGGCCAGCAATTGCGCTCTGGACCTTGCCAGCGGGCGCTATGTCGCGCTGATGGACCATGATGACCTGCTGCCGGAGCACGCCTTGTACTGGGTGGCTCGCGCCATCGTCCACAACCCGGATGCCGGGGTGATCTATTCGGACGAAGACAAGATCGATCAGCAGGGAGCCCGAAGTGCCCCGTATTTCAAATCCGATTGGAATGCCTTTCTGTTCCGTTCACAGAACATGATCTCTCACCTGGGCGTCTATCAGCGCGATCTGGTCAATCGTGTGGGCCGCTTCAGGGAAGGGTTCGAAGGTTCGCAGGATTACGATCTGGCGTTGCGCTGCACGGAAAAACTGAGCCCCGCGCAGATCATCCATATTCCCCGTGTGCTTTATCACTGGCGTATCCATGCAGGCAGCACGGCTGTGGCGTCGGATGAGAAGCCATACGCGGTCCATGCCGCTGTGAAAGCATTGAACGATCATTTGCATCGCACGGGACGAAAAGGTGAGGTGGAGTTGTTGCCCTTTGGCATGTATCGGGTGCATTACTCGCTGCCAGAGCCCGCACCCTTGGTGAGCCTCATCATCCCGACCCGCAATGCGTGGGCCTTGCTCAAGCAATGCATCGACAGCATCCAGCGCCTGACCACCTATCCGCATTATGAAATCATCGTGATCGATAACGGCTCGGACGAAGCCGAGTCGCTGGCGTATTTTGCCCAGATCGATCAGCAGCCCGATATCCGCGTTCTGCGGGACGACGGGCCGTTCAATTATTCAGCCTTGAACAATCGGGCGGTCAGCCAGGCGCGCGGTGAATTGGTCGGGCTGATCAACAACGATATCGAGGTCATTTCACCGGACTGGCTGGATGAGATGGTCTCGCTGACGTTGCAGCCAGGCGTCGGGGCCGTCGGCGCGCGGCTGTGGTTTCCCGATGATCGCCTGCAGCATGGCGGGGTAGTTCTCGGTATCGGCGGCATCGCCAACCATGCGCACAAGTTTTTGCCCCGAGGCCAATACGGCTATTTCGCCCGTGCCGTGCTGATTCAGGAGTTTTCTGCGGTGACGGCTGCCTGTCTGGTGATCAGGAAAAAAGTGTTCGAGCAGGTCGGCGGGCTTGACGAGGTCAACCTGAAAATAGCGTTCAACGATGTCGACTTCTGCCTGCGGGTTCAGGAGGCCGGGTACGTCAACGTCTGGACGCCGTATGCCGAGTTGTACCACTACGAGTCGGCGACCCGTGGTTTCGAGGACTCGCCGGAAAAACAGGAACGCTTCAATGATGAAGTGGCTTACATGGCCCGGCGCTGGCCGAAGATCAAAAGCGACTATGCCTACAACCCCAACCTGACGCTGGACGACATTGATTTCGGGCTGGCCTGGCCTCCGCGTGCTTCTGACTAGAGGGTTCAGGGCGCGGCGTGGACCCTGAACCATGACCAGCCTTTTTCGCTGTGTTGCAGTGACAGCGTCGGGTTGAGGCTCAGTTGTGGTTTGTCGCTGTCGGGTGCGACAACGAGTCCGGCGCCGGTTCGTGTGAAGTCCAGATGTCGAGTGCTGACCAGCACATTCACCACATCAGGCTGCGGCACCTCGATTTGAGCATCGTGACCGACGGATGGGCGGCTGAGGAAGATCAGGTGTTGATAACGGTTGTAGCGTTCAACCTGCAAACCGTCCGGGTCCAGTCGTTTCCACAGCGTGGGCTGCGGGTAATAGAAAATACCGTTGACCACCTGTCGGCCTGACGCGGCGAGCATCATCGCCGGGATCTGCGAACCCAGCGTCAGGACGGGCAAGGCCGGTTCGCTGGTGCTGGCGCTCACGTTGGTCGGGGCTATCGACAGAGGGTGGAAGCCTAGCGTTGCTGCCAGCGACAAGCCCAGATTGAGCCCAAGGAAGGCTGCGCTTTGCCGGGTGAGCATGAAATAGCTGCTGGCGAGGACTATCAGCATCAGGCCCAGGGTGATTGAGGTGCCAGAGGCCGACAAGGCGGAACCTTCGATTGCCCGGAAACTGTCATACACCAGCGCCGTCCAGATCAGCGCAACGCTCCATGCGATAAAAGCCTGGCTTTCGTGCCTGACGGACAGCGGGCGTGCGGGAGCGATCATCAGATGCGTCAGCAGGATGCTGGTCAAACCCAATGCCAGATCCGCGCGTTTTGCCGTCACGTACGACCACAGCGAAAACGTGGACAGCGTAGTGCCGATGCCGATCAGCATATAAATCAGAATCAGGCCCGCCATGACCGCCAGCGCGGCCTCGACGGCAGTCAGCCCGCCTTGTCTGGCCCGCATGAAAAACAGTGCGGCCAGCGGCAACAGGTAATACGGGAATGAGGCGATCTCGCTCTGATTCACCGAAGTGTTTTCAGCGTATTGCAACGCGACGAGGTTGGTAAAACCCTTGAGCAGCATGCGCCACGGTATATCGCCGCCCACTTCGATATGACGCTGGCCCGGGTACACCGTGCGCATCATGGCGTGGATGGCGTCCTGCGCGCTCAGCCACCAACTGATGAGCACGATGCCTGCGATCAGCACTGCCAGCAGAATGGCCAGCAGAATGGCCAGGAGATGCTCGAGTCTGATGCCCCGGTACAACCGGTCGCGCCAGACCAGACCTGCCAGCAGCGCGATGAACACGTAGCCCACCGAGACCTGCCAGGGTGGATACAGCAGCAACACAAAACCTGCGAGCGCAAGTCCGGTGAGCACACCGATTGGCAACAGGAGCCAGGTGCTGCGCGCGCTGAGAATTTTCAGCAGGCATAACGACGCGACGCAGGGAAAGAACACGGCATACGCTGGCCAGAACGACCAGGCCACCGCATAAGGCGCAGCGACAAACAGCAGGGCAAACAGAAAACCCTGTCGCCAGCGGCCCGGCGACAGCGCGTTCAACAGGTGCGCCAGCGCCAGAAAACAGCCGAATGCTGGAAACCACCAGTACCAGGCCAGCGCCCGTTTCAGGTCGAAAACAAAGAATCCCCACGTCGCCGGTTTGGCCAGTGCCGACACGTGCGCTACAGGCACCCCAGCCATACCGACAACCAGCATGTTCTGTCCGTCCAGGCCCAGCGACGTGTTGAGCACCGGATAACGCGGCGTATGGTTGTGCTGGGCGATGGCCATGGGCGTCAGCACCAGCCATTCGTCACTGCGAATCGGGCGCTCGTGGCCCCGGATGCGTGTCATGTCGGCATCCACGAACGGCGTGTTACGCAGCCCGAGGTTCAAGGACGAACCGGTAAGCCCCAGTGCCGTGAACAGCAGGAAGACAAGCACCACGCAGAGACTGAAGGAAGTCGGCTCGCTCATGCCTATCTTCAGTCTGGCGCTGATCGTCCGGGTGATCCAGGCGGTGCGAACGAAACTGATCGCCACACCCAGCAACGCAGTCAGAATGATGAACTTGATCAAGGGCCGGTCCTTGCGTGTAGGGCATGAGCGATCACGAGGAGGCCGTGATCACGATGCCGACCATGATGGTGATCACGCCAACGAAGTACTGAACGTGGAAGCGTTCGCCGAAGATGAAATGACTGCCGATCGGCACCAGCACGAAGGCCAGCGCCATAAGCGGATAGATTCTTCCCAGATCGGCTTTCTGCAACACCCAGATCCAGCCCAGGGTGGTGATGCCGTAGAGCGCCAGGGACAGAAAGAACCAGGTCAGCATGACCGGGTCGAGCAGGTCGCCGCTTCTGTCATAGGTCCGCGCAGTGACCTTGAACAGAATTTGCCCGATGGAAATCCCCAGCACGCAGAGCAGGGCTGCCAGGTACACCGCCCGATCAGGCGCCACTGTTCAGGTACCGGGTCTGGAGGTGAATGGGGCGTCTGGGCACCGCCTGAACGTCATGTCCGATGAAGGCCAGAATCAGCTGGATACCGACCAGAACGGGCAGCGCCGAGACCATCACGGTCCCTGCCGAATTGGCGACGCCGGTCTGCCAGGCATGCACCCAGTGAAACGCACCGAATACGCTGCCGAATATCAACAGCAACATGCCCAGAGGCAGTTCGAACGACGCCAGTGACATATCCCGCAGGTAGTAGTTGTAGAACAGGCGCTTGAACAGATTGCGGGCATGCTTGGCCATGAACTCGCCAAGAACGCGGGAAACCTTGAGGTTGCTGACCTCGTCGCCGTAGAGGGCGTGCATCGGGATGTCCACCACCACGGCGCGCAGGGTGCCCAGACGGAACAGCATGTCGCTCTCGAAGAAGTAACGCTGGCTGATCTTGCTCATCGGTAACTGACGGGCAACGTCTCGATGAATGGCGGTGTAGCCATTGGTCGGGTCGAATAGGTCCCAGTACCCGGAAGAGAGCTTATTGAGCAGCGAAAGGGTCGCGTTGCCAGCGATGCGCAGTCCCGGCATGCGGCTGATTTCTTCGAGGTTGAAGAAGCGATTGCCCTTGGTGTAATCCGCTTCGCCGGTGGTGATCGGGGCGACGAACGCAGGAATCAGGGCCGGATCCATCTGGCCGTCACCGTCGAGCTTGACGATGATGTCCATGCCGTCGGCCAGTGCAGCGGCGTAACCAGCCATCACCGCGCCGCCCACACCCAGATTGGCGGTGTTGAACAAAATGACCACACGTGCGTCGCGGCAGTGCTGCTCGACCTCCTTGCCGGAACGCTCGGGGCAGCAGTCGTCGACTACGTAGATGCGATCGACTTCCTTGCCAATACCGTTAATGACGTCGTTTATATGCTTTCTTACGTTGAAGCAAGGAATGACTACGGCAACCTTCAATGCATCAAGGGTGATCGTATTCGCCATCATGAAATGAACCTGACTGTTCAGGAAGCATTAGCGGGTACGGCTGATGGACTACAGTTAAGTACAGTGCGCGACGAAGTTCCAGAGCTGAGCAGTGTTAAAGAATTGAACACTGTTTGATTCGTTCATCGATGGAACAGTGTCCATTTATATAACAGCGCAGGTCGGTTGTTGCCGGCTCGGTTTATCAGGCTTCCTGCGTCAGATTTTTAAACTTCAAGTCGAAGCTACCCATGAACACATCGTCTGAAATCGATATTTCAGGTCTGAGGTGTTACGACAAAACTGTCGAAGCTGTCACCTATAGCGTTCCACGCGGCATTACCCGAGAGGCTCGCGGTCGTGTCTGGATCGTCCGTGTCCTGAAGAACAAACAGGTGCAGGTCTACGCACGTTTTCCGGATTTGCGTTACAGCGGCACCCGCCGGGCGCTGAACGCAGCCATCATTCACCTGATCCACAGCGGCCACGCCTGGCGGCGCGAGGACGTGCTGCAGCTCAACGAGCACGCGGCCGTGCACTGGCGCAAGCGCAGCGGGGTCGGCCTGTGCGCCGTGGCCTACGTGACCCGCCCGGGACCGGGCCGTGGTGAAACGTTCTTTCTTTCGACCTACAAACGAGTGGCCAGCGGACGGGGTCTGGACAAGTTTCGATCCCGCTTGATAGACGTGCTCGAAAGCGCTTATGCCATCCACCATGAAGGACCTGATATTCCTTATTCGATACAGAAGAAGATCCGGCAGGATATCGATCAGTTGATGGTCAGCGATTATTACCGTGCTTTTTTGGAGGCGGGGAAAAGGAAGGCCGATCATATTGCGGTGGTTGATTATATTGAGCGGTTATCGCGTTAATGAATGCTACGCATAAAATTCTGATCCGGAAAAAATCAAGCCCGGCTAAACCGGGCTTGATTGAACTTGCAACTTTCCTCAAATCTTGAAGTGGCTGACCATCGTCTGCAGTTGTCCGCCCAGGCGTGCGAGTTCGACGCTGGAGGCGGCGGTTTCTTCACTGGCCGAAGCGGTCTGCTCGGACACGTCGCGAACGTTGATGATGCTGCGGCTGATTTCCTCGGCCACTGCACTCTGCTCTTCGGCGGCTGCCGCGATCTGCTGGTTCATCGCCTGAATGTTGGAAACCGTCTGCGTGATGCTGTTCAGCGAGGTGCCGGCCTTGCGGCTGAGCTGCACGCTGCTGACCGTCAGATCACGGCTGCTGAGCATGATGCTGGACACCTGGCGTGTACCATTCTGCAGCGCGGCGACCAGATTCTCGATTTCCTCGGTGGACTGCTGAGTGCGTTGCGCAAGGCCACGCACCTCGTCCGCCACCACTGCGAAACCACGTCCTGCTTCACCGGCACGCGCGGCTTCGATGGCGGCGTTGAGTGCCAGCAGGTTGGTCTGCTCGGCGACCGCCTTGATCACGTCCATCACCTTGCCGATCTTGTCGCTTTCCTGCTCCAGCAACGTCATGGCGTCAGAGGAACGCACCACTTCGGCGGCCAGTTTTTCGATCTGGCCGATGGCTTCACTCACCACCTGATCACCTGCACGCGCTTCCTTGTCGGCGGTCGACGCCGCTTCGGAAGCCTGTTCGGCGTTACGCGCCACTTCGGCGACCGTGGCCGACATTTCGTGCATGGCTGTCGCCACCTGATCGGTTTCGACTTTCTGGCTGTTCACACCGGCGCTGGTCTGTTCGGTCACGGCCGACAATTCCTCGGCGGCGCTGGCGATCTGCACCACGCTGTCGCGGATACCGCCGATCAGCTCGCGCAGGGTTGTGCCCATGCGCTGGATGCCCTGTTGCAGCACGCCCAGTTCGTCACGGCGGGTCACAACCATGGTCTGCGACAGGTCGCCCGACGCGATCCGGTCGACCACCGCCATGGTTTCCTGCAGAGGACGGGTGATCTGACGCGTGATGATCACAGCGGCAATGATGCCCAGAATCATCGCCAGCAGTGTGCAGCCGATCTGCATGTTGCGGGCCTGAGCGCTTTCCACGTCGCGACGATCCAGTTGCAGCTGATACATGGCCTCGCTGAGCTTGACGATGTCCTGTCCTTGTACGGTCATTTCCTTACGCGCCTGGGCGATGTCGCCGCTGGACGTCTTGAAGTTCTGCAAGGTGGTGCGATAGGCCATCAGGGACGTTTCCAGTTGCTTGAGCGCGTCGGCATGGGTAGCGCCGAATGTTGCTTTCAACTGATCGAGGTTCTTGATCGCGTCATCCAGCTTGCCTGCGGCAGACTGCTCGTTTTCCGGCGAGATGTCCGTCAGGTAACCGCGGACTTCATAGCGCGCCTGCATCAGATCTTCCTTGGCACCGACAATCAGCTCGTACTGGTCGAAACGGCTTTCATCGGTGGCGTCCAGCTTCTTCACGTCGGCCAGAATCCGGTCCAGCATTTCGGTGGCCTTGGTGGCATGAACCGTCAGATCCTTGCGCAATGCGATGCTGGTTTTGTAGCCGCTGCGCATGTTGTTCAGGGATTTCTGATAATCAGCGATCACCACACCCAGCTGCTGGAGCATTTGCACGTTCGCGGGGCTCTTGAACGAGGTCAGCAGCTTTTCCTGATAGGCCTTGAAGCCGTCCAGCGAGACCTGAACGGTTTCGGCGACCTTTTCATCGCCATCGGCCACCATGTATTGCAGGCGTGTTACCCGTAACTTGGTCAGCTGCGCGTTGAGCGACGTGATGTCGCTCATCCAGTTGCTGCGGTCGATCAGCCCACTCAGGCTGCTCCATCCCGTGAGCGCAAGAATGCCAGTAAAAACAAGTACAAGCCCGAATCCGAGGGCCAGCTTCATATTCACGCTGATGTTCGCGAACCAGCTGTTCATGATGTTCTCCAGTACAACATTGTAAAAAGTAAGGCCTTTGGGGGATTTAACGTGAATACGACCGCCGAGGCATTGGATACAGACCCTATCGGCAGCATCCCGCCAAGCTGAAATTAAAAAATACAATTAATTAAAACCGTCTGTCCCCCTTTCACAGGCTTTCTTTCGTTGCCCGACGCGGCTATAAAGGGCGCCTCGAGAACATTGAAACAGCCTGGCCCTGTCATTAAACAGTCGCCAGAATGCTGCCTGTGCTCGCACCGTGAAAAGGCTGTAGAAGTTTGAACACATGGAGTGTTCATGGAAAACAACTTTGTATGGCCCCTTATCCGAGTCTTCGGACCTGCCTATATCTTAGAGATGCTTTGAAATGACTTTGAAGTTTCGTCATAAAATCCTGCTGGCGGCATCGGGCGTTGTCGTTCTGGCGTTCGTTCTGTTCACGCTTTACAACGATTATCTGCAACGCGCGACCATCAACCAGAACCTCGAATCCTCAGTGGGGCAGGCCGGACAACTGACCGCCAGCAGCGTGCAGAACTGGTTGAGCGGACGCATTCTGGTCCTGGAAAACCTGACCCAGGACGTGGCCTATCAAGGCGTTGGCTCGGACCTGAGCGGGCTGGTTTCCCAGTCGTCGCTGGTCTCGACCTTCCAGTTCACTTACGTCGGTGACAGCAAGGGCACCTTCACCCAGCGTCCCAATGTCGAGATGCCGGCCGGTTACGATCCCCGTCAGCGTCCCTGGTACAAATCGACGGTCGATGCTGGCAATACCATCATCAGCGCACCCTATCTGGCCTCGGTGGGCGGCCTGGTCGTGACCATCGCCAGCCCGATCAAGGTCAACGGCCAACTGGCCGGTGTCGCGGGCGGCGACCTGAGCCTCGATACGCTGGTGAAGATCATCAACTCGGTGGAATTCGGCGGCATGGGCTACGCGTTCCTGGTCAGCGGCGACGGTCAGGTGATCGTCAGCCCAGACAAGGAACAGGTCATGAAGAACCTGAAGGACATCTACCCCGGCCAGACGCTGAGCCTGGACAAGCGTATGCGTGAGGTCACGTTGAATGGCCAGCAACGCATCCTGTCGTTCACCCCGATTACCGGCCTGCCATCGGCTGACTGGTACATCGGCCTGTCGATCGACAAGGACAAGGCCTATGCACCTCTGAGCCAGTTCCGCAGCTCTGCCATCGTTGCCGGCCTGATCGCAGTGATCGTGATTGCCATGCTGCTGAGCCTGCTGATTCGTGCGCTGATGCGCCCGCTGACCGACATGGGCCGTGCCATGCAGGACATCGCGCAGGGCGAGGGCGACCTGACCCGTCGCCTGAGCATTCAGGGCCGCGACGAGTTCGCCGATCTGGGCAGCTCGTTCAACCAGTTCGTCGAGCGTGTCCACGCCTCCATCGTGGAAGTGTCCTCCGCCACGCTGCAGGTGCATGACCTGTCGCAGCGCGTGGTGCAGTCGTCCAACTCATCGATCATCGGCTTCGACGAGCAGAGCGCGCGCACCAACAGCGTCGCCGCAGCCATCAACGAACTGGGCGCTGCCACCCAGGAAATCGCCCGCAATGCCTCGGATGCCTCCATCCAGGCCAGCGAAGCGCGCACCCAGGCCGAAGACGGTCAGGTGGTGGTGGAAAAAACCATCCATGCCATGAGCGAGCTGTCGACCAAGATCAGCGATTCCTGCACCCAGATCGCCCAGCTCAACGCCAGCACCGACAACATCGGGCAGATTCTGGACGTGATCAAAGGCATCTCGCAGCAGACCAATCTGCTGGCCCTCAACGCCGCCATCGAAGCTGCGCGCGCCGGTGAAGCCGGTCGTGGCTTTGCCGTGGTGGCCGATGAAGTGCGTAACCTTGCGCACCGCACTCAGGTGTCTGCCGACGAGATCCACAAGATGATCGGCGAGCTGCAGACCGGCTCGCAGGACGCGGTGGTGAACATGAACGAGAGCCAGGCATCCAGCCAGGGCAGCGTCGAAGTCGCCAACCAGGCCGGCAACCGCCTGCGCGATGTGACCCGCCGCATCGGCGAAATCGACGGCATGAACCAGTCGGTTGCCGCCGCGACCGAAGAGCAGACCGCCGTGGTGGAAACGCTCAACATCGACATCAACCAGATCAACTCGCTCAACCAGCAGGGCGTCGCCAACCTCAACGAAACCCTCAAGGATTGCGCGGCACTTTCCCAACAGGCCGGACGTTTGAAACAGCTGGTGGCCAGCTTCAAGATATAACTCGAGCCGTCATCGTAACGAAAAGGGCCGTCCATGTGACGGCCCTTTTTTGTTGGTTAGTGGTGATAACGTTCTGTATGGAAATCAAGTGTGGAACTGACCGTTATCGAGTACCGACTGGGTGAATTTCGAGGGAAGTGAAGGTTGTTTTAACGTTATTCGTGAAGGTAATTAACGACTTGAAAAGTCTGACTTATTACTGTGCTCTTGGCCGTATTTAAAAATGGCTTTGCTCATCTCGCCAGATGTAGTTGGAAAAATGGATCAAGATATCGTAGATGTATTCGTTCAAAACTGTTCAATAATTAGAAAGGCAACCACTGTTCATCGGATTTTTATGTTTGTTGAACGAGCAGGTTAATAACCAGCGGTTTCTTTTTATTAGTCGCTCCTGCCAGACAACTCATGTATCCATGGCAGGAGTCGTCCCCGGGTTTACTCATCCTCCGACTTGTTCTGATTCCGATCCGAGTAAGTCGACGCCACCGCGCTCGGCTTGCTGACCACCGCAGCCGACTTGCGCTGACCCACCAGATCATCCGGATTCAAAAACAGATTCATGCGCGGAATCACCTCGATACGCGGCTTCTTGTCAGGCCGCTCAGCCTGGCGCGTATGTCGGTTGAAGTGACGAAGCTCATGCACGTCGATGGGCTCCTCGCCCGCTAGCACGAACATCGGCAGGTTGCTGTGGATCATCGCGTCGTAACGGGAACTGGCCGAGAAATACACCATCGCTCTGGGATGCGGCGCCACTTTCTTGTACTTGATCAGGCTGGCCTGATCCGACAGATTGACGATGCGCCGCAATTCGGCACCCGCCGACGTCTGCTCGATGGCCACGCGGTCTTTCGAAGCCTGCTGCTCGGCCGCCTTGCTCAACTGCTCCCGAACCTTGCTCACCGCCACCCGCTCGCCGCCGGTCGTGTGGCCAGCCCAGGTGAACACGATCAGGCGAGGGCAGATATCGAACACCTGCGTATGACGCCCCAACTGCTTCATGCTGAACATCGGCCCCAATGCCTGACGCAGAATCTTCGACCGCGCCGTGGTCGCCAGATTGAGCTCGATGCGCGTCTGCTCGACCGCCGCCATCAAGTCATCCTTCAGCTGATTGATCTCCTTCACCCAAGGCAACACGCTGCGGCTCAACGCAAAATAACCCGGCAAGCGCATCACCGTCCCCGGCGCCTGACCGGGAAGGCGCTCAAACAACGTCATCGCCCGAATTGCCGCCTCAATCGCCGCCTGACCCTCCAGCGGCTGCACCTCGATCAGATCCAGCGCCTTCTGCTGCGCCAGCACCGGCAACTGCCACACCTGACCATGAACCACCCACTGAGGCCACATCTGATTGAATGCCGTTATCTTACTGACCAGACGGGCGTGGACAGTCGTTATATCGACGTACATGGTGATCTCCGAAAAATTTAATACCACCCCTAGTGTAGCGCGTGATTTTGTACATGCATGGAGTATGGGACGGGATCAGTCCTTGGGAAGTTCGTCCAACTTGGCCTCCACAGCGTCATCGAAAATGATGAACAACGCCTCAGCGTCTGACGAGCGCAGCTTTCGTGTGCTTTCCAGGCTTTGGATGAGTTCGATCTGGATGGCTCGCTCGGCTTCCAGGTCTTCGCGAGTGTGATCTGGTCAACCGATTCCGGACACTGTTATAGAAGCTACGCCGCCATTTTTTCCTGATCCACCGGCGTGCGGTATTCGTTGTAACTGTGGAGCCTGACCTGATTGTAGTGATGGATCACGTAACGAAGCACATCGGGGCGGGCTTCTTCTTCGGTCCGATAGCCCTTTTTGGGTATCCATTCGGACTTCAGGCTTCCAAAAAAACGTTCCATCGGGGCATTGTCCCAGCAGTTTCCGCGACGGCTCATGCTCTGCTGTATACCGAGCGATTCAAGTTTGGTACGGAACATTTCGCTGCTGTACTGGCAGCCTTGGTCGGAGTGAAACATGACCTTGTGTGGCTTTCCTCGAGCTTCGTGAGCCAATGCCAGCGCCTTGCAAGTCAACGTTGAGTCCGGCGTGCTGGAAATCGCCCAACCCACGATCCTCCTGGCGTACAGGTCAAGTACAGCCGCCAGATACACCCAGTGCGTACCGGCCCAGATATACGTTATATCTCCGCACCAGACCTGATTGGGGGCTGACACTTCAAATTGGCGATCCAGCACATTCTCTGCGAATCGGGATTGCACGACGCTATGCCGATAAGGCCTTGGCCGACGCTGACAACTTTGCAAATCCGTCTCGGCCATCAGGCGACCTGCCAGAAACCTGCCAACCGACTCGCCCAGGGCCTTCAAGGCTGCTGACAAACTGCGAGCGCCCATTGATCCGCGGCTTTGAGCGTGTAACCGAATCGCCTCGGCCTTGAGCCGTTCTCTGTCGGGATCAACTCGATCCCGCTGCTTCAGATAGTCGTAATACCGGCTGCGGTTCATTCCAAACACGCGGCACAAGTCAGTCACAGTAAAGCGCTCACTCAATTTCTCGATCAGAGTCACCGATCGAGGGAATCGGACATCAAGAGAGCGGTAGCCTTTTTTAGGATTTCCTTCTCGATTTCAAGCTTGCGAATTTTGGCATGCAGAGCTTGAATCTGTTGCTGTTCAGCGGTCATGGCATTAGCTGTCTGGGGCGTTACTCCCCCGCGCTCCTGTCTTAACTGTTCAACCCAACGGCGCAGTGCTGTCGCCCCTACACCCATAGCCTCGCAGGCCTGTGCGGTTGAATAATTGGCATCAAGAACAAGGCGCGCAGCCTCAAGTCTGAACTCGGTTGGAAACTGACGTTTTGACATCGGACACCTCATCGTTGAGCGGTAGGGTACCGCTCCTTTGGGTGTGTCCGGAATGATTAGGCCACATCAGTGCTGGTGGCGTTCAAGGCGCGGAGGAGGTCGTTCATCTGATCGCGGATGGGTTTCTGGAGTCGCAGGAGGTCTAGTTTTTCTTGGGGCATGGGTTGCTATCTCTTGGGGGCTGCTGGCGAGGCGAGCGATGCGTCTGCTTTTCACCATGCTCCCCGCAGCTAAGCGGGAAGCCTTCGTATTGATCAGGCATGGTACAGCCAGCTTCGTTGATCAGCCGAGAGATTACTGTCTCCATACATCAGCAGGCTGATCCTCGATCAGTCACTTAACCGACTGGCGACGACGGATCCACGTTCCGATTGCAGGTAAATGGTGTAGGGCAGAACCAGCGTGTCTGCCACGCCCGAGAGCACCATATCGGCAAGTATCAGCGACACACTGGGTCTCAACTCCTGACCCCTAAAGGCTCTGGGTTCTCCATTAAGCGCGCAGAAATCGAGCGACACGCCACTGTAAACGCGCGGGATGTAAGAGCAGTTCGATTTCCAGCGGCCCAATTTATTGGCTGCCACGGAGTCACTGCTGAAGGTCGTGTTGATGGTTCCGCAGCCTGCGAGGCCGGCAGAAAAAATGATGGCGCAAAGGGTTTTCACGTTAGCGTCCTGCTTTGATTTTTTCCAAGGCTAACGGATCAGGCCTCTGCCGACCATCACAGATACCAGCTGCCGCCGCGCTCCGGTGACTACTTCACAAACTCAATCTTCCTCACGAAGATCAACGAGTCCTCGGCAGCAGGCCCGGCGATGCGGTCGTTGTTGGGCTCGCTGGCAACAGTGACCTTCACAGCCTTGCCAACCAGGGGCGGCAGCAAGGTCGCTTCGCTTTCATCATTGGTAACAAACCAGTCACCGCATCGCCCATCGCAATAGGCCGTGAACCGTCGGCCGTCATCGACGAGCACCGTGATGGTGTAGTCATCGATGCCACCGCCAGTAATCAACGCGCCCTGCAAGGTTTCCGGTTTGGTCAGGTTGAAGTGGCAATAGGCAGGCGCGTTCGGATCATCGGCCAACAAACCACAACCGCGGTCGACCTCACTGTTGATCATCCCGCAGCTGTTGGCCGCGTTGCATGGCGGATGGGTTGCTGGGGAGACGTTGATGCATTGTTTGACCAGAGACTCAGCGCGTTTTTGACCGATGGCCTCGGCGCAGGATTTGTCGGCGGCGTTGGCTTGGAATGACGCGAGGAAGGTGATGAACAGGGCGAGGGTGAGGGCTCTTGGGTGCATGGCGTGTCCGCTGGCGAGTGGGAAGTGCGTCAGCGATATCGACCTTCAATTTCTCGACCGAGGTAGCAGGCTTCTGGCGTGTATCGCTGGCTCCGTTATTTTGGCATTTGATGAGAAGGTTGTGGTGGGCGTGTTGTACAAGGCTTTCCGCAAGCAGTTGAACCATTGATTCAGTGCGGCCCGCCCACGTCGAGTTCGATCAACGGGGCGGGTCGGCTTTCATCTGCATCAACACATGCCTTTCCAATCTGAAGATGTTGGAGGTCAGAAGACCTTTCTCGCATGTCTGGGCAGTGACCTACCACTGCCCTGTGAGCAGGCACGTCATGGCTTGAATGCCACTGAACATGTACCAAGGATCCGGGTCTTGGCAACTGTCTTGGAAAATGGCGACTTTGAGAGGTTGAGCGCTTTCTATCTGACTCACAGTGACAAACGGGCTTGTTGCGGCCTGCGTGGCAGCGACATGGTCTGTCGCAGACTTCTCAGCAACGATCACTGATGCGCGAGTTGTACTCGCCTGCACAGCGGTAATGCCCGGCAGGCTCAGAACTGCGCTGACGGCTAGCCATCGAGTTAGCTTATTCATGACAAGTCCCTATACGTTTTGAGGATGACCGCCTGTGGCAAGCGGCAGTGATAAAAGTAGGGGATGGGGGCGTCTGAGGCTATAGCTCGGATGTGCTAGCGGCTTGGTGCTGGCTTGGTGGGTGGGGAGAGGGCAGGGCTTGATTTCGAGTTGGTGTGCAGCCTAAACGCGTTTCGAAAGCACCTGAGCGTGGTGTTGCGCCGGGGTAATCTGAATTGGAAATATAACTTGCTGATATAAATAGTATATTTCTGTTAATAAATTTTCATGGAATACTGTTTGGAATACAGATTTTTGAGGCTATTCCTTCAGGACGGTTTCGGGTGACGTAAGCGCGTCACCGATCAACGAGAAGAAGGCTCCTGGTGCCTACTAATAATCAAGGTGTATCCCTACTTCGAACTTGCCGGTTAACGCAAGGAAGGGAGTTGCCTTAGTTTAGGCTGCTGAATGTGGGACATCGCTTTAGCCCTTAGGGTGCTCGGGCGACTCGCCATCATGTCATGTCATAAAGTGTGAACTACCACGCCATAAATACGCTGCACAGCGACCCGTGCTTGCGCAGGTTTCAGCGTCTCGCGTGGCATGGTCGGTTACGGCTTCTTGGATCGGGGATAACCCACGAAGGCGCTTGCCTAATATCGGCTGGAGCCGATCGCCTGCTTGGGCTCGATCTCCAGGCAAGCCCAAAGCCAATTAAAAGTTAGTTTTCATTAAAAAATGTTAGTTTGACTGACAAAATGTCACGCTAAGAAAAGCGTCGTGTTACTCTCAGGGTTTCACGAGAAGACAAATTGTCAGGGGCATAGTCATGATCCGCTGCCATCTCGCCCGCATAATGGGCGAGCATAAGATGCGTATAGCTGACGTAGCCAGAGAAACGGGGCTCAGCCGCGCTACGGTAACGCTGCTCTACAAAGAAACGGCGCAGAAAGTGGATCTGGAGGCCATTGAGAAGCTGTGCCAACTGTTTGAATGTCAAGTAGGCGACCTATTTGAGCTGACACAAGGATAGGCAGCGCAGCTGCCGCGACTCCAAATCACACAGCAAGGCCCTTAGCGACACTCAGTAAACGACTAAAGCCTAGAAAATTAACAGGAAGAATGCATGACCAGCAACCAACAACGCGCCGCCCTGCAACGCCAGATCTGGCAGATCGCCAACGATGTTCGCGGCTCCGTCGATGGCTGGGATTTCAAGCAATACGTGCTCGGTACCCTCTTCTACCGCTTTATCAGTGAAAACTTTGCCAGCTACATTGAAGGCGGTGACGACAGCATCAACTATGCCGAACTGCCCGACAGCGTCATCACCGCAGACATCAAAGACGACGCCATCAAGACCAAGGGCTACTTCATCTACCCCACCCAGCTGTTTGCCAAGATTGCCGCCAGTGCCAACACCAACGAGAGCCTGAATACCGACCTGGCCTCCATCTTTGCCGCTATTGAGCGCTCCGCCAACGGCTACCCATCGGAGCATGACATCAAAGGCCTGTTTGCCGACTTCGACACCACCAGCAATCGCCTCGGCAATACCGTCAAAGAAAAAAACGCCCGCCTCGCTGCTGTGCTCAAAGGCGTGGCCGAACTGGATTTCGGGCATTTTGATGCCAGCCACATCGACCTGTTCGGCGATGCCTACGAGTTTCTCATCTCCAATTACGCGGCCAATGCCGGCAAATCCGGCGGCGAGTTCTTCACCCCGCAGCATGTGTCCAAGCTGATTGCGCAGCTCGCTATGCACAAGCAAACCAGCGTCAACAAAATTTACGACCCCGCGTGCGGTTCCGGTTCGCTGCTGCTGCAAGCCAAAAAGCATTTCGCCGCGCACATCATCGAAGACGGCTTCTTTGGGCAAGAAATCAACCACACCACTTACAACCTGGCGCGGATGAACATGTTCTTGCACAACATCAACTACGACAAGTTCAACGTCCAGCTCGGCAACACCCTCATCGATCCGCATTTTGGTGTCGATAAGCCCTTCGATGCCATCGTCTCCAACCCACCGTATTCGGTAAAGTGGATCGGCTCGGATGACCCCACCCTGATCAACGACGAACGCTTTGCTCCGGCGGGTGTGCTCGCACCAAAATCCAAGGCCGACTTTGCCTTTGTGTTGCACGCACTCAGCTACCTCTCCAGCAAGGGCCGCGCCGCTATTGTTTGTTTCCCCGGCATCTTCTACCGGAGCGGTGCAGAGCAAAAAATTCGCCAATATCTGGTGGATAACAACTATGTCGAAACCGTGATTTCGCTGGCACCTAACCTGTTCTACGGTACCACCATCGCAGTGAATATTCTGGTGCTCTCCAAACACAAGACTGACACCACTACCCAGTTCATCGACGCCAGCAGCTTGTTCAAAAAGGAAACCAATAACAACGTGCTGCTGGACGCACACATCGAACAGATCATGCAGGCCTTCGATAGCAAGATGAACGTGGCACACTTCGCCCAATCCGTCCCGTTCGAGAAGGTGGCCGCAAGCGACTACAACCTGTCGGTCAGCAACTACATCGAAGTCAGGGACAACCGCGAGGTGGTGGATATTGCAAAACTCAATGCCGAACTGAAAACCACCGTCGCCAAAATTGACCATCTACGCAAAGACATTGACGCCACCGTCGCCGAGATTGAAGGCGAGGAGCTAGCCGGAGGCATGAGCGGCAGGAATTTTTTGGACAAGCTGCTGGATGGCGTTGATGTGAAGTGGAAAACGCTGAGGGAATTAACGCTGCCCACGATCAATATTAAGTGGCGCGAGGCAAATCGTACCTACCGATATATTGATCTCACCTCTGTAAATATTGAAACGAAGACAATAACCGAAACACCCGAAGTGACGCATAGCAATGCACCAAGTCGGGCGCAAAAGCTTGTTGAAAAAGATGACGTGATTTTCGCAACAACTCGTCCAGCCCAACAACGCTATTGCTTAATCGATGATGAGTACGCCGGTGAAGTTGCAAGCACCGGGTACTGCGTTTTGCGCGCAAAGAAAGCAGAAGTATTACCTAAATGGATTTTGCATTGGATTGCCTCTTCTGACTTCAAGGCTTATGTTGAGGAACACCAAAGTGGATCAGCGTATCCCGCTATTTCAGATGCAAAGGTGAAGGATTTTAAAATCCCCATTCCCTGTCCAGAGAACCCCAAAAAATCGCTGGAAAGCCAAGCCGAAATCGTCCGCATTCTGGACGCATTTACAGCGATCAAAACCGAGCTTACAACCGAGCTTACAACCGAGCTCACAATCCGCAAAAAACAATACGAGTATTACCGCGATCTACTGTTGAAACTTCCCAGGTCAGAAGAGGTGATAGCCTGATATGAGCAAGACGCTGACAGTAATTGCCCAGCAACTGAAAGATACCAACAAGAAGGTGCAGTTGATCTACGCCTTCAATGGTACGGGCAAGACACGCCTATCGCGGGAATTCAAGCAGCTAATCGCACCCAAAGAAAATGGCGGAGGAGCCGATCAGTCTGAGTTGTCGCGCAATAAAATCCTCTATTACAATGCCTTCACTGAAGACTTGTTTTATTGGGATAACGATCTGGAAAAAGACGCTGAGCCAATACTGAGAATTCAGCCAAATTCATTTACGGATTGGATTCTAAGAGACCGCGGACAGGATAGAAATATCATTGAGAACTTTCAGCGCTATACGGATGACAAGCTCACGCCAATTTTCATAGAGCATGACAAGCAAATAAGTAAAGATGGGAAGTTGTTAGTAACAAAAACCTTTCCAGAAGTAGCGTTCTCCTATGATCGTGGAACAGAGCGAACGGGCAGCATAAAAATCTCTAAAGGCGAAGAAAGTAACTTTGTCTGGAGTATTTTTTATACGCTGTTGGAGGAGGTTACATCGATCCTGGATGAGCCCATTCCTGCTAAACGTGATGATAATCAGTTTGATAGTTTAGAGTACGTTTTTATTGATGATCCAGTGAGCTCGCTCGACGATACCCACTTGATTGAGCTGGCTGTTGATTTAGCAAGCTTAATAAAGCGCAGTGCCTACACTGAAGGCAATGGGTTAAGGTTTGTCATCACAACACATAGCCCGCTATTTTATAATGTTTTACACAATGAATTGAATAACGATCTTAAAAAGCTCGGCCAGGATGGAGCTTCTGCGTGGATTTATAAGCGCGGCCAATCAGAAAAATACAGGTTAGATAAAAGGGTTGACGGAACTTTTGATCTTGCCACAGCTAATGATCATCCATTTTCTTATCATTTGTTTTTATTGTCAGAGGTCAGGAAAGCAATAAAATCAGATCAAGTTAAAAAGTATCACTTTGGCTTTTTAAGGAATATCTTGGAAAAAACCGCCACATTCCTAGGCCATAATCGCTGGGAGAGCCTTCTCGATAAAACAGCTGAAGGCACTCCCAACCCGTTTGCTAGCAGAATTATGAATCTTTCTAGCCACTCCGCCCATGCAGGTGAGGAAGTTTCAGATGTTGAAGAAAAAGACAAGAAGAAACTGGAGGAGTTGGTGGAGTATTTAATTGATACCTACGGATTCAGGAAGCAGGAAGCACTAAATGACTAATTACAAAGCTATTGCTGAATCCAACAGTTTTATCGTTCTGGATAAATACAACAAAGAATGGAGCGTCGCAGAAAGCTACCAGAGTGAAGGCGATCTGGAGCGCGAATTCATCCAAGACTTGAAAAATCAGGGTTATGAATTTTTGCAGAGCGTAACCACGCCGGAGGCTTTACTGGTCAATGTGCGCGTGCAACTGCAAGCGCTCAATAACGTGCAGTTTGCGGAGGGTGAGTGGCTGCGATTTGTTGAAACCTGGCTGGACAAGCCCAGCGATGGCATCGTCGAGAAAACGCGTAAGATTCACGACGATTATATTCACGACTTCGTCTTTGACGATGGGAGCATCCAAAATATATATCTGCTGGACAAAAAGAGCATCGCCCGCAACAAAGTACAGGTGATCAAGCAGTTTGAGCAGGCTGGCAGTCACGCCAACCGTTATGACGTGACGATTCTGGTCAATGGTTTGCCGCTGGTACAGGTAGAGTTGAAGAAGCGTGGCGTAGCGATTCGTGAAGCCTTTAATCAGGTGCATCGCTACAGCAAGGAAAGCTTCAACAGCGAGCATTCCTTATTCAAATATCTGCAGCTGTTCGTGATCTCCAACGGCACCGACAGCCGTTACTTCGCCAACACCACGCAGCGCAACAAGAACAGCTTCGACTTCACCATGAACTGGGCGAAGGCGGACAACGGTCTGATCAAAGACCTAAAAGACCTCACGGC
The DNA here is from genome assembly GCF_979253365.1 of Pseudomonas sp. AC016. NCBI lineage: Bacteria > Pseudomonadati > Pseudomonadota > Gammaproteobacteria > Pseudomonadales > Pseudomonadaceae > Pseudomonas > Pseudomonas sp. AC016. The sequence continues at coordinate 4,182,249 of NZ_CEEDCC010000001.1, forward strand.
CACCTTCCTCCAGAAGCACACGCTACTCAATGTGCTGCTCCACTACTCGGTGTTTGATGTCAGCAACACGCTGCTGGTGATGCGCCCTTACCAGATTGCTGCCGCGGAACGCATTCTGTGGAAGATCAACTGCTCGTACCAGGCTAAGAACTGGAGCAATACGGAAAGCGGTGGCTTCATCTGGCACACCACCGGCTCCGGCAAGACCTTGACCAGTTTCAAGGCGGCGCGTCTTGCCACTGAGCTGGAGTTCATTGACAAGGTGTTCTTCGTGGTGGACCGCAAGGATCTGGACTACCAGACCATGAAGGAGTACCAGCGCTTTTCACCGGACAGCGTAAATGGCTCAGATAGCACCGCTGGTTTGAAGCGCAACCTAGAGAAGGATGACAACAAGATTGTCGTCACTACCATCCAGAAACTCAACAACCTGATGAAAAGCGAAGGCGACTTATCCATCTACGGCAAGCAAGTGGTATTCATTTTTGACGAGTGCCACCGCAGCCAGTTTGGTGAAGCACAGAAGAACCTGAAGAAGAAGTTCAAGCGGTTCTATCAATTCGGCTTCACCGGCACGCCGATTTTCGGCGATGACATTGTTGATGGCAAATTAATCCGTAAAGGAAATGCACTTGGTGCTGACACCACCGCCAGCGTGTTTGGCCGCGAATTGCATTCGTATGTGATCACCGATGCGATTCGCGATGAAAAGGTGCTGAAGTTCAAGGTGGACTACAACGATGTCCGCCCACAGTTCAAGGCCATCGAAACCGAGCAGGACGAGAAAAAGCTCAGCGCAGCTGAAAACAAACAGGCCTTGCTGCACCCCGACCGCATCCGTGAGATCACCCAGTACATCATGAACAACTACCGGCAGAAGACCCATCGCCTGCAAGCCGGCAATAAGGGGTTCAACGCCATGTTCGCTGTCAGCAGCGTGGATGCTGCCAAGCTGTACTACGAGAGCTTCAGGGCGCTGCAAAAGAACAGCGACAAGCCGCTGAGAGTGGCCACTATCTTCTCGTTTGCCGCCAACGAAGAGCAGGATTCAGCGGGCGAAATTCAGGACGAAAGTTTTGATGTGTCGGCCATGAACAGCAGCGCCAAAGAGTTTTTGAGTGCAGCCATCTCGGACTACAACGCGCTGTTCAAAACTAACTTCAGCGTCGATAGCGATGGTTTCCAGAACTATTATCGCGACCTAGCCAAGCAAGTCAAAGCCAAGCAGATCGACTTGCTGATCGTGGTGGGTATGTTCCTGACGGGCTTTGATGCGCCTACTCTGAACACCTTGTTTGTGGACAAGAATCTGCGCTACCACGGGCTGATGCAGGCCTATTCCCGCACCAACCGTATTTTTGACGCCACGAAAACCTTCGGCAACATCGTCACCTTCCGCGATCTGGAACAGGCGACGATCGACGCCATCACCTTGTTTGGCGACAAGAACACCAAGAATGTGGTGCTGGAGAAAAGCTACAAGGAATATATGGAGGGCTTCACCGATGTGGCCACCGGTGAGGTGCGGCGCGGCTTTGTAGACGTGGTGAAGGACCTTGAAACACGCTTCCCCGACCCGGCAGCCATTGAAAAGGAAGCTGACAAAAAGGCCTTCGCCAAGCTATTTGGCGAGTATTTGCGCGTAGAGAACGTACTGCAGAACTATGACGAGTTCGCCAGCCTGAAGGAATTGCAAAACGTCGATATGACCGACCCGGCAGCGGTTGAGACGTTCAAGGCCAAGCACTATCTGACTGATGACGATTTGACCACACTGGCAGCCATCACACTCCCGGCTGAGCGGAAAGCTCAGGATTACCGCTCCACCTACAACGACGTGCGCGACTGGTTGCGTCGTGAAAAGGCGGGGGCTGAGATGGAAAAATCCACCATCGACTGGGATGACGTCGTGTTTGAGGTGGACCTGCTCAAATCGCAAGAAATCAACCTAGATTACATTCTGGAGCTGATCTTCGATCACAACAAAAGGATCAAGAGCAAGTCAGATCTAGTGGATGAAGTGCGCCGCGTGATTCGCGCGAGCTTAGACAACCGCGCCAAAGAGAGCTTGCTGGTGGACTTCATCAATCAGACTGATCTGGACCAGATTGGCGACAAGGCTAGTGTTATCGACGCCTTCTTCATCTTTGCTCAAGCGGAGCAGCTGCGTGAGGCGCAGGAGTTGGTCAGTGCCGAGAACCTAAATGCCGAAGCGGCACGGCGCTATATCGCTACTTCACTCAGGAGGGAGTTCGCCAGCGACAGCGGCACGGAACTGAACGCTGTGCTGCCCAAGATGAGCCCGCTGAACCCGCAATATCTGACCAAGAAACAGAGCGTCTTCCAAAAGATCGCCGCGTTTGTCGAGAAGTTCAAAGGTGTGGGTGGAAGCGTATAAAAAAATATGAACTTTAGCTCTTGGAGCTTTATTTGACGTTTGAGATTTGCTTTTCCGGCCAAACCCTCTGATCCAGCGATCTTTGATCGCGCCGATCGGAGGGTTCACTCGCTTTTTTCTCGAAGTCACCTCGTTCGCCCTCCTATTTCAAATTTGATTAGCGTCACGCCATCTTTTACCCGTCAGAAATGAGTCACGATCGTTATCGAGTACAGCTCCAGTGTGAGAGCGAATCTTGTCGTGGGGTCATGACTTGAGATATGGCGACACAGGCGACAGTGGCGACAACCCATGCAGAACAGGGCCGGGAGCGTGGCGACAAAAGTGGCGACTGTCGCCACTTTTTGCGCGCTTTGGTCGTGATACTTGACCACCTATTCGAGGGGGTATAACAATTGGCGCACGGATCGCTGTCGTTGACAGCACCAGCCCAGGTAGTCAGAACCTTGAAGGCTACGCCACTTGCGTGGTGGTTCTTCCCCAAGTGCGATTAGCGTCCGGCGGCTCGCACGGTCACTCCCCAAGAGTGATGGATGCCTACTCGACAAATCTGCCCATTGCGGCAGGCGATGGACCTACCTCGCTGCATTGCAGCAACCTCACCTATTGGCACACTTCGCTGCGCCAGACCTCGCCCGTCTCTTTCTCCAGGAAAGAGACGGGCGCTCGTACCACTGCTGCAAGCCACGTCGCAAAAGACATTGCCGCATCTCTCCTCGTGACAATCGGCCTGACAACTCCGATTCGTCGCCATCCGCAACGACACAGGCACCGGTGCCGCAGCCCATGGAAAGGCTGCACCTGACTGACAGTCAGGCATGCCCCAGGTGTCAATGTTGTTGCCTTCTCTCACTCAGGATCTCCAGGTGCCGAACTCGTCAGTCGGCACAGCCTCTACCCGCCCGCATCTTCGGATGCGACTAAGGAGGCCAGATTCATGGGTTATGCCCTCGCTCCCGGTTGTAAGGAGCCGTTCGTTCCGCGTCAGTGAGCACCTCACAGACAGCAGGGGCCTTGATCCCTGATAACACTCAACAACCGTGGCGGGACTACGTGAGGACAACCAGCAATGAACGAGGAGAGGACCCATGCAGCAGTTAGATCCGAAGCATGAACTACCACAACCACCTCGACCGCTGATTGAGTCGAATCCCGTGGCCCAGCCTTATCCGGTGCTGGCACTGGGTTGGTTTCTCGGGCCTGCGGTTGAGCGCATGGCGGAGGTCATTGGCGTACCCAATCGCTCTTTGGCACAGTTTTGGTATTCAAGAACTAGAACCGGATTCCTTGGAATCCTTTGGTACACACAAAACGACAGAACTCAAAAAACTGAGAAAGCCATCAATAGCCCTGAAGCCCCGTATTCACTGAATTTCAGACACAAAAAAAGACGTCCAAGGACGTCTTTTTCAATTTGGTGGAGCCGGGGGGATTTGAACCCCCGTCCGCCAGTACTCCGCTGTCGGTACTACATGCTTAGCCGTGTCTATTAAGTTAACCCTCAGCGACCCGACGGGCAGGGTGCTTTGGGCGAGTTGTGTAAGTTTTAGTCGCTTCGTCCACAACGTACTAGGCGACGATCCTGTTCTATATGACAATCATTTCGGGTTTACAGGCATCCCCTGATGATTGCTGGAGCCGAAGCTACCAGAAGGAAGGCTAGCACCGCTTACGCGGCGAGAGCGTATTCCCCGTAGGTTTCGTCATTGGCAACTATAGAAAGTTGCAACAGTGGATTTACGAGTTCTGTTACCAACTCGGCATGCACCTAAAGTTTCATCACCGGCGTCGAATCCTAATCGGCCCCGAGACTGCTTTCGCAGTCGCTGGGCGGAGTGTACGCCAATCGGCGAGGCACGTCGACCCATGTGTTGCGTCCGTCAAGGCCAGCCGCGACGGCTGGCCTTGTGGGGATGATTACTTGCTGGCGCCTTCGCTGCCCGAACCGATGCCTTTCAAGCGGGTGAGCGTCTGGGTGGTCAGTTCGACACACTTCTTCTCATCGCCTTTTGCCTTCGCAGCCATGGCATCTTTCTCGGTTTTTTCGAGCATTTCTTTCACGTCGGGGCTCAGGTTGGTGCCGGACGAAGTCTGCGCATCCTTGAGGGCTTGCAGATTGGCGCCGCACAAATCATCTGCAGCAAAAACCGGCGAAGCCAACAGTGCAGCGCTGAGGAACAATCCAGTGAGGGCGGTACGCTTCATGTGTCTCTCCTTATAGCCTGTGGACTCGGTGTGGCCGGTCAATGGTGCCGTCGCCCGAGGTTTCTGTGGGCCCGTTCAGTCGCCGGGCCTAGAAGATGGACTGTGGTGAAACGCAGGGGTTCTATTTATTTTCAGGCTCATTCGAAAAAGCCATCTGGTGCACATAAGGCACCAAAATGGGGCGATCTACGGCTTTATGCCTTGATCATGCGATTTTGCCGTGGTCACGCGATCCACCAAGTACACCAGCCCGTGGTAGTCGATTCCGCCGTGTTGCGACAGGCCGATTTCACAGGTGCGGCTGGTGGAAATGCCCTCGTGGCAGAACTGCACGGCATCCTTGAGCGTGCGCAGCGAATGGGCGTTCAGTTCCGGTGTCGTGAAGCCTTTGTCGCCCGCGAAGCCGCAGCAATGAATGCCTTCCGGGATGACGACGTTCACGCTGCATAACCTGGCCACGTCGATCAATGCCTGGCTTTCGCCCAGGTGTTGGGTGCTGCAGGTGACGTGGACGGCGATGGGTTCCTGCTGGGGGATGAAGGTGAGTTTGTCCAGCAGGTGGGTGCGGATGAAGCGCACCGGGTCGTATAGGTCGAGGCGCGTGTTCTTGAGGTCTTGCATCAGGCGCAGGGTGCAGGGGCTTGTGTCGCAATAGATGGGGTCGAGGCCGCCGCGGCTGGCTTTGGTCAGGGCGGCGAGCAACTGTTGGCGTTTGTCTTCGGCCTGTTCGTTGTAGCCTTTCGAGGCGAACGGCTGACCGCAGCACAGGTTGTCCTGATCGTCGGGGAATACCACCTGATAACCGGCTTTTTCCAGCAGGCTGCGGGTTTTGTCGAGCAGTGATGACTGTTCTCTGTCGCCTGCGGAAGGCCCCATGACGCGGGAGACGCAGGCGGCGAGATAGACCACGCGTGGACGCTGGTCGTCAACCGGCGCTGTGAAGTGGATCGAGTGTTCAGCCTGGGGCATGGCGGGTGTCCATTGCGGGACGCGTCCGGCCGACCGTTTGCTTAACGACGCCGACAGTTTTGCGAGTCGTGGCGCGCCCAGCAGCATGCGTGCGCCATTGGCGGCGTGCAGGGTGAAGCGTGCGCCTTGCAGGGCGGTCTTGAAGTTGTGCGCCAGCCAGGTTGCGGTTTTGCTGTGGTTGGCTTCCTGGCTGCGCAGCTTTTTCACCAGCTCGCCGGTGTTGATGCCGACGGGGCAGCGCTGGGCGCACAGGCCGGTCGCGGCGCAGGTGTCGATGCCTTGGTAGTGATAGTCGCGCTCCAGTTGTCGGGTGTCGGTTCCGGCGCGTTTCTTCGCCTGGATGTCGCGCCAGATGACGATGCGCTGTCGCGGGCTGAGGGTCAGTCCGTTGGACGGGCAGACCGGTTCGCAGAAGCCGCACTCGATGCATTTATCGACGATCTCGTCGGCGGCGGGCATCGGTTTCAGGTGTTTCAGATGAATGTGCGGATCGGTGCTGAGCACCACGTCAGGGTTGAGAATGCCGCTGGGGTCGAGCAGGCGTTTGAGTTGCCACATCAGTTGATAGGCGTCGCTGCCCCATTCCTTCTCGACGAAGGGCGCCATGTTGCGACCGGTGCCGTGCTCGGCCTTGAGCGAGCCGCCGAATTCAACCGCGACCAGTTGCGCCACGTCGTCCATGAACGCCTGGTAACGGGCAATTTCATCGGGGTTGTTGAAGCCCTGCGTGAAGACGAAGTGCAGGTTGCCCTCCAGCGCATGGCCGAACAGGATGGCTTCGTCGTAGTGGTGTTTGTCGAACAGCTCGATCAGGCGGCGCACGCCCATGGCCAGTTGTTCGACGGGGAAGGTCACGTCTTCGATGATGACCGTGGTGCCGGTCTGGCGCACGGCACCGACGGCAGGGAAGGTATCTTTGCGGATGGCCCAGAGGCGGGCGTTTTCCTGCGGGTCGTGGGTGAAGTCCACCTGCTTTTCGACCGGGAAGGCAGCCAGCGACGCCATGATCTGCAGCAATTGTTCATCGAGCAGCACGCGTGAGGCAGCGCGGGCTTCGATCAGCAGGGCACAGGCATTTGCAGACAGCTCTCGCACGAAGCCCGGCATGCCCGGTTTGTCCTGCACCGAGCGCAGGCTGCGTCGGTCGAGCAGTTCGACGGCTGCCACCGGCTGGGTTTTGAGGACGGTGACAGCGTTGCAGCAGGTCTCCACATCCGGAAACACGATCAGCGCCGACGCCTTGTGTGGGTGATCGACCACGGTGTTGTAAGTCACGGCGCTGATGAACCCCAGCGTGCCTTCGGAGCCGACCAGCAAATGGCTGAGGATATCCAGCGGTTCGTCGAAGTCCACCAGCGCATTGAGTGACAGGCCGGTGGTGTTTTTCAGACGGTATTTGTGGCGAATTCTGGCGGCCAGTTCGGAATTGGCGCGGGTTTCTCGTGCCAGGCGCTCCAGGTTGTTGAGCAGATCTGCGTGGCTGGTGCGAAATGCGGCGACGCTGGTGGCGTCTTCGGTGTCGAGCAGGGTGCCGTCGGCCAGAATCAGACGAATGCCTGCGAGCGTGTGATAGGTGTTTTGCGCTGTGCCGCAGCACATGCCGCTGGCGTTGTTGGCGACGATGCCGCCGATTTTGCAGGCGTTGATCGAGGCCGGGTCCGGGCCGATCTTGCGTCCGAACGGTGCCAGCCAGGCATTAGCCTGCGCGCCGATGACGCCCGGTTGCAGGCGGATTTGTGCGCCCTGATCGCGCAGTTCGCGGCCGTTCCAGTTGTCGCCCAACACCAACAGCACCGAGTCGCTGATTGCCTGGCCGGACAGGCTGGTGCCTGCGGCGCGAAAGGTGATCGCGACCTTTTCGGCTTGGGCCAGCTTGAGCAGCGCGATGACTTCGTCGTCGGACTCGACGCGGATCACCAGTTTCGGAATCAGGCGGTAGAAGCTGGCGTCAGTGCCGAATGCCAGGGTCGAGAGCGGGTCATCGAAGCGACGCTTCTGCGGGATCAGACGGCGGACGCTGTCCAGAAATGCAGCGGGCAGACTCATGCGTCCTCCACGATCAAGACAATCAGGTCTTTGGGACCATGAGCGCCATATGCCAGGACCTGTTCGATGTCGGCGGTCTTCGACGGGCCGGACACCAGCAGCGCGTTGGTCGGCATGCCGCCCGCCCAGTTCTGCTTGAGCTGTGCTTCGTAGAGGTTGTCGTAGATCTCGCTGGCCTTGAGCAGGGCGAAATGCACCGGTGGCACGAGGCTCATCAGGCGTGGCTCTTCGCGGGTGGGCCAGATGATCAGGCTGCCGGTGGCGGCGATTGCGCCCAGGGTGGTGGTGAAGCTGGCGGGCGTGTCGTCGAACAGGTCTTTTTTCCATTCTTCGATGGGCCGGTCATAGGCCTTGAGCGCGGGCAGGTCGGGTTGCACGGCCCAGTACTCGCTGACCCGGCGACCGTGTGGCGTGCCCGGCGCAATCAGCAGGCTGGGTAGCTGGCGGTCCCTGACCAGTTCGCCCAGCCGACGCGGCCAGTCCTGATCGCTGCACAGGTGAATCTCGGTGTGTACGGCTTCCATCAGTTTGCGCAGTTGGGCGACCCGACTTTCCGGAGCGTAGCGCCACGGCTCGGTCACCAGTGCCTCGTCGAAATTGTCGGCCACCGGTGTGGTGCCGCTGAGACTGTTGCGCAGTTTGGCGAGGATGTTGTGCTTGGCATTCATGGCTGGTCTCCAGACTTCCGTGTCAGATGCTCGCGTGCCAGCTCGTGCAGTGAGCGGGCGGCGGGTTTCGGTGCGCTGTGGTTTTGCGTCCAAGGGCCGACGTTGCCGGGCGTCAGGCTGCGCAGCCGAGTGGCGAAAAAGCCGAACAGGCGATACAGCGAGGGTGATGTGTTGAGCTTCGACCAAGCGTTCCAGATGAAGCGCTCTTTGCGCGAAAACTTGCCGCCTTGATCGCGCATGACCCGGTTTGGCGCATCGGGTGCTTTGACGTTTTCTTCGCGCAGACGCCGTAACAGCGCCGGGATCGGAATCTTCACTGGACAGACTTCGCCGCACGCGCCGCACAGGGACGACGCGCTGGGGTGATCCGGGACTTTCGCCAGGCCTGCCATGTGCGGCGTGATGATCTTGCCGATGGGGCCGGGATAGACCTCACCATAGGTATGACCGCCGACGCGGGTATAGACCGGGCAGTGGTTCATGCACGCGCCGCAGCGAATGCAGTTCAGTGTCTGGCGCAGTTCGCTGTCGGCAAATGCCTGGCTGCGGCCGTTGTCCAGCAGCACCAGATGCACTTCCTGCGGGCCGTCCAGTTCATGGGCCTTGCGCGGGCCGGAGATCATGTTGACGTAGGTGGTGATCGGAATGCCCAGCGCGGAACGGGTCAGCAAGGACAGCAGCGGCACGGTATCGCGCAGGTTTTCGACGACCTTTTCGATCCCGGTCACGGCGATGTGCACGGGCGGCACACTGGTAACCATCCGGCCGTTGCCTTCGTTTTCCACCAGCAGCAGCGTCCCGGTTTCCGCGACTGCGAAGTTGACGCCCGAGACGCCGATGTCGGCTTCGAAGAATTTCTGGCGCAGCACGCGACGGCCGATCTGGATCAACTGATCGACATCGGTGGTGTATTCCACGCCGAGCTTGTCGTGGAACAGCTTGCCGACCTGGCCGGCATTCTTGTGGATGGCGGGCATAATGATGTGCGAGGGCTTTTCGTGGTCCATCTGCACGATGTATTCGCCCATGTCCGCTTCCAGGCACTCGATACCGCGCTCGCCGAGGAAGTCGTTTATCTCCATTTCTTCGCTGACCATCGACTTGCCCTTGATCACCTGTTTCGCTTCATGGGCTTCGACGATGGACAGCACGATGGCGTTGGCTTCCTCGACCGTTTCCGCCCAGTGCACCTGCACGCCGTTGCGGATCAGGTTGCGTTCCAGTTGCTCCAGCAGGTCGGGCAGTTTGGAGAGGGCGCGGGCGCGTATGGCGTTGCCCAGCGAGCGCAGGTCTTCGCGCTCGTCCGGGTTGCTGAATGCCGCTGCGCGTTTGGTCATCAGCGAATCCATGGCGCGGCGGAAATTGCCGCGCAGTTGTGGATCGCCCAGCGCTTCATGGGCGCGCTCGCGAAAGTCCGGCTGATGGATTTCGACGGCGGGAATGCGGGTCTGCATGTTCATCGCTGACCTCCGGTGCGTTGCCAGAGAAAGCTCGCCAGATGCTGGCCGCGGATGGATTCGCGCTGTTTTTCCAGCGAGCCGTTGATGTTCATCAGGCAGCCGCAGTCGGCGGTGAGGATCTGGTCGGCGCCTGATTCCTTCAATGCGCGGGTCTTGTCGGCGACCATCGCGCCGGAAATGTCCGGCATGCGCACGCTGAAGGTCCCACCGAAACCGCAGCATTCGCTTTCATGGTCGTGATCGACGCGCTCGACGTTGCCCAGTTGCGCCAGCAGTTCACGGGCGTGCAGGTGGGTGTTCATTTCGCGGCGTGCCGAGCATGAGGTGTGCAGGGCGATGCGGGTGGGCTGGCCGTGGTCGTTCAGGCGCGTCTTGCAGACGTGCAGCAGGAATTCGGTCAGTTCATAGGTGCGGGCGGCGAGGTGCTGGACGTGCTTGAGCATCTCGGGCTCGTCCTTGAACAGGTCGGGGTAATGTTCGCGAAACATGCCGGCGCAAGAACCGGACGGTACGACAACCGGATCGTCGCCTTTGAACAGTGCGAGCTGAGCGCGGGCGACTTCGCGGGCCTGATCGGTGTAGCCCGAGGTGTAGGCCGGTTGCCCGCAACAGCTTTGCGCCTGTGGATAATCCACTTCGATGCCTTCGCGTTCGAGCAGGTGGATGGCGTCCATTCCGGCGTCCGGAAAAAACAGGTCCACGACGCAGGTGCCGAACAGATAAACGCGTTTCGGTTTGTCGGTCGGGTATTCACGCGGCGCATGACGAGCAGGCGCGACGCGGGTGGCGTTGGCTGTTGGGTTGGGTGCGGCGTTGTGAAAAAGCGTACTCATCAGTTTGAGTCTCCGGGTGGGCCCGGTTATGAATGGCTGGCGCCGACGGGTCATTTCGGCGCCAGTGGTGCTTCATTCAGGTATCAATGAACCAGCATGCCGGTGAACCAGTACGCCTGGGCGTAGGTGATACAGCCGACGATGGTGGCGAAAAACAGGCTGTGCTTGAGCGTGAAGCGGAACAGGTCCGATTCCCTGCCGACCAGCCCGGTCGCAGCGCAGGCCACGGCGATGGATTGTGGCGAGATCATCTTGCCGGTCACGCCGCCGCTGGAGTTTGCAGCGACCATCAACACGTCGCTGACGCCGATTTGGTGAGCGGTGGTGGCCTGCAGCGAGCCGAACAGCGCGTTGGCTGAGGTATCGGAACCGGTCAGGAACACGCCCAGCCAGCCGAGGAACGGCGAGAAGAACGGGAAGGCCGCGCCTGTTCCGGCCAGAACCAACGCCAGGGTCGAGGACATGCCTGAGTAGTTCATGACAAAGGCAAAAGCAAGCACCATGCCGATGGACACGATTGCCCAGCGCAGCTCGATCAGGGTTTCCTTGAAAGTGGTCAGACCAATCTTCGGAGTAATGCGCAGGACCAGCATCGCGATGATGGCCGAGAACAGAATCGCGGTGCCCGAAGCGGCGATCAGGTCGAACTTGTACACCGCAGGCATCGCAGTCACGTTCGCGACAATCGGGGCGGTTTTTATCACCAACTGATCCAGGTGCGGCACCGGGATGTTGAAGGTGAAGGCCTGTAGGGCGCCACCGGCGGCAAACAGCGCCTTGAACGGTTTCAGTGTCCAGATCGTGACCATGCCGGTCAGGATCAGGAACGGCGACCAGGCCTTGATAATCTGGCCGAGGCTGTAGGGCGACGCCACCGAAGCGCGGGGTTTGTTGAGTCCGCCCGGGCCGCCCATGATCACTGCCGAGCCGCCGCTGACCACGACTGTGTCGGATGCGCGCTGCGGCTGCCAGACTTTCAGGAACAGTGTCAGCGAGACGATGCTGACCAGTGCCGACGTGATGTCCGGCAGTTCCGGTCCGACGAAGTTGGAGGTCAGGAATTGGGTGATCGCAAAGGTGGTGCCTGCGATCAGCGCGGCGGGCCAGGTCTCCTTTACGCCACGCACACCGTCCATCATGAACATCAGCCAGAACGGTACGAAGATCGACAGGAAGGGCAATTGACGACCTGCCATCGCACCGATCTTGAATGCATCCAGTCCAGAGACCTGTCCTGCCACGATGATCGGAATGCCCAGCGCGCCGAACGCAACCGGCGCAGTGTTGGCGATCAGGCACAGGCCGGCGGCGTAGAGCGGGTTCAAGCCGAGGCCCACCAGCAAGGCGGCGGTGATGGCGACCGGTGCCCCGAAACCCGCCGCACCTTCCAGAAAGGCACCGAAGCAGAAGGCGATCAGCAATACCTGTAAACGCTGGTCATCGGTGATGGCCATGACCGAGCTGCGAATGATCTCGAACTGACCACTCTTGACCGTCAGTTTGTAGAGAAACACGGCCGCCACGATGATCCACGCGATGGGCCACAGTCCGTAGGCGAATCCATAGCCTGCTGCTGCCAGCGCCATGTCGGTCGGCATCTGGAAGGCGAAGATCGCCACCAGCATCGACAGCGCCAGGGTAATGCTGCCTGCGATATGGCCTTTGAGCCGGAATACGGCCAGTGCCAGGAAGAAGAATACGATCGGGATCAGTGCGGCTGCGGCGGAAAGGCCGAGGCTGCCAAGCGGTGTGTAGAGCTGTTGCCATGTCTGCATGTCGGGAGGCCCCTTAATTATTGTTGGTAAGGCCCGGTGTTCTGTGTGCGCGGCTTCGATTCGACGTCGGGTTGGCGAGCGTCTGGTCGATGCTGACGATTGAATCGCACAGCTCACCAGCTCAAGGCTTTCTGTTCGAAAGGCCTTGCAGCGCCACGGAGATCAACCGCCGAACGCTGGCATTGGATAATTGGTAATACCAATTTACAATGTCTGCTGGCTAGATTAGAGGCCTTGTGATTGGTGTGTCAATTTGCGGGGCCATGACTTTTGTCGCATGGGCTCTGGAAGGGCAGTGCCAGACAGGGTTTTCGGCTGAATTGGACAGGTGCCTTGGTGGCGGCAATCAGCCAGAATACGCGGGCCCGGCAGTGAGCCGGGACGTTGGAGTAAGTGCTATGGGCTTTGATCAGGTGCGTCAGCGCCGTTTGTCCGACGATATCGTCGAGCAGCTGGAAAAGATGATTCTGGAAGGCACCCTCAAATCGGGTGGGCGTTTACCGGCGGAAAGAGCGTTGGCCGAGCAGTTCGGTGTATCGCGCCCGTCGTTGCGCGAGGCGATTCAAAAACTGACGGCCAAGGGCCTGTTGGTCAGTCGGCAGGGCGGCGGCAATTATGTGGTCGAGAATATCGGCTCGACGTTCAGCGACCCCTTGTTGCACTTGCTGGAAAGCAGCCCCGATGCGCAGCGCGATCTGCTGGAGTTTCGTCACACGCTGGAGGCGTCCTGCGCGTATTACGCAGCGATGCGCGCCACCGAGATGGACCGCGAGCGTCTGCGCGTGGCGTTCGAGTCACTGCTGGATTGTTATTCGCGGGCCGACGAGGTCAGCCGGGCCGAGGAGGGCGCAGCCGATGCGAGCTTCCACCTGGCGATTGCCGAGGCCAGCCACAACGCCGTCCTGTTGCACACCATCCGTGGCCTGTTCGACCTGCTCAAGCGCAATGTGGTGATCAACATTGGCGGCATGTACAAACAGCGCACGGAAACCCGCGACATGCTGATCAAGCAGCATCGGGAGCTGTACATGGCGATCATTGAAGGTCGTGCGGAGGACGCGCGCGAGGTGTCGAGCAGGCACCTGACGTATGTGCAGGAAGTGCTGGAAGAAGTCAGGCAGCAGGTTCAGCGCACGGCCCGGGCGGAGCGGCGTAATACGATGTGATATCGGTGTTGGCATGCAGCCCGGACGCGGAGCGTCCTGAGAGGCATTCCCACGCGGAGCACTCATCGTTATACACAAGTCCGCAAGACGCGCAAAACGGGGGCCTAAACGAAAGTGACTGACTGAATGCATACCCCCGTGGTCGCAGCAAGACTCGGGTATAACCCGGAGCACAAGCTGGGCATGATCGGCGTGCTTGAGATCACGCTGATCGTTCCTACGCTCCGCGTGGGAATGCCGCTCAGGACGCTCCGCGTCCGCACTTGAATGTGGCGCAGATGCGTGGCCAAGCTCCAGCGTTATCCACGTCATGCGCTCGGCTAACTGAATCCTCAGTCTGTGCCATTTGTGACGCGGAGCGTCACGGGAGGCATGCCCACGCGGAGCGATGGGCACGATCAGTGTCGAGACGGACTTGTGTATAACGATGAGCGCGGAGCATGGGAACGATCAGTTCCGGGGCTCAGTCGTCCTTGCCCTTGCTGCGCACGGCGCGCTGCAGCTCACGGTCCGAGTCGCGTTCGCGTTCGGTGTGGCGCTTGTCGTATTCCTTCTTGCCTTTGCCCAGAGCGATTTCGCACTTGATCAAGTGCTGCTTCCAGTAAAGGGAGAGGGCCACGCAGGCATAGCCTTTCTGCTGAACAGACGTGATGAGCTTTTCGAGCTCGCGCTGGTTCAGCAGCAGTTTGCGGGTGCGTGTCGGGTCAGCGATGACGTGCGTGCTGGCTGTCTTGAGCGGCGTGATATGGCAGCCCATCAGCCATGCCTCGCCATCCTTGAGCAGCACGTAACTGTCGACCAGCTGTACCTTGTTGGCACGCAGGCTTTTTACTTCCCAGCCAGCCAGGACCAGACCGGCCTCGAACTTGTGTTCGATGAAGTAATCGTGTCGCGCCTTCTTGTTCTGCGCGATGGTCCCTGTAGGGTGTTTCTTGAGCTTAGCCATAGGGGGCGCATTATAGGGAGTTGCTTCAATGTCGGCTACGGGAAAGCGTGTGCTTGAGCACAATGGTTGAATCCCGGACAATGCGCGCTCTTTTTTGGTTGGGCGTTTCAGTCATGTCGACAGACAAAGTCTCGGTCCACGGTAGCTGGGCAAGCCGCTGGGTATTCATTCTGGCTGCTACCGGCTCTGCCGTCGGGTTGGGCAGTATCTGGAAATTCCCCTACATGGTCGGTGCCTACGGCGGCGGCGCATTCGTGCTGGTGTTTCTGGCATGCATCGCGCTGATCGGCGTCCCCGTCATGATGGCGGAGACGCTGATCGGTCGTCGCGCACGATTGAGCCCGGCCAATGCCCTGAAGACGCTGGCTGTCGAGGCCGGTCATTCGGCGCGCTGGTCCTGGGGCGCGTTCGCCGGAATGATCACGGCGCTGCTTATCCTCTCCTTCTATAGTGTGGTCGGCGGCTGGTCGCTGGACTACATCATCGACATGGGGCGCGGTGACTTTCAGGGCGTAACGGCTGATCAGGTCGGCGCTTACTTCGGTGGCGTGATTGCCGATCCCTGGCGCCTGATTCTCTGGCATACGGTTTTCATGCTGCTGTCGGCGGTCGTGATCGGTAAGGGCGTCGAGGCCGGTCTTGAGCGCAGTCTGCGCATCATGATGCCGATGCTGTTCCTGCTGATGCTGATTCTGTTGGGCTACAGCCTGACTACCGGGCACTTCATGGAAGGCGTGCATTTCATGTTCGACTTCAACCCGGACAAGGTCCTCGACGGCCTGTTGCCCGCGATGGGGCATGCGTTCTTCTCGCTGAGCGTGGGTGTCGGTTCGATCATGGTCTACGGTGCGTACATGACCAAGGGCGCGTCGATCAGCACCACGGTGGTTGGCATTGCGCTGCTCGATACCTTCGTTTCGTTGCTGGCGGGCCTTGCGCTATTCCCGATTGTTTTTGCCGCAGGTCTGAACCCGAGTGAGGGGCCTGGCCTGATGTTCGTAACATTGCCATTCGCGTTCGGTAACGTAGCGTTCGGTCAGTTGATGGGCGTAGTGTTCTTTGTATTGGTGGCAGTGGCCGCCTGGAGTTCGGCGATTTCCCTGCTTGAGCCGATGGTTGCGTATCTGGTGGAACGCACCGGTGTTCGTCGTGCCTGGGTCACGTTCTGGCTGGCCTTCAGCTGCTGGTTTGTTGGCCTTGGTACCGTGTTCTCGTTCAATATCTGGCAAAAGGCCAAGTTTTTCGTGAACGATGGGGGCGCTTTTCATCTCTACCAGTGGGGCGCATCCAATGGCCTGGACTTCTTCGGAGTCATCGATTTCCTCACCTCGCGGATCATGTTGCCGCTGGGTGGATTGTGTTTTGTAGTATTCGCCGGTTGGGTGATGGGCCGTGAAGCGGTGCGCGATGAGTTGTCGATTCGCAGCCCGCTGCTGTTCAGCCTGACGTTCTTTTTGATGCGCTACGTGGCGCCGCTCGGCATTCTTGTGGTGTTTGCCGCTCAGCTCTGGAAATGACGCTCACATGACTACGCATATTCAACGTTCTGCCCTTTTGCCGTATCCGGCTCGTTTCCTGTACGACCTGGTCAATGATGTCGCGCGTTACCCGGAGTTTCTGCCGTGGTGCTCGTCGGCAACCGTTCTTGAATCCAGTGACGAGCAGATGCGCGCCAGTCTGGAAATCGCAAAAGGCGGGTTAAGCCAGCAATTCGTGACGCGAAACACGCTGATACCAGGCGAGTCGATTGTGATGGATCTGGTCGAAGGCCCTTTCGAGCAATTGCACGGCGTCTGGACGTTCAAGCAGTTGGGTGAAAAGGCCTGCAAGATCAGCCTGGATCTTTCCTTCGACTACGCAGGTCCGATCGTGCGTGCAACCCTGGGGCCGCTGTTCAATCAGGCTGCCAATACCCTGGTGGACGCATTCTGCCAGCGCGCCAAGCAGTTGCATGTCTGACACGCTGATAACGGTCGAGGTGGTCTATGCCGCCGTCGATCGTCAGGCATTGCTGAGTGTGGAAGTGCCTGCTGGCTCATCTGTGCGACAGGCGCTGGCTGCTTCCGGTATTGATCGGCAGTTTCCAGAACTGGACCTGGCGGGCTGTCCAGTCGGCATTTTCGGCAAGGTGGTCAGCGACCCTTCCGTGCGTTGTGTCGAGGCGGGGGAGCGAATCGAGATATATCGCCCGTTGCTGGCCGATCCCATGGAAGCGCGCCGTCGGCGTGCGGCCAAGGCCCGTCAGAACAGGGTGCCGCCCACTGCCAGCTGAATGTTTACTGAACGTAACGCACAAAAAAGCCCGGCATGCCGGGCTTTTCTTCGAGCGTCTGGCTTCAGCGAGGGTTGACGTCCAGTGGCTCCTGGGTCGGAACAGGTACAGTCTCGACGCTGTCGACGTCTTTCTGGATCTTGTCCAGCAACGAGCCCGGTTTGGCCGGCTCTTCAGGCGGCTGCTGAGGCTGATTCTCGACCGGCACGGTGGTGGTATCGCCGTCCTTGCCGAGGATCGCTTCATCGCGGCTCACGCCTGGCATGAAGTCCCCTGAGAGGCTGACCAACTGATCGCTTTCATTGAAAATCAGACTGACGCGCTCCTGCTGGCGCTCACCGCCACCTGGCTGAAGGCTGTACAGGTAATCCCACCGATCGGCGTGGAAGGTGTCGGTCAGCAACGGGTTGCCCATGATAAACCGTACTTGCCGCCGGGTCATTCCGGGGCGCAACTGGTTTATCATGTCCTGCGTGACGACATTACCCTGCTGGATGTCGATTTTGTAAACCCCGGGGAATGAACAACCGGCGAGTGCGAGCAGTCCCACGAAGGTGAAACTGGTTAGCAAGAGCTTGGTGTTTTGCATCGGTGGGCGACTTCCACTATCTTGGCTGGGACAACGTAAACCCCGATCATACCTGCATTAAGAGAAGCTGCGAAGCAGCGTCTGCGAGAAAGCTGACCATGGTTGAAAATAGCGAACTACGTAAAGCAGGACTCAAGGTGACCCTACCGCGGGTCAAAATACTCCAAATGCTCGATTCTGCCGAGCAGCGCCACATGAGTGCCGAGGATGTTTACAAGGCATTGATGGAGGCGAGCGAGGATGTCGGTCTGGCCACGGTCTACCGTGTTCTGACTCAGTTTGAAGCCGCTGGACTGGTGGTTCGCCACAATTTCGATGGTGGTCATGCTGTGTTCGAACTGGCTGATGGCGGCCACCACGACCATATGGTCAACGTGGAGTCAGGCGAGGTGATCGAATTCTTCGACGAAGAGATCGAGAAGCTTCAGAAAGCCATCGTCGAACGACACGGCTTTGATCTGGTGGACCACAATCTGGTGCTCTACGTGCGCAACAAAAAGGCGTAAGCACACCTGCAAAGGCGACCTCAGTGTCGCCTTTGTGCTTTCTATGGTCCATGAATCCGGATCGGCGCTCTGTCGATCAGTTTTTAGCGGTAATGACCATCTTTTTGGCGTGTGCCAATGATTCCTTGGTCAGGTCGATGCCGCCCAGCATGCGCGCCACTTCCTCTATGCGCTCGGCCTTGGTCAGTTTCGACACGGCAGTGCGTGTCGCATCGTTATCTCTGACCTTGTGCACGAACAGGTGCTGGTGACCCTGTGCCGCGACCTGCGGCAGGTGAGTCACGGTCATGACCTGTCCACGCTCGCCCAGGCGTCTCAACAGTTGACCAACAATCTCGGCCGTCGGGCCACCGATCCCCACATCGACTTCATCGAATACCAACGTCGGTATACGAGAAGTCTGGGCGGTGATGACCTGGATCGCCAGACTGATTCGTGACAGCTCGCCACCCGACGCCACCTTCGCCAGCGCCTTGAGCGGCTGACCGGGGTTGGCGCTGACCAGCAGTTCGACGTGTTCCAGGCCATGAGGATGAGGCTCGCTGCCGGGAATGGCCTTCAATTCGATCTGGAAGCGACCGCCGGGCATGCCCAGTCGATGAATCTCCTGCTCGACGGCACTGGCCAGTCGGGTCGACGAGGTGTGACGCAGGTCGCTCAGTTCGCGAGCCTTTTCCTGATAGTGGCGGGCAAACGCCTGCACCTCATGCTCCAGGCGCTCGATGGATTCATCGTTGGCATTCAGCGTTTCGATTTCATCCAGCAACTTCTGCTGCAGGGTCGCCACTTCGTTGGGCTGGATGCGGTGTTTGCGTGCGAGTGTATAAATAGCATCGAGCCGTTCTTCAAGCTGCTGAAGTCTGGCTGGGTCAGCGTCGAAATGGTCGAGAAAGCGATTGAGCTCTCCGACGGCTTCTTCTACCTGGATCTGGGCGCTGGACAGCAGATCAGTGGCTTCGCTGAGCGCAGTAGGTGAGTTGTTCACACTGCCCAGGCGATGCAGGCTGGCCGTCAGGGCATTGAGCACGTTGCCGGAATCGCTCTCGCTGCATTGCTCCACGACTTGTCGGCAAATGCTCAGCAGGCTTTCGGCATTGGTCAGGTTCTTGTGTTCCTGCTCCAGTTGCTCCAGCTCGTTCTCGCCCAGGCTGAGGCTCTCCAGCTCTTCCAGCTGATAGCTGAGCAACTGGTGACGTGCCCGTTGCTCGTCACCCGAATTGGAAAGACGTTCCAGCTCTTGCCGGGTCTGACGCCAGCGCTGTGCCGCCAGTTGAACCTGCCGCGCCAGATCGGTCGCGCCTGCGTATTCGTCGAGCAGGCGGCGATGGGTATCGGTCTTGAGCAGAGATTGGTGCTCATGCTGGCTGTGAATGTCGATCAGCAGTTCGCCAAGCGCTTTCAGGTCGCCTTGAGGGCAGGGCGAGCCGTTTATGTACGAGCGCGAGCGGCCTTCTGCCGTGATGACCCGGCGCAGGATGCAGGGACCGTCATTGTCCAGGTCGCGCTCCTTGAGCCAGACCTGTGCTTCGGGAATGTCTTCCAGATCGAACGTGGCGAGGATGTCGGCCTTGTCGGCACCCGGACGAACCACGCCGCTGTCGGCCCGGTCGCCCAGCGTCAGGCCCAGCGCGTCGAGCATGATGGATTTGCCAGCGCCGGTTTCGCCAGTGATTACGCTCATGCCTCGATCAAGCTCGAGATCGAGGTGTTCGACGATGGCGTAGTTATGTACGGAAAGGTGCACCAGCATGAGCGGCTCCCGAGCTATTTGTCTGGTTATTTATACAGTGTTTTATTTGCCGCTGACAATGCCTTGGCTTAGCTCGATTTGATTGGTCTTTCTTGTTTTTTAGTCCGCACAGCGATGGGCGTCCATTTTCTGTGCCTGTTTATTCCCCATTTTTTTGTGAGGAAATGCACATATCCAGTGCTGTCTGCCCTTGAAGCCGAAAATTCCGATCCCATATAGGGGGCAGAAGCGCGAGTTGGGTTCGCGGACGTTTTTAAAGGAGAACACTTATGGCTGACGAACAGAATCTGGATGCGCAGAGCCAGGACCAGGCTGCCGAAGCAGGCGCGGGCGACGAACTGACGACCCGTGTGCAAGTGCTCGAAGAGCAACTGGCTGCCGCGCAGGACCAATCCCTGCGAGTGGCTGCGGATCTGCAGAATGTCCGCCGCCGCGCTGAACAGGATGTTGAAAAGGCTCACAAGTTTGCGTTGGAAAAATTTGCCGGTGATCTGCTGCCGATCATCGACAGTCTGGAGCGAGGTATCGAGCTGTCCAGTCCGGACGACGAGAGCATTCGCCCGATGCGTGAAGGTATCGAGCTGACCTTGAAGATGTTTCAGGACACCCTCAAGCGTTATCAGTTGGAAGCCGTCGACCCGCATGGTCAGCCATTCAGTGCCGAACAGCACCAGGCAATGGCCATGCAGGAAAGTGCAGATGTAGAGCCCAACACGGTGCTCAAAGTGTTTCAGAAGGGTTACCAGCTCAATGGTCGTCTGCTGCGCCCGGCCATGGTCGTGGTCAGCAAGGCACCGTCGCCTGTTACGCCGTCAATTGACGAGCAGGCTTGAAATCAGCTGCAAGGCCCCCATTTACAGGTCAAGCGTTTAAGAGCTACCGCAATTTGTAAACGCAGTTGCGGCAACCAAATCAAAGTTTCGGGAGAGTCAAGATGGGCAGAATTATCGGTATCGACCTGGGGACTACAAACTCCTGTGTCTCCATTCTGGAAAACGGCAAGGCCAAGGTTATCGAGAACGCTGAAGGCGCTCGCACCACGCCGTCGATCATTGCCTACGCCAACGATGGTGAAATCCTGGTCGGTCAGTCCGCAAAGCGTCAGGCTGTAACCAATCCGCACAACACGCTGTACGCAGTAAAGCGTCTGATCGGCCGTCGTTTTGACGAAGAAGTCGTTCAGAAAGACATCCAGATGGTCCCTTACAAGATCGTCAAGGCTGACAACAGCGACGCCTGGGTTGAAGTGAATGGCCAGAAAATGGCGCCTCCTCAGATTTCCGCTGAAATCCTGAAGAAGATGAAGAAGACCGCTGAAGACTACCTCGGTGAAGCTGTTACCGAAGCGGTCATCACTGTTCCTGCCTACTTCAACGACAGCCAGCGTCAGGCGACCAAGGACGCCGGCCGCATCGCGGGTCTGGACGTCAAGCGCATCATCAACGAGCCTACCGCTGCCGCTCTGGCCTACGGTATGGACAAGGCGAAGGGCGACCACACTGTCATCGTTTATGACCTGGGTGGCGGTACTTTCGACGTATCGGTTATCGAAATCGCTGAAGTCGACGGTGAGCACCAGTTCGAAGTGTTGGCCACCAACGGCGACACCTTCCTGGGTGGTGAGGACTTCGACATTCGTCTGATCGACTACCTCGTCGACGAATTCAAGAAAGAAAGCGGCATGAACCTGAAGGGCGACCCTCTGGCGATGCAGCGTCTGAAAGAAGCTGCTGAAAAGGCCAAGATCGAGCTGTCCTCCAGCATGCAGACCGACGTCAACCTGCCGTACATCACTGCCGATGCGACCGGTCCAAAGCACTTGAACGTGAAAATCTCTCGTTCGAAGCTGGAATCGCTGGTTGAAGACCTGGTTCAGCGCACCATCGAACCTTGCCGCATTGCATTGAAGGATGCTGGCATCGACATCGGCAGCATCAACGACGTGATTCTGGTCGGTGGTCAGACCCGTATGCCGCTGGTGCAGAAGCTGGTGACCGAGTTCTTCGGCAAAGAAGCGCGTAAAGACGTCAACCCGGACGAAGCGGTTGCCATGGGTGCTGCCATCCAGGGCGCGGTATTGGCCGGTGATGTCAAAGACGTTCTGCTGCTCGACGTCAGCCCGCTGACCCTGGGTATCGAAACCATGGGCGGCGTGATGACTGCGCTGATCGAGAAAAACACCACGATTCCTACCAAGAAATCCCAGGTGTTCTCGACTGCCGATGACAATCAGAGCGCTGTGACCATTCACGTGCTGCAGGGTGAGCGTAAACAAGCCGGTCAGAACAAGTCCCTGGGCAAGTTCGACCTGGCCGAGATTCCACCGGCTCCACGTGGCGTGCCACAGATCGAAGTGACCTTCGACATCGACGCCAACGGCATTCTGCACGTAGGCGCGAAAGACAAGGCCACCGGCAAGCAGCAGTCCATCGTGATCAAGGCCAACTCCGGTCTGTCCGAGGAAGAAATTCAGCAGATGGTTCGTGACGCTGAAGTCAACGCTGAAGAAGATCGCAAGTTCGAAGAGCTGGCCTCTGCCCGTAACCAGGGTGATGCGCTGGTCCACTCGACTCGCAAGATGATCTCCGATGCAGGCGACAAAGTGACTGCCGAAGAGAAGACCGCAGTCGAAGCTGCAGTGGTCGCTCTGGAAGCCGCTGTCAAAGGCGACGACAAGGCTGCCATCGAAGCCAAGGTTGAGGAGCTGTCCAAGGTTTCCGCGCCAATCGCTCAGAAGATGTACGCCGAGCAGGCCGAGAACCCGGAAGCAGCGGCCAAGCCTGCTGACGAACCGTCCAAGGCTGACGACGCTGTCGACGCCGAGTTCGAAGAAGTGAAAGACCACAAGTAAGCGCAGGCTCACTTGCAAGCCGGTTGACCTCTTTCGAGTGGTGGCTGGTAGGATGTCGCCGCGCGGGAGCTTGCTCCCGCGTTGGCGTGTCTGGAACAGGCAAAATTTCGGCAGGCGGATTTCGGTCCGAATGCCATGTGGCAAGATCGCGATGCTCCTGCGTGGCGACTCATTCTGCCGCTTTCTCGGTCGGATGTTTCTGGCCGTTGAACGAAGACCAGGATCGTTGAATTGACGTGAGTTGGGTCCGGGCCTGTATGGGGCTCAACGAGTTTGGCGAGGCTCAGGAGGGTCTTGCCGAACGTCCTCAAGAGTGCGGAAGAATTATGGCAAAGCGTGATTATTACGAAGTGTTGGGAGTGGAGCGAGGCTCCAGCGAGGCGGAGCTGAAAAAGGCTTACCGTCGTCTGGCGATGAAGCATCACCCTGACCGCAACCCTGATGACAAAGCGTCGGAAGAGATGTTCAAGGAGGCCAACGAGGCCTACGAAGTCCTGTCCGATGCCAGTAAGCGTGCAGCCTACGATCAGTACGGTCATGCCGGTGTCGACCCGAGCATGGGCGGCGGCGGAGGCTTTGGTGGTGGCGCTGGCGGTGCGAACTTCTCCGATATCTTCGGTGATGTATTCAGTGACTTCTTCGGTGGTGGCAGAGCTGGCGGCGGTGGACGCGGTGGTGCCCAGCGTGGCAGCGACCTGCGCTACACGCTCGAACTGAATCTCGAAGAGGCAGTTCGCGGCACAACGGTCAGTATCCGCGTCCCGACGCTGGTCAACTGCAAGCCGTGTGATGGTAGTGGCGCGAAGAAGGGCTCTTCGCCGGTCACGTGTCCGACCTGTGGCGGTATCGGTCAGGTGCGTATGCAGCAGGGGTTCTTCTCTGTGCAGCAGACCTGCCCGCGTTGCCATGGTCACGGCAAGATCATTTCCGATCCGTGCGATTCGTGCCATGGCGAAGGCCGTGTCGAAGAGTACAAGACGCTCTCCGTCAAAGTGCCGCCAGGTGTCGATACCGGCGACCGCATTCGTCTGTCCGGCGAAGGCGAGGCGGGCGTTCAGGGTGGTCCGACCGGCGATCTGTATGTTGTGATCAACGTGCGTGAACACGACATCTTCCAGCGTGACGGCAAGCACCTTTTCTGCGAAGTACCCATCAGCTTTACCGATGCAGCGCTGGGTGGCGAGCTTGAAGTGCCGACCCTCGACGGTCGCGTCAAGCTGAAGATCCCCGAGGGTACCCAGACCGGCAAGCAGTTCCGTCTGCGCGGCAAGGGTGTTGCTCCGGTACGCGGTGGCGGTGCGGGCGACCTGATGTGTCGCGTGGCGGTCGAAACCCCGGTCAACCTCAGCAAGCGTCAGCGCGAGCTGCTGGAAGAGTTCCGCACGTCGCTTGAGAATGATGAGTCCCACTCTCCCAAGGCCAGTGGCTGGTTTGAGGGTGTGAAGCGCTTCTTCGGTGATTTGTAAGGTTATCTAAGGAAATCGGCATGCGACGTATTGCTGTAGTGGGCGCCGCCGGGCGCATGGGTAAAACCTTGATCGAAGCGATTCAGCAGGCGCCCGGCGCCGGGTTGACCGCTGCGATCGATCGTCCTGACAGCACGCTGGTTGGCGCGGACGCTGGCGAACTGGCTGCGCTGGGTCGTATCGGTGTTCCTTTGTCAGGTGATCTGGCCAAGGTCGCAGACGAGTTCGATGTGTTGATCGATTTCACGCATCCGTCGGTAACGCTCAAGAATCTGGCGTTCTGCCGCAAGGCGGGCAAGGCCATGATCATTGGCACGACCGGGTTCAGCGTTGAGGAAAAGCAGCGTCTGGTTGAGGCGGGCAAGGAAATCCCGATCGTGTTCGCCGCCAATTTCAGTATCGGCGTCAACCTGTGTCTGAAGTTGCTCGATACGGCGGCCCGGGTTCTGGGTGATGACGTCGATATCGAAATCACCGAAGCGCATCACCGTCACAAGGTCGACGCGCCGTCAGGCACTGCGTTGCGCATGGGTGAGGTGGTTGCCAGTGCGTTGGGGCGTGACCTGCAGAAGGTTGCGGTCTATGGTCGTGAAGGCCAGACCGGCGCGCGTGATCGTCAGAGCATCGGCTTTGCGACAATTCGCGCCGGTGATGTGGTCGGTGATCACACGGTGCTGTTTGCTGCCGATGGTGAGCGTGTCGAGATCACCCACAAGGCGTCCAGTCGCATGACGTTTGCCAAGGGTGCCGTGAGGGCCGCGATGTGGCTCGATGGCAAGGCGCCGGGGCTGTATGACATGCAGGATGTGCTGGATCTGCATTGATCCTTGCATCTGCAGTTAACAGGCCGGATTTCGTACACGCTGCGGGATTCGGCCTTTTACTGACTGATTCGCTTCAACCCGCTGTCGCATTTCCCCGCATTTCAGGCACATTGGTGGTAGACCAAAATGGGCCTTTTCTGTAAGCTACAGCTTTAGTGTGTCCACTAAAAGCGCGCAGATGATTCTATAAGAAAGCGGGGTGACGTATCTACGTCATTCCGCTTTTTTGCAACCTGCGAACGCCCTTTCAGGCTTTATTTACGGGAGGTCTTCTTGACTAAGCCAGCCATACTCGCCCTTGCTGATGGCAGCATTTTTCGCGGCGAAGCCATTGGAGCCGACGGTCAGACCGTTGGTGAGGTGGTGTTCAACACCGCAATGACAGGCTATCAGGAAATCCTTACCGATCCTTCCTATGCCCAGCAGATCGTTACCCTGACTTACCCCCATATCGGCAACACCGGCACCACGCCTGAGGACGCCGAGTCTGATCGCGTCTGGTCCGCAGGCCTGGTCATCCGTGACCTGCCTCTGGTCGCCAGCAACTGGCGTAACAAGATGTCGCTGGACGACTACCTGAAAGCCAACAACGTTGTCGCCATCGCCGGTATCGACACCCGTCGCCTGACCCGCATCCTGCGTGAGAAAGGCGCACAGAACGGCTGCATCATGGCCGGTGACAACATCTCTGAAGAAGCCGCTATTGCAGCCGCGCGCGGCTTCCCAGGCCTCAAGGGCATGGATCTGGCCAAGGAAGTCAGCACCAAGGACACCTACGAATGGCGCTCCAGCGTCTGGGACCTGAAGACCGACAGCCATGCTGAAATCGCTGCGTCCGAGCTGCCTTACCACGTGGTTGCCTACGATTACGGTGTGAAGCTGAACATCCTGCGCATGCTGGTCGAGCGCGGCTGCCGCGTGACCGTGGTTCCGGCGCAGACGCCTGCCAAGGACGTTCTGGCCTACAACCCGGACGGCGTGTTCCTGTCCAACGGTCCTGGCGATCCAGAGCCTTGCGATTACGCGATCACTGCGATCAAGGAAGTGCTGGAAACCGAAACCCCGGTTTTCGGCATCTGCCTGGGTCACCAGCTGCTCGCGCTGGCCTCCGGCGCCAAGACCGTAAAAATGGGTCACGGCCACCACGGTGCCAACCACCCGGTTCAGGATCTGGACACTGGTGTCGTCATGATCACCAGCCAGAACCACGGTTTCGCGGTAGACGAAGCCACGCTGCCAGCCAACGTGCGCGCCATCCACAAGTCGCTGTTCGACGGCACCCTTCAGGGTATCGAGCGTACCGACAAGAGCGCCTTCAGCTTCCAGGGTCACCCTGAAGCCAGCCCTGGCCCGAGCGACGTCGCACCGCTGTTTGACCGCTTTATCGAAGCCATGGCCAAGCGACGCTGACCGGTTGCCTTGAGACTGTAGTAAGCAGGTGACCTGGCTGGACCCGGACAACACATCCGGTCGCTGCCACCCAGGCCACCTCCATGAAATGTTCAAGACGGCTTGCCGACTGACCTGCGGATTTGAGTGACAACCCATGCCAAAACGTACAGATATTAAAAGCATCCTGATTCTCGGCGCCGGCCCCATCGTGATCGGCCAGGCCTGTGAATTCGACTACTCCGGCGCCCAGGCCTGCAAGGCTCTGCGCGAAGAGGGTTACCGCGTCATCCTGGTGAACTCCAACCCGGCCACCATCATGACCGACCCGGCCATGGCCGACGCTACCTACATCGAGCCGATCAAGTGGCAGACCGTTGCCAAGATCATCGAGAAAGAGCGTCCGGACGCACTGCTGCCAACCATGGGTGGCCAGACTGCGCTGAACTGTGCGCTGGACCTGGAGCGCGAAGGCGTTCTGGAGAAATTTGGCGTCGAAATGATCGGTGCCAACGCTGACACCATCGACAAGGCTGAAGACCGTTCGCGTTTCGACAAGGCGATGAAATCCATCGGTCTTGACTGCCCGCGCTCCGGCATCGCCCACTCGATGGAAGAAGCCAATGCTGTTCTTGAGCGCCTCGGCTTCCCTTGCATCATCCGTCCGTCCTTCACCATGGGCGGCACCGGTGGCGGTATCGCTTACAACCGTGAAGAGTTCGAAGAAATCTGTGCACGTGGTCTGGACCTGTCGCCAACCAAGGAACTGCTGATCGACGAATCGCTGATCGGCTGGAAAGAGTACGAAATGGAAGTTGTCCGCGACAAAAAGGACAACTGCATCATCGTCTGTTCCATCGAAAACTTCGACCCGATGGGCGTGCACACCGGTGACTCGATCACTGTGGCGCCAGCACAGACCCTGACCGACAAGGAATACCAGATCCTGCGTAACGCCTCCCTGGCGGTACTGCGCGAGATCGGCGTTGAAACCGGTGGCTCCAACGTCCAGTTCGGTATCTGCCCGGATACTGGCCGCATGGTCGTGATCGAGATGAACCCGCGTGTTTCGCGTTCCTCGGCACTGGCTTCCAAGGCGACCGGTTTCCCGATTGCCAGGATCGCGGCAAAGCTGGCTGTTGGCTACACGCTGGACGAGCTGTCCAACGACATCACTGGCGGCAAGACCCCGGCGTCGTTCGAGCCATCCATCGACTACGTCGTCACCAAGCTGCCGCGCTTTGCGTTCGAGAAGTTCGCCAAGGCCGATGCTCGCCTGACCACCCAGATGAAATCGGTGGGTGAAGTCATGGCCATCGGTCGCACCTTCCAGGAATCCCTGCAGAAAGCTCTGCGTGGTCTGGAAGTGGGCGTCTGCGGCCTTGATCCGAAGCTCGATCTGAGCCATCCGGAAAGCATGAGCACCCTCAAGCGCGAACTGACCGTTCCGGGTGCCGAGCGTATCTGGTACGTCGCTGACGCCTTCCGCGCCGGCATGAGCGTCGAAGATATCTTCGCCATGAACATGATCGACCCCTGGTTCCTGGTCCAGATCGAAGATCTGATCAAGGACGAAGAAAAGGTCAAGACACTGGGTCTGTCGGCCATCGACCGCGACCTGATGTTCCGCCTCAAGCGCAAGGGCTTCTCCGATGCCCGTCTGGCCAAGCTGCTGGGCGTGACCGAGAAGAACCTGCGTACGCATCGCCACAAGCTGGAAGTGTTCCCGGTCTACAAGCGCGTTGACACTTGCGCAGCCGAGTTCGCGACCGACACCGCGTACCTGTACTCGACGTACGAAGAAGAGTGCGAAGCCAACCCTTCGACGCGCGACAAGATCATGATTCTGGGCGGCGGTCCAAACCGTATCGGCCAGGGCATCGAGTTCGACTACTGCTGCGTGCATGCCGCTCTGGCGCTGCGTGACGACGGGTACGAGACCATCATGGTCAACTGCAACCCGGAAACGGTCTCCACCGATTACGACACGTCCGATCGTCTGTACTTCGAGCCGGTCACGCTGGAAGACGTACTGGAAATCGTGCGCGTCGAGAAGCCGAAGGGTGTGATCGTCCAGTACGGTGGCCAGACGCCGCTGAAACTGGCTCGTGCGCTGGAAGCCGCAGGCGTGCCGATCATCGGCACCAGCCCTGACGCCATCGACCGTGCAGAAGACCGTGAGCGCTTCCAGCAGATGGTCGAGCGTCTGAATCTGCGTCAGCCGCCAAACGCAACTGTGCGCAGCGAAGACGAAGCAATTCGTGCTGCCGCCAAGATTGGTTATCCGCTGGTCGTGCGTCCATCCTATGTACTGGGTGGTCGTGCGATGGAAATCGTTTACCAGGAAGACGAACTCAAGCGTTACCTGCGTGAAGCGGTTCAGGTCTCCAACGACAGCCCGGTGCTGCTGGACCACTTCCTGAATTGCGCCATCGAAATGGACGTCGATGCTGTCTGCGACGGCACCGACGTGGTCATCGGCGCGATCATGCAGCACATCGAACAGGCGGGCGTTCATTCCGGTGACTCCGCGTGCTCGCTGCCGCCGTACTCGCTGCCGGCTCACATCCAGGACGAGATGCGCGAACAGGTCAAGAAGATGGCGCTGGAACTGGGCGTTGTCGGCCTGATGAACGTGCAGTTGGCCTTGCAGGGCGAAGACATCTACGTCATCGAGGTCAACCCGCGTGCATCGCGTACCGTGCCGTTCGTGTCCAAGTGCATCGGTGTTTCCCTGGCCATGATCGCCGCGCGCGTGATGGCAGGCAAAACCCTGAAAGAGCTGAACTTCACCAAGGAAATCATTCCGAATTTCTACAGTGTGAAAGAAGCGGTGTTCCCGTTCGCCAAGTTCCCGGGTGTTGACCCGATCCTCGGCCCGGAGATGAAGTCGACCGGCGAAGTGATGGGCGTGGGCGACACCTTCGGTGAAGCGTTCGCCAAGGCTCAGATGGGCGCCAGCGAAGTGCTGCCGACCGGTGGCACCGCATTCATCAGCGTTCGTGACGATGACAAGCCTTTGGTGGCGGGTGTTGCGCGTGACCTGATCAGTCTGGGCTTCCAGATCGTTGCGACGGCGGGTACCGCCAAGCTGATCGAAGCAGCGGGCTTGAAGGTTCGCCGCGTCAACAAGGTTACCGAAGGTCGTCCGCACGTGGTCGACATGATCAAGAATGACGAAGTCACCCTGATCATCAACACCACCGAAGGCCGTCAGTCGATCGCGGATTCCTACTCCATTCGTCGCAACGCCTTGCAGCACAAGATTTACTGCACCACTACTATTGCAGCAGGCGAAGCCATCTGCGAAGCGCTCAAGTTCGGTCCAGAGAAGACTGTGCGTCGCTTGCAGGATCTCCATGCAGGATTGAAGGCATGATCAAATACCCAATGACTGTTCAGGGCGCTCGCGCCCTGGAAGAAGAATTGACGCATCTGACCAAGGTGGTCCGTCCCAAGCTGAGCCAGGACATCGGCACGGCGCGGGAGCTGGGCGACCTGAAGGAAAACGCTGAATACCATGCTGCCCGTGAACAGCAGGGCATGGTCGAAGCGCGTATCCGTGACATCGAAGGCCGTATGCAGAATGCCGTGGTGATCGATGTCACCACCATTCCTCACACCGGCAAGGTGATTTTCGGCACGACCGTGGAAATCGCCAACGTTGAAACGGACGAAAGCGTCACGTATCAGATCGTCGGTGAGGATGAAGCGGATATCAAGAAGGGCAAGATTTCGGTGGGTTCGCCCATCGCCCGTGCCTTGATCGCCAAGGAAGAAGGCGACGTCGTTGTCGTGAAAACGCCCAGCGGCGTGATCGAGTACGAAATCGTCGAGGTTCGTCACATCTGAGGCTCGGTGCCCGCTTATGGCGGGCGCAACCTGTCAGCCTTCATGGTTCTGGCCTTGAAGGATCTGGCGGTAGCCTGTTCGATAGTTTGGTGCGAGAGAATCAGGAGCAGGGCGCGCTGAAAGCGGCCCTGGCTTCTGTTTTTTTAGTGCGCGCGGTGGACGTTGGACAACAGCTTGTTTACCTTTGGGTTCTTGCGATAGATCAACGCCATTTTGCCGATAACCTGAACCAGGTCGGCCGAGCCGGCTTTGCAGATTTCTGCAATGGCCTGCAGGCGGCTTTCGCGGTCGAGGATGTTGAGCTTGATCTTGATCAGCTCGTGATCGCTCAGTGCGCGTTCAAGCTCTGCCAGCACACCTTCAGTCAAACCATTGTCAGCCACGATCAATACCGGTTTCAGGTGGTGGCCAATGGATTTGTATTGTTTCTTCTGCTCTTGAGTGAGCGGCATAATCTGACCTCTGCGTCTGATCTTGTAAAAAGCGGCGGCCAGTTTACCCGAGCGAGTCCGGGACCGCCCAGTTAATCACGACTCGTTTATTTTTGAGGTGCCCCGTGGCCCGTTCCAAGACAAGCCATAACTGGCTCAAAGAACACTTCGACGACAAGTACGTCAAAATGGCGCAGAAGGACGGCTACCGTTCGCGTGCCAGTTACAAGCTTCTCGAGATCCAGGAAAAGGACAAGATCATCCGTCCCGGCATGACCGTGATCGACCTCGGCGCCGCGCCTGGAGGCTGGTCGCAGGTGACCAGTCGTCTGATTGGCGGTCAAGGCCGCCTGATCGCTTCCGACATCCTTGAGATGGACAGCATCCCTGATGTGACCTTCATTCAGGGCGATTTCACCGAAGACGCTGTGCTCGCGCAAATTCTGGAAGCAGTCGGTAATACACAGGTAGACCTTGTGATTTCCGATATGGCCCCCAATATGAGTGGATTGAGCGCTGTCGACATGCCGCGTGCAATGTTTCTTTGCGAACTGGCGCTTGATCTGGCCGGGCGGGTTCTGCGTCCGGGTGGCGATTTCCTCATCAAGGTTTTCCAGGGTGAGGGTTTCGATGTGTACCACAAGGACATTCGCAAGCTGTTCGACAAGGTACAGATGCGCAAACCCTTGTCCTCACGCGACCGTTCCCGCGAGCAGTACCTGCTGGGGCGTGGCTTCAAAGGCATCGAAGGCGCTGCAAGCGATGAGCGTCTCTGACACAGAGCGATAGCTTTTTTTAAATAGCGTTGTCGATGCAGCATGTTCGAACATCGCGTAGTCAAAGTTTCACAAAGGGTTACAGACGTCGCCTGCCACATCTGTAGGTTCTGTAGTAAGTTAGGCCGGTGAATATCATGCGAGGCACGCTTGCTGCGTGGAGCTTGCTTCAGAGGGTAGCTAATTGAACGATATGGCAAAGAATTTGATCCTGTGGTTGATCATCGCTGCTGTCCTTGTGACGGTGATGAACAACTTCTCCAGCCCGAACGAGCCGCAGACCCTCAATTACTCCGAGTTCATCCAGCAAGTGAAGGATGGCAAGGTTGAGAAGGTTTCCGTCGACGGCTACGTCATCACTGGCAAGCGCAGCGATGGCGATACCTTCAAGACCATTCGTCCGGCCATTCAGGATAACGGTCTGATCGGCGATCTGGTCGACAACAACGTGGTTGTTGAAGGCAAGCAGCCTGAGCAGCAGAGCATCTGGACACAGTTGCTGGTCGCCAGCTTTCCGATCCTGGTGATCATCGCGGTCTTCATGTTCTTCATGCGCCAGATGCAGGGCGGAGCCGGTGGTAAAGGCGGCCCGATGAGCTTCGGCAAGAGCAAGGCGCGTCTGCTGTCCGAAGATCAGGTCAAGACCACCCTGGCTGACGTTGCAGGTTGTGACGAAGCCAAGGAAGAAGTCGGCGAGCTCGTTGAGTTCCTTCGCGATCCGGGCAAGTTCCAGCGTCTGGGTGGCCGAATTCCCCGCGGCGTGCTGATGGTCGGTCCTCCGGGTACCGGCAAGACGCTGATCGCCAAAGCCATCGCTGGCGAAGCGAAAGTGCCGTTCTTCACCATTTCCGGTTCCGACTTCGTTGAGATGTTCGTGGGTGTTGGTGCGAGCCGCGTCCGTGACATGTTCGAACAGGCCAAGAAGCACGCGCCATGCATCATCTTCATTGACGAAATCGACGCTGTCGGTCGCCATCGTGGTGCCGGCATGGGCGGTGGTCATGACGAGCGCGAGCAGACCCTCAACCAGTTGCTGGTAGAGATGGACGGTTTCGAAATGAATGACGGCATCATCGTCATCGCTGCGACCAACCGCCCTGATGTACTTGACCCTGCGCTGCTGCGTCCGGGCCGTTTCGACCGTCAGGTCGTGGTCGGTCTGCCGGACATCCGTGGTCGCGAACAGATCCTCAAGGTTCACATGCGCAAGGTTCCGATGGGCGAGGATGTGAATCCTGGCGTCATCGCTCGTGGCACACCTGGTTTCTCGGGTGCCGACCTGGCCAACCTGGTCAACGAGGCTTCACTCTTTGCTGCCCGCTCCGGCAAGCGTATTGTCGAGATGAAAGAGTTCGAGCTGGCCAAGGACAAGATCATGATGGGCGCCGAGCGCAAATCGATGGTCATGTCCGAGAAGGAAAAGCAGAACACGGCCTACCACGAAGCGGGTCACGCTATCGTTGGTCGTCTGGTGCCTGAGCATGACCCGGTTTACAAGGTGTCGATCATCCCGCGCGGTCGCGCGCTGGGTGTGACCATGTTCCTGCCGGAAGAAGATCGTTACAGCCTGTCGAAGCGTGCGCTGATCAGTCAGATCTGCTCGCTGTACGGCGGTCGTATTGCTGAAGAGATGACACTTGGCTTTGACGGCGTCACGACTGGCGCTTCCAATGACATCATGCGTGCGAGTCAGATTGCACGGAACATGGTGACCAAGTGGGGTCTGTCGGAAAAGCTGGGTCCTCTGATGTATTCCGAGGACGAAGACGCCGGTTATCTGGGTCGTGGCGGCAGTCAGAACTCCAACTTCTCAGGAGAAACGGCCAAGCTGATCGACTCCGAGGTTCGCAGCATCATCGATCTCTGCTACGGCACCGCGAAACAGCTGCTTACGGACAACCGTGACAAGCTCGATGCCATGGCAGACGCGCTGATGAAGTATGAAACCATCGATGCCGATCAGATCGACGACATCATGTCGGGTCGTCCGCCGCGCGAGCCGCGTGACTGGGAAGGCGGTTCGGGTACCAAAGGTACGCCGATCACCCCTGATCCACGCCCGGAAACACCGATCGGTGGCCCGGCTGCCGAACATTAAGGTCTGACATGACTTCTGCGCTGTACCCAACCCGGTTGCCTTGCGGCAACCGGGTTCTTGATTTGGCCCATACGCATGTGATGGGCATTCTCAATGCAACCCCTGACTCTTTTTCGGACGGCGGCCGCTACAGCCAGCTCGATGCGGCCTTGCGTCATGCGCAAGAGATGGTTGCTGCGGGCGCCACGCTGATTGATGTGGGGGGCGAATCCACTCGTCCAGGCGCTCGTCCTGTTTCGCCTTCCGAGGAAGTCGATCGTGTCGCGCCGGTTGTCGAGCTCATTGCTCGAGAGCTGGACGTCATCATCTCCGTTGACACCTCGACCCCTGAGGTTATCGTCGAGTCCGCCAGACTGGGCGCCGGGCTTATCAACGATGTTCGCTCGTTGCGGCGCCCAGGTGCGCTGGAGGCGGCTGCAGCGACCGGTCTGCCGGTCTGTCTCATGCATATGCTGGGCGAGCCGGGCGACATGCAGGATAATCCGCATTATCAGGACCTCGTTGGCGAAGTGAGTGCCTTCCTGGCTGATCGCATGGAGCGATGCGAGGCGGCAGGCATCCCCAAAGACCGTATCATTCTTGATCCCGGTTTCGGCTTTGCGAAAACGCTGGAGCACAATCTCAGTCTGTTCAGGCACATGGAAGCGCTGCATGCTCTGGGTCGCCCGCTGCTTGTGGGCGTGTCACGCAAAAGCATGATCGGCGCGGTTCTGGGGCGTCCTGTAGGCGAGCGACTGATAGGTGGGTTGGCGTTGGCCGCACTGGCCATGACCAAAGGTGCAAGAATCTTGCGTGTGCACGATGTCGCCGAAACGGCCGACGTGGTGCGCATGATTGCAGCTGTCGAAGCAGCTGAATAACAACAGTGGGGCATCCATGACTACCAGAAAATATTTCGGAACCGACGGCATTCGCGGTCGTGTTGGCCAGTTCCCGATCACTCCCGATTTCATGCTCAAGCTGGGCTGGGCGGCGGGCATGGCTTTCCGCAAGCTGGGTAGCTGCCGGATCCTGGTTGGTAAGGACACGCGCATCTCCGGCTACATGTTCGAGTCGGCACTCGAGGCCGGGTTGTCCGCTGCCGGCGCCGATGTGATGCTGCTGGGTCCGATGCCCACGCCTGCCATTGCCTACCTGACGCGCACCTTCCACGCCGAGGCTGGCATCGTGATCAGCGCCTCGCACAATCCTCATTACGACAACGGTATCAAGTTCTTTTCCGGGCAGGGCACGAAACTGCCGGACGAGATCGAAATGATGATCGAGGAACTGCTCGACGCGCCAATGACCGTTGCCGAGTCCGAGAACCTGGGTAAGGTCTCCCGCATCAACGACGCCGCTGGCCGTTACATCGAGTTCTGCAAGAGCAGTGTTCCGACCAGTACCGATTTTGCCGGTTTGAAAGTCGTTATCGATTGCGCGCACGGTGCGACTTACAAGGTCGCGCCCAATGTGTTTCGTGAGCTGGGTGCGCAGGTTGTCGTGCTGTCGGCTCAGCCTGATGGCCTCAACATCAACAAGGACTGTGGCTCTACCCATATGGAGGCGCTACAGGCTGCCGTGCTGGCCGAGAAGGCTGACATGGGTATCGGCTTCGACGGTGATGGCGATCGGGTCCTGATGGTCGATCACACGGGCACCATCGTCGACGGTGACGAACTGCTGTACATCATCGCGCGTGATCTGCACGAGCGGGGTCGCTTGCAGGGCGGAGTGGTCGGGACGCTGATGAGTAATCTGGGTCTTGAGCTGGCCCTGGCCGAGCAGAATATTCCGTTCGTGCGCGCCAATGTCGGTGACCGTTATGTCATCGCCGAGCTGCTTGAGCGTAACTGGCAGGTCGGTGGGGAGAATTCCGGGCATATCGTCTGCTTCCAGCATGCCACCACGGGCGATGCGATTATCGCCGCGCTGCAGGTGATTCTGGCATTGCGTCGCAGTGACATCAGTCTCGCGGAAGCGCGTCTGAGGCTGCGCAAGTGCCCACAGATCCTGATCAACGTTCGTTTTGGTGGAGACGGTGTCGACCCCGTTTCGCATCCGTCCGTTCAGGAGGCCTGTGCACGGGTAACCGAACAAATGGCGGGGCGTGGCAGGGTTCTGCTACGCAAGTCCGGTACTGAGCCGTTGGTCCGCGTCATGGTCGAAGGTGAAGACGAATCCCAGGTCAGGGCCCATGCCGAAGAGCTGGCAAAACTGGTTGCTGAAGTTTGCGCCTGATTTCGGCTTGCCAGTGCTCTAAGTGTTGGGTAACATCTGCGCCCACTTTGACCCACGAGGTGTAGCATGCGTCGCCCAATGGTAGCTGGTAACTGGAAAATGCACGGTACCCGCGCCAGCGTCGCTGAGCTGATCAAGGGTCTTGCTCTGCAATCGATGCCGGGCAACGTTGATGTTGCCGTGATGCCTTCGAGTCTGTTCATCGGTCAGGTGATTCAGGCGCTTGAAGCGACGTCGATCATCGTCGGCGCTCAGGATGCAGCGATACAGGCTGCGCAGGGCGCACTGACAGGCGAAGTTGCATCGAGTCAGTTGGCTGATGCGGGTTGCAAGCTGGTGTTGGTAGGGCACTCCGAGCGTCGTCAGTTGATTGGCGAGCAGGACGATGTGCTTAATCGCAAGTTTGCAGCCATCCAGGCTGAAGGTCTTACGCCGGTGCTTTGCATTGGTGAAACCCTGGAAGAGCGTCAGGCGGGCCAGACACTTGAAGTGGTCGGTCGCCAGCTGGACAGCGTCATTGCCGAGTTTGGTGTTGAAGCGTTCGTGAATGCGGTTATCGCGTACGAGCCGGTCTGGGCCATTGGCACCGGATTGACTGCTTCGCCTGAAGAGGCGCAGGAAGTTCACGCAGCCATTCGCGCCAGGCTGGCGGAAAAGAATGCCGAAGTCGCACAAGGCGTGCGACTTCTTTATGGCGGCAGCGTTAAGTCGACCAATGCGGTCGAGTTATTCAGCATGCCGGATATCGATGGGGGGCTCATTGGTGGTGCCTCCCTGAATGCAGATGAGTTCGGTGCGATCTGTCGCGCCGCGGGAAACTGAAAAAATGCTGGAAACAGTCGTAGTCGTTTTTCATCTGTTGGGCGCTCTGGGCGTTGTTGCTCTGGTATTGCTGCAGCAGGGTAAAGGTGCGGACGCAGGTGCGTCTTTCGGAGCGGGTGCATCAAATACTGTCTTCGGAGGGCAAGGAACCTCTACCTTTCTGAGTAAGTTTACTGCTATACTTGCGGCATGTTTTTTCATAACCAGCTTGGGGTTAGGTTACTTTGCTAAAGAGAAAGCTCAACAGCTGACTCAAGTAGGGTTGCCAGATCCAGCGGTACTGGAAGTGAAGCAAAAGCCGGCGGCAGATGATGTGCCGGTGCTCGAAGGGCAAAAGCCAGCTGTTGTTCCAGCTGACGTACCTCAGGCTCCAGAGCAGAAGTAAAAGAATTCAGGCGATGTTTTCGAGGTCGCCAAAAAGAGTTGTAATGCCGAGGTGGTGGAATTGGTAGACACGCAACCTTGAGGTGGTTGTGCCCATAGGGTGTAGGGGTTCGAGTCCCCTTCTCGGTACCAATTGAACAGGAGAGCCCGCACTAGCGGGCTTTCTTGTAGGTGGATGTTCGATTGACCCATAGATGGATCGGTCGTATACTTCCGCCCCAGCTTTGTCGCGGGGTGGAGCAGCTTGGTAGCTCGTCGGGCTCATAACCCGAAGGTCGTTGGTTCAAATCCAGCCCCCGCAACCAGTTTTAGCGGAGCCCCTTTTCAGGGGCTTTTTGTTAGCTGGACAGTACATGACGTCGATGTTCAGCGGCGTTCTCATGGATGGGCTTTTGCCCATTTTTTTATTTTTAAAGCATGCACGAGGGGGTTCAGGTGTCGAGCAAGCTAGAACAGTTGCAGGCCTTGTTGGCCCCGGTGGTCGAGGCTCTTGGCTATCAATGCTGGGGAATAGAGTTTCTTTCCCAGGGCCGACATTCACTGCTGCGCATTTATATCGACAAGGAAGGTGGTGTTCTGGTGGAGGACTGCGAAATCGTCAGTCGCCAGATCAGTGGTGTTTTGGACGTAGAAGATCCAATCGCTGCCGAATACACACTTGAGGTGTCTTCTCCCGGCATGGACCGCCCACTGTTCACTCTTGAACAGTTTGCTTTGCACGCTGGGGAACAAGTGAAAATAAAGCTGCGCTCGCCCTTCGATGGCCGACGCAACTTTCAAGGCCTTCTCCGCGGGGTGGAGGAGCAGGACGTCGTGGTGCATGTAGAAGACCACGAATACCTGTTGCCGATCGACTTGATCGACAAGGCCAACATTATTCCCACGTTTGACTGAGACGTGCCAGATACTGCGGATCCCGCGGATCCAATGGCTTGCGAAAGGCGAGGCGTACGATGAGCAAAGAAGTACTGCTGGTTGTTGAGTCGGTGTCCAATGAAAAGGGCGTTCCGGCAGGTGTAATTTTCGAAGCACTGGAGCTGGCGCTTGCCACTGCTACCAAGAAGCGTTTTGAAGATGAAGTTGAACTGCGTGTGGAAATCAACCGTCACACGGGTAACTACGAGACTTTCCGTCGCTGGACAGTGGTCGAAGACGAAGATCTGGACGATCCGGCTTACGAGTTGGCAGTTGATCAGGCCCAGGCCAAAAAGCCGGGCGCCGTTGCTGGCGATCTGATCGAAGAGAAAATCGACTCCATCGAGTTCGGCCGTAT
This sequence comes from Pseudomonas sp. AC016, assembly GCF_979253365.1. Taxonomy (NCBI): domain Bacteria; kingdom Pseudomonadati; phylum Pseudomonadota; class Gammaproteobacteria; order Pseudomonadales; family Pseudomonadaceae; genus Pseudomonas; species Pseudomonas sp. AC016. Next base: position 4,220,218 of record NZ_CEEDCC010000001.1, read on the forward strand.
TGCCGCACAGACCGCCAAGCAAGTCATTGTGCAGAAGGTTCGTGAGGCTGAGCGTGCTCAGGTTGTCGACGCCTATCGCGAGCGTCTGGGCGAAATCATTTCCGGTACTGTCAAAAAGGTTACGCGTGACAATGTCATCGTTGACCTTGGCAACAATGCCGAAGCACTGCTGGCTCGTGAAGACATCATTTCCCGGGAGACTTTCCGGGTGGGTGTTCGCGTTCGAGCGCTGCTCAAGGAAATCCGCACCGAAAACCGCGGCCCTCAGTTGATCCTGTCGCGTACTGCGCCAGAGATGCTGATCGAGCTTTTCCGTATCGAAGTACCGGAAATTGCCGAAGGTCTGATCGAGGTGATGGCTGCCTCCCGTGACCCGGGTTCGCGTGCAAAAATCGCTGTTCGCTCCAAGGACAAACGAATCGATCCGCAAGGCGCCTGCATCGGCATGCGTGGTTCGCGAGTTCAGGCCGTTTCCGGCGAGCTGGGTGGCGAGCGTGTGGATATCGTGCTTTGGGACGATAACCCGGCACAGTTCGTGATCAATGCAATGTCCCCTGCTGAAGTAGCGGCAATCATCGTAGATGAAGATGCGCATGCAATGGACATCGCGGTTGGCGCGGACAACCTGGCCCAGGCGATTGGTCGTGGCGGTCAGAACGTGCGTCTGGCAAGTCAGTTGACTGGCTGGACCCTGAACGTAATGACCGAATCGGACATCCAGGCCAAGCAGCAAGCTGAAACCGGTGACATCCTGCGCAATTTCATCGAAGAGCTGGAAGTCGATGAAGAACTGGCACAGGTTCTGGTTGATGAAGGTTTTACCAGCCTGGAAGAGATTGCCTACGTACCGTTGGAAGAAATGCTCAACATCGACGGCTTTGACGAAGACATCGTCAACGAGCTTCGCGCTCGTGCCAAGGATCGTTTGTTGACTAAAGCCATCGCTACTGAGGAAAAGCTGGCAGACGCCCATCCGGCCGAAGACCTGCTCTCGCTTGAGGGTATGGACAAGGATTTGGCGATGGAACTGGCGGTGCGCGGCGTAGTTACCCGCGAAGACCTGGCCGAGCAGTCTATAGATGACCTGCTCGACATCGACGGCATTGACGATGATCGTGCCGGCAAGTTGATCATGGCCGCCCGAGCCCATTGGTTCGAGTAAGTAGGCGCGGCCTGAGGAGAGAAGTGCATGACGCAAGTCACGGTGAAAGAACTGGCCAAAGTGGTCGACACACCGGTAGAGCGCCTGTTACAGCAGATGCGTGAGGCAGGTCTGCCGCACACCGCCGCCGAGCAAGTTGTGACCGATAACGAAAAACAAGCCCTGTTGACGCATTTGAAAAGCGGTCACAAGGCCAAGGTGGAAGAGCCGCGCAAGATCACTTTGCAGCGCAAGACCACCAGCACCCTGCGCGTTGCTGGCAGCAAGAGCATCAGCGTTGAAGTGCGCAAGAAGAAAGTCTTCGTACAGCGTAGCCCGGAAGAAATCGAAGCCGAGCGCAAGCGTGAGATGGACGAGCGCCGTGCGGTAGAAAATGCCGCACGTCAAAAGGCTGAAGAAGAAGCCAAGCGTCGCGAAGAAGATGCGCCGCGCCAGCCTGCTGCTGCACAGACCGCCGAGCAACCTGCACCCGCAGCTGCCCAGCCTGTTGTCGCTGCCGAGCCTGCGCGTGAAGCGTCGGCTGCTCCTGCTCCGGCACATCCGAACGCAACGCCGACTGTTGAAGTCCGCAAGCGTGACGACCAGCGTCGCCCGGACAAGCCGCGCGCCGATGATCGCAATGCCCGTGGTGGCGATGGCGACCGCAAGAACGCGCCTCATCGCGCTTCGGTCAAAGAGAAGGCTCCGGCTCCACGCGTTGCCCCTCGCACTACCGACGAAGAAAGCGATGGTTTCCGTCGTGGTGGTCGTGGCAAGTCCAAGCTGAAGAAGCGCAATGCGCACGGTTTCCAGAGCCCTACCGGCCCTGTGGTTCGTGACGTTGCCATCGGCGAGACCATCACTGTCGGCGAATTGTCCGCGCAGATGTCGGTCAAGGCTGCCGAAGTCATCAAGTTCATGTTCAAGATGGGCACTCCGGTGACCATCAACCAGGTACTGGATCAGGAAACTGCCCAGTTGATCGCCGAAGAGCTGGGCCACAAGGTCACGCTGGTCAGCGACAATGCCCTGGAAGATTCCCTGGCTGAATCGCTGAAGTTCGAAGGCGAGACGTTCTCCCGTGCACCTGTCGTGACCGTAATGGGCCACGTTGACCACGGTAAGACTTCCCTGCTCGACTACATTCGTCGTGCCAAGGTCGCTGCTGGCGAAGCCGGTGGTATCACCCAGCACATCGGTGCCTACCACGTTGAAACCGAACGCGGCATGGTTACCTTCCTCGACACCCCGGGCCACGCTGCGTTTACCGCAATGCGTGCCCGTGGTGCCAAGGCGACGGACATCGTGATCCTGGTGGTTGCGGCGGACGACGGCGTGATGCCACAGACCATCGAAGCGGTTCAGCATGCTGTGGCTGCTGGCGTGCCTCTGGTGGTTGCCGTGAACAAGATCGACAAGCCGGGCGCAGATCTCGATCGCATCCGTAGCGAATTGTCGGTTCATGGCGTGACATCCGAAGAGTGGGGCGGTGATACGCCATTCGTATCGGTCTCCGCCAAGATGGGTACCGGCGTTGACGAACTGCTCGAAGCCGTTCTGCTGCAGGCCGAAGTTCTGGAACTCAAGGCAACGCCGTCGGCTCCTGGCCGTGGTGTGGTTGTCGAGTCCCGTCTGGACAAGGGCCGTGGCCCTGTTGCGACGGTTCTGGTTCAGGACGGTACGCTGCGTCAGGGCGACATGGTTCTGGTCGGTTCGAACTTCGGTCGTATCCGCGCCATGCTCGACGAGAACGGCAAGCCGGTCAAAGAAGCAGGTCCTTCGATTCCGGTCGAAATCCTGGGTCTTGATGGCACGCCGGACGCTGGCGACGAGATGTCTGTACTGGCTGACGAGAAGAAAGCCCGTGAAGTCGCGCTGTTCCGCCAAGGCAAGTTCCGCGAGGTCAAACTGGCTCGCGCTCATGCCGGCAAGCTCGAAAACATCTTCGAGAACATGGGTCAGGAAGAGAAGAAGACGCTCAACATCGTCCTCAAATCCGACGTCCGCGGTTCTCTGGAAGCATTGCAGGGCGCCCTCGGCGGCCTGGGTAACGATGAAGTGCAAGTGCGCGTAGTCGGTGGCGGTGTCGGTGGTATCACCGAGAGCGACGCCAATCTGGCACTGGCCTCCAACGCTGTACTGTTCGGCTTCAACGTGCGTGCCGATGCCGGCGCTCGCAAGATCGTCGAGCAGGAAGGTCTGGACATGCGTTACTACAACGTGATCTACGACATCATCGAAGACGTCAAGAAGGCCCTCACCGGCATGCTTGGCAGCGACGTCCGGGAGAACATCCTGGGTATCGCCGAAGTCCGTGATGTGTTCCGTTCGCCGAAATTCGGCGCGATCGCAGGTTGTATGGTGCTGGAAGGCGTTGTTCACCGTAACCGTCCAATCCGCGTACTGCGTGAAGACATCGTTATCTTTGAAGGCGAGCTGGAATCCCTGCGCCGCTTCAAGGACGACGCTGCCGAAGTGCGTGCCGGCATGGAATGCGGTATCGGCGTCAAGAGCTACAACGACGTCAAGGTCGGTGACAAGATCGAAGTCTTCGAGAAGGTCCAAGTGGCTCGCAGCCTCTAAATCGCGAGCTTCAGGAGCCATGGTGAAACATCGCATGCAAATGCCGCTGTCTTCATCATGGGCTCTCAACGCAACGCCCGGTCTGGCATTTGTCAGGCCGGGCGTTTGCCGCTTTCAGACTGTCAGGGTTTGGTCCCGGATCAGTAACAGGTAACAAACATGGCAAAAGAATATAGCCGCACCCAACGTATTGGCGATCAGATGCAGCGCGAGCTGGCTCAGCTGATCCGTCGCGAAATCAAGGACCCTCGTGTGGGTCTGGTCACCATCACCGCTGTCGATGTCAGCCGCGACGTGGGTCATGCCAAGATTTTCATGACCGTCATGGGCCAGGACAGCGCTGAGGAAATCGCGCAGAGCATCAAGGTGCTCAACTCTGCCGCAGGCTTCCTGCGCATGCAGCTGGCGCGTGAAATGAAGCTGCGCAGCGTGCCGCAGTTGCACTTCCACTACGACGAAAGCGTCGTGCGTGGCGCCCACCTCTCGGCATTGATCGAGCGGGCCGTGGCCGAAGACGGGCAGCACCAGGAAGGTTCTGCGCCACAAGGCGTCAAGCCTGAAAGTACCGAGGAGTAAAGGGTGGCTCAGGTCAAGCGTATACGCCGCAACGTCAGCGGGATCATCCTGCTCGACAAGCCGCTGGGTTTTACCTCCAACGCGGCCCTGCAGAAGGTTCGCTGGTTGCTCAATGCCGAGAAGGCTGGCCACACTGGCAGCCTCGATCCGCTGGCAACGGGTGTATTGCCCTTGTGCTTCGGTGAGGCCACCAAGTTTTCGCAATACCTGCTCGATTCGGACAAGTCCTACGAAACCATGATGCAACTCGGCAAGACCACGACCACGGGCGACTCCGAAGGCGATGTTCTGCTGACGCGTCCCGTGACCGTTGGTCGTGACGATATCGAAGCCGCATTGCCCGCTTTTCGTGGGCAAATCAGCCAGATACCGCCGATGTACTCCGCCCTCAAGCGGGACGGACAGCCTCTTTACAAGCTGGCACGTGCAGGGGAAGTAGTGGAGCGCGAGCCCCGTTCTGTTACTATTGCGCGCTTGGAATTGCTTGCCTGCGAAGGCGACACGGCACGTCTGTCGGTCGATTGCAGCAAAGGCACCTATATCCGGACCCTGGTCGAGGATATCGGTGAGCAGCTCGGTTGTGGTGCCTACGTCGCAGAACTGCGTCGTACCCAGGCCGGACCCTTCAGTCTGGCCCAGACGGTCACGCTGGAAGAGCTTGAGCAGGTGCATGCCGACGGTGGCAATGAAGCGGTTGACCGCTTTCTGATGCCTTCGGACAGTGGCCTGCTGGACTGGCCGCTGCTGAAGTTTTCGGAGCACAGTTCGTTCTACTGGTTGCATGGTCAGCCAGTGAGAGCACCGGACGCGCCAAAGTTCGGCATGGTGCGGGTGCAGGATCATGAAGGTCGCTTCATCGGTATCGGTGAGGTCAGTGAAGACGGGCGTATTGCGCCGCGTCGATTGATTCGGTCAGAGTGACCGGAACCCGTCCATCGTCAGGCTAGCCTGCAGATGGAAGGGAGCGAGGATGGCTGTCAACAGGCACGGTCAAGCCTCTTTTTTTAATACGAGGATCTGTCCTCGGCCTGTTGGAAACGTTTCTTCGGAAGCGGTTCCTTGAATAAAAGGATTGCCCACATGGCACTCAGCGTTGAAGAAAAAGCTCAGATCGTAACCGACTACCAGCAAGCTGTTGGTGACACTGGTTCGCCAGAAGTGCAAGTTGCACTGCTGACCGCCAACATCAACAAACTGCAAGGCCACTTCAAGGCCAACGGTAAGGACCACCACTCGCGTCGTGGTCTGATCCGTATGGTAAACCAGCGCCGCAAGCTGCTGGATTACTTGAAAGGTAAGGACGTTAGCCGTTACAGCGCCCTGATCGGTCGTCTGGGTCTGCGTCGCTAATAACGACGTTGCTAGAGGTTGGTTGTCTGTCGCGAATCATCGGGTTTACCCGGTGGTTCGGGCAGGCTCCCAGCCTCAAGTTTTATCTGGACTGTGGAAGGGGCCGATTCCCCACGCTGCCCAAGAATTCGCAAGAAACCAGTTCCCCAAGAGCCACAAAGAAAGGTAGGAAACCGTGAACCCGGTAATCAAGAAGTTTCAGTTCGGTCAATCGACCGTAACCCTCGAGACAGGCCGTATCGCCCGTCAGGCCTCCGGCGCAGTATTGGTCACCGTTGACGACGACGTCAGCGTGTTGGTGACTGTTGTCGGCGCCAAGCAAGCCGACGCCAGCAAAGGCTTCTTCCCCCTGTCTGTGCACTATCAGGAAAAGACCTACGCTGCCGGCAAAATTCCTGGCGGTTTCTTCAAGCGTGAAGGCCGTCCTTCCGAGAAAGAAACCCTCACCTCGCGTCTGATCGATCGCCCGATCCGCCCACTGTTCCCTGAAGGCTTCATGAACGAAGTGCAGGTTGTCTGCACCGTCGTTTCCACCAGCAAGAAAACCGATCCGGACATCGCTGCGATGATCGGTACTTCGGCTGCCCTGGCGATCTCCGGCATTCCGTTCGACGGCCCGGTCGGCGCTGCGCGCGTTGCTTTCCATGAAAGCACCGGCTACCTGCTGAACCCGACTTACGAGCAGCTTCAGGCGTCGAGCCTGGACATGGTTGTAGCCGGCACTTCCGAAGCCGTTCTGATGGTTGAATCGGAAGCCAAGGAACTGACCGAAGACCAGATGCTGGGCGCTGTGCTGTTCGCACACGACGAGTTCCAGGTTGTGATCAATGCCGTCAAGGAGCTGGCTGCCGAAGCCGCCAAGCCTACCTGGACCTGGCAGCCAAAGCCTGAAGCGACTGCACTGCTGGGCGCGATCCGTGCCGAGTTCGGTGAAGCGATCTCCCAGGCTTACACCATCACCATCAAGGCCGACCGTTACGCGCGTCTGGGCGAGCTGCGTGAGCAGATCGTTGCCAAGCTGGCTGTTGAAGAGGGCAGCCCGTCTGCCAGCGAAGTCAAAGCCGCTTTCGGTGAAATCGAATACCGCACCGTTCGCGAGAACATTGTCAACGGCAAGCCGCGTATCGATGGCCGTGACACCCGCACCGTTCGTCCTCTGAACATCGAAGTCGGCGTTCTGCCGAAGACTCACGGTTCGGCACTGTTCACCCGTGGCGAAACCCAGGCACTGGTCGTTGCCACGCTGGGTACCGCGCGTGACGCACAACTGCTCGACACCCTTGAAGGCGAGAAGAAAGACCCCTTCATGCTGCACTACAACTTCCCTCCGTTCTCGGTGGGCGAGTGTGGTCGCATGGGTGGCGCAGGCCGTCGCGAAATCGGTCACGGCCGTCTGGCACGCCGCAGCGTACAGGCCATGCTGCCGGGCGCCGATGTGTTCCCTTACACCATTCGTGTTGTATCGGAAATCACCGAGTCCAACGGCTCCAGCTCCATGGCTTCGGTCTGCGGTGCATCCCTGGCACTGATGGACGCCGGTGTGCCGATGAAGGCGCCGGTTGCCGGTATCGCCATGGGTCTGGTCAAGGAAGGCGAGAAGTTCGCTGTTCTGACCGACATCCTGGGTGACGAAGACCACCTGGGCGACATGGACTTCAAGGTAGCCGGTACCGCCAAAGGTGTCACCGCGCTGCAGATGGACATCAAGATCAAGGGCATCACCGAAGAGATCATGGAGATCGCCCTGGGCCAGGCCCTGGAAGCTCGCCTGAACATCCTCGGTCAGATGAACCAGATCATCGGTCAGTCGCGTACCGAACTATCGGCCAACGCTCCGACCATGATCGCGATGAAGATCGACACCGACAAGATCCGTGACGTCATCGGTAAAGGCGGCGCGACCATCCGTGCAATCTGTGAAGAGACCAAGGCTTCGATCGATATCGAAGACGACGGCTCGATCAAGATCTTCGGTGAATCCAAGGAAGCGGCCGAGGCAGCTCGTCAGCGCGTTCTGGGTATCACTGCAGAAGCGGAAATCGGCAAGATCTATGTCGGCAAGGTTGAGCGCATCGTCGATTTCGGCGCATTCGTTAACATCCTGCCTGGCAAGGACGGTCTGGTTCACATCTCCATGCTGAGCGATGCTCGCGTCGAGAAAGTGACCGACATTCTGAAAGAAGGTCAGGAAGTTGAAGTACTGGTACTGGACGTGGACAACCGCGGCCGTATCAAACTGTCGATCAAGGACGTAGCCGCTGCGAAAGCATCCGGCGTCTGATTGATCAGGCGGCATTGAAAAAGGACCCTTCGGGGTCCTTTTTTTATCAGCGCAATTAAAGGCTTACAGGACCATGCTCCACGCAGCATGATTCAAACATGCATCTTGCATGCGTAAACGAGACGAAGCGGGCAATCTGCACGATTTCGCAAAATGGCTTAATTTTTAACTCATTGATTTTATTGGTTTTATCAAGCTTTCGGAGATTGGCACACCCCTTGCGATATACCTGTTAACCCTGCCGCCACACGCTGGCGCAGATTTTGAGAAAAACAGGAGTTATCGTATGAAGAAGTTCGTTATCGCTGCTGCTACCGCTACTACCCTGACTCTGACCATGGCTGGCGCCGCTTTCGCACAGACCGCTGTTCAATCTCCAATGGTTCTGGCAGCTAACACCACCACTCAAGAAGTCAAAGAAGATACCTCTGACACCTGGATCACCACCAAAGTCAAAGCTGACCTGCTGACTGAAAAAGGCATCCCAGGTTCGGACATCAAGGTTGAGACCAACAAAGGCGTGGTTTCCCTGTCCTCGACAGTCGCTGTGACCGATAGCCAGAAGAAAATGGCTGTTGAAATCACCAAGAAAATCAAAGGCGTGAAAGACGTTTCCGCCGCTGGCCTGAAAGCTGAGTAATCAGCTTCTGCCCATGAGCATCCCAGTCATCTGACCGATGGAAAGTTCATGCGAGGCTACAAGGATGTAGCCATTACAGGCCCCGGCTCTTGAGTCGGGGCCTGTTCTATTGTGGGAAAGGAAAAGGTAATAAAAGAATCAGTTGCCGCGCTTGCTCTGGATTTCGGTCAGTCGGCCGCCCACAAAACGCAAGTACTGATACATGCCATGGCTGGGGCCGTAGACCCATTCTTCAACAATGACTTCTTCGGTTTGACGGTAGTAATTCACGACCTCTTTGCTGCTCACCACCTGCTGACTGACAGGCTCGCCGCATTTCTGCTGAACCTCGAAGGTTCTGTCTCCTGTACTGACCAACTGGCTGCCGCAACGCAAGGTCGAAGCCGCCTGAGCGTTGGGCGTGGCTGCCCCGGTCATCACGAGAAGGGCTAGGTACAGCGAGAATCGAAGTGGCTTGTGCAAGGTAGTTACTCGCTATCCAGATGCAGCGGGCTGATGACACTGCCGTCCGCCTGCGCCTGACCCAGGCGGGCGTCGACGAAGTAGACGCGCTCATCCTCGAGCTTTCCTTTGTCGACCAGATAATCCTTGATGCTGCTGGCGCGGTTCTGTCCCAGCTCGCGTAACAGGACTTCATTGCCGCTCCAGAACTTGAGCATGGCGGCACGCATCTGGTTGGTGCGTTCTTCCTTGCCCAGGTTTGCCCACTCGGCCGGTGACTGCTGTTTCAGGCGCGCCCGGTAGATGCCTTCCAGCATGGGTGCCTTCTCGTCTTCCGGCACTTGTAGCAGCGCTGCCTTGGCAGGCACTTTGTCGCCGCGACGCTGCAGGATCTTGTAGTAGGTGGCTTGATACTCACGCTCCAGCCGCTGCCGAGCGATCAGCGGGCCGTCGCTGCTGGCCGCGCTGGTACCTTCGATCTCAAGCTTCAGGGTCGGACGCTCCTTGAGGGCGGCAGAGAGCTTGTCCAGCGCCTTTTGCGTGTTCGCGCTCAGGTCGCTTGAGCCGGGCGCAAAACTCACGTTACCGAGGTCCTCGGAGCTGCCACCGGATACCAGACCGCCCAGCATCTTGAACGGCGCCTGAGCCGCGCGCAGCACCAGATTGCGCAACGTCTGCCATACAATCGGCATCACGCTGAATTGCGGGTTGTTCAGATCACCCTCAATCGGCAGTTCAATGGAGATGCGGCCCTGAGTGTCCTTGAGCAGCGCGACCGCGAGACGGATCGGCAGATCGACCGCATCCGGGCTGTCCACTTTTTCGCCCAACTGCAGTTGCTCCACCAGCACCTTGTTCTGCGCCTTCAATTGGCCATTGGTGATCAGGTAGTGCAAGTCAAGATTGAGTCGACCCTTGCGGATCCTGAAGCCGGCGAACTTGCCCGAGTAGGGCGTCAGCGTTGTCAGTTCGACGCGTTTGAAGCTGGTCGCGATGTCCAGACTGGCCATTGGGTCGAACGGATTGAGACTGCCTTTGATCGTGACTGGCGCGTAGCGATCGACCTTGCCTTCGATATTCACCGGAGCCGGTTTTGACTGGCGATTGTCGATGGTGCCAATGCGTCCGTTGAGCTGCTGCACGGCCGTGGAGAAGTTCGGCGTCAGCGTCAGGTCGGCAAAATTGGCTGAGCCGTCCTTGATGTTCACTTCACCCACGTAAATCCCCAGAGGATTCTCTTTGGGAGCTTTGGGTGTGTTTTTGGCAGTGGTTTTCGACGTCGTCGCCGGTTTTTTATCTTCAGGCTGTGGAATCAGTAGGTCGTCAACGTTGGTGGTGCGGTCGTCGTTGATCATGAAACGCGCGTAAGGCTGCAGCATGTTGACCTTGGCAATCGACAGGCTGGTGCCATGCTGATAGTCCAGGCCCTCCAGATCAAGCTTCTCCCATTTGAGGAAATCGCGCTGCTTGAGGGTATCAAGCGTATGGAGCTGACTGACTTGTGCCTTGCCAGTCACGCTGAACGCCAGCGGTTCGGTGCTTTTCAGGTTGACGGCGAGATCACTGCCCAGCATGCCGCTGCGCATTTCAAGCTTGATGAACGGGCTGATGTAGGACTGCGCCAGTCGCAGATCGATGTCACGGGTAGTGACGTTCAACCGCGCCGTGACCGGGTTCAGATTGACCTCGCCAGCCGCCGTCAGATTGCCTTGCTTGCCCAGGCCGGTGTCGAGCTTGAGGGTGAAAGGCGACGTGTTGAGGCTGTCGAAGTTCTGCACATCCAGATTCTGCGGGCCTACATCCAGAAGTACAGGCTCTGTGGGCACGCGGTCTGCCAGATGGACCTGATAATTGCGAAGCTGAACATCGCGCAGCACTACCTGCCACGGTTTTGCTGGCTTGCCGGAGCTGGCGGTCGCCTTGGCCGAGGCGTCGGTGACCGGCGCAGGCTCTGCAGCTTTCTCATCGACCGGTGGTTTCTGCGGTGCCGCGGGTTTGCCGGGCTTGCTGGCAAACAGCTTCTGCCAGTCCAACTGACCGTCCGCTTCACGGGCTGCCCAGGTTTCAAGGCCCTGGCTGCGGATTTTTCCGACATTGACGTGTTGCCGCGCCAGATCAACCGTGGTTTCGCTGACATCCAGACGCTTGAGACGCACCAGTGGGCGGCCGTCCGGTGCATTGAGCCCGAATGGCGCTACGCTGGCCGAGAGGTTGGTCAGCTTGAGTTCGGTTTCCCTGGATAGATCAAGTGTGTAAGCGGTGCTGAAATTCAGCACGCCGTCCTGAAGCGCCAGAGGCAGGGCGTCGCGAACGTAAGGCCACCAGAGTTTCATCTTGCCGTCAGTGACTTTCAGGGTGCCTTCAGAGGTGATCGGCACGATGCTGATGCGTCCCACCCAGTCGATCTGCCCGCCATCAGGGCCTGCCGCGACCAGAGTCATGTCGGCGTTGTCTTCGGGCAAGGTGCTGAGGTTCTTCAGCTCGAAGTTCAGCTTGTCGTAAAGAAACTCGATGGGTTCGCTGGGGCGCAGGTCGCGGAAATGCAGGTAACCGTCAGCCAGTTTTATTTCGTCGATACGCAGCGGAAACGGTTTGCCCGGTGGTTCGTCCTTGACGGGCTCACTGGCAGGGAATGTAAACAGTTGCGCCAGGTTCAGCTTGCCTTGCTTGTCGAACAGCAATTCGGTCTTTGGCTGGAGCAGTTCAATGCGTTGCAGGTGCAGGGCACGGGTCCAGAGGCTGTCGAGCTGAAGATTGGCGTAAAGCTTCTCGAAGGCGATCTGCTCCTGGCCTGGCGTGCCGATGTTGAGGCCCCACAGGGTCAGCTCGAGTGTGTAAGGGTTGAACTCCAGACGCTCGATTTTTGCGGGCGCCGTCGAATAATTCGCCAGTTGCTGATTGGCGATTCGCAAGGCGATCCCCGGAAGGATGAAAAACCCCAACAGGCTGTAGAGCACGATCACAGTCAGCAGGGAGCCAAACGTGATTTTCAATCCTCTGGACATGGGCTACGGCGTCTCGCTGTTTCGGAGGTGCTTGGAGTATGGCATGCCTGTTCGGTTCCCAAGCCACTGCCGACCTTGCTCGTAGGAAGTTTCTGGTATTCCGGCGACCTAGAGTTGCAGGATCAGGGTTTTCAGAGGCGGCTGATTGTCCATGGACGGAAAATCCTCGGCAGGCTTCATCACCTGCCATTCGCGCACCGGACGACCCGCCTTGGTGGCGCAGCGCAGCACCTGTTCGCGCCAGTCTTCCATGCTGACCTTCGCCAGATTGTTGCAGCAGATCAGCACGCCGTTATCTGCGGTGCTCAACAGCGCAGGCTTGAGCAGGCTCTGATAGTCGCGCAGCAGGTCGACGGTGCCGAATGCACTCTTGGCCCAGGCAGGCGGATCCAGAAGCACCAGATCGTACTGGCGCGGCTGCAGCTTGATGTAGTCAGGCAGTTTCTGGCTGCGTCGCGCCGAAACGGGAAGACCGGCCAGTTGGCGGATTGCCGGAAAGTAATCCGACTGGATGAACTGCATGGTCGGCAGTTGCGGATTCAGCGCGCCATTCTCGCGGCCGACGGCCAGATTGCCCTCGGCAAAATCCAGGTTGCACACCTCGCTCGCGCCACCGGCCGCGGCGCTCAGGCCGACGCCGCAGGTATAGGCGAACAGGTTGAGGACGCTTTTGCCTGCGCTGTGCTCTTTGACCCAGCCGCGCGTATTACGCAGGTCGAGAAACAGCAGCGGATCCTGCCCGGCATGGCGACCACGGACCCGATAATTCAAGCCCCACTCGTGACCGACCTGATCTTCAAGCGCGGCATCATCGGCCTTGTAGACGGCGTCCTGACGATCAATACGCGAATTGCCCTGCGAACGATCGTTGTAGACCAGCAAGGTTTCCAGCCCCAGATGACGGTTGACCTGTGCATGCAGCTCAAGCAGCGCTTCGCGATCAAGCCCTGTGTGAAAGCTCTGCACCAGCAGCTGCGGGCCATAACGGTCGATAGTCAGGCCGCTCGCACCCTCCTGGCTGCCATGGAACAGGCGATAACAATCGGTCCCTTGCTCATGAAGTTCGCCCAGCACGCGCTGACGATTATCGAGGGCGACGCTGAGCGCCTGATTCAAGGAAGACATACGACGCGCCTCGGGCTGGATGGAATGAGGCGCGGGAGTTTACCAGTTACTGGCAGTCTGGAGATGCATCGCTGCAAACGACGCCTTCGCGTCTGACAGCAGATACCTGTTCGTAGATGTAAACGCCTTTTCTGTGGGAGGCGCCACCACGTCTTCCAGGTAGCACTGTCAGGCAGTAAACACCGGACTGTGGGAGGCGGCTTGCCGACGATGAACGATGACGCGATTTATCCTGATATACCGCGTCGACTGCATCGCCGGCAAGCCGCCTCCCACGGCCCGGAGTAGGCGTCACTTATCGAGCCAACGCCAGCGCCACACCCTGACCGCCACCAATACACAGGGTCGCAAGGCCTTTTTTGGCGTCTTGTTTGATCATTTCGTGCAACAGGGTGACCAGTACGCGGCAGCCTGATGCGCCGATGGGATGGCCGATGGCGATGGCGCCGCCGTTGACGTTGAGCTTCGCCGGATCCAGGCCCAATTCCTTGCCGACCGACAGCGATTGCGCTGCGAAGGCTTCGTTGGCTTCGATCAGGTCCAGTTGCTCCAGCGTCCAGCCTGCCTTGTCGAGGCAGCGGCGGGTGGCGCTGACCGGGCCGATGCCCATGATGGCCGGGTCCACGCCAGCGTTGGCGTAACCTGCAATTCGCGCCAGTACAGGCAGGCCCAGTTGTTCAGCCTTTGCTGCGCTCATCAGCATGACCGCCGCCGCGCCATCGTTCAGCGACGATGCATTACCGGCCGTGACCGTCCCGTCTTTCTTGAACGCAGGCTTGAGCTTGGCCAGCGCTTCGGCGGTGGTGCCAGCGCGTGGTTGTTCATCGGTGGCGAAGGACAGCGGATCGCCCTTGCGCTGCGGAATCAGGATCGGGGTGATTTCATCGACAAAGCGCCCGCCTTCGATGGCAGCCGTCGCTTTCTGCTGGGATGACGCGGCGAAAGCATCCTGCGCCTCACGGCTGATCTCGTACTTTTCAGCCAGATTCTCGGCAGTGATGCCCATGTGATAATCATTGAAGGCGTCCCAGAGGCCATCGCTGATCATGGTATCGATCATTGTGGCGTGGCCCATGCGCAGACCGGTGCGCGCACCGGGCAGGACGTAGTTGGCCAGGCTCATGTTTTCCTGACCGCCGGCAATGATGATTTCAGCGTCGCCACAGCGGATTGCCTGGGTCGCCAGATGCAGTGCCTTGAGACCCGAACCGCAGACCTTGTTCAGGGTCATGGCCGGTACGGCGAAGGGCAGACCAGCCTTGATAGCCGCCTGACGCGCCGGGTTCTGACCGGCACCGGCAGTGAGCACCTGGCCCATGATGACCTCATCGACCTGCGCACCGTCCACACCGGTCTGTTCCAGAAGCTGGCGAATGACCGCAGCGCCCAGATCGACAGCGGGGACAGTGGCCAGAGAGCCTTGAAAACTGCCCACGGCAGTGCGGGTGGCGGCAACGATAACGACGTCTTGCATGGTGCGGATCCTCATTGTTTTGGATGGCGAGCCGATCGGTCGGGGCTGCCGTGATCACGTGGCTCATGGTGTCACAGATGGAGATCAACCTTCCAACTGCGAACCCGTCGGTCACTTTTTCGCCTCGCTCAGAGGCCCATTCGTCGCTTGGCTCTATGAGAGGAACCGTCGCGCACCGCCCAGCGCAGGATGGGTGCACAACTGTTCACCCCCGAACGGATCATCTTTCGTTTCACCGGTCCCTGAGGAACATCCAGCATGTCGCTGGCCCATATTGGCAACAGCTCGATACCAGCCTGCATCATCAGAACGCCAAAAGGCTTGGCCAGCCAGTTCGGCGCTGGGGCGTCCAGCAGCAGTCGCAGCACTTCCCGGCTGCGCTCATCGCATACAAGGTCTTTGCGAACCCTGACAAGGTAGTCGGCAATTGCATCGCGTGAGCGCGGCACGTCCTGCGCCCCAAGCCGCTCGGCAACCACAGCGGTCTCGGCGTAGTAGGTGTCCTGATCGGCCGTTGAAAGCATAGGGTCCAGGTAGCGTAGATGCGCCGCCATGAAACTGCTGACTTCGGCCACGTGCACCCAGGTCAGCAGAGCCGGATCGCTGGCTGCGTAGGGTCGGCCGTCCGGAGCGGTTCCAGTGATTTGCAGATGGATGGTGCGCACTTTTTCGATCAGCCAGTTGACGTCCTGGGTCGAGCCAAAGGTCGTGCCCGACAGAAACTGTCCGGTGCGTCGCAGACGACCGAGCATGTCATCGCGAAAGTTGGAGTGGTCCCAGATGCCGGCAAGCGCCAGTGGATGCAGCGCCTGCAGCATCAGTGCGCTGATGCCGCCGACCAGCATGCTGGTGAAGTCGCTGTGCACTTTCCAGCAGACAGCCTGCGGGCCGAACAGACCTGGGTCGCCCTTGGGGTTTTCCAGGTCCAGTTGGCCCAGTGACAGGCCGGTCAGATTGATTACCTGAGCTTCGATACGACTGCGAATGAATTCCATGTTCCCTCAGGATAAATACTGCATGCGCGGCGCTGACCATGCCTTGTGCGCTTCATCGATTCAAGCGTTTGTCGATCAAGTCCTCCACGACGCCTGGATCGGCCAGGGTTGATGTGTCTCCCAGGCTGTCGAGTTCGTTGCAGGCAATCTTGCGCAGAATGCGGCGCATGATCTTGCCCGAGCGGGTTTTCGGCAGCGCTGATGCCCACTGCACATGATCAGGTTTGGCGAAACTGCCGATCTCCTTGCCCACATGACCGAGCAATTCCTTTTTCAGATCATCACTGGGGTCGATCCCGTTGATGGGTGTGACGAAGGCGTAGATGCCCATACCTTTTACGTCGTGGGGATAACCCACTACCGCAGCCTCGGCAATGTTGTCGTGCAGGACCAGCGCGCTTTCGACTTCGGCAGTGCCGATGCGATGCCCCGAAACGTTGATCACGTCATCCACGCGGCCCGTGATCCAGTAATCGCCGTCTGCGTCACGTCGCGCGCCGTCACCGGTGAAGTAGTAGCCGGGGAAGGGTTTGAAATAGGTATCGATCATGCGCTGCGGATCGCCGTACACGCTGCGGATCTGTCCCGGCCAGCTTGCTTTGATCGCCAGCAGGCCGCTGCCGGGTCCGTCTATTTCCTTGCCTTGCTCGTCGAGCAACACTGGCTGCACCCCGAACAGCGGTGCGGTGGCGCAGCCCGGTTTGATCCGGCTGAAGCCGGGGAGAGGCGTGAGCATGATGCCGCCGGTTTCGGTCTGCCACCAGGTATCGACGATGGGGCAACGCTGTTTGCCAACCTGATGAAAATACCATTCCCAGGCTTCCGGGTTGATCGGCTCGCCGACACTGCCCAGCAATCGCAGGCTCTCGCGGGATGATCCTTGCAGCGGTCCCGTGCCCTCACGCATCAGCGCTCGCAGGGCAGTGGGTGCCGTGTAGAAGATATTCACGTGATGCTTGTCGATGACCTGCCAGAAACGCGATGCATCGGGATAGTTGGGAACACCCTCGAACATCAATGTGGTCGCGCCGTTGGCCAGCGGTCCGTAGACAATGTAGCTGTGTCCGGTGACCCAGCCGACATCAGCCGTGCACCAGAACACCTCGCCGTCCCGGTAATCGAAGACGTGCTTGTGCGTCATGGCCGCCTGTAACAGATAGCCGCCAGTCGTATGCAGCACGCCCTTGGGTTTGCCCGTGCTGCCAGAGGTATACAGAATGAACAGCGGATCTTCAGCGTCCATCTGTTCCGGCAAGCAGTCATGGCCAACGCCGTGAATCGCTTCGTGGTACCAAATGTCACGGTTTTTTACCCAGTCGATCTCGCCTTGGGTGCGCTCGACAACCAGCACCGTGCTGACATCGGGACAACTGTGCAGCGCTTGATCGACATTGGCCTTGAGCGGGATGTACTTGCCGCCACGAATGCCTTCATCGGCGGTAATCACGGTTCGGCAGTCGGCGTCGAGAATCCGGTCACGCAGCGCATCGGGCGAGAAGCCGCCAAACACTACCGAATGCACCGCGCCGATGCGCGCGCAGGCCAGCATGGCGTAGGCGGCTTCGGGGATCATCGGCATGTAGATGCACACACGGTCGCCTTTTTTCACGCCGCGCATCTTCAGCACGTTCGCCAGCCGGGCAACGTGGTGGTGCAGTTTGCTGTAGGTGATTTCGGCTGATTCGGAAGGGTTGTCGCCTTCCCAGATAATCGCGATCTGATCGGCTCGATCCGGCAAGTGACGGTCGATGCAGTTGTGGCTGACGTTGAGCTTGCCGCCCTTGAACCAGGTGGCTTGCCCCGTGGCGAGATCAGCCTGATGCACCTGGCTCCAGGGGGCTGACCAGTCGAGAAAGGCGTTGGCCTGTTCGGCCCAGAACTCTTCGGGATGATCGATCGATTGGCGATAGAGACGTTGATAGTCGGCTTCGCTGAGCTGCGCATTTTTGCGCACCGCGTCGGCCCTGGGGAAAGCGCTGATATCGAACATGACGGCTTCCTTATTCTGTGATCCACAGAAATGGGAGTCATGCGTGGGGAGAGGGGTTCAATGCGTAGAGAGGTATGGCAGGCTGATCGTGCTCACGCAGAGCATGAGCACGATCGGATCAGACTGGGTGAATCAACCGCGGTGACGACCACGGAAGTAGTTGATCAGGCCCTGGGTCGATGCATCGTCGGCCGGCTCTTCGGTGCCGCCGGTCAGGCGATGGTAGACCGCCTTGCCCATTTCCTTGCCCAGCTCGACGCCCCACTGGTCGAAGGCGTTGGTGCCCCAGACCACGCTTTGCACGAACACCTTGTGCTCATACATTGCGACCAGCGCGCCGAGACGGCGTGGGCTGATGCGTTCGACGACCAGCGTGTTGCTCGGACGGTTGCCAGGGATGACCTTGTGCGGTGCCAGCTTCTGCACTTCGTCTTCGGCCATGCCTTTTTCGCGCAGCTCGGCCTCGGCCTCGGCCTTGGTCTTGCCCATCATCAGGGCCTGGCTTTGCGACAGGCAGTTGGCGTATAGCCATTGATGGTGGTCGGAAACCGGGTTGAAGCTGACGATCGGCACGATGAAGTCGGCCGGAATCATCTGGGTGCCTTGATGCAGCAACTGGTGATACGCGTGCTGGCCGTTGGCGCCCACGCCGCCCCAGATGACCGGGCCGGTGTCGGTAGAGACTGGCGTGCCATCCTGGCGCACGCTCTTGCCGTTGGATTCCATGTCCAGCTGCTGCAAATGCTTGGTGATGTTACGCAGG
Organism: Pseudomonas sp. AC016; assembly: GCF_979253365.1. Lineage (NCBI taxonomy): Bacteria > Pseudomonadati > Pseudomonadota > Gammaproteobacteria > Pseudomonadales > Pseudomonadaceae > Pseudomonas > Pseudomonas sp. AC016. Next base: position 4,238,582 of record NZ_CEEDCC010000001.1, read on the forward strand.
TAGTGGTCATACGGCAGGATCGCATGGCTCTGCGCATTCCAGAAATTGCCGTACCAGACGCCCAGCAAGGCCAACAGCACCGGCATGTTCTTCTCGAACGGCGCGCTCTGGAAATGCTGGTCCATGGTGTAGGCACCGGACAGCAGTTCCTTGAAGTTGGACATGCCGATCGCCAGTGCAATCGGCAGACCGATCGCCGACCACAGCGAGTAGCGACCGCCGACCCAGTCCCACATCGGGAAAATGTTTTCTTCACGAATACCGAAGGCCACAGCGGCAGCGTTGTTGCTGGAGACCGCGATGAAGTGACGATGCAGTTCCGCTTCGGAGCCGCCCTGCGCCAGATACCAGGCGCGTGCAGCCTGAGCGTTCTTCAATGTTTCGAGGGTGTTGAACGACTTCGACGAAACAATGAACAGCGTGGTTTCTGCACGAATCTTCATCGACAGTTCGTGGAACTCACTGCCGTCGATGTTCGCCAGGTAATGGCAGCGAACGCCTTTGTGGGCGTAGGCAACCAGTGCTTCGGAGACCAGCTCCGGGCCGAGGAAGGAGCCACCGATGCCGATATTGACCACGTCAGTGATCGGCTTTTCGGTGTAGCCGCGCCACAGACCGTCGTGGATGCGGCCGACCAGTTCAGTCATCTGGTTGAGCACGCGGTGTACATCCGGGATGACATCAACCCCGTTGACCTTCAGCTTGTCGCCGACAGGACGACGCAGTGCCGTGTGCAGGGCAGGGCGGCCTTCGGAGGAATTGACCAGCTCGCCGTCATACTGTGCCTTGATCGCGTCTTTCAGGCCCACTTCATTGGCCAGGCTTACCAGCAAGTCACGCGTTTCGGTGGTAATCAGGTTTTTCGAGTAATCAAGGAACAGGCCAGCACTGCTCAGGGTGAACTCACTGAAGCGCTGGGGATCTGCATTGAACGCCTCGCGCATGCTGAAATCCTGCATGGCTTTGCGGTGTTCACTCAACGCCTGCCAGGCGGGCAGAGCGGTCACATCGGAAGGAGTGCGGTAGTACGCCATCGCTGCGGGTTTCCTTAACTGGATCTTCTGGGGCTTTATGGAGCGAGGTTGCGATTTGACCCATTGGCCACATTACGCAGACTACGCCCTCGTCTACCTGTTTGTCTGCGCTTTGCCGTACGTAAGCCCGGTACTATTTCTCACACAACGGGCGGGCTTTTCAGTTGAATGCTGTCGGCAATCGGTTACGCAAACTGTACGGGTATGGCATTACTGGTGTGGCTTAGTTCATTGCCCGGCGCCATGTACAGCATGCGTGGCTTGAAATTGACCAGTTCTGCTTCCGAATAATGAGCGTAGGCGCAAATGATCACCCGGTCGCCGACTTTCGCCTTGTGCGCCGCGGCGCCGTTCACCGAAATCATGCGCGAACCTTCTTCACCGCGAATGGCATAGGTGGTGAAGCGTTCGCCGTTGTCGATGTTGTAGATCTGGATCTGCTCGTACTCACGAATCCCCGACAGGTCCAGCCACTCGCCATCGATGGCGCATGAGCCTTCATAGTCGAGCACCGCATGGGTGACTTCGGCGCGGTGAAGTTTGGCTTTGAGCATCACGGTGTGCATCTTGTTGTTATTCCTTGATCAGGTGCAGATTGTCGATCAGTCGGGTCTTGCCCATGAACGCGGCGGCGATGACGACCAGATCGCGATCCTGCACAGTGGCCGGGCGCAGACCGGTGGCCTCGCGTATTTCCAGATAGTCGATACGAAAGCCTGCGGCTTCCAGTTGTTGCCTGTTGCGTTGCAGCAGGCCGTCGAAATCCTGCTCGCCAGCGGTGATCGCCTCGCCAATCTGGCGAAGCACGCGATAGAGCGCGGGCGCAGCGGCACGTTGTTCTTCGTTCAGGTAGCCGTTGCGTGAGGACAACGCCAGACCATCGTCGGCACGTACCGTCGGCTCGCCGATGATCTGGATCGGCATGTTCAGGTCGCGGACCATGGCGCGAATCACGGCCAGTTGCTGAAAGTCCTTTTCGCCGAACACCGCAACATCGGGCTGGACCATGTTGAACAGCTTGCTGACAACGGTTGCGACGCCGTCGAAATGGCGGGGGCGACTTGCGCCACACAGGCCCTCGGAAACAAGCGGCACGCTGACGAGCGTCTGTACGCCCATGCCGTTGGGGTACATCTCTTCAACGGTGGGCGTGAACAGCAGGTCACAGCCTGCTTCCTGAAGGCGTTCCTGATCTGCCGCCAATGTGCGCGGGTAGGTGGCCAGGTCTTCGTTGGCGCCGAACTGCAAAGGATTGACGAAGATGGTCGCGACCACAAAGTCTGCGCACTGAGTCGCTCGAGTGACCAGTGCGGCATGGCCGCTGTGCAGGTTGCCCATTGTCGGCGTCAGGCCGATGCGTTTGCCTTCACGGCGTGCATTGGCGACCGCTGCGCGCAGTTCCGAAACGGTTGAGACTGTGATCATGCCGAGAATCCATGTTCGATAGCAGGAAAGCTGACGTCTTTGACGGCGCTGACGTACGCCTGGATGGCCGACTGGATATCAGGCTGGCCGACCATGAAGTTCCTCACAAACTTGGGAACCCGTCCGGTTATGGACAGGCCGAGCATGTCGTGCAACACCAGTACCTGACCGTCGGTGGCGCTGCCTGCGCCGATACCGATGACCGGAATCTTCACCGCGTGGGTAATTTCCTCGGCCAATTCGCTCGGCACGCATTCGAGCAGAATCATCGCCGCACCGGCCTGTTCCAGCGTAATGGCGTCGGCACGCATCTGGCGTGCCTGTGTTTCCAGGCGACCCTGCACCTTGTAACCGCCCAGCACGTTCACCGACTGTGGCGTCAGGCCCATGTGGGCGCAGACCGGAATACCGCGCTCTGCCAGCAAACGGATCGACTCGGCCAGCCAGGCAGCGCCTTCGACCTTGACCATGTGCGCACCGGCCTGCATCAGCGTGGTGCTGTTGATAAAGGTCTGGTCGAGGGTGGCGTTGGCCATGAACGGCAGGTCAGCGAGGATCAGCGCACCCTGGTTGCCGCGTTTGACGCAGGCGACGTGGTAAGCCATTTCCGCAGTGGTAACAGGCAGCGTGCTGTCATGACCCTGCAGGACCATGCCCAGCGAGTCACCTATCAGCAGCACTTCGACGCCCGCCTGACTTGCAGCGTGGGCAAAGGTTGCGTCGTAGCAGGTCAGCATGGTGATCTTTTCACCTTTCTGTTTCATACCCAGCAGCGACGTAACGGTTATGTTCGGCATGTAAAGTCCTCCATCAGGCGCTGAAAACTGCGGGACTCAGCGCGTGAGAGTCATCCTGGAAAAGCAGGCACACCGTCGTATCGCGGTGTTTTGCAAAGGCCTGTTTCGCGCCCGTTCGCCACAGGGGTGGCGGCGGGAGGCCTATCTTCGTGAGGAGGGGGCGTGAAGTCAATTGCGGGTGTTACCGTTTGCCGGGGCGGTTACAGCAAGGGTAACGGGTGGCAGGAGGACACTACGCCTGAGCGGGCAAACGTTCCAGGCCAACGAACGGGCAATTACTCAGCAACTGACCCAGTTCGCGACCGTCTGCGAGGATCAGCCCAGGTGCCAGTTCGGCCAGGGGGTACAGCACGAACGGTCTTTCCTGCATGTGGTAATGCGGCACCTTGAGACGGGGTTCGTCGATCAGGTGGTTGCCGAACAGCAGGATATCCAGGTCCAGTGTGCGCGGACCCCAGCGCTCGTGGCGCTCACGGCCCTGATCCAGTTCGATGGACTGAAGCACGTCGAGCAAGACCAGCGGGGCGAGAGACGTGTCCAGTGCGGCGACCGCGTTGGTGAAGCGCGGTTGGCCGGGGAGCAGCGAGTCGCTGACGTAAAACGATGAGACGCCCGCCAGTTGGCTGCCCGGCAACTGCTCCAGTGCCTTGATGGCGCTGCGCAGTTGTTCGGCCGGGTCTGCAAGGTTGCTGCCCAGGCCGATATAGACGCGTTCGGTTTTGAACAACGTGTTATTCACCGCCGGATGTCTCGGCACCGGTGCGCTTGCGCTTCGCGCCGCTGGTGCGACGACGTTTGCGCGGCGCGGCCCCGGCGGCTTCAGGCTTGCCGCTCAGGTCGCGAATCATGTCGCGGCGCTCGCTTTCATTGCACTCCTGATAATCGGTCCACCACTGGCCCAGACCATCAGTCTGTTCGCCTGCGGATTCGCGCAGCAGCAGGAAGTCGTAACCGGCGCGGAAGCGTGAGTTGTCGAGCAGCAGATCGGCGCGCTTGCCCGAACGACGTGGCAGGCGCTCCTGCATGTCCCAGATCTCGCGGATCGGCATGGTGAAGCGCTTCGGAATAGCAATGCGCTGGCATTGCTCGATGATCAGTTCGTGTGCCGCCTCCTGCATCGCGGCGATCGGCGGCATGCCGCGCTCCTGGGCACGCAGCACCTTGGCAGGCAAGGCGGGCCACAGCAGGGCAGCAAACAGGAAGGCCGGGGTGACCGGCTTGTTCTGCTTGATGCGCAGATCAGTGTTGATCAGGGCATTGCTGATCAGTGTGTGCGTGTAGGTCGGGTTGTATTCCAGCGCCTTGGAGCTGGCCGGGAACAGCGGTTCGAACAGCTCCAGATCCACCAGCATTTCGAACGTCGACGCGGCATGACCGGATAGGAACAGCTTGAGCACTTCTTCGAACAGGCGCGCCGACGGAATATCACGCAGCATGGCGGCCAGAGGACGAATCGGCAGGGCGCTGTGCTTTTCAATGCCGAAATCCAGCTTGGCGGCGAAACGCACGGCGCGCAGCATGCGTACCGGGTCTTCCTTGTAGCGCTGCTCGGGATCGCCAATCAGGCGGATCAGGCGATTGCGGATATCGTGCACGCCGTTGGCGTAATCCAGCACGCGTTCGGTAACCGGGTCGTAATACAGGGCATTGATCGTGAAGTCGCGACGCTGGGCGTCCTCTTCAAGGGTGCCGTACACGTTGTCACGCAGGATGCGCCCGCTTTCGTTACGCGAGGACTGATTGCTGTCCTCTTCTTCGTCATCCTGTGGATGATTGGCGCGGAACGTTGCAACTTCGATGATTTCTCGACCGAAGTGGATATGGACCAGCTTGAAGCGGCGGCCAATGATGCGGGCATTGCGAAATTCGGCACGCACCTGTTCCGGCGTGGCGCTGGTGGCGACGTCGAAATCCTTGGGCGTGATATTGAGCATCATGTCACGGACGCAGCCACCGACCAGATAGGCCTGGTAGCCTGCGTTCTGCAGGCGCTCGACGATATTGACGGCGTAGCGACTGAACTGACCGCGCTGCAGCGAATGCTGGCCGCTATTGAGCACTTCAGGCGTGGTGCGCGTGTGTTGCTGCGGCTTGCGCAGTGGAGAGCGAAATGACTGGAACAGCTTCTTCAGCATGGGATGCACTGTTTGAAGGAATATTCGGCCAAAAACGTGGAATGACCGCATGATGGGCGGGGATTCTAGCATTTAGTCGAGGGATGGTGTAGGAAGCTGTCGCTGAAGGCGGGGAAAGTGCGGCCGGATTTTACGCTGGAAGCTACTGGGGGAGCCGAAGCTCCCCCAAAATGTGTGCTCTTTATTATTATTTTCTGTCAGGGCTTCTTGTTTTTGTTGAGTGCCCATTCACGAGACTTTCGTCTGTGAAACCTCCCAATCGGGAGTCAAGAGCAAACGGATTGCTTTGGTCGCTGCGTTGCAATGATCATTCGATCCAACCAGTTCAGGCTCTACCTAAGGGTAGTTTTTGTTGTTCTCGGCCTGGTTGCGGGGCAAGCCCCAAATACAACTCCTCTCCAAAAGAATCAGTTAGCTGCGCCTCCGCCGTGTTGTTCTTGTTATGCGTGAGTCGATTCGTATTGTTCTTGTTGTGGGTGTCGTGCTGCTTGTTGTTCTTCTTGTACAAGAGATATAGCAGGACCTGTGCCAACTTTTGAAAAGCCCCGTAAACCGTGGCTTCGCTGGCTTTTGCCGGGAACGGCAGGCATAAAAAAGCCGGGACTTCGTTACCGTAAGACCCGGCTTTTGTTACGTGAGGCGAGGAGGGTAACAGTTTGCGCAAAGCCCTGAGCACCGCGTGCCAGAGCCTCGCGCAAGGTGTCAGGTTTCGTTGGCCACACCCTTGCGACGGGGTATGCCCAGGCGCTGACGACGTTCCCACAGGCACTTGCGGCTGACCCCGAGTTTGCGAGCCAGCTCGGTTTCGGTCATATGGTCCTGATGTTCCAGAACGAAATGCTGGAAATAATCTTCGAGTGACAGGTCCTCGGTCGGCTCGCTGCTGCCGGAGGTCGAACCATTGGGCAGCGGCGCAAGGCCCATGTACTCATCGTCACCCAGGCCGTCCAGCTCGATGTCTATACCCAGCAGGTCGGCGGTGATGTCCGGGTTCTCGCAGAGAATCACCGAACGCTCCACAGCGTTTTCCAGTTCACGGACGTTGCCCGGCCAGCTGTAATGACGAATCGCCTGCTCGGCATCGGGGGCGAACTTCAGGTCGTTACGGCCGACTTTTGCGCTCTGGCGTGCCAGAAATGCGTGGGCGATTTCGAGCACATCGCTGCCACGCTCGCGCAAGGCCGGAAGCTTGAGGGCGATAACGTGCAGGCGGTAAAAAAGGTCTTCACGGAATTCACCATTCTTGGCCAGGGTCTTGAGGTCCCGGTGGGTCGCTGCAATCAGTCGAACATCGACCTTTTGCGACTGCACCGAGCCGACCCGGCGAATCTCGCCTTCCTGCAGGACGCGTAACAGACGTGCCTGGGCTTCCAGCGGCAACTCACCAATCTCGTCGAGAAACAGCGTGCCGCCGTCCGCCGCTTCCACCAGACCGGCACGTCCGGCGCTGGCACCGGTGAACGCGCCTTTCTCGTGGCCGAACAGCTCGGACTCGATGAGCGACTCCGGAATGGCTGCACAGTTGACGGAAATCATCGGCGCCTTGGCGCGGCGTGACAGGTTGTGCAAGGCGCGGGCGACCAGCTCTTTACCCGTGCCCGACTCGCCCTGAACCAGCACGTTGGAATCGGTTGGCGCCACTTTGCGAATCTTGCTGTAAAGATCGAGCATCGGCGGACATGAACCGATAATGCCGATCTCTCCATTGTTGTTCGGCGCCGTACCTTTTTCGGCACTGCTCACCTTGCCCATTGCGCTGCGTTCGGCTTGCAGGCTGCTGACCGTCTGGCGGTCGCGCAGGATGCGCGACACGGCCTGAAGCATTTCGTCGTGATCGAAGGGCTTGGCGATGTAATCCACCGCACCCATTTTCATCGAGTCGACTGCCGAGCGCAGGCTGGCGTAGCTGGTCATGATCAGCACCGGCTTGCCCTCTCCCAGCTTGATCAGTTCGGTACCGGGCGCGCCCGGCAGCCGCAGGTCACTGACGATCAGGTCAAAGGACGGGATGCTGAAACGTTCCTGAGCCTCCTGAACAGAACCGGCTTCACTGACTTCATACTGATTGCGTTCAAGCAGGCGACGCAGGGCTGAGCGGATAATCGTTTCGTCTTCGACGATCAAAATATGCGGCATTGATTCAGTTCTCTCGACGGTCTCAGTTCGCGGTGGACGTCGCGTCGACATGGCGTGGCAGAGTCACCCGGATACGGGTACCACGCTGGTGCTCGGGGTCGGCCGGGCTGTCGATGGTGATTTGTCCATAATGCTCTTCAACGATGGAATAGACCAGCGCAAGCCCCAGTCCTGTTCCTTCACCGGGGTCCTTGGTGGTGAAGAATGGCTCGAACAATCGGTCCATGATTGCCTTGGATATTCCACTGCCTTCGTCCTCGACGATCAAATCCACAGTGTGTTCGGATGCTTCGCTCTTGACCCTGACCGCGCTGCCCGCAGGCGAAGCATCGCGCGCATTGGACAGCAGGTTGATCAGCACCTGCGCAAGCCGTTGCGGGTCACCATCGACCCAGTGTTCGGGGTTGCACAGGTTATAGAACTGCACTTCGAAATTGCGTCGGTTCAATGCCAGCAGGCCGATGGCATCCTGAGCCACTTCGGCCAGACAGACGGCTTCGTCGCTGTGCTGATGAGCGCCGGCGTGGGCAAAGCTCATCAGCGACTGCACGATACGCGACACGCGTTTGGTCTGTTCGAGAATCTGACTGCTGATTTCCTTCAGTTCGTCGTCTTCTTCACGCTCTTCCCGAAGGTTCTGCGCCAGACAGGCAATACCGGTGATCGGATTGCCGATTTCGTGGGCGACACCGGCCGCCAGTCGGCCAATGCTCGCCAGTCGTTCGGAGTGGACCAGCTTGTCTTCAAGCATCTGAGTGTCGGTCAGGTCTTCGACCAGCAGTACCAGACCGCTGTTGCCCGGAGCGAGCGGCTCGTTGATGGCCGCCTTGTGCAGGTTGAGCCAGCGGGTCTGCCCGTCCAGGCCAAGGCGCTGCTTGTGCAAGTGTTCGTCAGGCACGCTGACGAAGCCGGTCAGCAGGCCTTTCCAAGGCTCGGCAATGGTTTCAAGGCGTGAACCCACGACGCGCTGCGCAACGATGCCGGTCAGCTCTTCCATGGCGCGGTTCCACATCAGGATTTCCTGATCCTCGGCCAGCGAGCACACGCCCATCGGCAGTTCCTGCAGGGTCTGGCGATGGTAGCGGCGCAGGGCATCGAGCTCGGCAGCGAGACCGGTCAGGCGCGAGTGGTAATCTTCAAGCCGGCTTTCGATGAAGTGGATATCTTCAGTAACGTATTTTTCGCTGCCCGATTTGTATGGCAGGAACGTCTCCACCATGTCCTGAGCGACACTGGGGCCCATCAGGCCGGACAAGTTGGCCTCGATCCGGTCGCGCAGACGCCGCAAGGCGTAAGGCCTGCGCTCATCGAAAGGCAGATACAGGTCGCGCAGGGCCTGTTCGACTTCTTTCTGCGCCGCCTTCGCGCCCAGTGGCTTGGCCAGTTGCGTGGCGAACTCCTGGGGCGATACGGCATGCAGTTCGCGGCGTTGCGGCCTGCGCACGTTGTCGACCGCGCAGGCCTCGGCGGCGCTGACTTCTTCGGCGCTGGCGTTGGTGAACAGCGACACCAGGGTGAACAACAGCACGTTGGCGGCCAGGGATGCGATGGCCGCCATGTGCCAACTAGTGTCGTCCAGCACGTAGATCATGTTCAGCAGCGGAATGTAGAAGCCCTGCAGGTTGCTGATCAGCGGCAACAGCATGCTCACCACCCAGACCGCGATCCCGGCCAGCAGCCCTGCAATAAAGCCGCGCCGGTTCGCAGTCGGCCAGTACAGGACGGACAGCACGCCTGGCAGAAACTGCAGCGTCGCGACAAAGGCCACGATGCCCAGATTGGCCAGATCCTGCTGGGCGCCGAGCATCAGGTAGAAACCGTAACCTGCGGCGATGATCGCCACGATCAAGCCGCGTCGGGTCCACTTCAGCCAGCGATAGATGTTGCCTTCAGCCGGAGGCTGGTAAAGCGGTAGCACCAGATGGTTGAGCGCCATGCCCGACAGCGCGAGTGTGGTGACGATGATCAGTCCGCTGGCCGCTGACAGACCGCCAATGTAGGCGAGCAGCGCCAGGGCCGGCTTGTTGGCGGCCATGCCGATGCCGAGGGTGAAGTATTCGGGGCTGGTGGTCGCGCCGAGCTTGAGTCCGGCCCAGAGAATCAGCGGGACGGCGAGGCTGATCAGCAGCAGGAACAGCGGCAGGCCCCAGCTTGCACTGACCAGCGAGCGCGGGTTGAGGTTTTCGGTGAAGGTCATGTGGTACATGTGCGGCATCACGATCGCCGAGGCGAAGAACACCAGCAGCAACGTGCGCCACGGACCTTCCTGCAGCGGTGTGTGAAGCGAAGCCAGGGCGGTCTGGTTCTGCAGCAGCCAGAGTTCCAGTTGCTGCGGGCCATCGAACACGCCGTACAGCGCATACAGACCAACGCCGCCCAGCGCGATCAATTTGACCAGCGATTCAAAGGCGATGGCGAACACCAACCCTTCGTGTTTTTCTCGCGTCGCGATGTGCCGTGAGCCGAAGAAGATCGTGAACAGCATGATGATCGCGCAAAACGCTACGGCCACACGATCCTGCACTGGCTCGCGCGTCAGGATGCTGATCGAGTCGGCAACCGCCTGTATCTGCAGCGCCAGCAAGGGCAGCACACCAATCAGCATGAACACCGTGGTCAGCGCGCCCGCCCAGGTACTGCGGAAGCGGAACGCGAACAGGTCGGCCAGTGAGGAAAGCTGGTAGGTACGGGTGATCTTCAGAATCGGGTAAAGCAGCACCGGTGCCAGCAGGAATGCACCGGACACACCGAGGTAGCTGGAGAGAAAGCCATAGCCGTACTGATAGGCCAGCCCGACCGTGCCATAGAACGCCCAGGCACTGGCATAGACGCCCAGCGACAGGGTGTAGGTCAGTGGATGACGAATGATTGCGCGTGGAATCAGGCCGCGCTCGCTGACCCAGGCAACACCAAACAGCACCAGCAGATAGCCGGCGCTCACCAGCAACATCTGCGTCAGGCTAAAGCTCATCGGCATCTCGCTGGCTCTGCAGAATGAAAGTCACCACGATCAGGATCAGCCAAAGCAGATAAGGCCGGTACCAGGCACCTGTCGCGTCGATCCACCAGTCCATGATGGCCGGGGAGAAAAGGTAAATACCTACCACCAGAAGCAAAACCAACCGGTATATGTACATCTGGTCTCCCTGCGCTGGTAGATGAGGAGCGGCATGGTAACGGATGCGCGACAAGCTGCAAGTAGCCATAAGCAGTAGTTTTCAGCAACCGCTCTGGCTCAGTCTATCCGGGCTTCTTCAATGTTGTGCAGCCTGGGGATAAGGTCCGGGTTCCAGTGTTCGACGCCCCAGGCCAACACCTCGTGCGCTGTTGCGTACATCAACTGCGAATCGGTCGGCTGACCCAGCGCACGCAAGGCCCGCAACAGCAGAGGCGTGGCCTGATCGGCAGGCAAGGGCGGGGAGCGATAGGACTTGCCGAGCTTGTGGCCATCCGGTTGGGTAATCAGCGGCACGTGCAAGTAGCGCGGCTGCGGAATGCCGAGCAACTCCTGCAGATACAACTGGCGGGGAGTCGAGTCCAGCAGGTCCGCGCCGCGCACGATATCCGTCACGCCTTGCCAGGCATCGTCGATGACGACTGCCAGTTGATAGGCGTACAGGCCATCCCGGCGGCGAATCACGAAATCCCCGCTTTCATTGCCCAGGTGCATGCGGAACGTGCCTTGCACCCGGTCTTCGAAGCGATATTCCAGTTCCGGCACCCGAATACGGATGGCGGCGTTTTCGGGCGAATGCCCTGCGTTGCGGCACAGGCCGGGATAAACGCCGTTATATTCTTCGAGCTGTTTGCGTGAGCAGGTGCAGGCATAGGCCAGGCCGTGGCTGAACCAGCGATCGATAATGGCGGCGTAGGCGTCGTGGCGTTCGCTCTGACGGACCAACTCGCCGTCCCACTCGAAACCGTAACGTTCCAGTGTGTCGAGAATGGCGGCTTGCGCACCGGTCACTTCACGGGGCGGATCCAGGTCTTCCATGCGCATCAGCCACTGTCCGCCTGCTGCGCGCGCGTCGAGATAGGACGCAAGCGCTGCGACCAGCGAACCAAAATGCAGATAACCACTGGGCGTCGGCGCAAAGCGCCCGATGTAGGCAGATTTTTTCATGGGCCGGATGTTACTGGTGCGCAGCTTTGGCGAGCAAGCGTGAGGCGAGCTGCATCCCCACGTAGAGCGATGTGCGCGATCAAAAGCGACTTCCTGATCCGTAAAAACAAAAAAAGACGCCGAAGCGTCTTTTTTATTCAAGGCAGGTCCTGCAGGTCACTTACCGACCTGTTTTTCCTTGATTTCCGCCAGCGTCTTGCAGTCGATGCACAGATCCGCAGTCGGGCGGGCTTCGAGGCGGCGGATGCCGATCTCGACGCCACAGGATTCGCACCAGCCATATTCTTCGTCAAGGATCAGTTGCAGCGTCTTGTCGATCTTCTTGATCAGTTTGCGCTCACGATCACGGGCGCGAAGTTCAAGGCTGAACTCTTCTTCCTGACTGGCGCGGTCCGCCGGATCAGGGAAATTGGCAGCTTCGTCCTTCATGTGGTCTACCGTGCGGTCGACCTCCTGCATCAAGTCCTGTTTCCACTTGTTCAGGATCTTGGTGAAGTGCGCGCGCATGGGCTCGCCCATGTACTCCTCATCCTTCGTCGCGACGTAGGGTTCGAAGCCGCTGATTAGATGGTTCTGTTGCTTTTCTGGGGTGGGCATGTATGGACCGCCTCTCACTCTTCTAATCTATTGCGCAGGATTGTTCCATCACCGACACCCGTCGGCCCTGCAGCTGCAAGCGGGCGAACTTACCAGATCAAATCGGAGTGCGCTACTCCCGGTTGTCGAGCATGACGAAGCGGTCTGCTTGCAGAGGCGACCGGAACGAAACTGCCTTTACCTTAAATGAACTCTAGCTCTGGACGGCCGTCGTAGCTTTCTTTTCTTCCGGCTTTATCGATACGCCCTGCAAGATCATTTAGGGTGCCGCTGGCGCAGGGTGGGTAGAATCGTGCTCCTCTGTCGTGACAATCACATTTCCAGAAGCCTTCGTCATAAAGGAAGACCCATGGCCCAGCCTTACAGTGCGCGCAGTCGCGCCATCGAACCGTTTCATGTCATGGCGCTGCTGGCGCGCGCTAATGAGCTGCAGGCGGCGGGTCACGACGTTATCCATCTGGAGATAGGCGAGCCGGATTTCACGACGGCCGCACCCATTATTGCGGCTGGCCAGGCGGCGCTGGCAGACGGCAAGACACGCTATACCGCCGCCCGTGGGCTGCCCCAGCTGCGTGAGGCGATTTCCGGTTTCTATGCCCAGCGTTATCAGGTTGAAATCGATCCCGAGCGAATTCTGGTCACGCCGGGCGGTTCGGGTGCGCTGCTGCTGGCCAGCAGTCTGCTGGTGGATCCGGGCAAGCACTGGCTCCTTGCCGATCCGGGTTATCCGTGCAATCGGCATTTTCTGCGTCTGGTCGAAGGTGGCGCGCAACTGGTGCCGGTCGGCCCGCAGGAGCGCTATCAACTGACGCCCGACCTGGTCGAACAATGCTGGAATGAGGACAGTGTCGGTGCGCTGGTGGCATCGCCTGCCAATCCCACCGGTACCCTGTTGCATCGCGATGAACTGGCCGCCCTGTCGCAGACCCTGAAGGCGCGCAACGGGCATCTGGTGGTCGACGAGATTTACCACGGCCTGACCTATGGCATGGACGCCAGCAGCGTGCTTGAAGTCGATGATGACGCCTTTGTGCTCAACAGTTTTTCCAAGTACTTCGGCATGACCGGCTGGCGTCTGGGTTGGCTGGTCGCGCCGACAGACGCGGTTGCCGACCTGGAAAAGCTGGCTCAGAACCTCTACATCAGTGCGCCCAGCATGGCGCAATACGCGGCGCTCGCTTGCTTCGAACCGCAGACGCTGGAGATTCTCGAGCAGCGCCGTGCAGAGTTCGGTCGCCGTCGGGATTTCCTGCTGCCTGCCTTGCGCGAGTTGGGTTTTGGCATCGCTGTCGAGCCTGAGGGCGCGTTTTACCTGTATGCCGACATCAGCGCCTTCGGTGGTGATGCCTTTGCTTTTTGTCGACACTTCCTTGAAACCGAACATGTCGCGTTCACGCCCGGACTGGACTTTGGTCGTCATCTGGCCGGACACCATGTGCGCTTTGCCTACACCCAGAGCCTGCCGAGATTGCAGGAGGCTGTAGAGCGTATCGCCCGCGGCCTGCGCAGCTGGAGCGCCTGATGCGGTTTTCGCCTGAGCTGGAGCAGGGTCGCCTGATCGTTCGCTACAAACGTTTCCTGGCCGATATCGAGACCGACAGCGGCGAGCTGTTGACCATTCATTGCCCCAATACTGGCTCGATGCTCAACTGCATGATGCCGGGAGGGCGCGTCTGGTTCAGTCGCTCCAATGATCCCAAACGCAAACTGCCCGGAACCTGGGAAATCAGTGAGACGCCGCAGGGCCGTTTCGCGTGTATCAATACCGGGCGCGCCAACACCCTGGTGGAGGAGGCCTTGCGCGCGGGAGTGATCAGTGAGCTCGACGGTTTCACCGCGCTCAAGCGCGAGGTGGCGTATGGGCAGGAAAAAAGCCGGGTCGATTTCCGTCTCGAGTATCCCGACGGTTTTGTGTATCTGGAAGTAAAAAGCGTCACGCTCGGCTTTGACGGGTCGGCCGTCGCGGCATTTCCTGATGCCGTGACACAACGTGGAGCGCGTCACCTGCGTGAACTGGCGGCGCTGGCACGGGATGGCGTGCGGTCGGTCCTGCTGTATTGCGTCAACCTCACCGGGATCGAGTCGGTGCGACCGGCGCAGGAGATTGATCCCGCTTATGCGCTGGCGTTGAAGGACGCGATGGATGCCGGTGTCGAGGTTCTGGCCTACGGCGTGCAGTTGGATCCGCAGGAAGTCCGTATCGACCGGCCTTTGAAGGTGCAATGGCTGGAATAAGCCAGCGATCATCGGGTGCTCAGGCCTGCAGGTCGTCTTCGGGCAACGTTACCCAGATACCCTGAGCATCTTCATGGGAGTCCAGCGCGGTCAGCGACTGGCCTTCGCAGGGGCCGGCCACGCATTCGCCGGTCTCGATCAGAAACAGCGCACCGTGGGTGGCGCACTGGATCAGGCTGGCGCTGCTGTCCAGAAACTGGTCGGGCTGCCATTCCAGAGGGATGCCGCGATGCGGGCAGCGATTCCTGTAGATGAAAACCTCGCCTTGTCGGCGTATCGCCAGAAGCCTGTAGTCTTCCAGCTCGAACCCCCGGCTCTGTGATTCCGGCAGGTGGCTGGATGTGCAAAGAAATCTCAAGAAAAACCCCATGAAGCATGAATGGTCTTTGACGTTGCCCTTGTCGAAATGTCTGCCGCCAGGGTCATCGGGTGTGATGTTAGTCTGGTAGCGCGCCAATGTGATCAGGTAATGTTGCCTGATGCTTGGATTTTCGGGCCACATGTGAGCATTTGGATTCAGGAATGATTCGTGACACCCAGAGTGGCCTGGCGCTGACGAGCAGGCAGCTTGCCGAGCGCCTCGCTGCCGCCCCCAGGGTTCTGGTGGGCGAACAGCACGACAACCCCGATCACCATGCCGTGCAATTATGGCTTTTGCAGGTGCTGGCCGACCAGCGCGCCCAAGGGGGTGTGCTGCTCGAAGCGCTGAGCCCGAACCAGCAGGCCTCCGTCGACTCGGTCAGAGAGCAGATTACCCAGTCGGACGGGCCTGTGGACTTGCTCGCAGCCTTGCAATGGCAACCGGGCTGGGACTGGACCCTGCATGGTCCGGTCATGCGATTTGCGCTGGCTCAGCCTTACCCCTTGCTGTCAGCCAATCTGGATCTCGGCGAAGTAAAGTCGATTTATCAGCACGTTCCCGCACTTCTGGGTCCGCGCTCTACCGCACCTGAAGTGCAGGCACTGTTGATGGGGCATCTGCGTGCCTCGCATGAAGGTCTTCTGCCTGTAGATCAGGAGGCGGCGACGCTGGCAGTGCAGCAGCAGCGTGATCGGCGTCTGGCCCAAAGCCTGCTCGACGCACCCACGCCCGCAATTCTGATCGCGGGATTCTGGCATGCCCGCAAGGATGCAGGCGCGCCCCTGCACATGGCGGATCTTGATACGGGCGCCGCACCGCTCGTTTTGCTGCTGGCTCAGATCGGGGATGAGATTGCTGAGGGAAGTGCCGACTACGTCTGGTACACAATTGCCAGACCCAGGCAGGATCCGGGCATTCAGTAGCATCGGATTTTTCCTTGTTTGACGTGGTACTTGTCCCGAGCTGCAAGGGCGCGTCCCTCCGACGCGCTGGCTCGTATATCGTCTCGCTCCCGTTTTTGCGAGCGATCTACACATGACAGCGATCACTGCCGATGATGAGCAACTGGCACGCCAGGCCATAGCCTTGATGGAACTCTTCGCCCTCAATCATGACGACACCGAACAGCGCATCATCGGAGTCTGTCAGCGGGCACTGACGCCGCTGGGGCCTGTAGCCGCAGTCTGCGTTTCTCCGCGTTTTGTCTGTCTGGCGCGTACGACGCTGGATCGACTTCAGGCGCATCAGGTCAGGGTTGTGGCCGTGGTCAACTTTCCCCACGGGGGAGCGGATTTCGAGGCAGCGGCTTCCGAGACGCGCGCGGCCATGCTTGCGGGTGCCGACGAGATCGATGTGGTCTATCCCTTCCGGTCGTTGCTCGGCGGCGATCAGCAGACTGGTGTGGACCTGCTCTCGGCCTGCCGATCCCGGCTCGATGGGCGGGTCAAATTGACGGCCACGCTTGAGACTGGCGAATTGAGAGATTCGGAAATCATTCATACGGCATGCCGCTCAGCCATCGAGGCGGGGGCCGACTTTCTCAAGACCGGCACCGGCAAGTCCGCGCGTCACGCAACACCTCAGGCTGCGCGAATTATGCTGGAATCCATTGCCGACACGGGCGGGCAGGTCGGCTTCAAGGTCGCAGGCGGGCTTCGCACCTTCGAAGACGCCAGGCTTTTCATCCAGTTGGCTCATGCCAGGTTTGGAGCTCACTGGATAGTAAGTGAGCGAGTACGGCTGTGCGGATCGAGTCTGCTTGATGACCTGCTGGGAAGGCTTGGCTTGTACGCATCTACAGGTCACCAAGCATTTTTCGAAGGCAAAAAAAGACCCGGCAAAGAGCCGGGTCAAAAACCGTGATTAGCCTGATGAGGAGATAATCCGAAAGTCCGAACCAAGGTCTTTCAGTTATCGTCCAGTCTCGCGACCGGATGTGATAATCATAACGATTCTCATTTGTAAGTCAACAGTTCTTTTCCCCGTATGTCAGGTGCCAGAAATCAATGCCAAAAAGCATTGGGCAGCAAGGGGGGAGGGCATTGCAGGACGTGCATGAACGAACAAAAAACCGCTCACATCCGGCATGCATTGCGCATACCGGTTCAGACGGTGTTTCAAGAGCAATAGCTGAAAAGCAATGCTCAGTGAGTGCGATAGCGCAGGCGGGTACCGAAATTCACCGACATCAGAATTTCGTCTGCGGTGAGCTCTGCCGGGAAATAAGCACCCGAGATCTGAGCATGCGCAATGCTCGCACCTTCCATAGGCGTGTTGCGCAAATCCAGGCCGCGAAGATCTGCCGAGCGGAAGTAGGCATCGGTAAAGTCGATACCGGTGGTATCCAGTTCACGCAGATCCAGCCCCCGGAAATCGCCCCCGGCCATGTCGATGGTGCCTGTCTTCGGCTTTTCCTGGTTGAAGCCTTCGACATCGTCTCTACGCAGCATGATGTAAAGCGGTGAGTCGATCTGTTTGGGCTGGCTCATGATGGCCTCGTGGTTTGCGTTGGAATTATGGCGCCAGTATATCGCCACCATTACTCAGCCGTGAAGCACTACCTGCCCAACGGCTGAGCCTTGATCTCAGAGGCCGGGCAGACGCTGGCGCAACTGGTCGATCAGGCCATCCAGATCACTGCTCTGGTTGGTCGCAACGTGCTTGCTGTAGACGATTTCTTCCTCGGTCAGAGGCTCGCGGCTGGCCTGCTGGGCCTTGATAACGTCCATGGTCGCGTCCGAAGGATCGGAGTTCTGCGCCTGACGCTGTGCCAGCCAGCCTTCGATAACGGCGTCCGGCGCTTCGCAATCCAGAATCAGGAATGGTACGCCAGTGGTTTCGGCCACTTTGGCGGCCGCGATGCGCTGTTCGTGCTTGAGATAGGTGGCGTCAATCACGATGGCAAAGCCTGCACGCAATGTTTTTCCCGCCAGCTCGTGCAGACGATTGTAGGTCGCGCTGCTGGCCTGGTCTCCGTAAAGCGCGGTGCTTTCATCGGAGAACATGCGCTTGCGCTCGACGTCCGAACGCAGACGGATCGCGCCCAGCGATTCGACCAGACGCATGGCGACATGGCTTTTGCCGACAGCAGAAACCCCGTGGGTCACCACCATAAAGCACGATGGAATGGCGCTGTAGCTCTCGGCCAGATTCGCGTAATTGCGGTACTGGCGAAGGGTCGCAGCACGTTGAACGCCGTCGGCGTCGGCGGGCTGGCTGAACAGCGCAACCTTGGCGCGCACCATGGCCCGGTAGGCCTTGTAGAAGTTGAGCAGTTCAAGGCCGTCATAGTCACCGGTCTTTTCCAGATACAGGCTGATCAGGCGTCGAGAAAGCGACTTCAAGCCCCGGTCTTCCAGGTCCATGGCCAGAAAGCCGATGTCGGCATAGACATCCGTCTTGCGGAACGGCTCGTTGAACTCGATGCAGTCGAACAGAACGACCTTGCCGTCGATCACGGTCGCGTTGCCCAGATGGATGTCGCCATGGCATTCGCGGATAAAGCCTTCTGCCTTGCGCTGAGTCATCAACGGCTTGAGGCGCTCGAAGCTCGATTCTGCCCATGCCTGTAAGGCATCGAGTTGTGTCAGATCGGATTTTTCGCTGATGAGAGGACGAATCTGCTCAAAGTTCTGCAGCACTGGCGCCATAACGCTGTCGGGCGAACCGAGATCAGTGTCAGCCATGACGCGTGGTGCCTGCTCATGAACCCCGGCGATCTGGATCGCCAGTTCGTCGATATGCCCGGCGGTCAGCTCGCCGTTGGCCTGCAGGGTGCTCAGCAGGTTGGCTTGCGAGAACTGGCGCATCTTGAGCGCGTACTCGATGACTTCACCGCTGCCGCCCAGTTGCGGTGCTTCGACAGAACCGGTAATCGGCAGCACTTCGAGGTACAGATCGTCGGTCATGCGCTGGTTGAGGCGCAGTTCTTCGTTGCAGAAATGCTCGCGTGACGACAGTGTGGTGAAGTCGAGGAAGCCGAAGTTCGCGGGCTTTTTGATCTTGTAGGCGTAAGGGCCGGTGAGCAATACCCAGGAGATATGGGTTTCGATAACCTGAAAATCTTCTACCGGATGGGGGAAAAGAGCGGGATTTTGCAGGGCTGCGATCAGAGACTGGCTCACGGGCGATCCTTCAGGAATGGATTCAAAAAATGTAACTGTTAGATGCGGCCATTATGGCCGCTTGGCGCGACGCTGCAAACCGCCGACTCGGGCGTCTGTCGAAGCCATGCAAAGTGCGTATAATCCGCGCCCATGACTCGATCCCGCACCTCTCGTCCCTCGAAAAAACAACCCTCCGGCAGCCTGCGCAAGTGGCTGGGCTGGGCGTTGAAGCTCAGCATTGTCGGTCTGGTCCTGCTGGCTGGCCTGGCTATCTACCTTGACGCGATTGTCCAGGAAAAATTCTCCGGCAAGCGCTGGACGATTCCTGCGAAGGTTTACGCGCGTCCGCTGGAGCTGTTCGTTGGCCAGAAGCTCAGTCGCGATGACTTTCTCATCGAGCTCGATGCGCTGGGCTACCGCCGCGAAAGCGTTGCAAACGGTCCTGGCGCCGCCGCCGTCAACGGCAACACAGTCGACCTCAATACCCGTGGCTTCCAGTTTTACGAAGGCACCGACCCGGCCCAACAGGTGCGCGTGCGCTTCTCCGGTGATTACGTGGCTGACCTGTCGTCCGGCAACGGCAGCAAGCTGGCTGTGGCCCGTCTCGAACCGCTGCTGATCGGCGGGCTTTACCCCAAGAATCTTGAAGACCGGATCCTCATCAAGCTGGATCAGGCACCGCCATACCTGCTCGACGGGCTGGTAGCGGTTGAGGACCGTGATTTCTACCACCACTTCGGTGTGTCGCCCAAATCCATCGCGCGCGCCATCTGGGTCAACACGTCTCAGGGCCAGATGCGTCAGGGCGGCAGTACGCTGACCCAGCAGTTGGTGAAGAACTTCTACCTGACCAACGAGCGCAGCCTCTCGCGCAAACTGACCGAGGCCATGATGGCCGTGCTGCTGGAGATTCATTACAGCAAGCAAGAGATCCTCGAGGCCTACCTCAATGAGGTGTTCGTTGGTCAGGATGGTCAGCGTGCAGTGCATGGCTTTGGTCTGGCCAGCCAGTACTTCTTCAGTCAGCCTCTGTCCGAGCTGAAAATCCATCAAGTGGCGATGCTGGTCGGGCTGGTCAAGGGGCCGTCCTTCTATAACCCGCGTCGTAATCCCGAGCGCGCGCTCGAGCGCCGTAATCTGGTGCTTGATCTGTTCGAGCAGCAAGGCGTTGCCACCGCTGAAGTCGTGGCCGCAGCCAAGAAGATGCCGTTGGGCGTGACCAAGACCGGTACGCTGGCTGACAGCTCGTTCCCTGCGTTCCTGGATCTGGTCAAACGACAATTGCGCGAAGACTACCGCGATGAAGACTTGACCGAAGAGGGGCTGCGGATTTTCACCAGCTTCGACCCGATCCTGCAGATGAAGTCCCAGGCGGCCATGGACGATACGTTCAAGCGGCTGGCCGGGCGCAAGGGTTCCGACGACGTTGAATCGGCAATGGTCGTGACCAACCCGGAAACCGGTGAAGTGCAGGCCCTGCTGGGCAGTCGTCAGGCCGGGTTTGCAGGCTTCAACCGTGCCATCGACGCCGTGCGGCCTATCGGCTCGCTGGTCAAGCCGGCCATCTACCTCACCGCGCTTGAGCGTCCGAGTCAGTACACGCTGACCAGTTGGATCGCCGACGAACTGTTTCAGGTCAAGGGCGCTGATGGCCAGGTCTGGAAGCCGCAGAACTACGATCACAAGTCACACGGCAACATCTTCCTGTATCAGGGGCTGGCGCATTCCTACAACCTGTCCACCGCCAAGCTGGGCCTTGAACTGGGTGTTCCTACGGTCTTCAAGACCTTGGCGAAGCTGGGTGTGACGCGTGAGTGGCCTGCCTATCCGTCCATGCTGCTGGGCGCTGGCGGGCTGACGCCGATGGAAGTCGCCACCATGTACCAGACCATCGCCAGTGGTGGTTTCAACACGCCGATGCGCGGTATTCGCAGTGTGCTGACCGCAGAAGGCGAGCCGCTCAAGCGCTATCCGTTCCAGATCGAGCAGCGCTTCGATCCGGGCGCCATTTATCTGGTGCAGAATGCGATGCAGCGCGTCATGCGTGAAGGTACGGGCAAGTCGGTCTATAACGTGTTGCCCAGCTCGCTGAACCTCGCGGGCAAGACCGGTACCAGTAACGATTCGCGTGACAGCTGGTTCGCCGGCTTCAGCCAGGACCTGCTGGCCGTGGTGTGGATGGGCCGCGACGACAACGGCAAGACGCCGTTCACCGGTGCCACGGGTGCGTTGCAGGTCTGGACCAGTTTCATGCGCAAGGCCGATCCGTTGCCACTGGACATGGCCATGCCGGATAACGTCGTCCAGGCCTGGGTCAACGCCCAGACCGGACAGGGTTCTGATGCCAGCTGCCCGAATGCCGTACAGATGCCGTATATTCGCGGCAGTGAACCCCAGCCCGGCGCCACATGCGGCGGCACTCCGGCACCTGCCACTGAGGTGATGGACTGGGTCAAGGGGTGGTTGAACTAAGCAATGAGGGTTTGAAGTGAATAAATGGTGGATTCCAGCTCTAACGACTCTGGCGTTGCTCAACGGTTGCGCCAGTGTGGAGCGCGGCTCGATTCCGGTTGTGGATTCGAGTTCGAAAGTGTCAAACGGCGAACGTGTCGCTGCGTCGCGTAATGGCGCGAACCAGACAAACACGGCTCAGGCTCAACCCCAGGCAGTGCCGCAGGACTCCGGTGTCGTGGTGATGATCCCTGGCGCTGGAGGCAGCAATCCGGGGCAGACGTTTTCGCCGCCGGCCAGTCAGGCTCCTTTCAGTGTTGACGCGCCCGCTATCGACACCTCTCCAGTCAACCAGGCTCCGGTCAGCCCTGCGCCTGCCGGCAATACCAGTTACAGCATGCCGCCTTCATCGGCACCTACCGGGATTCCGTCCAGCGGTGGAGGTCTTTCCGAAGACGAGCAGTTGGATGGCCCGGTGCTGGCCTTGCTGACCACCGCCCAGCAACAGCAGAGCGGGGGTGACCTGAACGGTGCATCGTCCAGTCTTGAGCGTGCCCAGCGTGTCGCGCCTCGCGAACCGCAAGTGCTTTACCGTCTGGCGCAGGTTCGCCTGGCCCAGGGCGATGCCGCCCAGGCCGAGCAGCTCGCGCGTCGTGGTCTGACGTATGCCAATGGTCGCGCCAGCCTTCAGGCGAGCCTGTGGGAACTGATCGCTCAATCCCGTGAGAAGCAGGGCGACTCTGCCGGTGCCGCACTGGCACGTCAAAAGGCCCGCTGATGGACGAGCGCTTTCCTGAAATTGCCGAACAGTTGCTGTTGATCGAGCGGGAGCTGCGGGTGCTGGGGTGGTGGGAAACCACACCGCCCAGCGAGCAGGCGTTGTCCAGTCAGGAGCCTTTCTGTGTGGACACGCTGGAATTTGCGCAGTGGCTGCAGTGGATTTTCCTGCCGCGGATGAAGATCATCCTCGAGCGCGACCTGCCGCTGCCCAATGCGTCCGGGATTCTGGAAATGGCTGAAATGGTCTATTCCGGACGCTTGGGCGAAACCAGGTTGTTACAGCAAAGTCTGGCCCGTTTCGATCAATTGATCACTGCCGTCAGCTGACCGGGCACTGCCTAGCGGCAGTACTCGCTGATGGCTTTTTCAGTCTCTTCGATGCGCGTCTTGCGGTTTTCTTCCGTGAGACGCCTGATTTCTCCACCGACCTGCTCCCGAATCCGCGGATTGTTCTGCAACTGCGCAAGATTGTTGCGCAGCCCCTCGCAGCTTTCCTCCCGCTTCGCCTCCTGCACCTTTACCTGAGCCTTCACTTTTGCATCGACGGCGCGTTGCTGGGCGTCATCCGATGGTGAGGTGGCAGAAGGCGAGGGTGTAGACGAAGGCTGTGGGGTTTGCACATTGATCTGCTGCGCCTCTTTGTCCGCAGGCGGATGGGCGTCGAAGTGGGTGACACCCTGGGCGTCCACCCATTTATAGATGGGTGCCGCCTGACTGCTTGTGCTCGCTGCCATGGCCAGCGCGGCAGCGAAGATCATCCATTGCATGGTGTTTCCTTGAAATGTCTATGCCACAGGAAAGCTACCATAACGGTGCGCTTCAGTCTGAAACAGTGCAATTTCAGGGCCTTGTTAACAAGAAAGCTCAACGATGACTTGACTTGAGGGGGGCGAATCACAACAATCCAAAGTTCGCTGTAGAAGGACTGCCAGAAGCAGACCCTCTCGGTAGATCATGAGGCGCACACCCGCGCCGACCTGTAACACCCGCAACGCGTTACCTCGCGCTGGGTGGGAATGTTCCGCAACACTCAGGGGCATCCCAATACTTGCTCAGTCAGTGCTGACGTAGTCGGCGACCACCGTCGCTCATGCTCTGCTTGGCAGTAAACCTATTAAGACCCGTCCCGGAGTGGGCGGTATTCTGGCGTTTTAGAGGTGAACAACGTGGAGCTTTTATCTGGCGCTGAAATGATCGTCCGCTTTTTGCGTGACGAAGGCGTTGAGCACATCTATGGGTACCCGGGTGGTGCTCTCCTGCATGTCTACGATGCCCTGTTCAAAGAACCGGCTGTGAGCCATATCCTCGTTCGCCACGAGCAGGCTGCTACGCACATGGCCGATGGCTATGCACGTGCGACCGGCAAGGCGGGTGTGGTACTGGTCACTTCCGGTCCGGGTGCAACCAACGCAATCACCGGTATCGCGACCGCTTACATGGACTCCATTCCAATGGTGGTTCTGTCTGGTCAGGTCGCCAGTACGCTGGTGGGTACCGATGCGTTCCAGGAGACCGACATGATCGGTATCTCCCGTCCGATCGTGAAGCACAGCTTCATGATCAAGCATGCGTCCGAAATCCCGGAAATCCTGAAAAAAGCGTTCTATCTGGCGCAATCCGGTCGTCCTGGTCCTGTCGTCGTCGACATTCCAAAGGACATGACCAACCCGGCCGAGAAGTTCGAATACATCTTCCCGAAGAAAGCCAAGCTGCGTTCCTACAGCCCGGCGGTTCGTGGCCACTCCGGTCAGATCCGCAAGGCCGTCGAAATGCTGTTGGCGGCCAAGCGTCCAATCATCTACGCCGGCGGCGGCGTGATCATGGGCAACGGCTCTGCGCAATTGACCGAGCTGGCTCAACTGCTCAACGCGCCGGTCACCAATACGTTGATGGGCCTGGGTTGCTATCCGGGCACGGATCGTCAGTTCGTGGGCATGCTCGGCATGCACGGCAGCTACACCGCCAACCTTGCCATGCACCACACTGATGTGATCCTCGCAGTCGGCGCGCGTTTCGATGATCGGGTCATCAATGGCGCGAGCAAATTCTGCCCGAACGCCAAGATCATCCACATCGACATCGATCCGGCCTCGATCTCCAAGACCATCAAGGCCGACGTGCCAATCGTCGGGCCTGTCGAAAGCGTGCTGACCGAAATGGTTGCCACCCTCAAAGACATCGGCGAGACACCTGACAAGGCGGCCGTTGCTGCCTGGTGGAAGCAGATCGACGAGTGGCGTGCAGGCGGTGACCTGTTCCCTTACAACCGTGGCGATGGCTCGGTCATCAAGCCGCAGACCGTGATCGAAACATTGTGCGAAGTCACCGGGGGCGATGCCTACGTCACCTCCGACGTGGGTCAGCACCAGATGTTCGCAGCTCAGTACTACCGCTTCAACAAACCCAACCGCTGGATCAACTCGGGTGGCCTGGGCACGATGGGCTTCGGTTTTCCGGCAGCCATGGGCGTCAAGCTGAACTTCCCGGATGCGCACGTTGCGTGCGTGACCGGCGAAGGCAGTATCCAGATGAACATTCAGGAGCTGTCGACCTGCCTGCAGTACGGTTTGCCGGTGAAGATAATTCTGCTCAATAACGGCGTACTGGGCATGGTTCGCCAGTGGCAGGACATGAGCTACGGCGCTCGTCACTCCCACTCCTACATGGAATCGCTGCCCGACTTCGTCAAGCTGGTCGAAGCTTACGGCCACGTCGGCATGCGCATCACTGACCTGAAAGATTTGAAGCCGAAAATGGAAGAAGCCTTTGCCATGACTGATCGTCTGGTCTTCCTCGACATTCAGGTTGATGTCACCGAGCACGTCTATCCGATGCAGATCAAGGACGGCTCCATGCGCGATATGTGGTTGAGCAAGACGGAGCGGACATAATCATGCGGCACATCATTTCCTTACTGCTGGAAAACGAACCGGGTGCGTTGTCTCGTGTCGTCGGGCTGTTCTCGCAGCGTAACTACAACATCGAAAGCCTGACGGTCGCGCCAACCGAGGACCCGACCCTGTCGCGTCTGACGCTGACCACCGTGGGCCATGATGAGGTGATCGAGCAGATCACCAAGAACCTCAACAAGCTCGTTGAAGTTGTCAAGCTGGTCGATCTGTCGGAAAGCGCGCACATCGAGCGCGAGCTGATGCTGGTCAAGGTCAAGGCCACCGGCGCACAGCGTGCCGAGATCAAGCGCACCACGGACATCTTCCGCGGGCAGATCGTCGACGTGACCGCCAGCGTCTATACCGTGCAGTTGAGCGGTACGAGCGACAAACTGGACAGCTTCATTCAGGCCATCGGCACTGCCGCCATCCTGGAAACAGTACGCAGTGGCGTGACGGGCATTGCCCGTGGCGACAAAGTGCTGAGCGTTTAACTCATTAAGCAAATGGCCTGAACGGCCAAGATAACAGGGGATTTCCATGAAAGTTTTTTACGACAAAGACTGCGACCTTTCGATCATCCAGGGCAAGAAAGTTGCCATCATCGGTTACGGTTCCCAGGGCCACGCTCAAGCGTGCAACCTGAAAGACTCCGGCGTTGATGTCACCGTTGGCCTGCGCAAGGGTTCAGCCACTGTCGCCAAAGCTGAAGCTCATGGCCTGAAAGTGACTGACGTTGCTTCCGCCGTTGCTGCTGCCGACCTCGTCATGATTCTGACCCCGGACGAGTTCCAGTCCCAGTTGTACAAGAACGAAGTCGAGCCGAACCTGAAGAAAGGCGCAACACTGGCCTTCTCCCACGGTTTCGCCATTCACTACAACCAGGTCGTGCCACGCGCTGACCTGGACGTGATCATGATCGCGCCGAAGGCTCCAGGCCACACCGTGCGTACCGAGTTCGTCAAAGGCGGCGGTATTCCTGATCTGATCGCTGTTTACCAGGACGCTTCGGGCAACGCCAAGAACGTCGCACTGTCTTACGCTTCGGGCGTTGGCGGCGGCCGTACCGGTATCATCGAAACCACCTTTAAGGACGAAACCGAAACCGACCTGTTCGGCGAGCAGGCTGTTCTGTGTGGCGGTACCGTCGAGCTGGTCAAGGCTGGCTTCGAAACGCTGGTTGAAGCCGGTTACGCGCCGGAAATGGCTTACTTCGAGTGCCTGCACGAACTGAAGCTGATCGTTGACCTCATGTACGAAGGCGGTATCGCCAACATGAACTACTCGATCTCCAATAACGCCGAATACGGCGAGTACGTGACGGGTCCTGAAGTCATCAACGCTGAATCCCGTCAGGCCATGCGCAACGCTCTGAAGCGCATCCAGGACGGCGAATACGCCAAGATGTTCATCAGCGAAGGTGCTACCGGCTACCCATCGATGACCGCCAAGCGTCGCAACAACGCTGCGCACGGCATCGAAATCATCGGCGAGAAACTGCGCTCGATGATGCCTTGGATCGCGGCGAACAAAATCGTCGACAAGGACAAGAACTGATCTTTTTCAGTTCATGAAAAAACGCGGCCAACAGGCCGCGTTTTTTCGTTATGGGTTCCGGCTCTGGTATAAAGCTGCATCGTTTGCCGACGAACCCTCGTCGCAGACATCTGTCGAACCTTTTCAAACCGCTGCAAGGTAATCCTCCATGAGCGAACGTCCTGAAGAGCCTATCAAGGCCTCTGACGCTGAAAGTCTGCTACCTATCGATGAGCACGTTGAAGAAGGGCACGATGATGAAGGCCGCAAGGTCCGTCATCGCGGCATCTATCTGCTGCCTAATCTGTTCACCACCGCCAATCTGTTTGCGGGCTTCTATTCCATCATCAGTTCCATGAGCGCCCAGAGTGCCTTGAGCGCAGGTGATACGGCAGGTGCCAGCAAGTACTTCGCTTTTGCCGCCATCGCCATCTTCGTGGCCATGGTGCTGGACGGTCTCGATGGCCGTGTGGCGCGCATGACCAACACGCAAAGTGCGTTTGGCGCCGAGTACGACTCGCTGTCCGACATGGTTGCCTTTGGTGTGGCGCCTGCCTTGCTGGCATTTGGCTGGGCGCTGGGGGACATGGGCAAGGTCGGCTGGATGGTCGCCTTCATCTATGTCGCCGGTGCGGCGTTGCGTCTGGCGCGCTTCAATACTCAGGTGGGCAAGGCCGACAAGCGTTACTTCATCGGTCTGGCCAGTCCGGCTGCTGCGGGTGTGGTGGCGGGTACCGTCTGGGCGTTCAGCGACTTTGGCATTCAGGGTTCCAAGCTGTCGTTCCTGGTCGCGCTGCTGGTGGCCGGTGCCGGTATGTTGATGGTCAGCAACATCAAGTACAACAGCTTCAAGGAGCTGGATCTGAGAGGTCGCGTACCGTTCGTTGCGATTCTGGCAGTGGTTCTGGTATTCGCTGTGGTGTTCAGTGATCCGCCGCGTATTCTGCTGCTCATCTTCCTCGGCTACGCGCTATCGGGGCCTGCTCAGTATTTGTTGCGTCTTCGTCGTCACAAATCCTCCAACTGATCTAATTTCCCCCATACTCCGTAGTCTATTGGTGCATCAGTTCCCCCTAGGCTGCGGAGTCATCATGCTAATCAAGCTTCCTTCTGCGTCCGACTCCAAAGAGTCCGACGTCACGCCTGAATCCATTTATCTTTCCCGACGTACGCTGATGGCCAGCTCTCTGGCCGGACTGGCCGTGAGCGCCTTGCCGCGCTGGGCCAGTGCCGCAGATCCTTCCCGTTACGCCGATGTGGAGGCGGGCAAGGCGCCGGGCTGGTTTGCTGAAAAACTTCCCGATACCAAATGGCAGGCGGTCGACGTCAAGGGGGAGGCAATCACGCCTTTCAAGGACGCGACGCACTACAACAACTTTTATGAGTTCGGGACTGACAAAGGCGATCCAGCGAAAAACGCGGGTTCCTTGAAAACCGAGCCATGGAGTGTGGTGATCGATGGTGAGGTCGGTAAACCGGGGCGCTACGCACTCGAAGACTTCATGAAGCCTTATCAGTTGGAAGAGCGCATCTACCGTCTGCGCTGCGTGGAAGCGTGGTCGATGGTCATCCCGTGGATCGGGTTTCCCATCTCGGCATTGCTCAAGCAGGTCGAGCCGACGTCCAAGGCCAAATACATTCGTTTCGAGACGCTTGAAGATTCCAAGTCGATGCCCGGACAGCGTTCCGATTTCGCACTGATTGACTGGCCTTATGTAGAAGGGCTGCGTCTGGATGAGGCGATGAATCCACTGGCGATTCTGGCGGTAGGGATGTATGGCCGCGAATTGCCCAATCAGAACGGTGCGCCGCTTCGGTTGGTGGTGCCATGGAAGTATGGCTTCAAGAGCGTGAAATCCATTGTGCGCATAAGTCTGGTGAGCGAGCAGCCCAAAACGACCTGGCAAAGCATCGCGGCCAATGAGTACGGCTTCTATGCCAACGTGAATCCGACCGTGGATCACCCGCGCTGGACGCAGGCTCGCGAACGGCGTTTGCCGAGCGGGCTGTTCAGTCCCAATGTCATGGATACGAAGATGTTCAACGGGTATGAGGAGGAGGTGGCTTCTCTCTATACGGGCATGGATCTGCGGAAGGACTATTGATGCGCTATCCGTTGCTACGCCTTTGCGTATTTCTTGCTGCCTGTGTTGCGCCCGTCCTGTGGCTTTATCAGGCCTGGATATTTGCGCTGGGGCCTGATCCGGGCAAGGCTCTGGTCGAGAACTTCGGTTTGGGGGCGCTGATACTGCTGCTGATCACCTTGGCCATGACGCCACTGCAGAAACTGAGCGGCTGGCCGTTCTGGATTGTGGTGCGTCGACAGTTGGGGCTTTGGTGTTTTGCGTATGTCGTTCTGCACATGACGATGTATACGCTCTTCGTTCTCGGGCTGGATTTCGGGCAGTTGGGCGTCGAGCTGGTCAAACGGCCCTATATTATTGTCGGAGCGCTCGCGTTTCTCTGTCTTCTGGTGCTCGCCGTGACGTCGAATCGATACAGTCAGCGCCGGTTGGGTGCGCGGTGGAAGAAGCTGCATCGGCTGGTCTACGTGATTCTTGGGCTTGGTTTGCTGCATATGTTCTGGATTGTCCGGGCCGATCTCAAGGAGTGGGCGCTTTATGCGGCAATAGGGGCAGGGCTGCTTTTGCTGCGAATCCCCGTAATTGCTAAGCGAATCCCGCGTCTTGTTAATATCGGAGCGAGTCGGCCGGCAAAAACCTGAAAATAACGGTTGACGCGCTCGTTGAGGTGTCTATAATTCGCCCCACTTCCGGCGCAGACGGAAACGAAAAAGCCTTGCAGTTCAATGAGTTACAAGGGTTTATCGGATGAGGTCGGCGAGGAAGTCGGTCGAGTTTGTCTGAATCGACAGCGGTGAGAAAAAAGAGTTTGACACGCGGTTGTAACGCTGTAGAATTCGCCTCCCGCTGACGAGCAACGCAGAGTTGATCGAAGCGCAAGTGATTGAAGTTGATAAGGAAACTTGGAAAACTTCAGAAAATAATCGCTTGACAGTTACAGAGGACGCTGTAGAATGCGCGCCTCGGTTGAGACGAAAGGCTCAACCCACCGCTCTTTAACAACTGAATCAAGCAATTCGTGTGGGTGCTTGTGGTGTCAGACTGAAGTCAACAGATTATCAGCAACCCAAGTTACTCCGCGAGAAATCAAAGATGTAACCAACGATTGCTGAGCCAAGTTTAGGGTTTTCTCAAAACCCAGTTGGATGTTTGAACTGAAGAGTTTGATCATGGCTCAGATTGAACGCTGGCGGCAGGCCTAACACATGCAAGTCGAGCGGTAGAGAGAAGCTTGCTTCTCTTGAGAGCGGCGGACGGGTGAGTAATGCCTAGGAATCTGCCTGGTAGTGGGGGATAACGCTCGGAAACGGACGCTAATACCGCATACGTCCTACGGGAGAAAGCAGGGGACCTTCGGGCCTTGCGCTATCAGATGAGCCTAGGTCGGATTAGCTAGTTGGTGAGGTAATGGCTCACCAAGGCGACGATCCGTAACTGGTCTGAGAGGATGATCAGTCACACTGGAACTGAGACACGGTCCAGACTCCTACGGGAGGCAGCAGTGGGGAATATTGGACAATGGGCGAAAGCCTGATCCAGCCATGCCGCGTGTGTGAAGAAGGTCTTCGGATTGTAAAGCACTTTAAGTTGGGAGGAAGGGCAGTAACCTAATACGTTATTGTTTTGACGTTACCGACAGAATAAGCACCGGCTAACTCTGTGCCAGCAGCCGCGGTAATACAGAGGGTGCAAGCGTTAATCGGAATTACTGGGCGTAAAGCGCGCGTAGGTGGTTTGTTAAGTTGAATGTGAAATCCCCGGGCTCAACCTGGGAACTGCATCCAAAACTGGCAAGCTAGAGTAGGGCAGAGGGTGGTGGAATTTCCTGTGTAGCGGTGAAATGCGTAGATATAGGAAGGAACACCAGTGGCGAAGGCGACCACCTGGGCTCATACTGACACTGAGGTGCGAAAGCGTGGGGAGCAAACAGGATTAGATACCCTGGTAGTCCACGCCGTAAACGATGTCAACTAGCCGTTGGAATCCTTGAGATTTTAGTGGCGCAGCTAACGCATTAAGTTGACCGCCTGGGGAGTACGGCCGCAAGGTTAAAACTCAAATGAATTGACGGGGGCCCGCACAAGCGGTGGAGCATGTGGTTTAATTCGAAGCAACGCGAAGAACCTTACCAGGCCTTGACATCCAATGAATCCTTTAGAGATAGAGGAGTGCCTTCGGGAGCATTGAGACAGGTGCTGCATGGCTGTCGTCAGCTCGTGTCGTGAGATGTTGGGTTAAGTCCCGTAACGAGCGCAACCCTTGTCCTTAGTTACCAGCACGTAATGGTGGGCACTCTAAGGAGACTGCCGGTGACAAACCGGAGGAAGGTGGGGATGACGTCAAGTCATCATGGCCCTTACGGCCTGGGCTACACACGTGCTACAATGGTCGGTACAGAGGGTTGCCAAGCCGCGAGGTGGAGCTAATCTCACAA
The DNA here is from genome assembly GCF_979253365.1 of Pseudomonas sp. AC016. Classification (NCBI taxonomy): domain Bacteria; kingdom Pseudomonadati; phylum Pseudomonadota; class Gammaproteobacteria; order Pseudomonadales; family Pseudomonadaceae; genus Pseudomonas; species Pseudomonas sp. AC016. The sequence continues at coordinate 4,269,707 of NZ_CEEDCC010000001.1, forward strand.
AACCGATCGTAGTCCGGATCGCAGTCTGCAACTCGACTGCGTGAAGTCGGAATCGCTAGTAATCGCGAATCAGAATGTCGCGGTGAATACGTTCCCGGGCCTTGTACACACCGCCCGTCACACCATGGGAGTGGGTTGCACCAGAAGTAGCTAGTCTAACCTTCGGGGGGACGGTTACCACGGTGTGATTCATGACTGGGGTGAAGTCGTAACAAGGTAGCCGTAGGGGAACCTGCGGCTGGATCACCTCCTTAATCGACGACCCAGCTGCACCATAAGCACCCACACGAATTGCTTGATTCATTGAAGAAGACGATTAGAAGCAGCTTTTGCTTTGCACACCCTATATTGGGTCTGTAGCTCAGTTGGTTAGAGCGCACCCCTGATAAGGGTGAGGTCGGCAGTTCGAATCTGCCCAGACCCACCAGTTACCTGGTGAAATTGGTCAGAGCGCGTACGACACCCGGTTACGGGGCCATAGCTCAGCTGGGAGAGCGCCTGCCTTGCACGCAGGAGGTCAGCGGTTCGATCCCGCTTGGCTCCACCATTTACTGCTTCTGTAAAGCTTAGAAATGAGCATTTCCTTCGGATGAAGGCTAAATGTTGATTTCTAGTCTTTGATTAGATCGTTCTTTAAAAATTTGGGTATGTGATAGAAAGAAATAGACTGTTGACCACTTTCACTGGTGGTGAACAGGCTAAGGTAAAGTTTGTGAGAACAAACTTTCGGCGAATGTCGTCTTCACAGTATAACCAGATTGCTTGGGGTTATATGGTCAAGTGAAGAAGCGCATACGGTGGATGCCTTGGCAGTCAGAGGCGATGAAAGACGTGGTAGCCTGCGAAAAGCTTCGGGGAGTCGGCAAACAGACTGTGATCCGGAGATGTCTGAATGGGGGAACCCAGCTGTCATAAGACAGTTACCTTACACTGAATACATAGGTGTATGGAGCGAACCAGGGGAACTGAAACATCTAAGTACCCTGAGGAAAAGAAATCAACCGAGATTCCCTTAGTAGTGGCGAGCGAACGGGGACCAGCCCTTAAGTTGGATTGAGAGTAGCGGAACGCTCTGGAAAGTGCGGCCATAGTGGGTGATAGCCCTGTACGCGAAAGTCTCTTTGCAATGAAATCGAGTAGGACGGGGCACGAGAAACCTTGTCTGAATATGGGGGGACCATCCTCCAAGGCTAAATACTACTGACTGACCGATAGTGAACCAGTACCGTGAGGGAAAGGCGAAAAGAACCGCGGAGAGCGGAGTGAAATAGATCCTGAAACCGTATGCGTACAAGCAGTGGGAGCCCACTTTGTTGGGTGACTGCGTACCTTTTGTATAATGGGTCAGCGACTTATTTTCAGTGGCAAGCTTAACCGAATAGGGGAGGCGTAGCGAAAGCGAGTCTTAATAGGGCGTCTAGTCGCTGGGAATAGACCCGAAACCGGGCGATCTATCCATGGGCAGGTTGAAGGTTAGGTAACACTGACTGGAGGACCGAACCGACTACCGTTGAAAAGTTAGCGGATGACCTGTGGATCGGAGTGAAAGGCTAATCAAGCTCGGAGATAGCTGGTTCTCCTCGAAAGCTATTTAGGTAGCGCCTCATGTATCACTGTAGGGGGTAGAGCACTGTTTCGGCTAGGGGGTCATCCCGACTTACCAAACCGATGCAAACTCCGAATACCTACAAGTGCCGAGCATGGGAGACACACGGCGGGTGCTAACGTCCGTCGTGAAAAGGGAAACAACCCAGACCGTCAGCTAAGGTCCCAAAGTCATGGTTAAGTGGGAAACGATGTGGGAAGGCTTAGACAGCTAGGAGGTTGGCTTAGAAGCAGCCACCCTTTAAAGAAAGCGTAATAGCTCACTAGTCGAGTCGGCCTGCGCGGAAGATGTAACGGGGCTCAAACCATGCACCGAAGCTACGGGTATCACCTTTGGTGATGCGGTAGAGGAGCGTTCTGTAAGCCTGTGAAGGTGAGTTGAGAAGCTTGCTGGAGGTATCAGAAGTGCGAATGCTGACATGAGTAACGACAATGGGTGTGAAAAACACCCACGCCGAAAGACCAAGGTTTCCTGCGCAACGTTAATCGACGCAGGGTTAGTCGGTCCCTAAGGCGAGGCTGAAAAGCGTAGTCGATGGAAAACAGGTTAATATTCCTGTACTTCTGGTTATTGCGATGGAGGGACGGAGAAGGCTAGGCCAGCCTGGCGTTGGTTGTCCAGGTTTAAGGTGGTAGGCTGAGATCTTAGGTAAATCCGGGGTCTCAAGGCCGAGAGCTGATGACGAGTGTTCCTTTGGAACACGAAGTGGTTGATGCCATGCTTCCAAGAAAAGCTTCTAAGCTTCAGGTAACCAGGAACCGTACCCCAAACCGACACAGGTGGTTGGGTAGAGAATACCAAGGCGCTTGAGAGAACTCGGGTGAAGGAACTAGGCAAAATGGCACCGTAACTTCGGGAGAAGGTGCGCCGGTGAGGGTGAAGCATTTACTGCGTAAGCCCACGCCGGTCGAAGATACCAGGCCGCTGCGACTGTTTATTAAAAACACAGCACTCTGCAAACACGAAAGTGGACGTATAGGGTGTGACGCCTGCCCGGTGCCGGAAGGTTAATTGATGGGGTTAGCGCAAGCGAAGCTCTTGATCGAAGCCCCGGTAAACGGCGGCCGTAACTATAACGGTCCTAAGGTAGCGAAATTCCTTGTCGGGTAAGTTCCGACCTGCACGAATGGCGTAACGATGGCGGCGCTGTCTCCACCCGAGACTCAGTGAAATTGAAATCGCTGTGAAGATGCAGTGTATCCGCGGCTAGACGGAAAGACCCCGTGAACCTTTACTATAGCTTTGCACTGGACTTTGAATTTGCTTGTGTAGGATAGGTGGGAGGCTTTGAAGCGTGGACGCCAGTCTGCGTGGAGCCAACCTTGAAATACCACCCTGGCAACTTTGAGGTTCTAACTCAGGTCCGTTATCCGGATCGAGGACAGTGTATGGTGGGTAGTTTGACTGGGGCGGTCTCCTCCTAAAGAGTAACGGAGGAGTACGAAGGTGCGCTCAGACCGGTCGGAAATCGGTCGTAGAGTATAAAGGCAAAAGCGCGCTTGACTGCGAGACAGACACGTCGAGCAGGTACGAAAGTAGGTCTTAGTGATCCGGTGGTTCTGTATGGAAGGGCCATCGCTCAACGGATAAAAGGTACTCCGGGGATAACAGGCTGATACCGCCCAAGAGTTCATATCGACGGCGGTGTTTGGCACCTCGATGTCGGCTCATCACATCCTGGGGCTGAAGCCGGTCCCAAGGGTATGGCTGTTCGCCATTTAAAGTGGTACGCGAGCTGGGTTTAGAACGTCGTGAGACAGTTCGGTCCCTATCTGCCGTGGACGTTTGAGATTTGAGAGGGGCTGCTCCTAGTACGAGAGGACCGGAGTGGACGAACCTCTGGTGTTCCGGTTGTCACGCCAGTGGCATTGCCGGGTAGCTATGTTCGGAAAAGATAACCGCTGAAAGCATCTAAGCGGGAAACTTGCCTCAAGATGAGATCTCACTGGAACCTTGAGTTCCCTGAAGGGCCGTCGAAGACTACGACGTTGATAGGTTGGGTGTGTAAGCGCTGTGAGGCGTTGAGCTAACCAATACTAATTGCCCGTGAGGCTTGACCATATAACACCCAAGCAATCTGCGACTCGAACGAGCACAGATTGCGGTGACTGTGAAGACGACACGAACCGAAAGTTTGCGTCACAAACAACACCTTTATCACATACCCATTTTGCTGAATCGCGCCATCCGGCACGCTTCGGTACCCGAATTTCTTGACGACCATAGAGCATTGGAACCACCTGATCCCATCCCGAACTCAGCAGTGAAACGATGCATCGCCGATGGTAGTGTGGGGTTTCCCCATGTGAGAGTAGGTCATCGTCAAGATTCAATTCCGAAACCCCTCATCGCTTACGCGGTGAGGGGTTTTGTCTTTGTGGCGTCTGCAAAAGATGCATCACCCTCGTCAGTTATCTATAACGCTCAGCCTGCTTCCAGCAATTCAGTTGCAGTTGTCAGCAGCAGCTCACAACCCCCCTACGGCCGTTCACACCACGCACCGTGCAACCATCAAGGTCATGCCCCCGAACGCCGCCCATAAAAAAGGCCGCATTCACATGCGGCCTTCTCATCACAACGGTCCCAGACTTACGAAGCCAGCTCCGAGACCTCTTTCTTCACCTCGTCACGACGCTGGATGTACTTCCAGTCAGCTTCATCGATGTAGATACCGTTCGGCCCGCTGCCGCCTTCCAGGTCGATAGCGACATGGGCAGAGACTTGAGGCTTCACACTCGCAAGGATCGGCACAAAGCCCAGCTGCAAGCTCGTCTCCAGCAATGCCGCCTGGTTCTTCTCGTCGATGTCTGCGGCTTCGTCCAGGTAGTAAGGCAAGCGCACACGACCGGCCTGATCACGATCCATCAAGTGCAGCAACAGGTACATGTTGGTCAGCGCCTTGATGGTCATGGTTGTACCGTTGGACGCGGCACCGTCGATGTCGGTATGGATAACCGGCTGGCCATTGACCTTGGTGATTTCGAAAGCCAGTTCGAACAGATCCCTGAGGCCCAGCTGGTTATGGTTAGCCGCCACCAGACGTGCCAGGTATTCCTTGGCTTCTTCGTTCTTGTTGTCCTGCTCAGCACTCTGGCTCAGATCGAAGACCGACAGCGTCTCGCCTTCCTCATACTGACCTGCGCTGTGGATAATCTGATCGATATGCTTGAGTGCTTCCTTGTTGGGAGCAAGGACAATGCGGAAGCTGGCCAGGTTGGACACCTGACGCTTGTTGATCTCGCGGTTGAACAGGGCAAGCTGGTGCTCAAGGCTGTCATAGTCGCTACGGATGTTGCGCAGCGTGCGGGCAATGTCAGTCACGGCAGCACGACGTGCCTTGCCCAGCGTCAGCGCTTCATCGGTGCGGTGCGCATAGGCATTGATCAGCAACTGCAGACGGCGCTCCATGTCATCTTCGCTGTCGAACTTCGCCACGCCCTTGAGGCGGACCTGCGCGTACAGCGCCTCGATCTGGCCATCACTGCGCAGCAGGCCCTGCCAGCTGTCCTGATAGTCATTGAGCAGTGGCAGCAGGTTGTCCATCGAATCGTCGATCGGGTCCATGAATGGCGTGCCGAACGGCAAGTCAGTCGGCAGCAACTGGCGACGGCGCAGGGCGTCGTCCAGCGTACGTTGCTTGGATTCCAGGTCGCCGATCTGTCGTGCAACCAGTTGCAGCTTGGCCGACAGTTGCTGGACACGCTCGGTAAACGCATCGCTTGAGCGTTTCAGTTCATCCTGCGCCGCTTCCATCTGCGCCAGGTCTTCAAGCTTGGAAGGCTCTTCTGCGCTCAGCGTCTGGCAGCGACGGAAGTCTTCAAGCGCCTTCTGTGCATCCAGCACCTGCTGATACAGCGCTTCGGTCTGCGTCTTGCTCGCCGAGCGATCCGCCGCTACCGCCTGTTGGGTTTTCAACTGCTTCAGTTCTTTTTCCAGACGCTCTTTCTGGTCGCGCAACGCGGCGCGATCGGCCAGCGCCTGGAGAGCGGGAGGCTCGATACTGGACAGGTTGATCGTCAAACCCGGTACGGTGAACTGATCACCCTTGAAGCCATCCAGAATCGTTTCCAGCGATTTGACCCACGCGTCGCCATCGTCCAACGCAATACCCTGCTCGCCAAGCGGCAGACTGAACAGCGAGCTGTTGAACAGGCGCATCAGACGCTCAACATCCGGTTGCGAGAACTCTTCGCGCAAGCGGGCATAGCTGTTGTTGTCTGCGTGATCGAGTTGCTGCTTGAGTGACTTGAGGCGTTTTTCCAGATCTCGCAGTCGCTCGTCCAGATCCTCGGCGCTGAACTGCCGGGACTGGGCCAGTGCACCGGCCAGTTCGTCGTGCGCGTCCTTGGCAGCCAGCAGTTGCTGTTCCAGCACCTTCACATCGTCGACCAGAGCAAAGCGGTTCTTCAGGACCGACAGCTCACCCACCCAGCGCTGGATACCGCTGATCTCACGTTCCAGGCGCATCAGTTCCTGAGTGCTGGAGCGTTGTTCATTCTGCATTTCGTCCTGCTGCGCACGGTAGTGCTCGGCCTGGATGACCAGCTCTTCCTTGCGTGCACCCGAGTAGTCCGACCAGGTGCCCAGCAAGGAATCGAGAATCGGCGAAAGACGATGCAGCTTGCCGCGCAACAGGTCGCGCTGCTTGACGCCAGCGGCCAGTGCTTCGACCAGCGGACCGGCCAGCACCAGCGAGTTGTAATCCTGTTCCATGCGACGCACGTCACGGAAGGCCTCTTCACACGCCGCAATGTAGTCGACGCTGCCGGAGCGCAGGCTGTGCTCGAAGGCATCGAGGAACAGTTGCTTGAGCTTGGCGGCAGTGATCTCGCGCATGTGCAGCAGGTTAATGAATAGTGCCCGGAAGGTCTTCAGGCTCTGCTCACTGGTCGAGCGCAGCGGAATCAGTGTCAGGTCCAGCGGGATCGATGTGTGGCCGCCCACCAGCAGGCGGCGCAGTTCGTCCGGCTTGAGCTCATAGGCCTTCAGGCCCTTGCTTTCCAGATTGCTGAACAGTTCTTTCTGACGCAGGCAGGTGTCGTTCTTCTGGTAATGGCCCAGATCAAGTTCACCGGCATAGGCGAAGAACTGGTGTCCGAAACCGCCGCCGGGGCCACGACCAACCACGCCTATGACATGCGGGCCATGAGGCAGGGAGACTTCCACCAGAATGTAGCTGGTATCCGAGGCGAAGTAGAAGCGTCGGGATTGTTCCAGGCTGTACTTGCCGAAGCTCATGTCCGACATGCGCGCCAGAATCGGGAACTGCAGCGCGTTGATCGACGCACTCTTGCCGAGGTTGTTCGCGCCATATACCGACAGCGGATTCTCCAGCGGGAACAGACCCAGGCTGTAACCTGCGGTATTCAACAGGGCGAAACGGCGAATGCCAAAGCGTTCCTGGCTCATGCGTCCAACTCCTGTTCATCGGCAATGGCACGGGCCAACGCCTCTTCTTCGGTTTCTTCGCTGAATTCGGCGAGGTCCAGTGGATCATCGGTTTCCAGCAGCTTTTCATCACTGTCGTCATCGATGAGCACCGGCGTCGGCAAGGGCAGGGCGCTGTGCAGGCTGGCCGCCAGATCACGGTCCTGCTGCACGGAGAGGCATACGTCGAGAAAGCGGTGCATCGGCGGCAGGAATCGGTAGATGCCGACCTCTTCACTGGCAAAGCCGAGTTGGGTCATGCGGCGCATGATTTTCTCTTCCAGCTCTTCCTGGGTTTGAACCTCGGCCTGCAAAAACAGATCGCGATACTTTTCCAGCATCGACGGCAACTCGTCGCGGCCCAGACTGCCACCGTCCAGCACGGCCATCGGGTCGCGGCCCTGATCGGCCAGATGCTCGACGAGGATGAAGGTGAACAGCGCCAGACGCTGGGCGGTCTTGTTCACCTGCGCTGCGGCAAGGTCCGGCACGAAGTAGTAGAAGCCACGGGTATCGCACACCAGTTCGAAACCCAGCGCCTTGAACAGCGCACGGTACTGATCCTGGAAGTTGGAGAGTTGGGCGTACAGCTCCGGATCACGGCGGCTGACGTGGTAGCCCTTGAACAGCTCGCGAAAGATCGGGGCGAGCTGGGACATTTCGGATAGATCAAGATGCATGAACAGTGCTCTCGGAATTCTCTGGCTGCGTGTCTGCGGGGGCAAGCAGGGCAAAGGAGCGCAGGCTGACGCGGTGCTCCCGTGTGTAATATTCGCGGCGCTCCAGGCGTTCGCGCTCAAAGCGCTTGTCGCGGGAGAGGCGTGAAAACCAATACAGCAATTCTTCTGTTTCGCCGTTCGGCTCCTGTTCCAGCAACCAGTTCATCAGATCCGGCATCGGCAGGGCGTCTTCGCAGCGCTCGAGCATTTCCTTGACCGTACGCGGCGCGCGGGCAGGTTCGCCCTTGCGGGTGCCACTGGCCTTGGGGAAGCGTGCCGGCTTGGGCTCGAAGCGCGCCAGGGCGTAAACGTAGGCTTCAACCTGGCTCGCGCTGCCCAGAAAGGTGCTTTGCGGACGGGTGAACATTGGCATTGCAGCCTGTGGCACGGCGTCCAGCCCTTTGCGGCGAATGGCTGACAATGCCAGCGCTGCGCCGCGGGTGACGGCGTTGTGGCGACGTGCTTCTTCGCGCAACGGCAGCAGCAGCTCACGCGCATGGCGCAGGGTGAGCTGGGCGCTGGTCTGCATTTCCAGAATGCGCGCATGGGTGCGCAGCAGCATGTCATCGTCGACCAGGTGGCCCAGACGCTGCTGCTCGGTCAACAGACGCAGCAGGACATTCTCGACCTTGCGCACGCCTTGCTCGAAAGCCCCGTCGGCGTTGACCAGTTGAATCATCGGCTCGACGTATTCATCCCAGGTTGCCAGCACTTCTGCGTAGCGTTGGCGAAGCGGGATCTGTCGGTCGCTGGTCTTGGCGCGATCAGCGACCGCTACCAGTGCCTGCTCGTCATTGGCGAGCTTTTTCAGCACGTCACGGACACGCATGTCCAGCAATCGAAGCTGTCTGGCCAGATCATTGGCGTCGCGAATCTCGAAGGCGTCCTGAATGTAACCGGCCAGACGTTCGAGGTGGCGCAGATAGGCTTCAATCTCCAGGCACAGCCCCAGCCGGTGCTCACGGCGCAGATAGGACAGAAAGTCATGGATCTGCGCATTGAGCTCGAAACGGTTCGGGCTTTTGGCGACAGGCACCAGAATGTCCAGACGAATCCACACGTCCAGCAGATTGGTGATGTCTTGCGGGGTGCTGTCCTGTTGCTGAGCGGCAAGCTGCAGGCGCAGCTCGCTCAGGCTCAGGGTGCCCTGGTCGAAGTGTTCACATAAGGGCTCGAGTAGCGCCCAATGCTCGGCAAGGGCGCGCAGGACGCGCTTGGGTTCGATCATGGATAGGCCGACTGTTGGCGAATGAAAGGCGGCGATTGTACTGCATCATTCACTCAAGATTTCACCCGGGCGCGATATGCTTCAGCACGAAAAGACGAACAACGCTAGAATTGCGCGCCTAACGTATCCACAGGTGGCCGACCCTTGCTCAATGAGTCCCGTCGCCGCGCTTATTTGACCGCCATGCAGGTGGTCAACTGGCTGCCGCGCACTGAACTGCCGTTTGCTGCACCTTCCCGTCCGGAACTGCTCGCGCCGTTGCCGCCGCCGGTCGAGGTGCAGAACGAGTTGCCAGCGGTTTCCTCACCTGCGCCTGTGGTTGCAGACAATGTGGTGCCCATCGATCGGCCATCCGAACGAGCCTCCGAACGCCCGAAAATCGAAGTGCCGCGACCTTCGCTGGCCAGCACGCGCACCGTCGCTGCGGTCGTTGAAGACGCCGAACCCGCACCGCCCAAGGCTGTGGTCGTGCCGCCGCCGCGTTTCTCCCTGCAATTGTTGCGCGCCGGGCGTTGCATGCTGCTCGTGGAGTTGTCCACCGGCCAGCCGTTCCAGAGTCGTGACCCTTCCTATCTGTTGCTCAAGGACATGCTGCGCGCCGCCGGTCTGCCGGACAGTCCGCAGATCATCGGCGAGCCTGTGCGCTGGCCGCTGCTGGTTCGTGGCCAGATGGATCAGGGACCGGAGGCCGCGCGTGACTTCGTGCAGGGTTTCGTCGGTGCAAGACTCGAAGATGAACCGTGCACCTGCCTGTGGCTGGTGGGCTTGCCCGCCATGAAATTCGCCGGCGAAGCCGACGCCGAATCCTACTATCAGGATTTGCAGGTAGACGGCCTGGGCACTGTGTGGGCGCTGCCGGGGCTGGAATTATTGATGGACGAGCCTGAACGCAAGTCTGATGTCTGGAAAGCCATGCGTCGGCTGATGACGCGCTGGAAACCAACCGATGAGTGATGCAATAAGCTTCCGGCCCATGACCGAGGCCGATCTGGATGCGGTGCTGAAGATCGAGTACGCAGCCTTCAGCCATCCCTGGACCCGCGGCATCTTTCTGGACGGGCTCAAGTCATACGAGATATGGCTGATGTTCGAAGGCGCTCAGCAGGTCGGGCACGGCGTGGTCCAGGTCATCATCGACGAAGCCCATCTGCTCAACATCACCGTGAAGCCGGAAAGTCAGGGGCGTGGCCTTGGGCTGCTGTTGCTGGATCACCTGATGAAGCGCGCTTACCAGCTTAATGCGCGCGAGTGCTTCCTTGAGCTGCGTGACAGCAACCGGCCAGCCTATCGTCTGTATGAAAACTACGGTTTCAACGAGATAGGCCGGCGGCGTGATTACTACCCCGCAGTCGGCGGTCGTGAAGATGCCGTGGTCATGGCCTGCACGCTTCTGGAATAACCCGGCTTCAGCGTCCGGCCTTGCCATCCAGCGGGTCGACGATGGCCATCTCTTCTTCATCCAGACCGTCGCCACCGCCGATGTCATCTTCATCGACCACAGTCAGGTCAAGATCGGCAGGATTGTCCTCACCGCGCTCGCTGGCCGACCGGGCACCGTCTTCATGAATCAGCGTTTCAGGCGAGAGATCATCGTCGGTCGGCTGGTGGTCATCGGTGGACGCACCGGTCATGCCGGCTTCGCGCACGCGCTCATCCGGTATTTCATGTTGCAGTTCGTCTTCAGGCATAAGATCACCGATACGGGCGGTCTCATCATCCCTGAAGTTCAGTTCTTCCATGGAGCCCATACGGTCTTCGTTATCGTCGATGGGTTCCGGTTGGGTGGCATCGAATGGACGGCGTGAATCGTTCATGACGAATCCTCATTGCAGGTGGTCTTGTTAGGTGGACCGGTCGCAACTTTGAAGATTCCTTTTTTATCAGTACGGTTTATCAGTGCGGTTTGTCATCAAGGGTGATATCAGGTAGTGGCACAAGGACGTGACTTCCGGTGTCAAAGGCCAGTCCAAGGCTGAGCATCATAAACGAGGCATCAAAGCATGAACGAGCTACAAGACCTGATTGATAACAATGCACGTTGGGCCGAGGCGATCAAACAGGAGGACCCTGACTTCTTCGCCAAGCTGGCTCGCCAGCAGACCCCGGAATTTCTTTGGATCGGTTGCTCGGATGCGCGCGTTCCCGCTAACGAGATTGTCGGCATGTTGCCCGGCGATCTGTTCGTACACCGCAACGTGGCCAACGTTGTGCTGCACACGGACCTGAACTGCCTGTCGGTGATTCAGTACGCCGTGGATGTCTTGAAGGTCAAACACATTCTGGTGACCGGTCACTACGGCTGCGGCGGCGTTCGCGCTTCCATGCAGGACCGTCAGTTCGGCCTGATCGACGGCTGGCTGCGCACGATTCGTGATCTGTATTACGAGAATCGCAACGTGTTGGCTCAATTGCCGACCGAAGAAGAACGCGTCGACCGTATGTGCGAGCTGAACGTGATTCAGCAGGTCGCCAACGTCGCTCACACCAGCATCGTGCAGAACGCCTGGCATCGCGGCCAGAGCCTGTCGGTGCACGGTTGCATCTATGGCATCAAGGATGGTCGCTGGAAGAGTCTGGACACCACCATCAGCGGCTTCGAGCAGCTGCCGCCTCAGTACCGCCTGCGTCCGCAGGACTGATCTAGCCTGAAGATCGATCGGACGCTGTGTTGCCGCGAAGCCACGCAGCGCCCGATGCTCAGAGCACGAATCGTTGCACCATCAGATTCAGATCCGTCGCCAGCATCGACAACGCGTTGCTGGCGACTGTGGTCTGCTGCGCGCCGGATGCGGTCTGCGATGACAGGTCGCGAATGCTGCTCAGGTTGCGATCCACTTCACCGGCGACCTGCGCCTGCTGTTCCGCCGCACTGGCAATCAGCAGATTGCGGTCGTTGATGGTGCCGGTCGAGCTGATGATCACGTTCAGCGCTTCACCCGTCGCAGCGGCCTGCTCCAGGGTCAGGCTGGCTTGTGATGCCGTATGACGCAGCGAGCTGGCTGTTTGTTGAGTGCTTTGCTGGACTCCGCTGATCAGGCCTTCGATTTCTGTCGTCGAGGCACTGGTGCGTTGTGCCAGTGAGCGAACTTCGTCGGCGACCACGGCAAACCCGCGTCCGGCTTCGCCGGCACGTGCGGCTTCAATGGCTGCATTGAGGGCCAGCAGATTGGTCTGGTTGGCGATGGCGCGAATCACATCAAGGATGCTGCTGATGCTCTGCGTACGTTCGGCGAGCCCTTCGGCCTGATGGGATGAATCCAGCACGTTCGCGGTCAGCTCCTTGATCGAGCTGATGGTCGCCGACAGTTTGACCTGACCTTGCGCTGCCGCCTGAGTAGAGGCTTCGGACTCGCTCACCGTGTTGCTGGCATTGCCCGCCACTTCGACGGCAGCCTGGCTCATCTGGTTGACCGCCACTGCCGCCTGTTCGATTTCATTGTTCTGCAATTGCAGGTTGAGGGCGCTGGCTTCGGCAATGGTGCCCATTTCCTGAACCGATTGGGACAGCTGCGTGGCGGCGGCATAAATCTGGTCGATGGTGCTGTGCAGGTTGTTGCGCATACGGCCCAGTGTGGTCAGTAGTTGTGCGGTTTCATCCTTGCCGTCTGGAATCTCGTGACGGGTCAGGTTGCCATCGGCGATGGTGCTGGCGATGTGCAGCGCATGGCGAACCGGGCGGATGATGCTGACGCTCAGACGCCAGGCCAGCAGCAGGGTGAGCGCAAGGGCGATGGCAATGGCACTCAGCGCAATGATGCGCGTCTGCTCGTAACGGGCGCTCGCTTCGTCCACGGCAGCAGCGGCGCTTTGCTTGTTCAGTTCGCGCAGCAGCTGTACCTGCATGTCCATCAGGTCGCCCTGCATCGCCAGCAGGGTATTGGCCAGCGTGCGTGCTTCGTCCAGCTTGTTCTGCTCGATCAGCACCATCTGGTCCTGCAGCCCTGGCATGAACGCCTTGTAGGCGTCCTGCAGGGCGATGATCGAATCGTGCTCGGTGCCCGCCGGGACACGCGCCAGATAATCCGCGAAGCCTTTCTCGACTTCATTCTTGAGCTGTTCAACGTTGATCTTGCTGTTGATCACCGCGCCCGGATCGTCTGCGTTGGCAATCAGTCGAGTGGTTTCGCTGCGCAGTTTCACTAGGCCGATGGCGATGGCGTCGGCCATGGCGATGCTCGGCAAGGCGCCGCTTTCGACCGCCTCGCCCTGGCGGCGAATGTCCTGCATTTGCAACAGGCAGAAAACGCCCAGAGAAACCATGAGCAGGGCGGTGATGCCGAAGCAGATGACCAGACGTGGCGCGATCCTGAAACGGCGCAGCACCGTTACCCCGGACTTTTGACGCAAGAAACGAGGCAGGAGATTTTTCACAGCAGATGACCTCTTTGAACGGACCCTTTCGGAGAGCCGTTTATAAGGCACATGTGTGATGTCTTTATGACATGTCTGCGGCGTTTCGCGTTAATGTCGCATTGATGTCATCTATGGCCGATATGCGCAGGCTTCAGTCATGTGGCGCGCCGATTTCTTCCATCAGCTCATCCAGACAGCGCTTCAATCGCTCGTGCCTGACCTTCGCCAGCGAAGCCCCCGTACGGGTTTGAAAACCATCGGCCAGGTGCAGCAGCTTGGTGTGAAAGTGATCGACAGCAAAGTTCTTGTCATCATAGGGCCGCTGAGTGGCGTGCGGATCGAGGGGATCGTAAAGATAACGTCCCATGCGTCCTGACACGTAAAACACGCGCGCCACTCCGACCATGCCCAGCGCGTCGAGACGATCGGCGTCCTGCAGGATTCTGGCTTCCAGGGTCCTGGGCGTTATTTGTGCCGAGAAGCTGTGCGCCTCGATGGCGTGGGCGACCGAAGCGACGCTTTCTTCATCCCAGCCCATTTCGGTCAGCAGCTCGCTGGCTCGGGCAGCTGCGAGTCGTGATGCTCGGGAGCGAAAGGGCGAGTTCTTTTCGACCGCCACGCAGTCGTGCAGCAAAGTGGCAGCCACCAGCACACGCGCGTCACCGCCTTCATGGTCACGAATGGCGCAGACGTTTCTCCAGACTCTCAGCAAATGCGAGACGTCATGCGAACCGTCGATCTTCTCGGCGTGGGTATGCGGAATCAGCAGGCGAGCCAAGTCCTCGAACGGGGCAAAACGGTTTGCGAGCATTGGACTCTCCTGATGCGACTGCTATTTGAGCATTGTAGAAAATCACGTCCCTGCAAGGCACTGACAAAGAGAGCGTGGACGGGTGATTGCGTGTGATCCACCTGAAAGCGGAAAAGCCCTTTATAATCCATGGTTTTTACCCCGATGCGAGATCCCCTGTGAGCTTACCGTCCTGCCCGAAATGCAATTCCGAATACACCTACGAGGACGGCTCCTTGCTGATCTGCCCGGAATGCGCCCACGAATGGTCCGCTGACGGCGGCAGCAGCGACGCGTCCGACGACGTCAAGGTCATCAAGGACTCCACCGGAAACGTGTTGCAGGAAGGCGATACCATCACTGTGATCAAGGACCTGAAAGTCAAAGGTTCCTCGCTGGTGGTCAAGGTCGGCACCAAGGTCAAGAACATCCGTCTGGTGGATGGCGACCATGACATCGACTGCAAGATCGATGGCATCGGCGCGATGAAGCTGAAATCCGAGTTCGTCAGGAAGGTTTGATTCCTTGCGCTTCGCGTTTTAGCCTGAACGCCTCGCCGGTCTCGTGATCGGCGGGGCGTTTTCTTTTCTACAGCAGGGTCTGATCATGCCGAAAACTCCCGCTCCCTACCTCAAGCCCGATGAATGCGTCGTGCTGTTCGACGGCGTCTGCAAGTTGTGCAACGGCGTGGTGAAGTTTCTGATTCGTCATGACCCTGAACGGCGTTTGCGCCTGGCTGCGGTGCAGTCCGATGAAGGTCAGGCATTGCTGAAGTGGGCAGGGCTACCGCTGGACGATTTTCACACCATCGCCGTGATCCAGAATGGCCGCGTGTATGTGCGTTCGGATGGCTTTCTGCACATCATGCGTCTGCTGCCCCCGCCATGGCCGCTATTGAGTGTCCTGCGGGTGTTTCCACGTTTCCTGCGGGACTGGGCCTACAACCGGATCGCGCTCAACCGCTATCGATTGTTCGGTCGTTATGATCAGTGCCTGCTGCCATCGCCCGATCATGAAAAACGCTTTCTCGGTGACGCCTCGTCCAGATAAGCGCTTGTGCTTACCGACCGGCGGTCACTTGTCCGGGATGTGTTTCATGGATGTGTTGTGATCACGCGTCCCGGTCCGTAGAATTCCACGTATTCGGCTGCATCCCCCCATATCGACAATAATCCACTTCGCACACTGCGCTCGGTCCTGATCATTGAGCGGGGCGTTTTCGCGTTGTTTTTTCATTGGGGTGCATGCCTTGGTTTTTACAGGTGCCACGCGTATTTGTGTGGCGGTAGGCCCTCCGGGTCGCAACCCACTTCGAGCGTTGTATATTTTTGATGACTACACCACCGAATGCACATGCCGGTAGCTGGCTTGGCGTACTCGCTCTGGCCCTGGCGGCCTTCATTTTCAATACCACAGAGTTCGTGCCGATCGGCTTGCTGAGCAATATCGGCAAGAGCTTCGACATGACCACGGCCCAGGTCGGCCTGATGCTGACCATTTACGCTTGGGTCGTGTCGCTGATGTCGCTGCCGATGATGCTGATGACGCGCAATATCGAGCGGCGCAAGCTGCTGATTTTTGTGTTTGCGGTGTTCGTGGGCAGTCACATCGTCTCGGCCATGGCCACCAGCTTTACGGTGCTGTTGATCAGCCGGGTCGGCATTGCGTTTGCGCATGCGGTGTTCTGGTCGGTCACTGCGTCTCTGGCGGTACGTATCGCGCCGCCCGGCAAGCAGGTGCAGGCCCTGGGCTTGCTGGCGACCGGCACGTCGCTGGCCATGGTGTTGGGTATTCCGTTGGGACGTGTCCTGGGCGAGGCATTGGGCTGGCGCACCACCTTCATGGGCATCGCAGGCGTCGCGGCCCTGGTCGTGGTGCTCTTGACCCGCTCGCTGCCGTTGCTGCCAAGCCAGAACTCCGGCTCGCTGAGAAGCCTGCCGATGCTGTTCAAGCGGCCGAAACTGATGGCGGTCTATCTGCTGACCGTGCTGGTCGTCACTGCCCACTTCACGGCCTACAGCTACATCGAGCCCTTCACCGAAACCGTGGCGCACCTCAGTGGTGAGGTCACCACGATTCTGCTGCTGGTCTTCGGTGGCGCGGGTGTCATGGGCTCGATCGTGTTCAGCCTGTTCAGCGATCGCTTTCCAAACGGCCTGCTGATCACCGCGATCGGCACCATTGCGGTGTGTCTGCTGATGCTGCTGCCGCTGTCTGGCGATGCTGTGACATTGGGAACACTGACGGTGGTCTGGGGCATGGCGATCATGAGCTTCGGCCTGTTGCTGCAGGCCCGCGTGCTGTCGCTCGCGCCGGATGCAACGGACGTGGCCATGGCGCTGTTTTCGGGGATTTTCAACATCGGGATCGGCGGTGGGGCGCTGCTCGGCAGCGTGGTAAGCAGCCAACTGGGCGTATCGAGCGTCGGGATTGTCGGCGGCCTGTTGGCCTTGGGCGGGTTGGGGCTGTGCAGCTTTACCACGTATCACTTCGGCAAGTCGGCCAGTGCAGCCGAGGCTCAAACCGAAAGCAGAGTCTGATCAGGTCATTCGCTCGCTGACCGGCGTGTCCGGGCAGCGAGCGAATCAACTCAGGCCTTGAGACGGCCCAGCCATTCCAGCGACGTTCTCCAGATACAAATCCCCAGAAAATACGCCGACATCGCCAGCCACAGTCCCATGACGACCGGGCCATTGTGCGGATGGTTGATGATCAGCAGTGCGCTGGACAGCAACCAGACCGCTGTGACCGCAATGTTGATCGGCATGAAGCGACGTACCCGGAACGGGTGCAGAAACTTCATGCGGGTCAGGGTCAGCAGCGCCAGCGCAATGATGGTGATGAAAGTCATCCAGGGGCTTGGCGAGAGGATGTAAAGGCACAGGACGACAACGTTCCAGGCAGCGGGGAAGCCCTGGAAATAATTGTCCTTGCTCTTCATATCAACGTTGCAGAAGCAGAACAGCGACGAAACCAGAATCACCGACACACTCAGCAGCAGCGTGTAATCCGGGACCGGGATGTAGCGGTAGAGGAACAGAGCGGGAATGAATACGTAGGTCAGGTAATCAATCACCAGGTCCAGCACCGAGCCATCGAAGTGCGGCAGGACCGACGTGGTATTGACCTTGCGTGCCAGCGAACCGTCCACCCCATCCACGATCAGGGCTGCACCGAGCCAGAGCAGGCAGGCTTTCGGTTCATTGTTGAACAAGGCAATGGTCGCCAGAAACGCAAGGACCACGCCGGTGGCGGTGAAGCCATGCGCGCCCCAGGCGTTGAGTCTGGCTATGCGTTGATTGGTTATCACGGGGGCGCTCTCCAGGAAATAATGCTTGTCAGGGTTTGCCGTAAACCTGACCGGTAGCAACTATCGACCCGGCAATCGGCGATAAGGTTCAGCGGTGACTATCGCTCGTTTCCCTGTCGTTTTCCAGAAAACGGCGATCCGTACCTGACCGCTCGTCTCTGTATTCTGCCGGTTCGACGAAGCAGGTAGGCGGTGCGCCGTTAGCGTTGAGCTGGTTGATCAGCGTCGGCTGGCCCTGGTCGTTGAACAATACCTGGCCCACACCCGCCGAATTCCACAGCCGTTCACCCGCCTTGCTGTGTTCTGGCGTACGCGGTATGACTTTCATCAGGCGACGTTTGGTGAACCAGTTCAGCGGCGAACGCGGTGAGTATAACCACCGATTCAACCGATCAAAAGTATCCAGTAAGCGTCGGGGGAATTCATTTTTGATACCGCTGCTGGTGACTTGCCAGATGCGCGGGCCGCCACTGCGATGCCGGATAAGGATTTCGTAAACGAACGAGTAATGAACGTCCCCCGACAGGATCACGTAATTGCCCGGCGTTCGGGAGTGGCGAAAGATGTTCAGGATCACTTGGGCCGCGCCACGATGGGCCATCCAGTTTTCCGCATCCACCAGCAGCGGGTAGCCGCACCAGCTGAAAACGCGCTGGATTGCCTCGATCAGCTTGACCCCGAAAATCGGGGCCGGTGAAACGATGATGGCTGATTTGTGATCAATCAGCTCCTGCTGCAATTCGCAGAGCGCTTCCCAGTCCATCAGGCCGGAAGGGTGGTTGAAGTTCGACTGGCTGCGCCAGCGACGCGTGCGGGTATCCAGCACCACCAGCGCTGGCGTCGTGGGCAGCACATAATGCCATTGCTGGAATTTCAGCAGTTGATCGATCAGCGCGTCCTGGGTCTTGCTCTCCAGCTGGTTGTCACGGCTGACCGTTTCGTCACTCAGCCTCCGTGCCTGCCCGACAAGCTCGTTTAGCGCATCAGGATTGTTACCCCAGCCCTGACACAACAGGTAGGCGATCAGAGCGTTGCCAATGATGCGTTTCGAAAACGGATGACCGTAGGCGGTCTCTTCCCAGTTCGCCGACAGGTTCCAGTCGTCCGTGATGTCGTGGTCATCGAACATCATCATGCAGGGCAGGTGCGCCATGGCTCTGGCGACGCTGCCCAGCCCGGCCCTGAAATCATCGATCACCACCTGTTCCCGGGCATAACGCTCACACTCTTTCGCGTCGAGCTGTGGCATGTCCGGTGTGACGAGGGACCAGGGCACCGGCGACCAGACCAGCAAGTACATCGCCATGACTTCCGCCAGGGTCACCAAATGGTTGTCCGCCGTGGCGCTGGTGAACACCGGCTTACTGGTACCGCCGAAAAAGCGATCACGCAAGGTGTCGTTACTTTTAAGCGCGGGCAACAGGTCGGCGCGCTGGTAATAGCTGGCCGGATGGTCATACAGACTCTGGCTGTCGTCGACCACGGCGCCTTCCAGCCTCTCGTCGAACAGGCCCAGACGGTCGATCAGCGAATGAACCTCACGCAGCACGGGGCCTGCAACGTCGTCGGCGTAGACCTGATCACCGCTCATCATCAGCAAGGCCGGACGTTGTAGCGGATCAAGTGTGTCCGCCAGCAATTGATCGACACAGAGCAGCCCATCGACAGAACCATGATGCGGCTTGCGGCATGAGCCGTGGAGGATGTGGTCGATCTTGCTGCGCACCACGAAGTTGGGGTGGCTGGCACCGCTGTAGAGCAAATGGGGCGCCCAGTCGGCAATTGCGGTCTGCTCGTCTTCTATATACAGGTCGTAATCGATCAGCCGGTCCTGCGGCAATTCGCTGTCCAGGCGCACGTCGATCAGATGGATGAATGCCCGCTGGCCCATCGCGATGATCTGGCATTGCTGTTCATCGAGCGGATAGTCCGTGAACGCAGCATCCGCCTGTTCATCAACCCGCAGGCGCAATGTCAGCGGCAACGGACGCGAGCCCACCAGCCACAACACCAGGCGATTGGCTTCCTGTCGGCGCAGCAGCGGGCCGGCAAGAACGGCGGGTAACGAATCATGCGGTGACACGGGCGAGGGGAACATCCTGGGGGCGGGCTCTGACGGAATAATTGCTGGAAATAGTAACGCAGCGCAGGTGGAAAGTTCCTGTTACACAAATCCGCATTGCTGTCAGCATGTTTCAAGGACAAGCACGCGCCCGGCAGTTGGCCAGAAAAATCTGACGTTTCCACGAAAACTCTCGCTCAAAGACTCCAGCGGTTTCGCACATTGCCGATAGAGCTTCTTACAAGGAGCTTCAGGTCGATGCATGTACGCATCTGTAATGGAGCCTTACCCAGCTTTCTCGACCAAGGATCCTGTCATGAACTGGTTTTACAACGCCAAACTGTCCACCAAGCTGTTCATCTCGTTTGCACTCTGTGCGCTCATCACGCTCGTGGTAGGCATCATCGGCAGCCAGGGCATCGGCGACCTTTCGAACAGCCTAAAGCTCACGTTCTCCAATAACCTGGTGTCGGTTGGCAAGACCAGTGAAACCAAGGCCAATGCCATCGCCCAGAACCGTGACCTCTACCGCCTGCTGTCGACAGTGGCCGCCAACGCGCCTCAAAGCGTCAAGGATCAGGTCGTCACGAACTTGCGTGAAAACCGCGCTCAGGCGGAAAAAGCGTATGCCGCCTATCGAACCACGCCACTGGAAGATGATGAGCGCGCCGCTGGTGATCTGATGGACAAGGACTGGCCTGCCTATCAGGCTGCGATTGATCGAGCCGTCAGCGTGGCCTTGGCTGGCGATGTTGGTGCGGCAAGAACGCTGGTGGACGGAGAGGTTCGTGACATCTACCTCAAGATCATGAATGAGCTGAACATCATGGTTGACTCCAACGCCCGGCAAACGGGCGAGGGCGCAGTCGCGGCCGGCAAGACCGAGTCTGCTGCCAAGCTCAATCTGTACATCGGCATTGGCGTGGCGTTCCTGGCCGCCTTCCTCCTCGGCCTTTTCATCAGCCGCGTGATCAGCCGACCGATTGCGTCCGCTCTGGTCAATGCACAGCGCATTGCCGGTGGCGACCTGACCCAGTCGATTGTCAGCCTGCATCGTGATGAAGCCGGACTGATGCTGTCCGCGCTCGGCGACATGCAAAACAGCCTCAAGAACACCATCGGGCAAATTTCCAGCGCTGCAGACCAGCTTGCCTCGGCCGCCGAGGAACTGAACGCAGTCACAGAAGAAAGCAGCCGAGGCCTGACGCGTCAGAATGACGAGATTCAATTGGCGGCTACCGCTGTCACGGAAATGACCGCAGCGGTCGAGGAAGTGGCGCGCAACGCCATCTCCACCTCCGATGCGTCGAAGCTGACCAGCACCGAGGCGGCGACCGGTCGTGATCAGGCACGCGAAGCCGTGAACGCGATCAACACGGTGAGCACCGAGATCAGCAGTTCCACCGCGATGGTTGAGGAACTGGCTGGACGCGTTCGCGAAATCGGTCAGGTGCTGGACGTGATTCGCGGCATCGCCGAGCAGACCAACCTGCTGGCCCTCAACGCGGCCATCGAAGCCGCACGTGCCGGTGAACAGGGCCGTGGTTTTGCCGTGGTGGCTGATGAAGTGCGTGCTCTTGCAGCCCGTACTCAGGCATCCACCGGTGAGATTGAAGCGATGATCGGCAGCGTACAGAGCAGCGCCGATCAGGCCGTTCGTGCGATGGGCAACAGTCGTACGCTGGCCAGCAACACTCAGTCACTGGCCCAGGCCACAGGCCAGTCGCTGGAACGCATCGCCCAGAGCATCGCTGAAATCAACGACCGCAACATGTTGATTGCCACGGCGTCGGAAGAACAATCCCACGTTGCGCGCGAAGTGGATCGCAACCTGATCAACATTCAGGACCTGTCCACCCAGACCGCTGCGGGCGCCAACCAGACCAGTGCATCGAGCCAGGAACTGTCGCGACTGGCGATTTCGTTCAACAACCTGGTGGGCAAGTTCAAGGTCTGATCCTCGAACGCGGTGGCAGCGTTTCACGACGCTGCCCCGGTCCTTCAAACGGCTTGAACGTCCAGGCGCTTCTGAAAGAAGAAGCGCTTGTGGCCGGGCGGGTAGTCTTCTATCTGCCCGAACTCGCTGAAGCCGTGATCGCGATAAAAGTCCGGTGCCTGGAAGTCGAAGGTGTCCAGCCACATCCCGACGCAGCCTCTCTCCATGGCCAGCTCTTCGGCCATTTGCATCAGGCGCGAGCCTGTTCCCTGACCTCGGGTCTGTTCGGGCACGACCAGCAGTTCAATGAACAGCCAGCGATAAAAGAGGCGGGCGTGCAAACCGCCGATGATGTCGCCTTTTTCATCCCGCACGAGTAACGCGATCTTTTCCGATTGCCCGTCACCGGCCTGTTCAGCGTTGTAGCGCCTCAAAGGCTCGAGGATGGCCAGGCGATCTTCTTCCGTAGGCTCGTTTTTGACTTCGATATGCACGCCCATGCGCTGACTCCCGTCCGTTGATCTCAAACCGGCAGAGTAGAGCGGCGGTCAGCCGGGGTAAAGCACGGAAGGCGCGTACACCTGCGCTTGAGGGTCAGGCTGAGCGGATACAGTTACGACCGGCATGTTTGGCAGCGTACAGCGCAACGTCGGCGGCATTGATCAGTTGGTCGGCCGTGGCCAGCGGCGCTACGGCCGCGGCGACACCCAGGCTGATGGTGACCAGCGCGCCTTCGCCCTGTGCCGGATGAGGCAGCTTGAGCGTTGCCAGTGCAGCTTTCATGATCTCGGCAAGTGCCTTGGCCTGGCTGACGTCGGTGTTGACCATCAGGATCAGAATCTCTTCGCCGCCATACCGAAACGCCACGGCGCCATGTTGCTGGGCATTCTGCTGGATCACCTGACTCATCAACTTCAGACAACTGTCGCCTTGAGGGTGGCCATAGTTGTCGTTGTAGGATTTGAAGTGATCGATATCCAGCAGGATGAAGGCGACGTTTGTGGGCGTCTCTCGGGAGCGTTCCCAGATGGAGCTCACCAGCTCGTCCAGATACCGTCGATTGAACAGCCGTGTCAGCGCATCGGTACGCGCAACTTCCATCAACTGGACATGCAGCAGCCGTCCGCGCAGCGCGAACAGGTAGCTCAGGCGTGCGCCTCGCTCCAGAAAGTAGGAAGACATCAGCAGCAGTGCAACGGTAGACACGAATAGCAGGGCATTGGCCTGCCAGGTCAGGAAATCCGCAAAATCAGCCACATAGGTCGTCACCAGTTGAATGCCCAGCATGCTTAGCGTTGCCACGGTGGCGTAGCGAAACGGCAATTGCTGAATCATGGTGCAGTAGACCATCACCAGCAGCATCCCCAACTGGTAATGGAGCTGGTGCGGGCTTTCGCTGTAGGTCATGACCACCATCGGCATCAGCGAGGACAGCACGGTGGCGACCGCTGCGGTTGTTTCCAGCGCACGACGGGATGTCATGCGCTGGATCAACAACAGCAAGGCGATGAACATTGGAGTGATCACGCACAGTCGGCCGATCGCGACGTAGAAGAACATGTCGCGCAACATCAGCCAGTCGCTGAGCAGGTACAGGTTGTAGATCAGACCGCCGCCGATGCCGACCGCCGTAATGAACCGACGCCGCTGGTGCAGGGTGTCTGCTTCGTAGCGTCGTTCGAGTTCACGGCTGAACCGCAGCGTGCCCACTCCGCAGGCAATGGTTCGCTCAACTTCGGCAAGGGTCTGCGAGTCTTCCTGGGTCGGGCGATCAAGGGCGGGAGTGAGCATGTGGCACCGGGTTCATCACATCGAATCCATTAGGACAGCGCTCGAGATGTCTTAGTGCCACTATTCGTGGCGTGGGGTGCAGATAAATAAAATAAATGTTCGTGCCAGTGATTCCCAGGGCTGGCGACGTGCTGACGTCAGCCCAGGCTCATGTGTTACGTCACAGCATAAACCATCAGGCTCCGCCCACTTTGAAAATGGCAACCTTTTGTGCAAGTCGATCTGCCAGCTGTTCCAGTTCCATGCTGGCAGACGCGACCTGCAGGGATCCGCTGGCGGACTTGACGGTCGAGTCGTGAATGCGTGTGATATTGACCGCGACGTCTTCGGCTACGGCGCTCTGCTGGACAGCCGCGCTGGCGATCTGAGCGTTCATGCTATTGATGGCACCCACTTCCTGACTGATCCTTGTCAGGGCGCTCTGAGCATCGCGAGTCTGCGAAACCGTCTGGGTCACCCGCTCACAGCAGTCACGCATGGTGAGTGCGGCGGCTTGGGTTCCGCTCTGCAAGCGCCCGATCATCTCGCGAATTTCCTGAGTCGATTCCTGAGTGCGAGTCGCCAGCGAGCGCACCTCATCGGCCACGACCGCAAAGCCTCGTCCATGCTCTCCGGCGCGGGCGGCTTCAATGGCGGCGTTCAGGGCCAGCAGGTTGGTCTGCGAAGCGATGGAGTTGATCACCTCGATGACCGTCTCGATCTGCTCACTGTCCTTGGAGACCTGTTCGACCGTTGTGGTGGTCTGCCCCAGCGTCACGGCCAGCTCTTCGATTGCCTGAGTGGTGCCCGCAACCAGACGATTGCCGCTCTCGACCTCGTTGTCGGCCTCACGAGTGGCGTTTGCGGCTCTGGAGGCATAGTTGGACACCTCACTCACCGACGCCGCCATCTGCTTGATCGCCGTCGCAACCTGTTCGGCCTCACGGGTCTGCAGGCTGATGTGATCGTTGTTGCGTGTGGAGGTTGCCGAGAGCTGGCTGGAAGAATGATTCACCTCCTGCGCCGCCTTGCGTACCTGGGTAATGGTGTCAGCCAGCCGAGCGAGCGCGGTTTTAAGAACACCCATGACGCTGTCGGGGTAATCAGTGACGATGGTCTGCTGCAGGTCGCCCGCAGCCAGCCGCCGGATCGCCTCGGCGACCTCGACAGGTTCTGCGCCCAGCGTGGATTTCACGAAGCGAATAATGACGGTCGCCATAATGATGCTCAGCAGCAAGGCCGCACCGGTCGCCAGCAGCATCAGACCGGAAAACCGGCTGGCAGTGGTCTGCACCTCATTGAGCTGAGCCTTGATCGTGGCTTCTTCGTAATCGATCAGCGCATTGATGCGCTTCAACCATTCGCTGTAATCACCAGAGGCGCGACTCAGCAACAACGCCTGAGCGCCCGCAATGTCGCCAGTGCGGCGCAAGTCGACCACCGCTTTGCTGGACGCGAGGGTCTTCACTTCGATTTCCTTGATAGCGCGCAGCAGCTCCTTCTCTTCACGCGTCACCCCGGCATGACCGATCAACTGGTCCATGGGCTGCGCGGAGTCGGTATAGGCCTGCTCCAGACTCGCCACCTCGGCCAGATGAAACGCAAGATCCCGGTCGTTATTCACCAGCACCGCATCGCGCACGGCAATCGCCCGGTTATGGACACTGCCCCGGAAATTGATGGCGTAACGCTGAATCTTTGCCGCGTTGTCACTGACATCCTGCAGCGTGGAATCGATGACACCCACACGCTGCATGCCGACGGCTGTGATCAGAACAAGCAGCGACACGATGGCGGCAAAGCCGAGACCGATGCGGGTAGCGAGGCGGACGGGTGTTTTCATGATCAGGGCTCGGATTTTCGGGAGGGTCAAGTGGTGATGGCGATGGGGCATCACTTGATAGGTGCGACCATACGTGAGGGGAGGCGATTGGACTATTAAGAATATGTAACCTGATCGTTAGCTTTTAGCTATTAAACGTTTTCTGTCGATAGTCGAGCGAGCGATGTTTATCAGAATTCAGATCGTGATCGGGCAGGCGTAAGGAGAGGATAAGCGGGGGACGAGCAGGGGGCTTCAAGGACGCCCAGAAACAAGAAAGCCCGCACTAGGCGGGCTTCTTGTTGAACTTGGTGGCTACACAGGGACTTGAACCCCGGACCCCAGCATTATGAATGCTATGCTCTAACCAACTGAGCTATGTAGCCAAGTGGCGCGCATTATTCGCGCAGAACGGATATGTGTCAAGCGTCTGTGTGAAAAATAATTGCGTACGATCAACCGGTTAGGTGGCGGCTTTCTTCTGGAGCCCTTTTATCGGGGCTCTCAGCGGTACAGATCCCGGAATGGATCGGGCTCGTTCAAGTCCATGAATTCGTCAAAGTCATCGTAGTCCAACGCCAGGTCCCGCTGGAGCTTCAGCCAGGCCTTCAGGGTTTTCGGCTCGGTGAGCAGGGTCAGTTCATCACGCAGATGCCCTACGTGATCACGAACGACGTCAACATGCTTTGTGCACTTGGCAATAACGGTCTTGGGTCGGATGTCCGTATCGGGTTCCATCAGGAATCGTTCTCTGATCATCATCTTGCGGTCGTGAATCTCATCCTCGAGTTCGGTCAACTGGTCGCGCAGTATCAGGTTGAAGTGCTTGAGGCGCTTCTCGGAGATGTTGTCGATGTGTTCCTGATCGATCTGCTCGATTTCCATCTGCATCTGCAGCAGCGCGAGCAGATCGTTTCGGGCATAGGCGTCATTGACCCTTTGCATGAGCGCAGTCTTGCGGTCTCGCTCGGTGGCATCCTGTTCGCGATCCGGATGCAGCGCGCTGGCCAGCTTGCGATAGATTTCGCGCACCGACTGGCTGCTCTCCGCCTGTTCCTGTTCGCGACGGATGTCGCTGGCGGACGGCTTTTTGGGTTCCTGATTGACTTGCGCCTCTTCGTCCTGAGCTTTGAAGTGTTCACCGAAAAGGTGGATGACGTCTTCTGGTGAATTCAGATCAACATCGTCCCCCAGATCCACTCCCAGTTTTTCCTCCAGTGACGCGCGCAACATCTCGGCGGCCTCGCGTTCATCATCGTCGTAATCGTTACCGGTGTACTTGAAGTACAGCTGTTTCAATTCCTCCTCACGCCCTTGAGCCATGAGTCCTGTGATGAGTTCGAAGATGATCTCTTGCAGTGTGGCGCGGTCTTTCTTGCTCAAACGGAACTGATCATGCGCCTGGTCAAGCAGGCGCAGTCGATCCAGGTCGTTTTCTTCCTGCTGGATGAACAGAGGAAGCAGCTCGGCGTTCCAGATCTGCTCGGAAGTGGTCCAGACTTCAAGCCACTGCTGGAGCAACGTACGCTTGGTTTCGAGCTTCTCCATCAGCGCATTGAATTTCTTCTGCTCTTTGCTCAACTGGGGCCTGGACGGCTGCGCGACGACGCGTGGCGAAGAGAACGGTGTGGTCATGGTGAGGCCTCCCTGGATAGGCGATTGGGTGGGCCGAGCCTTCGGCTGTTTGGGGCGAAGTTTACTTTTTCAGGCGGGTTTTCAGAATGAATAATTTGTGGATATAGGCACCCTTGGGTGCCGTGGACTCGGTCCGGTTCTTGCTTGAAGGAAGGTGAAACGCCAATTACGAGGCTTTTCGCCACAAAAAAGAATAGGCATCCGCGCTTTTCGTACCAATGTGAAGCGATGTGTATCGCCATTGAATCAATAGCATGGCATTTTGCCGCTATCGTTTTTTCGAAAAAGACACCGCTCTGCTTTTTTTGAAAGCGTGAGGTGTTCACGGGGAGTCGCTGGACATGAACAGTATTCTGTCGCCGGGTATGCGCCTGATGGGGCATTTCGGGTTTGCTCGCAAGTTTCAGCTCTTGTTTCTGCTGTTCATGTTGCCGCTGGTAGGCAGTGGGTGGGTGATCGCGACCGATTACCGAAACAAGCTCGCGGTGATTTCGGGGGAGCAGTCGGGCGTTCGGCAGTTGCTGGCCCTTGATGACCTGAACGTCGAGCTGGCGGCACAGCGCGACCACGCTGCGCGCTGGAAAGCGGCGGATATCCTCAAGGAACCGACCCCGGAAGCCAAAGCTGCCATGGCCAGCGTAGATGCCGGCAATCCGCGCATCGCCAAGGCGCTCGAAAATCTCGGCACTGCATTGAACGCCGAAAGTGCTCCCATCGACACGATGAACCGCTACAAGACGCTTCAGGCCTCCGTTGCAGGCATGGACACCGCTTCGTTGCGGACCGTCGGCTGGTGGCCGGATGGCTATGACCGCTTTACCACTGCTCTGAGCAACGTTCAGGCGTTGCGCGAGCAGATCGCCATGGACAGTGGGCTGATTCTCGATCCGTGGCTCGAGACGTACATGCTGATGCAGCTTTCCACGCAGCAGGTGCCAGACCTCATCGAGCGTATCGGTCGCATGTCCAGCATCGGCCAGACCTCGGTCGCCTCCGGCCAGTTCAGCCTGCAGAGCCGTTTGCAGATGCGTGACCTGCGCAGCCGCATCGACGACGCGAAAGACCAGATGCACAAGGCGGGCGCCTTGCTGATGTCCAAGCTGCCGGCGCAGATGCAGCCTTGGGCGGAGCAGTATTCGCAGGTCACGCAGGTATTGAACACCGAGCTGAAAGTGCTTGATGAAGGGATGTTTGGCGGGACTATCAAGCTCAAGCCGCAGGAGTTCGAGCGCAGCATTGATGCGCTGACTAAAAGCGTGGGTGACTTCCGTAACCATTCGCTCAAGGCTCTCTACGATCGACTCGACTACTACCACGACGCGTCCAACATGGAGTTCATTCCGCTGGCGGTGGTGTTCGGCGTTCTGATGTTGCTGGCAATGTATCTGTTTGCCTGCCTGCAGGCCTCGATTCGAAGCAGTGCCAGCGGCATCACCACCCTGGCCGAGTCGCTGCGGGACGGTAATCTCTGCGTGGAGGTTCCGGTTCAGGGGCGCGACGAGCTTGCAGCCATCAGCCGTGCGCTGAACGTCGCAGTCGTTCAGTTGCGCACCAGCCTGCTGGGCGTCAATCAGGAAACCGTTCGCGTCGGTGATGCGGTACTGACGCTCAATGCCCAGTCCAGCGGAACGCTTACCGAAGTTGAAGACCAGCAACAGCAGATCAGTCAGATCGCTGCCGCTGCAACCGAACTGGCAGCCACTTCCCAAGGCGTGGCCAGAAGCTGCGAACAGGCCTCTGCCAGCGCGCGACACACGCGCCAGATAGCCGAACAAAGCAGCCAGGACAGCCAGCGCACAACCGATAGCATCCAGCAGCTCAACCAGCGCCTGACCGACACAGCCGCCGCGCTTGGTCGCGTCAGCGAGCAGGGCCAGCAGATTCAGTCAGTGGTAGACGCTATCCGCGGCATCGCCGAGCAAACCAACCTGCTGGCGCTCAACGCTGCCATCGAGGCTGCGCGAGCGGGCGAGCAGGGTCGTGGCTTCGCAGTTGTCGCTGACGAAGTGCGCAGCCTGTCGCAACGCACTCAGGCCTCAACCGCACAGATTGCCGGGACGGTAGACAGCCTGCGTGCGACCGTGACCCAAGCGGTCAACCTGATGGAGGCCGCTTGCGGGCAGGCAGTCAATGACGCGCGCTCGGTCACAGGCCTCGGCGAGCGACTGGGCGAGATCGCCACGGCAGTGCAGGGCGTGACTGACACGCTGGTGCAGATATCAACAGCGGTCGAGGAGCAGGCGTCAACGGCAGACGAAGTCAGCAGCAATATCCAGCAGGTCGATCAGGCTGCGGGCCGCTTGCTTGAAGGTGCTCGAGCGGTGAACAGGGCGGCGGATACGCTGAGCCAGGGGAGCCAGGCGTTGAGTGGGAATACGGCGCGGTTTCGGTTGGGGTGAGTGGCATTTGCATGCTTCATTCAAAAGACAGCCCTTTTTGGGGCCGTTTTTCCCTGTTTTATTGCTTTGAATCAAAAAAGTTGGATAGGCGGGTGCGCATCCGTTCATTTGGTGACTGACGGAAGTCGAGACAACGCGTAAAATGCGGGCCTTTTGCAGGCGACGGTTTCTTGAGAACTCAGCTCACCCAGCCGCATGGGGCGCACGACACTGGCCTTCCACGCGTCGCTATCCTTATGTGCACCTACAACGGTGCCGCCTACCTGAGTGAGCAGCTCGATTCTTTCTTTGCGCAAACCTTTCCCAATTGGGTCTTGTACGTATCTGACGATGCATCTACGGACGAAACCCACCACATTCTGGCTGACTACCAGGCGCGCTGGGGTAGGGATCGCATGGTCATTTTCAAAGGCCCTTGCAACGGCTTTGCTGAAAACTTTATCTCCCTTGTCCAGCGGACTGAGATAGAGGCCGATTACTTCGCCTTCAGTGATCAGGATGATGTCTGGTTTGGCGACAAGCTGGAGAGAAGTGTCGCTTGTCTCGATCCTCTTGGTGAAAGTACACCCGCCCTTTATTGTTCCAGAACCAGGCTGGTCGACGCTAACCTAAATATAATCGGAGTTTCCCCGCTGTTCCGTAAACCCCCCTCGTTCAGAAATGCACTGGTCCAAAGTCTGGCTGGCGCTAATACGATGCTGATCAATCGGTCCGCACGCGATTTGCTGATGCGGCTACCGCACAAGCCACCTTTGATTGTCCATGACTGGCTGACCTATCTGTTGGTAACCGGGTGTGGCGGCTACGTCTTTTACGATGCTGATCCAACCCTTTACTACCGTCAGCACGGCGGCAATCTGATCGGTGCCAATGCAAGTACTCGTGACAGGCTGCTTCGTTTGCGCAAAATGCTGTCCGGCCGTTTCATCGTATGGAACGATGCGAATGTTTCGATTCTCAGAGGTATGGAGCAGTCACTCACTGGAGAGAGCCGGGCATTGCTTGACCATTTCGACAATGGTCGTAGGTCGGGCTTTTTCCAGCGCGTGTCAACATTCAGGAAAGCCGGTTTTTACCGGCAGACGCTACGAGGAAACATGAGTCTTGTTTTGGCTGTTTGCCTGAGGAAGGTTTAACAAAACCGTTTCGATAGCGGCTCGCTCAGCTTCTGCCTGGGCTCTTTGCATCGTTGATGCTTACCTTGCACAGGGAGGCTGCCATACAGGCAATGACAAACAGCAGTTTATCCCTTGGTCGCCTGCGGCAGTGCCTGGCCTGGAAAGCCAGCCCGAGAAACGCCGTTTTTCCTTCAAGCCTTAGCCCCTGGGTGCCTCCCGTCAGATCGTTTATAAGCAATACCTGTTCGGGCCACCATCCGCCCAGAATCTTTTTCAGACGGTTCGCGAAAGCCGTTATTCCGGTATTCGCGCCAACCTGATTACCGGCATGCTGGCGATAGTCCATCCCTGGCACGGGGTCGATAAACCATTTGAAGTCATGATTGCGAGCGTAGGCATAGCAATACCAGTCGTGCAAGGTGATGCGCTGACAGGGTTCCCAGTTTGCTACCAATGACGCTTTGAATGCGTCTGCCAGGCGACGATTCATCACGTACGTGCAGCCTGGCCCTGCTGCTTCGAACGCATGGTCCCAGCGAGCCTGAGGCTGAGCCTTGTCGACAAGCATTCTCCTGCCATCTGGCCAAAAGGCGATCACGTTGCTGGAGTAAGCGTCGTAGTTGCCCGACACCATGGCAGACGTTGCTCTTTGCAGCTTGTCCGAATACCAGATGTCGTCCTGATCGGAAAATGCCACGTAATCAAACGCTGACAAATCTACATCTCTGATCAATCGGAAAAAGTTGCGGGACGCCCCGCCAAAGGGGGCGGCGGTCGGGAGCAGGGTGACATTTATGTTGCGCTCTGCATAAGCCAAGCAAAACGACTCAGTGCCGTCTGTGGATGGATCGACACTGATGAATACGCTGACGCAGGTGTTCGTCTGCTTGAGGATGGAGTGAAGTTGTTCCGCTATCCACTCCATTCCGTTATAAGCGGCCAACAGTACGGCTACCTTGGGATGATTGACGCTCATACTGTCGACAGCCTTGCGGTACGGAGTAAGGGAAACTGCCGGGCTTAAAAGGAGCCCAGTTCAAGCAGCTTTTGCAGATACTGTCCGTAGCCGGTTTTCTTGAGTTTGCGAGCCTGCTCGCCCAGTTGCTCTGGAGTAATCCAGCCATTGGTATACGCAATCTCTTCGAGGCACGCCACTTTCCAGCCTTGACGCTGTTCGATGGTGTGCACGAAGTGGCTCGCTTCCAGCAGCGACTCGTGAGTACCGGTATCCAGCCATGCAAAGCCGCGACCCAGAATTTCCACTGTCAGGCTCTTCTGCTCCAGATAGGCACGGTTGACGTCAGTGATTTCCAGCTCGCCGCGCTCGGAAGGTTTGATGCTCTTGGCGATCTCGACAACCTGATTGTCGTAGAAATACAGACCCGTCACTGCGTAGCTCGACTTGGGTGCTGACGGCTTTTCTTCGATGCTCAGGGCGCGGCCGGTTTCGTCGAACTCGACAACACCAAAACGCTCAGGATCGGAAACGTGATAGCCGAACACGGTTGCGCCGCTGGTCTGCTGACTGGCCGAGCGCAGGTTTTCCGAGAAGTGCTGACCGTAGAAAATGTTGTCGCCCAGAATCAGGCAGCAAGGGTCCTCACCGATGAACTCTTCGCCAATGATGAATGCCTGCGCCAAGCCATCGGGAGTCGGTTGCTCTGCATAGGTAAGCTGGATCCCGTACTGGCTGCCGTCGCCCAGAAGTTTGCGGAAGGATGGCAAGTCTTCTGGCGTCGAGATGATCAGAATTTCACGCATGCCAGCCAGCATCAGCACCGACAGCGGATAGAAAATCATCGGCTTGTCGTAGATCGGCAGCATTTGTTTGGATACACCGAGCGTCAAGGGATGCAGACGAGTCCCCGAGCCGCCGGCCAGGATGATGCCTTTACGATTAGTCGTGGTCATTTATTCAGAGATTCCATGAGCATGCGGGTTACACCGCTTTGCCAGTCTGGCAAGTGCAGAGCAAAATTGTGGCGCAGTTTTTCAGTGTTCAGACGGGAGTTCAGCGGACGCCGTGCAGGCGTTGGATACTCGATCGTACCAATAGGGTTGATCTCTTGAACCGCAAGCTGTTCGCCGTTCGCGCGCGCAAAATCCACGACGTATTGCGCATACGCATGCCATGAGACTTCACCCGCTGGTGCCAGATGATAGACGCCGCAAAGCTCAGGCCTTGCCAGTGCCTGCACCGCCGCCGCTGTAGCGATGTCTGCCAGCAGATCCGCACCTGTAGGAGCGCCAATCTGATCCACAATCACGTTCAATGACTGACGGTCTTTCGCAAGTCGCAACATTGTTTTTGCGAAGTTGTTGCCGCGTGCGGCGTAAACCCAGCTGGTGCGGAATATCAGGTGCTTGCAACCCGAAGCTTCGATGAGTCGTTCACCCTCCAGCTTGGTCGCACCGTAGTAGTTCACCGGCGAGACAGCATCGGTTTCCTTCCAGGAGCAATCGCCGCTGCCGTCGAAGACGTAATCGGTCGAGTAATGGACCAGCAGTGCATCCAGATGGCGAGCTTCTTCTGCCATGACCTGACTGGCCAGCGCGTTGACGTTATGCGCAATCTCCCGCTCGCTTTCGGCCTTGTCGACGGCGGTATAAGCTGCAGCATTGACGATGACGTCAGGTTGAACAAGACGAATTGTATTCCGCAGGCCGTCCAGGTTGGACAAGTCCCCCGTCAGGTCGCCATAGGCGGACGCAACCGTTTGACGATCAAGTGCTACCACTTCACCCAGAACCGTGAGTGAGCGCTGAAGCTCCCATCCCACCTGCCCGTTTTTACCCAGCAGAAGAATTTTCATTATTTATCGGCACGTGTTGAGTAGTTCTTGTCGATCCATTGCTGGTAGCTGCCACTTTTCACGTGGTCTACCCACTCTGGATTGTTGAGGTACCACTCCACTGTCTTGCGGATCCCGGATTCGAAGCTTTCTTCCGGTGTCCAGCCCAGCTCGCGCTGGATCTTGCTGGCGTCGATAGCGTAGCGCAGGTCGTGACCAGGGCGATCCTTGACATAAGTGATCAGGCTTTCGTGTGGAAGGAAGGCCGAGTCCGGACGCAGTTGGTCGAGCAGGGCGCAGACCGTGCGCACGACTTCGATGTTCTGCTTTTCGTTGTGACCGCCGATGTTATACGTCTCGCCGATCTCGCCTTCAGTCACGACCTTGTAAAGTGCGCGAGCGTGATCTTCCACGTACAACCAGTCACGGACCTGATCGCCTTTGCCATAAATTGGCAGCGGTTTGCCTTCCAGCGCATTGAGAATGATCAGCGGGATCAATTTCTCCGGGAAGTGGCAAGGACCGTAGTTGTTCGAGCAGTTGGTGACCAGCGTTGGCAGGCCATAGGTTCTGCTCCAGGCGCGAACCAGATGATCCGAGCTCGCCTTGCTGGCCGAGTAGGGCGAGCTTGGCTGATAAGGAGTGGTCTCTGTGAATAGATCTTCCGGGCCTTCCAGATCGCCGTAAACTTCGTCAGTGGAGATGTGGTGAAAGCGGAAGCTGGACTTGCGCGCTTCGTCCAGTTGGTTCCAGTACGCGCGTGCAGCTTCAAGCAACGTATAGGTCCCGATGATATTGGTCTGGATGAAATCGGACGGGCCACTGATCGAGCGGTCAACATGAGATTCCGCTGCCAGATGCATGACCGCGTCAGGCTGGTGTTCGTGGAAGATCCGGTCCAGGTCTTCACGATTGCAGATATCCACATGGGCAAACGCGTAGCGCTCGTCCTTGTCCACTGCCTGGAGGGATTCGAGGTTGCCTGCGTAGGTCAGTTTATCGACGTTGACGACAGCGTCAGACGTGTTGGAAATGATATGTCGAATGACCGCCGAGCCGATAAAACCGGCACCACCTGTTACTAGGATCTTCAAGAGAATATCTACCTTGAGTTATGACAAGGCGCTGCCCGGTCCGTTGAAGCAAAGGTTGAGTGTGCTGCTGTCTTTGATTCTCTAATAGCGTCGGATATCGGCGCGCTTTGAGCGATGAATCAGAGGTGGCATTTTACATGGAAAGATTGTCATCCCTACCACTAAATGATGTGACGCATGGATTGGCAGAACGTTTCAAAGCGTCATACGAGCTGATTCGACTGTAGCCAAGGCCATCTGTCAGTGACCGAGCATGGGGGGCTGGAGGCGAGTGCTCCGGCAAGCTCACTTATCGATCCATTCTGTATGAACGCTCTTACAGGAACGTCAGATGTTGATTCAGGACGCGCCACGTTCTTGCGCGGCCACGTCGCTGCGGCGAAACTCTTGTAGGCCGCTTGGAAACCCATCTCTATAATGCCGACGGCGTATTCAAGAACTACATGGAGTGGAAATGCAAAATACAAGAGCCGGCTATCGGCCTGACATAGACGGTCTACGAGCCGTGGCTGTGCTGGCTGTTATTCTTTATCACTTCAAGGTGGCGCTTCTTTCAGGTGGTTTTGTCGGGGTAGACATTTTTTTCGTTATCAGTGGCTACCTGATTACGAAGGTGATCGTTGATCGCAAGGGGACAAGCCGATTCGATTTTGCAGATTTCTACCTTCGCCGAGTCAGGAGGCTGATTCCTGCCCTGCTCGTCACCATTGCATCGTCCTATATTGCTGCGTTTGTCCTTTTTTCACCGTCCGACTTCAAGCCCATGTCTGGCTCAACGGTGTACGCGTTGACAGGCATTTCGAATATTTATTTCTGGGCCGAAAGCGGTTATTTCGACGCAGCGTCGACATTGAAGCCTCTTCTGCACACATGGTCGCTGGGCGTGGAGATACAGTTTTATCTGTTATGGCCAGTCGTGCTTTTGCTTCTGACCCGTTTCACTAAAACACCTTTTGTCGCGGTGCTTGTCCTGATCATTGTAGGCGTGGTTGCCTCTGTCCAGTACCTCAAGCATGACGCCTCAGGCGCATTTTTCCTGACGCCTTTCAGGATGCACGAATTTCTCTTCGGTGGGCTGGTCGTGTTTGCCGAGCGCTACTCGCTCAGTCGATTGATTGCCAATATGGCTTACCTGTTGGGTCTTGCTCTGATCGGCTATTCGATTTTTGTATTCAAAAGCGACACTCTGTTGTTTCCGGGCTTTGCAGCGTTGGTGCCTGCTGCGGGTGCTGCCCTGATGATTCTGGGCGGACGGAACTCAATGTTTGCCCGCCCGTTATCGTCCGGGTTTGCTGTAAAAATTGGTGAGATAAGTTACTCCCTCTATCTGGTTCACTGGCCTCTTTTTGTATTCGTAAGCTATGTGTTGATCGACCAGATAAGCACCTTGGTGAAGTTCGGCTTGATCGGCTCTACAGGCGTTCTGGCGCTGGCTCTCTATCACTTTGTCGAGAAGCCTTTTCGTCATCAGCGAGAGTCGCGAATGAGCGGCGCTGAATTTTCGCTGGTCACGCTGCTCGCTTCTGTCGCAGTGATCGTACCCGCCGCAAGCAGCTGGGCGCAGGACGGCTGGGGATGGAGAGTACCGGCGGAAATAAGAGAGATGGTCAAAATCGATGACAGAAGTGCATCCATCTATGTGTTTGAGGTCATCAAAAGCCTGAATCAACGGGAAGGGTTCGACACCGCATCCAAAAAGCAGAAAATCCTTGTCATTGGTGACTCCCAGGCTGGCGATCTGCTCAATATTCTTAATGAGCAGGGCTATCTTGCCAACTACGACGTCGTTTCCCGCCTTGTCGACAGTGCGTGTGCGACTCCAGGTCTGGACAAGGCCAAGGAAGAAGATTTCTACACTCGCGTCAATCCTATCGTCATCAAGGATCCCGCCTATGTCAAACGCTGCCAGGACTCGCTTGAGAGAGCTAATAATCAGACATTGATTTCAGGAGCGGACAAAATATTCATCGCCATGTACTGGCGTGATTTTGCTGAGCCTTACTACCTTGAGGCAATCAACAAAATTACAGCGCAGACCAAAGCGGATGTGTACGTATTTGGACGAAAGGACCTGCTGAAAGACAGCGCATTTATCGTCAGCGGTCTTGGCAGGCTCGCGGGCCTTTCGTATTACGCTTCTCGATACAGAAGCCCGGAGACAGACAAAATCAACCAGCCTCTGGCGAATCTGCAGAATGTCAGGTACGTCGACATGATGAAGGCCACGTGTCCTTCGGCTGATAGGTGCCTGGTCCTGGATGACAACAATAAACCTGCCTTCTTCAACGCGACTCATCTGTCAAAGGAGGGGGCAAAACTCTACGGACCCAGCGTTCGCAGTCTTGTCGATGACGCCACAAAAAATGTTGTAGCCGAAAAGGTTTCGGCGGCCAAGCAATAAGATAGGCAGTTCGAGAGGTTCTTGAAGCGTACCTCTCGAGCACGATCAGGCCCACAGCCTGTAGTTTTTTGCAGAGGTGGCGTGTGTACTTTTTGAAAAGCGATTCCAGAAAATGACCTACAACCTGCATTCAAAAACAATTGACGCTTTGCGAGGAGTCGCCGCCGCCGCGGTTTTTTTCTCTCACTCTGATGCTTCCCGCCTGGCCACGAATGAATGGCTGACGGCGAATAGAGGTGTTTTAGGTAGTGTGGGGGTGTATATGTTTTTCTGCCTGAGCGGTTACCTGATCTGGCGCTCGGGTTTGCGGTTGATCGGATTGCCTGGCGGGCTCAGGTTATATGCCATACATCGCATTACCCGACTTATGCCGCTGTATCTTGTCAATCTTTTCGTAGTATTGGCATTGATAGGGTACGTAGGCAGCAAGTGGGTGCCCAGCCACGACGCGTGGGTCGTACTAAGGCATCTCGTCTTGTCTCAGGATTTGTACCCGTACGTGTCAAGGGAAATAAATCCGGTGTTATGGACGCTGACGCACGAGGCGTTGTTCTACGCAGTGGCTGCGGTGTTGCTGATGGCCAATATTCGAAATACAGCGCTCATCCTGGTGGCTTCGTTAGTGCTCTACGCCCTTTGCCTGGCATTGGGGGTCGTCGACTATTTCAAGTTTTCCAAGGTCCTCTACGCCTTTGCATTGGGTGTATTCATTGCTGAAGGCGGCCACAGCAGGCGAGTGGGGATTTGTCTGATGACTGTATTGCTTGCCGTGTACTCCTTCGTGGATGACAGTTTCAGTGAATACATGCCAGCATTGATCGGTGTGGCCCTGACCCTTGTCTTTTTATCACTTTCACTTGATCGAAAGTGCAGCAGGCTGACCAGTGTACTTATGTCGCCAATTGTCTTTTTGGGTGTTATTTCCTACAGCCTTTATATTTGGCATTATCAAGTTATTCACATCATGGAATACCATATTGGCTTCTTTGATCGCGTTGTGCCGGGCTGGGCTGAATACCAGATAATCCGAGCCGTGGTAACGGTAACAATTTGCGTTGCCATTGCATGGCTTTCCTACGTAATGATCGAAAAACCGTCAATGGGCAGGCTGAGGGAGGCGGTTGAAAGGAGCACAGGCCTCACCCCGGTACTCGCTCATTAAGCATGTTTTTTGCCGAACTTGCGGAGCTCTGCGCCCATTCAACAACGTTTCAGGTCGCGTGCGAACGACCTCAAACCCTTCGTGGTCAAGGCTGACTTTACTTGATGAGGCCGCTGCGCTTGCAATGAGTCGCAGTGGGCCTTGACTGCCGTCTGTCAGTTTCCGGCCATGGCGTTTCGTGTACCGTTCTGCGCGCGGTGACTGACACCTGCGAGTTTGCGCTGCCAAACGATGCGTTTTTGATGAAAAAATTGACATGCATCAAGCCTGCCTCCAACGCACTGAAACACCGAAATAGTGTCCAGCATTCTTACATTTTCGGTAGAATGCGCTGTTTCGGAGGTGAGACCTTAAAGGGGTTGACGCACGACCCAGGCAACGGGGCGCGCGCGTGTCGAATGTGTAGGCTGCACTGGAGAAGCGGCAAGTAAAGGGCTGTCATGGCCTGGCAGGGGCGATGTTTTGCTCATGCCACTTTGGCCTTTCTACCCTCAGCTTCCACTCTTTATGTTGTGACTGCTTGATTGCGTTGTTGGATACCTTATTGTTGAAGTGCAAAAGTAGGAGCGCGGCTAGGGATGAATAGTTTTTCAAGTGACCGGCCATTGGTAATTGGGTGGTGTGTAGCGTCGTTGTCGCTCAATGTAGCCAGTGTCAGATACAGAGCTGTATTGCCTATTGTCGCCTTGGAATACTCTGGCCACATATGTGAAATCTTTACTCACGCCAGCGGGGTCGATCTGACAAAGCTTGATGTCCTGGTCGTCGTCAAAGACTTTTCCGTGGAAACCTACGGATTGGTCCAAAAAGCTCACGCCCTCAACATCCCGGTCGTGCTCGATCTGTGTGACAACATTTTTGTCAGCGGGTATGGCAAGAACTCTGCCAGCCTTCCGCGCGACATGTTTCTGGGCATGGCCAAATATGCCAGTGCCATCGTCACCACGACCCAACCTTTGGCGCAGATCATCTCCCGCCATGTCGAGGATGTCAGGGTCGAGGTGATTCCAGATGGCGTTATCTCGGGTGACACCAACAAGAAGCTTGATCAAAGATTGCTTGCTGCACAGGGGGCTACCAAACCCCCCAAGGCTATTGATGTAAAGATCCAGGCTGAAAAGGTCAAAAACCTCGCCAACTCCTACAAGGCTGTTTCCGTACCCGGTCTGCTCGTTCGCATTTCCAAGCGCTGGCGTACGCTTCTGACCATGGGCTTTTGGAAGCGTCGCGGTGTGAGAGTGCTTTCCTCTCTGGAAATGAATGCCCGTATCGTCCTCGCCAAGTATAGAAAGTCAGTTGCGAAACCGGCTCCCGTCGCTGCGTCCAAGCCCAGTTCGAACGTGGCAAGCCTCCTTTGGTTTGGCAACCACGGCGCCACTTACGCCGACTTCGGCATGCTGGATCTGCTGCAGATTCGCGAGGCGCTTGAGGCGATTGCCCTTGAGTACCCGGTCGAACTGGTCGTGGTCAGCAACCATCAGAAGAAATACGAAGCGTTTATCCAGCCCTTTGCCATTCCGTCTCGTTACGTGGAGTGGACAATCCAGGCTGTCGAGCATGAAATGGCGAAAGCCAAGGTCGTGCTGATCCCTAACTCGCGAGACGAGTTCAGTATCTGCAAGTCAGCCAATCGTTCGGTTCACGCATTGACCCGCAACCTTCCAGTAATAGCCACAGCTACCCCAAGCCTTGAGCCGCTTAAAGGCGGCGTTGCCGTTGATGATTTTCTTGCAGGTTTGCGACGCTACCTGTCCGATGAGAAAAACATTCGCGCCGATGTCAAGAAAGGCAAAAAGCTTGCAGAAACTTTTTTCAGCCCGCCCGTTATCAGCCAATCGTGGGTCAGTACATTCCGTGGTGCGTTGACCGATGCAAGGAAGAGCGTGAGCGCGCCGGTGGTCATCTTTGCACTGCATCTGATTCAGGACCTTGATGTAATTCTCCCGATCATCAAGGAAGCGCAGCAGCGGTCAATCCCGTTTGAGGTCTGGTGCAGCACATCGTTGCTGAAAAAATCGCCTCGGGTTCTCACCACCCTTCATGGCATGGATGTTTCTCCTATCGCACTGATGGACAAAGGCATCTCCGGGAGCCCGCCATTCAATCCTGTGACAAAGGCACTGCTGACTGTGGCCGAAACCAACCTCGGTCCTCATGCCTTTACCCGCTGGCTAACCGAGGGCGCCAACGAAGTCGGCATCATGACGGCGACGACGCAGCATGGTCTGGAAAACGTGGGTCTGACCTACAGCGACGAGATTCACCACATCCAGAAGATCAATTTCGCTGCGCAAAAGATCTATCTATGGGGCGAGCTTTCCTCGCTGCACCCCGAGATAAATCCTGCCACTCGGTCAAAATGCATTGCCATCGGGTGCCCAAAGCCTGTATCGGACGCAACAGTCAATCTGGATCACCTGATCAAGAGGGACACCATCGTAATAGGCATATTTGAAAACCTGCATTGGCATCGCTACAGCGATGCCTACAGAGAGTTTTTCATCGAGGGTGTTCTTTCGCTGACAGAGCGCTTCCCGGAGATCATCTTTTTGATCAAGCCTCATCACGCAGGCATGTGGCTGACCAAACGCTATAAGGGCGATCAGCCTGTAGCCGCAAATCTGGTCGTTGCAAACCCGGAAGCTCCCGAGTGGCAAATGTACACCGCCGATCAGTTGCTTGGCAGGATGGCTGCTGTCATCACATCACCTTCCACCGTTGCTCTCGACGCTGCGCGCAGGAATCTGAGTGTCGCTGTGGTTGCACACGATCTTGATGTTGACCTCTACAAGCCACTGACAGAAATCCGCACGACCGAGGATTGGGGAGATTTCGTCGCGCAAGCGCTTGGCGCAACCGACCCCGGCACACCGTCGAGTGCATTCGTGGCGCGTACGATCATCGGTGGTCCTACTGCAGCCAGAATTCTGGATGACCTGCTACCGGTCCATTGAATCCTTAAGGATCGTTCTGATTTCAAATGGCGCGATCTGCTGCCTGATTCACCCGAGAGGCCTGTCGCAAAGGTGAACACAAACGTTTTTTCAACATTACAGATGGGTTGAAGCTTGGCGGTATCAGGTACGCTTGCGTTACTATCCGGGCCGCGAAAAGCCCGGACGGGTTACGGCTCCCAATCATCGGAGAGCGATTGTATCGTCAGGTCCGCAAGGTAACCCCGAACACAGCAATGTGAAGAATCAAGGAGAAATCGCATGTCCACCGATGATGAAGTCATCCGGGTTTTCGTAGGCGTTGACCGATCGCAGATGCTTGCCGTGCCGGTTCTGGAACACTCGATCAAAAGGCACACCACCGCCAAGGTCGAAGTCATTCCCATGCTTGACCTGCCCGTACCTGTACCCAAAGACCCGAGAAACGGTCAGCGTACCGGTTTCTCGTTCAGCAGGTTCTGTATTCCGAAGCTGGCGGGTTACAAAGGCAAAGCCATTTATATGGACGCCGACATGCTGGTCATGCGCGATATCAGGGAGCTGTGGAACATTCCTTTCGATGGCGCGAAGATCGTCATTCAGAAAGAGGTCAAGCACACCGAAGAGAGCCTTCAGAAAGTAGGCGCGCCCAAGACACGCAAGAAGCAGTGTGCAGTCATGCTGCTGGATTGCGGAAGGTTGGACTGGGAGGTGGAGACGATCATCCAGGGCATGGACGACGGTCTTTACGATTACGATCAGCTCATGTCCGAACTGGTCATTCTGAACGAAAGCGACGTCAAGTATGGTGTGCCGTTCGAGTGGAACAGCCTGGAACACTGGGACAAAGACACTTGCCTGATTCATTACACTGACGTTTACACGCAGCCATGGTCCTCTTGCGGCAACAAGAACGCATGGGTCTGGTTCCGCGAAGTTCGCAAAATGCTCGCAAACGGGTCGCTGAGCAAGAAGGCGATCGAGGATGACATCCAGCTTGGCTATTTGCGACCGTCCTTGTTGAAAGATATCAAGTACCGTCACTTGATACCGGGTTTCCTGCATGCCGCATGGGACAAAAAGAACGCGGCATTCGACAAGCTTTCCGGCTACATCCCACACAAGGAAGTTTATGCTGCAAAGCGCGCCCGGCAGAAGGTAATCAAGGAATATGAAGCCAAGTTGAAGGCGCAAGCCGCCAAGGCAAAGCCTTTGCCGGTGCAAAACGAGGCTGGGCGCTGATGTTCAATCTTGTATCACGCCTTTTCAGAAAAACCGCTGCGATCGAAATCGAAATACCGATCGTTCATCCAGACAAAAAAGGCTTCGAGGAATACCACGCCGGCCATTCAGGCTGCCCGAATATTCTGATTTTGACTGAAAACGTCAATGCTACGTATTACATCAGCTTCGATATACCGCTCGGGGCGCTTTATAAGGAGAAAGCCCTGAATTTTGCTGCGGCCTCCCAGCTAAGGGTCAGCAAGAAGGGCGCAGGCATGTGGGAGCGATGGGACCGCGCCTTTCGGCCTGATCTTGTCATCATGACGCGCTATGCCTTGCCGTATGGCAGGGAAATGCTCGACTACTTCAAGGCCAGGAAAATACCGGTGGTTTACCACATCGACGATAATCTGCTGGAGATTCCAACCTCGCTGGGGAGTGTCGTTCAGCAGTCGCAAGGCGCAGTCGAGGTCATTCACGAGCGGCGCTACCTGCTTGAGAACTGCGACATGATCTATGCTTCCACACGCTACCTCGCGGATCATCTTCAGGCACTGTACCCCGACCAGAAGATATTCACCGGCATCTATGCGCCTTACATGGCGGCGCATATTCAAATCAAAAAAAGCTCGGGCAAGCGGGATCCAGTGA
This sequence comes from Pseudomonas sp. AC016, assembly GCF_979253365.1. NCBI lineage: Bacteria > Pseudomonadati > Pseudomonadota > Gammaproteobacteria > Pseudomonadales > Pseudomonadaceae > Pseudomonas > Pseudomonas sp. AC016. Next base: position 4,312,139 of record NZ_CEEDCC010000001.1, read on the forward strand.
TTGGTTACATGGGGTCGCGAGGCCATCAGGAAGATCTGGAATTGGTAGTTCCTGCGTTGGTGCGATTGATGGAAGATAATGCTGACCTGCGGTTTGAAGTCTTTGGAACCATAAAAATGCCAGCGGCACTTGCTCGATTTGGTAATAGAGTCAAAAGCCATGAAGTTAACAAAGGTTATACGGGGTTTCTGACGACGTTGGCCAACTTGAACTGGACCATTGGACTTGCCCCTCTTGTGAATGACAAGTTCAACTTGTGCAAAGCACCTACCAAATACATTGAATATACAGCTGCCGGCATACCGGTCGTCGCATCCGATATCCTTGTGTATAACCAGGTCATCCCTGAAGGGGGGGCGCTGCTTGTCAATGATGATTGGTACACCGCTGTGGACTCGCTTCTCAAGGCTCCGAACGTCAGAGCGTCCATGCTCAAAACCTCGCAAGCCTACTGTGCGACTACGTTCTCCGAAAAGGTGTTGCAAGATCAGTTGAGACGTTTGATCAGTAGGCTGGTGCAGTAGTCGGCACTTTTGATGTTGCGGCCCGCAAGGTCGGCAATTGTAAATCCAAAAATAAAGGAACCCGAAGCGAATGCTTTTCAACTCTATGGAATACATAGTGCTGTTGATGGCCACCCTGGCCTGCTACTGGCTATGCCCTTGGTTGCGGGGGCGGCAGTGGGTTGTGCTGATCGGCAGCCTCTATTTTTATTGCAGCTGGAGCAACGTATTCGGGCTGATGCTCGCGGGCGTCATTGCTGTCAACTGGTTGATTGCAGGCCGCATTGCGCAGACGCGAGAGCGATACTGGCTAGTGCTGGCGTGTGTCGGCAATCTGCTGCTGCTGTGCTATTTCAAGTACATGAACTTCTTTCTCGAGAATGTCCAGGCTATCGGTGAGCTCTATGATCCCAATTATGAAATAGGGCTGCTCAAGATCATTCTGCCGTTGGGAATCTCGTTCTATGTGTTTGAGCTGATCTCTTACCATGTGGATGTCTACAAGGGTAAATTCGAGCATGAAAGGGATCCTGCCGTATTTGCGATCTTTGTATTGTTTTTTCCTCACCTGATTGCCGGTCCGATTTGCAGGGCTGCTCAATTCATGCCGCAAATAAAGATCAAGCAAGTCTTTGATCTGAGCCATGTCTACAACGGCGTTTATTATTTTATCGCTGGCCTTGCGTTGAAGTGTGGAATCGCGGACGGGCTGGCACCCTTTGTCAATATTGTTTTCAAGGCGCCCGACCACTACTCCGGTTTCGATAACCTGATGGCCGTTATCGGCTTTGGTGTTCAGATTCTGTGCGATTTCTGGGGTTACTCCCTGATGGCGTTGGGGGCAGCACTGATGTTTGGTTATGTACTCCCTTATAACTTCAATGCGCCTTACTCTTCGCTTTCCATTAAAGAATTCTGGCGGCGCTGGCACATTACGCTGAGCAACTGGCTTCGCGATTATCTGTATATCGCGCTGGGTGGCTCCCGCACATCTGCTGCGTGGAAAACACAAAGGAACCTGTTTCTGACCATGCTGTTGGGTGGTCTTTGGCACGGTGCAAGCTGGAACTTTATCATCTGGGGCGGTCTGCACGGCGCAGCACTGGTGATTCAGCGATCCTTCGAAAATATCCATCCTGGTGCGCTGATCAAAAAAATCGTAGGGCTTCCCGGCGTGGCCTGGTTCCTCACCATGTTTGTCGTTTTCTTCGCGTGGATCTTTTTCCGGGCGAGCGACACGCATTCGGCTTTCACGATCATCGCAAAAGTTTTGACGTTTGACGCCGCGTGGGCGCAAACGAAGATTGCTCCGTTGTTCTTTGAGTTGTTGCTTCTGTACCTGCCATTGCAATGGCTGGTGCACAAAACAACCTACCAGTCGGACATTACAAATTTTCGAGCCGTGGGTGCCGCTATCACGTTTACAGCGCTGGCGCTTTTTTCCTTCATTTATTATGTAGACGGCAATGACTTCATATACTTTCAATTCTAAGAGCGCCAAGCTGACGCGTCAGAAGTGGCTCAAGCTGTATGCCTGGACGTGCGTATTCCTTGGGACGGGATTTCTGTTGACCGAGGTTGCGGTTCGATACCATGAAGGCAGCTCTATCGCCGGTACTCAGTCGGTTTCGCGTTTGATGGAACTATTGCCCGACTCGGAAATATCCGGAAGGGAAGTAGGCAACCAGATGTTGGCTCAGAACGTGGCGCTGTTCAGCAAAAATGATGCCCCTCAGACGATCACCACAGGATACGTGGGTACATCAAGGAGCAAGATCCTGCAGCCCAGCCATCTGGGACTTGACGGTACGGTAGTGGGGGCGGGCAATACCTATAATGAGATTACCTACGGTTTGATTCTTCAGGCGGAGATCCTGCGCCTCAGGTTTCCCAACTTGAAAACCGTTTATGTCGAGTCCTCCCTGTTGCTAAGACGGCCGGATCGTCTCATTGTCGAGCCTGATCATCTTAAATACCTTCCTTTATTGAGTTCGTTGGAGCCGTTGTGCTCCGGCAGTCAGATCGTCGCTCGGTGCAAACCGATTTTTTCGAGTATTGATGGCTTGCGTGACAAGCACGCGTTCAGCTGGAAGCCGGAAACTCTTCAATACAGGAGCACCTTGCGACTGTCCAACTTATTGCCAGGGGCAACCAAGACCATTCACGCAGGTGAAGACACGCTTTTACTTGGCTTGAATACTCGGGGGGAGCGTAAAGATACGTTCGAGCGCGTGACTTCGCCGGAGCACATGTTCCCTGAAATAAAAAATGAGCACGTCAAGGTTCAGCGCTTGAGAGAAATTCCTAGTTGGGCGCCGTGGGATGGGCTGTTCGACATGTTCGCATTGTGGGGAAAGGCGCATGGTATTCAGATCGTTTTGTTCCAGCCACCGGTGCGCTCGGATCTTTACGCTTTTCAGAAACAATCTGGTTTAGATCAGCATGTAAATGACTTGAAAAGAGTATCAAGTGAGTACAAAATTCCGTTCATAGATCTTAATAAGCCTGAAGCCGGTTTTATGCAAGATTGGCCACTGTTTAGTGACGAAGATCATTTGGGTACCTGTAAGGGGAGCGGTTTGTTAATGCTTGCTCTTGAGGAAGGTACTTCTGATTTTCGTACGCGTGGCGTACTGGAACCCTCGATAGATGTCAATAAACTAAATGAGCACATGGTTCGTTTAAAACTTTGTCAAGGGAACTGAACCCCTACCTTGTTGTCATATGGCATCAATGTGTCGACCCCGCCGATGATGTGAATGCATCATCGCGTAGGCACTCAGATGTTGAAGGAAAACGCTAGCATGATAGATCGAAAATTACAGTGGTATGCCCCACCGTCCCTTACAGGCCAGGAGGCAGTTCTACTTTTTTCGGCGTGCGATATGGGGTATCTGGAGTACGCGGTCTCCCTGATATTAAGCGTGGACATGTTTTCCCCTGGGCATACCTTCGTGCTTCACCTGATAAACCCTTCTCAGGAAGGATTCGATCAATTTGAAAAAACACTTTCCCAACTGGAAAATACGAAGGTTTTTCTTTCCTACGAAACAACAGATCTCTCGAGTCTTACAGTCGATCAGCAAAGGGCCTACTTCGCCAGCGCACGTTTCCTACAGCTAAAAAATCTTCTGGCGGATTATTCGACGCCTGTTTTTAGCATTGATGCAGACTCGTTGGTTGTTAACCCGATTGATCTGGACTTTTCCGACAAGGCCGATGCACAGGTTATTCTTGTCCGGCGTGATCGCGATATGGTACCTGGTCGCCCGGAACACCTTGCTGTTGCGACAGGTTCTATCTGGCTGGCGCCTGCCGAATGTGTAGTCGACTTTCTGCAGCAGGTATCTGATGGCATAGATGAAGAGTTTGCGGAAGGTACGCTTGCCTGGTTCGTTGACCAGAAAGTTTTTTATCGTCATATGAAAGCGCTGTTGGGGCAGATACACTTTTACAATATCAAGCCCAAATATGCTGACTGGCAGTTTCGTGACAAAAGCATCCTCTGGGCGGGTAAGGGAGGTCTCAAGCTGTATGATCTGAGATTCTTTATCCTGCAAAATCTACTGTCATATGATGACGCCAAGCGTTCTATGGCGCAGAAGTTGATCAACACTTATTTCCTGCCCCAAGACTCATTGTTCAGTGAGTGGATGCAGCAACGCATCAGCTCGGCGGTCGAGAAAAGTCTGGAGATGAAAGCTGCCCCGCTGCCTCGTAACGGGCGTGTCGCTTTTTATCTTCCGCGCCTTGATTTGCCTTGGAAGCCGCTTGCGGGCGAAGTCCGTGCCGCTCCCCAAATCAGCGAAGACGTCATTGATTTGCGGCTGCAATGGAAGCGTTTCGCACTGTTGATGGCCAATGCGCTTGAGCGTAAAGGGCTACAGGTTGATATGTACGAATTGCCCAATTGGGAAATCGACCGGCCCCGGATTGACCGTGACAACTCATCAGTGGCTTTCGTGCCACATCGATGCATGCACAACTTTGGTCTTGGCAGTACCCATGTTTATTTCTACATGCAAGAGTTCTTCCGCTGGGTGTTCGTGGTTGATCAGAAGGGCTGGAGTGCTGCGTCCAGTCAATACCCAGTCAACCTTGACCCGCAGGCCGGCCAAACGGGGAAGATGTTCGATCATTACCGTGGACGACTGCACAACGGTTCGCTGGACAGCAAGTTCGCCCAGAACGATAGGTTGCCGCTGGCGCGGTTGCTCAAGGATGACCTGCTGCCCTGGGACAAAAACTGGTTAGGCAAGAAAGTCCTGAGGCCCTACCTGTTTTTCCCGTTGCAAATACCGACTGACCAATCAATCGAGTTTTTCTCGGATGTCAGCGTCCTTGATGCTGTCGCCGCAGTGATAGCCTGGGCTCGGGAAAACGGTGTGGTTGTTGTACTGAAACTGCACCCGGCGAATCGTAAAAGCATGATTCCATTCGAGAGCCTTGCGGATGGCGTCACGGTTTTTATCAGCAATGCCAATGTCAAGGATTTGATAGAGCATTCGCAGGCGGTTTATACCATCAACAGTGGTGTCGGATTCGAGGCCCTCCTGCAGATCAAACCTGTCGTGACATTTGGCAGGACGGAGTACGATTGCGTAACATTCAATGCAACTACCCATACGCTTGACGAGGCATGGACCTACGTCACGAATAGCACAGATGCTGACCTTGAAATCAAGTACAGGGCATTTCTGAACTGGTTTTTCGAGGACTACAGCATTGACATGTCTGTTCCCGAGACCGCCAGAGCCCGACTTGACGCTATCGCAGCAGAGGTGGCTGAGCAAAATGTCACTCATGATCTTGTCAAAGGCTGAATAATTGCATGTGGTCACAAACGGTGAATTCGGGCATCGCGCTCGCCAGGCGCAGTATATCCATACAGATAAAGCAACACGCGCTGGGCTATGCTTGGGCGTTGATAACCCCAATGCTGTACGCCGCGTGCTACATCTTTATCAAGAGTCAGTTGAACGGCGGTGGTGCGTCACACTCTCCTGAAGGCAACTGGGACGTGCTGAGGGCGTTTGCGGGCGTTACCCTTTTCCAATGGTGGATGTCGGTCATTCAGGAAATGTCTGACTTCATGAGGAAGAACAAGGGGCTGCTGCGAGGCGTCAATGTAGGCCCGATTCCGTTCGTTCTGGCTGTGTTATTTGAAGGTGTCATCGGGTTGCTCATCAGGGTGGCGTTGATACTGATTGCCATCCCTGTCCTGGGGCTGTCGTTTCCTTCGCAGCTCTCTTCGTGGTTCTGGATCTTGTTCTCCCTGGGAGCATTGCTCATATCCGCTGTTACCATCGGCGCCATCCTGGCCCCTTGGTCGGCGCTCTATGCTGATGTTCGCAAGGGCCTCAGCTCCGTCAGTCTGCCTGTGATTCTGATATCGCCCATCTTTTACCCGGCCCTTGAGCAATCCTCTGGTGCTCTCTTCTGGTTGAATTGCATCAACCCACTGGCTGCTCCCTTGGCAATACTGGCTCGATCGCTACACGATCTTGGTTCTGTCTACATGCTTCCTCTGGTGATCAGCACCGCAGTGTTGATCGCCTTGCTGGTCTGGTCGCTCAATCTTCTTCATCGCCAGGTACCTATTCTTCTCGAGCGGTTGGGATAACTTATGACTGTATTGCTTGAAGTCGATGACCTGTGGAAAAAGTACTCCCGTGACCTGAAGTCATCTGTCAAATATGCGGCCCGGGACATATTGAGAAACGCTGTCAATATCGGAAAGCCAGAGAACAACGAGCTTCGCAGCTCTGAGTTCTGGGCGATCAGGAAAATGAATTTTTCGCTTCGCCGGGGCGAAGTGCTGGGCGTGCTCGGTCACAACGGTGCCGGCAAAAGTACTCTGCTCAAATGCATTGCCGGCAAGCTCGCGGCCGATCGTGGTCGGGTCATAAGAAATGGTGAGCTGGGCTATCTACTGGAAATGAGCGCGGGCTTTTCGCCCACCATGACAGGGCGAGACAACGTGGCTGTGCGTGGTCGCCTCATGGGCATGACTGGCAAGGCGCTCAACGCCTATATCGCCGAAGTGAAGGACTTTTCCGAGATCGACGAGTTTTTCGACTCGCCAGTCCAGTTTTATAGTTCGGGTATGAAATCCCGACTCGGATTCGCCGCGTCCTCTGTCATGAGTCCGGATATCCTGATCATCGACGAAGTGCTTGCCGTGGGTGACCTTTCATTCAGACTGCGCTGCTATGAGCGCGTCAACGAGCTCGCTCGAAATGCGGCAGTCATATTTGTCTCCCACTCCATCGGCCAGGTCGCTCGTTTATGCAACCGGGGGCTATACCTCGAAAAAGGTAAGGTCGTGTACGAGGGAGGCATTCAGTCCGCGATCTCCCTGTATCAGGACAAGTTGGGTGATCAGAACGAAAAGAAGCGCGGACATGTTTTTCACCCCGAGCGTATATCCTTCAAGTTGCTGGTGAATGGCATTGATTTCGTCCCCGGTGCGCCGCTGCCTTATGGGGCGAATCTCACGCTCGACATTGATATCAGCAAACTGCCTCGTGATGCAGTGATCAGGCCGCTGTTGCGCGATGGTTCGCAGAGCGTTCTTCTGGACTGGAACTCGGTTCGGTCTGGTCTGGTCTGGCCTGCCGAGTCCAGTCGTATGCATGCAGATCTCGGGCGGGCAGAGCTGGCACCTGGAGCCTATTCGATTTCCATCGAGGTCATGAGTCCTGATGGGGTCGATCACGTATCGTTATCGGAGTCGACGCCATTCCGCGTGGCGGGGTCCTACCTAAACGCCATCGCCATCCAGAAGACCGCAGACTGGCGATTCGTGGAGTGACGTCCATTTCGGCCCTGTGATGAAGTCATCGCAGGGCCTGCACTCTCCCAGGATTGAACGCATGAAGGAATCTGAAGTCCCGACCGACGTAACGGCAGATATTGTCCGCGTATTCGTGGCAGCGACTCCCGCAGAATGGCTGCCGATGAAGGTGCTGGAGTTTTCCATCTGTGAAAACACTCGGCTTTCAGTGCAGCTCTCTGCCATCTATACCCATCAGCGGTCCATTCCGGTCCCAAGGGATGCTATCAACAAGGCCCGAACACCGTTCTCGTTCCAGCGTTTCCTCATCCCCGAGTTGTGTGCGCGTAACGGCAAGGCCATTTACATGGACGCTGACATGCAGGTGTTCCATGACATAACGGCCTTATGGAACCGTCCGTTCGGGGAGGCTGTTCTGCAAACCGTGGGCAGTGCCGCCGGCGCGCGTCGCTCCCAGTTCAGTGTCATGCTCATGGACTGTTCCCGTCTTGGCTGGAACATCGACGACATTGTCAGCCAACTGGACAAAGGCGAAATCAATTATCAAGAACTCATGTACGACATGAAGCTGGCCAGTCCGATTTCGTATTCGATTCCCGAGACTTGGAACTCACTTGAGCGCTTCGTACCGGGTGAAACCTGTCTGTTGCATTACACAGACATGAATACCCAGCCTTGGGTGTCGCTGGACAACCCAAACGAAGTGCTGTGGGTTTCCTGCCTTCGTCGTGCACTTGATGCTGGTTTTATTACCCTCGCCGATCTGACGCGTGAGATCGCCCAAGGCCACGTTCGTCCGTCACTGTTGTCTCAGGTTTGCGCAGTCTCGATGGAGGCCTGGAAGCCTGCGTTCAGCGATAGGCTTCGGGACGCGCAATTTACTCCCCCCTTTTATTCGATCGCTGCCTCTCGCTGGGGAGCTCTACGGGGGGGCGGGTCAAGGCTGTTGCGCGCGGGACGGTTAATACTTCGGCCTTTAATGCGGCAGAAGGCGCGCCCCTGATGTTATTATCTGCGCCATTGCGCTCCACGCAGCAGCTCGACCTGTAATTAGATCCTACCCCCGACTTCGTTGACGCAGGCTTCGTCAAGGAGTGCAGTTTGCGAGTCGTGACGACCCTTTTCAGCTCATCAGTATTTTTTCGGAAACAAGTATATGACCCAGCGAGTACTCATTACCGGCGGTGCAGGCTTTATTGGTAGCCGACTCGTCAAGGCTCTTCTGCGCCAGGATCCAGCTCAACAAATATGGGTATTCGATAACCTGCACCCACAAGTGCATGGCGAGAACCCTGAAACCCCGGTTTTTCCTGAAGGTGTGCATTTCGTTCGCGGTGACGTCGCTGACGCGGCTGCATTGATTGCCGTTGTTCAGCAGGCGCAGCCAGAACTTGTCTATCACCTGGCAGCAGAAACCGGGACGGGGCAGTCATACGACGAGCCAACGCGTTACTGCGCAGTGAATGTGTTGGGGACGACCAATCTCATTGAGGCACTTCGCGGTGTCGACACGACGCGCCGTGTAGTGCTGGCTGCTTCGCGCGCCGTTTATGGCGAAGGCGGTTACCGTGATGCTGCTGGGGTAGAGTTCGTAGGTCTGCCACGCCAGCCTCAAAGCATGACCGAGGGGGACTTCAGCGTTCCGCTACCTAAAGCCGCCAGCTTGCCGGCTACACCTTCTGCCAGCCACTCAGGTCTTCCGCCAGCGCCTGCTTCGGTCTATGCATCCACCAAGCTGATGCAGGAATATCTGCTTTGTCAGGCAGGCGAGGGCGCAGGCTGGGAAGTCACCATTCTGCGCTTCCAGAATGTATACGGGCCTGGCCAGTCCCTGCGCAATCCTTACACTGGCGTTCTCTCCATTTTCGCGCGTCAATTGATTGCGGGCGGTCAACTGGCGATTTTCGAAGATGGCGAAATCGCGCGCGACTTCGTATTCGTCGATGATGTGGTCGCCTCACTGGTGTGCGCTAGCCTGCATCCAGTCGAGCATGGCTCGATTATTGACATTGGCAGTGGCGAGGCCGTCACTATTCTCGACATGGCCCGTATGTTGATGCGTGCGCTGGGTGTATCGGATGACGCTTACACCGTCACAGGTCAATTCCGGATTGGTGACATTCGTTATGCTTGTGCGGATATCTCTGCAGCTGCGGCCAGGCTTCAGTGGGCACCGCAGGTCAGCATCCAGAGCGGTGTTCAGCAGCTTGCTGACTGGGCAAAGATCGAGTTCAAAACAGCAACCTTGTAAGGGAAATTTCGTTGGAAAACGATGACGTCATTCGGGTTTACGTTGGTGTTGATCGCTCGCAATTGCTGGCGGTTCCTGTCTTGGAATATTCGATCAAGCGGCACACGACGGCCAGAGTCGAAGTGATCCCGATGCTTGACCTGCCTGTTCCGGAGCCCAAGGATCCGCGCAACGGCCAGCGTACCGGCTTTTCGTTCAGCCGTTTCTGCATCCCCAAGCTGGCTGGTTACAGGGGCAAGGCTATCTACATGGATGCGGACATGCTGGTTTTCCGGGATATCCGCAAGCTATGGGATCTGCCTTTCAACGGTGCAAAAATTCTGATTCAGGAAGAGGTGAAGTTCGCGGACGTCACCATGGCAAAAGAAAACGCGCCCAAGGAAAGGAAAAAGCAGTGTGCCGTCATGCTGCTGGACTGTGCTCGCCTGGATTGGGATGTCAATGAAATAGTCCAGGGCATGGATGAGGAGCGTTACACCTACGACCAGTTGATGTCGAAACTTTGCATTCTCCCTGAGAACGAAGTGGGTTATGGCGTACCCTTCGAATGGAACAGCCTTGAGCATTACGACGCGGGCACTTGTCTGATTCATTACACCGACATGGGAACGCAACCGTGGGCTTCGACGCGCAATTCGAATGGCTATCTGTGGTTTGACGAGGTGCGCAGAATGCTCAAGGCCGGGGTATTGAGCATTGAACAGATCAGGGACGAGATCGCGCATGGTTACTTCCGCCCCTCACTCTTCCGTGAGATTCGTTACGGGCACCTGGTCCCTCAGCCCTTTCGCTCCTTCTTCAATGACAGGAACGAAGCGTATGACAAGCGCTGTGGTTACATACCCCACAAGAGCGTTTATGACCAAAAGCGAATTCGCAACAAGGCAATTAAGGAATACGAGCGTTCGATCAGCCGTGTAAAAAACTAGGATTTCAGATGCGCAGCTATATAGAAAAAGTCAAAACGGCGATCAGTGGTGTATTCGGTCGTGATCAAGATGAGGTTGTTGTGGAGCCTGTCCACGAGTGCCCCACCGAGCCTAGCTGCGAACGTATTTTATTCGTCGCCAACGCGCTCATTCCAACACTGCAACTCAGCTTCCTTAAACCATTGGCACCTAGAATCGAGCAGGGCACTGTGGTGACGGAACTGTTGAGTGAGTTCCAGATGAAGGAGCAGATTGATCTTCGTCTCTCCAAAGCTGAGGTGCAGGCTTGGATCAAAACGCGTGTGATGCAATTCAAACCCACCATCATGGTGTTTTGCAGATACAGCGGTCCTCACACTGAATACCTCACCAAGTTAGCCGGAAAGCTGAGTATTCCTACCGTTTTTCACGTTGACGACGACTTGCTCAACGTGCCTTTGGAGATTGGCAAGAAGAAGCATGAATTCCATAACCGCCCGCCCAGACTGGAGGCTGTTCGGCATCTTTTGGAAAACGTGAATCTGATCTACTGCTCGACCAAGGCGCTGGAGCAGCGTTTTTTGTCGTACGGTTTTAAATCGAATTTCAAAGTGGGTGAGATCTACTGCTCAGGCAAGGTCCTGGCGCCTTCCGTGAATCGGCCGGTGAAAAAGATCGGTTACATGGGATTTGACCATGCTCATGATCTTGAAATGGTGCTGCCTGCACTGATTCAGGTGTTGCGCAGAAATCCTGAGGTTGAATTTGAACTGTTCGGCTCGATCCCTAAGCCTACGGTGCTGGAAGAGTTTGGTGATCGCGTTAATGTCATCCCGCCCGTTCCGATATATGAGGAATTCCTTGAAAAGTTCTCCTCGCTGAACTGGGATGTCGGCATTTGCCCGTTGGCCAAAACCGACTTCAACGCAGTCAAGGCCAACACGAAGTGGGTTGAATACACATCGGTAGGGACGGCAGTCGTAGCGAGCGCTGACACGATCTACGATGTTTGCTGTTCAGACGGTTGCGGCTTGCTTGCGACCACGACAGAGGAATGGATAAGCGCTGTTGAAGCTTTGATTCATGACAGCCAGAGGCGTTCGACGCAGGTCGCCAAGGCGCAGATGAGGTTGGTCGCTGACTATTCGATCGAGCGACTGGAGCGCCAAGTGCTCGACGTTCTAAGCAGTGCACGAAAAACTGTATAGACATCAATTTGCCCGGTTGTCGGGCGTGGCGTCTGAAGGACCAACGGAAACAAAAAAGCCCCGAGCGTCGGGGCTTTTCTGTTTCTGATGCTGCGGGCAGTGCAGGTTGCTACGATAAAAATGCCTTGAGCGCCTCTGTGTGCTCCTCAGACGTTGATCCGTGACTTGTATCGTAAATAGTTGAATTGATTGGATATTTATAGATGTTATAAAAAATTGTACTCATATATGTACTCATCCACACTCATGGGTCGCTCATGTGCAGTTGGACTTGGCCAGCGGACTACGAAGCCAAGCTTGTGTACCTACAGTTTTAGAGAACGCATTTAGACTGCTTGGCACCGCCCGGCGAAGTCTCCGAGCCATCTCTGCGACAAGACCGATGTTCTCTACCTACAGAATGCCCTTTTTAGGTAGAACTCGGCAGGCTGGGACCGCTGCTCTTGCCCTGTCCCGGTTTGCAACAGGCTTTTCTCTGCTCGTACCCCTCTCATTCTCTGCATGCCTCATGGCTTGGATGAGCTGTAGATTCAGGCGGGATTCGCAGCTTATGGTGACAAGCGCCCGTGGGGCGTAGAAGGCTCATGGTAAGGCTACCGCATTCCCTGTATCTTGACGTCTCCAGTGCCAGCACGTTGGATAAAGCAGTGTGCCGCGCACCGCACGCGACTTGAAATTTTACTACGAAGCTAAAAAAACATGGATTTACGGCACCTACCAAAAACTTCTGACCTTTACGGTCGATACTATACCGCGGAAGGAGTTGCAGGCCTTTTGATTGACAGGATGTCTGCTTGCTCTCCAAGCTTAGTAATCGATTTAGGGGCAGGAGACGGTGCCTTAGTGGGAGCGGCCAGTCTTCATTGGGATCAAGCGAAATTCATCACTGTTGACATTGATCAAAATGCGGGAAGTTCGTCTCTTTCAAAAACCCAAAGAGAGCTATTCACACATCATGTTGGGGATGCGCTCGATGGCTCTATAGACGAAAAAATAGGGGTGCCTTTCGGCTCTGTAGATTCTGCATTGTGTAATCCTCCTTATATTCGACCGAAGTGGCAAAAACATTTCGGTGAGATTCTTGAAGACGCGGGGCTGAGTCACATTCTCCCGCAGCTGAGCACTGCCCCTGCGGAAGTGTTGTTTATTGCGCAAAATCTTCGGTTTATTAAATCGGGTGGCAAATTAGGTCTAATTCTTCCGGATGGCATAGTAGCAGGGGAGAAATACTCAGGGCTCCGTAAAGTCTTGGCTACATCGCACTCTCTTGAAAGAGTTGTGGAGTTACCTCGCGGGGTTTTTAAGAGGACGGATGCTAAAGCGCATATTGTAATCTTGAGAAAAAGTCCAGGTGCACGAGACGCCATAAAAGTTCAGCGGCTTGAATCAAACGGTTTACTGTCGAGAGAAATATCCGTCTCGGCGGAAGAGGCAGGCACACGTTTAGATTATTCCTACCTAGTAGCCGCAAACTCAGATCAAAGTTGTGACCACGTACTATTGCGCGACATTACTACAATGCTCAGGCGTGGTACATTCTCATCAAGTGAGCTGAAAACCTGCCCCCTTCCTGTTTTCCATACCACAAATTTCGTCCTGGGACAGGTCCAGGTTCCTCCTAATTTCACATTGTTGCCAAGCGTTAGAAATCTGGCTGGTGGAATTGAAGCTATTGCCGGAGATATTTTGTTGGCAAGGGTTGGAAGGAATTTAGAAGAAAAAGTATGTGTTGTGGAAGCGGGAGTCGTTCTGGTTTCAGATTGCGTATTTATTCTTCGGGTAGCACCCTTCGCCCGCCAACAAGTCCTTGGTTATCTGACAGGGGGGGCTGGTCGAGCAGCTATTCGTGCTATCGCCCATGGTGTCGGTGCTAGATTTATAACAACCGAAGCTTTGCTCGACTTAAAAATTCCAAGGCAAATATATGAACGCTAGCACTAAGTCAATTGACTCCAGCGTGCTGAGCACTACTTTACAACACCGAGCAGACTATATTCCGCTTGAAGACTTGCATCGCGAGACCTCAGATGGAGGGGCTTTATTTCAGCGCGTTACACTAGAACTCACTAATAAAGCATTACGGACCGTTGTGGGACCTCGCGGGTGCGGGAAAACTCACATGATGCGGTTTGCTTGGCTTTCTTGCCGAGAGAACAAAAATAAGCCTTTCGCAATATTCGCATCTTTTCAACGTTATTTTCGCCTTGAGCCTTTGCTGTCGAGCAACGCTGGAGCTTCACAGCTTTTTCATTCTTGGGTTTTGGCTAGGATATTACTTTCTACACGTGAAAGCAGCGAGGAATGGCTACCCAAGTTATCTGTAGTGGACGAATTGCTTTTCTCGTATGGCTATGCTTATGAGTCGCTTTTAACGCTTGCAACAAAGCTAGAGCGTAACCAAACCATAGAAGGGGATCTCGCTAAACTCTCCGACTCTCTATCTATTGACCGTGTGAAGCGCATTGTCGATGAACTTTGCCACACTGCAGGCCGTAAATTCTCAGTGCTGCTGTTAGATGACGCGGCGATGACGCTTACTCCGGAGTATCTAATCGAGTTTCTCGATATCGCTCGATCGCTCAAATCCTCTACCATTGCTCCCAAAATTTCAGTTTATCCTGGGACCACTGAAATGAGTCCTCGCTTCCATATGGGGCAAGACGCTGTGTCCATCCCGGCGTGGATCTCGACAGAAGACTCCGAATATGAGTCGATCATGAAAGATATTGCAGCAGTGAGGGTGAAGAAACTTGAATCAATACCCGATGATGTTCAAGCATTACTCAGGTTTGCCGCATTTGGAGTGCCGCGCGCTTACCTAACCATGTTAGAGGATTACCAGCGAGGTGGCTTTAGGACTGCTCAGCAGGGTGTGACTCGTATAATCAATGAGCACCTCAGCGCGCGTCTTGGTGAGTTTAGAACCCTTGGGAAAAAAGCACCTAAGCTAGAAATATTGGTTGCATCTGGCGAGAAGTTGGTCCATGCGATCTGTGTTTCACTCAAAGATTACAATCGACCGTTGTTAAAGCGTCAAGAAAAGGGAATAACGTATGGGCTTCGGACAGAGGTGATTGAACCTCTGTTAGAACGAACACTGCGGTTGTTGATTGAGGCTGGATTAATCTTTGATGACGGTGAGGTTAAGCATGGTACTCCATTACGTATATACAAAAAATTCATACCCCATAGCAGCCTCCTTCTAAATATAGGGGCTTTCATCGCCGAGGAGGGATCTGGTTCTATTAAGCAGAATTTAGAAGCTATTAGATTCAAGTCTACGAAACATCCACTTAGGAAGAGTTTGGCCTCTATCGTAGGTAAGGAGTTTGTAAAAGGACTTAGCTTGGCTTTGCCGCAGTGTGCAAACTGTAAGGAAAGAAGACTTTCAGATAATCAGCGTTTTTGTCATGCTTGCGGACACCAGCTAGTAGATGCATCTGCTTTTCACCAGTGCTTGGACGCTTTAATTGACGAAGTTCCTGGTTTGACAGACTGGCAAAGAAACCAAATTAGGGAGCATCTCCCGTTTTTTAGAACAATTCGGGACTATCTGGCTAAACAGGATCCGGCGGCAGATTTGCTAAGCGTGTCGGGGTTTGGTCGTAGACGTACAGCTCGCATTGTCGATGTGCTAAACAGTTTTGTTGATGATTACCTATCATGAGTAATTATGCAGCAATCGTGACGGTGCGTCCGCTCAAAACCGCAATTGATACGGAAAAGCTCTTTGATGGCAGTTATGTTGAAAAAGAAGGGTCTCCTGTAGATTTGTTTTTGGATAACTCGCTTTTATTAAATAAGCATTGGACGAGCTTGGGGCCGACAGAGGAGATAGCTCCTGAAATTAGCAGGTTGCTATTAATAGGTTATCTCTCTGCAGTTGAGGGGTATATGCGGTCGCTGATTACTAGGCTGATTCATTGTGATCCTTTCACCAGAGATCTATGTGCGCCACACCAAGTGTCCTACGCTGCTGCTATACATCATTCCAAAGAAGCACTCCCAGATGCTTTGTTGGAAGAAACAAGCTTTTCAACGCAAAAAGTAATAGCCCCGTCACTAAAAAAATTTGTAGGGCTGGAAAATGTATCAGTTGGCACTCGTAATCTTTTGGAGCAGTTTGACCAAATAATTCAACTACGCCATTGTTGTACTCACAGGTTTGGCAAGCTTGGAGTAAAAAACGCCTCAGCATTAGGCCTTCATGCTCATAGTAAATTTTTAGAGAAACCAGTGTCGCTAAATAAGGTCTCCATTGCAAGTATCGCAGATTTGACCTTTACGCTTGTAAAAAGTCTAAATAACGACGTTTTTGGTTTTGTTATGAATCGGACTGCAACTGGAAAACTTCCGCAGCGGGGAAGTCTTGGTATAGGCTGGACTTGGCACAAGGCACGTGACCGTTCCATGTTCAATAAATACTACGATATTTTTTGCAGTAAAAAAGATGCTACTCCCTCCCTAGAAGCTGAGGCAGTTTACGATTTGTTCCGGGAAGCACATCGTAATGTTGGAAAGAAGCCGAATAAAGTTTCAAAAACATAGTTTTTGGAAGTGCGCAGGTAAACCATAAGTGGTATTAGGTCTGCCTCTAGAAATGTTGGGTTCGCTGACCTTGTCTAGTTGAATTTCGATTGGCTGTTGCTGTGATTTCTTCGAGATTGTCTGAGGTAGTAATGATTTGTCCTTCGACATTCAAAAAGTTACGCGAGATGTAGGTTTTCACTTTTAGCACAACAGGCTGTCAACATCGTTCTTAGTCATGTCAGGGGCCGCCGCACCGGCTCATCGGGCCTGCCCGATGAACGGAGCGCCGGGGCGTAGCCTTCATCCTTGACGTGTTAGTAGTGACCTTAACCTCTGCAAGGGAAGCTGATGGACGTTCTTCCCGTCAGCTTCCCGCCGCGTCGCAAGGCAGACCTGGGGAGTCCAGAGGGGCAAAGCCCCTATGGCCCTAGCAGAGCGGGGGGAAACGTCGTTCCCGGCTCTGTTCCTCATTACGGCAGCCTCACGGGCCAAAAACTGATCCGCTGCATACTCAAGCGCAGCCCAGTATTTCGAGTCTCCGATAACCAAGTTGCCCGCGATGTTTTTTTGCTTAATCATCTGTCGATCCCCGGAATCCAAAGTCCGCGCTTCACGAACTGTTTGAATGCGCCTTCCACGTACAGCGTGCCGGTACGTACCTGCCATGCGCGATAGCTCCATTTGACAGCGAGAATCGAGAAGGGCAGTGTCATGGAAAAAATACTGATGCAAGTGAGGGCCATTCCACTTGTTGCCAGGCTGTACAAAGCGATAAGCGGGCAAAGCACCGCAAATGCCCAGAACGTTCGAGATTGTCGCGTGTGTGACTTGATAAGACTGGTTTGCTCTTCTTCGCTCATACCGTCAAGTTGAGCACGCCCCTTTTTTTTGATCAGCGGCAGCAACACTTCCGTAATTGATTTCTGATCTCGCTTTGTGAGGACGCCAAAGCCGCAGTCCGCGGAGCACGTCCATGGGTAAAGCGATTTTTCGTCCGCTTCTGCGTCGCGGTGGACGAACATCACGCCCTTGTCGCACATAGGGCAGTGCGGGTTTCTTATCGTGCTCACCAAGTCTTTCAAATGCCGGTGATTAGATGAAATATTGCGCCATCCGAAGACAGAAAGCGGCATAGACACGAAAGCGAACTTTACAGCTTTCTGAGCAGTTTTAAAAAACCTCATTTCAAAGCACCTTACGCGCACAACGGCGACGTTTCACAGATATATTAGCCAATATTTTTTCAGCTACAGCGAGAAGCGCGTTCATGATGTCCTGAGCTGGTGTTTCTTCCGTCTTGGGTCCTTCTTTCATGGTTTCTTACTCCGGATTCAGTTATAGAAATTATTTTGTCCTCCTGGGCTGAAAAATCACTGAGAGGGGTCAGAGTGATGGATATGCAGTTTTTCTCGCTCATGTGCATCGATCATTCGATTACACCACCCTTGCATAACCTCACAAATGTGAGGTGAAAGTTGTATAAGTACAGGTTCCTGAGCCGGAGAAGTGCGTATGTAACCACCATCCAACCAACTTCTCGAAAGCTCGCAATAGTGCAGAACAACTTTGTTTATTTCTTTATCATGTGCATTGCCTAACCCATGCATTGTGCTCATTGCAATAATCGCAAGACTAGACATTGCAAAGTTTGCCTCTTTTATAGTCTTTGCCTGCTGTTCGTTTTCTTTTTTAAGCTGGGCATAACCCGCTTTCCATTTATTATTAACCTCGATCCATTGGCTATTTGCATCTTCAAAGCCTGCGTCGTAACCTTCATTGCGTCCTTTTTGGTAACCCTGCCTGCGGCCGATAATGACCCCTGTGGTTTCTGCATTAAAGTCATATGACATGGTTTCTATTCCTTTATGAAATTATGGGCTTGTCGTCGTTTGCGTTACGGTCCTGACTATTGGGTTTTTTGACTTCGGACGAAGAATCTTTTCCATCTGACCCCGCAGGATTAGCTGAAGTCTCAGGCAAAACACCACCTCGTGGGCCCAGCATCAGACTTTCACCGACTCGGCCACTGGGCCGGGTCGAGGATTCAGAAGAGGACGCACCACCTAATGATTCATCAGCCATATTAGGAGCAACGCCTTGTGGGCCTATGTTAAGTGGAGCCCCACCGTCTTTTCGGTCACCCCGGTCACCACCATTGTTATTGCCGCTGTCATCTCGAAGGCCAGATGTTCCTCCTCCGGGGATTGGCTTTGTTCCGACACTACCGCTGCCCAAGCTGCTTGGCCCAAATTTTTCTGTGTTGCTTCGCATCTCGCTAGTAGCTTGCGTCGACCCCATAGAGTCGATGCCGATGCCGATCCATTTCAAGACCACATCCGGCAAAGTCTGCGATAGTCCAAAGATCATGTAGATGACAGGCAGCAATAGCAGACCATACATGATTAACCAGTTGCGCCACTGGAAGAACTCAACAAACCAGCCTAAAGACTCCGCACTGGTCACGTTGGCTGCGTGCATCGCCCAAAATGCTTTACTGATGTACAGCAGAATTGGATTTGCTATTGCCATCGCTGCAAACAAACCGAAAACAATCAGTACAGGTCGAGCAAACAGGGACAACAACATTAAATAACCTTGGGTCTGCGATCCAATAAACGAACGTTCTGGCGTCATGTGCGTCAATGCCCATAGTGGCGCAGCCACAACTGATTGCAGAACACCAAGCACCCAGCCGACCACGGCAATAATGAAAATGGTATAGGGCAGTGACGGCAGAAAAACACCAAAGTAAAATGCTAATACTCCTACCCAGCTAGCGACTTCTACCAGTGGTTTTAAGAAATTGTAGATTACCCACTCAAGCAACGTGTCAGCTAGCGGGGTAGCGTCAACACTAGTTCCGAAAAAAGATACTGATCCAACCCCAGCTGCTACGGCCTTGGCACCTGATAACGCAGTATGCACGACACGATTAGTTGTAATAGCGGATGCCTGCATAAGTGCCAGTACATCACCAGTAGTCTTGATACGAGAAATTGCGTCAACATCACCATCCGTGCCAATCAGCGTGGCTGTAACGCGTTCCATGCCCCAGCCGATGAAGTTACTCATAATGCTGTCGCCACGGCTACCCAAGGTGTCGACATTCAAATCATCCAGCGATGCCGGAGCTAAAGCAGCTTTAATATCTGCTGCATTAGGCGTTACGGGTTGTTTGTAGCTTGAGCCATCAAGCGATTTGCTAATAATTGCTTGATAGACCGTTTGGTAACTGTTTAATGCCAACCGTGCCGCCGCGTCTTTAGGCAGCATATTGAGGTTTGGCTGCGTTGCAACTGCAACAGGCTCTGCAAACATAGCCCCCATCTCCTGCCTAATGCCGGAGAGACGCTGATAAAATCCCCCCGCCATCGCCCAGCCGTCTTCTGTTACATCATCGACGTACTTAGCCATTATCTTTTTTAGTGTCGTATCGTTCGCCATTTGGGACGTTAGATTTTGAGTGAGCGTATTTTGGGCTTGATTGATAATGAGGTTAAAGCGATCGCTCTTAACGGTATCCCATCCGTTCTTGTTTATATCCGTCGGCCAAGTTCTCACCCATGCATCAATATCAGCCATCACCTTGTTCATGGCAATGATTTTGGCGTTAAGCGTGGCAAGCCGTACCGCCTGCATCGCGGCCTTATTGCTAGTAATCGTAGCAGGATTAAAAATTGTACCCGTAGAGGGAGAGGTCGTTATCAGCTCCGCAGGAACACTAAAGCTATAGACCTTGATCGATCCACAAATTGGCGTTCCACCGCCAAGGTTGGTGGCCGTATTGCGATCTTTGATGAGATACGTCGCAGCCTGTCGTCCAATGCCGTCATCTACCTTGGAGTCAGGCGTTGAAAGCGCTTGTACAGCGGTATGCTGGTCAAGCGAGCCGTAAATTGCATTGAGGGATCTGGCGCACCAGCTCGACGCCAAATAGGCTTGGCCAAACTGGCGAATGTCGTACAACGGATAGTTGGGGTTGGGCTTCGCGCCACTACCAAATCCAAGCTGGCTACTAACGCTGCTGAGCGATCCGTTAACAATCCCGTTTTCAACACCGGCTTTGAATACGCCGTTGGCAAAACCAATGCCCCAAAGTCCAATTGTCAGTACGATGATCTGGATAATCGAATAGCCGCTTGAAGCGGGCAGTAAGGCTCCACCACCGAACACGATGCGCAGCGGAGTCCAAAGCGAACTCCATGCCTTGCCCATCGCTTCGCCCTCATTAGCCGTGTTAGCGACGCCGATAATGGCGATATACGAAACGAATAAGGACGCCAGTATCAGCAGACCAGAGTTGTACTGTACGAACATTGAGGCCAGCACGTTAGAGGTGGCAGTGACAGTTTCAGGGTCGTTGCCTTGTGACAAAGCGTCAATGACCGGCCCAAAGACTGCTCTAAGTACTCCCACACTTGCATCTGAGCAACTGCTTGCGCCGTCCGTTGTGTCACACGGTGAAAAGGGCATTCCTGCCATCTGGATAGTCTCTCGGGGGGAATTCACGAGAAAGTCTATAGGCGTTCGGCATCCTTTAAAAGGTATGTAAAAACTAGGTTGTGGACTATAGTCCATCTATTAAGAAAGTTTTGATTTAAACCATTGTTTTTATTATTAATATATATTTTCATCTTGATTGGGGTGTATGTATACATCGCAACAATGATGTTTATTTAGAATGGTCCGTAACGTAGACTCCAGTCACTCAAAAAATTGCCAGCAGATAAGGTGAAAAGTGAGATTCAAGCTCAAGTATCAAGACAACAAAACTTTAGGTATTCAGTACGTTGGCAACTCTGTGATTTGCGTTCGCATGCTCGATGAGACGACCAAGGGCGGCAATCAAAAGCAAACCTATGTCTGTACGATCAGCCGATGGGATACCGAGCTGCCGCAACATGCAATCCAGTTACTAAATAAGGCTGAAGTAGAGGAGTGGAAGGCGTGGAAGACAGCTCACGATGCTGCGTTTAGACGTAAGCAGCTTGAAGCGTCACTGAATACTTTACCTCTTACGTTGAGTTATGCGGCCACTGCCTTGACGGAACAGGGGTGTACCGTCGGTGAGTCCCGGAAAGCTGCTATCTGGGCAGCTTTGGATGCATTCAATCGCGCCCTGTTGAACGCCGGAGTAGACCGCCCCTCACCAGCTCGCGGTCGGCTACCTTCGATAAAATTGGCGTCCCCAGAAATAGGATTGCCAATAATGCCGAACCTTGAACAGCTCGGCTCTCCGCTTGAATGTGCCTATCGCGGGATAGTGGAACGCTACAAGGCTTTACAGGCTCGCTATGCCGCCACAAAATCAGATACCGATTAGACGGCTCAAAATTTTTTGCCCCAGACAGCAAGCCGTTCTTTCATCAATTGGCCGTCGCGCCGCATTTCTGTACGCAGGTCGTCCAGCTCCTCTGGGGTGAGCGAATAATACAGCGACCTCGTGGGTGGTTCTTCAGTTGTGCGCTGCCCATCGACCCCTTCCGGGTCGAACTGCTCTCTATCGAATGTCATACCGTATACCTCCACATATTCAAAATTCGCATGGCACTCACGCCCCCAAGGATCATGCACCCACAAATCACCAAAACCGTCTCGAATGACGTAATACGCCCCGGGGTCGTTACGCACCATGAGCGGCAAAACATCGTCGAACTCTTGCGTTTCCGGGTTGAACCGCCACACGTACTTCATTGTATCGAGCATGATCCACCCTCACATATCCAAATTCGGCGAGTCCCGGTTCAATGAGTTCTGACGCTCACGCTCTCTTTCTTCCTGATGCTGCTGCAAACGCTGAGCTTCGGTCTGCCGTGCTGCTCGCTGAACGTCCTGATTCGGTACTGCTGGCTCACTATTAACGTGCGTATTCATCAACGTGTGCCTCGCATAATCGCACTTTTTTATCCAAGCATTTACTGATGAATCATGCGTTTTTAACGCCTGATTCCACGCATCATCTCTAAACTTAATAGCGTCGGGATGATGGCTGTTTAAGTGATCGCGCCGAGCCTCGGATGGTCGCTCTACATTCTTACCAAAATCATTGTCCCACTGCATGGCCTTGCCCTTCGCCATGTGTTGGCCAATGAAGCCGACTGCCTTCTCCGGGTCTGGCCGCTCGCCCCGGGACTCCCCGTATGTACGATCCAGTCTAGACCGATACAGAGCCACATCAGCCTCGACAGCATCCATCTCAACATAATCGCGGACTGGCCGAACCGGTGCCGGTGCTGATAGCGCCTGCTGCGCCTCATCTCGCGTCATAGCGGCCTGCCGGGGCGCTTTCTTGGCCTCGTGTTGCGCACGGATAACATCGAACTGCTGTTGATCCTCTATGAAGCGCTGACGCTTATGATCAATGTCGGCATTGATGGCATCTTTGCGTCGCTGTTCAAGCTCAGGATCAGCAAACCGCACATCCAGCCGTCGCTCAACCGCGGTAGCAAGCACCCTATCCCTGAATTCCTGCCCGCCATGCACCGCTACAGCGCCGAATTTCTCCTTCGCCAGCAACAACCCTATCTCGATGCTATCCGCATCGTTGCGGCTGTCCTTGTTGAAAGTGATGCGCTGTCCTTCATCCCGGAACGCCAACCGATCATTGACCGAATAGTTAACAACACCAGTCGAACGATCAACAGCCCACCTAACGCGCTCCGAAAGCCTTGCAGGCCGTGCCGGGTCAAGATCGCTATCCGAAGTGGCCGTGAAGTAGGGTCGCTGTACGTCCGCGACATCCGGCTCTTGGGGATGTTTGCCTTTGCGTTTGTCTGCGTAGGAAAAGCCCCGAAGCTGCGCTATAGCTGCTGGATCACCGACCTCTGCACAATCTGCAACCCATTCCCGATAAGACAGATGTTTCTCTTTTCGTAAACTGGCATTTTCAGCTTTAAATATGGCTTTTAGTTCGTCTCGTTTGGTCGCAGCAGTAAACGCTGCGACCGACAGAAGTGCTCTGCGATGGTTGCCGTCTAGCCCACTTCGCCGGATGCCTTCCCGTTCTGCCCTAAGTAGATCGGTGAGGGCTTTACGCCGCAACTTCTGAGTGTGGGCTAGCTCAGCCTTAGCCGGAGCTTTCCTAGCCTTCCACTCAACGACAAAACCTTCATATTTGCCGCGCAACTCTGCGCGTTCTTTGGCGCGCTTCTCGCGGTTGTCGGCACGCTTGGTTGGATCGCGCAATGGGCGATGCTTGCTGTAGTTCTGATTCTCTAACGCTTCCCGTTCAAAATACCTGGTTTTAAGTGGCTCGTATGGGCCAAGCTGCTCTATGAGTTTTCCCCCACCCAACCCCATGTCAGATGCCTTGATCGGAGCCTGGGCGGGATCACTTACCGACGCCACGTAGAAAGCGTTGTTTCGGTCATTTGCTGGTCTCAACTCAAGTCCATGAGTGGCAAGTATAGTATGCAGCGCCTGCCACGAAGCTTTCGCGGATTCCATTAGCGCCTTGGCATCATCTTTGGGCGGTCCTTTGGCATAGCTCGCTAACGACTCATTACCACTGTGAACTTCAAACTGCCGGGCCTTCTCCGGCAAATCGGCGCGACTCCCTTCCCGTGCCTTGAGCCGGTGTGCTGCACTCGTATAAGTCCAATCTATAGACTTCTTACCGTCAACCTCTTTGACGGAAAAAGGCCCATTATCGTGTTTCCACCCTTGGTCAATTTCGATCTGCCGCATTGCCTTATCTAATGTGAATTTCGAATACGACATTTTCGGTACTCGGTGTCTATCTGGATGAACCTTATTCACCATGATATGCAAGTGCGCATTGTCGGTATCACGGTGTATGGCCGACAGATACTCATGACCGTTAAGCCCAATAGCAGCGAGCGCGAATTTACCGGCATCAAAAGCTTGATCATCGGTTGGGTAGTCTCCTTCTGACCAGCTCAGAACGAGGTGCATTACCGGATCTTTCGTGCGCTTACTTCGAACCGAAGTACCCCACATTTCAATCCACGCGGTATCCTCAGAAAGGCAGTTTGTTTGCACTGCCACAGCTCCTTCAGTGACCTCACCGGTCTCAGGATCAATACCATGTCGAAAACTATTTATGTACTTGGATAGACTACGGAAACTTGTCTTTCCATCGCTTCGTCGGCCAACGATCTTAGCGATCATCGCTATCCACTTCCTCGACGTCAGGCGCTATACGTTTGAGTGCCCTTGTCGCCTCGTCAACGGCATTCTTAAACGCAATCAACAACTCAGATGTTTGCTGTGAATACCCACCACGGCTGCTATTAAATAAGTTTTTTTGCAATCCGCCTAAACTACGGAGCTGAGCTGCAAACGTCTTTATGTCTGCACAGATGATGCGATCTGATTGGTTCCTTATGCGGCGACTTAATCCAGCACAACGAATAAACATCGACAATGATATGCCTGCATCCTCAGCTTTAGCTTTCAATGCATCTGCCTCTTCGGGCAAACAGCGAGTGTGAACGACCACAGTTCGTTTCCTTGTATCCGAACCAGAACGACCATTGACCATAACAAACTCCGACTCTAATGGCCGCACGGCGGCAGGGGTCTCGGGGCGCAGCCCTGAGCAGGGCAGGTTAGGGATGATGACGAGCGAAGCGAGGAAGAGCCCCGATGAGATACCAGCACGAAGTGCGCGGTAGCTCAAACCACACCCTGTCCTCGATCATCATGACTTCCACGGAGAAGGTAGCTTGGAGTTTTTATATGGTCAAATACGGCTCGGCGCCTAGAGAAAGTACGTACTTACACAATGTTCGCACCATGATGCCACAGAGTTGCCACAGAGTTGCTACAATGTGTACACAATCTTACCATGCAGTTACCGCATTGCCACCACAAAGCTACCACAATGGTTACACGCTATAGCCACAAAATTACCAGCTTGTTAGCACAGTCTTACCATACTAGTACCACTATTTTTGGAACGATATATGGGTCGAAATTTTTCGGGTTTTTCATAAAATGACTTGATGCGTTGAGGCGCTATACAAAAAAGCAAAGGGCATTTTTGAAAGGGGAAGGTTGATCAGCCTTCAGAACTGGCCGTGGTTTCCGATGCGCCCCATAGGGGCTTTGCCCCTCTGGACTCCCCACACTCGCCCGCGTGGCGTCGGGAGCCTGGGATAGAAACGCTCCCAGTCACCCTAGCGAAGGCTATTGACCTCGAACGCGTCAAGGGGCCGAGTCCTCGCCCCTTCGGTGCTGCGGGCCGCACCAACCCCTTGACTCGACCATTAGACTTCAGACATTTTCAAGATATGATGAGCGACGCGTAATGAAAAAGTCAGCATAAAAAATTAAGAGGGGGTTGCGGTGCAGATTTTGACAGTTTCAGATTTTGAAAAAGTGGCCGTTAGGTATTCAACTTTGTTCTATTCAAGATCTCTCAAGGATGGCCCGAAAAGCATCGCGTATTGGATATCAGTTTTTTTCTTTGTGCTAACAATATTGTTTATGTTCTACAGTTTGGTTGAGTTAGCGTTAGGGCGGGATGCGAACACAGGCCTAGCACTGATAGCTGTTCTTTTTGAATTCGTCGGTTTGGCAGTTTGGATTGCTTTTTATGAGCCTGCTTACAGATATGACAAGCTAAAAAGGTCCGGCTTAAATATTTCCGACGTGCTTTGTAAAAAACAAGATAGAGAAATTATCAAAGGCATTTGGCTTAAAAAGAATTTATCTGTCCCGCCTGATAAGTATTTTGATTTGGCCAAGAATTTTTATGAAGCTTAGGGTATGCTTTCCGAGTCTAGAAAGAATAAGCAGCTGGGCGATCGTTTTTTGAGTAGCTTTTTCAGCCTTAAGCCGCTTCAGACCTTGCTTTCAATTCCAGTTATATTGGCTATGATAAATTTCGCATTTAAAATACCCGGCGTGGAATTCACAGTGTCGAATATTGACCTCTCGGTTTTTATGATAACCGCTGCGAAATACTCGCTCACCCTTTTTCTTATTTCACTAACTCTAGTTTTGATTGTTGGATTGTTGTTGACGATGTCTATAGGTGTTTTCGAGCTGGTTAGTGAAACCTACAGAGGCAAATGCTCAGATTTGACTAAGAGAAGGTTTGTTAGAGCTTTGCTTGAGCGAGCCGACTTGGTGGGGTGAGTATAGCGTGCTGATGTGATCTATGCTCGTAGTGTCCGAAAACTTACGATGTATGACTTGGCTCACTTTGGTTGATTTAATTTGACTAATAACTATTAGTTTGTATTTTAGGTATCTGGATGGTGCATTTTTTATAGGTTTTCTGTGGGGTTTTCGAGAGCGTCTATCTAAGGTAGGACCCAAGGGAAAAACGCTCTCTGAATTATTTGTTAGGTGTTTAACTCTCTCCGAGTATCCGATTTGTGAGTGAGTACAAAGCAGATTTTGGAGAATTGGCGGTGGATGTTAACTGTTTGACTATCAGGTCGACTACCATCCGCGTATCATGAATCAGTGTTTTTTGCGCAATGGTCTGGGCGAGCGCGTTGTGGACGTCGATCCGTTTGCTAGGCGGGGTCTTCGACAAATCGAACGGCGTTGCCCCCTAGTGTCGTGTTTTATTTTACTAGTTTCTGTTTAGGTTAGTTGTTGGTGTTATCTACAACGCTTCCCGATACGGTATCCATCCCATATTCATCAGGTATCGCAGAGGTATCATCGTCCGAGCGCTGCATAGCCTTGTCTATCCAAGCTTGCTGCTCTCTGGTAGTTAACCAAGATTTCGAATTAGTGACGAAATCCTCTTTCCACTCGGGCGGAACGTTCATGTATAGGAATTTCAAAATGCCTATGGATGAACCATCTTCATGTTCTATTTTTAAAGACTCTCCGGCTTGCGGCCCCTGCGGGACCGCAGATATCTGATGTACACCGGATTGCACCCCCAGAGCGCGACTATTTGCAGCCTGACTCGGAGTGGGTTGTGGGGAAGCTGAATCGACTTGGCCACGTGTCCCAGGCGCAGCCTTGGCAGGCCTGAGAACTCTCACAGTGGCCGGTTGAGATATTTCCCTGAGAATGTGCTTGTAGCTGGCCACCGTTCTCACCGAAACGCCGGCGAGAGTCGCTATCGCAGAACGGACCAGTGCCTTGCCCTGGTCTTGAAGCTGCCTGCAAGCAGCGCGTATTTTGGATTCTGTGGCTTTGTGCCGCAGCTCATTAGTGCGCTGCGCAGCCAGGCTCTGCCGTTCTGTAAGCGACAAGCTGCCATCGAGCTGCATTGCGCCTCGATGGCAACGACGATCGCCGGTGTACCGATCCCACGTCCAGCGACCTACGGATTTGACCGTGGAGCGTATCGACGACAGCGGCAGGTTTTCCGAAAAACCCTGTTTGAGAAAGCTGTTGTGGTTGTACGCATACGCATCGAGCGAGCGCATGAACGACTCGAACGACCCCAGCTCACGCTCGCGATTGACGATGCTGTACGCAAAATAGCGCAGTTGCTCGAACAGGATGCAGTGCCGCGAATGGCTGACCTGATCAAGCTTCGGACCTGTGGCCCAGGGTTTGACTGTCAGCTCCACCGCGTTCGCCAGTTCGCCCAGTTCATACACGTGGGTGTGAAATTCGGTCGTCTCCCACCAGGGGTGACCGGGTGTTTTGGCCACCGGGCCACCGTGGTAGTCCATGTCCGCGTCGAGGCGAGCGGCAAACGCGGTATAGATCGCTTTCATGTACTGAATCGGCTTGACCCGTGCGTTCTCTGTGGTGCACACGGACGGCACGGCATAGAACAACTGGGAATGGCCGCTTTTGCGGTTACGCACCATCAGGTTCGGCGCGGGCAACCCGGCATCGTCCCAGGCCAAGGCGTTGGCATGGTCCAGGTCGAACACCAGCCAGGACACCATGCCGAGGCGATTGACCTGCATATAGGGATAACGCAGCGCGTATTCACGGGGACGGACGCGGGTCGCGGTTTTGTCGTCACTGCACCGCGCCATGTACGGCGCTTCCAGCAATAATCGGTTGAGCGCAGTGCCGTCTTCGAAAAAACGCGCCGGAGGCATGTGGGTGCTGGTGGCCAGCGGATCGACCTTGGCCGAGGGTGAGGTCGCGTGGGCAAGACTGATCGCGTTGTCGTGGCTCATGCCTCACCGCCTTGGCCAGCAGGTTGGCCAACGGCGTGAAAGGGTATGACACAAGGGGGCAACTGGGGGGGCACGGTGCTGTCATAGAGGACGCACAGCCGCTGAAGAATCTTTTCCATAAGTCCACCGTTCAGCGGTGAACTGAAGACTTCACTTTTGATGGCTTGAAGATTTCCTGCCTTGTCCGTCGGCCCATCTCAGCTTCTCCCTTGTGTGGTTTTGCGGGCTGCTGCACGGGCCTCCAGCCAATGATCAATTTCGTGCTCGAGAAAACCGATTACACGTCCGCCTCCGATGCTGATGGGTTGCGGAAAGTCATCTTGTTTGCACAGTCTCCACAAAGACGTTCGGCTGATAGCAATTTTTGAGCAGGTATCTTGGATACGAAGAACTCTCATGGCACGCCTCGAAACGTTATGGAATCGAGGGCATGTTCATTTTATCTGCCGCGTGGAGCACGGACATCAATTGTTCCTTTTCCGATGACTTTTTGTCCGTGCACTGAGAATTTGGCGAACCCTCACCTGATCTATGGCATGCCTACGGTTCGCTATCTCAGGGCTGGCGCGATGGCCACTGCGTTGATAGAGAGAGCCCCGCTTTGGCGGGCGTTTGTATTGGAAAATCGGTGTTTCGCCTTTGCCAGTCCGAGAACTAAGCTGGCCTCGCTAAGCTCGCTCACACTTCCCTTTGGTAAGCGGAATCCTTATGCAGTCAGATCGGACCCGGCTACTCGAGCTCGCACTCTATGAGATCAGGGGGCTGCTTGCTGATTATCTGGGCAGCGATGTGCATGCGCCAATGAGCGTACGTGTTGCCGTCCATGTGGGCTATGCAGTTCACAATGAGGCGGAGGCGGCATTCAACAATGTGGATTTCAGACTGATCCTGCGAGCGCTGAAAAGCGCCGTAATCGATCAGGTTCTGGGTGGTACTGATGGGGCAGCTTTGTTGAGGCGATTTCTGCCTGTTGCGAAGGACCGCTTTCGGCCAGAAGCGGTCACTTGTCAGCACCTAGAACTGCCTCAGCTAACTGGTCATCGAAGTATTCCGTGTCTTCGCGGGGCTCTGAATCCAATCGCCGCTTGGCCTCGGCCAACATTTGAGGAAGTGCGATTCGCTGGTTCAGAAAAGTAGCGACCATGATATCTGACAGTTCTTTAAAAGGAGTGTCCCAGGCATCTCGACAATGCTGTAGTAACGTTGTCGGAGCCTCTCCTTTCCAAGGGCCAATGATGTTGGCTACTGTCGTCGGTTGGACCATTGGCATCAATTCGTACTGGTTTGGAAAAAGGGATTCTACCCACAGATCGCACGCAGTGCGAACGGCCGCTTTGGGTCGAAAGCAGCCGGTCGTGGCTGATGGCTTTCGACCCGAAGCGGTCACTCCGCCCGCTGGCCCCTGGCCGACTCCTTCTTAAAAATGTCCGTCGTCTGGACAAAATCGACGAAACGCTTGTTAGCGAAGGAAAGGTATTCGCCCGCGCGCCAGCGCAAACTGAAACTCATGGTTTGTGGGGGGGTGAAAGGCACGCCCAGAATGCCCGGCTCGCGCTTCTGAGCAGAGCGCAATAAGGTGGAAATCCCCATACCATCGGCAGCGGCCTTAATGACGAGTGACACGAAGTTGCTTTGCAGTGCAATCCGGTAATTTGCGCTCCCCGCATCGCAGAAAGCGTCGAGTAATGGCGTTGCAGGAATGTTTGGTCAAACACCACCATGGGCTCATCCTGCAAGTGCCGGGCTTCCAGAAAGGGTTTCTGGGCTAACGGGTTGTGTTCGTTCATGCATAGCACCATCTCGTCTGTTCCCAGTACTACTGAGTCCCAACTCGATTGCACTCGCCGCGACTCCAACAACGCGACGTCGATGTTGCGGTCTTCAAGGCGCTGCCCATCGTGTCGACCCGCGACAGCAACTGCGCTGCCAAAGCACGCAGTTGCTCGGGGGAAATTTGGTCGAGATTGGGAGAAGAAGTCATGCGCCGGATTTTGCCAGAGCAGGCGCTTCGCGGCGATAGACCGATAGACTAATGGCAGCCGTTAAAGCAGTGTGATCGAGCCTCCAGAACCCGCGCGTAGCCATGGCAGACCCGGCACCAATGCCTGAAGTTGCTCGGTATCCAGTTCCATCTCAGAACCATGGCGAATGCCAGGCCGATGGAACTTGCCTTGGTTCAACCGGCGCGCCGCCAGCCATATTCTAAAGCCGTCATGCACCAGCACTTTCATGCGATTGGCGCGGCAATTGGCGAACAGATAAGCACAGTGCGGCTGCGCCGCACCGAACACCGCTATCACGCTGACCAATGCCGTCTAGGTGCCGGCGCGCATGTCCATCGGCTCGATGGCAAGCCAGATGGCGTCGATGCGAATCATCGCAAAAGGTCTCGAAGAAAGGTCGCGCAGGCAGCAGCATTTTCAGCGGGCCAGTTCACTTTGACGGTGCCTCGCGGGTGCTGTATTTCAACGCAACTGTTCGATGAGGACGGGTGAGATTTTGCCCCAGCCAGCCACACGGGTAATGGAATAAATGCAGGTCGCAGCGCTGTGCTTTTCTGCGATTGCAGCCGAATCCATTTGTGGACGAGGTTATGGCTGAGTGCGATGCTGGCAATCGAAGCACCAGGCTGGGCACACTCTTGAATGACTTGGGCTCTGAAGGAATTGGAGTAGGAACGGCGTGTTGGTTGCACGAAATACCCGCTTAAAAGGCTATAACTGGTGTCCACTTAATTTAAGTGAACACCATGTCTTGGCTTTTCGGAGCTGGGTAGATGACTTGGCCGGACGCATACACCGTATCGTTCACAAGTCCCACATCATCGAACTGAAAGGCGAATCAATGCGAAGAATCAAAATTCGCAAACGGTCGTAAGAGCATCTGACGCTTATCCAGGTGGGGAATACGAATGCAATTGGTCAAGTTGAATGCAAGCAGGTGGTCAAATACAACTAAATCAGATTTTTTAAGTAATTTTTCCTTAACGGAATTAAGTTTTTTGCTATGCTCCTTGGATCATCCTACCTAATCAGATCTGTGGGTTGAAACCGTAATAAATCCCAGTCCCGCTGCTAGCCCCTATTGGAGTTCAACAGTCCAGAGGTGATCCAGGTGGGTTGTGTAGATGCGGCTTAGTTTCTGGAGGCTTCATACCCCAGGCTGGCGTTACGGGAATACGTCCAAGGTGTACCGTACCTCGGCCCCATTTTTCGTTGAAATGATCCATCAAAGATTTATGAGGCGCGGCGGCTGTATGTTGGCGAAATTATCAGGTGTGTATTCTTCTGGCTTACGCCACTGACAAAGCCAGTGGGGTAAGCCAGCCTATTAATTATTTGACGTTACGGCTTGGCAACGTGCCAGACTTGGTTGACGCCGTCACCGGTTGTATCCCCTGGCTTGGTATCTTTGACCCAGCTGTAAAGTGGCATGCCTTTGTATGCCCATTGTTTTGTGCCATCGTCTCGAGTGACGACAGAGTAATCATGACCCGCTTTCGCGTCTGCGGATACCGGTAAAGGTGGCCAGTTTGAAGCGCATGGCCCATTGCAGACCGACTTGCCCGAGGTGTCCTTCCCGAAGGTATAAAGAGTCATTCCTTTCGCGTCTACGAGTACTTTTCCCTTGTCCGTTTCAGCAAGCTTGACTGGCGCATCGGCGAGCGCCAAACCCGACATGCAGCTGGCGGCAATAGCGACGGTGAGAATCATCTTTTTGAACATCTGTATTTCCTTTGGTCATTTTTAATTTTTAGAAGACCCACCTGCTTTTGAAACGGCAAGCGATCAGACAGTAGACGAGCCACAAACAGGTTAATTCGATTCCGTAGAAAAAACGTCCCGATATCATTTTTTGCTGGAATGCTGGGCTCCCCCCCCCCGGACCCTGTGCCTTCCTCAATTGAGCAAAGCGACGCTCACGGTCAAGCATCACTGGCTCATCTCAATGAGCGACGGCGATCCATCATCCAGGACTCATCATTTTCACTCATTATTATTCACTTGGTCGTGGAGTATCAGCAGGCCCCCATGAAGGCCTGCGCTGTTCAATCAGTCGGCCTTGAGCGTCGACACCACCTTGTTGCTGGCGAGATCGACTGTGGAGATACTCAAGTCCTCATTAAGGACATACGCCTTCGATTTGTCTTTGGTGAAGACAATGGCCTGGCGGGGTGCCTTCAAACCGGTCACAGTGGTGGTCACTTTCAGCGTTTTGGTGTCGATCACTGAAAGGCTGTTGTCACCGAGGTTACCCGAGTAGACGTGCAGCCCGTCTGGAGTGAGGGCTGCGCCGTAGGGGTCTTTGCCAACCATGACGGTGGTTGTGATGGCGCGTTTTTGAGTGTCGACAACTGCGATGCTGTTACTGCCGCTGTTAGCCGCGTACAGCGTATTGCCGTCCGCCGATATGGAGATGGCGCGCAACTTGTTGAAGCCAGTGATCTCACCTTCAATCGTATTGGTTTTGCTGTCGACCAAGGTAATTTTGTCCCCAAGAAAGTTGGTGACATAGACGGTTTTGCCGTCAGGGCTTACTCGGATGCCCTGGCGCGGTTGGGAGAAGCCAGGTACCACAGCTACTGGCCGCTGGTGATCAAGGTCAATGACCGACAGCGTGCTGGCCGCTTCATTGTTGACGTAGAGCAGGCTTCCGTCCTTGCTGAGTGTGGTACCAAAAGCACCTGCGCCCAACGGAATATCTGCAATCACTTTTAAAGTCTTGGTGTCAATCTTGCGCACGACCCCCAAACTGCTGTCGGAGAGGTAGAACACATCGCCAGTTGGCGAAAACACAATATTTCGCGGCGTGACGTAGCCGGTGAGAACCTGGCGAACCTTACCGGTTTTCAAATCATAAACCACTACATCTGGACGCTGACTGTAAGAGACCACCGCCGTCGTTTCATCAGGGCTGACGGCCAGCGAGTTGTTGTGAATATCGCCGTCAAACGTCCAGCGATCTTGCGCGGCCCACGCGCTCATTGATGCGGCCAACGCAACACCCAACGTCAGGGCTGTGACGGTTTTCTTTATCACATTCATCAGAGTTTCCTCATAGGGTAAGCAAGGCATCCAGTCGCGCCTTGGCATATACAACTCGTTCATCGCTGCAGGGCAATGAGTTGACTTTATGCGTCGTTGATAAATTCCGGAAACAAATTGTTTTGGTAGCTCTTACCTGTTTTATAAATAGGTCTAGCTATTCCTGGCTCACGAATTGACTGCAGTTTTCCCAGAATCGCTCAAGTCCAGGCGAGATGTATTTGTCCCGGTGGCGGATCAGAAAAAAACGTCGGGTCAGTGCAGGCAACGCGTGCGGCAGTCCAACCAGAACTTCAGAGGCCAGTAGATCCCGAACGACCCAGCGGGACAGGCAACTGATGCCGATGCCTTGTGCGAGGGTATGCTTGATGGCCTCTGAACTGCCGATCTGGCGCGTTTCGGCGAGATCGTGCAGATGAAGCAGCAGCAATCGTTCGACTTCTTCACGGGTACCAGAACCTGGCTCGCGCAGTAGCCATTCAGCCGTACGAAGATCATCAAGTGTGACCTGCTGCTTTAGTGCCAAGGGGTGCCGTTGGCCTGCGACAATAAGCAATTCATCAATTAGCCAAGGCTCGGCACTGAGTTCGGGCAGGTGGCAAGGCCCCTCGATCAGGCCCATATCAATCTCGAAATCAGCGACTCTTCTTGCGATAGCCATGCTGTTGGCCATGTCGACATCGACCCTCAAATGTGGTGCTGATTGACGTAGCTCACCGAGAATCAATGGCAGAACATAATTGCCTATCGTGGTACTGCATCCTACCCGCAAGCGTGTCTTCAGCCCGGCATGGCCGGGTAAGAAACTGGCCTCTATCTGTTGTGCATTCTCAAGCATCCTTCTGGCTTGAGGCAGTAAGGCATGGCCGTTATCGTTCAGCACTAAACGCTTGCCTACTCGGTCGAACAGCCTGGTATCCAAGGCGCTTTCCAACTCGTTCAGTGCGGCGCTGGTTGCAGATTGGGACAGTGACACCGAAATGGCGGCGCTGGTGGTGCTACCGTGCTGCGCGACGGCGCAGAAAATTTGTAGCTGGCGTAGGCTTAGCTTCAAGTAATCTACCTTCTTAATAGGTAATGTAAACCTATACTATCCGTTTTTACCGCTATGCCCATCAAGCTATACTTCAACCATGTCATATTGAAGGCACACTGAAGCGGGAGCGCGAAAATGAGTGAGACACGACTCGCAGCTATAATGGGCGGCAGCCACCCACTGGCGGCTTTGTCCAATCCACGAGAAGCGATCCGCCAGTTCACACCCAACTGGTTCGCCGCCACGATGGGCACCGGGATTCTGGCGCTGGCTCTGGGCCAACTGCCCTTTGTTGCGCAGTGGCCCAAAGCGTTAGGGGAAGCCTTGTGGTTTTTTAATATCGTGCTGTTTTGCCTGTTTACGCTGATGTACGCGAGCCGTTGGGTATTGTTCTTCGATGAGGCCAAACAGATCTTCGGCCACTCCACTGTATCGATGTTTTTTGGAACTATCCCCATGGGATTGGCGACCATCATCAACGGTTTTCTCCTTTATGGTTTGCCACGCTGGGGGGGTGGGGTAGTCGCTTTAGCCGAAGTGTTGTGGTGGATCGATGTCACCATGGCATTGGCCTGCGGGGTGCTGATCCCGTATATGATGTTTACTCGCCAGCAGCACAGCATTGATCAGATGACAGCGGTATGGCTGCTGCCAGTAGTTGCGGCTGAGGTGGCTGCCGCCAGTGGCGGTCTATTGGCTCCGCACCTCGCTGATGCGAGCGCACAGTTCACCATGCTCATCACCAGCTACGTGCTGTGGGCCTACTCGGTGCCCGTCGCCTTGAGCATACTGGTGATCCTGTTACTGCGCATGGCGCTGCACAAACTACCTCATGAAAGCATGGCAGCATCGAGCTGGCTGTCTTTAGGGCCGATCGGTACCGGGGCTTTGGGGATGTTGCTGCTGGGCAACGATGCTCCAGCAATCTTTGCTGCTCATGGAATGGCAAGCATCGGCGGCGTAGCCGAGGGCATTGGCTTGATCGGTGGTGTGCTGTTCTGGGGGCTGGGATTGTGGTGGATGGTATTGGCGCTGCTAATTACCGGGCGCTACTTCAGGGAGGGCATTCCGTTCAACCTCGGCTGGTGGGGCTTCACCTTTCCGCTGGGAGTGTACGCCGTAACAACCCTCAAATTGGGCTCTATGCTGCACCTCACGTTCTTTAGCTTCTTTGGCGTGGTGCTGGTGTTGATGCTGACTGTCATGTGGATGATCGTCGCGGCTAAAACCCTGGCTGGTGCCTATCGCGGCAACTTGTTCGTCTCGCCGTGTATCCGCTCGCTGAGCAAGGCGAGCAAAACCTGAGCCTTTGGCTACTTGATCGA
Organism: Pseudomonas sp. AC016; assembly: GCF_979253365.1. Classification (NCBI taxonomy): domain Bacteria; kingdom Pseudomonadati; phylum Pseudomonadota; class Gammaproteobacteria; order Pseudomonadales; family Pseudomonadaceae; genus Pseudomonas; species Pseudomonas sp. AC016. The sequence continues at coordinate 4,347,818 of NZ_CEEDCC010000001.1, forward strand.
CTGTTTGGCGTGACGCAGTGTGGACAAAATGCGCTGCCTAACATTCGGGTGAGTGCAAACAGAAAGGGGACTTGGGTGTGGCATTTCCAGCAATGAAAAATTAGGGAAGGCGAGCCGAACACGCGGTATGGCTTTCTGGGCAACACGTCCAGCAAACACGATAGTGACGAGATCAGGGAAAAGCGTCAGTAGCGTGATCAGCATCTCGATACCTTCCTCAATTTGCGCTCTGCGGAGCGGACCCTTGGGCTTATCGAGATCTGGTAACCAAGGGTACAAATTCCAAAGGACGGTTTTGTGACGTGCCAGTCCAACCTGCTCAATGAAACCTTTCAGGTTGCGTTGTGCAGGCCCCGGATTGTCTCTTGAGACATACCGTGGAAGACTGACCGTTCGAGCGGGCGATTCCAACAAGATCAATACCCTTGCGAAGACGCCGCCATCCAGTGGATCGAAATACGGTAATGTTCTTTCGCCCGTGGACTGGGCCATTACCCAGCGCGTCAATTCAGCAGTTTTCGGCAGCAGCAGAAAGTCTTCTCTTACCTTCAGAGAAATTTCCTGCTCTGCGCTCTTCTGATTGAGTAACACTACTTGGAAGCCTCCTTCTTCAGGTTATAGGCCGCTACCGATTTACGAATATCTTCCCGCGCTTCGTCTGCGCTCCCCCAGCGGCCCATTTTCACCCACTTACCCGGCTCTAACGCTTTGTAGTTTTCGAAGAAGTGCTGAATCTGTGCGAGGAGTAACGCAGGGAGGTCAGAGCATTCCTTTACATTGCTGTACATAGAGCTGAGTTTTTCATGAGGCACTGCGATTACCTTGGCATCCGCACCAGCTTCGTCCGTCATGTACATCACACCTACTGGGCGACTGCGGATGACAACGCCAGGTGATACCGGGTAAGGGCAAATCACGAGGACGTCCAAAGGATCGCCGTCATCGCTCAAGGTATTTGGAATGAACCCGTAGTTAGCCGGGTAGAACATCGGCGTGCTGAGGAAGCGATCAACGAAGATCTGTCCACTTGGCTTGTCCACCTCGTACTTGATCGGCGAGTGGTTTGCAGGAATCTCGATAACGGTGAAGAAGTCATCGGGGATCGCGTTACCAGCTGGAATATCCGTGTAGCTCATGCTCATATCTCCAAGCGTCTAGGAAAGGCCAATGCCACTGACGTTTTTGCCAACAGCTATACGTGGTTCATTTTTTACGGTAACCAGTCCAACAGGTTTAGCGGCGATAGGCCGTCAGCGCACGAATGCATCATGTCCTGCATAAAACGCACGGCTGCCAAGATGCTCTTCTATTCGCAGAAACTGATTGTATTTCTCGACCCGCTCCCCCCGGCATGGAGCTCCTGTCTTGAGATGGCCAGTCCCCATCGCGACAGTCAGATCAGCGATGGAGCTGTCCACCGTCTCCCCGCTACGATGAGAAACCATCGCCCCCCAATTTGCCCCATAGGCCATTTCGATGGCGGCTTTGGTCTCAGTCAGCGTTCCGATTTGATTAGGTTTGATCAATACGGCATTGGCGACGTTTTCTGTGATGCCTCGCTGAATCCGTTCGACATTGGTGACAAATAGGTCATCTCCAACCAACTCGATCCGGTCACCCAGCGCAGTATTCAATAGCTTCCAGCCCGACCAATCGTCTTCCGCGAGGCCATCTTCCAGTACCGCAATCGGGTACTTGTCGACCCAGGAGGAATAGAGGCTAATCAGCTCTTGGGCATCTACCTTCCGACCTTCCGAACGCAGATGGTAAAGACCGTTTTCATAGAAACCGCTGGATGCTGGATCGATAGCGATCTCGATCTGAGATCCAGGGGCGTAACCGGCCCTTTCAATTGCCTTGATGATCAGCTCAATGGCATCTGAGTTTTTCTTGAGCGTCGGAGCAAAGCCGCCTTCGTCTCCGACCGCAGTTGAGTAGCCGGCGTCCTTAAGCACTACTTTCAGCTCGTGGTACACCTCAGCGCCCCAACGAAAGGCTTCCTTGAAACTGCCAGCCCCTGTAGGTGCAATCATGAATTCCTGAAAGTCAGGGCCTTGCCAGTTGGCGTGAACACCGCCATTGAGAATATTGAACATTGGGACGGGCATTCTTGCTGCTTGCTCGCCGCCCAGATATTGGAACAAGGGCAAGTTCAGCGCAGAAGCCGCCGCTCTGGCAACGGCGAGGCTCACGCCTAAGATCGCGTTTCCTCCAAGCCTGGATTTATCAGAGGTTCCATCCAGCTTAATCATCAGATGATCAATCTGTTCCTGGTCAGCCGCATCCAGGCCTCTCAAAGACTCAAATATTTCGGTATTTACATTGCTAACGGCCTTCAAAACTCCTTTGCCGGAATACCGCTGTATATCTTGGTCACGCAACTCAACTGCTTCGTGAGCGCCTGTAGAGGCACCGGACGGTACTGAAGCCCGGCCCATGGCGCCGCACTCCAAGGTGACGTCGACTTCAACGGTAGGGTTGCCGCGTGAATCGAGAATTTCACGTGCATGAATGGCCTGGATTTGCGTTTTCATAGATTTTCTCCAAGTAACGATTCGGGAACGTCATTAACGATGTGAAACCGTTGAGAGGCCTCTATGTCGGACGTCAGCTCTCCATGAGTATCCTGAACAGCTGCACTGCCGACACCGCGATTGCGGGAACCAAGAAGCCTCCAATAATTAGTTCAGGAATCTCTCCCACCAAGGGCATGAACTGCCCTCTTTTTGCCATCTGGAAAAGCTCCATCATTTGGTTTGAAGCAACCATTACAGAGCAGCAATACGCCGTCTGGGCTTGTAGCCTGACGCGCCTTTGATTTAGCAGATGAAAGGTCAGCAAGGACACTCCAACGCTTACGATGAAAAGCGCGGCGAACTCATAGACGGATCCTGTGAAAAACCTGCCCATCACAAGCCCGAATACGATGCTCAGCGTCACTGCGCTCATGTGGTCTCCCAATTCTCTAAAATGATTTTGATGAGCCGACGTCGGTGAGCTCCATTTCGCGATCTCATCTTTGGATTGCCAACCGCCATCGCGCTCAATGTTGCTGTGCTCTCAGCTCGTAGCCCGGTACGCAGGTCTGGGCTACGTCGGCCTTGCAGGACTTCTCACTGGGCATACGCAGCGTAACCAATGCGCCTTCGAGCGAGGTGACGATGTACCACCCCTCGCTCGAGACCTTTTGACTGCCTGCGATGCCGGCCAGAAAAAGTGACCAGAAAACCAGTCCTACGAGAAGCGGCTTGTTGTCACGAGCCCAGTTAGCAGGGGCTGGCTGTGGACGTAGGTTATAAACTCGGTACATGGCGCTTATCCTTTTTATTGGTTGTCCAACAAGGTGCGTTTTTTAGTTTTTCGCCTGGCCCACTCGACCGTATTCGATGGGCAATTTGATATAGCTCAGTGAAAACGACTCCTTGGCCAATGCCTCCAGCAACCTGTCGCACCCAATTTCATCAGTGGATATAGTCACCGTGACGGGATGGTCGGCACCGCCGAGGAAATGCGCCGTATGCAAATGCCCCAAATGATCTAGCCCCTCTGTACCGCTCACCAACGTCGCACCCAACGCGCCCTCTCGCTTGGCGAACTCGACCAACCACTCTCCCAGTGGAAGGTGCTGGTAGTTGGTACTCTGTTCGGTGAAAAACGTCAGTTGAAAGCCGTTCATAGCTACATCCTCTAATGTCGCGAGTGACCGACGCTTCGGTCGGCCGTACCTCTTCATTTCCGAGCTGTTTTCAAACTGAATTACGACGCGTCAGTGAGCGGTAACTCACATAAGAGAAGAACTGCTCGCACTTTGCGTAACTCGTCAGCGTGGTCGCGCAGGAATGCGCGCAGCTTGTCCTCTGTATCTAGCAATTCCAGACACTGGGGATGACGCATATCGCCAAGCTCCGGGTGATGATGGGAGATGCGATAGCTTGGCAAATAACCTGCAGAAATCGTCTTGAGCATGACCTGCTCAATTTTTGCTTTTTGAGCAACTTTAAGGAGGTGCTGGGCTAGTGCAGGTGCGCTTAGGTGGTGCCAGAAGCTGGTCACGCGAGCCCGGCTAGCGCCAGGAAAATAGAGTTGCAAAGCTGTCAGGCGATCTTGGTGATGTTCAATCATTTCTCTTCCCCCGCAAGAGTCACTTTCCGCTCGCTGGCGGATTCACTTTGAGCATGAAATTGCTTGATATCAGAGAGCCGGATTTCCTCCGGAAGAGGACGGTGATGCTTGCTGTGGCCGACGCGCTGGGCGTGATAGATCCCGGTGTGTCCGGATACGAGGTAACTTGCGATACAGGCAATGGCTGCAAGCGGAGCAATTTCGGGCCCGAAGAGCTCCATGGCCATAACGATGGTTGCCAGTGGCGTATTAGCTGCACCGGCAAAGACGGCGACAAAGCCGATACCAGCCAGCATGCCGAAGGGAAGGTGCAAGAGGGGAGCCAGCGCATTCCCCAAGGTGGCACCGATGTAAAACAGCGGTGTCACTTCACCGCCTTTGAATCCAGTGCCCAAGGAGACAACGGTGAACACCATCTTTCCAAGCCAATCCCAAGGGGCCATTGGTATTTGAAAGGATTGGACGATGCTCGGAATGCCTAGCCCGATGTACTTATCAACGTCAATGTAATGGTTACTACCGAGCGCCCACACTGCGACTGCGATCAGCAGGCCGCCGGCGAAGGGTCTTAATGGTGAATAGGTGATAAGCCGCTTAACGAAGGCTCCGAGCTTGTGGGTCGCAGTCGCGAATAGCAGGCCGGTAAGGCCAAAGACAATCCCAGCTGCCACCACAGCCATGACGCTCCACAGCTGCACCGGAACCACTTCGCCAATGACGTAATGCGTGTGAACCACGCCCCAGGCTTGCCCCACCTGGTCAGCAACGATTGCCGCAACCACGCAAGGGAAAAGCGCGTCGTAACGCATACGTCCAATGGCCAATACTTCAAGTCCGAATAAAGCCCCGGCAAGAGGGGTGCCGAAGACGGACGCAAAGCCAGCACTGATACCGGCCATGAGAATCACCCGACGGTCTTCGCGGCGCAGACGGAAGACATGCGTCAGTTGATCGGCAAGGGCACCGCCCATTTGCACCGCCGTCCCCTCACGTCCCACAGATGCACCAAAAAGGTGGGAAACCACGGTTCCAATCAGCACCATCGGCACCATGCGCAAAGGCACGATCTTCTTAGGATCATGGATCTCATCGATGATCAGGTTGTTTCCGGCATCAACGGGTTTGCCTATCAAGTGATATGCAAGTCCCACAGCAAAGCCAGCCACTGGCAGGAGCCAGATCACCAAAGGATGGGTTTCTCGCCACTGGGTGGCATGATCCAAGGAAAGGAGGAATAACGCAGAAGCAGAGCCTGCCAAAAGAGCTACAAGACCTGCAAGCGCAAGCCATTTCGCTATATAGGGCAGTAAGTCGAGTTGTTCAGGTCGTCGAAATTTAGACATTTGGCCAGCCACAAAAAAGTAGGTGGGCCTGACCAAAAAGGGAATCTGAGCGCGAACGCCTACAGACCTGATTGATCAGGTTTCTGTAGGCATCATCAGCTGCTACGGGCGCAGCGGTTTGTTAATGGAGGAATGCCATCTCCAATGCGCCGATCTTAGCTAGGTCTGTCCAAAATGTAAAATCGTGTTTCGGAGTACGAGGCAAGCGAAGGCGTCTTCGAGTCACCGCTTACGAAAGAGGGCCAAACTAGGTGACCTCTGTTCCGACGAAGCCCAGCTCAACTGGGGTTTTTATGTAAAACAACGAGATATCTTCAAGCTCCAATCGCTTGAATAACTGTTCAGATTCGTCCTCGGTAATGGCCATACGAATTTCGGTAGGCTGATCCGCTAGTTCAAAAAAATGCGAGGAATGCAGCCGGCCGGTATGCCCAAAGCCTTCGATACCTGTGGACAGAGTCGCACCCCGCAGTCCCATTTCTTTCGCCAAATCAACGACCCAGTCGCCGAGCATCTTTCCCTGATAGCGACGATTCTGTTGAGTAAAGAAGGTCACCAGAAAAGCTTTCATGTTCCTCTCCTCAGCGCGTGTTGATTATTTGATAGGACAGAAGCCCGGCAGCCGTCATTACCAGCGAGCCCACGACGTGTAGTGAAACTGAGCCTAGCGCCCAGGGCAGCCTACCTTCCTGAATCAGGGCAATTGTTTCTGCGGAAAACTTTCGATTCCACGCTCTGAAAACCGCAACGCATAGCCAGGCTTAACGCTGCGATGTTTAGTAATTATCTCATGAGTTCGTGATTGGCTACCACGGCTGTTGGTCCTGCAAGCCGGGTCGATTGTCTCGCGAAACTCAGAGGCCCTGAGGATCCGGAGCACATCCTACTCCCATGTGCCAAAGTCCGTCTGATCCTCCAAAGGCTGCATGAGGTTCCAAAGCGGCCGAATACGAAGGGCAGCTTTCGGCCATAAGCAGCCGGTCGATTTCACAGAACTCGCGAGAGCCAAGTGACATGAGAAAAAGCCAATATCTTCTCGACCGTCAAACTAGCCCTGATTGCCACTCGCAGCCCATCAAGTCGACCTGCGCAACCTAAACCTGCGGACTGATATCCATAAACGGCAGAGTGGGTTTCGGCGGACTCGAAACATCAAGCGCAATACGCCAATACCCAACGTCATGCCAAGCGCCTTGCTTGAATCCTACTTCTGGATACGTACCTATGTGAGCGAAGCCAAGTGCTTCGTGCAACCCCACGCTGCCATCGTTAGGCAGCGCTATCCCGGCATAGGCTGCGTGAAAGCCTTGCCTTTTCAATGTCGGTAGCAACACGTCATACAGTGCCCGACCGACCCCGCTACGGTGCGCTTCTGGCGATATATAAACGGTGACGTCGACCGACCAGCGATAGGCCTCACGAGCCCGATGCTGACTGGCATATGCATAGCCGATGATTTGGCCGTCTCGCTCCGCTACCAGATACGGGTAAGTCGGCAAAGTCGACCCAATCCGCTTGGCCATCTCTTCGACGGTAGGGGGCTCAAGCTCAAACGAAATCGCGGTGCGTTCAACCATCGGTGCGTAAATTGCCTGGATGGCTTGAGCGTCCGAAATCTGCGCATTCCTTACTGTGGTGTTGCTCATTCTCTATCCCCTTGGTCGCTCAAATCGATCTTTGATTGACTCGTTTCGAGAGTGCCTCGGCGCTTTCCTTGCGCTCCGAATAGCGGTCTACCAGATACGTTTCCCGGCCCCGAACCATCAGCGTGAACTTCACCAGTTCCTCCATCACGTCCACAACACGGTCGTAGTAGGCAGATGGCTTCATACGCCCTGCGTCGTCGAACTCCAGAAAGGCCTTGGGTACTGACGACTGGTTTGGGATGGTGATCATCCGCATCCAGCGCCCGAGGATCCGCAGCTGGTTTACCGTGTTGAACGACTGTGATCCACCGCAGACCTGCATGACCGCCAGCGTCTTGCCCTGGCTGGGGCGGACAGCGCCCATCGTGAGAGGAATCCAGTCGATCTGGGCTTTGAACACAGCAGACATTGCACCGTGACGCTCTGGCGAACACCACACCTGTCCCTCTGACCACAGAACCAGATCCCGCAGCTCTTTAACCTTTGGATGGTCTTCCGGAGCGTCATCAGGGAGAGGCAGACCCGAGGGATCAAAGATGAAGGCCTCGGCTCCCATTAGAGTCAGGATGCGCGCGGCCTCTTGGGCCAGTAGCCTGCTGAAAGAGCGCTCACGGGTTGAGCCATACAGCAACAAGATGCGTGGCTTGTGCGTCGGTTGCTCGTTGCCTTGCAGGCGATCCAGTGTGGCGACGTCGATTAGCGACTGATCCAGGTTAGGTAGATCTAGACTGCTTTCCAAGGAAAATTCGTCCATTACAGTTCACCTATTCGATCTAGTTCGCGCTTCAATTCCTGCGGTGTGAGCGCCGAATGAACCAGACTGAAGAATGCGTCGAAACGCTTTTTAATCTGGACGACGGTTGCGTCAAATGCGGCCTGGATTTCGCTATCTGTTCCTTCAACATTGGAAGGATCGGCAAGCCCCCAGTGGCTTTTGACAGCAGGCCCGAAATAGACCGGGCAGGGTTCGCCTCCAGCCTTATCACACACGGTGATCACCACATCCGGTGGTGAGTCCGAAAAAACCTCTGAGCCTTTGCTGTAGAGATGTGTGGTATCGATGCCTAGCGCTCGCAGCGTGCTCACGGCGCGGGGATTCAGCTGCCCGCTTGGGAAGCTGCCCGAACTGACGGCAGTAAAACCGCTCGGGGCCAAGTGGTTGAACAACCCCTCCGAGAGAACGCTCCGGCAGCTATTTGCCGTACACATAAATAGTACTTTCATGGGTTTCTCCTAGACAGGGATGCTCAGCCGCAACGCCAGTGCCACCAGCGTTACCAGCAAGATAGGAAGGGTGAGGATGCTGCCGACTTTGAAGTAGTAGCCCCAAGTGATGCGGATATTTTTCTGCGACAGCACATGCAGCCACAACAGCGTGGCCAGACTTCCGATGGGCGTGATCTTGGGGCCAAGATCGCAACCGATGACGTTGGCGTAGATCATGGCCTCACGTACCAGTCCCGTAGCGTCGCTGCCCTGAATGGACAGAGCGCCGATAAGCACACTCGGCATGTTGTTCATGATCGAGGACAACAGCGCAGCGGTGATACCGGTACCCAAGGTAGCGGCCCATAGGCCATGCTCGGCAAAAATGTTCAACAGCGCCGAGAGCGAGTCGGTTAGCCCGGCATTACGCAGGCCATAGACCACCAGATACATGCCCAGCGAAAACACGACAATTTGCCAGGGCGCGTGCTTGATGACCTTTCTCGTGGAGATGATGTGGCCTTTACCTGCGATGACCAGCAGGATCACCGCACACGCAGCAGCGACGGCGCTGATGGGGATGCCTAACGGTTCCAGTGCGAAAAGGCCAACCAGCAGCAGACCAAGCACCCACCAGCCAGCAATGAATGTCGCCCGGTCACGAATCACTGCATCTGGGGCTTCAAGCTGATTAGCGTCGTACTGGGCGGGAATGTCCTTGCGATAGAACATCCAGAGCATGAACAGCGTCGCGGCCACCGCCACCAGGTTTACCGGCCACATCACTGAGGCGTACTCACCAAAACCCACGCCAAAAAAGTCTGCCGAAACGATGTTCACCAGATTGGACACCACCATCGGCAGACTGGCGGTATCAGCGATGAAACCTGCGGCCATCACGAATGCCAGGGTCGATGCCGGACTAAAGCGCAGCGCTGTCAGCATCGCGATGACGATTGGGGTCAGAATCAGTGCGGCTCCATCATTGGCGAACAGTGCCGAAACGGCTGCACCGAGCAGGATCATCAGCGCAAACAGGCGTCCACCGTTGCCCTGACCCCAGCGAGCTACATGCAGCGCCGCCCACTTGAAGAATCCCGCTTCATCGAGCAACAAACTGATGATGATCACAGCAATGAAGGTCGCGGTAGCGTTCCAGACGATGTGCCACACAACCGGCACATCCCCCAGACTTACGACGCCAGTCAGTAGTGCCAGAACGGCACCCGCTGCCGCGCTCCAGCCGACACCTAACCCCTTGGGTTGCCAGATAACAGAGACGAGCGTAACTACGAAAATCGATGCTGCGATGAGCATGGGTATGTTCCAGGTCGGAGGTCAGCAGCAGGAGGCTTGGCGCACGGGTCTGTCTTCCATGGAGGCCAGCCGTCCTTGATGGTCGGTAACCCATGACTGGTGTGCCTGCGTAGTGACATTCAGAACATCAAGTGCCCACTGTTCAAGCTCGGGATGCAGGCGGTAGTAAACCCACTGACCCTGCCTGCGATCCGCTAGTAATCCGCAGGCACGCAGCTGGGCCAGGTGCCTCGAAACCTTCGACTGGTTATCGTCCAGTGCCCAGATCAACTCGCACACGCACAGCTCACCCTCAGCCGAAAGCATGAGCATGATCCGAGCGCGGGTTTCATCACCCAAGCACTTGAAGAATGTGTGTGGTGCAAGGCTCATAAGCAATTGCTCTGCATATGTGGATAATCGAATTTACAGATGTAACCACATTCAGCCTGCTTGCACAAATGCCCAGCGATGGGAATTGATGGATATGTGCGCCACCAGTAGGCTAGCGAGGTCAACCTTGATCGTCGGGTGTGTGTACAGCGGCCTGTCTTAAACAGGTATGGCTTCCGATGTTTCGTAGCAACATTTCGAGATCGCTATCGCTCAGCTATGAGCTACGGCTAGCTCATGTGTGAACCACCCGTTACTCACCTTGGGCCCGGTAAAAGAGCGAAAGACGTTATGGGTACCGATAGTCAGAGAGGTCTGCTGCGCAATTGCATCCCCCGGAAGCCGAGCGGTGAAGGAAACTGTATTCGCGCGGCTACGTGAAATCCGTGTCCGAACACCTGTGCAGCCATTTAAGATTTCAAGCTCGTGCGCTTACTTATCTGCCCTGAAAACCGCAGCCGATGTTGTCAACAGAATCGGCAAAAAGGAGTCAGGCAGATACGCCTGCCAGATCAGGAACAATTATCTTTGCATGCCGTCGCGATGGCGCTACGCTAAAGGCACCTTACGCCGTTTTCCGGAACTGATAAGACGGACCGAGAGAAACCACAAGTTTCCTATGGAAGGTTTACATGAATGGCTATGCCTTTGATCTTAAATTAGTCTGTGGCGGCTATGGTTATTTTTCAACTTTAACATCAGGTAGCGCGCCCGACTCAAACGGCCTTGAGGCTCGAAAGCCTTCGTTGGTGAACAGCGAGGTGTTTCCTAGCGCCCTCAAGGAGTTAGGAGTAAGTTATATTGTCGTTAATAGCGAAGAAAGCTATTACGACTGGACTTGTATTCAGGGATGGGCAATTGCAGATGAAAAGTATGTGAGGCAATACATGGCTCACTGGATAAAAAAACGAAAGTGCCTTATCTCTCCTTACGGGTCTTTTACCGATATCGAGCTGGCATCGGCATCTATTCGTAAAAGAAGTTTTCGAGGAAAGTTTAAACAAAGAATATTAGATAGAGATGGAAATCACTGTGTTAATTGCGCCGAATCTGACGGGCTAACTTTGCAGCATGTAAGACCATATTCGCAAGGCGGGGAAACTAGCTTTAGAAATTTGGTAACACTATGTGAGCGTTGCAATCATAATATGGGGGCCGAAGTCTATAGGGAGCTATACGATCTCGCAAACTTACGTTACTCGTATGAACCTTCCTTGCTGAGGAACTCTGAGGTTAATGAGAGAGCAATTCTTCGAGCAGCTCAGTTTTCTAGAAATATTATGCATACGAGGTGTGAGCTTTAGTAGATGTTTTTTAAAAAAGACATATTTTAGAGATCAGCGCAAATCCTGACGCTGGTATACACAGAGCATTTCCCTCAATTCGGCCGTTCACCCTCTGCCGCGCTGCCGCTCAGGACAGGCAAGAGTCTTAAGGGACGGGCTTAGCTCCTTCCTGTGAGCGAAGTGAACGACTTTAACTAATTGTATGTTTCCAAGCCATCCCCTAAATTATGCCAGCTTCCTTTTGAACGCTTTTAATGTGGTTATTTAAGGATCTATTAAAAATTGGAATTGTGTCGCTTACAAAGCTCCAGTCAAACGTCAACAAGGCGTTGGTCCACCCCACGCTATAAATAACCCCGTCTTCATTGGGTTTCTTATTTCCGTGCGTCATCACAAAGCTTTCTTGGTCAAAGTGAGCGCCTTGCTTGTTTCGGTATGCTTTGGCATCTTCTATAAATTTATTGAACTTTTCTCTAACGTCACCGGAAAATGCCTGTAAAATTATCTCATCGAGAGTCGGCTCCCAAAATAGCCTCTTATTTGCGGCAATAACTCCTGCTTTCCCGTAACCGTCGTTGAAAATAGTGCATAGTTTAATGATTATTTCTTCGGTTATTAGCTCGTCAATAAGCTGTATATCATGAATGTCAGGGAATAAGGTGCCATGTTTCTCTTCAAAACCATTTAATGCCTCCCCATCAAGTCGTAGGCCAGTTTTCAATCTCCTGCGCTCATCATCATATAACTCGGTTATATGCATCGGTCGTCCAGTGTTGCAGAAGCGATCCACGCGCTGCCTAAGTGCCAGAAGATCGACGATTCTATTGAGAGCTATTTGCCACAAATATAGCCTGCCAAGGATTTCTTTCACTGTTAGCACCGCCTTAATTTGGTGCATGGCTGGCGAACGGTACCAATGTCATCCATCATCAGTCTTGTCGCCCAGTCATCACCTCAGAACATTTACATCAGATAGCTGAATAACTCTACGGTGTCCAGAGTTCCTTAATCATCGAAGGGCTAATTCTGGCCGATTTCTGCCGGTGCTGACCTGCAGCTGGATCCACTCCTGCCTGTCAAAGCCATCAGGCTTTCTGATCAAATCCTATGCAAACGACAGGTCAATCCGAACGCAAACGAGCGCCTTGATTCAATGGTCTTTTGGTATGAAGTTGGGTAGTGCCGAAAGCAGCTTTAGTGATTCACTCACGCTAGCTTTAAGTGAAATATCATAATGCTCATGCTCTTCATATGCGTCAGCCTCCGTTCCGTACGTGTGCAGCACGACGTGCTCCATCCCCTTACGTAACGATCGAAGAGCAGTATTGGCTAGGGTAAGCGAGCGTATAGATGAGATTCCCGCCACTTCAAAAACCGCCGCTAAGCAGATCACGGCATCCGACGGTTCTGGACGTGGGGCCATTTTGCTCTCTGATCCACCGTTAGCGACCTTTACATTGGTCCATCCGTGGGAGTGACATAGGCGAACGAACTCTAGTGATGCCCATTGCTCTTGTGCTTGGAGTTGGCGGCCACGGCCTCGTGGGGCCGTCATACCGGCTGCAGCCTTTTGCAGATCTTCCAGTCCCTGCGTTTGAAGCCATGACACAAGCGTAGAGTCTGACGAGGGCAGCCGGATATCCCGTTGTGTAGTGTCTCCCCCATCGAGATTCCGCCTATCTAAAGCGTCCCCCAGCGCTTCAATACCACATTGGTCAATTGCTTGGAGGGCGGATCGAAGGTCTAGGCTCGCGCGCGAAACCTCCTTTAGGAGAGGAGCTAAAGCAATCGCCCGCTCCTGGTCTTTTTTCAGTCGCATATAGCCGTCCGAAAGCTCAAGCAGCTTTAAGCAGAACGGATAGATTCGGGTAATAGACGGCAGGCCCGCTGAGCGACGTTTGTAAGCGATATCTGCGGCCGTATTAACCATCTTCGTCTCCTGCTCGCTCAGGCTGCTGACAAAGCCGCTGGGTAGGTACCGTGATTGGTTCATCCCTTCCTCCAGACATCCAAATGATCTGCCCAATCCTGCATCATCAGGCGGCGCTCGTCGAAGTACGTCGCATGATTATAGGCTCGACGGACGTTATTCTGATCCGCGTGAGCAAGCTGAGCTTCGATGGCGTCTGGGCGGTATCCGAGCTCGTTCAATCGAGTGCTACCAGTAGTTCGTGTGCCGTGGGGGCTGTATTTACCGCTCCACCCTATAACTTTCAAAGCTTGGCGCATCGATGCAACTGCCATCGGCATCTGTCTGTTGTCTCGGCCAGGGAATAGATGGTGCCGGGTGCCAGTGATGGTGTGGAGCCCCTTGAGCATCTGGATTGCCTGGCGGGGGAGGGGAACTACGTGCTCCTTGCGCGCCTTCATTCTTCGCGAAGGTATTCGCCAAATCGCTGCTTCAAGATCAAATTCCTCCCATTCGGCTTCGGCTACCTCGCTCGGTCGGCCTAGCGTCCACCACATCAGCTGGATGCAATAATTGAGCTGGAAGCTGCAACGGTGGTTGTCGAAATCACGTAATAGCTTGCCGATCTGATCCGTGGTTAGGGCAGTCTTATGCTGCGTTTTGTTGGTGGGCAGTGCTTTACGAACTGGCCAGACTGGATCGCTATCGGCTCGGAGCGTGGCGACGGCATACTCAAACACCGCAGACATGGTGCGACGAGCCTCTGCTGCTACGCTCGGAGCGCCGCGCTTGAATGTGGACTGGAGGATGCTGAGTATCTGAGCTGAGGTAACCTCGCGAACAGGAAGTTTTCCTATGTTGGGAAACACCACTCGCTCCAACATATCGAGGCGTCGATTTTTGGTGATGTCTTCCCAGTCTTTGGTCTGTAACCACTCTTTGGCTATGACATCAAATGTATTGGTCGCCTCGTTTGCTTGCCTAACCCGGTCTAGCTGCCTTTGCTGGGCTGGATTCACGCCCTCCTTGACCAGCTTACGTGCCGCTTCGCTTCGTTCTCGTGCTTCTGACAGTTTCACGGCCGGGTATTCGCCGAGTCCGATCATGCTGGACTTGCCATTCAGCGCGAAGCGATACCGCCATGCTTTCACGCCTGTAGGTTTGACCTCCAAGTACAGACCACGTTGGTCATTGAGCCGATATAGCTTTTCCTTCGGCTTGGCGCTGCGGCAGTGGGCATCGGTTAGCAATCTCAAGTCTCCGTGTGCTGTAAACCCACTGTACTCACCACTCTAGCGCTTAGCAAATTCACGTACTCAAAAACCTACTCACCTCTTGGATGAAAGCGGCAGAAACAAGATGCGACTTTCTGAAACAGAAAAACCGCGCAAAGGCGCGGTTTTAATGGGTTTTGGTCAGTTTCACAGTGTTTCAAAAAACACCGTGAAACTTAATATTCCGATCAGACGTTGAAACGGAAGTGCAGCACATCACCGTCCTTGACGATGTAGTCCTTGCCTTCCAGGCGCCATTTACCCGCTTCCTTTGCGCCGCCTTCACCCTTGTACTGGATGAAGTCGTCGTAGGCGACACATTCGGCGCGGATGAAGCCTTTTTCGAAATCGGTGTGGATGACGCCTGCGGCCTGAGGTGCGGTTGCACCGACGCGGACGGTCCATGCGCGGACTTCTTCTACACCGGCGGTGAAGTAGGTCTGCAGGTGGAGCATTTCGTAGCCGGCGCGAATCACGCGGTTCAGGCCGGGTTCTTCAAGGCCCAGGGCTTCGAGGAACATGTCTTTCTCTTCGCCGTCATCCAGCTCGGCGATTTCCGCTTCGATCTTGTTGCAGACCGGCACCAGCATTGCGCCTTCTTCTTCGGCGATGGCGCGAACCACGTCCAGCAGCGGGTTGTTCTCGAAACCGTCTTCCGCGACGTTGGCGATGTACATGACCGGCTTGGTGGTCAGCAGGTGGAAGCCACGAATGACGGCTTTCTCGTCATTGCTCATGGACTTCATCAGGCTGCGCGCCGGCTTGCCTTCGGTGAAGTGGCTGATCAATTGCTCGAGCAGGCCCTTTTGGACCACCGCGTCCTTGTCGCCGCCCTTGGCATTGCGGGTGACTTTCTGCAGTTGCTTTTCGCAGCTGTCGAGGTCGGCGAAGATCAGTTCGAGGTCGATGATCTCGATATCGCGCTTGGGGTCGACACTGTTGGAGACGTGAATCACGTTCTCGTCTTCGAAGCAGCGCACCACGTGAGCAATGGCGTCGGTTTCGCGAATGTTGGCCAGAAACTTGTTGCCCAGGCCTTCACCTTTCGAGGCGCCGGCAACGAGGCCCGCGATGTCGACGAATTCCATGGTGGTCGGCAGGATGCGCTTCGGGTTCACGATCGCGGCCAGCGCGGCAAGGCGTGGATCCGGCATCGGCACAATGCCGCTGTTCGGCTCGATGGTGCAGAAGGGGAAGTTCTCGGCCGCAATACCGGATTTGGTCAGGGCGTTGAACAGGGTGGACTTGCCGACGTTAGGCAGGCCGACGATGCCGCAATTGAATCCCATGGTGTTTCCCCTCGAGTGATGTCAGGCCTTCTGGCTGTGCAGGTTTTTCATCGCCCGGTTCCATTCACCGGCGAAGATATCCGGCAGCACGCCGAGGGCAAAGTCGATACTGGCGTCCAGCTTTTCCTGTTCGGCGCGCGGCGCTCGACCCAGAACAAAGCCCGACACCTTGCTGGCATCGCCCGGGTGGCCTATGCCAAGCCGCAAGCGATGAAAAGTGTTCTGATTGCCGAGCTGCGCGATGATGTCGCGCAGTCCGTTATGACCGCCATGGCCGCCGCCCACTTTGAGTTTGGCAACGCCCGGAGGCAGGTCAAGTTCGTCGTGCGCCACCAGAATCGAGTCGACCGGAATGCGATAGAAACCGGCGAGTGCCGCCACGGCCTGGCCGCTGCGGTTCATGTACGTGGTGGGGATCAACAGACGAACATCCTGACCCTGATGCGAGAAGCGTCCGGTCAGGCCAAAGAATTTGCGCTCGGGAACGAGATTGACTCGTTGCGCCGCAGCAATACGCTCAACGAAAAGAGCCCCTGCGTTATGCCGGGTCTGTTCGTATTCAGCGCCTGGATTTCCCAGGCCAACGATCAGTTGTATGGCGGTCACGACAGGGGCCCTTCCTTTGGAGTTGTGGTCAAGCCGCTGACGACAGCGGCAACGTGGACGAAAAGTGCTCATTTACCATGATGTAAACTCCGCGATTCCGCCCGCTTTGCCTGCTATCGCTCGCGATGTTTCCTGAGCAACTCCGACTCTGCACAGTAATGAAATTACTCTGCAGCGCCTTCTTCTGCTTCGCCTTCTTCTTCGTCTTTGACGATACGCGGTGCGTGGACGTTGGCGATTGCCAGGTCGGTACCGTGTGCCAAAGCGACGAACTCAACGCCTTTAGGGGCTTTCAGTTCGGACAGGTGAACGTTGTCACCGATTTCCAGCGCGCCCAGGTCAACTTCGATGAACTCAGGCAGGTCTTTTGGCAGGCAGGTCACTTCCAGTTCAGTGGTAGTGTGCGAGATCTCGCCGCCTTTCTTGACCGGAGCTTCTTCGTTGATGAAGTGGATCGGCACGATAGCGGTCAGTTTCTGACCAGCGATAACGCGCACGAAGTCAGCGTGCATCACGTGGCCTTTGGCCGGGTGACGCTGCAGGGCCTTGATCAGAACGTTTTGCTTCTTACCAGCAACGTTCAGTTCGATAACGTGGCTGAAAGCAGCTTCGTTTTCGAGCAGTTTTGCAACTTCCTTGGCCAGCATGCTGATGGACTCAGGGGCTTTGTCGCCACCGTAGACAACAGCTGGAACCAGGCTAGCGAGACGACGCAGGCGGCGGCTCGCACCTTTCCCCAGGTCGGAACGCTGTTCAGCATTCAGAGTAAAATCGTTCATGTTGTTTCTCCAAAATAACCACATTCACAATGGCGTTTGCGACCAGCGCCAGAGCGATATGGGCAAAAAAGCCCCGCCCTGACCGGATGCCAGGGCGGGGCGCTTTTCGTCGACGAAATGCAGGCTTAGGGAGAACCCTTAGCGGAACATCGCGCTGATCGATTCTTCGTTGCTGATGCGGCGAACCGCTTCGGCGACTACCGGTGCAATATCCAGTTGGCGGATACGGCTACAGGCTTGTGCAGCAGCGGACAACGGGATGGTGTTCGTCACCACCAGTTCGTCCAGCACGGAATTTTCAATGTTTTCGATCGCCCGACCCGACAGCACAGGGTGTGTGCAGTAGGCAAAGACCTTGGCAGCGCCATGCTCTTTCAGGGCCTTGGCCGCGTGGCACAGGGTGCCGGCGGTATCGACCATGTCATCGACCAGAATACAGGTGCGCCCTTCGACATCACCGATGATATGCATCACTTCGGAGTGATTGGCTTTCTCACGGCGTTTGTCGATGATCCCGAGATCGACGCCCAGGGATTTGGCCACTGCTCGTGCACGCACGACGCCGCCGATATCCGGAGAAACGATCATCAGGTTTTCAAAGCGCTGGTCTTCGATGTCATCCACCAGAACGGGGGAGCCGTAGATGTTATCTACCGGAATATCGAAGAAACCCTGGATCTGGTCAGCATGAAGATCAACCGTGAGAACACGATCGATACCCACCACGGTCAGCATATCGGCGACGACTTTCGCGCTGATAGCCACACGTGCGGAACGCGGACGGCGGTCCTGACGGGCATAACCAAAGTAAGGAATCACAGCAGTGATTCGGGACGCTGAGGAGCGGCGGAAGGCATCAGCCATCACGACGAGTTCCATCAGGTTGTCATTTGTCGGAGCGCAGGTCGGCTGAATGATGAAGACGTCTTTACCGCGGACGTTTTCATTAATCTCAGTGCTGATTTCGCCGTCGGAGAACTTACCAACAGAAACATCACCCAGTGGGATATGCAGCTGACGTACTACACGCCGAGCGAGATCGGGGTTAGCATTCCCCGTAAAGACCATCATCTTGGACACGCGCAGTACCTAGAGGCTGAGGGTAACCTGGATGAGTATGGAAAATGGCAGGGGCGGCTGGATTCGAACCAACGCATGGCAGGATCAAAACCTGCTGCCTTACCGCTTGGCGACGCCCCTGTATTGAATCAATCGAGTGCCTGGCACTCAATTCCTGCTACAGATCTTGAAGCTTGCGATGCAACATCGAAATGTTACTTCCTTTCGCGACAAACCCTGTAAGGGTCTCTGTAAGAAGGGCCGAGACTTTATCAGCTTCAGCTTTGTTTGGGAAGGCCCCAAACACACAACTTCCAGTTCCGGTTAATTTTGCTTCGGTAAAATTACCTAACAAATTCAAAGCGTTACGTACTTCTGGATAACGCCTCTCTACAACCGCTTTACAGTCATTTCGACTGTTTCCCTTGGGAACGGGGCGCACTTTAATGGGCGGCGAGTCGCGTGTCAACAACGGATCTGAAAAAATTTCTGCTGTACTTACAGCGACTTGCGGAACAAGCACCAAATACCAAGGTTCTTCGGGGTTTACGGGGGTCAGAATTTCTCCGACGCCTTCTGCAAACGCCGCGTGGCCACGGACGAAAACCGGGACATCGGCGCCGAGCGTCAGGCCCAGTGCGGCGAGGCGATCCTCGTCCCAGCCAAGATTCCATAAATGATTCAGACCCAGCAGGGTGGTCGCGGCATCAGAGCTGCCGCCGCCAATGCCGCCGCCCATGGGCAGGCGCTTTTCCAGCCAGATATCCATGCCGAGCTTGCAGCCCGACTGTTCCTGAAGTGCCCGGGCCGCCTTGACGATCAGATTGCTGTCGTGTGGAACGCCTGGCACATCGGTCTGCAGGCAAATCTCGCCGTCTTCGCGAATGGCAAAACCCAGCTCGTCGCCGTGATCGAGAAACTGAAAGATCGTCTGCAACTCGTGATAGCCGTCAGGGCGGCGTCCCAGAATGTGCAGCATCAGGTTCAGTTTTGCCGGGGCGGGCAGAACCAGTTGCGGTGTGTTCATGTTCACTGCCCCAGTTTGCGAGGCTGCCAGTCCTTGATGACCAGCGTAACGTCGAGGTCCTGGCCGTGCAGTTTCACGCGTTCGGGCAGCCAGTAGCCGTTCTGTTCGACGTAACTCAGGTACTCGACCTGCCAGCCGTCCTGATCAAGACTCGCCAGGCGACTGTCGCCGTCCAGGATGACCTGACTTTTGCTGTCTGGTGCGGGAAGGCCGCGTACCCACCACACAAGGTGAGAAACCGGGAGTCTCCAGCCGAGCTGGTCCTGCAGAAGTTCTTCAGGGGTCTTGGCTTCGTAGCGACCCTGATTGGCCACTTCGAGCGCAACTGCGCCGGGTCTGCCGGTCAGGCGCGCCGCACCACGTCCCAGCGGACCGGAGAGGCGGATGTCGTAATAGTCCTGACGCTGCAACCAGAACAGCGTGCCGCTGCCGGAGTCTTTCGGCGCGCGAATACCGACCTTGCCGTTGATCTGCCAGCCGTCGAGGCTGCTCAGTTGCTGTTTGTGTTCGCGCCATTGCGCGGGATCGCCCTTGCCCTGAACCGATTCGCGGGACGTGAGGCCGGCACAACCGGCGAGCAGGGCGATGAGGCTGAATACAACTACGTGGCGCAAAAACATAACGTCAAAGGGTCTCTGATCCGGTCAAGCGCCGCAGGGTGCTGCGCAGAATAGGGCTGTCGGGTTGCTGTTCCAGGGCCTTGGCCCAGACTTTTCGGGCTTCGCTCTGTTGGCCTTTGGCCCAGAGCACTTCACCCAGGTGAGCGGCGACTTCGTGGTCGGGGAAGCGTTCGAGGGCCTTGCGCAGCAGGCGTTCGGCCTCGTCCAGATTGCCCATTCGATAATTGACCCAGCCAAGGCTGTCGAGAACGGCCGGATCGTCGGGGTTTATCGAGTGAGCCTTTTCGATCAGCGCTCGTGCCTCGGCATAGCGCGTGGTGCGGTCGGAAAGCGTATAACCCAGTGCATTGAGGGCCATGGCGTTTTCAGGCTCGCGCTTGATGATCGAGCGCAGATCCTTTTCCATCTGCGCCAGGTCATTGCGCTTTTCGGCGAGCATCGCCCGGGTGTACAGCAGGTTGATGTCGTCCGGGTATTGCTTGAGCGCCTGACTCAGTACCTGCCAGCCACGGTCGGCATGGTCGTTGCTGGTCAGGGTTTCGGCTTCGATCAGATAAAGCTGTATGGCGTATTCCGGTTGGGAGTCGCGAGCCTCGGCCAGACGCTTGGAGGCTTCTGCGGCGTTGCCATTGCTGATCAGGATGTCGCTCTGGCGCAATTGTGCCGTCAGGAAATCAGTGCCGGGACCGACCTGGGCGTATTCATCCAGCGCGCTTTGCGGGTCATCGCGTTCTTCGTGAATGCGGCCCAGATTCAGGTGCGCCGAATCGACGTGGGCACCGCGGGCGATGAGCTCTTCCAGATAACCAGCCGCTTCATCCCAGGCCTTGGCTTCCAGACAGACCAGTGCCAGCGAAAAGCGCAGGTCATCGTCTTCCGGATACTGCTGCAGAAGGCTGGAGAACTGCGCCTTTGCATCATTCATGCGGTTCTGTTCCACCAGCATGCGGGCATAGGTCAGGCGCAGACGTTTGTCTTCGGGGTATTTCTTGATGCTTTTTTCAAGGATCGGCAGTGCTTCCTTGCCGCGGCCCATGCTTTGCAGCAGTCGGGTGCGCAGCAGGATCGGCGCGACTTCGCCTTCCTTGGGGGGATTGTCTTCCAGCAGTTTGAGCGACTGCTCGGAATCGCCGTTCTGCTGGAGCAGCAAGGCCTTGCCAAAGATCAGTTGCCCGTTATTCGGGTATTTTCCCAGCAAGCGGTCGAAGCTCTTGAGCAGACCGTTGCGCGTATCCGAATCGGTTTCTGCAGCGGACAGTGCCAGGAAGTCGAAATGCGTGTCGCCCTGACCCTGCAGCACCTTCTCCATGTAAGCCATGGAATCGTCGTATCGGCCGGAGCGCGCCAGCTGAATGGCGGCGGCCCGTTGCGCCTCAAGGTTCTTCGGGTCGTTTCTGGCCCAGATCAGCGCAGTTTCCAGCGCCGACTGGTCGGCGCCCATGTATTCGGCGATGCGATAGGCACGCTCGGAAACGCCCGGATCCTGAGTCTTGATCGCCTGGGTCACGTAGTTGTCCAGCGCGATGTCGAAGCGGTTGCGTTGGCCAGCCAGCTCCGCGCTCAGCAGGCTGACGAGGGTCTCCTGAGTGAACGAACCATAAACCTGCGGCTTGGTTTCAGGCGCGGGAGGGGTGTCTTTCTGCGCAGTATCGGGCTGCGACGCAACGGGGGTCATGGACTGACAACCGCCTAGAAAGGCCAGGGCAAGGAACAACGCGGAGAATCTATTCATATATAAGAAGGGCGGCTTACCTGCGGTTTGGATCATCATGACACAAGGCTGTTGGCAAACCCACAGCCGTCGGAAAAAGTACTGCAATGCTTATTTTAGCGGTGCTGCAGGCCTGCACAGGCGGCCTGCGACGAACGATTCTAGTGGGACAATAATATGCGGTGGTTGTTCTGAGCTTATTGAAGTAGGACAATTGCCGGCTTCACGTCACAACCAGCGACCCTGAATGGCCTTCCTTGCACTTGGCATCAACCATAAGACCGCCTCGGTCGACGTTCGCGAGCGCGTGGCATTTACGCCCGAACAGTTGGTTGAGGCCCTGCAGCAGCTGTGTCGCCTGACGCATAGCCGTGAAGCGGCGATCCTTTCAACCTGCAATCGCAGTGAGCTGTACATCGAGCACGACGAACTGGTGGCCGATCAGATTCTGGCCTGGCTTGCCGATTATCATCATCTGAGCCTGGATGAGCTGCGCGCCAGCGCCTATGTCTACGAAGACGACGAGGCCGTGCGGCACATGATGCGCGTGGCGTCGGGTCTCGATTCTCTGGTATTGGGCGAGCCGCAGATTCTCGGCCAGATGAAATCGGCGTACGCTGTCGCCCGCGAGGCGGGTACCGTCGGTCCGTTGCTCGGCCGACTGTTCCAGGCCACGTTCAGCGCTGCCAAACAGGTGCGCACGGACACCGCCATTGGCGAGAACCCGGTATCGGTAGCGTTCGCAGCCGTCAGTCTGGCCAAACAGATTTTCAGCGATCTGCAGCGCAGTCAGGCGCTTCTGATCGGCGCGGGCGAGACCATCACGCTGGTCGCCCGGCATTTGCACGACCTTGGCGTCAAACGCATCGTGGTCGCCAACCGCACGCTGGAGCGTGCGAGTATTCTGGCCGCCGAGTTCGGTGCCCATGCGGTGTTGCTGTCGGATATTCCGGCCGAGCTGGTCAACAGCGACATTGTCATCAGCTCTACGGCCAGTCAGTTGCCGATCCTGGGCAAGGGCGCTGTTGAAAGTGCGCTGAAACTGCGCAAGCACAAGCCGATCTTCATGGTCGATATTGCCGTACCCCGCGATATCGAGCCGGAAGTCGGCGAACTGGATGACGTTTATCTGTACAGCGTCGATGACCTGCATGAAGTCGTCGCCGAGAATCTCAAGAGTCGTCAGGGCGCAGCGCTGGCGGCTGAACAGCTGGTCAGTGCCGGAGCCGAGGACTTCATGTCCCGCCTGCGTGAGCTGGCGGCAGTCGATGTGCTGCGCGCCTATCGCCAGCAGAGCGAGCGTTTGCGGGACGAAGAACTGAGCAAGGCCCAGCGTATGCTCGCCAACGGCAGCAATGCTGAAGACGTGCTGGTGCAACTGGCGCGCGGTCTGACCAACAAATTGCTGCACGCTCCGAGCGTTCAGCTCAAGAAGCTGTCTGCCGAAGGCCGCGTCGATGCGCTGGCCATGGCTCAGGAACTTTTTGCCCTCGGTGAGGGCTCGACGGATAAAACCCCGCAATGAAAGCTTCACTGCTCAACAAGCTGGATGTGCTCAGCGACCGCTTCGAGGAACTGACTGCGTTGCTGGGCGATGCAGAAGTCATCAGCGATCAGACCAAGTTTCGCGCCTATTCCCGTGAATACGCCGAAGTAGAGCCTGTTATCGCGCTCTACAGTCAGCGCATCAAGCTGGTGGCCGATCTCGAAGGCGCTCAGGCACTGCTCAAGGACAGTGACCCGGACATGCGTGAAATGGCGGTCGAGGAAGTCCGGGAGACCAAACTGCAGTTGGTCGAACTGGAAGCTGAGTTGCAGCGTCTGTTGCTGCCCAAAGACCCCAACGACGGCCGTAACGTGTTTCTGGAAATACGCGCCGGTACCGGCGGTGACGAGGCGGCGATTTTCTCCGGCGACCTGTTTCGCATGTATTCGCGTTATGCCGAACGACGTGGCTGGCGCGTGGAAGTACTGTCCGAGAACGAAGGCGAACATGGCGGCTACAAGGAAGTCATTGCCCGTGTCGAAGGCGAGAACGTCTACGGCAAGCTGAAGTTCGAGTCAGGTGCGCATCGTGTGCAGCGTGTACCCGAAACCGAATCCCAGGGCCGCATTCATACGTCGGCCTGCACGGTGGCTGTATTGCCGGAGCCTGATGAGCAGCAGGCGATCGAGATCAACCCGGCGGACCTGCGTGTCGACACCTACCGTTCTTCCGGCGCCGGCGGGCAGCACGTCAACAAGACCGACTCGGCCATCCGCATTACCCACTTGCCGTCAGGCATCGTCGTGGAGTGCCAGGAAGAGCGTTCGCAACACAAGAACAGAGCGCGTGCGATGTCCTGGTTATCTGCCAAACTCAATGACCAGCAGACCAGCGCCGCGGCCAATGCGATTGCCAGCGAGCGCAAGCTGCTGGTCGGCTCCGGTGATCGTTCGGAGCGTATTCGCACGTACAATTTCCCTCAGGGGCGAGTAACGGATCACCGCGTGAACCTGACCCTGTATTCGCTGGATGAAGTCATGGCTGGTGGAGTCGATGCAGTGATAGAGCCGCTACTCGCTGAATATCAGGCTGATCAACTTGCGGCACTGGGTGAGTAAATGACCATCATCGCCAGCTTGTTAAGAAGCGCTGAGCTTCCCGATTCCCCGACCGCCCGGCTCGACGCCGAGTTGCTGCTGGCCGCTGCCCTGGGCAAGCCCCGCAGCTTCCTGCACACCTGGCCCGAGCGCATTGTCAGTACTGAAGCGGCGCTGGCGTTCGCGGGTTACCTGCAACGTCGCCGTACCGGCGAGCCTGTTGCCTATATCCTGGGTCAGCAAGGCTTCTGGAAGCTCGACCTCGAAGTTGCGCCGCACACCCTGATTCCACGACCCGAGACTGAAATGCTGGTCGAGGCTGCATTGGAGTTGGTGCCTGCGTTCGCACCCGCTCAAGTGCTCGACCTGGGAACAGGCACCGGCGCCATCGGTCTGGCCCTGGCCAATGACCGTCAGCAGTGGAAGATCACCGCCGTTGATCGTGTGCTTGAAGCCGTGGAACTGGCCGAACGCAATCGCCAGCGTCTGCAGCTGGACAACGCCGAAGTTCTGAACAGCCACTGGTTCAGTGCGCTGGAAGGTCGGCAGTTCGACCTGATCATCAGCAACCCGCCGTACATCTCTGAAGCCGATCCGCATCTTTCGATGGGCGATGTGCGTTTCGAACCAGGCAGTGCGCTGACGGCAGGTCCCGATGGTCTGGATGATCTGCGCACCATCATCAGCGAGGCGCCTGCTCACCTGAGTCCGGGCGGCTGGTTGTTGCTGGAACATGGCTATGACCAGGGTCCAGCAGTGCGCGAGTTGCTGATCCGTCATGGTTTCGAGCGCATTCAGACCCGCCGTGATCTGGGTGAACATGAGCGTATTACCTTCGGATGCGTGCCGTGCTGAGTGATCAGGAGCTGCTGCGCTATAGCCGGCAGATTCTGCTGCAACACGTCGATATCGAAGGACAGTTGCGCCTCGGCAAAAGCCGGGCACTAGTGGTCGGGCTCGGCGGGCTGGGCTCGCCGGTCGCGCTTTATCTTGCGGCCGCCGGGGTCGGCGAGTTGCATCTGGCAGACTTCGACAGCGTCGATCTGACCAATCTGCAACGCCAGATCATTCATGACACCCAGAGTGTCGGCATGGCCAAAGTGGATTCGGCCATCGCGCGTCTGACCGCCATCAACCCCGAAGTCAGACTGGTTGCTCATCGTGAAGCGCTGGACGTCGATTCATTGAGCGCCGCGGTACAAGCCGTGGATCTGGTTCTGGACTGCTCCGATAACTTCTCGACCCGCGAGGCAGTCAATGCTGCGTGCGTGATGGCTGGCAAGCCGCTGGTCAGCGGCGCGGCCATTCGGCTCGAAGGTCAGCTGTCGGTGTTCGACCCGCGGCGCAGCGAGAGTCCCTGTTACCACTGTCTGTACGGGCATGGCAGCGAGGCTGAACTGACCTGCAGTGAGGCCGGTGTCATCGGCCCACTGGTCGGTTTGGTGGGGAGCCTGCAGGCCCTTGAAGCCTTGAAGCTGCTCGCAGGTTTTGGCGAACCGATGGTGGGCCGCTTGTTGCTGATCGATGCCCTGACCACCCGTTTTCGAGAATTGAAGGTCAAGCGTGACCCCGGTTGCAGCGTCTGCGGTGCGGCAAGCGGGCAGGGCGAGCATGCTTGACGTTCACATGAGCTATGGCAGCGACGCTCCGGTCGGGGTGTTCGACTCTGGTGTCGGTGGCCTGTCGGTGCTGGGCGAGATTCGTCAGAGGCTGCCCCACGAATCGCTGATGTACCTGGCCGATTGCGGCCACATTCCGTATGGCGAAAAAAGCCCCGAGTACATCGTCGAGCGCTGCCTGACCATTGCCGGTTTCTTTCGCGAGCAGGGTGCCAAGGCGCTGGTCGTTGCGTGCAATACGGCCACTGCGGCAGGCGTTGCCCATATCCGTCAGCTTTACCCGGATTGGCCCATCGTGGGCATGGAGCCTGCGGTCAAACCGGCGGCCGAGGCGACCCGCAGCGGCGTTGTAGGCGTGCTGGCAACGACTGGAACGCTGCAGAGCGCCCGTTTCGCCGCCTTGCTCGACAGGTTCGCCAGTGATGTCCGTGTCGTGACCCAGCCCTGCCCGGGGCTGGTCGAGCTGATTGAAACCGGTGATCTGCACAGCCCGCAGATTCGCCAGTTGCTTGGTCGCTACGTCGAGCCTCTGTTGGTCGAGCGTTGCGACACTGTCATTCTGGGCTGCACGCATTACCCCTTCCTCAAACCGCTGTTGCAGCAAATGCTCCCCGAGTCGGTCGCCCTGATCGATACCGGTGCTGCGGTGGCGCGTCAGCTTGAGCGTCTCCTTGCCGCAAATGGTCTGCTCGCCGGTGGCCCTGCTCGCGAGACGTTGTATTGGTCCAGTGACGATCCTGACAAATTCAGAAAAGTCCTACGCAACCTGTGGAAAACTTCCAGTAATGTGAGAAGCTTCCATTTGTAAAAAAAACGTGAAAAAAATCGTTTCGGGGCTGAACTAACGCTTCGTCTGCGATTTCTATAAGCGCGACTGACCAAATTTAATACTGGTAACACTTCATACAATTTAGGGCGTTTCTCATGAAGAGATTCTTTTGCATGGCTGTTTTTTCAGCCATCCTGGCGGGGCAAGTTTCAATGGCGCAGGCTGATGGCGTCGAGTTTTCGGTCGGTCAGACCGGCGAATCGACCATGACTTATCGTCTGGGCGTTCAATTCGATTGGGACAAGACCTGGCTGCAAAGCGACGTGGGTCGTCTGACCGGTTACTGGGATGGTGCCTACACCTACTGGGACGGCAAGGATTACAAAGACAACCACAGTCTGTCGTTCTCTCCGGTTCTGGTCTATGAGTTCGCAGGCGGCAGCGTGAAGCCTTACATCGAGGCAGGTATCGGTGTTTCCGTGTTCTCGAACACTCAGGTTGAAGATCGCAAGTTTGGCTCGGCCTTCAACTTCGAAGACCGTGTCGGTTTCGGTCTGCGTTTCGCGGGCGGTCATGAGGTCGGCATCCGTGCCACTCACTACTCCAACGCCGGCATCAAACAGCCGAACGATGGTATCGAAAGCTACGCACTTCACTACAAAATGCCGTTCTGATTCAAACCTGATCGTGCCAATGCGCTGCATTGGCATGCTTCCGGCAAGCTGCAGGTCTCACCTGCAGCACCATCAAAGATAAGCCGTCGCAATCCCCTTGCGCTCGTTCAGACAATCCTCGGCTCCCGCCTCGAATTCCCTGCAGATCAACGGTCGTTTCTCATAGATCGTGCACATCATCGTGTTGCGATCCAGTGCCGCGCACCAGCCGTCGTCCAGGCGCAGCATGACCTCGCCACCCCAGTCATCGGTATCTATATAGCGTTCGGGCACACCTGTGTCGGTGATGAGCATCACCTCCAGTTGGCAACAACAGGCTGCGCAGGTGGAGCAGGTCACTGGTCCCTCGTCGATGACAGGTACGAGCGGGATGAGGGTGTCGTTCAGAGGGAAGCTCCCGGGTGTCTGGCGTGCACGCTTGCTGCCAGCCACTGAAGCAGGGGGAACACAGCTGCCCAGATCAAGGCAAGCAGCGTCATGCTGGGCCAGAACCCGAGCGGAAGATGAACCTGCGCCAGTTGTGAGCCGGCATAGTAAGACATCGGGCCGCCAATAGCGCCCAGAACCGCCGCCCGCCAGACGGGCGTCGCTGTCCAGGCGAGGCAATGGTTGAGCGTGGTGCCCAGAATCGCCCACAACAGAATCAGCCACAGCGGGATCAGATAACCGCCGGTGCCGAAATCGAACACCCCCAGCGTCATCAGCACACTGTCCAGTACTGTGCCCGCCAGTGTCACCAGCAATACCAGACGCCCTTCGGCCGCCCATGAGCTGACCCACAGGAAGTGAATCAGCAGCACGCCGACGGCAATCAGTAGCCAGTAACTGTTGCTGCCCAGCACGCAGGCGAACCAGCCCGCCTGGAACAGCAGTGCGTTGGCGACCGGCTTAAGCATTGAAACGTCCGAGCAGCGGTTCACGCAATGCTTCGGGTTTGGCCAGCAACAGTTGTGCAGTGCCGATGGTGCGCTCCAGAAAGCCGCCCTCGCAGTAGCACAGATAGAACTCCCACAACCGCAGGAAATACTCGTCATAGCCCAGTTCGGTCAGTTTGACGTGGGCGTGCCTGAAATTGTCGTACCACATGCGCAGCGTGCGAGCGTAGTGCAGGCCGAAGTCTTCCATGTGCAGCAGGTTCATGTCGGTGTCGGAACCGACGATGTCGAGCATCTTCGCCACCGAGGGCAGGGCGCCGCCGGGAAAGATATAGCGCTGGATGAAGTCCACATTGCGCTTGGCCTGCGCGTAACGCTGCTCGCGAATGGTGATCGCCTGCAGCAGCATCAGCCCGTCGCTTTTGAGCAGGCTGGCGCACTGCTTGAAATAGGTCGGCAGGAAGCGGTGGCCCACGGCTTCGATCATTTCGATGGACACCAGCTTGTCGTACTCGCCGGTCAGGTCTCGGTAGTCGGTCAGCAACAGCGTGACGCGATCCTTCAGACCCAGTTCGTTCAGGCGTTGTTCGGTGTAGGCGAATTGCTCGGCGGAAAGGGTCGTGGTCGTGACCCGGCATCCATAATGCTGCGCCGCATAGATGGCCATGCTGCCCCAGCCCGTGCCGATTTCCAGCAGGTGATCGGTCGGCTTGAGCGCCAGCTTCTGGCAGATGCGCTCCAGTTTGTTCAACTGCGCCTGTTCCAGTGTGTCGTCCGGGCTCAGGAACTGGGCGGCGGAGTACATCATCGTCGGGTCGAGAAATTGCTCGAACAGCGTGTTGCCCAAGTCGTAATGAGCTGCGATGTTTTTCTGCGAGCCTTTGCGCGTGTTGCGGTTCAGCCAGTGCAGGCCGTGAATCACCGGACGCGTCAGGCGGGCGAAACCGCCTTCCATAGCGTCCAGCACATCCAGGTTGCTGACGAAGATTCTGACCACGGCGGTCAGGTCCGGCGTGGTCCAGTACCCGTGGATGAACGCCTCGGCAGCACCGATCGAGCCGGTGCTGGCGATCATGCCCCAGGCGGCAGAATCCAGAACGTGCACTTCACCTTGAATCAGGGCGCCTGCCTTGCCGAATGTGTGGCGCTCGCCACCTTCGATGACGACCAGTTGACCATTGCGCAGGCCTGCCAGTTGTCGAAGCACACCTCGACGCAGGATGCTGGCGGTCAGGCTGTTGGTACCCAGATTGGCAGAAAAACTACTGCTACTGCTTTTCATGGCGTGAATCCTTGGGTTGCGCGGCGGCAGCACGGTACTCGCCGTCGGCGGCCTGATGGGAAAAGATCGGAATGCGTTTGGCGAGCAGGCGCATGGCCTGCCAGTAAATCGCCAGACAGGTTTTTGCGGTCATCCAGGGAAACGTGATCAGGTAACGGTGCAGCGTTTGACGGCTCAGGCTCTGGCGCGTCAGGTTCAGCGTGGCGTCGAACATTTTCAGTTCGCCCTGCCAGTCGGCCATGTGCACGCCGATGCGTTCGGCAGGCTGGCTGAAACTCATGCGGTATTCAAGATCGCGAGGCAGAAACGGTGAAACATGAAACGCCTTGGCTACGGCAAAATGCTGATGCCCTTCGCCGTCGGCCGGCAGTACATAGCTGTAGCGCTCGCCCCACGGGGTGTTGGTCACTTCACACAAGATGGCGGCCAGCGTGCCGTCAGCCTCATGGCAATAGAAGAAACTCACCGGATTGAACGACAGGCCCCAGCTGCGCGCCTGAGTCAGCAGGCAAACGGAGCCGGTCGGCGTGCGCCCCAGCGCAGCACTGACCCGCTCGCGCACGGCCTCGATCAGCGACAGACCACGGCCTGTCAGCTCCGGCAGGTAATCGCGTTCACGGAACGAGAACGGCGCAAAGCGTTTGCTCCCGGCCAGCGGCGATAAGCCGAGCACGCTGGCCTGTTCATCCAGGTCCAGATACAGCAGGCCGATGCGATAGGTGAAGGCATGCGCTCGCGGCGCAAACCGCCGATGCGAGATCCAGCCGCTGTAAAGCGCGCTGTTCACAGGGCTTCCCCGAAGGCTTTGGCGACACGCAGACCGCTGACCACGCCGTCTTCATGGAACCCGTTGGCCCAATACGCGCCGCAGTACCAGGTGTGATCGACGCCGTTGATTTCTTCCCAGCGAGCCTGGGCTGCAACGGCCTGCAGGCTGTATTGCGGGTGAGCATAGCGATAGCGGCCGATGACTTTTTCAGAATCGATGGCCGCGTTCTGATTCAGGCTCACGCAGAAGGTGGTGTCGCTTTCGATGCCCTGCAGGATATTCATGTCATACGTGACGGCCGCCAGTTGCTGCTCGCCGCCGCCCAGCCGGTAATTCCAGCTGGCCCAGGCCAGGCGACGGTCAGGCAGCAGGCGGGTGTCGGTGTGCAGCACCACGTCGTTCTCGGCATAGCGCAACGCGCCCAGAACGCTTTGCTCGGCACTGGAAGGCTCGGCCAGCATGGCGAGGGCCTGATCGCTGTGACAGGCGAAAATCACCTTGTCGAAGCGCTCGGTGCCCATCGCGCTGTGCAGCGTCACGCCGTCCTGATCGCGCTCGACACGGGTGACCGGACAGGACAGACGAATCTTCTCCCGAAACGATGCCGTCAACGGCTCGATATAGCTTCTGGAACCGCCTTCGATCACGCACCACTGCGGCCGATTGGTCACTGACAGCAGGCCGTGGTTCTTGAAGAAGCGCACAAAGAACTGCAGCGGGAATCCCAGCATGTCCGCCAGCGACATCGACCAGATCGCAGCGCCCATCGGCACGATGTAATGATCGATAAAGCGCTGGCCGTAACCGCCGTCTTTCAGGTAGTCACCGAGCGTGGTGTCGGCTGAAATACGCTGGTTTTCCAGGTCTTCGATGGCCAGGCGATTGAAGCGCAGAATGTCGCGCAGCATGCCCCAGAATTTGGGGGACAGCAGGTTGCTGCGCTGGGCGAACAGACTGTTCAGGTTGTTGCCGTTGTACTCGACCCCGGTACGCGGATCGTGTACCGAAAAACTCATTTCGGTGGGTTTGAACGCCACACCCAACTGGCCGAGCAACTTGATGAAGTTCGGATACGTCCAGTCGTTGAACACAATGAAACCGGTATCGATGGCGTGATGACGACCATCGACCTGCACATCCACGGTGTGCGTGTGCCCGCCGATCCAGTCGGACGACTCGAACACCGTCACATCGTGCGAGCGGTTGAGCAGGTAGGCACTGGTCAGCCCGGCAATGCCGCTGCCGACTACGGCGATTTTCATTGAAAGTCCTTATTCGACGTCGTGCCGGATTCGGAAGAGCGTGCCATGCGCTTGCCAATAGCGAACCTGGCGCGGGCGGGCAGCATGGCCAGCAGTCGCATGCTGAAAATGAATGCGGCAGGGAAAGCGATATCCAGTGGACGTTTCTCGCGTGCCAGATTCTGGGCGATGTATTTCGCTGCCTTGCCGACCGGCCAGCGCATGGGC
Organism: Pseudomonas sp. AC016; assembly: GCF_979253365.1. Taxonomy (NCBI): domain Bacteria; kingdom Pseudomonadati; phylum Pseudomonadota; class Gammaproteobacteria; order Pseudomonadales; family Pseudomonadaceae; genus Pseudomonas; species Pseudomonas sp. AC016. The sequence continues at coordinate 4,379,424 of NZ_CEEDCC010000001.1, forward strand.
ATCGGAAAATCGTTTTTCTCGGTCAGCGGCGTATCAACGAAACCCGGACTGACGATGGTCACGTCGATATTCTCGCTGGCCAGATCCAGGCGCAGGGCTTCGAACAGATAGCGCAGACCAGCCTTGGACGCGCCATAGGCTTCGGCGCGTGGCAGGGCCAGGAAGGTCACGGCACTGGCTACGCCTACCAGATGCGGACGACGCCCCTTACGCAGCAGTGGCAAGGCTTCCTGAATGCAGAAGCTGCTGGCCAGCAGGTTGGTGCGGACCACGCGCTCGACCATCGCGGCTTCGAATTGCCGGGCATCGATGTACTCGCAGGTGCCTGCGTTGAGAATCGCCGTGTCCAGCGCACCCCATTCCTGAGCGATCAGGTCCGCAATGGCAGTGACCTGCAGGCCGTCGGTGATATCGCCGGTGGCCAGCAGCACTTGAGTAGGGTATTGCGCGGCCAGGTTCTGCAGCGGCTCCAGCGTGCGTGCGGTCAGCGCAACACGATGGCCCGCCTTGAGCAGTTCAATGGCCAGCGCGAGGCCGATACCGCTGCTTGCACCGGTCAGCCAGATACGTCGAGCAACAGGAGTGTTCATGCCAACCTCTTCTTGAGCCAATTGATCACCCGACCCATGACGGGCAAATGCTCATAGAGCAGTGCGCCAGCGTCGAAGTAGTCCCGGTGCCGATAAACCTTGTCGTCGCGCCACTTCAGGTGCGAGCAGCCCTGGACATGGATGGTGCGGCCATTGGCCAGACGCGGATGTGAGTAATGCATGGTCCAGAGCAGATAGCCCTCACCGGACCTGACTTCGTCGAACGCATGGAAGTCGAAACGCAGGTCGCTGACGTTGGCATACAGCTCGGCGAAATAACGCCGCATGTCTGCCAGGCCGTGGATGTCGTGCATCGGATCGCTGAAAGAGACGTCATCGCTGTACAGCTCGGCGATCCGATCAAGGTTGTCCTTGTTCAGCGCCGCAAAGCCTTCAGCGAATCGATGCAGGAAATCAGTCATCCGCTTTCTCCGTCGCCGACTGGCGGCCGGGCAGGGCCTTGAAGGCGGCCAGCGCTCGGGCGCGGCTTTTGCTCAGGTCGACGATGGGGGCCGGATAATTCGCGACGCCAAACAGGCCGCCGGCAGAGGCCGGGTTGTGGACCTGCTTTTTGTTCAGATCAGCCAGCTCCGGCAGCCAGCGCTTGAGGAACACGCCTTCAGGGTCGAATCGCTCCGACTGGGAGAGTGGGTTGAAAATACGGAAGTAGGGCACAGAGTCCGTTCCGGTGGACGAACTCCATTGCCAGCCACCGTTGTTGGCGGCCAGGTCACCGTCGATCAGGTGGCGCATGAAAAAGCGCTCGCCTTCCCGCCAGTCGATCAGCAGATTCTTGGTGAGGAACATCGCAACGACCATCCGTAGTCGGTTATGCATCCAGCCGGTCTCCAGCAATTGACGCATGGCCGCGTCAATGATCGGCAGACCGGTGCGCGCCTCTTGCCAGGCCAGCAGTTCGTCAGGCGCGTTACGCCATTGCAAGGCTTCGGTTTCGGGGCGAAACGCACGATGGCGTGAAACACGAGGATAGCCGACCAGCGTGTGCTTGTAGAACTCACGCCATAGCAGCTCATTGATCCAGGTCACACTTCCTTCACTGCCCGTCTCGAATTCACCATGATTGCTGGTCAGCGCTGCGTGCAGGCACTGACGCGGCGATACCACGCCCGCTGCAAGGTAGGCCGACAGCTGACTGGTACCGGGCTTTGCCGGGAGGTCGCGTTCAGTCTTGTAGTAATGAATTTGATCGTCAGTGAACTCGGACAGACGCCGATGCGCCTCGTCCTCACCCGCAGGCCACAGGTTGCGCAGTGCTTCGGACGGCGTAGAGAAGCCTTTGACCGTATGCGGAATCGCGTCGCTTTTGGTCGGCAAAGAGTCCTGTGGCCTGGGCGTGCGTACCGTACGCGGCATCGCTTCGTGCAGCCGCGAATAGCAGACTTTCTTGAACTGGCTGAAGACCTGGAAATAATTGCCGGTCTTGGTCAGAACACTGCCGGGCTTAAACAGCAACTGGTCCAGATGGCTGTGGAAATGAACCCCGGCATCTTCCAGCGTCTTCTGCACCGCCTCGTCGCGGCGGGTTTCGTTGATGCCGTATTCCTCGTTGGCGTGAACTGCTTCAATCTTGAACTGCTTGCACAGTTTCGACAGGACCTCGGGTGCCTTGTCCCAGGTATCCGCTTCGCGAATCAGCAACGGCACATTGAGTTTGCCGAGCGCCTTTTCCAGCTCGACCAGATTACGCAGCCAGAAGTCGACCTTGCAGTCTGCGTCGTCATGGCTTTGCCATTGGGCCGGACTGATCAGATAGACCGCCATGGTCGGTCCCCGCTCCATGGCGGCGCTCAAGGCAGTATTGTCATGAACGCGCAGGTCAGTGCGCAGCCAAAGCAGTTGCATGTTGAGTCCTTAGATAATGCCGAGCCTGTTGAGCTCGATCTGAGCACTGAGCGGGTCGTCGACGAGGGTCAGACCTGCAACCTCGTTTGCACTTACGAGCAACTCGGCGTTATGGATCTTCACCGTTGGTCCACTCAACACCACCGGGCAGGCGATATTGGCCAGCAAGCGTGGCAGCTGGGCGACGTTCAGGGATTTGCTCGAATACAGCACGATGCCGCGCGGTTGCAGGTATTCGGCCGCCAGCGCCAGCTCACCGGCGGGCAGGGGCCAGTCGAACACTTCGACCGGGCAGTCGGCGCTGCTGACCAGCCATGCCGTCAGCCACAGGTGTGGCTCCAGCGGCAGGTCGGACTGGTTGACCAGCAACACGGGCCTGCCGCTGAGCTGGCGATTGTTGTGGTAGATGCGTGCGCCGAACTTGCTGCGCAGCCAGGAGTAAAAGAAGGTGCGCTCCAGTTGAGCGCCAAACTTGCCTTGCCAACGCTGTTCCAGCTCCGCCAGCAGCGGCATAAGCAGTTGCTCGCACAGGGTGCGTGGCGGGTACAGCGACATGGCCTGGTTGAACACATCATCGACCCGGCGCTCGGCCAGCTCACCAATGGCGATCAGCAGCGTCTGGCGCAGCGCATCCCAGTCGTTCGAAGGCGGGGGCGCGTCCTGCAGGTCGTCGTCGAGCAAGGCCTTGACCTGGCTGACCGACACGCCACGGTTGAGCCAAGTGAGAATCATCATCACGCGCTGGACGTGTTCCTGTGAATACAGGCGATGACCCTTCTCGGTACGGTGCGGGACGATCAGGCCGTAACGCCGTTCCCACGCACGCAGGGTGACGGCATTGACGCCGGTCTGACGTGCAACCTCGCGGATCGGCAGCCAGTCGTCCGGGGCATCCTTATCCAGTTCATTCATAGTCAAATCGCATTACGCAGACTGAGGTTTTCCGGATGCGGCTGCATGTACACCTGCAGCGCCACATACGGATCCGGGTGTTGGCGGAAATGGTGTTTGAGCAGGGTCAGCGGCACGATCAAGGGCACGATCCCCTGATGGTACTGGCCGATCAACTGCTGGATTTCCTGTTTGTCTTCGGCGCCGATGGTCTGCTTGAGGTAGCCAGCCAGGTGCTGAAGTACGTTGGTGTGGGTGCGACGTGTCGCGCATTTCTTGAGCGCGGTCATCAGGTCGCTGAAATACTGTGGGGCGATGTCTTTCGGATCACTGCGGCCCATGCTGCCGAGCATTTTGCCCAGTGCCTTGTATTGCACGGGGTCGTTGGCCATCAATTGATATTTGTAGCGCGAGTGGAATTCGGTCAGGGCGCGGCGCGTAACACCTTCTTTCAAAAGCTGCTGCCACGCGGAATAAGCGAACACCCGCGTCACGAAGTTTTCCCGCAGCACGGCGTCATTGAGGCGTCCGTCTTCTTCTACAGGCAGGTTGGGGTGGCGTTCGCAGAAGGCTTTGGCGTAGATCCCGGTGCCTCCGCCATCGACCGGCGCGCCGTTCTCGCGATAAACCTTCACTCGCTCGAGACCGCACGACGGAGATTTCTGCATGAAAATGTAACCGCAGATATCGCCCAATTCTTCGGCCATCTGCGTGCCGTAATCGGCCAATGCCTCGGTGACGTCAAGTTCGCGATTGACCGTGCCCAGCGCCCGAGGATTTTCCGCATCACCGACCAGCCGGATAGGCTCGCGCGGGATGCCCATACCGATCGCGACTTCAGGGCAGGCCTGGACGAAATCAAAGTACTGGCTCAGTGCACGGGTGCACAGATGCGATTCCTTGTGGCCGCCATTGAAGCGAACCTCGGCGCCCATCAGGCAGGCACTGATACCGAGTTTGGGCTTTTCGATTACGGGCGTTGACATCACCAACCTCTACAAAAGACTTGTACAGACAAAATGCTCTGTACAACTTGCACTCATCATAGGTGCATAGCTGTACAAGTCAAATTGTTTGTAGAGGATCGAAAAGGGGGCTTGAGGCAGTGATTACTGGATTGTGGGAGGCCCTTACTTCTCCAGCGTAACGCTGTCTCGCGGCAGACACCGGGTTGTGGCAAGCCGCCTCCCGCAAGATAGCGTTTCTTCAGTGGGCTACGTGCTGCTTGAGAGGCAGCCACGCTTTAGTGAGGTGCTACTTCCAGCCCATCCGCCATACGTCCGCTGCCTGCAGCACCTGCCACGGCAGGCGCTCGCTGCGTTGGGTCAGCACCGCCTGCAGTTCGATTTCCAGCACTGTGCCTTCTTCGTCCTTGAACAGCTCGGTCACCATAAAATGCTTCTCACGGTTGACCGGCGTGGCTGCTGTCCATTTCGACAGCAGCAGTTTGCGTGGATTGATCTGGTTCATTGCGCGTGTTCCAGCAGCCGGCGCGCGGCTTCCTGACCACTGAGCCATGCACCTTCTACGCGGCCTGACAGGCACCAGTCGCCGCACACATAAATGCCAAGGTCGGCATCGGAAAGCGCGCCCCATTCGTGGGAGCCTGCCGGGCGCGCATACAGCCAGCGGTGGGCGAGGGTGAAGACGGGTTCGGGCATCGTGCAGTCGATCATCTCTGCAAACGCACCTTGCAACTGCTCGATGACCTCTTCCTTCGGCATGTCCAGATGCTGCCGACTCCAGTTGCTGGTGGCGTGCAGAATCCAGGTGTCGAGCGTGTCATCGCGTTCGGGTTTGCTGCGGTTGCGTGCCAGCCAGTCAACCGGGCTGTCCTGTACGAAGCAGCCTTGCATGGGCGTTTGCAGCGGTGTGCTGAATGCCAGCGCGATGGCCCAGGTCGGGTCCATCTTGACCCCGGCCACGACGCTGGCCAGCTTGGGTGCCGCTGCCAGCAAAGGCGTGGCCTGAGGGGCAGGTGTGGCAATGATGACGTGGCTGAACGGGCCATGGCTCTCGCCTTCCGCGTCGAGCAGGTTCCAGTGCTGTTCACCGCGAAACACTTCGGTGATGCGGCACGAGAACGACACCGGCAGATCGCCGCGCATGGCGCGGGTGATGGCGCTCATGCCCGGTTTACCTACCCAGCGAACCTGCTCGTCGGGCGACGGGCTGAGCCTGCCGTTCTGAAAGTTGTAGAGCGAAGGTGTCCACTCGGCGACATGGCCCTGGGCCTGCCACTGTTTGACGGCCGTCGCAAAGCGCCGGTCGCGAGCGGTGAAATATTGTGCACCCATGTCCAGCGAGCCTGCGTCGCTGCGTTTGCTGGACATTCGACCGCCGCTGCCGCGGCTTTTGTCGAACAGGTGTACCTCATGCCCGGCTGCAGTGAGCGCCTGGGCCGCTGAAAGTCCGGCGATACCGGTACCGATGATTGCGATAGGGACAGTCATAGGGGCCTCGTTACCTTGTCTGTACAGACTACGCCGTAGTTAAAACCTGTACAATCTTCTTGTCTGGTATAACTTGCAGTGGTTCTCGATTCTGTTGTGAGTCACTCTGCAACCTTGAAGGTCGAAGACGTTCAGTCTGCTGCCAATCGACAATGGGCCAACCACCCGAGCGGGGCAGTAAAGCTCCAGTCCGTTCAGGTGTGGCCTATGGTTCAGTCAATGGTTTCGTTGTCTGGATAAGCGTCACCCTTGAAAAATAGACTACTCAATTGCCACGAACGCCACGCGAGGTAACCTGCCATGCACATATTGCTGACCGGCGGTACTGGTTTGATAGGACGAGCGCTCTGCCGACACTGGTCCACCCAAGGTCATCAATTGACCGTCTGGAGTCGACGGTCCGCTGATGTCCCCAAGCTGTGCGGCTCATCGGTGAAGGGCATTGCCCGTCTCGATGAACTGGGCGATCAGCCCGTCGATGCCGTCATCAACCTGGCGGGTGCGCCGATTGCCGACAGGCCCTGGACCCGTAAGCGTCGTTTGATGCTCTGGGACAGCCGTATCGGTCTGACCGAACAGTTGCTGGCGTGGATGGGCAAGGCGACACAAAAGCCCGCGCTGATGATTTCCGGGTCTGCGGTGGGCTGGTATGGCGACAGTGGCGAGCGTGAGCTGGACGAAACGTCTCACCCCGCCAAGGAAGACTTTGCCAGCCAGTTGTGTGGCGCCTGGGAAGAGACCGCACAGCGGGGTGAAGCGCTGGGCGTGCGGGTGGTGTTGATACGCACCGGTCTGGTGTTGTCAGACCGTGGCGGCTTTCTGCAGAAACTGTTGCCGCCGTTCAAGTTCGGCATGGGCGGCCCGATTGGCAACGGTCGGCAGTGGATGCCCTGGATTCACGTTCAGGACCAAATCGCAGCGATTGATTTTCTGTTGAATCTCGACGATGCCCGCGGCCCTTATAATCTTTGTGCGCCTGCGGCCGTACGCAACCGCGATTTTGCCAAGACCCTTGCAGGCATCCTGCATCGGCCGGCGTTCATGCCGATGCCTTCGCTGGCGCTCAAAGTGCTGCTGGGGGAATTGTCGGTACTGCTGCTGGGCGGGCAACGGGCGCGCCCCGATCGTCTGCAGCAAGCCGGTTTCACGTTTCGTTTTACCGATCTGAAAACTGCCCTGCAGGATCTGCTGGGTCGACACTGAAAGCCATTGAATTAGGAAGTTGCATGACTGATCACGCGTTGTTGCTGGTCAACCTGGGTTCGCCTGCATCCACCCAGGTGGCAGATGTGCGTAGCTACCTCAATCAGTTCCTCATGGACCCTTACGTCATCGACCTGCCGTGGCCGGTGCGCAGGCTGCTGGTGTCGCTGATTCTGATCAAGCGCCCGGAACAGTCTGCTCACGCCTACGCGTCGATCTGGTGGGATGAGGGCTCGCCGCTGGTGGTGCTGAGCAAGCGTCTGCAACAGGCCATGAAGAAAGAGTGGGATCACGGCCCGGTCGAGCTTGCGATGCGTTACGGCGAGCCCTCCATCGAAACCGTGCTGACGCGGCTGGCAGAGCAGGGCATCAAGAAAGTCACTCTCGCGCCGCTGTATCCACAGTTTGCCGACAGCACCGTTACCACGGTCATCGAAGAAGCCAAGCGCGTAGTACGCGCCAAATCGCTGAAGATGCAGTTCTCACTGCTGCAGCCGTTCTTCGATCAGCCGGAATACCTGAACGCACTGGTGGACAATGTACGCCCTCATCTGGAGCAGCCACACGACCACCTGCTGCTGAGCTTTCACGGTCTGCCCGAGCGCCATTTGCACAAGCTGGACCCGACCGGTAAGCACTGCATCAAGGAAGACTGCTGCATGACCGCGCCCGCAGAAGTGCTCGCCACCTGCTACCGCGCGCAATGCCTGCAATCGGCTGCCGCTTTTGCCAAGCGCATGGGTATTCCCGATGGCAAGTGGTCGGTGTCGTTCCAGTCGCGTCTGGGGCGCGCCAAGTGGATCGAACCCTACACTGAAGCGCGTCTCGACGAGTTGGCGGCGCAGGGCGTGAAGAAGCTGCTGGTCATGTGTCCGGCATTTGTCGCCGACTGCATTGAAACGCTGGAAGAGATTGGCGACCGCGGTGCCGAGCAGTTCAAGGAAGCGGGCGGGGAGGAGTTGGTACTGATACCGTGCCTGAACGACGATCCGAACTGGGCACGTGAGTTGAACAAGCTCTGCGAACGTGCACCGTTGATGTTGTAAGGCGCTGGTTCAAACGGGACGCAGAGCGTCCCGGGCTGCATGCATGAAAGATCGTTACCACGCTCCGCGTGGTAACGCCTCTCAGGACGCTCTTACGGCAACTGATCATCCAGCTGCTTGTTCTTCCAGCTGTCGTTGCCCGGCAGGATCAGGTTCAGCACGATGGCGGTTACGGCGCACAAGGCGATGCCTTTCATGCCGAAATCGTCCGGGCCAGTGCCTGTACCGATCAGCACGCCACCGATACCAAACACCAGCGTCACCGAGACGATCACCAGATTGCGCGCTTCCGACAGGTCGATCCTGTGGCGAATCAGGGTGTTCATGCCCACCGCCGCAATCGAACCGAACAGCAGGCACAGAATCCCGCCCATCACCGGTACCGGGATGCTCTGCAGCAGCGCGCCGAACTTGCCGATGAACGCCAGGGTGATCGCGAATATCGACGCCCAGGTCATGATTTTCGGGTTGTAGTTCTTGGTCAGCATCACCGCGCCTGTCACTTCTGCGTAGGTGGTGTTGGGCGGACCGCCGAACAGGCCGGCTGCGGTGGTGGCAATGCCGTCACCGAGCAGCGTGCGGTGCAAACCAGGCTTCTTCAGGTAATCACGACCGGTCACGCTGCCCACTGCAATCACACCACCGATGTGTTCAATGGCCGGAGCCAGGGCAACCGGCACGATGAACAGGATCGCCTGCCAGTTGAATTCCGGCGCGGTGAAATGCGGGATGGCCAGCCAGGGCGCTGCGGCAATCTTCGCCGTGTCGACCACACCGAAGTAGAACGACAGCGCAAAACCAACGAGCACGCCGGAGATGATCGGCACCAGCCTGAAGATACCTTTGCCGAAAACCGCCACGATCAGCGTGGTGAGCAGGGCAGGCATCGAAATCAGCATCGCGGTCTGGTAATGAATCAGCTCGGCACCATCACCGGATTTGCCCATCGCCATGTTGGCGGCAATCGGCGCCATGGCCAGGCCGATGGAAATGATTACCGGACCAATCACCACCGGCGGCAGCAGGCGGTCGATGAAACCGGTGCCTTTGATCTTCACGGCCAGGCCGAGGAAGGTGTAGACGAAGCCCGCGGCCATCACGCCGCCCATGGTTGCGGCGAGGCCGAACTGACCCTTGGCGAGAATGATCGGGGTGATGAAGGCAAAGCTCGATGCCAGAAATACAGGCACCTGGCGGCCGGTCACGATCTGGAACAACAGCGTGCCCAGACCTGCGGTGAACAATGCAACGTTAGGATCGAGTCCGGTGATCAGCGGCATCAAGACTAGCGCGCCAAAAGCAACGAACAGCATTTGCGCACCGGAAAGAACCGTACGCCACAGTGGATCGTTGAACTCGTGCTGCGTCATCGGGTTATGCGTCCTTCTGTTTGGTGCCGAAAATCTTGTCACCGGCATCGCCCAGGCCCGGAATGATGTAACCGTGCTCGTTGAGGCGCTCATCGATGGAGGCGGTGTAGATCATCACGTCCGGGTGTGCAGCTTCCACGGCGGCAATGCCTTCGGGCGCGGCAACCAGCACCATGGCGCGGATTTCCTTGCAGCCGGCTTTCTTGAGCAGGTCGATGGTGGCAACCATTGAACTGCCGGTCGCCAGCATCGGGTCGATGATCATCGCCAGGCGCTCGTCAATTTCCGGGACCAGCTTCTCGAGGTAGGTGTGGGCCTGCAGCGTTTCTTCATTGCGGGCTACGCCCACCGCGCTAACCTTGGCACCCGGAATCAGGCTGAGCACGCCGTCGAGCATGCCGATGCCGGCACGCAGAATCGGCACGACAGTGATTTTCTTGCCGGCGATTTTCTCGACCGACACGGTTCCGGCCCAGCCCTGGATATCGTAGTTTTCCAGCGTCAGGTCGGCAGTGGCTTCATAAGTAAGCAGAGCGCCCACTTCCTGAGCCAGCTCACGGAAATTCTTGGTGCTGATGTCTGCGCGGCGCATCAGGCCGAGCTTGTGGCGGATCAGCGGATGACGGATCTCACGAATGGGCATAAGGAAAGGCTCCAGCGGGGGCAAAAAAACGGCCTAGATTAATCTATTCAGCCGATACTGTCTTACGATGTGTGCAGTATTGTTCTTTGGCTTGGACGTTCGCTGCTTTTAGAAGACACTCGCAACGTTAGTCCAGAATCACTTGCTCTGAGCCGAACGGATGCGTACCTTTGCCCGCTTTTCTTACACTGCCCCCACCTGGAGAGCGCTTCATGTCTGCTGATCTCGAGCATATCCGTCAAATCATGCGCGAGGCTGACTGCCTGTACACAGAAGCCGAAGTCGATGCTGCCATCGCTCGTGTCGGCGCGCAGATCAATGCCGAACTGGCTGAACGCAACCCGGTTGTGTTTTGCGTCATGAACGGCGGCCTGATCTTTTCGGGCAAGCTGTTGACCCATCTGAACTTCCCGCTGGAAGCGTCCTACCTGCACGCGACCCGCTATCGCAATGAAACCACTGGCGGCGACCTGTTCTGGAAAGCCAAGCCGGAAGTCTCGTTCATCGACCGCGACGTGCTGATCATCGACGACATCCTCGATGAAGGCCATACGCTGGGCGCGATCATTGACTTCTGCAAGCACGCTGGAGCCCGCGCGGTTCATACCGCCGTGCTGATCGACAAGGACCACGACCGCAAGGCTCGCCCGGACCTTAAAGCCAACTACGTCGGCCTGCCGTGCATCGACCGCTACATTTTCGGTTTCGGCATGGACTACAAGGGCTACTGGCGCAACGCTGCCGGTATCTACGCCGTCAAAGGCATGTAACGCTGTCTGATCGCTGCTCTGGCGAACGACCGGGGCAGCGTCTATCCGCATCTCTCAGGGACCATTGTGCATGAAGCTATTGATTCCGGGCGCTCTTGCGCTGGCGCTGTTGTCGGGTCTGACCGTTGCGGTACCGGTGTCAGCCAGCCCCATGCACGACCAGTACCTGCCGCCCGACGAACAGGGCCTGCGTGTCGGTGAACCCGAGGTGCAGCAATTGATGCGGGTCACTGAATACACCATCGTCGCCGGTAATCAGAGACCGTCAAGCCAACAGCCCATTCCGGTCACTTCGTCGTTACTGTTGCGCCTCAAGGGAAAGTCCTTGAACAAGGGCGCGTCCATTTCGCAGGTACTGATCCACTTCGATTCGGGCGACAGCAAGAGTCTGAAGAAGCCCGCTTACGATGAAGCTTCGCGCACCCTGACGCTTTACTACCCGCTGGCCCAATACCGGATTCTTGTGGATTTGCTGCGCAATGAAAAAGTGTATTGCCAGTTCATCAGTTACGCCAACGGTCACATCTGGGCCGACCTGCACACCACGCCTGCACGCGCGCGTTGAGCCGTACACTCACGCAGGGGTAAACTGCCCGCCCGTGAAAGTGTCTGCGACCAGGTGGAGCCCGCAATGCGTAAAGACAAGAAGCAGTTGATTGGCGATGAGATCGGTGACGAGCAGATCAAACTGTTCCTGAACTTCGAACCCTACGATGCCACCTCGCCGTCGCTGCACAAGCTGATCAAGGCCTATCGCGGTCTGCGGATCAACGATTTCGAGCGCTTTCTGGTGTTCTTCAAGGAAGCCGGTCATGACTTCGACGGTAAGGACGAGCACGGCAGTGATTTCATCGCCCTGATCAAGGACCAGCGCAACGCCGAGGAATACATCGAGCTGATCGAACAGGCGCGCGGCTGAGGGATTGCCGGGTAAGGTCGTTACCACGCTCTGCGTGGTAACGCCAGGACGCTCCGCGCCTGCTCTCGGATGTGGCGCAGAGCGTAAAGGGGCTGCACGCGGAGCGATTGGCACGATCTGAAGCGACTCTGAGTTACTTCCGGGCCTTGTAGGCCTTGCCGTAATGCCGTTCCAGTCTGGACTGCAACAGCTCCAGCCCGATCGACATGACCCAGTACAGCACCGCAGCGGTGGTCAGCATCTCGATGTAGCGATAGCTGGACCGGCCGTAGGATTGCGCCAGAAACATCACTTCCCAGACGCCCATCACTGAAATCAGCGAAGAGTCCTTGAGCATCGAGATGAACTGGTTGGTCGTCGGCGGGATGATGGTGCGCATGGCCTGGGGCAGGGTGACGCGCCAGAAGATCTGGGTGGGACGCAGTCCCAGCGCCAGTGCCGCTTCACTCTGTCCCGCCGCGACACCGATGATGCCTGCGCGAAAGATCTCGCTCAGGTAGGCCCCATAGTTGAGCGACAGGGCGATCACGCCGGCCATGATCGCGCCCGGCACAATCCCCACCTGTGGCAAGCCCAGATAGATCAGCAGGATCTGAATCAGCAGCGGCGTGCCGCGAAAGAACGACGCGTAGAAGCTGGCGATGCCGAAGGCCACAGCACTGCTGGACAACCTTGCCAACGCAGTGACGAAGCCCAGCACCACCGATACGATGATCGAGCACACGGACACGAACAACGTCAGCGCCGCGCCTTGCAGAAAACCATTGGGCGCAAGGTGCAGGCCGATCAGGTTGGGCAGCTTGTCGAGAATGATCGACAGCTTCAGGTCGAAACTCAGGAAGAAGCCCGCAAACAGCACGAACATGACCAGCCAGGTCAGGTACAGCCGCGTGCGGAAACCGAAGATGCGCTTGAGCAGGCTTTGATCAGCCTGCTCGGGTGGGCGTGGGAAGGAAGTCATTTACTGATATCGGCGCCGATCCACTTTTGCGACAGCTTGCTGAGGGTGCCGTCCTTTTTCAGCTCGGCGAACACTTCACGCACCTTCGCGTCCCACTCAGGATCGTTCTTCTCGATGGCGACGAAGTTGGGTTCTTCATACAGCGACTCACCGGCCAGCTTGAAGCGCTTGTCCTGATCCAGTCGCGGTTTGGCGGTCACCAGGTTGGTCAACACGGCGTCCAGTCGCACACCGGCGCCGAGGCCCAGATCCTGGAAGGCAACGTTGTCGTTATCGTACGGGGCGATCTGCACGTTCTCGAACGGGTATTGCAGCGGTTTGTCTTCCGCTCCTTCGATCACGAGGTTTTTGTTCAGGTAACTTTCATAACTGGAAGCGCTGGTCAGACCGACCTTTTTGTCGCTCAGGTCCTTGGCGGAATGAATGCGGTCATCCTTGGCGTTGACCACGATCACGGCAGGCGACGCGTAATACTCGACCGGGAAGTTGAATACTTCAGCACGGGCCTTGCTCGGGGTCATCGAGCAGACGCAGATGTCGTAACGACCGCTCCAGCGACCGGCCGCGATCACGTCCCAGGACGGTGTTTCGAGGCGCAACTTGACGCCTAGCTTCTGCGCCACGGCCTTGGCGACGTCGACGTCAAAGCCGTCCAGTTCATTCTTGTCGTTGAGAAAAGAGAACGGTGGGTAACTTTCCATGAGGACGTTGACCAGCTCTTTGTTCTTCTGCACGCGGTCCAGTGTGGCGCCGGCCAGGGCTTGAGTGGAGGCGGCCAGAGTAACCAGGCCAATGCCCAGCAAAGCGCTAAGTTTCACGGATGTCCCCTGAGAAAATGTTTGTAGTTTGACGAAAGTGCCGTATTAAATACGTTATACAAGACTGACTCATAATGAGTTTTTTTCATATACATATAAGTAGATCACATATGACCCAAGGCACAACTGTAATTCTCGATGGCGGCATGGGCCGCGAACTACAGCGTCGCGGCGCGCCATTTCGCCAGCCGGAATGGTCCGCACTGGCCTTGAGCGAAGCACCCGAAGCCGTCAGCGATGTGCACGCCGCTTATATCGAAAGTGGCGCTCAGGTGATTACCAGCAACAGCTACGCGGTGGTGCCGTTTCACATTGGCGAAGAGCGCTTTGCGAAGGAAGGTCAGGCACTGGCCGCACTGGCCGGCAAACTCGCACGCGCCTCAGCCGATGCTTCCGGTGGCCGTGCGCGCGTGGCAGGCTCGATCCCGCCGTTGTTCGGCTCTTACCGTCCGGACTTGTACAAGCCGGAGCGGGCTGCCGAAATCCTGCAGCCGTTGGTGGCCGGTCTGACGCCCTATGTCGATCTCTGGCTGGCCGAGACCCAGAGCTGCATCCTCGAAGCGCAGACCATTCGCGCAGGCTTGCCAGCAGACGGCAAACCGTTCTGGCTGTCCTTCACGCTGCAGGACGAAGACACTGATGAAGTTCCACGTCTGCGTTCAGGCGAGCCAGTGGCAGATGCTGCCCGTGCAGCGGCTGAAATGGGCGTTTCGACGCTGCTGTTCAATTGCAGCCAGCCGGAAGTGATTGGCGGCGCCATCGATGCTGCACGCGAGGTGTTCAAAACGTTGAACGTTGATATTGCCATCGGTGCCTACGCCAACGCCTTCCCGCCGCAACCCAAGGACGCCAAGGCGAACGATGGTCTGGATGAACTGCGCGAAGATCTCGATCCGCAGGGTTATCAGCAGTGGGCGGCAGACTGGATCAAGCGCGGTGCCACGCACATCGGCGGTTGCTGCGGTATCGGCCCTGAGCACATTGCGGTGCTGTCCCGCAGCCTTTGATCCGTTCGCCTTTAAACGTGCAAAGAAAAACCCCGTGGCTCGCTGGAGTCCACGGGGTTTTTCAATTCAACGAGCAGTAGTCAAATCAGGCGAAGCTCTGTTCCTGATTGGTTTTTTCAGTCAGTTCCAGATTCTCATCGTTCTGGGTGCTGACACGCTCGTAAAGCTCTGCGTCGGTTTCCAGCGCCTTTTCCCGAGCCGGGAAAATCTCGTTGAGCTTGGCAGCCCACTCGGTGCGGGTTTTTTCCGGGAAGCAGCGTTCGATCAGTTCCAGCATGATCGAGACCGTCACCGAGGCGCCCGGCGAAGCACCGAGCAATGCTGCGAGTGAGCCATCCTTCGCCGAGACGAGCTCGGTGCCGAATTGCAGCACACCGCCTTTCTTGGCGTCTTTCTTGATGATCTGCACGCGCTGACCGGCCACTTCCAGGCGCCAGTCTTCGGCTTTGGCTTCCGGGTAGAAGCGACGCAACGACTCAAGACGCTGCTCCATGGACTGCATCACTTCACTGACCAGGTACTTGGTCAGGTCCATGTTGTCGCGGGCCACCGCCAGCATCGGCTTGATGTTGGCCACGCGCACCGACAGCGGCAGGTCCAGGAACGAACCGTGCTTCAGGAACTTGGTGGTGAAACCGGCGTAAGGTCCGAACAGCAGGGACTTCTTGCCATCGACGACGCGGGTATCCAGGTGCGGCACCGACATCGGCGGCGAACCCACCGCGGCCTGGCTGTAGACCTTGGCCTGGTGATGCTTGACCACTTCCGGGTTGTCGCAACGCAGCCACTGGCCACTGACCGGGAAACCACCGAAACCCTTGCTCTCCTCGATGCCGGACATCTGCAGCAACGGCAGTGCCGCGCCACCTGCACCGAGGAACACGAATTTGGCGTCGATCTGCCGCGTGCCGCCGCTGTTCACGTCCTTGATGGTGACGGTCCAGCCATCGCCCTTGCGGGTCAGGTCGGTCACGCGTTTGCAGTACTTGACCTGAGCGTCAGGCGCGCTGGAGAGGTGCTTGAGCAACTGATTGGTCAGTGCACCGAAGTTGACGTCGGTGCCGTTCATCATGCGCGTCGCGGCGATTTTTTCGTCGGCCGGACGGCCCGGCATCATCAGCGGCATCCACTCGGCAAGCCGGGCCCTGTCTTCGGTGTACTCCATCGACGAGAACGCGTGATGCTTGCGCATCGCCTCGAAGCGGGTCTTGAGGAACGAGATGCCATTTTCGCCCTGAACAAAGCTCAGGTGCGGCACCGGGTTGATGAATGACTTCGCCGAACCGAAGGTGCCTTTACGAGCCAGGTAGGCCCAGAACTGCTTCGACACTTCGAACTGGGTGTTGATGTGCACCGCTTTCTTGATGTCGATGGAGCCATCGGCAGCGGGCGGGGTGTAGTTGAGTTCGCACAGGCCGGCGTGGCCGGTGCCTGCGTTGTTCCAAGGGTTGGAACTCTCTGCAGCACCGGAGTCCATGAGCTCAACGACTTCCAGCTTGAGGCCGGGGTCGAGCTCTTTGAGCAGTACGGCCAGCGTGGCACTCATGATGCCGGCTCCGACCAGTACTACATCGACTGCTTCGTTATGCGCCATTAACGCGTCTCCAAAATCTGCAGCACCAAATTGACGGCATACGATCCTGAGGCTGTGTGCCGGGATGTCGGGGCAAGGGTCTGGGTTGTGCCCATCGCTTCCCGGCCAGGATCGCCTGTCCGATTCTTCGCAATTTTTCGCATCTCTCGCGCAGGTCCCGGTCAGGCTCGATCAAGGTTCATCATTGGGGCATGAACGCATGTTCGACCCTGCTCGGCCATTCGACCATCGTCACGGTACAAGTCACGCACGCGACCTGAACCCGACGATCATCGTCAGGCCCCGGTAATGGAGGCGCAGTCGCGGTCAGTCCTGTTCAAAAGGGCCGGTTCAGACGCTGATGGTGCATTTACAAACGCGTACCTATTCATTTGCTCGCCACACTCTTGTGAAGTAGTGAAACCGTTTTTCACGTTCTTTTGGAAACGCGAACCAAACCTCAAAAATGGCTGCGATAGCAGCTCTGGCAGATCGCTGCATACAAGGTGAGGCGCTGACAGACCAGAAAGGTTCGATGGGATTCGAGCGATTCTGCACCATTCATCGAGCACACCGGCGTGCAATGACCTGTGTGGGCGGCTCTCTGTGGGCAGAACGGAGGCGCTAATACGGCGATTAGCAATGCTGCGAGGCCCGATCAGGAGACGTCCTTATAATCGGGGGGAGATTATAGCGATGAAACGACTGAAATTGATCGGTTTAAGTGACTTTTATTCGTGATCGGGTCAGGCAGTGATTAACTGGCGGCGTGTTGCTCGCACGTCACGCTGCGCAACACGGGCGCTGGCGGGCAGTGGCCGGTTCAACCAGTTGAGTCGCTGCTCGGTCACTTCGACCCACTCATGTCCTGACGGACGCTCGGCGCAGTGCTTGAACGCGCGGCAGATACCGGCGTGGTCCACACGGGCGTAGTGGCGGTGCTGTGGGCGTGCGGTGAAGAGGGACCAGAAAAGGTTCATGGCGCAGCTCCTTTCGTGAGTGAGCGTCGAGGCAGTGAAGGCAAGTCTGCCGCGCAGATATGACGCCCTGATTACATCTCGGGAACCTGAACCATCCACGGTTTATGACGGTCCCAGCCTTGTCGGTTGGCGGACACTGGTTTGCCGGTGTTGCACGCCGCTATACTGCGGCACATTTAGTGTCTGGTCCTTGGAGAGATGAGCATGCTGCGTCGCCTTTTGTTCGGTTTGCTTGCTGTAAGCAGTTTGACCCTGGTGGGCTGTGCCCATAGCCCGCAACAACTCAGCCCGCAACCCAAGCTGAACGCACAACTCGCGCCTGTCGGACGCGGTCAGCCGGTCATCGTGCGCGTGGTAGACGGTCGTCCTGGCCCGACGCTGGGCACGCGCGGCGGCATGTACCCGGAGACCAGTTCGATCAGCGTCAGCGGCAACGACATCGTACCCAAGCTGCAAGCCCAGGCTGAAGCTGCCGTGCGTCTGCTGGGCTTTACCCCGACTCAGGGTGGCGGCAATGCACCTCAGTTGACCGTGACCCTCGCTGACCTCAAGTATCAGTCGCCTAAAGAAGGCCTGTACGTGACCGAAGCCACCATCAGCTCGACCTTCCGCGCCGACGTTCGCAACAATGGCCGTAACTACAGCGGTCGTTATGCCGCGTCGCTGGATCAGCGTTTCGGTATGGCGCCGAACCAGGAAACCAACACCAAGCTGGTGAGTGACGTCCTGAGCGATGCGCTGACTCGCGTGTTCCAGGATCCGACCATTGGTTCGACCCTGTCGCAGTAAATCACCGCGAACAAAAAGCCCGGCCCTCGATGAGAGGGCCGGGCTTTTTTACATCTGCAGGTCGCTGGCTGGATCAGGCTGCCTGCTGATAAAAGTCCAGAAAGCTGAAGCCGGTGTCTTGATCCATATCCGGCAGATCATGATGAACGTGACCGCCCAAGGCGCAGTAGACCAGCCAGTGGCGGTCCTGAACGTTGAACGACAGGGCATCGATCAGCTCCTGCTGTTCATCGCTCTGCGCGATCAGATAAAGGCGGTCCTGGTTTTTTGCATGCAGCATGACAAGCTCCAAAAGGAAGGAAGTCCGTTTCTTGAGGAGCCACACAATGCCGAGGGCGCGTTACGGTTAGGTGACAGCGCGAGGGAAATTTCTTACAGGATGATTCGAGCCGTGGGCTTGGCTCACTGAATGCGCAATCTTCACGAGCTGCGTGCCCACGCGTAGCACTCGTCGTTATACAGAAGTCCGCCTCGACACTGATCGTGCCCATCGCTCCGCGTGGGCATGCCTCCCGTGACGCTCCGCGTCACAAATGGCACAGACTGCGGACTCAGTGAGCCGAGCGCATGGCTTCAGTCACCTTTTCGCCCCTCGGCGACTTACTTTGAGAGGCCAAAGTAAGCAAAGCCTTTTGCTCCGGTTCCGGCCCCGGCTTCGCCGGGGTTCCTTCGTCCTGACACTGATTCGGGGGTCGCTGCAAATGGGCCATCCATGGCCCAGTGCAGCTCAATCGGCATCCATGCCGATTGCCCCCCGAATCAGCGCCAGGACGAAGCCTTCACTCACGTCGCGATCTGCGGTGTTCATGCCATCGCGATACAAAAGCGCATCAGTGCCGCTGCCTCACTGGGTAGCCAAATGACTTGTGTATAACGATGAGCGCAGAGCATGGGCACGATCAGTGTGTCTGAGACCTCCGCTCGTTCCCATGCTCTGCGTGGTAACGCCTCCCAGGATGCTCCGCGTCCGGCCGTGATCAAATTGGCACGATCACCGGCGACTCAAAGCGCCATGCCTGCCTTGACCCGGTACTGATTACGCACGGGCATCGCATATTGCTGCACCAGATAAGGACGGTGCTCGGCGGGCGCGCCTGCCAGTCTGCTTTCCCATTCATCCTTGGCGCGATTGAGTTCGTCGGCAGGGAACAGGTCGGCAGCCAGCGGCACGTTCAGGGCCGGGTCGGCATCGGCCCACTGCGCGTACGCCAGGTAATGCACCGGGAACAGGCGATAGCCCCCGAGGATCTGCCGATCCATCTCGATGGCCAGTTGCTTGGTGTCTTCGAAATGCTCGGTGATCGGCGGCGCGAAGTTCACGTGCACGCGACCTTTATAGCCGGTGATGCCCAACGCGATGCTCACGTCGTCCTCACCCGGCGTCTTGGTGTAGACGCCAGTGGTGGCGCGGATATACAGCTCGCGTGCCTTGGCCTGATCGCAGGGATCGTATTCGTAGCTGATGGACACCGGAATCAGGTTCAGCGAACGAATCACATCGCCGAAAGGCTCATCCTTGCGGCTCATGTGAAACATCTTGAGGATCGCCGACTCGGTACGGTCATCTCCGTCCTTGGCGCGACCTTCGGCCTGGGCAATCCAGATCGACTGGCAGTCCTTGGTGATCGAGTGATTGATGTACGCCGACAGCAACTGATAGGCCGCCATCTTCTCGCGTCGCCCGATGATCGAGCGATGCACGATAAAACTCTTGTTCAGGCGCATCAGGTCGCTGACAAAGGGCTTCTGCAGCAGGTTGTCGCCAATCGCAATGCGCGGCGTCGGCAGGCCTGCGTGGTACACGGCGTAGTTGACGAACGCCGGGTCCATCACGATATCGCGGTGGTTGGCCAGAAACAGATAGGCACAGCCGGACTTGAGTTGCTCGACGCCGGTATAGGTGACGCCGTCGGTGGCGCGCTCGATGGTGTGGTCGACGTAGTACTCGACTTTGTCCTGCAGTGTGGCGACCGAATCGATACCGGCGAACTCACGGCGCAGCTTGCGGGCCAGGGTCGGTTGCAGAAACCAGCCGAACGCAGGCGCCAGACGAGGAAAACGGAATTTGGTCAGAATCGCGAGAAAGGCTTTATCACTCAGCAGACGTGCCAGAACGGCTGGGACTTCTGAATCGTTGTAAGGTCGGATGGCATCGAATTCGCCCATCATGCTCTCTTGTTGGAATCGGATAGGGTAAAAAGAAGGCAGGTTTTTCACGACAACCTTCAAAGAATGGCGCAATTATACGCACAACTGATCCCGGAGACCGCGATGCAGGAATTACAGAGTTACGACTGCCCTTACTGCGGCGAGCCCGTTGAAGCGTTACTGGATCTGTCCGGCGGTGATCAACAGTATATTGAAGACTGTCAGGTCTGCTGCCGCCCGATCGTATTCGACCTCCAGACCGACGGCGAGCAATGGACGCTGGATGTACGCACTGAGAACGAGTGATGCAGAGAATCTACGAGCCGGAAAACCTCATGGAAGGCGAGTTGCTGCAAGGCATGCTGGCCAGTGAAGGGATCGAAGCGGGCCTCACGGGCCGTGATCTTCTGGGTGGCATGGGTGAGTTGCCGGTGTTCGGCCTGCTGTGGATCACTGTCGACGACGACAAGGTCGAGCGCGCACGGGAACTGATCACTGCGTACAATGCCGCTTCGCCGTTGTCCGGTGGCGATGAGCCGGACAGTTTTCCCGATGTACTGGTGTGCTGAACGCCGTCTTTAAAGAGTCCGATTACCCCTCATGTGTGGACGTTATGCCCTGTTTCGCTGGACCCCCGCCTTTGCGGCCTTGCCCGGTTTTCCGGCTGACCAGCAGGCCCAGTGGAATATTTCTCCGGCCGACTGGGTGTTGATCATGCGCGCCGCCGAAGAGGGCGGCGACATCGAACTGGTGCGTGCCCGCTGGGGCCTGACCCCGGCCTGGCTGACGGATCTGTCGAAAACCCCGGCTCATGCACGCGCTGAAACCGTGGCCGAGCAGCCCATGTTTCGCGAAGCCTTCAAGCAGCGGCGCTGCCTGCTTCCCGCCAATGGCTTTTATGAATGGCGCGGCACCTCGCGCAAGCGTCCGTTCTGGCTCACTCCGGGGGAAGGCTCAGCCTTGTTTTTTGCAGCGATCTGGGAAGCCTATCCGGTTCAGGGTCATACCTACCTGAGTGTCGCAGTGGTGACTCAGGCCGCCGCCACTCAGCGCCGTCCCTTGATTCTGGATGCCGAAGGGCAGAAAGCCTGGCTGGCGTCCGATACGCCGCTCCCTAAACTGCAAGCCTTGCTGGCTGCGCCGCAAGTCGCTCTGCGTGAACGGCCACTGGCCAATCTGGTGAACGACCCGAAGCTCAATGCGCCAGAGTGTCTTACGCCGCTGAGTTGATAAATGTGTATAAGCTGACACGCGCCTGATACACACCTGGCATACCCAAGGAACCATTTACCACGGGCATGTACCAATATGGCAATTGGCTGGTATCTGGCGCTGGGCGTATTCACGTCCTAGGATGACCGCCTCACGAACAAGGAGATTCACCATGCGTCAGTCATTTGCCCTCTGTGCCTTGAGCGCTGCGTTACTGCTCGGCGGGTGTCAGGCCGTCAATACCACGACCGGTGATTCGGTAGGTGTCGAGCGCAAGCAGTACATGTTCAGCATGTTGACCACGGATGAAGTGAACAAAATGTACGCCCAGTCCTACCAGCAGACGGTAGGCGAGGCGAGCAGTAAAGGCGTGCTGGACACCACCAGCTCAGACGCCAAGCGCGTCAATGCGATTGCCAAGCGACTGATTGCCCAGGCGCCGAAGCTACGTCCCGATTCGGCCCAGTGGCAGTGGGAAGTGAACCTGATCAAGAGCGATGACCTTAACGCCAACTGCGGTCCTGGCGGCAAGATCATTTTCTTTACGGGCCTGATTGACACGCTGAAGCTGACCGACGACGAAATCGCTGCGGTCATGGGCCATGAAATCGCCCACGCATTGCGCGAGCATGGCCGAGAAGCGATGTCCAAGGCTTATGGCGTGGGAATAGCCAAGCAGGGCGCCGCCCTGCTCGGTCTGAGTCAGGAAGGCATTGCGATGACCGACACCGCAGTTAAATACAGTCTGACCCTGCCCAACAGCCGCAGCAACGAAAACGAAGCCGATCTGCTGGGCCTGGAATTGGCTGCACGCGCCGGTTACAACCCCAACGCGGCAATCACCCTCTGGCAGAAAATGACTCAGAACGCCGGTGGTTCACAGCCCGAGTTCCTGAGCACTCACCCGGCTTCCGAGAACCGTATAGCCTCTCTGCAGGCTGCGATTCCCAAGGTGATGCCGCTGTATCAGAGCGCTCCCAAGTCCTGATCGACCTCCATGAACGGCGCGTTGCCTGACAACCTGCAACGCGCCTGATCCAGTCAAGCGTCAAATCCAGCCACTGACCTGCATGGCCTTGTACACCGCGACCAGTGCCAGTACGAAGAAGGCGCAGGCGGCCAGTCGACGAATCATGGTCAGCGGCAGTTTGTCTGCTGCGAAATTACCCGCCAGTACCACAGGCACGTTGGCGATCAGCATGCCGACCGTGGTGCCGATGATCACCAGCCACAGATGCGAATACTGCGCGGCCAGCATGACGGTCGCGATCTGGGTCTTGTCGCCGATTTCAGCGATGAAGAAGGTGATGAGGGTGGTCATGAACGGGCCGAACTTGCGTGCCGTGCTGGCTTCATCATCGTCCATCTTGTCCGGAACCAGAGTCCAGAGCGCAGTGGCGGTGAAGCTTGCGGCCAGAATCCAATGCAGGACTGCGTCGGAAAGGAAGCTGCTGAACCAGGCCCCTACTGCGCCGGCCGCCGCATGGTTGGCCAGGGTCGCGGCGACGATGCCGGCGATGATGGGCCAGGGTTTGCGGAAACGTGCGGCGAGGATAAGCGCGAGCAATTGCGTCTTGTCACCGATCTCGGCGAGCGCAACGACTGCGGTAGGGATTAAGAGTGATTCCAGCATCAGGTTTCCTAAGGGGCGGGTCGACACGGCTATGACACGTACAGCCTTCCCGCCCCGGGTAAGGTGTTCGTGTCATAGGTCTTGTCAAACCACCGATCCGTCTGAGCGGATTCTGGGTCGCACGCACCATGGTCTGAGGACCAAGTATGTTGATACGTGCCGGACGAGCGTGAGGCTCGTGGGAGACTACTCCCCTAGGACGGAGCGGATTCTGCCCTTGCAGAATCCTTTCGGCAAGCTCTTATTTCAAGAACGTTTGGCGCTGTAGATCTTGAAACCGTTGCCTTGGGCACGGACTTCGCAGGCCCCGACATGCTCTTCTATCAGCGGTTGATAGCGCAGGAAATTATTCGCGACCAGGCGCAGTTCGCCACCTGATTTCAGATGTTGGCGTGCTTTTCTCAGCAGGTTTTCGGTCGCCATGTAGTCAGTATGAACACCGACATGAAATGGCGGATTGCTCAGAATCGTGTTCAATCCCATGGGTGCCGCGTCGATTCCGTCGCCGGTCAAAACCTGTGCTTCAAGACCATTGGCTGCCAGCGTCAGACGCGAACTGGCGGTAGCAAAGGCGTCCACATCCAGCATCACCACTTCGTTGTGCGGGTAGCGACGCTTTACCGCAGCACCGAGAACGCCCGCGCCACAGCCGAAGTCCAGCAGATTGCCGCTTGGCAGCTTGTCGATGTTTTCCAGCAGAAGCGCCGAACCTCGATCCAGACGACCGTGGCTGAATACGCCGGGAAGGCTGATGACGGTGAGCGGGCCGTCCTGCAGGTCAATCTGATAAGGCTTGGCGAGGCTTTCCAGGCTGACTGCCTGCGGGGCGGTTTCGACGGTGACCTGCCAGAGCTGACAGTGACGCGCGCTGTCCAGCTTGCGAGCGCGTCCGAACGGGGTCAGTTGCCGGGCGGCGGCTTCGATACCGCCGCGTTTCTCGCCGACCAGAAACAGCTCGCGACCCTGAAGGCGCGAGGCCAGTGCGTTGAGCAGGTAATCGGTCAGGTCGCGGGCCTTGGGCAGGAACAGCACGGCGGCCTCGAATGGCTCTTCCGGCGCCTCGACACCAAAGTGCGTGCGTCCTTCGAAGCGTGCATCCAGCGCAGCCTGATCACCGGCGTGCCAGCACCAGCCCCGGGCCTGCGGCAGTTTCCCGAGCAGGTCGTCGGCAGGCAATCCGGCCAACAACAGCGAGCCCTGAAACAGCTCGGCCTGACGGAGTAACACTTCACTGCGCGGGTCCATGGAATGGCTCCTGAAAAAGCGCGCAGTTTAACAGCATTGGCGAACGGGCATTCCGGAGAAAGGCGCAGGATCGCAGTGTCTGAACCTCTGGCGATCAGGTCTGCTTCACACTGATCGTTCCTTCACTCCGCGTGGGAATGCCGCTCAGGACGCTCCGCGTCCCTGCACGCTGCGCCGCCGTAAAAGATCAGCCACTCACCACCCTGAACGGCGTACCGGCAAAAAACGCCCGGGCGTTTTCGGTGATCTGGCTGACGATACGCTGACGCGCTTCCCTGGCGCCCCAGGCGCTGTGCGGGGTGATGATCAGGCGCGGAATGTCGCCTGCGAGCAGGGGATTGCCTGCGACCGGAGGCTCAACGCTCAGCACGTCCGACGCTGCGCCGCCCAGATGGCCGTTGCGCAGTGCGTCGGCCAGGGCCTGTTCATTGATCAGCCCGCCGCGCGCGGTGTTGACGATAAATGCATGTGGTTTCATCAGGCTCAGCTCGTGCGCGCCGATCATGTCGCGTGTGTTGTCGTTGAGCGGGCAGTGCAGGGTGAGCGCATCGACCTGGGGCAACAGTTCTGCCAGTGGCAGGCGATCCGCACGTGCTGGCCGCCCCGGAATCTGCCCCAGCAACACACGCATGCCGAACGCCTCGGCCAGCCGTGCCACAGCGCCGCCCAGTTCGCCATGGCCCAGCAGGCCCAGAGTCTTGCCTTCCAGCTCGACGATCGGAAAATCCAGCAGGCAGAACTGCTTCGATTTCTGCCACAGACCCTGGTGCACAGCCTGTTGGTAATCCGGCAGGCGCGTCGCCAGGGCCAGCAGCAGAAGCAGCGTGTGCTGGGCCACCGATGGCGTGCCGTAACCCTGACAATTGCACACCGTCACGCCATGTTCGCGGGCGGAAACCAGGTCGATGTTATTGGTGCCCGTCGCAGTGACCAGAACCAGCTTGAGGTCCGGACACGCCGCGAACGTACCGGCATCGATCACGACCTTATTGCTGATTGCGACTTGAGCACCCTTCAGACGCTCGGCCACCTGCTCAGCTGTCGTACTGGCGTGCAAAACCAGTTCGCCAACACTTTCACGCAGTGTTCCCAGATCCAGATCGCCCAGATCCAGCGACGTGTGGTCGAGGAAAACTGCTCTGCCGGGATTGCTCATAGCTGTACCTTTTGCGGAGAAATGGAAAAGCGTAGTGTGATCAGCCTATCAGAGCCCAGGCTTGCCAACATTCCAGGAGAACCGATCATGTATTGGCCAGAATTTCTCACCGTCGCACTGATCCATCTGCTGGCCGTCGCGAGCCCTGGCCCCGATTTCGCCGTTGTAGTGCGCGAAAGTGTTACCCATGGTCGCAAGGCCGGTACCTGGGCGGCGCTGGGTGTCGGCTCGGCGATTTTCGTGCATGTGGGCTATTCGCTACTGGGCATCGGGATCATCGTTTCGCAATCCATCGTGCTGTTCAACGCCTTGAAATGGGCGGCAGCAGCGTACTTGCTGTACATCGGCTTCAAGGCCCTGCGGGCCAAACCTGCCAGCGCGTCGGATGACGTCATCAAGGCCCCGGCGGGTGAGCGCACGGCGAAAGGCGCTTACGTGAGCGGTTTCGTCACCAATGGCCTCAACCCAAAGGCCACGCTGTTTTTCCTGTCGCTGTTCACCGTGGTGATCAACCCGCACACGCCGTTGCTGGTACAGGGCGGATACGGTGTCTACCTCGCAGCGGCGACCGCGTTGTGGTTTTGCCTGGTCGCCCGGCTGTTCAGCCAGGCACGGGTGCGCGCCGGTTTTGCGCGCATGGGCCACTGGTTCGACCGCGCGATGGGCGGGGTATTGATCGCACTGGGTGTGAAGCTTGCGCTGACCGAGGTGCACTGAGTTATAGAGAAATGAACATGCAGGTTCGCGTGACAGACGAGAGCAGGTTCAGCGGAGAGTGGCTGGCCAGACGCCTGCATGGCTCGGATGAACAAATCATCATTTTGGCTGATTTGGCTGGCGAGGCGGTGCTCTAGAGTCCATATTTCAGGCTTGGCCTGTAAACTTTGGAAAGGGACTCATATGTTACAGACTCGCGTTCTTCCGCCAGCCGATGGCGCTTATCAGTACCCTCTGTTGCTCAAACGGCTTCTGATGTCTGGCAGCCGATACGAAAAAACGCGTGAAATCGTTTACCGGGATTCTGTTCGCTACACCTATGTCGAACTCAATGAACGTATCTGTCGCCTTGCCAATGCGCTGACAGCGGCCGGGGTCAAGGCTGGTGATACGGTGGCAGTCATGGACTGGGACAGCCATCGGTATCTTGAGTGCATGTTTGCGATTCCCATGATTGGCGCGGTGATACACACCGTCAACGTGCGACTCTCGCCCGAGCAGATTGCCTACACCATCAACCATGCCGACGACCGGGTCGTGCTGGTCAATAGCGAGTTCGTGGGCCTTTACAACGCTATTGCCGGGCACCTGACCACCGTCGAGAAAACCCTGCTGCTGACCGATCTGCCGGAAAAGACAGCGGATTTGCCGGACCTGGTCGGTGAATACGAAGAACTGCTGGCGGCGGCGAGTCCTGAATACGAATTCGAGGATTTCGACGAAAACTCGGTTGCCACCATGTTCTACACCACGGGCACGACGGGTAACCCGAAGGGTGTGTACTTCACCCACCGGCAACTGGTCCTGCACACCATGGGGGTCGCGACCATCATGGGCTGCATCGACAGCGTGCGGCTGCTGGGTACCGATGACGTTTACATGCCGATCACCCCGATGTTCCACGTGCATGCGTGGGGCGTGCCCTACGCCGCCACCATGCTTGGGCTCAAGCAGGTGTATCCCGGTCGTTACGATCCTGAGCTTCTGGTCGAGCTGTGGCGCAAGGAGAAGGTGACGTTCTCCCACTGTGTACCGACCATCATGCAGATGCTGCTCAACGCCAAGTCTGCTGCGGACGTCGATTTCGGCGGCTGGAAGATCATCATTGGCGGCAGCTCGCTGACACGCACGCTGTACAAGGCGGCCAAGGCCAAAGGGATTCAGCTCACGGCGGCTTACGGCATGTCCGAAACCGGGCCGCTGATTTCCGTGGCGCACATCAACGAAGAACTGAAAGCGGGCAGTGAAGACGAGCGCATCACGTACCGGATCAAGGCGGGTGTGCCGGGCATGCTGGTGGACGCGGCGATTGTCGATGAACACGGAAACTTTCTGCCAGCCGATGGCGAAACCCAGGGCGAACTGGTGTTGCGTGCGCCGTGGCTGAGCGAGAGTTACTACCGGGAGCCTGAAAAGGGTGCCGAGATGTGGGCGGGCGGCTGGATGCACACCGGTGACGTCGCGACGCTGGACGGCATGGGCTTCATCGACATTCGTGACCGCATCAAGGACGTGATCAAGACCGGCGGCGAATGGATTTCCTCCCTCGCGCTGGAAGACCTGTGCAGTCGGCACCCCGCCGTCCGCGAAGTGGCCGTGGTCGGTATTCCTGATCCGCAGTGGGGCGAGCGGCCTTTTGCGTTGCTGGTGGTGCGCGAAGGGCATGAGCTGGATGCCCGAATCCTGAAGGAGCACCTCAAGCCGTTCGTCGAGCAGGGTCACATCAACAAGTGGGCCATTCCGAGCCAGATCGCGCTTGTTACTGAAATTCCCAAAACCAGCGTCGGCAAGCTCGACAAGAAAAAGATGCGTCTGGATATCGTCCAGTGGCAGAGCAGCAACAGTACGTTTCTGTCCACGCTGTGACTGATTTGCGGGCAGTGCACCTGCCGTACGAGTCAGTACGGCAGGCACTTGCGTCGCGGACACCGGTCTGCGCCTTGCCAAATCGCCAATTTAAGCCATTCTCCCCTCCAGGCCTGTCACACAGTTCCTCGGGAACAGGCGGGCCAGAGGCGTTGATGCTGCAAATCACACTTTAGAGGGATCAAGCATCAGCGCCTGCTGGATATAGTCGGCACAGGGAATGCGCAAGAGCGGAATTACATTTTGTGTTGGAGCCATTCAGGCTGCCTGATGAGTGTTGCCAGTCAGTTTTTGATTCGACTGCTGAGTCGTTTTTGGATTTTCCCCCTGCCATAACAATAAAAGCACATGGAGTAGCGTCGATGACAACCACCAACCCTTTCTGGCGCCGGGCGAAACTGCCTCTGGCTGTCAGTCTTGCCTCTGCGCTCGCCGGTCCTGCTTTCGGCGTTTCCTTCAACATCGGCGAGATTGAAGGCAGCTTCGACTCCTCGCTCTCCGTGGGCGCCAGCTGGTCGACCGAAAAGGCCAACAAGAACCTTATAGGCGCCAACAATGGCGGGCGCGGGCTGTCCCAGACGTCAGACGATGGCCACTTGAACTTCAAGCGTGGGGAGACGTTCTCGAAGATCTTCAAGGGCATTCATGACCTGGAGCTGAAATACGGCGACACCGGCGTCTTCATGCGTGGCAAGTACTGGTATGACTTCGAACTCAAGGACGAAGGGCGCGAATTCAAGGACATCAGCGATTCGAACCGCAAGGAAGGCGCCAAGTCGTCCGGGTTCCAGTTGCTCGATGCCTTCGTGTACCACAACTATTCAATCGCCGATCAGCCGGGCTCGGTCCGTTTCGGCAAGCAGGTTATCAGTTGGGGTGAAAGCACCTTCATCGGTGGCGGCATCAACAGCGTCAACCCTATCGACGTGTCCGCGTTCCGTCGGCCTGGCTCGGAAATCAAGGAAGGCCTGATTCCGGTCAACATGTTCTACCTGTCGCAGAGCCTGACCGATAACCTGTCGGCCGAAGGTTTCTACCAGCTCGAGTGGGACCAGACGGTTACCGACAACTGCGGCACATTCTTTTCCCAACCCGACGTCATCTCCGACGGCTGTGACAATAACCTCGCCGTATTGCGCAGCCGCAGTGGTCTGAACACCTCGCTGGCCGCAGCAGGTCTGCCGGCTGCCGCGCGCGGCGCCGTGTTCAACTCGCTGAGCCAGCAGGGCGTGGTGTTCGGCAATCCTGACGAAGGCGCGGTCGTGCGCCGTGGCCCTGATCGCGATGCGCGTGACAGCGGCCAGTTCGGTTTCGCCCTGCGTTACAACTATGAGCCGCTGGACACCGAGTTCGGCGCGTACATGATGAACTACCACAGCCGTGCGCCGATCTTCAGCGGACGCGGCGGTTCGGCAGCCTCTTTCAGCCCGGCCGGGCTGGTAGGTTCGCTGGTGCGCAATGGCATTCCGCAAGCCACGGCCGCGCGTCTGGCGCCGACCTTGCTGCCTGTCGTGGTGGCCGGTAACTCCAGCTACTACGTTGAATACCCTGAAGACATTCGTCTGTACGGCCTGAGCTTCTCCACCACGCTGCCTACCGGCACCGCGTGGAGTGGTGAAATCAGCTACCGTCCGAACGCGCCGGTTCAGGTCAACACCACCGACATCCTGTATTCGGGCATTTCGCCGCTCAACCCGAACGTTTCGCTGCTGAACGGTCAGCCCAACACCGACCAGCCGGGTTATCGCCGCAAGGAAATCACCCAGCTGCAGACCACTTTCACCCAGTTCTTCGATCAGGTCATGGGCGCCGAGCGTCTGACCCTGGTGGGCGAGGTCGGCTTCACGCACGTCGGCGGTCTGGAAAGCACGTCCGAGATCCGCTACGGCCGTGACCCGGTCTACGGGCCAGGCCCGTTGCCAGGTGGCCAATGCGCCACACTCAACGCCGGTACGCTCACCGGTGCCGACCAGAACAACCTGACCCGCTACTGCGAGAACGATGGTTTCACCACCTCCAACTCCTGGGGCTACCGCGCTCGCGCCATCTGGGACTACAACAGCTTCTTCGCCGGTGTGAACCTGCGTCCGAGTGTGGCCTGGTCGCATGACGTCAAGGGCTACTCGCCAGGCCCGGGCGGCAACTTCGAAGAAGGACGCAAGGCGGTCAGCCTCGGTCTGGATGCCGAATACCAGAACACCTATACCGCAGCCCTTTCCTACACCAACTTCTTCGATGGGAAGTACACCACGGTTGATGACCGCGACTTCGTTGCGCTCAGCTTCGGCATGAACTTCTAAGAACACGGTTTTTTCGGGATGACGATAAATATGAAAATAACAAAGGGTCTGTTGCAAGCCGGTCTGCTGAGCGTGTCGCTGCTGGCGACCAGTGTCATGGCGGCGGTGTCTGAATCCGAGGCGGCAAAACTGGGGACGTCTTTGACGCCCATGGGGGCAGAAAAGGCGGGTAACGCAGCGAACACCATTTCGGCCTGGACGCCGATGCCGAAGAACGCTGGCGCAGTCGATAGCAAGGGGTTCCTGGCCAATCCTTACGCCAGCGAAAAGCCGTTGTTCACCATTACGGCGGCCAATGTCGAGCAGTACAAGGACAAGCTGGCACCCGGCCAATACGCGATGTTCAAGCGTTACCCGGACAGTTACCGGATTCCGGTGTACACGACACATCGTGGCGCAACCGTACCGGACGATGTCTACGCAGCCATCAAGCGTAACGCGACGACCACCAAACTGGTCGGCGGCGGCAGCGGGCTGGAGAACTTCGAGACGGCCATTCCGTTTCCGATCCCGGCCAATGGCGTTGAAGTGATCTGGAACCACATCACTCGCTACCGTGGCGGCAGCGTGAAGCGTCTGGTGACCCAGGCCACTCCGCAGCCCAACGGTTCCTACAGCCTGGTTTACTTTGCCGATCAGTTCGTGTTCCGCGACAAGATGCGCGATTTCGATCCGAAGAATCCGGGCAACGTGCTGTTCTACTTCAAGCAGGAAGTGACCGCGCCGGCACGTCTGGCCGGTGGCGTACTGCTGGTCCACGAAACGCTTGATCAGGTGAAGGAGCCGCGCTCGGCCTGGCTGTACAACGCCGGTCAGCGTCGCGTGCGCCGTGCCCCGCAGGTCTCGTATGACGGTCCGGGCACTGCCTCGGACGGCCTGCGCACGTCCGATAACCTGGACATGTACAACGGCGCGCCGGATCGCTACGACTGGAAACTGATCGGCAAGCAGGAAATGTACATCGCCTCCAACAGCCACAAGCTGGACGACCCGACGCTCAAGTACGCCGACATCATCAAGGCCGGTCACATCAATCAGGACCTGACCCGTTACGAGCTGCGTCGTGTCTGGCACGTGACTGCAACCTTGAAGGAAGGCCAGCGCCACATCTATGCCAAGCGTGACTTCTTCATCGACGAAGACACCTGGCAGGCAGCAGTGATCGACCACTACGACGGTCGCGGCCAACTGTGGCGCGTCGCCGAGGCACATGCCGAGAACTACTACGACAAGCAAGTGCCGTGGTACGCCATTGAAACATTGTACGACCTGCAGTCGGGCCGTTACGTGGCGCTGGGCATGAAGAACGAAGAGAAACGTGCCTACGAGTTCGGCTTCACGGCGGGCACCAGCGACTTCACGCCAAACGCGCTGCGTCAGGAGGGCGTTCGTTAAGCACCAGTTTATAGCGCTTGAGGATACACGAAGCGCTTCTGCGGAAAACGCTTGAACAGCAAAGCCCCGTCCGCGGGGCTTTTTTGCGTCTGGCCGCAGGCCTTATAAGTCGTAGGAATTTTGTTACAGTCTTTTCAATGATGACCTTCAAAACGATCCGCTAACCCGCTAGTCTCCGAGCACTGCCAAGCCGAACAAATCGATTCACACAAGAGCCGGCCATGACTGATCTGTCCCGTATGCAAGGGTTCGCAGACAGCGCGATTCCTGCGTTGGAAGGGCGATTCTTCCGACCGCCGCTGCCTGATGGCCATGTTCCCAGACCCCGATTGTGTCAGCGCCTCCACGAAGGCTTGTCTGGGCGATTGCTGCTGGTCTGTGCTCCGGCGGGGTTCGGCAAAAGCTCTCTGGCGATCGAGTTCTGTCAGGCGTTACCGGACAAATGGCAAAGCGTGTGGCTGGGGCTTAGCTCCAGGGACCAGGATCCTGGACGTTTTCTGGAACGTCTGCTGGCAGGGCTTCAGCAGTTCCTTCCGCAATTGGGCGGGCAGGCGATGGGGTTGCTGAAGATGCGCCAGCGTCATCAGCCGTTTGCATTTGAACCCTGGCTCGACGGACTGCTGGACGAACTGGCCGTTCACTTGATGCTCAGTCAGCCGCTCTTGCTGGTACTCGACGACTACCATCTGGCCCAGGGCAGCGTGCTTGATCGTTGCCTGCAGTTTCTGCTCAACCATTTGCCGGCGGGTCTGGTGGTAATGGTCACCAGCCGTCAGCGACCTGACTGGCATCTGGCCCGCCTGCGCCTTTCACGCCAGTTACTTGAAATCAACGAACATGACCTGCGGCTCACGCATGACGAGTCCATCGCATTGCTGGGCCGGCACAGCCGCTCGCTCGACAACGAAGCGCTGCAAAGGCTGATTGAGCGCAGTGAGGGCTGGGTGGCGGGGCTGCGTTTCTGGCTGCTGGCGGCTGCCGAAGCCGGTGATGACAACGCTTTGCCTCAGGCGCTGCATGGCGGCGAGGTGATGATTCGCGAGTACCTGCTCGAGGAAGTCATCGACTGCCTGCCTGCCGAGGCTCAGGCGTTTCTTTATGAAACGGCCTGCCTGGAACGCTTTTGCAGCGCCCTGTGCGACGCGGCCCGGGATACCCACGACAGCGCCGAAATGCTGCGCTACCTGCAGGCGCATCAGGTGTTTCTGGTGCCGCTCGACGAGCAGGGCCACTGGTTTCGCTATCACCATTTGTTCTCAGACCTGCTGCGTACCCGGCAGGCCAGTGGCCCGCAACAGACACGCCTGCACCTGAATGCCTGTCGCTGGTTCAGCGGCCAGGGCCTGCTTGACGAAGCCGTTGAGCAAGCCTTGCGCGCCGGACATCTGGATGTCGCAGCCAATCTGGTGCAGAACCTCTCCGAAGAGCAACTGCTGGCTGAGCAGAATGTTGGCATGTTGCTGCGCTGGAAGATGGACTTGCCTGACAGCCTGCTGACCAGCACCCCGCGTTTGATCGTGCTGTATGCCTGGGCATTGGGACTGGCCTGCCAGCTGGATGCGGCTGAAGAACTGGCCAATCAGTTGAGTCGTTTCCTGCCCGCGCCGTCGGCAACCGCACAAAAATCCATGCTGGCCCAGTGGCTGGCGCTGAGTGGCGTCATTGCTCGTGGTCGGGGCGACAGCGACAGGACGCTGCGGTATTGCAGCGAAGCCCTGCTCAGCCTGCCCGAAAAACGTTACGGGCAGCGCCTGGTGTGCCTTTCGACGCTTGCCAATCTGGCCATCGCCCAGGGCGATCTGTGGCGTGCCCGCGCATTGAATCGCGATGCGCTGGAGCTGGCGCAACGGGTCGCAAATCCATTGTTCGAAGCGCTCGCCCACTATGATCGCGCCAGAGCCTTGCAGGCTCGGGGCGAGATCCTGCGGGCGCTCGAAGAGGTGCGTCAGGGTCAACAGCGCCTCAAAGGACTGTCCTCGTCCCGTCTTTACGCGGTCCGGGCGCGTCTGACCTTGTATGAAGGCTATCTGTTGACGCTGTGCATGCAGGTCGATGTCGGGCGCGCAAAGTTGCTCGCCGGTCTGGCCGAAGCCCATGCCTGTCGCGATATCAGCGTGCTCATCGGCCATTGTGTGATTGCCACGATGGAGGGCTGCGCAGGGCGTTTCGCTGAAGCCTTTGCGGAGCTGGCCGAGGCCGAACGGCTGATGCATATCTGGGACGTGCCGCCGATTTATTACCTGGCCATGATCACGCTGGTCAAATGCGAACTCTGGCTGGTGCAGGGTCGTATCGATCTGGCCGAGTCATGGTTGCTGCGCCTCACTCAGACCTACACTGGCGAGCTGGCGGCTGGCGCGCCTGAATGCCACCCACAGTTATCGCAGCAGATCGAACTGCAGCGCGCCATGCTGGACCGTATCAACGGCGATCATTGCGCCAGCGAGAAACGTCTTCTGGCGCTTGAAGAGCAGTCCCTGCGGATCGGTGCGCAATTGGTGGGCCTTTTGGCCATGACTCAGCATATCGGCCTGTTGCTCGACGCGGCCCGCCATGACGAAGCCCGGGAACGCTTGATGCGTAGCCTGCAGCCCGCCGCTGGCGGTGCGCTGTTTGCGTTTCGTGCATTGCTCGACGAACACCCGCAATGGCTTCGTGATCAACTGCTCCAGGCACCGCCCTGCGCTGTGCGTAACGCGTTGCTTGAACACCTCCCCGCGTGCCAGGCGCGCCCCGTCGCAGAGTCCGTGCACGGCAGCGACTGCCTGAGCGTGCGTGAGCTGGACGTGCTGCGATTGATCGCACAAGGCTGTTCGAATCAGGAAATCAGCGAGCAATTGTTCATCTCGCTGCACACGGTCAAGACCCACGCCAGCCACATCAACAGCAAGCTGGGCGTGGAGCGCCGGACCCAGGCGGTGGCGAGGGCCAAGGCGCTGGGGCTGTTGAGCTAGCTCGAGACGGACTGATCCGGCGCCAGGTCTGACCAGAGGTGATCGACGCTGTCCAGTCCCCAGTCGGCGGGGAGTTCGATTTTGACAATGGCGTCCCGGTCTTCGCTGCTCGCCAGATCAATGACCTGCGGCGCGAAGGTCTTGCGGGTGCGGGCGGACATGAAAACCTTGACCCTGGGCGTCAGCAACGACGCGTCACTCTGCTCCATGACCACGCCCAGCCGTCCGCTTTCCAGACGCACCAGCGCACCTACCGGATAGATGCCCACGGTCTTGACGAAACTCTGGAACACCACGTCATCGAAGTGGCCTTTCCAGGAAGCCATCTCACGGATTGAATGCGCGACACCCCAGCCTTTCTTGTATGGCCGGTCAGAGGTGATCGCGTCATATACGTCGCAGACCGCGCTCATTCTGGCGAAGATGCTGATGTCCGATCCTTGCAATCCATCGGGGTAGCCCGAGCCGTCGACCTTTTCATGGTGGTGCAGACAGACGTCCATCACCAGCGCCGCGACTGGCAGATTCTCCTCGAGAATTTTCAGACCCTGCTCGGGATGGGTCTTCATCACGCTGAATTCTTCGACGGTCAGCCTGCCGGGTTTATTGAGGACTTCCGGTGCAATCATCATCTTGCCGACGTCGTGCATGAGTCCCGCCACGCCAGCCTCACGGACCTGCTCATCCTTCATGCCCATCCGCCGGGCGAGCGCCACCATCAAGGCACAGACGGCAACCGAATGCATGTAGGTGTATTCATCCGATGTCTTGAGGCGGGACAGGCTTATCAGGGCGTGCGGATGGCGCAGTATCGAGTTGGAAATTTCCTCGACCATCAGGTCCACGTTGTCCATCTTCATGGCGTGCCCCATCCGGGCTTCGCTGAACATGTTCATCACGACATCGCGGGCCTTGCCGCAAATGGCTCTGGCGCGTTCGACTTCCTGTTCAAGGCTGACCGCTGCGGTGTCGTCATGCGCCAAGGCCGGTGTGGGTTGCGGTGTATGATCACGGCCCTGTTGCGTGTCGATCCAGACCTCGAGCGTATCGGAAGACTGAATGCGTTTGAGCACATCGGTATCGTGAAGAACGGTTTCGACGTGAGCGACCCAGAAAGGATCACTGTTCCAGGGGCGACAGAACTTATGGATGTGCATGCCAAGGCTGAGTTCGGAAACGGGGATTTTTTTCAGCATGCCCAGCCACCCAGACCTGGCTCGATGGAGCAGCCTGTGCGTGAGCAGGGCGCAACGGCCCCTTTGGATTGTCTGATCTGGCGATGGATCGACATGACTTCACCTTATTGACTGCAAGGATCATCCTGATCTCGTAACGCCAGTATAAGCAGCAGTTCAGGAAAAGGTCTTGTGTATTTAACTGACGTCAATAAGTTGGTGATTCTGTTTTTATTGTTTTAAATCAGTCGGTTGTAGCTTTAATGGGTTTTCCCTCCAGCGCTTGATAAAAACAATCAATGACCGTGACAGAGTGGTCGGCGGCCGAGAGCGCCGACCGTTCTTTCAAATCGTAGGCAGGACACCGGGCAGCGGATGATATTGACGTCCGAAATACACCAGCGCGTCCGATTTGCTCTCATGCCGGATGTCCTGCACCTCGCAGAACAGAATGTCGTGGGTGCCGACACTCACTGACTGGCTGATTCGGCAGTCCAATGCCAGCTTGGCGCCATCGAGTAACGGTGCGCCTGTCAGACCTTCCAGCCATTGGCCGCCAGCGAAGCGCTCGGCCTGAGAGTTCTTGCCGCCGAACAGGTTGGACAGCGCCTGCTGCTCGTGACCCAGCGTGTTCACGCACAAGGTGCCATTGCCCACGAAGGCCTCGTACACCGATGCACTGCGGTTGATGCAGACCAGCAGCGTCGGTGGCTGGTCGGTCACGCTGCAGACCGCGGTCGCGGTGAATCCGGCCCTGCCGTGCGGGCCGTCGGTGGTGATCACGTTGACTGCGGCAGCGAGGCTGGACATCGCATCGCGAAATTGCAGCTGGGTGACGGCAGTGGTTTCAGCTGGGCGTATTGCGGATTGAGTGTGCATGGCAACGGTCCTTCAGGCCTGGGCGCTGAGAAAGTCGAGCAGGGCTCGATGAAAGGGATGTGGGTCAGTGATGTTGGAGGCGTGACCGCCGTATTCCAGAAGCACCAGTCTGGCGTTGGGGAGCGTGTCGGCCAGATGCTGTGAATGCTGCCACGGCACCAGCATGTCGTCGCGATTGGCGATCAGCAGCGTCGGTGTGCGAATGTCCGCAAGGCTCGCCTCGATGTCGAAGCTTTCCAGCGCATGAATGCGCCGCAGCAGGTTGTCCTTGTCGGGGAAGTGCGCCAGCGCGTGCGCCTCGTCGCTGGCAAGCCGCGTGGTGTTCGCCGCGATCCAGTCGGCCGGATAAAGAAACAGCGCCTGGGCCTGCACATAGGCTTCAGGCCCGCTGTTCAACAGCAGTTTCTTGCGCACCGAAAAACAGCGGGTACTGTGCGGATTCGGGCTGCTCCAGGCGTTGATCAACACCTGACTGTCCAGCAGTTGTGGGCGCAGCAGCGACAGCTCAAGGCCGACCAGTCCGCCCAGCGCATGACCCATGAAGTGGCAGCGCTGAATGTCGAGCGAGTCGAGCAGATCCAGCAGTTCGAGCGCCATGTGGCGAATGGAATAATCCGGCGGCAATACGGCGGGGCTGCGTCCAGTGCCGGCATGATCGTAGACCAGCACCTGATAGTCACGGGTCAGGATCGGCAGGTCGTCGGCCCAGTATCGGCTGGAGCCGCCGAGCCCCGAACTGAGCACCAGTGTCGGGGCGTCGGCTGTTTGCGAAGCGTGAAGTTCATGAAACATGCAGGCGCTCCAGGTGGGCGGCGAGCGCCCACGTTCGAGGTTCAGCCGATGTGGGCGATGCTGGCGATTTCAATGAGTGCTTCGGGCTTTACCAGGCCGCACTGGATGCAATAGCGCGCCGGTTTCTCGCCCGCGAAGTACTCGGCATACACTTCGTTGACTTTGGCGTAATCGGCCCAGTCGCGAATCATGATCATGTTGAAGGTGACGTCATCCATCGTGCCGCCTGCGGTTTCAATCACGCTCTTGATGGTTTCCAGCACGTGACGGGTCTGGGCAGTCGCATCGCCGACATGCACCACGTTGTTGTCCTTGTCGAAAGGCAGGGTGCCCGACACGTAGAGCACGCCGTCGGCCATCGAGCCCGGTACGAACGGGGCAATCGGCTTGGTGGTGCCAGCAGGAATGATCGCTTTCTTGGTCATGCTCAGATCCTCACGAAGGTTGCCCGATCGGGCTGAAGGTGGTGCAGAAGTCATCGACGCTGGAGACCCAGCCGAAGAAGGTTTCGATGTTGAACAGGGCGGCCTGCTGAGCGAACTCGGGGCCTGCCTGATGAGTGGCGTCGGCCAGAACCACGCCGAAATATTCCAGGTGAAAGCCGTCACGCAAGGTCGATTCGACGCAGACGTTGGTGGCGATTCCAGTGAACACCAGATTACGAATGCCACGGCTGCGCAGCACGCTGTCGAAGCTGGAATTGAAGAATCCGCTGTAGCGAATCTTCGGCACCACGATATCGCCGGGTTCAGGCTTCAGTTCATCGACCAGCTGATAGTCCCAGCCGCCCTTGGCCAGCAGCTGACCTTCAAGTTCGGGCCGCTTGCGCATGGTCTTCAGCGCATTCGATTTGTGCCAGTTGGGTGAGCCGGGGCCGCCTGCTTCCACGTAGGCCGGGTCCCAGCCGTTCTGGAAAAAGATCACCGGGATCCCGGCCGCACGTGCGGCGGCGCAGGCCTTTTTGATGTTGGCAATGACCGGTCCCGTGCTGCTGACATCGAACCCGGCCAGGTCCAGGTAGCCGCCGAGCGAGGCGTAGGCGTTCTGCATGTCGACCACCACCAGCGCCGTCTCGCCAGCTTTCATGCGCAAGGCTTCGGGGCGGGCGGGCAGGTCGCGGGCGGGTTGCAGATCGGGCGGCAAATCCACACCGGCAATCGTTGCAGACGCGTTCATCAGACCACCTCCTTGAGCGGCAGAATGTGACTGCGGCTGTTCATCAGTGGCTGAATCTTCTGACCGAAATCTTCGACGCCCTTCACGAAATCGTCGAAGGTCAGCATCACGCCCTGAGTGCCGGGAACGCTGGCTACTTCGTCGA
Source organism: Pseudomonas sp. AC016 (assembly GCF_979253365.1). Classification (NCBI taxonomy): domain Bacteria; kingdom Pseudomonadati; phylum Pseudomonadota; class Gammaproteobacteria; order Pseudomonadales; family Pseudomonadaceae; genus Pseudomonas; species Pseudomonas sp. AC016. The sequence goes on from NZ_CEEDCC010000001.1 coordinate 4,418,093, forward strand.
GCATTTTCGCCACATTGGCCCATGAGCCGACCAGCGTGCCCATATTGATATTGACCGCCGAGGTCGGGTCGGCCATCTGCCGCAGGTTCGAGCCTGCGCTCTTGTCGGCCGAGCCCTTGTCGCTCAGCCAGGCGATGGCTTCCTCGTCGGCGCCGTCCTTGATGTGCTCCCAACGAGCGCGTGCCGCTTCGTCGGTGTCGTCGGCGATGATCATGAACAGCACGCAGGAGGTGACGTTGCGCCCGGTCTGTTCGTTGGCCTCGATCAGCTTCTGCGCGGTGGGCGCGAACGCGGTCGGGGTGTTCACACCTTTGCCGAAGCAGAAGTTGTAGTCGGCGTACTGGGCCGAGAAGGCCATGCCGGCTTCGCTTTGCCCGGCACAGATCAGCTTCATGTCGGCTTGCGGACGGGGACTGACGCGGCAGTCCTGCATGCTGAAATGTTCGCCCTGAAAGTCACTGCTGCCGGTGGCCCACAGGTCACGCAGCACCTGTGCGTATTCGGCCAGATATTCGTAGCGAGTGTGGAAAAACTCATCGCCCGGCCACAGGCCCATTTGCTCGTATTCGGGTTTCTGCCAGCCAGTGACCAGATTGATGCCGAAGCGGCCATTGGAAATCGAGTCGATGGTCGACGCCATTCGCGCGGCAATCGCGGGCGGAATGGTCAGCGTCGCGACCGTGGCGAACAACTGGATCTTGCTGGTCACGGCGGCGAGTCCGGCCATGAGGGTGAACGACTCCAGATTGTGTTCCCAGAACTGCGTCTTGCCGCCGAAGCCGCGCAACTTGATCATCGACAGCGCGAAGTCGAAACCGTAGTGCTCGGCCTTCTGCACGATCTGTTTGTTGAGGTCGAAGGTGGGCATGTACTGCGGTGCGTTGCTGGAAATCAGCCAGCCGTTGTTGCCGATGGGGATGAAGATACCGATGTCCATATGAGGCCTCTCTGCGATAGTCGATGTGTGCCCCAGGGACAACGGGCGGCACTTGAACCGAACTTGCATGGAGCGGGCCAGCTTTGGTTTGTCGTTTTTATTCAAATGGTTAGGAAATTAATTTGTTTATTTCGGACCATTTGGTCTGGATTAGAGCACTTGGTTTGTGCAAAGCGCACGCTGATGGGGCGTGCGGCGGATAAATGCGCGGCGCGGTTCGCATCCATATCGACAAAGTGTGTCCGCCCGTTAAGATGCCTGCTCATTTAGGGATCACTGGTTGGATGTGCGTGAACAAGAAACCTCCCGTGACAGAGCCCGCGAGCAAACGCGTGCGCAAGGTCAAGCCCGACAAGGCAGTCAAGGCGACCCGCGAGCCCAGTGCGTCCGCCCTCAAGCGACGACTGCGGCTCATGGAAGGCAAGCGCAGCGTGATTCTCGATGCTGCGCTGGAAATCTTCTCCCGTTACGGCGTGCATGGCAGCAGCCTGGATCAGGTGGCGAGCCTGGCGGACGTGTCCAAGACCAACCTGCTGTACTACTTCAGCAGCAAGGACGACCTGTATCTGAACGTGCTGCGCCAGTTGCTGGAAGTGTGGCTCAGCCCGTTGCTGCATTTCACGGCGGACAAGGACCCGCAACAGGCCATTGGTGCCTATCTGAAGGCCAAGCTGGAAATGTCCCGCGATCATCCGGCCGAGTCCCGGCTGTTCTGCATGGAAGTGATGCAGGGCGCGCCGCTGATACAGGGTGAGCTGCAGCATCCGCTGCGCGACACGGTGCAGACCAAAGTCGCGGTCATTCAGCACTGGATCGACAGCAGCCAGTTGGCGCCAATCAATCCGCATCACCTGATCTTCTCGTTGTGGGCGACCACCCAGCATTACGCAGACTTCCGCACGCAGGTCGAGGCGGTGACGGGTAGAACCCTGGATGACCCCGAGTTCTTCGACGAGGTTCTGGAGAGTCTGCGCAGCATGATTCTGGACGGCATCCTGCCGCGTGGTGCTTCGTCAAAAAAGCCTTGAGCCCCTGACGAAACGCTATCCAGTGTGGGAGGCGCCACCACGTCTTCGACGTAGCGCTGTGCGACAGCGTTATGTCGAGGCTGTGGTGAGAGCTTCCACATTGGTCTGCTGCTGTACGCACCCCGGCTGAGCAGCAACCGGTCACTCTGCACAAACCAAGTGCTCTGAATCGGACCATCTGATCCGTTTTGGTCATGCTGTTTTCTACAGTCCGTTGTTTCATAACGTCTTTTCTGCAGTGGCATGGATGCTGCTATGGCCTGCTGGGTCGGCCCCGCGCTGTTCTTGCAGGCCATTACCCTCAGGAAAACGTCTATGTACAAGAAACTGTTGCCCGGGACTTTGTGTGCGGCTGTTGCGTTCGGGATGGGCAGTCTTGCCCAGGCAGAAGGGCTGACCCTCAAAGGCCCGGCGAAAATCGCCATGGTGTACATCAGTCCGCGCAACGACGGCGGCTGGACCCAGGCATTCGACGAAGCGCGGCAAAAACTGGAAAAGGATCTGGACACCAAAATCCAGTACGTCGAAAGCGTTCCTGAAAACGCGGCTGCCATCACGCCGGTGGTTGACCGTCTGATCGCACGTGGCGCGAACATCATCGTCGGCACGGCTTTTGGTTACTCCGACACCTTCCTGACACTGGCCAAAAAATACCCTGAAGTGGCGTTCCTGAACGGCTCGGGCACCACCAACGCGCCCAACCTGGAATCGTTCTACGGTCGCACCTATGAAAGCCAGTACCTGTGCGGCATGGCAGCAGGCGCCGCGTCGAAAACCGGCAAGCTGGGCTTTGTGGCCGCCAACCCGTTCGGTCAGGTCAACTGGACCATTAATGCCTATGAGCTGGGCGCGAAGCAGATCAATCCGAAGGCCACGGTCACGGTTGTCTACACGGGTGCCTGGAACGACCCGGTCAAGGAACGTGCGGCGACCATGGCGCTGATCGACAACGGGGTCGATGTGGTCGGTCAGCACGTCGACAGTCCCACACCGCAGATCGTCGCCCAGGAGCGCGGCATTCACGGCACCGGTCACCACCGTGACCTCAGCGAATTCGCGCCCAAGGCTACCGTCTGTTCGTCGGTCTGGGTCTGGGACCGTTTCCTGGGGCCTGAACTCAAGAAAGTCATCGCCGGCAACTGGACGCCTGCGCCCAATGGCGCGCTGCTGTCGATGGAGCAGGGCGGCACTGACATCAGTCTGACCAAGGACCCCATTATTTCTGCGGACAACCGGCAGAAGATCGAAGCCGAACGCGCCGAACTGCTGGCTGGTCGAAAAATCATCTACAGCGGCCCGATGGCGGATCGCGACGGCAAGGAGCGCATCGCTGCCGGGCAGCATCTGTCCGACCCTGACTTGTGGAAAATGGACTGGTTCGTCGAAGGCGTGATGACTCAGCAATGAGTCAGGTCAACGCGCTTCAACTCACCGGGATCAGCAAGTCGTTCGACGGCTTCAAGGCGCTGATCGACGCCGACTTTACCGCTCACTGGGGCGAGGTCCATGCGCTGCTGGGCGAGAACGGTGCGGGCAAATCGTCGCTGATGAACATTGCCGCCGGGCTGTATGCGCCGGAAACCGGCTCGCTGTTCATCGACGACAATCCGGTTCAGCTGCAAGGCCCCAAGGATGCGAGCCGCTACCGGATCGGCATGGTGCATCAACACTTCAAGCTGGTGAAGCCGTTCACGGTGGCGCAAAACATTCTGTTGGGGCTGCGTGAGCAGCCGGGCGAGGGCAGTTATCGCAAGCGTCTGCGGGCGCTTGAGCAGGAGATTGCCGCCAAGGCCGAGGAGTTGGGCTTTGTGCTTGACCCGACTCGCAGCGTCGACAGCCTGTCGGTGGCGGAACAGCAGCGGGTGGAGATTCTCAAGGTGCTGCTGGCCGGTGCGCGCATTCTGATTCTTGACGAACCCACAGCTGTGCTCACCGATCAGGAGGCCGAGCGTCTGTTGATGACCGTGCAGACTTTTGCCCGACAGGGCGCTGCAGTGATTCTGGTGACGCACAAGATGGCCGACGTGAAGCGCTACGCCGACCGGGTGACCGTGATGCGCGGCGGCAGAACGATCCAGACCCTCGACCCGCAAAGCGTCAGCGTTCAGCAACTGGTGCAACTGACCGTGGGCGATTCCGCGCCGGTCAGCGAGCGCAGTCCTGTCGCGGCGGGAGAAGTCCGTTTGCAGGTTCGGGATTTGCGCAGTGTTTCAGGCAACACGGCCCTGAATGGTGTGAACATGACCCTGCGTGCCGGGCAGATCTACGGCATCGCTGGCGTCGGCGGCAACGGTCAGGCGGAACTGGCCAACGCGTTGATGGGCTTGCCACAGCCCACCGAAGGCGAGATTCATCTGGCGCAGTTCGGTGATCTGCGCAGCGCATCGACCGAGCAACGGCGTCAACTGCGCATTGCCTCGATCCCGGCAGATCGCTACGGCGCGGCGCTGGCCGGTTCGCTGTCGGTGGCCGAGAACTTTGGCGTGGGCAATATCCATGGCGGCCAGTACGGTTCGTTCTGGCGCATGCGCTACTCGCGTCTGAAGCAGGACGCGCAAAAGGCCGTTGTGGATTTCGATGTGCAGGGCGTGCGTTCGCTCGATCAGAAGGCCGCGCTGTTGTCGGGTGGCAACGCACAAAAGCTGGTGATCGCTCGAGAGTTCAGCCGCGACCCACAACTGGTGCTGGTCCACAGCCCCAGCCGGGGCCTGGATGTTCGCGCCACTCAGGCCGTGCACGACCGGCTGCGGGCGGCGCGTGATGTAGGTGCCGCCGTGTTGGTGATCAGTGAAGACCTTGACGAGGTTCTGACCCTGTCTGACCGGATCGGGGTAATGAACGGCGGGCGTATCGTCGCCGAGTTCGAGCATCCCGCCGACCGTCAGGCCATAGGCAAAGCGATGGTGAGTCATGACTGAATCGACTGTTTTGCACGCAGGCAGTGCGCCGCGAAGCCCCTTGCTGTCGCGACGCTACACATTGGAACTACGCCAGCAAACAGGCTGGCCGCTGCAAGCGCTGATCATTGCGCTGGCGTTGCTGGTCGGCTTGGCCATCTGCACCGCCATTCTGATCATGGCGGGCGTTCCTGCGGATGAGCTGCTCAATGAGTTCGTCATGCAGACCGTATTCGATGCGCAGAACTTCAAGGCCGTGCTGTTTCAGGCCTCGCCCATGATCATGGTCGGTCTGGCAGGCTGCATGGCATTCCGGGCGAGGTTCTGGAACCTGGGGCTGGAAGGGCAGATGATCTGGGGCGCCATCGGTGCCACGGCCATTTCGCTGTTTGACGTGGGGCCGGACCTTTTGCGGCTGCCGTTGATGATGGCGGCTGCCATCGTCTGCGCGATGCTCTGGAGCCTGGGGCCGATCCTGTTGAAGCTGAAGTGGCAGGTCAATGAAATCATCTCGACCCTGATGCTCAATTACATCGCCGCCAACTTTCTGCTGCATCTGGTCTACGGCAGTTGGAAAGATCCACGGGACAACTTTCCGTACTCGCCTGCATTGCGCAGTTTCGAACGTCTGCCTGACCTGTTCGCCGGGTACAACGCGGCGATTGTTCTGGCGCTGCTGGTCATGCTGCTGACGTTGTGGTTCATCGGCATTTCCCGAGCCGGTCTGTACCTGCGCTTTGTCGATGCCAACCCGAAAGTGGCCGGTGCCGTAGGCGTGCCGGTGCGCAAGATGATCATGGGCACTGTGCTGCTGTCGGGCGCACTGGCGGGGCTTGCCGGGTTTGTCGTGACCTCGGGACAGGAGGGTCGTTTGACCCAGTCGTTCTATCAGGGTTATGGCTTTTCCGGGATCCTCATCGCGTTTCTGGCGCGCAACAATCCAGTGGCTGCAACGATTGTGGCGTTGCTGATTGCCATGCTGTTCGTGGCGGGGCGCAACCTGCAGGTGTTCTACCAGATCCCGTTTTCGATGGTGCAATTGATCCAGGCGATTCTGGTGATCTGCGTGGCCTCGTCCGATTTCTTCATTCGTCATCGCCTGCGACGCATTCAGGCAGGAGCACGCTGATGGACCTTCTTTCTCACTGGTTGGGCAGCGCTCCGGATTTTGCCGTGCCCTTCGCCCTGGCCGCGCTTGGCCTGATCCTGATCGAACGCAGCGGCGTGCTGGCGCTGGGCGTCGAAGGCATGATGCTGGTGGGCGCGCTGGCGGGCATCGGCATGCAATTGAGTGTCGGCTCGCCCGGTATTTCGCTGCTGGCCTCGATGGCGGCGGCGGGCGTGGTGTCGTTGCTGTTCGCCTTGATGGTGTTGGTGTTGCGGATCAACCAGGTGATCGCCGGGCTGGCGCTGGTGTTTTTCTGCCAGGGACTGACCGGTTTGCTGGGTACGCTGCTGGGCTGGACCAATCGTCCGGTCAGCGGTCTGCAGGCCGTGGAGTTGTGGCCGCTGTCTGAGCTGCCCTTGGTGGGCAAGGTGTTTGTCCAGAATCCGCTGGTGTACCTGACCGTGTTGATCTTCTTCGCCGTGGTCTGGTTGCTGGAGCGCACGCGCACCGGTCTGCGTTTGCGTGCGGTTGGCGAAAACCCACAGGCCGCCGACGCGGCGGGTATTTCGGTGTTGGGCTATCGGCTGGCAGCCATTGTGGCAGGCTCTGCGCTGATGGGGCTGGCGGGCGGTTTCATTGCGGTGCTGAGCACCAAGATGTGGATCGCCGACATGACTGGCGGGCGCGGCTGGATTGCTGTTTCACTGGTCATCTTTGCACGCTGGTCGCCCTGGCGTGCTCTGGCCGGAGCATTGCTGTTTGGTGGCATCGAAGCGTTGATTCCGCAACTGGCAGCAACCGGCGTGAAGCTGCCGCAGTACTTCGTGTTGATGACACCCTATGCCGTCACCCTGCTGGTGATGGTCTGGGTAGCCGCTGGCAGGCGACAGTCCTCAAGCCAGCCGGGTGCGCTGGGTGAGCCGTATATTCGTGAAGAGCGGCGATGACTCTGCAGGCGGACGGTTCAGGCCGGGTTAAGGAATTTTTGACAGGCGCCATGCTCTAATCGGTCATTAGCGTTCGTCCAACCCAGGAGCTTCTGAATGTTCATGTCTCGTCGTTTGATTATTGCAGCCACCGCTGTGGCCATGCTTTCCGGCTGTGCGACGTCCAATCCCTATGACAATCAGGGTCAGGCTCAAAGCTCCGGTGGCATGAACAAGACTGCCAAATACGGCGGGCTGGGTGCCTTGGCTGGAGCGGTGGCTGGTGCGGCCATCGACCATAACAATCGCGGCAAAGGCGCACTGATCGGCGCTGCCGTGGTGGGTGCTGCATCGGCAGGCTATGGCTACTATGCAGACAAACAGGAAGCGGCATTGCGTGCGAGCATGGCCAATACCGGTGTCGAGGTGCAGCGTCAGGGTGATCAGATCAAGTTGATCATGCCGGGCAACATCACCTTCGCCACCGACTCGTCGGCGATTGCCAGCAGCTTCTATTCCCCGCTCAACAACCTGGCGAATTCGCTGAAGCAATTCAACCAGAGCAACATTGAAATCATCGGCTACACCGACAGCACCGGCAGCCGTCAGCACAACATGGACCTGTCCCAGCAGCGCGCACAGAGCGTCGCGACCTACCTGACCTCGCAGGGCGTCGATCAGGCTCATCTGTCAGTACGCGGTGCCGGTCCCGACCAGCCAATCGCCAGCAACGCCGACGCCAACGGCCGCGCCCAGAACCGTCGCGTAGAGGTCAACCTCAAGCCGATTCCGGGTCAGCAATATCAGCAATACCAGCAGTAAGCTCCCTTACTGATGATCGTGCCCATGCGCCGCGCTCATCGTTATACACAAGTCCGCAAGACGCGCAAAATGGTGGGCAAAACGAAAGTGGCTGACTGAATGCATACCCCGTGGGAGGCGGCTTGCCGGCGATGGCGTCAGTTAAGTCACTGATAGATCGCTTCAGAAAAAGCATCGCCGGCAAGCCGCCTCCCACAGTCCGTGGTCGCAGCAAGACTCGGGTATAACGCTGAGGGCATGATCGGCGTGCATGAGATCACGCTGATCGTTCCTACGCTCCGCGTGGGAATGCCTCCCAGGACGCTCCGCGTCCGCTATCGAATGTGGCGCAGATGCTAGCCCAAGCTCCAGCGTTATCCACGTCATGCGCTCGGCTTACTGAATCCGCAATCTGTGCCATTTGTGACGCGGAGCGTCACGGGAGGCATGCCCACGCGGAGCGATGGGCACGATCAGTGTCGAGGCCGACTTGTGTGTAGCGATGAGCGCAGAGCACGGGTACGATCATGAATCAACCGCGATACTGCTCGTGCATTCGCTCCAGAAACTGGTCTTTCTCTTCCCACAGCGCGTTGATCCACTGTTGGAATTCCAGGCGGTATTCGCCGTCCTGATCGTAGTTCTTGCCCACGAACTGCTGCGGGATTCTGATCTCTTCGAAATGGGCGACCACGTCTTTCACTCTACCGCACAGCAAGTCCCAGTAGCCCGGCCGGCCAGCGGGATAGTGAATGGTTACGTTGATGATCGACTCAAGCTGCTCGCCCATCGCATCCAGCACGAAGGCAATGCCGCCCGCCTTGGGTTTCAGCAAATGGCGGAACGGCGAGTTCTGCTCGGCATGCTTGCCCGGCGTGAAGCGCGTGCCTTCTGCGAAGTTGAAGATACCCACCGGGTTGTGACGAAACTTCGCGCACGTGCGACGGGTGGTTTCCAGGTCCTTGCCCTTTTTCTCGGGATGCTTGGCCAGGTACGCCTTGGAATAGCGCTTCATGAACGGAAAGCCCAACGCCCACCATGCCAGACCAATCACCGGCACCCAGATCAGTTCCTGCTTGAGGAAGAACTTCAACGGTCGGATACGGCGGTTCAACACGTACTGCAGCACCATGATGTCGACCCAGCTCTGATGGTTGCTGGTCACCAGATACGAGTGCTTGTAGTCCAGCCCATCGAGGCCGGTCAGGTGCCAGCGGGTGTTGCACAGCAGTCTGATCCACGCATTGTTATTGCCGATCCAGGTTTCCTGAATGTGGCTCATCATCCAGTCGGTGAGGCGTTGGGCGGCAGAGAAGGGCAGGCAGATCTTGAAGATCGTGACCACGAACAGCACCGTGCAGCAGACGACGGTGTTCAGTGCCAACAGCAGCGAGGCGAGGACGCCGCGCAATGGGGCAGGCAGGAAATCCATGAAGGATAAAGCTCCGCAGAAGAGTGGGATGCCGCAGATTTGCCTGCGGCACCTGGGTGTTTATCAGGCCAGTGTGTCGGCCTGAATGGCAGTCAACGCAATGGTGTAGACGATGTCGTCGACCTGAGCGCCACGCGGCAGATCGTTGACCGGCTTGCGCAGGCCTTGCAGCATCGGGCCCAGACTCACGCAGTCGGCGCTGCGCTGCACCGCCTTGTACGTGGTGTTGCCAGTGTTCAGATCCGGGAACACAAACACGTTGGCGCGCCCCGCGACCGGGCTGTCAGGTGCCAGTTGCCGGGCAACATGCTCGTTGGCGGCGGCATCATACTGCAGCGGTCCGTCGATCAATAGATCACGCTTGGTTTCGCGAGCCAGTTGCGTGGCTTCGCGGACTTTCTCGACTTCTTCGCCGCTGGCCGAATTGCCGCTCGAATAGCTGATCATCGCCACGCGGGGCGAGATGCCGAACGCGATGGCGGAGTCGGCGCTTTGCAAGGCAATCTCGGCCAGTTCGCTGGCGCTCGGGTGCGGGTTCATGATGCAGTCGCCATAAACCAGCACCTGCTCGGGAAACAGCATGAAGAACACGGACGACACCAGCGTGCAGCCCGGCGCGGTCTTGATCAGTTGCAGGGCAGGGCGAATGGTGTTTGCAGTGGAGTGAACGACGCCCGACACCAGCCCGTCGACCTCATCCAGCGCCAGCATGACCGTGCCGATCACCACCGGATCTTCAAGTTGCTGCTCGGCCATGGGCGCGTTCAGGCTTTTGCTTCTGCGCAGGTCCACCATCGGCGCAACGTAGCGCTCGCGAATCAGGTCCGGGTCGAGAATTTCCAGCCCCGGTGGCAGCTCGATGCCGTGGGCCTGTGCAACCGCTTGCACCTCCTCAGGCTTGGCCAGCAGTACGCAGCGCGCAATGCCGCGGGCCTGACAGATCGCGGCCGCCTGAATGGTCAGCGGTTCGTTGCCTTCCGGCAGTACGATGCGCTTGTTGGCGGCCTGCGCACGCTGGATCAATTGATAGCGAAACACCGCTGGCGACAGGCGCAATTCGCGCGGCGTACCACAGCGCTGGTGCAGCCACTTGGCGTCCAGATGGCTGGCGACGAAATCCGTGATGATTTCCGCACGCTCGCGGTCATCAATGGGGATTTCCTTGTTCAACTGATTGAGGCGGTTAGCCGTGTCGTAGGAGCCGGTGCTCACTGACAGCACCGGCAGTCCTGCCTGTAACGCGCCGCGGCACAATTCCATGATGCGCGGGTCGGGGACGGTGTCGCTGGTCAGCAACAGACCCGCCAGCGGCACGCCATTCATGGCGGCCAGGCTTACGGCGAGAATGATGTCGTCGCGGTCGCCCGGCGTCACCACCAGCACGCCCGGCTTGAGCAGAGGCACCGTATTGAGCACGGTTCGCGCGCAGATAATGATCCGCGACATGCGACGCTGATCGTAATCGCCTGCGTTGAGCACCTGAGCGCCCAGCAATTCGGCGACGTCACGGGTACGCGGCGCGTTGAGTTCGGCCTGATAGGGAATACAGCCCAGCAGACGGAAATCGCCATTGCGCAGCAGTGGTGAGTGCTCCTTCAGACGAGCGGCGAAGACTTCCATGCTTTCGTCGGTGCGCACCTTGTTGAGAATGACGCCAAGCACCTTCGGGTCCTTGGGGCCGCCGAACAACTGAGCCTGTAATTCGACCCGTCCGGACAGCTCGGTCAGCACCTCGTTTTCCGGCGCGGACACCAGAATCACCTCGGCATCCAGGCTCTTGGCCAAGTGCAGGTTGACCCGCGCGGCATAGCTGGCGCTGCGTGTCGGCACCATGCCTTCGACTACCAGCACATCCTTGCCGACGGCGGCCTGCTGGTAAAGATTGATGATTTCTTCAAGCAGCTCGTCCAGCTGCCCGTCGCCCAGCATGCGTTCGACGTGCGCCAGAGCAAGCGGTTTGGGCGGTTTGAGGCCGTGGGTGCGGGCCATCAGTTCGGTCGAGCGTTCCGGGCCCAGATCGCCGGGATGCGGTTGGGCGATCGGCTTGAAAAAACCGACTTTCAGGCCGGCGCGCTCCAGAGTGCGCACCAGCCCGAGGCTGATGGAGGTCAACCCCACGCCAAAATCCGTGGGGGCGATGAAGAACGTCTGCATACTGGCTTCTCGATTGAGCAGTGCAAGGGCAGTGGCGAAGGTGAACAGCCGACAACCGTAAAAAGACCGGGAACCGTCTAATGCGGATCCTCTTTGCCAAGACTATCGTTATCTGCAGCTTTCGCACACCAGCCGCAGTGAAAGCCCTGACCTATTTTCTGTTGGCGTTTAGCAGGGTCCAGCACCCAGGCCCGCGATTGCCACGGCGGCTGGTGACGAAGGTGCTGCGTGTGTCCGCAGGACAGCATTGCAACCCAGTGTCCTTCTTCGTCCTGCCGGAAATCGATGACCGTTGACTTTTCCAATTGGGCCCGTCTGTCAGAGTTGCGTTCGCTTTCGGGCGATGGCTTGGTTAAACTTGCTCGTTCTTCAATCTTAAGCAAAGGTCTTGTCCCCATGCCGATCGCCGCCAATAAGGCTGTCTCCATTGACTATACCCTGACCAACGACGCTGGTGAGGTCATCGACAGCTCCACCGGTGGCGCGCCGCTGGTTTACCTGCAAGGTGCTGGCAACATCATTCCGGGCCTCGAAAAGGCACTGGAAGGCAAGAATGTTGGTGATGAGCTGGATGTCGCCATCGAGCCGGAAGAAGCCTACGGCGAATACTCCGCCGAACTGGTCAGCACCCTGAGCCGCAGCATGTTCGAAGGCGTTGACGAGCTTCAGGTCGGCATGCAGTTTCATGCTTCCGGCCCTGACGGCGGCATGCAGATCGTGACCATTCGCGATCTGGACGGCGATGACGTCACTGTCGACGGCAACCACCCACTCGCCGGTCAGCGTCTGAACTTCAAAGTGAAAGTCGTGGACATTCGTGATGCCAGCGAAGAAGAAGTAGCTCATGGCCACGTTCATGGCGAAGGCGGCCATCATCACTGATTTGTGCTGCTAAGCTCAGATCACTGACAAAGGCGCTCTGGCCGTTCTGCGATGACGACTTTCGTTTCGCGTACGGTCATTGCGCCTTTTCGGGTTCTGGCGCAAGGCTCGGGTTTCAAGGGGGTTGTTCATGAGTGCTTTTCACGACATCAAGCTGAAAGCGCTGGATGGTCAGGAGCTGTCACTGGCTCCGTTCAAGGACAAGGCGGTTCTGGTTGTCAATGTCGCTTCGAAGTGCGGTCTCACACCGCAGTATGCAGCGCTCGAGAACCTGTACCAGCAATACAAGGACAAGGGCCTGATGATTCTGGGACTGCCCTGCAACCAGTTTGCGGGCCAGGAGCCGGGCACCGAACAGGAAATTGCCGAGTTCTGCGAGCTCAGTTACGGCGTGACCTTTCCTCTGGGCGAAAAGCTTGAGGTCAACGGTCCGCATCGTCATCCGCTCTATCGCCTGCTGGCGGGTGAGGGTGCCGAGTATCCCGGTGATATCACCTGGAATTTTGAAAAGTTTCTCGTTCGAAAGAGCGGCGAAGTCATCGCACGTTTCTCGCCGCGTACAGCGCCTGATGATTCTGCCGTCATTCTGGCAATCGAAAAAGCGCTGGGTCTGAACTGATCAGCCTTCCGGGTGGCCTCCGACTCTTTGGCCACCCCATGTTTTTACCGCTTCTGTACTAAAATCAGTCAAATCAATAGTACTGGGCCTGCGCTCCCGGTCCGCCCTATGCTGCGCCTCTGATCCGGCATTCTTCGCCGAATCGCTATCCCTCAACTCTCGTTGGAGACCCGCGCATGCCGGTAAAAGCCTTGTTCAAACCCTTTCATCTGGGCAGCCTGGAATTATCGTCACGTGTGGTCATGGCGCCTATGACGCGCTCGTTCTCGCCCGGCCATGTGCCGAACTCGAAGGTCGTCGAATATTACCGGCGTCGGGCAGCCGCAGGCGTCGGTCTGATCATCACCGAAGGTACGACGGTGAACCACAAGGCTTCCAATGGCTATCCCAACGTCCCGCAGTTCTTCGGTGAAGCGCCGCTGGCCGGCTGGAAGAACGTGGTTGATGCCGTGCACGCCGAAGGTGGCAAGATCGCCCCGCAGCTCTGGCATGTCGGCGCGGTACGTCGTCTCGGCACCGAGCCGGACGGCAGCGTGCCTGCCTACGGGCCGATGGAAAAGGTCAAGGACGGGCAAGTGCTGGTCCACGGCATGAGCAAACAGGACATTGATGAAGTGGTAGCCGCGTTCGCGCAGGCAGCAGCGGATGCAAAGGCCATCGGCATGGATGGCGTGGAGATCCATGGTGCTCACGGCTATCTGATCGACCAGTTTTTCTGGGAGGGCAGCAACCAGCGCACCGACGAATACGGCGGCAGCCTCGCCAACCGTTCGCGCTTTGCCATCGAGTTGATTCAGGCTGTACGCGCTGCGGTCGGACCGGGCTACCCGATCATCTTCCGTTTCTCACAGTGGAAGCAGCAGGATTACACCGCACGTCTGGTGCAAACTCCCCAGGCGCTGGGTGAGTTCCTGCAGCCGCTGTCGGACGCCGGTGTGGATATCTTTCACTGCTCGACACGTCGGTTCTGGGAAGCGGAATTCGAAGGCTCTGATCTGAACCTGGCAGGCTGGACGCGCAAACTGACCGGCAAACCGACCATTACCGTTGGCAGTGTTGGCCTGGACGGCGAGTTCCTGCAATTCATGGTCAACACCGACAAGGTGGCCCAGCCGGCCAGCCTGGAAAATCTACTGCAGCGGCTGGGCAACGATGAGTTCGATCTGGTCGCCGTAGGGCGTGCACTGCTGGTCGATCCCGATTGGGCAGTCAAGGTGCGCGAAGGGCGCGAGCAGGACATTCTGCCGTTCAGTCGAGAGGCACTGACGACGTTGGTCTGATGGTCTGACGAGCAACCTTTGCGACCTCGACCTCAGTCACGCTTTCCCGAGGCGGGGAGACGTCCAGCAGTTGCCGTTCGAACTGATCGATGATTGCCGCCCAGCCCTGACGACTTGCGTGCTGCCTGGCATTCAGGCGCACGCGGCGCAGGGTTTCGCTGTCTTCCAGCAACCAGAGCGCGGCGTCTATGAACGCCGCTTCATCTCCGGGCATGGCCAGCGCGCCATTGTGGCCGTGACGAATATGCTGCCCGGCGGCCGCTTCATCGTAGGCAACCACGCCCAGGCCGGACGCCAATGCTTCCAGCACCACGTTGCCAAAGGTTTCAGTCAGGCTTGGAAACAGAAACATGTCGCCTGACGCATAGTGCGTCGCCAGCGCCTCGCCCCGTTGCGTGCCGCAGAGAATCGCTTCCGGGATCTGTTGCTCCAGCCACGCCCGCTGAGGCCCGTCGCCGACAATGATCAGCTTGAGGTTGCGCTGCGGGTAACTCGCCTTCAAGGTCTCGAAACTGGCCTTGAGCAGCCCCAGATTCTTCTCCGGTGCGAGCCTGCCGACATGAATCACGCCCGTGTCATTCGCCCCCAGACCCCAGCTTTCGCGCAAGGACTGTGAGCGCCGTGAAGGGTGAAACAGCTGACTGTCCACGCCCCGCGACAGCAGCTCGATCCGCTCGAAACCGCGCCGCTCCAGCTCCACTTTCTGGCTGACGCTGGGCACCAGCGTGATCCGCGAACGATTGTGGAACCAGCGCAGGTAATGGGTGATCAGGCGAGTGATGAAGCCCATGCCGTATTGCTGTGTGTATTGAGGAAAATTGGTGTGGAAGCCGCTCACCACCGCTATCCCCAGTCGTCTGGCGGCTCGTAACGCAGAAAGCCCCAGCGGCCCCTCGGTGGCGATATACAGCACATCCGGCCGTTTGCGCTGCCAGCGGCGCAACAGCTTGTGCATCGACGACTGCCCCCACTGCAATCCCGGATAGCCCGGAATCGGCCAGCCCCGGCACAGCATCAGATCATCGGCTGCGCTCGACACAGTGTCCTCGCTCTGGCGCGGTCGGATCAGCTCGACCCGATGCCCGCGCAAGCGCAAGCCGTCGCACAGCCGCCCCAGGGTGTTGGCAACGCCATTGATCTCGGGGCTGAAGGTTTCAGTGATAAGCGTGACATGCAGGGATTGGCTCATAGGAAGAGTTTCGACCGTAGACATGTCGGTTATGTGGCGGGTTTGTGATGGATTTGTGATCGGGTGCTTCGGGGCGGGTGTGTGTCAGGTTGTGGTTTCAGATGCCATGTTCAAGCCAAGTCTGTTGCAGGGACTACATGACGTTAATCTCCGTCTTAAGAAAAGGTGAGTTTTTTCGTTAAGTTCTTTGCGGTATTTATTTAAACTCTTATTTGTTCATTTTTTGAGTAACGTCTGGTTATCGGATTTTTATATCCGTCTACCGCTACGCAGTGGTTCGGCAGTGTCCGTTCGGCTGTTATGGAAATTACTCAAGGATTGAATAAATGAAATTTGACTTCAAAAAATTGAAGCGTACTCGCTCGGCCGCAGGAATTGCATTGGCACTCTGCGTTTTTTCAGGAACGACTGTCGCCGGCAGCTATCAGTCGTCGGTCAGATTGCCTGTGATACATTCGAAAGATTATTTATACAAGGCTGATTTGCCCGTTGGCAGAGGTGTGCCACCGGGTGCGGTGATTAAAAATGTAAGCTGGAACTGGAATGTGACGGGCTGGCCTCAAGGGCTGGAGGTTTATCTGTGTCAGGTTCCCAGTCCGTGTGTGGACATCTCTCGTCAGAGGCGAGGTTCGAGCGCAGCATTTAATCTGCAAATAGCTAATCGCCCCTTTATGTACACGTTGAGAATTGGTGGTGCGGGGCGAGTGCCTGTTGCCGGGCAGGTGGGTAACATAATAGTGAGTTGGTAAAGAATAAGCCCCGTCTTGAAAATGCTTCATGACGGGGCGCTGCCTACCAGTTCGCCATCTTTCTGAAACGATGGGGCAGGCTGTCATTAAAATTCAGTAACGTTTCAAGCGTTTCCATATCAGTGGCACCTCGTTTTTTTACAGCTCCATACAGCTGGGTCCTTTGCTCAAGGATTGACGTAAGCGTGTTTGAATAATAGTTGCGAGACTCTTTGGTCACAGGTTCGCCAGTGGCTGCGTAGCGAATGACCGGGTAATCTGTAATGTCAAGAAGTTCGAAAGTCAACGTGTTTTTCAAGAGGCTTTCGATAATATTGTGCACACTATTAGGTTCGCTTTTCGCCTCTTCAAGCATCTGTCTTTTTTGAGCGTTGCCATTTGATCTTTCAACATCAAAGCCGGTTGGGGAAATCAGGAATCCAGTATTGCCTGCCTGATTCAACGCTTGAGAGGTGATGGCAAAGGTCTCCTTTGACCTTCCAGCCTGAACCGCCATGGACGCAGAGACTCTCTCCATCGCCGCAGGCCTTGCCGAAAAGCCCTTCTCTTCAACTGCAGACCTGCGCTGCTCGATACTCATGTTCTGCATAAAGAACGAGGAGCGCGGTTGAACCGGGCGACTCAGCGTCGCGGAGGCAGGCGTTATCGAGCGTTCCTGTCTGGATGACTCTGCACGTTTCAATATTTGAGAAAACTGGCCTGATCGAGATTGCGCAGCTTTTTCCATTCCCGCAGGTTGACGTGTTTTGCCGCTTTGTGACGCGGCCGATAGTGTTTGAGTTTCCATGGCGTTGCCCTCCGTGTGGTTCAGGATGCAGAGCAAGTCGAATGCCAGTTTTGGAGTTTCTTTAAGGTCCTACAAGAACGAGGCAGGAAAGATTGAGTTAACTATTATCGTCCTACATACGATGCCTACACGTAGCAAGTGTCGGCGGGAGGCAGACTTTTTCCGCTTCGGGTAAAAGTTTGCCGCAGTTCTATATGTAAGGGTGAGTGGGTGTAAGAGTTTGTACAGTCAGCTGTAAGATTGTTCTGATTGCCGTATTTACTGAAGAGCTGAAGATCACTGATGTCCTGTTATCTCTATAAGGCCACTGTCCGGAGTGTAGCCCGGACAGTGGCCTCAGGCATGCATCAGCCGAAGTCGGCCACCAGTTGATTGATCAGCTCAGCGACCTTGTCCAGACTTGGCTCGGCAATGCGGTGTTCGTCGGCAAATGAATACTGAACGCTGAACAGTCCGCTGTCCGGCCCGTCGGCGTACTCAACTTCATCGTTTTCATAAACGCGGTGCCACGCGTCTTCGCTGATGGAGCGGGAAAAGATGACCATCCTTTCTCCGACACTGGTGCCCATGCCATTGATGAACGCTTCGTCCGGATCGATGCCCCACTCGGACAGCTGGCCGACCAGAAACTCCCGGATCTGCGCTTTGATATCTTCGGCATTGCCTTGCTTGGCGAGTACATTTGGGTTGTGTTGCGTCGTCATGATCTAACTTCCTTGTCAAGTTCATGTGTCTTCATGTGGCTGCGTTGCGGCCTTGCATGAACAGGTTGATTGAAAGCTTATTAGACATGCCTTTTGCATTGCGCGAGTTGTAGATAATTACACGCAGTGATTTTTTTACAGGGCTGCCGGAAGCGGGGCTTCCGGCAGCATGTCCCTGTTCATCAGGCACCGGTAACCCGGCTCGGCAAGGCATCCGCCCCGCGCTCACGCACCCAGAACAACGTCGCCCCGGCCACTGCTGCCGGCATCATAAGAATGTTGACCACCGGAATCAGCAGCGCCAGATACACGATGCCGCCGAAACTCAGGCTCTGCCAGCGTTTGGACTTGAGCCAGGCAAGCATCTCGTTCCAGCCCAGCTTGTGGTTGTCGGCCGGGTAGTCGATGTACTGGATGGCCATCATCCACACGCCGAACAGCAGCCACAGCGGGGCGGCGATGATGTTGGCCACCGGTATGAATGAAAGGATGAACAGCCCGAGCATGCGCGGCAGCATGTAGCCCAGTTTGCGGGCTTCGCGGGCCAACGTGCGGGGTACCAAGGCAACCAGCTCGGCCCAGCTGAAGTCCGGGGATTCATCCACGCCGCGCACCACGGCTTCGACCTTCTCTGACAAAAAGCCGTTGAACGGCGCAGCAATGATGTTGGCGACCATGGTGAAGGTGAAGAACACCATCAGCAGCACCAGCGCGACGAACAGTGGCCAGAGGATGTAGGTGAGAAAGCTCAGCCAGTGGGGAAGCGTGGGCATGAACGCGTCGACCCAGAGTTCGAACTGGTGTATCGCCAGGTAGATCACGCCGCAGAACAGCACCAGATTGATGCTCAACGGCAGCAGGACGAACAGGCGCAATCCAGGGCTCAGGACCAGTTTCAGGCCTTCCTTGAGGTATTGCGGGCCGGTAAGGGCAGGAGCAGGCATGGCAGCCTCCGAAAGCTTGAAAGGCGTGACCTTACCGGCTTTGCGATGGCCTTGAAAGAGGAGGCTTGAAGCCGGTCTGGCAGGGCTGATCCTGCTTGCGGTCGATCCGTCGCCTTTGAGAGGGATAATATGAACATCGCCACAGACACAGGATCAGAATGGCCTCTGGGTTGTATAGAAGCGGCCTATAAGGTGGATTGTGAAACGATATTTCCTTACTCTCTGCCACCCCGATAGGCTTGTCACCAATTTCAGGACCTGTCCTTACAATTTTCATGGAGTCATCAATGAGCGTACTGGTAAACAAGTCAGCCCCGGATTTCGACGCAGCAGCAGTATTGGGTGATGGTTCCATCGTCGACAGCTTCAAACTATCCTCCCTGCGCGGCAAGTACGTGGTCTTGTTCTTCTGGCCTCTGGATTTCACCTTTGTCTGCCCTTCGGAAATCATTGCCCACAACAACCGCATCGCCAAGTTTCGCGAGCTGGGTGTTGAAGTGGTTGGCGTTTCCATCGATTCGCAATTCACCCACTTCGCGTGGCGCAGCACTCCGGTAGAAAAAGGCGGCATTGGCGAGGTCGAGTTCACCATGGTGGCCGACGTCAAGCACGAGATTACTCGCGCCTATGGCATCGAACACGACGACGGCGTTGCACTGCGCGCCTCGTTCCTGATCGACAAGGCTGGCGTTGTCCAGCACCAGGTGGTGAACAACCTGCCGCTGGGCCGTGACGTGGACGACATGGTGCGTCTGGTCGAAGCGCTGCAGTTCACAGAGGAGCATGGCGAAGTCTGCCCTGCAGGCTGGCGTCCGGGCCAGAAAGGCATGAAGGCCGACGCTCAGGGCGTCGCCGATTACCTGGCTTCCAACGCCAAGAGCCTGTAATCGATGGCGGTGGCCTGGCTCAGCGTCAGGTCGCCGCATCAGAACTCTCAGGACGGCCGAGCGGTTTCGGCCATCCTTACTTATCCAGCCGTTCCGACCGCGGCGTAAACGGCCGGTCGATAGGAGTGTGTCATGTCAGACGTACGTCATTCCCGAGTGATCATTCTCGGTTCCGGCCCTGCCGGTTACAGCGCTGCGGTGTATGCCGCGCGCGCCAACCTCAAGCCTCTGCTCATCACCGGCATGCAGGCTGGCGGTCAGCTGACCACGACCACTGAAGTCGATAACTGGCCGGGCGACCCGCATGGCCTGACCGGACCAGTATTGATGGAGCGCATGCGCGAGCACGCCGAGCGCTTCGAGACAGAGATCGTGTTCGATCACATCAACTCGGTCGATCTGGCAGGCAAGCCGTTCAGTCTGCAGGGCGACAGCGCAACCTACACCTGCGACGCGTTGATCATCGCAACCGGTGCCAGTGCTCGTTACCTGGGTCTGCCCTCGGAAGAAGCGTTCATGGGCAAGGGCGTGTCTGCCTGTGCTACATGCGACGGTTTCTTCTATCGCAACCGCGAAGTGGCGGTTGTCGGTGGCGGTAACACCGCTGTTGAAGAGGCGCTTTATCTGGCCAACATCGCGAGCAAGGTGACGCTGGTTCACCGTCGTGAGACGTTTCGCGCCGAGAAGATCCTGATCGACAAGCTGCATGCACGCGTCGCCGAAGGCAAGATCGAGCTCAAGCTCAACGCAACGCTGGACGAAGTGCTGGGTGACAACATGGGCGTGACCGGTGCCCGCCTGAAAAACAACGACGGCAGCAGCGACGAGCTGAAAGTCGACGGCGTGTTCATCGCCATCGGCCACACGCCGAACACCTCGCTGTTCGACGGTCAGTTGGCGTTGAAAGACGGCTACATGGTTGTGCAGGGTGGCCGTGAAGGCAACGCAACTGCCACCAGCGTCGAGGGTGTGTTCGCAGCGGGCGACGTGGCCGACCACGTGTACCGTCAGGCAATCACCTCGGCTGGCGCAGGCTGCATGGCTGCACTGGACGTTGAGCGTTATCTGGACGGCCTGGCCAACGCCTCGTTCTGATTGCGTTCTGCAGACATGAAAAAACCGGCCTTGTGCCGGTTTTTTTTGTGGCTTTATCTCTGACAAGGCGCTGTCGCGCAGCAGACACCGGACCTCGTGGGAGCGGACCGAGCGGCGTTCCGTTTGTCCGCGAATGCAGTATTCCAGTCACTGTATATGCGTTGGATGACTGGCCTTTTCGCGGACAAGTCCGCTCTTATCAAACAACCTGCAACCCACTGAAGAAACGCGTTTTTGTGGGAGCGGACTTGTCCGCGAATGCTGTAGTTCAGCCGATGAATATTCGTCGGATGTACTGGCCTTTTCGCGGACAAGTCCGCTACCACCTGGTTTGCTGCGCGACAGCGCTACGTCTAGACGTGGTGGTGACTCCCACAAAAACGTGTTCATCCAGCCGATTACGTGTTGTTTGATAAGAGGCAGCGTGCGGGGAGACAGACCCCCGCCGTACTTCAACCCTTGCGCTTGAGCGGCTCGCCTTCGAACTTCACGCCCGCCAGACCATGCTTGATCAGCGCACGAATATTGCCGTGGTCGCTGCCATCGGGTGTGGCCTGCACGGAACGGTAGTGTTCGCCGAACGCCAGCAGTGCCTCTTCACCGCTCAGGCCTTCCAGCAGAGCCATGCCCAGGGTTTTGCACGAGCCTTCGTTCTGACCGGCAGCGTTGTCGACATCACCGTTACGGAACGCCTGTGGTTGGTAGTCGTAGGTTTCGGCGATGAAGGCGAGGGTGTCGGCAAAGGCGTGTTCGCCGCTGCGCAGGCGGGTGCGCAGGGAGTTCAGGTCAGTCATGCTTGGGTTCCTTGGTGAAGGCAGCCTGTTGCTCGGGGCTGGCTTCTTTCTGGTAGTGAGCTTTCCACTCGCTGTACGGCATGCCGTAGACCACTTCGCGGGCGTCATCGAGGCTGATGTCGATGTGTTTCTCGTCGGCCGCAGCCTTGTACCATTTGGACAGGCAGTTGCGGCAGAAGCCGGACAGGTTCATCAGGTCGATGTTCTGGACGTCCTTGCGGCTGTCCAGATGCGCCACCAGTCGGCGAAAGGCGGCGGCTTCGAGTTCGAGGCGTTCTTGCTCGGTCATGACGGGCTCTTTTCGGTCAGTAAAGTGACGTCATGATAAGAGTTTCAGCGTTGACCGGCGAGCGTGATCGAGACGGATTCGGCAAAACGCAGCGCGTGCGGCTTGTCGACTTCCACTTCGGCGTAGGTCACCGCCTGATGGCTCATGACCAGATCCAGCACTTCCTGGGTCAACCGCTCAAGCAGCGCGAAGCGATTGCCTTCGACATGCTGAATGATTGCCTTGGTGATGGTGCGGTAGTTGAGCGCGTGCTCGATGTCGTTGTCGCGCACCGCTTCCTGAGCGACATACAGAATCGTCAGGTTGATCAGTACATCCTGCTTGTTGAGGATCTCGTCTTCATTGATACCGATGAACGTGCGCAGTCGCAGGTCCTTGACGCGAATGCGCGCGGTTCCGGGTTCCAGTCGGGCCATGGTTATTTGCTCCTTGCGATCAATTGCAGAAACTCCATGCGCGTCGTGCTGGACTCGCGGAATGCACCCAGCATGACCGACGTGTTCATGGTCGAGTTCTGCTTTTCGACGCCGCGCATCATCATGCACATGTGCTTGGCTTCGATCACCACGGCGACGCCGGAAGCTCCGGTCACTTCCTGAATCGCTTCGGCGATCTGGCGGGTCAGGTTTTCCTGGATCTGCAGGCGTCGTGCGAACATGTCGACAATGCGGGCGATCTTCGACAGACCCAGTACCTTGCCGGTCGGAATGTACGCAACGTGCGCCTTGCCGATGAACGGCAGCAGGTGATGCTCGCACAGCGAATACAACTCAATGTTCTGGACAATGACCATCTCGTCGTTGTCGGAGGCAAACAGGGCGCCGTTGACGATTTCTTCAACGCTCTGGGTGTAACCATGACACAGATACTGCATCGCCTTGGCGGCACGCTTGGGAGTATCCAGAAGGCCTTCGCGTTCCGGGTCTTCACCGAGGCCGACCAGAATGTCTCGATAATGCTGTGGCAGGGATAAGCTCATCAGATTGATCCTCGGGGCGGCCTACTTGACGTGCCGTCCACCGTTTACGGTCAGTGTGGTGCCGGTGACATAAGTGGAGTCCAGAAGGTAACGCAGGCTCTGGTAGATCACTTCTGCACCCGGCTCTATGCCCAGCGCCGATTTGGCGAGGACGTTGGCGCGGTACGCTGCGTCGTCCGTGGGTTGAAACATCAGCAATGCCGGAGCAATGCCGTTGACCTTGATGCGCGGTGCGAGCCGCGCGGCAAACGACAGGGTCAGGCTTTCCAGGCCTGCCTTGCTGGCGCAATACGCGATGTGCTTGCTGCTGCCCTTGCGAGTGACGTCATCGCTGATGTGAACGATGTCGGCCACTTCGCTGGAGTGCAGCAGCGGCGCGCAGTGCAGGTTGATGAGGTAAGGCGCAAGCATGTGTACGTTGAACATCCGGCTGAACTGCTCGGCTTCGTCGCCAGGTGTCTCAGCGAGCCACTCTGAGGCGTTGTGCACGATGGCACGCAGGCTGACCGTGTGATCTTTGAGCGCTTCAATAAACGTCATGATGCCTGCTTCGCTGGAGAAATCGCCCTTGAGAGCAACAGCCCCGGCCCGGCGCAACTCATCGATGCCCGGCCGCTCGCTGCGATAGCTGACGATCACAGGTTGTCCCTGCTCCAGCAGACGCTGCGCACAATGCAGGCCCACTCGCTGACTGGCGCCGGTGATCAGGATCGGTGCAGAAGAAAATTCCATCGGCAGTTCACGTATCGGTTCGGTGGGAGGGCAGTTGGCTCCGGAGAACAGCATGTTTCAAATGCTGACCAGACTGTGAACAAAGTTATACCAGAGAATTTTTTTGTACAACCCTGAGTATCATGAAAACAGAGGGAGCGAGGGCATAGCGCCGTCTAGACGGTGCAAAATACCAAAGGTCTGCGAAGCAGTTCTTGATCAAGACCTGTACCAAGGCGCTGATTCTGTACAGGTCTTGTTGCGTATGATTGAGGCTACGCGGAGTGGGTTCGGCGTGACGCTGCGGTTGGCGAAGTCTGTAGCCAGGGTGCCAAAAGGCGTGTGGACAGCGGTATGAACAGATAGACCATCAGCGGCGTGAGGATTGCAGTGCTGATCATGATGCGTGGCAGCAGGTCGAGATGATTAAGCAGCGGACCCAGCAGAAAGTTGAAAATCAGCGAGACCGGAAAGAATGCCAGCCAGATGGCAACCGCCTGTTTCCAACGCGGCGGGCGTTGATCTGCAGCGCCGAACCAGCCGTCTATGCCGCTCACACGATGTTCCGAGGGTTGCGCGAACAGACCGCTGCCGCGCACCAGCCAGGAGCGTCGGGACGCAGAATGCTCCCAGGCGTGCATGGTCTGCTCGTCGGTAAAGCGGAAAATGATCTGGAATTCGTCATCGCCAGGCGGCGGAGCGAGTACGCCGGAACCCAGATAGCCGGGAAAGTCGGTGGCCAGTTGTTCGCCTTCGTGCAGCCAGGCCATCATTTCCTGATAGCGGCCATGGGCGACACGGCGTGCAACCATCAAGGTGACGGGTGAGGTAGACATTGTGTATCTCCGGTAGAGGCGTGAGATTCCCGGGTAGGGAGGTCACATGGCGCGGCGCCGGGGTGGTGGGCCGCGTCAGCTTCACTCAGAAGCAAGCAAGGATTATTCCTGAATCCGTTTAAAACAAGTAGAACTTTGTAGTCGCTCGCTAGCCTCAATTTCTGACGCCCGGAGCTATAGACCGTTCGACGGCGCTGTTTACAATGCGTCGCACAAATACAAGTGATAACCCGGCATGACCCAACCCATTGATCACCCCCTTGTCCGGAAAGATCCCGACCAGGACCTCAGGCAACAAGAGCTTTATCCGATTCGCGAGGTTGCCCGTCTGACCGGCGTCAACCCGGTCACGCTGCGCGCATGGGAGCGTCGGTACGGCTTGATTCAGCCAACGCGTACCGAGAGTGGGCATCGGCTGTATTCGCAGTCCGACATCGAAACCGTACGCAGCATTCTCGACTGGATAGAGCGGGGCGTGGCTGTCAGCAAGATCGGCAAGATCCTGGCCCGCAGCGAAAGTACCCGCAGTCAGTCGTCACCGTCGGAGAATCCGCTGTCCCGAGCGGACTGGACGCAGTGGCAGAGTCAGTTGAGGCAGGCTATCGGCATGTTCGACGAGCGTCGCCTGGAGCAACTCTACGGGCAGATTTTCTCGACCTATTCACTCGTGGTGGTGTTCGAAGACATTCTGATGCCGCTGTGGCGGGAGGTGATGCTCAATCAGGATACGTTCGGGCATACCAGCGAAGGGTTGTTCTTCGATACCTTTCTGCGCGGCAGGGTGCTGCAGCGGCTGCAACTGGCCAACGATCCGGCAAAGGGCGTGGTGGTGCTGGCTGCTCTGTCTTCTCAGGACCGGGAGCTTGAGTTGTCGGTTGCAGGATTGTTCATGGGGAGTGCGGAGGTCGCCATTAGAGTGTTGGCTATCGGTCAGCCTTTTGACGAGCTGAGTCTGGTCTGCGAACGGGTCGGGCCTCTGGCGCTGGTGCTGTTTTCCAACACGTCATCTACCGCCGATCTGCCAAAGCGTCTGAACAGACTGGCATTGACGCTCGAATGCCCGGTACTGCTTGCCGGGGAAGTGTCGCACTTCGTTCAGGAGGGGCTTGCCGGATCTCCCATCGCCTGCCTTGGCAGTGATGGTCGTTCGATGAATCGTTTGCTCAAGCAGTTTCTGGCGGGGCAGATGGACAGCTGACAGCGTGTCCCGGGTAACGACCAAGCGTCACTGATGCAGGGAAGGGTGCATGCGCCGATGTTCCTGCAGGATGTATTGACGCAGGCGCTCCGAATCTTCCTTGCTGTGCTGACTCAGGCGGTAGGCACCCAGATTGTTGTCCTTCAGTCGTTCAAGCTTGCCGCGCATGGCGATAGGCGCTTGTCCCACCGGATTGAACCAGGCGGCAAAGTGCTTGGGCAGCTTGCCCTGCTTTCTGCTCTCGAGCAGCACGCCCTTGAACGACAGCTCGTGAACCCACAGCGACGTCAGCGAGCCTTTTTCAGTCTCCAGGGGCACCGGCTCTTCCAGGACCAGACGCCAGGGACGAATCTGCGGACCTTCTTCGAAGATGCTGGGCGCACCCAGTTCAAGGTGCAGGGCGTGGAATTCGTCTTCGACCAGGTGCAGCGGGAAATTCATCTGCTGGTTTTCGAACTGGGCGTGGATCGTGACCTGCTCGTGAGCTGCCAGCCGGGTCAGCAAATCCTGAATCTGTACGCCGCCATTGACCAACAGACTGCGCGTGCTGTCACGCACGTTCAGTTTGGGGTTGCGATGCATGCTCTGGATAAAATCCAGCTCAGCTTGCGTCAGGAGGGAATCAGGTTGCATGAGGAGACTCGAACTAACAGGCAATTGATGAAGAAGACCCTTTGATCTGCACAGCGTTCCTGCCGTTCGTCGTATTTTCAGCTATTTCCCGATTTCAATGCTTCAATTTCTGCCTTGGCCTCTGCCAACTGGTCCACAAGTTCTTTGATCCGTTGCTCATTCTGGACCTGAACGGTGACATCTTTTTGAATCCCGATGTAATACATGAGCTGGTTGGCTTCGTTGCGCACCGGCGTGATCGACAACTCGTTCCAGAACGTGCTGCCGTCCTTGCGATAGTTACGCAGTATCTGACGGCATGCCTGGCCACTGCGTATGGCTTTCTGAATGGCCTCGAGTGCTTCCTGCTGACGGTCGGTGGCCTGTAGAAACCGGCAATCCTGATACAGCACTTCTTCCACGCTGTAGCCGGTCAGGGCGGCAAAACCCTTGTTGGCATAGATGAGGATGTTGTCGTCGCCTTCCTGCTCGGCCACGACAATACCGTCGGTCGACGCATCTATGACCAGTTGCAGCAATTTTGCGTTGATCATCACCTGGCATTCCCGAGCAGATTTCACCATCGCATTCTAGGGCCTGTCGTCGCTTCAGTGCGAGTCGTGTCACTCGCCGGGGCTGAAATACCAAAGGCCTCTGGGGCATACTGTCGCCCTTTTTCAAGCTGCCAGAGGATGAGTCATGAGAATCGCGATTGTGTGCGGTTCGGTCTACGGATCGGCCGAAGAAGTGGCCCGGCATGCAGGCGGGCTGCTGCGCGCAGCAGGTCACGAAACGCTGCTCAACCCTCGCATCACCCTGCCTGAGCTGTTGGCCTTCGAGCCACAAGTCTTGCTGGCCGTAACCTCGACCACCGGCATGGGCGAGCTGCCAGACAATATCATGCCGATCTACTCCCAATTGCGGGACCAATTGCCTGCTGCGCTGCGCGGCTTGCCCGGCGGTGTCATCGGCCTGGGTGACGCGAGTTACGGTGATACGTTCTGCGCCGGTGGTGAGCAGTTGCGTGAGTTGTTTGCCGAGTTGGGCGTCAGCGAAGTGCAGGCCATGCTGCAACTGGATGCCAGCGAAAGCGTTACGCCCGAGAGCGATGCCGAGCCCTGGCTGGCTGATTTCATCAAGCACTTGGGCTGAATCCATCCCGCTGCGTTATTGAGCACCATTCAGCAGCGGCTGTATTCATTGTGGACGGCGTCCTGCTGGTCAACACTCAGTGGATTACGTCCCTTTGACAGTGGAGCCAGCTATGAGCGAATCCGTGCGTTTTGAAGACAAGGTAGTCATCGTGACGGGAGCGGGCGGAGGCCTTGGGCGTGCGCACGCGCTGCTGTTCGCGAAACACGGTGCTCGAGTGGTGGTCAATGATCTGGGCGGATCGGCGCAGGGCGAGGGTGCCAACGCCTCCGCGGCCGACCGTGTGGTGGCAGAAATCCGCGAAGCAGGAGGCACGGCGGTCGCCAATCACGACTCGGTGACCGACGGCGGCCACATTGTGCAGCACGCCCTCGATGCTTTCGGCCGCATCGATGTTGTGGTCAACAATGCCGGTATTCTGCGCGACAAGTCCTTCGCCAAAATGGAGGATGCCGACTGGGATCTGGTTTACCGGGTTCACGTGGAAGGCGCCTACAAAGTCACGCATGCCGCCTGGCCGCACTTGCGTGAGCAGAATTTCGGTCGGGTGATCTTCACCTCTTCGACCTCGGGTATCTACGGCAACTTCGGCCAGTCCAATTACGGGATGGCCAAGCTCGGGCTGTACGGTCTGACCCGCACGCTGGCACTGGAAGGCCACAAGAACGGCATCCTGGTCAACGCCATCGCGCCAACCGGCGGCACACGCATGACCGAGGGCCTGATACCGGCCAACGTATTCGAGCTGCTCAAGCCCGAGCTGGTCAGCCCGCTGGTGGTGTACCTGGGCAGTGACCGTTGCCAGGAAAGCGGCAGCCTGTTCGAAGTGGGGGGCGGCTGGATCGGCAAGGTTCGCTGGGAACGCAGCCTGGGCGCCTGCTTCGATCCGCATGCGGGCTTCAGCCCTGAGGATGTCGCCGAACACTGGCAAACCATCGGCAATTTCGACGACGCGGCGCATCCCTCGGATAACATCGACGCGTTGAAAGAGATGATGGCCAATCTGCAGAAATATGTGAGGTGACGCCCGTATTCAGCTTGTTCACACGCAGGGCAGAGCTATTTTCTCGGCCCTGTGATGCCGTTTTTTATTTCTCTAAAGTTGATTGTTTGTAAGTCCATAGTTTGAAGTTGAGGATTAGTTACCGTTCTCTGTAAGAATTGTCCGGTGCAGTTGTAAGTTTGGTACGGATTTTTGAGTCTCTATCAATAAATACCTTTTCACTCCGATATGACGGTTGAACGTATTCATTATCGGAGTAGCCCATGGCCGGATCCATCTGGGGTGATTTGCCACCTTTCACCGTTAAAATGCCCGAAGCGCGCGCCGTTATCAAAGCGCCCAAGGTTCAGATCAGTCAGGTGCTGCGAGAGGTCGGGGAAAATGCGCTTGCGCTCAACTCGTTAGCGATGGAAAAACGCAAGATGAAGCCGATGTTCAAGGACTTCAACCCGGAGCAGATCACCCCCAAGGACTTGAGCAGAGCGGGGATGGTGCTGTTCAAAGCCGGTTTTATCGATAATCACACAGCCGAACTCATGAGCCGCGCCGGTGACGAGTTTGACAATAAAGGTAATGTGCTTAATCCGGACAGGGAAATCAATGCACTGGAATTCTTCGCCGGCCGTATTGTGGACATGAAAGAAAAGTCCGCTTGGGGGGACCCCTACGCCAAACTGCTATTACCGGATTACATTCGAACCATTCATATTATCCAAAACCTCGCGGCGTTTGCCCAGTCCGGCGACAGTTATGACATGCGCAAGTTTGAAGCGTTGGAAAAGGAAGGCTCCAAACAGAGCAAGCATTATATAAAAGGGTGACCGTGCGGCCAGATAATAAGCTGCGCAAAAAAAAACCGCCGCACAGCAAACTGTGCAGCGGTTAATGGAAGTTGATTCAGGGGAGCTGAAAAACAACGACTTCAAGGGCGAGAAGGTTAGCGTCCCTGACGCGTTTGAAACATCCTCGGACAGGATATGCAGCGTTACCCGAGCGGTAACAATACGCAGGCCTCGGCGTATGTCAGGCAGGCGGTCAATGCACACTTCGGTGAGACGGCAACTGACTCAGGCGTTCAGCAAGCTTGAGGCGTTGTATAGGGTCGTCACTGAGCAGCAAGGCATGCTGTAGATCGAAGCGCTCGGCCTGCGGACATTCCAGTGACTGATAAAGGCTGGCGCGAGCCATGTGATCGCTGCTCGTAGCCTGGCCCAGTTCGACGATCCGGTCCGCATCCTTGAGGGCCGCGATCAGGTCATCATTGATGATGTGCAGATGCCTCAGGTTGCGCGACAGCCGCTGCAGCATGTTCACGGGCGTGGCCCGCATCATGTGCATGGCCTGCAGTTGCATGGTGGGTCCGAACTGACGCACCAGCAGCTCGCGGCAATCCTTCGGGTACAGCCTGCGGCCGCCACAAGGGTCCAGCAGGTGATCCGCGCCTGGCACTCGCAGCAGGAAGTGTCCGGGGAAGTTGACACCTTCCAGCGCGATATCCAGCCGTCTTGCAATCTCCATGGCCACCAGCGCGAGCCCCAGTGGCTGACCGCGACGACGCTGCACCACCTTGTGCAGCAACGCCGAGTCGGGCCTTGGCGGGTTCCAGTCATCCTGTTGAAAGCCCAGGGCGCTGAGCTGGCGCAAGAGCAACTGGGCCAGCTCGCAGGCTGGAGCCACCGGCAATGCCGCGTCAATTTGGTGCTGCAACATATCGATCTCGGCCATGAGTTCGTGACGGGGGAAGTGCGCGTCATGTTCGGTCGACACCCACAACGCGGCTTCGAAGACCGAAGGCGGTGTGCGTTGCAGGCAGTCCAGGCAATGCTGACGTGGAGTCATCGACCCCTCCGTGCTGACAGATTGGGTAAAAGCGTGCTGTTCTGATTCCTTTTAGCCCTGCCGACGTATTTCGTCCAGCACCGCTTGTATCTGCCTGAGCGGTCGATTGTTTTTCCGGGCCAGCGCCTATACTCGCCTGACATAAGAAGGGGGAGCACACCGCATGTTCGCTCTCATGCAACAGTCACGTGCCGAGGCGCTGCATCTGGTGTGCGATCCGGATGCAGGATTGAAAGCCGTTATCGCCATTCACAGCAGCCGCCTGGGACCTGCGCTGGGCGGATGCCGCTACCTGACCTATCCAGACGAAGAGAGCGCGATAGAAGATGCCATTCAATTGGCAAGAAGCATGAGCTACAAGGCGGCCCTCGCCGGTCTGCCGACCGGGGGCGGCAAGGCGGTGATCATGCGAGCCGCGCAGCGCGTCGAACGGCCAGCATTGTTCGAAGCCTTTGGGCGCTTTGTCGAGACCCTTCAAGGCCGTTACATCACCGCTGTCGACAGCGGCACGTCCAGTGCCGACATGGACTGTGTAGCGCTCAGCACCCGGCATGTCACCAGCACCAGCGACGCAGGCGACCCGTCGATCAGCACAGCGATGGGCATGTTCACCGGCATTCGGGCCACGGCCATGGCGCGTCTGGGCAGCGATAATCTGGAAGGGTTGCGCGTTGCGATTCAGGGGCTGGGTCATGTGGGCTATCCGCTGGCCGCTCTGCTGCATGCCGCTGGAGCCGAATTGCTGGTGAGCGATCTGGACAGCGATAAGGTGCAACGGGCAATGACGCAACTCGATGCGCACCCCATTGCGTGCGAAGCGCTGCTGAGTACGCCGTGCGACATTCTTGCTCCATGCGGTCTGGGGCATGTATTGAACTGCAAGAGCGTTGCGCAGTTGCGTTGTGCAGCCGTCGCGGGTGCGGCGAACAACCAGTTGACCAGCCTTCAGGTGGCTGACCAGCTGGAAGCCCGGGGTATTCTGTATGCACCGGATTACGTCATCAATTCGGGAGGGCTGATTTACGTTGCGCTGAAACACAACGGCGAAGAGCAGGGCACGATTGATCGCCATCTTTCCCGCATCGGGATGCGACTGACCGAAGTCTTCGCTCACTCGCAGGCAGAAAAACGCTCACCGGCCCGCATTGCCGATGCATTGGCAGAGCGGTTGTTGAATGAGTGATGCCTCCCACGGCCCGGGTTCGCTCACCTGAGACGAAAACGCAGGGGATTGGAGGCTATTTTCTCAGTGCCTTGACCAGCGCAGGCGTTACGTAATGCGGGCCGTCGAACAGGTACAAGGGGTAGCCGTCATAAGCGGCGAGCTGTGGCTTCAACTCGGCAGCCGTCGCCGAGCGGAAACCGCCGCCGACCTGCGGGCGAAACGCTTCGACGATGATCCTGACTCGGTTCTTGCCCAGCCGTGTGCGCAAGGCATCGGCATAGGTGCGGGCGACCGGGGCGGTGCGGGCGTATACACCCACGCCGTCCTGAAAGAACACGCCGATGTCATCCGGCAGCCAGGTTTTCAGCCAGTCGGCGGTCGCGGCAGGGCCAATGTTGGCGCCATCGTAGACGCTGATCCATAACGGCCTTGGCAGCTTTGCCAGCAGCGCGGGCAGTTCTTTGGCGCGGCTCCAGCTTGGATCGACCTCGGCGGGGAAATACCACCCGGTGATATTGAGTGGCGTCTTGACCTTGGCCAGTTGCGCCGACAGGACCGCCAGTTGCTCGATATTGTCCCGCGACTGGTTTTCGCTGAAATGCCCGGCCAACCCGAGAATCACATCCTGCGCCCAAGGCTCCTTGCCGATGCGTGACCAATCCGGCAGGACTGGCACTGTGGGCAGCGTTGTACCGGGAATGAAGGCCTGGTTATCCACCGCCGTCCATTGCACCAGCAGCTCCCGTGCGCCAAGTCTGTCCCAGTCTCCCTCGATGTCCACCGTTGCGTTGTCCGGCTGCCAGACGATACCGACGATCTGCGAGCCTTTGGAAGGAAACAGCTGACCCAATTCGCCCGTCACAATACCGAGCGCACCGATCAGCAGAGCCACCAGCGAGGTCTTGATCAAGGGCCTTCCCTGTAACAGCGAAATCAGACCCTTCAAGCATTGTTCCTCGTTGCACTTTGCGCCAGTACGATCACCATGAGAATGTCATGCGTGCGAACACACCCTGAGCGCGGTCATCGCCAAACACCTTTTCCCGGTACTGCACGGAGACGTCGACATAGGACTGCGGCGCCTTGTACTTGTCCTCACGGAACCAGTAGCGCACGCCTGTGCCGACACCCAGCCCGCCCGCATTATCGGACGAGGTGCGGTTGCGACCCAGTGCATCGACTTCGCTGCGCATCTTCGAGTCGTAGTCCACCGCGGCGACCACATGCGGGAACACCACCAGCCTTGGACTGATGCTGTCGATGCGGAAACTGCGGCCGACCTGCCATTCACTGTTGAAGTAATTGCGCTTGTCCTGCAGATAGCGACCGCCTTCCATGTACAGCTGTGAGGTCCACCAACTCGGCACATCCACCCGCAGGTCGGTGCCGATGCTGGAACCGTAGCCCAGCCGCACCAGCCAGTCGCCGTCGATATTGGAACTGCCAAGCGGAAAGGTCCGTTCCAGTGCGCCGATCACGTTGACACTGCTGAACGGCTTGACCCGCACCCCGAGCGCGCCTTGCAAGGCATCCGCGCCGGTGTCGGCACTGCTTTCCTTGCTCCACAGCGTATCGGTCACGCGACCGTACAGCTCGACAAAGCGTGCATTGCGATAGCCGAACGGCCGCCAGAAAACTTCGGTGCTGTTCTGCACGCTGTCACTGTTGCTGCTCGGCGCGCCATTCAGGCCGCTGGAAGTGCTGGCACCGCGGTAAGTCGTGGTGTTGGTCACGCCCCATTCGCGGGACAGGTCGGACACTGCCCGGCGGGTGTCGAACACCTGCTGGTCCGGCATCTGCAGATCACCGGTCTGCTGGTAATCCAGCACGCGTCGGAAATAGGCAATCGCCTGTGCGTCATCCGAATTGCGCATGGCCGTGTAGGCGGCGTCCTGAACTTCCTTAGGCTTGAGCCCGACCTGCCGGTCCACGCGCTTGAACTCGTTCAACGCACCGCGATCATCGCCTGCCTGGCTGAGCAGGTAGGCAAGCTGCACTTCGTCACCTGGTTGCAACTGTCCCGAGTCGCGGGCCTGCTGCATTCGCTGCATGGCCTCGTTGGGTTGCCCCATCGCGGCATACAGCGAAGCCTGTTCGCGCAGGGGCAGATTGCCGACGGCCAGCGCCTGGGCAAAATCCTGACGCGCTCCAGAGCTGTCGCCCAGTCGCTGGCGCATCTGCCCGCGCTGAACGAGCAGGGTCGCATCGTTGCCATTGAGCGCCAGCGCTTCAGTCGCCGCAGAACGTGCCTCGCCGTATTGCTGTTGGGCAATCAGCGCGCTGACCAGCAGTTTTCGATAAGCCACTTGCTGCGGGAAGCGGCGCACGGCATCACGGGCTTCGCTCAACGCTGTTTCGTTGTCGCCCCGGGCCAATGCGGCATAACCTCGAGCAGCCGTATTGGCCGCAAGCTGCTCTTCAATCGTCTGCTGACGTCGGGTCAGCGTCGGTTGCGGTCCGACAGCCTGAACGGCATCGTCGATTGCCACTTGAGCCTCTTCAAGGCGCTGCTGACGTTGCAGCGCTTCGATCAGCATCATGCGGTAATCGAGGTTCTTCGGTGCCTGACCGATGGCCTTGCGGGCATGCTGCGCCGACCCCACGTAGTCTCGGTTGGCGTAGGCGCGCAGGGCGAGATTGCCTTCAAGATAACCGGGTTTTGGCCGCGCGGCAGGATAGCGCTGCGGGTGATCGCGTCGTTCCTTGTCACGCTCGGCCAGCGTGATCAGCTTGCGCAACTGATCGGCATCCTCACGCTGACGCAAGGCTTCGTGTGCCTTGGCGATGGCCAGGTCGTAATCCTTGCGGTTGTAGGCCGCATACGCTTCGTTGGCGACGGCGTAGGCAGGGCCGGTCAACGGCAGCGGCAGGATTTCGGCCTGACTGAACGGCGAACACAGGCTCAGGCCAGTCGTCATCAGCGACAGAATCAACGGGCGCTTCATAGCGGCTGCTCCGGGAGTGCGTCAGTTCGGTAAAGGTCGTGCTGACGTGCCACGGCCTGCTCGATGGTTTCGCGAGGCAGCACGCCGATGTCCACCAGGTAATCACCGATCCGGCCGTGGATATGCGGTTTGTAACCGAGCATGGCCTTACTGAACACGTCGCGGTCCAGCAATCCCTGCTCGATCAGCAGGTCGCCCAGCAGCGGCGTGGCGGCAGGCAATGGCTGACCACCGACGGCTTGCAGCAGGCGCAGTTGCGCGACGATCTCGCTTTCACGAGCGATCAACTGCACAGGCTCTGCACCCAGTTGTTCGGTGATCTGTTGCAGACCTTCTTCGGTCAGCGGGCTGGCAACGGCGATTTCCTGCCGCCCCTGAATGGCGACAGACAGCGGCACGGCGCGCCAGCGCAGACAGAATTCGTCGGCGAGAGACGAGTCGGCAGCGCGTTTGCTCGCGATGTCGAACACCCGGGGCAGGTCGCTCTGAAAGGCAATCGCTTCAGCCAGGGTTTCATCGTCCAGCCAGCCGTGGCTCAACAGAATACGACCCAACGGCAGCCTGCGGGTCTGTTGTTCGACCAGCGCGGTCTGCAGTTTCTCGTCGTTGATGGCTTGCCACGACAGCAGCACGCTGCCCAGCCGACGCGGCGCGATGGCGACCAGGTCGGTGGACGGGAAGTCGTGCATGGTCTTGTCCCAGGCCAGCTTGCGATTGAGCAGCTTGCCCACCAGAAACATCCGCCAGGCCCGCGCCGCAGCCATGAAGTTGACGAAGTTGCCGACCACCATGCGCGGCAGTGACAGCAGGCCGTGCTGCCAGCCGTACAGAATCGTCGTGAAATAGAAGCGGTGCACCATGCGCCAGAGCAGCGCGATGCCGTTGGCCACCAGCAGGTATCTGATGAGGCCATTGGTTTCGAATGGCGTCGGGAAACTGGTGTTCCACAGCCCGCTGGCGCGCAACACGATCAACGCCACCAACTGCACCAGAATGAGATAGGCAATGATGCTGATAAACGAGGTCACCACGCCCTTGCGGTCGCGAAACAACAGGTAGCGGTTGGCAAGCGAACCGCTCCAGCCCATCTGCTCCCAGCCTTGCAGGCCGATGCCCAGCGTCCAGCGAGCCTTCTGGCGAAACGCGGTGCGAAAGGTGTCCGGGAAAAACTCGCGAACACACAGCGGCATTTCCAGCGTCGACTCATACGGCTTGCGAAACCAGGATTTGCGCAACACGCGAAACTGCACCGGGAAGCGTACGAAGATCGCCTGCATCCCGTACTTCGCCAGACGTGCGCCCACGTCGTAGTCCTCGGTCAGGCTTTCGGTGTTGAACGGCTGATTCTGGTTTTCATCGGCCAGCACCATCAAGGCCCGACGCGAAAAACAGGTGCCCACGCCTGCGGACGGCACGGTATCGGTCATGCTTTCACGCACCACCAGATCCTTGCCGTGCCATTCGGCGAACTCATCCATATAGGTGCCGGCCACCCATTCGTACCAGTTGCGTTCCAGCGACACGACCGGCAGCTGGATCATGTCCTTGCGTGGTAGCAGGTAGTTGAACAGGCGCAGCTCCAGCGGGTGCAGCACGTCTTCGCTGTCATGCAGGATGGTCCCGGCGAACTGCATGGCATGGGTTTTCTCGTAGAGAAAGATCGCCTGGATCACCCAGTTCAGGCAATCGGCCTTGCAGGTCGGGCCGTCATGAGGCACTTCAACGCGGTGCAACTGCTTGTAGCGACGACGCATGCGCTCCACTTCATCGATGGTGCGCTGGTCGTTGATGTAGGTGCCGACGAACACCACGTAGTTCTGGTAGTCGAGGGTAGACACCATGTTCTCGATCATCGGCGCAATGACGTCGTATTCCAGCCACGCCGGCACCATGATCGCCAGCGGCTGTTCGTCACGGGCCATCAACTGCTCGGCAGTCAGTGGCCGGTAGCGGCGTTCGGCGGTGAACTTGCGGTACAGGCGTCTGGCCCAGTACCAGACATCGATGATCAGGTCATCGATGCTCGACACCAGAATGATCAGGCCGACGACGATGGTCGCGACTTCCAGCACGCTGTAGTAATGGGCCAGCCAGTACGGCCAATAAAGCGACGTCATTGGGGCGTCCCGTTACGAGCGATTGCGACGGGCGCGACGGCCAGCCAGCAACAGCAGAAGAAACACCACGATTGCGCCGGGGATCAGCCACAGCAGCGAAGGCTTGCGCCACGCGTCCAGCCCGGTGGGCTCATTGTCTTCGATCATCTGGCTGCCGGTCGGGTCCTTGGTATCGAAGGTCACCAGCGAACCGCTGTCAGCCAGCAGCGTGGCGTTGCCGCGCTCCAGCACCAGCGGACGGGCGAAGCTCGGCGCCTGACCGCCCAGCGTGCGATAGACCATGCCGCGCTGGTTGCCAGCCTCGACTACTTGCAGCGAAGCCAGGTGATTGAGTGTCTTCAGATCGAGCAGCTTCTGTTCCTTGTGATTGATCAGCAAATGCCCGTCGTTGCCAACCTTGACCGACTCGGCGCCATCCTTGATCGGCAGGTCGAAGGCCAGGAATGCTTTTTCCGGGGCCACCGCAACACTCACGTCGTCGCTGACACTGAGTTGCGCACGCAGTGGCGACACGCCTGAGGCGCTGGCCACGTGGATGACCTGCGGCAGGCTGTCAGCCGGACGGTCGAGCCAGGTTTTCGGAACCATCACCTGAGTGCTGGCGGCAAAGCGTGCGGCCATGCCGGAGAAGTCGTCGCCAGGCGTCACCTTATCGATGACGACATGGCTGGTCGGCAGCACCGAGATCGGGAACGCCTGTGGCGTCTCCAGGCACTGATTGCTGACCGGCTGGCGCTGGAAGGACACGCGCAGGGTGTTCTGTGCCGCCAACGCGTACTGAGGAATGCGCGCTTCGATGCGCTCCTTGCGGCCATCGGCATTCAGCTGCATGGCGCCGATCAGGTAGTCATTGAGGAACAGCGTGGCAACCGGCGGTGTTCCCGATGCGCCTGGCGCTGCGGCGACATCGATCATGGCGGTCACAGGAACGCGACCGTCATAAGCCACGCTGCCCAGCGGGAACGAAGCGCTCCAGTCGGTCTTGGCCAGCACGTCCACCGTGCCCGGGCGACCACCGAGGCGGGTCAAGGCCACGCGGCCGTCTTCACTGAGCGGCATGGCGGTTTCTTCGCCGATGGACAATTGGCGAGTGAGCGCCAGTTTGTTCCAGGCTGAACTGAACAGGCCGATGGCTTTGACCGCTGAGTCGGGCTTGATCATCAGCAGCGCGCGATTGCCAATCAACGAAAGGCTGACGTCGCTACCGGCGTCTGCGGCCAGGGTTGTTCTGCCCTGGCGTTCACGCCATTGGCTCAGCGCGTTGGCTGCCGAAGCGTCGAGCCCCTGAACTTGCTCCTGCAAGGCGTTCAGCGAATCGTCGATAGCCTTGAGCAGTTGCGGATCGTTGATGGCCAGATCGGCCTGCAGCGCCGGGGTCTGGCCCAGCATCAGCAAGGCACCGATTTCCGCCTGATTCTTCAACGTGTACTGGCCCTGACCGTCAAGGCTGGCAAAGGCAGGAATCTGCTTGAGTTCGGCAGGCACGCGCAGACCGCTCAGGTCGATGCTGTCCTGAACGGCCGGAAACGGCAGAATCCGCGCCTGTTTACCGATACGTTCAAGCGCTACACCCAGACGCCAGGCGGCATCGTAGCTGGCGCTGGACAGCGTGCCGGGCGCTACGAGCAGGCCGGGTTTGCCGGGCAGCGCATTCCACGCAGCGCCGACATCCTGGAGTTGACTGGCGTCGTAGCTGTAGGTCAGGCGAGTGTGCGGATCGATGCGCAGCACATTGCCGATGGCGCGTTGATCTTCGCAAAGCGTTTTCGAGATCACCGAAGACCAGGCAATGCCTAGTCGTACCGATCCGGTTTCCCGCGCAGCTTTGTCCACACCCAGCGTAGCGCTGGCATTGCCTTGTTCTTCGTTGAGGCCCAGTGCCCGCACCGGATAGCCATCCAGCGACAGCAGCAAGGTGTTACGACCTGCCTCGCCGTTCAGGTAGCTGGCGTCGAAGTTCAGGGTCGCATCTGTCAGCGCCACGTTGGCAGGCACCGGCAGGTACAACTCGCGACGCGCGTCGGTCGCGTTGAGGATGATCGGACGGTCGATCCCCAACTCCCGCAGTTCAATCACGCGCTCCTGGCGGGCGTCCTGAGTGATGCGGTTGATCGCCTGTGTCAGCGGGCTTTCGGCAGCCAGCGCAAAGGTGGGCATCAGAGCCAGCAGGCTCATCCCGCAGGCAAGGGCGTTCAACGCGCCCGTGTTCACGGTAACGGAAGATTTCATCAGGCAGATCTCTTGGAGGCTCGAGGCCGTTGGTTCTTGGTGCGAAGCGGGTCCGCAGAATATTTTTGTAGGCACCCGTTCTGAACCGGGTGCCTTGGAAGGTGTGCAGTTTTTTGTCGATTCTTCGCTGTGCGCCTGTGTCAGCGAGCCATGGCGCGCAACGGTTCAGGCTGAGACAGGGACGGCGGCGCCATCTCGATCTGTTCTGGACGCAGACGCGGCAACTCGACGACAAACTCGCTGATCGGACGACCCATCAGCACGTCGACGATGCGCGCGCTGGCCTTGCCATCTCCATAAGGGTTCGCTGCGTGTGAGGCGTTCTGCCAAAGCTGCTCGTCATCGAACAGCGCACTGACGCCCTGAATGATCGCCTCGGCTTCGGTGCCCACCAGACGCACGGTCCCTGCGGCCACAGCCTCGGGGCGCTCGGTCACATCACGCATCACCAGCACCGGTTTTCCGAGCGATGGCGCTTCTTCCTGCACGCCGCCGGAATCGGTGAGGATCACGTGGGCACGCTGCATGAGGCGCACGAACGACAGGTAGTCCAGCGG
Source organism: Pseudomonas sp. AC016 (assembly GCF_979253365.1). Taxonomy (NCBI): domain Bacteria; kingdom Pseudomonadati; phylum Pseudomonadota; class Gammaproteobacteria; order Pseudomonadales; family Pseudomonadaceae; genus Pseudomonas; species Pseudomonas sp. AC016. Next base: position 4,456,938 of record NZ_CEEDCC010000001.1, read on the forward strand.
TTTGATCAGGTGCACGTTGGGCATGTCACCCAAGTGTTCCGTGACCGGTCCCAGCACGTTAGGGTTCAGGTGCACCGGGTAGACGATCTGTATGTCGTCGCGCATGGCGAGGGCGCGCAAGGCCTTGCAGATGTTCAGGAAACCGTCGCCGAAGTTCTCGCGGCGGTGACCTGTCACCACCAGCACCTTGCGCTCAGGCACCAGAAACGAAAACTGTCGGTCGAGCGCATGGCGCAACTGGCGATTGGAGTCGATGCGCTGTGCGGTCATCTGCAACGCGTCGATCACTGTGTTGCCGGTCACGAAGGACACACCCTGGAGGCGTTCGCCCAGTACATTGCGACGAGACTCGGCAGTCGGTGTGAACAGGTGATCGGAAATCAGATCGATACAGCGACGGTTCATCTCTTCCGGCCATGGCTGACGGATATCTCCGGTGCGCAAGCCCGCTTCGACGTGACCGATCGGGATCTGCCGGTGAAACGCCGACATGGCCGCAACCATCGCCGACGTGGTGTCGCCATGGACCAGCACCTTGTCGGGCTTCATCTCGTCCAGAATCGGGTCGATGGCTGCGTACAGCGCAGCGGTCAGGGAATTCAGGGTCTGATGGGGGCGCATCACATCGAGGCTGTAATCGGCTTTCAGCTCGAACATATCGAGCACCTGCTGCAGCATGCTCTGGTGTTGGCCGGTAATGCAGATTCTCGAGTCGATACCCGGTTCCGCAGCAAGGGCCCTGACCAGGGGCGCCATCTTGATAGCCTCCGGACGAGTACCGAAAATAGACAGAATTTTCATTCTGGCGTGCTGAGTAGCCATTGATTTTCTCCCGCCCGTCTAATAGGCGTCGCACAGCAGTTGACTTGGGCTGTGAGCAGCTCAAGTAACCAGCGAGTTGTATGATTTTTCGGGCGGGTGATATCGGAGTGGATGACTCGATGTTCACTTCAATGTGAAGTAGTGTTATGCCTTGATACCCGTGTTTGCGACGATTATTAGCAGATGATATTAGTAATGCCAAACTTTTTATGAAGTATTTTGCAAAGGGAATATCAGGTGGAACTTTGTTTTTGAAAGTGGGTCAGTGAAGGGTTGATTGTTTTTGGAGGGGGCTTTCGGCCAGCAAAAGCGGGGTGTTGAGGGGCGTTGTATAGCGGGGAATTGAACTTTTTCAAATGCCTCGATAAGGGCTGTTGGGTCGTGGCTTTAAATAAAGTTTTTGGAGGTATCGTTTTCCTGACGCCTGATTAATGACAGTGGCGAATACCACGATTCATAAAAATGACGTGATTATAATGACGGTGTGTCAGGACGCTGGAAGTTGGTCGCTTATGCTGTAGCTGAGCGGTCTGTATGCGGTGCGTCAGGTAACATTGATTCTACAAAGTAGTACCTGAATATAGAATGTATGCGCGCCATAGAGTGGCGTATCAAGAAATGAGCCGCGGCCAGCTCGCATGAAGAAGCCGCGGGACTCTGAGGTGCAAGCCTGATGTGAATCAGCTGTCAGCGTCAGCAGCGGAAGGTTCGGACAGCTCGCTCAGGGCTGAGGCGTTGTTCTTGAATGCGGCAGCGAAAACGGCACGATTCTTCGCCATGTAGATGCTCGCGTCTTCTGCGTGCTTCTCGGAAAGCCCCGGTACGTTCTTGACCAGGACGTCAGTGAGAAGCTCGGCCAACTCGAGCATTTGATCGTGCGCATCGGCGAGTTTACGGTCCACGAAAGTAGTCTCCAGATCGCGGGTACTGCGGTAAAGGGTTTCAACAGCCATTTTGGCCTCGTCGTCATATCCAGTGTGGAAGGGCTGGCCCCGGTGCGCGTTGACCGGGGTGGTGCAACAGACAGTGATTCTGAATGGCTGGCGTGACAGTCGCCGCATCACATGCCTTACGTGTGAAACAAGCCATTACTGTATCTTTATACAGTGTTCAGCATAAGCCAGGCAACCCCTGCCTGGATAGTGGCCTTCATGCATCTTTTTCCTGCGCAGATGTGCCTTGCGACAACCCGTCGCGCTCTCAACCATAGCCTATGGCCCTGTTCCTGCTTTAAAAAGCACGCCATACAGCGCGTCACACGCACACTGCATCATCCGATTCAGTCCGGATCGTGATAAACGAAGGTTCAGAGGTAGAGAGTCATGGGAAACAAATGGGCAGAAAAAATGCGCCAGCGCGTGCATGCGCAAGCCGAATCACTGGGCAATCTCTGCGTCGAGAGCTTTCACTTCCTGGCACTGTTCGCCATTGGTGCCATCACGGCATGGGCTTCGGTTGTAGCTTTTCTGGGAATGGTCGAGAAAGGCAACGTCACGGTCGATGACATCCTGCTGCTGTTTATCTACCTCGAACTGGGCGCGATGACGGGAATTTATTTCAAGACCAACCACATGCCGGTGCGTTTCCTGATCTACGTAGCGATCACCGCGTTGACGCGTCTGCTGATCTCGGACGTGTCTCATCACAATCCGCCTGATCTGGGCATCATCTACCTGTGCGGCGGCATTCTGTTGCTGGCATTTGCGATTCTGGTCGTGCGCTATGCGTCGTACAAATACCCGTCGGCCAAGATCCCCGACTCATCCAGCCCGGTAAAAGGCGCGGTGACGGAAGAAAAGGGCGATGTTTGAAATACGCTGACGATCGTTGCCGCGCTCCTGCGCTCATCGTTATACATAAGTCCTCTTGGAGGAATACGATAATGATCGTTCCTACGCTCCGCGTGGGAATGCCTCCCAGGACGCTCCGCGTCCGCTCTTGAATGTTGCGCAGATGCGCGGCCAAGCTCCAGCGTTATCCACGTCATGCGCTCGGCTCACTGAATCCCCAATCTGTGCCATTTGCGACGCAGAGCGCCCCGGGAAGAATGCCAACGCAGAGCATTGGCACGATCTGCCTAAGTAGCGGGTTGGCTCGATATCCAGTCTGCCACCGATCAGTTGACCCACACCCCGGCATGCCAATGCCATCCATCACCCGCGCTTTCCCAATGCGGATGCACATAGCGATAGCCAGGTCGTTCCGCTACCCAGTGGCCGTGAACCGGTACATAACGTCCGTCACTCCAATGCCAGTAACCACGCGACCAGACATAGCCCGGACGAGGCGCAGGCTCCACCTCGATCACCCGCTCGGGCGGCGGCTGAGGCGCGATCACTTCAACATATTCATGAGTCGGCGGTCGTCGTTCGTGGACGATTCGCTCTTCGACGCAGCCGGATGCCACTACCAGTGTCGCAACCAATATCCCGTAACGTAAGAACATGTTGCCTCCTCGGAATGCTCCGCAGGTGGAATGCAGCCGAGGCCAGTGCCGGAGCTGCTTGAATGTCAGTGCGCAGGGATATTTGTAACAGTTTGAATCTGTACTTCGGCTGAACTGGTACATGACCGCATGAATAGATGAGGGGGGAAGCGCTGGGTCGGTAGGGCCGTAAGGCTGTTACGCTCAGTCCGGGTCGGTTCAACGCATGGGTTTAATGGGTTACATGCAGGCTTGAAAAAGCACGTCTTAAAAACCGGAATGGCATCTCAGGGATGCCGTTCGATCAGATTCCGGCTGCCAGATTCGGCCGCTTTCGCTGCCACTCGTCATTGGACGGCGCGCCTGGCTGGCGAAGGGCTGCGCCATCTGTCATTGCAGCCAGGATCTTGATTGCGCTGTCGCCACGTTCGATGGCAATGCCGAATTGCACGCTTTCTATCAGGCGGCGCAGGCGTTCCGGGTCGTTACGTTGAGCGGCGCTGATCAGGCGCTTGGCGACGATGCCACGTTCATTGGAGAGCGTCAGCATGATGCTGCCGTCCAGTCCTTGAATGCTCAGATTCACCCGATAGTCCGGATGGAAAGTGTCCGTGATCATCTGAAAAGGATTGTCCATATCATTTACCTGCTCAATGGTTCTGCATAAGTTGACCGGGTGTAAGTCCTTTTGGTTCTCAGCGGCCGATCAGTGGCTTGGCCGTGGTTTGGGTGTCGCCATTGGTGGGTTGCACGGTTCGGGCCATTTTCAGGAGTCGGCTGATTCGACGCGCTGGATCTGCAACCGTCAGCACCGAATTTCGCTGGAGGCAGGCGCACTGTCGGCTCGGCGACGGCGATGCTTGAAGGCTCGTGATCAGATCTGTCTCGTGTACTGACGGATGCTGTCGGAAAGGCGATTTTTTCTAATCCGGTTCGATGGATTGTCAGACATTCAGACGCTTTACATTTTCGGACAAACATTCGCGTTTGCGGGATGGAAACCTCGTTTGGAGGTGTTCCGAAAAGCGCGGCAGTGGAGGCTCTGGACTGCGGCCGGAAGAGGGTAGAGTGCCCGCCTTGCGGGTAATCAGCTAGCGCTTGAAGCCAGGTCAGCGATGACCGTTTTTGCTCGCGGGAGAGGCTGGAACAGCGCCCGGTATTGACTTTGTCACTGGATGTTAAATTCGATAGACGGCATCTGAACGTTGCCCGGCAGCAGAGTGAACTGTGTTCCGGGTGATACAAAGATGTGCATCGAGCGTTTGTGGTGCGCACCGATCAGTCGCAGGCTGGATCTTTTCTAAATGCTTTTGACCGCCTTGGGCCGGGCATCACGAAAAAGGGCGAACCCTTGTGGATTCGCCCTTCTTGTCTATTCGTGAAGCCTGTTCATGCAGCGAATCGGAATCAGCTCAAACGAGCGGCTTCTTTCTCCTGTTCTTTTTCCAGGAATTCCTCTTCAAGCAGCGCGTCCGGGCTGACCGAATCCTCATCCTGCTCGGTCAGGATGGGCGCTGCACCGCGCTTGCCGCGCAGCTTGCCAAACAAATGCTCAAGGGCGTGATCGAGTTTTACCGCCGCGCCATCCACAGCCTGATCTACCGTATCGGCCTTGTGGGAAACAGAAATAGGTTGGTGTCCTTTTGGCCGGGCTTCCATCTGGCATTTGATGTCATGCGGGCCTGGCTTGTCGCCGTTTTCATCGCGGATATGGACTTCCACGCGAGTCAGGTATTCGTCGTAATGTTCGAGCGTGCTTTCAACGGTGGTACGAACCCACTCCTCCAGTCGGATACTGCTTTCGATGTGATTATCGCTATTGACCTGGATTTGCATAGTTAATCCTTATTAGGGCTTGCTCGTGTGAGCCTGGACTGCGCGATGACTCGCGGTTTCGTTTGCGCTCATTCACAGTGTTGGCGGCAATGACCCAACAATTCAACCCCAATATGGAAGAAATATTTCGCAGTAGAAAAAAACAGGAAGTGTTTGAACGAAAATTCCACACGGTAACGGTATGGATTTCCTACTGGTATGTCTGGGAGGGGAAGGTGATACACAAATCCGGCTCAACACTGATCGTGCCCATCGCTCCGCGTGGGCATGCATCCCGTGACGCTCCGCGTCACAAATGGCACAGACTGCGGATTCAGTGAGCCGAGCGCATGACGTGGATAACGCTGGAGCTTGGTCACGCATCTGCGCCACATTCAAGAGCGGACGGAGCGTCCTGGGCGGCGTTACCACGCAGAGCGTGGGAACGATCATCAGCGATGGGCACGATCAGTCAGCGATCAAAACGCAACCGAGGTTTGCACGTACAGCGTGCGTGGCTCGCCGACGTATTTGCCGCGGTTGTTGTCGTCGAACGAGCGGGTGTAGTACTGGCGGTTGAAGATGTTCTTCACGCCGACTGCCACGTTCAGGTCGGACAGCTGAGGGCCGAAGTCGTAACCGGCTCGGGTGCTGAACAGCATGTAGCCGGGAATGCGGCCGGTGCTGCCGTCGGCGCTTTCAGCCGAGGTGTTGGCGTTGTCGGCGAACTGGTCGCTCTGGAATGAGCTGTCGAGGTTCAGTTTCCACGGGCCTTCCGTGTAGCTGACGCCCATCGTGCCTTTGTGCTTCGAGGAGAACGGCACGCGGTTGCCCTTGTTCGGGCCGTCCTCGCGGATGGTGGCGTCCACGAACGCGTAGGTTGCGTACACGTCGTAACCCGCCAATGCCGGGCTCAGACCTTCCAGCGCGTAGTTGATGCTGGTCTCGATGCCCTGATGGCGTGTCTCGCCGCGGGCGATGACGGTGTCATTGGTCTGGTTGCTGTCGTACTGGTTGTCGAAGTTGATCAGGAACGCCCCGATCTCGGCGCGTAGGTTGCCATTGTCATAGCGCGTGCCCAGCTCCCAGGTGCGTGCTTTCTCGGGCTTCACTTCGCCGCCGGTGACACGGTTTGGCATCTGGCTGTACTGCACGCTGCCGAACGAGCCTTCGGTATTGGCGTACAGGTTCCAGGTGTCGGTCAGGTGATAAAGCACGTTCAATGCAGGCAACGCGGTGTTGTAGTCGCCCTGGTATTTGACGTTGGTCAGGTTGTTGTTCTGCGCGGTGTCGATCATCTCGTAGCGAATGCCGGGCGTGATGGTCCAGTTGCCGATGTCGATCCGGTCATCGATGTAGAACGCGTGCGCCTCGGTCGATCCACGGGTGTCGCGGTCGTTGCGGCTGGCGGTGGTCGGCAAGTCGCCGGTTACCGGCTCGCGATAGCGCAGTTCATGACCCGCTTCGTTCACGTAGCGATAGCCGACGCCCACTTCGTGCCAGGTTTCACCCAGCGCGAAACCTTGCGAGAAACGTGTTTCCAGGCCGCGTACCCAGTATTCACGAGGCGACAGGGAGACAAAGCTGCCCTGGTCCAGATAACCACTGCGCAGGGTTTTGGTGAAGAAGGTGTTGGCGGTGAAGACGCGGGCATCCTGCTCGTAGCGATAGCCGAAGTTGAACATGGTGCGACGGCCCCAGAACTTGTCCTTGAGGCGAGTCGACTGATACGGATCGGCATCGTAGTCCGCAACACTCAGGCCGCCGGGCATTTCGGCTTCGCCATCGTAATACTGGGCCATGGCGTTGAGGCTGTTGGCGTCGTCGATCTGGTATTTGCCCTTGAGGATCAGGTCATCGATCTGTGTGTCACTGTGCTCGCGCCAGTCGCCGCCGCGCACGCCAGAATACAGAATCACGCCGCCCAGGCCATTGTCAGCGGTACCGCCCGCCAGCAGGTTGCCGGTGGTTTTGAAGCCGTCATGGCTGGAAGACGGGCTGGTTTCGGTCTGAATGCCGCCTTTGAGCGTTGGCTCGTCGGGAATGGCGCGAGTCACGAAGTTGACGATACCGCCGACGTTCTGCGGGCCGTAACGCACTGCGCCACCGCCGCGCACCACGTCCACGGCGTCCATGTTGCCCATGCTGATTGGCGCGAATGACAACTGCGGCTGACCGTAAGGTGCGAACGGCACCGGAATGCCGTCCATCAATACGGTGGAGCGTGAGGCCAGACGTGGATTCAAGCCGCGAATGCCGAAATTCAGCGCCATGTCATGGCTGCCAGTGCCGTTGTTGTCCGGGGCATTGACGCCGGGGATGCGGTTCAGTACATCACGGGCGGAGGTGGCGCCGACACGTTCGAATTCTTCGCGGCGGATCACGTCACGTGCGCCAGGATGTTCGAACACGTTGGTCTGCTGCGCCTCGCCCAGCCAGTCACCGACGACCGTTGAAACACCCAGTTCGATGGGGGCACCAGCGACACTGGCCGATTGCACGGTAAAGCCATTATTGCCATCAGCCACAGCTTGCAGACCCGTGCCTTCAAGCAGAGCGTTGAGGCCTTGCTCGGGCGTGTATTGACCTTCGAGACCACGGCTTTTCAGGCCGCTGGTGATCTGCGAACCATAGGAAATCAGCACGCCTGCTTCCCGACCAAATTGACTCAACGCCGTTTCCAGCTCGCTCGGTGCGATGTGGTAAACCTTGGGTGCTGCATAGGCCATCGACAGGCTGCCCACCGAAAGGCTGGCGCCGAAAATGACATGGCGCAACGTGCGCACCAACGGAGAGAGTTGGGTAGGGCGGGCTGACATGCGGGAGTCCTCGACCGGAGATTGAAATGCTTTCCCTGTCTGTCACGCGAGGATCTGGAAACGGCTCACGTATTTTGAAATATATTTACGACGCCATTAAGCCGGGACGCGGAGTGTCCTGAGAGGCATTCCAACGCGGAGCGCTCAGTGTTATACACAAGTCCGCCTCGACACTGATCGTGCCCATCGCTCCGCGTGGGTATGCCTCCCGTGACGCTCCGCGTCACACATGGCACAGATTGCGAATTCAGTGGGCCGAGCGCATGACGTGGATAACGCTGGAGCTTGTCTGAGCATCTGCGCCACATTCGAGAGCGGACGCGGAGCGTCCTGGGAGGCATACCCACGCGGAGCGTAGGAACGATCAGCGTGATCTCAAGCACGCCGATCATGCCCATGCTTGTGCTCAAGTCTTGCTGCGAACACGGACGGTGGGAGGCGGCTTGCCGGCGATGCTTTTTCTGAAGCGACCTATCAGTGACTGAACGGACGCCATCGCCGGCAAGCCGCCTCCCACGGGGTATGCATTCAGTCAGTCACTTTCGTTTCGGCCCCCGTTTTGCGCGTCTTGCGGACTTCTGTATAACGATGAGCGCAGAGCGTGGGGAACGATCGGCATGGGTTGATCATGCGCTCCGTGGTTCAAACCCGCGCCTGCACGTTCACCCAATACCGGGTAAAGCGCTGAATGCGCACGGGCAGGGCGATTTCCAGCATGTCGAGGATGCGTTCGCTGTCTGCCAGCGGGTAGCTGCCGGAGATCAGCAGGTTGGCCACTTTTGCGTCGCAGTGAAGACGGCCGCGGCGGTAACGTCCCAGTTCATCAAGAAAATCGCTCAGCTTCATGCGCGACGCGACCAGCATGCCGTCGGCCCAGGCGCCGCTGGCGGCATCCACAGGTCGGACGCTGTCCCAGGCGTTGCGGCTGAACGTGACCTGTTGCTGCGCCTGCAAGGTCAGCCCCGAACCTGAGCGCTCACCGGGAGCCAGTTCGACCGCACCGGCGAACACCGCCAGTTGCGTGCGTCCATTGAGCTGGCGCAGGTTGAAACGACTGCTGCCGGTCGTGACCTTCACGGAGCCCTCGGCGGTCAGCAGGTTCAGCGGTCGGGTATCGGCCGAGGCGGTCATCAGGATTTCTCCCGACAACAGCCGAATGAGTCGCTGCTGCGCATCGTATTTCACATCCACGGCGCTGGCGGTGTTCAACTGGATCTGGCTGCCGTCGCTCAAGGCCACCTTGCGCTGTTCGCCCACGCCGCTGTTGTAATCGGCCAGCAAGGGTTGCAGCGCGATCTGGTCACGCAGGCTCCAGCCCGCGACTGAACCTGCGCCCAGCAACAACAGCAATTTGAGCGCGTGACGTCGGCTGCCGGATTTAGGCGCGCCCAGTGCTGCGTGGGCGAGTGGCGATGACAGGCCGCCCAGGCGTTGATTGACCCGCTGGATGTGCGCCCACGCCCGTTGATGTTCGGCGTTGCCGTTGAGCCAGAGCTGCCAGGCTTTCTGACGACCCGTATTCAACGAACCTTCCTGCATTTCCAACAGCCAGCCGACGGCCTGTTGCGCAACCGCAGGCGAGATGTCGGACTTGTTCAGGGATTCGCTGTTCAGGTTCATAGGGCGAAGTAGCAGCGCAGGGCGGCCTTGTTCAGGTGGCGTTTGACCGTTGCGATGGAAATACCCAACGCGCTGGCGATTTCGCCATGGCTCAGGCCATCAACCTGCGACATCAGGAACGCGCTTTTCACCGGGCCAGGAAGGCCATCCAGCAATTGATCCAGTTCCACCAGCGTTTCAAGAATGATTGCCCGCTCTTCTTCCGACGGCGCCACGCTCTCGGGCAGTTCGGACAGCGCCTGATAATAGGCGCGTTCCAGATCCTGACGTCGGTAGTGATTGCACAGCACGCGTCGGGCGATGGTGGTCAGGAACGCGCGCGGCTCGACGATCTGCTGCGTGTCGCGCGCGCCCAGCACCTTGATGAATGTGTCCTGCGCCAGATCCGCCGCACTGTGCGGACAGCCAAGCCTGCGCCGCAACCAGCCCGTCAGCCAGGCGTTATGCGCCCGAAACAGGCCGTCGACGGTGTGAGTGAGAGCAGGGTGGGCACTGTGCATCACGAAAGCAATCCAGAGGATTCATGGGTGACGTGGATTCTGTCAGACTCTTTTGCGTATGAGAATATTTATCATTAATATTGCGCTTCATTCGTCGGCTTGAAGGCGAATCAGGATTTGGCTGGAGCCATGACCCGCTTCCCGCTGTTCAATCTCCCGAACGAAGACGCTCCAATGGATGGCTCACCTGCCGCAACCACCCCGGTGGTCAAGAAGCGACTACCCAAAACCCGAGGCGTGACAGTTGCCTATCGACTGGCCGTGGCCTCGCGGGCGCTCGCAGCTATCTTCGCCGGTTACCTGCTGGCTTCGGTTACCAGCATCTGCATCGCGGAATGGTTGCCGCTTCCCCGTGCCGAAGCGGTGGTGACGGCAATGATGCTGTCCTTCCTTGTCTATCTGGTCGCCGTGCTCTGGTGCTTCGCCTGTCGTACGGCGCTGCAGGCCTGGGTCGGCGTGCTGGCGCCGTGCGTTGTGCTCGGCGCTGCGTACGCCTGCGGCAGGTGGTTGTCATGAAAGAGGGCTTCCGTCAGGCGATGGCCTGGCTGCACACCTGGATCGGTCTTCTGTTCGGCTGGTTGCTATTCGCGATTTTCCTGACCGGGACACTCTCGTACTTCAAGGACGAGATCACCCAGTGGATGCAGCCGGAGATTGCGGCACGCACCCTCGACGCCAGCGCCAGCGTGCAACTGGCCCAGACCTACCTGCAAACCCATGCTGCCGGTGCGTCGCGCTGGTTCATCAGTCTGCCTGACGAGCGAACGCCGGGGCTGTCGGTGGGTTGGCTGCCTGAAGGCAAGGCAGGCCAGCGCAACAATTTCGTGCGCAAGCTGCTCGACCCGCAGACCGGTGCCGAGGTGCAGGCGCGCGAAACGCGGGGTGGAGATTTCTTCTACCGCTTCCACTATCAGCTACAGATGCCGTACCCGTGGGGTCGCTGGCTGGCAACAATCGCTGCGATGGTGATGTTCGTCGCGCTGGTCACCGGCATCATCATTCACAAGAAAGTCTTCAAGGAGTTCTTCTCCTTCCGTCCTCGCAAGGGCCAGCGCTCCTGGCTCGATGGGCATAACGCACTGGGCATACTGGTGCTGCCGTTTCATCTGATGATCACTTACAGCAGCCTGGTGATCTTCATGTCGATGGTCATGCCCGCCAGCATCCTGACCGCCTATGGCAACGTTCAGGCGTTCTACAGCGAAGCGTTTCCGGTTTCTCGTTCCGTCAAAGCCGAAGGCAATCCCGCGCCGTTGATTGCGCTGGCGCCTCTGGTCAAGACGGCGACCGAGCGCTGGGAAACCGGCCATGTCGGGCGGGTGATCGTGAATAATCCGGGCGACGCGGCGGCGTCGGTTCTGCTGACCCGGGATGACAAGGGCAGCATTGTCCTGGAGCGTGGCGGTGCGTTGACCTTCAACGGCGTCAGCGGCGAGTTGCAGGACGAAATGCCTGAGCGGCCGATGGCGCTGCAAGTGTCCGGGGCGATGTACGGCCTGCATGTCGGCCATTTTGCCGATCCACTGTTGCGCTGGTTGTACTTCATTTTCGGCATCGCAGGCACTGCCATGATCGGCACGGGACTGGTGATGTGGCTGGGCAAGCGTCAACTCAAACACGCTAAAAGCGGTGTGTTGCCGCTGGAGTTGAGGCTGGTGGAAGTGCTGAATATCGCCAGCATGTCCGGCCTGATGATCGCCGTGGCTGCATTTTTCTGGGCCAATCGCGTGATACCCGCAGAACTGGCCGGGCGTGCGGAGTGGGAAGTCAGTGTTTTTTTCAGTGTGTGGGGCGTGTCCGTGCTGCATGCACTGGTGCGCCGTGGTCGCAGTGCCTGGCGTGAGCAGTTGTGGTCGGGTGCATTTCTGTTTGCCGCATTGCCGCTGCTGGATCTGCTGACCAGCGGGCGCTACCTGATGGATTCGCTCGCCGCAGGTCACTGGGTGCTTGCAGCCTTTGACCTGACGGCCCTTGCGACGGGGCTGTTTCTGGGCTGGACGGCAACGAAGTTCACGTCGTCACTTGCCAGCAAAGCACTGCGCCCTGACAGCCTGCCGCTGCAGGCCGGCCCGCAGGAGGCGAACTGATGCTGCTCGCGGCGTTGCTGTGCTATCTGGGTTTTGCGGCGCTGTGCCTGTCCATACCGCGTCATTACGTTGAGCTGTGCAAGGGGCCGCTTACCGAGCGTCGTCGACTGAACTTCAAAATGATCGGCTGGGGTGCGCTGCTGGTTTCGCCCTGGCCTGCAGTGGACGCCGACGGTTGGGCAATCGGGCTGGTGCAGTGGTGTGCGGTATTGATGGCCAGCGCCGTGGTGCTGGTTTCGCTGATGCCCTTCCGGCCGCGCTGGGTGCTGATGCTGGCCGGTTGCGCCGTACTGCTCAGCCCCCTGGCCGCGCTCGATCAGATGTTTTAGAGCGCCGTCAGTGCCATGCGGTACTCACCGGGTGTAGCGCCCATCGCTTGGCGGAACCGGTTGCTGAAATGACTGGCGCTGGCAAATCCACAGGCCAGCGCAATCTCGCCGAGCGGTTTGCCGGTGGTGCGCAGCAACCGACGCGCCTGTTCCAGACGACGCGCCAGCAGGTATTGGTGAGGCGGTAGTCCGAAGCTTTCGCGAAACATGCGGGCGAAGTGGTATTCCGACAGGGCGCACAGACCTGCCAGCTGGCCGAGACTCAGCGGATCTGCCAGGTGCGTCTCGATGAAGTCCACCAGTTGCCTTCGCAAGTGTGGCGCCAGCCCGCCTTTCAAACGCAGACCTTCGCGCTGCCCGGTCTGGCTCAGCAGTGCATGACCGATCATCTCGTGCGCCAGACTGCTGGTCAGTAAACGCTCACCCGGCTCGGCCCAGTTCAGGCGGATCAACTGCTGGAAACGCTGTGTCTGTGCGGGATCGTCGAGAAAGGTGTTCTCCTGCAGCTGCATCTCGCGCGGCTCGCGATCCAGCAGCGTGACGCAACTGAGTGCGAATTGCTCGGCGCTGAAATACAGGTGCGCCAGACGGATTTCGCCGTTCACGATCCATGCAGACTGATGTCCGGCAGGCAGGATGCAGAGTTTTCCCGGCGAGCCTTTCTGATCGGGCCTGTCACGCCGGAAGGTGCCGGTGCCGTCTTCGATGTAGCAGGAGAGCGTGTGGTGGGTGGGCGCGTGATATTCCTGAGAGTCATGCCGGTTGTTCCACAGCGCTGCCATCAAACCATCGCCCAGCGTCGCACTCTGTTCGAGACAGGAGTGGGGCGAGCTGTTCAGGGCCTGAAAGACCTGGATGGATTCGATGGATGACATGGCGATTCCTCTATGACGCTCATCCTACCTGCGACAGGCTCCGCTGCCAGCACCCCGTCGATCAAATGCGCAAGATTGTGCAAGCGCGCATGGCGAGGCGCGCAGCAGACTGATGGCTCATCAAGGAGCCTGCGTCATGAACATTTCGCTTTATCTGCTGACCGTGCTGATCTGGGGCACGACCTGGATTGCGCTCAAGCTCCAGCTCGGCGAGGTCGCCATTCCTGTCTCCATCGTCTATCGCTTCGCGCTGGCCGCGTTGGTGCTGTTCGCGATTCTGCTGATCACCCGACGTTTGCAGCCGGTCAATCGGCGTGGTCAGTTGATCTGTCTGGCGCAGGGTGTCTGTCTGTTCTGCGTCAACTTCATGTGTTTTCTGACCGCAAGTCAGTGGATCCCCAGTGGCCTGATCGCCGTCGTGTTCTCGACCGCAACCTTGTGGAATGCGCTGAATGCGCGGGTGTTTTTCCGCCAGAAGATCGCCAGTAATGTACTGACCGGCGGCGCACTGGGATTGCTGGGATTGGGTTGCCTGTTCTGGCCTGAACTGTCCGGGCACGGTGCCAGCCATCAGACCCTGATCGGGTTGGGCCTGGCGCTGCTCGGCACGTTGTGCTTTTCGGCGGGTAACATGCTGTCGAGCATGCAGCAGAAAGCCGGTCTGCGTCCGTTGACCACCAATGCCTGGGGCATGTTTTATGGCGCAACGATTCTCGGTATTTACTGCCTGCTCAGCGGCACGCCGTTCACGTTTGAATGGAATACTCGCTACGTGGGATCTCTGCTGTATCTGGTCATTCCGGGTTCGGTGATTGGCTTCACCGCGTACCTGACCCTGGTCGGCCGCATGGGGCCGGAACGGGCGGCGTATTGCACCGTGCTGTTCCCTGTGGTGGCGCTGAACATTTCAGCGTGGGTCGAGGGTTATCAGTGGACCTCGGCTGCGCTGGTCGGTCTGGTGCTGGTGATGGCGGGCAATGTGCTGGTGTTCAGGAAGGTAAAGCCGGTGGCGTTGCCGACCTCAGGCATCAGTCAGCCCTCACGCTGACGTTCTCCTGCGCTGACACAAAGGGACGCGGAGCGTCCCGGGCGGCATGCCGACGCGGAGCATTGGCACGATCAGGCAGCGAACCGCTGTGCAATCAACCCTTCCATACCTGCGGATTGACCAGATCCTGCGGGCGTTCACCCAGCAGTGCGTTGCGCAGGTTGTGGTAGGCACGGTCGGCCATGGCCTGACGGGTTTCGGTGGTGGCCGAGCCGATGTGGGGCAGGGTGACGGCGTTCTTGAGCTGGAACAGCGGCGATTCGCTCAGCGGTTCCTTTTCGTACACGTCCAGGCCTGCGCCGCGGATGGTGCCATTCTGCAGGGCTTCGATCAGCGCCGGTTCGTCGACGATCGGACCGCGTGCGATGTTGACCAGAATCGCGCTCGGCTTCATCAGGCTCAGCTCGCGGCGCGAGATCAGGTGGCGAGTCTTGTCGCTCAACGGCACCACGAGACACACGAAATCGGATTCGGCCAGCAACTGATCCAGGCTGCGGAACTGTGCGCCCAACTCCTGCTCAAGCTTGGTCTTGCGGCTGTTGCCGCTGTACAGGATCGGCATGTTGAAACCCAGTCTGCCACGGCGCGCAATGGCTGCGCCGATGTTGCCCATGCCCACGATACCCAGCGTCTTGCCATGCACATCGGTGCCGAAATGCGGCGCCTCGATACTGCGTGTCCACTGGCCCGCCTTGGTCCAGGCATCCAGTTCGGCCACGCGGCGTGCGCTGCTCATGATCAGCGAAAAACCAAGATCGGCGGTGCTTTCAGTCAGCACGTCCGGCGTGTTGGTCAGCATGATGCCGCGCTCGCTCAGGTAGCCGACGTCGTAGTTGTCGTAACCCACCGAAATGCTCGATACCACTTCCAGACGGCTGGCGTTCGCCAACTGTTCGCGGCCCAGTTTGCGGCCGGCACCGATCATCCCGTGGGACTCGGGCAGGGCTTCTTCGAACTGGGCATTGAGGTCGCCGCGCTTCGGATCGGGCACGATCACAGTGAAATCGTGCGACAGGCGCTCGGCCATTTCAGGAGACACACGGCTGAAGGCGAGTACGGTTTTTTTCATTGGGCAGTTACTCTTGAGCGGGTTGAATGAGTAGCACGCTAACATTCCTGCCCGCCTGATTGCAGCCGCTTTTTGCAGTTGTACGACGTCAGGACATGCTCTTGAGTGCCTGCACGTGCAGATCCGCTTCATCGGCCGCAAGAATCTCCGGCAGCGAGCCACGCAGGTACTCGACCCAGGTCTTGATCTTGGCATCCAGGTACTGGCGCGAAGGGTAGATGGCGTACAGGTTCAACTCCTGAGAGCGATAGTCGGACATGATGCGCACCAACGTACCGTTGCGCAGGCCTTCGATGGCCGAATAGATCGGCAGGATACCGACACCCATCCCGCTGGAAATCGCGGTTTTCATGGCATCCGCCGAATTGACCAACAATGGTGAAGTGGTGATGGTCACCATCTCCTGACCGTCCGGGCCGTCGAACAGCCATTTCTCCAGCGGAAACACCGGGCTTACCAGACGCAGGCAGGCGTGGTTCAGCAGGTCCGCAGGCTTGTGCGCAGTGCCGAACGTCTTGATGTACTCCGGCGATGCACAGACGATGCTGTAGGTGATGCCCAGACGCTGAGACACGAAGCCCGAGTCCGGCAATTCGCTGGCCAGCACGATCGACACGTCGTAGCCGTCTTCCAGCAGATCAGGCACACGACTGGTCAGCGTCAGGTCGAACGACACGTCCGGGTGGCTGCGCCGATAACGGGCGATGGCATCGACCACGTAATGCTGACCGACACCCGGCATCGAATGCATCTTGAGCTGCCCGGCCGGACGCGCATGGGCGTCGCTGGCTTCGGCTTCGGCCTCTTCGACAGACATCAGAATCTGTTCGCAGCGCAGCAGATAGCGCTTGCCGGCTTCGGTCAGCGCGATACGGCGCGTGGTGCGATTGAGCAGACGGGTCTGCAAGTGCGCTTCCAGGTTGGAGACGGCACGCGACACGTTGGCGGTGGTAGTGTCGAGCAACGCCGCTGCGGCGGTAAAGCTGCCCGCTTGCGCCACGCAACTGAAGGCACGCATGTTTTGAAGGGTGTCCATGGTTCTTCTCTGAATGGAACAGCTTCAATAGACGACAAATTGTGACATGAAGTAACAACAGCATGTCAGCCATACCAATGGATTATCGCCGTTTCGGTAATAAAGAATCACACATCTCCCCGCTTATCGCCATGTCGAGCGCCCCCTAGAATCGCCGCCATTCGAGGCGTTTCATCACCGGTCGGGAATTCGCAGCTGTGCCGCGTCGCATCATCAGAGGGCTCAAGCCCCTCGGTCTCATGGCTTTATCGTTCGTCATCAGCGGCTGCATCGGAACCGGCGGAATCGGACCCAAGGGTGACCTGTTGCCCGCCGACAGTCTGGCCACCGATCAGGCCATTCAGCGCGCCGCGCTCAGCGCACACTGGCCGAACCGGCAGTGGTGGCGCGTCTACAACGACCCGCAACTGAATCGCTGGATAGAGCTGGCGATCCTTGGCAGTCCGAGCCTGGCCATGGCTGCCGCAAGAGTCAGGGACGCCAGAGCCATGGCCGGGGTGGCCGAGTCCGCCGAGTCGCTGCAGGCTCAGGGCACCGCCAGTCTGGCGCGTCATGAGTGGCCGAGCGATCAGTTTTATGGCCCCGGTGTGCTCGCTGATAGTCACACCTGGGACAATAATGCCTCGCTGGGTCTGAGTTACGCGCTTGACCTGTGGGGACGCGAGCGTAGCGCCAGCGAACAGGCGCTTGACCTGGCGCACATGAGTGCCGCCGAGCAGCGGCAGGCTCAGCTTGAGTTGCAGGAAAACATTGTCCGCGCCTACATCCAATTCTCCCTGAACTTCGCCCGCCTTAAGATCGCCCAGGCGACTCTGGCCCAGCAACAGCAGATGCTGGAGCTGGCGCAACGTCGGCTCAAGGGCGGCCTGGGCACGCACTTCGAAGTCAGTCAGGCTGAGGCGCCATTGCCGGAGATCCATCGGCAGATCGACGAGCTCGAAGAAGCCATCGCCCTGGGGCGTAATCAACTGGCGGCACTGGCGGGCAAAGGGCCGGGTGACGGAGCGACCTTGCAGCGTCCCGCCCTTGCGCTGAACACTGAACTGACGCTGCCGTCGGCCCTGCCTGCGCAACTGCTTGGCCAGCGCCCTGATGTGGTTGCCAGTCAGTGGCGTGTCGCCGCGCAGGCGCGAGGCCTGGACGTAGCCCATGCCAATTTCTATCCCAACGTCGATCTGGTCGCCAGTCTGGGATACATGGCGACAGGGGGCGGCATGCTGGAGTTTCTGACCGGCAGCAAGTTCAGCTACAAGGCAGGCCCTGCGCTCACGCTGCCGATCTTCGACGGCGGGCGTCTGCGCGCTGAATTGGGACACGCGTCGGCCGGGTACGATCTGGCAGTCGCGCATTACAACCAGACGCTGGTTACGGCGCTGCAAAGTGTGTCCGACCAGTTGATTCGTCGCGCCTCGCTCGACAAGCAGCAGGTGTACGCAGCCGAGTCGGTGGCGTCGGCGCGCAAGACCTACGACATCGCCATGATCGCGTATCAGCGCGGGTTGACCGATTACCTGAATGTGCTCAACGCCCAGACCCTGCTGTTTCGTCAACAACAGGTTCAGCAGCAGGTCGAGGCTGCGCGCCTGAGCGCCTATGCCGGGCTGGTGGTGGCGCTGGGTGGCGGGTTGTCGGCGGGAAACAATGTACCCGCGGCTTTTGTTGAAACGGGCAAGAAGGTCGGCCACTGATATGACCACGCTTGCTCATCGGATTATCGCGCTGCCCTGGCGTCGTGAGTTCAACGGTTGGGCGCGCAGCGACGGCGTGACCTGGATCTACATCTGCAAGGTGTTGATCGCCGCATTCCTGACGTACTGGCTGGCGCTGCGCCTTGAGCTGCCCCAACCTCGGACGGCGATGATCACTGTTTTCATCGTCATGCAGCCGCAAAGCGGGCAGGTGTTCGCCAAGAGTTTTTACCGGCTGCTCGGAACGCTGGCGGGCTCGGCCATGATGGTGCTGCTGATGGCACTGTTCGCCCAGAACCCGGTGCCGTTCCTCGGTTGTCTGGCGCTGTGGGTCGGGTTCTGTTCGGCAGGGGCAGCGCGCTATCGCAACTTTCGTGCGTATGGTTTCGTGCTTGCCGGTTACACCGCCGCCATGATCGGCCTGCCTGCGCTGGCGCATCCGGAAGGCGCGTTCATGGCGGCGGTGTGGCGGGTGCTGGAAATCTCGCTGGGCATTCTCTGTGCGACTGCCGTCAGCGCGGTGGTGCTGCCGCAAAGCGCCAGTGCGGCGATGCGCAACGCGCTCTATCAACGGTTTGGTGTCTTCGCCCGCTTCGTGATCGATGGCCTTCGCGGCACTCAGGCGCAAGACGCTTTCGAGACCGGCAACGTGCGATTCGTCGCAGAAGCCATCGGCCTGGAGGGGCTGCGCAGCGTCACGGTATTCGAAGACCCGCACATGCGCCGACGCAATGGAAGGCTCAACCGCCTGAACAGCGAGTTCATGGCCATCACCACGCGTTTCAACGCGCTGCATCAACTGCTTGAGCGGCTACGTGCCGAGCGTTCGAACGCTGTGCTGAGTCACGTCGAGCCGGGACTCGATCAGTTGACCGCACTGCTTGATGCGTTTGCCGACAAGCCTTTAACCAGTTCCGACGCTGCGCGACTGGTCACGCACCTGGAAGCACTCAAGGCGCAGTGGCCGGATACGGTCAGGCGTCTGCGTGCCGACTTTGAAAGAACCGCTCCCGACGATGCGCAATGGCTGGATTTTCATACGGCATTCGAGCTGCTGTATCGCCTTCTGAACGAGTTGCTCGGCTACGCCCAGACCCACGCATCGCTGGCCGATCATCAGCATGTGCGTGAGCAGTGGAACGAGCCCTTCGTGCCACGCACGCACTGGATGACGGCAGCGGCTGCGGGCATTCGTGCGACGTGTGTGGTTGCGCTGTTGAGTGCTTATTGGGTGCTGACCGCCTGGCCCAGCGGGGCGGTCATGACGCTGGCTTCGGCCGCCACCGTCGCGCTGTCTTCGACCACACACAATCCCCGACGCATGTCGTTTCAGATGGCTTGCGGCACGCTCCTCGGCGCGCTGCTCGGGTTTGTCGAAACCTTTTTTCTGTTCCCGCAGATCGATGGCTTTCCTTTGCTGTGCGTTTTGCTGACCCCGGTTTTCGTGCTGGGTGCTTTCCTCGGTTCCCGGCCGCAATGGACCGGGTACGGGCTGGGCTTACTGATCTTTTTCAGCATCGGCTCGGTGCCGGACAACCTGACGGTCTATGACCCTTACACCTTCATCAACGATTACATCGCCATGGTAATCGGCATGCTGTTCTGTGCCGCTGCGGGCGCAATCATCCTGCCGCCCAACAGCCGCTGGATGTGGCAGCGACTCGAGCAGGCGTTGCGTGATCAGGTGGTGTTCGCGATCAGTGCACCCTTGCAACGACTGGGTTCGCGCTTCGAGAGCCAGACCCGCGACCTCATGCATCAGGCATATGGCCTGGCCATCGGCAGACGTGAGGTGCAGCGTGAACTGTTGCGCTGGATGTTCGTTGTGCTGGAGGCCGGTCACGCGATCATCGAGTTGCGTCGCGAGCAGGCTGTGCTGCCGGTTCATCCAAGCTATGCCGAGTATCAACCCTGGCGCATTGCGTTGCGGGTAATGGGACGAGCGCTGGTCCGTCTGTTCATCCAGCCTGACGAGAACAACCTGCAGCGTTGTCTGCTGGCAGTCGATCAGGCGCTCAATCGGGTTCAGGAAGCGGACGAGCCGTTTGCCTCGCACTTCGATACTTCGGTGCTGCGCCGGGTGAAAAGCTACCTGCACTTCATTCGCTCTTCGTTGCTGGACCCTCAATCACCCATGGCTGCCTATGGCCGCGTAGCTGGTTTTTCTGGAGTGGCCCATGCCGCGTGAGATCGCCTTTCATGGTCTGTACATGCCGACCGTGAGCTTGATGTTTCTGCTTGCGATGGCCCTGGCCTGGGGGCTGGATCGCCTGTTGGCATGGCTGGATCTGTATCGCCACTTCTGGCATCCGGCGTTACTTCGCCTGAGCCTGTTCACTTGTCTGTTCGGCGCGCTGGCGCTGCCTCTTTATCGTTGATGTCTGGCTCGGGAAATCTCCGGATGAAAAAGTTTTTCAGCGTGATCGCCACGTTGCTGTTTCTGGCGCTGGCTCTGTGGATCGGACGCACGTTATGGGTCCAATACATGGACACGCCATGGACCCGTGACGGCCGTGTTCGTGCCGACATCATCAACGTGGCGGCCGATGTCTCCGGCACCGTGATCGATGTGCCGGTGCACGACAACCAGCAGGTCAGGCGCGGCGATCTGTTGATGCAGATCGACCCGGAGCACTACCGGATTGCAGTCAGGCAGGCCCAGGCGCTGCTGGCTTCGCGCAAGGCCACCTGGGAGATGCGCAAGCTCAACGCCAAACGCCGCGCCGACATGGACGAACTGGTGATCTCGGCGGAAAACCGTGATGACGCGAGCACGGTCGCAACCTCGGCGCTGGCGGACTATCAGTTGGCTCAGGCACAGCTGGAGGCAGCGGAATTGAACCTGTCGCGCACTCGTGTGCTGGCGTCGGTGGATGGCTATGTCACCAACCTGAACGTGCACCGGGGTGACTATGCGCGAATCGGCGAGGCGAAGATGGCAGTGGTTGATATGAACTCGTTCTGGGTCTATGGCTTCTTCGAAGAAACCAAACTGCCGCACCTGAAAGTGGGTGATCCGGCGGACATGCAATTGATGAGTGGTGAGGTGATCCAGGGCCACGTCGAAAGCATCGCGCGCGGTATTTATGACCGGGACAATCCGCAAAGCCGCGAGCTGGTCGCCGACGTCAACCCGACCTTCAACTGGGTCCGCCTGGCCCAGCGCGTGCCGGTACGCATCCATCTGGATCGCGTGCCGGACGGTGTGCAGCTGTCAGCGGGAATGACGTGCACGGTGATTGTGACGCCAGGCTGATCTTGCCCCGCTGATCATTCCTCACACGCCGCGTATGATCGTTCCCACTCTGCGCTCACAAATCCGGCTCAACACTGATCCTGCCCATCGCTCCGCGTGGGCATGCATCCCGTGACGCTCCGCGTCACAAATGGCACAGATTGCGGATCCAGTGAGCCGAGCGCATGACGTGGATAACGGCGGAGCTTGGGCACACATCTGCGCCACATTCAAGAACGGACGCGGAGCGTCCTGGTAGGCATTCCCACGCAGAGCGCTCATCGTTATACACAAGTCCGTCTCGACACTGATCGTGCCCATCGCTCCGCGTGGGCATGCCTCCCGTGACGCTCCGCGTCACAAATGGTACAGACTGGGGATTCAGTAAGCCGAGCGCATGACGTGGATAACGCTGGAGCTTGGGCACACATCTGCGCCACATTCCAGAGCGGACGCGGAGCGTCCTGGTAGGCATTCCCACGCAGAGCGTAGGAACGATCAATTACAGGGCTAAGGCAACAAGCTAAAGCCGTCCAACTTTCGGGTGGGCAGTCCAGAGCGTGGGAACGATCATCATCGTATTCCTACAAGAGGACTTGTATATAACGATGGGCACGATCAGGGTCGAGGCAGGCTTGTGTATAACGATAAGCGCGGAGCATATGTCCGAGCAGGTTACGGCGTATCACAACGAAGCATTCAGCCCGAACCGCTTGCGCAGTCCGCCTTCCAGCAATGCCTTGGGCAGCAGCCATGACATCAGCGGCAGCACGCGTGAGCCGTTGCCCAGGCGCAGAAGGCGCGGCGGGTTGGCTTGCTGAACGGCCTTGAGCAGGTCACGGGCGAAGTCGGTGGCGGGCGTGGGGTTGTCCTGCGACGCCTTGGCGCGGGCACGGATGCCTTCACGGATCGGCCACCAGGGCGACTGCTCGCAGATCAACTGCTCGGCCTCGTGGCTGGCGTTCTTTGCAAAACTCGACGCAATGGCACCCGGCTGAACTTCCATCACCTGCACGCCAAACGGTGCCAGCTCCAGACGCAGCGCATCGCTGAGTGCATGCACGGCCGCTTTCGAGGCGCAGTAGGCACCCGCGAACGGCGTCACCAGCACGCCGGAAACACTGCCGATATTGACCACCAGTCCCTTGTTGCGGCGCAGCGCCGGGAACAGCGCTTTCGTGACGCCGATCACCGAAAACACGTTGGTTTCGAACTGCCGTTGCAGTGCCTCGACGCCGCCGTCCAGCAACGGCCCCATCGCGCCGTAACCTGCGTTGTTGATCAGCACATCGAGCCCGCTGTGTTCCAGCCCGGCAGCGAGTTGTTCCAGTGCCATGCTGTCGTTGACATCCAGTTGCACGGCAATGAAACCGGCTGCGCTCAGCGTGGCGACGTCTTCCTGCTTGCGCGCCGTGGCCCACACTTCGTAACCGTTCGCCTTGAAGGCGTCGGCGAGTGCGCGACCTATTCCGCTGGAACAGCCAGTGATGAGAGCGATGGGCATGTCGATGTCCTTAGGGATCAGTCCGAGAAACTGCCTTGCAGATGTTCTGCGCGAAACTCCAGGGTTTGCGGGCGATAGCCATTGCGCAGGACAGGCACCGGCACGCAATCCTGCCAGTTGCCGTCCGCCTGCAACTCGCCGGGGCCACGGTAGCGCGCCGAAGTGTAGGTGTTATCCGCCAGATTGACCGTATCGCCGGGCGCATACGCAGCGATCCGCCAACGCAGTTCCAATAGCGACGCCTTGTTGCGGTTGGTGATCGAGACTTGCAACGGACGATCAGCCGGACATTGCTGAGGCGCGTAGGCCAGACGGATATCCAGTTGCTCCAACTGCCGGGTCTCGCGACTGTCCTGCCAGATCACAATGGCGGCCACTATTCCCAGACCAGCCGCTGCCGCCAGCGACACCGGCAGGGCCTTCGCCGGGTAGCGCAGCAGCAGAATGAGCCAGGTCAGGATTAACAGGATGCCGATCAGCATGCAGCGGGTCTCCAGCGAGGGGCGGTGCTGGACATCCTACAGAAAGGGAAGGGCCGTTGACCAATAGGCTCGGACGAGGTGGGGACGTGCAGCCTGGATGATGCACGCTTGCATCATCCAGGTTTTATGATTGGCAGCGCTCAGTCACACGAAGGTATAAATTTTGGATGTCGGCAACTGGGCGGTACTTCCGAGCAGTACGCCTGTGATTTTTGCCTTTTGCCCTGATTTGAAGTTCATGCTGTCTTCGGTCTGATCGTTGCTTATGGTCACCAGGGTTACCTGCCCCGACGTAAAAGGTGAGTTGCCACTGGCCAAGGGCCTGTTACTGTCGTCTGCGTTGGCCAGATTCAACAAGACCAGAGTGCAAGACTCATCATTGAATGCGGGCAGTCAGATCGTGATCGTGCCCGTGAGGGCAATTTCGTAAGTTTCTTCGGTGTCGTTTCTCCCGGGTTTTGCCTCTTTGACGAAAGGCACGGGAATGGTCGTGCTGGATGGGCTACTCATAGTTGATACCTGCGGACGGTTTGGCTGACGACCCGATAACGGTATGCAGAGTGAGAACTTCTGGCTACTGACAGAAATAACAGTTGCAGACGATAGGCATTACGCCGGATATGACTTATTTCTCGCTGAGGCCGTCGGTAGCTCCTTGCTGTGTTTGAAGGGGGCCATGAGGGCATTGAGGATCACGATGTCCACTTCTCAATTGCATGATCATTTCTTCTTACTCTGCCGGTGTAATCGTCCAGAACACCTAAACTTTGAAAAGGTCATTCAAGGACGACTCGGCCGTGAATACAGCAAACACCTCGTTACATTGCTATACGCCCACCTTGCAGGTGACGGACCCTCGTGGGATGCCTGTCCGTTCGGCTGCATTCTTTCGCCTGAACGCTGCCGATGAGCCGGAGATCCGGGTTGAGCGCTCTGCGTTTGATGCCGCAGGTCGTCTGGTTGAACGCTGGGACGCTCGCTTGTGGGCTTTTCAGGCCGCGGCCAATGTAATTTCCAGGCATTCGCTGAGCGGTTCTGTTCTGTCGACCGACAGCGTTGATGCCGGTTGGCGCGTCGTGTTGCCAGGAGAGAGTGAGCAGCCGATATACGTCTGGGACGGTCGAAAGACGGTACGAAGCATGCAGTACGATGTGCTGCTCAGGCCAACTGCTGTGTTCGAAGACCAGCGCTGTGTGGAACGCCTGCTTTACGGTGGGCCTGACCTGGCAGCGCGAAACCTGTGTGGTCAGTTGAATCGCCACGATGATCCGGCAGGCGCCCGATTGAACGACGATTTTGGTTTGACAGGTGCCGTGATGGCGCAAACCCGGCATTTTCTGCGTGAACTCGACAGCCCGGACTGGCCTGAATCAATCACTGAGCGTAACGCCTTGCTGGAGGTCGACAACGGCGCGACCACGCATTGGCGTTATAACCCGCTGGGCGAGGTCATACAGCGGACCGATGCCTTGGGCAGTGTTCACTTCCTGGACCAGACGGTCGCCGGTCAGCTAAAGGCCAGCCGATTGCAGCTTGGGAATCAGTCGGAGAAGACACTGGTCAGCGATATCCGCTACGACGCTCAGAACCGCGTTGTGTCAGAAACAGCAGGCAATGGTGTGGTGAGCACGGCGGTTTATCGCAGCGAAGACGGTCGGCTTCTGCAACTGAAAGTGAAGGATGCCGATGGAGGGCTCTTGCAGCATCTGCTTCACGCTTATGACCCGGTAGGCAATGTCCTGCGCATCGAAGACCGCGCTCAGCCTATCGGTCACTGCACCAATCTGTGTATCGATCCGGTGTCGACATACAATTACGACACACTGTATCAGTTGGTGAAAGCGACAGGGCGCGAAGCCTCATTCGCCAAACACGGGCCGGTTTTGCCGGGTTTTCAGAGCCCGCCCGATCCTGCGCAAATGGCCAATTACACGCAAACCTATCGTTATGATGCGGGTGGTAATCTGCTGCAGTTGACCCACGTTGGCGCACAGTCCCATTCGCGAACGATGGCTGTGGCCAGGCGGAGTAATCGCAGCCTGCCGGTCATCGACGATCTGCCACCCGGTGAAGAGGAAATAGCCCGCGCGTTCGACGCAAATGGCAATCTTTTAGCGCTGCAAGCAGGACAGAACCTGAGCTGGGATCGACGCAACCAGTTGCAGGATGTGCGCCCGGTGATACGTGAAGCCGGCGAAGACGACAGCGAGCATTACCGTTACGACGCCAGCGGCCAGCGTGTACGCAAAGTACGTGTGACTCAGGCAGGGTCCGTGGTCCATCGAGCCGAAGTGCGTTACTTGCCAGGACTGGAAATCCGCACCAACACTGCCACTCGCGAAATGCTGTACGTCATCACAGGTCAGGCCGGACGCAGCGGCGTGCGGGCGTTGCATTGGGAAGCTGGCCAGCCGGACAGCCTCGACAACGATCAGATCCGCTACACGCTGAACGACCATCTGGGCTCTGGCACGCTGGAGCTTGATGAGCAGGCGCACCTGATCAGCCAGGAAAGTTACTACCCGTTCGGTGGCACCTCATGGTGGGCGGCGCGCAGTGCCATTGAAGCGAGTTACAAGACCGTGCGCTATTCCGGCAAGGAGCGAGACGTGACAGGGCTGTATTACTACGGGTTGAGGTATTACGCATCGTGGTTGCAGCGATGGATCAATCCGGATCCGGCGGGGGACGTGGATGGGTTGAATCTGTACCGTATGGTCAAAAATAATCCGATGTGCCACCAGGATAGATGTGGCACTCAGCCGAACGATGTAAATGATCCAGAACTGCTTGAGGCTGATCCTCAGCCCTTGCCGACTGTGTTGCCCCTACTGCCAAGCACCGCGCGGGATGCCAGAAACAGCGCATTTGAAGCAACTGGGGGTACTTCAAGATTCACGCTCAGGCCGGCCGGTTATAAAAAATACGTCACTTTGGATTATCCAGACTTCACGATAAAACAATTTGAGTCACACAGTCCCGTCGCTAAAAAGGATCTTATTATCCACGGGCATGGAAGGCTGCGATCCCCGGTGCACAAGATTTATAACGCACCCATCAAGCTTGGTTTTTACGCGCCTCCAGACAATCTGCTGTCCGCATCTCGTAGCGAACTGTACCGATTTCAATCGAGAAAGCTTCAAGTCGCTCCTGTGGAGGTCATCGAATGCGGTATGGAGTCACGAGATTATGAAATCGCCTACTCATCGGCTTTCGACAGTAAATTTGCTAACGGTCTTTACCACTCACAATTGTTGAATCGCAAGCCTGCGATTTCAGCCTCATCGATCCAGCACGTTGAAAATTATCACGATGTGCTGATCGTCAAACCAGGAAAGTCAGTGCCATTGAGCAAGTTATTGAAACAGGTACCTGCCTATGATCAGGTTCATGCCTTGTTTTGCAGGTCTCGCGGCCCTTCCGGCCCGGTGCATGAGTTTTCCACAACGAAGAATCGCAACAACTAAAAAGCCCCCGCCACTGTCTTGCGGATGGGATACGCAAAACAGTGACGGGGGCCGGTGTTCTACCGCTTTTTCGCTAACCGCTGATCAACGCGCGATGGTCTGCGTCTTCACACCGGCTTCCAGCGCGCCCGAGCGGCCGTAGACGTCTTCGAAACGCTCGATGTCGTCTTCGCCCAGGTAGCTGCCCGATTGGACTTCAATGATTTCCAATGGAATCTTGCCCGGGTTTTTCAGGCGATGGACCGAAGCGATCGGGATGTAGGTGGACTGGTTCTCGGTCAGCAGGAACACGTTTTCGTCACAGGTCACCTGCGCAGTGCCGGATACCACGATCCAGTGCTCGGCGCGGTGGTGGTGCATCTGCAGCGACAGGCACGCGCCCGGCTTGACCGAAATGCGCTTGACTTGGAAGCGGCCGCCCATGTCCACGGAGTCATACGAACCCCACGGACGGTACACTTCGAGGTGGTTCTGGGTTTCGGTACGGCCCTGTTCGTTCAGGGTGTTGACCATCTGCTTGACGCCCTGGACCTTGTCCTTGTGGGCAATCATCATGGCGTCCTTGGTTTCGACGACCACGATGTTGTCCAGACCGATCACCGACACCAGCTTGCCATTGCCGTGGATCATGCAGTTGCGGCTGTCCTGGATCACGACGTCGCCCTTGGTGACGTTGCCGTTGGCATCCTTGGCATTCACTTCCCACAGCGACGACCAGCAGCCGACATCGCTCCAGCCTGCCGACAGCGGCACGACGCAAGCGCGCTGGGTTTTTTCCATCACGGCGTAGTCGATGGAGTTGTCCGGGCAGCAGGCGAAAGTGGAGGCGTCGATTTCAACGGCGTCGCCATCGTGAACGCTGCGCTCCAGGGTCAGCAGGCAGGTGTCGTAGATGTCCGGATCGTGCTTTTTCAGCTCTTCCAGGAAGCGGCTGGCACGGAACAGGAACATGCCGCTGTTCCAGTAGTAACCACCGGCTTCGACGAACTCGTTGGCGCGTTTTTCGTCAGGCTTTTCGACGAACTGCGACACGCGGCTCACGCCTTCCGGCAGCAGCGCGTCAGCGGTGGATTTGATATAGCCGTAACCGGTTTCCGGCTTGTTGGCCGGTACGCCGAACAGCACCATTTCGCCACGCTCGGCGGCCACGGTTGCCAGTGCCAGCGCGCGTTGCAGGGCTTTCTGGTCTTCGATCACATGGTCGGCCGGCAGCACCAGCATCAGGCCATCGTTACCTTCGTTGACCAGTTTCATGGCGGTCAGGGCCACGGCCGGCGCAGTGTTGCGGCCGAACGGTTCCATGAGAATCGCCTGGGTTTCCAGTTTCAGGGCCGCGAGCTGCTCGCTGACGATGAAACGGTGTTCCTTGTTGCAGACAATGATCGGCTCCTGCATGCCGTCGAATACAAGACGCTGCAGCGTTTGCTGGAACAGGGTCTGGTCGCCGGTCAGTGCCAGGAACTGTTTAGGGAATTGCTTGCGCGAAAGCGGCCAGAGTCGTGAACCGCTACCACCTGACAAGATCACTGGAATCATTTTATTTCTCCAATAGCATTCAATATGGGCTGTACGTGCTGTCTGTCGTTTCTGTCTTTTTCTTGTTCCGCACCGGCCGGTTCAGGGCATTGCCATGAACCGGCCAGCTTTATCCTTTAGCGGGTTGCAACCGGTGGCTTGACCCACACTGGCGAGAGGCTGCTGCCACTGCCGGTGATGTACAGAACGGCGGCTTCGCCGCGTTCCAGGGCCACAGGTTTCACATCGGTGACTTTCTTGTCGCCGTCGTACAGCGCCAGACTGACTTTGACCGGATTGATTTCACGCTCGCCGGTACCCTTGGCTGCCACAGCCTTGACCACATCGGTCTTGCCGTCGGCGGTTTTCAGGGTCAGTGCCTTGTCGCTGAGGTTCTGCACGCGAACCAGGGATTTCTGCTTGTTCTTGAACGGTGGTTCTTCGATCAGTTGCGGTTTGCCGCTGGCGTTGTTGACCAGCGTGTAATAGTGATCGCCTGCCAGTTTCACCGGCACGCTCTGGCTGCCCAGCTTGGCGGTGTAGTCGCCCTGTGGCATGAAGCTGAACGCGGTGCTGCCCAGTGGCGCGACTTCGTTCATATTTGTGTTACCGACGCTGGCGCTGATTTCAGCGTTGCTGGCGTTGTAGACACGCACGAAGGTCGAGCCTTTCGGAGCGGTCGGGCCGTACAGGGCGGAGTCACCTGCGAAGGCTTGCAGGGACATCAGGCCCAGGCCTGCGGCCAGTGCGCAGGTTTTGAAGAAACGGTTCTTGTTCGAACGGTTTGCAGTTGTGTGTTGGGTCATGAGTCAGTCCTCTCAGTTTTGCGCCCGGTTGGGCGACTCGGATGGGTTGGCGTTCAACGCCACGTTATCTTGGGTATTTCGCGATTTTTTCAGCTCGGCGATCCACTGCTGATCGAACTCGCCAAGGTCGTTGTGAGCCGGCAGGTAGCGCTCCGGGAATTCCCAGATAACCACTTGTGGCGGGGTGTTCTTGAAGGCGTCGGTCTGCAGGTACTTGAGCATCGGCAGGATCGGGCCATGGCCGTCTTCGGCGTAGTTGACGACGTCGCTGCGCAGGGCTTCTTTCAATGCGCCGACGAAATTCCAGTTCGGGTTGGCGCTGTAGCTGGTGCCGACCAGGCCGACCGGAATGTCGCTGTCTGCGAACAGGGCATCATCGCCAGCGGGTTCGCCCTGGACCGGATCGGTGCTGCGTTGTTGCAGCTCGTCAGGCTTGGGCAGCATGTTGCTGAACAGCGGATCCAGCGGCAGGAACGTGGTCAGGTCGCCCTTGTACGGCTCGCTGCCCTTGGCCTGGGTGACGAACTGTTCAGGCTCGCCTTCCAGCGGCGCTTTCTGGGCGATGGCGACACCCAGTTGCTGCGCGGCCACTTCAGCGCCCATCGGCGTCCAGTGCGTATCGGTGCGCAGGAAGACCTGGCCCTTCTGCTTGGCCGCCTGCAGCGGTGCCAACAGGTCGGGAGCGAAGATCCCGGCCTTGGCGACCTGCGCGTGGAACTGCTGATACAGATCGGCGTGCAGGCTGGCAGGCTTGGTGTCGCCGATGTGTTCCGGGTACAGACGGGTCTTGGCCGGAACGATCGCCAGAACCAGTTTGGTGCCCTGTTTTTCCAGCGCGTCACGTACGCCCTGGATCAACGCCAGGTTGTCCGCTTCGTTCTGCTCGCCGTTTGCAACGGCATCGAACTCTTCATCGGTGTACAGCCACTGGTCCTTGCCGAGCACGACGCCGGGACGGCCTTCGTTGAACAGCTTGTAGTCCAGCGCCGCCCAGAGGTTGGTGCCCAGGCGCTTGATCGGAAACTCATCGTCGTAATGGGTTTCCGCCGCCTTGGTCCACTTGCCGTTGAGCACGGTGGTCTCGGCCGAAGTCGAGAACGTGCTGAAGCTGCGCAGGGACCAGGCGCCCAGGATCAACAGCAGACCCAGGAAGATGGCGATGTAGAGGATTCGTAATGAACGGGTCATGTCAGGCTCCTCAGAACTGGAAGTAAAGGAACGGCGAGAAGCTCTGCGCCGAGAGTTTGAGAATCGAAGCAACGAACAGCAGCAGGATCAGTGCACGCATGGCGTAGCGGGGCCAGTCGGCAACCCAGTAGGCCGGTTGCACCTGCGCTTCGCTGCCCACGGTGTAGCCAGGCAGATGCAGGCTGCCGGGCGCGTCGCCAGGAACGGCCTTGATGGTGCCCGGTTGTGCGGTGGCAGGGCCGTCGGCCTTGGCGCTCTTGCCATCGTCGGCCTGACGGTTCTGGTAGAAGTCACGCAGACCGAAGAACGCCAGAGTTGCGTAGGCCAGAACCAGCGTCGCCACTTGCAGGCCGGTGAGGCTTGCACGGTTGAGCTCGGACAGTTCCCATTCGCCGAAGCTGAACATGGCGCCGTACATACGACCCGCAACGTGCAGGTTTTCTGCGCGGAAGATCACCCAGCCAATCACCACCAGCAGGAAGGTCAGTGCCCAGCGGATCACGTTGAAGCTGTAAGGCTTGGTGTTGATGCCCAGCGCTTTCTCGATTGCCAGCCACATGCCGTGCCAGGCACCCCAGATGATGTAGGTGACGTTGGCGCCGTGCCAGAGACCGCCCAGCAGCATGGTCAGGAACAGGTTGCGGTAGGTCGCGAACTTGCCGCCCCGGTTGCCGCCCAGCGTGATGTACAAATAGTCACGCAGCCAGGTGGACAGGCTGATGTGCCAGCGACGCCAGAACTCGGTGATCGACTGGCTGATGTAGGGCTGCTTGAAGTTTTCCATGAAGCGGAAACCCATCATCAGGCCCAGGCCGATGGCCATGTCGCTGTAACCGGAGAAGTCGAAATACAGCTGTGCGGTGTACGCCAGCGCACCGAGCCAGGCATCGCCTGTGGTCGGGTTCTGCAGGGCGAAGCAGTGATCCGCCACGACCGCGAGGGTGTCGGCGATGAACACTTTCTTGATGAAGCCCTGCATGAAGCGGGTGGCGCCTTCGGAGAACTTGTCCAGTGTGTGCGTGCGGTTGTTGAACTGGTCGGCCAGGTCACGGAAGCGCAACACGGGACCTGCGATCAGGTGCGGGAAGATCGCCACGAACGCCGCAAAGTCGATCAGGTTGCGGGTCGCCGGGGTGTCGCCGCGGTACACGTCGATGATGTAGCTGATGGACTCGAACACGTAGAACGAGATACCGATCGGCAACAGCACGTGCGTCAGGATGAACGGTTCCAGACCCATGGAGGTCATCGCCGCGTTGATGCTGTCCACGCCGAAGTTCGCGTACTTGAAGTAGCCCAGAATGCCGAGGTCCACGACCACGCCGAGCAGCAGCCAGCGCTGTGCCGGTTTGGTCCGCACGCCTGCTGCGCCCACCTGAAGGCCGATCCAGTAGTTCCAGACCGTGACGCCGATGAACAGTGCCAGGAAGTCCACACGCCACCAGGCGTAGAAGATATAGCTGGCGATCAGCAGCAGCAGATTGCGATAGCGTTGCCCGCTCAGGTAGTACAAGCCGAGGAAGATCGGCAAGAACAGGAACAGGAACACGTTGGATGAGAAAACCATCCTTATCTCTCCGTTTGTCCAACATTCAAGGGCCAAAAGCCCCCCCAAACCCCCCATCGAAAACAGGGGGGTGAATCACTCTGGGAGCCGATCACTCAGCTCCCGCCACTCAAAGCATTACGTCACCGAATCAGGAACCGTCCTTGTCGCCTTTTTCATGGGACGGGTCGTAGACCTTGGTCAGGTCGCCGCCCAGACGGAACGTCTTGAACGGCTGCTTTTCATGTTTCTCCTCAAGCGTTTCGGCGTTGCAGGTGTAGAGCGCGCAGAACGGTTCCAGCCAGGCAAATTTCGGGTCCTTCTTCAGGTCCGTCATGTCCTGTTTTTCGCCGTTGTGCTCGGCGAACATCGAAGGATCCTTCACCCCGGCCAGCACGCGATCAGCCAGTCGTTTCAAGGCGCCGTTGTTTTCCGGACGCAGATCCACACCGTTGGCCTGAGCAAAGCTGGCGATCATGGCCAGTGGCGGCAGGGCATAGTTGTGGTACGAAAGGGCGCGTTGACGGCGCTTCATTTCGTTCGGCAGGAAACCGTCCTTGTCCACCTGATTGGCGGCAACCTTGAATTCCTTCACTGCCCAGTCGAACAGGTCCTGACGATTGGTCGCGACGGCTGTTGCCATCACCGACCAGGCGGCCCAGTACGAGTGGTTGTTGATTTTTTCCAGCGGCAGATTGCTCCAGTCGCTGACGACCTGATCAGCCAGTTTGCTGAACCAGGCTTCGATGATCTGCGCGTCCTGCTGACGGTTGGCCAGCGGTTTGGACTCGGAGAATTTCAACCGCAGGTACGCCGACGACATGCTGCCCAGCGCCCATTTGCGCATCGACTTGCCGGTGTGGTTGAACTCCCGGGATTCAAGCGCATCGGCCTTGGCCCATGTGGTCATCATGTTCAGCGCGCAGTCGAGCTGCTCGGGACGACCATCGCGCATGTACTGCATCACGACTTTGCTGACGCCACGTTCAAGGGTGGTGATGTCCTTGGTCGCATCGCGAAAGGCTTCTTCGGACTGCAGGTTCAGTGTGGCGCGAGCCTTGTCAGAGCCTTCGTACTTGCTGCGAAACACCAGTTTGTCGGTGTACGGCTTGGGAATGGCATCACAGGTAAAGTTGTGATCACCGGTCTTCATTTTTTCGATCGGTGCGTCATAACCCTTGGGTGGGACCAGTGTCGCGGCTGCGGATGCACCCATGGCCCAGGCCATCGAAGACAGGATTGCCATCGACAGCAGGGTAGGGCGTATCAGTTTCGGAGTCTGCATAAGTCACCTCATAGTCCGGCTTGAGCGGTGTGTTTCGCAGCGCTCGGGAACACGTTGCGTTTGCATACTTTCGCTTCGACTTTCTGTGGTTCTGCTCCTGCTTCCGGTCCCTGGATTTCGAGGGCCAGCAACTGCTGATCAGCCCAGTCCTCGTCTTCGCGCAATTCAAAGGCGAAGCGTCCATCGGTGTCAGATGTTTCCGGTTTTTCGATTTTCAGGTCTTCGTGACGACCGTTCATGTACCAGAGCCTGGCCTGAAGGACTTTCACGGAGGTGTCGTCGAAGCGGATATCGATCTGGTTGCTGCCGTTACGAATGTCCTTGATGCCGTTCTTGCCGTTGACCAGCACTTCGTTGTTACCCGGCTTCAGGGTGGTGGTGGCGCTCATGACCGCCGGCTTGCCTTCGCAACCGTTGTCCAGCAGCGCCATCATCTGGCGATAGATGGTTTCCTGATCGAGGCGATACAGCGGCGAGAATTCCCAGATGAGAATCTTCGGCGGACGCTTCTGGAAGTCTTCGCTGCCCAGGTACTGCAGCATCGAACCTTCCAGACCACCACCGGGGAACGCCACGTTCAGCACGTCCGCGCTGAGGTATTCCTGCAGGAATCCGCCAAAGTTGTAGTTCTTGCCACTGTGGCTGGTGCCGACCAGGGTGATTTCCGGGTTGCCGGAATCGCCGAACAGATCGCCGTCACCGGCTTCGCCTTTCGGCTCGGTGCTGAATTGGTCCATGTACTGGATCGCGTAGCTGGTGCCGCACAACTGGCCTGCCATGTTGTGCAGGGTGCCGGTCTTGCCCATGCGTCCGGAGATGTGGCTTTCGAACTCACGCTTGGGAATGTCCGCGTAGCCCGGAACTTTCTTGACGGTCTCGGCCACGATCTTCGCCGTGCGTTGTGCGCCATAAGGCGTCCAGTGCTGGTCGCCGCGGAAGTAGAAGTCGTGCGCCTGCTGCTCGTTGGTGAGCGGCGAAAGATCAGGCACCCAGTAGCCCATCTTGCTGAAGCGACCGAGCATGGCCTGATAGTTTTTCAGCGCCTTGTCGTAGTCGTACTTGTCGCGTTCGGCCGGGAACAGTTTGTTGCGATCCACCAGGCCGCGCGTCGGCTGATAGACCACCACCAGCTCGACACCCTTGCTCTTGAACGCGTCATGCAGCTCTTTCATGCGGCGGTAGCCGGCAGGCGTGGTGTCGAATTCGGTACGCAGGTCTTCCTGGGTACGGAACAGCCAGTCGCCTTCGGCCTGTACCAGCGTGGTGAAGTTCTGCTGATAGCGCGTGGTGTAGTTCTTCGCGTCGTGCGCAGCCGGGCACAGGCTGCAGCAGGGCTCGGCGGTAAAGGTCGGCGCCTGCGAGTCGTCGGCCCGAGCGACACCGGCCGCGGCCATCAGCGCGGCGGTGAGGCTGGACAGGCTCAACAGCTTGATCAAATGTGCGTGCATAACAATACCCTTCCTCATTCCCGCAGCTCGGTCTGGCTTTCGACGGGGTCGATCAATACGGCTTTCTTCTGGCGTACCAGCAGGTCGAGGATCTCGTTCTGGCGCTCGCCCAGGATGCCGTTGAGGCTGATGCCGACTTCCTTGGTCGGGGCCAGCATCGAGACGCGATACAGCTCGACACTCAGGGGCGAGTCGATGGACAGCGGGCCGGAGCCGTTGCTGGCCAGTTCGCCGCCGACCATGATCAGCGACACCTGAGCGTCGAACGGATCGAGCTCGATGTCGCGGTCGGTATCGCTCAGGTCCTTGATGTGGCCGTAGACGCCCATCAGCCCGTTACCGGTGGCGATGTTTTCGTACAGCTTGATGTTCACGCTGTTGCGCACCCGGATACCGTGGCGGCGGTTGGCAATAACACGGTTGCCCCACAGCAGGTTGTTGCCGCTTTCGTACAGGGTGATGCCGTCGGTGTGGTTCTGATAGATCTCGTTGTAGGCGACGATGTTGCCGACGCTGTTACGGTCCAGAACCACGCCGGACAATTTGTTGTCATGGCTCTTGTTGCGGAAGATGAAGCTGTTGTCGACTTCCCGGGAAATAATGATCCCGTGCTTCTTCTTGGTCCCATAGACGTCGTTCTCGGCGATGATCAGGCCGTGGGAACGGTCGTGCGGGTCAATGCCGTAAACGATGTTGTCGCGGTAGGTGTTGCCCTTGACCACGAAATCACGTGTCTCGTAGCAGTAGAAGCCGTACCACATGTCCGAGAATTCCGAATCGATGATCCAGCCGGTCGGTTCGGCCCGCTTGAGGATCTTTGCGGTGTTCGGCGTGTACTGGGAAATACTGATGCCGTAGGACTTGCTCTGGTCGTAGCCCATGCTCGCCATTTTGGTGTTGGCGATCCAGGTTTCCGAGCCGCCCCAGGTCAGCACGAACGGGCGAAACTCGTCAGGCTTGCGATAGGTCGCCAGGCTGTTGCGGGTTTCACTCCAGGCGTTGACCTGTGTGTGGGTGATCAGCATCTTGCCTTCGCTGACGATGAACGAGCCTTTCTCCTGAGACAGACGCAATTCCTTTGTCTTGCTGTCGATCTCGAAGATGCCGGTTTCCTTGACCAGGATCGGCAGACGCGCCACGTAGACGCCCGGCGACACTTCGTTCAGAAACTGCTTGGGCACCTTCTTGGCCAGGTCCTGAAGGTTCACATAGCCGTCGGAAATCATGATCGCTTGCGGGATACCCTTTTGACGGGTCACCCATTCAGCCATCTTGTTGTCGCCGCCGATGAATTCCTTCAGGCCTGTTTCTTCCATCATCCGGGCAACAGTGACCTTGCCCGGCTTGTTGCGAACGATCTTTTTCAATGCCGCCTCGGCGGTGTAGCCGCTGAGGTCGGGCAGCACCGGCTTGGCCATTTCCAGCGGCGCGGTCGGCGGGCTGGTGATGGTGTAGGTCTTGGCCTGTTGCAGCTCCTTGACCACTGCCTTCGGCGCCTCGGGGGTGACAGGCGCGTTGGCCAGTGCGGCACCGCTGGCCATCAGCAGCGCGCTGCTCAGCACGGCGCTTTCCAGCAGGGCGTGTGGCCAGGTGCGGCTACGCCCGTTGCTTGCTTGACTGTTCATCTGTGGCACTCCTTTGGCGGTTCGCATCAGAAGCGCCAGATGACGTCGACAATGGCGCGGTGCATGTATTCATCCACGCCGTTGTGGTACGCGTCGCCGGGCTTGAAGACGCCGGCACGCAAGCGCACCAGAGCCGACGGTTCGTCGAAGGACTGGCTCAGCGAGGCTGGCAGCAGGCCCTGTTTGAAGTACTTGGTCACGACCAGGTCCATTTCCTGACCCAGGTCCTTGCGACCATCTTCCAGCGGTAGCGAGCTGAAGGTATTGCTGTCGCCGTTCTCGCGAACAGCGTTGATACCCGAGCCACCGATGCCGGTGTTGCCGTCTACACGGCGGAACTTGTGGTAGATCAGCGAGGCGTCATATTCCTCGTTCATCTGCCAGGAAGCGAACAGCGAGCCGGTTTCCACGTTGGCCATTTCGCCCTGGAAGGCTTCACCGAAGCGATGAATACGCGAGCGGGTCCCTGTCCAGTTCGAACGGTTGCTTTCCAGGCCGTTCTGAACGTAATCCTTGCTGGCGCGCGAGTAGGCCGCACCGACTTGCCACTGAGGGTCCAGGCGTAGACGCAGGCCCAGGTCGGTGGCCCAGCCGTTCATGTCGCGGCTGTTCTTCTCGCCGGCAAAGTACTGGTCATTCACGCCGTTGACGCGGATCTCGTCACGGTCGCCGTTGAGCCAGGTCAGGCTGCCCCAGTAGTTGAGTTGATTGGTGTTGCGGTAGTTGTAGGCATCGCTGTCAGCCTGCAGACCCAGCCAGGTCAGGTCGCCGTTGGAGGTCTTGTCCAGGTCGTCGAGTTCCTGACCCTGATCCTTGAGCTTACCGTCGTCGTGGCTGTAGTGCGCACGTACGCCTGCCCAGTGACCCGGAGTCCACTGGTAGCTGGCCGAACCGAACAGGTGCTGGCGATCTTCATCGTCGGGGGCCAGTTCGGTCAGGTCGGTGCGGTATTCGCTGAAACGTTGTGCAGCGCCCAGCTCGGCACGCAGCAGCGTGGTGTCGAAGGTCCAGTTGATGGCTTCGATGTTGGTGTCGTGCCACTGGCCGTCGTCATTGCGCAGACGCTGACGACCGACTTTCAGGATCTCGCCGGGGTAGGGCGTGAAACCGCTGTAGCCGATCCAGAATTCGCGCAGTGCCAGGTAGGATTTATCGACTTCGCGCTCGCTGGCGGTGCCACGGGAGACTTGAGTCTGGCCGTCGCCTGCGCCGGTGGATTGCTCCAGCGGGTCGGTCTGAATAGTGTCGGTGGCGGTGACCACCTGGCCCATGGCGTAACCGCTCCAGTTGCCGCGCTCGCCGTAGACCCATGGACGCAGGTCCAGGCCCAGACCGCTGACGTCGCCGCCCGAACGGGTGCCCAGATCACGGTCGTCTTCAAGTTGGCCGGTGGCTTTCACTTCCAGACCGAAGTTCTGTTGTTCGGTCAGGGCAGCCAGTGTCGGGCACGCCCACAGCAGGCTGAAGCCAAGGCCCACGCCGGCGGCCATCAGGGGATTCAACTTCATAGTGCTTCCTCACCGTCTTTTTCTTCTTGCAGGGCCTGCATCGCCATCACGCTCTGGTTGGCGGCTGCGCCCCGGACTTTTTGCTCACGTGCCAACAGATCCTTGGCGCCGGCGAGCTTTTCAGGCGGCAGTGTGGTGCTCAGTTGCTGGGCCAGTTCAGTGGCCTGCGGTGTTTCGCTGGTCAGCGCCAGTTGGGCGAATACCCAGGCATTGACCGGGTCAGGCTTGGTGCCCTTGCCTTGGGAGAACAGTTGCGCGAGGGCGAAGTCGGCGCTGTTCTGGCCACCACGGGCGGCGGTCAACAGCTCGTCCACGGCTTTCTGCGGATAGACCTGGCCGAGGTAACCGCGGCGGTAGATCTGACCCAGGTAGTAATGGGCGGAGATTTCCGTCGCTGCGGCTTTCTTCAAGTGCGCTTCTGCCTTGAAGGCGTCGGGCGTGACCCATTTGCCTTCGTAGTACAGGCGACCCAGCAGCAGCTCGGCGCGCGGCTGGTCGGCTGCGCGGCCGTTTTCCAGGTACTCCATCATCTTGTTGACGTCGCCCAGTTCGGGGAAGTCGTAAAGCAGCTTGGCCAGGGTGACCCACGAAGCGGGATAGCCCGGCGCGATGCCTTCCAGCAATTGCTGGGCGGTCTTTTCGTCTGGCGTGCCGATGGTCGAGTCGCCCAGTACGCGTGCCACGCTGTCCACGCGCTGAGCGCTGATGCGGCCAGCGGCGTGTTCGCTTTTCAGGCGTTCAATCAAGGCAGCCTGCGGCTCGGCCTGACCACGCGTCTGGTAGACGGTGGCCAGTTCGACGTAGCAGATGTCAGTGGTGTTCAGCGCCTGCTTGCAGATGCTTTCCACTTCATCCAGATGCTCGGCGTAGGTGCCCTGGGTGCGATACAGCAGCACCTGGGCCAAACCTGCTTCCGGATAACCGGCAGCGCGCCACTGGCTGATCTTCTGCTGCGCATTCACGTCCGGGAAGGTGTGCGGGTATTGCAGATAAAGCATGGCCAGCGGGACCAGCGTGCCGGACTCACCATTGGCGAAGGCTTTCTTCAGCAGCGTTTCGGCTTCGTGGCGTTCGGCGTCGGTGGCGTCCGGCTTGGCGGCCAGCAGACGGCCCAGGCGCGATTGCGCCCGTGGCGAGGTCTCGGCTGCCGCACGGTAAGTGGCTTCCGCCTGCTTGAGCAGGGCAGGGTCGCGGGTGTTGACCTGGATATCAGCCAGGCCAACCTGTGCATCGCTGTAGCCCAGATCCGCCAGCTGCCGATAGTTCTGCTCCGCCAATGCAGTGTCGCCGTTTTTCAAGGCTTCATTGGCAAGACGTTGGTCAGGCAGGCCGGCACAGCCGCTCAGGCCGAGCGCGACGGCGAGGCTCAATAGCGTGGGGGTCGACAGGCGTCGTAATGGGCTGCTCATGATTACAGACCCGCGGCCACGGCTTTGTCGATCAGCCAGTTCACGGAAGGACCGCGATCACTGACCACTTCAACAGGACGGCCGGCGAGCGAGCTGCTCAGGCTTTCGTCAGGCTTGATCTGTACACGGATGTCGGTGGACAGGTCGGTGTCGCTCAGGTTGGTGCTGCTGACGATCTCGCCAGTGCGCAGTTTGTCTTCACCAGCGACCTGGAAGCTGACACGGGTGCCCGGCTTGACGTCGTTGAACTGGCGATAGGTGAAGCGTGCTTCAACCGTGGCCGGTGCGTTGCGTGGCACCAGTTGGAAGATCACCTGACCCTTGCTGGCGTACTGACCGTCGGCGACCAGCTGGCGAGCCACGACGCAGTCACATGGGCTGGTCAGGGTGCCGCTCATCTGCTTGCCATACAGCTCTTCGATTTTCGCAGGCTGCAGGTCTTCGCCGGTCAGGCTGCCTTTGAGCATTTCCAGCATGCTGGTGTTAAAGCTGGCCAGTGGTGCGCCTTTGGTGGTTTCGCCGTTCGGCTGAACCAGGCTCTGCACGGTGCCTTCGCGCGGCATGGTGATGTCCATGCTCGGGATCGAGACCAGACCGGCCGAGGCGTGGCTGACGAAGTACAGGCCGTAGATGGTCTTGAAGATGAAACCGAACGCTGCCAGACCGACGATGAAGACGCCGAGGCTGAAGGTGACTGCGCGCAGGCGACCCATGGCGCTCATGCCGCCGTCGTTGCCCTTGACCTTGCGCGCCTTGGTGAAGTTGTCGCGCTGCAGGGTTGCCAGCACTTCGCCCAGGCTGACGATGTCGCCGGACAGGTGCGATGTGATCAGGTGGCGCAGCGTGGCGATGTCCTGGGCTTCCAGATTCTGGAACTGGCAGCCGACACGGCCGCTGGCATTGTCTACCGAGCGGACCTGCATCTCCACGTCCATGGCCAGACCGAGGTTGTCGATCAGGAACTGCAGGCGGCCCTTGATGACCTCGCCTGCGGTGTAGCGATGGCCTTGCGGCGCGACGAAGCTCAGGCCACCGGCCGACAGGTCTTCGATGCGTACCAGCGGGGCGTTCGGCTGATCGTTCAGCAGGCGCAGCTTGGCAGGGATCTTGACCCGGGCGTGTTGGCGCTGGGCTTCGGATTCATGTACGACGTTCGCATTCACGGCTGTATTCATGGCTAATTTTCCTACTTAAGCGATTAATCCGTTGGCCCGGTCAAACCATCGTCAACAGCACGGCGACGAAGATGGTGCCAGCCGAGAAAGTCATGGTTCGGGACGACCACGTGTTGAACCAACCCTGAAAGCTGGCCATGTCGCGGCTGAGTTTGGTGTCCTGGCGCGTCCAGGACTGGCGGTCCAGGCGGAAGAAGACGTAGATCTTCATCAGGGCGCCGACGATCTGGTTGTAATAGAGAATCAGGGGGTACGCAGGGCCGATCCTGTGTCCCGAGAAGGACAACAGCAGCGTGAGGATCAGGCGGGTCATGCCGATCCACAGCAGGTACATCAGCAGGAAGGCTCCGCCGTACTTGAAGCTGGCGATGATGGCGACCGTCAGACCGAGGATGGAGGTCCACATCGATACACGCTGGTCGAACAGCACCACACTGGTGAACAGGCCAAGGCGACGAACACCCAGGCCCAGCGCACGCGAGTTCTGACGCAGGTTGTTGCCGTACCAGCGGTACATCAGCTTGCGGCTGGCCTTGAGGAAACTCTTCTCGGGCGGGTGCTCGACCGTGTTGATCGCGGCATCCGGCACGTAGAAAGTGTCGTATCCAAGGCGCATCAGGCTGAACCAGCTGGATTTGTCGTCGCCGGTCAGGAACCGGAACGTGCCCAGACGCCAGTGGTTGAGCGAGTCGCTTTCCACGTCGGCGATGAACTCGGGGTCGGTGACCACGGTGGCGCGGAAGACCGACATACGACCGGTCATGGTCAGAACGCGCTTGGACAGGGCCATCGAGCACATGTTGATGTGACGCTGAGCGAAACGCAGCTTGTGCCACTCGCTCATGATGTAACCGCCGCGCACTTCACAGAACTCGTTGGTGGTCAGGCCGCCGACGTTGTCGAACAGCTGAAACCACGGCACGGTCTTGGCCACGACGCCTTCGTTCAGAACGGTGTCACCGTCGATTACCGCAACAACCGCGCGCTCATCCGGAAGGTGGCGGGAAATGGCACGGAACCCGTAGGCCAGACCGTCACGCTTGCCGGTGCCGGGGATGCGCACGAAGTCCAGCTTCACGCGGTCCGGCGGGTTGAGACGGGCCCACATCGCCTTGACCAGCAGCTCATCGGACATTTCCACCAGCGAGCAGACGATGGTGGTCGGCAGACCGCAATTGATCGCTTCACGAATGACCGAGCTGTACACCTGAGCGGTGGTGAGCGCGTCAATACGAAAGCTGGTGACCATCAGGAACACATGGGACGGATCTGCAGCCTTACCCAACTTTTGAACCTTGCGGCGCAAGTGCGGGTAAACGATGTACAGAAAGATCATCCCGCGCACAAAGTGCGTAATACCCATCGAATAACGCCAGATACCCACGGCGCCAATCAGAAAGATAAAGTTCTTCGACTGTGAGTCGAAGATACTGGTGGGCAATGCCGTGGCAATACCCATTAATAAACTTAGATAAAACAGCCAACCGGCGGCCTGTAAAAGGCCGTGTTTTAGCCTCTGCATAATCTGTATCCCTAAGTCAGTTGCAAGCCTCAAGCCCCAGGCCCAAGCAGTGCTTGAACGAGTGGCCTGGAGCTTGGCGC
Organism: Pseudomonas sp. AC016; assembly: GCF_979253365.1. Lineage (NCBI taxonomy): Bacteria > Pseudomonadati > Pseudomonadota > Gammaproteobacteria > Pseudomonadales > Pseudomonadaceae > Pseudomonas > Pseudomonas sp. AC016. Next base: position 4,498,866 of record NZ_CEEDCC010000001.1, read on the forward strand.
TTGTGGCTTGCGGCTGATTTACCAGCAGATACCTTCGGCACGGCCATCCTCACTGGTGGCCTTGGACATGAAGCCCACCAGGTCGATGACGCGCTTGCCTTCAGGGGTCTTGTCGGCGAGGGTGCGGAAGCGCTCGTCTCGGTTGCCCAGAATGATGATGTCAGAGTCGTTTACGACCTGATCGAAGTCGGAATTCAGCAGCGAGGAAACGTGCGGGATTTTCGATTCGATGTAGTCTTTGTTTGCGCCGTGAACACGTGCGTATTCAACGTTGCTGTCGAAGATGCTCAGGTCGAAGCCCTTGCCGATCAGCATTTCGGCCAGCTCTACCAGCGGGCTTTCGCGCAGGTCGTCGGTGCCGGCCTTGAAGCTCAGACCCAGCAGTGCAACCTTGCGGCTGTCGTAGCTGGCAACCATGTCGAAGGCGTTCTGCACCTGAGAAACGTTGCTGCGCATCAGGGAGTTGAGCAGAGGCGCTTCAACGTCCAGCGTGCTGGCGCGGTAGGTCAGGGCGCGCACGTCCTTCGGCAGGCAGGAACCACCGAATGCGAAGCCTGGGCGCATGTAGTACTGGGACAGGTTCAGTGCCTTGTCCTGGCAGACCACGTCCATCACTTCACGACCATCGACGCCGACGGCCTTGGCAATGTTGCCGATTTCGTTGGCGAAGGTGACTTTGGTCGCGTGCCACACGTTGCAGGTGTACTTGATCATTTCGGCAACGGCGATGTCCTTGCGGATGATCGGTGCGTCCAGTTCTTCGTACAGCGATTGCAGAACGTCGCCCGAAGCCTTGTCGAACTCGCCGATGACGGTCATCGGAGGCAGGTCGTAGTCCTTGATCGCGGTGCTTTCACGCAGGAACTCAGGGTTTACGGCAACGCCGAAGTCCACGCCTGCTTTCTTGCCGGAGCAGTCTTCCAGAATCGGGATGACGACATTGGCAACGGTGCCCGGCAGTACGGTGCTGCGGACCACGATGGTGTGACGGGAAGTCTTGTCACGCAGTACGTAACCGATTTCGCGGCACACGGATTCGATGAAATCGAGTTCCAGGTCGCCGTTTTTCTTGCTCGGTGTACCGACGCAGATCATCGACAGATCGGTGGCGCGAATAGCCTCGGAGAAGTCCGTGGTGCCACGCAGTTTGCCAGTACGAATACCTTGCGCCAGCAGGTCTTCAAGACCCGGTTCAACGATGGGCGATTTGCCGTTATTGATCAGGTCGATCTTGGTGCTGGAAATATCCACACCAACAACTTCATGACCCCGTGCAGAAAGGCAACCGGCACAGACTGCACCGACATAACCCAAACCAAAGATGCTGATACGCATCGTACTCTCCTCGATTTTCACGCCATAAGTTGGCTGGATATTAATTTTTGGCCAGCAGATGTCACACGCGAGTCGTGACAGCGTGTAAGGCCATCTAACTAACGCAGGCATATTTAAGAGTGAGTGCCCAAACAAGCGAGGCGAACCCAAATGACACTAAGTACAAGCGGCAGGTGACCTGTCCTTCCGGGCGGGGCCCTGCTCTCTTGGATGCAGTAAACCACTCCATGTATAGCGATCGACGGCGGATCAGGAGCTGAAAGCCTTTGGCCAGAGCCTTGGCGGTTCTCGTCGAGTCCTGCGCGCCACACCGGTCCGGTGCTTCGCCTGTCTACCTACTTCAACTAGTGATATGAGTTTTAATTTCGGTACCTGCAGCCTCTTCCCGTGGAAAAGGACTGCCTGCGGGTAACTTCCCTTTGTCCTCGCTTCGCTGTAGGTGATCTCCTACAGGGTGGCCGAGAATTGTTACGGGATGTAGGAGCGTAAGGTTTCCCATTTAGTTCCGGGCCACTCGTCCTGTTTGGGAGATTTTGATGTATCAATTTTGTGACATGACTAATTGCATACTGATGGCGCACGGGGTCGAAGCCCCATATAAACGGGACTTAATGTGGCTTGATATAAAAGTGCCACTAGCGCTAAGAGCTAAAGCGCCACCATGTAAAAAAGTTGTTTATTTTTTAAGAAAATTTTCTTGTCGGACAAGCGGGACGCTAGTTGACGTTAAGTTGGCGCCATAAAGCCGTCGCCTGATGGGGGAGATAGACGTGTCAAGTTGTACAGCGGCGTGGCGCTGCACAACTTTGACGCCATTAGTCCTCTGGACTGTCGCGCAGAAAGACCAACTTGGAAGGGGTAGATAGTTCTGCGTTATAACGATATCCCTGAACATCGAACGCTCTAAGCGCTTCAGGGCTGTCGATGCGTTCCTCGATCACGAACCGGCTCATCATCCCGCGCGCCTTCTTGGCGTAGAAACTGATGATCTTGTACTGGCCGTTTTTCAGGTCCTTGAACTCCGTATCAATGATCCGGGCATTGAGCGCCGAGCGCTTGACCGCTGAAAAGTACTCGGTCGAGGCCAGATTGAGCAGCAGGTCGTCGCCCTGATCGGCGAGCGCTTCATTCAACCATTCGCTGATGCGCGTACCCCAGAATGCGTAGAGATCCTTTCCGCGAGCGTTTGCCAGTCGCGTGCCCATTTCCAGACGATAGGGCTGCATTAGATCCAGCGGACGCAGCAGGCCATAAAGGCCGGAGAGCATGCGCAGGTGTTTCTGTGCATAGTCGAGCTGATCTTCGTCGAGGGTTTCCGCCTGAAGGCCCGTGTACACGTCGCCCTTGAACGCGAGCAGCGCCTGCTTGGCGTTCTCGGGTGTAAAGGCTGGCGTCCAGCTGCCGAAGCGTGCGGCATTGAGCCCGGCCAGTTTGTCGGACAGGTGCATCAGCTCTGCGATCTGCGCGGGCGCAAGTTCGCGAAGCTGGCTGATCAATTCCTGGGAATGGTCCAGATACTGCGGCTGGGTAAAACGCTCGGTGGTGGGCGGTGTTTCGAAATCGAGGGTTTTCGCTGGGGAAATCACCATCAGCATGAAGTCGTCTCCTTTGATCGTCGGGGGATTCTAGGGGCTGATGGCGCGCGACTCCAGCTATGGTGGCGATAGAGACAGGTTTGGCATCCGCCCTTTGCCCATGGCAGTTCACGCATCGCCTTTGTATGTGTGCCGACATAAGGGGCGAGCGTATATCAGCTATAGTGGCGCGCTGGTCATGACGCGACAGTCGACAGAGAGGACATTGGGTTTGCGTATCGTTTTAGCAGTTTGCGCGTGTCTGTTATGGGGTCAGGCCCAGGCGGCCGCTCCGGTCATCGCCACCATGGATCGCAGTGTATGGCCCGAGCGTCTGGAAACGCCGGCGTTGTTCGATGTCGCGTCACGCGCAGAGATCCTGGCGTTCGCCCATCAGTTGTACCTGAGCGAAAAGCTGGACGAGGAGGGGCTCAGGCAGCGCCTTGGCCTGCGCTACGTCAACGTCTCATCGTTGAACGTGGTTCGCCACCGCCTGTGGTCGCGCCTGCTGGAAAACTATCAGGCCGCCCAGAAAAGCTGTGTGGATGATGCCAACTTCTGTGTGCTGGTCGAAGACATGGATCAGCTGCGTCAGCGCGCCGAGGAATATCAGGTCGCCGATGACTCCTTTTATGCTGCCTGGGCCAGACCCAGCGCCGTCTTCCATCAGCGCTACCTCAATGAACTGCTGTTCCTGGCCGCGCTGTTTCCGCAGACCAGCAGCGAGATCGAGCGTTACAACTCCGATGAGATGAGCGGCGACGAGATGCCCGACCGCACATTCAGGCTCAATTTCGACAGCGGGCCGAGCGCCGTCGACGGGGCCACGGATTGGTTGGCCGACTTCATGCGCCAGCAGAAGATGACGGCGACCTTCCATGTATTGGGCAAGAGCCTGCAGGACCGTCTCGACAGCACATCGGCTGTCAGTCTGCAGAACCTGTACCGCCAGCAGTGCGTGGGGATTCAGGGCTGGGAATACCGCTCGCACAGCCAGTGGCTCGACTGGCAGGATTCCATTCAACGCAGTTCGGCGCTGGTGCAGCAGATCCTTCCCGATAACTTCGTGCCGCTGTTCCGGCCGCCTTATGGCCATCGCCGTGCCGACAGCGGCGACTATTTCCGCTCGCAGCACCTGCGGGTATCGCTGTGGAACATCGACGCGCAGGATGCAACCGGTCGGCTGACTGCCGATCAGGTGGGCGATCGCGTTTTGACGCTCATGTTGCTCTGGCGACGGGGCACGGTGGTATTCCATGACTCGGCCAACCGGGCGCAGTCGGCACTGCCGCTGTTGATGGCCAATACCGCGCAAAGCGAACTGATCTGGGATGACTGCCGGAATCTGTATGAAACGCCCGTGGAACAAGGGCTGGAGGAGGGTGGCGAAGAGGCATCTGAAGGGGAATGACGGGCAAATCGGCTGTGGCTGACTTCCGACTGTAAACGCGCTGAGAACGTCCGCCAAGCGCTATTCGTCATCCTGTGAAATAAACTTCAAAAAACTGTCAAAGAGCTTTTTTCTGTCATCCCTTTTGCTGTATTACGAATACAGACCGCCGAAACCTGCAACACAGGTGGCGTCTCCCAAGACCCACCTTGAGCAACACTTCTACCCTGCCTGAAGGGAAGAAAACCGGCGGCCTTTTCGTGGCGCAGTGCTGTTGTGGTTCTGCGTCGCCTGGCTACTACAAAGGTGAGCGAGTATGGATGATCACGGACGCACCCCCTCTACTAACCAGCCAATCCTTTACGTGCTCGATACCAATGTATTGATCCATGATCCAAACGCACTGCTGAATTTCGAAGAACACCACGTCGCCATCCCCATGACCGTTCTGGAGGAACTGGACAAACTCAAGGCAGGTAAACACTCGGTAGCCGCCGAATGCCGGCAGGCGATCCGCCTGATTGACAAGACGCTGGGCGAAGCGTCACCCGAAGAAGTCGAGAAGGGTGTGCCGATCGACCGTGGTACTGGCGTGTTCAAAGGCTTCCTGTCGATTCTGATGAGCAAGCGTGAGGAACCCAACAGCCTGCTTCCCGAGCATTTGAACGACAACATCATCATCAACCAATTGATCGACATGCACGCGCGCAACAAGGACTTGAGCGTGGTGCTGGTCACCAAAGACATCAACATGCGCCTCAAGGCCCGTGCCTGTGGCATTGCGGCCGAGGATTACAGCACTGACCAGCTGGTGGACGACGTCTCGCTGTTGTCCCGTGGCTACCACGACATGACCGGTTCGTTCTGGGACAGGGTCAACAAGGTCGATACCCGTCAGGAGCGCGGGCGCACCTGGCATCGCGTGCAATTGAATGAAACCCTGCCTGCGGTCCACATCAATGAGTTTATCGTCGACGAGCAGGGCTTCGTCGGCTGGATCAAGGGCGTCAAGAACGACGAACTGTTGATTCTGGACATGCACCAGGAGCCGCTGCTGCATCAGGAAGCCTGGGGCCTCAAGCCGCGGGACATCTATCAGGGTCTGGCGCTGTTTGCCCTGCTGGATCCGGACATCCATCTGGTCAACCTGTCCGGTGCTGCCGGTTCGGGTAAAACCATTCTGGCGCTGGCCGCTGCCATCGAACAGACCATGGTTACCAAGCGCTATCGCCGCATCATCGCGACCCGTAGCGTGCAGGGGCTCGATCAGGAAATCGGCTTCCTTCCGGGCACCGAAGCGGAAAAAATGGAGCCGTGGCTCGGCGCAATCACCGACAACCTCGAAGCCTTGCACATGGATGACGAAAGCACCCATGGCAGCGTCGACTACATCCTCAGCAAGGTGCCGTTGCAGTTCAAATCCCTCAACTACATCCGAGGCCGCAGCTTTCAACAGAGCCTGATCCTTATCGACGAGTGCCAGAACCTGACGCCGCACCAGATGAAAACCATCATCACCCGTGCCGGTGCCGGTTCCAAAGTGGTCTGCCTGGGCAACCTGGCGCAGATCGACACCCCTTATCTGTCAGCCACCAGCTCCGGGCTGACCTACCTGACGGAGCGCTTCAAGGACTTCCCCAACGGCGTGCACATCACCCTGCAGGGTGTGCCTCGCTCAATCCTGGCCGAGTACGCAGAGAGTCATCTGTAACGGTGTTGGTCGTGCCTACGCGCAGGCGTGGGCACGCCTCTCAGGACGCTCCGCGTCCGATCAGGTGACTGACCTGGCAGCTCCTCCAGCCCTATCCCACACATTTAGGTTTACAATCCCCGCTCCTGTTCAGGAGTAGAACTGTGCTGACTCATCTCGATTCCCAAGGCCGTGCCAACATGGTCGATGTCACCGATAAAGCGGTCACGTCCCGTGAAGCTGTGGCCTGTGCGCGTGTGCGCATGCTGCCGACCACCCTGCAAATGATTGTCAGCGGAGGTCACCCCAAGGGTGATGTCTTCGCTGTAGCCCGTATCGCGGGTATTCAGGCGGCGAAGAAGACCAGCGATCTGATCCCGCTCTGCCATCCGCTGATGCTGACCAGCGTCAAGGTCGAACTCTCTGCCGAGGGTGACGACTCGGTACTGATCATGGCGCGCTGCAAGCTGGCAGGGCAGACCGGTGTGGAAATGGAAGCCCTGACGGCCGCCAGTGTCGCGGCGCTGACGATCTATGACATGTGCAAGGCGGTAGACCGCGGCATGGTCATCGAATCGGTCCGCCTGCTGGAAAAACTCGGCGGCAAGAGCGGTCACTTCGTGGCTGACGATGGGGAGGCGGGGCAATGAAACTGCAGGTTCAGTATTTCGCCCGCTATCGCGAAGCGCTGGGTCTGGACAGCGAGCGGGTCGAAGGTGATTTCGCAACCCTGGACGCATTGCGTCAGCACCTGCTGCTGCGCGGCGAGGCCTGGCAGGTGCTGGGCGAGCGGAACGTAATGTGCGCCCGCAATCAGGAGCTGTGCCCGCTGGACGAGCCGTTGCAGGATGGCGATGAAGTGGCGTTCTTTCCTACCGTGACCGGAGGCTGATCATGGCGGTTCGCGTGCAATCTGCAGCGTTCGATCCGGGCACAGAAGTCAACGCGCTGCATGCTGCCAATGTCGGCATCGGAGCGGTGGTGAGTTTTGTCGGTTACGTGAGGGACTTCAACGATGGTCGCGAAGTGTCGGGCATGTTTCTGGAACACTATCCGGGCATGACCGAAAAGGCGCTGGCGAAGATCATTGTTGAAGCCGAGCAACGCTGGCCTTTATTGCGGCTGGACGTGCTGCATCGTGTCGGCGCGCTTGAGCCGGGCGAGCCCATCGTGTTCGTTGGCGTCGCCAGCGCCCATCGTCAGGCCGCGTTCGAAGCCTGTGACTTCGTCATGGACTACCTGAAAACCCGCGCGCCGTTCTGGAAACGTGAGAACACGCCTGAAGGCGAGCGTTGGGTAGACGGGCGTGACAGCGATCACGCGGCGGCTGATCGCTGGAAGTAATCCGGTAAAAACAAGAGCGTTGACCTGCCAATTCGTTCACTATTGCACGCTGTTTCAATGCCTTTCAGCGCAACGCCTTTAGATCATAAAGGCTTGCAGAATAGTGCAGTTCCCCCTTTTTTGTTCACGCACCTTTACTGCGTCGGCAATGGCTGTGTGAATTATGTTTCAGTGTGAAAAGCCCGGAGTATGGAAGTGAAGAGACTGCATCAAGTAGTGGCAACAGGGATGACTGCGCTGACGCTGGCGCTCGCCAGTGGATGTGCAACGGAAAGCTCCCGGGCTTTGCCGGTGGCCAAGGTCGAAAGTGCAGGTGTTGCTTACAGCGGCCTGCGTTACCCGGTTGCGGTTGGCAAGTTCGATAACCGTTCGAGCTATATGCGCGGCATCTTTTCCGACGGTGTCGATCGGCTCGGTGGCCAGGCCAAAACCATTCTGATCACCCACATGCAGCAGACCAACCGGTTCAACGTTCTTGATCGCGACAACATGGTGGAGATCAAGCAGGAAGCGACCATCAAGTCCACGGCCCAGCGCCTTAAAGGTGCCGACTATGTCGTGACAGGCGACGTGACCGAGTTCGGCCGCAAGGAAACCGGCGATCATCAATTGTTTGGTTTGCTGGGACGCGGCAAGTCGCAGGTCGCTTACGCGAAGGTAGCGCTGAATATCGTCAATATCAGCACCTCCGAGGTGGTTTACTCGACGCAGGGTGCGGGTGAATACGAACTCTCCAACCGTGAAGTCATCGGTTTTGGCGGAACCGCCAGTTACGACTCGACACTCAATGGCAAGGTCCTTGACCTGGCGATGCGCGAGGCCGTCAACAACATGGTGCGTGCTCTGGACAGCGGTGCCTGGAAGCCTGTTGCCAACTGATGTGATCAAAAAAGGGATTTGTCGTGTTTACAAGTAATAACAGCAGTTCGTTGCGCCGTATCGCAGCGTTTGTGTTCGTGGGTGCGTTCATCACCGGTTGTGCTCAGCAGCCGAAGACCTTGTATCAGTGGGGCAGTTATCAGCCCGAGGTCTATGAGTATTTCAAGGGCGAGTCCAAGGAAGCTCAGGTTGCAAAGCTGGAGGAGGATCTTCAGAAGATTCGAGCCAGCAATTCGAACCCTCCCCCTGGCTATCACGCTCAACTGGGCATGCTCTACGGCAGTCTGGGCAAGGATGACCAAATGGTTCAGGAGTTGCGTACCGAGAAGGCCCTGTTTCCCGAGTCGGCAACGTACATGGATTTTCTCCTCAAGAACGCCAAGGCCGGAGCTGCCAAATGAAAGGTCGTCAAATGAAAGTCGCAGTCGGCCTTTTCGCGCTTGCTCTGTTGTCGGGTTGCGTGGCCCCCAAGACCGTGGACTACTCAGCGTTCAAGGAAAGCAAACCTCGTTCGATTCTGGTACTGCCGCCGGTCAACGAGTCGCCTGATATCAAGGCTACCTACAGCACGTTTTCACAAGTGACGTACCCTCTGGCTGAATCCGGCTATTACGTCTTGCCGGTCGCGTTGGTTGATGAGACGTTTCGCAACAACGGTCTGACTGACGCCAACGATATTCAGGCAACATCGCCTGCCAAGTTACGTGAGATCTTTGGTGCCGATGCCGCGTTGTATTTGACCGTCAAACAGTACGGCACCAGCTACATCGTCATCAGCAGCCAGACTATCGTGACGGTCACGGCCAAGCTGGTCGATCTGCGCACCGGCGCTGCGTTGTGGACCGGATCGGCGTCTGCGTCCAGCGACGAGGGTGGCAACAACAGTGGTGGTGGTCTGGTAGGCATGTTGATCACGGCGGCTGTGAAGCAGATCATCAACAGTTCGACCGATGCCAGTCATCCTATTGCCGGAATTGCCAGCAACCGCTTGCTTTCGGCGGGACAACCTGCGGGTCTGCTTTACGGTCCGCGTTCACCGAAGTACGGTTCTGACTGATCCAGTCGTCCCGATTCTTCAGCAGGCAAAAAAAAGCGCACCCCGTTATGGGGTGCGCTTTTTTCATGGCCGATTGCGGGTGTCAGGTCATGCGTCGTACCACTGCACGCAGCAGTTCGGTCGGCGGGGTTTCGCAGCTGATCTTGCGGCCCAGCTTCTCTTCGATGGCAGGCAACTGATACGAATCGTCTTCGCCTGCGAAGCTGATCGAAACGCCTTCTGCGCCTGCACGACCGGTACGGCCGATGCGGTGCACGTAATCATCCGGCACTTCCGGCAGGGTGAAGTTGATCACATGGCTGATGCCGTCGATGTGAATGCCGCGACCGGCCACGTCAGTGGCGACCAGTACACGAATCTTGCCTTCGCGGAAGCCTTCCAGTGTCTTGATCCTCTTGTGCTGAGGCACGTCGCCCGACAACTGCGCCGCGTTGACGCCATCGCGCACCAGCCGTTCTTCAATGCGCCGCACTTCGTCCTTGCGGTTGGCGAAGACCATCACGCGTTCCCAGCCGTTGTCGTTGACCAGGTTGTACAGCAGTTTGTATTTGTCGGCACCGGCTACGGCGTAGATATGCTGCTCGACGTTGTCACTGGCTACGTTGAGCGACTCGATCTCGACGATGGACGGATCCGTGGTCCATTGCTTGGCCAGGTTCATGACGTCTTCAGTGAAGGTGGCCGAGAACAGCAGGGTCTGGCGTTCACCCTTGTGCGGTGTCTGGCGGATGATCTGACGCACTTGCGGGATGAAGCCCATGTCCAGCATGCGGTCGGCTTCGTCCAGCACCATGACTTCGACCATGTCCAGATGCACCTCGCCGCGCTGGTTGAAGTCCAGCAGGCGGCCCGGCGTGGCAACCAGAATGTCGCAGTGACGGGCTTCCAGTTGTTTGAGCTGCTTGTCGAAGTCCATGCCACCGACGAACGTCATGACGTTCAGGTTGGTGTACTTGGTCAGGTCGGCGGCGTCCTTGGCGATCTGCACCACCAGTTCACGGGTCGGCGCGATGATCAGGGCGCGTGGCTCACCCATATAACGTTCGGCGGGTGGCGGGGTCTGGGTCAGTTGTTCGATGATCGAGATCAGGAAGGCTGCGGTCTTGCCGGTGCCGGTCTGCGCACGACCAATCGCGTCCTTGCCCTTTAGGGTGTAACCCAGAACGCCTGCCTGGATCGGCGTGCAGTAAGGGAAGCCCAGGTCCTGGATGGCGTGCATCAGCTCGGGCGCAAGGTTGAAATCGTGAAAGCGGGTCTTGCCTTCCTGCGGTTCAACGACGAAATCTTCGAGTTTCCAGGCTGGAGCAGGGGGCTTTTCCACACGTTCGCGACGTGGGCGCTCGGCCCTGGGTTTGTCGGAACGCGGTGCTCTGGCTTTGGCAGGCTCGACAGCCATGTCGGCCACCTGAGCGGGGCGGTCATGATTCTGGCCCTTATTCTGCTCTTGAACGGGCATGACAGGGGCGGGGGCAGGTGCTGCCGGAGCAGGCGCGAGCTGTTCGGCCTCGCTTTTACCGAACATCTTTTTGAGTGCTTTGAGCACGGTCATCTCGTCAATTGGTTAAGGAATGTACGCCGAGCAGTGTAAAGCAAGAACCGTGCTCGGCGTAGTGTCATCCGTGTTGCGCTACAGAGTCGCTCGGTCCAGAGCGCTGCAAAGCGGATTTCAGCGCAGCTTTTCAGCCAGCCATACGCCGATGTCCTGAATTTCCTGCGGTAACACTTGATGCCCCATTGGGTACTCCTGCCATTGAGCGGTGACACCTTGCGCCTTCAAATGCTCGTAGGCGGTCCGGCCCATGACGTTGTGCACCACTTCGTCGTGCTGACCGTGCAGGCAGAGGGCAGGGATGCGTTGTTGACTGGCTGAAAGCGTCATCTGATTGTTGAATGTCGGTGCATAAGTCGATAACGCCAGAACACCGCCGAGCGGTCCCTGCCAGCGCAGATAGCCTGCGTGCAACACCACCGCGCCGCCCTGGGAAAAGCCTGCCAGAAAGATTCGCGCCGGATCGATGCCGCTGTCGCGTTGTTGCTCGATGAGGTTCAACACCTGCTGCGCCGAGGCTTCCATCTCGTCGTGATCAATGGCGCGGGCCTCGCTGCTCATGGCTTTGATGTCATACCAACTCGGCATCTGATAGCCGCCGTTGACGGTCACCGCGCGGGTCGGCGCCTGAGGAAGAACGAAGCGGGTGCTCAGCAGCGACTCCTGCAGAGCTTCGGCCACTGGCAGAAAGTCGTAGCGGTCGGCACCCAGGCCGTGCAACCAGATGACGCACGCGTCCGGGGCACCGGACGGTTCAAGGATCAGGGGTTCGCTCATGAGTGCTCCATTTTTGTGCGCTGGCGCTTTTTGGGCGCATTAATAAAGTGCGCAGCTTGTTTGAATATGAAAGAAGATGTCGCAACGGTACAAGTTTTTGTCTTGACCTGTCACTAATTCAACATCGCCAGCATGCTGGTACGGGCTTTGCTACAAGACGTCTGGAGACTGAGTGCTCTCATCGTTCGGTAACACTATAAAGCTATTACTTGTAACGGTCGAAACGCAGCACGGAAGTCCATGCGTCAGGATTCGCGGCACGATTCAACCTGTACCGTTCGGGTTCGGGAAAACACGGGGCGACAGTCCATGGGGCCGATTCGAATGATGGTGAGGCCTGACAGGATGATCTTTCAGGCGCTTCATGATTCAGGTCCGGCCACGCATGACCCAAAAAAAAGCCAGCACGGGTCATTAATGCCTCACAAGGGTGCGATGCCACTGAAACTCCCACACAACAAAGAGCAAACTGGAGATTTTGAATGAAGATGTTGAAATCCACCCTGGCGGTAGTCACAGCTGTAGCAGCACTTGGCGTGGCGGGGGCTGCTAACGCAGGTGCCACACTCGATGCTATTCAGAAGAAAGGGTTTGTTCAGTGCGGCGTCAGCGATGGCCTGCCAGGTTTTTCCGTTCCGGATGCTACCGGCAAGATCACCGGTATCGACGCTGACGTGTGCCGCGCCGTTGCCGCAGCCGTGTTTGGCGACGCGACCAAGGTCAAGTTCAGCCAGTTGAACGCCAAAGAGCGTTTCACTGCACTGCAATCGGGCGAAATCGACATCCTGTCGCGTAACACCACCTGGACCAGCTCGCGCGATTCGGGCATGGGCCTGGTTTTCGCCGGCGTGACCTACTACGACGGCATCGGCTTCCTGGTGAACAAGAAGCTGGGCGTCAACAGCGCCAAGGAACTGGACGGCGCGACCGTTTGTATCCAGGCAGGCACCACCACCGAGCTGAACGTCTCTGACTACTTCCGCTCCAACGGCCTGAAATACACCCCGATCACCTTCGACACCTCCGACGAAAGCGCCAAGTCGCTGGAAGGCGGCCGTTGCGACGTGCTGACCTCCGACCAGTCGCAGCTGTACGCACAGCGCAGCAAGCTGGCCAAGCCGGACGACTACGTCGTTCTGCCTGAAGTGATCTCCAAGGAGCCGCTGGGCCCTGTCGTACGTAAAGGCGACGAAGAGTGGTTCTCCATCGTCAAGTGGACCCTGTTCGCCATGCTCAACGCTGAAGAGGCCAAAGTGACCTCCAAGAACGTTGAAGCAGAAGCCAAGTCGACCAAGAACCCTGATGTTGCCCGTATGCTCGGCGCTGACGGTGCCTACGGTGCCGACCTGAAGCTGCCGAAGGACTGGGTCGTACAGATCGTCAAGCAGGTAGGTAACTACGGCGAGATGTTCGAACGCAACCTGGGCGAGTCCACCCCGCTGAAAATCAAGCGTGGCCAGAATGCCCTGTGGAACGCTGGTGGTATCCAGTACGCTCCACCTATTCGCTGATTGACCCGGCGCCCGACAGGCTACCCAGCCTGTCGGGCGTTGTTCTGTTGGATTTTTCCTGGGGCATTTCATGGAAAAGCAAATCGTCGCACCCAAGCAAAAGCTCACCCTGAGCGATCCGAAAGTGCGCGCGTGGTTGTTTCAGATCATCACTGTCATTGCGGTGGTCTCGTTGGGCTGGTTCATGTTCGACAACACCCAGACCAACCTCCAGCACCGGGGTATCACGTCCGGTTTTGGCTTTCTTGAGCGCAGTGCCGGCTTCGGCATTGCCCAGCATCTGATCGATTACAGCGAAGCGGACAGCTATGCCCGCGTGTTTGTCATCGGCCTGCTCAACACCCTGCTGGTCTCGGTCATCGGTATCATCCTGGCGACCCTGCTGGGCTTCATCATCGGCGTTGCCCGCCTGTCTCCGAACTGGATGATCAGCAAACTGGCCACGGTCTATGTGGAAGTCTTCCGCAACATCCCGCCACTGCTGCAGATCCTGTTCTGGTACACCGCGGTCTTCCTGACGCTGCCCGGGCCACGTCAGGCCCATGGCTACTTCGACATGTTCTTCGTCAGCAGCCGTGGTCTGAACATGCCCAGAGCGATGCCGGCCGAAGGCATGACAGCGTTTCTGGTCAGCGTTCTGATCGCCGTCGTTGCCGTCGTGATGATGGTGCGTTGGGCCAACAAGCGTTTCGAAGCCACCGGTCAGCCGTTCCACAAGTTCTGGGTAGGCCTGGCATTGCTGCTGGTCATTCCCGGCCTGAGCATGCTGGTGTTCGGCAGCCCTGTGCACTGGGAACTGCCACAGCTCAAGGGCTTCAACTTCACCGGCGGCTGGGTGCTGATCCCCGAGCTGATCTCGCTGACACTGGCGCTGACCATCTACACCGCGGCGTTCATCGCCGAGATCGTGCGTTCGGGCATCAAGTCGGTCAGCCATGGCCAGACCGAAGCCGCTCGCTCGCTGGGGCTGCGTCCGGGTCCTACGTTGCGCAAGGTCATCATTCCGCAGGCACTGCGAGTGATCATCCCGCCGTTGACCAGCCAGTTCCTGAACCTGGCGAAGAACTCTTCGCTGGCGGCAGCCATCGGTTATCCGGAAATGGTTTCCCTGTTTGCCGGTACGGTGCTCAACCAGACCGGTCAGGCGATCGAAGTCATTGCCATCACCATGAGCGTGTACCTGGCGATCAGTATCAGCATTTCCCTGCTGATGAACTGGTACAACAAGCGCATTGCGCTGATCGAGCGGTGAGGAAACGCGCATGACAACCCATACTTTCAAACCTGATATGCCACCGCCGGGCAAAGTGTTCGGCCCGATGGCGTGGATGCGGCAGAACCTTTTCTCCAGCTGGATCAACACGATCCTCACGCTGCTGTCGCTGTACCTGATCTACCTGATCGTCCCGCCGATGATCAGTTGGGCACTGCTGGATGCGAACTGGATCGGCACCACCAAGGAAGATTGCACCAAGGCTGGCGCCTGCTGGGTATTCATTCAGCAGCGTTTCGGCCAGTTCATGTATGGATACTTCCCCACCGAATTGCGCTGGAGGGTCGATCTGACCGCCATCCTCGCCATCGTGGGTGCTGCACCGCTGTTCATTTCGAAATTCCCACGCAAGGCCCTTTACGGTATCGCTTACCTGGTGATCTACCCGGTCGTTGCGTTCTACCTGCTGCACGGTGGCGCATTCGGTTTGAGCAACGTGCCGACCAGTCAGTGGGGCGGCCTGATGCTGACGCTGGTCATCGCCACGGTCGGTATCGCCGGTGCGCTGCCGCTGGGCATTCTGCTGGCACTGGGGCGTCGCTCCAACATGCCGGCGGTGCGTGTGGTGTGCGTGACCTTCATCGAGTTCTGGCGCGGCGTGCCGTTGATCACGGTGCTGTTCATGTCCTCGGTCATGCTGCCGCTGTTCATGCCTGAAGGGATGAACTTCGACAAGCTGCTGCGGGCGCTGATCGGCGTCATCCTGTTCCAGTCGGCCTACGTCGCCGAAGTGGTACGCGGTGGCATGCAGGCGATTCCAAAGGGTCAGTACGAAGCGGCCGCTGCCATGGGCCTGGGCTACTGGCGCAGCATGGGTCTGGTGATCCTGCCGCAGGCGTTGAAGATGGTTATTCCCGGCATCGTGAATACCTTCATCGCGCTGTTCAAGGACACCAGCCTTGTGATCATCATCGGCCTGTTCGACCTGCTCAACAGCGTCAAGCAAGCCACCGCCGACCCGTCATGGCTGGGTATGGCCACCGAAGGCTATGTCTTCGCGGCCCTGGTGTTCTGGATCTTCTGTTTCGGTATGTCCCGCTATTCCATGCACTTGGAACGTAAGCTGGACACAGGCCACAAGCGTTAGGAGTTTTGACATGAGTGAAGTTATCACCAAGCCTCTGGGCGCTGAAGGCATGATCCGCATGGAGGGCGTCCACAAGTGGTACGGCCAGTTCCATGTACTCAAGGACATCAACCTGAACGTGCGTCAGGGCGAGCGCATTGTGTTGTGCGGCCCGTCGGGCTCGGGCAAGTCGACCACCATTCGCTGCCTGAACCGTCTGGAAGAGCACCAGCAGGGCCGGATTATCGTCGACGGCACCGAGCTGACCTCGGACCTGAAGCAGATCGAAACCATCCGCCGTGAAGTCGGCATGGTGTTTCAGCATTTCAACCTGT
This sequence comes from Pseudomonas sp. AC016, assembly GCF_979253365.1. Lineage (NCBI taxonomy): Bacteria > Pseudomonadati > Pseudomonadota > Gammaproteobacteria > Pseudomonadales > Pseudomonadaceae > Pseudomonas > Pseudomonas sp. AC016. The sequence continues at coordinate 4,514,646 of NZ_CEEDCC010000001.1, forward strand.
TCCCGCACCTGACCATCCTGCAGAACTGCACGCTGGCACCGATGTGGGTTCGCAAAATGCCGAAGAAGAAAGCCGAAGAAATCGCCATGCATTACCTGGAGCGCGTACGCATTCCAGAGCAGGCGCACAAATTCCCGGGCCAGCTTTCCGGCGGTCAGCAGCAGCGTGTGGCGATTGCCCGTGCGCTGTGCATGAAGCCCAAGATCATGCTGTTCGACGAGCCGACCTCGGCACTCGACCCGGAAATGGTCAAGGAAGTACTCGACACCATGGTCGGTCTGGCGGAAGAAGGCATGACCATGCTGTGCGTGACCCACGAGATGGGCTTTGCCCGCACCGTGGCGAACCGGGTGATCTTCATGGACAAGGGTGAGATCGTCGAACAGGCTGCGCCGAACGACTTCTTCGACAACCCGCAAAGCGACCGTACCAAACTGTTCCTCAGCCAGATCATTCACTGAGTCACAGCTGCGACACAGAAAACCGGGCCTCGCGCCCGGTTTTTTCATTTTTGGCATCAGGCCTGGTTTGTATGCAATCTCGCCTGAACCTTGTATTCCACATCGTTCTCCAACAGGATACTTGCCCCCTGAAACGGGTCGACATACCTGATTGCCGAGAAATAGATGACTGCCAAGGCTCAACCCAGCCCCGACTCTGCCACTGCCCCGATTCCTCCGATCCTCAAGCGTCCCTGGCTGTTGCTGCTGGGTCTGGTGCTGGTGGCTCTTAACCTGCGCCCCGCGTTGTCCAGCATCGCGCCCTTGCTCAATAACGTGTCCGACAGCCTGGGTATGTCGGCTGCCGAAGCGGGCCTGCTGACCACCTTGCCGGTGCTGTGCCTGGGCCTGTTCGCACCGCTGGCACCGATTCTGGCACGCCGCTTTGGCAGTGAGCGGGTTGTTCTGGTGATTCTGCTGCTGCTCGCGTCGGGTCTGGCAGTGCGCAGTCTGTTCGGTGAATTCGGCCTGTTCACGGGGAGCCTGATGGCGGGCGCGAGCATCGGCATCATCGGCGTGCTGCTGCCGGGCATCGTCAAGCGCGACTTCCCGAAACAGGCGGGCGCCATGACCGGCGTCTACACCATGGCGCTGTGTCTGGGTGCGGCCATCGCAGCGGGCTCCACCGTGCCGCTGAGTCATTACTTCGATGACAGCTGGCAGATCGGTCTTGGGTTCTGGCTGATTCCAGCACTGATCGCTGCGCTGCTCTGGCTGCCGCAAGCCCGGGAAAAACACGGCACGCACCGTGATGTTTACCGGGTCAAAGGCTTGCTGCGTGATCGGCTGGCCTGGCAGGTGACGCTGTACATGGGGCTGCAGTCTTCGCTTTCCTACATCGTGTTTGGCTGGCTGCCGTCGATCCTGATCGGCCGCGGCATGACCCCGACCCAGGCCGGTCTGCTGCTGTCGGGTTCGATCATCGTGCAGGTCATCAGTGCCCTGAGCGCGCCCTGGCTGGCGACACGCGGCAAGGATCAGCGTCTGGCAATCATGCTGGTCATGTCGCTGACCCTCACCGGATTGTTCGGCTGCCTTTATGCGCCTCTGGAAGGTCTGTGGGGCTGGGCGATTCTGCTGGGGCTGGGGCAGGGCGGTACGTTCAGTCTTGCGCTGGCGTTGATCGTGTTGCGTTCACGGGATTCCCATGTGGCGTCCAATCTGTCGAGCATGGCGCAAGGTTTCGGCTACACCATCGCCTCGATGGGGCCGTTTGCGGTCGGCGTCGTGCACGACGTGACTGGCAACTGGAATGCGATAGGCTGGATCTTCGCCGTATTGGGTCTCGGCGCCATGATCGCGGGGATGGGCGCGGGTCGATCGTTGTACGTGCAGGTGAGCAGTGAGAAGGTCCAATAACCTTATTTGTTTGCCAAATGTTGGTAGCTCCCGACGCGTTTGCCGCTTATCGTGCACGCATCTTTTGCCAAGGGATCTGCACGCATGAGTTACGAAGAAGACAGTCAGGCCAACAGCGCTCTCATCACCCGCTTTTATGAAGCGTTCGCTCAGCTGGACGCCGAGGCGATGAGCGCCTGTTACACCGACGATGTGCTGTTCAGCGATCCGGTGTTCGGCGAGTTGCGTGGCCGTCAGGCAGGTGACATGTGGCGCATGCTCACGTCGCGTGCCAAGGACTTCTCGGTGGTGTTCGATCAGGTGCGTGCCGACGACCGTTCCGGGAGCGCCCACTGGGTGGCGACCTACCTGTTCAGCCAGACCGGGCGCACAGTGGTCAACGACATTCAGGCGCGCTTCGTGTTTCGCGACGGCCTGATCTGCGAGCACCATGACCATTTCGACCTGTGGCGCTGGTCGCGTCAGGCCCTGGGTGCAAAAGGCCTGCTGCTGGGCTGGACGCCGATGGTGCAGAACGCGATTCGCGGCCAGGCGCAGAAGGGGCTGAAAACCTTTACCGAGAGCCGCCGTGCCTGAGCCATGTGCAGTCGCTGCCGAGTCGATCAACAAGCCTCTGGTCTGCAAGCCCTGGTTCGTTTATCTCGTGCGCGCTGCCAATGGTTCGTTGTACTGCGGCATCAGCGATGATCCTGTCCGACGCTTTGCCGCTCATCAGAGCGGCAAGGGTGCACGCTTTTTCTGTTCAAGCCCGGCCGTGGCGCTGGTGTACGTCGAACAGCACGTCAGCAAGGGCGAAGCCCTGCGTCATGAGCGGCTGATCAAGAAGCTGCGCAAGACAGCCAAGGAAGTGCTGGCTGCCAGCTACAAGGGCGTGCCGGTTCAGGTATCGATCAATGAGCGTGATGTCGTGTCATCCACCTGAGGCGGTAGGCTGTCAGGGAGGTGCGGGGTAAGCTGTCTGCTTTCCACGCGCCCTGAGGCTGAACATGTCCGAGTTGATTCTTCACCATTACCCCACCTCGTTGTTTGCCGAAAAAGCTCGTCTGATGCTGGGTTTCAAGGGCCTTTCCTGGCGCTCTGTGACCATTCCATCGATCATGCCCAAACCTGACCTGACGGCGCTGACCGGCGGTTATCGCAGGACACCGGTGTTGCAGATCGGTGCGGATATCTATTGCGATACAGCCCTGATGGCGCGCCGTCTGGAACAGGAAAAGGCTTCCCCGACGTTCTACCCGGAAGGTCAGGAATTCACCGTCGCCAGCCTGGCCGCCTGGGGCGATTCGGTACTGTTCATGCACGCGGTGAGTCTGGTATTCCAGCCGGAATCGCTGGCCGTGCGCTTTGCCAAGGTCCCGCCCGAGGCCGCCAAGGCATTCGTTGCAGATCGTTCATCGCTGTTCACCGGCGGCAGTGCAACGCGCCTGAGTGCCGAGCAGGCCAAACACCAGTGGCCGACGCTTATGGCACGTCTGGAGTTGCAGTTGTCACGCAATGGCGACTTCCTGTTCGGTGAGCCTTCGATTGCCGATTTCAGCGTGGCGCACACCCTGTGGTTCCTCAGGCAGACGCCTGTGACGGCGCCGTTTGTGGATAACTACCCTGGGGTCAGTGCATGGCTTGGCCGCGTGCTCGGCTTTGGCCACGGCGCGCACAGCGACCTGACTTCGGCCGAAGCCATCGAGATCGCCAGAAATGCTACGCCAGCGGCGCTGCCCGACGAGGCGTTCGTTGACCCCAATGGCTTCAAGGCAGGCGATCAGGTGGCGATCTCCGCGACGGATTACGGTGTTGATAGCGTAGAGGGCGAGCTGGTGTTTGCGGGGACTGAGGAGTTGATCCTGCGCCGCGAGGATGATCGAGCCGGTGTGGTGCATGTGCACTTCCCGAGACTCGGGTTCAAGATCGAGAAGCGGTAAGCGGCAACTGATCGTTTCACGTCACTTTCGAGAGCGGACGCGGAGCGTCCTGGGCGGCGTTACCACGCAGGAGCGTGGGAACGATCAGGGTCTCAAGCATACCGATCGTGCCCATGCGGAGCATTGGCATGATCGGCATCTATTTCAGCGCTGCCAGTATGTCATCCGGTGCAAAGCCGCGAATAAGCGTCCCGTTGACGTCGATCAGCGGAATACCACGTCCGCCCAATGCTTCGTATGCCTTGCGGCCTTCCTCGGATTTTTCGATGTCGTATTCCTGATACGCAATACCCTTGCTGTCGAGAAAGCGACGGGTCTGTTTGCAGTAGCCGCACCACTCGGTGGCGTACATCACCACCTTCGCCTGGCTGTAGCTTTGCGCAACGCTCGCAGGCGGCGGATTGACGAAGTTCTCGATCCTGCCCCAGTTCTGATAGATCACCACCACCAGCATGATCAGGGCGACCTTCTTGAGCGTGCGCATCAGCATGTCGTTTACCGCCGCTTCAACTGGTCGGTCAGTTGGGTCGGCAGGCCTTTGATGATCAGTGTGCCAGCCGTTTCGTCGTACTCGATCTTGTCGCCCAGCAGGTGCGCTTCGAAACTGATCGACAGGCCTTCGGCACGGCCGGTGAAGCGGCGGAACTGGTTGAGGGTGCGCTTATCCGCCGGGATCTCCGGAGACAGGCCGTAGTCCTTGTTGCGGATGTGGTCGTAGAACGCTCGCGGACGCTCTTCATCGATCAGTTCGGACAGTTCTTCAAGACCCATCGGCTCGCCCATCTTGCTCTGGCTGCTGGCGTAGTCGACCAGGGTCTTGGTCTTCTCGCGAGCGGAGTCCTCGGGCAGGTCTTCGCTTTCGACGAAGTCACTGAAGGCCTTGAGCAGGGTGCGGGTTTCGCCTGGCCCGTCGACGCCTTCCTGACAGCCGATGAAATCGCGGAAGTACTCCGAAACCTTTTTGCCGTTCTTGCCCTTGATAAAGGAGATGTACTGCTTGGATTGCTTGTTGTTCTGCCATTCCGAGATGTTGATACGCGCCGCGAGATGCAACTGACCCAGATCCAGGTGACGCGACGGGGTCACGTCCAGCTCGTCATTCACGGCCACGCCTTCGCTGTGGTGCAGCAGGGCGATGGCCATGTAATCGGTCATGCCTTGCTGATAGTGAGCGAACAGAACGTGACCGCCGACCGACAGGTTGGACTCTTCCATCAGCTTCTGCAGGTGCTCCACGGCCACGCGGGAAAACGCGGTGAAGTCCTTGCCGCCATCCAGATATTCCTTCAGCCAGCCGCTGAAGGGGTGCGCCCCGGATTCGGCGTGGAACAGTCCCCATGCCTTGCCCTGTTTGGCGTTGTAGTTCTCGTTGAGGTCGGCCAGCATGTTCTCGATGGCCTGAGACTCAGCGAGTTCGGAGTCGCGTGCATGGAGAACAGCGGGCGTACCGTCGGGTTTCTTGTCGATCAGGTGGACGATGCAATGACGGATCGGCATGGGCTTCTCGGCTGAAAAAAGATGAAGAGCGTGCAGCTCGGTGCAAGGTCGTCAGTGTAACGCAGGCTTGGCTGCAATGGCCTCGAAGGGGCTGGTTTTCGCCGTACTGGCCCTGCAGCTGGTTAAATACTGCACAATTACTGTTAAAAGCTGACCAAAAGGATAGGTAGAGGCGGATATTTACCCGGCTCTGTGCTAGTTTTGCGCGGTCTTGCGCACCTTAGCGCGTCAAGCATGCAGATTGTGTACGCGTAGGCCGAACCAATATCCGGTTTCAGTATCTACATTTCGCGATTAATCGTGGCTGCTAGCGGGTGGCCAGGTTCATTGCCTGGCTACTGGCCGACGTTGCGCTCTGCAATCCAAATGAATTTGATAGGGAAGGAACACCACCATGGCTCTTACTAAAGACCAATTGATCGCCGATATCGCTGAAGCTATCGACGCGCCAAAAACCACAGCGCGTAATGCTCTTGAGCAATTGGGCCAAATTGTTGCCGACCAGTTGGAAAACGGCGCAGAAATCACCCTGCCAGGCATCGGCAAGCTGAAAGTCACCGAGCGTCCAGCTCGCACTGGCCGTAACCCTTCGACTGGCGCAGCCATCGAAATCGCTGCCAAGAAAGTCGTCAAGTTCGTACCAGCCAAAGTGCTGACCGACTCGATCAACAAGTAAGCACACGCTTGCTGTTGAAAAAGCCGTGCACCGGATAACCGGGCACGGCTTTTTTGTGGGCGTATGGAATGCATTGATCGTTCCCACTCCGCTCACACAAGTCCTTGTGAATGAATGATCGTGCCCATCGCTCCGCGTGGGCATGCCGCCCGTGACGCTCCGCGTCACAAATGGCACAGACTGCGGACTCAGTGAGCCGAGCGCATGGCTCAAGTCACCTTTTCGCCCCTCGGCGACTTACTTTGAGAGGCCAAAGTAAGCAAAGCCTTTTGCTCCGGTTCCGGCCCCGGCTTCGCCGGGGTTCCTTCGTCCTGACACTGATTCGGGGGTCGCTGCAAATGGGCCATCCATGGCCCAGTGCAGCTCAATCGGCATCCATGCCGATTGCCCCCCGAATCAGCGCCAGGACTCAGCCTTCACCCACGTCGCGTTCTGCGGTGTTCATGCCATCGCGCTACAAAAGCGCATCAGTGCCGCTGCCTCTGCGGATAGCCCGATGACTTGTGTGCAACGATGAGCGCTTTGCGTGGTAACGACGCCCAGGACGCTCCGCGTCCGCTCTTGCTATCCCACGCATTTCAAGCCGCAGGCAACACCGTCATTGCGAGGCAGTCGTCTGCCGCCATGCACTCTGCTGCGCCTTGTCCAGAAACGTCCAGGCCACAAAGCGGCTCTGTTTCTGCCCCTGACCCATCTCCACCACCCTGACCTCCAGCGCGCCGGCTTTCTTGAGGGCGCTTTGAATCGGCGGCAGGTTGGAAGCTTTGGATACCAGCGTACTGAACCACAGAACCTGAGTCGGGATCAGTGCGCTTTCCTGGATCAATTGAGTGACGAAGCGGATCTCGCCGCCTTCGCACCACAGCTCCTGGGACTGCCCTCCGAAATTGAGCACCGGCAGTTTGCGTTTCGGGTCGGCCTTGCCGAGTGCGCGCCACTTGCGCTGGCTGCCACGCTGCGCTTCTTCCAGCGAAGCGTGGAAGGGCGGGTTGCAGAGGCTCACGTCGAAGCGTTCGGCGCTGTCGAGCAGCCCTGAGAGTATGTGCTTGCGATTGGCCTGCAGGCGCACGCTGATGGCTTTGTGCAGGTTGTTGGCTTTGACGATGGTGGTCGCTGCCGCGATTGCCGTGCTGTCGATGTCCGACCCCACGAAGTGCCAGCCGTAGTCACTGTGTCCCAGCAACGGATAGATACAGTTGGCGCCGGTGCCGATGTCCAGCGCCTTCACGGAGGCGCCACGCGGGATTTCGCCGCCATTGCCCTCGGCCAGCAGGTCGGCCAGAAAATGCAGATAGTCCGCACGGCCCGGAATGGGCGGGCACAGGTAATCGGCCGGGATGTCCCAATGGGCGATGCCGTAGAACGCCTTCAGCAGCGCGCGGTTGAACACCCGCACGGCCTGCGGGTTGGCGAAGTCGATGCTTTCCTTGCCATAGGGATTGAGGATCACGAACTTCGCCAGCTCAGGGCTGGACTTGATCAGCTTGGGAAAGTCGTAATGCCCCTGATGCCGGTTGCGCGGGTGCAGCGTGGCTTTCTCGCGGGGTGGCGCAGGCTTGACGTTGCGCTGGGGCTTTTTGCGGGGAGGTTTGGGTTTTTCAGACGTGGTCATGGAGGGCGTTGCTCTGAGGATGCGGATGCCGAGTTCCGTAATAACGCGCTTGCCCGCGACCGCGTACGTTCAGCCAATGGTGCTCGACTGGCGTGATGCGGTCGCGGGCAAGCGCGCTGTTACAGATTCAGCTCAACCAGCCCTTTCAGGCTGGTGGCTTGCGTTTACAGACTGGCGATACGTGCGTGTTGCTCTGCCAGCTTGCCCAGCGCCTGTTCGGCTTCGGTCAGTTTGGCGCGTTCCTTGGCGATGACTTCAGGCGGCGCCTTGTCGACGAACGCGGCATTGGACAGCTTGCCGCCCACGCGTTGCACTTCGCCCTGCAGGCGCTGGATTTCCTTGTCCAGACGCGCAAGCTCTGCGCCCTTGTCGATCAGGCCGGCCATGGGCACCAGCACTTCCATGTCACCGACCAGCGCGGTCGCGGACAATGGTGCTTCGGCACCGTCGGTCAGCACGGTCATGGATTCCAGCTTGGCCAGTTTCCTGAGCAGGTAATCGTTCTCGCTCAGGCGACGCTGGTCTTCGGCGGTCACATTCTTGAGGAACAGCTGCAGGGGCTTGCCCGGACCGATGTTCATTTCCCCACGAATGTTACGCACGGCCAGCATCAGACCCTTGAGCCATTCGATGTCGTCTTCGGCGGCCTGATCGATGCGTGCTTCGTTGGCCACCGGCCACGCCTGCAGCATGATGGTCTTGCCTTCGACGCCTGCCAGCGGCGCAAGGCGCTGCCAGATTTCTTCGGTGATGAACGGCATGAACGGATGCGCCAGACGCAGCGCAACTTCCAGCACGCGCACCAGAGTGCGACGTGTGCCACGCTGACGCTCGACCGGTGCGGTTTCGTCCCACAACACAGGCTTGGACAATTCCAGGTACCAGTCGCAGTACTGGTTCCAGATGAACTCGTACAGCGCCTGCGCTGCGAGGTCGAAGCGGAACTGGTCGAGTTGACGGGTCACTTCGGCTTCGGTGCGTTGCAGCTGCGAAATGATCCAGCGATCCGCCAGAGACAGTTCGACGGCTTCGCCGTTCTGGCCGCAGTCCTCGCCCTTGTCGAGCACGTAGCGCGCCGCGTTCCAGATCTTGTTGCAGAAGTTGCGATAGCCTTCGACGCGGCCCATGTCGAACTTGATGTCGCGGCCGGTGGACGCCAGCGAACAGAAGGTGAAACGCAGGGCATCAGTGCCGTAGCTGGCGATGCCGTCGGCGAACTCCTGACGGGTCTGCTTCTCGATCTTCCTGGCCAGTTGTGGCTGCATCAGGCCGCTGGTGCGTTTCTGCACCAAAGTTTCCAGATCAATGCCGTCAACGATGTCCAGCGGGTCCAGGACGTTGCCCTTGGACTTGGACATCTTCTGGCCTTGGCCATCACGCACCAGACCGTGCACATAGACGGTCTTGAACGGCACTTGCGGCGTGCCGTCCTCGTTTTTCACCAGGTGCATGGTGAGCATGATCATCCGGGCGACCCAGAAGAAAATGATGTCGAAACCGGTGACCAGCACGTCGGTGGAGTGGAAGGTTTTCAGCGCTTCGGTCTTTTCCGGCCAGCCAAGCGTGGAGAAGGTCCACAGGCCCGAACTGAACCAGGTGTCGAGAACGTCGTTGTCCTGCTGCAGCGCAACGTCCGGCCCCAGATTGTGCTTGGCACGTACTTCGGCTTCGTCGCGGCCGACATAGACCTTGCCCGACTCGTCGTACCAGGCCGGAATGCGATGGCCCCACCAGAGTTGACGGCTGATGCACCAGTCCTGAATGTCGCGCATCCACGAGAAGTACATGTTTTCGTACTGCTTGGGCACGAAGGCGATGCGGCCGTCTTCGACCGCAGCGATGGCAGGCTCGGCCAGTGGCTTGGTGGACACGTACCACTGATCGGTCAGCCACGGCTCGATGATGGTGCCGGAGCGGTCGCCTTTCGGGACCTTCAGGGCGTGATCGTCAACGCTGACCAGCAGGCCTGCGGCGTCGAAGGCAGCCACAATGCGCTTGCGGGCTTCGAAGCGGTCCAGACCTGCGTATTCGGCAGGCAGGGTGCCGTCGACCGTGTCGTTCAGCGTGCCGTCGAGGTTGAACACCTGAGCGGCAGGCAGCACGGCGGCGTTCTTGTCGAAGATGTTCAGCAGCGGCAGGTTGTGACGCTTGCCGACTTCATAGTCGTTGAAATCGTGGGCCGGTGTGATCTTCACGCAACCGGTACCGAATTCAGGGTCGCAATAATCGTCGGCAATGATCGGAATGCGACGGCCTACCAAAGGCAGTTCCACGAACTTGCCGATCAGCGCCTTGTAACGCTCGTCCTGCGGATTGACCGCGACGGCAGCGTCACCGAGCATGGTTTCCGGGCGCGTGGTGGCGACGATCAGGTAGTCCAGACCTTCAGCGGTCTTTGCGCCGTCGGCGAGCGGGTAGCGCAGGTTCCACAGATTGCCTTTCTCGTCGTGGTTTTCCACTTCAAGGTCAGAGATGGCGGTGTGCAGCTTGGTGTCCCAGTTGACCAGACGCTTGCCGCGATAGATCAGGCCGTCTTCGTGAAGGCGCACGAAGGCTTCTTTTACGGCCTCGGACAGGCCGTCATCCATGGTGAAGCGCTCGCGGCTCCAGTCAACGGACGAGCCCAGGCGACGGATCTGACGGCTGATGTTGCCACCGGATTCGGCTTTCCACTCCCAGATCTTGTCCAGAAACTTCTCGCGGCCGATGTCATGACGGCTCACACCCTGGGCTTCGAGACGACGCTCAACCAGCATTTGCGTGGCGATACCGGCATGGTCGGTGCCCGGCTGCCACAGGGTATTGCGACCCTGCATGCGACGGAAACGGATCAGGGCATCCATGATCGCGTTATTGAAGCCGTGGCCCATGTGCAGACTGCCGGTGACGTTCGGCGGCGGGATCATGATTGTGTACGAGTCACCCGCGCCTTGAGGAGCGAAGTAGTTCTCGGACTCCCAGGTCTGGTACCAGGAAGTTTCGATGGCGTGCGGCTGGTAAGTCTTGTCCATGCGCGGCGGGAACCTGTGGCATTGATTCGGAAACCGGCAAGTATAGCCCTGTGGGCAAGGGACAAGCCACAGCGCCGGGCGACTGGTTGACTGCGTCCCTCGCAGAACTGCCAGTTAACAGCGGGTAGGCGAGGGGGAATAATCAGGTTTTCAGCCTCTGACCGAAGGGTCTTTGCCGCCATGAACGATGCGCTCGAAACCACACGCATACTGTGTCGATACCGCTATGACGCGCTGGATCGTCTTGCCATTGTCGACCCGGGGGCTCAAGACTCAGTGTTGCGCTTCTATCAAAAGAGTCGTTTGACGGTCGAGATACAAGGCGCGGTGCGCCGCCGCATCTTTCAAAGCGGAGACCATTTGTTGGCTGAGCACAGCATGGAGGGTTCCGCTTCACGAGTGGATATGCTCGGGACTGACGTACAGCGCAGCGTGCTGCATGCTGTGACGGCGCAGGAGCGTCAGTCGCTGGTCTACAGCCCTTACGGCCATCGCTTGCAAGGCACGAAGGTGTCGGGCTTCAACGGGGAGCGTGCTGATCCGGTGACCGGGCATTATTTGCTGGGTAATGGTTATCGAGCGTTCAATCCGGTCCTGATGCGTTTCAATCAGCCGGATACGCTAAGCCCGTTTGGGAGGGGCGGCTTGAACGCTTATGCCTATTGTTTGGGGGATCCGGTTAACGTGAGGGATCCGAGTGGGCATATTCCCGTAGCGGCGGCTTTTTCGACGCTTTCTCCATTTGAGCGACTGCCAGCTGCGGTATTGGAGCAGGTGTTCAAAAAACTGCCTGGAAAAGATCTGGTCAGTCTCAGTAGGACGTCAAAGTGGATGAGTGGGAGTGTATCGGGGATCACAGAAGTGCCTAAAATCAATATCAGCGACTCAACGACACTGCAAAAAATTCATGGAGAACTAAAAGGTGAGGCGTTGGGGGTTCTGCCTGCCAAGCTCAAGAGCGATTCCGTTTACAGAGTACAGTTTGGATACGCTGCGAAGGCTGGCGACAAGAGAATGGTTGCCCAATTTGAAGAGGCTCTTGAACAACGGCAATTACTCGTTGATCGTGTCACGGGCAGGAAGGGTGCAAGTTATTTCGAATTTGAGGCTCAACTTGCACGTGACCGGCGTATTTACGCCGATAACCCCGCTAATCTGCGAGGTATTGATAAGGCCGCCAGAGACTATCGCACTTTGGATGCCCGCGCGAACTCGCTGATCCATCAGCGTGCAGATCAAGGGCGATTGGTAGACGAGATTCGCCGCAATCTTAATTATTGAGAGCAACGCCCTTGAGCACGCCCAAACGATGTCCCGGGTCACGATCTCACTTCTGCTGCTGCGCCAACAACCGCTCCAGTCTCGCCTCAAGCCGACGCTTGATCTCAGTCTCGATGTGCGGCGCGAAGTCGTCGATCACGTCCTGCAGAATCAGCTGTGCAGCGGAACGAAGCTCGGCATCCAGATGCAGCAGGGCGTCCGGATTGGGCAATGCTTCGATGGGTGCAGGTGCCTGAAGCAGTGGCGCGACAGGTTGTTCTGTAACCACGGGCGTATCCGCAGTCAGCGTCGGGATGTGCGCTTCGTCGAAATCGTCGTCGTCATGCGAACTCGAATTTCTGTTTCCGACCACGTCGAACAATAAGGGAATCTGTCCTTCGCGGTGGACGGTATCGGTCAGCAGCGGTGGCTGCAGGGAGTCGTCGCCGAGCAGCTGACGGATCGACTCGAGGTCGTCCAGCAAGTGCGCGGATTCAGCTTTTTTTGAAGTATCCATCGTGTCCTCAAAGACGCTGCAGTCGGTGATCCTGCGGAGGATAGCCCTGTTCGCGGTAAGAACGGAAACTCTCACGTGCGGCAAGACGTATGGCCGGGTCCTCGACAACCACTTCCGCCACACGGGCGAAGCGTTTGAAGAAGGGCGGGATGCGCAGGTCCAGATTGATCAGCAGGTCTTCATGTGTGCCAGCGTCATCGCCCAGACCCATGACTACAGGTGCATCGTGATCGCTCTCGGCATTGCCGTGGGGCAGAAAGACTTCGCCCCGGAAACGCCAGAGACGGGCATCGAGGTCCTCACGTTGCGCCGCATCGCTGCAGTGCAGGTAGACCTTGTGACCCAGACGCCAGGCTTTTTCAGTGAGCTTGCAGGCGAAATCCAGACGAGCTGCCGGATCCGGGCTGGGAAGAATGTAGAAATCGACTTGGGTCATGTCTGTTCCGCAAGGTGTGGCGTATCGATCATTGATCGATACGCCACAGCGCTTTGCTTAAGCCCCGACGCGGTCGAGCAGGTACTGGGTCAGCAAGGGAACAGGACGGCCGGTGGCGCCTTTTTCCTTGCCGCCGCTCAGCCATGCCGTGCCGGCGATGTCCAGGTGAGCCCAGTCATACGCCTTGGTGAAGCGCGACAGGAAGCAGGCCGCGGTGATGGTGCCGCCTTTCGGGCCACCGATGTTGGCGATGTCGGCAAACGGGCTGTCCAGTTGTTCCTGGTACTCGTCGAACAGCGGCAATTGCCAGGCGCGATCGTCAGCCAGTTTGCCCGCGTCGAGCAGTTGGTTGATCAGCGTGTCGTTGTTGCCCAGCAGGCCGGAGGTGTGGCCACCCAGTGCAACCACGCAGGCGCCGGTCAGGGTCGCGATGTCGATCACGGCCTGCGGCTTGAAGCGTTCGGCATAGGTCAGCGCGTCGCACAGCACCAGACGGCCTTCGGCGTCAGTGTTGAGGATTTCGACAGTCTGGCCGCTCATGGTGGTCACGATGTCGCCCGGACGGGTTGCGGTGCCGCTCGGCATGTTCTCGGCGCAGGCCAGGATGCAGACCAGATTGATCGGCAGCTTCAGTTCCAGTACGGCGCGCAGGGTGCCGAACACACTGGCGGCGCCACACATGTCGAACTTCATCTCGTCCATGCCGGCCGCCGGCTTGATGCTGATGCCGCCGGTGTCGAAGGTGATGCCTTTACCGACCAGCACGAACGGTTTATCGCTTTTCTTGCCGCCCTGGTAGTTCATGACGATCAGACGCGGTGGCTGGGCGCTGCCCTGTGCCACGGCCAGGAACGAGCCCATGCCCAGTTCGGCGAGTTTCTTCTCGTCGTGGACTTCCACTTTCAGATTCTTGTGTGCCTTGCCCAGCGCTTTGGCTTCTTCGCCCAGGTAGGTCGGATGGCAGATGTTCGGTGGCAGGTTGCCCAGATCACGGGTCAGGGCCATGCCAGTGGCGATTGCCTGAGCGTGGTTGGCGGCGCGCTCGACATCGGCCACACTGACCTTGGCGGTCAGCAGGGTGATTTTCTTCAGCGCGCGGACTTCGGCTTTCTGGGTCTTGAAGCGGTCGAATACGTATTCGCCGTCAGCCAGGGCCTCGACCAGCAGGCGAGCCTTGCCATAGGTGTCGCGATTTTTCACCGACAGATCGTCCAGAACCAGCGTCGCATCGGTGCCGCCCAGACCCTTGAGGGTCGAAAGCACGCTGCCAGCGATTTTCTTGAGCTGGCGATCGGTCAGTTCGGCTTCCTTGCCGACGCCGACCAGCAGCACGCGTTCGGCTTTCAGGTTCGGCAGGTTGTGCAGCAGCAGGCTCTGGCCGACCTTGCCTGCCAGATCGCCGCGTTTGAGAACGGCTGCGATGGCACCGCCGCTGAGGGTATCGATGTTCTGTGCGGCATTGCCCAGCACACGGTTCTCACTCACGGTGACAACCAGCGTTGCGGTCTTCAAGGTTTCTGGGCTTACGCTTTTAACAACCAATTCCATGTGGGGTCCCCGGCTGAGCGATGAGATTCGCTATACGAATAAGGTACGCGGCATGACGGCGGTCTTTTCAAGGACAATGCCTGCGACAAGTCTCGCAGTTTGACCCCGGCGCATGACTGCTGACAACCCCGTAAGGCCGCTTGTCGACTGTGTCTGTACGAACTATCCCGAGTGCGCAGTGACAGAAACGTACATTCACAGGATAATGCCGCATATTTTTGGGTGGCCTGCGTTTCTGCGGGCGTGAATATCCGGTTGCCGTGGCTCACAATTTTCCTTGTTTGGCTGCCTGAGCCTGACAACTCTGGAGTGTCTGGTTTGATTGTCTTTCGTTATCTGTCCCGAGAAGTGCTGGTTACCCTGAGCGCAGTCAGTGCTGTGCTGTTGGTCATCATCATGAGCGGACGCTTCATCAAATACCTGGCCCAGGCCGCCTCTGGCGCACTGGATCCGGGTGTGCTGTTCATGATCATGGGCTTCCGCCTGCCAGGGTTCCTGCAGCTGATTCTGCCTCTGGGGCTGTTTCTGGGCATCCTGCTGGCCTACGGTCGCCTGTACCTGGAAAGCGAGATGACGGTGCTTGCCGCCACCGGCATGAGTCAGCAGCGTCTGCTGGCCATCACCATGGCCCCGGCTGCACTGGTTGCGCTTCTGGTGGCCTGGCTGAGTTTCAGCCTTGCACCCCAGGGCGCGACGCAATTCTCGCTGCTGATCAACAAGCAGGACGCCATGACCGAGTTCGACACGCTGGTGCCGGGCCGTTTTCAGGCGCTGCGTGACGGGACGCGTATCACCTACACCCAGGAAATGACGGAAGACCGCTCCGAACTGAGCGGGGTCTTCATCTCCGAAAAACGGATGTCCACGGACAAGAGCAAGGACCGTGGTATTACGGTTCTGGTGGCCGAGAAGGGGCGTCAGGAAGTGCGGCCCGATGGCAGTCGCTTTCTGATTCTGGAAAACGGCTACCGTTACGACGGTAATCCGGGCCAGGCCGATTATCGTGCCATCAAGTACGACACTTACGGCGCACAGCTGCCCAAGCCGGATATCAGTAACGATGTCAGTGATCGTGAAGCGATTCCCAGCGGCGAACTTTTCGGCAATGACACGCCACGATATGTCGCCGAGCTGCAGTGGCGCATCTCGCTGCCGATTCTGGTCTTCATCGTGACCCTGATGGCTGTGCCGCTGGCTCGGGTGAACCCGCGTCAGGGCCGTTATCTGAAATTGTTGCCCGCGATTCTGCTGTACATGTCTTACCTGACCATCCTCATCGCAGTCCGCGGTGCGCTGGAGAAGGGCAAGCTGCCGCTGGCGCTTGGCATGTGGTGGGTCCACGGTCTGTTCCTGGTGATCGGTCTGGGGCTGTTCTACTGGGAGCCCTTGAGGCTGAAGATGGCGAGTCGCCATAGCGTTGCGGGGGTGGCTCGTGGTTAAGCTCGATAGGTACATCGGTAAAAGCGTTTTCATGGCGATCCTCGCGGTACTGGGGATCATTCTGGGGCTCGCTTCGTTATTCGCGTTCATCGACGAGATGGGCGATATCTCGGACAGCTATACGCTGATGGATGCCAGCAGCTTCGTGTTGCTGACCGCGCCACGACGTGTCTACGACATGCTGCCGATGGCGGCACTGATCGGCTGTCTGATCGGTCTGGGCAGTCTGGCCAGCAGCAGCGAGCTGACCATCATGCGGGCGGCAGGTGTTTCCGTCGGCCGTATCGTGTGGGCGGTCATGAAACCCATGCTGTTCCTGATGGTGGCTGGTGTGCTGGTAGGCGAATATGTAGCGCCTTACGCCGAGAATCAGGCTCAGGCCAATCGTTCGCTGGCACAGGGCACGGGCGACTCGCAGAGCGCCAAACACGGTCTGTGGCATCGTCAGGGTGACGAATTCATCCACATCAACACGGTCCAGCCCAACGGCTTGATGTATGGCGTGACGCGCTACCGTTTCGACGACCAGCGTCACATGCTGACCGCAAGCTTCGCCCGTCAGGCCAACTTCAAGACGGATTACTGGGAGTTGAGCGACGTCGCCACCACTTATTTCCGTGAAGGCAAGACCGAGGTCGTCAATACGCCGATCGAGCGCTGGGACGTTGCCCTGAGCCCGCAGTTGCTGAGCACGGTGGTCATGCCGCCGGAGTCGCTTTCGATCACTGGTCTGTGGAGCTATTCGCACTATCTGGCTGATCAGGGCTTGAGCAACGGCCGTTACTGGCTGGCGTTCTGGACCAAGGTGTTGCAGCCGTTCGTGACCGTGGCGCTGGTGCTGATGGCGATCTCGTTCATCTTCGGTCCGCTGCGTTCGGTCACGCTCGGTCAGCGTGTGTTCACGGGTGTACTGGTGGGCTTCACGTTCCGCATCGTGCAGGACCTGCTGGGGCCGTCCAGTCTGGTGTTTGGCTTCCCGCCATTGCTGGCGGTGCTGGTTCCGGCAACGGCCTGTGCCATCGCCGGTCTGTGGTTGCTGCGCCGCGCCGGTTGACGATCCGCTGCATCGAAAAAGCCGACGCGATGTCGGCTTTTTTTGTGGGCGATTGTTTTTACCTGCGTCTGGGGATCCGCACCAGCCGGGTGCCGGAGAAGCGGTCATGCCAGGTCAGACGCTGTTTGTCATACAGGCTCCAGATGAAACCGAGCCCGACGCACAGCCAGGACACAATCGCGCTGAAAAAGCGCAGCAACGCCTGCATCAGGGAAATGGCGGTACCGTCAGCGTTCTGTACGCGTATGCCCCAGACCTGCATGCCGAGGGTCTGACCCGCGTACGTCCAGAACTTCGCGAAAAAGGCGAACGTTACCACCAGCAGAAGTGACGAAAGCAGCGGATCGCCATCCAGTGCGCCAGATTCTGACAATTCGCGCAGGCGCGCTTCGCCGATAAAGGCCATCTGCGCCAGCTTGTAGAGGAATGTTGTAATGAGTTGCAGTGCGAGGATGAGCAGGGCGTCGTAACTGATGGCAGCCAGACGGCGAGGCAGGCTTGCAGGTGGGAAATCGCCCTGTGGCCGGAGTACGTGTCGGGGCATGTGGCGGCTCTCGATCACGATGATTGTCGCGACTTGACCTGCAAAAAAGCCTCTGACATTGCTGCCAGAGGCTTTCGGGTTTCGCTTAGCCTTCGGCTTGGACTTCGTCAGCCTGCATGCCTTTCTGACCTTGCACTGCGACGAAGGTGACTTTCTGGCCTTCTTTCAGGCTTTTGAAGCCGTTACCCTGAATCGCGCGGAAATGTACGAACAGATCCGGACCGCTTTCTGGAGTGATAAAACCAAAACCCTTTTCGTCGTTGAACCACTTGACGGTACCGCTCTGACGTGTGGACATTTGCTTATTTCCTTGACGCTTGAATTGATGACAGTCCCTTTCACATGAAAGAGTACTGGGGCTGGTTGCAGGAAGTAAGAAACGTAGAGCGGGATGTAGCAAACCTAGAGCTACTGCCCAGGTCCCGATTCAGCGACCTATGCAAACACAGTTCAGAAACTCTACGCCAAGTCTCGTTACAAAAACAAGCCCCCGCTTGACACCCTGTTTGCAGGGGGTTGAAGCCTGCAGGGCACTGTTTCCCTGAATCAGTGCAGTAAATGTTTTGCAGCGTTTTTCTGCACTTCGTCGGTGCATTTCCGAGCCATCCAGACAGTCGTGCGCACCCCCGAAAGAGGGTGCGTAAACAGTGCCTGATACACTTTTTATAGTGGCTGTCTTTTGACGCCTGCATTTAGCCGCGGAAGTAACGCTGTGCAACAAAAGGCATTTTTGCGACGAGCATCGGAATCTTCTTGCCGCGCACCATCGCCCAGACAGGGGTGTCCAGGGCAGTGTATCGGCTGTCGAGATAGGCCATGGCCAACGGACCGCCCAGGCTCGGGCCGAAACCACCACTGCAGACTGTACCGATCACAGTGTCCTCTGCATCGACAATGTGTGTGCCTTCGCGCACCGGCGTGCGTTCCTGCGGCACCAGGCCGACACGTTTTTTGTCTACCCCGGCTTGCTGTTGGGCGAAAATCTGCTCCGCGCCCGGGAAACCCCCTGCGCGAGCGCCGTCAGCACGGCGGACCTTGGAGATGGCCCACAGCAGACTGGCCTCAATGGGTGATGTGTCGGTGTTCATGTCGTGCCCGTAAAGGCACAGACCGGCTTCCAGACGCAGCGAGTCGCGTGCGCCGAGGCCGATGGGTGCAACTTCGGGCTCTTCCAGAAGGCGACGGGCCAAGGCTTCCGCCTTGTCGGAAGGCACCGAGATTTCATAACCGTCTTCGCCGGTATAACCCGAGCGACTGACGTAGCACGTCACACCCATCAACTTGACGGTGGCGAACTGCATGAAGGTCATGGTCGCCACTTCAGGGGCCAGTCGTGCCAATACTGTCACCGCCGCAGGGCCTTGCAGGGCGAGCAGGGCGCGCTCTTCGAACAGGGGTTCGATCTTGCAGTGACCGGCCAGGTGTTCGCACAGATGAGCGAGGTCCTGATCCTTGCAGGCGGCGTTGACCACCAGCATCAGTTGTTCGTTGCCCAGGTTGGCGACCATCAGGTCATCAAGAATGCCACCGGTTTCACTGGTGAACATTGCGTAGCGCTGCATGCCGACCGGCAGGCCGACGATGTCTACGGGGACGAGGGTTTCCAGCGCCTTGGCGGCATCGGCACCGGTGAGGCGAATCTGTCCCATGTGCGATACATCGAACAGACCGGCCTGAGCGCGGGTGTGCAAGTGTTCCTTCATGACGCCTGCCGGGTATTGCACCGGCATGTCGTAACCGGCGAACGGCACCATCTTTGCGCCCAGTTCACGGTGCAAAGCGTGCAGCGGAGTAGTCAGCAGGGATTCTGTGGACATGTTCGATTCCTTGTAGAACGGGCCGTGCGGGACAACACAGCCCGTCAGTGCGGGCAGTGTGTGGGCATGAGTGATCAGGCTTGCTGATAACTCTCGATGGACGGGCAGGCGCAGACCAGATTGCGGTCACCGAATACATTGTCCACGCGGCCAACCGGTGGCCAGTACTTGTTTTCGATCAGCGAGGCAACCGGGTAAACCGCCTGTTCGCGGCTATAGGGATGCGTCCACTGACCGACGATTTCGGCGGCGGTGTGCGGGGCGTTCTTCAGCGGATTGTCGTCCTTGTCCAGCGTACCGTTTTCCACTGCGCGGATTTCTTCGCGGATCTTGATCATGGCGTCGCAGAAGCGGTCCAGCTCTTCGCGGGATTCGCTTTCGGTCGGCTCGATCATCAACGTGCCGGCCACCGGGAACGACATGGTCGGGGCGTGGAAGCCGAAGTCGATCAGGCGCTTGGCGACGTCATCGACGCTGATGCCGCTGCTGTCCTTGATAGGACGCAGGTCCAGGATGCACTCGTGCGCGACCAGGCCGTTGCTGCCGGTGTAGAGCACCGGATAATGATCTTCCAGACGGCGGGAAATGTAGTTGGCGTTGAGGATCGCCAGTTGCGAGGCGCGCTTGAGGCCTTCGCCGCCCATCATGCGGATGTACATCCAGGTGATCGGCAGGATGCTGGCGCTGCCGAACGGCGCTGCGCAGACCGCGCCTTCCTTGCGTTCCATGCGAGCGTGGCCCGGCATGAAGGGCGCGAGGTGGGATTTCACGCCGATCGGGCCGACGCCCGGACC
Organism: Pseudomonas sp. AC016; assembly: GCF_979253365.1. NCBI lineage: Bacteria > Pseudomonadati > Pseudomonadota > Gammaproteobacteria > Pseudomonadales > Pseudomonadaceae > Pseudomonas > Pseudomonas sp. AC016. The sequence goes on from NZ_CEEDCC010000001.1 coordinate 4,534,630, forward strand.
GCCGCCGCCGTGCGGGATGCAGAAGGTCTTGTGCAGGTTCAGGTGCGAGACGTCACCGCCGAACTTGCCCGGAGCGCAGAGGCCGACCATGGCGTTCATGTTGGCGCCGTCGATATACACCTGGCCGCCATTGTCATGAACGATGCTGCAGATCTCGCGAATACCTTCCTCGAACACGCCGTGGGTGGACGGGTAGGTGATCATCAGCGCGGCCAACTGGTCGCGGTGTTGCAACGCCTTGGCGCGCAGGTCTTCGATGTCCACGTTGCCGCGTGCATCGCAAGCCGTCACCACCACGCGCATCCCTGCCATGTTGGCAGTTGCAGGGTTGGTGCCGTGAGCCGAGGACGGGATCAGGCAGATGTCGCGGTGTTCATCGCCGCGGCTCTGGTGATAGGCGCGAATCGCCAGCAGGCCGGCGTATTCGCCCTGCGAACCGGCATTGGGCTGCAGCGAGATGGCATCGTAGCCGGTCGCCGCGCAGAGCATCGCTTCCAGCTCGTCGGTCAGTTGCTGATAACCCGCGCTCTGTTCGGCAGGTGCGAACGGGTGCAGGTTGCCGAACTCGGCCCAGGTGACCGGGATCATTTCGCTGGCGGCGTTGAGTTTCATGGTGCACGAGCCCAGTGGGATCATGGTGCGGTCCAGTGCCAGATCCTTGTCGGCCAGCTTGCGCAGGTAGCGCATCAGCTCGGTTTCCGAGTGATAACGGTTGAACACCGGGTGGCTGAGGATAGCCGATTGACGTGTCAGCGCAGCAGGCAGGCGCGGCTGGACATTGGCCGACAGCTCGGCGAAGTCCGGCACGCTCTGGCCGTCAGTCGCGAAAATCGACCACAGCGTTTCAACGGCGGACGGCGAGGTGGTTTCGTCGAACGACAGGCCCAGGTGTGAATCGGTGATTTCGCGCAGATTGATGTGCTGGGCACGGGCCGCAGTGTGCAGGGCAGCGGTTTTGCTACCGGTCTGCACGGTCAGGCTGTCGAAAAAGTATTCCTGCTCGATCTTGTAGCCCAACTGCTTCAGGCCGTCGGCGAAAATTGCGGTCAGGTGATGCACACGGTTGGCGATCTGCGTCAGGCCGCGCGGTCCGTGGTAAACGGCGTACATGCTGGCGATATTGGCCAGCAGCACTTGCGCAGTGCAGATGTTGCTGGTGGCTTTCTCGCGGCGGATATGTTGCTCGCGGGTCTGCATGGCCAGACGCAGGGCCTGTTTGCCATGACGGTCCACCGACACGCCGACCAGACGGCCCGGCATGTCACGCTTGAAGGCATCGCGAGTCGAAAAGTAGGCGGCATGCGGACCGCCGAAGCCCAGCGGCACGCCGAAGCGTTGTGCGGTGCCGATGGCCACGTCCGCGCCGAACTCGCCCGGAGGCGTCAGCAAGGTCAGGGCCAGCAGGTCAGCGGCGACGGCGACCAGTGCATTGGCGGCGTGGAAGCGCTCGACCAGCTCACGGTAGTCGAACACGTCACCATTGCTGGCCGGGTATTGCAGCAGAGCGCCGAAGTAGTCGCTCACGTCACCCAGTTCCGCTTCATCCGCCACGACAACGGTGATGCCCAGCGGCTCGGCACGGGTGCGCAGCACGTCGAGGGTCTGCGGATGGCAGTGGCTGGAAGCGAAGAATTGCCGGCTGCCCTTGTTCTTGCTCAGGCGTTTGCAGAAGGTCATGGCTTCGGCAGCAGCGGTGGCTTCGTCCAGCAGCGAGGCGTTGGCAATCGGCAGGCCGGTGAGGTCACTGATCAGGGTCTGGAAATTGAGCAGCGACTCCAGACGACCCTGGGAGATTTCTGGCTGATACGGCGTGTAGGCGGTGTACCAGGCCGGGTTTTCCAGCAGGTTGCGCAGGATCGGTGCGGGCGTGTGGGTGTTGTAGTAACCCTGGCCGATGTAGGTCTTGAACAGCTGGTTCTTGCTGGCGATGGCCTTGATCGAGGCCAGTGCGTCGGCTTCGCTTTGCCCGGCTGGCAGGTTGAGGACGCTGGTGCCCTTGATGCTCTCGGGGATCACGCTTTCGCTCAGCGCTTCGATGGAATCGAAACCCAGGATTTGCAGCATGGCTTGCTCGTCGTCGGCGCGCGGGCCGATGTGGCGAGCGATGAATTCGTTGGCGGTGCTCAGTTGAATACGGTCAGTCATGGCTCGCTCCTCAGGCTTCGGCGTTGGCTTTGATCAGGCGGTCGTAGGCGTCCTGATTCATCAGGCCGTGGATGGCGGTGGCGTCTTGCGGAATGAAGCGGAAGAACCAGCCGGCGCCGAGGGCGTCTTCGTTGACCAGTTCCGGCGTGGCGTCGAGGGCCGAATTGACATCGACCACCTCACCGTCCAGCGGCATGTTGATGCTGCTTGCGGCTTTTACCGATTCCACGACCGACACTTCGGCGTGTTGAGTGTAGGCCTGCAGTTCCGGGAGCTGTACGAATACCACATCCCCTAGCGATTCCTGTGCATAGGGTGTGATACCGACCGTGACACTGCCATCGTCTTCGGCACGCAGCCATTCGTGATCGACAGTGAAGCGCAACTCGCTCATAAAAACTCCTCGGGACAGATTCTCGCGCTGGGCGCGACGTTATCCCTGAAGCAAAGCAATATCGTTGCCACTTTGTGTTTGTCTTTTTGAATCAATGGTTAAGGCGTTTTGTGATCGTCCTTGAAATCAGCAGGTGTAGCGAAATCGCTACAGTCACTGCGTTCCAGAAAAATCCCTGCCGATCAAGGCCTTGATTGCACAGGGTCAGCCCATTCTGGAATGAAATCATTACAATGGAATGATTTCATTACGAAAGATGCCTGCCTGACGGTTGTCCTCTGCAACAGTCGATTTTCCGTTATGCAGGCACACCCTGACGCGACCGCAAATAGAGTTCGAGTTCGTCCAGCGGCAACGGTTTGCTGACCAGATAGCCTTGAATCTGATCGCAGTGGTTCTCGGTCAGGAAGGCTCGTTGCTCGGGCGTTTCAACACCTTCTGCAATAACTTTCAGGTCCAGGCTGTGCGCCAGCTCGATGATCGCTCGGGCAATGGCGGCGTCCTGCGGGTTGCTGGTCACTTCACGGATGAAGGCGATATCGATTTTGAGCTTGTCGATGGGGAACCGGCGCAGGTAAGCCAGGCTCGAGTAGCCTGTGCCGAAGTCATCGATGGAAATTCTCACGCCCATGTTCTTGAGGGTTTGCAAGGTCGTGATGGTGTGCGAAGTGTTCTCCATCAGCGAACTTTCCGTCAATTCGACTTCAAGCCACCGTGGATCAATCTGATGACGCTCAAGGGACTGACTGATGTCGGCAATGAGGCCGCTGCCCTCGATCTGCTGGCCGGAGACGTTCACCGCTACCTGAAACGATCCCAGTCCTGAACGTTGCCACAGGGCAATCTGGGCGCAGACGCTGTCGATCATCCAGCTGCCCACTTCACTGATCAGCGTTAGGCTTTCCAGCACCGGGACGAACACGGCGGGCGATATCCTGGGTTGATCCGGGCGCGGCCAGCGCAGCAGGGCTTCAAGTCCGCAGATGCTGCCGTCTTCCAGGCTGACCTTGGGCTGGTAGGCGATTTCGAAAGCGCGTTGCTGGACGGCCTCACGCAGTGCGTTTTCAAGGTCCAGACGCTCCGAGACCTCGGTGTTCATCTGGGCGGTGTAGAACCGATAGCCATCCACCCCTTTCTTCTTGGCGTTGTTCATCGCCGTGTAAGCGTGGCGCACCAGTTCACGGGCGTCCTCGCCGTCCTCGGGGAACAGCGCGACGCCGATACTGGCGGTCATCACCACCCGCTGGTCTTCGATCTGGAAGGGCGTGCGCAAGGTGGTGCGGATGCGCTCCAGTATCTGGTGAGTATCGGCCTGACCTTCGCGGATCATCAGAATCAGCGCGAATTCGTCGCCGTCCACCCTGCCCAGCGTGTCACTGGCATTCAGGCACCGCGCCAGACGTTTGCTGACTTCGAGCAGGGTCTGATCACCGAGCACGTGGCCCCAGGTTTCGTTGATGTTCTTGAAGCCGTCCAGGTTGACGGTCATCACCGCCAGCTTCCAGCGGCTGACGGCGGCCTGGGTCAGACCCATCTGCAGGCTGGTGTAAAACAGGTCGCGGTTGGGCAGGCCGGTCAGGCTGTCGTAGTGAGCCATTTTCAGCAGACGCTGATCGGACTCCTTGCGCCGGGTGATGTCGTGCACGATGCCGACGATGATCCAGTCGTCGCCCGCCTGGTAGGCCTGGCGGTGGATCTCGACCGACACATCCCGACCGCTCTTGTCGCGGATCAGGGTTTCCAGTGGTTCGCTCGGGCCATTGCCGGCGATGATCTGGTCATAGACCACTTCCAGCTGTTCCATGGAACTCTCGCCCAGTTCCGCAGGTGTCTTGCGCTGCAACTCGTCGGCGGTATACCCCAGCAACTGGCAGGCCCGCCGATTGAATTCGATCAGGCTCATGGTGTTGCGGTTGATGAGGAAAATCGCATCGTCCGAGGCGTCCATCACCGAGCGAAAGCGCTCCAGGTCAATGGTCCGTTGCTGCAACTGATCCTCGAGGATCAGGTTGTGGTCTTTCATGTAGTCGCCGAACGATTTGAGCCGCAGCAGGTTGCGCACCCGTAGCCACAGCTCGCCGCTGTCCACCGGTTTGTTGAGATATTCTTCTGCGCCCGCCTCCAGCCCGGAAATGCGCGCGCTGCGCTCGTCGAGTGCCGACAGCATGATGATCGGGATATTGGAAGTGGTCTTCCCGGACTTTAGCCGACTGGCCACTTCATAGCCGTCCATGCCGGGCATCATGATGTCCAGCAGGATCAGGTCAGGTGCATGCTTCTCGATCATCTCCAGCGCCTGCTCGCCGGACTCCGCCGTCTGCGTCCGATAGTGCTGATTCTGCAGGAGCACTTCCAGCAGATCGCGTACATGGACGTCGTCATCGACAATCAATATCGTTGCGTTGGTTTCGGGCATGACGAGTACTCAGGTGGTTGGCCGTTCGGGCGGATTCTTTTCCAGCAAGGTCTCGATGACCCGGTACAGTTCCTTGTAACGAAGGGGCTTGGTGATGTAGGCATCACAGCCGGCCAGACGGATTTTTTCTTCGTCTTCCTTCATGGCCATGGCGGTCAGGGCAATGACGGGGATGGTCGCGGTCCTGGCATCGCTCTTGAGCAATGAGGTGGCCTGCAGGCCGTCCATTCCGGGCAATTGAATGTCCATCAGAATCAACTGCGGCTGACACTCCTGCGCCAGTCTGAGACCGGTCTCGGCATCGGCTGCAGCGGTCACGCCATGCCCGGCGCTGGTCAGCAGCAATTCGGCAAGACGCATGTTGGCCGGGTTGTCCTCAATGATCAGGATTTGGGCCATGGCGCCTCCACAGGTGTGTGGGCGCGAATCGGCAGCCAGACCACAAAACGAGCGCCCAGATCCTTGACGCTGGCGACCGCAACGCTGCCGCCGTGCAGTTCGGCCAGTTGTTTGACCATCGCCAGCCCCAGCCCCGTGCCTTCGAATTTGCGTGACAGGCTGCTGTCGATCTGGCTGAAGGCCTTGAACAGCTTGCTCATGTCGCTTTGTGCAATGCCGATCCCGGTGTCGCTGACGCTCAGTTCCAGGAACTGATCATGTTCACTGAGGGGCAGCTCGAAGCCATAAGTCGGCCAGTCGCCCTTGATCGTGCCAGCCAGTGTACGGGGCACTTGCCGTACAGCCAGCGTGACCCAGCCGCCGGGTGAACTGAACTTCACCGCGTTGGCCAGCAGGTTGTAGACGATCTGTTTGGTCTTGCGCCGGTCCAGTTCCATCAGGCCGAAATCCGCTTCGGACTCCAGTTTGAGCTGAATGCTCTGCAGCGCAGCCTGCTCACGAACGATCAGCAGGCTATTGCTCAGCAGCTCGCTCAGCTCGACCGGCTCCAGCTCCAGTTCCATCATGCCGGCCTCGACCTTGGACAGGTCGAGAATGTCGTTGATCAGCGACAGCAGGTGCTGGCCGCTGTTGAAGATGTCACCGATGTACTTGCGTTGCGTGTCGGTCATGTCGCCGACCATGCCGTCGCGCAGTGCCTCGGAAAAACCGATGACGGCATTGAGCGGCGTGCGCAACTCGTGGGACATGGTGGCGAGGAATTCGGACTTCATGTGGCTGGCATGTTCCAGCTCGACGTTCTTCTCTTCCAGGGTGCGTTCGAAGCGCTTGCGCTCGGTGACATCGCGGGCGGCGGCAAACACACCCTTGAGCTTGCGGTCGCGGTCGTGGAAGGTCGCGGCGTTGTAGGACACCACGGTTTCGGTGCCATCGTAGGCGCGCACAGTGAGCTCGTAATCGCTGACGGTGTGTTCGCTGAGCACCCGCTTGATGGCGGCTTCGGCGCTGGCCGGGTCGGTAAAGAAGTTCTTGCACGGCGCGCCGATCAGCTCATCACGGGTTCGGCCGGTCAGCGCCATCATCTGTTTGTTGACGTCGGAAATGATGCCCTGCGGGTCGGTCATCATCAGTGCATCGATGTTCGACTCGATCAGCGACCGGGTATAGAAGTGCTGATCACGAAGCCGCTGGTCGAGCAGGGCCTGGGTTTCTTCTTCCTGCTTGCGTGCCGTATTGTCGGTGCCGATCAGCAGATAGCCGATGATGGTTTCGTTGCTGTCGCGCAATGAAGTGACCGAGACCATGGCCGACAGTCGACTGCCGTCCTTGCGGATGTAGGTCAGTTCGTAAATGTCTTCGATGCCGCGAGACGCCTTGAACACCAGCGCTTCGAAGCCGGGGGTGATAGGCGTATTGAGTTCGTAACTGAGTGCCGCCGCACGGGCGATCAGCTCGGTGGGGTCGGAAATATCTGCCGGGGTGATCTTGTCGACCACATCTTCGGACTGATAGCCGAGCATGCGCTCGGCGCCCACGTTGAAAATCTGGATGACGCCGTGCTCATCGGTGGCGATGCTTGAAAAGTAGGCACTGTTGAAAATCGCGTCCTGCAGCGCGCCTGTCTTGAGCAGGGATTTCTGACGACGTGATTCCGTGCTCCTTTCGTCGCGAGACTCAGGTTCTACTGGCGGGGTTTGCATCATTGCTCCCGTGACTTCGTGAACCAGCCTGAGGACGAGGCTATACCGTCTGCGACCGTTGGTCTAGCGACCGGCCACTCCAGAAAGTGTTTGCCAGTTACACACTGACTATCAGTCGTTTGCCATTAAATAGCTACCAAAGGTTTGCTTCAGATCGGCCGTTTGTCAGTGCGGGCAAGAGGCGTTCAAGACCTGCCGGGAATTCCGTACTTGCGCAGCCGGTGGGCGATGGCAGTGTGTGAAGTGTGCAGTCGTGCGGCCAGTTGGCGAGTGGAGGGATAGTCGGCGTAGAGCTTTTCCAGCAAATCCTTTTCGAACGACTCTACGGCATGCTCAAGGCTGTCGATCTCGAGCGTGTTCTGGCCAGCCACAGCTGTGCCTGCGATGTCCAGATCGCCGATATCCACCACTGCGCTTTCACTGATGGCTGCCGCGCGGAAGATCACGTTCTGCAGTTGCCGGACATTGCCCGGCCAGCGGTTGCCCAGCAGGGCAGGGTAGGTGCCTGTGGCCAGACGACAGACCGGACGCTGGATCTGCGCGCAGGCCTGCTCCATGAAGTAGCGTGCCAGCAGCAGGATGTCCTGGCCGCGTTCGCGCAGGGGCGGCACTTCCAGGTTCAGGACGTTGAGGCGGTAGAACAGGTCCTCGCGGAAGGTGCCTTCGCTGACCATCTTTTCAAGGTCTCGGTGGGTAGCGCTGAGGATGCGCACATTGACCTTGACCTCGCGGTCGCCGCCCACCCGCCGAAAGCTGCCGTCGTTGAGAAAACGCAACAGTTTGGCCTGCAGATAGGGCGACATTTCGCCAATCTCGTCGAGAAATACCGTGCCCTGGTTTGCCAGCTCCATCAAGCCCGGCTTGCCGCCACGCTGGGCGCCGGTGAAGGCGCCAGGGGCGTAGCCGAACAGCTCGCTTTCGGCGAGATTCTCCGGCAACGCCGCACAGTTCAGGGCCAGAAACGGCTCGCCATGCCGGGCGCTGCTGGCGTGGCAGGCACGGGCGACGAGTTCCTTGCCGGTGCCGGTTTCGCCCTGAATCAGCAGAGGCGCATCGAGTGCGGCAATTCGCTGGGCACGCGCCTTGAGGGTGCGGATGGCCGGTGACTCGCCCAGCAGCGCATCGAAGCCTTCGGCGTGGTCGTGGTGCAACGCTGAAAGGCGTTCGCCGATCCGGCTGGGCAGGTACAAGGTGATCAGCGCGCCCGCTTCGGTGATCGGCGTAGCGTCGAGCAACAGCGCTTCGCCATTGAGGGTGATTTCGCGCAGCGGCAGACGAAAGCCATTGTCCAGCAATGCGGTTTGCAGGCTGGGGTCGGCGAACAATTCACCAATGGGTTCACCCGCAGGCTCGCGGCCGATCAGCGCGATCAGTGCCGGGTTGGCCAGCAACACATGACCAGCACTGTCCAGCGCCAGAACCGGATCGGTCATCGCCGCCAGCAGTGCATCGAGCTGCAGGTGACGACGCTGACCGGGCAGGATGTCCACCACTGTGATCGCCTCGACACCCCGCACCCTGAACAACGCGTCCTTGAGCTCTTCGAGCATCTGATGGCTCAGGGTCGGCGCGTCGATGTAGACGTTGGGTGGCACCATTTCGACGGCATCCAGATTCAGATTGCGCCCGCCCAGAATCGCCAGCACTTCCTGGGTGATACCGACACGGTCGATGAAACTGACATGGATACGCATGAGGCAGAGCGGGTTCGCAAACGAGAGGCTGGCAAGTATGCCCTGTGGCGCGGCGTTTGGTGAAATTCAGCGTGATGACCCGAGAATGTGACGCGGAGCGTCACGGGCGGCGTGCCCACGTAGAGCGATGGGCACGATCAGTGTTGAGGCGGACTTATGTATAACGATGAGCGCGGAGCGTGGGCACGATCATCAACCTTACGCTGATCGTTCCTACGCTCCGCGTGGGAATGCCGCTCAGGACGCTCTGCGTCCGGTAGATGCCTTACACCAGATGTTCAGGCTCTACCGGATCGCCGGACTTGGCGTCCAGCTTGTCGCGGATGTCTTCGAACATGCGGTCGTAATCCGGATGTTTGGCAATCGGCAGGGAATCGCTGTGGGGCAGACCATGCTTGAGGGCGATGCGTCCAGCGTCGTGGGCAAAGTTGAAAGCCAGATCGCGGGGCAGGTCGAACGCTTCGGAAAAGCTCTTGCCATCAATCTCGCCCTGCATCGTGAAATGAATGCCGGTTCCCTCGTTGGGATCCTGACTCACTTCGTAACGCAGATGAATGTCGTAGGCGACATCCGATGGCTGGAACGCCGCGTGAGTCATGTGCAGATGGCCTGGCTCGAACATGGAGATTGCCCCATTGAAATTGAGTGTCCACGTAGGACACTGTTCGCGTCAGGGCGGTTCAGCCGGATGTCGGACCACTCTTCAGCGCGAAGGCGGGCGCTCGGCCTTCACTGGCTCGGGTCGCGACCAGATCCACAGGTTGCCCAGCGCCATTCCGGCTATCGCCAGGTACAGCCACCAGACATGGGTCAGCAGGCTCAGCATCATCACCGCGCAGAACAGCATGCTGACCGTGGCGCTGATCTTGGCGCGCCGGGTGACCAGTCGGCCGTTGCGCCAGTTGTAAAGGATCGGCCCAAACACGCGGTGGTTCTCCAGCCAGGCGTTCAGGCGCGGCGAACTGCGCGTCGCAGCCCACGCGGCCAGCAGAATGAACTCGGTGGTCGGCAGGCCGGGGATGAAAATCGCGGCAATGCCGATGCCCAGGCTGGCATACGCGAGAATGCCAAACAGAAAGCGTGAAAGTCTGGAGCCGGGTGGTTTGTACGTCATGGTCTCTACAGGCAGGTTCGAAAAGCCCGGCCAGCTTAACAGCACCTGACACTTTTTCATGCGTGCGCCATTTCACCTGCCGGCGAGTTGACGCAGGCACGCCCTGGCGTTCGGCCGTCAGGGGCAAGAAACAGGCATTGCGCAATCAGGAAACGGGCGTTACTGCCCGTGAGGACGAACGAGGTATGCGCCTTGGCGGTCTTGTCGGAGCGCCAAGAGCTGCATGCCGACGCAAAGCATCGGCACGATCAGCCGGATGCATTACTCGGCGTTATGCAGCGCCAGGCAGTTGTCCAGCATGCGGTTGGAGAACGCCCATTCGTTGTCGTACCAGGACAGCACCTTGAGCAGTTTGCCGCTCACTTTGGTGTGGTTGGCATCGAAGATCGACGACAGCGGGTTGTGGTTGAAGTCGTGGGAGACCAGCGGCAGGGTGTTGTAACCCAGTACCTTGGAGTGCTGGCTGGCTTCTTTCATCAGCGCGTTGACTTCTTCAGCAGTGGTTTCGCGTTTCAGGGTGACGGTCAGATCCACCAGCGACACGTTGATCACCGGAACCCGCACCGCCATACCCGTAAGCTTGCCCGCCAGTTCCGGCAGCACCAGGCCGACCGCTTCGGCGGCACCGGTCTTGCTCGGGATCATCGACTGCGTGGCCGAGCGCGCGCGGTACGGGTCGGTGTGGTAGACGTCGATCAGGTTCTGGTCGTTGGTGTAGGCATGAATGGTGGTCATCAGGCCGCTTTCGATACCCAGTTCACGGTGCAGCACCTGGGCAACCGGCGCCAGGCAGTTGGTGGTGCAGGAAGCGCTGGAGATGATCTGGTGCGACTGACGCAGCGTGTCGTGGTTCACGCCATAGACGATGGTCGCATCTGCGCCACTGGCAGGAGCGGAGATGATGACCTTGCGCGCACCGGCAGTCAGGTGGGCGGAGGCTTTGTCGCGGCTGGTGAACAGGCCGGTGCACTCGAACACCACATCGATGTTTTGCGACTTCCATGGCAGCTCCGCAGGGTTGCGGATCGCGCTCACGGCGATACGGTCGCCATTGACCGTCAGGCTCTCTTTGTCACACTCCACGGTGCCGCTGAACGGGCCGTGTACAGTGTCGAAACGCAGCAGGTGCGCATTCATTTCGCTGTCGCCCAGATCGTTGATGGCGACGACCTGCAGGTCCTGTCGGTAACCTTGGGTATACAGTGCGCGTAGGACGTTGCGGCCGATGCGGCCAAAACCGTTGATTGCGATACGAAGAGTCATACAGCCGTCCTTCATAAATTTGTTGTTGGAATTACAAGATTATTCTCATAGAAATAGAAAACAAGCCTTTTTAGTGGCAATATTTTGTTTTATCTACAACTACAAGCCTGAAAGGCATGCCCCATTGATCGAAACCAGGCCTTTGCGCGACAGCATTCGGCCCCGATCATCGGAACCGTCTTTACGGGTGACCATAGACGTTAGCCTGGAGTTCATCACATGCATCCCCGCATTCTTGAAGTAACCGAGCGGCTGATCGCTCGCAGTCGTGATACCCGCGAGCGCTATCTTCAATTGATCCGCGGCGCAGCCAGCGAAGGCCCGATGCGCGGCAAACTCCAATGCGCCAACTTCGCTCACGGCGTCGCGGCCTGCGGTCCGGAAGACAAGCAGAGCCTGCGGATGATGAACGCCGCCAACATCGCCATCGTCTCCTCCTACAACGAAATGCTCTCCGCGCATCAGCCCTACGAACACTTCCCCAACCAGATCAAACAGGCTTTACGTGACATTGGTTCGGTCGGTCAGTTTGCTGGTGGTGTGCCGGCGATGTGCGATGGCGTGACTCAGGGCGAGCCAGGCATGGAACTGGCGATTGCCAGCCGCGAAGTGATCGCGATGTCCACGGCCGTGGCGCTGTCGCACAACATGTTCGATGGCGCGCTGATGCTGGGCATCTGCGACAAGATCGTGCCGGGCCTGATGATGGGCGCACTGCGTTTCGGTCATCTGCCGACCATTTTCGTGCCGGGCGGGCCGATGGTGTCCGGCATTTCCAACAAGCAGAAAGCAGACGTTCGACAGCGCTATGCCGAAGGCAAGGCGACCCGCGAGGAGCTGCTGGACTCGGAGATGAAGTCCTACCACAGCCCCGGCACCTGCACGTTCTACGGCACTGCCAATACCAACCAGCTGGTGATGGAAGTGATGGGCATGCACTTGCCCGGCGCTTCGTTCGTCAACCCGTACACCCCGCTGCGTGACGCGCTGACCACTGAGGCTGCTCATCAGGTTACGCGCCTGACCAAGCAGAGCGGCAGCTTCATGCCGATCGGCGAAATCGTCGACGAGCGCTCGCTGGTCAACTCCATCGTGGCCCTGCACGCTACCGGCGGCTCGACCAACCACACCCTGCACATGCCCGCCATCGCCATGGCAGCCGGTATCAAACTGACCTGGCAGGACATGGCCGACCTGTCGGAAGTCGTGCCGACTCTCAGCCACGTCTATCCGAACGGCAAGGCCGACATCAACCACTTCCAGGCAGCGGGCGGCATGTCGTTCCTGATCCGCGAATTGCTGGCGGCCGGCCTGTTGCACGAAAACGTCAACACCGTGGCCGGTTATGGCTTGAGCCGCTACACCAAGGAGCCGTTTCTGGAAGACGGCAAGCTGGTCTGGCGCGAAGGCCCGCTGGAAAGTCTGGACGAGAACATCCTGCGTCCGGTGTCCCGTCCGTTTTCTGCGGAAGGTGGTCTGCGCGTCATGGAGGGCAACCTCGGCCGTGGCGTGATGAAGGTGTCCGCCGTGGCTCTTGAGCACCAGATCGTCGAAGCGCCTGCCAAGGTGTTTCAGGATCAGCAGGAACTGGCCGATGCCTTCAAGGCCGGTGAGCTGGAGTGTGACTTCGTTGCAGTCATGCGTTTCCAGGGGCCGCGCTCCAACGGCATGCCCGAATTGCACAAAATGACGCCGTTCCTCGGCGTGCTGCAGGACCGTGGCTTCAAGGTCGCTCTTGTAACCGATGGACGGATGTCCGGCGCTTCGGGCAAGATCCCTGCGGCCATTCACGTTTGCCCGGAAGCTTACGTGGGCGGTCCTCTTGCGCTTGTGCAAGAGGGTGACGTGATTCGCGTCGATGGCGTGAAAGGAACGTTGCAAGTTCTGGTCGAAGCGTCAGAATTGGCCACCAGAGAACCCGCCACCTGCCAGATCGACAACAGCGTCGGCTGCGGTCGGGAGCTGTTTGGATTCATGCGCATGGCCTTCAGCTCCGCAGAGCAGGGCGCTTGCGCCTTTACCTCTAGTCTGGAGACGCTTAAGTGAAGTTGGCCCTGGTCGGTGATATAGGCGGTACCAATGCTCGTTTTGCCATCTGGGAAGACGACACGCTGCATTCTGTCCGCGTATTCCCGACCATCGACTACATCGGTCCGGAAAAAGCCATCGAGGTCTACCTGCAGGACCTCGAACTCAAGCGTGGCGACATCGGCTACGTCTGTCTGGCGGTTGCCGGACCCGTGGATGGCGATCTGTTCCAGTTCACCAACAGTCATTGGGAGCTGAGCCGCAAGGCGTTCTGCGAAGACCTGAAAGTCGACCACCTGCTGCTGATCAATGACTTCACCGCCATGGCGCTGGGCATGACCCGGCTCAAGGACGACGAGTACCTGACGGTCTGTCACGGTGTCGGCAAGCCGGATCGCCCACGTGCCGTGGTCGGGCCGGGCACCGGGCTTGGGGTCGGCACGCTGATCAAGGAAAGTGACACGCGCTGGCTGGCGTTGCCGGGCGAGGGTGGTCATGTCGACCTGCCGATCGGGACGGCACGTGAAGCGCTGCTGTGGACGCGGCTGATGGCCGAGCACGAGCATGTCAGCGCGGAAGTGGTGCTCAGCGGTGCAGGCCTGTTGCTGCTGTATCAGGTCAGTTGCGCGCTGGATGACATCGAGCCTGAGCTCAAGTCACCGGCCGCCATTACCACAGCAGCGCTTGCAGGCGACCCGGTGGCTGCGGCTGTACTGGACCAGTTCTGTGTGTTTCTGGGCCGCGTGGTCGGCAATCAGGTGCTGACGGTGGGCGGCCTGGGCGGTGTCTACATCGCTGGCGGCGTGGTGCCACGCTTTACCGACTTTTTCATGAACAGCGGCTTCAAGCGCGCACTCGCCGAAAAGGGCGTGATGAGCGATTATTTCAAGGGGTTGCCCGTCTGGCTGGTCACCGCCGAATATCCCGGCCTGATGGGCGCGGGGGTTGCGCTGCAACAGGCCTTCGGTTCAGACATCTGAACCGCGGCCATAACAACAAAAAATCAACAGCCAACGAGGACGCCTTCACGTGAGTTCAGTCAGTAAATCGATCCTGCTGGTGGATGACGACCAGGAGATTCGGGAGTTGCTGGACACCTACCTGAGCCGTGCCGGTTTTCAGGTTCGCACGGTCGGCGACGGCGCAGGTTTTCGTCAGGCGTTCAACGAGGCGTCCAGCGACCTGCTGATTCTCGACGTCATGCTGCCCGACGAAGACGGCTTCAGCCTGTGCCGCTGGGTGCGCCAGCATCCGCGTCAGCCGCATGTGCCGATCATCATGCTCACCGCCAGTTCCGACGAGGCCGACCGGGTCATTGGTCTGGAGCTGGGCGCCGACGATTATCTGGGCAAGCCGTTCAGCCCGCGCGAACTTCAAGCTCGGATCAAGGCGTTGTTGCGCCGCGCGCAGTTCGGTCAGGAACGTCCCGGTGGCGACGTTATCCTGTTCGACGAGTGGCGTCTGGACATGGTCAGTCACCGGCTGTTTCACAACGACGGCGAAGAAGTGATCCTGTCGGGCGCCGACTTCGCCTTGCTCAAGCTGTTTCTGGATAACCCTCAGCAGATTCTTGATCGCGACACCATTGGCAACGCCACCCGTGGCCGTGAGCTGATGCCGCTGGAGCGCATCGTCGACATGGCGGTCAGCCGCCTGCGTCAGCGGCTGCGTGACACAGGCAAGTCGCCGCGTCTGATCCGGACCGTGCGCGGCAGCGGATATCTGCTGGCCGCCAACGTCAACGCTCAAGCGGGCAGCGGTTATTAACACGCCGGTGGCAGGCCCAAAAAAACGCAGCCTGCCGCTACCGCGCTCGTTGCTCGGGCGAATGCTATTACTGACCCTGTTGGCGGTGTTGATCGCTCAGACGCTGTCCAGCGTGATCTGGTTGTCGCAACTGCGAGCCACCCAGATGGAAGGGTTGGTGACCAGTGCGCGCAGCCTGGCGTATTCGATGGCGGCCAGCGTCAGTTACTTCCGTTCCCTGCCGCTCGCCTATCGCCCGCTGGTGCTGGATCAGTTGCGCAGCATGGGCGGCACGCGCTTCGTGGTGTCGCTCAACGATCACCCGCTGGACATGCAGATCCTGCAACCCACGCCGCGCAAACAGGCGGTGCTCGATGTGGTCGGCCAGGTGCTTCGTCAGCACTTGGGCAACGATCCCGACATTGCCGTGTGGTTCGTCAAACCCGATGATCTGCGAATTTTCAACAGCGGGCTCAAGCTCGACGAGTTGCCGCGTTCCTGGGCGCATTACGCACTGACCCTGGAGCCGGTCAACCCGCCGGTGCTGGTCACGCAGATTGAAATGGCGCCCGGCGAATGGTTCTACATCGCCTCGTTGCTGCCCGAGCCTTACACCACCCTCGAAGAGCAGGATCTGCCGATTCAACAGGTCTGGTTCATCGGCCTGACCAGCGCGTTTCTGCTGCTGTTCATTGGCCTGCTGGTGCACTGGCAAAGCCGGCCGCTCAAACGCTTGGCACGCGCTGCGCGGGACATGTCACTGGGCGCGGATGTCGAGCCGGTGGTGGAGGGCGGCGGCAGTGAAGTGGTCGAAGTGAGCCGTGCCTTCAATGCCATGCGCACCCGGATCAGTCGCTACCTGACCGAGCGCGGCCAATTGTTCAGCGCCATTTCCCACGACCTGCGCACACCGATTACTCGCCTGCGACTGCGTGTCGAGCTGCTGGAAGACGAGCAGATGCAATATAAGTTCGGACGCGATCTCGACGAACTGGAGCTGCTGGTGAAGGGCGCGCTGCAGTGCGTCAAGGACACCGACATCCACGAAAACATCGAGCAGGTGGACCTCAACGTGCTGCTCGACTGTCTCGTCGAGCCCTATCTGCGTCCCGACGGAGAAGGGCGTGTCACTCAGACCGGCGCAGCCCTGTCCTGCTATCCCGGCAAGCCGCTGGCCCTCAGGCGCTGCATCGGCAATCTGATCGACAACGCCCTCAAGTACGGCGACCGGGCGCACCTCAAGGTCGAGGACAGCGCGCTGGCCTTTGTGCTGCATGTCGATGACGAAGGGCCGGGCGTCCCCGAACAGAGGCTGGAGCATGTGTTCGAGCCGCATTTCCGTCTGGCGGGCGGCAATCAGCAAGGCTACGGCCTGGGGCTGGGCATCGCGCGCAATATCGCCCATAGCCATGGCGGGGAAGTCAGCCTGCAGAATCTTCGCGAAGGCGGGCTGCGCGTCACGCTGTACCTGCCGCGTACATCAGAGTGATATCGAATGTAACCATCCGGTGACATTCGCGCATCCCTTCGTTACCGTCCTCGCGATTCGCTTGGTTAGACTCCCACGAAGCGCAAGCACCAGACTTGCTCATGCATAACAACAAGAAAGGTCAATTCGATGAATTCAATGTCACGCCTCGCCGTTGTCATCTCCCTCGCCTCCCTGTTCCCGCTGAGCGCCCATGCTGCTGATGCCAAAGGCACTGTAGAAGTCGTGCACTGGTGGACCTCGGGTGGCGAAAAAGCTGCGGTTGATGTCCTGAAAGCGCAAGTTGAAAAAGACGGCTTCACCTGGAAAGACGGCGCCGTGGCCGGTGGTGGTGGTTCCACTGCCATGACCGTGCTCAAAAGCCGCGCCGTTGCCGGCAACCCGCCTGGCGTTGCGCAGATCAAAGGCCCGGACATTCAGGAATGGGCGTCCACCGGCCTGCTCGACACCGACGCGCTGAAAGACGTCGCCAAGGCTGAAAAGTGGGACTCGCTGCTGGACAAGAAAGTCTCCGATACCGTGAAGTACGACGGTGATTACGTCGCCGTGCCGGTGAACATTCACCGCGTCAACTGGCTGTGGATCAACCCTGAGGTCTTCAAGAAAGCCGGTATTGAAAAGGCGCCGACCACCCTCGAAGAATTCTATGCCGCTGGCGACAAGCTGAAGAAAGCCGGTTTCATTGCGCTGGCTCACGGCGGTCAGCCATGGCAGGACAGCACGGTGTTCGAAGCGGTCGTGATGTCGGTCATGGGTGCAGACGGTTACAAGAAAGCCCTGGTTGATCTCGACAAGGATGCGCTGACTGGCGAAGGCATGGTCAAGTCGCTCACCGAACTCAAGAAAGTCGCGACCTACATGGACGCCGACGGCAAGGGTCAGGACTGGAACCTGGAAGCGGCCAAGGTCATCAACGGCAAGGCTGGTATGCAGATCATGGGTGACTGGGCCAAGAGTGAATGGACCGCCGCCAAGAAAGTCGCGGGCAAGGATTACCAGTGCGTAGCTTTCCCGGGCACCGACAAGGCGTTCACCTACAACATCGACTCGCTGGCTGTGTTCAAGCAGCAGGACAAGGGCACGACCGCTGCCCAGCAGGACCTGGCCAAGGTTGCGATGGGTGAGGACTTCCAGAAGGTCTTCAGCATCAACAAGGGCTCGATTCCGGTTCGCGAAGACATGCTGAACGACATGGCCAAATACGGCTTCGATTCCTGCGCGCAAACCGCAGCCAAGGACTTCCTGGCGGATTCGAAAACCGGCGGTCTGCAACCGAGCATGGCGCACAACATGGCCACCTCGCTGGCAGTTCAGGGCGCGTTCTTTGATGTGATCACCAATTACATCAACAACCCGTCAGCCGATCCGGCCGCGACCGCCAAGCAATTGGCCACCGCCGTCAAGTCAGCCCAGTAATCCGCATAACCTGACGTACCGCTGCAGTCTGCGCGGGTGGAATCGGAAAACGATTTCACCCGTGCCTGTGGCCTGAATTCGATACACCGAATGGGATACTCCCGATGAGCTCTGTCGCTGTGTTCAGCAAAGCCTCGCCACTGGATACATTGCAACGCTGGCTACCGAAACTGGTGCTGGCGCCAAGCATGTTCATCGTGTTGGTTGGTTTCTACGGTTACATCCTGTGGACGTTCGTCCTTTCGTTCACCAACTCGACGTTCCTGCCGTCCTACAAGTGGGTCGGTCTGGCGCAATACGCGCGCCTGATGGACAACGACCGCTGGTGGGTCGCGAGCAAGAACCTTGCAGTGTTTGGTGGCATGTTCATCGGCATCAGTCTGGTGATCGGTGTCTTTCTGGCGATTCTGCTGGACCAGCGCATCCGTCGCGAAGGCGCGATCCGCACTATTTATCTGTACCCGATGGCGCTCTCGATGATCGTCACCGGTACGGCCTGGAAGTGGCTGCTCAACCCGGGCCTGGGCCTGGACAAGATGCTGCGCGACTGGGGCTGGGAAGGCTTCCGCCTGGACTGGCTGATCGATCCTGACCGTGTGGTGTATTGCCTGGTGATCGCCGCTGTCTGGCAGTCGTCCGGCTTTGTGATGGCGCTGTTCCTGGCCGGCCTGCGCGGAGTCGATCAATCGATCATCCGTGCTGCGCAGATGGATGGCGCGAGCCTGCCGATGATCTATTGGCGTGTGGTGCTGCCAAGCCTGCGGCCGGTGTTCTTCAGTGCGGTGATGATCCTGGCGCACATCGCGATCAAGAGCTTCGACCTGGTGGCGGCGATGACGGCCGGTGGCCCCGGTTACTCCTCGGACCTGCCCGCCATGTTCATGTATTCCTTCACCTTCAGCCGTGGCCAGATGGGCATGGGTTCGGCGAGTGCGATTCTGATGCTCGGCGCGATCCTGGCGATTCTGGTGCCTTACCTGTATTCCGAGCTGAGGACCAAGCGCAATGACTAGTCTTGTAGGCAAGCCAGGCATCAGCTTCAGCCGCGTGGTGATTCACGCCGTGCTGTTGCTGGCCTGTTTGATTTATCTGGTACCGCTGGTGGTCATGCTGTTCACCAGCTTCAAGACTCCGGAAGACATCGGCACCGGCAACCTGTTGAGCTGGCCGAGCGTCGTCACCGTCATCGGCTGGGTCAAGGCCTGGGACATCGTCGACGGCTATTTCTGGAACTCGCTGCGCATCACCGTTCCGGCCGTGATCATCTCCACCGCCATCGGGGCGCTCAACGGCTACGTGCTGTCGATGTGGAAATTCCGCGGCTCGCAACTGTTCTTCGGCCTGTTGCTGTTCGGCTGCTTCCTGCCGTTCCAGACCGTTCTGCTGCCTGCGTCCTTCACGCTGGGCAAGATGGGCCTGGCCAACACCACCACGGGCCTGGTGTTCGTTCACGTGGTCTACGGCCTGGCGTTCACCACGCTGTTTTTCCGTAACTATTACGTGAGCGTGCCGGATGCCTTGGTGCGTGCTGCACGCCTGGACGGCGCAGGGTTCTTCACTATCTTTGGCCGCATCATCCTGCCGATGTCGACGCCGATCGTGATGGTTTGCCTGATCTGGCAGTTCACTCAGATCTGGAACGACTTCCTGTTCGGCGTGGTGTTCTCCAGTGGCGAATCGCAGCCCATCACCGTGGCGCTGAACAACCTGGTCAACACCAGCACCGGCGCCAAGGAATACAACGTTGACATGGCGGCGGCGATGATCGCCGGGCTGCCGACACTGCTGGTGTACGTACTGGCTGGCAAGTATTTCCTGCGTGGGCTCACAGCCGGCGCGGTCAAGGGGTAATCATGGCGACTCTCGAGCTACGCAACGTCAACAAGACATACGGCACCAACCTGCCGGACACGCTGAAGAACATCGAACTGTCGATCAAGGACGGCGAGTTCCTGATCCTGGTCGGTCCGTCCGGTTGCGGCAAATCCACCCTGATGAACTGCATCGCGGGCCTGGAAAACATCACTGGCGGCGCGATCCTGATCGACGGCGAAGACGTCAGCGGCACCAGCCCGAAGGATCGTGACATCGCGATGGTATTCCAGTCCTACGCGCTGTACCCGACCATGAGCGTGAGAGAGAACATCGCGTTCGGTCTGAAGATACGCAAGATGGCGCCTGCCGCCATTGAAGAAGAGGTGGCACGGGTCGCCAAGCTGCTGCAGATCGAGCACCTGCTCAACCGCAAGCCGGGTCAGCTGTCCGGTGGTCAGCAACAGCGTGTGGCCATGGGCCGTGCCCTGGCACGCCGTCCGAAGATCTACCTGTTCGACGAACCGCTTTCCAACCTCGACGCCAAGTTGCGTGTCGAAATGCGTACCGAAATGAAATTGATGCACCAGCGTCTGAAGACTACCACTGTGTACGTGACCCACGACCAGATCGAGGCCATGACATTGGGTGATAAGGTTGCGGTCATGAAGGACGGTATCGTCCAGCAGTTCGGTACGCCCAAGCAGATCTACAACGACCCGGCCAACCTGTTCGTGGCCAGCTTCATCGGCTCGCCGCCGATGAACTTCATCCCATTGCGCCTGCAACGCCAGGACGGCCGTCTGGTGGCGCTGCTCGACAGCGGTCAGGCGCGCTGCGAACTGCCGGTTGGCGTCAGCGACGCAGGGCTTGAGGATCGGGAAATCATTCTGGGCATCCGTCCCGAGCAGATCACCCTGGCGAGCGGCGAACCTACCGCGCTGCCGACCATACGGGCCGAAGTTCAGGTTACTGAACCGACCGGTCCGGACACGCTGGTGTTCGTCACGCTGAATCAGAGTAAAGTCTGCTGCCGTCTGGCGCCGGACGTCGCGCCACAGGTCGGCGAAAGCCTGACCCTGCAATTCGATCCTTCGAAGGTATTGCTGTTCGACGCCAAGAGCGGTGAGCGTCTGGGCGTGCTGGGAAGCCAGCCTTCGGCTGAGCGTGTCAACAATGTTTCCCAGTTGAGCCGCAAGTGATAGCTTGATCCACCCGAGCACAGCTGGCGGGTCGCCTTTCGCTCAGGCAAGCGACCCACCAGCGAACACGAAGCAGTGATGTAAGACGTAAACCAAAGCTAATAACAATAAAACGAGGATTGATGGGATGAAGAAGATCAACAAGGCTAAATCGCATTCCCGGCTGCAGTTGGTAGGCAAGCTGTCCGTTATTGGTGCAATGAGCCTGGCAGGTAGCGCTCATGCGGCAGATGCGTTTTCCTACGACTCACCATGGATGACCGGTGACTGGGGCGGAAAGCGTACCGAGCTGCTCGACAAGGGTTACGACTTCTCGCTGGAATACGTGTCCGAGATGGCCAGCAACATCAAGGGCGGCTACAACGATGACAAGACCGGCCGTTACAGCGATCAGTTCGCGCTGGGCATGAAGGTCGATCTGGAGAAGGTGCTGGGCTGGAACGACGCTGAATTCAAGCTGGCGATCACCGAGCGTAGTGGCCGCAACATCTCTAACGACCGCATCGGCGATCCTCGCGCCGGCACCCTCAGCTCCTCGCAGGAAGTCTGGGGTCGTGGTCAGACCTGGCGTCTGACGCAAATGTGGGTCAAGCAGAAATACTTCGACGGCGCGCTGGACGTCAAGGTCGGTCGTTTCGGACCGGGCGAAGACTTCAACAGCTTCCCGTGCGATTTCCAGAACCTGTCGTTCTGCGGCTCGCAGGTCGGTAACTACGTGAACACCTGGTACAACTGGCCAATCAGCCAGTGGGCCTTGCGCGTGAAATACAACATCACGCCTAAAGTGTATGCGCAGGTCGGCGTGTACGAGCAGAACCCGTCGAACCTGGAAACCGGCAACGGCTTCAAGCTCAGCGGCAGCGGCACCAAGGGCATGATCCTGCCGGTGGAACTGGTCTGGACACCTACCGTCAATTCGTTGCCGGGTGAATACCGTGTCGGCTTCTACAAGAGCACGCCGAATGCCGACGATGTCTATGAAGACGTCAACGGTCAGCCTCAGGCTGTTACCGGCGCTGCGTTCAAGTCGCATGACAGCAAGAAAGGCTGGTGGGTCGTCGCTCAGCAACAGCTGACTGCACACAACGGCGATGCCTCGCGCGGTCTGAGCATCTTCGCCAACGCCACCGTGCACGACAAGGAAACCAACTTTGTCGACAACTACCAGCAGATCGGTTTCACCTATAAAGGTCCGTTCGATTCCCGTCCGAAGGATGACATCGGCATCGGCTTCGCCCGTATCCACGTAAACGATGATGTTCAGGATCGCCGCCGTCTGCAGAACCAGATCAACAACATCAACGACTACGACAATCCGGGCTTCCTGCCAGTGCAGCAGACCGAATACAACTCCGAGATCTACTACGGCTTCCACGTCACCAACTGGCTGACCGTGCGTCCCAACCTGCAGTACGTCAAGCACCCGGGCGGTGTTGACAAGGTTGACGATGCCATCGTGGCAGGTCTGAAGATTCAGTCGAAGTTCTGATTCAGAGCTGACATGAATCATGAATGACGCATAGAGCGATCAAGGGTCGTGTGTGCTTTGCGGGCAGCCTGGCTGCCCGTTTTTTATTGGCTTGAATTCCCTTTTTTTCAGGACGCGACTGGCGATGACTTCCGACGACGCGCAGATTTCCGAGCACCCCCTGCAACGCTTTTTCCGATCGCGGCGCGCCCGGCCGACGTTCGAGTGGGAGCGCTACCAGTTGCGCGACGTGCTGGTGATCGACCATCCGCAGTGTCAGGCGGTGTTCAGTCGGCAGGGCGCACAGTTATTGCACTTTCAGCCCCGCGACCAGAAGCCCTGGCTCTGGTGCGCGGCGCAATGGCCGCAGGTAGGGGCGATTCGTGGCGGAGTGCCGGTTTGCTGGCCCTGGTACGGGCGACATCCGGGCGAAAACGGCTGGCCGGCCCATGGCTGGGGCCGTTTGCTGGACTGGAAGCTGATCGACAGCAGCGAAAGCGAGGCGGGCGTGAGCCTGCATTGGCGCTTGCAGCTCTGTGACTGGCAGGCCGACCTGCATGCCGAGCTGGGGCAGGGCATGGAACTGAGCCTGAGCACCTGCCATGAAGACAGCGAGCCGTGTCATTTCAGTCATGCACTGCACGCGTATTGGCGCATCAGCGACGTCGCCGAGGTGGCGCTGCAAGGTCTGGACGGTGCGCCGGGCTATGACGAACTGAGTCGCCAGGCGTGCCAGCAACACGGAGCGCTGCGGGTGGCAGGCGGCTGCCAGCGAGTCTTCGAGCACGAGGGCGCGTTACAGCTTCAGGACCCGGCCTGGGCGCGACAGTTGAACATCGACACTGGCGACAGCACCAATACCGTCGTCTGGCACCCCGGTAGCCGCCCATTGCTGGGCGTGTGTGGCAGCGAAACCGCAGGCTTCGTTCGGGTGGAAGCGGCATCAGGCAGCGGCGAAAGCTTCAGCCTCGCACCGGGGCAGCACGCGCAGCTTAAGCTACAGGCGCAGTTGGCGTATTGAGCTGAAACAGAGCGTCACGGGCGGTATGCCCACGCGGAGCGCTCATCGTTATACACAAGTCTGCCTCAACACTGATCGTGCCCATCGCTCCGCGTGGGCATGCCTCCCGTGACGCTCCGCGTCACAAATTGCACAGACTGCGGACTCAGTGAGCCGAGCGCATGGCTTCAGTCACCTTTTCGCCCCTCGGCGACCTACTTTGACGGGGCAAAGTAGGCAAATGTATGGTCAGCCCACCTCCTGCAATCGCAGTTCGATGAGCGGTAAAGCATGCTTGCGCTAATGTATCCGGGCTCATTCTGGGCAATCTCGCTGCCCGGCCCTTGATGAGTATTCGCCGCCCAACTGTCCTCAAAAACCCCTAAAGCCTCGAAGGCTGCTTTGCCTATCAGGTTCTCAGTCAGGCCATGAGCTGTTTATCGTCATCATCACTGCGTAGCAAAAGCCGGTATGTCTACGTTTTACTCAGATCATTGACGCGTTGTAGGTGCCGCCTCGTCTGAGCACCGCCCATACGATTCTTGCCAGCTTGTTCGCTAAGGCACATGCCACCTTGTTCGGATGCTTGCGTGCCAACAAGTTTCTTACCCACTGCCCAAGGGCATCCTCGCGTCGATCTATTCGAATCATGAGCGCTCGAGACCCTTGCACCAGCAGGGTTCGCATGCGCCTGTCACCGCGCTTGCTGATACCCAGCAATACGGGTCTCCCGCCTGTAGAGAACTGTCTGGGAACCAGTCCTAGAAAAGCGGAAAGGTCTCGTGAAGTCTTGAAGTTGGAAGCGTCTCCCAGATCCGCTACAAGTGCGCTGGCGGTGATAGGTCCAATGCCAGGAATAGTCATCAGCCGTGTGCCGGCATCGTCTTGCGCCAGTTGCTGCTTGATTTGCACATCACACGCCTTGATCTCTGCATCAAGACGCCGAATATCCTCCAGTAAATGCTCCATTATCCTTTTGAGCTGAAGCGGCAGGTCGCTACGTGAATTGTCAATCAGCTCAGGCACTTTGGCGATCGCTGCCTTGGTGGCGGGCAAGGCAATTCCAAACTCAAGCAAAAAACCATGCACCCTGTTGATGGCTTCAGTACGGTGGCAAACCAGTGACTCGCGAAGACGATGTTGTACAGAAAGTACCTGCTGCTCTGCAGTCTTGACGGCAACGTAATGGGTACGTGGTCTGGAGGCCGCTTCGCAAATGGCTTCGGCATCAATGAAGTCATTCTTGTTGCCCGTCACATAGGGCTTCACATGTTGCGGAGCAATCAACTTCACCCGATGCCCCAGCGAGGCGAGTTTTCTGGCAAGCCAGTGAGAGCCACCGCACGACTCCATTGCAATGGTGCAAGGTTCAATCTGAGCCGCAAACTGCAGCAGGCGATTGCGGTTGAAGCACTTGCGTAGTACCTGGTGGCCGCCTGCATCATGACCTATGAGGTGAAAACTGTTTTTACCAATGTCGATGCCTAAAAGTTTGAGGCCGTTGTTCATGAGCGATCTCCTCGACGTTAGAGAGAAACCCGGAAAGTGTAGACACTCCGGGTTTCTCGGATCGGGCTGACCATCTCATTACCCCCATGCTCCGGTTCCGGCCCCGGCTTCGCCGGGGTTCCTTCGTCCTGACACTGATTCGGGGGTCGCTGCAAATGGGCCATCCATGGCCCAGTGCAGCTCAATCGGCATCCATGCCGATTGCCCCCCGAATCAGCGCCAGGACTCAGCCTTCACCCACGTCGCGATCTGCGGTGTTCATGACATCGCGGTACAAAAGCGCATCAGTGCCGCTGTCTCTCCGGATAGCCAGATGACTTGTGTATAACGGCGAGCGCGGAGCGTGGGCACGATCAGTGCGCGGTGAGGGTTGATGGTTCCTCACGCTCCGCGTGGGAATGCCTCTCGGGACGTCCGCGTCCGCTTTCGGGCTGACGCTCAGCCCTGATCCTCGACCGGATAGCGGCTGTCGTTGAGGCTTTCCTTGATCTTGCGCAGGTGCGGCTGGAAGTCGACGCCACGGCGCAGGGTCATGCCGGTCGCCAGCACGTCCAGAACGGTTAGCTGAATGATCCTTGAGGTCATCGGCATGTAGATGTCGGTGTCTTCCGGCAGCGGGATGTTCAGGCTGACGGTGCTGGCCTGGGCCAGTGGCGATCCTGCAGCGGTCAGGCCCAGTACCGAAGCGCCGTTGGCCCGTGCGATGCGCGCGACTTCCACCAGTTCGCGGGTGCGGCCGGTGTAGGAAATGATCACGAACAGCTCACCGGTGTGCGCCACCGACGCAATCATGCGCTGCATCAGCACGTCGGCATGTGCCGTCACCGCCAGATTGAAGCGGAAAAATTTGTGCTGCGCGTCGAGCGCGACAGGCGCCGAAGCCCCCAGACCGAAGAAATGGATCTGGCGCGCCTGGATCAGCATGTCCACCGACTTGCTGATCAGTGTCGGGTCCAGTTGCTGGCAGGCGCTGTCCAGCGACGCGATGGCGCTGCCGAAAATCTTCTGCGTGTAAGCCTCGGGATTGTCATCGGCTTCGACCGCACGGCTGACGTAAGCCGCGCCGCTGGCCAGGCTCTGGGCCAGTTGCAGCTTGAGCTCCGGGTAACCACTGACATTGAACGAGCGGCAGAAACGATTGACGGTCGGTTCGCTGACTTTCGCAGCCTGCGCCAGCGCGGCGATACTCAGTCGCGTCGCCATCTGCGGGTTGAGCAGAATCACTTCGGCCACCTTGCGTTCGGCCTTGTTCAGCTCATCGAGTCGGCCCTGGATTTGCTCCAGGAGGTTTCTAATGCGGTCCATTCAAAATCCTTGTCGGGGCTGATTCACCAACGGTTTTCGCTCGAGCTTTTATTAGCCCTTTAGCCTGTAGCAAAGGTGGCCTATCGTACTGAGGGCCTGTGTTGATCACCACTGGAATATGCTTTTAGGCAGAATGTTGTGGTTATTACTACATATGGCCTTGAGTAACGCCTTTAAAAAAGGTATTTGTAGCCTAACTTGATAAAAGAACCAACATTATGCCCTTGATTACGGTTGAACCGTGCACATTTGCCCTGTTTGGTGCCTTGGGGGACCTGGCAGTTCGCAAGCTGTTCCCGGCTCTTTATCAGCTTGATCGCGCTGGACTCCTGCATGAAGACACAAAAATTCTTGCGCTGGCGCGAGAGCCGGGCGACGCACCGTCGCATCTGGCCTACATCGAACAATCCATGCGTCGCTTCATTTCCGAGGCGCAGCTTGAAGACGAACACGTTTCGCGTTTCCTGGGACGCCTGAGCTACCTGCACGTCGATTTCCTCAAGGCCGAGGATTACGTTGCACTGGCAGAGCGCGTGGGTGACGCAGAAACCCTGATCGCCTACTTCGCCACACCCGCATCGGTGTATGGCGCGATCTGCGAGAACCTGGCCTCGGTCAATCTGGCAGACCGCACCCGCGCGGTGCTGGAAAAGCCGATCGGCCACGACCTTGCGTCCTCGCGTCGCGTCAACGATGCCGTCGCGCAGTTCTTTCCGGAAAATCGCGTCTATCGCATCGACCACTATCTGGGCAAGGACACGGTACAGAACCTCATTGCGCTGCGTTTCGCCAACAGCCTGTTCGAAACCCAGTGGAACCAGAATCACATTTCCCACGTGGAAATCACCGTGGCCGAGAAGGTCGGTATCGAGGGCCGCTGGGGCTATTTCGATCAGGCCGGTCAGCTGCGCGACATGATCCAGAACCACCTGTTGCAACTGCTCTGCCTGATCGCGATGGACCCGCCGAGCGACCTGTCGGCTGACAGTATTCGTGACGAGAAGGTCAAGGTGCTCAAGGCGCTGGCGCCGTTCACGCCCGAGCGTCTCGCGACCCAGGTGGTGCGCGGTCAGTACACCGGCGGCTACAGCGAAGGCAAGGCGGTGCCCGGTTACCTGGAAGAAGAAAACTCCAACACCCAGAGCGACACCGAAACCTTCGTCGCCTTGCGGGCCGACATCCGCAACTGGCGCTGGTCGGGCACGCCGTTTTACCTGCGCACCGGCAAACGCATGCCGCAGAAACTGTCGCAGATCGTGATCCACTTCAAAGAGCCGCCGCACTACATCTTCGCCCCTGAGCAGCGCTTGCAGATCAGCAACCGGCTGATCATCCGCCTGCAGCCGGATGAAGGCATTTCCCTGCAGGTGATGACCAAGGATCAGGGCCTGGACAAGGGCATGCAACTGCGCAGCGGTCCTCTGCAACTGAATTTTTCCGACACCTACCGCAGCGCTCGGGTCCCCGACGCCTATGAGCGGTTGTTGCTGGAAGTCATGCGTGGCAATCAGAACCTGTTTGTCCGCAAAGATGAAATCGAGTACGCGTGGCAATGGTGTGATCAGTTGATCGCAGGCTGGAAGAAGGCGGGCGATGCGCCCAAGCCTTATGCGGCCGGATCCTGGGGACCCATGAGCTCCATTGCTCTGATTACTCGCGACGGGAGATCCTGGTATGGCGATATGTGACCTTGAGCTGCCAGCAGGGCTGGTAGCACGTGAATTCGACAACCCGCAGCAACTGGCCGACGCGCTGGCTGCGAATGTGGCGAGTCAACTGAAAGCGGCCATTGGCGAGAACGGCCTGGCGACTCTGGTGCTCTCCGGCGGCCGCAGTCCGGTAGCGTTTTTCCAGAGCCTGGCGCAACAGCCGCTGGACTGGAGCAAGGTAGTCGTCAGCCTGGCTGACGAGCGCTTTGTGCCGACCGAGCATGCCGACAGCAACGCGGGTC
Source organism: Pseudomonas sp. AC016 (assembly GCF_979253365.1). Classification (NCBI taxonomy): domain Bacteria; kingdom Pseudomonadati; phylum Pseudomonadota; class Gammaproteobacteria; order Pseudomonadales; family Pseudomonadaceae; genus Pseudomonas; species Pseudomonas sp. AC016. The sequence goes on from NZ_CEEDCC010000001.1 coordinate 4,562,681, forward strand.
TGTTGCAGCGTCATCTGCTGCAAGGCCCTGCGGCCAAGGCGAAATTCCTCGGTCTGTACAACGTTGCGGGCAGCGTTGAAGAGGCCGCGCTGACGGCCGACAAGGCGCTGGCCGAGTTGCCGCCCATTGATGTACTTATTCTGGGCATGGGCGATGACGGTCACACCGCGTCGCTGTTCCCCAACAGCCCGAACCTGACCGAGGCCTTGAGCCTGGATGGCGAGCGCCGTTGCCTGCCGATGCTGGCACCCAGCGTGCCGCATCAGCGCCTGACCCTGACCCGTCGCCTGTTGGCGTCGGCGAAGCGACCGATCCTGTCGGTTTCCGGGCAGGCCAAACTCGATACGCTGCGCGCGGCGCTGGCGGGCGATGATCTCGCCGAAATGCCGGTCCGTGCCTTTCTAGAACCGTCTCTTGAGATTTACTGGTGCCCATAAGCAAAGGAAACGTCGCCATGACACAGAACGAAAATAATCAGCCGCTCAGCATGGCGAACAAGATTGCCCAGATCGATGAGCTCTGCGCGAAAGCGAAGATTCTGCCGGTCATTACCATCGCCCGCGACGAGGATGTTCTGCCACTGGCCGACGCTCTCGCCGCTGGGGGCATGACCGCTCTGGAAGTCACCCTGCGTTCGGCGTTCGGCCTGAGCGCGATCCGCATCCTGCGTGAACAGCGCCCGGAATTGTGCGTGGGCGCAGGCACGATCCTGGATCGCAAGATGCTGGCCGATGCCGAAGCCGCAGGTTCGCAGTTCATCGTCACCCCCGGCAGCACGCAGGATCTGCTGCAGGCCGCCGTCGACAGCCCGCTGCCGTTGCTGCCAGGTGTCAGCAGTGCCTCGGAAATCATGATCGGCTACGCCATGGGCTATCGCCGATTCAAGCTGTTCCCGGCTGAAATCAGCGGTGGGGTAGCGGCGATCAAGGCCTTGGGCGGCCCGTTCAACGAAGTGCGCTTCTGCCCAACCGGCGGTGTCAACGAACAGAACCTGAAGAACTACATGGCCCTGCCAAACGTCATGTGCGTTGGCGGTACCTGGATGATCGACAACGCCTGGGTCAAGAATGGCGACTGGGGTCGCATTCAGGAAGCGACTGCGCAGGCGTTGGCGTTGTTTGACTGAGTAAGTTTCAGGAGCCTTGCCCGCCGCTCCGGTTGAGTTGTTCACGGCCTTGTGGGTGGCGGCGCGTCTTTTGGATGTTGTGAGTAACGATGAGCGCGGAGCATGGACACGATCAGTGATGTTTGATCGTTCCTCACGCTCCGCGTCCGCTCTCGGGTATGACGCAGCTTCACGGGTTGCATGTGCCGCGATGAGCACGATCAATGCGAGGCCAGGCGTCTGGCCCCGTTCAAAGAAGTTGTTGTTGGTTGTTGTATGGCTTTGCGGTGCGCCCTGGTCCGGCGCACCGTTTTTTTTTGCCTCCGCTCAAGCACCGCGGTCCTTGAAGGACTGACGCGGGCGAGTGCGGATCGGGTCCAGTATATCGCTGAGGCCGTTGTGATCGATCTCCTGCATCAGGGCCAGCAGGCCACCCAGTTCACCCTTCGGAAAGCCCTCACGGGCGAACCAGTTCAGGTAATGGCCGGGCAGGTCGGCGATCAGCCGTCCCTTGTACTTGCCAAATGGCATTTCCTGGGTGACCAGCAGCTTGAGTTTTTCAGGATTCACGGACGGGACCTTCTGTCGTTTCGCTTGAACCAACACGATACGTGCATTCTGCATGCAGGCAAGGTGCGGTTCATGCAGAAATCACGATAATCACTTTGTGAAAATTTCGTAAGCTATTGATTTTAAACGAATAAAATTTTTAAAAAAGCTGGCATGACGACTGCAATATTCAAGGCAGAAGCAACTTTCGTATCAACCTCCCATTAGGAAACTATCAAATGACTGATATCAACAAAGAAACGATCTCTATCCTCAATGACCTGATCGAAACCAGCATTGACGGCGAAGAAGGTTTCAAGACCAGTGCAGAGAATGCGAAAAGCCCACAGGTGAAATCCTTCCTTGCACGTCGTTCGACTGAAGTCGGCGCTGCAGTGCGAGAGCTTCAGCAGCACGTACAACAACTGGGCGGCAAGCCAGAAGATTCGTCCAGCGTATCGGCCGACCTGCACCAGGCATGGGTCAAGCTGAAAACAGCATTCACCAGCAGCGATGACAAGGCTGTGCTGGAAGAAGTAGAGCGTGGCGAAGATGTCGCCAAAAAAGCTTACAGCAAGGCTCTGGAGAAATCCCGCGAGAAGGGCGTTTCCCCGGCAGTGATCGCTGTTATCGAAAAGCAATATCAGGGCGTTCTGAAGAACCACGACGAAGTCAAAGCACTTCGTGACGCAGCCCGCGCCGCCTCGTAATCCGGTAGCTCAGCGGTACTAAGAAAACGCCAGCCAGTCTGGCGTTTTTTTATGCCTCCAATCTCTCAGGCCAGACCTGCAATGTTCGCCGCCGCCACACGCAGCTCGACCCGGTTACGGCCATTGTTCTTGGCCTGATAGAGCGCCTTGTCGGCAATGCCGAAGAACGCCGCCAGCTTGTCACCTGAATGAACCATCTGCGACGCAACGCCAATGCTGACCGTGATTGGCTGTTCATCGCCGGGGAAGGGCGGCATGGATTCGATGGCCTTGCGTACGTTTTCAGCGAGTATCAGCGCGCCGTTGCTGTCGGTTTCCGGCAGCACCACGACAAACTCTTCGCCCCCGTAGCGGGCCGCCATATCACCCGGGCGCCTTATGTTATCTGCAATGGTCTGAGCCACCTTGCGCAGCGCCTGATCGCCGCCCTGGTGCCCATGGCGCTCGTTGAATGCCTTGAAGTGATCAACGTCGATCATCAGCATCGACAGCGGCTTGCCCGAGCGGTGTGCACGCGACCATTCGGTTTCCATCGCAGCGTCGAGCTGGCGTCGATTATCCAGCCCGGTAAGGCCATCGGTAGCCGCCAGGCAGGCCAGTTGGTCTTCGGCTCGCTGGCGTCTGCGTAATTCGCGGCACAGCAGGCCTGTCAGCCACAGTATCCCCAGACACAGCACACTGGTGGCCGAGCCGACCAGCCAGGCATTGCGCCGCCAGACTGCGTACACCTCTGCTTCGGACTGGCCGACCACTACAATCAAGGGCAGATTGCCGACCCTCGAAAAGGTGTAGAACCGCTGTGCATTGAACTGGGTCGACCAGGCAGAAAAGCTGCCTTCGCCCTCCTTGAGCATGCGCTGGAAGTTGGCAGTCTGGCTGAAGTCCTTGCCGATCAATTCCTGCCCGTCCCTGTCGGGGTGGCGAACAATCAAAATACCTTTGGTATTGATCAGGTTAATACTGCTGTCATTACCCAGCTTCTGACTCATGAACAACTGTTTGAAATACACCAGACGCATGGCAGCACTGGCAATACCCATGAACTCGCCATGGGGTCCTGACATTCTTCGGCTGAAACCGATGCACCAATCCTTGTAACCCCAGCGGGTCTTGTAAGGCGGACTGACGTGCAACTCCAGTGACGGGTCGGTGGCATGTTCCTTGAAATAGGAACGGTCCGAAAAGTTATCGTCGCGCGGTATGACCGATAACGAGTCTGCCAATATCTCCCCCCGGTTGTCGAGCAGGACCAAATCGCCTTTATAGGGCGCGGCAGTGGAACGATCAAACAGTACCAGTTGACGCAATTCCGGTGAGAGACTCATCAGGTCATGGCGTTGCCAGGCCTTTATCATGCCTTGCAGGGAAGAGTCATACAGTTCGGCGTTGCGCATCACGTCAGCGTCGATCAACTGCACCATGTTGGAGGCGGTGCGTGCTGCGGAGAGCGCGGTATCACTGCGTTCGCGCACCAACAGTGACGCCACGATGGTCAGAATCGAGAGGACCGACAGCGAGCTGCCGAAAATGAGCATGAGCTCTGACCGGGACCACTTGTAAGACGCGGCTTGTGTGGATGCAGACAACGGCATTGGTGGGTACTACCTGCAAACGAATGATTCTTGATAATTGATGTGGGTCATTAACTTTATTGGCAGTCTTGTAAAGGCCAGCATATATAGCACGCCTGTTGCAGCTCTAATAAGCGCGCCTGAAGAATAAAGACTGTTTTTTAAATCATTCAAGACCGTCAAATACCGAGCGTCAATATTAAGTTTGGCAAACGGATAATCAGCGCGGAAGACGGATGCCGAATGTATTGATGCCGTATTCGCTGTTCACGAACACCGAGCCGCCGTGCATCAATGCGATGGCTTTGACGATGGCAAGTCCCAGACCGTGGTTGGCACCGCTGTTGGCGCGTGAGGCATCCACCCGGTAGAAGCGTTCGAACAGCCGGGGAAGGTGTTCTCCCGGGATCGGGGCGCCCGGATTGCCCACGCCAATGCTGACGTGATCATCCTGCGCCTGGATATTCACGCGGATCCTTTCGCCGGCCTCTGTGTGCTGTACGGCATTGTGCAGCAGGTTGATCAGTGCCCGGCGCAGGTGGGCCTTTTCAATGGGTACGCTGGCGTCACCTTCGACCATCACCTGAACCTGTGCGTCTTCAAGGATGAAATCCAGATAATCCAGCGTGGTGGCGACTTCCTGTGCCAGCGAAGCGCGCGTCAGTTCCTGAACCCTGGTGCCCTGATCGGCACTGGCCAGGAACAGCATGTCGTTGATGATCGAACGCAGGCGTTCAAGTTCTTCGAGGTTCGATTGCAGCACTTCGAAATAATGCTCGGCCGAACGGCCCCGGGTCAGGGCGACCTGAGTCTGGCCGATCAGGTTGGTCAGCGGCGAGCGCAGTTCGTGGGCGACATCGGCGTTGAACGACTCCAGCCGCGAATACGCCTGCTCGACGCGCTCAAGGGTTGAATTGAATGAAGCCACGAACTGCTCGAGCTCGGGCGGCAATGGCGACAGTTGCAGACGCCCTGACAGCCTTGGCGGTGCGAGTTTCTGCACTTCAAGAGACAGCGTTGCCAGCGGGCGCAAGCCAATGCGCGCAACCCAGTAGCCCAGCGCTGATGCCAACAGAATGCCCAGCGCAGCAAAGCTGACCAGCGCGATCAGCAGCGAGTGCTGCGCATGCCAGAACGTCTCGGTGTCGATGGCTGTAAGAAAGCGCAGGGCAGGGCGCTGATCCCTGGGGGCGAACTCACTGACCAGCACTTTGAACGCGAACGGGTGATCGTTCAGTCTGAGGTCGCGCATGCCCAGAGGCCCGCCGGCAAACCGGCGAATGGCCGCGTCGGGCTCGCCAAACTCGAAGCGCGGATCATCGCTGACGACCCAGAACCGCAGACGCTTGTCCTCTTCACTCAGCAGATTGAGCTTGGTCCTGATCTTGGCCCAGTGTTCTTCAGTGCCATAGCGATTGACCGCCGACTCCAGCACGCTGTAGCGCGCATCCACTTCAGCGCGGGGCAGCAGGTCCAGACTCCTGTCGACCTGCAGGTACAGCGCCCAGCCGATCAACAGGAAAACGCCCAGCGCCACGAGCGCAAAAAGGCCGCCCAACCGCAGGGCAATCGAGTCAATCCGCACTGCGGTTCTCCAGCACGTAACCCATGCCGCGGATGGTGTGCAGCAACTTCTGCTCATACGGGCCGTCAAGCTTGGCGCGCAGGCGTTTGATCGCCACCTCGACGACATTGGTGTCGCTGTCGAAATTGATGTCCCAGACCATCTCGGCGATGGCGGTCTTGGACAGGATGTCCCCTTGACGTCGGGCCAGCACGCTCAGCAGGGAGAACTCCTTGGCGGTCAGTTCCAGGCGCGCTCCGGCACGGGTTGCCTTGCGACTGATCAGGTCGATCCACAGGTCGGCAATGCTGATCTGCACCGGTTCATGACCCCCGCTGCGCCGGGTGAGCGCTTGCAGGCGCGCCACCAGTTCAAGAAACGAGAACGGCTTGCCCAGATAGTCGTCGGCGCCTTCACGCAGCCCGCGGATGCGATCATCGACCTGTTCGCGGGCGGTGAGCATGATCACCGGTGTCTGCTTGCGAGCCCGCAACGCCCGCAGCACGCCGAACCCGTCCAGCCCCGGCAGCATGACGTCGAGCACCATGACGGCGTAATCGTTTTCCAGCCCCAGGTGCAGCCCTTCGATGCCGTCTCGGGCCACGTCCACGGCGTAGCCTTGCTCGGTCAGGCCTCGACGCAGGTAGTCTGCGGTTTTTTCTTCGTCTTCGATGATCAGCACGCGCATGAAGCGACTCTCACTCGTGAATGGCCAGTGCGGGCGCAGGCGCGGGATGACGCCGGTGGAACAGCCGCTCCAGTTGCAGGTAAATGACCGGGGTGGTGAACAGCGTCAGCAGCTGGCTCACCAGCAGGCCGCCGACCACGGCGATACCCAGAGGCTGGCGCAGCTCCGCACCGACGCCGAATCCCAGCATCAGCGGCAGCGCGCCGAGCAGTGCCGCCAGAGTCGTCATGATGATAGGCCGGAAGCGCGTCATGCAGGCCTCGTAAATCGCTTCCTGTGGCGTCAGCCCTTGCTCGCGCTGCGCCTGCAGGGCGAAATCCACCAGCAGAATACCGTTCTTCTTGACGATGCCGATCAACAGCACCACGCCGATCAGCGCCATGATCGAGAAATCCTGCCCCATCATCCACAGCAACAGAAGCGCGCCGATGCCCGCCGACGGCAGCGTCGAAATGATGGTCAGCGGGTGCACGAAGCTTTCGTACAACACGCCCAGAATGATGTACACCGCCACCAGTGCCGCGAGGATCAGCCAGGGCTGGTTGGCCAGCGAGCTTTGGAACGCCTGCGCCGCACCCTGGAAGCTGCCGATGATCGACGCCGGCATGCCGATCTCGGCCTTGGCCTCGTCCAGCATGCGCACGGCATCGCCGAGTGCGACCCCGGAGGCGAGGTTGAAGGACAGGTTGGCGGCCGGGAACATGCCGTCGTGGCTGATCGACAAAGGCCCCATTTGCGGCGCGCCGACCTTGGCCAGTGCCGAGAGCGGCACCATTTCGTTGGTCAGCGGCGAGCGCAGGTAGAAGTACGCCAGACTCTCCGCCTTGCCACGTTGCCGGGCATCGAGTTCGAGGATCACTTTGTATTGATTGACCTCCGTCTGATATTCGCTGATCTGCCGCTGGCCGAACGCGTCGTAGAGCGCCTGATCCACGTCTGCGGTGGTCAGCCCGAAACGTGCTGCTGCGCTGCGATCGATGTCGATGTGCGTCACGCTGCCGCCCAGTTGCAGGTCGTTGGACAGATCGCGGAAGGCAGGGTTTTCACGCAGCTTTTCGGTCAGGCGCTGGGTCCAGGTATTGAGCAGCGGCCCGTCGTTGCTCTTGAGTACGTACTGATACTGGCTGCGGCTCGGGCCGGAACTGAGGTTGATGTCCTGTCCGGCACGCAGATACAGGACGATACCCGGCACCTTGGCCAGCTTGGGACGCAGGCGATCAATGAACTCGCTGACCGACACATCGCGCTCCGAGCGGGGCTTGAGCGAGATCCAGAAACGCCCGTTGGCGATGGTCTGGTTGCTGCCTGACACGCCGACCGAATGGGAGAACGCCAGGACCGCAGGATCGGCGCCGACGATCTTCGCCAGCGCGAGGTGTTTTTCCACCATGTCCGGGTAGGAAATGTCGGCCGCCGCCTCAGTGGTGCCCAGCGCGAAGGCGGTGTCCTGTACCGGAAAGAAGCCCTTGGGAATGACGATGTAGCCGACCACGGCCAGGGCCAGTGTCAGGCCGAATATGCCCAGCATGATCCGCTGGTGCGCCAGTGCCTTGCGCAGGCCTCGCTCGTAAGTGGCGAGCAAGCGCTCGCCGAAGCCCGGTCGTGAATGCTTGGCGTGCGACGGGGCACGCATGAACAACGCAGCCAGTGTCGGCGCCAGGGTCAGCGAAACCACCACCGAAATCAGGATCGTCGCCGTGGCGGTCAGGGCGAACTCCTTGAACAGACGCCCGACCACACCGCCCATGAACAGCAGCGGAATGAACGCTGCAATCAACGAGAAACTGATCGAGACCACCGTGAAGCCGATTTCGCCGGAACCTTTGATCGCCGCTTCTCGCATGCCTTGTCCGGCTTCCAGGTGCCGGTGGATGTTCTCCACCACGACGATTGCATCGTCCACGACAAAGCCTACGGAGACCACAATTGCCACCAGCGTCAGGTTGTTCAGGCTGAACCCCAGCAGGTACATCATCGCGAAACTGGCAATCAGCGACACCCCCAGCACGGCGCTGACGATCAGTGTCGCGGAGAGCTGGCGCAGGAACAGCGCCATCACGGCAACCACCAGCAGTACGGCAATCAGCAGGGTCAGCTCCACTTCATGCAGCGAGGCGCGGATGGTGCGCGTCCGGTCGTTGAGCACCGACACATCGACAGCGGCGGGGAGCATTTCCTGCAGGCGCGGCAGTTCGCGCTGAATGCGGTCCACCGTGTCTACAATGTTGGCGCCTGGCTGGCGGAAGATGGCGATGTTCACGCCTTGCTGGTCGCCGGACCACGCCTTCACGTAAGCGTTTTCCGAACCGTTGACCACCCGGGCCACATCACTCAGGTGCACCGGTGCGCCATCCTTGTACGACACGATCAGTTGCGCGTAGTCCTGCGGCTTGAACAACTGGTCGTTGGAGGACAGGGTCGAAATACTGTCCTTGCCGTATAGCGCGCCCTTGGCCAGGTTCAGGCTGGTCTGCTGCACGGCCTGGCGGATGTCGGCGAGGGTCAGGCCCAGAGCGGCGAGTTTCTCGGGCGCGGCCTGCACGCGGATTGCCGGGCGCTGCTGACCCGTGATGAACACCTGTCCCACACCTTCGACCTGGCTGAGCTGTCGCGCCAGAATGGTTTCGGTCACGTCGCTCAGTTCGGTGCCTGGCATCAGGCTGGAGCTGACACTCAGAATCAGCACCGGGCTGTCGGCCGGGTTGACCTTGCGCCAGGTCGGCAGGTTGGGCATGTCAGCGGGCAGGCGTCCGGCGGCGGTGTTGATCGCCGCCTGCACTTCCTGCGCGGCCGTGTCGATGCTCTTGTTCAGAGTGAATTGCAGCGTCAGGTTGGTTGACCCCAGCGCACTGCTGGACGTCATTTGCGTCATGCCCGGTATCGCACTGAACTGCACTTCAAGGGGCGTGGCGACCGACGAGGCCATGGTTTCAGGACTGGCACCGGGAAGCTGGGCGCTGACCTGGATCGTGGGGAATTCCGCTTCCGGCAATGGCGCGACCGGCAGGCGCGGAAAGGCGATGACACCCAGCAACACCAGCGCAAAGGTCAACAGTAAAGTGGCGACCGGATGGTCGATGCACCATGCGGACACCGAACCCCGGCCTTTCATTGCGCGCGCTCCACTTGTGCGGTGCGGTCTTCCTCTGCCGCCCCTTTCACCACTTCGATGGCGGTGCCGGGCTTGAGTCGGGACTGACCGTCACTGACCAGTGTGTCTCCTGCCTGCGGGCCGCTGATCAGGGTTTGCTCGCTGTCCTGATACAGCACTTTCACGGGCACCACTTCGACCTTTTTATCCGCCGTGACCCGGTAGACGAAATGCTGGTCCATGCCGCGCTGTACGACTTGAGGTGCAACCTTCAGCGAATCGCGTTCGATGCCGGTCTGGATCTTCACCGTCACCAGTTGTCCCGGCCACAACCGCTCGCCTGGGTTGTTGAACTGCGCCTTGGCGCGGATCGTCCCGGTGGTGGCCGACACCTGATTGTCGATCAGCGACAGCGTGCCTTCGCCCAGCAACAGGCCGTTGGCAGCGCTGTCACCCTGATAGGCCTTGACCACCGCGCTCGTGCGGTCGGCGATCAGCCCTTGCAGGGTGGGCAGCATCTGCTGCGGCAACGAGAACTCCACGGAAATCGGATCGATCTGGGTGACGGAAAACAGCCCGGCTGCATCCGTCACCCGCATGAAGTTGCCTTCATCGACATTGCGAATGCCGACCCGGCCGCTGACCGGCGAGCGGATCTGCGTGTGAGAAAGCTGGACCTGCGCGGCATTGATGCTTGCTTCGTTACCCTGCGCTGTGGCGCTGAGCTGCCTGACCAAGGCCTGTTGCTGGTCGTAGGTCTGCTTCGAAATACCGTTGTCTTCAGTGAGCTGGCGATAGCGCTTGAGGTCCAGCTGCGCAACATCGAGTTGCGCCTTGCTCTGCGCCAGTTGCGCACGGGCCTGCTCCATTGACGCGCGGATCGAACGGTCGTCCAGCGTTGCCAGCAGCTCTCCGGCCTTGACCTGCTGGCCTTCCTTGACCAGCACTCTGGTCAGAATGCCGTCCACTTGCGGGCGAATCACGACGCTTTGCAGCGACAGCACCGAACCGATGCCGGTCACGAAACGCGGCACGTCTGCGACCTCGACGGTCACGACCTTGACCGGAACGGCGGCTGGCGCGCTTTTGTGGGCCTTTGCAGGGCGTAGCAGGTTCCAGCCGACAATCGCGACCAGGGCAGCGAGGATGACGACGGCTGTAACGGTCAGGTTCTGTTTACGCATGCGGGGAAGGCGCCGGAAGAGTCAATGTGAAAGGCAGCGAGTTTCAAGTGTTACTTATAGCCTGCAAACACGGTCAGCAAAATGACTTTCAGCTGTCAGGAATGTCAGGAAACACCGATCAAGAAATCCGGCTCCGGGGCGATACAACGATAGAGGGGATGACGTATCGGATCATGAGTGAGTCCTCAGATAAATCCTACCTTGTTCATGCGCTAACTTCTGTCCCCTGATTCTTCTTCGACTTAACTGTTATCAAGCATTTTATCCATGAGGTGTGGCATGAACAGCAAGGCATCAGCCGTCAAGAGCGTTCTGCAAATCCTGTCCACGCCTTCCGGTAGGGCGGCGACCGTGTTTATTCCGTTGCTGCTGGCTTCCAGTCTTTCGCTCGCGCGTGACGGTACCCTGAGTTTCCATGGCAGTGTCGTCAATTCGAGTTGCGAAGTGTCGGCATCCGCACCGGGCTCGGCAAATAAGGACCTGCGATCACTGACAGTTTCGCCGGGCATTACGATACAGATCAGTGCAGTGAAAGATGCGTGCGCCGATAACAGCGCTCCCTTTGTCGCCGTGTATCAGGAGTTGCCTGCCTTGCCTGTTTCATCGACAGCCGGACAACCGACGGTGGCGGCACGTGCCGGCCTGGTAACGCTGACGTATCAATAAAATCCCCTGGCGCTTATCAAATAACCTGTCGCCTCTTCAGCGGCGACAGGTTATTGTCCGACAATGCAGTTTTTCTGCGCACTTCCCTTTTTTGTTATTCAGTATGCCTGCGGCAATCATTTGGTTGATGTATGTGCTTGGGTATTACCTGTAACGCTCTGAAACCGTGGCCTGTACGGTTATTCTGGTTATTCCTACAGATGCATCCTGCGTGCCGTGTGGTCGTGTCCGCTCATTCAAAGTAATCCCCCTGACAGCGGTCAAAAAGTTCGGGACCTATAGTGCTCGCCGTCCGAACATGGGCACACACGAAATAACACAAGGAAGGTAGTTAGCATGAAAAAGCTTTCTCTGACACTGGCAGTCATGGGCGCTATAAGTTTGGGTCTGACGGGCACCGCCAATGCGGCAAACAACGGCAAACTGATCTTCAATGGCACACTCACCAATATCTCTTGCGATGTGGCGCCGGGGACCGGCGTGAGCGCTGGTAATAATCCGGGTGAGATCAATGTCGATCTGGGCAACGTTTCGTTTTCCGATATCGGCCTCTCCAGCGAAACCAAATATGAAACCGCCACACCTATTCAGTTACTGGTCAACTGCAGTGCAGGGGCCGATCAGTACAACATGGTGAAGATGCGGTTCACCGCTCGCAACGGCAGTGGACTGGACAATAACGATTCGAAACTGTTGCGCACCACCGGTGCGGCGGACGGTGTCGGTATCGGTCTGCTCAATGCTTCCAGTGTGCTGATGGACCTGAGTGGCAGCGAAACCATCGACACGTCGCTGGTCAAGGATGGTGTCGGTGGCGCAACCGCCGAGATCAACTTTGGCGCGGTCTACGTGCTCAACGGCACGCCGACCAATCCTGGTAACGCCGATGGCTTCATGCCGTTCGTAATGGATTACGAGTAACGGCCTGACAGGGCGGGCTTCGCTCGCCCTGTTTCATGCTCATCAGAGGCGGGTGCCCAGTATGCTTCTCGACTTTTTTCGTTACATCGTGCTGCTTGCGATGGGATTGACCATGTCTTCCGTTCAGGCGGGCATCGTGCTGAATACGACGCGCGTCATTTATCAGGGAGGCGACAAGGAGGCGAGCCTGGGGGTTCAGAACAGCGGCGGTGGAGAAATTCTTCTGCAGTCCTGGCTTGAGACGCCTGGCGCGGTCGGTGCACAGGCGACTCCGGATCTGCCTTTCATCGTCACGCCAGCCCTGGCGCGTATGGCCGGTGGCAGCAAACAGTTGCTGCGCATCATCCATTCCGGCGCCGGTCTGCCGACCGACCGCGAGTCGGTGCTTTGGCTCAATGTTCAGGAAATACCCCAGACCGCCGCAGAAAACACGCTGCAAATCGCAATACGCCAGCGCATCAAAGTGTTTTTTCGGCCCCAGGGACTGGGCGGTGATCCGTTGCAGGCACCCGAAAAACTGCGCTGGCGCTGGGCCGGAGGTGATGTTCTGTCCATTGAAAACCCAGGGCCCTATCACGTGTCGATGTTGCGGGTTTCGGTTCGTCAGCGCGGCGCCGAACTGGCCAGTCTGGACCGCCAGATGCTTGCGCCTCATCAGAGCCTTAGCCTGCCGTTGCGGGGCAAGAGCGCTGCGGTGCCACTGGATCTGAGCTTTATCAGCATCAACGATTTCGGCGGACAGGACCCTTATCAGGCCCGACTCGACGACGGCGGAGTCATTTACGCAAGCAAGGCTGCGGCGCGCTAGCCGGGCCGGTCCTGTCGCCCTGCGTCTGTGCGAAGGATTGCGCGGCGTGCGATATATCCGAAGTAGAGTAAAGATCGCTATGGAATGGCACAAAAAAGACATGGGCGTCATTGCACAGTCTGTTCGCCTGTATCCCGGACATTGCTCGAGACCCGGTACCACGTGGGTATCGCGCCGCAGTCGGGTCTGTATCAGTCTGGTGCTGAGCTGTTCTTGCACCGCCTTCGCGGCCGGACCGGATGGCCCGGCCATCACGACCCCGGTCAAGTTCAATACCGCGTTCATTCAGGGCAGCGAGCAGCCCCCGGACCTGAAAGAGTTCCTGCGCGCCAACAGCGTTCTGCCGGGTATCTACCGTGTGGACATCTACGTGAACCGGACGCTGAGCGGACGGCGTGATGTGGCATTTTCAAAAAACCGGCGTTCCGGCCAGATCGAGCCTTGTCTGACGCTTGAGATGTTGCAGGGTTTCGGACTCGATCCGGCCCGTTTGCCTGCCACCGGCGAGCCGGACGAAGCGTGTTTCGATCTGCCCGCGCAGGTCGAGTTTGCAAGGGTCGAATACCATCCAGGCGCCTTGCGCCTGAACATCAGCGTTCCGCAGGCGGTTATGGCGCGCAGTGCCCGAGGTTATGTCTCACCGCAGTTGTGGGACGAGGGCGAGCCTGCAGCGTTCGTCAATTACAACGCCAATGCCGTCAGACGGCGCAATCAGAACCTCGATACCGACCAGTACTACATGGGACTGCGCAACGGTGTGAATCTGGGCGCCTGGCGGCTGCGCAACGAGTCTTCACTGCTGTATGGCGCAGATCGCTCATGGCGTTATCGGGGCAATCGTACGTTCGCTCAGCGCGACATCACCGCCCTGAAAAGCCAGTTGACGTTGGGTGAGACGTTCAGCGATTCGCAGGTGTTCGACAGCGTTCGCTTCAGAGGCGCGTCGATTGCCTCGGATGACGGCATGCTGCCTGACAGTGAGCGCAATTATGCGCCGGTCGTCCGCGGAACCGCCGAGACCAACGCCACGGTCGAGGTTCGCCAGAACGGATTCCTGCTGTACAGCGGCAATGTTTCACCCGGCCCTTTCGAAATCACGGACATTTACCCCAGCGGTTCCAACGGCGATCTTGATGTCACGATCATTGAAGCCGATGGCCGCCGACGTTCATTCACCCAGGCGTATGCGTCGCTGCCGATCATGGTGCCAGCAGGTGCGTTGCGCTTCAGCCTGGCTGCCGGGCAGGTCGACAACGACGGTCAGGATTCTCCGGCCTTCACCAGCGCCGCGCTGATCTACGGTCTGTCAGAGCGAATGACCGGCTTTGGCGGACTGCAACTGGCCGAGGATTATCAGGCCACGAACATCGGCACCGGGGTGAACACCGGTGTCGGCGCGGTCTCTCTGGATATCACCCATTCGGTCAGTCAGCAGAAGCCGCAGACGCTCGCGGGCCAGAGCCTGCGGGTTCGCTATGCCAATACACTGGATGTGACGGACACCACCCTGGCCATCGCCGGGTATCGCTATTCCACCGAACAATACCGGACGCTCAATCAGCACGTCAGCGAGACGGGGGATCCAGTGAACGGACTCCCGGGCGGCCAGCCCAGGGACCGGCTGGAGCTCAACGTCACTCAGGTGCTGCCTGCGCAAAATGCCTCCCTGAGCCTGACGGCTTCCGAGCAGCGCTACTGGAACCTGCCCGGCAAGACCCGGCAGCTTTATCTGTCGTACAACGCGGCCTGGCGCAGTATCAATTACAGCCTGTCCGTGGAGCGTAATCAGGACTTCAGCCGTTCGGGCGATGCGACCCCGGACACTCGGATCGCTTTCAGTGTGACCCTGCCGCTGGGCACGAGTCCGGGTTCGTCACGTCTTTCGTTCAATGGGGTGCGCAGCAGTGCTGGCGATTACAGCGTGCAGGCGGGCCTCAATGGTCAGGTGCTTGATGACCGCGACACGTTCTATTCCGTGCAGACCGGACGTGACAGCAGTTCCGGGAGTTACGGTGCGGGTAAGGTCAATACCACTCTGCCTTACGGCCGGTTCGAAGCCGGTTACAGCCAGGGCCAGGACTATGACGCGTTGACCCTGAGTGCTACCGGTTCTGTCGTCGCTCACGCTGGCGGCATCAATCTGGGCCAGCCGCTGGGCGAAACCTTCGCGCTGGTGCATGTGCCGGATGTCAGCGGGGCTCGGCTCAGGTCATTCAACAACGTGGCCACCGCCGCCAACGGTTATGCGGTGATGCCCTATGCGCAGCCCTATCGCACCAACTGGGTCAGCCTGGACACCCGGCAACTGGGTGCCGACATCGATCTGGAAAGCGCCATCACCCAGATCGTGCCTCGACGCGGAGCCGTACCGTTGGTGAGCTTCAAAGCGGCGGTGGGTCGCCGCGTGCAGTTTGAACTGGTGCGTGCCGATGGCAGCAAGGTGCCGCTGGGGGCCAGTGTCGAGGACGGGCAGGGCAGGGCGCTCGCGGTGGTGGACCCGAGCAGTCAGGCGTTGGTGTTGAGTGATCAGGACAGTGGCCGTTTGCACGTTCGCTGGTCTGATCAGCGTTGCGAAGCGCCTTTCGTGCTGCCGCCCAGAGACCCGGCACGGGCCTATGAACGGCTCAAGGTGATCTGCCAATGACGTGCGCTTACCGACTCTTGCTTCTGGCGGTGCTGTCACTGATCAGTGTCTGCGCGCAGGGTGCACTGTCGCTGACCGGGACGCGGCTCATCTTCGATGGCCGGTACCGGGAAGTCAGCCTGGAGATGCGCAACCCCGGGCAGGAAGAGGTTCTTGTTCAGGCCTGGCTCAGTGATCCTTCGGATGATGAAACGTCATCGGTGTCGCCCCGGCTTCTGCCCTTTGTGGTGACGCCACCTCTTTCGCGGGTCGGTGCGGGCGGCAGGCATGATTTGCGTGTGTTGTATCAAGGGGCAGGGATGCCGGATGACCGGGAATCCCTGCTGCACCTGTCGGTGCTTGAAATTCCCAGGCGTGAAAGCGGCAACCGACAACTCACGATCGCCGTACGTCAGCGCATCAACGTGTTTTACCGACCCGTCGGGCTGCCGGGCGATCCGGCCGAGTCCACCGAGCGACTGAACTGGACGATGACGCATAACGGAACGGGCATGACGCAGTTGCAGGTCAGCAACCCTACGGCTTACCACGTCTCCCTTGAATCCCTGAGCCTGGAGGGTGTTCAGGTCAGCGACCACCTGTTGCTGGCCCCCGGCGCGCGGATCGAATTGCCGGTCCCGGCGAGCACGCAACGGTCCGTCCTGCGCCGTCTCGCGTTCAAGGCGCTGACCGACTACGGCGGCCTGCGTGGCTACTGCGTGCATCTGAACGGCCAGGCATCGGCCCGCGCCCGTCTTCTGGAAAACCACTCTCCTCAGGAATCCTGTTGATATGAAATCTTTCTTCGTGCGCCGCCGGTTCAGCGCTGCCGCATTGCTGATGCTGCTGAGCCCTGCGCCCGCGTTTGCGCTGGTCTGCAAGACACAGGGTGCGGGCGAAACCCTCGTTCATGGTCAGTTGAGCAGTACGGTGGCCATTCCCGCCACGGTCCCGAACGGCGAAGTGGTCTGGCGCTCCGAGCCTATGAACGTCCAGGTCGAGTGTGCCAAGGATGGTCAACAGGCACTTCAGGAGGAGATTGCCCTCTACCTGAACCCGGACAACATCATGATCGGACAGGGCATTCGTGCGGGTCTGACCTACAGGGGAATTGATTATGTGCAAGGCAGCGGACGGGTTGCCACCGGGCAGTACCTGCCTGCGTGCCATGAAGGCGATGCGAACATCGACGATTGCCCCAAAATCCGTTTCAATCTGCCGTTTTCGGTGTTCATCCAGAAGTTCGGCGCAACCCCGCCATCGGGTGTTGCGAGCACTCTGCTCGATTACCGTTTCTTCCAGCTCGACAGCGGTGCGGGTCTGCAACCGTTGCCGGGGCGCAGTCTCAGTTATGTGATCGACAGCCTCACCGGTCTGCGCTTCGTGGCCTGCGACGCCGATCTGCAAGTGATACCACAGACCGTGGAGTTCGGTGCGATACCCATCAAGAACGTCGCCGTTGGCAAGGTTTTCGCCACTCAGCCATTTTCACTGCTGACCCGTCGCAACTGCGATTCACCTTTCAGCATCAATGCGCGTTTTCGTCCGGTGAGCGGCATGATTTCGGGCGCGGGCGATCTGTTGCTGCCAGCCGACAATCAGTCGCTGGGCATCCGCATCAGCGGTGCGTTGGGAGGCAAGGCGTTGCGCTACAACGAACCGTTCCACATGGCTGAATTGCTGGGCGATACCCAGGCTTCAAGAGCGGATTTCAATGCCGAACTGGTCTGGAACAGCACTCGGCCGCAAGTCGGGCCCTTTGATGCGCAAATCATGGTTGATTTGTTCTATCGGTAAGGGCGACAGGAGGCTCGGGCGGGCGTTCGAGGTTTGCTGTATGCTGCGCGACCGCGGGCGTTCGCCCGGCCATTTCGACTTTCTGGTGACACCATGACCACTCCTGAACAACCCTCTGTTCAAGAAGCCGCAACCGACTCCGTAGACGCTGCCGACAAGAAGGCTGCGATTGCCCCGTTCAGCTTTCCGTTCAAGCCGTCGGAGTTCGCACAGGCCAAAAAAGACAAGGATCAGGCCTGGTATCAGAAGTCGAACAAATCCGGCCATCACAAAACGCCAGGTGCCGCGCCGTCCGGAACCCGTCGTTCCATGGGCAAGCGCTGAGTCAGGCTGCCTGCAGCGGAATGAACAGGTAGGAAACCGGTTCTCTCAGTGTCACGTCGGCACCTGCCGCCTTCAGCGTGTCGATGACCGTCTGGCCTGCGACATGAAATTCCCAGTTGGCTTTTGCCGATAATTCGCTCTCGTGGCTGGCAACCTGCTCGATGGCTGCCGCGAAGGCGGCCATGTCCGGCAGATACGCCACGAACCCGTTGCCCTTGAGGGCCGTGGTGCGAATTCCCAGCGTCTGACAGATCGCCCGCTTGGCCTCGATTTCATCGCGGTCTGCCTGGCGTGACTGCTCGATCAGCGCCATCAGTTGCGTATCGACCAGCGTGTTGCCGACGATCAGATCGGGACCCTGTTCCCAGGCCTCCGGCGGACAGCCCTTGGTTTCAGGACGCAGCGGGATGTGCGGATTGATTTCCATCGGGTAGATCCGGCACACCAGCGGGCGACGCTCGTAAATGCCGCAGAGGTTCTGTTCGTCAAGATTCCGGCAGCGGCCCACGTTGTAGGCGGCGAAGGTGATGGCGACGTACGCCGTGGTCAGGCCACTGTTCACTTCGGTCGAGCGTCGGGTGGCGTGCGTCAGTTGCGCTTCGGGAACGCCATAACCGTTACCGAGAAAGGCTTCGGTCAGGATGATCACCGTGCCGCCGTCCGCCGCCCACTGCGTGGCTTCGGTGAGTGTCAGCGGTACGTGATGATCGGTGCAGCAGCCGCCGCAACCTGTGCAGGAAAACTGGGTGTTCATTGGGTCGGTAACCTGTCCATGACGGGCGCCGGGGTGACGACAAGGCTGTCATCGTTCCGACTGATGCAGGCCATGAAGCAAGTTGCGCGCCACAGGTCTAGCGGGCAGGCGACGGGGTGATGCTGTCCCACTCAGTCACGCTGGCCTGCCTGCTTTTACGGTTGTACAGACACAGCTCGGTGCCGGGGCGGTTGTTCATGTGTTTTTGTGGATAGCGACCTTTCAACAGTAGCGCGCTGTAGCCGACCCGGTCATCAAACTGGGCGCTGTTGCCGACGGCTGAAACGTTCTTGAGCTGGCTGGCTTTCAGGCAACTGTCGAGCATCGCCTTGTCCAACGCGCTCCAGGCTTGTGGTGTCGAGGCACTGGCTTGAGTGGCGACAACGGCCAGACCTGCCAGCAACAGAAGGGATGCTTTCATCTCGGTCTCCACGTGAAATGTTTCGGGCGCAAATTATGCCAGATCAGTTCCGCATAGCTGCCAGACGAGCGACGTAGGACAGGTCTGATTTTTCATAAAGACGCCTTGCGACCCGATGGTTTTCCATCACTTTCAGATCGACTGCCGCCTCGCCACAACGCTTCAGATGGACGAATAGATGGTTGAGCAGCGCTGCGCCAATCCCTCTGTTCCGGTAATCCGGGTGCACGGCCAGATCCTTGATGAAGGCACTGGTCCAGCAGGTAATAACCCCTACGACTTGATCGCTGTCGATCGCCAGAAAACAGCGTGACCGGTCGAACTCCGGGTTGTGCTCGAAAGCACCGAGCCAGTCCTGGTGGTGCAGCCACTGCCCGTCTTCCAACAGATGACCCAGCGTCAGAAGGCTGTGAGCCTGAAGACTGTGTAGGGGCGTCAGGCTGACGCAAGTGACGCCCGGCGGCCAGGGCGCGAGCGGTAGCGCTACGGTCAGATCCCGACGCATCAGCCAGCAATGGTCTGGCGAGGCATCGTCGGGACCCGGCGCAGTGGCGAGCGGTCTGTGGATCAGATGCCCTGAGCCACGACCGTGCGGGCGGCCTCGATCAGGCATTTGGTCAGCTCGGGTGAAGAGAACTTGGTCAACACGGCGTTGGCGCCGGCGATCCTGGCCTTCTCGCTGTTCATCGCACTGTCCAGCGACGTGTGCAGCAGGATGTACAGGTCGTTGAAGTCCGGCGTATCGCGTAAGGTCCGGGTCAGGGCGTAACCGTCCATCTCCGACATTTCGATATCGGACACCACGACATTGATCTGCGCTGCCGTGCCTTGCAGTTCCAGCAGGACATCGATGGCTTCCTTCGCGCTGCGGGCCGTGTGGCAGTTGATGCCCAGATTGCGCAGCGTGATGATCGACTGCTGCAGGGCGACCTGGCTGTCATCGACCACCAGAATGCGCGCTTGCGCCAGTACTTCGGCGTCTTCCCTGGCCAGTTCGGTCGACTGCACGACGATCTGTGCGGGGGCGATGCCGTGGATCACTTTTTCGATGTCCAGGACCTGCACCAGCACGCCGTCGACCTGGGTGACGCCAGTGATGAACGACTTGCTGCTCGATCCGTAGGGCGGCGGGCGGATATCGGTGGTCAGACAGTGCACGATCTTGCTGACCGCCTGCACATGCAGACCTTGCTTGGAGCGGCTGACGTCGGTGACGATCAGGCAGCCGCCATCCGGATCGGCCAGCGGCCGTTCGCCGATGGCCCGGCTCAGGTCGATGACCGATAGCGATGAGCCGCGCAGTGTTGCGATGCCTTTGACGTGCGGGTGCGATTCCGGCAGGTGAGTCAGGGCAGGGCAGGGGATGATTTCGCTGACCTTGAGCAGGTTGATCGCCATCAGCTTGCCGCTGCGCAACGTGAAGAGGAGCAGCGAAAGTGAATCTGCTCGGACGTTCTTGGACATATGAACCTTCTGGCTATAGGTGTTTCGTCGCCTGGAGGCGACAAACATCTTTCTCTGAGAGGTTATCGACCCGCGTCGGTGTGGCTTTAGGATTTTTAAAGGATAGCGCTTCACAGGGTCAAAACCCGAGGTGCGACAAAATACCGCGCCCTTCTATATATAGAGGGGGTGCGACAAACTGACGCACGCTTCTGTATATAAGGAAGAGATTCGATCGCTGCGCAGAAACCGTCTGCATGATGCGGCGGCAACGTGACTTCGCCTGTGCACAACCATCCGGCAGGCAGATTCAGCCGTACGGCCGTTGCGCCCTTGAGTTGGCGGGGCCGGGAGATGATTATCGCGTGCGATCCGGGGCTGGCGATTCTACACTGCGCGCCCCATCCTCAGGTGGCTGAGCATGTCGGGCGTTCGGGCCCTTCAGCCACTTCATCAGTTCAGTAAGGTGTGTGAATGAGCGACAACCTGATGTACCTGCGACGCGAGAAACGCTTTCTGGTCCTGCTGGGGATTATCTGCCTGTCCCTGATCGGCGGTGCCCTGTACATGCAGATCGTGCTGGGCGAAGCGCCATGCCCGCTGTGTATCCTGCAGCGCTACGCACTGTTGTTCATCGCGATCTTCGCCTTCATCGGTGCCGCCATGCCTGGCCGCCGCAGCGTGACCCTGTTCGAAGTGCTGGTGACCCTGGCTGCGCTGGGCGGTATTGCCGCTGCCGGCCGTCACGCCTGGGTGCTGGCCAACCCTGAGGTCAGCTGCGGGATCGATACCCTGCAGCCAATCGTTGATGGTCTGCCGCTGGCGGATCTGTTTCCCACGATTTTCCAGGTCGGCGGGTTCTGCTCGACGCCTTATCCGCCAGTACTGGGACTGTCGCTGGCGCAGTGGGCACTGGCAGCCTTCGTTCTGACTGCAATCCTGGTCCCGGTCTGTGTGTTTCGCAATCGGCGTAAACCTTACTGAATACAAGGGCTTTCATGAAAATGGCCTCGTGAAATCGGGGCTTTTTTTTGCGCCGTGAAAGCCAATCAGCGGTTATTGTTACCAATATGGAGAATAACTGTTACAAAATTAGGCATAGTCATTAAAAATTTACGTATCTACAATCCCCGTCACTTGTCGTCAGGCTTCACTTGACGATCAGCAATTTTGAGGCCTTTTAGCGCCACCTGTGTACCCTGAACAGGCAGCGCAATGCTTGCCTCCGAGGGCGTACAATGGCCGCTGAAGGCGTCTGCCCTGCACATCGGGCAGTTCCAGCAGCTCAAAATAAGAATCCATAGCTAAACCCGGATTTGTCGATACGTCGCGTTGGCGTGCTGGCAGGCCCTTGTTCAATTCAAAAAAAATTGCCGGCACTGGCAGGGTGAAGTGTTGGCGGTCGAAACCCAACTGCACCGCGCAAGCTGCTTTTAGAGGTCGTGAAATGAGTAAAAAAAGGTACCCCAGGTTTTTTGGCTTCTTGGCCCTTTTCTGTATGCTTTTGCTCAGTGGATGCGACGGCGTACCTCTGCTCGATCCGAAAGGGCAGGTGGGTATCGAGCAGCGTAACCTGATCGTTATCGCCACATTGCTGATGCTGATCGTCGTGATCCCGGTCATCCTGATGACCCTGATCTTCGCCTGGAAGTATCGCGCCACGAACAAGGCTGCCAAGTACACGCCGGACTGGTCGCACTCCACCAAGATCGAAATCGCGGTCTGGGGCGTTCCCATGCTGCTGCTGGTGTTCCTGGGCTACTACACTTACGTCTCGACGCACGAGCTGGACCCTTACCGTCCGCTTGAGTCCGACGTCAAGCCGGTCACCATTCAGGCGGTCTCCGTAGACTGGAAGTGGATTTTCATCTACCCGGAATACAACATCGCGACGGTCAACAAGATCGTGTTCCCGGCCAATACGCCGATCAATTTCCAGGTCACCTCCGATAGCGTGATGAACTCGTTGTTCATCCCGGGTCTGGGCGGCCAGATCTACGCGATGGCGGGCATGCACACCAAGCTGCACCTGATCGCCAACGAAGTTCACGAATTCAACGGTATCTCCGCCAACTACAGTGGCGCAGGCTTTACCGGTATGAAGTTCAAGGCCAATTCCGTGAGCCAGGCCGATTTCGACAACTGGATCACCGAAGTCAGGAACTCGCCGAAGAAGCTGGGCCAGACCGAATACGCTGAACTGCTCAAGCCGAGCGAGCGTAATCCTGTTGAACTGTTTTCTGCGGTCACTCCGAACCTGTTCCAGATCATCATCGACAAGTATGAAGGTATGAATCCAGGCAAGAAGCTTGTTGCAGGTGAGAAAGAAACCGCCAGTAACGAAGGCGCGGAAAAGAGCAAAAATTCAGCTGCTGGGGCAGAGGAGTAAACGATGTTTGGCAAATTAAGTCTGGAAGCGGTGCCGTTCCACGAGCCGATAGTCATGGTGACACTTGCCATGATCGCGCTCGGCGGCCTCGCGGTTGTCGGGTTGATCACCTATTTCCGCAAGTGGACCTACTTGTGGTCTGAATGGCTGACGTCCGTCGACCACAAGAAAATCGGCGTGATGTACATCATCGTTGCCATGGTCATGCTGCTGCGCGGCTTTGCCGACGCAATCATGATGCGTACCCAACTGGCCATGGCCCAGAACGGTGCCGAAGGCTTCCTGCCGCCGGAACACTATGACCAGATCTTCACCGCTCACGGTGTGATCATGATCATCTTCATGGCGATGCCGTTCTTCACCGGTCTGATGAACATCGTTCTGCCTCTGCAGATCGGCGCTCGCGACGTTGCCTTCCCGTTCCTGAACTCCCTGAGCTTCTGGCTGCTGGTTGCCGGCATGCTGCTGATCAACCTGTCTCTGGGTGTCGGTGAGTTCGCCAAGACCGGCTGGGTCGCGTATCCGCCGCTGTCGGGGTTGCAATACAGTCCTGGCGTGGGTGTTGACTACTACATCTGGGCGCTACAGTTATCCGGGTTAGGTACGACGCTGACGGGGGTCAACTTCCTCGTGACCGTACTGAAGATGCGTACCCCTGGCATGAAACTGCTGGACATGCCGATCTTCACCTGGACCTGCACCTGGGCAAACATCCTGATCGTGGCTTCGTTCCCGATCCTGACGGCTACCCTTGCGTTCCTGACCCTTGACCGCTACCTGGACTTCCACATCTTCACGAACGAAATGGGCGGTAACCCCATGATGTACGTGAACCTGTTCTGGGCGTGGGGTCACCCTGAGGTGTACATCCTGATCCTGCCGGCCTTCGGCGTGTTCTCGGAAGTCATCTCCACGTTCTCGGGCAAGCGTCTGTTCGGCCACAAGTCGATGATCTTCGCCTCCGGTGCGATCTGCGTCCTGGGCTTCATGGTCTGGCTGCACCACTTCTTCACGATGGGTGCGGGGGCCAACGTCAACGCCTTCTTCGGGCTGGCGACGATGCTCATTGCGATCCCGACGGGGGTGAAGCTATTCAACTGGCTGTTCACCATGTATCAGGGCCGTCTGCGCTTCACTGCACCGGTACTCTGGACCCTGGGCTTCATGGTCACCTTCTCGATCGGCGGCATGACCGGCGTTCTGTTGGCGATTCCAGGTGCTGACTTCGTACTGCACAACAGCCTGTTCGTGATCGCTCACTTCCACAACGTCATCATCGGCGGTGCGGTGTTCGGTTACATTGCCGGCTTCGCGTTCTGGTTCCCTAAAGCGTTCGGTTTCACCCTGAACGAGAAGTGGGGCAAGGCAGCGTTCTGGTTCTGGATCGTCGGCTTCTTCGTCGCATTCATGCCGCTGTACGCGCTGGGCTTCCTGGGCATGACCCGTCGTCTGAACGCTACCGACATGCCAGAGTGGAACATCTACCTGGACGTCGCGCTGTTCGGCGCCGTGCTGATCGCTTGCGGTATCGCTTCGCAACTGATCCAGCTGTTCGTCAGTATCCGTGACCGTGCCAAGAACCCTGATCTGACCGGTGACCCGTGGAATGGCCACACGCTGGAATGGTCGACTTCTTCGCCGCCACCGTTCTACAACTTTGCCGAACTGCCGAAGGCAGACGACATCGACGCGTTCACTGACGCCAAGCGTGCAGGCACTGCCTACAGCGTTCCGGCCAAGTACTCGGCGATTCACATGCCTAACAACACGCCTACCGGCCTGTACATGGGCATGCTGCTGACCGTGTTCGGTTTCGCATTCATCTGGCACATCTGGTGGCTGGTCGGCGCAAGCCTGGTCGCGACCATCGCGGTCTTCGTTGCTCACGCTGCACGTGACGACCAGGGCTACATGGTGCCGGCCGAAGAAGTAGCGCGTATTGAAGGTGAGCATCACAAGGTCCTGGCGGCCAACGGTGCATACACTCCTGTCAAGTCCTCGCTGGAACAGGTTTAAACATGTCGAATATTGCAATCAACCCTGGAGCCCACGGTCACGATCATGATCACGGGCATGACGATCACCACGACAGCGGTGGCATGACGGTTTACGGCTTCTGGCTGTACCTGATGACCGACTGTGTGTTGTTCGCCTCGTTCTTCGCGGTCTATGCCGTGATGGTCAACAGTGTCGCGGGCGGCCCGTCGGGCCAGGACATTTTCCTGCTGCCATTCGTGGCCGTGGAAACCGCGTTCCTGCTGGTTAGTAGTATCACTTACGGTTTCGCCATGCTGGCCCTGTACAAGGGCAAGAAAAGCCAGGTACTGGGCTGGCTGGCGCTGACCTTCCTGTGTGGTGCTGCGTTCATCGGCATGGAAATCTACGAGTTCCATCACCTGATCCACGAAGGTTACGGTCCTAGCCGCAGCGGCTTCCTGTCAGCGTTCTTCGCGCTGGTTGGTCTGCACGGCGTGCACGTCACCAGCGGTCTGATCTGGATGGCGATCATGATGATTCAGGTCCAGAGAAAGGGCCTGACCAACACCAACAAGACGCGCCTGAGCTGCCTGAGCCTGTTCTGGCACTTCCTGGACGTTGTCTGGATCGGCGTGTTCACTGTTGTCTACCTGATGGGGGCTTTGTAATGTCGAATTCACATCACCCGGCTGAAGACAATAGCCACGGCTCCGTGAAGTCCTACATCATCGGTTTCGTACTGTCGATCATCCTGACGGCCATCCCGTTCGCCCTGGTCATGTCTCCTTCGCTGCCGAAGGACATGACTATCGCGATCATCCTGGCGTTCGCAATCATTCAGATCCTGGTGCACCTGCATTACTTCCTGCACCTGGATTTCACGAGTGTGCAACGCAACAACGTGATGGCCTTCGCCTTTACCACGATGGTTATCGTTCTGCTGGTTGGCCTGTCGTTGTGGATCATCTTCAGCATCCACCGCGAAATGATGGCGCATTGAGGAATACCAGATGTCACTGAAGCACTTTATCCAAATCACCAAGCCGGGGATCATTTTCGGTAACGTGCTTTCGGTGGCAGGTGGCTTTTTTCTGGCTTCCAAGGGGAATATCGACTTCAGCGTGTTTCTGGCTGCAGTCATCGGTACTTCCCTGGTCGTTGCGTCCGGTTGCGTGTTCAACAACTGCATTGATCGTGACATCGATCAGCGCATGGAGCGGACCCGTAACCGGGTCCTGGTGCAGGGTCTGGTTTCGTTGAAACTGGCCCTGCTCTACGCGACCGTACTCGGTATTGCAGGCGTAAGCCTGCTCTATACCAAGGCCAATCCGCTGGCTGCACTGTTCGCGGTGATCGGTTTTGTCATCTACGTCGGCTTCTACAGCCTGTACCTGAAACGCAAATCCGTTCACGGCACGCTGGTCGGCAGCCTTTCCGGGGCGATGCCTCCGGTCATCGGCTACTGCGCAGTGAGCAACAGCTTCGATTTCGCAGCACTCACGCTACTGGTGATGTTCAGCCTGTGGCAGATGCCGCACTCGTATGCGATCGCGATCTTCCGTTTCAACGACTATCGTGCGGCGAAGATTCCGGTTCTGCCGGTCAAGCGCGGCATTCTGGTCACCAAGCGCCACATCCTGCTCTACATCCTGGCGTTCCTCGTGGCGACCCTGATGTTGACGGTGGGCGGCTACGCAGGTCTGAACTACCTCGCCGTTGCGGCGGGCATGGGCATGTACTGGTTGTACATGGCATGGAAGGGCTACAAGGCCGTTGACGATACTGTCTGGGCCCGCAAGCTTTTCGTGTTCTCCATCTTCACCATCACTGCGCTGAGCGTGATGATGTCGGTGGACTTTCAGGTCACCAAAGAGCTGTTGGTCACCTACGCGTTCTGACCGATAGCCTGTTTTACGAAAAACCCCATTCCATCCGAATGGGGTTTTTTTTCGCCTGGGTTTCGGGGTGCCTGATGCGATAACGGGCTCGGAGGTAGGATTTAGACGTGTCGCCGTGATACTGATCACGCAGCCAGGCGGTTCAGCGCCTTTGCGAGTGAACAAATGCTCATGGGCTGGCCTTGGAAAAGCGAGTTCACTTGTCGCATCATGTGCGCCTTGTATTCAAACTGTTACGCAACGCCCTGTATTTCAAAGCCCAAGGCTAGATAATAATTATGGCTGTTACCCCTATGACGTCCTCAACTGTTCAGGACACTGCCCCTAAACCGCTCGTGTCGATCATCGCCCCTTGCTACAACGCCGAGCGATTTCTGGACGCTGCCATTCAGAGCATTTTTGCTCAGGATTACGAGAACTTCGAAGTCATCATTGTCGACGACGGTTCGACTGATAACAGTATTGCGATGCTGGAGGCGCTGCAGAGCCAGTATCCGTTCCAGCTCTATCGCCAGCCGAACCAGGGCGTGAGTGCTGCCCTCAATCACGGGCTCAAGTACGCCAAGGGTGTCTACGTATCCACGCCGGATCTGGACGACATCATGCTGCCGTCCTCCGTCAGTGTTCGTGCCCGGTACCTTGATCAGCACCCGAAAGTGGGCTGTGTCGGCGCGCTCATCAGCTACATGGATTGCGACGGCAACGAAACCAAGTGCCAGTCCCGCAATTACATCGAGCGTCTTGGTTTTGACGACGTGTTGCGCGGCGCCGTGGTCGTGGGGGCACCGGTCGCGCTTTACCGCATGCAGGCCATTCGTGACGCGAACGGCTATGACCCCGAGATCAGGGTTCAGGATTTTCAGATGACCCTGAGAATCGCGTTTCAGGGTTTCGAGATTCATGTTCTTCCGGTCGTTGTGACACGTTATCGACGCCACCCCAACAATCTGTCACGTAAATACAAGGTGCTGCTCGAAGCAGACCTCAAAACTATCGAGCCTTATCGCAGTCACCGGGAATATCACCGAGGCCGCACCTTTATCGTCAACAAAGCCCTCAAATACGCGTCGGTCTCGGACAAGCGACACGGTTGGAGACTGCTTTTCTCTATCCCGCTGAAGCACATGAATCGCACCACGTGGCGTCGGTGCAAGCGGTTGTTGTTGAGTTATCGATAATCGACTTTGCCGATGACGGCATGGCAGTTCTGACAGCACGCTCAAAGGCCGGGTTCGAACGGATGCAAAAACGCCAGACCGGTTTGTATTTATTTCAAGCCTCAGGTTTCGAATGATCTGGCAGAATACGGCAATGGCCTGACTCGTCCAGGCAGTCGCTAAATGATAGAGGGCGTTATGAGTCACGAAAGCATCAACTGGGACACTCTGGGTTTCGATTACATCAAGACCGACAAACGCTACCTGTCTCACTGGCGCGATGGTGCCTGGGATGCGGGCTCGCTCACGGAAGACAACACGCTGCACATCAGCGAAGGCTCCACTGCGCTGCATTATGGTCAGCAGTGCTTCGAGGGGCTCAAGGCCTATCGCTGCAAGGACGGTTCGATCAACCTGTTCCGTCCCGACCAGAACGCCCAGCGCATGCAGCGCAGCTGTTCCCGTCTGTTGATGCCCCATGTGCCTACCGATGTGTTCATCGAAGCCTGCAAGCAGGTGGTGAAAGCCAACGAGCGTTTCATCCCGCCTTACGGTTCCGGTGGCGCGCTGTACCTGCGTCCGTTCGTGATCGGCGTGGGTGACAACATCGGCGTGCGCACCGCACCTGAATTCATCTTCTCGATCTTCTGCATTCCGGTGGGCGCCTATTTCAAGGGCGGCCTGAAGCCGAATAACTTCGTGATCTCCGGCTACGACCGCGCAGCGCCGAATGGCACCGGTGCGGCCAAGGTGGGTGGCAACTACGCCGCCAGCCTGATGCCGGGCTCCGAAGCCAAGAAGCACAGCTTCGCCGACTGCATCTACCTGGATCCGCAGACCCATTCCAAGATCGAGGAAGTGGGTTCGGCCAACTTCTTCGCCATCACCAATGATGATGTGTTCCTGACACCGAAGTCGCCGTCCGTGCTGCCGGGCATCACCCGTCTGTCGCTGATCGAACTGGCAAAATCCCGCCTCGGCCTGACGGTCGAAGAGGGCGATGTGTTCATCGACAAACTCGGTGAGTTCAAGGAAGCGGGCGCGTGCGGCACGGCTGCGGTGATCACGCCGATTGGCGGGATCTCGTACAAGGACAAGCTGCATGTGTTCTACAGCGAAACCGAAGTGGGTCCGGTTACCCAGCGTCTGTACAAGGAACTGACCGGCGTTCAGTCCGGTGATATCGAGCCGCCAGCGGGCTGGATCGTCAAGGTCTGATTCTGGCGTTGATCGTGCCCACCGCTGCGCGCTCGGCGTTATGCACAAGTCTGCCTCGACACTGATCGTGCCCATCGCTCCGCGTGGGCATGCATCCCGTGACGCTCCCCGTCACAAATGGCACAGACTGAGGATTCAGTGAGCCGAGCGCATGACGTGGATAACGCTGGAGCTTGGGCACACTCTGCGCCATATTCGAGAGCGGACGCGGAGCGTCCTGAGCGGCATTCCCACGCGGAGCGTAGGAACGATCAGCGTGATCTCAAGCACGCCGATCATGCCCATGCTTTTGCTCGGCGTTATACCCGAGTCTTACTGCGACCACGGGTACGTATTCAGTCAGATACTTTTGTTTTGGCCCCGTTTTGCGTCTCTTCCGGACTGTGCGTATCACGATGAGCGCGGTTTGAAGCGGTCAGGCCGCAGGCTCCTTCTCTGGTCCCAACACAATCGCCAGGTGCCGCAAGTCATCCACCTCAACGCTGAAGCTCTTCCCTGAAGGGCTCTTGGTCAGCGTGCCCAGTGCATACACCGTAAAGAACTTCACTTGATCGGCATGGCTCAGCAGTTCGCTGATGTAGCGGCTGGAGCGATAGGCCTGCATTTGCGCAGGCGACACGTAGAGCGTCACCAGTTTGCCCTCCAGCCGGTCAAAGAACTTGAACTTGAAACCCTGTCCGTAGCGCTGTTCCACCAGCCCGCCGCCGTACAGCACACGTCCGTTGTCGCCCAACTGGGCGTATTTGATGTGGCGAAAGTACGAGCGCAGTGACAGCTCGCCCTGACCCGGAATGCGCAGTTTCAGCAGCTTGAACTCCTCGGGTGAGAGCTCGGCCTTTGCCTGGCGATAGCTGTCCACCAGACGTTCGAGGTTATTGGTGCGGGTTTCGCTGTAACGTGGCGCCTTCGATTCTGCAGGCGGAGCAGGCGCCGTGCTGACAGCCGGTGCCGGGGCGGGGCTGCCTGCTTTTTCCACGCCGGACTTTTCCTTGGCGGGCTCCTTTATCGTCGGGTCGAACACGTCGATATAGTCGTCCAGCTTGCGCTTGGCCTTGCGCAGCGCCGCTTGAGGATCATTGGCCTCGACCGGTTCTTCAACAGGTTCGTCTGCATCCGTATCCACCCATTCACAATCCGGGTGATGGTCGTAATGCGGGTTGGCGCGAAAGTGCGCGGCGACAAAGGTCGGGTTGTCCTGAGGCTTCACGTCGTAGCGAACCCCGGTCACCTTCGCACCCATTGCCCGGCAGGCTTCGTTCGAGCACAGGAACTCGAAGCGCTTGCGGGGCGGCTCCTGAGAGAAGTATTCGCGACGGGCGCCTGCGATGGACATTTCCTGCTGCAGTTCAACACAGAACGCGCGGGTGATGGGTTTAGTGGGCTTCATGCTCGCAGTTGCCTTCCAGACAGTTGATTCTGCAACACGCTATTTCAGCCGCGCCCGTCATGCAATCAGTGCCGGACGGACTCAGGCCACGGTGTTGGTTACTGGGCGGGTACGGCCAGCCATTCACTCAGGGCCTGCTGATAGGCGCCTGTGGCTTTGCTCAGGTGCAGCCACTGGTCGACGTAGGCCTTCCACGTCACATCGTCGCGTGGCAGCAGGTAGGCCTTCTCGCCGTATTGCATGTACCGCGTCGGATTGACCGCACACAGCCCCGGCATACGCTTCTGCTGATAGAGCGCCTCCGAGGCGTCGGTGATCATCACGTCGGCTTTCTTGTCGAGCAGTTCCTGAAAGATGGTCTTGTTGTCATGGAACGCGATGGGTGCCTGAGGCAGGTAGGCACGAGCGAACGCTTCGTTGGTGCCGCCAGCGGGCTCGATCAGGCGAACCGACGGTTTGTTGATCTGCTCGATGGTCTGGTAAAGCGCCTGGTCTTCACAGCGCACCAGCGGGATCTTGCCGTCGATATCCAGCGTGTTGCTGAAGAACGCTTTCTTCTGACGCTCCAGCGAAACGGAGATGCCGCCCATCGCGATGTCGCACTTACCGGCAATCATGTCTGGCATCAGGGTTTTCCAGGTAGTCGGTACCCATTGCACGTTTACGCCCAGGCTCTTGGCCAGCGAGCGGGCCATGGTGATGTCGATACCTTCGTACTCACCGTCTTCGCGATGAAAGGTGTAGGGCTTGTAGTCGCCCGTGGTGCATACCGACAACTGGCCGGCCTGCACCACCTTGTCCAGGTGGGAAGACGGTTCGTCTGCCTGCGCCATGCCTGTCAGACCCAACAGAAGGGCAGCCGATACGCTGTAGTTCAGTTTCATCATGAGAGTGAGGGCTCGCGTGTGTCGTCGGTTTTTATTGGAAGCGACAGAGTGCTTCATTTGCAGGCCGGATGTGAAGCAGGAACAAGGCCTTGCGTGCAAAAGATGCGCCTTTCAGAAGCAACGGGCTGTCAGGTATACAGCTCTTCAAGCGACATCAGTTGTTCTTCGATAAGGGTCATTTGCGATTCCCAGTCGGCCTGGGTTCTTTTCCAGGTTTCACCTTCGTGGGCATAAAGGAAATCGACGATGGTGTGCGTGACCTTGCCTTTGCCTACGGCACCGAACGCCTCGGCGCTCAGCGCCCGGGCCAGCATATCCAGTTGGGCGGCATGGTTGAGCCAGTGCCAGTGGTCCTTGATCACCACCTTGTCGAGCAGAATGCATTGCTTCTTGAAGGCCCTGAGTGCAGATCCCAGAGCGCTTGCCGCCAGCAGTGTATTGATCTTGCCGACATCGTGGCCGGACTTCTGATTGGCCGTCGGGCCGAAAAACCATTCGTTGAAACCGATTTCTATCTCCCGGAACGCGACATTGGCGTCCCAGATGATGCTCAAGGCCTTTTGCTGGCGGGTCTCGCGCTTCCACGAGCCGTAGGCCTTGAACACCACACCCGCGATACCGATCACCGCCAGCGCTTCGCTCAGCGAAGACGCCGCCTCGACAATGTAATAGGCGTTGGCGGCACTGCCCGGCGATGTGCTGACGGCTGCGCTGTAAAAAACTGCGGCTACAACGACCACCAGCGCAAAACAGGCACTGTAGAACCCGAAAGCGTAGGGGGCTTTCATGAGGTGTTACGACCGTAAGTGATGAAAGAGTTTGTGTCAGGTTAGCCGAGGCTGCAGAGGTTTGCCGGGTCGCCGGGCAGAGCACGCACGTCGAAGTTTTTGCATCAAAACCGCACCGGCTGTGGTCACAGGTGATGTCGTATCCGAAAACGCTGAGGAGCACAGCGAAGAAGGCCGCTTGATCGATGCCTTTTCACGCTCATCCGCGTTCAACCTCGATTCCTCCATCAAGGACGTACTGACTTTATGAAACCTTATCTTTGGCTGGGCCTGCTGGGCATGTTTTCCGTCGGCGTACAGGCCGCATCGCTGGATGTTCCGATCAATCTGGTCAGCGCTGATGGTGCACCGAAGCCGATTGGCACCGTGTCGGTGAGTGAAACAGAGTACGGGCTGGTGTTCACCCCCAACCTCAAGGACCTGCCGGCAGGCGTTCATGGTTTTCATGTGCATGAAAACGGCAGCTGCGATGCAGGCACCAAGGATGGCGTGAAAGTCGCCGCGCTTGCCGCTGGCGGGCACTTCGATCCGGCCAGGACCGGCAAGCATCTAGGGCCATACGCTGACGGTCATCTGGGCGACCTGCCTGCTCTGTACGTCAATGCCGATGGCACTGCGAACTACCCGGTTCTGGCACCGCGCCTGAAGAAAATTTCCGAAATCAAAGGCCATGCGCTGATGGTGCATGCCGGTGGCGACAACCATTCCGACCATCCAAAGCCTCTGGGCGGTGGTGGTGATCGCGCTGCCTGTGGTGTGATCTGATCGCGGTTTCGTAGTTCTGGTTAGAACGGCCTGACCTGCAGCAGACGCGTTTGTTTGTGGCAGGTCTGGCGCTGTCGCGCAGTAAACAAGGACCGTAGGAGCGCGCTTGCCCGCGATCGCGTCAGTTCAGTCGCTGATTTTCTGTCTGTAAGATCCTATCGCCGGCAAGCCGCCTCCCACATTCCACTGTTTGCTGTGGAGCGGCGTGAGCATCGCTCACTTCAGATCAGTACGACCTGCAAACAACCGAAGCGCCAGCCCGCCGAGCAGGGCGGTCAGCAGTCCCAGTGCCACGATGATCACGCGAATGCCCAGCGGCCCGGCCAGCAGCGCGACCAGCAGGCCGGCAAACGGCTGTGACAGGTTGTTCAGCAGCGTCATGACGCCCACGGTCTTGCCGAAGTCCTCCCGGGGTATGACCTGTTGGCGGGTGCTGCGCATGTAGACGTTGAACATCTTGTCGAAGCCGACGATGAGCAGAAAGCCCGCCACGTAGCCACTCATGGCTGGACTCAAGGCGCAGACCAGGGCTGCACTGGTAATCATCACGTACGACACCACGCCGAGCACCTGCATCGGCATCACTACCCGTGCCAGGAAAAACAGGATCAGAATGGTCGTCGCTGCGCCCGCCATCTGCAGTCCCGCATAGCGTTCCTGATCACTGCCGTATTCACCGATAACCATCGCAGCGGAGGTCGCCAGTGTCACGCCGACGATCAGGTTCACTCCGGCCGCCAGAGTGATGATTTTCTTCAGCTCAGTGAGGCGCCGAATATGCCCCACTGCGATGGTCACTGATTGCCAGACGCTATCGTCCCTTCGCTCGAATGCGCAGGGATCGAGACAGCGAGTGCGTTGCCAGATCAGCGTGGCCAGGTCCGCCAGCAGAAACAGAGCAGCGCAAGCCAGCACCACCCAGTGCCATGCCCACGCGTTCAGCAACAGCACGGCCACCAACGGACCAAGCACCAGCCCTGTCTGATCGGCAATCTGAGAGTAGGAGAGCGTGCGCGCATAGCTGTAGCGCGGGAATACGTGCGGCATCAGCACTTCACGCGCCATCACGCCCTGAGTGGTCAGCACGCCGCATAACGCCGACAGCAGGACAAGCCAGACAAGTCCGCCGAAAACCATGTACAGCAGCATCGCCAGCAGGCACAGAAAAGCCCGGTACACCTGACTGATGTGAAGGATTCGGACCGGAGAGAATTTATCGCACAGCGCTCCGCAGATCGGAAACGCCAGAAAGCGTGGCAGCGACTCGGCAAAGAACGCCAGGCCCGCCCATGACGCGCTGTTGGTGGTCTGAAAGACAACCAGTGGCACGATGAAAAGTAGAATCTGATCGGCCAGTCGTGACAGAAACAGAGCGCTGAAAAACGCCAGATAATCCTTGCTCACGCGACACTCCTTTTGGCGATGATGCTCAATGCCACATCAAGGAGGGTGGCGCAATCCATGCGCTTGAATCTATCCGGCATTTGTATCCGATACGGCGGACCCGGTATCAGACGTCGAAGAAATCGACCTTGCCGTTTTCCAGGCTGTAATAGGCGCCAACAACCTTGACGGTGCCTGCCTTGATCGGGTTCATCAGGGCTGGCTCGGAAGCCGAGCGCAGACGGGCCACGGTACGCTGGATGTTGCTTTTGACGGAATCTTCCAGAAGGTCTTTGCTTTTCTTGCCCTTGGCTGTCAGGACCGCAGGAATGATCGGCTCGATCATCTGACCGATAGCGCCTGGGAAGACCGTGCCGTCTTCGACCACCGAAACGGCAGCAGCCACGGCACCGCATTTTTCGTGACCCATGACCACGACCAGCGGAACGCCGAGCTGGCTGACACCGTATTCGATCGAGCCCAGTGCGGTGGTGTCGACGGTGTTGCCAGCGTTACGCACGATGAACAGTTCACCCAGACCACGACCGAACAGCAACTCCGGCGGAACGCGCGAGTCCGAGCAGGAAATCAGGATGCAGAACGGCGTCTGGCCCTTGGCGATTTCCAGACGGCGATCACGGTTGCCTTCGGTCTTGATGGTGGTGTCTTTCATGAATGCATCATTGCCGTCGCGCAATGCTTTCAATGCCTGGTCGGCAGTCATATTGGTGCGAGGCGAAGTGGGCGAAGCGGCTTGAGCAATGGAAGGCATTTGCATCAGTGCGGCGGCAGCCGGAAGGCAGCAGGCACCCTGAAGAATCTTGCGGCGTGACAAGGACGAATTCATAAAAAGCCTCAGGCTTGTTAACTGTCGATAGGGGGTGTGAATTCAGCGCCCGATGCCAGTGTGTTTCGGGCGCAGAATCCTTCCACTTCATACAGTTAATGGAATTTATTTTCCAATTATATTTGCCATCTTTGTCACAAATTCTTCACAAAAAAGTCGTCTGGCTCGGCCGTGTTTTCCTGCGTCCACTCACCCTGTGTACGTCCTCAAACGCGCCATATCGGTCGGTTTTCAGGGTTGATGGTCCAGTGGGACTCGCCCGGAACGATGCACACACCACCGACCCAACGCAGGTGCTGCGCGTGATCCAGCCAATAGGCGCCCCCGTCGAGTACTCGCTCACCCAAGGCTGTCAGTGCCAAAGTCCGCTGCGGCCATTTCAGGTCCGTTTCTGTTTCTTTCAGCAAAGGAGCCTCTGAATCAATCAGGGGCCGAAGTAGCGCCTGAAACATCATGTCACCTAAAAAGGGCAGGGGGTCGCGCTTGTCCATCAGCTCAGCGAAGACGCGACCAAAAGTGGTCGGGCCTGCTTCCTGAACATACTGCAACGAAAGTCGTTCGGTGAGCGACAATCCATCCTCGCTGCCCGGCAGCTCTTGAAGCTGTCGCAACAACGCTGGAGCCAGCAGTCGCAGAGGCAGTTGCGGGTCATGAGCCAGAGCGGCCAGTGCAACAGGCGAGGCATCGCAATAGGCTCTCCATGCCGCGAGAGCGCATTCCAGCATGGCCTGAGTCACCGGCTTGCGCTGTGGCCACAGCCAGGCAAGAACGTCCGGTGCCAGTTGCCCAATGCCGATGAAGCGCCGAACCCCCGGCACCCGGTCCACTTCGATGAGTTCAAGCCGTGGCGGCAGTCGCTTCAGGCTCGCGAGGGTCTTGATCAGAAAGAGCTGGTCGTAAGCATCGGCCTCGCACCACAGGACATTGTGTTGATCGCTGCCCAACTGTTCGAGACGGCCATATTCCTCGTCTGTCCTGCGTGCGACATCGGCGCGATTCATATCAAAGGTTGCGCTGATGAAGTCACTGCGCTGCGCTCGAAATTCTGCATCCGGCAGGTCCTGAACAGGCCCCATGCACAGCGGGTCGCTGAGCATGTGAAACGAGCCTTTGAAACCGGCCAGTTGCAGGCTGTGGGCGATGTCGTTGCCGCACCGCCAGTGCACGGTCCGTGGCTCGTCGCTGGCGTCGAAGTCAGGGTGCTGCGCGGCAAATTCAACGGCGTCGACATGGGCTTTCAGTCTGGGCCAGCTGCTGAAACCCAGCTGGCGCGCAATCAGCCACTGTGCGTCGGAAAGCGTGGGCGCAAGCGCTTGGCCAGACGTGCCGAGCAGTGCGAGCTGATCGGGAGCATTGCCCTGCTTCAGGCGCTGCAACAATTCCTTTGCGCGCTTGCGCTGTTGCTCGAGGTTGATGCGACCGTCCTGGGACCAGAAATCGGTATTGATGGACATACGAGCTCCTTGTACAAACCTTGTCCGCTTGAAGGTCGGGAGTCGTGATGACAAAAGGGTGAAGCAGTGTCCTGGGCGCAGCCCTTTCCGCGGATGGAGGCGTGGAGGCGCCGGGGGCAAATATAGACGACCCCGTGCCTGCGCACAAACCTTCTAGACTTTGCGCCTCTGCCGCGCGATAAAAGCAGACACGCTCACTCAAGCCAATCAAGCCGCTCATGAAGTCAGCCAACTGGATCGACCTCGCTCAGGACCGGGATACCGGGATCGAGACGTTGCGCGCCCATTTCCGTGGGCACGCCTACGATCCGCATTGGCATGACAGTTATCTGGTCGGCGTCACGGAGCAGGGCGTGCAGCAGTTTCACTGTCGCAGACAACGGCATGCCAGCACCTCGGGTCAGGTGTTCATGCTTGAACCCGGTGAGGTTCATGACGGTGACGCGCCGAATGCCGATGGTTTTACCTACCGCATGCTGTATCTGGACCCGCACTGGATAGGCCGTGAACTGACGTCGTTATTCGAAGACGCACCGCAGGGTTTTCAGCCGGGTTTTGCCAGCACGCTGGTGCGTGACCCGCGGCTGGCCCAATCCATCGTGTTTGCCTTTTCGGCGCTGCATTGCCAGGAGTCGCGCATCATCCGGCAGAGTGCGCTGGACGGTCTGCTCGAACGACTGACCGCCCACGTGCACTGGCGGGTGAGACAGGAACATGACCCTCGACTGCCCTTGGTCGCCCTGCGTGCCCGGGATTATCTGCACGCCCATTTTCGGCGTGATCTGGGGCTGGACGAACTCGCGCTGGCCTGTGGTGTGGACCGTTTCAGGCTGACCCGCGCCTTCAAGGCTGCCTTCGGTCTGCCACCCCACGCCTATCTGGTGCAGTTGCGGCTTTCCATGGCGCGCAGGCTTCTGGCCCGTGGCGCGCAGCCTGTTGAAGTTGCCAGCGATCTGGGGTTCGCCGATCAGAGTCATCTGGGCCGCTGGTTTCTGCGCGCCTATGGCCTGACGCCTGCGGCGTATCGCACACGCTGCACAGACCTTCCAGACTGACGTCGTTCATTGCGCGAGCATGACGGCTTGTCATTCAGGAGTCCGGTCATGCTTTCGTTTCTGCTGTTCGCTTTCGTTGCCTCGATCACCCCCGGCCCCACCAATCTGCTGGTGCTGAGCAACAGCGCCCGTTACGGTCTGAAAGCCAGTCTGCCGATCATTCTCGGTGCCTGCATGGGCGCCGCAGGGCTGGTGCTGCTGGTGGGCACCGGCGTCGGTCGTTCGCTGATGCAGGTGCCTGCCGTACAGCCCGTAATGGCTGCCATCGGCGTCGGCTGGCTGACCTGGCTGGCGTGGAAAATCTTCAACAGCCCGGCTGACCCCGTGAGCCCCGATGACAGCCGTCCACGCCTCGGATTCGTCGGCGCGGCGGGTCTGCAGGTGGTCAACCCCAAGACCTGGATGATGGCGCTGGCTGTCGTCAGTGTGTTCAGTCAGGGAACCGTGGCCCATCTGGCGCTGGCGTTCTTTCTCGTGTCGCTGCCTTGTCTGGCCTGCTGGGCGCTGTTGGGCGCAGGGTCCGCACGCTTGCTCAAGTCCGCGCGCGCCCTGCAATGGCTGAACAGGAGCATGGCCGTGTTGCTGCTGGTGTCTGCCTGGGCGGCTTACCTGCGTTGAACCGTCTGCATCGTAAACGTGAGTATGTTCAGACGTGCTTCAAGGGCTCCCGGTGTTCGCGTACGCGGCCCGTAGCCACGGACCGTGTCCGAATGACCTGTTCGCCTTGAATGGAGTCATTATGACTCTGTCATTTTGACTGTCATGATCGCTTTTCGGCTGATTTTACTGGGTTTTTCAGTTGGCACGTGGGTTGCTCTATCCAGGTATCGAAACGTTCTGGAGCTGACCCATGCTGACCGACATTCAACGTGACATCGTCAAGGCAACCGTCCCGATTCTGGAGGTCGGTGGCGAAGCCCTGACCACCCACTTCTACCAGATCATGCTGCGCGACTACCCTGAGGTTCGGCCGCTGTTCAACCAAGCCAATCAAGCCAACGGTGCTCAGCCTCGCGCTCTGGCCAATGCGGTGCTGATGTACGCCCGCAACATTGATCGTCTGGAAAACCTCGGCCCGCTTGCCAGCCAGATCGTCAACAAGCACGTGGCGTTGCAGATCCTGCCCGAGCATTACCCTATCGTCGGAGCGTGCCTGCTGCAGGCGATCCGCGAAGTCTTGGGTGCCGAAAAGGCCACTGACCAGGTGATTGCTGCCTGGGACGAGGCGTATCAGCAATTGGCTGACATCCTCATCGGCGCCGAACATAAGGTGTACGAAAACATCGCCGCCGCTCCAGGCGGTTGGCGCGGCGGGCGTATGTTCAAGGTTAAAGCCAAGACACCCGAAAGCGACGAGATCACCTCGTTCTATCTCGAGCCTGCAGACGGCCAGCCTGTCATCGCGCACAAGGCCGGTCAGTACATTGGCCTGCGTCTGACAGTGAAGGAGCAGGAAATCCGTCGTAATTACTCGCTGTCGGCTGCATCGACAGGCATCGGCTATCGCATCAGCGTCAAGAAAGAAGTGGGCGGGGTGGCTTCGAATTACCTGCATGAACAGGTTGAAGCGGGTGATGAGCTGGAGCTGTTTCCGCCGTCCGGCGAGTTCACGTTGATCGAAGGCAGCAAGCCGCTGGTGTTGATCAGTGGCGGTGTCGGCATCACGCCCACCCTGGCGATGGCCGAAGCGGCTTTGGACGCTGGCGGTCGTGACGTGGTGTTCATCCACTACGCGCGCCATGCCGGGGCGCATGCATTTCAGGCAGTGCTCAAGGATTGGCAGGCACGCTACCCGCAGCTCCGCGCCCATGTTGTCTACAACGACACGGTTGCTGATCCTGCCCAACCCAACATTGTCGGCCTGCCTGCGGTGGAGCATCTGCAACAGTGGTTGCCTGCGAACCGGGACGTCGAGGCATATTTCCTTGGTCCCAAGCCGTTCATGGCGTTCATCAAGCAGGCACTGCACGATCTGGGTGTTCCGGACGAGCAGAGTCATTACGAGTTCTTCGGTCCCGCTGAAGCGCTGGTTTAGTGGCTACAGCGTGTCCTCGTCTGCGCACAGGCAGGCGAGGGCGCGGGTGATGTCCTGTTTGAGCTGTTCGGTCTGAAGGCCCGGATACTGATCGAACATGTGCGGCACGCCGGGGTATACATGCAACTCCACCGGCACGCCGGATCTGGAAAGCGCGAGCGCGAAGGCGACGTCTTCTTCCAGAAACAGGTCGAGCGCACCGACGCTGATGAAGCTTGGCGGCAGCCTGGACAGGTCATTGGTCAGTGCGGGTGAAAACAGCGCCGCCTGATCATCGTCCAGTGCGTATGCACCTTGCAGGCATTCCCAGCAGAACCGGTTCGCTTCGCGAGTCCAGCTCAGGGTTCCGGTGGTGGGGTTGTCCGCTGACGAAGTGGTCGAGCCGGTGCGGTGGTCCAGCATCGGATAAACCATCAACAGCCCGGCCAGCCGATACTCGTTTCTGTCCCGCGCCATGATCGACACGGCAGCAGCCAGACCACCGCCTGCGCTGTGGCCCATCACCATTACCTTTTGCGTATCCACGCCGAGTGCCAGACCCTCGTCGAAGATCCAGACCAACGCCGCGTAGCAATCTTCAAGCGGGATGGGGAAGGAGTGTGCGGGCGCAAGTCGATAATCGACGGCCACGATCAGGACGTTCAGCTCGTTGGCCAGATCGGCAAGGTAATCGTCAACCATTTCGGGACGGCCCAGCACGAAACCGCCGCCATGGATGTACAGCAGCGTGGCGAGTTTTTGCGCAGGCTTGAGGCTGTGTTTCAGGCGATAGATGCACAGCCTGATGTGATTCTTCTGTGTCCAGTACTGCTCGTGCCTCGCCTCTTCTGGCTGTTTCCAGGCGGCGTCTACACGGCGTCTGATCGCGGGCAGGTTAGCTAGCGTCCAGACGCTTGAAGGCTCATCGAGGAAAGCCTTGTAGGCCGGGTCGAGCAGGTGGTGGGTATTCATCGTTCATTCTCATCAAAAGGCGCAGCAGACACCGGGCTGTTGAAGATGCCCCAATGTCTTTGACACGGCGCGGTCGTGCAGCAAACACCGGACCGTGGGAGGCGGCTCGCCGGCGATCTGCCGGGAACCGGCAGCAAGGCCTGCGCATGCGGTGTGCCAGATACAACCAAGGGCCGCTGCGCAGCCCATCGCTGCCGTCGTAACCTCCGAGAGCTCCAACGCCCCGCAGGCAAAAGCAGAACTCAGCACCGTTTCACCATCCGACCGCTATAACCACGCCTTGATCTGCGCGCAGACCGCTGGTGTGGAAATGCCATAGCGATCATGCAGCGTCGGCAGGGCTCCCGCATCGAGAAACGCATCCGGCAGCGCGATCTGTCTGAAGGTCGGCGTGACGCCATTGCGCAGCAGCACGGTCGCAACCGCTTCACCCAGACCGCCGATGATCGAATGGTTTTCCGCCGTCACCACCAGCCGCCCCGGTTTTCTGGCTTCGGCGAGAATGGTCTGTTCGTCCAGCGGCTTGATGGTCGGTACGTGCAACACCGCGACATCGACGCCATCGGCCTGCAGTTGCTTGGCGGCTTCCAGCGAGCGCATCGTCATCAGGCCGGTGGAGATGATCAGCACGTCGTTGCCGGTGCGCAGGGTCTTGGCCTTGCCGATCTCGAATTGATAGCCGTACTCGTCGAGCACCAGCGGAACGTTGCCGCGCAACAACCGCATGTACACCGGCCCCTGATGCGCCGCGATGGCCGGGACGGCCTGCTCGATTTCCAGCGCATCGCACGGGTCGACGATCATCAGGTTGGGCATGGCGCGGAAGATTGCCAAATCGTCCGTGGCCTGGTGGCTGGGGCCGTAGCCCGTGGTCAGGCCGGGCAGGCCGCAGACGATCTTGACGTTGAGGTTCTCCTCGGCAATCGCCATGCAGATGAAGTCGTAGGCGCGGCGCGAGGCGAACACCGCGTAGGTGGTCGCGAACGGCACGCAGCCTTCACGGGCCATCCCGGCAGCGGCGCTCATCAGCAATTGTTCGGCCATGCCCATCTGGTAGAAACGCTCGGGATGCGCCTTGGCGAAGATGTGCAGGTCAGTGTACTTGGACAGATCCGCCGACAGTCCGACGATGTCCGAACGCTGGTCGGCCAGTGCCGCCAGCGCATGACCGAACGGTGCAGAACGGGTGGCCTGACCTTCAGAGGCAATCGAGGCGATCATTGCCGACGTGGTGAGCTTCTTCTTCACGGCAGGTGTCGCCGCAGGGTTCTGGTTGGCAGTGCTCATACGGTTTGCCCCTCGTCGAGGTTGTTCAGTGCAAGGTCCCACTCGTGTTCGTCGACACGGATGAAGTGAGTCTTCTCGCGGGTTTCCAGAAAGGGCACGCCTTTGCCCATTTTCGTATCGCAGATGATCACCCGAGGCTGTGCGCCCGGATGCTGGCGGGCGGCGTCGAACGCGGCGACCAGCGCTGGCAGGTCGTTGCCATCGACCCGTTGCGTGAACCAGCCAAAGGCCTGCCAGCGATCCACGATGGGCTCGAAAGCGAGCACTTCGCTGGAATGGCCGTCGGCCTGCTGGTTGTTCACGTCGATGATCGCGATCAGGTTGTCGAGCTTCCAGTGGGAGGCCGACATCGCCGCTTCCCAGGTCGAACCCTCGTTCAGTTCGCCGTCTGACAGCAGGTTGTAAACGAAGGACGCCGACTGTTTACGCTTCAGGCCCAGGCAGGCACCGACCGCGATGCCCAGACCGTGGCCGAGCGAGCCGCCGGTGATTTCCATGCCCGGCGTGTAGGCGGCCATCCCCGACATCGGCAGACGGCTGTCGTCCGAACCGTAGGTTTCGAGCTCGTCCAGCGGGATGATTTCAGCCTCGATCAAGGCTGCGTACAACGCGATGGCGTAATGACCGATCGACAGGTAAAAGCGATCACGCTGTTCCCATTCCGGGTCTTCAGACTTGTAGCTCATAGCATGGAAGTAGGACACCGCCAGCAGGTCGGCTGCGCCCAGCGCCTGGCCGACATAGCCCTGACCCTGAACCTGACCCATGCGCAAGGCATGGCGACGAATGTTGTGGGCACGCTGTGCCAGCGACGTGGATGTGGCAGATAACGCTTGGGTTGTCATGGTGATGACTCCGTGAACTCAACGATTGACCGAGGCGGCAGGGATACGCAGGACCAGAAACGCGCCGATGAACAGCACGCCGGTGATCAAGTACATGCCGATGGCGCTGGAGCCGGTGGTGGTCGTGA
The DNA here is from genome assembly GCF_979253365.1 of Pseudomonas sp. AC016. Lineage (NCBI taxonomy): Bacteria > Pseudomonadati > Pseudomonadota > Gammaproteobacteria > Pseudomonadales > Pseudomonadaceae > Pseudomonas > Pseudomonas sp. AC016. The sequence continues at coordinate 4,605,351 of NZ_CEEDCC010000001.1, forward strand.
TCCAGCCGATCAGGTAAGGCGAGCAGAAACCCGCGAGGTTGGCGAAGCTGTTGATGCCGGCAATGCCCGCCGCTGCGGACACGCCGCCCAGCAGTGTGGTGGGCAGCATCCAGAACAGGGACGACGCCGAAAGCACGCCGGCTGCTGCCAGGCACAGGCTCAGTACCGAGAGCAGCAGGCTGTTGCCGAACACCGCCGCCAGGCTCAGGCCCAGCGCACCGGCGATCATCGGCAGCACCAGATGCCAGCGGCGCTCGCGGTGCTTGTCGCCGCTGCGACCCATCAACAACATGGCGACGATGGCGCACAGGTACGGCACGCTGGTCATCAGGCCGATGTGCAGCGGATCCGCCAGCCCGGCGTTGCGGATCAGCGTTGGCAGCCAGAAGGTGATTGCGTACTGACCCATCACCACGCAGAAGTAGATACAGGCCAGCAGCCACAGACGGCGGTCGCGAACGAACTCACCCACCGAGGCATGCACGACCTTCTGGCTGTTGTCTTCGGCCAGTTCCTTTTTGATCAGCTCTTTTTCGTCATCGGTGAGCCAGGTTGCCTGATGCACGCCGTCTTTCAGGTACGCCAATACCATCAGGCCGACAATCACCGTGGGAATGGCCTCGATGACAAACATCCACTGCCAGCCTGCCCAGCCATGAAAGCCTGCGAAGGTGCCCATGATGTAGCCCGACAGCGGCCCGCCGATCATTCCGGACAATGGAATGGCGATGAACCACAGCACCGTCATGCGCGCACGGCGATAGGACGGGAACCAGTAGGTGAGGTAAAGCAGCAGACCCGGTGCCAGACCGGCTTCTGCCACACCGAGCAGAAAGCGCAGGGCGTAGAACTGCCATTCGGTTTCGACGAAGGCGAACAGGGCGGAAATGATGCCCCAGGAAATCATGATGCGCGCGATCCAACGGCGTGCGCCGACGCGATGCAGAATCAGGTTACTGGGTACTTCACAGAGGAAATAACCGATGAAGAACATGCCGGCGCCGAGGCCGTAGACGGCTTCGCTGAAGGCCAGGTCATTCATCATGGTCAGCTTGGCAAACCCGACATTGACCCGGTCCAGATAAGCGCACAGGTAGCACAGCATCAGGAACGGCATCAGCCGCCAGGCGGTCTTGCGGTAGGCATTGGCACGGGCGGTCGAGACCGCGTCGAGGGGCATCGTGGTTATCATGATGGTCTGATCTCTTGTTTTTATAGACCGCCAGGCAAACCGGCCGGGCGTGTCATCGATCCAGAGCAAATGCGGGCCGTCACACTGTCTGACCGGCCCGCCGATGGGCCGTCAGTGAATCAGCATGCCGCCGTTCACATCCAGCGTAACGCCGGTCAGGTAGGAAGACAGATCGCTGGCCAGAAACAGCGCCGCATTGGCCACGTCCTGAGCCGCGCCCAGGCGACCCAGCGGGATGCCTTCGATGATCGCGTGGCGTCGCTCGTCCTGCATCAGCCCGCCGGTGATATCGGTATGAATCAGGCCCGGCGCGATGGAGTTGATACGAATCTGGTCCGGGCCGAACTCCCGCGCCATGGCCTTGCCCAGACCGAGTACGCCGGCTTTTGCAGCGCTGTAATGCGGGCCGCCGAAGATGCCGCCGCCACGCTGCGCGGATACCGAAGACATGCACACGATGCTGCCCGAACCCTGCGCGCGCATGGTCGGAATAACCGCCTGCGACATCAACAGTGTGCCGCGCAGGCTGACGTCCAGCACCTTGTCGTAATCGCCCGGGCGGATGTTCAGTGTCTTGATCGGTTGGGTGATACCGGCGTTGTTGACCAGTACGTCGATACGGCCGAAGTGCTCGATGATCTTCGCAACGGCCTGTTTGACCTGGGATTCGTCGGCCACGTTGGCGGCCAGGCCCAGATGACCTTCGCCCAGCGCGGCGGCAGCGTCGCGTGCGGCGGATTCATCGAGGTCGAGTATCACGACGCGAGCACCGTGTTGCGCGAAGGTGACGGCGGTGGCACGACCGATTCCACGTTCGGAGGCAGCACCGGTGATGATTGCAACTTTGCCTTGAAGCAGCATGAGGGGAGTCCTCTGATTGTTTTTATGGGTTCGATTCAAGTGATCGATGGGCTCAGAGTGTTCCCGGTCCTGCCTGCGAGCAATAACGCTACCCTCACTGGTCGATGAAAAAAATTCACCTCTCGTCATTTCAGCCGAGCAGTGCTTGAATGCCAAAAACCCACTCTTCCTGATGCTTCGGAGCAACCATGCGTGCCGATGACGACCCCCACTCGAACCTGCCACCCCTGAAAGCCATTCAGGCCTTCGAGCAGACGGCACGTTTCGGCAACCTGGCCCGCGCCGCCGAAGTGCTGGACCTGACGCCTTCGGCGGTCAGCCATCAACTCGCCAAACTGGAAGCGATGATCGGACGGCAACTGTTCGTGCGGGCGGCTCGCGGCGTCACCCTGACGCCGGTGGGTGAGCAGTATCTGAAAGAGGTTTCCGGGTTGCTGCACAGCCTGGCCGTGGCGACCGAGCGGGCTGCCAGCGACGTCAGCCTCGACTGCCTGCGCCTGCACTCGTCACCCAGTTTTGGACTGTTGTGGCTAATGCCGCGACTGGAAGCGTTTCGGATCAGCCACCCGGATATACAGATCAACCTGTCGTGTTCCTACGAATCGCTGCACTTCAGCCGTGACAAGATCGACGTCGATATCCGCCATGGTCGGCCCAACTGGCCAAGCTACGAAGTGCGCACCGTGCGCCACGAGACCTTTGCGGTACTGGCGTCGCCGAATCTGCTGGAACGGTCTCCGGTCAACAGCGCAGCGGACCTGCTGAACGGCGAGCTGATTCTGTCCGAAGCCACGCTGTTGAAGTGGCCGGAGCTGTTCGCCCAGCACGGCCTGGCGCGTCCTGAAAAACCCTACACGCTGAGTTTTGACCGCTCCTACATGACGCTGGAAGCTGCGAGTCATGGCCTGGGCTTCGCGCTGGAAAGCACGTTGCTGGCGCAAAAGTACCTGCAAAGCGGCGCGCTGTTGGAAGTCGCGCCGCACCTGTTGAGTTCACCGGTCGCGGCGCACCACTTGGTGTTTCCCAAGGCCCACTCCAGCTTTCCGAGGGTCAGACGCTTTCTGGAGTGGATGGAAAGCGAACTGGGGCACGGGTTCGTGTTCTGAGCCGGGCGTCAGACTTTGTGCAGCGCATCCTCGTGATGCATCGCCAGATGCCCGGTCTTGTCACTCTTCACTTCATATTGCGGACTGTCTTTCGACGCGGGCCGATGCTTGCCCATGAACTCCACGTCCTTTACATGCACCTTGGTGACCTTGCCCCGGATCTCGCCAGCTTCCGAATTCCAGCGCACGGCATCGCCAACCTTGAATGAAGCGGTCATGTGTTCTCCTTGAGCGCGTTTTCGAGTTGCTATTTAGAGTTGGGCGCTTGGGGAGCGTTCACAGGATTATGGGCACAACCACCCTGCGATCAGTTCACGCCGTCGCCTGACGAACTGGGGGCGCAATCGGCCCGATCATCGCTTTCAGGTGTGCCAGCAACGGCCCCTGTTCGGGCTCGTTGTACATCGAGCACAGGTTCTTTTCGATGTTCAGGCACAGGTCTTCCATGCGGATCCGGTGCTGACTGTCGCCGAACGGCGCCTGCAGATCCGTGCCGATGCGTTCCATGGCCAGCAGCATGCAGCCCACGACCGTGGAAATGATCGGTGTGAACCAGCCCAGGGTCGTCACCATGCTCAACGGCATGATGATGCAGAACAGCGCGCTGAACAGTCTGGGGAAGTAAATGTAAGGGTAGGGCAGCGGTGTGTTGGCGATGCGTTCCATACCGCCCTGGCAATTGGATAAATCGACCAGCGTCGTTTCCAGCCGGGAAAACCGGATGCTGTCCAGTCGCCCTGCCACGAACTCGTCAGCAATGATCGCCGCCGAGCCACTCAGGATGTCATTGGGAAAGTTATGGCTGCCAGACGAACGCTCGATTTCAGAATCGGGGAGCAAGCCATCGAGGTTTGCGGTACTGACATCACCTTTCAGGTGCGCCCGCAGTGCCCGCAGATAGGCCACATGGCGGCGAAACAATAACCCTTTCACCGGGTTTTCCCGGCGTGTGCCTTGCCCGTCGATCAGGGTCAATACTTGACGACCATAACTGCGGGAAGTGTTGACCATCGCGCCCCACAAGGTTCGCGCTTCCCACCAGCGGTTATAGGCGCTGGTGTTACGAAAGCTGATCAATACGATCAGAGCCGAACACAGTAGCGTCAACGGCATCAGGGGGAGATCTATGCCAATCCCTTCCATTAGCATGAAGTCCACCGTCACGCCGATGTCCCACAACAGCAACCACAACAGCGACCAGCCGACGTAAGTCAGCGTCCGTTTGAAGCACTTCCATTTTTTTTCAAAAAGACCCGTCATGGCGATACTCCTGTCCAGGATTGGGGAACGGCTGTTTACCGAGTTGTAACAAGCCATGACACAAACCTACGGAACGCTCCTTAACACTCGCTTAATTGGCTTAATCATTTAGCTGCTGCAGTGAACATTTTCATTGAGCGGTCTCTCATCGCCCAACGCCCGACAACCGGTGGAACCCCACAGCCGCTCGTGACCACACAGGGGATGTCGATCCGTACAACGGGGCGAGCCCTTTCATCTGTGCGTCATCCATCGCTATCAGATCGGCATCTTGAGACCTGCCCGTGGGCAGGCACGCGATCTTGCGTGCCCCCTTTCTCGGCTATCCGCCGCTCAACTCATGCAAAGAAAAGGAACGTTTTATGCAGTCTGTCAATCACTCCATGCGCGCTCAGAGCCTGGAAATTACACGCATGCAGTCCTCTCGTGCGTCCAATGACGCAAGCTCGGTGGAGGCTGCCAGCGTCACGGATCAGGCGAACCATCTGGACATCGTCGAACACCTGAATAGCTATTTCGAAGTCCATAAAATGCCTGTTAGCGGTTCAGTCTCCGCGGCGGACGGCGATGAGTTGCGTGCAAATCAGGCGCACAACGACAAGATCAATGCGTTGGTCAGCAGTCGTGCCAGAGTTCTGGTCGATATGGGCGAAACCAAGGCAATGATCGCTGATACCTTTGCCAAGGCAGAAATGCTGGATCGATTGGCCACCACTGCCTCAAGCGCACTACGGGCAGTGCCGTTCGCCGGGGCCTCTGTACTGCAATACATGCAGCCCGCGATCAACAAAGGTGATTGGCTGCCGACTTCGCTCAAGCCCCTGACACCTCTTATTTCAGGGGCAGTGTCCGGTGCCATGGACCAGATAGGCACCGCCATGATGAACAGGGCGACCGCTGATATTCATTACCTCAAAGCCGCACCGGAAGATCTTCACGACGTTCTTGCGGCTTCCGTCAAACGTCATGCGCCAGGACTTGCCCGGCAATCATTGGACTTGGGCATTGCCGTGCAGACCTATACGGCGCGTAATGCCTTGCGTACTGTTCTGGCTCCCGCGCTTGCCTCCCGTCCCGAAATACAGGGTGCAGTAGATATCAGTGTTTCAGCAGCAGGTGGACTGGTGGCCAACGCAGGCTTGGGCAATCGCATGCTCAGTGTTCAGGCGCGGGACCATCAGCGTGGCGCGGCGCTCGTGCTGGGCCTTAAAGACAAGCAACCCAAAGCCACACTGGATGAGGAGACGGATTGGCTCGAAGGCTATAACGCGATCAAGTCTGCCAGCTACTCCGGCGCGGCGATAAATGCGGGCAAGCGGATGGCCGGTTTGCCCCTGGATGCCATGACTGACGGAGTAAAAGCGGTCGCCGGCTACATGACCGGAACCAGCCTGATGAAAAACGGCCTGGTACTGGCGGGTGGCTTTGCTGCTGTCGGTAAGGTTCAAGAGGCGGGAACCCGCACTATCAGTAATCCTGTGACCAAGGCCTTGGTCAGTCAGGTCACTAATCTGGCCGGTTCGGCGCCTGTGTTTGCCGCATGGACCACGGTGGATGTCGTCGGTGACACGCTGACGGACAAAACCGAGGCGTTCATCCAGAACACCGTGAAGTCATCCGCGTCGAGTGCAGCGGACTATGCTGCCGCGCGCACGGCAAAGCTGGCTACAGACGGCTTGCGCGCGAGCGGGGAGGCGATGACGTACACAGGTGAGAGGTTGCGCCAGACGTTCGATACGTTGCGTCATCGCACTGTGCGTGAGCCTGATATTGAGGAAGGCGGCCGTTCGGCAGGCTAGTCAATCGCCGAAAACGTTAAGCATCAGGTAGGGGGGCATGCCCCCCTTACCGCTTACATGAACCTACTCAAGCTTCAACGTGATCAGTAGAAGACGCGAGCTTATAATCATGGGCAACATCGGTCATTCTGATGTTGCTTGTGGTCAGTTTCAGACCCTCGCTGTCACTCTGGACCAGTGCAGCTTTGCCATGGGTCGCGTCGATGTTGTTGAGTTTCAAACTCATATCGCTGAATTGTGAGTGGCCAGGTGTGCCATTAGTGCGTACCAACTTGCCGAATTCGTCAGCTTTAAATCCATCGACATTCAAGTGAGTATTAGCGTTGAGCTGGATGATTTTGTCATCGGCACCTTTGGCGCTGCTGTCGAGGATGTTCAGGTTGGTGACCTTGGCACCGCCTTCCCCTTTAACGGTGATCAGATCTTCACCCACATTTTGTGCATGAAGATTCTGGATGGTCACGGCCTCGCCGGTTTTGGCTTTGACGTGGATACCGTCTGCCTCGTTCTCACCCAGGTTGACGTTCTTCAACGTTGCCCCCTCGGCCAGTTCGAATAATGGCTTCTGATTCTCACTCTGGTCGCCGGTGCCCAGTTTGTTGCTGGCGGTGAAAGTTTTGCCGCCGCCGTCAAATGTCTTGCCCGCAGCGACCTTGATGGTTTCGTTCACCACCACTGTCTCACCGGAGGATTTGGGGACCTGCACAGGATTGGCGCCGGGCGTCGATCCTGTGCCTGAAGTGTGGCCAGGACCGGCTGATGGGGTATTTACCGAGTGTGTTGTGCCGCCGCCATTGCCTGTGGCCCCAGGCGTGCCGCCACCGCCGCCGGTGGCCCCAGGGGTGCCGCCACCGCCACTACCGCCCGTGGCCTCAGGGGTGCCACCACCGTCACCGCTGTCGGTAGGCTCGGAACCCAGGCCACTGTCGTTCTGGAATTCATTTGGGTCCTGGGTTTGCTCATTGGCTTTGTTTTGTCCGCTGAGCATTTTTGCCAGCATCTGGAACATGGACGAAATGTTGTCCATTAATTGCTGAAGCATACTCATCAGATCGTCATTGGCGCCGCTGTCCTTGGTCGAGTCCAGCGGTTTGGTTTCGGCGGGCTGTCCGAAATTGACGTTGCGCTGATTGCCGGTGTTGAACAGCAAAGCGCCTGGGTCTATCGATTGATCACCGCTCTGACCGGGCTGCTGGCTCTGCTTGAGTCCGTTGCCGTTCAGTGCCGAAAAGTCCAGCGCGGGCGTTGTGGGTTGGTAGGAATTGCCTGAAATACCGATGCTCATGGCGCGTACCTCCTGGAGGACAGGTTCACTGATGAGCCTCCTGAATGCATCAGGATGGGTGTCAGTGTCGCCGTCATTTGAATCGCGATTGTGGGTGTCCATTGACGTTGCTTTAGTTGAGTGGCACCGCAGGCACGGGGGTTCCCGTTTTGTTGAGCGAACCTGTGGTAAATGCGCTGACGGCGACCTCGATCAAGCGCTCGTTGCAGGGAACCGAATTCGCGCAGCTACGACTCAGAGTGAACACGCTGGCAGCTGGCTGGCGTCGCAGCTAGCCCACGGAGAGGCCAACCCATGAATAATTACGAAGAACAGTACAAAACGCTCATCAATGAAATCTGTGCCCTCAGCCTGATCTCGTCGCCCGAACGGTTTTACGAATCTGCCAACTTCAAGATCGACGATGTCGACTTCACCCTCCAGTATCAGAACCGCGAGCAAGGCCGTGCCGTATTGATCTATGGCGATATGGGGCCGTTGCCGGAGCGTAATCGTGACCAGTCGTTGCTGGCTCTGATGGACACCAACTTCCATCTGTTTTCTGGCGCTCACAGCCCGGTATTTTCCTTTAATGCTCAAACCGGGCGAGTGCTGTTGATGGGGTCGGTCGCGCTGGAGATGGCGAGTGCCGAAGGCATTCTGCTCCTGATGAAGTCCTTCGCCGAGTTGGCCGGGCAATGGCGTCAGCACGGATTTATCGCGAAGGCCGCTGGCGATACGGCTCGCAGTAGTGCACCTGTCCCGCCATCAGGGCAGCGTGACGTGCGTCCGGCGCAAGGGAGGTTTCAATGATTAATTCACGCGTAGGGGGATCAGGCGACATACAAATGGTTGCGGTGAGAACGGAGGAGGGTAATCCGTCCATTACCTCTGCTCACCCGAATGCGGTCACTCCCAGCAACAATCCCCCGTTACTCCCAAGGCAAATGGGTCAACACCTTGAGCCCTCTCTGGAGTCGCATGCGGCGAACCTGGGTATAGCGTTGCGCCACACTGAGTTGCTGGCGACGTTTCAGGCTGAGCAGGCGAGCACACGCTCAACCGATGCACCACAGGTCAGTGCGCATGCGGCGCTATTGATTGGAGGCATGCTCGAAGAGGCCAACGGTCACGCTTCCGAAACCGGCAAGGTGGGCTTTGAGGTCATGGCAGAGCGCTTGTGCGGGCCGCACCTTGCGCTGGAGAGTTTCCAGTCCAGTGACGTCAAACTCCTGCTCGAGAAGCTCACTAATAAGGACGAGATACCGGACAAGGCAGAGGTCGGGCAACTGCTCAAAGGCCATGCCGGTGCGATCGCCGATCAACTTGAGCATTTTCAGCTGATGCACAACGCTTCCAGCGTGCACCAAGGTGAATGCTCGGCTCCCGACCGAAAGACCTTTGAAGTCAGCCAGGCTGCGTTGGGCGAATACGCTGGACGTGCGAGCAAAGCGATTTCCAGCGTACTGAGCGAGAAAACTGCAGATCTGGACAAGCGCCTTGCGGACGTGGACAAACAGCTCGAGGGTATGGCTGAAGGCGGGGAAAAATCCAGACTTTTGACCCAGAAAGAGACGCTTGGCGAAGCCAAAACCATGCTGGCCGACATTCAGAACGATTTTTCGAAATCGCCTCAGGCAAAGCATCTGAAATCCGTTGCTGCTCATGCGCGATTCGACGCGCAGCTCAAAGAGCTGAACGCGGATCGTGCCGGAATGGGATTTCTGCAAGGCTCGGGACGGGTCATAGCCGCTGCGATTCCCCAGTTTCTTTCATCAATGACGCACTTGGGCTTTATCCGCTCTGCCACCAACGATGAGTTCAGAGCGGCGGTGCCAGGCTCAAGCAGCGACGCCAGTATGCTGGAAGCCACTGTGATAGGGCTGGTCGCAGGGATCGCTCATGAAGGCGTCACCAACCTGGTGAAGCCGATGGTGCAATCCGGCTTGCAGGCGTCAGGCCTTGATAAGCGCCTGGGCATGGCGCCGCTCAAAGGCGTCGATACCGAATCGGTGATTCCTGATCCGCTTGAATTCAAGTCGCAAGACGGTGTGATGGTCAAAAAGTCCGACGAGGAACTGACGGCCGAGAAAGCGCAGGTCAAAGCGCAGCGCGCGGTGTTTGAACAGAAGAAGGTTCAAGTGTCTTCTACGCATCCGCTCGGCGAACTGATCCCCTATATGAGTTTTGGCGGCGGTCAGGCAATACGCCAACTGTTGCATGATTTCAATCAGATCAACGGTCAGACGGTCACTGCCAGGGCGTTGGCTTCAGGGATGGCCGGTGCAGTGTCGGCCTCGGCTCAGGCGCTTTATCAGATGAAGGCCACCTACACCGATCCGCAAGGGCGACAGATTCCGGTATTCACCACCGACAAAGCCACCAGTGAACTGGGCAAGGAACTGGCCAAGGGATTGGACCCGCGCGATGCCACCGTTCGGACTTCGTTCTACAGCAAGGCTGTTTCGGGTATCCAGAGTGCTGCGTTGACTGCAGAGCTGCCAGCAATAGCGGCGGCTGGCGTCAATAGTGGGCTGAGTGCAGGCAGGATCGCGGGCAATATGGCTCTGGCCGCGCTGGGTTCGGTATCTTATTTGTCCTCGCTGTACGCCAATCAGTCGGTTACGGCTGAAGGAAAGGCGTTGAAGGCCGCTGGCGAGGGCGGAGCGACCCCGATTCTGGAGCGTACCGAAGTCGCGTTTACCAACGTTCGTCGTCCGAACAGAGAGTCACTCCCGCATACGTTCTCTTCTGATCAGTTGGTAGGCTTGCCTCGTATGGCAGAGAACACCTACCACCGTGCCAGGGGCGTGTTGCAAGCACCCAGTCAAATTGCTGTCGACGTGCTGCGCGCTGTTGACGATGGCGTGCGCAGCAGCTTCTCGTCGCTGCAGGATAAACTCACGAGCCAGTTTCAACGCCAGACGACGGCGACGCCACCTCCCCACGAAGCGGCTGTCGACAACCCGGTCGTCACAGAGTCCGTTGTATCGCCTGAACCTGAGCCAGGGCCAAAAATGATGAACGTTCAGCAGCCGAGAAACGGTGCGATCGACGACGACGCTTTACGAATGCTCGAAGAGGGGATCCTGCCGCAGACAACGTCGCAGCCACAGCGCACGCCACAGCAACAACGAACGCCACAGCCGCCACGAACGGCGCAGCCACAGCGTGCGCCTCAGCCCAGGGCGCAACAATCTGCTCCAGTCGCACCTCCCTATGACCCGCCGCTGGAGGCCATGGAAGCGGGCTTTTTAAAGCCAGCCCCAAGCAATGATCCTTCACGTTGAACGCTTACCCGCGCACCGGTCATCCGGCACTGATGCGCGGTTTTCCTCACGCAATGGCACCGTTAAAGGACGCTGACGATGAACAATTCACCGACTGATTTTTCCCGCCTCATCAAGTCCCTGGGGGCACAACTGGGCACTTCGCTCACTGCTCAGAATGGCGTCTGCGCCTTGTATGACAGTCAGGACAATGAAGCGGCCGTGATCGAGATGCCGGATCACAGCGAGATGGTGATCTTTCACTGCCGCGTTGGGCGCTCTCCGGATCGCGCTGCGGATTTACAAAAACTGCTCAGCCTGAACTTCGATGTCGCTCGAATGCACGGGAGTTGGTTCGCCGTCGATCAGGGTGATGTTCGGCTTTGTGCCCAGCGTGAACTGGCGGTGCTGGATGAGGCGCAGTTCTGCGATACAGCCCGTGGTTTCATCATCCAGGCACGTGAGGCGCGGGCATTGCTGCAGGCGTAAATGAATCACACGTAGGGCATAGCGCCGCATTGATGCGGCGCTCTGCGTTTGCGGCCATCAGGTCTTGAATTCAAACCCTTGTTTCTTCAGCAGGTCGGCAGCTTCATTAAGCGATTGCGACGGTCTCGACAACTCTCCGTCAAACGTGTAGCCAATCGGTGTGTCCTGATCTTCGCCGTAGACGAAATTGACGCGTCCCAGGACTTTGGTGACGTTCAGGGAAGTGCCACTGTTGTAGCTGGCCAGTGGCGTCGGCAAGGTGAAGTTCTCTGCTTGGGTGGCGGTGTGAAAAACGACCAGACGCTTGATTCGCATCTGGTTGCGATCTTCGAGCAGCCCGGAAAGCTCTTTCTGGGTCATGTCGCCATTGAGGCTGCCTTCGTCGATCCTGTCGATCAGCGAATCCTTGGGCTCCAGGCGTACACGGGCCAGCGTTCCGTCACTGGCTTGCATCTCTTTGAGCATGGCGCGGAGTTTGGGATCCTTGCGCATGAATGCGGCAACTCTGGTCGCGTTACCCGGAGCGCTGGCCGTTCTGACACTACTCATGATTTTGGTGAGCATGCTCTCTGAATCCAGCCCCGACAGATTGGTCTTGCTGGTTTCGAAACGGGCGTTGTCCAATACGCTGTGCTTCTTGAGCGATGACTCATGTTGAACGACGGCGCGCTTCAAATCACGCAGTGCTTTGTATTGCTGGTCGTTTTGCGAGGTTTTGTCAGCGAACAGCGCTTTCAGTCCGTCGAGCCGCGCCTTGACGGCGGCGTCCGGGGCTTCGCCAGACGCAGCGTCAGTCAGCTTGGCCAGTTCGGCCAGGCTGGTTTTCGTGGCGTTGTCCGGGAAGGTTTTGCCCAGGCTGGCAGACAGTTTGTCCAGACTCTTGGCCGTCATCGGTGTCGCCACGTTGTAGCGGAATTTGACCCGTTTGACGGTTCTGTCTTCTACCGAGACGGTCGCGTTGATGCCCACGTTGTTGGCAGCAGACTGGGTGGCCGGTGTCGGGCCGGGGGCTGAGGCAGGTGTCGAAGTCGGGTTAGTGTGCGTGCCGCTCAGTTGTGTTCGTCCCTGCAACCCCATCATCAGACTGTTGAGCCAGCGTGGGCGGTTCTTGCCACCCTCGCGCAGCTCGGTTTTTTCGTTTTTCTGCGTCAGGGAGTAGTCCGTGTAAGACATCAGGTTGACCGTGACATTGGCAAGTACGCCGAGGCGCGCCACCGCAGACAATGGATCGCTGTCCTGCTCGGAAATGTCGAAGCCGAGGCGAAACTCGGCGGTGCCGCCTGCAGTGATGTCAAAGTTGAAGCGTCGGGCCTGGTAGGTCTCATGATCCACTGCCTTCTTCATGACTTGCAGAGGGTTCAGTTTGCCTTCGAACAGGTCGTCAACGAACGCGTCGATGTTCTCGTCAGCCACGTTGAAGATCACGCCATTGCGCTGGCTGCCCGCAGCAGTGGCGGTGAGCTCGCCACCCAGACGGAAGCCGGGGTTCATTCTGCGGTCGTTACCGATATCGACGCTTCTCGCCGGGTTGTTTTCGTCGACCCAGGCCGGCCAGTAATCCTTGCCCCCACCTACTCCGCCACTGACGTTGCCTGCCGCCTCACTGATCAGGTAAAGGGTAATGCCGCCATCGGTGCGTTCGGCGTTGAGAATATAGTTGCGGTTGCCCGTTGCGCCAGCTGTCGGCCATGGCCCTGTCGCGTTGTCGGCGAGAATGACGAACGGGCTGGTGAGATTGCCGCCATAACTGCGAGTCAGGCCTATTTCATCGTCGCCGTGTTCGAGCTGTTTCAGCATGGACTTGAATTTGTCAGCCAGTTCAATCTGGTCCTTGCTGCCGGTCGCCGCACGCATGTTGACGCTCACCGCGTGGTCGGGTTTCTTGAACGCCTTCAGGAATGTTTTGACCGAGTCATAGGATGTCTCCAACGCTGCGTTGTCCGTAAAGCCCATATCCGTCATGACCTTGATCGGGTTTTCGCCATAGGTTGTATCGCGCAGCGTTGCCAGCTTTTGCTCCAGGGCAGAAAGGTCGTTCTGGGGCGTGAGCAATTCCGCCTGGTCCAGCAATTTCCCCAGTTCATTGAGCGTTACCAGATCAAGCGCCAGGCGGGCTTTGCTCAGCCCTTGCTCTTCGCCGGCATCGCGACGCTGGCCCAGCGGCATGTCGGTTTTCTGGTGTGAGATTTTCACGCCATTGTCCTTGAGCGTCTTGAGCAGTTCGGCGGTCGGGCTTGCGGGAGAGGGGGCGATGCGGGACAGAGCGTTATCCAGCTCCTTGATCAGATTGTGGCCAGAACTCTTGAAGTTGAGCTTTTTACCCAGGCTCTCAAGCTTCTTGCCCAGTTTCAGACGCCGGGTCGATTTCGCCAGCTCTCCGTGCTGATTGAGGACACCGTCCTGTTGGTGAAGGTTCTTCACCGTGCCGAAACTTTGTCCGATAGCAATCAGGGCTGTATGGCTGTGATCCTCCAGTTCCTTGCGCAGCGACTCCAGATCCTTGACGAGTTTTTCGCCTCGAGGCCCGAGGTTTTTCAGTTGCTCGATACGTGTCTTGAGGTCCTTGCCCGGCGCAGGCACCGATCCTTCCGCCTCGTGGATAAGCTCCAGTTGCTTGAACACGATCAACTCTTTCTTGTACAGCTCCATGAGACCGTCGCGGCCGTGATAGCGATGCTGTATGTGGTTGCCGACGTTCTTCATCCAGCGCGGTGTTTCCAGGGTGTTCTTCCAGATGTTGGCGCGTATGAATTCCCGGGCAGGCGCACGATGGCTTTTCTCCATGCCGCCGCGCCCCCCTATATTTGTCTCATGTTTCACAGTCAGTCCGGTGAGAGGGATGCGCCAGTTCTTGTGTGATCGCTTGATTCTTTGATGCGTGTCGTTCAGGCCATTTTCTTCCACAGGGCGTTGCGTAAACGTTTTCCACTCACCGCCCTTCAGGCGCATCAGGCTTTGATCCGCAGCCCCCTCGACTTGCACGCTCAGCATATTGTCATCATTGCTGAACAGCGCCTTGACAGGCCTCCCATCAGGTGCAGGGACTGCGTTCCACTTGGCTTTCATGAGATCCGACAGGCGGGTCGCCTGCCAGTCCTGCCTGGACATACGGAACAGCCCACCGGTGCTGGTGAGGGCATAAAGGTTGTGCTTTTCGTCCAGTGACAGGGTTTTGATATCGCCTTGCAATCCTTCGTGAGTGAAGCTGACCGGCTCGCCGTCCTTTCGATGGGCGGTCAGTTTTTTCTCGTCGTCAAGCGCGACGAACTGTTTGTCGCTGACCATTGCGAAGGCGGTGATGACCCGGCCTTCAAGCCCTTCGATCTCCGTGCCCAGTTCCACCTTGGTAGAGCGCGCCGTCTGGGCCAGCGATGTGTGGGCGCCGAAGACTATATTGGGATGCTCGGGGCTGACGGTCAGCTTGTGGAGTTTCCCGCCCTTGAGCGCATAGGCGTTGCTGTCGGCACCGCGTTGCAGTTGATCGATGTCTTTGATTCCAGCGTCTTTCCAGCATTGGGGCGTTGAGTCCCAGCGCTGCAGGCGACCGGCGCTGAGGCCAACCAGGCCCGAACGGTCAAGGTTGAGTCGTGCGGCGGGTTCGGGGGGCGCAACCGTTGGCATGCCGGTGGTGTTGTCCAGCGCCAGGGCTTCAGTCAGGTTCCAGCCGCTCTCCAGCCGCGACCTTTGCGGGTCGAGCGCATGTGAATGAACGTCGCCCTGACGATTCTTGACCAGCGCATGTACGCGCCCATCATCACCGCTGATAAACCCGGTGACTTTGTCGTGTCCGCCGGGCGGCTTGCCTTCAAGTAGATACTGCTGATCAGGCTCAAGGCTCAACTGGGGGGCGTCATCCTTGAGCGCATCGCGCGGGGCTGTGTAAAGCCTGCCTTGGGTATCTGCGATAAACAGATGGTCAGCGCTCAATCCAACCGATGCAGCCTGTGCATTGCCCCCATCAAGCTTGAGCGTCTTCTGATGCCGTGGGCCGCCTATGCCCGGACTCATGTCTGCCACCAGAAGCGTCTGAGTGTCTTTGCCGCTCAGACAGGCAACCGTGTTGTCTGGCGCGACCGAAAATGATTGAAGTTCGGCTACCTCCAGGTGCGGCATTTCCATGCTGGAGAGGTCAACGACGACGTCGTCGCTTTTTGCATAGATCGACCCGTTGCCGCCGGTTGTCAGGCTGTTGAAGACGTTGTCTTCGTTACCTTCAGGGATTTTCCAGCGCAGGGCGACGGTGTCGAACTGGTACAACCTGTCTTCATGTACGCGCAATTGTTCACCGTCAGGGTTGCGGTGAACGCCCGTAATCTGTGCCAGGTGGGCTTTGCCCGGAAGTTGGAGTGTTGCGCTTTCGCCATTGACCGTGACCAGCGCCTGACCGGCATTCGTTTCCAGACCGACATCGGCATGCTTCTGGGCTCCGGCTGCAGGCGTTTGCTGGCTGCTGCGGATCACCGCCAGCGACACATCGTTTTGCGTCATGTGCAACAGATGTCCGCTCGACTCGAGCAACAGATGGTTCTCGGCACCCGGTTCACTGTGTAAAGCCAGATAGGTCTGTTTGCCATTCGCGAGGATCTGGTCCAGCAAGGGTGCCATTCCGGGTGTCTGGAATGCTGAAAAGTCCGGTTTGCCTTTTGTATCCAGAGTAACTGCGCTTTGTTGTTGACCGGCCCGCACCAGCTCTTCGGCCGGTCCGTCAAAACGTCCGGCTTTACTGCGGCTCAGGCTGCCGGGCTGCGGCGCCGATGGCTCTATGGTTTCATTCGCGGTGGTGCCCGAAGAACTTGCTTCGTTCTGACGAGAGCGTAGCGGCCACTGACGCACGTCATCGTCGCTTTTAAGGTGGTCTTCTGACTCTTGCGTCAGGCTCGTATCTTCAACGGCTTTTCCCTTGCCTTTTGGGCCTTTTGGCCCGGTCGAGCCACTGGATTGCTCCACCGGATTCTCAGGCAAATCGAAACGAACCTTGCGTACAGGCACCGACGACTGCACCGCCTGCATCTGCAGGTCATCTGACGGTTTTTTCAAGTCAGATCTGAGAGGCGCTCTGGCGACGGGCTGGTTTTCAACGATCTGGCGAGCGGGCTTGGGTTTTTGAAACATTTTGCCGACGTTTTTGGCCATCCTCTTGCCAATGCTGCCGAGCGAATGGGACGCTTGCTGGCTCACTGGTCTGGCGTGTTGCCGGACATCGGTAGCCGTGCCAGATGACGTATGTGTCTGCGGCTGTACCGCGTTTGCGGTGGTCCGATTGATTGAGGGTGTTTGCATGCTGCTTCTCCCTGTCGGTGTGATGGCTAGCCGGTTGAGCTGGCCCAATCCTTAAATATGTTTAATGAACTGAGTGTCTGGACATGGCACCTGGTTCCCTTGGTGGCTGCTGTAGCTGAAAGGATTCGGCAGCACAATTGGCCCTGATCAAGCCCCCGTGGCAGGGAACCGGAATGGCGAGTACGCCACGTAGGGATACACGATCAGGACGTCGCCGCTCATGCCAGCCTTTCATCCACCCCCGAGTCATTGCCTTCTAGCCCGCTCGATCCAGATAGCTGCCTTGGCTTTAGGGGTTGCGTGTGCAGGCTGCCAGTCGGTGGACTACTCGCGGCCACACGGCGAGCGCACGCCACGTCTTATTGCCGGATGGTTTTCCGAGGCGGATGCTCCGGTATCGAAGCCGCAGCGTGGAGAAGTGATCAGTGATCTGCCGCCTTTCACAGGCGATGATGTGTGGCGACGAGTTGCCCAGCGCTGCACGTTGCTGGAGGGTCAGCAGATCAACGAGCGGATCGTTCGGCAACGTGACTGGTTGTTGAGCAATCGTGGCTTTTTGCGTGGCGCCAGCGAGCGCGCCAGTCCTTATCTGCACTTTATCGTCGAGCGGCTCGACGAGCGGCGTATGCCTATGGAGCTGGCGCTGCTACCCATGATCGAAAGCGCCTACAACCCTATGGCCAGCTCGTCTGCAGCCGCTGCGGGGCTGTGGCAGTTCATCCCGTCTACCGGGCGTGATTTCAATCTTCATCAAAGCGCTGCCTACGATGGCCGCCGTGATGTAGTGGCATCCAGCAAGGCAGCCATGGATTACCTGAAACGCCTGCATGACCAGTTCGACAATGACTGGCTGCTGGCGCTGGCCGCTTATAACTCAGGTGAGGGCACTGTCGGGCGCGCGATCGAGGCCAATAGACGACGTGGCTTACCCACTGATTACTGGCACCTGTCGTTACCCAGGGAAACCCAGGACTACGTGCCACGGCTGCTGGCCCTTTCATTATTGGTGCGCGACCCGGAGGCTTACGGCGTGAAGCTCACCCCGGTGGCCAACACACCTTATTTCGATGTGGTTGAGCTCAATCGGTCAGTGGACCTTCCTTTGTTGGCGGCGACAGCGGGGGTGGACGAAGGTCAGTTGCTTCGTTTGAACTCGGCTTTCATACGCAAAAAGACCCTCGACGGTCCGGGACATCTGCTGATCCCCAAGGCGCAGAGGCAAGTGCTGACGGCGGGCATCACACGGATCACCGGCGAGACGCCTGTCATTCCTTTAGTCCCGCAACGACCGGAAAGCCAGGTGGTTGAGCGCGACTCATCGTCCAAGGCCGAACGCCCTGTTCAGGTTGTGGAGAGAACGCCCGTGATCAGGGCTGTTCAGCCTGTGCAAATCGCTGAGCGTAAGCCGCCTTCTGAGCCGGTGGACGTTACCCGGGCACCGGCACCGGTGCAGGCTGTGCAGGCAGCCGAGTCGGCTGCCCAGCCTCAGGTCGCCGCCCTTGCGCCCGCACCTGTCCAGGCCGCACAACTCGGCAAGCTTGCCGACCCTGTTACCGAGCCTCAGGTTGCAACAGCGAACCCGGAAATCACTCAGGCTTCTGTAACAAAGCCGAAACGAATCATACAAACGTTTGACAACCGTTCGTCGCCTCGCAAGCGGGACGACAGTGAGTATCGAGCGGGTCCACGTGAGCTGCCAACCGGTCCACGGGTGGTCGTGTTCGCCAGCGACCCCCGCCAATAAGTGCGGTCCAAATCGCCCAGGAAAATTGAAAGCCCCTGAAAAAATGCTCTTTTCTGGTGCTTTTTCTCGTGAATACCTTGCGCCGATCAATCCGATTCGACGTGTTCGCATTCAAACGAGCAGTTTTTTTGTTGCAGACTTGTGGCACGGAGCCATGTTTTCTATGTCTGCTAATGATTATGTGTGTGAACTTTTGTAACAGCTTGTAAATAGGTTGATACAAATATTTAGAAATAATTTCAGTGATATGTCGGTATCAACCCTATTTATGGATCCCAAATGCGTAGGGTTATTATTGAGCATCGTCGGATTGTCCTACGCTGAATCATTTCCGCCGACACGTTAACCTCATTTCGTTGGCTAATTTTCGCCAGCTTGGCCTGACGTTCGGATTGCCGAATGGACTCAGCGCCATTTCTTGTCCCCGCAGGCCCGATAGATTGCGGACGTCATACGCCCGTCCTGAACAGTGACGCCTTCCTGTTCGGAAATCCGAATTGCCCATAAGTCTCACCGTCTCTGCGGACTCACTGTCACTACCCGCAACGTTTACTTAAAGCTTTTGTGCAAGTTTTAATCGTGGTGCTGCGCGGTGTCTTTAAAAAGTCTGTTATTTAATAGTTGAACTTAGTCGGGCGGGTTCAGGTGATGCGCTCATTATTAATACCGCGTGAGTGGGTGTTTTCTTGAAAGCGTTAGTTAAACTTTGTTGTGGTGTTTCCCGCGCTTTTTAAAGTGTTTTATTCAACGTTTGCGCATTTTTGGGGCGTTTGAATCGCGTTTCTTCAGGAGGCTTGTAGTATGACGGACGTCATAATTTCTCATAAGTCCCGGTTAATACAGGGTTTTTATCTTTAAAAACAGGCGTTTTTAGAGTGTTTAGGGTGAAATATGAGGTGGTTGATAATGATTGTTATTAAAGGCTGTGACGTTGGAGAGGTATCTGAGGGAATGATGTCATCGTGACGGTAATTTCCGAGGTTGTGATGTTTTTCTCATTCGTTCGGGAACTAAATTAGTATATGTATGCCTTGTAGGGCGTGGTATTAATGTTCCGCCTGGCACCCTGGTGAGAGTAAACGATGGACACTAAATTTATTACAGATGCTCGAGAGCGTTGGGGTATTACCGCTCAGTCGGAAGGTCATCAAGTCGTAATGAATGGCGCTATCATGGACATGGACTTGCTGTTGTGCGGGGAAACCGGCACGGGCAAGGACACCCTGGCCAATACCATTCACAACCTGTCCAGCCGCACGGGTCCTTTCGTGGGCATGAACTGCGCCGCTATCCCTGAATCACTGGCCGAAAGCCAGCTTTTCGGCGTATCGAGCGGTGCCTTCACGGGGGTGTGCCGCTCACGTGAGGGATACATCGAAGCGTCCAATGGCGGCACGCTGTACCTCGACGAGATAGACAGCATGCCTATGAGCCTGCAGGCCAAGCTGCTGCATGTGCTCGAAAACCGTGGCGTCGAACGACTCGGCTCCACCGAGTTCATCCCTGTCGATCTGAGGGTCATCGCCTCTGCCCAGCGGCCGCTGGATGAACTGGTGGAACAAGGACTTTTCCGTCGCGACCTGTATTTCAGGCTCAATGCATTGACGCTTCAGCTGCCTGCCTTGCGCACACGTCGCGAACAGATTCTGCCGTTGTTCGACCAGTTCACCCAGGCTATTGCCGCCGAATTCGGCCGCAGTGCGCCTGTGCTGGACAGCGGGCGTGTACAGCTGCTGTTGAGTCATGACTGGTCCGGCAACATTCGCGAGCTCAAATCTGCGGCCAAGCGTTTCGTTCTGGGCTTCCCGTTACTGGGCGTCGAATTGCTGGAGCCTGAAGACTGCGATACAGGGCTGCGTACCCAACTGCGCGTGATCGAAAAAAGACTGATTCAGGATGCACTCAAGCGGCACAGGCACAACGTCGACGCGGTGCTCCAGGAACTTGAGCTTCCTCGTCGCACGCTGTATCACCGCATGAAAGAACTGGGGGTTGCGGCGCAGATCACTGCTCCCTGATTGGATTCTCTTTTGTTAACGCACCACTGCTCTGTAGAGACTATGGATGATTGTTCAAGACGGATTCGATGATGACCTGCACGAACGTGTTCCAAACCTGGAAATTGTGGCTGAAAGTATTTCTCAACTGGGGATCGATGTACTGCTGTCGGGGGAGACCGGCACCGGCAAAGATACGATAGCCAGGCGCATCCACACGTTGTCCGGCCGAAAAGGCCGGTTTGTGGCGATGAACTGCGCAGCCATCCCCGAGTCGCTGGCTGAGAGTGAGTTGTTTGGCGTGGTCAGTGGTGCCTACACCGGAGCCGATCGATCCCGTGCCGGCTACATCGAAGCAGCGCAAGGCGGCACGTTGTATCTGGATGAGATCGATAGCATGCCGCTCAGCCTGCAGGCCAAGCTGCTGCGCGTGCTGGAAACCCGTGCTCTGGAACGGCTGGGTTCGACCTCTTCGATCAAGCTGGATGTCTGCGTGATTGCATCCGCCCAACGCTCGCTGGACGACGCGGTGGAGGAGGGCGCCTTCCGCCGCGACCTCTACTTTCGCCTCAATGTGCTGACCCTGAAGCTGCCCCCCTTGCGTGCCAGACAGGAGCGCATCGTTCCTCTGTTCATGCGCTTTGCCAATGCGGTCGCCGAGGAACTGGGGCTGGACTTTCAGGTGTCCAGGCTCTGCCCGCTGCAGCAGGAGCAACTCCTGACGCATGACTGGCCCGGGAATATTCGAGAGCTGAAGGCCGCAGCCAAGCGCTTCGTGCTCGGCTTGCCGTTGCTTGGGGCCGGGCCTTGCGATGATGAGCACCAGGGCAGTGGATTGAAGACACAACTGCGCGCCATCGAAAAAGCCTTGATTCAAGAGTCACTCAAGCGCCACGACAACTGCGTCGATTCGGTGAGCCAGGAGCTGGATATGCCGCGCCGTACGCTGTATCGACGCCTCAAGGAATTGCAGATCTGATTTTTTTTGCAAGCGCTCTGGAACCGATTCACTGGCCGTCGCCACCTAGCTGTACCAAGCAATTACGCTTGTTTAGACGAAGGGGCATAAGGTTATGACAATCACTAGTTCACTTTCCGGCTTTGCAAACAAAGTCATCAACACGGGCGGTGGCGTGGCCCAAGGTATCAATAGCGGCAAAAGCGCAATTGATCGCAACGTCGCGCTGACAAAGAACACTGGCAGCACCGACAGCATCGACGCCACCCGCGACACCATCCGCAGCGGTGACAAGAAAAGCGCCGAACTGGACACCACTGCTGACAGCGAAAACGGGCTGCTGCGTGAGACGAGCATGTTGGCAGGTTTCGAGGACAAAAAAGAGGCACTTTCAAACCAGATCGTTGCGAGCAAGATCAGAAACTCTGTCGTTCAGTTCTGACTTTTGAGTGCCCCTTCGCAGTGAAGGGGCTGCTACCTTGAGGGGAATGTGATGCAGAGTCTAAGTCTTAACAGCTCGTTGCAGAGCCCAACCATGGCGCTCGTGTTGATACGGCCTGAAGCAAGCGCGAGTACGTCCAGCAAGGCGTTACAGGATGTCATCGCGCAATTGGCTCAGGAGCTGATGCAGAACGGTCAACTGGACCAAAGCTCGCCACTGGGCAAAATGCTCGCCAAGGCGATGGACGCGGATGGCACTGCTGGCGGCGGTCTTGAAGACATAAAAGCCGCGCTGGACAAGTTGATCCATGAAAAGCTGGGCGACAATTTTGGTGCCTCCGCGGACAGTCCTGCCGCAGGAGCCGGACAGCCCGACCTGATGACGCAAGTGCTGAACGGTTTGGCAAAGGCGGCGCTTAACGATCTGTTGACCAAGCAGAGCAACGGAACGAGTTTTTCCGAAGATGATATGCCGATGCTGACAAAGATCGCGCAATTCATGGACGATAACCCCGCCCAGTTCCCCACCCCGGATGCAGGCTCATGGGCCAAAGAACTAACCGAAGACAATTTTCTGGACGGTGACGAAACCGCTCAGTTTCGCGCCGCCCTGGACATCATTGGTCAGCAATTGGGTAGCCAGCAGAACGAAGCCGGTGGCATGAGCACAGGCGGTGGTCTGGGCAGCCCGACGGATTCGTTCCAGGATCCCGCGAGCGATTTGACGACCAGCTTCAATGGCGGTTCGTCGGGGGAAGGTGCTTCCAGCCTCGGCAAAATGGTGGGAGAAATGGTGGATCTGGGGTTGCAGTCGGTCTTGTCCGGCGGCGGTCTGGGCTCCTCGTCTTTCCCGGTCCGGCAGCCCGGCAGTCAACCCGACAGTGTGGCGACGGACTTCGACATGGGGCGGTTATTGGGCGGCCTGTTTGAAAAAGGGCTTGAAGTCTCGCTTCAGGGCAGTCTGGGCAGTAATACAGGCGGTGACCTGAAGACCAGTGCCGCAGACATCGCAGGCATGCTCGTCCAAACCCTCATGCAAAGCCGTCAGAACCAGGCTGTTGCCTGACTGATATCCGCCTGGAGAAGAATAACGTGACCATTTCCCATCTCAGTAAAGTTAAAAGCCTCTCGCCAGAGCTTGAGCAGGATGTGCCCCAAGGTCTCGTTGCAGAGCCTGACCAGGCGGATGTCGATTTATTCAGCGCCGCCATGCGGCCCGATGCGGTGTCTAAAGGTGCCCCGCTTTCCGAGCATATCGCCAGTGCGATTTCCGGTGGGCTGGGCGAAACCGAAAAAATGTCTCAGCAAGCCATGCGGTCCATGAAAAAGGCAGCAGGCAGTGCCGATGCAATGGACATCGCGGCGATGACCCGAACACTCTCGCAATGCTCACTTCAGACTGCGTTCGCAACCAAGGTCGTAAGCAAGACCGCGCAAGCGGTCGATAAGCTGACCAACCTGCAGTAGAGGTTCTCCGTGAGATTTCTGAGTGCAGGGCTGCTGCTGTTGTGCATGCTGATGCTCGGCGGGTGCAGCGACGAAACCGATCTGTTCACCGGCATGTCCGAGCAGGATTCCAACGAGGTGATCGCACGCCTCGCCGATCAGCACATCGATGCGCGTAAGCGTCTGGAGAAAGGCGGCGTTGTAGTGACGGTCGCAACCCAGGACATGAATCGGGCCGTACGCGTGCTCGATGCGGCGGGGCTACCCCGCCAGTCACGTACCAGTCTGGGGGAAATCTTCAAAAAAGAGGGGGTGATCTCCACCCCCCTTGAGGAGCGCGCACGTTACATCTATGCACTGTCTCAAGAGCTGGAAGCGACCTTGTCGCAGATTGACGGGGTGATCGTGGCCAGGGTTCACGTTGTCCTGCCTGAACGCATTGCGCCAGGGGAGCCGGTCCAGCCTGCGTCCGCTGCGGTGTTCATCAAACACTCGACGGCCCTGGACCCCGACAGCGTGCGTGGACGAATCCAGCAAATGGTTGCCAGCAGTATTCCCGGCATGTCGACACAGGCTGCGGAGTCGAAGAAGTTCTCCATCGTCTTCGTGCCCGCGTCGGAATTTCAGGAAACCACCCAATGGGTCAGTTTTGGCCCGTTCAAGCTGGACAGCGTCAATCTGCCGTTCTGGAACCTCATGCTCTGGCTGGTGCCGGGGGCTGTCGCACTGGTGCTGTTGATCGTGGTCATGCTGTTGCGCGGTGACTGGCGCGCCGCTGTATTGCAGCGGGTTGGTCTGGGCCGGCGTGGCAGCTCGAATCTTCCGGCACGCACATGACGGGTTCTACCGCCCAGGATCTATGGGTCCACTGGTGGTGCAATCCGTGGCGGTGGGCCCATCCGTCCTGGCAGCAACGGTTCGCCGAGCAGCAGGGCATCCCGATGCAGGCGTGTGACTCACTGATGAGCAGTCGACACACAGTGTTTCTCAAAAGCGTCGGCATCGAGCCCAGCCAGCCGCCCGAACCGGTCGAGCCGTTGATGAGCTGGATTGCCTTGTCGCCTGCGCAGCGGGACAAAGCGCTGGTGCTGGCCCAACTCATCTGTTTCTCCCGGACTGAAACCGAGGGTGTTGACGGGCAGTGGTGCTGGGGCTTGACCAAAGCATTGCGGCCCGGTGTCTGGCTGGCTCCCGAGGTGGTGGATATACGCACCGTGTTGGGCGCCTGGCTGGGCTACGCTTACTGGTCGCGGCTGCGCCTCGCCTGGCCGACAGAAGCGGTCATCGACGACCTTTGCGAAGCACCGGATAACAAACTTCAAACGTTGTGGCAGGCCGTTATGTGGCGTATCTCGACGGCCTGAATTCGATTTTTTTCCTGAATGATCCGCGCCGGAGCTTCCCATGCTTGCCAAACGCAGTATTGCGCTGACGACCGCTGCGCTGTTGCCTGAACCGATCGTGCGCCGTGAAACCATCGCCGAGAGCCTGTTGGCCCAAGACATTCTGGCTGAGGCACAGGTACAGGTCCGAGAAATGATCACTCGCCAGCAGGCGCAATCAGACCGACTTCAACAGCGGGCACTGGCCGAGTTCTGGGTATCGGCCAATGTGTTTCTGGCTGATCTCAAGAGGCAGCGTGAAGCGCTGCAGCAACAGGCGATGGAAACGGTTGAGCAGTTATTGAGCGATTCACTGAAGCATTTACTGGACCAAACCTCGCTCGCCGAGCGGGCCCGGGCACTGGCCAGAAATCTGGCGGCCAGCCAGCTCAATGATGCGGTGGCCACGTTGAGCGTGCATCCGGACATTGCCGATACGGTCGCCGAATGGTTGGCGGCCAGTCGGTTTGCCCAGCACTGGCAGCTCAAGCGCGATGCTGCGATTGCGGTCGAGAGTCTGCGTCTGAGCGACGCCAATGGCGCGTTCGACATCGAGTGGACGACGCTGCGCAATGGGTTGGCAGGTGAAGGGTCGCCTGCCTGAAAACCACTGTTGCAGCAAAATTGGAACCGCTCTAGGGGTTTGCTCCACTCAAGGTTTGAACCTTTTTGCTGGAGCACCCGCGCATGATCAGTTTCAAGTCATTGCAAAATAACCTCGATACCACCACGACCCGTGCCATGTCCCAAATCGATGACGTTCTGGGCGGGGGTAACGGACCTATCACTGCCGACGATATCGATGCATTCAGCGAAGCCAGCCAGCAGGTGGCTGTCGCCTCCAACGTTGCTGACCAATGCCAGCAAGCCAGCTACAAACTGACCAAAAATGTCATCGATGGATTTCAGTGATTTTGAGGCGGTCCTCGGGCAGTGGTGTGCTCAGCGTCCGCTGACCCCGCTGGACTGCTGGGTCGACGACGCCAACGCGCGCCTGGAAGTGCAGGGCGACGGCGTGCGCTGCAGCATTGAATTGCTCGATCCATTCGATGCCAACGATCCCCAGCGCATCGAGGCGTTGCTCAGTCAAGGTGGCGCAAGCCTGGCTTGCGCCTGTGACGGCGCGCTCGCCATTGACCCGCAGACGGGCTGCATGGTTCTGGTCTGCTGGATTCCCAATCCGTGTGGCCTCGACGATCTGCTCAATTATCTGGAAAGCCTGGCCAACCAGCGTGCGGCCTTGCTCAGCCTGATGCATACCACCCTCGTCACTAACGTGTCCGCCTTTTCCGGGCGCACGACCCTCAATCACCGGCAACCGGGAGTGTGAAATGCGCAAGGCCTTGATGTGGTTGCCTTTGTTGTTGATCGGGATGGTCCCACCGACATGGGCGGCCATCCCCGATTCCTGGAAGCACACGGCCTACGCCTATGATGCTCGGGAAACTGAATTGAGTACGGCTTTGAGCGACTTTGCCAAAGAGTTCGGAATGGCGCTGGATATGGCACCGATTTCGGGGAAACTCGACGGCCGGATCCGCGCCGAAAACCCTCAGGAGTTTCTTGAGCGGCTCGCTCAGGAGTATCACTTCCAATGGTTTGTCTACAACGACACGCTGTACATCAGCCCGGCCAGTGAGCACACCTCGGCACGCATCGAAGTGTCCTCCGATGCCGTGGATGACCTGCAGACCGCCTTGACTGATGTGGGCCTGCTGGACAAGCGTTTCGGGTGGGGCTCGCTGCCCAACGAAGGGGTCGTGCTGGTTCGCGGCCCTGCGAAGTACGTCGACCTGGTGCGTGACTACAGTAAAAAAGTCGACTCGACCGACAAGGGCGAAAAGCAGGACGTGGTCGTGTTTGCGCTCAAGTATGCGAACGCGGCGGATCGCACCATTCGGTATCGTGATCAGCAACTGACCGTCGCCGGTGTGGCGAGCATTCTTCAGGAGTTGCTGGACACCCGTTCTCGCGGCGATTCCATCAACGGCGTCAACCTGTTGGGGCATGGTCATCCAGGCGGTGGACTCTCGGAGGGCGGCGGTTCGGATGAACCCAATGTGCCTTACAACCTGAGTGCCAACGGCATCGACACCGGTGCCCTGCAGCAAGGCCTTGACCGGGTCTTGAACTACGGCAGCAAGAAGTCTGGCAAAGGTAAAGCCGGGGGGGGTCGTGCGAACATCCGCGTCAGTGCCGACGTTCGTAACAACGCGGTCCTGATCTATGACTTGCCTGACCGCAAGGCCATGTACGAGAAGCTGATCAAAGAGCTGGACGTCCCGCGCAATTTGATTGAAATCGATGCGGTGATCCTGGACATCGACCGTAACGAACTGGCTGAGCTGGCCAGCCGCTGGAACTTCAAATCGGGCGGCGTCAATATGTTTGACGCGGGCACCACCTCGACACTGTTCATTCAGAATGCCGGCAAGTTCTCTGCCGAACTGCACGCGCTGGAAGGCAATGGCTCAGCGTCTGTGATCGGCAATCCGTCGATTCTGACGCTGGAAAACCAACCCGCCGTGATTGACTTCAGTCGAACCGAGTACATCACCGCGACGTCCGAGCGTGTGGCCAATATCGAGCCCATCACCGCTGGCACCAGCTTGCAGGTCATTCCACGCTCGCTGGATCACGATGGCAAACCTCAGGTGCAGCTGATTGTCGACATCGAGGACGGTCAAATCGATGTCTCGGACATCAATGCCGACCAGCCGAGCGTACGCAAAGGAAACGTCAGCACCCAGGCGGTCATCGCCGAGCATGGTTCACTGGTCGTCGGCGGATTTCATGGCCTTGAAGCCAATGACAAAGTTCACAAGATCCCGCTGCTGGGCGACATTCCCTACATCGGCAAACTGCTGTTTCAGTCGCGCAGCCGTGAAATCAATCACCGTGAGCGGTTGTTCATCCTGACGCCGCGACTGATTGGCGATCAGGTCAACCCGGCGCGCTACGTACAAAACGGTAACCCGCACGACATCGATGCCCAGATGAAAACCATCAAAGAGCGTCGTGACGGTGGAGACCTGCCTACCCGGAACGATGTTCAGAATGTCTTCACGCAAATGGTCGACGGTGTTGCGCCACCCGGTATGCATACGGGCGAAACCATGCCCTTCGAAACCGACAGCTTGTGCGATCCGGGCGATGGGCTGACACTCGATCAGACGCGTTCGCAGTGGTTTGTCCAGAAGGGCTGGGGCGTTGCCGTGGTCGTGGCGCACAACAACACCAACAAGCCGGTGCGTATCGACGAAAGCCGATGTGGCGGTCGCTGGGTGATCGGCGTCACGGCCTGGCCTCATGCATGGGTACAGCCGGGTGAGGAAAGCGAAGTGTACATCGCTATGCGCCAGCCTCAGCTATCGAAAATGGCTAAGGAAAGCAGACCTTCGCTGCTCAGGAGAACCGCACCATGAAAAGCCGCAGTGTTGTCATATTGTTCGTTCTGCTCGCGACCCTGGCAGGATGCACGACCAATGGCTGCAAGGGTTACGCCTGTAAACGGCCTGACTCCACCAACCGTGAACTGGTGATCTGGTGGCCGCCAGACATGCGTCAGGGGGTGGATGAAAGCGATCACGAGCAGGACTATACCGTTGTGCAGTTAAGGGACTGAAGATGATTGAGGTAACGGAAAAAGTGGCGTTCTACAGTCAGGTTGCCGCTCAAAATCCTGCCGTATGGCCCGTGGCAAGTGGGGTGGCTTTCGTCAGCCGTCGTGAATACCACGACTGGGGAATTGCACTTCACATCGAAGGCCGGGCGCTGCGCCCGGAACAATTGCGAGAGGCACTGCAGCTCAGGTTTTCAGAGGCAGAGCGGTTCAATAACTACTTCCTGTTTCTGGATGTACAGCGTGATTTTGTGGTGTGGCATGCGGTCAGCGACGCGCCTGATTCAGTCACCAACCTGGATGACATCCGACGCAACGAGCTGATCCTGGCGGGACTTGTTCATTTGGCCTAGCCCCTTAAGGACGTCTGCTTGACTGAAAGATGACCGCTTCCGCCATGTGGAAGCGGTTTTTTTTGCATTCGCGTTCGCTGCGATAGCTTCGTCCGGTTGCCCCACGGTTTCGAGCCTGCCCGTAGGAGCTCACGGAGGTTACGACGGCAGCGATGGGCTGCGCAGCAGGCCCTTGTTGTTGTCTGACACACCGCGTGTACCGGTTTTGCTGCCGGTACCCGGCAGATCGCGGACAAGTCCGCTCCCACGATTTCTAGCCTGCCCGTAGGAGCTCACGGAGGTTACGACGGCAGCGATGGGCTGCGCAGCAGGCCCTTGTTGTTGTCTGACACACTGCGTGTACCGGTTTTGCTGCCGGTGCCCGGCAGATCGCGGACAAGCACGCTCCTACGGTTTTGAGCCTGCCTGTAGGAGCTCACGGAGGTTACGACGGCAGCGATGGGGTGCGCAGCAGCCCTGGGGGTGTATCGGATATACAGGCTGCGAGGTGGTTAAGAAGAAAGGATCTACAGCTCGACTTCGACCTGAATCACTTCATCGGTGATTTCGTCCAGTTGGCGAACCACTTTGTAAATGTGACCGACGGCCTGCAGGGTAGGGCGGGGGATGTATTTTCCGACCTGGACGCGATACAGCGTACGGGCCAGCCAGATGCTCTGAACCACTGGAATGCCAGCTCTCTTTGCCCGGGCGATCAAGTCCAGCGCGTCCTCGTCTTCGCCTTTGCAGTGAATCAACGGCAAAGGTGTTTCGCCCGGGCGGTAATACAGGGCTACTGCGTAGTGCGTGGGGTTGACCAGCAGCATGTCGGCGTCTTCCACCGGTTTGGGCGCAGCCGTGGGTTCCTGGTTGAGAATTTCATGAGAAAGCTGGCGACGATGGCCTTTGACGTGCGGATCACCCTCGGACTGTTTGTACTCTTTCTTGATGTCCTCATGACTCATGCGCAGCTTTTTGGCGTGGAAGTATTTTTGCAGCGCAAAGTCGGCCATTGCAATCGCCAGCAGCAGACCGAGGATGACTCGCAGAATATGCCTGAACAGCTCGACCAAGGCATGCCAGTAAGTGACCAGATCGCTGTTGGCCAGGATGATCAGGGTGCCTAATGCCGGTTTTACCTGACTGTACAGCGTTGCCGCGATGGCAACGGCCTTGAGAATACTCAGCAGCAAGGTGGAGATATTCTGTCCCGAGAACATTTGTTTGGCGTGGGAGAACGGGTTGATTTTATTGATATCGATCTTCAGCGCCTTGGGGGCGAACAAAAAGCCGACCTGCACCCAACTGCTGATCAGGCGCATGAGCATCGCCAGGCCGACGCTGCACAAGGTGAAGCTGATGAGTACCGACAGACCTTCACTGGTCAGGTGTTCGACGGCCGACAGGAAGGAGCGGTCGATGCCTTTGAAGGACAGGGCCAGCAAGGCTTGCAGACGATTGACACTCTCATCGGCCAAGCCAAGTGTCACCTCGCTCACGGCCATCAGCACCAGCAGCTTGCCCAGGTCCTGACTCTGCCCGACCTGGCCCTTTTCCCTGGCATCACGTATCTGTTTGGGCGTGGCCTTTTCTGTTTTTTCGCTCACGGCACTTGCACCAGCAGGCCGAACAGGGACTTCAGGTCCGTCAGCTTCAGCAACTGACCGGTGCCCAGTTCCAGCAGCGTCGGCAGGTAGACCAGAAGAAACGCCAGCCCGGCCATGCTCTTGGCCGGCATGGCGAGGATGGACACGTTCAACTGTTGTGCGTACAGGCCGACGATTGCAAACGCGGCTTCGATCAGCAGTAGCAGCGCAATGAAGGGCGCTGCATACAGCATCATGTGCTGCATGGTCTGATTCAACTGCTCAAGGAAAACATCCAGGCCTTCGGCGGTCATGCCCGGCAGCCAGGCGGTGGGTGGCCAGACGGTGTAGCTGTCCCAGATGACTTGAGTGATCAATGACAGCCCGCCGGTGAGAATCACCAGCATGATCATGGTTTCCTGGAACAGCTCGCCCAAAGGCGTTGCATCCGGGCCCAGGCTTGGATTGATCTGCCCACCGCTCAATGCGCCGCGCTGGCTATCCAGCAATGCACCGACCGAGGCGAACATCCAGAAAGGCGCATACAGCAGCAACCCCATCAGCGTGCCCAACACCGATTCCTTGATGATCAGGCCACCGATTTCAAACCAGTTACCGTCCATCGAGCCCAGCGCACGGCTGATGGCGGGCGCAGGCACCATCGAGATCGCCGCCAGTATGGCGTAGCGAAGCGGGCCCTTGAGGTACTTGAAGCAGAAGGCGGGCACCAACATCATGCACGGCAACAGACGCGCCATTGCCAGCACCATGCCCATCATGAGCTCATAAATGTATTGCGCGTCAAAGGGCATCTAGTGACTGACCCCGGACCGTGCGATCAGGTCGAAGGCCATGTTGATGAACTGGATCAGTTCGACGCCGATCCAGCGACCGGTCATGGCCAGCGTCAGTCCGACTGCGCCCAGTTTTATCCCGAACGGCAGTGTCTGATCCTGGATCTGCATCAACGCTTGCAGCAACGAGGTGATCACCCCCACCAGCACCGCCACAGCCAAAGGTGGGGCGGTGAGAATGACCACCAGAAACATGCCTTGCTTGAACAACGCCAACGCTTCCATGACCGCCTCACATGTACGAATAGAAGAGGCTGTCGAGCAGGCGGGACCAGCCCGACACCAGCACGAATAACAGCAGCTTGAGTGGCAAGGAAATGGTCATGGGTGAAACCATCTGCATGCCCAGCGCCAACAGAAGGTTGGAGACAATCAGATCGATGACGATGAACGGGATGTAGATCAGAAAGCCGATCTCGAAGCCTGCCTGCAACTCCGACATCACGAAGGCCGGGATTGCCAGCAGCAGATCGTCCTTGGTCGCCTGGTCGGCCATCTCTTTGGGCCACATGCGCTGGGTATTTTCCAGCAGGTGAGCCACCACGTCCGGGTCGGTGTTACGTGTCATGAAGCGTTGCAGCGGTTCGATCACGGTTCTCAGGCTGGCTTGCAGTTTGTCGGCGCTGCCCAGTTCCAGGGGATGATCGTGGACCCGTTGCTGAATGTCATGAGCGACCGGGGCCATGACGAACATCGTTGCAGCCAGCGCAATGCCATACAGCGCCATGTTTGGTGGCACCTGCTGCACACCGATGGCGTTACGGGTGATCAGCAGTGTCATGGCAATCTTCAGAAAGGCCGTGCAGACGATCAGCAGAAACGGTATCAGCGATAGCGAACCGAGAAACAGCGCCAGCATGATCGGGTTCGTCCCGTCCATGATCATGGCTGGGTCACCATTCGGGTGATCTGCAAACCAAGCCTGCCGTCGACGTCCACCAGTTCACCTTCGGCCACGACCCGTTCGCCGTGGCAGAGGGTGGCGTGTCCCGGCGCAATGCCTGCGACTTCAAGGATCGCTCCTGCGTCCAGGCGTCGAAGCGCTGCGAGGGTCAGCGTGAGCTCACCGCAGCGTAGCGTCAGGTCCAGCGTCAGGCTCTCGAATGCAGCCGGTTCGGTAACAGCCTGCGATTGTTCGTCATCAGCTGTTTCCGAGTTCTGCCAGGAATGTTCATTCGAGGGCTCGGCATGATCGTCTTCGCTGAACTCGCCTGCCGTCTCGCCATCATCGTCCAGGTAGTCGACCTCTTCCTGGTAAAGATCCTCAGTACTCATTGTGACCATGCTCCTCGTGGCTGAGCCGCAGAAAAAGTTGTTGCGCCTGGCTGTCGACGTGCGCGGCCCATTGCCGTCCGCCCAGTGCCAGGCGACCTTGTCCCGCGCTGTCGAACTGGCAACGGGCAGGCAACACCACGTCTCCAGGGCGCAGCGATGCCAGTTCATTGGGCGTGAGTACCAGCTCGCCGATAATCAGCGGCGTCGTCACTGGCCAGGTGTCATCCACAGGCTTGTATCGAGCCTGCCAGGGCGCTAAGTGCAATAGCCTGAGCAACGTGTGCGATGGGCTGTGCAGGTGCGCGTGGAGCGACTCCCCACCTAGACGTACCTGAACCCGGCAGCCAAACGAAGCGTCGTCGGGCGCATCGAGCAACGGCTCGAGCGGGGCCAGCACGTCGGCAATGGATGGGCTCAGGCACTGGTTGAAAAATTGCCAGTACCAGTCCTGATGTTCGCCGCCCAAGGTCAGTGGCGCATCGCCCAACAGGCTTAGCACAGCTTCGGCGTCGCTCAAGCACATGGGCCCTGCGGCGCTGTCGAGCCAGATGCCATTGGCGGGCGCTTCCTGCCCGTAAGCCAGCGGCAGAAGCGTCAGCTCGCCGCGCTGGCCCTGTGCTTCGAAGGCGAGGGACTGCCCGGCACCCAGCGCACGCGTGGCTTGAGCCAGCAGCGGGTCAACCTTGCGCAGTTGCAGCGCGCTCATGCCTGGAGGTCTTCGTGAAAGTCGAGGTCGACGTCGTGGCCCAAGGCTTGCGACAGCGCATCGCGACAGGCCCGTGAGTGGCCGTAGACACGCTTGAGGACGTCACGACGGCTGAATCCCACTTGGATGCTCCAGCGATTGTCGGTCTTTTCGGCATTGACGCGGACTTTGCCCAGATTCGGCATCAGCAACGTGAAGTTGAGCGGACCCGGCGGTTGCTCAGGCAGACGCTGCGCCAGCTCATCAATCAGTTGTGTTGGCATCGGCTCCGTTTTCGCCGAAAGGTCCAGACTGCCGCCAGCAAAGCTCTGCGCGTCGGGCTCTTCGCCCACCGGCAGTATCAGCAATTGGGAAAAGAACAGACCATCGGCGCTGATCGGGTCGTCTTCAAGGAATCTGCTTGATGATCGACCGGAGAGCGAGTCGCCACGGCCGAGACCTCCCGAAGCCAGACGTTTTTCAACCGGCCCGGCAGGTACGCGACAGGACTGCACCGGGCGTCGTGGCGATACCGGTGCCTCGTGTACTTCAGTGTCCTGGCGTTGAGGCGTGGGCGGTGCTTTTGGTGCATGTTTGATCGCAGTGGACATCGGCGCTTAACCTTCTTCGTTGAGTGCCTCGCTCATGCAGGCCAGTTTTTCGACTGCACGCTGAGACGCCTTGGCTTGTCGCTGTCGCTCGTGTACCAGGGCTTGCTGTTCATCAATCCGCAGTTGCTGTTGCTGAATGTCCTGACGGATGGCGGCCAGGCAGTCGAGCATGGTGTTCTCGCGCGCATGCCATCGATCCACATCGTGACGGCAGATGGTTTTTTCCAGATGGGCTTGCGCCAGTATTTCGCGTTGCTGCTTTTGCTGGTCACGTTCCCGGTCCAGCGACGCTCTGGTTACTGATAGGTGGTCGAGCATGGATTTCAGTTCCACCTGTGCCTGGCGTTGCGCCCGTTCTGCACTGGCCTGACGGTGTTGACGCAGCGGGGTCAGCAGGCCGATCACCTGCTCGAACGCGGCCCGCTGCGGATCTTCTTCAAGCGAGTCGTCCATCGTTTACTCCGGCAACTGTGAAGTGATCCTGAGCAACGCATTCAGCGTTTCCTCCAGCGGCACCGGTTCACGCAGATCCTGGCGCAGGAAGGCATTGATGTCCTCGTTCAGCTTCACGGCGCAATCGGTGACGGGGTCTGACCCTGCCTGGTATTCGCCCAGACGCAGCAGCATTTCCACCTGTTTGTAGGCCGCCATCAGTTGGCGCAGTCGATTGTTGGCGCGCTGATGTTCGCGACCGGTCACGTTGCTGAGGATTCGGCTGATGCTGGCGGAGACGTCGATGGCCGGGTAATGACCACGCTCGGCCAGTTTTCGCGACAGCACAATATGGCCATCCAGCAGCGAACGCACCTCGTCCGCCACCGGGTCATTCATCGAATCCTGTTCGATAAGTACGGTGTAAAGCGCAGTGATCGAGCCGTTCTCGCTCATGCCCGCGCGCTCCACCAGACGTGGCAGCAAGGTGTACACCGAAGGCGGCAGGCCGCCGCGCCCCAGAGGCTCCCCTGAGGCAATGCCGATTTCACGCTGTGCACGGGCAAATCGAGTAAGGGAATCGAGCAATAGCAGCACTTTCTGGCCCCTTTCACGGAACGCTTCAGCGATGGCGGTTGCCGTGAACGCGGCACGTGCACGCTCCATGCTCGATCGGTCCGACGTGGCGCAGACCAGGACCGAGCGGCTGCGCAGGGTTTCATCCAGCTCGTGGTCGAGAAACTCGCGCAGCTCCCGACCCCGTTCGCCGATCAGACCGAAGACGATCACATCGCAATCCATGTTGCGGGCCAGCTCGGCCATAAGCGTGGTCTTGCCACAACCGGCACCGGCGAACAGGCCGACACGTTGGCCTTCGCCCAGCAGGATGGCGCTGTCGATCGCTCGTACTCCGGTGGGCAAGGCTCTGCTGATACGCGGGCGTTGGGTAGGCGGCAGGGCATCGGCAATGACGGGCAAGGTCGTGCGGCGATCGTCGGGACCTGCGAAAGCGCCCAGGGCATCGCCGAGCAAAGGTCGACCAAAACCATCCAGTACACAGCCCAACAGACTGTCGTCGACCCCAATGCGGTGGGCAATGCCCAGCGGGCGAATCGTCGCCCCGACCTGAATCCCGTCGGGCGCCCCCAACGCACTGAGCAGCGTGCAATCGGGCGTGAAACCCACGATCTCGGCCAATAACAGGCTGCCGTCGGCCTTGCTCACTTCACACAAGTCGCCGACTTTGGCGGCAGGCAATTTGCACTCCAGCAAAATACCCCGCACCGCACTTACCCGACCGCTGACACGCACGGCGCTGTACTGTGAAAGGCGTGCCGCCTGAACCGCTTTCCACTGGTCCAGTGCCGCGTTCACCACGCCACCTCGACATGGCGATCACCGTCGAACTGCAGGCGGTGCTCATCGATTCTGGACAGACGCAACCCGTCCACATCATCGCCGACGTAAACGCGACGGCCGTCAGCGGTCACCAAGTGGGCGTGGGGGCCGGTCATGATTTGAACCACCACGAAGGGGAGTGTGTTGTGCGCACTGGACACATTATCGAGCACTGTCACGGGCGAGTTATAGCGGTTCTTGAAGCGTTGCAGCATGCGTTGGTAAACCAGCAGGGCCTCGTCCTTGGCGTCACCATTTAGTACAAGGCCTTCCGGTGTTTCGTCAATGCTGATATGGCTGAGCATGCGGTCGCTGAGCATGGTGTTGAGCTGATGCCGCACGGCATCAGCATCGGCCAGACGGATGCGTGTGTCGGGCACCTCTCTGACGGATGTTGCAGGCGTGCCCGCAGGTTTTTCCGGCTCCTTTCCCGCAGTCTGCTTCAGCGCTGCAACCTGAGCGACTTCAGGATCAACGGCAGTGGGGCCGGGGCGGGTCAGGCTCCATGCGCTGCCGATAACGCCTATCAGTAAGCCTGCGATGATGCCGGTGGTACGGTTCAGCAGTTTCTGCGAGCGCGACGGTACTTTCTGCAGGGGGGCAGAGTGACGCACCGGGTCGGGCTCGGGCTTGGGGGGGATGACGGCAGGCACCTCGGGCCATTCATCGCCGGCGGGCGAGACGCACAGCCAGACCGAACCCAGCATGAAGGCACGATTGAGGGTCAGCTCGATGCTGGCCTGAACAGCGCCTTCTTCGTCGCACACCTGTCCTTCTTCTCCGTTCAGGACCCAGCTGTCGCCCAGGCGTTGCAGTTGACCGTGCAGGCTCTCGATACCTGTATCGTCCAGGGCTAGATCCTGCTGTGGGGCTGAACCAATCGACCATTGCTCACCGACCAGCGGCAGCGCAGCCCCCTGGTGATGACCGTTCAGTACGCGTAATTCAAACATCCGATTTTCTCCCTGTGCCCAAGCCCGTCAGGCTCAGGCCGCATGCTCGTTATCCAACGGCTCGAGATCATCTTCCAGGTCGAAACGACCCATGACTTTGACCTTGGCCGCATTGCTGATTTCGGCGAAAGACAACACCGGGACGTGGTAGAACTCTTCCTTGAGCAAGTTGCGCAGCGGGCTGCGCAAATCCTGCGCGACCAACAGAACAGCCTGCTCGGGCGCCCGCAAAGGGAACGCCATGTGCAGTTGTTGCACGAGCATCTGGCTGACCTCGTTGCCAAGCGCAAAAAAGGTTTCGGTCTGTGTCTGGCGTAAGCCGTCGCGCAGCAATCCTTCACTTTCCGGCGTCAACAGCCAGACCAGCAGACCTTCGGTGCCGCAATATTGGTGGTAGATCTGCGACTTGAGGGCGATACGCACGTAGTCGGTCAGCACGCTGACATCGCGCTCGTGCTGGGCATGCTCGATCAGGGTTTCGGCGATCACCCGGATGGCGCGCAGCGGTACGCATTCCGCAGCCAAGCGTTGCAGGACAGCAGAGAATCGCGTCAGGGTCAGTACCCGCTGCATCTCCTGGGCCAGCTCCGGCTGCTCGTTCTCCAGCCAGCCGAGGATGGCCTTGGTTTCCTGCAAGCCGATGAACTGCGGCCCGCAAGCCTGCAACGCGCGCTCCATGCGTTCGATGATCAGCGTCATGGCGCTCACGCCATTGAGTGGGTTGTCTTGAAGTTCAGGCGCGTCGGCCGGTATCCAGACCCATTGTTCCTCTTGGCGGTCCGTGTTGCCGGGAATGGCAGAGGGCATGTTTTCGCCGTTCACCTGACGAGCGCTCACCGCTACGTGGCTTTGGCTGAAGGTGGCTTTGAGCAGCGGCACTTCATACACCGTGAAACGGAATTCGTCCGGTTGCAGATGCTGTGACTGTTCAATGATGAAAGAGGGCAGGGTGAGGCCGTAGTTGATCACCAGTCGATTGCGACGCTGTCTGATCTCGCTGACCAGCGCCTCGATCTGCTGCAGGTTCTGGCTCGGGTGAAACTGCAGGACAAACTGGCGGCTGGGTGCAAACGTGCGCAAGTCTTCCTTACCGTTCATCTCTGGGGCCACGGCCACCGCACCGTCCTGCGCTTTCTTGGGTTTGGCCCGTTGCAATTGCAGCAAACCACCCGCGCCGCAAATGATAGCGATGGTGATGAACACCCCGGTCGGCATACCGGGCAGCGCAGCAAAGCCGAGCATGGCCACGGAGGCGATAATCCAGGCTTTTGGCTGGCTGGTGATCTGCTCGGCGATCTCGCGGCCAATGTTCGCTTCCGCACCCGCGTCAGCGTTGGGGACGCGGGTAATGATCATGCCGCAGGTGACCGAGATCAGCAGCGCCGGGATCTGCGCGATGAGGCCGTCGCCGATGGTCAGTACGGTGTACAGCTGCAGAGCGTCGCCCGCCGTCATGCCGTGTTGCACCACGCCGATGGAGATACCGCCAATCATGTTGATCGCAACGATGATCAAGCCGGCGATGGCATCGCCGTTGACGAACTTCATCGCACCGTCCATTGCACCGAACAGTTGGCTCTCTTTGTTCAGTTCGGCCCGACGTTTGCGCGCTTCCTGGACGCTGATCAGGTTGGCGCGCAAGTCACTGTCGATGGACATCTGTTTGCCGGGCATCGCGTCCAGAGTGAAGCGCGCACCAACTTCAGCGACACGCTCTGAACCCTTGGTGATGACCAGGAAGTTGACCACGGTCAGGATCAGGAAGATCACCAGACCCACCGCAAGGTTGCCGCCCACCACGAACTGGCCGAAGGCTTCGACGATGTGTCCGGCATCCTGGTTGAGCAAAATCAGACGGGTCGTGGAGATCGACAGCGCCAGGCGAAACATGGTGGTCAGAAGCAGCACCGCCGGGAACGTCGAAAACGCCAGCGGCCTGGGCAGGTGCATCGCCAGCATGATGAGCAAGCAGGAGATGCAGATGTTCACGGCAATCAGCACGTCCACCAGGCCGGTTGGCAGGGGAGTGATCATCATGAACACGATGGCGATCACGAAGAACGCGCCGACCAGTTCCGAGCGGCGCATGGCTGCCAGCGCCACGCCGTTCAACAGATTGATGACTCTATTCATCAGGCGATTCCCTTGTACGTCTGCTTCTGTTCCTGTTGAGTGAGATCGCTCATCAGGACCAGCAGGTTATTCAACGCGGTCTGACGGCTCTTCAGGTCTCGCCAGAGCAAGATGGGCAATTGCATGAGCATCGGGCGCAAACCGTTTAGAAAGGCCAGTTGGTGTTTGAGGTGCTCACCCCCGATATGCTGGGTCAGTTGCAGCGTCTGGTTCACATTCATGCCATTGGCCGTCAGGGTCAGCAGGTGTTTGAGAAACGCCGGAGGATCGACCTTCAGGTCGGGATTCTTGTTGCGCATCCGTCCCAGCAAGTGTTCGCACCCACGCAGCAAGGTGGCCACGTGACGTGCGGTAGTCAGGCCGTGCATCAACGTGCGCAGTTGTTCATGAGAGGCGGATGGCTTGATCGCCGACAGGTCGTCGGCAATCGCGATACGCATATCTCGAAGATTCAGGTCGAACTGTCCGGGTTCTTCCTGCTCGCTGATCAACGCTTCGATCAATCCGGTGATGTTCGGCTGGCCGCTGACCGCGACGCTGTACAGATTGCGCAGGGCTGTGCGGCGTTTGTTATCCGCGTTCTGGCGACCGAAGGCCTTGGCGGTATTGATGCCTGCCCGGGCATGCGCACCAAACTTGCGTCGCAGCTGTTTAATCCTGTCGGTCAACATTTCGTATTCGTGCGGACTGCCTTCGGACTCAGCCTGCTTGCGTGCGGCCTGGAGCACGACGTACGCCTTGGCGGCGTCATCTTCGGAAAATTCCAGCACCTGCTCGATTTCAGACGAGTCGTCCTGCGCCAGCTTTTTGCGCAACCCCCTGGCGGCGTTATCGAGTCCGGTGTCCTCTTCATTCATCAGCAGTTGATAGAGCTCGCTCAGCTTGACGGCACGTGACTGCAGGGCGTTTCTGCTGGCGATCAGTTCTCGCTGGCGCAGGATCCGGCTCTGTTGCACCAGTGCAGCCCTGAACCGCGAAACCTGTTGGGACGATGTCCCCTCGCTGTGAGATTCCGGGACAGGGATCGGCCGCGCAGCAGGCACCACAACACGGGTCGGGACGACCGGATGGGTTGGCAATATAGGCGGGGCAACGATTTTCATAGGAAGGTTCTGAGCCTGATCATGACCGCTGAGTGGGTCGTTGAGTCGGTTCAGTTCCCTTATCAGAAGAGGCACGTCAGTTGTGCCAAAAGCTGCTCTTGAAAACGTGGGGGTTGCGCAAAAAAATGTATTTCAAAGAGTTACAAGATTTTTAAATTTTATATAAATCAATTAGTTAATTTGATTTTTTGTGTGGCACGGTTATCGCTATAGGGGTTGTACACCATTACTCAGGGTAGCCCCCATGTTCCCAAGCGTTGTGATTCTCGATAAGACTCAATCCCGCCAGTCTTCTTCTCACGCGGGTGTGCGACAGATGACTCAGGACCAGATCCAAATGCTCAGGGCCTTCATTCAGAAGCGCGTGATGAACCCTGACGATGTGGACGACATCCTGCAGTGCGTCTTTCTTGAAGCCCTGCGCAGCGAACATAAATTTCAGCATGCAAGCAAGCCGCAAACCTGGTTGTGCGGTATCGCGCTGAACCTGATCCGCAACCACTTTCGCAAAATGTATCGCCAGCCTTATCAGGAGAGCTGGGAAGACGAGGTTCACTCCGAGCTGGAAGGCCATGGTGATGTTGGCCATCAGGTAGACGGACATCGGCAGTTGGTACGCGTTATCCAGGCCATCGGCTGCCTGCCTTCAAACATGCAGAGGGTACTTGAAGTCTCTTTGGAGATGGACGGCAACTATCAGGACACGGCCAGCAGCCTGGGTGTGCCGATCGGAACGGTGCGTTCGCGGCTTTCACGCGCCCGTGTCCAGTTGAAACAGCACATCGACCCGTTTGCCTGAAAAGACACATTTAATGCGGGAGCTGGAACCGACTGGCGTCGTCAGCCACACAGTGATCAACCCTTCACTTTTGGACGGCGACTTTCATGCGTATAACCGGTTCTTCCAGCTTCAGCGGTAATGTGTCCTCAATACCCACTGGTGAGCTGGCGGACGCTTCGCCGGTTGCCCGAAACCTGAGCACTCAGGGCGCAGGCGTGGAGTTTGGTCAGTCGGGTCAGAGCCTTTCGGACCTGCTCACCAGTGCCGACGATACCGCCTCATCCGTCGCCTCATTCTTCTCTCCAGGCGGTGCGTCTGCCAACAGCGACGTCGGCTCCTTCTCTGATTTCTCAGACATCTCACGCTCCAGCTCGTTTTCGTCGGTCAACAGCACCGCCAGCAGCGAAGCCTCTGATTCGGCCAATGCGCCCAAAGCCGATGACGCGGCCTTTCTTGATAACTCCAGATTCTCCTCCCCTGAAGCGCTCGAACGCTGGGCACCGATGGTTGCCCACTTGCCCCCGGAGCAGCGCGAGCAAGCGGCCAAGGAGCTGAATCGGCCTATCGCCGCCGCATGGATGGCTAGAGAGGACGGCCCTGATGCGGCGAAAGCGATGGAGTTCATCAACGACAATCCGGCGCTCAAGACCGCAGTGGACACCGCGCAGGGCGGCACGGCCGATGGCAAGATCACCAACAAGGACTTGAAAACCTTCGCCAAGAATATGGAGAAGGCTGCCAAAAGTGCTGACAAGGACGTGGAGAACTACCAGAAGGACAATCCGAACGCGGATCCGCAATCCCTGGAAATGGTGCGTAATGCCGCCGTGATGCGCGCCAACATGCCGCTGGCCCAGGCTGCCGATCCTCACAATGAGCTGGGTGTCGAGGGTCAGACCAAGGTCGATGACAACGTGGGGGCCGATGATCTGAAGAACCTGGCCGCCAATAACCCCGGGCTTTCCGGGGCGCTCAAACAGTCGTGCAGCACCTGGTCGCAAGCGGGCTTTCTTGGCCAGCTCGATGAGGCGGGAATGAAGGGCCGTGCCAAGGCTGCACACAGCCCCGATAAACTGTTCAATGCAAAAAACCTGAGTGAGTGGATCAAGAAAAGCGCCCCCACCAACGGCGGCCAGTTCGCGAGCATGCTCAGTGACGCCGCCACGCTCAACTCGGTGGATGGTATCGACATCAGCAAGCTGAACGCGAACGTGTTTGATAATCCGACAGCGTACACCGGCGCCCAGAAAGCGGCGGTGATGATCAAGCTGCAACAGACACAGCAAAGCGTGATTGCAGGGCGCGAGTTGCGCGATACGGAAAATACCGAG
Organism: Pseudomonas sp. AC016; assembly: GCF_979253365.1. Lineage (NCBI taxonomy): Bacteria > Pseudomonadati > Pseudomonadota > Gammaproteobacteria > Pseudomonadales > Pseudomonadaceae > Pseudomonas > Pseudomonas sp. AC016. The sequence goes on from NZ_CEEDCC010000001.1 coordinate 4,646,935, forward strand.
CAGGGGCTTACGGATCGGATTGCGAAGTTGCAGGCTGATCCCGATGTGCAGGCCTTCCTTAATGACAGCGTTCCCAAGGAGGAGCGCAGGCTGGTAAGCAGCGATTCAGCGCTCAAGGATGCGTGCGTCAAGCAGGCTGATAGCGTCAACAGCGGTCAGGCGTTACAGACCGATATGGCAACCGCCGACAAAGCCGTCAACAAGCATAACCCCAACCCCGATTACAGCAGCGCCATCAGTGGCCTGTCCGCCCAGTTGCAGTTACAGCATGACCTTTTCCCCGACACGCAGGTGCCGAACCCTCGTGACGTCGTCAGCAAAAATCCTCAGTTGGAGTCGACGATCAAAGACTCGTACACGAACAACTTTGCAAACGGTGGTGCACTCAAGCAGCTGCTTGGCCAGAAAAAAGTCGATGGCGAACAGGCTATGCAAATGATGGCTGGCCAGAAGGCGGCCTACGACAGCGTGTTGTCCAGCGACGTCACCGACAGTGTGAAAGAGGATTACGCCAACTCCACGGTTCGCGAACTGCAGGACTCCAAGAAAGGGCGCAAGCTGCTGGAAGGCAAGACCGACGAGAGCCAGGCATCCGCTCTGGCGAGCGAACTCCTCGCAGGTGGCGGGCCGAAAATGCTCAGGTCTGTCATGGGATTTATGTCCGTAAAGGACATGCTCGCCCACGGCGACAAACTGGGTGCGGCGCAAGCGATCTACGACAGCACCAAATACGGCGCGCAGGCAATCAAGGGCGGAGTCGACGCCGGTGCCAAGTTGCTGGGCCGCGAAGCCTCGGTCGGGCTTGGCCGTATGGCCGGGCAAATGGTCGGGCGCGCTGTGGGTATGGTTGCCGGCGAAGCAGCCGGTATGGCTGCCGGCATGGCAGTCGGTGCATCGATCCCCGTCATCGGCTGGGCGATTGACGGCGCGATGGCGCTGGGCTTCGGGATTTCAATGATTATCGATGCCGTCAAAAAGCACAAAGCGCAGAAAGCGTTCGACCATAACGTGGATCCGGTGCTGGATCAGTTCGGGATTGCGAAGGCGCATTGATGCCATGAAGAAGCGGAGCGGCCTTGCCTTCCGCCCTGTTGAAAGAACATTGAGCAGGTGCCAGAAATTCCCTGTCATCGAACGGACTCATTGACCTGCGCCACGTTTACACCCTCCACATTGTTGTAGGTAATTCAATGAGCAACTTGTTATATCAAACGATGCTTACAGACTTGTCGACGTCGTTGGCAATGCAACCGTTGACATTCAACGATCAAGGCGCTTGCGACCTGATGATCGACGAAGATATCGCGCTGAAAATGGTGTGCGATCAGACACATCAGCGGCTGTTGCTAATCGGACTGATGGACGTTTCCCCTGATTTGCCATTGAGGACATTGTTAAGCGGCGCACTTAACCCTCTGGTCAATGACGGGCCAGGGCTTGGTTGGGATGCAGGCAGCGACCTGTATTTCGCCTTTAAAGCCGTTCCCAGAGAGAAAGTGAGTGTGGTGACGCTCAAGCATGAGATCGCTGCACTGGTGGAATGGATAAGAACGTGGCGCGACGCGCGTTAAAAGAGGAACAATCATGAACCCGATACAAACGCGATTTGCTAGCGTCGAAGCACTTAGACATTCAGAGGTGGATGTTCAGGCGCTGAAGGCACATGGCGAACTTGAGGTGGGTGGCAAATGCTATCAGATTCGTGCGGCTGCCAATGATGACCCGACTCTTCAATGTTCTGAGAAACAGTCGAAGATGGGTAGGTTTTTCAAAAATGCAGGGTTAAGCGGAGGGTCCGGCAGTCAATCCGATCAGATCGCGCAGGTACTCAATGACAAGCGAGCCTCTTCCGGCCCCCGTCTTATAAGGCAGGGGGGGACTCGTTTTGACCCTGCGCGGTTGAACATTGAGGAAGGTCAAAGCAGCTCGGCCGCCACGTCCGTTCAGAAAAACAAGCAGCCTGACGGCAGACTTGTAAACAGCAGCCTTTTGGAGTGGGCCAAAAAGGCAAAGTCCGAAGGCGTGTCGCACGTTAATGATATTTATCAAATCTACTCAAAAGAGGCCCCGCGTGTAAAGGAGATGCCATCTGCCGAGCATCGAGCATGTCTGGCGCATATGTACAAACTTAACGGTCAGGACAACGGCATCAGTATTTGGCCGCAGAATCTGGATCACCTTCATGGCCCTGTCTTGAAAAGATACACAAAAGACTTCATGAAGAACGACCCCGCTGCAGCAAACAAATACTACAGAATTGAACGTTCAGGTGAGCGACCCGATACTGAGGATCTCAAAGCGCGCCTGACGGTGAACGTCAAACCTGAATTTCACCAAGCGATGGTCGACGCAGTGGTAAAGCTGACCGCAGATAATACCGATATCATAGCTTCCAAAGTGGCAGGTCCCGGGAAGATTGGCACGACCACAGACGCTGCGATTTTCTATGTGGGGGCAGATTTGTCCTCTGCACAAGCCGTTGTAAAAGAGCTTAAAACACTGCTCCCGCCCGATGCGTTTATCAATCATACGCCGGCTGGAATGCAATCCTTGGGCAAAGGGTTGTGCTACGCCGAGCGTGTGCCGCGCGATGACACCAGCCACGGAATGTCTCGTGCCAGGATAATCTCGTCTGCACTGGCAGACACCAGTCGGCTTCCACTTGAGAAAAAGCTGCGTAATGCTTTTAAGACCGCTGGATATAATCCTGACAATCCGGCTTTCAGGTTGTGAGGTTTTAGGCATAAAAGAGTGTTGTGTACTCGCATTGATCGCGGGTACACATGAGAGGGGCCCATTCAGTGGGCACCTCTTGTATACGCATCGGCCAGTTGCCTCAATGTTCGACTGTCACAGAGGCAGATCCTATAGAAGAATCCGGCCTCCGTCCTGCAAGTGCGGCACTTAAAGACATTCAAGTCTTTAGCCTAAAGCCTTATAAACAAGGCACCTGTTCCGTTTGAGCCAGCGTATTGCCTTTGCTGTCAATCAGCGTCACTTTGACTTCAGTGCCCGACCTGCTTTCGATCAGCGTATAAAACGCATCGGCGACAAAGCTGTTGTACTCAAGCGTTGCCACGCAACGGCGCTGACTCTTCTGATAACCCCTCGCCACAATACCCAGTTCCATTGAGTGCCTGCCGGGCGAGACTTCGAAATGGGACAGACTCTCGGCAGGTCTCGTATCGAGGCGTCGTGCGTTCATCTCATCACCCACCTGAGCTTCAATATGAACGATGGCATTACCTTTGTCAGGCTCAGGCGTTGTAGTTGCACATCCAGCCAGGCCTGATATAGCTACAACGAACGCTGCAAGTTTCAAGAACTTCATGTTAAAACCTTTATATAAAAAGAGTGGGTGTGGCGAGAAATAACCTTTCAATCGTGCGCGTGCATTTCTGACAGGCGTGTCAAAGCCCGGTCGAGCTGTTCAAGTTGGCGGGTATAACGGGGTCAGGCCGTAATATCGGTATTGGCCGAAAAGCGAGCGAACGCGATATTGGCCTCGGCGTCGATGAGTTCATCAATGAACTCAGTCATTTCAACCGTACAGAAATGATCGGTCATTTGTCCTTCATTCGACCAATAACCGCTGACGATCCAGCGAGCGGTGCTCTTTGTGCTCCTGCTCAGCGCATAGCTCAAACAGCCCGGCGCCTTGTTCAATTGCTCGATGTGCTTGAGCAACAATGCCTCGACATCATGTCTCGGACTTTCCAGAAAACTGATCTCCAGAGTATTGATTGAGGTAATAGTCATACGCTGAACCTTTGTTGCCTGTCGAATACTTGATCCTTTACTGGGTGCCTATGCGTTGGACCGTTGCCAGGTATGTGAGCAGGCTACTGGCTTTTCCTCGAAAAGGTTACCCACCCAAAAGCTCATGCAGACATGAGATTTGCTCAGCAATGATCAGGTACGCAGCGGCAAGCCTTCATCCAGAAGCCTTTCCTACCGATCACCCTTGCGGACTGGATGCTCTATGGAACGCCAGCCGAAAGCGGATAAATGTATCGATTCGTTCTCCATGCAATAGAAAACTCATCACCTGTCGCGCAAGCAATTCGCCGAAATGCCAGTCAAATCATCCGCGACTCCCCGAAACACCGGTGACCGGTTTTTCAGAGACAGCGACGTGAGTAGAGGTAGGCAGCAAGGCGCAGCGCAATTGATGAGCTGCTAAAAAACGGAAATTCAGGAAGGGGTATTTGCACGCCACATGCAACGTTAATGGACCAGATTCAGTAACCACTTCCCCTTATCCATTTGGAAAATACCTGATGCGCATGCGTAAGAATCTGGCTGCAAAGATCGGCGGTTTTCTGCTCGCGTCCTTGATCGCAGGCACTTCATTACCCGCGTTCGCGGCTAACGATTGCGACCTCGACAATGATCACATTATCGACGCCACGTGCGGCGGTAATGACAAGGATCTCGACAACGATAACGTCACCGACGCAAGGTTTGGTGGCAATGACAAGGACATGGACAACGACAACAAGACCGATGCCTCATTTGGAGGCACAGACCGCGACCTCGATAACGACAACAGCACCGACGCGTCGTTTGGCGGTAATGACAAGGATCTGGACAACGACCACAGCACCGACGCCGCATTTGGCGGCAACGACACCGATCAGGACAATGACCACAGCACGGACAAATACAACGTCGGAGTACCGCCACACGCGAAAAAATAGTGATCCGGATGTATCCAGCGCTTGAAAGGGTTTGGTTGAGCTGCGCCTGAAGCGATCAGGTCTATAAGGGTGCGATGCGCTTGCCAGTAATCGGGGCAAGCGCACTTCTTTAGGACGACTGTAGCGCCTGGTCGTTATGCAGCAGGATTCTGAATTTTCCTGGCGATCAAGGTGACGCCTTCGGTGAAGCTGAAACCATACCCGTAGCCATACCCCCAGCCTCCGCCCGGTGCGCCTATTTGTTCGGGGAATTTTACGTTCTCGTACTTGAATTCGTAATTATAGGCACCCGACAGGATCGGCAAGATGGTCTGAATCTCATAACCGTCAGCATTGAGCTGCGCCACCGCTTCTTCGATATCTTTCGACAGCCGCTCGCCATCAATCTCGCAGTCCGACCAACCGGTTTGCTGCCATTGTTTCTCTTTCCGAGTCTCTTCTTTCGTACCGAACAGCCCCCACGTCATCTCGCCCGTGGGCACTTTGACGGTGACTTCTTCACCGATAGGGCGGAAGTGGGCTTTTACATAAACGATCTTGTTCACTGGGCTGTCCTTAGGTCCATTCTGCGGTGATTATACCGATGGGCAATGTAAGGAGTAGAACGGGGCAGTTGAGCCTAGCAGTAGTTCAGCGCGTCATGTCAGGATTTGGAAAGCTTGCATGGGCCTTCAGCGGAAGACGATCCAGCGGATTCACTTCCAGCGCCAACAGTTGAATGGCGGCAAGACTCAGCACCTTGGTGCCGGCCTGTGCTGACATAATGAGCAGCCAGTGTCTGCTGTGCTTTCCAGAGGTCAGCAATGACTTCGGGCAGTTGAAATTCGATTTGCCTGGCATCCATGTCCTGCACTTCCCTTTAACAAGCTGTCGAAAATTCCCGGTTTGGCACTGAAAGCATCATTGGGAATTGCCTGGTGGTTTTTACAGAGGCGGACAAACCCGTGATTGCGTCATAACCACTTTCCACCAGACGAAAAAAAAGACCTTGAATTTCAAGGTCTTTTTCAATTTTGGTGCCCCGAGGGAGAATCGAACTCCCACTTCTTTCGAAAACGGATTTTGAATCCGCCGCGTCTACCAATTCCGCCATCAGGGCTCAATGGCGGCGAAGTATAGGGATCGGTTTTCCGTTGGTCAACAGGGATTTGCGTTGGTTTTTTACTAATTCCGCCAAACCGGATAAACTTCCCGGCCCTGCTAAACGAACCCCATCATGCGCGTCGCTGACTTTACCTTCGATCTCCCGGATTCCCTGATTGCTCGCCACCCGCTGGCCGAGCGTCGCAGTAGTCGTCTGTTGACCCTGGACGGGGTGAGCGGCGCGCTGACACATCGTCAATTCACTGATTTGCTTGAGCATTTGCGCCCTGGCGATTTGATGGTGTTCAACAATACCCGCGTCATTCCTGCGCGTCTTTTCGGGCAGAAAGCCTCTGGCGGCAAGCTGGAGATTCTGGTCGAGCGCGTGCTGGACAGCCATCGCGTGCTGGCGCATGTGCGCGCCAGCAAGTCGCCCAAGCCGGGCTCGTCGATCCTGATCGACGGCGGCGGGGAGGCCGAGATGGTGGCGCGGCATGATGCGCTGTTCGAGTTGCGTTTCGCCGAAGAAGTACTGCCGTTGCTCGACCGTGTCGGGCATATGCCGTTGCCTCCTTATATAGACCGCCCGGACGAAGGCGCGGACCGTGAGCGCTATCAGACTGTTTACGCTGAGCGCGCCGGTGCTGTGGCGGCGCCGACGGCGGGTCTGCATTTCGATCAGCCACTGCTAGAGGCGATTGCCGCCAAGGGCGTCGAGACGACGTTCGTCACGCTGCATGTCGGCGCGGGGACGTTTCAGCCGGTGCGTGTCGAGCAGATCGAAGACCACCACATGCACACCGAATGGCTTGAAGTGGGCCAGGACGTGGTCGATGCCGTGGCCGCGTGCCGTGAGCGTGGCGGGCGGGTGATCGCGGTCGGGACCACCAGCGTGCGTTCGCTGGAAAGCGCGGCGCGCGATGGTGTGCTGAAGCCGTTCAGCGGCGACACCGATATCTTCATCTATCCAGGCCGACCGTTTCATGTGGTTGATGCGCTGGTGACCAATTTCCATTTGCCCGAATCCACGCTGCTGATGCTGGTTTCGGCGTTCGCCGGTTATCCCGAGACCATGGCGGCCTACGCGGCTGCCATCGAGCACGGGTACCGCTTCTTCAGTTACGGTGATGCGATGTTCATCACCCGCAATCCCGCGCCGACGGCCCCACAGGAATCGGTACCAGAGGATCACGCATGAGTCGCACCTGTCGTATGTCTTTCGAGTTGTTGGCCACCGACGGCAAGGCCCGTCGCGGTCGCCTGACCTTTCCCCGTGGCGTGGTCGAGACCCCGGCGTTCATGCCGGTGGGCACCTACGGCACGGTCAAGGGCATGCTGCCACGGGACATCGAAGCCACCGGCGCGCAGATCATTCTGGGCAACACCTTTCACCTGTGGCTGCGTCCGGGCACCGAGGTCATCAAGGGCCACGGCGACCTGCACGATTTCATGCAGTGGCAGGGTCCGATTCTGACTGACTCCGGCGGTTTTCAGGTGTTCAGCCTGGGCGCCATGCGCAAGATCAAGGAGGAGGGCGTGACCTTCGCCTCGCCGGTCGATGGTGCCAAGGTGTTCATGGGGCCGGAAGAGTCCATGCAGGTTCAGCGTGATCTGGGTTCGGACATCGTGATGATCTTCGACGAATGCACGCCGTACCCGGCCGATGAGGACGTGGCGCGCATCTCCATGGAGCTGTCGCTGCGTTGGGCCAAGCGTTCCAAGATCGCTCACGGCGAGAACACCGCTGCGCTGTTCGGCATCGTTCAGGGCGGCATGCATGAAAGCCTGCGCATGCGCTCGCTGGAAGGTCTGGACCAGATCGGTTTCGACGGCCTGGCCATTGGCGGTCTGTCGGTGGGCGAGCCCAAGCACGAGATGATCAAGGTGCTGGATTATCTGCCGGGCCAGATGCCGGCTGACAAACCCCGTTACCTGATGGGAGTAGGCAAGCCGGAAGATCTGGTCGAAGGTGTTCGCCGCGGAGTCGACATGTTCGACTGCGTGATGCCGACCCGCAATGCCCGCAATGGTCATTTGTTCATTGATACCGGTGTGCTGAAAATTCGCAACGCGTTCCATCGGCATGACAATTCGCCGCTGGATCCGACCTGCGACTGCTACACCTGCAAGAACTTCTCGCGCGCTTATCTGCATCACCTGGACAAGTGCAACGAAATGCTGGGGAGCATGCTCAATACGATCCACAATTTGCGGCACTACCAGCTGCTTATGGCTGGTTTGCGCGAGGCTATTCAACAGGGTACATTGGCCGCCTTTGTCGATGCCTTCTATGCCAAACGCGGAATTCCCACGCCGCCTCTGGGTTGAAACAGAACGAGTTTTTCCTGCTTTTTTATACTAATTATGTAACTTGGAGCGACACATGAGCTTTTTCATCTCTCCCGCTTTTGCGGATGCTGCTGCACCGGCTGCCGGTCCTGCGGGCAGCGGTTTCGAGTGGATCTTCTTGGTTGGCTTTCTGGTCATCTTCTATCTGATGATCTGGCGTCCACAGGCCAAGCGCGCCAAAGAGCAGAAGAACCTGCTGGGCAACCTGCAGAAGGGCGACGAAGTTGTGACCAGCGGCGGCATCGCCGGCAAGATCAACAAAGTGACCGACGATTTCGTCGTGATCGAAGTGTCTGACACCGTTGAGTTGAAAATCCAGAAGGGCGCAATCGCAGCCACTCTGCCAAAAGGCACCCTGAAAGCGATCTGAGTACCAACTTTTACCCATCGACGGGGCGCGCAAGGCGCCCCGCGTTTTAAGCGGGCGGCGTGATGCTGAACAAATACCCTCTGTGGAAATACGTACTGATCCTGGCGGTGCTGGTGGTCGGTTTTATTTATTCCGCACCCAATCTCTACCCTGACGATTCGGCCATTCAGATCAGTGGCGCAAGTACTGCGTTGCAGGTCACCCAGGCAGATGTGGATCGTGCAGCCAAGGCGCTGACCGATGCCGGGATCCCGGTCAAGGCTTCTTCTCTGGCCGAGAATGGCAAAGGCGGTTTGTTGCGTCTGAGCAAGCAGGAAGACCAGTTGCCGGCAAAGGATGTCGTGCGCAAGGCGCTGGGTGATGACTATGTCGTCGCGCTGAACCTGGCCCGCACCACGCCGAACTGGCTGCGCAATATTGGCGCAACTCCGATGAAACTCGGCCTCGACCTGTCCGGTGGTGTGCACTTCCTGCTGGAAGTCGACATGGACAAGGCAATCGATGCCCGTCTGAAAGTCTACGAAGGCGAAGTCAAGGCGCTGCTGCGCAAGGAAAAGGTGCGTTATCGCAGCCTGCCGCAGCTGGGTAACGTGATTCAGCTGGGCTTTGGTGACGATGCAGAGCGCGAGCAGGCTCGTGCGCTGGTACGCAAGACCTTTACCGATTTCGAAATCACGCCTGCCGAGCTGAACGGGATTCCCGTGCTGCGCATGGCGCTGACCCCGGCCAAGCTGGCCGAGATTCGTGAATACTCCATCAAGCAGAACCTGACCACCGTACGTAACCGGGTCAACGAGCTGGGTGTTGCCGAGCCGCTGGTTCAGCGTCAGGGTGCCAACCGCATCGTGGTTGAGCTGCCTGGCGTGCAGGACACTGCAGAGGCCAAGCGTATTCTGGGCAAGACCGCCAACCTCGAGTTCCGTCTGGGCGCAGGTCCCGACGATTCGAAAGGCACCACCGAAATGTTCGAATTCCGCGAAGGCGGACGTCCGGCAGCAGCGGTGGAGCGTGGCCTGATCATCACCGGTGACCAGGTAACCGACGCCAAGGCGAGCTTCGACGAGCACGGTCGTCCGCAGGTGAACATCAACCTTGATGGTCACGGTGGCGAGCTGATGAGTCGTGCAACCCGCAGCAACGTGGGTCGCAGCATGGCGGTGATCTTCATCGAGCAGCGTCCGACCACTACTTTCACCAAGCAGATGGTCAACGGCGTCGAGAAAGACGTGCCGGTCCAGACGTTCAAGGAAGACAAGAAGATCATCAGCCTTGCGACCATCCAGTCGCCACTGGGCAGTCAGTTCCGTATCACGGGCCTGAACGGTCAGGGCGAATCGTCCGAGCTGGCGCTGCTGTTGCGTGCCGGTGGTCTGGCGGCACCGATGTACTTCGCCGAAGAGCGCACCATTGGTCCGAGCCTGGGTGCTGACAACATCACCAAGGGTGTCGATGCTTCCCTGTGGGGCATGTTGTTCGTGTCGCTGTTCATCATGGCCATCTACCGTTTCTTCGGTCTGATCGCGACCGTGGCGCTGGCCTTCAACATGGTCATGCTGCTGGCACTGATGTCGCTGTTGGGTGCAACGCTGACCCTGCCGGGTATCGCCGGTATCGTATTGACGATGGGTATGGCGGTGGACGCCAACGTGCTGATCTTCTCGCGGATACGTGAAGAGATCGCCAACGGCATGACGGTTCAGCGCGCAATCAGCGAAGGTTTCGATCGTGCCTACACGGCGATCCTCGACGCCAACCTGACGACGCTGCTGGTCGGCGGCATTCTCTTCGCGATGGGCACCGGTCCCGTCAAAGGGTTTGCGGTGACCATGTCGCTCGGGATCTTTACCTCGATGTTCACAGCCATCATGGTGACCCGCGCAATGGTCAACCTGATCTATGGCGGTCGTGACTTCAAGAAGTTGTGGATTTAAGGGGCTGCCATGAAACGTACCATCAACTTCATGGGCGTTCGCAATATCGCGTTCGCCGTTACCATGCTCCTTACCGCACTGGCGTTGTTCAGCTGGTTCCATAAAGGGCTTAACTTTGGACTGGACTTCACCGGCGGTACGCTCATCGAGCTGACCTACGAGCGTCCGGCCGATCTGGGCAAGGTCCGTCAGGAACTGGTCCAGGCCGGTTATCACGATGCAGTAGTGCAGAGCTTCGGTGCAACCACCGACCTGCTGGTGCGCATGCCGGGTGAAGACCCGCAGCTGGGCACGCAGGTAGCGGAGGCGCTGCGCAAGTCGGGTGCTGACAACCCGGCGGTGGTCAAGCGCGTCGAGTTCGTCGGTCCTCAGGTCGGTGAAGAGCTGCGTGACCAGGGCGGTATCGGCATGCTGCTGGCGCTCGGTGGCGTACTGATCTATCTGGCGTTCCGCTTCCAGTGGAAGTTCGCGGTCGGTGCGATCGTGTCGCTGATCCACGACGTGGTCGTGACGATGGGTATCCTGTCGTTCTTCCAGATCACCTTCGACCTGACGGTGCTGGCGGCAGTGCTGGCGATCATCGGTTACTCGTTGAACGACACCATCGTGGTATTCGACCGGGTTCGCGAGAACTTCCGTCTGCTGCGCAAGGCGTCGTTGATCGAGAACATCAACATCTCCACCACCCAGACGCTGCTGCGCACCATGGCGACATCGATATCCACGCTGCTGGCAATCGTTGCGTTGTGGGTGTTCGGTGGTGACAGCCTGGAAGGCTTCTCCATTGCGTTGTTCATCGGTGTGCTGGCGGGTACCTACTCGTCGATCTACATCGCCAACGTGGTGCTGATCTGGCTGAACCTGACCACCGAGGATCTCATTCCTCCGGTGGTGGTCGAGAAGGCGGATGATCTGCCCTGATAGCCAGTTGTCATAAAAAAGGCGCGAGTGATGAACTCGCGCCTTTTTTTATGCTCCAAGGCTAGGCATTGCGCAGTCATGCTGCGTTTCGATTGGGTCAGGAGGTTCACGTGAACAAGTCTATGCTTGTTGGTGTTGTATTAGGTGCTGCTGTAGTAACTGCTGGCGGTGCCGTTGCCACCTATAGCCTGGTCAAGGGTGGTCCTGAGTATGCGGACGTATTGGCTGTAGAGCCGATCAACCAGCAGATCAAAACTCCCCGCGAAGTTTGCAAGGACGTAACCGTTACCCGTCAGGCGCCGGTCAAGGACCAGCACCAGATCGTAGGTAGCGTCATCGGTGCTGTAGCCGGCGGTTTGCTGGGTAATCAGATCGGTGGTGGTAACGGCAAAAAGATCGCAACGGTCGCAGGTGCGGTCGGTGGTGGTTATGCCGGTAACAAGGTTCAGGAAGGTATGCAGGAGCGTGACACTTACACCACGACGCAGAACCGTTGCACAACAGTCAACGACGTGAGCGACAAGGTTGTAGGCTACAACGTGAAGTACAAGTTGAATGAGAAAGTGGGTCAGGTCCGTATGGAGCGTGATCCAGGCAATCAGATTCCTGTCGACAAGAACGGTCAGCTGATTCTGGGTCAGGCCCAGTAAGTCAGCCGAGCTTCTGCAAGGCATAAAAAAACCGGCTTTCGCCGGTTTTTTTACGTCTGTCGCTTAACGCTTGAGCGAAGGCGGCAGGTGCGGTGCGATTGCAGTCAGCACGGCTTTGAAGCACTTGGTGTTACCGGCAACGATGTGGCCTTTTTCCAGGAAGTCATGACCGCCTGTGAAGTCGCTGACCAGACCGCCTGCTTCTTGAATCAGCAGGGCGCCTGCAGCGATGTCCCACTCGGACAGACCCGACTCCCAGAACGCGTCGAAACGACCGGCTGCGACATAGGCGAGGTCCAGGCTGGCGGCGCCTGCGCGGCGGATGCCTGCGGTCTGGCCAACCAGGCTGCGGAACATGCCCAGGTAGTTTTCGAGATTGTCCATCTGGTTGTCGCGGAAAGGGAAGCCGGTGCCCAGCAGCGCGCCTTCAAGGCTCTTGCGCTGGCTGACACGCAGACGACGACCGTTCAGGGCGGCGCCACGGCCACGGCTGGCGGTGAATTCTTCCTGGCGGACGGGGTCAAGGACGACAGCGTGTTCGAGGCGACCACGGTATTTGCAGGCGATGCTGACCGCGAAGTGCGGGATGCCGCGAACGAAGTTGGTGGTGCCGTCCAGTGGGTCGATGATCCACAGGTAGTCGGTGCCTTCGCCGCTGCCTTCGTGCATGCCGCTTTCTTCACCCAGAATGCCGTGGGTCGGGTAGGCTTTGCGCAGCGCGGTGATGATGCTCTGCTCGGCCGCACGGTCGATCTCTGAGACGTAGTCTTTGGCTTCTTTTTCGTCGACCTTGATGGTATCCAAGCGCTCGATGGAGCGGAAAATCAATTCGCTGGCGCTGCGGGCGGCGCGCAGCGCGATATTCAGCATGGGCTGCATGGACAATTCACCTAAGGTTGTTAAAGAGAGCCGGCCATTCTATTGGGTGCGTCGAATTATTTCCAGCCTTGCGTTGTAACGGTTGTCGGGTTCAAGCCCATTTCTGATCACGGCTCCGTGTGCTCAAAGGCTGCCCGGCTTAAACAGGTTCATAGCGTTAGTCCGGGCGTTTCTGTAAGATTTGCCCCCCTAATTCGCGTCAGTGAGCGTTCGCTTTGTTGCAGAACATTCGTGTTGTCCTGGTCGGCACTACCCATCCCGGAAATATCGGCGGGGCGGCTCGCGCCATGAAAAACATGGGGCTTTCGCGTTTGGTGCTGGTCGATCCGCGGATCTTCCCTTCACCTGATGCCGACGCCCGCGCCTCGGGTGCCACCGATATTCTGGAAGGCGCGCAGGTGGTCGCCACGCTGGAAGAGGCGCTGACGGGTTGCCGTCTGGTGCTCGGCACCAGTGCCCGTGATCGCAGTCTGCCGTGGCCGATGCTGGACCCTCGCGCTTCGGGCGTGAAGGTTGTCGAGCAGGCCGGGCAGGGCGCCGAGGTGGCACTGGTCTTCGGTCGCGAGCACGCAGGCCTGACCAACGAAGAGCTGCAACGTTGTCACTTCCATGTGCATATCCCTTCCGACCCGGGCTTCAGCTCGTTGAACCTAGCTGCTGCCGTGCAGGTGCTCAGCTATGAAGTGCGTATGTCCTGGCTGGCGGCTTCCGAGCAGCCCGCTCATGACGAGCCCTCGAAAATGGCGCACAACGCCGAGCTGGCGACCATGGATGAAATGGAAGGCTTTTATGGCCATCTTGAAGCCACGCTGGTGACGATCGGTTTCCTTGATCCCGAAAAGCCGCGTCACCTGATGGCGCGCCTGCGCAGGCTTTTTGGCCGCAGCGAAGTGGAGCATTCCGAGCTCAGCATTCTGCGCGGGATCCTGACCGAAACCCAGAAAGCTGCGCGCGGTGAACCCTACAAGCGGAAGGATCAGTGATGTTCGAGCGTCTGCGAGAAGATATTCAAAGTGTGTTCCATCGTGACCCGGCCGCGCGCAACGCGTTCGATGTGCTGACCTGCTATCCGGGCATGCACGCTATCTGGCTGCACCGCTTCGCGCACATTCTGTGGGGCAAGGGCTGGAAATGGCCGGCTCGCGTGGTCTCCAATTTCGGTCGCTGGATGACCGGCATCGAAATTCATCCGGGGGCGCGCATCGGTCGCCGCTTCTTCATCGACCATGGCATGGGCATCGTCATCGGTGAAACCGCCGAGATCGGCAATGACGTGACGCTGTATCAGGGCGTGACTCTGGGCGGGACCAGTTGGAACGCAGGCAAGCGTCACCCGACGCTGGAAGATGGCGTGGTGGTGGGGGCGGGCGCCAAGGTGCTCGGCCCGTTTACCGTCGGTGCAGGCGCCAAGATCGGTTCCAATGCGGTGGTAACCAAGGCCGTGCCAGCAGGCGCGACGGCGGTGGGCATCCCGGGGCGCATCATCGTCAAGTCCGACGATGAGACCGAAGCCAAGCGCAAGGCGATGGCCGAGAAGCTGGGCTTCGATGCCTACGGCGTCAGTGCCGACATGCCGGACCCGGTCGCGCGAGCCATCGGCCAGTTGCTCGATCACCTGCAGGCTGTGGACGGTCGTCTCGAAGACATGTGCGGCGCGCTCAGTCGGCTGGGCAGCGACTACTGCGCCAAGGATCTGCCGGAGCTGCGCGACGAGGTCTTCGACTGCGTCAAGGATAAGCGCGAAGAGACGCTGGAAAATAAGATCGGCTAGGCAGGGCAGGGGTTTGGGGCGTGTCATTGCGCCGCACCTTTGCTATGATGCAGCCCGCACTTTTTGCTAAACCCGACTGTTTTACTCGGTCTAATAGTTGACTCATTTACTCGGGAATAGCATACTCACGCTCATTCCGATCCTCTGCGGTACACGCCATGCGACTGACTACAAAAGGCCGATACGCTGTAACAGCCATGCTTGACCTGGCCTTGCACGCGCAGAACGGGCCAGTGTCTCTGGCCGATATCTCCGAGCGACAGGGCATTTCCCTGTCTTATCTCGAGCAGCTGTTCGCCAAGCTTCGCCGCGGCAATCTGGTCTCCAGTGTCCGTGGTCCTGGTGGCGGTTATCAGCTTTCTCGCGACATGAAAGGTATCCAGGTGGCGCAGGTCGTCGATGCTGTCAATGAGTCGGTCGATGCCACACGCTGTCAGGGGTTGGGTGATTGCCACGCTGGCGACACCTGTCTCACTCACCATTTGTGGTGCGACCTGAGCCAGCAGATTCACGAATTTCTAAGCGGTATCAGCTTGGCGGATCTTGTCACTCGCCGTGAGGTACAAGAAGTCGCCCAGCGCCAGGATATGCGTCGTAGCCATTGCAATACGTCGCAACTGGGTAAGATTGAAACGTCCGCCGTTGAATGAACGCAGATGAATGAGCGGTGCGCCTGCCTGATAGGAGAGCTTCAATGAAATTGCCGATTTACCTCGATTACTCCGCGACGACCCCGGTCGATCCGCGTGTCGCGCAGAAAATGATCGATTGCCTGACAGTCGAAGGAAACTTCGGCAACCCGGCCTCGCGTTCCCACGTATTTGGCTGGAAAGCCGAAGAAGCGGTCGAGAATGCCCGCCGTCAGGTCGCCGACCTGGTCAACGCCGATCCGCGTGAAATCGTCTGGACCTCCGGTGCCACCGAGTCCAACAACCTCGCGATCAAGGGCGTTGCGCATTTCTACGCCAGCAAGGGCAAACACATCATCACCTCCAAGGTCGAGCACAAGGCTGTCCTGGACACCACGCGCCAACTGGAGCGTGAAGGTTTTGAAGTGACTTACATCGAGCCGGGCGAAGACGGTCTGATCACCCCTGCCATGATCGAAGCTGCACTGCGAGACGACACCATCGTGGTTTCGATCATGCACGTGAACAACGAGATCGGCACCATCAACGACATCGCGGCCATCGGTGAGCTGACCCGTTCGCGTGGCGTGCTGTTCCACGTTGACGGCGCGCAATCGACCGGCAAGGTTGAAATCGATCTGGCCAGCCTCAAGGTTGACCTCATGTCGTTCTCTGCCCACAAGACCTACGGTCCCAAGGGTATTGGCGCGCTGTACGTGAGCCGCAAGCCACGTGTTCGTCTGGAAGCTGCCATGCACGGCGGCGGTCACGAGCGTGGCATGCGTTCCGGTACGCTGGCGACCCACCAGATCGTTGGTATGGGTGAAGCGTTCCGTATCGCCAAGGAAGAGATGGCCGCTGAAAACGTGCGTATCAAAGCTCTGAGCGACCGTTTCTACAAGCAGGTCGAGAATCTGGAAGAGCTTTACGTGAACGGCAGCCTGACTGCCCGCGTACCGCACAACCTGAACCTGAGCTTCAACTACGTTGAAGGCGAGTCGCTGATCATGGCGCTCAAGGATCTGGCGGTATCGTCCGGTTCGGCCTGTACGTCTGCATCGCTGGAGCCTTCGTATGTATTGCGCGCTCTGGGTCGCAACGACGAACTGGCACACAGCTCGATCCGTTTCACCTTCGGCCGGTTCACCACCGAAGAAGAAATCGATTATGCCGCGCAGAAAGTCTGCGAGGCCGTTACCAAGCTGCGTACGCTTTCGCCGCTGTGGGACATGTTCAAAGACGGCGTCGATATCTCCAAGATCGAGTGGGCGGCGCACTAATTTAAAGTCGCCTCCAACACAGGTCGTGGTTGGCATCTGCCGGCACGACCTGAAGAGCGGCTCCCTGATGTGAGAGGAATAGAATCATGGCTTACAGCGAAAAGGTCATCGACCACTACGAGAATCCCCGCAACGTCGGCAAGATGAATGCGGAAGATCCTGATGTTGGCACCGGCATGGTCGGCGCTCCGGCGTGTGGCGACGTGATGCGTCTGCAGATCAAGGTCAACGAGCAGGGCGTTATCGAAGACGCCAAGTTCAAGACCTACGGCTGCGGCTCGGCAATCGCTTCCAGCTCCCTGGCAACCGAGTGGATGAAAGGCAAGACTCTGGATGAAGCAGAGACCATCAAGAACACTCAGCTGGCTGAAGAGCTGGCGCTGCCTCCGGTAAAGATTCACTGCTCCGTGCTCGCAGAAGACGCCATCAAGGCGGCCGTTCGCGATTACAAGCAGAAGAAAGGTCTGCTGTAAGCAGTCCTTTTTCAGAAACGCGTAAGGAGTTCCGATGGCTATCAGCATGACAGAAGCTGCCGCTAACCACGTACGACGTTCCCTCGAGGGACGTGGCAAGGGTGATGGCGTTCGTCTGGGTGTTCGCACCACAGGCTGTTCAGGTCTTGCCTATGTGCTCGAGTTCGTCGATGAGGCGGCCAGCGAAGACACCGTCTTCGAGATGCACGGCGTGAAGGTGATTATCGACCCGAAAAGCCTGGTCTATCTCGATGGCACCGAACTCGACTTCGTTCGGGAAGGGTTGAACGAAGGTTTCAAGTTCAACAACCCCAATTCGCGCGGTGAGTGCGGCTGCGGCGAAAGCTTCAACGTCTGAGGCTTTTATTGTGGGTACTCCCTGTCACTTCGCCCTGTTCGAGCTCAAGCCTGATTTTCAGCTTGACCTTGATCAGTTGGCGACGCGTTATCGCGAATTGGCGCGTGGCGTCCATCCAGACCGTTTTGCCGACGCTTCCGAGCGGGAGCAACGTACGGCGCTGGAGCGTTCCGCCAGTCTCAACGAAGCCTATCAGACCCTCAAGAGCCCGCCGAAAAGGGCACGTTACCTGTTGGCCATGAATGGCAACGAGGTACCGCTTGAGGTCACCGTGCACGATCCGGACTTTCTTCTGCAGCAGATGCAGTGGCGCGAAGAACTTGAAGATCTGCAGGATGAAGCTGATCTCGCCGGGGTCGCGACGTTCAAACGTCGGCTCAAGGTGGCTCAGGATGAACTGAATCAGAGCTTTGCTGCCTGTTGGAATGACGCTGCACAGCGCGAGCACGCCGAAAGGCTGATGCGGCGCATGCAGTTTCTCGACAAGCTTTCTCACGAAGTGCGCCAGTTAGAAGAGCGCCTCGACGATTAACCCCGTGCTGCCCTGGCCGCACGCCCAGTGATTATTCTGAATACGCATGGCCTTACTGCAGATCGCCGAACCCGGCCTCAGTCCTCAACCGCATCAGCGCCGTCTGGCTGTGGGGATCGACTTGGGCACCACCAACTCTCTGGTTGCTGCAGTGCGCAGCGGCCTGTCCGAGCCACTGGCCGACGTTGAGGGGCAGGTCATCCTGCCCTCTGCTGTTCGCTATCACGCCGATCGGGTCGAAGTGGGGCAGTCGGCGAAAGTCGCCGCTTCCCAGGATCCGTTCAATACTGTGCTCTCGGTCAAGCGGCTGATGGGTCGTGGGCTGACCGACGTCAAGCAACTGGGTGAGCAACTGCCTTACCGCTTCGTCGACGGCGAGTCGCACATGCCGTTCATTGAGACCGTCCAGGGGCCTAAAAGCCCGGTGGAAGTCTCTGCCGATATTCTCAAGGTGCTGCGTCAGCGTGCTGAAGAAGCGCTGGGCGGCGAGCTGGTCGGTGCGGTGATCACGGTTCCTGCCTATTTCGATGACGCTCAGCGTCAGGCCACCAAGGATGCTGCCAAGCTGGCAGGTCTGAACGTGTTGCGCCTGCTCAACGAGCCGACGGCTGCTGCAGTCGCCTACGGTCTGGACCAGAAAGCCGAAGGCGTGGTCGCCATTTATGACCTGGGTGGCGGCACGTTTGATATCTCCATCCTGCGTCTGACGGGCGGCGTTTTCGAAGTGCTGGCAACTGGCGGCGACACGGCGCTGGGCGGCGATGATTTCGACCATGCGATTGCCAGCTGGATTGTTGCCGAAGCCGGCCTTTCCGCCGACCTTGCGCCTTCTGCCCAGCGCAGCCTGCTGCAGGCGGCATGCGCGGCCAAGGAAGCACTGACCGATGCCGACGCCGTCGACGTGGCGTATGGCGATTGGAAGGCCGTGCTGACTCGCGAAGCGCTGAACGCGATGATCGAGCCAATGGTTGCCCGCAGCCTGAAAGCCTGCCGCCGCGCCGTGCGTGATACCGGCATCGAGCTTGAAGAAGTCGAAGCGGTGGTCATGGTGGGCGGTTCGACGCGTGTACCGCGTGTCCGTGAAGCCGTTGCCGAACTGTTCGGTCGTCAGCCGCTGACCGAAATCGATCCGGATCAAGTGGTGGCCATCGGGGCTGCGATCCAGGCCGATACGCTGGCAGGCAACAAGCGCGACGGTGAAGAATTGCTGCTGCTCGACGTGATTCCGCTCTCGCTGGGGCTGGAAACCATGGGCGGGCTGATGGAGAAGGTCATTCCGCGCAACACCACGATTCCTGTGGCGCGCGGTCAGGACTTCACCACGTACAAAGATGGCCAGACGGCCATGATGATTCATGTGCTGCAGGGCGAGCGAGAGCTGATCAGCGATTGTCGTTCTCTGGCGCGCTTCGAGCTGCGCGGTATTCCACCGATGGTGGCTGGCGCGGCGAAGATCCGCGTTACCTTTCAGGTGGACGCCGATGGTCTGCTGAGTGTTTCGGCGCGCGAACTGGGTTCGGGCATCGAAGCGAGCATCCAGGTCAAGCCGTC
This sequence comes from Pseudomonas sp. AC016, assembly GCF_979253365.1. NCBI lineage: Bacteria > Pseudomonadati > Pseudomonadota > Gammaproteobacteria > Pseudomonadales > Pseudomonadaceae > Pseudomonas > Pseudomonas sp. AC016. The sequence continues at coordinate 4,666,412 of NZ_CEEDCC010000001.1, forward strand.
GTATGGCCTGACCGACGGTGAAATCACCCGCATGCTCAAGGATTCCTTCGCCTACGCCGGTGACGATAAGGTCGCCCGCGTATTGCGCGAGCATCAGGTCGATGCCGAGCGCCTGCTCGAAGCAGTGCAGGGCGCGCTGGATGCCGATGGCGAGCGTCTTCTCGATGAAGAAGAGCGTTTGGTCATCAACCTGCAGATGGACGAACTGCGCGAATTGATGAAAGGCACCGATGGACACGCCATCGAGCAACAGACCAAGCGTCTGTCGCAAGTGACCGATGCATTTGCTGCCCGCCGCCTGGATTCGACGGTGAAAGCCGCACTGGCCGGACGCAACCTGAATGAGATTGAGGAATAACTGATGCCGCAGGTGATTTTTCTGCCCCACGCCGAGCACTGCCCGGACGGGCTGGTTGTAGAAGTTGAACCCGGTATTTCCATCCTCGAGCTTGCCCACGAGCATCACATCGAGATCGAAAGTGCCTGTGGCGGCGTCTGTGCCTGCACGACCTGTCACTGCGTCATTCGCCAGGGTTTCAACTCGCTGAATGAAGCTGACGAGCTGGAAGAGGACATGCTCGACAAAGCCTGGGGCCTTGAGTCGCAATCGCGTCTATCCTGTCAGGCAATTGTCGGCACCGAAGACCTGACCGTCGAAATACCCAAGTATTCGCTCAACCACGCTGCCGAAGCGCCGCACTGATTCAAGGAACGCTCATGAGTCTCAAATGGGTCGATGTGCAGGAAATCGCTATCCAGCTGGCCGAAAAGTATCCGGATACGGATCCGTTTTCACTGAACTTCGTCAAGCTGCGCGATCTCGTCATGGCGCTTCCCGGCTTTGACGATGAGAAGGATCGGGGCGGGGAGAAAGTCCTCGAAGCGATCCAGACCACGTGGGAAGAAGAGCGCGATTGACGTTCAGTTACTTACGCAGTTAGGCAATACACCAGAACCCGCGTATAATTCGCGGGTTTAATTTTTCGCTTCAATCACTGTTTCTGGAGTTTCACCATGGCTGTTCAACGTACTTTCTCCATCATCAAGCCTGACGCCGTTGCAAAGAACGTAATCGGCGAGATCACCACTCGTTTCGAAAAAGCCGGTCTGCGCGTTGTTGCTTCCAAGCTGAAGCAGCTGTCCAAGGCAGAAGCTGAAGGTTTCTACGCTGAGCACAGCGCTCGTGGTTTCTTCGGCGACCTGGTTGCTTTCATGATCTCCGGTCCGGTTGTCGTTCAGGTTCTGGAAGGCGAAAACGCTATCGCTCTGAACCGTGAGCTGATGGGCGCTACCAACCCTAAAGAAGCTGCTGCCGGCACCATCCGTGCTGACTTCGCTGATTCCATCGACGCCAACGCTGTTCACGGTTCCGATTCCGAAGCAGCCGCTGCTCGTGAAATCTCGTACTTCTTCGCAGCTACCGAGGTAACCGCTCGCTAAGTCTTGCGACTAACGAGTGAAGGGTGAATTCATGATTGCATCGACTGGTAAAACCAACCTGCTGGGCCTGACTCAGCTGGAAATGGAGAAATTCTTCGACTCTATCGGGGAGAAGCGCTTCCGTGCCGGTCAGGTCATGAAGTGGATTCACCACTTTGGCGTCGATGATTTCGACGCCATGACGAACGTCAGCAAGGCCCTGCGCGAAAAGCTCAAGGCCTGTGCCGAAGTTCGGGGTCCTGAAGTCGTCAGCGAGGACATTTCGAGCGATGGCACCCGTAAATGGGTGGTGCGCGTCGAGTCCGGCAGCTGCGTCGAGACCGTCTATATTCCGCAAGGCAAGCGCGGCACTCTGTGCGTGTCCTCCCAGGCGGGCTGTGCCCTGGATTGCAGTTTCTGCTCCACCGGCAAGCAAGGCTTCAACAGCAACCTCACCGCCGCCGAAGTCATCGGTCAGGTGTGGATTGCCAACAAATCCTTTGGCAGTGTCCCGGCAACCGTCGACCGTGCAATCACCAACGTGGTGATGATGGGCATGGGTGAGCCACTGCTGAACTTCGACAATGTCATCGCCGCCATGCATCTGATGATGGATGACCTGGGGTATGGCATTTCCAAGCGTCGGGTGACTCTGTCCACCTCAGGCGTTGTACCGATGATCGACGAGCTGTCCAAGCACATCGATGTATCGCTGGCCCTGTCGCTGCACGCGCCCAATGACGCGCTGCGCAACCAGTTGGTGCCGATCAACAAGAAATACCCGCTGAAAATGCTGCTCGAGTCCTGCCGTCGCTACATGTCGAATCTGGGTGAAAAGCGTGTGCTCACCATCGAGTACACCATGCTCAAGGACATCAATGACAAGGTCGAGCACGCCGTTGAAATGATCGAGTTGCTCAAGGACACGCCTTGCAAGATCAACCTGATCCCGTTCAACCCTTTCCCGCACTCCGGTTACGAGCGTCCGAGCAATAACGCCATCCGTCGTTTCCAGGACCTGTTGCATCAGGCTGGCTATAACGTCACTGTGCGTACCACGCGTGGCGAAGACATCGATGCCGCTTGCGGCCAGTTGGTCGGCCAGGTGATGGATCGCACGCGTCGTAGTGAACGCTATATCGCAGTGCGAGAGTTGAGTGTCGAGGCCGATTCAGTGCCAGGCGCGGCGACCCGAACCTGACTGCCCAACCGAACGCGAAACTGACCAAGAGGGACTTCATGTCTGTGCGCGCCCCGTTGCTGCTGTGTGTTGTCATGTTGCTCGTGGGCTGCGTATCAACCGGCAATGTCAATCCGCTCTCGACCTCCCAGGGACGTGAAGAAGCGCGCAAGGCCTACGTTCAGCTCGGAATCGGCTATCTGCAGCAGGGCCAGACCGAACGCGCCAAGGTGCCCTTGAAGAAGGCGCTTGAGCTGGACGGTTCGGACGCTGGAGCCAACGCGGCATTGGCGCTGGTCTTTCAGGCCGAAATGGAACCTGAACTCGCCGACCAGTACTTTCGCAAGGCGCTGTCGGCAAGCCGCAACGACACACGCATCGTCAACAATTACGGCAGTTTTCTCTACGAGCAGAAGCGCTATAAGGAAGCCTACGAGCGTTTCGAGCAGGCGGCTGCCGATAACCTATATCCTGAGCGTTCGCGGGTTTTCGAAAGCCTGGGCATGACCTCGATCAAGCTGGGCAATCGCGAGCAGGCCCGCGAGCATTTCACCAAGGCCCTGCGGCTGGACAACCAGCAGCCACGTGCGTTGCTGGAAATGGCTGAGTTGTCTTACGAAGACGGGCATTATCTGCCGGCGCGTGATTATTACGACCGTTTTAGCCAGCTGAGCGAGCAAAATGCACGTAGTCTATTGCTCGGTACGCGGTTGGCTAAAGTGTATGAAGACCGCAACAAGGCAGCCAGTTTTGGTCTGCAATTAAAAAGACTCTATCCCGGTACGCCGGAATATCAGCAATACCTGTCGGAGCAATGATGAAAGCGGCGCATCCCGAAGTTGTAGCAACCACCCGCGTGAATCCTGGAGAAACCCTGCGCCAGGTTCGCGAGAGCAAAAACTGGTCGCTGCCAGATGTGGCTTTGAGGCTGAACCTCACCGTGACTTCACTGAGTCATCTGGAGAACGGGAACTTTGAAAAGCTGCCTGGGCACACCTTTGCCCGGGGGTATGTACGTGCTTACGCCAAACTGCTGGAGCTGGATCAGGCCGCGATGGTCGAGCAGTTCGATCAGTTCACCGGCACCGACGGCAAGGGCAGCCCTGTGCACGCCCTGGGTCGCATCGAAGAGCCGGTGCGCCTGTCGCACAATATCCTGCGTATCGTCAGCCTGCTGCTGCTGATCGCGCTGATCGGTGGCGGTTTCTTCTGGTGGCAGGACCAGGCCTCGATGCGCGGCAAGGATCTTTCGGGGCTCAACCTTGAGCACGTCGAAGTCGAAAGCGCTGACGGCACCACCCAGATTCATCAGCTGGACGAGCCCGAGGACCAGGCGGTCGTCGAAAACCAGTCAACCGGCGAGACGTCATTGCCGTTGAATACCGGTACGCCGTCCACGCAAACCCAGAGCGCTGCGCCTGAAGTCTCGGCTCCTGCCGTTACAGCGCCTGCGCACACGCAAGCACCTGCCACTGCAACGCCGCCAGCCGCATCGGCTCAGGCGCCTGCAGTTGCGCCATCCGTTCCGTCCATGCCGACCACCCCAGCTGCCGAGCAGATTGCTCCTGTCATGCCTGGGGCAGGGCAGGTCAACGTGCAGTTCACGGCCGATTGCTGGACTCAGGTAACAGACGGTAATGGCAAGGTGCTGGTCAGCGGTCTCAAGCGCAAGGGCGAAAGCCTTGACGTCAACGGCAAGCCGCCGCTGACCCTGCGCCTGGGCTTCGCCCGCGGTGCGCAAGTCAGCTACAACGGTCAGCCTGTAGACGTGGCACCTTTTACCAGCGGCGAGACTGCTCGCCTGAAACTAGGTCAATAAGTCATGCACGGCGAATCCCCGATCAAGCGTCGCGAATCCCGAAAAATATGGGTTGGTTCTGTTCCTGTCGGCGGCGATGCCCCGATTGCAGTGCAGAGCATGACCAACAGTGACACCAACGATGTGGCGGCCACGGTCGCACAGATCAACCGACTGGAAGCGGCCGGTGTCGACATCGTGCGGGTCTCCGTTCCGGACATGGATGCCGCCGAAGCCTTCGGTCGTATCAAGCAACTCGTGAAAGTGCCGCTGGTGGCCGACATCCATTTCGACTACAGGATCGCATTGCGCGTAGCCGAACTGGGCGTCGATTGCCTGCGCATCAACCCAGGCAACATTGGTCGTGAAGACCGGGTCCGTGCCGTGGTCGATGCCGCCCGTGACCGTGGCATCCCGATCCGCATCGGCGTGAACGCCGGTTCTCTCGAAAAAGACCTGCAGAAGAAGTACGGCGAGCCCACGCCCGCTGCGCTGGTCGAGTCCGCGTTGCGTCACGTCGAGCACCTGGAGCGGTTGAATTTCCCGGACTTCAAGGTCAGCGTTAAGGCCTCCGACGTGTTCATGGCCGTCGAAGCCTATCGCCTCCTGGCCAAGGAAATTGTCCAGCCATTGCACTTGGGCATCACCGAAGCCGGTGGATTGCGTTCAGGCACAGTGAAATCGGCTGTCGGCCTAGGTATGCTGCTCGCCGAAGGAATTGGCGATACTATCCGCATCTCGCTGGCCGCTGATCCGGTCGAAGAGGTTAAGGTCGGTTACGACATTCTCAAATCGTTGCGCCTTCGTTCCCGTGGCATCAACTTCATCGCCTGCCCGAGCTGCTCGCGGCAGAACTTCGATGTGGTCAAGACCATGAACGAGCTGGAAGGTCGTCTCGAGGATTTGCTGGTGCCGCTGGATGTTGCGGTCATCGGTTGTGTGGTCAACGGTCCTGGCGAAGCCAAGGAGGCGCATATCGGCCTCACGGGCGGTACGCCGAACCTGATCTACATCGATGGCAAGCCTGCGCAGAAGCTGACCAATGACAATCTTGTGGATGAGCTGGAACGCTTGATCCGCGAGAAAGCGGCTGAAAAGGCCGAAGCCGACGCCTCGGTCATCGTGCGCGGCTAACCCGTATTGCTAAGGATTTTTTGTGAGTAAGTCTCTGCAAGCCATTCGTGGCATGAACGACATCCTGCCTGAGCAGACGCCGCTGTGGCGTCACTTCGAAGGCACTGTCTCGCGCCTGCTCGATAACTATGGTTATCGCCAGATTCGCATGCCTATCGTCGAATTTACCGACCTGTTCAAGCGCTCGATCGGCGAAGTCACCGATATCGTCGAGAAAGAGATGTACACCTTTGCCGATCGCAACGGTGACTCGCTGACCCTGCGCCCTGAAGGCACGGCGGCGTGCGTGCGCGCAGTGCTCGAGCATGGCATCACGGGTGGCGGTCAGGTTCAGAAGCTGTGGTACATCGGACCGATGTTCCGTCACGAGCGCCCGCAGAAAGGCCGTTATCGCCAGTTTCACCAGATCGGCGTGGAAGTCTTCAACCTTGACGGTCCGGACATCGATGCCGAACTGATCGTCATGACCTGGCGCCTGTGGGGCATGCTGGGTATTCGTAACGCGGTCAAGCTTGAGCTCAACAGCCTGGGCACCAGCGAAGCGCGTGCACGCTATCGCGAGGCGCTGGTGGAGTTTCTGTCGGCACGCCTCGACCAACTGGACGAAGACAGCCAGCGCCGCCTGAAAACCAATCCGCTGCGCGTGCTCGACACCAAGCATCCCGAAACTCAGGCCGTGCTGGTGGATGCGCCGAAGCTGGCCGATTATCTCGATGAAGAATCCCGCGTCCACTTCGAAGGCCTGAAAGCCCGTCTGGACGCTGCCGGTATTCCTTACGTGATCAATCCCAAGCTGGTGCGCGGGCTGGATTACTACAGCAAGACCGTTTTCGAATGGGTCACCGATCAACTGGGTGCTCAGGGCACTGTCTGTGCGGGCGGTCGTTACGACGGTCTGGTCGAGCAGATGGGCGGCAAACCGACAGCGGGCGTCGGCTTTGCGATGGGTATCGAGCGTCTGGTTCTGCTGCTGGAAACCCTGGAGCAGATCCCGGAAGAGATCTCCCGTCAGGTCGACGTGTACCTTTGCGCGTTCGGTGAAGCTGCCGAGCTTGCCGGTCTGACGCTCGCCGAACAGGTGCGCGACCGTCTGCCGAACCTGCGTCTGCAGGTCAATGCCGGTGCCGGTAGCTTCAAGAGTCAGTTCAAGAAAGCCGACAAGAGCGGCGCGCTGTATGCTCTGATCCTCGGCGACGAAGAGCTCGGCCAGAAGATCATTGGCGTCAAACCCCTGCGTGGTCAGGGTGAACAACAAAATATTGCCTGGGACGCTCTGTCAGAGCACCTGGCCTCCTGCGTCGTGCAGGGTTGAAGCTGATTAACAGCCGTTTTAGCGAATAGGAGTATTGGGGTGTCGAGTTCCGAAGATGATGAGCTGGCGGGAGTCAAGGACTGGTGGCAGCGCAACGGCAAACCCCTGGTTGCAGGTGGCCTGCTGGCGCTGATCGTGGTCTTGGGCTGGCAGTTCTGGCAGAGATATCAGGCTAATCAGTCGCAAGGCGCCTCGATGCTCTACCAGCAGTTGCTCGAAACCGCACTGACGCCAAGTGGCCAGGCAGACACCACGCGTGTCGCCGAAATCTCCGGCAAGCTGAAAAGCGAATACGGCGGCACCACTTATGCGCAGTACGGCAGTCTTTTCGTCGCCAAGGTGGCAGTGGATACCGGTAAACTCGACGACGCAGCAGCAGAGCTGAAAGTGGTTGCCGACAAGCCTGCCAACGAAACGCTGGGTGAAATTGCCCGTCAGCGTCTGGCACGAGTGCTGGCTGCACAGAACAAGGCTGATGATGCGCTGAAACTGCTGGACGGCGATGCTGAAAAGTCGTTCCTGGCCAGCCGTGAAGAACTCAAGGGTGACCTGCTGGTTCAGCTGGGTCGTACCGACGAGGCACATGCTGCATACCAAAAGGCCAAATCCGCTCTGTCTGAAGAGGCAGCGGTCGGTGGTCTGCAAATGAAGCTCGACGATCTGGCGAAAGGGGATGCGTGACGTGATTCGTTGGAAACATGCAGCATTGCTGGCTCTGGCCATTCTGGCCGCGGGTTGCAGCAGCAACAGCAAGAAAGAACTGCCGCCGGCCGAGCTGACTGACTTCAAGGAAGAAGTGGTCCTGCAAAAGCAGTGGAGCCGCTCCATCGGTGACGGTCAGGGCAAGACGTACAACATGCTGGTTCCGGCCATCGATGGCGATCGCATCTATGCGGCCGACGTCACGGGCGAAATCGTTTCGCTGGATCGCCTGACCGGCGACGTGATCTGGAAGAAAGATCTCGAGCTGCCGGTCTCCGGCGCGGTGGGCGTAGGTTACGGCCTGGTGATGATCGGCACCCTCAAGGGTGAAGTCGTTGCCATGGACGCCACCACCGGTGAAGAAAAATGGCGCGCTCGCGTAAGCAGCGAAGTGCTGGCCCCGCCAGCCACCAACGGCAGTGTTGTCGTGGTTCAGACCCAGGATGATCGCGTGGTCGGCTTCGATGCCTCCACCGGTTCCCAGCTCTGGATCTACGAAAGCACGCCTGCGGTACTGACTTTGCGCGGTACAGGCGCTCCTTTGGCGACCAACCGTCTTGCGGTGGCCGGTCTGTCCACGGGCAAGGTTGTTGCGCTGGATATCACCAACGGCGTGCCGATCTGGGAGCAGCGTGTAGCGGTTCCACAGGGTCGTTCGGAACTGGACCGTGTGGTCGATATCGACGGCGGTCTGCTGCTGTCCGGCGGTACACTGTACGTCGCGACCTATCAGGGTCGTGTAGCAGGTCTGGAACTGGAAAGCGGTCGTGTGCTCTGGCAGCGTGACGCGTCGAGCTACTCGGGCGTTGCCCAGGGCTTCGGCAGCGTATACGCCACCCTGGCTTCCGGTACCGTCGAAGGTATCGACGAGCGTTCTTCCTCCGCACTGTGGAGCAACGAATCTCTGGCACGCCGTCAACTGGGCGCGCCGGAAGTGTATTCCAGCTACATCGCGGTCGGCGACATGGAAGGCTATCTCCACCTGTTGAGCCAGGTAGATGGTCGTTTCGTGGGTCGTCAGCGCATCGACAGCGACGGCCTGCGTGCTCGTCCGCTGGTGGTTGGTGACATGATTTACGTGTATGGCAACAGCGGCAAACTGGAAGCCCTGACCATCAAGTAATGATTGACGAAGCCAGAGGCCCAAGGCCTCTGGCGACCTTGCTCAGGCAAAGCTGCGGTGCCCTCGGGCGCCGCTCCGAACTCCGGCCGCTGCCCTGCAGCGGCTTTTGTATTTTCTGAAATAACGAAGTGGAGAGCCTAATGGTTCCCGTAATCGCCCTGGTGGGTCGACCGAACGTCGGCAAGTCCACCATGTTCAACCGCCTGACCAGGACCCGCGACGCCATTGTCGGCGATCTGTCCGGTCTTACCCGTGATCGCCAATACGGAGAGGCGAAGTGGCAGGGGCGCTCCTATATTCTGATCGACACCGGCGGTATCTCCGGTGACGAGCATGGCATGGACGAAAAGATGGCCGAGCAGTCGCTGCTGGCCATTGAAGAAGCCGATGTGGTGCTGTTTCTGGTAGACGCCCGTGCAGGCTATACCGCTGCCGATCAGATGATTGGCGAGCACCTGCGCAAACGTAACAAGCGTTCCTATGTGGTCGCCAACAAGATCGATAACATCGACGAGAACCTGGCCCGTGCCGAGTTCAGCCCGATGGGTCTGGGTGACGCCATTCCGGTGGCCGGTGCTCATGGTCGCGGTATCTCGCAGATGCTGGAAATCGCCCTGCGCGAATTCCCGCGCGATGAAGACGACCAGGAAGACGCCGAAGTCGAAGAAGTCGCCGAAGGTCAGGAAGCCAAGCGCATTCCCGGCCCCAGCGAAAAGGACGGCATCAAGATCGCGATCATCGGTCGCCCCAACGTCGGCAAGTCGACGCTGGTCAACCGTATGCTCGGTGAAGACCGGGTTATCGTCTATGACGAGCCAGGCACCACGCGTGACAGCATCTACATCCCTTTCGAGCGTAACGAAGAGAAGTACACGCTGATCGACACCGCCGGTGTGCGCAAGCGCGGCAAGATCCACGAGGAAGTTGAAAAATTCTCGGTGGTCAAGACGTTGCAGGCCATCAAGGACGCCAACGTGGTGATCTTCGTGATGGATGCCCGCGAGGGTGTCGTCGATCACGACCTCAACCTGTTGGGCTTTGCGCTGGAAGCCGGTCGCGCACTGGTCATCGCACTGAACAAGTGGGACGGCATGACGCCGGGCGAGCGTGACTATGTGAAGGTCGAACTGGAGCGTCGTCTGTTCTTCGTCGACTTCGCGGACATTCACTTCATCTCGGCCCTGCACGGCACGGGCGTGGGCAACCTGTATCAGTCGGTACAGAACTCGTTCAAGTCGGCAGTGACCCGCTGGCCGACGAGCCGCCTGACCCAGATTCTCGAAGACGCCGTCAGCGAGCACGCGCCGCCGATGGTCGGCAGCCGCCGGATCAAGCTGCGTTATGCTCACTTGGGTGGCGCCAACCCGCCGCTGATCGTGATTCACGGTAACCAGGTCGAGAAGGTCCCGAAATCCTACGTCCGTTATCTGGAAAACACCTATCGCCGTGTGCTCAAGCTGGTCGGTACGCCGATCCGTATCGAGTTCAAGGGCGGCGAGAACCCGTACGAAGGCAACAAGAACACGCTGACTGACCGTCAGGTCAACAAGAAGCGTCGAATGATGTCGCACCACAAGAAAGCCGACAAGAAGCGCCGCGACAAGCGCTGAATCGTCTGTAGGAAATGTACGAAAAAGGCACCTCTGGTGCCTTTTTTTATGCGCGCTCCATGGGCTATCCTGCCTGACCCGTGCCGCCGTGGTGCCGGGGGATTGCAGGGAAAGGGCTCCATGATCGACAGCAAGCTGCCTAATGTGGGCACCACCATTTTCACCGTCATGTCTCAACTGGCTGCCGAAACCGGCGCCATCAACCTGTCTCAGGGCTTTCCCGATTTCGATGGCCCACAGGCGCTGCGCGATGCGGTGTGCCGTCATGTCATGCAGGGTCACAATCAGTATTCACCGATGACCGGTCTGCCCGCGCTTCGTCAACAGGTCGCGGCCAAGATCGCCCGCAGTTATGGGCGCACCGTCAGCCCGGAGACTGAAATCACCATCACGCCCGGCGCGACCCAGGGTATTTTCTGCGCGATCCAGACGGTCATCCGCCCCGGCGACGAAGTGATCATTTTCGATCCGTGCTACGACAGCTACGAGCCTGCGGTCGAACTGGCGGGCGGGCGCTGCGTCCACGTGCAGTTGGGACTTGATGATTTTTCCATCGACTGGCAGAAACTTACCGACGCGCTCAGCCCGCGCACGCGAATGATCGTCATCAACAGCCCGCACAACCCAAGCGGTGCGTTGATCAGTCGTGCCGAACTGGATCGGCTGGCCGCGCTGATTGCCGGGCGGGATATCTATCTGCTCAGTGATGAGGTGTACGAACATCTGGTCTTCGACGGTCAGCGGCACGTGAGCGTGCTGGATCATGAAGAGCTTTATCAGCGGGCGTTCGTTGTGAGTTCGTTCGGCAAGACCTATCACGTCACTGGCTGGAAAACCGGCTATGTGGTCGCGCCGCCTGCGTTGACCGCCGAAATGCGCAAGGTTCACCAGTACGTAAGCTTCTGCGGCGTGACCCCGCTGCAATTCGCGCTGGCCGACTTCATGGCTGAACACCCTGAGCATGTTGATGAGCTGCCAGCGTTTTATCAGGCCAAGCGCGACTATTTCTGCGACCAGCTGCAAGCGTCACGCTTCGCCTTCAAGCCGGTCGGCGGCACCTATTTCCAGTTGGTGGACTATTCGCAGATTCGTCCGGACCTCAATGATGTCGACATGGCGCTGTGGATGACCCGAGAGCATGGCGTGGCCAGCATCCCAATCTCCGTGTTCTATCAACGTCCGCCTGAAGGACAGCGATTGATCCGTTTGTGCTTCGCCAAGCAAGAGGAGACGCTGCGTCTGGCAGCGGAAAAACTATGCGCGATCTGAGTCAGTTGCCGAACCTGAACCTTGCCTTGATCCAGACCACACTGGTCTGGCATGACCGGGACGCCAATCTCCAGCACTTCGAATCGCTGCTCAGCCAGGCGAAGGGCGCCGATCTGGTGATCCTGCCGGAGATGTTCACCACCGGCTTCTCAATGGAGTCCGAAGCGCTGGCGGAGCCCGAGGCGGGACCGACGTCCGAGTGGATGCTTCAGCAAGCCACGCGAATCAATGCAGTGGTCACTGGCAGTGTGATCATTCGTGCGGCCGATGGCAGTCATCGCAACCGTCTGCTATGGGCGCGCCCGGATGGCGAGCTGCTGCATTACGACAAGCGTCATCTGTTCCGCATGGCAGGGGAGCACGAGCATTACACGCCCGGCGAACGCCAGGTGATGTTCGAGCTCAAGGGCTGGCGCATTCGTCCGCTTATTTGCTACGACCTTCGTTTCCCGGTGTGGAGCCGCGATGCGCAGGACACCGATCTGCTGCTGTACACCGCCAACTGGCCGGGCGCCAGACGTTTGCACTGGAACCGGCTGTTGCCTGCCAGGGCGATCGAAAACCTGTGCTATGTGGCGGCAGTGAATCGGATCGGAACCGATGGCAAGGGCTTCGCTTACACAGGCGACAGCCAAGTCCTGGATTTCCAGGGTGAGAGTCTGCTCGGCGCTGGCGAGGCGGATGGGGTGTTCCAGGCAACCCTCAGTGCGGCTGATCTTCAGGCCTATCGCACGCGTTTCCCGGCAGGATTGGACGCTGATTCATTTATTATCAATTAAATGCTTCAGAATGTTACGAGTCGGCCGATACCTTTCGCAGACAATCAGGAGATCGCCATGGTTACCATCAATACGTCCACGCTGAGCGCTTACCCGAACTCGCTGTCGTTAACAGTCAAGAATCAGGACGCGCAGACAGCTATTGCTACCGCCACCACGGACGATGATAAAAAGACCACGGAAGTGAATCTGGAAGGTGCCAAAGCAAACAGTTCTTCCGACGGCGGCAGCGTTGGAGGGTCAAGCAAAAGTGCGCTCGATTCAACCAAAGACAAAATCAAAGAGATGATCAAGCTGGCTCAGAAGCAGTTGGCTGAGCAGCAGGCTCAACTGGCTGCTGTTCAGGCCAGCCAAGGCACGGCTGACGAAAAGGCGATGAGGGCGATGGCTATCCAGACGCAGATCATGGCGACCAGCTCCAACCTGCAGACTCTTCAAGGTGCGTTGTTGCAGCTCGAGACTGAGGGTGGCGTGAAAACCACTGTCTGAAGCGCGTTTCGTGGATGACTCCACGAAACTCATATGAAAAAGCCTCCCTTTCTCAACGAGAGGGAGGCTTTTTCAGTTCAGCGCTACCGCGCCTACTCGTTCACATTCATGAACTTCTTCGCCCACTCGACGTAGTCTTCAGGCTGGGTGTAAGTGTGGGTCAGCTCGGTCGCGCTCATGTTCGAGGTGCTGCCCAGAATCTGCCGCTGCTCGCGCAGGCAGTCATAAGTTGCCTTGATTGCCGCAAAGTATGCTGCATGTCCATGCACGCAGACGCGTACACCCATCTCGGCCAGACGGTCATTGTCATGCAGTTCAGGGTTGCCGTAGGTGACCAGCATCAGCGGCACGGTCAGGCCTTCGGAGATCTGCGCCAGGTGATCAAAGTCGCGGATGCCGACGATGGTGATGCCGTCAGCGCCAGCGGCCTGGTACTGCTGCACACGGCTGATGGCTTCCTGAACCGGAATGATCGCTGCGTTGGTGCGGGCGAAGATCGACATTTCCGGATCGACGCGTGCTTCCAGCGCTGCGCGGATTTTGCCGACGCCTTCTGCTGTGGAAATCAGGTCCGTCGATTTACGGCCAAACTGGGCGGGCAGCAGGGTGTCTTCAATGGTCAGCGCCGAGATGCCGGCACGTTCCAGTTCAGTGACCGTGCGCATGACGTTAAGGGCGTTGCCGTAACCATGGTCTGCGTCTGCAATGACGGGAAGCTGTGCGACACGGCCAATGCGCGTGGCCTGTTCGACGAACTCGCTGAGCGTGATCAGGGCGAAGTCGGGCGCTGCCAGTACTTGCAGCGAAGCGACCGAACCGCCAAGGATGCCGACTTCAAAGCCAAGATCGGCGGCGATGCGCGCAGACATCGGGTCGAATACCGAGGCGGTGTGATAGCAGAATTTTGACGAGGTCAGCTCACGAAAGCTGCGGCGCAGGTCTTGATGGGAAGCCTTGGGCATAATCGCTCCAAATGTGATTGGATCAGCTCGGCGTTGACGACGCCAAAGCTGTTTTCAATGCACGGAAGGTCTGCCCGTGCATTTTCTTCGTCGGGGAAACAATGCAATAGTCGTCTTGGTTTTTATAGGAAGATGGAGCGGGCAGGTCAATTGGGACGGGCATCTTCAGCCTATGAATGGCTGTTCGATTCAGGCCGGTCCAAGCCAAGGGCAGCATGCTACCACAGCGTCGAAAAAAAAGATTATGCCGAAACTGACAGGGTCATGCGCACAATGGAATAGCCCTTGAGGGCGCGTAGCAGAGGCGAGAAGGGGGTGTCGGGTTGAAAGGGCAGCGGGATCAGTGTCCGCTGCCACGTTCATTCACTCAGGCTGCCTTGGCTTGCGCCTGGCTCAGCGAGCGGTTCAGTGCACTAAACAGTGCGCGGAAGCTGGCGGTGGTAATGTTTTCATCGATGCCCACGCCGTGTACGGCCTTGTCACCGTTCACACGCAGCTCGATGTAGGCCGCGGCCTTGGCCGTGGTGCCAGAACCGATGGCGTGTTCGTTGTAGTCCATGATTTCCACGGAAATCGGCAGGCCAGCCACCAGTGCCTCCAGAGCGCCTTTGCCCTTGCCGCGCCAGTGCTGGGTTTCACCATCGACATGTACTTCGGCATCGACCGAGCTGTTGCCGTTCTCTTCCTGCAGCTTGTGGCTGATCAACGCGTAAGGCGTGTTGGCCTGCAGGTATTCACGACGCAGCAGCGAGTGGATCTGCTCGGCGGTCATCTCAAGGCCCAGACGGTCGGTTTCACCCTGAACCACCTGGCTGAACTCGATCTGCATGCGGCGCGGCAGCGAGATGCCGTATTCCTGTTCCAACAGGTAGGTGATGCCACCCTTGCCCGACTGGCTGTTGACGCGAATCACCGCCTCGTAGCTGCGACCGATATCGGCCGGGTCGATCGGCAGATAAGGCACTTCCCACAACTCGCCTTCCTTCTGCTGAGTGAAGCCCTTGCGGATGGCATCCTGGTGCGAGCCGGAGAAGGCAGTGTGAACCAGGTCGCCCACGTAGGGGTGACGCGGGTGAACCGGAATCTGGTTGCACTCTTCGACGACCTTGCGCACGCCGTCGATGTCCGAAAAGTCCAGCTCAGGGTTGATGCCCTGGGTGTAGAGGTTCAAAGCGACGGTAACCAGATCGACGTTACCGGTACGCTCGCCGTTGCCGAACAGGCAGCCTTCGACACGATCCGCGCCGGCCATCAGGCCCAGCTCGGTAGCGGCGACGCCGGTGCCACGGTCATTGTGGGTATGGAGGCTGATCAGTACGCTGTCACGGCGCGTGATATGACGGCCAAACCACTCTATCTGGTCGGCATAAATATTGGGTGTGGCCACTTCAACGGTCGCAGGCAGGTTCAGGATCACCTTGTTCTGCGGCGTCGGGTTCCAGACTTCGATTACTGCGTCGCAGACTTCCTTGGCGAACTCCAGCTCGGTCGCGCTGAACGTTTCGGGCGAGTACTGGAAGGTCCACTGGGTTTCAGGCTGTTGAGCGGCGTATTTGACGAACAGCTTGGCAGCATTGACTGCGATGTCCTTCACGCCAGCCTTGTCCTGATTGAACACAATGCGACGGAACGCCGGGCAGGTCGCGTTGTACAGGTGGACGATGGCTTTCTTGGCGCCGCGCAGCGATTCGAACGTACGGGCGATCAGGTCTTCACGCGCCTGGGTCAGCACCTGAATGGTGGTGTCGTCCGGGATGTGGCCATCTTCGATCAAGGTGCGCACGAAGTCGAAATCAGTCTGCGAAGCGGACGGGAACGAGGCTTCGATTTCCTTGACGCCGACGCTGACCAACGTCTTCCAGAAGCGCAGCTTCTTGGCAGCATCCATAGGCTCGATCAGCGACTGGTTACCGTCACGCAGGTCGGAACTGCACCAGATCGGCGCCGCAGTGATGGTCTTCGAAGGCCAGGTGCGGTCAGGCAGATCAATGGTCGCAAACGCGCGGTACTTGTTCGAGGGATCTTTGAGCATGGTCATGTGAATAGTCCTTTGTACTTATAGGCCGGAAAGAGGCGGCCAACCGTTATCGCTAACTAAGGTCGAGGCACTGCAATCAAGCCCGGCAGTCGTGCACTGACCAGGCTGAGGCACCGATGTTGGCGCAACAGGAATAGGGTTGGAGAGGTTTTCATGAGGCCAACCGTAACCATTGGGGTCAACGATGGCAAGTACTTGAAAATAATTGGGATAAATTCTTGTTATCTTTGATTTTTGGCTTTTTTATCGCGCGCTGAGTGTGTTTTTATCTGAGTTATTGTTGTCGGGCATTGAAGTGCGCAAGATGTCGTGTTGCGACAGTTCGGTCTTGTCCGGTCAGAACCATTCGCGAGCAAGCTCGCGAATGATTGCCTGAAGATCGGAGTAAGCCATCACGGCTGAAACGCACCGATGAAGATCGCCGGATCGACGCGGGCATCGTTCAGGCTGACGTTCCAGTGCATGTGCGGACCTGTTGCGCGGCCGGTTGCGCCTACTTTGCCAACCACGCCACCGCGTGGTACGAGGTCGCCCTGTTTCACGTCGATCTTCGACATGTGGCAGAACATGCTGATGAAGCCCTGACCGTGATCGACGAACACGGTATTGCCATTGAAGAAGTAATCGCCAATCAGGATGACCTTGCCAGCAGCCGGGGATTTGATCGGCGTGCCCGCAGGCACCGCGAAGTCCAGACCGGCGTGCGGGTTGCGTTCTTCGCCATTGAAGAAGCGTCGAACCCCGAACTTGCTGGACAGCGGACCGTTGACCGGCTTGTCGAGAATCAGATTGCTCGGTGTGCCGGGACTGAAACTGCGGTAGGCGCGGATCTGTTCGGCCAGTTCGCCTTCGATGCGCTTGTTGTCTTCAGGGTTCGGATTGACCTGACGCTTGTTCTTCAGGGTAATGCGCTGCTCCGGGTACTTTTTGCTACCGACAGTGAAGCTCAGCGAACGGCCGCCCGAGGCGATCTGTTCTGTACCCGGTTTGACAGTCAGCGGAATGCCGACAATCGCCAGCCAGTGTGTGCCTTGTTCCTTGACCACCAGCACCCGCTTGCCTTGATAGGTCGCGGTCGGTGCCTGTGCGCCAGTGCCCAGATCGATGACGGCAACGCCACCGGGAACGGGCTTGTTCAGCGCGCGGGTGATGAAGCTGTCGGCGTGAGCGGGCAGGCACAGCAGCAGAGCGAACAGCGGGGCAATAAAACGTAGCATCAGGCAGTCAGTCCAGAAGGGAAAGGGTCACGGGTGTCAGGTGATTGTCCTCGACCCGTACTTGCAGCTCGCCTTCACCGAGCTTGGCAGTCAGGCGTTGGCCGGGTCGGGTTTGTGCGGCATTGCGGATCGCGTGACCGCGTTCGTCGAGCAGAATGCTGTAACCGCGACCCAGGGTAGCGAGCGGGCTGACCACGTTCAGGGTCTGCATCTGGCTTTGCAACTGCAGCTTGCGGGCTTTGATCTGTTCGCGGATGGCGCGGGGCAGGCGCTCGGCCAGCACGTCCAGACGCTGGCGCAGGAACGCCAGCGTGCGCCCTGGATGCTGGGCGGCGAGACGGCTTTCCATATGGGCCAGACGTACCTGACGCTTGTGCATGCCTTGCTCGAAGGCGCGGCGCATGCGCATATCCAGGTCATCGAGACGCTGGGATTGCTGGCGCAGACGTTCGCCTGGATGCCGAAGGCGTCGGGAAATCCCTTCAAGGCGCAGGCGTTCGCGCATCAGGCGATCCTGCATGCGGCTGACAAGTCGGCGATGCAGGTTGTCTACGCGACGATGCAGGTCGCTGGAATCGGGAGCCAACAGTTCGGCTGCGGCGGACGGCGTTGGCGCACGCACGTCGGCCACGAAGTCACTGATCGACACGTCGGTCTCATGCCCGACTGCGCTGACGATCGGCGTCACGCAGGCATCGATTGCGCGCGCCACGGCTTCTTCGTTGAAGCACCACAGGTCTTCCAGCGATCCGCCACCACGGGCGAGGATCAGCGCATCGAAGCCTCTGGAATCAGCCAGCTTGAGGGCTCGGATGATCTGATTGATTGCTTCGCGACCCTGAACGGCAGTCGGTATCAGGGTCAGCTCGACACGCGGTGCTCGACGGCGAAACACGCTGATGATGTCGCGGATCACGGCACCGGTCGGCGAGCTGATGATGCCGATACGCTGCGGATGCAAGGGCAGGGCGACCTTGCGTTCGGCGCTGAACAGACCTTCGTCGCTGAGCTTGGCTTTCAGCGCGTCGAACGCCAGACGCAACGCACCGTCACCGGCAGGCTCCACGGTGTCGAGTATCAGCTGATAGTCGCCGCGACCTTCGAACAGCGACACCTTGCCGCGTACCTTGACCTGCAGACCATCCTTGAGCGCCTGGCGTACCCGCGCCGCACTCTGGCGAAACAGCGCGCAACGCACCTGCGCGCCCGAGTCCTTCAGGGTGAAGTACACATGGCCCGAGGCGGGGCGCGAGAGGTTGGAAATCTCGCCCTCGACCCAGATGCTGCTGAACACATCCTCCAGCAACACCCGCGCACGGCCGTTGAGCTGGCTGACAGTAAGGACTTCCCGGTCGAGGCCGAGTCTTGCGAAAGGGTCTTTGATCATGTCGGGCATCATAAAGGCAATGTCGGTTAAGCGCACGAGGTCTGCGCCCCTCACGCTGATCGTTCCGCACGCTCTGCGTGGGAATGCCGACCAGGACGCTCCGCGTCCGGTCTTTCAGGCAACCCTGAACGTGAAGGCGACACGTCTGCGTCTTTGCTAAAGTCCCTTCATTCCCTCCAGAAAGGAAGCGTCGTGGGCGATATCGGGGTGTTCGCAGCATTCTCTCAACTGGGCTTTACGCCGCTCGACTGGCTGATCATCGAGCTCAGCGTGGCCGCCGCTTATATCGTCTTCGGCATCGCCGGTTTCGGCACCGCGCTGGTGGCAGGTCCCATCCTGATTCACTTCATGCCGCTGTCACGCATCATTCCGCTGCTGGTCATGCTCGACTTCCTCGCCGCCTTCGGCAATCTGCTGCCGTCCCGCCAGTCCGTGGTCAAGTCCGAGCTGTTGCGCCTGCTCCCGTGCATGGCAGTGGGCTGTACGTTGGGTGTGCTGTTTCTGCTCAATCTGAAGTCCGACCTTCTGCTTCTATTAATGGGCATCTTTGTCACGGCTTACGCGCTGTACAGTCTGGCAGTCAAGGTTCGGCCGACCCAGCTGGCCGCAGGCTGGGCCATTCCCATGGGCACCATCGGCGGGCTGTTCGGTGCGTTGTTTGGCAGCGGCGGCTTTTTATATGCGATCTACCTCAACAGCCGCCTGACGTCCAAAGAACAGGCGCGTGCTACGCAAAGTGCGCTGATCAGTTGCAGCACCGTCGTGCGCCTGAGCCTGTTTGTGATAGCGGGTGTCTACGCCGAAATTCCGCTGCTGGTGCTCGGCGTCTGTCTGTTGCCCGCGATGCTGACGGGCTCCTGGGTGGGGAGGGCGCTGACCAAACGCTTGTCCCGCGAAGCCTTCGTACGTCTGGTGACGTGGCTGGTGCTGGTCAGCGGCATTGCACTGATTGGCCGCTACATCGCAGGCTGAATGCAGATTTCACGCTTGACCTGAAACCATGGCCGATTAAGCTGCGGCCTCAATCCGTTTCAAGCGATACACCTTCATGAACACCCAAAGCATTATCGTCCCGCAAATCTCCACCTTCCCGGCCCACGAAGCCAGAGCGCGCCTGATCCTGCGCTGGCTGATCAAACTCAACGTGGTCGAGCCGGAGCTGACCACCTGCGGACGCGCTGGCAACAAGATGGCCTACGCGGTGGCGCCGGGTGCCAGACGTGTGGTGCAGAACCCGGAGGCGTTGCCGTTCGGGCAAGTCGTCAATGGCCTGGAGATCGTGACCAAGCGCTGCATCTTCACGCCCCTCGATAACTTCGCCGAAGAAGCCGGTTGTCCCGAATGCCGTCGCGAAATAGGCGAAGCGCTGTTCGACAGCCTCGAAGACTGGATGCCCGGTCACACCGACAACTTCACCTGCCCTGAATGCCGCCATGAAGACGACATCAACGGCTTTCTGTTTCTGGATGCCTGCGGTTTTTCGAACCTGGGATTCATCTTCAACAACTGGCTGGACGCGTCCTTCACCCAGGCCTTTCTCGACGACTTCGCCGAACGTCTGGATCGCCCGGTGTCCTCCGTAAAAGTGCGTCTATAAACGGCTTCAATAATAGACTGAGGTTTACATTGAGCCGGGCGGGGTGTGTGGGTATAATGGCGCGCTTCCAATTTTCCCGCCCGGGAGCCCCCGCGATGCTGCGTATCAGTCAAGAAGCCCTTACATTCGACGACATTCTCCTTGTGCCCGGTTATTCCGAGGTACTGCCCAACGAAGTCAGTCTGAAAACCCGTTTGACCCGTGGCATCGAGCTGAATATTCCTTTGGTCTCCGCTGCAATGGACACCGTCACTGAGGCCCGTCTGGCAATTGCCATGGCTCAGGAAGGCGGTATCGGTATCATCCACAAGAACATGACCATCGAGCAGCAGGCTGCCGAAGTGCGCAAGGTCAAGAAGTTCGAGGCCGGTGTCGTCAAGGACCCGATCACGATCGAAGCCGACGCCACCGTTCGCGATCTGTTCGAACTCACCCGCATGCACAATATTTCCGGCGTACCCGTGCTGCATGATGGCGACCTGGTCGGCATCGTGACGTCCCGCGACGTACGCTTCGAAAACCGTCTTGATGTCCCTGTCCGCGAAGTGATGACGCCCAAAGAGCGTCTGGTCACCGTGCGCGAAGGCGCAGACAAGAACGAAGTGCGTGAACTGCTGCACAAGCACCGTCTGGAAAAAGTCCTGATCGTTGACGCGAATTTCGCGCTCAAGGGCATGATGACCGTCAAGGACATCGAAAAAGCCAAGGCCTATCCGCTGGCCAGCAAGGACGACCAGGGTCGTCTGCGTGTCGGCGCTGCAGTCGGCACCGGCAAGGACACCGGCGAGCGCGTTACCGCGCTGGTTGCCGCTGGCGTTGACGTGGTGGTTGTCGACACCGCGCACGGTCACTCCAAAGGCGTGATCGACCGCGTTCGCTGGGTCAAGGACAACTTCCCTGAAGTGCAGGTCATCGGCGGCAACATCGCCACCGGCGAAGCGGCCAAGGCGCTGGTCGCCGCTGGCGCTGACGCGGTCAAGGTCGGTATCGGCCCTGGCTCGATCTGCACCACCCGTATCGTTGCCGGTGTCGGCGTTCCACAGATCAGCGCCATCGCCAATGTTTCCGCTGCCCTTGAAGGCACCGGCGTACCGATGATCGCCGACGGCGGTATCCGTTTCTCCGGTGACCTGTCCAAGGCCATCGTGGCTGGCGCATCCTGCGTGATGATGGGTTCGATGTTTGCCGGTACTGAAGAAGCACCGGGCGAAATCGAACTGTTCCAGGGCCGTTCCTACAAAGCCTACCGCGGCATGGGTTCTCTGGGTGCAATGTCCCAGGCGCAAGGCTCGTCCGACCGCTACTTCCAGGACTCGTCCGCTGGTGCCGAAAAGCTGGTGCCGGAAGGTATCGAAGGCCGTGTCGCCTACAAAGGCCCGCTGTCCGCCATCATCCATCAACTGATGGGCGGTCTGCGTTCCTCCATGGGTTACACCGGCAGCGCCACCATCGAAGAAATGCGCACCAAGCCTGAGTTCGTGCGCATCACCGGTGCCGGTATGGCTGAATCCCACGTCCACGACGTGCAGATCACCAAGGAAGCGCCGAACTATCGCGTTGGTTGATCCGGATTGCATCGTGGTTCACGCCTCGATGCAGCCCAGCAAGTTTCATAGCCGGGGCTGTTGACGCAGCCCCGTGTCGTTTCTGTTTTTTGACGAGATTGAGTCATGGCCCTCGACATTCACGCCCACCGTATCCTGATCCTCGACTTCGGTTCCCAGTACACCCAGCTGATCGCCCGCCGCGTGCGTGAAATCGGCGTGTACTGCGAACTGCATCCGTTCGACATGGACGACGAAGCGATTCGCGAATTCGCCCCGCGCGGCATCATCCTCGCCGGTGGCCCGGAATCCGTGCACGAAGCCAACAGCCCGCGCGCCCCGCAGGCCGTGTTCGACCTCAACGTCCCGATCTTCGGCATCTGCTACGGCATGCAGACCATGGCTGAACAGCTGGGCGGCCGCGTTGCCGGTTCCGACCTGCGCGAGTTCGGTTATGCCCGCGTTGACGTCGTCGGCAAGAGCCGCATCCTCGACGGTATCGAAGACCACATCGACGCTGATGGCGTGTTCGGTCTCGACGTCTGGATGAGCCACGGCGACAAGGTCACCGAAATCCCGGACGGCTTCCACGTCCTGGCCAGCACTCCGAGCTGCCCGATTGCAGGCATGGCCGACGACACCCGTGGCTACTACGGCGTGCAGTTCCACCCGGAAGTGACCCACACCAAGCAGGGCGGTCGCATCCTGTCGCGCTTCATCCTCGACATCTGCGGCTGCGAAGCCCTGTGGACGCCGTCGCACATCGCCGACGACGCCATCGCCACCATCCGCGCCCAGGTCGGCACCGATAACGTTCTGCTGGGCCTGTCCGGCGGCGTTGACTCCTCTGTGGTCGCAGCCCTGCTGCACAAGGCCATCGGCGATCAACTGACCTGCGTCTTCGTCGACAACGGTCTGCTACGTCTGCACGAAGGCGAGCAGGTCATGGCCATGTTCGCCGAGAACATGGGCGTGAAGGTCATCCGCGCCAACGCCGAAGAGCAGTTCCTGAACAATCTGGAAGGCGAGAGCGATCCAGAGAAGAAGCGCAAGATCATCGGCCGCACCTTCATCGACGTGTTCGATGCCGAATCCTGCAAGCTGGACAATATCAAGTACCTGGCCCAGGGCACCATCTACCCGGACGTGATCGAGTCGGCTGGCGCGAAAAGCGGCAAGGCGCACGTCATCAAGTCTCACCACAACGTGGGCGGCCTGCCGGAAGAAATGAACCTCAAACTGGTCGAGCCCCTGCGCGAACTGTTCAAGGACGAAGTCCGCCGTCTGGGCCTCGAACTCGGCCTGCCGTACGACATGGTCTACCGCCACCCATTCCCGGGCCCAGGCCTGGGCGTGCGCATCCTGGGTGAAGTGAAGAAGGAATACGCCGACCTGCTGCGTCGTGCCGACCACATCTTTATCGAAGAACTGCGCAAGGCCGACTGGTACCACAAAGTCAGCCAGGCCTTCGTCGTGTTCCAGCCCGTCAAATCGGTAGGCGTCGTCGGCGACGGCCGTCGCTACGCATGGGTCGTCGCACTGCGTGCCGTAGAAACCATCGACTTCATGACCGCACGCTGGGCACACCTGCCTTACGAGCTGCTGGAGACCGTGAGTGGCCGCATCATCAACGAGATCGAGGGTATTTCTCGCGTGACGTATGATGTGTCGAGCAAGCCGCCTGCGACGATTGAGTGGGAGTGATTGGACGTCCGGCGTTGTCCGGCACGATCTAGCAAGAAATGCCCTGAAGCCCGCGTAATTGCGGGCTTTTGGTTTTTTGGGTCTGGCAAAAAATTAGGTGGCTTTGTGTATCACCAAGTGCCGTGTTTATGTTCCTTGGTACGGAGCGATGCAAATAGGAATGGACGTTTGTGTTTGCTGCGTCGCCAATGGCGTACATCTCACGGCTGCCAGAGTGCTACATCGATACCATTTCCCGGATCAGGAGCGCAGGCATGGTATCGAGAACGCTTGGCCTCGCAGGTTTCAGAAGTAGCTGTTTGTCGGTCCCGACGATCATGTCGGTACGGTAGATCAAACCGACCACGGCATTTTTATCGGCTGCGACCGGTCCACAGACTCCGTTTTTCGGTAAGCGTACGGGCTCAGGCTGTGTTAAAGCACACATTGACACTCAGTCAATCAGTCTGCTCAGCGGTCGATGTCCATCTTGGGTTACCTCGACCATCGCCGAAAGCATCACGCTATCCGCGCCGTCCTGGGTAAGGACGGTCCAGAGTTCCGGTGGTTGGAACCGCACGCCGAAGGTTCCTGACTTCGCCACCACATAGACGTTTAGCACCTGACCGGCTTTCATCAGTGTTTCATCATTGACGGGGCTCTTATAACCGAGCACCTGAGGATTTTGAATCCGCATCTGGCCCATGGAGTATCCCACTAGCTCACGCACGGCCACCACTTGGCAGGCGTCAAGCTCCTGCTGAATGGCAGCGCCCACTTTAGACAACCGCTCGCCAGCCCGAATCTGGGCAATACCTTTTCGCAGCGCGCGTCGAGCTGTCATCAATAGTTGCTGCTGTTGTTCAGTTGCATTAGGGGTCGCGAATGTCCATGCCTGGGCTACATGTGCCTGTGGCGATGCAGCTACCAGCTCTACTTTCACAAGTGCAGCATCCGGAAATGGCGCGTCAGTAGGTGGGGCATTTGCCACTTGATGATTCACCGAAACCGACACCGCTTCTGGGTATCCCTTATAGCCCACTAACATCGGCCGCCAGCCATACTGCGAAAACTGCTTTAGTAAAAACTCTTGGATCGCTACACCGCTATCACCCCGGCGGATCATCGGTTTGACCTTAAGCAACATGTCACTGGCAAGGGGTGCTATCCGAGTCTCCTCAGCTAAAATCACCTCGCTATCCAGTTGACTAATCCTGGCCCCAAGCTCTCTGTTGCCTGCGGCGTAGCGGTCATATTTCGATTCTGTAGCAAAAGCACTTGTAAGAAAAAACAATGGAAGTAGTCCGATCTTTTTCATGACGTGACGCCCTGAGCGTATTTTCAATGTCGCTAATCGTGTGCATGTGGGTGAGTTGGATCTATACCGGATCCAGGATAAGGAATGTCGATAGAGTATCGAAAAAATTTAGCCACGCTGACGCCAGCAGGAGCTGTTTGCGATATGCGGTTATCGACAAATGCTGCACCGGCTCACAGGGCGTCCCTTTTAGTGATGCGCTACCGATGTCTTTCTCTCACTCACCGTTGATTCGTCGATGCTGCCTTCCTTGCACAGGTAGAGATTATCCGGCGAGAGTCCTGCGTCTTTGCACATACCCAGATTACGGGCTTTACCATCAGCCTGAAACAACAAAACCCGCATCGGCGGGCTTTGTTGTTTCACGCAAACACGTTGATCAGAAGTCGTAACGCACGTTCGCCGTGAAGGTGTCGGCGTCGAAACCGCTGCTGGTCAGGTAGTTGTAAGTCCCGCCCACGCTCCACGCGCCCACACGGTAGTTTGCGCCAAGTCCCAGCTCGTAGCTGTCGCGCGCCGGTGTGGCACCTGTGGTGGTGAAAGGGGTGCCACCGAGCACGAAGGTGGAGGTGGTGCCGGCTTTGTCGCCGATGAAATCGTGCCAGGCCATCAGCTTGGCTTCCGGCTCCAGGCTGCCCACGCCTACGTCAAAAGCGGCTGCCAGACGAGCGCCCAGGCCCATTTCGCCGATTTCGTAGCGCTGGCTACCGACGTTGAGGGCGGCTGAGCTGCCTTTTTCACGGTACGAATCCATCGATACGTTGGCATAGCGTGCACCGACCTGTGGTTCCAGCAGCCACTGTTTGTCGAGTTGGAAGGTGTAGCCTGCCAGTGCGTTGACGCCGAAGATATTGCTGTCGTAGTCAGCCTTGGCACGGGTACCGGCGATGTAACGTTTGGACTCGTTGTCGTTCCAGCCATACATCAACGAGGTGTCGACAAAGAAGTTGTCACGGTTCCAGTTGCCGTACAGGGTCAGTGCATGGCCGCTGACATCGGTTTTGTGGCCCAGGTCGGATTTCACGTCGCTGGTCAGGTAGCTGTAGGCCAGGCCCACGGTGGTATCGGCGTTGAGCTTGCCATCGGCACCTACGGCGATGCCGTTTGTGTTGGCGTCGTAGCCATCGATACCGTGACGGCTGTCCTGATTGGCATCGCTGGACAGCGCTTGCAGCCATACGCCTTGTTCTGCCAGGACGTCACCGGAGGACAGGCCGCTACGCGCTTTACTGGCGCGGCGGTTGATGGCACCTGCGACCAGGTTCTGGCTGTTGGTGGCGGCGTTGATCACCCCGCGGCTGACGTCCGGGGTCAGGGTTTCGGCAAGTCTGGCCAGCTCTTCGCTGGTGGTGGCGTTGGCAAAACGCTGGAATACCGGGTCGCTTTCGTCCAGTTGGCCCATGACCGTGTTCTTGAACGGCTTGATAGCGTTCACCGCGTTGCGCGAACCACTCGCACCCAGCAGGTCTTGCGTGATCGCATCATCACTGCGGGTGGCAACCAGTGCTTTCACGTCCTGGCCTTCAATGCCGAAATTCCTCACCTCAAGCAGCGCCGAGGAGGAAATCACGGACAGGTTCTGCGGGTCTTCCCATGTGGCAGAGTTGAGGAGGGTGTAGCGGGTGCCCTCGGCTGACGTGCGGAAGTCGTCGGAGCGAGCCTGCAGTTCGATCTGGCTGCCTGGAGCGAAGAAGGTATTGCCGGTGACTTTCAGGATCGGCGTGTCAGGCAGTGTGTTGTTATCCAGCAGCAAGCGCAGGCGAGCAGTGTCGCTGTCCATGTCGAGGTTACCCACAATCGTCGTCTGCGGGCGAAGCAGGGTCAGGCGACCACCGTCGAGATCGACGAAGCCGGCGCGGATGGTGGAGCCGTCGAACATCGCGTCACCTTGCACCAGCACGCCAGTCAGGCCCAGCAGGTCACCCTTTACTTGCCCACCTTGCCAGTAAAAGAGCGAAGGGGCTGTATTGTCGTCCGCCAGAATCGCTGCAGTGCCGCCTTCGATCAGGCCACCAGTCTGCGTGATGGCGAATGTGTCGAAACCGGCGGAGGCATCGAGGCCCCTAAAGCGGATACCCACCCCTTCGGCTGAGACAGTCCCGCTGTTGTTGATCTGGGTCTTGAAGTCGGGCGTAATTTGACCGGTGAAGCGGGCCTTCTCGATCTCGATACCTGTAGATTGGGTGCCGCGAGCGGTGATAGTGCCGGAGTTGTTGATTCGCGTCTGGGTCGAGGTGATCAACATGCCGTCGGCGTTATGGCCAGTCACCGTGATGTTGCCGTTGTTGTTCACCTCACCCGCAATCTTCGCCAGATAAATGTCCAGCCCTGTGGCGCCTATGCCGCTGACCGTAATGTCACCATTATTTGCCAGATCGCCAGCGACGGTGGAATTCACGGCCACGGAAACACCGGCCGGAAAGTCGATGGGGGTCGCAGCTGTCAGGTTGATCTTGCCCTGGTTGACCAGATTACCCGCCAGGGTCACGTTGTTCAGTGCTACGCCTGCGTTTTGCGATGTCCCGGTGAATGCGGCGTTAGTGAAAACATCGCCCGAGCTACGGTATTCCCCTGTGCTCAGGTCGTGGTTCAGGTCGGTTCCGGGGGCGGCATGGACTGTGGCAGTGGTCGCCGCGACGGACAGCGCCAACAATGAGCGGCGCAGGTGGGAGATGTTCAAGGCAGTATCCTTACAGGGCAGAAACTGACAGGGAACAGCCCACGCGTCAGCGTCTTTTTAGGCCTCCCTGCCAGCTTGTCAGTGAAGTGCTGATTCAAGCGGATGCAACTTTACACGAGGCTTATAGGCGCTTCATCATAAAAATGATCCACAACTAAAAAAGTATAAAGAGTGCGACGATATCGTCGTTTTTCGAGGCTTTTCGGGATTGTTCAGCGACAAGCGGAACTTTAAGGGTTTTGTTGTGGTCTTGCTCTAGTGGGCATTCAAGTACGTTGTCTGCATGTTCTAACGGTCTTGCTCATCCTTTGTCTAGGGGTGTTCGTGTTGCAGCGGAGTCTGGCACCGTCACCTCAAGCGCGGGTGGATGCCTTTAAGCAAGCTGGTTGAAATGCCTGGTGCCAGACATACTCAATAAGCTTTGTCAGTTATGTAAAGCCGCAGCGCACTGGATCAGCGCCAAAAACAGAACCGTCGTCATATTCATCTTTTATCCTTAGTGCTTGAAGAAACGACAAGCCTGATTTAGCCCGAGTGCCGCTTACTCAGAGAAATCAGGTAGTGGGTCAGTCGTGGTTAATCACACGATCACAGAGTCCCGTACTTGCGTTTTTAAGGTCCATCACATCAACGACGCAAGTGGTTATGCGTTGACGCACTTTTCGATGATCGCACGGGTCGAAGTCGCGTCCCTGTTCATGCACACTAAGGCGCTTACCGATCAATCGAGCAGTGCACGACTCGTTGCGCCCTTATTCGTTTGACGTGACGCCACGACCCGCCGCCAAATCCCATAGGTCATTCATGGAACTGCACATTTGCGATGTCTCTGACTGGGCGCTGTTCAATGCCATTGCTCTGACACTGGAGCAGGAACTGAACGGCGAATGGCTGACAAAGGCGGATGGGCTGGATCAGCGTTATTGGGATCTGGCGGTGGATGGCGGGGTGATCACTCTGCATCTCGAGCATTATCTGGGCATCATGCTGCTCGTTGAGAACGAGCCAGCGAATGCGCAACTTGATGCGCAGTTGATCGCCATGGCAGGACGGGTGCTCGAGCCTTACCTCCAGGCCAAGCCACCGCCTCCTCCGGCCTACAAGATTCTGCGGCCGAAATTGAGTCTATCGCGACTGGTCTTCCCAGTGCTTTTACGCCAGGTGCCGTTAGGGTTGATCGCCGTGTTGCTGGTGTTTATGGCGGTGTCACCTCAGGGTCAGCAGGGCAAAGGGTGGGCTGGTGCGGTGTCAGGCTGTGTGGTGATGGCGCTCCTGGCTTCAAGGATTGTCGTCGGCCTCTATCGACGCACGTCGCTTAGGGTAGACCGTTCAGGCAGCGCGGTGGTCGCGGGTGTCCAGCGCGGATACCGGACGCCTCAGCGTGTGGTGATCAGCTGCGACTTCGCTCGCGTGCTCAGTTTTCGTACCTTTATTGTCTACGAGAATGGAAAATTGCTGGTTGCCTGTCATCACGACGGGATGCAGGATCGCGAGGCTGCCTACACCCTTGCCGTCTATCTGGGCGTGACCGCTTACCAGGAGAGCCGTTCTCAGGGCCTCAGGAAAATCAAGGCGCCTACCTGAGCGGTTTGACCTGCTGTTTGCGTTGA
Source organism: Pseudomonas sp. AC016 (assembly GCF_979253365.1). NCBI lineage: Bacteria > Pseudomonadati > Pseudomonadota > Gammaproteobacteria > Pseudomonadales > Pseudomonadaceae > Pseudomonas > Pseudomonas sp. AC016. The sequence continues at coordinate 4,695,263 of NZ_CEEDCC010000001.1, forward strand.
TCGCTGTCATTGGCGCGTTGAACAACGCCGATTACGGCTCATGGCCTCTGTGCTTTTCAGGGTTCAGTGTTCGCGTTACTTCTTGACCCTTATCTTTCCCCAAATGCAGGTGTATCGTATTCGCCCCCGCGCACCGGCCCTCCGGGCGCGCTCCCGCAGTCGTTTCGAGGTCTTTGCTTTATGTCTTTCACCCGCCGCCAAATCCTCACAGGCATCGCCGGTCTCGCCGTGGTCGGGCTGGGTGCGGGTGGTGCTTCGCGTTATTGGCTGGGGCGTAAGGAGTCGCAAGCCGGTTCTGATTTCGTGCTGATCGCTGCGCCGCTGGACGTCGAGTTGGTCCCCGGCCACAAGACGCCTGCCTGGGCGTTCGGTGGTTCAGCACCGGGCACAGAGTTGCGGGTGCGACAGGGCGAGTGGCTGAGGTTACGGTTCATCAATCAGTTGCCGGTCGAGACGACGATTCACTGGCATGGCATTCGGTTGCCGCTGGAGATGGACGGAGTACCGTACGTCTCGCAGCTGCCGGTCAAGCCGGGTGAGTATTTCGATTACAAGTTCCGGGTGCCGGACGCCGGTAGCTACTGGTATCACCCGCACGTCAGCAGCAGCGAAGAGCTGGGGCGTGGGCTGGTCGGGCCGTTGATCGTTGAAGAGCGCGAGCCGACCGGCTTCAGGCATGAGCGCACGGTCAGTCTGAAAAGCTGGCATGTGGACGAAGAGGGCGCGTTCACCGAGTTCAGCGTGTTGCGCGAGGCGGCGCGTGAAGGTACGGCGGGGCGGCTTTCGACGTTGAACGGTGTTCCACAGGCGGTCATTGAGTTGCCTGCCGGGCAGATTACCCGTGTGCGGCTGCTCAATCTCGACAATACCGTGACCTATCGCCTCAATCTGCCCGATGCCGAGGCGCAGATCTATGCGCTGGATGGCAATCCGGTCACGCCGCGTCCGTTTGGCGACGAGTACTGGCTTGGTCCGGGTATGCGGATCTGTCTGGCGATCAAGGCACCGGCGGCTGGCGAGGAGATCTCGCTGCGTAACGGTCCGGTGCGGCTGGGCACGTTTCGTTCGGTCGCCAACAATGATGCGCCGGGCGAGTGGCCGCCGGAGCTGCCGGCCAATCCGGTTGCCGAGCCGGATCTGGAGCGCGCCGAGAAGATCAATTTCAATTTCGAGTGGGTGGGGTCTGTGTCGGTCAACACCGATAACGGCAAGCCGCCGAGCCTGTGGCAGATCAACGGCGAAGCCTGGGACATCACCGACAAGACCTGTGCGGATCGCCCGATTGCCAAGCTAAAGCTGGGGCAGAGCTATATTTTCGAATTGAAGAACATGACCCAGTACCAGCACCCGATTCACCTGCACGGCATGAGTTTCAAGGTGATCGCCTCCAATCGGCGCAAGATCATTCCTTACTTTACCGATACCTTTCTGCTGGGTCGTAACGAACGGGCGCGGGTGGCGCTGGTGGCCGATAATCCTGGCGTGTGGATGTTTCACTGCCACGTGATCGATCACATGGAAACCGGTCTCATGGCCGCCATCGAGGTGTCGTGATGCGCCAGCCGCCGATTATCGATCGCAGCAACGATCATTACTTCATGCGCGAGGCGCTGGCGCTCGCTGCGCAAGGCGCGCTGTTGGGTGAGGTGCCGGTGGGCGCTGTTGTCGTGCAGAACGGCGAGATCATCGGCCGCGGCTATAACTGCCCGATCAGTGGCAGCGACCCGAGTGCTCATGCCGAGATGGTTGCGATCAGGGAGGCTGCAAAGGCGGTGGACAACTATCGTCTGCCCGGCAGCACGCTCTATGTGACGCTTGAGCCGTGCAGCATGTGCGCGGGCCTGATCGTGCATTCCCGTGTGGCACGGGTGGTCTACGGCGCGTTGGAGCCGAAGGCGGGCATCGTGCAGAGCCAGGGGCAGTTCTTCACCCAGGGGTTCCTCAACCATCGCGTGTTGTTCGAAGGCGGCGTGCTGGGGGAGGAGTGCAGTGTGATGCTGAGCGAGTTCTTCAGGTTGCGGCGTGCGGCGAAGGATGCGGAGAAGGGTAAGACTTAGAGCGCGCTCTTGTCGTCGCTGGCGGCAGGCGCCGGGGTTGGGTCTGACGTGGGTTTGGTCTTGTCGACGCCGGGCACATGCAGATTGCCCTCTGCGACCTGATCGCCTTCGAGCTGCGGCTGCGTGACCCAGGTCAGAATGTCGTAGTAGCGACGGATGTTGGCAACGAAATGTACCGGCTCGCCGCCACGAGCATAGCCATAACGCGTTTTGCTGTACCACTTCTTCTGCGAAAGGCGCGGCAGCATTTTTTTCACGTCGAGCCATTTATTGGGGTTCAAACCCTCGCTTTCCGCCAGTTTGCGCGCATCTTCCAAGTGGCCGCTGCCTACGTTGTAGGACGCAAGAGCCAACCAGGTGCGATCCGGCTCTTCTATCTTGTCATCCAGCTGTTCCTTCACGTAGGCAAAGTACTTGGCTCCGCCCTGAATGCTCTGTCGTGCGTCCAGCCGGTTGGTGACGCCCATGGCCTGCGCGGTGTTCTGGGTCAGCATCATCAGGCCGCGTACGCCGGTCTTGGAGGTCACGGTCGGCTGCCACATCGATTCCTGATAACCGATGGCCGCCAGCAGACGCCAGTCCACCTGTTCCTTCTTGGCGGACGTCTGGAAGTGCTTCTCGTATTTGGGCAGGCGTTCCTGCAGATGCTGGGCGAAGGTATACGCGCCGACATAACCCAGTACGTCGACATGGCCGTAGTAACGGTCTTTAAGACGCTGCAGGGTGCCGTTCTTCTCGACCTTGTCCAGATAGGCGTTTATTTCGTTGAGCAGGCTGTTGTCTTCGCCCGGCCCCACAGCCCAGCGCTGTTCGCGGGCTTCACCCAGGTCGAAGGCGACGCGTACGTTGGGGAAGTAGACCTGGTTCATTGCCAGTTCGTTGGAATCGACCAGCGTGAGGTCAATCTGGCCTTCATCGACCATGCGCAGCAAGTCGACGACTTCCACCGCGTCGGATTCTTCGTATTCAATGCCGGGATTCTGCGCTTTCAGCGCGGCGAGCTGTTCGGCGTGGCTGCTGCCCTTGAGCACTACAATGCGTTTGCCGACCAGATCACCCGCATCGGTCGGGCGTGACTGGCCGTTGCGATAGACGACCTGTGGCGTGACTTCGAGGTAGGAGTGAGAGAAGCGGGCCTGCTGCCTGCGCTTTTCCGTGTCGATCAGACCGGCGGCGCCCAGTACCGGGCCTCCCGGCTTGTTCATCTGGTCGAAAAGGTCGTCCAGGTTATCGGCGGTTTCGATCTTAAGTTCCACACCCAGATCTTCGGCAAAGCGCTTCACCAGCTCGTATTCGAAGCCGGTTTCACCGTTGCGATCCTGGAAGTAGGTGGCCGGACTGTTGCGAGTGACCACGCGCAGCACGCCGTCCTCCTTGACCCGCTCCAGTGTGTTGGGTTTATCCACACAGGCGCTGAGCATCAGGAAGAGTCCGGTTGCGATGAGCCACTTGGCGCAACGAGTGCGGAAATCGGGTCTGAAGAACATCGGTGCAGTATACGCAAAGCGCACCGGGCGCCATATCTCGACAGCGATGCTTGCGTCTGATAGGCAACGGCATTTTGATAGCATTTGTCGCGTTTTCGAAGGTGGAGTGACATTCGGGCGCATGGAATGCTGCCGTTTTGGGTGATCAACGTCCCAGTTTAGGCTAGAATACGCGGCCTCAAAGCACACCCCCTTCCCGAGGCTGTCCCGAAGATGTTGATCCTGCGCGGTGCTCCTGCCCTTTCTGCCTTCCGCCACAGCAAATTACTAGAACAACTGAAACAAAAAGTTTCAGCTGTCAGTGGCTTGTACGCTGAATTCGCTCACTTCGCCGACGTCACTGACGCTCTGTCCAGCGAAGAACAGCAGGTTCTCGACCGTCTCTTGAAATACGGCCCAAGCGTGCCGGTTCAAGAGCCGAGTGGCCGTCTGTTTCTGGTGTTGCCACGGTTTGGCACCATTTCGCCATGGTCGAGCAAGGCCAGCGACATCGCTCGCAACTGCGGTCTGGCGAAGATTCAACGCATCGAACGCGGGATCGCCTTCTATGTAGAAGGCCAGTTCAGCGACGCCGACGCTCAGTCCATCGCCGACAGCCTGCACGACCGCATGACTCAACTGGTCCTGGGCGACCACGAACAGGCCGCCGGTCTGTTCAGCCATGCCCAGCCCAAGCCGTTGACGGCGATTGATATCCTGGGTGGCGGTCGCGCTGCGCTGGAAAAGGCCAACGTTGAATTGGGTCTGGCTCTGGCCGAAGACGAAATCGACTATCTGGTCACCAGCTTCAACGGGCTGGGTCGCAACCCGCACGACATCGAACTCATGATGTTTGCCCAGGCCAACTCCGAGCACTGCCGCCACAAGATTTTCAACGCCAGTTGGGATATCGATGGCCAGAGCCAGGAAAAAAGCCTGTTCGGCATGATCAAGAACACCTATCAGATGCACAGCGAAGGCGTTCTGTCTGCCTATAAGGACAACGCTTCGGTGATCGTCGGCAATGTCGCCGGTCGCTTCTTCCCGGATCCGGAAACCCGCCAGTACGGCGCGGTGCAGGAGCCGGTGCATATTCTGATGAAGGTCGAGACGCACAACCACCCGACCGCAATCGCTCCGTTCCCGGGCGCATCGACCGGTTCCGGTGGGGAGATTCGCGACGAAGGTGCAACCGGTCGCGGCGCCAAGCCGAAGGCTGGTCTCACCGGTTTCACCGTTTCCAACCTGCAGATTCCGGGCTTCGTGCAACCCTGGGAGAAGCCTTACGGCAAGCCTGATCGTATCGTGACCGCGCTGGACATCATGATCGAAGGCCCGCTGGGTGGCGCGGCGTTCAACAACGAGTTCGGCCGTCCTGCGCTGACCGGTTACTTCCGTACCTTCGAGCAATCGATCACCACACCGCATGGCGACGAAGTCCGCGGTTACCACAAGCCGATCATGCTGGCTGGCGGTATGGGCAACATTCGCGAAGATCACGTCCAGAAGGGCGAGATCACTATCGGTTCCAAGCTGATCGTGCTGGGCGGTCCGGCCATGCTGATCGGTCTGGGCGGCGGTGCTGCTTCATCGATGGCGACCGGCACCAGCTCTGCGGATCTGGATTTTGCTTCGGTTCAGCGTGAAAACCCTGAAATGGAGCGTCGTTGCCAGGAAGTCATCGACCGTTGCTGGCAGTTGGGCGACCGCAACCCGATCAGCTTCATCCATGACGTGGGTGCCGGTGGTCTGTCCAACGCTTTCCCTGAGCTGGTCAACGATGGCGGTCGTGGCGGTCGTTTCGAGTTGCGTAACGTGCCAAACGACGAGCCGGGCATGGCCCCGCTGGAAATCTGGAGCAACGAATCCCAGGAACGTTACGTTCTGGCGGTGGGCGTTGAAGACTTCGACCGCTTCCAGGCGATCTGCGAGCGCGAGCGTTGCCCGTTCGCTGTGGTGGGCGAGGCGACTGCCGAGCCACAACTGACCGTGACCGACAGCCATTTCGGCAACAACCCGGTGGACATGCCGCTGGAAGTGCTGCTGGGCAAGGCCCCGCGCATGCACCGTTCGGTCGAGCGCGAAGCCGAGATGGGCGACGATTTCGATCCGAGCACGCTGGACATCGAAGAAAGCGTTCAGCGCGTGCTGCGTCACCCGGCGGTTGCCAGCAAGAGCTTTTTGATCACTATCGGCGACCGTAGCATTACCGGCCTTGTGGCCCGCGATCAGATGGTCGGTCCGTGGCAGGTGCCTGTCGCTGACTGCGCTGTGACCGCCACTAGCTTCGACGTCAATACCGGCGAAGCCATGGCCATGGGCGAGCGGACTCCGCTGGCGCTGCTGGATGCTCCGGCATCGGGTCGCATGGCCATCGGCGAAACCCTGACCAACATCGCGGCCTCGCGCATCGAGAAGCTGTCCGACATCAAACTGTCGGCCAACTGGATGTCGGCCGCCGGTCACCCGGGTGAAGACGCCCGTCTGTACGACACCGTGAAAGCGGTCGGTATGGAACTGTGCCCTGAGCTGGGCCTGACCATTCCGGTGGGCAAGGACTCCATGTCCATGAAGACCCGCTGGAGCGATGACAGCGAAGAGAAGAGTGTAACGTCGCCACTGTCGCTGATCGTGACCGGCTTCGCGCCTGTAGTTGATATTCGCAAGACCCTGACCCCAGAGCTGCGCATGGACAAGGGCATCACTGACCTGATCCTGATCGATCTGGGTCGTGGCCAGAACCGTATGGGCGCCTCCATTCTTGCCCAGACTCACGGCAAGCTGGGTCGCCTGGCTCCGGACGTCGATGACGCTGAAGACCTCAAGGCGTTCTTCGCCGTGGTTCAGGGTCTGAATGCCGACGGCCACATCCTGTCCTACCACGACCGTTCCGACGGTGGCTTGCTGGTCAGCACCCTGGAAATGGCCTTCGCCGGTCACTGCGGCCTCAAGCTGCACCTCGACGGTCTGGCTGACAACGCGTCCGAACTGAACGAGATTCTGTTCAACGAAGAACTGGGTGCGGTCATCCAGGTTCGTCAGGACGCCACGCCGCTGGTGCTGGCTCAGTTCAGCGCGGCCGGTCTGGCAGATTGTGTGTCGGTCATCGGTCAGCCGGTGAACAACGATGAAGTGGTCATCAGCTTCGCGGGCGAGCCGGTCTTTACCGGGCAGCGTCGTCTGCTGCAGCGTCAGTGGGCTGAGACCAGCTATCAGATCCAGCGTCTGCGCGACAACGCCGAATGCGCCGATCAGGAATTCGACGCGCTGCTGGAAGAAGATAACCCTGGCCTGACCGTCAAGCTGGGCTTCGACGTCAACGATGACATCGCCGCGCCTTACATCAAGACCGGTGTACGTCCTCAGGTGGCTGTGCTGCGTGAGCAGGGCGTCAACGGTCAGGTTGAAATGGCTGCTGCGTTCGACCGCGCTGGTTTCAACGCCATTGACGTGCACATGAGCGACATCCTGGCTGGTCGTGTCGATCTGAATGACTTCAAGGGCATGGTTGCCTGTGGTGGCTTCTCTTACGGCGACGTATTGGGTGCCGGTGAAGGCTGGGCCAAGTCGGCGCTGTTCAACAGCCGCGCCCGCGATGCTTTCCAAGGCTTCTTCGAGCGTACTGACAGCTTCACCCTGGGTGTGTGCAACGGTTGCCAGATGCTCTCCAACCTGCACGAACTGATTCCGGGCAGCGAGTTCTGGCCGCACTTCGTACGCAACCGCTCCGAGCAGTTCGAAGCCCGCGTCGCGATGGTGCAGATCCAGGAGTCGCCGTCGATCTTCCTGCAAGGCATGGCCGGTTCGCGTATGCCGATCGCCATCGCTCATGGCGAAGGCCACGCAGAGTTCCGCAACGCTGATGCGCTGCTGGAAGCTGACGTATCCGGAACAGTCGCGCTGCGTTTCGTGGACAACCACGGCAAGGTCACCGAAACCTACCCGGCCAACCCGAATGGTTCGCCGCGCGGTATCGGCGGTCTGACCACTCTCGACGGTCGCGTCACCATCATGATGCCGCACCCTGAGCGTGTGTTCCGCGCTGTTCAGAACTCGTGGCGTCCTGAGGACTGGAACGAAGACGGCGCCTGGATGCGTATGTTCCGCAACGCCCGCGCCTGGGTTAACTAAGGCGGGCTGGCGGCACATGTACAAACTTGCCTTCTTTGTTCCGCCGAGCCATGTGGACGAGGTCAAGAATGCCGTATTCGCTGCTGGTGCAGGGCGGATCGGCGCTTACGACCAATGTTGCTGGCAAGTGCTCGGCCACGGTCAGTTCCGCCCGCTGGATGGCAGTCAGCCATTTATCGGGCAGGGCGGCGTGGTTGAGCAGGTGGAGGAGTGGAAGGTCGAGCTGGTTGTGGCCGATGAGCTGATTCAGCAGGCAGTGGCGGCGCTCAAGCAGAGCCATCCCTACGAAACACCTGCTTATGAAGTGTGGCGGCTGGAAGAGTTCTAGGTTCTGTCGTTGAAATGCCTGTGTGTCAGCACGAATGGGACGCGGAGCGTCCCGGGCTGCATACCCACGCGGAGCATGGGCACGATCAGTGTGCAGGTCGTGAGCGTTTTGGGCTGGATATTGATCGTTACCACGCTCTGCGTGGTAACGCCTCTCAGGACGCTCCGCGTCCGGTCTCAAGATCACACCGAGTCTGACTGGCCCGACTACGGCCTTATCTCGATCATTGTCCCGTCTTTCACCAGATCCCAAATCTCGCGCATGTCGTTGTTCTTCAGCGCGATGCAGCCGTTGGTCCAGTCGAGCGTATGGAAATACCACTCCGGGTACTCCTCATCCACCGGCGTGCCGTGAATCATGATCATGCTGCCCGGCTTTACGCCCTCACGCCGTGCGCGCGCCGAGTCCGAAATGTTCGGGTAGGAGATGTGCATCGAGAGGTTGTAGTTACCGCTTGGCTGACGCCAGTCGAGCCAGTAGAAACCTTCAGGCGTACGCTGATCGCCTTCCTGAAGTTTGGTGCCCTTGGGGTTCTTGCCCAGAGAAATCCGATAGGTCTTCAACGCTTCGCCGCCGCTGATCAGTTGCAACTGACGCACCGACTTGAGCACCAGCACCTTGTCGATTTTCTTGTCGGCGATGCTTTCGGTGTTGATCACCTTATTGTTGATGATCTTCTGTTCACTGCCCTTGGGCACGATGGTTTGAGTGAAAGCAGCCTGGGACAGCGGGACGAACAACATGCAGACGAAAGCGAGCAACCAGCGCATTACCATTTCCCTGAGGGCTCAAAAGAGCCAATCTCGATTGCGAAGCTGAATTAAGAAACCTGCATTGGGCGTGACGGGGGAAGGGCACTGGTATGAACCGGGTAAACCTGCCGACGCCGATCCGCGAAGAAGCATTCTAGGGTACGCCTGACCGTCATGAAAGCCAGGTCTTGCCACGGAATGTCGGCTTCTTCGAATAATTGCACTTCGAGGCTTTCAATACCGGCAGCGAAGTCCTCGGTTGCCATCTCTGCGCGGTAGAACACATGCACCTGATTGATGTGTGGCACATCGATCACTGAGTACAGATGCAGCTCACCCAGGGCCGCACAGGCTTCTTCGACTGTCTCGCGCCGTGCCGCCTGTTCGATGGTCTCGCCGTTCTCCATGAACCCGGCTGGCAGTGTCCAGAAGCCCAGGCGCGGCTCGATGGCGCGACGGCACAGCAACACCTTGTCGCCCAGCGTCACCAGACAACCGGCGACGATGTTGGGATTCTGATAATGAATGGTGTGGCAATGCTCGCAGACATACCGCAGGCGGCTGTCGCCTTCGGGGATGCGCTGGATGACGGGGTTGCCACACTGGCTGCAAAATTTCATGGTGTCGGTCGATAGTGAATGCAGGCGCTATCTTGGCTTGTCCCGCCGCCGATGAGCAAGCGTCTATGTGGGGCGACTTGTCCTACAAGGGCTTGGGCACTTCGCAGCTTTGGTGCATAGTGCCGGTAAGCAACAGATCGAGATTTGCCATGCTGGATGAGCTACTTCGCCGTGTAGTCAGTCATACGCCGGACACCCTTGAGACGGATCGCTCCTTTCCCGAGGCCGCAGTGCTGGTGCCTGTCACTCGCAGTGACGAACCGGAGTTGATTCTCACCCTGCGCGCCAGCGGGCTTTCGACCCATGGCGGTGAAGTCGCCTTTCCCGGCGGGCGGCGCGATCCCGAAGACCCTGACCTGATTTTCACGGCCTTGCGCGAGGCCGAAGAAGAGATCGGCCTGCCACCCGGCCTGGTGGAAATCGTCGGCCCGTTGAGCCCGCTGATCTCCAAGCACGGTATCAAGGTCACACCGTATGTGGGCGTGATTCCCGACTTTGTCGAGTACCGGCCCAACGATGGTGAAATCGCCGCCGTGTTCAGTGTGCCGCTGGAGTTCTTTCGTCAGGACACCCGCGAACACACGCACCGGATCGACTACGAAGGACGCAGTTGGTACGTCCCCAGCTACCGTTATGGCGAGTACAAGATCTGGGGGCTGACCGCAATCATGATCGTCGAACTGGTCAACGTGATGTACGGCACGCAGATCAGCCTGCATCATCCGCCCGAACGTTCTACCACCTGAGCACCGTGTCATCCATAAAGCGTCATGCCCAGGAGCATGGCCAGCCTGAGGAAACCGCATGAAATACCGACTGGGAGAATCCCGCGTCCAGACCGATCCGCAAAGCTGGGTCGCACCCAATGCGGTGCTGATCGGCAAGGTCAGGCTGGAGGCGGGGGCCAGTGTGTGGTTCAACACCGTGTTGCGTGGCGATAACGAACTGATTCATATCGGCGAAAACAGTAACGTGCAGGACGGCACAGTGATGCACACCGACATGGGCTCGCCGCTGAACATCGGCAAGGGCGTGACCATAGGCCACAACGCCATGCTTCACGGCTGCAGCGTTGCCGATTACAGCCTGATCGGTATCAACGCGGTCATCCTCAATGGGGCGAAGATCGGGAAGTACTGCATCATCGGCGCCAATTCACTGATCGGCGAAGGCAAGGTCATTCCCGATGGCTCGCTGGTGATGGGCTCGCCGGGCAAGATTGTCCGCGAGCTGACCGATGTGCAGAAGAAAATGCTCGAAGCCAGCGCTGCCCATTACGTCCACAACGCCCAACGCTATGCCCGCGACCTGGCGGTGCAGGAAGATTGATGAGCACTGAATCGATAGTCGAAAAGCCGGTCCGTTCGCCCTGCGTCAGCATTTGCGCGCTGGACGAAGATGATATCTGCACCGGCTGCCAGCGCACCGTCAGCGAAATCACCCGCTGGAGTCGCATGAGCAATGACGAGCGCCGTGTTGTGCTCGGCCTGTGTGAAGATCGGGCCAGGGCCAGCGGGATGATGTGGACGGTGGGTGGCAAGGGTTGAGCCCTGCCGAATCATAGCGCCGAAGACTTAGTGGGCCTCCCACGGGTTTTCTCTGGATCAAACCTGCGGCGCTATATCCACCCCGGCTTTCCCTGCTGCTACCATTGGCACCCATTTTTCAGGCAACAGTACCCGCCCATGCTTTTTCTGATCGCCTACATCGGCAGCGTCGTGCTGATCAACTTCGCGTTTTCCAGTGCACCGCATCTTGATATCATCTGGTCGGCCTGGGGCGGGCTGGTGTTCGTGCTGCGCGACATGGTGCAGATCCGGTTCGGCCACGGCGCGATTCTCGCCATGCTGGCGGCGCTGGTGCTGTCCTATGTCACCAGCGATCCGACCATTGCCCTGGCCAGTGCCACGGCATTTGCGGTATCCGAATGCATCGACTGGCTGGTATTCAGCATCACCAGGCGACCACTGCGCGACCGTCTGTGGATCAGTTCGGCGTTGAGCATTCCGCTGGACACCTTCATCTTCTTCGGCATGATCGACGCCCTGACAACACCCGTGATTCTGACCGCGCTGCTCTCCAAGTTTGCCGGAGTGACTGTTGTCTGGATGATCATGGCCTGGCGGGCACGCAACAATGCTTGTCCGGGTTGAGCCCCCATTTGTCGGGGCTTCATGGTAAATTGCGCGCCTTTCTCCACAGCGGTTGCTCGCACACGGCGGGCTGCCCTCGATATCTGCTCCACGAGGACCTGAGATGACTCAAATCGGAACTCCACTGTCGCCTACCGCGACGCGCGTATTGTTCTGCGGCAGCGGCGAGCTTGGCAAGGAAGTCGTGATCGAGCTGCAACGCCTGGGCGTCGAGGTGATTGCGGTCGACCGCTATGCCAACGCCCCGGCGATGCAGGTTGCGCACCGCAGCCACGTGGTCAACATGCTCGACGGCGCCGCGCTGCGCGCAGTGATCGAGGCCGAGAAGCCGCATTTCATCGTTCCGGAAATCGAGGCCATCGCCACCGCCACGCTGGTAGAGCTGGAGGCCGAAGGTTTCACCGTCATCCCGACCGCTCGCGCAGCGCAGCTGACCATGAACCGCGAAGGCATTCGTCGTCTGGCCGCTGAAGAGCTGAAGCTGCCGACTTCGCCTTACTACTTTGCCGACACCTTCGAGGCCTACAGCAAGGCGGTCCAGGATTTGGGCTTCCCATGTGTGGTCAAGCCGGTCATGAGTTCGTCGGGCAAGGGCCAGAGCCTGCTCAAAAGCGCTGACGACGTACAGAAAGCCTGGGATTACGCGCAAGAAGGCGGGCGTGCCGGTAAAGGCCGTGTGATCGTCGAGGGGTTCATCGACTTTGATTACGAAATCACCCTGCTGACCGTGCGTCATGTGGGCGGCACCACATTCTGTGCGCCGGTCGGCCATCGACAGGAGAAGGGCGATTACCAGGAATCCTGGCAGCCACAGGCGATGAGCCCGGCAGCGCTGGCAGAGTCCGAGCGCGTGGCCAAGGCTGTGACCGAGGCGCTGGGCGGTCGCGGCATCTTCGGGGTTGAGCTGTTCATCAAGGGTGATCAGGTGTGGTTCAGCGAAGTGTCGCCGCGCCCGCATGACACCGGTCTGGTGACATTGATTTCCCAGGACTTGTCGCAATTCGCTTTGCACGCCCGCGCCATCCTGGGCCTGCCGGTTCCGTTGATCCGCCAGTTCGGCCCGTCGGCTTCGGCAGTGATTCTGGTCGAAGGTCAGTCGACGCAGACCGCGTTCTCCAACCTCGGTGCAGCATTGGCCGAGCCGGACACTGCCTTGCGTCTGTTCGGCAAGCCGGAAGTCAATGGTCAGCGCCGTATGGGCGTAGCCCTGGCGCGTGACGAATCCATTGAAGCTGCCCGCGCCAAAGCCACCCGCGCATCGCAGGCGGTCAAGGTCGAGCTGTAACGTTGTCCCTGATCGTGCCCACGGGCACGATCAGGGATGTGTTCAACCCACCTGATTCAAGTCCTCATTGCGTGTCTCTTTCAGGCACAGCACCGCGAGCACGCTGATCAGCGCCGCCGCCGACACATACCCGCCCACCCAGCTCAGTCCTCCCATCGCTACCAGTTTCTGGGCGAAGAAGGGTGCGACCGAAGCCCCGACGATTCCCCCCAGGTTGTAGGCAGCCGATGCCCCGGTGTAACGAACTTGCGTCGGAAACAGCTCAGGTAGCAGCGCGCCCATCGGTGCGAAGGTGACGCCCATCAGGAACAGTTCGATGCACAGGAACAGTGCCACGCCCCATGTGGTGCCGTGGGTCAGGAGCGGTTCCATGGCAAAGCCCGACAGAATCGCCAGCACGCCACCGACCAGCAGGACCGGTTTGCGTCCGAAACGGTCGCTCGCCAGCGCTGCCAGCGGCGTGGCGGCTGCCATGAACAGAACGGCGAAGCACAGCAGCCCCAGGAAGGTTTCCCGCGTATAGCCCAGTGTCGAGACACCGTAGCTCAGGGAAAACACCGTCGAGATATAGAACAGCGCATAGCACACAACCATCGAAGCGGCGCCCAGCAGCATCGGCTTCCAGTGATCGCGGAAGGTTTCCACGATGGGCATTCTGACCCGCTCATGACGAGCCATGGCCTTGGCGAACACCGGGGTTTCTTCAAGCTTCAGGCGCACGTACAGCCCGACCATGACCAGCAAGGCGCTGAGCAGAAACGGAATCCGCCAGCCCCAGTCACGGAACTGCTCGTCGCTCAGGGTCATCGCCAGAGTCAGGAACAGGCCGTTGGCGGCAAGAAAGCCGATCGAAGGACCCAGCTGCGGAAACATACCGAACCAGGCGCGCTTGCCCTTGGGTGCGTTTTCCGTCGCCAGAAGCGCAGCGCCGCCCCATTCGCCACCCAGTCCAAGCCCTTGGCCGAAGCGCAGCACGCATAGCAGGATCGGCGCCCAGGCACCAATGGTTGCGTAGCCCGGCAATACGCCAATAAGGGTGGTGCAGATGCCCATCAGCAGTAGCGAAGCCACCAGCGTTGACTTGCGGCCGATGCGATCACCAAAGTGGCCGAACAGTGCCGAGCCCAGCGGGCGCGCGAGGAAGGCGATACCGAAGGTCAGAAATGACGACAGCATCTGTGCGGTGCCGGACGTTTGCGGAAAGAACACCGGGCCGATCACCAGCGCGGCGGCAGTGGCGTAAACGTAGAAATCATAGAACTCGATGGCCGTGCCGATGAAGCTGGCCGTGGCGACGCGGGTCGCAGAGTTGGCGGGCGGCGCAGCTGCGGTGTCTTCGTGAGCGGTTGAGGTGCTGGTCATGCGGTTATCCCTGACGGTCATCTTGCCGGTCGGCACGGCATGCGCGACGGCAAGTCTTCGTTATTGTGGTTGTTACGTCATTATGGCGCAGCGCTGAGCAGCGTAGCCCGGTTGGGCGAGAGGGCAATGGCCGCGCTCATGGGTAAGGGCGCGAGCCAGAGAATTGAAGCGTTCAGGCTACAGGCCTATCGTCTGGCGTGCGGGTAGCACAACGACGGCCGGGCTGGATAAGCGTCTCGATTATAGGAAGCGGACTGGATCTGAAACAAGTGCTTACACGGCGCTGAATCGTTCCTTACTTGAACACCAGGCTCGGCGCGTTCTGCCACATGGCGACGCGCGTCACACGGTTGTCTTCGGTTTCCAGAATTTCCAGCCGGTATGGACCAATCTTCAGGCAGACCGGCGCTTCGGGAATGGTCTCCAGTGCCTCGGTGACCAGTCCGTTCAGGGTTTTCGGGCCGTCAGACGGCAGGTGCCAGCCCAGGCTCTTGTTCAGATCACGGATAGAGGCGGCGCCTTCCACTTCCAGGCGGCCGTCTTCCTGGCGTTTGATATGCGGATTATCGAGCGTCTGCTCGCTTTCGAACTCGCCGACGATTTCCTCAAGAATGTCCTCGAGCGTGACGATGCCCAGCACTTCGCCATACTCATCGACCACGATGCCAAGGCGGCGCTGCTGCTTGTGGAAGTTGAGCAGTTGCAGTTGCAGCGGCGTGCTTTCTGGCACGAAGTACGGTTCATAGCAGACCGACAGCAGCTGTTCCTTGGTCAGCGTGCCCTTGGGCAGCAGGTGGCTGATGTCGCGGGTGTTGATGATGCCTTGCACCTGATTGATGTCGTTGTGAAACACCGGCAGGCGCGTGTGACGGGAAATGATCAGGCGCTCGATGATCAGCTCGATGGAGTCGTCAAGGTTGACGCCGTCCACTTCGCTGCGCGGAATCAGGATGTCATTCACGGTGATGCTGTTCAGCGCATGAATGCCGGACAGCACGTTGGCGCGTGGGTAATGTTCCTGAACGCCGTCGTGATGAGGGGTTTGCTGTGCTTCTTCGTCGAACTCCCGGCCAGGGTCCTGCACATTGCCCTTGAGAACAGGACGCAGCAGGGTTTTCGCAAGGGTATTGAACACCCAGGTCACCGGTCGGACGATCATCATTGGCAAGCGCAGCAGGCCGTTGCCCAGGTGCAGTGTCGAGACGGGATAGCGGCTGGCCAGACGGCGCGGCATGTACTCGCCAAACACCAGCAGCACGCCAGCGGTGCCCAGCCAGGCCACGGTCGGCCCGTTGTAGAACCAGTAATCGGCGGCAATCAGGGTCGCAATCACGGTGATCAGCACCCTGATCAACGTATTACAGAGAATCAGGCTGTTGAGGTTGAAGGCCAGTTCGGGAAGCGTCGAGTCGCCGGGACGGCTGCCTGCGCGCATGATCTTGAGTTGTTGGTGGGCGTTCTCCACTGCGGTGAACAGACCGGACCAGAGTATCAATAGCGCCAGAACGCCAAGCAGCGGGGCGATGGGCAGGTTATCCATGATCATCGCCCGTCAGATATGCAGAATGAATTCGCGTACCAGCTTGCTGCCGAAATAGGCCAGCATCAGCAGGCAGAAGCCACCCAGCGTCCAGCGGATGGCCTTGTGTCCACGCCAGCCGAGGCGGTTACGGCCCCACAGCAGCACGCTGAACACGATCCAGGCCAGACAGGCCAGCAGGGTCTTGTGCGCCAGATGCTGAGCGAACAGGTTTTCGACGAACACCCAGCCGGAAATCAGCGACAGCGACAGCAGTATCCAGCCTGCCCACAGGAAACCGAACAACAGGCTTTCCATCGTCTGCAAGGGCGGGAAATTCTTGATCAGGCCCAGCGGATGCTTGTGCTTGAGCTGGTAATCCTGCACCAGCAACAGCAGGGACTGGAATGCTGCGATGGTAAACATGCCATAGGCCAGCAGCGACAGCAGAATATGGCTGAGAATGCCCGGCTCTTCGTCGATCGGCTGCACCGTGCCACTCGGCGCAAACTGCGCCAGCAGGGCGGTGATCATGCCGAGAGGGAACAGCAGGACAAGCAGGTTTTCTACCGGGATGCGGGTGGTGGCGATCAGAGTCACGACGATCACCGACGCAGCAATCAGGCTGGCCGAATTGAAGAAGTCCAGACCAAGGCCGACCGGGCGTGCCAGTTGCGAGAACAGGCCGATGGCATGGGCGATCACGGCAAGCGTGCCGAGCAGGTACAGCAGCCGCTTGTCAGGCCTGACGCTCTGGCTCAGACGAAGACCCTGATAGACGGTCGCAGCGGCGTAAAGACTGGCGGCGGCGAGGCTTGGGAGCAGGCTGGGTGGCAAAGGGGACATAGATCCTGATGGACGGGCCTGAAAAGACGCTGAGTTTGGCATAGAACCGGCAAATCACGAAAGACCACAGAAGCAGTCTGCGTGGTGTCCGTGCAGCGGAGTCTTCGCTATAATCCGCCACCTGCTCAAGCCGCAGGCTCGCCGAGCGCCATTTCTGCATCACGGGCCGGGCCGCATCAACCGGGGTTCGACGAGAGCCTGAAAGGATCGCCCATGTTTGAAAATCTGACAGACCGCCTCTCGCAGACGCTTCGCCACGTAACTGGCAAGGCCAAGCTGAACGAGGACAATATCAAGGACACGCTGCGCGAAGTGCGCATGGCCTTGCTCGAAGCCGACGTCGCGCTGCCGGTGGTGAAGGACTTCGTCAACAACGTCAAGGAACGTGCGGTCGGCACCGAAGTGTCGCGCAGCCTGACGCCGGGCCAGGCGTTCGTGAAGATCGTCCAGGCCGAACTCGAAAGCCTGATGGGTGCCGCCAACGAAGACCTGGTGCTCAACGTCACACCGCCAGCCGTCGTGCTGATGGCCGGTCTGCAGGGTGCGGGTAAAACCACGACTGCCGGCAAGCTGGCGCGCTTCCTTAAAGAGCGCAAGAAGAAAACCGTGATGGTGGTTTCGGTCGACGTCTACCGTCCCGCCGCCATCAAGCAGCTCGAAACCCTGGCCAACGATATCGGCGTGACGTTCTTTGCGTCCGACATCAGCCAGAAGCCGGTGGACATCGCCCAGGCGGCTATTAAAGAAGCCAAACTCAAATTCATTGATGTGGTGATCGTCGACACCGCCGGCCGTCTGCACATCGACGCCGAGATGATGGGCGAGATCCAGTCGCTGCACGCGGCGGTCAAGCCGGCCGAGACGCTGTTCGTCGTCGACGCCATGACCGGCCAGGATGCTGCCAACACCGCCAAGGCATTCGGCGATGCGCTGCCGCTGACCGGCGTGATCCTGACCAAGGTCGACGGTGATGCTCGTGGCGGTGCCGCGTTGTCGGTACGGGCCATCACCGGCAAGCCGATCAAGTTCATCGGTATGGGCGAGAAGAGCGACGCGCTCGAGCCGTTCCACCCGGACCGTATCGCTTCGCGAATCCTCGGCATGGGCGACGTGCTCAGCCTGATCGAGCAGGCCGAACAGACCCTCGACAAGGACAAGGCCGACAAGCTGGCCAAGAAGCTGAAGAAGGGCAAGGGTTTCGACCTCGAAGACTTCCGCGATCAGCTGCAACAGATGAAGAACATGGGCGGCCTTGGCGGCCTGATGGACAAACTGCCGAGCATCGGCGGCGTCAACCTGTCACAGATGGGCAACGCGCAGGGTGCAGCCGAGAAGCAGTTCAAGCAGATGGAAGCCATCATCAACTCGATGACGCCGGCCGAGCGCCGTGATCCCGATCTGATCAGCGGTTCGCGCAAGCGCCGCATTTCGATGGGTTCGGGAACCCAGGTTCAGGACATCGGGCGTCTGATCAAGCAGCATAAGCAGATGCAGAAGATGATGAAGAAGTTCTCCGCCAAGGGCGGAATGGCGAAAATGATGCGCGGCATGGGTGGAATGTTCCCCGGCGGCGGCATGCCAAAGATGTGATTGTGTCGCGCGCGTAGTGTCTTGCGCGCGTCCCGCATGGGGGGCGACCCCCGCTCAGCCCGCGTTGTGCGGGCTTCTACGTGCTGTCATACCGACAGCGCTCCAGCAAATCTGGACGGCACGCCAATAGGCGCCGGAAAAAGACATTTGCAAAAGTCGGGATATTCCTTAGAATATGCGGCCTTTCGGGCACCTATGCCCGCTGTGCATCTTAGATTTGCAGCACCGACTACAGGAACGATGTTCAATGCTAACCATCCGTCTTGCCCTTGGCGGCTCCAAAAAGCGCCCGTTTTACCACTTGACCGTAACCGACAGCCGCAACGCTCGTGACGGTTCCCACAAGGAACAGGTTGGTTTCTTCAACCCGGTTGCCCGTGGTCAGGAAATCCGTTTGTCCGTTAACGAAGAACGCGTCAACTACTGGTTGAGCGTGGGTGCACAAACTTCCGAGCGCGTTGCACAGCTGCTCAAAGAGCACAACAAGGCAAAGGCCGCGGCCTGAGTCTTATGAACGCGACGCCTGCACCTGCCGACGATCTGATCGTCATTGGCAAGATTTACTCAGTTCATGGCGTTCGCGGCGAAGTGAAGGTTTTTTCCTTTACTGATCCGATTGGAAACCTGTTGGACTACAAAACCTGGACGCTTCGGCGCGAAGGCAGCGTTGAGAAGCAGGTTGAGCTGGTCAGCGGACGCTTGCAGAGCAAGTTTCTGGTCGCAAAGCTCAAAGGTCTCGATGATCGTGAAGAAGCCCGTCTTCTCTCCGGTTACGAAATCTGCGTGCCGCGTAACCTGTTCCCTGATCTGGACGATGGCGAGTACTACTGGTACCAGCTTGAAGGCCTCAAGGTCATTGACCAACTCGGGCAACTGCTCGGGAAAATCGATCACCTGCTCGAAACCGGTTCGAACGATGTAATGGTTGTAAAGCCCTGCGCGGGCAGCCTGGATGATCGTGAACGCCTGTTGCCCTATACGGAGCAATGCGTGTTGGCAGTCGACCTGGGTGCTGGCGAGATGAAGGTGGATTGGGATGCGGACTTCTGAGTGCCATGGCTAGCCTACGCATAGAAGTCATCAGTCTGTTTCCCGAGATGTTTTTCGCCATCAGCGAATACGGCATTACCAGCCGTGCGGTGAAACAGGGGCTGTTGCAGCTTACCTGTTGGAATCCGCGGGATTACACCACTGATCGCCATCACACTGTGGATGATCGCCCATTTGGCGGTGGTCCGGGCATGGTGATGAAGATCAAGCCCCTTGAAGATGCTCTGGTTCAGGCCAGGCAAGCGGCGGGGGATGCGGCGAAGGTGATCTACCTGTCGCCACAAGGCCGCAAGCTGGATCAGTCTGCGGTACGCGAACTGGCGCAAGAGGACGCGATTATCCTCATCGCCGGTCGTTATGAAGGCATTGACGAGCGCTTTATTGAGGCTCATGTCGATGAAGAGTGGTCGATTGGTGACTATGTTCTTTCCGGTGGCGAGCTGCCGGCGATGGTCCTGATTGACGCGGTTACGCGGCTGCTGCCTGGAGCTTTAGGGCATGTGGACTCCGCGGAGGAAGATTCCTTCACGGACGGTCTGCTGGATTGCCCGCATTACACCCGACCTGAGGTGTATGCGGATCAGCGTGTTCCCGACGTGTTGCTAAGTGGCAATCACGCGCACATCCGGCGTTGGCGTTTACAGCAGTCCCTTGGGCGGACCTATGAACGACGCGCTGATCTTCTGGAAAGCCGCTCGCTTTCTGGAGAAGAGAAGAAGCTGCTGGCGGAATACATCCGCGAGCGGGACGATAGTTAACGTATCGATGGTCGATCCAGACGGATTACCTTAGGAGCACCAGCATGACTAACAAAATCATTCTTGCCCTCGAAGCAGAGCAGATGACCAAAGAGATCCCTACCTTTGCCCCGGGCGACACCGTTGTCGTTCAGGTGAAAGTGAAGGAAGGCGACCGCGCTCGTCTGCAGGCCTTTGAAGGCGTTGTAATTGCCAAGCGTAACCGTGGCGTGAACAGTGCTTTCACTGTTCGTAAAATCTCCAACGGTGTTGGCGTTGAGCGTACTTTCCAGACCTACAGCCCGCAAATCGACAGCATGGCTGTGAAACGTCGCGGTGACGTTCGCAAGGCCAAACTGTACTACCTGCGTGACCTGTCCGGTAAAGCAGCTCGCATCAAGGAAAAACTGTCCTGATACAGTTTTTCGATGCATGAAAAAAGCAGCCTTCGGGCTGCTTTTTTATTGTCTGGTGTTTAATGATGCATCTTCGTCCTGCTGCTTAAGCCCGAGTACCCATGCCTGCCATCGACCACCCGCTGATTGACCAGTTTCTCGACGCCCTCTGGTTGGAGAAGGGCCTGTCTGACAACACCCGAGACGCCTATCGTAGCGATCTGGCCCTGTTTCACGGCTGGCTGCAGGAACGCAACGTGGACCTGGCCACTGCCGGGCGCGAGGCTATTCTCGATCATCTGGCCTGGCGGGTGGATCAGTCCTACAAGCCGCGCTCGACCGCGCGTTTTCTGTCGGGTGCGCGGGGTTTCTATCGTTACCTGCTGCGCGAAAAACTGATCGCTGTGGATCCCACCCTGCAGGTCGACATGCCGCAACTGGGCAAGCCGCTGCCCAAGTCGTTGTCCGAAGCTGACGTCGAGGCGCTGCTGACGGCGCCCGACCTGAGTGAGCCCATTGGCGAGCGGGACCGGGCAATGCTGGAGGTGCTTTATGCCTGCGGTCTGCGCGTGACCGAGCTGATCAGTCTGACGCTGGAGCAGGTCAATCTCCGTCAGGGCGTGCTGCGGGTGATGGGCAAGGGCAGCAAGGAACGTCTGGTACCGATGGGCGAGGAAGCCATTGTCTGGGTCGAACGGTACATGCGCGGTGCCCGCGACGAACTCTTGAACGGTCGTCCCAGTGATGTGCTGTTCCCCAGCCAGCGCGGCGAACAGATGACCCGCCAGACTTTCTGGCATCGGATCAAGCATCAGGCCATGGTCGCGGGCATCGATAAATCCCTGTCCCCGCACACGCTGCGCCATGCGTTTGCCACGCACCTGCTCAACCACGGCGCCGATCTTCGCGTTGTGCAAATGTTGCTGGGTCACAGCGACCTGTCCACGACGCAAATCTACACTCATGTGGCACGTGCAAGGCTTCAGGATCTGCATGCCAGGCACCATCCGCGGGGGTAGTCGGAGTGCAACCAACTCTGGCCCGCATTTAGTGTGCTGTCGGGTTAGATCATTATGGTCAATCGATCTTTGTTTATGAGGGTGGGGCAGCTGTTTGGCAACTATTCTGAAGATTAGGGCGATGATGCCCGCTATCAAGGAAGATTGTCATGTCCAGTGAAAATTGTGAAGGCTCGTTTCTGGCTCGTCTCGAGCTTGTCGATGGAACCCAATTAGGTTTTTTCAAGATTGTTGAGGCAGGTGAGAATCGCCGCCTTGAATCACATGATTACCTTTGTGCCAATTCGGTGCTTAAAAAATCACTCCATGTTCACTTTCAGCCAAACAGTGAAGGTGCATATATTTTGTCTTGTAGACCGGCCCCCCTTGAGCATAAAGAGGTTGGTCAGGTTTCGTACGATTCTTTTTCAGACCAAGAGTATCCAAGAGAAGTCTTGAGCGCGGGAGGTAGCGTTCAGGGATATACCATTTGGGAAGAGGATGTTGCTCAGCCAGAGCTTTTGGCGGCCCCCAAGTTAGTTTGTTATGATGAGAAAGATGTTTCACCTTTGGCTAATTTGAAAGCCGGAACCGTTTATTTGGCGGTGAATGAGGATGGTTGGGTTCATAGAACAAGGAACGGAGGGTTGGCTTATTTGGCCACGATAGTCATGGAAGGCAATAGCGTTTTTTCGATTGGTCACGAAGGGCCTCAGCATGTCTATCTGAAGTCGTGGAGAAGCAAGAAAAATATGCAAACCTACAAGCTCGAAAAATTTCCTGCTGAAGTTTCTTTGCCTGATATATGGTTTGCCTGGATGACGGATTGTGATGGTGACGATGCGTTGCTCAAGTTGACAATACTTGAACGTTACGAGGCGGATGGCTCTGTCTTGGGATAGGTCATGTCAAGATTTATAGGTGCACTACTACTGAGTAAACATAACCACGATAGATGCTCTTCGTAGGTAAGCTCTCCACTCCTTTGACCGGAAAAATCGATAAGTCGCCATGGAAACTGTCTGCTTTGATGACAGCCAGTCGGCCTCGCGGGCCTTATGTGATAGGCTTTGCCGGTTTCGCAGAACCAGGCCGACCTGCTACGTTTGCGCAGTGGTCGGCCTGTCCGCCGTCGATAGGAGTATTCATGCGCTTGCCCCAGATTTTTGCTGCCGCCGTTGTTGCGCTGGCTGGTACGTTCAGCACGTTTGTCTTGGCCGATGCCGCTCCTGAGCAGGCCATTCGCAGGACCCTCGATACGCTCAAACTGGAACTTCCGGTGAAAAGCATCGCACCCAGCCCGCTCAATGGCCTCTACGAGGTCAAGCTCAAGGGTGGCCGCGTGCTGTATGCCAGCGCCGACGGGCAATTCGTGGTTCAGGGTTACCTGTTTCAGGTCCAGAACGGCAAGCCGGTCAACCTGACCGAGAAGACCGAGCGTCTGGCCATTTCCAAGACCATCAATGCCATTCCGGCCGCCGAGATGGTGGTTTACCCGGCCGTGGGTGAAACCAAATCGCACATCACCGTGTTCACCGATACCACGTGCCCCTATTGCCACAAGCTTCATGAAGAAGTCGGCGAGCTGAACAAGATGGGCGTTGAAGTGCGTTATCTCGCCTTCCCGCGTCAGGGTCTGGGTTCTCCGGGTGACGAGCAGTTGCAGGCCGTCTGGTGCTCCAAGGACCGCAAGGGCGCCATGGACCGTATGGTCGACGGCAAGGACATCAAGGCTGCCAAGTGCGACAACCCGGTCACCAAACAGTACGAGCTGGGTCAGTCCATCGGTGTGAATGGCACGCCGGCGATCGTTCTGGCCGATGGTCAGGTCATCCCGGGCTATCAGCCTGCAGCCCAGGTCGCCAAGCTGGCGCTGGGTGCCAAGTAATACCTGGCGCAGCTTTGGCGCTGCGTCGTGATACAACGGCCTTGCCGCCGTCTCGCTAAATTGTAGTCGCGTGGCGATACGCGACTGTTTTCACAGCCGATTCAGGATCGGCTGTTTTTCGGGGAGTTCATCAGTGAAACCGGTCAAAGTAGGCATATGTGGGCTGGGTACTGTCGGTGGCGGTACTTTCAACGTACTCAAACGTAACGCCGAGGAGATTGCCCGCCGAGCCGGGCGTGGAATCGAAGTTGCGCAAATTGCGGTTCGTACACCAAACCCCAACTGCCAGATTACCGGTACGCCTACCACCAGCGATGTGTTCGCTGTTGCCAGCAACCCTGAAATCGACATCATCATCGAGCTGATTGGTGGCTACACGGTCGCCCGCGAGCTGGTGCTCAAGGCCATCGAAAACGGCAAACACGTGGTCACCGCCAACAAGGCGCTGATTGCCGTTCATGGCAACGAGATCTTCGCCAAGGCGCGCGAGAAGGGCGTCATCGTTGCGTTCGAAGCGGCGGTCGCCGGCGGCATCCCGGTCATCAAGGCAATTCGTGAGGGCCTCTCGGCAAACCGTATCAACTGGGTGGCCGGTATCATCAACGGCACGGGCAACTTCATCCTCACCGAAATGCGCGAGAAGGGCCGCACCTTCCCGGACGTCCTGGCTGAAGCGCAGGCGCTGGGCTATGCCGAAGCGGACCCGACGTTCGACGTCGAGGGTATCGACGCTGCTCACAAGCTGACCATCCTGGCATCCATCGCATTCGGTATCCCGCTGCAGTTCGACAAGGCCTACACCGAAGGCATCACCAAGCTGACCACCGCCGACGTGAATTACGCCGAAGCGCTGGGCTATCGCATCAAGCATCTGGGTGTAGCGCGCAGCACTGCGCAAGGCATCGAGTTGCGCGTGCATCCGACCCTGATCCCCGCCGACCGTCTGATCGCCAACGTCAACGGCGTGATGAATGCTGTAATGGTCAACGGTGACGCATCCGGTTCGACGCTGTTCTACGGTGCCGGTGCAGGCATGGAGCCGACCGCCTCCTCGGTCATCGCCGACCTGGTGGATGTCGTGCGCGCCATGACCTCTGATCCGGAAAACCGCGTACCGCATCTGGCCTTCCAGCCCGATTCGCTGTCGGCTCATCCGATCCTGCCGATCGAGGCCTGTGAAAGCGCCTATTACCTGCGTATCCAGGCCAAGGATCATCCGGGCGTTCTGGCTCAGGTGGCGAGCATCCTGTCCGAGCGTGGCATCAATATAGAGTCGATCATGCAGAAGGAAGTCGAAGAGCATGACGGTCTGGTACCGATGATTCTGCTGACGCACCGTGTGATCGAGCAGCGTATCAACGACGCCATTGAAGCGCTGGAAGCCCTGCAGGACGTAGTGGGCCCGGTGGTTCGCATCCGTGTTGAACATCTGAATTAATCAAGGCGGCGAGCCTGCGGGCTCGACGCTCAGACCAAAGGTTTGATCCCATGCGCTATATCAGTACTCGCGGCCAAGCGCCTGCGCTGAATTTCGAAGATGTGCTGCTGGCCGGACTGGCCACCGATGGCGGCCTGTATGTGCCGGAAAACCTGCCGCGCTTCACCCAGGAAGAGATCGCGTCCTGGGCAGGTCTGCCTTACCACGAGCTGGCTTTCCGGGTGATGCGGCCGTTCGTGACCGGCAGCATTCCGGACGCGGACTTCAAGCAGATTCTCGAAGAAACCTACGGCGTGTTCTCCCACAGCGCCATTGCACCGTTGCGTCAGTTGAACGGTAACGAATGGGTTCTGGAACTGTTCCACGGCCCGACGCTGGCGTTCAAGGATTTCGCCCTGCAGCTGCTCGGTCGTCTGCTGGATTACGTGCTGGCCAAGCGTGGCGAGCGCGTCGTCATCATGGGGGCCACGTCCGGTGATACCGGCTCGGCTGCCATTGAAGGCTGCCGTCGCTGTGACAACGTCGATATCTTCATCCTGCACCCGAACAATCGTGTGTCGGACGTTCAGCGTCGCCAGATGACCACCATTTTCGGTGACAACATCCACAACATCGCCGTGGAAGGCAACTTCGACGACTGCCAGGAAATGGTCAAGGCCAGCTTCGCCGATCAGAGCTTTCTGAAAGGTACTCGTCTGGTCGCGGTCAACTCGATCAACTGGGCGCGGATCATGGCCCAGATCGTTTACTACTTCCACGCCTCGCTGCAATTGGGCGGCCCTGCGCGCTCGGTGTCGTTCTCGGTACCGACCGGCAACTTCGGCGACATCTTCGCCGGTTATCTGGCCCGCAACATGGGCCTGCCGATCAATCAACTGATCGTGGCCACCAACCGCAACGACATCCTGCACCGCTTCATGAGCGGCAACCAGTACGTCAAGGAAACCCTGCACGCCACGCTGTCGCCGTCGATGGACATCATGGTGTCGTCCAACTTCGAACGCCTGCTCTTCGACATGCACGGTCGCAACGGCCTGGCCATTGCCGAGCTGATGAGCAACTTCAGGCAGGGTGGCGGTTTCAGCGTCGAAGAAGAGCGCTGGACCGAGACCCGCAAGCTGTTCGATTCTCTGGCAGTGAGTGACGAAGAGACCTGCGAAACCATCGCCGATGTGTTTGCAAAGACCGGCGAACTGCTGGACCCGCATACTGCAATCGGTGTCAGGGCGGCACGCGAATGCCGCCGCAGCCTGGACACGCCTATGGTGATTCTGGGCACGGCGCATCCGGTCAAGTTCCCCGAGGCAGTCGAGAAGGCGGGCGTAGGAAAAGCACTTGAGCTACCTGCACATATGTCTGATCTTTTCGAGCGTGACGAACGCTGCACGGTTCTGCCCAATGACCTGAAAGCCATACAGGCTTTCGTCAGCCAGCATGGCAACCGCGGAAAACCGCTCTGACGGAATCGTTGTGTAACAACTTTAGGCCCGCCCACCAGCGGGCCTTCTCGTTTCTACGTGCCAAACTTCCAGGGGTTTTCAGTTCATACAGATGAGTTGGTCGTTGTGAAGCAAGCAAGTATGCAAGGTGTTGTCAGGGGGACAGTCAAAGTAACGGGTGATCGCGTCTGGCATGCGATGGCTTTTCTGCTGATTCTTGTTTTTGCTCAAGCGGTGGACGCGGCGCAAAGCCTGCCGTTTACCCTGACCGCCCCCTTTCTGGCTTCTCCCGACCTTCCGCTGGAAGCCTCGGACCGGAAGTGGCTGGATCAGCGCAAGGTGCTTCGCGTCGGTATCGCCATTGCCGACTACGAACCCATCGATATCACCAGTGACCGCAATCGCTATCAGGGCATCAGTGCCGACTACCTGGGGCTGGTCGGCGATCAGCTCAACATATCCATGCAAGTCACCGGATTCGCCCAGCGCGAGGAAGCCATCGACGCACTGCGCAATGGCAGCATCGACATACTGACCAGCGCCAATGGGTTCGAACGGGGTGTGAAGGAGCTGGCGTTTTCCACCGAATACATGCCGGATCGCTCGATCGTGGTCGGCCGCGGTAACGACCTCAGTCCTTCGCTCAGTCTTGCAGGCAAGAAAGTGGTTTTGCTCGACGGCTATGCGGATTCGGATGTCGTGCATCGCGCCTATCCGGAGAGCGAGATCATCATCGCTCCCAATCTCTACAGCGCGCTCGAGGCCTTGAGTCAGGGCGAGGCGGACGTCTTCATCGGTAATGAGGTCATCGTTCGTTCCTACATCGCGCTGCGGCCTTATCTGGGCTTGCAAATCAAGTTCGAAAGCGCACTGCCACCCGTGGGGTTCGCATTCGCGGTGCGTGCACAGGAACAACGATTGTTGGGCCTGATCGACCGTGCGCTGGCCAGCATCGATCCCGCTGTCTGTCGCGAAGTCACCGGACGCTGGACGGTGGGGCTGGGCGCAGATCTGGCAGGGCAACGCATCAGTCTGACGGGGGCAGAGCGGCGCTGGATCGTCAAGCATCCCAGCGTCACGGTATCCACCACCCAACATCCGCCCTATATCTACAAGGACCGGAATGGACAGTGGGTGGGCCTCAATATCGATGTACTGGCGCGCATATCACGCATGACCGGTCTGCAGTTCATTCACCGCGAAGTGCCTTCCACGCAGCAGAGCATAGACGCCTTGCGCACCGGCATGGCCGACATGAACACCACGCTTGCGGAAAACCCGGAGCGTCGGCGGTTTCTGGATTTCACCTATTCCTTCGGCGGCAACAGCTGGGTTTTCGTCGTGCGCTCCGACAGTTCTTCCAATGTCTCGCTGGCAAGCCTGGAAGGGCGGGTACTTGCCTTGCCCGCCCGGCATGCCCTTGAAGATCAGATACGGCGCGAGTATCCACAGATTCAGCTAAAGCTTGCCAACACCTATGATCAGGCGCGGTCGATGGTGGAAAGCGGTGTTGCCGATGCAACCATTCAGAACGAGGCAGGCGCCTATCTGTTTCCGTCCGGCGAGCTGAAGGTCGCCCGCAGCGTTGACGGAAAATGGTCGCCGGACCGGTTTTCAGTGGTCAAGTCGCAACCCGAGTTGCTGGGCATTCTCAACAAGGCGCTGGAAGAGTTCCCAGTCGCCGAACTGCGCTCCATCAGAGTGAAGTGGCTGGGCTCGACCTTACCCCAGCCTTCGCTCTGGAACCGCATACCGCAATGGGTCATATGGGCGGTGATGCTGGCGCTGTTGACCGGTCTGGTATCGCTGCTCTGGAGCAGCAGGCTGAAGGCGCAGATTCGTCAGCGTCTGCGGGTGGAAAGGCAATTGAGTGACCAGTTGGCCTTCAAGCGCGCATTGCTCGATGGCATTCCCAACCCGATCTATGTGCGCGATCTCAAAGGTCGGCTGATTTCCTGTAACCGCAGTTACGAAGAAAGCTTCGGCGTCAGTTTCGAGCAACTGAATGGCCGACGACTGACCGATGTCGATCTGATACCTCGCTCGGTGGCCGAGCAGATGCACGCCGATTACGTGAAACTGCTGGAGGATCATCAGCCGATTTTTGCCGATCGCACCATGGAGCTTTACGGCAAGCGTGTGGATGCCTGGCAATGGACGGTGCCTTTCTTCGGCGCGGACGGCCAGTTACAGGGGTTGCTGGGTGGCTGGATCGATATAACCGAGCGCAAGCGGCTGGAGCAGCAGCTGGAAGAAGCGCTGCGCCAGGCGGATCAGGCGAACGCGGCCAAAAGCGAATTTCTGGCTACCATGAGTCATGAAATTCGCACCCCGATGGGCGCAATCATCGGTCTGCTGGAGCTTGAGTGCGCGCAGGCGCTGCGTCTTGGGCATCAGCCTTCCCAGGCCATTCGGGTGGCGCATCGCTCGGCTCAGGAGCTTGTGGCGCTGGTGGGCGACAGTCTGGATCTGGCCCGCATCGAAGCCGGGGGCATGAAGTTGTCCCTTGAAGTCACATCCTTGCAGACCTTCTTCGAGGGCGTTGTTCATCTGTTCGCCGCTCAGGCCGAAGCGAAAGGGCTGGCGCTTCGTCTTGAGCTCGACGAGCGAGTGAAAGGCGATTACTGGCTGGACCCGTTGAGGCTGCGTCAGGTCCTGCACAATCTGGTGGGTAACGCGTTGAAGTTCACCGGCCAGGGCGCCGTGGTGATTACTGTACAGACACTTGAGGCACAGCCCGCCGACGGCGCCACGGAGTCGCGTATCCGTATCGGTGTCGAGGACAGCGGCCCTGGTATCGAGCCGGAGCGTCAGCAACAGGTATTTCAGCCTTTCATTCAGGCCAGCGAGGACACGGCCGCCCGGTACGGCGGTACCGGGCTCGGGCTGAGTATCTCCCGCCAACTGGTGGAACTGATGGGCGGTGATATCAGCTTGCACAGTGAGCCGGGTAACGGGACGCGGATTGCCATCGACGTTTCGTTCGCCAGAGTTCAGCACGCCGTCGCACCGGATGGAGAATCCGTCGCGACGCCTGCAGACCAGCGCAGTCTGCATTTGCTGGTGGTCGATGACCTGTCCGCCAATCGTATGGTGCTGACCCGTCAGCTCGAGTTTCTCGGCCATCAGGTGGTGCCTGTCGACGGCGGCGAAACTGCGCTGAACGTGTGGCGTGAAGGCGAATTCGATGCCGTTATCACCGATTGCAATATGCCAGGCATCAGTGGCTATGCCCTGACAGAAGCCATCAGGCGTATCGAGGTGCAGGAGCGGCGCCAGCGGTGCCCCGTCATCGGTTGCACGGCCAATGCGCTGAGTGATGAAAATCTGCGCTGTGAAGCGTCGGGCATGGACGGCCTGCTGATAAAGCCCTTGTCGCTGGAGCGTCTGGCCCATGAACTGGCAGAGCTGGTCCGAGAGCCGACCTTCGATCTTCAGACCTTGCAGCGCATGACCCAGGCCAATCAACAACAGATGCAGCGTCTGCTGGCCGAACTCTGGAAAAACCTTCTGCATGAACACTCGGCGCTGGAAGCCGCCGTGCATTCGCGGGACTGGCCGACACTTGGAGCATCGCTGCACCGCCTCAAGGGCGCTGCCAGCCTGATCGATGCCATGCCGTTGGCCAGGGCGTGCATGGCGTTGGATGACGCCACCCGGCGCGAGGCCGACACCGATACGCTTGAACGCTGGCCGGCACTGGAGATGGCCATCGGCAGCCTGCGCATGGACATCGAAGAGCATCTGGTGGAACTGCCCGAAATATCGCCTCAGCCTGGATGAACACACTGCTCATGGTGCACCGGGGTCGGGGGTGGCGTTTTAAGACTTGTCCTATGGGGATCGCTTTCTCGAGCCTCTAGAGTACGGCCTCTCTGGGCCCGATGGCTTTTTCCCCGATAGGCATGATTGTGTTTTCACTCAAGGTTCTGGTTCTCGAAGACCACCCCTTTCAATTGATGGCGTTGCACCAGATGCTCAACGCCAATCAGATTTTCGATGTGCGAACCGCTGAAAGTGTCGAAGCGGCCCGTGAATCCCTGAACAGCCGTGGTCCTGTCGATATCGCCATCTGTGATTTGCAGATGGAAGGTCCGGATGGCCTGGAGCTGATTCGTTATCTGGCTGCCGAGAACATGGCCAATGCCCTGATCATCCTGAGCAGTACGGCCACCTCGATACTTGAAGGCGTAGCCCGTCTTGCCGTTGCTCAGGGCCTGGAAGTGCTGGGTTGCCTGTCCAAACCTGCATCCGCCGCAGCCTTGAGCGAGTTGTTCAAGGCTTATCAGCCACCTGCGCTCAAGGTCGAAGAATCAGCTCCTGAGCGGCATGCGGCCTGCGTGCTGAATGCTCTGCAGTTGTTCGGCGACGCCATGGAGCCTGCAGCGTGCGCCACGCAATGGGTCGCTCACTTTCAGCCAAAGGTCAGTCTCGACGGTGATGTTCTGGGTGCCGAGGCGCTGGTGCGCTGGCAGCACCCAGTGTACGGCCTGCTGACACCGGGCCGGTTCATGGAGGTCATCGAGGCCGAAGGACTGATCGAGCCGTTGACCTGGCGTGTGCTGGATCAGGCGCTGGCGTTTTCGGCGCAGATGAACCGTGAGCAGGGGCGGGCACTACCGGTATCGGTGAATATTGCACCGCAGATACTCCAGCAGATGGATTTCGCTGAACAGATCATGCAGGCGCTTGCGCGTCATGAGTTGCCGGCCAGTGTGCTGACGCTGGAAATCCTTGAGCAGGACGCGCAACAGCCACAGAACTGGCAATTGGAAGAGCTGTTAAGGCTTTGCATGCAGGGCTGCAAATTGTCTATCGACGACTTCGGTATGGGGGCCTCGAACATTGATCGTCTGCTGCAGTTGCCTTTCAGCGAACTGAAGATTCCCACCGATTTCGTGCGGGGCTTGAGCGACGACCCTCGCAAGGCTGCCGTCGTTGCCGGTGCGATGGTCATGGCTCAGCGCTTGTCCATGAACGTGGTGGTGGAGGGCGTCGAAACCCTGGATGATTTTCACAGCGTGTTGGCGCTCGGCACACTGGCCATTCAAGGCTATTTCATTGCCCGGCCGATGGCCCCGGTGGATCTGGCACGATGGCTGTTCGAGCGCAGCGCGGTTTCCCACGCACATGCCCCCGTGCTTACGACAGACCATGTTCCTGCAGATACATGAACAACGCTGCGTCATTCGCCACACCCAGCTTGCGCATGGCGCTTACTTTCTGAGCGCTGACGGTCTGCTTGCTGCGGTTGAGCTGAGTCGCGATCCGGCCCACCGCATGGCCGGCCGACAGCAGGCGCAGTACTTCCAGTTCTCTGGGCGACAACTGTTCGAGCGCCAGCGGTGAATCAGGCCCCAACTGCTGAGCGTCCTGCAGCACCCTGCGCACCGAATCGGCCAGAAAGACTCGTCCACGGCGGACGCTCTCGATGGCGGCAGGCAGCTCTCCGGCCACACTGGCTTTGCTCAACAGGCCCTGAACGTCGAGATCCAGCATCGCCTGAAACAGTCCGGCATTGCTCAGGGTTGTCACCACTACTACGGGCAAGTCCGGAAAGTCCCGCTTGATGCGTTGCAGCAGACGCAGGCCGTCGTTCTGTTGCTCGACCGGCATCATGAAATCTGTCACTAGCACATCACAGTCATGTTCGTTGAGCGCTGCCAGCAGTTCGTCGGGATTGCTCGCCTGCGCAACCACCGCTGCGGCGTTGTTTTGCTCAAGCACGACGCGTAGTCCGATCAGAAAAATGGGGTGGTCATCAGCCAGGATGATACGCAAGGGGTGACCGGTGGATGCGCTCAAGGCACGGCTCCGTCAGAGGGGGGCTAATGGTATTTCATCTGAGTCGGTTGTTTATCAAAGGTGCGCCAGAGAGAGGTAGTTTGTAGGCGATGGCGCTTATCTTTGCTGAAAATTCCTACAGAGCGAATAACAATTTGCATTGTAAGCAGGCGACAGCCACCCGGTAGACGTCGAGGGAGGCCTGTCGAACCCCGGTTTTTTCCCTGTCACATTCAGCAGGCATGCTCGAATTCAGAGAACGTCGCCGACAGTGCAACGCAGAAAAGAACTTTCTGCCGTCGCCGACGGTCATTGATTGGCACCTTTGCATTCAAACAGTTGAGTGGTGGTTCATATGGAAAATATCAGCTTACTGCTAAGCGAAGCGCTGGCTCCCTACAAGGCCAGCATCGGCCCGGCCGGCGCACGTGGCGAACGTCTTGTGACGTTGAGAGACGCATCGGGTGCCTGTGTGATCGAGCGCGTGTTCACTGCCGATC
Source organism: Pseudomonas sp. AC016 (assembly GCF_979253365.1). Lineage (NCBI taxonomy): Bacteria > Pseudomonadati > Pseudomonadota > Gammaproteobacteria > Pseudomonadales > Pseudomonadaceae > Pseudomonas > Pseudomonas sp. AC016. The sequence continues at coordinate 4,727,601 of NZ_CEEDCC010000001.1, forward strand.
AATTGGGTGACAAACGTCAACTGACGGATGTGGTCGACGGGCTTCATCGTGACTTGATGGTTGCCGAAGGCAGGATCGAGCCCTGCGTCATTGCTGCCATGCGCAACGCAGCGATGAGCCGTACGTTTGTCGGTGCTCCGACATTCGCCTGATGACAATGAAGACCAAGGGACGCTCGCCGCTCCCTTGATCAGCGTCTGACGAAGCATCTTCTGATTGCCCCGTGCAGTGTGACTCTGCCCGGGGTTTGTCTTTTCTGCGAATCAGTTTTTGTCGAAGATGGCCTTTACGTCGCGCAGGTAATCGCCACGCTGTTCGGGGGCCAGCCACTGTGCATAAAGTCCCATCAGGCTGCTTTCGCGCAGAGTGCGCATTTCCCGGTTGATGAGTTGCATGGCCTGCCTGCCCTCGGGCGTATTGCTGCAACCGATGTAGGCCAGTTGGTACACGGGATTTTCGACGATAGGCAAAAAAGTCAGCTCTTGTGGACTGATCCCCTGCTGCAGCGCCTGGTAGCGCGCTTCGAACCAGAAACCGAGCAGGCCCTGCAGGCGTCCGGCCCGCGCCATCTGCAACAGGCTCCCGACCGCGTCGCTGCCATAGTGCAGGCTCAGGGTCTGTTCATGGCTTTCTTCAAGCGTCTTGTCGATAACGCCTCCGTAACTGCGCTCGGCAACTGCACCGAGCTTGATGGTATTGCTGGCCATTAGAGCCTCGAGGTCGACTTTGCCTTGCGAGACGAAAGGCTCGATCTTCACCATGTCTTCCTTGAACACGACAAGTCCGCTGCTGTACAGCACGAAGGCCGGAATGGAGAACACAATGGTTCTGGCGCGCTCGGGTGTCCAGAGCATGGTCGGATCGCAGCTCAGAGTCGTGCCGTCGTTGAGCGTTTGCATGGCTCGGGCTCTGTTGACATGCATCACCACGTGATCGTATTCGGGCATCCCGGCGGTCAGCAGGGGCATGAGTTGATCGATGGCGCCCTGGCCCTGCATGGTCCCCGAAAAGATCGTCGAGGGCGGCAAGTCGCGCAACAGCCAGGTCAATGTTTCCCGCGCCTGGCTAGTGCCGGGTACGGCAAGCCACAACAGCGTCAGCAGCAGGCGAATCATTACGCAGTACGAGGCACGAAGAATCATTCGTCTGTCTCATCCTCGAAAATGTCATAGGCCAAGTGTGTCAAGTAACAGGCTTTTGAGTCGCTCCGGGCCGCTGGCGTCACATATCAGGGTGGTTCTGCGTTTATGAGGCTATCTGATTTTCGCTGTCCGGCAAGCCGATCCACGTACCGATTCGTTTGCGGGGCCCTGCATCGGTTAGACTTGTCGTCTTTCCTCCAGACTCTAGAAGCCCGTTCATGGCCCAGCCGTCCACGACCTACAAATTCGAACTGAACCTGACCGACCTCGACCGGGGCGTTTACGAAAGCGTCAAGCAGACCATCGCCCGTCACCCCTCGGAAACCGAAGAGCGCATGACCGTGCGCCTGCTGGCCTATGCCTTCTGGTACAACGAGCAGCTTGCCTTCGGTCGCGGTCTGTCTGATGTAGACGAACCGGCGCTGTGGGAAAAAAGCCTGGATGACCGTGTTCTGCACTGGATCGAAGTCGGCCAGCCCGATGCCGACCGCCTGACCTGGTGTTCGCGTCGTACCGAGCGCACCAGTCTGCTGGCCTACGGCAGTCTGCGGGTCTGGGAAGGCAAGGTCATTCCGGCGATCAAGAACCTGAAGAACGTGAACATCGCTGCCGTTCCGCAGGAAATCCTCGAAGTGCTGGCCAAAGACATGCCGCGCGTCATCAAGTGGGACGTGATGATCAGTGAAGGCACTGTGTTCGTTACTGATGACCGTGGCCAGCACGAAGTCCAGCTGCAGTGGCTCGCTGGCGAGCGCGGCTGATACCGCACTGTTTACCCTGTACCGACACATCAAGAGAATCAGCTGACCCGCATGCGCATCGAACCTCGTCTGTTGCCCGACACCCTGCCTTTCCTTGGCGATCTGCCTCCGTTGCTCACCCGCCTGTACGCGGCGAGGGGGGTGGCGAGTGAGGCCGAACTGGACAAGAGCCTGGCGCGACTGATTCCGTACCAACAGCTCAAGGGCATCGATGCCGCCGTCGACTTGCTCGTGACCGCGCTGGAGGAACGTCAGCGCATGCTGATCGTCGGCGACTTCGATGCCGACGGTGCAACGGCCAGTACCGTCGGTGTGCTGGGGCTGCGCCTGCTGGGAGCCGAGCATGTCGACTATCTGGTGCCGAACCGTTTCGAGTACGGCTACGGCCTGACGCCGGAAATCGTCGAGGTCGCACTGCAGCGCAAGCCGCAGTTGCTGATCACCGTCGACAATGGCATCTCCAGCGTCGAGGGCGTGGCAGCCGCCAAGGCAGCCGGTTTGCAGGTGCTGGTCACCGATCACCACTTGCCGGGTCACGAGCTTCCGGCAGCCGACGCCATCGTCAATCCCAATCAACCCGGCTGTATGTTCCCCAGCAAATCACTGGCGGGCGTCGGCGTGATCTTTTACGTGTTGATGGCGTTGCGCGCGCGCCTGCGTGACAGCGGCTGGTTCGAACGCAATCAGCGCGCCCAGCCCAATCTGGGCGAACTGCTGGATCTGGTGGCGCTGGGCAGCGTGGCGGACGTTGTGCCGCTGGACGCCAACAACCGCATTCTGGTGCATCAGGGTCTGATGCGCATACGCGCCGGTCGCGCACGACCTGGCTTGCGCGCGATTCTGGAAGTGGCACGTCGCGAGCCGTCACGTATTACCTCCACCGACCTGGGGTTTATCCTCGGTCCGCGCCTGAACGCGGCGGGGCGTCTGGATGACATGAGCCTGGGCATCGAATGCCTGCTCTGTGACGACCCGACGCTGGCGCGTGAAATGGCTGTGCAACTGGATGAACTGAATCAGGACCGCAAATCCATCGAGCAGGGCATGCAGCGTGAAGCACTGGCCCAGCTCAAGGACCTGCCGGTCGAATCCATGCCGTTCGGCCTGTGCCTGTTCGAGCCGGACTGGCACCAGGGCGTGATCGGCATTCTGGCATCGCGCATGAAAGAGCGTTATCACCGTCCGACCATCGCGTTTGCCAGCGCCGGGGAGGGCGTGCTCAAAGGCTCTGCCCGCTCGGTGCCGGGATTTCATATTCGTGACGCGCTGGACGCAGTGGCAGCGGCTCATCCGCACCTGATCAGCAAGTTCGGCGGGCACGCCATGGCAGCGGGTCTGTCCTTGCCCGAAGAGCACTTTCCGGCGTTCGCCGAGGCGTTCGATCAGGAAGTACGGCGCCAGCTTGATGAGCAGGACCTGACCGGACGCTTGCTATCGGACGGCTCGCTGGCGGTCGAAGAGTTTCATCTGGAACTGGCTCGCGCGCTGCGTAATGCAGGGCCCTGGGGGCAGCATTTCCCTGAGCCGCTGTTTCATGGCGTGTTCCAGTTGGTGGAACAACGCGTGGTCGGTGAGCGGCATTTGAAGATGGTGCTCAAGACAGAGTGCGGCAGCGTCAAGCTGGACGGTATTGCTTTCAGCGTGGATCGCGACATCTGGCCCAACCCCAACATTCGCTGGGTCGAGCTTGCTTACAAACTGGACCTGAACGAGTTTCGTGGCAACGAAACCGTCCAACTGATGGTGGTGCACATCGCGCCACGTTGAGAATAAGCAGGAACCCCTCAGACTCATGGGTTGTCGACTAGGCTCTGTCCCCTGAAAGCTGCTCGCTGAACACGAGCCGGGACACCCGAATTTTCACTATGAGAGGTTGCCATGAGCCTGCTGCTTGAGCCCTATACCCTGCGCCAATTGACGCTGCGTAATCGTATTGCTGTGTCGCCCATGTGCCAGTACTCCAGTGTCGATGGTTTGGCCAATGACTGGCATCTGGTGCACCTGGGCAGCCGTGCCGTCGGTGGCGCGGGACTGGTGATCACTGAAGCCATGGCGGTGACGCCGGATGGTCGCATTACCCCGGAAGACCTTGGCCTGTGGAACGACGAGCAGATTGAGCCGTTGCAGCGCATCACGCGTTTCATCACTGCGCAGGGCGCCGTTGCAGGTGTCCAGTTGGCACATGCCGGACGCAAGGCGAGCACCTGGCGTCCGTGGTTGGGTAAACACGGCAGCATCCCCGAGAGCGAAGGCGGCTGGACCCCGGTGGGTCCGTCGGCGATTGCCTTCGACCCGCAACACACCGCTCCGGTGAAACTGAGCGACATCCAGATTCAGGAAGTGATCCAGGCATTCGTGGACGCGGCCCGCCGTTCGTTGACGGCAGGTTTCAAAGTCGTCGAAATCCACGCGGCGCATGGTTACCTGTTGCATCAGTTCCTCTCTCCGCTGAGCAATCAGCGCACGGATGAGTACGGTGGTTCGTTTGAAAACCGCATTCGTCTGACCCTGCAAGTGACCGAAGCGGTCCGCGCGATCTGGCCGGAAGAGTTGCCGCTGTTCGTGCGCGTTTCGGCGACCGACTGGGTAGAGGATGGCTGGAACCCTGACGAGACCGTTGAATTGGCACGTCGCCTCAAGGCGCTGGGCGCAGACCTCATTGATGTGTCCTCGGGCGGCACCGCTGCCAAGGCGGAAATCCCGGTCGGCCCTGGCTACCAGACCCGTTTCGCTGAGCGCGTGCGCAAGGAATCCGGCATCGCGACCGGCACAGTCGGCATGATCACCGAGCCTGCGCAGGCAGAGCACATCCTGCGTACCGGTCAGGCCGACATCATCCTGCTGGCCCGGGAGCTGCTGCGTGATCCGTACTGGCCGCTGCATGCCGATGACGATCTCGGCGGACGACTGGCCACCTGGCCCGCGCAATACCAGCGCGCGACACATCGCGACCAGCCGATTCATGAGTCCGATCTGCGGGACTGACGGTTTGGCAGAGGGTTTGGTAGGGAAGCCAGGGAGAGGTGGCAAGCCACCTCTTATCAAACAACACGTAATCTGCTGACTGAACACGTTTTTGTGGGAGGCGGCTTGCCGGCGATGCAGCCGACGCGGTATGTCAGGGAAATCGAGTCATCCTTCATCGTCGGCAAGCCGCCTCCCACGGTCCTGAGTCTTCTAAGCGCAAGCGCTACAACCGCTCATTCGCGCTGTCCAGCAACTCGGTCACCCGTCCGGTCAGTGCTGCGATGGAGAAGGGCTTGGGCAGCACGTACATGCCGGGCTCCAGCGTGTCGTGTGCGAGCGCGGCGTTTTCCGCGTAGCCGGTCACGAAGAGTATTTTCAGATCGGGGCGCACCGCTCTGGCCGCGTCTGCAACCTGACGGCCGTTCATGCCGCCGGGCAGGCCGACATCGGTCACGAGCAGATCGATTGCCGCCTTCGATTGCAGAATTTCCAGCGCCGCCGAACCTCGGTCGGCCTGCAGCACCAGATACCCCAGATCCTCCAGCACTTCGGTGATCAAAAGACGTACCGTTGGCTCGTCATCGACGACCATCACGGTTTCGCCGCCAGCGTTCTGCGAAGGCACCGGTATAGCGCAGTCATGCAGGACGGGTTCGGCCTGACCTTCGAACATCGGCAGGAGAATACTGAGTTTCGCGCCTTTCCCTGTCTCCGAAAAAATGCTTACACCTCCGCCGGATTGCCGGGCAAAGCCGTAAATCATCGACAGTCCGAGGCCTGTACCCATACCGATGGGTTTGGTGGTGAAAAACGGATCGAATGCCCGTCCCATCACTTCCTTGGTCATTCCTGTGCCCGTGTCGCTGACCGTCAGTTCCACATAGCGACCCGCCGTCAGCTCATGTTTCGCTGCCGTCGGACTGTCCAGATAGCGATTGCCGGTCTCGATCAGCAGCTGGCCACCGTCAGGCATGGCGTCCTTGGCATTGATGCACAGGTTCAGCAGTGAGTTTTCCAGTTGATGCGGGTCAACCATGGTCGACCACAACCCCTGTGTGGGGCGCACTTGCATGTCGATGGCAGGCCCCACGGTACGTCTGATGAGTTCATCCATGCCTGCGATCAACTGGTCGACATCGGTTGCCTTTGGATCAAGCGTCTGGCGGCGTGAAAAGGCCAGCAATCGATGCGTCAGCGAGGCCGCGCGCCTTGAACCTTCCAGTGCCGAGCCGATGTAACGGTCCAGTTCTGCGAAACGCCCTTGCTTCACCCTCGATTGAAGCAACTCCATGTTGCCGCTGACGCCCATCAGCAGGTTGTTGAAGTCATGCGCGAGGCCACCGGTGAGCTGTCCGACCGCCTCCATCTTCTGTGACTGACGCAGTGCTTCTTCAGTAATGCGCAGTGCTTCGATGCGCTGCTTCTCATTGGTCAGGTGCTTGCCCAGCGCGAAGATGACGCCGTTGCTCGGCGCGGCCGTCCAGCCGAACCAGTGATACGTGCCATCGACATGTTTATAACGGTTTTCAAACAGCGGCAGGACCTGACTGATGGTGTGCGTCAGGGCATTTTGCGTGCTTGCGACATCGTCCGGGTGAAGCAGGTCCATGATTGAGGTGCCGATCAGTTCACGTTCGGTACGGCCGAGCAGGGCGGTCCAGGCCGGATTGACCCTCAGGAAAATGCCGTTGAAATCGAGCATGGCCAGCGGATCGGGCGAGATCTTCCAGAAGGTGTCCAGCTCCAGCGTGCGCTGCTCAAGCTTGGCGGTCTGCTGCTTTTCGTGTTCGATCAACTCTTCGATCAGTTCGTGACGTTTGCTCTCGCTGGCCTGAAGCGCTCGTTGATCCAGCACATGCTGTGTGGTCTCGTTGGTGGTGCAGAACATTCCGACGGTGACGCCGTGCTCATCAATCAATGGCGAGAATGAGAACGACCACCAGGTCTGCTCGATTTCACCGAAGCGCGCCATGGTCAGCGGCATGTCCTGCCATCGACCAGCCTGGCCGTTCAACGCCTGCTCGACCAATGGCAGCACCTGATCCCAGACATCCGCCCACAGCTCGTGCATCAGAGCGCCGATGGCCCGCTCCTTTCGCGGTCCGAGAATCGGCGCATAAGCATCGTTGTGGAAGAAGATCAGTTCCGGGCCCCACAGCAGGTACATGGATTCCGGGCTGTTGAGGATCAGGTTGAGGGCATTCTTCAACGCCACAGGCCATTGGTCCGCAGGACCGAGCGAGGTCTGGTCCCAGTCTTTGGTCCTGATTGTCTGGGCTGCTTCGCTGCTGCCTGCAGGGAAGCCGACTCGTGATATCACTTCAGCAAGCTCCCGATGGACGGCTGGACAGTAAAGGAAGAGTGATGAGCGTCGATTGCATCGACGTCCGATCCAGATAAGTGGCTCGCATTGTCCTCTTTTTTGGCATCCACATGAATCGACCATTTCGATTCTCAAGGGTTGCGTCTTTTCTGATGCAGGGTGGACTCGATCTGGATGGGGCCCGGTCTGCGGCCAGTCGCAACATCTGGAAGCACACCTGTCACAGGCGTTTTGTCACTTCTGTTTAACCTGCTGGTCAATGATTCATCTGACAATCCTGTGGAGGTTCCCTGTGAATACGCGTGGCTTACTCGATCAGTTGCTCAAATCTGGTCAGAACATGTTGCAGGACAAGGTCAACGGCAAGTCCAGGTCCGGCAAGCCGTCTTCAGGGAGTGATTCTTTGATGGACGGACTGGGCAGCCTTCTCGGCGGTAATAAAAGCGGCGGCCAGAGCAGCCAGGGCGGTTTGGGCGGCCTGTTGTCCGGTGCGGGCGGTGGCGCGCTGGCGGCCGGTGCAATGAGCCTGCTCAGGGGCAAAGGCTCTCGAGGCATGGGCGGCAAGGCGCTGAAATACGGCGGTCTGGCGGCGTTGGGTGTGCTGGCCTACAAGGCTTACAACAACTGGCAGGCCAGTCAGGGCATGACCGGCCAGCGCGAGCCGCAGACCATCGACCGCCTGCCGGACTCGGAAGCCGAGTTGCACAGTCAGGCGATCCTGCGAGCGCTGGTGGCGGCTGCCAAGGCCGATGGCCATGTGGACGAGCGTGAACGCGAGCTGATCGAAGGCGAGTTCAGCAAGCTGAGCACCGATCAGACCTTGCAAAGCTGGCTGCATGCCGAGTTGAACAAGCCATTGGACCCGGCCGAAGTCGCGCGGGCAGCGACCACGCCGGAAATGGCCGCAGAAATGTACATCGCCAGTGTGATGCTGGTGGATCAGGAACACTTCATGGAACGTGCCTATCTGGATGAACTGGCCCGCGCGTTGAAGCTGGACCCAGGGCTCAAGGCCGAACTGGAAGGGCAGGTCAGGGACGCGTAATAAATCGTCGCCAGCGTATGTTTTCCCGGGCCGGGTTTCAGTTAACGAACCCGCCCGGTTCAATACATGCCCCGCCTCCCACAGACCGCTGTTTGCTGCGCGACAGCGCTACGTCGAAGACGTGGTGAGGTATACATTCAGTCAGAAACTTTTGTTTTCAGCCCCGTTTTGCCGAGTCTCCTACCCGTGTTCAACCCATGAATACGGGCATATACCTGCTGACCGTCATTTCATTTTCATATCACCCGCTAATGGCTGAAACGCTGGGCTATACTCACGCGGCTTGGACCGTCTGTCGGTCCGCTTCTTGAACACGGCCGGATGCCGTCGTTGAACTCCTGAGGGCTGACTGTGAAGAACTGGACGTTGCGCCAACGCATTCTGGCGAGTTTTGCCGTCATTATCGCGATCATGCTGCTGATGGTCGTTGTGTCTTACTCGCGCTTGTTGTCGATCGAGTCCAGCGAAGAACAGGTGCGCCTCGACGCGTTGCCGGGTGTCTACTACAGCACCCTGGTGCGCAGCGCCTGGGGCGAGAGCTATATCCGCACGCTCGAGTTGATCGGCGAAGGTCAGGGTCGTGCCTTGACCAAGCAGGAAAAGGATCAGTTCCAGGGTTTCGATGACACATTGCAGACCCAGATGGACGGCTACAAGAAGTCCATCTTCGATGACAGCGACAGGGCCAGCTTCGCCGTCTTTGAAAAGCGCCGCGAAACCTATTCCCGGCTGCTCGCCGACGTGCATGCCAAGTTCGAGCGCGGCGACTACGCGGGCGCTCGTTCGGAGTTCTACGGTGAGGCCAATCCGGTCTGGACGGATGGTCGCAAACAACTCAATGAACTGATCGTGGCCAACAAACAGTTGGCGGATCGCGCAACCGACAACATCGTCAATGCCGTGCTGAGTGCCAAGATCAGCATGGTCTTTTCGCTGTTTATTGCCGTCATGGCCGCCGCTGCATGCGGGCTGCTGTTGATGCGTTCGATCATTGCGCCGATGCAACTCATTGTCCGGATTCTCGAAACCATGCGCACGGGCGACCTGAGTTCGCGTCTGAATCTGGCGCGCAAGGACGAGTTCAACGTGGTCGAAACCGGCTTCAACGACATGATGGCCGACCTGACCGCTCTGGTTTCTCAGGCTCAGCGCTCGTCGGTACAGGTCACCACCTCGGTCACTGAAATTGCCGCCACGTCGCGTCAGCAGCAGGCCACCGCCACGGAAACTGCTGCAACCACCACCGAGATCGGCGCGACGTCGCGTGAAATCGCTGCGACGTCCCGTGATCTGGTGCGCACCATGACCGAGGTCACCTCGGCGGCCGATCAGGCTTCGATTCTGGCTGGCTCCGGCCAGCAGGGCCTGGCACGCATGGAAGACACCATGCATCAGGTCATGGGCGCGGCCAATCTGGTCAACGCCAAGCTGGCGATCCTCAACGAGAAGGCCGGCAACATCAATCAGGTGGTGGTGACCATCGTCAAGGTGGCCGATCAGACCAACCTGCTGTCGCTCAATGCGGCCATCGAAGCCGAGAAGGCGGGTGAATACGGTCGTGGTTTTGCCGTGGTCGCCACCGAAGTGCGTCGTCTGGCCGATCAGACGGCTGTAGCCACTTACGACATCGAGCAGATGGTGCGGGAAATCCAGTCTGCGGTGTCTGCGGGTGTCATGGGCATGGACAAGTTCTCCGAGGAAGTGCGACGCGGCATGTACGAAGTCACGCAGGTCGGAGAGCAGTTGTCGCAGATCATTCATCAGGTCCAAGCACTGGCCCCGCGCGTGCTCATGGTCAACGAAGGCATGCAGGCTCAGGCCACGGGCGCCGAACAGATCAATCAGGCGCTGGTGCAGTTGGCCGATGCCAGCAGCCAGACGGTTGAGTCATTGCGTCAAGCCAGTTTCGCCATCGACGAGTTGAGTCAGGTGGCGGTCGGGCTGCGCAGTGGCGTATCGCGATTCAAGGTCTGAGCACCGCCAATGATGGATCAATCGCCCAGGCGTAACGTCGCGTTGCCCGCGTCGAACAAACTGTTTCTGCTGTTCTGCATCGGTGAAGACCGCTATGCGCTGGAGGCGACCGAAATCGCCGAGATTCTGCCGCGTGTGAAGCTCAAGGCGATTGCCCGGGCGCCGCATTGGGTTGCAGGCATTTTCGCCCACCGGGGCGAGATCGTGCCGGTGATCGATATCAGCGCGTTGAACTCCGGCCAGCCTGCCAGGGCGCGGACCAGCACGCGTATGGTGCTGGTGCATTACCGGCACGACGACCAGCATCCTGCGCAGTTGCTCGGGCTGATTCTGGAACAGGCCACCGAAACCCTGCGTTGCCCGGTTTCGCAGTTCAAGGAGTACGGGCTGGACAATCGCCTGTCACCTTATCTGGGGCCGGTCCGTGAGGACGAGCAGGGCCTGCTGCAATGGATCCATGTTCAGGAACTGCTGAGTGAACCGGTGCGCGAGTTGCTGTATCCGGTGCCGCCACTGGATCTGGAATCGCTCGAGGATGCGCCATGAGTGATGATTCGCGCTTTTTCAGTTTCCTCAAGGAACGCATCGGACTGGACGTGACGTCGGTTGGCGAGGCCATCATCGAGCGTGCCTTGCGCCAGCGAGCGGCCTTGGCGAAATGCCCTGACAGCGATGCGTACTGGCATCTGCTGGTGACTTCAGCTCAGGAGCAGCAGGCGCTGATTGAGGCCGTGATCGTCCCGGAGACCTGGTTTTTTCGCTACCCGGAATCCTTCGTGACGCTGGGTAAACTGGCCCGCGAGCGCATTACTACGCTGGATGGCGCAAGACCGTTGCGCATTCTCAGTCTGCCGTGTTCGACGGGTGAAGAGCCTTACTCGATTGCCATGGCGCTGATTGAGGCCGGTATCGGCGTCCGGCAGTTCAAGGTCGATGCCATTGATATCAGTCCTGTTTCGATTGCACGCGCCAAGCACGGCGTATACGGAAAGAACTCGTTTCGTGGCAGCGACCTGAGCTTTCGCGAGCGTTTTTTCACCCCGGTAGGCGAAAGCTTCGAGATTTCCGATCTGGTTCGTGGCTGCATCGATTTTCAGCCCGGCAACCTGCTCGATCCCAAACTGGCGACCCAGGTGGCCTACGACATCGTCTTCTGCCGCAATCTGGTGATCTATTTCGACCGGCCGACGCAGCAACATGTCTTTCAGGTCCTCAAGCAGCTGACCCGTGAAGACGGCGTGCTCTTCATCGGCCCGGCCGAGGGCAACCTGCTGTCCGCCATTGGCATGCGCTCGCTGGGCATCGCCCAGTCCTTCGTTTTTCGTCATGCGCCTCGGGAAATGGCTGCGACAGCCACTGCGCCTGCTCCGGTAAACAAACCGATAGCACGCCCGGCCCCCGAGCCAACTCCACGCACGCCTGCCGCCCAGCCTGCGTCGCGAAACACGACGGCGTTTGCCCCCGGCAATAAACCGGCTGCAGCAACCGGCAACGCCGACAGTGCCGCGCTGCTGGCGAGCATTGCCAGCCTGGCAAACGAGGGCAAGACAGTCGAGGCGCGAGCTGCCTGCGAGCGTTATCTGCAACAGCACGAGCCAGTGGCTCAGGTGTTCTACTGGCTGGGGTTGCTCAGTGAAGTGGAGGGTCGCGTCGCGGAGGCTCAAGGGTTTTACCGCAAGGCGCTCTACCTTCAGCCGCAGCATTCGGAATCACTGGCGCAGATGGCGGCGTTGCTGGCCGCCAGAGGCGACAGCGCCGGTGCACGCCGATTGCAGGACCGCGCCGTGCGCGGTGCGAATAAACAAGGAAACAACTGATGACGGGCCCGTCCGGTTTTTCAAGCCTTACCCATGACCAGGCCCAGGACATCGACGACTGCTGGAATCGCATCGGCGTTCACGGTGATCGTTCCTGTCCCTTGCTGGAAGACCACATTCATTGCCGAAACTGTGCGGTCTATTCGGCGGCGGCCACACGGCTGCTTGACCGCTATTCCCATGCACAGGAAAACCACGAACAGTTTCACGGCTCTGTCCTGCAGCGCGATATCAAGACGCGCTCGATTCTGGTCTTTCGTCTGGGCGAAGAATGGCTGGGTCTGGCATCGCGTTGCCTGTCCGAAGTTGCGCCTGCGCAGACGATCCACTCCCTGCCGCATCAACGCTCGCGCGCGTTGCTGGGCGTCGCCAACGTTCGCGGTGCTTTGGTGGCCTGTATCTCGCTGGTCGAGTTGCTGGGGCTGGACAGCAATCCAATGATTGCCCAGTCCGCACGAACGGTGCCGCGCATGCTGATCGTGGCGGCGGAAGGTGGTCCTGTTGTTGTGCCGGTGGACGAAGTCGACGGTATTCATGCCATTGAAGAAGGCGAACTGGAAGCTGCTTCGGCCTCCGGCACGCACGCCAATGCGCGCTTTACCCGAGGGGTTCTGCAATGGAAAGGCCGAAGCCTGCGTTGGCTCGATGAAGATCAGTTGCTGTCGGCGGTGCACCGGAGCCTTACATGACCCCAGATGAAATGCGCGACGCCTCGCTGTTCGAACTGTTCACGCTGGAAGCCGATGCGCAGACTCAAGTCCTGAGTGCGGGTCTGCTGGCGCTCGAGCGTAACCCGACCCAGGCCGATCAACTGGAAGCCTGCATGCGCGCCGCTCACTCGCTCAAGGGCGCGGCAAAGATTGTCGGCGTCGAGTTCGGTGTCAGCGTTGCGCATGTGATGGAGGACTGTCTGGTCAGTGCTCAGGAAGGGCGACTGCTGCTCCAGCCTGATCACATCGACGCCCTGTTGTTCGGCACCGATCTGCTGATGCGCATTGCGACGCCGGGCGGTAACAGCGTCGGCCAGCCCGACATCGACGCTTACGTCGAAAGGCTGAACACGTTGCTGGCTTCAGGTGCCGGGACGGCACGAACAGTCAGCGTGCCCATGCCGGATCCGCTGCTGGCGAGCGCCTTGCAACAGCTCGAAGCATCGGCCACGCCAGCGCCACCGAGCGAGTCGCCTGCCGATCCACTGGCGGCCGATCTGCGTCCGGAGCCAGCGAGCGTTCCGCCCAGGGCCGAACCCGAGACGCCGTCCGCTGCGCCGCTAAAGGATCGCCGGGTGGCCGAGGGCGGCGAACGGGTGCTGCGAGTCACCGCCGAGCGACTCAACGGTCTGCTCGACATGTCGAGCAAATCCCTCGTCGAGACCCAGCGCCTCAAGCCTCTGCTGGCCGGCATGCAACGCCTCAAGCGCTTGCAGAGCAGCACCGACCGGGCGCTTGAAGCCTTGGGTGTCAGCGTCGGCGAGGGCGGTCTGAATGCCGATGCGCAAAAGGCCCTGGAAGACGCCCGCAGCCTGTTGTCCCAGGCGCAGCAGATGCTGGTTCAGCAGACTGCCGAGCTGGACGAGTTCGGCTGGCAGTCGGGGCAGCGAGCGCAGCTGTTGTATGACACTGCGCTGGCCTGTCGCATGCGGCCCTTCGCCGACGTATTGTCGGGGCAGGCACGCATGGTGCGTGATCTGGGGCGCGAGCTGGGCAAGCAGGTTCGTCTGCAGATCGAGGGGGACAAGACCCAGGTCGACCGGGACGTGCTGGAAAAACTCGAGGCTCCGCTGACGCACCTGCTGCGCAATGCGGTCGATCATGGCATCGAGTCACCTGAAAAGCGGGCGGCACACGGCAAGGAACCGGAAGGGCTGATCCGTCTGCAGGCTTCGCACCAGGCCGGTCTGCTGGTGGTGGAACTCAGTGATGATGGCGGCGGCGTGGACCTTGAGCGTCTGCGTCAGAACATTGTGCAGCGCAACCTGTCGCCTGCCGCCACCGCCGCCCAGTTGAGCGAAGAGGAACTGCTGAGTTTTCTGTTTTTGCCCGGTTTCAGCATGCGCGACAAGGTCACACAGGTGTCCGGTCGCGGAGTCGGTCTCGACGCTGTGCAACACATGGTTCGCCAGATGCATGGCAGCGTCGAATTGCAGCAGTGGGCAGGCGAGGGCAGTCGCTTCAGAATCGAGTTGCCGTTGACCCTGTCGGTGGTGCGCAGCCTGGTGGTCGAGGTCGGCGGCGAAGCCTACGCCTTCCCGCTGGCGCATATCGAGCGTATGCGCGATCTGCAGCCCGATGAGATTGTGCAGCTCGAGGGACGCCAGCACTTTTGGGACGAAGAACGTCATGTCGGCCTGGTGTCCGCCAGTCAGTTGTTGCACCGTCCTGCATCGCAAGACACTGGCGAAGCGCTCAAGGTCGTGGTGATTCGCGAGCGCGACGCGGTCTACGGCGTTGCGGTCGAGCGCTTCATTGGTGAGCGCACGCTGGTGGTGATGCCGCTGGATGCGCGGCTGGGCAAGGTTCAGGATGTTTCGGCGGGTGCGCTGCTCGACGATGGCTCGGTGGTGCTGATCATCGACGTCGAAGACATGCTGCGCTCCGTCGAGAAGCTGCTCAATACCGGACGTCTGGAACGCATCGACCGTCGTAACCGTCAGGCAGACAGCGTATCGCGCAAACGCGTGCTGGTAGTCGATGACTCGTTGACGGTGCGTGAGCTGGAACGCAAGCTGCTGGTCGGGCGCGGCTACGAAGTGTCGGTTGCCGTGGATGGCATGGACGGCTGGAACGCTTTGCGTTCCGAAGATTTTGACCTGCTGATTACCGACATCGACATGCCGCGCATGGACGGTATCGAGCTGGTCACCCTGTTGCGTCGGGATACTCGGCTGCAATCACTGCCTGTAATGGTGGTTTCCTACAAGGATCGTGAGGAAGATCGACGCCGCGGACTGGATGCGGGCGCCGATTATTATCTGGCCAAGGCCAGTTTCCATGATGATGCCTTGCTCGACGCTGTGGTCGAGCTGATAGGGGATGCGCAGGCATGAAGATCGCTATTGTCAATGACATGCCCATGGCTGTCGAAGCGCTGCGTCGAGCGCTGGCGTTCGAGCCATTGCATCAGGTGATATGGGTGGCCGGCAACGGCGCCGAAGCGGTGCGCTGCTGTGCTGAACAGACGCCTGATCTGATCCTGATGGACCTGATCATGCCGGTCATGGATGGCGTCGAAGCCACTCGCCAGATCATGGCCAGCACACCGTGCGCTATTGTCATAGTGACCGTGGACCGCGAGCAGAACGTGCATCGCGTATTCGAAGCCATGGGGCACGGTGCGATGGATGTGGTGGACACCCCCGCCATTGGCGCAGGTAATCCCAAAGAGGCGGCGGCACCGCTGCTGCGCAAGATTCTGAATATCGAATGGCTCATGGGGCAGCGCAACACCCATGAGCGGACCGTCGCCACGCCGCTGCGTGAGTCTGTCCGGCGTGACCGTCTGGTTGCCATCGGTTCGTCGGCGGGCGGGCCGGCTGCTCTGGAGATTCTGCTCAAGGCCCTGCCTTCGAACTTCCCGGCGGCAGTCGTGCTGGTGCAGCATGTGGATCAGGTCTTCGCAGCCGGCATGGCCGAGTGGCTGTCCAGTGCGTCAGGAATCCCTGTGCTACTGGCTCGCGAAGGTCAGGTGCCCCAGAGTGGCAAGGTTCTGCTGGCGGGCACCAACCACCACATCCGCCTGTTGAAAGGCGGCACGCTGGCCTACACGGCAGAGCCAGTGAATGAAATCTACAGGCCCTCGATCGACGTGTTTTTCGAAAGTGTGGCTCGTTATTGGAATGGAGATGCTGTGGGCGTTTTATTGACAGGCATGGGGCGCGACGGCGCGACCGGGCTCAAGACCATGCGTGAGCGCGGATTCCTGACCATCGCTCAGGATCAGGCAAGTTCTGCGGTGTACGGCATGCCCAAGGCGGCTGCAGCCATTGATGCGGCGGTCGAGATTCGGCCACTGACGGCCATCGCTCCGCGGCTCGTGGAGGTATTCGCTCAATGACTGTCCAGATGAACTCACCGCTGCTTGGTCACCAGGAGAAACTTCATGCATGATCTGCAGATGGACGAGATCAAAACACCGGATGAAAACTCTGCGATGGTGCTGCTGGTCGACGATCAGGCGATGATCGGCGAGGCGGTCAGGCGTGGTCTGGCCAACGAAAGCTCGATCGATTTCCACTTCTGCGCCGATCCGCATCAGGCCATCTCCCAGGCTGTGCAGATCAAGCCGACGGTCATTCTTCAGGACCTGGTCATGCCCGGCCTGGACGGTCTGACGCTGGTGCGTGAATACCGCAGCAACCCGCTGACCCGCGATATCCCGATCATCGTGCTGTCCACCAAGGAAGATCCGCTGATCAAGAGCGCCGCGTTCGCCGCCGGTGCCAATGATTATCTGGTCAAGCTGCCGGACAACATCGAACTGGTTGCCCGCATCCTGTATCACTCGCGTTCTTACATGACCCTGCTGCAGCGTGACGAGGCGTACCGTGCACTGCGCGTCAGCCAGCAGCAATTGCTCGATACCAATCTGGTCCTGCAGCGCCTGATGAACTCCGATGGCCTGACCGGGCTGTCGAACCGCCGTCATTTTGATGAGTATCTGGAGCTGGAATGGCGTCGCGCGACCCGTGACCAGACCCAGTTGTCGCTGCTGATGATCGACGTCGATTTCTTCAAGGCCTACAACGACAGCTTCGGGCATCTGGAAGGCGACGAGGCCCTTCGGCAGGTGGCCAAGGCCATTCGCAACAGCTGCAGTCGGCCCTCGGATCTGCCTGCCCGCTATGGTGGCGAAGAGTTTGCGATGGTGCTGCCCAACACCTCGCCGGGTGGCGCGCGGCTGATCGCTGAAAAATTGCGTCAGAGCGTGGTGGGCATGAACATCCCCCACGTAGCGCCTGCCGAAGGCTCTCACCTCACCGTCAGCATCGGCGTGGCCACAGTTTCTCCACAGGTCGGCTCACACAGTCGCCAACTGATTCTTGACGCCGACAAGGGGTTGTACGTGGCCAAGCACAATGGCCGCAATCAGGTATCGGTGGGCTGAGCCGTCCGGAGTTGCTGCCAGGCCGACTCTTATCAAACAACACGTGATCTGCTGAATGAATACGTTTTTGCGGGAGGTGTTTGCAGCCAGACAGTGCCGTATCAGGGGCAACGGGGCATCTCCTGCCAGAAACGCACGTATTCAATAAAATTGGCTGCACAACGCCTGCCCGACGGGCTGCTTTCATGGTGTTGCCTGGGGTATACTCGTCGGCTTTGAAAATTTCGCCTGCGAGTGCTGCCCACCATGGAAATCAACCCGATCCTAAACAGCATCAAGGATTTGTCCGAGCGCTCCGAAACTATTCGGGGGTATCTTTGACTACGATCACAAACATGATCGTCTGACCGAAGTCAATCGCGAGCTCGAAGATCCAAACGTCTGGAACAACCCTGAATACGCGCAGAACCTGGGCCGCGAACGTGCCTTGCTGGCGCAGATCGTCGACACGCTGGACGAAATGACGTCCGGTCTGGTCGATGCCAAGGACCTGCTGCTGATGTCGGCCGAGGAAGAAGACCAGGCTGCCGTCGATGATGTTGCCGCCGAAGTCGAACGCCTTCGCGAATCGCTGGAAAAGCTGGAATTCCGTCGCATGTTCAGCGGCGAAATGGACCAGAACAACGCCTACCTGGATATCCAGGCCGGCTCCGGCGGTACCGAAGCGCAGGACTGGGCCAACATCCTGCTGCGCATGTACCTGCGCTGGGCTGACAAGCGCGGCTTCGACGCCACCATCATGGAACTTTCCGCTGGCGAAGTCGCCGGTATCAAAGGCGCGACCGTGCACATCAAGGGCGAATACGCCTTTGGCTGGCTGCGGACCGAGATCGGCGTACACCGTCTGGTGCGCAAGAGCCCGTTCGACTCCGGCAACCGTCGCCACACCTCGTTCTCGGCCGTGTTCGTGTCGCCGGAAATCGATGACAACATCGAAATCGACATCAACCCGTCGGACCTGCGGATCGACACCTACCGCTCCTCCGGCGCCGGTGGTCAGCACGTAAACACCACCGACTCGGCGGTCCGTATCACCCACGTTCCGACCAACACCGTGGTCAGCTGCCAGAACGAACGTTCCCAGCATGCGAACAAGGACACCGCCATGAAAATGCTGCGGGCCCGTTTGTATGAGCAGGAAGTTCAGAAACGCAATGCAGCGTCCCAGGCGCTGGAAGACACCAAGTCTGATATCGGCTGGGGTCATCAGATTCGCTCCTACGTGCTGGATGCCTCGCGCATCAAGGACCTGCGGACCAACATCGAGCGCAGCGACTGCGACAAGGTGCTCGACGGTGATCTGGACGAGTATCTGATCGCAAGCCTCAAACAAGGGCTGTAATGCACGCTTCGCAGTATTCGCGCCGTGAGCGCGATCCTGTGCAAGCGTCCGGGACGGCTATCCGCCTTGCCCGCGAACCCGGATGAACCGGGGCAACGAACCTGTGATGGAATGACTGAAGACATGAGCGACCAACAACTCGACCCGCAAGCCCTGCAACAGGAAGAAAACACCCTGATCGCCCTGCGCAAGGAAAAGCTTGCTGCCGGCCGTGCCAAGGGTCAGGCCTTCCCGAATGACTTCCGCCGCGACAGCTACTGCAACGACCTGCAGAAACAGTACGTCGACAAGACCAAGGAAGATCTGGCTGCAGCAGCTATTCCGGTCAAGGTTGCCGGTCGCATCATGCTTAACCGTGGCTCGTTCATGGTGATTCAGGACATGACCGGTCGCATCCAGGTCTACGTCAACCGCAAGACACTGCCGGAAGAAACCCTGGCCGAAGTCAAGACCTGGGACCTGGGCGATATCATTGCCGCCGAAGGCACCCTGGCCCGTTCCGGCAAGGGCGACCTGTATGTCGAAATGACGTCCGTGCGCCTGCTGACCAAGTCGCTACGTCCGCTGCCGGACAAACACCACGGCCTGACCGACACCGAACAGCGCTATCGTCAGCGTTACGTCGACCTGATCGTCAACGAAGACGTGCGCGAGACCTTCCGCGTGCGTTCGCAGGTGATTGCCCACATCCGCAGCTTCCTGATGAAGCGCGACTTCCTCGAAGTCGAAACGCCGATGCTGCAGACCATTCCCGGTGGCGCGGCAGCCAAGCCGTTCGAAACCCACCACAACGCGCTGGACATGGAAATGTTCCTGCGTATCGCGCCTGAGCTGTACCTCAAGCGTCTGGTTGTCGGTGGCTTCGAGAAGGTATTCGAGATCAACCGCAACTTCCGTAACGAAGGCGTTTCGACCCGGCACAACCCCGAGTTCACCATGCTCGAGTTCTACCAGGCCTATGCCGACTACGAAGACAACATGGACCTGACCGAGGAGCTGTTCCGCGAACTGGCTCAACTGGTTCTGGGCACCACCGACGTGCCGTATGGCGACAAGGTGTTCCACTTTGGCGAGCCGTTCGTGCGCCTGTCGGTGTTCGACTCGATCCTCAAGTACAACCCTGAACTGACCGCAGCCGATCTGCAGGACATCGACAAGGCACGCGCCATCGCCAGGAAGGCCGGCGCCAAGGTGCTGGGCTTCGAAGGTCTGGGCAAGCTGCAGGTGATGATTTTCGAAGAACTGGTCGAGCACAAGCTGGAGCAGCCGCACTTCATTACCCAGTACCCGTTCGAAGTTTCGCCGCTGGCACGTCGCAACGATGACAACCCGAGCGTGACCGACCGTTTTGAGCTGTTCATCGGTGGTCGCGAAATCGCCAACGCCTATTCCGAGCTCAATGACGCGGAAGACCAGGCCGAACGCTTCCAGGCTCAGGTGGCCGACAAGGACGCCGGTGACGACGAGGCCATGCACTACGACGCTGATTTCGTGCGTGCGCTGGAGTACGGCATGCCGCCGACAGCCGGTGAGGGGATCGGTATCGACCGCCTGGTGATGCTGCTCACCAACTCGCCGTCGATCCGGGATGTGATCCTGTTTCCGCACATGCGCCCGCAGGCGTAACGAAAAAAAAGAAAGCCGCCTCGAATGGGCGGCTTTTTTTTGGGTCTTTTTCAGGACGAGTTTATAAGGACGATAGTGTGACGATTGCCAGAGAAGGGGCTGCCGGGGTAGCGAGCGCGGTGGCCAGAAGTGTCAAGTATCAGGGTCGCAAGGCCAGTCGAGAAGGGAGCGAGCAGCGCAGGCAGGTGATTCTCGATGCCGCCATGCGCATTGTGGTGCGTGACGGCGTGCGTGCCGTACGCCACCGGGCCGTGGCTGCGGAGGCGGGCGTACCGCTGTCGGCGACGACCTATTACTTCAAGGACATCGACGACCTGTTGACCGATGCCTTCGCCCAGTACGTGCAGCGCAGCGCAGACTACCTGGCCAGGTTATGGCAGAACACCGAAGTCATCTTGCGCGACATGATGGCCCGCAGTTCCGGCAGTCCCAGCGACCGTTTCAAGCTGGCCGACGACATTGCCAAAATGGTGATGGAGCACATTCGCCACCAGTTGCTCACCCGGCGCGACTACCTGATTGCCGAACATGCGTTCTACCACGAGGCGCTGATCAACCCGCGTCTGACCCCGCTGGTCATGGCGCATCAGGAAATCCTGCTGCAGGGCAGTTGCCAGTTTTTTCAGGTGATTGGCTCGTTGCAGCCTTATCAGGACGCGCAAGTGTTGACGGGGCTCATCCGCCGGATGGAATATCAGGGCCTGCTTCATGGCCCGCTGCGTCAGGCGGACGAAGAAATCCTCTGTATGCTCACCCGCCAGATGCGTCTGGTGCTGGGAACCCCTCAACCGGTTCGAGGGTGACGCTGCTTCTGTTCAGGAGAACCCCATGAAGACCTGGCGCGTGTTGATTGCGCTGTCGTTTTTGTTGTTGAGCGGCTGTCTGGTGACCTTCAAGGACCCGATACCCGCCCATGAAGCTGCGCCTTCGGGGTTGCTGGGCCAGTGGACTAGCAAGAACGCCTGGGGCGAGCCGCTGGAACTGGACGTCTCGCGTGCCGGGGTCAACCGTTACAAGGCCGTCAGCTACCGCAAGGGCGATCGACGTCACGGCGATGAGTACACCGTGACGGTGACGCACCACGGCAGTCGCTGGTACCTCTCGGCGAAGCTACCGGCCAAATATGGCGCTGACTATGGCATTGGAGGTTTCGAGCTGACCCGCAGCGGTGAGCTGGTTGTCTATAGTCTGGACATGGACCGCGTCGGTCAGTGGGTCGAGCAAGGCAGTCTGGCTGGTCAGCCGGTCGAAAATGAAACGGGCAAGGGACTCCTGATTTCCAGCCCTCTGGAGCAGGTATTCGGGTACCTTGACGATCCCGCCAATTCAGATGTTTTTCAGGAGGTCGCGCGTTACAGGCGCGCCGCCAAGTAGCAGGGCAATAGCCCGCCAGCCAAGGAGTACCGGGTGGACGAGTACCAGCAGACTATTCGTGTTTTATCGGATCGGATCGTTGCCGCGCAGACACCGATTCGCGTGCTGGATGCAGTGAAGTGGGACGACACGGTTCGCCGGGATTTTCTCGCCGCCAAGGGCAAGGCCCTGCCTGCCGTGGACCGTGCCTATTACGAGAATCGCCCGCTGGGCTTCGATTCCAGTGCCCTCAAGCAGGAATTCCAGAACATCGAGCGCGACGTCACGCGCCAACTGGGCCAGTTCAATCCGGTGGGGCAGATCATGCGCCGGATGTGTCGGGAATACCGCATGGTGATCCGCATGCTCGAAGCGCGTGGCACACCGGACTTCGGGCTGATCTCTCAGGAACTGTATGGCGCGGCCTCCGATGCGTTTCACGCAGGCGATCCAACGCTGGCCGATCTGGGACTGATGCTGTCCGATTACCTGAACAACATCGCCGGGCGTGGCGATCTCAAGGACGAACCGAAGACTCTGACTGCCAAGGACGCCGTGGCCTTGCTGCAGTCGCGTCTGAACCGGGTGTTCGGCGAGGCCGAGGAAACCATTCGTGTCTTTGAGTCCGACGGTATCGTGGCAGATGCGGCAGCGGGCGCGGACTACATCAAGATTCGCAGCGACGCGATGTTCAACGAGCGCGACGTGCGGGCGCTGGAAGTTCATGAAGGGTTGGTCCATGTCGGCACTACGCTGAACGGGCAGAACCAGCCGATCTGCACCTTCCTCTCCAAAGGCCCGCCTTCATCGACCGTGACTCAGGAAGGGCTGGCGATTCTCATGGAAGTCATCGCCTTTGCCTCCTACCCCAGCCGTCTGCGCAAGCTCACCAACCGCACGCGAGCCATTCACATGGCCGAAGAGGGCGCGGACTTTCTGCAGGTGTTCGAGTTCTATCGCGAGCAGGGCTTCGGCATGCCGGAAAGCTACGGCAACGCCAGCCGGGTGTTCCGAGGTTCGGTGCCCAACGGGCTGCCGTTCACCAAGGACCTGTCGTACCTCAAAGGCTTCATCATGGTCTACAACTACATTCAGCTGGCCGTGCGCAAGGGCAAGCTGGAACAGGTGCCCCTGTTGTTCTGCGGCAAGACCACGCTGGAAGACATGCGCACCCTTCGCCAACTGGTCGATGAAGGCCTGGTGGTCGCACCCAAATACCTGCCCGAGCAGTTCCGCGACATGAACGCCCTGTCAGCCTGGATGTGCTTCTCCAACTTCCTCAACCACCTGAGCCTGGATCGTATCGAGGCGGATTACTCGAATATTCTCTAGCCGTGTGATGTGGCCTGATGATCGTTCCCACGCTCTGCGCTCATCGTTATACACAAGTCATCTGGCCATCCAGTGAGGCAGCAGCACTGATGCGCTTTTGTAGCGCGATGGCATGAACACCGCAGATCGCGACGTGGGTGAAGGCTGAGTCCTGGCGCTGATTCGGGGGGCAATCGGCATGGATGCCGATTGAGCTGCACTGGGCCATGGATGGCCCATTTGCAGCGACCCCCGAATCAGTGTCAGGACGAAGGAACCCCGGCGAAGCCGGGGCCGGAACCGGAGCAAAAGGCTTTGCTTACTTTGGCCTCTCAAAGTAAGTCGCCGAGGGGCGAAAAGGTGACTGGAGCCATGCGCTCGGCTCACTGAATCCGCAGTCTGTGCCATTTGTGACGCGGAGCGTCACGGGAGGCATGCCCACGCGGAGCGATGGGCACGATCAGTGTTTGATAGGCTTGTGTATAACGACGAGCGCTCTGCGTGGGAATGCCTCTCAGGACGCTCCGCGTCCGCTCTCGAAGGTGACGCAGGGCGTCACGGGCACCATTTTGACTCTCTCAAGGAACCCCACATTTGAAACTGATCAGCATCCTTGCCTTGCTCCTCAGTCTTGCCGGCTGCAGTTCGATGCTGTTCTACCCGGAACCGGGTCTGCCGTTCACCCCGGACAAGGCGCGTCTGGAATACCGAGACGTCAATCTGACCGCTGCAGACGGCACTCGCCTGCACGGCTGGTGGCTCCCGGCGAAGGCGGGCGTGCCGGTCAAGGGCACGGTGCTGCACCTGCATGGCAATGGCGGCAATATGTCCTGGCATCTGGGCGGAAGCTGGTGGCTGCCCGAACAGGGCTATCAGGTCCTGATGCTCGACTATCGCGGCTATGGCCAGTCGCAGGGCGAGCCTAGCCTGCCCGCGATCTATCAGGACATTCAGGCCGCCTTCGACTGGTTGAAAACCGCGCCAGAGGTGCAAGGCAAACCATTGGTGGTGCTGGGTCAGAGCATCGGTGGTGCGCTGGCTGTGCACTACCTGTCGGAGCATCCCGACGAGCGATCCAGAATCAAGGCGCTGGTTCTCGACGGTGTGCCTGCGAGCTACAGGGACGTCGCGCGAAATTCACTCAGCAACTCCTGGCTGACGTTGCCGTTCAGGACGCCATTGTCATGGTTCATTCCTGATGGCGACAGTGCCGTCAACGGTCTGCCCAGGATGGCTGGCACCCCGATGCTGATCTTTCACAGCATGGATGACACCCTGGTGCCGCTGGTCAACGGAATCAGTGTCTACAAGGCCGCACCACCGCCTCGTGTGCTGCAACTGACCCGCGGCGGGCATGTGCAGACCTTCGCCGATCCGTTGTGGCGGCAGGTCATGCTCCGCTATCTGGAAGATCCACAGCATTTCAACGGGCTGCGCCGCCTCGCCGAAGTACCCAATTACCCGGCAACCTCAAAGCAACCCGAGACGCAGGAATGAGTGATGAGCGTAACGTCAGGGGCATGATTCTCACCGGCATCGCGAGCATCATCGGTACGGTCGGTTGCCTGTGGTACTACGGCTACCTGCATTTCGCGAGACCCGAGGACGCGCTGTTACTGAGCGAGTTCACGCTGCTCAAGACCGTGCCCGGAGAGGACTACAAGATCGCCGCCACGCCTGCGGCAGAAGTGGCGCAGTGCATCAATGGGGTATTGGTGCTGTTCGACACGTCGCGTACCGGGCTGTCCGGCGTGCTGGTCGACGATCGCAGGCAGGCCGTGCGCTGTATCACTAAGCAGGCGTCGACACGCCCGTGAAGCGCCCATGAAAAAGCCCCGCCTGTATGCGCAGGCGGGGCTTCAGGTACAGCCGCTCAGTCGATTATTTCATCGAAGAGCGTGGAGCAACCGGCTGGTTGTCGTTGGAAATGGTCACTTCTACACGACGGTTCATGGCACGGCCCGAGTTGCTGGTGTTGTCAGCAACCGGATATTCCTTGCCGTAGCCCATCGCAACGATGCGAGTCGGGTCTACGCCCATGCGGGTCAGCGCCATGCGAACCGAATTGGCGCGGCGCTCGGACAGCGACTGGTTGTAGGAAGCCGAACCGGTGCTGTCGGTGTAGCCTTCAACGATCACTTTGCGATCAGGATTTTCCTGAAGGAAAGCAGCCAGCTTGCCGATGTCGCCCTGGGCGCCTGGCTTCAGCTCGGCCTTGTTGTAGTCGAACAGCACGTCACCGAAAGTCACCAGGGTACCGCGTTCGGTCTGCTTGGCGTTCAGGCTATTCTTCAGCGCAGCGATCTGGGCGTCACGCGCTTCCAGACGAGCCTTGGCACGGTCGGCAGAAGCGTTCTGCAGAGCGGCTTCGGAGTTGCGCAGGGCAATGGTCTGCTTGGCCAGTTCAACACGCTGGTTGGTCAGGTAAGACAGTTGGTCGACTTTCTTGGCGTCAGCGTCATCACGGAACGCCTGTTCAGCCTTGGCCAGCCATTCGCTCGCGTCCTTGGTTTCCAGCGCGGCAACCTTGGTGGCGTCCGGGTTGGTCTGCAGGGAGGTGAAGTTGGTACGCGCCTGTTCCAGATTAGGGTTCGGCTTGGTGGCGCAGGCAGCCAAAGCAACGCTCATGGCCAGCAGGGCAGGGATCATCAATTGTTTACGCATAATTAGGGTCGTCCTTTAATCGATTACGAATGCATGAAAACCAAAGGTTGATGGCGGTGCTCACTGCACCTGGCGCATGCCTTCGTCACGTAGTTCGTTGACGCCCTGACGAGCATCCTGCACGGCTTTGGCAGCCTTGGCAGCCTGAGACTTACGCTCTGCCACTCGGGCATCCCACTCGGCCTGTTCGGCCAGCTTGCGCGCTTCGTCGTACTTTTTGTCCTGCATGGCGAGGTCAGCTTCCTTGAGCTTGTCCTGAGCCGACTTCATTTCCACCGCTGCGAACTCAGTACCGCCGGCGCTCACTGCGCTGTTGACGGCCGACTGAGAGACCGCGTACTGCTCCGACGGCGGGTTGCCCGCACAGCCGGCCAGGATGAAGGTGCTACCCAGCGCCAGCGCAGCGAGTTTCAGCCCGCGCAGGCTTTTGAACGTGGTATTGGCAGTAGGGGTGTTCATGGTGATCAACTCCATTGTCTGACTCCGAACGTGGTTATCCATGACAGTTTTTATTCAGGCCGGGCATCGGGTCATGCAACCACCTGATGCTCTTCAGGCTTTCCTGTAATGGTTAATGGCTCGGACCTGCGGGGTTTTTGAATAGTTCACATAAATATTTCGTGAGCGGGCGAGAACGTTTTATATGTCGTACTCAATAGGGTGCACATACAGAGCGAGCCGTCAGGCCCGGCCCTTTACGGGCGTGGGCCCTGGCAGAATCGGCGGTGTTACACCTGGCCGGGTTCATCGACTGGCGTGTCCAGCTCCTCAGACAGTTCATGCAGGTGACGTTTGGACAGTGCCAGGAAGCGGGGCGTGGCGCCGATGTCTTCATAAAGGGGGTCGCCTTCCTCATCTGTCGCCACGACATGCGGCCCTTTGACGTAAGGAAAGCTGGCTTCCAGTTCTTCCATTGCCGCGCCGATCAACTCGCCCAGCAACTCTTCAGGGTGATGTTTGGGGTACATCTCGCACAGTGCGGCCAGTCGCGCGGCGGATTCGATATCCAGATGAATCGCATAGCGGGTCCTGGTCAGGCGACCCTTGGCATTATTTTCCCAGTGGCGGGCCAGTTCGCGGATTTTCATGGTGACTTCTCCTGACTGTCTTCTCGATGGGCTCGCTTGTGGCGAGTCTGTTGCGTGATGGAGTCGTTGTGTGGCTCATGCATGAGATTAGCCTGTATGGCATTCGTGGCACGGACAGATAATTTCATGCACAAGGATTTGTCGGCGAGCGCGCTTTTGATGCACTGTTGGCAAAGCGGATTTCAATACACCCGTTCAGTTCGGGTAAGCGATCAGACAAAAAGCCCCAATAAAAAACCGGGAGAGGGAACGATGGCCGATATCGATGCGCGACTGCGCGAAGACGTTCACCTGCTGGGTGAGCTGCTGGGCAATACGATTCGCGAACAGCGCGGGGCTGATTTTCTCGACAAGATCGAGCGTATTCGCAAGAGCGCCAAGGCAGGCAGACGTGGCTCTGCTGAAGGTGCCGAAGCCCTCAGCTCCAGTGTCGATGGCCTGGAAGACGATGAACTGCTGCCAGTGGCCCGCGCGTTCAACCAGTTCCTTAACCTCGCGAACATCGCCGAGCAATACCAGCTCATGCATCGCCGCGACGACTCGCAGCCGCACCCGTTCGAATCCCGGGTACTGCCCGAACTGCTGGAGCGCCTGAAGGCCGAAGGTCATGCTCCTGATGCGCTGGCGAGACAGTTGGGCAAGCTGGAGATCGAACTGGTGCTCACCGCGCACCCCACCGAAGTGGCCCGGCGCACGCTGATTCAGAAATACGACGCGATTGCCGCGCAGCTTGCTGCGCTGGACCATCGTGATCTCAACAGTCTGGAGCGTGAACAGATCACCTCGCGTCTGCAGCGGTTGATCGCCGAAGCCTGGCACACCGAAGAGATCCGTCGTATCCGCCCGACCCCGGTCGATGAAGCCAAGTGGGGCTTTGCGGTCATCGAGCATTCGCTGTGGCACGCCATTCCCAACTACCTGCGCAAGGCCGATCTGGCGCTGCAGGCAGCGACCGGCCTGCATTTGCCCCTCGAAGCGGCCCCGATCCGCTTCGCCTCGTGGATGGGCGGTGACCGGGACGGCAACCCGAATGTCACGGCGGCTGTCACTCGTGAAGTATTGCTGCTGGCGCGCTGGATGGCCGCCGACCTGTATCTGCGTGATGTGGACAGTCTGGCTGCCGACCTGTCGATGCAGCAGGCCAGCGACGCGTTGCGCGCCCGTGTCGGCGACAGTGCCGAGCCCTATCGCACCGAACTCAAGCGCCTGCGCGAACGCCTGCGAGCGACCCGTAACTGGGCCAATGCGTCGTTGACCGTCACTCAGCCTGCGCCTGAAGCCGTGTTGCACGACAATCGCGAGCTGATCGGACCCTTGATGCTCTGTTTTCAGTCACTGCACGAGTGCGGCATGGGCGTGATTGCTGACGGTCCGCTGCTGGACTGCCTGCGTCGTGCCGTGACCTTCGGTCTGTTCCTGGTGCGTCTGGACGTGCGTCAGGATTCCAGCCGCCATTGCGCGGCCATGACTGAAATTACCGATTATCTGGGGCTGGGCCGTTACGAGGAATGGGACGAGCAGACCCGCATCGAGTTTCTGTTGCGTGAACTGAACAACCGTCGTCCGCTGCTGCCCGGCTATTTCAAACCCGCCGCAGACACAGCCGAAGTATTGGCAACCTGTCGCGAAGTGGCGGCGGCACCGGCGGCATCGCTGGGCTCTTATGTCATCTCCATGGCGGGCGCAGCGTCGGATGTGCTGGCGGTGCAGTTACTGCTTAAAGAGTCCGGGCTGCAACGACCCATGCGCGTCGTGCCGTTGTTCGAAACTCTGGCGGATCTGGACAACGCCGGACCGGTCATCGAAACACTGCTGGGTTTGCCGGGTTATCGGTCGCGTCTGCACGGTCCTCAGGAAGTGATGATCGGTTATTCCGACTCGGCCAAGGACGCTGGCACGACCGCAGCGGCTTGGGCGCAGTACCGGGCGCAGGAAAAACTCGTACAGATCTGTCGCGATCAACAGGTCGAACTGCTGCTGTTCCATGGCCGTGGCGGTACGGTCGGACGTGGTGGTGGCCCGGCCCACGCGGCGATTCTGTCGCAGCCTCCGGGCTCTGTGGCGGGACGCTTCCGCACCACCGAGCAGGGTGAAATGATCCGCTTCAAGTTCGGCCTGCCGGACATTGCCGAGCAGAACCTCAACCTTTATCTGGCTGCTGTACTGGAAGCGACCCTGTTGCCGCCGCCACTGCCTGAGCCGGCGTGGCGCACGATGATGGACCAGTTGGCCAGTGATGGCGTCAGCGCCTATCGGGCGGTGGTCAGAGAGAACCCGGAGTTTGTCGAGTATTTCCGCCAGGCCACGCCCGAGCAGGAATTGGGTCGCCTGCCGTTGGGCAGCCGACCGGCCAAACGCCGCGAAGGCGGTGTGGAGAGTCTGCGTGCCATCCCGTGGATCTTCGCCTGGACCCAGACACGCCTGATGCTGCCCGCCTGGCTGGGCTGGGAAGCGGCGCTGACCAAGGCGCTGGAGCGTGGAGACGGCGATGTGCTGGCGCAGATGCGCGAACGCTGGCCGTTCTTCAGAACCCGCATCGACATGCTGGAAATGGTACTGGCCAAGGCGGATTCAGATATTGCACGGCTGTACGACGAACGTCTGGTCAGCGAAGAGCTGCAACATTTAGGCTCACATTTGCGCGACCTATTGTCGCAGGCGTGCGATGTGGTGCTGGGCCTGACCGGGCAGACGCAATTGCTGGCACACAGCCCCGAAACCCTCGAATTCATAAGCCTGCGCAATACCTATCTGGATCCGTTGCATCTGCTCCAGGCTGAACTGCTGTCGCGCTCGCGCCACCGTGAGGCGCATCTGGACAGCCCTCTGGAACTGGCGTTGCTGGTGTCTGTGGCGGGAATTGCCGCCGGGCTGCGCAACACCGGCTGACGGCCTGGCCCGAGTGGCAGGCGCTGGGTTTGATCAGGATCACGGCGGGTGAAGCGTTTAAAGGCTAACCTGCCGGAGGGGTTGCAGCAGGTCGTACCGTTCAATGACCTCGGCCTGCACGCCAGTGCCCCTGCGGTTACTGCGACTTTTGGCGGCTTGTGCGGCTACGGTCTGCTGTGTATCTTGATCAGCCTTTTGGCCTATTGGCCTGATTCATTTTTTAGATTGGCCCCTGAGGCGAATCCGATGATTTCCATATAAAAAATTTGAGGAGCATGACGATGCGCGTGATTCTGCTGGGAGCTCCCGGGGCCGGTAAAGGTACTCAGGCAAAATTCATCACTGAAAAGTTCGGCATCCCGCAAATTTCGACAGGCGACATGCTGCGCGCAGCGGTCAAGGCCGGTACAGAACTGGGCATCAAGGCCAAGAGCGTCATGGATTCGGGCGGTCTGGTCTCCGATGATCTGATCATCGGCCTGATCAAGGACCGTCTGGCTGAGCCGGACTGCCAGAACGGCGTGCTGTTCGATGGCTTCCCGCGCACCATTCCACAGGCCGAGGCATTGCTGAAAGCCGGTCTGGAAATCGACCATGTGCTGGAAATCGCTGTCGATGACGAAGAAATCGTCCAGCGTATGTCCGGTCGCCGTGTTCACCCGGCATCCGGTCGCACCTACCATCTGGTTTACAACCCGCCCAAGGTTGAAGGCAAGGACGATGTGACTGGCGAAGATCTGGTTCAGCGCCCTGACGATGTGGCAGAAACCGTGCGTCATCGCCTCGCTGTCTACCACGAGCAGACCAAGCCGCTGGTGGAGTTCTACAGCAAACTCAGCGCTCAGAATGGCAAGCCAAAGTGCAGCCACATCCCAGGTGTTGGCTCTGTAGAAGAGATCACCGCCAAAGTGCTGAAAGCACTGAGCTGATTCGACATCGCTTCTCGACAATGGCCCGCTTGCGGGCCATTTGTCATTTATACTGCGCCACTTTTCCACGACGACGGACACACCGATGACCACCTTGCTGGCCCTGGACACCGCCACTGAAGCCTGCTCGGTCGCTTTGCTGCATGACGGCAAGGTACTGAGCCACTACGAGGTGATTCCGCGCCTGCATGCCCAGCGCCTGTTGCCGATGATCAAGGACCTGCTGGCCGAGGCATGTATTGCGATGTCGGCGCTGGATGCCATTGCGTTCGGCCGTGGTCCGGGTGCGTTCACCGGCGTACGGATTGCTATTGGCGTGGTTCAGGGGCTGGCATTCGCGCTGGAGCGTCCGGTATTGCCGGTCTCCAATCTGGCAGTGCTGGCACAGCGTGCCTTTCGCGAGCGAGGCGTGTCGCAGGTGGCGGCTGCCATCGATGCGCGAATGGATGAGGTGTATTGGGGCTGTTATCGTGAAACAGGAGGCGAGATGCGTCTGGTCGGTGCCGAAGCGGTGATGGCGCCGGAACTGGCTGCACTGCCCGCTGACATAACGGGTGAGTGGTTCGGTGCCGGTACGGGGTGGGGCTACGCCGAGCGTATCCCGGTTGCGTTGTCAGGGCATGATGCAGGCCTGCTGCCGCACGCTCAGGACCTTTTGACACTGGCCACCTTTGCCTGGCAGCGCGGCGAAGCCGTTCAGGCCGATGATGCGCAGCCGGTGTATCTGCGTGACAAGGTTGCCACGCCGAAGGCGCGTTAGTACTCGCGCGGCAACTCGCAAGTTAGGGCGATTGCAACGGTTGTATCAATTTGCCATCTACCGTTTATCGTTTTAGTGTGACTTAAAACGCTCGGGCTCAAACAATTTGCAATATGTGTGGTCTAGTTAACGTTAGGAAGTTTGCCAGTATCCGGACTGTAACGTTAAATTGCCACTACAGAAGCCGAGTAAATATTGATGCGCATCGACGGACCATCACAACGTTCTTACCCCATCAAGCGAAAGCCGCAGAAGCAGCCTTCGACGGTTGAGGGTTCTTTCGAAGAAGTCACCACCGACGTTGATCTGCCGGTGCCTGCGCGCGCGTCCCGTCGCGACGCTGACCAGGGTCCGATCGGCAGTACTGGCAACGTACCTGCACGTCCTCAGGACATCATCTTTCCCCGCTCCATGAGCTCTCGTGTCGCCAACGCCCTGGCCAGTTACCTGACTACGGCCAGCTTTGTGGATTGGGACCTTGAAGTATCGGGGCTCGATCTTCACGTCTGATTGTGTCCGGTCTGCCTTATTACCTCGGCTGCCCGTCCTGGAGCGAAAACGCCTGGCGCGATTCGCTGTATCCCGATGACGCCCGCCCGACTGATTTCCTGAGCCTGTACTCGCAGGTTTTCAATGTTGTCGAAGGCAATACCACTTTCTATGCCCGTCCCGCGGCCTCCACCGTGCAGCGTTGGGCTGAAGTGATGCCTGAAGACTTTCGCTTCACCGCCAAATTTCCCCGTGACATCAGCCACGACGGTGACCTGCGTGCCCAAGTAACCGCTGCTGAGACTTTCATTCAATTGATGGCTCCGCTGGGTCAGCGAGTTGCACCGTTCTGGTTGCAACTGTCGGCCAGTTTCACGCCGCAACGCCTGGCTGAGCTGGTCGGTTTCATTGATGAACTGAATGTGCCGCTCGCTGTGGAAGTCCGCAACATGGCGTTCTTCATGAAGGGCGATGAGGAACGCATGCTCAATCGTCTGCTGCTGGATCGCGGTATCGAGCGCATCTGTCTGGATTCGCGTGCCTTGTTCAGTTGCATATCCAGCGACCCCGCGGTCCTGCACGCGCAGTCCAAGAAACCCAAGGTGCCTGCACGTCCGGCAGCGCTCACTCAGCACCCTCAGGTCCGATTCATTGGCCGCCCTGAGCTTGAGGCCAATGACCCGTTTCTGGTGCAGTGGGTGGAAAAAGTCGCGGTCTGGATCGAAGAAGGGCGGGTGCCTTACGTGTTCCTGCACACACCGGACAACCTGCGCGCGCCCGAGCTGGCGCGACGTTTTCATGAGCAATTGAGGGTGCGCCTGCCAGGGCTGCCACCGCTGCCTGAGCTGGACCGAGGTCCACAGGTGGAGCAGTTGGGCTTGCTCTGAGGTCGATAGGTGTGGGTTGATTGAAGCCCTTCACCCGGAGAGCACGCACATGGACTCGCAACAACTTCTCAAAGCGCAGGCGTTCAAGGCCTTGCATGAACGCGATGGCGCCTTCGTGATGCCCAATCCCTGGGATGCCGGTTCGGCAAAACTGCTGGCCTCGATGGGGTTCGAAGCGTTGGCGACGACCAGCGCAGGCCTCGCGTTTACCTTGGGTCGTCCGGACGCCGAGGGTGCGATCAGCCGTGATGACACGCTCGCCAACGTGGCGGATATCGTGGCGGCCACCTCGCTTCCTGTCGCTGCCGATCTGGAAAACTGCTTCGCCGACAGCCCCGAAGGCTGCGCGCAAACGCTGCTCAAGGCGGCAGCGGCGGGCATCGTGGGTGGCTCCATCGAAGATGCCAGCGGGCGGGCAGACCATCCGATTTACGACTTCGATCTGGCGGTGGAGCGCGTCCGGGCTTCGGCCGCTGCGGTGCGCAGCCTGCCATTTGCGTTCATGCTCACGGCGCGGGCCGAAAACCTGCTGAACGGGCGGATGGATTTCGCTGACACCTTGCGCAGACTTGAGGCTTACGCCGAAGCAGGGGCGGACGTGCTTTACGCACCGGGCCTGCGGACCCGGGATGAAGTCATCGCGGTAGTGCGTGCGGTCGCCCCCAAGCCCGTCAATATCCTCATGGGCCTGGGCGGCGTGACACTGTCGGTGGCGGATCTGAGCGAGTGCGGCGTCAAACGCATCAGCGTCGGTTCCTCGCTGGCGCGGGCAGCCTTCGGTGGTCTTTATCGCGCTGCCGAGGAAATCCGCAACTACGGCACCTTCAACTACGCCGGACAGGCGCTGCCCTTCGATCAACTGAACGATCTGTTCAAGGGCTGAGCATGCGTGTGTTCCTGTTGTTGCTGATCCTGTGTGCGGTCGGAGTGGTTGCGGTGTGGCGGGGCTGGATCGACGTACCGCCGCAATGGAATCCCTGGGCACCGCTGGATGTGCGCGCCGAACCCAATCTGTTGACGCCGTTCAAACTGTCGCGCCTGCGTGATGATCCGGCGCTGTGTGATCAGGTGTTGAGTGCGTCGGGTCTGCGTTTCAGCCGGCAGGCGGACAGCCCTGCGTCGGCGCGATGTCCGCTGGAGAACACCCTGCGTGTGCAGGGCGGCGATGTGGCACTGAGCAGCAGCTTTCTGGCCAGCTGCCCGCTTGCTGTGGCCTATGTGCTGTTCGACATTCACACGCTGCAGCCGGCAGCCGAGACAGTGTTCGGTCAGCGCGTTGCACGTATTGATCACTTGGGCAGTTTTGCCTGCCGCAATATCTATAACCGCGCCAATAGCCGGCTCAGCCAGCATGCGACGGCCAATGCGCTGGACATCGCCGGTTTTCGCCTGGCAGATGGTCAGCGCATCAACCTGCTCAAGGACTGGAATGACGCAGGGGACAAGGGGCGTTTTCTAAGGCTGGTTCGCGACGGGGCCTGCAGGAATTTCAGCACGGTGCTGGGGCCGGAATACAACGCGGCGCATCGTGATCATTTTCATGTGGACATGGGGCGTTGGCAGGTGTGTCGCTGATCAGGCTGCCATGCGCAGGTTTTGCAGAATCAGCGGACGAGCCCAGACGTTCTCGTAATCGAACTGGCGCTGTTGGGTGGCGATGGTCTTTTCGTCGAGGGGCAGGGCAGGCTTGTCAGCCAGGTCCCATTCGAGCTCTGCGATAGGCAGGTGCAGTGGACGGGTCTGTGGTGCCGGGCCAGGTGTCACATCGCTGTGAGCATTGAGGACGGTCGGGCGCACCCAGTTGCTTTCGAATTCCAGATGACGTTGTTGCTCGATCATGTCGGCAATGCTGAACGGCTCGGCTGGCGGTGGCAGCAGATCGAGTTCGAATTCGGCGATTGGCAGGAACAGCGGCTCTGGCGGCTTGACCTCGGTGTCGGCCACCGGGCAGGCACGCTGCTCGACGATCTTGCTCAGGGTCTTGGCGCCTGCGACGGGTTCGCCGGTCTCGACGTCCACTTCCACACTGCTTGGGTGGACCGGAATCGGCGTGCTGTCGGCAACCTGATCAGCCATCGCACGTGCAAAAGCATCCGACCACAACTGCGTGACACCACCAAGGGTGCGGCTGTTGCGGACGCTAAAGTCGCCTGAGTGCGACAAATAGCCAATGGATGTTTGAACAATGTCTGACATAGCGATCAGTACTGGCGTTGGGTCTGGCAAAATGCCGGATACTTGGTTATCGGCAGATTTTGCTGATCATTAACATTTTTTGAGTGTGTGGACGTAATGAGTGAACAGCAGGCAGGCAGTCGTATCCGGGTCGAAGCCCTGACAGCGGACGGGCAGGATCAGGCGGCCGCGTGGGCCGAGCGTCTGGGTCTGCCGTTGCAGGATGAACAGGCTGATTTTGCGCTGCAGGTGACCGACGATGGCCTGCAATTGCAACAGCTGGGTGACGATGCGCCCGGCGCGGTGCGGGTCGATTTTGTCGAAGGAGCGGTGGCTCATCGCAGGCTTTTTGGCGGTGGCACCGGGCAGATGATTGCCAAGGCCGTCGGCATTCAACCGGGTATCCGCCCCAGCGTGCTGGATGCCACGGCGGGGCTGGGCAAGGATGCGTTCGTACTGGCGAGCCTGGGCTGCGAGATGAGCCTGATCGAGCGGCAACCGATTATCGCCGCCTTGCTGGAAGATGGGCTGTCACGCGGGCGCCATGACCGCGACGTGGGTTCGATCATCGGTCAGATGCGTTTGCTGACCGGCAACTCGATTGAGCTGATTCGTGACTGGCAGGGCGAGGCGCCGCAGGTGATCTACCTCGATCCGATGTTCCCGCACCGGGAAAAAACCGCACTGGTCAAAAAAGAGATGCGCCTGTTCCGCCCGCTGGTAGGCGATGACATGGACGCGCCTGCCTTGTTGGAAGCCGCGCTGGCACTGGCCACGCACCGTGTGGTCGTCAAGCGTCCGCGCAAGGCACCCTGCATCGATGGCCCCAAGCCGGGTTACGCGCTGGATGGCAAATCCAGCCGCTACGACATCTACCCGAAGAAAGCCCTCAAGCCCAAGGCTGTGGATTAACCCGGTCGTGCCTGTCCATCATTGTTCAGGCTGATAGGCCCGCATGAACAGTTTCACGACTTCCTGAACATGCCGCTCAGCGGTATCCGCGTCCGGCGGTGTGCTGCATCCCACCAGCAGCCGGAAGTTGTGAATGCCTTTGACCATGTTCAGAAAATGCTCGGCAGCCCTGCGCGGGCTTTCGATGCGCAGGCTGCCGGTTGCGTCGATCTCGACCAGCACGCGTTCCATCTCGCTGACCAGCTTTTGCGGACCGGCCTCGAAGAAGATCATCGACAGCTGCGGGTCCTGAGTGCCCAGCGTCACCATCAAGCGATGCAGGTCCAGGGATTCCGGGCTGTTGACCAGGCACTGAAAGGCTCGGGCGATATTCAGTAGCGCTGTCTCGACCGTCGCGCCTTCTGCCAGATGAAACAGCGCGGCAGGCATCTGCTCTTCGCAACGCGCCACCACGGCGGCTGAAAACAGCGTTTCCTTGTCGGTGAAATGGCTGTAGACCGTGAGTTTGGAGACGCCGGCTTCGCTGGCGATCGCATCCATGCTGGTATTCACGTAGCCGTTGCTGACGAACAGATTCTTCGCGGATTCGAGAATGGCCTTGCGCTTCTCGAGGTCCTTGGGGCGGCCGGGGCCGCTGTTGGATGGGGTATCAGGCATAAGGTTCAAATAATGTACTGGTGAGTTTGATAATTTTTAATATACTCGCCAGTACAATTATTCCAAGCCTGTTTTGATGAAGGTTTACATCATGCTCCGCGATGTCATGCCGCTTCTCGTGCCGCTGTGTCTGGTCTCGCTGCTGACAGCGTGCGGTCAGGAAACCACCGCCCCGGTTTTCGTGCGCCCCGCGATGGTGGTGCAGCCGCTGCCTTCCGCTCAATCCATGGACAGCTACCCTGGCGAAGTGCGTGCCCGCTTTGAGCCTGAGCTGGCGTTTCGTATTGCCGGCAAGGTCAGCAAGCGGCTGGTCGAGGAGGGGCAGCGGGTCAAGGCCAACCAGCCCCTTGCCGAACTGGATGCGCAGGACGTACGCCTGCAACTGGACGCCACCCGTGCACAGGTCGCTGCCGCCGAAGCCAACCTGCAACTGGTGCGTTCCGAGCGGGATCGGTACAAGACCCTGCTGGACCGGCAGATGGTCAGCCGCTCGCAATACGACAACGCCGAAAACCTCTATCGCTCAGGCGAAGCCCGACTCAAGCAGATCAAGGCCGAGCTGACGGTGGCTGACAATCAGACGGCTTACGCCGTTCTGCGTGCGTCTCAGGACGGCGTGATCGCCAGGCGTTCGGTGGAGGTCGGGCAGGTGGTTGCTGCCGGGCAGACGGTCTTCACCCTGGCCGCCGACGGTGAGCGAGAAGTGCTGATCAGCCTTCCGGAACAGAATTTTGCCCGCTTCAAGGTCGGCCAGCCGGTCTCTGTCGAGCTCTGGACACTTCGCGATCGGCGCTTCCCAGGCCGCATTCGTGAGCTTTCACCTTCCGCCGATCCCCGTTCGCGCACCTTCGCGGCGCGGGTGGCGTTTGCCAGCGGGCAGGTTCCCGCAGAGCTTGGCCAGAGCGCGCGGGTATTCATTGCGGCCGAGCATGCCGTGCCGCTGGCGGTGCCGCTCTCGGCGGTCACCGCCGAGAACGGAGCGACGTATGTCTGGCGTGTCAGCCCTGACAGCACTGTGACGCGAGTCCCGGTCCAGGTTGGCCCGTATGGTCAGGAGTCGGTGCCAATCGTTCAGGGTGTGCAGGAAACCGACTGGATCGTGGCCGCAGGTGGACATGTATTGCGTGAGGGTGAGCGTGTCCGTCCGGTGGATCGCAGCAATCGGGCCGTGAAACTGGCTGCCAGGGAGTAGGCCCGATGCACTTCAATCTTTCCGAATGGGCGCTGCGTCACCGCCAGGTCGTGCTGTACCTGATGATCGTTCTGGCCATCGTGGGCGCGCTGTCCTACACCAAACTGGGGCAGAGTGAAGACCCGCCCTTCACCTTCAAGGCCATGGTGATCCGCACATTGTGGCCGGGCGCCAGCGCCGAGGAAGTGGCCCGACAGGTCACGGATCGCATCGAAAAGAAACTCATGGAAACCGGCGAGTATGAGCGCATCGCGTCGTTCTCGCGGCCTGGAGAATCCACCGTCACCTTCGTGGCGCGTGATTCGATCTTTTCTGCCTACCTGCCTGATCTCTGGTATCAGATCCGCAAGAAGGTCGGCGATATTCGCCAGAACCTGCCGCCCGACGTTCAGGGGCCGTTCTTCAACGATGAGTTTGGTACGACCTTCGGCAATATCTATGCGCTGACCGGCCAGGGTTTTGATTACGCGGTACTCAAGGATTACGCCGACCGGATTCAGATTCAGCTGCAACGGGTCAAGGATGTCGGCAAGGTCGAACTGATCGGGTTGCAGGACGAGAAGATCTGGATCGAGCTGTCCAACGTCAAGCTGGCCACGCTGGGCTTGCCGTTGCAACAGGTGCAACAGGCACTGCAGGCGCAGAACGCGGTGTCCTCGGCAAGCTTCTTCGAGACCTCCAGTGAACGAATCCAGCTGCGGGTCAGCGGGCAGTTCCAGAGCGTGGACGAGATACGCAACTTCCCGATCCGCGTGGGCGACCGCACGTTTCGAATCAGCGATCTGGCGGATGTACACCGTGGCTTCAACGACCCGCCTGCGCCGCGCATGCGCTTCATGGACGAGGATGCGATTGGTCTGGCAGTGGCCATGAAGGACGGCGGCGACATTCTGGTGCTGGGACGAGCGCTGGAAACCGAGTTCGCCCGGTTACAGAAGAACCTTCCGGTCGGCATGCAGTTGCGCAAGGTGTCCGATCAGCCGGCTGCGGTAAAGACCGGCGTCGGCGAGTTCGTTCAGGTACTGGCCGAAGCGTTGATCATTGTGTTGCTGGTGAGCTTCTTCTCGCTGGGTGTCCGCACCGGCATGGTGGTCGCGCTGGCCATTCCGCTGGTGCTGGCGATGACCTTTGCGACCATGTATTACCTGGGCATCGGCCTGCACAAGATTTCGCTGGGGGCGCTGGTGCTTGCCTTGGGTCTGTTGGTGGATGACGCGATCATCGCCGTGGAAATGATGGCAATCAAGATGGAGCAGGGCTACGACCGGCTCAAGGCCGCCAGCTTCGCCTGGACCAGTACGGCATTCCCGATGTTGACCGGCACGCTAATCACGGCAGCGGGCTTCCTGCCGATTGCCACCGCGCAATCGAGTACCGGTGAGTACACACGCTCGATCTTTCAGGTGGTGACCATCGCGCTTATCGCCTCGTGGATCGCGGCAGTCATGTTCGTGCCTTATCTGGGCGACCGCCTGTTGCCGGATCTCGCCAAGCGGCATGCAGCCAAGCATGGCAGCCATGCCCCTGATCCCTATGCGACGCCGTTCTACAAACGTGTTCGCGCACTGGTGGGCTGGTGCGTACGGCGCCGCAAGACGGTGATCGTTGCCACGGTCGGCCTGTTCGTCCTGTCGGTAGTGATGTTCAAGTTCGTCCCGCAGCAGTTCTTCCCGGCTTCCGGGCGTCTGGAACTGATGGTGGACCTGAAGCTGGCCGAAGGCTCGTCGCTGGTCAACACCGGCGAGCAGGTCAAGCGTCTGGAACAGATGCTCAAGGGCCACGAAGGCATCGACAACTACGTCGCGTATGTAGGCACCGGCTCGCCGCGTTTCTATTTGCCACTGGACCAGCAACTGCCTGCGCCCAGCTTCGCCCAGTTCGTGGTGCTCACCCGCAGCATCGAGGATCGCGAGGCGCTGCGCGGTTGGCTGATCACTCATCTTAATGAGCAGTTTCCGACCCTGCGCTCCAGGGTGACGCGTCTGGAAAACGGCCCGCCTGTGGGCTATCCGGTGCAGTTCCGTGTCACTGGCGAGCACATCGAAGTGGTCAGGGCGTTGGCCCGCAAGGTGCAGGACAAGGTTCGCGAGAATCCTCATGTGTCCAATGTCCACCTGGACTGGGAGGAGCCGAGCAAGGTCGTACACCTGAACATCGATCAGGATCGCGCACGGGCGCTGGGCGTGACCACCGCCGACCTCTCGGCCTTCCTGCGAAACTCACTCACGGGTTCAACCGTCAGTCAGTATCGCGAAGACGACGAACTGGTGGACATCATGGTGCGCGGCACACGCAATGAGCGCGAGCAACTGGAAGCGCTGTCCAGCCTGGCCGTTCCGACGCAAAACGGCGCCAGCGTCGCGCTGTCTCAGGTGGCGACGCTGGAGTACGGATTTGAAGAAGGCGTGATCTGGCACCGCAACCGCCTGCCCAGTGTGACCGTGCGTGCTGACATCTATGGCAAGGATCAACCGGCGACGCTGGTGAAGCAGATCATGCCGACCCTGGATGGGGTACGTGCCGAGTTGCCGGACGGTTATCTGCTGGAGGTTGGCGGTACGGTGGAGGATTCCGCACGCGGACAGAATTCGGTGAACGCAGGCGTTCCCTTGTTCATCGTCGTCGTGTTGACCCTGCTGATGATCCAGTTGCGCAGCTTCTCGCGCATGCTCATGGTGTTCGTGACCGCACCGCTGGGCTTGATCGGGGTAACGCTGTTCCTGCTGATCTTCAATCAACCGTTCGGCTTCGTGGCCATGCTGGGCACCATTGCGCTCTCGGGGATGATCATGCGCAACTCGGTGATTCTGGTGGATCAGATCGAGCAGGACATTGCCGCAGGCCTGGATCAGTGGCACGCGATCATCGAAGCCACAGTGCGTCGCTTCCGGCCCATCGTACTGACGGCTCTTGCGGCCGTACTGGCGATGATCCCGCTGTCGCGCAGCCTGTTCTTCGGCCCGATGGCCGTTGCCATCATGGGCGGTCTGATCGTCGCCACTGCGCTGACGCTGCTGTTTCTGCCCGCGCTGTATGCGGCGTGGTTCAGGGTGAAGAAGGTTGAGGGTATATAAGTCGGCTGTTATCGCGGTGAGTAACGGACCGTGGGAGGCGTCACCCTGTCGTCGACCGCAGCTCACCGGACTGTGGGAGGCGGCTTGCCGGCGATGAACGATGACGCGTTTTTCTGGCATACCGCGTCGACCTCATCGCCGGCAACCCGCCTCCCACGAGTTCATGACGACGTACTTACAACGCGCCAAACACTTTCTTCGCCAGTCCTGTTGCGGCGGCGGCCGGGTTGGCGCGGATGCTTTCTTCCTGCTTGGCGATCATCTCGAACAGGCCATTGAGCGCCTGCTCTGTCACGTAGCTTTCGATGTTCGCGCTTTTGGTGTCCAGCAGGCCCAGTGATGAGGCCTTGCCTGCGAAAGCGTTGTACTTCTGCGCCAAACCGACCTGATCGGTGGCTTTCTTGACGATGGGCAGGAATTTGGTACGGATCTGCTCGCGGCTGCTACTGCTCAAGTATTGCGTTGCCGAATCCTTGCCACCGCTGAGAATCGACTTGGCGTCGGTCACGCTCATCTTCTTCACCGCATCCACCAGCAGCGCCTGGGCTTGCGGGACGGCAGCTTCTGCTGCCTGGTTCATGCTGGTTTCCAGTTGATCGACCTGAGTGCCCATGCCGAGCATTTTCATTTTCTTGGCGACCTGACCCAGTTTTCCGGGCAGTTCGATACGCACTTCCTCGTTCTTGCTGAAACCACCCGGCACGCCCAATTGCTTGACCGCAACCTGTGCGCCCTGGGTCAGGGCATCCTTGAGGCCGCCCGTAGCATCGGATTGCGACAGATCACCCAGCGACAGGGCGAAGACGTTGGCCGACAGCAGCAGGCCTGCACAGAGGCCGGCAAAGGAAAACGTGGGGCGAAGCATGGCAGCATCCTTTTTGGTGAGGTCTTGGAAGCAGCGTCGAGGCAGATATCGGCGCTGTAAGCATTGAGCGTATCAGGAAGTCGGTGCGGGTGTTTGACACCGGGAAAATGAGCGACGCTCAAACGAATATCAGGCGGACCCTATATGGGGCGGGCAAGGAGGGGGCGCGGCTGTTGTACGGACAGCGAGGCACGAAAATGCCCCGCTGAGACAGGCTTCTTCAAGTGAGAACTACGCCGCTCCTTCCTCGGCGCTGATGTTTTGCTCATCTTCACCGCTATGCAATGCCACCTGACGGATCGACAACCTGATTTCGGCTGGCAATACGCGTTTCGCGGCGCCTTCAGCCAGATCGCCCAGCAGCGGGTGGTAACTCAGCTTGCCCGCTGTGTCCTTGCGCAATACGCCCAGGTCGAGCAGGGTCTGGATGAAGTGGCGGAACAGGCTCTTGTCGAAGAATTCCGGCGCGTTGAGGCCGTGCAGAATCGACAGTCGCTGGGCCATGACCGTACACAGGTCCTCCAGCTCTTCCGGGCTCAGGGTGTTCTGGCCGCTGTTAAGCAGCAGAGCGATGGCCATGTAAAAGCGCTGCAGGGTCTGGGCGATGGCGCGGGACAGCAGGGTCAACAGGACGAACTCGCGCGAGCTTGGCTCCGGGCGGATGTACACGTCGTCCTTGCGACGCAGCAGGCCCTGCTCGACAAAGGCGGCCAGCCACTGATCCACGACCTCATCCAGCTCGTTGAGCGGCCAGCGGATGAACAGCTCGGATTGAAGGTACGGATACAGCGCCCGTGTGTAGCGCAGGATCAGCTCCCGGCTCATGCGCGAAGAGCTCTGGAAGAAACTGGCCAGCAACGACGGCAGCGCAAAAATGTGCAGCACGTTGTTGCGGTAGTAGGTCATCAGTACCGCGTTCTGTTCGTTCAGGTACAGAATCTTGCCCAGCGCATCCTTCTGCTCGGCCAGCAGGTCCATACCTTTCACGTGTTCGATCAACGCACGGCCGTCGCCTTCCGGCAGCGTCGTGTGAGGGGAATAAGGGACTGCGCGCAGCAGCGTCAGGTACAGGTCGAGCACCCGTTCCATGGCCTGATCATCCAGCGCCAGACGATGCGTCGACAGCAACGCCACGGCCACCAGATTCATCGGGTTGACGGCAGCCGCTTCGTTCAAGTGCTGAGCCACGCGCTCACCCAGACGATGGGTGGTGCCGCTCAGCCAGTCCGGTTTGAATTGCGGAGCCAGCTCCTGTTCACGCCAGTCCGGCTGTTCGGAGTCGAGAAACTCGGCCAGCTTGATCGGTTCGCCGAAGTTCACCGATACCTGACCGAAGCGCTGCTTGAGCGCGCCGATGACTTTGAAGATGTCGAAGATCGATTCTTTCTTTTTGGTCGCACCGCGCAGTTCGCCCAGGTACGTACGGCCTTCAAGTACGCGCTCGTAACCGATGTACACCGGGATGAACACGATGGGCATGCGCGAATTGCGCAAGAAGCTGCGCATCGTGATGGCCAGCATGCCGGTCTTGGGTTGCAGCATGCGCCCGGTACGCGAGCGGCCGCCTTCCACGAAATACTCGACCGGGAAACCCTTGGTGAACAGGGTGTGCAGGTATTCATTGAACACGGCGGTGTACAGGGGGTTGCCCTTGAACGTGCGACGCATGAAAAACGCGCCGCCGCGCCGCAACAGACTGCCGATGACCGGCATGTTGAGGTTGATGCCCGCAGCAATGTGCGGAGGCGTCAGACCATTGCGAAACAGCAGGTAGGAGAGCAGCAGGTAATCGATGTGGCTGCGATGGCAAGGCACATAAATGACTTCATGACCCGGCGCGACTTCCTGCACGCCTTCGATGTGACTGACCTTGATGCCGTCGTAAATCTTGTTCCAGAACCAGCTCAGCACCACTTCCAGAAAACGGATCGCCGAGTAGGTGTAGTCCGAAGCGATCTCGTTGCCGTAGCGCAGTGCCAGCTCGCGAGCATTTTCCTCGGAAATCTTTTCGCGCTGGGCTTCTTCCAGGATTGCCTGCTTGACCAGCGGCTCGTCCAGCAGCCCCTTGACCACGTTGCGCCGGTGCGACACGTCAGGTCCGATCACTGCGCTCTTCAGGTTGCGAAAGTGCACGCGCAGCAGACGTTGGGTCATGCGCAGGGTCAGCTCGTAGCCCTTGTTCTCGTCGACCAGCTCACGCAGGTGAATGGGCGCAGAAAACTGCACACGGGTCTTGCGGCCCAGAATCAGAATGCTCACCAGACGACGCAGGCGTCCTGTGACCGCCCAGCTGTCGGCGAACAGCAGCTTCCAGGCGCTCGACTCACGATCAGGTGATTGCCCCCAGAACACACTGACTGGAATGATCTGCGCATCCTCGGTCGGGTTCTGACCGACCGCAGCCACCAGCCGCTCCAGCGTCGGTGGCGCACCGCGTTTGTCGTGACGGCCTAGCCAGTCGGGAGAGGGCGTCAGGTAGAAGAACGCAGCAGGCTCCATCAGATCGCCGACCGACACCGACAACACCGGGCGAGGCAGACCGGCCTTGCGGCATTCGGTGTCGAGCACGGCCAGATCGCTGATCGATGGCGATTGCAGGGCGTAGAACACCGGCCGGCTGCGATCCAGATTGAGCGTGAAAGACGATTGATTGATGGTTTCCGAGCGAACCCAGAGGTACAGCAAACGGCGCAGCGTGCCGAATACAAGACGGCGGAACGGAGAGCGGGTCATACGGCTTCTGCTGAATAAAGGGCGATTGCCCGAGATGGCGTCAGTGTGACGCATCCCGAGGCGATGGGCAAAAGCGGTGACGTGCAAGCGCGGATCGTTACCACGCCTTTCAGGATGCTCCGCGTCCGGCCGTGATGTGACGCAGAGCGTCACGGGCTGCATGCCCACGCGATGGGCACGATCAGTGTGCTTGATATCCCTGATCGTTCCCACGCTCCAGCGTGGTAACGCCTCTCAGGACGCTCCGCGTCCGGGCTGCCGGTCAACGCTATGCGCCGGCATGATCAGTTCGGCAGGGTTTGTGACTGTTGTTGAGTCCGCTGCAATCCTGTCGCTTACGACGTCTTCCAGGTGATCTCTTCTTCACCGTCGGCGCTGATGCGCATCCAGCGATCGGCGGTATCGTCGCTTTCCTCTTCCACCCATGTCCCGGGTGCGCAGCGCACTTCCACGTTCAGCGCAGCAAACGCGGCGCGGGCGCAGGCGATGTCGTCGTCCCATGGCGTCTGGTCGCTTTCCAGGAACAGGCTGTTCCACTTACCCACGGCCTTCGGCAGCCAGGTCACAGGCACGTTGCCTGCCTTGCACTTCCAGGTCTGGCCTTTCTGTACCCACTCGCTGCAGGGGCCAATAGCTTCGCCGAGCCACTGGGCGATGGCCTTGTGGTCGACGTCTTCGTCTTTCAGATAAATCTCGATATCGGGTTGGCGCATGGGTGCCTCTTTTTGAATGCTTATTGCAGCACGAAATAATCGTAGCGCATGGAAACGGTGACCTTGAATGGTCCGGGCTGTTCGATGACCGCGGTGCGACGTTCGGCACTGGCGCGCCAGCCATGAGGCGTCATGGC
This sequence comes from Pseudomonas sp. AC016, assembly GCF_979253365.1. Lineage (NCBI taxonomy): Bacteria > Pseudomonadati > Pseudomonadota > Gammaproteobacteria > Pseudomonadales > Pseudomonadaceae > Pseudomonas > Pseudomonas sp. AC016. The sequence goes on from NZ_CEEDCC010000001.1 coordinate 4,772,529, forward strand.
CAGCAGATCGGCGCGTGACTGACCGTCGATCAGCTTCAAGGTATAGCGCAGCGTTTCACTGTGCTGGAGTTGCATGCCTTCCGGGACCAGCGCCAGGTGTTTGTCATCGGCGTAATCGCGCACTTCATCGTACAGGCGCTGGCGCAGTTCCATCAGGTGGTCGTTGGTCGGCCCGACGCGCATCAGCCCGCCACCGGGTGTCAGCAGGCGCTTGGCTTCGGCCCAGTCCAGCGGGCTGAAGACGCTGGCCAGAAACTGACAACTAGCGTCTGGCAACGGTACGCGGGCCATGCTCGCCACCATCCACGTCACCTTCGGATCCCGGCGGCAGGCGCGCTTCACGGCCTCGCGGGAAATATCCAGCGCATACCCGTCGGACCTTGGCAGGGCTTCGGCAATTTGCGCGGTGTAATAACCCTCGCCACAGCCGATGTCCAGCCAGTGAGCGGGCATGCGTTCAGCCGCCAGTTCGGCGAGCCTGCGGGCTATCGGTGCGTAATGGCCCGCGTTGAGAAAATCACGCCGCGCCTCGACCATCGCCTGATTGTCGCCAGGGTCGCGGCTGTTCTTGTGCTGCACCGGCAGCAGGTTCAGATAACCCTGCCGCGCACGGTCAAAGCGATGATTGGCGGGACAGACCACGCCATTGTCGGCCGAAACGAGCGGCCCCGAGCAGATAGGACAAGTCAGCATCAGGCGAGCAACTTGACCAGTGTCTGGTAGTAGATCTCGGTCAATACATCAAGATCGCTGGCCAGAATGCGCTCGTTGACCTGATGGATCGTCGCGTTGACCGGGCCCAGCTCCACGACCTGAGTACCCAGCGTCGCGATGAAGCGCCCGTCGGACGTACCGCCGCTGGTCGAAGCCTTGGTGTCGCGGCCGGTCACACTCTTGATGCTCGCGGACACAGCGTCCAGCAGGGCACCCGGTTCGGTCAGGAATGGCAGGCCGGACAGCGCCCAGTCGATGTGCCAGTCCAGTTCATGCTTGTCGAGAATCGTGGCGACGCGCTGCTGCAGTCCTTCGACGGTCGACTCGGTGGAGAAGCGGAAATTGAACACCGCCACCAGATCGCCCGGAATCACGTTGGTCGCGCCGGTGCCGGAATTGAGGTTGGAAATCTGGAAGCTGGTCGGTGGAAAGAAGTCGTTGCCGTTATCCCAATGCTCGGCAGCCAGCTCGGCCAGCGCGCCCGCAGTCAGGTGAATCGGGTTCTTCGCCAGATGCGGATAGGCAACATGACCCTGCTTGCCACGCACAGTGAGTTTGGCGCCCAGCGAACCGCGACGACCGTTCTTGACCACGTCGCCCACCAGCGTGGTGCTCGATGGCTCGCCGACGATGCACCAGTCCAGACGTTCCTTGCGCGCCGCCAGACGCTCGACGACGGCCTTGGTGCCGTGATGCGCCGGACCTTCTTCATCGCTGGTGATCAGAAATGCAACCGAACCACGGTGATCGGGATGGTCGGCCACGAACCGCTCGGCCGCCACCAACATGGCCGCCAGACTGCCCTTCATGTCCGCTGCGCCACGTCCGCATAGCATGCCGTGCTCGTCGATCAGCGCATCGAACGGATCGTTCTGCCAGGCCGTGACCGGGCCGGTCGGCACCACATCGGTGTGACCGGCGAAACACAGCACCGGACCTTCGTGGTTGCCATGGGTCGCCCAGAAATTGTCCACGTCTTCGATACGCATCGGCTCAAGCTTGAAACCGGCATCGCCCAGGCGCTGCATCATCACGGTCTGACAGTCGGCATCGACTGGCGTGACCGACGGTCGACGGATCAGGTCGCAGGCAAGCTGCAGGGTAGGCGAAAGATCGGAAGGGGCCGTCATGTACAGAACTCCGGTAGCAAGACTGGGGGCGCGAAAAGGCCGTTATCTTATAGCAAAACGAAGAATCCAGCGTTCGGATATGACTGTCTCTGCCACGATAAGCCGTTTCTGACGAGCCATGTGCACTGGCAGATGCTTCATCGCGCATCACACCCTATAATGCGCGCCGGTTTTTGAGGTATTGGTCATGAGCGCAGAAGATCCACGTTTCGCAGGCATCGCCCGGTTGTACGGCATCGAGGGGCTGGAGCGTCTGCGTGCCGCGCACGTGGCGGTAGTCGGTATCGGCGGCGTGGGGTCGTGGGCGGCGGAAGCGCTGGCGCGCAGCGGTGTGGGCGAGATTTCGCTGTTCGACATGGACGATGTCTGCGTGAGCAACACCAATCGCCAGCTGCATGCGCTGGACAGCACCGTTGGTCGTGCGAAGGTCGAGGTGATGGCCGAGCGTATTCGATCCATCAACCCGGACTGCGTGGTGCATGCGGTGGCTGACTTCGTGACCCGCGACACCATGGCCGAGTGCATCACGCCGGAGCTGGATTTCGTCATCGATTGCATCGACAGCGTCAACGCCAAGGCGGCACTGATCTCCTGGTGCAAACGGCGCAAGATCCAGATGGTCACCACCGGTGGCGCAGGCGGGCAGATCGATCCGACGCTGATCCAGATCGCCGACCTGAACCGTACCTTCAACGATCCGCTGGCTTCCAAAGTGCGTTCGACCCTGCGCCGCGACTATGGCTTTTCGCGAACCCCGAACCGTCACTACAGCGTTCCGTGCGTGTTCTCCACCGAGCAACTGCGTTATCCGAAGCCGGATGGCAGCATCTGCCTTGAGAAAAAGTTTGTCGGTGAAGGGGTCAAGCTGGACTGCGCGGGCGGCTTTGGCGCAGTGATGATGGTCACCGCATCGTTCGGCATGATCGCCGCCACGCGCGCCGTGGACAAACTGGTGGCGGGCACACGACGCCCTTCGGAGCGGGTCAAACCTGCTGCGCCAGTCGCCGATCAGGCTTGAGTGAGCGTTCGCATCTTCTGCAGTACGGCGTTCAGGCCGTTGCTGCGCGAGGGTGACAGCTGGCGGCTCAACCCCAACTGACTGAACCAGTCCGGCAAGTCCACAGCCTGCAGTTGCTCTGCCGAAAGGCCATTCACTCTTGCCAGCAGCAGAGCAACCAGACCGCGTATCAGGCGCGCATCGCTGCTGGCGCGGAACTGCCAGTGTCCTGCGTCGACCTCGCCGTTCAACCAGACCCTGCTTTCACAGCCATGCACCAGATGCTCATCCGACTTTTCGTCATCGCTCAACGGCGGCAGTTGGTCGCCCCACTGCACCAGCAGGCGCGCGCGTTGCTCCCAGCCTTGCTGCTGGCTGAAGATATCGAGTGCGGTCCGGGCAAGCGGAGGAAGACTCATCTGAGCAGCTCCAGTGCCTGATCCAGCGCATTGAAAAAATGAACAAGGTCATCGGAGTCGTTGTACAGCGCGAGCGAAGCGCGAATCGCGCCCGGCAGCCCCAGGCTCTTGAGCAACGGCATGGCGCAGTGATGACCGGCACGTACGGCAATGCCCTGTTCGGTCAGCAGGTGCGCCAGATCGGCATTGTGCACGCCTTCGACCACGAAGCTGACCAGCGCCAGGTCCGGGGAACCGAGCACCTGAATGCCGTCACGTTGTTGCAGGCCTTCGAACAGGCGGCGATGCAGTTTGAGTTCATGTTCTGCCACCGCCTGCTGGTCCAGGCTGTCGAGATAGTCCAGCGTCGCACCGAGGCCGATCACACTGGCGATAGGCGGCGTACCGGCTTCGAAACCCAGCGGGGCAGGGCGAAACTTCGAATGATGATAGTCGGCGGTCAACACCATCTCGCCGCCGTACTGCCAGTGCGCAAGGCTGGGCAGCGCGTCGTTGCGGCCGAACAGCACGCCGAGTCCTTCGGGGCCGTATAGCTTGTGGCTCGAAAACACATAGAAGTCGCAGCCCAGCGCCTGAATGTCATGGCGTCCATGGACCACGCCTTGTGAACCGTCCACGACCGTCAGGGCGCCCTGTGCCTTGGCCAGGTTGATGAGCCGCTGCAGTGGCTGCCAGGTGCCGAGCACATTGGAGAGCTGACTGATCGCCAACAGTCGCGTACGGGACCCGATCAGGTGAGCGGCGGCCACGCAGTCGATGACGCCGTTGGTGTCCAGCGGCAGAACCACCAGCTTGAGGTCCAGGCGTTGCGTCAGTTGCTGCCAGGGCAGCAGGTTGGCGTGATGTTCCAGCGCACTGATGACGATTTCGTCACCCGCCGCGAACTCGTGTGCCAGACCGTAGGCGAGCAGGTTCAGCGCCGAGGTCGCGCCGTGGGTAAAAATAATCTGTCCCGAGTCGCCCGCATTGAGCCAGTGGGCCGTCTTGCTGCGGCTGTCTTCGAATGCCTGGGTGGCGTGGGCGCCGGGCAGATGCTGCGCACGATGCACATTGGCGGCACCGTTGGCGTAGTAATGAGTCAGGGCATCGATCAATGCCTGGGGTTTTTGCGTAGTGGCGGCATTGTCCAGATAGGTCTGGCCTTGCCGTTGCAGGGCGGCGATGGCAGGAAAGTCAGCGCGCCAGGGGGAAAGGAGGGGCATGATTCATCCGGCTGGGTGAAGCGGGTTCGGAACACGGCGTTCCGAACCCGCACACGGCATCAGTTGTGAGCGTGCAGGGCTTCGTTCAGCTCGATGGCCGACTTGTGGGTCTTGCATTCCACAGCGCCGGTCTGCGAGTTGCGACGGAACAGCAGGTCGTTCTGACCGGCCAGCTCACGCGCCTTGACGATTTTGACCAGCTCGTTGTTCTCGTCGAGCAGGGCAACCTTGGTACCGGCCGTCACGTACAGACCCGATTCCACGGTGTTGCGATCGCCCAACGGAATACCGATACCTGCGTTGGCACCGATCAGGCAGCCTTCGCCGACCTTGATGACGATGTTGCCGCCGCCGGACAGGGTGCCCATGGTGGAGCAGCCGCCGCCCAGATCGGAACCCTTGCCGACGAAGACGCCAGCCGACACACGGCCTTCGATCATGCCCGGACCTTCGGTACCGCCGTTGAAGTTGACGAAACCTTCATGCATCACAGTAGTGCCTTCGCCGACGTAGGCGCCGAGGCGTACACGTGCGCTGTCAGCGATACGAACGCCACTCGGCACGACGTAGTCGGTCATTTTCGGGAACTTGTCCACCGAGAACACTTCCAGCAGTTCGCCTTTCAGGCGGGCTTCCAGCTGACGCTCGGCCAGTTCGCTCAGGTCCACAGCGCCCTGGCTGGTCCAGGCCACGTTCGGCAGCAACGGGAAAATGCCGGTCAGGTTCAGGCCGTGCGGCTTGACCAGACGATGGGACAGCAGGTGCAGCTTGAGGTAAGCCTCAGGGGTCGACGTCAGCGGTGCATCTTCAGCCAGCAGTGTGGCAACCAGCGGCTTGTGGCTCTCGGCCAGACGGTTGAGCAATGCAGCCTGCGTCGCGTCGATCGATTTGACAGCATCGGCCAGCTTGTAGGACTGATCGACATTGAACGTGATCGCTTGGTTGCCGCCGGTGTAGCCCAGCGCTGGCGCGATGGCCGCAATCAGCTCGGCCGAAGGGTTGATCACAGGCTGTGCGTAGAACACTTCCAGCCAGGCGCCTTCGCGATTTTGAGTGCCAACGCCGAAGGCCAGGCTGAACAGGGTAGTGGACATGCGAATACCTCGTAACTTATCTAAGGGCTAATCAGTAGCGTCCCGGCTTACTGAACGGCCGCTGCATACAGGTCTGGTTTGAAGCCAATCAAGGTCTTGTCGCCCAGATCGAGCACAGGGCGCTTGATCATGGACGGTTGCGCGAGCATTAATTCAATGGCCCTGGGCTGATCGATATCGGCTTTCTGCGCATCGTCGAGCTTGCGGAAAGTCGTGCCCGCCCGGTTCAGCACCACTTGCCAGCCGTGCTCGTTGCACCACTGAGTCAGGTGCTCGCGGTCGATGCCTTGCGTCTTGTAATCATGAAAGTCGTAGCTGACGGAATGCTCGTCGAGCCAGGTACGTGCTTTTTTCATGGTGTCGCAGGCTTTGATGCCGAACAGGGTGTAAGTCATTGAATTGTGCAGGGAGACGGGCGTTGCCGGATGTTCCCTGTTGCCTCCCGTGAATTTTGGCCGGTGATTATGCCACGTCAGCGCAGTTAGCGCTTTGGCTGTCTGGCACAGGCGCCTCGACCACTTTAGGTGAAGAACATTTCACCCGTCTTACTCTTGAGCGATGGGCGGTGAAGAGTAATGATGATGTACCACATGTAAGATCGGGTGCGTTATGTCTGAACAGGAAAAGAAGAGGGAAGCGGCGCTTATCCGACAACGTTATTACAGGGAACGTCAACGCGCGGAAGGCTTCAAACAGAACACAATCTGGATACACAGCCAGGCCGAGGTAGAAGGGCGGATGGCAGCGCGGGAAGGAAAACCGCTGTTGCCGATGCGGTCTCATGATCCTGTCAGTTGGGCTGTGGGATGGATTGCTGAAACGTTGAGGGTTCGGGATTAGGCGTTCTCTGAAAGGCGCGTCACGTAAGCCTTGTGCATCAATGACGCGCCAATCAGTTCAGAATCAGACTGTGTTACGGCTTTTCAAATTTCGAATTGCTGCGGTCAGGGTAGATCGACTGCATGAGTTCGATGTCTTTTGCACTCAGTGTCTTGCCGGTATTGATGATTTCGAAATCGCCCAGCGTCAGGCCGTTCGGAATATCGAAGTGCATGATTGAGTCCTTGTCATAGGCTGAATAGTGAAAGTCAGCCGCTTCGTATTGATCGAGAAAATTTCTGGCCACCAATTCATCGCTGTAGCCTGCCTGGGCAAGCAGGCGACGCAACACCGGCTCGTTCCAGGGGATTCCGGCATCCGGATGCTGATGCTCATGAACGGCGCCCAGCGCATGTCCGAACTCGTGCAGGACAATGCGTTCCAGCTCGGCTTTTGGCCGTAGATCGCCCTCGAATATCTCCCCGAAATTGAATTCCATTGTGGCCTTGTCCTGCGCGACCAGCAGGGCGTCAGTGCCCAGCTCGCTCCAGTTCAGGTGGGTGTTGAGGCCGATACGAATGTCGCTGGGGCCGCTGGTGACGAATTCGAACTTCAGGTTCACGTGCGGCAGCCACTTGCGAGCTGCATCGATGATTGGCTGAGTCAGCGGGGCGGGTGGGTTCTTGAGGAATTCGATCTTCAGGGTTCTGCCACGCGCCCAGTACTTGTTGAACGCAACCAGAATGCGTGGTTCGCGCTCGGTGACGTCCGAGGCGTAGCCTGTTTCCGATTCGTAGGTCGGTGTGATGGAAGCGTTGGCCGGGTTTTCGCGAATGGCGGTCTCGTAGGACGCCTGATAGTCCTCTGCGTCGCGCATGGAACAGAGCAGTGGCAGGTTTTCTCGGGTTTGTGATTCGGGCATACGGGTCATCTTCGTGTGAGGCGCGTCCCTGTCGGGATGCGCGATAAATGGGCCACGAAGATAGCCAGCAGAAAAAGGGTGCAGGTGTTAAGTAAATATTGCGCCGCACATTGCGCGCGGCGCAGTGGCAGGCTTACTTGCGCACGAAATCACGAATGCGTTCGGCGGCCTCGATGCATTCGGCCAGCGGCGCAACCAGCGCCAGACGAACCCTGCCGGCGCCCGGATTGACGCCATCGACTTCACGTGACAGGTATGAGCCGGGCACGACGGTCACATGCTGATCGACGAACAGGTCGCGGCAAAAGGCAGCGTCGTCTGTGCCGACGTTCGGCCACAGATAGAAGCCGCCGTCCGGGCGTTGCACATCCAGCACGGGTGCGAGGATGTCTAGCACAGCATCGAACTTCTCACGGTACAGGTCGCGGTTCGCACGAACATGCGCTTCGTCGTTCCAGGCTGCGATGCTGGCCAGTTGAGTTTGAACCGGCATGGCGCAGCCGTGGTAGGTGCGATACAGCAGGAATGCCTTGAGAATGTCCGCATCGCCCGCCACGAAGCCCGAGCGCAGGCCAGGCAGGTTGGAGCGCTTGGACAGACTGTGGAACACCACACAGCGTTTGAAGTCCTTGCGACCCAGTTCCACGCAGGCGCTGAGCAGGCCGGGTGGCGGCGTCTGCTCGTCGAAGTACAGCTCGCTGTAGCATTCATCGGCGGCGATCACGAAGTCGTGTTCGTCAGCCAGGGCGATCAGCTTCTTCAGGGTGTCCACCGGAATCAATGCACCGGTCGGGTTGCCCGGTGAGCACAGAAACAGAATCTGGCAACGCTTCCAGATATCCGGCGTCACCGCATCGAAATCCGGGTTGAAACCGTTTTCGCTCAGGCACGGCAGGTAGTAAGGCTGTGCACCTGCCAGAAAGGCTGCGCCCTCATAGATCTGATAGAACGGGTTAGGGCTGATGACCAGCCCGTCGTCGCTGCGGTTGACCACAGTCTGCGTGAAGGCAAACAGCGCCTCGCGTGTGCCGTTGACCGGCAGAACGTTGCGTGCCGGGTCCATCCAGCCTTCAGGCAGGTCGAACCGGCGCGTGCACCAGCCTGCAATCGCTTCACGCAGTGCCGGGATGCCCAGTGTGGTCGGATAGACCGCCATCTGGTCCAGGTTGTCGGCCAGCGCTTTGGCGACAAAGTCGGGAGAGCGATGCTTGGGCTCACCAATGGACAGCGCAACCGGACGTTTTTCCGGGTTGGGCGTCACGCCGCCGAGCAGGGCACGGAGCTTCTCGAACGGATAAGGCTGAAGCAGTTGCATGGCGTTGTTCATGAGGTAAAGGCTCTCAAGGACTGCGTCGAAGGTTAAATACTGAGTCGCATCTCGCCGCTTGGCTGCGAATTGACACTCAGTTGCTTGATGATCGCCTCCTGCAATCGGCTGCACAGCTGCGGATCGGACAGCGGGTGATTGTCGGCATCTGTGATAAAGAACACGTCCTCCACCCGCTCGCCCAGTGTCGCAATCTTGGCATTCTGCAGCGACAGGTCGAACTCCAGGAAAATCTTGCCGATGCGTGCCAGCAGGCCCGGGCGATCCGGGGCCAGCAGTTCGAGTACGGTGACCGGGCGCTGTGCATCGTTGTGAATCGTGACTTGTGGCGCGAAGGCGAAATGCTTGAGCTGCCTGGGCACGCGCCGCTTGATGATGGTCGGGTAGTCATCCGGGTTGCGCAGGGCTTCGGTCAGGCCCTCACGGATTTCCTGAACGCGTATCGGATTGTCGCCGATCGAACCGCCTTCGTTGTCCAGCACAATATAGGTGTCGAGTGTGAACTTGCTGCTGGAGGTAATGATGCGTGCGTCGTGAATGTTCAGGTTCAGCTGATCCATCGCTGCCACGGTCACGGCGAAGAAGTCATGCTGGTCCGGTGCATAGATGAAAATCTGCGTACCGCCTTCGAATTCCCGTTGCGTGGTTTCCTTGATCAGCACCAGCGGGCCGCCATCGGCGGGCTGCTGCAGGATCGCATCGCTGTGCCAGGCCACGTCGCCTGCGGTGTGGCGCAGGAAGTAGTCATCACCCAAAGCCGACCAGAGTTGTTCGACGTCATCGGGATCAGTGCCGTTGCGCACCAGGATGTCCAGCGCTGCGATCTGAGTGCGACGGATCTGTTCCTCGCGATCGACCGGGTTCTCAAGGCCACGGCGCAGTGCACGCTTGGTCTCGGTGTACAGCTGGCGCAGCAGGCTGGCGCGCCACGAGTTCCAGAGCGTGGGATTGGTCGCATTGATGTCGGCAACGGTGAGCACGTACAGGTAATCCAGATGAACCTCATCGCCCACGAACTGAGCGAAATCGTGGATGACCTGCGGATCGGACAGGTCCTTGCGCTGCGCGGTGGTCGACATCACCAGGTGATGACTCACCAGCCAGACGATCAGACGGGTGTCCCAGTTCGGCAAGTGGTGACGCACGCCGAAGGCTTCGGCATCTACCGCGCCCAGTTCGGAGTGATCGCCGCCACGGCCCTTGCCAATGTCGTGATACAGGCCGGCCAGGTAGATCAGTTCAGGCTTCGGCAGACGGCCCATGATCTTGCTGGCCAGCGGAAATTTCTCCGACACCTCGGTGTACTGCAATTTGCGCAGGTGCTTGATCAGGTTCAGCGTGTGCGCATCGACGGTATAGATGTGGAACAGGTCATGCTGCATCTGGCCGACAATGTGGCCGAACTCAGGCAGGTAGAGACCCAGAATGCCGTAGCGGTTCATGCGTCGCAGGTTGCGGTGGATACCGATTTCGCACTTGAACAGCTCGATGAACAGGCTGGTGTTGCGAATATCGTTGCGGAAGTCGTCGTTGATCAGGTGCCGGTGTTCGCGCAGCAGGCGAATGGTGTCGGCGCGCACGCCCTTGATCTCCGGGTGCTGGGCCATCAGCACGAAAATCTCGATCATGGCGAACGGGGTACGCTTGAACACGTTCGGGTGCGTCGCTTCGATATAGCCGTCGTGCAACTGGAAGCGGGAGTTGAGGGGCTGCGGCGTGCCGCTGTCGTCGTCCGACAGGATGACTTCTTCGAAGTGCTGGATGATCAGGTCGCTCAGCTCGGCGATGCTCATGACCACGCGGTAGTACTTCTGCATGAAGCGTTCGATGGCGAGCTTGGCGTCGCTGTCTTCATAACCCAGCAGGCTGGCAATGCTGCGCTGATAGTCGAACAGCAGCCGGTCTTCGGAGCGTCCGGCCAGCATGTGCAGGGCATAGCGGACCTTCCACAGGAATTCCTGAGAAGACGCCAGCAGGTTGTTCTCGCTTTCCAGCAGAAAGCCTTCACCTGCCAGGGCATGCAGGTTCAGGGTGCCGTATTGGCGCCGGGCCACCCACAAGATGGTCTGGATATCGCGCAGGCCACCGGGTGAGCCTTTCACGTTCGGCTCAAGGTTGTACTCGGTGTCGTTGTATTTGTGGTGACGGCTTTTCTGTTCGGCGCGCTTGGCCAGGAAGAAATCCTTGCTGGGCCACATGTGACGCGGGCTGGTGACTTCCAGCATGCGCTGGCGCAGGCGCTCGGGGCCTGCGATGGTCCGGCTTTCCATCAGGTTGGTAATGACGGTCAGGTCGGCGAGGCCTTCCTGTGCGCATTCATCCACTGAGCGAACGCTCTGTCCGACCTCCAGGCCAATGTCCCACAGCAGGGTCAGAAACTGCTCGATGGGCTCGCGAAAGATTTCGTGGTCTGCACTGTCCAGCAGGATCAGTAGGTCGATATCGGAGTAGGGGTGCAGTTCGCCCCGCCCATAGCCGCCGACCGCCAGCAGCGCGATGTCAGCGTCTTCGCTCCAGTCGAACTGATCCCATGCCTGACACAGGATGTTATCCACGAACCAGGCGCGATCCTCGATCAGGCGACGAATGTCGCGCCCTGACCTGAAGCGCGCGTCCAGCACGTCGCGCGCGTTGCGGATGGCTTTCTTGAAGGCAGCGATGGGGCTTGCCTTCAGTGCCAGTTCGGCCTGGAACTGGCCGCGGTCGAACAAATCAGGATCTACCTGCGGCATGGAGCGGGTTTCCTCGTGTCGGACGGTTGGACGGGTCTATCGATCACTCATGGCGATTTGTGCGCGATGGTGTCGTCGCTGCGCAGGGTGAAAATCTCGTATCCATCGGCAGTCACCAGAATCGTGTGCTCCCACTGGGCAGAGAGCTTGCGGTCCTTGGTGATCGCCGTCCAGCCATCGCCGAGAATTTTTGTGTCGGCCTTGCCCTGATTGATCATTGGCTCGATGGTGAAGGTCATGCCTTCAAGCAACTCGATACCCGTGCCCGCTTCGCCGAAGTGCATGACCTGCGGCTCTTCATGAAACACTTTGCCGATGCCGTGGCCGCAGAATTCGCGAACCACCGAAAAGCCGTTCTTTTCCGCGTGTTTCTGAATGACGGCGCCAATGTCACCCAGTTTGGTACCCGGGCGCACGATCTCGATGGCTTTGTACAGGCACTCCTGAGTGACCTGCGACAGGCGCTCGGCCCATACCGGTACGGTGCCTACATGAAACATCTTGCTGGTGTCGCCGTGATAGCCATCCTTGATGACCGTGACGTCGATGTTCAGGGTGTCGCCGTTCTTGAGCGGTTTTTCACCGGGAATACCGTGGCAGACGACCTGATTGATCGAGGTGCAGATCGACTTGGGGAAGCCCTTGTAGTTCAGTGGGGCGGGGATGGCCTGCTGCTCGTTGACGATATAGTCGTGGCAGAGGCGATCCAGCTCTTCAGTGGTGACACCGGGCTTGACGTGAGGGCCGATCATTTCCAGGACCTCGGCGGCCAAGCGGCCGGCAATGCGCATCTTTTCGATGTCTTCCGGGGTTTTGAGGGTGATAGTCATACAGGGTCTCTCGGCATGTCGTGTGCGCGTTCTGTGCGCAAAGGCGCGATTCTACCAGACCGCCGCGCGACGAGTGATCATCGCTTCCTTTATATGCACGCGAGACGGCGGCAAAGACGTGGCGAAACAAGCACTTGATTGGAGTTCCGTTCTCTTTCCTTTTGTGATATAAAATGCGCCGCTTTCCAAGGTCCGTCCTGAAAGCTTAAACCCACACACGTGTCGACACGATGACCTGGGTGCCTTTGGCTCATGCCACTGGTTGGTCATTGGGATACGTGGAGGCCTAACCCGACTTATCAAGGAACTATCATGTCCCAAGTCACCATGCGCGATATGCTGAAGTGCGGCGTCCACTTCGGTCACCAAACCCGTTACTGGAACCCGAAAATGGGTAAATACATTTTCGGCGCGCGTAACAAGATTCACATCATCAACCTTGAAAAAACCCTGCCGATGTTCAACGAAGCTCTGACTTTCGTTGAGCGCCTGGCGTCGGGCAAAAACAAGATTCTGTTCGTCGGCACCAAGCGTTCCGCTGGCAAGATCGTCGCTGAAGAAGCAGCACGTTGCGGTTCGCCGTACGTCGACCATCGCTGGTTGGGCGGCATGCTGACCAACTTCAAGACCATCCGTCAGTCGATCAAACGTCTGCGTGAGCTGGAAGTACAGGCAGAAGACGGTACTTTCGCCAAGCTGACCAAGAAAGAAGCCCTGATGCGCACCCGTGATCTGGAAAAACTGGATCGTAGCCTGGGTGGTATCAAGGACATGGGCGGTCTGCCAGACGCTCTGTTCGTTATCGACGTTGATCACGAGCGCATCGCGATCACCGAAGCCAACAAGCTGGGCATCCCGGTCATCGGCGTTGTCGATACCAACAGCAGCCCTGAAGGCGTTGACTACATCATCCCGGGCAACGATGACGCAATCCGCGCCATCCAGCTGTACATGGGTTCGATGGCTGACGCTGTAATCCGTGGTCGTAACAATGTTGCTGGCGGCACCGACGTATTCGTCGAAGAAGCTCCAGCTGCAGCAGCTGTAGAAGGCTGAGTAAAAACGCCTGGCGTTTACTCAGTACGCGAAAAGGGGGCTTAGCCCCCTTTTTGCCACCTAGGAAATGATTTGTTGGTGGGCGAGCATGGATTTAGTGTCATGTGCCGCTGCCACCCTGAATTTTCAAGAATTGCACGCCCGTTCAGTCGGGTGGAATGGTTGAAGACCTATCCAAGAGGATTTTGAAATGGCAGAGATTACTGCAGCGTTGGTCAAAGAACTGCGCGAGCGTACCGGCGAAGGCATGATGGATTGCAAAAAGGCCTTGACCAAGGCTGGCGGCGACATCGAAAAGGCAATCGACGACATGCGTGCTTCCGGCGCGATCAAGGCCGCCAAGAAAGCAGGCAACGTTGCTGCTGAAGGCGCCATTGCTGTCAAGGTTGCTGAAGACAACAAGTCCGCTGTCATCATCGAAGTGAACTCGCAGACCGACTTCCTGGCTCTGCAGGACGACTTCAAGAACTTCGTGACCAGCAGCATCGAGAAGGCATTCGCTGACAAACTGACCGACGCAGCTCCGCTGATCGAAGCTCAGGAAGTCGAGCGTACCGCTCTGGTTGCCAAGGTTGGTGAGAACGTCAACATCCGTCGTCTGGCGCGTATCGAAGGCGACGTGGTCAATGCTTACCTGCACGGTAACAAGATCGGCGTTGTGGTTGTCCTGAAAGGCGGCGACGCTGAACTGGCCAAAGACATCGCGATGCACGTTGCTGCCAGCAACCCTGAATTCCTGCTGCCTTCGGAAGTTTCGGCCGAAGCGATCGAGCGCGAGAAGGGCGTCTTCCTGCAACTGAACGAAGACAAGATCAAAGGCAAGCCTGCTGAAATCGTCGAGAAGATGGTTGCCGGTCGTATCTCCAAGTTCCTGGCTGAAGCAAGCCTGGTAGAGCAGGCGTTCGTCAAGAACCCTGAGCTGACCGTGGGTGCTCTGGCGAAGAAAGCTGGCGCTGAAATCGTATCGTTCACCTACTACAAGGTAGGCGAAGGCATCGAGAAGCCAGTCGACAACTTCGCTGAAGAAGTAGCTGCCCAGGTAGCTGCAAGCAAGAAGTAAGACGGTTTTCCATACGTCGCCCCAAAGAGGCTGCCCGCTCACGCGTGCGGCCTCTTTGTCGAAAGAGAAAAGGAATAATTTCCTTTGAGAATCGGCTCACAAGGCTGCATTCTCCCGACGCTCTCGGAGCGTCAGGCTAGAGTAAGCGCAGGCTCCATATAGCCCGCACAGATTTTTTCAGAAAACGCCGCAGGAGAGATTCGCAATGGCTCAGCAGGGCAGTGGTTATCAGGCTCGCTATAAACGCATTCTACTCAAGCTCAGCGGCGAGGCCCTGATGGGCTCGGAAGAGTTCGGCATCGACCCCAAGGTGCTGGATCGCATGGCGCTGGAAGTCGGCCAGTTGGTCGGTATTGGTGTTCAGGTCGGGCTGGTCATTGGCGGGGGCAACCTGTTCCGTGGTGCGGCACTGAGTGCTGCCGGCATGGACCGCGTCACCGGCGATCACATGGGCATGCTGGCCACTGTGATGAACGCGCTGGCCATGCGCGACGCGCTGGAGCGGGCTAACATTACTGCTATCGTGATGTCCGCCATCTCGATGGTCGGTGTGACGGATCATTACGATCGCCGCAAGGCCATGCGTCATCTGAGCGCCAAGGAAGTGGTGATCTTCGCTGCGGGTACGGGTAATCCGTTCTTCACGACAGATTCGGCCGCTTGTCTGCGTGCTATCGAAATCGACGCTGACGTGGTGCTCAAGGCAACCAAGGTTGACGGTGTATACACCGCAGATCCGTTCAAAGACCCCAATGCCGAGAAGTTCGATCGTCTCTCTTATGATGAAGTGCTGGATCGCAAGCTGGGCGTCATGGATCTCACCGCAATCTGCCTGTGCCGCGACCACAAGATGCCGTTGCGCGTTTTCAATATGAACAAACCCGGTGCCCTCCTGAATATTGTCCACGGTGGCGCCGAAGGAACCCTGATCGAGGAAGTTCAACAATGATCAACGAAATCAAGAAAGATGCTCAGGCGCGCATGCAGAAATCGCTCGAATCCCTGAGCCATGCCTTTGGCCAGATTCGTACCGGCAAGGCCCACCCGAGTATCCTGGGTAGCGTGATGGTGCCTTACTACGGAGCCGACACCCCGTTGAGCGGTGTGGCCAACGTTACTGTGAAAGACTCGCGTACCCTGCAGGTCGTGGCTTTCGAGCGCAACATGCTGGCAGCCGTCGACAAGGCGATCCAGAGCGCGGGTCTGAACCTCAATCCGACCAACCTTGGTGAGATGCTGCTGATCTCCATGCCTGCCCTGACCGAGGAGACCCGCAAGGGCTTCACCAAGCAGGCGCGCAGTGCTGCCGAAGATGCTCGCGTTGCTGTGCGCAACATTCGCCGCGATGCGCTGGGTGACCTGAAAAAGCTGGTCAAGGATAAGGAAATCAGTGAAGACGAAGAGCGTCGTGCCGCTGCCGATATCCAGAAGCTGACTGACAAGGCTGAAGCGGATATCGATGCTGCAACCAAGACAAAAGAAGCTGACCTGATGGCCGTATAAGGTTCGGGGCGCTTTAATGGAAAAGACAAAACCGACCGGGCCGTCATCGGTGCCACGCCACGTTGCGATCATCATGGATGGCAATAATCGCTGGGCCAAGAAACGCCTGTTGCCAGGTGTTGCCGGTCACAAGGCGGGCGTTGATGCCGTGCGTGCCGTTATCGAGGTGTGCGCGGAAGCCAAGGTCGAAGTACTGACGCTGTTCGCGTTCTCCAGTGAAAACTGGCAGCGCCCCGCCGATGAGGTCGGTGCGCTGATGGAACTGTTCTTCACGGCCTTGCGCCGTGAGACCAAGCGCCTGAACGAAAACGACATCAGTCTGCGAATCATCGGTGATCGCTCGCGCTTTCATCCCGAGCTTCAGGCAGCAATGCGTGAGGCCGAGCAGCGGACTTCCGGTAACAGCCGCTTTGTTCTGCAGATCGCCGCCAACTATGGCGGTCAGTGGGATATCGCCCAGGCCGCTCAACGTCTGGCGCGTGAAGTTCAGGCCGGTCACCTGCAGCCGGAAGACATTACGCCGGAACTGCTGCAGACCTGCCTGGCCACAGGTGACCTGCCTTTACCGGACCTGTGTATCCGTACGGGTGGCGAGCACCGCATCAGCAACTTTCTGCTTTGGCAACTGGCGTATGCCGAGCTGTACTTCTCCGACCTGTTCTGGCCGGACTTCAAACACGATGCCATGCGCGCTGCGCTGGCTGATTTCGCTTCCCGCCAACGTCGCTTCGGTAAAACGAGCGAGCAGGTAGAAGCTGGAGCCCGGGCTTAATGCTGAAACAACGGATCATCACGGCACTCATTCTGTTGCCGATTGCCCTTTGCGGCTTTTTTCTGCTGACCGGTGCGTACTTCGCGCTGTTCATCGGTTTCGTGGTCGTGCTGGGTGCATGGGAATGGGCTCGACTTGCAGGCTTTGCCGCCCAGTCGATGCGCATTGGCTACGCCGCTGTGGTGGCTGTGCTGCTTTTTCTCATGTACCTGCTGCCCGGCCTTGAGCCATGGGTTCTGGTTGCAGCCGTCATCTGGTGGGCGGTAGCCACCTTCCTGGTGCTGACCTACCCGGACTCCAGTGAGCATTGGGCCAGTGCCGCCTGCAAGCTGGTGATCGGTCTACTCATCCTGCTGCCTGCCTGGCAGGGGCTGGTGCTGATCAAGCAGTGGCCGCTGGGCAACTGGCTGATCCTTGCGGTGATGGTTCTGGTATGGGCGGCCGATATCGGCGCCTATTTCTCGGGCAAGGCATTCGGCAAGCGCAAGCTGGCACCCAAGGTGAGTCCGGGTAAAAGCTGGGAAGGCGTTTACGGCGGTCTGGCGGTCAGTCTCGGTATTACGGCGGCAGTCGGCATTTCCCGCGACTGGACGGTCGCTCAGTTCATTGGCGGTCTGCTGGGCGCTGCTGTTGTGGTGTTCATTTCGGTGATCGGTGATCTGACCGAGAGCATGTTCAAGCGTCAGTCGGGTGTGAAGGACAGCAGCAACCTGCTTCCGGGACATGGCGGCGTTCTGGACCGTATCGACAGTCTGACTGCGGCCATTCCAGTGTTTGCAGTGCTGCTCTGGGCTGCCGACTGGGGTGTCATGTGAGTCGTGTGCAACAGATCACTGTTCTGGGTGCGACCGGCTCCATCGGTGTGAGTACGCTGGATGTGGTCGCTCGTCATCCGTCGCTCTATCAGGTGTTTGCGCTGACGGGTTTCACGCGTCTGAGCGAGCTGCTGGCGTTGTGCATCAGGCATACGCCGCAATTTGCCGTGGTGCCCGAGCAGGCCGCGGCGCGCAAGCTGCAGGATGATCTCGCTGCCGTCGGGCTCGACACGCGCGTGCTGGTGGGAGAAGAAGGGCTTTGCCAAGTGTCGGCTCACCCTCAGGTCGATGCCGTCATGGCAGCCATTGTCGGTGCAGCAGGTCTGCGCCCGACACTGGCGGCTGTCGAGGCGGGCAAGAAGGTGCTGCTGGCCAACAAGGAGGCGCTGGTCATGTCCGGCGCGCTGTTCATGCAGGCGGTCCGTCACAGCGGAGCGGTCCTGCTGCCCATCGACAGCGAACACAATGCGATCTTTCAATGCCTGCCTGCCGATTTTTCCCGCGGTCTGGGTGCGGTCGGTGTCAGGCGCATCATGCTGACCGCTTCGGGCGGTCCGTTCCGTCAGACGCCTCTGGATCAACTGCACCATGTGACACCCGATCAGGCGTGCGCCCATCCGGTGTGGTCCATGGGGCGCAAGATTTCCGTCGACTCCGCCACCATGATGAACAAGGGGCTTGAGCTCATCGAGGCCTGCTGGCTGTTCGATGCTCGTCCCTCTCAGGTGGAAGTCGTGATTCATCCGCAGAGTGTGATCCACTCGCTGGTGGATTACGTCGATGGCTCGGTGCTCGCCCAGCTTGGCAATCCTGACATGCGTACGCCAATCGCAAATGCGCTGGCCTGGCCTGCGCGTGTAGAATCGGGTGTGGCGCCGCTGGATCTGTTTCGCATCGGCCAACTGGACTTTCAGGAACCCGATGAAGAGCGTTTTCCGTGTCTGCGACTGGCTCGTCAGGCGGCGGAGGCGGGCGGCAGTGCTCCCGCGATGCTCAACGCGGCGAACGAAGTTGCGGTGGCTGCGTTTCTGGACGGGCGTATTCGTTACCTGGAGATCGCCGCTATCATCGAGGATGTGTTGAATCTCGAGCCGGCCATTCAGGTCGAAGACCTCGAAGCGGTATTCGCAGCAGATGGCCGGGCTCGAATGCTTGCCACTCAGTGGCTGGAACGACACGGTCGTTGAAGCTGCAGGAATCAGTGAAGGGATTGATGTGGTGCGTCACGTGCAGGTCCCAAGGTCTGCGATGATAAACACACTTGCCGATGAGTCGGTACCCGGAGAAAGTCGATGAGTGCGTTATACATGATTGTCGGCACCCTGGTTGCGCTGGGCGTGCTGGTCACTTTTCACGAGTTCGGTCACTTCTGGGTGGCACGGCGCTGTGGTGTGAAGGTTCTGCGGTTTTCCGTAGGCTTCGGCACGCCGCTGGTGCGCTGGCACGACCGTCAGGGCACCGAGTATGTCGTTGCGGCCATTCCTCTGGGCGGCTATGTGAAGATGCTCGATGAGCGCGAAGGCAATGTTCCGCCCGAGCTCGCCGAGCAGTCCTTCAATCGCAAGACGGTGTATCAGCGTTTCGCCATCGTCGCGGCAGGTCCTGTTGCCAATTTCCTTTTGGCCATTGCGTTCTTCTGGGTCCTGGCGATGCTGGGCACGCAGCAGGTTCGTCCTGTGATCGGCGCAGTTGAAGCTGGAAGTATCGCCCAGCACGCCGGTCTGGCAGCAGGGCAGGAAATCATGTCCATCGACGGCGAGCCTGTTTCGGGCTGGTCTGCGGTCAATTTACAACTGGTCCGTCGCTTGGGCGAAAGCGGTACAGTCGCTGTCACGCTTCGTGAGCCTGGCTCTACGGCCGATACTTCCCGCGAGCTGGTTCTGGATAACTGGTTGAAAGGCGCGGAAGAGCCCGATCCGATCAAGTCCCTCGGTATTCGCCCATGGCGACCTGCCTTGCCGCCGGTGCTGGAAGAGCTTGATCCGAAGGGACCTGCTCAGGCAGCAGGTCTCAGAATGGGGGATCGTCTGATCTCTGTGGATGGTCAACCGCTCAACGAGTGGCAGCAGGTCGTCGACTGGGTGCGTGAGCGTCCGGGGGCAAAGGTTTCGTTGCGTATCGAGCGTGATGGTGCGCAGCTCGATATCCCTGTCACCCTGGCAGCGCGTGGCGAAGGTCAGGCGGCAGCCGGATACCTGGGTGCAGGCGTCAAAGGTGTAGACTGGCCAGCCGAAATGGTCCGCGAGGTCAGCTACGGTCCTTTCGCCGCCATGGCGGAGGGCGTGAAGCGTACCTGGACCATGAGTGTGCTGACGCTGGATTCGCTCAAGAAAATGTTGTTCGGTGAGCTCTCGGTAAAAAACTTGAGTGGACCGATAACCATTGCTAAAGTGGCGGGCGCTTCGGCCCAGTCGGGTATCGGAGACTTTCTGAACTTCCTCGCTTATCTGAGTATAAGCCTCGGGGTTCTGAATTTGCTGCCCATTCCCGTCCTGGACGGGGGGCATTTGCTGTTTTATCTGATCGAGTGGGCGCGTGGTCGTCCCCTTTCGGAAAAGGTTCAAGGTTGGGGGGCGCAGATCGGTATCAGTCTGGTTGTGGGCGTTATGTTGCTCGCGCTGGTCAACGATCTGGGCCGACTGTAAAGCGTTGCCGAGTTGCGAATCTGCCGCATTTTGCGGCAGTTTGTTTATTGCCAGTTGGAATAAGAAAGGACTTCATGAAACGTCTGCTGCTAACTGCGGTTCTTGCCGCACTGATGATCGCTGAAGTTCACGCCGAGTCCTTCACCATCTCCGATATCCGTGTCAACGGCCTCCAGCGGGTTTCCGCCGGCAGTGTCTTTGGCGCACTGCCGCTCAACGTGGGCGAGCAGGCGGATGACGGTCGTCTGGTCGATGCCACTCGTGCGTTGTTCAAGACCGGCTTCTTTCAAGATATCCAGCTGGGTCGCGATGGCAACGTACTCGTCATCTCCGTTGTCGAGCGTCCTTCTGTTGCCAGCATCGAGATCGAAGGCAACAAGGCGATCTCCACCGAAGACCTCATGAAAGGCCTCAAACAATCGGGTCTGGCTGAAGGTGAAATTTTCCAGCGCGCCACGCTCGAGGGCGTGCGTAACGAACTGCAGCGTCAGTACGTGGCCCAGGGTCGCTACTCTGCCGAGGTTGCCGCCGAAGTCGTGCCGCAACCTCGCAACCGTGTCGGCCTCAAGATCAACATCAATGAAGGCACCGTCGCCTCCATTCAGCACATCAACGTCGTGGGCAACACCGTGTTCCCCGACGAGGACCTGATCGACCTGTTCGAACTCAAGACCTCCAATTGGCTGTCCTTCTTCAAGAACGACGACAAGTACGCCCGTGAGAAACTTTCCGGCGACCTGGAACGTCTGCGTTCGTACTACCTCGACCGTGGCTATATCAATATGGATATAGCCTCGACCCAGGTCTCGATCACGCCTGACAAGAAAAATGTCTACATCACTGTGAACGTCAACGAAGGCGAGAAGTACAGCGTCAAGTCGGTCAAGCTCAGCGGTGACCTGAAAGTCCCTGAAGACCAGGTCAAGTCCCTGATGCTGGTTCAGCCAGGTCAGGTATTCTCGCGCAAGGTCATGACCACGACCTCCGAGCTGATCACCCGTCGTCTGGGTAACGAAGGCTATACCTTCGCCAACGTGAACGGCGTGCCGACGCCGAATAACGAAGATCACACGGTCGATATCACCTTCGTGGTCGATCCCGGCAAGCGCGCCTATGTGAACCGTATCAACTTCCGTGGCAACACCAAGTCTGCGGACGAAGTGCTGCGCCGCGAAATGCGTCAGATGGAAGGCGGTTGGGCTTCCACCTACCTGATCGACCAGTCCAAGACCCGTCTGGATCGTCTGGGCTTCTTCAAGGAAGTCAACGTCGAAACGCCGGCCGTGCCGGGCACCGATGATCAGGTGGACGTGAACTACGCGGTTGAGGAACAGGCGTCCGGTTCGATCACCGCCAGCGTCGGTTTTGCACAGAGTGCCGGTCTGATTCTGGGGGGGTCGATCAGCCAGAACAACTTCCTGGGTACCGGTAACAAGGTCAGCATCGGTCTGACCCGTTCCGAGTACCAGAGCCGTTACAACTTCAGCTACGTCGATCCGTACTACACGCCGGACGGTGTCAGCCTGGGCTACAACGCCTTCTATCGCACCACCGACTACGACGATCTCGACGTGGACGTGGCGAGCTATGCGGTCGACAGCCTTGGCGCCGGTGTGAGCCTGGGTTACCCGATCAGCGAAACTTCCCGTCTGACCTACGGCCTGACCGTACAGCAGGACGAGATCAAGACCGGTACGTACACCGTTGACGAAATCTTCGATTTCACCAACCGCGAAGGCGACAAGTTCCTGAACTTCAAGGCGTCCGCCGGCTGGTCCGAGTCCACCCTGAACAAGGGCGTACTGCCGACCCGTGGTCATTCCCAGAGCCTGGTGTTCGAAACCACGCTGCCGGGAAGCGACCTGTCGTTTTACAAGCTTGACTACCGTGCACAGTATTTCCACCCGATCACCGACAACTACACGCTGCGCCTGCACACCGAATTGGGTTATGGCGACGGTTACGGTTCGACCTCGGGCCTGCCGTTCTATGAAAACTACTACGCCGGTGGCTTCAACTCGGTTCGTGGTTTCAAGGACAGCACGCTGGGTCCTCGCAGCACGCCAAGTTCGGGTCGCAACCCTGGAACAGCGGTCGACCCCGATCAGGATCCACTGCCGTTCGGTGGCAACGTACTGGTCCAGGGTGGTGTAGAAGTCATGTTCCCGCTGCCATTCATCAAGGATCAGCGCTCGCTGCGCACCTCCGTGTTCTGGGATGTGGGTAACGTCTTCGACAGCAATTGCGATTCCAGCAGAACGCGCAATGGTCAACGTGTCGAATGCAACAACGTCGATTTGTCCGGCATGGCCAGTTCTGTCGGCGTCGGTGTGACCTGGATCACCGCTCTTGGTCCTTTGAGCTTCGCCCTGGCGATGCCGATCAAGAAGCCGGACGACGATTCCGAAACACAGGTTTTCCAATTCTCCCTGGGTCAGACCTTCTAAGCGCCTGATCTTTGATAACGCAACGAATTCTGTAGGAGTTGTATTGTGCGTAAGTTGACTCAATTGGTACTGCTGGCCACCGTTCTGGTTGCAAGCCCTGCTTTTGCTGACATGAAGATCGCTGTACTGAACTATCAGATGGCCCTGCTGGAATCTGACGCCGCCAAGAAATACGCAGTTGATGCCGAGAAGAAATTCGGTCCGCAGCTGACCAAGCTGAAAAGCCTGGAAAGCAGCGCCAAGGGCATCCAGGATCGTCTGGTAAGCGGCGGCGACAAGATGGCTCAGCCTGAGCGCGAGCGTCTGGAGCTTGAATTCAAGCAGAAAGCACGTGATTTCCAGTTCCAGTCCAAGGAGCTGAACGAAGCCAAGGCCGTTGCTGACCGTGAAATGCTCAAGCAGCTCAAGCCGAAGCTGGATCAGGCCGTTGAAGAAGTCATCAAGAAAGGTGGTTTCGACCTGGTATTCGAGCGCGGTGCGGTGATTGACGTCAAACCTCAGTATGACGTTACTCGCCAGGTCATCGAGCGCATGAATCAGCTGAAGTAATATGAGCGCGACCATCAAGCTCGGCCAGTTGGCCGAGTTCCTGGGTGCCATGTTACGTGGCGATCAGGATAAGGACATCAATGGGCTGGCCACTTTACAAGAGGCCGGCCCTGATCAGATCAGCTTCCTGGCAAATCCCCAATACCGTAAATTCCTGATCGACACTCAGGCTGCTGCCGTGCTGCTCAAGCCCGCAGATGCCGACAGTTTCGCCGGGGACGCGCTGTTGGTGCCCGATCCTTATCTGGCGTATGCCCGAATCTCCCATCTGTTCGATCCCAAGCCGAAGGCTGCAGCCGGTATCCACCCGACAGCGGTCATCGCTGACGATGCTGTCGTCGATCCTGCGGCCAGCATCGGTGCTTTCGCGATCGTCGAAAGCGGCGCACGGATCGCTGCGCAGGTCACCGTGGGTGCACATTGCTTTATCGGTGCCCGTTGCGAGATCGGCGAGGGTGGCTGGCTGGCCCCCCGTGTGACGCTTTACCACGACGTTCGCATTGGCAAGCGTGTGGTGATTCAGTCCGGGGCCGTGCTGGGCGGAGAAGGTTTCGGCTTTGCCAATGAGAAAGGTGTCTGGCAGAAGATTGCCCAGATTGGCGGTGTTTCCATTGGCGACGACGTGGAGATCGGCGTGAATACCGCCATAGACCGTGGTGCGCTGGCGGACACCCGGATCGGTAACGGGGTCAAGCTGGACAACCAGATTCAGATCGCTCACAACGTTCAGATCGGTGATCACACGGCCATGGCGGCCTGCGTAGGCATCTCCGGTAGCACGAAGATCGGCAAGCACTGCATGCTGGCCGGTGGCGTGGGGCTGGTGGGGCATATCGAGATCTGTGATGGCGTTTTCATCACGGGCATGACGATGGTGACCCATTCCATCACCGAACCAGGCTCCTACTCTTCGGGCACTGCAATGCAGCCAGCCGCCGAGTGGCGCAAGAGTGCGGCGCGTCTGCGCAAGATCGATGACATGGCCCGGCGTCTGCAAAAACTGGAAAAGATGGTCGAGACCGTGACCAGCGCCGGTAATCCTCCATCTGATGGCTGATACCTTTTTAATATCAAGCGTGCACAGTCGATAAACTGCCCCCTTGATGTAGAGGGGTGCTGCGCCATCGCGAAGCACCCCTAATCTTTACTACAGGCTTCCCCTCGAAATGATGGACATCAAAGAAATTCGCGAATACCTGCCTCATCGTTATCCGTTCCTGTTGGTGGATCGCGTCACGGAACTGGATATCGAGAACAAGACCATTCGCGCTTACAAGAATGTCAGCGTCAACGAGCCTTTTTTCAATGGCCACTTTCCTCAGCATCCGATCATGCCGGGCGTGCTGATCATTGAGGCCATGGCCCAGGCAGCAGGCATTCTGGCGTTCAAGATGTTGAACGCGAAGCCGTCCGACGGCACCCTTTATTACTTTGTGGGTTCGGACAAGCTGCGCTTCCGTCAGCCTGTGCTGCCGGGTGACAAACTGGTTCTGGAAGCCAACTTTCTGAGCTCCAAGCGCCAGATCTGGAAGTTCGAATGCAAGGCCACTGTTGACGGTAAAGCGGTATGCTCCGCTGAAATCATCTGTGCGGAACGCAAGCTATGAGTTTGATTGACCCTCGCGCAATCATCGATCCGACGGCCGTTCTGGCCGACAACGTGGAGGTCGGCCCCTGGTCGATCATCGGACCCGGTGTGGAAATTGGCGAGGGTACAGTGGTCGGTCCTCATGTCGTCCTCAAGGGACCGACCCGGATCGGCAAGCACAATCGCATCTACCAGTTCTCATCGGTAGGCGAAGATACACCTGACCTCAAGTACAAGGGCGAGGAGACTCGCCTTGTGATCGGGGATCACAATGTGATCCGTGAAGGCGTGACGATTCACCGCGGTACGGTCCAGGATCGCGCCGAGACCACGCTGGGCGATCACAATCTGATCATGGCGTACGCGCACATCGGTCACGACAGCGTGATCGGCAATCATGTGATTCTGGTCAACAACACCGCGCTGGCCGGTCATGTGCATGTTGATGACTGGGCGATTCTTTCGGGATTCACCCTGGTGCATCAGTTCTGCCATATCGGCGCGCACAGCTTTTCCGGCATGGGCACCGCCATCGGCAAGGACGTTCCGGCGTTCGTGACCGTGTTCGGCAACCCTGCCGAAGCGCGCAGCATGAACTTCGAAGGCATGCGTCGTCGGGGGTTCTCCGAGGAAGCCATTCATGCGCTGCGCCGGGCCTACAAGACTGTCTACCGCCAGGGTCTGACCATTGATCAGGCCGTTGCCGATCTGGCCGAGCCTGCCGCGCTCTTCCCTGAAGTGGCAGTGTTCCTCGAGTCGATCCAGGTTTCGACCCGCGGCATTACCCGCTGAACATGGCAAGCCCATTGCGTATCGCGCTGGTGGCGGGTGAGGCCTCCGGCGACATCCTTGGTTCAGGCCTGATGCGTGCCATCAAGGCGCGGCATCCCGATGCCGAGTTCATCGGCGTTGGCGGTCCGCTCATGGAAGCGCAGGGCATGCAGTCGTACTTTCCCATGGAGCGCCTGTCGGTCATGGGGCTGGTCGAAGTGCTCGGCCGATTGCGCGAGTTGCTCGCCAGACGCAAGCTGCTGGTTCAGACGCTGATCAATGAAAAGCCCGATGTCTTCATCGGTATCGATGCCCCGGATTTCACCCTCAATATCGAACTTCAACTGCGCCGTGCCGGGATCAAGACGGTCCACTACGTCAGTCCTTCGGTCTGGGCGTGGCGTCAGAAGCGTGTCCTGAAGATTCGCGAAGGTTGCGATCTGATGCTGACCCTTCTGCCGTTCGAAGCCCGATTCTATGAAGAGAAAGGCGTGCCGGTCCGCTTTGTCGGGCATCCACTTGCTGACACGATTCCTCTTGAGTCTGACCGTGCAGTTGCTCGTGGCGAGCTTGGTCTGGCGGGTGATGTGCCAGTTGTTGCCCTCATGCCAGGCAGCCGCGGTGGCGAAGTAGGGCGTC
Organism: Pseudomonas sp. AC016; assembly: GCF_979253365.1. Taxonomy (NCBI): domain Bacteria; kingdom Pseudomonadati; phylum Pseudomonadota; class Gammaproteobacteria; order Pseudomonadales; family Pseudomonadaceae; genus Pseudomonas; species Pseudomonas sp. AC016. The sequence goes on from NZ_CEEDCC010000001.1 coordinate 4,798,560, forward strand.
TGGGAGGCTTGTTCTTCGATGCCGCCGAGCGCCTTCTCGCCCAGCGTCCGACCCTGCGTTTCGTGCTCCCCTGTGCCAGCCCCCAGCGTCGGACCCAGATTGAAGAACTGCTGCGGGGGCGCGATCTGCCGATCACGCTGCTCGACGGTCGGTCGCATACGGCCCTCGCTGCGTGCAATGCGGTCTTGATAGCCTCCGGCACGGCGACGCTTGAAGCGCTGCTTTACAAGCGACCGATGGTGGTTGCCTATCGTATGGCGCCGGTTACTTTCTGGATTCTGAAGCGACTGGTCAAAAGCCCCTATGTGTCTTTGCCCAACCTGCTGGCTCAGCGCTTGCTGGTGCCGGAACTGCTGCAGGATGCGGCCACACCTGAAGCGCTGGCAGAAACGCTGCTGCCGCTGATCGATGAAGGTCAGGCGCAGACTCAGGGCTTCGACGAGATTCACCGGACGCTGCGCCGCGATGCCTCGAATCAGGCTGCCGATGCGGTTCTGAGTCTGCTTGGGCAAACGTCTTCACTGTGAGTAAACCAATGATACAGACAGGTCTGGATTTCACGCTGGTCGAGGACCTTGTCGCGGGTGTCGATGAAGTGGGGCGAGGCCCCCTGTGCGGCGCTGTGGTCACCGCTGCCGTGATTCTGGACCCGACGAGGCCTATCCTGGGGCTCAACGACTCCAAGAAACTGACCGAAGCCCGCCGGGAGAAACTGTTCGACGAAATTCAGGAAAAGGCCCTGTGCTGGTTCATCGCCCGGGCTGAAGTCGAGGAAATCGACGAGCTGAATATTCTGCACGCCACGATGCTTGCCATGAAACGGGCTGTCGAAGGCCTGAGCATCACCCCGAAACTGGCCTTGATTGACGGTAATCGTTGCCCGCAGTTGTCAGTGCCTTCGGCGTCCGTGGTGCAGGGCGACGCAAAAGTGCCTGCGATTGCAGCAGCCTCGATCCTTGCCAAGGTCAGCCGCGACCGGGAAATGGCCGCGTTCGAGCTCATTTATCCGGGGTATGGCATGGGTGGTCACAAGGGCTATCCGACGCCGGTACACCTCGAAGCTCTGGCTCGTCTGGGGCCAACCCCCATTCATCGGCGCTCCTTCGCGCCGGTCCGTGCTGCTCATGAGGCGCGAGCGGCCATCATGATGGCGCAGGTTTCATCGTCGATCGGGTTGTTGCAGGACTGACGTTTCAGTCAGGTCTCGCTACAATCGCGCCCTCGTTTTCAGTTTTCGCGCTATAGGATCACCATGCCGGCTTCTTTCGTTCATCTACGCCTGCACACCGAATACTCTCTGGTCGACGGTCTGGTCCGGGTCAAGCCGCTGATCAAGGCGCTGACCAGCATGAACATGCCTGCCGTCGCGGTGACCGATCAGAACAACATGTGCTCGCTGGTCAAGTTCTACAAGGCAGCCCAGGGCGCGGGTATCAAGCCGATCTGCGGCGCCGACCTGTGGCTGGCTGGCCGTGACCAGGACGCGGCGCTCAGCCGTATCAGTCTGTTGGTCATGAACGCCCAGGGCTATCGCAACCTGACAGAGCTGATCTCGCGCGGCTTCATCGAAGGGCAGCGCAACGGCCAGATCGTGATCCAGCGTGAATGGGTCGCTCAGGCCAGTGATGGTCTGATCGCGCTGTCGGCAGCGAAGGAAGGCGAGATTGGCATGGCGTTGCTCGGCGGTAATCCGGGCGAGGCTGACGAGCTGCTGCGTGAGTGGATGACGGTCTTTCCGGATCGCTTCTACATCGAAGTGCAGCGCACCAACCGCGCCAACGATGAAGAACATCTGCACGCCGCTGTTGCCCTGGCTGACCGCCACGGCGCGCCGCTGGTCGCGACCAACGATGTGCGTTTCATCAAGCAGACCGATTTCGAAGCGCATGAAACCCGCGTCTGTATCGGTGAAGGTCGCGCACTGGATGACCCTCGGCGTTCGCACAACTACAGCGATCAACAGTATCTGAAAAGCCCGGAAGAAATGGCCGAGCTGTTCAGCGACCTGCCCGAGGCGCTGACCAACAGCGTCGAAATCGCCAAGCGCTGCAACATCGACGTGAAGCTGGGCACGCACTTTCTGCCCAACTTCCCGATCCCCGATGGCACGACCATCGATGAATATTTCCGCAAGGTATCCTTCGATGGTCTGGAGGAGCGCCTGTCGGTCCTGCTGCCCAAGGACACCACCGAAGATTACGAAGCCAAGCGCCAGGTCTATGTCGACCGGCTGAATTTCGAGCTGGATATCATCATCCAGATGGGGTTCCCCGGTTACTTCCTGATCGTGATGGACTTTATCCAGTGGGCCAAGAGCAACGGCGTGCCGGTAGGTCCTGGCCGTGGATCGGGTGCCGGTTCGCTGGTGGCGTACGTACAGAAGATTACTGACCTCGATCCGCTTGAATACGACCTGCTGTTCGAACGCTTCCTGAACCCGGAGCGGGTTTCGATGCCCGACTTCGACGTCGACTTCTGCATGGATGGTCGTGATCGGGTTATCGACTATGTGGCCGAGAAATACGGCCGCAACGCAGTGAGCCAGATCATCACCTTCGGTTCCATGGCCGCGAAGGCGGTGGTGCGGGACGTGGCGCGGGTGCAGGGCAAGTCCTACGGGCTTGCGGATCGCCTGTCGAAAATGATCCCGTTCGAAGTCGGCATGACACTCGAGAAGGCCTTTGAACAGGAAGAGATCCTGCGCGACTTCCTCAAGGTCGATGAAGAGGCGGCTGAAATCTGGGAGATGGCCCTCAAGCTCGAGGGTGTCGTGCGTAACGTGGGCAAACACGCCGGGGGCGTGGTGATTGCGCCCACCAAGCTGACGGATTTCTCGCCGATCTATTGCGACGAAGCCGGTGACGGTCTGGTAACCCAGTTCGACAAGGATGACGTCGAGGCGGCAGGTCTGGTGAAGTTCGACTTCCTCGGTCTGCGAACCCTGACCATCATCGACTGGGCGCTGAAAACCATCAACCGCGACCGCGCCAAGGTCAACGAAGCGCCGCTGGACATCGCGTTCATCCCGCTGGATGACATGCCGACCTATCAGCTGTTGCAGCGCGCCGAGACCACGGCCGTGTTCCAGCTCGAGTCGCGGGGCATGAAAGAGCTGATCAAAAAGCTCAAGCCCGACTGCCTGGAAGACCTCATCGCACTGGTGGCCCTGTTCCGTCCGGGGCCGCTGCAATCGGGCATGGTGGACGACTTCATCAACCGTAAGCACGGTCGCGCCGAGCTGTCCTATCCGCACGTCGACTATCAGTATGAAGGCCTGAAGCCTGTACTGGCACCGACCTACGGCATCATTCTGTATCAGGAACAGGTGATGCAGATTGCGCAGGTCATGGCGGGCTATACCCTCGGCGGTGCAGACATGCTGCGTCGTGCGATGGGTAAGAAAAAGCCCGAGGAAATGGCCAAGCAGCGCGGCGGTTTCATCGACGGCTGCAAGACCAACAATATCGACCCGGATCTGGCGGGTAACATTTTCGACCTGGTGGAAAAATTCGCCGGTTACGGTTTCAACAAGTCCCACTCCGCCGCGTACGGTCTGGTGTCGTATCAGACCGCCTGGCTGAAGACTCACTACCCGGCGCCGTTCATGGCGGCCGTGTTGTCGGCGGATATGCACAACACCGACAAGGTCGTGACCTTGATCGAAGAAGTGCGCACCATGAAGCTGCGCCTCGACGCGCCGGACGTGAACACGTCCGAGTTCAAGTTCACCGTCAGCGACGATGGCCGGATTCTGTATGGTCTGGGCGCGATCAAGGGCGTGGGCGAGGGGCCGGTCGAGGCAATCACCGAGGCGCGCTCGAAAGGGCCTTTCAAGGACCTGTTCGATTTCTGCGCCCGGGTCGATCTCAAGCGCGTGAACAAGCGGACCCTCGATGGTCTTATCCGCAGTGGTGCGCTGGATCGTCTCGGCCCATATTTTGAACTGGAACCCAAGGCCTATCAGGCCAACATCGACCGTAACCGTTCGGTGTTGCTCGCGGCCCTTGAAGAAGCCATTCAGGCGGCAGAGCAGACTGCGCGAAGCCGCGACAGTGGTCACTCGGACCTGTTTGGCGGTCTGTTCGTCGAAGAAGATGCAGACGTCTACGCCAATCATCGCAAGACCCGTGAGCTGAGCCTCAAGGATCGCTTGCGTGGCGAGAAGGAAACCCTGGGTCTCTACCTGACCGGACACCCGATCGATGAATACGAGGGTGAGATACGTCGTTTCGCCCGGCAGCGCATCATCGACCTGAAACCGGCCAGAGACACCCAGACGGTGGCAGGCCTGATCATTGCCCTGCGGGTGATGAAGAACAAGAAGGGCGACAAGATGGGGTTCATCACCCTGGATGACCGCTCGGCGCGCATCGAAGCGTCACTGTTTGCCGAAGCCTTCCATTCGGCTCAGTCACTGTTGCAGACCGATGCTATGGTGGTGGTTGAAGGCGAAGTAAGTAATGATGACTTCTCCGGCGGCTTGAGGCTGCGTGCCAAGCGCGTCATGAGCATCGAGGATGCGCGGACCAATCTGGCTGAAAGCCTGCGAGTGACGGTGCATGCCGATGCGCTCAAGGGTGACCGGCTGCGCTGGCTCGGCGATCTGTGCAGGCGCCATCGTGGCGCCTGTCCGATCACGGTGGATTACACCGGTAAGGATGCCAAAGCGTTGCTGCAGTTCGGAGAAGCATGGCGAATCGATCCCGCAGACAGCTTGATTCAAGCGCTGCGTGACCAGTTCGGACGTGAGAACGTCTTTCTCCAGTATCGCTGAAGGCCGCAGGCTAGATCTGCGCTCAGCCCTGAATTTTAATTTCGACCTGACCGCGCCTGTTCCCTGAGGGAAAGGCGCAGACGGATCAACCGGCCGGCCTCTTGGCCGTCGACCCAAGACGGATGCCTATGAACCCGAATTTTCTGGATTTCGAACAGCCTATCGCTGACTTGCAAGCCAAAATCGAAGAACTGCGCCTGGTGGGCAACGATAACTCGCTGAACATCGGTGACGAGATCTCCCGGTTGCAGGACAAGAGCAGGACTCTGACCGAAAGTATCTTCGGCAACCTGACCAGCTGGCAGATTGCGCGCATGGCGCGTCATCCCCGTCGCCCGTACACACTGGATTACATCCAGAACATCTTCACCGAGTTCGATGAGCTGCACGGTGATCGTCACTTCTCCGACGACGCGGCCATCGTGGGCGGCGTTGCGCGTCTTGAAGGTCAGCCTGTGATGGTGATCGGTCATCAGAAAGGCCGTGAAGTGCGCGAAAAGGTACGCCGCAATTTCGGCATGCCGCGCCCTGAAGGCTATCGCAAAGCCTGCCGTCTGATGGAAATGGCCGAGCGTTTCAAAATGCCGATCCTGACCTTCATCGACACACCGGGCGCCTACCCTGGCATTGATGCTGAAGAGCGCAACCAGAGTGAAGCGATTGCCTGGAACCTGCGTGTCATGGCGCGTCTGAAAACCCCGATCATCGCCACGGTCATCGGCGAAGGCGGCTCGGGCGGTGCATTGGCCATCGGCGTGTGCGACCAGTTGAACATGCTGCAATATTCGACTTACGCGGTGATCTCGCCGGAAGGCTGCGCTTCGATTCTGTGGAAAACCGCCGAGAAAGCGCCGGACGCCGCCGAAGCCATGGGTATTACCGCCGAGCGCCTGAAAGGCCTGGGCATCGTCGACAAGGTGATCACCGAGCCATTGGGCGGCGCACACCGCGACCCGGTTGCCGCCTCGGCTTCGATTCGTGAAGAGCTGAGCAGCCAGTTGGCAATGCTCAAGAAGTTCGACAACGACGCGCTGCTGGCCCGTCGTTACGATCGTCTGATGAGCTACGGCTTGTAAGGTGATCGTGGAGAGGGCGCTGTGTTGCTGACGCGGCACCTCTCATGGCAAACGCAAAACTGTGGGAGGCGTCTCCCACAGTTTTGTCGCTTCAGGGATTTGGCGTTGGCATTGGTGGCGCAGCCTGCGCTCGTGCGTGTAGCAACACTTTTCAAATGGCCTTATCAATGACCCATTCAAGCCATAGCGGTCATGATCTCCCCACCAGGCTGCTCCAAGCCCTGGCGCCCTGGCGCGATGCGCCTGTCTGGCACGTCGGTTTCTCCGGCGGTCTCGATTCCACTGTCCTGTTGCATCTTCTGGCTGAACTGGCCAGGCGCAAAACTTTGCCCGCTCTGAAAGCGATTCATGTTCATCACGGTCTGCAGGTTGCTGCCGATGACTGGCCTGAGCATTGTCGGCAGGTCTGTCAGGCGCTCGATATGCCGCTGCAGATGATCAGAGTGAACGTGGAGTCAGGCGCCAGCCTCGAGCAGGCAGCCCGCGAGGCTCGGTATGCAGCATTCTCGGCGCAGGTGGGCGAGGGTGAGGTGTTGCTGACGGGACAGCACCGCGACGATCAGGCTGAAACATTGCTGTTTCGTTTGATGCGCGGTGCAGGTGTTCGAGGGCTTGCGGCGATGCCTGAGTCTCGTGCGCTCGGAAAAGGGCATCTGGTCAGGCCATTGCTTGACTGTTCGCGTGGCGAACTCGAAGGCTATGCACGCGAGCACGGCCTTGGCTGGATCGAAGACTCCAGCAACGACGATGTCCGCTTTTCCCGTAATTTCCTGCGCGCACAGGTCATGCCGTTGCTGACCTCCAGATGGCCGCAGGCTGTTTCCAGTATGGCGCGCACTGCCCGTCATCTCGGCGAAGCCCAGGAGCTCCTGGGAGAGCTTGCCGAGCAGGATCTGGCCGCCGCTCAAGCCACTACGTCCTTTGTCTGGCTCGGCCTTCCCGTGCTGGCTGTCGGGCCTCTTGCAGATTTGTCCGCGACTCGCCAACGCAACGCACTGCGTCACTGGCTCGCGCCACTTACCCGCTTGCCTGATACCGATCACTGGGCGGGCTGGGACACCTTGCGCGACGCGGGAGAGGGCGCACAGCCGGTCTGGCGACTGGTCGACGGAGAATTGCATCGCACCCGGGGACACATCTGGTGGCTGCCCCGGGCCTGGCTTCGCCCCGTCGAAGGCGTATTCATCTGGCCTGATCCTCACCAGCGGTTGAGCCTTCCCGGTAACGGGCGTGTCTCGATACAGGGCGATGCGCCGCAAGGGCCGCTCGAGGTGCGTTATCGTCAGGGCTGCGAAGTCATGCAAGTGGCACGACGAGGTCATCGCGATCTCAAACGCCTGTTCAACGAGCACGGTGTGCCTACGTTCGTCCGCGGCAGATTGCCGCTGCTGTACTGCGATGACCAACTGCTGGCGGTCGCCGGGCTGGCTGGACTGGACGCTTCACCCAATGGAAGCTGGCAATTGCGCTGGGCAGCACCGACCAGCGACCAAAGTTTGAGCTGAAAGGGCCTTTCAGGTAGACTACGCTCCCTTCTTGATACAGCTTCTGTTGGTTCTTTTGAAACAACACAAGTTGCCGGTTACCAACCCGTATTTACGGGGCGATTTCTTAAAATGTAGCGCGTAATAGGCAGGCTTTCGGCCGGTCGGTTTCAACGCAGCAGTTTCGGGAGTGCACCGTGAATTTTGTCGGTAATCGGGGGCTTCGGCCTTCCTTCGCTTTCCCCGGCGGCTCTGACCGCTTTAACGCAGACTTCTAGGGTTTTTCATGACGCGCTACATCTTCGTCACGGGCGGTGTTGTTTCTTCATTGGGGAAAGGCATTGCCTCGGCTTCATTGGCGGCCATCCTGGAGGCGAGGGGGCTTAAAGTCACCATGCTCAAACTGGATCCCTACATCAACGTGGACCCAGGCACAATGAGCCCGTTCCAGCACGGTGAGGTGTTCGTCACTCACGACGGCGCTGAAACCGACCTGGACCTGGGTCACTACGAGCGGTTCATCCGCACCACCATGACCCAGAACAACAACTTCACCACTGGCCGTGTGTACGAACACGTCCTGCGCAAAGAGCGCCGTGGTGATTATCTGGGCGCGACCATTCAGGTCATTCCGCACATTACCGACGAGATCAAGCGCCGCATCATCAAGGGTGCAGGCGATGCCGACGTGGCATTGGTCGAAATCGGCGGCACGGTCGGCGACATCGAGTCCCAACCTTTCCTCGAAGCCATTCGTCAGCTGCGTTTCGAAGTCGGCGCACGCCGCGCGATGCTGATGCACCTGACACTGGTGCCGTACATCGCCACCGCCGGTGAAACCAAGACCAAGCCGACCCAGCACTCCGTCAAGGAACTGCGTTCCATTGGCCTGCAGCCTGATGTTCTGGTCTGCCGCTCCGATCACCCGATCGACACCTCGTCGCGTCGCAAGATCGCCCAGTTCACCAACGTTGAAGAGCGCGCGGTCATTGCGCTGGAAGACGCCGACACCATCTACAAGATCCCTGGCATCCTGCATTCGCAGGGTCTGGACGATTTCGTCGTCGAGCGTTTCGGTCTGCAGTGCGGCGGCGCCGATCTGTCCGAGTGGGAAAAGGTCGTCGATGCCAAGCTCAACCCTGAACACGAAGTCACCATCGCGATGGTCGGCAAGTACATGGAACTGCTCGACGCCTACAAGTCGTTGATCGAAGCCATGAGCCACGCCGGTATCACCAACCGCACCAAGGTCAACCTGCGCTACATCGATTCCGAAGACATCGAGAATCAGGGCACTGGCCTGCTCGAAGGCGTGGACGCGATTCTGGTTCCGGGCGGTTTCGGCCTGCGCGGCGTTGAAGGCAAGATCACAGCCGTTCAGTTCGCTCGTGAAAACAAGGTTCCGTACTTGGGTATCTGCCTGGGCATGCAAGTGGCGGTTATCGAGTTTGCCCGTAACGTGCTGGGCTGGAAAGACGCCAACTCCACCGAATTCGACCGCACCAGCGCGCATGCTGTCGTGGGTCTGATCACCGAGTGGGAAGATGCGACCGGTGCTGTGGAAACCCGTACCGAGAGCTCCGATCTGGGTGGCACCATGCGTCTCGGCGCCCAGGAATGCCAACTGGAGTCGGGCTCGCTGGTTCACGATTGCTACCAGAATGACGTGATTGTCGAGCGTCATCGCCATCGCTACGAAGTGAACAACAACCTGCTGCCGCAGTTGATCGAAGCCGGCCTGAAGATTTCCGGCCGTTCCGGCGACGGTGCGCTGGTCGAAGTGGTCGAAGCGCCTGATCATCCATGGTTCGTGGCTTGCCAGTTCCACCCGGAGTTCACTTCGACGCCGCGCGACGGTCACCCGCTGTTCAGCGGTTTCGTGAAAGCCGCACTGGCTCAACGTCAAAAGAATGCCTGATAGGGAAGATAAGCACATGGTTCAGAAAATCATCCGCGTAGGCTCCATCGAGATCGCCAACGACAAACCAATGGTTCTGTTCGGTGGCATGAACGTGCTGGAGTCCCGCGACATGGCCATGCAGGTCTGCGAAGAATACGTGCGGGTTACCGAAAAGCTCGGTATCCCTTACGTGTTCAAGGCCAGCTTCGACAAGGCCAACCGTTCCTCGGTGACGTCCTACCGTGGTCCCGGCCTGGAAGAGGGCATGCGCATTTTCGAAGAGATCAAGCGCACCTTCAACGTGCCGTTGATCACTGATGTGCATGAGCCCGAGCAGGCTGCTGTCGTTGCCGAAGTGTGCGACATCATCCAGTTGCCTGCTTTCCTGTCGCGCCAGACCGACCTGGTGGTCGCGATGGCGAAGACCGGTGCAGTCATCAACATCAAGAAAGCCCAGTTTCTCGCGCCTCAGGAAATGAAGCACATCCTGACCAAGTGCGAAGAAGCCGGTAACGATCAGTTGATCCTGTGCGAGCGCGGTTCCAGCTTCGGTTACAACAACCTGGTGGTGGACATGCTCGGCTTCGGCATCATGAAGCAGTTCGAGTACCCGATTCTGTTCGACGTGACCCATGCCCTGCAAATGCCGGGCGGTCGTGCCGACTCAGCCGGTGGTCGCCGCGCTCAGGTCCTGGACCTGGCCAAGGCGGGTATCAGCCAGAATCTGGCCGGTCTGTTCCTCGAGGCCCACCCGGATCCTGACAACGCCAAATGCGATGGTCCCTGCGCATTGCGCCTGGACAAGCTGGAGCCCTTCCTGGCTCAGCTCAAATCGCTGGATGAACTTGTGAAAAGTTTTCCGATCGTAGAGACCGCTTGAGCAGGGTTCTCCGGTAAAGTGCCGTTCCCCGTCATTCGTGACGGGGTTGTCGCATTCAGGCCTGCCGTTTTCTGCGTCTGATTGCGAACATCGTTTTCCAGCTGCGTCGTTTTCGTCAATCTTGGAGTGTTTACAACAATGGCAAAAATCGTCGACATCAAAGGTCGTGAAGTTCTCGACTCCCGTGGCAATCCCACCGTGGAAGCAGATGTGCTCCTCGATAACGGCATCATTGGCAGCGCCTGCGCGCCGTCCGGTGCTTCAACCGGCTCGCGCGAAGCGCTGGAGCTGCGTGATGGCGACAAGAGCCGTTACATGGGCAAGGGCGTTCTGAAGGCAGTCGCCAACATCAACGGTCCGATCCGCGACCTGCTGCTGGGCAAGGACCCGGTAGACCAGAAGGCGCTGGACCACGCGATGATCGCGCTGGACGCGACCGAGAACAAGGCAAGCCTGGGCGCCAACGCGATCCTCGCTGTATCCCTGGCTGCCGCAAAGGCCGCTGCCCAGGATCAGGATCTGCCGCTGTACGCGCACATCGCCAATCTGAACGGCACGCCGGGCGTCTACTCGATGCCAGTCCCGATGATGAACATCATCAACGGTGGCGAGCACGCCGATAACAACATCGACATTCAGGAATTCATGGTTCAGCCGGTGGGCGCCAAGTCGTTCGCTGAAGGTCTGCGTTGGGGTACCGAGATTTTTCACCACCTCAAGGCTGTTCTCAAGGCACGTGGCCTGAACACCGCCGTGGGTGACGAAGGTGGTTTTGCGCCTAACCTGGCGTCCAACGAAGAAGCGCTCAGCGCCATCGCCGAAGCCGTTTCCAACGCCGGTTACAAGCTGGGCACCGATGTGACCCTGGCCCTGGATTGCGCGGCCAGCGAGTTCTACAAGGACGGCAAGTACAAGCTCAGCGAAGAAGGCGAATACGATTCTGCCGGTTTCGCCGACTATCTGGCTGATCTGGTCAGCAAGCATCCGATCATCTCCATCGAAGACGGTCTGGACGAATCCGACTGGGCAGGCTGGAAGATTCTCACCGACAAGATCGGCGACAAGATCCAGCTGGTGGGCGACGACCTGTTCGTGACCAACACCAAGATCCTGAAGGAAGGCATCGACAAGAAGATCGCCAACTCGATCCTGATCAAGTTCAACCAGATCGGTACGCTGACCGAAACGCTGGAAGCCATTCAGATGGCCAAGGCTGCCGGTTACACTGCCGTGATCTCGCACCGTTCCGGTGAAACCGAAGATTCGACCATTGCCGATCTGGCCGTGGGCACGGCTGCTGGCCAGATCAAGACCGGCTCCCTGTGCCGTTCCGATCGTGTATCCAAGTATAACCAGCTGCTGCGTATCGAAGAGCAACTGGGTTCCAAAGCCGTTTATAACGGCCGCGCCGAGTTTCGCGGTTGATCCATAGATGGTAAAAGACGCAGGGCGTTGCGGGAAAACGGTTCATCCGGTTCCGTCCGCCCTGCCGATGCTGACGCTCCGCTTTAACCTGGAGTGATTGAGCCTGGCTTATGTCAGGCTCAATGCCCTCAGTCATTTGTTTGTTGTGTTGGCTCTGCCGTCTTTTCTACTGGGTACCTGATATTTCAATGCGCAGTCCTAACTGGTTGTTCCTCATCCTGCTGCTGTTGCTTGCCGGTTTGCAATATCGCCTGTGGGTGGGTAATGGCAGCCTTGCGCAAGTGGCCAGCCTGAATCAGCAGATCGCGGATCAGCATGCCGAGAATCAGGTGTTGCTGGAGCGCAATCGCGTGCTGGATGCTGAAGTCATGGAATTGAAGAAAGGGCTGGAAACCGTCGAGGAACGTGCGCGCCATGAGCTGGGCATGGTCAAGGACGGCGAGACCCTCTATCAGCTCGCGCAATAATAAAAAGTAGGTGTCATGAAAGACTTTCTCCCTGCCTTCTGGGCGGTGATACCTGCAGCGGGCATTGGTGCCCGTATGGCAGCAGATCGGCCCAAGCAGTACCTGCAACTGGGCAGCCTGACCATTCTCGAACACAGCCTGTTAAGTTTTCTGGATCACCCCCGTCTCAAGGGTCTGGTGATCAGCCTTGCCGTGGACGACCCTTACTGGCCCGCTTTGCCCTGTGCGCTGGATTCCCGGATCCAGCGGGTGGACGGTGGCAAGGAGCGCTCAGGTTCGGTGCTCAACGCTTTGCTGCATCTGCATGCGCAGGGCGCCAGTGATGATGACTGGGTGCTGGTTCACGACGCGGCGCGTCCGAATCTGGCCCGTAGCGACCTGGACAACCTGCTCAGCGAACTGGCGGATGACCCGGTCGGAGGCCTGCTGGCCGTTCCGGCGCGAGACACGCTCAAACGCGCTGACAGCAATGGTCGCGTAACTGAAACGGTTGATCGCAGCATGATATGGCAAGCCTATACGCCGCAGATGTTCCGCCTTGGAGCGCTCCATCGTGCGCTGGCGGACAGTCTGGTCTCTGATGTCAGCATCACGGATGAAGCTTCAGCCATTGAGTGGGCGGGTCAGTCGCCGCGTCTGATCGAGGGACGATCCGACAACATCAAGGTCACCCGACCTGAAGACCTTGAATGGCTGCGTTTGCGTCGGGGCGAGTTCGGTCGCTGAGAGTTTCGTCAGCTACTGCCGGTACTCATCTCGCATCAACAGACCTTCCTTCAAATAGTCCACCAGCTTGCGCACCTTGGGCGAAAGGTGCCGTTGCTGTGGGTACAGCGCCCAGACGGCCGTGTTGGGCGGCTGATGCATCTCCAGCAACGAAATCAGCGCGCCGCTCTTCAGGTGTTTCTGCACGTAATAATCCGGTAGCTGGCACAGACCGACGCCGTGCAACGCCGCATCGAGGACGGCCTGACCACTGTTGCATCGCCAGTTGCCCTGCACACGCTGAGAGAATTCCCGTCCGTTCTGCTGCAACAACCAGGTATCGCTGCCACCGATCAGACAGTTGTGGCGACTCAATTCCGACAGGCTGTGAGGACGGCCGTAGCGTGCGATGTAGGACGGTGCTGCGCACAGGTACATCTGGCGAGGTGCAAGGCGCGTGGCCACCATGCGTGAGTCCTGCAGGCGTCCCAGCCGTATCGCCAGGTCCATGCCTTCGTGGACCAGATCGAGTGTGTCGTTGCTCAACTCGATGTCGACCCGCAGATGCGGATAAACGTCCATGAAGCGAGTCACCAGTGGCGTGATGAAACGCTCGCCGTAAGCCACGGCGCAGGTCATGCGCAACAGTCCCTTGGGTTCACTGGTGAGGTCGCCCACCGCGCGCAGTGCTTCTTCGCGTCCATCCTGCAGACGCTGGCAGTGATGCAGGAATGTCTGACCGGCTTCAGTCAACGCCACCTTGCGTGTGCTGCGGTACAGCAGGCGAGTCTGCAGTCGTTCTTCAAGCCGGACGATCTGACGGCTGACGTGTGAAGAGGACACCCCCAGACGCTGCGCTGCTGCAGTGAACTGGCCACATTCGGCCACCGCCACGAACTCATCGAGGCCTTCCCAGCGATTGGTGTACATCGATTATCCCTGTACAGCATTAATGTTTTGCTTTTGGCTCTATTACTCGCCAATTGGCACTGTACTACACTGCACACCTTGTTTTAGTTCGCCGGAGAAGATTGATGATCAAGTCACGTGCTGCTGTCGCCTTTGAGGCCAAGAAACCACTGGAAATCGTGGAAGTGGATGTCGCCATGCCCAAGGCGGGCGAGGTGCTGCTGCGTGTCGTGGCGTCCGGCGTTTGCCATACTGACGCCTACACGCTTTCCGGTGCCGATCCTGAAGGGATCTTCCCTTCGATTCTGGGACATGAAGGCGGGGCTATCGTCGAAGCGGTGGGTGAGGGTGTCACCTCTGTCGTGGTCGGTGATCACGTCATCCCGCTTTACACCCCAGAATGCCGCCAGTGCAAATTCTGCCGCTCGGGCAAGACCAACCTGTGTCAGGCAATCCGCTCCACTCAGGGCAAGGGTTTGATGCCGGATGGCACCACTCGCTTCTCCTACAAGGGTGAGCCGATCTTCCATTACATGGGCACCTCGACCTTCTCCGAATACACCGTGCTGCCGGAAATCTCGGTCGCCAAAATCGACAAACAGGCACCGCTGGAAAAGGTCTGCCTGCTCGGTTGCGGCGTCACCACCGGTATCGGCGCGGTGCTCAATACCGCCAAGGTCAAGCCCGGCGACACCGTGGCCATCTTCGGCCTGGGCGGCATTGGTCTGTCGGCCGTGATCGGTGCGGTGAAAGCCAAGGCTTCGCGGATCATCGCCATCGATATCAATCCGGCCAAGTTCGAGATCGCCAAGCAGTTGGGCGCCACCGAATGCGTGAATCCGAAGGACTTTGATCGTCCGATCCAGGAAGTCATCGTCGACATGACCGACGGCGGCGTGGATTTCTCGTTCGAGTGCATCGGCAACGTGCAACTGATGCGTGCAGCACTCGAGTGCTGCCACAAGGGCTGGGGCGAGTCGGTCGTCATCGGCGTGGCCGGTGCCGGTCAGGAAATCTCCACCCGGCCTTTCCAGCTGGTGACCGGTCGCGTCTGGCGCGGTTCGGCGTTCGGCGGCGTGCGGGGGCGTACCGAGTTGCCGAGCTATGTCGACATGGCTCAGACCGGCGAGATCCCGCTGGACACCTTCATCACTCACACCATGGGTCTGGAAGACATCAACAAGGCGTTTGACCTTATGCACGAAGGCAAAAGCATTCGTACTGTCATCCACTTCTAAACAGTGACGATGGGCAGCGTGCGCCAATCAGGGCTGCTGCCCGTCGTTCGGAGTCGACCATGAGCCTGGAAAACATCTCCTGTCAGAAAAGCTTCGGCGGCTGGCACAAGCGATACAAGCACCACTCTCAGGTACTGGGCTGCGACATGGTGTTTGCCGTGTATCTGCCGCCGCAGGCAGAGCAGGGAGGCAAGCTGCCAGTGCTGTACTGGCTGTCCGGCCTGACCTGTACCGACGAGAATTTCATGCAGAAGGCAGCGGCCCAGCGAGTGGCCGCCGAACTGGGCATCATCATCGTCGCGCCGGACACCAGCCCGCGTGGCCCCGACGTGCCGGGCGATCCGGACGGTGCGTGGGATTTCGGTCTGGGCGCAGGCTTCTATCTCAACGCCACCGAACAGCCCTACGCCCGTCATTACCAGATGCATGATTACGTGGTCACCGAACTGCCTGCGCTGATCGAAACGCATTTCCCGGCTTCGCAGGCACGCAGCATCAGCGGTCATTCGATGGGCGGGCACGGCGCGCTGGTGTGTGCCTTGCGCAATCCGGGTCGCTACAAATCGATCTCGGCGTTCTCGCCGATCAGCAACCCGATGGATTGTCCCTGGGGGCAGAAAGCGTTTTCCCGTTATCTGGGCGAAGACCGTTCACGCTGGCGCGAGTGGGATGCCAGTGTGCTGATGGCCGAGGCGACGGAAAAACTGCCGATTCTGGTGGATCAGGGCGACCGGGATGATTTTCTCGTCAATCAGCTCAAGCCCGAGACACTGGTTCAGGCCGCCAAATCGGCACAGCAGTCTCTGACACTGAGGATGCAGCCCGGTTATGACCACAGCTATTTCTTCATCGCCAGCTTCATCGAAGACCACCTGCGTCATCATGCCAGCGCGTTGTTCGATAGCTGAGCGGGTTTGACTGGCCGTCCTGTTGATGTGCGGCGTCTCTGACAAACCCAAGCCGTGCCAAAGCAGGTAGAATCACGCCCTGACTTTTTTCAGGGCGTTTTTTTATGCGTATTGGCCACGGCTATGATGTGCACCGTTTCGCTGAAGGCGACTTCATCACCTTGGGCGGCGTGCGGATTGCGCACGGTTTCGGTCTTCTGGCCCACTCCGATGGCGACGTTTTGCTGCACGCTCTGAGCGACGCACTGCTAGGCGCTGCGGCGCTGGGCGACATCGGCAAGCATTTTCCGGACACGGATCCGCAGTTTAAAGGCGCGGACAGCCGCGTGCTGCTGCGTCACGTGCTCAAGCAAGTGCAGGCCAAGGGCTGGAAGGTCGGTAACGTCGATGCCACCATCGTCGCCCAGGCACCTAAAATGGCGCCTCATATCGACGCCATGCGCGCGCTGATTGCCGAAGACCTGCAGGTCGAACTGGATCAGGTCAACGTCAAGGCCACCACCACTGAAAAACTCGGCTTCACCGGCCGCGAAGAAGGCATCGCTGTGCATGCCGTCGCGTTGTTGCTGCGCGCATGACCGAACTTGAATTGTTAGGCCCAACGGCCTGGGGCAAGGCACTGGGAAGCGCTGTTCTCAAGGCAACCGCCGAAGATTTTCAGGTCGATGAAGTGCTCGATATTCCGCTTTCGGGCGATGGCGAGCATCTGTGGCTGTGGGTCGAGAAACGTGGCCTCAATACCGAAGAAGCCGCGCGCCGTCTGGCCCGGGCTGCTGGTGTTCAATTGCGTACGGTCAGCTATGCCGGTTTGAAAGACCGTCAGGCGCTCACCCGTCAATGGTTCAGTATTCAGTTGCCGGGCAAGGCCGACCCCGATCTGTCCGCCGCCCAGGACGAGACGCTGCAGATCCTCAGCATGAGTCGCCACAAGCGCAAACTGCAGCGTGGCGCGCACGCAGCCAATGGTTTCACCTTGCGCCTGACTCAATTGGCGGCTGACAAGGACGCGCTGAATCAGCGGCTCGAGTCGATCGCCCGGCTCGGAATTCCCAACTACTTCGGCGCTCAGCGCTTCGGCTATCAGGGCGGTAACCTGGGCGAGGCTCGCGATTATGCCTCCCGTCAGGCCTTGCCCGAGCAGCGCGCGGTCCGCTCGCGTCTGCTGTCGACGGCCCGCAGCTACCTGTTCAATCAGGTTCTTGCCGCACGCGTTGCCAATGGCAGCTGGCAGCATGCCCAGGTCGGTGATCTGCTGGCGTTCACCGACAGCCGCAGCTTTTTCCCGGCCGGCGTTGAGGAATGCAGTGATCCGCGGCTGGCCATTCTGGACCTGCACCCGACCGGTCCGCAGTGGGGCGCAGGTCCTTCTCCGGCGCTGGGCAAGACCGCAGAGCTTGAAAACGCCGTCGCAGCTGAGCATCCGGCGCTTCGCGACTGGTTGATCAGGGCGGGAATGGAACACGAACGTCGCATCCTGCGGCTGCCCATTGGGCGGCTGACGTGGCATTATCCCGAGCCTGACATTCTGCAACTGGAATTCGTCCTTCCGCCTGGATGCTTTGCCACCGTATTGGTGCGCGAGCTTGTCGATCTGGTGCCGGTTGGGCAGACGGACAGCCCATGCGTATTCTGATTTCAAACGATGACGGGGTCAGCGCGCCCGGCCTTGCGGCGCTCTATGGCGCGCTGGCGGACTACACTGAATGCGTGGTGATTGCCCCCGATCAAGACAAGAGTGGTGCCAGCAGTTCGCTGACACTCGACCGGCCTCTGCATCCGCAGACGCTGGCCAATGGTTTTATCAGTCTGAACGGTACGCCGACCGACTGCGTGCATCTGGGGCTTAACGGCCTGTTGGAGCGTGAACCGGATATGGTGGTTTCAGGGATCAATCTGGGCGCCAACCTTGGCGATGATGTGCTGTACTCAGGTACGGTCGCCGCGGCACTGGAAGGCCGTTTTCTGCAACGGCCGTCGTTCGCCTTCTCGTTTCTGTCGCGCCAGCCGGACAACCTCGCCACGGCCGCGCATTACGCACGCCTGCTGGTCGAGGCCCACGAGCAACTCGATCTTCCACCGCGTACGGTGTTGAACGTGAACATCCCGAATCTGCCGCTGGAGCACATCCGTGGCATTCAACTGACCCGGCTGGGTCATCGCGCCAGAGCTGCAGCGCCGATCAGGGTCGTCGATCCCCGAGGACGTGCCGGTTACTGGATAGCGGCCGCAGGCGATGCCGAGGATGGCGGCGCCGGGACTGACTTTCATGCGGTCATGCAGGGCTATGTCTCGATTACGCCGCTGCAACTGGACCGTACCTATCAGGATGGTTTCAGCAGCCTGAACACCTGGCTGGAGGGACTGCGCTGATGTCACGCGAGCAAGATGACCTGTTACGTCGCGGGATCGGGATGACCTCGCAGCGTACTCGCGAGCGCTTGATTCAACGCCTGTACGAAGAAGGTGTGTCGAACAATCATGTGCTGGATGTGATCCGCAAGACGCCACGTCACCTGTTCGTCGACGAGGCGCTGGCGCATCGCGCCTATGAAGACACTGCATTGCCCATCGGACATAACCAGACGATTTCCCAGCCTTACATGGTGGCCCGCATGAGCGAGCTTCTGCTGGCGGCAGGGCCGCTGGACAAGGTGATGGAGATCGGTACCGGCTCGGGCTATCAGACAGCCGTGCTGGCGCAACTGGTGGAGCGGGTGTTCTCGGTCGAGCGCATCAAGGTCCTGCAGGACCGTGCCAAGGAGCGTCTGGTTGAACTCAACCTGCGCAACGTGGTTTTCCGCTGGGGTGATGGCTGGGAGGGATGGCCGGCGCTGGCCCCTTACAATGGCATCATCGTCACGGCAGTGGCTACCGACGTGCCGCAGGCGTTGCTTGATCAACTGGCTCCCGGTGGACGGCTGGTCATTCCGGTCGGCGCGGGCGAGGTCCAGCAATTGATGCTGATCATTCGTGAGGAAAACGGCTTTTCCCGACACGTATTGGGAGCCGTGCGTTTCGTGCCGCTATTGAACGGCCCTCTTGCCTGAAAAACGCCAGCGGTCACGAGTGAATTCTGGCGCCTGTCATCGGTCTACAACCGTCTGTTCATGAGAACGATGGCAAAATTGCATCGAATCATGAGGCGGATCTTCCATTACACCGTTTTTGATGCGTTTTAAGCACTGGCTGCCCGCCGTTCTTGCGGCACAATAGGCATCTTTGAATTCAGTCACCAGTAAAGGGAGTGGCGGGTGAGTCACACAGTCATTCAGCAGCTCAGGTCTTCGAGAAGTTATCAGCGTCTGTTGATTGGCATTGCGCTCAGTGTCCTCTTGGTCGGCTGTTCAAGTTCGCCCTCAGGCGGTGTCCGCGTGGTCGACCG
The DNA here is from genome assembly GCF_979253365.1 of Pseudomonas sp. AC016. Lineage (NCBI taxonomy): Bacteria > Pseudomonadati > Pseudomonadota > Gammaproteobacteria > Pseudomonadales > Pseudomonadaceae > Pseudomonas > Pseudomonas sp. AC016. The sequence continues at coordinate 4,817,708 of NZ_CEEDCC010000001.1, forward strand.
CAACGGCAACGCTGTGGCCCAGCGTCCTACGGTCACGACCGGTCAGTACGTCGTCAAACGCGGCGATACGCTGTTTTCCATTGCGTTCCGTTACGGCTGGGACTGGAAAGCACTGGCTGCCCGCAACCAGATTCCCGAACCGTTCACCATCAAACCCGGTCAGACGATTCGCTTTGACGGGCGCTCCTCTTCAACACAGAGCGTAGCGTCGGCACCTGCATCGGGTCGTCCGGTGACCAGCACTTCAACGACGACCAGCAATTCGGGATCGGTGAAAACGACGGTAATGTCCAAGCCGGTGGCGGTTGTACCTGTTGTCATTCCGCCTTCCGCAACCACTGCGACCGGGCCTGCAGGCAAGTCTCCCAGCGGTTGGACCTGGCCTTCGAGTGGCATATTGATAGGAAAATTTTCCTCAAACGGTAGTTTGAATAAAGGAATTGATATCGCCGGTGATTTGGGACAGCCTGTTTTGGCAGCGTCTGATGGTTCAGTTGTTTACGCCGGAAGTGGATTACGGGGCTACGGCGAATTGATCATCATCAAACACAGCGATACCTACGTCAGTGCCTACGGTCATAACCGCAGGCTTTTGGTACGGGAAGGACAGCAGGTCAAGGCTGGGCAGACGATTGCCGAAATGGGGTCAACAGGAACTGACCGGGTGAAACTGCATTTTGAGATTCGCCGACAAGGTAAACCTGTAGACCCATTGGAATTCCTGCCACGTCGTTGATTGTTGCCGCCTGTTCCTGACGCAAAAGGAACAGGCTCAAGCGTTGCCACGGATATAGGCGTCGCTGGAGCTTGAGGTCGAACTCACCAAAGGACTATAACAATGGCTCTTAGCAACGAAGCGCCGGAGTTTGACATCGATGATGACGTGCTTCTCATGGAAGCTGGCATTGTCCTGGAGCAATCGCCGAACGAGAAGCAGCCGTCTACTGCCGCCTCGGGTCGTGCGAAGGCCAAGCCGTCGTCATCGCTCAAACAACATAAATATATTGATTACACTCGGGCGCTCGACGCTACCCAGTTGTATCTCAATGAAATAGGGTTCTCTCCGCTGTTGTCTCCGGAAGAAGAAGTTCACTTTGCGCGTTTGTCGCAACGTGGAGATCCGGCTGGGCGCAAACGCATGATTGAAAGCAATCTGCGGCTGGTGGTGAAAATCGCCAGACGTTACGTCAATCGTGGTCTTTCATTGCTTGATCTGATCGAAGAAGGCAACCTGGGCCTTATCCGGGCGGTCGAAAAATTCGATCCTGAACGCGGTTTCCGTTTTTCTACCTACGCCACATGGTGGATTCGCCAGACCATTGAACGAGCCATCATGAATCAGACCCGGACCATCCGGTTGCCGATTCATGTCGTCAAGGAACTGAACGTCTACCTGCGTGCGGCCAGAGAACTGACCCAGAAGCTCGACCACGAACCGTCTCCTGAAGAGATCGCCAACCTGCTGGAAAAACCGGTAGGTGAGGTCAAGCGCATGCTGGGTCTCAACGAGCGGGTATCTTCGGTTGATGTATCGCTTGGGCCGGATTCTGACAAGACGTTGCTCGATACGCTCACAGACGATCGTCCTACAGACCCTTGTGAGCTTCTGCAGGATGTCGATCTTTCGCAAAGCATTGATCAGTGGCTGTGCGAGCTGACCGAAAAGCAGCGCGAAGTGGTCATACGCCGTTTCGGACTGCGGGGACATGAAAGCAGTACGCTTGAAGATGTAGGTCTGGAAATCGGACTCACGCGTGAGCGTGTTCGACAGATCCAGGTCGAGGGCCTCAAGCGTCTTCGTGAAATCCTTGAGAAAAACGGTCTTTCGAGCGAATCGCTCTTCCAGTAAAAAACTTCAGCCGCGTTACAAGAGCCGACCTGAGCAACCTGTTCATGTCGGCTTTTTATATGGTCTTCATCATTCAAAGACTGCTCGAAGGTATGGAGCCCGATCCCCGAAAGCGTCCCCATGAGACACATGCCGTGTACGTCATTGCGTACACAACCTGTAAGTTATCCAGGCTTTGTAAGTGAGATTTACCAAACATTCGTTTCATGTGCCTCTTAACCCCCTGATCCCTATGAGTTTATAAAACCGTTAAGGTAGAAGCGGAAATATTTTGGCGCGCTTGGCTGGTTGCCGTGCTGCGCCAAATCTCTACTATCAGGGCTGTACCAACGGACCGGTACAGGCTTTCAAGGATGAAGGTCAGGGACATCGCATGAGGCGATTCATCAGGATGATGAAAAGGGATTACAGGGATCAGGAAAAAATGTGGGCGGGTCATACCGCCCCTTTTTATCGAGACTTCATCAGCTCAGTAGCTTCATCTCATTCAGAATGAAAAAAGGCCCTCAAGAGGGCCTTTTTTGAGTCCGGATTCTAGCGTTCCAGATCTGCAATCTTGCCTGTCTTGCCGTCCCACTCTGCCGCATCCGGCAGTGCCTCCTTCTTCTCTGTGATGTTCGGCCATACCTCGGCAAGCTCGGCGTTGAGCTCGATGAAGTTTTCCATACCGGCCGGAATCTCGTCTTCGGAGAAAATGGCGTTCGCAGGGCACTCAGGCTCACACAGTGCGCAGTCGATGCACTCGTCCGGGTGAATCACCAGGAAGTTCGGGCCCTCGTAGAAGCAGTCCACCGGACAGACTTCCACACAGTCGGTGTACTTGCACTTGATGCAGTTGTCGGTGACGACGAAGGTCATTTCTAATTCTCTCCTCAGGCGGCTGCGGCAGAGCCCTTCCAGACAGGGTTGCCAGGTTCGGGACGGTTCCCGGCCCTATGAAAACACGTGCTTTTGATGAAGGCCTTGAAGCAGTTTGACTGCATCGCCTGCCACTCACCCTTGGTTCGCTGCGTCTTCACGCGGCTCGAACGGCTGCTCAGCCAGGCTAAAAGCTGAGCGCATCCCAGACCGCGCGGGATTCTAACAGCATGTAACGGCTCACGTCACAGTCGAGTTTGCAATGTGTATAGCAAATCCAGCGCCTGACGCGGTGTGAGATCGTCGACCTTGACCTTCGACAGTTCATCGAGCACCGGGTGCGGCAAGCTGGCAAACAGATCGCTCTGCATGGGCGCTGCCTGTTTGCCCGGTTTGGTGCGCGGCTGCTCGTGAGGCAGGCTGGTGGTCTCCAGGCGCTGCAAATGCTCTTTGGCGCGCGTGATGACTTTGCCTGGTACCCCCGCCAGTTGTGCGACCGCCAGGCCGTAGCTCTGGCTGGCAGGTCCCGGCAGAACGCGGTGCAGGAATACGATCCGCTCGTTATGTTCGGTAGCGTTCAAGTGCACGTTGCTGACCAGTGGCTCGCTTTCCGGCAGAACGGTCAGCTCGAAGTAGTGCGTGGCGAACAGGGTGTAGGCGCGCAGTTGGGCGAGGCATTCTGCCGCAGCCCAGGCGAGGGACAGACCATCGAAGGTGCTGGTCCCGCGGCCGACTTCGTCCATCAGCACCAGGCTGCGGTCGGTCGCGTTGTGCAGGATATTGGCTGTTTCGCTCATTTCCACCATGAACGTCGAGCGTCCGCCCGCCAGATCATCGCTGGAGCCGATCCGGGTGAATATCCGGTCTACCAGTGACAGTTCACATTGAGCGGCGGGCACGAAGCTGCCGATGTGCGCGAGCAGGACAATCAGCGCCGTCTGACGCATGTAGGTCGATTTACCGCCCATGTTCGGACCGGTGATGACAAGCATGCGGGTGCTGTCATCCAGTGCCAGATCGTTGGCCACGAACGGTGTCGACAACACCTGCTCGACCACCGGGTGACGACCCTGCTCGATACGCATGCAGGGCTCTGCCACAAAGCGCGGGCAATTGAGGTCCAGATTCAGTGCGCGTTCGGCAAGGTTGCTCAGCACGTCCAGCTCGGCCAGTGCCGACGCCGTATCCTGCAGTGGGGCAAGATGGCCGATCAGGTCTTCGAGCAATGCTTCGTAAAGCATTTTCTCCCGGGCCAGCGCGCGACTTTTGGCCGACAGGGCCTTGTCTTCGAACTCCTTGAGTTCCGGCGTAATGAAGCGCTCGGCACCCTTTAGGGTCTGGCGACGGATGTAATCGGCGGGCGCCTGTTCAGCCTGTTTGCTGGGCAGTTCGATGAAGTAGCCATGAACCCGGTTGTAGCCGACTTTCAGGTTGGCCAGGCCGGTCCGGGACTTCTCGCGTGCTTCCAGATCGATCAGGAACTGGCCGGCGTTCTCGCTCAGCGATTGCAGCTCGTCCAGCTCCGCGTCGTAACCGGTCTTGAGTACGCCACCGTCACGAATCACCGCAGGCGGGTTATCGATGATTGCCCGCTGCAGCAGGTCAGCCAGCTCTGGATAAGTGCTGGCGGTGTGCGCCAGTTGTTGCAGGTGTGGCGCTTCCAACTCGCTCATCGCCTGTTGCAATTCGGGCAGTGCGCTCAAGGCGTCGCGCAGGCGTGCCAGGTCACGAGGACGCGCATTGCGCAGGCCGATACGGGCCAGAATCCGCTCGATGTCACCGATTTCTTTCAGTTGCGGCTGCAGGTTTTCGAAACGGTAGCGTTCCAGAAAGCAGGTAATCGACGTCTGACGCGCCTGCAGAATGGTCAGGTCGCGCAGCGGGCGATTCAGCCAGCGGGTCAGCAGGCGCGTGCCCATGGCTGTCTGGCAGCGGTCCATGACCGATTGCAGCGTGTTGTCGCGCCCGCCTGACAGGTTGGTGTCCAGTTCCAGGTTGCGGCGGCTGGCGCCGTCCAGAATTACGGTATCGTCCAGACGCTCGTGACGCAGGCTGCGCAGGTGCGGCAAGGCGGTGCGCTGGGTTTCCTTGGCATAGCTCAACAGGCAGCCCGCCGCGCCGATCGCCAGGGTCAGCATTTCACAGCCAAAGCCCTTGAGGTCCTGAGTCGCGAACTGCTGACACAGACTTTTGTGCGCCGAGTCGCGCTCGAAATCCCAAGGGGCGCGGCGACGTGAGCCGCGACGTTTTTCGGCAGGCAGACCCTGAGGCCAGTCATCCGGGATCAGCAGTTCGACCGGATTGATGCGCTCGAGCTCGGCCAGCAGGTTCTCCCAGCCCTTGATCTCCAGCACGCTGAAATTGCCGCTGGTGATGTCCAGCACGGCAAGACCGAACAGACGTTCGTCACCAAGCACGGCGGCGATCAGGTTGTCCCGCCGCTCGTCGAGCAGCGCTTCGTCGCTGATGGTGCCCGGCGTAATGATGCGCACAACCTGGCGATCGACAGGCCCCTTGCTGGTCGCCGGATCACCGATCTGCTCGCAGATCACCACCGATTCGCCCAGCTTCACCAGCTTTGCCAGGTAGCCTTCCGCTGCGTGGTACGGGATGCCGCACATGGGAATACTCTGGCCCGCCGACTGACCGCGTGCCGTCAGCGTAATATCCAGCAACTTGGCGGCCTTTTTGGCGTCTTCATAGAAGATCTCGTAAAAGTCGCCCATGCGATAGAACATCAACTGATCCAGATGCTGATTCTTCAGCTTCCAGTACTGCTGCATCATGGGAGTGTGCGAAGAGAGGTCGGAAATTGCTTTATTCATCAGTGGCTTGGGCAAGTTCTTGAGAAGAGTGGGTAAACCTCGGGGTGCGACGTGTGATCCCTCCGTTTACCGAGGGATGTCTGCCGAGTGTTTGCGATGGGCGCAAGGTTATCACGCGCGTTGCGCGGGTGCAGTCCCGGTTTGGTGAAGGCCCAATCGTGACCCCGGGTTTCCGCAGGCCCACAGCTTAGTGATTGCTGTATAGACTCCTGGAACCACCACCGTCTGTGAGTGGTGGCCTATGAAAAAGGACTTTTATATGGCACTTAAACGAGCAAGGGATTCGGTTACCGGGCGCTTCATTCCCTTGGATGAGGCGAAACGCAGGCCAAGGGAAACGACGGTCGAAACGGTCAGAAAGCCTGTTTCGAAAAAGAAGCAACGTACATGATCGGGCAAGCGGCTTTCCTTACAGCCGCTTGTTTCAGCAGGTCGGATTTCAAGGATCAGCAGATTTGAACGGGAATATACTGTGGATGACATAACCCGGCTTGCCGCCTCGCTTGGCGAGCTTCTGCAAACGATAGGTGCGCAGGTCACGACTGCCGAGTCCTGCACGGGCGGCGGCATCGCCGAAGCCATCACGCGTACAGGCGGCAGCTCCGGCTGGTTCGAGGCTGGCTACGTCACTTATTCCAATAATCAGAAAACGCGACAGCTGGATGTTCCGCAAGGCTTGTTCGACAGCGTCGGCGCGGTCAGCCAGGCTGTCGTCGAAGCCATGACCCGCGGCGCCCAGCGCAACAGTGGTGCAAGGTTCGGCGTCGCGGTCAGCGGCGTGGCGGGGCCTGGCGGCGGCTCGGTCGAAAAGCCGGTCGGTACGGTCTGGATCTGCTGGGGTGACGGCGACAGGCTCATTGCTCAGCGCCACTGGTTCGCTGGCGACCGCGAGCAGGTGCGCCGACAAACGGTAAAAGCCGCGCTGAAGGGGCTCATCGCGCTCGCATGCGGAGAAATGCCAAAACAGGGGTAGGCGAGCGTCGATCCCTGTGGAATAATACTGTCTACTTATACAGGTGTTGTGGCCATCAAGGCCCTAATTGAATTTGATTACGTGAGGACTTCAATGGACGACAACAAGAAGAAAGCCTTGGCTGCGGCCTTGGGTCAGATCGAGCGTCAGTTCGGTAAAGGTGCCGTGATGCGCATGGGCGACCATGACCGTCAGGCGATTCCTGCCATTTCCACCGGTTCGCTCGGTCTGGATATCGCACTCGGTATTGGTGGTCTGCCAAAAGGCCGTATCGTTGAGATCTACGGTCCCGAGTCTTCCGGTAAAACCACACTGACACTGTCGGTCATCGCTCAAGCCCAGAAAATGGGCGCGACCTGTGCGTTCGTCGATGCCGAACACGCACTTGATCCCGAGTACGCAGGCAAGCTGGGCGTCAACGTCGACGACCTGCTGGTCTCGCAGCCGGATACCGGTGAACAGGCTCTGGAAATCACCGACATGCTGGTGCGCTCCAACGCCATCGACGTGATCGTGGTCGACTCCGTTGCCGCTCTGGTTCCGAAGGCCGAGATCGAAGGCGAGATGGGTGACATGCACGTGGGTCTGCAGGCACGTCTGATGTCTCAGGCGCTGCGCAAGATCACCGGTAACATCAAGAACGCCAACTGCCTGGTGATCTTCATCAACCAGATCCGTATGAAGATCGGTGTGATGTTCGGTAGCCCGGAAACTACCACCGGTGGTAACGCACTGAAATTCTACGCTTCGGTACGTCTGGACATCCGTCGTACTGGTGCTGTGAAAGAAGGCGACGAAGTGGTCGGCAGCGAGACCCGCGTCAAGGTCGTCAAGAACAAGGTGGCTCCGCCGTTCCGTCAGGCCGAGTTCCAGATTCTTTACGGAAAGGGTATCTACCTCAACGGCGAAATTATCGATCTGGCCGTACTGCACGGTTTCCTCGAGAAGTCCGGTGCCTGGTACAGCTATCAGGGCAGCAAGATCGGTCAGGGCAAGGCCAACTCGGCCAAGTTCCTGGCAGATAACCCGGAAATCGGTAACGCCCTCGAGAAGCAGATTCGCGACAAGCTGCTGACGCCTGGCGTTGATACCAAAGCTGTTGGTTCCCGCGAGCCTGCAGTGGCTGACGACATGGCTGAAGCAGACGCCGATAGCTGATATCCATGTCTGCCGTGCTTGATACACCCGTCGCCGTCAGGCGAACTGCAATGGACCTGCTCGCGCGACGCGAGCATGGTCGAGTCGAGCTGACGCGAAAACTGCGTCAGCGCGGCGCCTCCCCTGAGCATATCGAAGCCGTTCTTGATCGTCTGATCGAGGAAGGCCTGCTCTCTGAATCCCGTTACCTTGAAAGCTTTGTTTCCTATCGGTCTCGTTCGGGCTACGGGCCTGTACGTATCCGTGAAGAGCTGAGTCAACGTGGCTTGCAGCGTGCTGATATCGAGCAGGCGCTCAGAGAGTGCGGCGTGGACTGGCAGGAAAAGCTTCAGGAAACCTGGCAGCGCAAGTTTGCCGGGCGCATGCCTGCTGACGCGCGTGAACGTGCCCAACAGGGCCGCTTCCTGAGTTACCGAGGCTACCCGCTGGACATGATCGGCCGCCTGTTGAGCGGCCGAGGCATGGACGATTGATATCAGGCGTTCAACGGTTCGCGTTGATGCGCTGACTGTTGTTCACCCGAGGGTTTCGACCAGTTCTCCGGCGAGTTGATGTAGTCCACCAGCTCTCGAAGCCGACCCTGATTACGTCCGGTAAAGGTGAAAGCCAGCCGCGTCAGATGGCTGAATTGAGCCTCATCGTGTTCCTCACCCTGATAACCGTGCTGGTGAAATCCCTCGCTGACACACAAGTCGGCAAAGGTCTCCTGCATGTGCGCAAGCGCCTGCTCGCTGAGCGCATGGTGCATGCGAATCACGAACTTGCTCTTCAGCCAGCGGCTGGAATGGTAGTTGCTGTAGAACCGTTTGATTTCATCCACAGCTTCGTCGGTGCTGTAGACCAGCCGCATCAGCTTCATGTCGGCGGGAAGAATGTAGTGGTTGTCTTCCAGTTGCGTCTTGATGAAGTCCAGCGCGCTTTGCCAGAAGCTGCCGCCCGGCGTATCCAGCAATACGATAGGCACCAGCGGGCTTTTCCCGGTTTGAACCAGTGTCAGTACTTCCAGTGCTTCATCCAGCGTGCCGAAACCGCCCGGGCACAGCACCAGCGCGTCGGCTTCCTTGACGAAGAACAGCTTGCGGGTAAAGAAGAAGTGGAAGGGCAGCAGGTTTTCCGTGCCCTCTACCGTCGCGTTGGCATGTTGCTCGAAGGGCAGGGTGATGTTGAAGCCCAGGCTGTGCTTGAGGCCTGCTCCCGCATGAGCCGCAGCCATGATGCCGCCGCCTGCTCCGGTGATCACCATCATGTCGGACTGCGCCAGTTTAGCGCCCAGGTCCGTGGCCTGCGCATACAGAGGATGTTCCAGTGGCGTTCGGGCCGAGCCGAACACTGTCACCTTGCGCCGCCCCTTGAATCGCTCCAGTACGCGGAAGGCGTTGTCCAGTTCGCGCAGGGTCTGCAGGGTTATCTTGGCGTTCCAGCGATTGCGATCATCCTGAGCCATGCGCAGCACGGTCAGCATCATGTCTCGGTAAAGCGCAAGATTGGGGCTTCCTGGCGCGACCTGATGAATGTGTTCTTCAATCTTGCCGGTCAGGTCCAGGCCATTGCTTTGAAAGTGTCTGGACAGAAGATCGTTAGGTACATACGGCATTCAATATATCTCCTCCTGCAGGTTCCTCGATCCGCTCCAGCCTGATCGTCAAAAAGATGAGCTGAGCGATACCGGATCGTATGGATTCTGTCTGTTTCCCTGGTTCACAAGAAACGATAGGGGCACATGAACGTGTCGTTCTGTCGTCCACGTGCCTGAAAAGTACCGGTTGGCTGTCAGAAGTTTATAGCGCCAGTCTGGCTTGTGTGTCGAATCGATGATGTGCCGACGCCTTCAAAAAGGCCATCGGTTCTCGGTTCGTCTTCAGGTTGGAGGCGCTGCAGGATGTCTCGAAACGAGACTGGCGTGCGCCTGAGGGGCAGGCGCACGGGAAGGGCAGAGCGGCTTATTTCTTGGGTTTGACCGTGCAGTCCGAGGCCTGGAAGGTCTGGGTCGCGATCGCTTTGTTAGTCTTGTACTCGGTGAACTGATACTTGAGCACGGCACCTTTGGTCATCAGCTGACGGTAGCCATTGTTATGGCAGACGCTGTTGCCCAACTGGTTACGCATGGCGTCCGGGTTGGCGCGCATTTGCTGCGCCTGGCCTTCCCGTACGCTCAGGTGGTTGATCAGTGCGTTACCATCGACGGTGTAGCCCTGATCCAGAATGTCTTCGTTGATCGCTCGAGGCGTACCGACGCTGCTTTCCTTCGCGACTTTTTCCAGCATCTTGCTGAGTTCGAACTCCTGCTTTGACGCCGCCTGGGCGCACAGCGGAGCAACGAGCAAAAGCGTAAGGGTAGGGGCGATGAGGCGCAGCATTAAACTCTCCTGATTAAGTAGCTGGCCGTTGGACCAGCGACTTCAAAGTGCGTTCCGGGATAACCTGCCGACTGCGGGTCTGGATGGCGCAGCAGTATAAGACAGGACTCTTCACACAGCCTAGGGTTGAACGGTCGGCGCTCTGATAAACTGCGCACACTTTATTCCTGCCGAGTTCTCGTGGTGTCGATGTATTCCCTCAGTTGGTGCGTGCTGCAATGAGCCACGCCGTCTCCCGCCTGCGCGATGAGCGACTGGCCCGCAGTACCAAACCGTTCATCGCCCGTGGCTCGCGTGCGCCACGTTGCCCGGATTGCCGGGTCATCTCCAGCTACTGTTTATGTGCATGGCGACCCAAGGTCGCGGCTGATTCGGGCATGTGCCTGCTGATGTACGACACCGAGCCTTTGAAACCGACCAATACCGGCTGGCTGATTGCCGATGTCATCGAAGACACGCACGCGTTCGGCTGGTCGCGCATCGAGGTCGACGAGCAGCTGCTGGCGTTGCTGGATGATCCGCAATGGCAACCGTACATCGTGTTTCCGGGTGAGTTCGTCGCGAGAGAGCGGGTAGTGACCCAGGTGTCACGCGAAGACGGCAAGCGGCCGTTGTTCATTCTGCTGGACGCCACCTGGACCGAAGCACGCAAGATGTTTCGCAAAAGCCCGTATCTTGAGAAGTTTCCGGTGCTGAGCCTGGAGCCCGAGCAGATATCTCGCTACCGATTGCGGCGGTCCAGGCGCGATGACCATTTCTGTACGGCAGAAGTGGCTGCGCTGTGCCTGGAATTGGCCGACGATGTCAGCGCCAGTGGCGTGCTTGATGCTTATCTGGATGTGTTCAGCGCTCATTATCTGGGCGCCAAGTACCAGCGACCGATTGATCCGGATGACGCGGCGCACAACCATTTAAAGGCTTTTATATAGCCTGCCCGGCGTTAACTGCTTCGGTGGTTGGCTGATTGCCATCTTATCCTCGGCTCCGGGGTGCTTCATGCTTGACCGTCATGGTGTTGCTGGGCATGCTTGGCGCCGCTTGGACGCCGATTCACCGGGTTTGGTGCTGCACCTGCCCTATCGGGCAACGTGAATTTGCCGGCATTTCCGGATGCCCTGCTGAGCGGCCTGCGTTGCGGGCCCTCACTATGAAAACAGGATCAACACATGACCTACGACATCCTGATCGCCGACGATCATCCTCTGTTTCGCAGTGCGCTGCGGCAGGCGTTGAGCATCGGTCTGGGGCCTGATGCACGGCTGGTCGAGGCAGAAAGCATCGCGCAACTGGAATCGCATCTGGAGCAGAAGACAGACTGGGATCTGGTATTGCTTGATCTGAACATGCCCGGCGCCTATGGCTTTTCCGGTCTTGTGCTGTTGCGGGGGCAATACCCGCAGATCCCTGTCGTCATGGTGTCGGCGCAGGAAGAGGCGTCCATCGTTGTTCGCTCCAGAGAATTCGGTGCCAGCGGTTTCATTCCCAAGTCCAGTTCGCTTGAGGCCATTCAGCATGCGGTGCGTACCGTTCTGGGGGGCGACGTGTGGTGGCCGCCGCAGGTCAACGAAACCATCAGCGTGTCGGATGAGGCCAAAGCCGCCAGTGCCGGGCTCGCCAGCCTGACGCCGCAGCAGTTCAGGGTGTTGACCATGGTGTGTGAGGGACTGTTGAACAAGCAGATCGCTTTTGAGCTGAGCGTCTCTGAAGCCACCATCAAGGCCCATGTGACCGCGATCTTCCGCAAGCTGGGCGTGCGTACCCGGACCCAGGCAGCGTTGCTGCTGCAACAACTCGAATCGATCTCCGCCAGCTAACCGCCAGTCATGGAAATGTTCACGCTTTTTTGACCTGCGTTCCCTTAGCTTTCCTCTTCCTTACAGTACAGCAGCCTCTCTATGTCGCCCTTCAAAGGCCAAACCGGTCTGAAACGAATCCTCAACGCCGCAGGTTATTCCCTGGATGGCCTGACCGCCGCTTTCAAGGGCGAAGCCGCTTTCCGTCAGCTGGTGCTGCTCAATGTGGTGCTGATTCCGCTGTCGTTTTTTCTGACTGTCAGTAAAGGCGAGCACGCATTGCTGATAGCCGTGTGTCTGTTGGCGTTGATCGTCGAGTTGCTCAACTCCGCTGTCGAGGCGGCCATCGACCGGATCTCTCTGGACCTGCATCCGCTGTCCAAGAACGCCAAGGATATGGGCAGCGCTGCACAGTTCATTGCCTTGACCATGATCGGTCTGGTGTGGGGCATCGTTCTGCTGGGCTGAACCTGAATCGTTGATCAGTACAGGCTCGGGAGCACGATTTCGTCGCTGCGCTGCACTCCGGCGGTAAATGCCCGGCAGAGGTCGAGAAATTCGCGCATGGCGGAGGTCTGGTACTTCTGTTTGTGCCAGATGAAGTAGAACTGCCGGGACAGGTCCAGATCCGGGGTGGTCAATTCCACCAGATTGCCACGACGAAACGCATCGCGCAGCGCCAGCCTGGAAATGCAGCCGATGCCGAGCCCTGATTCCACCGCACGTTTTATGGCCTCGGTGTGCTCCAGTTCCAGCTTCACGTTCAGACCGTTACGGTGATGACGCATGGCCTGATCGAACGTCAGCCGGGTGCCGGATCCCTGCTCGCGCAGAATCCAGGCTTCGCGCGTCAGTTCCTCCAGTGTGGCCTGGCCTCGCTTGGCCAGCGGATGCTGCGGCGCACAGAACACCACCAGTTCATCTTCGACCCAGGACTGCACTTCAATATCGGGGTGGCTGCAATCGCCCTCGATCAACCCCAGGTCGATTTCGTAATGCGCCACCTGTTGCACGATGTGCGCCGTATTCTGCACATGCAGTTTCACCTGGCTTTCGGGATGACGCTGCATGTAGCCACCGATCAACAGCGTCGCCAGATAGTTGCCGATGGTCAGCGTCGCGCCGACGGCCAACGAGCCGAAACCTGACTTGCCGTTGAGCAGGTCTTCGATTTCCTTGGCCTGATCGAGCAGGGCAACCGCCTGGGGCAACAACTGGCGTCCCGTGGCATTGAGGCTCAGTCGTTTGCCGGCGCGGTCGAAGAGCTGGCAGCTGGACTGACGCTCCAGTTCGGTGATCGATGTACTGGCAGCCGACTGTGAGAGTGAAAGCAGCACGGCAGCGCGTGAGACGCTTTCCTGCTGGGCGACGGCGACAAAGACCTGAAGTTGACGAAGAGTGAATCGCATATCTATATAACCGATAACCCATATCTTGATAATTCATTTAACAGATATTGTGTCTGCCACTAGAATATCGCGCAATAGCGCCGTGCCCCTGCGCGCACGAAATTTTCAGGAGTTCCCACGTACATGAGCAACATGAACCACGAGCGTGTCCTCAGCGTCCATCACTGGAACGACACCCTCTTCAGTTTCAAGTGCACCCGCGACCCTGGTCTGCGTTTCGAGAACGGTCAGTTCGTCATGATCGGTCTGCAGCAGCCAAACGGTCGTCCGCTCATGCGTGCGTATTCGATTGCCAGCCCTAACTGGGAAGAGCATCTGGAGTTCTTCAGCATCAAGGTGCCTGACGGTCCGCTGACCTCGCAGTTGCAGCATCTCAAGGAAGGCGACGAGATCATCATCAGCAAGAAGCCTACGGGCACGCTGGTGCTGGACGATCTCAAGCCGGGCAAGCATCTTTATCTGCTCAGCACTGGCACAGGCCTGGCGCCGTTCATGAGCGTGATTCAGGACCCCGAGACCTATGAGCGTTTCGAAAAGGTCATCCTGTGCCACGGCGTGCGTTACGTGAACGAAGTCGCCTACCGCGAGTTCATCACCGAGCACTTGCCGCAGAACGAGTTCTTCGGTGAGGCGCTGCGTGACAAGCTGATCTACTACCCGACCGTGACCCGTGAGCCGTTCGAGAACGAAGGCCGCCTGACTGATCTGATGCGGAGCGGCAAGCTGTTCAGCGACATCGGTCTGCCGCCGATCAATCCTCAGGACGACCGCGCCATGCTGTGCGGCAGTCCGAGCATGCTCGACGAGACCAGCGAAGTGCTCAACAGCTTCGGCCTGACCGTGTCCCCACGCATGCGTGAGCCTGGCGATTACCTGATCGAGCGTGCATTCGTCGAGAAGTAAGCCGGGTTGAAAAAAACCGCCTCACCCTTGCGCAGGATGAGGCGGTTTTTTATTGGCCGGAAACTTGTGCCGGGACCACTTCCAGCACGCAAATGACGCCTGACTGGGGGTAATGCCAGCGAACATCCAGATCCCAGAACTGCGCACCGTAGCGACGTTCGGGCGTGGGCACCTGATAGGCAGGCCGCGGGTCCTGAGCCAGACATTGCTCGATCAGTTCCACCAATGGTTCGCCCAGTCTCAAGGCATGCTCGTGCGCCTGAATCAGCGCGGCGTCCTGCCAGTGCACCGGAATCAGCTCGGGCGCAGCGCTGGCCATCGAGTTGGTCGCGCTCTCGACAGCGTCGGCGTAGGGCACGTAGGGCTTGATGTCCAGCACCGGCGTGCCGTCCAGCAGGTCGATACCCGACAACCAGAGGCGTCCGGCTTCGACTTTATCCAGCCTGACCACTGATTGACCGATGCCATTGGGGCGATGAGTCGCGCGAGTGGCGAACACGCCCATCGACTGATTGCCGCCCAGGCGAGGCGGGCGAACTTTCAAGCGCGGCTTGTCTTCAAGCGCCAGATGAAACAGGAACAGCAGCCAGACATGGCTGACCTGCTCCAGACCCTGTACCGCTTCGCCCTGATCGAAAGGGGCGACCAGTTCCAGTACGCCACGCGCGGCTGGCGCCAGGTGTGGCTGACGCGGAATGGCGAACTTCTCCTTGAAGCAGGAGCGCACGTAGCCGACCGGTGAAACGGTATGGGTCATGCCCGCCGACTCAGCCGCGAACGCGCAGGGTCAGGCCCTTGAGGAAGTTACGCAGCAATTGGTCGCCGCATTCGCGGTAATTGGTATGGCCCACCTTGCGAAACAGCGCGCTCAGCTCCGGCTTGGAGACCGGAAAGTCGACGGACTTGAGGATTGCGTGCATGTCGTCCTCTTTCAGCTCGAAGGCCACGCGCAGCTTTTTCAGCACAATGTTGTTGGTGATCGGCAGATCGATGGCTTGAGGTGGGCGGCTCTCGTCCTTGCCTCGCTTGAAGTAGACCAGACCGTCCAGAAAGTGCGCCATGATCTCATCGCTGCAATCCAGATAGCCTTCTTCTTCCTCTTTCTTCATGAAAGCAATGACGTCGCTCTTGGAGACCTCAAAACCGGTCAGTTTTGTGATTTCGACAATCTTGCTGTCGCTGATATCGAGCATGTAGCGCACGCTGCGCAATACATCGTTGTTCATCATGAGCGGTGAGTCCTGTAAGTCTTTTGACGGCGCACGAGCAAATGCGTACGCCCGGTAATGAGGGGAAAGTTAGAACTTTTCCTTGGTTGTCATGTAGCGCCATTGCCCTTCGGGCAGCTTGCCCATGGACACGCCACCAATGCGGATGCGGCGAACGGAGACGATTTTCAGGCCGACGGCCTCGCAGAGCTGGGCGATGACGCCTGGCTGAGGATTCTTCATGGCGAAACGCAGGCGGTTCTCGTTCTGCCAGCTGGCTTTGACCTTCGGCAATTCCTTGCCCTTGTAGGTCAACCCGTGGTTCAGGCGGTTCAGCCCATGAGGGACCATCTCGCCGGAGATCTCCACCACGTATTCCTGCTCGATCTTGCTGCGGTCGTCGGTGAGTTTGCGCAGGATTTTCCAGTCCTGGCTGAACACCATCAGGCCGCTGGCGTTGGCCTGCAGGCTGGAGATCGCTTCAAGCCGCAGAAAGTGCCCTTTGAGCGGGCGCTTGCCATAGCTGTGTTCTTCGGACAGGGTGCCCGGCGTGATCATCTGCAAAGCGCTTTCGGCAGTCACCGAGGCGGGCGTGTGAAAGATGATCGTGACCGGCTCCGGCGAATCCGCCTTGGCATCAGGGCTCAGCTCGACCTTCTGGGTATCGACCTTGAATTGCGGCTCCTCGACCACCACGCCATCCACGGTGACCCAGCCGCCCTCGATGAACAGTTCGGCCTCCCGGCGGGAGCAGCCGACCAGGTCGATGAGGCGTTTGGAGAGGCGAATGGGGTCTGTCATGAAAGAAGCCGTTTACTGATGAGAAAGGCGCCATTGTAACCGCCTGCGCCGGGTTAATCGCGGCAACATTGCAATTGCGCCTTCAGTCATGTCAATCGCGGCGGCTCAGGTGCAGCCTGAGCATCGGATAGGGGCTGCCCAGACCATCGACTTCGGAACGGCTGACCACTTCGAAACCGTGCTTGAGATAGAAGCCCAGCGCCTGCGGATTCTGTTCGTTCACATCCAGCTCGTAGATGTGGAACTGTGAGATCGCGTGAGTCAGCAGCTGTGAGCCCATTCCTTCCCCCCGGTGCTCAGGGTCGATGAACAGCATGTCGAGTTTGCTCCGGTTGACGCCTGCAAAGCCGGTGATGTCCAGTTGCGCGTCACGGGTACAGAACAGGGTCACACTGTCCAGATATTGCCTGAGCAGCAGATCTTTCAACAGCGTGATGTAGGCGTCTGGCAGAAAGTCATGAGTGGTGCGTACCGAGCGCTCCCACAGGTCTACCAAAGCCGGGTAGTCGTTCTTGTCTGGAATGTAGAATTCCATCGGCCAGCGCTCCCAGTTTCCAGTCCGTACGTTTGTCCATAGACCGCAAAACTCAACGAAAAAGCCCTGCCGTTTTGAAGGGCAGGGCTTTTTCCGGCAGGTGGAGCCAGCGTCAGATGATTTCGGCCCACAGGTCGTATTCATCGGCATCGGTCACGCGGCACATGATCTTGTCACCCGGCTTGACCGTGCTGTCGTCTTCCAGGCCGATGAACACGTTACCGTCGATTTCAGGGGCATCGAAGAAGCAGCGGCCAACCGCACCGCGTTCATCGACTTCGTCGATCAGCACTTCGATCTCGCGACCGATTTTCATCTGCAGGCGAGCGGCGCTGATGGCCTGCTGGTGCGCCATGAAGCGGTCCCAACGGTCCTGTTTGACATCATCCGGCACAATGGCGGCGTCCAGCAGGTTCGCGGGCGCACCTTCGACCGGTGAGTACTGGAAGCAGCCGACGCGGTCCAGTTGGGCCTCGGTCAGCCAGTCCAGCAGGTACTGGAAGTCTTCTTCGGTCTCACCGGGGAAGCCGACGATAAAGGTCGAGCGGATGATCAGGTCAGGGCACTGCTCGCGCCAGTTCTTGATGCGGGCCAAGGTCTTGTCCTCGAAGGCAGGGCGCTTCATCAGTTTGAGGACCTTGGGGCTGGCGTGCTGGAACGGGATGTCCAGGTACGGCAGGATCTTGCCGGCCGCCATCAGCGGGATCAGCTCGTCAACGTGCGGGTACGGATAAACGTAATGCAGGCGGACCCAGACGCCCATGGAGCCCAACGCCTGACACAGCTCGGTCATGCGGGTCTTGACCGGCTGGCCGTCCCAGAAACCGGTGCGGTACTTGACGTCAACGCCGTAGGCACTGGTGTCCTGCGAGATCACCAGCAATTCCTTCACGCCGGATTTGACCAGACGCTTGGCTTCGTCGAGCACATCGCCTACCGGGCGGCTGACCAGTTTGCCACGCATCGACGGAATGATGCAGAAGCTGCAGCTGTGGTTACAGCCTTCGGAAATCTTCAGGTACGCGTAGTGACGCGGTGTGAGCTTGATGCCCTGCGGCGGCACCAGATCGATCAGCGGATTGTGATCGTGGCGCGGCGGCACGACTTCGTGCACGGCATTGACGACCTGCTCATACTGTTGAGGACCGGTCACCGACAACACGCTCGGGTGGACCTTGCGAATGACGCTTTCATCCACGCCCATGCAGCCGGTCACGATCACCTTGCCGTTTTCCGCCAGTGCCTCACCGATCACTTCCAGCGACTCGGCCTTGGCCGAGTCAATGAAGCCGCAGGTATTGACGACAACCACGTCGGCGTCTTCGTAAGTCGGAACGACTTCGTAACCTTCCATGCGCAGCTGAGTCAGGATGCGTTCGGAGTCAACGAGCGCTTTCGGACAACCCAGAGAGACGAATCCAACCTTGGGGGCGGATGGCGTGGTGACGGTGGACATGGCGAACCTCGGCGTGATGGGGCCTGGACACTACGTGCAGGCACCGATTGGGCGCTTGGTTGCGCCTCTGATCAAAAAGTGCGCAATTCTAGCGATGAGCGGGCGTGATGACCAGTGTCTGTGCGAGATTTACGACGAGTGCGGAACGTCTTCAAGGTTTGAAACAGGATTGTCAATTGATCCTATACCCAAATGGGTATATTTTGTCCGTGTTGGTAAGGATAGGCGATCTCGCAGTGAAGCCATTGTATTGGTTGTTTGGCAGTAAGAAAGACCTGTTGGCGATGCCCGAGGATGTGCAGGATGTATTCGGGTATGCGCTCCATCAGGCTCAGCAGGGAAACAAGCATACTCAAGCTGTACCCTTGAAAGGCTTTTCCGGGGCTGGTGTGCTTGAGGTTGTTGAGGATTATGACGGGGATACTTACCGGGCGGTTTATACCGTCAAGTTTGGAAATGCGGTCTATGCCTTGCATTGCTTTCAGAAGAAGTCGACCTCAGACATCAAGACGGCGCAACACGACATTGATCTGATCAAATCTCGACTCAAAGCAGCAGAAGAACATGCCAAGGGGACTAAAAATGACTGATATCGAAGAAAGTAGCGGCAATGTCTACGCAGACCTCGGCCGAGGCGACGCCAGCGAAATGTTGATCAAGGCGCAACTAGCCACCAAGATAGGCGCCATTATCAAGGCTCGACATCTTACTCAGGTCGAAGCTGCTCGAATCCTTGCGATGCCTCAACCCAAGGTGTCGGAAATGCTCAGGGGAAAATTCAGAGGTATCAGCGAGTCCAAGATGATCGATTGCCTCTCTCGTCTTGGGCGTGATGTCCAGATAGTTGTAAAGACAGCGCCCCGCTCGCGTGGTGGTGAAGGGCGAGTTGAGGTTGTCTTTGCTTAAAGGCACTGAATAGATCTAAGGCCCACCTGTCGGTGGGCTTTTTCTTGGGCGTTGACATGATGTGCCCATCTTAGAAAGAGAATTACACCCACCGCTGCGTTATGCTTCGCGCCATCGCATCCCGGCATGTCAATGTCTGGGCGGATCTGAATTGTTACGCGTTGTGAAGTTCATAGTGCTTTGAGCCTCATGTCTGGTTTCCGGGAGTAGTGGATGAGTCAAACAAACAGTCATGAAGGTTCTGGAAAGGCGGCCAGGCCTGTTGGGCTGCTGATCGCAGCGGTAGGCGTGGTGTATGGCGATATCGGCACCAGCCCGCTGTATACGCTCAAGGAGGTGTTTCAGGGCGGCTACGGGGTCGAAGTCACGCACGACGCGATTCTCGGTGTTCTGTCGCTGATTTTCTGGTCGCTGATCTGGGTGGTGTCCTTCAAGTACATGGTCTTCATCCTGCGTGCCGATAACCAGGGCGAGGGCGGCATCATGGCCCTGACGGCACTGGCGCGACGGGCTACTGCCAGGTTCCCCAAGCTGCAGATGTTGATGGTGGTGTTCGGCCTGTTCGGTGCGGCGCTGTTCTACGGCGACAGCATGATCACGCCTGCCGTATCCGTATTGTCGGCGATGGAAGGTCTCGAGCTGGCGTTCGACGGGCTGGAGCACTGGATCGTGCCGATGGCATTGGTGGTGTTGATCGGTCTGTTCCTGATTCAGAGGCACGGTACGGCGCGCATCGGTGTGCTGTTCGGTCCGGTGATGGTCACATGGTTTGTAGTGCTGGGCGCGCTGGGTGTCTACGGCATCATGCAGTCGCCGGAAGTGCTCAAGGCGGTGAATCCTGCCTGGGGCGTGCACTTCTTCATTATTCATCCTGGCATCGGTGTCGCCATTCTTGGCGCAGTGGTGCTGGCGTTGACGGGTGCCGAAGCCCTGTATGCAGACATGGGGCACTTCGGCCGCAAGCCGATTTCGCGGGCGTGGTTCATCCTCGTGTTGCCGGCGTTGCTGCTCAACTACTTCGGTCAGGGTGCGCTGGTGCTGGGCAACCCCGAGACCGTGCGCAATCCGTTCTATCTGCTGGCGCCGGGTTGGGCGCTGCTGCCACTGATCGGCCTGTCGACCATGGCGACGATCATTGCCTCTCAAGCGGTGATTTCCGGTGCGTTCTCCATGACGCTGCAGGCCATCCAGCTTGGCTACATCCCTCGCATGTACATCCAGCACACCTCCAGTGATGCACAGGGCCAGATTTACATCGGCGCCGTAAACTGGGCGCTGATGGCGGGCGTGATCATGCTGGTGATCGGCTTCGAGTCTTCCGGCGCGCTGGCTTCTGCCTACGGCGTGGCGGTGACCGGGACCATGCTCTGCACCACGATTCTGGTGTCTTCGGTGATGCTGCTCCTGTGGAAATGGCCGCCATTGCTGGCCGTTCCGCTATTGATAGGGCTGTTGCTGGTAGACGGTCTGTTCTTCGCTGCCAACGTGCCGAAGATTTTCCAGGGCGGTGCCTTTCCGGTGCTGGCGGGCGCCGTGCTGTTCATCCTCATGACCACCTGGAAGCGCGGCAAGCAGTTGCTCGCCGAGCGTATCGACGAAGGCGGTCTGCCGCTGCCGATCTTCATCGGCAGCATTCGCGTGCAGCCGCCGCATCGGGTGCAGGGTACGGCGGTGTTCCTGACGGCCCGTTCCGATGCCGTGCCGCATGCGCTGCTGCACAACATGCTGCACAACCAGGTGTTACACGAGCAGGTCGTGCTGTTGACGGTTGTCTACGAGGATACTCCGAGGGTTCCCGCTCAGCAGCGTTTCGAGGTTGAGTCATACGGAGAAGGGTTCTACCGCGTGATTCTGCACTTCGGGTTCATCGACGAGCCGGACGTACCCGCTGCGCTCGCCCTGTGTCACTTGGCCGAACTGGACTTCAGCCCGATGCGCACCACCTACTTCCTGAGTCGCGAGACGGTCATTCCGTCGAAGATGGTCGGCATGGCTCGCTGGCGCGAAGCACTGTTCGCCTTCATGCTCAAGAACGCCAACGGCAACCTGCGCTTCTTCAAGCTGCCGTTCAACCGCGTGATCGAGCTGGGTACGCAAGTCGAGATGTAAGCTGGCAAATATACTGCCCGCAAACAAAAATCCCGGCGACCTCACGGTGCCGGGATTTTTTTTGGCTCTGATAGCTGACCGGTTATTGAGCGCCGGTCTTGCCCTGACGCTTGTTGATGGCGTCGATCAGGCGTTTGGCCAGAGCAGGGTAGTCTTCATCGAAGTGATGACCACCGGGCAACTGGACCGCTTCACCCACTGCTGTGGTATCGGTGCAGCCGCTGTCCTTCTTCTCTTCGATGCCATAGACGCAGAACACCTTGGCGGCAGGCAGCTTGGCCATTTCCGGTCCGGTGGTCGCTTCCTTGCCTGCGTTGCCCAGCCAGCCATCCACGTGAATCTCGAAACTGCCCGAGCGGGCGAATGCCAGCAGGATGATTGCGTCTACGCGGTTCTGATCTTCCGTTGCCAGACGGTTGTAGATCGCAGGCATGACGTCAGCGCCGAACGAGTAACCGGCAAGAATGAAGCGTTTGGTGCCCCATTTCTGACGGTAGTGGTTCATCAGGTCGGTGAGGTCAACGGCGGTCTGCTCGGGCGTCTTGTGCTCCCAGTAGTAACGCAGCACGTCGATGCCGACCACCGGATAGCCCATTTTCGCCATGTCGCCTGCGACGACCTTGTCCAGATCGCGCCAGCCGCCATCACCTGACATGAACAGCGTGACGGTGTCGGATGGTTGGCTGGCCGGTACTTCAACGACTGGAATACCCAGACCCCCGCTGTCGTTTTCACCCAGCAGCAGATGACGCAGTTCGGTGTTCAGAACCTGTGGCAACGGGATATCGTAGTCGCTGATGCTGGTATCGGCGTTGGTCTGATCCCTTACGAACGCTGCGCTCGGGTCATCCGGCGCGTCATTCCAGGCCGCCAGCCAGTGGCCATGCGGCGCTTTCTGCGGCAGCGGCACGTCACAGATGCGTGGCGGCGTGTCGCCTTCGTCCACCACAGGTGGCGGATTGGACACATGCTCCAGGGCGAAACCCACGGATATGGCCTGAGCCTTGTCATCGGTCTGTCCGGCCAGCCAGCGCCAGGCCAGAGTTGCGCCGGGGCCTATGCCGCCGACGACCAGTGCAGGACCGTCGAGTTTTTCGAGGGCACTCTGGAACGTCTTCTGCTGCATGACGCAATCGTCTTTCGGCAGAACAACCTGAACGATGCGCGCCGAGGCGTCTTTGCTGATGGCCAGCAATTGCTTGTCGGTGAGCATTTCCTCGGCAGTAACAGCCAGTGCGATTCGGGTCTTGATGCTGGTGGCCGGGGTCACGCTGGTCAGCGCGGCCCCGTCATCCAGATTCGAGTGCTCAAGTGTGGCGGGTGGAGCGGGGCGGTTCCAGATCCAGACTCCCAGTGCGACCAAAAGAAGAATTACCAGAGCTGCGAGCAAAAGGCGCCAAAAGCGTCGAATCATCAGCGTTTCACCAATCCAGTCAGGCCGCCCGCAATCAGGGCGGCAGTGTCAGCCAGTGCCACGAGCGGATCGAGTCCGGCAGGCACGGCCATATAGCGAGGTTCCCAGTCGGGCTGGAACTTGTCCTTGAAGCGGCGCAGCCCCTGGAAGTTGTAGAGCTGTTCTCCACGGCGGAAGATCATCGAGCCCAGACGCTGGGTCAGTGGTGCGCCGCGTCTCGGCTGCAGGCCGGACAGCGGCACCATACCCAGGCTGAAGCGGGAATAGCCCTGCGCCTTATAATGCAGAATCAACCCGACCATCATGAATTCCATGGTCAATTTGGGCGCGTCCGGATGCGAGCGCATCAGGTCCAGACTGGCCAGTTCGTGGCTGGTGGTTTCCAGCAGGTTGGAAAACGCCACCGGCTTGCCCTGGAAGTGAACGATCGCAATGCGGAAGTACTTGAGGTATTCGGGGTTGAAGCGTCCCAGAGAAAAGCCTTTCTCTCGCACATTCTTGCCGGTCAGCCAGGCATCGGAGATCGCTTTGAGTTCATCGATTGGCGCTTCGCCCTGCTCGTAGATCTCCAGCGAAAGACCATCACGACCACCACGGTTCCAGGTGTAGCGCAGGTCTTTCATCTCCTTGCCTTTGGCTTCGATATCGAACTTCAGCAGGTTGACTCGTGCTTCTTCGCCCAGCTTGATCGCGGTCAGCCCGATGTCCATGTAGAACGGCAGGTTTTCAGCGCGTACCTGATAGAACACGGGGCGTGCATGGTGAACATCGCACAGGTCACGGAATTGCCAGATCAGCTCCGCGCGCTGTTGTGTCGGGCCGATAGGGTCATAAAGCGCGACGAGACTGCGGCCGCGGTGCGAATACATCAGGAAAGCGTTGCCAGCCGGATGAAACAGGATGGCCTTGTCGCCGGTCAGTACCAGGCCGCCGTCCGGCTGGCTGGAGGCTTTGAGAATCTCTGCCGCCTTGTCCAGGTCGGCTGCGTCAGGCAGCTTGATCACGGGGCGTGCAGTGCGCAGCAGCCAGGTCAGGGAGACCACCACCAGCAGAACCGCGCTGCCCAGCGCCGAGCGCAGGCCGCGAGGGGCGTCGGCGTCCAGTGTGAACTGCCACCACAACTGGTGGCTGTAAGGCACGTCCTGATAGGCAAACAGCAGCAGCCAGATCGACGCACCGACCACGCAGACGCTGGCGATCAGGTAGAGCGGAGAAAACGGCACTTCCAGAAGACGGCTCGGGCGATAGAACGAGCGGCGGAAGGTCATCAGCAGGACCGCAGTCAGCAGCAGAAGGCTGGCTTCTTCCCAGTCGAAGCCCTTGAGCATCGACAGCACGGCACCCACCAGCAACAGGATCACGGTGAGCACCCATGCAGCGGACAGTCGTCGGCGCAGCCCTTGCGCCAGCAGCAGGCAGAGTACGCCGACCAGGCTCGCACCGAAGTGCGAAGCATCGATCAGGCGATGGGGAATCATGAAGCCGACGTTTTCCAGTCGGGTGTCGATTTCAGGGGTGGCACCAGAGAAGAGCAGCACCACCCCCGACAAGAAAACCAGTAGTGCCAGGATCGGCGCCGCCAGACCTGAAGCGACGCGCATCGCCTGTCGGGTCGGAAGCAATCGTTGGGCTTCGGTGAACAACAACGTCAGGCACGCCAGCAGCAGCGGCAGCACGACGTAGATCAGGCGATACAGCAACAGGGCGGCCGCCAGAGGCGCAGCGCCCAGCTCATTGGCAAACGCAGCCAGCAGAATCGCTTCGAAGACGCCGACGCCACCGGGTACATGACTGAGTACGCCAGCGGCGAGCGCCAGCAGGTAGATCAGCATGAATGCACCCAGCGGAGGTGCCTGGGGCAGCAGCAGGTAAAGCACCAGAGCCGCAGCGGCCACGTCCAGCGCGGTGATCACCAACTGGATCAGGGTCAGACGCAGGTTCGGAAGGCGCAGGGTGCGACGACCAAGGCGTACCAGAATGTTGTGGGGGATATCCTGTTCCGGCAGGCGACGGCGATAAATGGCGACCGCCAGTAAAATGCTGCCGACCAGCACCGCAGTCGCAATGACCGCGAGAACTTCGACGGGAAGCTTCAGTGCGAGCGATGCGCCGGACAGGTTGCTCAAGGTCGCCAGCGCAGCGAGTGGCGGCAGCGCACAACCCAGCGATAGGCTGGCGAACACGGTCATTCGGGCAATTTCAATCGCGCCGATACCATGTCGCGAGTACAGGCGATAACGGACCGAGCCGCCAGACAGCATCGACAGACCTACCGCATTGCCAATCGCAAACGACGTGAAACCACCGAGGATCAGCGTTTTGGTTGGCAGGTCGACGTTGGCATAGCGACTGGCCGACAGCTCGTAACCCATCAGGATGACGTAGCCGATTATCGCGGCCAGCAGCGCGCCGCCCAGAGAGGCCAGGGGCACGGCGAACAGGGAGTCGTGCAGCGCGTACCAGTCCATCTCGATGAGCATGTGCCGGCAGGCGATCAATGCCAGACCGAACAGCAGCAGCATCACAGCCAGCCCGATAGGCTGGCGATACTTGCTCAGCAACTCGCGCCACTGCAGGCGTGCGGGTTTGCCAGGTTGGTCGGCATTCACTGTTTCATTGGAATCTGACGTGTTGTCGCGCATCAATCACTCCTTGGATCGTGCGCGACAGGATGGAGGTATACAGCCAAGTTACCAATCCCTACGCAAAAAATATTTCAGGATGTTAGCGCGTCAACGCCTAACGAGCGAATAGCGAATAGAACGGGTCAATGCTGTTCAGCCGTGATTCAGGTCTGATTCAGCTTAGCCATAAGCCTATCGGCCGCATGTGAAAAAACTGTCGTAAATGGAAACATTACGTGACGTTCGTGATGATAGGGCTTCAGTGTCTGGAGCAAATAGTCTTTTTTGTCAGACAGTTACTGATATGGAGGAGGGGTTTTTCATCAGGCACAAAAAAGGCCGCTCTTTCGAGCAGCCTTCTTCGATGTTTGGTTGCGGGAGCCGGATTTGAACCGACGACCTTCGGGTTATGAGCCCGACGAGCTACCAGACTGCTCCATCCCGCGTCTGTGTGGCGGCATTCTACAGCCGAACGACAAAGTGTCAACCCTTAATGCTCGAAAGCTGAAAATAACCTCGCTTAATGCTTGGATCCACCTACGCGTTCCGGGCTGGCCCAGCTCTTCTATATAGAAGCAGGAGGCGACGCTTTATGAGCGCGCACAAAAAAGGCCACTCTTTCGAGTGGCCTTTCTTGATGTTTGGTTGCGGGAGCCGGATTTGAACCGACGACCTTCGGGTTATGAGCCCGACGAGCTACCAGACTGCTCCATCCCGCGTCTGTGTGGCGGCATTCTACAGAGAGTTGCCGGGGTGTCAATGATTAGTTTCAAAAAAGTGCTTCTCCTTCAAGTGGTTAGCGAGGCGAAGCGGAGGTGTGAACGACCTTTGACGCCCGGCCCGCCGGGCTTCGGGTGGTGTTTGCCTACGAGCAGCGATGCAAATGCGGCCTTTTCATCGCGCATTTTCAGGACGTGCGTGTCACACGTTGATAGCAGTGAGATACTGCCCGACCATGGATATCAAAATCTCATCAGGTCATGACGCAGCGCAAAATCATCCACATCGACTGTGACTGCTTTTACGCAGCCATCGAAATGCGCGACGACCCGAGTCTGGCGGCCAAGCCTTTGGCGGTAGGGGGCTCGGCAGAGCGGCGGGGGGTTATCGCTACCTGCAATTACGAGGCGCGTGCGTACGGTGTGCGTTCTGCCATGTCCTCTCGACATGCCCTCAAGCTCTGTCCGGACCTGACCATCGTCAAGCCGCGTATGGATGCCTATAAAGAAGCATCGAAGGAAATCCAGACGATATTTCGCGATTACACCGACCTGATCGAGCCGCTGTCTCTGGATGAGGCGTTTCTGGACGTATCCGATGCGAGCCACTTCTCGGGGAGTGCGACGCGCATTGCTCAGGATATCCGGCGCAGGGTTTCGAATCAGCTGCACATCACCGTTTCGGCGGGCGTTGCGCCCAACAAGTTTCTGGCCAAAATCGCCAGCGACTGGAAAAAGCCGAATGGGCTGTTTGTCATCACCCCGGATCAGGTCGAGGATTTTGTCGCATCGCTGCCTGTCAACAAGCTGCACGGGGTGGGCAAGGTCACGGCCGACAAGCTGGGGCGTCTGGGAATTGTCGACTGTGCGGATCTGCGCAGCCGCAGCAAGCTGGCGCTGGTGCGTGAGTTCGGCAGTTTCGGCGAACGGCTCTGGAGTCTTGCGCATGGCATCGATGACCGGCCTGTGCAGAATGACAGTCGGCGTCAGTCGGTCAGTGTCGAGAATACTTACGACAAGGATCTGCCTGATCTGGCCAGTTGCCTGGAAAAGCTGCCTGCCTTGCTGGAGACATTGACCCACCGCATGGCGCGAATGGAAGGCCAGTACCGCCCGGGCAAACCCTTCGTCAAAGTGAAATTCCACGACTTCACTCAGACTACGCTGGAGCAGACCGGCGCGGGCAGGGATCTGGGCAGTTATGAGCAGTTACTGGCGCAGGCTTTCGCGCGGGGTGGGAAGCCGGTTCGGTTATTGGGCGTGGGGATGCGCCTGCACGACTTGCGTGCAGCCCACGAGCAACTGGAATTGTTCACGCGCTAACAGGCGGCTCCGTGCGATCACGGAGCCCAATGCTCATTGCGCTTGTGCAGGAACCGCAACCAGGCGACCAGCATCCCTGGCCAGCGACTTCAGAAACTCGTTCTGCAGCTGTGGATCATTGCGCGTCAGTTCGATGAGGCTCTGTTCCAGTTCACTGGCTTCTTCTTCAAGACCAAGATCCGACAGGCGCTTGACCCGATGCACCCACTGGCTTACTTCGTCGTCTTCCAGATCGTCGTAAATCAGCGCATGTGCTTCCAGGAGTTTGCCGCGCAGTGAGTGGCTGATTGGCAGACTCTCATTGGCGTGTGCGTTGTCCTGTTCGTCTTCCACATTGATATAGATACGAGTGACACGGCTCAGGTCCTGTTCTGCGAACGGGCTGTCCAGCAGATTGAGCCTCAGTACGCCGTTGCGGTCTGTGGCCATCTCGTGGGTTTCGTTACCCGTCTTGACCATGACCGAGCGCTCGCTCCACGGCAGGGTGGAATTCTCGATGCGCTTGTCTTTCTGAATCTCATCGATACCCGCCAGGTTTTGCTCGGCGCGACCATGCGAGGGCGCGTTCATGAACGGGTTCATTCCGGCAACGCCGTAGCTGATCCAGTCCTTGGTCACGCTTTCCGGCAGACTGCCCAGTGCGAAGACATTGACCACGTTGGCGCCCAAGCCAGCCACGACTGCGACTGCACCGAGCGGGATTTCATAGATCTCCCGCCAGGGCTGATAGGGCGTGTAGCGGTCGTAATGGCGTGTGACTTCGAAGTCGGTGACCTCGAACGACTTGTGTTCGTGGATACGCACACGTCGTTGCGGCAACTCCAGTGTCTTGGGTTCGCCGATATCGACCTGCAAGGTGTGTTCAAGCAGTTTTCGCTCGACACGTTCCTCATGTTCGCTGCGCTGTGACAACTGATTGGCACAGCCACCGACGAGGAAAGTGCCGCAGAGAACGGCGCTGCCGAGGCTTAAGGTGCTTCGTTTGAACATGGGATCTCTTGATGCGGATGGGGCCTGTGATGAGAGGCGCATCGACAGATGTCGATGCGCCTTTTGACTCAGCGTTTCACACGGCCCTGAATGAACGACAGCACGTCAGCAACTGCAAGGGCTTGCGGTTGCGACTCGGTACGGCTCTTGTATTCCAGATTCCCTTCGGCCAGACCGCGATCACTGACCACGATGCGATGCGGGATGCCGATCAGTTCCATGTCTGCGAACTTGATGCCTGGGCTGGTTTTCTTGTCGCGGTCATCGAGCAGCACTTCAAAACCGGCGGCTTTCAGCTCGGCGTACAGTTTGTCTGTCGCTTCACGTACGGCGTCGGTTTCGTAGCGCAGCGGGATCAGGGCGATCTGGAACGGTGCCAATGTATCGTTCCAGATAATGCCGTTCTCGTCGCTGTTCTGTTCGATGGCCGCAGCAACCACGCGGGACACGCCGATGCCATAGCAACCCATGGACAGGTTGACCGGCTTGCCGTTCTCGCCCAGTACCTGGCACTTCATGGCTTCGCTGTACTTGGTGCCCAGCTGGAAGATATGACCGACTTCGATGCCGCGCTTGATTTCCAGGGTGCCCTTGCCGTCCGGGCTTGGATCGCCAGCAACCACGTTGCGCAGATCGGCAACGGCCGGAACCGGCAGATCGCGCTCCCAGTTGACGCCGAAGTAATGCTTGTCGTCGATGTTGGCACCGACACTGAAATCGCTCATCAGCGCGACCGAGCGATCGATGATGCAAGGCAGTGGCAGGTTGAGCGGGCCCAGTGAGCCTGCGCCTGCACCGATGGCATCACGCAGTTCGGCTTCGGACGCCATGACCAGAGGGTCTGCGACCTGCTCCAGTTTGGTGGCCTTGATTTCGTTGAGTTCGTGGTCGCCACGAATGATCAGTGCAACCAGCTTGCCTTCTTCGGCAGCATGCACCACCAGGGTCTTGACAGTCTTTTCGATCGGCAGATTGAAGCCTTCGACCAGTTGCGCGATGGTCTTGGTGTTCGGTGTGTCGACCAGGCGCAGCTCTTCGGTCGGAGCAGGGCGCGACGTTTCGCGTGGCACCGCTTCGGCTTTTTCAATGTTGGCGGCGTAGTCGGAGCCATCACTGAACACGATGTCGTCTTCGCCGGATTCGGCCAGTACGTGGAACTCGTGCGATCCTGCACCACCGATCGAACCGTTATCCGCCTCGACCGGGCGGAATTTCAGCCCCAGGCGGGTAAAGATATTGCTATACGCCTGATGCATGCGGTCGTAGGTTTCCTGCAACGAAGCATGATCGGCGTGGAACGAGTAGGCGTCCTTCATGACGAACTCGCGACCGCGCATCAGGCCGAAGCGTGGGCGGATCTCGTCACGGAATTTTGTCTGGATCTGGTACATGTTGATCGGCAACTGCTTATAGCTGTTCAGCTCGTTGCGGGCCAGATCGGTGATGACTTCTTCGTGGGTCGGGCCCAGGCAGAAATCACGGTTGTGGCGGTCAACAAGACGCATCAATTCAGGGCCGTACTGCACCCAGCGGCCGGACTCCTGCCACAGTTCTGCGGGCTGAATGCCCGGCATCAGGATTTCGAGTGCGCCTGCAGCGTCCATCTCCTCGCGAACGATGGCTTCTACCTTGCGCAGCACGCGAAGGCCCATCGGCAGCCAGGTGTACAGGCCGGAGGCGAGCTTTCGGATCATGCCGGCGCGCAGCATCAGCTGATGGCTGACCACGACCGCATCGGAAGGGGTTTCTTTCTGTGTGGCGAGCAAAAATTGACTGGTGCGCATGGTTGGCCGTTGTCGGTTGCTGAGACTGGAAATGACTCGGGATTGTACGGTGATGTGCCGGTGGCGTACAGGGCAGGGCGGTCGTT
The DNA here is from genome assembly GCF_979253365.1 of Pseudomonas sp. AC016. Classification (NCBI taxonomy): domain Bacteria; kingdom Pseudomonadati; phylum Pseudomonadota; class Gammaproteobacteria; order Pseudomonadales; family Pseudomonadaceae; genus Pseudomonas; species Pseudomonas sp. AC016. The sequence goes on from NZ_CEEDCC010000001.1 coordinate 4,847,788, forward strand.
CGGGGTGTACGGCCGAGCTTTCGCGTAGGTAAGAAAAAGCCCGGCATGGGCCGGGCTTTTCGTATTGCCGAGTGCAGGACCGTGATTACAGGATCGAAATCGGGTAATCGACGATCAGGCGGAACTCGTTGACGTCGCCTTCGCCCTGGTCGGCGTTGGCGCGGTGCCATGCCTGACGCATGCGGAACGACAGATCTTTTGCAGGTCCGGTCTGTACGACGTATTTGGCTTCGAGGTTGGTTTCGAAATGTTTGCCATCGGCACCGTAAAGTGGGGAGCGGAGTAGATCAGATTTGCGGTAAGGAGAATCTGCGGCAACATTGGTGCCGTCGATATCGGTACCACGGATGTAGCGAGTCATGAAGCTCAAGCCTGGAACACCGTACGGAGACATGTTCAGGTCGTAACGGACTTGCCAGGATTTTTCGCCTGGACCGTTGAAGTCGGAGTACTGGATCGAGTTGTTCAGGAAGATCGAGTCGCCACCGCGGTTGTTGTCGCCGATACCGATGTAGTCAAACGGGGTGTCACCATGAATCTTCTGGAACGCGAGGGTCACGGTATGTGCCGCCAGGAACGAGTAGGCAACCGACCCCGAGAATGCAGTGTTACTGATCGAGCCGGCTTCAGCGCTGCCTTCATCTACGGTGCGATAGATGTTCGCATCGAAAGCTAACGACTGACTGTCGCTCAGAGGAAGTGCGTAGTTCAGGTTACCGTAGTATTGGTTCCAGATGTCTTCGAGCTTGGCTGCATAGAACGCTACGCCCAAGGCGTCGGTAATTGCATACTTGCCGCCTGCGAAATCGGCGCTTTTGGCTTCTACGCCAGCGTAGGTGGCGAAGATACCGCCGCTATGACTTGTATCGTCCTGGCTGGTACCCGAGTAGAAATGGCCGGCTTCCAAGTCAAGACCTGAGATTTCGCTGCTCTGCAGGCTCAAGCCGCTCGCTGTTTGAGGCAGCAGACGTGAGCCGCCAACGGCAAAAACAGGGCTCGTCGGCTGCATGTCGCCGATTTTCAATTCTGTTTTCGATACGCGGAATTTTACTGCCCCACCGACTTTGCCTTGAGTTTCTTCATTTCTTTCATTGGAGTCTGTGACGAGGTTACCTGAACCCGAATACTTGTCAGGACCCCACAACTTCAAGCCGAAGTAGCCGAACGCCTCGACGCCGACGCCAACGGTGCCCTGGGTGTAGCCAGAGCTGAAGTTGGTCCACAGGCCCTGGGTCCAGTCACGATCGTCTTGATTGCCGTCTTTCTTGTCACGGTTGTAATAATAATTGCGCAACTTCAGGTCGAGCGTGCTGCCGTCGACAAAACCCTTGGCTTCAGCCTGATCACTGACGAACGGTGCCGCTGTTGCCAGTTGGGCGCTGGCTGCGGTAACGGCCAGTGCGATTGCGCTCCACTTCATCACTCTCATCGTGATTGCTCCTTTGGTTTTTAGAAGGTACTCAAGCCGTCCCACCTGTTTTTTTATCTGGGCGGCCTTTTCTATTTTTATGTCGGCGGAAAAACTACCTCACGCTGACGATGCTTGCGATAGGTGCAGCCCTATCCTTTCAGAATCTTTACGGCGGTGTTGCTGAGTGCGTCATCCTTGTTGGTGCTTCCCTTGAGCTGTTTCGGGCTGTTCCAGGCAAAGGCTTCAAGGAGAGGCTCTGCGCGGTTTGGCTGGTCGACAGCGTCATTGCGCGGCACGAACTGTTTTCCCTTGGTCGGTTTCGCTTCTGTTTTCCGCCAGAAGCATCGTGACCATATGGGTGATATAGCAACAAGCGTGCACAAAATTCCGTCGAATGAAAAAAAATTGTGAAAAATCAGAATCAGCGTCGACTTTACGCTGTATCCGATTGTTTTAACGTAAAAATTTCCATAAGAAAATTTTCACATGCAATGCCCGGCAGGTATCAGGTTAGCCGCAGGGCCTGGATTTGTTACCGTTTCCCACCCGTATTTGTGTAAATCGCGCACCCTCAGTGTTGGCGACGCAACATCAGTGTGTGGTTTTGGTGCACTGGTCGATGCGACTGCCTGACTCTGGAGCGACGCTTGTGCACGGTTCATGGTGATCGAGACCCTGTTTCATTTTCATGACCCGGATTCAGGTTTTTGAGCGATCAAAGCAATTCAAGTGATAGGTATCCCTGCACCCAGCGCTGTTCCTGAGGCTCGCACGCGGTTCAATTCAGTGCGGTTTCAAGGATTTCAGCTTCATTCTGGTGCGAGCGGGGCCGGGGCGTGGTCAGCCGTTGTTCACTGCGTCGGTAAGATGCTGCGACCGACACGGGGTGAAGCCTTGCCCGATCACGCGTATCCTTTCAAAAACGTCAGGCATCCTGCTGTCACAGGGCAGGGCGGCTACCTAATCTGGCAATCAGGAGCTTTTATCGTGTTCGTTCTGGATTCACGTCTGCTGCAAGACACCCGGCCCTTGGGCGACTTTCCGCTATGTCGGCTTTTGCTCTCCAATGACTCGAACTACCCGTGGTTCATTCTTGTGCCTCGTCGCGCCGACATCAGTGAGGTATTTGAGCTTTCCGCGCAGGATCAGCTGCAGCTCTGGCAGGAAACCACCACTCTGTCGAAGATTCTCAAGGATCTGTTCAGCGCTGATAAGCTCAATGTTGCAGCGCTTGGCAATGTCGTCAGCCAGCTCCATATGCATGTCATCGTGCGTAAGCGCGACGATGCTGCCTGGCCTGCACCAGTGTGGGGCAAGCATCAGGCGGTTCCTTATACGGATGAGGCGTTTGCTGCCATTCGGGAAAGGCTGAAGCCTGTGTTGACTACTGATTTCCGATTTGAGGGGGAATAATCATGAACCTTGATGAGCGAGTCATGGAGCTTGAGAGCCGTCTGACCTTTCAGGACGATACCATTCAGGCATTGAATGACGTGCTGGTGGCTCAACGGCGCGAGCTTGACCAGTTACAACTGCAGATGACCGCTATGCTCAAGCGGCAGGAGGAGCTGGGCAATCAGTTCGAAACCTTCGAGGAAGATGCGCCACCACCTCATTACTGACAGGCATAAAAAAACCGCGGCCTCTCATGGAGGTCGCGGTTTTTTATCGCCGTTGGAAATCAGCGGCGAGGCAGAGCTGCGATAACGTCTTCGGCTTGCAGGCCCTTGTCTCGATTCATCACCGAGAACTCGACGCGCTGACCTTCGACCAGCACGCGATGACCTTCACCGCGAATGGCGCGAAAATGCACAAAAATATCGTCGCCGGAATCACGTGAGATAAAACCGAAGCCCTTCGAGGTGTTGAACCACTTCACGGTGCCGGTATCACGGTTACCCATGTCATGGCTCTGTGGTGCGGGCGAAGGGGACGATCTGTAGAAGCTCACCCCAAGGTGCAGGGCGACGGCTACGATGGCGGTTACCAGGCCGGCAATGATCGCTGGCTGGCCTGCTATATATTGCAGTGGAACAAGTAGCGTGAGGATTTGCAGCACGACGGCAAGAACAAGCAATGCACTGACCAGATTTTGCAGTGTGTGACGGGTGCCTCGATTCCAGTAGGGAATTACCGGAGCGAGAATCAGGTTGAGTAGCCCCAGAAAAGCCAGAAAAAGCGCGTCAGGCTGTTGCAGGTAGGGAGCGACCGCTTCGCTACGCAGGCTGGGGATGAAAGAAAGCAACAGGGCTGTTGCTCCCGTTACCAGGTGGACAATTTTCAACATTTTTAAAAAGCTCACAGGTCAAGAAGGATTACAAGAAATAGCGGGTAACGCCCGGTACGCTTCTGAACAGGAGGAGGCGTGATACACGAGCGAGGGGCCAGCCTATGCGCCAAGCAGGATGACAACGCTTCAGCGACACGCGGTGTATTTAACAGCAAAGCCCGATGCTACTCAAATCAGTCGTTTACGCAGTCAAAAACAGCGTGTGGGCCGCAGCGCGAGCTGCATCATCAGCCCTCCTGCAAGTGCCGGAGCAGAGCCTTCGAAGGGCTTTCCAGCGGGTTTGGCGCTTCTGGCTCTCGCGGGTGTCATGAAAAGGCCTGGCTGACGCCTCCGGTATTTCTCCTGCGCGTACGTCGGCGTTGGGCTGCGCGTCGACAGAAAGCTGCACGGCTCCTCTTCTCTTGATAGAGTAGCGGCTGTTACTGCTTTCCAATCCTCACTAAAAGGACATGAAACATGGCAATCGATATTGGTATCAGTGAAGAAGATCGCAAATCGATCGTTGACGGTCTTTCGCATCTGCTCTCGGATACTTATGTGCTCTATCTCAAGACCCACAACTTTCACTGGAACGTCAGTGGGCCAATGTTTCGTACGCTCCATCTGATGTTTGAAGAGCAATACAACGAACTGGCTCTGGCAGTCGACTCCATCGCCGAGCGTATTCGTGCGTTGGGTTTTCCTGCGCCGGGTACTTATTCGACCTATGCGCGTCTTTCTACCATCAAGGAAGAAGAGGGCGTGCCAAGTGCTGAAGATATGATCAAAAGTCTGGTTCAGGGTCAAGAGGCTGTTGTCCGCACGGCACGTAGTATTTTTCCGTTGTTGGATAAAGTCAGTGATGAACCTACTGCGGATCTGTTGACGCAGCGCATGCAGGTTCATGAAAAAACTGCATGGATGTTGCGCTCGATGCTTGAGTCGAAGTAATGATATCGGCGAGTGGTACCCTGTGCCGCTCGCCAGCATCACCCTCTACGCTACCTCCTCTGCGTCTGGGTCACCTGCCTTCGGTGTGACCGATTCCGTTTTTTCTTGCAGTCATATAACTATCAAGGGCGTCCAAGGCGGCGTATTGAGTTATCGCTGTTGCACGTCTTGATATTCCTTAGTCTCTTGTAGTCATGTCCTACGGTGAGCAAGTACAACCGCTGCTGGATATAAATTCATGGATCGGGCTTTATAGGTCAGGTAGTCACTTGTTTATAAATGTTTCCCTTTTTCTGTTCCGAATTTAACTAACAGAGGTTATTAAGATGATGGCACACGGTGTCGAACGCGAGGTCAAGGATTTAAGTCGTCATGCGACGATACGCGATGATCCTTTTGTCGAGGATTTCAACATGACGCTGGCTCAGCCCCATTCCAAGTCAGTCCGGCTCAACGGTCTGGCAACGTGTCTGCGGCTCGAGAACGTGTACTGGAACATACTGTCCGGTATTGCGAACTCCAATAACTGCTCGGTGAATGCCGTGCTTTCCTATATTGATAGAGAGGTTCATCTGCGCCATGGTGGTGTAAAGAATTTCAGCGGTCTGATTCGCGTCGTCTGCGTGGCGCATCTCCTGAAGACCGATCGTCAGGGCATCTACCAGGCCTAGCTTGACCCCCTCATTCTGCGGGCTCGCCTCTGGCGGGGCCGCGCCTTCCCGGTGTCGCGAGCGAACCGCTTCAGCGCACGGGGCAGCCACGAACTTATCCTGACGGGATAGGTTCGTTCGGCTGCACGGCATCGATTAACTCTATATAATCCTCCGCCTTGCTAACGGGCATGACTCTGCGTGGGCGAGGGCTGGCTTGAACTGTGTGCCGGTGCCTTGCACTATTGAGCGCAAGCCAGGAGCGAAAGCCCCACCGAATTTTCGAATTACGAGAAGTGAAACCACCATCATGATGCGCAGCCATTATTGCGGCCAACTGAACGAGAGCCTGGAAGGTCAGGAAATTACCCTTTGCGGATGGGTCCACCGTCGCCGTGACCATGGAGGCGTTATCTTTCTCGATATCCGCGACCGTGAAGGCATGGCTCAAGTGGTGTTCGACCCTGATCGTGCAGACACCTTCGCCGCTGCCGACCGTGTTCGCAGTGAATATGTGGTCAAGGTTGTCGGCAAGGTCCGTGCGCGTCCTGCCGGTGCCGTGAACCCCAACATGGCCTCGGGCGCCATCGAAGTGCTGGGCTATGAGCTGGAAGTGCTGAACGAGTCGGAAACCCCGCCGTTCCCGCTGAACGAATACTCCGATGTCGGCGAAGAGACCCGCCTGCGGTATCGCTTCATCGACCTGCGTCGTCCGGAGATGGCTGAAAAGCTGCGTCTGCGTTCGCGCATTACCACCAGCATCCGTCGTTATCTGGATGACAACGGCTTCCTCGATGTCGAGACGCCGATCCTGACGCGTGCCACGCCGGAAGGCGCTCGCGACTATCTGGTCCCGAGCCGCACACACCCGGGCAGCTTCTTCGCGTTGCCGCAGTCGCCTCAGTTGTTCAAGCAACTGCTGATGGTTGCCGGCTTCGACCGTTACTACCAGATTGCCAAGTGCTTCCGCGACGAAGACCTGCGTGCCGACCGCCAGCCGGAATTCACCCAGATCGACATCGAGACCAGCTTCCTCGACGAGAAGGACATCATCGGTCTGACCGAGAAGATGGTTCGTCAGTTGTTCAAGGAAGTCCTTGATCTGGAATTCGGCGAATTCCCGCACATGACCTTCGAAGAAGCCATGCGTCGCTATGGCTCTGACAAGCCGGACCTGCGTAACCCGCTTGAACTGGTCGACGTTGCCGATCAGCTCAAGGAAGTCGAGTTCAAGGTATTCAGCGGCCCGGCAAACGATCCGAAGTGCCGCATTGCTGCGCTGCGTGTTCCGGGCGGGGCGAGCATGCCGCGCAAGCAGATCGACGATTACACCAAGTTCGTCGGCATCTACGGTGCCAAGGGTCTGGCGTACATCAAGGTCAACGAGCGCGCCAATGGCGTGGATGGCCTGCAGTCGCCGATCGTCAAGAACATCCCTGAAGCCAACCTCAACGTGATCCTTGATCGCGTCGGTGCGGTGGATGGCGATATCGTGTTCTTCGGTGCTGATAAGGCCAAGATCGTCAGCGAAGCGCTGGGCGCACTGCGCATCAAGGTCGGTAACGATCTGAAACTGCACACCTGCGAATGGGCTCCGATGTGGGTCGTCGACTTCCCGATGTTCGAAGAGAACGACGACGGCAGTTTCACCGCGTTGCACCACCCCTTCACTGCACCCAAGTGCACGCCTGAAGAGCTGGAAGCCAACCCGGCCACTGCGTTGTCTCGTGCCTACGACATGGTTCTGAACGGCACCGAGCTGGGTGGCGGTTCGATCCGTATCCATCGCAAGGAAATGCAACAGGCGGTATTCCGTCTGCTGGGCATCGCCGAAGACGAGCAACAGGAGAAGTTCGGCTTCCTGCTGGACGCTCTGAAATACGGCGCGCCACCGCACGGTGGTCTGGCGTTCGGTCTGGATCGTCTGGTGATGCTGATGACTGGCGCTCAGTCGATTCGTGAAGTCATTGCCTTCCCGAAAACCCAGAGCGCTGCGGACGTCATGACCCAGGCGCCGGGTGTCGTTGACGCCAAGGCCCTGCGTGAACTGCACATTCGCCTGCGCGAGCAGCCAAAGGCCGAGTGATGCCGGGCAGGGCGTATCCTGGATACGCCCTGCATTGCCCGAATCGAGTGAAACTTTTTGCCAGTTGCATGGGCGAAAGGTGAAGGTGTTTCGAAAAGAATCTGGAGCGAGAAATGGCAGGTCATTCTAAGTGGGCGAACATCAAGCACCGCAAAGAGCGTCAGGATGCCAAAAAAGGCAAGATCTTCACCAAATGGATTCGTGAGCTGACCGTTGCCGCTCGTCAGGGTGGCGGCGATCCGGGCTCCAACCCGCGTCTGCGTCTGGCGCTGGACAAGGCGCTTGGCGCGAACATGACCCGTGACACCATTGATCGTGCTGTGGCGCGTGGCGTGGGCGCTTCCGATGGCGATGATGTCGAAGAGCTGGGTTATGAGGGCTACGGCCCGGGCGGCGTGGCTATCATGGTCGAAACCATGACTGACAACCGCAACCGGACTGCCGCCGCTGTGCGTCACGCGTTTACCAAGTGCGGTGGCAACCTGGGCACCGACGGTTCCGTTGCCTACCTGTTCGACCGCAAGGGGCAGATATCCTTCGCTGCGGGTGTCGATGAAGACGCCTTGATCGAAGCGGCAATGGAAGCGGATGCCGATGACGTCGTGACCAATGAAGACGGCTCCATTGATGTCTTCACATCCTTTTCCGGGTTCTATGCCGTGCGTAACGCGCTGGAAGCAGCGGGTTTCAAGGCGTCGGATGCGGAAATCGTCATGCTGCCGACCACCAGCGCCGTGCTTGATCTGGAAACCGCTGAAAAGGTGCTCAAGCTGATCGACATGCTTGAAGACCTGGATGACGTGCAGAACGTCTATTCGAACGCAGAAATTTCGGACGAGGTCATGGAGCAACTGGGCTGACTATCGTCAGACAAGCTGCACTGGAAGCCGGGGGAACGAAGCCGTGAGTGATTGCGGCTATCGGCCTCCGGCTTCTGCCTTTATGCTGCGCTCATTGTGTTGCGTCACCTTTTCTTGCTGCAGGCGTTATGACTCTTATTCTTGGTATTGACCCCGGTTCGCGAATCACAGGCTACGGCGTGGTGCGTGACACCGGCCGCGGCTGTGTCTACGTGGCGTCGGGCTGCATTCGCACCGGCAGTGGCGAGCTGCACGAACGGCTGCAAATCGTCTATCGCGGTGTTCGTGAGGTGATCAAGACCTATGGCCCCGTGACGATGGGGATCGAAAAGGTCTTCATGGCGAAAAACGCCGATTCCGCGCTCAAGCTCGGCCAGGCCCGGGGCGCGGCCATCGTGGCGGGAGCCGAAGAAGAACTCGAGATTGCCGAATATACGGCGACCCAGGTCAAGCAGGCTGTGGCCGGTACCGGTGGTGCCAATAAAGAGCAGGTGATGATGATGGTCATGCATCTGCTCAAGCTGACTCAAAAGCCACAGATAGATGCTTCCGATGCGCTGGCCATTGCGTTATGCCATGCGCATACCCGTTCCAGTCTTCTTCCTCACGGTTTGAGCACGGCACGTAGCCGGGGCGGCAGGCTGCGTCTGTGACTGCATCATTCGCACGCATTTTTTTACTTGCAGGGCTGGCTGGCTCTGTGATGATTGTTCCCAACTTTTTCGCGCAAGCGACAGGCAACACGAAAGGATCTGAAACGTGATTGGACGTTTACGCGGCTTTCTAGCCGAAAAACAGCCTCCGCATCTGGTGCTGGACGTCAATGGCGTCGGTTATGAGCTGGAGGTGCCGATGACTACGCTGTACCGGCTACCCCACGTCGGTGAGCCCGTGACCCTGCATACGCATCTTGTGGTCCGAGAGGACGCGCACCTGCTGTATGGCTTTTATGAAAAGCGCGAGCGCGAACTGTTTCGGGAGCTGATCCGTCTCAATGGCGTCGGCCCCAAACTGGCACTGGCATTGATGTCCGGTCTTGAAGTCGATGAGCTGGTACGCTGCGTTCAGGCTCAGGACACCTCGGCGCTGACCCGCATTCCTGGTGTCGGCAAGAAGACCGCCGAGCGGCTGCTGGTAGAACTCAAGGATCGCTTCAAGGCCTGGGAGTCGCTGCCCGGCACGTTCACACTGGTTTCCAGTGGTCCGAATCAGGCTGAACCCGTGGCGTCGGCCGAGTCCGATGCGGTCAGTGCGTTGATATCGCTGGGCTACAAACCTCAGGAAGCAAGCAAGGCCGTTTCCGCCATCAAGGAAAAAGATTTGAGCAGTGCCGATCTCATCCGGCGTGCATTGAAGGGGATGGGCTAAGTGATAGATGCCGACCGTTTGATAACCGCTACCGGCGGGCGTGACCGCGACGAACAGCTGGACCGTGCGATTCGCCCGCTCAGCCTGGCCGACTACATTGGTCAGCCAACGGTTCGCGAGCAGATGGAGTTGTTCATCCAGGCTGCACGAGGGCGCAATGAATCTCTGGATCACACTCTGATCTTCGGGCCTCCGGGTCTGGGCAAGACCACACTGGCCAATATCATTGCTCAGGAAATGGGGGTCTCGATCAAGAGCACGTCCGGGCCGGTCCTCGAAAGGCCCGGTGATCTGGCCGCAATTCTCACCAATCTTGAACCCAACGACGTGCTTTTCATCGACGAGATTCACAGGCTGTCGCCCATTGTGGAAGAAGTCCTGTACCCGGCGATGGAAGACTTTCAGCTGGACATCATGATCGGGGAGGGGCCTGCTGCACGGTCCATCAAGCTCGACCTGCCGCCGTTCACGCTGGTTGGTGCGACCACCCGTGCGGGCATGCTGACCAATCCGTTGCGTGACCGTTTCGGTATCGTCCAGCGTCTGGAGTTCTACAGCATCGCCGATCTGTCGACGATTGTGACCCGTTCAGCCGGCATTCTGGGGCTGGTCATCGAGCCTGAAGGCGCGTTTGAAATTGCACGTCGTGCCCGTGGCACTCCGCGTATTGCCAACCGCCTGCTGCGCCGTGTGCGTGACTTCGCCGAAGTGCGCGGTAACGGGCAGATTACCCGGCAGACCGCCGACAAGGCCCTGAACCTTCTGGACGTTGACGAGCACGGTTTCGACCATCAGGACAGACGCCTGCTGTTGACCATGATCGAGAAGTTCGACGGTGGTCCGGTGGGTGTCGACAGTCTCGCGGCGGCCATCAGCGAAGAGCGCCATACGATTGAAGACGTACTGGAGCCCTATTTGATCCAGCAAGGCTATATGATGCGCACACCGCGCGGCAGGGTCGTGACCCGTCATGCCTATCTGCACTTCGGTCTTAACATCCCTTCCCGGATGGGAGAGCTGCCGGCCGCCGAGGAATTTATCGATGATCCGGCTGATTAAAATGTGACGTCATGCAATTTAATCGCCGTCTGTGTGTCACATTGCCAGTCTCTTGGGTGTTACAGGCGGTGAGCGGCAAATCGTTGAAAAACAGTTGCCTGACCCGATTGGCAACGTGAGGAGTAAGCACTAGAGTATGCGCGCGCAAAACGGGGTTCAGTCGTTCGCACATCGCTGTCGCGTTTATTACGAGGACACCGATGCTGGCGGCATCGTCTACTACGTCAATTATCTGAAATTCATGGAACGGGCTCGTACCGAGCGGCTGCGCGATCTTGGTTTCGCCCAGTCAGCAATGGCGCAGGACAACCTGCTGTTTGTCGTGCACTCCAGCGAAGCGCGTTATCACAAGCCGGCGCGGCTGGATGACGAATTGCTCGTCAGTGCACAAGTAACCGAATTGAACCGTGTCAGCCTGCGCTTTCAACAGCAAGTCAGGCGGGCGTCGGATGCAACGCTGCTCTGCGAGGGGCAGTTCTTGGTGGCGTGTGTAAGCGCCGATAGTTTGAAACCCCGGGCCATTCCCGAAGCTCTGCGAGCGGCCTTTGCCGATCAGAGCGGCGCGGGCACACATTCAGAGCAGGAGATAAAGCGTGGAAGCTAACGTCGTCGACCATTCCTCCATGTGGAGTTTGGTCAGCAATGCCAGCATTGTTGTTCAGTTGGTGATGCTGATTCTGGTGGCCGCCTCGGTCACTTCATGGATCGTGATTTTTCAGCGCAGCAACATGCTGCGTGCAGGTCGGCGTGCACTGGACAGCTTTGAAGAGCGTTTCTGGTCCGGTATCGATTTGTCCAAGCTTTACCGTCAGGCAGGCAGCAATCCTGATCCTGACTCGGGCGTCGAGCAGATCTTCCGTGCAGGCTTCAAGGAGTTTTCCCGTCTGCGTCAGCAGTCAGGTGTCGATCCTGATGCGGTGATGGAAGGTGTGGCCCGTGCCATGCGTGTTGCCATTTCCCGTGAGGAAGAAAAACTTGAGTCCGGTCTGTCGTTCCTGGCGACCGTGGGTTCCACCAGCCCGTATATCGGTCTGTTCGGTACCGTCTGGGGGATCATGAACTCCTTCCGTGGTCTGGCAACCGCTCAGCAGGCGACTCTCGCCACTGTTGCGCCAGGCATTGCCGAAGCCCTTATCGCAACAGCCATTGGCCTGTTCGCGGCAATCCCGGCCGTTATTGCCTACAACCGTTTCTCCGCGCGCAGCGAGACTCTGATCAGCCGTTACTACACGTTCGCTGAAGAGTTCCAGGCCATCCTGCACCGTAAAGTGCACACCAGCGAAGAGTGAGCAGGTAATTCCCCATGGCTTTAATCGCTCGAGATCGACGCAGAAAACGCAAGCCGGTCGCCGAAATGAACGTAGTGCCCTACATCGACGTGATGCTGGTGCTGCTCGTGATTTTCATGGTGACGGCTCCCATGATCAACCAGGGCGTGAAGGTCGACTTGCCCAAGGTCTCCAGCGAGGCTTTGCCGCAGGACAACAACAATCAGGTCCTGACCATTTCGATCAAGGCTGACAAGACCTATTACTGGAACCTTGGCAGCGAAGTCGATACCGACAAGCAGATGGACAAGGCAATGACCTTGCCGCAGCTGACTGCCGCCGTCACCAAGATCGTCGCTGCCGGGCGTGATGCCGGCAAGCAGACGCAGGTGTTCATCCGTGGTGACAAGACCGTTGATTACGGTTCGGTCATGGGCACGATGGGTGGGCTGCAGAAAGCCGGGGTCGGGAATGTTGGCTTGATTACCGAGGCGCCCTGATGCAGCCGATTCGAGAGCCGTCTGCCTCGGAAAGCTATTTCTGGCCCAGTGTCTGGGCTGTGGCGTTGCACATCCTGATTTTTGGCATGCTGTTCGTGAGTTTTGCCATGACGCCCGATCTGCCTGAAGCCAAGCCTATCGTTCAGGCAACGCTCTATCAGCTCAAGTCCAAGAGTCAGGCGACGACCCAGACCAACCAGAAAATTGCCGGCGAGGCGAAGAAGACCGCTGCACGACAGACTGAAGTCGAGCAGCTGGAGCAGAAGAAAATCGAGCAGTTGAAACAGGAAGCTGTTAAAGCTGCGGAACAAAAGAAAGAAGAGTCTGCTCAAAAAGCGGAAGAACAGAAGGCAGCGGACGAAGCCAAGAAGGCCGAGCAGAAAGCGGAAGAAGCCAAAAAGGCTGACGACGCCAAGAAAGCTGATGAGGCCAAGAAGGTCGCCGACGCCAAAAAGGCTGAAGAGAAACAACTGGCCGACATAGCCAAGAAAAAAGCCGAAGACGAAGCGAAGAAGAAAGCCGAGGAAGACGCCAAGAAGGCTGCTGCCGAGGAAGCCAAGAAGCAGGCTGCTGACGAGGCCAAGAAAAAGGCCGCAGAAGACGCCAAGAAGAAGGCTGCCGAGGACGCGAAGAAGAAAGCCGCTGCCGACTCCGCCAAGAAAGCGCAGGAAGCTGCCCGTAAATCTGCTGAAGACAAGAAGGCGCAGGCACTGGCCGATCTGCTGTCCGACAAACCGGAACGGCAACAGGCTCTCGCAGACGAACGTGGCGACGAAACCGCTGGCAGCTTCGACGATCTGATTCGTGTGCGTGCATCCGAAGGCTGGAGTCGTCCTCCATCGGCACGTAACAACATGTCGGTAACGTTGCAGATCGGCATGCTGCCGGACGGTACAATCGCCTCTGTGTCGATTGCCAAGTCCAGCGGTGACGGGCCATTTGACAGTTCTGCGGTTGCTGCGGTGAAAAACATTGGGCGTTTGACAGAAATGCAGGGTCTGAAGCCCGCTGACTTCGCTCCCTATCGTTCATTCAAGATGACATTCACACCTGGAGATCTAGCCTTGTGATCAACCTTTTTCGAGGACTGCTTTTCGTTCTCTGCTGTGCAGCCGGAGTCGCGGCCGCAGAAGAAAAGAACATTCTGGTCACCAGCGGCAGTGACCGTGCCACACCGATCGCTGTCGTACCGTTTGGCTGGCAGGGCGGCAACGTACTGCCGGAAGACATGGCGGAGATCATCGGCAATGACCTGCGCAACTCCGGCTACTACTCGCCGATCCCGAAGCAGAACATGATCAGCTTGCCGACCCAGGCCAGCGAAGTCATCTTCCGTGACTGGAAAGCACTGGGTGCCCAGTACGTCATGGTCGGCAACATTGTTCCTGCAGGCGGTCGTCTGCAGATTCAATACGCGCTGTTCAACGTGGCCACCGAACAACAGGTCCTGACCGGTAACGTTTCCGGCACCAATGACCAGCTGCGCGACATGGCGCACTACATTGCAGACCAGTCGTTCGAGAAGCTCGTCGGCATCAAGGGGGCGTTCTCGACACGCATGCTCTATGTCACGGCAGAGCGTTTCTCGGAAAACAATACGCGCTACACCCTGCAACGTTCGGACTACGACGGTGCGCGTGCGGTAACGCTGTTGCAATCCCGTGAGCCGATCCTGTCGCCGCGATTTGCGCCGGACGGCAAGCGTATTGCCTATGTGTCGTTCGAACAAAAGCGTCCGCGCATCTTCGTTCAACACATCGATACCGGTCGTCGTGAGCAGATCACCAACTTCGAAGGCCTGAACGGCGCGCCTGCGTGGTCGCCGGATGGCACCAAGCTGGCATTCGTGCTGTCCAAGGACGGCAACCCGGAAATCTACGTGATCAACCTGGCTTCGCGTCAGTTGAGCCGTGTGACCAATGACTCTTCCATCGACACCGAACCGTTCTTCGGCAAGGATGGCTCGACGATCTATTTCACGTCGGACCGTGGTGGAAAGCCGCAAATCTATAAAACCAATATCAATGGCGGTGGTGCCGAACGTGTTACGTTCGTGGGTAACTACAACGCCAATCCGAAATTGTCAGCCGATGAAAAGACGCTGGTGATGATTCACAGGCAGGACGGTTTCACTAATTTCAAGGTCGCAGTGCAGGATTTGGCCCGCGGAAGCGTAAAAATCCTCACAGATAGCAACCTTGATGAGTCGCCTACTGTTGCGCCCAACGGCACCATGGTAATCTACGCCACCCGCCAGCAGGGCCGGGGAGTCTTGATGCTCGTGTCCATTAACGGACGCGTAAGGCTCCCGCTTCCTACCGCTCAAGGCGAAGTCAGAGAACCTTCCTGGTCCCCTTACCTGAACTGACGCGGCGCTACACGATTTGCTTAACACACTGGGGTTCATTAGGAGTTTCAAGATGGAAATGCTGAAGTTTGGTAAGTTTGCTGCGCTGGCTCTGGCCATGGCTGTAGCTGTAGGTTGCTCGTCCAAAGGCGGCGACAATGCCGGTGCTGGCGCTGTCGACCCTAACGCTGGTTACGGCGCCAACACTGGTGCTGTTGACGGTTCCCTGAGCGAAGAAGCTGCTCTGCGCGCAATCACCACCTTCTACTTCGAATACGACAGTTCGGACCTGAAGCCAGAAGCCATGCGCTCCCTGGACGTGCACGCTAAAGACCTGAAAGCAAACGGCGCTCGCGTTGTTCTGGAAGGCAACACCGACGAACGTGGTACTCGTGAGTACAACATGGCACTGGGCGAGCGTCGTGCGAAAGCCGTTCAGCGCTACCTGGTACTGCAAGGTGTTTCCCCAGCTCAGCTGGAACTGGTTTCCTACGGCGAAGAGCGTCCAGTTGCTACCGGCAACGACGAGCAGTCGTGGGCTCAGAACCGTCGCGTCGAACTGCGTAAGTAATTTGACATGCGAACGTGCCGACGTGCTCTAACCGTTTTGGCCCTCGCCCTTCCGCTTTCAGCGTTGGGTGCGGCTCCTGTGGTCGATAACAATTCTGGCTCTGGCAGCAGCAGTTATCCGCCAGCGGGTTATGGCACGTCCGGCGCCTATGCCGGGGGAGGGGTAACACCTCCTCCCTCGGCACAAGGTCAGCTGTTCATGCAGTTGCAGCAAATGCAGGAAGAAATCGCGCGTTTGCGCGGGCTTGTCGAGGTTCAGCAAAACGATATCCAGCGCATGAAGCAGGAAGCTCTGGAGCGTTATCAGGAACTCGATCAGCGTATAGCCAGTGGCGCTGCCGCTCCGGCTACCAATAATTCTCAACCTTCTGGTGGCGCTGTAGACGCCAGTGGGACGCCGTCGGCTCAAGCCGCTCAGGCACCGGCAGCAGGCACCGAGCCTCCTGACCCGGCGAAGGAAAAGCTTTATTACGAAGCAGCCTTCGATTTGATCAAGGCAAAGGATTTCGACAAGGCCAGTCAGGCCTTCACCGCTTTCCTGCGCAAATACCCGAACAGCTCTTACGCGGGCAATGCCCAGTACTGGCTGGGTGAAGTAAATCTGGCCAAAGGCGACCTTCAAGGCGCAGGTCAGGCATTCGCCAAGGTAAGTCAGCAATACCCGAAGCACGCCAAAGTGCCTGATTCGCTGTACAAGCTGGCCGACGTAGAGCGCCGCCTGGGTCACAATGACAAGGTAAAAGGCATTCTGCAGCAGGTTGTTGCCCAGTATCCGGGTACATCTGCCGCCCAGTTGGCGCAGCGAGACCTTCAGCGACTTTGATGTCCTGACTCGCAAATCAAGAAAGCCGCGCTCGTCGCGGCTTTTTTCGTTAGAATCTCGCACCCGAAATTCCGGTACATACATTACGCTTCTCTGGATTCTGCGAGTGCAGGGTTCCTTGAAGTGCCTGACGGAGGCGGACGGCCTGTTTAGCTGTTACGCCCGTGGCCGATATGCAAGACACATTACGCATCACCGAAATATTTCACTCGTTGCAGGGTGAAACCCGTACGGCTGGGCTGCCCACCGTATTTGTACGCCTCACTGGTTGCCCCTTGCGCTGCCAGTACTGTGACAGCGCCTACGCATTCACTGGCGGCACCATCCATACGCTCGACGACATCATGGGCCAGGTCGCGGCCTATCGCCCTCGCTACGTATGCGTGACCGGCGGCGAGCCACTGGCCCAGCCCAATGCGATTCCATTGCTAAAGCGCCTCTGTGACGAGGGCTATGAAGTGTCGCTGGAAACCAGCGGCGCGCTGGATATCTCGGCGGTCGACCCCCGGGTCAGTCGAGTCGTCGACCTCAAGACCCCCGGGTCGAAAGAGGTCACGCGCAACCGCTACGAAAACATGGAGCTGCTCACGCCCAACGATCAGGTCAAATTCGTGATCTGTTCGCGGGAGGATTACGACTGGGCGGTTTCCAAGCTCATTCAGTACGGGCTTGATCGCCGGGCTGGCGAGGTTCTGTTCTCTGCCAGTCATCATGAGCTGAAAGGCCGTGATCTGGCCGACTGGATAGTGGCGGACAACCTGCCTGTACGCTTGCAGATGCAGCTGCATAAATTTCTTTGGGACGACGAGCCGGGGCGCTGAAATGACTGAATTGAACATGACCGAGAAAAAAGCCGTAATCCTGCTGTCCGGTGGCCTCGACTCCGCAACTGTCGTCGCCATGGCGCGTGCTGAAGGCTATGCCTGCTACACCATGAGTTTCGATTACGGTCAGCGTCATCGCGCCGAGCTCGACGCAGCCGCGCAGGTAGCTCGCGACCTCGGTGCGATCGAGCACAAGGTGATCGGCTTGAATCTCAATGGCATCGGCGGCTCGGCGTTGACCGACAGCTCCATTGCAGTCCCTGAGACGCCCTCTGAAGGCATTCCGGTAACGTACGTGCCGGCCCGCAACACTGTCTTCCTGTCGTTGGCCCTGGGCTGGGGGGAAGTGCTGGGCGCGCGCGACATCTTCATCGGCGTGAACGCTGTGGATTATTCGGGCTACCCGGATTGCCGTCCCGAGTTCGTGGAGTCCTTTGAGCGCATGGCGAATCTGGCGACCAAGGCCGGTGTGGAAGGGCAGGGCTTCACCATCCGCGCGCCGCTGCAGAACCTGAGCAAGTCCGACATCGTCAAGGCAGGCACTGCGTTGGGCGTCGATTATGCGCTGACGGTTTCCTGCTATCAGGCCGACGATCGGGGCCGTGCGTGCGGCAAATGCGACAGCTGCCGCCTGCGTGCAGAAGGCTTCGCCGCTGCCGGTGTAGCAGACCCGACGCGTTATTTTTAAGTTTTTTTAAAATAGGTGTTGTATTACTCATAAAAATCAGTAAGATACGCGCCACACAACAGAGGGTCGTTAGCTCAGTTGGTAGAGCAGTTGGCTTTTAACCAATTGGTCGTAGGTTCGAATCCCACACGACCCACCATTTCGAAAATCTGGAAGGCCCATGAAAATGCGGATTTCCAGATTTTTTTTTGCGTTGCAGATTATCAGGGAGGAGAGCTGATTGAGCTCCCGTCATGGGTAAAGCGACTATCTGTAAGGCAGTTGGCGAGTCCTTCGAAGCTGAAGGCAGCACCTGCGCAGGCGTAGCCTGAGGCGCTTGCAAACCGGCTGAATGTTGCTCCCCCTGGATGGCCTATGACATCTGCGTTTTTGAATTTGGCCACGCTGTCTTCGTTGTTGTGGTTTGTTGTGCCATCGCCTCCGTCTTGAGCGAAGGACGTGGACGAGCTCAACGAGGAGACCTCGATCCAGGGATTCTCTCCCGTGTTCGAATAGCTGGAGACAACTGCGTCCGGGACAAAGTGGCGAACCTTGGTCGATGTTTTGACCTTGCAAGCGAAAGGGGTGCAAAGCAGCCAGTAGCAGATGCCGACCACCTTGTACTCAAGACATTCGGGTGACATTGAGGAGGCGATCAAGGTGGCAGATGTGACGACGCCTGCCGTCGCCTGGCCAGCGGCAACCGACAGTGCCAGCACACCCCAGAGCTGCTTTTTACCCGGGCGCTTCATCGCATGCCCCCTTTCCAACGAGCAATACGTTGAGTGGCGCTGCCGACGTCGGTCTCTCCATACACCACGTACTTGCGGTCGACTACCACCGCAGGAATCTTCGTTACACCTAAAGTCCAGGCATCGACCAGGCTCTGTTGGGCTGCCACGAGATCTTGCTGCAAGCGCTGCGCATCGCTACTGCGAAGACGTCGCTGCATGATCGCGGCGGCTCGTTGCGGGTCTGCTGGTAGACCCTCGGACAGCTTAGCTTCAAGCCTTTCCGAGTCGTCCAAGAGTATCAATCGAGCTCCAGATGGCACTTGAACTAGGTGGTTTTGATCGGTGATCACCCAGGTCTCTGCATGTGCATTTGGGCTGAGAAAGCCGACGGCTATTAGCGCTTGGGCTAGGAGAGGAGTGAGTTTCTGGTTAGAGGCTGACATGAAAATGCACCTAGTGAGACGTTAGGTACATAAAGCGTAATTTCTCGTCTCTGGTCAGTGGCAAACCCTTATTGGTACAGCAGGGGGTTAGTGTGGCTATAAGACGACATGTTGTCCCTAGCGTAAGACCAGCAAATCTAGCGAGAGCTCGGAGCTTAGACGAGTACCTGCTGCAGAAACAAAGGTTGAAAACGCGATGCGTTCAGGGTGGTCTAGTGCTAGTGAGGCCGCATGTCGCTCTAGCAACTTTGATGGCCAGTTGCTATCGAATTAGCAGTGCCGATTGGTAGTGTTCAAACCAATTAACAGATGCGCTTGGTGTACTAAATCGACTACGGAAAATTAGATATGGAAGGGGTTATAGGATGACCTACAAATGATGGCGTATTGAAATTAATTCATTGGCAGGATTGACGGATATATACGCTCAATCTCATGAGCCATTGAGGCCGGGAAGGGGGGGACGTAGAATATGACGAGATCTCCGATGCGCATAACATAGTGGGGTAATGTCAGGCAACCGTAAAAATTAGAGCTTTTTGGGTTGACACCAGCCAAATGAAATTGTAAAAAAACATCAGTCTTAAATTGCAATACATTACCTAGGTGGGTTCGCGAATGGATTTCTCGACACTTATGTTCTTCTTGCCTGCGTGCTTTGCTTTGAATCTAGCTCCGGGTCCAAACAATCTCCTCTCAATAAATAATGCAGCGCATCATGGTTTCGCAGCTTCTTGCTTTGCGGGTCTGGGAAGGCTTGTCGCATTCGCCATAATGATAGCTCTAGCTTCTGCGGGGCTAGCGGCTGTGATCTTTGCATCCAAAACAATTTTTACTATCGTAAAATTGCTAGGTGCGGCCTATCTGATCTATTTGGCGTACAAGTTATGGGGCAGCGACGCGAGTGCGATGACCCAAAAGGGTGGTGAGTCAGAAGGAAAAATATCAACGCTAATGCGTCGAGAATTTCTCGTGGCAATTGGAAATCCTAAAGCGATATTGATATTTACCGCGTTCCTTCCTCAGTTTGTTGTACCTGATGGGGATGTATTCACGCAATTTATTATTCTTGGAGCGGTATTCTTGGCTCTCGAGTGGATTGCTATTGCAATTTATGCATATTTGGGGCTGCATCTTCAGCGGTGGCTTTCGGGAGCTAAGGCAAAAAAAATATTCAATCGAGTTTGCGGTTCGCTTCTTGGTGGGGCCGGTTTATCTTTGCTCGTTGCTAGACATGCGGCGTCGTAGATCCTGAATAATTACCTTTAGCAGTACCAATACTGGAATCATCGGAAATCTAAGCTTGTCTCAGTTGGTGTTGATATGACCCCAACAGGGTGCTATTGCCCAGGCTATTGTTCATCCGGGGATAATAGCTGTAATCTTTAAGGGATTAGAGTTATGAGTTTTTTAGGAGCGTCGAACAGCATAGATTTGCTCGGCCGACAAGTGGCTGAGCATCGCAGTATGAAGTTGCAAGATCCACGCGCAACTAACTGGCCAAGTGTGGTGAGTGGGAATTTATTCATAGATCGCTCTCTGGTCTGGGCCAAAAAGCTTCGAGCCGCCGTCTCAGATGTTAACTCTCCAATAGTAATCCTGATGAGGTTAGGGGTTGAGCCTGCTAGCCTCCTATTCGGCGCATTGCAGGCGGGTCTGTTTCCTATATTGATGAAGCCAGCGACCCCAGTTCATCTTTTGATTGAAGCTGCCCGGGAAACCCACTGTTTTTTAGTCGCGGTGCCGGTTTCGCTTAAGGGGGAAATCGCAAAGCTTGGATTTGTGTTAGTGAGTGGGAATCAAGACTATGCGATTTTGCGCGTACCGTACCCCTTGTTGCCACACTCACAACTGCCGCGCGAGCCATTAATTGGAATACTTAGTAGCGGCTCTACTGGCAAACCAAAGATCATAGTCCATACTCTAGATAGATTACTGCATAATGCCAAGCTTCACGCTGACTCCGTTGGGCTTCTTGCCGACGACACAGTGGCTTTGACGCTACCGCTAAATTTTAGTGCAGGTTTAGTAGCAGGCCTTTTAAGTACGTTGATCACGGGTGCCAATGGCGTTTTTGTAGACACTCAAAAAGTCAGCCCACGCAGATTGCTCACGAATTATAAGATTTCAGTGTGCATGGCCACACCCGCGACAGTCATGAATTTGTACGATCGCCTCACTTTGGGGAAAGCACGCCTTGTAACTGTCGGTGGCGACTCATTAAACTACCGTGTAGCTTCTGAATTAGTAAAAAATTGCGGACCCAATACCAACATATATTCAACATACGGCATGACAGAAGCCGGTCCGCGTATAAGCAGTTCAATCGTCACACAAGAGGTGTTGGAGTGTTTTAATGCAGTGCCCCTAGGTGAGCCGCTTGAAGGCGTTGAACTAGAGCTTAAACCAACGGGACCAGATCAGTATGCCGAAGAGCTTTATGTACACACTCCGACAGCGATGTATGGATATCTCGACCGGGCGAGTGACATATCAAACTGTCAAGATCGGCCGTTTGGGACCATTCGGACTGGTGATTTATTTAAAGTCGTGAATGGTGGGCTTTTATTCGCAGGGCGTTCAGGTCGGCTTATTGTTCGCGGAGGTGAAAATATTTATCCCTCTGTTATTGAGTCAGCGATTCTTAAGTATCTGGACATTGATGATGTATGGGTTACCTCCGAGCCGGATGAGAAACTAGGGCAGGTGGCCAAGGCTTACGTTGTAGGCGATAAAAAATTTGACATCAATTATATGTCTAGAAGACTTCGGAGATTTTTACCATCATCATATATTCCTGCAATCTGGGAATACGCCGAGAAGCTCCCCGCACAAGCTAAAAAGTAATATCAGGTTTGGCATAACGCCGATATAGAGGGTTTCCCCTCTACAAACTAGGAGAGATACAATGACTGATAATAAAGTTGAGCAAAAAATTCGCCATTTCTTTATCGAAGACATGGTTAAAGATTCGGTGAAAAATGCATCTAACACTGATGAGTTAGATCTCGACAGTCTGGATCAGACAGAGCTGCGGGTATTTCTTGATGAGGATTTTGGCATCAAATTTTCTGAGCTCCCAGACATTGACCCATTCACAACCATTCAAGAAATTGTAGATTTCATCCATAAACACTCTTGCGTTGAAACTGCTTGAGGAGATTGACATATGGATAAGATATGGGAAGCGGGGCTTAAGAAGCAAAAGCTAGGAATCCAAACTTTACCTAGTGATATTCGAGCCTGTGTAACCAACGGTGATGGCGTGGCTGATCACTATGGAGGTAGAACTAATTTTACATTTCTTGAGCAGCGCCAAGACCGTATTCTTTTGCTCGAAAAAGTAGACGGTGATAACGCCCTGGCGCATATCGCTGTCAATATGACGGGCGGGTACGGGACCGGAATTCTGGGAAGTGCTATAGATGAAATCGCGCCTAGGGTTCGAGAAGTTTTTCATAGTTCAGTTACCACCAATGACGAATTTCATTCGGTCGAGCGGTTGCAACTTGTGTCCAATATTAAAGAAATGATAGCCAGCCATACCGGCAGCCACGAAAGGCAGTGGAGTATCACATTCACAAGCACAGGATCCGAGGCTATGGATCTTGCGTTGCAGCTTATTCACCTCGAAGGCATGAACTTGACCACAGGAGTTGATTCACGCAGTAAAAAAGATATTGTGTTTGCTTGCCACGGCGCATGGCACGGATGGTCCCAAGGACCAAATCAGCTGTTAGACCGAAAGCAATTTACTGAAGGCGTTCCTCGAATTAGGGGTGTTGAGGTCGTATTCCTTCAATATGGCGATATAGAAAACCTACGCAGTCAGTTCTCAAACTACGAAGGTCGAATTCGAGCTGTATCGGTAGAAGGTATCCTAGGAGACGGGGGTGTAATCTCAGCGTCCTCAGAGTGGTGGTCCGAACTCTTCAAGCTCGCTGAAGAAGAGGATGCTCGAATTATAGATGATGAGATATTGACTGGTTTCCGCACCGGAGGGGTGCTAGCGATTCCTAAACGGCTATCGCCTGATTGCATCACGCTAGGCAAAGCGCTCGGTTTTGGCCTGTTTCCGATGTCTGCAGTTCTATGGCGAAATGATCGGCTATCTTTGCGGCCAGGAATAGGTGTTCGGACGTTTAATGCACGACCATTTCAAGCTGCAGTCGTGAATGCAGGCATTGACATGATCAAAGGCCAAGGACTCTTTGAGAGGAGTATCACGATTGGCTCTAAATTGATCGATGATATTTCTTCACTATCAGCACGCTATCCGACGGTAGTCAAAGCTGTGCGCGGAAAGGGAATGTTTATCGGCCTTGAATTGAGCGACGCTTTCGCTCGAAGAGGTCGGATGGTTAGGGACACTTTTTTACGTCATGGAGTTCTGACTGAAATCGAAAGTGGCCTGTTTAATCGAAAGGTTCCAAAAGACAAGCGGGTCAATGAAACAATTCGGATTACACCGCCGTTGACTATTTCTGCTGACTCAATTGAGGAAGCGCTGCGAGCATTATTAGAGGGAGTCAAAGAACTACAAAAAATTAGTGAGCAAAATGCAGCATGACTCACTTTTCCTATAATCGTCATTTACACCATTATGAAACGGACGCAGACGGAGTTTGCCACTTCTCTAATTATCTAAGAATTTTTGAAGAGGCATTCGAATTTTCGTTAGCTGAAATAGGACTCGCCTCTTCAAAAGTGGAGCATGGCTTTGCGGTAGTCGGACTGCAAGCCGATTATGCTTACCCTGTGCGAGCAGGCGAAAAATTTACAGCAGTACTCCGCTTCACGAGCGTAAAGCGTTCTTTTTTAGAGGCGCACGTTTCTGTAGGCGTGGGGGACAAACACTGTGCATTAATTAAAGCTAAGTTGGCGGCCATAGAACGTAAGACTAATGGTTCTATTTCGTTGTCGCCGACGTTACGTGAGAAATTAAACACTTTAATTGCGGAGTAGCCATGAGTCCTAATAGTTTTTCGCAAATCATCACATATGATGGTCCAAATCAAGGCGGTATTGGCCATACTGATTTAAAAAAATACCTTCGCCACAAACATCCCATGATTGGGGTGGACCAGATTGTCAAGCATGACTTCGAAGCCGGATGGCTTCATGCACATAGGGCAGTCTCTAGTTCTCACCCCGCGTTTGAAGGGCATTTCGAGGATGCTGCCATTTATCCTGGCACTAATATGGCTCAAGATATCATTCAACTAGGTATTGTGTTGTTTCTCGGCTCAACTCGTCCCTTGGAGGGGGAAGGCAGGAATCAAGAGCTTTCGGCCGTATCAGACTTGAATCTGAAAATGGGACATCCAGTACCCCCAGGGGTTCTGCTTGATATAGCTCTGTGGCGCGTAGGTGGTAAAGGCGATCACTCTATCCGATTCGGTTTTGAGGCGCGCGTCCGTGACTTTCCGTTTTATGAAAGGACAAATCAGATTGGCGTATCGTTCAAAGCTGCGATCCAAGGTGATGCGGAATTGATACGTGTAAAACGTAAAGTTTATACCGGTATTGGGTTTTAGTTTTTAGCTTGCGGAGAGGAGCGTATCAGGCTTCTCTCCGTGAGTTTTTACGCTGAGTAAGAGATGTGCATTTAATTATTGGGGGGGGGTATGTCCGTTTCAATTGTCTATAGCGATGCCTTGACCTCTTTGGGATGGGGTGAGGAACTTTTTGATAACCTGGTTGCAGGAAAGACAGGGCTCAAGCGAGCGAATGAGGTTTTTGAAAATTTACCAAACCCCGAGTTGGCAGGGATGATTGGTACAATCAATGGGATTTGCGGAGAAGAGAGGGTTCCTCAGATTTTAGATAAGGCGTTCCGTACAATTCTACCTCCGATCGCGTACGCCTCGGATTTAGTTGTAGGAGGCTGCAGTTTAGGTGACTTGGCAGGTTCGGATGCAGGTAATCCACGCGCCGCGCTTGTAAAAGCTATGGAAAAGGTGTGGCCGTCTAAAATCCCGCCGACCACATTAGTCTCCAGCGCATGCTCGAGTGGGACTGATGCGATCATCGTTGCGTCTTCAGCTATAAAATCTGGGATGGCGGATATAGTTACGGTTATAGGCTTCGATTCACTAGGAGCAGGTAAGCTGATTCAGCATATAGCGCTCGGGACTCAAAGTGCGGACCGCGCCAGACCTTTTGATAGCACACGTAGTGGAACCTCTTTTGGCGAGGCGTGTGGCGTGATGATCTTGGCAAATGAATCGGGCATGGATAAATTGAAATCAGCCAGTATTGGCCGTATTGCTAGTTTTGGCATGTCTTCGGATTCATATGATATAGCCGCTCCTCATCCCGATGGAAAATATGCTGCGAACGCGATTCGAAATGCTATCAAAGGTATTAATTTACAGGAACTCGGTTACATAAATGCTCATGGTAGCGGGACCAATTTAAACGACCAAGCTGAAGCTGCAGCGCTGAGGCTAGTCTTCGGTGATTATTTAGATCAAGTGTCTGTCGGCGGAACCAAGGGGGCCTTAGGTCACTCCCTAGGTGCTACCGGGATAGTCGAAGCGGTATTAACTTTAAAGGCAATGAACAGGCGATTGTATCCTCCGACGACAGGGCTGTTGAATATCGATCCTCAGTTGGCTTTACCTCTCATACGACATTCACAAATACGGAGTGGATCCCACAGATTCGGCTTGACAGTGACTTTTGGCTTCGGCGGTGTCAATTCAGCCCTCTTAATGGAAGCTAGCTAATGTTGAATACTTACGTTTCTCCTCGGTTCGGCTACTTTGAGACTGAAGTTGAAAATCAGTCTCCCGAACTGAGTTTTAATTTGAAAGATAATAGGTGCGATCCTCTTGTAACTGTCGCCTTGAAAGCTATGGAGCGCTCCCTATCTGCTCTGAATTTTAAGGAGTTTTCACTGGAGACTGCGATCTATACCGTGACCGATACAGGCTGTCAGTCTCATATCCTCAGAGTTGTCGACGCGTTAAAGTCTATGAGGCCGAGGCAAGCTTTTTTTGCACGCGGGAGTGCCGTGATGTTTTCTACGTATGGCTCGATGGCCATAGGCAGCCATGGGCCCTGTATTTCCGTCACCGGCCGTGGAGCGGGGTTAGCACAAGCCCTAAATCTGGCTAGGAACTTTTGCGAAGAAAGCGATTGCCGTCGAGCTGTTTTGCTCTGTGCTGACCAATCCAGCGGAGTCATGAGCGCTTCGGCAGCCTATTTTACTTCAGAAGACGTTCGTAAGATGGATGTCCTGCTTAAATTTTGTATGGAGGCTAAAAATATCGATTTGTATGCGGGGTCGATACTGAATAGTTATTTTTCTGGCGAGGTGGTTGTATGAACTTGGTGGGTAAGCGTGGTGTGGTCCTTGGCGTACTAAATAAAAAGTCTATCGCGGCGGCGTGCGCATCCAAGTTGATGAGTGAAGGTGCTGAGGTCATCTGCAGCTATCTTCCGGTCAAGGGGGACGAAGAACGTCGTCATGCCTTAGCTAGTCGAGCGGTATCAGGATTGCCATCTAATTATATGCTGCCATGTGATGTCACAAGTGATGAGAGCGTAAAAGCATTTTTTGATGGCGTGAAGGATATTTTCGGTAGTATTGACTTCATTGTACATGGGGTTTCTCTCATACCGTCTGAGGCTTCAGTCGGTAACCTAGTTGAATTGCCCAGAGAGGCATTCATCGCATCGATGAACGTTTCTGTATACAGTTTGATTTTAATTTCCAAATGCGCAAAGTCTTTAATGCCTAAAGGCGGCTCGATTCTCACGTTTAGCTACCTTAGCGCTGATGCCTTGGTTCCTGGTTATGAGTTGTTAGGGATTTGCAAAGCAGCTTTGCAAACGAGTGTCAGTTACTTGGCCTTTGATTTAAGCAAAGAAAATATAAGAGTTAACGTTTTAAGTGCTCCCCCTTTCCCCTCTTCATCCGCCATTGGACATACGGCTTACGGCGAACTTAGCGACACGTACTCGAAAAAATTACAACCAACGGGTACTCCTTCTGTCAATGAGATTTTAAATGTCGCAATATTTTTGATCTCCGATAATTCAATAGGGGTGACAGGGGATCGCATTTTCGTAGATGGGGGGTTTCACAATATGTCTGCAGCAATATAGTAAATATGGAGATGCTGTTGGTCCAAAAAGGGGGCGCTACAGTTTCGGTACTCTTTTCGGAAGCTACCGCAGTTCCATTTTAGACGTTACGTGACCTTGCGCAGACTTCGCACGCGCAAGGTAGCTAGCTAATCTTTAATGCCGCTGGGTGGCCACCGTCCGGTCGAACTCATGTGTCGGCAAGAACTGAGCAAGAAAATGCGCGCGGATCAGACCATATACCTTCCGTTCTTTCTCGGACATCGCTGAAAGACTCGCTGGTTCAAGCTTAGGGATAATCCCATGGTGTGGGCCGGTGATTTTCTTGTCGTTCCACGCTTGCGATATTTGTTCCGGGTCTATTAGCAGCAGGGTTTCACCGATGGTTGAGTCAGTGCGGTTTAACGCATCAAGCACCACAGGCACCTCTTCAGCATGCTCTGCGGTAAGTAGCCACAATCCGTCCTAGGATAGGTCGTGGCTTTGTGGGTCTTGTAAAGTGCCTGAGCCACGTCCAGTGTTTCTTGAACCCCGAGCCCGAACTTTGCCGAGCACACCTCCTGCAGAGTGCTCAGGTCAAATGGCAGCGGAGCCAGGTCACGGCCGCGCTCCGTTTCAACCGACACAGTGGTTGCCTTTTGACCTTTTCTGAGAGCATCCAGCGCAGCTGAGGCAGCCCTTTGATCCAGGCACCGCTCTTCCTCGTCAGCGATCATGTCGTCGGGCAACCATTTGGCAATAAAGGAATGACCCGCAGACCAGAGCTGGACCTCAAGATTCCAGAAAGGCATGGGTATGAAATTTGAAATTTCCCGATCTCTGTCGACAACCAGCCGAAGCGTGGGGGTCTGTACACGTCCTACGGAAAGAACGCCTGTGTAGCCAGACTGTCGCCCGAGCAGTGTGAACAGGCGAGAGAAATTCATGCCGATCAGCCAGTCGGCTCTGGACCGCCCAAGTGCTGAAAGGTAAAGCGGGTATGTCTCAGCGCCTTGCTTGACGCTTGCCAAGACCTGCCGTATGGACGCTTCATTCAACGCTGACAACCAAAGCCTTTGGATGGGGCCGCGATACCCGCAAAAATCAATGAGCTCGCGGGCGATCATTTCACCCTCACGATCAGCATCAGTAGCAATAACCAGCTCTGTCGCCTCTTTGAGTAGCTGCTTGACTACCTTGAACTGACTGGAAGTCTTTGGTTTGACAATCACTTTCCACTGCTGAGGGAGGATGGGAAGGCTATCTAAGGTCCAGTTTTTTAGATGATCTCCGTAGGCATCAGGCGGAGCTGTTTCCAGCAAATGACCAATCCCCCAGGTAACTACAACGCTTGGACCCTTGATGCAGCCATCTCCCCTCGTCTTAGCTCCGAGGACAGCGGCGATGTCTTTACCCTGGCTGGGCTTCTCGCACAGATACAAAGTAAGCGCTCCATAAACCCCACCTGGCTAAAGACAGGTAAAGCGCTTAGCTGTGAAGTCGAGGTTCGCAGTTCCACGGCAGCAAGGCTTCGTATCGTCAACCGATGTCGCCGTTGGCAGGCGTTCCAGGTTCGAATCCCACACGACCCACCATTTCGAAAATCTGGAAGGCCCATGAAAATGCGGATTTCCAGATTTTTTTTTGCGGCGCAGATTGTCAGGGCGGAGAGCTGATCGGCTTCCATCATGGCGTTGACGCAACGAGCTGTAAGGTCGTTGGCCAGTCTTTGGAATACCCTTCAGTCGCTACGCTAGAGCTGCTCTGCTCGCGATTGGAGTACAGGCGCCGAAGCGCTTGGTCCTATTCACTTTGGCAGGCGAGTTCATGGCTGACTCAGAAAAGCCTGCACCAAGCGTACAAAGTAGGTAGCGCCTGCCGGGAGCAGTTCATCATTGAAATCGAAACTGGCGTTGTGCAGTTCGCAAGGCCCGATGCCGTGCTCGTGGCCACGATGCTCGCCATCTCCGTTCCCCAGAAAGGCATAACACCCCGGCACCTTCTGTAGTAGAAAAGAGAAGTCTTCCGAAGGCATGACCGGCTCGATGTCCCCTATGACCCGATCTGCGCCGAGCACCTCTCGCGCCACAGTGGCCGCGAATGCAGTTTGGCCAGCGTCGTTGATCGTCGGTGGATAAACACGGATAAAGCTGACTCGGGCGGTACACCCAAACGCTGTTGCCAGGCCCGTGGCGATTTCTTGCATGCGCCGTTCAATCAGATCTGTAACCTGATGATCAAAGGTGCGTACCGTGCCGCTCAACCAAACGTTCTGTTCAATCACATTATCCGAGCTTCCAGCGTGGAACTGAGTGACGGAAAGAACAGCGGCATCGATTGGGCGTTTACTTCTGGTCAGGATCGCTTGTAGCGCGGTGACGATCTGCGCACCCGCGAGCAGTGGGTCATGTCCCTTATGGGGCATGGCGGCGTGAGCGCCTATATCTTCGATATCAATGCGGAACCGATTGCTTGAAGCCATCAATGCACCGGCCCGTGTGGCCAGTGTGTTGGCTGGGATTCCGGGCCAGTTATGCAGGCCAAACACGGCATCGATCGGGAAGCGTTCGAGTAGTCCGTCGTCGAGCATGGCTTTGGCGCCTGCACCTTTCTCTTCGGCGGGCTGGAAAATGAACTGCACCGTGCCATGGAATCGCCGATTCGCGGCGAGGTATTGCGCCGCTCCGAGCAACATCGCGGTATGACCGTCATGGCCGCAAGCGTGCATGACGCCGGGGTTGCGGGAGGCGTGGGCGATGGTATTGATTTCCTAGATGGGCAGCGCGTCCATGTCGGCGCGCAGGCCAATGGCGCGGGCAGGCCAATGGCGCGGGCAGGCGAAGCGCCGTCGAGCGAACCCCGCAGTGTGCCAATTACACCGGTTCTCCCGACGTTACGGGTGACTTCGATGTTCCATTTCCCAGAGTTGACGCGACGAGTTCGGCGGTTCGATGCACCTCATACCCCAGTTCCGGGTGCGCATGAATATCGTGACGTATGCGACGGATGTCGACGCTGTCTGCTTCGATCCGGGGTATCAGATTCACCTTGCTCTCCTAAGACTTCGGAAATGCATTCACTCTGCTTTCTGTGCGATTGAAGCGCAGCGGGGTTTTCCTATCGCATACCTGAGAGCTGGATCGATCGTCGCATCGAAGCGTGTCAGGCTTCGGAACCGATCAGAAGGGGAAACTGGAAAGCGCTTCGGTCGGTCAGGTTGACTTCTATGGTGCGTGAAGCTTCGCCCATGCACATGGTCAGGAGGATGGCAGGCCGATAGGAGTACAGGCTCCTGTCATGTTGGCCGCGATCATCTGCACGGCGTTTGATCTGATCTATTCCCTCCAGCGGCCTTCGATGACACGGGTGTGACTGCCATCGATGGCAAGCTTGAAGCTGACCCAGCGCTCACCATGACGTTTGCCTGGGCAGATACCGCCAAAAAAAACGCCTCCACAAGGGAGGCGTTCCTGAGCGCTTACTGCATCAAACCAGATCGAAACGATCCAGGTTCATTACCTTGGTCCAAGCCGCCACGAAGTCTCTGACAAACTTCTCCTGTGCATCCGCACTGCCGTAAACCTCGGAAATCGCACGCAGTTGAGCGTGGGAACCGAAGACCAGATCGACACGGGTGCCGGTCCATTTGACGGCGCCGGTCTTGCGATCACGGGCCTCGAAGGTGTCGTTGGCACCCGAGGTCGCTTTCCACTCGACGCCCATGTCCAGCAGGTTCTTGAAGAAGTCGTTGGTCAAGGTGCCTGGCTTGTCAGTGAACACGCCATGCGTGCTCTGGCCGACATTGATGTTCAGGACCCGCAGGCCGCCCAGGAGCACACTCATCTCCGGTGCGGTCAGGGTCAGCAGTTGCGCCTTGTCGACCAGCAACGACTCTGCCGAGACTTTGTAGTGCCCCTTCTGGTAGTTGCGGAAGCCATCGGCAATCGGCTCAAGGAAGCTGAACGATTCAACGTCGGTCTGCTCCTGAGACGCATCTGCGCGGCCCGGTGTGAAAGGAACCGTGACGTGCTGGCCTGCGTTCTTCGCAGCCTGTTCGACGCCTGCACTGCCAGCCAGGACGATCAGGTCGGCGAGGGAAACCTTCTTGCCGCTCGACTGGGCGACGTTGAATTCGCTCTGAATGCCCTCAAGCGTCTTCAGAACACCCGCCAGATGCTCAGGTTGGTTCACCGCCCAATCCTTCTGCGGAGCGAGACGTAGACGACCACCATTGGCACCGCCGCGTTTGTCCGAACCACGGAAGGTAGAGGCTGCTGCCCATGCAGTCGAAACCAGCTGCGAGACCGAAAGGCCCGACGCGAGGATCCTGGCCTTGAGTGCGGCAACGTCCTGATCGTCTATCAGCGCATGATCAACGTTCGGAATCGGGTCTTGCCACAGCAATTCTTCGGTCGGCATTTCCGGGCCGAGGTAGCGGGCCAGCGGGCCCATGTCGCGGTGGGTCAGCTTGAACCAGGCGCGGGCAAACGCGTCGGCCAGTTGATCGGGGTTGGCCAGGAAACGGCGAGAGATCTGCTCGTAGGCCGGGTCGAAGCGCAGCGCCAGGTCAGACGTCAGCATGCTGGGCGCATGACGCTTGGCCGGGTCGTGGGCGTCCGGAATCTTGCCAGCGCCTGCGCCGTTCTTCGGCGTCCATTGATGCGCGCCGGCCGGGCTCTTGGTCAGTTCCCATTCGAAGCCAAACAGGTTTTCGAGGTACTCGTTGCTCCACTTGGTAGGCGTCGATGTCCAGGTCACTTCCAGGCCGCTGGTAATGGTGTCGCCACCTTTGCCTGTGCCGAATTTGTTGCTCCAGCCGAACCCCTGCGCTTCAAGGCCTGCGGCTTCCGGCTCCGGACCGACGTTGTCAGCCGGGCCTGCACCGTGGGTCTTGCCGAAGGCGTGACCGCCCGCGATCAGGGCCACGGTCTCTTCATCATTCATCGCCATGCGACCGAAGGTTTCACGGATATCCTTCGCCGACGCAACCGGATCAGGAACGCCTTCAGGGCCTTCCGGGTTGACGTAGATCAAGCCCATCTGCACCGCAGCAAGCGGGTTTTCCAGATTCCGCTCGCCTTTATCGGTGCGGCTTTCTTCGTTAGCGTGATTCTCCGGCTCGGCCACCAACGTGCCGTCGCCCGGCTGCTGCATTTTCTTCTGCGCGCCGTAGCGCTCTTCACCACCCAGCCAGGTGGTTTCGGAGCCCCAGTACACATCTTCTTCCGGTTCCCAGACATCAGGGCGACCGCCAGAAAAACCGAACGTCTTGAAGCCCATCGACTCCAGCGCGACGTTACCGGTCAGTACGATCAGGTCAGCCCAGGAAATCTTGCGGCCGTATTTCTGCTTGACTGGCCAGATCAGGCGGCGCGCCTTGTCCAGGCTGACGTTGTCAGGCCAGCTGTTGAGCGGCGCAAAGCGTTGCTGACCGGCACCTGCACCACCACGGCCATCACCTGTGCGGTAAGTCCCGGCGCTGTGCCAGGCCATGCGAATGAACAGCGGGCCGTAATGGCCGAAGTCTGCCGGCCACCAGTCCTGAGACTGGGTCATGACCGCGCGCAGGTCCTGTTTGACCGCTTCGAAGTCAAGGCTTTTGAATTCTTTGGCATAGTCGAAACTCTCGCCCATCGGGTCGGAGAGGGCGGAATGCTGATGCAGGATCTTCAGGTTCAGCTGCTTGGGCCACCAGTCACGGTTGGTGGTGCCGCCGCCAGCAGCGTGGTTGAAGGGGCATTTCGATTCAGTTGACATGCTTGGTACACCTTTTTGTCAATGCGTGCGGCCATCCGGTCCACTCGCGGGACTTCAGACAGTAGGGATGGAACTCATTGGCGCTGCGTTCATGCCAGCCGCTCGATCAATGATCAGGCCAGCTCCACGGATACGTTGCGTTGCGGTGAACAGATTGCTGCAAGACAGTCTCACAACGCAACGCAGGTTTGAGCGCATTCTTATCATCAGGGTAAAACCACACGGCTTTCGCCACGCTCACCCAGATTAGCCTTCTTCGAGAAGATTTCTAATAGAAAGAACGTTAAGGCGTGATAGGAAAACTTCTTGCGCCATCCCGTTGAGGATGTGTCGGGAGGGGAGGTGATGGGTAAGCTTGAGTTTTGGGTCTGTAAACAACGATTCCGGGTTTCTGGGACACGTAGTCCAGAAAGGGCAGGTCGACCACCTTTCCTTTTTTCAGCGATGCATGCCTCAAGACCGGACCTTTGTCCGTTCTTATGAAGAAACCGACGTGGGTCACGTCAAGCCCCGGAAGCTCCGTGTAGAGGCCGATGTAGTCGCCCGTTTGCAAGTGACTGACCACTTCTTTGTCGACGAATTTGCTGGGGATATACGTAATGGTACGCCTGACCGTGGGCAAACCGGGAAGGTAGGCCGTGCCATCGCTCTTTGCATTCAGGTTCTTTTCAATGCTGACCGCGTGGGGGCTTATCCGAGACGTCAAATCGTCCGCCAGGGCGTGGTCTTTATCGTTCGCCCAGTCGCTGAAGAAATGCCTGCGGTTCAAAAAACCAACGGTGCCGTTTTTATAACGGGTCTCGATCAGGTTCTTCTCGAAATCGGATTCTGATGACGATTTCCTCAGGGCTTCCACATATTCGAGATAGGTAAAACAATCCAGTCCTCTAAAATCAATGACCAGTTGTTCTGCCATGCTGTCCGTGCCGCGCAGCATATTGGCACGGTAAGGCGTACCCATGAAAAACGCTGAAATGGCGTTGGTTCTCTGACCCGTATCCATGGGGCTGATTTGATGCTTCAGGACGGTGTCGATTTTCGATGAGGTGTAATCATCCAGTTTCAAACTGACGGGCTGTGGTGTCGCTGTCAGGTGACTGGAGGGATTATTCAGTGCTTTGGTTTCAGAAACGGCACATCCCGACAGCAAGAAGGATGTTAAGGCCAACAGAACTGTTTTTCGCATGATGATTGATTTCTTACCTGCCAGCAGCTCATCACGGCCATGACGGCGCGAGCCGACCGTGTCGGAACGTTATGGGGGGCATTCGGAAAAGGGGATGTCGAAGTGGAGCATCAGCCAGCTGATCCACTTCACCATCAACCTTGGCCCGCATGTATATCCAGCTTGTCTGGCATGTTGCAGGCTTTTGGGGCGTTTTGCGGTGAATGTTTGTTTAAGAGAATCAGGCATAGACCAGAGGTGAAGTCTTTTTCCACCGGTCGGGCAGCGCCGTATTCTGGACTTCGACTACGTGCGCTGTCCGTGCCGAGCTTACAGCTCCCCAGTCAGAAACTGTGCTCTGCCCAGCCCGAAGCTCCAGTCCTCGTCGCTGTTGATGACCATGGAGATCATCAAGTCCTGCGGTGATATTCCACAGTTTGCCTCCAGGCCCTCGGCGACCAGCTTATAAAATGTCTGCTTCATTTCGGCAGAGCGTGGTCTGCTGATCGCTGTAATCACCACAACATCCTGTGTTCGGGTAAGCTCGAGCCCGGTGTCCTGAACGATCATTCGTGACGGCGCATGCTCGGTCACGATCTGGTAGCGATCCCTGACAGGGACCTGAAATGCTTCAACCATCGCGCTGTGGACGGTGTCCAGCAGCGTCGCCAGCGCTTCGTCAGAGCGACCTTTGATGACATCGATTTTGAGCAGCGGCATGTCGACTACCTTTTAAACAGGGTGTGAGATTTAATGTTCAAGCATTTCCTGAACAAGCGTCTGAACAAGCATTGCAGCGGGAAGCTCTCTGGCCAACGGTGCGCCTTGTCCTGCCCATTGAGCGGCAAAATCATGACAGCCCTTGGCGGAAGCGGCCGAGTGCAACGCCTTTGCCAGGTCGTAAGCGAGTGGGTATTCCGCCGGGCGGGGCAGGTTCGCGTCCAGCGCCTCCAGGTAGAGACGGTTGGAAATGCCACGAGCGGGCCGTCCCGAAATACAGCAGGTGACACGCGTCTCATGAGCTTTGGCGGTTTTGAGCGTGTCTCGATGTTCCTGCGTTGCTGATGATTCCGGGCACAGGATAAACGCGGTGCCCAGTTGGCAGCCGCTTGCCCCGAGCGCCATGGCCGCGTTGATGCCGGCCCCGTCCATGATGCCTCCGGCAGCAATAACGGGCAGGTCTACTGACGAACGGATAATCCGTAAAAGTGCGAATAATCCCAGTTCGTCATCCTGCCCGGGTGCATCGTCAAAAACGCCGCGATGCCCGCCTGCCTCATAGCCCTGCGCAACGATGGCCTGAATACCCACCTGCTCAAGCTGTCTGGCTTCGATCAATGTTGTTGCACATCCCAGGGTGAAGATCCCGGCCATCTTGAGTTCGGCGACCCACTCTTTTGGCGGTGCGCCAAAGTGGAAGCTGACGACAGCCGGACGCTCTTCCAGCAGCATGTCGAGCATCGCTCGATCGTCGACGAAGCTCTGGTAAATCTCTCTTAAAACGCGTGGCGGGTTGGCGTCAAACTCGGCAAACGTTTTGGCCATGTACATCAACCATGCCTGGTTCCTTGTCTCGTCGAACGCTGCCGGCGTGTGGCAGAACAGGTTGACGTTGAAAGGTCTGGCGGTGAGGGCCCTTGTCCGTCTGATCAGCTCGCGCCCCTGCTCAGGGTTACTGGCTCCGAGGCCTATAGAACCCAGAGCGCCTGCGTTGGATACGGCTGCAGCCAGCTCAGGCGTCGAAACGCCCACCATGGGTGCCTGAATGATGGGGTGTTCGATTTCCAATAGGGACGATAAGCCTGTTCGTGACATGGATTAACCTGCCTTATGCTTCGTTGCACACACTGAATCCCGATATCTGTGCCATTGAAAGGTGTCGCTCAATGGCTGCTGCGATGGGGATGATGTCATGTATAGAGCAACAGGCATGCCACTGAAAGGGCGCTTGTTAAACGGGAGTGAAGAACCGTTCGAGTCTTTTTGACAGAGTCTTAAAGACTTGAGAATGTTGAGGACGTGTCTTTTTGACACTAGGGTGTGATGCTGAACATGGGCACCTGCAGATTATTGACGAGTCACGCGAGCAGCACGACATGACGAAATGCTCGCGCCGCATGCACGTCTGATCAATAACGGCTCATGAAAATCGCAGCCCGTTTGGTCGCGATTGGCAGAGAACTCACGTCGAGCGTTTCGTTCTCGCTGTGCGCGCCGGTGCCCCATGCACCCAGTCCGTCGAGACTTGCACTCACGTAAGGGTTTACATAGGACACGTCTGCGCCACCTCGATCGGCAGACGGGGCGGACTCCAGCGCCGGGCCGTCCAGGTCTCGACTCACGCGACTGTAGGCCTCCAGCAATTTTTGGTTGCTGTCGCGCTCGGCCATGACGGGCATGATCGCCTTTATCGTTATTTCGCTGCTGGTCTGGGGCAATGGGCGGCTGACGATTTCCTTCAACCGGGTTTCTGCCGATTGTCGTTGCTCCTCGGTCTTGAAGCGTAGGTCGCCGTGCACGAGTACTGATTTGGCCACCGTGGTCTTTCTGCCTGAAGCCGTGCCTTGCCCGCTTGCGACGTCCTCGTTTGCAGTGGAGCCACCCAGAATCAGACCGGGGTTGATGGTTAAACCATCCTCTTCGGAAAGCTTCGAGCGGATCTCATCAAGCACACGAGCCGATTCGTACACCGCGCCGTAGCCGGTCTTAGGTTGAAAGATGGTTGCTGAGTGGTTTTCCAGACCGGTGCTGGTCAGAAACCACTCGCTTAAGCCTCTGCGATCGGTCACCAACTGGTTGGGAGACAAGGCGAATTCGAAACCCAGTGCAATATCGCTTTTTTTGGCTTCGTCTATCAGTACGCTTCTTGAGATCGTGGTCGGCTTGGCGGCGAACTCTTCGTCGCCGACCAGCACGACTGCAATGTTCATGGTGTCGAGCGCGCCGGTACTCTTCAGGGCTTGCAGCGCATAGAGCATTGTCACCATGCCGCCTTTGTCATCGATCACGCCAGGGCCTTTGGCTTTCTTGCCGCCTTCGGTGTAGGTGAAGGTCTGAAAATTGCTGTTTTCAGGGAAAACGGTATCCAGGTGGCCGATCAGTAACAGTCGTTTGGCGGACCTGTTTCCTTCATGCAGTGCGACGAGGCTTCCCGCATGTTTCATTTCCGCCGGAAGTTCGTGCCAACGGGTGTCGAAACCCAGCGCTTCGAGTTTCTGCTTCATGATGTTGCCGACCCGAATGACACCCTCGGCGTTGTCGGTGCCGCTGTTGATGTTCACCAGTTGTTCAAGTAGCGCTATCTGTTCTGCACTGCGGCTATCGATATAGGAAACGATATTCTGTTCGTCCAACGTCGATCCGGCCATTGCACCGCTGGAGGCAAGTAGCAGGGTGAGCAGACAAATGCGCTTTTTCATGTCGAGTGTCCCGTCCAGATCGCGATGTGTATTCGGGTGTCGCTTGATGTCCATGCAAACGCTGATAGCCATGGAATCAGGGCCGGTCATGATGCCGACTGATCAAAGGAGCAAGGCATTAAATATAATTAATGCTTAACCCACGTCGAAACGCCCACGCTCGGGTATTTGGAGGTTTGGAAATGCACCTTTCCCGGTTATTGCGCCTTCGCTCGGCCAGCGCCTTGTTCATCTTCTTGCTGGTGCTGCAAGGTGGATGTACTGATGCAGCCGTCATGCCTTCGGGGGAGGGGGCGGTTCCTGACTTCTACACATGGACCGACGGCGTGCCAGCCGCGCCCGGGACGATGCTTCGATCCGAGCCATTGCCCATGGCGCAAAGCCTTGGCAATGCAGTTACCCATATCCGGTTCCTGTACACCTCGACCGATGGTCTCGAAAGCACAAGGCAGGTTGTCGTCTCTGCAGCTTTATTCATACCCGAAGGAAGCCCGCCAGTGGGCGGCTGGCCGCTGATGGCGTGGGCACATGGCACGGTGGGCAGTGCCGATATCTGCGCTCCCTCTTTCGCGGGTCGCAGTCCGCGTGACACTCGTTACCTGAATCAGTGGCTTGCACAAGGCTATGCTGTGGTCGCGACCGATTATCAGGGGCTCGGAACGCCTGGGCAGCACCCTTATGGGCTGACACGTCCGCTCGCGTTTGACATCCTCGACAGTATTCGAGCTGTCATGGGCGGCGGTTTCCATCTCTCGAAACGAGTTGTGGTATTTGGCCAGTCTCAGGGCGGACGGGCAGCGTTTGCGACGGCGGTCTATGCCAGTACGTATGCGCCTGAGTTGAACATCGCCGGTGTGGTCGCGACAGGCACGCCTTATGCCGGTGTGCAAAAACGATCGGGCGTAGCGGTTGGATCAACGCCTTCGACGTTCTCCTACAACCTGTTGAGGCTCAGCACCGGCGCGCTGCTCGATCCGTCCTTTGTGCCTGCCGACTACTTGAGTGAACGTGCCGTTGCTGCGTTCAAACTCAGCCAGCGCGCCTGCCTCCATAACATCGAACAGCAAGTCATTGCGGATCACCTCACCTTCGACAACGGCTTCAAGCGCTCACCAAAGCGAGTGCTCGACCTGATAAACCGTGCGTCAGCCTATCCGACGTTGAAGTCGGATATTCCAGTCTTTATCGGGACCGGCGGGCAGGATCACGATGTTTCGGTGGCCCAGCAAACAGCATTGGTCGCTGATGCCTGTAAAGCGGGCAGCCGGATCGAATGGCATCTTTATCCGGACCTGGACCATTCGGGCGCTGTTAATGGCTCGCTGGTCGATTCGATAAAGTTTGTTCGGAAGGCTTTCTCAGGGGAGAACATAACGGGTAACTGTAAGGCAGCCGGTTATTGATCATCTACTATCGGTCTATGGATAAGAGTCATTCTCATCATATTGGCCATCCTGAAAACTACTGTTAAATCAGTTTTTTAAAGTTAGAATCGGCACCGATTCAACACGCAGGCCAGACACCTGCGTCAGTGCCGGAAGGTCCCGTCCCAATGGGCGTTGCGGCACTTTTTCGATGCCTGTCTTTCGGGTGTAAACTTGCCTTTCGCGCTCAGGCGCCCTCAGGTCCCGCGAACATGACACAGATTTCCGAACGCTTTCTGGTACAAGCGCATCTTGATGCCAAGCAGCCCAAGACGCTAAGCCCGGAAGAGCAGGCGCATTACCGCGCCGAAATCGCAGCCGAGCTCAAGAAGCAGGACGCGGTGCTGGTGGCTCACTATTATTGCGATCCGGTGATTCAGGCACTGGCCGAGGAAACCGGTGGCTGTGTGGCTGACTCGCTGGAAATGGCGCGTTTCAGCAACAATCACAAAGCCAGTACCGTGCTGGTGGCTGGCGTGCGTTTCATGGGCGAGACGGCCAAGATCCTCAACCCGGAAAAGCGCGTGTTCATGCCGACGCTGGAAGCGACGTGCTCGCTGGATGTCGGTTGTCCGGTGGACGAGTTCTCGGCGTTCTGCGATCAGCATCCGGAGCGCACTGTAGTCGTTTACGCCAACACCTCGGCCGCAGTCAAAGCCCGCGCTGACTGGGTCGTGACCTCGGGCTGCGCTCTGGAAATCGTCGAGAGCCTGATGGACAACGGCGAGAAGATCATCTGGGCGCCGGACAAGCACCTGGGGCGCTACATCCAGCGCGAAACCGGTGCCGACATGCTGCTCTGGGACGGAGCCTGTATCGTCCACGAGGAATTCAAATCCAAGCAGCTCGAGGATATGAAGGCGCTGTATCCCGAAGCGGCGATTCTGGTCCACCCGGAGTCGCCGGAAGCTGTCATCGAACTCGCCGACGTCGTGGGCTCTACCAGCCAGATGATCGCCGCCGCACAACGTTTGCCGAACAAGACCTTCATCGTGGCCACCGACCGCGGAATCTTCTACAAGATGCAGCAGCTGTGCCCGGACAAGATCTTCATCGAAGCGCCAACGGCCGGTAATGGCGCGGCGTGCCGCAGTTGCGCGCACTGTCCGTGGATGGCGATGAACACCCTTGAACGCACGTTGCAGTGCCTGAGAGAGGGCTCCAACGAGATATTCGTCGATCCTGCGGTCATTCCCAATGCTGTACGTCCGTTGCAGCGCATGCTGGATTTCACCCATGCAGCGCGCATGAAACAGGCGGGCAATGCCTGACAGGGCTGACAAACGCAAACAAAAAGCCCGACTCGACTGTCGGGCTTTTTGTTTTCGGTACTGGTGTTACAGCGCAGTCAGTTCATCATTTCCTTGACCATGCGTTCTTGCTCGATCAGGTCCTTCTGCCGCGCATCGATGCGTGAAGCCAGCTGAAAGTTGTTGGCCGAGCGACGCTTGGCGAAATCGAGTTGCTGAATCGCCTGACGGAAGTCACCGACCAGCGCGAAGTACTCGGCGCGAGCCTGATGCAGGCCCACCGTATTGCCATTCAGGCCACGAGTTTCGGCCACGACATACCAGATGTCCGGATCGTCAGGGCGGGTCTTCAGCAACGCCTCAAGACTTTTTTCGGCTTCGGCGGTGCGGTTCTGCTTGAGCAGCACGTCGATACGCACATCGTTGAGTGGGTAGCTGTTCGGGTACAGCGTCAGCATGCGGTCGACCCGTTGCTGCGCGTCGGGCAGGCGGTTGTTGGTGATGTCCAGTTCGATCTGCGTCAGGTTGTAGGTGATGTCATTCGGTGATTTTTCCAGCAGCGGCTTGAGGCTCTCGCGGGCCTCGTTGAGCTGGCCACCCTTGATCTGTGCGATGGCCAGGCCATAGCGCGCGGCTTCGGATTTCGGGTTTTCAACCAACTGGGCGCG
This sequence comes from Pseudomonas sp. AC016, assembly GCF_979253365.1. NCBI lineage: Bacteria > Pseudomonadati > Pseudomonadota > Gammaproteobacteria > Pseudomonadales > Pseudomonadaceae > Pseudomonas > Pseudomonas sp. AC016. Next base: position 4,888,374 of record NZ_CEEDCC010000001.1, read on the forward strand.
GAAGCGCTTGGCAGCAATGCCGGGTGTTTCCTCGTAGATCAGCGCAACTCGTGCACGCATCAGTTGATACAGCACGCTGTCTTCCTTGCCGCCCGGTTTGGCCTGCTCGGCGCGGTTGCGGGTATCGGCAATCCGCGATTCGCTGACCGGGTGAGTCAGCAGAAACTCAGGTGGCCTGGCATCGAACCGATACTGACGCATCAAGCGCTCGAACATGGTCGGCATGTTGCGTGGGTCATAACCGGCCTTTTCCAGATTGAGGATGCCGATGCGGTCGGCCTCCTGCTCGTTCTGGCGTGAGAAACGACGCTGTTCCTGGATGGCGGCAGCCTGTGAACCTGCAATGGCGGCGATGCCGGCATCACCGGCACCGGCGGCAGCCATCACGATACCGGCCAGCATGGCGGCCATGACCGGCACCTGCATGCGCTGCTGCGCTTCGATGCCTCGGGCAAAGTGGCGCTGCGACAAGTGGGCGAGTTCGTGGGCGAGTACCGAAGCGTATTCGCCTTCGGTCTGGGCGTTGAGAAACAGACCGCCGTTGACGCCGATGATCCCGCCGGGTGCGGCGAAGGCGTTCAATTGGGGGCTGTTGATCAGAATGAATTCGAGGCGCCGGTCCTGGACCTGACTGGTTTCGGCCAGGCGATAGACCGTCGTTTCGACGTAATCCTTGAGCTGCGGATCCGAGAGCTGGCTGACCTGACCACGCAACAGGCCCAGCCAGGCACGGCCCAACTTGTGTTCCTGCTCGGGGGAAACGATGGAAGAACTCGCGTCGCCAAGGGATGGCAGGTCATCGGCCATGCTCGGTACGGAAAACAGGCAGGCGAGCGTGAGCAGTGTAGGACGCAAAAAATTCATGCACGGAGCTCTTTTCTGAAGAGCCTGTACTGTAGCTGGCTAAATGGCGTGCTGACCAGAGTGAGGTATTCTTGCTGGCTGGCCAGCGATGCCTTTCGCAGCCTGCTTTGTAATTCGATGTGTCTGCCAGGAGAGAAACGATGTCTGACCCATTAACGCGCCCCGAGGCGTGTGACGCCGAGCTCGATGCGAGCGGGCTCAACTGTCCGTTGCCCCTGCTCAAGGCCAAGATGGAGCTCAACCGTCTGGCCAGCGGTGCCGTGCTGAAGGTCATCGCGACCGATGCCGGTTCCCAGCGTGATTTCCGTACGTTTGCCCGACTGGCTGGCCATGAACTTGTGCATGAAGAAGTGGAGGCGGGTGTCTACCGTTACTGGTTGCGCAAAGCCTGATTGCCGCGATTTTTTCGAAAAGGATGTTTGATGTTCAATGTGCTTCGCGGTTGGGTGCAGCGCTACTTCTCTGATGAAGAAGCCGTGGTGCTGGCTGTTCTTTTGTTCTTGGCGTTCACTCTGGTGCTCACGCTGGGCGGCATGCTGGCACCGGTCCTGGCCGGGCTGGTTCTGGCGTTCCTGATGCAGGGCGTGGTCAATTTTCTGGAGCGATTTCGCATTCCGGAAGTGGCCGCCGTAGGGTTCGTGTTCGCCTTGTTCATCGGCGCGCTGCTGGTGTTCCTGCTGGTGCTGGTGCCACTGCTCTGGCACCAGCTCATTACGCTGTTCAACGAACTGCCGGGCATGCTCGCGAAGTGGCAGTCCCTGCTGCTATTGCTGCCGGAGCGCTATCCGCACCTGGTGTCCGATGAACAAGTGCTGCAGGCCATCGAGGTCGCTCGTGGGGAGATCGGCAAGTTCGGCCAACTGGCAGTCACCTTGTCCCTGTCGAGTCTGCCGCTGGTGGTCAACCTGATGATCTATCTGGTGCTGGTGCCGATTCTGGTGTTCTTCTTTCTCAAGGACCGCCGCATGATCGGGCGTTGGGCGCGGGGTTATCTGCCGCGCGAGCGGGCGCTGCTCAATCGCGTCGCTGAAGAAATGAATCGCCAGATCGCCAACTATATCCGTGGCAAGGTGATCGAGATCTTCATCTGTGGCGGCGTGACCTACATCGCGTTCGTCGCGCTGGGGCTCAATTACGCCGCGCTGCTGGCGATGCTGGTCGGTATTTCTGTCGTCGTGCCTTATGTGGGCGCGGTGGTGGTGACTGTGCCTGTAGCGCTGATCGGTCTGTTTCAGTGGGGTTGGGGTGATCAGTTCATCTACCTGATGATGGTGCACGGCATCATTCAGGCGCTGGATGGCAACGTGTTGGTGCCGCTGCTGTTCTCCGAGGCGGTCAACCTGCATCCGGTCGCAATCATCTGCGCCGTATTGCTGTTCGGCGGTTTGTGGGGTTTCTGGGGGATTTTCTTCGCGATCCCGCTGGCGACCCTGTTCAAGGCCGTCCTCGATGCCTGGCCGCGCAATGAGCCGACGGTGGCGCCATTGCTGTAGCGTCGGGCGAAGGTCGCTGCGGTGCGTTGCGCGCCGCAGCGATGTGTCACATCAGGCCTTGTTCAGGGCTTCAGCCTGGGCCAGCACTTCGGCCACGTGGCCCGGCACTTTCACACCACGCCATTCCTGACGCAGCACGCCTTCCTTGTCGATCAGGAAGGTGCTGCGATCAACGCCAAGGTATTCCTTGCCGTACAGCTTCTTGAGCTTGATCACATCGAACAGCTTGCAGACCACCTCGTCCTTGTCCGAAATCAGCTCGAACGGGAACGATTGCTTGGCCTTGAAATTCTCGTGGGTCTTCAGGCTGTCGCGGGAAACGCCCAGCACGACGGTGTTGGCAGCCTGGAACTGCGCGATGTGATCGCGAAAGTCCTGGCCCTGCGTGGTGCAGCCCGGCGTGTTGTCTTTCGGATAGAAATAGATCACCACCTGCTGGCCCTTGAGCTCTGACAGGGTGACGGTCTGGCCGCTGGTGGCGGCTGCCTGGAAGTCGGGAACGGATTGATCTACTGCAACGGCCATGAGGATTCCTTACATCGGGGCTTGTGGGCGCCAGGGTTCGATCAGCGCGTCGAGATTCAGTGCGTCGGCAAAATCGAGGAACTGATCACGCAGCCAGCTGATTTGCGTGCCGGCAGGCAGCGTGACGGTGAAGGTGGCATTGAGCATGGTGCCGCCTGTCTGCGGCGCCTGATAGGTGTCGCAGATCAGGTTTTCCAGTTCGACGTTATGGTCGATGAAGAACTGGCACAGCTCGTTGATGATGTCCGGGCGGTACGCCGAGCTGACGTAGGCCACGTAGGGCAGGGCTTCCGGGCGGCTCTCGGAGGTGGCACTGCGCACGACGCTGATCGTGAACGCATGCTTCTTGGCAAGGCCCGGCAGGCCGGTCTCCAGGCGCGCCAGGGCATCCCAGCTGCCTGCAACCTGAAGGATCAGTGCGCTGCACTCGCCGTGGCGGGTCAGGCGCGAGGTAACCACCGAGCAGCGATTTTCATGGCTGGCTCGGCACAGGACGTTGGTCAGCTCCATGGGGTTTGCGCCAAGGGCACTGATGACAAGGAATTGTTCGCGAACTGTGGGGGTGGACGACATGCAGCATTCCTAGACGATGAGCGGTCGGTACTTTTTTGGTCTTGCGGGGCTTTTTCGACAATCGAGAGCGCGAGACACCGACCTGAGCCCCGGTGCGTCTGGCGTGCATGGCCTGGCCATGGCTGGGCTGGAACGCGCTGGGGCGGGGCTTCTGGCGACAAATTCGACCGATTGAGCGAGGTGCGCAGGTGACCAGTACCGATCAAAGGACGAAGGGTAGCGAAAACCATCGCTCAGGGGAATGCTCAGAGCGCGGTACTTCGCTTGTACAAGCATGATAGCGCCAGTACCATTACGGCTCTCTTTTTCCGGCAGGAGCGGTTGCATGATTGCGGGCAGTATGGTGGCACTGGTCACACCCATGGATGCACAAGGTCGTCTGGACTGGGACAGCCTGAGCAAACTGGTGGACTTCCACTTGCAAGAGGGCACCAACGCCATTGTTGCCGTCGGCACCACAGGCGAGTCGGCGACGCTCGATGTGAACGAGCACATCGAAGTCATCCGTCGCGTGGTCGATCAGGTGGCTGGACGCATTCCGGTGATTGCCGGCACAGGCGCCAATTCGACGCGTGAAGCGGTCGAGCTGACCACCAACGCCAAGACCGCAGGTGCCGACGCGTGCCTGCTGGTGACGCCTTACTACAACAAGCCGACCCAGGAAGGCCTGTTCCAGCATTTCAGCCATATCGCCAATGCGGTCGACATTCCGCAGATTCTCTACAACGTGCCGGGCCGTACTGCTTGCGACATGCTGCCAGAGACCGTGGTGCGCCTGTCTGCCGTGAAGAACATCATCGGCATCAAGGAAGCCACAGGTAACCTGCAGCGCGCCCGTGACATCCTGGCAGGCGTCAGCAGCGACTTCCTGGTCTACTCCGGCGACGACGCCACTGCCGTCGAATTGATGCTGCTGGGTGGAAAGGGCAATATCTCCGTCACCGCCAACGTTGCACCGCGCGCCATGAGCGATCTGTGCGCTGCGGCCATGCGTGGCGATGCCGAAGCGGCCCGTGCGATCCACGAAAAGCTGATGCCGCTCAACAACACACTGTTTATCGAATCCAACCCTATCCCCGTGAAGTGGGCGTTGCATGAAATGGGTCTGATGCCGGACGGTATCCGTCTGCCGCTCACCTGGCTCAGCGAAGCCTGTCACGAACCGCTGCGACAGGCCATGCGCCAGTCCGGCGTCCTGGTTTAATTGAGGAAGTACTACGCAATGAAGCGATTGGCCGGACTTTCTGCACTTGCCTTGATTATCTCCAGCACCAGCGGTTGCGGTTGGCTCTGGGGCGAAGACGGTTATTTCCGTGATCGCGGCAGTGATTACCTTCAAGCGTCCCAGACAGCACCGATGCAGGTGCCTGCGGACGTCTCCGGCGTCAAGCGCCTTGACCCGCTGCTGCCGATCCCGCGCAACGTCGCCGACAGCACGCAGAAGGACGGTGAATACGTCGTTCCGCGTCCGTTGCCGCTGGGAACCGCCTCCGAGTCCAGCGACTTCAGTCTGCAGAAGAGCGGTGACGCTCACTGGATTCTGGCTCAGCGCCAGCCTGCCGAAGTCTGGCCGGTTGCCCACCAGTACTTCGAAGACAACGGTTTCCGCATCGCTGAAGAGCGTCCGCAGACCGGTGAATTCAGCTCATCGTGGCAGCGCCTCGACGAACTGTCCGCTTCAGTGGCCAAACGTCTGACCGCCAGCGGCGTGTCAGCCGACTCGGAAACCCGCGTGCGGGTCCGTATCGAACCGGGCGTGCAGCGCAACACCAGCGAAGTCTATGTGGTCAGCGTCGAACGCCCTGCAGGCAGCACTGCCGATGTGGCGTTCCCGAATCGCACCACCAACCTGGGTCTGGACGCAGCGCTGACCGACGATCTGCTGGCCAGCATGAGCCGCAACGCCGAGAAGGGCGGTTCCATCTCCCTGCTGGCCGCGCGTGACTTCGACACCCCGAGCCGTGTCGCCCTGAGCGAAGACGGCAGCGGCAACCCGGTCCTGAACCTGGGTGCCGATCTGGATCGTGCATGGTCGAGTGTCGGCCGTGCACTGGATCAGGGTGACTGGCGTGTCGAAGACATCAACCGCAGCCTGGGCCTGTATTACATCAACCTCGCAGAGAAGGCCCAGAAGCCTGAAAATGAGCCTGGCTTCTTCGGCCGCATGTTCGGCAGCAAGAGCAGCAAGGAAGAGATCGATGCACGCGCCGAGCGCTATCAGGTTCGCCTGAGCAAGGTGGGTGACAACGTTCAGGTCACGGTCGAGAAGAACATCAATACCGTTGCGCCGGCAGATGTTGCCCGCCGCGTATTGAGCGTTATTCAAGACAACCTGGGTTAAGTGCGCTTCGCGGTTCTGGGCAGCGGCAGCCGTGGCAACGGCACGCTGGTCGCAAGCAACGATACGTACGTGTTGGTCGATTGCGGTTTCTCCCTGCGGGAAACCGAGCGACGCCTGGCTCGCCTGGGTGTCGCGGGCGAGCAACTGAGCGCGATTCTGGTGACCCACGAACATGCCGATCACGTGCATGGAGTGGGTTTGCTGTCTCGGCGTTACAATTTGCCGGTGTACCTCAGTGGCGGCACCTTGCGCGGGATGCGCAAGCCGGTCGAGGCGGCCGGATTGCTCGCAGGTGGCGAGCGATTGCAGGTCGGCGGGCTGGACATCGATGTGGTGTCCGTCTCGCACGATGCGCTCGAACCCACGCAGTTCGTCTTCAATGACGGGCGACGCCGCTTTGGCCTGTTGACCGATCTGGGGTCGTATTGCCCGAACGTGCTGCAGCGTTATCACGGCCTGGATGCCTTGATGATCGAAGCCAACCACTGCCGCGACATGCTTGCCCGAGGCCATTACCCGGTCTTTCTCAAGCAGCGCGTAGGCTGTGAAACAGGACATTTGAACAACCATCAGGCCGCCAACCTGGTGAGCGAACTGGGATGGCAGAGCTTGCAGCACCTCGTGCTGGCTCATCTCAGCAGCAAGAACAACCTGCCGCATCTGGCCCGGCAATGTTTTGTCGACACCCTCGGGTGCGACCCGGACTGGCTGCAATTGGCCGATCAAGATTCAGGGCTCGACTGGCGACACATCGCCTAGCCCAACTACTTAGCAAGCGGAGCCCATCATGGAAAAACGTGAAGAACTCTACCGCGGCAAAGCCAAATCGGTTTACAAGACCGACGACGCTGACCGCTTGATCCTGCTGTTCCGTAACGACACCTCGGCGTTCGACGGCAAGCGCATCGAACAGCTGGACCGCAAAGGCATGGTGAACAACAAGTTCAACGCCTTCATCATGCAGAAGCTGGAAGAAGCGGGCGTTCCGACCCAATTCGACAAGCTGCTGGGCGACAACGAGTGCCTGGTCAAGAAACTGGACATGATCCCGGTCGAGTGCGTTGTGCGTAACTACGCTGCTGGCAGCCTGGTCAAGCGCCTGGGCATCGAAGAGGGCACCAAGCTCGATCCGTACACTTTCGAACTGTTCCTCAAGGACGACGCCAAGGGCGACCCGTTCATCAACGAATCCCACGTCGTGGCATTCGGTTGGGGCACCGCCGAGCAACTGGTCCGCATGAAAGAGCTGTCGCTCAAGGTCAACGAAGTCCTGCAGAAGCTGTTCGACGATGCTGGCCTGCTGCTGGTCGACTTCAAGCTTGAGTTCGGTGTGTTCCACGGCGAAATCGTCCTGGGCGACGAATTCAGCCCCGACGGCTGCCGCCTGTGGGACAAGGACACCCGCAAGAAAATGGACAAGGACCGCTTCCGCCAGGGCCTCGGTGATGTCATCGAAGCCTACGAAGAAGTCGCCAACCGTCTGGGCGTACCGCTTTAAGCTGTAAAAACGACGCAAGCGTTTGATAGCACGAAAAAAAATGGCCTTAGGGCTTCGCGTTACGTCTCGATGCTGTTATGATGCGCGCCGTTGGAGAGATGCCAGAGTGGCCGAATGGGACGGATTCGAAATCCGTTGTACCTTCACCGGTACCTAGGGTTCGAATCCCTATCTCTCCGCCATATACTTAAAGCCCCAGAAGCGATGCTTCTGGGGCTTTTTCGTTTCCGTTCTGTTAGGGCTGTTGAGACAAATTCGTGGGTGTGACGAGTTCCGGCATGTTTTGACGCATCTTTCCCTTACCGTTTAGGCCGCACCGAACAGATCAACAACCTCTGTTACGCCCAGCTACAAACCCAGCCTAGCCTGCGCTAGTCATCTCAATTAACCTACTTGCCAATTTAAACCAAGTAGGTTAATTTTTTGAGCGTTGAGAAAAGGACACCTCACTGCAAACTGACTGTCGTCAGAAGCCTGATTGAAGCGGGGAAGGTCCGCTCGACGCGCTCGGCTCTGATGGGGGGCGCGGCGCTGGGCTTCGATTTTGACGACATTGTCGGGATCGTCAGAGCTTTGGCCGCATCAGATTTCTACAAAAGCATGACAACACATGCGGACCATCGGATCTGGCAGGACGTTTATCGTTGCAAGACGGTTGCGGGAGAGGTCTACCTGAAACTTACGGTCATTGATGACGTGCTCATCGTGTCCTTCAAGGAGCTGTGAACATGAAATGCCCATCTTGTGGCGCGGCAGAGTTGGTGCATGACAGGCGTGATATGTCATACGCGTACAAAACCGAATCGACTTTGATTCCCCTGGTGACGGGCGATTATTGCCCTGCGTGTGGCGAGGCGATCCTGGATTCGATCGAATCCATCCGGGTCAGCACTGCGATGCTTGAGTTCAACAAGCAGGTGAACGCTTCGATTGTGGACCCGGCGTTCATCACCACGGTTCGCAAGAAGCTGGCGCTTGATCAGCGCGAGGCGGCGGAAATTTTCGGCGGAGGTGTCAATGCGTTTTCACGCTATGAAAACGGCAAGACGAAACCGCCCCTTGCATTGATCAAGCTGCTCAGGCTGCTGGATCGACACCCCGAGCTTCTGAGCGAAGTCCGAACAGCTTAGCGGCTTCAACCCCAGTCTACCGCCGCCCCGTCCGCGTACTCACATCCACCCAGACCGCCAGCACCAGAATGCTGCCCTTCACAATCATCTGCCAGTAACTGTCCACATCCAGCATGGACATGCCGTTGTCCAGACTCGTGATCACCAGCGCCCCCAGCAGCGCGCCGTAGACCGTGCCGGAGCCGCCGCGCATGGAGGTGCCGCCAATGAAGCAGGCGGCGATGGCGTCGAGTTCGCCCATGTTGCCGGCCGACGGCGAGCCTGCCGCGAGGCGGGCGGTGTTGACCATGCCGGCAAGGGCGCACATGACGCCCATGATGCCGAAGATCCACAGTTTGACGGCTTGTACGTTGATGCCGGACAGGCGTGTGGCTTCCATGTTGCTGCCCACCGAATAGACGCGGCGGCCGAACACGGTCTGGCTGGTGACGTAGCTGAATACGCCCAGCAGGACCAGCAGAAGCAGCACGGGCACCGGAATTCCGTCGTAGCTGTTGAGGGTGTAGACGAAGCCTGCCACCACGGCGCCGATCAGCACGACGCGGGTGGCGTCACGAGCCATGGAGTGGGCGGCCAAGCCGTGCAGGGCGCGGTTGCGGCGTTGTCGCCAGGTGAGGAACAAGGTGAGGGCGAAGAGGACGATGCCCAGGCCCGTGCCGACCGCATGTGGCAGGTAGCCCTGGCCGACGTACACCAACTCCGGCGAGACCGGCGCGATGGTGGTGCCGCCGGTGATGCCCAGCAGAATGCCGCGGAACGCCAGCATGCCGCCCAGGCCGACGATGAACGACGGGATGCGCAGGTAGGCGGTCATGTAGCCGTTGGCCAGGCCGATCATCAATCCGCACAGGGCGACGATGCTCAGGTTGGCGAGCAGCGGTATGTGGTAGATCACGTCGAGAATAGCCGCCAGGCCGCCCAGCAGGCCGAGCAATGAGCCTACCGACAGGTCGATCTCGCCGCTGATGATTACCAGCACCATACCGCAGGCGAGGATGCCGGTGATCGACATTTGCCGCAGCAGGTTGGACAGATTGCGCGGGGTCAGAAAACCGCCTTCGGTCTGCCAGCTGAAGAACAGCCAGATGATCGCCACGGCGATGACCAGTGCGAGCATTTTGTAGCGGGAAAAAAGCTGTTTGACCTGATTCATCTACGCGGTCTTCCGATCATTATTGTTATGGCCATCGGGGTGGCTGAGCGCGGCAGCGAGCACCTGTTCCTGGGTGAGATCCTGATTGATGAAGTCGCCGCGCAACTGACCTTCGCCGATCACCAGTACGCGGTCGGAGACACCCAGCACTTCAGCCAGCTCCGAGGACACCATGATGATTGACACACCAGCAGCTGCCAGCGCGCCCATCAGTTTGTAGATCTCGTATTTGGCTCCGACATCGACGCCTCGGGTGGGCTCATCGAGAATCAGCACGCGCGGCTTGGTGAGCAGCATCTTGGCCAGCACGGCCTTCTGCTGATTGCCACCGGACAGGCTGGTGATCGGCAGGAACGGGCTCGCGGTCTTGAGGTGCATGCGCGTGATTTCCCGGTCGATGCTGCCCAGTTCGGCTTCAGCGTCGATGCGGGTCATCTTCGAGTAGCTGTCCAGCACGGCGAGGGTGATGTTCTGGCCCACGCCCAGGTCCGGAATGATGCCCTGACGCTTGCGGTCTTCCGGGACCATGCACAGCCCGGCGCGAATCGATTTGAGTGGCGTGCGCGTGTCGATCTGCCGCCCCTCAAGCCAGACCTCGCCTTCGTAGCGACCGGGATAGGCACCGAACAGCGCAGAGACCAGTTCCGTGCGTCCGGCACCGACCAGCCCGGCAATGCCCAGAATCTCGCCCCGCTTGAGCACGAATGAGATGTCGTCTACGCGTTTGCGCTTCGGGTTGTCGACGTCGTAGCAAGTGAAGTGGCGCGCTTCGAACATCACTTCGCCCACGTCGTGCGGCTCGGTGGGGTAGAGGTTGCTCATTTCCCGGCCGACCATCTGGGTGATGATCTTCGGGATGTCCATGTCGGCCATCGCGGTGGTGGCGATGTGTTTGCCGTCGCGAATCACCGAAATGGTGTCGCATACCGCAGCGACTTCATCGAGCTTATGGGAGATATAAACGCACGCCACTCCCTTGGCCTTCAGATCGCGAATGATGTCCAGCAGCACGTCGATTTCCGAGCGTGTCAGGGCCGAGGAGGGCTCGTCGAGGATCAACAGCCGCGCCTGTTTGTTCAGCGCCTTGGCGATCTCCACCAGTTGCTGGTAGCCGCCGCCGTACTGTGACACCGGCAGCGCCACGTTCATGTCCGGCACTTTCAGTTCACGCATCAGGGCTTCGGCGCGATGGATCATCGCCGGGTAGTTCATGCGCCCGCCGCGAAGGGTCAGCTCGTGGCCCATGAAGATGTTTTCGGCCACCGACAGATCCGGTACGAGAGTCAGTTCCTGATGGATGATGACTATGCCAGCGGCTTCCGTTTCGCTGATCGATTGCGCCTTGAGCGGCTGGCCATCCCAGAGGATTTCACCTTCCCAGGTGCCGTAGGGATAGACCGCTGACAGGACTTTCATCAGCGTGGATTTACCGGCACCGTTTTCGCCGCACAGGCCGACGCATTCACCGGCGCGGACCTTGATGTCGATGCCGTTCAGGGCTTTGACGCCGTCGAAGGTTTTGACGATGCCGTTCATTTGCAGCAGATAATCGGACATGGCGAGGCACTCACAGAGGCAACACAAGACGTATCGCAGGACAGGTCTCATCCGGTCCTGCGGTTCATCCTCAGGCGTTCAAGCGAGCCTGATCGGTCATTGCCCGGCGATCTGCGCCTTGGTGTAGAAGCCGTCCTTTTCCAGCAAGTCGATGTTGTCCTTGGTCAGCGGCGTAGGCGTGAGCAGGATGGTGTCGACCTTCTTGTTGCCGTTGTCGTACTGCGAGCTGTAGGTCGGCTTTTCATTGCGCGCCAGTTGCACCGAGAGTTTGGCGGCTTCCGAGGCGATCAGTTTGAGCGGCTTGTAAACGGTCATGGTCTGGGTGCCGTCGATCACACGCTTGACCGCAGCCAGGTCGGCGTCCTGACCGGAGATAGGTACCTTGCCCGCCAGTTTCTGCGCAGCAAGGGCCTGAATGGCGCCGCCTGCCGTGGCGTCGTTGGAGGCGACGATGCCGTCGATCTTGTTGTTGTTACGGGTAAGGGCGTTTTCGACGATGGCGAGGGCTTCGGTCGGGTTCCATTCCTTGACCCACTGCTGGCCGACAATTTTGACGTCGCCCTTGTCGATGGCCGGTTGCAGCACCTTCATCTGGCCTTCGCGCAGGATCTTGGCGTTGTTGTCGGTAGGCGCGCCGCCGAGCAGGAAATAGTTGCCCTTCGGCGCAGCTTGCAGCACACCGTTGGCCTGCATCTCGCCGACCTTTTCGTTATCGAAGGAGATGTAGGCATCGATGTCGGCGTTGAGGATCAGCCGGTCGTAGGACACCACCTTGATCCCGGCTTTCTTGGCCTCGGCGACGGCGTTGGTCAGCACGGTCGCGTTGAAGGGCACGATGACGATCACATCGACGCCGCGGGAAATAAGGTTTTCAATCTGGGATATCTGCTTCTGCTCATTGGCGTCGGCGGATTGCACATAGACCTTGGCGTTCATCTTTTCCGCTGCCGCGACGAAATAGTCACGGTCCCGGGACCAGCGTTCAAGACGCAGGTCGTCGATGGAAAAGCCGATTTTCGGATTGGCGGAATCGGCCATGGCCGGAAGTGAGAGCAGGGCCAGCGCGCTGGCGAGTAACGTGAGTCGTAGCTTTTTCATGGTGGTGCGTCCTTTTATTGTTGTTTGAAAGACACTGCATGACGTGGAGCAGGTTGCCGGTAAAACTGTAGAGAGTTGCGAGGCGCTGCGAGCAAAGATTTGTCGCGAGAATGTAACCGCTTCGCCGGGCCTGCAGCTCTCTCCAAAGTCTAGCCATTACAGGGTTTGATCAGCGGTAGATGAACCGATTGACCACGTTTTCGAGCATCTCCTGTCGACCGCTGACCGCCTGAGGATTCAGTTCGTCGGCGAAAGCTTTCTGCGCCAGCGATTCAAGGCTGAAATCGCCCGCCAGCACAGCTTTGCCAAACGGCTGCTGCCAGCCCGCGTAGCGTTGATCCTTGAATTTCTGAAGCTGGTCGTTCTGCACCATCGCGGCTGCGCGCTCCAGTGACAGGGCCAGGACATCCATGGCCGCGATATGGCCGTGGAACAGATCCACTTCATCCAGGCTCTGGCGGCGAACCTTGGAGTCGAAGTTGAAGCCGCCATTCTTGAAGCCGCCGGCTTTCAGAATCTCGTACGTGGCGAGGGTCATCTCTTCAACGCTGTTGGGAAACTGGTCCGTGTCCCATCCGTTCTGCGGATCGCCGCGGTTGGCGTCGATGCTGCCGAAGATCCCGAGCGAGACCGCCGTGGCAATTTCGTGGTGGAAGCTATGCCCGGCGAGGGTGGCGTGGTTGGCTTCGATGTTGACCTTGATCTCGTTCTCCAGACCGAACTGCTGCAGGAAACCGAAAACCGTGGCGCTGTCGTAATCGTATTGATGCTTGGTCGGCTCCTGCGGCTTGGGCTCGATCAGCAGATCGCCCTTGAAACCGATCTTGTGCTTGTGCTCGACCACCATGCGCATGAAGCGGCCCAGTTGTTCGCGTTCCTGTTTGAGGTCGGTGTTGAGCAGGGTTTCATAGCCTTCGCGACCGCCCCACAATACGTAGTTCGAGCCTTTGAGGCGCTGGGTGGCGTTCATGGCGCTGAACACTTGAGCGGCGGCGAAGGCGAACACTTCAGGGTCCGGGTTGCTGGCGGCTCCGGCGGCAAAGCGCGGGTTGCTGAAACAGTTGGCCGTGCCCCACAGCAGTTTGATGCCGGTCTCTTCCTGATGGCGCTCCAGGTGATCGATCATCTGCGCGAAGTTGTTGCGATATTCCTTCAGCGAGCTGCCTTCCGGCGCTACATCGGTGTCGTGGAAACAGTAGTAGTCGATACCCAATTTGGAGAAAAACTCGAAGGCCGCTTCAGCCTTGCCGATGGCTTGCTCCATCGGACCTGCGGCGTGCTGCCAGGGGCGCTTGAAAGTGCCTGCACCGAACACGTCCGAGCCTGGCCAGACGAAGGTATGCCAGTAGCAGACCGCCATGCGCAGATGCTCGCGCATGGGTTTGCCGAGGATCAGCTTGTCGGCGTCGTAGTGTTGGAAAGCAAAGGGCGAATCGCTGGCAGGACCTTCATAAACGATCCTGTCGACAGTGGGGAAGTACGACATGGGCGTGTTCCTTATTGTTCTTGGCGGTTTCCCGATACTAGCAACGGCCCTGTCGCCGTTGATTATGAAAGTCACCAACAGGCAGTGCGATTTTGAGTTGAGATATGGCGATCACGCGCCTAGTCTCAGCTCATGGCTCTGCTACCGGATCACTATAAAAACAATGAAAACCGTCCCTCCCGTTCACCGCATTGCGCTGTTGTTCAATGGCAGCAAGATTTACGACCGCGGCATCATCAGCGGCATCGGCAATTACCTGAGCAGTACCCGCGCATCTTGGGACCTGTTCCTTGAGGAGGACTTCCTTTGTCGTCTGCGCGGTATCGAGCGCTGGCAGGGTGACGGGATCATTGCCGACTTCGACGATCCGCTGATTGGCGAGGCGCTGGCCGGGATCAAGTTGCCTGTCGTGGCAGTGGGCGGCAGTTATCAGGATGCCCGGGCGTATCCGAAGGGGATTCCTTACGTCGCGACCGACAACGACGCGCTGATGAAGCTGGCGTACGAGCACTTGATAGAAGCGGGGCTGACCCGTTTCGCCTGCTTCAGCCTGCCGGAGTCACAGGCCAATCGCTGGGCGCAGGAGCGGGAGAAGGCGTTTCGCAGGCTGCTGCAGCGGGACGGGCTGCACGTCGATATCTATCGTGGCATGGGCACCAGCGCGCCGCTCTGGGACAGCGCCGTCGAGCAGCAGATCGCCTGGCTGCAAAGCCTGCCCAAGCCGATTGGCATCATCGCCGTCAGCGACGCCCGCGCCCGGCAGTTGCTGCAAGCCTGCCTGACAGCGGGCATTGCCGTGCCGGAGCAGGTGGCGCTGATCGGCATCGACAACGATCCGCTGACCCGCACCCTGACCCGAGTGCCACTGAGTTCGGTGATCCAGGGCACCGAAACCATGGGCCGGACGGCTGCGCACCTGCTGCATCAAATGCTGCACGGCATGCCGTCCGCCGGGACGCAGATTCTGATACCGCCCGATGCGATCAATGTTCAGGCTTCAAGTCTGCATCAACCTCTGGGCGATCCATACGTGATGCAGGCGCTGCTGTTCATCCGCCAGTACGCATGCCAAGGCATCAAGACTGCGCAAGTGGCAGCCTATGTAGGAATATCGCGGTCCTCGCTGGAATCGCACTTTCGCAAGGTGCGGGGCTGCAGCGTCCACGACGAAATCCTGCGCTTCAAGCTCGCAGCAGCGGCCAGCGGGCTGGAAAATGCCGATTCGGCCATCGCCGACATTGCCCGCGATTGTGGCTTCACCTCGGCGCAGTACCTGCACACGGTGTTCCGCCGCGAGTTCGGTTGCACGCCAAGGGAATATCAGCAGGGTGGGAATGACAGGTTGGTGTCCGTCTGACATAGCGCAAGCTGAGCAGTCATACCGTCATCTCTCACGTCAGCCAATACCACAGCAGCGACGTGCCCACCAATCCGACCACCGACACGATGGTCTGCAGCACCGACCATACCCACAGCGTCTGTTTCAGCTGCAGGCCGAAGTATTCGCGGACCATCCAGAACCCGGCATCGTTGACGTGGCAGAAGAACACCGAGCCTGCGCCGATCACCAGCGCCACCAGCGAGGCCTCGACCGGCGCCAGACCAGCCATCATCGGAGCCAGGATGCCTGCTGTCGTAGTCGTCGCCACGGTGGCGGAGCCGGTGGCCTGACGCAGCGCAACGGCAATCAGCCAGGCCAGCAGCAGATACGGCATGTGCGCGCCTTCGGCCACTTTGCTGATGGTCTGGCTGACACCCGCATCCAGCAGCGTTTGCTTCAGGCCGCCACCGGCACCGATGGTCAGCAGCAACACGGCAATCGGCGCCAGGCTTTTGCGCAAGGTGCCGCCGACATGTTCACGGGAAAGACCATTGGCCCAGCCCAGGCACACGGTTGCCGCCAGCACGGCGATGCTCAGTGCAACGAGCGGTTCACCGAGGAATTTCAAGGTCAGCGCGAAGCTGTTTTCAGGCTCCATCGCCACCTTGGCGAGCGTACTGCCCAGCATCAGAATCACCGGCAGCAGGATGATCAGCAACGACGTGCCAAAGCCTGGCTGGCGGCTGACGTCAGGTTTGGCGCTGAACAGCTTGCCCAGATCGGCAGGCTCTTCGATGTGCATGCGTTTTGACAGCCAGTTACCGTAAAGAGGCCCTGCAAGAATCACCGCAGGGATCGCGACGCAAAGCCCCAACAGCATGGTCAGCCCCAGATCGGCGTGCAAGGCACTGACTGCGATCAACGGACCGGGATGGGGAGGCATCAGCGCGTGCAGTGTCGTCATGCCGGCCAACGCAGGGATGGCGATTTTCAACAATGGCTGACCCGACTGGCGCGCCATGACGAAGATGATCGGCACCATCATCACCAGGCCGACTTCGAAGAACAGCGGCAGGCCGATGACCATCGCCACTACAGCCATGACCCACGGCAGCATCTTGCCCTTGCCCAGGCCGAGCAGGGTAGATGCGATGCGGTCCGCAGCCCCGGACTCGGCCATCAGTGCGCCGAGCATGGCACCCAGAGCGATGATGATGCCGGCCTCGCCCAAAATACCACCCGCGCCTTTGCTGAACGCTTTGGCGACGGCTTCGGCGGGCAGCCCTGCGCCTATCCCGGCGATGAACGTACCGACCAGAATCGACAGAAAAGGCGGGAGTTTGGTGGCACTGATCAACACGATGATCGTGGCGATTGCAATCAGGCAGCAGACAATCAGACGGGTGTCGTGAAACACCCAGGCAGCAGACGACAGATCCAACGCGGGACCCCCTTATCAATCGGTTCTATTCGGGTTCTGGCCAAGGCTTGCCTGGCGGGTATTGATACAATTTGTTGCAATTTATCAAACGATACCCGAATGCGGCGTTGTGTCGCAGTTAATTTTTCACAGGTTTTAGCTGAAGTCGCGGTTGTGCGATGGCAGGAAAATCGAGTGTCGAGACTGTCCTGATGTAATTTCCCAACTCGCCAACTCGCCAACTCGCCAACTCGCCAGCTCAAGTGATGCGTGATGTATCGCGATGCAAAGAGGAATTACCTGCTGACCGGGTTTCGCTTTCAGCCGATGTGATCTATACCTTGGGTTCACGTTATGTGAAGCCAGGAGCTTTCAGATGTCGGACGTCGATCAAACCCAGCAAGCGCAACCTTCTCCCAATCAGAACCACGACGATGTCGTTGCCCAGATCAAGTGGCAGGGCAAGCAGATCGATTGGCTGCTGCAGTGGCTGGTCAAATTTGTTGCCAACACCAAAGTCGAAATGGGCGTCACCCTGACGGTCGGTGGCAATCTTGTGTCAGGTAATCTTATTTCCCATGATGCCTATTTCGAACAATTGGCCGAGGACATTTCCGCTCCGTTCACCCAGTTTGCGAACGGTGCCGACGCTTCGATGAAGGAGATGATCCTTTCGTTCAAGCCTGGCGACTCGTCCGAAGACACACCCGCCTTTCACTTTATTCACCTCAAGGATTGCCAGACCTATTCAAGCGACGGCAATCCGATTTGCGAATCCGGAGTACTGTGGCGTGGCAGAATCGCTGCGGTAGATGGGTTCACCATCGGCCTTATCGCCAAGAAGTAGCGCTTTTCGGGAGTTCCCAGATAGTGCACGACGCCCCGGTAAGACCGGGGCCTCTGGTGATGGATCGCTCAGCGTTTGATTTTTTTCAGCATCGCTTCGAACTCGTTCAAATGCTTCACCTGACGTCGTTTGGCTTGATTCAGGGCGCTGATGAAGTGACTGTCTGAAGTGAGGGACGTGAGTTGCTCATAGACGGCTATCTGCTTTTCCTCTGTGGCAATGTTCGAGCGCAGATAGTGACCAAGCTGCGCGGCGTCACGCGCCTTGTCTGAGGGCTGCTGCGGATTGTCGTCCATCTGCTCTGCCGAAGCTTCAGTCGCTTCCAATGGGTTGCTGATAATTCCCTTGCCTTTGAGCAAGGCACCGAAATCGGCGCTCTCAGATGCACCGGAAAGGTTCGACGTGTGACCTTTGGCCAGTTCCAGCAGAATCGACGCAAGAACCCGTGCATTCTTGATCTTTTCCTTTGCGATCCGGATGAGCGCTGCCTTGTGGACGGGATCATCTTCAGTAATCGCCTGGCTCAGATAGGCCGTTGCCATGGGCAGCTCGCCTTCAGCACCTCTGAACTGTTCAAGCAGGAGGTCGAAGAACGCGAGATTGGACATGAATGTGTTACTCGTTGGGTCGGACATGCTTGTCTCCAATAATCAGATACCTCTCGTATTCGCTATTTCTGAGCCGATAGTGAAAACCATGGTTCAGTATTTTCGATCAGTGAGCCGACCCGCTGCCCGCGTCAGGGATTCATGAATTCAGGATGAGTTGCCCGTTCTCGACACTGACCTTCAAGCCCAGATAATTGGGCAGGGTCCAATCCTGTTCTTCATAGGGATGCAGATGAGCCGCCGTGACCACTACCACGCGTGCTCCAGCAGCCTTGCCTGCCGCGATACCGGCCGGCGCGTCCTCGAACACCAGACATTGCGCAGGCTCCACGCCCAGCCGCTGTGCTGCGAGCAGAAAACCATCCGGTGCGGGTTTGCCCTGCGTTACATCCTCGGCGGTGATGACGACGTCAGGCAGCGTGAGGCCGGCGGCCTTCATGCGCGCCTGCGCCAGTGCGAGCGGGGCTGAGGTGACGACTGCCCAGCGGTCGGCGGGCAACGAGGCCAAAAAATCAGCCACGCCTTCTATGGCGGCCACGCCTTCCACATCTTCGATTTCGGCCTGTGAAATGGCATCCGCTTCCTGCTGCACGTCGATCCCTGGAATGTTCTGCTTGCGGACCGTGTCGATGCTTCTTACGCCGTGAATCGTCGGCAGAAAGCTGTCCACATCCAGCCCGTGTTTCTGTGCCCACTTCGCCCACACGCGCTCGGCGGCGATCACTGAGTTGAGCAGGGTGCCGTCCATGTCGAACAGAAAGGCGGCGAAAGGCTTATGGTCAGGCATGCTGGTCTCGCAATCATCGAATGAGCGGTAAAGATGCCCGGCTGCGCCGTCTCTGTGCAAGGCGCGAAAGCATGTCTGCTTGTTGAATTGGTAGCATCATCTTGCCATTCTCTACGCGACAAAATGCCGCAATCGGCCTTCAGACGAGTAAGATGTGGCCCTGACTTAAAACACCGAATCCTGTCCGGTATGGCCTGAACGAACTGGCACATAAAGAAAAAGAAGAAAAGCCAGGCTGCCCGCCCCGGTCGACGCACAGAATCAATGAGTAGACGAAAAAGGCGATCAGAAAAAATGACCAACACTTCGCGACCTTTGTATATTTCCTACGCAGGACCTTCACTGCTGGAAATGCCCCTGCTGAACAAGGGCAGTGCCTTTACCCCGCAAGAGCGGGTCGAATTCAATTTGATCGGGCTGCTGCCGCAGAACGTAGAGACGATCGAAGAGCAAGTCACCCGGGTCTACAGTCAGTACAAACAGTGCGCGACCGATCTGGACAAACATATCTACCTGCGTTCTATCCAGGACAACAACGAAACGTTGTTCTTCCGGTTGCTGGACTCGCATCTGGACGAAATGCTGCCGATCATTTACACCCCGACGGTCGGCCAGGCGTGCCAGGAATTTTCCAAGATCTACCGCACGCACCGCGGCCTGTTCATCTCCTACCCTGAACGCGACCGCATTGACGATATTCTGCGCAGCGCCACCAAGGACCGCATCAAGATCATCGTGGTCACCGACAGCGAGCGCATCCTTGGCCTGGGCGACCAAGGCATCGGCGGCATGGGCATTCCCATCGGCAAGCTGTCGCTGTACACCGCCTGCGGTGGCATAAGCCCGGCCTACACCTTGCCGATCGTGCTCGATGTGGGCACCAACAATCGCGAACTGCTCGACGACCCGATGTACATGGGCTGGCGTCACGAGCGTGTGTCGGGCAAGGAGTACGAAGACTTCATCGCGTTGTTCATCGATGCTGTCCAGCGTCGCTGGCCGGACGTGCTGTTGCAGTTCGAAGACTTCGCCCAGTCCAATGCGATGCCGTTGCTGGAGAAATACCGTGACGAGCTCTGCTGCTTCAACGACGACATCCAGGGCACCGCATCGGTCGCCGTGGGCACCTTGCTGGCGGCGTGCAAGGCCAAGGGTGAAAGCCTTGGGCAGCAGAAAGTCGTGTTTGTCGGTGCAGGTTCCGCCGGTTGCGGGATCGCCGAGCACATCATTGCGGCGATGCAGATCGAAGGCTTGAGCGAAAGCGAAGCCCGTCAGCGCATCTTCATGGTCGATCGCTTCGGTCTGTTGACCGATGGCATGGACAACCTGCTGGACTTCCAGAAACGTCTGGCGCAGAAGACGGCCGACGTGTCTGGCTGGATCTCGGGCTCCGACGCGTTCCCGACGCTGCTCGATGTGGTCACCCACGCTGGCGCCACCGTGTTGATCGGCGTGTCGGGCCAGCGGGGTCTGTTCACCGAGCAGGTCATTCGCGAAGTACACAAGCACTGCGCCAAACCGCTGGTGATGCCGCTGTCGAACCCGACCTCCAAGGTCGAAGCCACGCCGGAAGAAATCCTGCGCTGGACCGACGGCAACGCATTGGTCGCCACCGGCAGTCCATTCGCTCCGGTCGAGATCAACGGACGCACCGTGCATATCGCACAGTGCAACAACTCTTACATCTTCCCTGGCATCGGTCTGGGGGTAGTGGCCTGTAAAGCCACGCGCATCACTGATCGTATGTTGATGGCAGCGTCCAACGCATTGGCCGAATGCTCGCCGATGGTGACAGGGCAGGGCGACGCGGTGCTGCCGCCGCTCAAGGAAATCCAGCAGGTCAGCCGCAAGATCGCGCTGGCAGTCGCCAAAGAGGCTCAGGCTGAAGGGCTGGCGCTGGAAACCACCGAAGAGGTGTTGCTGGCCTCTATCGAACGCAACTTCTGGCTGCCGGACTACCGTGCCTATCGCCGCCGTTCGGTCTGATTGACTGGAAAGCGTCAACTACGCCCCCGCAAGCCTGCTTGCGGGGGCGTTTTTATGAGGGTAATCAGCGGCTTGCCTGAATCCTGCCTGTCTCGCCGTGAAATAAACTTAATCCAACCGGGCGTTCGCACACTTTTCACATAAAATTGATAGGGCGCTGCTTACAGTCCGCCCGACCGGGAAATTTGGCTGGCTCAGGTATCACCCGGTACATATCAATCAGATAAGCAGAGTGCGATGTCGAAAATCAGAAGTGTCAGACCAGAGGCCGTCACATTACTGGCCAGCGTTTTTTTACTGTCGTTCTTCAATCTCAATCTCTGGCAGCATCTGATTGCAATTACCAGCTCTGACACTAAAGGCATCGCGATGCGCGTGGCTTTCGTTGTCATGCTCTTCTGTGTATTCAATATATGCCTGACGCTGGTGGCGTTCAGACGCGTCTTGAAACCCGTGCTGATTCTGATGTTCATGATCAGCGCAGGCGTCGCCTACTTCATGACCGAATACGGTGTGATGATCGATGCGGGCATGTTTCGCAACTTTGCCGAAACCAATGTCACCGAGGTACAGGGCCTGCTGTCTCTCAAGCTGATTGGCTACATCCTTTTACTGGGCATCCTGCCGTCCCTGCTGTTGTGGAAAACCCCGATCAATTACCGCCGCTGGCACCGTGAACTGTTCAGCAAACTGGTCGTGGGCGTCGTCTGCAGTCTCGCCATCGGTGGTGCTGCACTGGCCAACTACCAAGGGCTTTCTTCACTGTTTCGTAACCATCATGAGCTGCGCCTGATGGTGGTGCCCAGCAACTACATTGGCGCATCGGTGGGTTATTTGAACGAGCAGGTGATGTCTGCCCGACGGCCGTTCGTCAAGCTCGGCGAGGACGCGAAGCGCTCTGCAGAAATGGCCGCGCATACCCGCAAGTCACTGACCGTACTGGTGGTCGGTGAAAGTGCGAGGGCCGAAAACTTTGGCATCCTGGGCTATGGTCGAAATACCACGCCCAACCTGAGCAACGAGCGCGACCTCGTGGCGTTTACCGACGTGTATTCGTGCGGCACCGAAACGGCGGTGTCAGTGCCGTGCATGTTTTCCAATATGGGGCGCAAGGATTACGACGGCACCAAGGCCCACAATCAGGAAGGGCTGCTGGATGTGCTCCAGCGCGCCGGAATCCAGGTGGTGTGGCGCGACAATCAGGCCGGCTGTAAAGGCACCTGCGACCGTGTCGCCTTTGAGGATGTCAGCAACCTGAAGGATCCGCTGCTGTGCAATAACCACGAATGCCGCGATGAGATTCTGCTGCAGGGCCTGGAAGGCTTCATCAACAGTCTGGACAAGGACACGGTGCTGGTCCTGCACCAGATGGGCAGTCACGGGCCGGAATACTACAAGCGCTATCCGAAGGAATATGAAAAATTCACGCCGGTGTGTGAAAGCAACGCGCTGAACAACTGCAGCCGCGACAGTATCGTCAACGGCTACGACAACACGCTGCTGTACACCGACCACGTGCTGTCGAAACTGATCGATGTATTGCGCGTTCATCAGGACAAGGTCGACACCGCGATGATCTACCTGTCCGACCACGGCGAATCGCTGGGCGAATACAACCTGTTTCTGCACGGCACGCCGTATCTGCTGGCGCCGGATCAGCAGAAACATGTGCCCATGCTCATCTGGTTGTCGGAAAGCTACCAGCGTTCTTACGCGGTCACGCCACAATGCCTGGCCAAGGAACGCAATACGCCGCTCAGCCAGGACAATCTCTTTCATTCCATGTTGGGCCTGTTGAAAGTCGACACCAAGGTCTACAACCCCGCGCTGGACCTGTTTGCCGGCTGCCGCAGCGAGGTGGCGGCCAGCGCTCAATGAGGCCGATCACTGCGCAGGCAGCCTCGGGTGTGCGGTATTTACTGCAATCATTTTCATCAAGATGCGCATGACCGGGACGACAGATGCGCGATAACACCCGGCGGCGATATATACTGCGCGCCATTGTTCAAGGGAGAGCCGTGTGGCCATCGATATTCACTGGATTCGCGACGACGACAGCCTCGCCCTGCATTGCGCTCAGTGGCAGTCTCTGCCGTTCGTTGCGCTCGATACCGAATTCATGCGGGTCGACACTTTTTACCCCATTGCTGCCTTGCTGCAGATCGGCGACGGTTCGCGTGCCTGGCTGATTGATCCGTTATTGATCAACGACTGGGCGCCGCTGTCTGCGCTGCTTGAGAACCCTGACGTCATCAAGGTCGTTCACGCGTGCAGCGAAGACCTCGAGGTGCTGTTGCGCCTGACCGGCAGCCTGCCGGTTCCGCTGTTCGACACCCAGCTGGCAGCCGCCTACCTGAACCTCGGGTTTTCCATGGGCTACTCGCGTCTGGTGCAGGAGGTCCTCAACATCGACCTGCCCAAGGGCGAGACCCGTTCGGACTGGCTGCAGCGTCCGCTGTCCGAGACCCAGATCAGTTATGCCGCCGAAGATGCGGTGCACCTTGCCGAGCTGTTCACTGTCCTGCGTCCGCGTCTTTCCGACGAGAAGTTCGCGTGGCTGCTCGAGGATGGCGCGGAGCTGGTTGCCAACCTGCGTCGTGAAATCGATCCTTATGAGGTCTATCGCGAAGCCAAGCTGGCCTGGAAGCTGTCCCGTGCCCAGTTGGCAGTGTTGCGCGGCTTATGTGCCTGGCGCGAAGTGCAGGCCCGTGCCCGCAACGTGCCGCGCAACCGCATCGTGCGTGAACACTCGCTCTGGCCGCTGGCCAAGACCCAGCCGGATAACCTCGGCGCGCTGGCCCGCATCGAAGACATGCACCCGCGCACCGTGCGTCAGGATGGCGAATTCCTGCTTGAGTTGATCAGGACTGCCGCCAGCGTGCCGCCCGAAGAGTGGCCACAGGCGTTGCCCGAGCCTCTGCCTGTCGATGCTGCCGGTTCGCTCAAGCGGCTGCGTGCCATTGGCCAGGAGTTCGCCGAACGACTGGACATGGCGCCCGAGCTGATGCTGCGCAAGAAGACCCTCGAAGCGCTGCTCAAGAGCGGTTACCCCGATGGTCCTTACCAATTGCCTGATTCGCTGCGTGGCTGGCGCCGCGAACTGATGGGCCAGGCGCTGCTCGACAGCCTGGCAACGCCGGGAGAACAGTCTTGAAGCGTATCTGCTCGATCTACCGCAGCCCGAAAAAGAATGAAATGTACCTGTATGTCCTGAAAAGCGACGTGCTCAAGCGTGTACCGCCAGAGTTGCTGGCGGCGTTCGGCACGCCGTATCACGCGTTCGATCTGGTGCTCAGCCCCGAGCGGGCGCTGGCGCGTGAGGACATCCACAAGGTGCTGGAAAACCTCGACGCTCAAGGCTATCACTTGCAGATGCCACCGGCCGAAGACGAGTACATCGAGCATCTGCCCGAAGAGCTGCTGCGTCGCAACGATCCGATGTGATCGGTCTCCACGTTTGAAGCGGCCCGCGTCTGGCGTGGGTCGTCTGTCCCGTTTTTAAGGTTTCTGAAGCATGCGCGTCCTGATTGCCGAGCACGATTACCCCCTTTACACCCAGTTGCTGCGCAAGGCTGCGCCTGATCTGGAAGTCCTGAGCAGCGGCGATTCGGCTGAGCTGTCCCGCATGGCCAGCGACTGTCCGGTCTGGCTGGGACAGCCCGATCTGATGGCCAACCTGCTGCGCCAGGGGCACAAACCCCAGTGGCTGCAATCCACTTGGGCGGGCATCACGCCGCTGCTGATCCCGGGCCTTTCCCGTGACTATCGCCTGACCCGTGCCGTTGGGATCTTCGGGCAGGTCATGGCTGAGTTTGTGCTGACGTACATGCTCGGTCACGAGCGTGAAGTGCTGGCGCGTCTGATGAGTCAGGTCGAACGCAAGTGGGACAATCGTCCAGGCCAGAGCCTGGCCGGACGCAAGGCGCTGATCGTCGGTGCCGGTGATATCGGTCAGCGCGTGGCCGAGTTTCTGGTGCCGTTCGGTGTGCAGGTGTTCGGTGTGGCCTCCGAGGCGCGTACCCAGGCGCCTTTTGTCGAGGTGTCGGCGCTGACCGATATCGACAATCTGGTTGGCGACATGGATTACGTCATCAACCTGCTGCCCAATACGCCTGACACTCAGGACCTGTATGACGCCAAGCTGTTTGCCAGCTTCAAGCCCACCGCGTTGTTCCTCAACGTCGGACGTGGCGCAGCCGTGGTCGATGCCGATCTGGTCGAAGCCCTGAAGGAAGGGCATCTGGCGGGGGCTGTGATTGACGTCTGCCGGCAGGAGCCGTTGCCCCAGCGTCATCCGTTCTGGACGGCCTATGGCCTGCTGTTGACCGGACACAGCTCCGCACCGACATCGCCGGTGGCCATGACCGACCTGTTCATCGAAAACCTGAAAGCGTTCAACGCCGGTGAGGCGTTGCGCGGGGAAGTGGATTTTTCACGCGGGTATTGATGGTACGCAGAGCGTCCCGGGCTGCATGCTGACGCAGAGCGTCGGCATGATCAGCATACGGACCAGGATCGTTCCTCACGCTCTGCGTGGGAATGCCTCTCAGGACGCTCCGCGTCCCGGGCATAGGCGTCAGATTTCCCTACAGCGAAAAATCGCCTTCTGCCACCAGTTGCGCAACCGGCAGGCGCGGGCTTGGGGTTTCGCGGCCTTGCAGGTATTCCGGCAGGGTCGACTTGTCGCCCAGTTTGCCTACTGCAACGGCAGCGTGCAGCGCATAACCTTCGGGGATTTTCAGTTCCTTGCGGGTCAGATCCTGATCAAACCCGGCCATGCCGTGGGTATGCCAGCCGCTCAGGCTGGCCTGCAGCGCCAGATAACCCCACGCCGAGCCGGTATCGAATGTGTGCCACAGCGCCGGGCCTTCTTCGGTCGCGCCGGGTGCGGTAAAGGTGGTCTTGGAGATGACAATCACCAATGCCGAAGCATGCTGTGCCCAGCCGCGGTTGAACTCGTTCAGCAGGGTCAGGAAACGCTCCCAGTTCGGCGTATCGCGACGCGCGTACAGAAACCGCCACGGCTGCGAGTTGTAGGCCGAAGGTGCCCAGCGTGCGGCTTCGAAAAAGCTCAGCAGGGTTTCCTCGGGAATGCTTTCGCCGGTAAAGGCGCGTGGCGACCAGCGCTCGGTGAATTGCGGGTCGATGGCATGTTCTGCGACGCGAGAGTTTGTGCTCATGAGAGTCCTGTAGAAGAGAAGGGCAAAGGGAGCGTGACTCGATGGGCCGTTGTCGGCAGGCATCGCGTAGGCGCATTGAAAGCGCTCTAACGCTACTGTTTTGCCTTCCTGCTGACAAGGGCTTCGCTACCGGCAGTCGCAAGTGCTTGGCCCGCACTCGATGTGCCACTAGACTGGCGGCCTTTTCCACAGCCGATACCGTGTCCGAACCATGGCCGCCAAAGTTGAACCCTTCTGGATCCGCAAGACACTCGATCAGCTCGACAGCACCGAGTGGGAGTCGTTGTGCGATGGCTGTGGATTGTGCTGCCTGCAAAAGCTGGAGGACGAAGAAGACAACAGCGTGTATTACACACGTATCGCCTGCAAGCTGCTGGACCTGAAGACCTGCCAGTGTTCGGACTACGAAAACCGCCGTGCCTCGGTGCCGGACTGTATTCAGCTCACGCCCGGTCAGGCAGATGAATTCAAATGGTTACCGCCGACCTGTGGCTATCGGCTGGTGAGCGAGGGCAAGGACTTGCCGCTCTGGCATCACTTGGTATGCGGTGATCGCGATGCGGTGCATCACGAGCGTATCTCCCAGTCAGGACGCATGCTCAGTGAGCTGAGCGTGGCCGAGGACGACTGGGAGGATCACCTGATCTTTCGTGCGGGCTGAGTGATCAGACGCCGGACTTGGGCTCGGTGAGCGCATCGATGCCGTTGACGGTCGCGGTTTTCACGGCTTTCTCGGCGTTGGCTTGAAGCTCGCTCAGCTCTGCGCCGGCACGTTCGATGGTGGAGCGTGCGCTTTGCAGGTCGCTGCGACCCTTTTCCATCAGACTCTTGGCCGAGCAGTGACCGGTGATGCCGCGTGCCAGAACCGCGCCGCCAATGGCCAGTTGAATCAGACCAAGGAATCCGCCGCGACGCACGCCTTTACCCATCATCAGGACGCCGCCTGCCAGCGAGCCGATACGCTCCCAGCCTTGAACGTTCTGATCGGGATGCGGCTGAAACGGCTCGGGTGTGTCGATACGCTCGATAATCGGGGTGTCGCGCATGATGGCTCTCCAGAGTGGTGTAGGTCGGTTCAGAGAAACTGACTGCCCACCAGCGAGACTGGTTCAATGCTTTTGCTTCAAGCTTCGCTGGACGGATCGACCTTTTCACGACCGAACTGCGGGCCGGAGCGGGTATTGATGCCCTTTGCCATGCGGTCATACAGCACGACATTGACCGTGGCGGCCAGATTCATGCAACCCTCGGTGGGGATGTAGACCACGTCTTCGCACCAGTCACGAATGTCCTGATCCAGCGAACCGTCCTCCGGGCCGAAGATATACAGCGCGCGATCCGGGTGCGTGTATT
This sequence comes from Pseudomonas sp. AC016, assembly GCF_979253365.1. Taxonomy (NCBI): domain Bacteria; kingdom Pseudomonadati; phylum Pseudomonadota; class Gammaproteobacteria; order Pseudomonadales; family Pseudomonadaceae; genus Pseudomonas; species Pseudomonas sp. AC016. The sequence continues at coordinate 4,915,594 of NZ_CEEDCC010000001.1, forward strand.
CCGGCAGCGCCCTGGCACCTTCGACCAGCTCGACGGCCACTGGAATGCAGCCCAGCGGCAGAATGCTCTTGAGGTCTTCGATACCGATCAGCGGGATGTCCTGATGGATCTTCTTGGTGTCGGTGATGAAGTCCCGCGCCCGCTCGTAACGCTTGCCGGTGTAGAACACCGAAGCCACGCCGTAGCAGCCAGCGGCGCGCATCACGGAGCCGACGTTTTCCGGGGACTTGGGGTTGTACAGACCGATGCAGGCATAACGTTTGTTGGCCACGGGAAGGGTGCTCTGGGGAAAACCGCCGATTATACAAGACTGCCCGGCGTCAGAACCACATGCGTACCCCGACTACCAGCCGCGCGTCGTTGACGTCCTCACCTTCCTCTCGGGCATAGTCGGCCGTCTTGCCGTAGGTACGATTCCAGGTCACGCCGATGTAAGGCGCAAACTCCGGACGCAGTTCGTAGCGCAGCCGCAGTCCGAGTTCAGTGCTCGACAGGCCGGAGCCGATGCCGCGCTGCGGATCGTCCTTGCCATAGGCGTTGATTTCGGCAGTGGGCTGCAGGATCAGTTGATTGGTCAGCGTCAGGTCGTAATCGCCCTCAAGCCGTGCAGCGCTCTGGCCGGCTTCACCGAGAAAGGCGGTGGCCTGAACGTCGAGATCGGAAATCGCCGAGCCTTGCACGCCAAACGCCGCCCAACTCTGTGGAGCGCCTGGTTTGAAATCCTGGCGCGCACCGACGACCACGTCCCACGACGAGGTGACAGCGTGTCCCCAGAGCGCCTGCAGTTCCGCTTCCTCGGTCTTGCCGTTCACGCGTTCGCCCTCCGAGCGAAGCACCAGTCTGTCGATGTCGCCACCAATCCAGCCGGACAGATCCCAGGCCAGCGCACTGCCGTCGTTTGCGTTCTGCCATTCCAGCTTCTCGGCCAGAAAGTAGGAATTGATGGCTGCGTCGTGTACCTGATGACCGTCGTGGCTGGTATAGACCGCCGCCCGGTCTGCATCGGTGATAGCCGGAATCGGCGTTCGACTCTGGTCGGGCGTGGATTGCACCGGTTGCGTTTCTGGCATGGCGTGACTGGAGTGATCCATCCCGTGGTCCATGCCCTGCATGTCGGCAGCACTGGCCTGCGCCGTGAGAATCATGCCGAGGCCCATCAGCACCATCGGCAGGCGAGGGTGGCCCAGGACCTGGTTCAACATTCGTGTCTTCATTCTTCTACCCGCACTTCGCGAAACATGCCCATTTCCATGTGATAAAGCATATGGCAGTGATACGCCCACCGCCCGAGGGCATCGGCGGTCACGCGATAGCTGCGTTTTGAGCCCGGTGGCATGTCGATGGTGTGTTTGCGCACCTTGAACCGCCCGTTCTCGTCTTCCAGATCGCTCCACATGCCGTGCAAGTGGATCGGGTGCGTCATCATCGTGTCGTTGACCAGCACCACACGAACTCGTTCGCCATATTTGAGTTTCAAGGGTTCGGCGTCGGAAAATTTCACACCGTCGAACGACCAGGCGAACTTTTCCATGTGACCGGTGAGGTGCAATTCGATCGTGCGACTCGGCTCGCGGCCGTCCGGGTCGTCGAACTTGCTGTGCAGGTCGGCGTAGGTCAGTACCTTGCGGCCATTGTTTCTCAGGCCGATACCCGGATCGTCGAGTTTGGGTGAGGTGCTCCTGGCCTGCATGTCGACCAGCGGGTTGTCGGTTTCGCTGTCCGGGTGCGATTGTGGGGTGTTCATGGGCATGGCGTTGTGATCCATGCCTTGCATGCCATGACCCATCTGGCTGTGGTCCATGCCCTGCTTGCTGTCGTGATTCATGCTGCCGTGGCTCGTTGCGCCATGATCCATGCCGCCCATGCCCATGCCCATGCCCATGTCCTCCATGCTCAACAATGGGCGCGGGTCGAGGGACGGCACATCTGCTTTCATGCCCGGCCTGCTGGTGAGTGTGCCTCGCGCAAAACCGCTGCGGTCCATCGACTGGGCGAATAGCGTGTAGGCGCCGTCGGCAGGTTCAATGATCACGTCGAAGGTTTCGGCCACTGCGATGCGTAACTCGTCGACGCTTACCGGTTTGATGTGCTGGCCGTCGCTGGCGACGACAGTCATCTTCAGGCCGGGAATACGCACATCGAAGTAAGTCATGGACGAGCCGTTGATGAATCGCAGACGGATTCGCTCGCCCGGTTTGAAAAGGCCCGTCCAGTTCATGTCCGGCGCCTGGCCGTTCATCAGGTAGGTGTAAGTGGCGCCGCTGACGTCAGCCAGATCGGTCGGGTCCATCTGCATCTGCGCCCACATCGCACGGTCGGCGACGGTTTTGCTCCAGCCCTTGTCGCTGACGTCGTTGATGAAATCGCCCACGGTGCGCTTGTTCTGGTTGTAGTAATCGGACTGCTTCTTGAGTTTCTTCATCAAGCGCGTTGGGTCTTCGTCCGTCCAGTCGGTGAGCATGACGACGTGCTCGCGCTCGTAGCTGAACGGCTCCGGGTCTTTGGCGTCGATGATCAGCGGCCCGTAGACCCCGGCCTGTTCCTGAAAGCCCGAGTGACTGTGGTACCAGTAGGTGCCGTTCTGTCTGACCTTGAAGCGGTAAACGTACAGGCCGTTCGGGGCGATGCCGTCAAAGCTCAGGCCGGGAACGCCGTCCATGTTGGCGGGCAGGATGATGCCGTGCCAGTGAATGGACGTGGTGTCCTTGAGCCGGTTCTTCACCCGCAGCGTGACGGTATCGCCTTCGCGCCAGCGCAGCAGAGGGCCGGGCAGGCCGCCGTTGACCGTCATGGCGGTGCGCGGGCTGCCGGTGAGATTGACGGGAGTTGCACCAATGAACAGGTCGAATTCAGTGCCTGACAGTTCCAGCAATTCACCTGGACGCGGCGCGGCCCAGACCGGACTGCGCCAGAGCCCGAGCCCGCCCAGCAGACCCCCTGCGGTCAGTCCTTTCACGAAGGTGCGTCTTGATGTTACGGGAAGCATGATGGCGTATCCGTTCGGTCGGTTCGGCGCAGGCCGGACAGCCTGCGGATCTGGCGAAAAGATGCCACAAGGCGGAGGGCGAGGGGATTACATTTCAGTCAGGTTGAGCCACGTCAACCGCGGACGCGGAGCGTCCCGAGAGGCGTTACCACGCGGGAACGATCAGTGTGAGGCGACCGATGATGATAGTGCCCATGCTCCGCGCTCATCGTTATACACAAGTCCGCCTCAACACTGATCGTGCCCATAGCTCCGCGTGGGCATGCCGCCCGTGACGCTCCGCGTCACACATGGCACAGACTGTGGATTCAGTGAGCCGAGCGCCCGGCTCAGGTCACCTTTGCGCCCTTACGGCGCGCTACTTTGAGGGACCAAAGTAGCCAAAGTCCTTCGCTCCGGTTCCGGCCCCGGCTTCGCCGGGGTTCCTTCGTCCTGACACTGATTCGGGGGTCGCTGCAAATGGGCCATCCATGGCCCAGTGCAGCTCAATCGGCATCCATGCCGATTGCCCCCCGAATCAGCGCCAGGACTCAGCCTTCACCCACGTCGCAATCGGCGGTGTCCGCACTATCGCGCAAAAAAGCACGGCAGGGCCGCTGTCTCACTGGATAGCCAGATGACTTGTGTATAACGCTGAGCGCTCTACGTGGGCATGCGTCCCAAATGGGTCTGATGACGCAGATGCTTTGTGAAAGACCAGGGCAGCCTTTCCGTCACTCGTCCTTTTTCATCAGTCCTGCCAGCGCAGCAAACGGGTTGTGCGTCGCCTTGGACGCTTTCGGCGAGCTGAGGGAGCTGTCGGAGAAGTACTGCTGATCGGTATAACGGGAGTGTTCGTTGTCGTGGCAGTACAGGCAGAGCAGTTCCCAGTTGGAGCCGTCCTGCGGGTTGTTGTCGTGGTTGTGGTCGCGGTGGTGAACGGTCAGTTCGCTCAGGCGCTTGCCGGCGAACTCACGGGCACAGCGGCCGCAGACATGCGGATACATGCGCAGGGCCTTGTCGCGGTAGCCCATTTCGCGGTCGCGCTGGGCGTCGGCCAGAATACGGTCCAGCTTGGCAGTGTTGGAAGGCGGGTTGGCCGTGCTCATCGTGTCACCTGTTCGTGTGCGCATTGAAAGCGGAATATCGGCAAGTTTAGCGCCGGATGAACAAACTCACACCTGTTGCGAGAGCAATTGGCCGTCGACCATGCGCAGGCGTCGTGACAGCGAAATAGCCAGGGCGCGAATGATCTTGGCGGCGATCTTCGGTGCGTCATCGAGCATCTTGTCCAGCGAGTCGCGACCCAGGTTCAATAACTGGCAACTGGTCGCCGCGATGCAGCTGGCCGAACGACGTTCGCCGTCCAGCACCGCCATCTCGCCGAATGCCCGGCCACGGCGCAGGGTAGCGATTTCGACCTGCTGGCCTTCACTGTTGAGCTTCTGCACGGACACCGTGCCTTGATGGATGATGCACATGAACGTTCCGGCATCACCTTCGGCAAACACTGCTTCGCCCTTTTCGATGTCGGTGATGCTGAAGTAGCCCGCCACGGCGAGGAAATCGCTCGGCAGCAGGGTATCGAACAGGCCGCAGTCCAGCAGCATGTCGCGTATGGCGTTGTTCAGGTTGGACAGTTGTTCTGACATGGTTCGGTCTTGTGTTCAGGCTTCAGTGAGGGGGGCAGATCCTTGCCCCCGATGCTAGTAAGACAGGCGTTGGGTGCCAAGTTCATTCGCCGGTTTGCAATACCTTGAAGATGAATCCGTATTCCAGCGCTACATCACGCAGGCCTTGATAGCGGCCGCTCATCCCGCCGTGCCCGGCACTCAGTTCGGTCTTGAGCAGCAAGAGGTTGTCGTCGGTCTTCGTGACACGCAACTTCGCCACCCACTTGGCCGCTTCCCAGTACTGCACACGGCTGTCGTTGTAACCGGCGATCACCAGCATGGCCGGATACGCCTGGGCGCTGACATTTTCATAAGGCGCGTAGGCCTTGATGCGTTCGTAGACCTCGGGCTCCTGCGGGTTGCCCCATTCGTCATATTCGGTGACGGTCAGCGGCAACTCGGGATCGAGCATGGTGTTGAGCACGTCCACGAATGGCACTTCGGCAATCGCCGCCTTGAACAGGTCCGGACGCTGATTGAGCACCGCGCCCATCAACAGACCGCCCGCGCTGCCGCCACTGATCACCAGTTGCTCGGAGCGGGTCAACCCCTCGGCAATCAAGTGCTCGGCGCAGGCAATGAAGTCACCGAAGGTGTTCTGTTTGTGTTCCTGCTTGCCGTTGCGATACCAGGCTTCACCCAACTCTCCGCCGCCGCGCACATGCGCGATGGCGAACGCCACGCCCCGGTCCAGCAGGCTCAGGCGGGCGTGGGAGAACCAAGGGTCCAGACTTTCGCCGTAGGCACCGTAGCCGTACAGATAAAGCGGCGTCGCCTGACCGGCCAGCTCGCGTTTGACCACCAGGCTGATCGGCACCTGAGTCCCATCAGCAGCAGTCGCCCACAGGCGCTGGCTGACGTAGGCGTCGGCATCGAAGGTGCCCAGCACGGGCGTTTCCTTGAGCACAACCTGCGCGCCGGTTGCCAGTTCCAGCTGCCGGACCTGCGGCGGGCGGTTCAGCGACTGGTAACGCAGGCGAATCCGCGGGCTGTCGAACTCCAGCGAGTCCTGCACGTAAAGGCTGTACGCCGCGTCTGGCAGTTGCACCCGATAGGCGGGCAGATCCTGAGGGCGGATTTCGATGATCGGCAGGCCGCCTTCGCGCAAACTCAGGCTGTGCCCCTTGGCATTGAGGCCGACGCCTTCTAGCATCACCGAATCGCTGTGCGGGATCAGCGTCTGCCAGTCATCACGGGTCGGAACGCCGGTCGCCTTCTCGGGAGCGTGGTACAGCGCGAAATTGATGCCGCTCTGGTTGCTGCGAATGAACCAGCTCCAGACGCCATCGAGCAGGCCGTGATCAGGAAAGTATTCATGGCCTTCGACGCGTGGCGCGAGGCAGACGAAAGCCTGCTCGGGATGCTCGGCGTCCAGCACCCAGGCTTCGCTGGTGGTTTTGCTGTTGAGCAGCAGCACGAGTTGACGTTCGGAGCTGGTGCGGAAGCAGTGCAGAAAGAAGCGGCCGTCCGGCTCGCTGAATACCAGGTCAGCGGTCCCGTTACCGAGTGTGTGGCGATACAGCTTGTGTGGACGATGCGTGTCGTCCAGCTCGCCAAAGAACAGCGTCTGGCTGTCGTTGGCCCAGGTCATGCTGCCGTCGCAATCCTCGAACGGCAAGCTGCTGGCCTGGCCAGAGCTCAGTTCCTTGACGTAGAGCTGATAAACCTCGTCGCCACTGGTGTCAAGGCTGTAGGCGAGCCGCTGATGGTCGGGGCTGATGCTGAAAGCGCCGAGTGAAAAGAAACCGCCGTCGGCCAGCACGTTGGGGTCCAGCAGCAGTTCTTCCCGACTTTCGTCGACTGTGTTCGAGTCGTCCGCCGGACGCGGGCAACGGTAGTGGCGTGCATACTCGTCGCCCTCTGTGGTGCGCGTGTAATACAGATACGGACCCCAGGGCGAGGGCAGTGACAGGTCGGTTTCCAGAATCCGGCTTTTGATTTCCTGAAACAGCGTTTCACGCAGCGCGCGCTGGTCCGCCAGTTGCTCTTCCTGGTACTGGTTTTCAGCTTTCAGATAGTCGAGCACCTCTTCGGTGTCGCGGTTCTGCAGCCAGGCGTAGGGATCCGAGCCTTCGGCCTTGCGAGCGATCGGGGCGCGTGAGGTGGCATTCGAAAAGGACATGCGGGGCTCTCTTTTAAAGTGGCAATCAGATGAATTATGAAGACACGCTGCGCCGATTGAACAACCCAGGCAAGCCGGGTCGGTGAAAAGCCGTTATCATAAGCGCCTCTTTACCTGCCTTGCCAACGGACGACATGACCGAGAACGACTATCTGATCGCCTGGAGCCTCTACGCCTTCGCCGCGCTGGGCTGCCTGTTGGTATGGTTTCTGATGACCGGCTGGATGTGGCGCTACCTCAAGGAGCCGCTGCGTGTCATCGCCGCCGTGTTGCTGCTCACACCGACGCTGGTTGATCCTCTCAAGGACGCCTACGCTCCGGCAGTGGCCATCACTGCGCTGGACCTGATGTTCAAGGTCGGCAGTAACGTCTGGACCGCTGTCTCCGATCTGGCGATGTACGGCATGTTCGCCTTCGGTGCTTACCTGCTGTTCGTGCTCATTCGCTGGCCGATCGAAAGAAGTCGCAAGGCGCGTCAACCCGCGCCGGTTGCAGAACCTGTCGATACAGACGCCGAAGACGATCCATTTTCCAGTGACGAGCGTTACGCTCGCAAGCCTGCTGCACCGTCTCCTGCCACATCGGCACGCGGCGCTCGGGTCGAGCCGCGTCTGTAGCGTCCCGCTTCGTTGGCATGCGCTGCAGCGTGCAGCGCATGACTGCTGCAAAACGTCCTGAAGCGAGAACCTGAACATGTGTGAACTACTGGGCATGAGCGCCAATGTCCCGACCGACATCGTTTTCAGCTTTACCGGGCTGATGCAGCGGGGCGGCAAGACCGGCCCGCATCGTGACGGCTGGGGCATCGCTTTCTACGAAGGCCGAGGCCTGCGCCTGTTTCAGGACCCGGCCGCCAGCTGCGAGTCGGAAGTCGCGCAACTGGTGCAACGTTATCCCATCAAAAGCGAAGTCGTGATTGGCCACATTCGTCAGGCCAACGTCGGCAAGGTCTGCCTGTCCAACACGCATCCTTTCGTGCGCGAGCTGTGGGGCCGGAACTGGTGTTTCGCCCACAACGGCCAACTGGCCGAATTCAGTCCGAGTGTCACCTTCTATCGACCCGTGGGTGATACTGACAGCGAAGCGGCATTCTGCGACCTGCTCAACCGTGTGCGTGAAGCGTTTCCCGAGCCGGTCGAAGTCGAGCAACTGCTGCCGACGCTGATTCAGGCCTGCACCGAATACCGCAGCAAAGGCGTGTTCAATTGCCTGTTGAGCGACGGCGACTGGCTGTTCTGCTTCTGCAGCACCAAACTGGTCCAGATCACCCGACGCGCACCCTTCGGTCCGGCCCGATTGAAGGACGTTGACGTGATTGTCGATTTTCAGGCGGAAACCACGCCGCACGATGTGGTCACAGTCATTGCCACCGAGCCGTTGACCGCGAACGAAAACTGGAACGCTTACGAGCCGGGCCAGTGGAGTCTGTGGCGCAAGGGCGAATGTGTCTGCAAGGGTTCGACCGAACCGGTCATGCCATAAGCGCACGGTCACACGGAATTCAACGCAAGAGGGATGTTCATGCTGCGAAGTTATCTGCGATTGGTCCTGTTCACGGCGGGTCTGCTGTTTGGCGTTCAAGTGCCCGGCTTCATCAGTGACTACAGCAAGCGTGTAGAAGCGCACCTGATCGAAGCCCAGCAAGCGATCAAGGGCTACAACAACACCGCTGCGCAGTTCTTCAAGGGTGATATCCAGGCGCTGATTCAGCACTATCGCAGCAGTGAAGACCCGGTGTTTCGCAGCGATGCCGACAACATCGAGACCTTGCTGACCCGCACCCACGTGCTGGAGCGTCAGTGGCTGGGGCTGCAGGGACCGTGGTATTCGCGGGCCTTCTATGTCGCCACGTCGTCCGATCCCGATATCCGTCGCGAGACCTTCAACGGCTACACCTGGCAAGTCTTGCTGGCCCCTGAAGTCATCGCCTGGGGCATCATCAGCGCATTGCTGCTGGCGCTGGTGATCGAAAGCCTTGTGTTGTTGCTCGGCTGGGTCGTGAACGGCGGACGTCGCAAGCCGCAGTTGGAAAGAGACTGGCGCTAAGCGTCAGCCTGGTTCTCACCCAAACAGGAGAAAGCCCATGGGCAGCCTGGTATTGAACTGTGAGGTCGGCGTCCAGCGTATCCGCGCAGCCCTTGGCGAGTCGTCGGCTGAGTAGAGCTGCATCAAATTGTAAAACACCTGAAACATGGGTGATGCAGCTGGGCCGATCATGGGACGGCCCTTGTTTCATTGCGTATATAAGCCAGCACTGTTTCAGGATTGTTCCACATCAAGACGTCCAGTATCGAAAGATTCTCGATAAAGTCGAAAGGTGCCACCACGTTATAACTGAGTGAAGAGGGCTCCAGGAAGCGAAGTTCGATACCGCGTTCCTGCCATTCGCCAGGAACAAATATATCGCGGCCGCCCGTGGCGTTGATATATTGGCGAGCTTCCATCAAGGTGCTGATTTCCAGTGCCCACTGTCCTGCATGCTCAATGACTGGCAAGTCAAACTTCATCTCGGAACAGGTTTTCCAGTTGAACGGCAGACCCAGATAATCACACACCACTTTCAATGAGCGTGTATTCAAATCGCTGATATGAGTAATGGCCGGTGAGTCGAAGGTAAGGTCGATCAACTGTATCACCTGCCTGAAGTACGGCGCCTTGCAGCGGTAGTGTTCCAGCTGGTTTCTGATGCGTGTGTGGGCGGCGCTGCAATCGGTGATCGTGGCGTCCTTGATCAGCGTCCCGTCTCTGGCGCTGACCGGCACCTTTATGTATTGCCAGCCGCCGTAGCCGTCCAGTACCCGGTTGCGGTTCATCCAGCTCTTGCGTTTATATTTGACGATGTCGAAGACCAGGCCGCGCTCCACTGCGGCAATAAGCTGGAAGTAACCAATATAGGGAAAAAAATAAGGTTGCATGATCCCGAGCGTCTCAATCATAAGTAACCCGCGAAGTCGCGACGGTTGCTCAGGCAAAACGATGGAGTAACAGCAGAACGACTTACTCAGTCAGCACATGACCGTCTGAATGGATGTCAGAAACCTGAGCGTAGTTCGAAGTTACAAAATGAAAGTGCTGTTGGTCGGGTTGAAAAAAGCCAGTCGATGACTGGCTTTGTTTACATGTGATACCCGCTTATTTGGCCAGGTAGCGCATGCTTTCTTCCAGGCCGCGGAGTGTCAGCGGATACATGTGGTCTTCCACCAGATCGCGGACGATGTGGGTCGAGGCTGTGTAGCCCCACGTGTCTTTCGGGTAAGGATTGATCCAGACAATCTTCTTGAATTTGGCCATGAAACGCTGCATCCACACATAGCCTGCTTCTTCGTTCCAGTGCTCGACACTGCCGCCGGGCTGGGTGATTTCGTAAGGCGCCATCGAAGCGTCGCCGATGAAAATCACTTTGTAGTCCGCGCCGTACTTGTGCAACAGGTCCTGGGTCGAGGTCCGCTCCGAGCCGCGGCGCAGGTTGTTCTTCCACACCGATTCGTACACGAAATTGTGGAAGTAGAAATACTCCATGTGCTTGAACTCGGTCTTGCAGGCCGAGAACAGCTCTTCGCAGACCTTGACGTGTGCGTCCATCGAGCCGCCGATGTCGAACAGCAGCAGCAACTTGATGGTATTGCGCCGCTCGGGGCGCATCTGGATGTTCAGCAGGCCGGCATCGCGGGCGGTGTGGTCGATGGTGCCGTCGATGTCCAGCTCGTCCGCTGCGCCCTGACGAGCGAACTTGCGCAGGCGGCGCAAGGCAACCTTGATATTGCGCGTGCCCAGTTCCACCTGATCGTCCAGATTCTTGTATTCGCGCTGATCCCAGACCTTTACCGCCTTGCCCTTGCGTTCACCTGCGTCGCCGACCCGGATGCCTTCAGGGTTGTAACCGCCCGAGCCGAACGGGCTGGTGCCGCCGGTGCCGATCCATTTATTGCCACCGGCATGGCGTTCCTTCTGTTCTTCCAAACGTTTCTTGAACTCTTCGATCAACTTGTCGAGGCCGCCCAGTGACTGGATCTGCGCCCGTTCTTCTTCGCTCAGAGAGCGCTCGAACTCCTTGCGCAGCCAGTCTTCAGGGATCAGTGCCTGCAAGTGATCGTCGAGCTTTTCCAAGCCATTGAAGTAGGCCCCGAACGCCCGGTCGAACTTGTCGAAATGGCGCTCGTCCTTGACCAGAATCGTGCGTGCCAGAAAGTAGAACTCGTCAATGTCGGCAAAAATGACCCGCTGTTTCAGCGCATTGATCAGGTCCAGCAACTCGCGCAGGGACACCGGCACCTTGGCCGCGCGCATTTCGTTGAACAGGTTGAGCAGCATGGCTGTCGCCCTTTTTCGTAGCAGGGTAAATGAAGAGGATCAGCGATTGCCGCGACGGCTCATGAACGCCAGCCGTTCCAGCAATTGCACGTCCTGTTCGTTCTTGACCAGGGCGCCGGCCAGCGGCGGAATGGCCTTGGTCGGATCGCGCTCGCGCAGCACCGCTTCGCCGATGTTGTCGGCCATCAGCAGCTTGAGCCAGTCCACCAGTTCAGAGGTCGAAGGCTTTTTCTTCAGGCCAGGCACCTTGCGCACGTCGAAGAACACGTCCAGTGCTTCGCTGACCAGGTCTTTCTTGATAGTGGGATAGTGGACATCGACGATGCGCTGCAGCGTTGCGCGGTCCGGAAAGGCGATGTAATGAAAGAAGCAGCGACGCAGAAAGGCGTCCGGCAGCTCTTTTTCGTTGTTCGAGGTAATGATGATGATCGGGCGCTGCTTCGCCTTGATGGTCTCGTCGATTTCGTAAACGTAGAACTCCATCTTGTCGAGTTCCTGCAACAGATCGTTGGGAAACTCGATGTCGGCCTTGTCGATTTCGTCGATCAGCAGGATCACGCGCTCTTCGGACTCGAAGGCTTCCCAGAGCTTGCCCTTCTTCAAGTAGTTGCGCACGTCGTGAACCTTGTCCACGCCCAGTTGCGAGTCACGCAGGCGGCTGACGGCATCGTATTCGTAAAGCCCCTGATGGGCCTTGGTGGTCGACTTGATGTGCCAGGTGATCAAGCGGGCACCGAATGACTCGGCCAGTTGCTCGGCAAGCATGGTCTTGCCGGTGCCGGGCTCACCCTTGACCAGCAGCGGACGCTCCAGAGTAATCGCCGCGTTGACCGCAAGCTTAAGATCGTCGGTGGCGACGTATGCCGGGGTGCCTTCAAACTTCATCGATGAATCCTCTCGCAGACCATGCGCGGCGAAGAGCCCGCACGCTGTAATAGTGGCGAATATGCCCCGACTATAACGTGCGTACCGGACCCCTGTGAACGCAGACGCCCCATTCAGTTCTTGAATGGGGCGTCACGGTTTGACTGCGCAAAACTGTAACGCGGGCTTCAGGTATCGCTAATTTGGCGATACCATACGCGGCATGTCTACGAAGCACAGATTCAGGGATAAATACAGAATTCAGCTCAGGGAGAAAGATCATTTGCCACCGCACGTCCATTTGACTGGAGGTGGGCTGGATGTACTGATCGGTCTGGAAAGAATAGAAGTCCTGAAAGGTCACGCCCCGGCTGCTGTTTTGAAGGAAGCGCTCGAATGGATACGTATTCACCGTGAAGCACTGATGGAGGACTGGAGACGATGGCATCCATGAAACGACCCCGTCTCAAACATGTTCAGGCCTTGTCCGATTACCGTCTTGCCCTGACATTTATCAATGATCAGCAGTTGATACTCGATATGAGTCAGGACCTGCATGCCTGGCCAGGGCTTCATCCCTTGCAGGATCCCGATGCATTCGCCAGCGCGCAGGTGGGCGATGATGGCTGGACGGTCGAGTGGCCGGAGCCCGATATCCAGATAGGTGCGGACACGTTGTATCTTGACGCTCAGGCGCAGGCTGCAACTGATGAGAACACACGAATTTTCATAGGCTGGCGTGCGCGTACCGGTTTGCCCTTGTCGCAGGCCGCGCAAGCGCTGGGTGTCAGCACGCGCAGCATCACTCGTTACAGCAATGCGCGCGAAGCGACACCTCGTACACTGGCGCTCGCATGCCTTGGATGGGACGCGCTCCAGCGGCCCTCGAAGGCTGCCGAAAATACAGGCGTTTATCGTACGGACAAGAAAGACTAGGAATCCTTGCTGCTCTCATAACGCGCATTGAACGCCTGTACGAATGCGTTACGCAGAATCTGCCAGAACGCCTGAAGGCCGCTGATGTTCTGCTGGTTGACGCTGCCGCTCAGGTCGACACGGGTGGCGAACTGGTTCTGGCGCTGGTTTTTCAGTACCGTTTCGCTGGTACCGACCAGTGCTTCCCAGATCGAGCGAAACACGCCCTTGTCCTTGTCTTCGACGTCCTGGTGCCAGTTGAACACGTCGACGTTGCGCAGCAGCGGTTTGATGTAACCGCTCAACTGGCCTTTGTCGGCCTGAGCCTCGATCACGAGGTCACCGTTGCCCGCATTGAAGTCGAACTTGCCGTAGGCCGATGAGAAGTCATTGAGCCTTTTCAGCTGAATGCCGGTCGCTCTGAGGCGAAAGTCGAAATCCTGAAAGTTGTTGAACGGGTCGAAGCGGGCAGTGCTCTCCAGCTTGGCGTGCCCCAGCAGGCGCGCCTTGCCCTCGAAGCTGGCGTCACGATTGCCTTCGACATCCACCACATTGGTCAGGTTGTAGAAGCTGGCATTGACTTGGTCGGCCTCGATTTTCACCTTGGGCGTGGAGTTGAAGTTGTTGAAGGTGATCCGTCCGTTGCCGATGCGCACTTTGTTGAGGGTGACTGGCAGAAGCTTGTTCAACTGGGTGCGCCAGTCCGTGCCCTGACCAGTCTGGGAGGCCTGTTTGTTGTTGCCGCCATCGACAAAGTTGATTTCCGGGTCGATAAATAAAACCTCGGCGACGACGGCGTGGTCGTACCAGAGTGAATGCCAGCTGACCGCCAGCTCGATGATCGGCGCTTTCACGAACGGCACGGGCACTTTGCCGTCGACCTTGACGATGTTCAGCCCTTTGATCCGGTACGCACCCCGCCAAAGGGCCAGATCCACGTCAGTGACCTGACCGCGGTAATCACCCATGTCGGCGAGTTTGTCATTCAGGTAGTCACGCACCAGATAGGGCAGGGCGATGTTGATGCCGATCAGCAGAATGACCAGAGCGGCCAGCGTCCATAGCGGCCAACTGTAGCGACGTTTCATGACACGAGTCTCCGGTTGCAGTGAAGGGTTGACTGCGTTCGGCAGCATCGGTTCGGTGATACTGGACGCCCAACCGCTGGCGGCATAGGCTTTATTTATTTAACCGATGTGCACAAGGACATCTTCATGAGCCGTATTTACGCTGATAACGCCCATTCCATCGGCAACACGCCGCTGGTGCAGATCAACCGCATCGCACCGCGCGGTGTCACGATTCTGGCCAAGATCGAAGGGCGTAATCCGGGCTACTCGGTAAAGTGCCGCATCGGCGCCAACATGATCTGGGACGCTGAAAGCAGCGGCAAACTCAAGCCGGGCATGACCATCGTCGAGCCAACCTCTGGCAATACCGGTATTGGTCTGGCGTTCGTCGCGGCGGCGCGAGGCTACAAGCTGATACTGACCATGCCTGCCTCCATGAGCATAGAGCGTCGCAAGGTGCTCAAGGCACTGGGTGCCGAACTGGTCCTGACCGAGCCCGCCAAAGGCATGAAAGGTGCCATCGCCAAGGCTGAGGAATTGCTCGCTGGCAACCCTGAGCAGTACTTCATGCCCGGTCAGTTCGAGAACCCGGCCAACCCGGCGATTCACGAGAAGACCACCGGCCCTGAAATCTGGAACGACACCGACGGCGCAATCGACGTGCTGGTGGCGGGTGTGGGCACGGGCGGTACGATCACCGGCGTGTCGCGCTACATCAAGCACACCGCACGCAAGCCGATTTTGTCGGTGGCGGTCGAACCGGACGGCTCACCGATCATCACCCAGGCCATGGCCGGTGAGGAGATTAAGCCCAGTCCGCACAAGATTCAGGGCATCGGTGCAGGTTTCATCCCGAAAAACCTCGACCTGTCACTGGTCGACCGGGTTGAACGGGTGACCGATGACGAGTCCAAAGCCATGGCACGTCGCCTGATGCAGGAGGAGGGCATCCTGTGCGGTATTTCCTGTGGTGCGGCGATGGCCGCTGCCGTACGTCTGGCAGAGAAACCGGAAATGCAGGGCAAGACCATCGTGGTGATCCTGCCGGATTCCGGCGAACGCTACCTGTCGAGCATGTTGTTCAGCGACCTGTTCACTGACCAGGAGCTGTCGCAGTAACACATCTTGGGCAGTGCGTGCTTCATGCGGACGGTTCAAGGGTTTATGATGGCCACCTTTTCAGCGCCAGATGATCGTTACAGGTCATCTGGCGTTTCTGGTCCTTCACATTGACCGACTGTCGGCGTTACGTTCAGCGTTGTCTGCCCGCTCCAAGGAGAGTTTCATGACCCTTTCATTTGCTGCCAAGGCATTGATCCTGATGCTTTTCCTGGGCAGCACGCTGTACGTGCATCTGCGCGGGCAGGCCCGGTTGCCGTTGCTGCGTCAGTTCGTGAACCATTCGGCGCTGTTTGCGCCCTATAACGCGCTGATGTACCTGTTTTCCCGCGTGCCGTCCAAGCCATACCTGGATCGCAGCAAGTTTCCCGAACTCGATGTGCTCAAGGACAACTGGGAAACCATCCGTGATGAAGCGATGCACCTGTTCGACGAAGGCTATATCCGCGCCGCCGAGAAGAACAACGATGCCGGTTTCGGTTCGTTCTTCAAGAAAGGCTGGAAGCGTTTCTACCTGAAATGGTACGACAAGGCGCTGCCTTCGGCCGAAGCGCTGTGTCCGAAGACCGTTGCGCTGGTCAACAGCATTCCCAACGTCAAGGGTGCGATGTTTGCCCTGTTGCCGGGTGACAGCCACCTCAATCCACACCGCGACCCGTTTGCCGGTTCCCTGCGCTATCACCTGGGCCTTTCCACGCCCAACTCCGATGATTGCCGGATCTTCGTTGATGGCAAGGAATACTCGTGGCGTGACGGCGAAGACGTCATGTTCGACGAGACTTACGTGCACTGGGTCAAGAATGAAACGACCCAGACCCGCGTGATTCTGTTCTGCGACATCGAGCGTCCGCTGACCAACCGTCTGATGACCCGCCTGAACCGCAGCGTCAGCGCCTTTCTGGGCCGTGCCACCGCACCGCAGAACCTGGACGACGAGCGCGTCGGTGGCATCAATCAGGCGTACGCGTTCAGCAAGCGTTTCAGCGATACCTTCAGTGGCAAGGTCAAGCAGTTCAAACGCAGCAACCCCAAGGCCTACCGCGTGCTGCGCCCTGTGCTGGCGGTGCTGGTCCTGACCTTGTTGGGGTACTGGCTGTTCGGTTGAAGCAACGCCTGTCCAGATAGAGGTTGGCGCGGGTTACAGATTGATGCTCATGTGGAGGTCCTTCCATGTCGCAGCCTCAGACCCATGCCGATCTCGCGAACGATCTGCCGCGCCTCGATGCTCAAATGCATGCCAGCCTGGCGGACTGGGTGTGCAAGGACCCGGCGCTGACTGTCGAGCTGTTCTCGTCGGTGTTCTACCGCAACAAGGGTGCGTATCTGGTGGGACGGATCTCTACGATGACGACGAAATCTGCCCACTGATCGACGTCCACTTCCGGCTCATTCCGGAACCCGCGCCCCGGAGGATGAAATGGCTTCCGAGCCCTGGTATTCCGTCGGTCCGCTGGACGTGTTTCCCGTATAGTTTTCACCGTTTCTGTTTGCCGACATGACCCTGCGCCACATTCGAGAGCGGACGCGGAGCGTCCTGGGAGGCATTCCCACGCAGAGCGTGGGAACGATCAGATTGATGCGGCGCAGCGGCAGTTGATGGTTGTGATCAGTCCGCCTCTACACTGATCGTGCCCATCGCTCCGCGTGGGTATGCCGCCCGTGACGCTCCGCGTCACAAATGGCACAGATGCCGTAATGAGTGAGCCGAACACATGGCTCAATTCATCTTTTCGATCTCAACTCAAGCTCACATGCCGACTCAACAACGCGCGCAATGCCGCAGGCTTGACCGGCTTGGGCAGGTAGTCGAGCCCGGCGGCGTGCACTTGGGCGATGAGTTCAGGGCGTCCGTCGGCGCTGATCAACACGCCCGGTACCGGCTGGCCGAGGCGGGTTCTCAGCCAGGCCATCAGCTCGGTGCCGGTTTCTCCGTCGTCCAGGTGGTAGTCCACCAGCGCGATCTGCGGATGGACACCATTGTTCAGCAAGACCTCACATTCCTGACGATTGCGCGCAGTCCATACCTGACAGCCCCAGCGTGACAGCAGGCTGTCCATGCCGATCAGGATGCTGTCTTCGTTATCGACGCAGAGCACCTGTGTGCCATTCAAGGCCGGACGATTTATCTCCACCAGTTTGGCAGGTATCGGCGTCTGTGCCGACGCGAGCGGCACCTGCACGCTGAACACGCTACCTTTCCCGGTCCAGGAACGAACCTGCAACGGATGCTCGAGAATGCGACACAGGCCATCAGCAATCGCCAGACCCAGCCCAAGACCTTTGGCGGCGTGAGTCTGATGGCTGTCCAGACGCTTGAACTCTTCGAAAATCACCTGGCGCTTGTCTTCGGGAATACCCGGTCCGCGATCCCAGACCTCCAGGCTCAGGTGTTCACCCTGACGCCTCACACCCAGCAGGATCGGCCCGCTGGCATAACGAAATGCATTGGTCAGGAAGTTTTGCAGCACGCGGCGCAGCAGCTTGATATCGCTGTCCACCCGCAACGCACTGCCCCTGACCCGAAACTTCAGGCCTTGCTCCTGCGCCAGCGCCTTGAATTCCGCGCCGAGCGTGTCGAACAGCGCGTTGAGCGGGAAAGGCTGGCGGTCCGGGGCTATCTTGCCGTTCTCGATGCGCGAGATGTCCAGCAGGTCGCTGATCAGGTCTTCGGCTGAACGCAACGAGCTGTCCAGATGCTGGATCAACTGCTGGGCGTCGCTGGAAATGCCGTCTTCCTGATGCGAGAGCGCGGCGGAGAACAGGCGGGCGGCGTTCAACGGCTGCATCAGGTCATGGCTGACCGCTGCCAGAAAACGGGTCTTCGATTCGTTGGCCGCTTCGGCCGTGCCTTTGGCTTCGGTCAGTGCCTGGTTCAGTTGCGAGAGTTCCTGAGTACGTTCGGTCACTCGCTGCTCAAGGCTTTCATTGACGCCCTTGAGCGCCTGTTCGGCCGCGCGGAACGCGGTAATGTCGGTAAAACTCATGACAAAACCGCCACCCGGCATCGGATTGCCGATCAGCTCGATCACCTGCCCGTTGGGGAACAATCGCTCTGACGTGTGCGCCCGACCCTGCCGCATCCAGTGCAGACGCCGCGCGACGTGCACTTCGGCCTCACCGGGTCCGCACAATCCGCGTTCGGCGTTGTAGCGGATGATGTCGGCAATCGGTCGGCCCACGCCAATCAGGCCTTCCGGGTAATTGAACAGCTCCAGATAGCGATGATTCCAGGCCACCAGTCGCAGCGACTGATCGACCACGCTGATGCCCTGGGTAATGTTCTCGATGGCGCCTTGCAGCAGGGCACGGTTGAACTGCAGTACCTCGGAGGCTTCGTCGGCGATGCGCACCACGTCTTCGAGTTGCATGTCCCGGCCTTCGATGGCCGCCTTGACCACCGCACGGGTCGACGAGGTGCCGAGCACACCGGCCAGCAGGCGTTCGGTGTGGGCGATCCAGTCGCCCGTGGCGTTCTGGTTGGGGTTGAAACTCTTGCCCTGACGGTAGGCAAAACGGGTAAAGCTCTGTCGGGCGCGTTCTTCGCCGACAAAGCGTGCTGACAGGCTGAGCAGGTCCTCGATCTGCACCGCCAGCAATGGCCGCATGTAGGCGCGCCCCTGGGTTTCCTGACCGATGAAGCGACCTGCCTGCCAGTGCTCGGTCACCCGTGTGCGCGACAGCATCGACACCCAGGCGAACAGCGTGCAGTTGCCAGCCATCGACAGCAGTACGCCCTGGGTCATTGGCGTGATCGGCAAATCCAGCGGGTTGCTGTGCAGCCAGGCCAGCAACGGAAAAGCGTGCAGCGACCAGCCCATGCCGTGGGCAGCGACCGGCAGGACAAGCGTGTAGAACCAGATGAAAATCCCGGCAGCCAGACCCGCGAAAACTCCGCGGCGGTTGGCCTGCTTCCAGTACAGCGCGCCGAACATCGCGGGTGCGAGCTGGGTGATGGCCGCGAAGGCGATCTGGCCGATGGTCGCCAGGCTGGCGGTGGAACCGAGCATTCGATAACTGACGTAGGCGAGCAGCAGAATCATCACGATGCTGATACGGCGCACCGAGAGCATCCAGTGTCGGAACGCTTCGAACGGTCGCTCGGTGTTCTTGCGGCGCAGCAGCCATGGCAACAGCATGTCGTTGGAAATCATGGTCGAGAGGGCGACGCAGGCCACGATCACCATGCCGGTTGCAGCCGACGCGCCGCCGATGAATGCCAGCAGTGCCAGCGAAGGGTGTGCATGGGCCAGCGGCAGGCTGATCACGAAGGAGTCGGGCAGCATCGAGTCAGGCAGCAGCATCTGCCCGGCCAGCGCGATAGGCACCACGAACAGCGCGGCCAGCGCCAGATAGGCCGGAAACACCCACTTGGCCAGATTCAGATCCTGCGGCTCGATGTTCTCCACTACAGTGACGTGAAACTGCCGGGGCAGACAGACAATCGCCATCATCGCGACGCCAGTCTGCACGAACATCGACGGCCAGTTGATCGTGTCCTGCCAGTATTCTTCAAGGCGCGGCGCCAGCTTGGCCTGGTTGAACAAGTCATCGAAGCCGTCGTACAGCCCGAAGGTCACGAACACCCCCACAGCCATGAACGCGAACAGTTTCACCAGCGCCTCGAAGGCAATCGCCAGCACCATGCCGCGATGGTGCTCGGTCACGTCCAGATTGCGTGCACCGAACACGATGGTGAACAGCGCCAGAATCAGAGAAACCACCAGTGCCGTGTCCTGAGCGCGCGTGCCGGTGGAGTCGGCGACGGCACCGATCAGAATGTTGACCCCCAGCACGATGCCTTTCAGCTGCAGCGCAATGTACGGCAGCATGCCTATCAGGCAGATCAGCGCGACCATGACTGCCAGCGACTGGGACTTGCCGTAGCGCGCCGCAATGAAGTCGGCAATCGACGTGATGTTTTCCTGT
This sequence comes from Pseudomonas sp. AC016, assembly GCF_979253365.1. Classification (NCBI taxonomy): domain Bacteria; kingdom Pseudomonadati; phylum Pseudomonadota; class Gammaproteobacteria; order Pseudomonadales; family Pseudomonadaceae; genus Pseudomonas; species Pseudomonas sp. AC016. The sequence continues at coordinate 4,935,559 of NZ_CEEDCC010000001.1, forward strand.
TTGCTGATCAGCACCATCTTCTGCAGCACCCAGGGCGCCAGCACCATCAGCACGATCGGACCCAGATAAATCGGCAGGAACGACCACAGTTGTTCGGCCGCCTGACCCACGGCACCAAAAAACGTCCAGCTGGTGCAGTAAACCGCCAGCGACAGGCTGTAGACCCAGGCACGCATGGTCGGGCGCAGCGATGCGCTGTAGCGGTCGCCATAGAAGGCAATGGCAAACATGATTGCCATATAGGACAGGGCAACGGCGGCGATCAGCCCGCTGGACAGCGACATATCGGATTCCAGAATGTATCGACAACACGCAGTCTCGCACGACGGCTGCACTTCGTCTTTCTCGACCAAGGTCGAGCGTGGCGGGGTGTCGCAGCCGAGGCAATCGCCTCGGCGCGCTTCAAAGCAGGAAATATCCTATCGACATTCTCAGGCGTTGCGTCTTCAATGTGCCTCGGATTGGCGGCGACGCCAGTGTGCCCAAGCCTCTCAGGACCACGGACGATGAGCCAGCAGTCACAATTCAGCCTTCTAGGGAAGCGGCGCTTCCTGCCGTTTTTCGTTACGCAGTCCCTCGGGGCGTTCAATGACAATGTGTTCAAGCAGTCATTGATCCTCGCCATTCTTTATAAGCTGGCCATCGATGGAGATCGTTCGATCTACGTCAACCTGTGCGCCTTGCTGTTCATTCTGCCGTTCTTTCTGTTCTCGGCGCTGGCCGGGCAGTTCGGCGAAAAATACCCGAAGGACGCGCTGATCAGGATTATCAAGTTCGGTGAAATCGTGATCATGGCGGTGGGAGCCGCAGGCTTTCTGTTCAACCACCTGTGGATGCTGCTGGCGGCATTGTTCGCGATGGGCACGCATTCCGCGCTGTTCGGCCCGGTGAAGTATTCGATCCTGCCGCAGCACCTGCGCGAGACCGAGCTGGTCGGCGGCAACGCGCTGGTCGAGATGGGTACCTTTCTGGCGATTCTCGCAGGCACCATCAGTGCCGGGGTGATGATGTCTTCCACGCACTACGCCTGGATCGTCTCGGCGGCCATCGTACTGATCGCCTGCCTGGGCTTTCTGGCCAGTTTCGGTATCCCGAAGGCAGCGGCTGCCTCGCCTGAAATGAAGCTCAACTGGAATATCTTCACCCAGTCCTGGGCCACGCTGCGCATGGGGTTGGGCCAGACGCCTGCGGTGTCGCGCTCGATTGTCGGCAACTCATGGTTCTGGTTCGTCGGAGCGATCTATCTGACGCAAATCCCGGCGTACGCCCAGGAATGGATGTACGGCGATGAAACCGTGGTGACGCTGATCCTGACGGTTTTCTCGGTCGGCATCGCACTGGGTTCGTTGCTCTGCGAGCGCCTGTCCGGGCACAAGGTCGAGATCGGTCTGGTGCCGTTCGGCTCCATGGGGATCACGATTTTCGGTCTGCTGCTGTGGTGGCATTCGGGCGGCTTCCCGCAAAACGTACAGGCCAACGACTGGCTGGCTATCCTGAGTGACGGGCAAGGCTGGTGGGTGTTGTTCGACATCCTCGGCATCGGCGTTTTTGGCGGTTTCTATATCGTGCCGCTGTATGCCCTGATTCAGTCGCGCACTCCGGAAAAAGAGCGTTCACGGGTCATTGCGGCCAACAATATTCTCAACGCGCTGTTCATGGTGGTGTCGGCGATTGTCTCCATCCTGTTGCTCAGCTTCGCCAAGCTGACGATTCCACACCTGTTTCTGGTGGTGTCGTTGCTGAACGTGGCGGTCAACGTCTACATCTTCAGGATCGTGCCTGAGTTCACCATGCGCTTTCTGATCTGGCTGCTGGGTCATTCGATGTATCGGGTCGAGCACCGCAACCTGAACCTGATTCCCGATGAAGGCGCGGCGCTGCTGGTCTGCAACCACGTTTCATTTGTCGATGCACTGTTGATCGCGGGTTCGGTCAGACGGCCGATCCGTTTCGTCATGTACTACAAAATCTATCAATTGCCGGTGCTCAACTTCATCTTCCGCACGGCCGGCACCATTCCGATTGCCGGTCGTAACGAAGACATGGAAATCTACGAGCAGTCCTTCAAGCGCATTGCGCAATATCTGGCTGAGGGCGAGCTGGTATGCATCTTCCCGGAAGGCAAGCTCACCACCGATGGCGAGATCAGCGGCTTCAAGAGCGGCATGACGCGCATTCTTCAGGAAACGTCGGTGCCGGTGATCCCCATGGCCCTGCAGGGCTTGTGGGGCAGCTTCTTCAGTCGTGACCCGGAGAAGGGGTTGTTTCGCCGTCTGTGGTCACGCGTCGTGCTGGTGGCCGGTGCGCCTATCGCTGCAGATGCCGCCGCGCCGGTGGATGTGCGGGAGCAGGTGAAGGCGTTGAGAGGAGCGGGGCGGTAGGGTTTGCAGTCCGTTAACGGACTGTGGGAGGCGCAACCACGTCTTCGACGTAGCGCTGTCGCGCAGCAAACACCGGACCGTGGGAGGCGGCTTGCCGGCGATGAACGATGACGCGATTTTCCTGATACACCGCGTCGACTGCATCGCCGGCAAGCCGCCTCCCACGGGGGGATGTATTCAGTCAGACACTTTCGTTTGGTCCCGATTTGCGCGCTACCACCTCGCCTTCTTCCTCCGGCATCTTCCTGAAATACGTTGAGAGCAACGCACCGGAAATGTTGTGCCAGACGCTGAACAGCGCGCTCGGCACTGCCGCCAGTGGCGAGAAGTGGGCGCTGGCCAGTGCGGCGCCGAGCCCTGAGTTCTGCATGCCGACTTCCAGCGCCAGCGACTTGCGCTGTGGCAACGGCAGCTTGAACACCTTGCCGGTGAAGTAGCCCAGCACAAAGCCGAACGTATTGTGCAGAATCACCACAGCCATGATAAGCAGACCGGATTCGGCGATCTTCGCCTGACTGGCGGCGACCACCGCGCAGACGATCATCACGATGCTCACCACCGACACCAGCGGCAGCACGTCCACCGCGTAGCTGACCCGCGCGCCCAGCAGGCGCTGCGCCAGAACACCCAGCACGATCGGCAGCATCACCAGTTGCAGAATCGACCAGAACATATCCATGAAGGACACCGGCAACCAGGCCGACGCCAGGAACCAGATCAGGGTCGGGGTCAGCAGCGGAGCGAGCAGGGTGGTGACAGCGGCAATGGCCACCGCCAGCGCCAGATCACCCTTGGCCAGCCACGCCATGACGTTGGACGATGTGCCGCTCGGGCAGCAACCCACCAGAATCACACCGACTGCGATTTCGGGCGGCAGCTGGAACACTTTGCACAACAGCCATGCCACGCCGGGCATGATGACAAAGTGCGCGACCACACCCAGCGCCACGCGCCACGGGTTACGCGCCACTTCGGAGAAATCCTCGAGCTTCAGGGTCAGGCCCATGCCGAACATCACCAGACCCAGCAACGGAACGATCCAGCCTTTGAGGCCTATGAATACCTGAGGAAACACAAACGCCAGAATGGCGAACAGCAGCACCCAGTACGCAAAGGTGTTACCGACAAAACGACTCAAGGCGGCGAGGGCGCGCATGGTCTGCTCCTTCTTTTTATGAGTGCCAAATGAATGCGCCGTCTATCAAGACGGCGCCGTGCTTCGGTTCATTCGCGGGAGGTGTCAGATACCCTGAGGTATTTCTTCGCCGCCCAGCGCTTCGAACAGCTCTGGCAGGAACTCACCAAAGGTCAGCATCATCAGGGTGAAGCTGGCATCCAGTTGTCCCAGTGCCTCGTCGCCGCCGTCCTGTTCAGCCTGATCCTGCAACAGATCTTCGAACTTCAGACGCTTGACGACCATTTTGTCGTCCAGCACGAACGACAGTTTGTCCTGCCAGGCCAGCGACAGTTGAGTGACGACCTTGCCAGTGCTCAGGTGCAGCTGGATTTCATCGCCAGTCAGGTCCTGACGCTTGCAGCGCACGATGCCGCCGTCTTCGTGGGTGTCGCGCAATTCGCACTCGTCCAGCACGAAGAAGTTGTCGGCCGCTTTCTGGGTCTTGACCCAGTCGGTCATGGTCGCGCTTGGCGATACCTTGACGGTCAATGGGCGAACCGGCAGCGAGCCGATGACTTCGCGCAATGTCGACAGCAGGTCTTCGGCGCGTTTCGGGCTGGAAGCGTTGACCAGAATCAGGCCTTGCTTGGGCGCGATGGCGGCGAAGGTGGCCGAGCGACGAATAAAGGCGCGCGGCAGGAAAGCCTGGATGATTTCATCCTTGAGCTGATCACGTTCCTTCTTGTAGACCTTGCGCATCTGCTCGGCTTCGATCTCTTCGACCTTTTCCTTGAGCGCGTCACGTACGACGCTGCCCGGCAGAATGCGTTCTTCCTTGCGTGCGGCGATCAGCAGGAAGTCCTGGCTGACGTGTACCAATGGAGCCTCTTCGCCCTTGCCGAATGGCGCGACGAAACCGTAAGTGGTCAACTCCTGGCTGGCACAGGCGCGAGCCGGTTTGGTCGCCAGTGCAGTCTCCAGCGCCTCGGCGTCAAAAGGCAGATCCTGGGTCAGGCGATAGACAAGCAGGTTTTTGAACCACATGAGGTGAATCTCTCCTTCCATACAAAGGGGGGCATTATTCGCTGCTCTGCCTCCGGGGCCAAGCCTGCACGGAGCCTTTGTAAGCCTTTGGAAGGATTATAAAAATTATTTAAAAAATTACTTGCCAGAGTAAAGGTCGCTCCGTAGAATGCGCGCCACACCGAGAGTGAAGGGTGATTAGCTCAGCTGGGAGAGCAGCTGCCTTACAAGCAGCGGGTCGGCGGTTCGATCCCGTCATCACCCACCAAACTCTCTCTTAGTGTTACGCGCAGCGGTAGTTCAGTCGGTTAGAATACCGGCCTGTCACGCCGGGGGTCGCGGGTTCGAGTCCCGTCCGCTGCGCCATATTCAGCTTCAAGGCCCTTGAACTCCTTGAAGCAAAAAGAAAGCCCGCCTTGTGCGGGCTTTCTGCTTTCTGTCTTTCTACTATCTCCCTCCTTCAAGTCTCCAGAACTGCGATGAATCAACGCGCTGTGCTGCGGCGGATCACGGAATTTGCTGAAAGCGATGCGGTGTCTGTTCGAATCAGCGTGGTCAAATCGTTTCAGGCTGCTTGCCAATGGCGAACTTGTCATCGAACGTCAGCATGTCGTTGAAGGTGCAGAATCTGGGTGCATCCAGCGCGAACACCTCGAGGGTCTCGCGCAGGAACGTCAGGCATTTCTGCTGAACGGCTGCATACTCAAGGGTTTGTGCGTCGGTCATCCACTTCACCAGATAGCCCAATGAGATGTGAAACCCGTACTGATCATGATCCGGTGCGCGGATACCCAGGCGCTGAGCCAGGCGATCACGCAGGTCCCGGAGCTTCTTGTTTTCCTGCACGCTGGCCGGAACAAGCCGAATCGTGGCGCCGCTGTCCTTGTGAACATTGAAGTCGTCTACCTGCATCCGCAGCTCGAATTCATCGTCGAGATCGAAGTCAATCAAGCGTTCGGTGAAGTAATCCGTGCAGGCTTGAACACTGGCGTCTTTGGCGACCTCAACGGGCCAGAACGGCGGTTTGCGCTGTTCGTCGATCACGCCTTCGAAGACCGTCATGTGGTAGCTGGAGGGCGGCAGCAGGCTCAGGCACTGACTGAACTCTTGAGCGGCCAGTGTATTCCTGACAGTGGTGAGCGCGTCGCTCAGTGGTGTTCGCAACGGAATCTGACTGATGATCGTGTTCCCGGCGAACGGCCGCGCCTTGCCGTTCTCGAAGAATTTGCGATTGACGTCAGAGGGCCTGGTGCCCTTGTGCTGCGGCATTGTAAGCAGGGGCGACGCAGGCGAAGCGGCAAGTGCGACACCGGTGGTCATGGCACAGGCTTGAAGCAGGAACGCGCGGCGCAGCAGTTTTACGTTTGTCACGTAGGAGTTTCCATCAGTGCGTTCGGTAAAGGCTGGAATGGGAAGGTTCCAATTTTGCGCAGACCCTACCGGCGGTTAATGACGAGGACATGACGGGAACCGTTATTCGCGCCGCGAAGATAGCAGGTTTGTCGATGGCAGATAGACATGTCTTGATGAAATTCCTGATATCAATGACCTCATCAATACGGTTTTCTTATGCAGGTTAAAGTTTATCGATCCTGTCAGTTATCGATTCTGAGTGTTGTACGAATTGTCCGGGTGTTTTGTAATTGGTTGGTTATAAGTTAAAGCGCCTGTATTAAGCTTGATTTTCGCATTTCTCTGGTATTAGCTGCATTGCGTTGGCTGGCGCTTTCAAGGGCTGGCACTGAGTATGGATCGATTGTCTTATAGGAAATAATCGGTTCGTAAAAAATACATTTTATGTCGTTGGAAACTATAAAGGGATTTATATGAATAACTGTATCAAAGGACTACTGGTCTCGTGCGCCATGGCGGTTTCTGCCGGTGTCATGGCCTCTCCAGCGCTGCATACGGCGACCATTGATCAACAAGGTCGCGTCGTAGCGCAATCTTCTGCATGGATCAAGGCGGTGAAGCTGACCAATCAGAAAGATTACTTCGCAACTTATGAAGTTCTGTTCGCGGAAGGGCTGTTCAAACAGGCACCTGGTTTCTGCTCGGTGTCTTCGATTGATACCTCCGACTATGATCGTCTGTTATACGGTCACGCCAAGTTGGGCGGCGCGGCGACAACTGAAAAGGTCAATGTACTGGGCCTTATGGTGGGCAAGAATGAACCTGCCGGTGATTCGGCCATGAGTTTTCAACTGGCCTGCACTCAGTAAGTCAAGCGCGTAACAGGAGCCCCGCCATCGCGGGGCTTTTTGCCTGCTGTTGATCAGTGACTTTTCATTCCTTGCATTTGCGCGGATCATCCGGTGTTCTCGAACCAGAGTGGAAGCGTCATGAACTTACCTCTTCAGGGCATCAAGGTCGTAGAACTGGGGCAACTGATCGCCGGGCCGTTTGCTGCGAAAATCCTCGGCGAGTTCGGCGCGGAGGTTATCAAGGTCGAGCCGCCGCTGACAGGCGACCCGCTGCGTAAATGGCGTTTGCTGCACAACGGCACGTCAGTGTGGTGGGCGGTGCAGTCACGTAACAAGAAGTCGGTCACCCTCGATCTGCGTCAGCCGCAGGCGCAGGAAGCGGTTCGCCGTCTGATTCGCGATGCCGACGTACTCATCGAAAACTTCCGGCCTGGCACGCTGGAAAGCTGGGGGCTGAGCTGGGAAGAACTGCACACGCTCAATCCACGACTGATCATGCTAAGGGTTTCCGGTTACGGGCAGACCGGACCCTACCGTGACCGACCGGGATTCGGGGTGATAGGCGAAGCCATGGGCGGCCTGCGGCATCTATCGGGCGAAGCAGGGCGTACGCCGGTTCGGGTCGGTGTGTCGATCGGCGATTCTCTGTCGGCGCTGCACGGGGTGATCGGTATTCTGCTCGCGCTACGTCACCGCGATCAGAATGGCGGGGCAGGGCAGCAGATCGACGTTGCGCTGTACGAGTCGGTGTTCAACATGATGGAAAGCCTGATTCCCGAATATTCAGTGTTCAACGTCGTTCGCGAGCCTGCTGGCAGCAGCATGCCGGGCATCGCCCCCACCAATGCCTATCGCTGCAATGACGGCAAATACGCGCTCGTGGCAGGCAACGGCGACAGCATCTATAGAAGGCTGATGGAAAAGATTGGCCGCATGGACCTCGCCAATGACCCCGACCTTGCCCATAACGATGGTCGGGTGCGGCATGTGGCGCGGATCGATGCAGCGATCTCGACATGGACCGCCGAGCGTTCGCTGGACGAAGTGCTCAATGCCTTGAATGAGGCGCGGATCCCGGCAGGCAAGATCTACGACGCCGCCGACATCGCCAGCGACCCCCACTATCTGGCGCGGGACATGCTGTTGCAAAGCACCCTGGACGACGGCACACCTGTAACGCTGCCGGGCATTCTGCCCAAACTGCAGGACACGCCGGGCCAGGTTCGCTCGGCGGCTCCGACCCTTGGCGAACACACGGATACGGTACTGGAAGCGCACGGCATTGACGCCGATACCCGGGCGCAGTGGCGCAAGCTCGGGATCATCTGACGGTTTCATCACCGATCTGAACCTGATCGAGATGTCCGAGCCCATGCCGGCCGCGCAACGATCAACTCAGGCCTGACACCCTCCCTTGTCATAGCTGCCTGGTTTTGCAATGAACGCTTTCGCGGCATTCGATTTTGTAAGGATATAAGCGCGGCGTCATGGCTGATCGTCAATGAGCTTCCAGCGATGGCCAAGTCCCGTGGTGTCCTGTGCGAGCAAGACTTCGCCGGGGTGCAGTACGAAGTTTTCACCACCAGTGGTGGAAAACTCCAGCGTGCCCGACAGCGTGATCACGTACTGCTCCTGTGGCGCTGGATGCCAGTCATAGGTTGCATGCGCCGGTGTTTCCTTGAAGTTGAGTGCGCTCACATCCGCCACTGCGCTCTGATCCAGCGTTCCCTGGATAACGTGCGACAGGTTGTCGGGACCTGTGCATAACCTGAAGGCCTTGATGCCTTGCGCTGGCGGTGCAGGTGATGCGGTGGCAAATGCTCCGCTACTCATAGGCAGCAGGATCGCTGCAGCGAGAACGGCCCACTGGCATGTGGGTTTGCGAGATAAGCGAGCCGGGGCCTTGGAAGTCGAGCATTGCTGATGTTGCATAGGGCCTACCTGATAGCTGAAAACTGCATGAAGCCTCGGGCGTCGATCGATGGCCGTGGCAGTTCAGGGCAGTGATGCCCCGCGCAGAGAATCGAACCACATCGCAGTAAAGTTAAAAATTATCTTTAATTTCATGTCGCTTTTCATATCAAGCGGTTGTCGGGATGCCGATTGGAAGCGACTGCGAGCCCCGTTGATGAACCCGGCGTTCCAGCACCGCGCATCGAGCCCGTCGCGATCTGCATCGACCCCGGCGGGTATGCACTCATCGCTCTGCGTGGGAATGCCTCTCAGGACGCTCCGCGTCCGCTCTTGAATGTGGCGCTGATGCGCGCCCAAGCTTGAGCGTTATCCACTTCATGCGCTCGGCTCACTGAATCCTCAATCTGTGCCATGTGTGACGCGGAGCGTCACGGGCGGCATGCCCACGCGGAGCGATGGGCACGATCAGTGTTGAGGCTGACTTGTGTATAACGATGAGCGGGTATGCACAAGATTCCAGAGCTGAACTGCAACTGAACGCTCAGGTGTCAAACCGGTAAAACCTTTGGATACCTGAACTTATCGGCCTTTTGTCTCTCTGATGCCGGTAGCCATTGATCGCGGCGGCCTGATAAGCTCGCGGCTTTACTCGTTTGCCCTTTTGGCGCATGAACAAGGAATTAGCATGAAACAGCATCGGTTGGCAGCGGCGATTGCCCTGGTCGGTCTGGTACTCGCAGGTTGTGACAAGCAAGCCAGCACTGTCGAGCTGAAAACTCCGGCACAAAAAGCGTCTTATGGCATAGGTCTGAACATGGGCAAAAGCCTGGCTCAGGAAGGCATGGATGATCTGGATTCCAAGGCTGTGGCCCTGGGTATCGAAGACGCTGTCGGCAAGAAAGATCAGAAACTGAAAGACGAAGAACTGGTTGAAGCTTTCGCCGCGCTGCAGAAGCGTGCCGAAGAGCGTATGGCCAAGATGAGTGAAGAGTCGGCAGCGGCCGGCAAGAAATTCCTCGAAGAAAACGGCAAGAAAGAAGGTGTCGTCACCACCGCTTCGGGTCTGCAGTATCAGATCATCAAGAAGGGTGATGGCGCTCAGCCCAAGCCGACTGATGTCGTGACCGTTCATTACGAAGGCAAGCTGACTGACGGCAAGGTGTTCGACAGCTCCGTCGAGCGCGGCAGCCCGATCGATCTGCCGGTTGGCGGTGTGATCCCGGGTTGGGTTGAAGGCCTGCAACTGATGCACGTAGGCGAGAAGATCAAACTCTTCATCCCTAGCGACCTGGCTTACGGTGCGCAGAGCCCGAGCCCGCTGATCCCTGCCAACTCGGTTCTGGTCTTCGACCTGGAACTGCTGGGCATCAAGGATCCGGCAGCTGCTCAGGCGCCTGATGCAGATGAAGAAGAGGCGGCTCCGGCCAAACCGGCTGCTCCCGCCAAGAAGTAACGCAACACCTGGCTACTGAAAACGCCCTGTCTCGACAGGGCGTTTTTGTGTGTGGGTTATTTGCCGAACGCTTGGCGGCGCTTACAGTCCCACTATCATGATCGTGAGAGGAATATTGTCTGACAGTCCGTTTTGCCTGATGGGCTAGCCTCAACAGTGTTCCCAAGTCAACGAATTCGTGGGTTTTTTTATGTGAGTAAAAAACGCCCGATCTAACCCAAAGCCCCTGAAAACGGGGACTTCAAGGTGAAAAAGGGCGGCTGTTCACAAGGTTATCCACAACAAATGTGGATAACCTTGTGGCATCCCCACCGGCAGGTTATCGAACCGATGTGCACCGTCACCTTTTCTGAGCGGGAGTGAACATGAAAGCACCGTGGAACCTGATCCGTTACCTGCCAGGAGCGCGCCGGCTTCTCGCGGCCGGGCGATTGCCGGGGCTGCTGTTCGCCGTGGCGCGCAAGGGCAACAGTGAAGGCAGTCGTCTGGGCAAGCTCAAGGATGACCTGCGCCTTCTCCAGAGCCTGTGCCTGGCTTACTGGCGCGGTGAGTACCGTGACATCAGCCCCAAGGCCATTCTGTCCATCGTGGCGGGCCTGATGTACTTCCTCAGTCCACTGGATGCGATACCCGACTGGATTCCGGGGCTGGGGATGTTCGACGACATCGCCGTGCTGGCCTGGGTGATGAAGCACCTGACCGACGAACTCGACGCGTTCCGCGCCTGGCGTGATCAGCAGCCACCTGAAAAACTGGTGGTGGTCGAGCGGCTGCCCGAAACCCAGGCATTGCTGGAGAAAGAGAAACGCATCGAGTGAAGCGTTTGAGCCGGCCGTAGCGTTCCGCTGTTAAGATGCCACTCTATGGAAGCAGGTCTTTCCAACATGTGGTGTTTTCCTGCAAGGGGAGTCTATGGATCTTCAAGTGATATCTCGTGATGGTGAGCCGGAGTACGCAGTCCTCCCCTGGGCTCAATATCAGGCGCTGCTCAAAGCCGCTGGCTTTGCCGAAAAGCCCCGCCCCGAGACTGCTCAGCCAGCACCTGAAGTTGCTGAACATCCTGCGTTCGACCAGTTGGGTGCGTTGCGCACTGCCAAGGGCCTGGAAGTCGCCACGCTGGCACGCGCGGTCGGTATCAGCCCTTCATACCTGGAATTGATCGAAAACGGCACGCGTGAACCCGACGCGGCCATCAAGCGCAGCCTTGCATGGGAGCTGGGCGTGCCGGGCTGGCGGGGTGAGTCATGAGCGTGCGCATCAGTCGTCAGCATTGGGACGGATTGCTGAACGAGCTGAACCATGCTCGCCGTCAGCGGCATCTGGTGACCTACCGTGCCTTGCTGGAGCGTTTGCAGTTCCCGAGTCCGGCCATGCAGACACTGACCGCAGCGCTCGAGCATCTGGCCGCCATGGATGCCCGTGCCGAACAGCCACTGCGCAGTTCACTGGTGATCAGCCAGGGCGCAAGCCGCCTGCCACGTCCCGGCTTCTTCGAATGTGTCGAACGACTGGGCCGCTTCTCCGGCCCGTCCGACGGCGTGGCTGCCGCGTCATGGCACGCCGCCGAAGTAGTACGGGTATTCGAGTACAGCTATCCGGAAGTGGAAGTGCAGGCGGGAAGCGTTTGATTGGCAGCTTTCAAGCGCAGGGCTTATCGGACTTCTAGCCTGTGCCAAATGTGACGACGCTCTCCGCGCGCCTCTTAATACCTCACGCATCCACCAGCAGATCCAGTCGCGACGAGTCGATGACATGAATGCTGGCGCCCGCCACGTCCTTGGCGAAGTGCTTGGCCTGCGAGGCCAGGTCGGCCAGTTGGCTGGCGTTGATCTGAGCGCAGCTCTCTTCCCGCAGATGCACCACTCCAATCGACAGTGACAGCAGCGCAAACTCCTGACGCTGTCCCTGCCGGTTGAGTGCGACGAAGCAGCCGGCTTCCAGGTGTTCGGCCCGGTAGAAGCGGCGGCACTGGTTCTGGAAATCCTCAAGTAGGTTGTTCAGGCGCCTTTCCCAGTCCTCGAAACCCAGCACCATCAGAAAATCATCTCCGCCGATATGGCCGACGAAGTCCCTGCTCGGATCCACCCGGTCATTGAGGCATTGCGCCAGACACAGCAGCACTTCATCACCGCGTGCATAGCCATAGATGTCGTTGAAGGGCTTGAAGCTGTCGATGTCCACGTAACAGATCATCGACTCGCGACCTTGCTGCAACAGGCGTGTCAGGCACTGCTGAATCGGCACGTTGCCCGGCAGCAGGGTCAGTGGGTTGGCGTAGCGCGCCTGCTGGATCTTCATCTCGGTGATCAACTTGAGCACGTCGATTACCCGGCCCAGCCCCAGATAAGCGCCGTTGAGGGTGATGATGAAATCCTCTTCGATGCGCTGCCGCGCCCGACTGGTAAGCAGGCGGCTGACCTGCTGCAGCGACTGGCTGACTTCCACGGCCAGAAAATCATCGCTCATCAAACGGCTGATCGGCTTTCGGGCGAACAGCTCGGTGCCAAACGGCTTCAGCAGGGCTTCTGAGAGCGAATGGCGATGGACGATACCGCAAGGTCTTGCATCGTCGTCCAGCACAGCCAGTGAGTTGAGGTTGGCCTGCTTGCGAAAGGCTTCCAGTACATCAGCCGTCGGGGTCGACTGACTCACTGAAGGCTGTGGACTGAGCAGGGCAGAGAGGTCGGCCGCGTCCTCGTTCAGTGCCGGTGGCGGTGCTTCTGCCTTGGGCAGCATGGCGCGGGTGTCGCGTGACGGGCGTTCCTGAGGACGTGCCAGCAGGTAGCCCTGCACCAGATCCACGCCCATGTCGGTCAGGGCCGCGAGTTCTTCGGGCAGCTCGATGCCTTCGGCGATCACGATGGCTCTGGACGCTCTGGCCATTTGCAGCATGGAGCCGACAAACTCGCGCTTCACGGCGTCCTGGTGAATGCCGTCGATGAAGTGCCGGTCGATCTTCACGTAATCCGGGCGCAGCTCTGACCACAGCCGCAGACTGGAATAGCCCGCGCCCAGATCGTCCAGTGCGATGGAAAACCCCATGTCCCGATAATGATGCAGTGCGTTGTAGAGCAGATCGAAATCGTCGGTCGGCATCTGCTCGGTCAATTCGATCACCACGTTCTTGGGTGCGATGTTGTAGCGACGCAGCATTTCAAGCGTGCGGCCCGGCGGGTGCGAGGCTTCAAGCAGCGATTCTGGCGACACGTTGAGGAACAGCTTGCCGGGCAACTGCTGCTGGCTGAACCGACGACAGGCGCTTTCGCGGCAGGTCAGTTCCAGCTCACTCAGACGACCGGCCTGGCGGGCAACCGCGAAGAGATTCAGAGGCGAATGCAGCGGGCTGTTGGACGGGCCTCGGGTCAACGCCTCGTAACCCAGAATGCTGCGCTCCGAGAGCGAGACAATTGGCTGAAACAGGCTGTGCAAGTCGCCACGAGCCAGAATGGAACTCAGTGCGCCCAGCTGTTCAGTTACAGTCATGATGGTCTCGATGGCAATAAAAAGGGCTGAACGCCCTAGCGTTCAGCCCGTCATTTCACGACAGATTCATGACTGTTTGATGACCGTTGCTGCTAATTGGCCATCAACCGTCATCTGCGGCTTACTTCTTGGCAACCGAAGCGCTCAGACCGAGGTAATCGATCAGAATGCGACCGGTTTCAGACAGGTAAGCATCGTCTTCCGGCTTGGTCTTCTCGTCTTCCACCGGCAGCGCGTCTTCGTCTTCTTTCTTCAGTTCCTTGAGCGGCTCTTCACCCTTGGCCTTGCGGCGAGTGTTTTCCAGCGCAAGCTGCTTGCTCTCGATGGAAGCATGCTCGGCACGGCGGTCGGCTTCGTTGAGGCTGACGGTCTTCTCGCTCATGAGTTTCTTGGCCAGGGCCAGACGATCCTCGATGAACACGAACTCGGCATCCTTGGCGGAGCGCGATTCATGACGTGCCTGAAGTTGCGCCAGGAACGGCTTGAAGGGGTCGATGGCAGGCTTGATCGCCGGTTTGATGCTGTCCCAAGGCATGGCTTCAGGCAGTGCGCTCTCGCCGATTTCCTTGGTGTCGATCAGCGACGGATAGGTGATGTCCGGCACGACGCCCTGATGCTGTGTGCTCTGTCCGGAAACCCGGTAGAACTTGGCCAGGGTCAGTTTCAGCTCGCCATGGTTCAGCGGCTGAATGGTCTGCACGGTGCCCTTGCCGAAGGTCTGTCCACCAATCACCAGTGCGCGATGGTAGTCCTGCATGGCGCCCGCGAAAATTTCCGACGCCGACGCAGACAGGCGGTTGACCAGCAGCGCCATCGGACCTTTGTAGAACGCGCCCTTGGCTTCGTCTTCCAGCACATCGACCTTGCCGTCCGCGTTGCGCACCAGCACGGTCGGGCCGCGGTCGATGAACAGGCTGGTCAGCTCGGTGGCTTCCTGCAGCGAACCACCGCCGTTATTGCGCAGATCCAGCACCACGCCATCGACCTTCTCGGCCTGCAGCTCGGTCAGCAGTTTCTTCACGTCACGGGTGGTGCTCTTGTACTCCGGATCACCGGCACGGTAGGCCTTGAAGTCCAGGTAGAAGGCTGGAATGTCGATAACGCCCAGTTTGTAATCCTTGCCATCCTGCTTGATGTGCAGGATCGACTTCTTCGCCGCCTGCTCTTCAAGCTTCACCGCTTCACGGGTGATGGCTACGATCTTGGTGGTCTGGTCGTTCGGCGCATTGCTGGCCGGAATGATTTCCAGGCGGACCACGGAGCCTTTCGGACCACGGATCAGCTTGACCACTTCATCCAGACGCCAGCCGATGACGTCGACCATTTCCTTGTCGCCCTGAGCGACCGAAACGATCTTGTCGGCCGGAGCGACCTGCTTGGTCTTGGCCGCAGGGCCTGCCGGTACCAGACGCACGATCTTCACGTTGTCGTTGTCGCTCTGCAACACGGCACCGATGCCTTCCAGCGACAGGCTCATGTTGATGTCGAAGTTTTCCGCGCTGTCGGGCGACAGGTAGTTGGTGTGCGGATCGTAGGACATGGCGAAGGTGTTGATGTACGCCTGGAACACATCTTCGGCGCGGGTCTGGCCCAGACGTGCCAGCTGATTCTTGTAACGCTTGGTCAGGGTTTCCTGGATTTTCGCCGGGTCCTTGCCTGCAATCTTCAGACGCAGAACCTCATCCTTGACGCGTTTGCGCCACAGATCGTCGAGTTCGGCGGTGTCCTTGGGCCATGCGGCGTCCTTGCGGTCCACCAGCAGGGTTTCCTTGGTGGTGAGGTCGATCTTGTCGACACCCTTGGCCAGTTCTGCAAGCGCAAAGTCCAGACGCGCCTTGATGCGGTCCAGATAGCGTTTGTAAATAGTGAACCCCGGGTTCAGGTCGCCACTCTTAAGGAAGTCGTCGAACTGGAACTGCCATTTGTCGAATTCGGCAATATCGCTGGCCATGAAATAGCTGCGCGACGGATCCAGTTGCTTGATGTAGCTCTGGTAGATGATCGCTGAACGTTTGTCGTCCAGTGGTGGCTTGCTGTAGTGGTGCCGCTTGAGCAGCTCGACCACGTTCAGGCTGGCGACCACTTCGTCGCGGTCCGGCTGAAGATTATCCCAGCTGTTGGCGGCGAAAGTGCTGGCTGACATCGGCAGAACGCTGAGGCCGACAAACAGGGCGAGGGCGGTGCTAGGGAATAGTTGCTTCATGCTGATTCGACGCGAGGACAATTGATAACGCATATTAGGCCGTCTTTGAGGTCGCCGGTTCCTTTGAACCCGGCCGCATAATGCAAAAGCCCGGGCAAACAGCCACGGGCTCAGTCTGGACTCACTATGGAGGCACTGTGAAGGCATTGCAAGGCGTGGAAGGACATGTGGAATGGGTCGAAGAGCCAAGTCCGGCTCTCGATGTGGGGCAGGTTCGCATCAAAGTCGCTGCGGCGGGTTTGAATCGGGCCGATCTGCTGCAGCGCGCGGGCAAATATCCGCCGCCGCCGGGTGTTACCACCGTGCTGGGGCTGGAGTGCTCCGGCGTCATTGCCGAAGTCGGTCCGGGTACGTCCTGGCTGGTCGGAGACCGCGTCTGCGCGCTGTTGGCGGGCGGGGCGATGGCCGAAGAAGTGGTGGTGGATGCGCGTCATGTGTTGCCGGTGCCGGAAGGCCTGTCGCTGCACGAAGCCGCCGCGATCCCCGAGGTTTACGCCACAGCCTGGCTGAACCTGTTTCAGCTCGCGGGTCTCAAGCCTGGCGAAAAGGTGCTGCTGCACGCGGGCGCAAGTGGCGTTGGTTCAGCCGGTATTCAGCTTTGCAAGGCGTTCGGCAGCCCGGTCTGGGTCAGTGTCGGATCGGCTGAGCGGCTGGCGTACTGCGTCGAATTGGGTGCGCAGGGCGGCGTGGTGCGCAGCGAAAGTCTGGAGGCTTTGAACGATTTTGCACCGTTCGACGTCATCCTCGATCCGGTCGGCGGCAACTACGCTGAGCTGAACGTCAAGCTGCTGGGGCTGGACAGCCGCTGGGTGCTGATCGGCACGATGGGCGGGCGCGAAGCACAGGTGGATCTGGCGCATATGCTGGGCAAGCGTATTCATTTGATGGGTTCGACCCTGCGCAGCCGTGATGAAACGTTCAAGGCCGATCTGCTGCGTGATCTGGGTCAGTTCGTCTGGCCGCTGTTCACAGAAGGTCGCCTGAAACCGCAACTGGCCAAAACCTTTTCGATCAACGACGCAGAAGCCGCGTTCGAAGAGCTGGCGACCAATCAGGTCTCCGGCAAGATCGTGGTGGTGATCGACGAAAGTCTGAAGTGATGAGCGTGGCCTTTACGGGCCGCGAGTTGGTAACCGTCTGACTGTGGGAGGCGGCTTGCCGGCGATGCATTCGACGCGGTGTGTCAGGAAAATCGCGTCATCGTTCATCGCCGGCAAGCCGCCTCTTATCAAACAACCTGTAAACCACTGAAGAAACTGGATTTTGTGGGAGCGGACCGGGCGGCGTTCCGTTTGTCCGCGAATACTGTATTTCAGGCGATGAATATTCGTCGGATGTACTGGCCTTTTCGCGGACAAGTCCGCTCCCACTGAGTTTGCTGCGCGACAGCGCTACGTCGAAGACGTGGTGGTGCCTCTCACAATGGACAGTGTTTCTTCAGCGGGCTGAGTCCTGGCTGAAATGCTTCAGGTCCAGCTGTGCACTGGCCATCCGGCCTTCTGCGCATGCTCCAGCAGCACCGGATCCGGATTGACTACGTTCGGATGGTCAACCTTGAGCAGCAACGGCAAATCGTTGCGCGAATCCGAATAGAAACTCGCTCCCTCCAGGTTTTCCCCTTCGGCATCCAGCCAGTCCATCAGGCGGGTGATCTTGCCTTCGCGATAGGTCATCACACCGACCGTGCCACCGCTGTAAACGCCGTGTTGCACGTCCAGGTCGATACCCAGCACTTCGTCGATGCCCAGGCGTTCGGCAATCGGCTTGACCAGATGCACGCCCGAGGCAGAGATCACCAGAATTCGGTCACCCCTGGCGCGATGCTGGGCAATGCATTTGCAGGCGTCGCTGTAGATGATCGGCTCGATCACGTCTTCCACCCACGGGCCTACGAGGTGATCGATTTCTTCCGGCGTGCGACCTGCCATCGGCTCAAGGCTGAACGCCATGTAGTCTTCCATCGCCAGCTCACCGGCGCTGTAAGCGGCCATCAGCTCGTCGTTGCGCTGCATGAACGAAACCGGATCGACCCAGCCGAGGCGGCCCATCTGCTCGCTCCACAGGGTGGCGCAGTCACCGCCGATCAGGGTTTCGTCCAGGTCGAAAATTGCTAAAGCCATTGCGTACATCCTTAAATCATTTGTCGGTCAAGCCACCGGGCACAGCGCCGAGGGCTCGATATTCAACGTCACCCGGCGGCCGTCAGGGTGCAGATCATCCGCGCTGCGGTTGAGTACGTCGACCACCAATTCCACGCCGCGTGCCTGCACGCGGTAGCGAATGACGTTGCCCAGCAGGCTGTGACTGCGCACTTCGCCTTCCAGTTCGCCGGTGAGGCTCAGTTGAATGGATTCAGGCCGAATCGCGATGCGGCTGTTGATCGGGCGCTGCATCAGGCGGCTGGCGTCGTCGGCTTCCAGCAGGTTGTAGTTGCCGATGAAGCCTGCCGCGAACACGTCCACCGGCGCGGTGTAGAGGGTTTCCGCATCGCCGCTCTGCACGATGCGGCCCTGGTTCATCAGGAAGATGCGGTCCGACATGGTCAGCGCCTCTTCCTGATCGTGAGTTACGAAAATGGTCGTCAGGCCCAGTTCGCGCTGGATCGCCCGGATCTGCTCACGCAGGTGCTTGCGGATCCGTGCATCCAGTGCCGACAGCGGTTCATCCAGCAGCAGCAGGCGCGGACGTGTCACCAGCGAGCGGGCCAGCGCCACGCGCTGGCACTGACCGCCGGACATCTGGTGCGGATAGCGCTTGGCGTAGTCCTGCAGTTCGACCAGCTTGAGAATCTCTGCGACCCGTTTGCGGCTGTCGTCAGGGCTGACCTTCTGCATGCGCAGGCCGAAGGCGACGTTCTGCTCGACAGTCATGTTGGGAAACAGCGCGTAACTCTGGAACACCATGCCGATGTTGCGCTTCTGCGGGGCCAGCGGTACCAGGTTCTGACCGTCAAGCAGGATGCTTCCGCTGTTCACTGACGTGAGGCCCGCGATGCAGCGCAGCAGGGTGGACTTGCCGCAGCCGGACGGGCCGAGCAGGGTGACAAACTCGCCCTTTTCGATGGCGCAGTTGATGTCGCTGAACACCGCCGTGCTGGCGTAGCTCTTCTGCAGGTTTTCAATGCTGACAAAACTCATCTCAGTCTTTGTCCTTGTTCAGTCGATTGGCGGCCCAGGTCAGCACCAGCACGAAGAGGAAATAGGAAATCACCAGTGCGCTGTTGAAGTGGCCACTGCTGTTGCGCATGTTGTTGAGGTAGACCTGCAGGGTTTCGTAACGCGTGCCGACCAGCAGGTTGGCGAACACGAACTCGCCGAACAGGAAGGAGAACGACAGCAGCAACGCGATCATCAGGCCCTTGCGCAGGTTCGGCAGCACCACGATGAAGGCCGCCTGCCAGGTGCTGGCACCCAGCAGCTGCGCGCTGTCCATCAGGTCGGTCAGGTTGATCGCCTGCAGGTTGTTGGTGATGGCGCGGTACATGAAGGGCAGGGCGACGGTGAAATAGCAGCCGATCAGAATCCACGGCGTACCGACCATCGCCATCGGGCCTGAACCATACAACTGCAGCAGGCCCACCGACGACACCACGGGCGGCACGGCGAAAGGCAGCAGGATCAGGATGTTCATCAGCCCGTCGAGGCGCGGAAAGTGGTAATGCACCACGAACAGCAGCGGCAGAATCAGCACCACCGACAGCATCAGCGCGCCGACGCAGACCAGCAGTGACTGGCTGAATGCAGCCAGAAATCGTGGATCGCTCCACAGCGCCACGTACCACTTGAAGGTCAGTCCGCTGGGCAGAATGGTTGCCGACCAACTGGTCGATATCGAATACAGAAAGGTGCCCGCCAGGGGCAGCAGCAGAGTGAGGAACAGCAGGCACACCACGGTCTTGTGGTAGACGCCAGCAGGCCCTTTTTCAACGCGCGACATGGTAGCTCCTTTTCAACAGCCACTGATGGATCACCGTCACCAGGGTCATGAGTCCTACCAGAATCATGGCCAGCGCACTGGCCATGTTCGGGTCGAGCGTGATGTCGCCCGCCACCATGGCGGCGATGCGGATCGGCAGTACGTTGAAGTTGCCGGTGGTCAGTGCGTAGACCGTGGCGTAGGCGCCCAGCGCATTGGCCAGGAGGATGACGAAGGTGCCTAGCAGGGCAGGTGTCAGCACAGGCAGACCGATGTAGCGCCAGAACTGGAAGCTGCTGGCCCCCAGCAGGGCGGCCGACTCGTTCCAGTCCTCGCGCACGGCATCGAACGCCGGGTACAGCAGCAGGACGCCGAGCGGAATCTGGAAGTAGGTGTAGAGGATGATCAGCCCGGTCTTGGAGTACAGGTTGAAGTCATCGATGATTCCGGCGTCCTTGAGGATCAACGTCAGCGCGCCGTTGAAGCCCAGCAGGATGATGAAGGCGAATGCCAGCGGGACACCGGCGAAGTTGCTGGTCATGTTGGCGAAGGAATTGACGAAGTCCCGCAGTCGCGAATCGACCTTGCGCAACGAATAGGCGCCGAGGATCGAAATCAGAATGCCGAACAGGCTCGACCAGAAACTGATCTCCAGGCTGAACTGCATGGCCTGGCGATAGAAGCGCGAGTTGAACGCCTTGCTGAAGTTCTCCAGGCCCCAGCCGCTGTCGCTCTGCACGCTGTGGATTGCCACCCAGAACAGCGGGGCGATCTGAAACACGATGAAGAACAGTGCAAACGGCACCAGGCACAACAGCGCCAGCCATTTGCCTCGGGTAAAGGTGGTCAATTGAGGATCTCCCGGCAGACGGGTTTGTCGTGGGGCACACCGAGCAGTTCGCAGATCGTGCCGCACAGATCGGTCTGGCGCGGTTTGGCGTCTGGGTCCAGGCTGAATGCCTCGCCTAGCACGAACAGCGGCACTTCGCGCTCCTCGGGCAGCAGACCGTTGTGCGAGCGGTCGTTGTTCATGCCGTGGTCTGCGGTGATCAGGACCTGATAGCCCGCGTCCAGCCAGCCCTGCAGGTAGTCGGCCATAATGATGTCGGCGCTGCGCGCGCTGTTGCGGTACTGCGGGGTGTCGAGGCCGTGCTTGTGCCCGGCGTCGTCGATGTTCATGGGGTGAATCAACAGAAAATTCGGCGCGTGTTTCAGGCGCACGCTTTCTGCGTCGGCGAACAGATGTGAATCCGGATAATGGTCTGCCCAGTAGAACAGCCCGTGCTGAATCGGCAGCTGCGGTGCATCGGTGTTTCGGTCGCGTGCCGCCTCGAAAGGCGTGCGGTTGTACAGCTCGCTGAACCAGTGATAGGCCGCAGCCGCCGTGCTCAGCCCCGCGTCGCGGGCATAATGAAACACGCTGCGTTCACGGGACAGGCGCGACACGTTGTTGTGCACGATGCCGCTTTCGATGGGTGCGACACCGGTCAGGATGCATTCGTAGAGCGGACGTGACAGCGCGGGCAGTTCGCATTCCAGCTTGTACAGCGCTGCGCGTCCCGCGGCGTGCCAGGCCTGAAGATGGCCCATCGCATGCCGTGCCACTTCGTAATTGAGGCCGTCGAGCACGATGAGGATGACATTGTGTTTCATGGGCAACTCGCTTGGGTGCGGATATGGCATGACCCGGCACGGGCGAGGAGGGCTCGCCCGTGCATGAGATGCGACATCATCCTTGAGTCGCGCAGAGCATCAGTTCATCTCGATGATGACTTGCTCGTTCCACTTCTGAGGCAGCGCCTTGGAGGTCTTTTCCCAGGCTTCTGCGTCCTTGATCGGCGTGACGTTCTTGTACTGCTCGTTTGGCAGCAGCTTGGCTTTCACGTCTTCAGGCAGGGTGACGTGCTCGGCACGAATCGGACGTGCGTTGCCTTTGGCCAGCTGGATCTGGCCCGCGTCGCTGAACACGTACTCACGCGCCAGCTTGGCGGCGTTCGGGTGTTTGGCGTACTTGTTGATGATGGTGGTGTAGCCGGAGATCACCGAGCCGTCCGACGGGATCAGCACCACGTAATCATCAGGCTTGGTCATCTTGGCGCGATAGTTCAGGCCGTTGAAGTCCCAGACCACGCCCACTTCGACTTCACCCTTTTCGATGGTCTGGATGGTCGGGTTGGCCAGCGACAGGCGCTTCTGTTTGGCCAGTTCGGTGAACAGTTGCAGGCCTGGTTCGATGTTGGTCTCGTCGCCTTTCATGGCGAAGGCGGCGGCCAGCACACCGTTGGACGCCTGGGCGGCAGAACTCACGTCACCGATGGAGACTTTGTATTTGCCGGTTTTCAGGTCGGCCCAGGTTTTCGGGATTTCGGATCCGTGCAGCAGGTTCTTGTTCACAATGAACGCAATGGTGCCGGTGTAGGCCAATGCCCAGTGGCCTTCCTTGTCCTTGGCCCAGTCTGGAATCTGGTTCCAGGTGCTTGGCTTGTAAGGCTGGGTAACGCCCTTGGCGACAGCGATGGGGCCGAAGGCTGCGCCCACGTCACCGATATCGCCGCTCGCGTTGTCTTTTTCCGCATCGAACTTGGCCACTTCCTGCGCCGAACTCATGTCGGTGTCGGTGTGCTTGAGACCGTATTTGGCTTCCAGATCGGTCCAGATGCCGCCCCAGTTCGCCCAGTCATCCGGCATGCCGAGGCTGTTGATGGCGCCTTCAGCCTTGGCTGCGGCTTCCAGGGTCTTGAGGTCTGTGTCCGCAGCCATGACTGACGCGCTCATGGCGATGGCCGAGCCGAGGAGTGATGCCAACAAAAGATGTTTCATTCGAAGCTCCTAGTGCACTTCTTTACCGGAAGTGTTCGTTGCGGATGGTTTGGTCTAGATCAGCAATACCTGAGCCAAGTTAGGCCTGTTGCATGACATTTTCGTGTCGGGCCGCGTGGTTGATTTCACATTGCCTGCATTCGGGCACTGCCTGGCGCTAAGCGTAGACCAGACTCAAGTGCTTGCTGTTCAAGGGCTTGAGGGCTGTCTGGGCGGGGATTGGCATGGATCATGTAGCAGCGTGTCACAGGACGGTCATAGACCCGGCCTAGGCTTGCTGCAACACGGCTGACGACAACGGCAGGGGTAAAAGCGTGCCCCACGACAGGGCTGGTCTAGTCCAGACAGGTAGCTGAATGCGCGAAGATGTGCCACGAGCGGTAACAACCATTTGCCACGCCCTGCAAGAGCAGATCGAGCACGGCCTGTTGCCGCCTGGCAGCAAACTGCCGGCCGAGCGCAAGCTCAGCGAGGTATTCGACACCACGCGTATTACCTTGCGTGAGGCGCTTGTTCAACTGGAGGCCATGGGGCTGGTGTATCGCGAGGAACGTCGTGGCTGGTTCATCTCGCCTCCGCGACTGGCCTATGACCTGATTCGTCGCAGTCACTTTCACGCGATGGTCTCGGCGCAGGGGCGAGTGGCACACACTCAGGTCCTGTCGGCACGTCTGCAGCCAGCCTCAGCAATGATCTGCGCCATGCTGGAGTTGCCTGCGTTGTCCAGCGTCATTCAGATCTGCCGCGCACGTCGCATTGATCAGCGGTTGGTGCTGTACGTCGAGCACTACCTGAAGCCGGAGTTCTTTCCGGGGATTCTGGATTTCGACATGGAGCAGTCACTGACCGAACTGTATGCCCGCCAGTACGACCTGCGTTACGGGCAGGTCCGTTTCGAGATGGTGCCCACCGCGTTGCACGCCGAAGCCGCAGCGGCTCTGAAAGTGTCTGTCGGCAGTCCGGGTTTGCGCATTGCGCGTATCAACTATGACCAGCGGGGCCGTCTGATCGATTGCGATCTGGAGTACTGGCGCCACGATGCCATCCATGTGAGCGCGATGGTGCGGGATATCTGAGGGATGAAGCCTGTTGTCCGCGGGCCGCCGAGGCCCGCGAACATCATGCGCGGGGTTACGGCAGCTCGTGGCTGGCGTAGAAGGCGGTGAGTACCTTGACCAGATGCGCCAGGTCATGGCTGCCGGCCAGCTCGCGAATCGAATGCATGGCGAAGGTCGGCAGACCGATGTCGACGGTGCGGATACCCAGATGGCTGGCGGTGATCGGCCCGATGGTCGAGCCGCACGCCATGTCGCTGCGCACCACAAAACTCTGTACCGGCACTTCTTCGGCCATGCACAGATGACGGAAGAAACCGGCGGTTTCGCTGTTGGTGGCGTAACGCTGGTTGCTGTTGACCTTGATCACCGGCCCGGCGTTGAGCTTCGGCCCGTGGTTGGCGTCGTGCTTGTCGGCATAGTTGGGGTGAATGCCGTGGGCGTTGTCAGCCGAGATCAGCAGCGATCTCTGGATGGTACGCACGTAGTCTTCGCTGCTCGGCAGCAGGCGCTGAACGATCTGTTCCAGCATCGCGCTGTCCGCACCGCAGGCTGACGACGAGCCGACTTCTTCATGGTCGGTGCACACCAGCAGGGCGGTTTCATCGCTGTCGCTGTTGAGCAGCGCCTGCAGCCCGGCGAAACAGGACAGCAGGTTGTCCAGGCGTGCACCGGCCAGGAAGTCGCCGTTCAGGCCGACCACTGCAGCGCTTTGGGTGTCGTAGAAGCTCAACTCGTAATCCAGCACCACGTCGGCGTTCAGGCCATGTTCGCGCGCCAGTTGATCGGTCAGCAGGGCGCGGAAGTCGGCACGTTCGTCACCGGCCACCTGGGCCAGGATCGGTGGCAGTTCGTTCTGCGGATTGATCGGCCAGCCTTCGTTTGCGGTCCGGTTCAGGTGGATCGCCAGATTGGGGATGATCGCGATCGGCAACTTGAAGTCGATCAGCTGGCTTTCGACCTTGCCGTCACGACGGAAAGTGACACGGCCGGCCAGCGACAGGTCGCGGTCGAACCACGGGGCCAGCAGTGCGCCGCCGTAGACTTCCACGCCCAGTTGCCAGAAACCCTGACGTTGCAGCTCGGGTTGCGGCTTGACCCGCAGGCACGGGCTGTCGGTGTGCGCGCCGACCATGCGGATACCGCCGGTCAGTGGCGACTGACGGCCCATGCGGACGGCGACGATGGAGGAGTCATTGCGCGTGACGTAGTAACGCCCGCCGGTCTCGATGGACCAGGTGTCGCGCTCGTCCAGACGCTGAAAACCGGCAGCTTCAAGGTGTTGTACGAGGGTGGCGGTGGCATGGAACGGTGTAGGAGAGGCCTTGAGGAAATCGATCAGGCCTTTATTCAACTCTTCGCGCATAACTAGCTCCAGACAGCAATGGCGCGAGTTTACCGCATTGGCCGCGAACTCTGTACGTGGGAAACGCCGCTATCTCTCGCAGCCATACGAGATTTTGGCAAGCCGCCTCTTATCAAACAACGCCTAAATGCCTGATACGCGAACGCTTGCCTTGCGAATGCCGACGTCAAAACGGAGCAGGGCACTCAAAGGTCAAACGCTCGCGGGTCACTGGATGCGTGAAACTCAGCATGCTGGCATGCAGGCACAGACGCGGGTATGCCGCCAGCGCCTCGGGATGTGCATACAGGCCGTCACCGAGCAGCGGGTGCCCGATGGACAGCATGTGCACCCGCAACTGGTGCGAACGACCGGTGATCGGGGTCAGCTCGACGCGGCAGTGCGTATCGTAGCGCTCAATGATCTTCCAGAACGTCAGCGCGTGCTTGCCCGCCTCGTGGTCCACCACGTGACGCGGTTTGGTCGGCGGATCGTAGCGCAATGGCAGGTCGATACTGCCGCTGTCCAGCGCAGGCTGACCCCAGCACAGCGCGGTGTAGGCCTTTTCGGTTTCACGGTCATGAAACTGACGCGACAGCTCGCGATGGGTCTCGGCATCGCGGGCCAGCAGAATGATGCCCGAGGTTTCCCAGTCCAGACGATGGACGATGCGGGCTTCGGGGTAGCCGTTTTCCTGCAGGCGGGTAATCAGGCAGTCCTTGTTGTCGTCGGCACGACCGGGAACGGACAGCAGCAGGGTAGGCTTATCGATCACCAGAACGGCGGCGTCCTGGTGAATGATGCGGATGTTCGACAACGGCATGCAACGGCCTCGAAACGCGAGAAACGCCAACGGCGGTAAAGGTGCTACCTCTTGAGGAGGGCACCGATACCGCTGAAGACGACTGCCTGATCAGCGATCGGGCAGAGTGATATTGAGTTCCAGAATCGAACAACTGCCCTGGTTTTCCAGAGCGACCTGTACCTGATCGGACTCGATATTGACGTATTTGCGGATCACTTCCACCAGTTCCTTCTGCAGTGCAGGAAGGTAGTCCGGTGTGCTGCGCTGGCCACGTTCGTGGGCAACGATGATCTGCAGACGCTCTTTCGCTACCGAGGCCGTGCTTTCTTTTTTGCGGTCACGAAAGAAGTCAAAAATGTTCATTAATTGCTCCCGAACAGGCGTTCAAACAATCCTTTCTTCTTCATATCCAGGAACCGGTGGTCCACCGTCTTGCCCAGCAGGCGGTCAACGGCGTCACTGTACGCCTGACCTGCGTCGCTCTGGTCGTCGAGGATAACGGGCACGCCCTGGTTGGAGGCCTTGAGTACCGCTTGCGACTCGGGAATGACGCCCAGCAGCGTGACAGCAAGGATTTCCTTGACGTCTTCAACACCGAGCATCTCGCCTTTGCTGACGCGCTCAGGGTTGTAGCGAGTCAACAGCAGGTGTTCCTTGATCGGGTCTTCGCCGTTCTCGGCGCGGCGGGATTTGCTGGCCAGCAGGCCCAGCATGCGATCGGAGTCACGGACCGACGACACTTCAGGGTTGGTCACGACGATCGCTTCGTCGGCGAAGTACATCGCCAGGTGAGCGCCGGTTTCGATACCTGCCGGAGAATCGCAGACGATGTATTCGAACGACTCCTTGAGTTCCATCAGGACTCTTTCGACGCCTTCCTTGGTCAGTGCTTCCTTGTCACGGGTCTGGCTGGCTGCAAGTACGAACAGACCTTCGATCTTCTTGTCCTTGATCAGCGCCTGCTGCAGATTGGCCTCGCCGTTGACCACATTGACGAAGTCGTAAACGACACGACGTTCGCAACCCATGATCAGGTCGAGGTTACGCAGGCCGACGTCGAAGTCGACGATGACAGTCTTGTGGCCGCGCATGGCGAGGCCTGTACCGATAGCGGCGCTGGTGGTGGTCTTGCCCACACCACCCTTGCCGGATGTAACAACGAGAATCTTGGCCAAGGTGAATCACCCCTAGAGGAAAAGGACTTTTGGTCCCTGAAGAGCATCCCTTGCCGCGGCGTCAGTCGAAGAATCAAGGAAATCGTATGGCCTGGTCCTGGAAAGAGAGCTGGACGCTGCAACTTTCGACTCATTTACCGGCTGAAGAGCAGTGCTCCCCAGGATTTCCTACAACCTTTACTACGTTTTCGCGACGAATCAGGGATACTTTGAAAATTGCGGCAGTATCCGTTAAAGCCGAATGATGTTCAACACATCACCGGACAGGCTGACCTGGACCGGCGAGCCCCAAAGCGGGTCCCTGCGCAGATCTTCAGACACCTTGTACTGCCCGGCGATTGAAATGAGTTCAGCGCTCAACTGCTGGCAGAAAATCCGTGCCTTGGTATCGCCCTTGATACCTGCCAGCGCTCTACCGCGCATTGGGCCGTACACATGGATGTTTCCATCGGCCAGAAGTTCCGCACCGGGACTGACCGGAGCAACCACTACCAGATCGCCACCCTGGGCATAAATCTGCTGGCCACCACGTACCGGCGCCGTGATTACGCGGGTTGGCTTGATGGTCGGTTCAGGCGGTTTTTCCGGAATCTTTTTTGGCGCTTCGGCTTCGACAGGGTCCAGCACGCGCTCACGGGCGCCGGACGGCGGCAGCACCGGCAGATCGACTGCGATGGCGGCGGCGATGTCTTCGATGCGGTTGGCGCGGATCGCCAGGGTACGCAAGCCATGCTGGCGACAGATGCGCACCAGCCCCGGCAGGTCCACCGAGCCCTCGTTGGGCGCAAGTTTGTCCAGAGCCAGGATCAGCGGCGTGTTGCTGAAGAAGTTGGGCGCCTGCGCGACCTTGGCCGCCAGTTGCCGGTCAAGCGCTTCAAGATTGGTTCGGGCCAGCTCCATCACCGTGATGGCAAGCATGCTGCCCTTGAGCTGAAATACAGGTTCCGGGTTTTGCGATTCAATCTGGCTCATGGTCGGCTTACACAACAGCTTGTCGCTAAAAGTGCCGAGACTTATAACGAGAACGCCCGCAGGCCGCAAGCCGGTCGAACCGATGTAGAATGCGCGGCCTTTGTTCTGACGGAAGCCCAAATGGATCGCCCGCGCTTTAACGCCCGTTTCCTTCACCCTCGTTTCTGGCCGCTATGGCTGGGGCTGGGGCTTCTGTGGCTGATCGTGCAGTTGCCGTTTCGCGTGCTGCTGGTCATCGGTCGGCTGCTTGGGGCGGTCATGTACCGGGTCGCCACTGATCGAAAATATATTGCCTCGCGTAATCTTGAGCTGTGTTTTCCTCAGATGTCCGCCGCCGAACGCAAGCGCCTGCTCAAGGAAAACTTTGCCTCCACCGGCATCGCCTTCTTCGAAATGGCCATGAGCTGGTGGTGGTCGAAACAGCGACTGGCCAGACTGGCCCATGTCGAAGGGCTGGAGCACCTGCAGAACGCGCAACAGAAGGGCGAGGGCGTGATTCTGATGGCCCTGCATTTCACGACGCTGGAAATCGGCGCGGCGCTGCTCGGTCAGCAACACACCATCGACGGCATGTACCGCGAGCACCGCAACCCGTTGTTCGACTTCGTCCAGCGTCGCGGGCGTGAGCGCCACAATCTGGATTCGCTGGCGGTCGAGCGTGAAGACGTGCGCGGCATGCTCAAGCTGCTGCGCGCGGGCCGGGCGATCTGGTACGCACCGGATCAGGATTACGGCGCCAAGCAGAGCGTATTCGTGCCGCTGTTCGGCATCCAGGCCGCGACTGTGACGGCGACGAGCAAGTTCGCCAAGCTGGGTCGCGCCAAGGTCGTACCGTTCACTCAGCAGCGTCTGGCGGACGGCAGTGGCTATCGGCTGGTGATCCATCCGCCGATGCAGGATTTTCCCGGCGAGAGCGACGAAGCCGATTGCCTGCGCATCAATCAATGGGTAGAAAGTGCTATCACTGAATGCCCATCGCAATATCTTTGGGCCCATCGACGTTTCAAGAGTCGACCAGCCGGTGAACCGAAGCTATACAGGAAGCATAAATAAAAAGCGTCGTTGATCACCGAGGTCAGTTGTAGATGCCAGAATCCGCCGTAGCGACACCTGCTGCACACGATGTCGAGCCTGTCACCGGGCTCATTCTTTCAGGCGGCGGCGCACGTGCCGCGTATCAGGTGGGGGTACTGGCGGGCATTGCCGACCTGCTGCCTCCCGGTTCACCCAATCCCTTTCCCGTCATCGTCGGCACGTCGGCCGGCGCGATCAATGCCGTAAAGCTGGCAAGCGGCGCATTGCACTTTCGTATCGCCATCCATCAGCTAACCGAGTTCTGGCAGTCGTTTCGCAGCCATCAGGTGTTGCGCAGCGACTGGCCGGGGGTGATTCGTCAGGCCGGGCGATTCTTCGGGCGCAGCATGACCGGGCTCGGCCGCAACATTCCCGTCGCGCTGCTCAACAGCTCACCTTTGCGTGATTTGTTGACCGAACGGCTGGACCTTGGCGGAATCGAGGCTGCCATTGAAGCGCATCATCTGCGTGCGGTAGCGGTCACTGCATTTGGTTACGAGTCCGGTCAGGCGGTCACGTTCTATCAGGGGCGCGGCACTATCGAGCCCTGGCTGCGTCACCGGCGGGTTGGCAAGCCCACTCAGTTGACGATCGAACACCTGCTGGCCAGCTCGGCCATTCCACTGCTGTTCGCGCCGATCAAGCTTGAGGATGAATATTTCGGTGATGGTGCCGTGCGTCAGTCGGCACCCATCAGCCCAGCACTGCACTTGGGTGCCAATCGCGTGCTGGTGGTCGGTGTCAGTGGCAACCCACATGGCGTGCACGCTAAAAAGCTGGCTCCGCGCCCCACCAGTGGCGCGCAACCCAGCATGGCGCAGATCAGCGGCCACATGCTCAACAGCACCTTCATCGACAACCTGGAAAGCGATATCGAACTGCTCGAACGGTTGAACATGGCCAGTTCACTGATCAAGGACGAGGAGGCCCGGAGTCAGCCAGGACTCGCCCCGGTCGAGGTACTGGTGATTTCCCCGAGCCGGCCGCTGGATGAAATCGCAGCCCGTCACCGACGCGAATTGCCACCTGCCTTGCGCACGTTCCTGCGCGGACCGGGTGCAACCAAGACCAGTGGTGCCAGCGTCTTGAGCTATCTGCTGTTCGAATCGGGTTATTGCAGCGAACTGATCGAACTGGGACGGCATGATGCGATTGCCCAAGGGGCGGAGTTGAAGCGGTTTCTGCGATTGCCGTGAAACCGCATGTAACTCACGCCGTCAGACGGTCATCCCGGAAGTCGCGCAGTGCCTGTTCGATTTCCTCACGGGTGTTCATCACGAACGGCCCGTACTGCACGATCGGCTCACGCAGGGGTTTGCCGGCAATCAGCAGAACCCGTGCGCCGTCGGCGCTCTTGATACGCAGCTCACCTTCATCGCCCAGCCGCACCATGCGGCTGGCGCCGATGGATTGTGCGCAGCCTTCGACCTCGATGCTGCCTTCGTACACATACAGCAGCGCACGATGGCCTTGCGGGATCCGCGGGCTGATGTGGCTGTCCGTCGGCATGTGGAAATCGAAATACAACGGCTCGGTATCAGGACGCTTTACGGCACCGGCTTTTTGAACGCGGCCGTCATCGAACTGACCGGCGATCAGCACCACCTCGACGCCTTCCTGCGTGGTCAGTCGCGGAATGTTTTCCGGCTGAATGTCCTGATAGCTGGCATCGGCCAGTTTGTTCTTGCCAGGAAGGTTCAGCCATAGCTGGAAACCGCGCATCACGCCTTCTTCCTGCTCTGGCATCTCGCTGTGAATGATCCCGCGTGCTGCGGTCATCCACTGCACGCCACCGCCTTGCAGAAGCCCAACGTTACCCATGTGGTCTTCGTGGCGCATGCGGCCTTCGAGCATATAGGTCACGGTTTCAAAGCCGCGATGCGGATGTGGCGGGAAGCCTGCGATGTAGTCATCGGGCTTGTCCGAACCAAACTCGTCGAGCATCAGAAAAGGATCGAACTGCTCCACACCCTGACCACCAAATACCCGGGTCAGGCGCACACCGGCACCATCCGACGTCGGCTGGCCTGCCTGGATCGCCAGTACTTTACGAAACTGAGTCATGAAAAAAGGCACTCTTGTAAGGTAACAATGACGGCATGGTATGCCTGTTCACTCGATGGATGGATTTGAATAGTGGGGTGTATCAATCGAATTTATCGATGTTTCGAGTGCTCCGGGTGCAGGTCTATGCGAGACACGTCTTAAACAAAAACGGCCAGCCCGATCATTCGGGCTGGCCGTTTTTCTACAGGTTTCGCTTATTCGGCAATCTGCAACTTGCGCGACTCGGTGTAGACGTAGCGCACCTTCTCGTATTCAAACGGCGAGTTCAGCTGGCCGTAACGGAAGCTGGTCACATAACGCCTGTCGATAGCTCGCAACAGCGTGATTTCCGGATGGTCATTGCTGACGTCGGCCACGTTGAGGAAGTTGATCTGCATTTCGGCGGCGAAGTCGAACACCAGCCCGCCGGTATCACGCAGGTTGGACGGACCAAACAGTGGTAGCACCAGATACGGGCCTGCCGGCACGCCGTAGAAGCCCAGCGTCTGACCGAAGTCTTCGCTCTGACGTGGCAGGCCCATCATGGTGGCCGGGTCCCACAGGCCGGCGACACCGATAGTGGTGTTGAGCAGCAGGCGTCCGGTGGTTTCCAGCGAGCGCTGGCCCTTGAACTGGAACAGGCTGTTCAGCAGGTTGGGTACGTCGCCCAGGTTGCTGAAGAAGTTGCTCACACCGCTGCGCACAAAGCCAGGCGTAATGTAGCGATAGCCGTTCACGACCGGCAGGAATACCCACTCGTCGAAACGGTAGTTGAAGTGATAGACCCGGCGGTTCCAGGACTCCAGCGGATCATAGACTTCCAGGGCGTTGATGGAGGCGCGCTCGAACTCGCGCTGGTCGAGGCCCGGGTTGAACTGCAGGGACTTGAGCGGCTGGGTGAAACCATCCGCATCTACCTGGCGCAGGACGGTCGCCGGGTGCTCGGCCTTGTTGCTGGTGACCGCGTCAGCGGCGTGAACCGTACCGGCACAGAGCAGGGCGGCAAGGAGTAAAAGACGTTTAGCCACGGAAGAACTCCAGCATGGCGTCGCTGTTGACGCGGTAATTGATGTTGCCGCAATGGCCGCCGTAAGGATAAACGGTCAGGCGATCGCCGAAAGTCTTGCGCAGGAAGCCCAGATCACCCGAACCCAGAATCACGTCGTCTGCGTTGTGCATGACCGAAATCTTGCTGCTGTTGTGCAGGTAATCCTTCAGTGCATACAGGCTGACCTGATCGACCAGTTGCAGCAGGCTGCCGCCGTCGGTGCGGGCACGCCACATCGGGATGACCTGTTCGGTCAGGTAGCAGTCGAAGTCGCATTGCAGGGCACGCTTGAGAAACGGCGTCAGGCTGGTGCCTTCGGTGATCGGGAATTTCGGCGGGGTGATCAGACCGCGACGGTTGATCAGGTCGGACGTGAACGCGATGTCAGCCGAGGAGAAGCGGAACGAGGTACCGATCAGCATCGCCATCTGTTCGTTGGTCAGGTGCTGCTTGGACTGCTGGAAGTCGAACAGCAGGGCGTCGTTCAGGTCGATGTAACCCTTCTGGCGGAAGTAACGCGTCAACTTGGCCAGTACCAGTTCGTAGAACGTGGTGGTGTTGTTGATGCCCTTGACGTTGGTCTGGACCATTTTGTCGAGGTTGGTGATCGAGGTGTAAAGGTTGACCGGCGGATTGAGCAACAGCACTTTCTTGAAGTTGAAGCTGCGACGGGTTTCATCCAGTTGGCTGACGAACGCGGCGTTCAGTGCCCCGAGGCTGTAGCCGGTCAGGTAATAGTCTGTCACTGGAAGTTGCGCCTGTTGTGCACGAATGGCCTGCATCACGCGATACAGGTCTTCGGCGTCATCCTTGGAGATGCCAGGCGTTGCGAAACGAGAAGCCGAACTCATGAAGTCGTAGCTGGTGGGCGACGACAACTGAACGACGTGATAGCCCGCACCGTAATACAGTTTCTTCAGGAATTCATTGATGGTGCTGTTGTAAGGCGCGCCGGTGCCGGCGATCAGGAAGATCAGCGGTGCAGCGTGGTCCTGTTTGGCCAGTCGATAGTGAAGCTTTTTTACCGCCCAGAAGTTATCGGGCAGGGTGAATTCTCGCTCAGGGTGCAGATTGAGCGTGTACACATCCTGATCGATGTCTTCGTCATCGGGCAGGTCGGGACGCAGGTCGGGAGGTGTTGTAGCAATGGTCGCTTCGAACGGATTAGTCAGCGGGTAGCCATAAGTGGCGGGGTCGACATTCGTCGCCAGAGCGGACGCACTTAAACACAGGCCACCAATAACGGTAGCGAAGCGCAGAAAACGGAGCATGACTAAATCCCTTGGGAAAGAAGTGCTGATGAGGTACGCAGGCTATGACAACTGGCGTAATGCCAAAGTGCCGCATTGCGAGTGCGAACCTTGTAAACCTGACGGAACAATACACGGTCTGTGGATTTTGCAATGCAGATCTGTGCTTTTTTTTCGAACAAGTCGAATTTGGTTCACGTCCGGCATGCCGACACCCTGTTTCAGGAGGCAGACTGACCTGTCAGAGGGGGTTTGAGGGCCGTTACGGGCAAAGATTCGACGATCTGGAAAATAAATCCCGAATGCCAGACAGCACAAAGGAGAGCCGGGGCTCTCCTTCTAATGTGTTTCACGTGCTCTTCTTATTGTTATAGGCGGTCTGTTGTTGTTTTTGGTGACCTGACCTTTACCGCGTTTCAGTGCGACCCCCATGCGGGGTCAAGAGCAAACGTATTTTTTTGAGCGCTGACTCGCTTCAACCCTTTGTCTGCACAACATCGGGGTCCAACCGGTTCTGGAGCTACCTGAGGGTAGTTTTATTGTTCTCTGTCCGATTGCGGGGCCTCGCGAGGCGAAGTCCCTGTAAAGCTGATCCACTCCAAAAAAATCTGTTAGCTGCGTCTCTGTCCGTGTTGTTCTTGTTATGTCAGAGCCGTTACGTCTTGTTTTTATTGGTTTGCTGCACATTTCTTGTTTTTGTTGTGCCTGAGAGATAGCAGTTGCCATGCCAACTTTTTAAAGTCATTAAAAAACAATGACTTGCTGAAAATAGGTGCAAATCGAAGCCCTGTCTTTTTGCGGTAATGTTTCCGTGTTACCCGAAAAGGCTTTCGGAAGTGAGTCTTCGGTAACACATCCTGTTTCTATGCCGGTGTGAACCTCGTCAAGACGTTTTTCGGAACGTGGTGTCGCTGATGGCTGTGTGATGTCGTTTCCCGTTGTCCCGGTGTCGCAGGCAGAGCATGCCGGATCGCGGCGCAGGCCGATGATCAGTGTGCGTTACGGTGCGTGCGTTGCGCGCAGGAGCGATCAAGACGTGCAGGTCGCAGCTCGCTCCGGATTCGGGTGGGCATGCGGTCATGAAAAACAACGTTAACCCTGTCCGACAGCCGTCGGCGCAGGACTTCCGGGGAAGTGACGATGAAGATGCGAAAAATCCTGGGGGCGGGTGCCGCACTGGTACTTGCTGTCAGCTCCACGCTGGCCATTGCTGAAACCAAGACGCTGACCATTGGCTATGTAGAAGGCTGGTCCGACAGCGTAGCCACCACCTTCGTGGCATCCGAAGTGCTCAAGCAGAAGCTTGGTTATGACGTCAAACTGCAGTCCGTTGCGGCTGGGATCATGTGGCAGGCGGTGGCCACCGACAAGCTCGACATGATCCTGTCCGCCTGGCTGCCGAGTACCCATGGCGAGTATTACGCCAAGTACAAGGATCAGGTCGTTAACTACGGCCCCAACTTCAAGGACGCCAAGATCGGCCTGATCGTGCCGGAATACGTGAAGGCCAAGAGCATTGAAGACCTCAAGACCGATGAGTCCTTCAAGAAGAAGATTACCGGTATCGATGCAGGGTCGGGCGTGATGATCAAGACCGATCAGGCCATCAAGGACTACGGGCTGGACGGTTACAAGCTGCAGGCCAGTTCCGGCGCGGGCATGATTTCCGCGTTGACCCGGGCCGAAGAGCGCAAGGAATCGATTGCCGTGACCGGCTGGGTGCCGCACTGGATGTTCGCCAAATGGAAACTGCGATTCCTGGAAGACCCGAAGGGCGTTTACGGTGCGGCTGAAACCGTCGACAACGTCGCAAGCCTGGGCCTTGAGAAAAAGGCACCGGATGCTGTGGCCTTTCTGAAAAAATTCCAGTGGGCGTCGAAAGACGAAATTGGCGAGGTGATGCTGGCCATCCAGGACGGCGCCAAGCCTGAAGCGGCTGCCAAGGACTGGGTCGCCAAACACCCGGATCGTGTTGCCGCCTGGACAGGTAAATAACCTCAAAGCCTCTGTTTCAATGCTTTCAAGGCCGTCTGGCGTTCTCGTCAGACGGCCTTTTGTTTGCCCGCGATAAAGTTTTCAAGCGCCTTGAGCGTGTTTGCCTGCGGAATGGGAGCAGCATCACGAATCTACGACTAATGTCGTTCTAATACTAAGGTCGTCTGGAGTGCGCGCCGGACCTGACTAAAGTGGAATACGTGACATCTCATCTGTGCTGCGAGGACAAAAACAATGAACGACAGCATTTACCTCTCGATTCAAAACAGCCCGCGATTCAAGGAGCTGGTTTCCAAGAGAGAGCGTTTCGCCTGGATTCTCTCGGCGATCATGCTTGGGCTCTATGCCGCATTCATCCTGATGATTGCGTACGGGCCACATATCCTGGGTGCCAAACTGAGCGCGACCTCTTCTATTACCTGGGGAATGCCGATCGGGGTTGGACTGATTGTCTCGGCATTCGTCCTGACGGCCATCTACGTGCGCCGTGCCAACGGTGAATTCGACGACCTGAACAATGCGATTCTCAAGGAGGCTCAGCAATGATCCGTCGTCTATCCCTGGCCATCGGCCTGTCCATCTGTGCGCCGGCCCTCATGGCGGCGGATGCCCTCACCGGGGCGGTACAGAAACAACCCCTGAACGTCTCGGCGATCGTGATGTTCCTGGCATTCGTGGGCTTTACGCTCTACATCACCTACTGGGCCTCGAAGAAAAACAAGACAGCGTCGGACTACTACTCGGCGGGCGGCAAGATCACCGGTTTTCAGAACGGTCTGGCCATCGCGGGCGACTACATGTCGGCGGCGTCCTTCCTGGGTATTTCCGCACTGGTGTACACCTCCGGCTACGACGGCCTGATCTACTCGATCGGCTTCCTGGTGGGCTGGCCGATCATTCTGTTCCTGATCGCCGAGCGCCTGCGTAACCTGGGCAAATACACCTTCGCCGACGTTGCGTCCTACCGCCTCAAGCAGAAAGAGATTCGTACCCTGTCGGCCTGCGGTTCGCTGGTCGTGGTTGCGTTCTACCTGATTGCCCAGATGGTCGGTGCCGGCAAGCTGATCCAACTGCTGTTCGGTCTGGATTACACCGTGGCCGTGGTGCTGGTCGGTATCCTGATGTGCCTGTACGTACTGTTTGGCGGCATGCTGGCCACCACCTGGGTACAGATCATCAAGGCGGTGATGCTGCTATCCGGTGCCTCGTTCATGGCGCTGATGGTGATGAAGCACGTCAACTTCGACTTCAACATGCTGTTCTCCGAGGCCATCAAGGTTCACCCCAAAGGTGAAGCGATCATGAGCCCTGGCGGTCTGGTGAAGGATCCGGTCTCGGCGTTCTCGCTGGGTCTGGCCCTGATGTTCGGTACTGCGGGTCTGCCTCACATCCTGATGCGCTTCTTCACCGTGAGCGATGCCAAGGAAGCCCGCAAGTCGGTGCTCTACGCCACCGGTTTCATCGGCTACTTCTACATCCTGACCTTCATCATCGGTTTCGGCGCGATCCTGCTGGTCAGCACCAACCCGGTGTTCAAGGACGCGGCAGGTGCTCTGTTGGGCGGTAACAACATGGCGGCGGTACATCTGGCCGACGCAGTGGGCGGCAGTCTGTTCCTGGGCTTCATCTCGGCGGTTGCGTTCGCCACCATCCTGGCCGTGGTTGCCGGTCTGACCCTTGCCGGTGCATCGGCGGTGTCTCATGACCTGTACGCCAGTGTGATCAAGGCTGGCAAGGCCAACGAGAAGGACGAGATTCGCATCTCTAAGATCACCACCATTGCGCTGGCGGTCGTGGCCATCCTGTTGGGTATCGCCTTCGAAAGCCAGAACATCGCGTTCATGGTGGGTCTGGCGTTCTCGGTAGCGGCAAGCTGCAACTTCCCGATCCTGCTGCTTTCCATGTACTGGAAAAACCTGACCACCCGTGGCGCCATGATCGGCGGCTGGATGGGTCTGATCAGTGCGGTCGTGCTGATGGTGCTGGGTCCTACCATCTGGGTGCAGATCCTGCACAACCCGAAAGCCATCTTCCCTTACGAATACCCGGCGCTGTTCTCCATCGCCATCGCATTCGTGGGCATCTGGTTCTTCTCCATCACCGACAAGTCGAAAGCGGCAGAGGGCGAGCGCGCCTTGTTCTTCCCGCAGTTCGTACGTTCGCAGACTGGCTTGGGTGCCAGCGGTGCGGTGTCACACTAAGCAGTACGCTTCATGAAAAAAGCAGCCCTCGGGCTGCTTTTTTTTTGTGCAATAAAAAGCCCCGCGGGTGAGGGCGGGGCTTTGGCAGGAACGTTATATTCTGCCGAGCAATACCAGAATCAGCAGAATGACCAGGATCGTACCGATCACGCCCGATGGACCGTAGCCCCAGCTGCGCGAGTGCGGGAAGACCGGCAGACCGCCGACCAGCAGCAGAATCAGAACGATGATAAGAATAGTGCCGATGCCCATGACGTGAGTTCCTTCTTGTAATTCCGGTTAGAGTTCCTGCAGTTAAAAGCTCTTGGCTCTGAAGCCTTGAGTTTTAGCTGCTTGAAACATCCGACTCTGGCCGTTCATGAAAGGTTCTATCGTCGTTGAATAAAATCTTACAATTTTTAAAAATAATAAAAAACAATGAGTTGCGTAGATTATTTTTGGATTTGATAGTGCAAAACAGATTAATAAAGGGCGTTAAAAGATTGAACTAACGTGCGGTTTATAAATCCGCCCGCTCGATTCACTACTTCAAAGGTGTACCGATGATCTTCCGCCTGGCTGCAGATGCAGTTGTCACGTTTCACCTGCTGTTCATTTTGTTCGTGCTGCTGGGCGGCTTGCTGGTTCTGCGTTGGCCGTGGGCAGCGTTGCTGCACCTTCCCGCCATGGCCTGGGGAGCAGCAGTCGAACTCCTGCATTTGTACTGCCCGTTGACGCCGCTGGAAAATGCCTTGCGCAGCAGAGCGGGCGAGCAGGGTTACGACGGCGGTTTCATCGAGCATTACCTGATCCCGCTGATCTATCCCGCAGGGCTGACGCCACAGATTCAGCTCTGGCTGGGCGGTATCGTTCTGCTGATCAATGCATCGGTATACGGGGCATTGCTCGTTCGTGGCGTGCGCAGGTTCAGGCGCGGATAACACACAGGTTTGCTCCGGGTATTCAGCGTTCTGATGTTGGGGTTGTCCGGCTCCGGCAGTGATTACACTCCGTCTATTCCTGCACATCACAAGGCATTCCGCTATGCAAAACCGCATCATGATTACTGGCGCCGGTTCGGGTCTGGGCCGTGAAATTGCACTGCGCTGGGCGCGCGAAGGCTGGCGTCTGGCGCTGTCGGACGTCAATGACGCCGGTTTGCAGGAAACCCTGAGCCTGGTACGCGAGGCAGGCGGTGACGGTTTCGTTCAGCGCTGCGATGTGCGCGACTACAGCCAGTTGACCGCTTTCGCCCAGGCGTGCGAAGAGCGTTTCGGTGGTATCGACATCATCGTCAACAATGCAGGTGTCGCCTCGGGCGGTTTCTTCAACGAGCTGTCGCTGGAAGACTGGGAATGGCAAATCGCGATCAATCTCATGGGCGTGGTCAAGGGCTGCAAGGCGTTCCTGCCGATGCTGCAGGCAAGCAAGGGCAAGATCATCAACATCGCCTCGATGGCTGCGCTGATGCAGGCGCCGGCCATGAGCAACTACAACGTGGCCAAGGCGGGCGTGGTTGCCCTGTCGGAAAGTCTGCTGGTTGAACTGCATGATCAGGAGGTCGGTGTGCATGTCGTCTGCCCATCGTTCTTCCAGACCAACCTGCTGGATTCCTTTCGCGGACCTACACCGTCGATGAAGGCGCAGATCGGCAGGCTGCTGGAAAAATCCCCGATCACGGCCAGCGACATCGCCAACCACATCTTCGAGCAGGTCGGCAAAGGCGAGTTCATGATCCTGCCTCACGAAGAAGGGCGCATGGCGTGGGAGCTCAAGCGCAAACACCCCGAGGCCATGTATGAGGAAATGACGATCATGTGCGGCAAGATGCGCGCCAAGGCACGGCAGACAAATTGACGGTGTCTGCCTGTTCAGCGTGAATTTTTCAGCTTTTTTGACCCGTAGGTAGGACGTTTCCTTCAGTGCGCTCCGGCGCACGTGAAGGACGTTACTGATTTGCCATCATCGTATTGAAGCCCTCGATTCTGCCCTGCACCCTGACTCTTTTGTAACAACACGAGAGTCGAAAAATGCTGGTACTGACGCGGGAAATTGGCGAGACCTTTTCGATCGGTGATGACATCACCGTGCAGATCCTGGGTGTGAATGGCAATCAGGTCCGCCTGGGTATCGACGCACCCAAGGACATCAAGATCCACCGCGCCGAGGTGTTTCGTCGCATTGCCAACAAGCTGGCAGAGCAGCAGCCGGGATCGCCCGCTGCCTGATACTCAGTCGAAGAATTCCTTGGGCACGTCGTGCTTGAGCATCAACTGACACTGCTGGCTTTCCAGGTCGAAGAAAATCACTGCCTGTCCCTTGGTCAGCGCGTGCCGCACCCGCAGCACACGGGTCTGCAATGGCGTTTCGTCGCCATTGTCAGTGCCTTCGCGGGTGACGAAGTCTTCGATCAGGCGGGTGAGGGTATCGGGTTCAAGCTGGTCGTAGGGGATGAGCATGGCGGTTCTCGGGTCGATAGCCGACGATGATAGTGCGGTGATGGCAGGTGTCGCAATTCATATGGCTGTCAGCAAGGTCTGCCTCGACACTGATCGTGCCCATCGCTCCGCGTGGGCATGCCTCCCGTGACGCTCCGCGTCACAAATGGCACAGACTGTGGATTCGGTTAGCCGAGCGCATGGCTCAGGTCACCTTTGCGCCCTTACGGCGCGCTACTTTGAGGGACCAAAGTAGCCAAAGTCCTTCGCTCCGGTTCCGGCCCCGGCTTCGCCGGGGTTCCTTCGTCCTGACACTGATTCGAGGGTCGCTGCAAATGGGCCATCCATGGCCCAGTGCAGCTCAATCGGCATCCATGCCGATTGCCCCCCGAATCAGCGCCAGGACTCAGCCTTCACCCACGTCGCAATCGGCGGTGTCCGCACTATCGCGCGAAAAAAGCACGACAGTGCCGCTGTCTCACTGGAGAGCCAGATGACGTGTGTACCGCTATCAGTGTGCAGCGAAAACCATAGCTACGATCTGAAGGCGTTTATTCCTCGCGATTCTGCCCGATCAGGCTGTCCACTGGCGGCACCCGTGTGTCGGATTCCATCTGCGCGTCGTGCTCGATCTGATGGCTGAACTGATCCAGCGACGCCTGGGCCGGTTTGGCATCGCTGGCAAAGACCGGCGGGCTGAGCATGTAGGCACCCAGCAGTTTGCTCAGGGCCGCAAGGCTGTCGATGTGCGTACGCTCATAGCCATGGGTTGCGTCGCAGCCGAATGCCAGCAGGGCAGTGCGGATGTCGTGGCCCGAGGTGACGGCCGAGTGCGCATCACTGTAGTAATAACGGAACAGGTCGCGGCGCACCGGCAGTTCATTGTCCACGCCCAGACGCAGCAGGTGGCGGGACAGGTGATAGTCGTAGGGGCCGCCCGAATCCTGCATCGCCACGCTCACCGCATGCTCGCTGGAGTGCTGGCCCGGCGCGACTGGTGCGATGTCGATGCCGACGAATTCACTCACGTCCCACGGCAACACGCCTGCGGCACCCGTACCGGTTTCTTCGGTGATAGTGAACAGTGGGTGACAGTCGATCAGCGGCTCCGCGCCACTGTCGACTATGGATTTCAGCGCGGCCAAGAGGGCAGCAACACCGGCCTTGTCGTCAAGGTGACGGGCGCTGATGTGGCCGCTTTCGGTGAACTCCGGCAACGGATCGAAGGCCACGAAGTCGCCGATACCGATCCCCAGTGACTCACAGTCGGCGCGGGTGGTGCAGTAGGCGTCCAGACGCAGTTCGACGTGGTCCCAGCTGATCGGCATTTCATCGACTGCGGTATTGAATGCGTGTCCCGAAGCCATCAGGGGCAATACGCTGCCACGAATGATGCCGGTGTCGGTGAACACACTCACCCGGCTGCCTTCGGCAAAGCGGCTCGACCAGCAGCCGACGGCGGCGAGAGCCAGACGGCCGTTGTCCTTGACCTCGCGGACGCTGGCACCGATGGTGTCCAGGTGCGCGGAGACGGCACGGTCGGGTGAATTCTGTTTGCCCTTGAGCGTCGCGCGAATGGTGCCGCGGCGCGTCAGTTCGAACGGAATGCCTATTTCTTCGAGACGTTCGGCGACGTAGCGCACGATGGTATCGGTGAAGCCGGTCGGGCTTGGAATCGCGAGCATT
Organism: Pseudomonas sp. AC016; assembly: GCF_979253365.1. Taxonomy (NCBI): domain Bacteria; kingdom Pseudomonadati; phylum Pseudomonadota; class Gammaproteobacteria; order Pseudomonadales; family Pseudomonadaceae; genus Pseudomonas; species Pseudomonas sp. AC016. The sequence continues at coordinate 4,977,141 of NZ_CEEDCC010000001.1, forward strand.
TCCAACAGCACTTTCTGCAGGTACTTCAGATCCGGATCGGGGATATTTGCAGGGGTCATGGAAGGCTCCTATTGGGTCAATCGGAAAGCAGCGGGCCGAAGCGGCAATACAGTCGCCGCTTCGGTCCAGCGCTTGTAGCTGTCTAGTTGTGCGCAGGCAGGCTGTGCGGAAACAGCAGGTCGACGAAGCGTTCAGCGGTCGGTTGAGGCTCGTGGTTAGCGAGTCCGACGCGTTCATTGGCTTCGATGAACACATACTCCGGCTGGTCGGCAGCCGGAACCATCAGGTCCAGGCCGACCACCGGGATGTCCAGTGCGCGGGCAGCCCGTACAGCGGCATCGACCAGTACGGGATGCAGAATGGCCGTGACGTCTTCCAGGCAGCCGCCGGTGTGCAGGTTGGCGGTGCGGCGCACAGCCAGGCGCTCGTCCATCGGCAGAACTGTGGAGTAGTCGTGGCCGGCCTCACGCACAGTGCGCTCGGTCTCGCCATCCATGGGGATGCGGCTCTCGCCATCGGTCGCAGCCTCGCGACGACGACTCTGGGCTTCGATCAACTGCTTGATGGTATGGCGGCCATCGCCAATGATCTCGGCGGGGCGGCGTATCGCTGCGGCAACCACTTCGAAACCGATCACCACGATGCGCAGGTCCAGACCTTCGTGAAAGCTTTCCAGAATCACGCGGCTATCGAACTGCTTCGCCTGCCCGATGGCGTTCTGTACATCTTCCGGCGTGCGCAGGTCAACTGCGACGCCTTGGCCCTGCTCGCCGTCCAGCGGCTTGACCACAATCTGACCGTGCTCTTCAAGAAAAGCGCGATTCTGTTCTTCGCTCCCAGCGCGTTGCTGAGCGGGGAGGCGCAGACCGGCTGCCTTCAGAGCGCGGTGCGTCAGGCTTTTGTCCTGGCACAGGGTCATGCTCACGGCGCTGGTCAGATCGCTCAGCGACTCGCGGCAGCGAATGCGACGCCCGCCGTAGCTGAGGGTGAAAAGTCCCGCGTCCGCATCATCGACCTGAACGTCGATCCCGCGCCGATGAGCTTCTTCGACAATGATTCGCGCGTAAGGGTTGAACTCCGCCTGCGGGCCAGGACCGAGGAACAGCGACTCGTTGATGCCGTTCTTGCGCTTGATTGCGAAGGTTTGCAGGTTGCGAAAATTCAGTTTGGCGTACAGCGCCTTGGCCTGTTCGTTGTCATGCAGGACCGACAGGTCGAGGTAGCTCAGGCCACGGCTCATGAAGTGCTCGACCAGATGTCGGACCAGCACCTCACCCACACCCGGGCGCGTGCACTGAGGGTCGACCGCGAGGCACCACAAGCTGCTGCCTTTTTCCGGATCATTGAAGGCTTTCTGATGGTTGAGTCCCATCACACTGCCGATCACGGTGTTGGTGCTTTCATCCTCGGCGATCCAATACACAGGACCGCCCTGATGACGCGGCGTCAGCAGCGAATGATCGATCGGCAACATGCCGCGTGCCAGATACAGGTTATTGATGGCCTGCCAGTCCGACTCGCTCTGCGCGCGACGAATGCGATAGCCGCGAAACACACGTTGCGCCGGGCGGTAGTCACTGAACCACAGACGCAGCGTGTCCGACGGATCAAGAAACAGCTGTTGCGGAGACTGGGCCAGCACCTGTTGGGGCGCAGCCACGTAGAGCGCAATATCACGCTCACCCGGTTTCTCGTTCAGCAACTCCTGAGCCAGCGCAGCCGGATCAGGGTAGGTGTGGCCGATCAGCAGGCGGCCCCAGCCGCAGTGCAGCGCCAGAGGCTCGGCCTCCAGCAGACTGCCATCTTCGGCAAACCGTGCCTGCAGACGTTCGTACGAGGGCGACTGTCGGCGCAACAGGCGTTGGCTGTAAGTCGTCGCATTCTGTTTCATGGGATCACAGTCCTTGTTCGCTGAGCCACAGGTTCAGCGCTGCCAACTGCCACAGCTTGGAGCCACGCAGCGGGGTGAGTTGACCTTCCGGGTTGGTCAGCAATTTGTCGATCATGGCCGGATTGAACAGACCACGGTCCTGACTGGAATCGGTCAGCAACTCGCGCACCCAGTTCAAGGTATCGCCCTGCAAGTGCTTGAGGCCGGGCACCGGAAAATAGCCTTTCTTGCGATCGATCACTTCGGATGGAATGACCATGCGCGCCGCTTCTTTCAGCACATGCTTGCCGCCGTCCGGCAGCTTGAACTTGCCAGGAATGCGGGCGGACAGTTCGACCAGACGGTAGTCCAGAAACGGCGTACGCGCTTCCAGGCCCCAGGCCATGGTCATGTTGTCGACACGTTTGACCGGGTCATCCACCAGCATCACGGTGCTGTCCAGACGCAGGGCCTTGTCGACAGCGGCGCTCGCGCCCGGCTGGGCAAAGTGGTCACGGACAAAATCACCGGCTGCGTCGTTGGCGGTCAGCCACTTCGGCTGCACGGTTTCTGCATATTCTGCGTAGCTGCGGTCGACAAAGGCGTCGCGATAGGCGGCCACCGGGTCGCTCGCACCGTCAACCTGTGGATACCAGTGGTAACCGGCGAACAGCTCGTCAGCACCCTGGCCGCTCTGAACGACCTTGCAATGCTTGGCCACTTCACGCGACAGCAGGTAGAACGCGATGCAGTCGTGGCTGACCATCGGCTCGCTCATCGCACGGAAGGCGGCGGGCAGTTGCTCGATGATCTCGCTTTCCTGGATGCGCAGCTGATGGTGACGGGTGCCGTAGTGCTTGGCGATGAGGTCCGAATACTGGAACTCGTCGCCGCGCTCGCCACCCGCATCCTGGAAACCGATGGAGAAGGTCGACAGGTCTTCGACGCCCACTTCGCGCAGCAGACCGACCAGCATGCTGGAATCGACACCGCCCGACAGCAGCACACCGACATCCACCGCAGCCCGTTGACGAATCGCCACGGCTTCGCGGGTGCTGTCGAGCACGCGGTCGCGCCAGTCTTCCAGGGTGAGGTTTTTCTCGTCCTCATGAGGACCGTACGGCAGCGTCCACCAGACTTTCTGCTCGACCTGACCGCTGGCGTCGATGCGCATCCAGCTGGCCGGTGGCAGTTTCTCGACACCTGCCAACAGCGTGCGTGGCGCAGGGACCACGGCGTGGAAGTTCAGGTAATGGTTGAGCGCGACCGGATCGAGCATCGGGCTGATATCGCCGCCCTTGAGCAGCGCAGGCAGCGACGAGGCGAAACGCAGACGCTTGTCGGTCTTCGACAGGTACAGCGGCTTGACGCCCAGACGGTCGCGGGCGATGAACAGGCGCTTGCTGTCACGCTCCCAGATAGCGAACGCGAACATGCCGTTGAGCTTGGGCAGCATGTCTGCGCCCCACGCGTGATAGCCCTTGAGCAGCACTTCGGTATCGCCACCGGAATGGAACTGATAGCCCAGCGCTTCCAGCTCGGCACGCAGTTCCGGGAAGTTGTAGATCGCACCGTTGAAGGCCATGGACAGGCCAAGGTGGCTGTCGATCATCGGCTGCGCCGACCCATCGGACAGGTCCATGATTTTCAGTCGGCGATGACCAAGGGCAATCGGCCCCTGGCTGTGAAAACCCCACGCATCCGGGCCGCGAGGCGCCAGCTCATGGGTAATGCGTTCAACAGCGGCAAGGTCCGCTGGTTGATGGTCGAAACGTAGTTCACCTGCTAATCCGCACATAAGTCCTTACCGGGTTTCCGTTGGGGAGGTGGCTGAGAAAGTCCAGCCACCCAGAAACTGACCCGAGGCAAAGGCGGTAGTTTTAGAACAAAAAGTTATAAAGATCAGGGCTCTCTGGACGTGGTTCCGGTATCAGGCGTATGGGTTGGACTGGCCGGTGACCGGAATCAATGCCCCGTCATCTCCAGATAGCCCACACCGCTCTGGCTGCCATGGAACCTCACAGGCCCCTCCCAGTAGGGAATGCTCATGCCCATCCAGGCCTTGGGATTGAGCGCTTCGGTGGTGATGTCCAGATGCTTGCCGGGGACCTTGACCGACCAGACTGTGGGCACCTGATGGTCGTCGATGGTTGTGGTCTTGAGGGGTTCAATGCTGATTTCGTCAGCGCTCAGTAACCGGGTGGTGCCATCGACGCCGATCCAGTTGCCTGTCACATAGGGCGTAGCGTTGTTATGGCGAATCCTGTAGAGCATCAACCGGTCGCCATCTGCCAACTGCAGGGAGAACCAGTCCCAGCCAGTCTGATCGGCAGTGAGCGGCTGGCTGCTCCATTCCCGGTCCAGCCATGCGTTGCCGGTGACCTGATAGGTTTTGCCTTCGATCTCGACGCTGCCCTTGGCATCGAAAAACGGTTGGCTGTAGTAATACGACGCCTGTCCTGCATCGGATTTCCGGCTGTAGCCTTCCTTGCCTTGCAGCACCACTGGCTGGGCCGTCGTGAGATTCAGGTGATAGCGGAAATCCTTGCCGCTGGCCTTCAGTTGGACGCTTGCCAGCGGGTCGTCAGTGTGCGAGTCGCTGCTCATCGACCAGTCGTCGATCCACGCAGAGAACGGCGCTGTGGTGACATTGGCCTGATCGACACCGCCACGGGCGTAGCGCTCTGCCACGTAATGCCGGGTCGCCGATGTGGCCGCAGCGTGCCCCAGCCAGACCGTGCCGTCGTTCCAGCCGCTGCCGGTCTGAGTGCCTGGCCGTATGGCGTTGCGAAACAGCGTCCACTGCACGCCGAACTGCTCGCCCTTGTCGTCCTTGAGGGTGGCAGTGATGTACCACCATTCGAGGCGGAAACCGGGGTGCTGTCCATGATCCTGCGGGAACGAAAACACCCGGCCCGGTGTGACCTGGCTGTACGCGTCCGCGGTGTTGCCCAGCCCGGCGAAACCGTTGTCCGGCATCGGCTTGTCGTCGCAGGCGCTCAGCAACAGAGCCAGCATGAGGAGCAGCCATCTAGCGTTCATGGGCAAACGTCCTCAACAGATCGCTTGGACGACTTCTGTACAGCTTGAACAAAGGCCAGGCCGAAGCCAGCAACGTCGCCACCATCGCAAGCAACATCAGTTGCAGCAATTGCAGCGGGAAGACCCGAAGCGGCAATCGCCAGCCGAATGCTTGCACATTGATGACCGCATTCAGGCACCAGGCCAGCGCTATGCCCAATGGCAGAGCCAGCAGCAGAGTCAGTACCGCCAGCATCCACGTCTGGCCAAGGTTGAGCAGCATCAGTTTGCGTCGTGTCACACCCATCGCCCACAGTGGCGCGAGCTGACCGAGGCGACTCTGGCTTTGGGTGAGCAGGCTGATGAACAGCGCTATCCCGGCCACGCCCAGGGTCAGGCTATTGAGTGCAGCGGTGGCTGCGAACGTGCGCTCGAATACCTGACTGGACCAGCTTTTCAGCTGGCTCTGGTCGATGATGTGGCTGTCATCCAGCACAAATTGCTCCCTTAGCGCAGTGATCAACGGTGCGATGGCGGGCTGATCGATTCGCAGATTGAAGCGCACGGGCGTCAGGTTCGGCCAGTGAGCGAGCAGGTGCCTGGCGTTGACCAGCAAGTGGCCCTTGGGGTTGCCGTAATCGGCATAGATACCCACGATACGTGCCGACCATTGGCCTGTGGGCAAAGGAATGTTCAACGTGTCGCCCAGCCCCAGCTTGAGACGACGTGCCATCTGCTCGCTGAGCATGATGGTGTCCTGACTGGCCAACTGGTCCCAGGCGTCGTTCGAGGCTTCGAGCAACTCCCAATGCTGGCGATAAGTTGTGTGATCAATCACGCCAAACAGATCGGCGGGCCAGCCTTGTATCTGTACCGGCACCTGCCAGTTCGGCAGCACGGCCTTGATCTCCGGTTGCTGGTTCAGCCAGGTCTGGAGCGGCTCGGCCTGAGCAGGGTTCTGCGGGCTGACGTACAGTTCAGCGGTCAGGCGCTGCTCCAGCCAACTGTTGAAGGTTTCACGAAAGCCCGAGGTCATGCTGCCCGCGCCGATATTGGCGGCCATCGCCAGCAGCAGTGCCATCAGCGCCAGGCTTAGTGCAGGCAACTGCTGTCTGCAATCGGCCAGGAACCATTGGCCTGTGACCGAACGGCTGCGTTTGAGCAGCGTGCCGAGCACTGCATCCAGCAGTACAGGCAGACCGAGCGCAGCGCCGAGCAGTATCGAACTCACCAGCACGAATCCCAGTAACAACGAATGGCCCAGCAACAGGGCAGCCAGTGCGACGACTGCGCAGAGTACTGCGACCCAGCCCTGGCGCCGCAGCCAGCGAGCGTGAGCCTGCTGCCACGCCTGTGCGTCGGCCAGTGCCAGCAAAGGCATGCGAGCGGCGCGCAGCAGGCTGTTGGCACCCGCCAGCAGCGCGCCGAGCAGGCTGACGCCGATGCCGCTGAACCACCACCCTGCGCTCAGATTCAGTTGCCCGGCGACTTCGGCGCCGTAAAGCCCTCGCAGGCTGGCAGCGACGTCCGGCAGCAGCAGGCTTGCCAGCAGGTAGCCGCTGATTACCCCGAATAACCCGCCGAGCAGCGCCAGAGCACCGAGCTCCATGCCCAGCGTTGCAATCAGCATTCGGGCGGTAACACCGCAGGCTCTCAGGTTGCGCAGCAGGCCGCGGCGTTGCTCGAGCGCCAGACCGATCGCCGCGTGTACGATGAACAAACCGACAATGAATGAAAGCACACCCAGTGCATTCAGGTTCAGGTGAAAGCTTTCGGTCAGGCGCTCAAGATTGTTTTCTTCGCCCGCTTTCCTCATCACCAGTTTGCCTGCCAGCGGATCAGGCATGGGCGCTGAGAATCCCTCGGGCAATAGCAGCCGAGACAGTTGGCCGTTGGCACCGAGCAGCGGCTGGGCAAAACCGATGTCGGTGAGCAGCAGGCCGGGGGCCATGTCCGGCGTCACGCGCAGAGGCGGCAGCGATTCGCCGTTTTCCGCCACAGGTTGCTGGCCTTCCTTGAGGTTCAGTGCCTGCAGGGTCTGCGGCGAGATCCAGGTCGTCCCCGGCGGCGCAAGGAAGTCCACGACCTGTTGCGCATCAAGCTTTTGCCCCGCCAGTGAGGATCCTTTGGGCAAGGTCACAGGCTCGATGCCCATCAGTTGAAGCCGTTGGTCTTCGTGCCCTTTGAGCGTGATCCGGCCCTGCACCATGGGCGACACCGGCCAGCCTGCACGACGCAATTGAATGAACAGGTCCTGTGGGAACACCTTGCCGTCGGCCGCTTCGATGTAGGACTGCGGTTGGCCGCCAATCAACTGGCTGGCCTGCTGATAGCTTTCCCGCGCCTGACTGTTCAATGCCTGGACGCCGGTCAACAGTGCCGTCGCCAGCCACAGCCCGGTCAGCACGCTGAAGAACTGCACGGGGTGGCGTCGCCAGTGGCTGAGCAGGGCGCGCAACGTCCAGTAAAACACCCGCATGTCAGCGCTCGCCTTCGTTCGCCAGGCGGCCCAGATGCAGCACCTGTGTGCGCGCCAGTCGTGCTGCGATGCGCGGGCTGTGAGTGACCATCAGGAGGGTGGTTGCGCTGTCGTCGAGCAGGTCCAGCAACAATTGCAGCACTTCGCCACTGGTGGTTTCGTCGAGGTTTCCAGTGGGTTCGTCCGCCAATAGCAGACTCGGCCGGGAGGCAAGGGCGCGGCCGATGGCGACACGTTGCTGCTGGCCGCCGGACAACTGCTCGGGATAACGGTCCAGCAGCGCATCCAGACCCAGGCGCTCGACCAGCCGTGCCTGCCAGATCGGGTCGTAGCGCCCGGCCAGACGCGCCTGAAACGCCAGGTTATCGGCAACCTTGAGGCTGCCGATCAGGTTGAATTGCTGGAACACTAGACCGATTTCCGTACGCCGCCAGTTTGCCAGCTGGCTTTCGTTCATCAGGTCCAGACGCTGCCCGGCGATTTCGATCGTGCCTGAGTCTGCATGATCAAGCCCGGCGACCAGATGCAGCAGCGTGCTCTTGCCACTGCCCGATTCGCCCATCAACGCCAGGCTTTCACCTCGCGCCATGTGCAGATCGACACCCCGCAAAACCGCCAATGGGCCTTGAGCCGTGGTGTAATTCTTGAATACGTCTCGCACTTGCAACATGAGGGGCTCGACTGGATGTACTGACAATAAGGATAGCGGCTGAGCGAGTGTGCGTCGCTGAGTGGCTTAATACTGATTGCGCTAAGGGCAGCGTGTTCCGCTGAACACTCGCGTAAGGCCGGGAATGTGACGCAGAGCCTTACGGGCTGCATGCTTATCGCTCTGCACTCATCGTTATACACAAGTCTTGCTGCAACCAACGGACTGTGGGAGGCGGCTTGCCGGCGATGCATTTTCCGAAGCAACACATCAGCGACTGAGCTGACGCCATCGCCGGCAAGCCGCCTCCCACGGGTACGCATTCAGTCAGAGACTTTATGCTCGCCCCGAATCAATCCGCGCAAGGTAAACCGGTTCGGGTGACAGGCTTCGGCGACGCTGCGAGGCAGCGGCAGCGGTTCGTCGTCGAGCCAGGCGGCGAGCAGTTCGGCGCACAGCGGGGCGGTGATCAATCCACGTGAGCCGTGGCCGCTGTTGACGTAAAAACCGTCCAGCCAGGGACAGGCGACGTCCGGCACCTGACGTGCATCCTTGCCCAGTGCAGCGAAAGCTTCCATAAATGCTTCACGGTCCGCCAGCGGGCCGACAATGGGCAGGTAATCGGGGCTGGTGCAGCGAAACGCGGCGCGGCCTTGCAGTTGCTCGGGTGGCAGGTCTGCTGCTTCCAGACGCTGTACAAGATCATGGGAAATCTTCTCAAGCATCTGCAGATTGCCCAGATGATCGGCCAGATTGGGCGTCAGATCGACGCTGTTGAAGTCAAAGCTCGCCCCCAGCGTATGTTCGCCCAGGCGCGCGGGCGCGACGTAACCTTCGGCGCAGACCACCGTGCTCAATGCCGTGCTGGCCGGGGTCTGCGGCAGGCGAGTGATCTGCCCGCGAATGCGCTTGAGCGGCAACTCCGCGCTTTGCGGAAACTGTTTGATGTCGGCGGCACCGGCCAGCACCACAACTGGCGCGCTGTCGATCAAGCGCTCGTTATCCCACGCCTGCCACTGCCCACCGACCTGACGCAGTTCCAGCGCCTCGTGATGAGCGATCAACCGAATGTTCAGGTGGGTGGCCTGCACATCGCAGAGGGCAGGCGGATGAACCCAGCCGCCTTCCGGGTAAAACAGCCCGCCGCTGGCCAGCCGGATACCGCTGCGTGCTTGGGCCGCAGACTGGTCCAGCAGGTGCAGAAGCGATTCGGGAAAGGCCTCGGCCAGTTGTGCCTGACGTTTGCCTTCCTTGTCGTCGAAGGTCAGTTGCAGCACACCGCAACCGTCCCAGTCCACACCGCGCTGCAAGCGTTCGAGCAGGCGCCGGGTATGCCCGAACCCGCTGAGAATCAATTGGGACAACGCCGTGCCGTGCGCCGACAGCTTGAGGTACAACACGCCCTGCGGATTACCCGACGCTTCCTGCGCGGGCGCGGCATGACGCTCCAGCAGGCTCACCTGCCAGCCCCTGTTCGCCAGGCTCTCGGCCGTGGCGCAACCGGCCAGCCCGGCGCCGATCACCAATGCCTTGCGCTCATTGTGCAGCGCAGGCGGACGGGCGAACCAGGGTTTGGCGGCGGGCACAGGGACGGCCTCTTCAGGCCACGCGATGAACGTACCGCGCAGCACTTCCCATTTATGACCGATTCCCGGCACGCGCTTCATCTTGAAACCCGCAGCATTCAGTGCGCGGCGTACCCAGCCGGTGCTGGTGAAGGTGCCGATGGTCGTCGCTGTCGTCGACAGTCGCGCCAACTCGGCAAACAGCTCCGGTGTCCACATCTCGGGGTTTTTTGCGGGCGCGAAGCCATCGAGAAACCATGCATCGATCTGGCCGTCGAGCTGTGGCAGCATGTCCAGCGCATCGCCGATCAGCAGCGTCAGCGTGATCCGGCCCTGATCGAACACCATGCGCTGAAAGCCCTCATGCACGGCCACGTACTGATCAAGCAAAGGATCTGCGAACGCCGCCAGCTCCGGCCACAACGCCAGCGCCCGTTGCAGGTCGTCGCGGCTCAACGGGTATTTTTCGAAGCTGACGAACTGCAGCCTTGCACCGGGGCGGGCGCATTCTTCGAACAACTGCCAGGCGCAGAGGAAATTGAGCCCGGTGCCAAAACCGGTTTCACCGATGATCAGCCGTCCGTCTTCCGGCAATTCCGTGAAGCGTCGGCGCAGGTCGTTCTGCACCAGAAACACATGGCGCGTCTCTTCAAGACCGGATTCGGTGGAAAAGTACACATCGGAAAACGTACGCGAATGCGGATTGCCGTGTTCGTCCCAGTCGATCTGGGCGTGGCGGGTAATGGTCATGTTCGGCTCAGCGGTGGCAATGGCCGCATTTTAGCCGTGTGTGCGGATAAAAGCGGCATTGCTGTTGCACCGATTGACCCATGTGGGCATTCGGTGGTCACTATATGCATCTGGCCATCATCCCCGGCCCCGATCATGAAGGGAGCAGTGCATGTTTGAATCCGCTGAAATCGGTCACGCCATCGACGACGAAACCTACGAGGCCGCCGTGCCAGCCTTGCGCGAGGCGTTGCTCGAAGCCCAGTACGATCTGCATGAGCAGGCCGGACGGCAGGTCATCGTGCTGATCAATGGCATCGAAGGCGCGGGCAAGGGCGAGACCGTCAAGCTGCTCAACGAATGGATGGACCCGCGTTATATCGAGGTGCGCACCTTCGATCAGCAGACTGACGAGGAACTGGCCCATCCACCGGTCTGGCGCTACTGGCGACAATTGCCCGCGAAGGGGCGCATGGGGATTTTCTTCGGCAACTGGTACAGCCAGATGCTGCAGGGCCGGGTGCACGGTCGTTTCAAGGATGCGGTACTGGATCAGGCCATCAGCGGTGCCGAACGTCTGGAAAAGATGCTCTGCGATGAAGGCGCGGTGATCTTCAAGTTCTGGTTTCACCTGTCCAAGAAGCAGATGAAATTGCGCCTCAAGACGCTGAAGGACGACCCGTTGCACAGCTGGCGCATCAGCCCGCTGGACTGGCAGCAGTCCCGAACCTACGACAAGTTCGTGCGCTTCGGTGAGCGTGTGTTGCGCCGCACTAGCCGCGAATACGCGCCGTGGCATGTCATTGAAGGCGTGGACGCCAATTATCGCAGCCTCACCGTCGGGCGCTTGCTGCTCGAAGGCATGCAGGCGGCACTGAACAAGGTCGAACCTGAGGTCAAGTCGCAGAGCGCAGGCCCGCAGGCGAGCCACGACGAAGAGCTGACCCTGCTGGACAGCCTCGACCTGAGCCGCAGTCTGGAAAAGGATGATTACAAGGAAGCGCTGATCACCGAGCAGGCGCGCCTGTCCGGCAACCTGCGCGACAAGCGGATGAAGCGTCATGCGCTGGTGGCGGTGTTCGAAGGCAACGATGCGGCCGGCAAGGGCGGGGCGATCCGTCGTGTTGCGGCGGCCCTGGACCCGAGGCAGTACGCCATCGTGCCGATTGCCGCACCGACTCAGGACGAGCGCGCTCAGCCTTATCTGTGGCGATTCTGGCGACAGATTCCGGCACGCGGCAAGTTCACCATTTTTGATCGTTCCTGGTACGGGCGCGTGCTGGTGGAGCGGGTCGAAGGTTTCTGCAGCGAATCCGACTGGATGCGCGCTTACTCCGAAATCAACGACTTCGAAGAACAGCTCACCGATTTCGGCATCGTGGTCGTGAAGTTCTGGCTGGCGATTGATGAACAGACCCAACTGGAGCGCTTCGAGGAGCGTGAGCAGATCCCGTTCAAGCGTTACAAGATCACCGAGGACGATTGGCGCAACCGCAAGAAGTGGCCGCAATACCGTCAGGCCGTCGGCGAAATGGTCGACCGCACCAGCACCGAAATCGCACCCTGGACGCTGGTCGAAGCCAACGACAAGCGCTGGGCCCGGGTCAAGGTACTGCGCACGCTCAACGAAGCGCTTGAGGCTGCGTTCGCCAAGGACAAGAAGAAGTAACAACAACCCGTGGGAGGCGGCTTGCGGGCGATGAACGATGACGCGATTTTCCTGACAGACTGCGTCGGCTGCATCGCCGGCAAGCCGCCTCCCGAAAAATCGCTTTTTTTCAGTGGCTTACAGGTTTCAGCAAGCGTTGCACGACTCACCGCTCACGCAACGCTTCGGCCCGGGCCTTGAGTACCGGCTTGAGCAGGTAATCCAGCACGCTTTTCTCCCCGGTGATGATGTCCACGGTGGCGATCATGCCGGGGATGATCAGCAGCGGCCTGCTGTCGCTGCCCAGGTGATTGCTGTCGGTGCGCACCTGTATCAGGTAGAAGCTGTTGTCCTTGTCGTCAGTGATGGTGTCGGCGCCGATCATTTCCAGGCGCGCAGGCAGGCCGCCATAAAGGGTGTAGTCGTACGCGCTGAACTTGACCATGGCCTTCTGGCCGGGGTGCAGGAAGGCGACGTCCTGCGGGCGCACTTTCGCTTCGATCAGCAGGTTGTCTTCCAGTGGCACGATTTCCAGCAGGTCGCTGCCGGGCTGAACCACGCCGCCGATGGTGTTGACCTTGAGGGTCTTGACGATGCCGCGCACCGGCGACACCACTGTCGTACGGCTCATTCGGTCGTCGATGGCGATACGGCTGGCGCTGATTCGGGCCAGGTCGTTGCGCTTTTCGTTGAGTTCGCGGGCAGCGTCAGCGCGAAACGCGAGTTCCGATTCCTGCACCCGGCTTTTTATTTCACTGATGGCCGCCTCGGCCCTCGGGATTGCCAGAGTGTTGGCGTTCATCGAGCCGCGAAGTTCTACAGCGTTACGTTTGAGGCGCAGGATTTCCACCGGGGACACTGCGCCGGAGCTGACCAGCGGTGCCGACATGTCCAGCTCCTGCTGAACCAGCGCCAGGCTGCTGCGAAACTGCTCCTGTTTGGAACGAAACTCGGCCAATTCCTGGGTCTTCTGACGCAATTGCTCGTTGAGCGTGCGCTGCTCGCTGGCCAGTCGCCGCTGCCGGGATTCATACAGCGCCTGCTCGTCGACAGCCACTTGCGGAGCGCTGGACGTCACTTCAGCAGGCAGCGTCAGCGCACGACCTTCGGCCTCGGCGGCCAGCCGCTCTACTTGCGCGGTCAGGGTCAGACGGTCGACTTCGCTTTCGCTGCGGCTGGACATGAATCGCGTGTCATCGAGGCGCAGCAGGGTGTCGCCTTTGTCCACCACCTGACCTTCTCGCACAAATATATCGCTCACGATCCCGCCTTCCAGGTTCTGGATGACCTGCACCTTGCTCGACGGAATGGCCTTGCCTTCGCCGGTGGTGACTTCTTCCAGCACCGCGAATCCGGCCCAGAGCAAAGCGCCAAGCAACAGTGCGGCGGCAATCCACACTGTCAGGCTCATGGCGCGTGACGAGGGGGCTGCCAGCGCGGCAGACCGATAGGGCAGGAACCTGTGCTCGACGTGACGGCTGCCGGACGTGGTCATGAATATTCTCCTTCAAACCGGCGCCGGGCCGATCTGGCCCTTGCGCAGTGCTTCGATGACAGCGTCCTTCGGGCCGTCTGCAACCAGCTTGCCGTGGTCGAGCACCAGCAGGCGGTCGACCAGGGTCAGCATCGACAGACGATGGGTGATCAGCAGCAGGGTCTTGCCGGGCATCAGGCGATGCAGGTGTTGGCGCAGGTGTTCTTCGCTGGCGTTGTCCATGTGGCTGGTAGGCTCGTCGAGCAGCAGAATGGGCGGGTCCAGCAGCAGGGCGCGCGCCAGCAATACGCTCTGCCGCTGCCCGCCGGAGAGCAACTGGCCGCGCTCGCCGACGGGCCGGTCAAAGCCTCGCGGATGACGCAACGCCAGCTCATCGACGCCGGTGATGCGTGCCACTTCCAGCATGCGCGTGTCGCTCACCTGGCGTGCGCCCAGTAACAGGTTGTCGCGCAGGCTGCCCGCCAGCAGCGGCAAATCATGGGCGACGTACCCGATCTGTTGGCGCAGTTCACTGATGTCCAGTTGCTGCAGGTCCAGGTTGTCGAACAGCACCTGACCTTCGTCCGGCGTGCGAAAGCCCATCAGCAGACGCGCCAGTGTGCTTTTGCCCGAACCGCTGCGGCCAATGATGCCGACGCGTTCCCCAGGTTCCAGACTGAAGCGAATACCGTTCAGGGCCGGCGCACCCTTGGGTTCATAGGCAAAACGCAGGTTGCTGATGCTCACCGCGCCTTTGAGCGGTGGTGTTTGCAGCGGGCGTTTTTCCGGCGCCTGTTCCTGAGGCAATGCCATCAACGCGTCGGTACTTTTCATCGTCAGTTGCGCTTGCTGGTAGCGGGTGATCAGCCCCGCGACTTGCCCGAGCGGCGCCAGCACCCGGCTCCCCAACATGTAAGTCGCCACCAGCGCACCGACGCTCAGGTGCCCGCCGATGATGCTGTAGACCCCGGCGACCAGCGTGGCCATGCCGCAGAACTGCTGCACGAACAGTGTGCCGTTGCTGGCCAGTGCGGCGAGGTGACGGGCGCGGCTGTCCAGTCGGTTCAGGGCGCCGTGGGTGCTTTCCCACTGATGCTGACGTTCACTCTGAGCATTGCAGGCCTTGAGTGTTTCCAGACCGCCGAGGGTTTCGATCAGCAAGGCCTGACGCGCGGCACCCAGACTCAGGCTTTTCTGCACCGTGTCACGCAGACGAATCTGAATCGCCCAGGCAAAGGCGACCGTCAGCGGAAAGGCCAGCAGCGGAATCAGCACCAGCCAGCCGCCCAGCAGGCCAATGACCGCCAGCATCAGAATCGCGAAAGGCAGGTCGATCAGGCTGGTCAGGGTCACGGCGGTCAGGAACTCGCGCAGTCCCTGAAAGTCATGAATGCTCTGGGCAAAGCCCCCGACCGTGGCCGGGCGCGCCTTGAGGTTCATGCCGATGATGCGCTCGAACAGCGTCGCGCAAAGGATCAGATCAGTCTTGCTGCCCGCCTGATCCAGCAGCCGGGCGCGGATCAGGCGCAGGCCCATTTCGAACAGTGTGCCGATCAGCAGACCGATGACCAGCACCCAAAGGGTTGCGGTGGCCTGATTGGGCACCACGCGGTCGTAGGTCTGCATGACGAACAGCGGGACCATCAGGCCGAGCACATTGATCAGCAGGCTGGCGAGAATCGCGTCGCCATACAGTCTTCGGGACAGTCTTGCGGTGTCGCGAAACCAGGAGGTCACTCTGGGCAGCAGAGGCGAGCGCAGTTGTTCCAGTTCATGGTGCGGGCTGGCGAACAGCGCCTGACCGGTGTAGCGCTGCGCCAGTTGTTCAGGCGCGACCCACTGCTCGCCGCCCTGGTTTTCCGAGGGCAGGATCAACAGTCGGCCTGATTTGTCACGACGCACCAGCACCGCGCAATGCTGGTCCTTCAGCAACAGCAGCACGGGCAGGTTCATCGCGTGGATCTGTTCCAGATCGCGACGCAGCCAGCGCGCCTGCAGACCGGCGCGGGCAGCGGCCCTTGGCATCAGCGAGGGTTCGAGCCGCTGATTGCTCATCGGCAAACCCACACTCAGGCTGGCGCGGCTGTTGGATCGGCCATGCAACCGGCAGAGCATCATCAGGCCGTCGAGCAACGGATCCTCGACATCGGTGAACGATGCTTCATGCATATCGGCATCAGGCATTTTCAGACTGTTCAAGAGCGTGCTCCCGGTCGCGGCTTATTTGAGTTCGGGCAGGCGGGCTTCGCTCTGCACCTCGTTCAGCGCCACTGCTTCGGCAGGCAGTACCACACGCTGTTTGCGCAGCAGCTCACCTTCACTGGCCAGCACCCGGTACATGGCCAGTTCCTCGGTGTAACGCACTTCGGTGTAGCGACGGCTGGCGTTGTACAGCTCGTTTTCGCTGTCCAGCAGATCCAGCGGGCTGCGCTGGCCCAGCCCGAACTGATCCTGATAAGCCGTGCGCACGCGGGTCGTCGATTCGACGTATTCACGTGCAATCGGTGTCTGCTGACGGGCGTTGCTCATGGCATTCCATGCCAGCGACATGTTCTCGTTGAGCATGCGCAATGCGTTGTTGCGAATGTCCATTGCCTGACCGGTCTTGTGCGCATTGGAGCGCATGCGCGCCTTGTCGCGGTTGCCGTTGAACAGGTTGTAATTCATCACCACGGCGGCGCGCCATTCGTTGTCGTGGCCGCGTTCGCCCTGCAGGTTGTCGTTGGCCCCGATTGCCAGTTCGGCGTCGAAGCGCGGGTAGAAAGGGGCCTTGGCGATTTCGTACTGTTTTTCGGCCGCCTGGACATCGGCCTGCGCCGACTTCAGATAAGGGTTGTTGAGCAGCATGCTTTGCTGCGCATCACTCAGGCTAAGCGGCACTTCGCCCTTGATCGAGGGTGGCGATTCCAGTTCGTCAGGCAGGCGACCCACGGCGCTCTGGAAGTTGGCTTCAGCGTCAGCCAGATCTACCTGCGCGGTGTGGAAGTTGTTTTGCGCCAGGGCGCGACGTGCCAGCGACTGATCACGGTCGGCCAGGCTGCCGACGCCTCGCTCGCTGCGCAGGTTGATCTGGTCATTGATGCGCAGGTGCGCCTGCAGGTTGTTTTTCGCCAGCGTCAGCAGTTCGCGACGCTTTAGCACTTCCAGGTACACCTCGACAGCGCGCAACGCCAGGCTCTGCGACGTCCCTTGTACGTAGTAGGCCCGCGAGTTGACCACCGCTTGTGTGCGTCCGATTTCGTTCGGCGTGTTGAAACCGTCGAACAACAACTGACGCAGGCGCAGTTCCGACTGGGTGTAGGTCATGGCTTCGGTGTTGTGCCCATACAGTGCGCGTGTGCTCGGGCTGTCGTTCTTCTGTCTGCCGTAGGCGGCAATGGCGTCAACCACTGGCAGATAACCACCCTTGGCCACATTCAGCTCTTCATCTGCAGACAGGCGTTCATGTTTGCCTGCCTGTACTTCAGGGTGATTGTCGAGGGTGCTTTGAATGGCTTCAGTCAGCGAAATGGCTTGCGCTTGCGCACAGGCCACTGCCAGGACCACAGCACTGTAAAGCGGGGTTAAATCGCGCATGGAGGACTTCTCCGTAAGGTGGTTCCTGATCGCCAAAAAAGTGACGATTCGTGTGGTGTCAGCCGTATCAGGCGTGTAACAACACAGCTAAGAACAACTTTGAGAAAACCTCAGACGCTTTTTTCATAGGGGTTATGCCAAAAAAAACTTATGCGTTTTTTCCATTTCGAGCGATGGTTGTTCGCTCGAAAATCGATATTTCAAGCAATTATGGGCGTCAGTAGAAGGTTGGCGTCGGACTGACGAAATATTGTCATGCGTCTATGTGTACAGTCTTCAGCCCTGAGAGCCTCAAGCGCGAGGGATGTCGATATTTTGGCGATTATTTATTTTTCAGCACCGAGGCGTTACACGCGTACCGAAGTCGAACGTGTTGCCAGGCAGTGACAGCGCTGATCATCACGACAGTGGAGAAGCCTATGGCGAGCGTCATCGGAACAGTGTGGAGAGTCTTGGGCGATGTGTTTGCGGTAGCGGGCGACGGTTCGAAGAGGCTGCTGGTTGCCGGCGATCGGGTGTTCATCGGCGAACAGGTGCAGGCCGGGTCTGACGGGGCTGTCGCTATCCGGCTGGAGAGCGGTCGAGAGCTGACCCTGGGGCGTGACAGTCGCGTGCTGCTTGATGCGGCCGTGCTCGACGATCAGGCTCCGCATGTGGAAACCCTTGATCCGCTGACTCCGACACTCGGCATCGTGACCGCCGATGATCACGGGTCTTCGAGTGAGTCTGAAGTCAATGCAGGCGGTGGAGGGCACACGGTCGTCATGCTCAGCGAAACCGGCGGCGAGGTTCTGCCGGTGGTCGGCTTTGACACCGAGGGCTTGGTGATGACACCGATCTTTCCTGAAGGGCGAGACGTCTTTGCACGTGGCGGTGGGGATGCCCCAGCCCTGCCTGATGACGTGATTGCACCGGCTCCTGAGCCGCCCTTCGTCGAGCCGCCGATCACCGAGCCGCCCGTTATAGAACCGCCTATTACTGAACCGCCTGTAATCGAACCCCCGTTGCCGCCCACAGAGCCGCCCACAGAGCCACCGGTCGAACCGCCCGTTGAGCCCCCGGTCAATCACTGCGTCAGCGTATCGGGCAGCGAACTGACGTTTCACGAAGCCAATCTGTGCGGCGGCTCGGCGCCTGATCCGGCGGCGTTGACGCAGACCGGCAGCTTCATCGTCAGGGCGCCTGACGGTCTGCAGAGTCTGGTGGTCGGCGGCGTAGAAATCGTCAGGGCAGGCGTTGTCATGGACTTCTCTCAGTCTGTGCTGACTGCGCTGGGCAACAGCCTTAGCATCACGGGCTACGACCCGGTCAGTGGCCAGGTCAGTTACAGCTACACCTTTCTCAATCCGCTGACGCACCCGAACGGCGAGGGTGCCAATACGCTGGGTGAGACCATCAAGGTGGTGGCCGTCGATCACGATGGAGACGTGGGCACCGGACAGCTGGACATCGTCATTGTAGATGACCAGCCGCTCGCCACCGACATTGCACTGACGGTAACGCCCGTGCCGCAAGACTCGAACCTGCTGCTGATCATCGACAACTCCGACAGCATGAAGGGCGCGAGCGGCGTCGATGGTCTGTCACGGCTGGACCTGGCCAAACAGGCAATCAACCAATTGCTCGATCAGTACGCCGCCATGGGCGAGGTACGCGTACAGATTGTGACCTTCAACAGCCAGGCCGACCTGCCCGGTTCGGTCTGGGTAGACGTCGCCACTGCCCGAGACATCATCAATGCATTGGAGGCTGGCAACGGTACCAACTACGACGCAGCACTGGCGGCCGCGCAGCAAGCGTTTCTCAGCGCTGGCAGTCTGACGGGCGCGCAGAATCTGGCGTACTTTCTGTCGGACGGCAACCCTACGCTGTCCCCCGAACATTCCGAACCCAACCATCAGCCCGACCCGAGCCAGGGCGACGGCATCGATGCCGGTGAACAGGCGATCTGGACGGCCTTTCTCGATGCTCACAGCATCAAGTCGTTCGCCATCGGTATCGGCAACGACGTCAGCCAGACGTACCTGGACCCTATTGCACACGATGGGCAGTCCGGCACCGACATGCGCTCGGTGATCGTTCTGGAGCCGCGTGAACTGAACGCCGTGCTCAGTGGCACGGTTCAGGGCAGCACAGAGGGCAGCCTGCTTGCGGGCGGCACATTCGGTGCCGACGGTGGCTTCGTCAAGGTATTGATGGTCGACGGGTTGGCCTACACCTATGACCGAAGCGGGCAGGGCAGCATCAGCGGCGGTGCGGGTCAGGCTCACTTCGACAGTGCTGCGCGCACGCTGACCCTGGCCACCCAGACTGGCGGCACCCTGGTGGTGAACATGGAAAGCGGCGCGTTCAGCTACACGCCGGGCAGTTCGCGGACGCCTGTTACGGAAAACATCGGTTACGTGCTCAGTGACCATGACGGGGATCTGGCGGGCGCAACGTTGTCGATTCATGTGCAACCCTGCGCACCGACGCCATCGCCCGAAGCCGTTGCCGATCACATCATCACCAACATCCTCGCCCCGAGCATCGAAGTGCCCGCCGCTGCGTTGCTGGCCAACGATCATTCGCCCAGCGGTGATCCACTGAGCGCGACTCCCACCGTGTTTCAAACGGGCTGGCGGGACGCCGCTTCGGACTTCTCTTCGCCACGGCTGGACACGATCCGGTTCTGCGGACAGGAAGATGTGCTGGAAAACCGGATCAAGGATCTGCAGCGCTCCGACTTTCACGTCACTCATGCAGCGACGGCCACCGTACTGCTCAGCGGCTATCTGGGTGCCTGGCAGGGTGACACCTTCAATCACCAGGACCTGTACAGCGTTGAGCTGAAGGCGGGTGAAAAGCTGACGGTCGATACCCGGCAGCTTTCCGGTCAGGTCGGATTGGCGTGGCAGATGGACGATGGCGAATTCCACAGTCTGGCGGCGGACGGTTCGTTCACTGCCAGTGAGGACAGCGCCTATCGGCTGATTCTGATCCACCAGCCCGATCCGGGCGTGCCCAATGAGGGGATGGATTACCAATTGGGCCTGAGCATCGACTACAGTCAGGTTAATACCACCCCAGGTTATCAGGGCAGCTATTTCATCCAGGACGCGCATGGCGGTCAGGACGCTGCGGCGGTCAGTATCGATTACCAGCATGGCCCTTTGTTGCTCGGCACGGATGGCGACGACGTGCTGCTTGCAGCAGGCGGTAATGATTGCCTGAACGGCGGCAACGGCAACGATGTGCTGATCGGCGGGCCGGGCAACGACGTGCTGACAGGCGGTGAAGGGCTGGATCGGTTCATGTGGCTGGCGGGCGACACGGGCCATGATCGGGTGACTGATTTCAACGTCGGTATCGATAGCCTCGACCTGTCCCAGCTCTTGCAGGGCATGGGTGCGAAGGTTGAAACACTGGAGGATTTCCTGCATGTCCGGGTCAATGGTGTCGGCACACAACCGGTTTCGACCTTTGAAGTGGGCGTGGATGCGGGTCATCCGAGCCAGAGCATCGAGCTTGCGGGCGTCGACCTCGCCGCGCAGTTCGGCGTCACCCCGGGAGCCGGTGGCTGGATTGCCGGAGGTGCAGACACTGCAACCATCATCAACGGCATGCTGGGGGATCATTCGTTGAAGGTGGATGTAGTTTAGCGACTGCCTCTGGCAAACAGCTGACTGTGGGAGGCACTACGTTTTCGATATATTGCTGCCGCGCAGCAAACTTCGTGGGAGGCGCCACTACGTCTTCGACCTAGCGCTGTCGCTCAGCAAACACGGACCGTAGGAGCGCGCTTGGTCTGGGCGGCAATCCGACGATAGGTTCTTACAGACAGAAAATCAGTGACTGACATGACGCAATCGCGGGCAAGCGCGCTCCTACAAAAAATCGCGTTTCTTCAGTAAGTTACAGGTTGTTTGATAAGAGCGGACTTGTCCGCGAAAAGGGCTGCACATCCAACGAATATTTATCGGCTGAACTACGGTATTCGCGGACAAGTCCGCTCCTACGTCCAGTGTTTGCTGCGTGACAGCGCGACGTTGAAGGCATGGTGGGTCTTCCACACAATCACCACAGGACTTCAATGCCTGCGCAATGTCTTCTGCCTGAGGATATAAACCGTCACCAGCACTGCACTGACCAGCATGAAGCCACGAGCCCACGGCAGGGGAACGAGGTAGCAGGAAAGGCTGATACTGGCCCACATCGTGCCAATCGCGTAGACCTTGCCCTTGAGAGGAATGCCGCGGCCTTCAAGGTAGTCCTTGATCCACGGGCCGAGCCGCTTGTGATTGACCAGCCAGTGATAGAAACGAGGGGAGCTGCGAGCGAAACACGCGGCAGCCAATAGCAGAAAAGGCGTCGTGGGCAGCACTGGAAGCACAATCCCGACAACGCCCAGCGCAACGCTCAGCCAGCCGATGGCCAGCAGAACATAGCGCACCGGCCGGTGACGGCTGGTGCGCGTTGACTCCTGCGCCATAGGCGCGGACTCAGTGGTGACGGGGTTTGAGAATTGCCGGTTTCTCGTCCGGAGCCTGACACAGCAGGTACAGCGCGGTGAGGGCTTCCGGAATCTGCACGATCATGTCGTCCATCAGGTTGGCGTCCTGAGCGATATCGGAAAACTCCGGTTGCTCGTCGAACAGACCCGAACCGACCATGATCGGCAGCAGCATTTCGCTGACTTCGTCTTCGGCGCTTTCGAACCAGGCATTTTCACGCAGGAACACGCCTTCCATGAAGCCGATGCACCAGCCGCGCAGATCCGAATCATCCGGGTCGTCGCCCAGATCCAGATCGCATGGCAGTTCGAACTCTTCGTCCGACGCCAGTTGGCGGGCGATATGGGCCTGCAATGCAATCAGAGTGGCTTCGATCTCTACCTGCTGGGCGTCGCTCGCGTAATGTGGCGGCTCGGAGAACAGGGCATCGATCCACTCGCGCTCCGGCACGGGTTCGGAACAGATCGACAGGGCGGTCAGGTAGCCATGAGCGGCCACGTAGTCCAGTGCTTCTTCGTGCAGTTCATCTGCATCGAGGAAGACTTGCAGGCGGGTTAGTTGCTCAGCGAAGGACATGGACGCACTACCTTGGAAATAAACGATGCTGAATTCTAGGCCCTGAGCGCCTGTGGCGCCAGCGCGGCGGCCCATTGCAGTTAATTTCGACCACTCATGTCCCAGTCATCCATTGCCTGTGAGCGCTCGGGTATACTCCCCCGTTTTGCAGTGCAGCAGGACAATCTGGGGTTTTTATGCTCGAACAGGCACAACGCGTACTTAAAGACATCTTCGGCTATGACAGCTTCCGTGGTCGCCAGGGTGCCATTATCGAACGTGTAGCCAACGGCGGCGATGCACTGGTGCTGATGCCGACCGGCGGCGGCAAGTCCCTGTGTTTCCAGGTTCCCGGCCTGTTGCGAGACGGTCTGTGCGTGGTGGTTTCGCCGCTTATCGCATTGATGGATGACCAGGTTGCGACCCTTGAAGAACTGGGTGTTTCGGCCGCTGCGCTCAATTCCACACTCAGTGCCGAACAGCAGCGCGACCTGGCCAACCGGATTCGTCAGGGCGAAGTCAAAATGCTTTACCTGGCGCCGGAACGTCTCGTTCAACCGCGCATGCTGTCCTTTCTGCAAAACCTCGATATCGCACTGTTCGCCATCGATGAAGCGCACTGCGTTTCTCAATGGGGACATGACTTCCGCCCGGAATACCTTCAATTGGGTCAACTGGCCGAACTGTTTCCCAATGTGCCGCGCATCGCCCTGACGGCCACCGCCGACAAGCGGACACGTGAAGAAATCGTCACGCGTCTGCACCTGCAGAATGCCGAGCGGTTTCTGTCCAGTTTCGACCGCCCCAACATCTTCTACCGCATCGTGCCCAAGGAGTCGCCGCGCAAGCAGTTGCTGGCGTTTCTGTCCGAGCGCCGCAGCGATGCAGGCATCGTCTATTGCCTGTCACGCAAGAAAGTCGATGAGGTCGCGGTTTTCCTCAGCGAGAACGGCTACCCGGCGCTGCCGTATCACGCAGGACTGCCTTCCGAAACCCGTGCCGCCAATCAGAAGCGCTTCCTTAATGAAGAAGGCCTGATCATGGTCGCGACCATCGCGTTCGGCATGGGCATCGACAAGCCCAACGTCCGTTTCGTCGCGCACATGGATCTGCCCAAGTCGCTGGAAGCCTACTACCAGGAAACCGGCCGGGCAGGGCGTGACGGTCTGCCTGCGGATGCCTGGATGGCCTACGGTCTGCAGGACGTGCTGATGCTCAAGCAGATGCTGCAGAACTCCGAAGGAGATGAGCGGCACAAGCGGCTCGAACACCACAAGCTCGATGCGATGCTGGCGCTGTGCGAAGAAACCCGCTGCCGTCGCCAGACGCTGCTCGCCTATTTCGATGAAGACATGCCCAACCCTTGCGGCCATTGCGACAACTGCGTCGATGGCGTGCAGACCTGGGATGCCACCGAGCCTGCGCGCCAGGCGCTGTCGGCCATTTATCGCACCGGTCAGCGCTATGGCGTGGGGCACTTGGTGGACGTCCTGCTCGGCAAGTCCAATGACAAGGTGGAGAGCTTCGGCCATCAGCACCTGTCGGTGTTCGGCGTCGGCAAGGCGCGCTCTGAAGGTGAGTGGCGCTCGTTGTTCAGGCAACTGGTCGCGCGCGGTCTGGCGGACATCGATCTGGAAGGTTATGGCGGACTGCGTCTGAGTGACACCTGCCGTCCGCTGCTGCGCGGCGAAGTCACGCTGGAACTGCGTCGTGATCTCAAGCCGCAGACCACCGCCAAGAGCCATTCCGGCAGCCCGGCCAGTCAACTGGTGCGAGGCGAGGAACGCGAGCAGTGGGAAGCCCTGCGCACGCTGCGCCGCAAGCTGGCCGAAGAACACGCGGTGCCGCCTTACGTCATTTTCCCGGATTCGACCCTGCTGGAAATGCTGCGCAGCAAACCCGGTTCCATGGCCGAAATGGCCAGGGTCGGTGGCGTCGGCGCGCGCAAGCTGGAGCGCTACGGCGAGGCGTTTCTGGAAGTGCTCAGCGGCAAGGCCGAAGCGCCACGGGTGGTCACCGACCTGCGTCATGAACTGATCAGTCTGGCGCACGCCGGGATGACCCCGGCACAGATTGCCGGCCAGTTGCAGTGCTCGGAAAAGAATGTCTACACCCTGCTGGCCGAAGCCATCGGCAAACAGCAATTGTCCGTCGAACAGGCACTGGATCTGCCCGAAGACTTGCTGGGCGAGATTCAGGATGCGTTTCTGGACGGGGAAGGTGAACTGCCCCCGGTTTCTTCAGTGATCGAACAATTCACTGGGCGTGTTCCTGAAGGTGTGCTGTATTGCGTGCGCGCCGCCCTGCAATCCGAATTCGAGATGTAGGAACCTGCGACGAGACGCCACGGTGGGGCGCTTGCCTGATTGCAAGGAGCATGCTTAGCTCGCTAATAGTTAGTTTTGATCACGAGTGCTCTATGCCATTGACTGATGAACATCGTTTCGGGATGCAACTCGCACAGATTTCCCGTGGCTGGCGGGCCGAACTGGATCGTCGTCTGGCCGGTATGGGCCTTTCTCAGGCTCGCTGGCTGGTGCTCCTGCACCTTGCCCGCTTCGGTGAGGCGCCCACCCAGCGTGAACTTGCCCAGAGCGTTGGCGTCGAGGGACCGACCCTTGCACGGTTGCTCGACAGCCTTGAAGGCCAGGGACTGGTGCAGCGTCAGGCGGTGCTTGAGGACCGTCGTGCGAAGAAAATCGTGCTTTGCGACACGGCTCTGCCATTGATCGAACAGATCGAAACCATTGCCAATGTGTTGCGGGTCGAACTCTTCGAGGGTGTGGATGAGGAAGACTTGCGGGTGTGCGTACGCGTGCACTCGCGAATTCTGGCCAATCTCGAAAGATCCTGAGACGAGCCTGCGAGTTCTCCCCCATACTCTTGCCACGGATAGTGAAGTTCATCGGGATAGGTGAGAAGCCTGCTGTGGTTTCCATAAGGGTTAGCATGCTGAAGAGTTCTCAGGCGAGTACGGGTCGCACCGTCGGTCATCG
This sequence comes from Pseudomonas sp. AC016, assembly GCF_979253365.1. Taxonomy (NCBI): domain Bacteria; kingdom Pseudomonadati; phylum Pseudomonadota; class Gammaproteobacteria; order Pseudomonadales; family Pseudomonadaceae; genus Pseudomonas; species Pseudomonas sp. AC016. The sequence goes on from NZ_CEEDCC010000001.1 coordinate 5,002,196, forward strand.
TTTTTACACGCGCCTGATGGCGGCGTCTGTCGTAGCCTCGACACTGGTTTATTCGTCGCTGGCATCAGCGTTGGGGCTAGGTGAAATAACCCTGCACTCGGCGCTCAATCAGCCGTTGAATGCCGAAATTGCGTTATTGGAAGCCGATGGTCTGAGCCCCGAAGATGTTGTGGCCAGGCTGGCCTCGCCAGAGGCATTCGCCAAGGCAGGCGTCGAGCGCGTGTTCTTTCTCAATGATCTGCGTTTCACCCCTGTGCTGAATGGCGGGCGTGGTGTGATCCGTGTGGTTTCGCACAAAGCCGTCACCGAGCCTTACCTGAGTTTTCTGGTGCAGCTGTCCCGCCCCAATGGCGATCTGCTGCACGAATACACCGTCCTGCTCGATCCTGCGACGTCGCCCGAAGGCGTCGCAGCGACCCGCAGTCGCAATACGCAGCGCACGGCACAGTCGGCGGCTCCCGAGTCGCGCATGCCGGTCGCGCCGCCGGCCGCTGTCAAAGGCAAGCACTACAAGGTTCTCAGCGGCGATACCCTGAATGCCATTGCCGCCCGTGTTCAGGGCCAGGGCAGCAAGGTCTCGACCACTCAGATGGCCGATGGCATACGGCTGCTCAATCCTCAGGTATTCGCCCAAGGGGCAGGCCTCAAGCCTGGGCAGGACTTGTTACTGCCTGATTCGGCAGTGCTGCCCACAAGTGGCCCTTCGACAGCCAGTCCTTCCGCGCCATCCGTTCAACCTGCCGAAGCCCGGGAGGCGGCCGAGCAGATGGCGACGGCCGCCATCGAAACCCAGCAACTGACCAAAGCGCTTGAAGAACTCAAGGCGCAGACCGCAGATCTGCAGGACCAGTTGGTCGGCAAGGACAAGCAGATCACCGCGCTTCGAACCGATCTCGTGCAGGCTCAGTCCGGCGCCAGCAAGGTGTCGACACCGCCACCGGCGGTCGTGCCTGTTCAACCACCTGTCGTTGCAGCGGCTCCAAGCGAACCTTTCCTCAGCATTCCAGTGCTGTTGGCCGGTCTGTTGATCATTCTGCTGCTCCTGGCATTTGCCTATAACAGAAGACGGCAGCAACGCACTCAGAGCGTGGCCCCTGCCGTTACGCCTGACGAGCCGCTGATCAAACCTGCTCAAGCCGCGGTTCTCCCGGTCTTCGAAGTGCCTGCGGTGGCGCCACAGCCGGTGGTCGCACCTGTCGCCGCACCCGTGGTCAAGGCCTCGTCTTCACAACGCATGGCGGGCGCTGCCCCCGATGCGCTGGACGGCGTCAGCATCTACATTGCCTACGGGCGCTTCAGCGAAGCGATCGGCATCCTGCGCAATGCGCTTGAAAAACAGCCGGAACGTGAAGACATTCGTATCAGGCTGCTCGAATTGCTGGCCGAGCAGGGCGACAGTACCGGTTTTGCTGCCGAGGAGCAGTCTGCGCTGAACCACGGTGTGACCCCGCAAGCCATTCAGGATGTTCGTGAACGTTATCCGCAGCTCAAGACGCGTGAGGCGCTCGCTGCCTCCACAGCGTTGACGGCCGCTGCTGTCGGGGCTGTTTCGCTGGCCAAGAGCGCGCCTGAGTCCAACGCTGCGGCTGCCCCCGATCCTGTTTCAGAACAGGAGCAGCCTGCCATCACGCAGTTGGATGAAACCACGGCAGCAGCGCTGAATCCCGAGCCGTCAGACGAATTCCAGCTGAATCTGGACGAGTTGTCGATGGACGCTGACTGGGATCTGGTCGATCCGTTCGACGCACCGCCTGCCCGCACCAAACCCGCCGATCGGCCTGAAGTAGATCCGGGGTTTTCATCAGATCTGAATCAATTGCCGGAAGTATTCGAGCTGTCTGACGAGCAATTCCTCAGCGACTTCTCGGATTCGGATGCCGTAGAACCCATCGAAGTGATTGCGCCGTCCGCTGCAGACGATTTGAGTGATGACTTCCTCGACAGCTTCATGAGTGACGATTCGGACTTCGACCTGCTGGATCTGGAGGAGCCACCGTTGAGCCAGATCAATCAGGCTCAAGTGTTGATCGACGACGGGGATATCGAGTCGGCCCGTGAAATCCTGTTGCAGGTGATCGCCGAGTCTGACGAAGAACATCAGCGTCTTGCGCGGGAACTGTTGGCGGGGATCAGTTAAGAGGTGTTATCCGCGAGTCTGCCTCAACCCTGATCGTGCCCATCGCTCTGCGTGGGCATGCCTCCCGTGACGCTCCGCGTCACAAATGGCGCAGACTGCGGATTCGCGATTGGCGGTGTTCACCATCGCGTTGGAAAAGCATGTCAGTGCTTGCTGCCCTGGGTCGACATCGCCAGCAACTGCTTCTCCTGATTCCAGTCGAACGGCTCGTCGTTCTGCTCGGCTTCGTACCGGCGCTCTTCAAGGGCCTGATACAGATCGATTTCATCGTCAGGCATGAAATGCAGGCAGTCACCGGCAAAGAACCACAGCAGGTCGCGCGGCACCAGATGGGCGATCTGCGGGTAGCGCTGGATGACCTGACACAGAATGTCCTGGCCCAGGTACTGGCTTTCGATAGGGTCTTGCGGCAATTGCTCGACCAGCTCGTCGAAGCGCTCCATGAACAGTGCATGGCTTTCTTCTGGAACCTGCTCGGCCTCGCCCAGCGCGACTAGAATGCTGCGCAGGTGCGCAAGCAGACCGAGATGATGGTCGAGAGTGGCGTCGGCCATGATGTAATCCTCAAATGCAAAAACAGGCGCGAGAGTATAAAGCTCTGCGCGCCTGTTTTGTGGATCAACTGACCTGCGAGGGTCAGGTTGGGTCAATCAGCGGATCTTGCCCGGTGTGTGCGTCAGCTCTTCCTTGTCGAAATCATCTACGTCTATCACCTTGCGACGCGCCGCTTCAGCGTTTTTCAGCGTCTGCGCCTCATCAGCCTGCAGCACCCCGAGACGCAGCGCGGCGTCGATGAGTGGCTCGCCGGCTTCTGGCAGAACCTGCCCGCCCTTGAACGCAACCTGCAGTTTTTTGTGCAGCGGATACGCGGCACTCAGCAGGTCGCTGGCATGTTGCAGTGCGCCGACCGGATCTTCGGCCGATTGCGGGCGGTAGCAGCCTGCAAGCAGCTCTTCCAGCGTCGGATCGCCCTTGGCACGACCCAGTACCTGAGCCACTTCGGCGTCGAGCCTGTCCGACGGGCCTTTGTGGCGACGGCCGAACGGGAAGACGATGACCCGCAGCAGACCGCCCAGAATGCGATTCGGGAAGTTGCTCAGGATCTCGTCCATCGCGCGTTCCGAATGTCCCAGGCTTTCTTCCATGGCCCAGCGGAACAACGGGCTCATATGGTCCGGCGAACCCAGGTCGTGGTAACGCTTGAGGGACGCGGAAGCCAGGTACAGATGGCTGAGCACATCGCCCAAGCGGGCCGACAGGCGCTCGCGGCGTTTCAGCTCGCCACCCAACAGCATCATGCTCAGATCCGCCAACATGGCGAAAGCCGCGGCCTGACGGTTCAGCGCTCTGAAATAGCCCTGACTCAGGCTGTCGCCCGGCGCACGCTCGAAGTGTCCGAAGCCCAGATTGAGAATCAACGTACTGGCCGCATTGCTGACCGCAAAGCCGATGTGCTTGAGCAACAGGGTGTCGAACTCGGCCAGTGCGTTGTCGTGGTCTGTGCGCCCGGCCAATGCCATTTCCTTGAGCACGAACGGATGGCAGCGAATCGCACCCTGACCGAAGATCATCAGGTTGCGCGAGAGAATGTTGGCCCCCTCGACGGTGATGAAAATCGGCGCACCTTGCCAGTTGCGACCCAGATAGTTGTTCGGGCCCATGATGATGCCCTTGCCGCCATGCACGTCCATGGCGTGGCCGATGCACTCGCGGCCGCGCTCGGTCAGGTGGTATTTGAGGATGGCCGACAGGACTGACGGTTTTTCGCCCAGATCCACGGCATTGGCGGTGAGCATCCGCGCACTGTCCATCAGCCAGGCGTTGCCACCGATGCGCGCCAGCGCTTCCTGAATACCTTCGAATGCCGACAGCGGTACGTTGAACTGCTCTCGCACCTTGGCGTACTGACCGGTCACCAGACTGGTGTATTTGGCCGCGCCAGTGCCGACTGCGGGCAGCGAGATCGAGCGACCCACCGACAGGCAGTTCATCAGCATCATCCAGCCCTTGCCCAGCATGGGCTGACCGCCTATCAGGTAGCTCAACGGGATGAACACATCCTTGCCGGAGTTGGGGCCGTTCATGAACGCGGCACCCAGTGGCACGTGACGACGACCGATCTCGACGCCCGGTGTGTCGGTCGGAATCAACGCCAGACTGATGCCCAGGTCTTCTTCCTCGCCCAACAGGTGCTCGGGGTCGTAGGCCTTGAACGCCAGACCGAGCAGGGTCGCGACCGGACCCAGTGTGATGTAGCGCTTTTCCCAGGTCAGGCGCAGACCAATGACTTCTTCGCCTTGCCAGTCACCCTTGCAGATAATGCCGGTGTCCGGCATCGCGCCCGCATCGGAACCTGCCAGCGGGCCGGTCAGGGCGAAGCAGGGGATGTCATCGCCACGCGCCAGGCGGGGCAGGTAGTGATTGCGCTGTTCGTCGGTGCCGTAATGAAGCAACAGTTCGGCAGGGCCGAGGGAATTGGGGACCATCACGGTCGAAGCCAGGTCGCCGCTGCGGGTCGCCAGTTTCATGGCGATCTGCGAGTGGGCATAGGCCGAGAAGCCTTTGCCGCCGAATTCTTTCGGGATGATCAGCGCGAAGAAGCCGTGCTGCTTGATGTGCTCCCAGGCTTGCGGCGGCAGGTCCATGGCCTGGCCGATTTCCCAGTCGCTGACCATCGCGCACAATTCTTCGGTCGGACCGTCGATGAACGCCTGCTCTTCTTCAGTCAGCTGGACTTTTGGATAGGCCAGCAATTTGTCCCAGTCGGGACGGCCGCTGAACAGTTCGCCATCCCACCAGACTGTACCGGCGTCGATGGCGTCACGCTCGGTTTCGGACATCGGTGGCAGGACTTTCCTGAACCAGCTGAACATCGGCGCCGTGAAGTGTTTGCGGCGCAGGTCGGGCAGGATCATCGGTATGAAGATCGCCAGCCACAGTATCCAGAAAATCGTCAACAGCCAGCCCGGAGCGTGGCTGAAAATGCCCATCGCCAGCAGGTAGACCGCCACTACGCCCAACGCGGGCAGCGGGTCGGTACGTCGGTGCGCCAGCCAGGCAATGCCCACGACCAGCACAACAATCCACAACAGCAGCATACGTATTCCTCCGTGATGAACGCTGCGTTCGCAACGCTCAAGAACTGGTCGCCAGGCAGTGGTGGGGCGACATCGATAGTGACCCTGTCCTGACAAGGAAGTTGCCAGCGGATCGGGTAGACTGAGCAGTCAGTTTTTCACAGCCACTGCGAGGGGAACGCAATGCTCAAGATATGGGGTCGGAAGAATTCAAGCAACGTGCGCAAGGCACTCTGGATTGCCGAAGAAGTCGGCGTGCCGTACGAGACCCAGGACGCCGGTGGTGCGTTCGGACTGGTCAATGAAGCGGCGTACCGCAGCAAGAACCCCAACGGCCGTATACCCATGATCGAAGACGGCGATTTCGTGCTCTGGGAATCCAACGCTATCGTGCGTTACCTGGCCGCCCGTCATGCTCCGGATTCCGACCTGTATCCCGCCGATCTCCAAGCCAGGGCCCTGGCAGACAAATGGATGGACTGGACCAGTTCGACCATCGCTGCGCCATTTAGTCCGGTATTCTGGGGCGTAGTGCGCACGCCGGCTGACAAGCAGGACTGGAACGCCATCAACGAGGGCATCATCCATCTGCACAGCCTGCTGCTGGTCGCTGACGAAGCCTTGTCCCGCCAGCCCTACCTTTCGGGGGAGGCGTTCGGGATGGGGGACATCCCGCTGGGCTGTTTCGCCTACGCCTGGTTTGAAATGCCGATTGAACGTCCGCCGCTGCCTCAACTCCAAGCCTGGTATGAACGCCTCAAGACGCGTCCGGCGTACCGCAAGGCCGTCATGAGTTCGTTGACCTGATTGTCAGCTTTTCGCCGCAAGCCTTCTGGCACTTCGATATTTACTATTAACAAATGTGTCTGTACTTGAATGGCCCGGCCAAGCACCATTGCCTGATCGGGCTAAAGTGACGCATTCAGTTGCTTTCAGCCCACCCCTTTCTTTCTATTCTGATTTGGTACCTTTTCCGATATGTCTTCTGCTCTGTCCATCCGGCAGCTAACCAAAACCTACGGCAACGGTTTCCAGGCCCTGAGTGGTATCGACCTGGACGTCGCCGAAGGTGATTTCTTCGCCTTGCTCGGCCCCAACGGCGCTGGCAAATCCACCACCATCGGCATCATTTCGACACTGGTCAACAAGACCAGCGGCACGGTGAACATTTTCGGCCATGACTTGGACCGCGAGCCTGCTGCGCTGAAGCGCTCCATCGGTGTCGTGCCGCAGGAATTCAATTTCAACCAGTTCGAGAAAACCTTCGACATCGTCGTCACCCAGGCGGGCTACTACGGCATTCCGGCGAAGATCGCCAAGGAACGCGCCGAGCAGTACCTGACCCAGCTGGGGCTGTGGGACAAGCGCGACGTGCCTTCGCGTTCGCTGTCCGGCGGCATGAAGCGTCGTCTGATGATCGCCCGTGCGCTGATTCACGAGCCGCGCCTGCTGATCCTCGATGAGCCGACCGCTGGTGTGGACATCGAATTGCGCCGCTCCATGTGGACGTTCCTCACCGAACTGAACCGCAAGGGCATCACCATCATCCTGACCACGCACTATCTGGAAGAGGCCGAGCAGTTGTGCCGCAACATCGGCATCATCGACCACGGCACGATCGTGCAGAACACCAGCATGAAGCAACTGCTCAGCACCCTGACCGTCGAGACGTTTCTGCTCGACCTCAAGGCGACCTGGCAGACCGCACCGCAATTGCCGGGCTTTCCCAGCCGTCTGCTCGACAGCCATACGCTGGAAGTGCAGGTCGACAAGAACGTGGGCATCACCGCGCTGTTCAGCCAGCTGGCTGCACAGAACATTGAAGTGCTGAGCCTGCGCAATAAATCCAATCGCCTTGAGGAGTTGTTCGTGTCTCTGGTGGAAAAAAACCTGGCGAAGGTGGCGCTATGACTGCTCAGACCGGCGAGCTGCGCCCCAATCTGGTTGCCCTGAAAACCATCGTGTTCCGTGAAGTGCACCGTTTCATGCGCATCTGGCCGCAGACCCTGCTGCCGCCTGCGATCACCATGGTCCTGTACTTCGTCATCTTCGGTAACCTGATCGGTCGCCAGATCGGTGACATGGGCGGCTTCACCTACATGCAGTACATCGTACCGGGGCTGATCATGATGTCGGTGATCACCAACTCCTACGGCAACGTGGTCTCGAGCTTCTTCGGTGCCAAGTTCCAGCACTCGATCGAAGAACTGATGGTGTCGCCGGTATCACCGCACACCATTCTGGTCGGTTACACGCTGGGCGGCGTGCTGCGCGGTCTGATGGTGGGTTTCATCGTGACCATGCTGTCGATGTTCTTCACCGACCTGCAGGTTCACCACCTCGGCGTGACCATCGTGGTGGTCGTACTGACCGCAACCATCTTCTCGCTGCTGGGTTTCATCAACGCTGTCTTCGCACGTAACTTCGACGACATCTCGATCATCCCGACCTTCGTGCTGACCCCGTTGACCTACCTCGGTGGCGTGTTCTACTCGATCAACCTGCTGCCGCCGTTCTGGCAGACCGTGTCGCTGGCCAACCCGGTCCTGCACATGGTCAACGCCTTTCGTTACGGCATCCTGGGTGTTTCCGACATCAAGATCAGCATCGCCCTGGCCTTCATGATCGTTGCCACCTTCGTGCTGTACTTCGGTTGCGCAAGGTTGCTGGTCAGTGGGCGTGGTATGCGTCAGTAACACTTTCACCATCGGCCCGCCTTAGGGCGGGTCGATGCGTCTGCAAGCCTGTCCTTTCAAATTCTGAAACATACCTCCTGCCCATACTTCTTTGCCGGCGCTCATTCTTGAGGCTTTCCGCTTCGAGTACTTCTCATGCGCACAGGGATGATCGCGCTCGCGCTCGGCCTCTTGGCCCTGCGCTTCCTACCTGCCTTGCCCGATACCTGGCTATTGCTGCTGATGCCCGTCGTGGCCTTGATGCTGCTGCCGTTTCGCACCTATCCGCTGGCCTTCTTTCTGTTCGGCTTCACCTGGGCTTGCGTCTCGGCGCAATCGGCACTGGATGATCGATTGCTGTCCCGGCTCGACGGCCAGACGCTGTGGCTGCAAGGCAAGGTGGTCGGGTTGCCGAGTGCGGCTGAGGGGGTGGTGCGTTTCGAGCTCGCGGATGGTGTGTCACGACGGGCGAAATTACCCCGGCTGATGCGCATTGCCTGGTATGGCGGTCCTGAAGTGCGCAGCGGTGAGCGATGGCGACTGGCGGTGAAGCTCAAGCGGCCGGGCGGGCTGGTTAATCCCGAAGCGTTCGATTACGAGGCCTGGTTATTGGCCCAGCGTATCGGCGCGACCGGCACCGTGGTGGACGGTCAGTTGCTGGCGCCGGCGCGTGCTGCCTGGCGCGATGCCATTCGCCAACGGCTGCTGGCCGTTGACGCACAGGGGCGCGAAGGCGGGCTGGCAGCGCTGGTGCTGGGGGATGGCTCGGGCTTGTCGACCACTGACTGGCAAGTGCTGCAGGACACCGGCACGGTGCATTTACTGGTGATCTCCGGTCAGCACATCAGTCTGCTGGCTGGAGTGATTTATGCGCTGGTGAGTCTGCTGGCACGCTCGGGGCTATGGCCGCGAACATTGCCGTGGCTGCCTTGGGCGTGCGGTCTGGCGTTCGCGTCGGCGCTGGGTTATGGGTTGCTGGCCGGGTTCGACGTGCCGGTGCGCCGTGCCTGTGTGATGGTGGGGCTGGTTCTGCTCTGGCGTTTGCGCTTTCGGCATCTGGGCATGACTTGGCCTTTATTGCTGTCGCTCAACGCCGTGCTGGTGTTCGAGCCGCTGGTGAGTCTGCAGCCGGGGTTCTGGCTGTCGTTCTCGGCAGTCGGGATTCTGATCCTGATCTTCAGCGGCCGCCTCGGTGCCTGGAGCTGGGTGCAGAGCTGGACAAGAGCCCAGTGGCTGATTGCCGTCGGCCTGCTGCCGATCCTGATGATGTTGAACCTGCCGATCAGTATCAGCGGTCCGCTCGCCAATCTGCTGGCTGTGCCCTGGGTCAGCGTGATCGTTCTGCCTGCCGCATTGATTGGCACGCTGTTATTGCCCGTTCCGATCGTGGGCGAGGGTCTGTTGTGGCTGGCCGGTGGAGCGCTGGAAGGGCTGTTCGTGTTTCTGGGCTGGATGGCGGTCCTTGTGCCTGCCTGGCTGCCCAGTACCACGCCGGCCTGGACTCTGGTCCTGAGTCTGCTGGGCGCGTTACTGCTCCTGCTGCCCAGAGGTGTGCCGATGCGGCCTCTGGGCTGGCCGCTACTGTTGCTGTGCGTGTTTCCACCACTCAAGTCGGTGCCTGCCGGACAGGTTGACGTTCTGCAACTGGATGTCGGGCAGGGGCTGTCAATTCTGTTGCGCACCCGGCACCACACGCTGCTGTATGACGCCGGGCCGCGTTTCGGTGAGTTCGACATTGGTCAGCGGGTGGTTGTGCCTGCCATTCGCAAGAGTGGGGTACGGCATCTGGACGTGATGCTGCTCAGTCACGCCGATTCCGATCATGCCGGAGGTGCACCGGCAGTCTACAAGGCGTTTACGGTCGGGCGTGTGCTGGGCGGAGATATCGAGCGCCTTCCGCCTGCACTCGGGGCACGTCGTTGTGAAAACGGCGAGCAGTGGGAGTGGGACGGTGTGGTGTTTTCGACCTGGATCTGGGAGCAGGCACCCGAAGGCAATGCAGGGTCCTGCATGTTGAGTGTCGACGCCGGTGGCGAGCGATTGCTGCTGACCGGCGATGTCGATGCCGAGGCCGAACAGGCTGCCATCGACAGCGGGTTCGACCTGCGCGCTCAGTGGCTTCAGGCACCGCATCACGGCAGCCGGTCCTCGTCCTCGAAACCGTTTCTGAGAGCGGTCATGCCGAAAGGTGTGCTGATTTCCCGCGGACGCAACAATGCGTTCGGCCACCCACACCCGCTGGTCATGGCGCGTTATAAATGGAACGGTATCGCCAGCTACGACAGTGCCGAGCTGGGTGCCATCCGTTTGCAACTGGGTACTTACGGCAGCCCTGAGGCACAGCGCGCGCAGCGACGTTTCTGGCGTGACTGAATCCACGGATATCGACGACACCCGGCGACCCTATGATAGAGTGGCGCCAATTTTTCAAGGGAGTGGTCACTGTGTGGGAACTGGTCAAATCTGGCGGCTGGATGATGTTGCCGATCATTTTGAGTTCCATCGCCGCTGCCGGCATCATCATCGAACGGCTCTGGACGCTGCGCGCCAGCCGTATCACACCGCCGCACTTGCTGGGGCAGGTCTGGCAGTGGATCCAGGATCAGAAACTCGATAAAGAGAAGCTCAAGCAACTGCGCGCCGATTCGCCTCTGGGGGAAATCCTTGCGGCAGGCCTGGCCAACTCCAGGCATGGTCGCGAGATCATGAAAGAATGCATCGAGGAAGCCGCAGCGCGTGTCATTCATGACCTGGAGCGTTACCTGAGTGCGCTGGGTTCGATTGCTGCGATGGCGCCTTTGCTGGGTCTGCTGGGCACCGTGCTGGGCATGATCGATATCTTCGGATCTTTCAACAGCTCTGGAGCCACGGCCAACGCCGGTGTTCTCGCGGGCGGTATTTCCAAGGCGCTGATCTGTACCGCGTCGGGCCTGATCGTGGCCATTCCGGCCATCTTCTTTCACCGTTTTCTGCAAAGCCGTGTCGATGAGCTGGTGGTCGGCATGGAGCAGCAGGCCATTCGTCTGGTTGAGGTGGTGCAGGGCGACCGTGACGTCGATCTGATCGACGCCAAGGTCGACCTCAAGTCCCTGGCCAAGGCAGGCGGGAGCAAGAAGAAGTGAAGTTTCGTCGCCGCAGACCGCGGGAGAACATCGACATCAACCTCGTTTCGTTGATCGATGTGGTGTTCATCCTGCTGCTGTTCTTTATCGTGACCACCACCTTTACTCGTGAAACCCAGTTGCGGGTCGATCTGCCGCAGGCGGTCACCGGCACACCTGAAGTCGACGCAAGTGCCAAACATCTGGACATTGCGATCAACGCCGATGGGATCTTTTCCCTGAACAACCAGTTGTTGCCAAAAAACGATCTGGCCACCCTGATCGAAGCGCTGCAACGTGAGTCGGCCGGCGACACCAGTCTGCCACTGTCCATCAGCGCCGACGGCAAGACCCCTCATCAGTCGGTCATCACTGCGATGGATGCTGCCGGTAAGCTGGGTTTCAGTCACCTGCGCATGACCACAGTCGAGGCCACACAGGCTAATTGATGGCATTCACCGACCGTTTGCTTGACGCCTGGTACAACGGCCATCCTGCGCTGGCGCTGCTGCGTCCTCTCGAAAGCCTCTATCGCCGGGTAGTGGACGGCAAGCGTGCGCGCTTTGTCGCGGGCGAGGGCGATATCTATCGCGCGCCGGTGCCGGTCATTGTGGTTGGAAACATTACGGTCGGCGGCACCGGCAAGACGCCGCTCATTCTCTGGATGATCAGGCATTGCCAGCAGCGTGGTCTGCGGGTCGGCGTGGTCAGTCGGGGTTATGGTGCCAAACCGCCAAGCCTGCCCTGGCGAGTTCTGCCCGAGCACAAGGCCAGTGAAGTCGGTGACGAGCCGCTGCTGATCGTTCAGCGTTGCGGTGTTCCGCTGATGATCGACCCGGACCGCAGTCGCGCCGTCCGGGCGTTGCTGGCTGCTGAACCGCTGGATCTGATTCTTTCCGACGATGGTCTGCAGCACTACCGGCTGGCCCGTGATCTGGAGCTGGTGTTGATCGATGCCGCGCGCGGTCTGGGTAATCGGCGCTGTCTGCCGGCCGGGCCATTGCGCGAGCCTGCCGAACGGCTGAACAGTGTCGATGCGGTGCTTTATAACGGTGCCCGGTCAGATCGCGAGGATGGCTATGCCTTCACGCTCAAGCCTGCCGCACTGATCAACCTGCGCAGTGGCGAACGTCGGCCAGTTGACCATTTTCCACCCGGCCAGGCTGTGCACGCGGTCGCTGGAATCGGCAATCCGCAACGTTTCTTCAATACTCTCGAAGGATTACACTGGCGGCCTGTGCAGCACCCTTTCGCTGACCACGCTGTCTATAGCGCACAGGCGCTGACCTTCACGCCATCCCTGCCGCTTGTGATGACCGAGAAAGATGCCGTGAAATGCCGCGCTTTCGCGGCAGATGACTGGTGGTATCTGGCGGTGGATGCGGTGCCTTCCGACGCGTTTGTCAGTTGGTTCGATGAACAGCTGTCACGTCTTTCCCCATGATTGCTTCAGGATCTCCTATGGACACCAAATTACTCGATATCCTTGCCTGCCCGATCTGCAAAGGTCCGTTGAAGCTCAGCGCGGACAAGACCGAGCTGATCAGCAAGGGCGCAGGTCTGGCCTATCCGGTTCGTGACGGCATCCCGGTGATGCTGGAAAGCGAAGCGCGCACACTGACTGCCGATGAGCGTCTGGAAAAATGACTACCGATTTCACCGTCGTAATTCCTGCGCGTTACGGATCCAGCCGTTTTCCGGGCAAGCCGCTGAAGGTCATTGCGGGCAAGCCGATGGTCCAGCTCGTCTGGGAGCAGGCCCGCAAGAGCAGCGCACAGCGCGTGGTGGTTGCTACCGACGACGTGCGAATCTTCGAGGCCTGTCAGGCGTTCGGCGCTGAAGTGCTGATGACCCGCGATGACCATAATTCCGGCACTGACCGCCTGGCTGAAGTTGCTACGCAACTGGGTCTGGCGGCGGATGCGATCGTGGTCAACGTCCAGGGCGACGAGCCTATGATTCCGCCAGCGGTAATCGATCAGGTGGCCAGCAATCTGGCTGCGCATCCGGAAGCCGGTATTTCGACGCTGGCCGAGCCGATCGATGATGTGGCAGCGCTGTTCAATCCGAACGTGGTCAAGGTGTCTTCGGACATCAATGGTCTGGCGCTGACGTTCAGTCGCGCTCCGTTGCCGTGGGCGCGCGATGCCCTGGCTGCCAACCGCGACGAGTTGCCCGCAGGCGTGCCTTTGCGGCGTCATATCGGTATCTACGCCTACCGCGCCGGCTTCCTGCATGACTTCGTCAGATGGGGGCCGTGCATGCTCGAGAACACTGAGAACCTTGAGCAGCTGCGTGCGCTGTGGAATGGTGTGCGCATCCATGTCGCCGATGCCTGCGAGGCACCGCCTGCCGGTGTCGACACCCCCGAAGACCTTGAGCGCGTCAGACGCCTGCTGGAGGTTTGATGTCGGTTCTCCAGTCGTTCGGGAACGCAGTCCAATGACCCTGCAAGTGCAGTCAGCCGTTTCGCTCAAGCCCTTCAACACCTTTGGCGTTGATGTTCAGGCAAAACTCTTTGCCGAGGCGCACAGCGACGATGATGTTCGACAGGCCCTTGCCTATTCGGCCGAGCACGACGTGCCGCTGCTGGTCGTCGGCGGTGGCAGTAACCTGCTGCTCAGCGGTGACATTCCTGCATTGGTATTGCGCATGACCAGCCGCGGTATTCGCATCGTGCGTGAGGATTGCGCTGAAGCCATTGTCGAGGCGGAGGCGGGTGAGCCGTGGCATCCCTTCGTCCAGGCCAGTCTGAAAATGGGGCTTTGCGGGCTTGAAAATCTGAGTCTGATTCCGGGTACGGTTGGCGCAGCGCCAATGCAGAACATCGGAGCCTACGGCGTCGAGATCAAGGACGTGTTTCATGGTCTGACTGCGCTGGACCGGGAAACCGGCGAGCTGCGTGAGTTCTCGCTGGAAGACTGTGCATTCGGTTATCGCGACAGCGTGTTCAAGCATGAAGTGGGTCGCTGGCTGATCCTGCGTGTGCGCTTCAGGCTCACGTGGGAATCGAAACTGCATCTGGAATACGGTCCGGTTCGTCAACGTCTGGACGAGATGGGTGTGAAGCAGCCGACGCCTTTTGATGTCAGCCAGGCGATCTGTTCGATCCGCAGTGAAAAACTGCCAGACCCTGCGGTGCTGGGCAACGCAGGCAGTTTCTTCAAAAATCCGGTTGTGTCCGCGGAATCCTTTGCTGCGCTCAGGCATGCGCATCCGGGGGTTGTCGGTTACCCACAGGCCGATACCCGAGTGAAGCTGGCAGCCGGCTGGTTGATCGAGCAGGCAGGGTGGAAGGGCTTTCGTGACGGCGATGCGGGCGTGCATGCGCATCAATCGCTGGTGCTGGTCAATTACGGACAGGCGACTGGTCTTCAGCTGTTGAGTCTGGCCCGTCGCATTCAGGCTGACATTGCTGAGCGGTTCAATGTCGAGCTGGAGATGGAGCCGAATCTGTACTGAGCTTCGTTTTCGAAGTCAGCAGGTGATCAGGCCCGTCGTTGATTCGCTTGAATCGCAGGCATAAAAAAGCCCTGCCTGTTTACACAGGCAGGGCTTTTTCATGGGCCGGGTTTAGACGAGGGGTTTAGGCTCGGTTTCTTTCTCGGCATGTTGCTGCTCGGCATGTTCCTCGGTGTTCAGCGCAGGCTGGACCGATTCTGCTTCAGCGACAACAGGTGCAGGCTCCGAAGCAACCGGTGCAGCAGAGGCGGCCTGTTCGGCTTCCTTCTGACGGCGGGCTTCTTCTTCGCGCTTGCGGCGACGAACTTCACGAGGATCGTTCGGCGCACGACCCGTGCTGCTGACCGGCAGGGCCGGAGCTTCAACAGCTGCTGGTTCCTGGGCTTCCTGTACGGCCGGTGCTTCTTCAGCCGCCGGTGCCTGTGGCGCGAAGTAAGGAGCAGGCTCTTCCTTCACGAACGCAGGCTCTGCAACAGGAGCGGGTGCAGGTGTCGGCAGTTCCGAGGATTCAGTGGCGGGCACTTCTTCCTGAGCCTTGGCTTCGACCGGAGCTTGTGGCTCTGGTGTTGGCTCAGGCGTTGGCGTGAACGGTACGACGCGCTCTGCGTGAGGGGCTTCGAACAGTTCGGTCTGCGCAGCGATGGCTGGCACTTCGGTCACTGTCGGTTGAACCTCGACTTCAGGCGCTGCTTCGGCCTTCGGTGTTTCGTCGGCTACTGGTGCTTCAACAGCAGGCTGCTCAACGGTCGGCTCTGCGGCCACCGGCGCTTGCTCGGTCGGCGCTTCAACAACGGTTGCTTCAGCAACTGGCGTTTCGACAGTGGCTGCTGGCTCTACCGCGTCAGCGACAGGTGCTTCAACGGTGTTGTTGGCGCGTTCGGCCTGCTCGTGGGCCTGAGCCTCGGCAGGAGCGCTCATCACCGTGCCTGCAACAGCAGCGGCAGTAACGGCCAGACCGGCAGTCGCATCGGAGCCTTGCTCCTCTTCGTTACCGTTCTCTTCCGAGCCTTCGATCACATTGCCGTTGGCATCACGCTGACGCTCACGACGATTGCTGCGGCGACGCTGACCACGGGAGCGGCGACGAGGGCGTTCGCCGTCGTTACTGTCCTGGTTGTCATCGTGAGCCTGTTCTTCGTTCAGCAGCACTTCTTCTTCGCTGGCCTCGACAACGGCCTGCTCGGTACGTGGCTGACGCTCTTCACGCGGTGCACGAGGCTGGCGTTCTTCACGTGGGGCGCGTTCAGGACGCTCTTCACGGGCAATGTTGACGGCCGGTGCGGCATCCAGCGGCTCACGCAGTTCGCGGACCGGACGCTCTTCACGACCTTCACGAGGCTTGCGCTCACGGGAGGTGCGGGCCGGGCGCTCTTCGCGGGCGGTTGTAGTCGGTGCTGTGTCATCACGGGCTTCGCGTGGGGCGCGCTCTTCACGAGGTGCGCGTTCTTCACGAGGAGCACGCTCTTCGCGAGGGGCGCGTTCTGCACGCTCTTCACGTGGAGCGCGTTCTTCACGAGGCTTGCGCTCTTCGTCGCGACGATTGTTGCGGCCACGGCTCTGCTGACGGCCGTTACGACGCTCTTCGTTGCGGGCAGGGCGCTCGGTTGCAGCCGGTTTTTCGACCACTACCGGTGCGGCGGGCTCTTCCTTGGTTGCGAACAGGCTGACCAGGGATTTCACCAGACCCTTGAACAGGCTTGGCTCTGGAAGGGCAGGCGCTGGCGCTACGGCAACGGCTTCCACAGGAACCGGGGCGTTGGCGCGTGCTGGAGCGGTCTTGACGGCTGCTTCCTGGCGAACCAGGGTGCGGGTCGCGGCAGCCAGCGGAGCGATTTCTTCCACTTCGGCGGCGGCAGCAGCGATCTCGTAGCTGGACTGGTTGTTGTGGGCTTCCGGGCTGTCATCACGCAGACGCTGAACTTCGAAGTGCGGCGTTTCGAGATGATCGTTCGGCAGAATGATGATGCGGGCACGGGTACGCAGTTCGATCTTGGTGATCGAGTTGCGCTTCTCGTTGAGCAGGAACGCTGCGACCGGGATCGGCACCTGGGCACGTACTTCGGCAGTACGGTCTTTCAGGGCTTCTTCTTCGATCAGGCGCAGGATGGCCAGCGACAGCGACTCGACATCACGGATGATGCCGGTGCCGTTGCAGCGCGGGCAGACGATGCCGCTGCTTTCACCGAGCGATGGACGCAGGCGCTGACGGGACATTTCCAGCAGGCCGAAGCGCGAGATACGACCGACCTGAACGCGGGCGCGGTCGGCTTCAAGGCTTTCACGGACCTTTTCTTCCACGGCGCGCTGGTTCTTGGCCGGGGTCATGTCGATGAAGTCGATGACGATCAGGCCGCCGATGTCACGCAGGCGCAACTGACGGGCGATTTCTTCAGCCGCTTCAAGGTTGGTCTGCAGGGCGGTTTCTTCGATGTCGCTGCCTTTGGTGGCGCGCGCCGAGTTGATGTCGATGGACACCAGGGCTTCGGTCGGATCGATGACGATGGAGCCGCCGGAAGGCAGTTCGACGACGCGCTGGAAGGCGGTCTCGATCTGGCTTTCGATCTGGAAACGGTTGAACAGCGGAACGCTGTCTTCATACAGCTTGATCTTGCTGGCGTACTGCGGCATCACCTGACGGATGAAGGTCAGGGCTTCTTCCTGGGCTTCGACGCTGTCGATGAGGACTTCACCGATGTCCTGGCGCAGGTAGTCGCGGATGGCGCGGATGATGACGTTGCTTTCCTGATAGATCAGGAACGGCGCGGAGCGATCCAGGGACGCTTCCTTGATGGCGGTCCACAACTGCAACAGGTAGTCGAGGTCCCACTGCATCTCTTCGCTGCTGCGACCCAGACCTGCGGTACGAACGATCAGGCCCATGTCGGCAGGAGCGATCAGACCGTTGAGTGCTTCACGCAGTTCGTTGCGCTCTTCGCCTTCGATACGGCGCGAAATGCCACCGGCACGCGGGTTGTTCGGCATCAGGACCAGATAACGGCCCGCCAGGCTGATGAAGGTGGTCAGGGCTGCGCCCTTGTTGCCACGCTCTTCTTTCTCGACCTGAACGATGACTTCCTGGCCTTCGCTCAGGACGTCCTTGATGTTGACGCGGCCTTCAGGGGCTTTCTTGAAGTACTCGCGGGAGATTTCCTTGAGGGGCAGGAAGCCATGGCGCTCAGAGCCGAAATCGACAAAGGCAGCCTCGAGGCTGGGTTCGATACGAGTGATCCGGCCTTTATAGATGTTGGCCTTCTTCTGCTCGCGTGCACCTGACTCGATGTCCAGGTCGTAGAGGCGCTGGCCGTCTACCAGTGCAACACGCAACTCTTCGGGTTGAGTCGCGTTAATCAGCATTCTTTTCATGTAGTACCGTCGGTTTCCGGGCTGCCGGAAACGGCGTTCGGCACACACGACTTCTCACGGTCGGTGTCAGGGCACGTCAAGAGTGGTTGGACACTCCAGTGTCTAGCGATTTTCCTGCCCGGAATGGGGCGGGGCGTCGCGACGACGTTTCCTGCTTGCTGTGGTGACCTAGGACACCCTTTCAGCAAAAGCTTTGTCAGGAGGAGGAATCGACCATCGGTAGCGGACGAGATGAAGCGTCTAGAACAAGCCTTTTGCTACACAGTCCGATGGTTGTGCGTCTCCACCCTACACGTATCCCTGATAATTCGGGTGCTGCCGCGCGCAGAATCCGCAGCGGGTTGGCATTTACCGCGATCTTCGATAGGGAAGGTCGCGCATCATGGCTTTAGGCGTTGTTCCCGAAGCATTCGCTCGTAGCGTCTGGAAGCGACTGCACCTTGTGAACTGGCCGTGAATTATTCGCACTGAAGGCGAGCTGTCTGCTCAGCGATCTGGCGTGTTTCCGGCCTCATGTCACCCGCGCTTGTTACGTTTCCAGCATGCTGCGTTGTCACCGAAAGCCCCGTAGGACGGCCTCACGTCCTCGTGAATTGCGTTGGTCAGGGTCGGCTGTCAACCGTTTGTCCGCTGTCCGGCCGCTTTTGGCGGCGTTCGCGACTATAGCAGCAATCATTAAGTGCTTCAAATCCATAAAAAATTGTTATGATTTGCGCCATGACAAATATTGCCCCTCCAACCCCCGGCGTCCAGCTGGTAGAGGTTGCGCCGGAACTTGCCGGTCAACGCATCGATAATTTTCTGATCACTTATCTCAAGGGTGTGCCCAAGACCTTGATTTACCGCATTTTGCGCAAAGGCGAAGTGCGTGTGAACAAGGGGCGGATCAAGCCCGAGTACAAGTTGCAGGCAGGAGATATCGTCCGCATCCCCCCTGTGCGCGTGCCCGAGCGCGACGAGCCCGTGCCTGTTGCGCAGGCGCTGTTGCAGCGTCTGGAAGCGGCCATCGTCTACGAAGACAAGGCGCTGATCGTGCTCAACAAGCCGGCCGGTATCGCTGTGCATGGCGGCAGTGGACTGAGCTTCGGTGTCATCGAAGCGTTCCGCCAGTTGCGCCCGGACGCCAAGGAGCTTGAGCTGGTCCACCGTCTGGATCGCGACACCTCCGGTCTGCTGATGATCGCCAAGAAGCGCAGCATGTTGCGTCACCTGCACGAAGCCCTGCGCGGCGACGGCGTGGACAAACGCTACATGGCGCTGGTGCGTGGCAACTGGGCAACGTCCATCAAGCAGGTCCGCGCGCCATTGCTCAAGAGCAATCTGCGTTCCGGCGAGCGGATGGTCGAGGTCAACGAAGAGGGCAAGGAAGCGCTGACGATTTTCAAGGTGCTGCGTCGTTTCGGTGATTTTGCCACGATGGTCGAGGCCAAGCCGGTAACCGGTCGCACCCACCAGATTCGTGTTCACACGCTGCATGCCGGTCACGCGATTGCCGGTGATACCAAATACGGCGACGAGGATTTCAGTCGTGAAATCCGCGATCTGGGTGGCAAGCGTCTGTTCCTGCACGCTTACATGCTGACCGTGCCGATGCCGGATGGCGACAAGCTTACCTTGCAGGCGCCGGTAGACGAGATGTGGGCCAAGACAGTGGAGCGTTTGAGTGCGCCACTATGATCTGCTGATTTTCGACTGGGATGGCACGCTGGCAGATTCAATCGGACGCATTATCGAGTCCATGCGGACTGCCGCGATCGGTGGCGGTATGGAAGGGCGCGATGATGAGGCGATCAAAGGCATCATCGGTCTGGGTTTGCCCGAGGCAATCCGTACGCTCTATCCGTCGATCACGGCAAACGACCTGATCGACTTCCGCCAACGCTACGCCGACTGTTATATGGCGATGGATAACGTGCCTTCTCGATTATTCGAAGGTGTATCGGAGTCCATTCAGGCGTTTCGCGACGAGGGTTACCGTCTCGCGGTCGCCACTGGCAAGGCGCGTCGCGGGCTGGATCGCGTATTGAAGGCCAATGCCTGGCTGGATTTTTTCGATATCACCCGGGCTGCCGACGAAACGGCAAGCAAGCCCGATCCGTTGATGCTGCACGAGATCATGGCGCATTGTGATGTTGCGCCCGAGCGTTCGCTGATGATCGGGGACTCGTCCTTCGATCTGCAGATGGCACGCAATGCGGGTATGGATTCGGTGGCGGTGGGGTATGGTGCGCAATCGCTGGATTCGTTGCGTGCGTATGAGCCTCGTCTGGCCATCGAGCATTTTTCCGAACTGCGCACCTGGTTGAATCGGCGCAGCGTTTAATCATCGTTCCGGAGCAAGTTGAGCATGTCTGACGAATGGAAAGCGCCTGCCTCCCAGAGGGCGGATGGGCCTGTTGAAGACAGGGAAGAGGCGAAAAGCTGGAAGTTGCTGGAAAAAACCTTACTGGCCAGTGTCCAGGAGCAGCGGCGTGCGCGTCGCTGGGGGATCTTTTTCAAGCTGCTGACCTTTGTGGTGCTGTTTACAGTGCTGATCGTGCCGATGCTGGACCTGAGCGGTGGTGCATCCCGGCGCGCCAGTCACACGGCTGTGGTCGATGTGCAGGGCATGATCGCTGACAAGGAGCCTGCCAGCGCCGACAACATCATTACCGGGTTGCGTGCTGCGTTCGAGGACGCCAAGACCAAGGGTGTCATCCTGAATATCAACAGCCCCGGCGGCAGTCCGGTGCAGTCCGGTTATGTGTACGACGAGATTCGTCGCCTGCGCGCGCAGAAGCCTGACATCAAGGTCTATGCCGTGATCAGTGATCTGGGTGCCTCGGGTGCCTATTACATCGCCAGTGCTGCCGACCAGATCTACGCCGACAAGGCCAGTCTGGTGGGTTCCATTGGTGTCACGGCAGCCGGTTTCGGCTTCGTTGGGGTGATGGAAAAGCTGGGTGTCGATCGTCGGACCTACACGTCCGGCGAGCACAAGGCCTTCCTTGATCCGTTCCAGCCGCAGAAAGCGGACGAAACGCAGTTCTGGCAGGGTGTGCTGGACACGACGCACCGGCAGTTCATTGCCAGCGTCAAGCAGGGTCGTGGCGAGCGCCTGAAAGACAAGGATCACCCGGAGTTGTTCTCCGGGCTGGTCTGGACCGGCGAGCAGGCGGTTCCGCTGGGTCTGGTGGACGGTCTGGGCAGCGCGGCTTATGTGGCGCGTGAGGTGATCGGCGAGAAAGACATGGTCGATTACACCGTTGAAGAGTCGCCTTTTGACCGTTTCTCCAAAAAGCTGGGCACCAGCATTGCCGAGCGGCTTGCGATGCTGGCGGGCTTCAATGGTCCGACCTTGCGTTGATCGCATGCCAGGGATGAGCAGGATACGAAAAGACCCGACAGCTGTCGGGTTTTTTCATGGTGGGTCAGGGGATGGAGATCCCTTCCTTTATTAGCATGTCCACCAGACGGATCAGCGGCAGGCCGATCAGGCTGGTGGCGTCAGCGCCTTCGGTGCTGCGGAACAGGCTCACGCCCAGGCCCTCGGCTTTGAAGCTGCCTGCGCAATCGAAAGGCTGCTCTGCGTGCAGGTAGCGCTCGATGCTTGCGGTGTCGAGGTCGCGCATGTGCACGGTAAAGGGAACGCAGTCCACCTGGCAGACGCCGGTCCGGCTGTTGAGCAGGGCCAGACCGGTCAGGAAGGTCACGCGTTTGCCGCTGGCAGCCGACAGTTGTTCCAGCGCGCCTTCGAACGTGTGGGGCTTGCCGAGTATCCGGTCGCCGAGCACGGCTACCTGATCCGAACCTATGATCAGATGGTCGCAATGTTCGCTGGCAAGCGCCTGCGCCTTCTTCTGTGCAAGGCGCAGCACGAGCTCCAGACCGGGTTCGCCGGGGCGTCTGCTTTCGTCGACATCGGGTGATTTGCAGGTGAACGGCAGGCGCAGTCGGGCCAGCAGTTCGCGACGGTAGACCGAGCTGGAAGCTAGAAGCAGGGAAGGCATGCGATTCTCCTTGAACTGAGCGCAGATTCTAATGATCCATAAGAGATGCGAACAGACCTGAATTTCCTTTGACATGCCAGGGGGGCATCCCTAGAATGCTGCGCCTATGTTGAATGACCCGATTCCACCTCACGTTGACCCGCGCAAATTGGCTGATCGCGGCACTACCCTTCAGGGTGAAGTGCTGCTGGCCGATTTGGAGAGACTCTGCGACCCGCTTGCCGACAATGTCGGTACGGTGCAGGCCAAATTCATTTTCGAGCGTGACGAACGCCGTTCGGTGGTTATCCACAGTGCGATAGACGTCTCGGTCAAGATGGTTTGCCAGCGTTGTCTTGAGCTGGTCACCCTGCCGATTCACAGCGAGTGCAGTTACGCTGTGGTGAAGGAGGGTGCGAATACCCAGTCGTTACCGAAAGGTTATGACGTGCTGGAACTGGGCGAAGATCCTTTGGATCTGCTGGCACTGATCGAGGAGGAGCTTTTGCTCGCCTTGCCCATCGTGCCTGCTCATCATCCGGAAGAATGCCAGCAACCGGCGGGTCTCGATGAGCCCGAACCGAGCGTGGACGAGGTGACACGGTCCAACCCGTTCAGTGTATTGGCGCAGTTAAAGCGTGACCCAAACGTTTAGGAGTTAATCAATTATGGCTGTTCAGCAGAACAAAAAATCCCGCTCTGCCCGTGACATGCGTCGTTCGCACGACGCTCTTGAGGCAAGCACTCTGTCGGTAGAAAAGACCACTGGTGAAGTTCACCTGCGTCACCACGTATCGCCAGAAGGCGTATACCGTGGTCGTAAAGTGATCGACAAGGGCGCTGACGAGTAATTTCTTGTCCGCTCCGATCATTGCGATCGACGCAATGGGCGGGGACTTCGGTCCCCGCAACATTGTTCAGGCAAGCCTCGCGTGCCTGACTGCTACGCCCTCGCTTCATCTGGCCCTTGTCGGCCAAACACCCCTTATTGAAGAACTGATTGCCCGCCATTCCGGTGTGGATCGCTCGCGCCTGCAAATCGTCAATGCCAGTGAAGTCGTTGCGATGGACGAGCGTCCGTCACAGGCACTGCGTAGCAAACCTGACTCGTCGATGCGTGTTGCGCTTGAGCTGGTCGCCAGTGGCAAGGCCCAGGCCTGCGTCAGTGCGGGCAATACGGGAGCCCTGATGGCGCTGTCACGTTTCGTGCTCAAGACGTTGCCGGGTATTGACCGCCCGGCGATGATTGCCGCCATCCCGACACGCACAGGCTATTGTCAGTTGCTGGATCTGGGCGCCAACGTCGATTGCAGTGCCGAGGCGCTGTATCAGTTCGCGGTCATGGGTTCCGTGATGGCCGAGACGCTGGGGGTCGCAAGACCGAAAGTGGCGTTGCTGAATGTCGGCACCGAAGATATCAAGGGCAATCAGCAGGTCAAGCAGGCGGCCGCTCTGCTGCAGGCGGCGCCGGGTCTAAATTACATCGGCTACGTGGAAGGTGACGGCTTGTACCGGGGCGAGGCTGATGTGGTGGTGTGCGACGGTTTTGTCGGCAATGTCCTGCTCAAGTCCAGCGAAGGCCTGGCGGCAATGATCGCCGCCCGGATCGAGATGCTGTTCAAGCGAAATCTGTTGACCCGCGCGGTAGGTGGCCTGGCGTTGCCGATGCTGAAGCGTCTGCAGGCTGATCTGGCGCCGGCCCGCCATAATGGCGCCAGTCTGCTGGGTCTTCAGGGTATCGTTGTGAAAAGTCACGGCTCGGCAAGCGTTCAAGGCTTCCAGAGTGCGATTCAGCGCGCGTTGATCGAGACTCGGGAGAATCAGCCGGAACGCCTTCGTGGGCGGCTCGAAGCGATGCTGCAGAACGGCCAGTCGTGAAAATGTGACGCATCCGACTGCTCGGTCATCCAAACCGGCAGTCGGGTAAATTTGAACACCCATGTTTGAATACACGTGTTCGGTTCGTCCGAATGCCTATTTCAGCTAAACCACTTCAGAGGCTTGTTAAATGTCTGCATCCCTCGCATTCGTATTTCCGGGTCAAGGATCGCAATCGCTGGGCATGCTTGCCGAGCAGGCTGCTGAGCATCCGTTGATCCTCGATACTTTTGAACAGGCGTCCGAAGCGCTGGGCTATGACCTGTGGGCGCTGACCCAGAGCGGTCCTGCCGAATTGCTCAATCAGACTGACAAGACCCAGCCTGCCATCCTGACCGCCTCGGTTGCGCTGTGGCATGTCTGGCTGGCTGAAGGCGGCGCTGTTCCTGCATTTGTTGCAGGTCACAGCCTGGGTGAATACAGCGCTCTGGTCGCTGCGCAGAGCCTGAGCCTGGAAGACGCGGTCAGACTCGTCGAGCGCCGTGGTCAGTTGATGCAGGAAGCCGTTCCGGCCGGTCAAGGTGGCATGGCCGCAATTCTGGGTCTGGACGACGCCGATGTCATCGCTGCCTGTGCCGAAGCGGCTCAGGGCGAAGTGGTCAGCGCAGTGAACTTCAACTCGCCGGGTCAGGTGGTCATCGCCGGTTCCGCCGAGGCCGTCAAGCGTGCGATGGAGCTGTGCAAGGCGCGGGGTGCCAAGCGCGCTCTGCCATTGCCGGTCAGCGTTCCTTCGCACTGCGAGCTGATGCGCCCGGCTGCCGAGCGTTTCGCCCAATCCGTTGAAGCCATCGAGTGGCAGGCGCCGGAAATCGCTCTGGTGCAGAATGTCAGCGCCAGTGCAGTCAGTGATCTGGCGACGCTCAAGCGCGACCTGCTCGAACAGTTGTACAAGCCTGTGCGCTGGGTGGAATCCATCCAGTGTCTGGCAAGCCGTGGGGCTACCCAGCTGGTGGAATGTGGGCCGGGCAAGGTGCTTGCCGGTCTGAACAAGCGTTGCGCCGAGGGCGTGATTACTTACAACCTGGATACCCCAGACGCCTTTGTCGCCGCGCGTGCGGCACTGGTCTGATTAGGAGAAGCCTGCATGAGCCTGCAAGGTAAAGTTGCACTGGTGACCGGTGCCAGTCGTGGTATTGGTCAAGCCATCGCCCTGGAATTGGGCCGCAATGGTGCTGTGGTCGTGGGTACTGCGACGTCCGAGTCCGGTGCCGAGCGTATCAGCGCGGCATTCAAGGAAGCTGGCATCGAAGGTTTCGGCCTGATGCTGGATGTGTGCAGCGCCGAATCCGTCGATTCCGTGCTGTCGACCATTCAGGCGCGCGTTGGCGCACCGTTGATCCTCGTCAATAACGCTGGCATCACACGTGACAACCTGATGATGCGCATGAAAGATGACGAATGGTACGACGTGGTCAATACCAACCTGAACAGCCTGTTCCGGCTTTCCAAGGGTGTTTTGCGCGGTATGACCAAGGCTCGCTGGGGCCGTATCATCAGCATCGGCTCCGTAGTGGGTGCCATGGGCAACGCCGGTCAAGTAAACTATGCTTCCGCGAAGGCAGGGCTGGAAGGTTTCAGCCGTGCCCTTGCCCGTGAAGTGGGTTCGCGTGCAGTGACCGTGAACTCGGTGGCGCCAGGTTTCATTGATACCGACATGACGCGTGAATTGCCTGAAGCACAGCGTGAAGCGTTGCTGACCCAGATTCCTCTGGGCCGTCTGGGACAGGCGCAGGAAATCGCCAATGTGGTGTCTTTCCTCGCTTCCGAAGGCGCAGGCTACGTGACCGGGGCGACAATCCCGGTCAACGGCGGCATGTACATGAGCTGAATGTGACGATCTGTTTCAAAAAAATGTCATAAGATCTGTCTAAAATCCGTTATAAAGCTGCAATCTATAAATGGGCAGAAGGGCGATGGGGCAAAGGCGGAGAGCGTTACGCTTGAAAAACGTAAAACCTCTTCTATACACTTACCCTCTGGCCAGATGCCTGAATATTTCCACTAGGAGTTAAAACTAGGTATGAGCACCATCGAAGAGCGCGTCAAGAAAATCGTTGCCGAGCAACTTGGCGTCAAGGAAGAAGAGGTTGTCAACACTGCTTCTTTCGTTGAAGACCTGGGCGCTGACTCCCTGGACACCGTTGAGCTGGTAATGGCTCTGGAAGAGGAATTCGAGACCGAAATCCCTGACGAAGAAGCGGAAAAGATCACTACCGTTCAAGCTGCTATCGATTACGTCAACAGCCACCAGGCTTAAGATTCGTAATCGCTGCTTGCTGCACGGGGAAAACCGCACTGCTTTAAACGGCGTGCGGTTTTTTCTTTAAAAAACGTTGTGATGTTCCGTTAACAAGAGAGAAGGAGAGTCCTGTGTCGCGTAGACGCGTCGTGGTCACCGGGATGGGCATGCTGTCGCCACTGGGCAATGATGTGCCCAGCAGTTGGCAAGGCATTCTGGCGGGCCGCAGTGGCATTGGCCTTATCGAGCACACGGATCTGTCTGCCTTCACCACCCGTTTCGGCGGTTCGGTCAAGGGATTCAACGTGGAAGAATACCTGGCACCCAAAGAGGCGCGCCGGCTCGATCTCTTCATTCAGTACGGACTTGCGGCCAGCTTTCAGGCTGTGCGCAATGCGGGTCTTGAAGTCACCGACGCAAATCGCGAGCGCATCGGCGTTGCCATGGGTTCGGGTATCGGTGGTCTGACCAACATCGAGAACAGCAGTCGTCTGCTGCACGATCAGGGGCCGGGGCGGATTTCTCCGTTTTTTGTACCGGGCTCGATCATCAACATGATTTCCGGTTTCCTGTCCATCCATCTGGGCGCACAGGGACCCAATTACGCCATCGCGACCGCCTGCACCACGGCGACTCACTGCATTGGCATGGCGGCACGCAACATTGCCTACGACGAAGCTGACGTCATGATTGCCGGTGGTGCCGAAATGGCAGCCTGTGGTCTTGGTCTGGGCGGCTTCGGTGCGGCGCGTGCGCTGTCGACCCGCAATGACGATCCGGCCCGTGCCAGTCGTCCGTGGGACAAGGGCCGTGATGGCTTCGTCCTGTCCGATGGGGCCGGTGCGATGGTTCTCGAAGAACTCGAGCACGCCAAGGCACGTGGCGCGACCATTTATGCCGAGCTGGTCGGTTTCGGCATGAGCGGTGATGCGTTCCACATGACTTCACCGCCGGACGACGGCGCCGGTGCTGCGCGCTGCGTGGTCAACGCCTTGCGCGACGCCAAGGTCAACCCCGAGCAGGTGCAATACATCAATGCCCATGGCACCTCGACACCTGCTGGTGACCTGGCCGAAGCGTCGGCGATCAAGAGTGTATTCGGCGACCATGCCTACAAGCTCGCGGTCAGCTCCACCAAGTCGATGACAGGCCACCTTCTGGGTGCTGCCGGTGCTGTCGAAGCCATCTTCAGTGTGCTGGCGCTGGTTGATCAGGTCGCGCCGCCGACCATCAACCTGGACGAGCCGAGCGAAGGCTGTGATCTGGACTTCGTGCCTCATGAAGCACGTCGGATGCCGATCGACGTCGTTCTGTCGAACTCCTTCGGGTTTGGCGGCACCAATGGCTCGCTGGTGTTCCGCCGGTTTACCGAGTAATGCTCAGTTGGATCGACGGCTGCCTGGCCGACTCTGTGTCCCTCAAGGACAGGGGGCTGGCCTACGGCGACGGGGTTTTTGAAACCGTCGCAGTGAAATCAGGGCAGCCGCTGCTGTTCGAACGCCATTTGCAGCGTCTTGAAACAGCCTGTCAGCGCCTGTCGATTCCGATTGATCAGGCGCTGGTTCGTTCCGAGATGACCCGCTTCGCTGCCCAGCTTGGCGAGGGCGTCATGAAGCTGATCCTGACCCGTGGCGACAGCCAGCGCGGGTATGGTCCCGCTCCGGACTCTCGCTCGCGTCGAATCCTGCAGGGTGGTCCTTTACCCTTGTACCCGGCATCCCATGCCGAGCAGGGCGTACGCCTGTTTCCCTGCAAGACCCGTCTGGCTGAACAGCCACTGTTGGCAGGTCTCAAGCACCTGAATCGTCTGGAGCAGGTCCTCGCACGTTCGGAGTGGCAGGACAGCGAGCATGCCGAAGGGTTGATGTGCGATACCTCGGGTCGTCTGATCGAAGGCGTGTACAGCAATTTGTTTCTGGTTTCGAAGGGACGCCTGTTGACCGCGGACCTGACCCGGTGCGGCGTGGCCGGCGTGATGCGTGCCGAATTGCTGGATCAGGCACCAATGCTGGGTATTGATGTCGATATCCGGGATCTGAGCGCATCCGATCTTGCGCAGGCGGACGAAGTCTTTCTGTGCAACAGCGTCTATGGCATCTGGCCGGTCCGCGCCTTTGAACACCTCGGCTGGCCGGTTGGCCTGCTCACCCGTAAACTGCAAGGCATCGCTTGCAGCCTTCTGGATATCTGATACGTGATCCGAAAAATATTGGTGTTGCTGGAAACCGCACTCGTCCTGGCAGGCCTGGCGCTGGGTTTCGCGTTCTGGCAGCAGTATCAGGCGCTGCACCAGCCTCTTGAGATTACTCAGGAACAACTGTTGGACGTGCCGGCCGGTTCGACACCCACCGGCGTTCTCAATCGCCTGCAAACCGAGGGCGTCATCAAGGATGCCTTCTGGCTGCGTCTGTACTGGCGCTTCAATCTGTCCGGTCAGGCGCTGCACAGTGGTGAATACCGCATGGTGCCGGGGATGGACGTCGATGCCTTGTTCGGCGTCTGGAAGCGCAAGGAAGTGGTGCAATACAGCCTGACGCTGGTCGAAGGCTGGAATTTCCGGCAGGTCCGCGCGGCGCTGGCCAAACAGGCCAAGCTTGATCAGACGCTGGCGGGCCTCAGCGATGCCGAACTGATGACGAAAATCGGCCATCCAGACGTATTTCCCGAAGGGCGCTTCTTTCCGGACACCTATCGCTATGTTCGCGGCATGACCGATGCCGAAGTGCTCAAGCAGGCCTATGCCCGTCTGGAAGAGGTTCTGGACGAGGAATGGGCAGCGCGAGCGGCCGACGCGCCCTATGCCGATCCGTATCAGGCGCTGATCATGGCGTCGCTGGTCGAGAAGGAAACCGGTGTGCCTCAGGAGCGCGGGCAGATTGCCGGCGTATTCGTACGCCGCCTGAAGCTGGGCATGCAGTTGCAGACCGATCCGACCGTGATCTACGGCATGGGCGAGCGTTACAACGGCAAGCTGACCCGGGCCGACCTCAAGCAGGCCACGCCCTACAATACCTACGTGATTGCCGGGATGCCGCCAACGCCCATTTCGCTGGTAGGGCGCGAAGCGATTCATGCCGCGCTCAATCCGGTATCGGGCGACAGCCTGTACTTCGTGGCCAAGGGTGACGGCAGCCACGTATTTTCCAATGATCTGGATGCTCACAACGCCGCGGTGCGTGAATACCAGATCAAACGACGCGCGGATTATCGATCCAGCCCTGCACCGGTGTCGGCACCGATCCCCAGCGCCTCGCCCGAGCCTGATTCGAACGCTTCCGAGCCTGTATCCGGGGATGGCCCGGACGCCCCGCAAGGCGAGCCTGCTTCGCAATGAATATGACTAAGGATTGCCTGTGACCGGCCTGTTCATCACCCTCGAAGGCCCTGAAGGGGCTGGCAAAAGTACCAACCGTGAATACCTGGCAGCGCAGCTTCGCACTCAGGGCGTCCAGGTACTGTTGACCCGTGAGCCCGGCGGCACGCCGCTGGCCGAGCGTATCCGTGAGCTGTTGCTCGCACCCAGTGACGAAGCCATGTGCGCTGATACCGAGCTGCTGCTGGTGTTCGCAGCTCGTGCGCAACACCTGGCCGAAGTGATTCGTCCGGCGCTGGCGCGTGGTGAAGTGGTTTTGTGCGATCGATTCACCGATGCGACCTATGCCTATCAGGGCGGCGGGCGAGGCTTGTCCCATGAGCGCATCGCGGCGCTGGAGCAGTTCGTTCAGGGTGATCTGCGCCCGGATCTGACGCTGGTGTTCGATCTGCCGGTGGAAGTCGGCCTGTCGCGTGCCGCAGCGCGGGGCCGTCTGGATCGCTTCGAGCAGGAAGGCCGTGCGTTTTTCGATGCCGTGCGCAGCACCTATCTGGCCCGTGCCGCCGCCGAGCCTTCGCGTTACCGGCTGGTGGATGCCGCGCAGACACTGAGCGACGTGCAGCGCTCTCTGGATGCCTTGTTGCCGCAACTGCTGGAGTTGCAACGTGGCTGAAGCCTATCCGTGGCAGCAGGCACTGTGGCAGCAGATGGCGGGGCGCGCTCAGCATGCGCATGCCTACCTGCTGCACGGTCCTGCCGGTATCGGCAAGCGGGCGCTCGCCGAGCGTTTGATGGCCAGTCTGCTGTGTCAGCGGCTGGACGGACTCGATGCCTGCGGAACCTGCAAATCCTGTCTGCTGCTGGCCGCTGGCAGCCATCCCGACAACTACGTGCTGGAGCCTGAAGAGGCCGACAAGCCGATCAAGGTGGATCAGGTTCGCGATCTGGTCAGTTTCGTTGTGCAGACCTCGCAGATGGGTGGCCGCAAGGTCGTGCTCATCGAGCCGGTCGAGGCAATGAACATCAATGCTGCCAACGCCCTGTTGAAAAGCCTTGAGGAGCCGTCCGGCAATACCGTGCTGCTGTTGGTCAGTCACCAGCCCAGCCGCCTGTTGCCAACGGTCAAGAGTCGCTGCGTGCAGCAGGCCTGTCCGTTGCCGGATGAGCAGACGAGTCTGGCATGGTTGAGCAACGCGTTGCCTGACAGCTCCGAACAGGAGCGTCTGGAGTTGCTGACCCTGGCCGCCGGTTCGCCGCTGGCTGCTGTCACGCTCCAGGCCCAGGGCGTTCGCGAACAGCGTGCACTGGTGGTGGACGGCGTCAAGAAGCTGCTCAAGCAACAGCAATCGCCGACCCAATTGGCCGAAGGCTGGAAAGACATACCGTTGTTGCTGCTGTTCGACTGGTTCTGTGACTGGTCGCATCTGATTTTGCGCTACCAGCTGACTCAGGATGAAGAAGGCCTGGGGCTGGGCGACATGCGCAAGGTGGTGCAATACCTGGCGCAGAAATCGCCGCGTGGCAAAGTGCTGGAGATTCAGGATTGGGTGCTGGCGCAGCGGCAGAAAGTCATGTCCAAGGCCAACCTCAATCGCGTGCTGTTGCTCGAAGCATTGCTGGTCCAGTGGGCAGGCCTGCCTGGACAGGCGTAGACTGCGCTCATCAACCGTTGAGGTATTGTCATGAACCTGCCGCCCAACACAGGCCCGCGTAACGGCATTCTGTCCCTGACCATCAAGGACAAGGCCGTTCTCTATGCCGCCTACATGCCATTCATCAGGAACGGCGGTCTGTTCATTCCGACCGGCAAAAGTTACAAGCTGGGCGATGAAGTGTTTATGCTGCTCAATCTGATGGATCAGGCGGAGAAGGTGCCGGTCACTGGCCGTGTTGCCTGGATAACGCCCAAGGGCGCACAGGGCAATCGCGCAGCCGGTGTCGGCGTGCAGTTCAATGACGGCGACAATACCGCTCGCAACCTGATCGAAACCTATCTGGTCGGTGCGCTGAAGTCCGACCGTCCCACCCATACGATGTAGTTGTCCTCTTGCCCATGCTTGTAGATTCCCATTGCCACCTTGATCGCCTTGACCTGACCCAGCACGAGGGTTCGCTCGACGCAGCCCTGGCGGCTGCGCGGGGCAGGGGCGTCGGCCACTTTTTGTGTATCGGGGTCAGTGCCGAGAATGCCGGTGCCGTAAAGGCGCTGGCCGATCGTTACGACGATGTCGACTGCTCGGTCGGTATCCATCCGCTCGACCTCAAACCGGGCGAGGCGCCCGCGCTGGGCTGGCTGCTGAGCGAGCTGGACCACCCTCGCGTGGTAGCGATCGGCGAAACCGGTCTGGATTATCACTACGAGCCGGAAGCGGCCGAACTGCAGCAGGCGTCGTTCCGTCTGCATCTTCAGGCGGCGGCCATCACCGGCAAGCCTGTCATTGTGCACACCCGAGGCGCGCGCGCCGACACGCTCGACCTGCTTCGCGAGGCAGCATTGCCCCAGGCAGGTGTGCTGCATTGCTTCACCGAAGACTGGGACATGGCCAAGGCCGCGCTGGACCTGGGTTTCTACATTTCGCTGTCCGGCATCGTGACGTTCCGCAATGCGGACGCTCTGCGTGACGTGGCGCGTCAGGTGCCTGCCGACCGCCTGTTGGTCGAGACCGATTCGCCCTATCTGGCGCCGATTCCTTACCGGGGCAAGCCGAACCTGCCGCAGTATGTGCGAGAAGTGGCTGAGTTTTTGGCGATGCTGCGGGGCGAGCCCTACGAGCGTTTCGCCGAGCAGACCACTGAAAACTTCACCCGTCTGTTTCCGCTGGCGCACGTATCCCGCTGAATCGTCTGCTCCGGATCGACGGGCAAATCGCAGGCAAAAAAAACCCGGATTCTGGGGGGGTGAAGCCGGGTTAAGACCATTAGGAGTAAAACAAAGGCACGCTGTCCTTTGGCGCCTTTACTGGCGGGTCACTTGGGGGATATGACGCGCCAACGATTTAATTATTGACAAGTATCGCGGCGCGTCCAGCTTGAATTGGTCGTTTTTTAAACAGTTTTGGAATACCAAACCGGTTCTTGAGCACTCAAAAACCACTCAGCCCCCTCCGTCAGTACCAAACCCCCGCAGCGTGGGAGTCAAACGTCTCCGGCACCGATCACCAAATGCCCGATGAAGGCATGGATTCGCTCATATACGGCGATATGGTCGGATGATCCGTGCAATTTGTCGGCAATTGGGCATAATACGCGGCTTCGATTTCGATCCCAATCAGACCTTCCTATGCAGAAAGAACCTCGTAAGGTCCGTGAGTTTCGCCGCCGTGAGCAGGAAATTCTCGACACCGCGCTAAAACTGTTCCTTGAGCAGGGCGAAGACAGCGTCACGGTCGAGATGATCGCGGACGCCGTCGGCATCGGCAAAGGCACGATCTACAAGCATTTCAAATCCAAGGCGGAAATCTACCTGCGCCTGATGCTCGATTACGAGCGCGATTTGAACGAGCTGCTGCACTCGGCCGATGTCGACAAGGACAAGGAGGCGCTTTCACGTGCCTACTTTGAGTTTCGCATGCGCGACCCGCAGCGCTATCGCCTGTTCGACCGTCTTGAGGAAAAGGTGGTCAAGGGCAATCAGGTCCCTGAGCTGGTCGAGGAACTGCACAAGATCCGCGCCTCCAACTTCGAACACCTGACGCTGCTGATCAAGGGCCGCATCACCGAAGGCAAGCTGGAAGACGTCCCGCCTTATTACCACTACTGTGCCGCCTGGGCGCTGGTGCATGGCGCTGTCGCGCTGTATCACTCGCCGTTCTGGAGCAACGTGCTGGAAGATCAGGAAGGCTTTTTCCACTTCCTGATGGACATCGGTGTGCGCATGGGCAACAAGCGCAAGCGTGATGGCGATACCCCTCCTGAAACGAAGCCGGATCCGGCTGTATCCTGATCGCTCTGGCGGCACTTCATGTGCCGCCGTTCAAGACTCTGCAGGCCTCTTTGCGGACATGGCGCGGAAGCTGCATCCGACGACCATTCGCCGGTTTTCCGTCACCGGTATTTGGAGGGGATGATGCGTAGCCTGGTTTTGCTGCTGACGTTTTTGGCGTTGGGCGGCTGCATGAAAGTCAGTGACATGGGTGAGGGTGTTCGAGAACAGTTCAGCGATGCGGGGCTGCTCGATCACAGCGAGACCCGCCGTATCGCCAATTGGCGCGTGCAGCCCGACTCGTTCATCTATATCGCCCAGGGCGCCTTCGTGCCGCCCGGCCGAGCCTATCCACGCCCCAACGTAGTTGCCGAAGAAGCGTTCAAAGGCTTCGTCGAGTACTTCCCCATGGTTCGTCGCGCCCCTGCGCCGCTGGGTCTGGACGAAGCCATGATCGAGGCACGCAGTGCCGGTGCGCATTATCTGCTCTACACCCGCTTCGCCAAGGCTGACGACCGCATCGGCAACGGTGACCAGTGGTCCGACCAGGAAGCGGTGGATCGCCTGGGCGTCGACTCGGGCGTCATTCAGCTCATGTTGATCGAAACCAGCACCCGTTACCTGATAGACAGCGCGCGGATTCGCAGTCGCGGCGGATTGCTGACGCTTTACGATACAAGTCCCGAAGATTTGCTAGGTCCGCCACTTGAGGACTACGCTCGTACCTTGTTGGGTATCGCGCGTTAGGAGTAAGGCATGACCGATTCAGGCAAGGCGGGCGATCTGTTTGCGCAGATCCCGAAAACCAAGGGGTTGCCGCCTGTGCATTTATGGAATCCACCGTTCTGTGGTGACATCGACATGCGTATCGCCCGGGATGGCACCTGGTATTACCAGGGCACCCCCATCGGTCGTAAACCGATGGTGCGGTTGTTCTCCACCATCCTGCGCCGTGATGGCGACGATTATGTTCTGGTCACGCCGGTCGAAAGGGTCGGCATCAAGGTCGATGACGCACCGTTCGTTGCGGTCACGCTTGCGGTGGTCGGCGAGGGTGTCAGCCAGATATTGCGCTTCGTGACCAACGTCGAGGACGAGGTTGAGGCGAATGCCGAACATCCCTTGCGCGTCGTCATCGATCCCCTGACTCAAGAGCCCGCACCTTATGTTCACGTGCGGACCAACCTCGAAGCGCTGATTCATCGCAATGTGTTTTACCAGTTGGTAGAGCTGGCAGTCGTCGAAGAGATCGACGGTCAGCGCTGGTTGGGCGTGTGGAGCCATGGCGTGTTCTTCAGGATCGGCCTTGAGCCCTGAGACGGCCCGGTATTCGACAGGCTCAATTGCCTGTCGGCAGTTCGGCGGTTAAAGTGCCGCTCCCTGATTTTCCTGAGGTTTTTGCATGAGTCAGTCCATTGACATCGCCGTTGTAGGCGCGACCGGTACTGTCGGCGAAACCATCGTCCAGATTCTGGAAGAACGCGATTTTCCGGTCGGTGATCTGCACCTGCTGGCCAGCATCGAATCGGCAGGGCACTCAGTGCCTTTCCGCGGCAAAAACGTGCGCGTGCGCGAAGTCGATGAATTTGACTTCGGCAAGGTCAGGCTGGCGTTCTTCGCCGCCGGCCCTGCGATCAGTCGCAGCCACGCCGAGAAGGCGGTGGCGGCCGGATGCGCAGTTATCGATCTTTCAGGCGTGTTTCCCGCCGCGCAGGCACCCACTGTTGTCCCTGAAATCAATGGCCAACTGCTGACACCTGCCAACGCTGCGCCGCGCCTGATATCGAGCCCGAGCGCTTCGGCCACTGCGGTTGCTCTGGCACTTGCTCCTCTGCGCCAATTGTTCGATCTGCGTCATGTTGCGGTAACGGCCTGTCTGGCCGTCTCCACTCAAGGCCGGGAAGGGGTGACCGAATTGGCGCGCCAAACCACTGAGCTGTTGAACGTGCGCCCTCTGGAAACGCGATTCTTTGATCGGCAGATGGCGTTCAACGTGCTGGCTCAGGTTGGCAAGCCGGATGAAGCAGGGCACCTCGCGCTGGAGCGACGTCTGGTCGCGGAAGTGCGTGAATTGCTGGCCCTGCCTTCGTTGAAAGTGGCTGCCAGTTGCATTCAGGTCCCGGTTTTCTTTGGCGACAGCTTTACTGTGTCGATTCAGGCTGCCGCGCCGATTGATCTCGCTGCGGTGAATGCGGCGCTCGAATCTGCCGAAGGCATTGAGCTGGTCGATGCCGGCGATTACCCGACGCCCGTTGGCGATGCTGTCGGTCAGGATGTGGTTTACGTAGGACGGGTGCGCACAGGAATAGACGACCCGGAGCAACTTGAACTGTGGATAACCTCGGATAATGTTCGCAAGGGCGCAGCGCTCAACGCTGTGCAGGTTGGCGAATTGTTGATAAAAGACTATGTGTAAAAGATACTTGGCAACACTTTGAATAATTGTTCTAGCGGCGATACGCCTTACACCCAACGCAGGACTACCTCTCCGGATGCCGGAGAATCTTTAAACAAGGGATGGGCTATGGTTCAGGTTCGTAAACTGGTATTAGCGATCGCTGCGGCTTCGGCGCTGTCATCAGGGATGGCGCAGGCGTTGGGGCTCGGGGAATTGTCTGTCAAGTCGACCCTGAACCAGCCATTGGTAGCCGAGATCGAGTTGACCGATGCGCAGGGCGTCAACGCCGCGCAGGTTGTACCGAGTCTTGCAACGACGGCTGACTTCGCCCAGGCGGGTATCACGCGCCAAGCGTTTCTCAATGATCTGAGTTTTACGCCAGTCATCAATGCCAATGGCAAGAGTGTCCTGCGTATCACGTCCAGCAAGCCGGTCCGGGAGCCCTATGTAAAGTTCCTGGTTCAGGTGCTGTGGCCGAACGGACGTTTGCTGCGCGAATACAGCCTGCTGCTGGATCCACCGAAGTTTTCGCCAGAGGCGGCCGCCGCTGCAGCAGCGCCCGCGCCTGCTGCTCCCGCTGCTCCCGCCGCAGAAACCGGAGCGCCTGCTCAACTGCCAAGCGTTGCGCCATCGGCTGAGGCGACACCTGCCGAGCAGCCGGCACAACCCGCTGCGACGCAGGGCTCGACCCTGCCACCGCCGCCTGCCGACAAGCAGTCCCAGTACGTCACGGCCAACAACGACACCTTGTGGGAAATCGCTGCGAAGGTTCGTACCGGCGGAACTGTGCAACAGACCATGCTCGCGATTCAGGCGCTCAACCCTGATGCATTCATGGGCGGCAACATCAACCGATTGAAGAAAGGTCAGGTCCTGCGTCTGCCGACACCTCAGCAGACCACGGCCTTGCCGCAGCCTCAGGCCGTTGCCGAGGTCTCCCGCCAGTACAGCGCATGGCGTGAAGGTCGCCGCCTCCCGGCCGGGCCGCGCCAGGTGGATGCCACTCGCCGTGATCGTGCCGGTGCAGCACCTTCCAAGGTGGATACCGCCGACAACCTCAGCCTGGTTTCGGCCAGCGGCAAGCCAGCCGCCAAGGGCGCCGCGGGCGACAGTGACCTGAGTAACAAGCTTGCAGTGGCTCAGGAAGCGCTGGACACCACGCGTCGCGACAATGCCGAGCTGAAAAGCCGCATGAACGACCTGCAGAGCCAGTTGGACAAACTGCAGCGTCTGGTTGAGCTCAAGAACGGTCAGTTGGCCAAGATGCAGGCCGCCGGTGCAGCCGTGCCGCCGCCTGCCGCTACGCCAGTCGATCCTGCCAGTCCAGCCAACGCAGCCGTGCCGGCTTCGCTGGTCGATGCCAATGGCGCACCGGTCAAACCAGCGGGCGAGATTGCGCCTGAAGATGCTTTGCCAGCGGGCGCTGCGCAGGTGGCGACTCCAGCCGCCGAACAGCCACTCGCCGTCGAGCCGGTCGCGGCTCCGGAAGAGGAGGACACCCTGCAGAAGATTCTCGACAACCCGGTATTGCTGGGGTTGATCGGTGGTGCCGTGCTGCTGATTCTGGCGCTGATCCTGCTGTTCATGGCGCGCCGCCGTGCTGCCAAGGCCGAAGCCGAGAAGCACCGCCGCATGGCTCGCGCACTGGCTGAAGAGTCGCAATTCGTATCCGACATGGACATGAACGCACCGCCTGCCAGCTTTGACGGCCTCGATGTCGTGTCGCCTAACGTGCGCATGGGCGCAGGTCCCGCTGCCGCAGCGGCAACAGCTGCGCGCGAGCGACCGGCCGACCCGCTGGTGCAGGCTGAGATCCACATTGCTTACGGACGTATGAATCAGGCAGTCGAGCTGCTCGAGGAGTCGGTGAAGAACGAGCCCGAGCGTGATGACATCCGCCTCAAGCTGATGGAAATCTACGCTGAACAGGGCAACAACAAGGCCTACGCTGCGCACGAGCGCAAACTGGTGGCCTCGGGAAAGCTTGAAGCTGAGGGCGAGCAGCTAAAAGATTCACACTCGACCCAAACTCCTGTGGCGCCGGTCGTCGCTGAGCCGGCATCGGTGGTAGCTCCTGTGGCAGTGGCAGCAGGTGCCGCCACAGCGGCAGCCTTGGCTGCGGAGCTGGATGCCAAGTATGTCGAGGAACTGCTGGCCGACGATTCTGCAGAGCCAGAACCAGAGCCGGAACCAATTCTTGAGCCGGAGCCTGAGCCTTTTGTGGCGTCCGAGGTCGAGTCTCCGGTGGTAGAAGAGCCACCCGTCGCCTCCGAAGAGTTCGATCATGATTTCGATCTGAGCCTGGACGAGTTCGACGAGCCTGCA
The DNA here is from genome assembly GCF_979253365.1 of Pseudomonas sp. AC016. Taxonomy (NCBI): domain Bacteria; kingdom Pseudomonadati; phylum Pseudomonadota; class Gammaproteobacteria; order Pseudomonadales; family Pseudomonadaceae; genus Pseudomonas; species Pseudomonas sp. AC016. The sequence continues at coordinate 5,040,054 of NZ_CEEDCC010000001.1, forward strand.
GCGCAAGAGCTGCCGACTGTGACCGATCCTGACGATCTGTTGCTGGACGAGCCGGTCATTTCCGCTGCGCCTGATGATGAAGAGCTGAGCTTCGAATCGATCATGCGCGAGCAGGAGGCCGCTCGGGCGGCAGCGACACCTGACGACCTGGCTGATTTCGATCTGGACCTCACCGAAGAGGATCCGGTGCTCAAGAACGAGGATGATTTCCTGCTTGGCCTCGGCGACGATCCTGTCGAGCCGGTTGTCGACGCTGCACCGCTGGAGACGCCGCCGGTCAGTGACGATCTGGAACTGCCGGAAGACTTTGACTTGTCGCTGGCTGATGAAATCGAATCGGACCAGGCCAGTCAGGCTTTCGCATCTGAAATCGACGATGTGAATGCCGAGCTGGACCGTCTTTCGCAGAACCTCGAGCATCCGCCTCTCGACGAGCCAAGGTTCACCGCAGAAGACGCCATGGCGCTGGACGATGAGCCGGACTTCGATTTCATGGCCGGTACCGATGAGGCTGCGACCAAGCTGGATCTGGCGCGTGCCTACATCGACATGGGTGATGCCGACGGGGCGCGGGATATTCTCGACGAAGTCGTCAATGAAGGTGATGACGGTCAGAAAAGCGAAGCGCGTGACATGCTCTCGCGGCTTGCCTGACTCCATTCAGGCTGATCCCGGACGGCCGCTTTTGCGGCCGTCCGCATTTGGCGCCCGGTGTGGCGTCTTTTTTTTGCGGCCGTATAATGGCCGACTTTTCGCAAATCGACAGGCTGTAACACCTTGGCGAACATAGATAACCCGGCCGCCGAGATGGCTGCCGAGGGCTTTTCCCGAATCGCGCTGGGCGTGGAATACAAAGGGTCGCGCTATTGCGGCTGGCAGCGTCAGGCGTCCGGCGTGCTGACGGTGCAGGAAACCCTGGAAAATGCCCTGTCCAAAGTGGCCGACTCGCCGGTCTCGCTCATGTGCGCGGGGCGCACGGACGCCGGTGTGCACGCCTGTGGGCAGGTGGTGCACTTCGATACGCAGGCCGAGCGCTCCATGAAAGCCTGGGTCATGGGGGCCAACATCAATCTGCCCCACGACATCAGCGTGACCTGGGCTCGGGTGATGCCCGCCGAATTTCATGCGCGTTTCAAGGCCATCGCCCGCCGTTATCGCTATGTGATCTATAACGATCAGATCCGTCCGGCGCATCTGGGACAGGAGATTACCTGGAACCATCGTCCGCTCGACGTGACGCGTATGGCCGAGGCCGCGCAGCATCTGGTTGGAACCCACGATTTCAGTGCGTTTCGTGCCGGGCAATGTCAGGCCAAGTCGCCGATCAAGCAACTGCATCACTTGCGCGTGACCCGGCACGGCAAAATGATCGTCATCGACGTGCGCGCCAACGCGTTCCTGCATCACATGGTGCGTAACATCGCGGGTGTATTGATGACCATCGGCGCAGGCGAGCGTCCGGTCGAATGGGCGCGTGACGTGCTGGAAAGCAAAGTGCGTCGTACCGGGGGCGTCACCGCGCATCCCTACGGGCTCTATCTGGTGCAGGTCGAGTACCGTGAGCAGTTTCCGTTGCCCGAGCGTTATATCGGTCCGCATTTTCTGACGGGCTTCGCCGAACTTGACGGCTGACGCCCCGGCAAGCATTTGCTAACATCCGGGACTTTCCGAAAGGTCTGAGGTTTTCACCACATGTCAGCCGTTCGCAGCAAGATCTGCGGGATTACCCGCATAGAAGATGCCCTGGCGGCTGTCGAGGCAGGTGCCGATGCCATCGGGCTGGTGTTTTACGCCAAAAGTCCACGCGCCGTGAGCGTGCAGCAGGCGCGTGCAATTATCGCCGCGTTGCCGCCGTTCATCACCACGGTCGGTCTGTTCGTCAATGCCAGCCGTTGCGAGCTCAATGAAACGCTGGATGCCGTTGCGCTGGATATGTTGCAGTTTCACGGCGACGAAACGCCGGAAGAATGCGACGGCTATCATCGTCCCTATATCAAGGCGTTGCGCGTGAAAGCGGGTGACGATATCGAACAGGCCTGCCGTGCCTACCGTAATGCGCGCGGCATCCTTCTCGACACTTACGTCGAGGGTGTGCCCGGCGGTACGGGTGAAACGTTCGACTGGGCATTGATTCCGAGTGAGCTGAGCAAACCGGTCATTCTGGCGGGCGGGTTGACGTCGGCCAACGTGGCGCAGGCGATTGCCCAGGTCAAACCCTACGCGGTGGATGTCAGCGGTGGCGTCGAAAAAGGAAAGGGCATCAAGGATCGGGAAAAGATTCTCGCGTTCATGAGTGCGGTCCAGGGTGCGTGATGTGACGGCTGCGGTTCGGCCGCCGTCCATAAGCCTGTCCCCGCCACAAGTCCTGCGGGTCGAATTGAGTCAAGGGCGGTGCCGGTGCGCATCGTCCGGGTTGTAAAAAATCGTGGTAGAGGGTGTGCAGGTCAGGCCGACGGCCGACCGTTCCCCGTCTCATCGCCAACTAACGAATTTAGCTGAGGGCATGCGTCTGGCGTGAAAACGTCATGCGTTCGAGCCACACCGGTACTGGAGAGATAAAGCATGAGCAACTGGTTGGTAGACAAACTGATCCCATCGATCATGCGTTCCGAGGTCAAGAAGAGTTCGGTTCCTGAAGGGCTGTGGCACAAGTGCCCGTCCTGCGAAGCAGTGCTCTATCGGCCTGAGCTGGAAAAGACCCTGGATGTCTGCCCCAAGTGCAACCATCACATGCGTATCGGTGCCCGCGCCCGTCTGGACATCTTCCTGGATGCCGAGGGCCGTGAGGAGCTGGGTGCCGATCTGGAGCCGGTTGACCGTCTGAAATTCCGCGACGGCAAGAAGTACAAGGACCGTCTGACCGCTGCGCAGAAGCAGACAGGTGAGAAGGATGCCCTGATCTCCATGAGCGGCACGCTGTTGGGCATGCCGGTGGTCGCCTCGGCGTTCGAGTTTTCCTTCATGGGTGGCTCGATGGGCGCCATCGTTGGCGAGCGCTTCGTGCGCGCTGCCGACTACGCACTGGAAAACCGCTGCCCGATGATCTGCTTTGCCGCTTCCGGTGGTGCGCGCATGCAGGAAGCGCTGATTTCCCTGATGCAGATGGCCAAGACGTCGGCCGTGCTGGCGCGTCTTCGTGAAGAAGGCCTGCCGTTCATCTCGGTATTGACCGATCCGGTCTACGGTGGTGTTTCTGCCAGCCTGGCAATGCTGGGCGACGTGATTGTCGCTGAGCCAAAGGCGCTGATCGGTTTTGCCGGCCCTCGCGTCATCGAGCAGACCGTTCGCGAAAAACTGCCTGAAGGTTTCCAGCGCAGCGAGTTCCTGCTGGATCACGGCGCAATCGACATGATCATCGCTCGCAGCGAGCTGCGCCCACGTCTGGGCAACCTGCTGGCGCAAATGATGAACCTGCCGACGCCGAAATTCGTGGCGCCAGTGATTGAGCCGATCGTCGTTCCACCGGCTCCGGCCACGGTATGACCCCGTCGACCCTGGGCGACTGGCTCGCCTACCTCGAGCAACTGCATCCTTCTGCCATCGACATGGGGCTGGATCGGTCGCGAAAGGTGGCGCAGCAACTGGGGCTCACACGCCCGGCGCCTCGGGTCATCACGGTAACCGGTACCAACGGCAAGGGCTCGACCTGCGCCTTTGTCGCGTCCCTGTTGCAGGCTCAGGGGCTCAAGGTGGGTGTCTACAGCTCCCCGCATCTGCTGCGTTATAACGAGCGGGTGAAGGTGCAGGGTGTCGAAGCAACCGATCTTGAGTTGTGTGATGCCTTTGCAGCGGTCGAATCGGCGCGTGGCGATGTCACGCTGACCTATTTTGAAATGGGCACGCTCGCCGCGTTCTGGCTGTTCGAGCAGGCGCAGCTTGACGCAGTCGTGCTGGAAGTCGGTCTGGGCGGTCGTCTGGACGCCGTCAATCTCATTGATGCCGATCTAGCCCTGGTCACCAGCATTGGTGTTGACCATGCCGACTGGCTGGGCGACACGCGCGAATCCGTGGCTTTCGAAAAGGCCGGTATCTTCCGTGCCGGTCGCCCGGCACTCTGCGGTGACCTCGATCCGCCTGAGCCTTTGCTGGCCAAGGCGCGAGAGCTGGGCTGTCCCTTGCTGTTACGGGGTCACGACTTTGATCTCTCTGTCAGTCCCCAAGGCTGGGATTGGCGCGGTATCGCTCATGGCGAGGTGGTCGAGCTGCATGATCTGCCGTTGCTCGATCTGCCCATGCAGAATGCCGCGCTGGCACTTCAGGCGTTTGCTTTGCTGGGCTACCCCCTGAATCAGCAGGTCGTCAGCGAGGCGTTGGCGCAGACCCGACTCGTCGGCCGTCTCGACCGCCGTACCGTTCATTGGCAGGGCAGGGCGCTCACGCTGCTGCTCGATGTGGGCCACAACCCGCATGCTGCGCAGTTTCTGGCGCACCGCATGGCGCAGCGGCCGGTGGTCGGCAAGCGTCTGGCGGTGTTCGGTCTGCTCTCTGACAAGGATCTTGACGGTGTGGTCCATGAGCTGGCTTCCAGCATTCAGGACTGGGCCGTTGCGCCGCTGCCCACCTCCCGTAGTCGGCCTGCGGCAGAGTTGCAGGTTGCCCTGGAGAACCTTGGGGCGCGCGTGAAGTCCTACCAGAGTATTGCGTCTGCGCTGGAAGCTCAGTGCGCGCATGCCACGCCCGATGACGAAATTCTGCTGTTCGGATCTTTTTACTGTGTAGCCGAGGCCCTGGATTGGCTGGCCCGGCATACCGACGAGGACGCTGCAAATGGCTTTGCTGGATAACGTATTCAAGCAGCGGATGGTGGGTGCTCTGGTACTGATCGCCCTGGCGGTGATCTTTCTCCCGATGCTGTTCACCCGTCAGGACGAGAGCCATCCGGTTCAGGTCGATGCGCCTGCCGCTCCACAGGCGCCTGCGGGTCAGCAGGTACAGGTCGAGCCTGTGACCGTTCCCGAGCCTCAGGCATTGCCGCAGGAACCGGTTCCGGATGAGGACAATGTAGCGGCGAGCAATCAGCCGCCGTCGATGCCGATTGCGCCTGCTCCTGCCGCACAGGCTCCAGCGGCCGCTGCGCCACAGGCAGTCAAGCCTGCGCCAGCACCGAAGCCGACGCCGGCTCCGGCAGCGCCTGTAACAACGCCTGCTGCACCTGCGGTCGCCAAGGCCGCTCCGAGCGGCGTCGATGCCAATGGTCTGTCAGTCAGTTGGTCTGTGCAGTTGGCCAGCATGTCCAACCGTGCCAACGCCGACAATCTGCAGAAAACCCTGCGTACCCAGGGGTACAACGCCTACATTCGCACCGCCGATGGCGTCAACCGGGTATTCGTGGGTCCGCTGATCGAGCGCGCCGAGGCTGATCGCCTGCGTGACCAACTCGACAAGCAGCAGAAACTCAAAGGTATTGTGGTGCGGTTCCAGCCCGAAAAAGGCTGATCTTCCCGCCCTCTGTACAGGCTCTGCCAAGCCGTTTGCACGGAAAATGACGCCCGCCGATAATCGCTGCTTACCGGCGGGCGGGCGCTCTGCTAAAATGCGCCGCCTTATCTGTCTGCAGGCTGCAACGTGCCATTTACTCCGGTTGACTGGGCAATTCTGGGAATTGTCGCCATCTCCGCCCTGATCAGTCTGAAACGCGGCTTCGTAAAAGAAGCACTGTCGTTGACGACATGGATCATTGCAGGTGTCGTGGCCTGGATGTTCGGTGCGGGGCTGTCGCAGTATCTGGTCAACTACATAGAAACACCCTCGGCCCGCGTGATCGCGAGCTGCACCATTCTATTTGTCGCCACCTTGCTGGTCGGCGCCATGGTCAACTTTCTGATAGGCGAACTGATTCGCGTCACCGGGCTTTCCGGGACCGATCGTTTTCTGGGTATGGTCTTTGGCGCGGCGCGCGGAGGCCTGCTTGTCGTTGTAGCGGTCGGACTCTTGAGTCTCGGGCCGGTGCAACAGGATCAATGGTGGCAGCAGTCGAGACTGGTGCCGCAATTTCTCATGGTCGCTGACTGGTCGAAAAACCTGATTCTCGGGATGTCCAGCAAGTGGCTCGCCAGCGGCATCAGCGTACCTGCTGATCTGCCGTTCAAGGAGCAGATCCTGCCGTCTACAATACCGCAGGATGTGCTTGGTAAATCCAGTTCCACTAAGTAGGGGTTGTGTCGCATGTGTGGCATCGTCGGTATCGTCGGTAAGTCGAACGTTAATCAGGCGCTGTATGACGCGCTCACCGTCCTCCAGCACCGCGGCCAGGATGCTGCCGGTATTGTGACCAGCCACGACGGCCGGTTATTCCTGCGCAAGGACAATGGACTGGTGCGTGATGTGTTCCATCAACGCCATATGCAGCGCCTGGTCGGACACATGGGTATCGGCCATGTGCGCTACCCGACCGCGGGCAGCTCGACCTCGGCCGAGGCTCAGCCGTTCTACGTCAACTCGCCTTACGGCATCACGTTGGCGCACAACGGTAACCTGACCAACGTCGAGCAGTTGGCCAAAGAGATCTACGAATCCGACCTGCGCCACGTCAACACCAATTCCGACTCGGAAGTGCTGCTCAACGTGTTCGCCCATGAGCTGGCCGTTCGCGGCAAGCTGCAGCCGACCGAAGAAGACATCTTCGCGGCCGTGACCGACGTGCACAATCGTTGCCGTGGCGGCTACGCTGTCGTGGCGATGATCACCGGCTACGGTATCGTCGGCTTCCGCGATCCGGACGCCATTCGCCCCATCGTGTTCGGCCAGCGTCATACCGACGAAGGTGTCGAGTACATGATCGCCTCCGAAAGCGTTTCCCTCGATGTACTGGGTTTCACGCTGATCCGCGACCTGGCACCGGGCGAAGCGGTCTACATCACCGAAGACGGCAAGCTGCACACCCGTCAATGCGCCGCCAATCCAAAGTACGCGCCCTGCATCTTCGAACACGTCTACCTGGCGCGTCCGGATTCGATCATCGACGGTATCTCGGTCTACAAGGCGCGTCTGCGCATGGGCGAGAAACTGGCCGACAAGATCCTGCGCGAGCGCCCGGATCACGACATCGATGTGGTTATCCCGATTCCGGACACCAGCCGCACGGCTGCGCTGGAGCTGGCCAACCACCTGGGCGTCAAGTTCCGCGAAGGCTTCGTCAAGAACCGTTACATCGGCCGCACGTTCATCATGCCGGGTCAGGCTGCACGCAAAAAGTCCGTGCGCCAGAAGCTCAACGCCATCGAGCTGGAATTCCGCGGCAAGAACGTCATGCTGGTGGACGACTCCATCGTTCGCGGCACGACCTGCAAGCAGATCATCCAGATGGCCCGCGAAGCCGGTGCCAAGAACGTCTATTTCTGCTCGGCCGCTCCGGCGGTGCGTTACCCCAACGTCTACGGCATCGACATGCCGAGTGCTCACGAGCTGATTGCCCATAACCGTTCCACCCAGGACGTTGCCGACCTCATCGGTGCCGACTGGCTGGTCTATCAGGACTTGAATGACCTGATCGAGGCGGTCAGCGGCAGCAAGAAGATCAAGATCGATAACTTCGATTGCTCGGTCTTCGACGGCAAGTACGTGACCGGTGACATCGACGAGCATTATCTGAACAAGATCGAACAGGCGCGTAACGACGCCTCCAAGGTCAAGACCCAGGCAGTGAGCGCGATCATCGATCTGTACAACAACTAATTGGTTTCAGGAGTAGCGGCATGACTCAGGAATGGGATGCAGGTCGTCTCGACAGCGACCTTGAAGGCGTAGGGTTCGACACCCTCGCCGTACGTGCCGGGCAACATCGCACGCCGGAAGGCGAGCATGGCGATCCGATGTTCTTCACCTCCAGCTACGTGTTCCGCACGGCCGCCGACGCGGCCGCGCGTTTCGCCGGTGAAGTGCCGGGCAACGTCTACTCGCGCTACACCAACCCGACCGTGCGTTCCTTCGAGGAGCGCATGGCAGCGCTGGAAGGCGCCGAGCAGGCCGTCGCCACGGCGACTGGCATGGCTGCCACGCTGGCGGTCGTCATGAGTCTGTGCAGCGCCGGTGATCACGTTCTGGTGTCGCGCAGCGTGTTCGGTTCGACCATCAGCCTGTTCGACAAGTACTTCAAGCGTTTCGGCATCGAAGTGGACTACGTGCCGCTGGCGGACCTGAGCGGTTGGGATGCAGCCATCAAGGCCAACACCAAAATGCTGTTCGTCGAGTCGCCGTCCAACCCGTTGGCCGAGTTGGTGGATATCGCCGCGTTGGCGGAAGTCGCCCACGCCAAGGGCGCGATGCTGATCGTCGACAATTGCTTCTGCACGCCAGCCCTGCAGCAGCCGCTGAAGCTGGGCGCTGACATCGTCGTCCATTCGGCAACCAAGTTCATCGACGGCCAGGGCCGTTGCATGGGTGGTGTGGTTGCCGGGCGCAGCGAGCAGATGAAGGAAGTGGTCGGATTCCTGCGCACAGCCGGGCCGACCCTGAGCCCGTTCAATGCCTGGATCTTCCTCAAGGGCCTCGAAACCCTGAACCTGCGCATGCGCGCTCATTGCGCCAACGCTCAGGCGCTGGCCGAGTGGCTCGAGCAGCAGGACGGTATCGAGAAGGTCCATTACGCCGGCCTCAAGAGCCACCCGCAGCACGAGCTGGCCCAGCGTCAGCAGAAAGGCTTCGGTGCGGTCGTGAGTTTCGAGGTCAAGGGTGGCAAAGAGGGCGCGTGGCGCTTCATCGATGCAACTCGACTGATCTCGATCACCGCCAACCTGGGCGACACCAAAACTACCATCACTCACCCGAGCACCACGTCCCACGGGCGCCTGGCGCCTCAGGAACGTGAAGCCGCAGGCATTCGTGACAGCCTGATCCGTGTGGCGGTGGGGCTGGAAGATGTCGCAGACCTGCAGGCCGATCTGGCGCTGGGTCTGGCGGCGTTGTGACGGTTGAAGTGAGCAGCGACGCGAGCGAGAGCATGAGCGACGACTGGGCGATGAAATTCTCCAGTACCCACAATGGCCGCGTTGCACTGGTTACCGGTGCCGCGCGTGGCATCGGTCTGGGCATTGCAGCCTGGCTGATTGCCGAAGGCTGGCAAGTGGTGCTGACCGATCTGGACCGCAAGCGTGGTTCGAAAGTGGCCGGTGCGCTGGGCGAAAACGCCCTGTTCATCACCATGGATGTCGCCAGCGAGGAACAGGTCGCAGCGGGCGTTGCCGAGGTGCTCCGGCGCTTCGGGCGGCTGGACGCGCTGGTGTGCAATGCGGCGATTGCCGATCCGCATAACACCACACTGGAAAGTCTTGAGCTGTCGCACTGGAATCGCGTGCTGGGCGTCAACCTTGGCGGGCCGATGCTGCTGGCCAAACACTGTGCGCCTTATCTGCGCGCGCACTGCGGCAGCATCGTCAACCTGACCTCGACCCGTGCCAGTCAGTCAGAGCCTGATACCGAGGCCTATGCCGCCAGTAAGGGCGGTCTGATGGCGCTGACCCATGCGCTCGCCATCAGTCTGGGTCCCGAGATACGTGTCAACGCTGTCAGCCCCGGCTGGATCGACGCGCGAGATCCTTCATTGCGCCGCGCCGAACCCTTGTCAGAGGCCGATCATGCGCAGCATCCTGCTGGCCGGGTAGGGACAGTGGAGGACGTGGCGGCAATGGTCGCGTGGCTGCTTTCCCGCAATGCCGGTTTTGTCACCGGGCAGGAATTCGTGGTCGATGGCGGCATGACCCGCAAGATGGTGTACGCCGAGTAGTTGCGCATCCGTGTTTGCAGGCGGGTGTGTTTGGCAGGTTGTGGCGTGTGGTGCGATTGAAGCGGTTTTTAAAAAAACTTCAATCAGGCTATTGACTTAGGTTCGTTAGGTGCGTAAATTTCGCGGCCTCAACGAAGCAAAGGGTGATTAGCTCAGCTGGGAGAGCAGCTGCCTTACAAGCAGCGGGTCGGCGGTTCGATCCCGTCATCACCCACCATCGTTGAGTTTGAAAGCTGATGTACGAGGGCTTTCAAAGTTGAAATCGGACGCAAGTCCACACTGCGCAGCGGTAGTTCAGTCGGTTAGAATACCGGCCTGTCACGCCGGGGGTCGCGGGTTCGAGTCCCGTCCGCTGCGCCATATTTGTACAGATTCGGTTTTCCGGGTCTGAGGTTGAAAGGCTCAAGCCGCTCAATCCGATGTACAGGAAACAAGCTACCGAAAGTTTGTTTCAAACAGGTTTACAAGCGATACGCAGCGGTAGTTCAGTCGGTTAGAATACCGGCCTGTCACGCCGGGGGTCGCGGGTTCGAGTCCCGTCCGCTGCGCCATACAAAGCTTCAAGGCCCTTGAACTCCTTGAAGCAACAGAAAAGCGACCCAAGGGTCGCTTTTTTGTTGTCTGCGATTTGTGGCCGTTTCTATCCGCGTGACGCGCCTTGTATCGAATCGTTGCGAACTCTGCGTTGATCCTGGGTCGGCCTTGTTGCAGACTTGTCGCCATTTCCAGTTTGCAGTCTTGCTGGCAGTCATTTCCTTCCTCAGGATTATCGATGCTTAATTTACTGAACGTTCGTACCGCGTGCGTTGTGTCCATGCTGTTCCTGGCTGCCGGCTGTTCTTCGCCCAAGCAGGCGGTCTACGACCATGAGCATTTCGACGATGCCGGGACGTTTTCCCGCAGCTACCCGGCAACGGATCTGTCGTACTGTGAAGCCGGACGCCGGGCCTTGCTGAGTCAGGGATACATCATCACCAGCAGCGATCCGAAAATGATTGCCGGGCGCAAGAGCTTTCAGCAGACGGGTGACACGCACATCGAGATCAGCTTCAACCTGGTGTGCGCCGCCGACGTGACAGCGGGCAGTTCGACGATGTTCGCCAACGCCCTGCAGGACCGCTACGCACTCAAGAAAACCAATAACTCGGCGAGCCTCGGGGTAGGGGTGCTGGGTTCGGTGTCGATGCCGATCGGCTCTACCGATGATTCGATGGTCAAGGTGGCTAGCGAGACTGTTGCGTCTGCCAAGTTCTACGAGCGTTTCTTCGGTCTGGTGGAGAACTTCCTGCCGCCGGAGGTGAAGAAGGCTGCGCATATCGTCGAGAAACCAAAGGCTGATCTGGGTGTGCCTGACCCGGCGCCTGCCGGAGCTGTGCCCAAGGCCGCAGAGCCTGCGCAACTGGCACCTAAAGCGGTTGAGGCTGCGCCCAAGGCTGAACCGGTTACCGAGCCCAAGGCCGAGTCCGCAACGCCGGCTGCCAGCGAGCCCGTACCGGCACCGGACGAGCCTGCCTCGTTCAAGGCCGAGACCGTCACGCCACCCGAGGCTCAGCCGGTCGAAATGACCACCCCCGCGCCGGTCGAGACCCAGCCAGCGCAGTAGTAGCTTCACACTGATCGTTCCTCACGCTCCGCGTGGGAATGCCTCTCAGGACGCTCCGCGTCCGGTGTACGCACCCGCGAGACCTGCATAAGCAGATCCAATTGGGACGCGGAGCGTCCCGGGCTTCATGTCCACGCAGAGCGTGGGCACGATCGGTATAACTTCAGCTCTCACACTGATCGTTCCTCACGCTCCGCGTGGGAATGTCTCTCAGCACGCTCCGCGTCCCGGTGTACGCAGCTTTAAGTCCTCAGCCCAAAAACAACCGGTACGCCGGGTTCTCGCTTTCATCCCAGTATGGATAGCCGATCTCGGTCAGTGCCTGGCTCACCAGGTGCCGCTCGTCCTCAGGCACCACCAGCCCTGCAACCACTCGACCATCCGCCGCGCCGTGGTTGCGGTAGTGGAACATCGAGATGGTCCAGCGTCCGCCCAGACGGTTAAGAAAGTTGAACAACGCGCCGGGGCGTTCGGGGAATTCGAAGCGCAGCACCACTTCATCGCTGACCCGCTCGGCGTGTCCACCCACCATGTGGCGGATGTGTAGCTTGGCCAGTTCGTTGTCGGTCAGGTCCAGCACCGGAAAGCCCTGTTCGGTCAGGCTGGCGATCAACGCGCTGCGCGGATCGTTCTCCGGATGGGTCTGCACGCCGACGAAGATGTGCGCTTCGCGGTCGGTGTGGTAGCGGTAGTTGAATTCGGTGATCTGCCGTTTGCCGATGGCCTCGCAGAACGCCTTGAAGCTGCCCGGCCGTTCGGGGATGGTCACGGCGATGATCGCTTCGCGGCCTTCGCCCAGTTCGGCACGCTCGGCCACGTGGCGCAGGCGGTCGAAGTTGACGTTGGCCCCGGAATCTATTGCTACCAAAGTCTGGCCGCTGACACCGCGTTGTTCGACGTACTTCTTGATCCCGGCCACGGCCAGCGCGCCGGAAGGTTCAGTGATGGAGCGAGTGTCGTCGTAGATGTCCTTGATCGCTGCACAGATTTCGTCGGTGCTGACCGTGATCACTTCATCCACGTAATGACGGCAGACCTCGAAGGTATGATGGCCAATCTGCGCCACGGCCACGCCATCAGCAAACAGCCCGACCTGACTGAGCACCACACGCTCGCCTGCGGCCATGGCGGCTTGCAGGCAGTTGGAATCGTCCGGCTCGACGCCGATCACCTTGATCTCGGGCCGCAAATACTTCACGTAGGCCGCAATCCCCGCGATCAGTCCGCCGCCGCCCACCGGCACGAAGATCGCGTCCAGTTGGCCCGGCTGCTGACGCAGGATTTCCATGGCCACCGTGCCTTGACCGGCAATGGTGTCTGGATCGTCATAGGGATGGATGTACACAAAACCCTGCTCATCGACCAGCTTCAGCGAATACGCCAGCGCCTCGGGAAACGAATCGCCATGCAGCACCACGGTCGCCCCGCGTGAGCGCACGCCTTCGACCTTGATTTCAGGCGTGGTGCGCGGCATGACGATGGTCGCCTTGATGCCCAGCTCCCGCGCCGCCAGCGCCAGCCCTTGCGCATGGTTACCGGCCGAGGCCGTGACCACACCGCGCGCCGCGTCTTCAGCGGTCAGTTGCGCCAGCTTGTTGTAAGCGCCGCGAATCTTGAACGAGAACACCGGTTGCAGGTCTTCGCGCTTGAGCAGCACCTGATTGCCGAGCCGCTCGGAGAGTTGACGCGCGCCGTGCAGCGGCGTCTCGATGGCGACATCGTAGACGCGCGAGGTGAGGATCTTGCGGGCGTAGTGATTGAGCAGATCAGGCTGGCCATGACTCATCGCGTCGTGTCCTTGCAGGTCGTTGTTTCGCAGGAGGCGTTGCAGGAAGAGGCAACGATCGAGTGCGCGGTTGCAATGAGGGCGATAGAGCGATGGATAGTGATCATGTCTGACTCCTGTTGAGCATTCAGTGGCTCTGGAGGCAGAAAAAAACCCGCCTCCAGGGCGGGTTTTTTGCAAACGTCGGCTGCAAACGTCGGCTAACCCGCCATGACTGGAATGACGGTAATAATAATCTGGCCGAGGTTTTGCTGGATGAGGTTCATGTGGCCGAGGGTAGGGCGGCCGGGGCAATGAAGTCAAGGCTTGATTGCCAACATCCCGAGACGTCCGGCTTCTGAAGATCCTGTCAGGCTTTTCGTTTATTGATGGGTATCAACATTTTTATTTCACATTGGCACTTTAATGTTGATCCAACGGTCAGTTATTCCAGCTTTACTGACCGTCGTAACTGACCCTGTTAAAACCACTGCATGACTCACTCAGCCGGAGGGCGAAGAAATGGATGAATATCAGGAAGAACTGCTCGAATATCGCGCATCGGAGCTGGACCCGGTAGAGCCGGCCGACGACGCTACCGAACTGTGAAGGGCTTCAGGCACTTCGACGCTGGCTGCGGCGGAACTCCCCCGGAGTCTGTCCGTTCCAGCGTTTGAAGGCGCGTTGAAAGGCTTCGGCCGACGCGAAACCCAGCAGATAGGCAATCTCCCCGAACGCCAGTTCGGTGTCGCGAATATACGTCATCGCCAGATCACGTCGCGTGTCATTGAGGATGGCGCGAAAACGAGTACCTTCTTCGGCCAGCTTGCGGCGCAGTGTCCAGGTCGGCAACTTCAGCCGCGCGGCCACTTCCTCCAGGTCCGGTTCCCTGCCTCCGCTCAATAAAGGTCCCAGCAACTGAGTGATGCGTTCACGCAGACTGCGTGTGCGGGTCAGCTGATCCAGTTCCTTCTCGCACAACTGCAGCAGATGCCGCCAGGTGCTCGGGCAATGGTCGGGATTCTTCAGTGCCAGACAGTCCAGATCCAGCCGAAGCTGGTTGGTGGTCGCACCGAACGCAATCGGGTTGTCGCTCAAGTGGGCGTATTGCGCGGCGTACTCAGGTGCGTCGAACTCGATTTCGACCCTTTGAGCGCGCAGTTGGCGACCGGCCAGCGATGACAGTTGCGCGACCCATCCGCTCAGAATCGAGTCCACGACAAAGCGGTTGTAACTGTTATAGGGACTGATGGAATAGAAGCGTATCCACGCCCCGCCAGCCTCTTCATGAAAGCTCGACTGGCCCCGGTAGTTTGCGCCATACAGAGGCTCGAACCGGATCATGGTGCGGGCTGCCTCGCGTACATTCGGTGCCTGGGCTGCGGTGACACCGGCAAGCCCTGCCTGACCGAGCCTGCTCAGCGCCCCCATGCGCAACCCCAGGCCCGGTTGGTTGGTAAGCCGGATGGCGGCGTGGCCCAGGCGCATGTAGCGTGGAATCGACAGCCGTGCACCGGCCTCGCTCAGGCGGTCCGCATCCAGACCGTATTGTTCGAGCAGCAGGTCGGGGTCGTGCCCGAAACTGCGTACCGCGTCGGTCAGGCTCTGTACGAAACCCACCGAGAGATCGCCCAGGCGCAGGGTCAGGTTCGGCATGTTCAGAGCCAGACGTTGATCAGGCGGGCACCGCCGTCAGCAGCATTTTCCAACGGTTGCTCGGTAATGGTCTGACCGCTGCGGCTGACAAAGCTCTGCCCGGAGGTGCCGTGATTCCAGAATTGCCCGTGCATGAACACGCTGATACCGGCCCTGGCGGTGCTCTGTGGTTCGTGTGCGATGAGGGTCAGGCGGTGCCAGGCTTCGCGTTCGCTCAGGCTGCCGGGCTCAAGGTCCAGCGTCGGCGTGTCGTGCGTGCGGGTGCCATGCCAGGTACCCGACCAGCTGTTTTTTCCGTTTACAAAGGCCGGTACGACGATCAGCTCGACGTTTTGCTGATTCATCCGTGCGTAATTATCGGGGTACCAGCTGTCGGTGCCGATGAGGATCCCCAACCGGCCGGCCGGCGTGTCGATCACATTGATCCGGGAGTCGCCTGCCGCTTTGACGTAACGCTTATGGTAGCGGCTGGTAAACAGCTGGCGCTGGGGCTGACCCAGCGGCTTGCCGTCACTGCCGAAGGTCACGCTGCTGTTGTACAAGGCGCCGCTGCCGACCTGCAACTGCCCGTCTTCCACGCGTGGGTCAGGCAGTACGATGGAGCCTGCCACCAGCGTTACCTCGAATTCCTTGGCCAGCCCGCCGAAAACGTTCTGATAATCGCGCACCATGGAGCGGGCCTTCATCCGCAGACGGGCATCGTCCAGACGCTTTTCGCCCTCGGCAGTCATCATCGCCGTGACGAATTTCAGGGGATTGCTCCAGGCCAGCCAGTCCATGGACTCGTCCACGGTCGCAGCCTGATAGAACTGGTTCTTCTCACCACTGGCATACAACCAGGTGCCGATGTGCTCAGGCAGCACAACGATGGTCCGGGCATTGAGCAGTCCCTGATCGCGCGCTTGCTGCAGGTAGGCTGCCAGTTTGCGATGCAGATGCGATAGGTCCTGATAATCGGTGGGAAACAGCTCGGGCTCGATGCCCAGCAGGTTTCCCCGCTCGCCGGGTTGCCCTTCATTGATGGCCAGGCGGATGCGCAGATCCGAGAGGTAGTGGCCCATGGGGCGCTGCTCGGTCCAGAGCGCGTAACTGACAACGCTGACCAGGCTCACCAGAATGAGGCACGTGGCAAAGAATTTACGCATAAGAGGGGCGCACGGCTGCCTGAGTGAAATAGTCGACTAGGGTAGGACTACACCCGGCGCTTGCCAAGGGGTGCTGCGCGTTTGGATCAATAACTTGTCACTTTCGGTCATTGAGTGTGATCGGGCGGCTCTTTACTGTTGCGCCATAGAGGGTCTACAGGATCCTGATGAAGAGGGCACGCAGAGGCCCTCATCTACCCGTGATTGAAACGATGGAGCTCCGCCATGACTGCTGCTCATTACCCGCATCTGCTGGCCCCGCTGGATCTGGGCTTCACCACGCTGCGCAACCGCAGCCTGATGGGCTCGATGCACACCGGCCTTGAAGAGAAACCAGGCGGTTTCGAGCGCATGGCGGCGTACTTTGCCGAGCGTGCACAGGGCGGTGTGGGCCTGATGGTGACGGGTGGCATCGCGCCGAACGAAGAAGGCGGCGTCTACGAGGGTGCAGCCAAACTCACGACTCAGGAAGAAGCCTTGCAGCATCGCGTCGTGACCCAGGCGGTTCACGAGGCAGGCGGCAAGATCTGTCTGCAGATTCTGCATGCCGGGCGCTATGCGTACAGCCGCAAGCAGGTCGCGCCCAGTGCGATTCAGGCACCGATCAACCCGTTCAAGCCGCGTGAACTGGACGAAGAGGGCATCGAAAAGCAGATCAGCGATTTCGTGACCTGCTCGACCCTTGCTCAGAGCGCGGGCTATGACGGCGTGGAGATCATGGGGTCGGAAGGCTACTTCATCAATCAGTTCCTGGCCGCGCATACCAATCACCGCACCGACCGCTGGGGCGGCAGTTACGAAAACCGTATGCGTCTGGCGGTAGAGATCGTGACGCGTGTGCGTCAGGCCGTTGGCCCGAATTTCATCATCATCTTCCGCCTGTCGATGCTGGACCTGGTCGAAGGCGGCAGCACCTGGCAGGAAATCGTGCAACTGGCCAAGGCCGTCGAACAGGCGGGCGCGACGATTATCAACACCGGTATCGGCTGGCACGAAGCGCGGATTCCGACCATCGCCACCAAGGTCCCACGCGCCGCGTTCAGCAAGGTCACGGCCAAGCTGCGTGGCTCGGTGAACATTCCGCTGATCACCACCAACCGGATCAACACCCCGGAAGTCGCTGAACGGATTCTCAGTGAAGGCGATGCGGACATGGTCTCCATGGCGCGGCCTTTCCTGGCTGATCCGGAATTCGTCAACAAGGCTGCGGCCGGGCACGCCGACCTGATCAACACCTGCATCGGCTGCAATCAGGCGTGTCTGGACCACACCTTCGGCGGCAAGCTGACCAGTTGTCTGGTCAATCCGCGCGCCTGTCACGAAACCGAACTGAATTACCTGCCCACCCGACAGATCAAGAAGATCGCCGTGGTCGGCGCAGGCCCGGCAGGACTGGCAGCGGCTACGGTGGCTGCCGAGCGCGGACATCAGGTGACCCTGTTCGATTCCGCCAGCGAAATCGGCGGTCAGTTCAACATCGCCAAGCGCATTCCGGGCAAGGAGGAGTTTGCCGAAACCCTGCGTTATTTCACTCACAAGGTGCAGGACACCGGTATCGACCTGCGTCTGAATACCCGCGTGACTGCGCAGGACCTGTTGGGCGCGAGCTTTGACGAAGTGATCCTCGCGACGGGCATCGCTCCGCGTATGCCGGCCATTCCCGGTATCGACAACCCGAAGGTACTCAGCTATCTGGACGTGATTCTGCAGCGCAAGCCAGTCGGGCGCAGCGTGGCGGTGATCGGCGCCGGTGGTATCGGTTTCGACGTGTCGGAGTATCTGGTCCATCAGGGTATCGCCACCAGTCTGGACCGGGAGGCGTTCTGGAAGGAGTGGGGTATCGACACCACGTTGGAAGCGCGCGGTGGCGTGGCGGGGATCAAGCCTGAAGTTCATGCGCCGGCGCGTCAGGTTTTCCTGTTGCAGCGCAAGAGCTCCAAGGTTGGCGACGGTCTGGGCAAGACCACCGGCTGGATTCATCGCACGGGCTTGAAGAACAAGCAGGTGCAGATGCTCAACAGCGTTCAGTACCTGAAAATCGACGATGCCGGTTTGCACATCCGCATCGGCGAAGAGGGTGAGGAAAAGCTGTTGCCGGTGGACAATATCGTGATCTGCGCCGGGCAGGACCCGTTGCGTGAACTGTATGACGATCTGGTCGCGGCGAAGCAGAGCGTGCATCTGATCGGTGGCGCGGACGTCGCAGCCGAACTGGACGCCAAGCGGGCCATCGATCAGGGCTCGCGGCTGGCCGCTGGGCTGTGACATCGCACGCGGGCAGGTAAACTGCGGCTCGTTTCATAACCGGCCTTCACCATGATCCGCGATGCCCTTGACTGGCAACCCGTTGCAGCGCTTGAACCCCTCGACTTCGACTGGTTGCAACAGGCCGGGGTCGAGGTCAAGGTTTTGCGTCTGGACCTCATCGACCCGCTGATCAGCGGCAACAAATGGTTCAAGTTGATCGGGCACCTGACTCAGGCCGTTCGCGTCGGGGCAACGGGTGCGATCAGCCTGGGCGGTGCCCACTCCAACCATCTCCACGCGCTGGCCGCTGCGGGCAAGCGCTTTGGCTTCCCGACCGTCGGCCTGTTGCGGGGTCATCCGCAGGACACGCCAACTGTGCTCGACTTGCAGGCCTTCGGCATGCAGTTGCACTGGCTCGGTTACGCCGGTTATCGCGAGCGTCATGCAGCGGGTTTCTGGTGCCCCTGGCAGGCGAGCTATCCCGGGTTCTATCCGATTCCTGAAGGCGGTGGCGGTTTGCCGGGGACCGAAGGCTGCGCACGGCTGTTGTCGCTGGTAGGCAGTCAGCTCGGGCAATCGGGTTGGGATGATTACCACGGCTGGTGGCTGGCCGCCGGGACCGGCACGACGCTGGCCGGACTGGTCATTGCCGAGCAGGGTAGCCATCCGGTGTATGGCGCGATGGCGGTGCCGGATGATCATGGTGTCGCGCAGAACGTTGTGGCATTGATCGGTGATGACAAGCCCGGCTGGCAGTTGCTCGATGCCAGCCGAGGCGCGTTTGCCAGAACTGACACTGTGTTGCTGGAGTTCATAAACCGCAGTGAAACGCAAAGTGGCGTGCCGCTTGAGCCGATCTATACGGGCAAAGCCTTGCTGGCACTGCATGACGAAGTGCTGGCTGGCCGCTTCAAGCCCGGCACCCGTCTGGTTTTTGTCCATACCGGTGGGTTGCAGGGCAGACGTGCGATGGGGCTAAAGCCCGCGCCAGAGCCTTTGGCATGAAACCTGTACCAAATGCGCCGAGGCGTCGGCCCTGAATATGCGGATGACTGTTCTGGACTGAGGTGTCCGGGTCGCTGTCTCGATAATCGATCCATTCCAGATCAATACGCCGAGGTCAGCATGACAACTACCGCCGCAGAACACGTGGATCCTGCCACGCTGAGAAAAGTCATCGTGGCCGCTGCCATTGGCAACTTTGTCGAATGGTTCGACTTTGCCGTCTATGGCTTTCTGGCCACCACCATCGCCTTGCAGTTCTTCCCCAGCGGCGACACCAGCGCCGCACTGTTGAAAACCTTCGCTGTGTTTGCCGTTGCGTTTGCGTTCAGGCCGTTGGGCGGCATCTTTTTCGGCATGCTGGGTGACCGAATCGGCCGCAAGCGGACGTTGGCCATGACCATTCTGCTGATGGCGGCGGCAACAACACTGATCGGTTTGCTGCCCACGTACGCCGCCATCGGTGTGACCGCGCCGATTCTTCTGACCATCATCCGCTGCGCTCAAGGTTTTTCGGCGGGTGGTGAATATGCCGGTGCCTGCGCCTACCTGATGGAGCATGCTCCGCGCACGCAACGCGCCTGGTACGGCAGTTTCGTCCCGGTCTCGACGTTTTCCGCCTTCGCGGCGGCGGCCGTGGTGGCTTACGCGCTTGAGGCTTCGTTGTCCGCTGAAGCCATGGGCAGTTGGGGCTGGCGTCTGCCGTTCCTGATCGCCGCGCCGCTGGGGCTGGTGGGTTTGTACCTGCGCTGGAAGCTGGATGAAACCCCGGCGTTCCAGGCGGTCACCAAGGAGCACGCGGTCGCTCATTCACCGCTCAAGGAAACCCTGCGTAACCACGCAGGCGCTATCTGTTGCCTGGGCGCGTTCGTGTCGCTGACGGCGCTGTCGTTCTATATGTTCACCACCTATTTTGCGACCTATCTGCAGGTGGCGGGCGGCTTGAGTCGGGCGTCGGCGTTGCTGGTGTCGTTGATTGCCCTAGCGTTTGCCGCCGCGATCTGCCCGCTGGCAGGGGCGTATTCTGACCGCGTAGGGCGTCGCGTCACCATGGCCACGGCTTGCATACTGTTGATGCTGGTGGTGTTCCCGTCGTTTTTGATGGCCAGTTCCGGCTCGTTCGCAGCGTCCGTTGTCGGCGTGATGCTGCTGGCAGTCGGCGCTGTATTGTGTGGTGTGGTCACGGCAGCGCTGCTGTCGGAGACATTTCCGACCCGCACGCGGTACACCGCGTCGGCCATCACCTACAACATGGCTTACACGCTGTTTGGCGGCACGGCACCCTTGATGGCGACCTGGCTGATC
Organism: Pseudomonas sp. AC016; assembly: GCF_979253365.1. Classification (NCBI taxonomy): domain Bacteria; kingdom Pseudomonadati; phylum Pseudomonadota; class Gammaproteobacteria; order Pseudomonadales; family Pseudomonadaceae; genus Pseudomonas; species Pseudomonas sp. AC016. The sequence continues at coordinate 5,060,498 of NZ_CEEDCC010000001.1, forward strand.
AGCACGACCGGCAGCAACCTGTCCCCGGCGTTCTACCTGATTGCCGTGGCGGTGATGGCGATGGTGGGCGGTCTGGCCCTGCCCGAGACTTCCAGGGTTTCGTTGCATGATGTGGCGGTTGCGGATAACGGGGCTGCAGTGGCTTCGGCCCAGACGCATGCGTAACGTCTGCTTACGGATGTGACGCGCAGCGTCACGGGAGGCATGCCCACGCGGAGCGATGGGCACGATCAGTCAAGTCACGGATCACCGATCGTTACCACGCTCCGCGTGGTAATGCATCTCAGGACGCTCCGCGTCCCGGCGTGCACGCAGATATACCCCGGTGATCAGACTCTTTGGGACGCAAAGCGTCCCGAGCGGCATGCCAACGCGGAGCATTGGCACGATCACTCAAATACCTTGTCCTTGCCAGCGGCTGAACCGGTTTACAAAAACGCAACAAAACGTGGCACACCTGCTTCAAAAAATGGCACATTGGCGCGCCCTGGTACGCGTGACACATCTTGTAATCATCCGTCCGGGGACACCCGAAAATCTTTTATGGATGAATCCCATGGCGACCAGTGCTCAGCCAGGTGCGGCGACGGCCACGACAACCCCACAATCCAGCCCGCTGGTGATGCGCATCATCGGTGCGGTTGCCCTCGCGCACCTGATCAATGACCTGATCCAGGCGATCCTGCCGTCGATCTACCCGATGCTCAAGGCCAGTTATGACCTGAGTTTCACCCAGATCGGCCTGATCACCCTGACGTTTCAGATCACTGCGTCGCTGTTGCAGCCCTGGGTCGGCTATTACACGGACCGCCATCCCAATCCGCTGGTGTTGCCAGTGGGCTCTATCTGCACCCTGATCGGCATCGTGATGATGTCGATGGTCGGCACCTTTCCGCTGATCCTGCTCGCCGCCGCGCTGATCGGCATCGGTTCGTCCACCTTTCACCCGGAAGCCTCGCGTATTGCGCGACTGGCCTCGGGCGGGCGTTTCGGGCTGGCGCAGTCGACGTTTCAGGTGGGTGGCAACACCGGCTCGGCGTTCGGCCCGTTGCTGGCGGCTGCGATCATCATCCCGTTCGGGCAGGGCAATGTGGCCTGGATCGGCCTGTTCGCGCTGTTTTCGCTGGGCCTGCTCTATGCGATCAGCCGCTGGTATCGCGCGCACCTGAACCTGTTCAAGCTCAAGGCCGGGCAGGCCGCCACGCACGGTCTGTCGAGAAACCGGGTGATCGCCTCGTTGGCCGTGCTGGCGTTTCTGGTGTTCTCCAAGTTCTTTTACATGACCAGCCTGACCAGCTACTTCACGTTCTACCTGATCGAGAAGTTCGACCTGTCCGTGGCCAGCTCACAACTGCATCTGTTCCTGTTTCTGGGCGCGGTGGCGGCGGGTACGTTCTTCGGCGGCCCGATTGGCGACAGGATCGGTCGCAAGGCGGTCATCTGGTTCTCGATCCTCGGTGCCGCGCCTTTCACCCTGGCGCTGCCTTACGCAGACCTGTTCTGGACCAGCGTGCTGAGTGTGATCATCGGTTTCGTGCTGGCGTCGGCGTTCTCCGCCATCGTGGTCTACGCCCAGGAACTGGTACCCGGTAATGTCGGCATGATTGCCGGGCTTTTCTTCGGGCTGATGTTCGGCTTCGGCGGTATCGGCGCAGCCTTGCTCGGCAGTCTGGCCGACAGCCACGGCATCCTCTTCGTTTACAACCTGTGTTCGTATCTGCCGCTGCTTGGCATTCTCGCGATCTTTCTGCCCCGGACTAAATGATGCTAATAGCAACGCTGATCTTCCTGTTCACCATCACGCTCGTCATCTGGCAGCCCAAAGGGCTCAGTGTCGGATGGAGCGCAGTGCTCGGGGCGGGTCTGGCGTTGCTCACCGGCGTGGTTCATCTCAGCGATATTGCAGTGGTGTGGGGCATCATCTGGAATGCCACTGCCACTTTCATTTCGCTGATCATCATCACGTTGCTGCTGGATGAGGCGGGTTTCTTTTCCTGGGCGGCGCTGCACGTGGCGCGGTGGGGCAATGGCAAGGGTCGGCGTCTGTTCGCGTTCTTTGTATTGTTCGGCGCACTGGTGTCGGCGCTGTTCGCCAACGATGGCGCGGTGCTGATCCTGACGCCGATTGTGATCGCGATGATGCTGGCGCTGCGTTTTTCCCCGGCCTCGACCCTGGCCTTTGTCATGGCTGCCGGATTCATTTCCGACACTGCCAGCCTGCCGCTTGTGGTGTCGAATCTGGTGAACATTGTGTCGGCGGATTATTTCAAGATCGGCTTCAACCGCTACGCGGCGGTGATGGTGCCGGTCAACCTGGTCAGTGTTGCGGCCACGCTGGCGGTATTGATGCTGTATTTCCGTCGTGACATCCCGCATGACTTCGATCCGGAGCAGCTTGAGAAGCCGGAAACCACCATCAAGGACCGGGCAACCTTCATGGCTGGCTGGTGGGTGCTGCTGATCCTGCTGGTGGGCTGTTTCGCACTTGAACCGCTGGGGATTCCGATCAGCGCGATCTCGGCGACCTGCGCGGTGCTGTTGCTGGGCATCGCCGCCAAGGGCCATACGATTTCCACGCGCAAGGTCGTCAAGGAAGCACCGTGGCATATCGTGGTGTTCTCGCTGGGCATGTACTTGGTGGTCTACGGCCTGCGCAATGCCGGGCTGACCGGTTATCTGGCCAGTCTGCTGGACTGGTTCGCCGGTTACGGTATCTGGGGCGCGGCGATGGGCACGGGCGTGATGACCGCGTTCCTGTCGTCGATCATGAACAACATGCCGACGGTCCTGATCGGTCTGTTGTCCATCGAAGGCAGTCATGCGACCGGTGCCATTCAGGAAGCGATGATTTACGCCAACGTGATCGGCAGCGACCTGGGACCGAAAATCACCCCGATCGGCAGTCTGGCAACCCTGCTGTGGCTGCACGTGTTGCAACGCAAGGGCATCACCATCGGCTGGGGTTATTACTTCAAGGTCGGCATCGTGCTGACCTTGCCGGTGTTGCTGATCACACTGGCGGCGCTGGCAGTGCGATTGGGTTGAACGGATGGCTGGTGTCGGCCAGGTTCGGCCACAGGTCCGACACCAGAAACAATCGCTCGGCTTCTTCCCACTCGCCGTCGGCATTCTCGGTCAGGCGCACCAGCAGCTGCGCCGGTGCCAGCGGGTCGAGCTGGGTCAGCCAGTCCTGTAACTGTTCACTGCTCCACGCCCGTCGATAGTGCGCGGGTGCCAGCCAGGCGTGGCGGGGCAGAGGTTGCCAGCGACCTGTTTCGCTCTGGCTCATGAACCGCTCCCAGTCGCGCTGATGCAGCCAGCGGCCTTTCAAATGTTGAAGATGCGCTCCGGCAGGTGGATCGGCAGACCCCGGCCAAGGGTAGAGCAGATACCCACCCAGCCACAGCTCGGCGCTGAATGTCTCGATGCCCAGAGCTGCCAGGGTCGAGCGACTTTCCGGTCGTGAAGAAATCGGCAGTTGATGCTGGCTCAGGTGCGCCAGCTTGCGATCCAGCCGGTCGTGACAGCCAGGGCCCAGCCATTGCGTCGGGTCGCTGCCGTCGCCGTCCTGCGGGCCGAGATACAACTTGATCGCCAGCTCCACGTGATGCACGCCGTCACGGTCGCGCAGCAGCATATCCAGTTCGCCCAGTGTCTGACCGTCCAGGCGGATCGGCAGGTTGGCGGCGATGATCTCCACGCCCGGCGCGTGCTGCACTGCGAATTGCCAAAGTCTTTCGTAATAACGCCCCAGACGGCGAGTGGAGGCCTGCGCGATCCAGTACTCCAGCTCTCGGCTGTTCTGATCCAGTTCACGGAGGAAATCGGCCAGTCGTTGCGGCGCCTCGACCCAGTCGCTCCCCGCCAGTGGATGGCGTTGTGGCCAGGGCGTGGCATCAAGCATGGGCGGCGCCAGAATGACCCACGCAAGGTCGCGCACCTCAGGGTGTCGCAACTGACGCGGCAGGTCGATCAGATCGGGGAATAAAGTCATGTATCGAGAATAGCTTGAGTAGGGTATGGCAGGTCGAGTGTTTTATCAGGCGCCAGGTCGATAGTGTTCACACCACAGGCGATCAATTCACTATCACGCTGTCAGACCTGCCAAAGCGATCATTGCTTCGTAACAATTGCTTCGTAGCAAATCTTTCGCAGCAATTGATTCGTAACAATGACAGGCATATCTTGATGCTGGCATTTTAATGTGAGCTTGTGTTCAGGCATTGAATGGCAGCGGGTTTTAAAACCTATCGTTGTTGACAGTGTGGTACAGCGAACGGGGCAATATTGGTCGTGATCAGGGTTTGGAAGGCCTGGAGTTTTCAATGAATGCTGAAATGCAGGCCCGAATAAAGAATCTTCTCTCACCTGCCGTTGCACTTGCGCAATGTCTGGCGATCCTGTGCTGGGTCATTGTTCTGTTGGTGACGCCTGGCGTCCAGTACGGCGTTCTGGAAGTCGCGCTTACCCTGGGGCTTCTTTCTATTTGTGTGGTGCAATGCCGAGCAAGGAATTTCAAGGTCTGGCGGCTGGCGGGCGTTCTCTTCGTGATCATGGTCGCCTGCTGTTTTGCCAGAGCCAGTCAGTTGAACAGCGCCATGGGCGTCAATTGGGCACTGCCCATTGCCGTGATGATTATTCTGGGGTCGACATTGTTGATGGTTTATACCCGGGATTATGTAGTCGTAACGATGCTCTCCTGGGTCATTCTCTCTCCCGCGCGTGGTATTGAACCCGGCGCGGTTGCTTATATATTCATCGCGCTGCTGTTTATTGCATCGACCAGCCTCGGTATTCTTCTCAATCACACCTACACCCGGACGATTAGAAATGTACTGTCGCTGGAAAGCCGCTTTCGCGAACTGTCGTTGACTGATCACCTGACGGATATATTGAATCGCCGCGCCCTGATGGAGTCGCTTGAGTATCATCTGGATGCCCGAAGTGCCGGTTATTTTCTGATGCTGGATATTGATGACTTCAAGCGGATCAATGACGAGTCCGGCCATGACGTCGGTGACGACGTGCTGCGATACATGGCATCGTGCCTCAAACGAACGGATGGCAGCCTCGCGTATGGCCGTCTGGGCGGTGAGGAGTTCGGCGTGATCCTGCCGGTCTGCAGCGAGCACCAGGCGCTGGACTATGTGAGCCGTCTGCTGGACACCATCAGGCAATCAGCGACCGGTTACCCCTTTACCTGCAGCGCCGGGCTGGCTGAAATCGACGCCGAATCGACCGCTTTTCAAGTGCTAAAGACGGCGGACGTCAACCTGTATCAGGCCAAGGGGGCAGGCAAGGACATGGCCTTCTGGAAAAATTCGCCGCTGTCTGACTCAACGGCAGGGCGTTTCTACCCCGAGCGTGATCAGGTGCAGGCTCTGGTGCCATCGCCTGGCCTGGAGCCCTGAAACGGCGTCTGCTGCTGCACGTCCGTTTGCCGCTGCGCGGTGCTTTCGCCCATAATCCCCTTTTCCAAGCCGTCTCGAACCCGCAGCAGGAGTCTCATGGAGCAATTTCGCAATATCGGCATCATCGGCCGCCTGGGCAGTGTTCAGGTGCTCGATACCGTGCGCCGACTCAAGAAATTCCTGTTGGACCGGCATCTTCACGTCATCCTTGAAGAGACCATCGCCGAAGTGCTGCCGGGTCACGGCCTGCAGACCTCGTCACGCAAGATGCTCGGTGAAGTCTGCGACATGGTGATCGTGGTCGGCGGTGACGGCAGCCTGTTGGGTGCTGCCCGGGCGTTGGCCAGGCACAACGTGCCGGTTCTGGGTATCAACCGGGGCAGCCTGGGGTTCCTGACCGACATTCGTCCCGACGAGCTGGAGGTCAAGTGCGCCGAAGTGCTGGACGGGCATTATCTGGTCGAGAACCGTTTTCTGCTGCAGGCCGAGGTTCGCCGTCATGGCGAGGCGATCGGGCAAGGCGATGCGCTTAACGACGTGGTACTGCACCCCGGCAAATCGACGCGGATGATCGAGTTCGAGATCTATATCGATGGCCAATTCGTGTGCAGCCAGAAGGCGGACGGCCTGATCGTTGCCACCCCGACCGGTTCGACAGCCTATGCTTTGTCGGCGGGCGGCCCGATCATGCACCCCAAACTCGACGCCATCGTCATCGTGCCGATGTACCCGCACACCTTGTCCGGCCGGCCCATCGTGGTCGATGGCAACAGCGAGCTTAAAATCGTGGTGGCCAAGGACATGACGATCTATCCGCAAGTATCCTGCGACGGGCAGAACCACTTCACCTGCGCGCCCGGCGATACCATCACGGTCAGCAAGAAACCGCAGAAGCTGCGCCTGATTCACCCTCTGGACCATAACTACTACGAAGTCTGCCGCACCAAGCTCGGCTGGGGCAGCCGGCTTGGTGCTGGAGGCGACTGATGATCGATCCGGCGCGTGGCTACGATCTGATCGGTGACGTGCATGGGTGTGCTCATACCCTGGAGCATCTGCTGGAGCTTCTCGGTTACCGCCTCCAGGCTGGCGTGTGGCGCCACCCTGAACGCATCGCGATCTTTCTCGGTGACATCATTGACCGCGGGCCTCGCATCCGTGAGTCGCTGCATATCGTTCATGACATGGTCCAGGCCGGTCAGGCGTACTGCATCATGGGCAACCATGAATTCAACGCACTGGGCTGGGTTACGCCGGCGTTGCCGGAAAGCGGCCACCGTTTCGTGCGTGAGCACACGCCGCGTCACGCCAAGCTGATCGGCGAGACGCTGGCGCAGTTCGAACAGCATCCCGATGAGTGGAAAGCCTTCGTCGAGTGGTTCTATGAGCTGCCGCTGTACCTGGATGCAGGGCGTTTCAGGGTGGTGCATGCCTGCTGGGATGCGACCCTGATCGATCCGCTACGCGGTCTGCACGGCACCGGTTGCATCGATAAACACTTCGTCCAGGCCTCGGCCGTGCCCGGCAGTTTTGCCAGCAATGTGTTCAATCGCCTGCTGCGCGGTACCGACATGCGCCTGCCGCACGGTTTGACCCTTACCGGTGGCGACGGCCTCACCCGTGCCTTCTTCCGCACCAAGTTCTGGGAAGACGATCCGCAGACCTACGGCGATATCGTGTTCCAGCCCGACGCGCTGCCCGAGGGCGTGGCCAAGACGCCGTTGTCCACTTCCGAAAAGAATGCGCTGCTGCGTTACGGCAGTGACGAGCCAATGCTGTTCGTCGGTCATTACTGGCGCAGTGGTATTCCTGCACCCATCCGGCCGAACCTGGCCTGTCTGGATTACAGTGCCGTGCTCTACGGCAAACTGGTCGCTTACCGACTGGATCAGGAAACACACATCGATCCGGACAAATTTGTCTGGGTCGACGTACAGCGTCCCGAGGTTTCACGATGAACCCTGTTGCAGCACTGCGTCTGCCGTTGAACGCTGACCTGAGCGGTTTTGTGACCCTTTTGCAGCGTTTGCAGATTCCGCATCGGGTCAGTGAGGAAGTGGGCGAACAGGTACTGTGGGTGCCGGATGCGGGAGAGTTGGTGCAAGACGTCCGAGAGCTGTACGAGCGCTTCCCCCAGGGTGACGAAGCCTTTCAATTGCCCGGCAGCACCCAGGCTCCGGTCACCGGCGGTCCCGGTGTGATGCATCAGTTGCGACGTTGCCCGGTGACCGCGCTGGTATTGCTGGTCACGCTGCTCGTCGCCGGTCTGACCTTGCTGGGCGACAATCTGGAAGCCATTCGCTGGCTGACGTTTCTGGACTTCCGTATTCAGGGTGATTACGCCACCTTCCTGCCGCTGGATGACATGCTTGCCAGTGGTCAGTGGTGGCGGATCGTATCGCCCATGCTGATTCACTTTGGCATCCTGCACCTGGCCATGAACGGCATGTGGTACTGGGAGCTGGGTCGGCGGATCGAGATTCGTCAGGGCAGCTGGCAGTTGTTGGGTCTGACGCTGCTGTTCTCGGCAGTGTCCAACTATGTTCAGTACCTGTCGTCCGGTCCGAGTCTGTTCGGTGGGCTGTCCGGTGTGCTTTATGGTCTGCTCGGCCATTGCTGGATTTTCCAGATGCTGGCGCCCAATCCTGTCTACCGCCTTCCGCGCGGCGTGCTGGCGATGATGCTGATCTGGCTGGTGCTGTGCCTGTCGGGTCTGGTGAGCATGCTCGGCTTTGGCGAAATCGCCAACGGTGCCCACGTCGGCGGCCTGATCATCGGTTGTATTACCGGCCTGCTGGGTGGTGCGCTCGCGCGCCGCAAGGCCTAAAATTGCCCGCTATTTTCTGGAGTGCGCCATGTCGTCTTTTGTAGAAATGATTGAAAACATCACCCCGGATATCTACGAGAGCCTGAAACTGGCCGTGGAAATCGGCAAATGGTCCGACGGTCGCAAGCTGACCCAAGAGCAGCGCGAGCTGTCGCTGCAGGCATTGATCGCCTGGGAAGCGCAGAATCTGCCTGAAGACCAGCGCACCGGTTACATGGGCCCGCAGGAATGTTCGTCCAAGTCGGCACCGGTGCCCAATATCCTGTTCAAGTCGGATGCCATCCATTGATCGAGATTGGACGCGGCGCCGTCAACAAGATGTCCGTGCGCCAGGACGACGATTCGTCGCTGGTGCAGTACGCTTTTCGCCTGGGCGACACTGAAATCGCCGTCAACCCGCTGATCGGCAAGACGGTCCGTCTGGAATTTCTGGGCGCGATTCATTGCAGCCACTGCGGTCGCAAGACCAAGTCCAGCTACAGCCAGGGTTATTGCTACCCGTGCATGCTCAAGCTGGCGCAGTGCGACGTGTGCATCATGAGTCCGGAAAAATGCCATCACGACCAAGGCACTTGCCGTGATCCGTCGTGGGGCGAGCAGTTCTGCATGACTGACCACATTGTCTACCTGGCCAATTCGTCGGGCGTAAAGGTGGGTATCACGCGTTCCACCCAGTTGCCGACCCGCTGGCTGGACCAGGGCGCCAGCCAGGCGCTGCCGATCCTGCGGGTCGCTACGCGTCAGCAGTCGGGCTTTGTCGAAGACCTGCTGCGCAGTCAGGTGGCCGACCGTACCAACTGGCGCGCCTTGCTCAAGGGCGATGCCCAGCCGGTGGACCTCAAGGCCATCCGTCAGGAGCTGTTCGACACCTGCGGCGCGGGCCTGCTGGGACTGCAAGAACGATTCGGTCTGCAAGCCATCCAATTACTTCATAACGCCGAGCCGGTCGAGTTTCGCTATCCGGTCGAGGCTTATCCGACCAAGATCGTAAGCTTCAACCTGGACAAGAACCCGATTGCCGAGGGCACGCTGCTGGGGATCAAAGGCCAATACCTGATCTTCGATACAGGCGTGATCAATATTCGCAAATACACGGCCTACCAGCTGGCCGTGCATCAGTAAAAGGATTCCAGCATGCGCACCGAACAACCGACCATGATCTACCTGAAGGATTATCAGGCGCCCGAGTACCTCATCGACGAGACGAACCTGACGTTCGAGCTGTTCGACGATCACTCGCTGGTCCATGCGCAACTGGTCATGCGCCGTAACCCTGCGCGTGGTGCCGGTCTGCCGCCACTGGTGCTGGACGGTCAGCATCTGGAGCTGCTGTCGGTAAATCTGGACGACGTCGAGCTGACGGCGGCCGATTATCAACTGACCGAAGACCACCTGACCCTGCACCCCAAGGCAGAGCGCTTCACGGTCGACAGTACCGTGCGCATCCACCCGGAAACCAACACCGCACTGGAAGGGCTGTACAAGTCCAGCGGCATGTTCTGCACCCAGTGCGAGGCCGAAGGCTTTCGCAAGATCACCTATTACCTTGACCGCCCTGACGTGATGAGCAAGTTCACCACGACCGTCAGCGCCGAGAAACACAGCTTCCCGATCCTGCTGTCCAACGGCAACCCGGTTGCCAGCGGCGAGGAAGAAGACGGTCGTCACTGGGCGACCTGGGAAGACCCGTTCATGAAACCGGCCTACCTGTTCGCGCTGGTAGCGGGCGATCTGTGGTGTGTCGAAGACACCTTCACCACCATGAGCCAGCGGGTCGTGACCCTGCGCATCTATGTCGAGCCGGAAAACATCGACAAGTGCCAGCACGCCATGAACAGCCTCAAGAAGTCCATGCGCTGGGACGAGGAGACCTATGGTCGTGAGTACGACCTGGACATCTTCATGATCGTCGCTGTCAACGACTTCAACATGGGCGCGATGGAGAACAAGGGTCTCAACATCTTCAACTCCAGCGCCGTACTGGCCCGTGCCGAGACCGCCACCGACGCCGCTCACCAGCGCGTCGAGGCCATCGTGGCCCACGAATATTTCCACAACTGGTCGGGCAACCGCGTGACCTGCCGTGACTGGTTCCAGCTGTCGCTCAAGGAAGGCTTCACGGTCTACCGCGACGCAGGCTTCTCCGCCGATATGAACTCGGCCACGGTCAAGCGCATCCAGGATGTCGCGTTCCTGCGCACTCACCAGTTCGCCGAAGATGCAGGCCCGATGGCCCATGCCGTGCGTCCTGACAGCTTCATCGAGATTTCCAACTTCTACACCCTGACGGTGTACGAGAAGGGTTCCGAAGTGGTCGGCATGCTGCATACCCTGCTGGGCGCCGACGGCTTCCGCAAGGGCAGCGATCTGTACTTCGAGCGGCATGACGGCCAGGCAGTGACCTGCGATGACTTCATCAAGGCGATGGAGGATGCCAACGGCGTCGACCTGACCCAGTTCAAGCGCTGGTACAGCCAGGCCGGTACGCCACGTCTGGCAGTCAGCGAGTCCTATGACAGCGCAGCTGGCACCTACAGCCTGACCTTCCGCCAGAGCTGCCCGACGACACCGGGTCAACCGGGTGACCAGAAGCAGCCGTTTGTGATTCCGGTCGAACTGGGCCTGCTGGACAGTCAGGGCAACGACATTGCGCTGCGCCTGTCGGGCGAAGCGTCAGCCACGGGTACCACGCGCGTGCTGTCGGTGACCGAGGCCGAGCAGACGTTCACGTTCGTCGATGTCACTGAAAAGCCGCTGCCTTCGTTGTTGCGCGGCTTCTCGGCCCCGGTGAAGCTGAGCTTCCCTTACGACCGCGACCAACTGATGTTCCTGATGCAGCACGACAGCGATGGCTTCAACCGCTGGGATGCCGGTCAGCAACTGTCGGTGCAGGTCCTCCAGGAAATGATCGCTCAACATCAACAAGGTCAGGCACTGGTGATGGACCAGCGTCTGGTGACAGCGCTGGGCACCGTGCTGGCTGACGAGCAGTTGGATCAGGCGATGGTCGCGGAAATGCTGTCGCTGCCGGGCGAGGCCTATCTGACTGAAATCAGCGAAGTGGCGGACGTCGAAGCCATTCATACGGCGCGCGAGTTCGCCCGTCAGCAATTGGCGGACAGCCTGTTCGAGGGGCTGTGGGCGCGTTATCAGGCCAATCGTGACATTTCCAAAGTCACACCTTATGTCGCCGAGGCCGAGCATTTCGCCCGCCGTGCGTTGCAGAACATTGCGCTGTCGTACCTCATGCTCAGCGGCAAGCCGCAGGTGTTGACCGCGACCATCGACCAGTTCGATACCAGCGACAACATGACCGAGCGCCTGACTGCGCTGGCGGTACTGGTCAACTCGCCGTTCACTGAAGAGCGTGACAAGGCACTGGCCGTGTTCGCCGAGAACTTCAAGGACAACGCGCTGGTCATGGATCAGTGGTTCAGCGTCCAGGCTGGCAGTCCGCAGCCGGGTGGTCTGGAGCGGGTCAAAGAGCTGATGCAGCATCCTGCGTTCAACATCAAGAACCCGAACAAGGTCCGCGCCCTGATTGGTGCCTTTGCCGCGCAGAACCTGATCAACTTCCATGCTGCGGATGGCTCTGGCTATCGGTTTCTGGCGGATCTGGTGATTGAGCTGAACGGCTTCAACCCTCAGATCGCCTCCCGCCAGTTGGCCCCGCTGACTCGCTGGCGCAAATACGACAGCGCCCGTCAGGCACTGATGAAGGCCGAGCTGGAACGCATCCTTGCTTCCGGCAAGCTGTCGCCGGATGTGTATGAAGTTGTGAGCAAAAGTCTGGTCGAATAAGGGCTGATGTAATGAAGGGTGTGATGTCGGCACTCTGAACAGAAGGGCTGTCCGCTGCGGGGGACGGCCCTTTTTTATGCGGTGAGTGACCGAGCGTTTCAGACACCACAGATTACGCGCGCAATGATCGCGTGAACATCGAGACAAATCCTACAAAAAATCTCACATGTGATATATATCCAGCCGTGAAAACTTCTGATACGTTGCTCATCAGTTTCATGGCCATACACAAGGGGAAGCGCCAATGCCTCGTAAAACCAAGGGCGATAACGCAACTGACCCGGCCAAGGCATCGAAGAGCTCCACCGACTACATGCGTGAAATGCGTCTGCGACTCAAGGACGCCGGGCTGGTCAAGCGGGAGTTCTGGATACGGCCCGAGAATGTCGATGCCCTGCGGGGGATCGAGAAAGCGTTAAGACAGCCCTTTCTGGGTGACAGGATCAAACTGGAGGATTTCATGACCGAGAACACCAACTGGACGATCAGCTCTCTGCAAAAGGCCCTTTCCGAACTGGATCTGGTCACTGAGGGCAGGATCGAGATGGGCGTTATCGAAGGCGACGCGGCAGGCATCAAGCTGACCATGGCCGACTTCGGTGATCTGCCTATCTACATCGCGGTCGAGGGCGATCAGATTCTGGCCGACGCCACGCTGATCGAAGTGAACAAGATCAAGGATGTCGCCGCCTTCAATGGCGAAGTGTTGCGCAGTCGCGACCTGTTTCCGCTGTCTTCGGTCGGTATCGAAAGTCTGGCTGATGGCCAGGAAGTCTATTGCCTGTTTGGCGCGCTGAGCGCTGCGTCTTCGCTCACAGTGATTGTTCAGGAAATTCTGACCCTCGCGGACAACGTGATCCGTGCGGCCGAAGCCTTCGAAGATCACTTCATTTACTGAACATCCCTGTCAGGAGCAAAGCATTCATGACAACAAGCATCTGGAAAAAACTGGTTACCGCTGTCCGTGGCGGTGCTTCTGAAGTGGGCGAGTCGATCGCCGACGCCAACGCCATCCGTATTCTGGATCAGGAAATCCGTGACGCAGACAGCGCGCTGGTCCGGGCACGCGACGGTCTGATCACCATCAAGGCCAAGCACAAGCTTTCGGCGCAGCGTCTTGAAGAACACGCCACCAGTATCGCCAACTGGGAAGGTCGCGCCATGCAGGCCCTGAACAAGGGTGAAGAAGCGCTGGCCGTGGAATGCGCCACCAAGATCGCCGAGATCGAAGCCCTGCGTGATCAGGAAAAGGAACTGGCTGATCAGTTCGGCAAGCAGGTCGGTCTGCTGCAGGAACAGGTCGTCAAAGCCGAGTCGCGCATCAAGAGCCTCAAGCAGCAGGTCGAAATGGCCAAGGCGCGCGAAACCGTACAGAAAGCCCGCGTTGCAACAGCCACTGCGACCGGTGGCGCGAGCGGCGCGGTCGAAACAGCCGTCGGTTCGCTGGCTCGCCTCAAGCAGCGTCAGGACGAACAGGACGCCAAGCTGGAAGCCGCTGAAGAGCTGGCGGGTCAGTCCAACGGCAGCGATCTGGAGCGTCGTCTTCAGGAAGCGGGCATTGGTGCCAAAAGCGGCGGTGCAGATGACGTACTGGCGCGCCTGAAAGCCAAAAGCCAGACGCCTGCACAGTAATCGTTCATTGAATGCAGGCGAGGTGACCGGATGAGCTTTTCGGCACGATTGAAGGTCATCCTCGCACTGTCGCTGGTGTTGGTCGCCGTGCAGTGCGTCAATGTGTTCTCGTCCGGCAATCTGGTCACGTACGGCATCATTCCGCGTACGGTTTCCGGTTTGCAGGGCATCGTTTTTGCGCCTTTCATCCATGGTTCGTTCCGGCATCTGCTGGGTAATCTGCTGCCGTTCATGGTGCTGAGCTGGCTGGTGGCGACCGAAGGGGTGAAACGTTACGCCTGGGTCGCAGGGCTGATCTGTCTACTGGGTGGCATTCTGGTATGGCTGTTTGGCCGTTCCAGCATTCATGTCGGTGCAAGTGGCTTGATATTCGGCCTGTGGACCTATCTACTGGCGCGGGCGTGGTATCAGCGCAGTCTGGTCAGCCTCTTTCTGGCGATGATCGCGCTGGCCGGTTACAGCGGACTGATCTATGGATTCGTTCCCATGCCGGGTATTTCATTCGAGTCGCACCTGGCCGGCGCGATTGCGGGTGTCATCGTCGCCCGGCTGATGCATTCGAAAACGTTACAGAGTGAAACCACCCGAGTGGTTTGAAGGGCATGCTGTGGATTGTGGGTCGTCGTTGCCGACCCGTCTGGAAGGGAACCTGAATCATGGATTTGCACGCATGACCCTGTTGCTGTTACTTCGGCGTCACGCCTCGGTGTTCTTCGAACGATTTGGCTGGGCCGGTATCGGCGTCCTGCTGTTGACGCACTACATCGTCTCCTGGCTGCTGTTGACGCTGGCGGGCGAGGAACACCTGGTTCAGGGTGTCGATTTCACCTACTTCTACCTCACGACGGCGACCACGGTCGGGTACGGCGATCTGTCGCCCAAGTCAGAGTGGGGAAAGCTCATTACCACCACCTGGATCATGCTGGGCGGTATCGCCTTGCTGACGACCGTCATTGGCAAGGCGTCGACTTCGGTCGGTGACATCTGGAGAAGAAACATGAAAGGACAGGGCGACTGCTCGGCTCTCACCGGCCACACCTTACTCGTCGGCTGGGACGGTGAGACCAGCGAACGCATCGTCGAGCTGCTCGGCCAGGACACGACCACCAGCCGCACAGGATTGGTGATCTGTGACTCGATCATCACGGAAAACCCGATGCCGGGTCGTGCCTCGTTCATCAAGGGCGACTCGCTGGACTCGCCAACCGTGCTGCTGCGTGCCGGAGCCATCGGCGCGCAACGGATTCTGGTGCACACCCAGTCCGACAGTCTGACCCTGGCAATCGTGCTGACGCTCAAGAGTCTGGGGCCTACCGGGCATGTCGTGGCGCATTTCAACAACTCCGAACGGGCGGCGCTGGCCAGAACCTACGCCCCTGAACTTGAGTGCACCTCGAACATGGCCATCGAAATGCTGGTGCGTTCGTCTCAGGACCCGGGCTCGAGTTCGGTGATCACCGAGTTGCTGTGCATCGGCGAGGGCGCCACGCAGTTCCGCCACGTGCTGCCAGACAATTACACCTCATCCTGCGGCGACCTTTACATGCGCCTGCGTCAGGATTTCAACGCCACGCTGATTGGCTATCGAACCTCTGCCGTGGCGCAGTTTCAGATCAATCCCGCCAATGATGTACCTGTACACGGTGGGGAAATTTTCTACATTGCCTCCAGTCGGCTTCAAGGAGATGCGCTATGAGTTGGTTCAAACGTGCCATGGGGCTGGAAGCGCCCAAGACGTCGGCCAGTGCCAACGGAACGACGGGTTTTTCCAGTCCACTGGGCCTGGCCTCCGGACGGATGCTGTGCCTGGACAGCTCGCTGAAGATGCTGCTCGACGGGCATTCCTATGTGGTCATTCCCGGCGACGAAAAGGTCTGGTCGGTCGGTCGTATCGACCTCGGTCAGTCCATGGCGCTTCAGCGTTTCTATCTGGATAACGAAGATTACTTTCTGCAGGTGGTCACCAATGGCCCGGCTCCCGAAGATATTCAGGACATCATCCTGTTCGGCTATTACAGTACCTCGCCGATCACCAGCAAGGACGAGTTGCTGCGTCTGACCGGGCCTGCGTCGAAGATCGGGCTGCCGACATACGAGCACGAAGGTGAAGTCTTCGAACGGCAGTGGGGAACCGAAACGGGACAGACCGAGCTGACGCCGCTGGACGAAGACGTCGTCAGCCCTGACGGCACTTATCGCGTCAAACACCTGAGCATGCTGTACGCCCGTGAGACAGGCCTGATCAATCGTCGGGAGTTCCTGCTGTTCTCGGTCGAGGAAGACGAGGAGGGTGAAATCACCCTCACCACCGCGGTTGGCGTGACGCTGCAATCCACTGATATCAACGTTCTATGACAAGGAAATCCTCATGATCGACGCGCTTCGTATGTCGCTCAACGCCACTGCGGTGTTCGGTTTTGTGATGTACATCCTGGTGGCGGCCATCCTGTTCGCCCTGTTCCAGTTCATCTACAGCCGCATCACGCCGCACAAGGAATTCGCGCTGATCCGCGAGAACAACAGCGCCGCCGCACTGGCGCTGGGTGGTTCGCTGATCGGTTTCGCGCTGCCAGCCAGTAACATCATCACGTACAGCATCAGCATTCTGGACGTGATCGTCTGGGTGGTGATCGCAGCCGTGGTGCAACTGGCCGCGTTTGGCGTCACCAGCGTGGTGCTCAAAGGGCTGTCGACGCGCATTGCCAAGGGCGAAACGGCTGCGGCGATCTACTCGGCCAGCGTCGCGATCAGCGTCGGTCTCCTCAACGCAGCCTGCATGACCCCTTCGGTCTGACAGCAGCGACGGTCAAGGAGACTATCGATGAGACGCAGTTCAGTAAAATGGGTACTTGTCAGCACGCTGCCTCTGGCCATTTCAGGCTGTGGTTCCAGCGACGAGCCTAACTTCAAGGCCCAGGCCAACTTCAAGTCCGTTCAGGAATGCACCGAGGCGAAGGTGCCGGTGGACGTGTGCTCGGATGCCTACATGCAGGCGCTGTCCGATCACCGACGCATTGCGCCCACTTATGATGACAAGGCCTCCTGCGACGCCGACTTCGTCCCGGATTATTGCCAGGTCACGTCTGATGGCAAGTACATGCCAAAATTGGGTGGCTTCGAACTGGGGTTCGAGGGCAATGTACCCAAGTCCGCACTGGACCGGGCCAATCAGGAAGTGGCCCAGTCGGCACCTGCCGGGATGAGCGGGACCAGTGGCCTGTTGACAGGCCTGTTGATCGGCAATCTGATGAGCAACGGGTTCGGTAACAATCGCTACTACTCCCAGCCGATTTACCAGACGCGCGATGACCGCAATTCAGGCGGTGGCACATTCGGGTATTACGGCTCCACATTGTCCAGTCAGATGGACCGGGGCAAGACGTTCGGCAACTCGACCCAGGCCCGTTCGAACTCCGGCAGTTACAACAAGAGCACGCTGGGCCGAAGCCTTGGCGGCTCCAGCTCAGGCTCTTCGGTCTCTTCGACGGTTTCGCGCGGTGGCTTCGGCAGCCAGGCATCGGCGCGCAGCGGTTGGGGTGGCAAGAGCAGCAGTAGCAGTTTCGGAGGCTGACGGATCCGGCCCATGAAAAAGATCAGCATCGAAGAACGACCCGACTGGCAAGCCACCGTCGAGCGTGAGGGGTTCAACTTCCACACCATCGACGGCGAACGCTACTGGGATGAACGCGGGTATTACCTGTTCACCGAACAGCAGATCACCCGCGATCTGGAAGCGCCGACCCAGGAACTGCATCAGATGTGCATGGATGCCGTGGGACGGATCGTGGACAGCGAAGAGCTGCTGCGCCAGCTCGCCATTCCGGAAGCGTTCTTCCACCTGATCCGCACCTCATGGAAGCAGGGTCACCCGCACCTCTACGCACGTTTTGACTTCGCCTACGATGGCAGCGGTCCGGCAAAGATGTACGAGATCAATGCCGATACCCCGACCAGCCTGATGGAGGCCGGAGCGGTGCAACTGCTATGGCTGGAGGAGCAGATGGCGCGCGGTGTTCTGCCTGCTCATGCCACTCAGTTCAACTCCATTGCCGAAGACCTTGTGCGAGCGTTCGCCGAGTTTCCCCGTCAGGGACCGTTTCATTTTTCGGCGATGTCGGGTTCAGTCGAGGATCGCGGCACCACTGATTTCCTGCGGCGGATGGCGGCTCATGTCGGCATCGACGCCCGACACATCGACATCGAAGACATCGGTCTGACCGCCGACGGACGCTTTGTCGACCTGGACGCACAGCCCATCGAACGTCTGTTCAAGCTGCATGCCTGGGAGCACATCTTTCACGAGTCGTTCGGCGAGTATGTCGCGGCCAGCGGCACGCAGTTCGTCGAGCCGGCCTGGAAGGCCATTCTCAGCAACAAAGGCATTCTGCCGCTGCTGTGGCAATTCAACGAAGGCCATCCCAACCTGCTGGAGTCTCACGTGGATCTTGATCCCCGGCAGGCTGTGCCCAGAGGCTGGGTACGCAAGCCGTACTTCTCCCGCGAAGGCGCCAACATCGAGATGCGCACACCGGGTGATCAGGTCATTGCCGTCGATGGGCCGTATACCGATGCGCCCTACATCATGCAGGCGTACTCGCCACTGCCGCGATTCGACGACAGCTATACGCTGATCGGTTCCTGGGTGATCGGTGATCTGGCCTCGGGTATTGGCATCCGGGAAGACGACAGCCTGATCACCAAGGACTCCAGCCGTTTCCTGCCTCACGTCGTCATCGACTGACTGCGACCGACACGTTCTGTATCAGGCTGGCTGATAGCGCATCAATCACAGTCAATGCGCTTAACAAAAGATAACGACATGTCGATTGTCAGCCATTTGCAAAACTGCCTAGGATGGCGAGGCTTGGAAAAGGTACGGCCAGAGCGCTCGCGAGCGTTTGACCCGTGCGAACGGGCCGGTGTCAGAGCCTAATAACAATAAGAGGGGAACGTCCATGAGTGAGCCTGTCTATCGGCGCACCCGGTTACGCGCGGGCATGTCCCTGGCAATCCTGATGGCCTGCACGGTGTCTGCACCGCTCATGGCTGCGACCGATCCGGCGCCAGCCGGGACCACCAGCACGACCGGCATTTATGCCATTGAATCAGCGAAAGCCGCCCGCGGCCTGCTGCTTGACGTCGCCCACGCAGGGGCTCGACTGGTCGCCGTCGGGGATCACGGTCATATTCTTTATTCCGATGATCAGGGCAAGAGCTGGGTCCAGGCCCGCGTGCCGACTCGCCAGTTGCTGACCGCCGTCTATTTTGTCGACGAACAGCACGGCTGGGCGGTGGGACACGACGCACAGATCCTCGCCAGCAGCGATGGCGGCAAGAGCTGGAACAAACAGTTCGAAGACCTGGCACGCGAGGCGCCGTTGCTGGATGTCTGGTTCAAGGACCTGCAGAACGGTCTGGCCGTAGGGGCCTACGGTGCCTTGCTGACCACCACTGACGGCGGACAGCACTGGGAAGATGTCAGTGATCGTCTGGACAACGAAGATCAATACCACCTCAACGGCATCACCCAGGTCAAGGACGCTGGGCTATTCATCGTCGGCGAGGCTGGCAGCATGTTTCGCTCCGGTGACGAAGGGCAGACCTGGGAAAAGCTTGAAGGCCCCTATCAGGGCTCGCTGTTCGGGGTGATCGGTACCGCCAGCCCTTCGACGCTGCTGGCCTATGGTTTGCGCGGCAACCTGTTCCGCTCCACTGACTTTGGTGACACCTGGCAGCCCATTGAGCTGCAGGGCGCACGCGGCCCGCTGGAGTTCGGTCTGGCCAGTGCTTCGCTGCTGGCTGATGGCTCGCTGGTGCTGGTCGGCAATGGCGGCAGTGTGATGCGCAGCAGCGATGACGGCGAAACGTTTCAGGTCTTCAACCGCCCCGACCGGATCTCGCTGGCGGGTGTGACCTCCAATCTTCAAGGCAATCTGATTCTGGTAGGTCAAGGAGGCGTTCGCATCGCCTCGCCAACGGGCGCCGAGACGACCCAACAATAAGACCTTTCAGGGCGGGGACATTCAGGCATGACCAATCTTCAACACACCCAGCATTCCGGCGGAAAAGAGACCTTTCTCGAGCGCCTGATTTTCAACAACCGCCCAGCCGTGATCATTCTGTGCCTGCTGGCCAGTATTTTTCTGTTCTGGCAGGCCACCCAGGTTCGCCCGTCCACCAGCTTCGAGAAGATGATCCCGCTGTCCCATCCGTTCATCCAGAACATGATGGAACACCGCAACGATCTGGCGAACCTGGGTAACACCGTGCGCATCTCGGTGGAGGCCAGGGATGGCGACATCTTTTCCAAACAGTACATGGAGACGCTGCGCCAGATCAGCGACGAGGTGTTCTACATCCCCGGCGTCGACCGTTCCGGCCTGAAATCGCTGTGGAGCCCGAGCGTACGCTGGACCGAAGTGACGGAGGAGGGCTTTGCCGGTGGCGAAGTGATTCCGCAGAGTTACAACGGTTCGGATGAGAGTCTGGATCTGTTGCGCAACAACATACTCAAGTCCGGGCAGGTCGGACGATTGGTGGCCAACGACTTCAAATCCAGCATCATCGACGTGCCGTTGCAGGAGTCCTATCCGGACCCTGCTGATCAGGGCAAGTTGCTGGCGCTGGACTATCAGCAGTTCTCGCACCAGCTCGAAGAGAAAATTCGCGACAAGTACGAAGCCCAGAACCCCAACATCAAGATTCACATCGTCGGTTTCGCCAAGAAGGTCGGTGATCTGATCGACGGCCTGTTCATGGTGGTGATGTTCTTCGGCATCGCCTTTCTGATCACGCTGGTGCTGCTGATCTGGTTCACCCGCTGCCTCCGCAGCACCATCGCCGTGCTGATCACCACGCTGATTGCGGTGATCTGGCAACTGGGTCTGATGCATGTCGTGGGGTTCGGTATCGACCCGTATTCGATGCTGGTGCCGTTCCTGATCTTTGCCATCGGCATTTCCCATGGCGTGCAGAAGATCAACGGTATCGCCTTGCAATCCAGCGACGCCGAAAACGCATTGATGGCGGCAAAGCGTACCTTCCGTCAGTTGTTCCTGCCGGGCATGATCGCGATTCTGGCCGACGCCGTGGGCTTCATCACGCTGCTGATCATTGATATCGGCGTGATTCGCGAGCTGGCCATCGGGGCGTCCATCGGTGTCGCGGTGATCGTGTTCACCAACCTGATCCTGCTGCCGGTGGCGATTTCCTACGCAGGCATCAGCAAGCGGGCGATCAATCGCAGCAAGCAGGATGCGGTGTCCGAGCATCCGTTCTGGCGGCTGCTGTCCAACTTTGCCAGCGCAAAGGTTGCGCCGGTTTCCATTGTGCTGGCGCTGCTCGCCTTCGGTGGCGGCCTCTGGTACAGCCAGAACCTCAAGATCGGCGACCTGGATCAGGGCGCGCCGGAGCTGCGTCCCGATTCACGCTACAACAAGGACAACGCGTTCATCATCAGTCATTACTCCACCAGTTCGGACGTGCTGGTGGTGATGGTCAAGACGCCTCCAGAAGGCTGCTCGGCCTATCCGACGATGTCGGCGATCAACGAACTGGCCTGGAAGATGGAGAACACTCAGGGCGTGCAATCGGCCATCTCGCTGGTGACGGTTTCCAAGCAGGTCATCAAGGGCATGAACGAGGGCAACCTGAAATGGGAAACCCTGTCGCGTAACAAGGACGTGCTCAACAACTCCATCGCCCGTGCCGATGGCCTGTACAACAACACCTGTTCGCTGGCACCCCTGCTGGTGTTCCTCAACGACCACAAGGCTGAAACCCTCGACCGTGCTGTACATGCGGTGCAGGACTTTGCCAAAGAAAACGACCGCCCGGACATGCAGTTCATGCTGGCTGCGGGTAACGCCGGTATCGAAGCAGCGACCAACGAGGTGATCAAGAAGTCCGAGCTGACCATCCTGATTCTGGTCTACATCTGCGTGGCCGCCATGTGCATGATCACCTTCCGCTCTTGGGCGGCGACGCTGTGCATCGTGCTGCCGCTGGTCCTGACCTCGGTGCTGGGCAACGC
This sequence comes from Pseudomonas sp. AC016, assembly GCF_979253365.1. Lineage (NCBI taxonomy): Bacteria > Pseudomonadati > Pseudomonadota > Gammaproteobacteria > Pseudomonadales > Pseudomonadaceae > Pseudomonas > Pseudomonas sp. AC016. Next base: position 5,082,201 of record NZ_CEEDCC010000001.1, read on the forward strand.
GCTGATGGCGTTCATGGGCATCGGCGTGAAAGTCGCGACCTTGCCGGTGGTGGCACTGGGCGTGGGGATCGGTGTCGATTACGGTATCTACATCTACAGCCGTCTGGAGAGTTTCCTGCGCGCCGGACTGCCGTTGCAGGAGGCCTATTACGAAACCCTCAAGTCCACGGGCAAGGCGGTGCTGTTCACGGGGCTTTGCCTGGCGATTGGCGTGTGCACCTGGATCTTCTCGGCGATCAAGTTCCAGGCCGACATGGGCCTGATGCTGACCTTCATGCTGCTTTGGAACATGTTCGGCGCATTGTGGCTGCTGCCAGCGCTGGCGCGGTTCCTGATCAAACCGGAGAAAATGGCGGGCAAGGTGGGGAATTCACTGTTTTCGCATTGATAGGGCAGTGGCTCATGAGCGCGTCCACGTAACGCGCTCAGTATGGGCATGCCGCCCGTGACGCTCCGCGTCACAAATGGCACAGACTGCGGACTCAGTGAGCCGAGCGCATGACGTGGGTAACGCTGGAACTTGGGCGCGCATCTGCGCCACATTCAAGAGCGGACGCGGAGCGTCCTGGGAGGCATTCCCACGCGGAGCGTGAGGAACGATCATCACGCGACTCCACACTGATCGTGCCCATGCTCTGCGTGGGTATGCCGCCCGTGACGCTCCGCGTCACAAATGGCACAGACTGTCGAATCAGGGAGCCGAGCGCATGACGTGGATAACGCTGGAGCTTGGGCACACATCTGCGCCACATTCGAAAGCGGACGCGGAGCGTCCTGGGAGGCATTCCCACGCGGAGCGTGAGGAACGATCATCACGCGACTCCACACTGATCGTGCCCATGCTCTGCGTGGGTATGCCGCCCGTGACGCTCCGCGTCACAAATGGCTCAGACTGTCGAATCAGGGAGCCGAGCGCATGGCTCAAATCACCCTTTTGCTTCTTGGCAATCAAACCCCGCCCAGTACCACCGTCAGCGCATTGCGCGCATCGTCCAGTTGCACCAGCGAAGCATGGCGGGCGGCGAGGGCGTCGCGGTTCTGGATGGCGGTGAGGATTGCCTTGTGACGCGGCATGGCCAGTTCGTGCAGGTTGGGCCGTTTGTTGGAATACTTCAGCGCTTCGCGCAATGCCAGTGACAACATGTTGCACAAGTGAGCCAACAGATCATTGTGGGTCGCGTCGGCGATACGGCTGTGAAAATCCAGGTCAGGTTGCAGCAGGTCTTCCGGCGTCGGGGCTGCTTCCATGCGCTGGTACGCCTCATGAATCGACTCGATTTCCTCATCCGTCGCATGCTGCGCCGCCAGCGCCGCAACAGCGGGTTCGATCACTGCGCGCACGCTGGTCAGCAGGTTGAAGAATTCATTCTGCGGCGAGCTCTGCATCACCCAGTGCAATACATCCGGATCCAGCAGGTGCCATTCGCGCCGTTCCTTGACCACCGTGCCGACGCGCGGCCTCGAGTAGACCAGGCCCTTGGCCACCAATACCCGTGTGGCTTCACGCAGCACCGGACGGCTGACAGCGTACTCTTCGCAGAGCAGCGCCTCGGGAGGCAGTTTTTCGTCAGGTTTGAAACGACCGGATACGATCTGCATGCCCAGTTCCTGGACAATGCGCGCGTGCATGCTTTTACGGTCTGAAGGCTTTCGGTAGTCCATGGGAACGTGCGTCGATCCTGGCGGTGAGTGCCGCGCATCATAACACTGCGCATCGCCCAAGGCGGCCGCCCGTGGGAGGGCAGCCGCTGCTCAGGACAGGGAGCTGATGGCAGTCAGCGACTAGTGAGAATGCCTCGGCACTTCAGAGCCGCGGCTGCCGATCAGGAAGTCGAAATCGCAGCCCTGATCCGCTTGCATGACGTGATCGATATACAGCTGGCGATAGCCGCCCAGCAGCAATTGAGGCGGAGCCTGCCAGTCGGCCAGACGCGCCGCCAGTTCCGCTTCGGGAATGTCCAGGTGCAGACGGCCGCTGGCGCAGTCCAGTTCGATCCAGTCGCCTTCCTTGACTACCGCCAGCGGTCCGCCTGCCGCCGCTTCCGGCGCGACATGCAGGACCACGGTGCCGTAGGCCGTGCCGCTCATGCGGGCATCGGAAATCCGCACCATATCGGTTACGCCCTGAGCCAGCAGCTTGGCCGGAAGCCCCATGTTGCCGACCTCTGCCATGCCCGGATAACCCTTGGGTCCGCAATTCTTGAGCACCATGACGGAGGTTGCATCGATGTCCAGATCCGGATCGTTGATGCGGGCCTTGTACATCTCGAAATTTTCGAACACCACGGCGCGACCGCGATGCTGCATCAGCGCAGGTGTCGCAGCGGAAGGCTTGAGCACGGCGCCCAGCGGGGCGAGGTTGCCACGCAGCACGCAGATGCCGCCGTCGGCGCGGATCGGGTTGTCCAGCGCGCGGATCACCTGATCTTCGCCATGGATCGGCGAGTTGCAGGTGTTCTCGGCAATGCTTTTGCCATTGACGGTCAGTGCGTCAGGGTTGGGCAGCAGACCGGCTTCGTTCATGCGTCGCAGCACGGCGGGCAGGCCACCCGCGTAGTAGAACTCTTCCATCAGGAAGCGCCCGGACGGTTGCAGGTCGACGATGGTTGGCATGCCGCGACCGACGCGTGTCCAGTCATCCAGCTCCAGATCGACACCGATGCGTCCGGCGATGGCTTTCAGATGGATCACGGCGTTGGTCGAACCACCGATGGCGGCGTTGACCCGAATTGCGTTCTCGAACGCGGCCTTGGTCAGGATCTTCGACAGACGCAGGTCTTCACGAACCATGTCTACAGCGCGCATGCCGGACATGTGCGCGAGCACGTAGCGTCGTGAGTCCACTGCCGGAATCGCTGCGTTGTGTGGCAGCGAGGTGCCCAGCGCCTCGGCCATGCAGGCCATGGTGGATGCGGTGCCCATGGTGTTGCAGGTGCCTGCCGAGCGGGACATGCCGGCTTCGGCGGACAGGAATTCATCCAGGCTGATCGTGCCGGCTTTATAGGATTCGTGCATCTGCCAGACGATGGTGCCAGCGCCGATGTCCTTGCCTTCATGCTTGCCGTTGAGCATCGGGCCGCCGGTCACGACGATGGCCGGAATGTCGCAACTGGCCGCGCCCATCAGCAGGGCCGGGGTTGTCTTGTCACAGCCGGTCAGCAGCACAACGCCATCGATCGGGTTGCCGCGAATCGCTTCCTCGACATCCATACTGGCCAGGTTGCGGGTGAACATCGCGGTAGGGCGCAGGTTGGACTCACCGTTGGAAAACACCGGGAATTCAACCGGCCAGCCACCGGCCTCGATCACGCCGCGTTTGACGTGTTCGGCAATCTGACGGAAATGGGCGTTGCAAGGCGTCAGCTCGGACCAGGTGTTGCAAATGCCGATGATCGGCTTGCCTTGAAACTGATGGTCGGCGATGCCCTGATTCTTCATCCAGCTGCGGTACATGAAGCCGTTCTTGTCGGCAGTGCCAAACCACTGGGCAGAGCGAAGGGTCGGTTTTTTATCGGAGTCAGACATGATCGGCTCTCTTATTGTAAGACTTAATGTCGATGCTGCTGGCTAAGGTAAGCCTAAAAAACGCCGATTGGAAGAGTTGTCAGTTTAAATAGTATTACTATATAGTCGTTTTCAGTTGAGGGACGACCCTTGCCTCGGTGTTGCTGCATATCGGCACCCAGGTACTGAGGCGATCCCCGCAGGTTCCATAACAAAAACAATGGGAGACCGCCTTCATGAGCCAGGAACTGCGGCTTATACGTCGCATTACGTTCAAACTGATTCCCTTTCTGATCCTGCTTTACCTGATCGCCTACGTGGACCGCTCTGCCGTGGGCTTTGCCAAGCTGCACATGGGTGCCGACATTGGTATCGGCGACGCTGCCTACGGGCTGGGTGCCGGGCTGTTTTTCATCGGTTACTTCCTGCTGGAAATCCCCAGCAACCTGATGCTCGAACGCTTTGGTGCACGCCGCTGGTTCGCCCGGATCATGATCACCTGGGGCGCCATCACCATTGGTATGGCCTTCGTTCAGGGGCCGCACAGCTTCTACGTGATGCGCTTTCTGTTGGGCGCGGCCGAGGCGGGCTTCTTTCCTGGTGTGCTGTACTACATCACCCAGTGGTTCCCGGTTCGCCATCGCGGCAAGATCCTGGGCCTGTTCATCCTCTCGCAACCCATCGCCATGATGATCACCGGTCCCGTGTCCGGCGGTCTGCTGGGCATGGATGGCGTTTTGGGCCTGCATGGCTGGCAGTGGCTGTTCATTGTTATCGGTACCCCTGCGATCCTGCTGACCTGGCCGGTGTTGCGCTGGTTGCCTGACGGTCCGCAGCAGGTCAACTGGATGAGTCAGGACGAGAAGGACTGGCTGACCGGCGAGCTAAAGAAAGATCTGGAGGAGTACGGCCAGACCCGCCATGGCAATCCGCTGCATGCGCTCAAGGACAAGCGCGTGTTGTTGCTGGCGCTGTTCTACCTGCCCGTGACCTTGAGCATCTATGGACTTGGCCTGTGGCTGCCGACGCTGATCAAGCAGTTCGGCGGCAGTGATCTGACCACCGGTTTCGTGTCTTCGGTGCCTTACGTTTTCGGGATCATCGGCCTGCTGATCGTGCCGCGCAGTTCCGACCGCCTCAACGACCGTTACGGCCATCTGGCGGTGTTGTATGTGCTGGGCGCCATCGGTCTGTTCTGCAGTGCCTGGCTGACGTTGCCGGTCGCGCAGCTGGCAGCGTTGTGTGTCGTGGCGTTCGCGCTGTTTTCCTGCACGGCCGTGTTCTGGACCCTGCCGGGTCGTTTCTTCGCCGGTGCCAGTGCGGCAGCCGGTATTGCGTTGATCAACTCGGTCGGCAATCTGGGCGGCTATATTGGACCGTTCGTGATCGGCGCCCTGAAAGAGGTGACCGGCAGTCTGGCGTCAGGTCTGTACTTCCTGTCCGGCGTCATGGTCTTCGGCCTGGTGCTGACCGGCATCGTTTATCACGTGCTGGAGCGCAAACATGTGCTGCCAGCCTCCGAGTTTGCCGCCAGCGCCAAGGCGCGCTAGGTCCGGCTTTTCACTGTCTGAAAGGAGATTTCCATGCGGTTGGTGCAATTTGAATTGAACAACTGTGAGCGTCGGGTTGGTCTGGTGGACGGCGATCAGGTGCGTGAAGTGCAGGGCGTAGAGAGCGTGCGCGAACTGGCATTGGCGGCGATCAAGGCAGGTTCAGGGCTTGCGCAGCAGGTCGAGCAGCGCGGTGTTGGCGAGGCGCATGATTACGCGCAACTGCTGGAAGAACTACGCATTCTGCCGCCACTGGATCACCCGGATCCGGCGCACTTGCTGGTCAGTGGTACGGGGCTGACGCACCTGGGCAGCGCTTCTGCGCGGGACAGGATGCACCAGCAGTCGGGTGACGAGTCAGCCATGACCGACACCATGCGCATCTTCAAGTGGGGCGTGGAAGGTGGCAAACCGCAAGCCGGGCAGGTCGGTGTGCAGCCGGAATGGTTCTACAAGGGCGATGGCAGCATTGTCGTGCGTCCGGGCGAGTCGTTCTCGCTGCCGCCGTTCGCTGAAGATGGCGGGGAAGAGCCGGAGTTGAGCGGTCTGTACGTGATCGGCCACGACCACAAGCCTTACCGGCTGGGCTACGCAATCGGCAATGAATACTCCGACCACATCATGGAGCGCCGCAATTACCTGTACCTGGCCCATTCCAAGCTGCGCGCCTGCTCGTTCGGGCCGGAACTGCGCGTGGGTGAGCTGCCGCAGAACCTGTCGGGCACCAGCAAGGTCTGGCGTGACGGTAAGGTGCTGTGGGAAAAAGAGTTCCTCAGCGGCGAGGCCAACATGTGCCATAGCCTGGAAAACCTTGAGTACCATCACTTCAAATACGCCCAGTTCCTGCGTCCTGGCGACGTGCACGTACACTTCTTCGGCACCGCGACGCTGTCCTTCGCCGACGGCATCCGGACCCAGCCGGGGGATAAGTTCGAAGTCAGCCAGGCTGAATTCGGCAAGCCGCTGGTCAACGGTCTGGCACCGAGCGAAGCGGTGTTCCAGCCGGGCGGTATTGGCAAGCTGTGAGATAAGGGCACCCATGAAGTTCTGCGCCATCTCCTCAAGGTGACGCAGAGCGTCACGGGCTGCATACCCACGCAGAGCACTCATCGTTATACACAAGTCCGCAAGACGCGCAAAACGGGGGGGCAAAACGACTGAATGCATACCCCGTGGGAGGCGGCAAGACTCGGGTATAACGCTGAGCGCAAGCATGGGCATGATCGGCGTGCTTGAGATCACGCTGATCGTTCCTACGCTCCTGCGTGGGAATGCCTCTCAGGACGCTCCGCGTCCGCTTGTGGCCGTTGCAGAGTTCGCGAAGATCATGGCAAGTCATCGCGCTATTGCCCTATCATTCGCGCTTTTGCAGCCCGGATACCCTCATGACGACTACCCCAGACACCTTGCTCGCCGCCCTTGAAACCTCTTCCATGCTGGAAATCGACGGTCTTCACGCCTGGGAATTTTCCCTGGGTGAAGAGCTGAACATCGAGTGCATGGACGGACGCGAGCGCAAGGTATGGCGTTTCACGCTGGATCAGGTCAAGGCAGCGGTCTTCGACGAGTCGCTGCAAAGCTGGGTCGTCAACGATGGCAACGCCGACCACCGCATTGTCTGCCTTGATGCCTTCACGCCTAGCGATGAAGACGACGCCGACGAAGCTTGATCCAGATCAAGTGCGCTTCACCGGTTAGCCGCTAGATTCGACGCTGTACACACTGGCTTCGCCAGTGTCGGCCCAATGGACTGGGCCGAAACCAAAAAGATAGGGAGATCCAATGTCTACTCAAGGTGCGTTGAGTCGTGCACGTCTGTTGCCGACGTTTCTGGGCGTCCTGCTGCTGGGGCTGGGCGTGATCATGGTCATTGGCGGCTTCAGGCTGTCGGGCCTGGGCGGTTCCTTCTACTACATGCTTTGCGGGTTCGGTTTCTCGGCCATCGGTATTCTGCTGGTGATCGGGCTGCGCTTCGCTGTCTGGCTGTTCACGCTGATGCTGTTGCTGAGCACGGTATGGGCGCTCTGGGAGGTTGGCCTGGACCGTCAACGCCTGATGCCACGCCTGTTCGTGTGGTTCCTGGTCGGGCTGGTGCTGGTACTGCCGGTTGCACGTCAGGCGCTCAAACCTTCCCGTCAGCGCGTGTCTGTCAGTAGCCTCATCATCGCTTTGATCCTGGCGGGCATCACGCTCGACCCCATTGGTCAGCTCAAGTACTTCACTCACCATACGCAGGACATCGTGGCTACGCTGGTTCCGGGCATGGAGCTGCCGTGGGTGTCATTTGCCGAGACACAAGCCCGTTTCCGGCAGCCGGAAGGCTAGTCGGCGCAGATCCATTGCAGGCCCTGCAAAACTACACCCCGTTGTCAGTGTCATAGAGCTGATTGCCGCGTGACAGGCGTCATAACTTCAACAAAAGGGATGCCCCCATGCCCCACAAAATTCTGCCTTGGCTGGCGATGGCCAGTGCCATGAGCGCTTTCACCCTGCAGGCTCAAACCATGACCGATTCCGAATTGCTGCTGGGTTCCTATACCCAGGGAACAAGCGAGGGGATCTACCGTTTTGGCTTCGACAGCAAGACCGGCATGATCAGCCCCAAGCCGCTTCAAGTGATCAAGACCGAGAACTCGTCCTGGCTGACGGTTTCCAAAGACCAGCGTTACCTGTTCGTCGTCAACGAGAACGGCCCTGGCCAGACCGACACGGTGGGCAAGGTCAGCAGTTTCTCCATCGAACCCAAGACTTTCAACGTGACGCCGATCAATCAGGTCGAAACCAAGGGCGAGGAGCCGACTCACTCGAGCCTGAGCAAGGACGGCCGCTACCTGTTCGTGGCGAACTACGCGGTGAACCCTGATCCGGGTGGCGCGTTGTCCGTGATGCCGGTCGGCAAGAATGGCCAGTTGAGTGATGCCGTTCAGGTCCTGCCTCTGGGCCCTGGCAGCAAGGTCAATCCGGAACGGCAGGCCTCGTCCCATGTTCACCTCGCAGTGCCGACTCCGGATGGCAATTACGTGGTAACGGCCGACCTGGGTGCCGACAAGCTGTTCGTCTACCGCTACAACGCCGATCAGGCCAAACCGCTGCAACCTGCCAAGGTGCCGACCGTGCAGTTGCCTGCGGGCAGTGGTCCGCGTCATGTGCTCTTCAGCAGCAACGGTAAACATGCCTGGCTGGTACTGGAAATGTCGGCTCAGGTGGTGGTGTTCGACTACCTGGACGGCGGCTTCAAGCAAACCCAGATACTGGACATGAAAAACAAGGGCGTTGACCAGAAGAACGGCGGCGGCGCCTTGCACGCCTCACCCGATGGCAAGTTCCTGTACGTGACCAACCGTGGCGAGGCCAACCAGGTGGTGGTGTTCCGCATCGACCCTGCCAGCGGGAAACTTGAGGAAATCCAGCGTCGCACCGTTGAAGGCAAGGAGCCTCGTGAGTTCAGCTTCGACCCCAGCGGCAGGTTCATGCTGTTTGCCAATCAGAAGAGTAACCAGATCGTGACCGTACGTCGTGATCCGCAAACCGGCATGATCGGCGAAACGGTGCAGAAACTTGATGTGGATGCACCTTCTTATGTGCATTTTCTGAGCGACAAATAGGATACAAACGCTTCAGCCCGCGCAAACCGCGGGCTGAGGCCGTTATCAATCCTGATGATATAAGTTAGTGCTACAAAAGATTTCTGCTGAATCACCCTCAGGCGTAAGTTTGAGTCACGGCCAAGACGGCCAGAACTCATAGCAGCACAGAAGCAGCGTGCAGCGCCGACATAGAGAGGTGACCAACATGAACTTCAATCTTTTCTCCATCATTGCTGCATCGGCTATTTCCGCTTCCGTGGCACTTCCTGCCAGCGCCAGTGTTGAAGTCAGCGACAAGAAAGCCCACGCGACACAGACCTACACAACCAAGTATCTGCAACAAAGCGCCAACTTCTACGCCGCTCTGGATCACAAGTCCGCGCAATGAAACGTACGTGAATCCATTCCCCGTTAACGAAGGTTTCGATACCGGGGAATGGATTCGTGAACGGCAATGCTTTCGCGAGCATGTTCGCCCACACAGGTCCACGCGACCACTGCCCATTGCGTGGCAGACAAGGCATGGACTGTTACGTGAGCCTGCTCGCGAAAGCGTTGAATCCCCTTGACCCCGTTACCTCATCCGTAACGGGGATTTTTTTGTGCCGGAAAAAGACAGTCATGGGCAATTGGTCTATTTGCGCATTACCGCTTCAAACAGATCGGAGTCCAGAAAGCGCTGCAGCCAGTTGCGCAAGGCAGGGTAGGGACTTTGCGCAAACCAGTCCGGATCGACAAAGCAGAACTGGCGAATGAACGGCGCGAGGGCGATGTCAGCCAGTGTCTGGCGTTCACCCAGCAGATAAGCCCCCGATTGCAGTCGATCTTCCAGCTTGTGCAGAAAGACTTCCGCCAGCGCTCGGTAATGCTCAGGTGGATGCTCCGGGTAGCGTACGGCGTACTTGTAGCGGTCCAGATTCAGCTTGAAAACCTGATCGTTCTCTTCGATCAGGTCGGCGATCTGCCGTTGTCCCGCAGGAGCCTGCGCCAGCAGCCAGTCATCCGGATCGTTCTGCGCCAGCGCCCAGTGCATGATGTCCAGACTCTGTTCCAGAACACGGTCTTCCAGAATCAGCACCGGTACTGTGCCCTTGGGCGAGCGTTCGAGCATTTCCAGCGGCTTGGCCTTGAGGCTGACTTCATGGATATCCACCTCGCAGCCCGCGTAACGCAGCGCCATGCGGGCGCGCATGGCGTATGGGCAGCGGCGGAACGAGTAAAGCACCGGCGTCATGAGCTGCCGACTTCGATGGTGCTCAGCCCGTTGCCCTGACGACGGACCTTGATCTGCACCGGGATGCGTTCGTGCATTTCCTGAACGTGGGAAATGACGCCCACTTTGCGACCCTGCGCCTGCAGGCCGTCCAGTGCATCCATGGCCAGTTGCAGCGACTCCGGGTCGAGGCTGCCGAAGCCCTCGTCGATGAACAGCGATTCGATGCGCAAGGTGCTGGACGCCATCGATGCCAGGCCCAGCGCCAGGGCCAGCGATACCAGAAAGGTTTCCCCGCCCGACAGCGAATGCACCGAACGGGTTTCGTCGCCCATCTCGGTGTCCAGCACCAGCAGGCCGAGCATGCTGCCGCCGCGTTTGAGGCGGTAGCGGCGCACCAGTTGTTTCAGTTGCGCGTTGGCGTGGTGCACCAGCAGATCGAGGTTGTAGGCCTGGGCGATCTTGCGGAATTTGTCGCCTTCGGCCGAGCCGATCAGCGCGGCCAGTCGTGCCCAGCGTTGGTATTCGCCGGTGGCGTCGTTGATGCGCGTCTGCAATTCACTGTTGGCGTTGCGGCGGCGCTGGTCTTCGCTCAGTTGCGCACGCAGTTCGGCACAGTGCTGTTCGCTCAGGGCCGTCTGCTCCTGAGCTTGCAACAGCGCCGTATTCAGGGCCTCGCTGTCGGTCAGGTCGGGATGTTGCGCCTGATGCTGCTGCACGCGCTGTTCGCGCTCATTGAGCAGGATGCGCGCCTGCTCCAGAGCTTTCTCGGCCGCCTGCGACTGCTGGCGCAACTGTTCGACCTGCTCGTCATCGTAGGTGAGGAGATTGTCCAGCGCCGCATCATCCAGTTCTGCGTGCTGACTGCGCCAGTCTGTAAGGGTGGCGTCCAGCTCCGTCAGTTCCTGCTGCAAGGCCTGCTGCTGTTGCTCACCGGACTTGAGTTCGGCAGCCAGCTGGATCAGCTGGCTCTGGATATCCTGCAAGGATTGGGCAGCCGAGCTTTCGGCCTGACGGGCCTGCTCGACGGCGTGTTCCAGGGTCTGCTGCCACTGCTCGGCGCTGGTATGGTCGCCCAGCAGGTCCTGCAACCGTCGCTGGCTTGCCTGCTGCTGTTCGCTGAGGGAGGCCACGGCCTGCTGCTGTTCTGTAACGCGCTGCAGGCGGTTCTTCTGCTCGACCTGTTCGCTGTCGATGCGCTGCTGGCGTTCACGCTGTTCCTGCTGCTCTTCGCCTTGCTGCTCCAGTTGATCGAGGCGCTGCACCACTTGCTGCTCAAGCTGCATCACGGTGGCCGAGGCATCATTGCGCAGCCCATCCAGAGTCTGCGAAGACACCAGCGGCGCGAGTGCAGCCAGCTCTTCGTCCAGACGCTGCTGATCAGCGCTCAGTTGCTGCAGCTGTTCGGTCACGTGATGGGCAGCGGCCTGACTGGCTTCCTGCGCGGTCTGCACCGACTGCTGCAGGCGTGCGGCATCTTTCTGCAGGTTGAGCAGGGCTTGCTGGCGCTGCTCGTCGCGCAGAATGATTTCGTTCAAGTGGCTGAGCTGTTGGCTCAGCCAGGCATCGCGTTTGGCAGGGTCACGGTCCAGCAACTGGGTGCCAAGCGAGTGAGCTTCCAGGTCCGGGGCCAGTGCCTGATGGCGTTGCATCAGTTGATCGTGCTGGCGTAGCAGTTCTTTCTGCCGGGCGATGATACCGCCGACCTGCTCGCGCAATTGGTTGCGCTGCTCGGTCAGGGTGTCGACGGCCTTTTGTGCGCTGGCCTGCTCGTCTTCGTCGTGTTGGGTCAGGCTTTGCAGCAAGGCTTCCGGTTGATGCCAAGGGTGCTCGGCACTGCCGCAGACCGGGCAGGGCTGGTCGTCCTGCAACTGGGTGCGCAGTTCTTCAACGCTGGCGCTGCGGGCCAGACGCTGGCGCTCCAGCAACTGGCGGGTCACGTTAAGGGTCTGTTCGGCGACAGCCAGCTCGTCCTTGACCTTGATGCCCTGGGTAACCAGTGACTCGCGTTCCTGCTGGGCTTCCTGCTGCTGCCGGGTCAGCGCCTGCAATTGGTGTTCGATGTCCTGCTGGCTGGCCCACAGACGCGTCAGCTCTTCGAAAGCGCGCTGCTGTTTGCGGTTGTCTTGCAACAGGCTGCCGAGGATCTGTAACTGTTCGGTGACGGCAGCGACTTCGCAATCTGCCTCGCGGTACAGCAATTCCAACGCGTTGCGCTGCTCTGTCAGCTGTTGCTCGGCCTCGCTGGCGCGCTGTTGCAGCGCAGGCAGCTCACGATTGCCGTGCTTGAGGCGATTGGCGGTGAGCGTCAGGGTTTTCAGGCGGTCGCGCCACGCGTTCCAGCCTTGGGCCAGCGGTGCGAGATCGCTGCTGTCCGCCAGTTGTCCGGCGATGCGCTCAAGACGCTGGGCAACCTGCTGTTGCTGGTCGAGCAGGATGTCCAGGCCGGTCTGGCCTTGGGTGCAGAGGTGCTCGGCCTGCTGATGGTGTTCCGAGGCCTTGGCCAATTCCTGAGCGAGGCGGTTCAGCGTGCTTTGCGCATCGAACGCCTGCTGCAACAGTGGTTTGGCCGTGTTGTGCGCCTGCTGGGCGTCCTGTAACCGAAGCTGCGCCTGGCTGCGTTGATCGTGCAACTGCTGCTGATCGGTTTGCAGCGCGATCTGCCGCTCCTGGTGCTGGCGAATCTGCTCGGCCAGTGGCGCGAGCTGAGCGTTCAGGGTGATCCGGCGTGCGAAGCGGTGCCGTTGCGGACCGAGGCGTTCAAGCTGTCCCAGTGTCTGACGCTGGCTGCTCTGGTCGTCCCACACCTGCTGCGCGGCGGTCAGGCTCTCCTGAGCGGCGAGTTGTTCGTCGCGCAGCCGATGCAGCTCGGTCAGCCATTGCTGCTGCAGTTCCAGCTGGCGCTGTTGAGCCTGATGGAGCTTGAGCTGTTGCTGGGCATCGCTCATGCGCTGCTCGAGCTCGGCAAGCTGCTCGGGATCCAACGGGCTGATATGACTGGCCTGAGCCGTCAGGGCCTTGAGGGCTTCTTCGGCTTCCTTGCTCTTGCTGTAAGCGCGTCGGCCGAGCTGGCTGTAGATCGCCGTGTTGGTCAGCTTCTCCAGCAGTTCGCTGCGTTCCTTGTCGTCGGCCTTGAGAAAGGCGCTGAACTCGCTCTGGGCAAGCATCACGGCACGGGTGAACTGTTCGAAATTGAGACCCAGACGGCTTTCGATCAGTTGCTCGAATTCGCGTTTGCTCTGATTGCTGAGAATCTGCTCGCTGTCCAGATCGGTCAGGGTCTGGCGGCTGGCCTGAAGTTTCTTCGCGGCGTTGTCCCGCGCGCGATTGGTTTCCCAGCGCGCCCGATAGCGGCGCTGGTCGATGCCGATGAAGTCCACTTCGGCGTAACCGCTGCCGGTTCCACGGCGCAGCAGGGTGCGTGGATCGCTGGTGGTAATGTCGCCGTCGATGTCGGGAACCTTCGACTGGCCGATGTTGCTCAGGCGCGGAATGGCCCCGAACAGCGCCAGGCACAACGCATCGAGCAGCGTGCTCTTGCCTGCACCGGTCGGGCCGGTAATGGCGAACAGGCCGGCGCTGGCCAAGGGCTCTGCGGTGAAGTCCAGTTCGAACGGTCCGGCCAGCGAGGCCAGATTTTTCAGGCGAATGGCAAGAATCTTCATGGCTGTTCGCTCTCCTGCTGCACTTCACGCAACAGCGTGGCGAAGTCGGTCAGGGTCTGTTCATCGACCTCGCTGCCGAAGTTGTCCTGCCAGGCGCGGCTGAACAGTTCCTGCGGGCTGAGCTGATCCAGTTCGATCAGCGCGGCATCGTCATCACTGCCGTCGGCGCTGCCCTTGCCTGCGTATTCGGCACCGATGCGCACCAGTCGCACGGCCTTGCCCTGCAGGGCGGTTTCGATCTGGTTGCGCAGGTCCGGCTGCGGCTCGTCGAGGCGCACGCGCACCTCCAGCCACGGCTGTCGATCCGGGTCGGCCAGCAGATCGACGTTGGGCAGTTCCTTGAGCTGCACCAGCAGTTCGGCCAGCGGTGCAGGGCCCAGGCGTTGCAGGTTGACGGCGCGTGGAATCAGGCAGGTGTCGACGCTGGTCAGGGTTTCACCGTCGCAGTTGATTTCCAGAATCTGGTGCTGATAGCCGATTTCCGAGAATGACAATGGGATCGGTGAGCCGCTGTAGCGAATGCGTTCTTCACCGTTGACCCGTTGCGGCTTGTGCAGATGGCCGAGGGCGACGTAGGTGATGCTCGGCCCGAACAGGCTGGCGGGCAGGGCTTCGGCGTTGCCGATGATCAGGCTGCGCTCGGAGTCTTCGGACACCGAACCACCGGCCATGTGCGCATGACTCACGGCGATCAGCGCCTGACCTGGCTGGCGTTTGAGGTTGGCGGCTTCGATCAGGCGCTCGTGAACCCGTGCGATACCTTTCAGGTAATCGTCGCCCAGCGTCGGGCCGGTGACTTCGGCGGGGCGCAGGAACGGCAGCGCCAGGCACCACGCTCGGACCTGACCTTCGGCGTCGGGCAGTGGCAGCAGCAGCCGCTCGGCGTCCAGCACGCCTTCATCCAGCCACAGCACACGGCCGAGCGCGTGGGTGCGCAGACGACGCATCAGCGGCGCGGGCAGTTCGATGCGCGAACCTGAGTCGTGGTTTCCGGCGATCATGACGATGGTCAGCAGCGGGTTCTGTTCGTGGGCATTGACGATGAAGTCGTACAGCCGCTCCTGGGCTTTGACCGGCGGGTTGACGGTGTCGAAGATGTCGCCCGCGATCAACAGCACATCAGGCTGGCGCTCGGCCAGACGGGCCAGCAGCCAGGTCAGAAAGCAGGCGTGTTCGAAATCGCGCTCCTGACCGTGAAGGTTCTGACCCAGATGCCAGTCGGAGGTGTGAAACAGACGCATTGAATTACCTTGTCATCAAAGGGGTGGCCGGCTGCATCCTCACTTGGGATACAGCGGCGGCAACCCGGCATCGCCTGCCGGGTCCTGAATGTGTTCGGCGGCGGGCAGGGTGCGGATCGCACGCCACAGGTCCTCGCCCAGCCAGAGTTTACCGGTCTCACTGTAGAGTGCGCCGTTCAGGCCATCCAGTGCATCGGACAGCGGCACGAAACGGGCCGCCATGTCGGCCAGGGTTTCCGGTTGCTGGCGCGCCCAGGCATCCAGGGCCTGGCGCGTGGCCTGCGGGTCGTTGGCCAGACAGGCGCGCTTGAGGTCGTCCAGCACAGTACGCGGGCTGGGTCCTGCCTGCACGGTTTTGGCGATTGCCGGCTGGCCGCGCGCGCGCCACCAGAGCAGGCAGGCCAGCAAGGTGGTGAAGGCAAAGAACAGCGTGCTCATTTGCCACGGCCAGACCGGTGGGCCGATGACGGTCAGGCCACTCATGTCGTTGCTGACCGGTGTATCAACGCCCAGTCCGGGGTTGCCGCTGATCTGCAAGGTTCGGGCGGGCAGGCTTGTGTGCTCCAGGTGGTCTTCGCGGGTGTTCCACCAGGTGACTTCCACCGCAGGCAGATCAATCGCGCCGGCACGGGTGGGCACCAGCGCTTCGCGTTCTTCGCGGGTGCCGATCAGCCCTCGCTCGCTGGGCAGGTTGCGCAGTTGCGGCTGGTCCGGATAACGGCGCAGGCCGGGTACTTCGGTGGCAGGCAAGGGCGGCAATTGCGCACCGGCCAGACCTTCGGCCTTGAGAATGAGGGTGCGTGTCAGTGAATCGCCGACCTGAGTCTTGCCCGGTTCCGGGCTCCAGCTCTCTTCAAGGCTGACGGTGCGGGCCGGGAGCCATGGCACCTGAGTCGGATAGTCCGCAGGCACTGCTCTGACGTTCAGCGGGATCTCGGCGGAACTGACGCGCATCACCTTGCCCGGTTGCGGGCCAAACGGATTGGCGTCCTGATTCGCTGCACTGCTGGCCTGAGGCTGCACTTGCGTCGCGCTGAACACCTGAGGCGGAATGGTCAAGACTCCGCTGTGCTGGGGATAGAGCGCATAGCGCATCTCGATGACCCCGTGGCGCACGCTGTTGATCAGCTTTTCGTAGGTACGCGAATCGCCCAGCTTCTCGATGCGGGCATCCGGCACCTGAAGCGGGCTTAGGCTGCTGTCGTCGAACAACTGCACCGAGTGGTAGATGCGCAGGGTCAGCACGACCTGAGCCTGAACGTAGACGCTGTCCTGATCAAGCGTCGCCTCGATGAACACCGGCGCCAGTTGCCGATCCTGCTCCCTGGCTTCGTTCTGAATCACTTGCAGAGTCAGTGGCTGGCTTTTCAGGTCGCCCAGTTGCAGGGGAGGAATCGTCACGCTGCCGGTTTGCCGTGGCAGCAGGGTGACGATCCAGCGCGTGGTCGCCTGATTGTTGGTGCCCAGGGTCGTCAGTCGGTTGACCTGGCGGGTGTCGCGCACCTCGAAGTCACTGTCCAGCACGGTCAGGTCGGGCTTGCCGAATTGCGTGACGTCGTCGGTTTCCAGCGTCAGCTCGAAGGTTTCCCCGGCGTTCAGCCGTGTGCGGTCGACGCTGGCCGTCAGTTCGGCCGCGTGTGACGACAGGACAGACAGGCTCAGCAGCAGGCCGGTCAATAAGGGGTACGCGCGACTCATCGGGTCTTTTCCTGATGTTGCTGTTCGTAGCGGAATTTGCGCCGCAGCAGTTCGCCCGGATCGTCCGGAATCTGTCTCAGCCACTGCTCCAGTTCCTGACGTCGTTCGCTGGTGACGGGACGGTCGGCAGGCTGCAGGGGCGGGCGAGTGGTCTGTTCATCGTCTGCCGACGGGCCGGAAGACTGCAGGCCGGACGTGTCCGGAGGCAGGCTTTCGCTGCCGTCGTCCTCACTTGGCCGGGCAGTGTCCTGTTCAGAGGGCGAATGGCTGCTGGTCTGATCCTGCGTGCCATTCTGGCCTGCTTCATCCTGCTCGGGTTTTTCCGGTTTGTCCTGTTCGGGTTGAGCCGTATTGGCCTGATCCAGAAGATTCTGAACCAGTGCACGGTTGTTCACTGCTGCGGGGAAGTCCGGCTGCCGTTCGAGCGCCTGTTCATAGGCGTCCAGCGCCGCTTCCAGTTCGCCACTGCGGGCCAGCGCATTGCCACGGTTGTAATGATCGGCGGCTGTGTTTCCTTCAGCAAAGCGTTGCGCTGCGCTGGCGTAATCCCCGGCTTCGTAGAAGGCGATACCTTTCCACTGTGGGTCTTCAAAGCGTTGTGCGGCTTCTGCCGGCCGGCGCTCTTCCAGCAGACGCTGACCCTGCTGATCCGGGCGCAGCCACAGGTCCTGAAATTCGAACGCCTGACTGTTCTGAGGAAACATGAACAGCAGCGGCAGGCAGAACAGCCAGCCGCGGCGACCTGCACAGGCGGCGATCAACAGCAGCGGCAGCAGAAACCAGTGACCCTGATCGGCCCAGGTGTCGAGCTGCACGATCTGACCGTCGCTGCGCAGGCGTTGCGGGCTGGCGAGCAGGCCAAGGCTGCGCAGGTCCTCTTCATCAGCCCGCGCCTGACGGTAGCTGCCGCCGACCTGCTCGGCAAAGTCATTGAGGCTGGTGCTGTCCAGACGCGGCACCATGATCGCGCCCTGATCGTCCTTGAGCAGGCTGCCGTTTTCCTGAGTCACTGGAGCACCTTCGGCGGTTCCAATACCCAGTATCAACAAGGGCGGCGACTGACCGCGCAGGGCCTGACGGATGCCGTCGCGCTCCTGTTCACTCAAGGACGAGCCGATCAGCAGAATCCTGCCCTGGCCCAGCGCACCCTGCTTGAGCAGGTTCAGCGCCTTGACGACCGCCAGATCGGCACGCTGGCCCGGGACCGGTATGATCGACGGCCTGATCGCCTCCAGCAGGTTATGGCTGGTCACCAGATCGTCGGACAGCGGCACCAGCGTGTGGGCGCTGCCCGCGTAGACCACGATGGCGGTCTGTGAGTCGCTGCGCAGTTGCAACAGATCGAGCAGTTTGCGTCGCGCCTGTTCCAGACGTGTCGGGGCGATGTCGGTGGCGAGCATCTGCGGGGTGAGTTCCAGCACCACCACCAACGGGTCGACCGGTTTCTGGCTGATCTGCTCGACACGTTGCCAGCTGGGACCAAGCAGCGCGGCCAGCGCCAGCAGCCAGGCCAGCGCCAGCACCACCCACGGCAGTTTGCTGTTGCTGCCGCGACTGCCGTTCAGCAACACGGCATGAAAGGCGGCGGGCAGGATGATCTGCCAGCGTCCGGCGCGTTTCTGCCGATGCCAGAGTTGCCAGATCAACAGCGCCAGCAAGGGCACGATCAGCAGCCACCATGGACGGAACCAGTGCGGCCAGAGGGAGGCGATCATCGCGACCTCCACAGACGTTCGACGCGCTCACGCCAGCCGAAAGCGCGCAGGCGAACAAGCGTCCGCTGCATGGCGTTGTTGGGCCACAGGCTGCGGATCACCAGCAACACGCTCATCAGCAGCGCCAATGACAATGGCCACTGGTACAGCACTTGCGCCGGGCGGGCCTGGGTGGGTTGCTGGGCGACAGGTTCGAGCGAGTCGAGGGTGGCGCGGATCTTTTCCAGTTGCTCGCCATCGCGGGCGCGGAAGTATTGGCCGCCGCTGAGGCTGGCAATGTCCTTGAGCGTAGGCTCATCCAGGTCCAGGCTCGGGTTCAGGCCCAGCAGTCCCTGGATGCCGCTTTTGTCGGGATCGGAGCCGATGCCGATGGTGTAGATCCGAACGCCTTCGTTTGCTGCCAGCCGTGCCGCCGTGATCGGGTCGATCTGCCCGCCGTTGTTGGCGCCATCGGTGACCAGCACCAGAACGCGGCTATTGGCCGGACGCAGGCGCAGGCGTTTGAGCGCAAGACCGATGGCGTCGCCGATGGCTGTGTTTTTGCCCGCGATGCCGATTTTCGCCTCGTCCAGCCAGATACGCACCGTGCGGCGGTCGAACGTCAGCGGGGCCTGAACGAAGGCCTGGCTGCCGAACAGGATCAGGCCGACTCGATCACCCTGACGGCCCTCGAGAAAATCGCCCAGCAGATGCTGAACTAGCACCAGTCGGCTGACTTCGTCGCTCTGCCATTGCATGTCCGGGTAATCCATGGAACCGGAAACGTCCACGGCCACCAGCAGGTCGCGGCCGCTGGCAGCCACGGGAAGCGGCTCACCCAGCCATTGCGGGCGGGCGGCGGCGATCAGCAGAAACAGCCAGATGAGCAGGAACGGCGAGCGCTGTCGCCACGCAGGCAGGTTGGCCTTGGCGCGCCGACCGCTCAAACCTTCGAGTTCGTTGAGGAAGCTGACCTTGAGCGCGGCTTCGCCGCTGTCGGCCATCGGCAACACGAAGCGCATCAGCCAGGGCAGCGGCAGCAGGGCGAAGACCCAGGGCCAGACGAACTCAAACATGTTTGCGAATCCAGATATCGACGGCCTGGGTCAGGCCGCTGATGGCCTTGTCATCGAGTTTGCATTCGGGTTTGTAGGCACCTTCAACAAGGATCATCCAGCGCGTCAGGCCTGCGGCCGGGCAGCGGTTATCGAGAAACGCCAGCCATTTACGACCGTTGAGGGTGTGGCTCTGGCTGTGTGGATAGTGGTTGCGGCACAGGCGTTTGAGCAGGCCGTTGATCTGTTGCAGCCAGGCTCCGGCGGGGGCGCCGTCATAGGGTTTGGGCAGGCTGGCCAGTTCCGCCAGCGCCGCGACCCGCACGGGGTCAAGCGGCTGCTCGCTGCGGCTTTTGCTGACCTTGACCGGCAACAGCGTGCGCAGCCGCCAGATGCCCCAGCCCAGCGCGGGAATCAACAGCAACAGCAGCCACCAGCCCGGCGCAGGAGGCCAGAAGCCGATGGCTTCAGGGGCGATCAGGGGTTGCAACTGATCCAGTGGATTCATTTGCGCTTCACCGGACGCTGTGCGTTGAGGTATTCACGCAATTGCTCGACCAGTTCGAACTGGGTGCTCAACGGCATCAGCAGCACGCGCAGTTTCTGGGCCAGCAGTTCCCAGCGCGCCGAGCGTTCTTCGCCCTGAACGCGATAGGCCCGACGCAGTTCGGGGTCAAGGGTGTCGAGTTCCAGTTGCGCACCGCGCTCGGCAAATCGCAGCAGCCCGGCTGCAGGCAGCGCGCGGTCCAGCGGGTCGGACAGCGGCAGCAGCAACAGGTCGCTGTGGCGCGCCAGCAGGGTGAGTTGCTGCTCTGCGGCATCGGAAAGGGCGCGCTCATCACACAGCACGATCACCAGACTGCCGGGGCGCAGCACTTCACGGGCACGCCGCAGGGCGGTGCCGAACGCATCACGGTCGGCGGGGATTTCGGTGTGCAACGACTGATTGACCCGCACCAGCCGGTTGAGCAGCTGTAAGAGGCTCTGTTTGCTGCGCCGGGGTTTGATCTCGTAATGCTCGTTGTCGCCGAACACCAGCCCGCCCACCCGGTCATTGTGTTCCAGTGCGGCCCAGCCGATCAGCGCCGCGGCCTGTGCAGCCAGTACCGACTTGAACATCTGTCCGGAGCCGAAGAACAGGCGACGGCTCTGTTCCACCAGAATGAAAATCGGCCGCTCGCGCTCTTCGTGGAACAGTTTGGTGTGCGGCTCCTGCGTGCGTGCGGTCACTCGCCAGTCGATGCTGCGCACATCGTCGCCTGCCTGATAGACCCGGACCTGATCGAAATCCACCCCTCGGCCACGCAGCTTGGAGTGGTGCAGGCCGATCAGCGGGCTGCGCTGGCTCGGCGTGGAAAACAGCTGCACTTCCCGCACGCGATGACGCATCTCGATCAGCTCGCTGAGCGTGACGCGAATGCCCGGTTGTGGGATCAGGTAGGGTTGCATGGGGTCAGGCGACGGCCACGACGTCGAGGATCCGCTGAATCACGCGGTCCTGATCGATGCCCGCAGCTTCGGCCTCGAACGACAGGATGATGCGGTGGCGCAGCACGTCGAACAGCACCGCCTGAATGTCCTCGGGGCTGACGAAGTCGCGTCCCGCCAGCCAGGCGTGGGCTCGTGCGCAGCGGTCCAGCGAGATCGAGCCACGCGGGCTGGCGCCGTAGGCGATCCATTCGGCCAGTTCCTGATCGAACTTGGCTGGGGTGCGAGTGGCCATGACCAGTTGCACCAGGTATTCCTCAACGGCGTCGGCCATGTACAGACCTAGGATTTCCTTGCGCGCCGCGAAGATCGCCTGCTGGCTGACGCGCCGCTCCGGCTTGGTTTCGCCGTTCAGCGCTTCGCCGCGGGCCTGCTGCAGGATCTTGCGTTCGACAGCAGCATCCGGAAAGCCGATCTTGACGTGCATCAGGAAGCGATCGAGCTGTGCTTCGGGCAGGGGATAGGTGCCTTCCTGCTCGATAGGGTTCTGGGTTGCCATGACCAGAAACAGCGGCGAAAGATCATAGGTGCTGCGCCCGACACTGACCTGACGCTCGGCCATGGCTTCAAGCAGCGCGGACTGGACTTTGGCTGGCGCCCGGTTGATTTCGTCCGCCAACACCAGGTTGTGGAAGATCGGGCCTTGCTGGAACACGAAACTGCCAGTTTCCGGGCGATAGATTTCGGTGCCGGTAATGTCGGCAGGCAACAGGTCGGGGGTGAATTGAATGCGATGAAACTGTGCTTCGATGCCTTCTGCCAGTTCCTTGATGGCTTTGGTCTTGGCAAGACCCGGAGCGCCTTCGACGAGCATGTGGCCGTCGGCAAGCAAGGCGATGAGCAGGCGTTCGATCAGCTTTTCCTGGCCGAGGATTTGCGTTGAAAGAAATGTTCGCAGCGCAATCAGCGCCTCACGATGTTCCATCGGTGACTGTTCCTGGCAGGGTAATCAGCCGCGTCGAGCGACGTCAGGCTGGGGGCGATACTTTAATTCATTCGGGCGGGTATCGACTAACGACTCTAGGGTTTTTTATGAAGTTTAGAGATGGTTCATACGTTTAGATGAGAATTGTCCTACATGTTTTGTCTGCTCTTTGTAGGAAGTTACAGGCGAGGGCTACTTTCAACAGTAATTGCCTCATGTCTGACCGGCCGCAGACTTGCAGCTGACAAATGACTGTGGGAGGCCTCACTGGTCCTTCGGCGTAGCGCTTTCGCGCAGACACCGCACTGTAGGAGCGCGCTTGCCCGCGATCTGCCAGGAACCGGCAGCAAACTGCACACGCGGCGTGTCAGATGCAACCCGGGGCCGCTGCGCAGCCCATCGCTGCCGTCGTAACCTCCGAGAGCTCCTACGCCTTTCGGGCAGAAGCAGGCGTGCGTGCATTTCAGCAAATTACAGAGTGTCTGATAAGTGAGGGCTTGCCCGCGATGACGTCGGTTCAGGCGCTGATGCAGAGCCTGAAAAATCGCATCACTCAGGACACCCGATAAAACGCCGCAGCATTGCCCCACAACACGTTTTGCGCAGCCGCCTCACCCAGCGCGTCCACTACCAGATCGATATCACCCGGTTCGAACGGCCGGGGTGCGCGAGTGGAGGGCAGGTCGGTGCCGAACATCAGGGCGTCGGGGTTGGCTGCGTGGATGTCCTTCAAAACCGCTGGCACAGCAAAGTCGACCCGCCCGAAGCCGCAGGCCTTGATCCGCACGCCATGCTCGGCCAGACGCAACAACACAGGCAGACCTTCGGCACTCAGCCCCAGATGATCGATGCTCACGGCAGGCAGCCTGAGCAGGCGGGTTTCGATGTCGGCCAACTCGCGTGAGTCGATATACAGCTCCGAATGCCAGCCGACCAGATCGTGAACCCTTAGTGCCAGGGCTTCCAGTTGATCGAGCTGTTCAGACCCGCCCCGCTTCAGATTGAAACGCAGGGCCCGTACGCCAGACGCGTTGAGCATTTCCAGCTCTGCATCCGTGACACTGGACGGTAACTGAGTCACGCCTGCGAAATTCGGTCCCAGCCGTTTCAGTGCGGCCAGCAGGTAAGTCTGATCAAAGCCTTGAAACGAGCCCGAAACCACGGCACCACCCCTGACACCCAAGGGTTCGACCTGCGCCAGATAGTCGCTCATCCGGAACGGCTCCGGCAGGAAACCATTGTTGGCCTGAAGCGGATAACCGGGGTCGATGATGTGGCAGTGGGCGTCGAAAATGGCGGGCATGACGGGCTCCTTGTGGTCCGAACGGCAGTAGATGTGATCAGGCGAGTTCGCTTACATAGCTGCCCACGTCTTTCAGAATGATCTGCAGGGTTTCCTCGACTTCGTGCAGTTCGCCTGCGGAGGTGCTGTGCAGGATTTCGTAACGCTCATGGCCGTCCAGTTGCTTGCCGTCCGCAGGATCGATTTCCAGCAGCAGGCGTTCGGCACTGAAGGTCACTTTCAGCGTCGAGACCGTATGCGTCCTGTCGTCGCGAACGGTGATTTCCACTTCGTTTTCATCGGGAAAACGACTCAGCGAGAACAACTCGCCGTTCTCGCTGTGGCAGCAGAGCAGCGCCATGTTGTCGTATTCGTCGTCGCAGGGATTGACGATAAGGCTGGCAGTCTTGATGAGCATGGTCGGGTTCCGGTATTCGAAAGTGGGCGGGCAGGACGGATTTTGCCAGTCCCCGAGACATTTTGTCGGCCATTGATTGGCACTTTCGTACCGGTTGACCGGCTAGGCGATGACCGAATATGTCGCAGCCTCGTAAGTAGTGTCCGGTCCGCTGTCGTTAAGCTGCACCAAAGACGTGCGCGCACGAAGCCCTCAGGCTTCCTGCTTCTTTTTTTCATGACATGCACTGCGACATTCAAATGTGACTACCCTGACACGACAGGCGTTAGTACTTTAGCTTTACACTCGATCAGGTGGTGTCCATTCAACCGGACGCCGGTACACCCGGATCACAACACCTTCTTCAAGCCTCCCCAATAAAAGCCAAAGCGGAGTACCACAGATGGCGTTCTTCACCGCAGCCAGCAAGTCCGATTTCCAGCATCAACTGCAATCGGCACTGGCTCAGCACATCAGCGAGCAGGCACTGCCACAAGTGGCGCTGTTCGCTGAACAGTTCTTCGGCATCATTTCACTGGATGAACTCACACAGCGTCGACTGTCCGACCTCGCGGGCTGCACACTGTCCGCCTGGCGCCTGCTCGAGCGTTTCGAACACGCCCATCCTCAGGTCCGCGTCTACAACCCCGATTACGAGCGTCACGGATGGCAGTCGACCCACAGCGCCGTCGAAGTGCTGCATCATGACCTTCCGTTTCTCGTCGATTCCGTACGCACCGAGCTGAACCGTCGCGGTTACAGCATCCACACCCTGCAAACCACCGTCCTGAGCGTGCGACGCGGCCCGAATGGCCAGTTGCTCGAACTGCTGCCAAAAGGCACGACCGGCGACGACGTGTTGCAGGAATCGCTGATGTACCTGGAGATCGACCGCTGCGCCAACGCCAGCGAGTTGAACGTGCTGGCCCGCGAGCTGGAGCAGGTGCTCGGCGAAGTCCGCGCCGCTGTCGAAGATTTCGAGCCGATGAAGGCGCGCCTGCGTGACCTGCTTGTCAGCATCGACGCCAACGAATCCAACACAGACGTCGAAGAAAAGGCCGAGATCAAGGTTTTCCTTGAATGGCTGGTGGATAACCATTTCACCTTTCTGGGCTATGAAGAATTCCAGGTCAGCAACGACGCCGATGGCGGGCAACTCATCTACGACGAATCCTCGTTCCTGGGCCTGACCAAACTGCTGCGTCCGGGCCTGAGCCGCGAAGAACTGCACATCGAAGACTACGCAGTGAAATACCTGCAAGAGCCGATGCTGCTGTCATTCGCCAAGGCTGCCGTGCCAAGCCGCGTGCATCGTCCGGCCTATCCTGACTTCGTCTCGATCCGTCAGATCGACGCGTCGGGCAAGGTCATCAAGGAATGCCGCTTCATGGGCCTCTACACCTCGTCGGTGTACGGCGAGAGTGTCAGGCAGATTCCTTACATCCGTCGCAAGGTCGCGGAAGTCGAGCGTCGTTCCGGTTTCGATGCCAAGGCGCACCTGGGCAAGGAACTGGCGCAGGTGGTCGAAGTGCTGCCCCGCGACGATCTGTTCCAGACGCCGGTGGACGAACTGTTCACCACCGTCATGTCCATCGTGCAGATCCAGGAGCGCAACAAGATTCGCGTGTTCCTGCGCAAGGACCCGTACGGCCGTTTCTGCTACTGCCTGGCCTACGTACCGCGTGATGTGTACTCCACCGAGGTGCGACAGAAGATCCAGCAGGTGCTGATGGATCGCCTGAAAGCCAGCGATTGCGAATTCTGGACGTTCTTCTCCGAATCCGTGCTGGCCCGCGTGCAGCTGATTCTACGCGTAGACCCGAAGGTCAATCTGGAAATCGACGTCGCCCAGCTGGAAAACGAGGTCATTCAGGCCTGCCGTTCCTGGAAGGACGACTACGCCAGTCTCGTGGTCGAAAGCTTCGGCGAAGCCCATGGCACCAACGTGCTGGCCGACTTCCCGAAAGGCTTCCCTGCAGGCTACCGCGAGCGTTTCGCAGCGCATTCGGCCGTGGTCGACATGCAGCATGTGCTGAGCCTCAGCGAAAGCAATCCGTTGGTGATGAGCTTCTACCAGCCACTGGCCGGTGGTCGTCAGCAACTGCACTGCAAGCTTTACCACGCCGACACGCCGCTGGCGCTGTCCGACGTGCTGCCGATTCTGGAGAACCTCGGCCTGCGTGTGCTGGGTGAATTCCCGTACCGCCTGCACCACGCCAACGGTCGCGAATTCTGGATTCACGACTTCGCCTTTACCTACGGCGAAGGCCTGAACCTCGATATTCAGCAGCTCAACGACACGCTGCAGGACGCTTTCGTGCACATCGTCAGCGGCGACGCCGAGAATGATGCGTTCAACCGTCTGGTGCTGACTGCCGGTCTGCCATGGCGCGACGTGGCGCTGCTGCGTGCCTATGCCCGTTACCTGAAGCAGATTCGTCTGGGCTTCGACCTGGGCTACATCGCCAGCACGTTGAACAACCACACGGATATCGCCCGCGAGCTGACGCGTCTGTTCAAGACCCGTTTCTATCTGGCGCGCAAACTGGGTTCGGACGATCTGGACGACAAGCAACTGCGTCTGGAACAGGCCATCCTGACCGCGCTGGACGACGTTCAGGTGCTCAACGAAGACCGCATCCTGCGTCGTTACCTGGACCTGATCAAGGCGACCCTGCGGACCAACTTCTACCAGACAGATGCCAACGGCCAGAACAAGAGCTACTTCAGCTTCAAGTTCAACCCGCGTCTGATTCCCGAACTGCCGAAGCCGGTGCCCAAGTTCGAGATTTTCGTTTATTCGCCACGCGTCGAAGGCGTGCACCTGCGTTTCGGCAACGTGGCGCGCGGCGGCCTGCGCTGGTCGGATCGTGAAGAAGACTTCCGTACCGAAGTGCTGGGCCTGGTAAAAGCCCAGCAGGTGAAGAACTCGGTTATCGTGCCGGTCGGTGCCAAGGGCGGTTTCGTGCCGCGCCGTCTGCCGACCACCGGCAACCGCGACGAAGTGCAGGCTGAGGCAATCGCCTGCTATCGCATCTTCATCTCGGGTCTGCTGGACATCACCGACAACCTCAAGGAAGGCGTGCTGGTGCCGCCGGTCAACGTGGTTCGCCACGATGACGACGATCCGTACCTGGTCGTTGCTGCCGACAAAGGCACCGCGACCTTCTCCGACATCGCCAACGGTATTGCCATCGACTATGGCTTCTGGCTGGGCGACGCGTTTGCGTCCGGCGGTTCGGCCGGTTACGACCACAAGAAGATGGGTATCACTGCCAAGGGTGCCTGGGTCGGCGTGCAGCGTCACTTCCGTGAGCGTGATATCAACGTTCAGCAGGACAGCATCAGCGTGATCGGCATCGGCGACATGGCCGGTGACGTATTCGGTAACGGCCTGTTGATGTCCGACAAGTTGCAACTGGTCGCAGCCTTCAACCACCTGCACATCTTTATCGACCCGAATCCGGACCCGGCCACCAGCTTCGTCGAACGTCAGCGTCTGTTCGACCTGCCGCGTTCGGCCTGGACCGACTACGACACCAGCATCATGTCTGCGGGCGGCGGTATTTTCCCGCGCAGCGCCAAGAGCATCGCCATCACCGAACAGATGAAGGCACGCTTTGACATCAAGGCCGACAAGCTGACCCCGACCGAGCTGCTGCACGCGCTGCTCAAGGCGCCAGTGGACCTGTTGTGGAACGGCGGCATCGGTACGTACGTGAAGTCCAGCGAAGAGTCCCATGCGGATGTCGGCGACAAGGCCAACGACGCGCTGCGTGTCGACGGCAACGAGCTGCGCTGCAAGGTGGTGGGCGAGGGCGGCAACCTGGGCATGACCCAACTGGGCCGTGTCGAGTTCGGCCTCAATGGCGGCGCGACCAACACCGACTTCATCGACAACGCCGGTGGCGTGGACTGCTCCGACCACGAAGTGAACATCAAGATCCTGCTCAACGAAGTGGTGCAGGCTGGCGACATGACCGAGAAGCAGCGCAACCAGCTGCTTGAAAGCATGACCGACGAAGTCGGCCACCTGGTGCTGGGCAACAACTACAAGCAGACGCAGGCACTGTCGCTGGCCGCTCGCCGTGCCTACGACCGCATCGCTGAATACAAGCGTCTGATGAACGACCTGGAAGCCCGTGGCAAGCTGGACCGTGCCATCGAGTTCCTGCCGGCCGAAGACCAGATCGTCGAGCGTGTGTCGGCCGGTCATGGCCTGAGCCGTGCCGAGCTGTCGGTGCTGATCTCCTACAGCAAGATCGACCTCAAGGAAGCG
Source organism: Pseudomonas sp. AC016 (assembly GCF_979253365.1). Taxonomy (NCBI): domain Bacteria; kingdom Pseudomonadati; phylum Pseudomonadota; class Gammaproteobacteria; order Pseudomonadales; family Pseudomonadaceae; genus Pseudomonas; species Pseudomonas sp. AC016. The sequence continues at coordinate 5,109,779 of NZ_CEEDCC010000001.1, forward strand.
TTGCTGGAATCCCGTGTTCCGGATGACGACTACCTGGCACGTGACATGGAAACCGCGTTCCCGCCATCGCTGAGCGCCAAGTTCTCCGTGGCCATGCGCGGTCACCGTCTGAAGCGCGAAATCGTCAGCACCCAGATCGCCAACGATCTGGTCAACCACATGGGTATCACGTTCGTGCAGCGACTCAAAGAGTCGACCGGCATGAGCGCTGCCAACGTGGCCGGTGCCTACGTGATCGTGCGTGATATCTTCCACCTCCCGCACTGGTTCCGTCAGATCGAGGCGCTGGACTACAAGGTGTCGGCAGAAATCCAGCTGTCGCTGATGGATGAGCTGATGCGTCTGGGCCGTCGTGCCACACGCTGGTTCCTGCGCAGCCGTCGCAACGAACTGGATGCCGGTCGTGACGTGGCGCACTTCGGTCCGCACATCGCCGCGCTGGGTCTCAAGCTCGACGAGCTGCTGGAAGGTCCGACCCGTGAAGTCTGGCAGGCGCGTTATCAGGCCTATGTCGAAGCCGGTGTGCCCGAGTTGCTGGCGCGCATGGTGGCGGGCACTACGCACCTGTACACGCTGCTGCCGATCATCGAAGCCTCCGACGTCACCGGGCAGAACGCTGCCGACGTGGCCAAGGTGTACTTCGCCGTAGGCAGTGCGCTGGACGTAACCTGGTACCTGCAGCAGATCAGCAGCCTGCCGGTGGAAAACAACTGGCAGGCCCTGGCCCGCGAAGCGTTCCGTGACGACATCGACTGGCAACAGCGGGCGATCACCGTATCGGTCCTGCAGATGCCGGATGGTCCATCGGACGTGGAAGAGCGTCTTGCGCTGTGGCTGGAACAGCACGCCCTCATGGTCGAGCGCTGGCGCGCCATGCTGGTCGAACTGCGTGCCGCCAGCGGCACCGACTACGCCATGTACGCCGTCGCCAACCGCGAGTTGCTGGACTTGGCCATGAGCGGACAAGCCATCACGGTGTGATGGTTTGACCGGGCTGTAAGCAGACTAAAAACCCCGCATCGAGAGATGTGGGGTTTTTTGCTTTGAAGGTACGTTGCTCATTACGGGTCTGAGCATTTACACGAACAGTGGGGTCAATACCCCATCATCCATTTCACGGGAGAGCAAACATGCAGGCAGACGCACTCACATGGGGCCACGGCCCTCGCATTCTTGAAGTATTCCTTGAGCCCACGTGCCCGTTTTCGGTCAAGGCTTTTCGCAAGCTCGACAAGCTGCTGGAACAGGCTGGCGAGGACCGCCTCACGATCAAAATTCGTCTCCAGTCCCAGCCGTGGCACATGTTTTCCGGCGTCATCGTGCGCTGCATCCTGGCCGCTTCGACCCTTGAAGGCGGCAAGAATACGGCCAAGGCCGTGATGGCAGCCGTTGCTGCGCATCGCGCCGAATTCGAATTCGAGCACCACGCCAGCGGACCCAATCTCGACGCCACACCGAACGACATCATTGCCCGGCTGGAAGGTTACAGCGGCGTCCAACTGGTCGAAGCGTTCGCGCAGCCCGAGCTTGAGCACGTCATCAAATGGCACTGCAAATACGCCCGCCAGAACGGCATCCATGTGTCCCCGACCTTTATGGTCGACGGTCTGGTGCAGCCTGCAATGAGCAGTGGTGATGCGATGGAGCAGTGGCTTTCGCAGCTTCAGTTGAGCTGAAATCAAACTATCTGTTTCTGAGCTAGCGTCTTCCATAGGAAACCCGCTAGATATTTATTCAGTACAGCAGGGACGACATGGATATATCAGTCCACAGAGAGAAAGGTCTTTTCAAAAGCGCCTACGGGGCTTGCTTGCCGCTTTCGATTTTCTTTGATGCAAGGCTCGTCGGGCAGGTGGCAACCGGGACAACCGAAGTGCTGGTGCTTCCTGACAGGGCAGGACTTCTGCAAATGGGTTTTGACACGATGACTAAAGGCATGGAAGTGATGCCCTGCGGCAATCTGCAGGCTTTCAAGGTCAGGACGCGAGGCTGGGTTCTTTTTGACTTCATCAATCTTGTCTATGTCAGGCCATTCAGTCGGTGGGTGTTTTCGGTAGAGAGGGTGTTGTAGTCCCCTTGGTGAAATGATCGACGTTCCAGTCATAAAAAAACCCCGCACAAGGCGGGGTTCTTTCAACGCTGTGTTTCGCTGTTACGCTTGAACGACCGGGATGTTGGCGTTCGCTGCGGCTTCACGGAACTCGGCGATCTGATCGAAGCTCAGGTAGCGGTACACGTCCGCTGCCATGGTGTCGATCTGTTGCGCGTAGCCCATGTACTCCTCGACGGTCGGCAGGCGACCCAGGATCGATGCGACGGACGCCAGCTCGGCCGAGGCCAGGTAGACGTTCGCGCCGTCACCCAGACGGTTCGGGAAGTTACGGGTCGACGTCGATACCACTGTCGAGTTCGGCTCTACGCGTGCCTGGTTACCCATGCACAGCGAGCAGCCCGGCATTTCCATGCGCGCGCCAGCCTTGCCGTAGATGCCGTAGTAGCCTTCTTCGGTCAGCTGATGCGCATCCATCTTGGTCGGCGGCGACAGCCACAGGCGTGTCGGCAGCTGGCCCTTGACCTGATCCAGCAACTTGCCCGCAGCGCGGAAGTGGCCGATGTTGGTCATGCAGGAGCCGATGAACACTTCGTCGATCTTCTCGCCCTGTACCGAAGACAGCAGGCGGGCATCGTCCGGGTCGTTCGGCGCGCAGAGCACAGGCTCTTTGACGTCGGCCAGGTCGATCTCGATGATTTCAGCGTACTCGGCGTCCTTGTCGGCTTCCAGCAGCTCTGGGTTGGCAACCCAGGCTTCCATCGCCTGAGCACGACGCTCCAGGGTGCGCGGATCACCGTAACCCTGTTCGATCATCCAGCGCAGCAGCGTGATGTTCGAGTTCAGGTATTCGATGATCGGCTCTTTGGCCAGCTTGATGGTGCAACCGGCAGCCGAACGTTCGGCCGAAGCGTCGGACAGCTCGAAAGCCTGCTCGATGCTCAGGTTGTCCAGGCCTTCGATTTCCAGGATGCGACCGGAGAACGCGTTCTTCTTGCCTTTCTTCTCTACGGTCAGCAGGCCAGCCTGAATTGCGTAGTAAGGAATGGCGTGAACCAGGTCGCGCAGGGTGATGCCAGGCTGCATCTTGCCCTTGAAGCGAACCAGGATCGACTCAGGCATGTCCAGCGGCATGACGCCAGTGGCGGCAGCAAACGCAACCAGACCGGAGCCGGCCGGGAAGGAGATACCGATCGGGAAGCGGGTGTGAGAGTCACCACCGGTGCCGACGGTGTCCGGCAGCAGCATGCGGTTCAGCCAGCTGTGGATGATACCGTCGCCCGGACGCAGGGAAACGCCGCCACGGGTCATGATGAAGTCAGGCAGCGTGTGGTGCGTCTTGACGTCGATCGGCTTCGGATAGGCCGCGGTGTGGCAGAAGGACTGCATGACCAGATCGGTCGAGAAGCCCAGGCACGCCAGGTCTTTCAGCTCGTCGCGTGTCATCGGGCCAGTGGTATCCTGGGAGCCGACGGTGGTCATTTTCGGTTCGCAGTAGGTGCCCGGACGGATACCTTCCACGCCGCACGCCTTGCCGACCATCTTCTGCGCCAGGGTGAAACCCTTGGTGCTTTCGGCTGGCTGGTCAGGCGTCTTGAACAGGTCGAAGGCTGGCAGGCCCAGCTCGGCGCGTGCCTTGCTGGTCAGGCCACGACCGATGATCAGCGGGATACGGCCACCGGCGCGGACTTCGTCCAACAGCACCGGGGTCTTCATTTCGAAGGTGGTGATGACTTCGTCGCTGTCGTGCTTGCAGACTTTGCCAGCGTACGGGTAAACGTCGATCACATCGCCCATGTTGATGTTCGAGACATCGAACTCGATCGGCAGGGCGCCCGCATCTTCCATGGTGTTGTAGAAGATCGGAGCGATCTTGCTGCCGAAGCAGAAACCGCCTGCGCGCTTGTTCGGCACGTAAGGAACGTCGTCGCCGAAGAACCACAGCACCGAGTTGGTCGCCGATTTACGCGAGGAGCCGGTACCGACCACGTCACCGACGTAGGCGATAGGGAAGCCCTGGCCGCGCATCTCTTCGATCTGCTTCATCGGACCGATGGAGCCCTGTACGTCCGGAACGATGCCTTCACGGGCCATTTTCAACATGGCCAGAGCGTGCAGCGGGATGTCTGGACGCGACCAGGCATCAGGCGCTGGCGACAGGTCGTCGGTGTTGGTTTCGCCGGTGACCTTGAAGACGCGCAGGCTGATCTTGTCGGCCAGCGTCGGGCGCTTCTTGAACCACTCGCCATCAGCCCAGGACTGAACGACCGCCTTGGCGTGAGCGTTGCCGCTCTTGGCTTTCTCGGCCACGTCGTGGAAGGCGTCGAACATCAGCAGCGTGTGCTTGAGCTGTTCGGCAGCGACCGGCGCCAGCGTGGCGTCGTCGAGCAGGTCAACCAGCGTGACGATGTTGTAGCCGCCCTGCATGGTGCCCAGCAGTTCGGTTGCACGTTTTTTGTCGATCAGGGGAGAAGTGGCTTCGCCCTTGGCCAGGGCAGACAGGAAACCGGCCTTGACGTAGGCAGCCTCGTCAACGCCTGGTGGAACGCGATTGGTGATCAGATCGACAAGGAAAGCTTCTTCGCCAGCCGGGGGATTTTTCAGCAGCTCAATAAGGCCTGCGGTTTGTTCGGCGTTAAGCGGCTGGGGCACGATACCCTGGGCGGCACGCTCTTCGATGTGTTTACGGTAGGCTTCAAGCACAGTATTACCCTCATCAGTGGTCCCAAATGGGTGTCCGGGACGCTCATCCAGAAATTGTCCGTACCCACGCAAGACTTTGGAGCCTTGTTGGCAGGGTGTCGGCAATTCCTAACAGAAGCTGTTTTCAAAGTTTTACGCCTGCAGGACGGGGAGGAGAGGCGGTCGACACGGCCATCCGTGATGAGGGGATGGCCTGTCGACGCCGCACTGCGGGATTAACTTGACTGTGCTCGTGACGCTTTGAAAACAGCTTCCAACGGACATTGGCGCCTTAAAAGGCTCGCTGATTCTACGGCAAATCTGAACTAAAGGTAAGTTAGCCCCTACATGTTCGGGGGTGAAAGTGCTTAGACAAAGGACTAATATGGGCCCTTGTTTCGCCTGCCCAAGCCCCGCCAGCCATGCCTGATCACATCATCAAAACACCCTGCGTCGGCCTTTGCTCCACTGTTTACGGGGATTTGGTGTGCCGTGGCTGCAAACGCTTCCACCATGAAGTCATCCACTGGAACGGTTACAACGAAGACGAAAAAAGAGCCGTCTGGTTGCGTCTGGAGCAGTTGCTGGTTCAGGTCATGACCGCCAAGCTCGAAATCTTCGATGCCGACAAACTGCGGCTGCAGCTTGTCCAGCGCAAGATTCGCTTCGTGCCGCACCAGTCCGAATATTGCTGGGCCTATCAATTGATCGCTCGCGGTGCGCGGGTCATCAGTCAGGTGGAAGCCTACGGTTTCGTGTTGTTACCCGAATTTCGCAATTGGTCGCTGCCTGAGTTACGTGATGCGATCGACCGCGAGTTCTTTCTGCTCTCCGAGGCGCATTACCAGCGTTATATAGCGCCGGGCTTTCTCAAGGATGCCTTCGGCGCCTGATCCGCCGCCGCGCTTTTGTCTCGCGGGACGTCGATAGCCCTCGTATAATGCCGCGCTTTGCCTCTGCGCCATGTGTGAGCCTATGTACCCGATCCCTGAAATCGAAGCCTTTCTGCTTTGCCGTACGCCCGACAGCTGGGTTCAGGCTGCATTGCGCAACCTCGACATCCTGTTGATCGACCACGCGAACAACGAGAAGAAGGCGGCAGGGGCGGCGTTCCAGTTCATGTTCCAGTACAACGACAAGTTCGACCTGCTGGCCAAGATGTCGCGCCTGGCCCGTGAAGAACTGCGTCATTTCGAACAAGTGATCAGCATCATCCGCAAGCGCCAGATTCCGATGGCCAACATCAGCTCGGCGCGTTATGCCGGCGCATTGCGCAAGCTGGTGCGTAATCACAACCCCTACCGCCTGACCGATGCGCTGGTGGTGGGTGCCATCGTCGAAGCCCGTTCCTGTGAGCGTTTCGCCGCGTTGGTGCCGCACCTGGATGAGGACCTGGCCAAGTTCTACGGCAGTCTGCTCAAGTCAGAAGCGCGGCATTTTCAGGACTACCTGAAGCTGGCTTACACCTATGGCGAAAAGGCAGACGTGGACGCCAAGATCGAAGAGATTCGTCTGGCCGAGCGCGAGCTGATCGAAAGCCCTGACGAGGAATTTCGTTTTCACAGTGGCGTACCTGTCGCCGCCTGATCTGGCGCGCCATTTCGGCCAGCGACAAAAAACGACCGCCTTACCAGCGGTCGTTTTTTTATGCCTTTTTAGTAAGCAAGCTAACAAATACTTTGACAATAGCTGTCTAGGCAGTAATATTTTGTAATCACTGCCTAAGCAGCTTTCCGGGTGATTCCTTGAAACATTTCAGTCCTGAAAACTTTGATTCCAGCCTGATCGGGCTGCTGGTCGGCCGTACCAACGCGCTGAAAGACCGCATGCTGGACAAGTACCTGCTGCCGTACGACGTCACGTTCGCGCAGTTCAAGGTGCTGATCATCATTGCCCAGTTTTCGACGGATACGCCGGTGGAATTGTGTCGGCACCTGTCGCTGGACAGCGGTTCGATGACTCGCATGCTGGACCGCCTGGAACAGAAGGGACTGATCGTGCGCACCCGTTCGGAAACCGATCGTCGTCAGGTGCGTGTCGCCCTGACGTCTCAGGGACAAGCGCTATCCGACCTGCTGCCGCAGATCGGTGCCGATGCCATGAACGACACCTTCGCAGCCCTCGACGCTGAGGAAGTGGAAGTGCTGCGCCGGATTCTGACCAAGGTGCTGGTCGCCGCCGACGACCATATCGCCCTGACTCGCCTGAGCTTCAACGCCAAAGGCAAATAAATACGAATAGCCCGAAGTTGAGGGCGGCCGGTCTGGCCGGATCTCAGCCGTTCTGCCTACTTGAAGGTAATTGCCATGGCCACTGCCGCCGCTGAAAACACGTCTGCCCCTGAACAGAAACAGCCAAACGCCCCGAAATCCGGCAAGCGCAAATTCCTGCTGGCCGGTCTCGCCATCATCGTCGTTCTCTGTGGACTGGCGATCTGGGGCTGGTATGAGTTGTATGGTCAATGGAGCGAAGAGACCGATGACGCCTACGTAAGTGGCAATGTGGTGGAAATCACGCCGCTGGTCACCGGCACGGTCATCAGCATTGCCGCAGACGACGGTGATCTGGTCCGCGAAGGACAGGTGCTGCTGCGTTTCGATCCAAGCGATGCCGAAGTCGGGCTGCAGAGCGCCGAAGCCAATCTGGGCAAGGTCGTGCGTCAGGTTCGCGGCCTGTACAGCAACGTCGATGGCATGAAGGCTCAACTGGCCGCGCAACGTGCGGCGGTGCAGACGGCTCAGGATAACTACAGCCGTCGTCGCAGTCTGGCGGCCGGTGGCGCAATCTCCCAGGAAGAGCTGTCCCATGCCCGGGACCAACTGACCAGCGCACAAAGTGCCTTGAACAACATCCAGCAACAGTTGAGCACCAGTGTGGCGCTGGTTGATGACACCGTAGTGTCTTCCCATCCGGACGTGAAGGCGGCGGCTGCGCAGTTGCGTCAGGCCTATCTCGCCAATGCGCGGACCACTCTGGTCGCACCGGTGACCGGTTACGTTGCCAAGCGCAGCGTGCAACTGGGCCAGCGCGTTCAGCCTGGTACCGCGACCATGGCGGTGATTCCACTGGATCAGCTGTGGATCGATGCCAACTTCAAGGAAACCCAGCTGGGCAAGATGCGTATCGGTCAGCCGGTGGAAATCAGCTCCGACCTGTATGGCAGCGACGTGAAGTACAGCGGCACCATCGACAGCCTGGGCGCGGGGACCGGCAGCGCGTTCGCGCTGTTGCCAGCCCAGAACGCGACCGGCAACTGGATCAAGATCGTCCAGCGTGTGCCGGTCCGCGTCCACATCAACCCTGAGGAACTGGCGCAACACCCGCTGCGCATTGGTCTGTCGACCACCGTTGAAGTCAATCTGCACGACCAGAGTGGTCCGATTCTGGCGCAGCAGCCTCCGAAGCAGGCTGCATTCACTACCCAGGTCTACACCGAACAGCTGGCTGATGCCGATGCCTTGATCGCGCGCCTGATCCATGAAAACAGCGCCGCCAGCGACAAAAGCAAGACCGCCCAGCGCTGATCCGCCCATCCGCCTGTCCCGGTCTTTCGGCCGGGGTGTCGCCCACGTTTTCAGGGATTCGCGATGAGCACCAACGCCCCCGCTTCCTTTACGCCACCCAGCCTGTTGCTCTGCACCATCGGTCTGTCGCTGGCGACCTTCATGCAAGTGCTCGACACCACCATCGCCAACGTGGCCCTGCCGACCATCGCAGGCAACCTGGGTGTCAGCTCGGAGCAGAGCACCTGGGTCATCACCTCGTTCGCCGTCAGTAACGCCATCGCGCTGCCCCTGACCGGCTGGCTGAGCCGCCGCTTCGGCGAGGTCAAACTGTTCCTGTGGGCGACCCTGCTGTTTGTGCTGGCTTCGTTTATGTGCGGCATTTCCACGTCGATGCCCGAGCTTGTAGGTTTTCGGGCCTTGCAGGGCATCGTTGCCGGGCCGCTTTATCCCATGAGCCAGACCTTGCTGCTGGCGGTCTACCCGCCTGCAAAAAGGGGCATGGCGCTGGCCTTGCTGGCGATGGTCACGGTGGTCGCGCCCATTGTCGGGCCGATTCTGGGCGGCTGGATTACTGACAGTTACAGTTGGCCCTGGATCTTCTTCATCAATATTCCGATCGGCCTGTTCGCAGCATTGGTGGTGCGCACGCAGATGGCCAAGCGTCCGGTCAACACCCAGCAACAGCCTCTGGATTACGTCGGGCTGATCTCCCTGATCATCGGCGTCGGCGCGCTGCAGGTCGTGCTGGACAAAGGCAATAACCTGGACTGGTTCGAGTCGAATTTCATCGTCATCGGCGCACTGATTTCGCTGGTAGCGCTGTCGGTATTCGTGATCTGGGAAATGACCGATAAACATCCTATCGTCAATTTGCGGCTGTTCGCCTATCGAAACTTTCGGGTCGGTACACTGGCGATGATTGGCGGGTATTCAGGGTTTTTCGGCGTCAACCTGCTGTTGCCACAATGGTTGCAGACGCAGATGGGCTACACCGCGACCTGGGCCGGACTGGCGTTGGCGCCGATTGGTATCCTGCCGGTGTTGATGTCGCCCTTCGTTGGCAAGTACGCACACAAGTTCGACCTGCGCCTGCTGGCCAGCCTGGCGTTCCTGGCCATGGGCCTGAGCTGTTTCATGCGTGCAGACTTCACCAATCAGGTGGATTTCCAGCACATCGCCATGGTCCAGTTGTTCATGGGGATAGGCGTCGCGCTGTTCTTCATGCCGACCCTGAGCATTCTGTTATCGGACCTGCCACCCAACCAGATTGCCGATGGTTCAGGCCTCGCCACCTTCCTGCGTACGCTGGGCGGCAGCTTCGCGGCATCGCTGACCACCTGGATCTGGATTCGCCGTGCCGAGCAGCATCATGCGTACCTGAGCGAAAACATCAGCACCTATGACCCGGCCACACGGCATGCGCTCGACACCCTGGGCGGTGCCGGTCCGCAGGCCTACGCGCAGCTGGAGCAGACGCTCAACAGTCAGGCGTACATGATGTCGACGGTGGACTACTTCTACATGCTGGGCTGGTTGTTCGCGGGGTTGATCCTGCTGGTCTGGTTCGCCAAACCACCGTTCGCCGCGAAAGCAGGACCAGCGGCAGGGGGAGGGCATTGATAGCGGGTTTGGCTGGCTAAACATAGACCGACGCCGCTGCATGATCGTGCCCATCGCCCTGCGCTCATCGTTATGCACAAGTCTGCCTCAACCCTGATCGTGCCCACGCGTGGGTATGCCGCCCGTGACGCTCCGCGTCACAAATGGCACAGACTGCAGGTTCAGTAAGGGAGGCAGCTGCCTTTATCTACAACGAAGGCGGCAACGCCAGCGTGCGATTCTCTTCCGGCACAAAATCGAACGAACCGAGGCTGAAACCCTGTTCGTCCACCTGCAGCGCCCAGCCCTGACGATCCCAGTCGCCCAGCACGATGCGCCTGGCGGCTACGTCGCCGAGCTGCAGTTTATGAATGGCAGGGCGATGCGTGTGGCCGTGGATCAGCGTGTGCACACCGAATTGCTGCATGATTCGCGGCACCTCTTCAGGCGTCACATCGACAATGTCGTTGGCTTTCATGCGGGTCTTTGCGCGGCTTTCATTGCGCAGCTTGCGCGCCAGTTTGTGGCGGGTTTTCAAGGGCAGGTGACGCAGAATGAACAGCGTCAGCGGATGGCGCAGGTAGCGGCGCATTCTGATGTAGCCCACATCACGCGTGCACAGGCTGTCGCCGTGCATCAACAGCACCGGCTCACCGTTCAACTGCACCACGGTCGGGTCGGCCAGCAGCGTGCAACCCGCTGCCTTGCAGAAACCCTTGCCGATCATGAAGTCGCGGTTGCCGTGCATCAGAAAAATTCGGGTACCACTGTCGCTCAGTTCGCGCAGGGCCTTGCAGATCGAAAGCTGGAACGGCGACATGGCGTCGTCACCGATCCAGGCTTCAAAGAAATCCCCGAGGATATACAGCGACTCGGCTGTGCGAGCCCGGCCTGCGAGTAGATCCAGAAACGCCCGGGTAATGTCCGGGCGTTCTTGCTCAAGATGCAAATCGGAGATCAGCAGTATCACTCAACGATCTCTGCTTTTTCGATGATCACGTCTTCGACAGGAACGTCCTGGTGACCGGCCTTGCTGCTGGTGGCAACGCCCTTGATCTTGTCGACAACGTCAGTACCTTCGATCACTTCACCGAATACGGCATAGCCCCAGCCCTGAACGGTCTTGGCGCTGTGGTTCAAGAAGGCGTTGTCAGCCACGTTGATGAAGAACTGCGCGGAAGCCGAATGCGGCTCCATGGTGCGAGCCATTGCAACTGTGTATTTCTTGTTTGGCAGGCCGTTGTCAGCTTCGTTCTGGATGCTCGGGCGCTTGTCTTTCTTTTCCTTCATGCCTGGCTCGAAACCACCGCCCTGGACCATGAAGTTGCCGATCACACGGTGGAAAACGGTATTTTCATAGTGGCCAGCGTTGACGTATTCGATGAAGTTGGCAACGGTCAGCGGTGCTTTTTCTGCGTTCAATTGCAGAACGATGTCACCGTGGTTGGTGCTGAGTTTTACTTTGGACATAGGAGAGTCGATCTCTTGGCGTTCATGAAGGGGCGCAATATCACCCTGACGTGCAGTTTACAGGCGAGGTTACATTTTTCGCGCTTTTTGCCGCTTTTCTGTTTGAACCCTGCACTCTGTTGTCAGGGACTTGACAGCTTCGGCTATGATAAGCGCTTTGATTTAGTCGGCCTACCCTGGCCGCGCACAAGTATGTCCAAGGATCCTATGAGCAAGCCCACTCCAGAACCCGCTGCGAATTCAAAGGCAGGCCCTGTCGTACCGACCAACTTCCTGCGTCCGATCGTGCAGGCTGACCTGGATTCGGGCAAACACACCCGGATCGTGACCCGCTTCCCGCCAGAGCCGAACGGCTATCTGCACATCGGTCACGCCAAGTCGATCTGCGTGAACTTCGGTCTGGCCAACGAGTTCGGTGGCGCGACGCACCTGCGTTTCGACGACACCAACCCGGCCAAGGAAGACCAGGAATACATCGACGCCATCATGAGCGACGTGAAGTGGCTCGGCTTCGAGTGGGCGGGCGAAGTGCGTTACGCCTCGCAATACTTCGATCAACTGCACGACTGGGCCGTTGAGCTGATCAAGTCCGGCAAGGCTTATGTGGACGACCTGACCCCCGAGCAGGCACGCGAATACCGTGGCACCCTGACCGAACCGGGCAAGAACAGCCCGTTCCGTGAGCGCAGCGTCGAGGAAAACCTGGACCTGTTCGCCCGCATGAAAGCCGGTGAGTTCGAAGACGGTGCTCGCGTGCTGCGCGCCAAGATCGACATGGCGTCGCCGAACATGAACCTGCGCGACCCGATCCTGTACCGCATTCGCCATGCACATCACCACCAGACCGGTGACAAATGGTGCATCTACCCGATCTATGACTTCACCCACGGTCAGTCGGACGCCATCGAAGGCATTACCCATTCGATCTGCACGCTGGAGTTCGAAAGCCATCGTCCGTTGTACGACTGGTTCCTGGACAACCTGCCGGTGCCGTGCAAGCCGCGCCAGTACGAGTTCTCGCGCCTGAACCTGAGCTACACCGTGACCAGCAAGCGCAAGCTCAAGCAACTGGTTGACGAGAAGCACGTCAATGGGTGGGATGATCCGCGCATGTCCACGCTGTCCGGCTTCCGTCGCCGTGGCTACACGCCGGCTTCGATCCGCAACTTCTGCGAAATGGTTGGCACCAACCGTTCCGACGGCGTGGTGGATTTCGGCATGCTCGAATTCAGCATCCGTGACGACCTGGATCGCAATGCGCCACGCGCCATGTGCGTGTTGCGTCCGTTGAAAGTCGTGATCACCAATTACCCGGAAGGTCAGGTCGAGAAGCTCGAACTGCCGCGTCACCCCAAGGAAGACCTGGGCGTGCGCGAATTGCCGTTCGCTCGCGAGATCTACATCGATCGCGACGACTACATGGAAGAGCCGCCTAAAGGCTACAAGCGCCTTGAGCCGAATGGCGAAGTGCGCCTGCGTGGCAGCTACGTGATTCGTGCCGACGAGGCCATCAAGGACGCCGACGGCAACATCGTCGAGCTGCGCTGCTCCTACGACCCTGACACCCTGGGCAAGAACCCTGAAGGCCGCAAGGTCAAGGGCGTTATCCACTGGGTGCCGGCCGAGGCCAGCGTGGAATGCGAAGTGCGTCTCTACGACCGTCTGTTCCGTTCCCCTTCGCCTGACAAGGCCGAAGATGGCGCCACGTTCCTGGAAAACATCAACCCTGATTCCCTGCAGGTCCTGACAGGTTGTCGTGCTGAACCATCGCTGGCTAATGCACAGCCGGAAGACAGGTTCCAGTTCGAACGCGAAGGCTACTTCTGCGCCGACATCAAGGATACAAAACCTGGTCGTCCGGTCTTCAACCGCACAGTGACACTGCGCGATTCCTGGAGCTGAGGCTGTACCACGGGGGTAGGAAAGTGCTTTCCATCTACAACACGCTCACCAAGAGCAAAGAAGTTTTCAAGCCGCTGGATGGCAACAAGGTGCGCATGTACGTCTGCGGGATGACCGTGTACGACTACTGCCACCTGGGCCACGGCCGCAGCATGGTCGCGTTCGATCTGGTGACCCGTTGGTTGCGGTTCAGCGGCTATGAACTCACCTATGTGCGCAACATCACCGACATTGACGACAAGATCATCAACCGTGCGCGTGACAACGGCGAGTCGTTCGACGCGCTGACTGCGCGCATGATTGACGCCATGCACGAGGACGAGGCTCGCCTCAACATCCTCAAGCCGGACATGGAGCCGCGTGCCACCGATCACATCGCCGGCATGCACGCCATGATCCAGACCCTGATCGACAAGGGTTACGCTTACGCGCCGGGCAATGGCGATGTGTACTACCGCGTCGGCAAGTTTGTCGGCTACGGCAAGCTGTCGCGCAAGAAAATCGAAGACCTGCGCATCGGTGCACGGATCGAAGTGGACGAGTCCAAGGACGATCCGCTGGACTTCGTGCTCTGGAAGGGCGTCAAACCGGGCGAGCCGAGCTGGGATTCGCCGTGGGGTCCGGGTCGTCCGGGCTGGCATATCGAGTGCTCGGTGATGTCGACCTGCTGCCTGGGTGACACCTTCGACATTCATGGCGGCGGCAGTGACCTCGAATTTCCGCACCATGAAAATGAGATTGCCCAAAGCGAAGCGGCGACAGGCAAGACGTACGCCAATGCGTGGTTGCACTGCGGCATGATCCGCATCAATGGCGAGAAGATGTCCAAGTCCTTGAACAACTTCTTCACCATTCGCGATGTGCTGGAGAAATACCACCCCGAAGTGGTGCGTTACCTGCTGGTATCGAGCCATTACCGGAGCGCGATCAACTATTCCGAGGACAGCCTGCGCGAGTCCAAGGCGGCGCTGGAGCGTTTCTATCATGCGCTCAAGGGCCTGCCGGTCTCAGAGCCGGTCGGTGGCGAAGCGTTCGTCGAGCGTTTCTCTGCGGCAATGAACGACGACTTCGGTACGCCCGAAGCCTGTGCCGTGCTGTTTGAAATGGTGCGTGAGATCAACCGTCTGCGTGAGACCGATCCTGCAGCAGCAGCGGGCCTTGCGGCGCGCCTCAAGCAGCTGGCCAGTGTGCTGGGTGTGTTGCAGCTGGAGGCTGATGACTTTCTACGCGCTGGCGCAGAAGGTCGTGTCGATGCCGCTGAAGTGGAAGCGCTGATTCAGGCGCGTCTGGCGGCGCGTGCTGCCAAGGACTGGGCCGAATCCGACCGCATCCGCGACCAGATCACCGCCATGGGCGTTGTGCTGGAAGACGGTAAGGGCGGAACGACCTGGCGTCTGGCGGACTGAAGTCGAAACGAGAGTGTCTGGCTGGATGCATAACGAGTGGGAGGCGGCTTGCCGGCGATGGCGTCAGTTCATTCACTGATAGGTCGCTTCAGAAAAAGCATCGCCGGCAAGCTGCCTCCTACAGTAGTCCGTGGTTGCAGCAAGACTCGGGTATGACGCTGAGCACAGGCGTGAGCATGATCGGCGTGCTTGAGATCACTCTGATCGTTCCCACGCTCCAGCGTGGTAACGCCTCTCAGGACGCTCCGCGTCCGCTCTGGATGTGACGCCGAGCGTCACGGGATGCATGCCCACGCGGAGCAATGGGCACGATCAGCGTCGAGGCGGACACTGCCTGGCGTCGATCAGGTTTCGCCGCCTTGCTGTTCCCGTAAGCGTTTGTACAAGGTGTTGCGACTCACCCCGAGTCGCTTCGCCAGCTGCGAAATATTCCCCCCGGCTGCCTGAAGCAGATCATTCAGGTCGTCGGTGTTTTGCAGACGTTCCTGCGTAGTCTCTGCTGTCTGTCTGTCACTGCGCTGCTCATCCAATCCTGCATCCAGAAAGAAGTCTTCCGGCAAATGATCGGTCGTGATCGGCTGATCGTCGGCCAATGCCAGCGCCACTTGGATCACGCTGTTGAGCTGGCGAATATTGCCCGGCCATGGGTGATGCTCGAACAGCTCAAGCACTTCCCGTGAAAAACCGGCCCGCTGGTGCGGGTCCCGATGCCGTTCCCAAATGCGTTGCACCAATGCGTGCTTGTCGGTTCTTTCGCGCAGCGGCGGCAGTTCGATGTTCAGGCCGCTGATCCGGTAATACAGGTCCTGACGGAAATGTCCGGCCTGCACCTGATCGCGCAACGTGCGGTTGGTGGCCGATACCAGGCGGATATCCACCGGATACAACTCGCCACCGCCCAGCGGCTGAACGCAACGCTCTTGAAGGACCCGTAGCAGGCGTGCCTGCACCGACATCGGCATGTCACCGATTTCGTCCAGAAACAGCGTGCCCTTGTCGGCCTTGCGAATCAGCCCGATGCTGCCTTTCTGGCTGGCACCCGTGAACGCGCCCTTGGCGTAGCCGAACAGTTCAGCTTCCACCAGATCGGCCGGAATCGCCGCGCAATTCACCGCGATCAGCGGCTGACTGGCCCGCGAGCTGGCCTGATGCAGCGCCTTGACGAACACTTCCTTGCCGACCCCGGTCTCGCCATGGATCAACAACGGAATATCCTTTTCCAGCAGGCGCTGTGCCTGGATAACAGCCTTCTCGACGCGGGTATCGCCCAGGCTGATGGCTTGCAGATCCAGGCTTCGGGCGACAATCGGAGCAGGAGTGGCTGCCGTAACCGCATGCAGTTGCAATGGCTTGCGTCTCGGGCGCTTGATCAGGCACTGGAAGCGGTTGTTGCCGAACGCCTGCAGCGCAAAAGGCCGGGCTTCGGGCTCGCTGAGCAGTTGCAGGATCGGGCATTTGAACAGCGTCTCGATGCTGACGCCGGCGAGCCTGACGCCCAGCAGGGTATCGGCGCGGCGATTGGCGCAGAGAATCTGGCCGCTCTCGTCGAAAATCAGCAGTCCGGCCCACTGGCTGTCGAGGTTGTTCAGGCCTGTATTGAAGATCAGCTGGAAATGCGTGTCGCGAAACTGGTCGAGGATCAGCCGGTTTTCCACCGACTGGCTCATCATCTTGACCATGCCCAGAGTGTGGGAGGGCGGCAGGAAGCTGTCACTGGACACATCCAGTACCGCAATGATGCGCCGGTCGGCGTCGAAGATCGGCGAGGCCGAGCCAGTCATGAATCGGTTGGCCTTGAGGAAATGCTCGTCAGGCTCGATATGGATGGCCTGTTCACAGGCCAGTGCGGTGCCGATGGCGTTGGTGCCGGTGCCTCGTTCACTCCAGCTGGCTCCCGCCAGAAAGCCCTGATGCGATGAATCGCCGAACCGCTGAGTGCCCCATGACTTGAGCAACTGGCCCTGGGGATCGGCCAGCAGGATCAGGCAATTGGAATTGCTCAGGATGTTTTCGTAGACCGGCAGTACTTCCTGATGGGTCGTCTGCACCAGCGCGTTGTGGCGCTCCAGCAGCTGTGAGACTTCCGACCCGGGCAACTGGCCGAACGACGGACGCGTCTGATGGCTGAGACCGAAGTCCCGGCAGCGTGTCCATGAATCGCGAATGATGATGTCGTGCGCAAGCGAAGTGCTGGATTGAGCCATGGCAAAACCTGCAAGGATGACGTGTTGTTTTTATTTTCAGGTTTCGTCGCGTGTCCATCCTGGCGTGCAACGTCCGTCCAGTGTCGTTCAGATGTGTTCAAAGTCAACGTTCATTTTGTTCAGTTGTTCAGCGTTTACTGTTCATTTTTGTTCAGCTATGAAGCGGCTTTCGCCCAATGAAACCGGGCGAATGCTCTGGGACGGGCCTTGGCGCGGTTTTGCCAGAACTGGCACGAATGTCGCTATCTGCACACCAGTCACGCATTACCCTTAAAAAAACAACAAAGGGCACGCCATGTCTCTCACGCTGGAGCACGTCAGTCGCGCAGTCGATGGCCAAATATGGATCGACGACGCGTCCCTGAGCTTTGAGCCAGGATCCTTCAACGTTCTGCTGGGGCGAACCCTGTCAGGCAAAACCAGCCTGATGCGCCTGATGGCCGGGCTGGACAAACCCGACAGCGGGCGAGTGCTGATGAACGGGGTCGATGTCACCCATCGTCCGGTTCGCCTGCGCAACGTCTCGATGGTTTACCAGCAGTTCATCAATTACCCGAGCATGACGGTATTCGAAAACATCGCCTCGCCGCTGCGTCAGGCGGGCATGTCCAGGGACGTTATCCACAGCCGCGTCCACGAAACTGCAAAGATGCTGCGCATCGAGAAGTTTCTGCAGCGCCATCCCCTTGAACTTTCCGGCGGCCAGCAGCAGCGCACCGCGATGGCCCGGGCGCTGGTCAAGGATGCCGAACTGATCCTGTTCGACGAGCCGCTGGTCAACCTCGACTACAAGCTGCGCGAAGAGCTGCGTCAGGAGATGCGCGAACTGTTCGCAGCTCGCCATACCATCGCCATCTACGCCACCACAGAACCCAACGAAGCGCTGGCGCTGGGCGGTACGACCACCATCCTGCATGAAGGTCGGGTGGTGCAGAGCGGCAAGACCCCTGAGGTCTATCACAAGCCCGCCACCGTGCTGGCTGCCGAGCTGTTCTCGGAACCGCCGATCAACCTCATGCCGGGGCGCATCGAAGGTAACGAGGTGAGCTTCGCCAACTTCGTACATTTCCCGCTCAACGTCGACCTGCGTGCCATCGGTGATGGTGAATACCGCTTTGGCGTGCGTCCCAGCCACCTCAGTCTGGTGCCGTCCAACGACGATGACCTCGAGCTGGCCGTGACTGTGGAGCTGGCCGAAATCAGCGGCTCGGAAACCTTCCTGCACGTGCGCAACGAGCTGTTCTCGCTGGTGCTGCATCTGCCGGGCGTTCACGCTTACGACGTCGATGCGCCGATCCGGGTGTACATCCCGACCCACAAACTTTTCGTGTTCGATCAGCAGGGCGGCCTTATCCAGGCGCCGGGCCTGCGCATGTCGAGGGTTGCCTGATGGCCGAGATCCGATTGCAGAACCTGGCGCACAGTTACAGCGCCAACCCCGGGCCTGATGACTACGCAATTCGCGAGATGAGCCATATCTGGGAGCAGGGCGGGGCGTATGCGCTGCTCGGGCCTTCCGGCTGCGGCAAGTCGACCTTGCTCAACATTATTTCCGGTCTGTTGAGCCCGTCGCAGGGGCAGGTGCTGTTCGACTCCAAAGTGGTCAACGAGCTGCCGCCCGAGCACCGCAACATCGCTCAGGTTTTCCAGTTTCCGGTGATCTACGACACCATGACCGTGTTCGATAACCTGGCCTTTCCATTGCGCAACCAGGGTATGGACAAGGCGCGCATTCTCGCCAAGGTCAATGAAATCGCCGAAGTGCTGGATCTGCAGCCATTGCTGAAAAAGAAGGCGCGCAACCTGACGGCGGATGAAAAGCAGAAAGTGTCCATGGGGCGCGGGCTGGTACGTGATGATGTTTCAGCCATCCTGTTCGACGAACCGCTGACGGTCATCGACCCGCACCTGAAGTGGAAGCTGCGCCGCAAGCTCAAGCAGATTCATGAGCAGTTCAACATCACCATGGTCTACGTCACCCACGACCAGTTGGAGGCCTCGACCTTCGCCGACAAGATCGCGGTGATGTACGGCGGTCAGATTGTCCAGTTCGGCACCCCGCGTGAACTGTTCGAGAAGCCCCGGCACACCTTTGTCGGCTATTTCATCGGCAGTCCCGGCATGAACCTCATCGATGTGCAGCCACAGGGAGACGGCGTCGGTTTTGGCGACGTTCATGTGCCGCTGTCCGGCCTGTTGCAGCAACAGATCGCACGGACCTCGTTTACCAGTCTGAAAATCGGCATTCGCCCCGAGTTCGTGCACGTCTGGGACGGTCCCTACGAGGAAGCGATGTGCGCCGAGGTGGTCTATGTCGAAGATCTGGGCACCTACAAGATTCTGACCCTGTCGCTGGCCGGGCAGAAGATCAAGGTGCGCATGCCCGAAGACAAGCCGGTGCCGCAAGGTCAGGCGTGGATCAGTTTTCCGGCGCAGTGGCTGATGGTGTACGCCGATGATTTCCTGCTTGAGCCCACTCCAGAGCGAGACCTGCCATGAATAACAAGGTCCAGAACAACAAGGCCTGGTGGCTGGTGCTGCCGGTGTTTCTGCTGGTGGCCTTCAGCGCCATCATTCCGATGATGACCGTGGTCAACTACTCGGTGCAGGACATCTTCGACCAGTCCAGCCGTTACTTTGTCGGCACCGACTGGTTCAGGCAGGTCCTGCAGGACCCGCGTCTGCACGACTCGCTGCTGCGGCAGTTCATTTACTCGGGCAGCGTGCTGCTGATCGAGATCCCGCTGGGCATCGCGGTCGCGCTGTGCATGCCGACCAAGGGGCGCTGGTCCACGGTCTGCCTGATCCTGATGACCATTCCGCTGCTGATTCCCTGGAACGTGGTCGGCACCATCTGGCAGATTTTCGGCCGTGGTGACATCGGGTTGCTGGGTTACACGCTGAACAACATTCTGCACATCAACTACAACTACGCGGCCAACGCGTCGGATGCCTGGGTCACGGTGCTGGTCATCGATGTCTGGCACTGGACCTCGCTGGTGGCATTGCTGAGCTACTCGGGGCTTCGGGCCATTCCGGACGTCTATTATCAGGCGGCGCGGATCGACCGGGCGTCGAGTTGGGCAATCTTCCGGCACATTCAGTTGCCGAAGATGAAAAGCGTGCTGCTGATCGCCGTGATGCTGCGGTTCATGGACAGCTTCATGATCTACACCGAGCCGTTCGTGCTCACCGGCGGCGGTCCGGGCAACTCCACCACCTTCCTCAGCCAGACCCTGACGACCATGGCGCTCGGGCAGTTCGACCTGGGTCCGGCGGCAGCTTTCTCGCTGGTGTATTTCCTGATCATTCTGCTGGTGTCATGGGTGTTCTACACCGCCATGACCCACAGTGAAAAGAATTGAGGGCCGGGTCATGAGTCTGCGCAAAGCCATACCGATGCTGATTTACCTGCTCTTTCTGCTGGTACCGATCTACTGGCTGGTCAACATGTCGTTCAAGACCAACACCGAGATCCTCGGCGGTCTGACCCTTTGGCCGCAGGATTTCACCCTGGCCAACTACAAGGTGATCTTCACCGACGAGAGCTGGTACAGCGGCTACATCAACTCGCTGTACTACGTGTGCCTTAATACCGTGATATCGCTGAGTGTCGCGTTGCCAGCGGCCTACGCGTTTTCACGCTATCGTTTCCTCGGCGACAAGCACCTGTTCTTCTGGCTGCTGACCAACCGCATGGCGCCACCGGCAGTGTTCCTGCTGCCGTTTTTCCAGCTGTATTCGTCGATCGGTCTGTTCGACACGCACATCGCTGTCGCTCTGGCGCATTGCCTTTTCAACGTGCCGCTGGCGGTATGGATTCTGGAAGGCTTCATGTCGGGTGTTCCGAAGGAGATCGATGAAACCGCCTACATCGACGGTTACAGCTTTCCCAAGTTCTTCGGCAAGATTTTCATCCCGCTGATTGGCTCGGGGATTGGTGTCACGGCGTTCTTCTGCTTCATGTTTTCCTGGGTCGAGCTACTGCTGGCGCGCACCCTGACCTCGGTCAATGCCAAGCCGATTGCCGCGGTCATGACACGTACGGTCTCGGCGTCCGGTATCGATTGGGGTGTGCTGGCTGCGGCCGGTGTGCTGACCATTCTGCCGGGCATGCTGGTGATCTGGTTTGTTCGCAACCACGTGGTCAAGGGCTTTGCCCTTGGCCGTGTCTGAGGAGACGAAAAATGGAGTGGATGTCCTGGACACTGCCCACCGCGGCCTTCTTCGGCAGTATCGCGTTGCTGTTGGTGGGAATGACGGTATGGGAGCTGCGCTCGGCCAGTATCGAGCGTCGCGGGTTTCTGCCGATTGCCACCACACGTGGCGACCGGCTGTTCATCGGGCTGTTGGGCAGTGCTTATCTGCATCTGATGGTGATCGGCGCGACCGACTGGAGTATCTGGGTCGCTTCGGGAGCCTCTCTGGTGTGGCTGTTGGTGGTGATGCGTTGGGGTTAGCAGGCGGGCGGGCGTGATTGTCCGGGCGACGGCTGGCGGTATTCGAAAAGCGGGACTACATAAGAAGCAACTCTTGAGGTGTCTATGTTCAATAAGAAAAACAAGCTGCAACATAGCGTGACGTTGGCAACCATGATCATGCTCAGCGGGCTGAGCGTTTCAGCCTGGGCGGATCAGTACGAGGATGCGGCAAAGAAGTGGGCGGCCAGCGAATTCAAGCCGACCACGCTTTCCGATGCCGAGCAGTTGAAAGAGCTTGAGTGGTTCATCAAGGCTGCCGAGCCGTTCCGTGGCATGGACATCAAAGTGGTGTCGGAAACCCTGACCACCCACGAATATGAATCCAAGACCCTGGCCAAGGCATTTACCGAAATTACCGGGATCAAGGTCACTCACGACCTGCTTCAGGAAGGCGACGTCATCGAGAAGCTGCAGACCGCCATGCAGTCTGACAAAAGCATCTATGACGGCTGGGTCAACGACTCTGACCTGATCGGTACGCACTTTCGTTACGGTAAAGCGCTGTCTCTGACCGACCTGATGGCCAGTGCCGAGGGTGCGAAAGTCACTTCTCCTACGCTGGACCTGAAGGACTTCATCGGTACTTCCTTCACCACCGCACCTGACGGCAAGCTGTATCAGCTGCCCGACCAGCAATTTGCCAACCTTTACTGGTTCCGCGCCGACTGGTTCGATCGCGCAGACCTGAAAAAGCAGTTCAAGGACAAGTACGGTTACGAGCTGGGCGTTCCGGTGAACTGGTCGGCCTATGAAGACATTGCCAAGTTCTTCAGCGAAGACGTGAAAACCATCGACGGCAAGCGGGTCTATGGCCACATGGATTACGGCAAGAAGGATCCATCGCTGGGCTGGCGCTTCACCGATGCCTGGTTCTCGATGGCCGGCAGTGGCGACAAGGGCCTGCCCAACGGTTTGCCTGTGGATGAGTGGGGTATTCGTGTTGAAGCCTGCCATCCGGTCGGCTCCAGCATCACCCGTGGTGGCGACACCAACGGTCCGGCAGCGGTCTTCGCTACCCAGAAATACATCGACTGGCTGAAAGCCTATGCACCGCCGCAAGCGGCAGGCATGACCTTCTCCGAGTCGGGGCCTGTTCCATCGCAGGGCGAGGTTGCTCAGCAGATCTTCTGGTACACCGCATTCACTGCAGACATGACCAAGCCTGGCCTGCCAGTGATGAACGCCGATGGCACGCCGAAATGGCGCATGGCGCCTTCGCCAAAGGGCCCGTACTGGAAAGAGGGCATGAAGCTGGGCTACCAGGACGTGGGGTCCTGGACTTTCCTCAAGTCCACCGAAGAGAAAAAGCGTAACGCCGCCTGGCTCTACGCGCAGTTCGTGACCTCCAAGTCGGTGTCGCTGAAGAAAACCATCGTCGGCCTGACGCCGATCCGTGAGTCGGACATCAACTCCAAGGAAATGACTGCGCTGGCACCCAAGCTGGGTGGTCTGGTCGAGTTCTATCGCAGCCCGGCCCGAGTGCAGTGGTCGCCAACCGGCACCAACGTACCGGACTATCCGAAGCTGGCCCAGTTGTGGTGGAGCCATGTGGCTGAAGCTGTAACGGGCGAGAAGACTGCTCAGGCCGCTCTGGACGGACTGGCCAAGGATCAGGATGCGATCATGACGCGCATCGAGCGCTCCAAGGTCCAGGATGCCAGCGGTTGTGCGCCGAAGATGAACCCGGAAACCACGGCTGAAGAGTGGTACAGCAAGGCCGAGAACAGCGGCGGCAAGTTCCTCGCACCTCAGCGCAAGCTGGCCAACGAGAAACCGAAAGGCGAAACCATTGCCTACTCCGACCTGCTGAAAAGCTGGGAAGCTGCGAAGAAATAAGCGCTTTTGAAGTACAAAAAAACGGCACCCTCGGGTGCCGTTTTTTTTGCTGCCGAAAAGCTGTATCAGCTGTGCAGCGTCTCGGCTGCGTATAGCGTGTTTTCCAGCAGGCAGGCGCGGGTCATGGGGCCGACGCCGCCTGGGACTGGAGTGATCCAGCCGGCGCGGGGCAGGGCGGTTTCATAGACCACATCGCCGACGAGCTTGCCATCGGCCTGACGGTTGATGCCGACATCGATCACGATGGCGCCAGGTTTGATCCACTCGCCCTTCACAAGACCGGGCTTGCCAGCGGCAACCACGACCAGATCGGCGCGGCCGACATGGCCAGCCAGATCCTTGGTGAAACGGTGAGTCACAGTGACGGTGCAGCCACCCAGCAGCAACTCCATCGCCATCGGACGACCGACGATATTGGAAGCGCCCACGACGACCGCGTCCATGCCGTACAGATCGACGCCGGTACTTTCCAGCAGGGTCATGATGCCTTTTGGCGTACACGGGCGCAGCAGGGGAATACGCTGAGCCAGACGGCCGACGTTATAAGGATGGAAACCATCCACGTCCTTGTCGGGGCGGATGCGCTCCAACAGCAGCGAAGCGTCCAGATGCTCGGGCAGAGGAAGTTGCAGAAGGATGCCGTCGACGGCAGCGTCTTCATTGAGGCGATCGATCAGCTCGGTCAGTGCAAACTGAGTGGTGTCTGCGGGCAGGTCGTAGGCCTGGGAGATGAAGCCGACCTCTTCACAGTCCTTGCGCTTGTGGGAGACATACACCTGGGAGGCGGGGTCGCTGCCCACCAGAATCACCGCGAGGCCCGGCGTACGCAGGCCTTGCTGGCTACGTTCGGCGACACGTTTGGCGATCTGCTGGCGCAGGCTGGCGGCGATCGCTTTGCCGTCGATTAGTTTTGCAGTCATGACGCGTGATTAACCATCGAGAGGAAATAAAATGAGCGCGCATTCTCGCATGACATGGCGCGAGGGCAAAGTCGCTTGGTCAGCATATTCCGCTAACCCCTTTATCTAACTGAATTTTTTTCAAAAAAGAGTTGACGACCTTTGGGGGCGTCTATAAGATTCGTCGCACTTGCCGGGCAGAGCCCAGCACTGGTTAAGCTAGCACTGGTTGATTAGGTCAGGCAGAGTTGCAAATCAGCTCGGTGTGATTGAAAGCCTTTTAATTTGTGATCGTAAAAGAATACAGATTATATAAGTGCCCGTAGCTCAGCTGGATAGAGCATCCGCCTTCTAAGCGGATGGTCGCAGGTTCGAGTCCTGCCGGGTGCGCCATTCAAGGCAGCTTTGGCACAGCAAGTAAGATGTACTGGTCACATGCAATATGGTGGGCGTAGCTCAGTTGGTAGAGCACAGGATTGTGACTCCTGTTGTCGAGGGTTCGATCCCCTTCGTCCACCCCATATTAAGAAAGGCGCCAGATTTATAATCTGGCGCCTTTGCTTTAAAAGCTTGTAGCGCGGATGTGGTGGAATTGGTAGACACACTGGATTTAGGTTCCAGCGCCGAAAGGTGTGAGAGTTCGAGTCTCTCCGTCCGCACCAAGATGTAAACAGCCTGAGTGGAAACGCTTCGGTTGCAATAAAAAAGCCGCCTAGTGCGGCTTTTTTTGTTTCAGCGTATTGGTTTTACCGTTTCGCTGGTCCGAAGGCCTGCTGCCGTCGGTCGAGCGAGGCGCGCTACGCGGATGGAGTCGGTAGTGATCCGGTACACAGGCTTCCTTATATAGAAGGCCGTGCCAGACGCTTCGCCTGCAGTGCGAGGCCTTTGTGGTCCGTGCTCGTCGGCGGTCCGATTCCTTCCTCTTAAACCGCCCTTTTTCAGTAGGGTGACTTCTTGAGTTTGACCCACTAGAATGCATGCCCTTGATTCTGGGGTCGGAAACGGCCGGCTAACGTCTGTGCAACGAGGAATATCCATGCAAGTTTCTGTTGAAAATACTTCCGCTCTTGAGCGCCGCATGACCATTGGCGTGCCTGCCGAACGCATCGAGACTGAAGTCAACAAGCGTCTGCAGCAGACCGCACGTAAAGCCAAGATCCCGGGCTTCCGCCCTGGCAAAGTGCCTATGAGCGTAATTCGTCAGCGTTACGAAGACGGCGCGCGTCAGGAAGCACTGGGCGATCTGATTCAGGCTACTTTCTACGAAGCTGTCGTTGAGCAGAAGCTCAACCCGGCTGGCGCACCTGCTGTAGAGCCGAAATCCTTCGAAAAAGGCAAGGATCTGGAATACGTGGCGACTTTCGAAGTCTTCCCGGAATTCACCGTTGCCGGCTTCGACAGCATCGCTGTAGAGCGTCTGTCCGCCGACGTGGCCGACAGCGATCTGGACAACATGCTGGAAGTGCTGCGCAAGCAGAACGTTCGTTTTGAAGAGACCGATCGTGCCGCTCAGAACGAAGATCAGCTGAACATCGATTTCGTGGGCAAGGTCGACGGCGAAGCATTCGCTGGCGGTTCTGCCACGGGCACCCAGCTGGTTCTGGGTTCCGGTCGCATGATCCCTGGCTTCGAAGACGGTCTGGTTGGCGCCAAGGCCGGTGAAGAGCGCGTTCTGAACGTGACCTTCCCTGAGGATTACCAGAACCTGGAGCTGGCCGGCAAGGCTGCCGAGTTCACTGTCACCGTCAACACCGTTTCCGAGCCAAAGCTGCCTGAGCTGAACGAAGAGTTCTTCAAGCAGTTCGGTATCAAGGAAACCGGCATCGACGGTTTCCGCGCCGAAGTTCGCAAGAACATGGAGCGTGAGCTGCGTCAGGCCATCAAATCCAAGGTCAAGAATCAGGTAATGGACGGTCTGCTGGCCTCCAACCCGATCGAAGTGCCTAAAGCGCTGCTGGAAAACGAAGTCAACCGTCTGCGCGTTCAGGCGGTTCAGCAGTTTGGTGGCAACATCAAGCCTGACCAACTGCCGGCCGAGCTGTTCGAAGAGCAGGCCAAGCGCCGCGTCGAGCTGGGTCTGATCGTTGCTGAAGTGGTCAAGCAGTTCGACCTCAAGCCTGACGATGCCCGCGTTCGTGATCTGATTCAGGAAATGGCCTCGGCCTACCAGGAGCCAGAGCAGGTTGTGGCCTGGTACTACAAGAACGAGCAGCAAATGAACGAAGTACGTTCTGTTGTGCTTGAAGAGCAAGTTGTAGATACTGTTTTGCAGAAAGCTAGCGTGACCGACAAATCGGTCTCCTACGAAGAAGCTGTCAAGCCGGTGGAAGCTCCAAAAGCCGACTGATTTCTATTTTCGTTCGAAAACACCCACAAGCCAGCCTTCGCGCTGGCTTGTGCGTATTCAAGACTCGACTATTTGGGAGTGAATGCAGGACATGTCCCGCAATTCTTATATTCAGCAGAACTCTGACATCCAGGCCGCTGGCGGCTTGGTCCCGATGGTTATCGAGCAGTCCGCCCGTGGCGAACGCGCCTATGACATCTATTCGCGCCTTCTCAAGGAGCGGGTGATCTTTATGGTTGGTCCGGTAGAGGACTACATGGCCAACCTTATCGCGGCGCAACTGCTCTTCCTTGAAGCGGAAAACCCGGACAAGGATATCCATCTCTACATCAACTCACCGGGCGGTTCGGTGACTGCGGGTATGTCGATCTACGACACCATGCAGTTCATCAAGCCTGACGTGTCGACCATCTGTATCGGTCAGGCGTGCAGCATGGGTGCGTTCCTGCTGGCTGGCGGTGCCGAGGGCAAGCGTCACTGCCTGCCGAACTCGCGCATGATGATTCACCAGCCATTGGGCGGTTTCCAGGGTCAGGCGTCGGACATCGACATCCATGCCAAGGAAATCCTGCACATTCGTCACCGCCTGAACTCGTTGCTGGCGCATCACACCGGCCAGAGCCTCGAGACCATCGAGCGCGATACCGAGCGTGACAACTTCATGAGCGCAGAGCGTGCGGCCGAATACGGCCTGATCGACTCGGTGATCAACAAGCGTCAAATGCCTGCCTAAGCACCTCAAAATGTAGGGGGTCGGTGCAACCGACCGCCTGCGGACTTGAAAAAGCCCGCAATAGCCTTCATCTTGTGTTGCAAGCCTATCGGATTTGGATCGATCGAATGACTGACACCCGCAACGGCGAGGACAACGGCAAACTGCTCTATTGCTCCTTCTGTGGCAAAAGCCAGCATGAAGTGCGCAAATTGATTGCCGGCCCCTCGGTCTTTATCTGCGACGAGTGCGTCGACCTGTGCAATGACATCATCCGCGAGGAGGTGCAGGAAGCACAGGCCGAAAGCAGCGCGCATAAATTGCCTTCGCCCAAAGAAATCAGCGGCATCCTTGACCAGTACGTGATTGGTCAGGAACGTGCCAAGAAGGTTCTCGCAGTAGCGGTGTACAACCACTACAAGCGTCTGAACCAGCGCGACAAGAAAAATGACGATGTGGAACTGGGCAAGAGCAACATCCTGCTGATCGGCCCTACGGGTTCCGGCAAGACGCTGCTGGCTGAAACACTGGCCCGTCTGCTCAATGTACCGTTCACTATCGCCGACGCCACCACCCTGACCGAAGCCGGTTATGTGGGTGAGGACGTGGAAAACATTATTCAGAAGCTGTTGCAGAAATGTGATTACGACGTAGAGAAGGCCCAGATGGGTATTGTCTACATCGATGAAATCGACAAGATTTCGCGCAAATCCGACAACCCTTCCATTACGCGTGACGTTTCGGGCGAAGGCGTGCAGCAAGCCTTGCTGAAACTGATCGAAGGCACGGTGGCTTCGGTTCCGCCCCAGGGTGGCCGCAAGCATCCACAGCAGGAATTCCTGCAGGTGGACACGCGCAACATTCTGTTTATCTGCGGTGGCGCCTTCTCGGGCCTGGAAAAGGTCATTCAGAACCGCTCCACTCGCGGCGGCATCGGTTTCAACGCCGAAGTCCGCAGCAAGGAAGAGGGCAAGAAGGTTGGCGAATCCCTGCGTGAAGTCGAGCCTGACGATCTGGTCAAGTTCGGTCTGATCCCTGAATTCGTGGGCCGTCTGCCGGTTCTGGCAACGCTGGACGAGCTGGATGAGGCTGCGTTGATGCAGATTCTCACCGAGCCGAAGAACGCGCTGACCAAGCAGTACGCCAAGCTGTTCGAGATGGAAGGTGTGGACCTCGAATTCCGCACCGATGCGCTGAAATCGGTTGCCCGTCGTGCGCTGGAGCGCAAGACCGGTGCCCGTGGCCTGCGCTCTATTCTGGAAGGCGTGTTGCTCGACACCATGTACGAGATCCCGTCGCAGAGCGACGTGAGCAAGGTGGTGATCGACGAAAGTGTGATCGATGGCTCGTCCAAGCCGCTGCTGATCTACGAAAACAGCGAGCCGCCTGCAAAGGTCGCTCCTGACGCGTAACGACACTGTCGTTACACGTGAACAGACACGAAAGGGGGCCCTCAGGGTCCCCTTTTGCATTTCCGGCACTCCCGTTCGTCTTGTAGAAGAGGGCGAACCTGAGAGGGCCGCAGCCCATGGGGCTTGTTTTTTTCGGACACTACCCCCATCTTGGCTTCAAGCTAATTCCATCTGTCCCGGCCGTTTGGCCGCTGTAGAGGCGAAATCATGAAGACCACCATCGAATTGCCTCTTTTGCCATTGCGTGATGTCGTGGTTTATCCGCACATGGTTATCCCGCTGTTCGTGGGGCGCGAGAAGTCTATCGAAGCCCTTGAGGCAGCGATGACGGGTGATAAACAGATCCTGTTGCTCGCGCAAAGAAACCCTGCCGACGATGATCCTGATGAGCAGGCTCTTTATAGCGTCGGTACCATTGCAACCGTATTGCAGTTGCTCAAATTGCCCGATGGCACCGTCAAGGTGCTCGTCGAGGGTGAGCAGCGTGGTTCGGTCGAGCGCTTCATCGAGGTCGACGGTCATTACCGCGCCGAAGTCGCGCTGATCGACGAAGTCGACGCCCCGGATCGTGAGTCCGAAGTCTTTGTCCGCAGCCTGCTGGCTCAGTTCGAGCAGTACGTGCAACTGGGCAAGAAAGTCCCTGCAGAAGTCCTGTCGTCGCTTAACAGCATCGATGAGCCTGGCCGTCTGGTAGATACCATGGCAGCTCACATGGCGCTCAAGATCGAGCAGAAGCAGGACATCCTTGAGATTATCGACCTGTCGGCCCGTGTCGAGCACGTGCTGGCGCTGCTGGATGCTGAAATCGACCTGTTGCAGGTCGAGAAGCGCATCCGCGGCCGCGTCAAGAAACAAATGGAGCGCAGCCAGCGCGAGTACTACCTGAATGAGCAGATGAAGGCCATTCAGAAAGAACTGGGCGATGGCGATGAAGGCCACAACGAAATCGAAGAGCTGAAAAAGCGTATCGATGCCGCTGGCCTGCCAAAGGATGCGCTGACCAAGGCCACTGCCGAGCTGAACAAGCTGAAGCAGATGTCGCCGATGTCCGCTGAAGCCACTGTCGTGCGTTCCTACATCGACTGGCTGGTTCAGGTGCCGTGGAAGGCCCAGAGCAAGGTGCGTCTGGATCTGGCCCGTGCCGAAGCCATTCTGGATGCCGACCACTACGGTCTGGATGAGGTCAAGGAGCGCATCCTTGAGTATCTCGCCGTGCAGAAGCGCGTGAAGAAGATTCGCGGTCCTGTGTTGTGCCTGGTAGGCCCGCCGGGTGTGGGTAAAACCTCGCTCGCCGAGTCGATTGCCAACGCAACCAACCGCAAGTTCGTGCGCATGGCCCTGGGTGGCGTGCGTGACGAGGCTGAAATTCGTGGTCATCGCCGGACTTATATCGGTTCGATGCCAGGAAGATTGATACAAAAGATGACGAAGGTTGGCGTGCGCAACCCGCTGTTCCTGCTCGATGAAATCGACAAGATGGGCAGCGACATGCGTGGCGATCCGGCGTCGGCTTTGCTGGAGGTCCTTGACCCCGAGCAGAACCACAACTTCAACGACCACTACCTTGAGGTCGATTACGACCTGTCGGACGTGATGTTCCTGTGCACCTCGAACTCGATGAACATTCCGCCAGCGCTGCTGGACCGGATGGAAGTCATTCGTCTGCCGGGCTACACCGAAGACGAGAAGATCAACATCGCCGTCAAATACCTTTCGCCGAAGCAGATTCAGGCCAACGGTCTGAAGAAGGGTGAGATCGAATTCGACGAGGAAGCGATCCGCGACATCATTCGTTACTACACCCGTGAAGCCGGTGTGCGCGGGCTGGAGCGCCAGATTGCCAAGGTCTGCCGCAAGGCAGTCAAAGAGCATGCGCTGGAAAAACGCTTTGCCGTTCACGTCACTGCCGACATGCTCGAACACTTCCTGGGCGTGCGCAAATTCCGCTACGGTCTTGCCGAGCAACAGGACCAGATCGGTCAGGTAACGGGCCTTGCCTGGACTCAGGTAGGCGGTGAGCTGTTGACCATCGAGGCGGCTGTCGTCCCCGGCAAGGGCCAGTTGATCAAGACCGGTTCGCTGGGTGATGTGATGGTCGAATCCATCACGGCAGCCCAGACCGTCGTGCGCAGCCGTGCTCGCAGCCTGGGCATTTCTGCGGACTTCCACGAGAAGCACGACACGCATATCCACATGCCTGAGGGTGCTACGCCGAAGGATGGTCCGAGCGCGGGTGTAGGCATGTGCACGGCGCTGGTATCGGCATTGACCCAGATTCCGGTGCGTGCCGATGTGGCAATGACCGGTGAAATTACCCTGCGGGGTCAGGTGCTTGCCATCGGTGGTCTGAAGGAAAAACTTCTGGCTGCACACCGTGGTGGAATCAAGACGGTGATCATTCCTGAAGAAAATGTACGCGATTTGAAGGAAATTCCTGACAATATCAAACAGGATCTTCAGATAAAGCCGGTTAAATGGATTGACGAAGTCCTGCAAATTGCGCTGCAATACGCGCCGGAGCCCTTGCCGGATGTGGCTCCTGATCTTGTTGCAAAGGATGAAAAACGCGAGTCTGACTCTAAGGAAAGAATTAGCACGCATTAAGTCTGGCAGGCTTCCTTGACAGCTTTTTAGAGCCCTTGTTATAAAGCGGCTCTTTGAAGCAAGTCCGGCAGGCCTTCCAGCGCTCGTTTTGCTTAACACCTAAAACTTAGAAACATACTCAAAATAGAGATAAGGGGACTTAGAGTGAACAAGTCGGAACTGATTGATGCTATCGCTGCATCTGCTGATATCCCGAAAGCTGCTGCTGGCCGTGCGCTGGACGCAGTGATCGAATCCGTCACTGGCGCTCTGAAGGCTGGCGACTCGGTTGTTTTGGTTGGCTTTGGTACGTTCTCCGTTACAGATCGTCCTGCGCGCACCGGTCGTAATCCTCAGACTGGCAAGACGCTGGAAATCGCTGCTGCTAAAAAACCAGGTTTCAAAGCCGGTAAAGCCCTGAAAGAAGCTGTCAACTAAGCCTCTTTATGCCTTTGCCCGCTGGATCGGTGTTGTTCTGATCCAGTAGCGGAGCGGTGGTGCAGTCGGTTGCAACGCCGAAGGGTTCGAGCCCTTCCGCTCCGTCAGTTACGAGAAGGCGCATCCTCGGATGCGCCTTTCTTCTATCCGCTTTCTACCCACGCTCCGCGGTTGGTTAGTCGGTTCAACCGTTTTGGGGGACGCAATGCTGCAGAACATCAGGGACAATTCACAGGGCTGGATTGCCAAGACAATCATCGGAATCATCGTCGCATTGATGGCCTTCACCGGCATCGAGGCAATGTTTACCGCTACCAGCAACAAGCAGAACGCTGCCGAGGTCAATGGCGAGGATATCTCTCAGAACGAGCTGAGCCAGGCGGTGGACATGCAACGCCGTCAGTTGGCCCAGCAACTCTCCCAACAGCTGGGCAAGGATTTCGATCCTGCAATGTTGGACGAGAAGCTGCTGCGCGAGTCCGCTCTCAAAGGGCTGATCGACCGCAAGCTGCTGCTGCAGGGCGCAGCCGATTCCAAATTCTCCTTTTCCGACGCGGCACTGGATCAGCAGCTTTTGCAGACGCCTGAATTTCAGGTTGACGGCAAATTCAGCGCAGACCGTTTCGATCAGGTGATTCGTCAGCTGGGCTACAGCCGCATGCAGTTCCGCCAGATGCTGGGTCAGGAAATGCTCATCGGTCAGGTCCGTGCCGGTGTCGCAGGCAGTGCCTTCGTGACCGACGCTCAGGTCGATGCCTTTGCCCGTCTGGAAAAACAGACCCGCGATTTCGCTTCGTTGACCCTGCCGGCCGATCCTTCGGCAGTCAAAGTCACCGACGACGAGGTCAAGGCTCACTACGACGAGCACGCCAAAGAGTTCATGAGTCCCGAGCAGGTCGTGCTCGACTACATCGAGTTGAAGAAGTCTGCCTTCTTCGACAAGGTGCAGGTCAAGGATGAAGACTTGCAGGCGGCCTATCAGAAAGAGATTGCCAACCTCGCCGAGCAGCGTCGCGCTGCGCACATCCTGATCGAAGTGAACGACAAGCTCAGCGATGAGCAGGCCAAGGCGAAGATTGAAGAAATTCAACAGCGTCTGGCCAAGGGTGAGGACTTTGCCGCGCTGGCCAAGGAGTTCTCGCAGGACCCGGGTTCGTCGAGCAAGGGTGGTGATCTGGGCTATGCAGGCAAGGGTGTTTACGACCCTGCATTTGAAGACGCACTGTACGGCTTGAACAAGGACCAGGTTTCGCAACCTGTGCGCACCGACTTCGGCTGGCACCTGATCAAGCTGCTGGGTGTTGAAGCGCCTTCGGTGCCGACCTTCGCGAGCCTGAAAGACAAGCTGACCAACGACCTCAAGTCGCAGCAGGTCGAGCAGAAGTTCGTCGAAGTGACCAAGCAGCTGGAAGATTCGGCATTCGAATCGTCTGATCTGACCCAGCCGGCTCAGGATCTGGGCCTCAAGGTTCAGACTACCGCGCCATTCGGTCGTGAAGGCGGCGAAGGTCTGACGGCCAACCGTGCGATCATCCAGGCTGCGTTCAGCCCGGAAGTCCTGGAAGAAGGCTCCAACAGCAACACGCTGGAGCTGGATCCGGAGACCGTAGTGGTGGTGCGTGCCAAAGAGCATCTGCAACCACAGCAGCTGCCGCTTGAAAGCGTTGCCAGTGCCATTCGTGCCCAGCTGGTCAAGGAGCACGCAAGTGCTGCGGCCAAGGCCAAGGGCGAGGCTCTGCTGGCCGGTCTGCGTGATGGCAAGATCCCGCTGGCGGCGAAGCAGGAAGGCCATGAGTGGAAAGTCATGGAAGCGGTCACTCGCAGTCAGGAAGGTGTCGATCCTGCTGTCCTGCAGGCGCTGTTCCGCATGCCCAAGCCGACTGGCAAGGACAAGCCGGAATACACCAGCCAGACCGCGGCCGATGGCAGCTTTGTGATCGTGCGTCTCAATGGTGTGAATCAGGCGGCTGCACCGACTGACGCGGAAAAGGCGCAATACCGCCGCTTCCTCGCATCGCGTGCTGG
Organism: Pseudomonas sp. AC016; assembly: GCF_979253365.1. Classification (NCBI taxonomy): domain Bacteria; kingdom Pseudomonadati; phylum Pseudomonadota; class Gammaproteobacteria; order Pseudomonadales; family Pseudomonadaceae; genus Pseudomonas; species Pseudomonas sp. AC016. Next base: position 5,143,331 of record NZ_CEEDCC010000001.1, read on the forward strand.
TCAGCAGGATTTCGCAGCGTTCCGTGCCCAGCTGGAAAGCAAGGCGAAGATCGAGAAGTTCTAAGCCCGGTGTCATGCAGGGTCAGGTCGGAAACGACCTGACCCTTTGCAGAAGCCAAAAAAGAAGGCCGCTCACTGAGCGGCCTTCTTTTTGTGCCCCGGAAAGTGCCGCTCGCAATGAGCGGCACTCGCCCGTCACTCTTCGATGTTGCCCATCGCGGTGGTGTTGAAGCCGCCGTCGACGTACATGATCTCACCGCTGATGCCCGAGGCCAGATCGGAGCACAGGAACGCGCCTGCGTTGCCGACTTCGTCGATGGTCACGTTGCGACGCAGAGGGGTCTGCGCTTCGTTGGCGGCCAGCATCTTGCGGAAGTTCTTGATGCCCGACGCTGCCAGAGTACGGATCGGACCTGCCGAAACCGCGTTGACGCGCGTGCCTTCAGGACCGAGGCTGCCAGCCAGGTAACGAACACCGGCTTCCAGACTGGCCTTGGCCATGCCCATCACGTTGTAGTTAGGCATGGTGCGCTCTGCGCCCAGGTACGACAGGGTCAGCAGGCTGCCATTGCGGCCTTTCATCATTTCGCGACCAGCCTTGGCCAGGGCCACGAAGCTGTAGGCGCTGATGTCGTGAGCGATGCGGAAGCCCTCACGAGTGGTGGCTTCGGTGAAGTCGCCATCGAGCTGGTCGCCCGGTGCGAAACCTACCGAGTGGACGATCACGTCCAGGCCGTCCCACTTCTTGCTCAGCTCTTCGAAGACCTTGTTGATCTCTTCGTCGCTGGCCACGTCGCAAGGGAAGCACAGTTCAGGGCCCGAGCCCCAGCCTGCGGCGAACTCTTCGACACGACCCTTGAGTTTGTCGTTCTGGTAGGTGAAAGCAAGCTCTGCACCTTCACGATGCATGGCGGCAGCGATGCCGGATGCGATGGACAGTTTACTGGCGACACCGACGATCAGGACGCGCTTACCGGCGAGAAAACCCATGTGTTGTTCCTCTTCAGGTTAATCGACAGCGACTGGTGCCAAAAAGGCGGCTTCCAGAAGCTGCTGTGTATAAGGATGTTGCGGTGCGGCAAAAACAGCCTGCGCCGCACCCTGTTCGACCACTTGGCCTTGCTTGACCACCATCAGTTGGTGGCTCAGCGCTTTGACGACAGCCAGGTCATGGCTGATGAACAAATACGTCAGGTTGTACTTGGTTTGCAGCGAGCGAAGCAGCTCTACCACCTGGCGCTGCACTGTCCGGTCGAGCGCCGAAGTCGGCTCGTCCAGCAGTATCAGTGCCGGCTTGAGCACCAGGGCTCGGGCAATGGCAATCCTCTGTCGCTGACCACCAGAGAACTCGTGAGGGTAGCGGTGCCGGGTTTCCGGATCCAGACCTACTTCCCTGAGTGCTTCGATGATCGCCGTTTCCTGCTCGGCGGCTGTCCCCATGTTGTGAATGCGCAGGCCTTCGCCAACGATATCACTCACCGACATGCGCGGGCTCAGGCTACCAAACGGGTCCTGGAACACCACCTGCATCTGTCTGCGCAACGGACGGACCTGCTGCTGCGACAGGGAGTCTAGCGGTTTGCCCCTGAAACGTATGGTGCCTTGGCTACCGATGAGCCGGAGAATCGCCAGGCCCAGCGTCGATTTGCCCGATCCGCTTTCACCCACGATCCCCAGTGTTTGCCCTTCCGGCAGGCTGAAGCGGATACCGTCGACCGCCTTGACGTGATCGACGGTGCGCTTGAGCAGGCCTTTCTTGATCGGAAACCAGACTTTCAGGTCTTCGACCTCGAGCAGCGGAGCACCTGCGGGGTTGGTTGAAGGACCGCCGCTGGGCTCTGCGCTGAGCAACACTTTGGTGTACGGGTGCTGCGGTGAACGGAACAGCTCTTCGCACGATGCCTGTTCGACGATGCAACCGCGCTGCATGACACATACTCGGTTGGCTATTTGCCTCACAACGTTCAAATCGTGGCTGATCAACAACAGCGCCATGCCCAGCCGCGCCTGCAAATGCTTGAGCAATTCGAGGATTTTCAGCTGCACGGTCACATCGAGCGCGGTCGTCGGCTCGTCGGCAATCAATAGCTCAGGTTCGTTGGCCAGGGCCATGGCGATCATGACACGCTGGCGCTGGCCGCCTGACAGCTCGTGTGGAAGCGCTTTGAGGCGTTTGCGCGGCTCTGGTATGCCAACCAGATCCAGCAGCTCCAGCGTACGCTCAGTGGCCGCCTTGCCGGTAAGGCCTTTGTGCAGGCCCAAGACTTCGTTGATCTGCTTTTCCACTGAATGCAGCGGGTTCAACGAGGTCATCGGCTCCTGGAAAATCATGGCGATGCGGTTGCCACGGATCGAACGCAGTTTTTTTTCTTCGACCTTCAGCAGGTCGTCGCCCGCATAACGGATGGTGCCGCTGGGATGGCTGGCGATGGGGTAGGGCAGCAGACGCAGGATCGAGTGCGCAGTCACGGACTTGCCCGAGCCACTTTCACCGACCAGGGCAAGGGTTTCGCCACGACGGATATCGAAACTGATGTTCTCGACCACCCGTTGCCGCGAGTCGCCCGTCACGAACTCGACCGCCAGATCGCGGATTTCGATCAGATTGTCATTGTTCATCTTATTTCCTTGGGTCGAAAGCATCGCGGGCGGATTCGCCGATGAACACCAGCAGGCTCAGCATCAGGGCCAGCACCGCGAAAGCGCTGATCCCCAGCCAGGGGGCCTGCAGGTTGGATTTGCCCTGCGCGACCAGTTCGCCCAGCGAAGGCGATCCGGCAGGCAGGCCGAAGCCCAGGAAGTCCAGTGCTGTCAGGGTACCGATCGCACCCGTGAGAATGAACGGCATGAAGGTCATGGTCGATACCATGGCGTTGGGCAGTATGTGGCGGAACATGATCGCGCCGTTCTCCATACCCAGTGCGCGGGCGGCACGCACGTATTCCAGGTTGCGGCCCCGTAGGAACTCTGCACGCACCACGTCCACCAGACCCATCCAGGAGAACAGCAGCATGATGCCCAGCAGCCACCAGAAGTTGGGCTGCACGAAACTGGCCAGAATGATCAGCAGGTAGAGCACCGGCAGCCCGGACCATACTTCCAGAAACCGCTGGCCCAGCAGATCGACCCAGCCGCCATAGAAGCCCTGCAGCGCACCGGCCACCACCCCAATGATCGAGCTGAGAATCGTCAGGGTCAGGGCAAACAGCACCGAGATCCTGAAGCCATAGATCACCCGTGCCAGCACATCACGGCCCTGGTCGTCAGTGCCCAGCAGGTTCTCCCGCGACGGCGGGGCGGGAGCGGGGACTTTCAGGTCATAGTTGATGCTCTGGTAGCTGAACGGGATCGGCGCCCACAGGGTCCAGCCGTCCTTGGCCGCCAGCAGCTCCTTGATGTAGGGGCTCTTGTAGTTGGCTTCCAGCGGGAATTCACCACCGAAGGTGGTTTCGGGATAACGCTCCAGCACCGGGAAATACCATTGGCCGTCGTAACGCACGGCCAGCGGCTTGTCGTTGGCGATCAGTTCGGCGCCCAGGCTCAGGCCGAACAGCAGCAGGAACAGCCACAGTGACCACCAGCCGCGTTTGTTAGCCTTGAAACGTTCGAAGCGGCGGCGATTGAGAGGAGACAGCTTCATATCAATGCTTCCTGCTTTCAAAGTCGATGCGCGGGTCTACCAGCGTATAAGTGATGTCGCCAATCAGCTTCACCACCAGACCCAGCAGGGTGAAAATGAACAGCGTGCCAAACACCACGGGGTAATCGCGGTTGATGGCCGCTTCAAAACTCATCAGGCCCAGACCGTCCAGGGAGAAGATCACTTCCACCAGCAGCGAGCCGGTGAAGAAGATGCCCATGAAGGCGGCCGGGAAACCGGCAATCACCAGTAGCATTGCGTTGCGGAACACATGGCCGTACAGCACTTTGTGATTGCTCAGGCCCTTGGCCTTGGCGGTGGTGACGTACTGTTTGCTGATCTCGTCGAGAAAGCTGTTCTTGGTCAGCAGGGTCATGGTCGCGAAGTTGCCGATCACCAGCGCAGTGACCGGCAGCACCAGGTGCCAGAAGTAATCGAGAATCTTGCCCGCCGTGCTCAGCTCTTCGAAGTTGTTTGAGGTCAGCCCGCGCAAGGGGAACCAGTTGAAGTAACTGCCGCCGGAAAACACCACGATCAACAGAATCGCGAACAGGAACGCCGGTATCGCGTAGCCGACGATGATTGCCGAGCTGGTCCAGACGTCGAAGTGGCTGCCGTGTCGGGTGGCCTTGGCGATGCCCAGTGGGATCGACACCAGATACATGATCAGGGTGCTCCACAGCCCGAGGGAGATGGACACTGGCATCTTCTCGACGATCAGGTCGATCACCTTGGCGTCCCTGAAGAAGCTGTCACCGAAATCCAGCGTGGTGTAGTTCTTGATCATGATCCACAGGCGTTCCGGCGCGGACTTGTCGAAGCCGTACATGCGCTCGATTTCCTTGACCAGCGCCGGGTCCAGACCCTGCGCGCCCCGGTAGTTCGAGCCCGCTACCGAAACCTCCGCACCGCCGCCGGCGATGCGGCTGGTGGCACCGTCGAAGCCTTCGATCTTGGCGATCATCTGCTCGACAGGTCCGCCGGGCGCGGCCTGGATGATGATGAAGTTGATGATCAAGATCCCGAACAGGGTCGGAATGATCAGCAGCAGCCTTCGCAGAATATAGGCCAGCATGTTATTGCTCCGTGCTCGCGGGGGCAGCCTGGTCAGGGGCGGGTTGAGTCGGCCCCATGGGCTTGGCGTCTGGCTTGACCCACCAGGTCATCAGGCCGATGTCCGACAGTGCCTTGGCTTGCGGGTGACCAATGTGGTTCCAGTACGCGACCCGCCAGGTCTTGATGTGCCAGTTCGGCACGATATAGAAGCCCCACAGCAACACCCGGTCCAGCGCCTTGGTGTGGTTGATCAGGCTTTGCCTCGAATCTGCGTTGATCAGGCCGCTGACCAGTGCGTCGACCGCTGGGTCCTTGAGGCCCATGAAGTTGCGGCTGCCAGGGTTGTCGGCGCTGGATGAATCGAAATAGACCCGCTGTTCGTTGCCGGGGGAACTGGACTGCGGAAAGCTGCTGACGATCATGTCGTAGTCACGCGAGCGCAGTCTGTTGATGTACTGCGAGACGTCAGCGCGGCGAATCACCAGCTCGATGCCCAGGTCGCTGAGGTTGCGCTTGTAGGGCAAAAGGATGCGTTCGAACTCGGTCTGAGCCATCAGGAACTCCAGTTTGACCGGGTTACCCTGACTATCGACCATCTTGTCATCGACGATCTTCCAGCCCGCTTCCTGCAGCAACTGAAACGCGCGACGCTGCTGTGGCCGAATCATGCCGCTGCCATCGGTGACCGGCAGCTTGAACGCTTCGGTAAAGACCCGATCCGGAATCTTGCCGCGCAATGGCTCCAGAATCTTCAGTTCTTCAGGGGAGGGCAGGCCGCTTGAGGCCATTTCCGAGTTGTCGAAGTAACTTTTCGTGCGGCTATACGAGCCGTTGAACAGCTGCTTGTTGGTCCACTCGAAATCCAGCAGCAGGGTCAGCGCCTCGCGCACGCGCACGTCCTGAAACACTGGTTTGCGCAGGTTGAAGATGAAACCCTGCATGCCGGTCGGGTTGCCGTTGGGCAGCTCTTCCTTGATCAGCCGACCTTCTCTGACGGCAGGCGTGTCGTAGGCAGTGGCCCAGTTCTTGGCGCTGGTTTCCATCCAGTAATCGAACTGACCGGCCTTGCCGGCTTCCAGTGCCACTGTGTTGTCACGGTAATAGTCGGTGGTCAGGACGTCGAAATTGTAAAAGCCCTTGTTGACCGGCAGGTCTTTGGCCCAATAATCCTTGACTCGCTCGTAGCGCACCGAACGACCGGCTTTCACGTCTGCGACCTTGTAGGGGCCGCTGCCCAGCGGGAAATCCAGATTGCCCTTGCTGAAATCTCGCGTGGCCCAGAAATGCTTGGGCAGAACCGGCAGTTGGCCCAGGATCAGCGGCAACTCACGGCTGTCGGCGTGCTTGAACTTGAACATCACGCGCAACGGGTCTTCGACGATGACCTGATCAACGTCGGCGTAGTAGCCGCGGTACATGGGCGAGCCATGCTCCATCAGCGTCTTGAAACTGAATTCCACGTCTTCGGCGCGAATGGGATGGCCGTCGTGGAAGCGTGCCTCGGGGCGCAGGTAGAAACGTACCCAGCTGTTGTCCGGGGCCTTTTCGATCTTGCTCGCAATCAATCCGTATTCGGTCAGAGGCTCGTCCAGACTTCCGCGTGCCAGGGTGTCGTAGATCAGGCCGATGTCATCTGCCGGCACGCCCTTGTTGATGAACGGGTTCAGGCTGTCGAAACCGCCAAAGCCCGCCTGGCGAAAGGTGCCGCCCTTGGGGGCGTCCGGATTCACGTAGTCGAAGTGTTTGAAATCGGCCGGGTACTTGGGCGCTTCGTCATACAGCGTCAGGGCGTGCTGAGGTGCAGCCTGTACCGAGCAGGCCAGGCTTGCCAACAGCAGAGCGGCTGTTCGCAGGCGCAGGGAATGCAAAGAGTTCATCGGGGCTTCTCCAGAGACTTGAGCCACCACGCACGCAGCCCCAGGGTGTAGGGCGGGGTGGTGACCATGGCGAATCGATTGCGATACGCAAGGCGATGATTGTTCAGGTACCAGTTCGGAATGCTGTAGTGCTGGGACAGCAGGACGCGATCCAGCGCGCGGACGGTGGCCACTTGCTCATCGCGGGTCTGCGCGGCCAGCAGCTTGTTGAGCAGGCCATCCACCACCGGATTGGCGACACCTGCGTAGTTCTTGCTGCCGTGGATGGACGCCTGGCTCGAATGAAAGTACTGCCACTGCTCCAGGCCTGGGCTGAGCGTCTGCTGCAGGGTCATGAGGATCATGTCGAAGTCGAAGCGATCCAGGCGCTGCTTGTACTGTGCGCGGTCCACGGTGCGCAGGCCCGCATTGATGCCCAGGCGGCGCAGGTCTTCGATATAGGGCAATAGAATGCGTTCCAGACTGGGATTGACCAGCAGGATCTCGAAACGCAGCGGCTGGTTGTCGGCATTGAGCAGACCCCTGTCTGTGAGCTTCCAGCCTGCGCTGCCCAGCAGGCTCAATGCCTTGCGAAGGGTTTCACGCGGGATGCCGCCGCCATCGGTTTTCGAGGGCATGAATGGTTGAGTAAAGAGGCTGGGCGGCAGCTGGTCCCGATAGGGCGCGAGCGCAAGCCATTCACCACCTGTTGGCAGCCCGGTCGCGGAAAACTCACTGTTCGGGTAGTAGCTGGTCGAGCGTGCATAGGCATCGCTGAACAGCGTCCGGTTGGTCCATTCGAAGTTGAACAGCAGCCCCAGTGCTTCGCGCACCCGGACATCGGCGAACGCCGCGCGGCGGGTGTTCATGAACAACCCCTGGGTCTGGGTCGGAATCCGGTGCGGTATCTGCGCCTTGATCACGTCACCGTTGGCAACCGCCGGAAAGTTGTAGCCGTTGGCCCAGTTTTTCGCCTGATGCTCGATATAGATATCGAACTCGCCGCCCTTGAACGCTTCGAAGGCCACGTCGTTGTCGCGGTAGAACTCCACTTCGACGCGGTCAAAGTTGTACTTGCCGCGGTTGACCGGCAGGTCCTTGCCCCAGTAATCCTTGACCCGCTCGAAGATCAACTGGCGCCCCGGTTGCACACGAGTGATGCGATAGGGGCCGCTGCCCAGTGGCGGCTCGAAGGTAGTGGCCTTGAAGTCCCGGTCCTTCCAGTAATGCTGCGGCAGTACCGGCAGTTCACCCAGACGCAGGATCAGCAGCGGATTACCGGCCCGTTTGAACACAAAGCGGATGCGGTGCCGGTCGAGAATGTCGACGCGCTGCACTTCCTGCAGGGCGGTGCGGTATTGAGGGTGACCGTCCTTGAGCAGCGTGCGGTACGAGAACGCCACGTCGTAGGCGGTGATCGGCTTGCCATCGTGAAAGCGCGCCTGAGGGCGGATGTTGAACACCACCCAACTGCGGTCTTCGCTGTATTCGACAGACTGGGCGATCAGGCCGTAGCTGGAGGTCGGCTCATCGCCGGAAGGGTCGTACTGCCCGGTGCCGACCATCAGCGTCTCGTTGAGCTCATTGACGCCGTATTGCAGGAAATTGCCGGTCGATACCGGGCTGGTGCCTTTGAAGGTGTAGGGGTTGAGCGTGTCGAACGTGCCGAAGGCCATCATTCTCAGGGTGCCACCCTTCGGCGCCTCGGGATTGACCCAGTCGAAGTGAGTGAAGCTTGCCGGGTACTTGAGGACGCCAAACTGCGCATAACCGTGACTTTCGGTAATGGCTGCATTGGCGCAGAAGCTCAAGGCCAGACTGACGATTAGCAGGAAGGGACGTATCACGATCCAGGCGACTTGGGCTTTCGGGTCGCTAACAGTAACAGCTTGTCCCGACAGGAAAAAGACTGGAGAAGGGCGCATGACTGGAGAACAACAGGGTGCAGGCGTTCAGGTCAATTTCGGGTGGTAATACGGAGGCTTTTCTGGACCATGCCAATGCAGGGCATCGGCATGATCCGGAGCAGTTCATCAGTGTGGCAGATAGACCGTGAGGGTCTGGCCGGGCTTGAGAGCCTGGCCGGTACGCGGGTTCCAACGCTTGAGATGTTGCATCTCGACGTTGAAGCGCTTGGCGACCAGATACATCGAGTCACCTTTCTGGATCTTGTACTGCATGGATTTCTTTTCGCCATCCTTGCTGCTGGCGCTGGCAACGGCCTTGCTGCTGGTTTTGCTGGTTTTGCTGTTGTCCTGCATCACCAGAGTCTGACCGATCTTGAGCTTATGACCGGACAACTTGTTCCAGCGCTGCAAATCCTCCACATCGACCTTGTTGGCCTGTGCGATGGTGGTCAGGTTGTCGCCGTTCCTCACTTTGTAGGTGCGGCTGCGAGCAGGCTTCTCATTGCTGGCCAGTGCTTCGAACACCGGCTGCGAGGTATTCAGGCCCGGCTTGACCGGAATGCTCAACGACTGGCCGGCTTTAAGGCGATTGCCCGCCAGCTTGTTGTTGCTCTTGATCGAGCTGACGGTCACCTGATAACGGCTTGCGAGGCTTTCAAGCGTGTCGCCACGGCGAACGCGGTAAGGCTGCCAGGCGACCAGCTCTTCCTGCTTCATGGTCGACAGGCTGGCGGTCAACAGCTGCGCCTTGGACGTTGGCACCAGCAGATGCTGGGGGCCGTCGATGGTCAGGCGCTTCTTGAAAGCAGGGTTGAGCTGGATAAGCTCGTCTTCGTCGATGTCGGCGGCGCTGGCCACCTTGGACAGGTCGACGCGCTTGTTGAGCTCGACAACTTCGAAGTAGGGTTCGTTGGCAATCGGGTTCAGATTGACGCCATAGGCTTCCGGCGACAGCACCACCTGTGACAGCGCCAGCAACTTGGGCACGTAATCACGGGTTTCCTGCGGCAGCGGCAGGTTCCAGTAGTCGGTCGGCAGGTTGAGCTTGTCGTTGCGTTCGATGGCGCGGCTGACCGTGCCTTCTCCGGCGTTGTAGGCCGCGAGCGCCAGCAGCCAGTCACCGTTGAACATGTCGTGCAGACGTGTCAGGTAATCCAGTGCGGCAACGGTCGACGCCTGAATGTCGCGGCGTCCGTCGTAGAAATTGGTCTGACGCAGATTGAAGTAGCGCCCCGTCGACGGAATGAACTGCCAGAGGCCTACAGCCTGGCTGCGCGAGACGGCCATCGGGTTGTAGGCGCTTTCGATAACAGGAAGCAGGGCCAGTTCGAGCGGCATGTTGCGCTCTTCCAGACGCTCGACGATGTAATGCATGTAAAGACTGCCGCGCTCGCCAGCGTTTTCCAGAAAGGAAGGGTTGTTGGCGAACCAGAGGCGTTGCTGATCGATGCGAGGGTTCTGATCGTTACCCTGCTGCAACTGGAAACCCTGACGCATACGCTCCCAGACATCCTGAGGCGGTGCTTGCGGGGTGGCAGTCTTGTTGGTCAGAAAGATGGGTTTTTGCTTGATGCCGGTGGCCAGATTCGGCGCGCGGTATGAGCTGGAAGAATCGACGTGGGCTGTGCTCTGACAGCCGACCAGAAGCGCACTCGCTGCTACAGCCACGGCCTGGGCCAACCGAGTCAATGCGTCCGAATTTACAGGCTTGCTAATAGATGACGACATTGTTCGGGGGGTACATCCAGACGAAAATGTCGGGCGATTCTAGAAAGCGTGCTGCCGCTGGTCAACCTTTCAGAATTTTATTGCGATTTGACGGTCGTTTCAGAACTTGTCTTTCCATGCCCTCAAGCGGGCAAAGACCGCACTCTGCGAGGTGTTTTCCACGCCGGCCCGTTCGTCCGCTTTTTCTTTAACGGATGTTTCATGGGTACGCAGGAAGGGGTTGGTGCGTCGTTCAAGCGCCAGATTGGAAGGCAGGGTGATACGATTTTCCTCACGCAACTTAACAACCGCAGCAAGGCGCTCGGCGATATCCTCGTTGTCGGGCTCGACGGCCTGAGCGAACTTGAGGTTGCTCAGTGTGTATTCGTGGGCGCAGTAGATCAGGGTGCTGTCCGGCAGGGCGGCCAGTCGGCCGAGCGATGTATGCATCTGCTCCGGTGTGCCTTCGAACAGCCTCCCGCAGCCTGCTGCAAACAGGGTGTCGCCGCAGAACAGCAGCGGCCGGGTGGCGTCATCGTGGTAGAAGGCTATATGGCCGAGGGTATGTCCCGGAACCGCGTGAACGGTGAAGTCCAGACCCAGCACTGTAATGACGTCATGGTCGACAAGCGCAACGTCGCGCGCAGGAATGGTTTCCGCCTGCGGCCCCGACACCGTGGCATCCGTCACTTGCTTTAGCTGCGCGACACCGCCTACGTGATCGTTGTGGTGATGCGTGATCAGGATATCGGTGAGCTGATGATCCGGGTGATCGTTCAGCCAGGCCAGCACCGGGGCTGCGTCTCCCGGATCGACCACGGCGCAGCGTTTGGCCGAAAGGTCTTGTAACAACCAGATGTAGTTGTCATTGAAAGCGGGAAGGGCATGGATCTGTATCATGGCGCAGTTCGCATCACAGGGAACAATCGTGCATCTTAGAGTCTGTTGCCGTTGTATGCGAGCACCTCTGGAGGAGAACTCATGACCGATGAAGCGTTCGCTCAGGCTGATCCTGAGTGGCTTGCCCTGATCAGCGCCGCTCGCCAATGGCTGTCCGGCCCGCTGGGCCAGCTTCTGCTCGAAGAGGAGCGCCGGGTTCTGGAAGAGGAACTCGGCCGCTACTTTGGCGGCTACCTTGTGCATTACGGACCGTCGGCCGAAACCCCGCCGGTGGCGCATCAGGTCCAGCGCAATGTAAGGATCGGCGCGCCATTGCCGGGGGTCGAAATCGTCTGTGAAGAACAGGCCTGGCCGTTGAGCGAGCACGCCGCCGACGTGGTGGTGCTGCAACATGGTCTGGATTTCTGCCTGTCGCCCCATGGCCTGCTGCGTGAAGCTGCCAGCAGCGTGCGCCCAGGCGGGCACTTGCTGATCATCGGCATCAATCCCTGGAGCGCCTGGGGCGTACGCCATGTTTTTGCCCGCGATGCTTTGCGCAAGGCCCGTTGCATCTCGCCTTCACGCGTTGCCGACTGGCTCAACCTGCTGGGCTTCGCGCTGGAGAAACGCCGCTTCGGATGCTATCGTCCGCCCCTTGCTTCGGCGGCGTGGCAGGCACGGCTTCTAGGGCTGGAAAACCTTGGCGAAGGGCGACAGAGCCCCGGCGGCGGCTTCTATCTTCTGGTCGCACGCAAGCTGGTAGTGGGCCTCAGGCCATTGCGCCAGGTGCGTCGCGAACCGATGGGCAAGCTGATTCCGCTGCCCATGGCCAAGGTCAGCCGCACCACCCAGGACTCCTGAGTCCAGACCTGCCCACGCCCGCCATGAAGCCCATCATTCTGGAAAGGTTGTAATGAGCGATAGCGTAGAACTCTTCACTGATGGCGCCTGCAAAGGCAACCCCGGCCCCGGCGGCTGGGGCGCACTGCTGGTCTGCAAGGGCGTTGAAAAGGAGCTGTGGGGCGGCGAAGCCAACACCACCAACAACCGCATGGAACTGACCGGCGCCATCCGCGGCCTCGAAGAGCTCAAGCGTCCCTGCGAAGTCACGCTGGTCACCGACTCGCAATACGTGATGAAAGGCATCACCGAGTGGATGGTCAACTGGAAGAAACGCGGCTGGAAAACCGCAGCCAAGGAACCGGTCAAGAATGCCGATCTCTGGCAGCAACTGGACGAACAGGTCAGCCGACACACCGTGAAATGGCAATGGGTACGCGGTCATATCGGCCATCCCGGCAACGAGCGTGCCGACCAGTTGGCCAACCGCGGCGTCGACGAAGTGCGTGGCATCAAGCACGGCTAGACTGACATCGTCCTGTCTGCCGCAGGGTGAGGCAGGGGAACAGGCTGGCAAGGGCTGCGACATGCTAATATCGCGGCCTGCAAACGAGGCATCAGTTCATGGCATTGCAAAACACAGACAACAGATCGATCGTACTCGACACCGAAACCACCGGTATGCCGGTGACCGACGGGCACCGCATCATCGAGATCGGTTGCGTCGAGCTGATCGGCCGTCGCCTGACCGGGCGGCATTTTCACGTTTACCTGCAACCTGATCGCGAGAGTGATGAGGGCGCGATAGGCGTGCACGGTATCACCAACGAATTTCTGGTCGGCAAGCCGCGCTTTGCCGAAGTCGCCGATGAATTCTTCGAGTTCATCAAGGGCGCGCAGCTGATCATCCACAACGCGGCGTTCGACGTTGGCTTTATCAACAACGAATTCGCGTTGATGGGTGCTCACGACAAGACCGACATCACCCAGCACTGTACGGTGCTCGACACCCTGATGATGGCCCGCGAGCGGCATCCGGGGCAGCGCAACAGCCTCGATGCACTCTGCAAGCGCTACGGCGTCGACAATTCGGGTCGTGAACTGCACGGCGCCTTGCTCGACTCCGAGATTCTGGCTGACGTCTATCTGGCAATGACCGGCGGACAGACCAGTCTGTCGCTGGCGGGCAATGCGTCCGATGGCAATGGTTCGGATGGCGGGTCGAGCAATCGTGGCAGTGAGATCCGCCGCCTGCCTGCCGATCGCGCGCCGTGCCGAATCATTCATGCCAGCGAAAGTGAACTGGCCGAGCATGAAGTGCGTATGTCTACGATCGCCAAGGCATCCGGCGCGCCTGCGCTGTGGGTGCAACTGCTGGAGGCCCAGGCGCAGGCTTCATCCTGACAGCAACCGGCAAAGTGGTGACATGACTGTGGCAAACCCTGCTCTGAGTATCCGCGTCGCGGACGAGTGCTTCGAGGATTACATCCTCAACAGCGAATTCACGTTTACCGTTCGCGGTTACGCAACGCCGAAGGTCGGGGAAAGCGTCGAGTCCTGGCAGGTGGAGCCGGTAGAGCCTTATCGCAAGAATTACGGCATCGACTCACAGGAGTTCTGTGATTACCGGGATTCTGCCGGCAGCTCGGTGCTGGTTGCCTGGCTGGACGGTCGAGCCGTCGGGCACATGGTGCTCAGGACCCACTGGAGCGGTTATGCCTATATCGATGAGTTGGCCGTCGACGAGTCGGCGCGACGTCATGGTGTCGCGCGGTCACTGCTGGACGTCGCCCAGTTCTGGAGTCGCAAGCGCAACCTTCCCGGCATCATGCTGGAAACCCAGAACAACAATCTGGCGGCCTGCAAGCTGTATGAGCAGTGTGGATTCGTGGTTGGCGGTGTGGACCACATGCGCTACAGGGGCATCGATCCGCAGACCCGCGAGTCGGCGATCTTCTGGTACCTGATCTTTCCCCAGCCCTGATTCGCGCATGAACAGGGCCTGATTGTCGGGGGGTTACTTCGGCAGGCGGGTCATCTTCACGCCGGACTGCACCAGCTCGAAATCGTCCCCGCCCAGATGCTTGACGCGGTCGCCGATAGCCAGGCGATAAGTGATCACAGGCTGACCCTGAGCCTCATCGGGCTGCGATTCATGAAATTCATGCACCGGATAAACGCGACCTTCCGCATCTCTGGCATGAAATTGTCCGACGAGAACTGAAGCCATTTGCTTTGAAACCTCTGAAACTGAATATAACTGCTGGTTTACGAATTCATCGAGGGGTGTAGACCACTGATTTATAGGGGAGTTTGCCGCCTGCAAAAAAATAGTCGGCGCTTGTGTCTGCCGGGGCAGGGAATGAAAGCGCCTTCGGTTCGTCTAAACCCCTTGCGTGATCTATACCTTACCCTTTCATGAATCAGATGACGGATATTTCCATGAGCCAGATTCATTCCATCGCCGTATTGGTCGGCAGTCTACGCAAAGCGTCCATCAACCGTAAGATCGCCCTTGCTCTGGCGGAGCTGGCCCCTGCGAATTTAAAGCTGAATATCGTCGAAATTGGCGATCTGCCGCTGTACAACGAAGACATCGATGGCGAATCTGCTCCGCCTGCCTACACCACATTTCGCGAGCAACTCGCGGCCGCTGACGGGTTTCTTTTCGTGACGCCCGAGTACAACCGCTCGGTGCCAGGTGCTCTTAAAAATGCCATTGATGTAGGCTCGCGCCCTTACGGCAAAAGTGCGTTCAGCGGTAAGCCGGGTGCGGTCATCAGTGCGTCCCCCGGCGCGATCGGCGGCTTTGCTGCAAACCATCACCTGCGCCAGTCACTGGTATTTCTGGATGTGCCTTGCCTGCAGCAGCCGGAAGCCTATCTGGGCAATGCCGGCACATTTTTCGATGAGGCCGGTACGCTGTCCGAAAAGACACGACCCTTTCTGCAGAGCTTCATCGACGCGTTCGTCGCCTGGGTTGAAAAGAACCACAAGGCTTGAGTGCCGTGCGCTGATTGGTCTCCGCTCAGGCGGGCTGACGAATTGCCTTATGTAACGCAGTCCTTCGGCTGCAATCAATAAGCTGTTCCCTTTTGTCCCTGTGCACGCTGTCGAGCAGCGTGTACAGGGCATGATTTCAAGGAAACAGTACATGCCCGCGTCACCTCCCTATTTTTTCAGTGAATCACTCAGGTCGCAGTTCGTAAGCGATGTACAGGAAGCGGCTGACGCTTCCCGAATCACCTTGGCTCAACGCGACTGGCTAACGAGACTGGCAGACACCGAAGGCCCGACATTGCCTGAGTCGGCGTTGCCCAGAGTCGATAAACTGGTCCTCAGCGGCACCAGAGTGCAGCTGGCCGAACTGGCCGGTGCGCTGTTGATCAGTGATCCTGTCGATTCCGATGCTCCGGTTTTCCTGAGCACGCTGCTGTTGGGTATCGAGTCGTTCGACAATCGCGTGTCACTCCTTATGGCGTTGAAGAAGCGATTCCCGGAGCTCGATTTCGAGTCGGTTGAAATCGACGCCGAGCATGTGCAGACCCCACTGTTCGAGACGCAATCGCGCCTGATCATGATTCAGCAGGCTGCACACATCGAGAGCCTGTCCGGACAATTGCATGCGCTGCCAGACTTGCGGAGCGTGCTGGGGCAGGGGCTCGACGCAAGGTTGCAGGCGCTGAGCCCCGAATTCCATGTCGATGTCTTCTGCCATCCTGTGCAACTGGTCGACACGACCCAGTCAATGAGCGTCGTCGGTGTCCAGCGTCTGGATGAAGTCGTGCTGGATGAATATGTTTCCCGCACGCTGCCGACCGGCCTGAAACGCCAGTATCTGGATGCGCGTGGGCGGATGTTATCCGACGGGCAGGTGCAACGCTGCACGAATGCCATTTCGCAGACGATCAAAAATGCTGTCGGAACGTATGAGCAATCGCTGACGGATTTCTGGGCATCCACGCGAAGCGATGGCCAGGCCGTTCGCGACGTTTGCGTTCAGGCGCTGACGGAATCCTTTCGTCAGCATCTGCTGTCGAGCCGCAGCAACGGCTCGTTGAGCGCCGCCGAATTTCGCCGTTTGCGCTGCCTCATACCGTCGTGCGGTACGTCGCCGCAGTCCGAATCGATCAGGCTTCGACGGCTGTCGGTCGTCGTTGGCAGCAACGAGCCGGTCAAGCTGACCGGACTGTTCATGATCGATTTCGAGCAGGGGGAGCCGAGTGGCGTTTACCTTTACTCCTTTCTGAGAGGTTTCAGGCATTTTGCCGATTCGAATCAGGTCCAGGCGTACCTTTCCGATGGTCAGGGGCGTTCAGATCTGCTGCTTTTTTCGTCCTTGAACGATCAGCCGCTGATTGAGGCGCCCGGTCAGGTCGAATCGCATACGGAGACACTGACGGCGTCGCTCTTTCCCCATTGTCTGGACCTGATCATTGCCCTGCAAAAGCGCAGTCTCCGGTATACCCTGGGGTTGGCGACGCTCGGACATGCGAGAACACCGGTCCGAGTCGATGATGCTCTGGATATCAGGGTTCTGCTGGACTCCCGTTTGATGGGTTTGCATGGACCGGGTCGCTGGCGCTCGGGTGAGAGTGCGTTCGAGCGTATCTGGCAAACCAGTACTGCTGTCGTGCACGATGTCAGTTTCGAATCTGTGGGTACCTGGGCCGGCAAACTGGAAAAAATGGAGTTGCTGTTCCGAGAGGTGTCACTGCTGCACCCCGGCGTGGACGGCTGCATGCGCAGCGCACTCAACTTTTATCTGGCCCTTGTGGGTGATGCCAATCTGGATTCTCGCGAACTCCGCGTGGCTTCCCTTTCGGGTGATGAAGACTCGATGCCCTTGCTTTCATGGGCGCTCGGAAGGGTTTGCGGGCATTCAGGCGGGGCATTGACCGGTGCGCTCGTTGTGGGTGGCGAGCTTCCTCCATCGCCCCGTTCGCTGGCGCAGAGCCTGCCTGTGACGATAATCGAGGAGATGGTCAATTGCGTGCTGGCCGATTTTGCCTCGCGTTATGAACGTCAGATTGACGAGTTCTATACGCATCAGACGCGCTATCTGAATACGTATGTAAAACCCGGTGCAGTGATGAGGCTTGTCCGGGAGTACGGCCTGCGCCTGGAGCTGACCATGCAGAGGCGTCTTGGCAAGGTCTCCGGACCGGTGCTGGACAGTCTGGAGCAGGTCCTCAACAGGCCATTGCCTGCGTTGAGGCAGGAACTGGGTCAGGCTCGAGTCGAGGCTTATACCGTGTCTGCCCGGTACGGCAGCCCGGAGCGTCGCATCACGCTTCCCAATGTGTTCGTCTTATGCAAAAAGCAGCAAGGCGATCATCCGGTCATATGGTCGC
The DNA here is from genome assembly GCF_979253365.1 of Pseudomonas sp. AC016. NCBI lineage: Bacteria > Pseudomonadati > Pseudomonadota > Gammaproteobacteria > Pseudomonadales > Pseudomonadaceae > Pseudomonas > Pseudomonas sp. AC016. The sequence continues at coordinate 5,160,570 of NZ_CEEDCC010000001.1, forward strand.
CGACTCATGGACTCAGGAGCTTCGAATCACTGACGGCATTGAAGGCACAGATCACGCTGGAGATGACATCCTTACCCGCCACCGGACTGAGAGGGCTGTTATCGGAGCCAGACAGGCAGGCAATGCTTGAGTACCTGAGTGGTACGCGTGCGCCTGATGTCAGGATCGATCTGCATTTCATCAGCGGGCATTTTATCGAGACGCTTCAGGAGCAGGAGATCGAACGGCAGCGCCACACGATCACCAGCCTTTACCAGCAGGCCGTTGAGCGACAATTGGCCCCGACTGTGTTCAGCCACCTCCTGGATTCGGTAGAGCGTGACGACACCAATCGCCATGCCCTGAACCATCTGGGTGTCATCATTCAGTCGGTCGTCTACCAGACCATCGTGCCCCAGTGGATCAGCGACGCCTCGATGCAGGAGCAAGTGGTTCTTATCGATATCCTTCAGCGTTTCTACGTGAACTGCGTCGCGCAGAAGGATTTTCTGTTCGGTATCCCCAGCCTCTATGAGTATTCCCGCCGACAACTGATTCTCAGGTTGATGCACGATTTTCCAGAGCAGGCCATCGAGCCTGACGATATTACGGTCACCCTGACGCATTACATTCCCGCGCCGGTGCCGCCCGGCCAGATCACCGCACTGCCAGCCGCGACCGAGCGGGTCAGTGAGAGTCTTGGTGAATACGCCGTGAACCGATTCATGTCCCGGCAGGATGGGGTTCTTACGCTTGCGGCGAACAAGGGAAAGACGCTCGATCCTTCCCTCACGGCGGCTTACGTCCGTGACATGACAGACTCGCTCGATATTGCGAAAGGTTATCGGCGTTTGCTGGGGGCGAAGCTGGTCGAGAGTGACCCCGATTACCTCACCCGGAAAAAACTGTTCTCCGAACAGATGCCGGCGACAGGGCTGCTCAGTGCTTTTACATCGACCTTGAAGAAGGAGCTGTCTGAAGACGCATTCGTCTTTATCAACCACGTTCTGAACATGCCTGATGGTCTTGCCCGCCTGCCTGCCATGGGGCGCGAGGTGATGATCAGTCCGCTCTGTCTGCTACCGGCCACTGAGGGGTGGGCGCCTACCACGGTCGTCAATACGTACATTATCGGGCCTGCCGAGTCTTCAAGTACCACACCGGGTCCATGGGTGCTTTACGCACCGCTGAACGGAGATTTTGTATTTCGGGAGTACGTTGACCTTGACGGGCTGTTAACTGAGATTCGTACCTCCGAGAGCCTCCAGGCATTCATCCTTGATCGCATCGAGCCGGACCATCGCAAGATTTATGACAACGGCGGTTTTATGGAGCCGCATCTGCCGTTCAGCGTCGAGTCTTCCTTCGATCTGCCTTTGGTGCGCCCGCAGCCGGTGACGCTGCAGGTGCGACCCTACAAAGGCAATGCGCTGGACCTGTTGTTCAAAGGCACGCTGCAATCTCTCACGCTTCAGGTACGGCAACAGACCGTGACCAGCGATGAGTTGCGAAGTACCGCGACGCGATACCTTTTCGGACTGGCTGCCGAACAGGTCATGGCGCTATTGCCGGGTCGGCTGGGGGCGCTGGTCGGGGTGTTGCAGGGGCAGAGCCTGTTGAGCAGATCGGCCGCTTCGGCCGGGGAGCAACACTGGGGCCAGGCCGTGGCGGAATTCATGGCAGCCCTCTGCATGCTGATCTCATCGGGGTTGAACGTGCAGATGGACGGTACATCGAATTTGGATGATGACGCAGGCGATCAGTCTGCGCAGGTAGAACCCGAGGCTGAGGAGGAAGAACCTGGAGAAGTGCTACCTTTTCCCGAGTTTTCCTGGTCGAATAATTCCCTGACCCAGCAGATCCGCACCCGGCTGCGTCAGTTCGAGGTTCACGACGTAGCGCTTGAATCCCTGCATAAGGATGAGCTGTTCAACACCTACAACGATCCGGTCAGCGGGAAGAAGTATGCCGCTATCGACGGCAACGCCTATGAGTTGCGCTCCGACCGGGATGGCTGGTTCATTGCCTCGAAAGACATGGCTGGCCCGCCAGTGGTACTGGACAAGGATCAGCGCTGGAAGCTGGATCTGCAGATGGGCCTCAAGGGCGGCGGCGGTATCGTCACGCGTCTCAAGAACAGCCAGCTCGATATCAGCATTGATGAAGCACTGGCAGTGGATTCGAGCGGTATGCTGGATATCCGCCGTACCTTCAGGGGAATGGCGCTGGCCATTGAGGAGGGGCATGCACAGGCGCAGCGCTATCTGGAAAACTGTCTGGACAACCTGCGCCTCAGATTGCCGGAAAATTCGGTGGATGCTCGTGCGCAGGGAATCATTGGCGAATTCTTCGGAACCAGCTCGCCTGATGCCCGTGCTTACGATGTTGTCAGGCAGTCGGTGACCAAACTGTACAACGCACTCATGGATCCGACTCTTTCGCCTATTGACTCGCCGCGCTTCGTGGTTGGCGTGAACAGGAGTGGTCGTGAGGAATGCAGTGCGTTCGTTTTCGAAGCGGATCCGCAAAAAAGGATTTTCCTGACCGAGCAGTTCTTCCGGCTTCCTGCCTACCGGTTCAAGATGAAGGCGATGCGTTCAGGCAGTTTCCACTTTGGCGCCCATTATCGAGCAGCCATTCTGATTCACGAGCTGTCTCATCAGGTGCTCAAGACCGAAGACATCGCTTACGTTGACTCTCAGGCGCCCTTTGCCGATCTGCTGGAAGACACGGCAGGTTACCGGTTGCGCATTCGCAATCAGCAGATAGCCCTGCAGCAAAAGGTCCTTTCCTATCAGACGGATCGCAGCCAACTGTTCAAGCAGCTGGAAGACGGGCTATGGCGGGATCTGAAGCGCGCCGATGGCGATGGCAAGAAGACGATCCTGCACATCACGGGCAAAAAGACACTGGATGAAGCGCGCGATGTTTTCTACGCCGATGTCGATAAGCGTACGGACATCATGCTCAGCAATGCCGATTCACTGACGTTGCTGGTGACCTTGCTCGGCAGGGAGCGGTTCGCTCGTTAAGCGGGCGGCTCTGATGATGTTCATCAGAGCCGCCATTTCGGTTCATTCAACCCGTACAGCTCAGACCCTTGCTTCAGACCAGATAGTGGCGCAATTCCCTGGCGATCAGCAGGCGCTGGATCTCGCTCGATCCCTCGTAGATCTGGGTGATGCGTGCGTCCCGGTAATAACGCTCGACCGGGTAGTCCTCAAGATAACCATAGCCACCATGAATCTGTATGGCCTTGGAACAGACCCACTCGGCCATTTCCGAGGCGAACAGCTTGGCCTGCGATGCTTCTGACAGGCAGGGCTGACCGGCACTGCGCAGTCGGGCCGCGTGCAGGATCAACAGGCGGGTGGCGTTGATGCGGGTGTGCATGTCGGCCAGCAGGTTGGCGATGCTCTGGTGCTCAATGATCGGCTTGTCGAACTGCACGCGCTCGCGGGCGTAGGCCAGAGCGGCTTCGAACGCAGCGCGGGCGATGCCCAGGGCCTGCGCGGCTATGCCGATGCGTCCGCCTTCCAGGTTCGAGAGCGCAATGGCGAGCCCTTTACCGCGTTCGCCGAGCAGGCTGGAGGCCGGAATACGGCAGTTATTGAGCGTAACCGCGCAGGTATCCGAGGCACGGATGCCCATCTTGTGTTCGCTGCGATCCACCACGAAACCGGGATTGTCGGTGGGCACCAGGAAGGCCGACAGGCCTTTCTTGCCCAGCTCGGGATCGGTCACGGCAAACACGATGGCCAGTTTTGCCCGTTTGCCGTTGCTCACGAACTGCTTGGCACCATTGATGACCCAAACATCGCCCTGCAACTCGGCACGGGTGCGCAGGTTGTGTGCTTCGGAACCTGCGTGGGGTTCGGTCAGGCAGAAACAGCCGATGGCCTGGCCGGTGGCGAGCTTTTCCAGCCAGGTGTGTTTCTGCTCGTCGGTGCCGTAGTTGAGAATCGGCCCGCAGCCTACCGAGCTGTGAACGCTCATCAGGGTGCCGGTGGCCGCGTCGGCTGCAGAAATTTCTTCGACGGCCAGCGCATAGGCCACGTAATCAATATAAGTGCCACCCCATTGCTCGGGCACCACCATGCCCAGCAGGCCTAGCTCGCCGAGCTTGCCGACCAGTGCATCGTCGATCCAGCCGGCCTTTTCCCAGGCCTGGGCGTGCGGGGCGATTTCATTGCGGGCGAAGTCGCGCGCCATGTCGCGAATCATGATCTGTTCTTCGGTCAATTCCAGGTCGTGCATGACTCAGGTCTCCTGGCCGCTGAAAAAACTTTCGACGTGCGCTGCGCTGACGTCCTGCACACGGTCGTGTTTCCATCGCGGCTTCTTGTCTTTATCGATAATGAGGGCACGTATGCCTTCGATCAGGTCGCCGCGCTCGAACCATTGACGGTCCAGATGCAGCTCCATGGCGAAACAGGCGTGCAGGGAAAGGTGGCGTCCCCGGTGCAGCAGTTCCAGAGTCACGGCCATCGCCAACGGCGAGTGGCCTTGCATGCGTTTGACCGTGTCCAGCGCCCATTGGCGAGTGTCGGCGATGGTCACTTCCTGCAATTGCTCGAGAATGCTCGGGATATCCGGCAGACCGAAAAAGTGGTCGATGGCAGGGCGCAGCAGTTCCAGGGGCGGGTAGGGCAGGCGCTGGGTGCCCAGCTTGGCCATGGCGCCCTGCAGGTCCTTGAGCGGGGTCGATTTCCATTTCAGGTGATCGAGCATGTGATTGAGGCGCGGCAGCATTTCGCTGTTCATCGACCAGTTGGCCAGACCGCAGTACAGCGCATCGGCCGCCCCGATCTGGCTGCCGGTCACGCCGAGCCAGGTGCCAATCTCGCCCGGCAGGCGGGACAGAAAGTAGCTGCCGCCCACATCGGGAAAATAGCCGATCGCCACTTCCGGCATGCCCAGTCGGGTACGTTCGGTGACCACGCGCAGATCCGCGCCCTGAACCAGCCCCATGCCGCCGCCCAGTACCAGACCGTCCATCAGCGCCATCACCGGCTTGCGATAGCCATGAATCTTCAGGTCCAGCGCATATTCTTCGGCGAAGAACATTTGGTGCAAATCCAGTCCGTTGCGGTGGCTCTCGTACAGCGAGCGAATATCGCCGCCCGCACAGAACGCCTTGCCGCCCGCTCCGCGCAGCACCACGGCATGGACGCCCTCGTCATCGGCCCAGGCGTCGAGCTGTTGCCTGAGCGTGCGCACCATCTCCAGATCCAGAGCGTTCAGACCTGCAGGACGATTGAGTGTCAGGTGACCAATGTGATTGCGTACTTCGACCAGAATCGACCCCCGATTGGCGGACCGTCTGACCGGCAGGGCGGATGAAGCCTGTGAACTCATTCTGAACTCCTTGTTCGTTTGCGCTTTCTTCTTGTACGTTCCCGGCGTCGCAGCCGATCGTAGCAGTGCAAATGTGCAAAGCAAAACTGCGTTTAAGCATAGCCCCAAGTTTCAAATTGCCATCATTTGCGGCCCTGGTCGACGCCGTGAGCTTTAATCCATCTGCCTGCACATGAATCATCGCGGCGCTCATGAGTATTCTGGCTGCTGTGACTGTCACACATGGAATTCCTCAAGCCCTTCAACGAATGATTTCCATGAACGACCTGCCATGAACAATTTCTTTTGAGCGATAAATACGCCCCACGCGAATGGGCGCCCCATGAACGTCCGACCATGCCGGGTTCGCCGTCGACGCCCTTGCACTCCAACGCAAGGCGCTGGGCGTTCGCGCTGGTCGGCGTGATCGTGGCGCTGACCGGCGGCCTGGGCAATGCACTGGTCATCGCCAACCTGCCTTATCTGCAGGGTGCATTGGGCGCGACTTCTCAGGACATCGCCTGGCTGCCGGCCGCCTACATCATGACCAACGTGTCGATGAACCTGCTGCTGGTGAAGTTCCGGCAGCAGTTCGGTCTGCGTGCCTTCACCGAGCTGTTTCTGGTGCTGTATGCGCTGGTGACGCTGGCGCATCTGTTCGTCAACGACATCGATTCGGCGATCGCGGTGCGGGCAGCCCACGGGATGGTCGGTGCAGCGCTCAGCACGCTGGGCCTGTATTACATGATCCAGGCGTTCCCGCAAAAATGGCGCCTGAAAGCACTGGTGCTCGGCCTGGGCACTGCGCAACTGGCCACCCCACTGGCGCGTCTGGTTTCCGAGGACCTGCTGCAGATTGCTCAATGGCGCGGCCTGTACCTGTTCGAACTGGGCATGGCGATGCTTTCGCTGGGTTGCGTGCTGATGCTCAAACTGCCGCCGGGGGATCGTTTCAAGGCGTTCGAAAAGCTCGACTTCCTGACCTTTGGCCTGCTGGCGCCGGGGTTCGCATTGCTGTGTGCGGTGTTGTCGCTCGGTCGCATCGAGTGGTGGCTGGAAGCACCGTGGATCGGCATTGCCTCGGCAGCGTCCATCGCGCTGATCTGCGCGGGCCTTGCCATTGAACACAATCGCAGCAACCCGTTGCTGATCACTCGCTGGCTGGGCAGCGGCTCGATTCTGCGACTGGGGCTTGCAGTGATCCTGTTTCGCATCGTGCTGTCGGAACAATCGGTGGGGGCGGTGGGCTTTCTTCAGGCCCTGAACATGGGCAGTCAGCAACTGCACACGCTTTATCTGGTGATGCTGCTGGGCAGTGTCGCGGGACTGGTGGCCAGCGCCCTGACCATCAATCCGGCGCATCTGATCAAGCCGTTGCTGATCTCGCTGGCGATGATGGCGGTCGGGGCGTGGATGGACAGCCATTCGACCAACGTTACCCGCCAGTCGAACATGTACCTCAGCCAGTTCCTGCTGGCCTTCGGGGGTACGTTCTTTCTGGGGCCGACGCTGGTGCTGGGCATCAGCGGCGTGCTTGCCAACCCACGTAACATGATCAGTTTTTCGGTGCTGTTCGGGATCACGCAGAACATTGGCGGCCTCATCGGGTCTGCTGCCTTGGGCACGTTCCAGATCGTGCGCGAGAAGTTTCACTCCAGCCACATTGTCGAGCACCTGACGTTGATCAACCCATTGGTGCAGTCACGGCTGCAGAGCTACGGCGCCAGTTACGGTTCGGTGATCGCCGACCCGTCGCAACGCAACGTTCAGGGCATCCGCGCCATGGCCACGGCGGCCACCCGCGAGGCCAACGTGCTGGCGTACAACGACGTGTTCATGTTGATCGCGTTGATTGCGGTACTGACCATGGTCTGGATTTCCTTTCGGGTCATCTGGCTGAAAATGACCACTCAACCTCAGGCGCTGGCCCCTGTTGCACCAGCCGCTCCGCCTTCCGTATCACCGACCGGCGCACAACCTTCATGACCGAACCCAACACGCCTAACCCCAACCCAGATGCCGAGCGCAGCGCTGCTGCGAGTGGCGAAACCGTGAAGCGCACTGACGGACCGGCTCCTGCACCGCTGAAATCACCGGTTACCAGCCGCCCGAGTTCGCGACGCAAGCGCATCATCTCCTCAGTTCTGTTTGGAGCCGTCGCGCTGGCCGGTGTGCTGATCGTTCTGTATGCGTGGCAATTGCCTCCGTTCACCAGCCCGATCCAGAGCACCGAAAATGCGCAGGTGCGGGGCCAGACCACGTTGATCAGCCCGCAACTGAGCGGCTACGTGTACGAGGTGCCGGTGCAGGACTTCCAGTTCGTCAAGACGGGCGACCTGCTGGTGCGGTTGGATGATCGTATTTACAAGCAGCGTCTGGATCAGGCGCTGGCCCAGTTGGACGTGCAAAAGGCCTCGCTGGCCAACAACCTGCAACAGCGGCGCAGCGCCGAGGCGACCATTGTTCAGCGTCAGGCCCAGTTGCAGAACACCATCGCCCAGAGCCGCAAGAGCGCCGCCGACCTGCGCCGCAATCAGGCGCTGGTGACCGATGGCTCGGTTTCGAAAAGCGAGCTGGACGTGACCCGTGCCGCCGATGCCCAGGCAAGTGCCGCGGTCGCTGAAGCCAAGGCAACCTTGCAGATCGCCCGCGAGGACCTGCAAACGGTGATCGTCAACCGGGGTTCACTGGAGGCTTCGGTCGCCAACGCCGAGGCGGCGATTCAGCTGGCACGTATCGACCTGGACAACACCCGCATCGTGGCACCACGTGACGGGCAACTGGGACAGATCGGTGTGCGCCTCGGGGCTTACGTCAATTCCGGCGCGCAGTTGATGGCACTGGTGCCGGAACGACGCTGGATCATCGCCAACATGAAAGAAACCCAGATGGCCGACGTGCGCCTGGGGCAATCGGTCAGCTTTACCGTCGATGCGCTGGATGACCAGACCATGCATGGCCGCGTGCAGCGTATATCGCCTGCCGCCGGATCCGAGTTCAGCCTGTTGCCTGCGGATAACGCCACCGGCAACTTCGTGAAGATCTCCCAGCGTATACCGGTGCGGATCGTGGTCGATGACAACCAACCGCTGCTCGAACGGCTCCGGCCAGGGATGTCGGTGGTGGTGAGTATCGACACCAGCACCGAAGGTGACGTGCCGCCGGATCCGGTGATGCCTTGATCCCACAGTCCGTGGTCGCAGCAAGACTCGGGTATAACGCTGAGCACAGGCGTGGGCATGATCGGCGTGCTTGAGATCACGCTGATCGTTCCTACGCTCCGCGTGGGAATGCCGCTCAGGACGCTCCGCGTCCGCTCTTGAATGTGACGCAGAGCGTCACGGGATGCATGCCCACGCAGAGTGGGCACGATCAGTGGTGAGGCGGATTTATGTATAAGAATGAGCGCGCCAGATGCTCATTCAAAACAAATGACTGAACACCCAGTACAACGACCCCGACAACAGAATCGCCGCAGGCAGTGTCAGCACCCAGGCCGTTGCCAGGTTACGCAAGGTGCGCATCTGCAATCCCGAGCCATTGGCGACCATCGAGCCCGCCACGCCGGAAGACAGCACATGAGTCGTTGAAACCGGCAGGCCGTACATGTCCGCTGCGCCGATGGTGAACATTGCTACCACTTCGGCCGAGGCGCCCTGGGCGTAGGTCAGGTGGGTCTTGCCGATCCGCTCGCCTACCGTCACCACGATCCGTTTCCAGCCAACCATGGTGCCCAGACCCAGCGCAATCGCGACCACGATCTTGACCCAGGTCGGAATGAAACGCGTGGCGTCATCAATCTGCTTCTTGAAGGCTTCCAGCTTGGTCTGGGTGTCTGCGTCGAAGTTTCCGACCTTGTTTTTCTCCATCACACGGATGGTTTCCGAAGTCAGGTACATATCGTTTCGAACGTTGGTGACCGCTTCGGCAGGCACTTTGGACAGCGAACCGTAACTGCGCACTTCATTGCCGATCTTGCCCGCCATCACCGCCAGCGCCGGGATCAGGTCAGGCGTCGCTTCCTTGCTGACCAGATAGTCCGAGAGCGTCTGGCGCGAGTCTTTCGGGGCCGGGAGTGGAGCACTGCGAATCAGCGCCTGTTGCGTGACTTCGGCCACTGCCGCGAACTGCGTTGCCTGATCGGCAGGCATGGTGCGGTTCAGCGCGTAGGCCATCGGCAGGGTGCCGACCAGAATCAGCATGATCAGCCCCATGCCTTTCTGCCCATCGTTGGAACCGTGGGCGAACGATACGCCGGTGCAGGTGACGATCAGCAGGCTGCGGATCCACCACGGTGGCGGGGCGTTGCCTTCTGGCGCTTTGTAGAGCGCGCGGTTCTTGATAAACATGCGCATGGCCAGCAACAGCAGTGCTGCGCAGCCGAAACCCACCAGCGGCGAAAGCAGCAATGAATAACCGATCTTGGTCGCCTGCGACCAGTCCACACCGCTGGTGCCGTCACGCCCGTGCATCAGCGCGTTGGCAATGCCGACGCCGATGATCGAGCCGATCAGCGTGTGCGAAGACGACGCGGGCAGCCCCAGCCACCAGGTGCCCAGGTTCCAGATGATCGCAGCGATCAGCAGGGCGAAGATCATCGCGAAACCGGCTGACGAACCGGTTTGCAGAATCAGCTCTACAGGGAGCAGGGCAATGATGCCAAAGGCGACCGCGCCGCTGGACAGCATTACACCCAGAAAATTGAAGAACCCTGACCACACCACCGCAAAGCCCGGCGGCAGCGAGTGGGTGTAGATCACGGTGGCCACGGCGTTGGCCGTGTCATGGAATCCGTTGACGAACTCGAAGCCCAGCGCGATCAGCAATGCCACGCCCAGCAGGATGAAGGGCGTCCAGGTGGTGACCACCGTGCCCATGTCATCCACATCCTGCTTGAGGCTGTAACCGGTGAACGCCAGCCCTGCGATGAGGATGGCGAAGAAAATCGTCATGGTCAGGCGACCGGGTTTGCGCCCGAACTGGGTTGCCGACAGGCTCGCCCCGCCAGAGGCATCGGGGGAAAGTGAGCTGATAGCCATGTGTGCAGTACCTGATTGAAAGATTACTGCCATGGTCATTGCAAAATGTGACAGAGATGCGACACGGGTCAATTCATCGGTTATTCAGACAGGTTTCCTGATCACCGGCATCGTCAGCTCACTGAAGAAAGCGTCAGTAATCGCCGCGCTTGCGAAAGGCCCAGCGACCCGCCACCAACGTGAAGGTCGCGACCAGGGCCACCAGAATCCAGAAGCCTTCCGGGTCAGTGGCAAGTGGTACGCCACCCACGTTCATGCCGAAGAAACCGGCGACGATGTTGATCGGCAGGGCCAGCACCGTCACGACGGTCAGGGTGAAGAGGGTGCGGCTGCTCTGCTCGTTGAGGTTGGCGGCGATCTCTTCCTGCAGCAGCTTGATGCGTTCGCCCAGTGCCGTCAGGTCGTTGATGACCAAGGACGATTCCTCGATGGACTGGCGTAGCGCCTGCACATCCTGCTCGCGCAGCCACTGTGGCGGGCGATGCAGCAGGCGCATCAGCGAACCCGGCTCCAGCGCCAGAAGACGTTGCAGGCGCACCAGCACTCGGCGCATCGCACCCAGTTCCGAGCGGTTGTTGCTCAGGCGCTGGGACAGCAACTGGTCTTCGATACGGTCGACATTGACGCTGGTCTTGCGCAGAAACTGGGTCAGTACCTCACCCTGATCGCTCAACAGATGAGCCAGCAGCTCCAGCGGCGAGTCGAACTGCTCGCCGCGTTTGACGGACGAGCGCAGCTTGTCCACCGAACGCAACGGTTGCAGCCTGGCCGTGATCAGCAGGCGCTGGCGGGCGCAGACCCACAGGGTGGAAATGTCGGTCGAGAGCCGGTTGAAGTCGAACACCACATCGTTGACCACCGCCAGCAGCGTGGCGTCCACATGTTCGATACGGGTCGAGCGCGAGCCTTCGTGCAGGGCCTCGAAAAACTCTTCGGGCAGTTCCAGCTGGGTCTTCATCCAGCGCTCGCAGGCGGCGTGGGAGAGATTGAGGTGCAGCCAGATGAAGTCATTGCTGTCGGTCGGGTTCTGCAGGTAATCGAGCGCCGCGACCGAGCCGATTTCCTGACCACTTTCTCCGGGGCGAAAGCGGAAGCCGTAAAGCAGGCCGAACAGATCCGAGTCCTGATGATGGTGCGCGATGCTGTTGTTCATGGCAGTCCACGTGCGGCCAGGCCCGGACGGGCAGGCGAAGTGCGCATGATGACAAGCGGTTATTTCATATTTGTGACGGTTTGTTACTGGATCTTTCTTTTCTCGCACCGCTGGAATCAGGCGATTTTTGGGATCATTCGACGCCGATGCTGCTGTTTTTCCAACCAGGTGCCCCCGATGAGTAGCTTGATCACCTGCGATTCACGCGAATGAGCAGTCCCGAGTTTCGTCCACCAGCCGGGCAGGTCCGCAGCGTTCGTACCGGGCGGCACCAACAAAACACCAGCGACAATAAGGAGGATGTGAGACTCGCCGCCAGTGCCGTTCAGGAAGTGGCCGGCAGTGGCGACAAGATCCCAAGTGATCAGACCATCGCCAGAGGCATTTTCCGGGTTGGCGTCGGCCAGGCGCGGTCGATATCGGCCAGGTCCTGCTCAGTCAACCTGATCTGTTCGGCTGCGACGTTCAGGCGAATGTGCTCGGGGTCGGTCGCTTTCGGAATGGCGATCATGTTGTCCTGGCGCAGCACCCATGCCAGCGATATCTGCGCAGGCGTGGCGCTGTGGCGATTGGCGATTTCATGCAGGGCAGGGTGGTACAGCAGATCACCCGCCTGGCCGATCGGGCAGTATGCCATCAGCGGCAGGTGACGATTGGCGCTCCACAGCATCAGGTCGAACTCGATGCCACGCTGCTCCGGGTTGTACAGCACCTGATTGGTGGCGCAACGCGGGTTGTCCAGCTCGATCATGTCCGGCACATCGAAATTGGAAACGCCCCAGGCACCGATCTTGCCTTCCTCGCGCAGACGTTCGAACGCTTCGACGGTCTCGGTCAGCGGGTACTGGCCCGGCCAGTGCAACAGATAAAGATCGATGTAATCGGTATTCATCCGGCGCAGGCTGGCTTCGCAGGCTTTTGGAATTCCGGTACGGCTGGCGTTGTGCGGATAGACCTTACTGACGACGAACACCTTGTCGCGTTGCCCGGCAATGGCTTGCCCGACGATTTCCTCGGCGCCGCCGTCGGCATACATTTCAGCGGTGTCGATCAGGGTCAGGCCCTGTTCGATGCCGCGACACAGCCCGGCAATCTCGGCCGAGCGTAAATGACCTTTTTCACCCATGTGCCAGGTGCCTTGACCCAGCACTGGCACGGTTCTGCCTGCCAATTCCAGTGTGCGCATGTGACCCCCTGCAGTTAGTGAACAGGTCTCAGGCAACGGGGTCTGCTGGAGGTTCCCACGCAGACCTTCCAACCGATCAATTACACGCGGAATTGCTTCAGCAGGTCGTTCAACTGATCGCTCAACCTTCTCAGGTGCTGACTGGCCGTGGTGGACTGTTCGGCGGCCAGCGCGGTGCTCTGCGACAGTTGCGCAGCCTGGGTGACGTTCTGGTTGATGTCATCGACCACGTGGGATTGTTGCAGCGTGGCGCTGGCGATGGAGGCGTTCAGGCCGTTGAGGTTGCGCAAGGCCTGGCTGATCGAGCTCAGGCTCTGGCCCGCCTGATTGGCCTGTTCGATGGTCAGCTGCGAGGAGCGACTGCTGTCGCCGATGACCTTGACTGCCGCGTCCGAGTGCCGCTGCAGACGTTCAATCATCGCCTGGATTTCGGCTGTGGATTTCTGGGTCCGTTGCGCCAGCAGGCGTACTTCGTCTGCCACCACGGCAAAGCCGCGACCCTGTTCGCCCGCGCGTGCCGCTTCGATGGCCGCGTTCAGAGCCAGCAGGTTGGTCTGCTCGGCAATCGAGCTGATCACTTCCAGCACACCGCCAATCTGGGTGCTCTCGCTGGACAGCGTATGCATGACTTCCACCGCCTGACCGATCGTACCCGAGAGGTGTTCGATCTGGCGCAGGCTGTTGTCGATGTTGACCTGACCCTGCTGCGCCTGGGACTCGGCATTGCGCATTTCACTGGCAGCGTGTTCGGCATTCTTGGCCACGTCCTGCACACCATAGGTGACTTCGTTGACGGCGGTGGCCACCAGATCCATCTGCTGAGACTGCTGCTGGCTGCGGTTCTGCGCCTGTTCGGCGTTGCTGCCCAGATCGGTGGACGCCTGCCCGAGTGCCACGGCAGAGCTCTGCAACTGACTCACCACGTTGCGCAGCTTGGCAATGAAGGCGTTGAAATGAGTGCCCAGTTCAGTGATCTCGTCGCTGCCATGGGTTTCCAGGGTGCGGGTCAGATCGCTTTCGCCGCTGGCAATATTGCCCATCGCGCTGACCGCTGCTCTGAGAGGACGCACTATGCTGCGCACGATCAGGGTCAGCATCAGGATCATGACGACCACGATGCCCGCGATGAAGATCCCGGCGTTCCACATCTGCGCCTTGAACTCTGCGGCCACATCGTCCACGTACACGCCGGAACCGAGGATCCAGCCCCAGGGCTGAAACAGCTGGACGTAAGAAGTTTTTTTCACCGGATCGGTGGCGCCTGGCTTGGGCCAGCGATAGTTGACCAGACCGGCGCCCTTGCTTTTGACGACGGTGACCATTTCGTTGAACACCGCGAAACCGTCCGGGTCCCGGATGGCCGACAGGTTCTGGCCTTCGAGCTTGGGGTTGGTCGGGTGCATGATCATCACGGGCTGCAGGTCGTTGATCCAGAAATAGTCATTCTGGCTGTAACGCAATCCTTTGATTTCTTTCAAGGCCTGCTGCTGGGCGGCTTCGCGCGGCATGGTGCCAGCGGCTTCCAGGCCTTGATAGTAGGCAAGAATGCCACTGGCGGTCTGGACCACGTGCATGGTCTTCTCGGCCTTGGCCTGATACAGATCGTCGTGAATCTGCTTGAGCAGGGTGGCTGCGAGGACAAAGAGCATCAGCACAGAAACGATAAGAATCAGCCATAACCGACGGCTGATGGAAAGACTGCGCATATTCATGATCTCGACCCCATACGTTATTTTTTCTTTTTCTTCTTTGAAACTGACAGACCGACCGGCGCCAACGCCTGATATCAGGGCCTCTCCAGCTTCTCGGCGCATCATGACCAAACATGAGATAAGCGTCACATTTATTTGCAGGGTTACGGAACTTTTTGGGCACCATAGCGAAAGGCTTACACCAACAGGCGTCATTGGCTCTATCGGATGCCACTGAGTGAATGTAGGATCCAATTCAACAACTGCAGCGAAGGAACGGTGCAGCGATCACGGAGGATCGGCCATTGCCAGGAGGCTACTGACAGGATGTCGGGATGGACATGTGCAGGAACGACCCGCTTCGGCGGGTTTTTTGCGTTTTGGGGAAAGCGTTTTTGCAGCGCTACCTGTCTGGCTCACAGCCCTTGAGCACCAGACGCAGGATGGTCCGGGTCGCCGCTTCGTAATCGCTGTCTTCCAGCGTGGCCTTGCCGGTCACGGTTGCGATCTGCCAGTCGAAATCGGCGTACGTCTGGGTCGCAGCCCAGATCGTGAACATCAGATGGTGCGGGTCGAGCGGGGCAATCTGTCCGCTGTCGATCCACGCCTGAATACATTCGATGTTGTGCCGGGCCTGTCCGTTGAGCTGTTCGATCTGCTCCGGGGTCAGGTGCGGCGCGCCGTGCATGATCTCGCTGGCAAACACTTTCGACGCAAACGGCAGGTCTCGGGAAATCTGGATCTTGGCGCGAATGTAGCGGCTGAGCACTTCGGCCGGCACGCCTTCGGGATTGAAGGGCGTGGAAGCACGCAAGATAGGTTCGATGATGCTTTCCAGCACCTCGCGGTATAGATTTTCCTTGGACTTGAAGTAGTAATAGACGTTGGGCTTGGGGACACCGGCCTTGGCGGCAATATCGCTGGTCTTGCTGGCAGCGAAGCCCTTGTCGGCAAATTCCTCGCTGGCGGCGCGCAGGATGAGTTCTTTATTGCGCTCGCGAATGCTGCTCATGAACCGGATATTCCCTTGCCTGCATGGCGGTCGCGCATGGTAGCACCGGGTTTGTGAGGGGCTCAATATTGACGGGAGGCCCCACCGCGGCTTCGACGTAGTGCCGCAGAAACCTGCGCATTCGGTGTGTCAGATGCAATCTGGGGCCGCTGCGCAGCCCATCGCTGCCGTCGTAACCTCCGATAGCTCCCACGCCCTGCGGGCAGAAGCAGATGTCAGTGCTTCTTCAGCAGTCAGGGTTTTGATAAAGGCGGGCGTATGCATTCGATAAATAAGGTAGGTTCCTGATCTACGAATTTCATTCACCCAGGCAGTTATTGCTAAGCTGCTGGAGTGTAGTTTTCAGGAAGGTACTTTCAATTTGACCACTGACCCGTTTCGTATACCCACAGATGCTGAAATCGCCAAGGCAGAGCGCAGCTTGAATTTTCCTTTTCCGGCCGCTTACATAGATTTTCTCAAAAGCGGGAGTAACGTCGCGAATGCCAGTTTCGAACCGGCCGTTATCCTCCCCGGTTCCAGCCATGTCGATTTGTTCGAGATTGCCCAAGTGGCATGGAATCAATTCAAGCTCCCGAAAAAATGGCTGCCCTTTATTGAAGACAATGGCGACTATTTCTGTGTTTCACAGAAAGGTGAAGTCAAATATTGGTCTCACAACGGACCTACCGATGAGAAATGGCCGGATTTCTCGTCCTGGTTCGAGCAGATCTGCGTGCGGTGTGAATGAGCATTTGCAGCGCTATGGCGAAAAGCTTACACGCGTAGACGTCATTGGCTCTTTGCACCGACCCCAAGCATAGGTAGGATCCAATTCAACAGCTGTAGCGAAGGAGCGGTGCAGCGATCAGGGAGGATCGACCATTGCCAGGAGGCTACTGACAGGATGTCGGGATGGTCATGTTTCGCAAAACGACCCGCTTCGGCGGGTTTTTTGCGTTTGGGCGATGTGATTCCGCGATGTTCGGCCGTGTGTGCGACAACCCTCTACGCCTTTGCGTCGGAAACTTCTATCGGGATATATCGTCTTCTTCAAGGAAGATAATGGCTCGACTGATAAACTCCGAAACCCAGCAAGGACGGCATATGAATTTCTTCAAAAAGCTTTTTGGTTCGTCGAAAACGTCTGCGCCTCAAAACACTCAGAGCACAACGCAATTTGAAGAATCGTTCGAAACGTCTTCAGGCGATGCCGAGTCGAACAATGAATCCGTCCGTCAGGCCAGCAGTGAGTGCCTGGACCGCCACTGGGCAACCGTTGGCAAGGTCGAGCAAGACGTCATTGCCTACCTCATCAGTCCGAGCTTCAATGGCGGGCCATACTGGCCTTCGACCCGGCAAGCCTATCGAGTGGTGCGCCGTGACCCCGCGATCATTCTTGCCACGGACGGGTTATCAGATCCTTTTGACGATGTTGAAGGCGCAGGCAACGGGTTCGAGATGGAGCTGTTTCTGGAAACCTCCGATATTCCAGATCATGCCCGCGGAGCAGCAGGAGACGTCGATCCTTTCAAGCGCAGCTGGGCATTCGAACTGCTTGAGCATGTAGCGAAGACAGTGGCGGACGCGGGCGGTGTCACTCATCAGCTCGCACAGTACGGCGTGTTATCGCTTGAACTGCCCGGCTTCAGTCAGTCCCATTCGATGAGCGACCAGATCCCTGATCTATTCGTGACCGAGGACGACTGTGCAGGTGTGCTGCTCGGTGGTCCCGAGCCAGATTTCTCCGTGCGGATCGAAGACATGCCGCTGTCACCCGTGACATTGGTGCCCATCGTGCTGATCACTGCTGCGGAACTTGAATATGTACGTTCGGGCGGGCGAGCGGCGCGCGAGGATCTGGTCAGTCGTTTGCAGTCTGCAGGCGTCGGTCATAAAAGCAGCCTGCAGCGCGCCAGCGTCGTGTGAGACGGACCACCGTCGCAGTGGCAACGACGACTTGACGCTATTCGTCGCTGCCTTGCCGGTCAGTGATAAGAAAGGTCAGAGACCTATGCTTCGTGAGCCTGCAGCAGTACCTTGCCATGCACATGCTCATTGGCAAGGTAATCCAGTGCTTCCCTGGCTTGCTCCAACGCAAACGTCTTCGCGATCACTACCGATACCTCGCCAGCGTCAACATACCCGGCCATCTCGGCAAGCTCCTGGCCGCGAGGATCGGCGATGAAGCGTGTTCCGGTCTTGCCGGCCGCCTGCGGATGATTGGCGTCGGGCATTTCCAGCGTCGAGACCAGCCGTCCGCCTTCGCCCAGCACCTGCCATGAACGCGACTGGGTTTCACCCCCGATCAGATCGATCACCAGATCAAAATCCTTGCAGATGTCTTCGAAGCGCTCGTCCTTGTAGTTGATGGCGCGATCCACCCCCAGCGACTCGAGAAACTGCAGGCCCTCGGCCGACGCGGTCGCGTAGACCTCGGCACCTTTGACCTTGGCGAATTGAACTGCCAGATGTCCGACGCCGCCGCTGCCACCGTGTATCAGCACCTTGTGTCCCTGTTCGATATGCCCATGCTCGACCAACGCCTGCCAGGCGGTGTGCCCCGCCAGTGGCAGGCCAGCCGCGGTCTGCCAGTCCAGTGCATCGGGAATGCGCGCCAGATGCTCGGCGGGCACGCGGGCGTATTCAGCGTAGCCACCGTCTGCCCCGATCATGCCGAATACACGGTCTCCCTCATTGAGCTCCAGCACACCGTCGCCTGTCTGCACGACCACTCCAGCCACCTCACGGCCAAGGGTCAGCGGCAGGCGATCTTCTTTGACTTCGGTGTACTGACCTTCGCGAATCTTGTAATCGACCGGGTTGATGCCGGCCATGATGACTTTCACCAGCACTTCGCCCGGCTGCGCCCGGGGTCTTTCCACGTCCTGCAGCGACATCACGTCAGGTCCGCCGAACGCTGCAATTCTGATGGCTTTCATTATTAATCACCTCGTTGATTCAATGATCAGATGAGGGTGTAGAAAAGACACGTGCCTGGTGGTTTAGTCGGATCCGGGCATCATCGACGAACGGTGGTGAATGGCTGCGTCCCAGTGCAATGCGGCCGAGCACGGCTCGCTGATGGACGACGTTCTGACGTCTGCTCTCAGGGCGTAATGGCGCCTGCTTTATTGGCAACTGCACTGACTGCCATTACCGCACTCTGTGTGCCTTCCCGCACGCCTGCCATTGCATCGCCTGCCGCATTGGCCAGTTGGACCCCGCGCTCTGCTGCGTCCTTGGACAGGTTGATACTGTCCACTGCCGTGCGCGTTTCCTGAAGAATAACGGCGATCATTTTGGCGATTTCCGTGGTGGACTGGCTGGTACGACTGGCCAGTTGCCGTACTTCGTCAGCCACGACCGCGAATCCCCGTCCTTGCTCGCCTGCGCGCGCGGCTTCGATGGCGGCGTTGAGTGCCAGCAGGTTGGTTTGGTCTGCAATGTTCTTGATCGTGTTGACGATCTTGGTGATGTGTTCGGAGCGGCTTCCCAGCTGGGCGACGAGCTGCGCGGAGTGTTCGATACTTTGCGAGATTTTCTGCATCTCGCTGACGGTGTCGTTGATGATCGTTGACCCCGATTCCACCAGCGTCTCGGTCCTTCTGCTGATCAGGTAGGCCTGGGATGCGCCGTGGGACTCTTTTTCGGCTTTTTGCACGCGGGTGGTGACGTCGCTGGCGAACTTGACCACCTTGTAAAGTTCGCCGTCAGCGTTGAAGACTGGGGTGTAGGAAGCTTCCAGCCAGACGGTATTGCCTTTTTTGTCCAGCCGCCTGTAAAGACCGCTTGAAAAACGCCCCGTCCGCAGTGTGTCCCAGAAGTCTGTGTACTGAGGGCTGTCGACGAATTCTCGGTCGCAGAACAGTCGATGATGTTTGCCGTTCAGGTCGTTGGCCGAATACCCCATGACCTTGAGGAAGTTTTCATTGGCTTCAAGAATGTTTCCCTGTGGATCGAATTCAATCATTGCCGTCGCCAGACTCAGTGCATTCATAACGCTGCGGGCCTTCAGCTCCTGCGAGACGGTGCCGGAAATATCAATACCGTAGAAGATGACACCGTCGATCGAGCCCTTTTCGGTGCGCAGCGGCGTATAGCTGCCCTCGAACCAGACAGAAACTCCTGTTTTTGCCACTCTTCTGAATGTGCCGAAAATACACTTGCCAAGTGCGAACGCCTCTCGAAATCCGGTGCAAGGTTGTTTTCGAACATGAAAGTCAGCTTCGTTCATGCTCACGACCTGTTCGACCGTGCAGGCCAGTGCATCTGCGAACTTTTCATTGGCGTGAGTGATAAAACCGTTGATGTCGATCCTTGCCATCGCCATGGTCTGGTTAATGGCCTGCGCAATGATTTCCCGGCCGGCTGCATCTTCAGGCGAGGGGGTGACCTTATTCTTGTTTTTCTTCATTAAAAACATGGTGCTCTCCGGCATAAATAGAATGAGTGATAAAACGATCGCTATAAAAAGACTTGGCCACTGGTAGAGCGCGTCAAGTGCATGTCCTGCAATCGTGCAACGGACAAAAGTGTCAGGTGATAGCCGCGTTCACGAGTTCATGATCCAGCCGATTGAGCACGGCGATGCACTCCAGCAGCCTGGCTTGACGCTGTGTGTCCACCGCGATGTTTTCCGATCCCGACAGTTCGTCGAGTTGTTGTAGGGTCAATCGGATCGAGGCCCTTGCACTTTGAATCACCAGCGTCAGGTTGAGCCTCACCTTGTCTTTCAAAGCTTCCAGTGAAGTCAGGAATCGCCTCAGATCACGCCTTGCAATCAGTGCGGGCAGGTCTTGATCGTGCCTGCTCAGGGTTTCGATGGTTTGGGTTACGGACTGGCTGATCAACGAAAACCGGTTTTCCAGGGTGCGCACCGAAAAGAGGATAGCGCTGACTTCATTGATGATCTGGTCAGTAAACTGTCGGTATCGAATAGCAGCCTCATCGTCATAACAAGTGGACTTCATCATGAACGGCTCCCGTCTTCAGTTAGTGGCCTTCTGATATCTACGCTATCTCGACGCCCTGTAAGACGCTATCCCTGGGAACAATTAAACCCGCGCTTTTCTTGAAAGCGTGCGCTTTTCTTGATGTCGGACTTTCGTTACAGCGGTCACATGATCGGGATGGTTTTCTGTCAGAGTTTCCGGCGTACACTGACGCAGGTTGAGAACGCAGGGGTCATGTGGGTAAGTGGATACGTATTATTTAACCGGGCTTGAAATTCGGGACGTCGAAAGAGCATCCGAGCACTTCCAGCTTTATGACAATTTTATGTCAATCAGTCCCGGCGAACAGGGCCGCTTCGATTACTGCAAACGTGTCTGCCTGCTGGGCAACTCCTTTGTTGCCAACTCGCTGAGTCAGTCTGGCTGGGGTTACCAGACGACCAATGTCATGGACGGTTTTCTGATGACCATTCCTCACGCAGGTTCGCTCAACTGGCAGACACGGACAGGCCGTTATAAAGTTGCACCCGGCTCGATAGCGTTAGTGGATCAGCGGGAGGTGTTCCAAGCCGCGTATGCGCCTGGCGTGCGCTACACCACCCTTTATTTTGCCCATTCAGACATGCTCAAGTACCTGACGTTACTCATCGGTGCCCCTCCTAAAACACGGATCTATTTCAGTCGGGGCGCCGCCAGTGCCGCACAGATCACTATCATTCTGAAGTTGGTGGATACGCTGTTCGAGGTAATGACCCACTCGCGAACGCCATTGATCAATGTGGCAAACAGTTTGAAGGAAAGTCTGATCGGTTTCGTGTTGTCCAATTTCGACAACAATTACAGCCGGGCGATGACAGGCACGTCGGCCAACACCACACCCACGCCGCATTCGATAAAGCTGGCAATGGATTTCATGGAGCACAATACCGACCCTCATCTGACGGTCGCAGAAGTGGCGGTGCACGCCGGTCTCAGCGTGCGCTCGCTGCAATCCGGGTTCAAGCGTTACAGGAACACCACGCCTATCGCGTTTCTGAGATACGTGCGGATAAATAAAGCACGGCGTCTGCTGTCCGCTTCCAGTAACCATCATAGCCCCAGACAGATTGCCGCACTGTGCGGATTTACCAATTATCACGTCTTCTGCAAGTACTACCTTGAAGCCTTCTTTGAGCACCCCAGCGTGACGTGCGGCAGAAACCGTCTGATTGATGAGTGCGGCTCATCGGTTCATGAGACAGGGGGCCGGTAGTCGCATGGTGGGCTGTCCACTAACGTGGGTATCGATTACCCGTTAGCAGGAGCTTACCGATGAGAACACTCGCAGCGTTATCGACCCTGGCCTCGATCCTGATGTCACCGTTGAGCGCAAACGCCGCCGATGCGTCCAGCGGGTCGACCATGAACATTGTTCGCAATGGCGCGCAGGCATCCATCGCGGGTGCACCGGCAACGTTTGTCGGTGCAGCCCGTATCGATCCGTTGTTTCCCGCAAGCGCGCCTTCACGCGTATCCGCCGCCTACGTGACGTTCCAGCCAGGCGCTCGATCCATGTGGCACACCCATCCGCTGGGACAGAACCTGGTCGTGACCGCCGGTACGGGCTGGATACAGCAGGAGGGTGGCGAGAAGCAGGTGATCCGGCCGGGCGATGTGATCTGGACACCGCCGGGCGTCAAGCACTGGCATGGGGCGACGTCCACCACCGGCATGACGCACATGGCCATTCAGGAAGCGCAGGACGGCAAGAACGTCGAATGGCTGGAGCCGGTCACGGATGCCCAGTACGAGGCCAGACGATGACGGCCGTCAAACTGATGCTCTCGACCTTCGCCGTTCTGCTCACCGCCTGTGCCGCCACTGACAAAGGACTTTCCAGCATGAATTTACCTGCAGTTCCCACGCCCGACGACGCACGCGCCGTTTCTCCGGCGCTGGCCCACACTACCGATGTACTGCTGCTGGGCGAGGTGTGGAAACGCCCCGGTCTGTCCCCGCGCGACAGAAGCCTGGTGACCGTGGCCGTGCTGATCTCGCGAGGTCAGACGGTCGAGATGGCGTACCACTTCAATAGGGCGCTGGACAATGGCGTCACGCCGTTGGAGCTTTCGGAAACCATCAATCACCTGGCGTATTACTCGGGCTGGGGCAATGCCACGGCGACACTTCTGGTCGCGAAGGATGTGTTTGCCGCACGCAACATTGGTGCCGATCAACTGGCTCCGGTCTCGCCGACCCGGTTGCCGCTCGACGAGGCCACTGAACAGGCGCGCGTCGCGCAGGTGGACAAGAACGTCGGTCCAGTAGCGCCTGGACTTGTCGAATACACCACCAGGGCGCTGTTTCGCGACCTATGGCTGCGGCCGGGTCTGGCGCCCAGGGACCGCAGCCTGATTACCGTCAGCTCGCTGGTCGCCAACGGGCAGGTAGCGCAGGTGACCTTTCACCTCAATCGCGCCATGGACAATGGCCTGAAGCAGAGCGAAGCGTCCGAAATGCTCACGCAGCTGGCGTTTTATGCGGGCTGGCCCAACACGTTCTCGGCGGTGCCGGTGTTCAAGGACGTGTTCAGCAAGCGTCAGGAAGGCTAGGGGCAGTGTCAGGGCAGGGCACCCATCGGCTGCAGTTCGCGGATCAGTTCGATCAGCAGACGCAGTCCGACGGGCACCTGCCTGAAGCTTGCGTAATAAGCGTGAAACCCCGGATCCACATGCGTCCAGTCTTCCAGCACGCGCTGCAATGAGCCGGCTGCAGTGTAGGGTTCGACGATGGCGGCCGGCACGTACATCAGCCCCGCGCCACGGGTGACCAGTGCAACGCCGATACGTGTTTCATCGATCGTTATGGTGCCCGGCACCTCGACTTCCAGTGCCTGGCCATCCTTCATGAACTGCCAGTCGTAGAGCCGTGCATTGCCCAGACGAATGCGCAGGCAGCGGTGCTGTTTCAAGTCCTCGGGATGCGTCGGTGTGCCGAAACGCTGCAGGTACTCAGGGGTGCCGACCACCGCCCAGGCAATGTCGGGCGACAACCGCTGGGCAATCATGTCTTCCGGGACGGTGCCGCCAAAGCGGATGCCCGCGTCATGCCCGTCGCCGATCACATCGACCATCTTGTTGGTCACGGTCAGGTCGATTTCGATGTCCGGGTAGCGTTCGATGAAGACCGGCAGGACCGGCCCCAGCAGCAATTCGGCCCCATCGCTCAGGACATTCAGGCGGATACGTCCGGCGGGTTCGTCACGCAGGCGATTCAGCGCTTCCAGTGCCTGCCCGATATCATGCACAGGGGCACTGATCAGTCCCTGCAGTTCTTCGCCTGCCACCGTCAGCGTCACGCTGCGGGTGGTGCGGTTGAGCAGACGCACACCCAGTCGCGCCTCAAGCCCTTTCATCGCATGACTGAGGGCCGAGGCACTGATGCCGACTTCAAGGCCCGCCTTGCTGAAGCTCTGATGTCGCGCAATGGCGAGGAAATAGACGATGTCTGCCAGATTTGCGCGGCTCAGTTGCATTCAGGACTCCATGGGCGAGGTGAGGGATCAGACGATTTCGGGCAAATGATCGATGAGTTTGTCCAGGGTGATCGGGTAGTCCCGAACCCTCACGCCGGTCGCGTTGTAGATGGCATTGGCAATCGCTGCAGCAGCGCCGGAAATGCCCAGCTCGCCCACGCCCTTGGCTTTCAGCGGCGTTGCGTACACGTCCACTTCATCGAGAAAGATCACGTCCTGATGCGGGATGTCGGCATGCACTGGTACTTCGTAGCCCGCAAGGTCATGGTTGACGAAGAATCCCAGGCGGTGGTCCACGACCAAGTCTTCCATCAACGCAGCACCTGCGCCCATCGTCATCCCGCCGATGATCTGGCTGCGGGCGGTCTTGGGGTTCAGAATCCTGCCCGCTGCGCATACCGCCAACTGGCGGCGAATCCGTACCTCGCCTGTCGCCGCGTTGACGCCGACTTCGACGAAGTGCGCACCGAAGGTCTGCTGAGCGTAGTCCTTGGCCAAGGTGCCGTATTCCATGAAGTCCTCGGCTTGAATTTCGCCCTGCGCCGCAGCCTGAGCCAGAGGCAGGCGCGTGTCGCCTTCGCGTACTTCACCCTCGGCAAACTCGGCTTTCTGCGGATCGAGTCCCAGTGTGCGGGCCACAGCTTCTCGAAGTTTGACGCAGGCGGCATAGACGCCCGCCGTTGATGAGGCCGCGCCCCATTGGCCGCCCGAGCCGGACGATTCCGGAAACCGTGAATCGCCCAGATGCACGACCACGCGGTCCATGTCCACGCCCATCATCTCCGCTGCCGTCTGGGCGATGATGGTGTAGGTGCCTGTTCCGATGTCGGTCATGTCGGTCTCGACCGTCACGATACCCTGACGATCGAGCCGGACGCGGGCGGCTGATTTGGTGGTTGGCGCGCCCCTGATCGCCGAAGCCACGCCGATGCCGATCAGCCAGCCGTCGTGCACTTCCTTGCCCGGCACAGGGTTGCGCTTGTTCCAGCCGAAGTGCTCGGCACCGGTGTTCAGGCACTCGACAAGCTGGCGTTTGGAGAAGGGCCGCGTGGGCTGTTCGGGATCGACCTGAGTGTCGTTCATGACCCGAAATTTCACCGGGTCGATGCCGAGCTTATCCGCCAGCTCGTCCATGGCGATTTCCAGCGCCATCATCCCCGGCGCTTCGCCCGGCGCACGCATGGCGCTGCCTTCTGCCAGGTCCAGCACGGACAGATTCAGGCGAGTCATCCGGTTGGCGCCCGCATACAGCCCGCGTGTGGATGCGGTAGCTGCTTCGGGCCTGCCGCCTGGCAGGTTGCCGGACCAGCTTTCATGGCCTATTGCTGTGAGGGTGCCGTCCTTGTCCGCCCCGATGCGAATTCGCTGAATGGTCGCCGGTCGGTGGGTCAGGTTGTTGAACATCAGCGAGCGGGGCAGGGTGACTTTGACCGGGCGTCTGGCCTCGCGTGCGGCCAGCGACGCCAGCACGACGTCGCACAGAATGGTGCCTTTGCCGCCAAACCCTCCGCCTATATAGGGAGAAATCATGTGGATGTCTTCCTTGCGAATACCCAGCGTTTTCGCCAGGTCCCGCACACCCCAGTTCATTTGCTGGATGGAGGTCCAGAGCGTCAGTTTGCTGCCGTTCCATTGGGCGATGGTGGCGTGGGGCTCCATCATGGCGTGGGCATGGTCAGGCGTGGAATAACGCTCATCGACCGTACATGCGGCTGCGCTGAATGCCGCCTCGAAATCGCCGATGCGGGTCTGTGCCGGCGGCCCGAAACCTGAAGGCGGTGGCGGCTTGGCTGAGTCCAGCGTCGCCGCCAATTCGAACGAGCCGGGTTCGCGAACGTAGTACACCCGAAGCAGTGCGGACGCGGCGCGCGCCTGCTCGAAAGTCTCTGCGACCACAACGGCGACGGCCTGATGGTAATGATCCACCTGAGGCCCCGCCAATGCACGGTCGACGTAAAACTCACCCCGGTCGAGCTTGCCGGCGTTTTCGTGGGTGACGATGGCGATCACGCCGGATGCCTTGCGCGCCTCGCTCGAATCAATCGAGGAAATCCGTCCCTTGCCGATGGCCGCGCCGACCACGTAGCCGTAAGCCGGATTGCTCACGGCCGCATTCTGCTCGTAAGCGTAGGTCGCGGTTCCGGTGGTCTTCAGCTTGCCGTCGATGCGGTCCGCAGGCGTGCCGATGACCTTGAGCTGATCGATGGGATTGGTGCTGGCAGGCGTATCGAATTTCATGGTCAGGTTTCCTGATCAAACGGACTGACGTCCAGCCGCTCATGCGGGCTGACGCTGCTGGCTTAAGAACGGGTTGGCTTACGCAGAGGCTTGCGTCAGTGCCAGGCCGATCGTGCGTTCCGCGAGTTTCACCTTGAAGGCGTTTTGCGGCGTCGGCTGTGCGTTGGCCAGCAACCGGGCTGCCACGGCGCGTGCGCCCTGCGGCAGGAGTGCATCGGCCTCTTCACTGCGCCAGGGCGTGTAGGCCACGCCACCCAGCGCGATCTGACCGGTCTTGTCCGGCTGCACAATCGCCGCCACCGAGATCAGCGCAAACGCGTAGGACGCCCTGTCGCGTACCTTGTAGTAAATGTGCCTGCCGCCCACCGGTTTTGGCAGCGTGACGGCGGTGATCAGTTCTCCCGGCATCAGGGTGTTTTCCAGATGAGGCGTGTCGCCCGGGGCCTTGTACAGTGCCTCGACCGGAAAGCTGCGAACCTGGCCGTCAGCGCCGAGGGTTTCCACGTGGGCACCCAGTACACGCATGCCCACCGCCATGTCGCTCGGATGGCTGGCGATGCAGGACGTGCTGACGCCAATGATTGCCTGCTGACGACTGACCCCGCCCAGTGCCGCACAACCGGCACCGGGGCGACGTTTGTTGCACGGCTGGTTCGTGTCGTAGAAGTAGGCGCAGCGTGTGCGTTGCAGCAGGTTGCCTGCAGTGGTCGCCTTGTTGCGCAATTGCCCGGAAGCGCCTGCCAGCAGTGATCGTGAGAGCACGCCATAGTCACGGCGGACCTCGGGCGCTGCGGCCAGATCCGTATTGCGCACCAGCGCGCCGATCCTCAGTCCGCCGTCAGCGGTTTTGGTGATGGTGTCAAAGCCCAGCCCATTGACGTCGATCAGGTGCTGGGGTGTTTCAATCTCCAGTTTCATCAAGTCCAGCAGGTTGGTGCCGCCTGCAATGAATTTCGCGCCTGGCTGTCTGGCGGCCGCTGCGACCGCCTGTTCCGCCGAGGTCACGCGCTCGTAGGTGAATGACTTCATGCCGACGCTCCCGCGACTTCCTCAATCGCCTCGATGATGTTGGAGTAGGCGCCGCAACGGCAGATATTGCCGCTCATGCGCTCGCGCATCTCCGCAGTGGAAGCGATCAGCGGGGCGCTCAGGTCCTGGGTGACATGGCTCGGGATGCCCGCCTTGATTTCATCGAGCATGGCGACGGCCGAGCAGATCTGACCGGGCGTGCAATAGCCGCACTGGTAGCCGTCATGCTTCACGAACGCCGATTGCATCGGGTGCAGACGTTCAGGGGTGCCAAGGCCTTCGATGGTGGTAATGGTGTCGCCTTCATGCATGACGGCCAGCGTCAGACATGCGTTGATCCTGCGCCCCTCGACGATCACCGTGCAGGCCCCGCATTGGCCATGGTCACAGCCTTTCTTGGTGCCGGTCAGGTGCAGGCGCTCGCGCAGAACATCCAGAAGCGTGGTGCGGTTGTCGACGTCCAGGCTGTAGCGTCTGCCGTTGAGCGTGAACGCTACGTGGCTGCTGGCGGGCGCGTCTGCTGACCCTGCAGAGGTGTCTTGAGCCGCTTGCGCGAACTCGGTTGATGCCAACGCTGCTGTCACGGCCGATCCTGCCGTACCGATCAGAACCTGTCGCCGCGACAGTCTGAGCCCGTCGCCGGATGGAGTTCGAGGGTTCATCAACATCTCCTTTTTGCGCGTGTATTGGCTGCAGCCACCTTCTTGGTTGGGTTGGAAAAGCCGCCCATGCTGTGAACATGAGGCTATGGGATAGAGCGGCGGTTGATAATGCCTGTATCCAGAATGCACTTGTGAACAGTGCTCATGAATGCCTCAAGCGTCTTTCTCGCCGAGGCTGCGTGGGCTTCCTGCGCACAGTCCGATCATCACGAAATCCATCAGCCTGGCCAGACGCGGGCGCCAGTCGCACTGCGAGTCTCGCTGTGAGTCGATCTGCCAGATGCCGGCAATCGCCAGAAAGAAGTCATCCGTAGTGATTCCGGCGCGAATCGTTCCGGCCGCTTCGTTGGCTTTCAGCAGAAGCTCGGCTGCGTTCTGCACCGGTGCGTACCCTGACTTGCCTGGAAACTCCCGCGTGGCGGCAGCCTGGCGGATGGCGGTCGCAAGCCCTGCCTTGGTCATCGCATATTCGGCAAGGCTGTTCATCCAGTCGCGCAGGGCCTGCTCGGGTGGTCGGTCGGCCAGATACTGTTCCGCCAGCGCTGCCACTTGCTGCATCTCGAACTGATAGACCTCGAACACCAGGTCCTCGCGGCTGGCGAAGTGCCGATAGAACGTGCCTTGGCCGACGCCTGCCTTTTTCGCGATCACGCTCAGTGCAACCGCAGGGTCGAGCGTCAGTTCGGCCACGGCGACCTTCAATATGCGTTCCCGGTTTTTTCTGGCGTCGGAACGCATTGACGTGTCGTCACTCATGGACAATCCCTTTCTTCGTATTGCAAAGCGGACAACTGTCCGGTAGTTTGCTCAAGCGGACATTTGTCCGCTTATGGCGATGACGGAGTTTACTATGAACGGTACAGGTAACACGATTCTGGTCACAGGCAGTACGTCAGGCATCGGCCTGGGTCTGGCGCTTCGGCTGCACAAGGCGGGCAACAAGGTCATCGTTGCCGGGCGACGCAAAGAGATTCTCGACGAGATTACCTCGCAACATCCCGGCATCGATTCGGTGGTACTGGACGTGAGCAGTCCCGAGTCGATTCAACAGGCTACCGACGTGCTCGCAAGCAGCCATCCGGACCTCAACGTGCTGATCAACAGCGCAGGCATCATGCACTGGGAAGACCTGACCGACCCTGCGTACCTCGGCACGGCCGAAGACATCGTGACTACCAACCTGCTCGGCACGATTCGCATGGTGTATGCACTGACGCCCCGGCTGCTCAAGCAACCTCACGCCACCATCATCAACGTCAGCTCGGCATTGGCCTTCGTACCGCTGCCAGCAACCGCGACCTACAGTGCAACCAAGGCGGCGGTTCACTCGTTCACGCAAAGCCTGCGGGTGCAACTGGCGGACTCCTCTGTAGAAGTCATCGAGCTGGCGCCACCGGGTGTGCGCACGTCGCTGCTCGGTCAGGAAAATGACGAACGCGCGATGCCGCTGGAGGAGTTTCTGGATGAGATATTCGGTCTGCTCGAGATCAAGCCGACGCCATCCGAACTGGTTGTCGAGCGAGCCAAGGGGCTGCGGTTTGCCGAGGCGAACGGTTCGTTTGGCGAGGTGTTGACGATGCTTGCGGGCATCAAGCCGCATTGATCTTAGTGACAGGCGAGGGGAGGTTATTGTGAACGGTGACAGTCTTCGAGCCGCTTGAACTCAAGCGGCCCGAAGCGTTGAGGGTTACTGGTTACGCGTCACTCGCCACACGGTGTTGGCCAGGTCGTCCGCAATGATCAGCGCACCTTTCGGGTCGACCGTCACACCGACCGGGCGGCCTCGGGTCTTGCCATCGTCGCCACGGAAACCCGTTGCGAAGTCCAGCGGTTCGCCCGAAGGCTTGCCATTGCTGAACGGTACGAAGATCACTTTGTAGCCGACCGGATTGTCGCGGTTCCAGCTGCCGTGTTCGCCAACAAAAACGCCATTGGCAAACTTGTCGCCCATTTCCGGGATGGAGAAATCCACGCCCAGTGCGGCTACGTGCGAGCCAAGGCTATAGTCCGGTTTGATCGCGGCGGCGACTTTCTCCGGATTTTGCGGCTGGGCGCGGGTATCGACATTCTGGCCCCAGTAGCTGTAAGGCCAGCCATAGAAACCGCCTTCCTTCACCGAACTCAGATAATCGGGCACCAGATCCGGACCCAGTTCGTCACGCTCATTGACCACGGCCCACAACTGCCCGGTTTCAGGCTGAATGGTCAGCGCGGTCGGGTTGCGAATGCCGGTGGCGTAAGGCTTGTGCGCGCCAGTCGCGGCATCGATCTGCCACACCATCGCACGATCGATCTCTACTTCCATGCCGCGTTCGGTGACGTTGCTGTTGGAGCCGATGCCGACGTACAGGAAGCGGCCATCCGGGCTGACGGTTAACGCTTTGGTCCAGTGATGGTTGATGGCCGAGGGCAGGTCGGTGACTTTGGTCGGCGCGCCGCTGGCCTGGGTCTGTCCTTCCTGATAATCGAAACGCACCAGCGCGTCCTGATTGGCCACATACAATTTGCCATCGGCAAACGCGAGGCCGTAAGGCGCGTTGAGGTTTTCGGCGAACACCGTCTTGGTTTCGTAAGTACCGTCGCCGTCAGCGTCACGCAGCAATGTCAGGCGGTTGCCGCCTTTGACCTTGGTGTTGCCCTCGGCCTTGATCACGCTGGCGATAACATCCTTCGGCTTGAGCTTGGCAGCGCTGCCACCGCGGCCTTCGGCCACGATAATGTCGCCGTTGGGCAGGACCAGGGTCTGACGCGGGATGCGCAAGTCGGTCGCGATAGCGGTGATCTTGAATCCTTCAGGTACGGTCGGCTTCTGGTCACCCCAGGCCACGGGCTCGGCAATCTTCATGCTCGGCAGCAGGCCGCGTTGCGGTTCCGGCAGTTTAGGGTCCGGGCCGCGCGCCTGAGTACTGTCCGGCTCACCGCCACAGGCGCTCAGAAGCAGCGCCATGCTCAAGGCTGTCAGTGCGATTTGAGGTCTCATTGCTCATCTCCCGAACGCAGGTTGGTCAGTCCGATCCAGGCGGCCACGACAGCCAGCAGGGTCACGATGACTGAAAGCACCAGGCCCGAAGGCATGACAGCCCAAGCGTCCTTGGCGTGCTCGAACGCGTTGACCAGCCCCAGCACCCAAGTGATCAGCAACAGCAGGAAATACAGCACCGGACGCCCGGACTTGTGCTCTGCACGGACCAGATTCACCAGCGCGAACAACAGCGCAAAACCACAGAACACCAGCGCCCCGGCGATCAGCCAGGCGGCGAAATTGGCCCACTGGATCTGGAAGGTCTGGTAGTAGGCAATGTCACTCAACAATGCACCAAGAAACAACGGCACGGTCCCGGCCAGCAGGATCGCGTGAAGCGGGCCTGGTGTCCTTCGGTAAGCGGGATGGGCGGTAACGGTCATAGCGGCTCCTTATCGTTCAGCGATGCCCGGCCAGGTCACGGCACGAATTTACCGGCCGCCGGGGTCGCGTTGACTGCGCATAGGAAAGGATCGTGCCGCCAAAGCGATAGTTCAGTGAGTTTTCATGTCGAAATGTGTTGAAGGATCAATGGCACCGGAAATGGGTGGCAGCCGCTGTCTGAAGCGTTTGCGCGTGCCTGCAGGCAATGCTGAAATGTACGCAGGCTCAGCGCAGAGCATTAAAGCGGATGCTGATCCACGAGTTGCAAGACAGCCTGATGAGCTTCAGGAAAACCTGCCCAGTAAATATGTCGCGCGCCTTCGATCATCAACAGCCGTGAGCCTGGTATGCGGTCGATAAGGCGCTCAGCATTGGTCGGTAATGTCAGCGTGTCATCGGAGCCATGAATGACGAGCGTTGGCGCAACGATCGTCGGCAGTGCACGCCAAGCGTCGTGTTCGGTCGATGCGGTGAGATGCATCTGAAATGCCCGCCGGTCACGCGGATTTGGCGCACCGCTCCTTGCAAGCTCGGGATTCGCGCCAATCCACGACTCAGTGAAGCACAATCGCTGCATTGAAACTGGATCACCACTGGATAATGCGACAGTCGCCTCAACAGTTCTCGCTACTCCATGCCTGTCGCCGGGGGATGTTGCGCCGAGTATGAGCGCGCCAACCCTTTCCGGGTAATCGATAGCGAACCACTGCGCGATACGTCCCCCCATCGAATGGCCGTAGACATGCGCACGCTGAATGCCGAGCGCATCGAGAATCGTGACTGCGTCACGCGCGAAATCGCGCGTCGACCACTCATCAGGAAAAGCCGCATCGCTGCGCCCCGTACCGCGATGGTCGAAATAAATGACACGATGTGCGCGTGACAATTCAGGCAACGCGATGCGCCATGCATCATGGTCGCACCCATTGCCGGCAATCAACAGAATCGGCGTACCTACTGTGCCCAACGTATCGAACCAAAGTTGCGTGCCGTCGAAACTGGTTGCGTAACCCATGTCTGAATTCACCGTCGTGAGGGCGCCTGATGGCGCATTAGTAGGGGAATATTATTCAGCACTTCCCGTTTCAGGGCACGGTAGAATTCCGATAATTCATGGTGTTTTTCGGACAAATCGATGTCTCGCTCACCTCTTGCTCGACCTGGGCGCGCGCACGGATCAACGATCTCACCTGTCATCCGTCCGCCTGACCTTTGGTATGAACCAGCCTCGCCCGGCCAGTTGGACATAGAGATCTGCAAGCTATCCGTACTGCGTCGTCGTGTTCAGGGGCACGGTCTTTCGACCGCGCATCGTCATACCGCGCACATGCTGCTGTGCGTCACGCGCGGCAGTTGTAGACAGATTGTGGATTTTGAAACCGAACCCTGCAGTGCCGGCACATTTCTCGCGCTACGACCTGGACAGGTTCACGATCTTGGTCGCGAGACCGACTGGGATGGATGGATGGTATTTTTCCGCCCTGAGTTCATTCGTTCCGAGACTGAGGAAACGGTGTATTCCATGGGGAGGGCGTCGGGTTCGGAATCGCCGCATGTTTTACTCAATGCGCGTGAACTGCGCATAGTCTCTAGTGCTATCGGACGCATGCACGCTGATGCGGAATCCGATTTGCCGCGCGACATAGTGGAACCTTTGTTGCGACATCAACTTTATGCCTTATTGCTTCGGGTGCATGCTGCGCACGCTCAACACTCGCCTCGCGACGGCGCGCGCGATGAAGTTCGACTCCGCTTCAATCGATTTGCTCGGCTGGTGGATGCCCATTTCACCACGCGTCATCAGGTAGCTGCGTACGCGTCTGAACTAGGCTGTTCGGAAAAAACCTTGTTGCGTACAACCCGCGAAATAGCAGGCGTTGGCGCGAAAGCATTTGTCGTTGCCCGAATCAGTCTTGAGGCGAAGCGGCTGCTCGCTCATACAACAATGACCATAACAGCGATCAGCGAGCAACTTGGATTCGATGAAGCAACCAATTTCGTGAAGTTTTTCAAGCGCGAGGTCGGTTGCGTCCCGGAACAATTTCGACGGCGTCATGGCATGTTCTGATACTGGGTCGCAAAGTCTTGCGCTTCAGCCATTGACGGCCAGGATCATATCAGGCGCCGATTTCATCAAAATCCAGATTTGCACTCTGTAACTATTAGTACGGTGTTTATCGGTTACAATAGCCGCCAGAATTTCAGGAGTACTGTAATGACCCCCTCTGGCTCGACCGCCCAGCTTCCGGCCCCTTTGATACTCGCCGACCACCCCGCGCTGGATCTGCTCAACACCCGAATGATGGTTGATGGGCAGCGCCGCGATCTGCTCACCAGTCACGCGTCGGCGACTCAATGGCTTGAACAGGTTGGTCTGGGAAGTGGTGCGTTTGATGAGCGCTTGCTCGATGAGCTGCGAGAACTGCGCGAGAGCATCGAACAGCTTGTCCAGGCGCGTCTGGAGAACAGCGTTGCGGATCCGTCACGGTTGAATGCCTTTCTGCTCAGGGCTGTTCCGCAGTTGGTGTGGGAGCCGTCAAAGGCGCCTGAGCTGGACCGTTTCTGTCAGCCGAATGCCACGGATCGTGTTGTAGCCGAGATCGCTTTCGGGGCCGCGCAATTGCTGGCTGAAGGGGACTCATCGCTGCTGCGCAAGTGTGAAAGTCATGAGTGTTCGCTCATGTTTTACGACCGCACCAAATCGCACAAACGTCGCTGGTGCAGCATGGCGCTGTGCGGCAATCGTCACAAGGTGGCCGAGTTTCGCAAGCGCAAGCAGGAAGCGAAAGGTTAGGTTGCGTTCAAGGTTTGCAGATACTGCCCGCTATCGCATCCAGCTCGCGGTCATAGCTGGCGCGCTCTCCGGCACTGAGAAAACCCTGGGTCTTCACGAAACCTGCGCTGTCGGAGCGAATTTTCTCGATGCGGTTGTACAACTGGTCAGCCTGCTTTTGCGGCAGATGTCCGGCTCTGTAGAGGCTACCGATGTCCGCCTGCAAAACACTGGCTCGTGTCGAAATATGTGCTTCATTTCTGTCGGTGATCGAGCCGCCGGTCCTGCCTTCAAGTGCACGCTGCTCGACAAGGTTGCAACCTGACAGCGTCGGTGCGGGTTGAGCCGCAAGGGCGCTCAGGCTCAGTGTCGCAAAGGCTGCGGCTACAAGGATTCTCATGGTTTTTCGTGTAACTCCCCTAGTTGAACGCCCACGCCGACGTTTTGTGTAAAATCCAGGATCAGTTCTTTTCCACAGAGGGCGGATTATCCTGGCGGTAAGTATGGCTCGGCTTGATTACCAGTTGCTTCACTTGGTTGTCCAAGTCCTTGCTGTGGTAAAGGTCCAGGCATTTGAGCAATTCAAAACGAACGCCCTTCATCTCGGACTCCACCAATGGATTCTGATAATCCCGTGCAAGAAAACGATCAATCAAGGGCTTCCCTGCGGTAGGGGCTTTTTCCAGATCGAAGTAGGTCCAGTCCATCAGGGCACTGGCGCTGCTTCCGGCATCCTTGGCCGCTTGCGGTTCGTTCTGGTAGGCAGTAGCAATGCAGTCTGCGAGCACCATGTCCTTATAGTTCTGCGCATAAGTGCGGCCGCCTGCTTGCGGAGCGTGGACCGTGTCATCCTTGGCCTGGCTGATGAAAGGGATGGTCGCAAGAGCCAGTACTACCATTGCGGACACGTATCTCATCAACGCAGGCTCCAGAAGTTTGCGCGGTCAGTCTGATAGTTCGTCCCCGCTTCGTTGAAATAGCAATGGTCATAGCACATGCTGCCATCGAACAGGGTGGCGTGTCCCAAAGCATCTGACCAGCCGGATACTTCAAAGAGGATAAGTCCTTTTTTACCTGCCAGTGGGCCTCCATCGGCCGCCGGGTATTTAACGGTCTCGGCTTCACCCCACTGACGTTCAAGATAGGAAATGAGGTTTTTGACGCGGAAAAAGTACCAGCGCTTATCCGCGCCCGACACGGTCTCTCCAGCGATGTTTGGAATGAGCGAACCTGAATAATTCAAGATATAACTCATGCGAACGGCGCACGTGTTTACCCATCTGCGCTTGGGGTCACGGCTGTTGACGTTGATCGCGACGTTACCGCCGATGACGGTTGCCACTTTTTCGGACGAGTTCTGGGCATCATATATTCGCTGAGAAGCAGCCCATGCGCTGGAGAACGAAGGTCGAATCATGTCTCATCCTTGATGCAGGTCGTCGAAGGTGGTGGCAGTTTAATCTTCCGTTTGATTGATGACGATACTGGCAGCGCGCTATTAATTTGAGACACCGGACAGTCAGCCCGACCGGTGTCGGTTCAGGCCTTGGTTCAAGGAATCAAACGCTCACGACGCAGTTTTTCAAACACTTCGAAAAACGCATCATCACTTGCCTTGAACGCCGTGAAGCCCAGTTTGCGGCTTTTCGACATGTCGGTGACAACTTCAATCGGACGACCCAGGTCGGCATCGGTGTGCCACGGTGAGATCAGGCGATTGATATCGCCTTCCTTGAGCTGGTGTTTGCTGACGATGTCGGTCCAGGCCTTCTGGTCATTGGCCATCTGCTCTTCCAGCGGCGCGGGCTGCGCAGGGAAGTCGGCTGCCTGCAGGCCGAAGTAGTCGGCGATCTGGCCCCACATCCAGCTCCAGCGGAACACGTCGCCGTTGGTGATGTTGAAGGCCTGATTGGCTGCTTCAGGCGTTGTCGCCGCCCACAGCTGTTGCTGAGCGAGCTGGCGGGCGTCGGTCATGTCGGTGAGGCTGTCCCACTGGACGCGCGAGCCAGGGAACACGAAAGGACGGCCTGTGGCCTTGCAGATGGTCGCGTAGACGGCGAGGGTGGTCGCCATGTTCATCGCGTTGCCGACTGCCACACCGGTCACGGTGTGCGGACGATGCACACTCCAGGTGAAGCCGTCTTTTTCGGCAGCGGCGTAGACCTCATCTTCCTGCGCGTAATAGAAGTTCTCGATATCGAGGCGCGGCTGGGTTTCCCTGAACGGTGTCTGGGGCAGCGTGCCTTTGCCATAGGCTTCGAACGGGCCGAGGTAGTGTTTGAGGCCGGTCACCAGCGCCACGTGCTGCATGCTTTTGGCCGGGCGGACTGCGTCCAGCACGTTACGCACCATGGCTGCGTTGACGCGGATGTTCTCGGCTTCGGTGGCCTGACGCGACCAGGTGGTGATGAATACGTGAGTCGGCTTGAGGTCTTTCAGTGCTGCGTTCACCGACGCCGGATCCTGAAGGTCGGCAGCCACCGGAATCACGCCGGGCACGGAAGAAGGGCTACGGGAGAGGGCGGCAACCTGCCAATTGTTTTCCAGCAACAATTGCGTGATTGCGCTGCCGACAATGCCACTTGCGCCAACAACCAGAGCGGTCTGGGTCATGGGGTTTCTCCTGTGAATGAATGATCAGTCATGGAGGTTCTGAACCACTTTGTACCAGACGGTTCAATCTGATCTTCATCAGTCCGTCGAGGCAGGTTTTGCTTTGTGCCGTCGACAGCGCTCCGAGCAGTAGCGCACCTCATCCCAACAGCGCGCCCATTTTTTCCGCCAGGTGAACGGTAGCCCGCACACGACGCAGGTCTTGACTGGAAGCTCGCTCTTTTTCAAATCGACTCCCCGGCGTCCAGTCTGGCGAGCAGCGTCTGGCCTCGATCCCAAAGGGCGTCCAGCTTGGCTTCGTTCATACGGTCGAGGTTTTTGTACACCATCCCCAGGCGTTGATTGCTGCGTAGCAGGTCGCCGTGGCGCATCAGGAAATGCCAGTACAGCGCGTTGAACGGGCAGGCGTCTTCAGTGGTGCTTTCGCTCACTTTATAGTGGCAGTCGCGGCAGTAATTGGACATGCGCTTGATGTACTGGCCGCTGGCGCAGTAGGGCTTGGAGCCCAGATACCCGCCGTCGGCGTGCATGACCATGCCCAGCGTGTTGGGCAGCTCCACCCAGTCGAAGGCGTCCATGTAGATCGCCAGATACCATTCGCAGATTTCAGTCGGTGCGATGCCAGCTATCAGGGCGAAGTTGCCGGTCACCATCAGGCGTTGAATGTGGTGTGCGTAGGCGTATTCCAGGCTCTGGCCGATGGCATGACGCATGCAGTTCATCTTCGTGTCACCGGTCCAGTAGAACTCTGGAAGCGGCCGGGTGTTGCCGAACCGGTTGCCGGTGGCGTATTCCGGCATTCTCAGCCAGTACACGCCGCGCACGTACTCGCGCCAGCCTATCAACTGGCGGATGAAGCCCTCGGCGGCATTCAGGGCAATCTGCCCCGACCAGTAAGCGGCTTCCACATCGCTGCACACCTGACGCAGATCCAGTAGACCGATGTTCAGTGCGGCGCTGATGCGGGCGTGGAACAGGAACGGCTCGTTGCTGGCCATTGCATCTTGATAGTCACCGAAGGCGGCCAGACCGAAATCCAGAAAGTAGGCCCAGAGCGCCTGGGCATCGGCGTGGGTGACCGGGTAATCGAATGTGTCCACAGCGCCGTAGTGGCTGGCGAAGCGTTCCTTCACCAGCGTCATGACCTGCCGGGTGATGGCGTCTGGCGCGAAGCGTGCGGGGTAGGGGGCGGTGACGCCTTTGGGCAGCGCCTTGCGGTTTTCGGCGTCGAAGTTCCAGGCGCCGCCCACCGGCGTGCCGTCGCCATTGAGCAGCAGCCCGCTCTTGCGGCGCATTTCGCGGTAGAAGAATTCCATGCGCAGCTGCTTCTTGCCCTGTGCCCAGTTCGAGAATTCGGTGCGCGAACACAGGAAGCGGCCATCGACATGCCACTGGATCGGCAGGTCCGTGTCCTTGATCGACTGCTCCAGACGCCAGTCGCCGCATTCGGTGATGTGCACTTTGTCAGCCTGCAACAGCGACTGCCAGCGGCGCAGCTCGCCGGGCACCGAGCCTGTGTTGTCCGGGTCATCAAGGGCGACGTACTGCACCTGAAAGCCGCGTTCGCGCAGGCTGTCTGCGAAGTGGCGCATGGCGCTGAAGATCAGGATGATCTTTTGCGGATGATGCGGCACATGGGTGGCTTCTTCCATCACTTCGACCAGCAGAACCGTGTCGCTTTCTGCGTTCAGATCCTGCAGCGACGCCAGGTCGAAAGACAGCTGATCGCCGAGGACAAGGCGCAGACGTTGAGGTGCTTTCATTCGGGCAGGATCCGGAAATGCAGCGAAAGGGTGATCATCAGGTATTGGCGTGGCAGCTCAGCAGGGTCAAGGCTGACAGCGTGTGGCCATCGGTGATTTCACCTCTGAGGATCATGTGCTGAACGTCTTTGAGGCTCTTGATCATGATGTTATCCACCTCGCCGTCGGTTTCTCCGCTGACGTCGCCCGACACCTCGACGATGCACACCGACACGGCGCTGGCCAGCAGTGAGGTGTTGCTGTGCAGCTTGCCGATCTCGGTGGTTTTCAGGGCCACCATGCCGGTCTCCTCAAGTAACTCGCGTACGGCCGCTTCGACCGCCGTTTCTCCATCGTCGATCTTGCCGCGCGGGAACTCGATGGACATCTGGCCGATGGCGCGACGCATCAGCGACGCGAGCACCACACGGCCGTCCGGCAGAACGGGCACGACCACTACGCCGTTGATGGGATTGGGCTCTTTGATGATCTTGTAGCCCTGGCCTTCGGGCCGGGTTCCGTCATTGACGTCGATAACGTCGAAGAACCGGGTGCTCAACAGGGTGGTGACAACGGGTTCTTTCGTGGGTGCGCTCATGTGCATGTCCTTGGCTGGCTCATCATGTCTTTTCAGGCAAACGAACGATCAAAGTAGAAGATTCTGCCAGGCTTGAGGTTCTCGACCGTGGCCTGCGCCTTGATGCCTTCGCCGGACTTCTTGCGCCCGGTTTCCTTTATGTAGCCTTCTTCCGTCAGCTTGATCAGCCGCTGGCGCATGCTCGACTTGAGGACCGGACGACCCAGCGCCACAGAGTAAATGGCTGTCGCTTCAGGCGCGCTGAATTCACTCCCCAGAAACAGCAGGGGCAGGCTGGAGTAGAGCGACTTCGAATACAAACGTTCAGCGGTCTGGTCGATGAGGTCGTTGTGGTCGAAGGGCAGCAGGCTTTCACGG
Source organism: Pseudomonas sp. AC016 (assembly GCF_979253365.1). NCBI lineage: Bacteria > Pseudomonadati > Pseudomonadota > Gammaproteobacteria > Pseudomonadales > Pseudomonadaceae > Pseudomonas > Pseudomonas sp. AC016. Next base: position 5,199,833 of record NZ_CEEDCC010000001.1, read on the forward strand.
CTCAGCAGCGCTTGAAGCGGCACGAATTTCTGTCGCTCGTTCAGGTTGGCGTCCTGATCCAGAATGGCGAGGTAGAACGTCGAGGATGACCAGCATCTGGGGTCGCGAAACGCATTGCCCACGGTGCCGACCTGCTCGATAAAGCCAAGCCTGACGCCGATCTTTTCCGACTCGATCAGGCGCTTGACCCCGGCGTCCATCGACACATCGCGCACCTCGCCATTGAGTACCAGGCCTGGCAGCGCCCAGCTTTCCTCAAAAGGCTCGCTGGGGCGTTTGTGCAGCAGAACCTCAAGCGCCTGGGTCTTGCGACAGTAGCGCAGGACCACGAGGTCGATGGTGTGCAGATAGTCCATTTTCGGCGGGGTGTCGTGTTCGGTCTGGCTCATGTCAAACGGCACCTGATGCGTAAATGTCGTAGTTTAACGGATCAAGCCCCGGCGCAATCCAGTGCGTGGGGAGCGGGGCGCCTTCCAGCAGTTGCTTGCGTAAGGCAGTGCTGCGTACGCCAATCTGTTCGGGGGCGATGATCACCGAGAAGGTTTCAAGCAGCTCGGGTCCCAGATAAAAGCCGGGCAGGGCGTCAGCCACGTCCTGACCGACCACCAGTGCGATGCTTTTCGGCGCGCAGCCTGTAGTGTCCGCAAGGCAGGTCAGCAGGTTGAAACTGTAGACTGGCCCCGGGCTCTGGCTGAAGAGTTCACGTTCGATATCGCTGACCGACAGCTCACCGCCGCACTGATTGCGAACGTTGTCTGTAATCAGGCGCAGCCATTGAAGACGAAGGTCGTAATCCACCATGACCTTGCCATAAGGGTGCTGATAAGACGGCACCACCATCGTGAACCTTGCCTGTCGGGAGGCGTGAATCATGACATTGGCATGGCCGGCGTGGGGTGGATTGAATGCTCCACCATAGACTGCGATCTCGTACATGGCGTTCTCCTTTGAGTCAAAAAGTACACTAGATGTACTTAATGATCAATCGACGTTTTTGCATGGCATCCCATCTGCACGGTTCGCTTATCCCAATCAAAAGTATTAAGGAAGCTCACGTGAGAATAAATTGAAATTAGCGTTGACCAAAAAGTACATCAGGTGTACTTTGTGGTCATGCAAACGAGGAACACACCATGAATGCCAACAAGATCAAGACTGCTTCGTTCGATGTCGATGCTCAAAAAAGCTTCACGCCGTTGTGCCCTGACGAGCTGCCCGTCAGCGGGGGCGATCAGATTGGTGAGGCGCTCAACTTCATGGCGACCCTTGCCCGTCTGCGTCTGGGCAGCAAGGATGCCCACGCGGTGAATGCACCCTGGATCGTTGAAACCCATGAAGGCATGCTCCAGCCAACCGGACTGAAGCACGCCGACCTGACCTGGGTGAGCCACTGCATACCGGGCACCGAAGGCTTCAAGTTGCTGGATGTGTTGCCTCAACCGCTCGAATACGATTACTTCGTCTGGAAGGGCGTAGAGCCGGATCTGCATCCTTACGGAGCGGTTTGGCATGATCTGGATGAAAAACTGTCTACAGGCGTTATCGAATACCTGAAAGCCAACGGCATCGAGCGCGTGATCGTGGGCGGCCTTGCGCTGGACTTCTGCGTCAAGACCACCGCCCTGCAGTTGGCCAGAGCCGGATTTGTCGTGGTGCTTTATGTGCCTGCCTGCCGGGGCATCAGCGAAGAGGGTTCGCTGGCGGCGCTGGCCGAGATGGCGCAAGCCGGCATTCTGATTGCCAATAATCCGCAAGAATTGACCGAACTGGCCTGAGGCCTGGGAGACAGACATGGAAAGTGTTTACGACTTCAGCAAACCGATTGTTCGTTCGCCGACTGACGACGACATGTACAAGCTGTCGATGGGGCAGGCGATCTATCACGCCTATCCCAGCGCCGATACCGAATGGGCGCTGCGGGTTCGCTCTCAGGACGATCTGACGCCGTACATCAACGAAATCCGCGAGGCAGTCGATCAGCTTCAGGAGCTGGAAAGCAGTCAGGACATGCTGCGTCATCTGCGTGGCATTCCTTACATCAGCACCGACTACATCGACTATCTGGAGGACTTCCGCCTCAAGCCGCGCTTCGTGAAAGTCGGAGAGAAAGACGGTCAGCTGGAAATCCGTGCGCGCGGTCCGTGGGTTGGCGTATCGCCGTTCGAGGTCAAGATTCTGGCCATCGTCAGCGAGATCCGTAACCGCCATGTCTACCCGGATCTGTCTCTGGAGCAGGTGCGTGAAAGTCTCTACAAGAAATTCGACTGGTTGAAAGTCAACGCCACTACAGAAGAGCTGGCGGCGTTCAAGGTGGCTGACTTCGGTACGCGTCGCAGGATTTCCTACCTGGCGCAGGAAGAGGTCGTACGCACCATGATGCGCGACTTTCCCGGTGAGTTCGTCGGCACCAGCAACATTCAACTGGCCCGCGAATTCAATATCCGCGCAGTAGGCACACAGGCTCACGAATGGTTTCAGGCGCACCAGCAACTGGGGCCGCGTCTGGTCGACAGCCAGAAGGCGGCGCTGGATGGCTGGATCAAAGAGTATCGCGGTGATCCGGGGCTGACCCTGGCCGACTGCATCAATCAGGACGCCTTCCTGCGCGATTTCGATTCGTACTACGCCAAGCTGTTCGACGGCTGCCGTCACGACTCGGGTGATCCGCTGGTGTGGGGCGACCGCATGATCGCGCACTACGAATCACTGCGCATCGACCCGCAGACCAAGACGCTGATCTTCAGCGACGGCCTGAATCTGGGCGACAAGGCGCTGCGGATCCTGCGTCACTTCCGGGGGCGCATCAACGTTTCGTTCGGCATCGGCACCGACCTCACCAACGGTGTCGAGGGCGTGAAGCCGCTGAGCATCGTGATGAAAATGGTCAACTGCCAAGGTCAGCCCGTGGCGAAGATTTCCGATGCGCCGGGCAAGAGCCAGTGCGAATCGCCAGAGTTTCTGTCGTACCTCAAGCAGGTTTTTCAGGTCAAGGAGTGAGGACATCATGAATACGCAAACCATTCTGCAAACCGAGATCCAGTCAGCCCTTGGCATTGACCGAGGCATCAACGACGCTGACAGCGCAAGCGCCGAAATCGCCCGACGTATTGGCTTTATCAAAGGCGTGCTGCTCAAGTCCGGTGCGAAAGCGCTGGTGCTGGGCATCAGTGGCGGGGTGGATTCCTCGACCACCGGACGCCTTTGTCAGCTCGCCGTCAACGAACTGAAAGCAGCTGGGCACGCAGTAAAGTTCGTCGCCGTGCGGCTGCCTTACAAGACTCAGGCCGATGAACACGATGCTCAGGCGGCGCTCGGTTTCATCCAGCCAGACCTGATCACCAGCGTGAACATCGCTGGTGCGGTCGACAGCGTGATGGGCGAAATATCTATCGAAGGTCTGGAGCCGAGCCCGGAGCTCACCGACTTCGCCAAGGGCAACGTCAAGGCCCGCACCCGGATGCTGGCGCAGTATGCGATTGCCAACTTCGTTGGAGGCCTGGTGGTCGGGACCGACCACGCCGCTGAAGCCGTGATGGGGTTCTTCACCAAGTTCGGCGACGGCGCCTGCGACCTGGCACCGCTGAGTGGCCTCACCAAAGGACAGGTCCGTCTGATCGCAGGCGCACTGGGTGCTCCGGCCCACCTCGTCAGCAAAGCCCCGACCGCCGATCTTGAAGACCTGGCCCCAGGCAAGCTGGACGAAGTGGCCTACGGCTGCACCTACGACGACATCGACAACTACCTGCTGGGCAAGGACGTGTCGGCGTCGGCTGCGGCGATCATCGAAGCGGCTTACCGCAAGACCGCCCACAAACGTGAATTGCCGATCTCTCCTGTCTGAGGTCTTGCGCTGATCACCGATCCATCTGCGTCGCCAATCAGTTTGAGGTGATCGTTCCTCACGCTCTGCGTGGGAATGCCTCTCGGGACGCTCCGCGTCCAGCGTGCTCAAAGCTGCCAGCTAACCATCTGCGTCGCCAGTTCCAATTGGGACGCAGAGCGTCCCGGGCTGCATGCCCACTCGGAGCGTGGGCATGATCAGTTTGAGGTGATCGTTCCTCACGCTCCGCGTGGGAATGCCTCTTGGGACGCTCCGCGTCCAGCGTACTCAACGCTTCCGACTATATGCGCATGTACGCTTGATTTGTGTCTGAAAGGAGCTGAGCATACGCAGCGTGTATATCCGGATCGGTCTTCCTCATGTCCCAGCAAGTCTTCCTTCGCGACGCCATGCGTCGTCTCAATTTCACCCGCGACGGGCTCGCCCAGCGTCTTGGTGTCTCACGCCGTGCGCTGGACAGTTGGCTGCTGCCTGACGAGTCCGCCGAAATGCGCAAGATGCCGGACATCGCGCAACGCTTTGTTCTGGAGATTCTGAAGGGCGGTGCAGTTGCCTCGCAGCATGCAGACTCGCGGCCGCACGGCAATGAGGAAGTTGCCCGGCATCTGCTCTCGGTCGAGACCTACACCCGAGAGTCGGTGGAGGAACTGCTGCGTATCGCCGACATGATGCAACCGGTGGCCCGCCGCCAGAAAACCACTCGCGTGCTCGAAGGTGCTGTGCTGGCGAATCTGTTTTTCGAGGCCAGCACTCGCACACGACTGAGTTTCGCCTCGGCGTTCGCCAGGTTGGGTGGGTCGGTGTGCGATACCACCGGATTCACTTTTTCATCGATGGCCAAAGGCGAGTCTGTCGCCGACACCAGCCGCGTCATCAGCGGCTACGCCGACATCATCGTCGTGCGCCATCCCGAACTGGGCGCGGTCGCCGAGTTCGCCGAAGCCACTCACGTTCCGGTGGTCAACGCGGGCGATGGTCCGGGCGAACATCCGAGCCAGGCACTGCTGGACCTCTACACCATTCAACGCGAATTTTCACGGCTCGACAAACTGGTCGATGGCGCACATATCGCCTTCGTCGGTGACCTGAAATACGGGCGAACCGTGCACTCGTTGAGCAAGCTACTGGCGCTCTATCGCAACCTGACTTTCACGCTGGTCTCGCCCACTGCGTTGGCTCTGCCTGAGCATCTGGTGCAATACCTGACGGACAAGGGGCATCGCGTCGAGCAGACCCAGGATCTGACCAACGGCTTGAAAGGTGCCGACGTGGTTTACGCGACGCGCATTCAGAAAGAGCGTTTCGCCGAACAGGAAACGCTGGAAGGTTACAGCGCTGACTTTCAGGTCAATCAGGCGCTGGTCAACGCGGTGTGCGGTGCCAATACCCTGATCATGCACCCGCTGCCGAGGGACTCCCGCCCCGATGCCAATGATCTGAGCACCGACCTGAATCTCGACTCACGGCTGGCCATCTTCAAGCAGACAGACAACGGCATTGCCGTACGCATGGCGATCTTTGCGTCGCTGCTGGGGGTTGAAGATCAGGTCCAGCGGTCACTGCGTGATGTGGGGTGGCGTGTCCCGATTTATCTGGGGCCGGATGAGGTGGTGCCTTATCGCGAGCAGTGATGGGCCATCCATGGCCGCCCGGAACAGGGTGAATCAGAACGTGTATTTGGCCGTCAACGTGAAGTTGCGCGGATCGCCATAGGTGTCGGTTGAACCCCACACCGAACTGGTACCAATCGCCGCGTAGTAGACCCGGTCGAACACGTTGTTGGCGTTCAGTTGCAGGTCCAGATGCTTGTTGACCTGATAACCGGCCATCAGGTCGGCGACGGCGTAGCTGCCCTGTTCCAGACGATAGCTGCCGTCGGTGAGGGCGATGTCGTTGTACATGCGGCTCTGCCAGTAGACGTTGCCACCCACGCGCAGTTTTTCCAGTGGGCCTTGAAAGCGGTACATCGTCGACACCTTTAACAGGTGTTCAGGCGTATCGGTGTCGAAGCGCTGGTGCTTGTTCGCCGGATCGGCATCCTTCATGTAATGGGCGCGGGTGAAGGTGTAGCCAGCGCCCACCTGCCAGTTCTCGGTCAGTGCGCCCTGCAGCTCCATGTCGATACCCTGGCTGCGCACCAGGCCTGACGCGTCGTAGCAGGTGAGCACCGGGCAGCCAGCCTGAGTCGAGGTCTGGGTTCCGAGATTGGTCTGGTCAGTGCGGAACACCGCGAGGCTGGCGTTGAGGGCGCCGTTGAAGTACTCGCCCTTGATGCCGACTTCATAGTTCTCGCCGACGACGGGCTTGAGCTGCGCACCGGACAGGTCCTGGTAACTCTGCGGCTGGAAGATGTCGGTGTAGCTGGCATACACCGAGTAGGTGTCGTCCAGTTTGTAGATCAGGCCACCATAACGCGTCACGTTTTTGGTGACCTTGTAGTCGCCATCGCCGGTGCGATCATCGTAGTCGTACCAGTCGAGGCGCCCGCCGAGAATCATCGTCAATGGATCGGCCAGACTCAGACGTGTGGTGAGGTAGACGCCTTCCTGAGTGGCGACGCTGTGCAGGTTGCCGTCACGTACGAAGTTCGGCTTCGGCGCGGCAATCGGCAGGCCAGTGTCGTAGGGGCTGTATTCCTTGCTGTCCTTGTCATAGACGCGCCGACTGGTGCCAACGACCAGTTCGTGGGTGCGGCCCAGTGCCTGGAAGGGGCCGCTGGCGAAGGCATCGAAGGCGGTCTGTTTTTCTTCGGGGCGCGACTGATACGCCGTGGTCTCCAGCGGGCCGTTGTAGCGCGACAGGTAGGTGCCCGAGAACAGGGCGTCCAGTGAAGAGGCAGTGCCCGCCAGATGCAGTTTCCAGTCGTTGTCGAAGCGATGTTCCAGTTCGGCGAAGACCGTATCGATCTGCAGCTTCTTCTTTTCCCAGTCGGAGCCGGGGTAGGTGGAGCGGGGCAGGTCCAGGTGGTGACCATCGGTGCCTAGCGGCAGGCCGCCCCAGAAGAAGTTGGTCTCGTCTTCCTGACGCGAATAGCCCAGCGTGGCGGTCGTGGCGTCGCTTAGATCAGCTTCGACCACGCCGTAAAACAGGCCGTGATCACTCTCTTCCTTGTCGCGAAAGCTGTTGGCGTCCTGATAGGAACCTACCACGCGGCCGCGCAGGGTGCCGCTGTCGTTCAGCTTGCTCGACGCATCGAACTCGCCGCGATAGTTGTCCCAGGTTCCGGCACTGCCGGTGAGCGTGACCTGTGGCTCTGCCGTCGGACGCTTGCGCACCATGTTGATGGCTGCCGACGGGTTGCCAGCGCCGGTGATCAGACCGGTGGCGCCGCGAATCACTTCGACGCGGTCGAACATCGCCAGATTCGGCTGTACGCCTGCCGTGAAGCCTGAGTACGAGGCGGGGATGCCGTCGTACATGATGTTGTCGATGTCGAAGCCGCGGGACGTGTAGGTCTGTCGGCCCGGTCCGCTGGCCTGGCTGAGGAACAGACCGGGCGTATTTCTGACCACGTCGTTGACGCTGGTCATGGCCTGGTCGTCCATGCGCTGGCGGGTGATGACCGTCACTGCTTGTGGCGTTTCGCGCATGCTCAGGGGCAGTTTGGTAGCGGTCTGCATGACACCGGTGGTGTAAGAGCCGGAGCCTTCCGTGGTCGTGCCCAGACGGTCATCGCTGATTTCGGTAGCGCCGAGTTCCAGCGTGCCGGTCGCTTGTTCGGGTTGAGGCTCTGCGGCGAAAACGCCATGACAGGTTGCTATCCCGATGCCGATGGCCAACAGGCATGGCGTGAAACGAAAACGGCTTTGCAGTTGCTGGCCCGACATGACCTGACACTCCCTGAACGCCTTCCGTGGCTGCATGATAATGTTGATAAGAACGATTCGCGTTAGTGTGACAGATTGTTTCTGTGGGAAAAAGCCTACGCGGACAAATACTTAACAAAATTTTCACATCTTGGGGTGGGCGAATAATCAGGGCAGGCGGGTGTTTCGAAAAGGAGGGAGGTAATGAGCAGCGGGTAAAATTCAGAGTGTGTGATGCATAGGCTGAGTTATCGCGGGTCATGGGAGGCGCCACGACCTCACCGTCGTAGCGCTATCGCGTGGCAAACACCGGACCGTGGGAGGCGGCTTGCCGGCGATGCAGTCGACGCGGTTTGTCAGAACAATCGCGTCATCGTTCATCGCCGGCAAGCCGCCTCTTATCAAACAACCTGTAACTTACTGAAGAAAAGCGATTTTTGTAGGAGCGCGCTTGCCCGCGATGGGTTCTTAAAGACAGAAAATCAGCGACTGACATGACGCAATCGCGGGCAAGCGCGCTCCTACGGTCCGTGTTTGCTGCGCGACAGCGCTACGTCGAAGAGGTCGTGGCGCCTCCCACGGAGGTAGCGTTGTTTCACACCCTCATGATGTGCTTCATGAGCCAGGCATCAATCAGAACTGCCAGTCCAGCGACAAGCCCACGCCATGAGTCTTGTCACGCGAACCCAGCAGGCCGTTGTAGTCCAGATTGACCCGTGCATCCTTGCCCAGCGCAAGACTTGCGCGCGCACCGACGACCGCGGCGTCACGGTCCATCGAAACGCTTTGCACCGCGAAGGTGTTCACGCCACTGGCGAATGACAGATGTTGATCGGACGAGGTGTCGCTCAGGTTGTGCTGCCAGCCCAGCGTTGCCGAAACGTCCAGCTTCTGCGTGTCGTTGAGGTTGAAGCGGTTGCCTGCGCGTACACCCAGCGTGGACAGTACGGTGTCGCGCGTATCGTCACCGCCCTTGAGCGCAGTTGCGCCGCCTTTCTCGGTGAAGCTGTCGCTGTCCAGGTGTACATAAGCCAGGTTGGCGAACGGCTCCAGGGCCAGCGGTTGCAGGTTCAGACGATACGCCGCTTCGGTGAAGACCTGACTGGATTGCGCGTCACGCTTGACCTTCTGACGGTCCGAGAACGGACCGAATTGCAAATCACGCTTCACGTCGATGCGGTGCCAGCTGTGAGACGCGCCCGCTGTCAGACGCATTGCACCCTGTTCGTGCCCGATATAGGCGCCCAGATGGTAGCTGTCAGCCGATGCCCGCGAATGGGTGTCATCGCCCAGGCTCAACGACGTATCGCTGTAACCGGCCATCGCGCCCAGTCGCGTGTGCTCGCTGATCAGACCGTCGACACCCGCGAGCAAGCCGCCCAGCGATGACGTCGAACTGGCGCCGTCGCTGCTGCCGCTGTTCTTGCCCCAGGCGCCCAGCGCCTTGACCCAGACATTGTTGTCATCGCTGCCCGGTGCCGGCTGGTCGTACAGGCCCGCGACCCGCAGACGATCACCCACGGCATCGCGCAACTGACGACTGTCATTGATCAGTTGGGTCGCGATGGCCGGATGCACTTCACCCGACAGCTGCGTGAAAGCGCGAAGCGCTGTGCTTGTGTCAGGGCTCAACGCCACGCTCTCATACACCGCGTTACCGGCGCCCAATTGCTCGATGGCCGAGGCAACGCTGCGCTGATTGGACGTCTGTGCCACGCTGGCGAAGCTGTTGCCGTTACGCTCGACGGCCAGGGTGATCCCCGTGCCGGTATAGGCCAGGTTTCCGCTCAGAAACGCAGTGTTGGTCAGGACCGAACCAAACTGACCCTGAACGCCTCCCGCTGCTTGCAGCACATCGAACGGCCGGTTGAGGATGCTGTTGGTCTGGCTGCTGCTTAACAGTGACGGATCGGTTTCCAGTGCCAATGCCATGGTTGCACCGGTGACCGTAGCCTGACCGCCGACCATGAGTCGGTCGCTGCCAGCCGGGGACAGTTCCACCGCGTAGGTGGAGCCCGGTGCCAACAGCAGATCGCCCGCGACTCGCAGCGTGCCGATCGAGTTGCCCGGTGCGACCGTGCCGCCACGATTTGCGGTCAGTGCGCCGACGCTGCCATTGCCGCCCAGTATGCCGCTGTCATTGACGGTCACCGCCGATGCCAGCGAGCCGTTGATGGCCAGGCGACCCTGATTGACCAGCGTTGGCCCGCTGTAGGTGTTGGCGCCGGTCAGCATCAGCGTACCAATACCTTGTTTGGTCAGGCCGCCATGTCCGGAAATATCGTTGCTCCAGACATCCAGCCCGCATTGCGGTCCGCTGCAGGTGCGCTGGGTGGGTTTGCCTGCATCGACCACGGCACCGACGCCGGGAAGATCGACGACGAACTGACTGTCGCCGTAAGCGCCGTCGATACGGAATTCGGCTGGAATATCCGCCTCGGTCACCAGCATGCTCGGGCCGTTGACTGCCTTGCCCAGGTTGATCATGCCCCAACCGTACAGCGCGTCGATGCCCGGCGCGCCGAGGTCGGTGGCGGTGGTTTTCAGTACGTCGGCCACCTGTGCGCCGGTCATGTAAGGGAAGCGCTCCATCAACACGGCGATGCTGCCCGCCACATGCGGGGCTGCCATGGAGGTGCCGTTCTTGTTGGCCCAATCGGTGGTCAGGTTTTCAAGGCTGTTGCCGTTGATCACCGAACTGAAAATGCGCGTGCCCGGTGCCGAGACGCAGAAGCTGGCGGTGTACCCGCAGCGTGACGAGAAGGTGCTGAGCGTATAGGGCGTACTCGCCGCAGCGGCGGCGTTCGGGTTCACCTGCAGCGCTGCGACCGTCAACCAGTTCGGCGCGATCTCCGGCACGAAGTAGCCAAGCCCGGCCATGGCGTCGGGGTTGTTCAGGTTGTAATCGTTGCCCGCTGCGAAGATCGTCACCACGCCGCTGCGTGCTGCATCGATTGCGCCCTGATAGGCGCCGCCCGGACGCGTGCCGAGGATCTGACGGATCTGGTCGAACTGCAGTTGTGCGTCCTGCACAGTGAAATGTGGAAACGCGGGATCCTTTCCACCCTGGTCGAAGCGGTCAGTAATGCCGATGCCCCAGCTGTTGTTGATCACACGAGCGCCGCTGGCGACCAGAGCATTCCAGCCGGCCTGATAGACCGCGCCATCGTTGCCGAGCACGATGCCGTCCTCGGGGCCCGGGTCGCCATTGTCGGCGCTGATGATCTGTGCGTTGAAGGCTACGCCATGCATGGGCCCGCCATCGCGGCTGCCGCCCGCGATCCCGCCGACGTGCGTGCCGTGGTTACCCAGCTTGCCTCCGGAGTCCAGGGTCGGTGCGCCGTCGTAGCGAAACGCATCGCCAGCCTTCACCGGAATATACGGGTCGGTGTATTCGCGGATGCCGCTGGTGACCAGATTGATGACCTTGCCGGTGCCTGAGAACTCCGGGTGAGCGGCGTACACCGGCTGGTCGAAAATGCCCAGCTTGATGTCCTTGCCGGTGTAGCCCGCCGCATAGGCCTGATCGGCATTGATGGCTCCCAGTCCCCAGTCTGCGTTGAATTCGGCACTGCGCCAGCTGGCGGCATTGCCGGATTGTCCGGCCTCCACGTAAGGCGCAGCCTGCGCAATGCTCATGGTCGCGAGGTAGACCGCCAGTGCGCCGCACGAGGCGCGATTGATCGCTCTGATGGACTGACGAAGAGAATTGACAGAGGCCTGTCGGGTGATAAACGCATCGTTCATGAAACTACCGTCCTTAGTTGACGCACACAAAACCCCGCGCGCATACATGGGCATGCGCGTTGTTCTTTTTTGAAGCGAGAGGCGTTACAGCATCAGAACTGCCAGTTGAGGCTCAGCCCGACACCGTGGTTTTTTTCGCGACTGGCCAGTTGGCCGCTGTAATCCAGACTCACCCGGGCGTCCTTGCTCAACGCCAGACTGGCGTGGGCGCCGACCAGTGCAGCATCGCGCACCAGCGGTGAGCTTTCGACACCGAAGCTTGCGCCGCCGGACGCGAACGCCAAGTGTTGCTGCGAGTCGGTGTCGCTCAGGTTGTGCTGCCAGCCGAGGCTGCCCGACAGCTCGAGTTTCTGCTGGTCAGTGAGGGAGATGGTTTTCAAGGCGCGTGCGCCGAGGGTACTCAGCACGGCATCGCGTTTATCGCGGCCTGCCGACAAGGCTGCTGCGTCGCCTTTTTCGGTGAAGCCGTCAGTGGCCAGATGCACGTAGGCAAGGTTGGCGAAGGGTTCAATCGTCACTGGCTGCAAGCGGACGCGATACGCAGCTTCGGTGAACACCTGCGCAGTCTCTGCATCGTGTTTTGTCTTCTCACTGCCACTTGCGCCGCCGACCTGAACATCACGCTTGGCATCGATACGGTGCCAGCTGTAAGCGCTGCCCAGTGTCAGACGCAGCGCGCCGATTTCATGGCCGACATAAGCGCCCAGATGGTAGCTGTCGACCGAGGCACGTGAATGTGTGCCCGAACCCATGTTCAGCGAGCTGTCGCTATAGCCTGCGACCAGACCCAGACGAGTGTCGTCGGCCACGTTTCCATCGACACCGGCCAGCAGGCCGCCAATAGACGTCGTATAGCCAGCGGTGTCATCGCTTGAATCGGTCTTGCCCCAGGCGCCCAGCGCCTTGAGCCATACATTGTCCTGCGCCGGGGTGTTGCCGTCAGTGCCGAACACGCTGGCGTTCAGACGCTCGCCAACCGCGTCACGCACCTGGCGGCTGTCGTTGATCAGCACCGTGGCGATCGCCGGGTAAATCTCGCCGGACAACTGCTGGAAGCTGTTGCGTGCCGACGCGGCAGTGGGGGAGAGCAGCAGGTTTTCGTAAACGGCGTTTCCGGCGCCCAGTTGCTCGGCAGCCTTGGCAACGGCGGCCTGATTGGGCGTCTGCGCAACGCTGTCGAACGCGGCGGTGCGTTCGATATTCAGAGCGATGCCGGTGGCGGCGTAATCGAGTCGGCCACCCAGAAACGCATAGCTGGACGACACACTGCCAAACTGGCCGCTGACGCCGTTGGCAGCCTGCAACACATTGAACTGACGACCTTCCAGCGTTTGGCCGGAGGTGGCGCTCAGAGCGATGGGCGTTTCATCCAGCGCCAGCGTCATGTTGGCGCCTGACACATTCGCACTGTCGGTGGCAACGATACGGTCGCTGGCTGTCGGCGAAAGCTCGACCGCGTAAGTCGATCCCGGCTCGAAAACCACGTCGCCGTTGACCTGCAAGGTGCCGATGGAATTACCCGGCGCAACGCTGCCGCCGTTGCGAGCCGTCAGCTCGCCGATTTGACCGTTACCCCCCAGTGTGCCGCCAGCATTGACCTGCACGGCAGAGGTCAGCGAGCCGTTGACTGACAGCAGTCCGTCATTGACCAGCGTGTCACCCCGATACGTGTTGGCACCGTCGAGAATCAGCCGGCCCGCGCCGGACTTGATCAGGCTGCCCTGGTACTGGCGCTGTGCAGCGGCGGCCGCCCGTGCGGTGCCGACCGCATAATCGGTCTGGTCCTGCTGACTGGCCGTGCTGGCCACGCCGTTCTGCCAGCCTTTACTGACCAGCGTCTGTTGCCATGTGGCTTGCTCGGTGCGGTCTTCGGCCTGACGCTGGATCAGCGCCTGATCGGAAATGTTGTTGCTCCAGGTATCGGTCTGGCCTGCGCCCAGCGTTGCATCGAAGGTGCCGAGCAACTGACCCGGCCCGCGCATGGCCCGCTCCAGATTAGCCACGCCCCAGCCCACGTTGCCGTTGGGTGCCTGGGTGACCGAACCGTCCAGTTGGGTCGCCGTGGTCAACAGCACCTGCAGCGCCTGCTCGTTGTTCATGTAGGGGAAGCGTTCCATCACCAGCGCGAGCGCACCTGTGGCGTGCGGCGCAGACATCGACGTACCGGACTTGATCCCGTAACCACCGCCGGGCACGGTACCGTTGATCAGGCGTCCGGGTGTGGTGATGCACCAGTATTTGGAGATGCCGCACTGGTTGTAACGTTGACCGTTGGTGTCGTCCAGGCCCGACACGGCGAGCCAGTGACCTTCCAGATCAGGTTGAAAATACGGCAGCGACGCCCGCACGCTGGCATTGGCATAACCGCTGTTGCCTGCGCTGAACACATTGATCACGCCCTTGCGCGAGACGTTGGCTGCTTCGTCGAGCCAAGTGCCGCGGTTGTAGTGCTGGGCATAGGCGGCGCGCATGCCATCGTAGGTGGCGTAGGTCACGTCAGAGGGCTGGCTGCCCCAGCTGTTGTTGATAGCGCGTACACCGGCATCGGCCAGCGCGCCATACACCGCTCGGAAATAAAGCGGGTCCGGGCTCGGGCCGAACAGAAAACTGTCGTTCTTGTTGGTGTTGCCGACGTAGACCTGCGCGTTGTAAGCCACGCCATGCACGCCGACGCCATCGCGGGCTGCGCCCATAGTGCCGGTCACGTGGGTGCCGTGTGTGTCGTTGTTCGGGTTGATGGCACCGGTAACGCTGAACGGCGAGCCATCGACATAGGTGCCGCTGGCGGTCACTGCATGAAAACGCGACGGACTGGCTTCAGGGTGGGAAGGATCGAAACCGGAGTCCAGCGCACCGATCTTCACGCCTGCGCCGGTGATGCCTGTGGCATATGCCTGTTCGGCCTGAATACGGCCAAGTCCCCAGTCGCTCTGGAACTCGGCAGACCGCCAACTGGCAGCATCGCCCAACCTGCCTTGTTCGACGTAGTCGGCGTAGGCAGAACAGCCAAACGTGAAGGAAAGTGCGCAAAGAGCGCCTGTTGCAGCAGGTTTAATAGAATAACGGACAGCACTGACGGCTTTCGACTTTCGCATCCATGCACACCTGTAAACTGATTAGCTCCCTATCGAGCGCCGTAAGAACATAGTCCGCACTTACTCGCTTGGCAACAGAATTGTTTCAGAATGGATACAAGTTTTTTATATATGAATAACGCATCATGGATTATTTTTTATCGTGATAGGCCCTTGAATTATTGAACGAATTTCCATGGCTCGGATCAGGTGGAGAGAGTGGGATGATGGCGTTTTAGTTGCATTTTATTCCCGTAACGCGTTCGCTGCATGTTTGCAGATCGAACAGGCGCTAATGCGGGTTTCCCGTATTTTGTCCTGTTGTTGGACAATATCGATGCAATGGTCTATGCGCTTTGCATAGACTGAAGTTCACAGAAAGACCGATGAGTTGAGCCGTTCCGAAGTGCCTGATCGATGTTTTGTGAAAGTGTATGAATCACGCGGTGTACAGGGCGTTTTGCCATCATTTTTCTGAACCGCTTAGTTCACTTAATCGCCACGCTTATGTCTGTTACCCATCTAACGGGTGATGTTGTGAAGACTTTCGAATTTGTCACTTTTTGTTTGCTTTCGCGTTTAAATCCATGGTTATTATCGCCAGCGCTCCGGGTCACGAACCCGGGCCAAGGATTGCCATGACTACAAGCCGGGCAATCTCAGCCGATCGGGACAACCCAGGCGCTGACACCCCTGCGCAGGCCATTCCCCGTCGTTGACCCTCAAACGAAAGATGAGGTTTCAAGTGGTCACGCGGTATGCATTCTCCAGCTTCAGGGCTCTCGCGACCAACCTCGCCATAGACCCTTCCCGTACCTCAGCTGCTCGCGAGCCACGCTTTCACGCGTCTCCTGCAGGTCTGCCCTCATTCGCCGTTCAATCTGTGTCCACGCACGACAGCACATTGATCCCGCGGGCACGCGCTGCACCTTCCCCCTGATCGCTTGATCCGAACCTCTGAACCCATCCCGGCCTGCTCGTCGGGATCTGGCACCTGCCTGAGTGATCGGTGCACGGCTGCCTTCACATAAAAAATGTAGTCATGGACGGTGATTTCCGATGCTCGACAGATCTTCCTCGCGTGGGAAAAACCCTGCGCAGTTCGCTGCGTTGTCCGTACCAAACAGTTCCGGCGAGGAACAGTTGGCGGATGCACTGCAGTGGCTGGAATTGCCGCTGGACCGTCCTCGCCCGCGTGTGCACGATTTGCGCTACGACGTGCATGTGCTGGAGCTGGACGAGTCGCGGGTTCAGCTAGCTGCAGGGCTCGGTTCCGCTCATGGCTGCAGCCTGTTCACGGTCGTACTGGCTGCGTGGGCAGCAGTGCTGGCGCGGTTGTCTGGTCAGCATGAAATCACGCTCGGTACCCGCACGCCGGGTTGTGAGGCGATGCGGCTACTGCGGGTGTCGTTCACCAGCGCCACGACTTTCAACCAACTGCTCGATCACGTGCATGGCGAGGTCAATGGAGCGTTCGAACCTAAACCGGTGCGTTTCGGGAATCCAGCCGTTCAGGTGCTGTGTGTCGGTGATCATCACAAGGATTTGCCTGCCGGTTTCGACCTGGCCTTGAGCCTTGTCGGAGCGGGCAGTCGCATCGACGGGCAGCTGCACTACGCAACGGCGCTTTTTGACGCGTCGACGGTCCAGCGTTTTGCCGGCTACCTGCGCCGCACATTGCAGCAGGTTGTCGAGCAGCCTGACCAACCCGTCCTGTCGATCGACATGATGGGCGACGTTGAACGTCAGCAACTGGTCCATGACTGGAACTCGGCGCAGCAGCCGTTCGACGAGAATGGTTATGTGCATGAATTGTTCGAAACACAGGTGCGTCTTCAACCTGACGCCGTTGCGGTGCGGTTCGGACAGCTGGCGCTGAGTTACGAACAGCTGAACCTTCAGGCCAACCGTCTGGCGCATTACTTACGCAGCCTCGGTGTCGGCCCGGACGCTCGGGTCGGTATCTGTGTGGAGCGTTCGCCGGACATGTTGGTCGGTGTGCTGGCGGTGCTCAAGGCAGGCGGCGCCTACGTGCCGCTCGATCCCGGTTATCCGCAGGCCCGGCTGGCCCACATGCTGGCTGACAGCGCGCCGTGTGTGGTGCTCACACAGAGGTCGGCAGAGGCGGCCTTGCAGCGGGCGCTGGAAGGTTGCGCGGTGCAGCCAGCGTTGCTGGATATGGCTGAAACCGCGCTATGGGCCGCGCAGCCTGCAGACAACCCTGATCCTCGTGCGGTCGGCCTCACCGCTCGCCATCTGGCGTATGTGATTTACACCTCCGGGTCCACCGGCACGCCCAAGGGCGTCATGGTCGAGCACCGTGGGCTGTGTGCAGTGAGTGCTGCGTGGGACCATCTGTATGACCTGCGCGCGCCGCTCAATCATCTGCAAATGGCGGGTTTTTCCTTCGACGTTTTCAGCGCCGACCTGATCCGGTCGCTGGGCTTCGGCGGCACCTTGGTGCTGTGCCCGCGCGAAACCCTGATGGACCCGCCCGCGCTCTATCGCCTGCTCAGTGAGGCCCGTATCGGTTTCGCCGATTTCGTACCGGCCGTGCTCAACCCGCTGCTGGCCTGGATCGAAAACAATGGTCATGACCTGTCGTTCATGCGCACGGTGGTCTGCGGTTCGGATATCTGGACGGCTCACAGCGCCCGGCAATTGCGCAGGCTGTGTGGCGATCAGGTGCAGATCGTTCAGGCCTATGGCGTCACCGAAGCCAGCATCGACAGCAGTTGTTTCGAGTTCGACGCCCACAGCTCGCTCGAAGGCGTGCTACCCATCGGACGAGCACTGGCCAACACCCGGATTTATCTGCTGGACACGCTCGGGGCGCCGGTGCCAACCGGTGTCACCGGCGAATTGCATATTGGTGGCGCAGGTGTTGCGAGAGGTTATCTGAACCTGCCCCAAATGACTGCCGAGCGCTTCATCGAAAGCCCGTTCGTGGCGGGCGAGCGTCTGTATCGCAGCGGCGACCTGGCCCGTTATCGCGCCGATGGAAACATCGAGTTCATTGGCCGCAACGACACTCAGACCAAACTGCGTGGCTTGCGCCTGGAGTTGGGTGAAATCGAAGCGCGGCTGGCGCAGGTGCCGGGGATACGAGACAGCCTGGTGCTTGTGCGCGAGGACGAACGGGATATCAAGGCGCTGGTGGCCTGGTTTTGCGCCGACGACGGCACGGTCCTGACGCCGCGCACGCTCCGTGAACAGTTGCAGACCCATCTGCCCGATTACATGGTGCCCGCCGCGTTCGTACGCCTGGCTGCCTTGCCGCTGACCCCGAACGGGAAAATCGACCGCACGGCGTTGCCAGCGCCGGACGCAGACGCCTTTGATCAGCGTGACTTTCAGCCTGCCCAAGGGCCGCTGGAAACCGCGCTCGCAGTCATCTGGGGCGACGTTCTGGCGGTTGAGCGCGTCGGCCGTGACGATCACTTCTTCGCCCTCGGCGGTCACTCGCTGCTGGTCATGCGCGTGCTGGCTCAGGTCCGGCAGCAACTGGGTCTGGAGGCGTCACCCGCTGCGCTGTTTGCGGCACCGGTGCTGCATCAGTTTGCCGAACGCCTGGGCGACCTGCAGAGCGCGGCGCGTCCGGCGATAACGGTCGTCGATCGAAGCGACACGCAAACGTTGTCGTCCGCCCAGCAGCGTCTGTGGTTTCTGGCGCAGATGGACGGCGGCAACGCGGCCTATCACATGCCGTTGAACCTGCGTCTGCGCGGCACCTTGCACGTCGCGGCGCTGGAACGCAGCTTCAATCAACTGGTGGCGCGCCATGAAGCGTTGCGCACCACGTTCGTGGCGGTTGAAGGCGAAGGGCGGCAGCGTGTCGCGGCGCCGGACTCGGGCATGCCGCTGCCGGTGGTCGATCTGCGCAGTCACGCTGATGCCGAGGCGCGGCTTGTCCAATTGATGGACGAGGAGGGCGCCAAGCCGTTCGACCTGACGGGTGGGCCGTTGATGCGCGTCAGTCTGATCAGGCTGGCAGACGACGATCACGCTCTGCTGCTGACCCAGCACCACATCGTCTCGGATGGCTGGTCGGTGGGCGTGCTCACCCGCGACCTCGCGCTGCTTTACGAAGCGGCTTTGCAGGATCGCGACGCAGACTTACCGCTGCTGCCTGTGCAATACGTCGATTACGCCGCGTGGCAAAGGCAGTGGCTGGCCAGTGACACCATGGAAGCGCAGCGGCGCTACTGGCGCGAAACGCTCGCCGGCGCGCCCGTACTGCTGGAACTGCCGACCGATCACAAACGCCCTGCGGTCCAGGATTATCGTGGCGGGTTCGTACCGCTGACCTTCGACCGAGCGCTGACGGACCGGCTCAAGGCGTTGGGCAGGCAGCAGGGCACCACGTTGTTCATGACATTGTTGGCGGCCTGGTCGCTGGTGCTGATGCGCCTGTCCGGGCAGCGCGATGTGGTGATCGGTGTGCCTTCGGCGAACCGCAGTCAGCAGGAACTGGATGGCCTGATCGGCTTCTTCGTCAACACGCTCGCGCTGCGCATGACCCAGCCGGAGAACGCTCCAGCGGCGCAATCGGTGGCGGGCTGGCTGCAACAGGCGCGTCGCGTTGCGCTTGGCGCGCAGGAACATCAGGAGCTGCCGTTCGATCACGTGGTGGAACTGCTCAACCCGCCGCGCAGCCTGGCGCACAGTCCGCTGTTTCAGGTGCTGTTCGCCTGGGAGCAGGATCAGGATTCGGACCTGATCCTGCCAGGTCTGGACATCAGCCCGATCCACGCTCATCAACAGGTGGCCAAGTTCGACCTGCAACTGGCGCTCAGCGAACAGGATGGACAGATCGTCGGCGGCCTCGAGTATGCGTCGGGGTTGTTCGAGCCCGAGACGGTGGCGCAGTTCGGGGAATACCTGCGCCGCGTACTGACGCAGATGGCCGATGACAGCGAGCAGTCGTTGTCGACCCTCGATCTGCTCGGCCCACAACAGCGGCGGCAGATGATCGGTGACTGGAACCGCACCGAGCGTGACTTCCCGGCCGCCGACTGTGTGCAGCGCTTCGAAGCGATGGCTCGGCGTACACCCGACGCCGAGGCGCTGCGTACCGAGGGGCAGACGCTGACCTACGCCGAATTGAATCGCGCCGCCAACCGCCTGGCCCATTACCTGATCGACAAGGGCGTGGGTCCTGAACAGCGCGTCGGTTTGTGTCTGGAGCGTTCGCCACAGATGGTCATCGGCCTGCTGGCGATTCTCAAGACAGGCGCCGCTTACGTACCGTTCGACCCGGCCTATCCGCCTGAGCGACTGGCTTTCATGTTCAGCGACGCCAGCCCGAGCCTGCTGCTCACGCAGTCTTCGCTTGTCGACGCGCTGCCACTGCCCGACAGCCATCTGCCGGTCTGCTGCCTCGACGTCGACACGCAAGACTGGGCGCAGCGTTCGGACACGGATCCGCAGGTCAGCGTCAGCCCGGACAATCTGGCGTACGTGCTCTACACCTCAGGTTCCACCGGGCGGCCCAAGGGCGTGGCGCACAACCGGCGCGCGCTGGACAACCTGATTGCCTGGCAGCTCGACGACGCACACACGCCGCGCCGGGTACTGCAATTTGCGTCGCTGAATTTCGACGTCTCGTTTCAGGAAATCTGCAGCACGTTGTGCCAGGGCGGCAGCCTGTTGTTGATGAGCGAAACCAGCCGCAAGGACCTGGCGTCGCTGCGCTCGACACTGGTTGCAGAGGGCGTGCAACGGGCGTTCCTGCCGTTCGCCGTGTTGCAGCAACTGGCGGGCCTGACCGAGGCCGATGCGCCGATGCCGGAGGGCGGTTGCGAAATCATCACCGCAGGCGAGGCGTTGCAGGTCAACGATGAACTGCGCGCCTTTGTTCGTGGGCTGGGCGGCACGAGGCTGCACAACCAGTACGGCCCGACCGAGACCCATGTGGTCAGCCAGTTCAGCCTTTTGTGCAGCGACGCCGCACACTGGCCGGACGCGCCGCCCATCGGGCGTCCCATCGCCAACACGTGGCTCTACGTGCTGGACCGCGACCTGAATCCGCAGCCGGTCGGCGTGGCGGGAGAGTTGTACATCGCCGGTGCCTGTCTGGCGCGTGGTTACCTGAACCGCCCGGACCTGACCGCCGAACGTTTTCTGCCCGACCCTTTCAGCCCGCAACCCGGTGCGCGCATGTACCGCAGTGGTGATCTGGCGCGCTTCCAGACTGACGGCAACGTGCAGTATCTGGGGCGCATCGATCAGCAGGTGAAGCTGCGCGGGTTCCGCATCGAATTGGGCGAGATCGACAGCCTGCTGCGCCAGCAACCCGGTGTGCAGGAAACGGCCGTGCTGTTGCGCGAAGATGTCCCGGACGACAAGCGTCTGGTGGCTTATGTGGTCGGCAGCGCAGCCCCTGAAGCCCTGCGCAGCGCGCTGCAGCGTCACTTGCCGGAACACATGATTCCGACGGCCTGGGTCTCGCTGGCGCAACTGCCGCTGACCCGCAATGGCAAGCTGGACCGCCAGGCCTTGCCTGCGCCCGAGCGTCAATCCGCAGCCTGTTACGAGGCGCCGCGCAACGAGATCGAGCAACAGATGGCGCTGATCTGGGCCGAAGTGCTCAAGTGCGAGCGTGTAGGCATTCACGACAACTTCTTTGAGCTGGGCGGGCATTCGCTGCTGGCCACCCGGATGATCTACGCGATCAATCAGCGGATGGGCGCGCAGTTGTCCCTGAGCAGTCTGTTCAAGACCCCGGTTCTGATGGATCTGGCCGCGCAGGTACAGATCACCCGCGAAGATGACTGCCAGCCGCCAGCGGCCCCGCTGCGCATCGAACCGGATCGTGCTGCGCGTTATGAGCCTTTTCCACTTACCGATATTCAGCAGGCGTACTGGTTTGGCCGCGAAGCCTCGGTCAGCCTCGGCGGCGTCAGCGCCCACGGTTATGAAGAGCTGCGCATTCCAGACCTCGACGCAGCGCGCTTCGAGCAGGCGCTCAATCGCATGATCCAGCGTCACGGCATGCTGCGCGTGGTATTTCTCAGCGATGGCACGCAGCAGGTGCTGGAAACCGTACCGACCTATCACATGCCGCGCAGTGACCTGCGCGGACTGCCCGCAGACGCTGCGCTACAGACCTTGCAAGCGACCCGCGAGCGCCAGTCGCATCAGGTGCTGGACGCCAGTCGCTGGCCGTTGTTCGAATTCAGTCTGTCGCTGCTCGATGACGGTATCAGCCATCTGCACATCAGCCTCGACGCCCTGATCGTCGATGCCGCGAGCACGCAGATTCTGGCGCGTGAGTTGATGGCGTTCTATGCCGATCCGAATCAGGTTCTGCCGGAGCCGGGCCTGACGTTCCGCGATTACGTCCTGGCTGAGCACGCACTGCGCAACAAAAGCCGCTACGCGCAGGCGCTCGATTACTGGCGTGAACGGGTGTCTACGCTGGCACCTGCGCCGGACCTGCCGCTGGTGTGTCAGCCGGACAGCATTGCCCGGCCGCACTTCACCCGTCGTGACCGCGAGCTGTCGGCGGTGCAGTGGTCGCAACTCAAGGCCGTTGCCAAACAGTTTGCCGTGACCCCGTCGGTGATGCTCCTGACCGCATTCAGCGAAGTGCTTGCGTTGTGGAGCCGGCAACCACGCTTCACCCTGAGCCTGCCGTTGTTCAACCGCATGCCGCTGCACCCCGACGTGGATGCGATCATCGGTGACTTCACCTCGCTGGTGTTGCTGGAAGTCAGCATCGACGGCAAGGCGAGTTTTACCGACAAGGCCCGCTCGGTGCAGGCGCGATTGTGGCAGGACATCGATCATTCGACGGTCAGTGGCGTGCGCGTGTTGCGTGAGCTGTCCCAGGCCCGTGGCGTGCAGCAGACCGCGATGCCCATTGTGTTCAACAGCACGCTCTCGGAAGCTGCGCCGGAACTGGCCGAGTTCAACCTGGCCGATGCGTTGAACGCCCGGCACATGCACAGCATTACCCAGACCCCACAGGTGTGGCTCGACCATACGTTGCTGGAGCTGGAAGGGCGTTTGTTGTTCAACTGGGACAGCATCGACGAGCTGTTTCCCGACGGCTTGATCGAGCAGATGTTCGTGGCCTACAACGCACTGCTCGATGCGCTGCTCGAACCTTCTGCATGGAACGCCAGCACGCCGCAACTGCTGCCGGTGGCCCGCCTGCCCGCGCCAGTCGACCTCCCGGTCGAATCGCCTCTGATGCACGAACTGTTCGAACGGCAGGCGCTGGCGACACCCGATGCGCTGGCGGTGATCGGGGTGCAGCGGCAGTTGAGCTACCGGCAATTGCGTGCAGAAGCCCAGGCGCTGGGCGCGCGGTTGCAAGGTCTGGGCGTGGTGCCCAATCAACTGGTCGCCGTGGTCATGGAGCGCGGCTGGGAACAAGTGGTGGCGACGCTGGCGATTCACTATGCAGGCGGTGCCTACCTGCCCATCGACCCGACGCTGCCCGCCGAACGTCTTCGACACATTCTGGAGCGTGCCGAGGCGAGTCTGGCCTTGACCCAGCCTGCCTTGGTGACACGCATCGAATGGCCGTCGCAGATCAAGGTGCTGGCCGTGACCGATGCGGTTCCGGCAGAACAGACCCCGTTGCAGCCAGTCAGTCGCGCAGCCACCGATCTGGCTTACGTGATCTACACCTCGGGCTCCACCGGCATGCCCAAGGGTGTCGTCATCGACCACCGCGGCGCGGTCAATACATTGCTCGACATCAACCGTCGCTATGCCGTCGGCCCGGCGGATCGGGTGCTGGCGATCTCGTCGCTGAGCTTCGATCTGTCGGTTTATGACTTCTTCGGCACGCTGGCCGCTGGTGCAGCGGTGGTGCTGCTCGATCCGCAACAGGCGCTCGATCCGGCGCACTGGATGACGCTGATTCGCGAGCATCGGGTCAGTCTATGGAACTCGGTGCCCGCGTTGTTCGGCATGCTGCTGGAATACGTGGAGAGCGAGCGCGGTGCATTGCCGGCGAGCCTGCGTGTGGCAATGCTGTCCGGCGACTGGATTCCCCTGACGCTGCCCGAACGCGCCTGGGCGCTGCAGCCAGGTTTGAGTCTGAATAGCCTGGGCGGTGCAACCGAGGCCTCCATCTGGTCGATTCACTATCCGGTGCAACAGGTCGATCCGCAGTGGCGCAGCATCCCCTATGGCAAGGCGCTGGATCATCAACGCTTTTACGTGCTCGACGAGGCGTTGCAGCTTCGGCCGAGCTGGGTCACCGGACAGCTGTATATCGGCGGCATCGGCCTGGCCAAAGGGTACTGGCGTGATGAGGTGTTGAGCGCAGGCAGCTTCTTCGCCCATCCATTGACCGGAGAGCGCCTGTACCGGACCGGTGATCTTGGACGTCTGCTGCCCGACGGCAACATCGAGTTTCTGGGCCGTGAAGACATGCAGGTCAAGGTTCAGGGCTATCGCATCGAGCTGGGCGAAATCGAAGCGGTGCTCAATCGACACCCCGGCGTACAGAGCGCCGTGGTGCGGATTCTCGGGGACACGCTGGGCGAAAAACGCCTTGCCGGTTATGTGCTCAAGGACGATCCAGCATTGCAGGCCGGCGACTTCACCCAGTACCTGGCCGACAAGTTGCCAGCCTACATGGTGCCGTCGTCGTTCACCTTCGTGCAGGAATGGCCGCTGTCGTCCAATGGCAAGGTCGATAAAAAGCGCCTGCCTGAACCCGAGGAAGCACCACTGTCAGGTCCGGTTCTAGAGGTTGAGGGTGCGCAGGAAGAACGTCTGGTCGCCATCGTGCAGGACGTGCTTAAACGCTCGGCGATCAGCGCCGATGCCAACCTGCTGAGCCTGGGCGCGACCTCCATCGACATCGTCCGAATCAGCAACGCGCTGTCCGGCGAACTGCACTTCCGTCCCAATGTCGCGCAATTGCTCGCGCAGCCCACGCTGCTGAATCTGCTCGCCCTGTATCGGCAGAGCGGGGCGCAGAGCACTGCGGCGAGCCACGCTGGGGAGCGAGTGGCCCAGCCTGAGCAAACAGTCGAGAAGGTCATCGAAGACCCCGATCAACGAGCGCGTTTCAAGGCCGACCAGCGCGGCCGTCGCGCCTTCGACCGGGATCTGCCGGAAGTGCGGCTGCAACGGCCCGACGACAGCTTCTACACAAAGCGTTTCAGTGATTACCGCTCGGTGCGTCAGTACGCGACGCAGCCGGTCGAGGCAGCAGCCTTTGCCGAGTTGCTGGCCAGTCTGGCGCAGGGGCAACTGGACGCTCAGGTCAAATACCAGTTCCCCTCCGCAGGCGGTCTGTACCCGATTCAGGCCTACCTCTACATCAAACCGCAGCGGATCAACGGCGTGCCCGGTGGCGCGTATTACTACGACCCTGTTCAGCATCGCTTGCTGGCGCTGGGCAGCGGTGTGCTGGACCCGGACACCTACGACTACTTCGTGAACCGGCCGGTGTATGAAAACGCCGCGTTCTCGCTGTTCTTCATCGCCGACATGGCCGCCATCGAGCCCTTGTACGGCGAGCGCAGCCGTGACTTCTGCCACATCGAAACCGGTGCGATGGCGCAGTTGCTGACCATGACGGCAGCCGACTACGGCCTCGGGCTGTGTGGCATGGGGTCGCTTGAGGAACACCAATTGCCTGCGTTGTTCGATCTGGGCGCGAGCCATCGGCTGATCTATTCGATGGTGGGCGGCGTGCGGGCTGCGGGTGAGCAGCGCAGGGATCACATCGAGGCGTTTGTGTCCGATCCACACGCTGAACTGCCCGACGACTACGACATGGAAGAGGTTGAAATATGAACGCCCGTGAATTGCTGGAACTGTTCGACCGCCATGCCGTTGCGCTCGAAGTGGATGGCGACAAACTGCGCTGCAAGGCGCCGCGTGGTTTTCTCACGGACGAAATGCTTCAGGCACTCAAGCTTCACAAGCTGGAGCTGATCGCCCGGCTGAACGGGGCCGATCCGGCCGCGATTCCCCGACGCAGCGATGGGCAGGCCGACGTGCCCCTGTCCTTCTCCCAACGCCAGCTGTGGTTCCTCGACCAGCTTGAACCGGGCAGTGCGTTCTATAACGTGCCGACGGCCGTGACCCTGAAAGGGCCGCTTGATGTGGCGGTGCTGGAAAGGGCGCTGAACGGGCTGGTCGCACGCCATGAAATACTGCGCACCACGTTTCGCAGCATTGACGGCGAGCCGCGTCAGGTGGTGCACGCGGCCATGCCGCTGGCGCTGTCCGTGACCGATCTGCGGGATGTCGCAGAGGCCGAGCGGGAGACGATCATCAGGGCGGCCGTCGAGTACGACGCCAAAGCGCCGTTCGATCTTGCTCACGGCCCGTTGTTTCGCGCTTCGCTGCTGCGCCTGGCGGACGACGAATACCTGTGGTTGTACTGCGTGCATCACATCATTGCCGATGGCTGGTCCATGGGTGTCGTGTTGCATGAAGTCGCCGCGCTGTACGGCAGCTTTCTGCGAGGACAGCCCTCAAGCCTGCCGCCGCTTGCGGTGCAATACGCCGATTACGCCTGCTGGCAACAGCACCGTCTTGGCGGCGGGGCGCTGGAACAACAGCTCGATTTCTGGCGGCGCACGTTGCACGACGCTCCGCCATTACTGACCCTGCCTACCGACCGGCCACGGCCCAGAGTGCAGCGCTATGCCGGGGCAACCTTCAGTTCGTCGCTGGACCCTGCGACCTTGCGCGCACTCACTTCGCTGGGCCGGGAAACCCGTGGCACGTTGTTCAATGTGCTCACGGCGGCGCTGTCGGTGCTGCTGTGGCGCTACAGCGGTCAGCAGGATCTGTGCATCGGCACGCCGTTCGCCAATCGGACCCGTCCCGAGGTCGAGCCGCTGATCGGGCATTTCGTCAACACGCTGGTGATCCGTCAACGTCTGGACCCGCAGCAGACCTTTGCCGAATTGCTGCGTGAGGTGCGCACGACGCTGCTGGACGTGCACACCCATCAGGACGTGCCGTTCGACCGGGTCGTCGAAGCGGTCAACCCGCAGCGCGATACGGCTTACTCGCCGCTGTTCCAGGTCATGCTGGTGCTGCAGAACACTCCCGGCGCTGCCGTGCAGTTGCCGGGCGTCGAGATGGCGCCGTACATCACCGGCAGCGCGACGGCCAAATTCGATCTGGCTTTCGAGTGGGTCGAGCGCGACGGCAGGCTGAACCTGCTGGTCGAATACAACACCGACCTGTTCGACGTCAGCACCATCGAGCGCCTCAGTGCTCATTACCGGCATCTGCTGGAGCAGATCGCGCAGGATGCCAAGCAGCCGATTGCAGCCCTGCAATTGCTCACCGAGGCAGAGCGCGAGCAGATGCTGATCGAATGGAACCGCTCGGCTCCGCTGTGGCAGGTTGCCGAGTGCGTACACAGCCTGGTCGAGGCTCAGGCCGCCGCGCATCCTGACGCCTGTGCCGTGGTTTTCGAAGATCAGTCGCTGAGTTACGCCGAACTCAATACCCAGGCCAATCGGCTGGCGCACTACCTGCGTGAGCAGGGCGTCGGTCCGGACGTTCGGGTGGCGGTGTGCATCGAGCGTTCGCTGGAACTGCCGGTAGCCCTGCTGGCCGTGCTCAAGGCGGGCGGCGCCTACGTGCCGCTGGACCCCGATTACCCGGTCGGTCGCCTCGGCCACATGCTCAAAGACAGCCGTCCCGCCGTGCTGCTGACCCTTGGCAACGCCCGTGCGATTCTGCGGCAGGCGCAGCAGGATGCCGGTTGGGAGGCGCCGGTGCTCGACGTTCAGGCCGATGCCGGGCTCTGGGCCGGGTGCGCCACACAGAACATCGAGCCGCGCAGTATCGGGCTGACCGCTGATCATCTCGCCTACGTCATCTACACCTCGGGCACCACCGGGCTGCCCAAGGGCGTCATGGTGGCGCATCGCGGCCTGAGCAATCTGCTGCTGTGGTGCCTGCAGGTCTGCGGCGAATCCGGCGCGATGCTGCACAAGATTCCGTTCGGCTTCGACGCCTCGGCCTGGGAAACCTTCTGGCCGCTGGCCACGGGCGGGCGACTGGTCATTGCACGTCCCGGCGGGCATTTCGAACCGGGCTATCTGGCGCAGGTTGTCCGTGAACAGCGGGTCACGGCCATGGTGTTCGTGCCCGCCATGCTGCAGCTGTTTCTGGACGTCGATGAAGTGACCGCGTGCGACTCGCTGACGGACGTGTTCAGCGGTGGCGGCGAACTGTCACCGGCGCTGGCCCGACGTTTTCAGGAGCGCTTGCCCAATACCCGTCTGCACAACGTGTATGGCCCCACCGAAACCACAGTCATCAACAGCATCTGGACCCTGGAGCCCGGCGCCGAAGTGCCAGCCCGTCAGTTACCGATTGGGCGGCCCATCGCCAATAACCGCCTGCACGTGCTGGATGAGCGCGATGCGCCGGTGGCGGTCGGTGTCACCGGCCAGCTGCACATTGGCGGCGTGGGCGTCGCGCGAGGTTATCTCGGGCTGGATGCGCTGACGGCCGAGCGCTTCATCGACAGCCCGTTCGTGGCCGGGGACCGCTTGTACCGCAGCGGCGATCTGGCGCGCTATCGGGCGGACGGTCAGGTGGAGTTTCTCGGTCGCAACGATTTTCAGGTCAAGTTGCGCGGCGTGCGCCTTGAGCTGAGCGAGATCGAAGCACGACTGGACATGTTCCCGATCCTGCGTGCCTGCGTGGTGCTGATGGTCGGCGATACAGCACAGAATCAACGGCTGGTCGCGTGCTATGTGGCTGACGAACCGCTGGACGAAGCCACACTGCACGCGCATCTGGCCGTGACCCTGTCCAGTGCGGTGCTGCCCAGCGCCTACCTGTGGCTGGAAAAACTGCCGTTGACTGCCAACGGCAAGGTGGACCGCGACGCGCTGGCAGCCCTGGCCGATCAGGATCTGGCCGCGCGTCAGGTCAACCTCGGCAGCCCTCGGGACCACATCGAACTGGCGCTCTATCAGATCTGGAAGAGCCTGTTGCTGGCGCCGCAGATCGGCATTCGCGACAACTTTTTCAACGTCGGCGGCACCTCGATTGCGGCCATCAAAATGGCGTATCAGATCGGTCAGACCTTTGCCGTCGACGTGCCGGTGCGGGTGATCATGGCTCACCCGACCATCGAGGCCCTGGGCGGCTGGTTACGCACTGGCGCCTACCTTGCCGCTGCGCAAGGCAACCTGATCGAGTTTCGCCGGGGCGAGGGGCGACGCAATGTCGTGTGCATCCACCCGGCGGGCGGGACGGCGTTCTGTTACCTGTCGCTGGCCAAGGTTCTGCCGGAGCACGTCGGTGTCTACGGCGTGCAGTCGCCGGGCCTGAATCCCGGGGAAAGCACCGAGCCGACTGTCGAAGCCATGGCCGAGGCCTACCTGCGCCTGATCGAACCGATGACCGACCGGCCGCTGATTCTCACCGGCCTGTCGTTCGGTGGGCTGGTGGCCTATGAAATGGCCCGACGCCTGACCGCAGCGGGGCACCGTCAGGTGACCGTGGTGCTGCTCGACACCCAGGGTTCGGACGATCCGGGTTTCCGGCAGCAGATCGGCACCGTGGACATGGCCGAGTTTCGCGACAAGCTGGTGCGCTTCAACGGCATGTATCCGGGCATCGAAGACGCACAGGTCGAGCGCTATTTCCATCTCTACAACCATAACCGGCTCGCCATGGCGGCTTACGATTGTGCGCCGCACGCCGGCCGGATCGTGCTGATTCAGGCCCGCGAAGGCTTCAGTCGTCGGCAACTGCATGAACTGCGCGGCTTCTGGCGCCGCCGTGCAGGCGACGGCTATCTGGCCAGGCTGGTGCATGGCGGGCACTGGGACATGCTGGAAAGCGCTGAAGTGCATCGCGTCTCTGAGGTTCTGGGGCGCGAGCTGCAACGTTTCGATACGCAGGAGGCGAATTGATGGACAGTCACGAGAGCGGTGCGCAAACCTCGATGACCTTGCTGGGTCGTTTTGCCTGGCAGGTCCGCCGCCAGCCGCAGGCACTGGCGGTGATCGACCGGCAGACCCATCTGAGCTACGCACAACTGGCCAGCGCCAGTGAGCGTATCGCCTGCGGGCTCAAGGCTCGCGGCATAAAACCCGGCGAATCCCTCGCGCTGTGTATGCCGCGCAGCTGGCAGTGGCTGGCGGCCATGCTGGGTGCCTTGAAGGTCGGCGCCGTGGTGGTGCCACTGGACGCGGCCAGCCCGCTGCAGCGTCGGGAGCTGATGCTGGCAGATGCCGGGTGCGTCGGTCTGGTGACCCTGACGAATGATCCGGACTGGACGCCGTCGGTCTGGCAGGTCGGTGTCGAGGACTTGCTGGATCATCCCGATCATCCCGTTCAGCCGCTCGCTGAACACTTTGCCGAGGTGATGTTCCTGTTCTACACCTCCGGCACCACAGGCGTGCCAAAAGCGGTCGAGGTCGGCGAGCGCGGTCTGCTGCGGCTTGCCGAACCTGAGGGTTACATCGAGATTCGTGCGACTGACCGGTTCGCCTGCCTGTCCAATCCGGCATTCGATGCGTGCAGTTTCGAGGTCTGGGCACCGCTGTTCAATGGCGGCTGCTGCGTGATCATCGCTGACGACGACCTGCACGATGCGCGACGCCTCGCCGAGGTGCTCGAAACGCAGCGGGTCGACAACCTGTTCATGACGGTTTCGCTGTTCAATACCTTGAGCGCCGATTTTCCGGCCTGCTTCGCCAGTTTGCGTCAGGTGCTGATCGGTGGCGAGCAGGTCAGCGCTGCTGCTGTGCGCGCCTGGTACCACGTCAATCCCGACAGCCAGTGCCGGATCTTCAACGCGTATGGCCCTACCGAATGCACCACGTTCGCCCTGACGTACCCGATTGCCCGGAATTTTCAGGGCGATTCAGTGCCGATCGGCCGACCGTTGCCAGACACCGGACTGTGCGTTCTGGACGCCCAACAATGCGCGGTCGAGCAGGGCGAAGCAGGCGAGCTGTACCTGAGCGGCAGCGGCGTCGCGCGCGGCTACCGCAATCGCCCGCATGATACGGTGCACAGTTTCGTGCAGTTGCGTGACCCCGAAGGTGCAGAGCGGCGCTATTACCGAACCGGCGATCAGGTGCGGCTCAACAGCGACGGCTTGATCGAATACCTGGGCCGCATGGATCGTCAGGTCAAGGTTCGCGGCTTTCGTATCGAGCCGGGCGAGATCGAGCAGCGTCTGCTGGAGCATCCAGGTGTTGCCCAGGCCTACGTCTGCACGCGCCGACACGCTGCTGAAGACCATCAGTTGCTGGCGTTCATTGTGCCGCGACACCCGTTGGACTATCGCGAGTTCGACACGCATCTGCGTACGCAACTCGCACCGTGGATGCGTCCGCATCAGCTGTTCGTGGTGCAGCGTTTGCCGCTGACCGCCAACGGCAAGATCGACCGCGATGCACTGCTGGCCCAACCGCTGGCACCCTGGCGCGCGGCTGTCGAACAGCCGGGTCACGAAGCGCCTGTTGCGCAAGCGCAGTCGGTGGCGCTGGATTGGCTGCTGAGTCAGGCCCGCATGCTGTTGTCCCAACCTGCGCTGTGCGCTCAGGATGACTGGTTGGGCAGTGGTGGCGATTCGCTGAAAGCCATGCGCCTGCGCTCTATGATTCGCACCCGTTGGCAGCGCGACATCACCATGAGCGCGCTGCTCAGCGAGCTGTTCTCAGCGCTCGCCGAGCGCTTGAATGCCGAGCAGAACATCGCCTCCGGTTATCCCGTACCACCCGCCATCAGCAACGACCGGCGTCAGCCTGCAACTGCCGAACAGAGCCGACTGTGGCTGCTGCAACAGCGCACGCCGGACTCGACCGCGTACAACGTGCCGATCATCCTGAACCTGGCGAATGGGGTTCGGACTCAGGCGCTGGCCGATGCAGTGGATCGCCTCGTGGCCCGGCATTCGGCGTTGCGCATGGCGTTCGAGTCCGGTCCTGACGGGTTGTATCAGGTGGTGGCCGAGCACGGCACGCCATGCAAAGTCTTTGCGCCCGGGCATTTCACGCAGGACACCTGGCGCAGCTTTGCGACGCTGGTCTTCGACACACCGTTCGATCTGTCGACGCCGACCCTGTTTCGGGCCTGGCTGCTGCCGTTTGCCGATGGCAGCTGTCGGCTGTTGATGAACCTGCATCACATCATCACCGATGGCTGGTCAATGAACCTGCTGTTCGATGATCTGACGCAACTGTACGAAGATGCGGCGCAGGGCCGAACCACAGGCGATGCATTGCCGAGCCTGACCACGCTGGAATTCGCCCAATGGCAGCGTCAGTGGCGCGTGGCCCCGCAATACCGTGATCAGCGTCGGGCGCTGGCTGAACTGCACCGTCGTCAGGACACGCCTTCATCAGCGCTTTCGCCGGTGCGTGCTGTCAGCCCGCAGGCCCGTCTGTATCGGCAGCCGCTGGGCGAGTTGCGCAGCGCCGCACTGGATCGTTTCTGCAGCCGCCAGCGCTTTACCCGTTTCGACGTGCTGTTCAGTGTCTACGCCTGGAGCCTGTATGCCCTGACCGGTTGCGAGCGGCCAAGGATCGCCAGTCCGGTATCGAATCGGCCGCTGGCAGAGTTCGAGCACGCGCCGGGCATGTTCGCCAACACCGTGCTGATTCCCGCTGCGTTCAATCATGAGGTGACGTTGAGCGAGCAACTGCGCATTCAGACCGAACTCGTGCGCGAGGTGCTGGCGTTGCAGGATGTGGCTCTGGCGGATCTGGTTGAAGACCTGCGGCTGTCATCCGGTTCGGCCCTCTTTGATTTCATGTTCGTGCTGGAAAACACCGATTACGCCAGCCTCAACGACGGGCCGCTGCAGGCCACGCTGGAATTCAACGAAACGTTGCAGGCCAAGTGTCCGCTTACGTTATTGGTGGTGCAGGGCGGATCGCAGCTTGAATGCTGGTGGGAATACCAGAGCAGTCACTTCGATGTGGCACAGATCGACGCCATCAACATGCTGTTCCAGCGTGGTCTGGACGCTCTGCTGGAGCGCCCGGCCGCGACGTTGCGTGACGTACTTGTACCGTATCGTTTCGGCCTGCCTCCGGCCAGTGTCGGCGACCGCACCGATCCGCCATTTACGACCCTGGCCGACTGGTTCGAACATCAGGCGCTGTGCACACCGCATTCCATCGCGCTGGTCGCTGAGCAGCGCCATGTGAGTTACGCCGAGCTGAATACATTGGCCGATACCCTGGCTGCGCTTCTGGTCGAGCAGTACCCGGCGAATGATCAAACAAAAGAGCCACTGCAAGTGGTGCTGTATCTGGACGCCTCGGTCGAGCACATCGTCGCCTTGCTGGCTCTGGCCAAACTCAACCTGACCGCAGTACCACTCGACCCCGGTTATCCGTTGGCCGTTCAGCGTCAGGTGTTGCAACAGGCGCAGCCGCACTGCCTGCTGTTCAGCACCGCGACCGAAGCGGCACTG
Organism: Pseudomonas sp. AC016; assembly: GCF_979253365.1. Taxonomy (NCBI): domain Bacteria; kingdom Pseudomonadati; phylum Pseudomonadota; class Gammaproteobacteria; order Pseudomonadales; family Pseudomonadaceae; genus Pseudomonas; species Pseudomonas sp. AC016. Next base: position 5,232,701 of record NZ_CEEDCC010000001.1, read on the forward strand.
AATGAACTGGCGAACGACCGTTTCGTCTGCCATCGCGTTGACCTTGATGCTGCGCCGCGATCCTTGCAGCGCTCGCGACACAACGGCGAACGTCCGCTCTACACCCTGTTTACCTCGGGCTCCACCGGTACGCCAAAAGGTGTGCAGGTGCCGGACCTGACACTCTGCAACCTGCTGCAATGGCAGCGCACCCAGGGTCAGCTCCCAGCACGATCCGTTACCCTGCAATTTTCCATGCTGTCCTTCGACGTCTCGTTTCAGGAGATTTTCAGCACCCTGTGCGGTGGCGGAACCTATCACCTGATCAAACCGCGCTGGCGTCAGGATGCGCAGGCGTTGCTGGAATATCTGCTCGAAGCACGCATCGAGCGATTGTTCCTGCCGTGTGTGGCCTTGCAGCATCTGGCACAGACCGCCGTCGGCCAGAAGATGTACCCGCAGGCCTTGCGCGAGGTGATCACGGCGGGCGAGCAACTGCTCTGCACCGATGCACTGCGCGACTGGTTTGACGGCATGCCGCAGGCGCGCCTGTTCAATCATTACGGCCCGACCGAAACCCATGTGGTCAGCGCGTGGCGCCTGCCCGAGTCCGTTCGGGACTGGCCGTTGCGAGCACCCATCGGGCGAGCGGTGAGCAACGCGCTGTTGCTGCTGGTGGATGACTTCGACCGTCCCGTTCCTGCCGGCAATCGAGGTTATCTGCTGGTGGCCGGGCCGATGATTTCCCGCTGTTACCTCGCAGATCCTGTGCTGAATGCCACGCGCTTCGTCGAGCTGCCACGGCCCGATGGCAGCACGGCGTTGTTCTATCGCACTGGCGATCTGGCCTGCGCCGATGTCGAGGGGCGTTTGCACTATCTGGGACGTGACGATCAACAGGTCAAAATCAGCGGTCAGCGCCTGGAACTGGGGCAGATTGAAGCGGCGCTGATGCAGCACCCTTCGGTGATCAATGCGGTCGTGATCCTTCAGGACGAGCCGCAGCGCCTCACGGCCTGTCTGCACCTGGACGGCACGCCGTCCGATCTTCAGGCGCTGGATCGTCAGGTGGCGCTGCACCTGCCCGCCCATGTACGCATCAATGAATACCGCCAGCTCGACGTCTGGCCGCGCACGCCCAGTGGCAAGATCGATCGCAAGGCATTGACCGGGCTGGGCGTGGTGCTGGAACGCTCGTTTACTGCGGCACCTGCGTCGGAACTCAGCCCGCTGGAACAGCAGTTGACCGAGCTGTTCGTGGCGGTGATCGGGCGTCCCATCGAGCCGGATCAGACGTTTTTCGAGGCCGGTGCGACCAGTCTCGGCCTGATGCGGCTGCATGCGCGCTATGCCCAGGCATTGCCGCAGGCCGTTTCGATGTCCGACCTGTTCGAACACGTCACCGTGCGGCGTCTGGCGCACCATCTGGGCGGTTCATCATCAGCGCCGGTCAGGCGCGAGCAGGGCGTCGATGCTGTCGAGACCCGTGAACAACCCATGGCAATCATCGGCATGACCGTCAACGTGGCCGGTGCGCAGAACCTGGCCGAATTCTGGACGATGATTCAAGGCAATCAGGTGGGCATCGAGCAGTTTGCCGCCGTCGAGGGGCAGGTGGGCGCTCGCAGTCAGCTGACGGGTCTGCTGGATTTCGACCCTGAGTATTTCGGCATCAGCCGTCAGGAAGCCCGTCTGATGGACCCGCAGCAGCGGCACTTGCTGATGGCATGTGTGCAAGCGTTGCAGCACGCGGGGATGGTCCCGAAAGCCGACGGTCCGCGCATCGGGCTGATCGCCAGTTGCGGCGAGACCACTTACTTCCAGCAGATGCTGCGCGAGAGCGCTGACGGCGATCTGCCGGACGGCTTTCAGATGGCGTTGCATCACGACAAGGATTTTCTGGCCACCAAGGTCGCTTATCACCTGGACCTTACCGGCCCGGCCATGAGTGTTCAGGCCGCGTGCGGCAGTTCACTGATCGCGGTCCATCTGGCCGGTGCCCTGCTGCGTCAGGGCGACAGCGACGTGATGCTGGCCGCTGGCGTGCTGGTCGATCCGACACTGACCGAAGGCTATCGCCACCGTTCCCAGCACATCTTTTCCCGCGATGGCCTGTGTCGGCCGTTCAGCGAGGACGCCAGCGGCACCATCGGCGCCAGTGGTTATGGCGTCGTGGTGCTCAAACCGCTGGCACGCGCCAGGGCTGATGGCGACCGGATCTACGCAGTGGTCGAGGCCACGGCGCTGAACAACGACGGTCGCAGCAAGATGAGCTACACCGCGCCTTCTGTGGCGGGGCAGACGGCGGTCATCCGTGATGCCATGCGCAAGGCAGGCGTGGGCGGAACCGACATGGGCTACATCGAAGCCCACGGCACCGGCACCTTGCTGGGTGATCCAGTGGAGGTCGCGGCGTTGGGCAAGGCGTTTGGCCCTGCACCGGCTGCCAGTTGTGCGCTGGCCTCGGTGAAAAGCCAGATCGGTCACCTGGGCGCAGCGGCAGGCGTGGTCGGGCTGATCCGTGCAGCGCTTGCGGTCTTTCACGGCGTGATCCCGCCCAACCTCGGCTTCTCCCGGATCAACCCGCAGATCGACCTGGAACACTCGCCGTTCTATATCCCGACCACGTCCCGGCCATGGCCGGAAGGGCGTCGACGGCTGGCCGGGGTCAGCAGTTTCGGCATTGGCGGCACCAACGCCCACGTCATTATCGGCGCCGCGCCACAGGCCGAAATCGTCCCGCAGGACGACGCGCCGTGTCTGCTGCTGTCGGCGCACAGTCGTTCGGCGCTGGAACGGGACATGGCGGTCATCGAAACCTGGCTCAACACCTTTCCCGAACAGCGGACCGCCGTGCTGCGGCATGTGCAAACCGGGCGCCGCGCCTTGCGCTGGCGCTTCGCGATGATCTGCCCGTCGAATGAAACGGTGTGCCTGCAGCCGTCGTTGATCAGGGAAGTCGTGCCATCGGAGGCCCGCGTGACGGCCAGCGAGCTGTCGCCGCACGCCTTGCTCGACGCCTGGTATGGCGGGGCGACGATGGACTGGCCGACACGTTCAGCGCCACCGCCGTGGGATCTGCCGCCGTCGGCCTTCGATCTGCAGACCTATCGGTTTCAGGCATCGTCTGCTCTTGAAAAAGTTACTGAGCGACAGCCCGTGGCCGACTGGTTTTACCAACGGCAATGGCAGCGGGTGCGGCGCTTGAGTTCACGCCCGCTGGCTCAACCTCGGGAATTGCTGGTGGTGTGCAGCCACGAGGCCCTTGACGACACACTGCGCAGTTGCTTGAAAAACGTCTATCGGCGAGTGGTCGAAGTCACGGCGGGGAATGGCTTTCAGCGACTCGCCACCGACCGCTTTGTGCTGGATCCGCTGGACACCCTGGCGCTCACGCGCCTGCTCGACATTCTGGCCGCAGCGGACGGGGATCAGCCGGCACCGCTTGAGTTGGACTGGCTGCACGCCTTGCCGTTGTCGGTCACCGGCAGGGTCAATGAGCAAAGCCTCGCTGCCGCGCAGTGGGCGTGTCTGGACACCGTCAGTGCGCTGTTGCAGGGCTGGGGCAAGACGCCTCGGACTCCCGCGCTGAGGTTGTGGCTGGTGTCATGGCAAGCCTGCCCGGTGTACGGCGAGGTAAAGCGTCCCGAGCTGGCAGCCTTGGCCGGGATCACCGAAGTGGTGCCGCAGGAATACCCGGTGCGTTGCCATTGGTTGGACCTGAACAGCGCGCAACTGGCGGCTCGACCTGAAGCACTGGCCGCGCTGCTGGCGGACCCTGCTGCGGCACCGAGACGCATGGCCATCCGCGACCATTACCTGTGGCAACCGCATCTGCAGGCAAGTCCGGTTATGGCGTCAACCGTCGATCCCTGCCTGCTGCCGCAGGATGGCGTGTTTCTGGTGATCGGTGGCAGCGGTGGCATCGGCCGTACCTTGTGCGAGCACCTGTTACGAAACAATGACCAGCGGCGCGTGGTGTTGCTGACGCGTCACGGAGAATGTCCTGACGCATTGCAGGCTTACCGCTCGCGTATCGATCCGGTTCAGGCCGATATCGCCGACCGGACGGTCTGGCCTCAGGTGCTGGAGCAACTCGAACGGCGTTACGGCTACGTTGACGGGGTGATTCACGCTGCAGGCGTCGGTGCTGGCAGCCTGATTCGTCATCGCGACGCCAGAACGCTGTCTGAAGCCATGGCCGCCAAAACCCTCGGCATGCTGGCGGTCGAAGAACTGATCCAGCAGATGACGCCGAAATTCGTACTGTATTGCTCCTCGATGGCTGCGCTGTTCGGCGGTGCCGGTCATCTGGACTACGCTGCCGCCAGCGGCACTCTGGACGGCTTCACCCATTACCACCCGAACGCCGCCAGCGATTGTGTAAGGCTCGGCATCAACTGGGACATCTGGCGTGACATCGGCATGGCCACGGACGCTGGAGCTGGAGCAGGAGATGCCGTGCATCAACGGCACCTGGCGGTGGGCATGTCGGCGCAGGAGGGCTGTCAGGTATTCGATGTGGCGCTCAGCACTCAGCTGCCGCAACTGCTGATCTCGACGACGTCCATCGAGACGGCGCGACAGTTCTATCCGGTTCGACATGGCGCGGGATCGGTAGCGGCGCAACCTGTTGCTCAGGCATCTGCTTCCACGGCGCCGGGTAAAGAAGAGCAGGGCGCAGACCTTCGGACTCGTCTGCATGACTGCCTGTGCAAATGGCTCGGCGTGACAGAACTGGACGAGGATGACTCGCTCTATGAGCTGGGCGCCGATTCACTGACCTTGCTGGACCTGATCGACGAACTGCAGGCGGCGACGGGTGAGGTGGTCGAGCTGTCCCGGTTCAGTCACAAGGTCAGCCTGCGCGAGGTGCTTGCACTGGTGCAGACCGACAGCCCCGACGCCATCGAAGCCGCCGAGGATGCCTGGGCTGACGCCGTCCGCATCGATGAGTGGAACCCGGGTGCAGGCCGCGACTGGCTGTACCTGATTCACCCGGTGGGCGGGGATGTTCAGGCGTATCGGGAACTGGTCTCGGCGCTGCATCCTGATCTGGGCGTGCGGGTCATCGCCGACCCGGCGTTGCGTTTGCCCGAGCTGCCAGCCATCAGTCTGGTTGAGCGTGCACAGCGGTATGTGCGAGCTGTGCAGAATGGTCACCCCGACGGCAAACACTGGCGTCTGGCTGGCTGGTCGTTCGGCGCCTGGGTTGCGCAGGCAATGTGCAGCCTTGCGCAGACCTCGGCGTTGTCGCAGCCGACGCTGTACCTGATCGACCCACCCGCACCGGACGCCGGAGCCGAGCTGGCGCAGATCGACGAGCAGCACATTCGAGAGGTCTTCCAGCGCGAGTTTTCCGCGCGTCGGCCCGGCGACATGGCCTCTGAGGACACGCCGCGCTACCTGCAACGCCTGATCGTCTGCTGTCAGAACAACATGGCAAGCATGGCGGATCATCGTCCCGTGCAACTGTCTGCGACGGCGACGCGCCTGTTCATCGCCACGCAGCCCAATCCCTACGGCATGGGCAGCAAGTGGCAACCGTCAGCGCTCAAGACCGCGTGGCAGGCCCTGGTGCCGAACATGCTGAGCTGGCAGCCGCTGGACACCGACCACTACGGCATCGTCGCCAGCCCGTCGGTGCAGACCATCGCCAACATCATCAATACCGACTTGATCGAGCACACGCACGGAGAGCGACATGAACGAACCTGACCCGCAGTTCGAAGTGGTCACCAATGCCGAAGGCCAGTATTCCATCTGGCCAGCGGGCAAGCCGATGGCTGTTGGCTGGAGCAAGGCGGGCGTGTGTGGCGAGCGGCAAACCTGTCTGGACTACATCGCCGAGCACTGGACCGACATGCGTCCGCGCTCGCTGCGCGAAGGGTGACCGGTCGCATTGATCGGCCCGGCAATCGGATATGACAAGAAGAGGATGAAGGAACATGGATCAACCGGCACTCAAGGCCATCGAGCGCATCGCGGGCGCGCCACGTGCGCCGTACCACAGCATCGGTATCGACAGGCTGACGCCTGTCATTGGTGCCGAGATCAGCGGCGTGGACCTGTCACAGCCGTTGAACGACGGGCAACTCGACGAAATTCGCCGGGCGCTTCTGGAGAACCATGTGCTGGTGTTTCGTGACCAGCACCTGAGCGTGGAGCAACACAAGGCGTTCGGTCGACTGTTCGGTGAACTGCGAGCGTTACCGGTGGACAGCATTGATGGTGATGACCCGGAACTGGTGGTGGTCCGCGCCAACGCCCAGTCACGTTTCGTCGCGGGTGAAACCTGGCACACCGACGGCACCGCCGACCTCGAGCCTTCGATGGGCTCGATGCTCTACGTCAAGGAAACCCCGGCCATCGGCACCGGCGGCGATACGCTGTTTGCCAACATGCACCTGGCGATCGACATGCTGTCCCCGGCCATGCAGCAGTTCCTCGGTGGCTTGACCGCCATTCACGATGGCGAGATTCCCTGGAAGGGCTTCACACCGCCCGAAGGCCTGCCCAAAAGCGAACACCCGGTCGTGGTTCGCCACCCGGAAACCGGCAGACCGACGCTGTTCGTCAACTCGGGTTTCACCTCGCACATCGTGCAATTGTCAGGCAGTGAAAGTCAGACGTTGCTGAACATGCTCTTCGATCTGGTGGCCCGCGAACCGATCCTCAGCTGCCGAGTCCGCTGGGCACCCAACACCCTCGTGTTCTGGGATAACCGCTCCACGCAGCACCACGCAGTCTGGGACTACTTCCCCCATTCACGTTACGGCGAGCGCGTGACGATCCTGGGGACGCGGCCGAGGGCGTGAGCGTTCAACCAGTCTTGCTGCCGGTTCCCGGCAGATCGCCGGCAAGCCGCCTCCCACAGTCCGGTGTTTTTCTATCAAACACCGGACTTCTCAAGAAACGCTGAACTCTGTTTCTGCCCGGAGGGCGTGGGAGCTCTCGGAGGTTACGACGGCAGCGATGGGCTGCGCAGCGGCCCCAACTGCAACCCGTACACAAGATCATCAAACCACTGCTCACCAATCTGATACGCCTGTGGCACGCGACGCTCGAAGGTGAAGCCGCATTTCTCCTGCAGCTTGCAGGACGCGATGTTGCCATCGGTCACGGTTGCCTCCAGCGAGTCCAGCCCGATGGCGGCGGCATAGTCGATGACGGCGTGCCAGGACTCGGTGCCGTAACCCAGGCCCTGATGCTCAGGCAACAACAGACCACCGATTTCGGCATGCCCCGGCGACAGGATACGAAAGCCGCTCACGCCCAGCTCCTGCCCGCTCTGCCTGTCGATCACCACCAGACACAGCCAGTGGTCCGACTGCGGCGTCCATGCAGGCAGCCGATGATCGAAGCCTCTGCGAATCATCTCTTCGCCGATGTCTCCGAACACATACTGCATGGTCTGCGGTTCACGGTGCAGCCTGAAAAACAGTGGCCAGTCAGCCTCGACCAGTGTTCGCAGGTACAGCCGTTCAGTGTTCAACTCCAGCATCCGGTGCTCCTTGCACGTTCAGAAAGGCACAGGGTTTTTTACCCGGCGCTGCCGCATTGATCAATCAATGAATACGTACATCAGCCCTTAACACTGCGCGAGGCAACATCGCATCGTCATTTCATGCAATGAACGCTGCCGCGACGCGCGACTCTATTCATGACTGCACCACATCATTCATCACGGCGACGATCGGCCTGACAGGAGCGCAAGCATTTGGATAACAGACAGTCCATGTCTTTCAGCGAGCAGGAGCGTGCCGAGGCTCGCCAGCTAAACAGGAAGCTCGCCCGCTTTCCGCGTTTCAAGATACGCAACCGCGTCATGCCCGTGCTGATCCAGTCACTGTTGCGCGTCAGCCAGATTGGCGGCGGGGGCAAGCTCACTCGACACGGACTGCAGGCCGAAAAGAAAATTGTCAGCAGCAACGGTGTCCCCGTGTCTGTGCGCATCATCAGGCCCAAGGGCCAGCCAAAAGGCGTCGTGCTCGACTTTCACGGCGGCGGCTGGGTGATCGGCAATGCGCAGATGAACGATGACCTCAACGTCGCGATGGTCAACGAATGCGAGGTGGCCGTGGTGTCGGTCGATTACCGGCTCGCCGTGTCCACGCCCGTTGAAGGGGTGATGGAAGACTGTTTCTCGGCCGCGTGCTGGCTGCTGGGAGACAACTGCCCTGAGTTCGCGGGCCTACCCGTGATCGTCGTTGGTGAATCCGCCGGTGGCCACCTCGCGGCCACGACCCTGCTGAAACTGAAAGAAAAGCCCGACCTGCTGCAACGCATCAAAGGCGCGCTGCTCTACTACGGCGTCTACGACCTCACCGGAACCCCCAGCGTGCGCAACGCCGGGCCTGAAACCCTCGTTCTCGATGGTCCCGGCATGGTCGAGGCCTTGCGCCTGCTCACGCCAGGGCTTACTGACGAGCAGCGCCAGCAACCCACGCTGTCGCCGTTGTATGGCGATCTTTCCGGCATGCCGCCTGCGCTGATGTTCGTCGGCGACATCGATCCGTTGCTGGACGACACCCTGCAAATGGCCGAGCGCTGGAAAACTGTGGCGGAGGTTGAGATGCACCGGCTGCCGGACTTGCCGCACGGGTTCGTTCACTTCCCGACGGCGATGTCGGGGAGGGTGCTGGCACGCAGTCGGGAGTGGTTGAGCGGGATGATCAAGCGCGAGACCTGATCCATGCACCTGGCGATACCGGGCACAAGGATCAGTGCAAGTCACGGGGCTTGCACCCCGTGTTGCCTCAGGACGCGACGGTGGAGTCTTCGCCGCCCGGCCAGTCCTTGATTGGAATGTCGTCGATGGTGCCATCCTTCACACCGTCGATGGCATAGCGTCTGATGCTGTCGCCCAGCACCTGCGCGAAGTCATCGGCCTTGGCCTGTTGCTGTCCTTCCCTGACCAGACCGGGAATGATCGCCCCCAGAACCGCCACGCCGCCAGCCAGGAAGCCCAGAGTACCGGCTGCGGCAGCCAGCGCCGGGATGAAGCGGGGCAGGTTGGCGCCCAGCAGGCCCAGTGTGCCCTCAAGGGCCGAGGCTGAACCGGAAAGCACGCCCAGAGACCCGGCAGTCACGCCAAAGCCGCCAGTCAGGTTGTCGCCTCGACGGATCGCGTTCACGCCATCGAAAATCCCATAGGCACCCGCCGCGATATTGGCCAGACCGCCCAGGCCTTTGGCTGCTTCTTCATACTGCTTGGAGACAGCGATCGCGTTTTTGCTGTCCTTGATGTTGTCCTTGAGCTTATCGAGCTGTTCCTGAGAAAGGTTGTCAGGGTTACCCGTCAGGGTCTTTTCCCTTTTCTCGATCGCCTCGTTCATCGAGACCTGATAAGCCTTGGTGCCGCCTTCGGTGAACAGCGTGGCCGCCTGCACCGAACCGGTGGTGATGTCGACGATGTTGCGATCCGTGAGCTTACCCGAGCCCTGTGCGCCCCGTGCGATGGTCATGCCCGCCATGAACAGACCGCTGACCCCGTGAAGCACGCCGCTGCCATAGGCACCTTTGGCGTCGCCGCCGGTGTCGAACTTGGTCAGCATGTCCATCTTGTCCAGTGCCTTGGTGCCCTGGCGAAACATGTCCCAGTTACCCCTGAAGCCCGAAAGCACCTGATCGGTCGTCGCGACAGTGCCATCCTTGTTCAGCAGCAGTTCCGGGGATTCCTGGCGCATCTGGTCGATCAGCTTGCGGACCTTGTCCTCGTCAAGGTCCTTGCCGCCGTCCTTGCCGAAGGCTTTTTGCATGTCTTCGAAGGTGGCGTCCTTGAAGAGGTGTTCCTGGGATATCGTCGAGAAATTGTCGTTGAGCTGCTTGTCGAACTCACCGGTAAAGGTCGGGTCCAGCGTGGCGTTGTAGAGCGCGACTTCCATGCTGAACGCACTGGCAGCCGCTTCCGGTGCGTTGGTCTTGAGCAATTCGCGCAGACGCTCGCCGGACGCCAGAGAATCCTTGTAATAGGTCTGCAGGGCTTCGCTGTGAGAGGACTTGCCCACGCCAGCCTGGATCTCGGTAGCGTTGTTGATACCCAGCATCCCTTGGAAGCTTTGAGCGGTGGCATAGAACTGAGTCAGCGCGGCGGTCTGATCGGTCTTGCCATCCTTGGTGTTCGCCTCCCACGCTTTGTCCAGCGCCTTGCCGGACTTGATCTCGTCTTCGTAGGTTTTGCTGACTGCATCCTTGAGGCCCGGACTGGCCTCGAACAGGTCCTTCATGCCCGCAGCGCTGCTGTCTTTAAGAAACGCTGCGGTGTCGGGATCATTCTGCAGAATGGCGATGTGGTCGCCGATATCCTTGAGCAGCTTTTCCGGTTCCCAGATAGCGCCCGACCCATTGGCGATGGCCACCTTGCCATAATCGTCGCCCCACATGCCGGCATTGGCGCCGTCCACCACCAGCTTCTGGGACTTTTGCAAATCCAGCAGCACCGCGACTTTCTCCTCGGCCGTGTAGTGTTCAGGGTGTTCGAACACGTCTTTGCCCAGCTTGCTGGTGTCCACGTTGCTGGTCAGGTTCCCGGAAACCACGCTGGACAGCAGGCTGCTCAGGGTCATGGCGTCCACCGGAGCACCGCTTTTCAGGAAGGCTTGCAGGTCGCCGCTGCTGACTTTGCCGTCGGCCGACTTCGCCAGATTGCCGCTGGCCGTGTCGAGCAGCTTGAAGGCACCGGGCTGCGACCAGAAGCTCAAGGCGTCCTTCTCCAGGCCGCCCAGCTGCGGGTTGCTGTCTTTGTAATCATTGATGTTCTGAGCGGTGAGGGTACTGTCGGCGCCGGTCTTGCCACGGATCGAGTCGTACATCTGCTCCAGAATCGCCGTGTACTGCGCAATCTGTTTGGAGCCCTCGTCGGCGTTCTTGTTGGTTTCAACGTAGGTTTTATACCCGGCGATATCCTGACTGGCCTGCGCCTTGGGCAGAGACGAGAAACCGTATTTGCCGAAGTCCTGCAGACGCCCGGCTTCGGTACCGTGTTTGGCTTCGCCACCCTTGGTGAAGCCATTGATCCGTGTGTCGGCCACATCCTTGCCGGTCAGCGGTTTGCCACCCTCGTCGTAGCCAACGACACGATCCATCACCTGACCCGCACGGAAAGCTGCATCGGGATCGCTTTCGAAATCGCCCACTTGTTCCTTGAGCATGTCCTTCACGCCGCTCTGGTTACCCAGGTTCTTGAGCAGCGGATTGTCGTCAATGATGTCCTGAGCCGAACGGGTATCGCCCTCCGGCCGCACCCACTGAATGCCCGCCGCTTCGGCCTGCTCCCGCGCCGCACTGCTGTCACCGGCGCTGTCCACGTGCTTGAGCTCACCCTTGAGATTCTCCCAGCCGTACTTGCCGAAATCCTGCAAACGACCGGCTTCGGTGCCGTGTTTGGCGTCACCGCCCTTGGTAAACCCATCGACCCGGCCGTTGCCGTCATTGCCATTTACGATGCGGACGCCGTCCTCGTTCAGCAACTCCACATGGTCCAGCACCTGAACGGCGCGATACGCAGCGTCGCGATCATGCTCGAAGTCACCGACACGCTCCTTGAGCTTGTCCTTCACGCCACTCTGATTGCCCAGATTCTTCAGCAAGGGGCTGGCGTCGATAATCTCCTGGGCCGATCGCTTGTCATCGCCGGGCAGCTCCCACTCGATGCCCGCGTCTTTGGCCTTGGCGCGGTCAACCGAGTTGCTCCACTGACTTTGCGAATTGGATTCCGCCGTGCGGTTCTTGGATATGTTTTCTACGGAAACGGACATGTGCAGGCTCCTTGGTAATAAACCCCGCCAGCACAGCGCCCCGTGAAAGCGACGCCGAGCACTGACCGGCTGACTGGCAGGGTAGAAAGGGGTAAGGCTCGAACAGATCCGAGGGTAGGGAGCGCACATGAGGTGGATGTGACACGGGCTGTGAAATGTTGTGAATTTACATAGGCCGGGAAGGAGACTGTCGACTGGTCAAGGTGGTTTGACGAGTGCTTCTGTTGCCCGATGATGGGTTTGTGAAGACGACCACCGGTTCCGGATGTGAAGGGTGCTGTTTGAAAGGTAACTTGCTTTGGGGGGCGTGTCAGAGGGCTTGGGAAATGCACTCTGTGAAACCCCGACGCCCGACATCAAGTGCATGAAAATTGTCGGGCGAACCCTCTAACGGGTTGGTTCAACGCTGGGTCTAAGGCTTCAGGATGTAGCCTTCACCAGCACTCCACTGGTAAACCTGGCTTCCAATATCGAGGAAAACTTATCGAAGTCGTGCGCTGACTCTGGGGCAACAAACATCAAGTCACCGAAGTGCTCGGTGTAGTCATGAAGGTAAAAGCCATCGTCCCCGTAATACTGTTGGGTGAAAAGATTTCCTGCTTCAGTCAGATCCTCCTCCGTGAATTTTCCGTCGCAGTATCGGAAAAGAAATTCGGTGGCAGAGAGCTTGCCGCTGATGACATCGGCTACAGCTTCAGGCTCATCCTCAACATGATCCTCGCCAGCCCAGCCTTTCAAAAAGCACCATTTCAGGAAAAGCGCTATGTGCGTGCCGCCTTGCTCTTTGGGTTGGTCTGCTGGGAAGTCTCCTGTGTAGTGCCAACTGGCATCGTCGTATTTCATGGGGCTCCGTTGGGGGCTTAGGTTTGGTCCGGGAAGTTTAACTTGCTGGGTTTCGCCGGTGAAGCGAGCGATCCACCTCAATCGAACCAACGCAGCGAAAGCATCCCAAAAATTTACCTAACAAGTGTTAGGTAGGGGTTGACGGGTGCTCAGCCGCTCGCTAAAGTCTGGCTTACCTAACGGTAGTTAGGTAAGCCAGCCACCCCATCTGCAGGAACGACCATGACTACTAAGCTTCAGCTCTTCACTTCGCCTTCGGCCTTTCCGAATCCACAGCGTCTGCGTCTGTTCATGCACGAAAAGGGCATCGCTGACCAGTTTGCCGAGACCATCTATGACATGTCCCCTGTAGGGGAACAGCGTGGCTGGCGTCATTTGAATATGAACCCGTGGGGCGAAACACCCACCCTTCAACTGGCCGACGGTAGCTACATTTCCGAAACGGGTGCCATCGTTCGTTATCTTGACCAGGAGTATCCCGGTCGCAAGATCATGGGAGCGACCGCACTGGAACAGGGTCTGGATAACATGTGGGATAACCGGGTGTGGGTGCACATCCTGTACCGCATCGTTACAGCGTTCCACGTGTTGCACACCGGGCTCGGCTTCAAGCTGGAACTGACCAAAAACGAGGCTTGGGGCGAACACTGCCGTAAGGAAGCTTTGGCTCACGCTGCACTGGTCAACCGTCATCTGTCAGACGGCCGCGAATGGCTGCTAGGCGGCGACGCCCCGACCTTCTCGGATATTACACTGGCGACCGCGATCGCCTTCTCGAAATTCCCGGTCAATGCCACTCCACTGGACGAGCGTTTTGAGTTCCTGGATGCGTACTGGCAGCGCTGGGCAAAACGTCCAAGCTTCCAGGCTGCCTACGCTGATCGCAACAGCGGCATTCCTGAGCTGGATTCGCCAGCCCCGTAATAACCTGTCAATGGAAACTCCGTACGCCGAGATCGCCATACCCTTGGCTTTCTCGGTGCCCGTGGCGATCTCGGTAGTGTCGGCTGTCGGTGAAGCTTACGGAAACATGATGGAACGCCTTGTGCTTGAGCGACTCAAGTCAAGTCGGCCTCACTGTTCTCCACTGACAATCTACCTGTCTCACGGTAGGCCTTTGCTGTAAATTAACTTTCCCTATTTGAGAGATCGTCCCAAGACGAAAGGCACCAGAATGAGCGTCAACTCCAAAGAAGCCATTTTGTTGGCGGCCAAGAGAATTGCCCAATCGCAGGGCTACAATGGTTTGAACTTCCGCGACCTTGCGCAAGATGTCGGTATCAAAGCGGCGAGTATTTACTACCATTTTCCAAGCAAAGCCGATCTGGGTATTGCCGTTGCCAAACGATATTGGGAGGACGGTGCGCTTGCGCTCGAGACGATCGAATCTGAAAGCCCGTCTCCGATTGACGCTTTGCGTCGCTTTCCGGAAATCTTCAGAAGATCGCTTGAGGCCGACAATCGTCTCTGCCTGGGCAGTTTCATGGGCGCTGAAACCGATACTTTGCCCATTGAGATGACAAAAGAAATTCAGACTTTTGCTGAGGTCAATATTGCATGGCTACGCAAGCTTCTATTGGCTGCGAAGGTGTGCGAATCAGGTGAGAGTGAATGCAGAGCACGTGCAATTTTCACAGCTATTGTCGGTGCCCAGCTCTTTGCCAGAAGTCGCTCGGATATCTCGCTTTTCGATGCCTTGGTCGATTCATACCGTGCATTCGGGCCTCTGCCAGCGTAGCAACTGACAGCAACTCGCTCATGCCTTCAATCCCCTTTGGCACATACGGTGGAAGCTGGATCAGAGGCGCCGTTTATGACGGCGCGGGCGTCGACCTCACTGAGGTCTCGTCCCTGCAGCCTACTCACTGCGGTTGCCTGGAATGACATGAATCCGCGAGTGTCATTCCATCGGGGACAGTTTGAAAAGCATTGTCAGCATTCAGACGGCTGACCGAATATGAGTGGTTCTGAGTGCTAGCCATCGGCCAAAAGTGAACGTAGTAACCATTCATAGCGTTGAAAACTCGATATTTCTCAACAAGCCGCACCTGAAAAAGTTAAATCAAAATTTCCCAACCTCGTTAGCGCTACGCATAAAATCAACAAACGCACGCAGCTTGCCTGGCATGTGTTTACGATGCGGGTAATAAAGATGGAACGCATCGTCCATGCCGCTGTGCTGCTTCAATACCTGACGAAGCGTACCGTTTTCCAACTCTGGCCTTGCGAAGTCCTCGAAAACAAAACCAATACCCTGGCCTTGTACTGCCGCATCAAGGACGGATCTCATTTCGTCAAAGATAAAACGCCCTTGAACATCGACTTGAACCATTTGCCCGCCATCTTCGAACTTCCATTCAAAGAATCGTCCACCCACTGAATACCGCTGGCGAATGCAGTTGTGCTTCAGCAGTTGCTCCAGTGCCTGGGGCTCAGCCAAGGTGCTGAAGTAATCCGGCGCTGCCACCACAATTCTTTTTTGTGTCGATCCCAACTGTACCGCGACCATGTCGTTCTGCACTCTTTTTCCCATGCGCATGCCGATATCGAAACCGGCATTTACGATATCGCCAAGTTGGTTATCCAGCGATACCTCGACGTTGATCAACGGGTACTTCTCCATGAAGGCGGTCAGATGCGGTTCGATCAGGATGCGGTATGCAACGTACGACGAGTTGAGGCGCACTGTGCCAGAGGGTTGATCTGTCACGAGCGAGACTTGTGACAAGGAGTCTCTGATCAAGGCAAGCGCAGGTGCCAATGCCGCGTTCAATGACGCGCCGGCCTCGGTCAGGCTGACACTGCGTGTCGTTCGATTGAACAGCCGTACATTGAGTTGCGCCTCCACGCTTTTGATCGTGCGTGATACCGCAGTGGGCGTAACACCGATTTCTGCGGCGGCGCGTGCAAAGTTCAAATGTCTGGCGGCCGCCTCGAACGTCAAAAGACCGGGTAAATGCACCGGCGGTAGAGGCAGTGAATCGTCAACGCCCTCAGCACGCGTCGGGCTCTGCATTATGACTTTTTTGCTCATACTGTATCCATACTTATGGCTATTTACGTCATTATCATTAACCACCATAGTTGATGCAGCAAGGATTTTTATCCGGCAAAACAGTTATCACTAGGAATCACAATGACACCCAACAGCCCATCAACGGATCTTTTCACGCCAATGGCTTTAGGCGCCTTATCACTGGCCAACCGCATTGTCATGGCCCCGTTAACGCGCAGCCGCATGGGGCCAGAAGGCGTACCCAACGAAATGCACGCTCGCTACTACGCGCAACGTGCCAGCGCTGGTTTGATCATCAGTGAAGCGACCAATATTTCCGCGCAGGCGCGGGGGTATGCATTGACGCCAGGCATCTGGACTGAAGAGCACGTAGCAGGCTGGAAGCGGGTAACAGATGCGGTGCATGCCGCTGGTGGACTTATCGTTTGCCAACTGTGGCATGTGGGGCGCTTCTCGCATGTGGACCTGCAACCCGACGGCACGGCACCGGTAGCGCCATCGGCGATTAAAGCCGAAGGCCAGACCTTTACTGAAGAGGGGATGATGGACGTCTCCATGCCGCGAGCGCTGGAAACATTCGAGATCCCAGGCATTATCGAGCAATACCGACACGCCGCCGCATGCGCAAAACGTGCAGGCTTTGATGGTGTGGAAGTGCACTCTGCCAATAGCTATCTGCTTGATCAGTTCCTGCGCGACTCTACCAATCAGCGAACCGACCAATATGGTGGTTCGATTGAGAATCGCACACGACTCACGCTGGAAGTCACCGCCGCAGTCGTCGAGATCTGGGGGCATGAACGGGTTGGCATTCGCCTCTCTCCCGTGACGCCAGATGCAGGCAACACGCCCTTGGACAGCCAGGTAATGCAAACCTATGGCTATCTGATCGAGCAACTGAATCGCTTCCAGCTCGCCTATATGCATTTTGTCGAGGGCGCTACCGCTACGTCACGCACTGTTCCCGAAAACGTGGATCTCGATGCGTTACGTGCGCGGTTCAAAGGCCCCTACATCGGCAACAACAATTACGACATCGAACTCGCCGTTACTCGCCGTGCTGAAGGCAAGGTCGATGCAGTGGCTTTCGGTCGCCCGTTTATTGCCAATCCGGATTTGGTGCGTCGATTGAAAGAAGGTGCAGAACTCACTGTTGCGCCACGCGAAACCTATTACGGTAACGGCTCAAAAGGTTACACCGACTGGCCGACGCTCGCTGAATAAACCAACTGGGCAACACTTCAAAAGCGAGACCTTGGGCCCCAGCGCTTGGCGTCGCTATGGGTGGTCGCAGGGGACGATCTCAATACCCGCCAAAAGTAACCGGTCTTTTTAACACGACTCGAATTAACTACCAGGAGTACAAACATGAACAAGCCTACTTATGTGCAGGAATATCAGGCCATCACCGAGGTACTGAACAAATACAGCGAAGGCTGCAAACAGGCCAAAAGCAGCATCATGAAGCCCGCTTTCAGCGAGCAGGCAACGATGTTCAGCGTCGATGGTGACGGCAAGCTGACCGGCGGCCCGATTCAGACATTGTTCGATGGCATTGACAGCGCGTTCCGCCCGTCTCCTGAAGCTCAAGGTGTAATCGTCAATATCGACATCGTAGGCACCGCTGCCAGTGCACGTATCGACACCAATGACGTATCGGGCTTTTGCTTTACGGATTTCTTTAACCTGCTGAAGGTCGATGGCAAGTGGACGGTCGTCAGCAAGATCTTCCACACCCATGTCGCGCCTTGAATACCTGACTTCCTTGGCCACGCGGCAGATGAGGCTTCAACCCTATCTGTCGTGTTTTCTTTGCAGCCGAGCGGGGCTGCAACTATGCGTCCGGCACAGCGCCCGAAATCCGCTGACTTCGTTCGCCTGACCGCAGGCGCAACAAAGTCATTAAACAGGCCGCTACTTAATGACGCACACACTCAGGCGGTAAAAAGGAAACATCATGAAGCCTCTAAGCTCCGCTTTCGCCCTTTCCGTCGTTGCTCTGTCGCCTGGTAGCGCCTCCGCAGCCGAACGGCCTGGCGTGGAACACAACGTGGCAAAATTCCTGCAGTCCCTTGAGGGCGGCCAGACGCTCGACAGCATGTCGCCGACCGATGCCCGCGCGGCGCTGGCGGGTGCCCAGGCCGCCTACGACGTGGTCTTGCCGGAAGCTGAGGTCAGCGAGAAAACGATTCGTGTCAATGACAGCGACCTGCAACTGACCATCGTGCGCCCGGCCGGCAGCCAACAGAAGACCCTGCCCGCGTTCATGTACTTCCACGGCGGCGGCTGGGTGCTTGGCGACTTCCCAACGCACGAACGGCTGGTGCGTGACTTGGTGGCGGGCTCTGGCGCGGTGGCGGTGTTCGTTAACTACAGTCTTTCGCCTGAGGCGGGATACGGCGTTGCCATCGAACAAGCCTATGCCGCAACCAAATGGGTGGCCGAGCATGGCCAGGAGATCAATGTCGACGGCAACCGCCTGGCCGTAGCGGGTAACAGCGCAGGTGGTAATCTGGCCGCAGCTGTAGCTCTGATGGCGAACGATAAAGGTTCACCTGCACTGCGTTCGCAGCTATTGCTGTGCCCGGTAACGGATGCAAACTTCGACACGCCGTCGTACAAGGAATTTGCCAACGGCTACTTCCTGACCAAAGACCTCATGGCGTGGTTCTGGGACCACTACACAACCGATGCCGAGGCACGCAAGCAGATTTACGCATCGCCGCTGCAGGCTACGCTAGAGCAATTGAAAGGCCTGCCGCCGACGCTGATCCAGACGGCTGAATTCGATGTCCTGCGCGATGAAGCCGAAGCTTACGGCTGCAAGCTCGACGCTGCGGGTGTGCAAGTGACGTCGGTACGCTACAACGGCATGATTCACGACTTTGGGCTATCGAACGCGTTCAACCATCTACCAGCAGTGCAAAGCGCGATCGCGCAAGCCTCGCAAGAACTCAAGACGAACCTAAGCCAGTCATTGCAAAACCCATGAAGCGCGGGTGGTGGAAACGCTGCGGCATTCATGACAAAAAACTCAACATTCATTTTCTAGAGGCCACAGCGGAAAGTCCTTGGCGAAAGATATACGTTGCTTGCCGGTATAACGTTGTAGTCGGTAGTGATCAAAGCCTAGCGTTCGCATTCCGAATATTGGTCGGGGCTGGCGCTTAAGTGGCTAGAGGATGGCTTTCCGATAGACGTCGAGCTGATCGCGCTCTTGTCTCAATGCGCCGAGGACAAAACGTTATCCCAGTCTCGCCGCCATAGAGCACGTAGCCTCGTCAGGCAAAAACAATCAGAAAGCTGAACCTATGCTTGGGCGTAAGGCTTTCAATACATGATGTATTGGATCGTTTGGCAAATAGCGATGCGCGTTGTGAAAACATAGCCTCGTCGAGATCATGCGGCAAGTTGATTGAGTACGACCCTATTTTTCATCTGGTACTTGTCGATATAGAGAGCGGCCGTTCATGCTGTGAACAGGCTTAGCTGCGCCCAACCCACCCTGTTTATAAATGCCTGCTGACACGAAGGATCCTGTGCATGCTCCAATCCCTGCTCGACAAAATTCTCGGTCGTCCTATGACCCAGGAAAAATTTGCCCAAAAATTTATCGAGTCAGCCCGCAAGGCTGGCTACAGCGAGGCCATGGATTTTCAGGCTAGCGAGTTTCGCATCCTTCATAGCAATGGCTCGTACTTCAATCTTCATAATGCCTTTCGCGACTATCAAAATGGAGACAAGACCCAGAAGGCCGCAATCCTGAATGGGTACGTATCGACTCTATTGGTGTCTGTCCAGGGGGCCGCGACGGTCTTTGAAAGCGTGAAAGTACATTTACGTCCGGTAATTCGGAATCTTGCCATGCTTGAAGAGGTTCGGCTGGAGCAAGCCAGAAATGGCGGCTGCAAGCCGCACGATGTCGTTTATCAGCCCTTGGGCCGCGACTGTGTGATTATGCTTGCCGTCGATTCTCCCGAGGCCACCGCCACCCTTACGAAGGGCCCCGAAGCGCAGTGGGGCATCACAATGGATGAGGCAGTGGTGATCGCCATTGAGAACTTGCGCGATGCTACGCACGAGGCCTTTGGTGAGATTATCCCTGGGCTCCACGTCGCGGAATGGGCGGACGGATACGACAGCAGCAGAGTCTTGTTGCCAGATGTCCTGCAGCGCGCACCAGTTAAAGGTCGCCCGGTGTTCATGATCCCCAATCGTGACGTCTTGATAGTCACGGGCGACAAGGACGAACAAGGGATCCGTCAGATGGTCGAGCTTAGCTTCAAAGCCCTGGAGAATGGCAGGGCAATCTCCACTGACATTTATACTTATGACGGGCGCGATATCGTTCCATTTCACCCTGATGATGAAGGCGTCAATAACCGTCTGGCCACACTGGAACATATGCTGCTTCAGGGTAGCTACAGTAATCAGAAAGAGTTGCTCGATAAGCTCAATCTGGAAACGGGTGTCGATGTGTTTGTTGCTTCGTACCATCTCTATGAGCTTGCTGATCAGAATGGCAACACCGTATCGATGGGCGTTTGGACAAAAGATGTGCCGACTTTATTGCCCAAGACTGATCGCGTCGCGTTTGTTGATCCCGTTCCGGGTGGGGAACCGACAGTAAAAACCGTTCTCTGGGGCGAAGTTGAATCCGAGCTTGGCGATCTGTTGACTGCAGAAGCGGGCTATCCACCTCGCTATCGGACACTGGGATTTCCTTCGGCAGAGCAGCTTGATCGCCTGACTGCCTTGTGATCCTGTGACCACTTAATCTGGCGCACTGCGATGGAGGTAGGAATGCTCGACACTGACAGCGCGCATGATCATGCGAACCGCAATCAGGCAGAAATCCTCATCAGCAACGATTGCGCTTGCTTTGGTTGCTATGCGGTATTTCCTGCCTCTGATGTGACACGGTTTACTGACACCACCGCTTGGTGTCCAAAATGCGAGGCTTTCAGTACGGTCGTTGGCGATGCCTCCGAGCTGCCTCTGGATCGAGAGTTTCTGGAGGCAGTTCACGATCATTGGATCGGGCCTCAAGATTGGTTAGATGAAATGGCGGCGCAGACTCATGCGATCGCAACTGCTGTTTACAGGCAGACAAGCACAACGATGGATGAGGAGAGAGCTCGCCCCTGGTGGAAGTTTTGGCGATAAGGCTTCCAATTATCCAGCGAATGTACGCGATCAGTTTGTTGTGTCTTTTCTGCCTGAGCCCCTTTGCGACTGCGGGTTCTGACATTCACATCAGCCGAAAACCCTTTTGGGCTGATGAGGAAGGACCCAGGATAACCATTCGAAGAATGGCTCACGTGCGTGAAGTCTGATCCTCAGATAGTGAAAGATCCCGTTAACGGGCCTGACGATTTTATGGTTACGCTTCCGGGGGACGAGTTTCCATTATGGTACCAGGCCGACCTCGGGGAGCTGTACACCAAAGACCCGTCCGAGCCCGCGATTCTCAAACTTCAAGAAGTCGCCGGATGTCTCAAGGCGCAAGTGCAAGGTGATGAAGGCGAGTTTTACCCTTCAGAACACTGAGAACGGTAGCGCTTGAAAGGGATTGTTTCCATTTGAACCGACGTCATCTACGGCATTTCTTGTTGTTTGCCGCAGGGTCTCGACCTTTTCGCGTTCATGGAGAGAGCACACCTTGTGCTCTATTTGAGCAAAGCGAGCGGTGTCAGTCACTTGCTAGCTAGAGGTCATCGCAAATAGGTTTTCGCACAAGTAGGTATCTTCTCTTGGAATGAAATCTGAGGGGCTTTCATTGCAGGAAAATGCTTCAAAAACGTGGTTGATGATTTTTTTTGCCTGTTCCGTACTAATGACCGGGGTGTCTATCAGGTCAAGAAGCGCCTCGGCGATCTCATTCAAACTGATGCAGTATTCTCCAGCTGCTATCTTAAGCATTTCTCGCATTTCCCGATGTTTAGCATCTGAATTTATGCTGCTTTTCAAAAAATCAAGTGGCTCTTCAAGAATTTCAAACGGGTAAATGGTTTGATAACTATCGCAGTAATCTATAAGCGCTCGCCTAGCCTTTACGCCGTCAAAGCCTTGAGAGCTAGCCCCTAACAGTGCATTGATTTTTGTATTGGCTACCCAGTTTTTCACTATGTAATCTACCTTGCCTGGTGCTGGCTTAGGGGATGTTTACTGACTGCTCTTGGCCGATGCTGTGGAGGAAAGTATATATCCTGTCGGGCCTGCAGAAAATCCAGCTTATCGGTAAGCTGGATATTCGCAGCATGATGCGTCCAACGTGGCATCTTGTGAACAACTGAGCTCAGCTGTTGACTCCAAAGGAGTGGAGGATGCTGATCCGTGGAAGTCTGACAAGTAGCCCAAACACGTATGGCATTCCCAGGCCGATGATGGATAGAGTAACCTGAACACCTTCGATCTAAGGGTCCCCACATGGACATCAATCTACTGACCGAACCCATGCTCGGCCACTGGCGTACGCCCTCAGGTATCTGGCAGTGCGAATTCCAGTTCGGCAGCCGATTGATTTACGTCCAACACCACAATGACGAGCCACCTAGCGCCAGGCTCGTCGCCGCACAACTCGCGGTCAAGGCTGCGTGGGATGATTTGCCCCAGGCACTGAAGTTTGCCGAACAGCACTGTAAAGCGCAGATGCCCGAACTGATGCGGTTGTATGAAACTCACATGCCGCGGGAATCTCCTCTGTTCGTGTACTCGATTCACGTTGACCTCGACAAACCTTATCCTGGCTACGCCATTTCGAAGAACCCTGACTTCGATTGGGATCGCATCCTGACCGACGAAGATGAATGGTGTCAGGCGCACAGTGTTTGCATGGGGCAATATGAGCCAAGGGATGATTTTTGGATTGACGTCCGACGTGTTGGGTTTCAGCAGTTCGAGCTTGAGGGGTAGCTTGGCAATCAAGCATGTATATATCGAATCCCTGAATCGCCATCGTCGCTAGCCAGCCGGATCTGAAATAGGGCGATCAGCTGTCTCATCGACGGGTTCCAGGCTGACGAAAAAGATCAGAATCTATTTGCAGATAGAAGATGCTTTCCTCGAAGAAGTAAAGTTGGCATCTCCGTTCAGGATCTGGTTAAAGCATACGATTGAATGGTTTTTTCAGGGAGAGCTTCTTTATAGGAGATGAATCGCGCTTAGTGATCAGTCTGGATGGTTTTTCAAGTCCGGGCCGCCCAATCCTCGTGAGCAGCAAGCAGCCCGACAATAGCCGACGAGGTGTCCGCACACAGTTGACCACTGCATTGCGTCCACCCGCCGGATCAGGACTGACCTGCTCAGCCCTTCGGCCTGCCGCTCTCAACCATCTCTTTCCACGTCTTCACACTCGGCCGTTCCTGCATGCGCACATGCCATTCGCGCACTGCAGTGCATTCTTCAGGTACCGCGAGTTTCACCAGCGATGAAAAGATCATCCCACCCAGCACGGCGATATCCGCCATCGAAAACTTTTCGCCTGCAACAAAGGGCTGATGCTTGAGCAGTTCATCGAAATAGCGCATGCCTCTGACGGCCTTGTCGCGCATGCGGTTGCCCCATTCGGCGTTCTGGTACAGCTCGACGTCTGGACCCAGTCCCGGGGTGGCGTGGTGGAAGTAGGTGCTGACGGCGTCGAGAAATTCGATTTCCGCGCGCTTGGTCATCATGTGGATGAGGCCTTTTTCGACAGGCGTTTCGCCGGTCAGGTCGGGGCTGCCCACCAGTGCATCAAGGTACTGAGTGATGGCGGTGCATTCGGCGATGAGGGTGCCGTCGTTCAGTTCCAGTACGGGGAGGGTGCCTGAGTAATTGACGGCGAGAAATTCCGGTTTCTTGTGTTCGCCGGTCCACAGGTTGACGGACACGAACTCGATGTTCGAGAGCAGGCCTTTTTCGGCCAGTGCGATGCGTACACGTGCCGGGTAAGGACCGTCGTACCAGTCGTGGATTTTCATCATCGGGATGTTTGCATGGGTGGTGGGTGTAGTTGCATGTGTCATGGTCAGTTACCTGCCTGTCAGTTGGTAGGCAAAGATTGCGCGCTCGATTTGAGTCTGTCAACCCCTGCCTACCAGTTGGCAGGTAGATATTTTTGCGAGTAGAATCGCTGGCAATGATCAGATGACTGCACAAGCGAGGAGCCATACGTGAGCGAGAATGCTCGGGAAGCCATATTGGCCGCCGCGAAAGGCGCGGCTCAGGTACACGGCTACAGCGGGATCAATTTCCGCAGCATCGCCGATACCGTGGGGATCAAGAACGCCAGCATTTACTACCATTTCCCCAGCAAGGCGGATCTAGGGGCGGCCGTTGCCAGACGCTACTGGCAGGATACGGCTGCCGTGCTTGAGGCAATTCGTGACGAAAGCACCGATCCGGCGCGTTGCCTGCAGCTGTACCCGTCGATCTTTCGCATGTCGCTGGAGAACGGCAACCGGCTGTGTCTGTCCAGTTTCATGGCGGCCGAATACGAAGACCTGCCTGAGGAAGTGAAGAGCGAGGTCAAGGCCTTTGCAGATGCCAACGTGGCATGGCTTGCTCAGGTTCTGGCTGATGCGGGACTGGGAAGCGCAGAAAAGTGCGAACGCCGTGCGCGTGCCATTTTCACTGCTGTGGCCGGGGCGCAGTTGATCGCCCGAACTCGCCAGGACATCAGCCAGTTCGACGACCTGATTCTCGATTATCAGGAAGCCGGGCTGATCTCAATACCACCCGTTATCTAGCGCAACAGGTGTACCGCCACCCCTGTAAGCGCACACGTGATCAGCACTTGTATGACGCCTCGTTTGAAGCGAAACAGGGCGATGGCAGCGGCAGTGGCAATCAGCGCTGAGGGCCAGTCGATTCGGCCTTCGAAGCCTTGGGGCCACAGCACGTGGTAGCTGAAGAAACAGGCGAGGTTGAGGATGACCCCGACCACTGCGGCGGTGATGGCAGTGAGCGGGGCGGTCAGCCTGAGCTCATTGTGGGTCGATTCCACCAGCGGACCACCCGCCAGAATGAACAGGAACGAAGGCAGGAAGGTAAACCAGGTCACCAGCGCGGCGGCGACCGCACCTGCCAGAAATACCTGATCCGGCCCGAAGACCTGCATCACGTAGGCACCGACAAACCCGACGAAGGCCACCACCATAATCAACGGTCCCGGCGTGGTTTCACCCAGTGCCAACCCGTCGATCATCTGGGTCGGGGTCAGCCATCCGTAATGGCCGACTGCGCCCTGATAGACATAGGGAAGCACCGCGTAGGCACCGCCGAAGGTCAGCAAGGCCGCCTTGGTGAAGAACCAGCTCATTTGCGTCAGGGTGCCGGTCCAGCCGAAAAGGCCGGTCAGTATTGCCATGGGCAACGTCCACAGCACCAGACCGATCACGATCAGTTTTATCAGCTTCGAGGTACTGAATCGGGCGTGTTCAGGCGTTGGTGTGTCGTCATCGATCAACGCCGGACCAAAGGACCTGTCTGCTGCCTTGTGCCCTCCAGCGCGGAAATACTCTGGCGCAAGGCGACCTCCTGCGTAGCCGATGACGGCAGCGGCGAGCACGATCAAGGGGAAGGGCACATTAAAGGCGAAGATGGCAGTGAACGAAGCTGCTGCTATCGCCCATAGCGCGTTGTTCTTCAGCGCTCTTGAACCGATCCGATGAGCCGCCTGCACCACGATGGCGGTCACGGCGGGTTTGATGCCGTAGAAAAGTCCTGCAACCACAGGCACATCACCCAGCGCGATGTACACCCACGACAGCGCGATCAGGATGAATAGCGAGGGCAGCACGAACAGCGCACCGGCGATGACACCGCCCCAGGTCCGGTGCATCAACCAGCCAATGTAGGTCGCCAGCTGCTGCGCCTCGGGGCCGGGGAGCAACATGCAGTAGTTGAGGGCATGCAGAAACCGGCGCTCCGAGATCCAGCGTCTGCGTTCCACCAACTCCTGATGCATGATTGAAATCTGCCCGGCGGGGCCGCCGAAGCTGATGAAGCCCAGTTTGAGCCAGAACCGGAACGCTTCGCGAAAGCTGACAGGTTCCGCGGGGGAAAGGTCTTGTTCAACACGTGACGGGCCGACTGTGTTCACCGGCAAATTCCTCAGGACGTTCCAGGTCGCGCCAATGGTAACGGGCTTACCGTTTCAGGCTGCGCTCATACGCCGCCAGTACCGTCCGCTCCGATTGCACCAGATACGACTCAAGCATCTTGGTGGCCTTTTCAGGCTCTCCCGCTTCAACGCATTCAAGAATCCCGGCGTTCATGTCGATGTAGGGCACGTGCAGGAACTCTGGTGCGTTGAGCAACCCGAAGGCCAGCCGCAGCTCCGCCGAAATCTGTCCGTAAAACACCACCAGTCGCGGGCTGTCGGCCAGTTCGACAATGCCCTGGTGGAACATCATGTTGGCGGTACCCACGGCCACCCAGTCCTTGGCTTCACGCGCCCGCACACTGGCATCGACCGCTTCACGCATCCGCAGCGCTCCGGGGTGCTGCGGATAGCCCTGGGCGATGGCATTGCATTCGATGAAGCGGCGTACGCGGTAGATGTCGATGATCGAGGCCATGTCCGGCTCGGCAACCGTCACGCCGCGATTGGGTTCATGCTTGAGCAGGCCCTCACGCGTCAGCACCCTGAACGCCTCTCTCAGCGTGTTGCGCGAGATGTCCAGATTCTCGGCCAGCGCCGCTTCTGACAGGCGCTGACCTGGAACCAGTTCGCCTTCGACCAGCATCCTGCGAATTTCTTGAGTGATGGATTCTCCCAGCGTACGGGCGGGAGAAGGGGGTACTGCGTCGTTCATAAGGGGTCCAGGGGTGGGAAAAGCCGCGACGATATTCCCTGAGAGCTTAGTGCGTGGCAAGAAAGAAGCGCGTTGTGTGCTTCATTAAGTAGCGCTGCTGGGTGCTGGAGTAACAACTTGGTGCAAGTGAGTGATCAATAGAGATAGGATTGTTCAACAATAAATCCGATTGGCACCTACATCTCAGACTGATTGGTTGAGTCTTGGCATGCACATTGCTCTGCTCAGGTATCACTCACCGTAGGAATGTTGCCGTGACACAGACCACTCAAGAGTTTACGAAAGCCCGGCGCGCTTCGTTGATCGCCGCGATATTCATGATGGCGACGTCCGCCATCGGTCCAGGCTTCCTCACTCAGACGGCGACCTTCACCGCCACGCTGGGTGCCGCGTTTGCGTTCGGCATTCTGGCGTCGATCCTGATCGACTTCGTCGTGCAGTTGAACGTGTGGCGTATCGTGTCGCTGACCAAAATGCGCGCGGCCGATCTGGCCAATGCTGCTATTCCGGGCAGTGGTTACTTGCTGACGGTGTTGGTGCTGTGTGGTGGCCTGGTGTTCATGCTGGGTAACATTGCCGGTGCTGGTCTGGGCTTGAATGCGCTGACCGGCCTTGATCCCAAGTGGGGGGGCGCCTTGAGTGCGCTGCTCGCCATTGCGATCTTCTCGTCTCACCGCGCAGGCGTGGCGATGGACCGAATCATGATGGGGCTGGGCATCCTGAAAATATGCCTGATCGTGTTCGCCTGCTTCGCGACCCATCCTCCGCTGGGCGAAGCCCTGCGTCAGTCGGTGTGGCCTGACTTCATCGACTTCGCCTCGATTACCACCATTGTGGGCGGCACGGTAGGCGGTTACATCACCTATGCAGGCGCTCACCGTCTGCTTGACCGCGGCACTGTTGGCGTAGAAAACATTCAGGCCGTATCCCGCGCAGCACTGACCGGTATTCTGGTCACTGGCATCGCTCGCTACATATTGTTTCTCGCTATTCTGGGTGTGGTGGCAAGCGGCGTGGTTATCGATGTGTCTGGCAAGGGCGCAAACCCTGCCGGTCAAGCCTTCCAGGCGGCAGCAGGTGACGTCGGCATGATGATGTTCGGTCTGGTGCTATGGGCTGCGGGTATCAGCAGTGTGATCGGCGCGTCTTATACGTCGATGTCCTTCATAACGGTGTTCTCCAAGAAGATCACTGAGCGCGCTCGTCACCTTGCCACCGTGGCTTTCATCGTCATCTGCATGGCGGTGTATTTGATGATCGGCAAACCGCCAGCGGCACTGCTGGTGTTCGCAGGCGGTTTCAACGGCCTGATCCTGCCACTGGGGCTGAGTATTTTCATGTACGTGGGCTGGGCCCGGTCTGACCTGATGGATGGCTACCACTATCCACGCTGGTTGCTGGTGCTGGGCATCCTGACCTGTCTGCTGTCGTGGTTCATGGCTTACAAATCGGCAGGCGCCATCTTTGCCTTTATCGGCGCGGCCTGATCCAAGGAGATTTTCTGATGCGTGCAATTGACCTTAACAGCGACCTGGGAGAAAGCTTCGGCGCCTGGAGCATGGGCGACGATGCGGCGATTCTCGAAGTGGTCAGCAGCGCCAACGTGGCGTGCGGATTTCATGCCGGCGATCCGGCCGGAATACTGCGCACGCTGGAAGCCGCCGCGGCGCGTGATGTGGCCGTCGGTGCCCACGTGGCCTACCCGGACCTCGTCGGCTTCGGTCGGCGCAACATGGACGTGCCGGCCGAGCAACTGACCGCCGATGTCATCTATCAGATCGGCGCGCTTCAGGGCCTGGCCCGCAGCGCCGGGACGACAGTGACTTACGTCAAGCCTCACGGGGCGCTCTACAACACCATTGCAGGCGATCCGGTTCAGGCGGCTGCGGTGATTCAGGCGATTTTGCGTATCGACCCGCAGCTCAAGCTGGTCTGCCTCGCCAATTCGAAGCTGCTCGGCTGGGCGCGTGATGCGGGTCTGTCCTGTGTGTCCGAAGCCTTTGCGGACCGGGCCTACACCGCTCAAGGCACGCTGGTATCCCGCTCGCGTCCTGGTGCTGTGCTGCACGATGTCGAGCTGATCACCGCGCGCATGTTGCGTCTGGTGCGCGATGGCGTCATCGAGGCCGAGGACGGCAGCCTGATCGAGCTTGAAGCCGATTCGATCTGCGTGCATGGCGACAGCCCTGGCGCGGTCAACATCGCCCATGCCCTCAAACAACGTCTGCTTGAAGCAGGGGTCAACATTCGTGCATTTACCCGAGGTCAGCCATGAGTTCCTTGAACGACGCCCGTCAGTCAGCCATTGCCGCACGTGCCCAGTATCGCGAAGGCATGGTGTCTCCTACGGCGGGCCATGCACCGGGTCTAACCCAGGCCAACATGATCTGTCTGCCGCGTGAGTGGGCCTACGATTTTCTGCTGTTCGCCCAGCGCAACCCTCAAGCCTGTCCGATTCTGGACGTCACCGAGGCGGGCAGCTACAGCACCGTGCTGGCCGAGGGCGCTGACCTTCGCACCGACATCCCGCTGTATCGCGTCTGGCGCGACGGCAAGCTGGCAGATGAAGTGACCGATGTACGTGAACTCTGGGCCGAGCATACGGATCTGGTGACTTTTCTGATCGGGTGCAGCTTCACCTTCGAGACCCCATTGCTGGAAGCCGGTATCGATGTGCGGCACATCAGCGAGGGCTGCAACGTGCCGATGTACCGCAGCAACCGCATCTGCCGTCCGGCCGGTCGCCTGAAAGGCGAGACGGTGGTGTCGATGCGGCCGATCCCGGCCGATCGGGTGGCCGATGCCGTGAAGATCACCGCACGCTATCCCAATGTGCATGGCGCTCCGGTTCATATAGGCGAGCCTGGCTTGCTCGGTATCGCGGATATTTCGCGTCCTGACTTCGGCGATGCCGTTACCATCAAGCCTGGCGAAGTGCCGGTGTTCTGGGCCTGTGGTGTGACACCGCAGGCTGTGGTCATGGCGTCCGGGGTACCTTTTGCGATTTCCCACGCGCCGGGCTACATGTTCATCACCGATGTGCCCGACAGCCGCTACCACGTATAGGAGAGGATCATGCGTTTCTACCCGGTCAGCCAGGACGCGCTCCTGGTTGAATTGGCGAACCTGGACGAGACTCTTGCCCTGTTCGACTCTTTGCAGCAACAGCCCATCCATGGCGTGGAGGAACTCGTTCCAGCGGCCCGTACGGTGCTGGTGCATTTTCGTCCCGGCGCGGTCAGCCGCGAAGCACTTGCTGCGCAGATCGCCACTCGTGACGTGCACGGCAAGGCTCGCGCAGCGGGCAAGCTGATCGAAATTCCCGTGCATTACAACGGCGAAGATCTGGAAGACGTCGCCCGCGAACTGGGTATCAGCCCTGAAGAAGTGATCCGCAGGCACACCGGCAGCGATTACAACGTGGCGTTCTGTGGCTTTGCGCCGGGCTTTGCGTACCTGAGCGGCGGTCCTGAATTCGTGGTGCCGCGCCGCAGCACGCCGCGCACCCGTATTCCTGCCGGTGCCGTGGCGCTGGCGGGCGGTTTCAGCGGCGTCTATCCGCAGGCGAGTCCCGGCGGCTGGCAGATCATCGGCCTCACCGACGCCCGCATGTGGGATCTGGAGCGCGACGAACCTGCGTTGCTGCAACCGGGTTATCGGGTGCGCTTTGTGGACGTTGGTCCTGTCACCGAATCCGTTTCTGTGGCCACACCTGCGCGTCGCCAGGCGTCTCACGCTACTGAACATTATCTGGAAGTGCTGTCGCCGGGTTTGCAGACCCTGTTTCAGGACCTTGGACGTCCCGGTCGTGCAGGGCAGGGGGTTTCGGCTTCCGGTGCCATGGATCGGGGCGCGTTGCGCGCCGCTAACCGTGCGGTGGGCAACGACCCGGCGAGCGCCTGTCTTGAAGTGCTCATGGGCGGTCTGACCTTCACCTGTCACGGCCAGACGGTAGCAGCCGTCACTGGCGCAACGGCTGCTGTGGAAGTCCTTACTGCTGACGGCCAGCGGCTGCGTCCGGCGCTTTACACGCCGTTCGCCTTGCAGGAGGGCGATCAGGTGAGCATCGACTCGCCGTCTGCCGGTCTGCGCAACTACGTGGCGATTCGCGGCGGCTTCACGCAGGAACCGGTGCTGGGCAGCCTGTCCACTGACACGCTGGCTCAGGTCGGACCTGCGCCGCTGGCAACGGGCGATCGTCTGGGCTTTCACCACACACCGGGCGGCGCGTCGGTGTCGCTCAGCGAGCAACAACCGTTCGACATGCCCCGTTCCGATCAAGTCATCGTGCTGGACGTGGTCATGGGGCCGCGCAGTGACTGGTTCACCGCCGACGCTCAGGCTGTTCTGGCCGGGCAGACCTGGCAGGTCACGCCGCAATCGAACCGCATCGGCGTGCGGCTGGCAGGCGATCAGGCACTGGAGCGTTCGGTTCACGGCGAACTGCCCAGCGAGGGCACGGCCGTCGGCGCGATTCAAGTGCCGCCCAGTGGCCAGCCGGTGCTGTTTTTAGCAGATCATCCGTTGACCGGTGGCTATCCGGTCATTGCCGTCGTGGCGCCGCATCACCTGGACCTGGCCGGTCAGATTCCGATCAATTCCCGCATTCGCTTCAATCCGCTGGGCGCGTTCGAGCCCGTGTGCCCAGCTCTTTCAGACGAGACCAATAACCAATGAAAAAGGTTCTGATTGCCAACCGTGGCGAAATTGCCATCCGTATCGCCCGCGCCTGCCGTGACTACGGCGTAGCCTCGGTGGCGGTGTATGCCGACGCCGACATCGATGCGCTGCACGTACGCCAGGCCGACGAGGCTTATGGGCTGAATGGCGAGCGGCCTGCCGACACCTACCTGAACATTGAAAAACTGCTCGCGGTGGCGGCTCGTGCCGGTGCCGACGCTGTTCACCCAGGCTACGGCTTTTTGTCCGAGCGAGCCGATTTCGCACGCGCCGTGATCGATGCAGGCCTGACCTGGATCGGCCCGGACCCGAGCACCATCGATGCGCTGGGCGACAAGGTCCAGGCCAGACGCATCGCCCAGAAAGTCGGCGCGCCCTTGGTGGCCGGTACTGAAGGCCCGGTCAACGACGCCAGCGAAGTGGTCGCCTTTGCCGAACAGTTCGGTCTGCCGATTGCGATCAAGGCAGCCTTTGGCGGCGGTGGTCGCGGTCTGAAGGTGGCGTGGAAACTGGATGAAGTCAGTGAACTGTATGAGTCGGCCGTGCGTGAAGCGGTGGTGGCGTTCGGGCGCGGTGAATGCTTCGTCGAGCGCTTTCTGGACAAGCCTCGTCACATCGAGGCGCAGATCATTGCCGACCGCCATGGCCGCGTCGTGGTCGCTGGCACTCGCGACTGCTCGTTGCAGCGCCGCAATCAGAAGCTGATCGAAGAAGCACCTGCGCCGTACCTGGATGACGCACTGCGTCAGCGTATCCATGACTCGGCCCGCGACATCTGCGCCGAGGCGGGCTATGTCGGTGCGGGCACCGTGGAGTTTCTGCTCAGCGCCGATGGCACGCTGTCGTTCCTTGAGGTCAACACCCGCTTGCAGGTCGAGCACCCGGTCACCGAAGAAACCAGCGGCATTGACCTGGTGATCGAGCAACTGCGCGTGGCGGACGGATTACCGTTGTCGTTTGAAGGCACACCGGTCCCGCGTGGGCACAGCTTCGAATTTCGTATCAACGCCGAAGACGCAGGTAACGGCTTTTTGCCGACGCCAGGTTCCATCGACCTGTTTCAGCCGCCGTCCGGTCCGGGCGTGCGTCTGGAAAGCGGCGTCGAGCAGGGCTCTCGCGTGTCGCCGAACTTCGATTCGATGATCGCGAAACTGATCGTCACTGGCGCTACCCGCGAACAGGCAATCCGTCGTGCCCGCCGTGCGCTGGCCGAGTTTCGTGTCGAGGGCGTGGCGACCGTGCTGCCGTTCCATCGCGCGGTCATGGACCATGATGATTTCACTGCAGCCGACACGTTCGACGTGCACACCCGCTGGATCGAGACAGACTTTGCCGAGCAGATCACCCTGGCTCCGCGCAGTGTTGAGTCGGCTGACCCAGGCGTGTTGCGCACCTTCGTCGAGATCGATGGCAAACGCCATGAACTGGGCCTTCCTGCCGCGCTGCTGCGTGGCGTCAGCGTGGGCGCAAGTGATGCGGTAATCGCACCGGCATCGGCCGAAGCGGTTGATCCGCACGCTGTCTTGACACCGGTCGCAGGCAATCTGCACAGCTGGGTGGCCAAGGACGGTGAGTCGGTCGAGGCCGGTCAGGTCATTGCCGTGGTGGAGGCGATGAAAATGGAAACCTCGGTTCTGGCACCTTGTGCCGGTCAACTGCAGATTACCGAACAGCCCGGAAGTTATCTGAACGCAAAGTTCCAGATCGGGCGCATCAACACCGATAGCTGATCAGCAACACCTTCTTTCGGCAATAACACAGTCGGGTCAATGACCCGGCTGTTGCGTCCTGCCGCCAGAAAATCGTTCCACGCACCACCGCACTGCTTATAAAAATAAAACCAATCGATTCAATCTGCCCTTATCCGGAGCATGACGGGAATGTCGATCAATAAGGCTTTTTGCTTAATCAGTACTTGTGCACTTACGTATCCATTGTTGGCCTCGGCGGATTTCATTGCCGATAGCAAGGCCAGCGTGGAATTGCGCAACTTCTATTTCAACCGAGACTTTCGTAACGGACCGCCGACCGCTCAGCGGGACGCGGCGAAAGAGTGGGCGCAAGGGGCGTTGTTTCGGGTCGAGTCCGGTTATACAGCTGGCACGGTGGGGTTCGGTCTTGATGCCCTTGGCATGCTGGGGCTGAAGCTGGACGGTGGGGACGGCTCGGGCGGCACGGGGCTGCTTCCTGCTGACCTCAGCTCCAGAAACGGCCGTGGCTCGCAGGATGAATATTCGAAACTTGAGCTGACGGCCAAGGCGAAAGTCTCCGAGACGGTGCTGAAGGTCGGCTCTCTGGCGTTTCGCAGCCCGGTGGTGTCGAGCAACGATACCCGCCTGTTACCCGCCACGTTCGAAGGCGCAATGCTGACGTCCAAAGATATCAGCAACCTCAGTCTGCAGGGCGGCAAGCTGGAGCAGATCAAGCTCAACAGCTCTTCCAACTACCAGGACTTCACCGGCAACCGCATTGGCGGTACCAGTGATGACTTCACCTTTGGCGGCGGCACTTACAGTTTCAGCAAGACGCTGAGCACCAGTCTGTATTACGGCAATCTGGAAAACGTTTACCGGCAGTACTACGGTGGCGTTGTTTACGACGTCCCGCTTGCAGATCGCCAGTCGCTGAAGTTCGACCTGCGGTATTCGAAAAGCACCGAGGACGGCAATTTCCGCAACCTCGACAATCGTGCCGCCAACGGGCAAGTGTCCTACACACTGGGCAGCAGCGTATTCATGGCCGCTTAACAACGCATGAGCGGTGATGATCCCTTCCCGTACATTGCCAACTCCGATCCGTATCTGGTGAACTTCGTCCAGATCAACGACTTCGCCAACACCCAGGAAAAATCCTGGCAGTTGCGCTACGACTACAACTTTGTCGCACTGGGCATTCCCGGACTGACCTTCATGTCCCGTTATGTCAGCGGCGATAACGCGCTGGTTGCAGGCAGTAACACGGGCAAGGAGTGGGAGCGCAACACCGATCTGGCGTACGTCATCCAGAGCGGCTCGCTGAAGAACGTGAGCCTCAGGCTCAGGAACGCCACAGTCCGGTCCAACTTCGGCAACGATCTGGATGAAACACGCTTTATCGTGAGTTACACACTGCCGTTGTGGTGACAGATTTTCGAGACGCTCACCTTCTGTAATAAACATCAGGCTGTGGAGGCGCCACTACGTCGAAGGCGTGGCGGCGCCTCCCATGCGGTAAACAACCCTGCACCCTGGTGACAGAAACTGTCCGTCTGCCCATTTACCATGGCGTGGACAAGGCAAAATCCTGGACGAACGATTGGCGCAGCGGAGACTGTTTCTTGCCTTGGCAAATGAACCAGTAGCTGATCGAGGAAACCCATCATGTCCAGTGTCGAGCCGCTTGATCCGTCGTTTCCGTTGAGCCAACAGATGGGGATCGATGCCGCACCCATCGTATTGGTCAATGTCTGCACCCTGTCACCTGAAGATGAAGCAGCCTTTCTGGTCGCATGGGCAGCAGACGCCGCTTTCATGAAACGCCAGCCCGGTTTTATCTCGACGCAACTTCATCGTGCATTGGGCGATAGTCCGACCTACCTGAACTACGCGGTTTTCGAGTCCGCAAAAGCCTGGCGCACTGCTTTCAAGCACCCGGAGTTCCGCGAGATCGCCAAGGCTCATCCGCCGTCGGCCGTGTTTCGTCCGCATCTGTTTCAAAAAATCGCTGTAGCCAATTTGTGCACAGCCTAGCGATTGCAATCTGTTGCCGTTGAATGACAGCCCGGACAGATCACTGTCCCGGCGGTTTTTTACGCTGTAAGAGGAATGCATATGAAAGCTGTTCAGTTCAATGAATACGGTGGCACCGAGGTGTTGAAGATCGTCGACATAGAGCCACCTCGCCCAGGCGTAGGTGAAGTGCGTATCAAGGTGCTAGCCGTCGGGGTCAATCCCATTGATTGGAAGATACGGGCGGGCTACATGCATGACTTCATGCCCGTGACCTTTCCCGCCGGTGTCGGCTCGGAAGCAGCAGGCGTGATTGACGAGGTCGGCGAGGGTGTTTCAGGATTCGCGGTCGGCGATACCGTCTTTGGCTACGGACGAAATACGTTGGCGGAACAGGCCGTGTTGAGAAGCTGGGCGCATGTGCCGCGCAGCATGCCAATCGAGGTGGCGGGTGGTTTACCGGTCATTGTTGAGACGGCGACTCGCATTCTCGACCACGTCAAAATCAAGGCCGGTGAAACACTAATGATAACGGGCGCTGCGGGCGGGGTCGGATCGGCTGCCATTCAGATCGCACTGCATCGCGGCGCAATTGTGATTGGCACGGCGAGCGTCCCAAAGCATCCGTACATTCGCAGTCTGGGCGCTGTTCCGACGAGCTACGAACCCGGCCTTACCGAAAGGCTGCGCATGTTGGCGCCCAACGGCGTAGACGCCGCACTCGACCTGGCAGGGGCCGGCACGATAGCCGAGCTGGTGGCGATTGTCGGCAATGCTGATCGTGTTGTTTCCATTTCTGATGTAACGGCCCCGCAGCATGGCGCGGCGTTCTCAGGGAAATCGCTCGATCATCCCGAGCGGGCGTTTGCAGAGGCGGCGCAACTGTACGAAGTTGGATCGCTTGATCTGCGCATCGAGCAGACCTTTCCGATGGAAAAAATCGCCACCGCGCAACAGATCAGCGCCGCCGGGCATGTTACCGGCAAGCTCGTCATAACGACTCCTTGATCGAATCACCGACTCGCGGCCTGCCTAAGCAGGCCGCGACAGGTGTCGTATCTTCCGAGTCGCGTCGCACGGAGCACTGCTCACGACAATTGTGATTCTCTGCTCGCCCGGACGCAGACAGTTGAAATCCACGTCATACCCCGACAGAATCGCGCCCCGATCCGGCCAGTGCGTGCGGACGTTTTGATGAAAGGGGCTGCCGTTGAATGAACAGACATTGTCCATGC
Source organism: Pseudomonas sp. AC016 (assembly GCF_979253365.1). NCBI lineage: Bacteria > Pseudomonadati > Pseudomonadota > Gammaproteobacteria > Pseudomonadales > Pseudomonadaceae > Pseudomonas > Pseudomonas sp. AC016. Next base: position 5,268,719 of record NZ_CEEDCC010000001.1, read on the forward strand.
GCCTGGAGCGCGTGGCGGCGCACGTGCCTGGCGGGGCGCGGCTGGCCGATATCGGTTCCGATCACGGCTACCTGCCTGTGGCCCTGATGCGTCGTGGCGTCATCGTTGCTGCGGTGGCGGGCGAGGTGGCGGTCACACCGTTTTGCGCGGCCCAGCGTGTGGTGCACGAAAACGGTTTTGAGCAACGGATCACCGTGCGCCTGGCCAATGGTCTGGCAGCCATCGAGCCGCACGACGGCATCACCGCGATCAGCCTGTGCGGTATGGGCGGCGAGACCATTCGCGACATCCTCGAAGCGGGCAAAGCGCGCCTGAGCGGCACCGAACGCCTCATCATGCAGCCAAACGGGGGCGAGCAACCGCTGCGCCTATGGCTGATGGAAAACGGGTACCGTATCGTCTGCGAAGAAGTGCTGCGCGAGAACCGTTTCGACTATGAAATAATCATCGCCGAGCGCACCGGCCCGGTGATCTATACCGCAGAAGAGTTGTACTTCGGCCCGCTACAACTGCAGACACGCAGCCCGGCGTTTCTGGCCAAGTGGCAGCGCTTGCTGCAGCAACGGCAGAAAACCCTGACCAGCTTCGCCAAAGCGAAACAGGGCGTGCCTGAAGAGAAGTTGCAGGAGATCGAACGGCAGATTCGCTGGATCACTCAACTGCTGGCCTAGAGCCCAAGACAAATGGCCCCAGCCGCCACCAGCCCGCAAACGGCCCAGCGCTTCGTACTCATCTCTTCGCCCAGAAACATCTTCCCGATCAGCGCCGCGAACACCACGCTGGTCTCGCGCAAGGCCGACACGCCGCCCATGGCGCCTGACTGCATGGCCCAGATCACGATGCCGTAGGCGGCGATGGACACCAGTCCGCCGAGCGCCGAAGAGCTGACGGCGGCGGGGTGCTTTTTCAAGGACGCGGCCAGTTCGTTGAGCCCACGGCTCGCTACAAACAGCAACGGCATGGTCCAGAACGACATGAACATCCAGGCGGTATAGGCCAGCGCCTGCCCCTGCGATTGCCGCACACCGATGCCGTCGATCACGGTGTAGAGCGCGATCAGCACGCCGGTGGCAAGTGCTGCGAGAACGCCGGAGCGGGAGACATGGCGGTCCAGGAAGGCGAGCGTGAGAATGCCGCCCGATATCATGACGATCCCGACAACGTGCACAGCGCTGAGTGTTTCGTTGGCAAACAACGCAGCACCGAGCGTTACGAGCAGCGGCGAAGAACCTCGTGCTATCGGATAAGCCACCGCCAGATCACTGTTGCGATACGAGCGCACCAGACTGATGTTGTAGACGATGTGCACCAGCCCGGAGGCCAGCAGATAGGGCCATGCTCCAGCGGCTGGCAAGGGCAGAATTATGACGGCCACGGTCGCCACCGACGCGATCATGATGCCCATCCAGGCCATGGACAGATGGCGGTCGCGGTTGCCGTGCAACATGGCGTTCCAGCCGGCGTGAAGCACGGCAGCGAGTAGAACCAGACCGCCTGCGTAACTGAGCATGGTGTTTTCCGAGTGGGCAGTGCGAAGGAGGCGCCAGAAACAAAGGCAGTGTTTATCTGTTCGGCAAAATATCTATCTTGGTGCGGCCTGGCAAACCAGATAAATTGGCTACTCACGTTAGCGTAGCTATTGCGAATGAAACGAGAATTGCCCCCGCTTAATGCCTTGCGCGCCTTCGAGGCGGCCGGCCGTTTGTGCAGTTTCAAAGAGGCCGCAGTTGAACTGCATGTCACGTCTGGAGCGATCAGTCAGAGTGTTCGTCTGCTTGAGGACTGGCTGGGCTCGACATTGTTCGAGCGACACAATCGTCGGGTCGTTCTGACTGCGGCCGCCAGAACGTATCTGGCTGAAATCGGGCCGTTGCTTGAACAGATCGCGCTGGCGACGGCGCGGTTCGGCTTGCCTGATCCGGCCCCGCGCTCGCTGCTGGTGAATGCCCTTGCGACCTTCACGTTGCGCTGGCTGGTGCCGCGGCTTGATGCGTTTCGCGCCACTTATCCCGGCATCGACGTGCAGGTGCATACCTCGAACAAGGCCGTGGAAAGCCTGAAGGAGCCCTACGACCTCATCATCCGGGGTGGGCCGGACACGCTTTATGGCTATCGGACGCGTGTTTTCCTGAGTGAAGACAGAATCCCTGTGTGTAGCCCGGCGCTTCTGAAGCGACTGCCGTTGAATACCCCAGAGGACCTGAGACACCACACGCTGTTACATACCTCCAGCTTGCCGAGGTTGTGGCCGGACTGGCTGGCGAGTGCAAGCGTCCCTGCGTTGCAGCCAGCTGCGGGCGTGGTGTTCGATCACTTTTATCTGACCTTGCAGGCTGCCATCGACGGATTGGGCATCGCGATGGGGCCCGCAGCGCTGGTTGCCAGCGACCTGCAGGCTGGAAGGCTGATGATGCCCTTTGCCGGGCCGCGCCTTAAGTCGCGCAGTTACTGCGCCTATGTGCCTGATGAAAAGCTGGACGATGAAACGGTGCAGTTGTTCTGTGCGTGGCTGGAGGGGCAGGGTGACGGTTGAGGAGAGGGCTGCCCGTGTCAGCAGGTCTCGCCCCGGACGTTACAGGGCAGTATTTCGAGCGCACGCCACTCCTTGATCATCTGGCGACGATTGCGCGTGTAACGTTCGGTCAGGACGTGTGCTTCTACGATATCGTCCATGTCGATAATCCGGTATTTGCTGTCACCTTCGCACCACGCCGCCAGATGACGCCTGGACTCGATGAAGCCCAGCATGATCGGCCAGATGGTCTGCGGATCCTTGGGCGCATGTTCGATTGAAAGCGTGATGCTCAGCTTGCACTGATCACGCAACGCACGGCGGATCTCGCTCAGGTCTATGGTGGATGACACGCTGAGCGGTGTGCTGATGTAGAACGTCTCGTCCTCCAGCGTCGGTCGCATCTCCACAGGCAGAACGGCACTGATCTTGGCCAGGGCGTTTTTCACGGCGAAGGCGAATTTGTCGTCGGTCTAGCGGCTGACCCACTGCGCACCAATCATCAAGGCTTGAATTTCCTCTTCCGTGAATGACAGCGGAGGGAGGAGAAAACCGGGCTTGAGGATATACCCCAGACCCGGTTCGCCATTGATGTCGGCTCCCATGCCTTGCAGGGTTGCGACATCACGGCGGATAGTGCGCAGCGAAACGCCCAGCTCCTGCGCGAGGGACGCGCCCGAAACGGTCCTGCGATGCCGGCGAAGCGCTTGCATCAATTCAAACAAACGATGACTTCTGGCCATGCCTACTCCATCGCGATAACGCCTTTGCCGCCGAGTTTGCGTCCTTGCTCAATGTCGGTGATCAGGTTGATCGCGCTGCTCAAGGGAACGACTTCACCCACCGGGATTTTGAATCTGCCCCGGCTGGCGGCTTCGGCCAGCTTATCCAGAATCTCGACGCGTGGCGAACCTATGATGGGCTTGAGCCTGCGGTCGAAGAGGGCGCGTATGAATTTGCCGGGACCGGGGTTCAGATCAAGGAATACGCCGCTGGGCCGCAACATCGCAAGGCCCTGCGATACGCTCAGGTTGGCCGCAGTATCCAGCACCACATCAAAACGGGTGCTGATGGCTGAAACGGGCGTCGTCCGATAATCGTAAACCGTATCCACGCCCAGCGCCTTGGCCTTCTGGATATCCCTCGCGCTGCAACTGCCCGAGACCGTTGCACCGAAATAACGGGCGATCTGCACAGCCGCTTCGCCCACCGCACCCGAGCATCCGTTGATGAACACGTGCTGGCTGGCCTGCAGCTTTGCTTTGTCGACCAGGCTGTTCCAGGCGGTGATACCCGGCGTGCCAATGCAGGCGGCGTCTTCGAACGAGAGCGATTCGGGTTTTATAGCTAGAAAGGCTTCCTTGGTCACGATGGCCTGAGCAAACGCGCCGCTTTCCTTGAAACGGGCCAGTCCCAGTACTGCGTCGCCCACCTTGAGCCGAGTGACGTCCGCGCCAACCTTGATGACCGTGCCCGAGAAATCCATGCCCATCGCCCGAGGAAAGGTCTTGCCGGTGACAATCTTCATCACCCCGCTGCGCAATTTCCAGTCAATCGGGTTGATGGCGGCGTAACTGACCTGCACCGCCACCTCGTCCTTTCCGGGGCTGGACAGCTCGAAATCCTCGAGCCGCATCAACTCCGGACCGCCGTACTTGCTGTACTGAATGCGTTTCATGAGATGTCTCCCCCGTGAGTGTGGGGATGACACTACACAGCGACAGGGACAGTTTTTGTCACCATGGTGAGCGGGCTGTTGATGCGTTGATGATCGTTCCCCTCGCTCGTGCCAACGCCAAGGACACTCCGCGTTCGAATGTAAGGCGCAGCGTCACGGGCTGCATGCCCACGCGGAGCACTCGTCGTTCTACACAAGTCCGACTCAACACTGATCGTGCCCATCGCTCTGCGTGGGCATGCCTCCCGTGACGCTCCGCGTCACAAATGGCACAGACTGCGGATTCAGTGAGCCAAGCGCATGGCTTGTATAACGATGAACGCTGGACTTGGGTATGCAGCCCGCGACGCTCTGCGCCACATTCGAGAGCGGACGCGGAGCGTCCTGGGAGGCATTCCCACGCAGAGCATGGGAACGATCATCATCGTATTCCTCCAGTAGGATTTGTGTATCACTGCTCACTGCAAAGGCTGCTCATACCTCTGCTGAATACGCTCCAGTTCACCGGACTGACGCAGGGTTTCCAGAGCGCTGGCCCATGAGGCAACCAGTTCGTCTTCACTGTCCTGACTGAAGGCGATGTAGAGCGAGGAGCGATACAGCTCGATAGGGACCTGTCGCAGTGTGCCGGGGGCGATGTTCAGGTGTCGGCTCTGGTAGGCCACGCCCGCAGCGGTGTCGCCGATGATGATGCCAGTGCGACCGTTCAGCAGCATGCGGTAAAGCTGTACGCTTTCGGTGGCGCTTTTATCGAGGTTTTTAAAGCCCAGTGACTGCAGCATGTCGGGCAGCAGACCTGCGTGCCGGGTGGTGATCTGCGGCGCGTGCAGCAGTTGTTCGAGCGAGGTGACTGGCGGTGCCGTTGCCAGTTGATAAGGGTGTATCGACTCTTCCAGGATGGGGCCGACCCACTTGTACAAGTGCTCGCGCTCTGGGGTGCGAAACATGGAGTACATGATGGTCCTGGGCCGCATCTTCAATATGTGACTCGCCCTCATGCTGGGCGCCAGCACGATAGTGAATTCGTGCCCGGTGACCTTCATGATTGCGCGGACTATCTCGGTGGTCATGCCGGTAAGCTGACCGTTCTCTGAATAATTGTAGGGCGCCCATTCTTCAGTCACGACCTGATAGTGATCGGCCCTGGCAGGCGCGCTGAGCAACAGACACAACAGTACTGAAATCAGTGTCGAATAATTCACATGGCCTGCCTGGTGGGCTGTTCGATCACTCAGGTCGGATCGACAGTCAAGACAAGCATAGACTCAAGCGAATGGCTTGGCAGCCCGGGTGGCAGGGAAAAGTATGCATTTGGATTCAGTGCCCCCCGAGTTCCGGTTTGTTGCGGTGGCTATCGAACCGCAACATCTGCCCCCGGCGCTTGCCAGCCACCCCCGAGTGCCTTGAAGGCAGCCACGGCTGCACGGGCGGTTTCGGTCTGGGCCTGAGCTCTGGCGTCCGATGTCTGAAGCATCGTTTCATCGGCACGCAGCACGTCGATCAGGCTGGCCGCCCCGTTTTGATAGCCCGCAAAGGACGACTGTCTTGCTGCAGTCAGTGCCTTTTCACCACGGCTGAGAATAGTCGTCTGAGTGGTGCGATTGATCAGCGAAGAAAACGCATTCTCGACATCTTCGGTGGCCCGCAAAACGGACTGTCGATAAGCGGCCAGGGCTTCTGCTTCCGCGCCCTTGGCCTGATTGATCTGCGCGTTGACGCGGCCGAAATCGAACAGCCTCCAGCGCAGTCCCAGTACGCCTGCCGACTGGCTGGCACCGCTGCTGAACAGGTTGCCGCTCGACACTGCTGTCGCACTGCCGAGCAGGGCGCTCAGCGAAAGTTTGGGGTAGTACTCGCTGACTGCCACACCTATACGGGCGCTGGAAGCGGCAAGGCGACGTTCAGCGACCATAAGGTCAGGTCTGCGGCGCAAAAGATCGGCAGGCGTGCCGGTTGCGATGAGTGGTGGGGCGCTCGGTATCGCTTTCGCTGCCGCCAGTTTCGTGCGGTGGGTGCCAGGAGGTACGCCCAGCATGACGTCGAGGGCATTCATGGCGGCATCCAGTCCTGACTGCAGAACAGGCACGGTCGCCTGAACCTGCGCGAGTTCGCCTTCGGTCTGGCGCAGCTCGTACTCGGGCGACAGGCCTCTGTCGTAAAGCATCTGTACTTTCTCCAGCAGGTCCTGCCGGGTCTTGACCTGCCGTTGCGCGATGTCCAATCGAGTCTGCAGCCCGCGAATCATGATGTAGGTATCAGCCGTCTGCGCCGCAACCGCCAAGCGTGTCGCCGCAACGCCCGCCTCGGATGCCTGATAGTCAGCCAGTGCGGCTTCGCGGCCGCGCCTCAGTCCGCCAAAGACGTCCAATTCCCAAGCGGCGTTGAGGTTGGCTTCGTATGCATTGCCGTAGCGATCAAAACCCGGGGTTGAGTCCAGTACCTGTCCGAGCGGCGTTTCCACTGACTGATAGGCGCGCGAGGCCTGCCCGCTGACGTTACCCGACGGCAGCAGCGCAGCAGTGGCGGCGCTGAGTCCGGCGCGCGCTTGAGTCAGCTGCGCGCTGGCCTGAGCCAGTGTGAGGTTCTGCGCCAGCGCACTGGAAACGAACTCGTTCAACAGTGGGTCGGCAAAACTCTGCCACCAGGCCGCATTATCGAGCTTGAGCGCTGTAGAATCCGGCCTTGCGTCAGGTCGAGCCAGATAATGAGCCGACACAGGAGCGTCCGGACGCTGGTAATCCGGACCTACGGCGCAGCCCGCCATCAGGCTGGCACTCATCAATAGTGCGTACGTGGAAAGCGGGCGCATTGAGATTTCCTTGGGGTGAACAATTGTGACCATATTACAATTTGGTCACTTGTTGTCAATCAAGGCTTGCGGAGCTAAGCTGGAAACATGACTAAGCATATCGATACGACCCCATCACGCGGACCGTCCGACCACAGCGTTCGCGATCAGGTCGTGGAAGCGGCCACCGAACACTTCGGCCACTACGGTTTCGAGAAAACCACAGTGTCCGATCTTGCCAAGGCCATCGGTTTTTCCAAGGCCTACATCTACAAGTTCTTCGACTCCAAGCAGGCCATCGGCGAGGTGATCTGTTCCAATCGCCTGGCCATGATCATGAACATCGTCGATGCGGCAATCGCAAATGCGCCAACCGCCTCGGAGAAGCTGCGACGCCTGTTCCGCGCGATTGTCGAGGCCGGTAGCGATCTGTTCTTTCACGACCGCAAGCTGCACGACATTGCCGCCGTCGCCACCCGTGACAAGTGGCCCTCTGCAATGGCGCACGATGCCCGCTTGCGCGAGCTGATCCAGCAGATCGTTCTTGAAGGGCGTGAGTCCGGCGAGTTCGAGCGCAAGACGCCACTCGACGAAACCGTTCAGGCCATTCATCTGGTCATGCGTCCCTACATCAGCCCGGTCCAGTTGCAGTACAACCTGGAGATTGTGCCCACAGCCCCCGTACACCTGTCCGCGCTGATACTGAGAAGCCTCGCCCCATAAGTTTGTGACTATTGACTAAATTGGTCACTATCTAGAGAATCGGATTCCTGCTCACTTTTAAAAGTTAGGGATCCCATGCTCCGGCTCATACCTGCAACGCTCGCCGTTTGTGCTCTGCCCTTCGTTCTGACCGCGTGTGGCGACTCGTCGAGCGTGCGCGATCCTCGTACGCAACCGCCGTTGGTGAGAAGCGCCGCAGTTTCGAGCGCCAGTGACGGCGCTCGTTCGTTCACAGGCGTGGTGGTCGCTCGCGTGCAGAGTGACCTCGGGTTCCGCGTCTCCGGGAAGATTCTGGAACGCCTGGTGGACACGGGGCAGACCGTCAAGCGCGGCCAGCCGCTCATGCGTCTGGATCCGGTCGATCTTGGTCTTCAGGCGCAGGCCCAGCAGCAGGCTGTGGCAGCTGCCGTGGCGCGGGCAAAACAAACGGCAGACGACGAAGCCCGCAACCGGGATCTGGTCGCTGCCGGCGCCATTTCCGCATCCGCCTACGACCGGATCAAATCGCTGGCTGATACGGCCAAAGCCGATCTCAGTGCTGCGCAGGCGCAGGCTGCTGTCGCACGCAATGCCACCGGCTATGCGGTGTTGCTGGCCGATGCAGACGGCGTCGTGGTCGACACCCTCGCCGAGCCTGGACAGGTCGTCAGCGCAGGGCAACCGGTGGTCAGGCTTGCCAAGTCGGGTCAGCGTGAGGCCATTGTTCATTTGCCGGAAACGTTGCGGCCTGCCGTCGGTTCTGCAGCGCAAGCGCGGATGTACGGAAACAACGCCGAGGTGATCCCCGCGAAACTGCGGCTGCTGTCCGACTCGGCCGATCCACTGACCCGAACCTTTGAAGCCCGTTACGTACTCGACGGTGCCAACGCCGTCGCTCCCTTGGGTTCGACCGTCACGCTCGACATCGATGATGGCAAGACCTCCATGCAAACGCTCGCGGTGCCCATTGGCGCCCTTCATGACGCAGGCCAGGGGGCAGGCGTGTGGGTGATCGCCGGAACACCGACAAAAGTGTCGTGGCGCGGCGTGCAGTTGCTGGGCCTGAGCGACGATTCAGCCCGAGTGACAGGTGGCTTGAAGCCCGGCGAACAGATCGTGGCGCTGGGTGCCCATCTGCTTCACGAGGGCGAAGAGGTGCTGGTGTTGCAACCGAGTAATGTCGTTGCCGGAGCGAAGCCATGAGCTCGGGCCGTTTCAACCTCTCGGCGCTGGCCGTTCGCGAACGGTCCATCACGCTGTTTCTGATCTTCCTGATCGGCGTCGCTGGTACGCTCTCGTTTTTCAAGCTGGGGCGCGCCGAAGACCCGCCGTTCACGGTCAAGCAATTGACGATCATTTCGGCATGGCCCGGCGCAACCGCACAGGAAATGCAGGATCAGGTCGCCGAGCCGCTTGAGAAACGCATGCAGGAGCTGAAATGGTATGACCGCAGCGAGACCTACACTCGCGCCGGTCTGGCGTTCACCATGGTCTCGCTGCTGGACAAGACTCCGCCGTCCGAGGTGCAGGAAGAGTTCTATCAGGCGCGAAAGAAAGTTGGCGATGCAGCGAAGACTCTGCCAGCAGGCGTGATCGGTCCGATGGTCAACGACGAGTTCTCGGACGTGACCTTCGCGCTCTTTGCCTTGAAGGCCAAGGGCGAACCGCAACGCCTGCTGGTGCGCGATGCCGAAGCCCTGCGTCAGCGGCTGCTGCACGTGCCTGGCGTGAAGAAGATCAACATCGTTGGAGAGCAGGCCGAGCGCATTTTCGTGTCGTTCTCCCACGAGCGGCTGGCGACGCTGGGTGTTTCGCCGCAGGACATCTTTGCTGCACTCAATACCCAGAACGTGTTGACGCCCGCGGGCTCCATCGAGACCGATGGGCCTCAGGTGTTTTTGCGTCTGGATGGCGCGTTCGACAAGCTCGAGAAAATCCGCAATACACCGATTGTAGTGCAGGGCAGAACTCTCAAGCTGACGGACGTCGCGACCGTCGAGCGCGGTTATGAAGATCCTGCCACGTTTATGGTCCGCAGCCAGGGCGAGCCCGCCTTGCTGCTGGGCGTCGTGATGCGCGATGGCTGGAACGGGCTTGACCTCGGTAAGGCACTGGATGCCGAAACTGCGAGTATCAACGCGGCCATGCCATTGGGCATGACGCTTTCCAAAGTCACCGACCAGTCCGTGAACATCGCTTCATCGGTCGATGAGTTCATGATCAAGTTCTTCGTCGCGCTGCTGGTGGTGATGCTGGTCTGTTTCCTCAGCATGGGCTGGCGAGTGGGCGTGGTGGTGGCGGCTGCCGTGCCGCTGACCCTGGCGATTGTGTTCGTGGTCATGGAAGCGACGGGCAAGAATTTCGACCGCATCACTCTGGGCTCGCTGATTCTGGCGCTGGGCCTATTGGTGGATGACGCGATCATCGCCATCGAAATGATGGTGGTGAAAATGGAGGAGGGCTACGACCGCATCAAGGCCTCCGCCTACGCCTGGAGCCACACCGCAGCGCCCATGCTCGCCGGTACGCTGGTCACCGCAGTCGGCTTCATGCCCAACGGTTTTGCCCAGTCCACGGCTGGCGAATACACCAGCAACATGTTCTGGATCGTCGGCATCGCGCTGATTGCGTCTTGGGTCGTCGCGGTCGTGTTTACGCCTTACCTGGGCGTGAAGCTGCTGCCTGACATCAAGCTGGTCGAAGGCGGTCATGCCGCGATTTACGACACGCCACACTACAACCGTTTTCGCCGGATTCTGGCCCGGGTCATCGCTCGCAAATGGCTGGTCGCAATCGTGGTGATCGTGACCTTTGTCGTCGCGGTGCTGGGCATGGGGCTGGTCAAGAAACAGTTCTTCCCGACGTCGGATCGCCCGGAAGTGCTGATCGAAGTGCAGATGCCGTACGGCACCTCCATTGAGCAGACCAGCGCCACCTCGGCCAAGGTCGAGGCGTGGCTGCAGAAGCAGGACGCGGCGAAGATCGTGACGGCCTACATCGGGCAGGGCTCGCCGCGTTTTTATCTGGCGATGGCGCCTGAGTTGCCCGATCCATCGTTTGCCAAGATTGTCGTGCTGACGGACAGCCAGGAATCGCGTGAAGCACTCAAGCACAGCATCCGCGAAGCGGTCGCGCAGGGGCTGGCACCCGAAGCGCGGGTGCGGGTGACACAACTGGTGTTCGGGCCGTATTCGCCGTTTCCGGTCGCGTACCGGGTTGCCGGTCCCGATCCTGACAAACTGCGCGAGATTGCGCAGCAGGTACAGACTGTCATGCAGAACAGCCCGATGATGCGCACCGTCAACACGGACTGGGGCTCGCGCGTACCGACGGTGCATTTCTCGCTGAATCAGGATCGCCTGCAGGCAGTCGGGCTGACCTCCAGCGCGGTCGCCCAACAGTTGCAGTTCCTGCTGTCCGGCGTGCCGATTACCTCGGTGCGCGAAGACATTCGCTCGGTCGAGGTCATGGGCAGGGCAGCCGGGGACATCCGTCTGGATCCGGCAAAAATCGCAGGCTTTACCCTTGTGGGTTCCGGTGGCCAGCGCATTCCGCTCTCGCAGATCGGCGAAGTCGGCGTGCGCATGGAAGACCCGATTCTGCGTCGTCGTGACCGTGTGCCCACCATCACCGTGCGCGGCGACATTGCCGAGCATCTGCAACCGCCGGATGTGTCGTCGAAGATCATCAAGGAACTCCAGCCGATCATCGACAACCTGCCGGCCGGTTACCGCATCGATCAGGCCGGTTCGATCGAGGAGTCGGCCAAGGCGACCGTGGCATTGCTGCCGCTGTTCCCGATCATGATTGCGGTCACCTTGCTGATCATCATCCTGCAGGTGCGTTCGATGTCGGCGATGGTCATGGTGTTCATGACCGCGCCACTGGGGCTCATTGGTGTAGTGCCGACCTTGCTGCTGTTCAATCAACCGTTCGGTATCAACGCGCTGGTGGGGCTGATCGCGCTGTCCGGCATTCTGATGCGCAACACGCTGATTCTGATCGGGCAGATCGATCAGAACGAAAAGGATGGGCTTGATCCTTTCCATGCGGTGGTGGAAGCCACCGTGCAGCGAGCGCGTCCGGTGCTGCTCACGGCACTGGCTGCCATTCTGGCGTTCATCCCGCTCACGCATTCGGTGTTCTGGGGCACGCTGGCTTACACGCTGATCGGCGGCACGCTGGGCGGTACGGTCATGACCCTGGTGTTCCTGCCGGCCATGTATTCCATCTGGTACAAAATCCGCCCCGATCAAAAGCCGCAGGCTGCGCAACACGTCTCCACTGACTCACCCATGACGAGGACCTGAGCATGAATGATCACCAAGGACAAAAGCGCATTGTCGTCACCGGCTGCGGAGTGGTCGGGCCGTTGGGCTGCGGTGCAGAAGAAGTCTGGCGCAGGTTGCTGGAAGGACAGTCAGGTATCCGTGCGCTCGATGATACGGTCAGTGACGGTACAGGTGTTTCGGTCGCAGGCCAGGTGCCAACGCTTGAGCACGATCCGGTGGCAGGCTACGACCCTGATCGCGTGATCGCGCCTAAAGAACGCAAGAAGATGGACCGTTTTATCGAGTTCGCACTGGTGGCTGCCCACGAAGCTCTTGAGCAGGCGGGCTGGCATCCCGAAACCGAGGCAGAGCAGCAACGCACGGCCACGATCATCGCCTCCGGCGTCGGCGGCTTCGGGGTCATTGCCGATGCCGTGCGTACCACTGATACGCGCGGGCCACGTCGCTTGTCGCCGTTCACTGCGCCGTCGTTTCTGGCCAACATGGCAGCGGGGCATGTCTCGATCCGCTACGGTTTCAAGGGGCCGCTGGGCGCGCCGGTGACGGCCTGCGCAGCCGGTGTGCAGGCGATTGGCGATGCGGCCCGGCTGATCAGCAGCGGCGAGGCGGATATTGCGATTTGCGGCGGGACCGAAGCGGCAATCGATCGCGTCACGCTGGGTTGTTTTGCCGCTGCGCGGGCACTGTCCACCGGGTTTGCCGACCGGCCTCAGGAGGTCTCGCGCCCGTTCGACCGGGACCGCGACGGGTTCGTCATGGCTGAAGGCGCAGGGCTGCTGGTCATCGAGTCGCTGGAGCACGCGTTGGCACGAGGCGCGACGCCGATTGCAGAACTGGTGGGATACGGCACCAGCGCCGACGCCCACCACCTGACCGCAGGCCCCGAAGACGGCAACGGCGCACGCCGGGCCATGGAACAGGCGCTGCGTCAGGGCGGCGTGGATCCGTCTGAGGTGCAGCACATCAACGCCCACGCCACCTCGACACAGGTCGGTGACAAAGGCGAGCTTGCTGCGATCCAGGCGGTGTTCGGTGCAGGCGCCAAGGTCGCGATCACCTCGACCAAGTCCGCCACCGGGCATCTGCTCGGTGCCGCAGGCGGGATCGAGGCGGTGTTCACTGTTCTGGCGCTGCGCGACCAGATCGTGCCGCCGACGCTGAACCTCATCCACCCGGATGAAGCGGCCGATGGCCTGGATCTAGTGGCGCTGACTGCCCGCAAGATGTTGATCACCCATGCGCTGTCGAACGGGTTTGGTTTTGGTGGCGTGAATGCCAGTGCGTTGTTTCGGCGTTGGTAGAGGTTGCCAGGTGATAGCACGCTGATCCACAGCGAAGCCTCGTGAAGAAGCTCTGAAATCTGCTTCTGCCCGAAGGGCGTGGGAGCTCTCGGAGGTTACGACGGCAGCGATGGGCTGCGCAGCGGCCCAGGTTGTATCTGACACACCGCGTGTGCAGGTTTCTGCCGGTTCCCGGCAGATCGCCGGCAAGCCACCTCTTATCAAACAACCCATAAGTCACTGAAGAAACTGGATTTTGTGGGAGCGGACTTGTCCGCGAAAAGGCCGGTACATCCGACGCATGCGGTGGCTGAAACACTGCATTCGCGGACAAGTCCGCTCCCACGACGCCCGGTGTTTGCTGCACGACAGCGCTACGTCGAAGACGTGGTGGCGCGTCCCACACGGAATGGCGTGTACTCAGCAAACCAGTCTTTTTATAGAGAGCCATCAATGAACAACGTGACGGATAACGATGTGAACGTGGCACCCACGGGTAAGGTGATTGCATTGCTGGCGGGTCTTTCGGCCCTCAGCATCCTGTCCACCAATATCATCCTGCCTGCCTTTCCCGAGATGGCATCCCAGTTGGGCGTGTCGTCACGCGAACTGGGACTGACGTTTTCCAGCTTCTTCATCACCTTCGCCCTGGCCCAACTGGTCGTCGGCCCGTTGGCAGATCGCTACGGAAGAAAGAGGCTGGTGTCGGGCGGTCTGTCGGTCTTCGTGATCGGCACGGCAGTGTGCGGCTTCGCCCAGTCGTTCGAGATGCTGATTGCCGGACGTGTGATACAGGCACTGGGGATATGCGCGGCGGCAGTACTGGCGCGAGCGATCGCGCGGGACCTGTTTCAAGGCGAAGCACTGGCGCGAGCGATGTCGCTGATCATGGTGGCGACCGCCGCAGCGCCTGGGTTCTCGCCATTGCTGGGCAGTGTGCTGACGACCGCGCTGGGATGGCGCGCGATCTTCGTCATCGTCGCAATTGCCGCGCTGTTGGTCGCGCTGATTTACAGCCGTACGCTGGGCGAAACGCTGCCAGCCTCCAGCCGGGTTTCGCGCACGGTGCCTGAAGTGTTCGTCGCCTACGGCAAGCTGATGCGGGACCGTCGATTCATCCTGCCCGGGCTCTCGGTGAGTCTGTTGATGAGCGGGCTGTTTGCCTCTTTCGGCGCTGCACCAGCGATTTTGATGAGCGGGATAGGGCTTACGTCTCTTGAAGCCGGGTTCTATTTTGCCGCAACGGTATTTGTGGTCTTCACCGCAGGCATCGCAGCCCCCAGGCTGGCCCACCGATTCGGCATTCGAACCGTCACCGCGACAGGCTTTGCCATCGCACTGATCGGCGGACTGCTGCTGTTGCTGGGGCCGGTGTACCCGAGCCTGGGCGCCTACACCTTGTCGATGGTCATCTTTCTGTGGGGCATGGGCCTTGCCAATCCGCTGGGCACTGCCATCACCATGGGACCTTACGGCGCACAGGCAGGGCTCGCCTCAGCGTTGCTGGGCTTTCTGACCATGGGGTGTGCGGCGGTTACCACATGGCTGGGATCGGCACTGACGTTTCCAGCCGTGACCACGCTGGGCGGGATTCAGGTGGTGGTGTGTGGTGTGGCGCTGGGGGTGTTTGTGATGAGTGGCAGGGTCTTGGAAACGGGGTATGGACAGTAATGCACATGCGACGATCAGTATTCTTGTCCTCCTCGCTGCACCATGGCTTTCGTCAGGAACCTCACCATGAATTGGCTCTGATAGGGGCCTTTTTCTGCATGGCCGTCCGGGTAACGAGCTTCCGCTCTCAGGCCGTCGCAGCTTCCGAAAATCATCAATTCTGAAGACGAGCGGCGGTACGTCAAATCTTCGACACAGACGATAAACAGAGTGGACTCCAAGTGGCGGTCGAGGAGGAAGCGCGCGATAAGGCGTGTGTTCTGAAAAGATACGTTTAATGACGAGACTTGCGAATCTTGCTCTGCAATGTGATCGACTAACGCCTGGGGAGACGGCCTGTAATTTCGCGCTCCCTTTAACCATCTTCGGAGGAGCGCCGACGTTGGCAGACGGTTACTCAGCGTCCCGATCGCCAGTACGAAGTCGTCACGAATGGCATGCACAAACTGTTTCATGAAAGCGTAACGCTGCTGGTAATGAATTTCTCTCAGCGCTTCGTTATGCAATTTCAAATATGCCCGCTCTTCGCCTCCAGCGCGTTTTGCTTGCGGTGTTGTCGATATCAGGTGATTCATATTTCCGGCCAGTTGGGAAAGTGTCGGTCTTTTCTCTGGACGCATATTGCAGGCTTGAGCGACCAGCACCATCGTGTGATGAATTCCAGGAGCATCTGGAAACTGCCTTGCAAGGTCGAAGTCATCCTGGAACCAGACCGGCCCTGGAAACACAATATGCTGCTTGCCGTTCACCATTGCCCATAGCACTTTCCCAAGGCTGAACACGTCAGCTTTTTCATTCACCGCAGCCACGCGTCCAAGGCTGTATTCGGGAGGACGATAGGCCCACGCCCCCACAATGCAGTTCGTAGAGGTCAACTGCTCATCTGCAGCCAGGTAGGCGCAGCCGAAGTCACTGAGCGCGAGTTGGATCTTGCCTTCTCTCAGTCGATACAACAGATTTTCCGGCTTGATGTCACGGTGGTGAACAGGGTGGGGCCTCGCTGCAAGCCGAATAAGTGTCTGCACTATTACAAGCAATGCATCAGCTGCTTTTCCGGGCTGGCCCGCGAATTCGCCAATAATCTCTTCAAGGTTGCCCTCAAATAGCTCCATGACGATTTCGAGTTCCCCCAACCTTTTGCGAACAGCGACAACTGGAACAATCGCAGGCTCGGTCTTTCCGACCATCCCAGCCATCAGGCGAGCCTCTCTTGCGAAACGCGCGACAGACTCTTTGGAGGCACCGGGTTTCAAGCGTTTGATAGCGTAAGTCCCGTCCGTCCACACGTGCGCATTGCCACCCTCACCTTTATAACGCCAGGCCACAGGTATTCCCTCGTGCCTGGGATTCCAGGGCGGTCCCCCGGCGTCTACGTCCTTGATTTCCATCACTCATCCGTGAGTCAGCAATTTGCTTAACGTCTAAATATTTTAGCAACATGCCGAGGATCTGCTTGGTGCTGGTGGGATATACATTAGTGTCCATGGTGTTCTGCATTGACTCTGAGATCACTTCGGGGCCCGCCATTTTTCTCGGCACTGCACAACGCCTTGGTATCGACGCCCCGAGATACCATGCCGCCCTACGTCAGACCTGCTTAAAGTTTCCAGCGTTGAGTCGATAGCATGATGATGTGTCATTCATTCGACGGAAGACAGGAAGCCAGCATGCGCCTAAGAAATCTCAACGTAGCTCCCCGAGCTGCCCTGTTTTTCGCACTGATCATCGCTCTGGTGTTTGTGCTCGGCGCATTCGCCGTGGTGCAAATGGGCAAGCTGAGGGACGCCGAAAAGGACGTCGAACTCAACTGGATGGCCAGCATCCGACAAACGGCTTTGATGAATTCTGCAGTCCTTCGCCTCAGGCTTGAAACACAGCGTGGCCTTGCTGATCCTCAATCCATTCAAAAGACGATCGACGGCTTTCCTGGCTACCGCAAAGCATTCAACGATGCGGTGACAGGTTACGAGCCCCTCATTTCGGGTGACAAAGAAAGGTCGACTTATGCACCGGTAAAACAAAGCGCCGATGCCTATTCCAAACAACTGGATATTCTCGAACCGCTGATGAGGCAGGGTGATATAGCGGGTTCGGTCCAACTGGTCAGTACGAGCATTCGACCGCTGACGAACGCGATGGAAGATCAGATCAAAGACCTTACAAAATTCAACGATGAAGGTGCCGCTCGGGCCGGGCAAACCGCAACTGATCTTTACGAAAGTGGGCTCTGGCTTGTTGTCGGGCTGATCACGGCTGTCGTTATTCTGACAATTGGTTTTGCACTGCTGCTGACTAAGAGCATTACTTCACCCATCAACGATGCCTTGAACGTTGCAGAGCGCATCGCAGCCAGTGACCTCTCCAAGGAAGTGCTGGTCAGCGGGACTGATGAAGCCGGCCGACTATTGAAAGCACTGGCGCAGATGCAGGCGAACCTTCGCACCACGATCATGCAGATATCCGATTCATCCAACCAACTGGCGTCCGCCTCGGAAGAGATGACAGCGGTTACCGAAGAATCCAGTCGTGGTCTTGTTGCCCAGAACGACGAGGTCAATCAGGCGGCAACGGCAGTCACCGAAATGAGCGCGGCGGTTGACGAGGTCGCTCGTAACGCCGAATCCGCTTCCGAAGAGTCGAAGCGCACCCAGGGTTATACCGAAGAAGGTTCGGCCCGAGTGGCCCAGACGTTGAAGTCGATTCAAAAACTGAACGGTAACGTTGAAAACACCAGCGAACAGATTCAAGGCCTGTCGAATCGTGCCCAGAGCATTTCCAAGGTGGTCGAGGTGATTCGAGCGATTGCCGAGCAGACCAACCTGTTGGCATTGAACGCTGCCATCGAAGCCGCCCGTGCAGGCGAGCAGGGGCGTGGGTTTGCGGTGGTAGCGGATGAAGTAAGAGCGCTGGCCCATCGCACCCAGGTGTCGACACAGGAAATCGAACAGATGATCGCGGCGATTCAGACCGATTCCGATCTGGCAGTGAAAGCGATGAACACAAGCAAGGATCTGGCGACCGAATCGCTGGGCGTCGCTCAGGAAGCCAGTACTTCGCTGGACCAGATTGCCAAGGCCATCGTTCAGATCAACGAGCGCAACCTCATGATCGCAACAGCCTCCGAAGAGCAGTCCCATGTCGCCCGCGAAGTTGACCGCAACCTGGTCAGCATCCGCGAACTCGCCACCCAGAGCGCCGCAGGCGCCAGCCAGACAGCCAGTGCATGCGGTGAAATGTCGAAACTGGCGGTTAATCTGAACCAGTTAGTGAACCGGTTCGTGGTGTGATCGGTATTTTGCGGGGTTGGTTGGATGGACGCCCGCTCTGATCGAGTCTTAGAGATTTTCTGGAACAGGAGCGGGAATTTGCCATGAGGGTTTTTTGCCCTCCTGGCTGCCGAATGTGCGACGCGCCTTGCGGAAGTCGGCGACTTTTTCGACTACTCAGGTTCGGATAGGGGACATACGGAGCCGCTGCCGCATGCATCACCCAGAAACAATCATGGGCTAGTATCGATGGTAGTGGCGTTGCTCAAAGCTCGGTAGCCAAAGCGTCATTTGCCTGGCAAGTGCCCCAGACGGTATCGAGGAGCCACGGATGGATACGATATTGAGTGCCGAAGAGCTGGTCAGAATAGCAATGACCAATTCCGCAAATTCGGAAATCATGTCCCGTTTGCCTTCACTTGGTTTGAGTCAGTGCATGCTCACTGCGGGCTGTCTGTTCCAGGCTGTCTGGAATCATCAGGCGCAGTTGCCGCCAGACTGGGGGGTAAAGGACTACGACGTTTTCTACTTCGATACCGAACTGTCCTGGGAGGCGGAAAACGAGGTCATCACCTCAGCTAAACATCTCTTTCATGATCTGGGCGTCAATGTCGACATCAAGAACCAGGCACGCGTCCATCTTTGGTATCACCAGCGGTTTGGCAGGGATTGTCCTCAACTCCATTCGACCCGGGACGGTATTGACCGCTATCTCATCGCCGGCACCTGTATCGGGCTGGATGTTGAAGCGGGCGACGTTTACGCACCTTTTGGTCTGGACGATGTGGGGCAGGGGCTTCTCAGGATCAATCCCGACAATGCCCATCCCGACCTGTTCGATCAGAAGGCGAAAAGTTACCAAGCCCGCTGGCCTTTTCTCCGGATTTTGGGAACCGATTTCTCATCAAAGACGATCAATACTTCCCCCGATATTCAAGGCCCAACTATTGGGTAGTGCTTGATGCGGCATGCATGGCTATGGCCGTCGCCTTTGCACATACCATCCAGATACCGGTAGTCGACGTGCACAGACTGCCCTTTTTTGGGCCACTGCCGACGCGGCAGATCGTTCTGGTAGTCCTTGGTTTCTGGCGTAAACGTGAGGCTGGTTCCTTCCTTCGGGCACTCTACGGTGGGCGATGTCGGGCGTGCTTTTAAAATCTGTGCCTGTAATGTCGGATAAGGCTTTTTCAGCACATCGGTGATGCGCAGTTCCATCCTGCAAATTTGCCACGTTGATGCCTGTACGGGTTCGCACAGCAAGAAGAGGGGCAAGAAAAACAACACGCTGCGTGTCGCATGACGATTCATCATTTACGCTGCCTTGAGCATCGATGTTCGGGGCATTATCAGGCTCGTGTCCATCGAATCATGGAATGGTTTTGACGTTGTGATTGAGTGCCAGCCGCTCGTTGATACAAGACATACGCAGGCTGGCGGATCAATGAAGGACCCTGCGGCTTTCCCCGATCCTGATTCTATCGAGCGCTCGGTTCAAAGCATCCAGGGCGTCGAGCAGGGCTTTTGCCTCAGCCTCCCGGCCATCACCCCACAGGCGTTCAGCCATCGTGTTCAGCGCCTGGATGGAGTGCTCGATATCAGCAGCAGTCGTTGCTTTGGTTTGAGATTTCTTTGGCATTGATTGACTTTACTCCGGCGCGTTGCTTCATCCGTTTCGGCGCGATTACATCACACACCAGAACATGAAGTTGAGGACAGACCAAAAGGTTGAGTTCGAGGGGATCAGTGCGCTTCACAAGCGTGGCCTGCACCTGGACGCGAGGTCAGCCTTTACTGCGGGGCTTGTGGACAGGCAACACCCTCTCGAGTCTCCCGCTTGATCCATAGAGTATGACCTCTGATTGCTTCTGTTTCCCTGGACCATGACTCGGTGGCCCGGTAGCAACTGCCTTTGTAGTGCACAACGAACGTCCGTGGATAACCTTCAGGCTCATCTCCATCAAGACGCATGTCTGGATCTGGCGAGCTCATCGAGCTATAAGGCATGCAGGCTGCCAGCATGACCAGCGAAAGTGCCAAAGCTGCCTTTTTCATGTGAATCCCAATCAATTCGTCGTCATCCTCTTCCCGTACATTCATGACACTCAACTTCCACACACGGGAAAACAAAAACCTGGAACAGGATTTAGCACACTTACGACCAGAGCTTGCTGATCATTGGTCATGGGCATTGGCGCTCAGGCTATCCCACAGCCCCATTATTTGAGTGACTGCGGCATCCAGCGTGTCATGCAAAACACTGTCACGCGCCAGTGTCGACAAGCCCAGCATGAAACTGTCGAACACGGCAGCAAGTGTCTCCGGCATCACCGTTCTCGGCAATTCCCCCGCTTCAATAGCGCGTTCGACACAGGCAACCAAGGCTGCACGGTTCATGTCTCTCGCCCGTGCGAGGGGGGCGGAGATGGTCTTGCTCTCTTCTGAGCAAGCGCTCATCAAGCCGAGCGACACCAGACATCCCTTGGGATGATCGGGCTCGCATTGCATTTTTGCCGAGCGGCGAAGGGCGAGTTCGATTGCTTCTCTGGGTGGCAAAGTCTGGTCAAACAGGCTGTCGGTCACCCGACCGTGGGTAGTGAGGTATCGCTCCATCACCTCGGTGAACAGGGCCTGTTTCGAGCCGAAAGCGGCGTAAAAGCTGGGCGCGGTGATGCCGCCACCGATGCTCGCCTTGAGCTGGCTTAGGGAGGTGGCGTCGTAGCCGTGTTCCCAGAATAAATGCATTGCCTGAGTGATTGCCGCGTCTCGGTCGAACGTACGCGGGCGGCCCATTTGTGCCATGTCGGATCTCCACCAGAGGTATTTAGATACTAATCGATACATAAGTCGTTGACCACCTGGATGCTTCTCCCTATATTTATACCGATCAGTATATTAGTCGGAGGATGACATGGCGACAGATGAGCTGCAGGGCGGAAAACTTCCGTTGGGAGCATTACTGGCCTTGGCGATGACAGGTTTCATCTGCATCGTGACCGAGACTTTGCCCGCCG
This sequence comes from Pseudomonas sp. AC016, assembly GCF_979253365.1. Lineage (NCBI taxonomy): Bacteria > Pseudomonadati > Pseudomonadota > Gammaproteobacteria > Pseudomonadales > Pseudomonadaceae > Pseudomonas > Pseudomonas sp. AC016. The sequence goes on from NZ_CEEDCC010000001.1 coordinate 5,289,922, forward strand.
GGTTGTTGCCGGAAATCGGCAGTGGGTTGGGCGTCTCGCCGTCGTTTGCGGGGCAGATGGTGACGGTTTACGCACTCGGATCGTTGCTGGCGGCGATACCGCTGACCATCGCCACGCAAAGCTGGCGTCGCAGAACGGTGTTGCTTATGCCGATTATCGGCTTTCTGATCTTCAATTCCGTCACGGCGCTGTCCTCGAACTACTGGCTGACGCTGGTCGCAAGGTTTTTCGCGGGCGCCTCCGCGGGTCTGGCCTGGAGCCTTATTGCGGGCTATGCACGGCGCATGGTGGTGCCTCAATTGCAGGGCCGGGCCATGGCGATAGCGATGGTGGGAACGCCCATCGCGTTGTCGCTTGGGGTGCCATTGGGAACTTGGCTGGGTGGCTTCATGGGCTGGCGCATGGCGTTCGGGTTGATGTCAGGCATGACGCTGGTCTTGATCGCTTGGGTGCTGATCAAGGTGCCGGACTATCCGGGTCAGTCTTCCTCTGAGCGGATGGCACTGCGTCAGGTCTTTTTCACGCCGGGCGTGCGCTCGGTGCTGGGCGTCGTCTTCACCTGGATGCTGGCGCACAACATTCTTTACACCTACGTCGCTCCTTTTGTTTCCGAGGCCGGATTGGCAAAGGACGTCGATGTGGTGCTGTTGGTATTTGGTGTTGCTGCGCTGCTGGGCATCTGGGTGACGGGGCGTCTGGTTGATCGTCACCTGCGAACGACGGTATTGGCCAGCCTCGCGACCTTCGCTGCGGTGTCGATTTTCTTCGGTTTGTTTCCGGGCTCTGCCTTGGCCATTTACGTAGGGGTTTTCATCTGGGGCCTGACGTTTGGCGGCGCGGCGACGCTGCTGCAAACAGCTCTGGCCGACTCGGCGGCGGAGGGCGCTGACGTTGCGCTGTCGATGAATGTGGTTGTCTGGAACAGCGCTATTGCAGGCGGCGGAATAGTGGGCGGCGTGTTGCTCGGCCAATGGGGCGCAGGATCATTTCCCTGGGTTCTGTTGGTGTTGCTGCTGGGTGGTCTGGGTATTACATCGCGAGCGCGAGTGCATGGCTTCACCCAAGGTGTCAGGCAGTCCGGTCAAGTGGTTGCTGGTCATTGATGGGCAGGCAGCATTGCGCTGCCTGCCACAGCGTCCCGATTACCGTACGTTCTTGTCCAGAAACTCCCGAATCACAGGAATGATTTCCTTGCCGTGGGTTTCAAGTGCGAAGTGTCCGGTGTCATAGAAGCGAATGTCTGCCTTGGGAATATCACGCTTCCAGGCCTCCGCTCCGGCGGGAAGGAAGAACGGATCGTGCTTTCCCCAGACCGCCAGCAAAGGTGGCTGATACTTGCGGAAGTAATCCTGAAAGGTCGGGTACATCGCAACGTTCGAAGCGTAATCCAGTACCAGGTCGAGCTGAATGTCGGCATTACCCGGCTTCGATATCTGGAGTCCTTCCAGCGTGTAGCCGTCCGGTGATACCGAACTCTTGTCGGCGACGCCTTCGAGGTATTGCCACTTGATCGATGCTGGTGTCGGGAAGTCATGCAAGGCTTCCCGGTTCTTTTGCGTTGGTTCGTGCCAGTACTTCTGGATCGGCGCCCAACTATCGCCCAATCCTTCCTCATAGGCGTTGCCGTTCTGGGAAATGATTGCGGTCACTCGCTCAGGGTGAGCGACAGCCAGACGCCAGCCGACCGGGGCGCCATAGTCATGCACCATCAATGCGTATTTATCGAGCTTGAGCTGTTCAGTGAACTGACCGATGGTCTTCGCCAGTTGGCTGAAGGTGTAGCTGTACTCGTTTTTCGCTGGCGCTTCGGTGAAGCCAAACGCTGGCAGATCCGGCGCAATCACGTGGTAACGATCGGCCAGTTCTGGAATCAGGTCGCGGAACATGAACGATGAGCCCGCGAAGCCGTGGAGCAACAGAACCGTGGGCGCGCTGGGGTTGCCTGCTTCACGGTAGAACACCTTCACATCACCGACCTGCTCGTAGCGGTAATGAACCGGGTGGCTCGATTCGGCGGAATGGGCACCGCCAGCAAGCAGGGATGCGGCGAGTCCGGCTGCTGCGATCGATTTGGGAGAGGTCATGATGGCTTCCTGTGTAACCATTAAATTTGATTTTTAGGTTACGATTGGGTTTGTAACCTGTCAAATAAATTTTATTGGTTACTTGTCGTCATGGATTCCATCAGGGCTAGCTCAAGAGGGCGGGGATGCCCCCGAGTGTGCTCTACGCAAAGAGTCCTGGCTTTTCGAAGGCCTCAGCAAGGCCTTACACTGAAAAAGTCCACTGATTAGGCAAGGAAGAACTGATGCTGGAACAGACGTTTGAACATCTGCTGGAGACAGCCATGACAGACCTGATGGTCAAGCAGGAGCAGCTCAGCCGTGATTATGGGCTGGGTAACATGGCTCGCTGGTGGCTGGATCAGGAGACCGCTACTGTGCAGTTTTTCGATGAAAACGACCGGCTGGCGGTTGAAGGGCAGATTATCAACATAGGCTCTTTTTCACCCAGGCACGGCAGTTGGCTGTGGGCCTGGAGTAATCCAACGGTGCTCACCGCCCTTCGTGAAAAAGCCATGCCGCTGAAGCAACTGCAAGCCATCTCTGGCGCTGAGTGTTTTGGTGCAGAACAGGCCATCCAGTTGGAAGATGAGTCCATGGCCTGGGAGCTGGCTGCCGTCGCGGTTCACCATCTGAACGCAGTGGGCTGCTATCGAGCGCCAACGTCATCTGACGGCCCCGTTATCTTTCTGGCCATCACTCACTTGAGGCATATCAGCCACTGACCGATTGCGGCAAGGCATGCAGCGCCGCTTCGCTACGGCCCCTGTCCATCAGTCCTTACTGTCGACCTTGTAGCGGTCAAAATTCTGGATATGCTCGTCAAGATTGTCTTCAAGCATCATTCGATACTGCTCACAGAAGTACTTGACGATTTCCTCCCGCGCTTCGGCCATTTCAGTTCCGGACTTGAAGCTGCGTGAAGTCACCCACGCATTGAACCGCGTAGCGCCGAAGGTCATTGACGCGCTTACCTTGCCGAGGTCTTCAGGCTTATCGATCTGCTGGTTTGCCAGACTGATATGAGCATCAGCCCGGTCATAAAATGCTTGGTCGGTTTTTTGTGTCATGGATAACTGCCTGTCTGTGACGTTGATCGTTCTGTGGTCTCGTGTAGCGTTTGATGCGCGCCCAAAACGGGTACACAGTGCCAAAAGTTGGTTTGCCAGGCGCGGTAGCCGACATTGCTGTATCGCCAGCCGCCCACACTTATAGGCCATGTGATTTCATCTGAATGCCTATGAGGGCCGTGCCGTGCGGTGTCGGCGAATCCATGCAGCCGAGTGATAGCTGCCGCCTGCGGTGAATGCAATAGCGAACAACCCTGTTAAAAGGGTCGCGCCCCATAGCGCACCGGGGTCTTCAATGATTGCGGTACCGGACGGATTTTCGGGGCGGCAGCGTACGGTCACTGAATCTCCCGCCTCATAGCCGAAGATAAGCCCGCTTTCGGGGTAGCTGACCACCTTTCCCGTGGCGTCGGTGAAGTCGATTTGCGGGTGGCTGCCGCCCAAGTTCAGAGCGCTGACATGGCCTTCGGCGCGTTGCGCATCGGCCAGAAAGCCAAGCCGGTCCTGGCCCAGCCATACGGCGATGAAAAGCAGGCAAAGACCCAGCGGTATGAAAATCAGCGCCCGGAGCAGATTGCCCTGGTTGGAAGGGGGTGTGGAGGTCATGGCAGGTCCCTTGCTTCATCCTTAACGGCGGGTATTACAATGAGGTCTCCGAAACCTGTCAACGAGATCCAGGACGGAGGACCCATCAATGAAGCCGCTTGAGATTCAACAGGCCACGCAACTTCCGTCGCAAATCCACGTGTTGGAAATGCAGGCAGCCGATGAGGGCTTCAGATTTCTGAAACGTTTGATTGTCGAGTGGGGCAGTGGCGCCAATCGTTTTGACGCGCCAGGCGAATGCCTTTTGGCCGCCTCGCTGGACGGTTGCCTCATCGGCATTGGAGGCGTTTCAGTTGATCCTTATATGCAGAACGGCGTGGGCAGGCTCCGAAGGCTATATGTTTCACCCGTGGCAAGGAGGCAAAAGATCGGACGGATGTTGGTTGAAAAGCTTGTTGAGCATGCCGCTGGGCACTTTCGTATCGTGCGGCTTTCCACCGACACGACTGACGGGGATGCCTTTTATTTGCAATGTGGTTTCAGGAGAACGAATGAGGAGGGTGCAACCCATATCATGGCGCTTGATCGGTAAATTCTTCGACACAGTTCGTTGCGGTCGGATGGGGCAAGCTTTCGGAGTATCCTCTGGCTCGACTCCCATTCTTGAGGGCTGAAATGAGCATTCATTTCAACAAGCTGGCCCTCCGTCAAACCTTCGATTTCGCTTGACCCACATGTGAAATACCGTTGCATTATTGAGTCTGCCTCCCCGCCTCGAGGTTTACCAGAGCCCCCATGATCCCAATCAACCCTCTGGCCATGATGGTCGGTTTCCTGATTTTCATCTTCTCTCAAGTCTTGCTCGGGTTACTGATTGCCTGCCTGCTGGCCTTCTTGATTCCGCGTTGCAGGCGCTACATGCTGGCGCGGCGTTGGCGTTTCGGTTTGATGATCATGTGCCTGACGCTCGCCAGCGTGCCCTACGTCTGGAGCGAGGTCACTGAGTGGCGTGACTGGCGTGCGCATAATCCGCGGCTTGAGCGTGAAGAGGTGCTGGGCGATCTGGTGCTGCCAGCGGGCACGCAGGTTAGGCTGGAGTACCTGGAACCGTTCAACGATTTGAGTGGCAATCCGGTGCCCTATGGTTTGCGGAGCCTCAAGCAGGCGAACTTCGACCGTACGCCAGGCAACGTCATGGGGCTACGTGTACGTAGTCTTGCGCTGTGGCAAGGCCAAGGTTCGGCGACGGTCGAGACAATAGCGGCCAACGACCTGCAAGGCTGGAAATGCGCGCCGGGCGAGGTCGAGTTCCACTTCCCGTTCGGAGCCCCTTTCAACTTTTCCGAGTGGCGATTGTACGGTTGCACGCTGGCGCCAGGCACCACGCTGGGTGGCATTGTCTGGACGAGCCCTGTGAAGGTGTTTTCCACGGAGAACGAGGGATGGGAGGCAAGGGCCGAGGATACCTCTACCTCAATGCTGGGGATGGAACTGCGCTGGCTGAGCATGCGGCTGAACGGGCCTTCTGGTGATGTGCTCGGATGGAACGGCGTATTGAATCGCGAGGCTGATTTCGGCCCTGTTCACTATCCCGTCGGCACTGAGGTTCGTCGCTATCGCCAGGCTTTACTCTTCAGCCCGCCACTGGAAACGTCAGCCCTGGACCGTCGTACGGGAACGTCCATCGAGGACGACCATTCAGTCTTGCAGCGCGTTTCAGGTGAAGTGCTGGGTATACGCCCGAACACACAGGAGGGTTTACAGTCCTTTGAGAATATCGCGATTCCCTGAGGCACAACGTCGCTTGTCATGGCCTTGGCAGTGATTTCAAGCGCGGTGTATCAGGGGGCAGCATGTTGATTGGATACCGGTTCGAGCGTACCGCGCAGGGTGATCTACACATCCACACACGCAACAGACTGATGGATCGAATAGCGATCCGGGGCTGGATCAAGTCCAGTCCCTGAAAGGCGGGCGGCAAGAAGAGAGCAACCGCGCATGCAAACCTATTTCTTCAGCGCCCTGGCCTCTGCTGCAAGGCACTCCAGGGCAAACTGCTCTGTGTAGGTCATCTGAATCGGAGTAGTTTCACCCTTGACGGTTCTTTCGCCTTCCAGGATGTACTTGATGCGCTTGTCAGTGACCCCGATACGCTTGGCGATCCACGACGGTGTTTGCCCGATGCGTGAAATAAGCTTGTCGGCGTATTCGGTGGAGGGGTTGTAGTGTTCTGCGTTGGGTGTCATTTGAGGTCCAGACAGGATGGTTGGGCAATGTGCGTTTGAGTTGTGTGCAACACGGTGCGCTATTTGTTGGATTGTGTCTGCAACGGTGAACCATCTTCGTTATTCAAAGCGTCCTGAGCTTTGGCGCCTTAGCCACAATCGCCCATGAATAGAACGCTTCATTCTAAACCCCACCCGCCATCACCCCTAACGCCACCGACGTCGCCGCCGTCCGCGTTTCGACCCCCAGCTTGATGTAAATATGCTCCAAGTGCTTGTTCACGGTCCGTGGACTCAGTTGCAGGATGTCGGCGATGTCCTTGTTGGTCTTGCCGCACGACACCCAGCGCAGGACTTCGATTTCGCGGTCGGTCAGTTGGAAGCGGCTTGAAAGTTTTCCGTAGGCGGGTTTGTCGTCGAAGCTGGCGGGTTGCGAGGCGTTGCGGGCCGATTGCAGAATGCGTGCGGTACGCAGGTGAGAGGCGACGCGTGCCAGGACTTCAGTGCACTGGATCGGTTTGGTCACGTAGTCGATGGCGCCTGCTTCGAAGCCTTGCACCACGTGTTCGCTGTCGGTGAGGGCGGTCATGAACAGCACCGGGATGTTGGCCGTGTCGGGTTGGGCCTTGATCTGGCGGCAGGTCTCGAACCCGTTCATGCCAGGCATCATGGCGTCGAGCAGGATCAGATCGGGTCGGCGGCGCTGGATGCGGGTCAGCGCGCTCTGGCCGTCCAGCGCGACCAGCACCATGTAGCCCGCTTCGTCCAGCGCATCGGAAAGCAGCGCAAGGTTGTCGGGCACGTCGTCGACGATGAGGATGATGCCGTTTTCAGCGGCTCGGGTCATTGCGTCCATGGAGCGCCTCTTTCAATTGGTGGCTGAGTTCATCCAGGCGAAAGCCTGAAGCCAGGGTGCGCAACTCGGCGACGAAGCCGCTACTGCCTGCGCCATCACGTTCTATTGCGTCGAGTTTTTGCTGAATGCCCCGGACGTAGCCCAGGCCACACAATTCATAGAGTTCTTCGAGGTCCATCCGCGAGGGCAGTACGCGGGTAGAGGGCGCAGGTGTCGGAGCGTCTTGCGCGCGACGCAGCCAGGTCAGTTGCAGGTGATGTTGCAGGCGGTCCAGCAGTCGTTGCAGGTGCACGGGTTTGGGCAGGTAGTCGTTGCACACCTGCAGGTTGCGCTCCTTGTCGTCGGCGAACCCGCTGGCGTTGGCCGACAACACAATGATCGGCGCCTGGGACAGGGCGTTGCGACGGATCAGGCGGCTGGCGGCCCAGCCGTCCATGTCGGGCATGGAGAGGTCCATCAGGATCAGGTCCGGGTGCAGCAGCGAAACCTGTCTGATTGCCTCCTGCCCGTTGGCTGCCTGGGCGACGTCAAAACCGAGAGGCGCAAGCATGCCGCTGATGACCTTTCGGTGTTCGATGTGATCGTCCACCACCAGAATCAGCCGCCGTGGCCCTTCGTAGCCAATGAGGTCATGGTCCACGGCGACGACTGCCTTGGGCACGCGGACTTCAGAGAGGAACAGCCGCACCTGAAAGCGTGTGCCCTCATCCGGCTGGCTGGTGACCGACAGCGCGCCGCCCATCAAGGCGGTGAGCATGCGAGTGATGGTGAGGCCCAGGCCGACGCCGTTGTCCTGACGCACCAGTCCGCCGCGCTCGAACGGCTGAAAGATCCGCTCGAGCTGTTCGGGGGCGATGCCGATGCCGGTGTCGATGATGTCGAAAATCGCGGTCTCCAGACGATAGCTGACCCGCAGGCAGACCTCGCCGCTGTCGGTGAAGTTGATTGCGTTGCCCAGCAGGTTGATCAGGATCTGGCGCACGCGCTTTTCATCGCCGCGCACCACATCCGGCATGCGTCCGACCCGCTCCATGCGCAGGGTCAGGCCTTTGTCCCGCGCCGGGCCGGTAAACATCTTCTGAAGGTCATCAAGGAATTCCCGAAAGAGGATTTCCGAAGGCTCCAGACGCAGTTTGCCAGCCTCGATCTTGGCAACGTCGAGCAGGCCGTCGATCAACGACAGCAGGTGCGAACTGCTGCGCATGATGGTCGCCAGTGAGTCCTGATGCTTGCTTGGGGTGGCGGCATCGCGTTGCAGAATCTGGGTGAAGCCGAGAATGCTGTTCAGCGGCGTGCGCAGCTCGTGGGACAGGCCGGTGACGTAGCGGCTCTTCGCCGCGTTGGCCGCTTCCGACGCCTCCTTGGCTTCCTGCAAGGCCTGATCGGTCTTGTGGTGGGCTTCGATTTCCTGCATCAGCAACGCAGTCTGGCGTTCGGACTCTTCCAGTGCCACGCGGCGGCTCTCCCGGGTCAGCACCACCCACCAGGCCAGCACACCGGCGAAAACGCAGCAGGTCAGGAAGGCCTTGAGGAACGCCAGCATCAGCGTGTGGTGAGCCTGTGGCGATTGGTCGGTGAGGCCGTGTGACACCTGGCTGTAAATCAACGCCAGCGCACCTGACAGGCCGAGTACCAGCACGCTCAGCAAACCCAGGTATTGCATGAGGCGAGTGTGCAGGTAGCGGCGGGGCAGGCGAGGCAGCAGGCGGCCGATCAGGTCTTCGAACTGCATGGACAGTCGCGAACGGGTCTTGCACTGATCTCCGCAGCGGGCGTCCAACGAGCAGCACAACGAGCAGATCGGCGAGCCGTAGGCCGGGCACCAGGCCATGTCCGGAGATTCGAAAGCGTTGTTGCAGACGCCACACTGCAGGCTCGCCTGCCGACCTGTCGGGAAGAGCAGCAGCGGGTCGCTGTCACGCGCCAGGTAGTAGCGGCCCTTGGTCAGCCAGGCGATCAGCGGCGCGGCGATCATCGCGGTGGTCAGTGAAATCAGTGGTGGCGCGGCTCTGGCCAGTTCGCCGAGCGCGCCGAAGTGAGCGCAGATGGACAGCAGCGACGCGATAAACATCGCACCGACGCCCACCGGATTGATGTCGTACAGGTGCGCACGCTTGAACTCGATGTGCCTGGGTGACAGGCCCAGTGGTTTGTTGATCACCAGATCGGCCACCAGCGCGCCGATCCAGGCGATGGCGACGTTGGCATACAGGCCCAGCACTTCTTCAATGGCGTCGAACACGCCCAGTTCCATGAGTATCAGCGCGATGGCGACGTTGAACACCAGCCAGATCACCCGACCGGGGTGGCTGTGGGTGACGCGGGCGAAGAAGTTCGACCAGGCCAGCGATCCGGCGTAGGCGTTGGTCATGTTGATCTTGATCTGGGAAATGATCACGAACAGCACCATGGCCGCGAGCGCCCATTCCGGTGACAGGAACACGTAGTTGAAGGCCACCAGATACATCTGCGTCGGCTCTGCCGCGCGCTCGATTGGCACCTGATGTTGCAGGGCGAGAAAGGCCAGAAAGGCACCGGCCATGATCTTAAGGCCTCCCGGGATTACCCATCCGGGGCCAGCCATCAGCAGCGCGGCCCACCAGCGCTTGCGGTTGCGACGGGTTTTCTCCGGCAGGAAACGCAGGTAGTCGACCTGCTCCCCGATCTGCGTCACCAGTGACAGCGCCACACTGAAGGCGGCGCCGAACAACAGCAGATTGAACGTGCCGCCTTCACCTTCGCGACCTGCGAACGAGGTGAGGTCCGCAAGCGCGTCCGGGTTTTTCCAGATCACGAACACGTAGGGCACGATCAGCAGGGTCAGCCACAAGGGTTGTGACCACATCTGCAGGCGGCTGATCAGGGTGATGCCGTAGGCCACCAGCGGAATGACGATGATCGAGCAGATCACGTACGCCAGCGCCAGCGGAATGTGGAAATACAACTCCAGCGCCAAAGCCATGATCGCCGCTTCCAGGGCGAAGAACAGGAACGTGAAGCTTGCGTAGATCAGTGACGTGATGGTCGAGCCGATGTAGCCGAACCCTGCGCCGCGGGTCAGCAGGTCCATGTCCACGCCATAGCGGGCGGCGTAATAGCTGATGGGCAGGCCGGTCAGGAAAATCACCACCGCCATGGCAATGATCGCCCACAAGGTGTTGGTGAAGCCGTAGCTCATCACCAGCGCGCCGCCGATGGCTTCCAGCGCCAGAAACGACACGGCCCCTACGGCGGTGTTGGCGATACGGAATTCCGACCATTTGCGGAAGGATTTGGGCGTAAAACGCAGGGCGTAGTCTTCCATGGTCTCGTCGGCGACCAGCCGGTTGTAATCGCGGCGCACTTTGATGATGCGTTGAGAGCCAGAGGGGCGCACTGAGTGGATTCCTGAGGGTTAATGACTCACGCAAATCCCTGCACGTTGCCGACGTGGGTGGGAGGCAGCAACTTTTGTGCCTGTATGGCAGCAAAATTCGTGGGAGCGGACCGGGCGGCGTTCCACCGAGTTTGCTGCGCAACAGCGCTACGTCTAAGACATGGTGGGGCCCCACGCCCTTCGGGCAGAAGCAGATGACGCTCCGCACAGGCGCAATCATGCCCTTGATCCTGCCGCCACGCCCTACGTCAAATGACGTATGCCGATACGTCATGCTGCGTATACCCCGTTTTCGGCGTCACGCTCATTCTTGCTCCTACTCGCGACGGCTCTGACCGGTCTCGCCGCGACTCACCAGCACAGGAGCGGGAACATGGATTCACGACAGACAGGCCCCATACGCTTTTTTCCCCGACGCCTGGCGTTGGGTGCGGCAGCGCTCTCGCTGATTGCCGCCAGTGTGTTCAGCCAGGCGACCCTGGCCGATGAAGCCAATACCACCGGACTTGCCGTGACGGCCACCGAAGTGACCGTCGGCCAGTTGCACTCGGCGACCGGCACCATGGCGATCTCCGAGACCGGCTCGATCCAGGCCGAGCGGCTGGCCATCGACCAGATCAACGCGTCGGGCGGCATCCTCGGGCGGCAGATAAAGATCGTTCAGGAAGACGGTGCGTCGGACTGGCCGACCTTCGCCGAAAAAGCCAAGAAGCTTCTGGTCGGCGACAAGGTGGCGGCCGTGTTCGGCTGCTGGACCTCGGCCTCACGCAAGGCCGTGTTGCCGGTGTTCGAGAAGGAAAACGGCCTGCTGTACTACCCGACCTTCTACGAAGGGCTGGAACAGTCGAAAAACGTGATTTACACCGGCCAGGAAGCCACCCAGCAGATTCTCGCCAGTCTCGACTGGATCGCCAAGGAGAAGGGCGCCAAGACCTTCTATCTGATCGGCTCGGATTACATCTGGCCGCGCACCTCCATGAAGATCGCCCGCAAGCACATCGAGAATGTCCTGCACGGCACGGTGGTCGGCGAAGACTATTACCCGCTGGGCAACACCCAGTTCGGTTCGCTGATCAACAAGGTCAAGTTGAAGAAGCCCGACGTGGTGTTCGCCGCTGTCGTGGGTGGTTCCAACGTGGCGTTCTACAAACAGCTCAAGGCCGCAGGCGTTACCTCGGCCAAACAGAACCTGCTGACCCTGTCGGTGACCGAGGATGAACTGCTGGGCATCGGCGGTGAAAACATGCAGGGCTTCTATGCCTCGATGAAGTACTTCCAGAGCCTCGACAACCCGAACAACAAAGCCTTCGTGGAAGCCTTCAAGGCCAAGTACGGCAAGGACTCGGTGATGGGTGATGTGACCCAGGCCGCCTATCTCGGTCCCTGGTTGTGGAAGGCCGCCGTCGAGAAAGCCGGCAGTTTCGACGTCGACAAGGTGGTTGCAGCTTCGCCAGGCATCGAGCTGAAAACCGCACCGGAAGGTTACGTCAAGGTTCACGAGAACCATCACCTGTGGAGCAAGACCCGCATCGGCGAAGTCCAGGCTGACGGCCAGTTCAAGGTGATCTACGAGTCGGACCTGATCGAGCCCAATCCTTTCCCCAAGGGTTACCAGTAACAGCGGCTGCCTGAGCGCTGCTTACCGGAGCGGGGCTGTCTGCAGTGTCAAGCCGACAGCCTCGTGACCCCCGTCATTCACCCTTGGAGACCATCATCATGGAATGGCTATCGGAATTTGGTGCCATCGCGGCCATGCAGGGGTTCAACGGTCTGTCCGTGTTTTGCGTACTGCTGTTGATGGCCTTGGGGCTGGCGATCATTTTTGGCCAGATGGGCGTGATCAACATGGCCCACGGTGAGTTTCTCACCATCGGCGCCTACACCACGTACGTGCTGTCGACGCTGGTGCAGACCTATCTGCCGTGGATGCAGCCGTACTACTTTTTTTTCGCCATCGCGCTGTCGTTCGTGGTGGCCGGATCGATTGGCTGGGTGGTGGAGCGGGTGATGATCAGCCGTCTCTACCATCGGCCACTCGACACCCTGCTGGCGACCTGGGGTCTGTCGCTGGTCATGCAACAGGCGTTTCGCTCGATCTTCGGCGCGCGTGAAGTCAGCGCCACGCCGCCGGAATGGCTGATGGGCGCCGTGAACCTGACCGATGCCATCGAGATTCCGCGCAACGGCCTGTTCGTTATGGGTCTCAGTATCCTGATGACCGGTGGCATTTTCCTGATGCTCTACCGCACCCGCTGGGGCCTGCACGTTCGCGCCACGGTGCAGAACCGCATCATGAGCCGCGCCGTTGGTATCAATACCCGTCAGGTCGATCGCATGACCTTCGCGCTGGGCTGTGGGGTGGCCGGTGTTGCGGGTGCGGCGTTCACCACCATCGGTTCCACAGGGCCCACGGCCGGTTCGCTGTACATCGTCGACACCTTTCTGGTGGTGGTGTTCGGCGGCGCGCAGAGCCTGTTCGGCACCATCGCTTCGGCGTTCGCGATTGCCCAGGCGCAGTCGATTTCCGAGTTCTTCATGAGTGGCTCGATGGCCAAGGTGCTGACCTTGTCGGCCGTGATCCTGATCCTGCTGATGCGCCCGCAAGGCTTGTTTTCCAGCAAAGTCCGCAAATAGAGGCCGAACGATGAACGCGCTCAACAAAATGCTCGGTGGCCGTCAGGGTGTGATCGGTTTGCTGATCCTCGCTGCCCTGATTCTGGTGGTGTTTCCGCTGACCCTGGATGCCTTTCGCCTGAACATGGTCGGCAAGTACCTGACCTACGCCTTCGTCGCGGTCGGCCTGGTCCTGTGTTGGGGCTACGGCGGCATTCTCAGCCTGGGGCAGGGGGTGTTTTTCGGGCTGGGTGGCTACTGCATGGCCATGTTTCTGAAGCTGGAAGCGTCGGACCCCGAGAGCACCAAAATTCAATCCACTCCCGGCATTCCGGACTTCATGGACTGGAACCAGATCACCGAACTGCCGTGGCTGTGGGTGCCGTTTCACAGCTTCACCTTCACGGTAATCGCTGTGGTGCTGGTGCCGGTCATCCTCGCGCTGATCATCGGTGCCGCGTTGTTTCGGCGGCGGGTGGGCGATGTGTACTTCTCCATCGTGACCCAGGCCATCGCGCTGATTCTGACCGTGCTGATCATCGGTCAGCAGGGCCTGACCGGCGGGGTGAACGGCATCACCGACCTCAAGACGCTGTTGGGTTGGGACATCCGTGGTGACAGCGCGAAGCTGGCGCTGTACTTCATCAATGCCGCGCTGCTGCTCGGCTGCATTCTGATCGGCAAATTCATCCTTTATTCCAAGCTCGGCCGACTGCTGATGGCCATGCGCGACAAGGAAGAGCGGGTGCGCTTCTCGGGCTATGACGTGGCGGCGTTCAAGGTATTCGTCTACTGCGTGGCGGCCGGGTTCTCCGCAATCGGCGGGGCGATGTTCGCGTTGCAGGTGGGCTTCATGTCGCCTTCGTTCGTCGGCATCGTGCCGTCCATCGAGATGGTCATCTTTGCCGCCGTCGGCGGGCGCATGTCGCTGCTGGGTGCGGTGTACGGCTCGCTGCTGGTGAATTACGGCAAGACCTACTTCTCCGAATCCTTTCCTGAGCTGTGGCTGTACCTCATGGGCGGCCTGTTCATCGCGGTGGTCATGTACTTCCCCAATGGCCTGGCGGGTCTTTGGGAAAGCCACGGTCGCAAATGGCTGGGCAGATTCGGGTCCAGACCTGCGCCAGTCAGCAAGGCGTCCACACCTTCGACCACTGAAAAACAACCCGCCCGCCCGTTGGAGACCCAGCCATGAGCAGCCCGACAGGCTTCCAGATGAACAAGCCGGTGCTGGCCATCGAAGGTCTGACCGTGTCATTCGACGGCTTCAAGGCGGTCGATGATCTCAACCTGTACATCGACCGCAACGAGGTGCGCGTGGTGATCGGCCCCAACGGTGCAGGCAAGACCACCGTCCTCGACCTGATCTGCGGCAAGACCCGCGCCACGGGCGGCAGCATCCAGTTCAAGGACCGCGAACTGACCCGGATGAACGAGTACGACATCGTCCGTGCAGGCGTGGGGCGCAAATTCCAGACTCCGTCGATCTACGACAACCTCAGCGTGTTCGAGAACCTGGAAATGTCCTTTCCCGCTGGCCGCAGTGTGTTCGGCGCGCTGTTCTTCAGGCGCTCCAGCGAAGTGCTGGAGCGGGTCCGGCAGGTGGCCGCCGACATTTTTCTGGGCGACCTGCTGGAACAGCAGGCCGGGCTTCTGTCCCACGGGCAGAAGCAGTGGCTGGAAATCGGCATGTTGCTGATGCAGGACCCGGAACTGCTGATGCTCGACGAGCCCGTCGCCGGCATGAGCGTCAGTGAACGTGCGCAGACCGCCGATCTGTTGAATCGCATCAGCCAGGGCCGCTCGGTGCTGGTGATCGAGCACGACATGGAGTTCGTCAAGAGCATCGCCCACAAGGTCACGGTGCTGCACCAGGGCAAGGTGCTGGCCGAAGGCAGCATGGAGTCGGTGCAGAAGAACCCGAAAGTCATCGAAGTCTACCTGGGCCATTGAGGAGCACCGCATGTTCACGATTCAACAACTGAGCTGTGGCTATGGCCAGAGCCAGATTCTTCATGACCTGAACCTCAACGTCGAGAAACAGGAAATCGTCGCGGTCATGGGCCGCAACGGCATGGGCAAGACCACGCTGTTCAAGAGCCTGATGGGCATCCTGCCGCAATGGGGCGGGCAGGTGCAGGTGGATGGCGTGGACGTGTCGGCGATGGAAACCCATTCACGGGTCGGACACGGCATGGCCTATGTGCCGCAGGGTCGCATGATCTTTCCGTCGATGAGCGTGCTGGAAAACATCCAGACCGGACTGCCCGCGTCAGCCAACGGCAAGGTGCCGGAGGACCTTTACGCACTCTTCCCGGTGCTGTTCGACATGCGCGGCCGCCGTGGCGGCAACCTGTCCGGCGGGCAGCAACAGCAACTGGCAATTGCCCGTGCGCTGGCGACCAACCCCAAGGTGCTGTTGCTCGACGAGCCGACTGAAGGCATCCAGCCGTCGATCATCAAGGACATCGCCCGCACCCTCAAGGAAATCCGCAGCCTGCGCAACCTGACCATCGTGGTCTCCGAGCAGGTGCTGTCGTTCACCCTGGAAATCGCCGACCGATTCCTGGTGATCGAGAAGGGCCGCTTCGTGGTCGAGGAAGCCCGCGCCAATGTCGATGAAGCGACGATCAGTCGCTACCTGTCGGTGTAGCCCTTGAACCGTGTTCCCTCTTTTTAACTGCAGTGACTTTACCTAACGATCGAATTGAACCGAGACCGCAGGAGAACCGCCATGACCGAAACCCTGATCAAAGTCGACCTGAACCAGCCTGTCACCGAGAACGAGCAGATTCACAACCGCTGGCACCCGGACATTCCGATGGCCTGCTGGGTCAAGCCGGGTGACGACTTCATTCTCGAAACCTACGACTGGACCGCTGGTGCGATCAAGAACGATGACGATGCCAGCGACGTGCGCGACGTGGACCTGACCACCGTGCACTACCTGTCCGGCCCGGTAGGCGTGCATGGCGCCGAACCCGGCGACCTGCTGGTGGTGGACCTGTTGGATATCGGGGCTCGCGCGGATTCGCAGTGGGGCTTCAACGGCTTCTTTTCCAAACAGAACGGTGGCGGCTTTCTGACCGAGCACTTCCCGTTGGCGCAGAAATCCATCTGGGATTTCAAGGGCATGATGACCAGCTCGCGGCACATCCCCGGTGTCGAGTTTGCCGGGTTGATCCACCCCGGTCTGATTGGCTGTCTGCCTGATCACAAAATGCTTGCCGAGTGGAATCGCCGCGAGCAGGAACTGATCGACACCGACCCTGATCGCATTCCGGTGCTGGCCTGCCCGCCGTTTGCCGCGACTGCCCATCTGGGCAAGCTCAAGGGTCCGGCCCGTGACATGGCTGCCGCGACCGGAGCACGCACCGTGCCGCCTCGCGAGCATGGCGGCAACTGCGACATCAAGGACCTGTCCCGGGGTTCGAAAGTGTTCTTCCCGGTCTATGTCGACGGCGCGGGTCTGTCGGTGGGTGACTTGCACTTCAGCCAGGGCGACGGCGAAATCACCTTCTGCGGCGCCATCGAAATGGCCGGCTGGGTGCACATGCGGGTCGAGCTGATCAAGGGCGGCATGGCCAAGTACGGGATCAAGAATCCGGTCTTCAAGCCCAGCCCCATCGTGCCCAATTACAACAATTACCTGATCTTCGAAGGTATCTCGGTCGACGAGGCGGGGCAGCAGCATTACCTGGACGTGAACGTCGCCTACCGGCAGGCGTGCCTGAACGCGATCAATTACATGACCAAGTTCGGCTATTCACCTGCGCAAGGTTATTCACTGTTGGGTTCGGCGCCGGTTCAGGGCCATATCAGTGGCGTGGTGGACGTGCCCAACGCCTGCGCGACGCTGTGGCTGCCGACCGAGATCTTCAAGTTCGACATCAACCCAAACGCCAACGGCCCGACGAAGTTCATCGATGGCACTGTCGATTTGCCGATTGCTCAGGACAAGTAGGTTCCACGGTGCGCACCGCTCGTGAAAGACGAGCGGTGCCCGTCCGCACTGTGTCGATCTCAAATCAGAGGAATGCAGCATGCCCATGTACGAATACGACTGCCCCCACTGCGGCGACTTCACGTCACTGCGACCCATGGCCGAAAGCGCGCTGCCCTGTGAATGCCCGGCGTGCGGCGCCTCCAGCATGCGCGTGATCCTGTCGGCCCCCGGCTTGAGCACCATGGCAGGCAATACCCGCAGCGCCATTGCCCGCAACGAGCGCAGCGCCCATGAACCGAAAACGCTCGATCAATACAAGGAAAGCCGTGGTCACCCGAGCGGTTGCAGTTGCTGCGGCCCCACGACCCGACCGGTCCCGACCAAGGCGAATCCGCATGCGCTGAAAGGCAAACCAGCAGGGCGGCCGTGGATGATCAGTCATTGAGTGCCGGTTTCGAGTTGCGGGTTATCGCCTGGTGCATGAATTTTTGATTGGAAAACAATTGTGGGAGATGCCCCTGTGTCTCTGACACAGCGCTGTCTTGCAGCAAACACTGGGCCGTGGGAGGCGGCTTGCCGGCGATGCAGTCGACGCGGTGTATCAGGAAAACCGCGTCATCGTTCATCGCCGGCAAGCCGTCTCCCACAGTTCCGTGTTTGCTGTGCGACAGCGCCAGGTTGAAGACGTGGTGGGGCCTCCCACGGTCAGATCTCTGCTGCGTGAAACAACCTCACCGACATATTGAATTTCTGACACCGCAAGCGAGTCATTGATGGGTAAGCGCCAGACCTTTATCCCTCTCAAGGACCGACGATGACCTTCTTCATTTTTCTTCTCGCCTGCGCAGCCGCCGCGAGCACCGGCATCATCTTCAAGCCTGGGCAATGGTACGAGTCGCTGACCAAGCCGAGTTTCACGCCGCCGAACTGGCTGTTCCCGGTGGCCTGGACAACCATCTACCTGCTGCTGGCCTGGGCCGGTTATCGCCTGAGCCTGATGCCCGGAAGTCAGGAAGTGCTGGCGCTGTGGGCTGCACAGATTGCGTTGAACACGCTCTGGACGCCGGTATTCTTCGGTGCGCACAAGTTGTTGGCCGGGATGGTGATCATCACGCTGCTGTGGCTGGTTGTGGCAACCATGGTCGTCATGGCGCTCAGTCTGGATGTGATCACCGGACTGATGCTGTTTCCCTATCTGGTCTGGCTCTGCGTGGCGGCTGCGCTGAATTTCTCGATCCTGCGCAACAATCGCTGAGACCTGCTGAACAGTCACCAGGCGTCACAGGACGCCTGGCTGACTCGCCCCCTTATTTTGCGAACGAATACTCGCCGCCTTTTTCCAGCGCCGCGCGATAGGCCGGTCTGGCCTGGAATTTCTCGACCCAGGCCGCAAGGTTCGGGTAAGGCTGCAGCTTGCCACGGGCCTTGGCGAGTTCGCCGATGAAGCTCATCTGAATGTCGGCACCGGTCAGCTCTTCGCCCACCAGATAAGGCGTCAGGCCCAGCGTGTCGTTCAGATAACCGAGGTAGTTGGCGACTTCCGATTCGATACGCGGGTGCAGCGGCGCGCCTGCATCGCCCAGGCGTCCGACATACAGATCAAGCATGAGCGGCAGCATCGCCGAGCCTTCGGCGAAGTGCAGCCATTGCACGTACTCGTCATAAGTCGCACCGGCAGGGTCCGGTTGCAGACGGCCTTCGCCGTGGCGACGGATCAGGTAGTCGATGATGGCGGCGGACTCGATCACCACATGAGGGCCGTCCTGAATCACCGGCGACTTGCCCAGCGGATGAATCTCCTTGAGCTCAGGTGGCGCCAGGTTGGTCTTGGCATCACGCTCGTAACGCTTGATCTCGTAGGGCAGGCCCAGCTCTTCCAGCAGCCAGAGAATGCGTTGCGAGCGCGAGTTGTTGAGGTGGTGAACAGTGATCATGAGGGCTCCGCTGTGCAATAGGGTGTAAGGAGCAGACTGCTGGGTTATCGCAGAGTGCCCTGAAATGATGCTTGCTCGGCGACACGGTCTCCCAGGCGTCCGGCACAGGGCGGAACGAGCCAGTCCACGATGCCGAACATCCTGAAAGCGTTTTACGTGTCGATCAGTTCGCGCACTCTGGCTGCCAGTGTATCGATGGAAAAAGGCTTGGTGAGCACTTCCATTCCTGGCCCCAGACGGCCTCCGCCAATGACTGCGTTTTCGGCATAGCCCGTGATGAACAGGGTTTTCAGGTCCGGCCTTACTTCACGTCCCGCGTCGGCCATCTGCCGCCCGTTCATGCCGCCGGGCAGACCGACATCGGTAATGAGCAGGTCGATGTGCACATCGGACCGCAGTACTTTCAAGCCAGCGATACTGTCTCCTGCTTCGATCAGGCTGTAGTCCAGACCGCCCAGCACATCCATCAGCAACATACGCACGCTCGGTTCATCGTCCACGATCAGAATGGTTTCGCCGGACTGTGTCGGCGCTGCGGACGTGTTGTCGATCTCATCTGCCTGCTTGTCCGCGCTACCGTGGTAGCGGGGCAGGTAGATGCATATCGACGTGCCCAGCCCGACGGCCGAGCATATGCGCGCCTGACCACCGGACTGTCTGGCGAACCCGTAAATCATGGACAGGCCCAGGCCGGTGCCTTGACCGATGGGTTTGGTGGTGAAGAAGGGGTCGAATGCCTTGGCGATGATGTCCGGCGGCATGCCGGTGCCGGTGTCTGTCACGGTCAGCGACAGGTAGTCACCTTCCGACATCTCATGAGCCCGGGCCGTGTCAGGATCCATCCACACATTGGCGGTCTCGATGGTGATGCGTCCGCCGTTTGGCATGGCATCGCGGGCATTGATACAGAGGTTCAAGAGAGCGTTTTCAAGCTGGCTGGCATCGACCAGCGTCGGCCAGACATCGACTGCACCCACTGTCTCGACGGTAATGCTGGGCCCCACCGTACGCTGGATCAGCTCGCCCATGCCTTCCATCAGCATATTCACATCGGTGGGGCGCGGGTCCAGGGTCTGCCTGCGGGAAAATGCGAGCAGGCGGTGAGTCAGCGAGGCGGCTCGCCGGGCGGCGCCTTGCGCCGTCAGGATGTACTTTTCGGTTTCCTGCCATCGGCCCTGCGATGTTCTCAGCGCGATCAGTTCCAGAGCGCCCGAAATACCCGCCAGCAAATTGTTGAAGTCGTGGGCCAGGCCGCCGGTCAATTGCCCGACGGCTTCCATTTTCTGTGACTGGCGCAGTTTCTCTTCGGCCTGCATCAGCTCGACCGTTCGTTCTGCTACACGCTGCTCCAGGGTTTCATTGAGTGCGCGCAAGGCGGCGGTCGCGCGATCGCGTTCGGCTTCCACGGAGCGTCGTCCCTCGACGTCAATGACGACCCCGGGCAGGCTTAGCGCAGTGCCGTCTTCGGCGAGATCCACGCGTCCGTTCGCTTCGATCCAGTAATACTTTCCGTCGGCGCGGCGTACACGGTACTGGTGAGCGTAGGCGCCGCCTGTCTCGATGGCTTCGTCGATGGCGGCCTTCAGCCCGGCTCGGTCTTCGGGGTGCACCGAGCCGATCACCTGCTCCATTGTTAGACCTTCATACCCAAGCGCGGGGTCAAGGCCGAACGCACGCGAGAAGGCTTCATCGATGGTGAAACTGTCTCCCGGCACGTCCCAGTGCCAGGTGCCTATGATCGCGCCTGCCGCCAGGGCAAGCTGCACACGCTCGACGTTCTGCCGCGCGACGGCTTCGCTGATGCGCAGCCGGTCCTGAGCATTTCGCCGTTCGGTCACATCGCTGAAGATGATCGCGATTTGCCTGTCGACGGGGTCTCCGACGCTGACCGCGCGGACATCGAACCAGCGCTTGAACGCTTCGGCGTAGTTCTCGAAGGTTGCAGGTTCTCCGGTCTTGGCAACGTGTCCATACGTCTCGAACCAGAAGCGCTCCAGGTCCGGCGCAAACTCGGTGACCCATTTTCCGCGCAGGTTGACGCCTGCCTGGCGTTCGAATGCCGGGTTGGCTTCCACGAAACGGTAATCGATCGGTCGGTCATCGTCATCGAACTTCACTTCCACAATGGCGAACGCGGATTCGATGGTCTCAAGAATGGTTCTGAAGCGTTGTTCGCTCTGACGCAGTGCGGTCTCGGCCTTGCGCATTCCCGACATATCCAGCATCGCGCCGATCATGCGAACCGCCTGGCCTTCGGTATTGCGCAGGACATGGCCCCGATCAAGGACATCGGCGTAAGTACCGTCGTTGCGGCGGAAGCGGTACTCGTGCGACCACGCGGTATCGGTGCCGTCGATGACCTGATGAATCGACGCGTAGACGTGTGCACGTTCATCCGGATGGATCTGGGAAAGCCACCATTCTCCCGTCACGTCCACCGAGGCGAGCGGGTGCCCGTACGCGTCTTCAAGCGCGTCATTCCATAGCACCTGATTGGCTTGCAGATCCCAGTCCCAGATGGCATCGCTGGTCGCTTTGGCGGCCAGTCGATAACGTTCCTGAGTATGTTCGGCAGTCTTGCCCGCAAAGTTCCTGAGCCTGCCGTCGGGCGTCGACTCAAGACCTGCGTCCTCAATGACCCTGCGCAAGCGCGCGACTTCAGTCTCCAGCTCTTCATGAGTCAGATCTTTCAAGCTTTACACTCTCGTTTCGTAATAACGGCCTTTGCTCAAAAACTGGCGCTTTGAAAGGGCGTCGGCATTATCCGTACTTTATGTCATTAATCATATAATCGTGTGGGAGAGATTTGCAGGGCTACCGGTCATCTGAAAAAGGTTCGTCCTGATAAGTTAAATAAAACTTAATATTAGCTCGGGGCCTGTAAACAAAGGGCTGCACGTCATACCTATCAATTGATCAGTTATATCGATCAAGTTGGCCATCAAGTTAGCGAGTTGCGCGCCGATTCCTGTGCATTACGAAAAATCGAGGCACACAGGCTATGAGCGCTAAATGGTTGGACAATCTTAACGTCAGTAAAAAGCTCGCTCTGGGCTTTGCGGCGATTCTGCTGGGGGTGCTGACCGTTACGGCCATTGGTTACTCAAGCACCAATCTGTTGATCGAGCGCCTGGGCAAGAGCAGCAAGATCGCCGAAATCAAGGACGACGTCCTGAATGCACGTATTGCCGCGCAAGCCTATGCAACCGGGCCCACCGCTGCCGGTGTGCAGGTCTATGGCACTGCGCTGGACACCCTGAGTCGCAGCGTCGAACAGGGGCTGAATGTTTTCGTCGTGTCGAGCAACCTGCAGAAGCTGAAAAGCATCAAGGAGCAGGTCGGCGGTTTGAAGCAGACTTTCGATCAACTGGTCAGCATCAACCAGAAAGTCGATGACGCGCTCAAACCGCTGATCAAGGTGTCGGACGAGGTCAGTGCGACTTTCGAAAACCTGTTGCAGAAAACCATCGACGACACTTTGCGTGCGCCGAGCGAGACCGGTATCCAACAGGTCAAGATCGCCGGTGACCTGCGCAACGGCATGACCAATTTCCGTCTGATCTTTCGCCGTTACCTGAGCATTCCAACTGCCGACAACCGTCAGGCAACCTACAACGCCGCCGATGCATTGATCGCTCAAGTGGCCGCTGCACGCAGCCAGCTGCCGGTGGAAGCCAATGGCGCAGTAGACACCGCATTGAACGCCCTGAAGCAATACAAAGTGCTGATGGCGTCCATTTCCGAGATGCTGCAGCAGACCGATCAGATCCGCAGCACCCTGCAACAACAGTCCATCGCTACAGCGGCCAGTGCCGATGAGCTGGCGGCCACGCAGGTGGTCAGTGCCAAGCGTGAGCAGAATACGGCGGTGGTGCAGCTCTTGAGCGTAGCGCTGGTGGTGTTGCTGATCGGCGTCCTTGCGGCCTTTATCATCACCCGTCAGATCACGGTGCCGTTGAACGACACCGTGATTGCCGCTCGACGCATCGCTGAAGGCGACCTGACCCAAGACATAGCCACCACGCGTCAGGACGAGCTGGGTCTGCTGCAGAACGCCATGCAGCACATGACCGTCTCGCTGCGTGGGCTGATCGGAGGAATCGGCAACGGCATCACTCAGATCGCGACCGCTGCCGAAGAGCTTTCGGCGGGCAGCGAACAGACCAGCGCTGGCGTGGCCCAGCAGAAGAACGAAGTCGATCAGGTCGCCACGGCGATGAACGAGATGGCGTCGACTGTTCAGGAAGTCGCTCGCAACACCGAAGACGCCTCGAAGGCTGCGAAACAGGCGAGCGAACGTGCGGCTCATGGCAGCAGCGTGGTGCAGCACGCCACACGGGAAATCGGTCAACTGGCGGGAGAGGTCAAGGAACTGGGCCAGGCCATGCAGCGCCTGACCGAAGACAGCGGCAAGATCGGCAGCGTGATCGACGTGATCAAGGCGGTCGCCGAACAGACCAACCTGCTCGCGCTCAACGCCGCCATCGAAGCGGCACGTGCAGGCGAACAGGGTCGCGGCTTTGCCGTCGTGGCCGATGAAGTACGTTCGCTGGCGCAGCGCACCCAGAACTCCACCACCGAAATCGAAGCGCTGATTCAGGCGCTGCAGCAGGGCACCGGCGCAGCCGCAGGTCTGATGGACGCCAGCCTGCAACGCACCGAAGGCACCGTGGTGCTGGCGCGTCAGGCCGAGCAGGCACTGGTGGAAATCAACCAGTCGATCAGCACCATCGAGCAGATGAGCCAGCAGATTTCGGCATCTGCCGAACAGCAGAGCGCTGTGACCGAAGAGATCAACCGCAGCGTGCTCAGTGTCCGCGACATCGCCGATCAGTCGGCAGCGGCCACAGAGCAAAGTGCAGCCTCGACTGTGGAACTGGCCCGTCTGGGCAGTGACCTGCAGAACATGGTTGCGCGGTTTCGTATCTGAGGTCTGAAGAGCGGGCTTGCGGCGAGATCGCAAGCCCCCTCTTATCAAACAACCTGTAAGCCACTGAAGGAACTGGATTTTGTGGGAGCGGACCGGGCGGCGTTCCGTTTGTCCGCGAAGGTGCGGTGCGGCCGATGAAGGTTCAGCGACTGAAATGCAGCATTCGCGGACAAGTCCGCTTGTATGGTAGGACTTGAAGGGAGGAGGAGGGACTCAGTTCGCTTCTGACTGTTTGCGCAGTACAGACCTGTGGGAGATTTCACCCCTCCTCCTTTCACCCAAGCGCCGATAAAGAATGCTTATGGCTCGCGACCTACGATAGAAACAAGCCTGCGCCTCTGGGTGGTCCCTTCAAGTTCTCAAACCTTATCCCGGAGATTGCGCCATGGCAATGCTGGTTGCCCAGACTAAACCTGTCGTCGGAGTAGACGTCGCCAAAAATGAGCTGGTGATCTATCAGGACCAGTCCGACCGACTTGAAGCGATTCCCAACACCAAGGCGTCTATCAGCAAGTGGTTGCGTACCTTGGCTGGAACGGTGTCAATCGCTGTCGAAGCCACCAATACCTACCACGTACTGTTCGCCGACATGGCTTATGAGGCCGGCTGCACCATCTATATGATCGATGGTTACCAACTGAGCCATTACCGAAAAGGCGTCAATGTACGCGCCAAGACGGATGCGCTGGACGCTCGTTTGCTTGCCCGATATTTGAAGAAAGAGGCTGACGAGCTGCACCCTTGGGTACCGCCGTGCCCGCTTTATCGTCAGTTGCTGAGCCTGTTTCGTCGTCGTGCGGCGTTGGTCCAGGCGCGTACCGGACTGGTTCAGAGCTGGTCCAATGAGCCCCTGTTGAAAACAGCGTTCGCGGCGCAGATCAATTCGATGAAGCGCCTTGAAGCGCTGGTCGAGAAGAAGATCAAGGATGTCCTGCAGCGAGCCGAGTTGATGGGACAGGTCAGTCGTTGCATGAAAGTAGAAGGTATCGGCTTTCTGACGGCGGCCCGGCTGGTCACTACTTTTCAGCGAGGCGAATTCAGCAACGCCAACGCCTTCATCGCCTTTTTAGGCCTGGACCTCAGGGTGTCCAAATCCGGACAAAGTGACGGGCCGCGCCGCCTGACCAAGCGTGGCGATCCGGAAGCCCGTCGGCTGCTTCATAACGCGGCCATGTCTGGCAGCCGTACAGCCGCGTGGAAGCCGTTTTATGAAGAGCAGAGAAAGCGTGGCTTCAGCACCACTCAAGCCTTGGTCATGCTGGCAAGGAAGATGGCTCGAGTCGTATTCGCCCTGTTAAAAACCCAGAGCGAATATCAATCAAAGGCGGCTTGAGGGGTTTCCCAAAACCATAGAATCTCCCACGACGCCCGGTGTTTGCTGCGCGACAGCGCTACGTCGAAGAAGTGGTGGCGCCTCCCACAGTCCTGTGTTCGCTTTGATACAGCACTGTGCCAAGGATAAAGGGCGGGACATCTACCCGGCCGCTTCAGCCTTGCGCCTCTCAGCCCTGACCACTACCCATATACCCAGCCCCGACACCAGCATGCCTGACGCCATCTGCCAGGACAGTGGTTCGTCGAACATCATCCAGGCCAGCAGCATGGTCACTGGCGGGCTGAGGTACAGGACGCTCGCGACCCGGGTTTCGGAAGCCCGGCGCAGGCAGACCCAGTAAAGCCCGTAGCCACCCAAAGTGGACAAACCTGCAGTCCACGCCACGCTCAGTGCAAACCCTGTGCTGGGTATCGGCGCCAGTCCGCCTTGTACGCCTTCGATAACGGCGAAGACGATGCCGGACACGCAACATTGCAGCCACAGATTCGGCAGTAGCTCCATGGTCTGCGAAGCGGTCAACCGTTTGCGCCAGAGCGTCGCCACCGCCAGTGACAGCATGCCCAGCAATGGCAGGCCATAAGCCCATAACGGCGCTTTACCCCAGGCCAATGCGCCTTGTGTTGCAATCACTACGCCCAGCAGACCGATGGCCAGTCCGACCCAGACTCCCCAGGCCAGTCGCTGGCCCAGAAACAGCGCTGCCAGCAGCGCCATTCCGATGGGCAGCAGATCTGCAAACAGCGCCGCGAGCCCGGCCGGAACGCCCAGCGCAATGCCCTGTGTGATGCCCGCCAGATAGCCCGTCATGGCCAGTAGGCCGATGCCTGCGTTTTTCAGCAACACGGCAGGCGAGGTCTTCTGCAACTGCCGGAATACGAAGGGCAGAAGAATCAGGCAGACCAGCACGCAGCGCCAGAACACCACCAACAACGGCGGGGCGTAATCGATCGAGAAGCGGGCACCAATGAATCCGGAACTCCACGTCAGGATCAGTCCCGCTTCGAGCAGCGGCAACGGAATGGATCGCCGACCATCAGGTCGCAGGGTTTCACTGTGTTTTATCGATAGGTGCTGGTTCATGCCCACAGACTACGAAACAGGCGTAATCTAATAAATCAAAATAAACTACATCATTTGTTCACGAAGATTGAATCATGACGCCGACGCTCGATATCGAACTGATCAGAACCTTTCATGCCGTTGCCCGGATCGGCAAATTCTCGGCTGCAGCTGATCAACTGCATAAAAGCCCAGCTGCTGTGAGCGTGCATGTCCAGCGTCTTGAGGCCGTCGCAGGCGGTCGCTTGCTCAATCGCGACAACCAGTCGGTTTCTCTCACTGCGCTGGGCAAACGGCTGTTGTTGTCCACGACCGAGCTTCTGGCGACTCACGACCGGGTGCTCGCCGACCTTCACGGCACCCGTCTGGCCGGACGCATCACCTTGGGCGTACCGGATGAATACGCCACTCATGTCATCCGCGACATCCTGCCGACGTTCATCGCAGCCTGGCCCAATGTGGTGCTGGAACTGAAAACCGCACCCAGCTACGCCCTGCGCGAGCAGGTACAGCGCGGCAAGCTTCAGGCGGCTGTGTTGGCGTTGCCCAAGGGCGAGGCGAGCGACGATGCGCAGATGCTGGTATCGACTCGCCCGGTGTGGGTTGGGCCGCAAGGTCAGTCCCTGCACACGTCAGACGTGCTTCCGCTGGCCGTGCATGCGGCGCAATGTCCGTATCGGCAAGCGATGCTCGAGTCACTCGGTCAATGTGGTCGCAAGGTGCGTATCGTGCTGGAAAGTCCTTCCAATCAGGCCGTCAAGGCCTGCGTGGAAGCAGGGCTGGGAATCAGTCTGATCGACCGTTCCCGGGTCACGGAGGGCATGCAGATACTGGAAGGGCTGCCCGAGATCGCCGAGCATGACGTGGTGTTTCTGAGGTCGCCGGGCTCGCGGATGGATGAAGCTGTGGACCTCCTGGGCAATGCCATGCGTCAGTCTTTCCGGCTTTAGCGAGGCATGCTCTCAAGCACTGCCCTGGACAAGATTCGCCAGACGCGAAGCAATGTCCTGACGGCGGAAGGGCTTGGCCAGAATCTCGAAATCATCCGTCGGCACAGGTTTGGCGTTGGTGTAGCCGGTGATGATGAGAATCGGCAGGTCATTGATGCGCTGGCGTATCTGCCGCGCCAGTTGAACGCCGGTGATGTCGGCCATGACGTAATCGGTGACCAGCACATCGGGCCTCAGGCCTGCGTCAAACAGGTCCAGCGCCACTGCGGCGGAGGGTGCTTCGGTAACCTGATAACCCAGATCCTGCAAAAGGTGCGCGGTGCTGTCCCTGACCAGGTCTTCGTCATCGACCAGCAGCACATGGACGGAACCCTTGAGCAGCGGAGCCTCCAGCGCCCTGGATTCTGCCTGCATGACCGGACTGCTGGCCACTGGGAGCCAGAGCGTCACTTCGGTGCCCTGACCGGGTTTGGAGCGAATGTCGAACTCGCCGCCCGATTGCAATGCCAGCCCCTGGACCATCGACAGGCCCAACCCGGTGCCTTTGCCCACGCCCTTGGTGGAATAGAAAGGCTCCACGCAATGCTTGAGGGTGTCTTCGCTCATGCCGCAGCCGTTGTCGCTGACAGTCAGCCGCACATGATTGCCGGTCCTGGTTTTCAGCGAATCGGCCCGCGCGCTGATCTTCACCCGGCCACCTTCTTCCAGTGCGTCACGCGCGTTGACCGTCAGGTTGAGGATCGCCAGTTCCAATTGGTGCGGGTCCACAAACACTGCCGGCAGACTATCGGGAATATTGACTTCGACGACGATCATCGGCCCCAGCGAGCGCTCGATCAGGTCTTTCAGTTCTGCGACCAGGCATTCAAGCCTGATCGCCTCCGGCACGAGCGTCTGGCGCCGCGCAAACGTCAGCAGCCTGCCGACCAGCGTGCGGGCGCGGTCGGCCGCCAGCATGGCGCTGTCGAGCAGCTTCGTGGAGCGTGGGTCTTCCACCCGGCGGCGAACCAGTTCCAGCGACGCCATGATCGGTGTCAGCAAATTGTTGAAGTCGTGCGCAACCCCGCCACTGAGCTGACCGACCATCTCCATCTTGCGAGACTCATGCAATTGGGCGAGGGCTTTCTCGCGCTGGGCGAGCATGGTCACGACGCGCTGTTCCAGGCTTTCGTTCAGGTCACGCAGTGTGCGTTCGGCGCGCGCCTGATTGATCCACAGCCAGGCTTGCTTCGCGGCTTCCTGGGCAAGATCCCGTTCGTGATCGCCGAAGGTACTCGTGATCGACGGCTGGATGGTCAGCACCGCCCCGAGTTTTCCGTGCAGCACCACTGGCACGTAGATCGTGCAAGGCGGTTCGCTGACGGTGTAGCGCGCCATCCTCGTATTGGCAGGAATGATCGGGCTGGCTGCGATTTCATGCAGCACGGCGCGGTCGGCGCGCAGGTCCGCTGACATGCTGTCCGTCCATTCGGGCAGGTGCCGGATCTCGGACGATGAATCATTCGGGTCCGCCGGCAGTGTCTTCAGGTGAGAGCCGTCGTCGTCAATCCCGATAAGTGCGATGTGCTGAACCGCCAGTTCACCCCTGAGGCGGTTCAGCACATGGCGCTCGATGGCGCAGGGATCGGAGGTGGAGGGCAATGTTCGGCCCAGCTCGATCAGGAACGCCTGACGCCGTTCGAATTGCACGCGCTCGGTGGTTTCCGTAACGATGCACAGCACGCCACCAATCGAACCGTCAGCCTCGCGAACCGCAGAGTAGGACACATTGAAGTAAACGGTTTCTCCGGCACCGAAGCGCTTTATATAGAACGGACGGTCCTTGGCCGAGAATGTTTTTCCCGTGTCACGAACACCCTGCAGCAGCGGTTCAAGGTCATCCCAGAGCTCGCCCCAGTTCTCGATGGCAGGACGGCCCAGCGCGCCGGGGTGTTTATCGCCAATGCTTGGCGCATACGCGTCGTTGTACAGCGCGATGAACTGCGGCCCCCAGAACACCACGATCTGTGCGTGCACCGGCAGGGCGGTGGCGATCAGATTCTTGAGGCAGTCGGACCATTGCGAGGGATGCCCCAGAGGCGACTGATTCATCACCGCCGTTTGCAGAAGCGCACCGATCTCTGCGCCCTTTTCGGGAAAGCACAGTGCTTCAGCGTTGTTTGACTGGGGTGAGTTGAGGTTATCCATCGACCTTGACGCTCTGGTAAATAGGCTGAGCTTGCGCGGTTAGAGCGTACAAGTGCGCCGAGCGTTCACTGGTTAGTTGAATTTTAGCGGTCGATGTTGCGGATCGGGTCGGAACTGATAGTTACTGTAAGCAAAGAACAGGTGTATTCAGCCCTGGACACTTCCATATGAGTGTATCGAATGAAAAACCCGCGATATTCGCGGGCTTTCGATAGCGTCACAAACGCTCGCAGGCGGTCTTCAACCATCCTTGAACAGAAAGCTGTAGGCGTTCAGCGCCGGGACGCCGCCCAAGTGGGCGTAAAGGACCTTCGAGCCTTCGGGGAATTCGCCATTGCGGACCATGTCGATCATGCCGTGCATGGATTTGCCTTCATAGACCGGGTCGGTCAGCACGCCTTCAAGGCGCGCGCACAGGCGGATGGCTTCGAGCGTGCCGTCGTTGGGCAGGCCGTATTCGGGGTAAGCGTACCGGGTGTCGAGCACGACGTCGTCGGCAGTGATCTCACGGCCCAGCTCGACCAGTTTCGCGGTGTTCTGGGCGATGCGCAGCACCTGTTCACGGGTCTTGTCCGGCTTGGCCGAGGCGTCGATACCGATGACCCGCTGCGAGCGTCCGTCGGCGGCAAAGCCCACCAGCATGCCCGCGTGGGTGCTGCCAGTCACCGAGCAGACCACGATGTAGTCGAACTTGAAGCCCAGTTCTTCTTCCTGCTGACGCACTTCATCGGCAAAGCGTACGAACCCCAGGCCGCCGAATGGGTGCTCCGAGCAGCCCGCCGGAATCGGGAAGGGCTTGCCGCCGCTCTCGACCACATCGGCCATGGCCTTTTCCCAGCTTGGGCGGATACCGATGTCGAAACCTGCCGAATCCAGACGTACATCGGCGCCCATGATGCGGGACATCTCGATGTTGCCGACCCGGTCGTACAGCGCATCGGAATAATTGACCCAGTTTTCCTGAACCAGTACGCACTTCATGCCCAGATGCGCTGCCACGGCCGCGACCTGACGGGTCTGGTTGGACTGGATGCCGCCAATCGACACCAGCGTGTCGTAGCCGCCCTCGATGGCTTCAGGCACCAGATATTCCAGCTTGCGCGTCTTGTTACCGCCAAACGCCAGCCCGCTGTTGCAGTCCTCTCGCTTGGCATACAGCTCGACCTTGCCACCCAGGTGTTCGCTCAGGCGTTTGAGTGGTGTGATGGGCGAGGGGCCGAATGTCAGAGGGTAGCGCTTGAACTTGCTCAGGTTCATATCGAGTCTCCGTTGAGAGGTGAGGCCAGGCATGAGGGGTAAACGCTGTGCCTGAAACAGGTCCTATCATAGGAAATAGCTGGATAATCGTGGTTGCAAAGAATTGTTCAATCACCGAATTAGCGTTAGTGTCGGCCTAGCAAAACTTTTATTTATTTCGTGGAAAGACACATGAAAGCAATAAATGAAACCGGCAAAACGCTCACGCCAGAGAAGACGCCGCCGCTGGACCGGATTGACCGCACCATTCTCAAGACCCTGCAGGTCGATGCCTCCATCTCCAACGTGGCGCTGGCGGAAAAGGTCAGGCTCAGCCCGCCGGCTTGTCTGCGGCGCGTGGAGCGGCTCAAGGAAAGTGGTGTTATCAAAGGTGTGGTGGCGCTGCTGAACGGTGAGGTGCTGGATGCAGGGATGGTGGTGCTGATCGGCGTGGTGCTGGATCGCTCGACGCCGGACTCGTTTGCGCAGTTCGAAGCGGCGGCGCAGAAGGTGTCCGGGTGCATGGAATTTCACGTCGTCACCGGCGAGTTCGACTACTTCATGCTGCTGCGCACCAGGGACAGCCAGAGCTTCAACCGCCTGCATGCCGAGCAGTTGCTGTATTTGCCGGGCGTGCGGCAGATCCGTTCGTTCATGGGATTGCGTCAGGTATTGTCGACGACCCACATTCCACTCTGAGGCCCGGGCATGGCACGCATTGCCTGTTCAGGGGGGCGCTGATAATCTCGCCCACTTGCGCAGGGACTGGACATCGCGTGCCGTTCAAGGAATGAAAACATGACGCCGATCATCGAAGCCTTATCGAAACAACCCTTTGCAGAATGCTCGCTGGTGTCGGCCCACGACGCCGAGTTTCCTCGCCACACCCATGAAGAATATGTGATCAGCGCCAACCTCTCGGGCAGCGAACGGATCTGGTATGACGGTCGATCACAGGACGTGCAGCCGGGGCAGGTCACGCTCTACAACCCCATGACGGTCCAGTCTTCCCTGTTCGACTCGACAGGCGCACGCTTCATCAGCGTCCATCTCGACGCGGGACACGTCGCGTCGGTGTTCGGCGAGGTGCAGGGGCCACTGTTCGATGAAGGCGCGCTGAAGGACGATGCCCTGTTCAAGGCCATTGTCACGCTGCACGCAGCCAATGATCCTTCGCGGCGCGAAGAAGCGCCCTACGAATTGCTGGCCGAGCTTTCCAGGTTTCGCGGCGAGGCCCCGGTGATCGTGGAGCCCGATATGGCCGCCAGGGTCGTGGAATACATGCAGGACAACCTGTACGAAGACATTGATCTGCAGGACATCAGTGCCATGGCGGGCATCTCGAAGTTCCACCTGGTGCGCAGCTTCAAGATGACCAGGTCCCTGGCGCCGATGCAGTTCCTGAAACAGCTCAGACTGATCGAAGTGCGCAAACGGCTGCGTCGGGGCGATGCAGCGGCCCGGGTCGCAACCGAGTTGTACTTCTACGACCAGGGCCACATGTGCAATTCGTTTCGCAAGGTGATGGGCATTTCACCGATGCGCTACGCCTCAATGCTCAAAGACGGGCTGCGGGCTGACAAACTCCATGTAGCCGGAAACCACAACGTATAACGTGAAATAGGCGAAGATCAGCGCCGATGCGATGTAGGTCCATCTCAGCATCTTCTCGCCCAGCAGTTGCCCGCCGTGGTAGGCCAGGCCGCACAGCACCAGCGTCCAGAAGACCCCGGCGCTGAAAAAGCCCGAGAGGAAGAGGATCGAACTGTTCATGTCGACGCCCTGTTTGGCGATGATCGCGCCACCGACTGCGGCGAACCACAGGATTGCGCTGGGTGACGACATGGCCAGCACGATTCCCTTGGAGAACAGCGCGAAGTTGGTGCGACCCCACTGCGTTTGCGAACCACTGACGCCGGCCTTCACCCGTATGGCGCTGGCGACCATCTTGAAGCACAGGTAGGCCAGTACCGCCGAACCGCCCAGCCACAGTGCCCAGCGCACTGCCTCGTACTGCAGCAACACCGCCATGCCTGCCAAGGCAAGAATCGCATAGACCATGTCGCCGATGCAGGTCCCGAAACCGAGCCACACACCTTGTCTGAAGCCGCGCTGCATCGACAGGGTGATCATGGCCATGTTGGCCAGGCCGATCTCCAGGCACAGCGACAGACTCAGTAAAAAACCGTTGTAAAACTCCACTTACTTGCTCTCCAGCAGGGACTGTTCATAAAAAAGGGATGTTTCGCTCAGCGACAGTCCGAACAACACATCTGTGTTTCTGGCGTGATGCACACCATAGGTTCGCAGGAAACGCTCGAAGGTTTCCAGATTGTCGGACATGACCGCATCAAGCAACGTTTTGGCGATGCGCATCATGGCGGCCGGAAAGGCTGCGCAATCAATGTGGATCCTGCCTGGCGCAATCACCGACAGCACGCCTGCGTCTTCAAGCATTTTCAGCTGCGCGTACGCGGCGCCTGCATCTGGAAACTGTTCCGGGCCGCGCCGCAGGTAGCGGAACAGCTCCAGAACATAGAACCGCACCATTCTGTCAGATTCCAGTTCAAGACAGTCGGCGACATCGGGCGTGAGGGCGAGCAGGAAACCGAACACGTCAGCCACTGCCTCCTGAGCGACCATCGAGCCCCAGCGATCATGACGACTCAGGCGACGGTAATCGGTGGAGGGCAAGACGATGGAATGCCCCAGATCGTGGCCCCGGAACCAGCTCATCATGTAGCGCTCGATGTCCTGAGCTGCAGGGAGGTCATCATCGGTCCAGCCAAAGATGACTTTTTGCTCCAGCGAAATCTGCTGGTAGAGACTCAGGTAGGTGTTGGCGAAGACAACGGTTCGTTTGACGGGCGAGTATTTGATGCCCTGATCTTCGGGCATGAAATAGGCGAAATGTTTGGGGAACGTGTCGGCCTCGCCGCCGATGGCAATCAGATCGATGATTTTGTACGAGCAGGCAGGTAGCTGTTGGAGCTCGGCGCCGAGCTGCCGGGAAAGCCTTGCGACGCTGCTGTCGAGGTAATGATCGACGATGTTCGAGACCGCCTGAAGCCTCAGGTTTGGCGTACCGAAGAACGCCGAAAAACCGGTCTCCCGGGATTTTCCCAACCAGGTCGACAAAGGGCCGACGTAGCTCACCAGTTCCTGCTCATCGAGCCCTGCCAGTTGGGCTCCGGTGTCCTTTATCCAGACCGAGCCCATCAAGCCCTCGGCGATCAGGCCCATCGCTTCACGGGACGCTTCGTCTGCCAGTTGCCCTGACGCCGTCGCCAGATGGTTGGCAATCGTCACCAGAATAGTCTGCACCAGCATCGAATCCTTCTCGCCTGCGCGCTCCAGTTCGCGAATCAGGTTGGCCTGCCGCACCAGTTGGCTCAATGCGCTGGTCAGCGTGGGGGAAAAGTTTTCAGGCTTCTCGAGCCGAACGGCCCGGATGATGTGTTGTTGTCGTTTGGGCCAGAAAATGCTGTTCATGATCGCTCCCTGTCAAGAACGGCAATCAGAACAGTCGGGACATGGCGGGGTATTGGAAATAATTGCTGTAAGGCACCAGACTTGAGGGCACGCGACCAAACGTTCCCGCACGCTGCGAGTCAGAGTGATGTGACTGACTGTAGCCTGTGATTCAATACGCGCCGTTTTGTTTTTCTATTTGCTCAAGGACTTTGATTTTGGCTGCTGGAAGCTTGCTTACCCTGCTTGACGATATTGCCACCCTGCTGGATGACGTGGCGCTGGCTACCAAAAAAACCGCAGGTGTGCTGGGTGATGATCTGGCGCTCAATGCGCAACAGGTGACTGGCGTGTCGGCCGACCGCGAATTGCCGGTGGTCTGGGCGGTTGCCAAGGGTTCATTGCTCAACAAGGCGATTCTGGTGCCTGCTGCGCTACTGATCAGCGCCTTCGCCCCTTGGGCGATCCTGCCGCTGTTGATGATCGGCGGTGCGTTTCTGTGCTTCGAAGGCTTTGAGAAAATCGCGCACAAATGGCTGCACAAGGAGGGCGCCGACGAACACGAACAGCGCAAACAGGCCACGACCGATGCGTCGGTGGACATGGTGGCGTTCGAGAAAGAGCGGATCAAAGGCGCGATTCGTACTGACTTCATCCTTTCGGCGGAAATCATCGTGCTGGCACTGGGTGTGGTGGCGGCGCGGCCGTTCATGGATCAGGTCGGCGTGCTGGTTATCGTGGCGGTGCTGATCACCGTCGGCGTCTACGGTCTGGTGGCCGGCATCGTGAAGCTGGATGACCTGGGTCTGTATCTGAAGAAGAGCGCCAGTTCGTTCGCACAGAAACTCGGCGCTGGCCTGCTGTGGCTGGCACCGGTGTTGATGAAACTGCTGTCGATCCTCGGCACGGCGGCCATGTTCATGGTCGGCGGCGGGATCCTGGTCCACGGCCTGCCATTCGCCCACCACTGGGTGGAAGGCGTGACGGCAAGCGCCGCGGGTGCGGTGGGTGGATTGTCAGTGATCATTCCAACGCTGATCGACGCCGTTGCAGGCATCATTGCCGGTGCTGTACTGGTAGTGATCGTCACGTTCGCGGGCAAGGCGTGGAAGGCTGCGCGGGCGTAGCACTGATCAATCCCATGCCCACGCAGAGCGTGGGCATGATCAGTGTAGGCGGACTTGTATTGATCGTTCCCATGCTCCGCGCTCATCGTTATACACAAGTCCGTCTCGACACTGATCGTGCCCATCGCTCCGCGTGGGCATGCCTCCCGTGACGCTCCGCGTCACAAATGGCACAGACTGGGGATTCAGTAAGCCGAGCGCATGACGTGGATAACGCTCGGGCTTGACCACGCATCGAAGCCACATTCAAAAGCGGACGCGCCGCGTCCCGGCGGGTTATCAGAAGAACACTTTCACCAGCAGGCTCGCGGTGTTCTGGTCGGTGTCGAACGAGCCGGTGTCCTTGATGCCGTATTTGTTGGTCCAGTAGTCATACTCGATACCGACGTACAACTGCCGCTCCGGGTAGTTGAGTGCCTTGCCCAGGTCGTATTTGATCTGTGGGTTGAAGTGCAGGTTGGAGTGGTAAGTGCCGCGCGACGTCTCGTCGTTATCGACCACCCAGTCCATGAAGCCGTCGATCAACACATCCGATTTGCCCACTGGAATGGTGTACGACCACACCGGCGTGATCTGCCATACGCCATCGCCCGGACGATTGCCTTCGGTGTGGCGCTGGTAGAAGTTGAGCTGGAAGTAATCGAAGCCCGGGATCTTCAGGTCGAACGCAGGACCGATCAGGTAGGACTCGTTATCGCCTTCGCCAAATTCATAAGTGGCGGCCAGCAGCACATCGGTGATAGGTCCGAACTCGAACTTCTGTCCGAAGATCTTGCCCATCGACAGGCGCGGTGAGATTTCGCCGTAGTAGGTGTTATCGCCCGCGTTCGCATCTTTCTTGCCGTTGTAGAAGATCTTGTCGACGAATAGAAAGTTGTCGCCGTATTTCCAGCTGTCCGCATGTTCAAAGGTGAAGGTCTGTTGTATCTCCGGGTTGACGGTAAAGTCCCGTCCATTCAGATAGGTCAGGCTGTTGCTCTGCCACTGGAAGATATCCCCGGCCATGGCGGGTGCAGCGGCCAGCAGACTGCTGGCCAGTAACACGCTGGAAAGTGTGCGGTTCATTCGGTGTATCCCTTGAGTAAGATCATGATCGAGCAGACCGGCGCTCTGAGTGGCACCTTGTCCGGGGGTGTAATAATTTGTCTGTTTGGTCAACTTCCACTAGTTAGCAAGAGCTGCGCCAATCGCCGAAAAAAAGCCGACGTAATACGAAAACCGCCACTTTGACGTCGGTTTTGGTTGTTTTCTGGAATGCCAGACGCTGGAATGCACAGCCTGCTGGCAGGGATGTGCATCGAATTGGATAAAGCAGGCCGTTATCGGCCTGTTTTGCAGCGGCGGCGGAGGATACTGGCTCGCGCCATCCCGCTCAAGTGCTCCAGCGCAGGGCGGCTGGAGCGAAAACGGGGCGGCCGTCGCGCAGAGGGCCGCCCGAGTGAATCAATCCAGCTTCGCACCCTGATCGATCCAGGCGCCGACCAGGTCGCGCTCCTGTTGGGTCATCTGCGTGATGTTGCCCAGCGGCATGATCGGTGAGCTGACGGCCTGGGCCTTGATTCGTTGCGCCTGCTGCTGAATCTGCTGCGGCGTATCGAACATCACCCCGGCAGGTGCGACGCTGAACAACTGGCTGGTGGGGCTGGCCGAGTGGCAGACAGTGCAGCGTTGCCGGATCACGTCGTGGACCTGACTGAAACCTGCACCCGCAACCTTGGCTGGTTCCGGCTGGGCGGGTGCTGCGACCGGTTCAGGCGGCTTCTCATCGGCGCGATGCCCACCCACGGCCGTTCCGGGCAACGGTTGGTAGACAATCTTCGTCGCCTGCGGCGGTTGCGCGGGGCCGGTGACGTACGCCAGGCAAAGCATGCCCAGCGCGGCCACCGGCAGTGTCCAGGCGAAGCGATGGCTGTCATGGCGGGTATTGAAATAATGGCGTACCAGCACCGCCAGCAGGGCGATGCCCGCCAGAATCAGCCAGTTGTATTCACTGCCGTAAGTGCTCGGAAAGTGGTTGCTGATCATGATGAACAGCACGGGCAGGGTGAAGTAGTTGTTGTGCCGTGAACGCAGCAGCCCTTTGGCCGGCAGGCTCGGGTCCGGCGTGCGGTTTTCGGCGATGGCGGCGACCAGCGCACGTTGCGCCGGCATGATGATGCTGAACACGTTGCCGACCATGATGGTGCCCATGATCGCTCCGACATGCAGGTACGCGCCGCGGCCGCTGAACACCTTGCTGAACCCGTAGGCTGCCGCGACCAGCAGAATGAACAGAATCAGGCCCAGCAGGGCAGGGCGCTTGCCCAGTGCCGAGTCGCACAGAAAACTGTAGATGAACCAGCCGACGAACAACGAACCCAGCCCGATGTGCACGCCTTCCGCGCCCGACAGGCTGCTGCCCGGTGCCAGCAGGTACAACGTCGGATTGGCGTAAAACACCACGCACAAAAGAGCTACGCCCGACAGCCAGGTCGAATAGGCTTCCCATTTGAACCAGTGCAGGTTCTCCGGCATGGTCGGCGGGGCGAGCTTGTACTTTTCCAGGTGATAGATGCCACCCCCATGGATGGCCCACAGATCACCCGAAAGCCCGCCACGCGGGTTCTTGCGGTTGAGGTTGTTTTCCAGCCAGACGAAGTAGAACGATGCGCCAATCCAGGCAACGCCCACAATCATGTGAATCCAGCGTATGCCCAGATTCAGCCATTCCATCAAATGTGCAGCCACGGTGCTTACCTAAATACCTGTCACCACTTCACGGGTGCTCAGGCCCTTCCTGGGAGTCGGGATCGAGCACCAGCAACTGGTGCTCTGCAAAGTAATGCTCATCGCAGTTATTGCCGGTTCCACTGCGATCAACCACCAGGAAATCATCCCGCTTTTCGATCGTCAGCACCGGATGGTGCCAGACGCCGCGATGGTAATTGATACCCTGCCTGCCGTTGGAGACGAAGGCACGGGTCAGCTCTGAATCAGGTGCATCGCCAAGTGGCGCGACCACGATCAGAAACGGGTTGCCGAGCAGCGGTATGAACGCCTGACTGCCCTGCGGATGACGCTCCAGCATGGTGATGGTCAACGGCATCGGCAGCGCCTCGGCGCGGAAGATGCTGATGATCGCCTTGTCGTCCGGCTGCGCGGTCTCAACCTCCGCCAGACGATGAAAGCGCATGGTCGAACCGTTGTTGATCATGAAGTGATCGCTGCCATCGGTTTCGATCACGTCACCGAACGGCGCGAAGGCTTCCTTGGTCAACGGCTCGATTATCAGTTTGCGCATGCGGGTTCTTCTGTTCTCAATGTGATGATCCGTTCCCACGCTCTGCGTGATAACACCGCTTCATAATGTGACGCAGAGCGTCACCGCCTGAATGCACACGCCAGGTGCACACGTCTTGCTGCAGCCGCCTCTTATCAAACTACCTGTAACTTGCTGAAGAAACGCGATTTTTTTGTAGGAGCGCGCTTGCCCGCGATTGCGTCTTGTCAGCCACTGATTTTCTGTCTGTAAGAACCTATCGTCGGATTGCCGCCCAGACCAAGCGCGCTCCTACGGTCCGTGTTTGATGCGCGACAGCGCTACGTCGAAGACGTAGTGGGGCCTCCCACAAGGTATGCATTCAATCGGGCACTCTCTCAACGCTGAAGCTTACCGCGACACTTTGCCCAGCAAACGCAACCGGCTGACGCCGCCATCCGGGAACACGTTCAGGCGGATGTGGGTGATCGGTCCGATGGCTTTGACCTGCTCGGCAAATTCGTGCTCGGCGTGCATGGTCAGTTTCTGGCTGGGCAGCAGTTCGCGCCAGAACAGACTCTGGGTTTCGATCTGGCTGTCGGTGCCGCCCTTCACGAACGCACCCTGGATCGAGCAGCTGTCCGGGTAGTTGCCTTTGAAGTGCAGGGTGTCGACGATGACTTTCTCGACTTCGCCCGGATGCCCCAGCGCGACGATCACCCAGTCATTGCCCGGCGTGCGGCGGCGGGCGGTTTCCCAGCCGTCACCCATGTTCACGCCACGGCCCGGATTGAGAATGTTGCTCATGCTGCCGTAGTGCTCGTCCGAGCAGGCAATCGAACGACCGCCATTGAGCGCTGCCACCAGATCGATCTGCTCGCCGTCACCGACTGTGGTCCAGTCGCGATGCGGCACGCCATGCACGCGCAGGCGTGCCACGCCGCCGTCCGGGTAGATGTTGAAGCGCAAGTGGCTGAAAGGTTGGTCGTGGTTGATTTCGTGGTAGTGGTGGCTGTTGCCTTTCAGCTCGACCGACGGCAACACTTCGGTCCATGCGGTGTTTTCGTCGGGCTCACCCGAAGCCAGAAAGCAGGCTTCCAGCGAGGCGGACGGCGGGAAGTTGCCGGTGAAGAACGAGGTGTCGATGTCCACGCCCTTTATGGTGCCCGCCACGCCCAGGCGAATGACCGCGCTGTCGTAACCTTCAAAGCGTTTGCGGCGCGATTCCCAGCCGTCCATCCACTTGCCGTTGTCGTCGAACACGCCTTCCTTCCAGACCGCAGGCGTCGGCTGGAACAGGCGGTTGGCATCGGCGAACCAGTCGTCGGTCACGGACAGAACCTTCGTGCCCAGACGCGCGTCAGCCAGGTTCACGAACTTCTCGAACGGTGCGGCGTAAACTTTCATGCTTCTTGTCTGCCTTCTAAACGTTGGATGAGCGCGGCGCCTGAAGCGCCTGCAAACGGAACAGTGCGATTTTATTGATCTCGGCCAGGGCGCAAGCGAACTCGGTCTCCGGCGAGTGGTGGAGACGTTGTTCGAACGCCGTCAGTATCTTGTGCCTGTCGCTGCCCTTGACCGCCATGATGAACGGAAAGCCGAAGCGGGCCTTGTAAGCCTCATTCAACTCGGTGAAGCGCTGAAACTCTTCCGGCGTGCAGAGGTGGATGCCTGCGCCTGCCTGTTCATTGCTGCTGGCCTCGGTCAATTCGCCCTGAACGGCGGCCTTGCCCGCCAGGTCCGGGTGGGCGTTGATCAGTGCCAGTTGTTGCGTCTGCGTGGCGCCAAGCAGGATATCGCTCATGCGCGCATGCAGGCTTTCAATCTGATCCAGCGCCGCCAGCGTCCCTTGGTCGTAAGCCTGCTGCGCGACCCAGGGGGAATGTTCGTAAATATCGCCGAAGGCGGCGATGAACGCGTCGCGGCTCATTGTCGACGGGGCAAAACCTGAAAAGTCGGTCATTGCGTCGCCGCGGCCGTGAACGGATGCTCGGCGTGCCAGTGACGGGCGATGTCGACGCGGCGCGTGAACCACACCTGCTCATGGCCTTTGACGTATTCGATGAACCGTTTGAGTGCGGCAAGGCGGGCAGGGCGGCCGATCAGGCGGCAGTGCAGACCGATGGAGAGCATTTTCGGTGCCTCTTCACCTTCGGCATACAGCACGTCGAACGCATCCTTGAGGTACTGGAAGAACTGTTCACCGTTGTTGAAACCCTGCACCTGCGTGAAGCGCATGTCGTTGGTGTCCAGCGTGTAAGGAATCACCAGATGCGGCTTGCCGGTCGGGTTGTTCGGTTCCCAGTACGGCAGATCGTCGTCGTAGGTGTCGCAGTCGTAGAGAAAGCCACCTTCCTCCATCACCAGCCGCCGGGTGTTCGGGCCGGTGCGCCCGGTGTACCAGCCCAGCGGACGTTCGCCGCTGAGTTCGGTGAGGATACGGATCGCCTGGCGCATGTGTTCGCGCTCCTGGGCCTCGTCCATGTTCTGGTAATCGATCCAGCGATAGCCGTGGCTGCAGATCTCGTGGCCATCGGCGACCATGGCGCGGATCACGTCCGGATGACGCTGCGCGGCCATCGCCACGGCAAAGATCGTCAACGGGATATCGAATTGTTTGAACAGCTTGAGAATGCGCCACACGCCCGCGCGGCTGCCGTATTCGTAGAGCGATTCCATGCTCATGTTGCGCTGGCCCTGCAGCGGTTGCGCGGCGACCATTTCGGAGAGAAACGCTTCGGACTCCTTGTCGCCATGCAGGATATTGCGCTCGCCGCCTTCCTCGTAGTTCAGCACGAACGACAGCGCGATACGCGCATTGCCCGGCCAGCGAGGGTGAGGCGGGTTGTTTCCATATCCGATCAGGTCGCGGGGGTAGTCGGCGCTCACTGCTGGCTTCCTTATTGGCGATAGACGTGAAATCAGGTCGGGTGCGGGTAAAGGCAGGGCGTCCGCAGCGCAAGGATTGTATACAATTTATTTTTGAAATTGTAACCTCGCTCCCTGTCATCAATCGCGATGACAACGGCACGAAGCGTCTACACGATCAGCACAAGCAAGAAACCTGCCTGACTGGTCAGCTTAATTGGAAAAACCTGATTGATTTCCTTCGCTTCACTGAAATCGGCGCAATCCGGCCGGATCGGGGCGTTCAGAGCCCGGTGGTTTCAGGCCCGGCGTGTACAGGATTTTCGAAAAGTGACTTAATCGCTGGCAACAGCGCCACGACGAGCACCCTGTTGGTGCAGCTTCGTCGCAATCATCTCGGCAAGGAGCAGCGCCTTGGGAAAATTGACCACACACGTACTGGACGCCGCGCACGGCTGCCCCGGTGCCGCCATCGTCATCGAGCTGTATCAAGTTGAAGGCGGACAGATGCGCAAGGTTGCCAGCGCCGTCACCAACAGCGACGGGCGCTGCGACGCGCCGTTGTTGCAGGACGACGAGTACCGATCCGGCGTCTACCAGCTGCATTTCCACGCGGGCGATTACTACCGGGCGCGAGGCGTGGTGCTGAACGAGCCGGCCTTTCTCGATGTGGTGGTGCTGCGCTTCGGCATTGACGCAGGTCAGGCCCACTTTCATGTGCCGCTGTTAATCTCGCCCTACAGCTACTCGACGTACCGGGGCAGCTGATACTCGCTTGCCCGCGCACACTGCGGGCTTTTTTTTTGCGTGCCGTTCAGTCGCCAGACGTGAGCACGCCTTTCCGGTTTTGCCCTGTGTACAATGCGCGCGTTGCGACGCCGTCATCCATCCGCGCCCGAGTGCCCATGAACGATCAGTCCC
This sequence comes from Pseudomonas sp. AC016, assembly GCF_979253365.1. Taxonomy (NCBI): domain Bacteria; kingdom Pseudomonadati; phylum Pseudomonadota; class Gammaproteobacteria; order Pseudomonadales; family Pseudomonadaceae; genus Pseudomonas; species Pseudomonas sp. AC016. Next base: position 5,331,874 of record NZ_CEEDCC010000001.1, read on the forward strand.
TGCCTCTCAAGAAACCGACGCGACCTGCCAGGGCTGGAAGCAGCCTGACTCAGGACGATATTGTTTACGCGCACATCTTCGACGCCATCCTTGAGCAGCGTCTGGCGCCGGGCACCCGACTGAGCGAAGAGGCACTGGGCGAGATTTTCGGTGTGAGTCGCACCATCATCCGCCGCGCCTTGTCGCGTCTGGGTCATGAAGGCGTCGTGCTGCTGCGCCCCAATCGCGGTGCCGTGGTCGCCAGTCCCAGCGTCGAGGAAGCCCGTCAGGTGTTCTTCGCCCGGCGCATGGTGGAAAAGGCCATCACCGAGCTGGCTGTCGAGCACGCCACGGCCGCGCAGCTCGCGCAGTTGCGCCAGATGGTGAGCGATGAGCGCGACAGTTTTTCCCGAGGCGATCGAGGTGCAGGCATTCGTCTGTCCGGCGAGTTCCACCTGCAATTGGCCGTTGCGGCCCGAAACGCGCCGCTGATCAGCTTCCAGCGCAGCCTGGTTTCCCAGACTTCACTGATCATTGCCCAGTACGAAACCGGCAACCGCACGCACTGTTCCTACGAAGAGCATAACCAGTTGATCGATGCGATCGAGGCCAGGGATGCGGCGCTGGCGGTCGAGTTGATGATGCACCACATGGATCACATCGACAGCAAACTCAACCTGGACGAAGACGCGAGTTCGGATGACCTGCAGGCCGTGTTCTCGCACCTGCTGGGCAAGAAAAAGCCCAAGGCCAACTGACGCGTAATCAACCTGCCTGTTGCTGCCTCAGGGCCTGCGCCTGACGGTACAGATAAATGCTCAGGCCCAGTCCGCTCAGCGACGCGAGCGCGGCGAACAGGAAGATCGAAACAAAGCCGAAGCCGGCTGCAATCGCCCCGGCCAGCGGCCCGGTGATGCCCAGCGACAGATCAATGAACAGCGAATAGGCACCCACCGCCGCGCCACGGCTGGACGCTGGCACCAGATTGACCGCCTCGACGCCCAGCGCCGGAAACACCAGCGAAAAGCCGAACCCCGTCAATGCTGCACCGGCCAGCGCCAGGCCAGGTGTGGGTGCCATCCACAGAAACAATAGGCCCAGCGTTTCGACCGACAGGCACGCAATCGCCACGCGAAAACCGCCCAGCCGATTGATCAGATTGCCGAACAGCAAACGTGCCGTGATAAAGCTGGCACCGAACAGGGTCAGGCACAGTGCGGCGTTTGGCCAGTGATTGCTGGCGTAGTACAGGGTAATGAAGGTCGCGATGGTGCCGAAGCCGATCCCGCCCAGTGCCAGGCCCATGCCATGGGGAAAGACGCGCCCCAGCACATGCATGAACGGCAGGCGTTCGCCGTGCACGATGGGTGCACCGGGTTTCTTCCAGGTCAACAGCAGCCCTGTCGCGCACAACAGCATGATGCTCACACCGACTGTCCACAGGCCCAGCTCTTTCACCATCCAGACGCCGAGTGGCGCACCGACAGCCAGCGCGCCATAACTGGCGATGCCGTTCCAGGAAATTACCTTGGCGGTGTTCTGTGCGCCGACCCGGCCGATGCCCCAGCCAATCGAGCCCGAACCCACCAGACTTTCCGCGCTGCCCAGAATCACCCGACCGATCAGCAGTACCACCAGACTCGCCATCGGCCACGCCTGCAGCCAGACGGGCACCAGCATGAACACGCCACTCACGCCGCACCCGGCCAGGCCTATCTGCACGGCTTTCTTGCTGCCCAGGTTATCGATGATTCGGCTCGCCCAAGGGCGACTGATGACGGTGGCGAGGTACTGCACGCTGATGACAAGACCGGCTATCACTGCGCCGAAACCCAGGTCGCTGTGGACATAACCCGGCAAAACGGCCAACGGGATGCCGATGTTCAGGTAGCCAATGAACGTGAACATGACGATGGAAACCACCGTCAGGGTGATGGCCATCGGGGTTTGCGGTGCAGCAGTGTTTGTCTCGGGCATGGAGAGAGGTTTCATTCTGATCACGAAGTAGGCGTGTGGCGTTAAAGCAGTGCGATGGAAAAGCGTGCGGGAAAAACCCTTAGCAAGCTCTCTATATGAACATCATACGGCGCATCGGACGATGCTGGTAACAGATTGCAATAAATCTGTAGGGCAGGGGGAATGCTTTTAGATTGAAGGGCAGATCGGAAAGCAGATCAGGAGCCGGAAGGTGCAACCAGATGCGTGGTCACCAGTGCAGCCAAGGCGTTTTCCTGGGTGCCGAAGCGGGCCAGCAGGGCTTGCTGCTTTTCCGGGCTCAGGCGCGACCAGATCTCGATCATTTTTTCAGCAGTACCGATCAATGCGCTGGCCTGGGTTTCGGTGAAATCGCTCATGGGTGTGTCCGTGTGCCTCTCGCTGGTCTTCCAGGCGTATTGAAAATCGGCAGAACCGTTTTTCGATACGCCTGAAAACAATCGCCTTCAGTCTTTGCTTCGGGCTTTTTGGCTGTCTTGAGCCGAGGGTGCAGCTTTCATTGCGGCAGGTTGACCAAGCTCCTGTTGAGCCAGAGTCGACTGCTTTGGTTCCTGTTGGCCTGGTGGGAAGTTAGGGATTTCATGCATCGTCATCGCTCCTCGCAAGGGGTTGCAGATAGAACCGTGCTTTAAAAAAGCATGCGCAGGATACCCCACTGAAAATGACAATCCCGATATTTTTTTCAACTGATTGACTGAGTGGCGAAACAAAAAAAGGATTTTACTGTCTTGGGCGAGTTGGCTGGCAATAGGCCTTTATGGGATGGCTCACTGCCGGTATTGGGGCCGCAACCAATAGGCTGCCGGTTCAACGCAGTGTCCCAGCGAACGACAAAATGTGGGAGGCGCCACCACGTCTTCGACGTAGCGCTGTCGCGCAGCAAGCGCGGACCGTGGGAGGCGGCTTGCCGGCGATGAACGATGACTTGATTTCCTGACCTACCGCGTCGACCGCATCGCCGGCAAGCCGCCTCCCGCAGTCAGGTGTTTGCTGATCAGAAGCGAGAGGCGCCCGTTACCCTTTATCCTTTACACACCGCCGCAATCGCCTGCGCCAGCTGATCCAGACGGCTGGCATCGATACCGGCCATGTTGGCTCGTCCGTCATTGACCATGTACACGCTTTGCTCCTCACGCAGTCTGGTGACCTGTTCGCCGGTGATGCCGGTGTAGGAAAACATTCCGCGCTGCTGTGCGATGTGAGCAAAACGCTCGCCGAGCCCCAGCGGCGTCAGAGCCTCGACCAGTCCGCTGCGCAGTTGCGCCACGCGCTGACGCATCTCTTCAACCTCGTCGGCCCACAGGCTTTTCAGCTCGGGGTCACCCAGAATCTCGGCTACCACGGCAGCACCGTGATCGGGTGGGTTCGACCAGAGATTACGCGCGATGCTTGCCAGCTGACTGCGCACATCCAGCAGCTTTTGTGTCTCGTCGGTGCAGACGATCAATGCGCCGGTGCGCTCGCGGTACAGGCCAAAGTTCTTCGAGCACGAGCTGGTGATCAGCAGTTCCGGCAGTGCCTCGGCGAACAGACGAACCGCCCATGCGTCTTCTTCCAGTCCGTCACCAAAGCCTTGGTAAGCGAAGTCGATCAACGGCAACAGCTCGCGGCTCTGCACGATCTTCAGCACTTCACGCCAGTCATCGTGAGACAGATCAAAGCCGGTCGGGTTGTGGCAGCAGGCATGCAGCAGCACCACATCGCCCTGCGGAACCTGACGCAGCGCGTCGAGCATGCCATCGACGTTCAGCCGGTTATCGCTACCCACGTAAGGGTAATGGCCGACCTTCAGGCCAACCTTGTTGAAGATCGTTTCATGCAACGGCCACGTCGGGTCGCTGAGCCAGATACCCTTGCCGGGCAGGCACTGCGCGATGAAGTCTGCCGCCAGACGCAACGCGCCGGTACCGCCCGGTGTCTGGGTGGCGCCTGCACGCTTTGCCTTGATGAGCGGCGAATCGCCGCCCAGCACCAGTTCGCTGATCAGCGCGCCGAAGCGCGGATCGCCGTGGCTGCCGATGTAGGTTTTGGTCATCTGCCGGTCGACCAGCCGCTGTTCTGCGGCTTTCACTGCGCGCGGCACCGGCGTCTGGCCTTGTGAATCCTTGTAGACACCCACGCCCAGGTCGAACTTGTCGGGGTTCGAATCATTGGCGTAAGCCTCGATCAGACCCAGAATCGGATCGCCCGGTACACGCTGGATGTCCCTGAAATGCATTATTTGCGTCCCTCGGCGTTTTTGGCCACCTCGTCGGTGCGGGCAGCCATGATGAAGTCATTGCGGTGCAGCCCTTTGATCGAGTGGCTCCACCAGGTCACGGTCACTTTGCCCCATTCGGTCAGCAGACCCGGATGATGACCTTCAGCTTCGGCGATTTCACCGACGGCGTTGGTAAAGGCCAGGGCAAATTTGAAATTCTTGAACAGGAAGACTTTTTCCAGCTGCATGACGCTGTCGCGCACTTCGATGTTCCAGTCCGGAATCTGCCTGAGCAATTCCGGCAGCTCGGCTTCGCTGACTTGTGGCGCGTCGGCACGGCAGGCTTCGCAGTGGGCTTGGTTGAGTGTAGTCATGAACAGGATCCTTATGACGCGTGGCTGCCGATCAGGCGATCAGGCCGCGTGGTTTTTAGGTTTGGGCGGAAATTTTGGCGCATGCAGACCCATCTGCATACCGCGTTCGACCAGGCCCATGATGTCTTCCTGCGCCAGATCGAACAGGCGCTTGAGGTCGGGCAGAACAAAGTACACCGGTTGCAGGATGTCGATGCGATAAGGCGTGCGCATCGCTTCGAGCGGGTCGAACGGCTGATGCTCGGGCTCCGATGACAGGCTGTACACCGCTTCCTTGGGTGAAGACAGGATGCCGCCGCCGTAGATTTTGCGTCCCTGTGGCGTGTCCACCAGGCCGAACTCGATGGTCATCCAGTACAGGCGGGCCAGATACACCCGCTGTTCCTTGGTCGCGCTCAGGCCAAGCTTGCCGTAGGTGTGGGTGAATTCAGCGAACCAGGGATTGGTCAGCAGCGGGCAGTGACCGAAGATCTCGTGAAAGATGTCGGGTTCCTGCAGGTAGTCCAGTTCTTCTTCAGTGCGAATGAACGTCGCGACCGGGAAGCGCTTGCTGGCCAGCAGTTCGAAAAAGGTCTGGAACGGAATCAGTGCGGGCACGCGTTCGACCTGCCAGCCGGTAGTTGCTCCCAGCACCTTGTTGATTTCGCCCAGTTGCGGAATCCGGTCGTGGGGCAGGCCAAGCTGCTCGATGCCGTCCAGATATGCCTGACAGGCACGGCCTTCGATGACTTTCATCTGGCGAGTGATCAGCGTGTTCCATACCGCGTGTTCGGCGGCCGGGTAATCGATGAAGCCCTCTGCGTCGGGCTCACGCGCTACGTAGTGCGTCTGGGCCATGCTGGTCTCCTGAAGAGCGCTGTTGTTGTTATGGGGCTGCTTTCTGTGCGAAGCGCAATGACCCAGAAATAGCGCAAATCTTGCGCAAGGTCAGCGGGCTGCTTCGTGCGGCCTCGGTAATTTGCACGCTCAAGCGTAACGAAAACTTTACGAATGCTTTGTTGGTCAAGCGAATCGTGGTCCTGAGAGCCCTTCATTGCGCTGGGCTGTCACGTATTCTTGACGGTAGACTTCGTGCTACAACAAAAAACACGTCCCGAGGAACGAGCATCCATGCGCATCAAGGTCCATTGTCAGAATCGCATCGGCATTCTTCGCGACATTCTCGACCTGCTGGTTGCCTACGGGGTCAACGTGGCCAGAGGCGAGGTGGGTGGTGAGCATGGCGATGCGATTTACCTGCACTGCCCGAACCTGATCAACATGCAGTTCCAGGCCTTGCGTCCCCGGTTCGAGGCGATTACCGGGGTATTCGGCGTCAAACGCGTCGGATTGATGCCCAGCGAACGACGCCACATGGAGCTGAATGCCTTGCTGGGCGCGCTGGAATTTCCGGTGCTGTCCATCGACATGGCCGGTGCCATTGTGGCTGCCAACCGCGCAGCGGCCCAGTTGCTGGGCGTGCGCGTCGATGAAGTGCCGGGCATTCCGCTGTCGCGCTATGCCGAAGATTTCGACCTGCCCGCGCTGGTGCGCGCCAACAACTCGCGGATCAATGGATTGCGCATCAAGGTGCGCGGTGATGTATTTCTGGCGGACATCGCGCCGTTGCAGTCAGAGCATGACAACAGCGAGGCAATGGCGGGCGCGGTGTTGACGCTGCACCGGGCGGACCGGGTGGGCGAGCGTATCTATCACGTGCGCAAGCAGGAGCTGCGCGGTTTTGACAGCATCTTTCAGAGTTCGAAGGTCATGGCCACCGTGGTACGCGAGGCACGCCGCATGGCGCCGCTGGACGCGCCGCTGCTGATCGAAGGCGAGACCGGAACCGGCAAGGAACTGCTGGCCCGCGCCTGTCATCTGTCGAGCCCACGCGGCCAGTCGCCGATGATGGCGCTGAATTGCGCGGGGCTGTCCGAATCCATGGCCGAGACCGAATTGTTCGGCTACGACCCCGGTGCGTTCGAAGGCGCACGCGTGGAAGGGCGGCTGGGTCTGCTGGAACTGACGGCGGGCGGCACGCTGTTTCTCGATGGCGTCGGCGAACTGAGCGCCCGTATGCAGGCCAAGTTGCTGCGCTTCATCCAGGATGGCTGCTTTCGCCGCGTGGGCAGCGATGAGGACATGTACCTGGATGTGCGTGTGATGTGCTCGACGCAAGTCGATCTGTCCGAACTCTGCGCCCAAGGTGTTTTTCGGCAGGACCTTTACCACCGGCTCAACGTGCTGACCCTGCACATTCCGCCGCTGCGCGAGTGCCTGGATGGCCTGACGCCTCTGGTCGAGCACTTTCTCGATCAGGCCAGTCGCCAGATTGGTTGCGCTTTGCCGGGAATTGCGCCTGCCGCCATGAAACGACTCAGCCAGTATCACTGGCCGGGCAATGTGCGGCAGCTGGAGAATGTGTTGTTTCAGGCTGTTTCGTTGTGCGACGGCACACAGGTGCAGGCCGACCATATCCGGCTGCCCGATTACGGCGTGCGGCAGACAATGACCGATGTTTCTCTGGATGGGGGGCTTGAAGCCATTGTCGGGCGTTTCGAGAAGTCGGTGCTCGAGCAACTTTACGCGCACTATCCCAGCAGTCGGCAATTGGGTAAAAGACTGGGTGTTTCACATACAACCATTGCCAACAAGTTGCGTGAATATGAAGTGGGCAAGCACATTGAATAGCACGGGTGTTTATTGAAAAGCCTGTGCCTGATGTAAGCGTTTCAGGAGGCGCCTCGCATCGTTATCTGCACAATAATCTGCGAGGCGTCGCGCCAGTCAAGCCAGTGTCAGCCGTTGCTGCACCCGTTACCCATCACCTGATAACTCATGATGTGCTGCTTGCCCTGCGAGTCTTCATAGATCATGCGGGCCGGGACGACCTGACAGACATTGGGGATCTGGCTGGTGGAAATGACCCTGGCGATATCCAGGTGAGTGCCATATTTATATTCCTCGACGCGTGCCTGTTGCGCGGCAACCTTGGTTTGCGATTCTTCGGCCATGGCCAATGTACTGAGACCGCAAAGTGCCAGAATCGCGAATGAAGCTTTCATTGCTGTTTACCTTCTTGAGTGCGAGCGAATGCGCCTGACGAATAATCGAATTCAGGAAGCATTGCGATTGATTTGAACCGTGCCTGTGTGGGGGGCTGTTGGTGTTTGCCATGTTGGCGGAAGTGATTCTAGGCTTCTGACGGCGCGACATATATAAAGGCTTTTGATAAGCCTTTTTATCGAAACGGTAACAATCCGTTTATGGCGCCTGCGGTCATGGCATGTGTGCAGGCGTGGACGAAGCGGTCCCGGCCGGTAAGACCAACGTCGAATGGTCCTGTAAGGTAGGCCGGGATACAACGGACTCATAAAACAACAACTATCCACCGAGGTAACCAAGATGAGTGCAGCTTCCCTGTACCCCGTCCGCCCAGAAGTCGCAGCGAACACGCTGACGGATGAGGCAACCTACAAGGCCATGTACCAGCAGTCGGTGGTCAATCCCGATGGTTTCTGGCGTGAGCAGGCCAAGCGCCTCGACTGGATCAAACCCTTCACAAACGTCAAACAGACTTCCTTCGACGATCACCGCGTCGACATCAAATGGTTCGCCGACGGCACGCTGAACGTGGCCTACAACTGCCTGGACCGTCATCTGGAAGAGCGCGGCGACAGCATTGCGATCATCTGGGAAGGTGACGATCCTTCCGAACACCGTGAAATCACCTACCGTGAACTGCACGCCGAAGTCTGCAAGTTCGCCAACGCCCTGCGCGGTCAGGACGTGCACCGTGGTGACGTCGTGACTATCTATATGCCCATGATCCCCGAGGCTGTGGTCGCCATGCTGGCGTGCGCCCGGATCGGAGCGATCCACTCGGTGGTGTTCGGCGGCTTCTCGCCGGAAGCGTTGGCCGGCCGCATCATCGATTGCAGTTCCAAAGTCGTCATCACCGCTGACGAAGGTCTGCGTGGCGGCAAGAAAACCCCGCTCAAGGCCAACGTCGACCGCGCCCTGACCAATCCTGAAACCAGCAGCGTGCAGAAAGTCATTGTCTGCAAGCGCACCGGCGGCGAGATCGAGTGGAACCGCCACCGCGACATCTGGTACCACGCGTTGCTGGAAGTGGCATCGAGCACCTGCGCGCCGAAGGAAATGGGCGCTGAAGAATCCCTGTTCATCCTTTACACCTCCGGTTCCACCGGCAAGCCCAAGGGCGTGCTGCACACCACCGCCGGTTACCTGCTCTACGCGGCACTGACTCACGAACGCGTGTTCGACTACAAGCCGGGCGAGATCTACTGGTGCACGGCTGACGTTGGCTGGGTCACCGGCCACAGCTACATCGTCTACGGCCCGCTGGCCAACGGCGCGACCACGCTGCTGTTCGAAGGTGTGCCGAACTACCCGGACATCACCCGCGTGTCGAAAATCATTGACAAGCACAAGGTCAACATCCTCTACACCGCACCGACCGCCATTCGCGCCATGATGGCCGAGGGCACGCGTTCGGTTGAAGGCGCTGACGGTTCCAGCCTGCGTCTGCTGGGTTCGGTCGGCGAGCCGATCAACCCGGAAGCCTGGGGTTGGTACTACGACACCGTGGGCAAGAAAAACTGCCCGATCGTCGACACCTGGTGGCAGACCGAAACGGGCGGCATCCTGATCAGCCCGCTGCCGGGCGCGACCGCGCTCAAACCGGGTTCGGCAACACGTCCGTTCTTCGGCGTGATTCCGGCGCTGGTGGACAACCTGGGCAACCTGATCGAAGGCGCGGCCGAAGGCAATCTGGTGATTCTCGATTCCTGGCCGGGTCAGTCGCGTTCTTTGTATGGCGATCACGACCGCTTCGTCGACACCTACTTCAAGACGTTCCGTGGCATGTACTTCACCGGTGACGGTGCGCGTCGCGACGAAGACGGTTACTACTGGATTACCGGTCGCGTGGACGACGTGCTCAACGTTTCCGGCCACCGGATGGGGACTGCCGAGATCGAAAGCGCGATGGTCGCGCACCCGAAAGTCGCCGAGGCGGCGGTGGTCGGTGTGCCGCATGATCTGAAAGGGCAGGGCATCTACGTGTACGTCACGCTCAATGCCGGCGAAACGGCGGATGAAGCGCTGCGCATCGAACTGCGCAACTGGGTGCGCAAGGAGATCGGTCCGATTGCCTCGCCTGACTTCATCCAGTGGGCGCCGGGCCTGCCGAAAACCCGCTCGGGCAAGATCATGCGCCGCATCCTGCGCAAGATCGCGACCGGTGAGTACGACGCCTTGGGCGACATCTCCACCCTGGCCGATCCAGGTGTTGTTCAGCACCTGATCGAAACCCACAAGACCATGAGCGCCGCCTGATACCCCACTGATCATTCCCACGCTCCGGCGTGGGAATGCCTCTCGGGACGCTCCGCGTCCGCCACACTTGCGTCGGATGCACGATCATCACTGTCTGATACCCCACTGATCGTTCCTCACGCTCCGCGCTCGGCGTTATACACAAATCCTCCTGGAGGAATACGATGATGATCGTTCCTACGCTCTGCGTGGGAATGCCTCCCAGGACGCTCCGCGTCCGCTCTGGAATGTGGCGCAGCTGTGTGCCCAAGCTCCAGCGTTATCCACGTCATGCGCTCGGCTTACTGAATCCTCAGTCTGTGCCATTTGTGACGCGGAGCGTCACGGGAGGCATGCCCACGCGGAGCGATGGGCACGATCAGTGTCGAGACGGACTTGTGTATAACGACGAGCGCTCTGCGTGGGAATGCCTCTCAGGACGCTCTGCGTCCCGGCTGCATGCGGTCGCTGAGCATCTGCACGATCAGCTTCTGGCTTTCCGGCCGGGATATATCGACCTGTTACGCGTCTACACGCTGTTTCTCCTGTCTGCTTCCTTGTGGGACATTCGTCCCGTTATTTGTAGGAATAAGCAGTGCCCGAAGACGATTCTCCAGGCCGATCACACGCTGGGCTTGCCGGATTAGAAGGCTTTGCCAATAATGGGCGCGCTTTTTGCTGTATTGATAGGTTGGGTCTGCTCTGCTGGATCACGTGATTTCAGCTTCGTCAACAGGCCGCACGGGCTTTTCAGGCGCTTCTGTAACTTGTTGTCGCATTGAAGAAATATCGACTTCGAGCCTGTCGTTAAAATGCCCCTCACTCGTCAGAGGCCGGTGAACCGAAACACGGTATCGGATGCCTGATGTCGCTCTCTCTGGATGGTCCTTTCGCATAATGGGCGCTGCCCACTCTGCCACTTGTCGTGCTTTACCGATGGAGTTCTGTAAATGAAAAAGCTCATGCTTATTGGCGCGCTGGCGTTGTCCGTGCTTGCCCAGCCGACATTCGCTGACGAAAAGCCGCTGAAAATCGGTATTGAAGCCGCGTACCCTCCGTTCGCCTCCAAGGCGCCGGACGGCAGCATTGTCGGTTTCGACTACGACATCGGCAATGCGCTGTGTGAAGAAATGAAAGCCAAGTGCACGTGGGTCGAACAGGAATTCGACGGCCTGATCCCTGCGCTGAAAGTCCGCAAGATCGACGCGATCCTGTCTTCGATGTCCATTACCGAAGACCGCAAGAAGTCCGTGGACTTCACCGGCAAGTACTACAATTCCCCGGCTCGTCTGGTCATGAAGGAAGGCACCACGGTCAGCGACAACCTGGCTGAGCTCAAGGGCAAGAAGATCGGCGTGCAGCGTGGTTCGATTCACGAGCGTTTCGCCCGTGAAACGCTGGCGCCTCTGGGTGTCGAAGTGACGCCATACGGTTCGCAGAACGAAATCTATCTGGACATCGGCGCCGGTCGTCTGGACGGTACCGTGGCTGATGCGACCCTGCTGCAGGACGGTTTCCTGAAGACCGACGCTGGCAAGGGTTACGCATTCGTCGGCCCGTCGTTCACCGACCCGAAATACTTCGGTGACGGCATCGGCATCGCTGTGCGCAAGGGCGACAAGGCCAACCTTGACCGTCTCAACGCTGCCATCGCTGCAATTCGTGCCAATGGCAAGTACAAGGCAATCCAGGACAAGTACTTCGATTTCGACATTTACGGCAAATAAAACCGCCGCAAGGTACTGACCGAAATGGCGCAAACAGACTCGCTGGCTTGCGCCATTTTTTATTCCACGCTTGAGGACCGCACATGATGTTGAAAGGCTACGGGGCTGTGATCCTCGAAGGTGCCTGGCTGACGTTGCAGTTGGCGCTGTCATCGATGGCCCTGGCGATCGTTCTCGGTCTGATCGGCGTGGCGCTTCGTCTGTCGCCGGTGCGCTGGCTGGCCTGGCTGGGTGATCTGTACAGCACCGTGATTCGCGGTATCCCCGATCTGGTTTTGATTCTGCTGATCTTCTATGGCGGTCAGGACCTGCTCAATCGTGTCGCGCCGATACTGGGTTTTGAGGATTACATCGATCTCGACCCGTTCGCAGCCGGCATCTGCACGCTGGGCTTCATCTTTGGCGCCTACCTGTCCGAGACCTTCCGCGGTGCGTTCATGGCCATCCCCAAGGGCCAGGCCGAGGCGGGCATGGCGTATGGCATGAGCAGCGGCAAAGTGTTTTTCCGCATCCTGGTGCCGCAGATGATCCGTCTGGCGATCCCCGGTTTCACCAACAACTGGCTGGTACTGACCAAGGCCACCGCGCTGATTTCAGTGGTCGGTCTGCAGGACATGATGTTCAAGGCCAAGCAGGCGGCCGATGCCACCCGCGAACCCTTCACTTTCTTTCTCGCGGTCGCGGCGATGTATCTGGTGATTACCAGTGTTTCGCTGCTGGCCCTGCGTTATCTGGAAAAACGCTACTCCGTGGGCGTCAGGGCGGCTGACCTATGATTTTCGACTACAACGTCATCTGGGAAAGCCTGCCGCTGTACTTCGGCGGCCTGTTGGTGACCCTCAAGCTGCTGGCGATTTCCCTGGGTTTCGGTCTGCTCGCAGCACTGCCTCTGGGGCTGATGCGGGTCTCGAAAAACCCATGGGTGAACATGCCGGCCTGGTTGTACACCTACGTGATTCGAGGCACGCCGATGCTGGTGCAGCTGTTCCTGATCTATTACGGACTGGCCCAGTTTGAAGCCGTGCGTGAAAGCGTTCTGTGGCCATGGCTGTCCAGCGCAACGTTTTGCGCCTGTCTGGCCTTCGCCGTGAACACCAGCGCCTACACCGCCGAAATCATCGCAGGCAGCCTCAAGGCAACGCCTGCCGGGGAAATCGAAGCGGCGCGGGCGATGGGCATGTCGCGCTCGAAAATGTACCGTCGCATCCTGCTGCCTTCGGCCCTGCGCCGGGCGCTGCCGCAGTACAGCAACGAAGTGATCATGATGCTGCAGACCACCAGTCTGGCGTCCATCGTGACCCTCATCGATATCACCGGCGCGGCCCGTACGGTCAATGCCCAGTTCTACCTGCCTTTCGAGGCGTACATCACCGCAGGCGTTTTCTATCTGTGCCTGACATTCATTCTGGTGCGACTGTTCAAGATGGCCGAACGTCGCTGGCTGGGCTACATGGCCCCACGGAAGGTCTGAAATGCAAAGAGTCGATCATGTATTGCCGTGGAGCACCCTCGGCACCCAGCGCCAGTTGAGCGTTTTCAGTTTCGGTTCCGGCGAGCGCAAGGCCTACATTCAGGCCAGCCTGCACGCCGACGAACTGCCGGGCATGCGCACTGCGTGGGAGTTGAAGAAACGCCTCACCGAGCTTGAGCAACAGGGCGCGCTGAAAGGCATCATCGAACTGGTGCCGGTCGCCAATCCGCTGGGCCTCGGCCAACTGCTGCAAGGCGCGCATCAAGGGCGGTTCGAATTCGGCAGCGGCAAGAACTTCAATCGCGACTTCACTGAATTGAGCGAACCGGTTGCCGAGTTGCTGGAAGGGCAATTGGGCGACGATCCGCGCGCCAATACTCAGTTGATTCGTCAGGCCATGAGCACCGTGCTCGAGCGTCTGCCTGCGCCGCAATGCGAGCTGCAGGGCATGCAGCGGATTCTGCTCAAGCACGCCTGCGTTGCTGACGTGGTGCTCGATCTGCACTGCGACGCCGATGCCGCGCTGCACATGTACGCGCTGCCCCAGCACTGGCCGCAGTGGCGTTCGTTGTCGGCGCACCTGAACGTCAAGGTCGGGTTGCTTGCCGAAGATTCTGGCGGCAGCTCATTCGACGAAGCCTGTTCGTTGCCGTGGCTGCGTTTGTCGCGGATCTTCCCGCAGGCACAGATTCCACTGGCGTGTCTGGCGACCACCATCGAGCTGGGCGGTCAGGCCGACACCGGCAGGCCCGAAGCCCAAGCCCATGCCGAAGGCATTCTGGCGTTTCTGGCCGAACAGGGTTTTATCAGTGGCGACTGGCCTCAGCCCGCGCATGAAGCCTGCGAAGGCATGCCGTTCGAAGGCACTGAATTGCTCTACGCGCCGCATCCCGGTGTGGTGACGTTCCTGCGCGCCCCTGGTGAGTGGGTCGAGCCCGGCGAGCCGCTGTTCGAAGTCATCGATCCGCTGTCCGATCAGGTCAGCACCCTTTGCGCGAATACTGCCGGTGTGCTGTTTGCCATCGAGCGGCTTCGCTACGCTCAACCCGGTTTCTGGCTGGCCAAAGTGGCGGGGCGCACGGCGCTGCGTCAGGGACGCCTGCTCAGTGATTGATCGTTCCGTGAGAAACCAAAGCATGAACAAACTGGAAGTCCAGGACCTGCACAAGCGGTATGGCAGCCATGAAGTGATCAAGGGCGTGTCCCTGACGGCCAGCGCTGGCGATGTGATCAGCATCATCGGCTCCAGCGGCTCGGGCAAAAGCACGTTTCTGCGTTGCATCAATCTGCTTGAGCAGCCTCATGCGGGCAAGATTCTGCTCAATGGTGAAGAGCTCAAGCTGGTCCCGAACAAGGACGGCGGTCTGAAGGCCGCGGACGGCAAGCAGTTGCAGCGCATGCGCTCACGCCTGTCCATGGTGTTCCAGCATTTCAATCTTTGGTCGCACATGACTGCGCTGCAGAACATCATCGAGGCGCCGGTGCATGTGCTGGGCGTTCCGAAGAAGGAAGCGCTGGAAAAGGCCGAGTATTACCTGGCCAAGGTCGGCGTCGGGCACCGCAAGGATGCCTATCCGGGGCACATGTCCGGTGGCGAGCAGCAGCGCGTGGCGATTGCCCGCGCGCTGGCGATGGAGCCTGAGGTGATGCTGTTCGATGAGCCGACGTCGGCACTCGATCCTGAGCTGGTCGGCGATGTGCTCAAGGTCATGCAGGGTCTGGCGCAGGAAGGCCGGACCATGGTGGTGGTGACCCACGAAATGGGCTTTGCCCGTGAAGTCTCCAACCAGTTGGTCTTTCTGCATCAGGGCGTGGTGCTGGAACGTGGCGACCCGCGTGAAGTGCTGGCCAATCCGCAGACCGAGCGCCTGCAGCAGTTTCTGTCCGGCAGCTTGAAGTGATGAGTGGCACCGCTTCGGCGGTGCCTTTTTGCAACGGAACAGGGCATGCTGCGCGACACGCGACATGACCTGGAGATTCCAGATCGAGCCTGTTCATGGGCTTGGCTTTTGCGGCGATACGTATCGGATGTCCCAATGACTGCCCATCGAATAGGTTTCCTTGTCTGGCCTGGCACCAAAGCCCTGACCCTGGCGCTTGCCGAGGAAGCCTTGCGCATGGCCCAGCGCGTGCACCCTGAAGTGGTCTACGAACTGTCGTTTCTGCAGGCCGAACCTGCCGATCCCGCCGCTACCGGCGGCTGGCAATTGCCGGGCGAGCCCTGGGCCGGGCGTCTGGACGGGCTGGACAAGCTGTTTCTGCTGGCGGACGAGCCACCTGCTCCTGTGGCATCGGTGCTCGGCAGTGCCCTCAAGCAACTGGTGCGTGCCGGCTGTTCGATTGGCGGTCTGTCGGCGGGCGTTTACCCGTTGGCGCAACTCGGGTTGCTCGACGGCTATCGCGCCGCTGTGCACTGGCGCTGGCAGGACGATTTCAGCGAGCGCTTCCCGAAAGTCATCGCCACCAGCCACTTGTTCGATTGGGACCGCGACCGCCTGACGGCCTGCGGCGGCATGTCGGTGCTCGATCTCTTGCTGGCAGTGCTGTCCCGGGATCATGGCGCTGAACTGGCGGGTGCGGTTTCCGAAGAACTGGTGGTGGAGCGCATTCGCGAGGGCGGTGAGCGTCAGCGCATCCCGTTGCAGAACCGGCTGGGTTCCAGCCATCCGAAGCTCACCCAGGCGGTGCTGCTGATGGAAGCCAACATCGAAGAGCCGCTGACCACCGATGAGATTGCCCAGCATGTCTGCGTGTCGCGTCGTCAGCTGGAGCGCATCTTCAAGCAGTACCTCAATCGCGTGCCCAGCCAGTACTACCTGGAACTGCGCCTGAACAAGGCACGCCAGATGCTGATGCAGACCAGCAAATCGATCATCCAGATCGGCCTGTCCTGCGGTTTCTCCTCCGGGCCGCACTTCTCCAGCGCTTACCGCAACTTCTTCGGCGCCACGCCCCGTGAAGACCGCAACCAGCGACGCAGCAGCAGCCCGTTCGAGCTTTCTCCTGTGCCGGCAGAGCGCGGCTGAAACACCTCTGTCACGGCGGCGCATCAATCTGCGCGCGCCGACAGCGCCGGGCCAGACACCCGCCCCCCAATCGGTTTAAACTGCGCCTTTGTGACGCAATATGTCGCATTGCCGAAAACCTTGAAAAAACACGGTTTTGCGCTGTAACAAGTTGTCGCCTGGCGGCAAGGTCGAAGCCGAATCTGTCCTTACAATCTTTCTATCGCTCGCCAGTTTCAGGCAGGCGTTCCTCATCAGGAGACTCCGATGTCCGTTGAGCATGCTGCGGTGCAACGCGCCGATTTCGACCAGGTAATGGTCCCCAACTACGCGCCGGCCGGGTTCATTCCTGTACGTGGCGCGGGCTCCCGAGTCTGGGACCAGGCGGGCCGTGAGCTGGTGGATTTTTCGGGCGGGATCGCCGTCAACGTTCTGGGCCACTGCCACCCGGCGCTGGTCGGTGCCTTGACCGAGCAGGCCAATAATCTGTGGCATGTGTCGAACGTCTTCACCAACGAGCCGACTCTGCGTCTGGCCAAAAAGCTGGTGGACGCGACCTTCGCCGATCGCGTGTTCTTCTGTAACTCCGGTGCCGAAGCCAACGAAGCCGCCTTCAAGCTGGCCCGTCGTGTGGCGCATGACCTGTACGGGCCTGAGAAGTACGAAATCATCGCCGCCGTGAACAGCTTTCACGGTCGCACGTTGTTCACCGTGAGCGTCGGTGGTCAGCCGAAATACTCCGACGGTTTCGGCCCGAAGATCACCGGCATCAGCCACGTGCCTTACAACGACCTTGAGGCGCTGAAAGCGGCGGTCTCCGACAAGACCTGCGCGGTAGTGCTGGAGCCGATTCAGGGCGAGGGCGGTGTGCTGCCCGGCGAGCTGGAATACCTGCAAGGCGCGCGCACGCTGTGTGACGAGCACAAGGCCCTGCTGGTGTTCGACGAAGTGCAGAGCGGCATGGGTCGTAGCGGCCATCTGTTCGCCTACATGCATTACGGCGTGACCCCGGACATTCTTTCCAGCGCCAAGAGCATTGGCGGCGGCTTCCCGCTGGCGGCCATGCTGACCACCGACAAACTCGCCAAACACCTGGCCGTCGGCGTACATGGCACCACGTATGGTGGCAACCCGCTCGCCTGCGCTGTGGGCGAGGCGGTGATCGACGTCGTCAACACCCCTGAAGTACTGGCGGGCGTCAAGGCCAAGCACGAGCGGTTCAAGACCCGTCTGGAAAAGATCGGCCAGCAATATGGTGTGTTCACCGAAGTGCGCGGCCTCGGTCTGTTGATCGGCTGCGTGCTGTCCGATGCCTGGAAAGGCAAGGCCAAGGACTTCTTCAATGCGGCCGAAGCTCAGGACCTGATGATTCTGCAGGCCGGCCCTGACGTGATTCGTTTCGCGCCAAGTCTGGTGATCGAAGACGCCGACATTGACGAAGGCCTGAACCGCTTCGAGCGCGCCGTCGCCAAACTGACGTCCTGAGTCAACGCGTTACCTGCCGGTGCCCGCCAGGGCGGGCACCGGCCTTTTTTCTGGCACCCTGCGGGCAAGACGCCGCGTGGTGCTTTTTTAGCGCCGGTCGTTCCGGCCTGTGGATCTACAAGGAGTGGCACCATGCTGGTGATGCGCCCCGCGCAAATGGCTGATCTGGCCGAGGTTCAACGCCTCGCCGCCGACAGCCCGATTGGTGTCACGTCCTTGCCCGACGATGCTGGCCGCCTGAGCGACAAGATCGGCTCCTCGGAGGCCTCGTTCGCTGCAGAAGTCAGCTTCAACGGCGAAGAGACCTACTTCTTCGTGCTGGAAGACAGCGAGAGCGGACAACTGGTGGGCTGTTCGGGCATCGTCGCCTCGGCGGGCTATTCCGAGCCGTTCTACAGCTTTCGCAACGAGACCTTTGTGCACGCGTCTCGCGAGTTGAAAATCCATAACAAGATTCACGTGCTGTCGCAGTGTCACGACCTGACCGGCAACAGCCTCCTGACCAGCTTCTATGTCGTGCCTGAACTGGTCGGCACGCCGTGGTCGGAACTTAACTCCCGAGGCCGCCTGCTGTTCGTCGCCAGTCATCCCGAGCGCTTTGCCGATTCGGTGGTGACCGAGATCGTCGGCTACAGCGACGAGAATGGCGACTCGCCGTTCTGGGACGCCATCGGTCGTAACTTCTTCGACCTCAACTATGCTGCCGCAGAGCGTTTGTGCGGGCTGAAAAGCCGCACCTTTCTCGCCGAACTGATGCCGCATTACCCGATCTACGTGCCGCTGCTGCCCGATGAAGCGCAGGAAGCCATGGGACAGGTGCACCCGCGTGCACAGATCACCTTCGACATCCTCATGCGCGAAGGCTTCGAAACCGATCACTACATCGACATTTTCGACGGCGGTCCGACCCTGCACGCACGGGTCTCCGGCATTCGTTCGATTGCCCAGAGCAGACTTGTTCCTGTGAAGATCGAAGCGGGCGCCAACAGCGGCAATGCCAGTGATGTCGGCCGGGGCGGACGTCCGTATCTGGTCGCCAATGGTCTGCTGCAGGATTACCGCGCCGTGCTGCTGGAGCTGGACTGGGCGCCTGGTCGTCCGGTGGTGCTGAGCCTGCAGGCCGCCGAAGCGCTGGGTGTCGGTGAAGGTGCCAGTGTGCGGATCGTGGCGGTCTGAGTCAGACCTGCGAAAGCTGTTAAGCGAGTTTCGAGGCTCTTGAGAGCCGCTGAGGAGATAACATGATCGTTCGTCCCGTACGCAGCAGTGATCTGCCCGCGCTGATCGAATTGGCGCGCAGTACCGGTGCCGGTCTGACGACCCTGCCAGCCAACGAGCAGCGCCTGGCGCATCGTGTTGGCTGGGCTGAAAAGACCTTTCGCGGCGAAGCCGAGCGGGGCGACGCGGACTACCTGTTCGTGCTCGAAGACGATGAAGGACGCGTGGTGGGTATCTCGGCCATTGCCGGTGCCGTCGGCCTGCGTGAGCCCTGGTACAACTACCGGGTCGGCCTGACTGTCAGCGCGTCGCAGGAACTGAACATCTATCGCGAGATTCCGACCCTGTTCCTGGCCAACGACCTGACCGGCAACTCGGAGCTGTGCTCCCTGTTCCTGCGCAGCGACGCACGCAACGGCCTCAACGGCCGCCTGCTGTCCAAGGCGCGCATGCTGTTCATTGCCGAGTTTCCGAAATTGTTCGGCAACAAGATCATCGCCGAAATGCGCGGCATGTCCGACGAGAACGGACGTTCGCCGTTCTGGGAAAGTCTGGGCCGACACTTCTTCAAGATGGAATTCAGCCAGGCCGATTACCTGACCGGTGTCGGCAACAAGGCGTTCATCGCCGAACTGATGCCCAAGTTTCCGCTGTACACCTGTTTTCTGTCCGAAGATGCCCGCAACGTGATCGGCCGTGTACACGCTGACACCGAGCCCGCGTTGACCATGCTCAAGGCCGAAGGCTTCAGTTATCAGGGCTACGTCGACATCTTCGACGCCGGGCCGGCTATCGAATGCGAAACCGGCAAGATCCGGGCGGTACACGACAGCCAGGCGCTGGTCCTGGCCATCGGCACGCCGGGCGACGATGCGCCACAATTTCTGATCTACAACCGCAAGCGCGAGGACTGCCGCATCACGGTCGGACCGGCGCGCTTTGCCGCAGGCACCCTGGTGGTCGATCCGATGACCGCCAAACGCCTGCGCATGAGTGCTGGCGACAACGTGCGGGCAGTGCCGCTGTCGGCGGCGCGGGAGGGAGTCTGATGAGTACGCTGTATATCGCAGGTGCCTGGCAGGCCGGGCAGGGTGAGACCATCACGTCGCTGAATCCGGTGACCCAGCAGGTGCTGTGGTCCGGTCAGGGCGCGACGGCCGGGCAGGTCGATCTGGCGGTGCAGGCCGCCCGACAGGCCTTTCCGGGCTGGGCGCGGCGTTCGTTGCAGGAGCGCATCGACGTGCTCGAAGCCTTCGCTGCACGTCTCAAGCATCACGCCGACGAACTGGCGCGCTGTATCGGTGAAGAAACCGGCAAGCCGCTGTGGGAATCGGTTACCGAAGTGACCACCATGGTCAACAAGGTCGCGATTTCGGTACAGAGCTATCGCGAGCGCACCGGCGAAAAAAGCGGCCCGCTGGGCGACGCCACTGCGGTGCTGCGCCACAAGCCGCACGGTGTGGTTGCCGTATTCGGCCCTTACAATTTCCCCGGTCACTTGCCCAACGGTCACATCGTGCCTGCACTGCTGGCCGGTAATAGCGTGCTGTTCAAGCCCAGTGAACTGACCCCGAAAGTCGCCGAGCTGACCGTCAAGTGCTGGATCGAAGCCGGGCTGCCAGCCGGTGTGCTCAACCTGTTGCAGGGTGATCGTGAAACCGGCATCGCGCTGGCCGCCAATCCGGGTATCGACGGGCTGTTCTTCACCGGTTCTAGTCGCACCGGCAACGCGTTGCATCAGCAGTTTGCAGGCCGTCCGGACAAGATCCTCGCCCTGGAAATGGGCGGCAACAATCCGCTGGTGGTCGATGAAGTGCAGGACGTGGACGCTGCGGTGTACACCGTGATCCAGTCGGCTTTCATTTCCGCCGGTCAGCGTTGCACCTGTGCACGCAGGCTGCTGGTGCCGCAGGGCGAGTGGGGCGATGCCTTTCTGGCCCGTCTGGTTGCAGTCAGCGAAACCATCGAAGTCGGCTCGTTCGATCAGCAGCCTGCGCCGTTCATGGGCTCGGTGATTTCGCTGGACGCCGCGCTCGGCCTGCTGGACGCCCAGCGCATTCTGCTGGCCAAGGGCGCGGTGTCGCTGCTTGAAATGCGTCAGCCGCTGGCCCAGTCTGCCTTGCTGACCCCCGGCATCATCGATGTGACGGCTGTCAGCGAGCGCTCCGACGAAGAGTTGTTCGGCCCACTGTTGCAGGTGATTCGCTACGCCGATTTCGACGCGGCCATTGCCGAAGCCAACGACACGCACTACGGCCTTGCAGCCGGTCTGCTGTCGGACTCCGAAGCGCGCTATCAGCAGTTCTGGCTGGAAAGCCGCGCCGGTATCGTCAACTGGAACAAGCAGTTGACTGGTGCAGCCAGCAGCGCGCCATTTGGTGGTGTGGGTGCGTCGGGCAATCATCGCGCCAGCGCCTATTACGCCGCCGATTACTGCGCGTATCCAGTGGCATCCCTTGAAACCGGTAGCCTGACGCTGCCGACCACGCTGACTCCGGGCATCAGGCTGAGCTGACAGTGCGCGAACGATTGCTTATAAAAACAGATCCACGGAGCCTTGCCGATGAAATCCTGTGAAGTGAATTTTGACGGTCTGGTCGGGCCTACCCACAACTACGGCGGGTTGTCCTACGGTAACGTCGCGTCCCAGAGCAACAGCCAGCAATGCTCGAACCCGCGTGAAGCAGCCTTGCAGGGGCTGGCCAAGATGAAAGCGCTCATGGACCTGGGGTTCACCCAGGGTGTGCTCGCACCGCAGGAACGGCCTGACGTGGCGGGTCTGCGTCAACTGGGTTTCACTGGCACCGACGAGCAGGTGATCGAGAAGGCCGCACGGCAGGACATGCCGCTGCTGGTCGCCAGTTGCTCGGCGTCGAGCATGTGGGTCGCCAATGCCGCGACTGTCAGCCCGAGTGCCGACACGGCCGACCGCCGCGTGCACTTCACGGCCGCCAACCTCAATTGCAAGTACCACCGCAGCATCGAGCATCCGACCACCAGCCGCGTACTGGGCGCGATGTTCGTCGATTCTCAGCACTTCGCCCATCACGCTGCCTTGCCTGCCGTCGCCCAGTTCGGTGACGAGGGCGCGGCGAACCACACGCGGTTTTGCCGGGACTACGGGGAGGCGGGTGTGGAGTTTTTCGTGTTCGGGCGCAGCGCCTTTGACACCCGCTATCCCGCGCCACAGAAATACCCGGCCCGGCAGACGCTGGAGGCTTCGAAAGCCGTTGCCCGTCTGCACGGTCTGAGCGATGAAGGCGTGGTCTACGGCCAGCAGAATCCGTCGGTGATCGATCAGGGCGTGTTCCACAATGACGTGATTGCGGTGGGTAATGGCGAGGTGCTGTTCTACCACGAGGACGCATTCCTTCACACTGACTCGATGCTGGACGAACTGCGCGAGAAACTTGCGCGGGTTGGCGGCCAGTTAACGGCGATCTGCGTGCCGCGTGCCGAGGTCTCGGTGTCCGATGCGGTGCGCTCTTACCTGTTCAACAGTCAGTTGCTGTCGCGCCCTGACGGCTCGATGCTGCTGATCGTGCCGCAGGAATGTCAGGCCAACAGCAGCGTCTGGAACTACCTGCAACGCCTGATCACGGATGACAGTCCGGTGGCCGAGGTGAAGGTGTTCGACCTCAAGCAGAGCATGCAGAACGGCGGTGGTCCGGCCTGCCTGCGCTTGCGGGTGGCGCTCAATGAAACCGAACTGGCGGCCGTCAATCCCGGCGTGATCATGACCGCGCCGCTGTACGAAACCCTGACGCAATGGGTCGACCGGCACTACCGTGACCGCATGAGCGAAAACGATCTGGCCGATCCCCGATTGCTGACCGAATGCCGAACGGCATTGGATGAACTGACGCAAATCCTTAAACTGGGCGCCGTTTATCCTTTTCAACTCGTTTGAAACCTGCGCGTCGAGCCACGGCCCGACGCATGATTTTCCCTTTCAAGAGCATTCCGAACATGAGCGACGCCCTGCAGTTAATCCTCGAAGACACCGATGGCACCCAGCTGGAAACCTCCTGCACCCGCGTTGCCGTCATCTGGCAGGGCAAGGAATTGTGGATTCAGCAGGACGGCCGTGGCCAACTGCTGATCGGCGTTGACGTCGAAGAAGACGACGCCGAATACGCCAACCTACTGCTGCGTCCACTGGCCACCAATCTGGTCAGCCTGCAGCTGGAAATGGAACCGGCCGACATGGGTGCCGAAGAAGACGGCCATGTGCACGGTCCTGACTGCAACCACTGAAACAACCCGTAAGGAAGCGCCATGCTCGCTCTCGGCAAACTGCTTGATTTGACCCTGGCCGGACGTGAGCCGGCGGAAAAGACTCAACTGACCGTCGAAGGCGTGCGCATGCGCTGGCTGGGCGAGGGGGCGCTGGAAGTTCGCCCGCCCGAGGCTCGTGATAACGGCACTGACCTGCTGCTGTCAGCCGGTATCCACGGCAACGAGACGGCCCCCATCGAGCTGCTGGATCAACTGATCCGCAGCATTGCGCGCGGCGATCTGAAACCGCGCGCACGTATTCTGTTCCTGTTCGGCAACCCCGAGGCCATGCGCCGCGGCACACGCTTCGTCGAGCAGGACGTCAATCGGCTGTTCAACGGCCGTCACGAACAAAACGGCGGTTCCGAGGCCTTGCGGGCCTGTGAGCTCGAGCGGCTGGCGGCCAGCTTCTTCAAGCTGCCGGACCGCTACCGCCTGCATTACGACCTGCACACCGCGATCCGGGGCTCCAAGATCGAGCAGTTTGCGCTGTATCCCTGGAAAGAAGGCCGCAAGCATTCACGCCGCGAACTGGCCCGATTGCGCGCCGCAGGCATGAGCGCGGTGCTGTTGCAGAACAAGCCGTCGATCGTGTTCAGCGCCTACACCTACGATCAGTTGGGCGTCGAAGCCTTCACCCTTGAACTGGGCAAGGCCCGGCCGTTCGGTCAGAACCAGCAGGTCAACCTAGAGCCGCTGCGAGCGAGCCTTGAGCAGTTGATCGAAGGCACCGAGCCCGAGCCGGACGATTCGCTCGACGGCCTGCAACTGTTCAGCGTGGCACGGGAAGTGATCAAGCGCAGCGACGCTTTCAAGTTTCATCTGGCCGATGACGTGGAGAACTTCTCGCCGCTGAAAAAAGGCTTCGTGCTTGCTGAAGACGTGAGTGATTCACGCTGGGTGGTGCAGGAAGAGGGCGCGCGGATCATCTTCCCGAACCCGAAGGTGAAGAACGGCTTGCGGGCGGGGATTCTGGTGGTGCCGGTGGCAGCCGAAAGTTTGGGGCTGGCCTGACAGGCGTTCAAGCTTCAGTGGCTAAAGCCTGCCTCGCTGAATGTGTGGGAGGCGCGATCAAGTATTCAACCTGGCGCTGTCGCGCAGCAAACACGTGACTGTGGGAGGCGGCTTGCCTGCGATGGCGTCAGGCCAGTCACAGCCGCGTGGCCTGAAAAAACGCTTCGCCGGCAAGCCGCCTCCCACAGGTTGCATTCACCCCCGCACATGCACCCGTTCACCTGCCGACCAGGTTTGCTTGACGGTCCTGTCATCGCCGAGGGTCATCAGCACGAACAGAATCTCTTCAATGTCCTTCGCCTGCTTCAAGCGGTAGGACAGCAGCGGCGTGGCGTTGTAGTCCAGCACCACGAAATCCGCTTCGTTGCCGACCTTGAAGCTGCCGACCTTGTCCTCCAGACGCAGCGCCCGTGCGCCACCGAGTGTCGCGAGGTACAACGACTTGAGCGGACTCAACCGTGCGCCTTGCATCTGCATGACCTTGTACGCCTCGTTCAGCGTCTGCAGGATCGAAAAAGTGGTGCCGCCACCGACATCGGTGCCCAGACCCACATTGACCTTGTGCTTCTCGGTCATCGGCAAGTTGAACAGGCCGCTGCCCAGAAACAGGTTCGAGGTAGGGCAGAAGGCAATGGCCGAGCCGGTTTCTGCCAGTCGCGCGCACTGCGCGTCGCACAGGTGCACGCCGTGGGCAAACACCGAGCGTTCGCTCAGCAGGTTGAAGTGGTCGTAGACGTCCAGGTAGTGCTTGCGCTCCGGGAACAGCGCCTTGACCCATTCGACTTCCTGCAGGTTTTCACTGATGTGGGTCTGCATGTACAGGCCGGGGTATTCCTGCAGCAGTTGGCCCGCCAGCGCCAGTTGCTCGGGGCTGCTGGTCGGGGCGAAGCGCGGCGTGACGGCGTAGCTCAAACGACCTTGCCCATGCCAGCGCTCGATCAGCGCCTTGCTGTCGGCGTAGCCTGAATCGGGTGTGTCCACCAGATAGTCCGGCGCGTTGCGGTCCATCATCACCTTGCCCGCAATCATGCGCAGGTTGAGCTGTTGCGCGGCGCTGAAGAACGCCTCGACCGACTCCTTGTGCACGCTGCCGAATACCAGCGCCGTCGTGGTGCCGTTGCGCAGCAGTTCCTTGATGAAGATATCCGCGACCTGCGCCGAATGCTCAGGATCGGCGAACTGGCGCTCGCAGGGGAAAGTATAAGTGTTGAGCCAGTCCAGCAGTTGCTCGCCATACGCACCGATCATACCGGTCTGCGGCAGGTGGATGTGGGTGTCGATGAAGCCGGGCGTGATGAGGGCGTCCGGGTATTCGATCAGCTCGACATCGTCATCCAGCGTTGCCAGCAGCTCCTCGGCGTGGCCGATGGCAGTGATCCTGCCGTTTTCGACATGCATCAGGCCATCCGCGAAGTATTCGAAGGACGCATCAGGTCCGACTTGGGCAGGGTCGGCAATGCTGTGGATGATGGCGGCGCGATAGGCTTTGCGGGACGTAACTGAACTCATGGGCATCTCATGACGACCTGCTGCGACGCGAGGCGGGCAGCAGTTTGGCGATAGGTTGGGTGTTGGCGCGTTGCTGGCCAAAGTCTGCGTTGTAGGTGGCGATGACCTCGGCGGCGATGGACACGGCGATTTCGATGGGCAGCTTGCCTTTCACTTCAGCGAGCCCCATCGGGCAGCGCATGCGTTGCAGCAGGCCGGGCTCGAAACCGCGTTCACGCAGCCGGTGTTCGAACTTGACCCGCTTGGTGCGCGAACCGATCAGGCCGAAGTAGCCGAAATCGCCACGCTTGAGGATGGCGGCGGTCAATTCAAGGTCGAGCTGATGGTTGTGGGTCATGACGATGCAGTAACTGCCTGCAGGCAGATTCGCGACTTCATCGACCGGTTCATCGTTGATGATCTTTACGACGCCATCAGGCATCGATTCCGGGAATTCGTTCTCGCGGGAATCGATCCAGCGTACCCGGCAGGGCAGGCTGGCCAGCAGCGGCACCAGCGCGCGGCCGACATGCCCGGCTCCGAATACGGCTATCTGCGCGACCGGCTCGCCCATGGGCTCGAACAGCAGCACGTTCACGCCGCCGCAGCATTGGCCCAGGCTCGCGCCCAGGTTGAAGCGCTCCAGCCGGGTCTGCCGCGTGCCGCTGGCGAGCATTTCACGGGCGATCTCCATGGCCTTGTATTCCAGATGCCCGCCACCGATGGTGTCGTGAATCCGCTCGGCACTGACCACCATCTTCGAACCGGCATTGCGCGGCGTCGAACCCAGCTCCTCGATGATCGTCACCAGAATTCCAGGCTCGCCACGGGCCTGCAGATCGGCGAGGGCGCTTATCCAGTTATTCATGGCTGCACCCCGCTCTGCGTAGGCATGCAGCCCGGGACGCTCCGCGTTCCATTGGGTCGGTTTGCGCAGAGGGTTCTGTGTGTCCGCCGGGACGCGGAGCGTCCTGAGAGGCATTCCCACGCGGAGCGTGAGGAACGATCGGTGTGGTGATTGATGATCGTGCCCACGCTCCGCGTGGGCATGCAGCCCGGGACGCTCTGCGTTCCATTGGGTCGGTTTGCGCCGAGGGTTCTGTGTGTCCGCCGGGACGCGGAGCGTCTTGTGAGGCATTCCCACGCGGAGCGTGAGGAACGATCAGTGTGGCGATTGGTGATCGTGCCCACGCTCTGCGTGGGTATGCAGCCCGGGACGCTCCGCGTTCCATTGGGTCGGTTTGCGCCGAGGGTTCTGTGTGTCCCCGGGACGCGGAGCGTCTTGTGAGGCATGCCCACGCTCTGCGTGGGCATGCAGCCCAGGACGCTCTGCGTTCCATTGGGTCGGTTTGCGCCGAGGGTTCTGTGTGTCCGCCGGGACGCGGAGCGTCTTGTGAGGCATTCCCACGCGGAGCGTGAGGAACGATCGGTGTGGTGATTGATGATCGTGCCCACGCTCTGCATGGGCATGCAGCCCGGGACGCTCTGCGTCCCATTGGGTCGGTTTGCGCCGAGGGTTCTGTGTGTCCGCCGGGACGCGGAGCGTCTTGTGAGGCATTCCCACGCGGAGCGTGAGGAACGATCGGTGTGGTGATTGATGATCGTGCCCACGCTCTGCATGGGCATGCAGCCCGGGACGCTCTGCGCCCCATTGGGTCGGTTTGCGCAGAGGGTTCTGTGTGTCCGCCGGGACGCGGAGCGTCTTGTGAGGCATTCCCACGCGGAGCGTGAGGAACGATCGGTGTGGTGATTGATGATCGTGCCCACGCTCCGCGTGGGCATGCAGCCCGGGACGCTCTGCGTCCCACTGGGTCGGTTCACGCAGGTGTTTCGGCGTGTACGTCGGGACGCGGAGCGTCCTGAGAGGTATTCCCACGCGGAGCGTGAGGAACGATCAGTAGGGATCACAGGCATGCGGTTTTCCCCTGTTCGCGCATCTGTTCGCAACCCCACAGCACCTTCTCCGGCGTCGCAGGCGCGTCGATGCGGGGTTGGTGGCGGTAGTCGCCCAGGCTGGCCACAGCGTCCTTGATCGCGCACCACGCGGCAATGCCCAGCATGAACGGCGGTTCGCCCACGGCCTTGGAGTGAAATACCGTGTCTTCAGGGTTCTTGCGGTTTTCCACCAGTTTGACCCGCAGGTCCAGTGGCATGTCGGCCACGGCGGGAATCTTGTACGAGGCGGGTCCTGTGGTCACCAGTTTGCCCTTGGCGTTCCACACCAGCTCTTCGGTGGTCAGCCAGCCCGCGCCCTGAATGTAGCCGCCTTCGACCTGACCGATGTCGATGGCCGGGTTCAGCGAGGCGCCGACGTCATGCAGGATGTCGGTGCGCAGCATCTTGTATTCGCCGGTCAGCGTGTCGACGATCACTTCCGCGCAAGCAGCACCAAAGGCGAAGTAGTAGAACGGCCGCCCCCGCGCCTGGCTGCGATCATAGAAAATCTTCGGTGTCTTGTAATAGCCGGTGCTGGACAGCGAAACCTGACCCATCCACGCCAATTGAGCCAGCTCTGCGAACGACAGCAGCGTCTCGCCAGCCCGCACATGGCCATTGCGAAACTCGACCTGGCTTTCCTCGATCTTGAAATGCTTCGCGGCAAACTCGACCAGTCGCTGCCTGAGGATTTCGGCTGCGTTCTGCGCGGCCTTGCCGTTGAGGTCGGTGCCACTGGAAGCAGCGGTAGGCGAGGTGTTGGGCACCTTGTCGGTATTGGTGGCGGTGATCTGGATGCGCTCGATATCGATCTGAAACACCTCGGCCACCACCTGCGCGACCTTGACGTTGAGGCCCTGGCCCATCTCGGTCCCGCCGTGGTTCAGGTGAATGCTGCCGTCGGTGTAGATATGGATCAGCGCACCTGCCTGATTGAGAAAGCTGGCGGTAAACGAAATGCCGAACTTGACCGGGGTCAGCGCCAGGCCTTTCTTCAGAATCGGGCTGCTGGCGTTGAACGCGCGAATCGCTTCACGGCGCTCGGCGTACTCGCAACTCTGCTCAAGATCGGTCGTCATTTCTTCCAGCAGGTTGTGCTCGACCGTCTGGTAATAGTGGGTGACGTTGCGCTCGGTCTTGCCGTAATAGTTGGCCTTGCGCACCGCCAGCGGGTCCTTGCCCAAGTAGCGGGCGATGCAATCCATGACCTCTTCGATGGCGACCATGCCTTGCGGGCCACCGAAGCCGCGGTAGGCGGTGTTGGACGCCGTGTGGGTCTTGCAGCGATGGCCGTTGATCGTCGCTTCGCCCAAGTAATAGGCGTTGTCGGCGTGAAACATGGCGCGGTCGACAATGGAGGCCGACAAGTCAGGCGAATAACCGCAGTTGCCGGCCAGATCAAGCTCGATGCCCTGCAGGCGGCCGTTGTCATCGAAACCCACGTCGTACTCGATGTAGAACGGGTGGCGCTTGCCGGTCATGATCATGTCTTCGACACGTTGCAGGCGCATCTTGGTCGGCTGGCCGGTGAGGCGCGCCACGACAGCGCACAGGCACGCTGGGCTGGCCGCCTGGGTTTCCTTGCCGCCAAAGCCGCCGCCCATACGCCGCATGTCGACCACGATCCGGTTCATCGGAACGTCCAGCACTTCGGCGACCAGTTTCTGGATTTCGGTAGGGTTCTGAGTCGAGCTGTAGACGATCATGCCGCCATCTTCGGTGGGCATCACCGAGGCGATCTGCGTCTCCAGATAGAAATGCTCCTGCCCACCGATGTGCAGGTTGCCTTGCAAGCGATGGGTTGCACCTTGCAGGGCGGTCGCCGAGTCGCCGCGCTTGTGGGTGTGACTGTCGAGCACGAAATGCTTCTGGCGCAGGGCCTGCACCACATCCAGTACCGGTTCCAGGTCTTCGTACTCGATCACGGCGGCCATCGCGGCCTTGCGGGCGGTGTCCAGATCACGTGCAGCCACGGCCAGCACCGGCTGACCGACGAACTCGACCTTGTCGATGGCCAGCAGCGGATCGCCAGGCAACAGCGGACCGATGTCTTTCAGGCCGGGGATGTCCTCATGAGTGATGACGATCCGCACACCTTCGATGGCATGACACGGCGCGGTGTCGATGCTGATGATGCGTGCATGAGCCCGATCCGAAAGCCGCGCATACACGTGCAACTGATTGGGAAATTCCAGCCGATCGTCGATGTAAACGGCCTCGCCGGACGCATGTTTGTCGGCGCTGTCGTGTTTGACACTGCGCCCTGCGCCGGTGGTGATTCCCTGTTGAAAGAGATCGGCCATTTCGGCCTGAGTCTTTTGCGGGGCGTGATCAGACATAGTGAGTCACCCGCGTCGGTATATGGGGCGTCTGCAGCTCGACGAAGCATTTGCGCAGCAGGTTGCGGGCGCTCAGCAGACGGTATTCCTTGCTGGCGCGAAAGTCCGACAGCGGCGTGAAATCGTTACCCAGCGCGGCGCAGGCGTGCTCGACGGTCTCGCTGTTCCAGCGCTGACCCATCAATGCCTGCTCGCAGGCTGATGCACGTTTCGGAATCGCAGCCATGCCGCCGAATGCAACACGCGCTTCTTCGATGACACCGTCGCTGATCTGCAGGCGAAATGCGGCGCAGACGGCGGAGATATCGTCGTCCAGTCGTTTGGAGACTTTATAGGCCTTGAACACCTGACGGGCATTGGCAGTCGGCACGATGATTTTTTCGATGAGCTCGCTTTCCTGGCGCGCCGTGACCTTGTAATCGATGAAGTAATCTTCCAGCGCCAGCGTGCGCTGGGTGTCGCCTTTGCGCAGCACGATCTGCGCGCCAAGGGCGATCAGCAGTGGCGGGGCGTCGCCGATGGGTGAGGCGTTGCCGATATTGCCCCCCAGCGTGCCCTGATTGCGAATCTGCAACGACGCGAAGCGCTGTAACAGTTCGCCGAAGTCGGGGTACTCGGCTTCCAGCGCGGCATAACAATCGGTCAGCGGCGTGGCGGCACCGATTTCCAGGCGATCTTCGAAACGCTCGACGCGCTTCATCGCCTCGATGTGTCCCACGTAGATCATCACCGGCAGTGGCTTGTGAAACTGGGTAACTTCCAGTGCCAGGTCGGTGCCGCCCGCCAGCAGACGAGCCTGAGGGTGGGCATCGTACAGGTCGGCGAGGTCGGCCACCGTCAGCGGGATCAGGCAGCGTTTTTCGCCGTCGTTCAGTTCGCCGGTCTGCTGCGGGGTGATGGCGCGCAGGCGCTCGATGGTCTGCGCCTGACGCTGGTCGAACTGATCGGGCTCACGCTGCCCGCACGCCTGTTCGGCAGCGGCCAGAATCGGGCGATAACCCGTGCAACGACACAGATTGCCGGCCAGTGCTTCGTGGGCCTGATGCGCATCGGCCTGTTCGCTGTTCTTCTGCAGGGCAAACAGCGACATCACGAAACCCGGCGTACAGAAGCCGCATTGCGAGCCATGGCATTCGACCATGGCCTGCTGCACGCTGTGCAGGCGGCCCTGGTGTTTGAGGTCCTCGACGCTGATCAACTGCTTGCCGTGCAGCGAAGCCACGAACGTCAGGCATGAATTCAGGCTGCGATAGCGCAGTTGTTGCTCGCCCGTTGCGTCGGTTTGCAGCTCGCCCACCACAACGGTGCAGGCGCCGCAGTCACCGCTGGCGCACCCTTCCTTGGTGCCGGGCTTGTGTGCCTGCTCGCGCAGGTAGGTCAGCACCGTCATGTTCGGATCGAGGGTTCGCTCGGTCTTTAGCTCTTGGTTCAAAAGGAACTGAATCACGGCGTAATGCCCTCAATTGGCTTCCATCGGACATGTCGATGAATCTATCAGCTTTGTTTATTGGGTCAATTTGTTTCTGACTTTCGGGTCAGGAAATCAGGTTTTCGGCACCTCTGCCGATCAAAGACGTCACACCTGTTGAATCGCCTGTCAGGCAATGGTCGAGGTTTTGCGTGTTTCGTGCCAGATTCGAGGATTGTGGCCCTGCGCCATGCCCTTGGGTTGCGATACACTCCGCCTCTTGTACGAAGAACTGGTTTTTGAAGGATACTCATGACGTTCAAGGCACCGGACAGCCTCGCTGAGCAGATAGCCCATCACCTTGCAGAACGGATCATCCGCGGTGAACTCAAGCCTGGAGAGCGGATTCAGGAGCAAAAGGTCACGCAGGCGTTGAACGTCAGCCGTGGTTCCGTGCGCGAAGCATTGCTGATTCTGGAGCGCCGCCATCTGGTGGCAATCCTGCCGCGTCGTGGTGCGCAGGTTACGGTGCTCAATGCCCACAATGTCACCAGCCTGTGCACGCTGATGAGTGAGCTGTACATTCTGCAGGCCAATGCCGTGGCCGAGCACTGGAAGACGGAGGCCGACCTTGCTCCGTTTGTGGCCATTCAACAGCGTCTGCGGGCCAGTCTGGAGAGTCAGGACGTGAAGGCGTTCGTCGAGGAAAGCTTCAATGTCATGCGTGCGGCGTATCCATTTGCCAACAATCCGTATCTGGAGGAAACCATCGAGAATCTGCAGCCGTCCATGAGTCGCAGCTATTTCCTGGCCCTTGAGCAGCGCAAGGCGGAGATGAGCGATTACCTCGAACTGTTCGGGCAATTGCTTGAAGCCGTCGTTGCGCGCGATCTGGCGCAGATCCGTGTTGTGCTCATCAACTATGGCCAGCGCAGTTGTCAGCTGGTGCTCGCTGCACTGACGGCAGGCTGACCCCATGCGTCTGAAGTGCATCAAGCTGGCGGGGTTCAAATCCTTCGTCGACCCCACCACGGTGAACTTCCCCAGCAACATGGCAGCCGTTGTCGGCCCCAACGGTTGCGGAAAATCCAACATCATCGACGCCGTGCGCTGGGTCATGGGCGAAAGCTCGGCCAAGAACCTGCGCGGCGAGTCGATGACTGACGTTATTTTCAACGGTTCGACCAGTCGCAAGCCGGTCAGTCAGGCCAGCATCGAGCTGGTGTTCGACAACTCCGACGGCACGCTGGTGGGCGAATACGCTGCCTATGCGGAAATTTCCATTCGCCGCAAAGTGACCCGCGACAGCCAGAACAGCTATTACCTCAACGGCACCAAATGCCGTCGTCGTGACATCACCGACATCTTCCTCGGGACTGGCCTGGGACCGCGCAGCTACTCGATCATCGAGCAGGGCATGATCTCCAAGCTTATTGAAGCCAAGCCCGAGGATCTGCGCAATTTCATCGAGGAAGCAGCGGGCATTTCCAAGTACAAGGAACGCCGCCGTGAAACCGAGAACCGCATCCGCCGCACTCACGAGAACCTGGCGCGCCTGACCGACCTGCGTGAAGAGCTGGAACGCCAGCTCGAGCGTTTGCATCGGCAGGCTCAGGCGGCCGAGAAGTATCAGGAATACAAGACCGAAGAACGCCAACTCAAGGCGCAGTTGTCGGCGTTGCGCTGGCAGGCGTTGAACGAACAGGTCGGTCAGCGCGAAGCCGTGATCGGTGGTCAGGAAGTCGGCTTTGAAGCACTGGTCGCTGATCAGCGCAGTGCCGATGCCAGCATCGAACGATTGCGTGACGGCCATCACGACCTCTCCGAACGCTTCAATCTGGTGCAGGGGCGCTTCTATTCGGTGGGCGGCGACATCGCCCGCGTCGAGCAAAGCATTCAGCACGGCCAGCAGCGTTTGCGTCAGCTGCAGGACGACTTGCGCGAAGCCGAGCGCGCCCGCCAGGAAACCGAATCGCACCTGGGGCACGACACCACGCTGCTGGCTACGCTCAGCGAAGAGCTGGAGATGCTCGAGCCCGAGCAGGAGATGACCAGCGCGGCCGCCGAAGAATCGGCCATCGCCCTGGAAGACGCCGAAGCCGCCATGCACGGCTGGCAGGAAAAGTGGGACGTCTTCAATCAGCAGTCCGCCGAGCCGCAGCGTCAGGCTCAGGTTCAGCAATCGCGCATCCAGCAGTTGGAACAGAGCATGGAGCGGCTGGCCGAGCGCCAGCGGCGTCTGGGCGAAGAGCGTCAGTTGCTGGCTGCCGACCCTGAAGACGCGGCGATTCTGGAACTGAGCGAAGATCTCGCCACCCGTGACATGACCCTCGAAGAACTGCACATGGGCGAAGAGCAGGCAGTCGAGCGTCTTGAACAATTGCGCGAAGCCTTGCAGCGCGCCAATCAGGACCAGCAGCAGGCCCAAGGCGAGTTGCAGCGCCTCAATGGCCGACTGGCTTCGCTGGAAGCCCTGCAACAGGCCGCCCTCGACCCTGACACCGGTACCGCCGAATGGCTGCGCGATCAGCACCTGGATCATCGCCCGCGTCTGGCGGAAAGCCTCAAGGTGGATGCCGGTTGGGAAGTGGCGGTCGAGACGGTGCTTGGCGCTGATCTGCAAGCGGTACTGGTCGATGATTTCGACGGTCTGGACGTGGCGAACTTCCAGCAGGGCGATCTGCGCCTGCTGAGCGCTGGAGCCGATACTCAACGCGTCGCAGGCAGTCTGCTCGACAAGGTGGAAAGCGATATCGACCTGTCGGCCTGGCTGGGGCAGGTGATCCCGGTCAACGACCTGGATGAGGCGCTCGCCCGGCGTGGTCAACTGGCGGCGGGGCAGAGCCTGATCAGTCGGGACGGCTACTGGGTTGGCCGTCACTTCCTGCGGGTGCGACGTGCCAGCGAAGCGCAGAGCGGTGTGCTGGCCCGAGGTCAGGAATTGCAGCAGCTCGTTCTGGAACGTGACGAGCGCGAAGCGACGCTGGCCGCGCTGGAAGAACAGCTGTTGAGCCTGCGCGAGCAGCAATCGCAACAGGAAGAATCAAGAGAGCAGCTGCGCCGTCGCGTGCAGGACGAGACGCGCCAGCAGAGCGAACTCAAGGCGCGGCTGTCGGCGGCCAGGGCCAAGGTCGAGCAGCTGACCCTGCGTCGTACCCGTCTGGATGAAGAGCTGGCCGAGCTGGGCGAGCAACGCGCGCTTGAACATGAACATCTGGGTGAGTCACGTCTGGAGTTGCAGGACGCGCTCGACGCCATGGCGCTGGATACCGAACAGCGCGAAGTGCTGCAGGCGCAGCGTGACAGCCTTCGCGAGCGGCTTGACCGTGTGCGTCAGGAAGCCCGCCTGCACAAGGACCGCAGCCATAAACTGGCCGTGCGTCTGGGGTCACTCAAGGCGCAACATGACTCGACACGTCAGGCGCTGGAACGTTTGCAGATGCAGTCCGAGCGCCTGACGGAAAAGCGTGAACAATTGAGCCTCAACCTGGAAGAGGGTGAGGCGCCGCTGGAAGAACTGCGGCTCAAACTGGAAGAGCTGCTTGAGCGGCGCATGGTGGTCGATGACGAGATGCGCATCGCCAAGAACGCGCTGGAAGACGCTGACCGCGAACTGCGTGACGCCGAGAAGCGCCGCACCCAGGCTGAACAGCAATCGCAGTTGCTGCGCGGTCAACTTGAGCAGCAGCGTCTGGAATGGCAGGCCCTGACAGTACGCCGCAAGGCCTTGCAGGACCAGTTGCATGAAGACGGCTACGACCTGCACGGCGTCCTCGCCACGCTGACTCCGGAAGCCAGCGAACAGGCCGCCGAGCTGCAACTGGAAAGTCTTGCCGGCCGTATTCAGCGCCTCGGCGCGATCAACCTGGCGGCCATCGACGAGTACCAGCAGCAGTCCGAGCGCAAGCGCTATCTGGATGCCCAGGACGCCGATCTGGTGGAAGCGCTGGAGACGCTGGAGAACGTGATCCGCAAGATCGACAAGGAGACTCGAAATCGCTTCAAGGAGACCTTCGATCAGATAAATAGCGGAATTCAGGCACTTTTCCCAAAAGTTTTCGGTGGCGGCTCCGCTTATTTGGAACTGACGGGCGAAGATTTACTCGATACAGGGGTGACAATCATGGCGCGTCCCCCCGGCAAGAAGAACAGCACCATTCATTTGCTGTCCGGCGGGGAAAAGGCACTGACTGCACTGGCATTGGTTTTTGCCATTTTCAAACTCAATCCCGCACCGTTCTGCATGCTCGACGAGGTCGATGCACCACTGGACGATGCCAACGTCGGTCGATATGCCCGGCTCGTGAAGGAAATGTCACAAACCGTACAATTCATCTATATCACCCACAACAAGATCGCCATGGAAATGGCTGATCAACTGATGGGCGTCACCATGCATGAACCGGGCTGTTCGCGGCTGGTTGCGGTGGATGTGGAAGAGGCCATGGCGCTGGTGGATGCCTAGGTCGGGACCTGTGTTTTTCCGGGGAAAACGGCTTGTGGATGCCTGAAAGTGTGACGGTCGTGCGGTAGATATCAATTTGCGCACCAAAGAGGTGTAACAGACGGTGTAAAGTTACCTTTGGTCGTGCTAGTTTAGCGGCTACTTTTTATTTTTCCGTGGGCAAAATGCCAGTCAGAACATAGACTTGGCACCACGTATTAAAGGGGTTTAGGCCCTTATTTTCAGAATTCTTCATTAGAGGCACTGGATTACATGGAAATCGGTCTGCGCGAGTGGCTGATCGTCATCGGCATAATTGTCATCGCCGGTATTCTCTTCGATGGCTGGCGCCGTATGCGCGGCGGCAAGGGAAAACTGAAATTCAGGCTGGACCGGAGCTTTTCAAACCTTCCGGACGACGAGGAACCGAGCTCGGCCGAAGTGCTGGGGCCGCCCCGTGTGCTGGATACGCATAAAGAGCCGCAACTGGACGAGCACGATCTGCCGTCGATGAGTGCGAGCCCGCGAGACAACGTTCGTGAGAACGCTCGCGAGAGCAAGCGCAGCAACAGCGACAAGAAACGCAAGGGCGAGCCACAACAGGGCGACCTGAATCTGGACATGGGCGGTCCGAGCCTGTTTACCGGCCGTGACGACGACTTCCCGGACGACAAGCCAACCCAGATCATCACTGAGGAAAAGGACCTGCCTCCAGTCGAGGAAGTGCTGGTCATCAGCGTAATCTCGCGCAGCGAAAGCGGCTTCAAGGGTCCGGCCTTGTTGCAGAACATTCTGGAAAGCGGCCTGCGTTTCGGCGAGATGGACATCTTCCATCGTCACGAAAGCATGGCGGGCAACGGCGAAGTGCTGTTCTCCATGGCCAATGCGGTCAAGCCGGGCGTTTTCGATCTGGACGACATCGACCATTTCAGCACTCGTGCGGTGAGCTTCTTCCTGGGTCTGCCGGGTCCTCGTCATCCGAAGCAGGCGTTCGACGTCATGGTCGCGGCAGCACGCAAGCTGGCTCATGAGCTGGACGGCGAGCTGAAAGATGATCAGCGCAGCGTAATGACCGCGCAGACCATCGAGCACTACCGCCAGCGCATCGTCGAATTCGAACGCCGCGCCCTGACTCAGCGTCGCGGCTGAGTCTGCTGTGCCAGCCCTCGTTGAACCGCATTCTCTGCGTTCGGCAAGGGCTGCAGACCGGTACTACAGAACCACCCGATCGAGCAGCCCAGGCTGCTCTTTTGCTTTTTGAGAGAACACCGTATGAAGGCCGTCGAAACCCGAATCCTGGAACTGCGCGCAGAGCTGGATCAGCACAACTATCGCTACCACGTTCTGGATGAACCCAGCATTCCTGATGTCGAGTACGACCGCCTGTTCCACGAGCTGAAAGCGCTGGAAGCCGAGAACCCGCATCTTGTCACGCCTGATTCGCCCACGCAGCGGGTCGGCAGCGCGGCCCTGTCGGCGTTTACCCAGGTGCGTCATGAAATGCCCATGCTCAGCCTGGGCAATGCGTTCGAAGAAAACGACATGCACGAGTTCGACCGTCGGGTGACCGAAGGCCTGGACCTGCCCGAAGGTAGCCGCAAGGTTCAGTACAGCTGCGAACCCAAGCTCGACGGTCTGGCGGTGAGTCTGCTGTACCGCGACGGTGCGCTGGTCCGTGGCGCGACGCGGGGCGACGGGGCAACCGGCGAAGATATCAGCGTCAACGTGCGCACCGTGCGCAATATCCCGCTCAAGCTGCATGGCACCGGCTGGCCTGAAGTGCTGGAAGTGCGGGGCGAAGTGTTCATGTCCAAGGCCGGTTTCGAACGGCTCAATGCCAGCCAGCTGGAAATCGGCGGCAAGACCTTCGCCAATCCGCGCAATGCCGCAGCAGGCAGTTTGCGTCAGCTGGACTCAAAGATTACCGCCAACCGACCGCTGGAATTCTGTGGTTACGGCCTGGGGCAGATCTCCGCCGAAGTGGCCGACACCCATGTCGGCGTACTCAACCAGCTCAAGGAATGGGGTGTGCCGGTCAGTCGCGAGCTCAAGCTCGCCAACGGCATCGAAGAGTGTCTGGCCTACTACCACGACATCGGCGAGCGACGCCTGTCGCTGAGCTACGAGATCGACGGCGTGGTGTTCAAGGTCAACAAGCTCGCCGATCAGCGTGAACTGGGTTTCCGCGCCCGCGAACCGCGCTGGGCGATTGCCCACAAATTCCCGGCCATGGAAGAGCTGACCGAACTGCTGGACGTTGAATTCCAGGTGGGACGCACTGGCGCAGTGACGCCGGTCGCGCGTCTCAAGCCGGTCAAGGTCGCCGGTGTGACGGTTGCCAATGCGACGCTGCACAACATGGACGAAGTGGCGCGCCTGGGTCTGATGATCGGCGACACGGTGATCATTCGCCGGGCCGGTGATGTCATCCCGCAAGTCGTGCAGGTGGTCATGGAGCGCCGTCCCGATAATGCCAAGCCTGTGGAGGTCCCGCAGACCTGCCCGGTGTGTGGCTCGCATGTCGAACGCACCCAGCTGGTCAAGCGCAGCAAGGGCAAGGAAACCGTCAGCGAAGGCGCGGTTTACCGCTGCGTCGGTCGTCTGGCCTGCGGCGCGCAGCTCAAGCAGGCGATCATCCATTACGTGTCGCGTCGTGCCATGGACATCGAAGGTCTGGGTGACAAGA
Organism: Pseudomonas sp. AC016; assembly: GCF_979253365.1. NCBI lineage: Bacteria > Pseudomonadati > Pseudomonadota > Gammaproteobacteria > Pseudomonadales > Pseudomonadaceae > Pseudomonas > Pseudomonas sp. AC016. The sequence continues at coordinate 5,370,236 of NZ_CEEDCC010000001.1, forward strand.
CCATCGAGCAACTGGTGGATGAAAAACTCATCGGCTCGCCGGCCGATCTGTACAAGCTAGAGTACGAACAGATCATCGATCTGGAGGGTTTTGCGAAAATCTCCAGTGAAAAACTGCTCAAGGCAATTGCGGACAGCCGTCAGCCGACGCTGTCGCGCTTCATCTACGCGCTGGGCATCCCTGATGTCGGCGAGGAAACGGCCAAGGTGCTGGGTCGTTCGCTGGCGTCGCTGGAGCGGGTCAAAAAGGCCTTGCCGGAGGTGCTGACTTACCTGCCGGACATCGGCATGGAAGTTGCTTACGAGATCCACAGCTTCTTCGAGGACGAGCACAACCGCAACGTGATCGACGCGCTGCTGGGCGAGTGCGGCCTGCAATTGCAGGATCAGGGCGAGCTGGGCGCTGAATTTGCCGCCAGCACCACGCTGGATGGCCTGATCGACAAGCTGCACGTGCCTTCGGTAGGGCCGGGTGCTGCGCTGAAGCTGGCTGAAAAGTTCGGCACGCTGGACGCGATCATCGGCGCGGACTGGCTGGACATGCGCCAGGCGCTGCCCGAAAAGCAGGCCAAGGCCGTGCGCGATTTCTTTGACGACACCGCCAACGCCGAGCGTGCACGTGCCATCGAGGCGCAGCTCAAAGAGTTCGGCATGCACTGGCGCAGCGAGAAAAAAGCCGTGGAAGGCTTGCCGCTGGCCGGGCAGACCTGGGTGCTGACCGGTACGCTGGAGCGCATGAGTCGCGACGTCGCCAAGGAAAAGCTCGAAAGCCTGGGCGCCAAGGTGTCCGGGTCAGTGTCGGCGAAGACCCACACCGTCGTCGCAGGTCCGGGGGCGGGATCGAAGCTGACCAAGGCCAATGAGCTGGGCCTCACCGTTCTGGATGAGGATGCATTGCTGGCGCGCCTGACCGAGCTGGGTGTGTCGGTGGATTGAGGGGCCGGCTCTATGATCGTGCCCATCGCTAGTGTGGGAGGCGGCTTGCCGGCGATGCTTTTTCTGAAGCGACCTATCAGTGACTGAACTGACGCCATCGCCGGCAAGCCGCCTCCCACGGGGTATGCATTCAGTCAGTCACTTTCGTTTTGGCCCCCGTTTTGCGCGTCTTCCCGACTTGTGTATAACGATGAGCGCAGGAGCGTGGGAATGATCGATACGGGCGCGAAAACCTGCGTCTTTCGCCTTTATTCACTGACCCGAATAATATTTTGAACCCCTGAAGCCCCCGCATGATCTAGTCCATGCAAGGCCCACGGGAGATCGCCATGTATCGTTTTTTCGAGCAATTGAGTTCACGTATCACCGCGCCTTTCGTCGGTGAGACCAAACGCAACAGTAAAGTCTGGCAGTGCCAGTGCGGACAGTCGGTGTTTTTCCCCAATACCCAATGCCTGGCGTGCTCGGCAGCACTGGGCTATCTGCCTGAGCAGGGGCGTATTGCGGCGCTGGAGCCTGGGGCTGAGCCTACTACGTGGCGTCTGAGCGATGAGCCGGATGCAGGCGTTTATCGGCGGTGTGCCAACCTCGACACGCCCGCGGCCTGCAACTGGTTGTTTCCGGCCCACAACATGGGTGAGTTTTGCGTTGCCTGCAGCCTGAACCGTACCATTCCAGACCTTTCAGTACCGGAAAACGGCGAGCGCTGGCGCAAGGTCGAGACTGCCAAGCGGCGTCTGGTAGCGCAGCTGATTTCGCTGGGGCTGCAGGTCATTCCCAAGACAGTCGATGAAGAAGCCGGTCTGGCCTTCGACTTTGTCGGCGTCGATCTGGAAGGCAATCTGCCCACCACCGGTCACGCCAACGGCCTGATCACGCTGAATATCGAAGAAGCCGACGACGCACACCGCGAAGCCATGCGCGTGCAGATGCATGAACCCTATCGCACCTTGCTCGGCCATTTCCGCCACGAAGTCGGCCACTACTACTGGGACCGGCTGATCGCCAACACCTATTGGCAGGAAAGCTACCGCAACCTGTTTGGTGACGAGCGAGCCAGCTATGCCGACGCGCTGGATCACCACTACAAGAACGGCGCGCCTGACACTTGGCAGGAAAGCTTCGTCAGTGCGTACGCCACCATGCACCCTTGGGAAGACTGGGCCGAAACCTGGGCGCATTACCTGCACATGATGGACGCGGTCGACACGGCGCTGGGCTTCGGCATGAGCGCCCGCGATATGGAGCTCGATTATCAGCCGTTCCCGCTGGAAACGCTGTTCGACCCACAACACCCTGGCGGCCCGGCATTCCTGTCGTTCGTCAACGCCTGGATCGAACTGGCCAGTATGCTTAACGAACTGTCACGCAGCATGGGTCAGCCTGATTTCTACCCGTTCGTGCTGCCGCCCGCGGTCATCGCCAAACTGCACTTCATCCATCTGGTGATTCAAGATGCCGGTGGCAAGGCGGACGAGGTGTTGCAGGCGCAGTAAACGCGGACCGTAGGAGCGCGCTTGCCCGCGATGACATTGGCGCGGTGTATCAGGTGATCCGCTTCATCGTTCATCGCCGGCAAGCCGCCTCTTATCAAACAACCTGTAAGCCACTGAAGGAACTGGATTTTGTGGGAGCGGACTTGTCCGCGAAGGTGCGGTGCGGCCGATGAAGGTTCAGCGACTGAAATGCAGCATTCGCGGACAAGTCCGCTCCCACGACGCCCGGTGTTTGCCGTGCGACAGCGCTACGTCGAAGACGTGGTGGCGCCTCTTATCAAACAACCTGTAACTTACTGAAGAAACGCGATTTTTGTAGGAGCGCGCTTGCCCGCGATAGGATCTTAAGGACAGAAACTCAGCGACTGAACTGACGCAATCGCGGGCAAGCGCGCTCCTACGGTCCGTGTTTGCTGCGCGACAGCGCTACGTCGAAGACGTGGTGGCGCCTCCCACGGAGCGTGCGCCAGCTTTAAAGCTTCAACACCAGCCGTCGCTCAAAGCCTATCCGTCCGCGATAGGCTTCGCCGGTATCAATCCAGCCCTGCCCGACATACAAACCGATAGCCGCTGCGTTGTCGGCATCCACCGACAGCATCAGTTGCTGGATGTCCGGCCACTTCAGGCTCAACGCCACTGGCAACGCCTTCAGACACACCTTGCCCAGCCCTTTGCCCTGTTCTCGACGATCAATCTGCAACGCGTGCAAGGTCGCGGTCGCGTCCTCCAATGCCCAATGCGGCAGGCAATCCCCACGCTTGAGCATGAAAAAGCCCTTTGGCACTTCATCAACCAAAAACACGAAGCCTGCGATGTCAGCACTGGGATTGACCAGCAGGGTATTGAGCGCAGTGTGGATATCGCCCGAGAACTGGATCTGTTCCGGCGCGATCTGAAGCGTTTCGAGCTGCTGGCATTGAGTCGGCGTAAGTTCTTCGTAGCTGACCAATCGAGTCTGCATGGGCAACCTGTCGGCTGATGATGATTGGAAGGGCAGGGTACAGGATCATTCTGCCTCTCTTCCAGCGCTCGGACGTCGTCCCGGCCCCGTCACACAAGTGCTTGAGCCTGATCGAAATTTTTATCCAAACCAGTGGTTGTAAAGTCGCTCCAGACCGGTACAATGGCGCGGCTCGCCAACTGGTGAGCGTCGTTATGGTGACCCCATCGGTCCCCCCGCAACGATTACCCGTGAACCTGGTCAGATCCGGAAGGAAGCAGCCACAGCGGGAACATTGTGTGCCGGGGTGTGGCTGGTGGGGGCACCACCTTAACGAACCTCTGTCGGTCCTCGACGCAGCAACATACCCAGCCTCTGTCCAAGCACTCGATCTGAATCTTCCGTTCAGTCATGTCGTTGCATCAGCCATCGATATCCGTTCCCTGGATAATCGACGCCAACGCTCAGTGCATCTGTCTTCCTACAGCCCACCCTCAAGAAATATCCGGCGGCGTTCCTTGCGGCCTATGTTCTCGTGTTTGCAGACGTCATAAAGCGCTTCGAAGCGGCTCATTTCGACGTCATCACGTTGGGTCATTCGATAAACCAGGCTGTCGTAGTCCGCTTCGGTAATGAACTTGTACAAGCCGCGTCGATAGAGAAAGCCCGTTTGAAAGGCCAGCGTTTCGGCAGAGTAGGGTGTCGGCCCGACAAAGCAGTTTTCCATGTCGATGACTTTCATCGGTTCGGCGTTGTTCTCGTCGAGCATGATGTTCAGCGCGGAGAAGTCCATGTGATAGATGCCCTTGGCATTGCTGCGCTGCAGCAGCTCAAGTGCATGTTCCACGAACCACTGAACGCGTCGCGGATGTTGCTCAAGCCAGTCCTGGCCGTCGCAATAACCGTCCAGCAGTTCGGTCAGCAGCAGGGTTTCCTGTACAAGGCCCAGACCGCGGCGGATGTAGCCAAAGCCGATGATGGAAGGCGAGGGTATCCCGCGCTGACTGGCGGCCAGGGTGTTGTGCAGTTCTTCCACGGCCCAGTCATAGCGGCCGTCGGCGGTCTGTCGCCCAAGCGTCACGCGCAAGCGGGATTTCAGGCTTTCGAGTAATTGGGATTTGGCAAACAGCCGTGTGTCGCCGGCCAGTAGCGGTCCGCTGATGCGCTTGCGGGATTTGCTCTTGGGCTGGTCGAACCAGCGGCTGACGGAGTCGAGCAGTTCGGCGGAAGGTGGCTGGTTGAAGTGAAAGGTTGCGTTCTCCACCTGATGCGTATGCAAAAAGCTGGAAAGTGCTGTCGATACCGAAAGCATGATCGAGTCCATTCCGGGTGTGCGTGAAAGGCTGAGTGATTCAGCTCATGAATATATAAAGCAGTAACTAGTGTCTTGCGATTAGTTGAAGCATTGTCCTTTTGTTCGACAATTCGGGTAGTTAATGGTGATGTTCACTCTTTCAGTGCATGAGTGCGATGAGTGCCCGCTTATGTGCCGTGAGCGCTCTAGGCTGCTCGTTACAGGACGCCTGAGCGAGGCGTATCGGCAGGTTTCAGCAGATCCTTAGTTCAAGTTTGCCTATTTGTCTGCAAATTTTCCGCCAATGTAGATGGTTGGATGAATGTACAGAAAATTGCACTGAACGCCTTGGCACCAATGCCACCTAATCCTCTACGCGTCGCTTGAAACCGTGTTACGGCAAGGGGCATATCAGGTCGCTGCGGGTGTCAAAGGCTTTTCGGTCGGGCGTCTCGCAGCAATGCAGCCGGAGGACCGAATGGAACATGACATCATCGTTTTTTTCACCGAATCGGAATTTTTAGGCATTTCACTGGCGAACTGGATTTTGGCCATCGTCGCTTCGACGCTGAGTTTCGTCCTGGTTCGCGGTGCGATTGGTTTTGTATTGCGCAAGATCCGCACGCGCTCCTCCGCGCCCAACGCGCAGTTGAGTTATATCGCCGTTGAGGTGCTATCCGGCACCAGCAATACACTGATATTGCTGGCGTCACTGCTGATCGGCGTCGGCATGCTCGACCTGCCGGAGCGCTGGCTCGGGCGTGTCAGCAGCCTGTGGTTCGTGGTCGCGGCGTTGCAGGTCGGGCTGTGGGCGAATCGGGCGATTGCGCTTGCGCTGTATCGTTATTTTGCACGGCACAGCACGACCAGCACTTTTCAGGGCAGTGCGCTGGCGACGTTGAGTCTCTGGGGTGCAAAGGTGCTGTTGTGGGCCACGGTGCTGATGGCGATGCTGTCCAACGTCGGGGTCAACATCACGGCGTTTGTGGCCAGTCTCGGCGTGGGCGGCATCGCCGTGGCGCTGGCGGTGCAGAACATTCTCGGCGATGTCTTTGCCTCGCTGGCCATCGCGGTGGATAAACCGTTCGAGATTGGCGACTTCATTGTCGTGGGTTCGCTTTCAGGCACTGTCGAGCACGTTGGCCTGAAGACCACGCGTATTCGCAGTCTGGGCGGTGAGCAGATCGTCATGGCCAATGCCGACATGATCGGCAGCACCATTCAGAACTACAAGCGGTTGCAGGAACGGCGCATCGTCTTCGATTTCAGGCTGACGTACGATTGTTCCGTTGACCAGGTGCGTGAAGTACCGAAGAAGGTCGAAGAGATCATTCGCCGCCTGAAGAACGCGCGTTTCGACCGTTCGCACTTCCGCAGCTTTGGTGAGACGTCGCTGGAGTTCGAGACGGTCTACATCGTGCTCGATCCCAGCTACAACGTTTATATGGACGTGCAGCAGACGATCAATCTGGAAATCATGGAAGCGTTTGCCGACATGGATGTGCGTTTTGCCTTCCCGTCACGCACGGTGTACGTGGCGTCCCTGCCCGAGTCCAGAGCGTCGAAGCGGACCGCTCTGGAAATGGACAAGGCTCAGGCCTGACAGCCGATTCAGGCTTTGTGATGGTTGCTGAATTGCAAGGCGTTGGTGAGATCGCCCATGGGCTGCTGGCCCCGGGCGACCATTGCGTCGTCGCGACGCTTGAGGCCGTCGAGCTTTTCCAGGCCGTGAACGCGAGTGATCAGGCGCAGGATCGACGCGGTGTCGTAGACGGTGTGGTCGACTGTGCCTTTGCGGGCAAACGGTGAGATGACCAGCGCCGGGATCCGTGTGCCGGGGCCGAAGCGGTCGCCCTTGGGCGGTGCCACGTGGTCCCACCAGCCGCCGTTCTCATCCATGGTGATCACAATCACCATGTTTTCCCATTGCGGACTGTTACGCAGCACCTTGACCACACGGTCTATGTGTCGGTCGCCCGACGCCACGTCGGCATAGCCTGCGTGCATGTTCAGGTTGCCCTGAGGCTTATAGAAGGTAACGGCGGGCAGCTTGCCTGCTTCGGCATCGGCCAGAAAACGATTGGTGCTCGCTTCGTCACCCAGGCCACCATCACGCAACCGGCGTTTACGCTCGACAGGGTTCTGCGGGCCTTGCTTTACGAAGTAGTTGAACGGCTGGTGATGGTATTGAAAGTTGGGGATCTTCGGGATACCGGTGGAATCCTTGAATTCATCCAGCGTGACCTGCCAGGCGCCTGCGTACCACGCCCAGTCGATGTCCTTCTTCGACAGCTTGTCGCCGATGTGCTCATGATTCTGCGGTACCAGCACGTTGGCCAGATCCGGTTTTGAATAGTCGGGGTTCTGCGGGTCGCGCAGCCAGGTCGGCCAGTAGGGCGGGGCCAGGGTGTTGACCGCATAGTTATCCGGGGTGATCGCGCTGGGGCCAAATTGCGGCGGTCCTTCCATGGCGCTGGCGGGGGACTTGTCCAGCGGCTTGAGGCGCGGGTCTTCCGGGTTGTCGCTTTGCAGCGTGGCGATCTGCGATTTGGCGGGCGAGTTGGCGGCATCGGGATAGATCGGCGCCGTCGCTGAAATCAGGTACTGGTGGTTGAGGAACGAGCCACCGAAAGCGCCCTGAAAAAAGTTGTCGCACAGCACAAATTCTTTCGCCACGTCCCACAGTCGCAGTGAGTATTGTGTCTGCGCATATTGGCCCATGGTCAGTCCGCCGGAATCGGCCCAGGCCACGAAACGGTCGTTCTTGCCTTCGTTGATCTGCATCTGGTTCTGATAGAACACATGCCACAGGTCACGGGTGACCAGGCTCAGCGGCAGGTCTTCATTGTTCGGACCCTTGAGCGGGAAGGGCGCGTTGGGCAGGTTTTCCTGAAACTGCACGCCAGCCGGGTAGGTCACGCCATCGACGCTCTGCGGACCGACCTGCAGCACGCCACCCCAGGCGGGCGGCAGTTTGCTAAGCAGACTGCCATCGCGGTCACGTTGTTCATAATCAGCGGCCTTGAGGGAAGACAGCGGCTTTTCAACGCCTGGAAAGTTGCCGAACAGGTTGTTGAAACTGCGGTTTTCCGCGTAGATCACCACGACTGTCTTGACGTTGTCGCGCAGGGCCTTGTCCAGTGCTGCGCCGGTCAGGTGCTTCTCGGCTGCGGCAGGTGGCTTTTCACCGGCGGTGACGTAACTGCTGAGCGTAACGCCTGCGCCCAATGCTGCCATGCCGCCCAGAAAGCGACGACGGCTGGGGTGGAGGGTGGACTCGTCGTCGGGTCTGTCGGTCATCGCGAATACCTGTCTGAATTATGTGTTACCAAAGATTTCAGGCGAGCGTAGCGATGGAATATGACGCTATTGCTACAGCGCGAACAGCCTCTATTGATGAAAACATGTTCACGAACGGGCAAATTCGGCCGTCAGGCCACAATAAGCAGGACACCGGATGCAATTTTGTCCCTGCTCGGCTAGCATTGGCGGTCTTCCGCTTACCAGTCGCGACGGTTTTCAATGAGTTATCAGGTTCTTGCACGTAAATGGCGTCCGCGCTCGTTCCGCGAAATGGTCGGCCAGACACATGTGTTGAAGGCCCTGATCAACGCGCTCGACAGCCAGCGCCTGCACCACGCCTATCTGTTCACCGGCACGCGCGGTGTCGGCAAGACCACCATCGCGCGCATCATTGCCAAGTGCCTGAACTGCGAAACCGGTATTACCTCGACGCCCTGCGGCGTCTGTTCGGTGTGCAAGGAGATCGATGAGGGTCGTTTCGTCGACCTGATCGAGATCGACGCCGCCAGCCGTACCAAGGTCGAAGACACGCGTGAGTTGCTCGACAACGTGCAGTACGCGCCGAGTCGCGGACGCTTCAAGGTCTACCTGATCGACGAAGTGCACATGCTGTCCAGCCACTCGTTCAACGCCTTGCTCAAGACGCTTGAAGAACCGCCGCCCTACGTCAAGTTCATCCTGGCGACAACCGATCCGCAGAAGCTGCCGGCGACCATTCTGTCGCGCTGCCTGCAGTTTTCACTGAAGAACATGACGCCGGAACGTGTGGTCGAGCATTTGACCCACGTACTGGGTGTCGAGAACGTGCCGTTCGAAGACGATGCGCTGTGGTTGCTGGGCCGCGCCGCCGATGGTTCGATGCGCGACGCCATGAGCCTGACCGATCAGGCGATTGCCTTCGGTGAAGGCAAGGTCATGGCTACCGATGTGCGCGCCATGCTTGGCACGCTGGACCATGGTCAGGTGTTCGATGTGCTGACTGCATTGCTGGAAGGCGATGCCCGAGGCGTGCTTGAAGCCGTGCGCCATCTGGCCGAGCAGGGGCCAGACTGGAACGGTGTGCTCTCGGAAATTCTTAACGTGCTGCACCGCGTGGCGATTGCCCAGGCGCTGCCCGAGGGTGTCGACAACGGTCACGGCGACCGTGATCGCGTCCTCGCTCTGGCGCAGGCGCTGCCGGCCGAAGACGTGCAATTCTATTATCAGATGGGCCTGATCGGCCGACGCGACCTGCCATTGGCGCCCGACCCGCGTGGCGGTTTCGAGATGGTGCTGCTGCGCATGCTGGCGTTCCGGCCGGCCGATAGCGAGAACGCGCCGAGGCAGCCGCTAAAGCCGGTGGGGATCAGCCAGGCCACGGCTGATTCCCAACGGGCAGTGGCCGATGCGACACCTGTTGCATCGGTGGCTTCCCAACCGCCTGTGATGGCAGCGCCCGATCCCGCCTTTGAAGCGACGGTGCCCGCGCCTGAACCGGCTCCGGTCAAAGCTGCGCAGGTGAAGCCTGAGCCTGAACAGGCTCAACCCGCAGCGCCAGCGCCTGCCGAAGAAATCGATCTGCCCTGGAACGAGCCGAAAACGCCCGTGGCCGATGTGATACCTGAGCCTGTCGCTGAGCCCGCCGAAGCGCCGGTTGCCGAACCCGTTCTGGAAACCCTCGGCGAACAACCTGATCTGACGCCCATGCCGACGCCTGCGCCCGCAAGTCCCGTACCGGACGCGCCGCAGGTCGAGGAACAGCAGGCGCAGGAACAGCCTGCCGAAGAGCCCCAGCCGGTTGCCGAGCAGGCTGTCACGCCAGCCATGCTCGAAGCCATTCCGGAGGCGGCGTATCTGTCAGCCCCCATGGGCCGCGACGACGAGCCGCCACCGGACGATGACTATGTCGAGCCGGATGTGGACATCGACCCTGCGTCCTACGCCTATCTGGATGAACTGGCGCATGAGAGCGTCGGTGACGCCGAACCGGTCGAACCCGAACCGACGCCTGCCGCCATGCCTGCTACGGGTTTTGCGCTGGAATGGCTGGAGATGTTTCCCGGCTTGCCAATCTCCGGCATGACCGGCAGCATCGCCGCCAACTGTACGCTGATGGGCAAGGAGGGCGATCACTGGTTGCTGCACCTGGACCCGGCGCACAGCGCACTGTTCAACTCGACCCAGCAACGTCGTCTGAACGACGCGTTGAACCAGTTCATGGGCCGCACGATCAATCTGTCTATCGAGCTGATCAAGCCCGAGCAGGAAACCCCTGCCCAGGCCGCGTCGCGTTTGCGTGCCGAGCGCCAGCGCCAGGCCGAGGCCTCGATTCATGCCGATCCGTTCATTCAGCAGATGCTGCAGCAGTTTGGCGCGATGATTCGAGAAGATACGATCAAGCCTGTGGATGCTCCGGCAGCGCAGACTCAATAACTGAAGGCACGGCGCTTCACGCGCTGCGCAAACGAACCATCCATATTCGAGGAGATATCCCATGATGAAAGGTGGCATGGCTGGCCTGATGAAGCAGGCCCAGCAAATGCAGGAAAAAATGGCCAAGATGCAGGAAGAACTGGCCAATGCGGAAGTCACCGGTCAATCGGGCGCAGGTCTGGTGAGCGTGGTGATGACCGGTCGTCATGACGTCAAGCGCATCAATCTGGATGACAGCCTGATGCAGGAAGACAAGGAAGTGCTGGAAGACCTGATCGCCGCCGCCGTCAACGACGCCGTGCGCAAGATCGAACAGGCCAGCCAGGAAAAGACCGCCTCCATGACCGCCGGCATGCAACTGCCGCCAGGCATGAAGCTGCCGTTCTGACGGTTGCTGTTGCGGGTATCAATGCCAGGCCATGTGCCTGGCATTTTTTTGGCCGCAGGATTGTGCCGGGCACTGAAACTTCTGTGCGACCCGGGCGGCATACCCACGCAGAGCACTCATCGTTATACACAAGTCTGTCAAACACTGATCGTGCCCATCGCTCCGCTTGGGCATGCCGCCCGTGACGCTCCGCGTCACAAATGGCACAGACTGAGGATTCAGTTAGCCAGGCGCATGACGTGGGTAACGCTTGAGCTTGGGCGCGCATCTGCGCCACATTCGAGAGCGGACGGAGCGTCCTGAGCGGCATTCCCACGCGGAGCGTAGGAACGATCAGCGTGATCTCAAGCACGCCGATCATGCCCACGCCTGTGCTCAGCGTTATACCCGAGTCTTGCTGCGACCACGGGGTATGCATTCAGTCAGATACTTACGTTTTGGCCCCCGTTTTGCGCGTCTTGCGGACTTGTGTATAACGACGAGCGCAGAGCATGGGCACGATCAGTGTGAAGGCGATTCCGACTGAAACGTCCCCTGCCAGGCTTACTCCGCGCCAAACCCGACAATTGCCTTGGTCTCCAGATACTCCTCAAACCCTTGCACCCCGTACTCGCGCCCGTTGCCGGAGCGTTTGTAGCCGCCGAACGGCGCCATCGGGTTCCAGGCCGGGTAGTTGAGGAGCACTTGACCGGCGCGGATCCGGGAGGCCACGGCACGAGCCTGCTGCAGGTCCTGGCTTTGCACGTGAGCCCCCAGTCCATAGACCGTGTCGTTGGCGATGGCCACCGCTTCATCCACTGTCTCGTAGGCGATCAGGCACAGCACCGGGCCGAAGATTTCTTCCTGAGCGATGCGCATCGACGTGTTCACATCGGAGAACACGGTAGGGCGGGCATAGAAGCCTTTCTCGAAACCCTCGACACGACCCGGCCCGCCGCATAGCAGCTTCGCGCCTTCGCCCAGCCCCGCTTCGATCATCGCCTGCACGCGATGAAACTGGGCTTCGTTGGCGATAGGTCCCAGCACTGTGTTTTCCGACTGCGGGTCGCCGACGATGATTGCATTGGCGGTTTCGATGGCCAGCGCCTCGACTTCTGCCAGACGACTCTTCGGCACGATCATGCGTGTCGGCGCACTGCACGACTGGCCGACGTTGCGGAAGGCCGCCATGACGCCCAGCGGCACGGCCTTGGCGAAATCGGCGTCGGGTAACAGTACGTTGGGGGATTTGCCCCCCAGTTCCTGCGTGACACGTTTCACGGTCGGTGCTGCCGCCTGGGCGACGAGGGCACCTGCGCGATTGGAGCCGGTGATGGAAATCATGTCGATGTCAGGGTGCGCCGCCATCGCGCCGCCGACTTCCGGGCCGCTGCCATTCACCAGATTGAACACCCCGGCAGGCAGACCCGCGTCGTGTACCAGTTGCGCGAACAGCAATACGCTCAAGGGCGACAGTTCGCTGGGCTTGAGTACCACGGTACAACCTGCGGCGATGGCCGGCGCAACCTTGGCGGTGATCTGATACAGCGGCCAGTTCCACGGCGTAATAAGGCCGCACACCCCGATGGCCTCGCGCTGAATCGCCGTGGTGCCTTCGACGGTCTGGAACGCATAAGTACCCAGCAGATCCCGCGCAACCCGGACGTGCTCGGCCGCCAGCGGCACCTGCATCGTCCGCGCCGAGCTGATGGATGCGCCCATTTCCAGGGACAACGCCTGCGCCAGGTCTTCCTTGCGCTCGATGATCAGTTCATGGATGCGGCCAATCACCTGAGCCCGCACGTCTGCCGGAGTGCCGGACCAACCGGCAAAGGCCGCTCGTGCCGCTGCCACGGCGCGATCCACGTCGGCCGCTGTACCGCTGGCGACGTGTGCGACAACCTCTTCGGTGGCCGGATTCATCACCGGCAGCGTCGCCGCAACCGCGGGAGAGCGCCAGCGGCCATCGATGTAAAACTGCTGCGCCGTGTGCGGATCGACGCGATGGCTGTTCGGGGAATGTATGGTCATCCAGCGGGCTCCCTGGAGCGAGAAAAGATCGGCGGCAGCAGACGGCCCGTGAAGGCCAATCCGTTTCATATCAATAAGCTAACAAAGCGATCTGGATAAAAAGCGCCGATCTTGAAGGCTGCGAAGAATAATCTGCTGTATGCGGGCCGCTAAGCGCATGGAGCTGTTTTTGGCACGCGTACCAGCGCTTCGATCTCGATCAGATAGTCATGGTGCAGTTCCGGAACGGGGACTACGGCGCGGGCCGGGCGATGCTCGCCCAGATATCGGGCGTAGATCCGGTCGAAAGCAGGCCAGTGCTTCACGCCCGCCACGTAGACCGTGACCTTGATCACGTCCTCGATGCTGCATTCGGCAGCCGTGATAATCGCCAGCAGGTTGTCCAGCGCGATGGCTGCCTGGACCTCGAACGGCTCGTCGACGCTGTGGCTGCCGTCGGCGCGTATCGGCAATTGCCCCGAGACGTACAGCGTGTCCTGATGCCGAACGGCCTGCGAATAATGCCCGCCCGGCGATGCGGCATGAGGTGTATGGATCAACTCGATTTCACCAGCCATGCAAGCGACTCCAGGTGTGCACGCGGCCTTCGGCATCCAGCGCGTGATAGTCAGGAAATTGCGCGCCGGTGGCGCACGCGTGGTTGGGCAGGATCCGTAGCCGACTGCCAATCGGGAAGCGCTCAGTGATATCGCCGCAGTCCTCGGCCGCCAGGGTAATAATGCCGTGTTCCTGATTGGCCCCGGTCATGCGCGCGCTTTCGATCCAGTCACCGGTTTCGGTGCAGACCTGGCCGTAGCCGAAATCCTGGCGCTGACGCTGTGTGCCGCGGTCACGGCTCATGGCCATCCAGCCCGCGTCCACGATGATCCAGCCCTTGTCCTGCTGGTGACCGATAACCGTGGTCAGTACGCTCAGCGCGAGTTCGTCGGCCGCGCAGACGCCGATGTTGTGCATCACCAGATCGAAAAACACGTAAACCCCGGCCCTGACCTCGGTCACGCCTTCCAGGCTCTGCGCCGAGAGGGCTGTGGGCGTGGAACCGATACTGACCTCGGGGCAGGGCAGTCCGGCGTTACGGATGCGTCCGGCAGCACTGACGCACAGAGAACGCTCCTGTTCGGCAATCGCCTCTAATGCTTCGGGCGTATCCAGATCGTAGCTGGACCCCGCGTGGGTCATCACTCCACGTAACTGCATGCCGCCGTCGATCAACAGTCGTGCCACCGCTATCAGCGTCTCGTCATCGGCCGCCAGACCGGAGCGATGGCCGTCGCAGTCGATCTCGATCCACACCTCGAAACGCTCGTCGTGCTCCTGCCCGAACGCAACGATGTGCTGCGCAGCAACGACGCTGTCAGTCAGGATGCTCAGGCGGCAGCCCTTGCGGCGCAGGGCCAGTGCCTGATGCAGTTTGCCGGGTGCCATGGCGACGGCGTAGAACACTTCGTCGATCCCGTTGGCAAAACAATATTCGGCTTCTTTAAGTGTCGAGACCGTTACGCCGCAGGCACCGGCGGCCAGTTGCGCCTCAATGACCGGCAAGGATTTGCTGGTCTTGACGTGCGGCCGCAGGCGTACTCCGAGTCTATTCATGCGTTGCTGCATGCGCTGGATGTTGTGCTGCATGCGTGACACGTCGATCAGCGCGACTGGCGTATCAAGGGATGGCGGTAAGTTGGGCATCAGAGAGGCTGACATGTGTTGCGCTCGTGTGGCTGGGTACGCATTCACTCTACTGTTCGATAATGAAGCTGTGGTTCAATCAACCTTCATCAATCCTTAAGCTGAACTGAATGATTGCCATCGAAGATTTGCGTCTGGCGGTAACGCTGTCGCGTTGTGAGTCACTCAGTGCGGCGGCCAGAGTGCTTAACGTTTCGCCACCGGCGTTGTCGATGCGGCTGCGCAAGCTGGAAACGCAACTGGGTATTACGTTGGCCAACCGGGATGCCCGGCGCTTGAGCCTGACTGCCGATGGCGAGCGCTTCGCCCGGGAAAGCGCGCATTTGCTGGAACAGCTGGAAGCGCTGCCGGAGTCTTTCAAACAGCGTGACGAACGCCTGGTCGGCACGCTCAGGCTGGCCGCGCCCTTTGGCTATGGCCGCCAGCGTATCGCGCCGCTGCTAGCGCGCTTCGCCAGACTGCATCCACAACTGCGCCTGCACCTCGACCTGCGTGAAACGCCCTGGCCGGATCGACATGACAGCGATGCCGTGATTCATATCGGCAGCCTCAACGACAGCCTGTGGATCGCCCGCACGCTGGCGCTCAACAACCGCTGGCTTTGCGCCAGCCCTGCGTATCTGGAGCAGCACGGCATTCCTGCCTCGCCTGACGAGCTGGCAGGTCATCGCTGCATCTGTATCCGGGAAAACGACGAAGACGTGACCCTCTGGCACACGAGCAAAGGTGCTTCGAAGAAGACATTGCGTATCGAGCCGGCGCTGCTGACCAACGACGGCTCTGTCGCCCGCCGCTGGGCCGAGCAGGGGCTGGGTATCGTGCTGCGCTCGCAATGGGACGTCAGCGACGCCATCGCCAGCGGCGCACTGGTGCGAGTGCTTAACGACTGGCAACTGACCAGCGCACCCATCAATCTGCTGGTGCCTGTCCGTAAACAACGCAGCGCGCGGGTGCAGGCGCTGATGGAGTTTCTGGAGATGGCGTTGAAGGTGTGAGGACTGTTGTCCTCATCACGAAACACCTGTTATTGGTCGCCCCCCTTCAACCCCGAATTGACGCTGGCGGCAACGCGCGGGTATAAACCGCGTCTTGTGTTTTTGTCGGACTTTTCTTCATGAGCTTCAGCCCCCTGATTCGCCAGTTGATCGATGCCTTTCGCGTGCTGCCAGGCGTTGGTCAGAAAACCGCGCAGCGTATGGCGCTGCAGTTGCTGGAGCGGGATCGCAGCGGTGGCTCGCGGCTGGCGCTGGCCTTGAGTCAGGCGATGGAAGGTGTCGGCCACTGCCGTCTGTGCCGCACGCTGACCGAAGAAGAACTCTGTCCGCAATGCGCCGATGTGCGTCGCGACGATACGCTGCTGTGCGTGGTCGAAGGGCCGACGGATGTCTACGCCGTTGAGCAGACCGGCTATCGCGGCCGCTATTTCGTTCTCAAGGGCCACCTGTCGCCACTCGACGGTCTTGGTCCCGAGGCCATCGGCATTCCACAACTGATGGAGCGCATCGCCGGGCAGGGCACGTTCACCGAAGTGATCCTGGCGACCAACCCCACCGTGGAGGGCGAGGCCACTGCTCATTACATCGCCCAGTTGCTCAACCAGAAAGGCCTCATCGCCTCGCGCATCGCCCACGGCGTGCCGCTGGGTGGCGAGCTGGATCTTGTGGACGGCGGCACGCTGGCGCATTCGTTTGCGGGGCGCAAGCCGATTTCGATGTAGATGCTTTGCGACTTCCTGCTTCGCTTGGGATGACCCAGCCTGCTCGATCAGTGGGCGGCTGGTCACATGTCTGGATGAAAGTCTGGCAGGAAATATCTGAACCAGAGCTTCGCGGTGTTGGCGATCAGTCCTTCCGTGCCGTACATATGTTTGAGAAATAGCCAGACTGCCCGGGCGTCCACTCGCCGTTTATGATCCGCCCTGAGCAGTATCGTGAATACAGTCACGGCCATCAAAAACGTTGGTGGTCCTATCAGAACTACCGCGCCAATACGCAACAGATAGGGTTTTACGCCTCTACCTATAACGCTGTTCCATAGGTCGTAAGCTGCTGATTTGTGTTCGTTCTCTTCGCGCGCGTGCCAGTTCCAGAGCTGCGCATAACCTGGCACTGATCCTTCCAGCAACGCAGGATTGTTTAGCGTCACGGTGGAGGCAAGCGCCGTGTGATGTTCAAACATAAGCGCCACCGCCAGTCGAAATGATGGAGCGACCCGATTCCCACCCAGAAGATAATCCAGGAATCTGTAGCACTGGCGTTCGAGTTCCCTGCCTGGCAAGCCAGCTTGACTAAGCAATCGGTTGTAGTGCCTATGTTCGCGGGAATGCATCGCCTCTTGCGCAAACAGGCCTGCCAGCCCTTCTTTGAGTTTCGGGTCTGTGATTGATGATTGGTAATACCTTGCGCTGACGATGATAAAGCGCTCAAAGGCTGGAGCCATGACTGAAAAGGTGTTCAGAAAATGGGTAATCAATACCCCTTGAGCATGCCAGTCACCGACTCGATCTGCTGGCAGATCAAACTGACTGCTCGATCCCGTATGGCTGATGGATGTCGCAAATCGCCGGACATCTGCTTCGAGTTGGCGTGCACGTCCCATTACGAAATCCTCCCAAGGATGTCCGTAACTTCAGTTAACACGCATGTGAGACGTTGTGACACGTTTTGCTCCCTGTATCGGACCGGCAGCAAGACTGTTTCGTGATGACCCGATCCGCTTCACCGACGCGGCGTAATATCCCGCTCTGCCGGCGGTGCATCCGGGTCCTGACCTTCGGGAAACTTGCCCCGCAAATGCCACGCAAACGCGATGATTTCGGCGATGGTGCGGTACAGCGGTTCGGGGATGCTGTCGCCCAGTTCCAGACGGGCCAGCAGTTTGACCAGTTCGGCGTTTTCGTAGATAGGGACTTCGTATTCGCGGGCGATGTCCAGAATGGCTTCGGCCAGTTGGTCGTCGCCCTTGGCGCTCAGGGTCGGGGCGCTTTGTCCGTCGTAGCTGAGTGCGATTGCCTGGCGCGGTGTGTCGTCGGTTCTGCTCATCAGGCGTTCTCGTCAATCCAGCGTTGTTCCAGAGCCGTTCGCGGGCCCTGGGGTGGCGTGCCGTGGTTGCAGGCCAGTTCGCCGACGGCCAGGCCGCAGGCAATCAGCCGTTCGCGCAAATGGCCCAGTTCCTGGCCGATCAATGCTGCGCTGTCGGGCCGCTCGGCCCACAGCTGGCTTGATAGCGTGCCGCGTAATAACTGGGCATGCACCTGCATCGGCCCCAGCGGTTCGAGATCGAACGCCAGATCGACCTTCCAGAGCTTTTCCCGGGTTTCCTGAACGTCGCCGTCAGCCTTTTCATGGGAGGCCTCTTCGTCCGGCTTGTCCTCGCGCTGCACTTTGACCTGCAAAGGCACGATGTCGTGAGCGTTGCGCATTGGCACTTCCATTTGCCAGGTAGTGACCTGCGTGCCGTCGGCGTTGGTGCGGGTCTGGTCCAGCCCGCCAAGTTGGTGGCTTTGCACGCGGGAAACGGCGGCTGCGGCGAGCTTGAGCAGGATTTCCAGATCCTCTTCCTTCTCGCCGCCACTGACCGAACGCGAGGGCAGTGGAAAGACACTCGGCTGGGTGCGCGCTGCGACAAGACCCAAAGTACCCAGTGCGTTGCGAATGGCGTTAGGCATGACCCGTGCCAGGGTATTGGACGCTGCTGCTGCGTTATAGGTGCTGTTGTCTGGCAGGCCCGGCAGGATCTGCGCGATGAGACGCGTCAGGCTGGCTTTCAGGTCCGGCACCTGCATCGGATTCATGCCCGCCTGCAGTTTCGCCTCCAGAAACAGGCCGCTGGCGTTGAGAGCCTGGGCGACGGTTCTGGGCGAGGTCATCTGTTCGACATCAGGGATGTCGGCCAGCAATTGGTTGATGCTGGCCTGTAGGGGCGCGCTGATTGCCGGACTGTTGCGCGGCAGGTTTTGCAGGGCGTTGAACAGGTTTTCCAGTGAGCCCTGACGGCTCTGCTGGGTGGCCAGTTGCTGTGCCACGGCCAACTGGTCGAAGCGGCCGGGCAAGGCGACAAAATTCAGAGCCTGATTACCCTGCACCTGAGCGCTGAGCAGGCTGCCGACTTTCAAGGGCTGCGGGCTGTCGATGGTCAGGCTCGCGCCTGCCTGTACAGTGTTCAGCAGCATCACGATCGAGCGATAAGTGGCTGGCGCAGCGGCTGCGGTGGTCGCGGGCATGTTGGCCAGTTGGCTGACCGCCTGAGCGATGACCTGAGTGGTCAACACCTTGCCCTGCAACAGCGTGCCGACCGGCAGCTGTCGGGTATCGATGCTGGTCAGCGAGTTTTTCAGTGCGCTGTTGAGCTGCTGCAAGGTCAGCGTCAACTCGTTGGGCGAGGCCTGTGTCAGTTGTAACAGGCTGCCGGGCGTGAACGGCACGGCGCTGCTGACGGGCAGGTTGGTCTGGGTGCCGTTGGCGAGGATCAGTTTGAGCAGTAACTGGAAATTCTGGTCGACTTGCTTGAGGGTCAGCACTTCGGCTTCGGCGGTCTGGCCTTCCGGTATCAGCTGGGCTGACGCCTGCAGCAATGTCAGGACCTGTGCCTGGGTGATGTTGGCGCGTAGCTGTGCAGTCGTCGGGACCGCTGCGGGAACGCTGGTGATATCGCCTGTCATTGAATATTCGACCTGAGGAAATTGCCCCTTGGGTGTCAGGACTCGTATGTATAATACCGACCCAAAGCGGTCTGGCCGTCATTAAGTTCCCTTCATGTAACGGCCGCTTCATGCTCGACTTGAACTGCCATTTCTTCCGTTTGTGCTGTTATTGGCGCATTTCGAGACAACGCGATACTGGAAGCGCTCGATGACTGCTGTGACTCCACTTCTGCACGCCACTGCGCTGACTTGCGAGCGCGACGGACGGCTGTTGTTCGAGAACCTTGATCTCGTGCTGAAGGCTGGCGACCTGCTGCAGGTCAGCGGTCCCAATGGCAGCGGCAAGACCAGCCTGTTGCGCATGCTGTGCGGGCTGATGCAGCCCACAGAGGGGCAGGTCATGCTCAACGGCCTTGCGCTGGACCGTCAGCGTCCGCAACTGACGGGTCTGTTGCTGTGGATCGGCCATGCGTCAGGGCTCAAGGAGTTACTGACGCCGCTGGAAAACCTGTCCTGGCTGTATGCGTTGCAGGGGACTGGCGAGCCTGCCGATTTCGAGCAGGCCCTGGAGACGGTCGGGTTGAGCGGTTTTGAAGACGTGCCTTGCCACGCCTTGTCGGCCGGACAGCAGCGCCGCGTTGCACTGGCTCGCCTTTATTTGCCGGGTCCTCCGGTCTGGATACTCGACGAACCCTTCACTGCGCTGGACCAGCAGGGCATCAACCAGTTGGAAGCCTGTCTGGCTGAACACTGCGCGCGGGGCGGCGTCGTGGTGCTGACCACTCATCATGTGCTGGACCTCAAGCCTGCCGGTTATCGACAACTGGATCTGGGGAGCAGACCCGCATGAGCAATGTGTTCATCCTGTTGCTGCAGCGCGAGGCACGACTGCTGGCGCGGCGTCCGGCAGAGCTGGCCAATCCGCTGGTGTTCTTTGCCATCGTGATGGCGTTGTTCCCGCTGGCCGTCGGGCCGGAGACGCAATTGTTGCAAACCTTGTCGCCGGGGCTGGTCTGGGTAGCGGCGCTATTGGCCGTGCTGCTCTCGCTGGACGGGCTGTTTCGCAGTGATTTCGAGGACGGATCGCTGGAACAGTGGGTCCTTTCGCCGCACCCTCTG
The DNA here is from genome assembly GCF_979253365.1 of Pseudomonas sp. AC016. Taxonomy (NCBI): domain Bacteria; kingdom Pseudomonadati; phylum Pseudomonadota; class Gammaproteobacteria; order Pseudomonadales; family Pseudomonadaceae; genus Pseudomonas; species Pseudomonas sp. AC016. Next base: position 5,390,458 of record NZ_CEEDCC010000001.1, read on the forward strand.
GCCCTTCTGGTTCTGGTCAAGGTACTGGCACACTGGGTCTTTTCCGGGCTGGCGCTGGTGCTGGTGGCGCCGGCGCTGGCCTTGATGCTGGGGTTGCCGGGACACTGCGTGCCGGTGCTGATGCTGTCGCTGCTGCTGGGCACGCCGGTCTTGAGCCTGCTGGGTGCGGTGGGTGCCGCGCTGACCGTCGGGCTCAAGCGTGGCGGACTGTTGCTGGCGCTGCTGATTCTGCCGCTGTACATCCCGGTGCTGATTCTGGGCAGCGGGGCGTTGCAGGCGGCCTTGCAAGGCATGCCCGCGACCGGTCATCTGCTGTGGCTGGGCAGCCTGACCGCACTTGCGGTTACCCTGACACCCTTTGCGATAGCCGCTGGCCTGAAGATCAGTGTCGGCGAATAATTGAGGTTCCGGGGCCTGCCCGTCAGGCGCCCGGTAAAACCCTGGATGCACCGTGATGAAAAGCGCTTCCCTCAAAAAGAGCAGCATCGGTTGGGCCTGGTTGCACCGGCTCGGCTCGCCGAAAGTCTTCTACGGCCTCAGCACGCGCCTGTTGCCGTGGCTAAGTATCGCGGCGCTGTTGCTGATCGGCATCGGAGTGGTTTGGGGGCTGGCGTTCGCGCCGCCGGACTATCAGCAGGGCAACAGCTTTCGCATCATCTATATCCACGTGCCTGCCGCGATGCTGGCGCAATCCTGTTACGTGATGCTGGCGATCTGTGGCGTGATCAGGCTGGTGTGGAAGATCAAACTGGCGGACGTCGCCCTGCAATCGGCCGCGCCCATCGGCGCATGGATGACCGCTTTGGCGCTGGCGACCGGTGCGATCTGGGGCAAACCGACCTGGGGCGCCTGGTGGGTGTGGGATGCGCGCCTGACCTCCATGCTGATTCTGCTGTTTCTGTATTTCGGGCTGATTGCCTTGGGCAACGCGATCAATAACCGCGACAGCGCGGCCAAGGCCTGCGCGGTGCTGGCCATTGTCGGGGTGGTGAACATCCCGATCATCAAATATTCGGTCGAGTGGTGGAACACGCTGCATCAGGGCGCGACCTTCAGCCTCACTGAAAAGCCGGCCATGCCCGCCGAAATGTGGCTGCCCTTGCTGTTCACCACGCTGGGGTTCTATTGCTTCTTTGGTGCGGTACTGCTGATGCGCATGCGTCTTGAAGTGCTGAAGCGCGAGTCGCGAACCCAGTGGGTGCAGGCCGAAGTCCTGCGTCGCCTTGGTCCGTCGGAGCGCCTTTCATGAGTTTTGATTCGTTCGGCGATTTCCTCGCGATGGGCCGCCATGGACTGTTCGTCTGGTCGGCGTATGGCCTCTGTCTGCTGGTGCTGCTCGTCAACGTCGCGCTGCCGGTGGCGGCGCGTCGTCGCTATCTGCAACAGGAGGCGCGTCGTATGCGTCGGGAGAAGCGCACGTGAATCCGCTGCGCAGAAAGCGTCTGTTGATCATCCTGGCCATCGTGGCGGGGATAGGCCTGGCCCTGACGCTGGCCCTCAGCGCACTGCAGGAAAACATCAATTTGTTCTACACCCCGAGCCAGATTGCCAACGGCGAAGCGCCTGTCGATACCCGCATTCGGGCGGGTGGCATGGTCGAGAAGGGCTCGTTGCAACGCTCGGCGGACTCGCTCGACGTACGCTTCGTCGTCACCGACTTCAACAAGTCGGTGACCATCACCTACCGGGGCATCCTGCCGGACCTGTTCCGTGAAGGGCAGGGCATCGTCGCGCTGGGCAGGTTGAACGCGCAAGGCGAGGTGGTGGCCGATGAAGTGCTGGCCAAGCACGACGAGAAGTACATGCCGCCGGAAGTGACCAAGGCGTTGCGCGACAGCGGCCAGGCTGCACCGGCTGCGTCTTCCCCCTCATCGAAGCAGGGTTGACTGATGATTCCCGAACTCGGCCATCTGGCCATGATTCTGGCGCTGGGCTTTGCCCTCGTGCAGGCTGTCATTCCCCTGATCGGCGCGTGGCGCGGTGATCCACTGTGGATGAGTCTGGCGCGTCCTGCGGCATGGGGCCAGTTCAGCTTTCTGATCTTTGCCTTCGGTTGCCTGACCTACGCCTTCATGATTGACGACTTCTCGGTCGCTTACGTCGCGCAGAACTCCAACACGGCGTTGCCCTGGTTCTACAAATTCAGTGCCGTGTGGGGCGCGCACGAAGGCTCGCTGCTGCTCTGGGCGTTGATCCTGGGCGGCTGGACCTTTGCTGTATCGGTATTTTCCCGACAATTGCCACAGGTGATGCTGGCGCGAGTGCTGGCAGTGATGGGCATGATCAGCCTCGGCTTTCTGTCGTTCCTGATCCTCACCTCCAATCCGTTTGCGCGAATCCTGCCGCAGATGCCCGCCAACGGTCGCGATCTCAACCCGTTGTTGCAGGACATCGGCCTGATCGTGCACCCGCCGATGCTCTACATGGGCTACGTCGGTTTTTCCGTGGCCTTCGCCTTTGCCATTGCCGCCTTGCTCGGCGGGCGACTGGATGCGGCCTGGGCTCGCTGGTCGCGACCCTGGACGCTGGTGGCGTGGGCGTTTCTCGGCGTCGGCATCACGCTGGGTTCGTGGTGGGCCTACTACGAGCTGGGCTGGGGCGGCTGGTGGTTCTGGGACCCGGTGGAAAACGCCTCGTTCATGCCCTGGCTGGTGGGCACTGCCTTGATCCACTCGCTGGCGGTCACGGAAAAGCGCGGCGTGTTCAAGAGCTGGACCGTGCTGCTGGCCATCGCGGCGTTTTCCCTGAGCCTGTTGGGCACCTTTCTGGTGCGCTCCGGGGTGTTGACCTCGGTGCATGCGTTTGCCTCCGATCCGGCACGTGGCGTGTTCATCCTGATCTTCCTGTTGATGGTTGTCGGCGGCTCGCTGACCTTGTTCGCCATCCGCGCACCCGTGGTGAAAAGTCAGGTCGGCTTTGGTCTGTGGTCGCGGGAGACGCTGCTGCTGGGCAATAACCTGGTGCTGGTGGTCGCGGCCTCGATGATTCTGCTCGGCACGCTGTACCCGCTGGTGGTCGATGCCGTGAGCGGCGCGAAGATGTCGGTCGGCCCGCCTTATTTCAATGCGCTGTTCGTGCCGTTGATGGCCCTGCTGATGGTGGTGATGGCCGTGGGCGTGCTGGTGCGCTGGAAAGACACGCCGGTCAAATGGCTGCTGGGCATGCTGACTCCGGTATTGATCGGCAGCGCGGTACTGGCAGTGATTGCCGGGCTGGCGCTGGGTGATTTCCAGTGGGCCGTGCTGGCCACCTTCATGCTGGCGGCCTGGGTGCTGCTGGCCGGGGTGCGCGATCTGCTGGACAAGACGCGTCACAAGGGCCTGATCAATGGCGCGCGCGGCCTGCATCGCAGTTACTGGGGCATGCAACTGGCGCACCTCGGCATTGCCGTGTGCGCGCTGGGTGTGGTGCTGTCGAGCCAGAACAGTGCCGAGCGCGACCTGCGTCTGGCGCCCGGCCAGTCCGTCGAGCTGGGTGGCTACGTATTCGTGTTCGAAGGCGCAAAGCACTATGAAGGGCCGAATTTCACCTCGGATCGCGGCACGATCCGGGTTTTGCGCGATGGCGAACAGGTGACGGAGTTGCACCCGGAGAAACGCCTGTACACCGTGCAGCAATCGGTGATGACTGAGGCGGGTATCGATGCCGGTTTCAGCCGCGATCTTTATGTCGCGCTGGGCGAGCCGCTGGCCGATGGCGCTTGGGCGGTGCGGGTGCATGTGAAACCGTTCGTGCGCTGGATCTGGTTCGGCGGCCTGCTGACCGGATTGGGCGGCGTGCTGGCGGCCACTGATCGGCGTTATCGCGTCAAAGTCAAAGGCCGGGTGCGTGACGCGCTGGGCCTGTCGGAGGCCACCGCATGAGGCGCTGGATCATGGTGTTGCCGCTGGTGGTCTTTCTCGGCGTGGCAGCCGTTCTGTTTCGAGGTTTGTACCTGGACCCTGCCGAGTTGCCATCGGCGCTGATCGACAAGCCGTTCCCCGAGTTCACCCTGCGTGAAGTACAAAACGAACGCACTTTGACCCGCGCCGATCTGCTCGGCAAACCTGCGCTGGTCAATGTCTGGGCGACCTGGTGCATCGCCTGTCGCGTCGAGCATCCGGTGCTCAACCGGCTGGCGCAGCAGGGCGTGCTGATCTACGGCGTCAACTACAAGGACACCAACGCCGATGCTCTGAAATGGCTGAAGGATTTTCATGATCCTTATCGCCTCAATATTCGTGATGACGAAGGCTCGCTGGGCTTGAACCTTGGCGTGTACGGCGCGCCGGAAACCTTTCTGATCGATGCCAAGGGTGTCATTCGTCACAAGTACGTCGGCGTAATCGACGACACGGTCTGGCGCGAGCAACTGGCCGGGCTGTATCAGGCGCTGGTGGACGAGGCCAGACCATGAACCGCTCATTAAGCGCTGTGCTGTTGGTGCTTGGCCTTGCGATCAGTGCTCTCGCTCACGCTGCCATTGACGCCTATACCTTTCGCGACGAAGCCGAGCGCGCCCGCTATGCCGAACTGACCCGCGAGTTGCGTTGCCCCAAGTGCCAGAATCAGGACATCGCCGATTCCAACGCGCCGATCGCCGCAGATTTGCGCAAGGAAATCTACCGCATGCTGGGGGAGGGCCGGAGCAATCAGCAGATCATCGATTTCATGGTCGATCGCTACGGCGATTTCGTGCGCTACAAACCGGCGCTGACCGCCAGAACCTGGTTGTTGTGGTTCGGTCCGGCAGGCCTGTTGCTTGGCGGGCTGGTGGTGATGGCGATGATCGTCAGACGACGTCGCAACCTGACTGCCGGGCAGTTCGATACGCTGTCCGATGAGGAGCGGCAACGCCTCACCCATTTGCTGGATGAACACCGAAAATGATCGATTTCTGGATGGCGACCGGACTCTTGCTACTGGTGGCGCTGGGCTTCTTGCTGGTCCCGGTGTTGCGCGGCCAGCGTGCGCAGCGCGAGGAAGACCGCACGGCGCTGAACGTTGCCCTGTATCAGGAACGGCTCAGCGAGCTGCAAGGCCAGCAGGAAGAAGGCGTTCTTTCAGCGATGCAGATCCAGAGCGCCCGTGACGAAGCGGCGCGGGAGTTGCTGGCTGACACCGAGGGGGCTGAAAAGGCCCGAATCGCGCGGCTTGGCAAACCCTGGCTGTTGCTGGCGGCAGTGCTGGTTCCGGTGTTGGGCATGGGGGCTTATCTGCAGCTTGGCGCCAGCGACAAGGTCGAACTGAGTCGCGAATTCTCTCAACCGCCCACCTCGCTCGCCGACATGACCCAGCGTCTGGAGCGCACCGTACAGGCTCAGCCCGATTCGTCCGAAAGTCTGTATTTTCTGGCGCGCAGCTATATGGCGCAGAATCGTCCGGGCGATGCGGCGCAGATGTTCGAGCGTGCTGCTGGCCTCGCCGGGCGTCCACCGGAACTGCTCGGACAATGGGCGCAGGCGTTGTACTTCGCCAGCGACAAGCATTTCACGCCGCAGGTGCAGGCCCTGACCGACGAAGCGCTGAAGGCCGATCCCAAAGAAGTCACCAGCCTGGGTTTGCTGGGTATCGCGGCATTTGAAACCGAGCGCTATCAGGCGGCGGTCAATTACTGGACCCGGCTTCTTAACGTACTGCCTGCGCAGGATCCGTCGCGCTCGGCACTGGAAGGCGGCATCGCCCGTGCCAGGGAAAACCTGAAAACCGGCGCGAAACCGGCGCTGGCTGCAAGCAGGGCTGCCTCGATAAAAGTGCGGGTCGATCTGGCGCCTGCCTTGAAAGACAAGGTCCAGCCACGTGACAGCGTGTTCATTTTCGCCCGTGCTGTCGATGGCCCGCCCGCGCCGCTGGCGGTCAAGCGCATCACGGTTGCCGAGCTGCCCGCCGAGGTCGAACTCAGCGATGCTGACGCAATGATGCCGCAGCTGAAACTGTCGAACTTTCCGCAAGTCCAACTGGTAGCTCGCGTGTCCCGCGCAGGGCAACCGACCACTGGTGAGTGGGTCGGTCGCAGCCAGCCCTTGGCCAGCGACAGCGGGGCGCAGCAGGCGTTGATCATTGACAGCCCTGATAAATAGACAGCCAGAGAAGAAGAGAGCCCGCTTATGTACCGCACTGCACGTATCACCTTGTTGGGTCTGGCCCTGGGCTTGAGCGCCTGTGCGGTTCAGCCACCGGCCCCGACGAGTCAGGAACCGATTCAGTCATTGCCCGGTGGCCAGCAGCCCGGCGCTCCGCGTCCCACGCCGACACCGAACAAGCCACCCGTCAAGGCACCGTCCAGTGGCCCGAAAACCTCTGCCAGCTTCGCGCCACCGCCGGGTGGCAACAGCCATTGGGATGCGCGCATGGGCGTGTATGTGATGGATGACCAGAGCAACACGTTCTATCGCCAGCGTACCTATTACCAGTGGAACAACGGCTGGAGCTGGGCGACCAGTCCGAACGGCCCGTGGCAGCCGACCGATGCCAGCGGCGTGCCGGCAGGTCTGGGGCGTCAGTTCAGCAACTGAGTTCCGCAAATGAAAACGGCGACCCTGAGGGTCGCCGTTTTGTTTCGCATGGGACGGGTTATTTGCCCGAATAGATCTGGTCGAACACGCCGCCGTCGATGAAGTGGGTCTTCTGCACGGTGCGCCAGTCACCGAAGGTTTTCTCCACCGACAGGAAATCGACCTTCGGGAAGCGGTCCTTGTACTTGGCCAGAATCGCCGGGTCCCGCGGACGCAGGTAGTTGTTGGCGGCGATTTCCTGGCCTTCTGGCGACCAGAGGTACTTCAGGTATTCTTCGGCCAGAACGCGCGACTTCTTGCGGTCCACGACCTTGTCCACCACGCTCACCGGCGGCTCGGCTTCTGCCGATACGGACGGGTAGACCACTTCGAATTGATCACGGCCGAACTCGCGGGCGATCATCTCGGCCTCGTTTTCAAAGGTCACCAGTACATCGCCGATCTGATTGGTCATGAAGGTCGTCGTTGCGCCACGGCCACCGGTGTCGAGTACCGGCACATGCTTGAACAGCTTGCCGACAAAGTCTTTTGCAGCTGCTTCATCGCCACCGTTTTTCAGGGTGTAACCCCACGCCGACAGGTAGGTGTAACGGCCGTTACCCGAGGTCTTGGGGTTGGGCACGATGACTTCCACGCCGTCCTTGATCAGGTCCGGCCAGTCTTTCAGCGCTTTCGGGTTGCCCTTGCGCACGATGAACACCGTGGCGGAAGTGAAGGGTGCGCTGTTGTTCGGCAGACGGCTGACCCAGTCCTTGGGCACCAGCTCACCGTTGTCAGCCAGGGCATTGATGTCGGTGGCCATGTTCATGGTAATCACGTCAGCCGGCAGGCCGTCGATGACCGAACGCGCCTGCTTGCTCGATCCGCCGAAGGACATCTGCACCGTCACGTCTTCGTTTTTCTCGGCTTTCCAGTGCTTCTGGAAGGCGCTGTTGTAGTCCTTGTAGAAGTCGCGCATCACGTCATAGGAGACGTTGAGCAGCGTCGGTGCAGCCTGGGCGGCGCTGGAAAGGGCCAGGCCTGCAGCCAGTAGCGAAGCGGCGAAAAGTCTGTTCACTGCAAATTCCTTTGAGGGTGGATCATTGTTGTCTGATGGCTTAATGCCTCGACACTAGCAGTCGCGCATCGCTGAGCCTAAATACCAAAAACGTCTGTGCTTATGCCTGATTTACTTCCCTGGGGAACAGCTGATTGCCGCACCGTGAGCAGAATGCGGCGCCATGCTCGTGGAATTTCTTCGCACACACCGGGCAGTCATGCTTGAGTTGCTCGCCGCGCATGGCATTGGCCAGTTCGGCGGTGAATATACCGGTGGGCACAGCGATGATCGAGTAACCGGTGATCATCACCAGCGAAGAGAGCATCTGACCGACCGGCGTCTTGGGCACGATATCGCCGAAGCCTACGGTCGTCAGGGTGACGATAGCCCAGTAGATGCCCTTGGGAATGCTGGTAAAGCCGTGTTCCGGGCCTTCGATCACATACATCAGGGTGCCGAATACTGTGACCAGCGTCGAAACGGTCACCAGAAACACGATGATCTTCTGTTTGCTGCCGCGCAACGCCGCCAGCAGGTAGTTGGCCTGACGCAGGTACGTACCGAGCTTCAAGACCCTGAAGATTCGCAGCATGCGCACGATCCGCACGATCAGCAGGTACTGTGCATCGCTGTAATAGATCGCCAGCACGCCCGGCACGATGGCCAGCAGGTCGACCAGCCCGTAGAAGCTGAACGCGTACTTGAGCGGTCGCGGCGAGCAATACAAACGCAGAATGTACTCAACGGCAAAAATCGCGGTGAAGCCCCATTCCACCCAGGCAAACACCTGCGAGTAATCGCGGTGAATGCTCTCGATGCTGTCGATGATCGTGACCAGCAGACTGAGCAGGATGAGGACCAGCAAGACCTTGTCGAAGCGCCGCCCGGCAGGCGTGTCAGCCTCGAAAATAACGATATGCAGCCGCTCGCGGCGGCTGAGAGAGGCGTCCATGGTGCATTCCGAGTCTGAAGATCGGGTGAGCCTAGGAGCATTGGGGGTTGGAGTGCAAGCTGTGGTGTCAGATGACTGATTTGCGTCGCACTCTGGACCGGACGCGGAGCGTCCCGAGAGGCGTTACCACGCTGGAGCGTGGGAACGATCGGTGGCCTCGAGCACACTCACGGGTTATTTGCCCGCCACTTGATCCTTCTCCCAACCCCCGCCCAGCGCCAGGAACAGGTTGATCTGGCCCATGGCGACCTGGGTGTTGGCTTCGGCCAGTTGGGCGCGGACGTCGGTGTAGGTGCGGGTGGCCTGCAGGTCGGCGAGGAATGAAGCGCGGCCGGCCTGGTAGAAGCGGTGGGTCTGGTCGGCGGCTTCCCTGGCCGATTGCTCGGCGTCTTTCAGGGCGTCGCGACGGTCGAGCAGGGCGGTGTACTGGGCCAGGCCGGTCTGGGTTTCGCGGATGGCGTTGAGCACCACGCCGTCAAAGCGGGCCAATGACGCTTGTGCCGAGGCTTCAGCCTGATGGATGCGGGCGCGTGAGCCGTTGGACGGGATGGTCCAGCTCAGCAGCGGCCCGAAGCCCCAGCGATTGGCCGCCGGTTTGCCCAGGTTCTCGATCATGCCCACGGTGCCGATATTCGCGCCGATGCTGATGTCCGGGTACAGCTCGCCGGTCGCAACGCCGATCTGTGCGGTGGACATCGCCAGATGCCGTTCCGCCTGACGAATATCCGGGCGGCGCTTGAGCAGCGCGGCGCCATCGCCTACCGGCATGACCTGTGCGATGTGCGGTAACTCATTGCAGGTGCTGACGCCCGCAGGCAACTGCTCGACAGGCCGGGCCAGCAGCATCGACAGACGGAACAGCGCCGCCTGACGCTGCGCTTCGTAGCGCGGCAGTTCGGCGCGCAGGGACTTGAACTGGGTCTGGGAGCGGGTGACCTGGGTTTCATCGCCACGCCCGGCATCGCGCAGGCGCTGATTCAGCTTCACGCTCTGCTGTTGCAGGTCCAGCGACTCGCGGGCGATGTCGTGCTCTTCATTGGCGGCGCACACTTGCGTGTAGGCGCGTACCACGTCGGCGACCACGGTGATGCGGGCGGTGTCTGCCGCCGCCTGAGTGGCATCGATGTTGGCCTGCGCGGCTTCGATGCCACGCTGCAGAGTGCCGAACAGGTCGAACTGATAGGACGTGGTCAGGCCGATATCGCCGACGTTGGCCACCGGCACTTTGTCGGGTAGCAGAAAGGCTTCCCCCGACTCCTGCAAACGCTGTGCGCCGATCCTGGCGCTGTTGGTAAAGCCCCCTGCGGCGTCAGCTTCGGCACCCTGATAGCGCGAGCGCTGCAGGTTGGCGGCGGCAATGCGCAGGTCGGTGTTCGACGCCATGGCCTGACGCACCAGCTCATCCAGTTTCGGGTCCTGATACAGCCGCCACCAGTGCGCAGGCACCGGTGCCGACACGCTGTTCACCGACTGGCCCGCCAGTTCGCCCTGCAGGTCCGGGCGGTTGATCGCGCTGTCTTTCGGCAACTCATAGTCTGGCCCGACCATCTTGCAGGCCGACAGCAGGGCGCTGAAACCCAGCACCATCAGGCGAGGAGCCCGTTTCATCGTGTGGCCTCCGGAGTGTCTTCGATGATCGACACGGTCGCCGTCCGCCCGGCGATCATGCGGAAATCCCTGGGCACATCGTCAAAGGCAATCCGCACCGGAATACGCTGGGCCAACCGCACCCAACTGAACGCCGGGTTGACGTTGGGCAGCAGGTTCGAGCCGCTGGTGCGGTCGCGGTCTTCGATGCCCGCGACGATGCTGACCACGTGCCCGGTCAGCCGCGCGTTGTCGCCGATGACCCGAATATCCACGCCCTGACCGACATGAATGCCGTCCAGTTTGGTTTCTTCGAAATAGCCGTCGATGTGGAATGACGCAGCATCGACCACCGACAGCACCGGGCGGCCGGCGCTGACGAACTCGTGTTCGCGAGGTGCGCGGTCGTTGAGGTAGCCGTCCACCGGGCTCTTGATCACCGAGCGGTCCAGGTTCAGCTGCGCGGCGTCGACCGCCACGCGTGCTTCGCCCAGTGCTGACAATGCACGGGCTTCGCGGGACTGGCTTTCTTCCAGTTGCTCGCGTGCCACCAGATTGCCGAGACCACGGTTGCGTTTGTTCTCGCGGCGCGCCTGTTCCCAGGTTTCCTGGCGTTCGGCCACGGTGGCCTGGGCCTGACGCAAGGCCAGGCGGAAGCGGTCCTGGTCGATAGTGAACAGCACCTGGCCTTTGTGCACCGGCTGGTTGTCCGTGACCTCGACCTTCTGGATCAGCCCGGACACGTCCGGAGCGATTTGCACGATGTCAGCACGAATGTGGCCGTCGCGGGTCCAGGGTGCGTACATGTAGTACATCACCATGCGCCAGACGACGACGGCAGCCAGAGTCACCACCAGCAGGGTCAGGACCACGCGGCCCAGAGTCAGTATCGGTTTTTTCATGTCATCAGGTATCGACTGAGAGTATCCACGGCGCCGAGCAACAAAGCGTATAGACCTACGTTGAACAAAGCCCGGTGCCAGACCAGACGGTAGAAGTGGGCGCGCGACAGTAAGGCATGCACGCCGAGAAACAGCAGATAGGCGATGCCCATCATGGCCAGAAAAGTGGGGATGAAGATCCCGCTGATGTCCAGATCGCCGATCATAAAGGCGCTCCATCGATGTTATGCGGCAGTTGTTCGGTCAGCTCGTCGGCCACGGTGACGATCTCCACACCCGGCAGCAGGGCCAGACGCAGACCGCTGAGCGCGTGCAGCAGGTGGACGCGGGCCGGGTTGTCGCCCATGTCCTGATCGGTCAGCGAACGGCGTGCGCGGTCCATGAGTATCAACAGGCCCCGTGGTGCAGGCAGACGCTCACCGGCCTTGGTGCAGTGCCGGAAATAGCCGCTGACTTCGTCGATGACCTGGCGCAGCAGCACCTGTGCCTGCGGTGTCGCACGGCGGGTGTAGGCGAGCAGGTCGAGCATGTTCAGCGCGACGCGCAGTTCACGCAGGGCGATGCCGGTGTCCTGCGCGGTCAGGGTCAGGCGCGGCAGTTGCTGCATCACACGATCGAGCATTTGCACGCCCATGCGCCGGTGCTCGGCCAGGGTCGAGTCTTCGCTGAGGCTGGCGACGTCGCGCCAGCTGAAGCGGGTCAGGCGCTTGACCGCGAGGTCCACACCGAACGGACGGAACACCAGGGTCCAGATAAACGCAAACAGCAGACCCGCCGGCCCGGCCAGATTGGAGTTGAGGAAGTTCAGGAAGTCCGCATCGTAGGCGCTCTGGATGCTGATGAATGAAGAGGTGTTGACGATGGTCAGCAGCGTGCCCAGAAAGAAGCGTGGCTGTACGGTCAGCGTACCGACGCAGATGAAGGGCACCGAAAACGCCAGCACCAGCATCGGAAAGTCATGCAGGTTGGGCAGGACCACGAACAGGTACAGGCTGGCGAACACCACCGACAGCATGGTCCAGAAAAAGAACCGATAGATCTGCGGCGCAGGGTCGTCCATGGCGGCAAAGAAGCTGCACGACACGGCGGCCAGCGCCACGGCACTCGCGCCATCCTTCCAGCCCAGCAGAATCCACAGCACCGACGCGACGATGATCGCCAGCACCGTCGAGGCCACTGAATAAAGCATCAGGCCACGATCCAGAAAGGGTGTCAGCCGACCCAGACGCCAGTGGCGATAGACCGCACGCCATTGCGACTGATCGTCGGTCTTGATCGCGTATTGCAAGGTGCGGCAGTCCTGCCACAGGTCAATCCATTCGCCCAGCCTGAACAGCACGTTGGACAGCAGCAGTTGATCACGGTCGTCCAGTTGCGCGGAGTCCGGTTGCAGTCGCTCCATGGATCGATGCAACTGCTGCCACTGTTCCTGTTGCGGACCGTTGGCGGTGTTTTCCAGCCAGTTGCGGGTTTCCAGCAGCAGGGGCGACAGGCTGGCGAGCAGTTCCGGCGTGCGCCGTTCCAGCGCCCACAGCGCGTCGTCGAGCGCGTCGATAACCGGCAGCAGATGAATCATGCGGCCGCGCAATTCGTGGGCATTGCGCACAGTCTGTTTGCGGGCACCTTCGTGGCTCAACTGGCCGATCATCATCTCCAGCGAGTTGAAGCTGCCGACCATCGAGTTGCGCAGGGTGCCGATTTCTTCAGGCTCGCAGGTGCGGCTCAGGAAACGTTCGCTGTAGCTCGCCGCATCGCTGAACCACTTTTCGGTGGTGGCCTGAAACACCGGAGCCAGGCGTCTGGGCCAGAACATGGCACCAACCACGGCGGCGCAGATGATGCCCAGAAAGATCTCTTCGGTACGCGACACCGCGATCTCGAACACCGCTTGCGGGTTGTCCACCACGGGTAACGAGATCAACGGCATGGTGTAGCCCGCCAGCATCAGCGCGTAGCTGTTGGCGGTGCGCAGGTGCAGCGACAGAAACAGCAGCGTGCCGGTCCATAGCCCGACCACCACCGCCAGCAGAAAAGGAGTCTGCACGAACATCGGCACCAGCAGCACCGACGCCGCAGCACCTGCCAGCGTACCGGCAGCGCGGTACAGCGCCTTGGAGCTGGTCGGGCCCACGAACGGGCTGGACACGATGTAGACGGTGGCCATGGCCCAGTATGGGCGTGGCATTTCCATCAGCAACGCAATGTAGAGCGCCAGCATCGAGGCGCCGAAGGTGCGCACGCCATAGAACCAGTCGCGTGCCGGCGGCACACTTGAGAAGAAGCCCTTCATGGCTGTGCCCCGTGATCAGCGCCTGCCGCTTCGGAAAACGCCTGGAACACACGCAACGCAGCGTCAAGGTCTTCAAGGTCGAGATTTTTCAGTACGTCGGCACGCAAACGCGTCAGCTCGGTTTCAATCGAACCGGCCAGCTCACGGCCCTTGTCGGTCAGGCTCAAGGCCTTGGCGCGACGGTCGTTGGGGTCTTCGGTGCGACAGACGATACCGGCCTTGCACAACTGATCCAGCAGGCGGACCAGGGTCGGGCTCTCCATTCCGGCGGCGTGCGCCACTTTGACCTGATGCACGCCGTCTCCCAGCCGCGCAATGGCCAGCAACGGCCCCGCGCAGGCTTCGGAAATACCGTAGGTGACCAGCGTGGTCTGGCAGTTGCGTCGCCAGTGGCGTGATGCCGCAACCAGACCGCTGCTGATCGCCCTGTGAAGCGCATCGACAGACATGGAAAACAACCTGAAATTTAGTTAGGAGCGATATTGTTAGCGAGGATATTAGTAGCTTGCTAACTAATATCCCGTAACAACTTGTTTCAGTCAACCTCGGATCGCTCAACGGTGTTTTTCAGATAACGGAGGAATCGGGGATGTGATGTCGACCGCAATACCTCGATAAACGGTCGTGCGTAGTAAGCCAAAACCAGGAAAAGTTCCTTGTTATCGAAAATAATCGATACCGTTCGTCGGTAAATGGAGGTTCAAGCCATCAATTTTCGGGGTCTTCTTTCAAAAAAATGACGCCATGCCGAAATGACAAGGTCCGCCCAGACCGATGCGTTCAGGTCAGAGCTGGCAAATGGCTTTCTTTCGGAAATTGACATCAAAATAGTGGCTTTGACCCCTGAATGACTTTTTTTTGGCGCCAATGCTTTGTCGAGCCTGTTTAAAAAATAAACGATTCAGCCGATAGTCTGGATGAACCGAACGGGCCAGGGCGCCCGTTCCAGAGCCCTTCTGCTGATGCGCGACGCGCACCTTGCGAGCAACGCCATGATCGACCTTGCCACTTGGAATCTGTCCGTCCCTGTCGGGACTCCTGCGACCATCATCGAAACCCCGAAATTGATGAAGGGCTATCAGGACGGTTATTTTCGCTCCGGCGATACGCTGTTCTTCTGGGCGCCCGTGACCGGTTCCACCACCGAGAACGCCAAGTACCCCCGTTCCGAGTTGCGTGAAACGACGGCCGACGGCAGGGCGTTCAACTGGAACTACTCCAGTGCCGACAATTTTCTGCGTGCCACGCTGGAAGTGGACCAGGTGCCGTCCAGCGGCAAGATCGTGATTGGTCAGATTCACTGCTACCAGAGCACCGAGCCATTGCTGAAGGTGGAGTACCAGTACAAGGAGAAATTGCAGACCGGCAACATCGTCGCCAAGTTTCGCCGGACCCCGGATTCGGAAATCGAGGTCATCATCATTGCCCAGGGTGTGCCGCTCAATCAGCGTTTCAATTATGCGATCAACCTGTCGCCTTCAGGTGATCTGACGGTCAACGCCTATGATGCCGTCTGGGTGGCCAAGCTTGATTCAGCGTGGAGCACCAAGCTTTTCTACTTCAAGGCCGGGGTCTACACCCAGGACAATACCGGCTACACCACCGAAGGGGGTTCGGCGACGTTCTACAAGCTGGCCATCGCTCACGAGAAGAAATGATCCAGCCTGTGGGTCCAGTCACGTTGCCGGGAATATCAGGCTGAAACAGATACGCCCGGCGGCGGGTTGCGCGACCTCGACCCGCCCGCCATGCAGGTGCATGATTGCGGCCACAATGGCCAGCCCCAGGCCGTTGGAGTCCGAGCGTTGATGGCGTGAGGCATCGCCACGGTAGAAGCGGTCGAACAGGCGCGACAGACTGGCTTGCGGCAATTGCGGCCCCTGATTTTCCACATCGATTTTCCATTCCCCGTCCAGCGCAGCAACGCGCATCAGGACCTCGCTGTTCTCGTCGGCATAGCGGATGGCATTGGCGACCAGATTGCTCAACGCACGGCGCAGCAGAATCGGGTCGGCCTGAACGGTGCCCTGGCCGCTGGGGACCAGGGTCATGTTGCGTTCATCGGCCAGTCCTTCGAAATAACCGGCCACTCGGTGCAGTTCTTCGTTCAGGTCCAGCGATTTGCGCTCCAGCGCAGACTGGGCTTCGTCGGCACGGGCCAGAAACAGAATGCTTTCCACCAGCCGGGAAATCCGCTCCAGTTCTTCCAGGTTCGAGGCCAGCAATGCCTGATAGTCGTCGGCGCTGCGGTTCTGGCGCAGTGCGACCTGACAATGCCCCATCAGCGAGCCCACCGGCGTGCGGATCTCGTGTGCCAGGTCGGCGGAAAACTGGGTCAGGCGACGATAGCCGTCATCCAGCCGGTCGAGCATGGCGTTGAAGGCGTCGCTCAACTGTTGCAACTCGACGGGGGTGTCCTGGCTGTCCAGTCGACTGTGCAGGCTGGCTGGCGTGATGGCGGCCGCATGGGCTGCCATACGGCGCAGTGGCCGCAGACCCCGCCGAAGCAGCAGGTAGCCGAGCAGGGCCGTGACCAGAAAGGCCAGCGCCATTGCCGCGTAGATACGCTCGCGGAAGGTCGCAAGCATGGCCATTTCCTTGACCATCAGGTGCGCGGCCTGCAAACGCACTTCGACCCCGTTGGACATCACTTGCACGGCCGCCGCACGCAGAGGCACACCCTGCAGGCTCAGGCCGCTGCGCAGGTCTTCGACGCGCAGGGCTTGATCCTGGGCAACGGTTGGCAGCTCCGGCAAAGGCGCGCGTTGCGGGTTGACCGAGATCACCGGCGCCTTGCCCGGCTCGCCAATGATGAAGATGTCTTCCTCGCTGTCGAGCATGTTCTCGAACAGTTGCGGGCTGCCCTTGAGGTTGTCCATGGTCAGGTCATAGCGCAGCAGCTTGCGAAAGTGATCCAGACGCGCCAGCACCGCATGGTCGGAGCGCTGCATTACGGTCTGTTCGATGGACTGGTAAAGGTACAGGCCTGCGCCGCCGACCGTGAGCATTGCCACCAGCGCGAACGCCAGGGTCGAGCGCAGGGTCAGGGAAGGTTGGCGTCTGCGCTGCATGGCCGCACCTCGCACACGTAACCGATGCCGCGCACGGTGTGGATGAGCTTGACCGGGTAGGGCAGGTCAATCTTGCTGCGCAGGCGTTTGATGGCGACATCCACCACGTTGGTGTCGCTGTCGAAATTCATGTCCCAGACTTCGGAGGCGATCTGGGTACGCGACAGCACATCGCCTTCGCGGCGCAGGAACAGGTGCAGCAGGGCGAACTCCTTGTTGGTCAGCACGATCACCTGTTGCTGACGGGTGACCCGACGACGCAGCAGGTCCAGTTCGAGGTCGGCCAGGTGGAAATGATCGGCCTCACGCACCACGCCACGGCGCAGGATGGTGCGAATGCGCAGCAGCAGTTCGGTGAACGAGAACGGCTTGACCAGATAGTCGTCGGCACCCAGTTCCAGTCCGCGAATGCGGTCCTGCAACTGATCGCGTGCGGTCAGAAACAGCACCGGCACGTCCTGCCGGGCGCGCAGCACTTCGATGATCTGCCAGCCGTCAATGCCGGGCAGCATCACGTCGAGCACGATCAGGTCGTAGCGGTTTTCCAGCGCAAGGTGCAGGCCGTCGGCACCGTGCTGGGTCCAGTCGACCTTATAGCCGGATTCGCCCAGGCCCTTCTTCAGGTACTCCCCGGTCTTGGTGTCGTCTTCGATCAGAAGGATATGCATCTCAATGTCCGCTACGCTCTGCAGGCGCCCTCAGCGCGCCGATGCCGAAGTCTAACCAGTTGCCGGGAAGGTGTCCGGCGAATGACAAAAATGTCATTGCCCGGTCATTCTGCGGTGCCGGTAGCGGTGTAAAGATGCGTCCAGACCCCTCTGCCAAGGAATTACCGATGAAGACTGCACTGTCCACTACGTTCGGCCTGTTGCTGCTCAGCGCCGCTGTCATGACTCAGGCCGCCGACATGCCGGTGGTCAAGCCGATGCGCGGCACCGTCGACAGCCTCCAGGCCGATACGCTGAACTTCACCACCCGCGCCGGTCAGCATCAGAGCATCCAGCTGACCGACAAGACCGGCATCCGTCTGGTCTCCAAGGCCGATCTGGAAACCATCAAGGCTGACAGCTTTGTCGGCTCGGCGGCCATCCCTCAGGCCGACGGCACGCTGAAGGCACTGGAAGTGACCGTATTCGAAGCCAGCCTGAAGGGCAGCGGCGAAGGTCATTACGGTTGGGAAAACGCCGACGGCAGCACCGGCACCATGACCAACGGCACCGTCGGCACGCTGTCCAAGGCCAATGGCCGCACGCTGACCGTTCAGTACAAGGGCGGCGAGAAGCAACTGGTGGTGCCGGAAGACGTGCCGATTGCCTACGTTGAACCGGGCCAGCGCAGCGAGCTGAAAGCCGGTGCCAAGGTTGTGCTGTTCCCGGCCGATGACGGCAAATCCGCACGCGGCGTCGCGGTGGGCAAGGACGGGTTCACGCCTCCTATGTAATCGCCTTTGACGAGCACAATGGCAGGCGACTTCGGTCGCCTGTCTGCCTTGTCGTTCTGCATCGCCTCATGTCGAGGAACACCACTATGAAAACCCGCCCGATCCATCCCTGGCCGGTGCGCCTCACGCACTGGGTCAACGCCGTGGGCATGGTCTGCATGTTCATGAGCGGCTGGGCCATCTACAACGCGGCACCGCTGATGCCGTTCACCTTTCCCAAATCCCTGACCCTCGGCGGATGGCTGGGCGGTTCCATTGCCTGGCATTTCGCGGTGATGTGGCTGTTGGTCATCAACGGTCTGATCTACGTGCTGTATGGCCTGTTCAGTCGGCACTTCAAGCGCGACCTGCTGCCGGTACGTCCCAGCGAAGTGAAGCGCGACGTAGTGGACGCCTTGCGTTTCAAGCTGGCGCACATCAAGGGTCAGTACAACGCCGTGCAACGCCTGATGTACTGGCTGGTGCTGGCCATGGGTGTGCTGGTGGTGGTGTCGGGTCTGGCGCTGTGGAAACCGGTGCAGTTTCAGGAACTGGCCAATCTGCTGGGCGGTTATGACTTTGCCCGCTGGGTGCACTTCGGTGCCATGACGGCCATCGGCGCGTTTGTCGTCGTCCACCTGGCGCTGGTGTTGCTGGTGCCGCGAACCCTGTTGCCGATGATCACCGGCGGCCGCCAGCCGAACGAAGACGGAACTGCCAAACCATGAACGAGCCACGCAAACGCATTACCCAACGCATCCGCCTGGAGCCTGCGCAACAGACGCAATTGATCGACATCCAGCGCCGTTCTTTTCTGCGTGCCGGTCTGACCGTGGGTGCCATGTCGATGCTGACTGGCTGCAACCTGCAGGATGGCGATCAGGTCGACAAGGCGCTGTGGGCCATGTCGCGCTGGAACGACCGGGTCCAGGCCTGGCTGTTCAACGGCCAGAAACTGGCGCCGACCTACAGCAAGGCGCAGTTGACCAATCCGTTTCCGTTCAATGCGTTTTACCCCGAATACAACGTGCCCGAGCTTGATCTGGCCGACTACCGTCTGGCAGTGTCCGGGCTGGTGCGTGACAAGCAGCCGTGGACGATCGAAGCCTTGCGCAAATTGCCGCAACGCATGGACATCACCCGGTTGATCTGCATCGAAGGCTGGAGCGCCATAGGGCAGTGGGGCGGCGTGCCGCTGAAGACTTTTCTGGAGTACATCGGCGCAGACACCACTGCGCGGTTTGTCGGCTTCAAGTGCGCCGACCGCTACTACTCGAGCCTGGACATGCCGACTGCGCTGCACCCGCAGACGTTGCTGGCGCTGGACTTTGGTGACGTGGCCCTTTCACCTGATTACGGCTACCCGTTGCGCGTACGTGTGCCGACCAAGCTGGGCTTCAAGAACCCCAAACACATCGTCGAGATCTTCGTCAGCAACGAGAACCCCGGCGGGTACTGGGAGGATCAGGGGTACAACTGGTTCAGCGGGATCTGAGGATTATCGCGGTGTGAGCAGGTGCTGCGTCCGCGTGAAAATGTGACGCGGAGCGTCCCGGGCTGCATGCCCACGCGGAGCACTCATCGTTATACACAAGTCGCGATAAGCGTTTGATCGTTCCTACGCTCCGCGTGGGAATGCCGCTCAGGACGCTCCGCGTCCGCTCTCGAATGTGACGCAGATGTGTGCTCAAGCTCCAGCGTTATCCACGTCATGCGTTCGGCTAACTGAATCCTCTGTCTGTGCCATTTGTGACGCGGAGCGTCACGGGAGGCATACCCACGCAGAGCGATGGGCACGATCAGTGTTGAGGCGGATTTGTATATAACGATGAGCGCGGAGCATGGGCACGATCAGCGTTGAGGCAGCCGCTGATGATCGTTCCCACGCTCGTGGTAACGCCGCTCAGGACACTCTGCGTCCGCAGCTGAATGTCAGTTCAGCCCCAGTTTGCCGCGCAGAGTCGAGAGGTCTTCGGCCAGGGTGTTGACCGGGCCGACGAGGGCCTTGCGGTCGTTTTCCTTGACCTTGTCGTAGGTTTCAAAGCCACCGTCCTTGGTCTTGTACTTGGCCAGGATCTTCTCCACGGTGGCGAAGTTCTTGTCGACCTTGCCGGCGAACGCCTTGTCCTGCTGTTCGATCTGCGGGCGGAACAGGTCGACGATTTTCTTCGCACCGTCGATGTTGCCCTGGAAGTCATACAGGTCGGTGTGGCTGTAACGGTCTTCTTCGCCGGAAATCTTCGTTGCCGCCACTTCTTCCAGCAGCGCTGCCGCACCACCGACCACTTTCTCAGGCGGGAAGGTCAGGTCGGCCACGCGCTTTTCCAGGTCCTTGACGTCGCTCATCAGCTTGTCCGCGATAGGGCCTTGGTCTTTCGTGGTGTTCTGCGAGAACAGCGCGTATTCCAGACGATGGAAACCGGTGAAGTCTTCAGCCGTCACGCCTTGCTCATGATCGTCGACGCGTGAGTCGATGGACGCGTCCAGGTCACTGAACAGCTCGGCAATCGGCTCGACGGATTCGTAGAACACACGCGTCGGTGCATACAGCTTCCTGGCAGTCTCCAGGTCGCCTTTCTTCACCGCGTCAGTGAATTTCTGTGTGTGGCTGACCAGTTCATCGATGTTCTCGGTGACGTAGATCTTGTAATCCGAAACCGGGCCGACCAGATCCAGCGGCGCCGTGGCAGCGAAGGCGGCCAGCGGAGTCTGGAGCAGGCCAAGGGTCAGCAGCAAAGCCAGAGGCGTCTTTTTCATGGTGCTCTTCCGGGTGAGGAGGTTGAAGGTCATGCGGTTTGGGTTTTCGATACGGCCGCCAGCAAGGAGCGTCCGATGAAGTCTTTGTCGTCGGTCACGCCCGGCAGGGTGAAGAAATAGCCACCACCGACCGGCTTGAGGTATTCCTCGAGCGGCTCGCCGTTGAGGCGGTTCTGCACGGTGATGAAGCCTTTTTCCAGGTCCGCCTGATAGCAGATGAACAGCAACCCCATGTCCAGCTGACCGTTCTTGTTCACGCCGTTGGAGTAGTTGAACGGGCGACGCAGGATCAGGTTGCGCTGGGTCTCTGCAGTGCGGGGGTTGGCCAGACGGATGTGCGAATCCAGACGAGTCTTCTTGCCTTCCGGGTCGGCGGCATAGTTGGGCACGTCGGTTTCGACCTTGCCGTCCATGGGCGCGCCGGTGCTTTTGGTGCGGCCGAAGATCGACTCCTGTTCCTGCAAGGGGGTCCGGTCCCAGCGCTCGACGAAATTGCGGATGATGCGCACGACCTGATAGCTGCCGTTGGCGGCCCAGGTCGGTTCATCGCTGTCCGGTTGCACCCAGACCAGCTCGTTCATGGTCTTCTGGTTATTGGAATCCGGGTTGGCCGAACCGTCCCGGAAGCCCAGAAAGTTGCGGGCGCTTTCAGGTGGCTGATCGGGTTTTTTCGGTGCCTGCGGCGGCACGGTGCCTTCCTGTTTCCAGCGCACCAGTAACAGGTCGGGCAGGTTCTTGACGATGTCGCGCAGGGCGTGGATGTTGCTGTCGGCGGTGTTGGCGCAGAACTGGATACTCAGGTCGCCATGGCAGCTGGAGGGCTCCAGCGCATCGTTGGGAAAGCCGACCATGCGGCTCAGACGCAGGGGTTTCATGTCGGTCAGGCCGAAGCGTTCATCGAACAGCGATTCGCCCACCGACACGGTGATGGTCAGGTTATCGGGCGTGACAACCGGTCCGAGGATGCCGGAGTCCAGCGGTGGCAGTTTCGGATCGACATCCGGCACCGGGCCGCCAGTCATCAGGAAGGCGATGCGCTCGTTCAGGGTGCGGAACAGGCGCTCGAGGTCTTCACGATCCGAGGCCAGCACGTCGAACGCCACGAACATGCCAGCAGCGGGGCGCGGGTTGACGATGCCGGTCTGATGCAGGCCGTGGAACGCGTTACGGTCCTCGGTCTTGTCGCTGTTCGGCGCTTCGGTGACTTGCGCGGGGGCTGCGGCCAGAACGTTGCCACTCAGGCTGCTGCCGGCCAGTGCGGCCCCGGCAGCGCCGAGGCCCATCAGGACACGACGGCGCTGAATCGAGTCGGGTGCGTTGTTGGCGTCGGGAGTTTTCATGAGGCTGTGCTGTGCTCCTGATGGGCGAATCGGTTCTGTTCAGAGCCCGGACAGGCCGAGCGCCGGGTCGATGGTGTTCAGCGCGTCGGCCAATGCCGCCGCCTTGGTCGCGATCTGCTTGCGCTGTCCGGCATCGACCTGGTCGTAAGGGCGATAGCCGTCGTCGGTCTTCAAGGCGTCCAGCGTGGTGTCCAGATCAGCCATGGCCGCATCGATTTTCTGCGATTGATCGCCTGCGCTTTTGCTCAGCAAGGGGCGCAGCAGATCGACCACCTTGCGCGTCCCTTCCAGATTGGCGGCGAAGCCATTCAGATCGCTGTGGCTGTAACGCTCTTCTTCACCGTTGCTGCGCACATCGGCCAGGCTGCGCATGTTGCGAGTGACGATGGCGGCGAGTTGCTCCGGTGCCAGCGACTGGGCCAGCAATTGTTGCTTGAGCTGGGTCACGTCGGTCTGCAGACGCTGCGCCACCGGGCTCAGGCCCTCGACACTGTGCTGCTCGAACAGGGCGTATTCGATACGGTGGAAGCCACTGAAGCCCGGGTCCTGCTCGCGTTTTTCGTAGTAATCGGCGCGGGCGTTGATGGCGTTGTCCAGCTCGGCCAGACGCTGTGCGGCGGGGGCGATGCGCTGGTAAGCGGCGCGCGCTGGCAGGTAGGCGGCTTGCGCTGCGCTCAGGTCGCCTGCATCGATGGCCTGCTGCAAGGCAGTGACGGCCTTGATCAGTGCCGAGCCCTGCAGGCTCAGGTACACGCGGTATTCGGACAGCGGACCGATGAAGGCGGTCATCGAGGGACGTGCCTTGGCGTCGGACTCGGCGGTAGGCGTCACGTGCAGCGTGCCGCGAGGGTTGCTCAGCAAACCGCAGGTGATCGCGTAATCGCCAGGCGCCAGGTTGGCATTGATCACCTGGCTCAGGCCGGGCGCAATGTTTTCCCGTTCTTCGATCACCAGCACGCCATCCAGAATTTCCCATTCGACGGCGCGTTCCGAGCGGTTGACGATGCGAAAAGCGTTCTGGCCTGCCGCCACGGTGAGGGCATTCGGCTCGCAGTTGTGGGCGTGAATGTTGACCACGGTTTCAGTGCCTGCATTGGCGGCGCGCTTTTTGGCGGCCACCTGCGAGGCGTAGTAGAACAGCCCGCCCGCAGCGATCATCAGGATCACGGAACCGGCGACTGCCAATCGCAGGACACGGGGAGGCCGGGCTTTCTCGGAAGGCCCTGAGGGACGGTTCGACATGGGTGCCCTTATTCGTTCGTCACGGAAGATGGATGTTGCTGCAACGGTGTGCGGCCGGACGGGGCGTGCGGCAGGAAAAACAGCACCAGCGCCCCGATCAGGTAAATGAGGTAGACACTCAGGGTGCTGACCGTCGGTGCGTCCTGATAACCGAACATGCCGGCCAGCACCGAGCCGGTCGGACCGTCCATCGGCAGCCAGGCGCTGATGTCGAAGACCACGTCCTGCAAGTGGTTCCAGACGCCTGCTTCATGCAGGGCCTGCACCGAGTTGGCCAGGATTCCAGCTGCCACGATCAGAATGAACAGGCCGGTCCAGCGGAAAAACAGGCTCAGGTTCAGGCGCATGCTGCCGCTGTAGATCGCGACACCAAAGCCGACGGCCAGCAGCAGGCCGAGCAGCGCACCCAGTGGTGCGCCGGACCCTTCACTCTGCTGGAACACGGCGAGCAGGAAAAAGACGGTTTCCAGACCTTCACGGGCCACGGCGAAGAACACCATGGCGATCAGCGCGTAGGTCTGGTTTTTCGAGCCGGTGAGGGCAGCGTCCAGCGATTCATGCAGTGCGTGCTTGATCGAACGCGCCACCTTGCGCATCCAGAACACCATCGAACTGAGAATGCCTACGGCAATCAGGCCGACGATGCCTTCGAACAGTTCCTGCTGCTTCTGCGGAAACTCGGCGCTCATCAGCTCCAGGCCTCCGCCGACGAACAGCGACAGTGCGACTGCCAGAAACACACCGATCCAGACGGCGGGCATCCATTCGCCACGGCCGGTCTGCTTCAGGTAACTGGCGATGATGCCAACGATGAGCGCGGCTTCGATGCCTTCGCGCAGCATGATCAAAAACGGAACGAGCATATTTCACCGGGTTGAGACTGAAGACGCACCTGTTTCGAGAGTCTCGGCAAACGGATCGACCGGACACAATGCGTAACATAATGATACTCATTCTTGAATGGAGAAAGTTGTTTTTCGTCCGAAAGTCGTTTTTGCGATGTCGTTCAGGCGAGGTTCAGGTTTTTGAGGCGGGGCGTGGGAACTCCCTGAAAACGTCCGGGTTTGCAGAGTCCGGGGGCGATGCGGCACAGTGGATTGGCCTCGCATTGCGCTTTTTTATGGACTATCAGAATGTCAGCAGAACCGGAAATGCCCATTGCCCATGTTCAGGCCACTGAAATGCTCAAAGCAGTGGATGGGCGCTGGCAATCGTTGATAGACCATGTCGGCCCTTGCCTGCATCCGGTCACTGCTGCGCAGGACCCGTATCAGGCGCTGGTCAAGGGTGTCGCGTATCAACAGTTGCACGCCAGGGCGGGTGACGCGATGGTCACGCGCCTGTGTGCGCTGTTTCCGGCTTCACGTTTCCCTGAACCGCAGGCGCTGGCTGAACTCGATGATCAGGCGTTGCGGGGCTGCGGGTTCTCGGCGTCCAAATGCCGGGCGATCAAGGCGATTGCCGCTGCCAGAGTCAGCGGTCTGGTGCCGGACGTGGTTGAGGCGCTGACCTTGAGCGACGAGGAACTGATCGCTCGTCTCACCGAACTGCCGGGAGTAGGCCGCTGGACGGTCGAGATGATGCTCATCTACGGACTGGGCAAGCTGGACGTGATGCCCGCGAGTGATTTCGGCGTGTGCGAGGGCTATCGACGGCTGTACGGCCTGGAGCTCAAACCCACACCGAAGGCCATGACCGCTCTCGCCGAACGGTTCGCGCCATTTCGAACCGTTGCGGCGTGGTATCTGTGGCGTGTGCCGGTCGACTTCGCGGCTGGTGAGCAGGTTCCTGAAGCCTAGGGTTTGCAGTCGAAGCACTGCACCTGATTCAGAATCCGGTACGCCAGTTTCACCCGTTCCTCGTTCGGGTAGTTTCGGTTGGCCAGGATCACGATGCCCAATTGCTGCTCGGGGATGAACGCGACGTAGCCGCCAAAGCCGTTGGTGGAACCGGTCTTGTTGACCCAAGTGTTGGATTGCGCCGCAAGGGGCGGGGTGATCGGCTCGGCTTTTTGAGTCTGTAGAACCATGTTGCTGGCATTGCCTTCAAGCAGGGTGTCGAGCTCCACCGGCATCGGATACTGCTCCCAGATCAGGTCCTGAGTCATGCCGCCGACTTTGAAGTAACCGGTTCGGGTGTCCTTGAGCGCTTGTTGCAAAGGCGCGTCGTACTGGCCCCGGCCCATGTTGGCCTCGATAAAGGCCAGCACATCGCGGCTGCTGGACTTCACGCCGTAAGCTTCGGATGCCAGCACGCCCGGGTTGACCCTGACCGGCTCATCAAGCTTGTTGTAACCCTGTGCGTAGCGCGACATCTGCTCTTCGGGCACGGTGAGGAAGGTGTTCTTCAGGCCCAATGCCGGAAACAGTCCTTGCTGCATGGCGTTCTCGAAAGGCACTTGCATGCTGCGCGCCGCGACCAGCCCCAGCAGCCCGACGCTGGGGTTGGCGTAGCTGCGGTGAGTGCCGGGCAGGTACTCGGGTTGCCAGGCCTTGAAGTACGCCATCATCTGTCCGGTGGTCTGGACCCTGTCGGGAAACTGCAGCGGGAAGCCGCCCGCCGTGTGGGTGCCAAGATGGAAAATCGGCAGTTTGCCCAGGCGCGTGTCACGCAATTGCGGCACGTAGGTGTCGATGCGCTTGGTCAGCGATAACTGTCTGTTGGCCTGCGCCCAGGTGGCCAGCGTCGCGGTGAAGGTCTTGCTGATCGAGCCCAGTTCGAACAGCGTGTCCGGGGTGACGACTTGAACGGTATCTTTCAACGCCTTGCCGTAGGTATAGAACTGTTGCTCGCCGTTGTGGGTAATGGCAATCGACAGGCCTGCGATGCCGTTTTCCTGCATGACTTTGCTGGCGGTTTCCCGCACGAAGTCATCCAGTTTCGGGTTCTGTTCCTGGGCAAGCGCGAGCGAAGAAGTCAGCGTGAGGCTGGTCAGCAGCACGGTCTGCAATGACCGCTTTTGATTCCATTGCATGAAAGCATTCCTTGTTTTTAGGGGTAAGTCTGTTGTTTACGAAGTACCGAAGAAACCCCATATTTGTGGGGGGGCGCCACCACAATGTGGTGTTTGCCAAGACGCGACTCAACAGGCCTCGCTACTCAAAACCTCTCTCATCATCTCCACGAACCGGTTCGCCGCAGGGCTCAGGTTCTGGCCGGTGCGGGTGATCAGGCCGATTTCCCTGCTGACGCCGGGGTGGTCGATGGGCACCTGAACGGTGTCGGACCGGCCTTCGTCGGCCGACTCCGGCAGCAGGGTCATGCCCAGCCCCTGGCGCACCAGCGCCAGAACGGTCGACATGTAGTTGGCCTCAAGGCCGGGCACCAGGGCAAGTCCTTCGTCGGCGAACAGTTGCTCGACCCGCTCGCGCACGCTGCTGTCGCGTCCGGTCAGAATAATCGGCTGGCCCGCCAGATCGGCCAGGCTGACTGACGCTCGTGTGGCCAGCAGGTGAGCGGCGGGGACGAACAGCCGCAGCCGGTCCACCATCAGGCCTTCGAACTCCAGCCCGTGGCTCATCCGGGCGCGAACACCGAGTCCGAAATCGACATCGCCTTCACGCACCAGCGCGTCGATACGTTGCGCCACGACGTCGCGCAGGCGCACTTCGATGCCGGGAAACCGGGTACGGAATTCGCGCAGGATGATCGGCAGCGAGCTGGAGCACATCGAGGGCAGGGCGGCGAGAGTTACTACGCCCCGGCGCAAAGCCGCCAGGTCCCGCGAACCGCTGACGATGTTGTCCAGGTCCAGCAACAGCTTTTCCATAGGTTGCAAATTGTTCTGTCCCGCCGCCGTCAGGCTGACGTGGCGTGGGCTGCGTTCCAGCAGCGCAACGCCCAGCCACTCTTCCAGTTGCTGGATCTGAACGGTCAGCGCGGACGGCGAGAGGTTCAGCTCCACCGCAGCCTTGGTAAAGCTGCCGCTGTGAGCGACGGCCAGGAACGCCCGGATGTGCTGGATCGAATTCTTCATGGGCTGGCGATGCTCGCGATCAATGTTCTGTTTTTTGGAATGAGAGGTGCCGAACATTTCAATTTACAAAGCATAACCCCGTTTCGATACTCGTTGAAAACAACAACAGCTCGTCCCGCCACACATGGGTCAGGGATGACAAGGAAGCCTCCATGCTCGCCATCCTCGGTGTCATTACCATTCTCTGCCTGCTCGCGGCTGTCATGAGCAAGCGTCTCTCGCCTCTCGTTGCTCTCATTGCGTTGCCCATCATCGCGGCCCTGATCGGCGGCTTCGGTCTGCAGACCAGCGCCTTCATCATCACCGGCATCAAGAACGTTGCGCCAGTGGTGGGCATGTTCGTGTTTGCCATCCTGTTCTTCGGGGTGATGACCGATGCGGGCATGCTCGACCCGATCATCGACCGGATTCTCAAGGCCGTCGGCACACGCCCCACGCGAATCGTCATGGGCACGGCGCTGCTGGCGTTGCTGGTGCATCTGGATGGTTCCGGCGCGGTGACCTTTCTGGTGACCATTCCGGCGATGCTGCCGCTCTACACGCGGCTGGGCATGGACAAGCGCATTCTGGCCTGCGTCACGGCCATGGCGGCGGGGGTCAACTTTCTGCCCTGGACCGGTCCGGTGCTGCGCTCGTCTGCGGCCTTGCACGTGCCGGTGGCGGACCTGTTTCAGCCGCTGATTCCGGTGCAGATTGTCGGTCTCGCCTTTGTCTTCGCCTGCGCCTGGTTTCTGGGCCGACGTGAAGAGCGGCGTCTGGGCCTCGGTGCGGGAGCGCCAGTGGATGTGGTGCCCAAGCGGGTGTTGACCGAACAGGAAGAGCTGCTGCGTCGGCCGCGTCTGTTCTGGGTCAACCTGTTGCTGACCATCGCCGTGATGGGCGTGATGATCTCCGGTGTCGTCGATCCGGTGGTGATGTTCATGCTCGGCACCGTCGTTGCGCTGTGCCTCAACTACCCGAACGTCGATGCCCAGCGCACCCGTATCGATGCTCACGCCAAGACCGCGCTGACCATGGCCAGCATTCTTCTGGCGGCTGGGGTCTTCACCGGCATCATGCAGGGCACCGGCATGCTCAAGGCGATGGCCGAAGTGGCAGTGCACCAGATTCCGGCAGGCCACGGAAAATTGATCCCGATGGTGGTGGGGTTCATCTCGATGCCGCTGAGCCTGCTGTTCGACCCGGACTCGTTCTATTTCGGCGTGATGCCGGTGATCGCCGAGGTCGGCAAGGCCTTGGGCGTTGATCCGTTGCAAGTAGCTCAGGCTTCGTTGCTGGGTGTGCACACCACCGGCTTCCCGGTCAGCCCGCTGACGCCCGCAACCTTCTTGCTGGTGGGCCTGTGCAAGATCGAATTGGCCGATCACCAGCGCTTCACCATCCCTTTCCTGTTCGCAGCCTCGGTCCTCATGACCCTGACTGCCATGCTTCTGGGAGTGTTCTGAATGAAAACCCTGCGCATTGGCTCCGGCGCCGGTTACTCCGGCGACCGCATCGAGCCCGCCGTCGAGCTGGCCGAACACGGCGAGCTGGACTACCTGATTTTCGAATGCCTGGCCGAGCGCACCATTGCGCTGGCGCAGCAGGCCCGATTGAGCGACCCCGACGCCGGTTACGATCCGCTGCTGAGCGAGCGCATGCGCCGGGTGCTGCCCTTTGTCGGGCGCACTGCCGGTTCGCGCAGGTTGCGTGTAATCACCAATATGGGCGCGGCCAACCCCTTGGCGGCAGCGCGGGAGGTGCGGCGCATCGCGGCCGAACTGGGTTTGTCCGGGCTTAAAGTCGCGGCCCTGACCGGTGATGACGTACTGGCTGCGTTGCAGACCGATGCTTCCAGACTGCTGGATAACGGCATGACGCTGGCTTCACTGGGAGATCGACTGATCTCGGCCAACGCTTATCTGGGCGCCGAAGGCATCGTGCAGGCGCTCGAAGCCGATGCCGACGTGGTGATTACCGGCCGTGTGGCCGACCCGTCGCTGTTTCTGGCGCCGCAGATGTTCGAATTCGGCTGGTCTGCCGATGACTGGAACTTGCTGGGACGCGGCACGCTGGTGGGTCACCTGCTCGAATGTGCGGGCCAGATCAGCGGGGGTTACTTCGCCGATCCGGGTTTGAAGGACGTGCCGGACCTGGCCCGACTGGGCTTCCCGTTGGCAGAAGTCAATGCAGCAGGGCAGGCGACGATCACCAAGGTTGAAGGCTCGGGCGGACGGATCGACACCGCGACCTGCACCGAACAGCTGATCTATGAGGTGCATGACCCGTCGGCTTACCTGACACCCGACGTGAGTGCTGACTTTTCCGGGGTCAGCTTCCACGCAGACGCAGAGAACCGGGTACAGGTTGCCGGAGCGGATGGCCGTGCGCGGCCCGAGACCCTGAAGGTGTCGGTCGGCTACCTGGATGGCTGGATCGGCGAAGGGCAGATTTCCTACGGCGGGCCCGGTGCGCTGGCGCGGGCGCAACTGGCGCGCGAAGTCGTGCTGGAGCGTTTGAGGCTGACGGGCGTGATTGTCGAAGACCTGCGCGCCGAGTTGATCGGCGTCGATGCCTTGCATGGCAGCGAGTTGGGTTCGCGCGCCACGGCCGAGCCCTGGGAGGTGCGCTTGCGTATTGCTGCGCGTTGCGTTGAGCGCAGCGAGGCCGTTCGGGTCGGCAATGAAGTCGAGACCTTGTACACCAACGGACCGTATGGCGGTGGCGGGGCGACCAAAGCGGTGCGCCAGGTGGTGGCAGTCGCTTCGCTGTTTCTGCCGCGTGAGGCGGTCAATCCCGTTATTCATCTGGAGGATTCGGTATGAGTGTTCCCATCAGACTTCGAGAATTGGCCCACTCGCGGACCGGCGACAAGGGCGATACCTCCAACATCTCGGTCATCGCTTACCGTGCAGAAGACTACGCGAGGCTGTGTCAGGCGCTGACCGTTGATCGGGTGACGGCGTACTTCTCGCAGTTGCTCGACCCGCAAGCCGGGCCGATTCGGCGCTACGAGCTGCCCAATGTGCATGCCCTGAATTTCGTGATCCCCGGCGTGCTACGCGGCGGAGTGACCCGGTCACTGGCACTGGACGCCCATGGCAAGGCGCTGGGTGCTGCATTGCTGGACATCGAAATTACCTGACGTGACTGAGCCTGAATGGTCAGGCTGAACCCTTGCAGCAGTGGCCGGTAGAGACGTGTTTGCGTAACATGCCCCCTTTTTCGCACCGTTGCGGGCTGTTCCGCAGACGTCGTTCAGGTCAGTCATGAAAACAATCCGTCTACGCGCCGAAGTCCTGGCAGGGCTCACCACATCCTTTGCGCTGGTGCCCGAGTGCATCGCCTTTGCGCTGGTGGCGCACCTCAATCCGCTGATGGGCCTGTATGGCGCGTTCATCATCTGCACGCTGACGGCGCTGTTCGGCGGGCGACCGGGAATGGTCTCCGGGGCTGCGGGGTCGATGGCCGTGGTCATCGTGGCGCTGGTGGTGCAGCAGGGCGTTCAGTATTTGCTGGCGACGGTATTGCTGGGCGGCCTGTTGATGATCCTGTTCGGCGTCTTGCGCCTGGGCAAGCTCGTGCGGCTGGTGCCTTATCCTGTGATGCTCGGCTTCGTCAACGGCCTGGCCATCGTCATCGCCATGGCCCAACTGGAGCATTTCAAGGTCGGCGAAGCCTGGCTGAGTGGGACGCCGCTTTACGTGATGCTGGGGCTGGTCGCGCTGACCATGGCCGTGGTCTATATGCTGCCGCGTGTGACCCGCGCCGTGCCGCCTGCGCTGGTCGCGATTCTCGGCGTCGGCCTGGCGGTGTATTTCCTTGATCTGCCGACCCGGACGCTCGGCGACATGGCCCACATCGCGGGTGGTTTGCCGATGTTCAACCTGCCGGACATTCCGTGGAATCTGGACACCCTGCGCATCATCGCGCCGTACGCGATCCTGATGGCGCTGGTCGGCCTGCTGGAAACCCTGCTGACCCTCAACCTGACGGACGAAATCACCGAAACCCGAGGCTACCCGGATCGCGAATGCGTGGCGCTGGGCGCGGCGAACATGGTATCGGGTGCGTTCGGCGGCATGGGCGGCTGCGCGATGATCGGTCAGACCGTCATCAACCTCAGCTCCGGCGGACGGGGCAGGGTGTCCGGGATTGTCGCGGGCATGATGATTCTGATGTTCGTGCTGTTCCTGTCGCCGCTGATCGAGCGCATTCCCTTGGCGGCGCTGGTCGGCGTCATGTTTGTGGTGGCCCAGCAGACCTTCGCCTGGGCCTCGCTGCGCGTGCTGCGCAAGGTTCCGGTGAACGACGTGCTGGCGATCATTGCCGTGACCGTCGTGACGGTGCTGACCGATCTGGCGACGGCCGTGCTGTTCGGCATTGTCATCGCTGCGATCAACTTCGCCTGGCAGCAGGCTCGTGAGCTATACGCCGACAGCCATGTCGAAGCCGACGGCAGCAAGATCTACCACCTGCACGGCACGCTGTTCTTCGCCTCGACTACACCCTTTCTCGACCAGTTCAACCCGGCCGAAGACCCGGCGCAGGTCACGCTGGACTGCCGTCACTTGAGCTTTGTCGACTATTCGGCCATCGCTGCGCTCAAGACCCTGCGCGAGCGCTATGCCAAGGCGGGCAAGCATCTGCGTGTGGTGCATCTGTCCGAGCGCTGCAAACGGCTGCTCAAACGTGCGGGCGTGCAGCACGCCTGAACCTGTATATGCTAAGTGTCTTTTCTGTTGCCGAAGGTGCGTGATCGATGAGTGCCGTGTCTCCTCTGGATGCCTACGAACGTGCGGTTCAGCGTGGTTTTCAGCCCGATGAGGCGCAGTTGCAGGCGGCCCGTCAGCTTCAGGCCTGCTACCTGGCGCTGACTGAACGGCGTGGCCGGGCACAGGGTGTTTATCTCTGGGGGCCGGTCGGGCGCGGCAAGACCTGGCTCATGGACCGTTTCTTCGAAAGCCTGAGCGTTCCGGCCCGGCGTCAGCATTTTCATCACTTCATGCGCTGGATGCACAAGCGCATGTTCGAGCTGATCGGCACGCCGCATCCGCTGACCGTGGTGGCGAAAGAGCTGGCCCGCGAAGTCCGGGTGCTGTGCTTCGACGAGCTGTTCGTTACCGACATCGGCGATGCCGTGATTCTCGGTGGCCTGTTGCAGGTCATGTTCGAAGAAGGCGTGGTGCTGGTCTGCACCTCCAATCAGCCGCCGGAGCAACTGTACAGCCACGGTCATAACCGTGAGCGCTTCATGCCTGCGATCGTCGCGATCCAGAAATACATGAACGTCGTCGCGGTCGACGGCGGCGAGGACCATCGTCTGCATCCCGGCCAGTTGCACCAGCGTTACTGGGTGGCCGAAGCCGGACGTCCCAGCGCCCTGCAAGGGATTTTCGACACGCTCAGCGCCGGGCAGCCGATCCACGATTCCCAGGTCATGCTCGGCTATCGCAGCATCAATGTGGTTCAGCATTCCGACACGGCGGTGTGGTGCCGTTATCGGGATCTGTGCGAACAACCGCTGGCGGCGATGGACTTCATTGCCCTGTGCGACCGATTCTCGGTGATCCTGGTCAGCGAAGTGCCGTCCCTGAGCGCAGCGCAACGCGAATCAAAAATCGCCCGTGGCACCGAGGACGGGGTTGAGCAGGTGGCGGCGGGGGACCGTGAATTGCCGCAGTTGTCACCTCACGATGACGGCGTGCGACGCTTCATTGCGCTGGTCGACGAGTGCTATGACCGGCGCATTCCGCTGTATGTCGAAGCGCAGGTGGCGATGGATGAGTTGTACACCGAAGGCTACCTGTCCTTCGCGTTCCGCCGCACCCTGAGCCGCCTTCAAGAGATGCAACTGGAGCGCTTCACCGAGCACTGACGCTCATGCTGCATCCCTTCGGCGCTGGGCCAGCATGTGTTTGGCGCCTTCCAGAATCAGCACGCCCACCGCTATCCAGATCGGTATGTAGGTGAGCATTTCGTCTCGGCTGATGCTTTCGCCCAGCAGCAGGGCAACGCCCACCAGCAGCACCGGCTCGACGTAACTGAGCAGCCCGAACAGGCTGAACGGCAGCAGACGACTGGCGATGATGTAACTGACCAGTGCCGAGGCACTGATGATGCCCAGCACCGGAATCAACAGATAGAGAATGGGCGTCTGCTGAATCGCGAGCGGATGCCCGTTGGCGATGAACCACAGGCCAATGGGCAGCATGAACAGCATGTCGAACCACAGCCCGCCCAGGTTATCGGTCTTGAGTCTGCGCCGCAGCACGAAGTAAAGCGGATAGCCCCCGGCGACCAGCAGCGTTTCCCACGAGAAACTGCCCAGTCGCCACAGCTCGTGGCCGACGCCGATCGTCGCAAAGGCTGCCGCGATCTTCTGTAGATAGGACAGGTGTTCGCCGTACACAACGCGCCCGGTGAGAATCATGCTCAGCGGCAGCAGGAAATAGCCCAGCGACACTTCGAGGCTGCGACCATGCAGCGGTGCCCACATGAAGATCAGCAATTGTGCGCCCAGCAGCACCGACGACAGCAGCAGCCCGAAGAACAGCGCCGGTTGTTGGCGCAGTCTGGCGGCGAGTGCGCGCACCAGCTTCCAGTCGCCACTGATCAGCATGAACAGCGTGGCGCAGGGCACGGTCAGCAGCATTCGCCAGCCGAAGATTTCCTGGCCGTCCAGTGGCTTCATCAGCGAGGTATAGAAATACATGACCCCGAACAGCACTGAAGCCAGAACCGACAGCACGACACCTTTGTACACAGCGGCCTCTTGGGTCTATCAATAAGACGGTCTGCCCCGGTTTGGGGCAAACGGCTGCCAGTTTAGTGTGCGGGCGGGCAAAAAGCTTCAGTGCAGACGGACTATCACGCTGCCGATGTCAGCGTTGGCGCTAATCCAGCAGTCGATGGAGCTTGGCGTACTGCAGCAACATGATGGTTTTGCCGTCGCAGATTTCCCCGGTCTCGATCATTGCCAGCGCCTCGTCCAAAGGCAGTTCCAGCACTTCAATCTCTTCGCCTTCATCCTCCAGGCCGCCGCCGGCACTGCGCTTGTCTTCGTCGAAATACTCTCCAACGAAGAAATACAGCCGCTCGGTGACCGATCCCGGGCTCATGAACGCTTCGAACACCTTGCGCACTTCCCGAATGCTATATCCGGTCTCTTCCTGGGTTTCCTTGCGGATACAGGTGTGAGGATCATCACGGTCAAGCAGGCCTGCGCAGGTTTCGATGAGCATACCGTCGTGTTCATTGACGAACGCAGGAAACCTGAATTGACGGGTCAGCACGATGGTCTGTTTGAGCCTGCTGTAGAGCAGGATGGTCGCGCCGTTGCCCCTGTCGTAGGTTTCACGGCTCAAGGTGGCCCAGTTACCGTCGCGGCCGAGGAAGTCATAGGTCGTTTTGCGCAGCACATACCAGTTGTCCGACAGGACTTCGACCTGCCTGATGCGTACACGGTCCTTTGTAGCGACTGGAAGGGTCATGGTTTGGCTCGGGAAAGTGGCGGATGGTTGTTCCGATGAAGGGTTCATAAAATCGATTTACGCTGAAGAACAGCATCTTATCTCATATGTCCGATGCCTGATGGTGAGTCGTCACGGCAGACTGGTGCACCGGTTACATGCGAAACTGAATCTGGAACCACACTCCCGGCGTGACAAGTCGGGATAGGCGTCTGCGATTATTGATGCTAACGATTTTTCGTTCCGATCAACGGGCATTGGCTTTATTACGCCGGGACGTATTTAACTTTCAAGGCGTAGGGCAATATTTTTCAGACCTGCACTTACGCTGTAAATCATCAGTCAACCCGGCTTTGCCGGATCGTCACTTGTGCTGACGGCATCCGGCCTCAACAAGGAGCATGCATGACCTCTTTCAGCACCGTAGCCCAGGATGCCAAGGCGCGGGCCGAACAGTCTTCGACGCGTATTGCGTTTTTCATTGCCGGTTTCAGCGTCGCCTCGTGGGCACCACTGGTGCCTTACGCCAAACAACGGATGGGGCTTGATGAGGGCACGCTGGGTCTGTTGCTGTTGTGCCTGGGCGTGGGTTCCATCATCGCCATGCCGCTGGCCGGGGCGCTGGCCGCGCGGTTTGGTTGTCGGCGTCTGCTGGTTATCTCGACGCTGTTGATCTGTCTGTGTTTGCCGCTGCTGGCGACCGTATCGAGTCTGCCGTTATTGATCGCTGTGCTGTTTCTGTTCGGAGCAAGCATGGGCGGCGTGGACTGCACGGCCAACGTGCAGGCGGTAATTGTCGAGCGGGCCAGCGGCAAGACCATGATGTCGGGTTTCCACGGTCTGTTCAGTCTGGGCGGTATCGTCGGGGCTGCCGGTGTCAGCGGTCTGCTGAGCCTGGGCATTTCGCCGTTCGCTTCGATGCTCGTCGTGGCCGCTCTGACGCTGCTGGCGCTGGCCAAGGCCGCGCCCAATCTGTTGTCGTATGGCAGCCGCTCTGACGGCCCGGCGTTCGCCATTCCGCATGGCGTGGTGCTGTTCATCGGGCTGCTGTGCTTCACGGTGTTTCTGGCCGAAGGTGCAATGCTGGACTGGAGCGCGGTGTTCCTGACGTCGTTGCGCGGTGTCGAGGCTTCCTACGCCGGACTGGGCTATGCGGTGTTCGCCGCGACCATGACGCTGGGACGGCTGTTCGGCGATGCGATCGTACGCCGGGTCGGTTCCAACCGAGTGATTATCCTTGGCGGATTGTGCGCAGCGGCAGGTCTGGCCGTGGCCACATTGATTCCGGCCTGGGAAGCGGCGTTGCTGGGGTATGCACTGGTCGGCGCAGGCTGCTCGAACATCGTGCCGGTGTGTTACAGCGCGGTTGGTCGGCAGAAAACCATGCCGGAAAGCGTGGCAATCCCGGCAATCACCACCGTGGGTTACGCCGGGATTCTGATCGGGCCTGCTGCCATCGGCTTCATCGCCCATGTCAGCAGCCTTGAAATCGCTTTCATGATCGTTGCCGTGATGCTGCTGGGCGTGGCGATAGGCGGGAGCAAATTGAGGACCTGAGCCTCAGAGCCTGCGCGCCATGCCCGACACGCGGATCGAACTGCCGGTCTGCTGTGGTATCTCGGCGCGCAGGCGCGAACGGCTGCCCATGTCCTCGCCCTGCAGAATGTCGATCATCCCGCCGTGTGGCCAGTCAATGTCACGCAGATAGCCCGCCAGTGCCGCCGTGGCTGCGCCGGTTGCCGGGTCTTCGTATACGCCGCCAAAGGCAAACGGATTTCGAGTATGGAAAAACTGCTCGGTTTCGGCATAGGCCAACAGAATGGTGGCCCAGCCTTCGCGGACCATCAGGTCATGCCCGGCCTGTTGGTCATACTGCATGGCCTTCAGCGTAGCCCGGTTGTTCAACGCCAGAATCAGATGCCCGGCACCGCCATTGATATGGGCAGGCGGAATGCGAGTGTCCAGATCAGCATGCGTATAACCGAACAGCGCCAGTGCTTCGTCCAGCAGTTCCGTACTGACCGGCTTGCTGTGCGTGGCAGGTGATTGCAGCGCTGCCGAGGTCAGCGAGCCCTGGGCATGACCTTCGACGGTGATCTGTGCGTGATTGAGCGTGAGGTTGAACACCCCGTCGCCTTGCTGCGCGGCCAGTGCAGCGCCAAGGGCGATGGTGGCGTGACCGCAGAATGGCACTTCGGCCAGCGGCGAAAAATAACGCACTCGCCAGCCACCTTCTACAGGCGCGGCAAACGCGGTTTCGGAGAAACCGACCTCGGCGGCAATCTGCTGCATCACCTGATCATCAGGCAACGCATCGCCAATCCATACCCCAGCCGGATTACCGCCTTGATCCCCATCGCTGAATGCAGCCAGTTTGAGTATTTCAGTCGCCATTGTTGCGGGTCCTTTGCCGTTGTCATGGCCTGACAGTGTGCTTCAGATACGAGGCGTTAATCCAACCAGAAATCCTTATCCGGTGCATCTCCGGGCTTGATGGATGACCTGCCCTCACACTGCCTCATATTTCGACAGGCGTCTTTGCATAACCCGCTCGCGCACTTTGTCATAGGCCCAGTTGAACAGCATGGTGTAAGGCAGGAACATCAGCAGCAGGCCAATATCGAGTACGAACGCTTCGAGCAGGCTGATCGACAGCCACCAGGCGGCCAACGGGACGACCGCCAGAATCAGACCGCCCTCGAAACCCAGTGCATGCAGCGCACGTGTCATCAGACTCATGGCAAATCCGAACCGGGCGCGCAGACGGTCGAACAGCGCGTTGTAAACCATGTTCCAGAGCATGGCGACGGTAGAGATCATGACCGTCATCGCGCCCATCATGGTCAGCGAGTGGTTCATCAGCCAGGCCAGCAGCGGGGCGACCAGAATCACACCGCCCAGCTCGAACAGGCCGGCGTGCAGGATGCGCTCCTTGACGGATTTGGTCGGTACCTGAGTCTGTTCAGGAGTGTTCGTGAGAGTGCGGCTCATGACGCGTCGGTCCTTTGTGCTCATTGATGGCGGCATTATCATCGGTCTTTACGTTAAGCTGAAAATCATTACCATCGGTAAAACCGATAGAGGTCACCCATGAGTTATTCACCTGAAGCGCTAGAGGCCTTCGCCCAGATCGCCGCGCTGGGCTCGTTCAGTGCAGCGGCGCGGCGGCTGGGCAAGAGCCAGTCGACCATCAGCGAAGCGATTGCCCGACTGGAGATCGATCTGGGTCTGGAGCTGTTTGATCGCTCCTCACGTCAGCCGGTGCTGACCGAAGCGGGCAAAGTGATGCTGGGTCGGGTCGATGACGTGTTGTGCGCTGCCGACCGCTTGCGTCGGGCCGCAGGAAGACTGGTCGAGGGCGTCGAACCCAGGCTCACGCTTGTGCTGTCGGACGCCAATCAGTTTGCCGATTTCGAGCGGTTGATGGCCGAGCTGGACCAGCGCTTCCCGGAGTTGGAGATGGAATGCGTGTTTGCCGAGCATGGCGATGCGATCAGTCTGGTGCAGTCGGGCAGGGCGTCGCTGGGTCTGCTCTCGGCGCAGTCCAGTTACCCGCCCGAAATCGGCCATGCGACCATCGATGAATGCGCCGATTTCGGTCTGTTCGTGTCGCACAAGCATCCGCTGGCCGCGCTGGAACGGGTCGATTATCAGCAACTGGCGCGCTACCGGGCGCTGCGCCTCAACACGCTGGTCGAGCAAAGCATACCCACCGATGACTTGCCCACCAGCGGCCACAGGCATTGGTCGGCGCCCAATTACCTGCTGCTGATGGACATGGCCGCATTCGGCTTCGGCTGGTCGGCGTTGCCGCGCTGGCTGGTGTCGCGCTATTCGGGCGGGTTGCTCAAGGAACTCAACGTATCCGGCTGGCCGCGTCGTTCGGCAGTGGATGTGATCTGGTCGTTCCAACGCAGTCTGGGCCCGGCCGGCTCATGGCTGCTGGATTCGCTCGTGCCATTTGCCGGGGAATGAACAGGCCTCAATAGTGAGGCTTCGTGCATCAGATTCGGAACCATCTGACATATAACTTCGAGCGTGTCCTTTAGCGTCGTCACCCCTGCATCCCGCAGGTGATAAAGCAAAGGACCCCGCATGATTCCCTCCGCACGCCAGGGCGACCTGCACGTCTGCCCGATACCCGGGCACATTCCAACACCCATCGTCAGCGCATCCAGCGATGTGCTCGCCAACGTGATGAACGTCGCGCGGGTGGGCGACGTCTGTGCCTGCGGTGCCGTGATCGTCGCGGGCTTCCCGTCGATTCTGGTCAACGGCCGCCCCATGGCCCATCTGGGCAGCCCCACCAGCCATGGCGGAATGATCGTCGCCGGCAGCCCGGATGTGATGGGTGGCTTCAATGCGGGTGGTGACGGTGTGGTCGACTTTTCCCGGCTTGGGATGTTGCGTTACGACGGCACTTTGAATGAGTCGCGATTGAAAGAGCTGGTGAGCGATCCAGAGTTGCTTCTTAAGACGGACGCGGCGAGTGCCATGGTTGCCTCAGACAAGCATCAGGACGCGGCTAATGTCGCGGCGATTTGCAGTCATCCTGACGAGCTGAATGATTTGTCCTGTTATATCGCTGGAGAAATCAACCGTAATCGGTGCCATGCCGTCGTTTTGAACATGAGGAAGCTGCTTGATTATGATGTCGCAGAGGAAACGCGGAAGTGGATGGAGTTACCCTGGTACTCCAAGGTAGGAAGTGCAAATAATCCACAGGTGATGGGGAACACCTACAAGGTTGCTGCGTTGATGATGTGGACGGAAAAAGTCGGCCAGAATAGACCTTGGGACCACAAGCCGCCCATAAGAAAGATGTATCGCGGACGTGCTTGGCATAAACAGGGTGCCTATATGTATTTTCATGATATCTGGTCGAACATTCATTACGGATATGTAGGTATGGCTGCCGGGCTGTCCGAGCAACTACTGCTGGACGGAGCCGGGTTGGAGCAGATTGGGTCTGATACCGTGCGCAAAATTCAGAATTGGGAAAAGAACCCTGGCCCTCATCGCTCAGATGATATCGCCGGATTTCGCGCCTGGGACGATGCGCCTGATCGAATCTCGATTCAAATCGGAGTTGATTTATACAAGTGCTGTCCTGATGGCGTTACTGCAAGCCAAGTGATGAAAAGCATCATATCGGTAAGCCCTGAGGTCTGGGGCGAAGGCATTCAGCCCCATGATTGCAACAATCCGAACCACACACGCTGATGGACGCCAAATTCAAATGCCTGATGCTGCTTTCACCTTTCGCGGTGTGGCAAGTAGCTACGCCAGATGTGACGCTTCATTACTCTGAAAACGCAACGAGCGAGTTGAGTTATATCTGGAATACCCATCACCGTACCTTCAAACGCCGTTTGCTTCCGGGCGAAACGACGGGTGATTACGGAGCGATTTTTCAGGATGAGGACTTCTTCATGGAGGTTTATTGGTGGGACAGCGGGAATATCAGCGGCTGTGTCCGAATCGATCCCAAGTGGCCTGAGACGCATATCTACCTGAAAGCTGATGGTCGAGTCGATACATCGCCTGCAGGTGGCACGGATGTGGATCGCCTGTATCCGTGCCTCGGGAGGGATGTTTAGCGTACGGAATTGTATTCGCAGGTGTGCCCGGTTTCGTCACGGGGCTCTCTGTCGTTCGCTACTAAGAGCCTGAAATAAACTGACGAGTTGGCCCTGATCTGAGGGCTTCAGGCCTGATTCGAACAATGGCCGACTCGTGACCACTTCTGAATCGCGTTATAACGGGGCGGAGTTTCCTACATGAGTGAATCGGACATGGCATTCGACTGGCACAGCGATCTGATTACCCGCGATACCGCGGTAGATGCGTACTATCGAAATACCCAGAACGTACGGCGTTTCATGACCGAACAGTGCGGGCCGCAGTTCAGGTTTGATCGCGCGTTCATGGCCTGGATCATCGACGGCGAACCCAAGCGCATGGGGCAGGTGGTGGACGAGTGGCTGCGCAGGCGTTCGGTGGTTGACTGAAGACCTGTTGTCGCTCTGAAATGTGACGCGGAGCGTCACGGGATGCCCACGCGGAGCATGAGCACGATCAGTGAGCGTGAGATCACTGATCGTTCCCACTCCAGCGTGGTAACGCCTCTCAGGACGCTCCGTGTCCGCTTTGGGCAGCGACACGAAGCATCAGAACGCCGCTGAATTTTCCAGCCATAAATCGCCTTTAATTTTGCCAGCGAACCGTTTTTCTCGTAGCGTGCTCGTGCCGGCCTGTTGGATGGGGAAACGGCAACGACCATTCTTCCAGGTACAGCCGCTTTGACCCCGACCGAACTGCAACATCTTCAGAACCGCTTGAAGGCTCTGGAGGACGAAAATGCCCTGCTCAAGGAGCGTCTGAGCGTTAACGGTCGTGAGGCCGAGGATGCGCTGGCGCTGTCTCAGGAGCGCTACCGCTTTCTGTTCGACGCCATGGACGAAGGCTTTTGTGTCATCGAGTTTTTCGACGGCCCCCATGGCCCGCTCAGCGATTACATTCACATCGAAGCCAACCCGGCGTATGAATACCACGCGGGCATTCCCAACGTGGTCGGCAAGAAGCTGCGCGAGATGGTTCGCGAAGAGGCCGATGACTGGGTGAGGTTCTACGGTCAGGTGTTGGCGACCGGTGAGCCGATTCGTTTCGAACGTGAGCTTGAGGCAACCGGCCGCTATCTGGCATTGACGGCATTTCGCATCGAACCGGCCAGCCGCAAGCAGGTTGCGGTGCTGTTTCAGGACATCACCGCACGCAAACGTGCCGAGCGTGCGCTGCAACATCTCAATGAAACCCTTGAGGCCCGTGTTGTTGAAGCGGTGGCCGAGCGCAATGTACTCGCCGATGTGGTCAACGGCACCAACGCGTTCATTCATGTCATCGACTCCAATTATCGCTGGATCGCGATCAACGGCTCGGCATCACGCGAGTTCGAGCGGCTGTTCGGCGTAAGGCCCAAGGTCGGCGACAGCATGTTGGAGATGCTCAATGATCGGCCCGAAAGTCAGGCCGGTCTCCATCAGCGCTGGGCTCGTGCTCTGTCAGGCGAGGATTTCGCCATCAGCGTCAACTTCAGTGATTCCAATGACCCCTCCAGCCATTTCGAGATGCGCTACAGCAGCTTGCGCAATGCTGACGGCCAGCCGATCGGTGCCTATCTGTTTGCCTATGACGTCAGCGAGCGGCGCCGTGAGCAGGAGCGTCTGACCCAGGCCGAAGAAGCCTTGCGCCAGTCGCAGAAAATGGAGGCGGTCGGCCAGTTGACCGGTGGCATCGCTCACGATTTCAACAACCTGCTGACCGGGATCACCGGTTCGCTGGAGCTGCTCAAGAATCGTCTCAGCCAGGGACGTTTCACTGAAATCGACCGCTACGTGGCTGCCGCTCAGGACGCCTCCAAGCGCGCCGCCTCACTGACTCATCGCCTGCTGGCGTTCTCCAGACGGCAGACGCTGGACCCCAAGCCGGTCGATATCAATCGTCTGGTGGTGGGTATGGAAGAGTTGATTCGTCGCACCGTGGGGCCGCACATCACGGTGGAAGTCGTGACCTCGGTCGGATTATGGTCAACCTTCATCGATGCGCCACAGCTGGAAAACGCATTGCTGAACCTGTGCATCAATGCCCGGGACGCCATGCCGCGAGGCGGACGGATCACCATTGAAACTGCCAACAAATGGATCGACCAGCGAGGCTCCCAAAGCCGTGATCTTTCAC
Source organism: Pseudomonas sp. AC016 (assembly GCF_979253365.1). Lineage (NCBI taxonomy): Bacteria > Pseudomonadati > Pseudomonadota > Gammaproteobacteria > Pseudomonadales > Pseudomonadaceae > Pseudomonas > Pseudomonas sp. AC016. The sequence goes on from NZ_CEEDCC010000001.1 coordinate 5,432,716, forward strand.
CCGGACAGTACCTGTCGCTGTGTGTCAGCGACACCGGCACCGGGATGACGCCCGAGGTGATGAATCGCGCCTTCGATCCGTTCTTCACCACCAAGCCGCTGGGGCAGGGCACCGGCCTCGGGCTGTCGATGGTGTACGGCTTCGTGCGCCAGTCCGGCGGACAGGTGCGGATATATTCCGAACCGGATCAGGGCACCACGATGTGCCTCTACCTGCCGCGTCATTATGTGGGAGCACCGGAAGAGGTCGAGACCGTCGAGGCGTCGGAATCGCTGAGAACCCAGAGCCTGCGAACCGTGATGATCGTCGATGACGAGCCCACGATCCGTATGCTCGTGGCCGAAGTGCTCGAAGACCAGGGCTACATTCCCATTGAAGCGGGCGAGGGCGCATCGGCGCTCAAGGTGCTGGAATCCGACAAGCGCATCGACCTGCTGGTGACCGACGTGGGCTTGCCGGGCGGCATGAACGGCCGCCAGTTGGCCGACGCAGCTCGGGTCATCCGTCCTGACCTGAAGGTGCTGTTCATCACCGGTTATGCGGAAAACGCCATCATCGGCAATGGCCATCTGGATCCGGGCATGTGGGTGCTGACCAAGCCCTTCACCATGGAGGCACTTGCCAGCCGGATTTACGAAATGATCGAGCGCGACGACTGACTTCGCGATCTGCCGCTTTCCCGGCTCGCACGTTCCGGTCACTGTAAAGTTGCGGTGTCCGGAACGTTGCACCGTTGAGAAAACCTATGAAACCTTGGCACGCCAACCTTTCGTCGCGCGCGCATCGTTCTTTCGAATCTTTCTATCCGGTTGCTGCCTCTCAACCCTTGATGGTGATGATGTTCGCTAAGTCGTCGATCCGTCACTGACGGTCGTTAGCTGATTTTGCCCAAACAAAGCCATGCTTTACGCCTGAAAGGGGAGAAATCATGTTTCTTCACAATAAACGTTTGCAGTACACGGTTCGTGTCTCGGAGCCCAATCCGGGGCTGGCCAATCTGTTGCTGGAGCAGTTCGGAGGTGCCCAGGGCGAACTGGCCGCCGCCAGCCGCTACTTCACTCAAGCGCTGTCCGAAGATGATCCAGGCCGCAAGGATCTGCTGTTCGACATCGCGACCGAAGAACTGAGCCACCTGGAGGTGGTGGGGTCGATCATCGTCATGCTCAACAAGGGTGCCAAGGGCAAGATTGCCGAGGGCATCCAGGCCGAAGGTGAGTTGTATCGTGAGATCAACGGAGCGGGAAATGACTCGCACATCACCAGCGTGCTCTACGGCGCGGGCGCACCGCTGATCAACTCGGCCGGTGTGCCGTGGACGGCGGCCTACATCGATACCATCGGCGAGCCGACGGCCGATATGCGCTCCAACATTGCCGCCGAGGCGCGGGCCAAGATCGTCTATGAGCGCTTGATGAACGTGACCGATGACCCCGGCGTCAAGGACGCGCTCGGGTTTTTGATGACCCGTGAGATTGCCCACCAGCTCTCTTTCGAAAAAGCGCTGCACTCGATTCAGCCGAATTTCCCGCAGGGCAAGCTGCCAGGCATGCCGGAGTTCAGCCGCAAGTACTTCAACATGTCCAATGGCGACGCGAGTCCACGGGGGCCGTGGAACAGCGACGAGGACTTCGAGTACGTCGAGCATCCGCTCCCAGCCGTCGACGGTGGAGATGGAACGGCGTCGGTCATGCTCAGTGAGGATGATGAGGCCACGTTGATGATCATGAAGCAAAGGACGCAATCGGACCCTTCTGCAGAGGTACCGATCACGGGTGCAGAGCTGGGCTCGGGAGAGATGCCTGGCAAGCTGGGAAGTGGCAACGGTCAGGTCTGAGCAATCAGGTGAGGTTCGACAAAAACTGCTGTCCTGACGCGGATGGCAGTTTTTTCATCGAAAAAATTGCGGACGGCACGCCGATGTGTGCGCCTCAGCGGGTCGGCATCACCTGAAACTCACCTTTGGACAAGCCCTGCACGTCGTTACCCATGCTGTCGCGCAGGCTCAGGTCGGCACCCTTGTCGGTCAGTTCCTTGAGCACTTCGGTACGCTTGAACAGTGCCGCGTACATGGCGGCCGTCTGGCCAGCATTGTTGGTCAGGTTGGCTCCGCAATCGGCCTGCACGAGGCGTTTGGCGATGCTCAACTCACCCTTGAAAATCGCACCCATCAGGGCGGTATTGCCGCGTTTGTCCTTGGCGCAAGGGTCGGCACCCGCGTCGATCAGGCGTACGACAGAACCCTCATGACCGTGATATGCCGCGAGAATAAGGCCGGTATAGCCTTGTTCGTCTCGGACATTGAGGTCGTAATGCGCTTCGATGAAGGTGTCCAGCATCGGATTGTTGCCTTCACGCGACGCATCGAAGAACAGGGTGCGCAACTGGCTGGCAGTCTGCTCGGCGGTCAGGTTCTGGGCGGGTGTCGATTGGACGGGGTCAGGTTGGGCGGGCACGGGTTGCTCGGCATGAGCAACGGCAGTCAACAGCAGCAGTCCGTAAAGAAGGGTTTTCACTGGCGTTCTCCTGGTCTGGCCTGAACCGCCCCGGCCTTCAAAGCGCCGGGGCGGGACATCAGGTCATCAGTCTTTGAGGCTGGCAGCCAACGATTTGACTTTGCCCAGATCGCCCTTGGCCACTTCGGTTACCCGAGTGCCGTAGGTTGGATCGGCCTTGTACAGGTACGACAGCATGATGTTCTTGCTTTCGGTATCGGTGTCGGCCAGCGACTCGCCGAAGCTCTGGACCAGGTCGGTCTGCTCTTTCGGGGTGTAAGAACGATACAGATCACCGGCCTGCTTGAAGTTCTGCTCGCGCGTGATCTTCGCCTGCTGGGTGGTGCCGCTGATTGGCAGCTGGCTGTAGCGTGCGCTGTCCACGGATGGACGCGGTTCCAGACGGCTTGGCTCGTAGTTGACGCCGCTGGTGGTGTGGCCGGAGTTCATCGCGCCATCCTGGTTGCCATTGTTGACGGCGACTTTAGGCTGGTTGACCGGCAGGCTCAGGCCGTTGGCGCCCAGGCGATACATCTGGGTGTCGGCATAAGAGAACACGCGACCTTGCAGCAGGCGGTCTTCGGACGGCTCGATGCCAGGCACCAGGTTGGCCGGGGCCATGGCGACCTGCTCGGTTTCCTGGAAGAAGTTATCGACGTTCTTGTTCAAGACCATCTGACCGATTTTCTTCTCGGGGACGTCAGGCCAGATTTTGGTGGCGTCCAGTGGATCGAAGTCGAACTTGGCCAGCTCTTCAGGCTTGAGCACCTGAATGTAGAGGTCCCATTTCGGGAAATCGCCTTTCTTGATCGCGCCGACCAGATCGTTGGTCAGGTGGCTGTAATCCTTGGACTGGACCTTGGCGACTTCGTCCGGATCAAGATTCTTGATGCCTTGCAGGGTTTTCCAGTGGAACTTGACGTAATGCACTTCGCCCTTGGCGTTGACCAGTTTGTAGGCGTGCACACCGTTGCCGTCCATGAAACGGTAGCCGGCTGGCGTCCCTTCGTTGGAGTAGAGCAGGGTCAGGGTGCGGGTAGCTTCAGGCACGTGGGAGAAGAAGTCGAAACGACGCGAGTCGTTGTCCAGGTTGGTGCGTGGATCAGGTTTGAAGGCATGCACCATGTCCGGGAACTTGATGGCATCGCGGATGAAGAAGGTCGGGAAGTTGTTGCCTACCAGGTCCCAGTTACCGTCTGCCGTGTAGAACTTGGTCGCGAAGCCGTGCGGGTCGCGCAGGGTTTCAGGCGAGTGGTTGCCGTGCACTACGGAAGAGAAACGTACGAAGACCGGGGTTTTTTCGCCGGACTTGAAAACGTTCGCCTTGCTCAGGTCGCTGATGTCGGCCGATGCGGTGAACTCGCCTTTCACGCCGGTACCACGGGCATGTACGACACGCTCCGGGATGCGTTCGCGGTCGAAACGCTGCAGTTTCTGCAGCAGTTGAACATCCTGCAGCAGCACCGGGCCCTGGGCACCTGCTGTCTGGGAATTCTGGTTGTCCCCGACCGCCGCGCCATTGTCGCGGGTCAGGGTGTCGGCTGCGTAGGCGGCCGGAATGCTGATAAGGCCGACTGCTGTTAAACGAACCATGTTTCTGGACCAGTTTAATAACGGCATTTTGAATCCCTCATATTTTTTTAGTAGGCGGGGCCATGTTATGCGCGCGGGAGAAAAGTGGGCGATTATAAAAATCAATCGGGGTGATTGAGATAAATACTTGTGCCCGAATGGAACCGAGTGCCTGGTTGTCTTGAAAGTAGTGTTGGTCGTTTAAAGGATAGTGGCATTAAAGATTAATTCATGTAGTTCAGTGGCTTTATATTGAGCTGCTAATACTATAACTCAATGATATGTATGAATTTATCGAATGTTATGGTGCCACCATACGCTGCATTTCAGAAGGTAGGTTTTTAGTTAATGAAAACCAGTCGCATTATTCATGAATAAGGATTCTTTCGTTAAACTTCAAGTTTTAGAACGAGCGTCCCAGAGTAATGAGCGTTTATTGTTTGGAGTGGTGGCTCATTGATGTTGGTTTTTCATGTGCGCAGCGCGCACTAAGAAATAAGCTGTAACAGTTCTGTCGGTAATAACTAAATCAGACGTTGGCGCGGAAACTCCGATTGAAGCTCTCCGGTTCGGCTCATGACACCCTGCCGGGTTATCATGTCGCGCCACCTGCCTCAGGCAAGCCTCACCCTCGGAGCCAGACGTTCAATGTCCACTGTCATGCTGTTGCAAAGCCCGCCGCCGGAATTCATTCGAAGCCAGATCCAGCAGATGGTGGTCGATTACGTCACCGATATCAGTCTGGTTGCCATCTCGCCGAGCAATCCGCTGTACAACCTCTATCAGTACGGGGTCGGTTACGAGGTGCATCTTTACCTCAATGCAATGGACGGCTCCGGCAGCATGGCCGTCGAACTGATCGTGGCGCTGGATGACGAGGACCCGGAAAAGGTGCTGGGTTTTCTGCTGTATCTGCCTGTGCAGGGCGATCCGGAAGCGTGCGCGGTGACTTACCTTGCAGTCAGGGAAAGCCATCGCGGTCAGGGCATCGCGCGCTCGATGCTGGAGAAGATGGTCGGCCGATACCCGCACGCAGAGTTGTACTGCGTGGTCGACAAGGTGCCGTATTTCGAGTCACTGGGCTTTCAGGTGTTGGGCGCGCGCGGCCCGCACGTGATCATGAACACCCGTGATCACGGTACCGAAGGGTTGCTCGCAGTGATGGACATCGCGCCGATCTACAGCTCGGTGGAAGTGCGGCAGATTCACGCCTACCTGCTCAAACAGCACGGAGACAAGGCGATGGCTGATGCCGAGAAAGAACGGGACCGACGCCTTGACCGGATGACGCAGGAAGCGAAGGCCTTTGTCGAGCAGCATCGAGGACAGCATGGGACACAGCAGCCGATTCTGCTTCACTGATCATCAACCACCAGCGTCTGGCGGGGCCCGAATGAGTGTTTCGCAGCATCTTATGTCGTTGTGTAATTAATTTTTTGGCGTGTTGAACGTTTGCGAGATAGGTGAAGTCACTATGACATCACTGCTGAGTGCTAAATCATTTCAGCGTAGCCGTCATCCCTCATCTCGCAACGGTCCACCCTATGAATATCCTGCGTCAGTTCAAGTTTTCGACCAAGCTTCTCTCGGCGTTCATCATCTGTGCGCTTATTACACTGGCTGTGGGTGGGTTGGGCATGGCAGGTGTGACCCGTCTGGGCAATGCGCTGGAACAAACGTTTTCCAACAACCTGGTTTCGGTTGGCAACACCAATGAAACGCTGACCAGCATGACCGCCCATAACCGTGGTTTGTATCGCCTGCTGGATGCTCAGGACGGTGGCGTATCGGAAACCGACAAGGAGCGTGTTCGTCAGGCTCTGGCCGATGACCTGGCTCGTGCCCAGAAGGTGTTTGCCGCTTACCGCGCGACGCCGCTTGAAGACGACGAGCGTGTCGCAGGTGATCAGCTTGAGCAGATGTTGCCTGCCTACATTGCAGGTTCGCAGCAAGTGATCGAGATGATGAGGGCCGGTGACCTGCAGAACGCCAGGACTCGCCTCAACGACCTGTCTACCGAAGGGTTTGTGAAAATTCGCGCTTATCTGCGCACCATCATCGATTCCAACAACCGCCAGATCAAGGAAGGCGCTGTAGCGGCTGCGGAGCTGAGAAACAAGTCCGTGATGATGCTGGAAATCGGCGTCTTGATCGCGTTCATCGTGGCGATTCTGCTGGGCATCTTCATCACCCGCATGATCACTCGTCCGTTGGCAGTGGCCGTAGTCAGCGCGCAGCGCATCGCTGGCGGTGACCTGACCCAGCCGATCGTGTCTACCAGTAGCGATGAGGCCGGGCTGTTGCTCGACGCCCTGTCGAATATGCAGGACGGCTTGAAAGGCACGATTCAACAGATCGCCAGTGCTTCTGATCAGTTGGCTTCGGCGGCAGAAGAACTCAGCGCTGTCACCAACGAGAGCACCCGTGGGCTGACGCGTCAGAACGACGAAATCCAGCAGGCAGCGACTGCCGTCAATCAGATGACGGCCGCGGTTGAAGAAGTGGCGCGCAACGCTGTGTCGACTTCTGAAGCCTCGAAGACCGCAACCGAAGATGCTGTCGATGGTCGCGGTCAGGTGGATCACACCGTCAAGGGCATCACCACCATGGTGCATGAGATCACCGAGTCGACCGAGGCGGTTTCCGAGCTGGCCGGGCATGTGCGCGAGATCAGCAAGGTGCTGGACGTGATCCGCAGCATTGCCGAACAGACCAACCTGCTGGCACTCAACGCGGCCATCGAAGCGGCACGAGCAGGTGAACAGGGGCGCGGTTTTGCGGTGGTGGCCGACGAGGTACGCGCGCTGGCTCATCGCACCCAAGCGTCGACCGTGGAGATCGAAGGCATGATCAGCACCGTGCAGTCGGGTGCCGACGGCGCCGTGGCAGCCATGGGCAAGAGCCTTTCACTGGCCACCAATACCCAGGAACAGGCCCTGCGCGCCGGTTCTGCGTTGGAAAAGATCACTCAGGGTGTCGCGACCATCAACGAGCGCAATCTGGTGATCGCCTCGGCGTCGGAAGAACAGGCCCAGGTGGCCCGCGAAGTGGACCGCAACCTGCTGAACATTCAGGATCTCTCGACCCAGAGCGCGGCCGGTGCCGACCAGACCAATGCATCGAGTCAGGAGCTGTCGCGTCTGGCGACGTCCTTCAATGGCATGGTGGCGAAGTTCAAGCTCTGAGGAGGCCGCGCGCATAACCTGCTGCTGACACGCAATACTCAATGTGGGAGGCTGCTTGCCGGCGATGCGTTTTTTCAGTCGACCTATCTGTGACTGGAATGACGCCATCGCCGGCAAGCCGCCTCCCACAATTGGATTCGCTGCCAGAACACCACCCTTCCAGCCAGCATGGTTCTTTGCCTGCCTGCTCGTGACAATCCCGGCGCCACGCGCAAAAAGCAGTTGCATCTCACCGGGTCAGGTCGCGCATGATAGGCGCACTCAATCCGTCGGAGATTTTCATGGGGTCCATCACGTCCTTCCTGCGCGTAGCGGTACTGTCACTCGGGGTGCTTGTCGCCCAGTCGGCTCTGGCCTCTGACGAGACGCAACTGATCGACTCGCTCAATGCCTGGCGCGGTCAGGTGCAGCGCTGTGGTGATCAGGTGTCCATGGAACTGCCGCCGCTGGTCATTGATCCGCGTCTGATTCTGCCCGCCAGTGGCGGGGTGGACCTGCAGCAGGCACTGTCGCGCGCGTCCTATCCGATGGTCACCGTGCAGGCCATCAGCCTTTCCGGGCCGCGTGATGCGGCGTCGGCGCTGAAGGCCGTGCAGGAAAGCTTCTGCAAGGTTGTGCTCGATCCGCAGTTCATCGATATCGGCGTGAGCCGCGAAGGGCAGGATTGGCGCATTGTGCTGGCGCGCTCACTGGTCGCGGCGCGTCTGGGAGACTGGCAGGCCGAAGGTCAGAAGGTTCTGGAAATGATCAACGTCGCTCGCACTGCGCCACGCCAATGCGGGACACAGGCGTTTCCTGCCACCACACCGCTGGCCTGGAACGCTACGCTGGGCACGGCGGCTCAGGCTCATTCCCAGTCCATGGCCAACAACAATTTCTTCGATCACAAGGACCGGGAAGGGCGCATGCCCGGTGATCGGGCGGAGCTGGCTGGCTACATCGGTCAGCAGGTGGGCGAAAACATCGCTGCCGGTCAGGATACTGCACGCAAGGTGGTGGATGGCTGGCTGGCAAGCCCCGGACATTGCGCGAATCTGATGAATGCCGGTTTCCGTGAACTGGGGGCGGCTTATGCAACCGATCCCAAGAGCGATGCAGGCATCTACTGGACCGCAATGTTCGGCACGCAGCAGTGAAAGCCTTCACTTGCTGCGTGCGTGTAGCTGACGTTTAGAAGCGGAACGCCTGACGGCCAATCAGCAACCACTGGCCGTTCTGCTTTTGCCAGATCTGGAAGTTCTCGATTTCGGTCGGCACCACTTTGCCACTGTTCACGGCCTGGGCCGAGAAGTGGTTGCGCACCAGCGCGACATCGCCAGACATGGTGATCTTCTGGTTGAGCATTTTCAGGTCATTGAAGGCGCTCTTGCCGGTTTCGATGTCGGCAATGAATGCCTGCTTGTCCTGGATGTTGCCGCTGGAGTGTCCGTAGGTGAGGTTGTTGGCGGTCAGCGCCTGAAGCTGCGCTATGTCCTTGTGCCACATGGCCTGGGTCAGCTTGTCCACCGCCTGAGCCACATCAGCCTCATCCGATGGTGCGGCGACGACGTAGCCAGTGAACATGCAGACAAACCCTACGAGCAGTTTGAGCTTTCTCATGTGCATTCCTTTTTATTGTCATTGTTGGGTGGCCAGAACATGCGCTCGGCATGACCTGATAGACAGCATATTCGTCTGTCGTCGTACAACTTAGACGAGGGCCGTATTTCTGACAAGTAAAGGCTGCTTGCAGACTGAACGATGAGCAGGAAGAGGCTGGAGCGAGGGGAGAGGCCGGGAACCAGGTTCCCGGCCAAAGGAGGTCAGGCGACGCGGAACTGTTTGGTCAGGCGGCTGAGGTCAGCGGCCAGCTTGGTCAGTTCAGCTGTGGCTATGGCGGTCTGGCTGGAGCCTTCGGAGGTCTGGCTGGACAGGTCGCGAATGCTGACCAGACTGCGGTCCACTTCACGCGCCACTTGAGCCTGTTGCTCGGCCGCGGTGGCGATCATCAGGTTGCGTTCGTTGATCTGGCTGATGGACTCGGTGATGTCGAGCAGCGCCTTGCCTGCGCCATTGGCCATGTCCAGAGTCTTCTGAGCCTGGAAGCTGGTCTGCTCCATGGCGGTCACCGCATTGCCGGTGCCGGATTGAATCGAACTGACCATCTGCTCGATCTCCCGGGTCGACTGCTGGGTGCGGTGAGCAAGCGCGCGCACTTCATCCGCAACCACCGCAAAGCCTCGACCGGCCTCACCGGCGCGCGCGGCTTCGATGGCAGCGTTGAGCGCCAGCAGGTTGGTCTGTTCAGCGATTGCGCGGATCACGTCCAGCACTTTGCTGATATCGGTTGCCATGACCGCCAGACCCTGGACCTCTGTCGAGGTAACCTGAACCTTGGACACCATCAGGTTGATCGCCGAAACCGTTTCATCGACCTGAGCACGTCCAGCCATGGCTGCCGTGCTGGATTGTGATGTCACTTGCGAGGCGGAGGCCGCGTTGCTGGCCACTTCCTCGACCGCAGCGCTCATCTCGTTGACCGCCGTTGCAGCCATTTCAATTTCATTGCTCTGACGCAGGATGGTGCGCGATGCGTCCTCGGTCACGGCATGCATTTCTTCGGAGGTGGCTGCCAGTTGAGTCGACGAGTCGCCGATCAGGGTCAGCGCACTGCGCAGATTGGTCTGCATGGTCGCCAGTGCGGCGATCAGCTTGGCCGCTTCGTCGCTGCCTTCGACCGTGATGTTCTTGCTCAAGTCGTTGGCTGCGATGCGTTCGGCTATTTTCAGTGATTCGCCAATGGGACCAGTCAGGCTGCGGGTATAGAGCCAGGCGAGAAACAGCGTGGTAGCGACGCCCACGGCGATGAAAATTCCGACCAGCCATAGGGTCTGACTGTAAGCCGATTCAGCGGTGTCACCGGCTCTTTCGGCTTTCTGGTCGTTGATGCCGATCAGGTTCTTGAGTGAGGCTTCAACTTGGTCCGCGGCACTTTTCATCTCGTTGTTCGATATGGCGACAGCGGTGTCCAGATCACCTGCCGCGACAGAGGCCAGATAACGGTCCTGATTGACCTGATAGTCGGCGTTGGCCTTGTTAAGCGCGTCGAAGGCTTCGCGCCCTTTGGGGGTGACGATCAGTTTGCTCAGTGAGTTCGAATAGTCGGCGATCAGGACTCGCGATTGTTTGATGTCGCTCAAGGCCTTGGTCCGACGATCCTGCGGCTCCAGCGGATTGCGCAGGCGGGCGTTGTTGCCCCGGATACCGACAAATTCACGGTCCAGCATACCGAGCAGTTTCACGCTGGGCAGCACGTTGGTTTCGATGAATTTTTCCGCTTCGTTGAGAATCGCGGCTTGTCGCAACGACAGCAGTCCCAGGGCGACAATCATGAGGCAGAACAAACCGAAGCATAAAGCCGAGCGAGGTGCGAGGTTGAGTTTGCGCAAAAACATGTGCCTTCTCCATGGGTGATTAGAAAGCCTATCGTCTGCATGGAGCTTTTCTTGATGACAAGTGCAATATAAAGCGCCCCGCGCATCGATAAAGCCCAGTGGCTGGAGATGCGCGGTCTCTGAAAAAAGATCGTCTGAAGCGTCAGGCAGAGGGGCAATCAGTTATACGTGGCGGGCAGCTCAGCGTTGGCCCATGCCCAGCAGAAAGGTTTCGACCGCCCGATCTACCATGGTGCGAATCTGCTCGCAGCTCAGTGGCTGCGGGCTTTGCTGATAGAGTCGGATTTCGGTTTCTGCGGTCAGCAGCGAAGTCAGTTGAAGTGCTGCAAGGTCAGGGTCGATTTTGCGAAGTTGTCCGTTCTGCATGGCCTGGGCCATTAGAGTGGAGATGGTTTGCATGCACTGGCGTGGCCCGGATTCATAGAACATCATGCCGATTTCAGATCGACCCGACTCGGCGACCACCATGCGATACACGTCCAGCGCTGTGTTGTCGTTGATCAGCATTGCCAGCATTCGCTCGCCAAAACGGCTGAGCAATCCCCTGAGGTCAAGAGCCTTTTCGCTGTAGGTCGCAAGTTCTGATACCGCCTCTGCCAGGTGAGCCGTGGCATGCCGATTCACAACGGCGATGAAGAGATCTTCTTTTGATGGGAAGTAGCTGTAGATCGTTGCCTTGGAACCGCCCATTCGTTTGGTGACTTCGTTCATCGACGTGCGCTCGTAGCCCATTTCGAGGAAAACGCTGGCTGCCGCATCAATGATGGCTTCACGGCGAGCTTCGGTACGCACCTTCATTTAAATCCTCAATCCTTCAGGGAATCTTCGTTTGCCTGTGTAACGCAAATTAACATGGACTAAAACTGAACCGTTCGGTACGATTTATTTCGTCTCCGTGGAGCTTACTGGAAACGCCGCTTCAAATAAACGCTGCCGCATCAATGCCGAGCCGGCAGATGCCTGAGCCCCAAAGCTTCTGGCCCCGACTACCGTGTTGACCGAATCGTGGAGTGAGCAGACCTGTGAACATCATCGACTTCAAGAAGCCTCGCAATCCGTCCGTTCGTGAAGTGGCGACCGTAAGGGCACCGCTGCTGGAGAAAGTCCTGTCGATTACCGTGAGGACGGACGCGCCTACGCTCATGGGAATCTGCAGCGATGGCCTGCGCAGCAACAGCTCGATCATCGGTGGCGAGTTCGAAGGTGAGAGCATTCGGGGTTCGGTGCTGCCTGGCGGCAGTGATTTCTTTGTCGAGTTATCGAGCGAACTTGCCTTTTTCAATGCACGTTTCACGTTGCGAACCCGGACGGGCGAGTTGATCAATGTCGAGAACAAAGGGGTTCTTGTCATGGACGAAGTCGGGCAGGAGCAGCTTCAGAACGGGGTATGGCCCATTTCCGACGGGCACTATCAATGCACCTGCACACCGCAGTTTCAGGTGCCACTAGGGCCGAACGACTGGCTGGAGAAAAGCGTGTTCATCGGCAAGGTCGACTACCTGTTCTATAACGAGAAGGTGATGAATATCTACCGGATCAGGTACTGATCAGGTTCTCGTATCGGGTCGTCTTCACCCACTCCGAGTGAATGCATACCCCCGTCGAGACGGTTCGTCGACGATGGCGTCCCTTCAGTCACCGATATGTCGTTTCACAAAACGCATCGCCGGCAAGCCGCTTCTTATCAAACAACCTGTAACCCACTGAAGGAACTCGATTTTGTGGGAGCGGACCGGGCGGCGTTCCGTTTGTCCGCGAAAAGGCCAGTACATCCGACGCATATGCAGTGGCTGAAATACTGCATTCGCGGACAAGTCCGCTCCCACCAAGTTTGCTGCGCGACAGCGCTACGTCGAAGACGTAGTGGCGCCTCCCACAGCCCCTGATTGCAGCAAAACTTATGTATAACCATGAGTGGCCAGCCCAAGGTGCAGCTCCCACTTTTTCATCCCTTTGCCTTTCTCCGTCCTGCGCCGTCTCTTTGCCGTAGAAGAACAGGCACGCCTGAAATAAATTGGTTACAATCCTGGCCTCGATAGCATAGTGCTATCTCTGCTTGCATGCCATGGACCGGCAACGCCCGTGGCATGCCATCAATATTTGCTTCGGGTGCCGCCTGGTGCGACACCTTCAAGGACGTTAAATGAACAAGCTGCAGTACGCCGCCATCGCATTGATGGGGTTGGTGTTGACCGGGTGTGTCTCCTTCGTGCCCGCAGGGCCCATTGGCCTTCCGGCCAAGGCCGTCGAGAATACGTTGCCGGTCGGGGCAATGATCAAGGATGTGAAGATCACTGATCCGGCCATCGATGAACTTCAGAAGCGAAACATCAGTTCACAGCTCACGGCGCAGATCGGCGCGCACGTCGAGCGTGGCGAGTATTTCCAGAAGATGATCGTTTTCCCGGCGAAGCTGGGTGAAAAGGATGTCGAACTGGCCTTCAATTTCACTTCCCTCAAAGGCAAGCGCACGCCACACCCGGCTTATTTCCCCGGCGCTCTGCTAACGCTGACGATCTGGATCTGGGTCAACGGTCCGATCTACGTCGATACCTATGATCTGGCGGCGGAACTGCGGATCAACGACAGCCATGGCAAGCAGTTGGCGCTGTCGCAAAAGACATTCAAGCGCGACGTGAACACCGGGCTCTGGGACCGCGATTATTTCAATCCTTCAATGGGGGCCAATCAACTGACTGAACTGGTCGAAACGCTGCTTGTAGATGCCACTGGCCAATTGCCTCGTTGAAAGGGATATTTCGAATGAACAAGTTTTTGATGCTGTTGGCTGTGCTGTTTTCACTGTCGTTGCAAGGTTGCATGACTTATTCGCACCATGAGTTGGCGCAGGCTTCGCAATGGCCCCCGGCAGCGCCCGTCAAGGCCAAGCCGGCGGCGTACCTCAAGGTGCAGGCCGAATATGCGTTGAACGAAGATCGCGCCAATAGCGGCACCAACATCGCTGCGCTGGAAAAGTTGTTGAAAGAAGAGCTGCAGGGCAGTCAGCGTTTCAGCAAAGTGAGCGTCGAGCGTGAGCCCTCCGATCTCTACGTCACGGCAACCCTGCGCAATCACGAGGAGGGCAGCCTTGGCCTGGCATTTCTGACCGGCTTCACGTTCTTCCTGATCCCCAACAAGGTCGACAACACCCTGTCGCTGGAGCTTACCTTCCGCGATGGCGAGGGCAAGAAACTGGGGCAGGTCAGCAAGCAGGAAAAACTCACCACCTGGATGCACCTGGTGCTGATCTTTGCCCTGCCGTTCAATGAGTCGAGCGACAAGGTCATCAGGGATCTGGCGCGCAGCGCGCTTGAAGACGCCGCAGGTAAAGGTCTTATCTGAGCAAGCTGAAGGGCTGGAACTGTTCCAGCCCCTTCAACATCAGAAGGTGACGCTGGCGCTGAGCCGCGCGGTGCGCGGTTCACCCACGTTGACCTGCAACTGGCTGCCGGTACTGGATGGGTAATACTGCTTGTCGAACAGGTTGTCCACGTTCAACTGCAGGCGGGTCTTGTAACCGGCCATCGGCACATCCCAGCGCAGAAAAGCATCGGCCACGGTGTAGCTGCTCATGTAGAACGAGTTGGCGTCATCCCCGGCGCGCTCACCTACGTAGCGTGCGCCGCCACCGGCATGCCAGTCGCCCAGACCCGAAGGCACCTGCAGGTGATGCGTGAGGTACAGGCTTGCGGTGTGCTTTGGTGCCTGGCTCAGGCGATTGCTTTCGTTGCTCGGGTCGTCCAGCACTTCGGTGTGGGTGTAGGCGTAGGTACCGATCATGTCCCAGCGCTCGGCGATACGACCGGTCACATCCAGCTCCACGCCTCTTGAACCGACCTTGCCGGCCGCCTCGCTGACACCCGTCACGCCGGTCGGGGTGACGACGTTCTTCTTCTCGATATCGAACACCGCCATGTTGAAGTCCAGGCCTGGCGCGAGCGCATATTTGGCCCCGACTTCATAGCTGCGACCTTCTTCCGGATCGAAGGTGGTGCCGTCGTCGTTCACGTCTTGGTTGGGCACGAACGAGCGGCTGTAGTTGCCGTACAGCGACAGGTCTTCGTTGACCTTGAACACCAGCCCGGCCATTGGCAGGAACACGTCATCATTCTTGTCCAGATTCACAGCCCGGCTGGCACCGAGGCCTTGGGCGATGTACTGGTCATAATGCTGGTAGCGTCCGCCGAGTACCAGAATCCAGCGGTCATTCAGGTGCCAGTTGTCTTTTACATAGAGCGAAGACGAGGTCAGTTGATTGCTCAGGTTGCTGGTCGGCTGGCTGACCACGCTCGGTTCAGCGAGGCTGCCGTACACCGGATTGAAGATGTTGAAACCATTCTGTGCGGTGTTTCGGTACGTCTTGCCCCGAAACTTGTCGGAGTCTTCCTGCTCGGCACCGATCAGCAGGTCATGCTCCTGCCCCAGAAATTGCTGCTTGCCGATGAAATCCCAACTGGCGTAACGCGTTTCATAATCGTAATGCCCGCCGTTGGCCTGGCGGCGCAGGACGCCGGTGCTGGACAAGGTGCTCGGTTGCGCGATGGAAAGGCTGTAGCGGTCGTTGTTCCAGCCATAGGTCAGGCGGGTCTTCCAGTCATCGCTGAGCTGGTATTCAAAACGCGCAGTTGCGGTTTCGCTGATGCCGACGGTGTTGGCCCATTTCTCGTCCAGGCGCTTGTTGTAGCTGATATCGGCTGGATGACCACCGCTGAAAACGGTGCCACGATCGAACGGGCTGACGTAATCGTTGTACTCGTAAGCCAGCGTTAGGCTTGCACGTTCGCCGGTCCAGGACAGGGAAGGAGCAATCAGCGTGTGCTGATCAACGCCGTAGTTGCGCCAGTAATCTTCGCTCTGACGTTCGGCAACCAGACGATAGGCCAGACCGCTGTCGCCCAGCGGGCCGGTGGTATCCACGCCGAAACTGCCGCCACCTTCGCTGAACGCCGAACCGCTCAACGTTGTGCTTTGCACGTACTGCGGCTGTTTGCTGATCACGTTGATCACGCCGCCCGGTTCCATCGCGCCGTACAGCAGTGAAGCCGGGCCTTTGAGCACTTCGACCCGGTCAGTGGTCGCACTGAAGTTCTTCGACACCACCGAGCGCACGCCATCACGCAGGATCGAGCCGTCGTCATTGGTCCCGAAGCCGCGCTTGACCAGCGAGTCCTTGGTGTTGCCTAGCGTATTGCCCTGACTGACGCCACTGACGAACTTCATGGCGTCGTCCAGCGAGCGTACGTTGTAATCGGCAATGGTCTGAGGTGTCACCACATTCACCGACTGAGCTTCTTCCTTGAGCGGCACGTCACTCTTGCTGGCGGTACTGGCGCTGCTTGCGCTGTAGCCTTCCTCGCTCTGGGTGGCGGCCGATACTTGCGTCGCGGGCAGTGTTGCTGCGCCTGCGGCATGTGCCGTACCGCCAGACCATACTGCCAGGGAAATTGCGGACAGCAAAAAGGGACCGGGGCGGCGAGGGCGATGGAAGGTGCTCAAAAGGAAGTGCTCTGTCAGGATGTTAATAGCAATAATTGTAATTTGATATTAATTCTCATGTAAATGAGGGAATTGTCTGACGTACTTTGTATTGAGCTCCTACGCTTTTGTGTCGGGATCAAAAGGGATCCGCTTGCCCATGCTGATCAGAGGTTCCTGAACGTATCCCAGCGACTGATAGAAAGCCTGCACCCCTTCATTGCTGGTACGAATCTGCAGATTGATCTTGAGGCAGCCAAGCTCGATCAACGCCTGTTCTGCATGCCTGATCAAGGCAGTTCCCAGCCCGCGTCCACGCTGAGCGGGATCGACCGCAACCAAGTAGAGCCAGCCCCGGTGGCCGTCATAGCCCGCCAGCAGTGTGCCAGCCAGACGGCTTTCAACGATGACCACAAAGAACAGCCGGTCTTGCGCGGTCAGCTTCATGTCGATCGACAGATCCGGGCGGTTGTGCGGTGCGTCGTCGTTGAATACGGTTGTCCACAGATCGATGACCGCCTGACGGTGCTGGTCGTCCGAATACTCGATAACGCGATGCATGGCGCACTCCTGAAATGCGGAACGCCGACGCTAGCGCCTGCCGCCACTGCTGTCTATCGGTCCATGTGTGCCGTATGCAGGTTTTTCGTCGGGCTTCAGCCTGCGTGTTTCTGCATGTCGCCCTTTTTACTGACCTGAGGCAATGACGAGGGCGTTTTCAGTAAGGTCTGTATGGCCTGACTGTACGCCTTGCTGCCCAGCCGCATGCTGTTGTTGTGCGTGCCGCCGGGCACCAGCAACAGGTTCTTCGGCTCTCGGGCGGCCTCGAACAATTCTTTGCTGAAACGGGCCGGGACATAGCGATCATCGGTGCCATGCACGATCAGCACGGGCATGTGAATATCGGCGATCTTGTCGACTGAATCGAATTTCTGCGACAACAGCCAGCGCACCGGCAGCGAAGTGTTGGCGATCGCGGTGGCGACGTCTGCCAGGTTGGTGAAGGTGGACTCGATGATAAGCCCGCGTGCTGCCACTGGCGTCTCGTCCTTCTCTGCTTCACGGCCCAGTTCCGCAGCCAGGTCCACTGCGACCGCTCCGCCGAGTGAATGACCATAGATCACCCGACGTTGCGGGTCCGGCTGCAGTTGCTTGAGGCGTTCCCAGGCAATGCGTGCATCCTCATAGACGGTCTTTTCGGAGGGCAACTGGCCCATGCTCTGGCCAAAGCCCCGGTAATCGATGGCCAGAATTGAAAACCCCAGCGCCCTGAGCTGTTCGATGCGGAACAACTGGCCCGTCAGGTTCCAGCGTGAGCCGTGCAGATACAACACTGCCGGTGCGTCCTTGCGTGGCGCAGGCCACCACCATGCATGAATGTTCTGCGAGGTGCCGAAATCGGCAGCCTTGAGATCCAGCTCCTGAACATCGGAGGGCAGGCCGCTGTACCAGCTGGCGGTGCCCGGCTCTATGCGGAACACCAGTTCGCGCTCCTTATGCTCCAGCACCGCGCAGCCGACTGGCAGGCCGATGATGATCGCGACCATGCATAACCATCTGAAAGGCCGTGCCTTGAAACGGTCGAGGGAGAAAGAGGGCATGAGGAATGTGTTCCGGTAAACAAAATGAAATAAATGCCGTTTCCGTCCAGGCGTTGCAATAGCCGAGGGGAAATATCGGTTACAGGATATTGCGCCTTTGGGCGTTTGATCGAAAAGGACCGCGACATGATGTTCGCCTTGAGCGGGGAGACGACCTTGCAAGACGTTTCCCCTCGGCGCGATCTGCTGATAGCGACAGATCACCTCACGATCCTGAACGCCCCGTTTATTCAGAGACTTGCGCCAGCCAGCTTCAGGGCGACGCGACAATCAGGCGTTTTTAGTCCGGTTTGGTATTGAATTAGCCCTTTTTGATAGCCCCGGATTATGCTGTAGGCGCAAGGGCGCTGTATTTCTGTCGCCTGGAGGCGCCGAAATCACAGTTTCATGGCTAACCTGCTCTGTAGGTTCTTCAATTTCTTCAAGAGGTTACCGCTCAATGTTTCTACATCGCCCCCTGGAAGAAAAAGACATTCCGATCGTCTGCGAGCTGCCCCAGAATGCCGACGAGTTGTTCTACATGTTCCCCCGGGCTACTTATCCCTTTACTCCTGCCCAGTTGGTGGACGCGCTGGAAACCCGTTACGACTCAACCGTGATCGAAATGGATGGCGAAGTGGTGGGTTACGCGAACTTCTCCCGCTGTGATTTTCGCGGTCGCTGTGCGCTGGGTAACGTCATCATCGCTCCCAAGGCCAGGGCAAGAGGCGTGGGACGCTTTATGATCAGTTGCATGATGGACATTGCCTTCGACAAGCACGAAGCCACCGAGCTCATCGCATCCTGCTACAACCATAACGTTCCGGGCCTGCTGTTCTATCCGCGTATGGGGTTCCGTCCTTATGCCATTGAAGAACGACGTGACAAGCAAGGTGCACGGGTTGCGGTGATCCATTTCCGTCTGCCCCGATCCGTGGAGTGACGCCTGATACTGATCGTGCTCATCGCTCTGCGTGGGCATGCCTCCCGTGACGCTCCGCGTCACAAATGGCACAGATTGCGGATTCAGTGAGCCGAGCGCATGACGTGGATAACGCTGGAGCTTGGGCGCGCATCTGCGCCACATTCAAGAGCGGACGCGGAGCGTCCTGGGAGGCATTCCCACGCGGAGCGTAGGAACGATCAGCGTGATCTCAGGCACGTCGATCATGCCATGCATCCCGTGACGCTCCGCGTCACAAGTGGCACAGACTGCGGATTCAGTGAGGCGAGCGCATGGCTCAAGTTACCCCTTGGTGACGCACGTCGAGTGCAAGCCGCCTGCACGGTCAGAAAAGCGTGCTTGAGGTGTTTCATAAGTGAACAGGCATAATCGGTTTGGTGACCGTTCGTCACTCCGTGATCATGTCAAAACCTGCGCAATATCCCTTTAATGACGCAGATCATGTCTTTCGCCGCTTGAACGCCTACAGTGAATCGTTTTTTCTAACGTTAGTTACAAATAAACACAGTTGTCGCGGCAAGGCGTGATCTACGCTGCACATTGCCGAGTCGATAGAGGCTGGCGTATAAAGAGTGTCAAGGATCAAGTAAGTGGCGACAATTAATTGGCAGGCAAGGGTGTGCCTGGTTTCAGTTAATTGATTATAAATAGCGGCAGTAATCTGCTGGAGTCCGGCAGCGCTTACACAATAAGGAGATAGAAAAATGATCGCGAGTGGACTGTCTACTCTGGAACTGCGCAGTATCGTCGAAAGTGCATTTTTACCGTTGCGTTGTACCTGTACGATTGCACCGGATTATTCCATGACGGTGCAGGTCAACGACCCGGATTCAGGCCGGGTTGAATTGCTGGTAACCGGTATCTCTGCGCACAGGTTGAAAAGCCTTCGCGACATATCGAATCTTGTCTCGGAACTGCGCAGCGAGTTGCGTGACGAGCCCAACCACCACGGTATCCGGCAGAAGCAATACCGTACGGCCTGATCACACCTGCGTTGGCGTGGCGTGTTACTTGCCGCTGTCCGGTTCCGATCTGCTCAGGTCGGGCCATCCTCCTCTTGAAGCGCAGGACGTCCTCATCCGGGTTCGTCCTGCTTGAGGTCTTCGTTCATTTCATGCAGCCCGTCCTGCCCCATTCAGTCAATATGTCGGCGCTGGGTTTTTGTAGGTTTTATTGGGTGTCATGAAAAAATTAAAACGGGTTCGTTGCGCCTTCCTGATAACCTGCATGAATGGTTTTATCGTGTGGAAGTGTGCAGTCTTTTAAAATCAGGTACTTGCGGCGGGTGCGGCAGGGCCACAGTGTGCAGTGGCTTATTTGACACTTCGTGGTTTCTTTGCAACTATTATTTCACTCCGCCCGCTTCGTTGTGCTTAAACCCTCCTGATTAACGCCTCGTGTTTAAATCTCGTTCGAAGGTTTGGCGGTAGCGTGGCGCGCTGTTTTTCCAGCGGTTCGGGTGTCGAGTGGATGGCGGTCCCGATCAGTGCATGTAACAGCTCATTTTTATTGATAAAACAGCGGAGCCTTTAGCCGGGTTCTGGTGACGCTGCACGTGCGCTGTTTATTGTGTTGTTGGGTTCTCTTTTTAAATTGTGCATGGACGCTGGTTTGTAGTGATGGCCAGGTATTCGATCATCCAGAACTTCTGGAATGCACCAACGTTTGCTATGACGATGGAGCATCATCATGTTTGAAAAATCCTTGGAAACAGTCTGCGGTTGTGTCGTCGGCGGAGCAGGGCTTGCCGGTATGGGGTTTCTGTTCAATGCCTTGAAAAGCGGCACGTTGGCGGAGATCACCGCAAGCGGGCTGATGGTCATCGACGCCAGCGACAGACCGGGTACCGGTGCGCTGGGGCAATACCGGATCACTGCCAACTCGGTAGGAGACGTTTTCATCGATTGCCTGCGTGACCCGGCGCTGCGCGAGATTTTCGAGCCATTGGAATACTCTCCGGCTTATTGGCGTATTCGGGGTCAGGCCCAAAGTGCCCCTCAGTTGTCGGATGTGGGGCAACTGATGGTTGAAGCCTCGCGACTGGTGTTGGAGCACTTGACGCGCTGCTACGGGGTGAAGGTCTGGCATGGCACGACCATCACCGAAGTGATCAGCGAGGATGACGAGTTTTGCCTCACGGTAGAGACGGAAGGCTGCGCCAGACTCGTGCGCTGCCAGACGCTCGTGCTCAACCTCGGCGGACGTCAGGATCCGCAGCACCTGATCGACAGTCTTGCGCAACAGGGGCTTTCACTGTCACCGGCCACCAATATCCAGAGTGCCGACCGGCTGCTGCGCATGAATGCGGTTCAGTTGCGCGAAGTGTTTGCGCAGGCGCTGGCCAGCGGTAGCCGTATCACTGTTGTCGGCGGTTCGCACAGTGCCTTTTCCATGCTGGAGAACCTCGCCGATGCTCTGGAGTTCGCAGGGCTGGAAGAGCTGACGCTGATCCATCGAACCCGGATCAGGCTGTTTTACGAAAGTGCCGAGCAGGCAGAAGCTGCGGGCTATGTGTTCGACTCTCAGCTGGATGTCTGTCCTGTTTCCGGGCGCATCAATCGCTCCGGCGGGCTGCGCTACCGGGCGTTGGACATTGGTCGCGAGGCGTTGAAGCACGGTCGTATCGGTAAAACCGGTGTGCGTGTGCAGTTGTTGCAGACCAGTGACGGTCCCGCCGGAGCATTCGAAAAGGCCAGACTCGCATTAGCCGAGTCCTGTGTGGTGGTGCAGTGTTCCGGCTATCAACCGCAGTTGCCCGTGATGCGCCATGGTGACGGCAGCCTGATCACCCTGCGTGAGACCAAGGGTGGCCTGGACTCTGATCAGGCGGGCTGCCCGATGGATCAGAACGGACGGCGATTGAAGGGGCTTCACCTGTTCGGCCTGGGTGCCGGGCTCGGGGCCGATCCTCAGCTGGGCAGCGAGCCTTCGTTCGACGGCCGAATCTATGGCGTCTGGCAGTTTCATCATGATGCCAGTCGGGTGGTGATTCAGGCCGTCACGACGCGATTGCAACAAAAGGCCTCTGCCGTCGATACTTCATGTCTGGCCGGGTTCCTGCAGCTGGAACCGCGTTTTCAGGCCTGATGGCAGGCGGGGTGTGGGGTAATGTCCCTGAACCAGGGTGCTCGAACGCCGCCAGCGTTCTGTAGAACAGCACAACCAGGAGATCCAGGGCCATGCGTATCTTGATCGTTGGGGCAGGGGCTGTCGGTGGCTATTTCGGTGGCCGACTGTTGGAGGCCGGGCGTCAGGTGTCTTTTCTGGTCCGGCCAGGCCGGGCGGAAGAGCTGGATCGTGACGGACTTGTGGTGCGAAGTCCGCAGGGAAACTTTCAGTACCCGTCGCCTCCTTACATGCTTGCCAACCGGCTTGCCGACCCTTTCGACCTGATCCTGCTCAGTTGCAAGGCTTTCGATCTGGACGCCGCAATGGACGCTTTCGAGCCTGCAGTGGGACCGGATACGTCGATTCTCTCGCTGCTCAACGGCATGGCCCATCTTGGTCGCCTGACCGAGCGCTTCGGCAAGGACGCTGTGCTGGGCGGGCAGTGTCTGATTTCCGTAGACCGCGACTCGACCGGTGCGATTCTGCATCTGAACGAGATGCACCAGTTGTCATTCGGCGAACTGAGCGGCGCGTTGACCCCGCGTATTCTAAGGGTTGCCGAAGCCTTGGCCGATGCGGGTTTCGAAGCCAACCTGAGTCAGCACATTGTGCAGGCCATGTGGGACAAATGGTGTTTCATCGCCACGCTGGCGGCGATCACTGCAAGCATGCGCGCATCGATCGGCGATGTGCTGGACGCAGGTGGAGAGGGTTTGATCCTGAAAGCACTGTCCGAATGCGCGGCGATTGCGCTGGCTGCCGGATACCCGCCGGATGCAAAGGTTCGTCAGCGTCAGCTTGAGCTGTTGACGGCACGCGGCTCGACACTCACGGCCTCGATGATGAGAGACATCGAACGGGGTACACCCACAGAGGTCGAACAGATTCTGGGCGATATGCTGATCAGGCGTAACGCGCTGGGTGTCGCTTCGAATGAACTGTCGGTGCTCGACGTTGCCTGCACTCATGTCAGGGCGTACGAAGCACGCCGTATTCGGGAACAGCCGTGAGGTCTGAAATCGTCACGGTTACCCCTGCATTCAAGTAGTCATTTGGAGGTGCTACTCATGCCAGTCAAACACGATTTGTTCGCGGATTTGAGCTTGACCCGAGACGAGGTCGCCGAGCGGGGCAGGCAGGACGCGAGGCTGCAGCAATTGCTCAATGACTATGACAGCGCAGATATTGAGGTGCTGAATGCCGAAAAAGGGTCGGCGGGCGGTATCGGTGATGACGCGTTGAGGAAACTCAAGGAAAAGCGTCTGCTGGTGAAGGACCGGATCGTCCAGCGTCTTTCCGAAATATAAACGGCTTCGCTGCCTGAACAACAGCTGGCCAATTATGAAAACGGCCCCTCCGAGGGGCCGTTTTCAGTGCTCCATCACACCCTCAACCGAGTCCCGGCGATGTAGGACGTTCACTGGCGGAAGACGCGCCTGTGCCGTTGCTGTCGTGTTCAGCACCGGACAGGTTGCTGTAGCTGCTGGAGGTCGGGTTGGGCGAAGAAGATGAAGACAGAGAACCGCTTTTACCCCTCAGTTTTTCCCGTGCCTGCCTGACGATCTGTTGCTCCTTCGTCGTGACAGGCAACGCGGCACCGATCAGCGCTCCCACCGCAATACCCATGGCCGCCAGCGTCAAAGGCTGTTCGTTGACCAGTTGCCGTGTACTGCTCTTCATGTGCCCACGTTTCTCCTGGAAAGTAAGGTCTGCGTCCTGCCACGAGTGGGAGCTGCCGGAACTGCCCGAAAAGGTGTCGCGCACGTTGTGGGTCATGTGGGACGTCTTGTCCTTGATCGTGCTGGCCTTGTCCTTCATATGCGACACGGTTTCCTGCACCCGGGCCTTGGCGCTTCCCAGACTGTCGCTGACCGAGCCAGCCATGCTGCCAGCGCGCTCTGTGACGCTGCCAAGGACCGAAGAACCGTTGGACGAGCCGCCCGTTGCCGGACGATTGTTACCCATCATCATCCAGAGCACGCCGACGGTGGTAAGCACGGCAGGCACTGGATTGGCCTTGACGTTGTTGCCCAGATTGCCGAAAAACTCCCCGCCGTTGTCCTTCACATAGCCCAGCGCCTGATCGACCAGTTGACCGGGCGACATTTTCTTTTCCAGCGCATCGACGATGTTGCCGATGCTGGAGCGTTGCTGATCGATTTCCCGCTCCAGGGTTTCCGGGCTCTTTTTCGATTCTTCTTCAAAATGTTCTGGTGTGTCGAAGCTGCTGTCGATGCTCATGAGACTTTCCTCTGAATGGCTTCCTTGTCTTTTTGCAGGGTGCTGGTGGTGCGCTCGGGAATCAGGTTCGAAGCGTCGAGTTTTTTATTGCCCGCCTGAACCATGAAGAAGCCGATGACCAGAGCCGCAACACCGACGATCAGTGCCGCGAGCCACGGTTCCATGACGTAACTCAAGGCATAGACGGCGGCCATGAGCACCATGATCAGACCGCCCAGCATCACGACGGCACCCATACCGACGGTGGTGGCTGCTTGCTTGGTCGCCTGAAGCGACTCACGGAATTCCGCTTTCACCAGTGCCATTTCCTTGGTGACCAACGCAGGCACTTCATGCGCCAGCTGGCGGATCAGACTCAGCACCGACGTTTCATTTTCAGGATTTCTGTCCTGCTGAGTATTGGGTGGGGTACTCATCACACGTCTCCTTTGGACAAACCGGACCTGGACGAGCCGTCACGCGTCACTTCATCGTCGAGATCGTCGTTGAGTTCGGTCATGGGCGGACTGTCAGGAATCCCTGTTCCCGGGCGCGCGCTGTGCACGACGTCGTTGTCGTGGGGATGCGTCGCGGCCATCTCTTCGGCGGCCAGCGCCGACGGGCTGATGGGGTCATAAGGGGCAGACGAATCGACATCCGTCAGATCACTCTGATTCGACGACCCGGATGTCGACAGATCTGATGCCGATGTGCCTGTTGTCGAGCTTCCAGGCATTGAGCTGTCAGAGAAGCTCGTGTCGGAGGTCGTGTCGTTCGAAGAGGTGGACGCTTTCAGCAGCCGCGACAGACCCAGGCCAAGGGCCACGCTGCCACTGATGAACAGGACCGGATTTTCCCGGGCGAGCCTGCCTGCATCCTGCAACAGTTGCTCGGCGTTCTTGCTGCGCAGGTTGTCGGCGAGCCGGGTCATCGCTTGCGCCATGTCAGTGACGTACCCCGACAGGCCCAAAGTGTCATTGCTGTCAATCTGCTGCGCCGCCGACTGAGCGTTCTGCGCAAGGTTCTCTATCTGCTCTGCAGCGCTGTCGCGGTACTGCTCGAAGTGTTCGCCTCCCTGTCGGGCGACATTTTCTGTGTTGCCATGTGCGTTGCGCTGATCGTCATCCTGCAGTCCGTGCAGGTGATCCTGGCTGCTCGTGCTGCCGGTATGGGCATTGCCGCTCATGGAAGTTTCGTTGGTAGTCACCATCATCATTCACCGTTTTCTGTCCCCAGATAAAGAGAATGCTCGGCTCACTGCATACTACGGGCTGGCATTGATGTGCTTGCTTGCAGAGAGTCGACCGGTGTTTTTTTGGCGATGTTCCGAGAGGGTGACAAATGGTCGTGCCGCAGCGGGCAGAAAAAGGATGGGCATAAAAAACGGCGTCATGAGAGACGCCGTACGGCTGATGACCCGCCACGAGGGCAGATCAGCATTGAATAAGGGGGTGTGGCGAGGGAATTATTGTGGGTCCTGGTTTGGAGCCAGTTCTGCCTGAATGCGTTTGTAGATCTCTTCACGGTGTACAGACACATTTTTGGGTGCGTTGATGCCCAGCCGGACCTGAAGCCCTTGAACGCCAAGAATCGTCACGGTGATCTCGTCACCGATATTTATGCTTTCGCCAACTTTGCGAGTGAGTATCAACATAATCTTTTCCTTGATGGCCTCTTGAAAATGCCTCTCTCAAGAGGCTGGCGTTTGCCTTTGCGTGGTGATTGTTGCCGAGTGCATCCAAATGCATCCGTCATAAGACGTTGCGGTGGTGAATTTAATTCCCTCGGTTCATTTTCTTGTCATCGGGATTTGCATCCACGGTACGACGAGTGCGCCAATTCTGCCCGTTTTGGCCTGAGAATGCCCGTATTTACTGGTGCAACTTAAAAAGTAACGTGATCAGGCGCACAAATCGGGTTTGCCATGACTGTGCTGGAGGCGATTGAGCGGCCTGATCCCGCGTTGTTCCTAAGCGTAGGCATGACTTTGAAACATTGCCTGAGCTTTCCGAAAATTCAACTGAAAGCGTTGTAGGCGCTCGTAGGAAACAGCTTTCAGACAGGTTTCGCAGACGCGCATCGAATCGCTCTGTCATGTTGTCGGCAGCAAACGCAGGTTATGTAGGGGGCGGGCAGGGTCAGGAAGATAATCAGGGGGGCATGAGGGAAACACGGAAGGGCAGAGCGGTGAGTTTTGCACCTTTGCAGGCCTGCTGGCCCCCAAAGGTGCTGGACGTTTTAAGCTTAAAGCGCCATGGACAGCAGCATGATGAAGATCAGGCCGACAACCGAGAGGATGGTTTCCATCACGGTCCAGGTCTTGAAGGTTTCGGCTACGGTCATGTTGAAGTACTGCTTGACCAGCCAGAAGCCTGCGTCGTTCACGTGCGACAGGATCAACGAGCCCGCACCTGTGGCCAGCACCAGCAATTCGCGGTTAACGCCAGGAATCAGGCCCACGACCGGTGCCACGATGCCTGCGCCAGTGATGGTCGCAACGGTCGCCGAACCGGTTGCCACGCGAATCACCGCAGCCACCAGCCATGCGAGCATGATCGGGTTGATCTGCGCCTGCACCGCCATGTGGCCGATCACGTCACCCACACCGCTGGCGACCAGCATCTGCTTGAAGCCACCGCCTGCACCGACGATCAGTACGATGGCGGCGACCGGCGCCAGGCTCTGGTCCAGCAGTTTCATGATCTTTGCACGGTCGAAACCGCGTGCGGCACCGAAAGTGTAGAACGCCAGCAGCAAGGCCGCGAGCAGGGCAGTGATCGGGTGACCGATCAGGTCCATCCAGATGCGGAACATGTTGCCTTCCGGCAACGCAACGTCAGCGAAGGTCTTGAGCAGCATCAGGAACACGGGCAGCAGAATCGTCACCAGTGTGATGCCGAAACCTGGCAGGTTCTCGGTGCTCGATTCCTTGGCGATCTGATCCATCAATTCCTGCGACGGTGTGCCGGGAATGTATTTGGAAATCCACTTGCCGTAGATCGGGCCGGCAATGATTGCGGTCGGCAGCGCGATGATCAGGCCGTAGAAAATGGTTTTGCCGATATCAGCGCCGAAGATGCCGATGGCCAACAGCGGACCCGGGTGCGGCGGAACCAGACCGTGCACGGCCGAGAGGCCTGCCAGCAACGGGATGCCGATCTTGACGATGGACACACCGGTGCGACGCGCCACGATGAACACCAGCGGGATCAACAGCACGAAGCCGATTTCGAAGAACAGCGGGATGCCCACCAGAAACGCGGAAAACATCATCGCCCAGTGGACTTTCTGTTTGCCGAAGGTGCGGATCAGGGTCTGCGCAATCTGATCCGCGCCACCCGAATCGGCCATCAGCTTGCCGAGCATGGTGCCCAGCCCGAGGATGATGCCGACAAAGCCCAGCACGCCGCCGAAGCCGTCCTGGAAGGATTTCATGACTTTTTCCACCGGCATCCCGGAGGTCAGGCCGAGGAAGCCAGCCGCCAGGGTCAGCGCGACGAAAGGGTGGACCTTGAATTGGGTGATCAGCAGCACAAGGCCGACGATGGTCACCAACGCATCGACTAGCAGAAACGTCTCGTGGGTCATACCGAACATGGGTGTCTCTCCGGTTATTATTCTGGGGTGCTACCAGCTACTGCCAGCGTCATCAGTGCTTCGTGTGTGCAAGACAGCGCTGTCTTTTGCACTCACGCCTTTATCAGGCGTGGGAGTCTTTCCACCAGGCTGCCGCTTGCGTGCCAATCTCTTCGATGGACTGGGTTGCATCGACCACCAATGTGAGAGGTTCGCCGTACGGAGGCTCGAGCGTTGCAAACTGGCTGTCGACCAGGCTTGCGGGCATGAAGTGCCCCGGACGGTGCGAGCAACGTTCGGCAGCGAGTTCTTTGGTCAGTTCCAGAAAAACGAAACCCAGACCCGGAACGGCGTCGCGCAGGCGCTGGCGATAAATCAGCTTGAGGGACGAGCAGGTCAGGACAGGGTGTTCGCCACGGGCGAGCGCCGCGACCAGTTCTTCACCCAGGCGGGTCAGCCAGCCGGCACGGTCGTCATCGTTGAGGGGGGTTCCGGCGCTCATCTTCTCGATGTTGGCCGGTGGGTGGAAGGCATCACCTTCGATGAGGCGACCTCCGCTCTTGAGAGCAATCTCGGCGCCCACGGCACTTTTGCCGCAGCCCGAAACACCCATCACCACGAGGGCGGAAATAGCAGTATTCGCAGTTGTCACAGTAGGCACCTCGTCTGGAGACAGCGCTGTCTTTGTCCGGTGGACATCGTGTCCAGCCTGAGCTGTTCCAGTTCTTGTCGTTGTTTTGGGTTCAACAATACACATCGGAGGCTGTTCTCCGTGGCGACCCGGCGCGGGCGGCAAATGTGAAACCAGCGATAAAGCGTTGTCACGGTCCATGAGACAGCGCTACCTTATGGGGCATTCGACACATTTGGCAACCCCTATGTTAGTTGGCAACGCATGATACGCATTGGTTCCCGCTCTACCGGCCGTCCGACCCTCAACGAAGTTGCCCGCCTTGCCGCGGTTTCCCCCATTACCGCATCCCGTGCGTTACGCGGTGTCACGACCGTGGCACCGGAACTGGTGGAAAAGGTCCGTGCCGCGGCCCAGAGCCTGGGCTATGTCGCCAACCCCGCAGCGCGTGCGCTGGCTTCATCCTGCAGCCAGACGGTCGTGGTGCTGGTGCCATCGCTGTCCAACCAACTGTTCATCGAGACCCTGGAAGCCATTCAGGATGTGCTGCGTCCTCGCGGCCTGGATGTGGTGATCGGCAACTATCACTATTCCCCGGAAGAAGAGGAAAAGCTGCTGCGCAACCATTTGGTCAACAGACCGAGGGGGATTCTGCTCACCGGCTTTGACCGCACACCTGCATCGCATCAGATGCTGGAAGCCAGTGGCATTCCCTGCGTGCACATGATGGAGCTGGATGCTCGTCAGGGTGCCTACAGTGTCGGCTTCTCCCAGGAACAGGCGGGTGCTCAGGCAGCCCTTCATTTGCTCGGCCGTGGACGCACGCGGCTGGCCTACATGGCGGCCCAGCTCGATACGCGCGTACTGCAGCGCGGCGCGGGCTTTCGTCAGGTTCTGGAAGACGCCGGCCTGTTCGATGCCGGATTGCAAGTCACGACTCCGTTGCCATCGTCGATTGGCCTGGGCGGCGAACTGTTCGCCCGGCTGCTGGATGAGCACCCTGATGTCGACGGCATTTTCTTCTGCAACGATGACCTGGCGCAGGGCGCGTCACTGGAGGCCTTGCGTCTCGGCGTCGCCGTTCCGCAACGGGTTTCGCTGGTGGGTTTCAACGACCTGCCGGGCTCGGCGCACATGGTGCCGCGCCTGACGTCCATTCGCACCCCGCGCCAGGAAGTGGGCCAGCGCGCCGCGCAGGTGCTGCTGGGTTTGCTCGACGGCGTGTCCCAGCAGGCACGGGTTGATCTGGGCTTCGAACTGGTGGTGCGCGAGAGTTCGTGATTCAGCCGTGAGCAGGTTGCTGACCAATGGTGAGCCACCTGCTTATGCCTCTCCGGTGTTGACGCCAGCCCCCGATGGCGTTGCCTTTCAACCCTGAAAAGCGCTTTTTGCCACCACTTTCATCCCGCCTCAAACTGTCATTTCTGTCAGTACCCAACCCGTCCCGGCCAGTATTCAATGACCTGAGGTTTTTGGATCCGAGTGGCATAAGTACAGTCGCCACATCGTTTGTTGATGGGGCCGTACCTTCCTGTCTTTCCCCCCATCGTGGCGGTCTCGCGAGACCTATTCACAGGTGAGTGACATGCACAAAAAAGCATCTCAGGACGTAAACGCTTTTACCCACATGGCAGATCCGGACGGCGCAGGAGTACCGCTGGACGTTGCATGGCTGACAGGCATCATTCCATTGGGTTTCGTGCCCAAGGAAATCGTCATCAGCCCCGATGAAAAGACGCTCTATGTGTCTCATGAAAACGGTAGAGAAATCAGCGTGGTCGATGTCGAGACATCGAGCGTAGTGAGCTGTATCAAGGGGGCCGGGGCGGGCGATATTACCCTCAGCCCCGACGGCAGGCGACTTTATACGGCCGGCTATAACAAGTGTTTTGTGATCAACACCCTCACGCGCGAGGTGATCAGGGTCATTCCCTCGGGCAGCGTCAACAGGATCGTCTGCAGCCTGGACGGCCGATTCATTTACCTGTCGTTCCAGTATGCACCGGGCGGGCTGATCCGCCAGATCGAGACGGAGCACTACAGCGTCGTCAACGATTTCGATCTGGGCACCTTGTCCAACGCCTCGCTGGCACTCGGCGTCGGTCCCGGAAACGACTGTGTATACGCCTCGGCACTGGCGGACGGCATTGGTACGACAGCCGTCTCCGCCATTGGTACGGTCAGTTACCTGCAGCACGACATTCTCGGCTTCACCGATCCCAGGTCACTGGCAGTCAGTTCGGACGGAACCCGTTTGTACGTCGGAGGGATTGATGAGGTGTACGTGGTCGATGCGACCACATGCAGAATGTTCTACCGCGAGAAAATCGGCGCACAGGGCTATCCGGTCAGCATCATCGGCATTACGCCGGATGACCGTTACGTGTACGCGGTTTATACCTGCAACTTCGATGTGTACAGAATCGACACGGTCAAGGGAACGGTCAGTTGCGTGGCCTTCTTTCCGTCCATGGGAGGCTCGGTGCTGAACGGGGCAGGTACCCGCCTGTACAGCACTCATACCGATATGAACTGGATCTCCATCTACACGCTCTAGCGTTACCTGCACCGATCCCGCCGTCACCAGCGCTTCAATTATCTTCCGTCAGACATACGCCGAATGTTTCTCCAGGCACCGCGTACGGGCCAGAGAAATATTCGGCACTGTAGTGCGTGTGAACTATGGATGCGTCCCGTCCTTGAACGCGAGTCTGGACTCATGCAGCAGCGGCTCGGTGTAACCGGCAGGCTGCTCGCAGCCTTTGAATACCAGATCGCAGGCAGTCCTGAACGCTGACGAGTGTTTGAAGTCCTTCGCCATGGCTTGGTAATGCGCGTCCCCGGCGTTCTGCTTGTCCACCACCTTGGCCATGCGCTCCAGCACGCTTTGCACGTACTGGGCATCGACCACCTTGTGCAGCAGCCAGTTGGCCATGTGCTGACTGGAGATACGCAGCGTCGCCCGGTCTTCCATCAACCCGACATCGTGGATGTCCGGCACCTTGGAACAGCCCACGCCCTGTTCGACCCAGCGGACCACGTAGCCGAGCAGACCCTGGGCATTGTTCTCAAGCTCTTCGCGAATCTGCTCCAGGGTCCATTGCGGATCGGCGACCACCGGGATGGTAAGCAGATCATTGAGCAGTTGTTCCCTGACGTCCTCCAGACTCACCTGTTCGAGCGTCTGCTGAACGGCGCTCACGTCGACACGGTGATAGTGCAGGGCGTGCAGGGTCGCGGCCGTCGGCGATGGCACCCAGGCTGTGGTGGCGCCGGACTGCGGATGGCCGATTTTCTGCTCCAGCATGTCCGCCATGCGGTCCGGCATCGCCCACATGCCCTTGCCGATCTGCGCGCGTCCTCTCAGTCCGCAGGCCAGTCCCACCAGTACGTTGCTGCGCTCATACGCCTTGATCCACGGCGCGTTTTTCATCTCGCCCTTGCGCAGCACGGGACCTGCCTGCATGGCGCTGTGAATTTCATCGCCGGTGCGGTCCAGAAAGCCGGTATTGATAAACGCGACCCGCGCCGAGGCTGCTTCGATGCACGCCTTGAGGTTGATGCTGGTACGCCGCTCCTCGTCCATGATGCCCATCTTCACGGTATGGCGAGGCAGTTTGAGCACGTCCTCGATCCGGCTGAACAGTTGATCGGCAAACGCCACTTCGTCCGGGCCGTGCATTTTCGGTTTGACGATGTAGATGCTGCCTGCGCGGGAGTTGCCGCGTCGTTCGAGGTCGTGAAGTGCAATCAGGCTGGTCATCACACCATCCAGAATGCCCTCGGGAATCTCATGTCCGTCGTGGTCGATGATCGCCGGGTTGGTCATCAGATGGCCGACGTTACGAATGAAGAGCAGTGAACGGCCGCGCAGTTTGAGTTCGCCGCCATTCGCTGCCTTGTAGGACCGATCCGGATTGAGAGTGCGCGTGACCGGCTTGCCGCCCTTGTCGAGTGTGGCGGCAAGGTCGCCCTTCATCAGACCCAGCCAGTTGCGATACACCTGTATCTTGTCATCGGCGTCGACGGCGGCCACCGAGTCTTCGCAGTCGATGATGGTGGACAGTGCCGACTCCAGCAGCAGGTCCTTGATTCCGGCCACATCGCTGCTGCCGACCGGGTGGCGTGGGTCGATCTGGATCTCGATGTGCAGGCCATTGTTCTTGAGCAGGATCGCGTCAGGCTTGGCTGGCTCGCCCTGAAAACCGACGTACTTTTCCGGCTGTTGCAGAACGGTCTGGGTGCCATCGGCCAGCGCGATGCGTAACTGGCCGTCTTCGATGCGGTAATTGCGGGCATTGATGTGGCTGCCGCTGGCAAGCGGCGCGGCTTCGTCGAGCAGTTCGCGGGCGAACACAATCACCTTGGCACCGCGTAGCGGGTTGTAGCCTGCGCTGATTTCGGCGCCGTTGGACGTATCGATGGCGTCAGTACCGTACAGCGCGTCGTACAAAGAACCCCAGCGGGCATTGGCGGCGTTCAGCGCGTAGCGGGCATTACTGGCGGGAACCACCAGTTGCGGGCCTGCCTGCTCGCTGATTTCCAGATCGACATTGGAAGTCGTTGCCTTGACCTGCTCCGGCACCGGGCGCAGGTAGCCGATGGAGGTCAGAAACTCGCGGTAGGCGGGCATGTCGCTGATCGGGCCGGGATGCTTCTTGTGCCAGGCGTCCAGTTCGGCCTGCAGGCGCTCACGCTCGGCCAGCAATTCTCGATTGCGCGGGGCCAGTTCATGGACCAGCGCATCGAAGCCTTCCCAGAACGCTTCCGGGTCCAGTCCGGTGCCAGGCAGGACCTCTTCCTCGACGAAGCGTTGCAGATTGACGGCCACCTTGAGGCGTTGGCATTTGATGAAGTCGGTCATTGGAAAGGTCCTTGGTCAAGGTTCTGTTCGTGCCAATGCTCCGCGTTGGCATGCATACTGTGAGGCTCTGCGTCACGTTCAAGAGCGGACGCGGAGCGTCCTGGGCGGCGTTACCACGCTGGAGCGTGGGAACGAACTGTTTGAGGTGTCGGACCCTCAATCCGCATTCAGCGCCGCGACACCTGCCTTGGCGACCTGGGCATCCTGATCGGCCTTCACGCCGGATACGCCGACCGCGCCGATCACCTGGCCGTCGACGATCACCGGCACGCCACCTTCCAGCGAGGTGAGCAGCGGGGCGCTGAGAAATGCCGTGCGGCCGCCGTTGACCATCTCTTCGTAGCCCTTGGATTCGCGCTTGCCCAATGCCGAGGTGCGGGCTTTTTCGATGGAGATGTAGCTGCTGATCGGCGAGGCGTCGTCCAGGCGTTCGAACGCCAGCAGGTGGCCGCCGTCGTCGACGATGGCAATCGCCACCGCCCAGCCATTGGTGTGGGCTTCTTCGCGTGCAGCGACAAGCATCTGGCTGACTTCGTTCTGGGTCAAAACGGCTTTGATTTTCATGTGTTCTCCTGAGAAAGGGTGTGGAACTGTTCAGTGGATTCCGTTAAGTGCTTGATCGATCAGCTCGATCCAGTGCCGCACCGGCGTTCGATTGGCGCTCGCCAGATGCGTCTGGCAACCGATGTTTGCCGTAGCGATCACCTGAGGTTTGCCGCTTTCCAGCGCGTTCATGCGGTTGTCGCGCAACTGGCGGGCCAGGACCGGCTGCGTGACCGAGTAAGTGCCTGCCGAGCCGCAGCACAGATGGCCATCCGGTACAACGGTCAGGTTGAAGCCTAGACGAGTCAGCACCCGTTCGACCTCGCCACCCAGCTTTTGCGCATGCTGCAAGGTGCACGGGCAATGGAATGCCAGCCGCGTGTCGATTTTGATGCCCAGCGTTTCCAGAGGTTCGTCGCGCAGCACTTCGACCAGATCCCGGGCCTTTGCACTGACTTGCGCGGCTTTCTCGGCGTAGGCCGGGTCGTGGCGCAGCAAATGACCGTAATCCTTGACGAACGCCCCGCAGCCACTGGCCGTCTGGACGATGCTGTGCGCGCCGTCTTCGATGGCTGGCCACCACGCGTCGATGTTGCGCCGTGCACGGTCCAGTCCGGCTTCCTGCGCATTGAGGTGGTAATCCACTGCGCCGCAGCAGCCCGCTTCGCTGATGGGCGTGACGCTGATGCCGAGACGGTCCAGCACGCGTGCGGTGGCCGCGTTGGTGTTGGGCGACAGCGCCGGTTGCACGCAGCCTTCCAGCATCAACACCTGACGTGCCTGGCGAGTGACCGGACGGACGCCTGTCGGGTGAATCGTGTCTGGCAGTTTGTCTTTGAGCATACCCGGCAGCAGCGGGCGAAACATGGTGCCCATGCGGGTCAGCGATTTGAACAGGATTGCGTTGGGCACCACGTTGCGCATGCCTTCACGCAGCAGCCGTTGCCCCAACGGACGGGGCACCGCGGCATCGACGACAGCGCGGCCGATGTCCAGCAGATTGTGATAATCGACGCCCGACGGGCAGGTGGTCTCGCAGTTGCGGCAGCTCAGGCAACGGTCCAGGTGCAACTGGGTTTTCTCGGTGACTTCACTGCCTTCCAGCACCTGCTTGATCAGGTAGATCCGTCCGCGTGGACCGTCCAGCTCATCGCCCAGTAACTGGTAGGTCGGGCAGGTGGCGTTGCAGAAACCGCAGTGCACGCAACTGCGCAGGATACGTTCGGCTTCTTCGGCGCGGGGCAGTTGTCTGGCCTGTTCGCTCAGGGTGGTCTGCATGGTTCAGAGCTCCGCGTACAGTCGGGCGGGGTTGAAGATCCCTTGCGGGTCCAGCCTGGCTTTGAGTTGATGGTGGTAGCGCAGCAGCGGCGTGGCCAGGGGTTGGAACGGGCAGTCATGGTGCCCCGGCGTGTAGCAGGTCGCATGCCCGCCCACAGCGATGAGCATGGCGCGAATGGCCTCGCCGCTGGCATCGGATTTCAGCCAGCGCTGTCCCCCGGCCCAGTCGATGAGTTGCTCGCCCGGCAGATCCAGCACACCGGTATCGGCTGGCACGCAGAGGCGCCACAGCGCGCGCGGGTCATCGAAGAACGGCAGGCGCTGTTCATTGAGCGCCTGCCAGTAGGTCGGCTCCAGCTTTTCGCCACCCAGTCTGTCGTGTGCAGCGGCCACCGAGCCTTCGCCGCCCTCAAGACGCAGGCGCAATACCTTTCCATCATGGCTGGCGGCGCTGATCGGCATCGGCTGCTGGCCCCATTCCGTCAGGCTCGTCAGCGCGCGGGCGCTGTCCATTTCCAGCGCAATACTGCTGCACAGGCGCGGCCTTGGCAGCACCTTGAGCGACACCTCGGTCAGCACGCCCAGACAACCCATACTGCCTGCCATCAGACGCGAGACGTCGTAGCCCGCAACGTTCTTCATCACTTCGCCGCCGAAGCGCAGGTGCTTGCCATGGCCGGTGATCACACGGGTGCCCAGTACGAAATCGCGCACCGACCCGCTCCAGGGGCGACGCGGGCCGGACAGCCCGGCCGCGACCATGCCGCCCAACGTGGCATTGCCGAAGGTCGGTGGTTCGCAGGGCAGCATCTGACCGGCATCTTCAAGCGTCTGCATCAGTTCGCTCAACGGAGTACCGGCACGCGCGGTGATGACCAGTTCGGTCGGGTCGTAACTGACGATGCCGCAGTGAGGACGAGTGTCGAGCACCTCGCCTGACACTTCACGGCCGAGAAATGCCTTGCTGTTGCCGCCTTGAATGCGCAGTGGTGTGGCGTCGTGCAGGGCCTGGCTGACCTGATCGAGCAGGCTGGCGCTGGCGTCTCTGTCCTGTGCAATCATCAGAAGCGCTCCAGATCAGGGAAGGGCAGTTGTCCGGCATGCACATGCATGGCGCCGAACTCTGCACAGCGATGCAGCGTCGGGATGTTCTTGCCGGGGTTGAGCAAGCCGCTGGCGTCGAAGGCGGCCTTGATTGCATGAAACAGGGTCAGCTCATCGCTGTTGAACTGCGCGCACATCTGATTGATTTTTTCCCGCCCGACGCCGTGCTCGCCGGTGATGCTGCCGCCGACCTTGACGCACAGTTCAAGGATTTTTCCGCCCAGTTCCTCTGCGCGCGCAAGCTCGCCGGGCTGATTGGCATCGAACAGAATCAGCGGGTGCATGTTGCCGTCTCCGGCATGGAACACGTTGGCCACGCGCAGGCCGTAGTGTTCGGACAGTTCGCTGATGCCGCGCAGCACGCCGGGCAATTCACGACGCGGTATCGTGCCGTCCATGCAGTAATAATCCGGTGACAGGCGGCCGACCGCCGGGAACGCATTTTTGCGACCAGCCCAGAAACGCACACGCTCGGCTTCGTCTCTCGCCTGACGCACTTCTGTGGCGCCCGCCAGCGTCAGCACCTCGCGCACGCGTGCGCAGTCATCGTGGACATCGGCTTCGACACCGTCCAGCTCGCACAACAGAATCGCTTCGGCGTCGACCGGGTAGCCTGCGTGAATGAAATCTTCAGCGGCGCGGATCGCCAGGTTATCCATCATCTCCAACCCACCGGGGATGATGCCCGCCGCGATGATGTCACCCACCGCGCACCCGGCTTTCTCCACCGAATCGAACGCTGCCAGCAACACCTTGGCGACTTGCGGCCTGGGCAGCAGTTTGACGGTCACTTCGGTGATGACGCCGAGCATGCCTTCCGAGCCGGTGAACAGCGCAAGCAGGTCGAAGCCGGGAGAATCCAGCGCGTCGCTGCCCAACGTCATGTATTCGCCTTCGACGGTGAGGATTTCGACCTTGAGCAGGTTGTGCACGGTCAGCCCGTATTTGAGGCAGTGCACACCGCCCGCGTTTTCAGCCACGTTGCCGCCGATGGAGCAGGCAATTTGCGAAGAGGGGTCTGGCGCGTAATACAGGCCGTGGGGCGCTGCGGCCTGGGAAATGGCCAGGTTGCGCACGCCCGGTTGAACTCGGGCCAGACGGGCAGCGGGGTTGATCTCCAGAATCCGGTTGAAACGGGCCATTACCAGCAGCACGCCTTGCTCCAGCGGCAATGCACCGCCCGAAAGCCCGGTGCCAGCCCCGCGAGCCACCACCGGCACGCGTCGTTCGTGGCACATCCTGAGCAGCGTCTGCACCTCTTCTATATGGCGCGGCAGCACCACCAGCAACGGCGTGGTGCGGTAGGCGGACAACCCGTCGCACTCGTAGGGCCGCAGCTCTTCGGCACGGTGCAGAATGTCCAGATCGGGCAACTGCTGTTGAAGGTCGTGAAGCAACTGTTGCTTGTCCACAACAGGCAGCACGCCGTCGAGGCGTTCGTCGTAAAGAATGTTCATCAGGCAACCCAGGATTGTTTTTATCGGGCTAACGGTTGACTTGCATCATTGAGGGTATGGGACGTAGTGTCTATGGCGCAAAGCGCTGGTCGAACCAGTTTTTGAGCATCTGATTTCAGATAGTGTTTTTTTAGTCTATATAAATCAAATGCTTGTGTTGTATTTGAACTGATTTGCTCTAGCTCGGCTTTACTGGTCATACCAGTTGGCTTGTCCGCGCCTCATCAGGTGCACGTGATTGACTGACCGAAAGCGCCTCCCACAGAAAAGATAGCGTTTCTTCAGCGGAGACCTCATGAACAACGAACCCACCCCAAGGCCTCCCCAGGTCGCAGACGTGGTCTGCGAGCGGATCGAGCGGCTGATCGTCGACGGCGTGCTGAAGGTCGGGCAGTTGCTGCCTTCCGAACGACGCCTCACCGAAAAGCTCGGCGTGTCGCGAACTGCGTTGCGTGAAGGTTTGAAGCTATTGCGGGCGCGGGGCATCATCGAAACGAGGCAGGGCAAGGGGTCATTCGTCGCGCGGATGAATGCCGATCAGCACACCTCGCCGCTCATGCACCTGTTCGGCTCACAGCCGCGCACGCTCTATGACCTGTTCGAAGTGCGCAGCCTGCTGGAAGGCGAGTCGGCGCGGCTGGCGGCGTTGCGTGGCACCGATGCGGACTTCGTGCTGATCACCCGCAGCTACGACGCACTGGTCGCCGCGCAAGGCAGCGAGCTGTCGGCCAGCGAGCACGCGCGCCTCGATCACGCCTTTCATCTGGCCATCTGCGAAGCCTCGCACAACCCGGTGCTGGTGCAGACCCTGCGTTCGCTGACCGATCTTCTGTTGAACACGGTATTTGCCTCGGTCAACAACCTGTATCACCGGGAGCCACAGAAGCGCCAGATTGATCGCCAGCATGCCCGTCTGTACAACGCCGTCACCGGCCGTCTACCGGAACAGGCGCGCAAGGCCGCGCTGGCGCACATTCAAAGCGTCAGTGACAACCTGCGCGAGATTGAAAATGAAGAGCAAAGGCTGGTCCGCGCGACGCTGCGGCTGGAGGGCTGGACCTGAGCTAACACAGACGTGTGTTGACATGTGTTCAGTGATCACGCAGTTTACGCAATACGTAAATCAATTACGAAAAACACGATTAAAATAACAACAGGCAACGCCAGGTGCGTTCCAGCAGGTGGCTTCGGTGGATCTGTTCACTTATTACCGTTCGACGTCCAGCTACCGGGTGCGTATTGCGTTGGCCCTCAAGGGACTTGAGCCTGTGGCGATTCCGGTCAACCTGATTCGCGACGGCGGCGAGCAGCACACACCTGAATATCGTTCGATCAATCCGCAGGGCAGGGTGCCTGCATTGCGCCTGGACGACGGCGATGTGATCACGCAGTCGCCTGCCATTATCGAATATCTTGAAGAGTGCTATCCGACACCTTCCTTGCTGGTCGGTGACCTGATCCTGCGCGCCCGTCAGCGTGCCGTCGCAGCGATCATCGCGTGTGACATCCACCCTTTGCACAACGTGTCGGTGCTCAACCGATTGCGCAGCCTTGGCCAGAACGAACAGGTCGTTTCAGACTGGATCGGCCATTGGATCAACGAAGGTCTGGATGCGGTAGAGCAGTTGATCGACGGCGAAGTTTTCTGTTTTGGCGACACGCCCGGCATCGCCGATGTTTACCTGTTGCCCCAGCTGTATGCCGCGCATCGCTTTAATGTCGGCCTCGACGCCTTTCCCAGGATTCGTCAGGTTGAGCAGCGAGCGTTGCAACATCCGGCCTTTTCACAGGCGCACCCTGATGCACAATCGGACAAGCCGGAGTAGGCTGGCCTTATGAAGATTCTTGGACTGCAACTGATTTTCGGTGACTTCCTCGCCCGCAGCGTGCGAGGCATTCCGTGTGCGCCACCCGCAGGACTGTGACGGCAATCTTTTTCCGCTTTCCACTTTCCTGCTAGGAGCCAGACATGGCTGATCTCTACGAAAACCCGATGGGCCTGATGGGCTTTGAATTCATCGAATTTGCCTCGCCGACCCCCGATACTCTCGAACCGGTGTTCGAGATCATGGGCTTCACCAAGGTGGCGACCCATCGTTCCAAGGACGTGACCCTGTATCGTCAGGGTGCGATCAATATCATCCTCAATAACGAGCCGCACAGCCTGGCGTCGTACTTCGCAGCCGAGCACGGTCCATCGGTGTGCGGCATGGCATTCCGGGTCAAGGACGCACAGAAGGCCTACAACCGCGCGCTGGAACTCGGTGCGCAGCCGGTGGAAATCGCCACCGGGCCGATGGAGCTGCGTCTGCCGGCGATCAAGGGCATTGGCGGCGCGCCGCTCTACCTGATCGACCGGTTTGGTGAAGGCACCTCGATCTATGACATCGACTTCAAT
Source organism: Pseudomonas sp. AC016 (assembly GCF_979253365.1). Classification (NCBI taxonomy): domain Bacteria; kingdom Pseudomonadati; phylum Pseudomonadota; class Gammaproteobacteria; order Pseudomonadales; family Pseudomonadaceae; genus Pseudomonas; species Pseudomonas sp. AC016. The sequence continues at coordinate 5,472,597 of NZ_CEEDCC010000001.1, forward strand.
TTCATCGAGGGTGTGGACCGTCATCCGGTCGGTGCGGGCCTGAAGTTCATCGACCACCTGACGCACAATGTTTATCGCGGGCGCATGGCGTACTGGGCCAACTTCTACGAGAAGCTGTTCAACTTCCGCGAAATTCGCTACTTCGACATCAAGGGCGAATACACCGGGCTGACCTCCAAGGCCATGACTGCACCTGATGGCATGATCCGTATCCCGCTGAACGAGGAGTCGTCCAAGGGTGCAGGGCAGATCGAAGAGTTTCTGATGCAGTTCAACGGCGAAGGTATCCAGCACGTCGCGTTCTTCACCGACGACCTGATCAAGACCTGGGACGCCCTAAAATCCATCGGCATGCGCTTCATGACGGCGCCGCCGGATACCTACTACGAGATGCTCCAGGGTCGTCTGCCAAACCATGGCGAACCCGAGGATGAGTTGAAAGCCCGAGGCATTCTGCTCGACGGTTCTTCCGACGGCGGTGAACGTCGTCTGCTGCTGCAGATATTCTCCGAAACCCTCATGGGGCCGGTGTTCTTCGAGTTCATCCAGCGCAAGGGTGACGACGGGTTCGGTGAAGGCAACTTCAAGGCCCTGTTCGAATCCATCGAGCGGGATCAGATCAAGCGTGGCGTACTGACCGCCGATTGATGAGGTTGATGCCCGGTGCGTTCAGCGCCGGGCATTGCGCTCAAACAGGCATCGAGCCGCCCATGCGTTCGCTGATGGCGGTTGCCGTTTCCAGCAGGCGCGTGGCCGCAATGCTCTGCACCTGCTCGGTCAGTATCGAGCCCGGCCCCACGACAGTGATCACGCCCGCCAGCTTGTTGCCCATTGTGAACAGCGGGCAGGATGCGGCGTTAATGCCAGGCATCAACAAACCCTGAATCTGATGTACGCCGGTTGTGCGGATCTGCGTCAGATGACGGTCGATTTCCTTCAACTGGGCGGCATTCAGGTGCGGAGCTTCCTGCTCGCGCAGCGGCGTGGTTTCGGCAGCGGCCAAAAAGCTTTCGAACACCAGACCGGTGGACGAGCTGAGCAACGGCAGTACCGATCCGATCTGTGTGACCAGCGTCACCGCACCCAGCGACGGCTCGACGTACACCACGGTCGGCCCCTTGTTGCCCCACACCGCCAGAAAGCAGGTCTGATTCAGCTCGTCGCGCAGATTCGCGAGCCAGGGTGCGGCGATTTTCAGTACGTCCAGTTTGCCCAGCGATGCCAGACCGACCTGCAACGCTTCGCGGCCCAGGCCGTAATGGCTGGTGACGGTGTCCTGTTCAGCGAAGCCACTGGCGACCAGCGCCTGTAAGTAGCGATGAACCTTGGCCGCGGGCATGCCCAGGTGTTCGGCCAGTTTCGACAGCGGTGTGGAAGGTGACAGCTCTGCGAGAGCCTTGAGCACGCCAAGGCCGACTTCAGCAGCCTGGACCTTCTGTTGGCGTCCGTTGGCCGGACTATCGGTCTCTTCGGTCATGGGGGAATGCGCCGGTCTGGGAAGGCAACTTTATAGCTTGACCGGCCTGCAAACTCAAATTACGTTATGCGTAATTGCCTTACGCTTCCTGTTACACTTTTTCAGTCGCTCGACCCATAACAACAAGAGGTCCAGATGCCTGCACACTTCCCGCAACAGCCGTTGACCTATCAGACCGGCTTCGGCAATCAGTTCAGCAGCGAAGCGCTGCCCGACGCGTTGCCCTTCGGGCAGAACTCGCCGCAGAAGCATCCGCTGGGCCTTTACGCCGAGCAGTTGTCTGGAACAGCGTTCACGGTATCGCGTGACGAAGCGCGACGCAGCTGGCTCTATCGCATCAAGCCGTCTGCCGCGCATCCTGCCTATCAGCGCATGACACGACAGATCACCGGAGCCGGGCAGGGGCCGATCACGCCCAACCGCTTGCGCTGGAATGCCTTCGATATCCCCGATGACCCCACCGACTTTCTCGACGGCCTGATCGCCCTGGCCAGCACCTCGGCAGCGGATCAGGCCGAGGGCGTCAGTGCGTATGTGTATACGGCCAACGCGTCGATGCAGCGGGCGTTCTTCAACGCTGACGGGGAATGGCTGATCGTGCCGCAACAGGGGCGCCTGCGACTGGTTACCGAGCTGGGCCTGCTGGACATCGAGCCGCAGGAAATTGCCGTAGTGCCGCGCGGCATGAAGTTCAGCGTACACCTGCTCGACGACGATGCGCGTGGCTATGTGTGTGAGAACCACGGCTGTGCGTTACGCCTGCCCGATCTGGGGCCGATCGGCAGCAACGGCCTGGCCAATCCGCGGGACTTCATGGCGCCGGTTGCCTGGTTCGAGGAACGTGACGAACCGATGGAGCTGGTGCAGAAATTTCTCGGCGAACTGTGGGCCACGCAACTGGATCACTCGCCGTTCGACGTGGTCGGCTGGCACGGCAACAACGTGCCCTACAAGTATGATCTGCGCCGCTTCAATACCCTCGGCACCGTCAGCTTCGATCATCCCGACCCGTCGATTTTCACCGTGCTGACCTCGCCAAGTGCTATCCATGGACAGGCCAACGTTGACTTCGTGATCTTTCCGCCACGCTGGATGGTGGCGGAAAACACCTTCCGGCCGCCCTGGTTTCATCGCAACCTGATGAACGAATTCATGGGGTTGATCGAAGGTGCCTACGACGCCAAGGCCGAAGGCTTCATGCCCGGTGGCGTTTCGCTGCATAACTGCATGAGCGCGCACGGGCCTGACAACGTCACGGCAGAAAAAGCGACCGCCGCCGAGCTCAAGCCGCACAAGATCGAGAACACCATGGCGTTCATGTTCGAGACCGGCAAGGTCTTGCGCCCCAGTCGTCATGCGCTGGACTGTCCGCAACTACAGACCGATTACGACGCCTGCTGGAACGGCATGGCCAAGACCTTCCACAAGGAACTGCCCTGATGACTACCGCTTCGAACCGCCGCAGCTGGGTGGCGTCCGCCAACGGCCACGCTGATTTCCCTCTGCAGAACCTGCCATTGGGTGTGTTCAGTCACGGAGATTCCGGCCCGCGTGGCGGCGTTGCCATCGGCGACAGCATTCTTGATCTGCAGGCTGCCGTGCAGGCCGGTGTTTTCGACGGCCCTGCACGCGAGGTCGCCGGGATCGCCAGCCGCGATCAACTCAACGATTTCTTTGCCCTTGGCGCCAATGCGCGCAGGACCTTGCGCACAGCGCTGCTGCACTGCCTGGATGAGGCCAATCCACCTCAAGCCAACGCCGAGCATTTGCTGCTGCCCATGAGCGACTGCAAGATGCATTTGCCAGCCAGGGTGGGCGATTACACCGATTTCTACGTCGGAATTCATCATGCACTGAACGTCGGCAAGCTGTTCCGGCCCGATAATCCGCTGCTGCCCAATTACAAATATGTGCCCATCGGCTATCACGGTCGGGCCTCGACTCTCTGCACATCGGGCACCTCGATCAAACGCCCGAATGGCCAGACCCTTGCGGCGGGCCAGGACGTACCAACCTTCGGTCCCTGCAAGCGTCTGGACTACGAGCTGGAACTGGGGGTCTGGATCGGCCCGGGCAACGAGCAGGGCGAGGCCATCGACATCGGGCAGGCGAGCGAACATATCGCCGGGTTCTGTCTGCTCAACGACTGGTCGGCACGCGACATTCAGGCCTGGGAATACCAGCCGCTGGGGCCTTTTCTGTCCAAGAGTTTCGCGACCACGATTTCGCCCTGGGTGGTGACAGCGGAAGCGCTGGAGCCTTTCCGCAGCGCCCAGCCGGCGCGTCCCGAAGGCGATCCTCAGCCGTTGCCGTATCTGCTCGATCAGACGGATCAACAGGGCGGCGCACTGGACATCGAACTGGAAGTCCTGCTGCTGACGGAGAAAATGAAAGCCGCTGGCGCGCAGCCCCATCGTCTGGCCGTGAGCAATTCGCTGAACATGTACTGGACCGTAGCGCAGATGGTGGCGCATCACAGTGTCAACGGTTGCAAGTTGCAGCCGGGTGACCTGTTCGGCACCGGCACCTTGTCCGGCCCGCAGCCGGGGCAGTTCGGCAGTCTGTTGGAAATGACCGAAGGCGGGAAACAGGTGGTAGCCCTGCCCAATGGCGAGGAACGACGCTTTCTGGAACGCGGCGATGAAGTGATTCTGCGGGCACGTTGTCATCGTGCAGGGCAGGTATCGATCGGCTTCGGTGAGTGCCGAGGCAGCATCGTCGGTTGATCAATGCGCCAGTGGTCAACCCGCCTTGAAGCCATCCACCAGCGAATCGGTGCGGGGCAGAAACTGCCCCCATCGTTCGGTCTGCCCGACACCGTCGGCGTAGCTCAATCGGCCGTTGACCCAGACGCGCTCGATGCCCTCGGCGGCGCGTTGTGGGTCCTTGAAATCGGCAACGTCCCTGATGCGCTGCGGGTCGAACAACACCAGATCCGCCCAATAACCTTCACGTATCAAACCGCGCTGCAGCAGTCCGAAGCGCGCAGCCGAAAGTCCGGTCATCTTGTGCACGGCGGTGTGCAGCTCGAACAGTTTGCGGTCGCGACTGAAATGCCCGAGCACCCTGGGGAACGCGCCCCATAGGCGCGGATGCGGAAAGGGATCTTCCGGCAGGCCGTCAGAGCCGATCATGGTCAGCGGATGGCTGAGGATGCGTTCCACATCAGCCTCGTCCATCCCGTAATACACAGCGCCCGCAGGCTGCAACCGGCGTGCGGTTTCTTCCAGAGAGAGATTCCAGTCGGCGGCGATATCAGTCAGGTCACGTCCTCCCTGATCAGGGTGCGGTGTGGACCAGGTGATCGTGATTCTGAACGCATCGGTCACCTGCTTGAGGTCCAGCGTCGAGGAACTGGCCGCATAGGGATAACAGTCGCAGCCCACCGGATGACTGGCGGCAGCGTTTTCCAGGGCTGATAACAGTTGTGGACTGCGCCCCCAGTTGCCCGCGCCTGCGCATTTGAGGTGTGAAATCACCACTGGCACCTGTGCATGACGTCCAATGCGAAACGCTTCGTCCATGGCCTCCAGCACCGGCTCGAACTCGCTGCGCAGATGCGTGGTGTACACAGCGCCGACGGTCGTCAGTTCTTCGGCAAGCTGCATGACTTCGTCGGTCTCGGCGCTGAAGGCCGATGCGTAGGCCAGTCCGGTGGACAGCCCCAGCGCGCCGTCTGCCAGGCTGTCACGCAGTTGCTCGCGCATGGCGCTGATCTCGCCCGCGCTGGCGGTGCGCAGCAGGTCCTTCATGTGATTGCTGCGCAGGGCGGTGTGACCGATCAGGGCCGCGACATTGACAGCTGGCCGGGCGGCCTGCACGGCGGCACGGTAATCGGCAAAGCGTGGGTAGACGAATTCGCGGGCTGGCCCGAGCAGGTTCATCGGATCAGGTGGGTCACCGGCCAGGCTGACCGGCGAAGCACTGATACCACAATTGCCGACAATGACGGTGGTCACGCCCTGGCTGATCTTGGGCAGCATCTGGGGCTTGCGGATTACCACGGTGTCATCGTGGGTGTGCACGTCGATGAATCCGGGTGTCAGGACTAGACCATGAGCATCGATTTCTTCGGTTGCGCAGACGTCCTGAAGTGCGCCGATGCGCAGGATGCGTCCGTCATGGATGGCGACGTCGGCGCGATAACCGGTTGCGCCGCTACCGTCGATCACAAATGCATCACGGATCAGCAAGTCGTACAGCATGTCAGTCTCCGGGGTGCTTTTCGCGGCCCTTCAGGACTCGGTTGGCTTTTCGTACCAGCCAAGAAACAGATTCAAGGTCGACTCGACGATTTCGTTCTGCTTTTCCGGGCTGAGCAGGGCGGCGCCAAAGGTCACCTGCGGCCAGAACGCGAACGACTTGAGCAACGCGTGCACCTGCGTGGCGGCAAAGCCCGGATCGACCGGCTTCAGTCGTCCGTCCTTCTGCGCGGCGCGAATCCAGGCGCTGAAGGTTTCCTCGCGCTCGTTGATGCGCGCCAGCCAGACCTGGGCGCGCTCGGGCGAATGGATGGTTGCTCCGACCACGACCCGTGCGAGGTCCAGAAAACTGCTGTCGTTGAGGGTGCGCATTTTGCCCGTCAACAGATCACTCAACTGTTCGCGCAGACCGACATCGGCGTGATACACCACGTCTGACTGCGGGGGAGAGCAGTTCCAGAGACGCTGGAGGATCTCGGCAAAAAGCTCTTCCTTGCTGGGAAAGTGGTTGTAGACCGTGCGCTTGGAAACCTCGGCCCGCGCGGCGATGCGGTCCATGCTGGTGACCTCGAAACCACGGTCACCGAACTCGGCAATGGCTGCCAGGACGATGGCTTCGCGTTTCTGATCGGTGAGGCGCATGGGAGCTGTCATAGGTTCGCTTCAAACGTGCGTTTAGAGAAAAATTACACTCGGCAGTTTACTTGTCGCGGTGGATCATGCAAGCTTAAAACTACACCGTGTAGTGTAATGCACTGTTACACATTTGAAGCGATGTTGTCGATGCCACATGCTTGACATCAGACTCCTGCAACGTAATAGCAGACACTTTTGCACGGCTGAGCCTCAACCTGTCCCAGGGAGTCAGCAAACCATGGCCACGACCCACCAGAAAACGGATGTCTCTTCACTGCCCGTCCTGTCTCGTCACGAGGGGCGTTATCGTAATCATGCGCCGATGAAACCGTTCAGCCTCGTTCGAACGCTGGGCATTTTCTGGGATCAGGCGTTCAACAAACCCAAGGACACCCGTCCGGCGGGCAAGGTGCCGGTACAGCCGCTGTCGCGTCAGCAACTGCTGGCCGCGCCGGACAACACGGTTTACCGACTCGGGCATTCCACTGTTCTGCTGAAACTGCGCAACCGCTTCTTTCTGACCGATCCGGTGTTTGCCGAGCGGGCGTCGCCGGTGCAATGGGCCGGACCGCAGCGCTTTCACCAGCCGCCGATCAGTCTGGAGGATTTGCCACCGATCACTGCCGTCATCCTTTCGCACAACCATTACGACCACCTGGACCGTATGGCGATCAAGGCGCTGATGGCAAAGACCGAGCATTTCATCGCGCCGCTGGGCGTGGGCGATACGCTGATCGAATGGGGTGTGCCCGCGCACAAGGTGCGACAACTGGACTGGTGGCAGTCCACGGAAGTGGAGGGCATCGAGTTCGTCGCCACTCCGTCCCAGCATTTCTCGGGGCGTACCTTGCGCGACAGCAATCAGACGTTGTGGGCGTCCTGGGTGATGATCAACGATCAGCAACGGATTTTCTTCAGCGGCGACAGCGGTTACTTCGATGGTTTCAAGACCATTGGCGAACAATACGGCCCGTTCGACCTGACCCTGATGGAAACCGGCGCCTATAACGTGGAATGGCCCCAGGTGCATATGCAGCCCGAAGAGACGTTGCAGGCGCACCTTGACCTGCGCGGTCGCTGGCTGTTGCCGATCCATAACGGCACCTTCGACCTGTCGATGCACGCCTGGCACGAGCCGTTCGACCGGATTCTGGCCCTGGCCTGGGAGCAGAACGTGACCATCACCACGCCCATGATGGGCCAGCCGTACTACCTGGATTATCCCTGCCGCGGGATGACCTGGTGGATGGCTGTCGATGAGGTCGCCACGTCTGAAACTTCGCCGCAATCCGCGTCTGAAGCCGCGCATGAAGGCCATGTCGCAGCCTGCAGTTGCCGTCGCCAGAGCGCCTGATCGTCAAAGGTTCGAACTGATTTATCGATAGCGCTGCCTGTTTTTTGATTTGCCCCGTGTCACTCACCCCGGCCTAATCATCACTTCTTTAAAAGGAAGATAATGATATGCAAGGTGCTCGCGGGTCAGCTTCTCAAGGTGTCTGGTTGATGGTCGCCATCGTGTTGGTGGCGTTGAACCTGCGCCCCTCGATGGCAGCGGTCGGCCCATTGTTGTCGGCTATCCGGGTGGACATTTCGCTGGGATTCGGCATGGCTTCACTGCTGACCATGCTGCCGGTCATGGCCATGGGATTGGCAATGTTCGTCGGCATGGGCATTGCCACTCGTGTCGGTTCCTATCGGACCATCACGGTCTCGCTGGCGCTGATCGGTGTGGCGACACTGGCGCGGCTGTTTCTCGACTCTGCGGTTGAACTGATCTTCAGCGCTGTGCTGGCGGGGCTGGGCATCGCGATGATTCAGGCGTTGATGCCAGCGCTGATCAAGTCACGCTTCAAGGACAATGTCTCGTTGTGCATGGGCCTTTACGTCACGGCGATCATGGGTGGCGCGGCGATTGCCGCGTCTTTCAGTCCGCTGATGCTGAGTCTCAGCGGCAACTGGCGGTTCGGCCTGGCGATCTGGGCTGCGCTGGCGCTGCTGGCGTTGTGTTTCTGGGTGGTTCAACGTCATGCGTTCCAGAGCAGCGTATCGTCCGCAGCACCTCGCAAACAGGCGTTTTCGCGGATGCCGAGGGCCTGGATGTTGGGCGTCTTTTTTGGTCTGGGCACTGCGTCCTACACCTGTGCCCTGGCCTGGCTGGCACCGTATTACCTTGAAAATGGCTGGAGTGAGCAGGACGCTGGACTGTTGTTGGGCTTCATGACCCTGATGGAAGTGGTGTCGGGTCTGGTGACGCCAGCGTTGGCCAATCGCAGTCGCGACAAGCGTCTGGTGCTGGCAGTTCTGCTGGGGCTGATCATGGCGGGCTTCGTCGGTCTTATCCTGATGCCGCAGCAACTGAGCCTGCTGTGGACCGGCCTGCTGGGTCTGGGCATCGGGGGCCTGTTCCCCATGAGCCTGATCGTCTCCATGGATCACTACGATGACCCGCAGCAGGCAGGCAGTCTGACCGCGTTCGTCCAGGGTGTGGGTTATCTGATCGCCGGCCTGTCACCCTTGCTGGCTGGCGTGATTCGTGACGTGACCGGCAGTTTCGCAGGCGCGTGGTGGTCGTTGATCGGGCTGGTCGCTGTGATGCTGCTGATGGTTGTGCGTCTTGATCCGCGACACTACGCCCGACACCTGCACGAATCGTCAGCACATGCCGGTAGTGCTGAAGGTAAGACGGCCTGATTGCGTTTTGATGTTATCTTGCTGGTGCTGATCCGGTCCTTGATCGCAGTGCCAACGAGATGACTCGATGCTCAACAGTAATGCCCTCAGAAAGCTGGACATGCAGGACCTGATGATCTTCGTCTCGGTCTTCGAGCAGCGCAACCTGACGCTGGTCTCGGAGGCGCTGAATGTCAGCCAGTCCACAGTCAGTTACTGCCTCAAGAAGCTGCGGGCCAATTTCGAGGATGACCTGTTCATCAGCACCCGCAACGGCATGCGTCCAACCCGCAAGGCCATTGCCATGCACGGCCACGTGCAGCAGATACTGCACCAGGTCAACCTCTGCCATGACGGGTTGAAGTTGTTCGACCCGAGCAGCGGGCAAACCACCTTCACGGTCTGCGCTCCTGAATACTTTGAACTGCTGGTGCTGCCGCATCTGTTGCGCGGTTTCGTCGCTGCGGGCTTCTCGGTGGCGGTCAACGTTCAGAAACTGGACAGGCACTTGCCAGTCGAGCGGCTCATTGACGGCCGTTTCGATCTGGCGCTGTGTTTCGGTCCCGGGTTTCACCGGGTGCCCGACAGCCTGATTGCCCAAGTGCTGTTGGAAGACGATCTGGTCTGCGTAATGGATAGCCAGTCGGCACCAGTGAGCGCGCTGATCGACCTTGAGACGTTCACCTCAAGGCATCACGTCTATCCGACGCCGTGGACCTCGGACACCAACATGGTCGATGGCTGGCTTCAGAGCAAAGGCCTGGAGCGCCACATTGTGGCCAGGGCCAACAGTTACCGGGCAGCCTTGCAGTTGCTGGAAGGTACACATTTCATACTGGTATTGCCACGGCGCATCCAGACGCTCTTGTGCAACGAGCCCTGGATAGCCGTTTACGAGTTGCCACCTGACCTGCCGGGCTTCAGCCTGGACATGGTCTGGAGCGCCCACGCCGATCAGGACGAAGCCAACGGCTGGTTCCGCGAACAGGTGGTCAAGGTGTGCGCCGAGCAGGGTCTGCTCTGATCAGCGGTCTTTCTGCGGATCAGGCTCGGTTGCAGGCCGTGGCTGCTCGCCCTTTTCATTGAGCTGCTTGTTCTTCTCGCCCACTTTGCCGGCGTTTTCCGGCTTGTGATCGAGGTCTTCGCGTTCTGATTCCTGAGTCATGACCTGCCTCCGAATGAATGGACTCTCTCGGTATTGGTCAACGTGGCGCGCCCAAGATTCGATTTATCGTGATGACGACCCGGCGACCGCCTGCGCAGTGGAGGGCCGGGTCGGCGTGATCAGCTCAACAGGGTAATCAGATCCTTGGCCGTCTGAGCCGAGCTGGCCGGGTTCTGACCGGTCACCAGCTTGCCGTCGGTGATGACATGGACGCCCCAGTCATCGGTCTTCGAATAGTCGCCGCCCAGTTCCTTGAGCATGTCTTCGACCAGAAACGGCACGACGTTGGTCAGGCCGACGCCTTCTTCTTCGCTGTTGGTAAAGCCGGTGACGCGACGGCCCTTGACCAGCGGCTCGCCATTTTCTGCACGGACCTTGCGCAGCACGCCGGGCGCATGGCACACCAGCGCATGGGGTTTGTCGGCCTTGGCGAACGCTTCGATCAGGGCGATGGATTTCGGATCTTCGGCCAGATCCCACAGCGGACCATGGCCACCGGGGTAGAACACTGCGTCGAAGTCGTCGGCCTTCACGTCAGCCAGGCGACCCGTATTGGCGAGCGCCTGCTGGGCAGCGGAGTCTTCACGGAAACGCTGGGTTTCGGCGGTCTGTGCGTCTTGCTCATCACTCTTGGGGTCCAGCGGCGGCTGTCCACCTGCAGGCGACACCAGGGTGACTTCGGCCCCTGCGTCCTTGAAGATGTAGTAGGGCGCTGCAAATTCCTCGAGCCAGAAACCGGTTTTCTTGCCGGTATCGCCCAGTTGGTCGTGTGAAGTCAGAACCATCAGGATTTTCATGAATGTGCTCGTCATTGAGGGATTGAGAGGGTGTAGACAGGCGAAAGCGCCAAGTGTTGTGCGCAATGCTGAACGTGAATGAAACAAGGCCGGATTCGACAGTAATGCGTCGAGATCCGGCCTCGTCATGCAGCAGCGCTGATTGCCTGCGTCAGGCGCGAGCGATCACTCCTTGGTCAGGTCCACCAGCGGCTCCTGGCGCACTTCGGTCTCGCGGCCTGCCTGGATGGTCTTGATCTGACCCAAGGCCTTGTCGACGGCGCCCTTGTCCGCCAGCAGGCTGTAGCTGATCTGGAACTGACGCTGCGCTTTCGGCTCGATGGTCGGCACCAGATTCAGCGGGCGCTGGAAACGGCGGTTATAGGAAAAGCTGGTGCCAGGCTCAAGACCGGTCACATAGCCCTGACCCTTGGTGTCAGTGTTTTTCCACAGCGAGAACACTGGCAATTGCTGGGTGTTGAAGCCTACCGCCACGCCCAGGCTGCCTGCCTTGTTGTGCAGAACGGTGACAGTGTCGCCCTTGTCATCGCCGTACGGCACGATGTTGTAGACGGTTTCGTCGTAATCCGGGGTCGGCCCGCGATAGGTCTGCCAGTCGCCCAGATCACCCTTGGCCTTTTCGTTGAACGGCGATACCTGCTTGACCGGCGCTTCGAAGCGCGCGCCCTGTTCCAGGAACGGCGTGCTGAAGTTGCTGTGGTACAGCGCCTGATATTCCTTCGGATAGTCGCCGTTGTTGGTCAGCGTGTCGTTCAGCGAGAAGCGTGTGCTGCCTGGCTCGGTGACCAGTTCGGTCTGCACCGAGAAGTCGACCTTCTTGAACGCCTGCTCCTTGAGTTCGCCCTTGAGGCGGATCGCGTAAGGCGGCTTCTCGTCAATGTGCAGCGTCACCTTGCTGGCCGGGATATTGGCCGCGCGACCGTGCAGGGTCAGCAGCTCGCCGTTGTCCATGCCTGGATGGCCGACCCATTCGTAGCCGCAACGGGTCACCAATTCGTTGAACCCTTCCAGCCAGCCCAGCCCGCCGCGACCATTGAGTTCGATGAACGCCGGGTTGACCACATCCTTGACCGGTGAATCCCAGCCCATGCGCACGTCACCGACCGAGGCCTGCAGCACGTTCATGCCACGCGTGGGCACCACCGAGAGCTTCATGGTGCCGTTGTCGATATCAATGATGCTCACGCCTTCCTGGCGACCGCCATGCAGGGTTCGCAGGGTAATAGTGAACGGCTTGTCGGTCTTGACGCCCAGTTGCTTGCTGGTGATCTGCTGGTTCTGCGCAGGCTTGTCGGTATCGAGCAGAACGTAGTCCCAGGCAAAAGCGCTGGAGGCGAGGGAGAGGGCGCTGAGGCCCACCAGCAGGGGAAGGGTTTTCATGAGGGTGTGTCCTTCTGACTTATTGGAATTATGGGTGTGCTGGACTGGATTAAACGTTTCAGCAGTCAGCGGAGTCTAGCCAAAGTCGTGGGCGCTGTGGAGTAGAATTTAGGCAGGTTTCTGCGGGCCGTGCAGATTTCATGTGCAGGCGCGTTTTAACGGTCAGGAATTTAAAGTCGGTCAGAAAAAGATAGCGCCTGCAATCCTTCATCATGCGGCATAGCGACAGGCTATTGTCAGCATTGCTCAAGCAAGCTGGCCGCGCAGTCCCTGTCATGCGGCTTTTTCAGCCGGGCAGCGCGGATTCCCGAATCTGCTTCCACTCTATCCCGAAGCGCCCGAGGTATTTGCGCAGTCTGTCTGCGTCATTGGGGTTGGCCTTGCTCAGCCGCGATACGCCGAACAATCGTCGTCCCGCGCTCGACAGGCTGTCGGCTCCCTTGCAGATTTCAATCACGGCGTTGAGTTGCAGTCGGTCGAAAAGATCCAGTTCAAGGTCGTCGTCGAGCAGCGCCGTGGTTATTTCGTCCGCCTGACTCAGGCCCCAGGCGTAACGCAGTCGGTCGATCTCCTCTGCGACCTGATCTTCATCGATGCGACCGCTGTCTGCCAGCGTGGCCATGCGGGTAATGGAGGCCGACAGTTCTCTGAAGTTACCCAGCCAGACGGCTTCGGCGGAACAGGCGAAGGCTACGTAGCGTTTGCGTGCCTGCTGATTGAAACTCACCATGCTGCCCAGTTCCTGAGCATGACGCTCAAGCTCGAAATCGATGTTGGGCTCGATGTCCTCGCGACGCCCGGCAAGGCCCGGTAGCTGGAATGTCCACAAATTGATTCGTGCATACAGGTCTTCTCGAAACAGGCCCTGCAGAACGCGTTCGCGCAGGTCGCGGTGAGTCCCTGCGATGATCACGAAATCGCTGTCCACTTCCTTGTCCGAGCCCATGGGGAAAAACCGTTTCTCCTCGATGGCCTTGAGCAGCATGGCCTGCTCGTCGGCCCCAAGCTCACCGATTTCATCCAGAAACAACATGCCGCCGTCCGCCGAACGCAGCAGACCGTCGCGTGCATTCTGGGCACCCGTGAACGCGCCTTTGACGTGGCCGAACAGCGCCGACATGGCGCCGTCGCCTCGCAGGGTTGCGCAGTTCACTTCCACAAAGCGCCCCTGAACCTGATGCCTGCTGCGTTTGAGTTCGTAAATTCGTCTGGCCAGAAATGATTTGCCTGCGCCGGTGGGTCCGATCAGCAACATGGGGGCTTTCGAGCGCACGGCGACGCGTTCGATCTGTTCGATTGAGCGATTGAAGGCCGGATTGCGCGTGGCGATACCGGACTTGAGGAAGGCCAGGCCTTCCAGGCGTTTGCTGGCGAATCGCGATGCAATCCGGTCGTAGCGTGAAAGGTCGAGGTCGATCAGTGTGTGCGTGCCGACGGCGGGTTCGCTCGGGTCGCGGCGTCTTGAGGGTGATGTCTGGATCAGCCGGGCGGGCAGATACCGGGCTTCGGTGAGCAGGAACCAGCAGATCTGCGCAACGTGAGTGCCGGTGGTGATGTGCACCAGATAATCTTCGTGGTCGGTGTCGAACGCGTACGCGGTGGTGAAGTCGTGCAGGGCGCCATAGACCTCCTCGAAGTCCCATGGATTTTTCAGGTGCATGGGGTGAAGACGTACGTCGGTCTCCGGTGAAATCTGGCGGATATCGTCGGCCACCCGCTGCGCCAGGCTGACGTCCCTGGCATCGATGCCGTGAATCAGCTCCAGGCGATGGATCAGCATGTCGTCCTGCTGACACAGGCTGACACTGGGTCGCCAATGATTCCAGCGATTCGCACCTTTGCCCACGCGATCGAGCGTGGCGCCGATAAAGCCGATTGCGACGGTGCGTCTGGAAGACATCTTTATACCTTGAGATAAAAAACGATAAAAAATAATAGAATTTTATGGCAGATCTGTCTCGTTCAAATACAGCTGCTACATGAATAAAATAAATAATCGTTAAAAAACAGTGAGTTAAAAATAATTAGATCATCCTTCTCTAGTCTGGCACGGCCGCTGCAATAGCTTATTTATGAAAAACACCGGCTTCATGAAACGAACGCCGCCAGGTAATGCGCCGAACCTTCGGCATGACAAGAGTAGAGAACATGGAAAAGACCACCTACCAGTTACTGGAAGTCGCCAACGGCAAACCCATCAAAATGTGGACCCAGGGCGTGCCGGTTGAGGACGAGGCGCGTCAGCAATTGATGAATACGGCCAGCATGCCGTTCATCTTCAAGCACCTGGCGGTCATGCCCGATGTGCACCTGGGCAAGGGTTCGACCATTGGCAGCGTTATCCCTACGGTGGGGGCAATCATTCCTGCCGCAGTCGGGGTGGATATCGGTTGCGGCATGATTGCTGCGCGTACGTCGCTGACGGCCAGCGATCTGCCGGACAACCTGGCCGGTCTGCGCAGCGCCATCGAACAGGCTGTGCCTCATGGTCGAACCTCGACACGTGGCGGTCGGGACAAGGGCGCGTGGGGCGATATTCCGCAACAGGCCGATCGGGCATGGGAAGCATTGGCGCCAGGCTTCAAGGCGCTGACCGACAAATACCCGCGACTTGTCAAAAGCAACAACCGCCAGCATCTGGGCACACTGGGTTCGGGCAACCACTTCATCGAAGTTTGCCTGGATGAAGCCAACCGGGTCTGGTTCATGCTCCACAGCGGTTCACGTGGCGTTGGCAATGCAATCGGTACGCTGTTCATCCAGATGGCGCAGGCGGACATGCGTCAGCACATCGCCAACCTTCCGGATCGTGACCTGGCGTACTTCGAAGAGGGCAGTCAGCACTTCGATGATTACGTTCAGGCAGTTGGCTGGGCTCAGGAGTTTGCCCGGCAGAACCGTGAATTGATGATGCAGTCTGTGGTTCAGGCTGCCCGCAGGATTATCAGTAAACCCTTTGAGGTCGCGCTGGAGGCAGTCAACTGTCACCACAACTATGTGCAGAAAGAGCGGCATTTCGGCGAGGACGTCCTGGTCACCCGCAAAGGCGCAGTGTCGGCCAAAAAGGGCGAGCTGGGGATCATCCCGGGCTCCATGGGCGCCAAGAGTTTCATCGTGCGCGGGTTGGGCAACGAGGAGTCATTCTGCTCCTGCAGCCACGGTGCCGGTCGTACCATGAGCCGTACCCGGGCCAAGGACATGTTCACGGTCGAGGATCAGATTAGTGCCACAGCCCATGTGGAGTGCCGCAAGGATGCTGCGGTGATCGATGAGATTCCGATGGCCTACAAGGACATCGACAAGGTCATGCATGCACAGCGAGAACTGGTGGAAGTCATGCACACGCTGCGGCAAGTGGTGTGTGTGAAAGGCTAATCACAGATGGAGCGCAGGATGCTCCGTCTGCCAAGGAATAACGGGAAATGAAAAGGGAATCTACAGAAGCGCATCCGCTTGATGACACCATGCGCGCACGGGTGCTGGATGAGCTGACGCGCATAGAGCGCGAGCGCAATGTCACGGTCTTGTACGCGTGTGAATCAGGCAGTCGTGCCTGGGGCTTCGCCTCCACCGACAGCGATTACGACGTTCGCTTCGTGTATGTCGAGAAGCCGGAATGGTTCGTTCAGGTCGACGCGGGTCGTGACGTGATCGAGCGTCCGCTGGATGACGAACTGGATGTCAGTGGCTGGGAGCTGCGCAAGACCCTCGGGTTATTGCGCAAGTCCAACCCGACGCTGCTCGAATGGCTCGACTCACCGCTGGTGTATCGCAGCGAAAGCGAGGCAACCGCACGTCTGCGGGCGCTGGCTGAAGCGTTCTACAGCCCGCCTGCCGCGCGCAACCATTACCTGTCGATGGCCAGGAAGAATTTCCGTGGTTATCTGCAAGGCGAGAGCGTGCGTTTCAAGAAGTACTTCTACGTGCTGCGGCCTTTGCTGGCGGTGCGCTGGATCGACCAGGGCCGAGGCAGGCCGCCCATGACCTTCGCTGATCTGTTGAGCACGGTCGACGACCCGCTGCTGCTCGACGAAGTGGCTGAATTGCTGGTGCTCAAGCGCAGTGCCGACGAGGCTGCCTACGGACCACGGCGTCCCGCGCTGCATGCGTTCATCGCGGCCGAACTGGAACGCAATGTGCCCTTATTGCCGAGGACGCATGGCGACAGCGGGTTGCTCGATCAGTACCTGAGGGAGACCGTCGCGCATTACGCAGGGAGTCGGACATGAACAGGGATGTTATCGAGCTGGACGGCTCCAGCGGAGGCGGGCAAGTACTGCGCAGCGCCTTGAGCCTGTCCATGATCACTGGCCGTGCGCTGCACATCCATCACATCCGTGGCCAACGCAGCCGGCCGGGTTTGCTGCGTCAGCACCTCACGGCTGTTCTGGCTGCGGCCAGGATCTGTGAGGCGCAGGTGAGCGGTGCCGAATTGGGCTCTCAGGCGTTATGGTTCGAGCCGGGCAAGGTGCGAGCAGGCGATTATGAGTTTGCAATCGGCAGCGCGGGCAGTTGCACACTGGTATTGCAAACGCTCTTGCCGGCATTGTTGCTGTCGTGCGAACCCAGCCGGGTGTCGATCAGCGGCGGGACCCATAACCCCATGGCGCCTGCGGTGGACTTTCTGCAGCGTGCGTGGCTGCCACAGCTGAGGCGTATGGGCGCGCAAGTGGAGCTTGAGCTGCTTCGCCACGGATTCGTTCCCGCAGGAGGCGGGCAGGTGCAGGCCATGATCAAGCCTTCCCGGCTGACAGCCTTGCATCTGTACGACCGGGGAACAGAAGTCGGCCGTCATGCCACGGCACTGTCTGCGGGTCTGCCTGAACAGGTGGCGATGCGTGAATTGGCCCGAGTCGGTCAACGCCTGTCGATGGCACCTGCGCAGTTGCATACGGTTGTGCTGGACCCGGAGCAGGGGCCTGGCAACGCGCTGTCGCTGGTCGTTGAGTGTGAACAGGTCACCGAGGTCTTCAGTGCGTTTGGCCAGTCGAACCTGCGTGCCGAAGCCGTGGCTGATCGTGCAATCGTGAAGGCGGTCGAATGGCTGCACAGCGATTCGGCGGTTGCCGAGCATCTGGCTGACCAGTTGCTGTTACCCATGGCGCTGGCGGGCGGCGGCAGTTTCAGTACGTTGCGCATGACTGACCATCTGCTCAGCAATATCGCGGTCATCGAGCGCTTTCTCCCGGTTCGCTTTGACTGTCATGAAGCGTGGCCACACCGGCTATTGATCGAATGCCGAGCTGCCTGAGTTGTCATTCACACATCTGTGAATCACCAACCGCTCGATCTGCGCCTGCTCCCATCCGCTGAGCAGGCTCACCGGGTCCGTGCGCGGCCAGTCTTCGGCCGATCCCTGTCGGCCATCCGGAGTCAGGCAGTGTGGGCAACCTGTCACGCGGTTGCCCGAGATTTCCAGCGTCAGGCACCAGCCATCGATGTCGATCCGGAGCAGGTCTGACTCGCAATCATCGAGGCGGCGCAGTGAGCGAACGCCCAGCGTTGCCTCTTTCAGGCACTGATAAACCTCGCGGGCGCTCAGGGTTGGAGTGGGTGGCATGGGCGTTCGCGATCAGGTTGAAAAGGGACGACCAGCATAAAAGCCGGTCGTCCTGCTGTCACTCTGCTGGCGTTTCATCGGCTGGGGCGGCACCAAACAGTGTCTCGACTTCAGGCTGCGTCTGGTTGATAGCCCCCAGCTGGCGAATCAGTTCGGCCTGGCGACTGCCCCGGATACCCGCCGTGGTCATGACCCCGTCACGTACGTAGGTGTAGACGCCGCTGACGGCAAACGGGGTGATGTGGCTGACGTGGGCGCCTATACCATGGGTGATGGCCTTGAAGCGTTCGCTGGCGTAACAGGTGCGTCGGGTCCAGGCCGATTCGAAGGTGATTTCCATGAACACGATGTTCAGGCGCGGTTCGCTGGCGTAATGGGCGACGTCCGGCGCAGGGGGCGCGGGCTGCTCGTTGTCGTAGGGCTGCGCAAGGTGCAGGCGCAGTTTGAGCACCTCGTCCAGACCGGCCAGATCGCGAGCCAGGGTGTCGATGGCTTCGCGCGCAGCTGCAAGGTTGTCGCGATTCAAATGAAAGTGCAGGTGCAAACGATCCAGAGTCGAGGTTTCGTTGGGCGAAGGTTCCGGCAGACGGTCCATCAGCGTGCTTGAACCGTCCGGCACGTCATAGGCCAGGGTTTCCTCGAACATGTTCTGTTCATCGGAAAACAGAATCGCACTGGCTTTCTGGAAGCGCTGCTGGTCTTCGGCCGATAGAAAACCGATCTCCACGCCGCCATCCAGCACGTAGCCTTCCAGTGGCTTGACGCCTTCGATGATCGGCCACAGGTGGGCGTCCTGTTCGCGGGACAGGTGATGCTGCACGTACCAGCCAAGGCCGTCGAGGCGCGCGCACAGCGGGCCGTGCACGTCACGCCAGTAAGTGGCGAAGAGTTCGTGAGGTACGCCGGGTCTGCGCAGTACCGTGGTGTAGGTATTGATGACGATGCGCTGGTCGCGCGCGCCGTGGTTGTCGGCGAAGTGTGAGGTGTGCATGAGTAGGCTCTGCGCTGAAGTGTCTGAATGAGGCGTTCCAGCGACCGCTTAAGTTCAAGGAATATGCCCGGCGGGGCTCTACACGCAGTCTGCCGCAGCGGGCCAGTCGCGCTATCATCAGCGCACCTTGCCAGCGGATAGCCCCATGCAGTTGCCCGACCTGAACCTGTTGATCGCCCTTGATGCGTTGCTCGACGAAGGCAGCGTCGTGGGCGCGGCGCGGCGCATGCACCTCAGCCCGGCAGCCATGAGTCGCACATTGACGCGGATTCGTGAGGCCACCGGCGATCCGGTACTGGTGCGTGCCGGTCGTGGGCTGGTGCCGACGCCGCGTGCGCTGGCCATGCAGGCGCAGGTGCGCGAACTGGTCGAACAGGCCGCTCAGGTGTTTCAGGCCCGCGATGAAGTGGACATGAGCACCCTGGAGCGCTGTTTCAACGTGCGCTCCAACGACGTGTTCTTCGGCTCGTTCGGTGCCCATGTGCTGGAGGCTATCCGCATCGGTGCGCCCGGCTGCACCCTGCGCTTCGTGCCTGAGGGGGCTGACGACGATGACGCGCTGCGCGAAGGCAGAATCGACCTGTACATCTCGTCACGGCTCAATTTCGGTCCGGAGATCAAGATTCAGACCCTGTTCAACACTCGCTTCTGCGGTCTGGCACGTGAAGGGCATCCCATCTTCGACGGACCGATCACACCCGAGCGATTCGCCGGGTTCGATCACGTCAGCGTGTCTCGCAGAGGCCTTGCACGCGGACCGATCGATCCGGCGCTGGCAGAGCTGGGACTGGAGCGGCGTATCGCGCTGATCACGCCGCATTTCCACTCGGCGATTTTCGGAGTGGCCGAGTCTGACCTGATCCTGTCGTTGCCCGAGCCGGTGCTCTGGGGCCTGAAGCGACTGGGCCTGAAGATGCGCGCGTTTGCCATTCCGCTGGCGCTGGAAACCGTATCGGTCAATCAGGCCTGGCACCCGCGCTTCGACAAGGACCCGGCGCACCGCTGGCTGCGCCAGACCCTCAAAGAGGTCTGTTCAGTGCCCCGGCAGATGGACCTTTAACGCGGGCTGTTCTGGCACCTGGCAATGCAAGGTGAAACGAACAGATGGCCTCGCCATGCGCCTGCCACTGTCCGGGTTGCAACCAGCGTCCACATCAGCCCCAGCAGGGCGACCAGCGCCATGCCGAACTGGTCGAAAAAGCCCAGTTGCAAGGTCGAACCCAGTTTCAGCGTCGCCAGCGCATACACACCAAGCGGAAAGGTAAAGGCCCACCAGCCTAGGTTGAACTCGATGCCGGCCTTGAAATAACGCAGCGTGATCAATGCAGCCAACGCCATCCACCAGAGGCCGAGGCCCCAGAACAGCGTGCCGACGATGACGCCGACCCCTGCGGCTACTTCGCCGACCGACGCCAGGCCGTGCGCGGCGAACACCTGAGGCGCGTCATTGGCCATTACCAGCATGCCCAGCGCGCCTGTCCCGATAGGCCCCAGCGCCAGCCAGCTCGAGGCGGCCATGCTTTCGTGGGGCAGTTTGTGCAACGCCAGACGCAGCAACAGGATCACCAGAATGCTCAGCGCCACCGGCACCGAGTAGGCCCACAACACGTAGCTGGTGATCAGCACCGTGAATTGCGACGCAGTGTCGGTAAGGTGCGGTGTCAGCAGACCGCCGCAGGCAGCGGCAACTTCCGCCGCCACCACGGGCAGCAGCCAGACAGCGGTCATCTTTTCGATGCTGTGTTCCTGGCGGGTGAACATCATGAACGGAATCAGTACGCCGCAGGCCATGGCCATTGCCACATCCAGCCACCACAGGGCTTCGGCCACCGGAATCACGCCAGCGCCCCAGCGATCGGGTCCGAACACCAGAAGACCACTGATGATCGTCGCCAGACCCATGGGAATGGTGCCGAAGAACATCGAGACCGTCGAATGACCGAACACCTGCCGCGCTTCATCGAAGAACAGCAACCAGCGGCTCGCGTACATCACGCTGAACAGCACGAACAGGCCGATATTGAAGAACCATAGGGCTTCGCCCACATTGCGCAGCAATGCGATGTCGCCGGGCAGTTGCGCCAGCGCCAGAGACAGAACCCCGGTGCCCATGGTCACGGCGAACCAGTTGGGGGTGAATTGCCTGACAGCTTCGCGCGGGCTCGATAACGAGGCGAGGGGGGCGATACCCTCGATAACGGTTGCAAGCCTGCTCATGATGTTCTCCTGCTGACGGCCTGGGTGTATGTCGTCAGTTTACGGGCGTGCGAACAATTCTCTAAACGGGTAATCTCGGTTCCAGTTACCTGTTATTCAGGTTGATCTGTATTCGGGAGTCGTCGCTTGAAACTCAACCTGCGTCAGTTGCAAATCTTCTGCGCTGTCACCCAGCACGGCAGTACCGTTGGCGCAGGTCTTGCCGTATCGCTTTCACAATCGGCGACCAGCGCGGCCTTGAACGAGCTGGAAAGCGCGCTGGGCACCCGGCTATTCGATCGGGTCGGCAAGCGTTTGGTCCTGAATGACAACGGTCACGCCTTGCTGCCTCAGGCCCGGCAGATGCTGGAAAGCGCCCAGCAGATCGAAGACAGCTTTCTGTTGCCCGATGCCGGTCTGAACACCCGGTTGCGGATCGGCTGCAGCAGCACCATCGCCAACTACGTGCTGCCACAGATCGTTGCGGCGCTGCGCACCTCGGCGCCTTCGTTGCGGGTGGACATGGACATCGGCAACAGCGCTCTGATTGCCCGCAAGGTCGCGCAATTCGAGATCGACATGGGGATGATCGAGGCGCCGTGTCATCTGCCCGAGCTGATCGCCGAACCCTGGCTGGTCGATGAAATGGTCATCGTTGCCGGGCGTGATCATCCGCTGGCCGTGCAGAAACAGGTGTCGCTGAGTGACCTGCAACACGCCGAGTGGCTGCTGCGCGAGCCGGGTTCGGGGACGCGTGGCGAAGTGGAACATCTGTTGCTCAGGCACCTTCACGACCTGGAAGACATGCGGCAGATGGGCAGCTCCGAAGCGATCAAACGCACTCTGGCCCAAGGGATCGGCATCAGTTGCCTGTCCCGCCGCGTGGTGGCTGATCTGTTGGCGAGCGGCGAGCTGCAGATCCTCAACAGCCCCTTGCCACCGCTGACCCGCCGGTTCTTCCTGATTCGTCATCGCGACAAGTTTGTCTCGACCAGCCTGCAGCGATTCAGTGAGCAGTGCAGCGAATCGGCGGGTGAGGCGTAATGCGGGGAAACCCGCCTCTTGTCAAACGCTGTAATTTACTGAAATGCACGCACACCTGCTTCTGCCCGAAGGGCGTGGGAGCTCTCGGAGGTTACGACGGCAGCGATGGGCTGCGCAGCGGCCCCAGGGTGCATCCGGCACACCGCGTGTGCAGGTTTTGCTGCCGGTTCCCGGCAGATCGCCGGCAAGCCGCCTCCCACAGTTAGGTGTTTACCCAGTGAAAGCGCTGTTTCAGGCCTGATCAGTCACGACCCGCCACGGCTTCAGCCACAGCGCCAGACCTATCAGCAAAAGCATGCCATACGCAGCGCTGAGCCCCAGTTGCAGCCAGGTGTTCTGCAACGGATGCAGCACCAGCGCAGCTACGACCATCAGTCCCGTAGCCAGCAGCCAGTGGCTGCGCCACGGAAGAGCGCTCAGTAGCGACTGGCGGCGCATCAGCAGCACGCCGGTCACCAGCGCGCCGCCCAGCGCGGCGATGGCGATGCCGGTCAGGCCGAATATCAAGGGCAGCACGCCCAGCAGCACGGCGTTGGACAGGCTGCCGATGAGTTCACAGTTGAGCGGCAGGCGCGTGTCACCGGCGGCGTAGGCGTAACGCGCCAACAGCGCATTCCAGGCCCCGAACATCAGCGGCACGGCGAACCATGCGAGCAACCCTGGCAGCGGACCGTCATGGGTCTGGTTGGGCAACAGCAGCACGACCAGAGCGCCCGCTGCGCCGATCAGACCGGCGACAGCAGGCAGGGTCAGCAGGGTGGCGCTGCCCAGTCCACGTTTCAGCAGGCAGAGGCGTTGATCGCCCGCGCTGCCACTCATCAATCCCAGCAACACCTGATTCAGACTCATCAAGGCGATCAGGGGCAGGTTGATCAGTTTGCGCGCCAGATTGACCCAGGTGACGGCGCCTTCACCCAGCAGCGATGCGACCATCCTTTCCAGCAGCGCCAGGCCCTGACTCGCGAGGTTACTGCTCAACAGCGGCCCGATGCGTTGCAACAGTTCACGTACCACGCCCGCTTCGGCCTGCCACTGCCAGGGCCGCCAGCCGGAGCGATACAGGCTCGGCAACAGCACGCCCGGCATCAGCAGACTGCCCAGCACACAGGCGCTCGCCAATCCTGTGGGCGTGGCAGCGTGGCTCAATGTGGCGAGATAGATGACCGGCGGCAGGTTGAACAGCAATGAACCCAGCCCGGCCAGCACAAAGCGCGAGCGCGCCTGCAGCGGTACACAGAGCAGGCCGTGCAGCATAAAACCAGGCGCGCACCAGGCCAGCCAGCGCAGTCCGCTGCTCGCCTGGGCGTATCCGTCTGCATCGAGCCCCGGCCCGATCAGGCGCACCAGCAGACCGGCACCCAGCGCCAGCAGAGCGCTGAGCAGGACGCCCGCCAGCGTCAGGCGCGGCACCATTGCGCCCAGCCAGCGTTGTTGCCCGTCCGCCGAGCGTTGCTGATACAGCGGCAGCGCAGCGGCGCTGAACAATCCGGCGGCCAGTGACATGCGTAAGGCTTCGGGCAGAAACATCGACACCAGAAAAGCATCGCTCTGACCGCCAGCACCCCAGGCGGCAACCAGCAGCCACTCGCGGGCGAAGCCTGCGGCCAGCCCGGTGAGGGTGGCCAGCGTCAGCCACAGTGTCGAACCCAGCATCGTCGTGGGTGCCTGTCAGTGAAACAGGGTGAACAGGCCTTTGCCGCCCACCTTGTAGTTGAGGTTGCGTGCGCGCTCGCCTTTGATTTCAGCATTCGGCCCGCTGACAATGGCATAGGGCGGTACTGGCTTGGAGACCACGCTATTGCCGCCGACCACAGCCCCTTCGCCAATGTTGGCACCGAACGACAGCAGCGCGCGGCTGCAGATCCACGCGTAGTCACCGATCCACACCGGGCCGCCGACGGCCCAGAATTCGGGCTCGTTGAGGTCGTGCCCGCCAGCGATGATCAGGACATGGGACGCGATGGTGACGTGATCACCGATCACCAGGCCACCGCGTGCATCCAGCTGGCAATGCCAGCCCACCGTGGTGTCGTTGCCGATACGCAGGCTGTCCACGCCCAGCACTTCGGTGTTGCGCCATACCGTCGAACCCTTGCCGATCTTCGCCCCGCCCATGCGCAGCCAGAACAGGCGCAGGGTGTGGCTGGGGATCTTGCAGATCAGGATGTTGTACACCTGCTCCCAGGTGCGCAGCATCCGGTCGCGCAGGGTCGGCCAGTTGATGCCGTACAACGGGATCAGCGCACCGAGGGTTTCGCTGGCCAGCAGGCGATAAAAACGCCGGGCCAGCGGCGGCTCGATCCGCGGTTCGATGTTCAGGTAGCAGATGAACGACAGGGTGGTGTCCTTGATGCGTGTCTCGAAACACACTTCGTTGTCCAGCATCCATTGGTAGGTGGTCTGCAACTCTTCAAGCGGCACACCCATCTTGCGGGCGTAATCAGGCAATGCGTCGCGCAGATTGTGCGAGTGCATCATGCGATGTTTCATGTGGCGGCTCCCTGCTCGGGTAAGGCGACGGGGGATGGCTGCGGTCTGGCGGCTGTGGCACGCAGGCGCCTGCTTTCGTGCAGGCTGATGCCGATGAACAGCCAGAACAGCGCGACCAGTACGCTGGTAAAACTGAAGTAGTGGTCAAACAGGCCGCTGCACAGGGCAGCCAGCACGCCGGTCATGCAGCCAAGGTTGATCGCGTTTTCCGGGGTCAGCACGATCCGGCCGGCTGGCGGACGCACTTCCTTCCACCAGCTGACCGTTATGGCGATGAACAGCAGCATGCCCGGCAGGCCCATCTTGTAGATGAAATTCAGCCACAGGTTGGAGATCCCGAAGTCGGTGTAACCGAGGACCGGCGGGTCGGTCTTGAAGCCGATCCCGAACGGGAAGGTGGCCATCGCATCCGGGAAATGGCTGTATTCCAGGAAGCGGATCGCGGTGCTGGTGTCGTCGTCGGAAAACAGGCTCATCAGCCGGTCCTGAAGCGGCGGATAGAACATCATCAGGACCACGCCTGCCGCCGCACCGCCCATCAGTATCCTCCCCAGATGGGGAATGCGCCGACGGGTCATCCACAGCATGACGATGATCAGACTCACCAGCGCGCCGCGTGATCCGGTCAGCAACAGCCCGAGGGCACCCAGCGCTGCAACCGAAAGGCCCAGCATGCGGACAGAGCCGGTGCGGGTCATGCCGAAACAGAACGCCAGCGGCAACAGCATCGCCAGTGCGCCGCCAGCCACGTTTGGGTGCATCCATGGCGAGCCCATTCGGCTGGAGAGCGACAGCAAGGCCTCGCCCAGCACATCGGCACCGCTGTAGCCCATGACCCTGAGGACGGGCGTGATGCTCAGCGCCGAACCGCTCAAGACGTAGATCGGAATCGAAAGCAGCAACAGCATCAGGGTGCCGCCGAGCAGGGCGATGACGAGTTTTTCCAGTGTCTGCAGGTCCACCAGCAGGCGCGGCACCAGAAACAGGACCGACAGGTTGAACAGCCAGCGCACCCAATTGATCGGTCCGTTACCTTCAGCCACCACGGTCAGTTCACCGATCAGAAACGGGAACGCGCTGAACATCATCAGCGCCACCAGCAGCCGCTCGGTGCGCAGCATCTTCGGGATCCGGGCCTGGTGCTGGATCACGGCCTGCAGCAGATAGCTGCCCCAGGTCAGCATGATCAAGGCCTCGGACACCGTGGTGCGGATGCCGATCTGTACCGTGGAGTAGGGAATGAACGTCGCGATCACACCAAACAGCAGCAGCCCGCGCACCGGGCGTCTGATGATGGTGATGACCGAGGCGGCGCCGACGGCTGCCAACAACACGAACGGTACCGGCAGCATCCAGATCATCACGCCGAACAGCAGACTGAAGAACAGTCCTATGGGCATGGCCATCGGCATCAGCGAAGCTCCTCCAGCGTTGCATGCACCTGCTTGCAGAAGGCATCAAGGTTGTAGCGGGCTGCCCAGGCTTTCGAGACCTCGGGATCTTCTGCGGGGGCGTTGGACAACGTGCCCATCAGGTGAATCAGGCTGGCGCTGTCGGAGGGCGAGAAGTGCGGGCTGTCGGGCGGCGAGATTTCATCCAGCGACGAGCCGGTCGCGACGGCCACGCGGGTGCCAACACTCAACGCTTCAATGACCGGCAGGCCGAAGCCTTCGCACAGCGACGGTTGCCACAGACGATCCGCGTCACGGTAAACGGCGTGCAGTTCGGCGTCGCTCAAGCCGGTCAGTACGTGCAGACCCTGAAGCTGACGCTGGGCCTCGGTCAAGGGTTCGTCACCACCGACCAGCACCAGATCCGGGGTGTCGACGAACTGCATGCGCGCCGTCTGCCAGGCATCGACGAACCATTTGATGTTCTTGCGCGGCTCACGAGTGCCCACGCACAGCCAGTAGCGCTGCGGCAGTCTCAGTGAACCGATATCGGCTGCCTCGCCCTTGAAGCCCTCGACCAGCAGCGGCACGATGCGAATCTTGTCGCGTGCCTTGGGAAACAGGCGCAGGACTTCGCTCGCCGTGTAGCTCGACGGCAGCCAGACCTGATCGGCGACCCGGATCGAATGGGCAATCGAGAGGTAATCGGTCAGGCGGTAAATGCGCGCCTTGAGCCGCGATCCATGGTTGTTCTGCTGGGTGATCTGAAACACATCGTGCAACTGCAGCACGTAACGCAGGCCCTCCGGTTTGCGGCCCAGTGGCAGTCCCATATTGATGTTGGCGAAGTAGATCTGGATCTCTGCATCGCGCAGGGCACGCGGCAGGAACACGCCCTCGAAACGCAGCCGGTCCGGGATCCGGTGCACCGAATTCAGCGCAGCGGCCCACCGTGGCGCATGGATCAGGCGCCGGATCGGGTGGTCGTAAGGTGCCACGCCGAACAGTTGCAGTTGAACATCGGGATGGGCGCGAAAGGCTTCTTCGAGCGCGAAGTTCTGGCGGCCGATGCCGCTGACGGGGTAACCGGCTGCTGCGCGGTAATCAAGTCCTATACGCATGAGCGCGATCCTTGCCTGTGTGCGTGAGTCGGGTGTAGATGACTTCCAGCTGTGACGCCGAGACCGACCAGTCGTGGCGGGAGCGCACGTAGACGCGTGCGGCTTCGCCGATCCTGTCCAGGTGCACGGGCTTTTCGATGTTGTCGATGATCAGGGCTGCCAGCCCTGCGGCTTCTTCGCTGCCCAGATAGTGCTCACCATTGGTGACAGCCAGACCGGAAACGCCCTGGCTGGTGGTGATGATGGGCAGTCCGGCCGCCATCGATTCCAGCGTCTTGAGTTTCGAACCGCCACCCTGACGCAGGGGTGCGAAGAAGATGGCCGTGGTGGTCTGCAACGCGCGCAGGTCCGGCACGAATCCGAGCCATTCGATGCGTGGGTCCGGCCAGCGCTCGCGCCACGACTCAGGCATCGCGAAACCGCCGATGGCAAAGCGCACGTCGGGCGATCTGACCCAGACCTGCGGCATGATCTCGTCCAGCGCCCATTCGATGGCGTCGATATTAGGGCCGTATTCGTAATTGCCGATGTACAGCAGGCGACGGCTCGTGCGGTCGGCATGCACGCTGGCGTAGTAACCGCAATCCACACTATTGACCACGAAGGAAGTCGCCTTGCCGCTCAGGCGTGAGAGGGCCTTGGCATCGTCTTCGGTCACGGCTACCAGTTCGCCTGCCTGACGGAACACGCGGGTTTCCCAGCGGCGGTAACGCCAGCGGTCATACACCGCGAATGCATTGGCCCAGCGCGGTATGCGCTCGTAACTGGCGGCACCGAGGTCTGATTCGACGTTGTGCTCGGTGAGCACGAACGGTTTGCCTGAACGCTTGAGCGCCTGCTCGAACGGCTGAAAGGCATAGGTGTGCTGAAGCTGGATCACGTCCCAGTCTTCGAGCAGCAGTTCTTCGAATACTTTTTCCAGTTTTGGCGCATAGCCATTGACGCTGGCGAGCATCGGCGGCTTGGCCAGTGCGACGGCCATCAGGGTCTTGAGGCTGTGCAAAGGGCGCCGTTCAATGACAATCAAACGCTCCAGCCAGGGCTCGAGTGCCGAGCGGCAGGCGTCATCCAGCGCCGTCTTGGACTGCACCAGCAACGTGATGCGATGACCGCGTGCGGCCAGATTGCGCAACAGGTGATATTCCCGGGTCTTGCCGCCACTGGTGGTGGGCCAGGGCAGGTACGGGAGCGTCCAGAGTATCCGCATGGTCAAGGCTTCCATTCCAGGATTTGCAGGGTCGGCTTGAGCGCCAGGGTGATGCCCTTTGTGGCGGACAAGGGAATCCGGCTGCCGGTCAGCGGGTCATGCACGATGGCGTCGTTGATGGCGGGAAAGGTCAGGCTGACGCCTGAGGCGCTCCAGACCATCAGCAGATGTTTGCCGTCTTCACGACTCCAGGCCACGGCGTACAGGTCATCGGGCACCTGGCTGACGGCGGGCGGATCAGTCGGTGTAAGGCGCGGCCCGGTAATGGTCAGAAAGTTCTTCAGTGCGGTGTAAACAGGTTTGGGGCTGGCCTGCAGATCCAGCAGGCCATAGCCCTGATCGCGGGCCGAGGCGCGCTCGTCCAGGTCGCTGAGGTTGAACAGGAAGATGCGCTGGAAATCCAGAGCGCTCATCAGGGCCAGACGACGCAGGGTGTAGTCGGCCTGACCGGACGTGCCGATCAGTCGTTGCATTTCCACCGGGCCGTCATAGCTCGACCAGCCCCACTCGGTGGCCCACACCTGGCTGACGCCGTTGCTGTGCAGCAGGTTGTTCATGGCATTGGCACGCACCAGAAAATCCCGGTCCGGGACCGAATCGCCTTCGGGGTATTCGGAATACGGATGGTAGGCCGCCACGATGTTCTGGGTGCCCAGCCCTCCATCGAGCAGGCTTTGCAGCATGTAGCCCGGCGTGCTGTGCATCTGGCTGTAGTACGCCATGCCCGCGGTCACGATGGTTTTTTCCGGCAGCGCGGCCCTCAGCGCCTGGGCCGTGGTGGTCAGCAACCGGCCATAGGCTGCCGGGTCTTCCTTGGGCAGCCAGACGATATTCGGCTCGTTCCACACCTGCCAGTTGTTCACCTGCGGGTAACGCTGGGCAAGGCTTACCATGCGCGCGGCGAAGGTGGAAAAATCCTTGGGTGGATACTGGTCACGACCCGTCGCGCCGGGCGGTGCGCTGCTGGCGAAAGGCGCAGAGCCCACCAGATAGGCCAGCGTGTTGTAGTGATGCGCCTTGATTGCCTCCATCGCCGCGTCCAGCTCCGACAGCGCGAACTTGTCCTTCTGCGGTTCGATGACGGGCCAGTGAATGGTCAGGCGTACCCAGTTCAGTCCCAGTTCGTCGAGGCGCGCCATCTGTTGCTGATAGATGTCCGGCGCAAAGTACTGGAACTGCACGTTGACGCCGAGAAAGTCCTGCCAGACCACAGGTCTCGGTGCTTTCAGGACGGTCGCGGCCTGACTGGCGGTCGCCAGCGTGGCACTGATCAGGGCCGCGGCCACGGACCGCAGGATGGTTGAACGATGCGCCATCTCAATGCACCTCGCAGGCTTGCCGAAATACGCTCTGGAATCGCTCGGCGGTGTGGCTCCAGACTCTAGCCCTACCCATCAGTGATGCCTTTTCGGCCCATTGGGCGATCAGCTCCGGGTTGGTGCAGGCTTTCACCAGGGCGTCGGCAAGCCCCTGAACATCGCCTTGCGGATAGATCATGCCGTTACCGTGCGACACCTCTTCGGCGAACGAGCGCGCGTTGGAGGTGATCACGCCGCGACCGCAGGCCACGGCCCACGACAGGGCGCCGCTGGTCCCGCGCAATTTGCCCAGCACCTTGAGTTTGCTCGATTCGCGGTACGGCAGGACCATCACATGATGAGCCTGGATGACCTGTGGAATCTCTTCGGCAGGCAGGTCCAATTGCCAGTCGATCAGGTCCACCAGACCCAGTTGGCGGATGCGCAGCCGCAACTGCTCCAGATAGCTGCCGGACGGACCGAACGCCATCTCCGGCTCGCTGCCGCCCGCGAGGGTCAGGCGTACGGTCGAGCGCAAGGCCGGTTTCTCGGTAAAAACACCGGCCAGTGCATCGAGCAGGTCTTCGATGCCCTTGCCGCGATAGATGAAGCCGAAGTACAGCAGGCGCAGCGGTTTCATCGGCGGTAACGGCGCCGGAGCGATGTCCATGTTGCCGTGGCTGATGACTTCCATCTGCGCGGGCTTGAGGCCCATGCGCTGGCGCAGGCTCTGGCTGCCTGCCTGGGTCAGTGTCACCAGGCGGGTCATGTGCCGGGCCAGTTGGCGTTCTTCATGCAGGCACAACGGATCGGCCAGCACGGTGGCCATTTCCGGCAGTGGAGAGCGCATCCCACTGGCAATCGACAATGGCCAGGGCAGCTTTTCCCGACGCCAGACCAAACGCT
Source organism: Pseudomonas sp. AC016 (assembly GCF_979253365.1). Taxonomy (NCBI): domain Bacteria; kingdom Pseudomonadati; phylum Pseudomonadota; class Gammaproteobacteria; order Pseudomonadales; family Pseudomonadaceae; genus Pseudomonas; species Pseudomonas sp. AC016. The sequence goes on from NZ_CEEDCC010000001.1 coordinate 5,503,128, forward strand.
CCGGGTCATGCACGGTGGCAGTCAGCGGCAGTTTTGGAAAGCGCCGTTGCAAGGCGCGCAACGCCTGGAACTCGGCCAGCCGACCGCCACCCAGTTCGGCGTGCACCACGTCGATGGCGCTCCAGTCGACCTCGGCCACGCGTTGTGTGGCGGCGCGCGGATCGTTGCCGACGCCCTGCAACGGTGTCACCACCTGCAGGCCCAGTGCTTCGAGGGCCTGCCTGAGATGGCCCGCATAGTCGGCGATGCCGTTCTGCTCGGGCGGCAGCGGGGCGAGCAAGGCAATACGCATCAGCCACGACTCCCCATACGCTTGAGAAATTTCAACACGTTCTCGGGTACTTCAAAGCGCCGACGGTTGATGATGACACCGTCGACTTTCTTGAACGCGGTATTGAGGTTGTGCAAGGTGTCTTCGAGCATCGGCACCGTGGTGTCCTTGGCCCGAACCACCAGCAGAATCAGATCGGCATTGCGCAACAGCACGAACGCTTCCTGGTTGGTCGATACCCCGGAGGCGTTGATCAGCACGATCTCGCCCGGCCGTGCAGGCGCACGATTTTCGGTACGCACTTGATGCCCTTGCTCGATCAGCAGCGCAGCCAGGCGCTCGATCACGAACGATACCCCGGCGCCCGCTTTCACAGAGGTGAATCCCAGCGTCAGGCCTTTTTCATCCACCTGATCCAGCGGCAGGATGCCGTATATCCGGTGCAGGTTGGAGATAAACGCAGCGCTGCGTTCCTGAGCGTGTTCCAGATCGGGGAGGGTGGTCCACACCGGCACTTTGAAGGTGCTCTCGATCTTGTCGCCGTCATGGATGCGTTGATCAAGCAGGTAGAAGAAGTACAGGGCCAGCGCGCCGACCACCAGACTGAGCGGGAAGGCGAGCAGCACCATCAGCAGGCTTTTCGGGAAAACACGGCTGGGGTTGTAGGTCGCTTCTTCGATGGTCGCGATGTTGCTGATCTGGCTGTTGTCCAGCTCACGGTCGATGCGCGCCTTTTCCAGGCTGTCGGTGTACAGCGCGTAGCTTTTCTCGGCGGCATCCAGCTCGTTCTGCAGGCGCGAAAGCTCCGGCTCCAGATTCAGGGCCTGTTGACGGTCGGCCTCCAGTTGGGCGATCTGGGTATTCTGCTGCGTCAGTTGGGTCTGCAGACGGGCGAAGCTGGTCTGCTGGTCGGCATACACGTTCTGCATGCGGTTGTAGATCGGGTTGGGCGTGATGCTTTCCGAACGCTGGACCGTGGCGTCCTGTTCGTTGAGCAATTTCTTGAGGTTGTTGATTTCCTCGTTCACTGCGCGGATCGGCGGCGCCTGTTCCTTGAACGAACGCAACAGTTCCTGACGCTCGACTTCCTTGCCGTTGATGCGGTTCTGCAGGTCCTGGCGGTTGGGGTTGAGGGTCAGTTCGCGTCCGGCGGACACCGTCTTGGGTTGTGCGGCCAGCTGTTTCTTCAGCAGGTCCAGCCCGGCCTTGGTGGAAGCAATGGCTCGGGTCGTGTTGTTGCGCTCGGTGCGCAGATCATTCAAACCTTGCGAGGTGTCGGCCAGACGCTGGGAAATGCTCACGGCACTCAGCTGGTTCAGGTAGTTCTGAATCTGCTTCTTGTACGAAATGATGTTGTCACCGGTGTTCTTCACTTCCGATTCGTAGAACGTATACAGGCTGACGCGTCCCAGGGTCTTGGTGCGCTGCAATTGATACTCTTCGATCCAGGTCTTGAGCACGGTCTGCGCGGTGGTCGGGTCGTTCCAGGTAAACGTCAGCTCCATGACCGACGAGCCAGGCTCGTGACGGACCTTGAAGTTCTTTTCCAGGTCTTCGGCCATGCGTTCGGCCTGGGTGCGTTTTTCGACCAGCCCGATGAATTGCAGCACGCTGCGACCGGCGCCCACGACCGCGCCGACGACGCTTTTCAGACCGTTCTTGATCGACGCCAGAACACCGGTTTCGGGTTCGGCACGAGACAGTTCAGCCAGGTATTTTTCCGATACTTTGCGCATGATCGGGCGTCCCGTCAGCATGCGCTCCTCGTCCAGCAAAGGGTCGCGCAGTGCGCTGGGCACCACGATGGCCTGGCGGTTGGACAGCTCGATGGGCACCGTGCTGCTGTCCCGGCCGGGCTTGACCAGCAGCAATGCGGTGGATTCGTAACGGTTGGGCAGCAGCAAGGCACCCAGCAGCACGACGACGAAGGTCGCCACTACGGTCATCTTGACCTCACGCCTGAAAATGAACAGCAGGCGCAGCAGGTCGCGAAATGAGCGGATATTGATCATGTCTGTTTCCCTGACAATTAATTGTTGTTGCGCAGCTCGTAGTTCAGACCCAGCCCGATCGACTTCGCGAAAGGAATCAACTGGTTGAAGTACAGGGTTACGCCGTCAACCTTGTTGCCGACTGTGGATTTGGGAACGAACACGATGTCGCCGCGCTTGAGCAGAACCGGCGCCGTGGGGCCGCCTGCGCTTGCCCAGAGAAACTTGCTGTAGTCAAAGAAATAGGTCTTGTAGAGGCCGTCGTCTTCCTGGCGCAGCAGGGCTACCTGAGACGCATCGGCATCGAGTGCGACCCCGCCTGCACCGACAATCGCCTGGGCCAGACTGGTGGCCACGTTGACCGGCAGGGTCACCGAGTTGCGCACCGCGCCGCCCACGAACACCGTATTGCCCGGTGACTGGGCAATATTGATGGTCAGGGCCGTTTCGCGATAGACGTTCTGCAGCTTGCTTTCCAGCAGGTCGTTGAGTTGCTGGAGCGTCAGACCGGCTGCCTTGACGGTGCCGATATACGGATAGGAAAACGTCCCGTCGTTGAGCACTTGAAACAGCGTCAGCTCATAGATCGAGTTGGCGGTGAACGCCGAGATGGACGGCGACTCTCCGGTATTACGCACGATGCGCAAGGTGTCACCGGGGCGGATGCGCTCCGGTGGCAACGGCTTGCCCGCCAGTGCCCTGCCGGCTGCCTGGCCTGCTTCGATCTGCGCCGGATCGTCGGGCAGACCGACCCTTGAGGGGGTGTTACAAGCGCCAAGCAGCAATAGGCTGACGATCAGCATCATGCGTTTCATTTATCCTGAACTCCTGTCATGCACGAATACGGCTCCCTTTCGGGTAATAAAATCATGTGTAGGGTTACAGCCAGGTTCGTTTCGGGTGGGTCCAGTCCTCAATGTCGAGTAAAGCGGGGCCGCCATCAGCGGCCTTGCCCGTGTGAAGCGTGATCAGATTTTCACCGCCTGTTCGGGCACGCGCCCATAGACGTCGGTAAAGCGCACAATGTCGTCTTCGCCCAGGTACTCGCCGCTCTGCACCTCGATCATCACCAGATCAATGACGCCGGGGTTGACCAGTCGATGGGTGAAACCGGGCTTGATGAAGGTCGACTCGTTGGTGTCGAGCATGAACTCGCGTTCGCCATTGGTGACCCTCGCCATGCCGCTCACCACGATCCAGTGCTCGCTGCGATGGTGGTGCATCTGCAGCGAAAGCGACGCCTGCGGACGGACCACGATGCGCTTGATCTTGAAACGTTTGCCTTCTTCCAGGACGGTGTAGGTGCCCCAGGGGCGAGTGACCGTGCGGTGCAGGCGATAGGCATCATGGCCCTGACGTTTGAGCTCCTGAGCGATGACCTTCACGTCCTGAGTGCGTGTGCCATCGGCAATCAGCAGCGCGTCCGGGGTGTCGATGATGATCAGGTTGTCCAGACCGATACCGCCGACCAGCCGCTTGGGCGAATCGATGTAGCAATTGGTCACGTCGTGCAGCACGGTCTGGCCGTTGCACTGGTTGCCGTGGGCGTCGGCACCGCTCAGTTCGCGCACGGCTTCCCATGAGCCAATGTCGCTCCAGCCAAGTTCACAGGGCACGACCGCCACCTTGTCGGAGCGCTCCATCAGCGCGTAATCGATGGAAATATCCGGCACCAGGCCGAACGATTCGCTGTCGAGTTCGACCTGCAATTCCCGGTTTCCTTCCTTGCTTACGCTTAGCTCCAGGCAGGCCCTGACGGCGCTCAGCACATCCGGCGCGTGGGTTTCCAGCTCGCGCAAAACCGCATCGGCGCGCAGGCAGAACATTCCCGCGTTCCACAGGTGCAGGCCGCCGTCCAGATAACCCTGGGCGCTCGCCGCATCGGGTTTTTCGACGAAACGTGCAACCTGGTACGCGTCGGCATTGAGCGACTGACCTTTCTCGATATAACCAAAACCGGTTTCCGGCTTGGTCGGCAGAATGCCGAACGTCACCAGCCAGCCTTGCGAGGCAAGCTCTTGCGCAGCCGATACGGCGCGGGAAAAGGCTTCGATATCGGTGATCAGATGGTCGGCAGGCAGCACCAGCAACTGTGCGTCGCCTCCGTACAAGCGGGTGACGTGCACGGCGGCCGCAGCAATGGCAGCGGCAGTGTTGCGCCCGAAAGGCTCGAGGATGAAGTCCAGCCGGACCTTGCTTTTGTTCAACTGTCGGTAGTCATCGACCGTACGGAAATACACTTCCCGGTTGGTCACTGTCAGCAGGCGCTCGACATGGGGCAGGGCGGCCGCGCGCTTGAAGGTTTTCTGCAGCAGGCTTTCGCCGTCGGGAAGGCGCATGAACGGCTTGGGCATGGCTTCACGGGAGACAGGCCACAAACGGGTGCCGGAGCCGCCGGCGATGATGCAGGGAATGAGGGTGCTCATCAATAAGCCTCACGAGTGAAGAGCACTGCCGGAACAGTGCGCATAAGGATGTAGAGGTCGAACCAGACGGACCAGTTTTCTATGTACTCAAGATCGAACTCGACGCGTTTTTCGATTTTTTCCACGGTGTCTGTTTCCCCACGATAGCCGTTGATCTGAGCCAGTCCGGTGATGCCGGGTTTGACTCGATGTCGCGACGTGTACTCCTTCACCGCTTGCTCGAAAAGAATGCCTGCCGCTTTCGTTGCCGTCGCATGGGGGCGCGGGCCCACCATCGACATGCTGCCTGCCACCACATTGAACAGCTGTGGCAGCTCATCCAGGCTGGTCTTGCGGATGAAACGCCCGACCCGGGTGATCCTGGCATCGCCCCGGGTGGTCTGTTGTTCCGCCGTTGCATCGGCCTGGTGCTGATGCATCGAGCGAAATTTGAATACCTCGATGAGGCGGTTGTTGTAGCCGTAGCGCTTTTGCCTGAAGAACACCGGACCCGGTGAGTCGAGCTTGATCGCCAGTGCGACCAGCAGCATGAACGGTGACAGCGCGAGCAGCGCCAGTGAGGACAGCACAATGTCCTCGGCGCGCTTGATGAAGGGAGACCAGCCGTTGAGCGGTACGTCCGAGGCATTGAACATCGGCAGTTTGGCCACTTCCGTGATGCGGTTGTGGCTGTGACGAAACGCGACCATGTCCGGTACCAGCAGCACGTTGACCGGAAACCGGCGCAGCTCGTGAATGATGTGGTCCATGCGGTTTTCGGCGGTCCAGGGCAGGGCTACCAGGACCTGAGTGACTTTCTCTTCGCGGATCAAGCGTTCCAGATCACTGGTGTTGCCCAGAAGCGGCAGGTTGGCGACGGTCTTGGGCATGCGGCCGATTCGGTCATCGATGAAGCCCATCACGCCCGAGCGGATGTCCTGATGCTGGAGCAGGTACTCGGCCAGACGCATACCGTTTTCGGTGGCTCCCAGAATCACGGCGTTCTGCAGGAACACGCCTTTGCGCATCTGGTGTTTGAACAGTGCCAGCATCAGCAGACGGATGACGCAATACAGGAAGAGGCTGGCCACATACCAGAAAACCAGATGTTCGTTGGAGAGGTTGCCGAACAGACCGAGGGTGCGTTGCATGAACAGCAGCAGGCCGAACGACGCCGACCAGGCGATCACGATCGAGCGAAGGCGCAGGGCGTTGCTGAACAGCGCCTCCGAATACACGCCCATGGCCTGAAAGATCAGCACCACGACAATGCCGAAGAAGACCTGCATCGCCAGGTAGTTCTGAGGTTTTTCCATCACACCGTCCGGCATGAACGCACCCAGCAGCAGGCCGGGGAGCATGCAGGCGAGCGCATGCGCGATGCGGATACCGAATAGAAAATACTCCACCAGACTGGTGCGAGTGAGCGACAGGCTGTCTACCGGTTGCAACCTCATAAAGCTCCCCTACTTCCTGTAACCCCACGGCACCCGTGCCGAATCTTCGTATGAGCTGTGTCGTTCAAGCGCAGAGTCAAAAAAACACCTTCTTTACGGAGTTTGCTGAAGCGTAGCCAATAAGTTGTCGAACTGACGGTTTTTGAGCCTGCAATTTGTAGCTACCACTTTGTGTATATCGGCAGGTGCCCGTATTAACGTGAGAAATTTCAGCCGTTTGTGAGTGAAAACACTCAAGCGGAGGGTTTCGCTGTAGTAAAGCTCATGAAACTGAAAAGGGGGAGGACCAATGTTGTGATGAACGGTGCAGGCGAGTGGCTATTAGAAAGGCAAGCTGACTTACCTCCGGATCTACGGGCGTAAACCCTCTGTCAAGAGGATCAAAAAAATATTCATCTGGACGGGCTTTTTTCAATTCGGCGGGGTCACAACCCTGCGCTGTGCCAAATGCAGTCAGGCGCTGGCAAACAAAAGCGTCGCTCATACGTGGTACTCGTACCGTTCACCAGAGGGGGTTTCATGACACAACGCAGGGCTATGCTCATTCTTCACGGCAAGCAGTCGCTCAATGAAGAGGTAAGAAATGGCGTCGCCGAAAAGCGCAGGCAAGGCTGGGACCTTGATGTGCGTTTGACCTGGGAGGGAGGCGATGCCCAGCGTCTGGTCAGCGAAGCGCTGGCCGCCGGGCACCGCCATATCGTGGCAGGCGGCGGCGACGGCACATTGCGCGACATCGCCGAAGCCCTGGCGCAGGCACCGGAAACCGATACCAGCCTCACTATCCTGCCACTGGGTACCGCCAATGATTTCGCCCGGGCTGCCGGCGTGCCGCTTGAGGTAGACCGTGCGCTGGAGCTGATGGACGTCACGCCGCGCGCCGTCGATCTGGGCGAAGTGGGTGGCAAGCTGTTCCTGAACATGGCCACCGGAGGCTTCGGCAGCCAGGTGACCGCCAATACCTCGGAAGACCTAAAAAAGGTGCTGGGGGGCGCCGCTTACCTGTTTACCGGGCTTACCCGGTTCAGCGAGCTGCATGCCGCTCACGGCGAACTGATCGGGCCGGACTTTCACTGGCGTGGCGATCTTCTCGCGCTGGGCATCGGCAACGGTCGGCAGGCGGGCGGCGGGCATGTGCTGTGTCCAACGGCGATGGCCGATGATGGCCTGCTGGACATCAGCATTTTGCCTGCACCTCAGGAGGTGGTAGGCACGCTGAGGAGCCTGCTGGAAGGCGGACTTGGCTTCGACAACATGTTCGTTCGCGCGCGTCTGCCGTGGGTTGAACTCAGGTCTGCCCAGGGACTGGAAATCAATCTGGACGGCGAGCCGCTGTCTGGCGAAGATCTGCGGTTCGAGGCACGGCCTGCAGCGCTCAAGGTGCACCTTCCAGATGATTCGCCGGTGCTCTCGAAGGTATCGGACACTGCGCCGCAGCTCAATCGTCCAGACTGATGATTCGCTCCCGGACGCAGAACAGCACCAGTCCGGCCACATCGAATATCTGCAGCCGCTTCATGATCTGTGAGCGGTGAGTTTCCACGGTCTTGATGCTCAGATTCAGGCCGCTGGCGATCTCGCGAGTGGACTTGCCTCTCACGATCAGGCGCAGGATTTCCAGCTGACGAGCTGTGAGGTTGTACTTCTCCTGCGGCAACTCGGGCTTACCGGTGCGCTGACTCTGCAAGGCCCGGTTGATCACGGTATGGGCGATGGCCGGACTCAGGTAGCGCTCGCCGTTGCGCAAGGCTTTCAGCGCCTGCTCCAGCTCGGTCGCCGTGGCGTCCTTTAGCAGATAGCCATGAGCGCCGGCTTCCAGCGCGCGCATGATGATGTCCGGCTCGGTGTGCATCGACAGAATCAGAACCTTGCAGTCCGGCTGTACCTGGACCAGATGCTCCAGTGCGTCCAGCCCGTTCATGTCCTTCATGCCGATGTCCAGCAGGATGATATCCGGCTTGAGGCGCTGCGCGAGCCCCGACAACTGACTGCCGTCGCACGCTTCCCCGACGATGGCATAGCCGGGAATGTCCGAGACCAGAGCGCGTACACCCGCTCTGATCAGTGAGTGGTCGTCGACCAGTAACAGATTGCAGGTCATTGTGTTTTCTTGTGTAAACGGGCGCGCTCGTCCGAACGGGGCGCCCAGGGAAACATGACTTCTATTCGAGTACCCAGTCCCGGGCCGCTGTGCAGCGACCAGAACCCGTCCAGCAACATGACACGTTCACGCATACCGGCCAGGCCATTGCCTTCGGTCCGCGGTTGTGCGGCAGGCTCGAAGCCCGTCCCGTCGTCGGCGATCAGTAGCGAAAGCCCGGCAGGTTGACGTTCGAAACGTATCAACAGATTTTTCGCCTGCGCATGGCGCAACATGTTGGTCACCGCTTCCTGACAGATGCGGTAGGCCGCGACGGCCATCTCTTCGGGTATTCCGTTCAGACGCTGTTTGCACACCAGGCTCCAGTGGGTCTGGCTGTTGGCAAGAGCGCTTACCAGATGGGCGCGCAATCCGCCTTCAAGCCCAAGGCTCGATAACTGGCGAGGATTGAGAATGGCGGAAAGGTCGCGAACTTTGCCCAGCGTTTCTGCAAGGGTTGCCTCAAGCTGCCCGGCATGAGTATTCAATTCGGCAGGCAGTCGACGTTGCAACCAGGCCAGTTGCAACTGAGCGCCGGTCAGCATCTGGCCGATGTCATCATGAAGTTCACGACTCAGGCGTTGCCGCTCGGTTTCCTGAACATGCAGCATTCGCTGCGCCAGTTCCTGCGGTTGCAGCTGTATCAAACGGCTGGTGCGCCAAAGATAGACACAGGTACTGGCAAAGGTGATCAGGTTGAGCGCCAGCAGGCTTGCCGGAAAATCCGAAGAGCGGATAAACAGCACCGTATTACCCAGCGCTGCGCTGGCACAGAGCGCGACTATGACCCACTTGACCCGGTTGGTCGTATCAAAAACCGACCTGAAAGACTGGACGACGGCATCCATATCGATTCGCGCCATTAATAGACATAGCCAATTATCAGATAGCGTGATGTCAAAGTAGTATTGTTCGCAGGATCAGCTGACTGTTTGAGTATATTCAAGGAAATTGAACTCGACACTTTTGATTCCGTTCCAGTCAAACCTGCAGTCATGTCCGCCGTCACGTCTGTGAACGGCACGTCATGGGTGTCGGACAATCTTACCTGAATGCGCGCGAGCCAAGTGTCTGGCTACGAAGTGCGCCGACGGAATGATCTGCCTTCAGGGTCAGTGAATTCACGGAATATTCGCGTATAAGTCTCAGTGTCGACCGGAGAGGATGTGAACGCTTGATCAAAGTGCCATGCCTTCTGCTAAGAGGGGATTATCTTTTCATTGAAAGAAGGGCGGCGTTTTGTCCTGCTTATTCGCGTGCAGCGTCCACAGCGTTGTCTGAGCAGGCCGAGAGAGCGGCAAGTCTGCCCAACAGTTCCTGCTGTTCTTCATTGTCCATGATCAGCTCTCCGGTATTGGGGTCGAGGAGCTCCAACTGCCATGAAATAAGGGTCAGGCAACGTTTGACCGTCGCCAGTGTTTCCTGTGACAGTCCGTTGGCCGCATCGGCATCATCAAGCAGGCAACGCAATCGCCGGGTAAAGTCCGCCACACATTGAACGGATGCGTCATCAGCCTTGTCGGTCAGCGCCAGCAGTGAGGCCAGCAGACAATTGATTGCGTCTTCATCGCCGCCGATCAGCTCAAGGTGTGACAGGCATTCTTCCGATTTATACAAAAGCGCCTGGGACTCGGCCAGAAACTGTTCATGTTTCTGCTGCCATTCGTTACTGCTCAGCATCCTGTATCTCCACACATCATGGACAGCGAACTTTCGCCCGCCGCGAATGGCTGACAGTTAATGTCGATTTCATCTGAATGTCTGTAGGGCGTTTCGGAATGTATCTCAGCGATGGCGTATTGATGTGCGTCAGAGGACGATAGGAATGGATCCAATCCTGTGGTCGGGACGCAAAACCGCGCTGCTTCGTCTGCAATGGTGACCCTTTCCAGCGAAACGTCGGTCCTGACGGGGCTGGTCGATTGCAAGGACTGGAACGCGAACACAAGCCTGACTCCCTTCGTGCAATGAGAATGGCGTCACAATAGTGGCAATGAGATAGTGATCATATCAGGCTTTCCCCGATAGACATTCAGGGCAACACCTAGGATCGAGCGTATCGACCCTGTTTATAGGGAGGTAGCGTCAGGCGCGAGTCTGTTGTCGTGCGGACACTTTTTGGAATGGGACATCAGTAAAGCATGATGGTAATGTGACATCAATGCTTGAAATTGGCCTTTCATCGCCATTAAGGTCCGGCTCGTTTCAGCCGATACACGTTAAGCAGACTCATCGTGACCAACGCTTCAGGAGCTAAAATGGCTGGCATTCTCGACACAGTAGATCAACGCACACAGCTGGTGGGCGAGAATCGCCTGGAAATTCTCATGTTCCGCCTAGCCGGTCGGCAGTTATTCGCGATCAACGTGTTCAAGGTTCAGGAAGTATTGCAGCTCCCCAAGCTCACCCTGATGCCGCAACGACATTCCTTCGTCTGCGGAGTGGTCAACCTTCGTGGTCAGACGCTGCCGGTGATTGATTTGTCCCAGGCCATCGGCATGCGGCCTCTGGTGCCGGGTCCCGGCAGCACCATTATCGTGACCGAATACAACCGCTCGGTTCAGGCGTTTCTGGTGGGCGGTGTGGATCGCATCGTCAACATGAACTGGGATGCGATCATGCCGCCGCCTGCCAGTGCAGGCCGTCAGCATTACCTGACCGCGATCAGCAAGGTCGATGATCAATTGGTGGAAATCATCGATGTCGAGAAAGTGCTCGCCGAGATCGTCCCTTACAACGCCAAGGTGTCCCGTGAGAAGCTTGAAGATCCGGTGCTCGAGGGCGCGCGCGGTCGCGAAGTACTGCTGGTGGATGACTCCAAGGTTGCCCTGGCGCAGTTGCGCGATACCCTGTCGCAGTTGGGCCTTAAGCTCCACGTTGCCAGTGACGGGCTCAAGGCGCTGAACATGCTCAAGGGCTGGGCTGACGCCGGTGAGGACGTGCACAAGAAACTGCTGATGGTGTTCACCGACGCCGAAATGCCGGAAATGGATGGTTACCGTCTGACCACCGAGATTCGCAACGATCCGCGTCTGCGCGCGCTTTACATCGTGTTGCACACCTCGCTGTCTGGCAGCTTCAACGAATCGATGGTCAAGAAAGTCGGCTGCGACAACTTCCTCTCCAAGTTCCAGCCCGACAAGCTGGTGGAAGTGGTGCGTGAGCGCCTGATGATGCTGACTCACTGATTCACCGCCTTACCCGGACTGCCTGTAAGGTTCCTGTTCGTATAAGCTTTGCCGTTCACGTCAAAGCTTTTCGAGCCACCCAAGGAACCGTTCATGCTACGTCTGCGCGCGCTCTATCGTTTTCCTCTCAAATCCTGCAAGGCGGAAATCCTGCAACGGGCGTCGTTCGACGGTCTGGGGCTGGCGGGTGACCGACGCTGGATGCTGGTTGACGAGGGCACGGGGCGTTTTCTGACCCAACGCGCGGTGTCGCACATGTCACAGCTGTCGGTGCTGTGGAATGCCGACGGAGGGGTGACACTCGATGCACCTGGCTTTGCGCCGCTTGATGTCGCCGTTCCGATCGATGAGCAGGAAAACCTGCGCGGCGTGACTGTCTGGCGCGACTCGCTGCAGGTGCCTGACGCGGGCGAAGAGGCGGCCGACTGGGTCAGTCGCTTCATCGGCAAGCCGACGCGCATGGTTTACATGCCGGTCGAACGTGCCCGCTGGCTCCCCGGCGGCTACGGGTCGGTCGATAATCGTGTCAACTTCGCCGACGGTTTTCCGCTCCTGCTGATCGGTCAGGGCTCGCTCGACGATCTGTCTGCCAGGCTGGGCAGGGAGGTGGAGATGCTGCGCTTCAGGCCCAATCTGGTGATTGAAGGCGCAGAAGCCTTCGCCGAAGACAACTGGAAACGTATCCGCATCGGCGACATGCAATTCGAACTGCTCAAGCCCTGTGCTCGCTGCATCCTTACCACGATCGACCCGGCTTCCGGCGAGCGCAGTCCTGACCGCGAACCCTTCGCGACCTTGAAGACCTATCGTGAAGTTGAAGGCAATGTGATGTTCGGGCAGAACATGGTCAGCGTTGGGCCGGGCGAGCTTGAGGTGGGTATGGAGGTGGAGGTGTTGGAGTGAAAGGGTGACTTGAGCCTTGCGTCCGCCTCACCGAATCCGCAATCTGTGCCATTTGTGACGCGGAGCGTCACGGGATGCATGCCCACGCGGAGCGATGGGCACGATCAGAGTAGGCTTGAAACATGCGCTCGTTCCCACGGTTACGCATTCAGTCATACACTTTCGCGGGCACGATCAGTGTCGAGGCAGGTATCTCATCCTACGATGAGCGCCCCACCTCACAAATCATCAAAGAACCGTTCATGCCAGTCCACCAGCGGCTGCGGCGAATTGAGTTTCTGGCCGTAGATCACCGAATACGACAGCACGTTCTGCACGTACTGACGGGTTTCGTCGAACGGGATGCTTTCGACCCAGACATCGAAGGCAAGGTGATTGGCGCCCTTGAGCCACTGGCGTACGCGGCCTGGACCGGCGTTGTAGGCTGCAGAGGCAAGCACACGGTTGCCGTTGAACTGGCTGTGCACCGAACTCAGGTAGGCGGCACCGAGTTGAATGTTGGTGTCCGGGTCGAGCACCTGCTGGGGTGAGGCCAGCGGGATGCTGTACTTGCGAGCGGTTTCCTTGGCGGTGGCGGGCATCAGCTGCATCAGACCGCTGGCACCGACGCCTGAACGCGCGTCATCCATGAAGGCGCTTTCCTGACGGGTAATTGCAAACACCCAGCTGGAATGCAGGCCGCGGATCCTGGCTTCGCGAACCAGCGTGTCGCGGTGTGCCATCGGGAAGCGGATATCCAGATCGTCCCAGTACTGCGCCTGGCTGATGGTGCGAATCGCCGGGAAATACCACTTCAGGTCGTAGGCCAGCTTGGCCTGGGCAACCATTTCATCGCGATTGAAATGGCGGCTGACGTGGTACCACTCGCGTCGACCATCGACGATTTCGCCACGGTCATGAAACTCCAGCGCGCGACGGACGCCCGGCGTGTTGCGAACCTTGTTGATCAGCGCCTGGCTGAGGACCAGCGGTTTGTTGTTGAGCTGGTAAGGGCTTTGGGTGCGGTCGGCGGCCAGGAAGCCATAGAAGTCGCGCTCCTTGGCCACGTCCTTGTACAGCGCGGGAATCAGCGGGCTGTTGGGCTGGGCCAGTTCGAGCGCACGTGCTTCCCAGTAACGCCAGCGGTTGGTGCTGGCCAGATCCTTGGGCAGACGGCGCGCCAGCTCATAGGCATCTTCCCAGCGGCCCAGACGCAGCAGCAGGCGCATGCGCCATTCGGTCACCGTGTTATCGCGCAGGTCCGGGTCATATTTGGTCATGACCTCAAGGGCACGGTCATCGTAGCGGCGCGCGAGGGTCAGGCCGATTTCCTTGGCGATTTCCACCTGCTCTTCGCGTGAGAAGTGCATGGTGATGGCGTAGCTGTCCAGCATCGCCAGGGCTTTCTGCGGGTCCTGACGTGCCAGTCGACGCAGGCCGAGGCCTACGACGTCAGACATGGCTTCATCCACCGGCAGGAACTGTCCCGGGTTATTGATCATCTCCGGCTTCTGGGCCACCGCAACCAGCAGTTTGCCCTGCGGGGCCAGCGAGTTGAGGCTGTTGACCAGCGTATTGGCCAGGGTGTAGTTGCGGCCCTGTGCTGCCAGCTTGGCGCGCTGCCAGCGTTTCTGCTCGGTCAACTGACCTGCCGCAGCCCATTGCGCGAAGAACGCGTCGCAGGCAGCCGGCAGGGTCTTGCCGGTCATCCACAGCTTCTCGGCACTGGCGTAGCCTTCGGCGCGCTTGTTGTTGTTCAACTGGTACTGGCCATAAAGGCAGTCCAGCTCGACGAAATTCATCTTCGGATCGTAATACTTGACGAACGGCTGCCAGTCGCCTCGCTCGGCCAGCCAGCGCAGCCAGCGCAACTTCATCCAGTTGGCCTGTGGCAGATCACCGTGCTCGGCGAGAAACTTCTCGATCTCGGCGTTGCTGGCAGTCTTCAGGCGCGCCGTCAACTCGTCGTATTCCAGATACGGTTCAAGCGGATAGTCGGCGAGCACGGCGCTGTACATCTGGTAGGGGCCCAGGTCGCCCTTGGCCAGAGCCCGCTTGGCCTCGTCGTAATATTTGCGTTGTTGGGTAAGGTCTGCCGCGTGAGCAGTCTGGACGGCAGTGGCGGAGAGGAGCAGGCACGATAGAAAGCTGAACAAACGACTGCGCATGAGACTTCCGAGCAGATGAGTCGTGAAAAGTGTCGCTAGCTTAGCCTTTTGCCAGCTCATCGTGAAAGCACTGCCGACGAGCTTGACTCATGAAGAAATAATTAGCGGGTATAAGGAAGGCACGTGACGACCGCCTGCGCGACGAATCCCGACATCCACCGGCTATCTCAGGTAGAATGCGCGCCCGGTTTTTGGAGAAGCTCATGACCCTGCTCAAATTCAGCGATGTGTCCCTTGCTTTCGGCGCCATGCCGTTATTGGACAAGGTGTCCTGGCAGATCGCCCGTGGTGAGCGGGTGTGCATCATTGGTCGCAACGGCACTGGCAAATCCAGCATGTTGAAGCTGGTCAAAGGCGTTCAGAAGCCCGACGAAGGCGCTGTGTGGCGTGCGCCCGGCCTCAAGATCGGCGAGTTGCCCCAGGAATTGCCGGTAGCCGACGGACGGACAGTGTTCGACGTCGTAGCCGAAGGTCTGGACGGCGTCGGCGCCTTGCTCGCCGAATACCACCATCTGGCCCAGAACTGCGTGACCGAGGAAGACCTCAACAAGCTCATGCATGTGCAGCAGGACCTCGAGGCCCGTGATGGCTGGCGTCTGCAGCAACTGGTCGAAAGCACCCTCAGCCGTCTGCAGTTGCCTGCCGACAAAACCCTCGCCGAGCTGTCCGGCGGCTGGCGCCGTCGTGTCCTGCTGGCTCAGGCGCTGGTGTCCGAACCCGATCTGCTGCTGCTCGACGAGCCGACCAACCACCTGGATATCGGCGCAATCGCCTGGCTTGAAGAAGCCCTCAAGGATTTCCAGGGCGCCGTGCTGTTCATCACGCACGACCGGGCATTCCTGCAGAATCTGGCGACCCGTATCCTGGAACTGGATCGCGGCGGCCTGATCGACTGGAACGGCGACTACGCCAGCTTCCTGATCCACAAGGAAGCGGCGCTGGCGGCCGAAGAAACCGCCAACGCGCTGTTCGACAAGCGTCTGGCCCAGGAAGAAGTCTGGATTCGTCAGGGCATCAAGGCCCGTCGTACCCGTAACGAAGGCCGTGTACGCGCGCTGAAAGAGTTGCGTGTCGAACGCAGTGAGCGTCGCGAGCGCACCGGCAAGGCCAACATTCAGCTCGACACTGCCGAGAAATCCGGCAAGCAGGTGATGGTGCTGGACAATGTCAGCTTCGCGCACCCGGGTGGCCCGATGCTGATCAAGGACTTTTCCATGGTCCTGCAGCGCGAAGACCGTATCGGTCTGCTGGGTGCCAACGGTACCGGCAAGACCACGCTGCTCAAGCTGATGCTCGACAACCTGCAGCCGACCGGCGGCAAGGTTGAAGTCGGTACGCGTCTGGACGTTGCTTACTTCGACCAGTTGCGCCACCAGCTCGATCTGGAAAAGACCGTGATCGACAACGTCGCAGAAGGTCGCGATTTCATCGATATCGATGGTCAGAGTCGTCATGTACTGAGCTATCTGGGCGACTTCCTGTTCAGCCCTCAGCGCGCCCGTACGCCGGTGAAAGCGCTGTCGGGTGGCGAACGTGCCCGTCTGTTGCTGGCCAAGCTGTTCAGCAAGCCGGCCAACCTGCTGGTCCTCGACGAACCGACCAACGACCTGGACGTGGAAACCCTGGAACTGCTCGAAGAAGTGCTGTTGACCTTCAAGGGCACGGTACTGATGGTCAGCCACGACCGGGCATTCCTCGACAACGTCGTCACCAGCACGCTGGTATTCGAAGGTGAAGGGAAGGTTCGCGAATACGTGGGCGGCTATCAGGACTGGCTGCGTCAGGGCGGCTCTCCGCGCCTGCTGGGCGTGGCGGATACCAAGTCGGGCAAGGCCGAGCTGGCCAGTGCCGTTGTCCAGGCTGCCCCGGTAGCCGCTCAGGAAATGCCGGTCGCCAAGAAAAAACTCAGCTACAAGCACCAGCGTGAGCTGGAAGCCTTGCCGGGTCAGATCGACGAAGTTGAGGGCAGGATGGCTGCGCTGACGGCTGAAATGGCTGCGCCGGGCTTCTACCAGCAGCCAGCCGAGCAGACCACCGCGGCATTGGCGCAGATGGAAAGCCTGCAAGGCGAGCTGGATGCCTTGCTGGAGCGCTGGGCCGAGCTGGACGAGTGATCCTCTGACGTTAAAAGCAGAAAGCCCGGATCATGTCCGGGCTTTTCGCTTTCATGCCGAGGTTATTCGGACTTCTTGAGACGTACCGCCAGCACATCGCACGGTGCGCCGTGCAGCACGTCATTGGCGGTTGAACCGAGCAGTAGCGCGAGGCCGTGACGGCCATGGCTGCCTATAACGATCAGGTCGCAGTCCTGCTTGCTGGCGAGTTGGTGAATTTCCTGGCGCGGCTGTCCATACACCAGATGGCTTTCGCCGGCTCTCAGGTCAGGATGAGTGATCTTCAGCTTTTCCAGTTTTTCCTTGGCCTGATCGAACTGCTGTTGTTGCAGCTGAGACAGGTCCATCGGAACGTCGCCCCCGAAGGCCATCGCCATCGGTTCGACGATATGCACCGTGGACAGCTTCGCATTGCTCTCTTTTGCCAGCTCCAGTGCACGCTTGAGCACCGCACTGCATTCGTCGGTTAGGTCAATGGCAACCAGAATATGTTGATACGACATGAGGGTGTCCTCCGAGAGGGTTGCGATAGGGTGAGTATGGCTCTTTCGTTCGCATCTGGGCAGACCCCGTGCAAGCCACTGTTTTCAAATTGTTGTTTAGCCTGAATCGGGCGGGGGCAAGAAATATGACGGTCTGGATAGTCCTGTCAATCATTTGTGTGATGTTGAGCCCACTTGTGTGGTTGCGTCCGTCGCGGCATCAGAGCGGCAGAATGGCACTGCGCATGGAAGCACGGCGTATCGGCATGGCCATGCAGCTTGCGCCCCAGGAGTGGCCTCACTGGCTCCCCAGGCAGCCGCCCAGCCCCTGCGCGCAGTACCATCGGCCACGCAGAAGCTCGAAGCCCGATGTCTGGACCTATTGGCAGACGGAGCCGGGAATCTGGGTCAACCGCTGGCGCGAGCCCTGCGAGGACGTCGCATTGCTGACGCACTTCAGCACGCTGCCGGCTGATGTCTTCAAGGTCGAGGCGGATTCGCAAATGATTGCGGTGTATTGGGCCGAGC
Organism: Pseudomonas sp. AC016; assembly: GCF_979253365.1. Lineage (NCBI taxonomy): Bacteria > Pseudomonadati > Pseudomonadota > Gammaproteobacteria > Pseudomonadales > Pseudomonadaceae > Pseudomonas > Pseudomonas sp. AC016. The sequence continues at coordinate 5,520,751 of NZ_CEEDCC010000001.1, forward strand.
GGGGAGAGGCAGATGTGTTGCAGCGTATTAATGCCGTGCTCAAGGCGCTGGCCTGAATACCCACCGAATCGCAGGCAATAAAAAGCCCGATAACAACATCGGGCCGGGGTTGGCCAGGCAGGCCGATAATTCCTGGTATGCCGGCACCCAGTAGCTGAATGCCGGTTATCACCGCTGCGCACCCGTGATCGCAATCATCGCGGGCCTCTTGTGGCGCAGTGCGCTGACTCTAGACCTTCTGCTCCCTTTTGTCGCGTTTTTCTCGACGCATCTCTCAAATGAGCCTCAACGGTGCAGAATCTGCGGGCTTTGAGCTGATCTTCGCATTATCACTTTGTTGAATGGTGGCAAATCAAACATCGGTTTGCTGGTCAGGAATCGCTTGTGCCTTTTCCAATCCGCCGTTTTTATGGGTGTTTTGGCGAATTGACAATTATCCGGTTTTGCCTGATGGTGTGCGTACCCAAATCAAACGGGCGTATGAAATGAGCGTTTGGTCGTCAGACGGCTCTGACAGAATCCTGGCTACCTCGTCGCAGCGGATGTACGTGTGATTTGGCGTGTTCATCGACGGCGACGTCGTAGTCCCGCTGAACGTTAAGGTTCGGCGGGTATTGTTCAGCTTCCATATTGTGGAGATCAGTTGATGATTTACGAAGGTAAAGCCATCACGGTTAAGGCTCTTGAAAGTGGCATCGTCGAATTGAATTTCGACCTCAAGGGTGAGTCCGTCAACAAGTTCAACCGTCTCACCCTCAACGAACTGCGTCAGGCAGTGGATGCTGTCAAGGCTGACGCGTCGGTCAAAGGTGTGATCGTCACCAGCGGCAAAGACGCATTCATTGTCGGCGCTGACATCACCGAGTTTGTCGACAACTTCAAGTTGCCCGAAGCCGAGCTGGTCGCCGGCAACCTCGAAGCCAACCGGATCTTCAGTGATTTCGAAGACCTTGGCGTGCCGACAGTCGTTGCTATCAACGGCATCGCGCTGGGCGGCGGTCTGGAGATGTGCCTGGCGGCCGATTACCGCGTCATGTCGAGCACTGCGAAGATCGGCCTGCCGGAAGTCAAGCTGGGTCTGTACCCGGGTTTCGGCGGCACGGTTCGTCTGCCACGCATCATCGGTGCCGACAACGCCATCGAATGGATTGCGTCGGGCAAGGAAAACGCCGCCGAAGACGCTCTCAAGGTCGGCGCTGTGGATGCAGTCGTTGCACCTGAAAAACTTCAGGCTGCGGCGCTGGACCTGATCAAGCGCGCCATTTCCGGCGAGTTCGATTTCAAGGCCAAGCGTCAACCCAAGCTGGACAAGCTCAAGCTCAACGCCATCGAGCAGATGATGGCATTCGAAACCGCCAAGGGTTTTGTCGCAGGTCAGGCCGGCCCCAACTATCCGGCACCGGTCGAAGCGATCAAGACCATCCAGAAAGCCGCGAACTTCGGTCGTGACAAGGCGCTGGAGATCGAAGCTGCGGGTTTCGTGAAAATGGCCAAGACCTCTGCTGCGCAGAGTCTGATCGGCCTGTTCCTGAACGATCAGGAACTGAAAAAGAAAGCCAAGGGTTACGACGAAATCGCAAAAGACGTGAAGCAGGCGGCCGTACTGGGCGCTGGCATCATGGGTGGCGGCATCGCGTACCAATCGGCCGTCAAAGGGACGCCGATCCTGATGAAGGACATTCGTGAAGAGGCCATTCAACTGGGTCTGAACGAAGCGTCGAAACTGCTGGGTAACCGCGTCGACAAGGGCCGTCTGACGGCTGCGAAGATGGCTGAAGCGCTCAATGCGATTCGTCCTACGCTGTCCTACGGTGACTTTGGCAACGTCGATCTGGTTGTTGAAGCCGTGGTCGAGAACCCCAAGGTCAAACAGGCCGTTCTGGCTGAAGTCGAAGCGCAGGTGGGTGAAAACACCATTCTGGCGTCGAACACCTCTACGATTTCCATCAGCCTGCTGGCGAAGGCGCTCAAGCGCCCGGAAAACTTCGTGGGCATGCACTTCTTCAATCCGGTGCACATGATGCCGCTGGTTGAAGTGATCCGTGGTGAGAAGTCCAGCGAAGAAGCGGTTGCCACTACCGTCGCTTACGCCAAGAAGATGGGCAAGAACCCGATTGTGGTCAACGACTGCCCGGGCTTCTTGGTCAACCGTGTGCTGTTCCCGTATTTCGGCGGTTTCGCCAAGCTGGTCAGCGCTGGCGTCGACTTCGTGCGCATCGACAAGGTCATGGAAAAATTCGGCTGGCCGATGGGCCCTGCCTACCTGATGGACGTGGTCGGCATCGACACCGGCCACCACGGTCGTGACGTCATGGCCGAAGGCTTCCCGGACCGCATGAAGGACGACCGTCGTTCTGCCGTCGATGTGCTGTACGAAGCCAATCGCCTCGGTCAGAAGAACGGCAAGGGCTTCTACGCCTACGAGATGGACAAGAAAGGCAAGCCGAAGAAGGTCAACGACCCGGCAGTGCTGGACGTGCTCAAGCCGATCGTTTTCGAGCAGCGTGAAGTCACCGATGAAGACATCATCAACTGGATGATGATCCCGCTGTGCATGGAAACCGTGCGCTGCCTGGAAGACGGTATCGTTGAAACCGCCGCCGAAGCCGACATGGGCCTGATCTACGGTATTGGTTTCCCTCCATTCCGTGGCGGTGCGCTGCGTTACATCGACTCGATCGGTGTTGCCGAATTCGTTGCCCTCGCTGACCAATATGCCGAGCTGGGTGCCTTGTATCAACCGACCGCGAAGCTGCGTGAGATGGCCCGCAACGGCCAGAGCTTCTTCGGTTAAGCGCCTTCTGAGGAATGAACGTATGAGCTTGAATCCAAGAGACGTCGTGATTGTCGACTTCGGTCGCACCCCGATGGGCCGCTCCAAGGGCGGCATGCACCGCAATACCCGTGCGGAAGACATGTCTGCGCACCTGATCAGCAAGCTGCTGGAGCGTAACGACAAGATCGACCCGGCGGAAGTCGAGGACGTGATCTGGGGCTGCGTCAACCAGACCCTGGAGCAGGGCTGGAACATCGCGCGCATGGCGTCGCTGCTGACCCAGATCCCGCACACCTCTGCCGCCCAGACCGTGAGCCGCCTGTGCGGTTCGTCCATGAGCGCGCTGCACACCGCTGCGCAGGCGATCATGACGGGTAATGGCGATGTCTTTGTCATTGGCGGCGTGGAGCACATGGGCCACGTCAGCATGATGCACGGCGTCGATCCCAACCCGCACATGTCACTGTATGCCGCCAAGGCGTCGGGCATGATGGGCCTGACCGCAGAAATGCTCGGCAAGATGCACGGCATTACCCGCGAGCAACAGGATGCCTTCGGCCTGCGCTCCCACCAGCTCGCCCACAAGGCGACGCTGGAGGGCAAGTTCAAGGACGAGATCATCCCGATGCAGGGTTATGACGAGAACGGCTTCCTCAAGGTCTTCGACTACGATGAAACCATTCGTCCGGACACCACCCTGGAAAGTCTGGCGGCGCTCAAGCCGGCATTCAATCCGAAAGGTGGCACCGTGACAGCGGGCACGTCTTCGCAGATCACAGATGGTGCGTCATGCATGATCGTGATGTCGGCGCAGCGTGCCAAGGACCTCGGTATTCAGCCAATGGCGGTGATCCGCTCGATGGCCGTTGCCGGTGTGGACCCTGCAATCATGGGCTATGGCCCGGTACCTGCGACCCAGAAAGCACTCAAGCGTGCAGGCCTGGGCATCGCCGATATCGACTTCTTCGAGCTCAACGAAGCGTTCGCTGCACAGGCTCTGCCCGTGCTGAAAGATTTGAAAGTGCTCGACAAGATGAACGAGAAGGTTAACCTGCATGGCGGCGCCATCGCTCTGGGCCATCCATTTGGATGTTCCGGTGCGCGCATCTCCGGCACCTTGCTCAATGTCATGAAGCAGAATGGCGGCAACCTCGGGGTTTCCACCATGTGTATCGGACTGGGGCAGGGTATCGCGACCGTTTTCGAACGCGTCTGATCTGCCTGACGTGATGCAAGCCGGGGCTTGATGCCCCGGCTTTTGTATTTTTGAAAAAGCGGTTTTAACCCCAATGTTAAGGCTGTGTTTCTGTTTTGAACCCGTTTCACGAGGGCTGCACCATGCAACTGCAACCAGGGCTCTACCGCCACTATAAAGGTCCGGAATACCGGGTATTCAGTGTGGCGAAGCATTCTGAAACCGAAGAAGACGTCGTGTTCTATCAGGCGCTCTACGGCGATTTCGGCATGTGGGTTCGTCCGTTGGATATGTTCCTGGAGTCCGTCGAGGTTGACGGCGAGCAAGTCCCGCGCTTTGCTTTGGTTCAGGCCGAACCGAGCCTGTTTTCGGGTTCGTGACGCGCAAATTCACAACAGGCTGTGCTTGACCTCACCTTGTAGCCACTATATATAGCGTGGCCTTTACAAGCTCGTCATTGTCTTTCATCTAGTATTCAGGAATTTTCTGATCCATGGGCAAATCGCTGGTCATCGTGGAATCCCCGGCTAAGGCCAAGACCATCAACAAGTATTTGGGCAACCAGTACGTGGTGAAGTCGAGTATCGGCCATATCCGAGACCTGCCCACCAGCGGTTCGGCCAGTGCTGCCAAAGAGCCTGCCGCCAAGCGTGGCAAGGCCGCCGCAGGCGAGGGCCCGGTACTGACGCCGAAAGAAAAGGCGCAGCGCCAGCTGGTCTCACGCATGGGCGTCGATCCGGAGCATGGCTGGAAAGCCAAGTACGAAATCCTTCCCGGCAAGGAGAAGGTGATCGAAGAGCTGCGCAAGCTCGCCAAGGATGCCGACACCATCTATCTCGCGACGGACTTGGACCGCGAAGGGGAAGCCATTGCCTGGCACCTGCGCGAAGCCATTGGCGGCGACGATAGCCGCTTCAAGCGTGTGGTGTTCAACGAAATCACCAAGAAAGCCATCCAGGAAGCCTTCTCCAAACCGGGCGAGCTGGATATTGCACGGGTCAACGCCCAGCAGGCGCGTCGCTTCCTGGACCGCGTGGTCGGTTACATGGTTTCGCCGCTGCTCTGGCAGAAAGTCGCCCGCGGTCTTTCGGCAGGCCGTGTTCAGTCGGTGGCCGTGAAGCTGGTGGTGGAGCGCGAGCGTGAAATCCGTGCGTTCAATCCCGAAGAATACTGGGAGATTCACGCCGACCTGGGCACTGCCAAGGGCGCCAACGTGCGTTTCGAAGTCGCCCGTGAAAACGGCGAAGCCTTCAAACCGTTGAACGAAGCGCAGGCCATGGCCGCGCTGGAGAAGCTCAAGGCTTCCAGCTACAACATCATCAAGCGTGAAGACAAGCCGACCAGCAGCAAGCCGTCGGCGCCGTTCATCACTTCGACCCTGCAGCAGGCAGCGAGCAATCGTCTGGGCTACGGCGTGAAGAAGACCATGATGATGGCCCAGCGCTTGTATGAAGCGGGCTACATCACTTACATGCGTACCGACTCGACCAACCTGTCGGCCGACGCGGTGAGCATGGCGCGCGATTACATCGAAACCGAGTTCGGCAAGAAGTACCTGCCGGAATCGCCAAACGTCTACAGCAGCAAGGAAGGCGCACAGGAGGCTCACGAAGCGATTCGTCCTTCCGACGTCAACATGCACCCGTCCAAGCTGTCGGGCATGGAGCGTGACGCAGAGCGCCTGTATGAACTGATCTGGCGCCAGTTCGTGGCCTGCCAGATGCCGCCTGCGCAATACCTGTCGACCACCGTCAGTGTTGCCGCCAGCGATTTCGAGTTGCGTGCCAAGGGCCGCATTCTCAAGTTCGACGGTTATACCCGCGTCTTGCCGCAGATGGCCAAACCTGGCGACGACGATGTATTGCCGGACATGGCGCAGGGCGAAACCCTGAAGCTGAACAAGCTCGATCCGACCCAGCACTTCACCAAGCCGCCAGCGCGTTACTCCGAAGCGAGCCTGGTCAAGGAAATGGAAAAGCGCGGTATCGGCCGTCCATCGACGTACGCAGCGATCATTTCGACCATTCAGGATCGCGGCTACGTAGCGCTGCACAACCGCCGCTTCTATTCGGAAAAGATGGGTGACATCGTCACTGGTCGCCTCTCCGAGAGCTTCGCCAACCTTATGGACTATGGCTTCACCGCCGGCATGGAAGAAAACCTCGACGACGTGGCCCAAGGGCAACGCGACTGGAAAAACGTGCTGGACGAGTTCTACGGTGACTTCCGCAAAAAGCTGGAAGTGGCCGAAGCGCCGGACAGCGGCATGCGCGCCAACCAGCCGGTCATGACCGACATTCCGTGCAAGGTCTGTGGTCGTCCGATGCAGATTCGTACCGCCTCCACCGGCGTGTTCCTCGGTTGCTCGGGCTACAGCCTGCCACCCAAGGAGCGCTGCAAGGCTACCGTCAACCTGACGCCTGGTGACGAAATCGCCGAGGACGACGAGGGCGAGTCCGAATCCAGGGTTCTGCGCGGCAAGCATCGCTGCCCGATCTGCAGCACGGCCATGGATGCCTATCTGCTGGACGAGAATCACAAGCTGCACATCTGTGGTAACAACCCGGATTGCACCGGCTACGAGATCGAGAAGGGCACCTACCGGATCAAGGGCTACGAAGGTCCGAGCCTGGAATGTGACAAGTGCGGCAGCGAGATGCAGCTCAAGACCGGCCGTTTCGGCAAGTTCTTCGGCTGCACCAACCCTGAGTGCAAGAACACCCGCAAGCTGCTCAAAAGCGGTGACGCGGCGCCGCCGAAGATGGATCCGGTCAAAATGCCGGAGCTCAAGTGCGACAAGGTGGATGACACGTACATCCTGCGTGATGGCGCTTCCGGGTTGTTCCTGGCGGCCAGTCAGTTCCCGAAAAATCGTGAGACCCGTGCACCACTGGTGATCGAAATCGCGCCGCACAAGGACGAAATCGATCCGAAGTATCACTTCCTCTGTGAAGCGCCGAAGAAGGATCCGGATGGCCGTCCGTCGGTGATCCGTTACAGCCGCAAGACCAAGGAGCAGTACGTGCAGACCGAGGTTGAAGGCAAGCCTACCGGTTGGCGTGCGTTCTACGACGGCAGTGCCTGGAAGGTCGAAGACAAGCGTTGATCCTTGATGTCCGGCACCCACGTGCCGGACATTCTTCCAAGGCAATGCGGTCGGGCTATGCTGGTCTTATTCGATTGTGATGGAGAGTGTTGCCATGGCTCATGAACTCTATACCCGTACCAACCAGAAGATTTATTTCGCCGGGCTGGCGCTCGAAGCGCTGGGCAAGGCCGAGAACGGTCAGGTGATCAATGCGCAGGCGTTGCAGCAGGCCGAGCGCGAATCGGTGCTGTTTCATCTGTACGGTGCCTTGTTGGGGCTGTGCCACGAGATTGCAGGCTATTACCGCCTGCCTCAGGCCAGCGCGCCGCGTGCAGAGCAATTGCTGACTCAGGAAGTGCTAGACGCTATTGCGATCCCGGAGATGGCTGAATTGGTTGAGCTGGCTCAGCACCGCGAGACCTGGCTGGCCAGACTGCTGGCGGCTTACAACGCGCTATTTCAGCCGCCGCGTGCTCCCGTCAAACCCAAGGGTGACGTGACCCAGCCGATGATTGTTGCAGTGAATCTGGATGCCGAGCCGGAGCCGGAATTGACCCGCGAAGAACTGGAAAGCTGGCGCCAACAGCTGAAAAGCCTTGCAGTGCGTTTCCGTGAAGGTTTGAGCGAGTGCTGAAAAGCAATGATGGAAGGGCTGGCAGGCTGTTACAATGCCAGCCTATTGCGGAGTAACTGTACTGATGCCTACCTCTTTTCTTGAAATTGTCGAACTGCCTGACGGTCGCATTGAACTGCGTCGCGCTGATGACGAGGGCTCGTTGGTCACGCTGGATTTCTCGGCCGATGCCAAGGCGTTCATGCAGGGTCAGCACGTCGAGGTTGCAAAGGCCATGCTGAGCGTTGGCGTGCAAATGGCCGGTCGCCTGGCCGAAGGCGAAGTCGAAAAGGATGACGGGCCCCACGTTCTGCACTGATCGGCCCGGCTGATCAGTGACCGGGCCTTCAGCCCAGTCTGATATTCAGGCTTTGCGCTTCACCGATCCTCGCTGCACCGATCAACTGCTGGCGCGACGACGTGCTGAGTGGGTTGATCCAGCTCACCACAGTATGGCTGCGTCCCAGCCGTAGCGCCTCTCGCGTCAATTCCAGTGCACTCTGAGTGCCGCGTGGCTGAAGCAGAAGAATCCTTTCCCGGTTCAGGCCGGCATCGCGTAGCCAGGCCTGGGTCAGGTTCGACGGCGGCGCAATAAGGGTCAGCCAGCGTGCATCGTCATCCTGACTGAGCTCGCGAAGGATGGGGGCGAGCAGGTTCATGCAGTTCCCTGCAGCACCGCGCAAGGACAGTTCGCTGAAAGGCTCAGGCTCATTGCTCCAGGGCGTTTCGACGATATCCGTGATCATCGGGGCGATGGGCTGGGCCATGAACGCCTCGAACAGCGGTAATTGCGAATGCGGTGCTTGATGGAACTGCATAACGTCTCCTTAGCGGCGAATGACGCCGACGCTCAAACCTTCGATCACCAGATCCTGATCCTTGAGATCGACCTCGATAGGCGCGAACTCCGGATTTTCAGCCAGCAGCCAGACTTTGCTGCCTTCACGCTTGAAACGTTTGACGGTCACTTCATCGCCGATCCGGGCAACAACGATCTGGCCGTTGCGGGCTTCACGCGTGGTGTGCACCGCCAGCAGATCGCCGTCGAGAATGCCGATGTCCTTCATGCTCATGCCGTGCACGCGCAACAGATAGTCGGCGCTTGGATGAAAGAAGGTCGGGTTGATGTTGCAGGATTCTTCGATGTGCTGCTGCGCCAGAATCGGTGCACCGGCAGCAACACGGCCAATGATCGGCAAGCTGCTTTCGTCAGGTTTGGCTTCGAAACCGGGAATGCGGATGCCGCGTGATGCGCCCGGGGTCATTTCGATTGCGCCCTTGCGGGCAAGCGCCTTGAGATGTTCTTCAGCGGCGTTCGGCGACTTGAAGCCCAGCTCCTGGGCGATTTCCGCACGTGTCGGGGGAAAGCCGTTGTCTTCGAGACAGCGTTTGATGAAGCCCAGGATCTCGGCCTGGCGTGGCGTCAGTTTAATCATGTCGAGCGCTCTGTCTTTTTATACAGTGACTGGGATTATATACAGTGGAAGCGCAATGGCAATCGACTATTTCGTTTTCACCGCTGAGCGGTTACGACAAGCACCAGCTTGTCACGTGCGCGAGTGATGCAACGACCATCCTGAATGCCGGACACTTCATCGTTTAATCCATGAATTCGTGACTGTCCGGCCACAAAATGAACGCGTTTGCTTGACAATCAGGGCGTATGATACGTATGTTTCAAACGTTCGTTTGTTAGGCAGAGAGCCATGGCACAGTCGGAAACCGTTGAACGCATTCTTGATGCTGCGGAGCAGTTGTTCGCAGAAAAGGGTTTCGCTGAAACCTCGCTGCGTCTCATCACCAGCAAGGCCTCTGTCAATCTGGCTGCGGTGAATTATCACTTCGGGTCCAAGAAAGCGCTCATCCAGGCGGTGTTCTCGCGTTTTCTGGGGCCTTTCTGCGTCAGCCTTGAACGCGAACTGGAGCGTCGTCAGGCGAAGCCCGAGCACAAGCCCACGCTTGAAGAACTGCTCGAGATTCTGGTCGAACAGGCGCTGGTCGTGCAGCCGCGCAGTGGCAATGACCTTTCCATCTTCATGCGTTTGCTGGGGCTGGCATTCAGTCAGAGCCAGGGCCACTTGCGACGCTACCTCGAAGACATGTACGGCAAGGTCTTTCGCCGCTACATGACGCTGGTCAACGAAGCCGCACCGCGTATCCCGCCCATCGAGCTGTTCTGGCGCGTGCACTTCATGCTGGGTGCTGCGGCGTTCAGCATGTCCGGCATCAAGGCCCTGCGTGCCATTGCCGAAACCGATTTCGGCGTCAATACCTCGATCGAGCAGGTCATGCGCCTGATGGTGCCTTTCCTGGCTGCCGGCATGCGTGCGGACACAGGGGTGACCGATTCCGCCATGATCGCCGCTCAGCTCAAGCCGCGTATCAAGAGCAGCAGCACGCCTGCACCTGTCGCCGCCAAGGCCTGAGCATCGCTGAGGTCCTTCGCATTGCACAGGGCTTCAGGATCAAGCACCATGCCCGCATTGTAATCGGGCACTGGTGTGTAAGGGTTTTTCTATGAGTTCTGGCCTGCAAGGCTCCCTGATGGTCGATGTCGCCGGTACCTGGCTGACCAGCGAAGACCGTCAGTTTCTGCGTCAGCCCGAAGTGGGCGGTCTCATCATCTTCGCTCGAAATATCGAGCATCCCCGTCAGGTGCGTGAACTGAGTGCCGCGATTCGCGCCATTCGGCCCGACCTGTTGCTTGCAGTGGATCAGGAGGGCGGGCGCGTCCAGCGTCTTCGTCAGGGGTTTGTGCGCCTTCCGGCGATGCGCGCCATCGCTGAAAAGCGCGATGCCGAGCTTCTGGCGGAGCATTGCGGCTGGCTGATGGCGACCGAGGTGCTGGCAGTAGGGCTGGACCTGAGTTTCGCCCCGGTGCTGGATCTGGATTATCAGCGCAGCGCAGTCGTCGGCACGCGGTCCTTCGAGGGCGATCCCGAGCGCGCGGCCCTTCTGGCAGGCGCATTCATTCGCGGCATGAACGCAGCGGGCATGGCGGCCACCGGCAAGCATTTCCCTGGTCATGGCTGGGCGGAGGCCGATTCTCACGTTGCGATCCCCACCGATGAGCGCAGCCTGGAGCAGATACGCGCCAATGATCTGGTGCCGTTCGCACGTCTGAGTCATCAACTGGCGGCGGTCATGCCGGCGCATGTTATCTACCCGAAAGTCGACTCGCAGCCGGCCGGTTTTTCGCGCCGCTGGCTGCAGGACATTCTGCGCGACGAACTGAAATTTGACGGGGTTATCTTCAGTGATGACCTGTCGATGGCGGGCGCGCACGTGGTCGGCGATGCGGCAAGCCGTATCGAAGCCGCGTTGACCGCGGGCTGCGACATGGGGCTGGTGTGCAATGACCGTGCGGCCGCAGAGCTGGCGCTCAGCGCGGCGCAGCGCATGAAGGTGAAGCCTTCGGCGCGTATCGCCCGCATGCGTGGCAATGCCGTTGCCAGCACCGAGTACCGACAGGATCCACGCTGGCTTGCCGCGCTTGCTGCACTGCGCAGCGCCCAATTGATCGACTAAGGATTAGCAATGACTGTTTACGCGATTATCGGTGGCACCGGCCTGACCCAGCTCGAAGGGCTGAACATTCGTCAGTCTCTGCCCATGAACACGCCTTACGGCGCGCCGTCCGGCGAAATCCAGATGGGCGAGTACGCCGGGCGTGAAGTGATGTTTCTTGCGCGTCATGGCCATCCGCACCGCCTGCCGCCGCATCAGGTCAACTACCGCGCCAATATCTGGGCCTTGAAGCAGGCCGGCGCCGAAGCGATTCTGGCCGTGAACGCAGTGGGTGGCATTCATCCTGCGATGGGCACCGGGCACTTTTGCGTGCCCCATGACCTGATCGATTACACCAGTGGCCGTCAGCACACCTTCTTCGCCGACGACCTGGAACAGGTTACCCACATCGACTTCAGCTATCCCTACAGCGAAGCGCTGCGCGTCCGGCTGGTTGCAGCGCTTGCGGCCGAAGGCTGCGAGTTCAGTGATCGTGGGGTATACGCTTGCACTCAGGGTCCTCGTCTGGAAACCGTGGCCGAGATCATTCGGCTGGAGCGTGACGGCTGCGACATCGTCGGGATGACCGGTATGCCGGAAGCGGCGCTGGCCCGCGAGCTGGAGCTGGATTACGCGTGTCTTGCGCTGGTGGTCAATCCGGCGGCAGGCAAGTCGACCGCTGTCATCACCATGGCTGAAATCGAGCAGGCCTTGCGTGACGGGATGGGTAAGGTCAAGGCAACGCTGGCGCGGGTGCTGTCGGCGCAGTAGGCCCACATTTGGTCTGCGCAGTATCAGGGCTTTCGGCGAAAGCCCTGACGTGCCGTCAGACCATGCGCTTGAGGGTATTGTCCTTGCGCACCAGGTGGTGCCAGATCGCTGCCACCACATGCAGTGCGATCACGTAGTAGAAAATCGAACCCAGCAGTTTGTGCAGGTCCTCGAAATATTCCGCCGTACGATCCGAAGTCGCGAATGGCCAGGGTATCTGCAGGTCAGTGAGCGGGACGGGCAGGGCGCCTTTTTCCACCATCACCGTCAGCAGGCCCAGCACGGGCTGAATGAAAAGAAATGCATACAGCGCGTAATGCGAGACCGTTGCGGCCACACGTAACGCGCCTTCAAGTGGCGGGGTGATACCTGGTGGCCGATGACGACGTCGCTCGGCAACGCGGAAAAATGCCAGCGTCAGGATCAGAAGACCGACCCAGAAATGGCTCTGCACGACCAGCAGGCGATATTCCGAACCCTTGCCGAACTGACTGCGGCTGAGAATCAGCGTATAGGCCAGCACGATCAGCGCGGCCATGACCCAGTGCAGCCAGCGGGCTTTAAAGGTGTAGCGTTGGGAGGTCGTTGCATGCACGTTCTGAATTCCTTGTCGCATTTTTCGGCAGTGTGCCTCGGATTTGGCACACAGCGTAAGAGTCTGTCAGCGGCAATGCGTTCATCGGCAGCGCAGGTGCCTGTGCCCATGCGCTGTCAGGATGCTGGTTTCCTGACGCGAGTCCTTCCGATGGATCTTCATAAGCAAGCCTTGTGCCTCCCCGCTATTTCAACGGGTAACTGAATGTCCCCCCGGCCTGTTCGCAGTCGATTCGGGCCTGAGCCTGCTCCGGAAGATCGTAGTACCAGGTGATCACTTTTGCGTCGTTCGGAATATCCAGTGTGGCCTTTCCCGGTTCCTTGCTGGTCGACTGCTCGTTGGCCAGTGCTTCCTGCGTAAGTGTCGCGCTACAGGACGCTATCGGTTTTTCAGGGCACGCCGAGACCTTCCGTTTCTGCCGGGGTCTTGAGCCCCTGTCTTCATTACTGCACGACCAGTCGATACTGCCGGGCGGCATGCGTTGAAACTCATAGCAGGTATGGCCCTGAACGACAGGGACCTGCGGGCTGGAGGAGGTTGTCGTGACGTCACAGGCCTCTCCCCGAGCGATACCTGTGTAAAGCAGACACGCTGCCAGAATGACGCAACTTCCTTTCCACGACTTGATCCATGACCTGGACATCGTGCGGTTCCTCGATACGGATTTCCCCACTGCTGTTGAAAAAATCCGAATGGGCCGGATGACCAAAGTTCCTCCAGGCTCGACGAGTGGGCGGATATGGCAAAGGAATGGCATTGCCGTTCAGCAATGGAACCTGTGCCAACGGGTGGCTTCATATACGTTGAATATCTATCCAGGAGTCAGTCTTGACCAGTGCCAATACGCCCGTCGGCCAGGCTACGCCGGTATCGGCCAGCATTTCCCTGAATGTACTGACCATGAACATGCACATGGGCTTCGGCATTTTCAATCGTCGGTTCATTCTTCCCGAATTGCGTGAAGCGGTGCGCAGCGTGTCGGCTGATGTGGTGTTTCTACAGGAAGTGCACGGCGAGCATCAGAGTCATGCCCGGAACGTGAAGGACTGGCCGACCATTTCGCAGTACGAGTTTCTGGCTGACAGCATGTGGAGTGACTTCGCCTACGGGCGTAACGCGGTTTACCCGGACGGCGACCACGGCAATGCGCTGCTCTCCAAATACCCGATCGTGAGCCACGAGAATCTCGACATCTCCATTGACGGTACGGAGCAGCGCGGACTGCTGCATTGCATTCTCGATGTGCCGAATCATGGTCATGTGCACGCGGTCTGTGTGCACCTCGGCCTGTTCGAAAGCCATCGGCGCAAGCAGCTCGGTTTGCTTGCCGAGCTGATGGGCCGTCTGCCCGATGGAGAGCCGGTGATCGTTGCCGGAGATTTCAACGACTGGCGTCAGCGTGCCGACGCCCTGTTGCAGGGAACCGGGTTGCATGAAGCCTTCGTTGAGCGCTTCGGTGCACCGGCCAAGAGCTTTCCGGCGCGCTGGCCACTGTTGAGGCTGGACCGGATCTACGTACGCAACGCCACGACCCACAGGCCCAAGGTGCTTTCCAATCGACCCTGGTCTCATCTTTCCGATCATGCACCGCTGGCGGTGGAGGTGACCTTATGAGCAACACGGCTGGCCGCAGCAAAGAACAGTGGCGCGACGGCAACTCGGTGGAGTTGCTGATAAACGGTGAGGATTTCTTTACCCGGGTGTTCGAATGCATTCGTGCCGCTCGCACTGAAGTGCTGATCGAGACCTTCATCATTTTCGAGGACCGGATCGGCGTCGGCCTGCAGGAGGCCGTGATCGAAGCAGCCAGAAATGGCGCGAAGGTTGTAATCACCGTCGATGACTACGGCACGTCCGACCTCAGCTCCGCGTTCGTCAGAGCGATGATCGATGCGGGCGTCCAGATTCAGCTGTTCGACCCACGCCCGCGGTTCATGGGCATGCGCACCAACCTGTTTCGCCGCTTGCATCGCAAGGTGGTGGTGATCGACGGTGAAATCGGTTTTATCGGCGGCATCAATTACAGCGTCGATCACATGACCGACACCGGTCTGACGGCCAAGCAGGATTATGCCGTGCTGGTACGCGGGCCGATCATTCAGGACATTCATCGCAGCGCTGTGAACATGCTCAGCGATGCGGTACGCGCCAGGCTGACGCCGATCCCGCTCAAGCTGGAGCCGGCTGGCAACGCCCGTATGCTGCTGGCCGAGCGCGACAATGCCGAGCACACGACGGACATCGAAGAGCGCTACCTTGAGGCCATTCGCGAGGCGAAGCAGCGTATCACGCTGGCCAACGCCTATTTCTTCCCCAGCTACCGCTTCCTGCGCGAGCTGCGCAACGCGTCGCGGCGCGGCGTCAAGGTCACGCTGATTCTGCAGGGCAAGCCGGACATGCCCTTCGTGCGGGTCTGCTCGCGTCTGACCTATACCTATCTGCTGCGCGACGGCGTGATCATTCATGAGTACAAACAGCGTGCGTTGCACGGCAAGGTCGCGCTGATCGACCAGGACTGGTCCACCGTCGGTTCCAGCAACCTCGATCCGTTGAGTCTGGCGCTGAACCTGGAAGCCAACCTGTTCATCCGCGATCAGTCGCTCAATGATCGGCTGCAGACGCATCTGATGGAACTTGCCGCAGCGCACAGCACCCAGATGAGTCTGAAGGGCGCAGCGCGTGGCCAGTGGTGGCGCGCTCCGATGATTGTGTTGAGCTTCTTTTTCCTGCGCAGGTTTCCGGCAATCGCCGGTCTGTTCCCGGTCCATGGCATGCGCCTGAAACCGTTGCGGGCGAAAGATGTGGTGCCGGAGGCCAAGGTGATTGAGCAGCAACAGGCGCACCACGAGCTGGATCAGGAGAAGACATCATGACGCAGGCAGCCAGCGCATCCTCGCAGGGAGCAAAGGGTGACAAGAAAAGTGACAAGTGGAAGTGGGCGAAACGGGCATTCAATCTGTTTTTCTTCATCGCCGTGCCGGTACTGCTGTTCCTGCTGGTCAAGAACCTGGACTGGCAGGAGGTCAAGCAGGCGCTGCAATCCTACAAGCTCAGCACGCTGTTGATGGCGGCCTTCGTGGCGCTGCTCAGCTACCTGACCTATTGCGGCTTCGATGTTCTGGCGCGTTATTACACGCGCCACAAGCTGTCGATCAAGCAGATCGTCCCGGTGACATTTGTCTGTTACGCCTTCAACCTCAACCTGAGTTCCTGGGTGGGCGGGATTGCCTTGCGGTATCGACTGTATTCGAGGCTTGGGCTGGACGTGGCGACCATCACGCGCATTCTGAGCCTGAGCCTGATCACCAACTGGCTGGGCTACATGCTGCTGGCGGGTTTCGTGTTTTCCATGCGCTTTCTGTCGTTGCCCAAGGAATGGTCGATCGGCACTGACACGCTTCAGTTGATCGGTTTCGGTCTGCTGGCGGTGTGCTTTGCGTACCTGGCGGCGTGCCGTTTCTCCAAACGTCGCTCGTGGAAGATTCGTGATCAGGAATTCAACCTGCCTTCGATGAAGCAGGCCCTGATGCAAGCCAGTCTCGGTGCCTTGAACTGGTCATTGATGGCTGCGGTGATCTTCATCCTGTTGCCGGAGAAAGCCTTCTATCCGGCGATTCTGGGCGTACTGCTGATCAGCAGTATCGCAGGCGTGATCACCCACATTCCGGCCGGGCTTGGTGTGCTGGAAACGGTATTCATCACACTGCTTTCACACGAGTTCTCCAAGGGCAGCCTGCTGGCTGCGCTGATCGGATACCGTGCGATCTACTTTCTGTTGCCGTTGTTGCTGGCCGTGGTGGTGTACCTGGTGCTGGAAAAGCGTGCGAAGAAAATGGGCGAAAGAAATCAGCAGCGTATGGGAGAGGAAGCCAAATCCTGAACCTGGCGGGGGAGATAAAAGGCCGTGTTGACGGGCTTTACTTCCCCGTGTCGCGCGCCTCGTCAGTCATCGAATCCCACCTGCTCGTGTATCTCGTCCACTTTCAACTCAAGTCGATACGCCACTGCGATGAACAGTGCCTGACACAGGCACAGGGTGGCGCTGAGTGAGCGAAAGGCGAACGAACTGCCCTCGTTGACCAGCAGCACCGAGTTGGCCCGTTTGGCCAGAGGCGAGAGATTGCTGTCGGTGATGATCAGCGTCTTGGCCTGATGGTGCTGGGCGATGCGCAGGCAATGCTGGGTTTCCTTGCCATACGGCGTGAAGCTGATGGCGATCACCAGATCGTTGGCCCGTACGCTGCGCATTTGCTCACGGTAGCTGCCCCCCAGTCCCGAGATCAGGTGGATGCGTTTGTTGGTGTGCTGCAGGTTGTAGACCAGATAGTCGGCGACCGCGAAGGAACGGCGTACACCCACGACGTAGATATTGTCGGCATTGACGACCAGATCCACCGCCTTTTCGAATTCCTCATCATCGAGTTCCGCACCCAGGCGTTCCAGCCCGGACAGGGTCGCGTTCACGCACTCGCGGGCAAGGTCGCCGCCGCTGGCCTTGTGCGATTTGTTGGCAATCATGCTGCGAATACGCTGCTGGTAGTTCTGCACCGGCGTGGTCTTGTGCGTGTAGGCTTCGCGAAACAACGCCTGCATCTCACTGAAACCGCTGAACCCGAAGCGCTGCGAGAAGCGCACGATGGCTGACGGGTGGACCTCGCATTCCCGCGCAATATCGCTGATCCGGTCAACCATGATCCGGTCACTCTGCTGGCTCATGTAGCTGGCAATGCGTTTGAGCTGACGGGGCAGGGCATCGTACTCGTCGGTGATCAGCCGCAACAGGCCTTCGGCGCTGGTCGGTGGCAGGTCGACGCTAGCCTCTGGCAGAGACGGCTGGTCGGTGCTGTTCATAGTCAATCCTTCTTACGTTTTTCCGAGGCATTGGCGTGTAGCGAAGCCCCGACAATAAAGGCTGCTTTTGGCAGGATTGGAACTATATCGCACCTGCCTGCCCATTGTGCCAGCACTTGCGACGGGTTATGGAAAAAATATTCCACAAAAAAAAATTATAGAATAAATATTGATTGATCCGTCAGGACGTTTTAGGCTGCATTCACAAGGCACGGCGTGTACCTGATACGCGCCTTGCAGGCTGATAAAAATAACAGGAGCCACCATGGGCCAGACACGCTTTGCTACCGGGCGTCAGTTGGATCTAATTTGTCTTGGACGCCTGGGCGTCGATCTTTATGCGCAGCAGGTGGGTGCCCGCCTCGAAGACGTTTCAAGCTTCGCCAAATACCTGGGCGGCTCGTCGGCGAACATCGCGTTCGGCACCGCGCGGCTGGGGTTGAAATCAGCCATGCTCAGTCGGGTCGGCGATGACCATATGGGGCGCTTTCTGGTTGAATCCCTGGCTCGCGAAGGCTGCGATGTCAGTGCTATCAAGCGCGACCCCGAGCGGCTGACCGCGATGGTGCTGCTCGGCTTGAAAGATCGCGAAACATTTCCCTTGGTGTTCTACCGCGAAAATTGCGCCGACATGGCCCTGCGCGCCGAAGACATCGACGAGGGGCAGATCGCCTCCAGCAAGGCGCTGCTGATCACCGGCACGCATTTCTCTACCGATCAGGTCTTTAAGGCCAGTATCCAGGCCCTCGACTATGCCGAAAAGCATCAGGTCCATCGGGTGCTGGATATCGATTACCGCCCCGTGCTGTGGGGGTTGGCCGGCAAGGCCGACGGGGAGACGCGTTTTGTTGCCGATCAGAACGTCAGCCAGCATGTGCAGCGCATCCTGCCGCGTTTCGATCTGATCGTCGGCACAGAAGAAGAATTCCTGATTGCCGGCGGTGCGACTGATTTGCTGAGCGCCCTGCGCACGGTGCGCGAGCACACGGCTGCCACGCTGGTGGTCAAGCTCGGTCCGCAAGGCTGCACGGTGATTCATGGTGCGATTCCGGCGCGTCTGGAAGACGGTGCGATCTATCCCGGCGTCAGGGTCGAAGTGCTTAACGTGCTGGGGGCGGGCGACGCCTTCATGTCCGGTTTCCTCAGCGGCTGGCTCAAGGACGCCAGTGACGAACGCTGCTGTCAGTTGGCCAACGCCTGTGGCGGGCTGGTAGTGTCCCGTCACGCCTGCGCCCCGGCCATGCCCACGCCTGCCGAGCTGGATTACCTGTTCAACAGTCCGGAACCGATTACCCGGCCGGACCAGGATATCGGCCTGCAGCGGCTGCATCAGGTCAGCATCCCACGCAAACAGTGGAAGCAATTATTCATTTTTGCGTTCGATCACCGCGGGCAACTGGTCGAACTGGCGCAACAGGCGGGCCGCGACCTGAGCAGTATCGGCAGGATCAAGCAACTGTTCGTGCAGGCGGTGGAGCGGGTCGAACACGATCTGCGCAACCGCGGTGTCGAGGCTGATGTGGGACTGCTGGCCGACCAGCGTTTCGGTCAGGATGCGCTCAATGCCGCCACCGGTCGTGGCTGGTGGGTGGCGCGTCCGGTCGAAATTCAGGGCTCCAGGCCGTTGGCGTTCGAACATGGCCGCTCGATTGGGAGCAACCTGATCAACTGGCCGCAAGAGCAGATCATCAAGTGCCTGGTGCAATACCACCCCGATGACGAACCGATGCTGCGCCTGGAACAGGAAGCGCAGATCAAGGCGCTGTACGAGGCTTCCAAGGTCAGCGGGCACGAGCTGCTGCTGGAAATCATCCCGCCGAAAGATCACCCCTCGACCTATCCCGACGTAATGCTGCGGGCCTTCAAGCGCCTCTACAACCTGGGCATCTATCCTGCTTGGTGGAAGATCGAAGCACAGACTGCCGAAGTCTGGCAGCAGCTGGATGCCTTGATCGAAGAGCGTGATCCGTACTGCCGTGGTGTGGTGCTGTTGGGCTTGAATGCGCCGGTCGAAAGTCTGGCGGAGGGATTTGCCGCTGCACGCAACAGCCGCACCTGCCAGGGTTTTGCCGTCGGCCGGACGATCTTTCGCGAACCGAGCCGGGCCTGGATGGCCGGAGAGATCGATGACGCGACCCTGGTGGCCAGGGTACAGAGCACGTTCAACTGGTTGATTGAATCCTGGCGCGAAAGCCGCGCCTGAATTCAAACGTCATTGACGCCGTGATAACAACAAAAAGGTCCAGCCATGCCCGCTTCCGTATCCAATATCCGCATCGGCATCAACCCGATTTCCTGGAGCAACGATGACCTGCCAGCGCTGGGTGGCGAAACGCCGCTCAGTACTGCGCTGAGTGAAGGCAAGGCCATCGGCTACGAAGGCTTCGAGCTCAACGGCAAATTTCCCAGGGACGCCAAGGGCGTCGGCGATGTCTTGCGGCCCTACGACCTGGCGCTGGTGTCCGGCTGGTACTCCAGTCGTCTGGCCCGTCGCTCGGTGGCCGAAGAAATCGAAGCCATTGCCTCTCACGTACAACTGCTTGCCGAAAACGGCGCCTCGGTGCTGGTCTATGGCGAGGTGG
This sequence comes from Pseudomonas sp. AC016, assembly GCF_979253365.1. NCBI lineage: Bacteria > Pseudomonadati > Pseudomonadota > Gammaproteobacteria > Pseudomonadales > Pseudomonadaceae > Pseudomonas > Pseudomonas sp. AC016. The sequence goes on from NZ_CEEDCC010000001.1 coordinate 5,540,729, forward strand.
CCGACTCGATTCAGGGGCAGCGTATTCCTCTGGTCGAACGACCGCGCTTTCACACCGATGAAGCGTGGCGTGACTACGCCGACAAGCTCACCGAGCTGGCCCGGTTCACGCTGTCGCAAGGTGTGCGGTTGGCGTACCACCATCACATGGGCGCCTACGTTGAGTCCCCCCAGGACATCGATCGCCTGATGGCGTTGACCGGCAGCGAAGTGGGACTGCTGTTCGATTCGGGTCACTGCTACATGGGCGGTGGCGAGCCGCTCGACGTGCTGAGCCGCCATATCGACCGCGTCTGCCATGTGCATTTCAAGGACGTTCGCAAGCCGGTCGTGCAGTTGGCGCGCAATAATCTCTGGAGTTTTCCGGACTGCATCATCAACGGCACGTTCACGGTTCCGGGTGATGGTGATATTGATTTTTCGGCGTTGCTCAAGGTGCTGTTGCAAGCCGATTACAAAGGCTGGCTGGTAGTCGAGGCCGAACAGGATCCAGCCGTCGCGCCCAGCTACGTCTATGCCAAAAAAGGCTATGACACGCTGCGCCAATTGCTGGCCGATGCTCGATAAGGAGGACTGGACAATGAATCTGTTGATCAAAAGCGAAGCTCAGGGTCGAGACATCGTTGCGCTACCTGAGGGCGCACTCGAGTACGTGGGCTTCTCCGCCTACCGGCTCGAGGCCGGGGACCGTCTACCGCTGAATGCCGGTGATCATGAATTGTGTGTGGTGCTGCTCACCGGACATGCCAGTGTCAGCGGCGAAGCGCCGGGGCAGGGTGCGTTCAGTTGGGAAAACATCGGTGACCGACACTCGGTGTTCGAAGAGAAATCGCCGTTTGCGGTCTACCTGCCGCCTGACAGCCAGGCACAATTCACTGCGCTGGGGCCGGCCCATCTGGCGGTTTGCAAAGCGCCCGGCGACCGCACGAAGCGCGCCCCAGCGCGGCTGATCACACCCGATAGCATGAAGCGCAGCGTGCGCGGCAAGAACGCCAACACCCGTTACGTGTGCGACATCCTGCCGGACACCGAAGTCGCTCATTCGCTGCTGGTTGTCGAAGTGCGCACGCCGTCCGGCCATTCCTCCAGCTACCCGCCCCACAAGCATGACCTGGACAACCTGCCTCACGAGAGCTTTCTCGAGGAAACCTATTACCACCAGGTCAATCCGCCTCAGGGGTTCGTGTTCCAGCGCGTCTACACCGACGACCGCAGCATCGATCAGGCCATGGCCGTGGAAAACAGCGATCTGGTGGTCGTGCCCAAGGGCTATCACCCGGTCACCGTGCCTTATGGCTACGAATCCTATTACCTCAACGTGATGGCCGGTCCGACCCGCGCGTGGCAGTTCCATAACGATCCGCAGCACAGTTGGCTGCTGGAACTTTAATTCTCTCTTTATATGGAGTCAGTCAGATGAGCGATTCACCGGTGATCGGCCACTACATCAACGGGCAGGTGCACAACGGCGATGGCGAACGCTACAGCGACGTATTCAATCCGGCGCTCGGCAATGTTCAGGCACGCGTGGCGCTGGCCAGCCTCAAGACCGTCGATGAAGCGGTTGCGTCAGCGAAAGCGGCTTTCCCGGCCTGGGCCGATCAGTCTTCACTGCGCCGCGCCCGCGTGATGTTCAAGTTCAAGGAATTGCTGGACCGTCATCATGACGAGCTGGCGCAGATCATCTGCCGTGAGCACGGCAAGGTACTGTCCGATGCGCGTGGCGAAGTGGTGCGCGGTATCGAGATCGTCGAATTTGCCTGCGGTGCTCCCAGCCTGCTCAAGAGCGATTTCAGCGACAACATCGGTGGCGGCATCGACAACTGGAACCTGCGCCAGCCACTGGGCGTCTGCGCCGGTGTCACGCCGTTCAACTTCCCGGTCATGGTGCCGCTGTGGATGATTCCCATGGCGCTCGTCACCGGCAACTGTTTCATTCTCAAACCGTCCGAGCGTGATCCTTCGGCCAGCCTGTTGATGGCGCGCCTGCTGAAGGAAGCCGGTCTGCCCGATGGCGTGTTCAACGTGGTGCAGGGCGACAAGGTCGCGGTCGATGCGCTGTTGCAGCACCCTGATATCGAAGCGGTGTCCTTCGTCGGTTCGACACCAATTGCCGAGTACATCCATCAGCAGGGCACGGCGCACGGCAAGCGCGTCCAGGCGCTGGGCGGTGCGAAGAACCACATGATCGTGATGCCCGATGCCGATCTGGATCAGGCCGCCGATGCCTTGATTGGCGCTGCCTTCGGCTCCGCTGGCGAACGCTGCATGGCGATCTCCATCGCGGTTGTCGTGGGTGAGGTGGGTCAGGCGTTGATCGACAAACTGCTGCCGCGCATCGACCAGCTCAAGGTCGGCAACGGCATGAACGCCGATTCGGACATGGGGCCGCTGGTCACTGCCGTGCACAAGGCCAAGGTCGAAGGCTACATCGACCAAGGCGTCAAGGAGGGCGCGAAACTGATCGTCGACGGGCGCAACTTCAAGGTGCCGGGTGCCGAGCAGGGCTTCTTCGTCGGGGCGACGTTGTTCGATAACGTCACGCCCGACATGCAGATCTACAAGGAAGAAATTTTCGGACCGGTGCTGGGCATCGTGCATGCACCTGATTTCGCCAGTGCGGTCGAGCTGATCAACGCTCATGAATTCGGCAACGGCGTCTCGTGCTTCACCAGCGACGGCGGTGTGGCGCGTGCGTTCGCGCGTTCCATCAAGGTCGGCATGGTCGGTATCAACGTGCCGATTCCGGTGCCGATGGCCTGGCATTCGTTCGGTGGCTGGAAGCGCTCGCTGTTCGGCGATCACCATGCCTACGGCGAAGAAGGCCTGCGCTTCTACAGCCGCTACAAAAGTGTCATGCAGCGCTGGCCGGACAGTATCGCCAAGGGCCCTGAATTCAGCATGCCGACCGCCAAGTAGTTTTCTTCAACGGGAAGTGGAGAACAAAAACAATGAGCCAACCCCTGCGTTTTGCCCTCAACCGAATGGTCGCACCGCGTCTGTCACTGGTTGATTTTCTTGATATGGCGGTCAGCCTCGGGGCCGATGCCATCGAAATTCGCAACGACCTGAAGGGCATCGAGATCGAGGACGGCACGCCGCCACAGGTGGTGCGTGAGCAGTGCGCCGCAAAAGGTGTGCGCGTCCTGTCGATCAATGCGCTGTATCCGTTCGACGTCTGGAACGATGAGCGCCATGCCCAGGTGACGAAGCTCGCGCAGTACGCCCGTGACTGTGGTGCCGAGGGGCTGGTGCTGTGTCCATTCAACGACCGTGCCGACCCGCGCAGTGCCGCACAACGTGCCTCGGCCCTGCGCACCGCATTGACGGCGCTGGCGCCGATCCTGCGCGAGCATTGTCTTCTGGGCTTCGTCGAGCCGCTGGGGTTCGAGGAGTGTTCGTTGCGCCTCAAGCGTCAGGCGGTCGATGCAATCAAACAGGTGGGCGGGCTGGATGTGTTTCGTCTGGTCCATGACACCTTTCACCACCATCTTGCGGGTGAGGTCGAGCTGTTTCCGGAGCTGACCGGACTGGTGCACATCTCTGGCGTCGAAGATGCAGATGCGCCGCTCAACAGCATTCGCGACGGGCATCGGGTGCTGGTGGGCGAGGCGGATATTCTTGGCAATGCCTCACAGATCGAACGCCTGCTGGGCGGCGGCTACACCGGCTACCTGTCCTTCGAGCCGTTTGCCGAGAGCGTGCATGCGCTGGACGACATCTCTCAGGCAATGTCGGCAAGCATGGGCCACCTGTCTCGCGCTGTAGCGGCGGGCTGAAAACACCTTCCACCTCAAACAACAACAAGGTGCGAGCATGAGTACTACCCGACTGACCATGGCTCAGGCTCTGGTGAAGTTTCTTGATAACCAGTACGTCGAAATCGATGGCGTGCAGAGCAAATTCGTCGCTGGCGTGTTCACCATATTTGGTCACGGCAATGTGCTTGGCCTGGGCCAGGCACTGGAACAGGACAGCGGCGAGTTGGTCGTCCATCAGGGCCGCAATGAGCAGGGCATGTGCCACGCGGCGATCGGCTTTGCCAAGCAAAACCTGCGTCGCAAGATCTACGCCTGTACCTCGTCGGTCGGGCCGGGTGCGGCGAACATGATTACGGCAGCGGCCACGGCTTCGGCCAACCGTATTCCGTTGCTGCTGCTGCCCGGTGATGTGTACGCCAGCCGCCAGCCGGACCCGGTGCTGCAACAGATCGAGCAATTTCATGACCTGAGCATCAGCACCAACGACGCGTTCAAGGCCGTGAGCAAATACTGGGACCGCATCAACCGTCCCGAGCAGCTGATGAGCGCAGCGCTCAATGCCATGCGCGTACTGACCGATCCGGCAGACACCGGCGCCGTGACGCTTTCACTGCCACAGGATGTACAGGCCGAAGCCTGGGATTACCCTGACAGCTTCCTGCAGAAACGCGTGCACCGCATCGACCGTCGACCGCCGAGCCAGGCAATGCTCGGCGACGCGCTGGCGTTGCTCGTCGGCAAGCGCAAGCCGCTGCTTATATGCGGCGGGGGCGTGCGCTATTCCGGGGCTGCGCAGGCCCTGCAGGCTTTTGCCGAACGCTTCGGTATTCCCTTCGCTGAAACCCAGGCGGGCAAGAGCGCCATCGTCTCGGCGCACCCGTTGAACATGGGCGGCATCGGCGAAACCGGCACCATCGCGGCCAATCGGCTGGCAAAGGAAGCTGACCTGATCATCGGCGTCGGCACCCGCTACAGCGATTTCACCACCGCGTCCAAATGGCTGTTCCAGAACCCGGACGTGCAGTTCCTCAACCTCAACGTCGGCGCCTTCGATGTGCAGAAGCTGGACGGTGTGCAAGTGCTGGCTGATGCGCAGGTGGCCTTGCAGGCGCTGACCGGACAACTGGAAAGCCGCGATTATCGGGCTGCCTGGGGCGACGCACCACGAGCGGCCAGGGCCGAACTGGATGCCGAAGTCGACCGCGTGTATGCCGTGGAATATCAGCCTGAGGATTTCGTCCCGGAAATCAACGACCACATGGATCCGGCCGTGCTGCGCGATTTCATCGAGCTGACCGGATCGTGCCTGACCCAGAGCCGCGTGCTGGGCATTCTCAATCAGAACCTGCCAGCCGATGCGGTGATCGTCGCCGCGGCGGGCAGCCTGCCCGGTGACTTGCAGCGTGCCTGGCGCAGCACCGGCGTCGATACCTATCACGTCGAATACGGTTACTCCTGCATGGGTTACGAGGTCAACGCCGCGCTGGGTGTGAAGCTCGCTCAGCCGCAGCGGGAGGTGTTCGCGCTGGTGGGGGACGGCTCCTACATGATGCTGCACTCCGAGCTGGCCACCTCGATTCAGGAGCGGCGCAAGATCAACATCGTGCTGCTCGACAACATGACGTTCGGCTGCATCAACAACCTGCAGATGGAGCACGGCATGAACAGCTTCGGCACCGAGTTCCGCTTCCGCAACGAAGAGACCGGCCAGCTCGACGGCGATTTCGTGCCGGTGGATTTCGCCATGAGCGCGGCGGCGTATGGCTGCAAGACCTACAAGGTCAGTACCGCCGAACAGTTGTACGAAGCGCTGGCGGATGCGCAGCGTCAGACCGTCTCGACCCTGATCGATATCAAGGTCCTGCCCAAGACCATGATTCACAAATACCTGTCGTGGTGGCGGGTCGGAGTGGCCGAGGTTTCGACCACCGGCACCACGGCCCAAGTGTACGAAAAGCTCAACCAGCAACTGGCCAAGGCCCGTCAGTACTGATCAAAAGCGTTTTTGCAGACCTTCAAACAAGAACAATCATTCATACAGGACAGTGAAATGACTTTGAAACTAGGTGTGATCGGTACAGGCGCAATCGGTCAGGATCATATCCGTCGTTGCAGCAAGGCTTTGATCGGCAGCCAGGTGGTGGCCGTCACCGACATCAATCTGGAGCAGGCCGCAAAAGTGGTCAGCGACCTGGGCATCAGTGCCGAGGTGTACGCCGACGGCCATGCGCTGATCGCCGCGCCCGACGTGGAAGCGGTGCTGGTCTGCTCATGGGGCGCCACCCATGAAGAGTACGTGCTGGCCGCCATTGCAGCGGGCAAGCCGGTGTTTTGCGAAAAACCGCTCGCGGTCACGGCGGCAGGTTGCCGACACATCGTCGAAGCCGAAATCGCAGGGGGCAGGCGTCTGGTGCAGGTCGGTTTCATGCGGCCTTACGACCACGGCTATCGCGCCCTCAAGGCGGTGATCGACAGTGGCCAGATCGGCGAGCCGTTGATGCTGCACTGCGCGCACCGCAACCCGCGGGTCGGCGAGAACTACAAGACCGACATGGCGATCACCGACACGCTGATCCATGAACTTGACGTGCTGCGCTGGTTGCTCAACGACGATTACGTCTCGGTGCAAGTGGTCTTCCCGCGCAAGACCAGCAAGGCGCTGGCTCACATGCGCGACCCGCAGATCGTGATGCTGGAAACCGCGCGTGGCACACGTATCGATGTGGAGGTCTTCGTCAACTGCCAGTATGGCTACGACATTCAGTGCGAAGTGGTCGGCGAAACCGGCATTGCCAAACTGCCCGAGCCGTCGCAAGTGCAGTTGCGCAGCGAGGCCAAACTGTCCAACGCGATCCTGATGGACTGGAAGGACCGTTTCATCGCCGCCTATGACGTCGAGTTGCAGGCTTTCATTGATGGCGTCACTGCTGGCACATTCACGGGCCCTTCGGCCTGGGATGGCTATTGCGCCGCCGTCGCCGCCGATGCCTGCGTCCAGGCGCAGGGCAGCGGGGCGATCGTGCCGATCAGCCTGGAACAACGCCCGGTGTTTTACAACTGACCGGAGGCTGACGTGAAAGCGCCGCTTTATCAGCGGCGCCTGTTTTGAACCATTGCCAGGCTATTGCTGGACAGGAGAATGCCATGCGAACAGGACTGGTGGGTTACGGCAAGGGAGGACGCTACTTCCATGCAACGCTGATTTCGAGTTTGCCAGGCGCGACGTTCGTGGGGGTCGTCACCCGGTCACCCGAGCGCAGGCAGGAAGTGGCCAATGATCATCCCGGCGTCGCCACCTTCGACACGCTGGCTGAACTGGTAAAGGCCGGTGTCGATGTGGTGGTGATCTCCACGCCCTTGGCATCACGTCGTGAATTGATACTGCAAGCCATCGAGCTGGGCGTGGGCGTGGTCAGCGATAAACCGTTTGCCAACGATGCCGCGCAGGCCCGTGAACTGGTGGAAGCCGCCGAACAGCGTGGCGTGCTGCTCAGCGTCTATCAGAACCGACGCTGGGATTCGGACTTTCTGACGGTGCGCAAGCTGATCGACAACCAGGTGCTGGGCACGATCAGCCGTTTCGAGTCCAGTATCGAACGCTATTCGCCGCGCTCGGTGGGCAAGGCGAGCGGCGGCGGGGTGCTGCGCGATCTGGGCAGTCACCTGGTGGATCAGGCACTGGTGCTTTTCGGGCCGGTGGAGCGGGTGTACGCCGAACTGCAGTTCGCAGGCACTGAGCGTGAGCTGGACCATACCTTCTTCGTCGCGCTGACCCATGCCAGTGGTGTGGTTTCGCACCTGTCCGGCAGTTGTCTGCAGAACACCCCGAGGCCGCGCTTCAGGGTCAGCGGCTCACAGGGCTGTTACAGCGTCGAAGGGCTGGACGGTCAGGAAGACGCCGCGTTTGCCGGATTGACTCCGCGCTCCGAAGGCGAGCGCTGGGGCGTCGAGGAACATCGACGCTGGGGCTGGTTCGAGCAGGGCGATCATCGTGAACGGGTGCCTTCCGAGCGTGGATGCTGGCTGGCGTTCTATCGCCAGTTGCAGGACGCGGTCCACGGACAGGGTCCGCTACCGGTGGATCCGCACGATGCCGTTGCGTCGGCCCAGGTCATGGACGCGGCACGTCTGAGTTCACGTGAGGGACGCGTCGTGGTTCTGTAACGTTTTGAGTGGATGAATAGATGCATTCGGATAGCCCGGCACCCATCAGGGAGTCGGGCTTTCTGGCATTTCCGGGCTGACAAAAGAAAAAACAGAATAAATTCTAAAATCAGTTGAATTGGAAAATATTTTCCAATAGAGTCGTTTTCAGGTTACCGACTATCGAACCCTCTGGGCTGTCAGACATGTCTGAACGTCACAGGTAGCAAGCCAACAAAAACAAGATAGGTACTGTCGATGAAAACCCCCACCTCTGGCGTACCCGCCAAGCGTTCTGCACCCCCTGCATTCTGGATCCGACTCATGGAGCGCTTCCTGACCCTCGTCGCAAGCGGCATGTGTGTGCGCCACAAGGATGCGTTGCTGTTCTGCATTCCCGGCGCGACCGGCGTGCGCCTGCCCCGATAAGTCACGCCTTGCTTGATAGCTTCATCGCTACGTCGTTACCAAGTCCGAACAACAACAAGAATTTGGAGACAGACCTTCATGAAGACCCCGATTCGTTTCACCGCAATGGCCCTGGCGCTGATGCTCGGCAGCGGTGCCGCCCTGGCTGATATCAAGGTGGGCGTTGCCATGTCGCAGTTCGACGACACCTGGCTGACCTACCTGCGCGAAGACATGAGCGCCAAGGCCAAGACCATGCCCGATGGCGTGTCGCTGCAGTTTGTCGACGCCCGGGCTGATGTGAACAAGCAGCTCGATCAGGTCCAGGAACTGATCGGCAAGAAAGTCGACGCCCTGATCGTCAACCCGGTGGACACCGCCGCCACCGCCAGAATCACCAAGATTGCGGTCGCTGCCGGCATCCCGCTGGTCTACGTCAACCGCCGCCCGGATGATCCCAAACTGCCTGCAGGCGTTGCCACCGTGACCTCCGATGATGTCGAGGCCGGGCGGCTGCAGATGCAATACATCGCCGAAAAAATGGGCGGCAAGGGCAGCGTGATGATTCTGCTGGGCGATCTGGCCAACAACTCCACGAAAGGCCGTACCGACGGCGTGAAGGAAGTGCTGAAAAAATACCCCGGCATCAAGATCGATCAGGAACAGACCGGCATCTGGTCGCGCCAGAAGGGCATGGACCTGACCAATGACTGGATTACCCAGGGCCGGGATTTCAACGCCGTACTCGCCAACAACGATGAAATGGCAATCGGTGCGGCGATGGCCCTGAAGCAGGCTGGCAAGAAGCAGGGCTCGGTCTTCGTGGCCGGTGTGGACGGCACGCCCGACGGGCTCAACGCGATCACCAAGGGTGACCTGACGGTCTCGGTCTTTCAGGATGCCAAGGGTCAGGCCAACGGCGCTATCGATGCAGCCGTGAAGCTGGCGAAAAAGGAGACCCTGGAGTCTCAGACCATCGTCATTCCGTACCGCCTGATCACGCCTGAAAACGTCGTTACCTTCAAATAAGAACAGCCGACAGGCCGGGCGGATCCTGCGCACCGGCCCTGTCGCTTGAGGAGCTTGTCACCATGCCCGGTTCAGCGACTGCCACCCCCACGCCCGCCCAGCGCGATTCCTCCGGTAGTGCAGGTCACGATGCCCTGAATGCCCAACCGCCTTATCTGCTGGAAATCAGCAATATCAGCAAGGGTTTTCCAGGCGTCATTGCACTCAACGATGTGCAACTGCGGGTCCGTCCCGGCAGCGTACTGGCGCTGATGGGTGAGAACGGTGCCGGCAAATCGACCCTGATGAAAATCATTGCCGGTATCTATCAGCCCGACGCAGGCGAAATTCGCCTGCGGGGCAAGCCCGTCACGTTCGACACGCCGCTGTCGGCCCTGCAGTCCGGGATTGCCATGATCCATCAGGAGTTGAACCTGATGCCGTTCATGAGCATTGCGGAGAACATCTGGATCGGCCGTGAGCAACTCAACGGCCTGCACATGATCGACCACCGGGAAATGTTCCGCTGCACCGCCGAACTGCTCGAACGCCTGCGCATCAAGCTGGACCCGGAAGAGCTGGTGGGCAATCTGAGCATCGCCGAGCGGCAGATGGTCGAGATTGCCAAGGCGGTTTCCTATAACTCCGATGTACTGATCATGGACGAGCCCACCTCGGCCATTACCGAAACCGAAGTCGCGCATCTGTTCTCGATCATTTCCGACCTGCGTGCGCAGGGCAAGGGCATCATCTACATCACCCACAAGATGAATGAAGTGTTCGAGATCGCAGACGAAGTGGCGGTGTTTCGTGACGGTTGCTACATCGGCCTGCAGCGCGCCGAAAGCATGGACGGCGACAGCCTGATTTCGATGATGGTCGGTCGCGAGTTGACCCAGCTTTTCCCGGAACGTGAAAAACCGATCGGCGATCTGCTTCTGTCGGTACGTGATCTGCGCCTGGATGGCATTTTCAAGGACGTGTCCTTCGATCTGCATGCCGGTGAGATTCTTGGCATTGCAGGGCTGATGGGCTCGGGCCGTACCAATGTGGCGGAGACCCTGTTCGGCATCACGCCCAGCGACGGTGGAGAAATTCAATACGATGGCGCAGCGGTGCGCATCGGCGATCCTCATCAGGCCATTGGGCTGGGTTTTGCGCTGCTGACCGAGGATCGGAAACTGACCGGACTGTTTCCCTGCCTTTCAGTGATGGAAAACATGGAAATGGCAGTACTGGCCAATTACGCGGGCAATGGCTTCGTCAAACAGAAGGCCTTGCGGGCGCTGTGCGAAGACATGTGCAAGAAGCTGCGGGTCAAGACGCCGTCGCTGGAACAGTGCATCGACACGCTGTCCGGCGGCAATCAACAGAAGGCGCTGCTGGCCCGCTGGCTGATGACCAACCCCAGAGTTCTGATTCTCGACGAGCCGACCCGCGGTATCGACGTGGGCGCCAAGGCCGAGATCTACCGCCTGATCGCCTTTCTGGCCAGCGAAGGCATGGCGGTCATCATGATTTCCTCGGAATTGCCCGAAGTGTTGGGCATGAGCGATCGGGTCATGGTCATGCACGAAGGCGAAATGATGGGGATCCTGCCGCGCAGTGAAGCGACTCAGGAAAAAGTCATGCATCTGGCTTCCGGACATCGAGTCCATTGAGTTCGCAGGGCTGGCCTCGGCCAGAAGAACACGCCAGAACAAGAACAAGAGGGTAACACCATGAGCAACGCTATCTTGCAGAACAAGCCGGCCCTGGCGCCGACCAAGAACAAACGGCGACTGCCGACCGAACTGAGCATTTTTCTGGTCCTGATCGGCATTGGTCTGATCTTCGAACTGTTCGGCTGGATCGTCCGCGATCAGAGCTTTCTGCTCAATTCGCAGCGGCTGGTGCTGATGATCCTGCAGGTGTCGATCATTGGTCTGCTGGCCATTGGCGTGACGCAGGTGATCATCACCACCGGCATTGACCTGTCTTCAGGATCGGTACTGGCGTTGTCGGCGATGGTTGCCGCCAGCCTTGCGCAGACCTCGGATTTTTCCCGTGCGGTCTTTCCTTCGCTGACCGATCTGCCGGTGTGGATACCGGTGGTGGTCGGGCTGGGGGTCGGATTGCTGGCCGGTGCGATCAACGGCAGCATCATTGCCATCACCGGCATTCCGCCGTTCATCGCGACCCTCGGCATGATGGTGTCGGCCCGCGGGCTGGCGCGCTTCTACACCGAAGGCCAGCCAGTGAGCATGCTGTCGGACTCCTACACCGCCATTGGCCAGGGCGCGATGCCGGTGATCATCTTTCTGGTGGTCGCGGTCATCTTCCACATTGCACTGCGCTACACCAAGTACGGCAAGTACACCTATGCCATCGGCGGCAACATGCAGGCGGCCCGTACTTCCGGGATCAACGTCAAGCGTCATCTGGTCATTGTCTACAGCATCGCCGGTTTGCTGGCCGGCCTTGCCGGTGTCGTGGCGTCGGCGCGGGCAGCAACCGGACAGGCCGGGATGGGCATGTCGTATGAGCTGGACGCCATCGCCGCTGCGGTGATTGGTGGCACCAGTCTGGCGGGCGGGGTGGGGCGCATCACCGGTACGGTGATCGGCGCACTGATCCTCGGCGTCATGGCCAGCGGGTTCACGTTCGTCGGGGTGGACGCCTACGTTCAGGACATCATCAAGGGACTGATCATTGTGGTAGCTGTGGTCATCGACCAGTATCGCAACAAGCGCAAGACCAAGCGCTGACAGCAACCTGCGCACACAAGGGCCTTCGAGGCCCTTTTGTGCGTTATAAGGTAGCTGGAACCGATTGGTTCTGTGTCGGTCAGACCCTCATCCGACCCAGCGTAATACAGGCTTGGTGCCCGGTTTTCAGGGGCTGCCGCGCAATTGTTGGCCAAAAGACTTCAATTGTGTTGCCGAGTGCGCGAGGCGGCCTTAGACTGCCGCCCCTCGTAAATTGAGTGCCAGGTGGCGCTTGGAGATCATGGCGCTTGTACGGCAACGTTGAGCCGCTCCTCAATGCACGTTTTTTTATAGAGAAATCAATGACAAAGGAAAAGTTGCTGGCCATGCCGGCCGATGACTACATGAACGCCGAGCAGCACGCTTTCTTCGTCGAGCTGTTGCAGAACATGAAGGTCGAAATCCACGAGCGAATCGAGCAAAGCCGCATCGCTATCGAGAGCCTGGATACCCCTGCCGATCCCGCCGATGCTGCTTCTGTGGAAGAAGAGCGTCACTGGCTGGTGAACGTGATCGATCGTGATCAGCGCATGCTGCCGCAGCTGGAAATGGCGCTGTCGCGTATCGCTGAAGACACTTTTGGCTGGTGTGATGACAGTGGTGAGCCGATCGGCCTGAAACGCCTGCTGATCAGCCCGACGACCAAGTATTGCATCGAAGCGCAAGAGCGCCACGAGCAGATCGACAAGCACCAGCGCCAGGCCTGATTCACAGGCAGCGGGCAGGTGTCACGAAACCGGGAGGCAAGCGATTGCCTCCCGGTTTTCTTGTGCCTGCGTTTTATTGAAAGGAATATTGCCCTTACCACCAATGGCTCATGGCAGATGGCCGGTTTCTGGCGTTTAATGAGGACAAACAACGATAAATAAACGCTTGGGGTGATGCAGCATGTCCGACAACGCTTTCGTGGCAAACCGGTCCTGGGTGCCCGTTATACAGACGCTCGCGCTGTGCCTGCTGTTGGCGGCGATCAATTTTGTCAGCGTCTCCCTTTACCTTGCCGTGCCGGTCGCCCTGTTGGTTATCTGGCTGCCACGTCTGCTGCCTGCCAACGCCCTTCGCCCCGCGGTCGTGTCTGAAGACAGCGCCATCGGTAATCTGACCCGCGATCTGTCTCGAACCACCAGCCATAACGCGCTATCCGCTGCGCAAGTTGCGTTTTCCGTGCGTCAACTGGCAGGCCGGGTGCAGTCGCAACTCGATGCTGCGGAACAGGTGGTGAGCAGCGCCGACGTCATGATCACGACAGAACGGCAGACGGCCCAGTTGAGCCAACAGGCCCTCAGCGCGGCCAGCCAGGCCCGTCAGCGCAGTGATGCGGGCAGCGTGGTTTTGAACGAATCCATTCAGCGCATGCACCGCCTGAGTCAGGGAGCGGTGGAGAGCCGTGAACTGATCGAGGCATTGAATCAGCGCAGCGAGGAAATCCAGCGCGTGACAATGGTGATTCAGTCCATTGCCAGCCAGACCAATCTGTTGGCGCTCAACGCCGCTATCGAGGCCGCACGCGCCGGCGAGCACGGGCGCGGGTTTGCCGTCGTGGCCGATGAGGTGCGCGGGCTGGCCGGTCGTACCGCCAGTGCCACACAGGAAGTCGGGCAGATGGTTGCCGATATCCAGCAACGCACCACCCAGGTGGTCGAACAGATTCGCCAGTTGTCAGCGGATCTGGACAGTGGCGTTCAGCAGGTGGAACTGACCGGTGAGCACCTTGACAGCATCGCGCGTCTGGCGGTCGAGGTGGAGAGCCAGGTGGGTGAAATTGCCCATGGCGCGCAGACCAATCAGGACCAGTTGGCCGGCCTGTTCGAGGCCGTTGAGCGCATGCGCGGCGATCTGGCCGTCAGCGACGAGCAGACCCGGCATCTGGCTCTGGCGGCCGTGCAGATGGAGGGGCAGGCCGAAACGATCAGTCAGCGTCTGGCACAGGTCGGCCTGGATGATTACCACCAGCGCATCTACGATCTGGCCCGCGAGGGCGCGCAGCAGATCGCGGCGAAGTTCGAAGCCGACATCGAGCGGGGCACCGTCAGCCTCGATGATCTGTTCGACCGGCAGTACAAACCCATCCCGAATACGTTGCCGACGCGTTTCAATACCCGGTTCGACCGCTATACCGATCAGGTCCTGCCCGCTGTGCAGGAGCCGTTGCTGTCGCGGCATGAAGGGCTGGTGTTCGCCATCGCCTGCACGCAACAGGGTTACGTACCGACTCATAACAATGCCTTCAACCAGCCCTTGACCGGCGACCCTGCTGTCGACAACGCCCGCAACCGCAGCAAGCGCAAATTCGATGATCGCACCGGCATCCGTTGCGGCAGTCATCAACAGCCGGTGCTGCTGCAGACTTACACCCGCGACACCGGTGAGCTGATGCATGACCTCTCGGTGCCGATCATGGTCAAGGGCAGGCATTGGGGTGGACTGAGACTGGGCTACAAGCCTGAAGCCGCAGCCTTGAAGTGACGGATAACTCACTTGCGGTTGAATAGCGTTCAAAAGGGCGGCAAACAGTTTGAATATGTTTACTGCGGTGGTTGATATATAAAAATATTGTTTCTCTATTTTTATCGGGTTTGTTTGCCCTGATTTAGTGTGCGTGTTTTATTGTTGTAGGAAGTTTCTGAAAAGTCTTTCCGTGACTTGACTGTTCGTATGGGCTGAGCAAGCTAGTTGAATCAACGGCGTAAATAGTTGATTTGACAATCGCCGCTACAGGGAACATCTAAGGACGGAAACAGGATGAAAAATACAGGGAATGTTAAAGAAGAAGCTACCGTTTCGGACGCGGCTGCACTGCGCGTCACCATACGGGCAGGCGTTTTCTTCGACGGAACAGGCAATAACCGACTCAATAGCCGGATCGGCGCGGACTGTCAGGCGCTTATGGAAGTCAATGGCGAACGGCATATCAGGGAATGTGCAGGTCGCCATTCCGACCCTTCCAGCAGTTACAGCAATGATCTGACCAATATCGCCCGGCTGGTCGATCTCTATCGTGATCAGCAGATTGCCGCCAATGATGGGGGTGGACTACGGGTTTACTGGCCGATCTATGTCAGTGGCGCGGGAACGACATCGGGCAGTCGCGATTCGCTCTGGCCGGGCCAGAGTTTCGGTCGTGGGCCCACGGGCGTGGTGGCCAAGGTGGAGCGAGCGATCAGAAAGCTGGACTCGCGCCTCAGAGCGTTCCCGCAACTCAATCCGGGGTGCGTCATCGAGGCGATCGAACTGGATGTCTTTGGGTTCAGTCGGGGCGCCGCGTCAGCCAGGCACTTCGTCAACGAAGTGCTCAAACAGTCCGCAGGCCTGCTTGAGCCTGTGCTCGGCAGTCGCAAGGTTCGGTTGAGCGAAGACTTCAGCTGGAAAAACGGCAGCGTGCGGATCAAGGTGGTTGGTCTGTTCGATACCGTGGCTGCTATCGGTAGCCTCAAGGATCTGGGCAACGTCAGTGACTCGGCCAATCGACGCGTCAACCTTTACCTGCCGCCCGATTGCGCACAGCAGGTCCTGCATCTGGTGGCCCGTGATGAATTGCGCCGCAATTTTGCGCTGAACAGCATCAGACCGGTGTGGCCGCGAGAAATCGTGCTGCCGGGCGCGCATGCCGACATCGGCGGCGGTTACCTGCCGCAGATGGAGGAAAGCGTAATGCTGACCCGGCCACGTGTCAGCACGCTGTACGCGGACGATCTGCACGAATCGACGTCGGCATGGCTGCAGGCGCAGACCGAGCTGAGCGAGATGGATGCAGAGCGCTGGATCGATCCGCTGGACACACAGGCGTCGCTGCAGGTTCAGGTGTGTGATGAGCAGTGCCGGTCTCGCGGCAGGGGATCTTTCGGGGGGCGTTCGACGGTTATTGCTGTCTGTCTGCGGCGTCAGGTGTTCGGTCATCTGTCACGGGTGCATCTGCGCGTCATGCATGCACTGGCCTGTGACGAGGGCGTACCGTTCAAACCGATTCCCATCGTGCAGGAACTCAAACTGCCGCCCGAACTTGAAGGCATTGCCTGCAAGCTGATCGATTATGCGCGGGGGGATCCATACACGCTGAGCGACGATGAAGAGAAAATTCTTCGCTGGCGCTACATTCATCATTCGGCGCACTGGAGCGCGGCGATAGGCAGGCTGGGCAGTCTGGGTGACGCGGTGTTCGTGCATGCGCCGGAGCCAGGCGGACGGGTGCTGCATCCCAATGTCGGACAGCATGGCTATCCTCAATAAGCCTGGGAGAGTGATGCAGTCTGATCTGCATCACTCTTTTTTCGGTCAGGGTTGCTTGTGCAGAAGTACGTTCAGTTCGTCGACCACAGGTGCCCACTCGGCATCGGCGCGCAGCTCTTCCTTGAGGAATGCTGCCTGTTGGGGAGTCCAGAATTCGGCGTCGATCAGTTTCACCTCATCGGGCAGTCGATGTTGGGCAACAAAGGCATCGATACTGTTCTCGTCATTATCCAGACCCAATTGGGCGAACAGGCCTGGCAGGTCAGGGTTGGGCAATTCCATGTCATCTCCTCGACGAGGGCGAACCCCGTACAGTCATTGGTCCTGCATCGGAGTGGTCTGCCCGGACAAGAGTTCGATGCATTTTTGCGTAGAGATGAGCCGACTTTTCTTATACGCAAGGCAAGTGCTATGTTCATACATGCGACGAGTCACTCCTCAGTGAGAATCAGGTACCCCTTACGTGTCCACGGCGTCTCGGGTTCATCGCAGGTGACGCCTGTGCGACATCGTTTGTACAAAAGGTATATATCCCGTTGACGCTGTGAGCCGGTAGAATCCGTCGCCAGCCTGCACAGGGTACGTGGTGGCCTGCCTGGCATCCCGCAGTGCAGCGCGTCAGCAGGTCTTGGTCGCGCCATGCGGCAACACGGATGAACGACTTTTAACTGCCCGCATACCGGGCAGCATCATTTATCACGTTGGGGGTTTGTACTTTGGCTGTAAGCAACCTGGATACGCACGCGTTATTCGTGCTCGGCGATCTGCGGGCACAGTTGGTCAAGCAGTTTCAATCACGTTTTGTCTATGTCACCGAACAGTCGGCCGAAGGCATCTACATCGCAGAGATCGACACCGAGTCCGCCATGGTCGTCGATGACAAACCGCGCCTTGAACTCAAGGTTGGTGATCATTTTCGCGCCTCTGTATTGCCGAGCCGTGAGGGTGGGAAGTTCGAAATCAGATTCCGTGAAATCAAACTGACCGTCTACGGACTGGGCGATTACGCGTTTGTCGATACCGCTGAAGGTCACGGCATTGTGTTCAAGGAAGGTCACACGGTGTTCATGGTCTTTGCCGCCGCTGAACAGCTTCAGTCCGGCATGAGCAAGACGCTCAAGACGGCTGTCGGCAAGGCTGCAAAATGGCGCAAGGGCGAACTGTCATTCAAAGCCAGCGAATAACGCTGGCGACTGCGCTCGTCATCCGCCAGCGGACTCGCCGTCGTTGCGTCCGCCGCTGACTTCCGCCGGTACGTCATCGCCGGCCATGCGCTTGCGAAACAGCGCGGTTCGCGCCAGCAGCAGTGTGGTCACAGGGACTGTGATCGCCAGCAGGACAGGGATCAGCCAGGCGTGAATCACCGGCTCCGACTTGAGTGCGGAGAAGTAGACGATCGAGGCCAGCGCGACGCACCAGGCACCCAGTGTCGAAGCCAGGGCAGGCGGGTGCATTCTCTGGAAAAAGTCCTTCAGGCGCAGCAGCCCCAGTGCTCCGGTCAGTGTGAACAGACTGCTGGCAATCAACAGCACGGCAGTCAGTACCTCGGCCCAGAAAGGCACGTTCATCGGTAGTGAAGTCATTCGATTACTTCTCCGCGCAGCAGAAACTTGGCCAGGGCAAACGAGCCAACGAAGCCGAACAATGCGATCAGCATGGCGGCTTCGAAATACGTGTCACTGGCATAACGGATACCCAGCACCAGCATCATCAGCATCGCGGTGATGTACAGGTAGTCCAGCGCCAGTACGCGGTCCTGGGCAGACGGTCCTCTGATCAGCCGGATCAGGGTAATGACCATGGACAGGGCGAAGATCAGCAGGCTGATCAGAATGGCAGTGTCGAGCAGGGCACTCATTGGAAAATCTCCATCAAGGGGCGCTCATAGACGGTCTTGAAGTGCTCGATGAATTGCGCCTCGTCCTCAAGATCGAAGACATGCATCAACAGCACGCTGCGATCCAGCGCCAGTTCCGACCAGACAGTCCCGGGTACTACTGTGGTCACCATCGCCAGCGCAGCGAGGCCGTGGGCGTCGTGCAGGTCCAGCGGTATTCGGACGAAGGCCGAGCGCGGCGGACGACGCTTGAGTCGCCAGACACTCACGCCGACCTGAAAGTTTGAGACCACCACATCCCACCCGACCATCAGCAGGAATTTGAGGATGACGCCCGGCTTGCGAATGCGCACCGGCAACGGTCGCAGCGGCGCCATGAGCAACGGTGCCAGAAAGCCCAGCACCGCACCCAGCAACAGATGCCCCGGACTGATCGACAGGTTCAGCACCAGCCACAACGCCCACAGGGCCAGAGAAAAAACGGGGGCGGGGAACAGGCGCTTCATGGCTGTACCTCCGGCGCGCCAGCGTTGCTGTTGGGGCCTGGCACCGGACGCGTTGCCAGAACCGACTGCACGTACTGCTTGGGTTCATGCAGGGCAGCTGCCGTGTCCTGGGTGTAGCGCAGTAATGGTTCGGCCTTGAACGTCAGGGCAACGCACAGGCCCAGCAGGATGATGATCGGCAGGCATTCGTTGCGACGCAGGATCGGCGAAGGGCGTTCGTATGGCGTCCAGAATCGTTGGGTGCCAAGTCTGGAGAAGGCGATCAGCGAAGCCAGCCCCGAGAAAATCAGCAGTGCGATCAGCATCCAGGCAGGCGTCGACAGGGCTTCGTCCTGTGCGACGTCCAGGCCGAGCGGATTCATGAGCGCGCTGAGCAGGGTCAGTTTGCCGATGAAGCCGGACAGCGGCGGCATGCCGATGATCAGCAGCGCGCAGATCACGAAGCTCAAACCCAGGAATGCCATGGTGACCGGGATGACTTGCCCGACCACGACTTTCTGCTCTTCGTCCAGGTTGGTGCCGGGCGGTGGATGCAGTGACTCCAGTGTGCGTGGCAACTGGTCGGCGTCTTCTTCCAGTGGAATCTCGTTGGCCGAGCGCGAGCGCTCGACCAGCTCGGCCAGCAGGAACATCGCGCTCAGGGCCAGTGTGGAACTGACCAGATAGAACAGCGCGCCAGAAGTAAGGCTTGGCTGCGCGAAGCCGATGGCCGATAACAGAATGCCTGCCGAGACCAGAATGCTCAGGCTGGCCATGCGCTCCAGTCGTTGGGCCGCAATGATTGCAATGGCTGCCGTGACGATGGTTGCCATGCCGCCGTAAATCAGCCAGTCGCCGCCAAAGAACGCCGACGCACCCGCCTGACCTGAAAACAGCAGTGTCCACAGACGCAGCAGGGTGTAGATGCCGACCTTGGTCATGATCGCGAACATCGCCGCAACCGGAGCGCTGGCGGCGGAGTAGGCGGGGACCAGCCAGAAGTTCAAGGGCCACATGCCAGCCTTGGCCAGAAACGCGGTGGCCAGAATCGCGGCCCCGGCGTGCAGCAGACCCTGATCGGCTTCGGATACTTGCGGGATCTTGATCGCGAGATCTGCAAAGTTCAGGGTACCCGTCACCCCGTAGATCAGCGCGGCGCCAATCAGAAACAGCGACGAGGCCAGCAGGTTGATCGAGATGTAGTGAAGCCCCGAGGTGACCCTGGCACGGCCGGAACCGTGCAGCATCAGACCGTAGGAGGCTGCGAGCAGGACCTCGAAAAACACGAACAGGTTGAACAGGTCAGCGGTCAGGAAGGCGCCGTACAGGCCCATCAGCTGAATCTGGAACAGTGCATGGAAACTGGCTCCAGCCCGGTCCCAGCGGGCCAGGGCGAACAGCAGGGCGCAGACACCGACAATGCCGGTCAGCACCATCATCATGGCCGACAGATGATCCACCACCAGTACGATGCCGAACGGCACGCCCCAGTTACCCGGCAGGTACACGCCTATCGAACCGGTGCTGCCGGTGTCCTGGACCCAGAACAGCAGCACGACGGATATACCCAGCCCGAGCATGCTGGAAAACAGGTTGATACGGCCCTTGAGTGGGCGACGTTTCTCGCCCAGCCACAGCATCAGCCCGGCCGTCGCCAGCGGTAGAAGGATGGGGGCAATGATCAGTTGATTCAGCCAACTCATGCCTTGGGCTCCCGGCCATCAACGTGGTCGGTGCCGGTCAGGCCTCGGGACGCCAGCAGCACCACCAGAAACAGCGCGGTCATGGCAAAACTGATTACGATGGCCGTCAGCACCAGTGCCTGGGGCAGGGGATCGGTGTAGTTGAGCAGGTCCTGGGGAACACCGTCCTTGATGATCGGCTCCCTGCCGATGAACAGGCTACCCATGCTGAAGATGAACAGGTTCACGCCATAGGACAGCAGGCAGAGGCCCATCACGACCTGGAAGGTACGCGGGCGCAGCATCAGCCACACACCTGACGCGGCCAGAACACCGATGGCAATTGCGATGACTTCTTCCATCAGAGGGCTCCTTGCGGGTTGGCGACAGGCTTGGGCAACGGGGTCGGGCGATGGCTGCGAACCGACTGGTGAGCCAGCGCGGTAAGAATCAGCAGCGTCGCCCCCACGACCACGGCATAGACGCCGACGTCGAAGAACAATGCGCTGGCGAAGTGGATATCACCCAGAATCGGCAGATGCAGATGCGCGGTGTGGGTGGTCATGAACGGATAACCCAGCACCATCGAGCCTGCTCCGGTAAGCACGGCGCACAGCAGGCCGGTGCCCATCCAGCGCAAGGGCCTCAGGCTCATCTGCGCTTCGACCCACTGCGTGCCGGCGACCATGTACTGCAGAATGAACGCCACCGACATGACCAGCCCGGCAACGAAACCGCCGCCCGGCTCGTTGTGGCCGCGCATGAACAGGTACATCGACACGATGAAGGCGATCGGCAGCAACAGGCGTACCAGCGCGGCGGGGACCATCATGAAGCCCAGAGCGGTGTCGCTCGCACTGCGCGGGTTGATCAGGTCGGTGACCACGTCGCGTGCCAGCAGACGCTGCTGGGCAGGTAATGGAATGCTCTCTTTGGGCGGGCGGAAACGACGCAGCAGGGCGAAGACTGTCAGGGCGACAGCGGCCAGCACGGTGATCTCGCCAAAGGTGTCGAAGCCGCGGAAGTCCACCAGCATGACGTTGACCACGTTGGTGCCGCCGCCTTCCGGAAGGGCACGGCTGAGGTAGAACGAGGAGATGGCGTTGGGTGTCTGGCGGGTCAGCATGGCATAGGACAGGATCGCCATGCCAAGGCCGACCATTACCGCCAGCACGAAGTCGCGGATCCGGCGGGTGCGGGCTCTGAGTCGGGTGCTGGTGGCTGCGACGTCTTCGTTACGGCGTGGCAACCAGCGCAGGCCGAGCAGGATCAGCACAGTCGTCACGACTTCGACAACGAGTTGGGTAAGCGCCAGGTCAGGCGCGGAGAACCATACGAAGGTGATGCAGGTCATCAGGCCGCAGACGCTGACCATGACCAGTGCTGCCAGGCGGTGATACTTGCCCTGCCATGCCGCACCGAGCGCGCAGACAATCGCAATCAACCACAGTGTCACGAACACGCCGGAGCCCGGAATCTTCGGACGATCCCCCCAGGTCAGACCACTGAAGTACATCGGAATGAAGCCGCCCATCACGGCCGCCAGCACCAGCAGGAACAACTGCGGCTGCAGCCGGCGCGTGCTGACCTTGCGCTCGAAGCGCCGCGCCCAGTGCATCACGACCACCAGACTGCGTTCGAAGAAGCGTTTGCCGTTCAGGCGGCCTACCAGCGGCGGAACAGGAAAACGGTCGGTCTTGAGTGAGTTGCGCAGCAGCAGGTACAAAAGGATACCGCCGGCCATTGCCACCAGACTCATGATCATCGGCGCGTTCCAGCCGTGCCAGATCGCCAGGCTGTACTCGGGCAGGGTTCCGCCGACCACCGGTTGGGCGGCAGCCGCCAGCAACGGTGCGACCGATTGGGATGGAAAGATGCCGACGATGATGCAGGCCAGCACCAGAAACTCGACCGGCGCACGCATCCAGCGTGGCGGCTCATGGGGCATGTGCGGCAGGTCTTTGGCGATTCGTCCGAAGAACACGTCGACGGTGAAGCGCAATGAATAGGCCACGCTGAATACACCGGCGATGGTTGCCACGACAGGCAGTGCGATTTCGACCCAGGCAGTGGCGGAAATGAACACGGTTTCGGCGAAGAACATCTCCTTGGAGAGGAATCCGTTGAGCAGCGGTACGCCGGCCATTGAGGCGCTGGCGACCATGGCCAGCGTCGCGGTATAGGGCAACAGCTTTATAAGCCCGCTGAGTCGCTGGATATCCCGGGTGCCACTTTCGTGGTCGATGATGCCCGCCGCCATGAACAGCGAGGCCTTGAACGTGGCGTGGTTGAGAATGTGAAACACCGCAGCGACGGCAGCCAGCGGGCTGTTCAGGCCCAGCAGCAGGGTGATCAGGCCAAGGTGACTGATGGTCGAGTAGGCCAGCAGGCCTTTCAGGTCATTCTGGAAGATCGCGGCATAAGCGCCGAGAATCAGGGTGCAGGCTCCGGCACCGCTGACGATCCAGAACCACTGTTCGGTGCCTGAAAGGGCAGGCCACAGGCGTGCCATGAGAAATACGCCCGCCTTGACCATCGTCGCCGAGTGGAGATACGCCGACACCGGGGTTGGCGCGGCCATGGCGTGAGGCAGCCAGAAATGGAAGGGGAACTGCGCGCTTTTGCTCAGTGCGCCGATCAGGACCAGAGTCAGCATGACCGGGTACAGCGCATGGGCACGGATGGCGTCGCCGGAGGCTAGAACACGGTCCAAATCGTAGCTGCCGACGATATGACCCAGAATCATCATCCCCGCCAGCAAGGCCAGACCGCCTGCGCCGGTGACCATCAGCGCCATGTAGGCACCGCGTCTGGCATCCGCGCGATGGTGCCAGTAGCCGATCAGCAGGAACGAGAATACGCTGGTCAGTTCCCAGAAAAACACGATCTGAATCAGGTTGCCGGACATCACCAGCCCGAGCATGGCGCCCATGAAAGCCAGGAAAAATGCGAAGAAGCGCGGCACCGGATCGTCCGGTGACATGTAGTAACGGGCATACAGCGACACCAGTGCGCCGATTCCCAGCACCAGCATGGAAAACAACCAGGCGAAGCCATCGACGCGCAGGACGAAATTCAACCCCAGGCTCGGCAGCCAGAAATACTCTTCGCGGATGACACCGCCGTCTGCGATCTGCGGAAACCACAAGGCCATCTGAACCGCGCCGATCAGGGCGACGAGACCTGCAAGAAGGGATTCCGCGTTACGCGCGTTGTGCGGCAAAAACGCCGCCAGACAGCTGCCGATGAAAGGCAGAAGCAGTAGAACTATCAGGGACATAGGCTTCTAATCTGCGGGGAAATATCAAGCATCATACGTGCCAGACACTTCGAGACCAAAGGGACAGTTTTTCGAATTTCCTACAAAAAGTGTCTGATAGCGTTTTGTCAGCCATCCTGGCCGGGTCTGATTTCAATTGCAGCATCAGCCTGTGTTTTCAGTCCGCTTTTTCCACGCCTTCCTCTTCGACGGCCATCGGGGCGACGGTGGTTGGACGACGCCTCATTTCACTGACAATCACCCCAAGCACAATCAGGGCCCCGCCCAGCAGGGCAATGCCCGGCAAACGCTCACCAGCCAGTCGTCCGACAATGCCCGCCCACACGGGTTCACCGGCATAGATCACTGTTGCCCGGGTTGGCGAAACGCTTTTCTGAGCCCAGTTCATCGCGACCTGAATCACCGCGCTCATAGCACCGAGCCCTACGGCGATGAATACCAGTAACCAGGAAAAGTCCGGCAGCTGTTCCTGGGTCGGAACGATCATCAGGAACGCCAGGATCGAGGCGGTCGCCAGTTGCACCACGGTGACCCGCCGCACGTCGACTTTGCCGGCATAGGCGCTGATCATGATTATTTCAGCGGAAATGGCCACCGCGCTGATCAAGGTGGCAATCTCGCCCGGACTCATGTGCAGCGAAGCGCCCTGCGGACCTGAAAGCAGCATGAGGCCGGTGAAGGCCAGGACGATGCCAAGGCTCGGCATCAGACCCGGACGCCGCCCCAGTACCAGCCATTGCAGCAAAGGTACGAACGGCACGTAGAGCGCTGTAATAAACGCCGACTGACTGCTGGGAATGGTCTGCAGGCCAATGGTCTGCAAGCCGTAGCCGAGCATGATTGCGGCGCCGATCAGGACACCGGCCTTGAGCTCCAGCAGCGTCAGCCCGCGCATGACATTCATCGAGCACAGCGCGACGATCATGGCGGCGGCCGCGAAGCGCAGGCCGACGAAAAACATCGGACCGCTGACCGTCATGGCGTGCTGCACGAGAAGGAAGGTGCCACCCCACAGCATGGTGATGAAGATGAGGACGGCTTCCGCCTTGCTGATACGGGGTGTACGGCTGATAGACTTCATGTCGGCTCCAGATCCCACGGCCTTGCTTGTGACAAGCGGGTCGACACACAATGGCGTCGCGAAAGTGTGCAGTATAATGCGCAACGGATTCGGATGAGCACTCCCATGGACAAAGAAAATTCCCAGCGCGCGCCGGTACTGCAGCATGTCAGTCAGAACGTGCGACGCCTGCGCAACGCGGCCGACCTCAGTCAGACGGCTCTGGCAGAACGGTCAGGCGTCAGTCGGCGCATGCTGGTGGCCATCGAGGCCGGTGAAAGGAACGTCAGTCTGGCGACCCTGGATCGGGTTGCCGAAGCATTGGAAGTGGCGTTCAGCGACTTGATTCAGGCACCAGACATCCGCGACCACAGCCGTATCAATGAACTCGCCTGGGCGGGTACGCTTCACGGCAGCAAGGCCGTTCTGCTGGCCAAGGCCAATGCGCGGCGTGAAGTCGAGTTGTGGGAGTTCTGCCTGGCGCCCGGCGACCTGTATGCAGCCGACGCCGACCCGGAAGGCTGGAGCGAGCAGGTCTATGTCGTTGAAGGGGATCTGACCATTCGGTTTTCCGATGGAATCGAACCTCGAAAGGTCGGCTCCGGCGAGTTCTACATGTTCCCCAGCAGTCAGCCGCACCGTTATTGCAACGAAGGTAACGTCACGCTGCGCTTTGTGCGCAATGTGGTGCTTTAACGTACCGACCTCCATTCATTGCAACATTCGCCAGAGGCCACGTTCGATGATCGACGACCATAACCCGACCGCCGACATCCTGATTGTCGGCGGCGGGCTGAGCGGCACCATGCTGGCCGTGCAATTGCTGCG
Organism: Pseudomonas sp. AC016; assembly: GCF_979253365.1. Classification (NCBI taxonomy): domain Bacteria; kingdom Pseudomonadati; phylum Pseudomonadota; class Gammaproteobacteria; order Pseudomonadales; family Pseudomonadaceae; genus Pseudomonas; species Pseudomonas sp. AC016. The sequence continues at coordinate 5,566,194 of NZ_CEEDCC010000001.1, forward strand.
CATACCCGGAAAGCGTCGAATCCGGATTGTCGAAACCCGTGAAGAGCTGGGCCGCGGTGAGGCTTACAGTGCAACGGAGATCGGCCACACGCTCAATGGCAATGCCGCCCGCATGAGTGCCGACGCGGATGACGCTGATGATCTGACGCGCTGGCTCACCGAATACCTTGCCAACGGCGGCTGGCCCGAGGCAGCCGCGCAACGGGTGCCGGTCGCCGAGCTGTTTCCACCACGCGGAGTATTCGGACTCTATGTTCAGCAGCGCTTGAGGGAAGCCCAGGCACTGGGTGCGACCCGAGGATCGTCCGTCGAGCACGTGCACGGCGAAGTCGTGGATATCCAGGAGCAGGCCGCTGGCGTGTCTGCCACGCTTGCCGATGGCCGCGTACTGCAAGGGCACTTCGCCGTATTGGCGACTGGCATGTATGCGGCGTCGCGTACACCGCAGCGCGAGTCGAGCGGGCTCAATGCGGCAGCGCTCGATCCGTGGGACGTCAAGATCATGCGCGAGCTCGATCCCAAGGCACGTGTGTTGATCATTGGTTCCGGGCTAACAATGGTGGACGCCGTGGTATCGCTCGAACAGGCAGGGCACCGGGGGCCGATTCAAGTCTATTCCCGTCATGGACTGTTACCCCATGTGCGGCGACAGCCGCCCGAATGGCCGGATTTTCTCGGCCAGGATCACGGCATCCGCACCACCCGGCAGTTGATTCGCAAGGTCCGCGAGCAATGTGAACTGGCCATCGAGAGCGGTATCGACTGGCAGGCACCGCTGGACACGGTCCGCGCCAACATTGGGCGATTGTGGAACCAGGCCAACGACAGGCAGCGTCGTCAGTTCGTCCGTCACGTGCGGCCCTGGTGGGAGAGTCATCATCATCGCTCGCCGCCGCCAAGTGCGGCACTGGTCGCGCGGCTCTTGAAGGAAGGGCGACTGAGCATCCATGCGGCATCGTTACAGGGAGTCTCGACCCTGGCGTCAGGTCAAGTGCAGATTACGCTGCGTTACCGAGGCGATGATAAGCCATCATCAATCACTGGCGATGCGTTGATCAATTCCACCGGCATCGAATACGACTGGCGTCGCGTTAATCGTGCTCTACCGCGTCAACTGCTGGCCAGAGGGTTGATCCAGCCGGGGCCTTTGGCGCTGGGCATCGCAGCCGATTCCCGCGGCGCCGTGCGTGATGCACAAGGCCGTTATTCTTCACGCCTGTTCGCCATGGGCCCGCCGTTGCGCGGGATGTGGTGGGAGAGTACCGCTGTGAACGATGTGGCGAGTCAGGCCAAGGCACTGGCCATTCATCTGGCAGACTGAGTCCGTCGCTTGGCAGCTTTCGGATCATGGGACAGGTGATGGCTCGTCCTTGAGCGAAGGTCCGGTCACACGGAGAGGTGCAGCATCCGGTCTCCCTGCAGGGCCTCACCCGGTCTGCGCTTGTTGACGGCCAGTTCGCCGATTCGGATCAACCGGGTGCGTGTGACATTGCGTGTCAGGCCCAGCAGGCTGGCGGTGTGCACCTGATTGTGATGGCAGAATCGATACGCCGCTCTAAGCAGTGCGTCCTCGACTTTTTCATGCAGGGCACCGGCCTGTTCTTCGAACAGCGTCTGGAATGCCCGGTTCAGCAACTGTTCCGGGGTCTCTTCCTGCTGAGCGTATTCATCCTGACGTTCGATACGCAGGTTGGACATGCGCAGGTCGTCGCGCTGAATCACCCCGTCACGGCAAACCAGCAGGGTGTGGTGAATCACGTTTTCCAGCTCGCGGATATTGCCGGGCCAGCTGTAGGTTTTCAGCTTGTGCTCGGCTTCCGGGCTGACCCTGACCGGGCCGTTCCTGAGACGCTGGCTGTAGACCTGAATGAAATGCAGCGCCAGTGGCAGGATGTCCCCCGGCCTGTCCCGCAGCGGGCTCAGTTCCAGATTGACCACGTCCAGTCGGTAGTAAAGATCCTCACGGAAGTGTCCGGCGTTGATGGCTTTCTCTAGCTGCACGTTGGTGGCCGCCAGCACCCGCACATCGATCGGAATACTCTTGCGCGAACCCAGACGCACCACTTCGCGCTCCTGAAGCACGCGCAGCAATTTGACCTGCAGGCTCATGGGCAGATCGCCGATCTCGTCGAGAAACAGCGTGCCGCCATTGGCCTCTTCGAACCAGCCTGCCTTGGTGCCGATAGCACCGGTAAAGGCACCTTTCTCGTGACCGAACAGCTCGGCCTCGATCAGGTTTTCGGAAAAGGCTCCGCAGTTGACCGCCACGAATGGCTTGTCGCGGCGGGCGCTGAGTGCATGGACATGACGGGCAACCAGTTCCTTGCCGGTGCCGGTTTCGCCAATGATCAACACACTGGCGTCGCTGGGAGCCACCTGCCTGACATGCTCCAGCAGGGCTCTGGATTTCGGGTCTTCGAACACCTGCGCCGTGGCCCTGATCGAGGTGGCCAGCGCAGGCGAGTGCGGTAGGGTCAGCAGTTGCACCGACATCACTTGGCCTGCGGCGGCAGGTCGTTGGCGATCATCTCGCCGAACGGGCCGGTCAGGTTGGTGATGCCGCGTCCCGCCAGGCTGGCGTACGGCTCCGGCAGCAGCGGGAACACCAGTTCGGCAAAGCGATAGGCTTCTTCCAGATGCGGGTAGCCGGAAAATATGAAGCTCTCGATGCCCAGGTCCGCGTATTCCTTGATGCGTGCCGCTACTTCTTCGGGGTTGCCTACCAATGCGGTACCAGCGCCGCCACGCACCAGACCGACGCCTGCCCACAGGTTCGGGGCGATTTCCAGGTTGTCGCGACGCCCGTCGTGCAGGGCAGCCATGCGGCGCTGTCCTTCGGAGTCGAAACGCGAGAAGGATTTCTGCGCTGCGGCGATGGTTTCATCACTGATGTGTTCGATCAGCGTGCTCGCCGCTTTCCAGGCTTCTTCGCTGGTCTCGCGGACGATGACGTGCAGGCGAATACCGAACTTCACGGTCCGGCCCTTGCGTGCCGCCCGTTCCCGCACATCGGCCAGCTTCTGGGCGACGGCGGCTGGAGGCTCGCCCCAGGTCAGGTAAACGTCGACCTGATCGGCAGCCAGGTCGTGGGCCGCGTCGGAGGAACCACCGAAATACAACGGCGGATAGGGTTTCTGGATCGGCGGGTAGAGCGCCTTGGCGTTTTGCACGCGCAGGTGCTTGCCTTCGAAGTCGACGGCTTCGCCTTGCAGGACCCGACGCCAGATCTTCAGGAACTCGTCGGTGACTTCGTAGCGCTCGCTGTGATCGAGGAAGCTGCCATCGCCCCGGTTCTCGTCCGGGTCGCCGCCGGTGACGACGTTGATCAGCAAGCGTCCGCCGGACAGTCGATCCAGCGTTGCCGCCATGCGCGCCGACACTGTCGGAGAAATGATGCCCGGACGAATCGCCACCAGGTACTTGAGCTTTTCAGTGAGCGGCACCAGCGCCGAGGCGATTACCCAGGAATCTTCGCATGAGCGCCCGGTGGGAATCAGTACGCCGTAGTAACCCAGATCATCAGCCGCCTGCGCCACCTGCTTGAGGTAATTGAGCGTGACCGGGCGCGCGCCCTTGGTCGTGCCCAGATAATGGCCATCGCCGTGAGTCGGAAGAAACCAGAAAACGTTCATGACAAATCCTTGAGTGGTCAGCCGGGTCAGAGTCGTTGAAGGCAACTGTTGGATCCCGGACAGCAGGTCAACAGCGCCTCGAAGTGACGCCATTTATAGACACTCAGATTTATTCCGTAAAAGAACGTTAATCCATATTTTTAGATTCTTAGGTTATATAAATAAAAGTCAGACGTTCAGGTGCCTCGCTTACACCGCTCTGGCGCTCGTCTGCCGGCCGAAACTTTGCCCACCCCGGCCTGTCACCTTTCTAAGTTCTGAGGGAGTCAGGCAATGGCAAGGGCAATCTGGAAGGGCGCGATCAGTTTCGGGCTGGTGCATATACCGGTGGCACTGATTTCGGCGACATCATCGAAAGGCGTCGATTTTGACTGGCTCGACAAGCGCAGCATGGACCCGGTGGGCTACAAGCGCATCAACAAGGTCACCGGCAAGGAAGTTTCCAGCGAGAACATCGTCAAGGGCGTCGAGTATGAGAAAGACCGTTACGTGGTGCTCAGCGAGCAGGAGATCCGTGCTGCGCATCCCAAGTCCACGCAAACCATCGATATCTTCGGCTTCGTCGACAGCCAGCAGATTCCCTTGCAGAACATCGACACCCCTTACTTTCTGACCCCTGACAAGCGCGGCGAAAAAGTCTACGCCCTGCTGCGCGAGACGTTGCACGACACCAAAAAAGTGGCGCTGGCCAATGTGGTGCTGCACACCAAGGAGCATCTGGCTGCCGTCATGCCGCTGGCTTCGGCGCTGGTCATGGTGATCCTGCGCTGGCCGGCCGATGTGCGTGAGCTCGATGATCTGGACCTGAGCGATGCGGTCACCGACGTGCAGTTGAACAAGAGCGAGCGCGACATGGCCAAGCGTCTGGTCAAGGACATGAGTGCCGACTGGACGCCGGAAGACTACCGCGACACTTTTCAGGACAAGATCATGCAACTGGTCGAAACCAAGGCAAAAGAGGGCAAGATCCAGGACCTTGAAACCGATCAGGGCGAGGAAGAGCGCAAGAGCGCCGATGTCATCGATCTGACCGACCTGTTGCGCCGCAGCCTGGCGGGCAAGGGCGGCGCCAGCAAGAGCAAGGCGAGCAAACCTGCGGCCAAGGCCAAGGCGTCCGCCAGCGAATCCGCCAAGTCCAAAGCGTCCGCCACCAAAGAACCCGCCAAGCGCCGTGCGCCGGCTCGCAAGAAAACCAGCAAGGCCTCCTGAGCCGTACGGGGAAATTGACCATGGCCAAGCCTGTCAGCGAATACACGCGCAAACGCAACTTCGACATCACCTCGGAGCCTGCCGAGGCGGGCAGCAAAAAGCGCTCGGCAAAGGCTCATGCGTTGAGCTTCGTCATTCAGAAGCACGACGCGAGCCACCTGCATTACGACTTTCGGCTGGAACTGGACGGCACGCTCAAAAGCTGGGCGGTGCCCAAGGGGCCGAGCCTTGATCCGACCCAGAAACGCCTGGCGGTGCATGTCGAGGATCACCCGCTGGGTTACGCCAGTTTCGAAGGCAGTATTCCCAAGGGACAGTACGGCGGTGGCGACGTCATTGTCTGGGACCGTGGCGTCTGGGAACCTCACGGCGATCCGCGCAAGACCTACGCAGCGGGCAAACTCAAGTTTACGCTGATCGGCGAAAAGCTCACCGGAGACTGGGCGCTGGTGCGTACCCGGCTCAAGGGCAGCGGCAGCAAGGAGCAGTGGCTGCTGATCAAGGAAAAGGATTCGGTCGCCCGGCCTGCCGACGAATACGACATCACCGAGAAACAGCCGCAGAGCGTGATCAGCGGTGCTCACGTCGGCGTTGGACGGGTTCCGGCGTCGAAGGCCAAACCCCGGTCGACAAAGACCAAAACCGATACTGCACCGGCCAAACCTTCCCGCACGTCTTCCCGTACCAAGGCAAAGGCCGCGCTTCCCGAATTGCTTACCCCGCAACTTGCCACGCTGGTGGACGCCCCCCCTGCAGGCGAGTGGTTGTATGAGATCAAGTTCGACGGCTATCGCATCCTGACGCGTATTCAGGGCGATGACGTGCGGCTTTTTACCCGCAACGGCCACGACTGGACCGAGCGGCTGCCCGAGCTGGCCAAGGCGATCAAGGCGCTGAAACTGCAGGACACCTGGTTCGATGGCGAAGTCGTGGTGCTCAACGACCAGGGGCTGCCGGATTTTCAGGCGTTGCAGAATGCCTTTGAAAACGGTCGCAGCAAGGACATTCTCTATTACCTGTTCGACATGCCGTATCTGACTGGTGAGGACCTGCGTGAGGTGCCCATCGAGCAGCGCCGCGATGCGCTCAAACAGGTGCTCGGTAAACAGCGCAGTCGTCTGTTGCGTTTCTCCGATGCGTTTCGCTCGGGGCACAAGGACATCGTCGAAAGCGCCAGCGCGATGGGGCTGGAGGGCGTGATCGGCAAACGGGCCGGCAGTCCGTATGTCAGCAAGCGCAACGCCGACTGGATCAAGCTCAAATGTCGGCTGCGTCAGGAGTTCGTGATCGTCGGTTACACCGCGCCGCAGGGCAGTCGGTCGGCGTTCGGCGCCTTGCTGCTGGCGGTCAATGATGACGACGGTCTGGTCTATGCAGGGCGGGTCGGCACCGGTTTCACCAGCCAGACCCTCAAGCAGTTGCACGAAAAGTTACAGCCGCTGGAGCGCGATACCTCGCCGCTCGACAAGAAGCTCACCTCGGCACAGGCGCGGGGTGTGCAGTGGGTAGAACCGCGACTGATCTGCGAGGCCGAGTTCGCGGAGTGGACTCGGGAAGGTATTCTGCGTCAGGCCGCTTTCGTAGGATTGCGCAGCGACAAACCCGCCAGTGAGGTGGTGCGTGAGTACCCTCAGCCAGCCGATATTGCCAGCCGCCCCAAAGCTGCCAAGGGTGCTAAAGCGAAGGCTGCGCAGACTCCAGTTGCGAGCAAGACGGCGCGAGGCAAGGTCAATGTCGCGAGTGTCGGCATCAGCCATTCGGATCGAGTGATCGACAGCAAGAGCGGTACGCAGAAGATCGAACTGGCCCAGTTTTATGAATCGATTGCCGACTGGATCCTGCCGTATCTGAACAATCGTCCCGTCGCGCTGCTGCGCTGCCCCGAGGGTATCGACGGCGAGCAGTTCTTTCAGAAGCACTCCGAGCGCCTGGCGATTCCCCATATCCGGCAACTGGATCGCAAGCTTGATCCGGGCCACGCCGCGCTGATGGAAATCGACACGGTTCAGGCCCTGGTCGGTGCCGCGCAAATGGGCGCCATCGAGTTTCATACCTGGGGGTCGACCAGCGACCGCATCGAAACGCCTGACCATCTGGTGCTCGACCTCGACCCGGATCCGGTCTTGCCCTGGCGCAGCATGATCGAAGCCACACAAATGGTGCTGGCGGTGCTTGAAGAACTCGGGCTTGAGGCCTTTCTGAAAACCAGCGGTGGCAAAGGCATGCACATTATCGTGCCGCTCGCCCGGCACGCTGACTGGGACACGGTCAAAGGCTTCGCCAAAGCCATCGCCGAGTTCGTGACCCAACAGCTGCCCGAGCGTTTCACCGCCACCATGGGCCCGAAAAACCGCGTCGGTCGCATTTTCGTCGACTACCTGCGCAACAGCCGCGGCGGTAGCACTGTCACCGCCTATTCGGTTCGTGCCCGGCCCGGGCTTCCCGTTTCGGTGCCGATAGCGCTCGATGAACTGGCGGGCCTTACGTCTTCGGCTCAATGGGACGTCACCAATCTGGAGCAACGTCTGCGTGAATTGAAAGGCGATCCGTGGGAGGGTTACCGTAACCGGCAGAGAATCACGCAAAAGATGTGGAAGCAGTTGGGGGCCAAGCGGTCCTGAACACTCAAAATAAAACACGTGCAGGACAGATAAGGAGAACGTCATGACGCCACCCCATCACCTGACCCGCAGAAGACTGCTCACCCTGGCGGCAGGTGTAGGCGCCGCATTGGTGTTCGACACCGCTGCCGGTGACCAGAAACCGCCGACGCTGCCATCGCCGTCCGACCCTTCATCACTTCCCCCAAAACTGACATCCGGAGGCAAGACCATGCTGACCCGAGCGATTCCCTCCAGCAATGAACCGCTGCCTGTCGTTGGCCTTGGCACCTATCGCGGTTTTGATGTGGCCACTTCCAGCCCGGCCTACAAGCAGTTGCGCCCGGTTCTCGACGCGTTGTTCGCGGCAGGCGGCAGTGTGGTCGACAGCTCGCCCATGTACGGGCGCGCCGAGCAGACCACCGGGGAATTGCTGTCGATCCACGAGCCTCGATCCCCTGCGTTTCTGGCAACCAAGGTCTGGACGCGGGGACGTAGCGAAGGTATCGCGCAGATGGAGGAGTCGTTCAAGCTGCTGCAGACTGACCGGATCGACCTGATGCAGATTCATAACCTGCTGGACTGGAAGACTCATCTGCCGACATTGCGCGATTGGAAGGAACAGGGTCGCATTCGCTACATCGGCATCAGCCACTACACCTCGAGCGCTTACGCTGACGTGGAAGCGGTGCTCAAGAGCGAGCCGCTGGATTTTCTGCAGATCAATTACGCGCTTGACGACCGTGACGTCGAGAAACGGATCCTGCCGCTGTGCAGGGAGCGCGGTGTGGCGGTGATCTGCAACCGGCCGTTTGGTGGTGGCGGACTGTTGTCGCGCCTCAAGGACAAGCCTTTACCTGGCTGGGCTGCCCAGGTCGAAGTAAACAGCTGGCCGCAACTGGCGCTTAAATTTCTGCTGGCCAACCCCGCTGTTACCTGTGTGATTCCCGGCACCGGGAACCCCCGTTACATGGCCGAGAACGTCGGCGCCGGGTTTGGCCCGACCCTGACCGATGCGCAGCGTCAGCAGTTGATTGCCCTGGCGGGTTAATCGCAACGGTGTCCGCGAACAACATCGCGAACACCGTCCTGTGCCGTCAGCGTCTTCTACAGAATCCGGTACAGCAGACGCTCGACTCTGACACGACTCACGCGGCGCAAAAACTTGCGCACCCCTTCGGGGTAATTCGCCAGCGTGTCCAGTTCGTCGTATTGGCTGACGCGTTGGGTGTTGCGCATCAGGTGGGCGATCTCTGCTTCTCGCGGTGCAGTCCACTGACCTTGTGGATCATCGATCAGCAGGCCGTTTTCCAGATCGAGGTTGAACGCGCGCGGGTTCAGGTTGTTGCCGGTCAGCAGGGTGTAACGCTGATCGACCCAGATGCCCTTGAGGTGAAAGGTGTTGTCGCCATGCTTCCACAGGTGCACGTTCAAACGGTGCTGGGCAATGGCCTTGCGATGCTTCTGGGTGAAACGTCGCAGGCTGATCTCATACAGATAGGGCAGGGCAGAGATCACCTTGAACGGTTCGTCCGGGTGGATGAAAAAGTCGTTGGCCGTCTTGTCGCCGATGATGATATCGACGTTCACACCGCGCTTGAGAGCCCGATTGATTTCGCGGGTAACGGCCACCGGCAGATTGAAGTAGGGCGTACAGATCGTCAGCTGGATCTTGCTGGAAGCGATAAGGTCGCAGATGGTGCGGTTCAGACCGTTGCGCGGACCGACGCCCAGCAGCGGCACGACGCGAAACTCACCGTTTTCCTTTTCGCCCGAGGAGGTGTCGTAGGCCGCACGTTTGAGGTTGCTGCGAAAGGCACGAATCTCGCCGCGCAGGCTGCGTGAACTGGGCGGAGATTGCAGGTCCAGGCGATGCACGGCCGGTGAAGGCAGTATTTCGCGCTGCACCAGATCCACGAAGCCGTCTGCCAGCGGTGCGCTCTCGATCAGGTGATAACGGTCCAGCCGGTACTTGTCGAGCTTGTGCAGGTAGACGTTGTTGATGCTGGCGCCACTGTAGACGACGCAGTCATCGATCACGCTGCCCTTGAGGTGCAACACGCCGAAGAGCTCGCGGGTCTGGACCGGTACGCCGTAGATCGGTACTTCCTGGTCGTACTCCAGATTCTGTGCCTGATACCAGGTCGAGTTGCCCGGCTGGCGTCCGGCACCGATCAGGCCGCGCTGCGCCCGAAACCAATCGACCAGCACCACCACTTCCAGCGCCGGGCGGGCAGTTTTGGCAGCGTAAAGGGCATCGAGGATTTCCTGGCCCGCCTCATCCTGCTGAAGGTACAGCGCGATGATGTAGATGCGACGGGTCGCCGAAGCGATCCTTTCCAGCAGGCAGCGCCGATAGTCGGCGGCAGAGGGGACGATGGAGATCGCATCGCCCGGCAGGGCAAAACCGCGGAGCGCCGCCAGGGTCGAGCGTCGGAAGTTGGACTGCATAGGCCTCTCGATGGGATAACCAACAGCGGCTGAGCTTACACCACACAACGCATCAGGTCGCCGCCAGTGTCCTGTTTCATGTTGTGACCATGCGTTTCAAGGCGTTTCCTGGTCTCGTCGGGTTCTCTGAAACGATGGCGCAAATCGAGCGCTCGACGGACTGACCCGCAGTCTGTGCCATTCGTGACGCGGAGCGTCACGGGCTGCATGCCGACGCAGGGCATCGGCACGATCAGCGTGCTTGAGATCTCTGATCGTTCCCAGCGTGGTAACGCCTCTCAGAACACTCTGCGTCCGCCTTTCGTCGTGAAACCCACTCTGTATCCGCTTGCACACAAATAAACGATAACCGTTCCCAGTAACACCTGATAGCATTTCGCATTCACACAATAGGGCGCAGTCACGGAAGGACACTGCCCGGCCTACTTTATCGTTCAGCAGGACATCTCCATGCACACCTCGCCATTTCCTTTGCGCCTGACGCTGATTGCGTTTGGCTGTTCCTTGGGTCTTCCCGTCTGGGCCGCTACCGACACGTCTGCCTCGTCAGGCGGCCCCATGGTGCTGGGCGAAACTGCGATCAGCGCTGACAAGATCGCTCCTCAGGCGTTGCCGCCCGTTTACGCCGGTGGGCAGGTGGCTCGTGGTGGGCAGCTTGGCGTACTGGGCAGTTCGGACATCATGGACGTGCCTTTCAGCATGACCAGCTACACCGAGCAGTTGATCGAGGATCAGCAGGCCGAAGACATCGGCGACGTGTTGCTCAATGACGCCTCGGTTCGCCAGTCATCCGGCTACGCCAACGCCTCGCAGGTGTTTGTGATCCGTGGTTTCGCGCTGAATACCGACGACATTTCCTACAACGGCCTCTATGGCGTGCTGCCTCGTCAGATCATTTCGACCGACGCGCTGGAGCGTGTCGAAGTCTTCAAAGGCCCCAATGCCTTCATCAACGGCGTGACGCCAACCGGTTCCGGCATCGGCGGTGGCGTGAACCTGCAGCCCAAGCGTGCCAAGGACACACCGACACGTCGTTTCACCACGGACATCAGCAGCGACGGTCGGGTTGGCGAGCATCTGGATCTGGGTCAGCGCTTTGGTGAGGACAACCGGTTCGGCGCACGCCTGAACCTGGCCCAGCGCGAAGGTGAAACCGGCGTCGAAGACGAAGAACATCGCAGTAAGCTGTTCGCGCTGGGCCTTGATTATCGCGGCGACAATTTCCGCATATCTGGCGACTTCGCTTACCAGAAACAGCGCATCAATCAGAGCCGCAACACTGTGTTCGTGGGCAGCGGCCTGACCAGCGTGCCCCACGCGCCGGACGCCGATACCAACTACGCACCGAACTGGACCTGGACCGAAACCGAAGACACCTTCGGCATGAGCCGGGTCGAGTACGACCTCAACGATGACTGGATGCTGTATGCCGCTGCCGGTGCCAAACACACCCGTGAAACCGGTATCTATGGATCCCCGACCATCAACGATGCAGCTGGAAACATCACGGCGACGCCGTCTTTCATCCCTCATGATGAAGACAACAAGACTGCCATGGCGGGCATCAACGGCAACCTGCAGACCGGCCCTGTCAGCCACAAGGTCAACTTCGGTCTGTCAGGGATCTGGACTGAGCAGCGCAACGCGTACCTGTTCGGCGGCGGTAGCATCAACAGCAACCTTTACGATCCGGTGTCCACCACGCGTCCTGCGCTGACCGGTCTCACCGCCGGCGACCTGAACGACCCCGGCATCACCGGCAAGAGCCGCATGCGCAGCGCAGCGTTCTCCGACACGCTGGGTTTCTTCGACGATCGTCTGTTGGTGACGGCGGGGCTGCGTCGTCAGCAACTGCGCGTCCAGGGTTATGCCTATGGCAGCGGCCCGCGCACTTCGCTGTATGACGAGGCAATTACTACGCCCATCTATGGGGTGGTGTTCAAGCCGTGGCGCTACGTGTCGTTCTATGCCAACCGTATCGAGGGCCTGGCCCAGGGGCCGACCGCGCCGGGCAACGTGACGATCAATCCGGGCGAGATATTTCCGCCTGCGCGTTCCAAGCAGGTCGAGGCCGGTGTGAAACTGGACATGGGCACCTTCGGCGCGAGTCTGGGCGTGTACCGCATCGAGCAACCGGCCGATGGTTATCGGGTTCAGGAAGGTAGCGGCACCCGTTATGTTCGCGATGGCGAGCAGCGCAACAAGGGTGTGGAAATGAATGTGTTCGGTGAGCCGGTCAGCGGACTGCGCCTGCTGGCGGGTCTGACCCTGATGGACACTGAATTGAGCGGGACCGCAGGCGGCAGCAACGATGGCAACGATGCAGTGGGTGTGCCGACCTTCCAGTTCAACGCCGGAGCAGACTGGGACATTCCGGGCATCGAAGGCGCGGCCATCAACGCACGCATGCTGCGCACCGGAGGTCAGTACCTGAACGCTTCGAATACCTTGAGCATTCCGACCTGGAACCGCTTCGACCTGGGCGCACGCTACACCTTCAACGTCGCGCAGAAAGACATCACTCTGCGCGCCAACGTCGAAAACCTGATGAACAAGGATTATTGGGCGTCCACCAACGGCGGCTACCTGACGCAGGGTGAGCCACGCACCTTGAAAGTGTCGGGCACCATCGACTTCTGATCGACGACCGGCTGACCGTGTCCCATGACCCGGTCAGCCGGTCTGTTACCTCATCAGTAGCCGTTGCGCTTGAGGATCGTGTCGATGCTTTCCTTGGCCGGACGGCCATAGAACTTCAACAACTCGGCGGTGCGATTGGTGAAGAAGCCGTCCGCGCCGTCCTGGCTGATGCGCTTGAAGTCAGCCGGGTCATCCACGGTATACGGGTGGATCACCATGCCTTTCTCGTGGGTCAGGTTGTTCATCCAGGGTTTGACCAGGTCCATGTAGCTCTGGTCGCCACCCTTGGCCAGTTGCGACGACGGGCCGGTGCCGATGGCGCCATGCGCCTTGGCCCAGTTGATCCAGTTCTCGAACTCTTCCGGCGACTTGACCTCCTGGGTCGCGTAATAGCTGGATTTGTCCTTCATGCCTGAATCCTTGAAGGCCACATCGGACTTGGGTTCGATGGAGCCTTTGCCGATCCACAGCAGCATGACTTTCGGCACCTTCGGCATTTCTTTCTGCAGCAGTTCCAGACTCTGCTTTTCAAAGGTCTGCAACACCACACGGCCCGGCATGTGCGCGACGTTCACATGCCCCGGCTCTGCGGCGGGGCGTTGCGCCAGCCAGCCGCGTTTGGCCAGGACTTTCTTCAGGTCGGCTTCGACGCCGGGAAACTGCGACGGCACCTTGGTTTCAATGTACAGCCCCGGCTTGTTTACGCCGCCCTCGGCAATGTCGATCACCTCATCCAGTGTCAGAATCTGCAGACCGGTGTAGCTGTCACGGGCGCGGTCCGGGTAGGCCTTGTTGAACCACGAACCGGCATCCAATTGCTTGAGCTCGGCCAGCGTGAACGTGCTGACTGGGTCCTTGGCACGGTTCGGAAAGACCTCGGCAATGTTGGTGGTGCGCTCCAGCACATCGTCATGCAAGGCGATCAGCACGCCGTCTTTGGTGCGCTGGATATCCATCTCCAGGTAATCCGCACCCAGATCCCGCGCCAGGGTGTAGGCCGGGATGGTTTCTTCCGGCGCATCGAACGAGGCGCCCCGGTGAGCCACCACTGCGGGCCATGGCAGTCCCAGTTTTTCACTCAACACCTTGCCCGGCGCATCGGCTGCCGATGCTGCGCCTGACGACAGCATCACACCAGCGATGGCAGTGGCAGCCAGCAGTCGAGCCAGTGGCGTTCGGGTGAACCGGAAAGTGGAAAATCCTTGCATGGGCTGATGATTCCTAAATGGAGAAAACAGTTGATCGCCTCGTACCGTTCGACAGAGGCGCACCCTGAAGCATTAACAACATCGCTTTCGATACGGCAAGTGGAGTGTCGTTCCCGGTTGCACGATGTCGTCCTGAATGTCATTGACGGCACCCAACGATAGCGCAACGTCATCGCTGCATGGCGCACTACGGCTGGCGCACAGTCTGTGCGCCGAATGAGACGGCTGTATGAACGCAGGCTGCGTATTCGGAAAATGTCACTCCTCAAGCGCGTCGACTCGGGTTACTGTCAGGGTTTTGATCATCAGGCAGGAGTGGGCATGACAACGGTATTGGTGCTGGTCGAGAATCTGGATACCTATCTGCCGATTCTGGAAAATAGTGGTTTCGAGCTGATTCGCGCACCGACAGCCGAGCAGCGCGCCGAAGCGATTGCCGCACACAGGCCTGCCATCAGCGCAGTCGTGACGCGTGGCCCGCTGGGCTTCTTCGCCCAAGAGATGGATGCCTTGCCCAACCTGCGCATCATCTGCGTGAGCGGCGCGGGGTATGAAAAGGTCGACCTGCCAGCGGCCGAAGCACGTGGCATCACTGTCACCAACGGCGCCGGGGTGAATGCGTCCACCGTGGCCGATCATGCGCTGGCGCTGCTGCTTTCGCTGGTGCGTGACATTCCCCAGGCTGACGCCTCGGTGCGCCGCAGCGAATGGCGCAAGGTGGTGCGTCCTTCGCTGGCGGGCAAGCGTCTGGGCATCATCGGGCTGGGCGCGGTCGGGCTGGCGATTGCCCGGCGCGCTGCGGCTTTCGACATCGGCATCGGTTATCACAATCGCAAGGCGCGGTCCGACTGCGATTACACCTGGCACGCCTCGGTGCAGGCGCTGGCCGAAGCGTCGGACGTTCTGGTCATCGCCACGCCGGGCGGCAGCAGCACCCAACATCTGGTGGACGCCTCGGTGCTGGCGGCATTGGGGCCGCAGGGTTTTCTGGTCAATATCGCCCGCGCCAGTGTCGTCGACACAGACGCTCTGGTAGCGGCACTGCGTGAGCAGAAGATTGCTGGAGCGGCACTGGATGTATTCGACGACGAGCCGCGCGTACCCGACGTGTTCAAGACCCTGGACAATGTAGTGTTGACGCCACACGTGGCAGGCCTGTCGCCCGAGGCCTCCAAAGACAGCGTGCAGATGGTCAATGACAACCTGCTGGCCTTCTTCGCTGGCAAGCCGGTGCTGACGCCTGTTCACAGCTGAAAAGTCGTGCGTGGCTGCACGGATGGCTTGCCTGATCGCCCATTCTGCTTGCGCTGATGCCTGTCTATAGTCCTGCCCATAATGCATGACATCGACAAGGGAGCAGGGCATGGACGTAGTGAACGGGGCAGGCAAAATCGTGCGAATCGGTCTGGTAGGAGACTTCAATACGCAATTCGCGGCGCATCAGGCGATACCTCAGGCCTTGCAGATGGCGGGCGAAGCGTTACAGGTGAAGGTCGAGGCAGAATGGTTGCCAACGCCTGAGATTGGAAATGGAGAGCGGCTGACAGCGTTCGACGGCCTGTGGTGCGTGCCGGGCAGCCCTTATCTGGACATGCAGGGCGCGATGACGGCGATTCGTCTGGCGCGCGAACAGCACATTCCGTTTCTTGGTACCTGCGGCGGTTTTCAGCATGCGTTGCTGGAGTTTGCCCGCAACGGTCTGGGCTGGAGCGATGCCGAACACGCTGAATCGGCCCCTGACGCCCCGAATGCGATCATTGCGCCGCTGAGCTGCTCACTGGTCGATGCACTTTCGTCGATTCATCTGTTGCCGGACACATTGATTGCCCGGGCCTACGGCAGGCTGGAAATAGAGGAGCGTTATCACTGTCGTTACGGCCTGCTGCGTGGGCTGGAACAGCAGGTTTTCGGCGCTGCGATGAAAATCAGCGGGCGAGGTCCGGAAGGTGAAGTGCGCAGCATGGAGCTGGAAGGCCATCCGTTTTTCGTCGCCACGTTGTTTCAGCCCGAGCGCGCCGCGTTGCTGGGCAGGACGCCAGCGCTGGTCAAGGCGTTCGTTCAGGCGTGCAGGGGTAACGCCCGATGATCGCCTCGCGTTTCCCCACGCCTTATTACGCGGTGGTGTTTACATCACTGCGCAGTGCTGATGACGGGCAGGATTATGGTGCGGCCGCGCACCGGATGATCGAACTGGCCCGGCAACAGCCCGGGTTTCTCGGGGTGGAGTCGGCGCGTGACGAAACCGGCCTGGGCATTACCGTGTCGTACTGGGCTGATGAGCCCGCGATTCGAGCCTGGAAGGCTCATGCCGAGCATGCCGAGGTGCGCGAACAGGGCCGCACTCGCTGGTATCAGGCGTTCACGACGCGGGTGTGCAAGGTCGAGCGCGACTATTCGTTCTGAAGCGATTCAATCTGATACGGCGCAGCGCTGCGTAAAGACGCTGAATCAGTGAATGCGACCCAAGGTGCTGTTTCAATTTGCGGGGATATGCCAGCATTGGGCTCTCAACACGGGAGCCCTTATGAATCACGACCTGACCCCGAACGGCACGCTACGCATTCCGGAAGGCCTGGATGTTCCCGCGCAGGTGATCTGCCATGCCACCAGTCTGCGCAGGGCGAGCCGACGTATCTGTCAGCTGTACGACGCCGTCATGGCGCCGTGCGGCCTGCGTTCTACGCAACGCTCGATCCTGATGCAGATCGCCCGCAATCAGGCGCCGACCATGACCGAACTGGCAACGATTCTGGTCATTGACCGCTCAGCGCTGGCGCAGAATCTCAAGCCACTGGAGCGTGAAGGGCTGGTGTCGGTGGATGTCGACCCGAACGACAAGCGCAGCCGTCTGGTACGCCTGACGCAGGCCGGTGTCGAGAAACTGCTGGAATCCCAGACGTTGTGGGAACAGGCCCAGCGCTCTTATGAAACTGCGTTGGGACCCGAACTGGCACTGGAACTGCGCACCTTGCTGGCGCAGGTTGCAGCGGCCGACTATGGCTACGAGTGCGCGTAAGTCGGCCTGTCTGCTGTCAGGGCATGACCGGTGGCGTGTAGGTCAGTGTCGTGCCCAGCGCCCACAGCAGGAACAGCACCAGCGGCGCATGAACCAGCAACTGCACGAACGAAAAGCCGATCAGATCCCGTGCCTTCAGACCCAGCACGCCCAGCAGCGGCAGCATGTAGAACGGGTTGATCAGGTTCGGCAAGGCTTCGGCGGCGTTGTAAATCTGCACCGCCCAGCCCAGGTGATACTGCAGTTCATTGGCGACCTGCATCACGTAAGGCGCCTCGATGATCCACTTGCCGCCGCCCGACGGGATGAAGAACCCGAGGACTGCCGAGTACACGCCCATCAATATGGCGTAGGTGTCGTGGGACGCGATGCTGGTGAAGAACGTCGAGATGTAATGCGCCAGTGTCTGCGCATCGCCACCCTTGACCGTGGTCAGCAGTGCGGCAATCGAGCCGTACAGCGGAAACTGGATCAGCACGCCGGTGGTGGTTGGTACTGCTCGCGCCACGGCATCCAGAAAGCTGCGTGGCCGCCAGTGCAGCAGCGCACCGAGCATGATGAACAGAAAGTTGTAGGTGTTCAGCCCGGAAATTGCGGTGATCGCAGGTTTTGTCGAGAACTCGTTGAACAGCCATCCTGCGCCCAACAGCACCATCAGAATGATCAGCAGCGGGCTGTATTCCAGCCATTCACCGGGACGTGAGCGGGCAGGCAGCGGTGGCAGGTTGAAGGCCGGGTCCACGCCGCAGGCCTTTGCGTCACGGGCGCTGTTCGGGCCGGGCGCGGTGGCGTAGGCGACGATCAGGGAAATGACCACCAGCGCCGCCAGCATCACGCCGGACTGCCAGAGGAAAATGGTTTCAGTGAAAGGAATGACGCCGGTGATTGCCAGGATCGACGGTGGCAGGCTGGCCGGGTTGGCCTGCAACTGTGCTGCCGAAGAAGACAAACCCAGTGCCCAGACTGCGCCGAGCCCCAAATAGGCTGCTGCACCGGCTGCGCGATAGTCCATGCGCAGATCGGTGCGACGGGCGAGGGCGCGTACCAGCAGACCGCCGAACACCAGGGAAAGGCCCCAGTTGAGCAACGACGCGAGCATTGAAATCAGTGCGACCCAGGCGACTGCCGAACGGCCATTGCGCGGGATGCGCGCCAGTCGGTCGATCAGCCTGACCGCAGGCGGCGAACTGGCCACCACATAGCCGCCGATCACGACGAAAGCCATCTGCATGGTGAACGGGATCAGGCTCCAGAATCCGTCACCGAACGCCTTGGCCGCTTCGGCAGGTCTTGCGCCGATGGCCAGCGTTGCCAGGGTAACGATCACCACCGCCAGTGCGGCGAAGACCCAGGAGTCGGGGAACCAGCGTTCAGCCCATGCGGCGCAGCGCAGGGCAAATCGGGCGGAGCGGCTTTCTTCGAGGTTGGCGGCCATCTGAGGGCGTCCTGTTGTCATTATTATTGGATGTTTTTTGGAGGGATGCGACGTTAGGTGTGCGCTTGAGAATGTGACGCGGAGCGTCACGGGATGCATGCCCACGCGGAGCGTTGGCACGATCAATTCAGCCTCACATTGATCGTTCCCATGCTCCGCGCGGGAATGCCGTTCAGGACGCTCCGCGTCCGCACCTGATGAGACGCGGATACCTGGCAGTTACACCATCAGAACGTCATCTCGATCACATGATCCGGTACGATCAGTTTGCCGGCGGTCTTGGCGACGATTTCTTCGATGCTGACCCCAGGCGCGCGTTCGCGCAGGATGAACGCGCCGTCTTCGATTTCCAGGTAGGCCAGGTCGGTCAGCACCTTGCGGATGCAACCCGCACCCGTCAGCGGCAGGCTGCAGCGGGGCAGCAGTTTGGATTCGCCGTCCTTGGATGCATGGGTCATGGTCACGATAATGTTGTCGGCACCGGCCACCAGATCCATCGCGCCGCCCATGCCCTTGACCAGCTTGCCGGGGATCATCCAGGAGGCGATGTTGCCTTCGACATCCACCTCGAAAGCGCCCAGCACCGTAAGGTCCACATGGCCGCCACGGATCATGGCGAAGGACTCGGCGGACGAAAAAATCGATGCGCCGATGCGTGCCGTTACGGTCTGCTTGCCAGCGTTGATCATGTCGGCGTCGATGGTGTCTTCGGTGGGGAATTCGCCCATGCCCAGCAGGCCGTTTTCCGATTGCAGCATGACGTCGATGTCCGTCGGGACATAGTTGGCGACCAGCGTCGGAATGCCGATCCCCAGATTCACGTAATAGCCGTCCTTGAGTTCGCGGGCGACGCGCTGAGCCATTTGTTCGCGGGAAAGTGCCATGGTCTGAATTCTCTTTGTTGTTGTGTGCCGATTCCTGCTTCGTGAAGCGCCTGTTGCCCTCAGGATTTTCTGAGGGTGCGCTGCTCGATGCGTTTTTCGAAAGTGCCCTGGATCACACGGTCGACATAAATGCCGGGGGTGTGGATCTGGGTCGGCAACAGCACGCCGGGTTCGACGATTTCCTCGACTTCGACCACGGTGATCCTGCCTGCGGTGGCGACCACGGGGTTGAAGTTCTGCGCGGTATGACGATAGATCACGTTGCCGAAATGGTCAGCCTTCCAGCCCTTGATCAACGCAAAATCGCCGGTGATGGCTTCTTCGAGGATCACATTGCGGCCATTGAACTGGCGGGTTTCCTTGCCTTCAGCAATGGGTGTGCCGTAACCGGTGGCGGTGTAGAACGCCGGAATACCTGCGCCGCCCGCGCGGAGTTTTTCGGCAAGGGTGCCTTGCGGGGTCAGTTCGACTTCCAGTTCGCCGCTCAGCAACTGGCGTTCGAACAGGGCGTTCTCGCCCACGTAGGAGGAAATCATCTTTCTGATCTGGCGGTCTTCGAGCAGGATGCCCAGACCGAAACCATCGACGCCGCAGTTATTGGAAACGACCGTGAGGCCCTTGATGCCCATGCGCTTGATCTGCGCGATCAGATTTTCCGGGATGCCGCACAGGCCAAAGCCGCCACAGAGCACAGTCATGTTGTCGGTCAGGCCAGCGAGGGCCTCTTCGTAAGTTGCCACTCGCTTGTCGAGTCCAGCCATGATGATCCGCCTTTTATAGTTGTGACCGGCACGTGTTGCCGGAGGATCGGGTTGATTGCATCTTCTCTCGGCTGCAATGATTTGTTAATTTTGTTTTTCTGATCGATTGATAAGAAAGATAAATATATGAACGTGAAGCAGCTTCGCGCTTTCCTGGCCGTGGCGCAGTACCTGAGTTTTGCGCAGGCGGGCGAGCGGCTGAACCTGTCCCAACCGGCCCTGAGCCTGACGATCAAAAGTCTGGAGGAAGACCTTGGCGGCCAGTTGCTCACGCGCACCACGCGCAATGTCAGCCTGACGCCCGAGGGCGAGACGCTGTTGCCGCTGGCACGCCAACTGATGGCTGACTGGGACAATACCGAAGAATTGCTGCGCCAGCGTTTCACCTTGCAGATGGGACGCGTGTCCATCGCGGCCATGCCGTCGTTCGCAGGCAACCTCCTGCCCGGTGCCTTGAAGACCTTTCGAGGCCGCTATCCTCGGGTCAACGTGGCGGTGCATGACGTGGTCAACGAACAGGTCCTGGAAATGGTGCGCCATCGCCGGGTCGAGCTGGGCATCGGTTTCGAGCCGGAATCGAGCAACGCGCTGTCGTTCACGCCGTTCTACATGGATCGATTCGTGGCCGTGGTCTCCACGGAATCGCCGCTGGCCGGACGCGCTGAAGTGTCATGGGCCGAGCTGTTGAACGAGGACTTCATCGCCCTGCAGCGCCCGTCAGCCGTGCGCCTGCTGCTGGAGCACGCCATTGAGTCGCGACATGGCAGGCTGTCAGTGGCGTTCGAGAGTCATCAATTGTCGACCATCGGGCGCATGGTCGCCAACGGTCTGGGTGTCAGCGCGGTGCCTTCGCTGTGCATTGAACAGATGCAGGAGCTTGGCGCGTGTTGCGTGCCGCTGGTGGAACCGCGTATCGAGCGGCGTATCGGGTTGATGATGCTGGCTGATCACAAGCTGTCGGCAGCGGCTCAGGCCTTGCGCGAGGTGTTGATCGAGCATGCCCGTGAACAGGGGGCGTGAAAGTCGATAGCCACTATCACGGCAGTTGATTTTTGCCGTGAAGGGCCGGGGCGTAACCTTGCTTCATTCCCGAAATGAAGCCAGCCTGGAGGCCCGCCATGAACCGTTTACTTGCCCTTGCTCTTGTTCTGTCATTCACCGTCGCACTGGTCTCCGGTTGCTCGACTCACCATGCGGTCGAATTGCGCCCCTACTCGGTCGAAGAGAGCCATCAACTGGCGATGGAAGACCTGAATCGTCGTGGTCTGTCCTTTGAAGAGTATGAGGCGCGCAAGGCCCAGCTCCTTGCAGACCCGCAGATCCAGCAGGTTCGTCAGTTCGACAATCAGGGTGAAATCAGCGTTGATCGCGGCACACTGAGCCAGAATCCTCAGGGATAACAGTCAGGGCCCGAACTAGAACTCTGTTCAAACTGTATGGTAAGAAACTTCGTTTAACTGTCCATGTGTTTGCTGTCGATCTTTCGATAGGGTGAGTACCCGACTCACAGCTTCACAGACACCTGGATCGCGTCATGCCGTTCTCTCTGGATCTACTGCTGGCCTTTGCGCTGTTTGCCTTCGTCACTTCGGTGACCCCCGGCCCCAACAACATGATGTTACTGGCTTCGGGCGTCAACTTCGGTTTCGGCCGGACGCTGCCACACATGCTGGGCATCAGCATCGGTTTCTTCGTTCTGGTCCTGGCGGTGGGTTTTGGTCTGGGCAGCGTGTTCAAGGCCTGGCCGACGCTCTACACCCTGTTGCGATACATGGGCGCTGCCTATCTGCTTTATCTGGCCTGGAAAATCGCCACCTCCGGCCCGGCCTCCGACTCCAGCGAAAGCCGCGGCGAGCCGATGAGCTTCATGGGCGCGGCACTGTTCCAGTGGGTCAACCCCAAGGCCTGGATCATGGCGATTGGCGCGATCAGTACTTACACGCCGATGCAGGGCTACTTCACCAACGTGGTCATCATCTCGGGCGTATTCGCCTTGATCAACCTGCCAAGCGTCGGCATCTGGGCCGGCTTCGGCAGCCTGCTGCGCAACGTACTGCGCGATCCTGTCGGACTGCGGATCTTCAATGGCGCGATGGCTGCGTTGCTGGTGGCGTCGTTGTATCCACTGTTCATCGAGCATTGAGCCTGCTCTGAATTGCCCGCAGTTGCTGATCGTTCCCAGAGTCCGTGGTCGCAGTGAGTGAGCACAAGCATGGGCATGATCGGCGTGCTTGAGATCACGCTGATCGTTCCTACGCTCCGCGTGGGAATGCCGCTCAGGGCGCTCCGTGTCCGCGCTCGAATGGGACGCAGAATGAAGGCCTCCCACCGTCCTGTGTTGTGCTGCGAGAGAAAAAATCAGCCCATCACAACGCCAGCTGCAAATGCCCACCCGCCGCCTTGTGCCGTGCCTGAAGCCGGTGTTGCAGGCTCAGGTAAAAGTGCTCGAGCCCTTCGTTCAGGCGCTCGGTGAGGACTTCGTCCAGCGTGCCGCCTTCCTCGTTGTCGCCATAAGTGATCTGGGTATCGATGGCGAAGATGCCGTGCAGCACTTCCTGGGATTTGAGCGCTGACAGCACAGGCTTCAAGGCGTAATCCACCGCCAGCATATGCGCGATGCTGCCGCCGGTTGCCAGTGGCAAGACCACCTTGCCGTGCAGGGCGCGCTCGGGCAGAAGGTCGAGCAGGGTTTTCAGCGCGCCGGAAAACGAGGCCTTGTAGACCGGCGTGCCGATCAGCAGACCATCGGCCTGCCGGACCGCTTCGACAAATTCCAGTACTTGCGGACTGTCGAATTTCGCGAACAGCAAATCTTCGGCGTTGAAGTCACGAATGCGCAACGTGGTCACACCGACGCCGTGGCTTTGCAACCAGCGGCCAGCGTGAGCCAGCACAACGCCTGAACGGGATTTTGGGGAGGGACTGCCTGACAGTGAAACAACGAGCATGCGGGAATTCCTTGCGATAAGCGTAAGGCTGTAAAGCAGCTTGTGTGCCAGCGCGCTGTGCAGTGGCTTATGCCCCTGAAACGCTGGGCCGATGGTCTTTTCCTCTTGAAAGCGCCCCGTGCACTGGCTGCTGAAAAGCCGGGCAACTGTTGAACAGCTGTTGCGCCAGCAACACTTAAGGTGACTTGAACCCAGTGCCTGGATTCAATGAATCCGCAGTCTGTGACATGTGTGACGCGGAGCGTCACGGGCTGCATGCCGACGCAGAGCATCGGCACGATCAGGTCGCAGGCCATTGATGATCGTTCCCACGCTCCAGCGTGGTAACGCCGCCCAGGACGCTCCGCGTCCGCTCTTGAACACTCACGCAGAGCATCGGCACGATCACTGTCAACACTACAAAAAGCCAAACCGCAGGCAAAAAAATCCCTGCAACCGAAGTGGCAGGGAGAAGGTTTGAACGTCGAGCAGATCAGTTACGGAAGGCGGCCCCGGTCTGTACCACGCTGGCCGAGCCGAGCAGTTGGCTGATGAAGCGACTCCACCGCGTGATGTTGGCCGGACCTACGAACACCACATCCTGAGCCTTGAGTTCGAACTGTCCGGCCAGCAGGTAGGCCGTAGGCTTCTTGGCGTTCAGGTGATACACGGTGGACGGTGCATTGGCGAAGTTCTCTGCGCCGCGGATCACATACACCGCGTCGCCATCAGCGCTGTCCGGACTCAGGCCGCCGGAATTGCCCAGCGCCTCGAGCAGGGTCACGTTGGTGGTGGCAAACGAAATCACCTGCGGATTACGCACTTCACCCAACACATAGATCTTGTTCTTGGAGGCGCTGTTGAGGTGCAGGTAGTCGCCATCCTTGAGGAAGACCTTGCTGAGTTGCGAGCCTTTGCGGTTCAGCGAGTCGATGTCGATCAGGTAATCACGGCCATCACGGCGCAGCGTCAGGCCTGCCAGGTTGGCGTCGGTCAGGTCGATGCCTGCGACGCTGATGGCCTGCACCAGGCTCAAAGGAATGTTGGTGATCGACTGCGGGCCAGGGCTTTTGAACGAGCCGGACAGCAGCACGCGCTGGCTGTTGTAGCGCAGCACTTTTACGTCGACCTTGACCTCGGTGTACTGCGGCGCAAGGCCCATGCGCAGTTGTTCCCGAATCTGGCTGACGGTCCTGCCGCCCGCGCGGATCCTGCCGACGTACGGGAAAAACAGTGTGCCGTCGCTCAGCACCTCGCGGGTGTTGGCGTCGAGTTGATCCTGCGAACCGGGCGCGGTCAGCTCGGGGTGTTCGAAGACGGTCACCAGCAGCGTATCGCCAGGCCCGACAATGTATTCCGGGGTCTTGTAATTCAACAATTCGGCAGGTAAAGCCTTGGCGTCCGTAGCGGTGTTCTGCTGCTGTTGCTGCAGGGTTTTCGGGCTGATATCGACCAGTTGCGCCTTGGGTTCGTCCGGGTCGCTGGTGGTGACATCGCCGGGTGTCATGTGTTGGCCGGGAGCGAATACGCACCCCTGCAGGATCAGGGAGGAGAGCAGCAGGACAGCCAGGCTTCGATTCATGGGTGTGTTCCTTCGTGAAGGTGCGTCTTGCACCTGAATGATTTCGTTACGTCCATTTCCACTACCGGCAGCAGCACCGGTCCACGTCGTGATCGTTTTTAGCGCGCGCACATACCTCCCTCCGGGCAAAGGCTGCCGGAGCCGTCGTCTAGTCAATGGAATGTCAGAAGGCGTTCTTGTTGAAGAAGCCCTTGAACAGCGTCAGCAGAATGATTTTCAGGTCCAGCCAGATCGACCAGTGCTCGATGTATTCCAGATCGAACTCGACCCGTTTGCGCATCTTGTCCAGCGTGTCGGTCTCGCCACGCCAGCCGTTGATTTGCGCCCAGCCGGTGATGCCCGGCTTGACCTTGTGGCGCAACATGTAACCGCTGACCTGCCTGCGGTACTGCTCGTTGTGGGCCACGGCATGCGGACGCGGGCCGACGATGGACATGTCGCCGCGCAGCACATTGAAAAACTGCGGTAGTTCGTCCAGCGACGTGCGGCGCAGGAACGCACCCAGCGGCGTGATTCGTGTGTCATTGCGTGTGGCCTGGCGCACCACGTCGCCATTTTCCTGAACGTTCATGCTGCGGAATTTCCAGACCATGATGGGTCGGCCGTCCAGCCCGTAACGGCGCTGGCGAAACAGCACCGGGCCTTTCGACGTCAGCTTGATGGCCAGGGCGATCAACAACAGTGGAACTGCGATCAGCACCAGAATCAGACTGGACAGCAGGATGTCTTCAGCACGCTTGACCACGCTCCAGGCGCCGTCCATGGGCGAGTCAAAAATGCTGATGCTGGCCAGCCCGTTGATGCTTTCGCTGCGCGCATGCAACAGCTCGAACATGAACACGTCGGGTATCAGGTACACCGAGGCGGTGGTGTCACTGAGGCCGGTGATCAGTTCGCGCAGGTGCGGTTCGGCACTGAACGCCAGAGTGATGTACACCTTGTCGATCCGGCCCTGACGGGCGTCCTCGACCAGTTGCTCGAGATCGCCGAGCACCGGCACACGTCTGCCAGTGGCACTCAGGTTCATCTGCTGCGGATTCGAGTCGTAGAAGCCCAGCAGATTCAGGCCCATCCAGGGCGCGCTGGAAATCGACTGGGCCAGCCGCTCGCCGACCTGACCGGTGCCGACAATCGCCACACGGCGGGTGTTGAACCCGTGGCGTCGCAGGCTGTGCAACAGCAGGCGGATCAGCAGGCGATAACCACACAGGATCGCCAGCACCAGCGCGAACCAGGTCATCTGCCCGTCATCCGGCAGGTTGTCCCGGTTGAGCAGCAGATAATCCACCGACAACAGACTGATGAAGGTCAGCGCCCAGTAATTGAACACCTTGGTCAGCTCGCGCAGGATGCGCTCGCCGCGCCAGGAGCCGTAAAGCTGGTGGTACTCGCCGACCCAATGAAACACCAGTACAGCCAGAATGATATGCAGCCAGGCCTCGGTGCTGTCGATCATTGCCAGTCGGCTTTGGCAGTACCCGATCAGTACGATGACTGCCAGATCCAGCAGGCGGTGGGCGACCGACAGCGCTGACTGATGGGCATGCAGAATGCCGCGAACGGAGGTGCGCATGACGGTGCTCGCTCAAACGGATTTGATGGGAACGACTCGGGACGGCAACTCGCTGGCAAGACTCTGCGAGGTCTGGGGTGTCCAGGGCTGCGCGGGCAGGCGGGACAGGTGCGCGGCGGCCAGGTGGTCGTCGACGAAGGCTTTGACTTCCTGCTCGAAGCGGGCGATAGAGAACCGCTCGGCGTTGGCGCGACAGGCCTGTACGGTGATTCGCGCCTGCGCGCTTTCGAACTCGTTGACCGCTGCGATCAGTGATTCAACCGTCTGCTGCGGATAGAACACCCCGGTGGGATGTGGATGATCCAGCCCGCGAACGGTTTCCAGTGCACCGCCCTTGCCGAAGGCGATCACCGGTGTGCCGCAGGCCTGGGCTTCCACCGGGCTGATGCCGAAATCCTCTTCGGCCGCGAACACGAAGGCTTTTGCCGTGCGCATGTGTTCGATCAGGACGCTCGCCGGCTGGAAACCCATCAGCGTAATGTTGGGTGCCCGGCTCGCGATGGCCTGCGCCTTGGCCAGGTCAGGCCCGTCGCCGATCATGATCAGACGTTTGTCCGGCATGGCAGCGAAGGCTTCGACAATCATCGGCATGCGCTTGTAGGGCACCATGCGCGAGGCGGTGAAATAGAAGTCGCCACGCGTGCCGTTGGCGGTGAAGCCGAGGGTATCAACCGGTGGATAGATGACCGTCGATTCGCGTCGATACGCCTTGCAGATGCGCGCGCCGATAAACCCCGAGTTGGCAATGAACGCGTCCACACCGGCCGAGGTGCGCTGGTCCCACAGGCGGATGTAATGCAGTATCAGCCGCGCCAGTCGGCCCTTGATGCCGGTGTTCAACCCCGCTTCGCGCAGGTACTGGTGTTGCAGGTCCCAGGCATAACGAATCGGTGAATGGATGTAGCTGATGTGCAATTGATCCGGCCCGCTCAGCACGCCCTTGGCCACGGCATGGCTGCTGCTGATGATCAGGTCGTAACCGGACAGATCCAGTTGCTCGATGGCCAGCGGCATCAGGGGCAGATAGCGCTGGTAGCGTTTTCTCGCGTTTGGCAGGTTCTGGATGAACGTGGTGGTGGCGACCTTGCCGTGCAAGTGAGCGCGGTCCTCATCACTCAGAAAATCGATCACGGCAAACAGATCTGCTTCGGGCCAGATATTGATCAGTGAAGCCAGCACACGCTCGGCACCGGCGTAGGTCACCAGCCAGTCGTGGACGATCGCAATTCTCATGGAGATTCCTTGCTGTATTCGCTCGCTCTACTGCAGGCGCGACAGGGCGCGTCTTGACGTTGCTGTTATTGGTTCAGGGTTTGCTTGAAGAGGATTCGGGACTGATGCGCTGTTTGCCGAGCAGCGCCGGTTCAGGTTCCATCAAGGCATCGATGCGCTGGGAAAGGCGGTGCGCGGACAATTCCCAGGAAAAGCGTTTCACGTTGTTCAGCCCGTGCAGGCGCAACGCATCGCGCAGCGGGGCGTCGACCAGTACCCGGTGCATGGCCGCCGCCATGTGGCTGACGTCCAGCGGATCGAAATACAGCGCACTGGCCTGCAGCACTTCCGGGATTGAGGCAGCGTTGGCGGCCAGTACCGGACAGCCGCACGCCTGGGCTTCCAGCGGCGGTATGCCGAAGCCTTCGTACAAGGACGGAAACACAAACGCGGTCGCACCCTGATACTGCTCGATCAATTCGGCGTCGCTGAGCCGCCCCAGAAACCGAATACGTGGATCACGGCAGGCCAGGCGTTGCAGGTTGGGGTCGGCGAAGATGCCGGTGGCGGCGCCCACAATGTGCAACTGCAGGTCGTTATGATCCCGCAGGCTGAGAAAGGCCTGGATCATGCGGTTGAAGTTCTTGTGCGCGGCGGGCGAGGACACCGCCAGCAGGTATTTCGGGGCATCGGGCTGCACGGGGCATGGCCGGAAGCTGTTGCTCACCGCCGCCGGCACGATCAGCACCCTGTTTTCGGGGAACCCGTAAAACTGCGAGATCTCGCCTCTGGAGAAACTGCTGCTGGTCACCAGGGTCTTGATGCGTGATAGCAGGATCGGGGTGATGGTGCGGTAGGCCAGTCGGAAGAGCCGGGTATAGCTCTGCGGAAAACGTACGTAATTGATGTCGTGGTGGGTGGCGATCTGGTTGCGGTAGAACATCGGGCCGGTGCTGCTGATGGAGATCAGCAGCGGATTTTTCTGCTGCCGCAGGTACAGCGGCAGGTCGATCTGCTCCCAGAGATGACCCTTGTTATGACCGATGCACTGTACGTTCAGCGCTTTGGCACTTTCATGCAGTTTGATGCCGTGAGGCGCGACGAACACCAGATCGCTGCGCAGCTTTTTCAGCGCCATGCAGATCTGCTCGGCATAACGCTGAACGCCACTGACGTCCTGGGTGAGAAACCGTGAATTGATAAAGATCATCTCAAGCATCCTGCAAGGTCATGGTGATGTAGGGTGAATGCGGGTGCTTTTTTGAAGGCCGTGCGACCTTCGATCCCGTTCTTGTTGGGCGAACAGCGCAGGCCTTATGCCCAGGCTGATGATTTTTGGAAATTCGTCGATCCGGACCTGGGCCGAACAGCGGCCGTCGGCGCAGTTCCAGGGCGTATCGGTCTCGAAGCGGCCCTTTTCCGGCCGACCGCTGTCGATCATTTCAACGTTGCCGCGCTGCACGCTGCTGGCTTCGACATGGGTCAGGCGCGCCGCGCCGGTGGTCCAGGCCACCAGAATCTGTTCCTGCCCGCGGTTGAACCTGAGCAGGTAAGTCGAATCCATTTCCTGGCTTCTCTCGGCGTCGTACCGGTAATCCAGCAAGGTCCTGCTGATGGCCTTGAGCGTCGCGTAGGCAGGCTTCGCGCTCAGGTCTTTCCTGAGCAGGCCGAAGTTCTGCTGCGGGTCGTCATTGTCAGTGCCGCTGTCGATCAGTCCGTGCCACCAAAGCCCCTTGATCTCCGGCAGCGTTCGGGCGAGGAAAAAGCTGCGGGCCAGAAAGGCGGCCTGCTGCTGTTCGCTGACGCTGCATTCACTGGTGCCGGTCGGCCAGCCCATCTCGGTCAGGTACAACGGCACCGGACGGGTCGCCAGCGCGCGCAGGTCGGCATTGACCCAGCGCAGCCAGGCAATCCAGCGCTCGGGTGTGTGGCGCTGTTCGGTCCGGCAATACACATACGGATGCAAGGACAGCCCATCCACCTGATTGAGCAGGCCGTTCTGAATCAGTCGCTCGGCGAACCCCAGCTCCATCCCCAGGCTGGTGACGGCGCCGGCCAGAATCGTGACCGGCTTTTTCTGTGCTCTGATGCGGACCACGGTTTCCTCGACCAGCGTGCTGTAGTCCTTCGCCGCCCAGGCATCGACTGGGTTTTCCCGGTCCCACTCGTTCCAGATTTCGTAAAGATCGACCCGGTTGGCCAGTTCCTGTGTGACGAAACTCACGTAGTTGCCGAATGCCTGGCGCACGACGGGATGACGCGGTTTTGCGTGGTTGTCATAAAAGGGGCTGCCGTAACCCAGCATCAGCAGCGGCCTCAAGTGATGCTGGCGAACCCTGTTCAGGTAGGCCTGCCAGAGCGGATCGATGCGCAGAAAACCGCGCCTGGGTTCGACATGGGTCCAGTAGGCACTGTCGCGTACCGAGTTGACGCCTGCGCGCTCCAGCAAATCGAGCGCCTGTGTCGGCAGGCGGTCGCTGCTCATCAGTTGCGTGTCGACGCCGATGATGAATTGTTCCTCGCCCGTGGCGAAAAGGCTGGTGAACAGCCCCAGCAGAAAGACCGTCAATGATCGTCGTCGACGGGGTGCGGGTGGCTTTGACATGTCTTGTCTCAGTCGGGAAGCACGCTGCGCCGCAAGGTCTGGCGGAGCACGTGGCGATGAAGGTCACTGCGCCGTGAATGGCCCGACCCTAGACAGGGTTGTACTGACGCTGGTCGGGTGTCGTGATGCTGTCCAGCACGGTCTGGGCAAAAAGCGTTTCGTATTGATCCAGCATCAGGTCCAGGTTCAGCAGCGACGCGACGCTGTTGCGCGCCTGGGCACTGAGGCGCGCCAGCAGGCTGGGCTGCTGGTGCAGCTTGAGCATCGCCAGCCCCAGCGAATCGGGATCGTCCGGGCTACACAACAGACCGTTGAGCTGGTCCTGGATGATTTCCGTCAATCCACCCATGCGGCTGGCGATGACCGGACGGGAATAGGCGCAGGCCTCCACCGCCACCATGCCGAAAGGCTCGTTCCAGATGGACGGCACCACCGCCACGTCGATCTGGCTGTAGAACGCTTCGGGCTTCTGGTAACCGACAAAACTGATGTTCGGTGAGGTCACCATGGCCTTGAAGCGTTTCTCATCGTTGATCTGTCCGCGTCCGGCGATCTGCAACGTCGCGTTGAATGGCAGATGCTGGAATTGATCGATCAGCCAGCCGACGCCCTTGGAATCCGACAGGGTGCCCAGATAGCCGAAGCGCAATGGCGCGTTGGTCGGCTCTGCCGTTTGCGGATCAATAATGCGCTGCTGTGGCAGGGCCATCGGGATGGGGCTTGCGTTGTGCACCACGTAGCCTTTGGCGCCCTTGAAATAACCCTGGGCCTGCAATGTGTCGAGCATGTACTGGCTGACGCCTACCACGGTGCTGACCTGGGCTGAACGCTCGTCATGGCCCTTGCGAAACTGTTTGCACATCACGCATTGACGCTGGCAGCTGTGGCCTTTCTTGAACATGGTGCTGCTGGGGCAGAGCAGATAGAGGTCATGAAGCACCTGAACGATGGGGCGGCCTGACGCAGTGATTTCATCCCACGCCGAGACCGACCAGCCGGTCAGGTTATGGCACACCACCAGGTCCGGCTGCTCCATTTCCATGACCTGACTGACGTACTCGCGCATGCCCACGTTGTAGCGGTCACGCAGGTGCCAGCCGAGTCGGATCAGACGGCCGGGCCGCTGCGCCGTGAAATGCCAGTACAGGTTATGCAGACCGGCGCGATAGACCTTGATCTGGTTGACCGCCGTCATGTGCAATCCCGGCTGATCGGTGGTGGCCAGTACGGCGACGCTATGGCCGCGTTTCTGTAGTCCTTCGACGGTGCGCTGCAAAATGATTTCCGCGCCGCCGCCGATGTCGGGTGCGTAGAGGCTGCTGATAAAGAGAATTTTCATAGAGGATATGACCTGTTGAGGCCCAGCACGCCAGCCTCGCCATCGTTGATGGCCTGCTCGATCAGGCTCAGACGCTGTCCGGCATCACAACGCCTGGCGATCACGCGCAGCAGGCAGAAAAACACCCAGCGGTTGATTCGGTAGAGCAGAGGGGACGACGCCCAGACGTTTTTATCGAACCAGGCCTGGTTGCGTGCGCCGTAATAAGCGCGCAGATCCGAGCCGGCCAGCAAATAGTTTTCGTAGACATTGCGGGTACGCGCCTTGATGTTCCAGGAGTCTTCCAGATCATCAAGCAGCGCCTCGGGCACTAGATAAATCCGCCCGCCACCGGCGGTGATCCGCCAGGTGTATTCACTGTCATCGGCGTACAGCTTCAGCGCTTCAAGCGGCAGGCCGATCTTGATGTAAAGGCTGCGATGGGCCAGCAATCCGCCGTAAGTGGCAAAGGGCAACTGCACGGTCTGCGGCACAGTGTGATCGGCCGCAGGCTTGCCCCAGGGCAGACGGCGCCAGATCTTGTAAGGCAGCTGGGCGATGTGAAAACCGAAGAAGCTGGACCTCAGTTGAACCGCGAATCGTCGGGGTACGCCTGCTGCAATGTCAGCCTGATGCGTGGGACGAAATCCGAGCACCGCCGTCTTGTCCCGGCCATCGATGACTTCTCGCTGGTGGAGATGATGGTGAAGCACTTCGATGGCGTTGATGGTAGGTGCGTTGTCGTCATCCATCAGCCAGATGTATTCGGCCCCGGCATCCAGCGCGGCCTGGATGCCGACTGAATAACCGTGTGCCGAACCGGTGTTGTGTTCCAGCCGGATGACTTCGACCTGACCGGGCCACTTGCTGCTCAGATTCTGCAGCGGCGCGACCGAAGCGTTACTGACGATGATGACCCGCTCGATCAGCGGGCTTTCCAGCGAACGGCTGACCAGCGTGTGCAGATAGTTGAAACGATCACCATAGGTGAGCGTCACCAGAGTGGTCCGGTGGGTCATGGTCTGTATCCGGTGGTGGCGTGAAGGGGATTGCCGATGGTCGTGGTGTGAGTGGTTGGCAGGCACTTGTTGTTGATACGAGGCGATGTCTGCCGCAAGACCTGCAGTCATTGCCGCATTGCGCGAAGCCTCAAGCCCGCGCTTCCATCCGCGCCAGACTGCTGATTGGCAGCACGACTTTCTGCTGACGTTGCAGCATGTTGAGCAGGATCACGGCACGTTCGGTGCCGTCGTTGGCCAGGAAGATGGCTTCGACGTCGCAAAAACCACCCGCCTTGATCAGCACCGGCTCGCCCTGGGTAAACACCATTCTTGGCGCCGGTGCAGACAACCGCTGGCGGATCTGCTCGATCAACTCGTCACGCACCGGCACCGGGTGTCCGCCGAAGGTGACGATGCGTGCCACTCCACGTGTCGAGCGGATCGGGTACCAGTTGTCATGCACCTGATCCATGCGGATGAAAAGGTAGCCCGGGAACAGTTCCTCTTCGACCGAAGTCCGGTTGCTACGCTTTCTTTCCCCCGACTTGAGTGGCCGGTAGCACTCGAAATGCTGGCGCTGCAAGTGCTCCTCGGCACGGGCTTCCTGGCGGGGTTTGGTCTGGATCAGATACCAGCGGGCGGGACGTTCGGATAAGGACATGGGACTCACTCCGCTGCCAGTTGCGAGGAAGGGAGAAGTGTTGGGTCCTGACCGATCCGCACGAACGGATCGTTGGCAACCTGCAGATCGTGGGTCGTGCACTGGTTCAGCAGCGCCTGCACCTGTTCCAGACTGTTGAACATCAGCACGTCAATGATCGACAGGTCACTGACGAAGGGCTGGCCCAGTTGCGGGTACGTGACGGGACGCATGGAGAAAAAGCGCAGCAGCAGACCGTTGCGGGCAAAGCGGTCGCGGTCGTAAAGCTGCATGCCGCCCAGCGGGTTGAGCACCGAGGTGGCGGACAGCGCGTGTGCGACTTGGATCACCCGATCCTGCCTGTCGGTGCATTGGTTGATCCTCAGGTCGGAGCCGCGAATGATCGGCGTATCGATCTGCAGATAAGCGCACAGCTCACGCAGGGTGTTTTCCGCATACAGCGCCAGGTTGTATTGCGGATGGCGGATCAGTCGCTCCAGCAACGGCATCACCTGCGCAAAGTACGGCGCCCGGCGATAGTTCTGAGCGATGACATTGATCAGCCGACTGGCTTCGTCGGAAAAATTGTCGATCAGGCTGCGCTGCATGATGGGCAGCTCGAAGTGATCCTTCTTCAGCGGGAAGGTGATCAGTCGGGCCTGGCCGTTGCTCAGGATCCGGTTGCGATTTACCCAGCCCGCCCGGATGTACTGCAGGTCGTCGCCCAGGACGAAGACATCAGCGGCTGCGATCAACTGGAAGTAGCCCAGATAGGGAAACAGGTAGGGCTGCATCATTGCTACGGTTCTGGCCATGATTAATTCCTTTTAGGGCTTGAAGAGAGCGTTTTCCGGGGCGTTCATTTGTTGACGGGGTGGTAGTTGTAGCCATACGCCGCGCAGTCGTAGTCCGAGGTGGTTGCCTTGCGGACTACGGCGTTGAAGATGGCGCCTTTGATCAGAATGCCGTTTTGGCCGAGCCGGCGTTTGCAGGCCTCGATTTCCTTGAGCGTGGTGATGCCGAAGCGTGCGACCAGCAGGCAGGTGCCCGCCTGACGACCGACCAGCGTGGCATCGGTTACCGCGAGGATGGGCGGGGTGTCTACCAGGATCAGGTCGTACAACGGCGACAGCTCGGTGAGCATCTTGTTGAAGTTGTCGTGCATCAGCAGTTCGGAAGGGTTGGGCGCCGCGAAGCCGCAGGAGATGAAGTCCAGATGGCGAATCTGGGTGTGATTGATGACCTCGGTGCATTTCAATCGGGCAGCCAGGGTGTCGGACAGACCGTGTTTGGGTTGCAGGCCGAAGATCCGGTGCAGGTAGCCCTTGCGCATGTCGGCGTCGATGAGCAGTACGCGTTTGCCGGTCTGGGCAATGATCGCCGCCAGGTTGCTGGACACGAACGACTTGCCCGCGCCGGGCGACGGGCTGGAAATCATCAGCACGTTGTTGCGCGCTTCGAGCATCGCGAAATGCAGGCTGGTGCGCAGGCTGCGCAAGGACTCGATAGCCAGTTCATTGGGCGCCGCAATGCTCAGCAGCTTTGATTCCTTGGGCGCACCGCCGCCCTTGGTGGTTTTCTCCAGACGGTCCTGCTGGCGAGAGTAGGGCAGCGACGCATACACCGGCATGCCGCTGTTTTCGATGACCTCGGCGCTTTCCACGCCGCGGTAGAAGGCCTGGCGAACAAAGATGATGGTCACCGCTACCAGTGCCCCGACCAGCGTGGCCAGCAGCACAACCAGGGTTTTCATCGGCTTGACCGGCCTTTCGACGTTGGTATCGGCGTTGTCGATAACCCGCACGTTACCGATGCTTCCTGCGCGCAGAATGTCCTGCTCCTGGCTCTTGTTGAGCATCAGGGTGTAGGTCTGGCTGGTGACCTGCATGTCGCGGGTCAGACGCAGCAGTTCCTGTTGCGTCATCGGCAGGGCCTCGATCTTCTTCAGCAGGCCCTGTTTCTGTTGTTCAAGCTGGCTCATCTGACTCATCAGACTGCGATAGGTCGGGTGTTCCTGGGTGTACAGCCGTTCGATCTCGACGCGCTTGAGCTTGAGTTCCGACAGCATCGAGTCCAGCTTGACCACCTGATCCAGCACGCCTTTGGTCTCGATGCTCAGGTCCACCGATTTGGCACTGGTCTGAAAGTTGTTCAGGGCCACTTCGGACTCTTCCAGCTGCTTGCGCACCATGGGCAGTTGCGAGCGCAGGAATTGC
This sequence comes from Pseudomonas sp. AC016, assembly GCF_979253365.1. Taxonomy (NCBI): domain Bacteria; kingdom Pseudomonadati; phylum Pseudomonadota; class Gammaproteobacteria; order Pseudomonadales; family Pseudomonadaceae; genus Pseudomonas; species Pseudomonas sp. AC016. The sequence continues at coordinate 5,601,104 of NZ_CEEDCC010000001.1, forward strand.
AGGCGCTGTGCGGCTTCGGCCGAGCTGCGCTCAACGTTCTGGCGCACATAGAGGTGGCTCACCTCGTCCAGAATCTTGTTGGCCTTGTCGGCGTCCTGATCCTCGATGGACAGGTAAATAATTCCCGAATCCTTGCCTGCTTCGGTGATCTTCAGGCGATTCTGGTAGATCAGTGCCGAGGTCAGGGTTCGCTGGCGCGAAATGGTGAATTCGGTGCCAGGGTGCGCATGCAAGGCAGCGACCTGAATCTTTACGCCGTTACCCTCGACGATCCGGTTGATGGCGCCACTGAGCAACAGGTTGTGATCGCTGTCATACAGCGAAAACTGGCCGGGGGTGCCTGCCACCAGCGTCAGCTTTTCGCCCAGCAGGGCTTCGGGTACTTCCAGCTGGAAGACATGGATTTTCTCGCCGCCCCAAGCGTACTGGGTCAGGCCGAACAGCGGCTCGGCCAGCGCACCTTCGTATTCAGGCTTGAACGTGCGATAGAGATAGGGACCGATGACCGGAAAGAAATCGGGCGTCTGGACCAGATTCAGTTTCAGGTCGTCCACCACCTTGCCAAGCAGGGCTCGGGATTTGATCAGCTCGATTTCAGTGGTGGCCTGGGACACCGACGACGGCTTGTTGTTGACCTCGGGTGTGCCCTCGATGCCGACTTTCTTCGGCTCGATCTGAATCATCGCACTGGCCTGAAACACCGGCGTGGCGAGAATCGCATACGCAAGCCCGGCCAGGAAAAACAGGCTGACAGTCCAGATGATCAAGGCCTTGTGATCGAACAACATGCGCAAGATAGTTGCCAGATCGATCCGGGTGTCCTGGTAGTAGTCCAGGGAGGGACGGTTCATGACGGTCATTTATCTTGTTTCTCCTAACTGAAGATGGGGGAGCCAGTCATCGATGCATCGCGAGAGATGCTGATAGGTCTTTTCAAAGGCTGACTTGGGTCGTCGATACGGGTCTGCTATTTCCAGCGTCTGCCGCCATTTGCCGAGCAGAAAGGTTCTGCCGCGCACTTCCGGCGCCAGCTTGAGAATTCGCGAAAAATGCGCCTGCTCCATGAGCAGGATCAGGTCCGCCTGATGCAGCAGATGCCGGTTCACCTGTCGCGCCTCATGGCGGCGGGTCGGCACCTGATGCGACTGCAGGACGGCCTTGGCCAGCGGATCCATGGCCGAGCCGGACAGGGCGGCGATGCCTGCCGACTGAATGCGCACTTCCGGGGCTGCCAGGCGGTGACGCAACAGCGCGACAGCCATCGGGCTGCGGCAGATGTTGCCGACGCACACCACCAGCACGTTACTGAACATGGGCTTTGCCGGTGGCCGACCAGAGCCGTTTGCTCAGGTTGACGGCAAAGTTGCGCGCCACCATCAACAGCGTCTGCAGCTTGTGGCGCGGCTCCAGCGCCGACAGCGACAGGCAGACCGTCTGCATCAGGAAGTATTCGTACAGCGCCTGGTTGCCCAGTCGGTTGTAGTAGTTGGCCAGGCTCGAGCAAGTCTGCAGACTCATGTGCAACTTGCGTTTGTCGCTGCGCATCGAGAACACGCCGCCCGGATGCAATCGGTAAGCAGCCGGCTTGATCTCGGCAATGAACTTGCCCTTGCCGTAGGCACCCAGCAGCGACCACCAGCACAGGTCGTTCAACGGCGCGATGCGAATGTGCAGTTCGGGTGGCATGGCGCTGAACACGTTGCGAAAGCAGGTGGTCAGGGTCGAAATGCGGCGCGCCTTCTGCAGCTCCAGGCTGGTGGCGTCGGCGCGCAGATCGCCTTGCAGCTGAATGCCGTACTGGCCGTTCTCGTCGAATGCGAACGCGTCGTGGTAGGTAATGACGTAGTCGGGATGACTCTCAAGAAAGTCCACCTGCAGTTGCAGCTTGCGCGGGTCGGTCCAGTAGTCGTCGGCCTCGCAGTAGGCGATGTAACGCCCACGCGCCTTGGCGAATAGATTCGGTACACAGGGAATGCCCTGGCTGTACTGGTTGGTCTGTTGATAGAAGGCCCGGATGATCGTTGGGTGGCGTTCGGTGTACTGCGCGATGATGCGGGCCGTGCCGTCGGTGGACGCATCGTCGTGGACCAGAATCTCGTAGCTGAACGAGGTTTGCTGGGACAGAAAGCCATCCAGCGTCTGGGCGATGAACGCTTCCTGATTGTAGGCCGGGCAAACGATGCTCAGCAGCGGCGGCTGGTGCTCCGGACGCGTCGTGCCGGCTTTTTTTGCAGTGACATCCATGGCTCATGTACTCGGTTTGCTGAACAAGATGTAAATCTTCAATGCCAGTGGCTTGTAGCTCGCGGCGACCAGCGCAAGGGTGATGAAGCCGCTCGTCGCTAAGGCCAGAAACAGGCTGGTGCGGCTCTGACCGGCGATCAGGTCGAACACCGGCTGACTGATGAAAAGGCCCGCTGCAGTCATCACGCTGATGCGCAGGATGTCGCGCAGCCACTGGCCATGAATGCCCGGTGCGAGACGTTGATGGACGATCATCGGCCAGATGGCGAACGACGCTGCACGCAGAAAGAACCAGGCCAGCGCCGCGCCGTATACGCCTTGAAAGTGAATGGCCAGAAACAGGGTCGGCACGGTGATGACGGCTGAAATGACGCTGTACCAGAGGTGCAGGTGCATCTGGCCGTAGGCGTACTGCAGGTAGAACTGAAAGGCGCTGGCCGCCATGATCGCGCTGCCCAGCGCATACCAACTCAGGATCGGCCGGCTCCAGCGCGCGGCGTCGGCATCGCCTGTCCAGGCGAGCACCAGCGGTTCGGCATGCAGCGCAATGACTGCCGCCAGTGGAAACAGAAAGGTGCAGACGAAACGGTGGGCCGCCAGAAACAGGGTGTGCATGTCGTCGCGTCTGCCTTCGGCCATCAGTACGGTCAGGCGCGGCAGCAGGGTCTGCACCAGCGGGTTGGTCAGCATCATGATGCCGGTGGTCATCAACGCCACCAGCGAGAAGTAACCGTACTGGTCCAGCGGCAGCAGACTGGACAGCAACGCCTTGTCCATCTGGGTCAGCACGATCCACAACACCGCGCTGAGCGACATGCTCGCCGCGAAGGGCAGGATCGGCCTGACCCGTTGCCAGTCGAAACCGTTGGACCAGTGTGCAACCGGCATCTGCTGCCAGGCCCGGGTCGCGAAGATCAAGGCTTCGATCAGCCCCACGACGACCTGAAATTCGAAGAAGTCCTGCGGGTCCTGCGAGAACTGGCTGACCAGCACCAGGCCGCCGAAATAGCGCAGGGTGGCAATCAACACGTTGACCGCATTCAGCCAGGCATGCTGCTCAAGGCCCTGGATACCGCTTTTGTACAGGGTCGAATACAGCCGCAGCGCAATCACCACTCCCATCAGGCCGATGCAGTTGATCAGCGTCTGTGGTTGTAGCGTATTGGCGTTGAGCCAATGTGTCGCAATCCACGAGCTGGCCAGGTAGATCGTCGTGCAACTGATGATCGCCATCGGCAGGAACATCAGCTCGAAGGAACGCAGCAGACGGCCCGCCGCATGTTCACTGGCAGGCGCTCCCTGTCCATGAGCCACGGCACGCACCAGGCTGGGTGACAATCCTGCGTCGAGCAGTTGCAGCCATGCCTGCAGCACGGTGAAGAACCCGATCAGTCCATAGGCTTCGGCGCCAAGATGGCCGAGGTAGAAGGGCAGGATCAGAATTCCGACCAGCAGGACGTAGGCCTGACCGACGTAGTTCAGGGCGGTGTTGCGAATCACGGACCGTTTGCTGGACATGTCTATCAAATGACCTGGGCAATGACAGGGCTTTGGTAACTCAGGCGGTCCAGGCTGCAGGATTCGAGCAGGGTCTGGATGATCCGGTCCTGGTCGTCCTTGAGCAGACCGGGGTAGATCGGCAGGCACAGCACGCGCTCGCTCAACGCGCGGGAGACGGGCTGTCCTGGTTGCGGTTGCAGGTACTCGAGGGTGTCGAGCGACGGATAGAAGTAGCGCCGAGGGTTGATCTCGCGCAGGTTGAGCGCCGACCGCACCTCCAGCAGCGCCTGTTCGTCACGCAGGCCGATCGGGTAATAGCTGTGGTTCAGCTCGCTGTCGGCCTGTGTTTCCTGCAGGTCCAGATAGTTTTCAAGCCGCGAGGTGTAGCGATGGGCAATCTCGGCACGTTCTTCGAGGATGTTCTCGATGTTGTCCAGAATGCACAGACCCATGGCCGCCGAGAACTCGTTGAGCTTGGCGTTGATGCCGATGCCGTCAATCTTGTCGACGTCAGCAATACCGAAATTGCACAACAGGTACGCGCGTCTGGCCAGTTCGTCATCATTGGTGATGATCGCGCCGCCTTCGATCGTGTGGAACAGCTTGGTCGCATGAAAACTGAGCGTGCTGATATCACCCCGGTTGAGCACTGACTGACCGGCGTGACGTACGGCAAACGCATGGGCACCGTCATACACAACCTTGAGTTTGTGCCTGCGTGCGATCTCCTCGATTGCGTCCACCGCGCACGGATTACCAAACACATGGGTGCCGACGATTGCGGTGGTGTCTTCTTCGATACGGCTTTCAATGTGCCGGGGCGAGATGTTCCAGGTGGCGGGGTCGATATCGGCAAAGATCGGCCGTATGCCTTCCCACTGCAACGAGCTGCTGGTCGCCACGAAGCTGAACGGCGTCGTCACTGCACTGCCACTCAGGCCCAGCGCGCGGTACGCCACCTGCAGGGCGAGCGTGCCGTTATTGGTCAGGATGATGTGCCGGACCCCCAGGTATTCCTTGAGTCTGTTTTCAAGCTCGCCGGCCAGCGGACCGTGATTGGTCAGCCAGCCGCGTGCATAGATCCCCTCGACATACCGCTTGAACTTGTCGATATCACCAAGGTAAGTCTTGGTCACGTTAATCATCGAAGCCTCCATGTTCCTGTGTATCACTGTGTAGCGAGGGTTGATTCAGAGCATTGGCGATTGCCGTGTATCGGTTTCAGGAGGCGAAATGCCGGTCTGCGCGCTGACGCGTGCAGCCCGTTGCTGGGTATGGTCGAGAATCAGGCGGGTCACCCGGCTGCCACTGTGTGGGTCACCGAAATGGAAGATCGCCGTGGCACGTTTAAGACCCGGGCCGCAGGCCTGATTGGCGTGCAGAGTGCGATAACCCCAGAACAGGTAGATATCGCCGGGCTGCAGTTTCAGTACCTTGGGCTTGAGCCATTCGTGCCTGATCGCAACCCGCATGGCCCAGCGCGTGAGGCGGTTTTGCAGCAGCGACTTCTCGATGATGTTGAGCGCGATGTGCTGGCGGACGTTGCGCAGATTGGGAAACAGCATCAGGTCGCCGCATTCCTCGCCCTCGGTCGGGATGTAGATCGGAATCAGCGCGGTCACCAGACTGGCGTCGTAGTGAAAGCAATTGGACTCACGCAACCCCTGTTCGCCCTGAACGCAGCGCAACACAGGAAAGATCTGATCGCTGATGCTTTGCCGCTGCGCGCCATGCTCATAAAGCTGGCCCAGCAGGTGTTTGAATTCAGGCGTCGACCACAGACTGGCCAACAGACTTTCACTCAATGCTGTTTCACCGTGATAGGCGAAGTACTCACCGGGGTGCTGCGAAGCCTGTCGGTCGGTAAAGGCTCTCAGTTGCTCAAGGTCGGTGTCGTTGAGTACGTTCTTTAATCGTGCGAAACCCTGGGTATCCATGTCCTGGGCCAAGTGTTGAATATGTTGCGTATCGAAATCGGGTAGGCAGGGCATTCAGTGGCACCTCGGTTCAGGGGAGGCGGACAACCAAATACATACAACTGGCTGCTGAGTGGAAAAACGGTCTATCGGGCACGCTACCGCCCGAATCATGCGATCCATGCTCTACATCTATCCAACGAATGCCCACGCGACACTTCTTGAACCGACGGCACGTGGCAGATTGCTTCAGGCAATGCTACCGCCACACCGAGCGCGCTCAGTAAATTCAAGGCTTTTATGAGTCAACAGACATCCACCAGCGCCGATAAGGCACTGTGGAAACAACTAACTTCGCGGGCAGAACAACAAATAGCGACAGCTTGACAACATCCAGCGCAGTGCACTGTGGCATTAGCGTACAAACCAGGAGGTGCCTGACAGTGCTATATATTGGTAGCGTCAGCGATTCTGTCAAATTATTTCGTCAGCTTTCTGTTAAATTTTTGATAAATGGTTTCACGCAATTATTAACCCGTTGATTTTATTGGGCGTCAAAAAACAAACATTATGCTAAGCCTGTGAATTGACAGTTTTCAGGCGTCTTTACAGTGCGTGATTCCTGTCAACGCAGTGATCGAAGACTGACTCAAATTAATCACTGTTTGCAGTTGTCTCAATTGACGATAAAGCGGGTTTTATTATTGGTGTGTGCCTGAAGTGACGGTGAGTGCAGTCAAGTGGGGCGTTTTGCGGGAGTGGAAGATGCGCCTGGGCATAGCGCGCTGCCGAACTTTCTGAAAGCCCCGGCGGTATCGGACAGATGGCAGAGCGGCCTACGCCGGTGGCGACCCTCTATCAATCTCCGGATCGCAGTCTGCGATGCGTCTTATATTCATAAAAAGAATATATAAATATCAATTGATAATTTTTGGTTCTATATCGAATCGTGCATGATGACCTTACAGGCCTGGTTGCGATGACCCTTTAGCGAGTTCGAATGCTGCATCGCACAGGCCGCGCCAGTCAGAGGAACCGTCATGAAAGAGTCAACCCTGTATTTCGATTACGCCGCCACCACGCCTGTCGACGAGCGCGTCATCAAGGTGATGGTCGACTGTCTGGGGCTCTCGGGCAATTTCGGGAATCCCGCTTCCAGTTCCCATGGCTTCGGACGGAGTGCTCGCCTTGCTGTTGAGAACGCCCGTCAACAGGTCGCAGGTCTGGTGGGTGCCCAGGCCTCACAGATCATCTGGACCTCCGGAGCGACAGAGTCCAACAATCTGGCCCTGAAGGGTGTCGCTCAGGAACGGGCAGGGCGCCTTGGCAAGCCCGGCGGGCACATCATCACCAGTCAGATCGAACACAAGGCTGTGCTCGATACGGCGCAGCAGCTGCAGGCAGGTGGTTTCACCGTCACGTACCTGGCGCCTGATGCCGATGGTCTGATCAGCGCCGATGCCGTCAGTGCTGCCTTGCGTGAGGACACCTTTCTGGTGTCACTGATGCTGGTCAACAATGAGTTGGGGACGGTCAATGACGTCGCCGAGATCGGTCGGCGGGTTCGCGGTCACGGCGCGTTGCTGCATGTCGATGCGGCACAGGGCGCGGGCAAGATCGGGATTGATCTGGGCAGCCTTGCGGTCGACCTGATGTCATTTTCCGCTCACAAGATTTACGGCCCCAAAGGCATTGGTGCCTTGTACGTCGGCCCTCGCGCGGAGCAGCGTGTATTGGCGCAGATTCATGGCGGTGGACATGAGTCCGGGTTGCGTTCCGGTACTCTGGCCACCCATCAGATTGCGGGTATGGGCGCTGCGTTTGCATTGGCAGGCGAGACGTTTGGCCAGGAAATCCCCGAAATCGAGCGCCTTAATGGCCTGCTTCTCGAGCAACTGAGTGGTATTCCCGGTCTCTGTATCAATGGCAGTCCTTCAAAAAGGATTGCCCACACGCTGAGCCTCACATTTGGTAACCATGATTTGAATGCCGCTGCACTGGCGCAGCACCTCGCGTTCTCTTCGACATCGGCGTGCAATTCAGCCAAAAATACCCCCTCGCACGTACTGCTTGCACTGGGCCTTAGCCCTCAGGCAGCCAGTCAGACCATCCGTCTGAGCATCGGGCGCTTTACCCGCGAGCAGGATATCCGCCGTGCCGCCGAGGCGATTCGTGCAAGCGTCATCCAGCCTGCTTTCTGGGCGGTTGCTCACGCTTGAGGAGTGCTCCATTATCTGACGGGTGATAGCCGCCATTTTCGGTCAGCAGGAGAACCAATGAGTACGCAAGCGAGCGCCAGTAACACCGTGGCAGAACGATTGGCGCTAACACGCGCCTTGATGAGCAGGGAGCGCATCGATGCCTATCTGGTGCCGTCGGCAGACCCTCATCTCTCCGAATATCTGCCCGGTTACTGGCAAGGGCGCCAGTGGTTGTCGGGTTTTCACGGCTCCGTGGGCACGCTGATCATTACCCAGAGTTTCGCTGGCGTGTGGGCGGACAGTCGCTATTGGGAGCAGGCAACCAAGGAACTGGCCGGCAGTGGCATCGAACTGGTCAAATTGATTCCCGGTCAGCAAGGGCCACTTGAATGGCTCGCTGATCAGGCGACTGCCGAGACTGTGGTTGCGGTTGACGGAGCTGTGCTGGCGGTGGCGTCTTCACGCACCCTGGCGAGCAAGCTGTATGCGTGCGGTGCCCGGTTGCGGACCGACATCGATCTGCTCATCGAACTCTGGCAGGATCGCCCGGCGTTGCCGGTCAGCCCGGTCTACGAACATCTGCCGCCCCAGGCATCGGTCTCGCGCCGCGACAAACTGAATCTGGTTCGCAAGGCGATGAGCGAAAAGGGCGCGGATTGGCATTTCGTTCCGACGCTGGATGACATTGCCTGGCTGTTCAATCTGCGTGGTTCCGACGTTTCGTACAATCCGGTGTTTATCTCCTTCACCCTGATTGGCCCGCAAAGCGTCACATTGTTTGTCGACTCGAAGAAGGTGAGTGCCGAGGTCCGTCGCCATCTGGAGCAGGATGGCGTCAACCTGATGGAGTACACGCAAATCGGTGCCGCGTTGCGTGAGCTGCCAAAGTCGGCACGGTTGCTGGTCGACCCGGCTCGTGTAACCTGCGGGCTGCTGGATTATCTGGACAGCGAAGTCACCCTGGTCGAAGGGCTGAATCCAAGCACCTTGCTGAAGTCGCAGAAGACCGAGGCCGACACTGGGCATATTCGTCAGGCCATGGAACAGGATGGCGCAGCGCTCTGTGAGTTCTTCGCCTGGCTGGACAGCGCGCTGGGGCATCAGCCGGTCAGCGAACTGACCATCGATGAGAAACTGACTGCGGCGCGCGAACGCCGTCCGGGTTACATCTCTGCCAGTTTCGCAACCATCGCAGGCTTCAATGCCAATGGTGCCATGCCGCATTACCGGGCCACCGAAGCCGAACACGCGCAGATCGAAGGTGACGGCCTGTTGCTGATCGACTCTGGCGGACAATACTTGGGCGGCACGACAGATATCACCCGTATGGTCGCGATAGGCACGCCTTCCCTCGAGCAGAGGCAGGATTGCGCCCGCGTGCTGAAAGGCGTCATCGCGCTTTCGCGTACACATTTCCCCAAGGGCATTCTTTCGCCTCTGCTGGACGCCATTGCCCGTGCACCGCTCTGGACCGAGGGCGTCAACTACGGGCATGGCACCGGTCATGGAGTCGGCTATTTCCTGAACGTACACGAGGGGCCGCAAGTCATCGCTTATCAGGCACCGGCCACCCCACAGACAGCCATGCTTGCGGGCATGATCACGTCAATCGAGCCGGGAACCTACAGGCCGGGACGCTGGGGCGTGCGTATCGAGAATCTGGTGATCAACCAGGAAGCGGGAAAGACCGAGTTCGGTGAGTTTCTGAAGTTCGAAACCTTGACCCTCTGCCCGATCGATACGCGATGCATCGAGCTTTCGATGCTGAGTCTTGAAGAGCGGCAGTGGCTCAATGACTACCACGCGCACGTCAATCAACGTTTAAGCCCGCTGCTTGAAGGCGCTGCGCTGCAGTGGCTGCAGGCGCGAACCGCTGCGATCTGATTGCGGGTGTCGGTTGCCGCAGTCTCAGGACTTCGGCAACTCATTGCTCAGCGATGAGCCTTTTTTACAGACGATGATCATGCTGCGACTGGTGTAGCCGGCCGGATTGAGGCCGAACGGGTAATCCTCTGGCTCTGCCTCTGCGTCACCCGACTTGGCGATGACCCTGAAGGTCCCTGACTGGCAGGTATTGGTCGCGAGTTCGTAACATTTGGCCCAGGACGATGAAAGCCCGGAGCAGTTGATGTGAATCCCGCGCTTGGTCTGCTTGACGGGTTTCGAGGTTGCCGCACAACCCGCCATGGCCAGAACGGCCACCGCGATAAAGATGAATTTCATTCCTTTCCTTAAGCAAACCATTACTTGAGCGCCTTACGTGCCTGAGTTTCTTATTATGCGTTTCGTAGATGACACGCAGACCGATCTCGAAAATGAGATGGGCTACGGCCTAAACATGGCTCAAGCGCGTGACAATTACCAGTGCCTTGTGACTGGTTCCTGATAAAGACGTTCAGTCCGCGGGCACCAGCTGGGGTTTGGTCGGTGTCGAGCCCAGCGTCGCTCCAATCGAGGCCACGATGATTGCGCCGATGGCCAGCCACTGGGTAAGCGACAGATCCTCATGAAGAAAAATCAGCCCTGACAGCGCCGCAAATACCGGTTCCAGGCTGGCGAGCGTGCCGAAGGTGCGTGCCGACATTCGGGTCAGTGCAACCATCTCCAGGCTGTAGGGCAGGGCAGTCGAGAGAACGGCGACGCCCAGTGCGGCGGGGATAAGCGAAACATCCAGCAAGGCGGCTCCCGCATGCACCACGCCGATGGGCGCTATGAAAAGGGCTGCGATAGTGACGCCCAACGCTGCGGTCTGAATGCCGTTGTCTGCGCCGGCTTTCTGTCCGAACAGGATGTAGGCCGCCCAGCAGACGCCAGCCCCCAGCGCATAACCTGCTCCGAGTAGATCAATGCTTGCACTCGACTCTCCTATGGGGATGAGCAGCAGGAGGCCGATCACAGCCAAGGCCACCCAGAGGAAATCGATCAACTTGCGTGAGGCCCACAGGGCCACGGCCAGTGGTCCCGTGAATTCAAGTGCGACGGCGATACCCAGCGGTACGGTCTGCAATGACATATAGAAAAGCATGTTCATGCTCCCCAGCGAAATACCGTAGAGCATTACCGTGCGCAACGACTTCGCCGTCAGGCGCGCGCGCCACGGCCGCAGTACTAATAGAAGAATCAGGCTGGCAAAGATAAGGCGCAGCGCGGTCGTTCCCTGGGCGCCGACTACCGGGAAAAGGCTCTTGGCCAAAGATGCACCGCTCTGGATTGATATCATTGCGATGATCAGCAACCCCAGAGGGAATAAAAGAGGTGCGATGTTACTGGGTTTGGCAGACATGTCGGTAAAGCGTCCTGTCAGGGCGGTGAAGTGAGGCATGCACATGATGCTGAATAATCGCCTTTTGGGCAATATATTGCGCATCTGAGTATTCCCTTCTATATAGCAGCGACGTTGGATATCTATTTTCCAGGGTTTTGAAAATAACGGTTGACGCGCTCGTTGAGGTGTCTATAATTCGCCCCACTTCCGGCGCAGACGGAAACGAAAAAGCCTTGAGATTCAATGAGTTACAAGGGTTTATCGAATGAGGTCAGCGAGGAAGTAGGTCGAGTTTGTCTGAATCGGCAGCGGCGAGAAAAAAGAGTTTGACACGCGGTTGTAACGCTGTAGAATTCGCCTCCCGCTGACGAGCAACGCAGAGTTGATCGAAGCGCAAGTGATTGAAGTTGATAAGGAAACTTGAAAAACTTCAGAAAATAATCGCTTGACAGTTACAGAGGACGCTGTAGAATGCGCGCCTCGGTTGAGACGAAAGGCTCAACCCACCGCTCTTTAACAACTGAATCAAGCAATTCGTGTGGGTGCTTGTGGTGTCAGACTGAAGTCAACAGATTATCAGCAACCCAAGTTACTCCGCGAGAAATCAAAGATGTAACCAACGATTGCTGAGCCAAGTTTAGGGTTTTCTCAAAACCCAGTTAGATGTTTGAACTGAAGAGTTTGATCATGGCTCAGATTGAACGCTGGCGGCAGGCCTAACACATGCAAGTCGAGCGGTAGAGAGAAGCTTGCTTCTCTTGAGAGCGGCGGACGGGTGAGTAATGCCTAGGAATCTGCCTGGTAGTGGGGGATAACGCTCGGAAACGGACGCTAATACCGCATACGTCCTACGGGAGAAAGCAGGGGACCTTCGGGCCTTGCGCTATCAGATGAGCCTAGGTCGGATTAGCTAGTTGGTGAGGTAATGGCTCACCAAGGCGACGATCCGTAACTGGTCTGAGAGGATGATCAGTCACACTGGAACTGAGACACGGTCCAGACTCCTACGGGAGGCAGCAGTGGGGAATATTGGACAATGGGCGAAAGCCTGATCCAGCCATGCCGCGTGTGTGAAGAAGGTCTTCGGATTGTAAAGCACTTTAAGTTGGGAGGAAGGGCAGTAACCTAATACGTTATTGTTTTGACGTTACCGACAGAATAAGCACCGGCTAACTCTGTGCCAGCAGCCGCGGTAATACAGAGGGTGCAAGCGTTAATCGGAATTACTGGGCGTAAAGCGCGCGTAGGTGGTTTGTTAAGTTGAATGTGAAATCCCCGGGCTCAACCTGGGAACTGCATCCAAAACTGGCAAGCTAGAGTAGGGCAGAGGGTGGTGGAATTTCCTGTGTAGCGGTGAAATGCGTAGATATAGGAAGGAACACCAGTGGCGAAGGCGACCACCTGGGCTCATACTGACACTGAGGTGCGAAAGCGTGGGGAGCAAACAGGATTAGATACCCTGGTAGTCCACGCCGTAAACGATGTCAACTAGCCGTTGGAATCCTTGAGATTTTAGTGGCGCAGCTAACGCATTAAGTTGACCGCCTGGGGAGTACGGCCGCAAGGTTAAAACTCAAATGAATTGACGGGGGCCCGCACAAGCGGTGGAGCATGTGGTTTAATTCGAAGCAACGCGAAGAACCTTACCAGGCCTTGACATCCAATGAATCCTTTAGAGATAGAGGAGTGCCTTCGGGAGCATTGAGACAGGTGCTGCATGGCTGTCGTCAGCTCGTGTCGTGAGATGTTGGGTTAAGTCCCGTAACGAGCGCAACCCTTGTCCTTAGTTACCAGCACGTTAAGGTGGGCACTCTAAGGAGACTGCCGGTGACAAACCGGAGGAAGGTGGGGATGACGTCAAGTCATCATGGCCCTTACGGCCTGGGCTACACACGTGCTACAATGGTCGGTACAGAGGGTTGCCAAGCCGCGAGGTGGAGCTAATCTCACAAAACCGATCGTAGTCCGGATCGCAGTCTGCAACTCGACTGCGTGAAGTCGGAATCGCTAGTAATCGCGAATCAGAATGTCGCGGTGAATACGTTCCCGGGCCTTGTACACACCGCCCGTCACACCATGGGAGTGGGTTGCACCAGAAGTAGCTAGTCTAACCTTCGGGGGGACGGTTACCACGGTGTGATTCATGACTGGGGTGAAGTCGTAACAAGGTAGCCGTAGGGGAACCTGCGGCTGGATCACCTCCTTAATCGACGACTCAGCTGCACCATAAGCACCCACACGAATTGCTTGATTCATTGAAGAAGACGATTAGAAGCAGCTTTTGCTTTGCACACCCTATATTGGGTCTGTAGCTCAGTTGGTTAGAGCGCACCCCTGATAAGGGTGAGGTCGGCAGTTCGAATCTGCCCAGACCCACCAGTTACCTGGTGAAATTGGTCAGAGCGCGTACGACACCCGGTTACGGGGCCATAGCTCAGCTGGGAGAGCGCCTGCCTTGCACGCAGGAGGTCAGCGGTTCGATCCCGCTTGGCTCCACCATTTACTGCTTCTGTAAAGCTTAGAAATGAGCATTTCCTTCGGATGAAGGCTAAATGTTGATTTCTAGTCTTTGATTAGATCGTTCTTTAAAAATTTGGGTATGTGATAGAAAGAAATAGACTGTTGACCACTTTCACTGGTGGTGAACAGGCTAAGGTAAAGTTTGTGAGAACAAACTTTCGGCGAATGTCGTCTTCACAGTATAACCAGATTGCTTGGGGTTATATGGTCAAGTGAAGAAGCGCATACGGTGGATGCCTTGGCAGTCAGAGGCGATGAAAGACGTGGTAGCCTGCGAAAAGCTTCGGGGAGTCGGCAAACAGACTGTGATCCGGAGATGTCTGAATGGGGGAACCCAGCTGTCATAAGACAGTTACCTTACACTGAATACATAGGTGTATGGAGCGAACCAGGGGAACTGAAACATCTAAGTACCCTGAGGAAAAGAAATCAACCGAGATTCCCTTAGTAGTGGCGAGCGAACGGGGACCAGCCCTTAAGTTGGATTGAGAGTAGCGGAACGCTCTGGAAAGTGCGGCCATAGTGGGTGATAGCCCTGTACGCGAAAGTCTCTTTGCAATGAAATCGAGTAGGACGGGGCACGAGAAACCTTGTCTGAATATGGGGGGACCATCCTCCAAGGCTAAATACTACTGACTGACCGATAGTGAACCAGTACCGTGAGGGAAAGGCGAAAAGAACCGCGGAGAGCGGAGTGAAATAGATCCTGAAACCGTATGCGTACAAGCAGTGGGAGCCCACTTTGTTGGGTGACTGCGTACCTTTTGTATAATGGGTCAGCGACTTATTTTCAGTGGCAAGCTTAACCGAATAGGGGAGGCGTAGCGAAAGCGAGTCTTAATAGGGCGTCTAGTCGCTGGGAATAGACCCGAAACCGGGCGATCTATCCATGGGCAGGTTGAAGGTTAGGTAACACTGACTGGAGGACCGAACCGACTACCGTTGAAAAGTTAGCGGATGACCTGTGGATCGGAGTGAAAGGCTAATCAAGCTCGGAGATAGCTGGTTCTCCTCGAAAGCTATTTAGGTAGCGCCTCATGTATCACTGTAGGGGGTAGAGCACTGTTTCGGCTAGGGGGTCATCCCGACTTACCAAACCGATGCAAACTCCGAATACCTACAAGTGCCGAGCATGGGAGACACACGGCGGGTGCTAACGTCCGTCGTGAAAAGGGAAACAACCCAGACCGTCAGCTAAGGTCCCAAAGTCATGGTTAAGTGGGAAACGATGTGGGAAGGCTTAGACAGCTAGGAGGTTGGCTTAGAAGCAGCCACCCTTTAAAGAAAGCGTAATAGCTCACTAGTCGAGTCGGCCTGCGCGGAAGATGTAACGGGGCTCAAACCATGCACCGAAGCTACGGGTATCACCTTTGGTGATGCGGTAGAGGAGCGTTCTGTAAGCCTGTGAAGGTGAGTTGAGAAGCTTGCTGGAGGTATCAGAAGTGCGAATGCTGACATGAGTAACGACAATGGGTGTGAAAAACACCCACGCCGAAAGACCAAGGTTTCCTGCGCAACGTTAATCGACGCAGGGTTAGTCGGTCCCTAAGGCGAGGCTGAAAAGCGTAGTCGATGGAAAACAGGTTAATATTCCTGTACTTCTGGTTATTGCGATGGAGGGACGGAGAAGGCTAGGCCAGCCTGGCGTTGGTTGTCCAGGTTTAAGGTGGTAGGCTGAGATCTTAGGTAAATCCGGGGTCTCAAGGCCGAGAGCTGATGACGAGTGTTCCTTTGGAACACGAAGTGGTTGATGCCATGCTTCCAAGAAAAGCTTCTAAGCTTCAGGTAACCAGGAACCGTACCCCAAACCGACACAGGTGGTTGGGTAGAGAATACCAAGGCGCTTGAGAGAACTCGGGTGAAGGAACTAGGCAAAATGGCACCGTAACTTCGGGAGAAGGTGCGCCGGTGAGGGTGAAGCATTTACTGCGTAAGCCCACGCCGGTCGAAGATACCAGGCCGCTGCGACTGTTTATTAAAAACACAGCACTCTGCAAACACGAAAGTGGACGTATAGGGTGTGACGCCTGCCCGGTGCCGGAAGGTTAATTGATGGGGTTAGCGCAAGCGAAGCTCTTGATCGAAGCCCCGGTAAACGGCGGCCGTAACTATAACGGTCCTAAGGTAGCGAAATTCCTTGTCGGGTAAGTTCCGACCTGCACGAATGGCGTAACGATGGCGGCGCTGTCTCCACCCGAGACTCAGTGAAATTGAAATCGCTGTGAAGATGCAGTGTATCCGCGGCTAGACGGAAAGACCCCGTGAACCTTTACTATAGCTTTGCACTGGACTTTGAATTTGCTTGTGTAGGATAGGTGGGAGGCTTTGAAGCGTGGACGCCAGTCTGCGTGGAGCCAACCTTGAAATACCACCCTGGCAACTTTGAGGTTCTAACTCAGGTCCGTTATCCGGATCGAGGACAGTGTATGGTGGGTAGTTTGACTGGGGCGGTCTCCTCCTAAAGAGTAACGGAGGAGTACGAAGGTGCGCTCAGACCGGTCGGAAATCGGTCGTAGAGTATAAAGGCAAAAGCGCGCTTGACTGCGAGACAGACACGTCGAGCAGGTACGAAAGTAGGTCTTAGTGATCCGGTGGTTCTGTATGGAAGGGCCATCGCTCAACGGATAAAAGGTACTCCGGGGATAACAGGCTGATACCGCCCAAGAGTTCATATCGACGGCGGTGTTTGGCACCTCGATGTCGGCTCATCACATCCTGGGGCTGAAGCCGGTCCCAAGGGTATGGCTGTTCGCCATTTAAAGTGGTACGCGAGCTGGGTTTAGAACGTCGTGAGACAGTTCGGTCCCTATCTGCCGTGGACGTTTGAGATTTGAGAGGGGCTGCTCCTAGTACGAGAGGACCGGAGTGGACGAACCTCTGGTGTTCCGGTTGTCACGCCAGTGGCATTGCCGGGTAGCTATGTTCGGAAAAGATAACCGCTGAAAGCATCTAAGCGGGAAACTTGCCTCAAGATGAGATCTCACTGGAACCTTGAGTTCCCTGAAGGGCCGTCGAAGACTACGACGTTGATAGGTTGGGTGTGTAAGCGCTGTGAGGCGTTGAGCTAACCAATACTAATTGCCCGTGAGGCTTGACCATATAACACCCAAGCAATCTGCGACTCGATTGAGCACAGATTGCGGTGGCTGTGAAGACGACACGAACCGAAAGTTTGCGTCACAAACAACACCTTTATCACATACCCATTTTGCTGAAGCGCGCCATCCGGCACGCTTCGGTACCCGAATTTCTTGACGACCATAGAGCATTGGAACCACCTGATCCCATCCCGAACTCAGCAGTGAAACGATGCATCGCCGATGGTAGTGTGGGGTTTCCCCATGTGAGAGTAGGTCATCGTCAAGATTAAATTCCAGAACCCCTCATCGCTTACGCGGTGAGGGGTTTTGTCTTTTGGCGCTGAAAATATCTCTGACGCCTCTATATTCAGGGCAAAAAAAACCACCTGTTCAAGGTGGTTTTGATATCACTCTCCGCGGTACTCACACCCGCTCGTGCAGGTTTCGTGAATACGAACCGCCGAGAGTTCAGGTAGAAGAGGTTTCAGTTCATTCCAGATCCATTTCGCCAGATTCTCGCTGGTCGGATTCTCAAGGCCTGGGATGTCGTTGAGGTAGTTGTGATCGAGGCGCTCGTACAAAGGCTTGAAGATCGCCTTGATTTCAGAGAAGTCCCGTATCCATCCCGTGTGCGGATCTACCTTGCCTGCCAGGTGAATGCCCACGCGAAAGGAATGCCCATGCAAGCGTCCACACTTGTGGCCTTCCGGTACGTGTGGGAGGCGGTGGGCTGACTCAAATGTAAACTCTTTAAAGATTTCCAAAATGTATTAGCTCTAGGAAAATGGCGATCGCTTATGCGACAAATGCAGTACGCGAGTTTAACAGCAATGGTTTGAAACTCCATGATCGTGGAGAGGGAAGGGCGGTTTGAACGCCTCAAGGTGATGGCTCCTAGCCATAGTTGTTCAGTTTGAATTAAGTTCCCGGCGTTATGATGGTTGCCATAAAAGCATCGGCCGCCATGGAGCCTTCCAATAATGAAAATGCCGATCACACTCTTGACTGCCTTAGCGCTTTCAATGACTGCCTGTATGATCCACGCACGCAACATTGATCCCGACGAGGTCTTGCGACTGAGCAGTGCGGGGACGCTTCAGCCTTACGAACACCTTGATGCCCAGGCACTGTCCACGCATCCAGGCGCCAGGATCATCGACACAGAGCTTAAGAACCAGTACGGCAGGTATGTTTACAAAGTCGAGCTGCTGGACGCTAAAAACGTTGAGTGGGACGTCGAAATAGATGCCGTCACAGGTTACGTCTTCCGGAATCATCAGGATAATTAATGAATGTCGACAAGCCTCTCTGCGCAATCCTTGGTCTGAGCCTGGTTTGTTCCTTTGCGTATGCCAGAGATCTGAATCAGGATGAAGCCCTGAGGCTGAGACAGCAGGGCGTCATCTTGCCTCTTGAGCAGTTCATCGAGCATGCATTGGGTCTTCACCCGGGCTCCAAGCTGCTCGAGGCCGAGCTTGAAGAAAAGCATGATGTATACGTGTACGAATTCGAATTGCTGACCCCGCAGGGCGTTGTTCGTGAGCTGAAGTTCGATGCTCGCGATAGCCGACTGCTGAAAGACGAGGAAGATTGATGCGGCTGTTACTGGTTGAAGACCACGTGCCTCTGGCGGATGAGCTCATCGCCGCACTCGGGCGGCAAGGCTACGCGGTTGACTGGTTGGCTGATGGGCGTGATGCGGTCTATCAGGGGGCCAGCGAGCCTTATGATCTCATCGTTCTTGATCTGGGTTTGCCCGGCATGCCCGGCCTTGAGGTACTTGAGCAATGGCGAAGCGGTGGACTTGCCATTCCGGTGCTCATACTCACTGCTCGCGGCTCCTGGTCCGAGCGCATCGAAGGGCTTAAAGCCGGCGCAGATGACTACCTGACCAAGCCCTTCCATCCTGAAGAACTTCAGTTGCGCATTCAGGCACTGTTGCGCCGCTCTCACGGGCTGGCCAACCAGCCCACGCTGGAAGCGGCAGGCCTGAAGCTGGACGAGGGGCGGCAATCCGTATCGCTTGGTGGTGCTGATATCCAGCTCACGTCGGCCGAGTTTCGTTTGCTGCGCTACTTCATGCTGCATCCCGAGCAGATCCTCTCCAAAAGCCATCTTTCCGAGCACTTGTACGATGGTGAAAACGAGCGTGATTCCAATGTGATCGAGGTGCACGTCAACCACCTGCGTCGCAAACTGGGACGAGGCGTGATCGAAACGCGACGTGGGCAGGGTTATGTATATGGTGGGGCAGGCGGTTGAAGTCCATACAGCGGCGGTTGAGCCTGGGCCTGATTGCCGTCATGGTCGTCGTGGGACTGGTCATGGCGCAGACCAGCCTCTGGCTCTTCGAACTGGGCCTGCAGCGCTATCTGGAATCGGGTCTGCGTAACGAAAGCGAGAACCTGCTCGTCGCGCTGGTTCGCGGACCGGCGGGTCTGCAACTGGATGATCATCGTCTTTCAGGTGCCTATCAGCGTCCACTGTCCGGACACTACTTCCGTATGGATCTGCCGCAAGGCCACTGGCGGTCTCGTTCGCTGTGGGATTTCGAATTGCCCGAGTCGGGCCCTGTCGGTTTGCATGCCAACTTTGAACTGGGCCAGACAGGTCAGTCGTTGCTGATGCTGACCGCGGAATACCGAAAGTTCGGCAAGAAGATCTCGATCACCGTGGCTCAGGATTACACACCGGTCAAAGCCAGTTTCCGCCGAATGCAGCAGATCGGTCTGGGTCTGGGGCTTGCCGCATTGATACTGGTTCTGGTGCTGCAGCGTGTAACTGTCTTCAGAGCGTTAAGGCCGCTGGAAACCGTTCGTGAACAGATTTCGCAACTTCAGCAAGGTCAGCGCTCACAGCTGGACGAACATGTGCCGCTGGAGCTTGAGCCGCTGGTTGCCCAGATCAACCATCTGCTCGCCCACACCGAAGATAGCCTCAAACGCTCGCGCAATGCGCTGGGTAACCTGGGGCATGCGCTCAAGACCCCTTTGGCGGTGCTGCTCAGTCTTGCGTTGAGTAATCAACTCGACCACAACCCGGCGCTGCGCAAGACTCTTCAGGAACAGCTTGAAAACATTCGACTGCGTCTGGAACGCGAGCTCAACCGCGCCCGGCTTTCCGGTGACGCGCTGCCTGGCGCGCGCTTTGATTGCGACGCCGAGTTGCCCGGACTTTTCTCCACGCTAGGCATGATCCACGGCGGTCATCTGGATCTGGTCAACAAGGTGCAAGGCGGCATGTACTTGCCCTGGGACCGGGAAGACATTCTCGAGTTGCTGGGCAATCTGCTGGATAACGCCTGCAAGTGGGCAGACAGCGAGGTGCAACTGGACATCCTGCGTCAGGATCAGGGCTTTCGCTTATTGATTGACGACGATGGTCCCGGTATTCCGGAGTCTCGACGCGCAGAGGTGTTCAGCCGGGGCGCACGTCTGGATGAGCAGATTACCGGACACGGTCTCGGTCTGGGTATTGTTCGTGACATCGTGGAAGCCTGGGGTGGCCAGCTGCAGTTGCTCGATAGCCCACTGCATGGACTGCGGGTACAGATTGATCTTCCCGAGCGAACCGCCCCCTGAAGCGTCTTCAGCTCAGCCTGACAGAAAATCAGGACAGGTCTTAATGTTCAGACACTGCCGCCGATAACAGAGGGGTATACCTGACTTTATAAAAATAACCATAAGGCCAATCCTATGCGTCTTAGTCTGAAAGCCAAGGTGCTGTCACTGGCGATACTGCCGGTTCTGATGTTCGGGCTGGTGATCAGTGCGACCACCGTGTTCATGTTGCACCAGCAGGCTGACCGAGAAGTCAGCGACACGCGAGAGCGCCTGCTCTCCGAGGCCAAGAGCACCCTGCAAAACTACGTCGCTATTGCAATGACTGCCATCAAACCCCTTTACGAGGCGTCCGCTCCCGGTGACGAAACCGCGAGGGCTACGGCTATCAAGCTGCTCTCCGCAGTCTCTTACGGCAAGGATGGCTATCTCTTCGGTTACGACTCCCAGGTCATCCGTATTTTCAGAAGTACCAATCCCGACGGTCTGGGCAAGAGCTTCAATGACGTGCGCGATCCGAATGGGGTCTACCTCAATCGCGAACTGGTTGCCGTCGGCAAGGCGGGGACCCATTACGTGATGTATTCCTCGGCGCTGCCCGGCAAGACCGAACCAGTGCCCAAGATCGGTTACACCGAGTACCTGCCCAAATGGGATCTGGTGGTAGGCTCTGCGGTCAATCTGGACGGCATCGATGCTCAGGTTGCCGTCGTCAGGCAGAACGTTGAAGCACGCTTGCAGGAGATGCTCTACAGCATCCTCGGCATTACGTTGCTGGTCCTGGTGGTCATCAGTGTCGCCGGCATGCTGCTGACCGGCACGTTGTTGCGTCCGTTGCGCCTGATGAAGGACAACCTTGATGACATCGCCGCAGGTGAAGGTGACCTGACACGTCGTCTGGCGGTGACCAGCAATGATGAGCTGGGTGAGCTTGCTACGTCTTTCAACCGTTTCGTGGACAAGATCCATGGGATGGTTCGGCAGGTCACTGAAATGACCGGGCAGTTGAATGGGCTGGTGAGTGAAGTGTCGTCGCAGGCGCAGCGTTCAGAAAGCGCAATGGAGCGTCAGCGCCACGAGACCGATCAAGTGGCCACCGCCATCAACGAGATGTCAGCCGCCGCACAAGAGGTCGCCAAGAGCGCGCAGGGTGCTTCGGTGGCCGCTCAGCAGACCGATGAGCAGGGGCGCACCGCCAAGCGTGTCGTCGATGGCAGCATCCGGCAGATTCATGCACTGGTGGACGACATCCGCAAGAGCGGTACATCGCTGGACAGCCTGCAGCAGGACGTTTCCTCGATTGTCAGTGTGCTCGGTGTGATTCGCTCGATTGCCGAGCAGACCAACCTGCTGGCCCTCAATGCCGCCATCGAAGCTGCAAGGGCAGGGGAAGCCGGTCGTGGCTTTGCCGTAGTCGCAGACGAGGTGCGAGCGCTTGCCAGCCGTACTCAGCAGAGCACGCAGGAAATCCAGGGGATGATCGACCGTCTGCAGCTCGGTACACAAGAAGCCGTCTCGGCCATGCGCCGCTCCAGCGAAGCGGGTGACGGGACGTCGACCCAGGCTAACGAGGCCGGGCTATCGCTGGGCACCATCGGCGAGCTGATTGCGACCATCAATTCGATGAACGCTCAAATCGCCAGCGCGGCTGAAGAGCAGACGGCCGTGGCGGAAGAAATCAATCGCAGTGTCCACCAGATCGCCGGAGCGGTCGAAAGCGTGGCGGACGAAACCCGGCAAAGTGCGCAGACGTCGCGCAGTCTTGCTGAACTGGGTTCACGTCTGGGTGGACTGGTTGGCCAATTTCGGGTTTGACCCGGCCGTCATCGTTTCCCATGGCACTCGTACGTTTGTCCGCTGACTAACAGCTAGACCGCGCGCAATGCGCGGTCTACTGACATGGACTGGACATGAACGAAACCGTACAGCAATACAAGACACTACTTCTGCTACTGGTGGGGGTGACCATCGCCTTCGTCTGGATTCTGCTGCCGTTCTACGGCGCGGTATTCTGGGCCGTTATCCTCGGCATCATCTTTGCGCCGCTTCAGCGCAGGCTGTTGCTTCGATTTGGCTGGTCACGCAACCTGACATCCCTGTGCACGCTGATGATCTGTCTGGTCATCGCGATTCTGCCGGTGATCATCATCAGTGCGTTGCTGGTTCAGGAAGGCACCACGCTCTATAAAAACGTCGAGACCGGGCAACTGGATATCGCGGGCTATCTGGCTGAGTTCAAGACCCTGTTGCCGCACTCGCTGCAGGCGTTGCTTGACCGGCTTGGCATGGGCGACCTTGAGGGACTGCGTGACAAGATCGCCAAAGGCGCTATGCAGGGCAGCCAGTATCTGGCGACTCAGGCCTTCAGTTTCGGGCAGGGAACCTTCGATTTCGTGGTGAGTTTTTTCATCATGCTCTACCTGCTCTACTTCTTTCTGCGCGACGGCCACGAACTGGTTCGCAAGATGCGCAACGCGGTTCCGCTGGCCGAGCAGCAGAAGCGTCGTCTGCAGCTCAAATTCACCCGTGTCGTGCGTGCAACGGTCAAAGGCAACGTGGTCGTGGCGGTGACGCAGGGCGCGCTGGGCGGGTTCATCTTCTGGGCGCTGGATATCCCGAGCGCTTTGCTCTGGGCCGTCATCATGGCCTTTTTGTCTTTGCTGCCAGCGGTGGGGGCGGGGATCGTCTGGGCGCCTGTTGCGTTGTACTTCCTGCTCAGTGGCATGATCTGGCAGGGCGTTGTACTGGGTCTTTTCGGCGTGTTTGTCATTGGCCTGGTAGACAACGTGCTGCGTCCGATTCTGGTCGGCAAGGACACCAAGATGCCGGACTATCTGATTCTGATCTCTACGCTGGGCGGGATGTCGGTATTCGGTCTGAATGGCTTTGTGATCGGTCCATTGATTGCAGCGCTGTTCATCTCCACCTGGGGCCTGTTCAGCGGTGCGAAGAAACCGGTTCGATTGCCGGGCTAGGTTTATTGAAGGCGAAAAAAACCCTGCTCGATAGCAGGGTTTTTTATGTTCAGGCAATCAGCCCGGCATGTGAATGCCTGCGTTGACCACCAGATCCAGCAACGGTTGCGGATAGACACCCAGCACGAAGGTCAGGATCGCCACGGCCAGCAGCATGACGCCACCGGTGCGCTGCGCCCAGTTGAAGGCTGCGTCGTGACGCGGCAGCTTGGCATCGACCAGGTACATCGTGACCATGACGCGCAGGTAGTAGAACAGGCCGATGGCGCTGCCCAGTACCAGTGCACCAACCAGCCACCACAGCTGGGACTCGACACCCGTCGCGATCATGTAGAACTTGCCGATGAAGCCAGCCGTCAGTGGAATACCCGCCAGCGACAGCAGCATCAGGGTCATGACAGCAGTCAGGTACGGACGACGCCAGAACAGACCACGGTATTCGAACATCGCATCGGCATCACGACCGCTGTAAGGCGACGACATCATGGTGATCACACCGAAGCTGCCCAGGGAGGTCAGCACATAGGTCGCCAGATAAACACCGATGGCTTCGACCGCCATGCCTTTGCTGGCAACCAAGGCGATCATCAGGTAACCGAAGTGCGCGATGGAGGAGTAACCCAGCAGACGTTTGAGGTTGGTCTGAGTCAGTGCCAGCAGGTTACCGACCAGAATCGAAGCCACTGCGATGACTGCCAGCACGTCCTGCAGCACGCCACTGCTCGCGGCCGGCGAGATCTGGAACAGGCGCACCAGTACGGCGAACACCGCGACCTTGCTGGCGGTGGCCAGGAACGCAGCAACCGGAGCCGGAGCACCTTCGTAGACGTCTGGCGTCCAGAGGTGGAAGGGCACGAGCGACAGCTTGAATGCCAGGCCGACCAGCATCATCGCCAGACCCAGGCTGGCAATCGGGCTCGGCATGCCGGTCGCAGCGATGGCCTTGCCGATACCTTCAAAGCTCAGCGAGCCTGCTTCTGCGTACAGCAACGCCATACCGAACAGCAGGAAGGCCGAACCCGCAGCCGACAGCACCATGTACTTGATGCCGCCTTCCAGCGAGCGCTTGTTGAAGAAGGCATAGGCCACCAGACCGTAGACCGGCACCGACAACAGCTCCAGACCGATGAACAGGCCAGCCAGATGCTGAGCGCTCACCAGAACCAGACCGCCAGCGGCTGCCAGCAGGATCAGCAGGTAGAGTTCTTCGCGGTTGCCCGGATACCCGACCTTGGCGTCGCCCAGATAGGCGTGTGCCATGGTGACGCAGGCCAGGGTAGAGGCGAGGATGATCGCCATGTACAGGCAGGCGAAGTTGTCGATCTGCAGCAGCGGTGTGACCGCCAGCGGGGCGACTTTCAGGGCCGGGTAAATGGAAAGCAGGGCCAGGTTCAGACCCGCTACCGAAAGCAGAAAGGTTTGCGAGTGATTGCGGCGCCACGCGATTGCCAGCATCACCACAACGATGGTGAGACTGGTAATCAGCAGCGGCGCAAGCGCAATAAAGTGTTGAATCGTCAGGTCCATAGCGCTCTTACCGGGCCGAAGCGAGTTGAGTGAAGGCAGTGCCTAGCCATTGCTGCACGCCGTGCATGGTCGCTGCCGAGGTGTCGAGGATCGGCTGCGGGAAGACCCCGAGCACGATCAGCAACACGGCAAGGCCCAGCACCATGATCATTTCCCGTCCATCCATGCCCTTGAGAATCTCGTCCGATTTGGACGGGCCGAAATAGGCGCGGTGGATCATGATCAGCGAGTAGACAGAACCGAATACCAGACCGGAGGTGGCAATGGCCGTGACCCATGGCGAGCTGACAAAACTGCCCAGCAGGATCAGGAACTCACCGACGAAGTTACCGGTGCCCGGCAGACCCAGGGAGGCGGCTGCAAAGAACAGGCTGATGGCCGGCAGGTAGGCGATGCGCGACCAGAGGCCACCCATCTCGCGCATGTCACGCGTGTGCAGGCGCTCGTACAACTGACCACTGAGGATAAACAGTGCAGCGGCCGACAGACCATGCGCCAGCATCTGTACGACGACGCCTTGCAGAGCCTGCTGGCTACCGGAGTAGATGCCGATCAGTACGAAACCCATGTGCGAGACGCTGGAAAACGCGATCAGACGCTTGATGTCGGTCTGTGCAAAAGCCAGGAAGGCACCGTAGAAGATGCCGACCAGACCGAGCGTCATTGCGATCGGCGCGAACTCTGCCGAGGCATTCGGGAACAGAGGCAGCGCGAAACGCAGCAGGCCGTAGGCAGCGGTCTTCAGCAGGATGCCCGCCAGATCGACGGAACCCGCTGTCGGCGCCTGGGCGTGTGCATCCGGCAGCCAGGAATGGAACGGCACGACCGGCAGCTTCACCGCGAAAGCGATGAAGAAGCCCAGCATCAGAATGTACTCGGTACCCGGTGCCAGTTTGGTTTTCAGCAGGTCGGCGTAGGCGAAGGTGATCACGCCGGTCTGATTGAAGTGCACCAGCACCAGACCCAGAATCGCCACCAGCATGATCAGACCGCTGGCCTGAGTGAAGATGAAGAACTTGGTCGCAGCGTAAATACGGGTCTTCTTGCCGTCTGCCGAGCTGTGACCCCAGAGCGCGATGAGGAAGTACATCGGCACCAGCATCATTTCCCAGAAGAAGAAGAACATGAACAGGTCGATGGCGAGGAACACGCCAACCACACCGCCCAGGATCCACATCAGGTTCAGGTGGAAGAAGCCCACCTTGCGCTGAATCTCTTTCCAGGAGCAGAGCACCGACAGCACGCCAAGCAGGCCGGTCAGCAGAATCATCAGCAACGACAGGCCATCAAGCGCCAAGTGTACGTCGATGCCGAAACGGGTGATCCACGGCTGGTGGAATTCCAGGGTCCAGGTCGGATCCGCACCGGGCACAGGCGCGTAGCCGAAGTTGCCGGTGGCCCAGAGCCAGAGGCCCAGGGCCAGTTCGAGGGTCATGGTCAGCAGCGCGATCCAGCGCGGCAGGGTAGGGCCGAAGCGCTCACCCAGCCAGCACAGCAGGCCGCCGATAAAGGGGATCAGGATTAGCCAAGGCAGAATCATGACGGGCTCAATTCCTTTCGCAAATTCGCAAGGTTCATGTCAGACCGCAACCAGAATGACGGCACCGAGTACCAGAACGGCACCCACGGCAATCGAGGCAGCATACCAACGCAGCTGGCCGGTCTCGGTACGGCTCATGGTGTCATGACCGCCTTTGACCAGACGTGGGATCAAGCCGATGGTGCGGTCGAACGGATCGCTACGCAGCAGATGACTGATCGCCAGATAAGGTTTGACGAAGAGCTTGTCGTAGATCCAGTCGAAGCCCCAAGCGGCGAACCACCAGGCTGACAGGAAACGGCCCGGGCCGCTGTTGGCAATGGCCGTCACCAGACGACGCTTGCCGAGGAACAGCAGTGCCGCCAGCAGGATGCCCGCCAGTGCGATGGCACCCGAGGCAATTTCCAGGCTGTGCTTGGCTTCGCCACCGGCATGACCGACGCTTTGCGGCAGTACACCGGCCAGCGGGGGCGTGATGAGCGCGCCGATGAAGGTCGACAGCACGATCAGCACCGACAGTGGCAGCCAGTGAGCGATGCCGTGACCCGCGTGTGCTTCGGTCTTGGCTTCACCATGGAACGCGATGAAGATCAGGCGGAAGGTGTACAGCGAGGTCATGAACGCACCGACCAGACCGGCGTACAACAGACCGTTGTTACCGCTGGCGAACGCTTCCCAGAGGATTTCGTCCTTGGAGTAGAAACCAGCGGTCAGCAGCGGCAGGGCAGACAGAGCGGCACCACCGACGATGAAGCTGGCGTAGGCCAGTGGCAGTTTCTTCCACAGGCCGCCCATCTTGAAGATGTTTTGCTCGTGGTGGCAGGCAACGATCACGGCACCCGATGCGAGGAACAGCAGCGCCTTGAAGAACGCGTGCGTCATCAGGTGGAAGATCGCGCCTTCCCATGCGCCGACGCCCAGCGCCAGGAACATGTAGCCGATCTGGCTCATGGTCGAGTAGGCGAGGATACGTTTGATGTCGGTCTGCACCAGCGCTGCGAAACCCGCCAGTACCAGTGTGACGCCACCGACGATGCCCACCAGATGCAGAATGTCCGGAGCCAGAGCAAAGAGGCCGTGGGTACGGGCGATCAGGTAGACACCGGCCGTTACCATGGTTGCGGCGTGGATCAGTGCCGAAACCGGGGTAGGACCGGCCATCGCGTCCGCCAGCCAGGTCTGCAGTGGCAGCTGTGCGGACTTACCGACAGCACCACCGAGCAGCATCAGCGTCGCCAGTACGATCCAGAAGTCGCCGACCTTGAAGTGCTCCGGCGCCCTTACCAGCAGCTCCTGAACGTTCAGCGTACCCAGTTGCTGGAACAGGATGAACAGGCCGATGGCCATGAACACGTCGCCGATGCGGGTCACGATGAACGCCTTGAGGGCTGCGTTGCCGTTGTTGCGGTTGCTGTAATAGAAACCGATCAACAGGTAGCTGCACAGGCCTACGCCTTCCCAACCGAAGTAGATGAACAGCAGGTTGTCGCCCAGGATCAGGAACAACATGCTGGCAATGAACAGGTTGGTGTAGGAGAAGAAGCGCGAGTAGCCCGCTTCACCGCGCATGTACCAGGACGCGAACAGGTGGATCAGAAAGCCTACGCCAACCACTACACCCAGCATCGTGACGGACAGGCCGTCCAGATACAGCGCGAAGTTGGGCTGGAAGCCATCCACATCCATCCAGCGCCACAGCACCTGGGTGTAGTGACCACCTTCCGGCGGCGCGACGTTGAACTGCCAGATGACCCAGACCGCAACGATGGCCGAGAGCCCGATGGAGCCCACGCCGATCAGCGCTGCCAGGTTTTCCGAAATGCGACCGCGTGAAAACGACAGCAGCAGGAAACCGATGAGGGGAAATACAAAAGTCAGAAAGAGAAGATTCATCCGCGCATCTCACTGGCAGCGTCGATATCGAGCGTGTGGAAGCGGCGATACAGTTGCATCAGGATCGCCAGGCCAATACTGGCCTCGGCGGCTGCAAGGCTGATCACCAGGATGAACATGACCTGTCCATCCGGCTGCGCCCAGCGGCTGCCGGCAACGACGAACGCCAGAGCGGAGGCGTTCATCATGATCTCGAGGCTCATCAACACGAAGAGAATGTTGCGTCGCACCATCAGGCCGACCAGGCCGAGGCAGAACAGGACACCGGCAACCGCCAGGCCGTGTTCCAGAGGGATAGCATTCATTGGCTTGGCTCCTTCGCCTCGTTGCGGCCCAGGTGGAATGCCGTGACTGCAGCTGCAAGCAGCAGCATCGAGGCAAGTTCCACGACGAGCAGATAAGGCCCGAACAGGCTGATACCGACCGCCTTGGCGTCGACCGTGGTGTGACCGATGGCAGCGCCGGTCTGGTTGGCGAACAGCACATACAGCAGCTCCGCCAGCAACAGCACGCCGAGGATGACGGGGCCGAGCCAGATACCCGGTTTCAGCCAGGTACGTTCCTGCTCGACCGAGGCCGGGCCAAGGTTGAGCATCATGACCACGAACACGAACAGCACCATGATCGCGCCAGCGTAGGCGATGACTTCCAGAACACCGGCGAACGGTGCGCCAAGACTGAAGAACGTCATGGCGACGGCGATCAGCGAAATGATCAGGTAGAGCAGGGCGTGCACCGGATTCGTGTTCGTGATCACCCGCAGGGTGGACACGACAGCGATACCGGATGCGAAATAGAAAGCGAATTCCATCTTTACTTCCTTAAGGCAGCAAGCTCTTGACGTTGATCGGCTCGGCTTCATTCTGCGCGGAGCCTTTAGGCTTGCCAGCGACGGCCATACCTGCAACGCGGTAGAAGTTGTAGTCGGGGTTCTTGCCGGGGCCGGAGATCAGCAGATCTTCCTTCTCGTACACCAGATCCTGACGTTTGAAGTCGGCCATCTCGAAGTCCGGCGTAAGCTGGATTGCGGTGGTCGGGCAGGCTTCTTCACACAGACCGCAGAAAATGCAGCGTGAGAAGTTGATGCGGAAGAAGTCCGGATACCAGCGGCCATCCTCTTTCTCCGCCTTCTGCAACGAAATGCAGCCCACCGGGCAGGCCACGGCGCACAGGTTACAGGCCACGCAGCGCTCTTCACCATCGGGGTCGCGCGTCAGGACGATCCGGCCACGGTAGCGGGGCGGCAGGTAAACCTGCTCCTCGGGGTATTGCAGGGTGTCGCGTTTGCGGAAGCCGTGACCGAACACCATCACCAGGCTGCGCAGTTGGGTACCAGTACCCTTAACGATGTCGCCAATATATTTGAACATGGGTCAAATCCTCACTGAACCGAGCCTGCCGGTGTGTTCAACAACACAATCGCAGCAGTCACCAGCAAATTGATCAGGGTCAGCGGCAGACAGAATTTCCAGCTGAAGTCCATGACCTGGTCATAACGTGGGCGCGGAATGGAAGCGCGCAACAGAATGAACAGCATGATGAAGAACGCGGTTTTCAAGGCGAACCAGAAGAAGGCCAGCGATGGCAGGATATCGAACGGGCCGTGCCAGCCGCCGAAGAACAGGGTCACCAGCAACGCCGAGATCAGAATGATGCCGATGTATTCGCCAACGAAGAACATGCCCCATTTCATGCCGGCATATTCGATGTGGTAACCGTCGGCCAGTTCCTGCTCGGCTTCCGGCTGGTCGAATGGGTGACGGTGAGTCACTGCCACGCCTGCGATGAAAAACGTACAGAAGCCGAAGAACTGCGGAATGATGAACCACAGGTTCTGCGCCTGATATTCGACGATGTCGCGCATGTTGAACGAGCCGACCTGTACCACGATGCCCATCAGCGCCAGGCCCATGAACACTTCATAGGACACGGTCTGCGCCGAGGCACGCAAGCTGCCCAGCAGGGCGAACTTGTTATTGCTCGACCAGCCAGCGAACAGCACTGCATAGACCGAGAGACCGGCCATGGCGAAGAAGAACAGCAGGCCGATGTTCAGATCCGCCACGCCCCAGGTGGGGGTGATCGGGATCACGGCGAACGCGATCAGCAGGGCGCTCATGGCCACGACCGGTGCCAGGGTGAAGATCACCTTGTCGGCAAACGGTGGCGTCCAGTCTTCCTTGAAGAACATTTTCAGCATGTCGGCAGCGATCTGGAACATGCCGAACGGGCCGACGCGGTTCGGACCGTAACGGTCCTGCCACCAGCCCAGCAGGCGACGTTCCACGAAACTGAGCAACGCACCGCAGACAACGACGGCCAGCAACACCACGATGGCCTTGACGACCGCGATGATTGCGTCAATCACTTCAGGGGTGAACCAGGTCATTGCGCTGCCTCCTGCAGACCGTCAACGGATTTGCCGAACACTGCCGGAGGAATGCCCGGCAGACCTGCCGGCAGTGCAACCAGGCCGGCGCCGAGTTCTTCGTTGATGCGCAGCGGCAACTTCAGAGTCTGACCCGCGACATTGAGCGAGATCAGCGCACCTTCGTTGACGCCCAGACGATCCGCTTCCGACTTGGCCAGTGCCACGTAGGCCTGTGGAATGCGCTCTTGAACCGGTGCGGCCAGGGACGAGGTTTCGTCGCTGCCGAACAGGTGGAAGAACGGCACAACCTGCCAGGTGCCACGCTCTGGTGCAAAAGCACGAGGAACGCTGGCGAACCAGGACAGACCATCGCCCTTGCTTTCGATCAGGCGTGTGCCCGGGTCGCCAGCACGCAGATGACCGCCGACTTCGTCCTGGAACTTGTTCCAGGCCTGTGGCGAGTTCCAGCCCGGAGACCAGGCGAACGGCACTTGCTGGCGCGGCTCGGCAGAACCCGAATAACCTTCCATGGAGAAGGCAAACGCGGTGTCCTTGTCTTGCGAAGTACGCGGTTCATGAACGCTGATGTTGGCGCGCATGGACGTACGACCGCTGTAACGCAGGGGCTCGCGAGCCAGTTTCAGGCCTTTGATGCGGAACGAAGCTGACGGTGCGGCATTGACGATACCGGCCAGTTGCGGAGAGCTGCTGGCGCAGGCTTCGGTGACATGGTCGAGTTGTGTCCAGTCCACCGGCTTGTTGAGCAGGGTCGCACGCAGTGCATGCAGCCAGCGCCAGCCCTCATGGATCATGATGCTGGCATCCAGGTAGGTTGGATCGAACACCTGGAAGAAGCGCTGGGCGCGGCCTTCCTGGCTGACCAGCGTCCCGTCGCCTTCGGCGAAGCTGGCAGCGGGCAGAACCAGATGGGCACGATCGGAAGTCGGCGTTTTCTGATGATCGGCAACGATCACCACTTTCGCGGCGCTCAGTGCAGCGTCAACCAGCGAGGCATCGACGCGGCGATAAAGGTCGTTTTCCAGCACCACGATCGCATCGGCCTTGCCGGAGATAACGGCTTGCAGCGCAGCGTCAACCGACTCACCGCCGAACATGGCCAGACCCATGCTGTTGGCTTCCGGCACGATCAGGCTGATGGAGCCTTGCTTGTCGCGCAGCTTCAAGGCCTTGGCGATGTTCGCGGCGGCTTCGATCAGTGCGGTCGAACCCAGCGAGCTGCCGGAAATGATCAGTGGACGCTTGGCAGCGAGCAGGGCGTCGGCAATGCGTTGTGCCAGTTCCAGTGCTTCGCTGTCCAGGCCTTCGACGGCCGGCGCGCTGGCATCCAGTGCGTGGGCAACAGCGAAACCGATACGGGCAAGATCATCCGGCGCAGCATGCACACACTCTTCGGCCACATCGTCCAGACGGGTTTCAGCCAGGCTGGCGATAAACAGCGGGTTCAGCTCGTGCTGACCAATGTTCTTCACGGCAGCGTCGAGCCATGGCTGGACTTTCATGGCGGCAGCCATGTCTTCGGCCTTGCCCTTGACGGCCTGACGCAGACCCAGTGCCATACGGGCAGCGGTCTGGGTCAGGTCTTCGCCCAGGACGAAGATGGCGTCGTGATCTTCGATGTCCCGTAGGGTAGGAACCGGCAGCGGGCTGTCGTTCAGCACCTTGAGGATCAGACGGATACGCTCCAGCTCACCGGCCTCGATGCCGCTGTAGTAGTGCTCGGCACCCACCAGTTCGCGCAGGGCATGGTTGCTTTCCAGGCTGGCGCGTGGCGAGCCGATGCCCACGATGTTGCGCCCGCGCAGCAGATCGGCTGCCTTGTCCAGTGCTTCGTCCAGGCTCAGTTTGACCTGACCGTTGGCGAGCAGTGGCTGGCGAGGACGATCCTTGCGGTTGACGTAGCCATAGCCGAAGCGGCCACGGTCGCACAGGAAATACTGGTTCACGGAGCCGTTGTAGCGGTTCTCGATGCGGCGCAGTTCGCCATAACGCTCGCCCGGGCTGATGTTGCAACCGCTGGAGCAGCCATGGCAGATGCTTGGCGAGAACTGCATGTCCCACTTGCGGTTGTAGCGCTCGGAGTGGGTCTTGTCGGTGAAAACACCGGTCGGGCAGACCTCGGTGAGGTTGCCGGAGAATTCACTTTCCAGCGTGCCGTCTTCAACGCGACCGAAGTAGACGTTGTCATGCGCGCCGTAAACCCCCAGATCCGTGCCGCCCGCGTAGTCCTTGTAGAAACGGACGCAGCGATAGCAGGCGATGCAGCGGTTCATCTCGTGCGCGATGAACGGCCCCAGCTCCTGATTCTGGTGGGTGCGTTTGGTGAAGCGATAACGGCGCTCGTTGTGGCCCGTCATCACCGTCATGTCTTGCAGGTGGCAGTGACCGCCTTCTTCGCAGACCGGGCAGTCGTGCGGATGGTTGGTCATCAGCCATTCGACGACACTGGCGCGGAACGCCTTGGATTCATCGTCTTCGATGGAAATCCAGGTGTTGTCGGTGGCTGGCGTCATGCAGGACATCACGATACGACCACGCGTGTCGTTCTCGTCGGTGTACTGCTTGACCGCACATTGGCGACAGGCGCCAACGCTGCCCAGGGCAGGGTGCCAGCAGAAATAGGGAATATCGAGGCCCAGCGACAGGCAAGCCTGTAACAGGTTGTCTGCGCCATCGACTTCGAGGGCTTTGCCGTCTACGTGGATAGTAGCCATGGTTCAAAGATCTTCGTTGGCCCGTTGTCAGCAGGCGTGGCTAATGGAATCTCGGTAGTACCTGCAGCGTTCAGCCCGTCAGGGCGTCAGCAGGTACGAGGACGGCGGCCTTGAAAAGTCCGCCGTCCGGTGTGTCTTGTTATGCGCCGACCATGGTCGGACTTTTGCCGGGTGTCAGCGTGTCAGGTCGTGCGGGTGCGATACCGGCTTCGAACTCGGAACGGAAGTATTTGATCGCACTGCCCAGCGGTTCGACGGCTCCTGGTGCGTGTGCACAGAAGGTCTTGCCAGGGCCGAGGAAATTGACCAGACCCAGCAGGGTTTCGATATCGCCCGGCTGGCCCTGACCGTTCTCGATCGCACGCAGCATCTTCACGCTCCATGGCAGACCGTCGCGGCATGGCGTACAGAACCCGCAGGATTCCTGAGCGAAAAACTCTTCCATGTTGCGCAGCAGCGAAACCATGTTCACCGAGTCATCGACTGCCATGGCCAGACCGGTACCCATCCGCGTACCAACCTTGGCAATGCCACCGGCGTACATCTGGGCATCCAGATGTTCAGGCAGCAGGAAACCGGTACCGGCGCCGCCTGGCTGCCAGCACTTGAGCTTGAAGCCGTCGCGCATGCCACCGGCATAGTCTTCGAACAGCTCGCGGGCCTGTACGCCGAATGGCAGCTCCCACAGGCCAGGGTTCTTGACCTTGCCGGAGAAGCCCATCAGCTTGGTGCCATGGTCTTCGCTGCCTTCGCGGGCTAGCGATTTGTACCAGTCGTTACCGTTGTTGACGATGGCCGGCACGTTGCACAGGGTTTCAACGTTGTTCACGCAGGTCGGCTTGCCCCAGACACCCACGGCAGCGGGGAAGGGCGGCTTGGAACGCGGGTTGGCGCGACGGCCTTCCAGGGAGTTGATCAGTGCAGTTTCTTCACCACAGATGTAGCGACCGGCGCCGGTGTGCACGAACAGTTCGAAATCAAAGCCCGTGCCCAGAATGTTCTTGCCCAGCAGACCCGCTGCCTTGGCTTCGGCCACGGCGCGGTTCAGGTGCTTGGCTGCGGTGACGTATTCGCCACGCAGGAAGATGTAACCGCGATAGGCTTTCAAGGCCTTGGCGCTGATCAACATCCCCTCGACCAGCAGATGGGGCAGTTGCTCCATCAGCATGCGGTCCTTCCAGGTGTTGGGCTCCATTTCGTCCGCGTTGCACAGCAGGTAGCGGATGTTCATGGATTCGTCTTTGGGCATCAGGCCCCACTTCACGCCGGTGGGGAAGCCTGCGCCGCCGCGACCCTTGAGGCCGGAGTCCTTGACGGACTGGACGATTTCGTCGGCTGACTGCTGCAGCAGCGCCTTGCGCGCTGCCGCGTAGCCATCCTTGGTCTGGTACTCGTCAAGCCATACGGGTTCGCCGTCATCGCGCAGACGCCAGGTCAACGGGTGAGTTTCTGCGGTGCGCGCAATGCGGTTCGCAGGGCCGAAGGACGTGATGGTCATAGGTAACCCTCCAGCATCTTGGCAACGCCAGCAGGCTGTACGTCACCGAAAGTATCGTCATCGACCATCACGGCCGGGGCCTTGTCGCAGTTGCCCAGGCAGCAGACGGGCAGCAGGGTGAAACGGCCGTCTTCGGTGGTTTGACCCAGGCCGATACCGAGCGAAGTCTTGATCTCGTCGACCACTGACTCGTGGCCGCCGATGAAGCACACCATGCTGTTGCAGACACGAATGATGTGGCGTCCGACCGGCTGACGGAAAATCTGGCTGTAGAAAGTGGCCACGCCTTCGACGTCGCTGGCAGGAATGCCCAGCAGATCGCCAATGGCGTAGATCGCACCGTCCGGCACCCAGCCACGTTCCTTCTGAACGATCTTCAGGGCTTCGATGGACGCCGCGCGCGGGTCCTCGTAGTGATGCATTTCGTGCTCGATGGCCGAGCGCTCTGTTTCGCTCAGCGCGAAACGGTCTGTCTGGATAAGCGGGCTGTTCATGCTTAGCGGTCCACGTCGGCCATAACGAAATCGATACTACCCAGGTACGCGATCAAGTCCGCGACCATGCTGCCTTTGATCACCGAAGGGATCTGCTGCAGGTGCGGGAAGCTTGGGGTGCGGATCCGGGTACGGTAGCTCATGGTGCCGCCGTCGCTCGTCAGGTAATAACTGTTGATACCCTTGGTCGCTTCGATCATCTGGAAGGATTCGTTGGCCGGCATGACCGGGCCCCACGAAACCTGCAGGAAGTGCGTGATCAGGGTTTCGATGTGCTGCAGGGTGCGCTCTTTGGGCGGCGGCGTGGTCAGCGGGTGATCCGCCTTGTACGGGCCGGCCGGCATGTTGCGCATGCACTGGTCGATGATCTTGATGCTCTGGCGCATTTCTTCCACGCGCACCATGCAACGGTCGTAGGCATCACCATGGACTGCCAGCGGGACTTCGAACTCGAAGTTCTCGTAGCCCGAATAAGGACGAGCCTTGCGCAGGTCGAAGTCCAGGCCGGTGGCACGCAGGCTTGGGCCGGTAACGCCCCAGTCCAGCGCTTCTTTGGTGTTGTAGGCAGCGACGCCAACGGTACGGCCCTTGAGGATGCTGTTCTGCAATGCCGCCTTGGTGTATTCGTCGAGGCGCTTTGGCAGCCAGTCCACGAAGTCCTTGACCAGCTTTTCCCAGCCGCGTGGCAGGTCGTGTGCAACACCGCCGATGCGATACCAGGCCGGGTGCAGACGGAAACCGGTAATGGCTTCGATCACCGTGTATGCCTTCTGACGGTCGGTGAAGGTGAAGAACACCGGGGTCATCGCGCCCACGTCCTGGATATAGGTACCCAGGAACAGCAAGTGGCTGGTGATACGGAAGAACTCGGCCATCATGATACGAATCACGTTGACGCGATCAGGCACGGTGATGCCGGCCAGTTTCTCGACCGAAAGCACGTACGGCAGGTTGTTCATCACCCCGCCGAGGTAATCGATGCGGTCGGTGTAAGGGATGTAGCTGTGCCAGGACTGGCGTTCGCCCATCTTCTCGGCACCACGGTGGTGATAGCCGATGTCCGGGACGCAGTCGACGATTTCTTCGCCGTCCAGCTGCAGGATGATACGGAACGCACCGTGGGCCGACGGGTGGTTCGGGCCCAGGTTGAGGAACATGTAGTCCTCGTTCTTGCCGGAACGCTTCATGCCCCAGGCTTCCGGATTGAAGCGCGCTGCTTCTTCTTCCAGTTGCTGTTTGGCCAGCGTCAGGCTGTAGGGATCGAATTCGGTCGCACGCGCGGGGAAGTCCTTGCGCAGCGGATGGCCTTCCCAGGTCGGCGGCATCATGATGCGGGTCAGGTGCGGGTGGCCCGGGAAATCGATCCCGAACATGTCCCACACTTCACGCTCGTACCAGTTGGCGTTTGGCCAGATACCGGTGACGGTCGGCACGCTCAGGTCGCCTTCCGACAGCGCTACCTTGAGCATGACGTCGCTGTTACGTTCTATCGACATCAGGTGATAGAACACAGTGAAGTCGGCGCCCGGCAGTCCGCGGCGGTGAGTGCGCAGGCGCTCGTCCACGCCATGCAGGTCGTAGAGCATGGAATAGGGCTTGGACACCTGACGCAGGAACGTCAGGATTTCCACCAGTCGGGCGCGCTCGACCCACAGCACAGGCATGCCGGTGCGAGTCGTCTGGGCCGTGAAGGCCTCGGTGCCAAAACGGTTGTTCAGTTCAACGACGACGTCTTGGTCGTCAGCCTTGTAAGGCGGGATGTACAGAGCGTTGTCTGCAGTCATAGGTCTCAATCACTTCGGTCAACGTACAGAATCAACCCCGGTTCCTGTCTTTTTTATAAGAAGAACGGGCTGGATCAGACTTCGTCGGGGCTGCGCAGGTTGGTGACCTGAATACGCTGTTCGCGGCGCTGTTCCTTTTGCGACGGCATGTCGGCGCGATAGACGCCTTGATCACCGACGACCCAGGAAAGTGGGCGACGCTCCTGGCCGATGGATTCCTGCAACAGCATCAGGCCTTGCAGGAATGCCTCGGGGCGGGGCGGGCAGCCGGGCACGTAGACATCCACGGGGAGGAACTTGTCCACACCTTGAACCACGGAATAGATGTCGTACATGCCACCGGAGTTGGCACAGGCGCCCATGGAAATGACCCACTTCGGTTCAAGCATCTGTTCGTACAGACGCTGAATGATGGGTGCCATCTTCAGGAAAGGCGTACCGGCGATTACCATGAAATCCGCCTGACGTGGCGAAGCCCGGATAACCTCGGCGCCAAAGCGCGCGATGTCGTGAGGAGCCGTGAAGGCGGTGGTCATTTCCACATAGCAGCACGACAGGCCGAAGTTGTAAGGCCACAGGGAGTTTTTCCGCCCCCAGTTGACCGCACCGTTCAGCACGTCTTCAAGCTTGCCCATGAAAATGTTTTTGTGGACTTGATCTTCTAACGGATCGGAAACGGTTTCCCGCTTGCCGATGGGGTACTGCTCGTTAGGAGCGTCCGGGTCGATCCTTGTAAGATTGTATTGCATCGCCAAAGCCTCATTGTTTCAGCTTCGCTTGCCGGTTACGACGACCTTCAGGAGCCCAATCAAGTGCTCCAACCCGCCATAGGTAGACAAGACCTGCCAACAGAATTGCTATGAAAACGAGAGCTTCGACGAATCCGGTCCAGCCGCTTTCGCGGACGGACACAGACCAGGCAAAGAGAAAAAGGGCTTCGATGTCAAAGATCACGAAAAGCATCGCGACCAGATAGAATTTTGCGGAGAGACGCAGACGCGCGCTGCCGGTAGGCAACATGCCGGATTCGAAAGGTTCGTTCTTGCTGCGGCCCCACGCCTTGCTTCCGAGCAGGCTGGAGAGACCGAGCATGAAGGCGCAAAGGCCGACAACACCCAAAAGGAAAATGGCGAAGCCCCAGTTGTGGGCAATCAATCCTGTCGATTCGGGCATGCTGGCAGTCCTTGTTAGAGAGCAAAGGTCTCTGTGCTTGATAAAGAGTCGAGGCAGTGACGAAATGTCGCAGAGCAGTCAACGCGATGATTTTATGTGCAAACAGTTGGCAAGTAAATTTTCTACATCAAATTTATTCAACGAATCAATCGGCTATAAGCCCTTTGAGAGGCTGTAAGGCCTGCCAGGTGGGCGTTACAGGGCTTTTCACCCATTATGTATCAACCGGTCGAAAATGAATGAAACGCAATTTGAATGATAATTGATATCATTTGAGGGGCGTTGTAAGTTCTGCTTGCCATAGTTACGCCATGAGTTGATTAAACGTCTGCAGATTTATCGCATTGCGCACAGCGGCTTACATTGTCCCGGATCAATACCGCGCATCGATGCCCTGGAATAAAAAAACCGCCCCTTGGGGCGGTTTTTTCATAGAGCGCGTTGCCGGGTGGATCAGTGGAATTGTTCTTCTTCAGTCGAGCCGGTCAGGGCGGTGACCGATGACACGCCGCCCTGGATCACGGTGGTCATGTCGTCGAAGTAGCCGGTGCCCACTTCCTGCTGGTGGGCCACGAAGGTGTAGCCCTTGGCGGCGTCAGCGAACTCCTGCTCCTGCAGTTTCACGTAGGCGGTCATGTCGTTGCGGGCGTAGTCATGCGCCAAGTTGAACATGCTGTGCCACATATTGTGGATGCCCGCCAGCGTGATGAACTGGTGCTTGTAGCCCATCGCCGACAGCTCGCGCTGGAATTTCGCGATGGTCGAGTCGTCCAGGTTCTTCTTCCAGTTGAAGGAAGGCGAGCAGTTATAGGACAGCAACTGGTCCGGGTATTCCTTCTTGATCGCCTCGGCGAAGCGACGTGCTTCGTCCAGATCCGGTTTGGCAGTCTCGCACCAGATCAGATCGGCGTATGGCGCGTAGGCCAGGCCGCGTGAGATCGCCTGATCCAGGCCGGCACGTACCTTGTAGAAACCTTCCGGCGTGCGCTGGCCGGTTACGAACTGCTTGTCGTAAGGGTCGCAGTCCGAGGTCAGCAGGTCTGCCGCGTTGGCATCCGTACGGGCCAGGATAATGGTCGGCACGCCAGCAACGTCGGCAGCCAGGCGGGCAGCCACCAGCTTCTGAATGGCTTCCTGGGTGGGCACCAATACCTTGCCGCCCATGTGGCCGCATTTTTTTACCGAGGCCAACTGGTCTTCGAAGTGCACACCTGCAGCACCGGCCTCAATCATGCTTTTCATCAGTTCGTAGGCGTTCAGTACGCCGCCGAAACCGGCTTCTGCGTCTGCCACGATGGGTGCGAAGTAGTCGATATAGCCTTCATCGCCCGGGTTCTTGCCGGCTTTCCACTGGATCTGGTCGGCACGGCGGAACGAGTTA
This sequence comes from Pseudomonas sp. AC016, assembly GCF_979253365.1. Lineage (NCBI taxonomy): Bacteria > Pseudomonadati > Pseudomonadota > Gammaproteobacteria > Pseudomonadales > Pseudomonadaceae > Pseudomonas > Pseudomonas sp. AC016. The sequence continues at coordinate 5,640,758 of NZ_CEEDCC010000001.1, forward strand.
TTGATGCGCTTGACCACGGTCGGCACTGAGTCAACCGGGTACAGCGACTGGTCCGGGTACATGGATTCGGCGGAGTTGTTGTCGGCGGCAACCTGCCAGCCGGAGAGGTAGATCGCCTGAATGCCGGCCTTGACCTGCTGAACCGCCTGACCGCCGGTCAGCGCGCCCATGCAGTTGACGAAGTCCTTGTCAGGCCGGAAGGATGGCCTGGCACCTTGCGTGACCAGATTCCAGAGCTTGTCAGCGCCCATTTTTGCGAGGGTGTGTTCCGGTTGAACCGAGCCACGCAAGCGGACCACATCGGCGGCGGAATAGGTACGGGTCACGTGTTTCCAGCGCGGATTTTCAGCCCAGTCTTTCTCGAGAGCCGCTATTTGTTGTTCGCGTGTCAGTGCCATGGAGATAAACCTCTAGAAGTAGGTCTTGTTGGAAAGTCCTGCTCCGCCAAAACGCCTTGTTTATCGAAGGCACGGTAGATGGCTGCTCGCTGACAGGAAACCCTGGATCGGGCCGCCGGTTAACGGATTGCGATGGGTGAACGATGGCTCGAGGAGAGAGAGCAGGGTGCCGGGCATGACTCAGTCAAGTGGACAGTCTGGCTCGTGGATGCCGTTGTGCGTCACCAAAAAGCCTTGCCGGGTTACCGTTTACGCTTCCGTCCCTCGGGACAACTTCGTTCCAGTCGCAACCTCGTCAAACTGCCTTGTGGGCGGTGCGGACACGAATCGGCTCTAGTGGGTGAGTCAGAGCGGCGATTCGAAGGCCTGTTCAGGGCCTCTGATCAGCGGGAGCGAGGCAATCATGCCTCGCGATTTTTGACCCGTCAAACGATTTGTAGTGCTTTTTAGAAATCACTACATATCTGTTTGAAAGCGACCGGCCGGTCATTAAAAGCCCCGCAGGTGCTGGGTTTCAGGCATGCGCAGGCTATTCGAGGGTTTGCACCATCACGCGCAGTACCATGTCGTCCCGACCCTGGGTCGAATAGCGTTGAGCGACGCCGTTCTGGTCGGCCATCGACTGGTCGCTGCTGCTGGCCAGCGTGATCCATTCGCCGAGGCGACCGCTGACCTGGCTGTCAGTGCTTTGTACCTTGATGGCGTCAGGCCGCTCCTGGCTCATCCGGTCGCGGTTGGTGCTGATGTTCAGGTGCACTGTCTCGCCTGTGACGCTGGCGGTGACGTAAAAACCCTGAGTCACGTTGCGGTATTCGGTATTGCTCTGCGCGTAGCCATAGGAGTCGGTTGACGAGGTGGTCAAGGGCACGCTTTGTCCGACCTGAATGAGCGCTGGCGCACCCTCGGTGGCCTGTATCTGTTGCACCCCGCCTTCACGACTGACTGTGCCATAGTTGATGACCCGGGACCCATTGGCGCTGCGCGAGGCGTTTTCGCTGGTGTCCACGCTGATCAGCAAGCGCTTCGGCGCTGTGTCGAGTTGCGAGATCAAGGTGCGAAGTTCTTCGATCTTGCGCGAATCGGCGTTGACGACAAGCTGGTTTCCATAGGCGCTGACCGTGCCGTCCTGGCCCAGAAAAGACTTGGCAACGGGCAGCAGATCGGCGCTGGTCCGGTAATTGAGCGGCACGACTTCCGTCGCCGCGAGTGTGCAGGTGCTGAATAGGATCAGCAGCGAGGCGAGCAGGGTACGTCCTGACATGTCCAGTCTCCGCAATGATTGCGTAAAGCATGAGTGTGCCATGTTGTCGGCCTGCGGCGGGCAAGCTGAATGTCCAGATGGCAAAACGCCCCGACATTTGTGTTCCAGCATAGTCCGGCTGGAACAGGAAAATCGGGGCGTCATGTTTTTGTAGTGCGCTTTTTAACGCCTACATACCTTGGTGCTCAGGCCTGGCGTACCATATTCACGTGTGGCAGTCCTGCTTCGAGAAACTCGTCACTGACCACGGTGAAGCCAAAGCGCTCGTAAAACGCGATGGCCTGAACCTGAGCACTGAGTTTCTGCTCCTTCAGGCCGCGCTTCTCGGCCTCATTGATCGCAGCGGTCAGCAACGCTTCGCCGACTTTCAGGCCTCGCCAGTCCTTGAGCACAGACAGTCGACCAATTTCACCATCCTGCAGGAGGCGGGCAGTGCCGATCGGGTAATCGCCCTCTGATGCCAGGAAGTGCACGGCGTCCATGTCTTCCGAGTCCCACTCGAGTTCTGGCGGAACCGATTGCTCGGCGATGAAGACCGCATCGCGGATGCGCCTGATATCGGCGTTTTTTCTCTGCCAGTCTGCAACAGATACGGTGACTTTATTCATCGGCAAATCCCAGGCTTCCTTGTTTTACGAGTTCGCAAAGCAGATTGCGTCCTTCGTCATCGGCCAACCATTGGCCAAGGTTTTCGCTGTGCAGTGCATCGGCAGCGCAGATCAGTTTGAGCAGTTCGCGCAGGTTGCCCGGCAACAGGCGGCTCTGGCCACTGGCAAACAGTAGCAGATCATCGTCCACTTCCGACCAGGCAAGGCGTGCGCTCGGGTTGCGAATGAGCACTGCGCCCTGTTCCAGGCTGTCGAGCAGGTCTTCTTCGGCCAGTTCCGGGCCGGTCACCAGTTCCGGGTAGCGTGGCTCGGTCATGAACTGGCCGAACCAGGTCAGCAGCAGGCGCTCGTCGCCCATGTGCTCGGCCAGCAAAGCCTTGAGGCGGTCGAGTGCGTCATGCTGGATCTGGTGAGGATCACTGACCGGCTGTGCGTCGGCGTCGGTATAGCGCTCTTCATCAGTGATGAATTGGCTGAGGAAGTCGGTGAAGTGGGTCAGCACTTCGGCTGCCCCAGGGGCGCGGAAGCCGACCGAGTAGGTCAGGCAGTCGTCCACGGCCACGCCGCAGTGGGCCAGACGTGGCGGCAGGTAAAGCATGTCGCCCGGCTCCAGCGTCCATTCTTCGGTCGCTTCGAAGTCGGCAAGAATGCGCAGGTCTGCATGTTGCAGAAGAGGGCTGTCGGAGTCGCACATCTGGCCGATCTGCCAGTGCCGCTTGCCGTGGCCTTGAAGCAGGAACACGTCGTAATTGTCGAAATGCGGGCCGACGCTGCCGCCGGGTGCGGCGTAGCTGATCATCACATCGTCGATACGCCAGCTTGGCAGGAACCGGAAGTGCTCCAGCAGTTCGCTGACTTCCGGAACGAACTGATCCACTGCCTGGACCAGCAGCGTCCACTCGCGCTCAGGCAGTTTGCTGAATTCGTCTTCGGCGAACGGGCCGCGACGCAGCTCCCAGGGACGCTCGCCTTTTTCGATGACCAGTCGCGACTCGACCTCTTCTTCCAGGGCCAGACCGGCCAGCTCGTCTGCATCGATCGGGCTCTGGAAGTCCGGCAATGCCTGACGGATCAGCAATGGCTTTTTCTGCCAGTAATCACGCATGAAGACGCGCGCGCTGATGCCGCCCAGAAGTTGAAGAGGAATATCAGGATTCATGTGTAAGCCCTTGAAATGAAAACGCCCGGCACAGCCGGGCGTGTGCAAATTGTCTTGCGTGTCAGATGCGCTTGGCTTGAGCTGCCGCGTTGCCGATGTAATTGGCGGGGGTGAGCTTCTTCAGCTCGGCCTTCGCTTCGGCAGGCATGTCCAGGCCGTCGATGAAAGTTTGCAACGCTTCGGGGCTGATGCCCTTGCCGCGTGTCAGTTCTTTCAGCTTTTCGTACGGGTTTTCGATGTTATAGCGACGCATGACCGTCTGGATCGGCTCGGCCAGGACTTCCCAGCAGGCGTCCAGATCAGCCGCGATGCGCTGTTCGTTCAGTTCCAGCTTGCCAATGCCCTTGAGGCTGGCTTCGTAGGCAATCACGCTGTGGGCAAAACCTACGCCCAGATTGCGCAGCACGGTGGAATCGGTCAGGTCGCGCTGCCAGCGGGAGATTGGCAATTTGCTGGCCAGATGCTGGAACAGTGCGTTGGCGATGCCCAGGTTGCCTTCGGAGTTCTCGAAGTCGATCGGGTTGACCTTGTGCGGCATGGTCGAAGAGCCGATCTCGCCCGCGATGGTGCGCTGCTTGAAATAACCCAGGGAGATGTAGCCCCAGATGTCGCGGTCGAAATCGATCAGAATGGTGTTGAAGCGTGCAACGGCATCGAACAGCTCGGCGATGTAGTCGTGCGGCTCGATCTGAGTGGTGTAGGGGTTGAAGCCCAGACCCAGTTCGTCTTCGATGAACGCGCGCGCGTTCGCTTCCCAATCGATATCGGCATAGGCCGACAGGTGAGCGTTGTAGTTGCCCACTGCGCCGTTGATCTTGCCCAGCAATGGCACTGCCGCGATCTGTGCGATCTGGCGCTCCAGTCGATAGACGACGTTGGCCAGTTCCTTGCCCAGCGTAGTGGGGGAGGCTGGCTGGCCGTGGGTGCGCGACAGCATTGGCACGTCGGCGAAACGGATGGCCAGCTCACGGATGGAATCGGCGATCTGGCGCATCAGCGGCAGCATGACGGTGTCGCGGCCTTCGCGCAGCATCAGGGCGTGGGACAGGTTGTTGATGTCCTCGCTGGTGCAGGCGAAATGGATGAACTCGCTGACGTTTTCCAGTTCGGGCAGCTTTGCGGCCTGTTCCTTGAGCAGGTATTCCACGGCTTTCACGTCGTGGTTGGTGGTGCGCTCGATCTCTTTCACGCGCTCGGCGTGTTCCACAGAGAAGTCTTCGGCCAGCGTGTTGAGGATGGCGTTGGCCTGCGCGGAGAATGCCGGCACTTCAGTGACCTGCGGATGAGCCGCCAGACGCTGAAGCCAGCGCACTTCTACCATCACGCGAAAACGGATCAGGCCGTATTCGCTGAAAATAGGGCGCAAAGCCTGGGTTTTGCCGGCGTAGCGGCCATCAACAGGGGAAACCGCGGTGAGCGAAGAAAGCTGCATGGGGTGCTCTCGGACAGTCGGGCAACGAAAAGGGCGCGTATCATACATGAAAAATCAGTCCGACTGAGGCGGACTGACCAGCGTAGATCGCACCATGCCTGTGGTGGTGAGGGTCATTGCAGCGCGGCGGTCAGCCGTGCAGCAATGGGTAAAGTTCTTTCAACAGCTTGCGTCGATTGAAGACCAGTTGCCAGCGATGACCGCCAACCTGCCGCCACAGCCGTGCCGAGCGAATCCCGGCCAGCAGCAGGGCGCGAATCTTCGATGCGTTGTTGGGTTGCTGCAGGTTGCGCATGTCGCCGTGCACCTGAATACGCTGGCGCAATGTGCTCAGCGTGTCCTGATACAGAGCGCCGGTAGCAGCGATCACGTTCTCGTGGGCCACGCCAAAGTGCTCGGCCTGGGACTGAATCACCGGAATCCGCTTGCCGATCACTTCCAGCATGTCGTCACGCTTGGCCAGTTGGCGCTCCAGGCCCAGCATGGCCAGGGCGTAGCGCAACGGCTCGCGTTGCAGCGTCGCGGGGTCGCGTTCCAGAGCGCTGACCATGGCGCGATAGCCTTCGTGCAGGTTCAGGTCGTCGCCGCCGTACACGTCCAGCGTGTCCTTTGGGTCGATCACCAGCAGGCTACCGATCATGCAGCTCATCGCCGCTTCGCTGACCTGACCGGTCTTGGCGATCCGGTCGACCAGTACGGCGGCCTGGAACACGCCACCCAGGGCGGTCAGTTGTTCCTGAGTCGGGGTCATCAACGCTTGTCCTTGCTGGTCCAGGGTTCGGCGACTTCGATTACGCCACCGCCCAGACAGATTTCACCCTCGTAGAACACGACGGACTGGCCGGGTGTGACCGCACGTTGCGGCTCGTCGAACGTGGCGCGATAGCCATCAGCGGTCTTTTCCAGCGTGCAATGCTGGTCGCCCTGGCGATAGCGGACCTTGGCGGTCAGCTTGCGCGGGCTGCTCAGGTCGATGGGGTTGACCCAATAGATCTCTGACGAGACCAGCGCCCGGGAGAACAGCCATGGGTGATCATTGCCCTGGCCCACGATCAGCTCGTTATGTTCCAGGTCCTTGATCAGCACGTACCACGGATCATCGCTGGCGTCTTTCAGGCCGCCGATGCCCAGGCCCTGGCGCTGACCGATGGTGTGGTACATCAGGCCGCTGTGGCGACCGATCACTTCACCTTCGGTGGTCTTGATCTCGCCGGGCTGGGCAGGCAGGTACTGGCGCAGGAAATCAGTGAAGCGACGCTCGCCGATAAAGCAGATCCCGGTGGAATCCTTTTTCTTGGCGGTCGCCAGGCCATGCTTTTCAGCGATGGCGCGCACTTCCGGCTTTTCCAGTTCACCGACCGGGAACAGGGTTCTGGCGATCTGTTCGCCACCCACGGCATGCAGGAAATAGCTCTGGTCCTTGTTCGGGTCCAGACCCTTGAGCAGTTCGGTGCGGCCATCGATATCGCGGCGGCGTACATAATGGCCGGTGGCAATCAGGTCGGCACCCAGCATCAGGGCGTAGTCGAGGAAGGCCTTGAACTTGATTTCCCGGTTGCAGAGGATGTCCGGGTTGGGGGTGCGCCCGGCCTTGTATTCTTCCAGGAAATGTTCGAATACATTGTCCCAGTACTCGGCGGCGAAGTTGGCGGTGTGCAGCTTGATGCCGATCTTGTCGCACACAGCCTGGGCGTCGGCCAGGTCTTCGCGGGCGGTGCAATATTCCGTTCCGTCGTCTTCTTCCCAGTTCTTCATGAACAAGCCTTCCACCTGATAACCCTGCTCCATGAGCAGTACGGCGGAAACGGAAGAGTCCACGCCGCCGGACATGCCGACGATCACGCGCTTCATTTCTGAGTTGGAGGGAGCTGGATCACGCATAGGGATTCAATGGGTGGCCTTGAAAAGGACGCGATTCTATCAGGCTGAGGGCGTCCAGTCTCACGCCTTGTCGCGCAGCAGGTCGAGACTGAATCGTTCGGCATTCAAATAGTCGTCCACGCAACGCAGTACCAGTTCGCTGCGCCAGCGGTCCTGCTCGGCAAGCAGTTCGTCGCGAGTGAGCCAGATCGGGCCGACGATGCCGTCATCGAGTGCGTAGTCAGGGTGATGGCGCAAAGCCTTGGCGGCAAAGCAGATACGCTGATAGGTCACGCCGTTACTGGGCGCCGTATAGAGGTAAATCCCCACTACGCTGCTCAGTTCGACATCCCAGCCGGTCTCTTCCAGCGTTTCGCGAACAGCTGCGCGCTGCAGGCTTTCGTTCGGGTCAAGATGGCCTGCGGGCTGATTCAGCACCTTGCGACCGCCCTTTATCTCTTCGACGAACAGGAATCGCCCCTGATCCTCGACAATCGTGGCGACGGTAACGTGGGCTTGCCAATCCATACAGGGCTCCTTCAAGAGAGGAATGAAGCGCGAAGTATAGGGGCTGGAGCCTGCTCTTCGCTTTAACGAAAAAGCCCCGGCGCATGGCCGGGGCTTTCAGGGTGCGACGCTGGATGGCGTCGCCCGGGTTGCCTCTTACAACGCGGCGATGGCTGCGTTCAAGGTTGCGCTTGGGCGCATGGCTTTGCTGGTCTTCTCGGCGTTGGCGTAGTAGTAGCCACCGATTTCCACTGGCTTGCCTTGAACCGCATTGAGCTCGGCAACGATTTTTTCTTCGTTGTCGGTCAGGGTCTTGGCCAGCGGAGCGAACTGCGCCTTGAGGGCTGCATCGTCATTCTGAGCGGCCAGCGCCTGTGCCCAGAACAGGGTCAGGTAGAAGTGGCTGCCACGGTTGTCGATGCCGCCGACCTTGCGTGAAGGCGACTTGTTGCGGTCCAGGAACTCGCCAGTGGCCTGGTCGAGGGTCTTGGACAGAACCAGTGCTTTCGGGTTGTTGTAGGCGTTGCCCAGGTGCTCCAGGGAAGCAGCCAGGGCGAGGAACTCACCCAGCGAATCCCAGCGCAGGAAGTTTTCTTCCACGAACTGCTGAACGTGCTTCGGTGCCGAACCGCCAGCGCCGGTTTCGAACAGGCCGCCGCCATTCATCAGCGGGACGATCGACAGCATCTTGGCGCTGGTGCCCAGTTCCATGATCGGGAACAGGTCGGTCAGGTAGTCGCGCAGTACGTTACCGGTTACCGAAATGGTGTCCTTGCCGGCGCGGGTGCGCTCCAGGGTCAGCTTCATGGCTTCGACCGGCGACAGAATCTGGATGTCCAGGCCCGAAGTGTCGTGGTCACGCAGGTACTGACGTACTTTCTCGATCATCACGCTGTCGTGCGCACGGGAGGCGTCGAGCCAGAAAATGGCTGGAGTGTTGCTTGCGCGAGCGCGGTTGACGGCTAGTTTGACCCAGTCCTGGATCGGTGCGTCCTTGGCCTGGCACATGCGCCAGATATCGCCGGTCTCGACCTTCTGCTCCATGAGCAGATTGCCCTGGCTGTCGGTCACGCGGACTACGCCGTCGGTATTGATCTGGAAGGTCTTGTCGTGCGAGCCGTACTCTTCGGCCTTCTGAGCCATCAGGCCGACGTTCGGTACGCTGCCCATGGTGGTCGGATCGAATGCGCCGTTCTTCTTGCAGTCTTCGATCACTGCCTGATAGATGGTGGCGTAGCAGCGGTCCGGGATCACGGCCTTGGCATCGTGCAACTGGCCATCGGTGCCCCACATCTTGCCGGAGTCACGGATCATGGCAGGCATGGATGCATCGACGATCACGTCGCTCGGTACGTGCAGGTTGGTGATGCCCTTGTCGGAGTTGACCATCGCCAGCTGTGGACGCACGGCGTAGACCGCGTCGATGTCGGCCTTGATTTCGGCCTGCTTGTCGGCGGGCAGGGCGCCGATACGGTCGTACAGGTCGCCAATGCCGTTGTTCAGGTTGAAGCCGATCTGCTTCAGCGTGTCAGCGTGCTTGGTCAGCGCATCCTTGTAGAACTCGTCGACGATCTGGCCGAACATGATCGGATCGGAGATCTTCATCATGGTGGCTTTCAGGTGCACCGAGAACAGTACGCCCTGCTTCTTGGCGTCTTCGATTTCAGCGGCGATGAAGCTGCGCAGTGCCTTGGCGCTCATGACTGAGCAGTCGACGATCTCGCCCGCTTTCACGGCGGTTTTTTCTTTCAGGACCGTGGTGGTGCCATCCTGAGCGACCAGTTCGATCTTGACGGTGTTGTCCGCTTCGATCTGGGCGGCTTTTTCGCTGCCGTAGAAGTCGCCGTTGCTCATGTGGGCAACGTGGGCCTTGGAGTCGGAAGACCAGGTGCCCATCTTGTGCGGGTGCTTGCGAGCGTAGTTCTTGACCGACAGTGGCGCGCGACGGTCGGAGTTGCCTTCACGCAGAACCGGGTTTACAGCGCTGCCCTTGACCTTGTCGTAGCGTGCGCGGGTTTCTTTTTCGGCATCAGTGGTCGGTGCTTCAGGGTAGTCGGGAATCTTGAAACCCTGATCTTGAAGCTCTTTGATGGTCGCTTTCAGCTGCGGAACCGAAGCACTGATGTTGGGCAATTTGATGATGTTGGCTTCTGGCGTGGTGGCCAGTTTGCCGAGCTCGGCGAGATGATCCGGCACTTGTTGATCGGCGCCAAGCGACTCCGGGAAGCTGGAAAGAACGCGGCCTGCCAGGGAGATATCACGCGTTTCCACGTCGATATCGGAGGAGGCGGTGAACGCTTCGATAATGGGCAGCAGCGAATAGGTGGCGAGGGCCGGAGCTTCGTCGGTGAAGGTATAGATGATCTTCGAGCGGTTGGACATTCGTATTAACTCTCTGTTTTGCTGAGCATGCACAAAATCTCGATACGCGCAGGGTATGCACTCTGCTCACAGTTCAGTCATGAGCCTGGGTCGAGGTTTATTCGCGGTGATGTTGGGTGCATCAGTCGAGCGTCAAGCTGCCGGGCCGAGCTTCAGTCCGGCGCATCTGTAAGGCTGAGAGGTCTGGTTCAGACGGGTCAGCCTTTATGACTCTGCGGTCACGGCGCGCAGTATATCAAACCCTTGGCGCCAAGCATTAATGCTATGCGTGCTATCGAATAATGAATATTCGCCGTTGGTCGAAAGAAACCGCTCTGGGTCAATGTTTTCGGGCGTTTTATGAGGTCTCCACGGGCGCTTCGGTTTGCGGGTGGCAGCGGGCGTGGCTAAGCTCATTGCCTGTCACGCAGTCCAGACAGACCCGAAAACGGAGTCAGTCATGGAATACCAGAGAATAAGCATTCCAGATGGTGGGCGAAAAGATAACGATCAACCCCGATCACTCCCTGAGCGTAACCGACATACCGATCATTTCTTATATATAAGGTGACGGAATCGGTGTCGACATCAGTCCGGTGATGATCAAGTTCGTGGATGCGGCTGTTGAGAAAACGTAAGACGGCGAGCGCAGTATTGCCTGGATGGAAGTCTATGCAGGAGAGAAGGCCCGACACCTGGCTGTCTGATGAAGCCCTCGACACAGTCAGGGAATACGTTGTGTCCATCAAGGGACCGCTGACCACGCCTGTGGGCGGCGGCATATGCTCGCTCAATGTTGAGTTGCGCCGGGCACCAGTCTGTCGGACACCGTTGCGATGTTCGAGGTCGCGCGAGGTGCTGCTCCCGGACAGGAGGGCAAGGACCAGGTCAATCCGGGTCGGTGGTTCTATCGGCCGAAATATGGATGTGTGGAGGCGGGGGGCATCAAAGGCACCAACGGCGCAATCTCCGCTAAAACGGTGACCTATGACTTTGAGCGGTTGATGGAGGGCGCAACGTTGTTGTCCTCCTCAGCGTTCGGCGATGCGCTCATCGAGCACATTTAGACCGCCCCAGCTATCAGAAACGGCCGGTTCAATCACTTCAGAACCGGCTGCCTCCTATGGCTGGCGTTTGTGGTGGTTCGCCCTAGGCTGGCACATTTGAAGCTTTCTGGGTTGCATTCGAACCCTCGATCGCAGCGCTGACGCCTGCCGTGACCGTGGTTATATTGACTGCATGCAAACCCTTCGGGCCCTGGATAATCTCGAAGCTGACCGGCTGGCCCGCCTTGAGTGTTTTGTATCCATCCATCTGGATAGCCGAGTAATGAGCGAACAGATCTTCATCCCTGCCGTCGGCAAGGATAAATCCATAGCCTTTTGCATTATTGAACCACTTGACTTTACCACTGAGCATAGCCATATCCCTCTGCAAAGGACTCCGTCTGGAGTATCATCCACCTCAATCCGCCTGACCTAAAAAATTTTGGTTGACTGCGCGGACCCTTTTTACCCAATGTGGGCTCTATTGTTTGTAACACCGTTTAGCTGATAGTCAAGGTCATGCGGCAGTCCAATTCAAAACTGGTCAGATCGCGACTCAGGCTCAATCCGCCCTTTACCACGAACGTTTCTTTCCATGCATGCATTCAGCAAGATTCGACTAACATTCAATCAGGATGGTCCGCAATCACACGAGGACGACTCGGCTGGCATCGCAGTGCAGGACGCCAAGCCGACCCTGCAGGCGCCACCGATGTACAAGGTGGTTTTATTTAACGATGACTACACCCCGATGGATTTCGTCGTTGAAGTGCTCGAGGTGTTTTTTAACCTGAATCGTGAGCTGGCTACCAAGGTCATGCTGGCCGTCCATACAGAGGGACGGGCAGTCTGCGGATTGTTTACCCGCGACATCGCCGAGACCAAGGCAATGCAGGTCAATCAATACGCCAGGGAGAGCCAGCATCCACTACTCTGTGAGATCGAGAAGGACGGTTAATCGCCGACCACTTGGGTATGAGGTGAAGCTATGTTAAACCGTGAGCTCGAAGTCACCCTCAATCTGGCCTTCAAGGAAGCTCGTTCAAAACGTCATGAGTTCATGACGGTCGAGCACCTCCTGCTGGCCTTATTGGATAATGAGGCTGCAGCCACTGTCTTGCGTGCCTGCGGCGCAAACCTCGATAAGCTCAAGCATGATCTGCAGGAGTTTATCGACTCCACCACTCCACTGATCCCTGTCCATGACGAGGATCGCGAAACCCAGCCGACGTTAGGTTTCCAGCGCGTCCTGCAGCGCGCAGTCTTCCACGTACAGAGCTCCGGCAAGCGTGAAGTGACCGGTGCCAATGTGCTGGTTGCGATTTTCAGCGAGCAGGAAAGCCAGGCCGTGTTTCTGCTCAAGCAGCAGAGCGTTGCCCGGATTGATGTCGTCAATTACATCGCCCACGGGATCTCCAAGGTTCCAGGGCATGGCGAACACTCTTCTGAAGGTGAGCAAGATATGCAGGACGACGAGGGCGGTGAAGCATCTTCCTCTGGCAATCCTCTGGATGCCTATGCCAGCAATCTGAACGAACTGGCCCGGCAGGGGCGCATCGATCCGCTGGTCGGCCGCGAAAGCGAAGTCGAGCGTGTCGCACAGATCCTGGCGCGTCGTCGCAAGAACAACCCCTTGCTGGTCGGCGAAGCTGGCGTCGGCAAGACGGCGATTGCCGAAGGTCTGGCAAAGCGCATTGTCGACAATCAGGTTCCTGACCTGCTTGCCAGCAGTGTCGTCTACTCGCTCGACCTGGGTGCATTGCTGGCCGGTACCAAATACCGTGGCGATTTCGAGAAGCGCTTTAAAGCGCTGCTCAATGAACTGCGCAAGCGTCCGCATGCCATCCTGTTCATCGACGAAATCCATACCATCATCGGTGCGGGTGCGGCATCCGGCGGCGTCATGGACGCGTCGAATCTGCTCAAGCCATTGCTGTCCTCGGGTGATATACGGTGCATCGGCTCGACCACTTTCCAGGAATTCCGCGGGATTTTCGAGAAGGACCGAGCGCTTGCACGCCGCTTCCAGAAAGTCGATGTGTCCGAGCCTTCGGTCGAGGACACCATTGGCATCCTGAGAGGGCTCAAGGGGCGTTTCGAGCAGCATCACAGCATCGAATACAGTGATGAGGCGCTACGCGCCGCTGCCGAGCTTGCATCGCGTTACATCAATGACCGTCACATGCCTGACAAGGCTATCGACGTGATCGATGAGGCGGGCGCCTACCAGCGTCTGCAGCCAGTGGAGCAACGGGTCAAAAGGATCGAAGTGCCTCAGGTCGAGGACATCGTCGCCAAGATCGCGCGTATTCCCCCGAAACACGTCAACAGTTCCGACAAGGAATTGCTGCGTAATCTGGAGCGCGATCTCAAGCTCACGGTGTTCGGTCAGGATGCAGCAATTGATTCGCTATCTACCGCCATCAAGCTGTCCCGTGCAGGCCTCAAGTCGCCGGACAAGCCAGTCGGCTCGTTCCTTTTCGCAGGTCCGACCGGTGTGGGCAAGACCGAAGCGGCTCGCCAGCTGGCCAAGGCGCTGGGCGTCGAGCTGATTCGTTTCGACATGTCCGAGTACATGGAGCGGCATACCGTTTCACGTCTTATCGGCGCGCCTCCGGGTTACGTCGGGTTCGATCAGGGCGGTCTGCTGACCGAGGCCATCACGCGTCAGCCGCATTGCGTGCTGTTGCTCGATGAAATCGAGAAGGCGCACCCGGAAGTCTTCAACCTGCTGCTGCAGGTCATGGACCACGGTACGCTGACCGACAACAATGGGCGCAAGGCCGATTTCCGTAACGTGATCGTGATCATGACCACCAACGCCGGTGCTGAATCGGCTGCGAGGGCTTCGATCGGTTTCACTCATCAGGATCACTCTTCCGATGCGATGGAAGTGATCAAGAAGAGCTTCACGCCGGAATTCCGCAACCGTCTCGACACGATCATCCAGTTTGGCCGTCTCAGTCACGAAGTCATCAAGAGCGTGGTGGACAAGTTCCTCACCGAGCTTCAGGCGCAGCTGGAAGACAAACGTGTTCTGCTCGAAGTTTCCGACGCGGCCAGAAGCTGGTTGGCGCAGGGTGGCTACGATGCGGCGATGGGCGCTCGACCAATGGCTCGCCTGATTCAGGACAAGATCAAGCGGCCACTGGCCGAAGAGATTCTGTTCGGCGAATTGTCAGAGCACGGTGGTGTGGTTCACATCGACATCAAGGACGGCGAGATCACGTTCGACTACGAAACCACGGCAGAGATGGCGTGATGCAGTAGGGGATGCGCCCGGAAACGGGCGCAGTCCCGGATCTGTTCGGATTGTCCGCAATTGTCAGAAACAAAAACGCCCGGCATATGCCGGGCGTTTTTGTTGATGCCTGATTAACGAGCGCGGTAGGTGATACGCCCTTTGCTCAAGTCATAGGGCGTCAACTCTATACGCACCTTGTCACCGGTCAGAATACGGATGTAATTCTTGCGCATCTTGCCGGAGATATGCGCGGTTACGACGTGCCCGTTTTCCAACTCCACGCGAAACATGGTGTTGGGCAGGGTGTCGACGACAGTGCCTTCCATTTCGAAGCTGTCTTCTTTCGACATGCAGTAAAGCCCTCGGTATACAAATGAGTGGCCCGGTGCAAGTGGCGCCAGGCAAAAGCGGCGTGCATTGTGCCCGAAAAAACCTGTTTAAGCCAAGGGGTTCAATACAGAGTGACCCATCTTTGATTGGTAAGCAGCTCGATAGGGCGATATTGCGTCTTGTAATTCATCTTTTTGCAGTTCTTTATCCAGTAGCCCAGATACACCGCATGCAACTGCAGCCTCGCGGCTTCGGCTATCTGCCACAAGATCGCATAACGGCCCAGGCTGCGACGTTCTTCATCGGGTTCGTAAAACGTATAGACCGCAGAAAGACCGTTGGGCAGCAGGTCAGTCACCGCCACTGCGAGAAGACGACCCTCGAGGCGGAACTCATAAAAGCGTGAGAACGGCAGGTCACGCACCAGAAACGTCGAAAATTGATCGCGACTCGGTGGAAACATGTCGCCATCGGCATGCCGCTGTTCGATGTAGCGCTGATACAGGTCGAAGTATTCCTGAGTAAAAACCGGCTTGGTACTGCGCACCTGAATGTCGGCGTTGCGCTTGAGAATGCGTTTTTGCTGGCGGTCGGGCACGAACAGGTTTACGGGGATGCGTGCAGGCACGCAGGCACTGCAGTTCTGGCAGTGAGGGCGGTAAAGGTGATCGCCGCTACGGCGAAAACCCATATCGGACAGGTCGGCATAAACCTGAACATCCATGGGTTGGCTGGGGTCCAGAAACAGCGTCGTCGCCTGCTCTTCAGGCAAGTAACTGCAGGTGTGGGGTTGAGTGGCATAAAACTTAAGCCGCGCCAGCTCCGTCATGATCGCCCCCTTGTCGAAAAACCTTTAATCATGAGTGTATGCCAGCCTGTCAAACTCGCCTAGGCAACCAGTCTGCGTTAGTCGGTTGATCCAGATGACGGTTCAAATAATCGGCAAAGGCCTGCCGTGGAATCGAGCGGGCGCCGAAGCTGTGCAAGTGCTGAGTCGGCATCTGGCAGTCGATCAGAACGAAGCCCCAGGCTTGCAGGCGTTCCACCAGCGTGGCGAATCCGACCTTGGAAGCGTTGTCTGCGCGGCTGAACATGGACTCACCGAAAAACAGTTGCCCCATCGCCAGACCATAAAGGCCGCCGACCAGAACATCGTTTTCCCAGACCTCGACGCTGTGGGCGTGTCCGCGGCGATGCAGCTCAAGGTAGGCGTCCTGCATCGAACGGGTTATCCAGGTTTCATTGGCGTAACTGCGAGGTGCAGCGCAGGCTTGTATGACGGCCGCGAAGTCCTGGTCGAAGGTGACGGTGTAGCGAGCCTGGCGCAGAATCTTGCCGAGGCTGCGCGAGACGTGCAGCTCTTCAGGCAGCAGCACGGTTCTCGGGTCGGGCGACCACCACAGGATGGGCTGGCCGTCTTGAAACCACGGAAAGCAGCCGTGACGGTAGGCGCGAATCAGGCGGTCGGCAGAAAGGTCTCCACCGGCAGCGAGCAGTCCGTTTGGCTCGCGAAGGGCTTTGTCCAGTGGTGGAAAATCGAGGCTGTTGCGTTGTAACCAGGTCAGCATGGGCATCACGACTTTTCGGAAGGGGAGGGCGCATGCGATGCGTGTTTGCAACTCCGTGCGGCAAACGCGGTCACAAGCGGTCGTCATTATGGCGCTTGTCGGCTGCTTGCGGTAGGGCGCGCAAAGGATGGCGGGGTCATGAGCGCTGTGTTGCGGGCTGTTGGCAGAATCCTGCCATAAGCCTTTGTCACAAAAGAAAATGCATGCTCAAATTGAACGCTGTCGGCGATCCATGAAGATGGTCGACCTCTACGCAGGCTTTTTTATCAGGCATGAAACCGGTCAAGCGAGTTTTCGTACAGACCTCAAGGCCTCTAAGGCCTTACAATGCCAGCTTTGCGCATTATCATTCAAACGGTTCTCGATCAGGCCTCACAGCGGGCTGTGGCCTTTTTTATCAGGGCGCAGCCGGTGCCGACGGCAGCCGTTCAACGTCAATCAACGAGATGTTCGCGCTCCAGCGCAGGAAATAAAGCGTTTTGAAGAAATCCACACCAGCACCCAGCGCTGTTCCGCTTTGGCGACAGCAACTGCATTACCGGCTCAAGGAAGGTGCTTTGATCGCCTTCGGCGCCCTGTGCCTGTACCTGATGATGGCGTTATTGACCTACGATCAGAGCGATCCGGGCTGGAGCCATACCAGCAGCGCCGCGCAAGTGCAGAATGCTGCCGGGCGTGCCGGTGCGTTCTGTGCCGACATCCTGTTCATGGTGCTGGGTTACTTCGCCTATATCTTTCCGCTGCTGCTGGCCATCAAGGCCTGGCAGGTGTTTCGTCATCGTCACGAACCCTGGCAGTGGAGCGGCTGGCTGTTTTCCTGGCGCCTGATCGGTCTGGTGTTTCTGGTCCTGGCAGGTGCTGCGCTGGCGCACATACACTTTCACTTCGCAGCAGGCTTTCCCGGTTCTGCCGGTGGTGTGCTGGGTGAAGTCCTGGGCGACCTGGCCAAGAAGGCACTGAACATCCAGGGCAGCACCTTGCTGTTCATCGCGCTATTCCTGTTTGGTCTGACCGTGTTCACCGACCTGTCCTGGTTCAAGGTGATGGACGTGACCGGCAAGATCACCCTGGACCTGTTCGAGCTGTTTCAGGGCGCCGCCAATCGCTGGTGGGCTGCCCGTGTCGAGCGCAAGCAAATGGTCGCGCAATTGCGTGAAGTCGATATGCAGGTCAATGACGTGGTCGCGCCTGCGGCGTCCGATCGCCGTGAGCAGGCCAAGGCCCGCGAGCGGATCATCGAGCGTGAAGTGTCCCTCAGCAAGCACATGACCGAGCGTGAAAAGCATGTGCCTGCGGTCATTGCTCCTGCACCTTCGCGTCCGCCCGAGCCCAGCAAGCGCGTGCAGAAGGAAAAGCAGGCCCCGCTGTTCGTTGACAGCGCAGTCGAAGGCACCCTGCCACCGATCTCGATTCTTGATCCGGCGGAGAAGAAGCAGCTCAATTATTCCCCCGAGTCCCTGGCGGCCGTGGGGCATCTGCTGGAAATCAAGCTCAAGGAGTTCGGTGTCGAGGTCACGGTGGATTCCATTCATCCGGGTCCTGTGATCACTCGCTACGAGATCCAGCCGGCCGCGGGCGTCAAGGTCAGCCGTATTTCCAACCTGGCCAAGGACCTTGCGCGTTCGCTGGCAGTGACCAGCGTACGTGTGGTCGAGGTCATTCCCGGCAAGACCACCGTGGGTATCGAGATTCCCAACGAGGACCGCCAGATCGTGCGTTTCTCCGAGGTTCTTTCGACGCCGGAATATGACAACGCCAAGTCCCCGGTGACGCTGGCGCTCGGCCACGACATCGGCGGCAAACCGGTCATTACCGACCTGGCCAAGATGCCGCACCTGCTGGTGGCGGGTACGACCGGTTCCGGTAAGTCGGTGGGCGTGAATGCGATGATCCTGTCGATCCTGTTCAAGTCCGGGCCGGATGATGCCAAGCTGATCATGATCGACCCGAAGATGCTGGAACTGTCGATCTACGAAGGCATTCCGCACCTGCTGTGTCCGGTGGTGACCGACATGAAGGACGCTGCCAACGCATTGCGCTGGAGCGTGGCCGAGATGGAGCGTCGCTACAAGCTGATGGCCAAGATGGGCGTGCGTAACCTGTCGGGCTTCAACCAGAAGGTCAAGGACGCTCAGGACGCCGGCGAGCCGCTGGCGGATCCGCTGTACAAGCGTGAAAGCATTCATGACGAAGCGCCGCTGCTGACCAAACTGCCGACCATCGTGGTCGTGGTGGACGAATTCGCCGACATGATGATGATCGTCGGCAAGAAGGTTGAAGAACTCATTGCCCGTATCGCCCAGAAGGCCCGTGCTGCGGGCATTCACCTGATCCTCGCGACCCAGCGGCCGTCGGTGGATGTGATCACCGGTCTGATCAAGGCCAACATCCCGACGCGCATGGCGTTCCAGGTGTCGAGCAAGATCGACTCACGGACCATCATCGATCAGGGCGGCGCCGAGCAGCTGCTGGGCCACGGTGACATGCTGTACATGCCTCCGGGCACCAGCCTGCCGATTCGTGTGCACGGTGCGTTCGTTTCCGACGAAGAGGTGCACCGCGTGGTGGAAGCGTGGAAACTGCGCGGCACCCCGGACTACAACGACGATATTCTGGCTGGCGTCGAAGAGGCCGGTAGCGGCTTCGATGGCGGTGGCGGTGAAGGCGGTGAGGACAGCGAAAGTGATGCGCTCTACGACGAAGCCGTCAAATTCGTACTCGAGAGTCGTCGTGCGTCGATTTCCGCTGTACAGCGCAAGCTCAAGATTGGCTACAACCGCGCGGCGCGCATGATCGAGGCGATGGAGATGGCGGGTGTCGTGACGTCCATGAACACCAACGGCTCCCGTGAAGTCATTGCGCCCGGCCCGATGCGTGACTGATTGCAAAACTGCGTCGACAGCGGGTTCTGCCCGCTGTCGTGACATCCAATGACTGCAAAGAGGAATTCCATGCGTCTTATCCGCATGCTGCTGGCAACCGCGCTGACTTTTTCCGTGATCCCCGCCCATGCAGACAGCAAGGACGTGACACGCCTGACCCAGTTGCTGGAAAACTCCCGCACCCTGACCGCACGCTTCTCCCAGTTGACGCTGGATGGTGGCGGCACCCAATTGCAGGAAACCACGGGTGAAATGGCGCTGCAACGCCCCGGCCTGTTCAACTGGCACACTGACGCACCTCAGGAACAACTGATGGTGTCCGACGGCAAGAAAGTCTCGCTGTGGGACCCGGATCTCGAGCAGGTCACCATCAAGACCCTCGATCAGCGCCTGACCCAGACCCCGGCGCTGCTGCTGTCCGGTGACGTGTCGAAGATCAGCGAAAGCTTTGACATCACCGCCAAGGAAGCGGGCGGCGTGATCGACTTCGTGCTCAAGCCCAAGACCAAGGACACGCTGTTCGACAGCCTGCGCCTGTCGTTCCGTAACGGCATCATCAACGACATGCAGTTGGTCGACAGCGTCGGCCAGCGCACCAATATCCTGTTCACCGGCGTCAAGGCCAACGAGCCTATCGCTGCCAGCAAGTTTCAGTTCCAGATTCCCAAGGGTGCTGATGTCATTCAAGAGTAAGAAGGCCTGATTCCGAACCATGGACCTGTTTAGCCGTGAACCCATCGCCCAGCCACTGGCCGCACGTCTGCGTGCGACCAATCTGGACGAATACGTCGGTCAGGAGCATGTGCTGGCTCATGGCAAGCCTCTGCGCGAGGCACTGGAGCAGGGCGCGCTGCACTCCATGATCTTCTGGGGGCCGCCGGGCGTGGGCAAGACCACGCTCGCCCGGCTGCTGGCCAAGGTGTCGGACGCACACTTCGAAACGGTTTCCGCCGTATTGGCCGGGGTAAAGGAAATTCGCCAGGCCGTCGAGGTCGCCAAGCAGCAGGCAGGCCAGTACGGTCGACGCACGATCCTGTTCGTTGACGAAGTGCACCGTTTCAACAAGTCACAGCAGGATGCGTTTCTGCCGTATGTCGAAGACGGCACCCTGATCTTCATCGGTGCGACCACCGAGAACCCGTCCTTCGAGCTGAACAACGCTTTACTGTCCCGAGCACGGGTCTATGTGCTCAAGAGCCTCGACGAAACCGCACTGCGCAAGCTGGTTCATCGCGCGTTGACCGAGGATCGCGGTTTGGGTCAACGTCAGCTGACCTTGAGCGATGAAGGCTTTGCGATTCTCATGGCGGCCGCCGACGGTGACGGGCGTCGCATGCTCAATCTACTGGAGAATGCTTCCGATCTGGCCGAAGATGGCAGTGAGATCGGCACCGAATTGCTGCAAAGCCTGCTCGGCGATAGCCGACGTCGTTTCGACAAGGGCGGTGAAGCGTTCTACGATCAGATATCCGCGCTGCACAAGTCGATTCGCGGTTCCAACCCGGATGCTGCCCTGTACTGGTTCGCGCGTATGATCGACGGCGGCTGTGACCCGTTGTACCTGGCGCGCCGTGTCGTGCGCATGGCCAGCGAGGATATCGGCAACGCCGATCCACGCGCCTTGCCGCTGTGCATGTCGGCCTGGGATGTTCAGGAGCGCCTCGGCAGTCCGGAAGGCGAGCTGGCGGTCGCTCAGGCCATTGTCTATCTGGCCTGCGCGCCTAAAAGCAACGCGGTGTACATGGCGTTCAAGAGCGCCATGCGCGAAGCGTCCGAGCACGGGTCGCTCGAGGTTCCGTTGCACCTGCGCAATGCACCGACCAAGCTGATGAAGCAACTCGGCTATGGCGAAGAATACCGATACGCCCATGACGAGCCCGATGCCTACGCCGCAGGCGAAGATTACTTTCCTGACGAGCTGGAACCGCGCCAGTATTACCAGCCGGTACCTCGTGGACTCGAACTCAAGATCGGCGAAAAGCTCAGGCACCTGAACGCGCTGGATGAAGCCAGCCCCCGCAAGCGGAGAAAGTAGTGATTCAGACCATTCTTGCGGTGTCGATCGCCGGTATCGCTGGTACATTATTGCGCTTCGCGGCAGGTACCTGGGTCAGTGCCCACTGGCCGCGCTATTTTTATACGGCGACGCTGGCGGTCAACATCGTCGGCTGCCTGATCATCGGCATACTGTACGGGCTGTTTCTGCTGCGCCCTGAAGTGCCCGTCGAAATTCGAGCCGGCCTGATCGTCGGTTTTGTAGGGGGTCTGACGACCTTTTCATCCTTTTCACTGGATACGCTGCGCCTGCTGGAAAGCGGGCAACTGCCGCTGGCCCTGGGCTATGCCGGTATCAGCGTGTTCGGCGGGCTGCTCGCAACCTGGGTTGGCCTGTCCCTGACCAGACTTTGATAGACGAGAGAACGATATGCTCGATTCCAAACTGTTACGTACTCAACTTCAGGACGTAGCGGATCGCCTGGCCTCCCGTGGCTTTACACTGGACGTGGCCCGTATTGAAGCGCTGGAAGCCCAGCGCAAGGTTGTGCAGACCCGCACCGAACAGTTGCAGGCCGAGCGTAACGCCCGTTCCAAATCCATCGGTCAGGCCAAGCAGCGTGGCGAAGACATTGCGCCCTTGATGGCGGATGTCGAGCGCATGGGCACCGAGCTGAGCGAAGGCAAGGTCGAACTGGACGGCATTCAGGCTGAACTGGACGCGCTGGTACTCAATATCCCGAACCTGCCACACGAATCGGTTCCGGTAGGCGCCGATGAAGACGGCAACGTCGAGGTGAGCACCTGGGGCACGCCAACCCGTTTCGATTTCGAGGTCAAGGACCACGTCGCACTGGGCGAACAATACGGCTGGCTGGATTTCGAAACCGCCGCCAAGCTGTCCGGCGCGCGTTTTGCCCTGCTGCGTGGCCCTATCGCACGACTGCATCGTGCGCTGGCCCAGTTCATGATCAACCTGCACATCAACGAGCATGGCTACGAAGAGGCTTACACGCCTTATCTGGTTCAGGCGCCTGCGCTGCAGGGCACTGGTCAACTGCCGAAGTTCGAAGAAGACCTGTTCAAGATCTCCCGTGAAGGCGAAGCCGATCTTTACCTGATTCCGACTGCTGAAGTGTCGCTGACCAACATCGTGTCGGGCGAGATTCTGGACGCCAAACAGCTGCCGATGAAATTCGTCGCCCACACGCCATGTTTCCGCAGCGAAGCGGGCGCGTCGGGCCGTGACACTCGCGGCATGATTCGCCAGCATCAGTTCGACAAGGTCGAGATGGTGCAGATCGTCGCGCCGGACGAGTCCATGGCCGCCCTTGAATCGCTGACCGGCAACGCCGAACGCGTGCTGCAACTGCTGGAGCTGCCTTACCGCAAACTGGCACTGTGCACCGGCGACATGGGTTTCAGCGCCGTGAAGACCTACGACCTTGAAGTCTGGATTCCGAGCCAGGACAAGTACCGTGAAATCTCCTCGTGCTCCAACTGCGGGGACTTCCAGGCGCGTCGCATGCAGGCTCGCTGGCGCAACCCGGAAACCGGCAAGCCGGAACTGGTGCATACGCTGAATGGCTCCGGTCTGGCGGTAGGGCGTACGCTGGTCGCGGTGCTGGAAAACTATCAGCAGGCAGACGGTTCGATTCGTGTGCCTGACGTTCTCAAGCCCTACATGGGCGGCCTTGAGGTCATCGGTTAAATGGAATTTCTGCCGCTGTTCCATAACCTGCGTGGCAGTCGCGTGCTGGTGGTCGGCGGCGGTGAAATCGCCCTGCGCAAATCCCGGCTGATCTTCGAGGCGGGGGCCGTTATTCGAGTCGTCGCACCGGAAATCGAAAGCCAGTTGCGCGAACTGGTCGTCCAGAGCGGCGGTGAGCTGATTCTGCGTGGCTATCACGAAGATGATCTGGACGGTTGCGTGCTGATCATCGCCGCGACCGACGATGAACCGCTCAATGCTCAGGTTTCCCACGATGCCCGTGCGCGTTGCGTGCCGGTCAACGTGGTGGATGCACCTGCGCTGTGCACGGTCATCTTCCCGGCCATCGTCGACCGCTCACCGCTGGTGATTGCCGTGTCCAGTGGCGGCGATGCGCCGGTGCTGGCGCGACTCATCCGCGCCAAGCTGGAAACCTGGATTCCCTCGACCTACGGGCAACTGGCCGGTCTGGCTGCGCGCTTCCGTCATCAGGTCAAAGGGCTGTTTCCGAACGTGCAGCAGCGCCGTGCGTTCTGGGAAGATGTCTTTCAGGGTGCCATTGCCGATCGACAACTGGCCGGGCAGGGCGCAGAGGCTGAGCGCCTGCTGATCGCCAAGATCGCAGGCGAGCCGCCAGCGGAAACCGGCGAGGTCTATCTGGTGGGCGCAGGTCCTGGCGATCCTGACTTGCTGACGTTCAAGGCCTTGCGCCTGATGCAGCAGGCGGACGTGGTGCTCTACGACCGTCTGGTGGCGCCGACCATTCTCGATCTGTGCCGTCGTGATGCGGAACGGGTCTATGTCGGCAAGCGCCGTTCCGAACATGCCGTACCGCAGGATCAGATCAACAAGCAACTCGTCGATCTGGCCAAGCAGGGCAAGCGGGTGGTTCGTCTGAAAGGCGGCGATCCGTTCATCTTCGGCCGTGGTGGCGAGGAAATCGAAGAACTGGCTGCCCACGGCATTCCGTTTCAGGTGGTTCCCGGTATTACAGCCGCCAGCGGTTGTGCGGCCTACGCCGGTATTCCGTTGACCCACCGCGATCACGCGCAATCGGTGCGTTTCATCACCGGTCACCTCAAGGATGGCTCCACCGATTTGCCGTGGTCCGATCTGGTGGCTCCTGCTCAGACTCTGGTGTTCTACATGGGATTGATCGGTTTACCGGTGATCTGCCAGGAACTGATCAGGCATGGTCGTTCTGCGGACACGCCAGCGGCGCTGGTTCAACAGGGCACCACGACCAATCAGCGAGTGTTCACGGGCACGCTGGCCAACCTGCCTCAACTGGTGGCCGAGCACGAAGTGCATGCGCCGACGCTGGTTATCATTGGCGAAGTGGTTCAGCTGCGTGAAAAGCTGGCCTGGTTCGAAGGCAATCAGGCGACCGTCTGATTGCAGTTAATGGATAGCCCGTTCGGGCTATCCATCTTCACATGTATTACTTTTCCCAGACGCCCATGCCGGACAGCCGTTCACGATCGTGGCTGGCCTCAAGGTTCAATGCCGGGCCTTTGGGAATGATCCCGGTCGGATTGATGGTGCGATGGCTCGCGTAATAGTGGCCTTTGATGTGCTCGAAATTCACCGTCTCGGCGACACCCTGCCACTGGTACAGCTCGCGCAGCCAGTTGCTGAGGTTCGGGTAGTCCGCGATACGCCGCTGGTTGCACTTGAAGTGGCTGTAATAAACCGCGTCGAAGCGCACGATGGTAGTGAAGAGCCTCACGTCGGTCTCGGTCAGGTGCTCGCCTGCCAGATAGCGCTTCTCGCCCAGCAGGTTTTCCAGTTCGCCCAGTTCAGCAAATACGTCATCAAACGCTTCTTCGTAGGCATGCTGCGAGGTGGCAAAGCCTGCGCGATACACGCCGTTGTTGACGGCGGGGTAGATGCGTTCGTTGAGCTCGTCGATAGTCGCCTGCAGCGCTGATGGATAGAAATCCAGGCGGTTGCCGGTCAGTTCATCAAATTCCGAGTTGAACATGCGGATGATCTCCGCCGACTCGTTGCTGACGATGCGCTGCTGCTGTTTATCCCACAACACTGGCACGGTGACCCGGCCCGTGTATTGAGGGTCATCCGCGGTGTAGCGCTGATGCAGGAAGGTCAGGTTGTCGAGGGCATCGCCGCTGGAGCCTTTCTGCTGATCAAAGGTCCAGCCGTTTTCCAGCATCAGCCAACTGACTACCGAAACGTCGATCAGACTCTCCAGTCCCTTGAGTTTGCGCAGGATCAGCGTGCGATGCGCCCATGGGCAGGCGAGGGAAACATACAGATGGTAGCGGCCTGCCTGTGCTTGGAAACCGCCATCGCCTGACGGTCCCGGTGCTCCGTCGGCTGTAACCCAGCTACGACGCTGGGCGTTTTCGCGCTGGAAGGCACCGTCTTTGCTGCTTTCGTACCACTGGTCCTGCCAGCGTCCTTCGACCAGAAGGCCCATGTCTGAATCCCCATTTTGAATTAGTACATCTTGGAGATCAGTCTAGTGACATCGGTTCGACCGAAAAACGCAAATTCTGACCGATCATTATCGATAAAGCCGATCGGTCACAGAACCTTGTCGCGGCGCTCCCAGAATGTCTGCGCCTGCACAAACGCTTCATCACGCGCCATGCCGAGGCCGCGTAACGCCAGGGCCATGGTCGAGATCAGCGCGAGTTGCGGGTAACTGTCCTCAAGTTCGCCGCGCCACAAACCGACCAGTTGCGCCGGGTCGAGCGTGGCGGGTTTGATATGGCGTCGCGGCGAGAGGGCTGGCCATTCCTCATCCCAGGGCTGTCCGCCGGTCGTGCCGTACAGATGGCTGATGGTGTCCGGGTTGATCTCGATCTCTCCGCCATCGCCCTTGACCACGATGGCGTTGTCACCCAGCAGGCTGCTGGCATCACGGTGAACGCTCTGATAACCCGGATGGAAAATGCTTTGCAGCCCGCAGCGTGCCTGCAACGGATTGAGAATCCGCGCCAGCGAATGAATCGGCGAGCGCAGCCCAAGCGTGTTGCGCAGATCGATCATGCGCTGCAGTTGCTGCGCCCAATCAGCGAGCGGCATGAACGCCAGATTGCCCTGCGCCATCGCTGTTTCGACCGACGACCAGCTGCGACACAGCGGAATATTCAGCAAGCCGAGCAACTGTTCGGTGTACAGCCGACCGGCCGTATGAGCACCGCCGCCGTGCAGCAGGATTCTGATGCCGTTCTGGGACAGGCACTTGGCGGCCAGCAGATACCAGGGCAGGTGACGTTTCTTGCCTGCGTAGGTCGGCCAGTCGATGTCGATCGTGATCGGTGGCGCATTCAGGCGTTCGCGTACGGCTTCGGTGAAACCGGCCAGTTCCTCCGGGCTTTCTTCTTTATGGCGCAGCAGCATCAGAAAAGCGCCGAGCTGGGTGTCCTCGACCTTTTCATCAAGCACCATACCCATGGCCTCGCGCGCTTCTTCGCGCGTCAGGTTGCGTGCGCCACGTTTGCCTTTGCCCAGGATGCGGACGAACTGGGCAAAAGGATGTTCTTCAGGTGTTTCGGTGACAAGCGGGGCGTAGTCGTTCATATGCAGTTGGTCGGCTTTGGCAGGCCCGCCAGCTTGGCGGCAAGTTTGGCGGGGGTGCCGTTGAACAGGCGATTGAGGTGCATGCTGTTGCCCTTTTCAGCACCCAGTTTCAATGCGGTGTATTTGATCAGTGGCCGGGTCGCCGGAGACAGCTGAAACTCTGCATAAAAGCCACGCAATAGTTCGAGGATCTCGACGTGTTCAGGCGTCAGCGTCAGGCCTTCCTCGCCAGCCAGTGCATGGGCGATGTCCATTGACCAGTCGTTCAGGTCCGTGAGGAACCCGTCCTTGTCGAGTTCCAGTGTGCGCCCGGCGACGATCAACTGTTTCATAGCCAGGTGTTCACTTTGTCAAAACGGATAGACAGCTCGACGAAGCCTGCGTAATCCACGCTGACAATACCGGCTGGCAACGGGAGGTTACGGGCCTTGAGGTCTTCGTCCAGTACGAACAGCGATTGCGAACCGGTCTGCTGCAGCTTCTGCGAAACAGGGCTCGACGGCGTCAGGGCGTAGGTGGCGTCGCCACACAGCAGAATGCCGTCGTTGTCGCCCAGCAAACGCAGGCAGCTGTCCAGACGGTTGTCGGTAAAGGGGGAATGGGAAAGAACGTGCAAAGTGCTCATCAGATCGTAATCACTTGGTCATAGCGCTCGAACAAGGCCGACAGCTCGGTCCGGCCGGACAGCAGGCAGATGTCGTCATCCAGGCCATCGCTCGGGACGCCGCGCTCGGCAATGCTCTGCGCGCAGGCATAGAGGTCTTCAACGCCGAACATCGACAATGCCTTGAGATTGGCCGTCAGGTCTTTCTGTTGCAAGGCTGCTGCGCTCTGTTGCGGCAGCAGCTGCAGCACGCCGTCATCCAGAAATAGCAAACCGATGGGCAGATCGAATGCACCGCCCGCCAGCACGATGTCCAGCGCTTCACGCGCGCCGGGCCCGGACCAAGGCGACTGGCGGCTGACAATCAAAAGTGACTTGGGCATTTCAAGGCCCTCCGAAACAGATCAGTCGGTCTGCCGATTGCACGGCGTCATGCAACTGACCCAGCCCCGATAACTCCCACGGCTCCAGCAGGTTGGCCGCGGGGCGCTGATAACGCTCGGCTTCTTCCTGATTCAGAACGCCGCGACGCAGCGCAGCGGCGATACACACCACGCCATCGAGTTGGTGCTCGACGATAAAGTCGCGCCACTGACGCGGCACATCCTGTTCGTCCTGAGGCGTAACGGCATTGGCCGACGCGCTATGCACGCCGTCCTGATAGAAGAACAGCCGGACAATCTCGTGCCCGCCCGCAAGCACCGCCTGGGCAAACAGCAGCGCACGCCGGGAAGAGGGCGCATGGCCTGCAGAAAAAAGGGAGATGGCGAATTTCATTGTCGGCTCTGCCAGCAAAACATGCGCAATGATAAAGAATTCGAGGGCGGGGGTGTGAGTTTGCGGACGATGAAGGCGCGCTGGCCAAACCCCAGAAACGACAAAGCCCTGAATGATCAGGGCTTTGCGCTACCAAATATGGCGGAGGCATAGAGATTCGAACTCTAGGACCTGTTACAGTCGGCAGTTTTCAAGACTGCTGCCTTAAACCACTCGGCCATACCTCCACTTCGTTGCGGGCGCCATAATACCGGAATGAAACAAGCTGTCAAACTCTCTGACTAGCCAGTTGCAGCGCCTCTGTTATGATCTTTGCAACTCAACATTTCATCAGTAAGGAGTTTCGCAATGCGCGAACAGGATTACGCCCTTAAAACCGGCATGCAGGCCGACCAGCTAGAGGTTAGTCGTGTCCTGCGCAATACGTATGGTCTTCTGGCCCTGACCCTCGCATTCAGCGGTGTCATGGCGTTCATGGCTCAACAGATGCGCGTCGGCTACCCGAACATTTTCGTGGTGCTGATTGGTTTCTACGGCCTTTTCTTCCTGACCAACAAACTCCGTGACTCGGTATGGGGTCTGGTTTCGACCTTCGCCCTGACAGGTTTCATGGGTTTCCTGCTGGGCCCGATCCTTAACCGTTATCTGGGTATGGCGGGCGGCGCTGAAGTGGTCAGCTCTGCGTTTGCGATGACCGCGCTGGTGTTCGGTGGTCTTTCGGCTTACGTGCTGATCACTCGCAAGGACATGAGTTTCCTGGGTGGCTTCATCACCGCAGGCTTCTTTGTTCTGCTGGGTGCGGTGCTGGCCAGCATGTTCTTCCAGATCAGTGGCCTGCAGCTGGCGATCAGCGCCGGTTTCGTGCTGTTCTCGTCGGTCTGCATTCTGTTCCAGACCAGCGCCATCATTAATGGCGGCGAGCGCAACTACATCATGGCCACGGTCAGCCTGTATGTTTCGATCTACAACCTGTTCGTCAGCCTGCTGCAGATCTTCGGCATCATGAGCCGCGACGACTGATAACGGCTTGTCGCTCATAGAGGTTTGCTTCTGCTGAATGAACACAAGGTTTGCCACGCAATAAACAAACGCCCCGACTTGTCGGGGCGTTTGCTTTTGTGAAATCGGAAAGTGGGCGATTGGTCCCGCTGAAGAGCAGGGCACTCGAACCTCAAGCACCTTCCGGAAGGGTCCAGGTCAGCCTTGATACGCTGTGAAAATCCCTGACCCTTCGATCAAAAAATCCATGACCGATCGGTCATATTTATCAAGGTTGTTACAAGTCTTTCAGCGGCTTATGGCGCATTGGCATATCACTAAAATAATTATCAGGTTATTCCCCAGCGTCTGTAGGCATTTTCCTGCTTTTGGCTAATTGACATCATCGTCGAGGGATAGACACAGGATTTCCAAATGTGTCAGTTTGCTTACGCTTCAAAAGCGAGTGACAGGACTCTCTCGCTACCCGAGGGAGGCTGTCGTATCAAACTGTTCTATCTGTAGACAAGGAAGTGACATGTCGAAAGTTAAAGAAAATGCTGCTCTCTCGGCCGTGCAACTGGCGGCAACCGGAAGCTCGACGTTCAACCAGATCGATACTTTTGTCCATACCTACGATCGCGGTGGCAATCTCACGATCAATGGCAAACCGTCGTATTCTGTCGATCAAGCTGCTGACTACATCCTCCGCGACGACGCTGCATGGGTGGATCGTGACGGCAACGGCACCATCAATCTCACCTATACGTTCCTGACGGCTCGACCTTCCGGGTTTGATACGTCGCTTGGGACCTTCAGTGCATTCAACGCGCAGCAGAAGGCTCAAGCTGTGTTGTCGATGCAATCCTGGGCGGATGTCGCCAAGGTTACGTTCACCCAGGCCGCTTCCGGCGGTGACGGGCACATGACCTTCGGCAACTACAGCGACGGCAGCAGCGGCGGAGCGGCTTTCGCTTACCTGCCAAGCGGCAACAGCCGGTACGATGGCCAGTCCTGGTACCTGACCAATAACTCCTACACGGTCAACCTGACGCCAGACAACGGCAATTACGGTCGCCAGACACTGACCCACGAAATCGGCCACTCCCTGGGCCTGTCTCACCCTGGCGATTACAACGCCGGCGAAGGCAACCCGACCTATAACGATGTCAGCTACGCAGAAGACACGCGTGGCTACAGCGTCATGAGTTACTGGAGTGAGTCGAACACCGATCAGAACTTCGTCAAGGGCGGCTCGCCGACCTATTCGTCGGGGCCGTTGATGGATGATATCGCAGCCATCCAGCAACTCTACGGTGCCAACATGAGCACCCGTGCCGGTGATACGGTGTACGGTTTCAACTCCACTGCCGGTCGTGATTTCTACAGCGCAACCTCCGCCTCTTCCAAGGTGGTGTTTTCGGTCTGGGATGGCGGCGGCAAGGACACGCTGGATTTCTCCGGTTTCACTCAGAACCAGAAAATCAACCTCAACGAAGCGTCGTTCTCGGACGTCGGCGGTATGGTGGGCAACGTTTCCATCGCCAAGGGCGTTCTTGTCGAAAACGCCGTGGGCGGATCGGGCAACGATCTGCTGGTCGGTAATGCTGCGGCCAACGACCTCAAGGGCGGTGCCGGCAACGACATCATCTACGGCGGTGGCGGTGCTGACTCCCTGTGGGGCGGCGCGGGCGCGGACATTTTCGTGTTCGGTGCCAGTTCCGATTCCAATCGGGCAGCGCAAGACACGATCCGTGACTTCACCCGCGGTCAGGACAAGATCGACGTGTCGGCCATCTCGTCGCTGACCTCGCTGCAGTTTGTGAACGCGTTCAGCGGTCATGCGGGCGAAGCGATCCTGAGCTACACCCAGAGCACCAATCTGGGCAGCCTCGCCATTGACTTCACCGGTCAAGGCGTCGCTGACTTCCTGGTCGGCACTGTCGGCCAGGCGGTTGCCACCGATATCGTGGTGTAAACAGTAGTACTCATGGGTGGCTCGCATGAGCCGCCCATGTTCTGGAATATGGCCATCATGATCATCCATCACCTTTTTCGAAACATTGCGGCAGCCGTTGCGCTGCTGGCAGCGATTTCTGGAGTCAGTATGGCGACGAGTTTGAAGTTACCCAGCCCCGCTGAACTCAGCGGCAAGTGGCGACTGTTCGCTCAGGCCCGGCCGAGCGAGGTGTGTGAGTTGCAACTCAATACCGACGCGCCGCAATTGGGCGGAGACCCGGCCTGCGCCTCGCGCTGGCTGAGCGATACGCCAACGGGATGGTTTCCCACGCCTGACGGGCTGGCGTTTACCGACAAGGAAGGCTCCGGTCTGATCCATTTCAACCACATGGGCAATCAGCTGTATCAGGCCCGGTTGCCTGGAGGCGACCTGCTCACACTGGCGCGCCTGGTCGAGTAGGGCTGTGCCGTACGGATTCGTAAACCGATAACTTTTACCGATGTCACCCGGCTGCGAACGCGGCCTTCAAGGAAGAATCATGAGTGCGTTGCCGTTGGGTGCCCACCCTCCGCTTTATAAAGCCCTGGGGCACTACAAACGCGCGCTGATCGGCGTCGGTTGTTTTACCGCGCTGATCAACGTGTTGATGCTGGCTCCATCCATTTACATGTTGCAGGTCTACGACCGCGTCCTGACCTCCCAGAATCAGACCACGCTGGTCATGTTGACCTTGATGGTGGTCGGCTTCTTTGCCTTCATCGGCCTGCTGGAAATGATCCGCAGCTTTGTGGTGATCCGCATCGGCAGTGAGCTGGAGCGTCGCTTCAACCTGCGCGTCTATCAGGCGGCCTTCGAAAGCAATCTGCATGCGGGGCAACGTCAGGCAGGCCAGGCTCTGGGTGATCTGACATTCATTCGCCAGTTTCTGACCGGTCCGGCTTTGTTCGCGTTTTTCGATGCGCCCTGGTTTCCCATCTATCTGGCGGTGATTTTTCTCTTCGATCCCTGGCTGGGGCTGCTGGCCACCGTAGGCGCCGCGTTGCTGGTGGCGCTGGCCTGTCTGAACGAATGGTTGACCCGCAAGCCTCTCGGCGAAGCCAGCGGTTTTTCGCAGCAGTCCTCGCAACTGGCGACCCGTCATCTGCAGCAGGCCGAGGCGATCCAGGCCATGGGCATGCTCGATGCCTTGCGCCGACGCTGGTTCGATGTCCACGGGCGTTTTCTGGCTCGTCAGAATGACGCCAGTGATACCGGGGCGGTGATCAGTTCGATCAGCAAGGCGTTGCGTCTGTGTCTGCAGTCGCTGGTACTGGGCCTCGGTGCGTTTCTGGTCATTCGTGGCCAGATGACCCCCGGCATGATGATCGCAGGTTCGATCCTCATGGGGCGGGTATTGAGTCCGATCGATCAACTGATTGCCGTCTGGAAACAATGGAGTTCGGCGCGTCTGGCGTATGGACGGCTGGATCAGTTGCTCAAGACCTATGCCGAACCCGCACAACGCATGGCGTTGCCGGTGCCACGCGGTCAACTGGGGCTCGAACAGGTCAGCGCCGCGCCGCCGGGTGTGACCGTGCCGACCTTGCATCAGGTCAATTTTCAGCTGAAAGCTGGCGAAGTGCTCGGCGTGCTGGGGGCGTCCGGTTCCGGGAAATCGACCCTGGCGCGTGTGTTGATCGGCATCTGGCCTGTGCTCGGTGGCACGGTGCGACTCGACGGTGCCGACATGCACCGTCTGGATCGCGAAGCGCTCGGGCCTTACATCGGTTATCTGCCGCAAGACATCGAACTGTTCAGCGGCACCGTGGCGCAGAACATCGCGCGCTTCCGTGAGGGTGACGCCAGTGAGGTGGTGGCTGCGGCGCAACTGGCGGGTGTGCACGAGCTGATTCTGCGTCTGCCGCAGGGCTACGACACGCGCCTGGGCGACGACGGCGGCGGCTTGTCCGGCGGGCAGAAGCAACGGGT
The DNA here is from genome assembly GCF_979253365.1 of Pseudomonas sp. AC016. Classification (NCBI taxonomy): domain Bacteria; kingdom Pseudomonadati; phylum Pseudomonadota; class Gammaproteobacteria; order Pseudomonadales; family Pseudomonadaceae; genus Pseudomonas; species Pseudomonas sp. AC016. The sequence continues at coordinate 5,672,956 of NZ_CEEDCC010000001.1, forward strand.
GGCACTGGCCCGCGCGCTTTATGGCGAACCGAAGCTGGTGGTGCTCGACGAACCCAACTCCAACCTGGATACCGCAGGCGAGGCCGCACTGACCCGAGCAATCGGTGAACTCAAGACTCGTGGCTGCACGGTGGTGCTGGTCACCCATCGAACCGCGTCCTTGTCGCAAACCGACCAATTGCTGGTGCTCAACGAAGGACGTATGCAAGCGTTCGGGCCTACCGCACAGGTTCTTCAGGCCCTGTCCGGGCAGGCTCCTCAGCCGCAACCTTCCGTGCAACCGCAACCACCGTCATCACCGCGTCCGGCCGTCGGGCTTTCCATGAGCCGCCAGTACGGCACACAGAACAGGCAGTCCGAAGCATGAGCAGCCCACTCCTCAACGATTACGCCGTTCCGGGCAAGGAACGCAGCGTGCAGTTCTTTACCCGTGCCGGTTGGCTGCTGACGCTCGTCGGTGCCGGCAGTTTCTTTTTATGGGCAAGTCTTGCGCCACTGGATCAAGGCATCGCAGTGCAGGGCACGGTGGTGGTATCGGGCAAGCGCAAGGCGGTGCAGTCGCTGGACAGCGGCGTAGTGAGCCGGATTCTGGTCACTGAAGGACAGGCTGTAAAAGAAGGCGAGCCGCTGTTTCGTCTGGATCAGACTCAGGTCGAAGCAGATGTGCAGTCGCTGCGCGCCCAGTACCGCATGGCCTGGGCAAGTCTGGCGCGCTGGCAGAGTGAACGCGATAACCTGAGCGAGGTGAACTTTCCTGCGGAGCTGATCGCTGCCGGGCATGGACAGGATCCTGATCCGCGGCTGGCAATGGTGCTCGAAGGGCAGCGCCAGTTGTTCAGCAGCCGCAGGCAGGCCCTTGCGCGTGAACAGGCCGGGCTGCAAGCCAGCATCGAAGGTGCAGGCGCGCAACTGGCCGGCATGCGTCGGGCGCGCTCTGATCTGTTGGCACAGGCCGATTCGTTGCGCCAGCAGTTGAGCAACCTGCAACCGCTGGCGCAAAACGGCTTCATTCCGCGCAACCGCTTGTTGGAATACGAGCGCCAGTTGTCCCAGGTCCAGCAGGAAATGGCGCAGAACACCGGGGAAACCGGGCGGATCGAGCAGGGCATCGTCGAGTCACGGCTGCGCCTGCAGCAACAGCGTGAGGAATACCAGAAAGAGGTGCGCACGCAGTGGGCCGACGCGCAGGTCAAAACCCTGACCCTTGAGCAACAACTGGCCTCGGCAGGTTTCAGTCTGCAGCACAGCGAGATTCTAGCGCCTGCTGACGGCATTGCCGTGAACCTTGGCGTGCACACGGAAGGCGCCGTGGTGCGCGCCGGTCAGACGCTGCTGGAAATTGTTCCGCAAGGCACCCGGCTCGAAGTCGAAGGCCGCTTGCCGGTCAACCTGATCGACAAGGTCGGCAGTCATCTGCCCGTAGACATTCTGTTCACAGCCTTCAACCAGAACAGCACGCCCCGGGTAACGGGCGAGGTGAGTCTCATATCGGCCGACCAACTGGAAGACGAGAAAACCGGTCAGCCTTATTACGTCCTGCGCACCTCTGTAAGTGATGCGGTGATGGAGAAGCTCAACGGTCTGGTGATCAAGCCCGGTATGCCCGCAGAAATGTTCGTGCGCACCGGCGAGCGTTCGCTGCTCAATTATCTGTTCAAACCTTTGCTGGATCGTGCCGGCTCCGCGTTGACCGAGGAATAGGATGATCCTTTTGACCCGTAAGGCTGCCGCGCTGGCAGCCCTGTTGCTCTGCGTCTCTCCCGCAAGCCATGCCCTGGGGCCGTTTCAGATCTACGAGCAGGCGCTGCGCAATGATCCGGTTTTTCTGGGTGCGCTGAAGGAGCGTGATGCGGGGCTGGAAAATCGCGCCATTGGCCGCGCAGGCCTGCTGCCCAGAGTGTCGTACAACTATAACAAGGGGCGTAACGACTCCAAAGCGACCTTGAAGGGCGGGCGTGAAGACACCACCGATCATCGTCATTACAACAGTTTCGGTTCCAGCCTCACGATCCAGCAGCCCTTGCTCGATTACGAGGCCTACGCTAATTACCGCAAAGGCGTCGCTCAGGCGTTGTTTGCCGACGAGACCTTTCGCGGCAAAAGTCAGGAACTGCTGGTTCGGGTTCTGACGGCCTACACCCAGGCATTGTTCGCTCAGGACCAGATCAATATCGCCCAGGCCAAGCAACAGGCTTTCGAGCGCCAGTTCGAACAGAACCGACAGATGTTTCAGCAAGGCGAAGGTACTCGTACCGACATTCTCGAAGCCGAATCGCGCAACGAACTTGCGATTGCCGAACAGATCGAGGCCCGCGATGAGCAGGATGCCGCCTTGCGTGAACTGGGCGCGCTACTGGGTGAACAGGCGATCTCCATTGAGCAGTTGGATCCGCTCAGGGACAGTTTTCAGGCCATGGTGCTGGAACCGTCGAGCTACAGCGAGTGGCATGCGCTTGCGATGGCGAACAGTCCGATTCTTGCCTCCCAACGTCAGGCGCTGGAAGTGGCTCGTTACGAAGTAGAGCGTAACCGCGCCGGGCATCTGCCACGGGTCAATGCCTACGCGAGCATTCGCCAGAACGAGTCCGACAGCGGCAATACCTATAACCAGCGGTACGACACCAACACGGTGGGCATTGAGGTCAGCCTGCCGCTGTACGCAGGCGGCGGAACCAGCGCTTCGGTGCGTCAGGCCAACAGCGTGAGGGCGCAGGCGGAGTACGAGCTGGAAGGCAAGACCCGGGAAACCCTGATCGAACTGCGTCGGCAATTCAATGCGTCTACTTCCGGGGTGAATAAACTGCGCGCCTATCAAAAGGCGCTGGTGTCGGCGCAGGCGCTGGTCGAGTCGACGCGTCAGAGCATTCTGGGTGGCGAGCGCATCAATCTCGATGCGCTAAACGCTGAACAACAGCTCTACAGCACGCGCCGCGACCTGGCGCGCGCTCGTTACGACTACCTGATGGCCTGGATCAAGTTGCACTATCACGCAGGCACCTTGCGCGATACCGATCTGGCGCGCATCGATGAGGCATTCGTGCAGCCGCGTTGAGCAAGCGTCAGGCGGTTTTGCCGAAACGCTTGAGCGAGAATGCCGACAGGTCCACATCGCTGGAGCCGCGCAGACAACGCTGCGCCAGCGCCAGCCCCAGACCAGCGGAATGCTTGAAGCCGTGCCCTGAACAGGCCGAGACAACGGTCACGTTCTTCAGGTGCGGGTGGTCGTCAATGATGAAATGGTAGTCCGGCGTCACGGTGTAGGCGCACACCGATGACTTCACCACGTCTGCCTTTATGCCTGCAATTTTGCCGCTGACCTGCGTCTGGAACATCGTCTGTTCGTCCTCGGCACTGACGCTGCGGTCCAGCTCGCAGGCCTGTGACGCATGCAGATACTGCTCAGTGGCAATCTTCATGCTGCCTTCGCCGGGTAATGGCGGGAAGCCGTAATTGATATCCACCTCGCCAGGGCCGTGAGTCAGGATGAAGCTGGGCGATACCGGGGCGAATGCGGCAGTGTCTTCGAGTGCGAACCAGAACAGCTGCTGCCGACAGACGCGCAGCAGATCGGTAAAGGGCTCGCCCAGCAGGTGCGACGACCACATCCCGGCACTGACCACCACCTTGTTCGCGATAATCGATCCCTGGTCGGTGGTGACGCGCACCTGATCACCATGAGCCTGCAGGCGGGTCACCGTTTCGTTCAGGCGAATACGCGCGCCCAGTTTTCCGGCCAGTTGCAGCTGTACAGCGATGCAGCGCTCGGGCCTTACGAAACCTCCGTCAGGTTCGAAGTAGCCGATGGCGGTGTCCAGGACCGGGCTGAACTGCGGAAATCGTTCGCGAATGTCTTCGGCTGAAAGCACTTCATGCCTTACGCCGTACTCGCGGGCGAGGGCGATTGTCTTGTGGGTGAAGTCTTCCGGGTCTTGCGGGTCATAGGCAGGGCTGGATGTCATTACCAACACGCCGCACTGCTCGAACAGGGGCTCGCCGGTCATTGCTTCAAGCTCGCGCCAGATGCGGTGCGAATTGCGCACCAGCGGCAGGTATTGCGGCCCTTCGCCTACCGACAGCCGGGTGATGCGCGTATCGCCATGGCTGGAACCCTGCGTGTGGGGCGGTGCGTACTGGTCGATCCCAAGCACATCCGCGCCTTCTCTGGCCAACTGATAAAGCGTGGCGGCACCCATCGCGCCCAGGCCCAGAACGGCCACGTCACATTGTTGCTCCATTTGCAGACTGCCTCGGGTAAAGGATCCATTTCAGAGGCAAGCGCGCCAGGAAGCAAGACCTGATTCGTTTAAAGACAGGCGAGGTCAGGCCATGCATATTTTGGGTCAGGTTTGCACGGGATATATGTAAGATTTTTGGCTTGCGCTTATTAACTGTTTTGAGGTTCGAAAATAGCCAGAAGTTGTCCACGGAAATCGTGGGTATGTCTGTGGGTAACTTTTTGAAACCCTTATACGACGTGGTCTGCGGCCGTGTGGTTATTTTATGAACAGCGCCTGTTCCGGTTTCGGATGACGCTGCTTTAGCCCCCTGAAAACGCCGCCTGAACAGCAGGTCAGCGCACAAATCGGAAATTTTTTTCAGTGTCGTAGGCGATTTTTTAGCGGCGGCTCGATGGCCTGATTCTGACCACAAAAAAAAGCGGCGCGCTCTTTGAAAGGGCGCGCCGCTTTTTGTTTCAGTGAACTGTCAGCGATCAGGCGATCGGCTGATCACTCCACTCGCCGTTGACCAGGCGACGCAGACCCAGCGGGTTGGCGTTCTGCAGGGCAGGCGGCAACAGGTTGTCAGCCAGGTTCTGGTAGCAGACCGGACGCAGGAAACGGTCGATGGCCAAGGTGCCCACCGACGTACCGCGTGCATCCGAAGTGGCCGGGTATGGGCCGCCATGAACCATGGCTTCGCACACTTCAACGCCGGTCGGGTAGCCGTTGTACAGAATACGGCCGACTTTCTCTTCCAGCAGTGGTTGCAGCCAGCTGTATTGGCTCAGGTCGGCAGGTTCGCCGATCAGGGTGGCCGTCAGTTGACCGCGCAGGGCCTGCAACGCGTCTTTCAACTGCGCATCGTCAGCGACTTCGATGACCAGTGTGGTCGGACCGAAGACTTCTTCCTGCAACAGTTGATCGCCATTGAGCAGCAGACTGACGTCAGCCTTGAACAGCTGTGCCTGAGCCTGTTTGCCTTCCTGCGGCTTGCCAGCCAGGTGGGCGACGCCCGGGTGCGACAGCAGGTGCTCGACGCCCTTGCTGTAGCTGCGCAGACCGCCCGCGTTGAGCATGGTCTGAGGTGCCTGGCTGCCCATCTGCTCGGTCAGTTGCTCGAGGAACGAAGAGAAGGCCGGGGAGCGCAGACCAATGACCACGCCAGGGTTGGTGCAGAACTGGCCGGCACCCATCACAACGGACGCCGCGAGTTCCTTGGCCACGGTTTCGCCACGCGCAGTCAGAGCGCCCGGCAGCAGGATGACCGGGTTGATGCTCGACATTTCGGCGAAGACCGGGATCGGTTGTGGACGCTCGGCAGCCATTTTGCACAGGGCGTTGCCGCCGTTCAGCGAGCCGGTGAAGCCGACAGCCTGGATGGCCGGGTGCTTGACCAGGCCTTCGCCCACGCCGTTGCCGAAGATCATGTTGAACACGCCTTTCGGCATGCCGGTGGCTTCGGCAGCGCGAATGATTGCGCTGGCAACCAGATCGGCTGTGGCCATGTGACCGCTGTGGGCCTTGAACACCACCGGGCAACCGGCGGCCAGTGCGGCAGCGGTGTCGCCACCAGCGGTGGAGAAGGCCAGCGGGAAGTTGCTGGCACCGAATACGGCAACCGGGCCGACGCCGATGCGGTACTGGCGCAGGTCAACGCGCGGCAGCGGCTTGCGGTCCGGCAGGGCCTGGTCAATGCGCGCACCGACGAAGTCACCACGGCGCAGGACTTTGGCGAACAGACGCATCTGGCCGCTGGTACGGCCGCGTTCACCCTGGATGCGCATTTGCGGCAGGGCGGTTTCCTGGCAGACGATGGCGACGAAATCGTCACCCAGCTTGTCCAGCTCGTCGGCAATCGCGTCGAGGAACTCGGCGCGGCGGGCCGGGCTAAGCTGACGGTATTCGGGGAAGGCGTTTTTGGCAGCCAGGGCCGCAGCGTCGATTTCGCTGTCGGTGGCTTGATGAAAGCTGTAGGGCAGTTCTTCGCCCGTGGTGGCATCCAGACTTTTTTGCAGGCTTTGGCCCAGAGCGCTGCGGCCGCCAGCGATGAAGTTCTGGCCGAGAATGTTAGGCATCGGTATCTCCTGTTGTTTTGAAGGTGGAGGCGGGCGCCGTTTGCAGGGCCTTGCGCTCCTTATGGGTTGCCGAGTTGCTTTACGGTGTTCGGGGTTGGCTGGCGTTCGTCGAGCAGGCCAGCCGTCCAGTCTCTGGAAAGTCGGCAGTCATCGTACAACTTGAATCACTGCCGATGCAACTGCCGGGCAGCGTTTGTGACGGTACGACAACTGTCCGCAGGACTGCGAATGTATATAGAGAAGGAGCATCCTGTTCCCGTCATCATGAGCCGAGTTTATGACCCTTTCAGGGCATGCAATGCTTCAAGCACCTGACGAAGTGCCTTGCTGAGCGGCTTGTCCTGACGCAGCACGATGCCCAGAGTACGGCTCAATCCCGGCGTCAGCGCGTGCACCTGCAGACCGCGCCGATGGTGCACCGCAGCCACCGACATACGTGGCACGATGCTGTAGCCCAGCCCGGCCGCGACCATTTCCTTGATCGCTTCGATGCTGCCCAGCTCCATCACCGGCTTGACGCGAATCCCGGCCTGCAAGTACCAGTCACTGATCAGCAGGCGCGTGCTGCTTCCGGCTTCGAACACCACCAGTGGCAGTTCACTGAGATGCTCGGGCGTCATCGCGCCGGGCAGGGGCTGATAGCTGCTGGCGAAAATGGCCACGAATTCGTCATCGAGCAGCGGGGTGACATCAAGGCTGCGGCCCGAAGCGGGCAGCGTGACGAGCGCCAGGTCCAGGCGGTTTTCTTCCACGGCCTTGAGAATGCCGTCGGTATTGCCGGTGCTGACCCGAACATCCAGTTGTGCGAAGCGCCGACGCAAGGTCTGCAACAACGGCGGCAGCAAATGAATGCAGGCCGTGGCGCCAGTGCCGATGGCGACTTGTCCGGCAATGCCGTCGGCGTGGCTGGACAGGTCAAGCAGCGCGTCTTCGACCACGGCATCAATGCGCGAAATGTGCTGCAACAGGGTCTCGCCCGCCGAGGTGGGTTTCAAACGTTTGCCCACCCGCTCGATCAGGCGCAGGTTCAACTGATCTTCCAACTGCCGCACTTGCAGGCTCACTGCAGGCTGCGTCAGGTGAAGCCGCTCGGCGGCGGCGGAAAAGCTGCCATGAGCGATGACCAGTGAGAAGGTGTGCAGATGATTGAGGTTGAGGCGGCGCATGGCAAAGTATTTCTTATGCTGTGGATGATTAATCATAGCTTTTTTAATGATTAAGACGAACGCATCATTACAGCCACCTCCAGACACCCGCCAAGAGCATGCCATGAGCCTGATATTTACATTGCGCGACGCCCGCGAAGACGACATGCCCGTCATTCAGGCAATTTATGCCGACCACGTATTGCATGGCATCTCCAGCTTCGAACTGGAACCACCCAGCGTTGAGGAGCTGATACGTCGCCGCGCGCTGGTCCTTGAGAACGGCCTGCCGTATCGAGTGGCCGAGCATGCCGGGGAAGTGGTCGGTTATGGCTATGCCACGCCTTACCGGCCTCGTCCTGCGTATCGCTTTACTGCGGAAGACTCTGTTTATGTCCGCGATGGAATGGGCGGCATGGGCATCGGCCGGGCGCTGCTGGGTGATCTGATCTGGCACTGCGAACAGGGTGGCTGGCGGCAGATGGTGGCGGTGATCGGCAACAGCGAAAACGCCGCATCCATCGGCTTGCACGAAAGCTTCGGATTCCGCCGCGTCGGCGTGTTCGAGTCGGTGGGGTTCAAGCACGGGCGCTGGGTGGACACCGTACTGATGCAGTGTGCGCTGGGCGATGGCGCTTCGACGCTCCCCGTTGATCGCACGGTCTGACTGACATGCACAGTCCCGACCTGTCCCGGTTCGCCGTTTTCAGGCTGGGACTGGCGCAATTGATCATCTGGGGCACCACGTTTTATCTGCCGGGTGCGTTCGGTAATGCCATTGCTGCAGATCTGGGCTGGAGCGGACAGCGGGTGTTTTCCGGCCTGTCGGTGGCGTTGCTGGTCATGGGTTTTGTATCGCCCGCAGTCTCGTGGCTGATCCTGCGTCTCGGGGCTCGTCAGGTGCTGCAACTGGGCAGCGTGCTGGCAGCTTCGGGGTGCTGCGTGCTGGCCCTGTGCGAAACCGTTCCTGTCTGGTTTCTCGGCTGGGCCGTGCTGGGCGTCGGCATGCGTCTGTCGCTTTACGACGCATTGTTTGCCGCGCTGGCCGGGTTGATCGGTGCGCGGTCACGTCCGTTGGTGGTGCAGATCACCTTGCTGGGCGGTCTGTCGTCAGCCGTGTTCTGGCCGCTGGGCAATGTGTTGCTGGAGACGCTCGGCTGGCGCAGCGCGGTGGCGGTGTACGGATGTTTCGCGCTGTTGGGCGGTCTGCTGATGAGCGGACTGCCCGATGCAGCGGCTCCGGTTGCCACACCGGCCAATGACCTGTCCGATGAGGAAGCGACGGCGAGCTGGCTGCGCCAGACGGGTTACGCGCTGTGCATGATGTTGATCGGTTTCCTGTCAGCCGGGCTGTCCGCCCATTTGCCGGCCTTGCTGGCAGGTCTCGGTGTGCCGGTGGCCTGGGTGGCGTTATGGGGCATCGGCCAGACCTGCGCGCGGCTGATGAGCCGGGTCGTGGGGCAGAACCTGTCGGCCTTGCGCCTGAACGTCTGGGTCGCGGCCGGTATGGCGCTGTGTTTCGTCATGGCCTTGCACAGCCAGGGGCTGGCGGTGCTGGCCTGTCTGTTTGTCTTCGGCTATGGCGCCATGAACGGGCTGGGCACGTTGTTACGGGCCAGTCTGCCGTTCGAGCTATTTGCACATCATCACTATGCACGCTTGCAGGGACGCCTGCTGGTCCCCGGTTTTCTTCTCTCTGCGGCGGCGCCCTGGGTCTATGCCCGGGTTCAGGAGGCGACCGGTGATCGCGGCCTGTTATGGCTGTCACTCGGCATCAGCGGGGTCGCGCTGCTGACGGCGTTGATTCTGCAACGGCACTGCCGGTCCGGGCTTTCCGTGCCAGTGTGAAATACCCTTCATGGGCAATACCGTTGCCAGCTTTTGCCTGAATGGTTAGGGTACGCGGCTGTTCAAGAAGGAACCTGATATGACCCAGCATGACCCCAGGGAAACGGTTGCCACGGCACCTCGGCAACGACGTGCGCCGAAGGGAGAAAAAAGACGCGAAGAACTGCTCGATGCCGCCTTGCAGGTGTTCTCGCTGGAGGGCTACACCGGTGCGTCGGTGGCCAAGGTGGCGGCCATCGTCGGCATTTCGGTTGCCGGATTGCTGCATCACTTTCCGAGCAAGATTTCCCTGCTGATGGGCGTGCTGGAGCGGCGTGACGAGGTCAACGGGCGCATTGCCGCGCAAGTGCGTACGGACGATAGCCTGACCGGCCTGCTGGGCGGTCTGCGTGCGATCAATCAATCCAACTCGACTGCACCTGGCGTGGTGCGGGCGTTCTCGATTCTCAATGCCGAAAGTCTGCTGGACAACCAGCCCGCTTATGAGTGGTTTCAGACCCGTTACGCGCGCATACACGCGCACCTGCTGGCGCAGTTCACGGTGTTGGTGGAGCGTGGAGAGGTGAGGGCGGATGTGGATCTGGACATGCTGATCCAGCAGATCCTGTCGATGATGGACGGGTTGCAGATTCAGTGGCTGCGCTTTCCCGAGCGGGTGGATCTGGTCGAGACGTTCGATGCCTACATTGCGCAGGTCGATGCAGCAGTAAGGGCTCGTCCTTGAGCCTTGTTCTGTCCCTGATTCACTCAGTCACTGCGTAACGCTTACTCGACAGTCTGATCGAACACGCCGCCGGTTTTCACCGGTGGCTTCTCGACGTTCACCGAGTTCAGCGCCGAACGTGGCAGCGGGTTGCTGGTGGTGGTCGAGAGTTCCTGGCGGAACGAGTTGGTCAGTTTGGCATTCAGGCGAATGTCCTGCGACGAAGCACCCAGCGACAGGTTGAAGGTGTCGGCATCGACCACCCACTGGTTGGTCTTGGTGTCGAAGTAGGCCAGCGAGCGATCGTTGAGCTCGATGGTCACGCGCTTGCTTTCACCCGGCTTGAGGAACACCTTCTTGTAGCCTTTGAGTTCCTTGATCGGACGCTCGACTTTCGGGTTCTGCTGACCGACATACAGCTGCGCCACTTCCGAACCGCCCACCTTGCCGGTGTTGGTCAGGTCGAACGACACCTTGATCGGCGTGTTGCCCACCGCAACGCCAGGCGTCACGCTGATGTTGCTGTAGCCGAAGGTGGTGTACGACAGGCCATAGCCGAACGGATACAGCGGCTTGATGCCTTTCTTCTCGTAGCCGCGATAACCCAGCATCAGGTCATCCTTGTAGCTCATTTCGGCCAGCGAGTTCTGGTTGTCGAATTTCGGGAAGGTCTCGAAAATCGGGTTGTCTTCGATATTGCGTTCGATACTGATCGGCAGCTTGCCCGACGGGTTGACCTTGCCGAACAGAATTTCAGCCAGTGCCTGGCCGCCGTTCTGACCCGGGTAGAACGCGTGCAGCGCTACCGGAACCTGTTCGATCCAGTCGCTCATCTTCAGACCGGTACCGCCGAACATGGTCACCACGGTGTTCGGGTTGACCTTGGCGATGCTCTGGATCAGCTGGCTCTGGTACTCAGGCAGATCGAAGCTGTGGTCGAAACCTTCACCTTCGTATTCGCTGCTGTTACCCACTGCCACCACGACTGCGTCGTAGGCCGACAGATCCTGAGGCGCGTTCAGCGACGCCCAGCTCATCTGCACGCCCACCAGGCCGCCCATGGTCGACAGATAGCCGGCACGGCGCGAGTATTCAAGCTTCACGTCGTAGGACTGACCCGCCTGCAGGCTGATCTTGGCGAATTCCGGGATGGTTGGCGGAATGCTGTTGCCCGGCAGTGGCTTGCCGTCACCATTGTCGATGATCAGCTTGCCGTTGACCCACAGGCGCACGGCGCCGTCAGCACGGACCTTGAAGACCTGCTCGCCGCTTTCGGTCGGGGTGATCTTGCCGGTGTAGCGGATCGAGGTCGAAGAGGTATCGCCGTTGAGCGAGCCTGCGGTCGAGCCTTTGCTGGTGTACGGGTCGGAGCCGGACAGGTTGCTTTCGAAAGGCAGGTCCTTGTCGTTGGCCCAGTCCAGGTCGACATGCTGCTCGGTACGGGTCACGGCAGCATCGCCTGACCAGTTGGCGTTGCTGAAGTACTCGGCTTTCATGCCCTGGATGTCTTTGCCCGCCTGGTCAGTGCTGCTCCAGGTGGTGGTGGTCGGGTCCAGCGACAGGCCGTCGATGAATTCAACCTTGGCGTTTGGCGCCATCTGCTGCAGACCGCTCAGCTCGCTGATGTAATGGCTGGCCATGACATTGGCGCTGCCGAAACCGGTCGGTGGCGCGTACTTGGCCAGGTTGCCGACCACGGCGATGCGCTTGGCTTTCTGCTTGTCCAGCGGCAGCAGGTTGTTCTGGTTCTTAAGCAGCACGATGCCTTCACGGGCAGCGTTCAGGGCGACCTTGTTGCTGGTGGCGCTGTTCATGTTGTGCAGGGTCGACGGGGTCTTGCTGTCGAACTTGTACAGATAGATCTGCTTGAGGATGCGACGGACCTTGTCGTCGATGGTCGCAGCGCTCAGCTCACCGCTGTCCAGGTAAGGCTTGAGAACATTGCTGTTCATCTGGAAGCCCATCATGTCCAGGTCGGTGCCCGCCTGAGCGGCGTCCAGACCATGAACCACGGCGTTGTAGTCGCTCTGTACGAAGCCCTTGTAGCCCCATTCCTTCTTCAGGATCTGGCTGATCAGGTGATCGTTTTCGCAGGCGAATTCGCCGTTCACTTTCTGGAACGCGCACATCATCATCGCGACGTTGCCGTTCTTCGACGCCGATTCGAACGCAGGCAGCGACATTTCGCGCAGTACGCGCTCGCTCATGATCTGGTCGAGGTTGAAGCGGTTGCTTTCCTGGTCGTTGGCCGCGTAGTGCTTGGCGTTGGCCCAGACACCACGGGACTGGATACCGTTGATCACGCCTGGCGCCAGGCTGGCGCCGAGGAACGGATCTTCACCCGACAGGTATTCGAATGCACGGCCGCCGTAGGGCATGCGGTACAGGTTGACGCCAGGGCCGGTGACGAACTGATAGCCGCCGACGGCGGTGTCATAGCCCAGCGCACGGCCCAGGTCGATGGCGCGACGCGGGTTCCAGGTGGCTGCAAGGTTAGGGCCGGACGGATAAACCACGCCCTGCGCGTTGCCTTCGCTGGTGTAACGCACGCCAACGCCGCCGTCGGCACCGTGAATCTGCGGCACGCCATAATTGGAGAGGGGTTTCACATCCCAGCCGCCCGTACCGCCGATATAGGCCAGCTTTTCTTCCTGGGTCATCTTGTCCAGCGTCTTCTGTGCCGCTTTTTCAGCACGGGCTTCCCGTGCCTGCAGCGTCGAAGCGTCAGCAGCATGCACCTGCGACACTGCCAGTGCCAGCAAGGCCAGTGCGGAATGCGCACCCATCATCTTTCGCTTATTCATACAGCTCTCCAACGACATTTCAATTAAAAGTTTTCCCACAGGCAGCCGCACTATTCAGCGTCTGGCTGTGTTCTTTTCTTTAGGCAACAGTGACCCGTAATCGCGACTTTCGCTGTTATTACAGCGTGCGATTCGTGGACTTTTTCAATCAAGTTTCACGTTTTAGTTATTATGTTTTATATTGCTAAAAATGCCATCACTGCGCTATCATTGATGGCACTTTGAATTTGCAAAGCGTTACAATTAAGTCGAAATTCAGGCGTTAATGTCAAACAAAAGCGTATTTTTCTTGATTTTGTGGTTTTTTTCTTACACTTCAGGAACTCTTCTTAAACCTACTGGTCGATGGGTTTAAGATTTTTCAGGTGCCCTCATGTCTCCGCTATGTTTCCAGTGGTGGCGCTTTGGTGTTCTTTCCGATCTTTATCGTTACTGGCCCTTCCTGTTGGAGGGCTTATTGTTTTATCCAGTGGAGTAATTGTTATGAAGTTGTCCAACATGGCAGCAGGTGTGATTGCGGGTCTGGCATTGAGTGGTGCTGTTTTCGCAGCCGAAGCGACTGATGCCGATGCAGCGTCGGGTGCCAGTGATTCGACCGTGATGACCCAGACCACCGATGCAAAAGCGGCGCAAAAGGCGCAGCAGCAGAAGACTCAAACCACAAAAGGTGGTCGTCCACAGAACGCAACGCCTCAGAAACAGTCAAACTGACCGTTTGATGCTTCTGACCACGGCTCTCGCGGTGCCTTTTCAAGGCGGGTGAGGGTCGTGAACCTGTCCCTCCGAGCAGTAGATGTTCTTGCCCATGCAGCCAATTCCCGTCGATGCCACCCGAATACTGATCCCCGATGCAGGGCAGGTGTGTGCCTGGCTGACGGAAAATGCCGGTCTCAAGCCCCAGGACCTGGAGCGCGCCCAGCGTTTGCAGCAGGAGTCCGAAGGTACTGAGCTGCTGGGATTGCTGACACGCCTTGGACTGGTGTCCGAGTTCGAGCTTGCACGGGCCTGGGCCGCACTGTTGAACGCGCCTTTATTAATGGCCGAAGCGCTGCCGCCGATGCTGGATCCGCTGCCACCGCTGACTGAACGATTCATGCGCCAGTATCAGGTGGTGCCGGTCGGCTGGGGCGAGGACGGGGTACAGGTGCTGAGCGCCAACCCCAGCGTGCTGTATCCGTTTGAAGCAATTGCCTATGCCTGTGAAGTGCCGGTACAGGTGGCAGTCGGTCCACGCAACGAAGTGGAAACCTTGATCGAACGTTATTACGGCCAGGGCCGCTCGGCGATGGGCACGCTGATTGAGAACCTCGACGACGAAGGCGGCTCGCTGGAAGACATCGAGCACCTCAAGGACCTGGCGTCCGAAGCGCCGGTCATTCGCCTGGTCAACCTGATTCTGCAACGCGCTGTCGAGCAGCGTGCGTCTGACATTCATATCGAACCGTTCGAAAGCCAGCTCAAGGTGCGTTACCGCATCGATGGCGTGCTTCATGAGGCCGAAGCGCCGCCGTCAAGTTCTTCGGCAGCAGTGATTTCCCGGGTGAAGATCATGGCTCGGCTCGACATCGCCGAGCGCCGTCTGCCGCAGGACGGGCGGATCATGCTGCGTATTCAAGGCAAGGAACTGGACCTGCGGGTCTCGACCGTGCCGACCAGTTTTGGCGAATCCGTCGTCATGCGTCTGCTGGATCGTCAGACCATCGATTTCGATTTCCCCAGCCTGGGCTTCGACGGCGAGCGCCTCGATCACTTTCTCGATGTGCTCGAACGGCCCCACGGCATTCTGCTGGTTACCGGTCCCACCGGCTCCGGCAAGACCACCACGCTCTACACCGCGCTGTCACGGCTCAATACCTCCGAGCGCAAGATCATCACCGTTGAAGATCCGGTGGAATACCAGCTTGAAGGCATCAATCAGATTCAGGTCAAACCGGCCATCGGTCTGGACTTTGCCGGAGCGCTGCGCTCCATCGTGCGTCAGGACCCGGACGTGATCATGATCGGTGAGATGCGCGACCTTGAAACCTGCCGCATCGCCATTCAGTCGTCGCTGACCGGTCACCTGGTGCTTTCCACCCTGCACACCAACAGTGCGGCGGCGAGTATCACCCGTCTGCTGGACATGGGTGTCGAAAGCTACCTGATTGCTTCGACCGTCAACGGCATTCTGGCGCAGCGGCTGGTCCGTCGCCTTGACCCGGAAACCCGCGAAGCCTTCGAAGCACCGCCTGAGCTGATTGCCGAGCATGGCCTCGAACGGTTCACCGACGAACGCCCGATCCGCCTTTACCGGCCGCGATCCGATGCGCCGGGCGGCGGCTATCGCGGCCGTAGTGCAATCACCGAACTGCTGGTCATGAATGAAGAGTTGCGCAGCCTGCTCATGCGCCATGCCGATGCGTCCACGCTGGAAGAGGCGGCCCGTCGCGGTGGTTTGCGCACGCTGCATGAAGAAGGCCTGCGTCAGGCGGTGGCCGGGGTCACCTCGCTGGAAGAAGTGCTGCGCGTCACACGGGGTGAAGGCTCATGAGTCTGTTCAAGTACCGCGCGCTGGATGCGCAGGGCGCGCCGCAGAACGGCACCCTGGAAGCCAGGGATCAGAATGCTGCAGTCGCTGCCCTGCAAAAGCGCGGCCTGATGGTCTTGCAGGTCGACAGTGCAGGTCTCGGCGGTCTGCGTCGTGCACTGGGGAGCGGTATGCTCAACGGTGCAGCGCTGGTCAGCTTCACCCAGCAACTGGCGACCTTGCTCGGCGCAGGGCAACCGCTGGAACGCTCGCTTGGCATTTTGCTCAAACAGCCCGGCCAGCCCCAGACTCGTGCGTTGATCGAGCGCATTCGCGAACAGGTCAAGGCCGGCAAGCCGTTGTCCGTGGCGCTGGAAGAAGAGGGCAGCCAGTTCTCGCCGCTTTATATAAGCATGGTTCGCGCAGGCGAGGCCGGTGGCGCGCTGGAAAGCACCCTGCGTCAGTTGAGCGATTATCTGGAGCGCAGTCAGTTGCTGCGCGGCGAAGTGATCAACGCACTGATCTACCCGGCGTTTCTGGTGGTCGGCGTGCTCGGTTCGCTGGCCTTGCTGCTGGCGTACGTGGTGCCGCAGTTCGTGCCTATTTTCAAGGATCTCGGGGTGCCCATCCCGTTGATCACCGAAGTGATCCTGAACCTCGGACAATTTCTCGGCAGTTACGGGCTGGCGGTGTTCGCCGGTCTGATCGTGTTGATCTGGGGGCTGGTGATTAGCATGCGTGATCCGCAGCGCCGCGAGCGTCATGATCGCCGGGTGCTGGGCATCCGGGTCATCGGCCCGCTGCTGCAACGTATCGAGGCTGCACGACTGACCCGTACCCTGGGCACGTTGTTGAGCAACGGCGTCGCTCTGTTGCAGGCGCTGGTGATTGCCCGTCAGGTCTGCACCAACCGCGCACTGCAGGCGCAGGTGGAGCAGGCCGCCGAGTCGGTAAAAGGAGGCGGCACGCTGGCTGCTGCCTTTGGTGCGCAACCGTTGCTGCCTGATCTGGCCCTGCAAATGATCGAAGTCGGCGAACAGGCCGGCGAACTGGACAGCATGCTGCTCAAAGTGGCCGATGTGTTCGACGTCGAAGCCAAGCGCGGGATCGACCGCATGCTCGCCGCACTGGTCCCGGCGCTCACGGTTGTCATGGCAGGCATGGTAGCTGTGATCATGCTGGCAATCATGCTGCCGCTGATGAGCCTGACCAGCAATATCTGAATTCATGAACGAGGAAACCATCCCGATGAACCTTAGCCGTACACGCTTTACCCCTGCACGCCGACAAAGCGGCTTCACCTTGCTGGAAATGCTCGCGGTCATCGTGCTGCTGGGCATCGTGGCGACCATCGTTGTGCGCCAGGTAGGCGGCAACGTCGACAAGGGCAAATACGGCGCAGGCAAGGCGCAGCTGGCGAGCCTGGGCATGAAGATCGAAAGCTATGCGCTGGACGTCGGTTCTCCGCCCAAGACCTTGCAGCAGTTGACCGACAAGCCGGGCAATGCCGCAGGCTGGAATGGTCCGTACGCCAAGCCTTCGGACCTGAAAGACCCGTTCGGTCACGCATTCGGCTATCGCTTCCCCGGTCAGCATGGCAGCTTTGACCTGATCTTCTACGGACAGGACGGCCAGCCCGGCGGCGAAGGTTACAGCGCCGACCTGGGCAACTGGGAGTAAATGCCGGTATGAAATCGCCTGTTGCAAGCCGTGGCTTTACCCTGATGGAAATGCTGGTGGTGCTCGTGTTGATGAGCATCGCTGTCGGCCTCGTGGGTTTCGGTCTGCAACAGGGGTTGAGCACTGCCAGTGAGCGTCGTGCGGTCGGTGACATGGTCGAGGCGTTGCGGGCCACGCGGGTCCGGGCCATTGTGACCGGTCAACCGGCACGCACCGAATTCGACCTGCGTCACCTGACCTTCAAGGCGCCGGGAAAGCGTGAACAGCACTGGCCCGCGCATTTGCAGGTGACGATGCAGACGGCGTCCGATCTCGGGTCGGCGGTGGAGTTTTACCCGGATGGCGGTTCCAGCGGCGGCAACCTGATGGTCGCTGACGGCGATCGTCGCTGGCGCATCGACATCGGCTGGCTCACCGGCAGCGTCCAGGTGCGTCCCCTTTAATGAAAGCGTCGCAGTCCGGGTTCACTCTGCTGGAGATGCTTGCCGCGCTGACCGTGATGGCGGTGTGCAGTGGCGTGCTGCTGGTGGCTTTCGGGCAGAGCGCACGCTCCCTGCAGCAGGTGTCGCACAGCGATCGTCTGAGTCACGCGGCGCGTACGGTGTTCGATCAGGAAAGCGGCGGTCCGCTTGAAAACGGAACGCGCAAGGGGCGGGTGGCGGGTATCGACTGGAATCTGGAAATCCGTCAGGTCTCGGGCGGTAACGACCAGACCAGGCTGTTTCGTCTGGACCTGACGCTGCTGGAGCATCAGCGGCGTGTGCAGTTCAGTACGCTACGGCTGCGCGGCGCCGTCACCGGTGCCGGGTCTTGAAGGGCGCTCAGCGAGGTTTCACCCTGCTGGAAGTCCTGCTGGTGATCAGTCTTCTGGGTGTGTTGCTGGTGTTGGTGGCCGGTGCCTTGCTGGGTGCCAATCGCGCGGTGCTCAAGGCTGAGCGCTATACCGTGGGACTGGATGAAATGCGCGCGGCACAGGCGTTTCTGCGCTCGTCCATCAGCCAGGCACTGCCGCTGGACACCTCCGCTGAAGATGACGCCAAGAGCGGTTTTTTCGAGGGCACGGCTCAGGATCTCAGGTTCGTGGCCACGCTGCCGGGCGAGTTGGGCGGAGGGATCCAGTTGCATACCCTCGGGCTGAAAGGGCCTGAGGGTGATCGTGATCTGCAGGTGGCGTTCTCCCGAATCAAAACCTCGGCCAATGGCATCACGCTTGAGCCCTGGGGTGAGCCGCAGGTGTTATTACACAACGTGCAGTCGTTGAATTTCAGTTACCGTGGCCTGACGCCGAAAGGCAAACCCACGGGATGGCTGAACGAATGGCCATGGCCGACGCGCCTGCCGGGTGCAGTGCGCATCGATGCGCAGGTCAAGGGCTCGATTCCCTGGGTCAGCGAAGTGGTCGCCCTGCGTCTGGACCTTTCGGGTGGGGCGGGCGGCCAGTGAAGGATTTTCACACGCGCCAGAAGGGCGTGGCGTTACTGGTGGTGCTGTGGGTTCTGGCGGTGTTGAGCCTGCTGCTGGGCGGACTGGCCGGGTGGGTGCAACTGGAAAGCCGTCAGGCGCTCTGGTTGCGCCAGAACACTCACGCGCTGCTGGCAGCGGAAGGCGGTTTGAACATGGCGGTGCAGGGTTTGCTGGACCCTGCACAGCGCAAACGCTGGGTGGCCGATGGACGGCCAGTGGCGTTGCGCATGGACGACACGCAGTTGCTGGTCAGCATTCGCAGCGAGCGTGGCAAGCTGGATCTCAACAGCGCGCCAGCGGCTGACATCGCCCGCTTGCTGCAGGCCTGCGGTGCGAATCGCAATCTGGCCAGCAGTATCGCCCAGACGGTAGAGGCGCAACGGGATGACGGTCAGGCACCACTGCGTGTGGTTGAAGAAATACGACAGTTGCCGGGCATGACTCAGGCGCTGTACACCCGGCTGTTGCCGGAAGTGACGTTATGGAGTGGGCTGGACCGGCCCGATCCCGCTTTTGCCTCGGCGCTGCTGCGCCGGGCGCTGAACTTGCCGAACCAGAGCGCGGTGGGAGCCGATGCCGGTGAGGTACTGGCCATCGACAGCCGCGCAGAACGACCGGGCGGCGTAGTCGCCCTGTTACAGACCATTGTGTTATTGAGCCCATCGGAGGGAGGCGCACAGCCCTATCGGGTATTGCGTTGGCAAGAATGAATGCATCCGTTTCAGCACGTCTGGCACCGGTGATCGCGCTACGCGACCGGGTCGTCCAGCAATGGCGTGGCAGTCTGGGGCAACAGGCCTGGCAATGGTGGAGCGCAGAACTGCGCGCCTGCCTGCCGCCGCGTGTCCGTCGATGGCTGGTTCGCGAAACCGTCGAACAGGTGTATGTCTGGCCGCTGGTTGAACCGGTTGCCGCAACCGGCGCCAATGCACAGAAGATCCTGTTGTTGCCCTCGTCTCTGGTGCTGGTGCAGAGCCTGCAACTGCCGGTCGCAGCGGCGCGCAATCTGTCGACAGTGGTCGGCTACGAGCTGGACCGCTTTACGCCCTTCGATGCCGGGCAGTTGTATTTTGTTGCCCGTCAGGAAAGTCGCAATGCAGGCTTCATTCAGGTCCGGCTGGTGGCCGTGCTGCGCAAGCGCCTGGATGCCATTCTGGAAGAATGCGCCGCGCTCGGCCTGCGTCCCGACACTGTGGATGTCGGCACGCCGGATAAACGCCTGGGTGTTGACCTGTTGCCAGCACCGCTGCGTCCGCAGCAATCGCATTCAGGCCATCGCCTGCAACGCTGGCTGCTGTGGATCTGCGCCGGGCTTTTGCTGGGCACCATGCTGCTGTGGCTCAACGACCGTCAGCAATTGCTGGAAGAGATGCAGGCCGAGGTCAAGGCGCAGAAAGCCCAGGTCAGCGAAGTGCAGCAGTTGCGTCAGCAACTGACCAACACCCGCGGCGCAGCCAATTACCTGCTGCGCCGCAAGGCTGCCCAACCGCCCCTGTCGGCGCTGCTCAGCGAACTGACTGCCTGCCTGCCGTCCGACACCTGGATCGACCATCTGGAAATCAGCGACAGCGCCGAGGTGGCCTTTGCCGGTCAGAGCGCCAAGGCCAGCGCGCTGATCGCCCGCGTCAAGGATTGCCGCAGCCTGGACAACGCCCAGTTTCAGGGTGTGATCCAGCCGGACAGCAAGACCGGCAAAGACCAGTACTCGTTGCGTGCGCACCTGCACCAGAGCCCGCCGCAGGATCAGTCCGAGCAGTCCGATCAATCAGATTCGCAGGAGAGCGCCGATGCGTCGTCCACTCAATAGCCGTGAGCGGCGGGGTGCGGCGCTGATCATTCTGGCGCTGGTCCTTTATCTGGCCTACTGGTTGCTGATCGACAGCTGGTTCGCCGGCCCTCTGCGTGACATCAGCGAACAGACCGAACAACTGCGCGAACAGCAGCAACGCTATGCCGGGTTGCTGAAACAGGGTGACAGCTTGCGCGAGCAACTGGAACAGGCCCGCAGTGACCCGGCCAGCAGCACCAGTCTGCTGCCGGGCGATGATCCTAGCGCAGTCGCCGCTGACCTGATGCAGCGTGTCGCCGACCTGATCAGCGATCAGGCCGATACCGGGGGTGGTTGCGCGTTGACCCAGCGCATGCCGATCACACCGGAGCAGGACAGCTCCGAGCCTTATCGGCAGGTGAAGGTCAGCCTGACACTGGAGTGCGCCATCGAGCCTCTGACGGCCATTCTGCATGCACTGGAATACCAGCGTCCGTTCCTGTTCGTCGATGAAATGAGCCTGCGTCGTGACACCGATGCACCCGCCACTGGCGGTGCGGGCAAGCTGGTGGTGCACCTGCTGGTACGCGGCTATCTGCAGCCGGCTTCTGCCGGGGAGGCCGAACAATGATCCGTTCATTGCGCCCTCTGGAGTTGGCTCTGCTCGGCATCACCGCCTTGCTGTCCGCGCTGGCGGCCCTGATTATCAGTGGCGCCGCGCATTCGCCGGGCTGGCTGCCCGAGCAGGCACCGCGCAACCCGGTTGACCGTGCGGCACAGACTCACACCGCGCCCACTGCGACGCTGGACAGTTTGGCCAATACCTGGGAAACCCCGCTGTTCAGCACCGACCGCAGTCCTGACAAGGCTGTGGGCAAGAGCGATGTGCAGGTCGCCAGCCTTTCCGGCCTGACGCTGACCGGTGTCGTTCTCGACGGTACGTTGCGCGTGGCGCTGCTCAAGCAGGCCAGCGGTCCGGCACTCAAAATGAAGCAGGGTGACAAGCTGGGCAACGGCTGGACCCTGGAACAGCTCGATCCGATGCAGGCCACCTTCAGCCTCGACGGCCGCACGCAGACCTTGCGCCTTCCTGCACCGCGTCTGCCGCCGCCGTCGACGACACCCCCGATTTCCCTTACCAACGATTCCACCCTGTGATGGGTACCTTTTCTGGAGTTTCCGCCATCGCTACCTTGCGCACCCCCTTGCTTTGTCTCGCCACCGCTGTCGCCCTTGGCGGCTGCGCGTCCCGGCAGGACACCCTCGACCCCGACAATGGCATGCTGCAGGAAGCGCTCCAGGGAACCGGTTCACAACGTCCGCCAGTGGATCCGCGCAGCGAACAGTTGCCGGTGCAGGCACAGCCTCAGTCGCCAACGGCCTCGCCGCAACGCCAGATCATTCAGGGCAACCAGCGGTTCATTCGCCAGCCTGCCGCGGCTCCCGCAGCGAAAGCCGGGGAGACGGGCGACATCGTCTTCAACTTCACCAACCAGCCGATTCAGGCGGTGATCAACAGCATCATGGGTGACCTGCTGCACGAGAACTACAGCATCGCCCAGGGTGTGAAGGGCGAGGTGAGCTTCTCGACGTCCAAGCCGGTCAACAAGCAGCAGGCGTTGTCGATTCTCGAAACCCTGCTGTCCTGGACCGACAACGCCATGATCAAGCAGGGCAACCGCTACGTGATCCTGCCGTCCAACCAGGCCGTTGCAGGCAAGCTGGTGCCGGAGATGCGCGTCGCTCAGCCGTCGGCCGGCATGTCGGCGCGGCTGTTCCCGCTGCGCTACATCTCCGCCAACGAAATGCAGAAACTGCTCAAGCCGTTTGCCCGGGAAAATGCCTTCCTGCTGGTTGATCCGGCGCGCAATGTGTTGAGCATGGCGGGCACACCGGAAGAGCTGGCCAACTATCAGGACACCATCGATACCTTCGACGTGGACTGGCTAAAGGGCATGTCGGTGGGCGTGTTCGGCCTGCAGCGAGCCTCGGTCGGCGAGCTGATGCCCGAGCTGCAGAAAATGTTCGGCCCCGACAGCGGCATGCCGCTGGCAGGCATGGTGCGTTTTCTGCCCATCGAGCGGACCAACTCGGTGGTTGCGATCTCCTCTCAGCCTGAGTACCTGCGCGAAGTCGGCGAGTGGATTCACACGATAGACGAAGGCGGAGGCAACGAGCCGCAGATGTACGTCTATGACGTGCGCAACATGAAGGCCACCGATCTGGCCAAATACCTGCGGCAGATCTACGGCACCGGCGCGATCAAGGAAGATTCGGCCGCCAAGGTCGCTCCCGGCCTGCGCACGACCAGTCTGTCGTCGCTCAACGGCACCGGCAGCAATGGCATGGGCAGTTCCAATGGCATGGGCAGCGGCGGCATCAGCAGCGGCGGTGGCATGGGCAACGGCATGAACGGCATGAGCAACAGTGGAGGTGGTTTCGGCAACAGCCAGGGCATGAACAGTCAGAACGGTACCAACGGCGAATCCGGTGAAGAGCAGGATGGCGCAGAATCCGATGCGGCCGGTGAAGAGGGGGGCGGTTCGGCTGGTAATAGCAAATCCCTGGACGCCAGCACCCGCATCACCGCGCAGAAGAGCAGCAACCAGTTGCTGGTTCGCACGCGTCCTGCGCAATGGAAGGAAATCGAGTCGGCGATCAAGCGCCTCGACAACCCGCCGCTGCAGGTGCAGATCGAGACACGGATTCTCGAAGTCAAACTGACCGGCGAGCTGGACATGGGCGTGCAATGGTACCTGGGCCGTCTGGCCGGGAACGCCGGGACTCCGGGCAACGTCACCAACACCGCAGGCAGTCAAAGCGCGCTGGGTGCAGGCGGCGCAGCGTTGGCAGCCAGCGACTCATTCTTCTATTCGTTCGTCAGCAACAACCTGCAGGTTGCCTTGCGTGCCCTGGAAAGCAACGGCCGCACTCAGGTGCTGTCGGCACCCTCGCTGGTGGTGATGAACAACCAGCAGGCGCAGATCCAGGTCGGCGATAACATTCCGATCAGCCAGACCACGGTCAACACCAATGCGTCCGCTACCACCTTGAGCAGCGTCGAGTACGTGCAGACCGGTGTCATCCTTGATGTGGTGCCGCGTATCAATCCGGGTGGTCTGGTTTATATGGATATCCAACAGCAGGTCAGCGATGCCGACACAGGCACCACCGACCTGAACGGCAACCCACGCATCTCCACGCGCTCGGTGGCGACGCAGGTGGCGGCGCAAAGTGGCCAGACCGTGCTGCTGGGCGGCTTGATCAAACAGGACAATGCCGAGACGACTAACCGTGTGCCGTTTCTGGGTCGTATTCCGGGTCTGAAATGGCTGTTCGGCAACAGCCTCAAATCCAGGGACCGCACCGAGCTGATCGTGCTGATCACTCCACGTGTGATCACCAGCAGCAGCCAGGCGCGTCAGGTTACCGATGACTACCGCCAGCAGATGCAATTGCTCAAGCCTGAAGCCTCGCGAGGCAGCCTGCAGAATTGAGGCTGTGTTAGTTTCTGTTTCATCGTCCACCGAAGACGCTGCCTGCGGGCAGCGTGCAACCAGAGGTCATTGACTGATGCTGAAATTTTTCGCCGCTTTGCTGTTTGTCTGTTCTGGACTGGTTCAGGCGCAAGACACGCTACACACGGATCTGCCGCTGGATTACCTGGCCCAGGCCACCACCGATACACCTGACAAACCGCTGGTGATTTTCATCCACGGCTACGGCAGTAATGCGGCCGACCTGTTCAGCCTCAAGGATCGCCTGCCTGCCGATTACAATTACCTGTCGGTTCAAGCCCCGGTCGAGCTGCAATCCGACAGCTACAAATGGTTTACCCGCAAGCCCGGCTCTGCCGAGTACGACGGCGTGACCGAAGAGCTTAAAAGCAGTACCGAGCGCCTCACGGCATTCATTCGCCAGGCGACAGCCACGTACAAGACTCAACCGGACAAGGTCTTTCTGATCGGTTTCAGTCAGGGCGCGATGATGAGTTACGAAGTTGCTCTGCGTCAGCCCGCGCTGGTGGGCGGCTTTGCGGCGTTGAGCGGGCGCTTGTTGCCGGTGGTGAAATCGGAAGTCAAACCCAGTGACGCACTCAAGCGTCTGAAGGTCTTCATCGGTCACGGCGAGGAAGATCCTCAAGTGTCCTACGCGAGTGGTCCTGATGCGGATTCTGCCTTGAAAGCGCTCGGGCTGAAGCCGGAGTTCCATGGCTATAAAGGGGTAGGGCACAGCCTGAGTGGCGCCGAAGTTGCCAACCTCGCCGAGTGGCTGGAAAGGTCGGCCCGCTGACAGGCCGCCCCTCCGGTTCGCCAGCTCTTCGACGTAGCGCTGTCGCGCAGCAAACTCAGTGGGAGCGGACTTGTCCGCGAAAAGGCCAGTACATCCGACGAATATTCATCGCCTGAAATACAGTATTCGCGGACAAACGGAACGCCGCCCGGTCCGCTCCCACAAAATCGCGTTTCTTCAGTAAGTTACAGGTAGTTTGATAAGAGGCGGCTTGCCGGCGATCTGCCGGGCACCGACAGCAACCTCCCTGACGCGCTGCAGGGGATGCAACCAGTACCCAATGATCAGTTGACCTTCACATCCTTGAACTTGAGCACGTTTTCCTTGCTCTCGCGGTCACGGAACGTGAGCTTGAGCGCGGGAGACAGTTTGAGTCGGCCCTTGGCTGCCTCGAAGGTCAGCGTTACGCGGGTCGGAACGTTACGAATCAGCTGGAATGAATCCCAGCGATCGAATTTTGTATCACCGACACGCATCTGGATCATGTTCAGCGCGCCGCCCGTTTCGTCGAACAGGCTGACCGGGTTCAGGAAGCGAAAGTCACGGTCCGGACTCTTGTTCAGCAACTCCAGCGTACAGGTCGGCGCCTGACCGTTTTGATCACACTCCAGCAGTTCCAGTGTCAGGTTATCGACGGTCTCGGCACGCTTGCCGAACACATTGGCGTTGTCGTTTTCAACGAACAGTTTCTGACTGCGGGCAAACTCTACCGAGGGCTTGGCGTACTCGCCGCCCAGCTTGAAGAACACCCCGCAAAGGATCAGCGCCAGCAACAGCCAGACGCCCAGCTTCAGGAAACCGGGCAGTTTTCTGGCCATGATCGCGATGCCCAGTCCGCCGCACAGCGTCATGCTGGCGACGACGGTGATCAGGGTCTGCCAGTTGATCGAGTCGACGTTCAGGCCCAGCACGCTCGGGTCTGGGAAGAGGTAGGTAAAGATGCTCCACAGGACACCGATCATGCTGCCGATACCTAAGGATATCCTGGCAAAAATCGCTGAAATCTTGCGCGCGGCGGGTGAGGGAGCGGGTACGGGTGGTGCTGCGTCCATTGCTGTTTTGCCTTGTTCGAATGTCGAGAAATGCGTGCCGATGACAGATCAACTGCATGGCAGATAAAAAGGGCCTGGTCATGAGGCGCTTGTACAGTCCGTGTTCAATCGCGCTGCTGGAAGTGCGAACTTTTGATGCGGGAAAGAAACAGAAGGGCGATCGGACCATGCCGTCGCGGCGCGATTATCCGGTAATTCTCGTGCAAAGTGCAGCGTTGCTTCGCGCAATCAGCAAGATAGAGCGCTTCAGGCAGAAGTGCATGACTGGAAAGGACGCGGACAGACTGTTCTGTCCGCGAAAAAACTCTGCTGAACTCAGCCCTGACTGACCCGTGCGGCTCGCGGGCCGGATGAATCTTTCAGGAATGCCAGTAATGCAATCAGTGGCAGCGCTGTGCCAACGATCATCACCCAGGTCCATCCGCCATGATCGAACAGCGGGCTGGCTACTGCCGAACCGACTGCGCCGCCGAGAAAGATGCTGGTCATGTACAAAGCGTTGAGTCGGCTGCGACTGGCGGCGTCCAGTGCGTAGACGGTGCGCTGGCCCAGCACCATGCTGGTCTGCACGCAGTAATCGAGCACCACGCCGGTCACTGCCAGTCCGATAACGCTGTATACCGGGTGAATCAACCCCGGCAGGAAGCTGAGCGCGCCGAGCAGCAAAGCGCCCAGCGAAACGATCCGGGTGTGACCCGCGTCAGCCAGTCGGCCACTGATGGGCGCGGCAATGGCGCCGATGGCACCGATCAGCGCGAAAATGGCGATCTGGGTTTGCGACAGGCCGTGATTGCGCGACAGCTCAAGCGGCACGGCCGTCCAGAACAGGCTGAACGTCGCGAACATGCAGGCCTGATAGAACGCGCGCTGGCGCAGCACCGGCTGGGTGCGCAACAGGGTCCACAGCGAAAACAGCAACTGGCCATACGTGGCACGATGGTCAGGGACGCGTTTGGGCATGGTGGTCGCGAGGACGACGCTGATGCCGATCATCACCACAGCCGCCGAGCCGAACACCGCCCGCCAGCCGAAGTGATCGGCGACCAGACTCGAGATGGGCCTTGCCAGCAGAATACCCAGCAGCAGACCGCCCATGATCCCGCCGACCACGCGGCCCCGCGATTCCTCAGGGGCCAGATGCGCCGCCAGTGGGATCAGCATCTGCACCGACACCGAACTGAAGCCCACCAGTAGCGAGACCAGCAGAAACAGATTCGGCTGCTCGGCAAAGGCCGCGCCCAGCAGACTCAGCGTCGCAACTGCTGTGGTCAGCAGCATCAGCTTGCGGTTTTCCAGCAAGTCACCCAACGGCACCAGAAAGAACAGACCCAGCGCATAACCAATCTGCGTCAGCGACACGATCAGACTCGCCGCCGTGCTGGACAGGCCAATGTCCGGCGCGATCAGTTCGATGATCGGCTGGGCGTAGTAGATATTGGCGACGATAGCGCCGCAGCAGAACGCAAAAAGCATCACCAGACCACGGGTCATGGTGACGCTGCTGCGGGATGTTTGGGCGGAATGGGGCATCACGGGTCTCGCTCGTGCAATCGGGCTTCACGCACGCTTTACCGTGCGCGGGCCGTTCAGGATGGAATGCTGAGCAGGCTAATGGTTTTGGCCGCAATTAAGTAGGTACGCCGAGGTGATACAAGATATTTCTGTGAGTGATGATGGAATTGAATCAGCGGGTCAGACAGCCCTCATGTTCACGCCAGTAATGCCATAATGCGCTCCGTCACCACGCTCTGGATCAATCCCCTCAGGGACTTTCATGGAAATCAAAAGCTTCAGGCTTATCAATGTAGGTCGTTTCAGCGATCTGGAAGTTGCTTTGGCACCTACCGAACGGCATTCGTCGAAAGTGACAGTGTTAGTGGGTAACAACGGCGCGGGTAAGACCACGCTGCTCAAGTCTGTGGCTACTTCGTTGAGCTGGCTGGTAGCCCGGATCAAGAGTCCGAAGGGCAACGGCGCCCGGATCGATGAGGGGGCGGTACAGAATGGTACTGCCACGTCTGCGATCCATTTGAAAGTGAGCGACGAATCGACGCTGGATTCGATCATAGGCGGCTCGATTTTTAATTGGGAAATTACCGCTACTCGAAAAGGACGCAATGCGTCCTCCGCAACGATGCTCAGCGAGCTGAATATGCTGGCCGACGCCTATCGCTCGGAACTGACGGCGGAAGACGCTGCTTCACTCCCTCTTGTTGCCTTTTATCCAGTAGAGCGCTCGGTCATCGAGATCCCGCTCAAAATCCACGCCAGCCACACCTTCGATCAGCTTGATGGTTACGACAATGCACTGGCCCGAGGGGTCGATTTTCGTCGTTTTTTCGAATGGTTCAGAGAGCGTGAAGACAGTGAAAACGAAGCGGGACTGTCCGAAGAAGTTTTGAGCGAACTCTCCCGCAAGTTTGCTCCTGATACCCATATCTGGAAGGAGCTTTCCAGGCAGCACGCGTCATCCCGTGACCGGCAGTTGACCGCTGTCCGCTCTGCCGTCGAGGCCTTCATGCCTGACTTCAGCAAGCTGCGTGTCAAACGAAAGCCGCGTCTGCACATGGCTATCGATAAAGATGGCAAGACCTTGAATGTTGCACAACTGTCTCAGGGCGAGAAGTCCATGATGGCGTTGGTAGGTGATATCGCCCGGCGGCTCGCGATGATGAATCCGTCGCTGGAAAACCCTCTGCACGGCAACGGCGTTGTCCTGATCGATGAAGTCGATCTGCATTTGCACCCGAAATGGCAGCGCAGCCTGATAGAGCAGTTCACCACGACCTTTCCCAATTGCCAGTTTCTGATGACCACGCATTCCCCGCTGGTTATCAGCGACAGCAAGGATGTTCTGGTGTACGTGATGGACGATGGTGAACTGCGTGAGCAGGACAACCTTTATGGGCTGGACGCCAACCAGGTGCTATCGGGCGTGATGGATACGGATACTCGCAACCAGGCAGTACAGGCCTGTCTCGACGAAATACAGTTTCTTCTGTCAAGAGGCGAGCTTGATGAGGCTCGCACGATATATGGAATTCTGGCCAGCCAACTGCCCGCAGACCACATTGAATTGGCCAAGTCGTCTTTATTGATACGCAAGCTGGAATTACGCAGCGAGAAAGATTGAAAGGGAGTTTTGGAGGTTTTAGAGCATTGGAAGCTCAAGAACAAAGGGAAGCGATACGCAGATCTCGTTGGTCATGAAGCGATAAAGGATGCCATTCGAAAGGCCTGCGTGACTGAACAATATGGTCTGTGTGCCTATTGTTGCCGCAGGGTCATTGATGCCAGGGGTGGCAGCAACAGCGCTCACAACGAACATGTCGAAGCTCAGCGCTTGGCACCAGGGCGCACGCTTGATTTCCAGAATATGGTTGCCAGCTGCAATCAAGCCAATCAATGCGGCAACGCACATGCTCACCAGGCTTTGCCGTTGACGCCCTTGATGGCGGAGTGTGAAACCGAATTGCAATTCGAGCTTTCCGGGTTGGTAACAGGCACCAGTGATCGTGCGATCACGTCTATAAGAGCGCTTAACCTCGGAGACACGCGGCAGGCTAATCGGGGGCTTGTGGCTGAAAGGAAAACGATGATCGACAGTTTGATGTTCTCTTGTGGCATCGACCCTGCCGAATTGGCACTCGAGGACGACGACCTGCTGCAATTATTGCTCGACGACTTGTCACGCAGGGACGATCAACAACGGCTTCGGCCGTTCTCTCCCGTTCTTGCCAACGTGATACGTCGTTACCAACTCCTTCGTCGCGCCTAACGTCCCATCGGCCTGATCCCATAACAAACCAGATAAAGCGCAGGCAGAAAGAACAGCGTCAGCAAGGTCGCAACTGCGATGCCGCCGATCATGGCGATGGCCATCGGTCCCCAGAACACTTCGCGAGCAATGGGGATCATGCCCAGGCTGGCGGCGGCTGCTGTCAGCAGGATCGGGCGGCAACGGTGTTCGGTGGCCTTGATGACGGATGCCCAGGGGCTTTCGCCGGCGGCCATGAATTCGTCGATCTGGGTCACCAGAATCACAGAGTTGCGGATGATGATGCCGATCAGTGCGAGCACGCCGAGAATCGCCACGAAACCCAGCGGATACCCGGAAATAAGCAGCGCAGCGACAACGCCGATCAGCCCCAGCGGCACCACACTGACCACCAGCAGCAGTCTTTTCACGCTGTGCAACTGGATCATCAGAAAGCTCACCACCATCAGCAGCATCAGCGGCACGACCTTGAGAATCGGTCCCTGTGAACGGGCGCTGGCCTCGACTGCACCGCCAGTGGCCACCGAATAGCGCACGGGCAGACCTGCGCTGAACGCATCGACGTCAGGTTTTAGCTGTTTGACCAATGCCGCCGGTTGCAGCTTGCCGAGCACGCTGGCTTTCAGGGTGATGGTGGGCAGGCGGTCGCGGCGCCAGACCAGCGGTTGCTCCTGCTCATAACTGAGGGTGGCAAATGACAGCAGCGGTACGGTCGAGCCGTTCGGCGTCGGGATCTGCAGGCTGGCGAGGGTCTGGATCGAGCTGCGCTCATCACTTTCAGCGCGTCCCACCAGATCGATCAGGTAAGTGCTGTCGCGCAGCTGGGTGATGGTCGTGCCGCTGACCAGGCTGTTTAGAATCTGCGCGACGTCCTCGGAGGACAGGCCGAACTGACGCACCTTGTCTTGTGCGATGTCGATTTTCAGCACCTTGCCCGGTTCGTTCCAGTCGTAGATCACCTGGCCGATGTTGGGGTTGGTGTCGAGCAGGGCGGCTAGCGCCATGGCCTGGCTGCGGACCTGTTCGATGTCCGGTCCGCTGACCCGGTATTGAACCGGCCAGCCCACGGGCGGCCCCATGTTCAGCGGCTGTACGTAACCGCCGACGCCCACATAATCATCGCGAAAGCGCTGGCGCAGACGCTCGATCAGCCGGTCGCGGGCTTCGCCACCATGGCTGACGATGACCATCTGGCCGTAGAACGGGTTGCTCAGTTGCTGGTCCAGCGGCAAATAAAAACGCACGGCGCCCTTGCCGACGTAGGAACTCCAGCGCAGCACATCCGGGTCGTCTTTGAGGGTGGACTCGAAGCGGTCCATGGTCTGGCGAGTGCCTTCGATCGAGCCGTTCTGCGGCATGTAGAAGTCCACCAGAATTTCCGGGCGGTCCGAGTCCGGGAAGAACTGGTTC
Source organism: Pseudomonas sp. AC016 (assembly GCF_979253365.1). Lineage (NCBI taxonomy): Bacteria > Pseudomonadati > Pseudomonadota > Gammaproteobacteria > Pseudomonadales > Pseudomonadaceae > Pseudomonas > Pseudomonas sp. AC016. Next base: position 5,703,702 of record NZ_CEEDCC010000001.1, read on the forward strand.
TGCAGCAGCTTGCCGGCGAACAGCGAGCCGATGAAGATCAGCGTGGTGATGCCGATCACCCACCAACGGTGTTCCAGCGCCCTGACCAGCGCCCGGCTGAAACCCCGCATCCAGCGTCCCGGTGCCGCATGCACGGCGGAGACCTTGAGCAGGTGTACGCCGATCAGTGGCGCGAACAGCACCGCCACCAGCCACGACAGCAGCAGCGCCACCGCGATCACGGCGAACATGGTGAACACGTATTCGCCCGCCGAGCTATGGTTTAGACCGATCGGTACAAAACCCGCAACCGTGACCAGCGTACCGGTCAGCATGGGAAAGGCGGTCGAGGTATAGGCGAAGGTGGCGGCCTGTTCCCGGTTGTCGCCGTGCTCCAGGCGGGTCACCATCATCTCCACTGTGATCATCGCGTCATCCACCAGCAGTCCCAGGGCAATGATCAGGGCGCCGAGGGAAATGCGCTGCATGGTGATGCCGCTGTATTCCATGAAGACGAAGACCAGCGCCAGCACCAGCGGGATCGAGCAGGCGACTACCAGCCCGGCGCGGACGCCCAGGCTGATGAAGCTGACCACCAGCACGATCAGGATCGCTTCGAACAGGGCACGGGTGAAGCCGCCGATGGCTTTTTCGACCACGTCGGCCTGACTCGACACCAAGTGCACATCAATGCCCAGCGGCAGTTCGGTGGTCAGTTCTTCGATGCGTTGCTGCAACTGAGTGCCGAACGCCTGAATGTTGCCGCCCTGTTTCATGGCCACCGCCAGACCGATGGCAGGCTGACCGTTGAAGCGGAACAGGGAAGAAGGCGGGTCGGCGTAGCGCCGCTCGACCGTGGCCAGATCGCTGAGGCGGAAGAAGCGGTCGCCGAAGCGCAGGTTGACCGCCAGAAGGTCTTCCTCGCTGGTGAACTGGCCGCTGGCCCGGACGGCAATGCGCTCGGGGCCTGCTTCCATGACGCCCGCCGGTGTGACCGAGTTCTGGGCCTGCAGGCTTTGCAGCACCTGACGCTGGTCGATCCCCAGCGCAGCCAGTTTGCGAATGGAGAAATTCAGGTAGATGACTTCGCGCTGCGCACCCAGCAGTTCGATCTTGCCCAGATTGGGTACGCTGCGGATATCGGCCCGTACCTGCTCGACGTAATCGCGCAACTGGCGAAACGACAGGCCATCGGTCGTGAAGGCATAGATGCTGCCGAACACATCACCGAACTCGTCATTGAAGGCCGGACCCTGAATACCGGCGGGCAGTTCGCCGCGAACGTCGCTGATCTTCTTGCGCACCTGATACCAGGCCTCGGGAATGTCGGCGCTGCGGGTTTCGCTCTTGAGAAACACAAACAGGGTGGACTCACCGGCCAGCGTGTAGCTTTTCACGTAGTCGAGTGCGTCGATTTCCTCGAGCTTCTTCTCCAGGCGATCAGTCACCTGCTGCAGCGTGTCGTTCAGGGTCGCGCCAGGCCAGCGCGCCTGAATCACCATGGTCTTGATTGCGAAAGACGGGTCTTCCTCGCGACCCAGATTCAGGAACGACCAACTGCCCATCAGCAGCGAAACGAACATCATGTACCAGACCAGCGTGCGATGTTTGAGGCCCCAGGCCGACAGATTGAAGCGCTCCCTCACAAACCGACCTCTCATTGCACGCGAATTTTCTGTCCGGGCTGCATCGTGTTGACGCCCGCCGTGACGACCTTGTCGCCGACGTGCAACTCACCGCCGACCTGAACCGTTGAGCCATTGCGCGCCAATACCTGAATCTCCCGCGGACTCAGGGTCGATGTCAGCGGATCGATCACCCACACCTGCGCCTTGCCGCCGCGTTGCACGACAGCACTGTCAGGCAGTTGATGGGATACCGGCGCTGCGCCGCTGATCTCGACACTGATGGTCGAGCCGAGCCGAAACAGATCCGGTGTGTCGTTCAGGGCCAGCCGCACCCGCTGAGTGCGTGTGGTGGGATCGATTTGTGGGGACAGTTGACGAATCCTTGCCCCGACCGAAATCTGCTCGTTCAAGGGTGACAACACCCGGATCTGTACAGAGTCGGCCAGTGAGGCAACCAGACCGACCGGCAGATCGACCACCGCTTCGCGGCTTTCCGGACGCGCCAGGCTGACCACGGGTTCTCCGGCAGTCATCACCTGACCCACCTCGGCACGCCAATCGGTCACCAGACCGTCGAATTCTGCCAGCAGGCGTGTGTAGGACAGGTGATCGCGGGCCTGCTGCAAGGCAATCCCGGCCCGTTGCTGCAGCGCCTCCTGATTGCGCAGGTCGCTGCTCAGTTGATCAAGCCGCGCCCTTGAGCCGACGCCGCGCTCGAACAATTGCTGATAGCGCAATTGTTCGTCACGAACCTGCTGCCATGAAGACTGTGCCTTGCTGAGTTCCGCCTGCCGCGCATGCAGCTGATTCTGCTGCTCGCTGGGCTCCAGCGTGGCCAGCAGATCGCCCTTGCGCACGGCCTTGCCGACTTCTGCCTGACGGGTAGCGATACGTCCGGCGACGCGAAACCCCAGCGGTACTTCGTACTGCGGTTGAATGCTGCCCGCGAAGCGGCCATGCAAGGCGTTGTGCGGCTCGACAATTTCAGTGAACAGCACTGGCCGCTCGACTGCTTCGCGGACCGGTTTATCGCGGCAGCCGGGCAGGGCGATCAGCACTGCGCAGGCCAGCCAGCTGCAGGCCAGGATTCTAGGCTGGCGGCAGTTGACGCTCATCGCCGTCGTTCCGAGGCGGTGATCTCTGAGGTGGCGAGTGCAAGGCCATCCTGGTCGCGGGCCTGCCCGGCCACTTCGACCTTCTGCCCTGCGTAGAGAAATTGCAGACCCTGAGAGACAACCCGGTCGCCTTCGGACAGCCCTTCTGCGACGAGTACCTGACCCTGTTCGTAACGCAATACCCTGACTCGTTGCAGTGAGACTTGGGACTTGTCATCCACCCGCCAGACTGCGGGTTGCCCCTGTGTGCGTGTCAGCGCCGACCAGGGCAGGACGAAGGCGCGTTGCGCGCGATTGTCGAGGCGGGCGCTCACCACTGATCCGAGGCCCGGAGCATCGGAAGTCTCTGGCAGTGCGACTCGTACGCGTAGCGTGCCGCTGGTGGCGGAAACGATAGGGGTGATTTCGCGGATCCTGCCGATCAGCTCGATATCGGGCTGGCCCACCGGGCTTATCACGACCCTGTCGCCGATCCGGTCTGTGCCGAGCAGTGACTCATAGGCGGCGAACACCGCTTCGCGTTCGCCATCGTGCGCCAGGCTGAACACCGGCGCGGCGGCCTGCACCACCTGACCTTCCTCGGCCTGCCTGGCAGTGATCACGCCGTTGGCGACGGCAACCAGCTCGGTATAACCGACCTGCTCACGGGCAGTAGCCTGCTGCGCCTTGAACGACGCCAGATCACCACGAGCGCTTTCCAGACTGGAACGCGCCTGCTGGTATTCGCTGAGATTGGTGTAGCCCTTGGGTAGCAAACGCTGCTGGCGCTGATAATTCTGCTCGGCAAGACGCAGACGGGATTCTCTTACTGCCACGTCGGCACTGGCCGATTCAAGGCCCGTGCGCTGCTCGCGCGGGTCCAGTCTGGCCAACACCTGGTTGACGTGCACACGGTCACCTACGTCCACGAACCGTTTCACCAGCTTGCCCGACACTCGAAAGGACTGATCAGTGATTTTGCGTGCCTGGATATCGCCGCTGAGCACCACATGGGTGGCGATGTCCTGCGACTGAACCGTCTGGACCGTAACGCGGACCGGCACTTTTTCCGGGGCTTTGCCGGCAGAGCAGGCACCCAGTGAAAGTGTCAGTGCGAAGGTGCAGCTCAGGGTCAGCCAGCGCTGAAAAGGGGGAATGTGTGCCGGTCGGCGTTTTTCACACGCATGACCGAGCCGACGCACATCTTCTGCACAGAAAAACATCATCAATGAGTCGCCACTGCCCGGAAAAAGAAACGTTCATCCATGAACCACTGCGCCACGGGGCGTGGCGCGAGCGATCTCAGGCCATTGCGGTCGCGCTTGGCCATTCCTCGTTGCAGGCTGCTGTACCCAGAAAGGCGAGCACGTTGCGCTGCGAGTGGTGCCAGGCGGCCTTGCTTTCCAGGTCCAGAAAGTGCCCGGTATCGGGAACTACGTCGAACGTGCTGCGAGGGATGTAGTTGGCGAAAGTGCGTGCATCGTCAACAGTGGTGTATTCATCTTTCTCGCCGTTGACGAACAATACCGGGATCTTGATCGAGGAAAAACGCTCGACGTAGTTACTGGCGCTTAGTTGGCGAATCTGGCTGATGTGAAAGTCGATCTGGCCATATTCGTGCTCGGCAAGACTGATCAGATGCTTGTAGTTGTACAGCTTGAACAGACGCGGCAAGTACTTGCCGACCGTGTCGTTGAGCAGGGAGCCAATCTTGCGTTTTTCACGAGCGGCGAGGTACACCTGAGCCTTGTCGATGTAATCGAGCATGGGCTCGTTCAGCACAGGCGAGAACGAACTGATAATGGCTTTTTCGACCGAGGCCGGGCACTCCGACAGCGCCAGAAGGGCCGAAACACCGCCCCAGGACACGGAAAGCAGGTAGTTGACCTGAAAACGGTCAATGAGCTGAAGCAGGATGCCGACTTCGTCTTCCTTGGTCACGATCATGTCGTCGGCATTGTGTGCCCGCGACTGGCCGGAAAACGGAAGATCAAACAGGACAATGTTGTAGTGCGGTTGAAGGTACTTGACGGTCTGCCCAAAAGATCCCGTGGTCGACAATGCGCCGTTGACCAGCATGATGGTCTTTACATGGCTGCCTTTCCAGTAAGTTTCGGTGTAAACCTTGTAATCGCCCACGCTTAAAATAGTTGATTGTGCGCCCATAACAGCCTCCCAGCCGATGTCGATCCTACGAAATTTTATTCCAGCATTCTCTGCCTCGGCGACCATGCCAAAGCCCCGCCCGGTTCAGGGCGAAATCCGATGAGTTCTTGTTTTGGGTGCATCTTTAGTCCGTCTTGCGGTGACCATAGATAACGCAGTGTTGGTATACCGACAAGATGCTGACGCCACAAAAATGCCGATTGGTTCACGTTCTTCTATCGGGCCGCTGGGGGAATACTTGATAGCGAAACAGGGTTATTCGGGGAAAAGAGACAGATCAAGGCGGAAAAGCGGAACTATTGAAGGGAACTTGTGCGGGCTGAAACGGTCCAGTACAGCCTGTTTATGAAACATAATGTTACACTTTAGCGCTTGGCAACTCGCGTCAGATTATCATCGAAACGTCTGAAAGGCCTGTGCCAGAGGCGTTAACCTCGTCAAAAAGCAGGCACGAGTGGATGTTCGTGTCGTTTTTCTAGACCAGCGGACGTGCCGTGCGACAGGTCAGTTTCAGGCTAGCGCCGCCATATGGGCTGGTGCCGATCTGCAGCGTAAAACCGTGTAGGTTGACGATGGCCGCCACCACTGACAGGCCCAGACCGAAACCGCTGTGCTGATTGCCCGCTTCACTGCGGTAAAAGCGTTGAAACACGGCAGCCCGTTCAGTCACCGGAATTCCGGGGCCTGAATCCTGTATGTCGACGCAAGGGCTCTTGCCTTCCTTGTCCGCGTAGGCGCTGACCATGACTGTTCCGCCCGCTGGCGTGAACTTGATGGCATTGCTCAGCAGATTGGCCAGGGCTTCGAACAGCAAGGCGCGATCTCCGACGAGCGTCGGCAACGTGTCTTCCATCTTCAGGAGCAGGGTGATCTCGTCTTCTTCGGCCAACGGCAGGTAAAAGTCGTGGAGTTCCTGCAACAGTGGACGTAATTCAAGTTCGACAAAGGCAGAGCGCCTCTGCCGGTCTTCCAGTTCCGAGATGCGCAGCAGGCCGCGGAAGCGCGCCATCAGCGTATCCGCTTCACCGATCACTTGCGCAATCTGCAGCGCGCAGGGCGAGTCGTACTTGGCCTGCTGCTGGATGCGGTACAGCTGGGCACGCAGACGGGTCAGTGGCGTGCGAAGGTCATGGGCGATGTTGTCGCAGACGCCCTTGACCTCGTTCATGAGCTTTTCGATGCGGTCGAGCATCGCATTGACGATGACCGCCAGCATGTCCAGTTCGTCGCGTCTGCTGGAGACGGGCAGGCGTCCGGCCATGTCTCCGGCGATGATCGACTCTGCGCTGAGCTGGATGGCGCGGATACGCCGAAGAGGTCGTTGGCGCAGCAGGTGCCAACCGGCGACTCCGGGAATGATCGTCAACGAGATGCCCCAGAGCAGGGCGTGCAGAATCAGCGTGCTGACCGCGAACAGTGAACCGTTCTCGCGCACCAGCACCAGCCAGCGCCCGTCTACGGTGTGCGACACAATCGCGTCGCAGCTGTCCTTGGGCAGTCCCGGGTCTTCGGAGTCGATGCAACTGCTCAGTTCATGGATCTGACCGTCGATGGGCAGCACTTTGGGGATGTGCGTGATCGGCCCGGCGATGTGCCGGAACTGGTCATCGAACAGGCCGTAGGCGTCTACGGAGCGCGTGTCGAAGGTCATGCTGGTGGCCAGCGCGTCGATCAGCGCCTGCCCCTCGAAGCGCGTGAACAACTGCTGACGATGGGTCAGCGAACGACGTGCCAGACTGTCCAGGTAACCGTTGACCTCCCAGTACAGAACCCCCAACAGGATGGCGCTCCAGGCCACGAACAGTGTGCTGTAGAGCGCCAGCAACCTGCTGGAAGAGGAGCGCCAACCGTTAGACGGGTTCGGCAATGACATAACCTGAACCTCGCACGGTTTGTATCAGCGGTGCGATGCCAGGCTGGTCGATCTTTTTGCGAAGGCGACCGATGTGTACATCGATCAGGTTGGTGCCGGGGTCAAAGTGGTAACCCCAGACTTCCTGGAAAATCATCATGCGGGTGATGATCTGTCCGCTGTTGCGCATCAGAAACTCGAGCAGTTTGAATTCGGTCGGCAACAGCACAAGCGGCTCGCCACCACGACAGGCTTCACGGGTAATTAGGTTGAGCTCAAGGTCGGCCACCTGCAGAACGGTTTTTGCGGCGCTGACCGGATTGCTGCGACGCAGCAGCACTTCGACGCGTGCCGCCATTTCATCGGATGCAAACGGCTTGGGCAGGTAATCATCGCCTCCGGCCCGCAGGCCACGAACGCGCTCGTCCACGTCGGACAGCGCGCTGATCATGAGGATCGGCGTGGCGATGCCCTGGGCGCGTAGCTGGGTGACGATGGTCAGGCCATCGATCTCCGGCAGCATGCGGTCCAGGGTTATCAAGTCGTAGTCGCCATTCACTGCACGCGCCAGACCGTCACGGCCGTTGTCCACCCAGTCCACTTCAAGTCCGTGGCTGCTGAGCTCTGCGACGATTTCCTTTGCGGTGATGGCATCATCTTCGATTGCCAGAATTCGGGTCATGGTCCCTGCCTGAATAAGTACGTTCAAAGACCTAGTTTGCCCCTAAATGGCGGCGAAGTTCCTGAAAGAAAGTTTAATGACGGGGATCATATGTCTTTCGGCATCCCGGCATCGCTGTCCTTGAGCTTCTGTGCGTCGGCCAGGCGTTTTTCTTCCGAACGACGTTTCTTGTCCCGTTCAAGTTTGGCGCTGGTGTCTTTCTCGCTGCGGATTTGCGCGTGGCTGATCAGGGCGAAAATAAAACTGCCGCCAATGATGTTGCCCGCCAGCGTGGGACCCGCAAAGGTGAACCAGAAATCCTTCCAGCCCAGCTCGCCTGCGAACACCAGATACGACACTTCAGCCGAGCCCACGACGATGTGCGTGAAGTCGCCGAGTGCCATCAGGTAGGTGATCAGCACGATGATCGCGATCTTGGCATTTTCCATCGAGGCGATCATCCAGACCATGGTCGCAATCATCCAGCCGGACACGATTCCCTTGGAGAACATCTGGCTGACATCGTTTTCCATGACCTTGCGGCCGATTTCCAGAAACGCGTGGTCGGTCTTGGCATCGAAGATCGGCAGGTTGAGCATGACGTATGCCACCAGCAGAGTGCCCATCAGGTTGCCACCCAGCACCACGCCCCACAGGCGCAACAGCCGCCAGATATTGGCCAGGTTCGGTTTGCTCATGATCGGCAATACCGCAGTGATGGTGTTTTCGGTGAACAGTTGCTGGCGAGCCAGGATGACCGCCAGGAAGCCCGCCGAATAACCCAGGCTGGTAATCACATGGCTGCCGGATATGCCTTCAAGGCGTGACATGAGCAAACCCATCGCCATCAGCGACAGGCCCATGGTCAGGCCGGCCGCCAGGGCTGACCACCACAGGGCGGCGACACTGCGTTCCAGCTCATGGTCGCCCTGCATGCGGATGGTTTCATGCAGTACCGCCGCGCGGGGCGGCTGGTTCTCATCGATCTCGCGCTCTTCTTCGGCTGACAGGCCGGGGGTCTTGCCGTCTACTTCGTGGTCCATACCGTTTCCTGATGCGTTGCTGATGCGCTAGAGATGAGGACGCAGGCTGCGCCGGTCCGATGCTTGAGACAGGCGTCGCACGCCGTCGTTCGCCGCCTGCGTGCGGTATAGGCAAATGTATGAGCCAGTTCTCACAGAGCCCTGCACGTACGGACTTAAATAGGTGGAATGTCTTTTTTGGTAATTTGTATCAAGTGCTAATAAGAATCTGTACTATTCGCGAAAAAATCCCGCCGGGTCCCATGAGGCCTGGTTTCTTGCCAAGGGCTGCACCTCGATGCGTCGTACCTTTCTGTCTCTTTGTGTCATTCAAGCAATCTCCCAATCAGCCTGGGCCGATCAGGTGACTGCCAACAATTCCTCGATCGAACTGCAGAACATCGACATCCAGAGCGCCACGGATATCGAGACTGCCCAGGGCCCTGTCCAGGGCTATCGCGCGACCCGTTCTGCCAGTGCCACCCGTACCGATACGTCTTTGCACGAAACGCCGCAGTCGATCAGTGTCGTCACCCGCGAGGCCGTCGAAGACATCGGTGCCACGCGCCTGCAAGATGCTTTGGATTACGCAGGCGGCGTGGGGCGTGCCAACAACTTCGGCGGTCAGGGTCTCACCACGTTTACCGTACGCGGCTTCACCACGGGCGAGTTCTATCGCAACGGCTTCCCGATCAATCGCGGCTATCCGAACATGCCGGACGCCAACACCATCGAGCGTCTGGAAGTGCTGCGCGGTCCTGCCACCACCCTTTACGGGCGTGGAGATCCGGGCGGCACGTTCAACGTGGTGTCCAAACAGCCGTTGGCCGAGCGTTCAGTCACGCTGGGCAGCCAGCTCAATGATCAGGGGATGAAGCGCGGCACGCTGGACGCATCCGGTCCTCTGGATGACGACGGGCGATTTGCCTATCGCCTGAATGTGGTGGGCGAGGGCGGCGATACCTTTCGCGATCACGTCGAAACCGAACGCTACGGCGTGACGCCGGTCCTGAGCTGGCAGGTCGATGACGCCACGCGCATCACTTTCGAAGGCGACTTCATGCGCAACAACGCGCCGCTGGACCGTGGCCTGACGCGTTATCCCGCGCAGACCCGCACCGCTTCCCGGGACACGTTCTTCGGTGAAAAGGACGTGGGCAAGCTGCACAATGACAACAACATGGCGCAGATCCGTTTCGACCACGACCTGAACGCCGACTGGAAACTGGGCGGCGGCATCCAGATGCTCGACGGCTCGCTCAAGGGTGACGCCATCGAGGCAAACGGCCTGGCAGCCGACGGGCGCACGCTGGGCCGTAACTTCAATTACCGCAAGCTGGAATGGACTGACCGCGATGTGCAGTTGAACGTCACCGGGCATTTCGCCACTGGCGGGTTCGACCATACGCTGCTGGCGGGCGTCGAATACGAAGACTACGACTACAAGTCGATCATCCGACGCTCCAGTGGTGCGGTGAACGCCTACACCATTGACATTTTCGATCCGGTTTACGGAAAGGCCCGTCCGGCGCTGACGCGAACTACCACCAACGACAAGGAAAACCTCAAGACCTACGCCGCCTTTGTGCAGGATCAGGTAGCGCTGACCGAGCGCATGAAACTGCTGGCCGGTGTGCGTTTCGAGCGTTTCGAGCATGACTACGATACCTTCGGTGTCGGCGTGCCGTTCACCAACAGCGACAACGCAGTGACCCCGCGTCTCGGCCTGACCTACGACCTGACCGACACCGTGGCGGTCTACGCCAACACGGCTCGTTCGTTCAAGCCCAACACCGGCGCGAGCCGTCTGGGTGGCGGCTTCAAGGCTGAGGAGGGCAAGTCCTATGAAGTGGGCGTCAAGTGGGAAGCGCTGGACCGTCAGTTGAGCGTCGACGCTGCGCTGTATCAGATCGAGAAGCAGAACGTGCTGACCACCGACCCGGTCGACTCCACTTTCAGCGTGGCAGCGGGCGAAGTGCGCAGTCGCGGTCTGGACCTGAACGTGGTCGGCAACCTGACGCCGGAGTGGCGTGTGATGGGCAGCTATGCCTACGTCGATGCCGAGGTCACCAAGGACAACACCCTGCGCACCGGCACCCGTCTGCTGAACATTCCGGAGCAGACGTTCAGCCTGTTGAACGTTTATGAATTCCAGGACGGCGCGCTGCGTGGCCTGGGCCTGGGGGCGGGCGGTCGCTATGTCGATCAACGTGCCGGGCAGACTGCGAACACCGCGTTCTCGATGGACAGCTACACCGTGTTCGATCTGCTGGCCTTCTATAAGGTCAACGAGCACGTGAAGCTCAATCTCGATGTGAAGAACGTCTTCGACAAGGACTATGAAGAAGGCGCCTTCGGCAACGTGTATGCCTATCCGGGCGCCCCGCGTACGGTGCAGGTAGGTATCGCCTACACCCTGTAAGCGTCAAACGGTCGCGATCAGGCAAACACCCTGATCGGCGTCCCCGCGTGCCAGGCCTGGATGTTCTCGATCATCAGGCCATAGAAGGTCTGGTAATTGTTCTCGGTAACGTAGCCGATATGCGGCGTCGCCAGCACGTTGCCCAGCGTGCGGAACGGGTGGTTTTCCGGGAGCGGCTCGGTATCGAACACGTCCAGAGCGGCTCCGGCGATTTTGCGTTGTTGCAGGGTCTCGATCAGCGCCGCTTCGTCGATGATCGGCCCACGCGACGTATTGACGAGGAACGCGCCGGGCTTCATCCAGCCCAGCGCTTGTGCATCCACCAGCCCTCGGCTGCGATCGCTGAGCACCAGATGCACCGACAACACATCGGCCTGCTCGAACAGCGCCTGCTTGCTGACATAAGTGACGCCACATTCGGCGGCGGCCTCCGGTGTCAGATTCTGGCTCCAGGCGATGACCTCCATGCCGAACGCCTGACCGTAACGGGCAATCCACTTGCCGATACTGCCCAACCCCAGAATGCCCAGCGTCTTGCCGTACAGATCGCTGCCCAACCCGACTTGCCAGTGACCGGCGCGCAATGCATTGGCTTCGGTCACCAGATTGCGAGTGATGCCCATGATCAGTGCCCAGGTCAGCTCCGGCGCTGCCTGCTTGTAGCTGTCGGTGCCGCACACCGTAATATTCAGCCGTTTGGCCGCTGCGACGTCGATGGCCGCATTGCGCATGCCGCCGGTGGTCAACAGTTTCAGCCGCGGGAGCTGGCTGAGCAGGGCGTCGTCGAACAGGGTTCGTTCGCGCATCACGCAGATCACATCGAAGTGCTGGAGGCGCTGGACCATGGTGGCAGTGTCGGCGGGGAAGTCATGCAGGAAGCTGACCTCGCCGATGGAGTGCAGTGGCGACCAGTCCACCACATCGCTGGCCACGTTCTGCCAGTCATCAAGCACAGCAATGGTCAATCGGGTCATGAGCAGTGGTCTCCCTGGGCAGGTTTGGGGAAGCGGCTAATCGAACAGGCTGGCCGCGATATTGATCGAGAACCCCAGAATAGCCGTGTTGAACACAAAACAGATCAGCGACTGGGCCAGCACGATCCGGCGCATCTGGCGCGTCGCCACGCCGACATCGGAGGTCTGGACCGCAACGCTCAAGGTGAACGAGAAATACAGGAAGTCCCAGTAATCCGGGTTTTTCTCGCCACCGGCGAAAGACAGTGCCGGCTCTTTGCCTTTCCAGGTATAGAACAGACGGGCGTAATGCAGGCTGAACACGACGCCGATCATCAGCCATGAACCAATGACGGTGACGCCGGTGAACGCGTGATGCAGCAACTGGGCATGCGGCGAAAGACCTTTGGTGCCTGCGATTTCAACGATTATCGCCGCCAGGCTGGCCAGTGCAGCGATGGACACGGTCATCAGGATCGCGCCGGCATTCTCGTCTTCCATCATGGCGATGCGCTGCACATCGCTTGCGTCGCTGTGCAGGGTGCGGATGAATATGAGGATCAGGTAGAGCCAGACGCCCAGATCCCAGCCAATGAGCAGATTCTGGGTCACTGTGGTGTCGGGAAGCACCCAGGCGGAGGCGACGCCGGACGTCAGTCCTACGAGCGCAGCGATGGTCAGGCGGGGACGGGTATGAACGAGATGGCGCATGCGGGCTAGTCGTTACTGATTGTTGCAAGACAGTATCACGCGGCAGTGCGAAGCGAGAAAAAACGGCGCGCAAGGGGGTTGCGCGCCGTGTGCCAACACTATGGCGAGTGTTCTTGAAGCAGGCGAACGCGGTTCAGCGCACCAGGCAAGGCCGCTTGTTGTTGAACGTCCAGTCCTTGATCAAGAACTGCATGGCCACAGCGTCGTTGCGCGCGCCGAGGCCCATGCCTTTGTACAATTCGTGTGCCTTGGCCAGTTGATCCATGTCCAGTTCGACACCCAGCCCCGGTTTTTTTGGCACCTCGACCTTGCCTCCGACGATCTGCAGCGGGGCCTTGGTCAGGCGCTGGCCGTCCTGCCAGATCCAGTGAGTGTCGATGGCGGTGATATTGCCCGGCGCAGCGGCGGCGACATGGGTGAACATCGCCAGCGAGATGTCGAAGTGGTTGTTGGAATGCGAGCCCCAGGTCAGGCCCCACTCGTTGCACATCTGCGCGACCCGCACCGAACCCTGCATGGTCCAGAAATGCGGATCGGCCAGCGGAATGTCCACCGACTGCAGCTGAATTGCGTGGCCCATCTCGCGCCAGTCAGTGGCAATCATGTTGGTGGCCGTCTTAAGCCCTGTGGCGCGCCGGAACTCGGCCATCACTTCACGGCCGGAGAATCCGTTTTCCGCTCCGCATGGGTCTTCGGCGTAGGCCAGCACATGATGCTGGTCGCGGCACAGACGGATGGCTTCCTTGAGCGACCAGGCCCCGTTGGGGTCCAGGGTGATACGGGCGTCGGGGAAGCGTTCGGCCAGCGCTGTGACCGCTTCGATTTCCTCGTCGCCACGCAGTACGCCGCCCTTGAGTTTGAAGTCCTGAAAACCATAACGCTGGTGCGCGGCTTCAGCCAGGCGTACTACCGCCTCAGGTGTCAAAGCGACTTCGTGGCGCAGGCGAAACCAGTCGTTGTCGGCATCCGGTTCGCTGCGATAGGCCAGGTCGGTCTTGTGCTGATCGCCCACATAGAACAGATAACCCAGCATCTCCACCTGATCGCGCTGCTGGCCTTCACCCAGCAAGGCGGCGACGGGCACGTCCAGGTGCTGGCCGAGCAGGTCGAGCAGGGCGGCTTCCAGCGCGGTGACGGCGTGGATGGTGATGCGCAGGTCGAAGGTCTGCTGACCACGGCCGCCCGAGTCGCGTTCGGCGAAGGCCTTGCGCACGTCATTGAGGATCTTCTGGTAGGTACCGATGCTGCTGTCGACCACCAGCGAGCGTGCGTCTTCCAGGGTCTGGCGGATCAGGTCGCCGCCCGGCACTTCGCCGACGCCGGTGTTTCCTGCGTTGTCCTTGAGGATCACGATGTTGCGGGTGAAGTAGGGGCCGTGCGCGCCGCTGAGGTTGAGCAGCATGTCGTCATGGCCCGCTACCGGCACGACCTGCATCTCGGTGATGACAGGGGCCTTGGCAGTGATGTTGGAGTGCTGAGCGTTCATGGTGAAATCCTTTGCGAAATTGTTGTTGGAATGAGCGTCAGTGAGTCGCAGGCGTCTGCACAGCGGCGACCGGCGTCGCGCCTGGCTTTGGCGTGTTGCGAGCGGCGAAGACAATGACCGCGGCAATCAGCGACGTGGCGGTGAGGCCATAAAGGCCGCCCTGAATCGAGCCGGTGTGCTCTTCCAGCAGGCCGAAAGTGGTCGGTGCCACGAAACCGCCGAGGTTGCCGACCGAGTTGATCAGCGCGATGACCGCCGCTGCAATTCGGGCATCCAGATAAGCCTGGGGAATCGGCCAGAACAGTGACGAGGCCGACTTGAAGCCCAGTGCCGCAAAGCAGATGGCAACGAACGCGAAGATCGGGCTGCCCGTGGTGGACATGAACATGCCCGCCGCGGCAATCAGCAGCGCTGCAGCAACCCAGGCCTGCTGGCGTTTCCATTTGGCCGACAGGGTGGCGAAGGCGTACATGCCGATGATCGACAGCAGCCATGGGATCGAGTTGAACATGCCGACTTCGAAATCGGTCAGGCTGCCCATTTTTCTGATGATGCTCGGCAGCCAGAAGGTCGCCGCATAGATGGTCAACTGAATGAAGAAGTAGATCAGGCAGAACAGGATGATCTGGCCGTCCTTGAGTAGCTTGCCAATGGACGCCTTGACTGGCGTTGCGGCTTCGCGAGCGGCCTGTTCGGCGTCGATGGCGTTGACCAGTGCGTCCTGTTCCTCACGGGTCAGCCACTTGGCATCGTGCGGTTTGGAGTCCAGCCAGAACCAGACGAAGAAGCACAGGCCCACCGAGAACATGCCTTCGATGAAGTACATCCACTGCCAGCCTTTCAGGCCGAACCCGGTGATCTGCAGCAGCAGGCCGGACAACGGGCCGGAAATCAGCGAAGCGATGGCCGAGCCGCTGAGGAAGATGGCGATTGCCTTGCCACGCTCAACGCCTGGCAGCCAGCGGGTGAAGTAGTAGATCACGCCTGGAAAGAAGCCTGCTTCGGCCACGCCCAGCAGAAAGCGCAGGATATAGAAGTGGGTTTCGTTCTGGATGAAGGCCATGCAGGCCGCGACCAGGCCCCAGGTGAGCATGATCCGCGTCAGCCAGATGCGTGCGCCGACTTTCTGCAGCAGGATGTTGGAAGGGACCTCGAACAACGCATAGCCGATGAAGAACAGCCCGGCGCCCAGGCCGTAGGCCGCAGCACCGATGCCCAGATCGTGCTCCATGTGCGAGCGCACGAAGCCGATGTTCACCCGGTCGATGTAGTTGACGATAAACATGATGACGAAAAGCGGCAGGACATGACGTTTGACTTTCGATACGGCTGAAGTCAGGACCGAATCTGCGCCGGCGGCCATCCCGGAATTGGATGTGCTCACAATTGAATCTCCCACTCGTTGTTTTTATGCGGGTATGTGCAAGGTGTGTCCCTCGCATTGTCGGTCATCATACAAGTTGGATGCGCTTGCGCAAGCCCCCTCTACGGTCGGATCACGATTAATTTTTGCGGACAGCGACGAGAGGTTTCAGTTGTTTATCGTGGAGCTGATTCAGCTTTCAGTGATTAGAGGTCAGGTATTTCAAGGGTTTTGCGCTCAGGGTGAGTATCGTTGGCCGTTACCGAACATCATTTTTTCTGGAGTATCACGTCATAAAAAGACGGACAGAAGGGCAGGAGAGGTTTTGACAAGCTCGGCCAGCTTGTAATACAAGTCAGACAAGTTCTGGTGACCCTGAAACTCAGGCCCCATGTGCCTTCGTCAGCCTTGCCGCTGCGTTACGGGTTCACCAGACGCCGCACAATCAGACAAGCGCCAGACAACGTCAGGACAACCTTCATGCAAGAGCCCGCCAGCACCGCCCCCAAACGCCGCCAGCACAGTCTGGCCACTGATCTGGTCACCGAGCTGAGTCAGCGCATCCTGCTGGGCAAGATTGCGCCGGGCGAGAAGCTGCCATCGGAAAACCAGATCGTCCGTGAACACGGAGTCAGTCGTACGGTGGTGCGCGAGGCGATTTCCAAGTTGCAGGCC
Source organism: Pseudomonas sp. AC016 (assembly GCF_979253365.1). Taxonomy (NCBI): domain Bacteria; kingdom Pseudomonadati; phylum Pseudomonadota; class Gammaproteobacteria; order Pseudomonadales; family Pseudomonadaceae; genus Pseudomonas; species Pseudomonas sp. AC016. Next base: position 5,719,714 of record NZ_CEEDCC010000001.1, read on the forward strand.
TCGGGGCTGGTAGTGACCCATCATGGCATCGGCACCTTCGTGCTGGAGCGCGGCGACCAGACGGGGTTGCGCCTGAAGGTCGAAACCGTGTCGCGGGTGCGCGACATCATTGAGCTGCGCATCGGCCTTGAAACTCAGGCTGTGGCGCTGGCGGCGGTGCGTCGCACGGAAGAACAACTGGCGGCCATGCGTCAGGCGCTGGACGACTATCAGGACCTGCTGGCCAACGATGACAGTTGCGTCGAGGCGGACAAGCGTTTTCACATGCTGATCGCCGAAGCGACCGGCAATCCGTATTTCATGGAAATCATGCAGCACCTGGGCAGCGCGATCATTCCGCGCAGCCGCATTGCCTCAAGCGAGCGTGCGGGCAATAACCTGGCCCATCAGGGCTACCTGGCCAACCTGGAACACGAAGCGCTGCTCAGCGCCATTCGTCGCAAGGACCCGGACGCGGCGCGCGCTGCCATGTGGACCCACCTTAGCAACAGCCGTGAGAGGCTGGTGCCGCAGGATTAGCCCTCGTCCGCATCCTTGAGTACGCCCAGCATCAATTGCATCTGCCAGTCGAAATAGGGATTGAAGGTCAGTCGCGAGTGGATCTTGCCCGGCTCGCGGTAACCCCAGTCCGAGTACCAGACCGGCTCGCCCGCCATGCATTTCGCGGTGTCCTCGTCGGTCTGGCCGTTCCAGCAGATTCGCTGCGTGCCATTGACGCCGTACAGCGGGTTGTCCGGGGAAAACAGCAGGCCCATGTGCGAAAAGCGGCTGATGCGGTAGTCCGGCAAGTAGTCGGTGCGCACCTCGACCCGTGAGGTACGCGCAGCCTTGGCGGGCAGGTCGCCGTACCAGATCAGGCGGCTGTCCGGGTGGCTGAAGCGTTCGTTGAAGGTGTCCAGTACGTAGGCGGTGTCCAGCACCGAGTCGTGCTGGGCGATAGCAATGAACACCGGCTTGTCATATTTACGTCTGAGCAGGCGATTCTGAGCCAGAGCACTGCTGCGGTAGAACTGGGCGAACCCGTTGGTGGGCACATTCATGTAACGCAGCGGCGTCTGCATCGGCCGCAGGCCGTCCTTGGGGGACGCAAGCAGCCATGGCCTTGCCCAGCCGATCCAGGGTGTCAGCCAGGCAAAACCGCTGTCGGAGCGAAAGGCGGGGGAGAACAGCAACAGCCCGGCAATCTCTTCATGGTCGTAGGCGTAGTCCAGCACCAGATTGGCACCGGTGGAAAAACCGCCCAGATACACCTTGGGCACTTCCTTGCCGAGCAGGTTTGCCTGCTCACGTACCGCCTGCTGCCATTGCTCCAGCGTCACGTCGAGCATGTCTTCGGGTTTGGTGCCGTGACCGGGCAGCAGCACGGTGCGGACCACAAACCCCTGATCGGCCAGCCGCTGACCGACGTCGTGAAATGACCAGGGTGAATCCCCCAGGCCGTGCACCATCAGCACGCCGCCTTTGATCTCACCGCTCGGCGTCCATTGCTGCGGCGCATTCCAGTTCAGTTCGGCTTCGTGGTCGGACGTCTGGAAGGTGCGCTGGGAGCGGATCAGTTCCCGAGTCTGCTGACGGTAATCCTCGAAGCGTCGGGTAGGGTCTTCACTCTCGGCCATCGAGGTGCAGGCTGAAAGCGTGAGCAGGGACAGCAGGCTGGCGAGTCGGGATCTGATCAAGTTCTGGAAGCCCTTGGTCTGGCGGGGTTGATTGGGTAATACAGAGGGTGGCGCACGGTCTGCGCTCATCTTTATACACAAAGTCCCGGAGATATGATCGTGCCCATCGCTCTGTGCTCCTCGTTATAGACAAGTCATCTGGCTATCCAGTGAGGCAGCGGCGCTGATGCGCTTTTTTAGCTCGATCGCATGAACACCGCAGAACGCGACGCTGGTGAAGGCTGAGTCCTGGCGCTGATTCGGGGGGCAATCGGCATGGATGCCGATTGAGCTGCACTGGGCCATGGATGGCCCATTTGCAGCGACCCCCGAATCAGTGTCAGGACGAAGGAACCCCGGCGAAGCCGGGGCCGGAACCGGAGCGAAGGACTTTGGCTACTTTGGTCCCTCAAAGTAGCGCGCCGTAAGGGCGCAAAGGTGACCTGAGCCGGGCGCTCGGCTCACTGAATCCGCAATCTGTGCCATGTGTGACGCGGAGCGTCACGGGAGGCATGCCCACGCGGAGCGATGGGCACGATCAGGGTTGAGGCCGGCTGCGTGGGCTCTGCGCCACGCGCATCGCGCTCAACAGTGATTTCAGGCACACTCGCTGGCTCAATAACTTCAACAAAATGTATCCGCATGTCTACTCACTCCAAGCCCCTCGTGGCACCGGGAGTTCTTCATGTTTGCGCTTGATCGGGACCTGGCTCAGGACATCGTCGATCGCGCCATGGCGATTCTGCCCTATAACGTCAATGTCATGGACTATCTGGGCATCATCATTGGCAGCGGTGACCCCGAGCGTCTGTGCACTCGGCACGAAGGTGCTCAACGGGTGCTCGCCAACAGCCAGATCTTCGAAATCGATTCCCGGGCTGCGCTGCATCTGGGCGGCGTGAAGCCGGGCGTCAATCTGCCGCTGATGCTCGACCACAAACTGGTCGGTGTGCTCGGTATTACCGGCGAACCGGACGAGGTCCGCGTCTACGGCGAGCTGGTGAAGATGACCGCTGAAATGCTCATGGAACAGCGCCGCCAACAGGCCGATCGCCAATGGCGCCTGCAGCGCAGCGAAGACCTGCTGGCGCGGCTGTTGCTGCCCGATTGCCCTGAAAGCCTGGTCGACGAAGCCCGCCAACTGGGCCTGCAGCCGCAATTGCCGCGCCAGGCGGTGCTGATTCAGTTGGGTGCACAGGCCTCGGCAGCCAGCCAGATTGCTGGATGGCTGGGCTCGCGCTATGCCGACAGCTGGTTCGTGCTGCGTGAACCGACCTTGCTCTACTGGTGCCGCACGGCTGTCAAGGATCGCGACGACAATGCGCTGCTCAAGCAGTTTGATGAGCACCACTGGCCCGTGATACGCATGGCCACGGTGGAACCTTCGGCGGACTTGCCCGAGTTGCGTCATGCCTGCGCGGCCGCCCGGGACCTGCTGGATTACGTCGCACAGGCCCACCCGAAACAACAGCTGGTGCGTCTGGCCGATCACCGTCTGTCCGTGCTGTTCTGGCGTCACCGGCATGACTGGCTGGCGTCCCAGGTCGCCGAGCCTATTGCCCGTTTGCACCATCAGGGTCAGTTGCTCGAAACCCTGTGCAGCTGGTTCGACCACAGCGGCGAAAGCCAGGCCTGCGCCGATGCGCTGGGTATCCATCGCAACAGTCTGCGTTACCGGCTGGAGAAAATTGCTGAGCTGACCGGCTGCGACCCTTACAAGACCGTTGACCTGTTGCGTCTTTATCTGGGGGCGCAGATGACCCCGCGACAGACCTGAAGGCAGATTTTGTTCAAATGCCCGATCACCGCGCGCAATCGTTGTGCGCCGGGCAGGCGGCAAGGCGTGGCAGGGATGAGAACATCCGGTGACGGACATGGAGAACAACAATGAAAATAGTCATCGCCCCCGATTCCTTCAAAGACAGCCTCAGTGCCCAGGCGGTCGCCGACGCAATTGCCAGCGGCCTGGCCGAAGTCTGGCCACATGCCGAGCTGGTCAAGTGCCCGATGGCCGACGGTGGGGAAGGCACTATCGAAGCCGTGCTGGACGCCTGCGAGGGTCAATGGATGAGCGCACAGGTCAGCGGCCCGCTGGGTGACAGCGTCGACGCTCACTGGGGCTGGCTGGCGCAGAGCCGCACCGCGATAATCGAAATGGCCATGGCCAGCGGCTTGCAACTACTCACCCGCGCGCAACGCGATGCCTGCCTGACCAGCACCGAAGGGACCGGTCAATTGATCTCGGCGGCGCTGGATGCCGGTGCGCAACGGGTCATTCTGGCCATCGGTGGCAGCGCGACCAACGATGGCGGCAGCGGCATGCTCTCGGCACTGGGCGCGCGGTTTCTGGACCGAAATGATCAGCCGTTACCGCGTGGTGGACGCGCCCTGACCGATCTGGCGCGGATCGACCTGAGTGGTCTGGACCCGAGGCTGGCGAATGTACGTGTCGAAATTGCAGCCGACGTCGATAACCCGCTTTGCGGCCCGAATGGCGCATCGCATATCTTCGGTCCGCAAAAGGGCGCCTCGCCCGATCAGGTGCTGGCGCTTGATGCCGCGCTGGGGCATTTCGCCGACCACTCCGCCCGTACGTTGGGGCGCGATTTGCGTGACAGCCCCGGCAGCGGTGCAGCAGGCGGCATGGGTTTCGCGGCCAAGGCTTATCTGAATGCTTCGTTTCGCGCCGGGGTCGAGGTGGTCGCAGACCTGACGGGCCTCGAGCAGGCGCTGGTCGGTGCCGATCTGGTAATCACGGGCGAGGGCCGCTTCGATGCCCAGACCTTGCGCGGCAAGACGCCCCTGGGCGTTGCACGCGTCGCCCAACGCCAGCATGTCCCGATAATCGTGCTGGCCGGGACGCTGGGCGAAGGTTACGAGCAGCTTTATCAGCACGGCATCAGCGCCGCATTCGCGTTGACCAGCGGGCCGATGGACCTTGAACACGCCTGCCGCGAAGCACCTCGCCTGCTGCAGGAACGGGCACGGGATGTGGCGCGGGTGTGGCGTTTGGCGGCATCAGAATGAAGCTCGCCGGCAGCTCGGTTGGTTGAGGGAGGGGCTTGGTCTGTGCGGCAATCCGACGACCGGGTTGGCGCGGTAGATCAGGAAAATCGCGTCATCGTTCATCGCCGGCAAGCCGCCTCCAACGTTCAGTGTCTTCAAGGCCGCGCTGTTTCAGTGGCATGGAAGCATTTCAGTGAATTGTCAGACCTCAACGCTCCAGCCCCAGCCGTTCATGCCAGTCGGCAATTGACTCTTCAGGGTAACCATCGAACTGAAGATCGCCCTCGTGCACATCCACCTCCACCCATGACGCCTTTGAGTCCAGCATGATGTGAGTGCGCTCAGGCGGCATCGGCAATGGTGTATCGATGGCTGACGCAAACGGATGAATCAAGTCTGGCCAATCCGGGCTGAACAGCCACAGGCCGCTGCCGCAGACTTTGCAGAAATGCCGCTCGGCACTGCTGGTCTCCACGTGATGGTCCTTGCGGATCCTGGCGTGATAGATCGAAATATTTTCCTTCCCTTTTACCTTCATGCTCGCAGCATCGCCGCTCAGGTTGATCGCATAGCCACCCGCGCCCTGAGTCTTGCGACAGATCGAGCAGTAGCAGCGTTGATAAGGGTAGGGGTGGGCGCTGTCCAGACTGAACTCCACGGCGCCGCAATGGCAGGAACCTTCCAGATGCATGGCAAACCTCCACGTTTGTGCAAGTCGGTTTCAGGTGCATAGAGGTAGACATGCATCCCGTCGGGATGAGCGGGTTCATTCGTCGGGCGGTTTCTGGAAGATGAAATGATGGCCGACGGCCTAAAGAAGTGTCCGACAATGTCGATACGCTTGGCGGTTGTCTGACAACCGCTGCTGCCCACACTGCCTTTCCAAATATAAAAGAGCCCTGGCCATGAATTTACGCAAACTCACGATTGCCCGCCGCGCGGGTCTGGGTTTTACCCTGATTTCCCTGTTGGTGGCGCTGCTGGGCTGGTTCGCACTGGTGCAGATGTCTGCCATCCGTGAGAGCGAGGTGGCCGTCGAAACCAACTGGGTGCCGAGCATGCGGGTGGTCAACGATGTGCGCGAAATCATGCTGCGCATTCGCACCATTTCCCTGCGCATGGCGCTGGACACCGACCCCGCAAGCATCTCTACCTACCGCGGGCAGATGGACGTGCGTCTGGGTGACCTGACCAAGAAGCTCGACATTCTCAACGGTTTCGTCGACACCCCGGAAGAGAAGGTCCTCGCCGATCAGTTTCTGGTGACCATGGGCCAATACCGTACCGCGCTGGATCAATCTTTTGTGCTTGCCTCTCAAGGCGACAGCAAGGGACTGAACAAGCTGTTGCTGGCTGACATGAAGCAGATCGTCGATGGCTCGGGCAAACAACTCAATGATCTGGCCGACTTCTACGTCACCAAGGTCGATGCGGAAGGCAAGGCGGCCGAGGCTCAATACAAGGCATCGCGCAGCATCGTTCTGGTGTTTGTCGTGCTCGCCGCGCTGGGCACCATTGGTCTGGCTCTGTGGTTGACCCGCAGCATCGTGGGTCCGCTGCAACGCGCCGTCAGTGCCGCCGAGCATGTGGCCCAGGGCGACCTGACCCACAGCATTGCGGTGGATGGCAACGACGAAGTCACCCGCTTGCTGCGGGCGCTGGAGCAGATGCAGGGCAACCTGCGCGAAGCGATGCGCCACATCGGCAGCTCTGCCGGTCAACTGGCGTCGGCCGCCACCGAACTGAACTCGGTCACCGAGGACAGCTATCGCGGGCTGAACCAGCAGAACGCCGAAATCGACCAGGCCGCCACCGCCATCAACGAAATGACCTCGGCGGTTGAAGAGGTGGCCCGTAATGCAGTGTCCACTTCTGATGCGTCCAGTCATTCCAGCTCGTCAGCACAGGCCGGGCAGAACCGGGTGATCGAGACGGTGCAGTCAATCCAGACCCTCACCGAAAACGTTCAGGCCACTTCGGTTCTGGTGCAGAACCTGGCGGATCAGTCTCAGGACATCGGCAAGGTGCTGGACGTGATCCGTTCGATCGCCGAGCAGACCAACCTGCTGGCGCTCAATGCCGCCATCGAAGCGGCACGTGCCGGGGAGTCGGGTCGCGGCTTTGCCGTCGTGGCTGACGAAGTGCGGGCGCTGGCGCACCGTACCCAGCAGTCGACCCTGGAAATCGACTCGATGGTCAACGCCATGCGCAGCGGTTCGGCTCAGGCGCTGGAGTCCATGAACACCAGCCGTGACCGCGCCAGCTCCACGCTGTCGCTGGCCAAGGGTGCAGGTGAATCGTTGAGCGAAATCACCTCGTCCATCAACCAGATATCCGAACGCAACCTGGTGATCGCCAGTGCCGCCGAAGAGCAGGCCCAGGTCTCGCGTGAAGTGGACCGCAACATCGTCAACATCCGTGACCTGTCCATGCAGTCGACCCAGGGCGCCAATCAGATCAGTGCTTCAAGCCATGAACTGTCGCGTCTGGCCGCTGATCTGAACCAGGTAGTGGCTCGCTTCAAGGTCTGAAAAGCCGACATCGACAGGGCCTGAGCGCGCTTGCCGCCGACCGGCCGGGCGCGCATTATTGCACCCGGTCGCGAAGACCACCGTGCAGGTATGTCTATCGATGGAGGCTGCTCAGCGTCATGAACAATAAAAAACAAACCTTCAGCAGTTGGCTGCGTTCGCCAGCCCATCATCAATGGCTGTCCCAGGAAGGCAATCGCCTGCTGGCCTTTGCCAAGGCTGCGAAGCTGCAGAACGGTTTCGGCAGCCTTGATGATTACGGCCGTCTGATGGTGGGTGCCACCGCCGAAACCATGAACACTGCACGCATGACTCACTGTTTCGCCATGGCCCACGCGCAAGGTATTCCCGGCTGCGCCGCGCTGGTGGATCACGGTGTCGCAGCCCTCAGCGGTCCGTTGCGCGATGCCGAGCACGGCGGCTGGTTCAGCGCGGCGCTCGAAGACGATGGAACCACCGACAAACAAGCCTATCTGCATGCCTTCGTCGCGCTGGCGGCCAGTTCGGCTGTGGTTGCCGGACGGCCCGGTGCACAGGCGCTGCTGTCGGATGCAATTCAGATTATCAACAGCCATTTCTGGAGCGAGGACGAGGGCGCGATGCGCGAGTCCTTCGCCCGTGACTGGAGCGGCGAGGAAGCGTATCGCGGCGCCAACAGCAACATGCACAGCACCGAGGCGTTTCTGGCACTGGCCGACGTGACCGGTGACGCACTCTGGCTGGATCGTGCGTTGAGTATCGTCGAGCGTGTGATTCATCAGCACGCAGGCGACAATGACTTTCAGGTCATCGAGCATTTCGCTCAGGACTGGACGCCACTGCTGGATTACAACCGCGAGAATCCCGCCGATGGCTTCCGCCCCTTCGGCACTACGCCGGGGCATGCCTTCGAATGGGCGCGTCTGGTGCTGCACCTTGAATCCGCGCGTCGTGACGCCGGACGGTCCAGTCCCGAGTGGCTGCTCGAAGACGCCCGCCAGTTGTTCGCCAATGCCTGTCGCTACGGCTGGGACGTCGACGGTGCGCCCGGCATCGTTTACACCCTGGACTGGGAGAATCGGCCGGTGGTGCGTCATCGCTTGCACTGGACGCACTGCGAAGCGGCGGCTGCGGCGGCATCCTTGCTGCAGCGTACCGGCGAGCAGCAATACGAAGACTGGTATCGGGTGTTCTGGGAATTCAATGAAACGCTGTTCATCGATTACGAGCACGGCAGCTGGCGTCATGAGTTGAACGAACAGAATGTGCCGAGCGAAGACATCTGGCCCGGCAAGCCTGATCTGTATCACGCGTATCAGGCCACGCTGTTGCCGGTACTGCCGCTGTCGCCGAGTCTGGCCAGTGCGCTGGCGGGTCTGGACTGAGGCTGCGTTCAAACCTCAGTGTGACGATGCGCGCTTTTCGGTCAGGCGGATGATCTGTCTGGCCAGAAAGCTGCCGGTCAGAATCACACCGAACAGGCGCAAGGTCTGCATGGCCAGCACGAAGCCGACGTCGGCGTGGGTGTCGATGGCGATGATCGCCATGGTGTCCAGGCCGCCGGGGCTGGTGGCCAGATAAACCGAGAGGTAATCCTTGTCCATCATCATCGCGATCAACGAGGCGGACAGGGCGCAGAGCACGATCAACACCAGCGAGGCGAGAATCATCATCGGCAGACGCCGCCAGACATACTGAACAGTAGGGCGGTCGAAGCGCAGGCCGACGTAGCAGCCAATGGCACCGTAGCCCAGTGGCAACAGCCAGTCCGGGATGGTGATTTGCAGCACGCCGCTCAGCTGCAGTGCGCCGCCCAGTATCAACGGCATCAGCAAGGCACCTGCGGGCAGTTTCGAGCCCAGCAGCACGCCGACCACGATCACTGCCAGACTCAAGCCCAGATCCAGCAGGCTGGAGCCTTGCAGCATCACTTCGTTGCTGTGCGCCTGAGCGCCGCTGCCCGAAGCGCCCATGAAGTGGCTGACCAGCGCGCCGATCACAACCACACAGACCACCCGCACATATTGCATCGTCGCGACCACCCGCGAATCGGCGCCGTAATCCTCGGACATGGCCACCATCGCCGACGCTGCGCCCGGTGATGTGCCCCAGGCCGCTGTGCTGCTCGGTATGCCCGCGAACCGCACCAGCAACAGGCCGACGGCGGCGCTCAGCACGACGGTCAGCAGTGTGGCCAGCAACATGACAGGCCAGGACTCAAGCGCGGTCATCAGTACGCTGACCGACATGGCGTGCGCGATCAGCACTCCCACCGTGCCCTGGCCGAATTGAAAGAGTCGCTTGTTCATACGAATGGTGGCGCCCGATACGCCGAAACCGATGGCGATCAGCATCGGCCCGAGGAACATCGCAGCAGGCATGTTGATCAGTTTCAGCAATTGGCCGGCGCTGCCAGCGAGAAGGATCAGACCCAGCCACTGAACCGGCGGGGAAAGGGTGGGAAGAGACAGACTCAAGGTGCGTTGCAAGAAGATTCTCCCTGTTGTTGCGAGCGTTGCGAGTCGATCAACTGGCACACGGCCCTGATCGAGTACGACAAGTATCGACATCACAACCCATCAAGTCTATTTTCTAATAATCATGAATTGATAACTTTGGTTGATAGATATGGACCTGCGCGATTTGACGTATTTTGAAACCATCGCCGAACTGGGCCACTTGGGACGGGCTGCTGAAAAGCTCAACCGCAGCCAGCCCGCGCTGACCAAAAGTATTCAGCGACTGGAAGAATCGTTCGGCACCAAACTGTTTCAGCGTGACGGTCGGCGCATCAAGCTGACACCCGTCGGCGAGCTGCTTCAGGCACGGGGCAAGGAGTTGCAGCAGAGCATTGCCCAGACCCAGCGTGAGGTACGGGACTTTGCCAGCGGTATGGTCGGCAACATCCGTGTTGGTTGCGCGGCGACCATGGCTGAATACCTGATGCCGAAACTGACCTCGGCCCTGTTGCAACGCACGCCCGACGTGACCTTCAAGCTAGTGATCGGCCAGGACGACCTGCTGCGCGAGTCGCTGCGCTCTGGGCAACTGGACATGATCATCTGCGCGCTGGCGCCAGACAGCGAAGGGGTTACCAGCTTTGCGGTGCTTGAGGACGAGGCTGTGGTCATTGCCAGCAAGCAGCACCCGATCTTCAAGAACAAACCGCTGCAAATGAGCGACCTTTGCGCCTTTCGCTGGGTGTTGCCGCCAGTCAGCGTGTCGTCACGCAAATGGCTGGATGCGACTTTTGCCGCAAATGGCTTGCCGTTGCCCACGGTACAGATCGAAGCGAATTCGATCTCGCTGTTGCCCAACCTGATTGCCCAGAGCAACCTACTCAGCTTCGTCGCCCGCGAATCGCTGGAGTTCGGCAAGACCATGCAACACCTGCGCGAGGTGCCGCTGGAACAGACCACCATGAAGCGCACCATCGGCGTCACCCTGCGCAGCGGCGGCTACCTTTCGCCCGCCGCGCAGGGCATGCTGCAGATGCTGCGCGACAATGGCGGAGACTTTCTGGTGTGGGCCTGAAGATTTCACCTTCAGGCGCTGGCTTTTGGACGCCGCTGGGTTAGCCTTCGGTAATGCGGGCACCCGGAGCGTGTCCGATTCGTTGACGATCGACAGGAGCATCCAGATCATGCACATACCTTCACAGACACACGCTGACGTAACACGAGACATTCATCACTTTGGCGGCGACCAGTCGCCCCTGAACGACGCGGACGCCGATGAAGACCTCGATCCCGAGGCGTACCTCGACCTGGACATCCTCGGTCTGGACGACTTCGTCGACGCAGACAAACTTGACCCGGTCGTGACCGGTGATATCGGATCTTCCACATTGGGATGAAGGAATCAGTTCGGTAGATGCGATCAGTATTCTCATCGCCATGATCGTTCCTACGCTCTGTGCTCATCGTTATACCCAACGACACTGATCGTGCCCATCGCTCTGCGTGGGTATGCCGCCCGTGACGCTCCGCGTCACAAATGGCACAGATTGCGGATTCAGTGAGCCGAGCGCATGGCTCAAGTCACCTTTTCGCCCCTCGGCGACCTACTTTGAGGGGCCAAAGTAGGCAAAGCCCGCTGCTCCGGTTCCGGCCCCGGCTTCGCCGGGGTTCCTTCGTCCTGACACTGATTCGGGGGTCGCTGCAAATGGGCCATCCATGGCCCAGTGCAGCTCAATCGGCATCCATGCCGATTGCCCCCCGAATCAGCGCCAGGACTCAGCCTTCACCCACGTCGCGATCTGCAGTGTTCTCACTATCGCGCTACAAAAGCACATCAGTGGGGCTGCCTCTCCGGATAGCCAGATGATTTGTGTAGAACGATGAGCGCAGAGCGATGGGCACGATCATTATCCGAGAGGCCATGATCGTTGCCTTCACCGCTTGCTCAAATACAACGCCAGCGCTTCAGCCCCCAGCTCCACCGTAGAGCTGGTCCCGGCCCAACTGCAGGCGAGCATGAGGTTGCGGGGCAGGGCGAAGTCTTCCACTGAAAAGCCGTTGTCGTCGAACCCGTGCTCATCATGCGGCACCAGATCCCGCAGCGAATCCACCAGCTCGAAATACGCCCACACCGGTTTGTCGAGCGCTACCGCCATTCCCACTTCGAACGCCGTACCTGAATCCGGCTCCAGACCTCGAAACACATTCAGGTTGGCGAGCACGGCAGTACAGCGCTGAATCATCGCCACATTCATCGTATAGATCTGCTGCGCGGTTTCATTAGGTGACAGGCCGGGAGGCACTTCGTTGTCGAACGGAAACAATCCTTCCAGACCATGTGCGGTACACAGCGCCTTCAGGTAACGCCCATGCTCGATGGCGTCTGGACGAAAAACGTCGAAACCTGCGAGGTAAACCAGAGGTGCCTGCATTGTCGTCGCTCCGCTAGTGGACAAATCGCGTTGATTCTACGGCGGGTCGCACGCGGGATGAAGAGCGCCATTGATCGGCCTGCGGGTAGAGAGTGGCTTTTTGGGCTGTTATCTGTACGGATAGCCAGTATCCTTGCCCGGTCTGTTCATCGAACCTGTGACCGTTGGCCTTGAATACCTCACCTCTCGATAATCCGTTTTATTACCTGGAAAACTTTCGCCAGGTGCTGGACTGGATCGCGCAGCGTTACGACGATCTGCTCGACGAGTCGGAGCGCCAGTTCATCGAGGCCTTTGCCGGGCTGCCGGTGGCGACGCAGGGTTTGCTGGTGAGAATGGTCATGCGCAAGGGCGCCCTGTTCCGGGCGAGCAAGCTGAGCTACGACGAAATAGGTGACCCTGTCGAAAACGTGGGCCCGCTGCTGGAACTGGGCTGGGTGGACGACCGGCCTGCGCTGGGTCTGGATGAGCTGTTCCAGTTGCTGCGCAAGGACGAGTTGAGCCAGTGCTTCAAGGCGCACGGTGTGAAGGGTTCCGAACGCAAGGAGCTGTGGTTCGAACGACTGCAACCGATCTACACGGAGCCGCAACCTCTTGATCAGTGGCATGGTTCATTGCAGGACATGGTTTTTTCGCTAAAGGTCATGCCACTGTGCGACCGTCTGCGGCTGCTGTACTTCGGCAATCTTTATCAGGAGTGGTCGGAGTTCGTACTCGCCGATCTGGGTATCTATCGCTACGAGAAGGTCGAGTTTTCTGTCGATTCCCGGGCAATCACGGCGCGGGAAGACATTGATGTGTGCCTGCAACTGCATGCCTGCCGCGAAGCGCTGGAAACCAGTCTTGTCCTGCATGATCTGGCTGAGCAGGCCATTGCCATTCACTGCCGGAGTTCCTGGCTGCAGATGCGCCGCGCCAAGCTGCTGTTTCGCATCGGTCAACAGGCCGAGCGGTTGCAGGATTGGCCGCTGGCGCTGTCGGTCTATCGGCAGTCCAGTTATCCCGGCGCCCGCTCGCGACAGATTCGGGTGCTGGAGCGTCACGAACAATACGCCGAGGCCATGGAGCTGCTGCAACAGGCCCGACTGGCTCCGGAGAACGATGCTGAGGTCCAGCATCTGGCGCGTGTGTTGCCGCGCCTGCAGCGCAAGCTCGGCCTGGCAGCCGAACGTCGTCGGGCGGCAAGAGTGGTCGAGCGCATGGACGTGCAGGTCACGCCGCTGCCTGGCTGCAGCGTCGAATACCTGATCCGGGAGCACTTGCAGCAAGAAGGCGGCGAGGTGCACTACGTCGAGAATACGCTGATCAATTCCCTGTTCGGACTTTTGTGCTGGTCGGCGATTTTCTCACCCTTGCCGGGTGCGTTCTTCCATCCGTTCCACAGCGCCCCGAGCGACCTCTACAGCCCGGATTTCTACCCGCGCCGTGCGCACCTGTTCGATGCGTGCCTGGCCCAGCTCGAGTCCGATGCGTATCGCGCCACCATCCTTGAGAACTTCCTCGGCAAACATGGCCTGCAATCGCCGTTCGTATTCTGGGGCGCGCTGACGCCAGCCTTGCTGGATCAGGCGCTGGATTGCTTGCCTGCCGAGCATTTACGCCACTGGTTTCGTCGTTTGCTGCATGACATCAAGGCCAATCGCACGGGCATGCCGGACCTTATCCAGTTTTTCCCCGAGCAGCGCGGCTACCGGATGATCGAAGTGAAAGGGCCAGGGGATCGCTTGCAGGACAACCAGCTGCGCTGGCTGGACTTCTGTGCCGAGCACGCAATGCCCGTGCATGTGTGCTACGTGAAGTGGACGATGGACAGCGAGGTTGCGACAGAAGAAGGGAAGGACGTTTCGCAGGCGGATTGCATTCAGGTCTGACGGAAGGGAAGGGCGAGGCGGTCCTTGACTGCGTTTGAAGCGGGCCGCCGCGCTATGCTGCATTTACAGTTTCACGATCCTGATCAGCCTCACGGCGCGCTGTCGTCGTCATCGTCCTGATCGTCATCAGTGTCCATACGGGCCTTGCCAGCATCATTCTTTTTGTCCATGCCGCTGTTGTTGCCTGGTTGTGGGTCCATGCCCTTTGTTCCCGGGCTGGTGCCCTGAGTACCCGGAGTCGTGCCGTCAGTATTCTTTTCCATCCCGGTGCCCGGTACTTTCGGGCCGCTGCTGTCCGGATTGGTCGGCCCTGTCGAGCCCGCCATGGCCACTGCACTGACGCTGCCCATGATTGCGGCAAGTGTCCATGCGCCAACTGTCTTAAGTTTCATGTTCGAAAACCTCCTGTCAGTGTCCTTCGTGTTGTTGCTAAAGGCATTGAGTGATGATCGGTGGTGCAGGTGCCGAACGGCCGACCAGTGGCAGGGGAGACCCGCCACTGTCGTCACACAGATCAGTTGACCTTTGGCTTCTCGGTCACGCCGCTCTTGTCGTGGGTACCGTGGGTGTTCTTGTCATGCGTCATGGTGCCTGAGCCGTTGTTCATCGACTTGTTGGTCTGCTCACCTTGCTGCGTGCCCTTGGTGTTGGACGAATTGCGATCGGCCGGTGCCGAATTGGTGCCCGGCAGCTTGGTCGCGTTGTCGTTGACCGGGCTGGCAGGCGTCGGTGAGGTTTCAGCAAAAGCTGCGCCCGATGCAACGGCCATCAGGCCAGCGAGAGTCAGGGCAGCGAATTTGGTCTTGATCATGAGGCTTACTCCGGTTTTAAGATTTTTAACATACCCACGTTGGTCATTGGCCACTTGCCATAGGTGCCGGCGATTCCGACGAACGGTAGCACAATGATTATGCTTTAATTTAATACCACCCCTGTAAGGTCGCTTTTCAATCATCCTCCAAAGAGCGGGGAAGCAGCAGTAATCAGGGTGTGGATGACGCGGTTTTTCAGGCGATCTGGTTATAAGCATTTACTGCCCGGAAAACCTGAGGGTCTAAAAGGGCACATTCTTTTACACTTTTATAACGGTGATGGCTTTGAGCTATATAGAGATGGCTGGCACATGGCTAGCCTTTGAAACAGATCCTTTGAGCCCCGAAAACATTGGGTCCGATGAATTCTCGGGAAAAAGCGCATGTAGGAAATTGGCCATAAAAAGCGCCTTCACCCGACGCAGTTCGACGGATTGTCATTAAACAGAAACATTTGAGCGTTTAAATCCGCCTCGGGCCTCTTCAAGTGGGCCACCACACAATCTCCTGGACTGAGGTATTACCGTGATTCTGCTGACTAAAAAACGCTTGTCGCTTCTGATCGCTTCGCTGTGCCTGAGCGGTGTAGCCCATGCGACTGATGTTACCGGCGCTGGTTCGAGTTTCGTCTTCCCGGTCATTTCCAAATGGTCCCAGGACTACAGCAAAACTGCCGACAACCGCATCAACTACCAGTCCATCGGTTCGGGTGGCGGTATTGCCCAGATCAAGGCTGCTACCGTTGACTTCGGCGCTTCCGACGCCCCTATGTCCGCTGAAGACCTGCAGGCTGCCGGCCTGGGTCAGTTCCCAAGCGTCATCGGCGGTATCGTGCCGATCATCAACGTGGAAGGCATCGAAAGCGGCAAGCTGAAACTTGACGGCGAAACCCTGGCCAAGATCTTCATGGGCACGGTCAAGAAGTGGAACGACCCAGCCATCGTTGCGCTGAACCCGGGCGTGACACTGCCTGACACCGCAATCACTGTCGTTCACCGTTCGGACGGCTCGGGCACCACTTACAACTTCACCAACTACCTGAGCAAAGCCAGTTCCGAGTGGAACGAGAAGCTGAAGTTCGGTTCGACCGTGCAGTGGCCAGCAGGCGTGGGCGGCAAGGGGAACGAAGGTGTGTCGGCTTACGTGAAGCAGATCAAAGGTTCGATCGGCTACGTTGAATACTCCTACGCTGTAACCAACAAGCTGTCCTACACCCAGCTGAAAAACGCTGCCGGCAAGTTCATCGCGCCGACCGCCAAGTCGTTCGCTGCTGCTGCCGACACCGCTGACTGGGCGAACGCCAAGGACTTCGGTCTGATCATGACCAACGCTCCGGGCGAAGAGGCATGGCCGATCACTGCCACCACGTGGATCATCATGTACAAGAAAGCCAAGAACGCAGAGAAGAGCGCAGCGGCTTTCGACTTCTTCAAGTGGTCTCTCGAAAACGGTCAGAAGCAGGCAGCAGAGCTGGATTACGTCGCCTTGCCGAAATCGCTGGTCGATCGCGTAGAAAACTACTGGAAAGCTGAATTCACCAAGTAAGTGATTCAAGCGTGTACGACCCCTGTCATCGACCGCGATATCGGTCCGATGACGGGGGCTTTTCCTTGCGAGTGGACTCAACATGACTGAAAACACCCAATACCTGTCCGCTGCCGTCAAAGCTGTCGAGACCGAAGGCGAGAAGCGCGCCAAGCGGGATCATCGCCACGACCTGTGGTTCAAGCGTTCATTGCAGGCCGCCGCGATGCTGGTGCTTGCTTTGCTGGGTTGTATTGCCCTGTCGACCCTCTGGGGTGGCAGTCTGGCATTCCAGACGTTCGGGTTTGGCTTTCTGACCAGTACCGAATGGGACGTGAACGCCGGCAAGTTCGGCGCGCTGGTTCCGATCTACGGCACGCTGGTGACCTCTTTTCTGGCTTTGCTGATCGCCGTTCCGGTGAGTTTCGGCATTGCGATTTTCCTGACCGAAGTAGCGCCGCCATGGCTTCGGATGCCCATTGCCTCGGCCATCGAGCTGCTGGCGGGAATCCCGTCGATCATTTACGGCATGTGGGGGTTGTTCGTGTTCGGGCCGTTCATGGCTGAACACATGTCACCCTGGATCACCGAAAACCTGGGCGCGCTGCCGCTGATTGGCCCGATGTTCCAGGGCCCGCCCCTGGGTATCGGCATGCTGACGGCCGGTATCGTGCTGGCAATCATGATCACCCCGTTTATCACCTCGGTGATGCAGGAAGTCTTCCGCACCGTACCTGTCGCGCTCAAAGAGTCGGCCTATGCGCTGGGCGGCACGACCTGGGAAGTGGTCTGGGACATCGTACTGCCTTACACCCGTTCTGCAGTGGTCGGCGGTGTGTTCCTCGGCCTGGGTCGTGCGCTGGGTGAAACCATGGCGGTGACCTTCGTACTGGGCAACGCTCACCAGTTCTCGGCGTCGCTGATGATGCCAAGCAGTTCCATCGCTTCGGTCATCGCCAACGAATTCAACGAGGCATACACCGACATTCACCGTTCTGCGCTGATCGCTCTGGGCTTCCTGTTGTTTGTGGTCACCTTCATCGTGCTGGCCCTTGCACGTCTGATGTTGTCGCGTCTGTCGCGTAAGGAGGGGTTATGAGTAAGGACCTGGCAGGCAGCGAGCGCATCTACCGTGTTCGCAATATCAAGAACAAGATCGCCATGGTGCTCAGCTGTGGTGCCACGGCATTCGGTCTGTTGTGGCTGGTCTGGATTCTGCTGACCACCATCATCAAGGGCATCGACGCCCTGAACCTGCAACTGTTTACTGGCATGACGCCTCCGCCAGGCACTGAAGGCGGTCTGGCCAACGCCTTCTACGGCAGCGTGCTGATGTCTGGCATCGGCCTGCTCATCGGTACGCCGATCGGCCTGATGGCCGGTATCTGGCTGGCCGAGTTCGCGCGCTACACCAAGCTGGGCAACGCGGTGCGCTTCATCAACGACATTCTGCTGTCGGCACCGTCCATTGTGCTGGGCCTGTTCGTGTACACCGTCGTTGTTCTGCCGCTCAACGCAGTGACTGGCCATCAGGTTGGCTTCTCGGCGATTGCCGGTGCACTGGCGCTCGCGCTGCTGGTGATTCCGGTGGTGGTGCGTACCACTGACGAAATGATGCAACTGCAACCCTCGACCATGCGCGAAGCTGCGCTGGCGCTGGGTGTACCTCAATGGAAGCTGACCCTGCAGATCGTTCTGCGCGCCGCCAAGGCAGGTGTCGTGACCGGCGTATTGCTGGCACTGGCACGTATCACTGGCGAAACCGCGCCGCTGCTGTTCACCGCATTCGGCAACCAGTTCTGGAGCAGCGATCTGCTCAAGCCAATCGCCAGTGTTCCGGTGGTGGTGTTCCAGTACGCAATGAGCCCGTTCGACGATTGGCACTCCCTGGCATGGGCCGGTGCATTGGTCATGACGCTGTTCGTACTGATACTGAGTCTGCTTTCTCGCTTAATTCTTCTGCGCAATAGGGCGTCCTGATGAACAACCTTTCCCTGGCCAACGAAAAGACCAAGATTCAAGTGCGCGGTCTGGAGTTTTTCTACAACAACCAGAAGTCGCTGAAGTCCATCGACATGACCATTCCCGAGAAGCGCATCACTGCGATCATCGGCCCGTCGGGTTGCGGCAAATCGACCCTGTTGCGTGTATTCAACCGTATTTACGCGATGTACCCGAAACAGGAAGCGCGCGGCGAAGTGCTGCTCAATGGCGAAAACATCCTGGCGCCGGGCTACTCGATGAACCGCCTGCGCAGCCACGTGGGCATGGTGTTCCAGAAGCCGGTGCCGTTCCCGATGTCGATCTACGACAACATCGCCTACGCCATCAAGCACCATGAAAAACTGTCGCGTCGTGAAATGGAAGATCGCGTCGAGCAGGCGTTGCGTGGTGCAGCGCTCTGGGATGAAGTGAAGGACAAGCTCAAGCAGAGCGCTACCGGCCTGTCCGGTGGTCAGCAACAGCGTCTGTGCATCGCACGTACCATCGCGCTGCGCCCTCAGGTGCTGCTGCTGGATGAACCGACGTCTGCGCTTGACCCGATCTCCACCGGTCGTATCGAGCAGTTGATCACCGAGCTGAAAGAGCAGTTCACCGTGATCATCGTGACCCACAACATGCAGCAGGCTGCCCGTTGCTCGGACTACACCGCGTTCATGTTCATGGGTGAACTGATCGAGCACGGCGACACCGACACCATCTTCACCAAGCCCTCCAAGACCCAGACCGAAGACTACATCACCGGTCGTTTCGGCTGATCAGCCGGCCAGGGCGGGTGCCTCCCGGCGCTCGCCCATGAATGCCTCGATCCTGCTGCGCAACCAGCGTTCGGCAGGGTCGTTGTCCATCACACTCAGCCATGTCATCGACAGGTCCAGCCCCGGGGTGGGGAAGGGCAGCGGCTCGTCGTACACCAATCCCAATGCACTCATGGCACTCGCTGCGTAATCGGACAGCCCCGAAATAAGATCGGTGCCAGCCATCAGCGCAGGCAGGGTGGTGAACTGCGGCACTGACAACACCACCTGGCGCTTGCGGCCCAGCGCGGTCAGCCACTCATCAGCGAAACTGCTGACGCTGGCGACGTGCGACACCACTACATGCGGCCGTGAACAGTACTCATCCATCGACATCGGGCCTGACGGCTTGTCGGCCCTCACCAGACGTGGCTGAACGTTGCGCAGCGTCTTGCGTTTGGCGTTGGCGGGCAGCTCGCGGGTCAGGCACACCCCGACCGTGATGTCGCCCGACATCAGGACCTCGGAGATATTCAGGTAGTCGACGTGCTTGACCACGATCACCACGCCCGGCGCTTCCTTGCGGATCGCCTTGAGCATGGCGGGGAACAGGCCGAATTCGACATCGTCGGACAGGCCGATGCGAAAGGTCATCTTGCTCACCGAGGGATCGAAGTCCGTCGTCAGGCTCAGCGCTGTGGACATGGCGTCCAGCGCGGGCGTCAGGTGTTTGAGGATTTCATGGGCACGGGCGGTCGGCTCCATGCGATGGCCGACGCGGATGAACAGCGGGTCGTTGAGCAGGCCGCGCAGACGGTTGAGCGCCGCACTGATGGTCGGCTGGCCGAGGAACAGTTTTTCCGCCGCGCGAGTCACATTGCGCTCCTGCATCAGGGTCTCGAAGACCACCATCAGGTTGATATCGGCCTTGCGCAGTTCATTGCGATTCATGTGGGTTCCTTGGCATCAGACATGTTCATCCGGATGGCGCCTGCAAGAGCATGCGCCAGTCTAGGGAAGCGCCGCAGTGGGCGTCCAGCCTTTTGCCTTGCAGCGCAGAAACGTCTTCTTACGTTTCTGTAGGTAGGAAAAGGGCGAATCTGTTGTGGGATCTGGGGTCTACTTGCGGGTCCGGAACGCGTTGTGCCAAGCGCTTCCGGCATTCCCGACCCACACCTTAAGGAGGTGCCCCCTATGCGGGCTGCAAAGATTGCCGGTCTGTTGATGTCGATGGCGTTGCCTTGTGCGGCGCTGGCTGAAACGCCCAGTTATGGTCAGCAACTGGAAGGCTTCACCTATCCCCACCCACTCAAGAAGTTCGACTTCCAGTCCCAGGGTCAGGCACTGGAGATGGGTTACATGGACGTCGCACCCACCGGCAAGGCCAATGGCCGCACTGCTGTCCTGATGCATGGCAAGAATTTCTGCGGTGCTACATGGGAAGACTCGATCAAAAGCCTCAGCGCGGCAGGTTATCGGGTGATCGCTCCCGATCAGATCGGTTTCTGCACCTCGACCAAGCCTGGCTATTACCAGTACAGCTTCCAGCAACTGTCGATGAATACTCATGCGCTTCTGGAAAAGCTTGGCATCGACAAAGTGTCGATCGTGGGTCACTCGACCGGCGGCATGCTGGCCACGCGTTATGCGTTGATGTACCCCAGGCAGACCGAGAAGCTGGTGATGGTCAACCCGATTGGCCTGGAAGACTGGAAAGCACTTGGCGTGCCTTACCGCACCGTGGATCAATGGTATGAGCGGGAACTGAAAACCACCGCCGAAGGCATTCGTGCCTACGAGCAGAAGACCTATTACGACGGGCGCTGGAAGCCTGAGTACGACAAGTGGGTCGACATGCTGGCAGGGCTGAACAAAGGACCCGGTCAGAAAGCCGTTGCCTGGAACTCGGCGCTGATCTACGACATGATTTTCACCCAGCCGGTGTTCTACGAATTCCCGAAACTGCAGGTGCCGACCGTGTTGATGATTGGTGACGCTGACACCACCGCCATCGGCAGCGACATCGCGCCGCCGGACGTGAAGGCCAAAATCGGCAAGTACAAGGTGTTGGGCAAGCAGGTCACCGAGATGATTCCGGGTGCCAAGCTGGTGGAATTCAAAGGCATGGGCCATGCCCCGCAGATGGAAGAACCGGTTGCGTTCAACAAGGCGCTGGTCGAGGCGCTTCAGTAGTCATTTGTTGAAAGGTAATCGTGCCGACGCTCCGCGCTTATCGTTATACACAAGTCCGCCTCAACACTGATCGTGCCCATCGCTCCGCGTGGGCATGCCGCCCGTGACGCTCCGCGTCACAAATGGCACAGATTGCGGATTCAGTGAGCCGAGCGCCCGGCTCAGGTCACCTTTGCGCCCTTACGGCGCGCTACTTTGAGGGACCAAAGTAGCCAAAGTCCTTCGCTCCGGTTCCGGCCCCGGCTTCGCCGGGGTTCCTTCGTCCTGACACTGATTCGGGGGTCGCTGCAAATGGGCCATCCATGGCCCAGTGCAGCTCAATCGGCATCCATGCCGATTGCCCCCCGAATCAGCGCCAGGACTCAGCCTTCACCCACGTCGCAATCGCTGGTGTACGCACTACCGCGTCAAAAAGCATGGCAGCGCTGCTGCCTTGTAGGAGAGCAAGTTGATTTGTGTATAACGATGAGCGCTCCGCTTCGGCATGCATCCCGTGTCACTCTGCGTCACATTCGAGAGCGGACGCGGAGCGAGGCAACGATCAGCAGCGATCAGCAGCGATCAGCTCAACAACTGCGCGAACGCCTTGTCGGCCTCCAGCACTGCGGGCAGTCCGGCGAACAGGGCGTCCAGATCGATGCCTTCCATGATTGGTCCGTCGGAAGCTTTCTGTGCTTCAGGCGTCGCGCCGCCGTGGGCTTCCAGTGCGTCGGAAATCACGATGGCCTGGGCGACGATGCGTGGCAGAGGCGCGTCATTGGGGGCTTGCATTGGCTTGGCCTGATACGCGATTGCCTCCTGAATCACCTTGGGCAGTTGCCAGCGTCGGGCCAGTTCGGTGCCCACTTCCGGGTAGCCAAAGCCCAGTTGCACGGTTTCATTGGCCGCACGTCCGGCCGTTCCGGCCTTGGTCGCGCTGTTCAGACGTTCGGCCACTTCTGGCGCGCCGGTCTGGATCAACAGCTCGCCGATGTTGTGCATCACGCCACAGGTGAAGGCGATTTCCGCATCCGTACCGCTTTGTTTGGCCAGCATCCGGCAGATTCCGGCCACCTGGAAGCTCTTCAACCAGAACGCCTTGAGGTCAAAACTCGGCCCGGCCTTGAACGCACCGGTCACTGCCGAAGCCATCACCAGTGTGCGCAAGGTGTTGAAGCCCAGTCGCATGGCGGCGTCTTCAATACTCGACGATTCGCGTGAGCCACGGAAGCGCGCCGAGTTGGCCAGACGCAGGACCTTGGCGGCAATCACAGGGTCTTTCTCGATATTGCGGGCGATGCTTTCCAGGTTGGAGGAGGGGTTATCGAACTGCAGCATCAGGTCCTGAGCCACCTTGGGAATGCTCGGCAGACTGTGTAAATCGTCAAACAGCTTTTCAATACTCATCATAGCGGGACCATCCTCTGGACGACGGGATGATTTGACCATAGCCAGTTTTTTCCGCTCTGCACGTTTTGCCGTCATTTGTGGGAAGGGTTTCTCACCCGGCTCGAAAATAAAGATAAAAGACTCTTCAAGCCTGGCCGATATACCACCAAGGGGCTGTTCGACTGTTCCGATTCGTGTCCCAGAAGCCCCTTCGAAAAAACGGCACCGTTTCCGAAGTTGACTGGCGTTTTTTGAATCGTCCTTATTGTTTATGCCGTGGAAGTACTCGCTATGATGAAAAGCCTGGGTTTCAGCAAGAAAATCCTCTTGGCCGCCGCTTTGATTGTGATTGTCGCGTTCAGTGTGTTCATTGTCGTCAATGACTATCGACAACGTCAGTCACTGAAATCCAGTGTTCAGTCCGAGCTGCAACAACTCGGCACCCTGACCACGCAGAACATTCAGACCTGGCTGGAAAGCCGCATCCAGTTGCTGCAGTCCATGTCCCAGCAGATTGCCATAGACGGCAAGGCGTTGCCGCAGTTGCAGCGTGCCGTGGGACTTTCGGTGTACAGCGATAACTTTCAACTGGGCTACTTCGGCACCACCGAAGGCGTGATGCTTTCCAACCCGTCCGCCACCCGTCCGGCTGACTACGACCCACGCGCGCGTGGCTGGTACAAGGCGGCGCAGAACGCGACAGGCACCATCGTGACCGAACCCTACATTGCCGCTTCGTCCGGCAAGCTGGTCATGACCATCGCGACCCCGGTCAAGATCCAGAACCAGTTGGCCGGTGTGGCCGGTGCCGATATCTCGCTGGACAGCGTCAGCAAGATCATCAACTCGTTGAACTTCAACGGCCATGGCTATGCGTTTCTGGTCAGCGCCGAAGGCAAGATTCTCGTACACCCGGACAGCAAGCTGGTGCTGAAAAACATCAGCGAAGCCTACCCGAACAACACGCCTAAGATCGCCACAGGCGTGACAGAGATCGATTCCGGCAACAAGCCGGAAATCATTTCGTTCACCCCGGTGCAGGGCGTTTCCACGGCTAACTGGTACGTTGCACTGGTGCTTGAGCAGGACGCTGCCTATTCGATGCTCAGCGAATTCCGCGCGTCGGCGATTACGGCAATGGTCGTCGTGGTCGTGGTGATCATCCTGCTGCTGGGCCTGTTGATCCGCGTACTCATGCAGCCGCTACACCAGATGGGCCGTGCGATGCGTGACATTGCTGACGGTGAGGGCGACCTGACCAAGCGACTGGCAATCACCTCGCAGGACGAGTTCGGCGCGCTGGCGCAATCGTTCAACCACTTCGTCGAGCGCATCCATGCGTCGATCCGTGAAGTTGCCTCGACCGCTGCTCAATTGGGTTCGGTCGCAACGCAGGTGGTAAAAGTATCCAACGCGTCGATGAGCAACTCCGATCAGCAGGCAAACCGCACCGAGAGCGTGGCGGCCGCGATCAACGAACTGGGTGCCGCCGCTCAGGAAATCGCGCAGAACGCTGCGCGCACGTCGCAGCAGTCCAGTGACGCGAGTGAGCTGGCCGGTGATGGTCAGGCCGTCGTGCAGCAGACCATCAAGGCGATGAACGAGCTGTCCGGCAAGATCAGCGAGTCGTGCGTGAACATCGAAAGTCTGAACGACAAGACTGCCAACATCGGGCAGATTCTCGAAGTGATCACCAGCATTTCCCAGCAGACCAACCTGCTGGCGCTCAACGCAGCCATCGAAGCGGCGCGTGCCGGTGAAGCCGGTCGCGGTTTCGCGGTGGTCGCCGACGAGGTGCGTAACCTGGCTCACCGGACTCAGGACTCGGCTCAGCAGGTCCAGAAAATGATCGAGGAGCTGCAGGTCGGTGCCCGTGAAGCGGTTACCAACATGACCGAGAGCCAGCGCCAGAGTGAAGACAGCGTGGGCATCGCCAACCGTGCCGGCGAGCGTCTGGGCAGCGTGACCCGCCGCATCGACGAGATCAATGGCATGAACCAGTCGGTTGCGGCTGCGACAGAAGAGCAGACCTCGGTGGTGGAGTCGATCAATGTCGACATCACCCACATCAACACGCTTAACCAGCTCGGTGTCGACAACCTGCGTCAGACCCTGGAAGCCTGCAACTCGCTGGAAGAGCAGGCCGCACGCCTGCAGCAACTGGTGGGCAGTTTCCGTATCTGATCGCTCAACGACCTGCGCTTATCGCGTCAACACTGATCGTGCCCACGCGATGGGCACGATCATTAACCTTATACCGATGGTTCCCACGCTCTGCGCTCATCGTTATACACAAGTCCTCTTGGAGGAATACGATGATGATCGTTCCTACGCTCTGCGTGGGAATGCCTCCCAGGACGCTCCGCGTCCGCTCTTGAATGTGGCGCAGATGCGTGCCCAAGCTCCAGCGTTATCCACGTCATGCGCTCGGCTCACTGAATCCTCAGTCTGTGCCATTTGTGACGCAGAGCGTCACGGGAGGCATGCCCACGCGATGGGCACGATCAGTGTCGGGACGCTCCGCGTCCCGGCGTCGGTATTGGCGCACCTGCAACGCAACCTGCGCAAAACTGTTACGGGTTCGTCATCCTCGCTTCACGTCTCTGCAACACGTCCGGTTCAGTCTGGCTGACAACCGAATACGACCTGCACCGGGCCGTAGGGCAGACAGAGACAGACCATGAACCCAGCTATCCATGTCGAAGGGCTGAACAAGAGCTTTTCCCGTAAAAGCGCTCTGGTTGGCCTTGAGTTGTCTATACAACATGGCGAGATGGTCGCGCTGATCGGTGCGTCCGGCTCGGGCAAGTCCACCCTGTTGCGGCATCTGGCCGGGCTGGCGTGCTGTGACCGGGAAAACGGTGGTCAGGTCAAGGTGCTGGATCGCGAGGTGCAGGCCTCGGGTCGTCTCAATCGTCATGTACGCCGTCTGCGTGCCGACATCGGTTACATCTTTCAGCAGTTCAATCTGGTCAATCGCCTCAGCGTGCTCGACAACGTGTTGCTCGGCTGCCTCGGCCGCATGCCGCGCTGGCGTGGCAACCTCGCGTTGTTCAACACCGAAGAAAAACAGCGCGCCATGGCATCACTGGAGCGCGTCGGGCTGGCGGACCTTGCCGCTCAGCGCGCTTCGACCCTGTCCGGTGGTCAGCAGCAGCGCGTGGCCATCGCCCGTGCGCTGACCCAGCGCGCCGAAGTCATCCTCGCTGACGAGCCCATCGCTTCGCTCGACCCTGAATCCGCTCGCCGGGTCATGGAAATCCTCGCCGACATCAACCGCCGCGACGGCAAGACCGTTGTCGTTACCCTGCATCAGGTCGACTACGCGATGCGCTATTGCCCGCGGGCCGTGGCGCTTAAAGGCGGACGTATCCATTACGACGGGCAAGCGCAAGGTCTCAGCGCGTCCTTCCTCGACGATCTCTACGGCGCCGAACAGGGCAGCAGCCTGATCGGCACCGGGAAAAAGCTTCGCCTCGAAAAGCCTGCGCGTCTGGCGCTGGCCAAAGTCTGAATACTTTTGCGTCAGTCCTCTGACATCAACCGCTGTTGCACGAACCTCACCTCAGGAGTGCTTTCATGTTCAACCGTATCGGTCGCGTCCTCGCGTCTGCCGCATTGCTGGCCACTTGCGCAATGGGCACTGCCCAGGCGGAAGAGAAGGTCATCAATTTCGGCATCATGTCCACGGAGTCGTCGCAGAACCTCAAAACCATCTGGCAGCCTTTTCTGGATGATATGAGCAAGAAAACCGGGCTCAAGGTCAACGCGACCTTCGCCTCGGACTACGCGGGCCTGATTCAGGGCATGCGTTTCAACAAGGTGGACGTGGCCTGGCTGGGCAACAAGGCCGCCATGGAAGCGGTTGACCGTTCCAATGGCGAGATCTTCGCTCAGACCTCCGCAGCCAATGGTGCGGCCGGTTACTGGAGCCTGCTGATCGTGCGCAAGGACAGCCCGATCAACTCCGTTGAAGACATGCTCAAGAACGCCAAGAGCCTGACCTTCGGCAACGGCGACCCGAACTCCACCTCCGGTTATCTGGTGCCAGGCTATTACGTATTCGCCAAGAACCATGTCGATGCGTCCACCGCGTTCAAGCGCACGCTGAACTCCAGCCACGAAGTTAACGCGCTCAGCGTTGCCAAGGGCCAACTGGACGTGGCGACATTCAACACCGAGAGCTGGGACCGCCTGGCTGTCACTCAGCCGGACAAGGTCGAGCAGCTGAAAGTGATCTGGAAATCGCCGCTGATCCCGGCCGATCCAATGGTCTGGAGCAAGGCGCTGTCGGACGAGAACAAGGCGAAAATCCGCGAGTTCTTCGCCAGCTACGGCGATACCGATGAAGAAAAAACCGTCCTCAAGAACATGCAGCTGGGCAAATTCCTGAAGTCCAGTGACGACCAGTTGCTGCCGATTCGCCAGCTGGAACTGTTCAAGCAACGCACTGAAGTCGCGGCCAGCACCACGCTCGACGCCAAGGAAAAGGAAACCCGGCTGAAGGAAATCGACGCCGGCCTGAGCAAGCTGCAGGAGCGCATTACCGAACTGAACCAGAAAACGGCATCCAGCACCGCAGGCTGAACGAGCGGGGCGCAGACCTCCCGTTCGCGCTCCGGCAACTGCCATCAGGACATCGATTGCTATGAACACTCACGTTGCATACACCCAGGTGGCGGGCAAACGCACCTGGCCTCGCTACCTGGGCTGGGGGCTGTTTCTGGTCGCACTGGCCTGGGCCTGGCAAGGCGCTGAAATGAACCCGCTGTCGCTGGTTCGTGACTCGGGGAACATGGCGACTTTCGCATCCGACTTCTTCCCGCCGGATTTCCGCGAATGGCGCAGCTACCTCACGGAAATGGTGGTCACGATTCAGATCGCCTTATGGGGCACGGTGCTGGCCATCGTCTGTTCCATCCCGCTCGGCATTCTGTGTTCCGAAAACATCACGCCGTGGTGGATTCACCTGCCGTTGCGCCGCTGCATGGACGCCTTTCGCTCCATCAATGAAATGGTGTTCGCGATGCTGTTCGTGGTCGCCGTCGGCCTGGGGCCATTCGCGGGCGTGCTGGCGTTGTGGATCAGCACCACGGGGGTGCTCGCCAAACTGTTCGCCGAGGCCGTGGAAGCCATTGATCCAGGCCCGGTCGAAGGGGTGCGGGCCACCGGCGCCAGCGCATTGCAGGAAGTCATCTACGGGGTGATCCCGCAGGTCATGCCGCTGTGGATCTCCTACGCTCTATACCGTTTCGAGTCCAACGTGCGCTCGGCAACGGTGGTCGGCCTGGTCGGTGCAGGCGGCATCGGGGTGATTCTCTGGGAAAACATTCGTGCCTTTGCATTCGTCCAGACCAGCGCCGTTTTGCTGGTGATCATCGTCGTCGTCAGCGTGATCGACATTGCGTCGCAACGCTTGCGCAAGCAATTCATCTGACCGGAGAGGGGTGTCCCGATGGGCACTTTTTTTGACCATGCAGTTGTCTAGACAAGCAGAGCCGTTGTACCGCGAACTGGCCGATACACTTCGCGCCGAGCTGGGTACTTACCGTCCCGGCGACTATTTGCCTGCCGAGTTTCAACTGGCCGAACGTTTCAGCGTCAATCGCCACACGGTTCGCCGCGCTGTCGATGAACTGGTGCGCGAAGGCAGCGTGTTGCGTCGGCAGGGCAAGGGCACTCAGGTGCTGGAACGCCCGTTGATCTACCCGATGCAGGCCGACAGTGCCTACAGCCAGTCACTGTCGGCGCAGGGCATCGGGGTCGAGGCGATCCTGTTGCTGCGCCGCGACTGTCAGGCCAATGCCGAGGACGCCATGCATCTGGGCCTGAACGAGCTGGCTCCGATGATCGAGCTGCGCACGCTGCGCAAACTCGACGGCCAGCCCGTGAGCCTGATTGTGCATCGATTCAGCGCCGACTACCGCGAGCTGCTGGCTGAGTACAGCGGTGGCTCGCTGCGCCAGTACCTGGCCGAGCGCGAACTGCCGTTGACCCGCAAACAGAGCCTGATCGGCGCCCGACTGCCGACCCGCGAAGAGGCGGCGCATTTGTTGATGCCGCGCCATATGCCCGCGCTGACGGTGTTGACCGTCTCCTGCGACCGGTCCGGTCAGCCGGTGGAACTGTCCCGTTCCACCAGCCGCAGCGACCGCTTCCACTATCAAGTGACCACCTGATGCCGAGGTTATCCATGCAATCGTCTCAGCAATCCCCTCAAGCCGATCCTGAAACCGCCGCCCGCCAGCACTGGATGGGCGTCCTCGCCCGGGCGCATGTCGATGAGCACTGTCGCGAGCACATGAAGCGCCATGAAGCCGCCTTGCGCGACACCGACTACCAGATGATCCGTGCGCCGGAAATCGGCATGACACTGGTACGCGGGCGCATGGGCGGCACCGGTGCGGCGTTCAATCTGGGTGAAATGAGCGTGACCCGTTGCGTGGTTCGCCTGGCAGACGGGCGCACCGGCTACAGCTACCTGGCCGGACGCGACAAACACCACGCCGAACTCGCCGCGCTGGCCGACGCCCATTTGCAGGGCGCTCAGCAGGCATCGTGGCTGGCTGAACTGATCGAACCCCTTGCCCAGGCACAGGCCCGGCGCAAGGCCGCCAAAGACGCAGAAACCGCCGCGACCAAAGTGGAATTCTTTACCCTGGTCCGAGGAGAAGACTGATGAACGCCGTCCTTTTGCAACCTGCCTTCACCGACCCGGTACTCGACGCTCAGCGCAGTTTTCGCGCTGCTCTAAAGGCGCTGGCCGGCCCCGGCATTACCCAGACCTTGAACGCCGCCCATCAGCCGCCCGCGCTGTCGGGACTCGACAGCGCCACCCACGCGCTGTGTCTGGCGTTGCTGGACCTGGACACGCCGGTCTGGCTGGCTCCGGCTTTCGACACGCCAGCCATTCGCGCCAATCTCTCATTTCACTGCGGCTGCCCGATCGTCAGCGATCGGCAGAACGCCCGCTTCGCGCTGCTCGATGCCTCGGTGGCACAGGACCTGGCTGGATTCGACCTGGGTAACGACCGCTATCCGGATCAGTCCTGCACGCTGCTTATCCAGTTGTCAGACCTTGAAGGCGGAACCCCGCTGGACTGGAGCGGCCCCGGCATCGAGCACCGCAATCGCGTGGCCTTGCCGCTGGAAAAGGAGTTCTGGACCGAACGGTCGGCGCGCAACGACTTCCCGCGCGGGCTCGATGTGTTCTTTCTGTCGGGCAGCCGGATGCTCGGCTTGCCACGCAGCACCCGTGTGCAGGAGTGTGCCTGATGTATGTCGCCGTCAAAGGTGGCGAACAGGCCATCGATAACGCCCACCGCCTGCTGGCCAGCAGGCGTCGTGGTGATACCGCCGTCGCCGAACTCGACGTCGAGCAGATCCGCCAGCAACTGCCGCTGGCTGTCGCCCGGGTCATGACCGAAGGTTCGCTGTACGACGAACAACTGGCCGCGCTGGCGATCAAGCAATCGGCGGGGGATCTGGTCGAGGCGATTTTCCTGCTGCGCGCCTACCGCACGACACTCACGCGCTTTTGCGCCAGTTTGCCCATCGACACCTCGAACATGCAGCTCAATCGTCGTCTTTCCGCCACGTTCAAGGACGTGCCCGGCGGGCAACTGCTGGGGCCGACTTTCGACTACACCCACCGTCTGCTGGATTTCACGCTGCTGGCCGAAGGCGAGCATCCGGGTCCAAGCGTAACGCCTGATGCTGCCTTGCAGCCGTGCCCTCGAGTACTGGGTCTGTTGGCGAAAGAAGGCCTGATGAAGCCTGAAGTCGACAACGATGAGCCGATTGCCGACATCACCCGCGAGCCGCTGGAGTATCCGTCCAGTCGCGCCGAACGCCTGCAGGCTTTGGCCCGTGGCGACGAGGGGTTTCTGCTGGCGCTGGGGTATTCGACCCAGCGTGGCTATGGCTGCAACCACCCGTTTGCAGGCGAGATTCGCATCGGCGAAGTGGAGGTGTGGATCGAGCCGGAGGAACTGGGCTTTCCCATCCTGATTGGCGACATCGAAATCACCGAGTGCGAAATGATCAACCAGTTCGTCGGCTCGGCCACTGTGCCTGCGCAGTTCACGCGTGGTTATGGTCTGGCCTTCGGCAATGCCGAGCGCAAGGCGATGGGCATGGCGCTGGTGGATCGCTCGTTGCGTGCCGACGAGTACAACGAAGAAATCCGTTCGCCAGCCCAGCAGGAGGAGTTCGTACTGGCCCACTGCGACAACGTCGAAGCCGCCGGTTTCGTTTCGCACTTGAAGCTGCCGCATTACGTGGACTTTCAGTCCGAACTGGAACTGATCCGCAAACTGCGCAAACCCACCGCGACCGGGGAGAACGAGCAATGAGCAGCCTCAAACCGCCCGTTGAGCGGGACACCGCCTACAACTTCGCTTATCTGGACGAGCAGACCAAACGCATGATCCGCCGCGGCTTGCTCAAGGCCGTCGCCATTCCCGGTTATCAGGTGCCGTTCGGTGGCCGCGAGATGCCGTTGCCGTATGGATGGGGCACCGGCGGCATGCAACTGACCGCCGCGATTCTGGGCGCCGAAGACGTGCTCAAGGTCATTGACCAGGGCGCGGACGACACCACCAACGCGGTCTCGATCCGGCGCTTCTTCGCCCGCACGGCAGGCGTAGCCACCACCGAACGCACGCCCGAAGCGACGGTGATCCAGACCCGTCACCGCATCCCGGAAACCCCGCTGCACGCTGACCAGATCATGGTGTATCAGGTGCCGATTCCCGAGCCGCTGCGCTTCATCGAGCCTTCAGAAACCGAGACCCGGACCATGCATGCGCTGGACGATTACGGGGTGATGCACGTCAAGCTCTACGAAGACATCGCCACCTTCGGCCACATCGCGACCAGCTATGCCTATCCGGTGATGGTCGATGAACGCTATGTGATGGACCCTTCGCCGATTCCCAAATTCGACAACCCCAAGCTGGACATGAGCCCGGCGCTGATGCTGTTCGGCGCAGGGCGCGAGAAGCGTCTGTACGCGGTGCCTCCCTTTACCCGCGTGGTGAGTCTGGATTTCGAAGATCACCCGTTCGAAGTCCAGCGTTGGGAGCAATGCTGCGCAATCTGCGGCAGCCATGATTCCTTTCTCGACGAACTGATCCTCGACGACGCGGGCACCCAGAGCTTTGTCTGCTCCGATACCGATTATTGCGCCCAGCGGGCCAGCCAGCAGGAGAACGCCCGATGATCAGTGCCATGTCGGTCAATCCGACCAACGCGCCACGGCCTGAACTGGACGAAGCGCTGCTCAGGGTCCGCGGTCTGACCCGGTTGTACGGGCCGGAGAAGGGCTGTCAGAACGTCAGTTTCGACCTGTATCCCGGTGAGGTATTGGGCATCGTCGGCGAGTCCGGCTCGGGCAAGTCCACGTTGTTGTCAGTGCTCAGCGGCCGCTCCGCGCCGGAGAGTGGCCGTATCGACTATCGCGGCCAGGACGGCAGCTGGCTCGATCTGTACAGCGCCAGCGAGGCGCAACGGCGTACCTTGCTGCGCACCGAATGGGGCTTCGTCGAGCAGAATCCGCGTGACGGCCTGCGCATGGGCGTGTCGGCGGGGGCCAACATCGGCGAGCGTCTGATGGCCCAGGGCGTACGCAATTATCAGCAGTTGCGCGGTGCGGCGCTGGACTGGCTCGGTCAGGTGGAAATCGATCCGCTGCGTATCGATGATCTGCCGCGCACCTTTTCCGGCGGCATGCAGCAACGCTTGCAGATCGCTCGCAATCTGGTTTCCGGCCCGCGGCTGGTGTTCATGGACGAGCCGACCGGCGGCCTGGATGTCTCGGTGCAGGCGCGTCTGCTGGACCTGTTACGCGGTCTGGTGCGCGAGCTGGACCTGGCGGTGGTGATCGTCACCCACGACCTGGCCGTGGCCCGGTTGCTGGCGGACCGGCTGATGGTGATGCGTCGCTCCCACGTGGTCGAAGCGGGGCTCACCGATCAGATCCTCGATGACCCGCAGCATCCGTATTCACAGCTGCTGGTTTCCTCGGTACTGCAGCCATGATCCGCACAGAGAGATGAGCCTGATGACTACCTTGATCGAGGTCCGTGACCTCTCGAAAAACTTCACGCTGCATCAACACAACGGCGTGGTGCTCAATGTGCTGCGTGGCCTGAATTTCTCGGTGCGCAGCGGCGAGTGTCTGGTGTTGGGCGGGGCGTCCGGTACGGGCAAGAGCACTTTGTTGCGCACGCTGTACGGCAACTACCTGCCTGCTGCTGGCAGCATTCGCGTGCAGCACGACGGCGAGTGGACCGAGCTGGTCGGCGCCACGCCGCGCCAGGTGCTGGAAGTGCGGCGCAGGACGCTGGGCTATGTGAGCCAGTTTCTGCGCGTCATTCCTCGCGTGTCGAGTCTGGACGTGGTCATGGAACCGGCGCTGGCACGTGGCTGGCCCCGCGAACAGGCGAGGGCGCGAGCCGAGTTGCTGCTCACCCGTCTGAACATTGCGCCGCGTCTGTGGCCACTGGCACCCAGTACGTTTTCCGGTGGCGAACAGCAACGCATCAACATTGCTCGCGCCTTCATGGTGCCCTGGCCAGTGCTGTTACTGGACGAGCCGACGGCTTCGCTGGATGACGCCAATCGTCAGGTGGTGCTGGAACTGATCGACGAAGCCAAACGTGAAGGCGCCGCGCTGATCGGCATTTTCCATGACCGCGATGCCCGCGAATCGGTGGCCAGCCGTCAACTGGACATGACCCCGGTGGAGCTGACCGCCAAGGAGTTGCTGCAATGCTGAACGAACAGATATTCACCAACGCCCGTGTGGTCACCGGTGATGCGGTGTTTTCCGGCACTGTGGTGGTGCGCGACGGTCTGATCGTCGAGGTCGATTCGGGCCGCAGCCAGTTGAGTCAGGCGCAGGACCTGCAGAGTGATTACCTGCTGCCTGGCCTGATCGAACTGCACACCGACAACCTGGAAAAACACCTGTCGCCGCGTCCCGGTGTGGACTGGCCGTCAACCTCGGCGGTCATCAGCCACGATGCGCAGATAGTCGCCGCAGGTATCACCACGGTGTTCGACGCGCTGTCGATTGGCGACATCAACCCCAAGGGCAAGCGCATGCAGCAACTGCCCTCGATGCTCGCCGCCATTGCGGCGGCCAGCGATGCAGGCCTGACCCGCGCCGAGCACCTGCTGCATTTGCGCTGCGAAGTCAGTCACCCGGACACCCTGAGTGTGTTTCGCGACCTGGTGGATCAGCCGCTGGTGAAACTCGTGTCGGTCATGGATCACGCGCCCGGCCAGCGTCAGTTCGCGCTGGAATCCAAGTACCGTGAGTACTATATGGGCAAGTACCACATGAGCAGTCAGGAGATGGACGGCTTCATCGTCGAGCAAGTGGCCAACTCCATCGAATACGCTGATCGATATCGTGGCGCGATTGTCGAACTGTGTCTGGCGCGCGGGTTGTCAATCGCCAGTCACGATGACGCCACCATGGCCCATGTCGAGGAATCGGCGGGCTTCGGCATGAACATCGCCGAGTTTCCGACCACGCTGGAAGCAGCCCGTGGATGTCGGCGTCTGGGCATGAGCGTGCTGATGGGTGCACCGAACATCGTGCGCGGCGGCTCGCACTCCGGTAACGTGGCGGCCGCGTCGCTGGCCAAAGAAGGACTACTGGATATTCTCTCCAGCGACTACTATCCGGCGAGTCTTCTGCAATCGGCGTTCATGCTGGCCGAACAGGACAACGACTGTGGGTTGCCTCAGGCGATGAACATGGTCAGCCGCACGCCGGCACTGGCGGCGGGGCTGGCTGATCGCGGTGAAATTCGTATTGGCCTGCGTGCCGACCTGATTCAGGCGCGCAGTCACGGCAATCTGCCGGTTATCGATAAAGTCTGGCGACAAGGCAAGAGGGTATTCTGATGGCAGGCAGGTTGATCTATCTCATCGGGCCGTCCGGTTCAGGCAAGGACAGCCTGATGGACGCGGCTCGCGACACCCTGGCGGAGCGTAACTGCCGAGTGGTGCGGCGGGTTATCACCCGTTCCGCCGAGGCCGTGGGCGAAGCGGCACAGGCCGTGGACGTCGAGCAGTTCGAACACATGCGCGAGCACGGCGCGTTCGCGTTGAACTGGCAGGCCAACGGCTTGCATTACGGCATCCCGATTGTCATCGACCAGTGGCTGCTGGAGGGCCATGACGTGCTGATCAACGGTTCCCGTGCGCACCTTGAGCGCTCGCAACGCCGCTATCCCAATCTGCTGGCGGTGCTGCTGACGGTGGATCAGGACGTCTTGCGTCAGCGTCTGCTGGCGAGAGGCCGGGAAAGCCTGCCGGAAATCGAGGCGCGACTGGACCGCAATCAGCAATTTGCCGGTGATCTGCTGGCCAGCCACCCTGGCGTCTATCCGCTGGACAACTCCGGCGAGCTGCAGCAGACGGTTGCTGCGCTGGTTCGCTATCTGGAGAAACACCCGGCGTGCGCCTGACGCTGCTCGGCACTGGCGACGCCCGGCAAGTGCCGGTGTATGGCTGTCAGTGTCCGGCCTGTCTGGCGGCACTGAGCGACAAAGCGTTGCGTCGTCTGCCTTGCAGTGCGCTGGTCGAGTTCGACGATCAGCGCTGGCTGATCGACAGCGGTCTGACCGACCTCACCGAGCGTTTTCCGCCACGCAGCCTGAGCGGCATTCTGCAGACCCACTACCACGCCGATCACGCCCAGGGTCTGCTGCACCTGCGCTGGGGGCAGGGTCTGGTGATTCCGGTGCACGGTCCGACGGATCCGGAAGGCCTGGCGGACCTGTACAAACACCCGGGCATTCTGGATTTCAGCCAGCCGTTCGCAGCCTTCGAAACCCGAGCCCTGGGTGCTTTGCAGGTCACTGCGTTACCGCTGCAGCATTCCCGGCCGACATTGGGTTACCTGCTGGAGGGCGACGGGCGACGCATCGCTTACCTGACTGACACAGTCGGCCTGCCCGAGGCCACGCACGACTACTTGCAACGCCAGCCGCTGCACGCCCTGATCCTCGACTGCTCCATGCCCCCGCAACCCCAGACCCCGCGCAACCACAACGACCTGACCCTGGCGCTGGACATCATCGAACGCCTGAAACCGGTCAAAGCCGTCCTGACCCATATCGGTCACACTCTTGACGCCTGGCTGATGGAACAATCGAGGCAACTGCCGGACAACGTACTGATTGCTCGGGATGGGATGGTGGTTTGAGGTACTTGTGATTCAGTCCGAAGACCACTCAATCTCGTCGCCAGCTTCTCTTACCAAACGATCTGTAAACCACTTAAGAAATGCAATTTCGTGGGAGCGGACTCGTCCGCGAATACGGTAGCCCAACCGATGAATATTCATCGGGTTTACAGGCCTTTTCCCGGACAAACGGAACGCCGTCCGGTCCACTCCCACATGGTTTGCTGTGCGACAGCTCTGTGCCGAGAATGTGGTGAACCTCTCATAGGTTCTCTTTCGCTGAACGCCATAAGCCACACCCATCCGATTCCGTTCGCTGATCGCCCACAACATCAATACCGCGTCTTTCCAAGCGTGCAGGCAAATTTTGATGTGCTCAGAATCAGCTTTTCAAGCCGAAACAGCCTGCGACAATTTGTCATTATGAACTGGTTAGTACATTCTGCGCGGCTGTAAAAATCCGACAGGTTCGACACATGACTGGCAAACAAGACACAGGGGCGGGGAGCAGGGTGGGGCTACTCGTATTGGGGGCGCTTATCGCATTGATCGGGCTTGGCCTGGCGGGCGGGGGCGGTTATCTGGTGGCGTTGGGCGGGAGCTGGTTCTTCCTGCTCATGGGCCTGGCGATGCTGATCAGCGGCGCGTTGATTGCGAAGCGGCAGCCCAAAGGCGCGTTGATCTATGGTGTGGCCCTTGTTCTGACTGCGATCTGGGCAGTCTGGGATGCCGGGCTTCATTACTGGCCGCTGGTCTCACGCGTGCTGACGTTCGCGGTGATCGGTCTGGTGGTTGCGCTGATCTACCCGACACTGGTCCGCGCTTCCGGCGCTCAGGCAGGGCGCGGTGCCTATGGTCTGGCAGGCGTGCTGGCCATTGGCGTCGTGGCGACCATCGGCTATATGTTCGTGCCGACCCATGTGGTCAGCGCCAGCAGCGTGCCGGACGTTGTGCCGGTCGCCCCGGGCAGCGAGCAGAAGGACTGGGCGCACTGGGGCAACACCCCGGCGGGTAACCGTTTCGCGGCGCTGGATCAGATCAACAAGGGCAACATCGACAAGCTGCAGGTCGCCTGGACGTTCCACACCGGCGATATTCCGCAGAGTACCGGCGCAGGTGCCGAAGACCAGAACACGCCGTTGCAGATCGGCGACACGGTCTACACCTGTACCGCCTACGGCAAGGTCTTCGCGCTGGATGCCGACACCGGTGAGCAGCGCTGGAAGTTCGACCCGAAAGGCAGTGCGCCCAACTGGCAGCGCTGCCGTGGTCTGGGTTACTTCGCAGCGCCTGCCGCCGAGGCGGGCGCTCAGCCTGCCGCCTGCGCCAGCCGTATTTTCCTGCCGACTGGCGACGCACGCCTGATCGCGCTGGATGCCAGAACCGGCGAGGCCTGCACGGACTTCGGCACCCAGGGTGTGGTTGACCTGAAGACCGATATGGGTGAAGTCAAAGAGGGCTATTACCAGCAAACCTCGACACCTCTGGTCGCTGGCAACGTCGTGGTGGTGGGCGGTCGTGTCGCCGACAACTTCTCCACCGGCGAACCGCCCGGCGTGGTGCGCGCTTTCGATGTGCACAGCGGTGAGCTGGTCTGGGCCTGGGATCCTGGCAACCCCACTACCACCAAACGCCCGCCAGCAGGCGAGACCTATACGCGTGGCACGCCGAATGTCTGGTCGGCCATGTCCTATGACGAAAAACTAGGCCTGATCTACCTGCCGACCGGCAACGCCACACCGGACTTCTTCGGTGGCACGCGCACCGAGGCGGATGACAAGTGGTCGTCCTCGGTCGTTGCTGTAGACGTCAAGACCGGTCAGGTGCGCTGGCATTTCCAGATGACTCACCATGACCTGTGGGACTTCGATATTCCGGCCCAGCCGCTGCTGTACGACATCCCGGACGGCAAGGGCGGCACTCAGCCTGCCCTGGCGCAGGTCACCAAGCAGGGCGAGATCTTTCTGCTGAACCGGGAAACCGGCGTGCCGATTTCCCGGGTCGAAGAGCGTCCGGTGCCCCAGGGCAGCGTGCCGGGTGAGCGTTATTCGCCGACCCAGCCGTTCTCGGTGGACATGCCGTCGATTGGCAACCAGACCCTGAAAGAGTCCGACATGTGGGGCGCCACGGCGTTTGACCAGTTGATGTGCCGGATCGCCTTCAAGGGCATGCGACATGAAGGCGTCTACACGCCGCCAGGCATGGACCACGCGCTGCAATTTCCGGGCTCGCTGGGCGGGATGAACTGGGGCAGCGTGTCGGTCGATCCGACCAACAGCTACATGTTCGTCAACGACATGCGCCTGGGTCTGGCCAACTACATGATCCCACGTGACAAGATCGCTGCCGGTGCCAGCGGCATCGAGATGGGCGTTGTGCCGCAGACCGGTACGCCGTTTGGCGCCATGCGTCAGCGCTTCCTGTCTGCGGTCGGCATTCCGTGTCAGGCGCCGCCGTTCGGCACCATGTCGGCCATCGACCTGAAGACCAAAAAGCTGGTCTGGCAGGTTCCGGTTGGCACGGTCAAGGACACTGGACCGATGGGCATTCGCATGGGTCTGCCGATTCCGATCGGCATGCCGACCCTGGGCGCTTCGCTGTCCACGCAGTCGGGTCTGCTGTTCTTCGCGGGTACTCAGGATTTCTATCTGCGTGCCTTCGACAGCGGCAACGGCAACGAAATCTGGAAGGCTCGTCTGCCAGTGGGCAGCCAGTCGGGTCCTATGACCTACGTGTCACCCAAGACCGGCCGGCAGTACATTCTGCTCACAGCCGGTGGTGCCCGTCAGTCGCCTGATCGTGGCGACTACGTGATTGCCTACGCGTTACCCCAGTAACGTGTGGCAGGCCCGAGAGGCAGTGGCTGCCTCTCGGGTCTTATCCGATCAAGCTCACCAGCCACATCCACAAGGGCAGCGTCGCGGCCGACAGCACTGTGGTCAGGCAGATCGCCGAGCTGGTTTTCTGCACATGCGGCACGCTGCGGGCAAAGCCCAGCACGTTGACCCCGGCAGGGCCTGCGGCCATCAGCACCAGCACGCCTCGCGACAACCCCTCGATACCCAGCAGCATGCACGCCAGTAATACCAGCAACGGCATCAGGAACAGCTTGCCGACGGTAATGCCCAGCGCCTGCGGGCTGGGTGTCAGTTTGAAACTGGAAAGGTTGGAGCCCAGCACGATCAAGGCGCAGGGTAGGGCAGCCTGGGCAAGCCAGGTGGTCAGATGATCGGCCCATTCGGGCAGCACGAGCCCTGACAGGTTGACCACGATCCCCAGCAACAGCCCGATGATCAACGGGTTGGCCAGGCTGGCGAACAGCGAGCGGGTGTTGAATGGCTGGTCACCGGCCAGACTGTCGTACAGGCTCTGGAAGGTGAACAGGGTCAGGCTGTGCACCGCGATGACCGTGAACAGCAAGACCAGCCCCTGATCGCCGAACACACCGACCACCAGCGGAATGCCGATCAGGATGTTGTTGGAGAAGCTGGCGGTCAGGCCGAAGGGCGTCGAGGTGGTGCCAGACCGGTGCATGATCAGATTGATCAAGACAAACACGATCAGGGCAGGCACGAAGTACGCCGCCAGCACCCGCAGATCGAGGCCGTCGTGCAGCGGTGCCTTGACCATCCCGGTGAACAGCACCATCGGTAGAAACAGTTTGAAGGCCAGCACGCTCAAGGCCTTGGTGCTCTCGACAGTCAGGGTCTTGTGTTTGCCCAGCACATAGCCGAGAACGATCAGTAGAAAAACGGGCAGGATGGCTTGCAGAACGGCCACGGGCTCTGGCTCCTTGAGAACATGGCCGCGCAGTATGAACCAGCGTTGCAACTTTACCTATGCACCGCTGCGCATCAAATGGCTATCACATCGCCCCTATATCCGGCCTGACCGTCTGCGAGCCTTCATGGATCGGCGGATGGGTCACGATGTGTTTCAGATCGACAGCCGATGCCAGCAGTTTCTGCAGATCGGGACGCGGGCGACACACACGTGAGTCTGCCGAGGTGGCCTGCTCCAGTGCATGAGCGCAGGCCATCAACGCGGCATCGCCCCGGAAGCCGCCAATCAGTTGCAGGCCGAACGGCATGCCGTTGTGATCGGTGCCGCAGGGCAGCGACAGTGCCGGATTGGTGGTCAGGGTGATGGTGTAGCAGAGCGCCAGCCAGCGGTAGTAATTGTCCAGTTGCACGCCGTTGACCTCACGCAGGTACAGCTCGCTCCACGGGAACGGCGACACCGGCGTGGTCGGCGCAAGGATCAGGTCGTAATGCTCGAACTGTTTCTGAAAGCTGCGAAACAGACGACTCTGCTCGGCATGGGCCTTCACGCAATCCTGCAGCGACATCGCCGCGCCCATGTCGAAATTGGCGCGGGTGTTGGGGCCGAGTGCGTCGGGATCCTTGTCGTGGGCGTCCTGCAAACCGGCAACGAAGGCCTCGGCGCGCAGGACGTCAAAGGTGCGATGCGCAGTGCCGAGGTTCAGGTCGATGGGCTCGCAGGATTTGAACAGCGATTTCAGGGCACCGATCTTTTCCCGGAATACTGCGCGAATCTGCTCGTCCACCGCGCAGGTGCCGAAGTCTTCGCTGTAGCCGACGCGCAACTGGCTGAGGTCGATAGTGCGCGGCGCAAACTCGTTATCTGCCACTGCATAGCTCAGTGGGTCGGAGTGCGCCAGACCGGCGCTGGCGCGCAGCTGCAGCAACGTATCGGCGACGTTGCGTCCCATCGGCCCGACCACCGACAACGGTGTCCAGCCAAGTTTTTTGCGCTCGCTCGGCACCAGTCCGGGTGAAGGGCGCAAGCCGACGATGCCACACAGCGCAGCGGGGATGCGCAACGAGCCGCCCGTGTCCGAGCCGCTGCACAACGGCACCATGTCCACGGCCAGCGCTGCGGCGGAACCCCCGGACGAGCCGCCTGCGTTCAGCTCGGGATTGAACGGGTTGCCGGTTGCGCCCCACACCACGTTGCGGGTGTTGGCGCCTGCGCCCAACTCCGGGACGTTGGTCTTGCCGACCATGATCGCCCCGGCGCTGCGCAGACGCGCCACCAGCAGGTTGTCCTGACTGGGGATATTGTCGCGAAACAGTTGCGAGCCGTAGGTGGTGAGGACGCCTGCGGTTTCTTCCAGGTCCTTGATCCCGATCGGCAGACCATGCAGCAAACCCAGCGGCTTGCCTTGCATCACGGCCTGTTCGGCCTGAACCGCTTCCTCCCGCGCCCGCTCGAAACAGGTCGCGGCGAAGGCGTTGATCTTCGGGTTTAGGGTCTCAATGCGTTCGATGCTGGCGTTCAGCAGCTCGACGGGCGACAGCTGTCGATTGCCGATCAGCGTGCGGAGTTCGGTGGCAGATTTTTCCAGCAGGTCGGATGAAAAAGGCATGTGGTTTCCTCAAGTAATAGGGTCGGCCCAGAGATGACTGATCGTTCCCGCCTTCGCGCTCAAAGTGGGCGCGCAAGCCTTTGATGATCGTTCCCACGCTCTGCGTGGTAACGCCTCTCAGGACGCTCCGCGTCCGCTCTGGAGTGCGACGCAGAGCGTCGTGGGCTGCGTGGCCAAGCTTCAGCGTTATTCACGTCATGCGCTCGGCTCACTGAATCCGCAATCTGTGCGATCAATCCAAGGCTCGCACTGATCATTCCGCCAACCCCACGATGGTCGCTACCAGCGCCTGACCACGCGGCACGAGGGTGTCAAGCTCCAGGTATTCGCGGTCGGTGTGCACCTTGCCGCCCACCGGCCCCAGTCCGCACAGGGTGGGGATGCTCAGGCTTGCGGTGAAGCCCGAGTCGGCGCAGCCGCCGGTGAATTCGCCTTCCACGCTGAACCCCAGTTCCGCCGCGACGCTCTGGTAGCGCTGCAACAGGTCGGTGCTGTGCTGCGCTTCCATCGGCAGGAAGGTCGTGGCTTCCAGCAGCCTGGCCGAGGTGCCGGGCAGTTCCTCCGCGTCGACGATGGCCTGAATGGCCGTGAGTATGTCGCCCCACTGACGCAGTTCGATAAAGCGCACGTCGAGTCTGGCTGTGGCGGTCGGTGCCACGGTATTGCTGGAGGTTCCGCCCGACATCAACCCGACGTTGGTGGTGATACCCGCCGCGTAGTCGGTCAGCGCATGCAGCTTGATCACCTTGTGCGCCAGCGCCTCAATGGCGCTGGCACCGTCGGCATGGTTGAC
Source organism: Pseudomonas sp. AC016 (assembly GCF_979253365.1). Lineage (NCBI taxonomy): Bacteria > Pseudomonadati > Pseudomonadota > Gammaproteobacteria > Pseudomonadales > Pseudomonadaceae > Pseudomonas > Pseudomonas sp. AC016. The sequence continues at coordinate 5,761,668 of NZ_CEEDCC010000001.1, forward strand.
GCCGGAGTGCGCAGCCCGGCCGCTGACTTCGATGACCAGCGTCGCGCCGCCTTTGCGGGCGCTGACCACATTGCCGCTGGCCCGGCCCGGCTCGGGATTGAGCACGGCGCGTGCGGCTCTGGCGTGTCGTTCGATGTGCATGCGTGCACTGCCTGAGCCGATCTCTTCGTCGCCGGTATACAGAATCTGCACCGGAAACGGCAGCGGACCGGCGCGCTTGAGTGCTTTGAGCGCAAAACAGTTCAGCACCAGACCGCCTTTCATGTCGGCAACGCCAGGGCCATACGCCAGCTTCTCGTCCCGCGTGTAACCACGAGTCGTGGTGGTGCCCTTGGGGAATACCGTGTCGCGATGACCCAGCAACAGGACCGGCTTGCCCGGTCCACCGGGCAGTTCAGCCAGCAACACATCGCCAAAGCCCTCGACTGCAATGCGCTCTACGCCTATCCCGTCGGCCTGCAACTGCGCCGCAAGCAGGTCGCCGACGGCATCGACACCGGCCTTGTCGTAGCTGTTGGAGTCGATGTCGACCAGTTGTTGCAGTAATGCCTCCATGGCGTCGAATTGCCCGGACAGCCATTGTGTTGCGTTCAGTTGTGCCTGATTCATTGGCCTGTTTCCTGTGCCTGATGTTCACGGGCCAGACGAGCGCCGTCATTGCCCAGGTCCCAGAATAGACCGGCCATGATCTGCAGGCTTTCTTTCACCACCGGAGCCAGCAGATGTTCATCGGGTGCATGCTGTGAGCAGGCCGGGTAGGAATGGGGCACCCAGACCGTCGGCAAACCGAGCACCTCGGCAAACACGTCATTGGGCAGTGAACCGCCCAGATTGGGCAGCAGCGCAGGTTTCTTGCCGGTGGTTCTGCTCAGCGACTCCAGCGCCCAGCCGACCCACGGGCTGTTCGGTGACAGGCGCGTGGCGTGCATGACGTCCATGCGCGTCTGCTTCACCTCCACCTGAGTGAAACCGTGCGCATCCAGGTGCGCCCGCACGGCCGGAATGAACGTCGTGTAATCGCTGTCAACCACGAAGCGTATGTGGCACAGCGCATGGGCCTTGCCGGGAATGGCGTGGACCGGAGCATCAGGATTGCCGGTCTTGAAGGCCAGAATGTCCAGCGTGTTCCAGCCGAAGACTTTCTCGCTCAATGAAAGATCCGGCTCGCCCCAGTGAGGATCGATGACCGGATCGCCGGGCCCGCCGCCCACTTCTATATCGGCCAGTGCCGTACGCACCGCCTCGGGAATGGCGGTCGGCATCAGCCCCGCAACTTTGACTCGACCATGCTCGTCCACAAGGCTGGCAATGGCGTTGGCCAGAATGATGCCGGGGTTGGCCAACAGACCGCCCCAGTTGCCGGAATGATGCGCGCCGTCGCGCAAGTGCACGCTGAGCTCGAAGTTGAAGACGCCACGCGAGCCGAGAAACAGCGTCGGCCTTGCCGCCGCCAGACGTGGTCCGTCGGAGGCGATGAAAATGTCGGCGGCCAGGTCTTCTGCGTGCTGCTGGCAAAACAGGCTCAACCCCGGTGATCCGTCTTCTTCGCCCATTTCCAGCAGCAGCTTGACGTTGAAACCCAGCTTGCCGCCCCGCGCCTTGAGCGTCTGCTCAAGCGCCGTCAGGTTGATCAGGTGCTGGCCCTTGTTGTCCGCTGTGCCCCGGCCATACCAGCGCTCGCCGCGCTCGACTACCTGCCAGGGCGACAGGCCCGGCTGCCATTGCGCATCGTAGCCGCGCACCACATCGCCGTGCCCGTAACTGAGCAGGGTCGGCAGGGACGGATCTTCGATTCGCGTGGCAATCATCAGCGGGCCGCGCCCGGCCACCGGGTTGTCGTGAAGGCTGGCCGTGAAGCCCAGCCGCTCGACCTGCGGCGTGATGAAATCGGTGAGGTAGCGGTACAACTCGGACAGGCTTTCCGGTTCCTGACTCTGAGTCGGGTACGCGACGCTCTCGCCAAGCAGGGCGAAGAAAGCGCCGTTGTCGAACTGTTCGGTGACGTTGTCGATGGCGTGCGAACGGCTAGTCATGAGGGAATCAGCTCCAGGGTTTTCGGGGTGTCACGCAAATGGCAACGGACGGTTCCGCCTTCCAGCGTGTCGGTGGCGGGATACTGGTTCTTGCAGACCGTCATGCAGCTTGGGCAGCGTGGATGAAACGCACAGCCCGACGGCGGCGACATGGGGTTGGGGAAGGCGCCCTGCAGACCCAGTTCGGGAATGCCCAGATGCGGATCGGGTGTGAGCACCGAGTCCAGCAGCGCCTGGGTGTAGGGATGACCGGGCCGGGCAAACAGTGATTCGCGGGTGCGCTCCTCGACGATCTTGCCCAGGTACATCACAGCCACTCGGTCGGCCAGATGTTCAATCACGGCCAGGTTATGGCTGATCAGCAGGTAGGTCAGGCCGAACTCCTGCTTGAGGTCCTGCAACAGATTGAGAATCTGCGCCTGAACCGACACGTCCAGCGCCGAAGTAGGTTCGTCGCAGATCAGCACATCGGGTCGCATCACCAGTGCCCGCGCAATCGCCACACGCTGGCGCTGGCCGCCGGACAACTGGCTGGGGTAACTGTCGATCACCCGCTTGGGCAGGCCGACCACGTCCATCATGTCTTCGGTGCGCTTGCGGCGTTCTGCGTTGCTGCCGATGTCGTGCACGATCAGCGGCAGGGTGACGATCTCGCGCAGGGTTTTGCGTGGATTAAGTGAAGAGTAGGGGTCCTGAAAGATCGGCTGTATGCGCCGCGCCATCTCCTTGCGGTCGGTGCCCGCCAGATGCTTGCCATTGACCAGCACGTCGCCGCTGCTGGGTGCCAGCAGACCCAGCAGCATCTTGGCCAGGGTGCTTTTGCCGCAGCCGGACTCGCCGACCAGCCCCAGGGTTTCACCGCGCATCAGGCGCAGAGACACACCATCGACGGCTTTCAATGTGGCAGTCGGTTTGAAAAAGCCCCGGCTGATGGTGAACTCGCGTCGGATGTCACACAGCTCCAGGGCGATGTCTTTTTTTACGCTGGTTTTCAGTGCCTGGTTCATGACCGTGCGCCCTCGCGATGAAACACCGGTTCTGCGCCCGGTGCCGCAAACAGGCAGCGGGTCATGTGGTCGTGGCCGTTGATGGCCGGAACGTCGTCGGCGCAGGCTGGAATCGCCTGCGGGCAGCGGTTGCGAAACGCACAACCGTGCTGCTCGCCAACGAGGCTGGGCACCAGACCGGGAATCGAGCCCAGGGGTTGACCCGGTTGAGTGCGTCCCGGAATCGGAATGCTCGCCAGCAAGCCACGCGTGTAAGGATGCTGCGGGTTTTCGAACAGCTCGACGGCCGGCGCGGTCTCGACGATTTGCCCGGCGTACATCACCGCCACGCGGTCAGCGATGCGTGCCACCAGCCCCAGGTCGTGGGTGATGAAGATCACCGCCAGCCCCAGCTCTTTCTGGAGGTCGCGGATCAGCCGCAGGATCTGCGCCTGAATGGTCACGTCCAGCGCCGTGGTGGGTTCGTCGGCGATGATCACGTCCGGTTCGCACATCAGTGCCATGGCGATGATCACCCGCTGACGCAGACCGCCCGAAAGCTGATGCGGATACTGGCGCAAGCGCTCCCCGGCGTTGCTGATGCCGACCTTTTCCAGCATCTGCGCAGCCCGCAGCAGGGCGTCCTTGCGTGACACCTTGCGATGCCGGGTCAGCACTTCGCTGAGCTGATCGCCAATGCTGTAGGCGGGATTGAGCGAGGTCATGGGTTCCTGAAAGATCATCGCCAGGCGGTTGCCGCGCAGGTCGCACATCTGCCGCTCGCTCTGGCCCAGCATGTCGATGCCGTCCAGACTCAATCGGGTCGCGGTGCGCCGGGCCTTGCGAGGCAGCAGGTCCATGAGCGCCAGCGAGGTCAGGGATTTGCCGCAGCCCGACTCGCCGACGATACACAGCATCTCTCCTCGTTCGACCTGAAAGTCCAGACCGCGTACCGCGTGCAGCGTGTCCTGCCCCAAGGGGATGTCGACACGCAGGTTTTCAACATGCAACAGCGCCATGTCCGAATCTCCTCTGTCAGTTGCGCCCGTCGGGCAGGATCAGATCACGCAGGCCGTCGCCGACCAGATTGATGCCCAGTACCAGCACCATCAGTGCGATACCGGGAATGGCGATGACCCACGGGGAAAAGAACATGTACGGCTTGCCTTCGGCGATCATCAGGCCCCAGGACGGAATCGGCGGTTGCACGCCGACGCCGAGGAACGACAGCGCCGACTCCAGAAGGATGGCGTGGGCCATTTCCAGCGTGGCGACCACGATCAGCGCACCGACCAGATTGGGCAGGATTTCACTGGCCAGAATGCGCAGGGTCGAGCAGCCGAGGGCTTGCGCCGAGGCCACGTATTCAGCGTCTCGAATCTGCTGCACGGCAGCACGCACCACCACGGCGAAGCGGTCCCACAACAGGCAGCCGAGGAGGATGATCACCACCTTCAGCGAACCGCCGATCAACGAAGCGGAGGCCAGCGCGATCATTACCACCGGCATCGCCAGACGCGTGGTGATCAGGTAGCTGATGACGGCGTCCACCTTGCCGCCGAAGTAACCGGCGAGCAGGCCCATGATGGTGCCGATGACGCCGGAAATCAGCGCCGCCGAGAACCCGATGAACAACGAAATGCGTGCCCCGTACAGCAACCGCGACAAGTAATCGCGGCCCAGCTTGTCGGTGCCGAGTACGTAGTCCCAGGTGCCGTTGGCCATCCACACCGGCGGTTTCATGCGCAGCATCACGTCCTGGATGTAAGGATCGTACGGCGCGAGCCACGGTGCGAACAGCGCGCCTAGCACGATGATCAGCAGCAATACGGCACCGATGGCAAAGCCGCGATGGCCGAAGCTCAGGCGCAACGTGCGCAATACACTTCTGGCGGGCGGCTGGTAATCGTTGATCACCAGCGGCGAAGCGGTGGTTGTGCTCATGGAACCTCCTATTTCACGCGGATGCGCGGGTCGAGCAGTGCGTTGAGCACATCGGCCAGCAGGGTGAGGACGATGTAGATGACGGCAATCAACAGCACCACCGCCTGCACCACCGGGAAGTCGTCACGGGCAATTGCGTCCCAGGCCAGCTGGCCGATGCCTTGCAGCGAGAACACAGTTTCGATGACCACCGAGCCGCCGAGCATGAAACCGAATTCCACGGCGGCGAGCGCCACCACCGGGATCAGCGCGTTGCGCAGCGCATGCTTGAACAGCACTGTGCCGGGGCGCAGGCCCTTGGCGCGTGCGGTACGGATGTAATCGGAATTGAGCACGTCGAGCATTCCGGCACGGGTCAGACGCATGATGGCGGGCGTGGCGTAGTAGCCCAGCGCAATGGCTGGCATCACGAAGTGCGCCCAGGTTGAATTGCCCGACACGGGCAGCCATTTGAGCGTCACCGAGAACACCACGATCAGCATCAGTGCGAACCAGAAACTCGGCATCGCCTGACCCAGAACAGCGATGCTCAGCGCCAGCCGGTCGATCCAGGTGTCGCGTTTCACTGCCGCCAGAACGCCCAGCGGAATGGCGATCAACAGCGCGATGCTCAGTGCCATGGCGCCCAGCCCCAGGGTGATCGACAGGCGCGACGCGATCAGGTTGTAGACCGATTCCTGAAAGAAGAACGAATCACCCAGATCGAGCCGCAACACATCACTCAGCCACTCGAAATACTGGGTGACCAGCGGTTTGTTGAGGCCGTATTGCACGCGGATCTGTTCGATCTGCTCGCTGGTGGCTTCCGGACCGCCAATGGCGGTGGCCAGATCACCGGACAGGTGCAGCAGGGAAAAGCTGATCACCGAGACGGTAATCGCGACGCACAGGGCAATGCCCAGGCGGCGCAGCAGAAATCCAGACATGGCACGTGACCTTGTATCCATGGGATGACGGGGTGAGCCGCGCGGAGGGCGGTCACCCGTTCAGGGCATTACTTCCAGCTCGACAACACGAAGCGCGGCAACTCGTCCGGGTACGGCTTGAAGTTCAGGTCCGAGACGTAGGCGTAATTCATCGAGTAGTTGAACAGCGGCGCCCAGTAGGCCTGTTCGCTGATGCGCTGCAACGCCTTGCGGTAGTTGTCCTTGCGCACCTGCGGGTCCAGTGCATTGTCGGCGGTCTGCAGCCAGCCCTGGACTTGCGGGTCCTTGATGTTGTCGTCGGGATTGCCCTTGAACCAGGTGCCTGCCGAGGCCGACGTGTCGAGGATCGAGAACGACCCCCAGGCCTGGAACGACATCGGCACCTTGCCGCCGCGTTGCTGGTCACGCAGGGCGGCGTATTTCAGGTAGCGAAGCTTGGCGTTGATGCCGACGGCGCGCAGGTTGCCGATGATCGCCTCGACGTAGTCACGGTCGCGGTAGGCGAAGATCTCGGTCTCAAAACCATTCGGGTAACCCGCTTCGGCCAACAGCGCCTTGGCCTTGGCCGGGTCGTAGTTGTAGACCGTGGCTGCCGTGGTGTCGCAGCCGAACTGGCCCGGATAGCAGGCGACCTGCAGCGGTTTGCTTTCGCCGCCCACCAGTTGCGAGGCCAGACCTTCACGGTTGATGGCGTGGTTGATCGCCTGGCGCACCTTCAAGTGCTTCATGGGCGAGTCGGCCGTAGACGTGCCGCGGGCATCGAGAATCAGAAAGCCGATGCGCATTGTCGCGCCGCTGGTGACCACCAGATTGGGCATGACCTTGAGGTTTTCGGCCTGATCCGGCGCAACGCGCCAGGTCCAGTCGATGCCGCCGGTCATCAATTCGGCGAGTCGTGTTTCGGCGTCGGCGATTACCCGGAAGTTGATGTGGCTGATCTTTGGCTGGCCCTGCGGGCTGTCCTTGAAGTAGTCAGGGTTCTTGTCCATCTTCACGCCTTCGCCGGTCGCGATGGCGATGACCTTATAAGGGCCAGTGCCGATAGGCTTGCGACTGAAGCCTGCAAGCCCGACCTGCTCGAAGTACTTTTTCGGAAACATCGGCACCGCGTTGGACAGGTATTCCAGTGCGGGCGGGAAGGGCTTTTTCAGGTGCAGGCGGACGCTGTAGTCACCGAGTTTTTCGGCGCTCTTGATCCAGTCGACGTTCTGCACTGTGACCACTTTGGATTCGGGAGACACGACGTAGTTGAGGGTGAACACCACGTCGTCGGCGGTGAACGGATCGCCGTTGTGGAACTTCACGCCTTCGCGCAGCTGAAAATCGATGGTGGTGTCATCGACCTGCTTCCAGCTGGTTGCGAGCATCGGTTCGTATTGACCGTTGTCGGGGTTGCGATAGACCAGGTTGTCCCAGATCAGGCGACCGAGGATCACGCCTTCGCGCAAGTCGTTGTGGTAGGGGCTGATGTTTTCCGGCTCGCTGTCGGAGGCGTAAACCAGTGTGTCGTCGGCCTTGCCGGCGAAGGCGGAAAAGCTGCTGAACAGGCCCAACAGCGCAATGCTGCGAGCGAAACCCTTGATGCCCATGCCGTTGTCTCCCTAAGGCAAAGTGATTGGATCAAAGGGCAGTGGGATCGCAAATGCGAGAAGAGGGGTATGTCTTGAGCGGCCATGATTTTCTTTTGGTCTAGCCGACGGCCTCGACACGACTCTAGGCAAAGCGTATCAATGCCACAAGTACAATATTTCGAACCTTTCATTGCCAAAAAGGCAACACAGGAGTCGTCATGCAGCTCTACGGCGTTCAATCCACGGCCCTGCGCTATTTTCTGGAAGTGGCGCGGTGCGGTTCGATCAGCGAAGCTTCAACCCGGCTCAATGTCGCGTCCTCGGCGGTCAGCCGACAGATCAGCAAGCTGGAACGCGAGTTGGACGCCGTGCTGTTCGAGCGTCAGGCGCGAGGTATGGTGCTCAGCGAGGCCGGGACTCGGCTGGCTGCCTACGCGCGCAAATCGCAGCTGGAAGCCGAGCAGGTGGTGCTGGAAATTACCGAGCTGCAGGGGTTGCAGCGGGGGCATGTGCGGCTGGCCTGTTCCGAAGGGTTTGCGCTGGACTTTCTACCGCAATGCATCGCCCGTTTCCGGCAAATCTATGAAGGCATCCACTTTTCCATGGAAGTCTGCGCACCCGCCCAGGCTACCGAACGGGTGCGTTCGGGCGACGCGGACCTGTGCCTGACGTTCAGCCTCACGCCGCAGAATGAAATCAAGGTCGAGCACGTGCACAGCGGCGCGATCTGTGCGGTGGTCAGCCCCAACCATCCACTGGCGTCACGCAAGGAAGTGGCGCTGGCCGAGTTGCAGCCCTACGCCATTGCCCTGACCAACACCGATACCACGCTGCGACAACTGTTCGACATCTGCTGCGGCGTGCAGGGCCTGATGTTCGATCCGGTGCTGACCAGCAACTACATCGGTGCGCTGCTGCGCTTTGTGAGTGAGGAGGGCGGCATCAGTCTGTCCAGCGAGATGACCCTGGACAAGCGCGTGCAGGAAAAACAACTCGTTTCCCTGCCGATCAGCGATGAAGGCATGAAGGCGCGGCGCATCGAACTGCAAAGCATGGCAGGGCGCAACCTGCCTGCGGCCGTGTCGGCATTCCGGGACTTTCTGATCGAGGAATTGACGAAGACCTGAAACCTGTAGCCGGATTTTCCGGCGAGTGCGTCCGTTATGGTCAGGGCGGGCTGCGTGTTCGGTTGATGCTGTTGGTATTGATGATGTTATAGTGTAACGAATTTGTGTGGGGGTGATAAACGCCCCAAGACATCAGGCATCGCGTTCCAAGCGAGGCCAGCCAACGAGACGACCGACTCACATGAACAACTCTCTCCCTGATGTTGCCCTGACGGAAGCGTCTTCGGCCCTGATCGCTCTCGACTGGGTCGGCATGCAAGCCATCGAAGTGCCGATACGTTTGAGCGAAGAGGGTGTCAGCCATTCGGTGCATGCCTTTGTGGACCTGCATGTTGATCTGGCCGACCCGAGTGTCAAAGGCATTCACATGTCGCGGCTGTATCGCCTGCTCGACCGCTTTGCCGAAGAGCGTGAGCTCAACGTCGCGTCCTTGGCGGACCTGCTTGAAGCGATGGTGGAAAGCCACGCCAGTTGCCGTTCGACCCGCTCGCGCATCAGGCTGAATTTCAACCTGCTGTGTCGCCGCCCTGCGCTGGTCACCGAAGGGCTCAGCGGCTGGAAATCCTATCCGGTCACGCTCGAAGGCATCTGGGAAGCGGGGCGCCTGTCTCTGGATCTGTCGGTGGGCATTACCTATTCGTCTACCTGCCCGTGCTCGGCGGCGCTGTCGCGACAGTTGCTGGAAAGCGCGTTCATCGCTCATTTCGACCGCCAGACCTTTGTCGACACCATGCAGGTCGCGAACTGGTTGCGCGCCAACGGCTCGCTGGCCACGCCGCACAGCCAGCGCAGCGTGGCGACGGTTCAGGTACGTATTCCGGAGCACGCTACCGAGCTTGGTTTGATGGCACTGATCGACACCACCGAGCGTGCTCTCGGGACGCCGGTCCAGACCGCCGTCAAGCGCGCCGACGAGCAGGCATTCGCCCGGCTCAACGGCCAGAACCTGATGTACGTCGAAGACGCTGCCCGCAAGATCCAGCAGGCACTGGAAGGCCTGTACGCCGCTTCCAGCGTCAGCGTGCGCCATTTCGAAAGCCTTCACCCACATGATGCTGCTGCACAAACGTCCAACTACCTGACCTGAGGCTTGCCACCGTGATCCGTAAAAACCCGTCCGGCCATTTGCCGGTGATTGCCGAATCCGCCTACATCGACAAGACCGCAATCATCTGCGGCAAGGTCATCATCAAGGACAATGTGTTCGTCGGCCCCTATGCAGTGATCCGCGCCGATGAAGTCGATGCCACAGGCGACATGGAACCCATCGTGATCGGCGCCAACTCCAACATTCAGGACGGCGTGGTGATCCATTCCAAATCCGGCGCGGCAGTGACCATCGGCGAGTTCACTTCGATTGCCCACCGCTCCATCGTGCACGGGCCGTGTCAGGTCGGTGACCGGGTGTTCATCGGCTTCAACAGCGTGCTCTTCAACTGTCAGGTCGGCAATGGCAGCGTGGTGCGCCACAACTCGGTGGTTGACGGCCGCGACCTGCCGGAAAACTTTTACGTGCCGTCCACCACCCGGATCGGGCCTAATACCGACCTTTCGCAATACCCGCCAGTGAGCATCTCGGCTTCGGAGTTTTCCGAAGACGTGGCGCACACCAATATCGATCTGGTGCGCGGCTACAAGGCGTTGCAGAACGAGTTTTAAACAGGGTCGAAGGGCTTCCCGTTCTGGATCGGGGAGCCTGCAACAGCCAGGAAAATCGACACCGCCCACCCACCCACGGACCTTGACCCTTCATGACGACAGCTGTTCATCCCTCACGTGCGCCGGCTTCCCGGCTGCGTTCCATCGATGCTCTTCGCGGGCTGATCATTCTTTTCATGCTGCTGGACCACGTGCGGGAAACCTTCTTTCTGCACCGTCAGGTGCTAGACCCGATGGAGGTGGCAAGCACCGAGCCCGAGCTGTTTTTCAGCCGCCTGCTGGCGCACCTGTGTGCACCGTTGTTTGTCCTGCTGACCGGGCTTTCGGCTTACCTGTATGGCGAGAAATACAGCGGCCGGGCGGACGTTTCGGCATTCCTGCTCAAACGCGGCCTGTTCCTGATCGCCCTCGAGTTCACGCTGGTGAGCTTTGCCTGGACCTTCCAGTTCCCGCCGACCGTGATCTACCTGCAGGTAATCTGGGCCATCGGCCTTAGCATGGTGGCGCTGTCGGCGATGGTCTACCTGCCCCGCTGGGCGCTGGTGGTGATTGGCGTGGTGATCATTGCCGGTCATAACCTGCTGGATTCGCTGCACTTCGGCGTCGACTCGGCGATGCACATTCCCTGGGCCATCCTGCATGACCGTGGCTGGATCGACGTCTCGGACAACCTGCGTTTGCGTACCTCTTACCCGTTGCTGCCGTGGATCGGCATCATTGCTCTGGGCTACGCCGCAGGGCCGTGGTTCTCTGCGGGGTACGACGCGGCGTCACGCCGCACCAAACTGTGGATGTGCGGTCTGGGTGCGCTGCAGGCCTTCCTGGTGCTGCGCCTGATCAACGGCTACGGTGAAAAACCGTGGAGCGTGGGCGAGACTGGAATACAGACCGTGATGAGCTTTTTGAATATCACCAAGTACCCGCCGTCGTTGCTGTTCATCAGCCTGACGCTGGGCATCGGCATGCTGATTCTGATCGCCTTCGAGCACTGTCAGGAAAAGGGCTGGCTGCGACCGCTGGTGGTGCTGGGTTCGGCACCGATGTTCTTCTACCTGCTGCACCTGTACGTGCTGAAGATCCTGTACCTGATTGCACTGGCGATCTGGGGCAAGAATCAGGGCAACTACTTCGGCTTCGACCACATGTGGGGCGTCTGGCTGACGTCCATTGTGCTGGCAGTGGTGCTGTTCCCCGCCGTGCGCTGGTTCGCATCACTCAAGGCGCGGCGTCGGGATATCACCTGGTTGAAGTATTTGTAAATCAGTGCGGTCATGACACGGATCTAAATGTGAGAGGCGGCTTGCCGGCGATGACGTCAGGCCAGTCACTGAAAAGTCGACTGAAAACACGCATCGCTGGCAAGCCGTCTCTTATCGAACAACCTGTAACCCGCTGAAGAAACCGGATTTTGTGGGAGCGGACTTGTCCGCGAATGCTGTAGTTCAGCCGATGAATAGTCGTCGGATGTACAGGCCTTTTCGCGGACAAGTCCGCTTGTATGGTAGGACTTGAAGGGAGGAGGAGGGACTCAGTTCGCTTCTGACTGTTTGCGCAGTACAGACCTGTGGGAGATTTCACCCCTCCTCCTTTCACCCAAGCGCCGATAAAGAATGCTTATGGCTCGCGACCTACGATAGAAACAAGCCTGCGCCTCTGGGTGGTCCCTTCAAGTTCTCAAACCTTATCCCGGAGATTGCGCCATGGCAATGCTGGTTGCCCAGACTAAACCTGTCGTCGGAGTAGACGTCGCCAAAAATGAGCTGGTGATCTATCAGGACCAGTCCGACCGACTTGAAGCGATTCCCAACACCAAGGCGTCTATCAGCAAGTGGTTGCGTACCTTGGCTGGAACGGTGTCAATCGCTGTCGAAGCCACCAATACCTACCACGTACTGTTCGCCGACATGGCTTATGAGGCCGGCTGCACCATCTATATGATCGATGGTTACCAACTGAGCCATTACCGAAAAGGCGTCAATGTACGCGCCAAGACGGATGCGCTGGACGCTCGTTTGCTTGCCCGATATTTGAAGAAAGAGGCTGACGAGCTGCACCCTTGGGTACCGCCGTGCCCGCTTTATCGTCAGTTGCTGAGCCTGTTTCGTCGTCGTGCGGCGTTGGTCCAGGCGCGTACCGGACTGGTTCAGAGCTGGTCCAATGAGCCCCTGTTGAAAACAGCGTTCGCGGCGCAGATCAATTCGATGAAGCGCCTTGAAGCGCTGGTCGAGAAGAAGATCAAGGATGTCCTGCAGCGAGCCGAGTTGATGGGACAGGTCAGTCGTTGCATGAAAGTAGAAGGTATCGGCTTTCTGACGGCGGCCCGGCTGGTCACTACTTTTCAGCGAGGCGAATTCAGCAACGCCAACGCCTTCATCGCCTTTTTAGGCCTGGACCTCAGGGTGTCCAAATCCGGACAAAGTGACGGGCCGCGCCGCCTGACCAAGCGTGGCGATCCGGAAGCCCGTCGGCTGCTTCATAACGCGGCCATGTCTGGCAGCCGTACAGCCGCGTGGAAGCCGTTTTATGAAGAGCAGAGAAAGCGTGGCTTCAGCACCACTCAAGCCTTGGTCATGCTGGCAAGGAAGATGGCTCGAGTCGTATTCGCCCTGTTAAAAACCCAGAGCGAATATCAATCAAAGGCGGCTTGAGGGGTTTCCCAAAACCATAGAATCTCCCACGAGGTTTGCTGCGCGACAGCGCTGTCGCAAAGAGGCCTCTCACAACCCTGTGTTCGCTGCGCATCAGCGCAGCGTGTCAGGCATCAATCGTGGTGCGCTTCACCCACGAAAGTCAGCGAGGTGAACAGGCCACGCTCGGCGATATCGGCGTTGTCCTTCACCGGCAGCGTCACTTCGGCTGCGATGATGTTCAAGCCTTCATTACGCACCACCACAGTGGCCAGGCCCTGAGCATCGGTCTCGGCGCTGACCACGTCCGGCGCGCTGCGGTAATCGCCGATCAGCTTGATACCCGCAGCGGGTTTGCCATCGAGCAGAACCTTGACCGGCAGCGGCTTGCCAACGCCAACCTTCAACGGATCAGCCTGGGGCACGATGACGAAGTTCAGCTTTTCGAACGTCGGCAGCTTCGCACCTTCTTCGTAGATGGCCACGCTGTACTTGAAGGTGTGGATCGAGTCGGTGCCGTTGGGCACCTTGCTGCGTCCCTCGTTGATCCATTTCTTCTCGGCGTTGCGGGTCCACATGCCGTTGTCCAGCGCGACCGACATCACGGCCGGCGGCTTGAGCGGCACCAGGCGCGCGTGATCGTCCAGACGTTGCACGGTCACCGGAATCATCCGGCCCTGAAGGTCATACGCCCAGGCGCCGCTGACTTTCTGCGCCTTGAACGCGTTGTCCTCGGCGCCGTGGCCGTAGACCACTTCGATGTTGCCGCGACGCTGTTCGGTCCACAATCCATGGGCACTGACCTGAGCGGCGAATAGTGCGCTGAGCAGGCTCAGGGCCACGAGCGGTTTCGATGAAAGCATGATGCATCCTTGTTGTTTGGGTGATCAGAGATTCAGCGTGAGGCTGACCGTGAAGTTACGCGGCTCGCCTGGTGCGACCCAGTAATTGCTGAAGGAGCGCTCATAATATTTCTCGTCGAAAATATTGTTGAGGTTCAACCCCACGGTCACGTTATCGCTGGCCTTGTAGTGGGCGAGCAAATCGACGGTCTGGTACGCAGGCAGCTCGAAGCGGGTGCCTGACTCGCCGGAACGGTCGCCGACATAGGTGTAGGCGGCGCCGACGTCCGAACCACGCAGCACGCCTTCCTGGAATTCGTAGACGCCCAGCAGACTGCCGCTGTGCTTTGCCACGCCGAGGATTCGGCTGCCGGTCGGGATCGTGCGGTCACCCTTGGTGACTTCGGCGTCGATGTAAGCGAAGGCACCGATCACGCGAACCGCTTCGGTTACTTGCCCGGTGAACTGCAGGTCGAAACCCTGGCTGCGCGCTTTACCCACGGCGCGGTTGGTGTCAGTGGACGGGTCGAGGGCCAGCACGTTTTCCTTCTCGATGTGAAACGCAGACAGCGTGGTGCTCAGACGATCATCGAACAGTTCACTCTTGATACCCGCTTCGTAACCAATGCCTTCTTCCGGATCGAAGGTGTTGCCTGACGCGTCGAGCCCGTTATTGGGTTTGAACGAGGTCGAGACGTTGGTGAACAGGCCGACCTGTGGCGTGAGCTGATACAGAAGCCCCGCACGCTGAGTGAACGCGTCGTGCCGCTGGCCGGACGTCCGGTTGGTGGTGTAGTCGTCAATCTGCTGATCGAAATGTTCGAAGCGCGCACCGATCATCCCGCGCAGCTTGTCGGTGAACACAATCTGATCCTGCAGATTCAACGCACGGCTTTCGACATGTTCGAAGAAGTCAGTGCCTGAGCGGGCACCGTTGGGTTTGGGCTGGCCGTAGACCGGGTTGTAAAGGTCGATGGCATAGCTGGTGCCCGCCACCGGCGCGATGTTGGTGACGCGCTCGTTCTTGCGGTAGTTCTCGTATTCGGTGCCGATCAGCACTTCGTGCTCAAGGCCCATGCCCTCGAAACGGCCGCGCAGTTCAAGCTGGGTAATGCTGTCATGCCAATTGTTGTCGCGCTCACGATAGCGGCGGTTGACGGTGCGGCCGTCGGCGCTCAGAGGACGCGATTCGCTGGCGTAACCCGACATCTCGCCCTGTTTGTAATGACTGGCCAGGCGCAACGACCAGGTGTCATTGAGCTGATGATCCAGCGCGAACTGGACCATGTTGTTGTCGTTATCGATGTCGTCGTCGGGTTCGCCGAGAAAGGTCGAGCGCGACACGCCGCTCCATTTGTTGTTGGGCGCGACGACGCCGCGGTCGAAGGTCGATGTATGACGGACGAACTCGGTTTCCACCAACAGGTGAGTGTCAGGATTCAATTGCCAGCTGAAGGAGGGCGCAACGAACACCCGTTTGCTTTCGACATGATCGCGAAAGCTGTTGTTGTCTTCGACTGCCAGATTGACCCGCGACAGCAGGTTGCCTTCCTCGTCCAGCGGCGTGTTGACGTCCAGCGCCGTGCGATAGCGGTCCCAACTGCCAGCGCTGGTCTGCAGGGTGGTGAAGGCTTCACGCTGTGGCTTCTTGGTGACGATGTTGACGGTACCGCCTGGATCACCACGGCCATACAGGCTGGCGGCGGGACCCTTGAGGACCTCGATACGCTCGATGTTCGCCGCGTCGGGCGTGGCGGGGTAGCCACGGTTGGCGCTGAAACCGTCCTTGTAGAACTCGGAGGTGGTGAAGCCGCGAATGCTGTACTCGTAGAGCGTCAGACCACCGAAATTGTTCTGCTTCGACACGCCGCCAGCGAAGTCCAGCGCCCGATCGACGCTGTTGCTGCCCAGATCCTTCAGCACCGACGCAGGCACCACACTGATCGACTGCGGGATGTCCTTGATCGCGGTATCGGTCTTGGTTGCGGTGGCGGAGCGGGTTGCGCGATAGCCCTGTACCGGGCTGGTTGCCGTTTCGTATTGATAGTCGGAGGTGACGTTGACGCTTTCCAGCTCGATGGTTTTTTGTTGTTCTTCCGCAAAACCGGGATTGCCGAGCATCCCGATGGCCAAGCCTGCCAGAGACGCAATTCTACGAGACGACATGTGAGACTTCCTGATAGTTATAGATACAATATAACATCTCTTATGAGAATTGTTTCTATATGGATTTGCTCAGGAACGAACAGGCCTCTCGGCGTCGGGCGCGGATAAATCCTGTGGGGCATCGAGGCACTGGAACCGGTCGAAGACCGCGACGTCGACGCCCTGCAGCAGGTCGATGATCTGTTCGTCGAGAAGAAAATCTTTCCTCATGCCGTCAAGGTTGCAGAGCGGGTGGACCGGCAGGCATTCGAGAAGAGTCGGGATATCACCTTGCGATGATGCCAGCCGCCTGTTGTTGGTGTAGTGTGCGCACCCAAAACAAGGGGCGCTTAGATGCAAGACCTGCTGAACGAAATCCTCGATGAAGTGAGACCCTTGATCGGTCAGGGCAAAGTGGCCGATTACATTCCGGCATTGGGTGGCGTCAGGCCCGATCAACTGGGCATCGCGGTGTACGGCAACGACGGCCAGATGTTCAGCGCAGGCGATGCCGAAACGCGGTTTTCGATCCAGAGCATTTCCAAGGTGTTCAGTCTGGTGCAGGCCATCGGGCACTCGGGCGAGGATATCTGGCAGCGTCTCGGTCACGAGCCTTCCGGCCAGCCGTTCAATTCGCTGGTGCAGCTGGAGTTCGAACGGGGCAGGCCACGCAACCCGTTCATCAATGCCGGTGCGCTGGTGATCTGCGACATCAACCAGGCCCGCTTCGCGGCGCCCTCGTTGTCGATGCGTGACTTTGTCCGGCGCCTGTGCGGCAACCCGTCGATCACCTCCGATTCCAAAGTCGCAGAATCCGAATACCAGCATCGGTCGCGCAATGCGGCAGCGGCGTACCTGATGAAGTCGTTCGACAACTTTCATGGCGATGTTGAAGATGTACTGCGCAGCTATTTCCATCATTGCGCCCTGAGCATGAGCTGCATCGACCTGGCCCGCGCCTTCGGTTTTCTCGCCAATCAGGGTTTCTGCATTCACAGCGGCGAGCAGATACTGAGCGCCCGACAGGCCACGCAACTGAACTCGATCATGGCCACCAGCGGTCTTTACGACGAGGCGGGCAACTTTGCCTACCGGGTCGGGCTGCCCGGCAAGAGCGGCGTCGGTGGCGGCATCGTCGCCGTTGTGCCAGAGCGGTTCTCGGTCTGTGTGTGGTCCCCGGAATTGAACGCAGCGGGCAATTCGCTTGTCGGTATGGCTGCGCTGGAAAAGCTCAGTGCGAGGATCGACTGGTCAGTGTTCTGACGCAGGACACTGAGTCCGGACTCAGAAGAGCACATGTAGCGGGGTCAAGGATTGAATCAAGGTCTGTTCAAATCGCTCACGATGAGCGTCGCATTGATGCTGCTGGCCGCGTGCGGCACGCAGCGACCACAGGAACCCGAACTGAGCCCTGATCAGGCGCGGGCGCGAATCCTGCGCCTGATGCCGACCACGGTCAGCGACCGTCAGGCGTGGGCCACGGACATCCAGGCGGCCTTCACAGCGCAGAAAATCCCCCTGACCACCGAGAATGTCTGTTCGGTACTGGCCGTGACCGAGCAGGAGTCAACCTATCAGGTCGACCCTGCCGTTCCTGACATGGGACGCATTGCACGCGCCGAAATAGATCGGCGTGCGGCGCGTCTGCATATTCCGAATGCCTTGATCGCCACCGCGCTGCGCGTTCGCTCACCCGATGGCAAGACCTACGGCAAGCGTCTTGATGCGGCCCGCACCGAGAAAGAGCTGAGCGCGATTTTCGATGACTTCATCGGCATGGTGCCGCTGGGGCAGGCGCTGTTCGGCAACTTCAATCCGGTCAAGACCGGCGGCCCGATGCAGGTCAGCATTGCCTTCGCAGAGAAGCGTTCCGAGGATTATCCCTACACGGTCGATGGCACCATCCGACGTGAGGTGTTTACCCGGCGCGGCGGCATGTACTTCGGCATCGCGCACTTGCTGGGCTACCCCGTGAGCTATGACAAAACCCTGTACCGATTCGCCGATTTCAACGCCGGTTGGTACGCGAGCCGCAACGCCGCGTTTCAGGCTGCGGTGAGTCAGGCGACGGGCATCGATCTGGCGTTCGACGGTGACCTGATTCGTTTCGACTCCACATCGCCGGGTTCGACAGAGCTGGCAGTGCGCACGCTGGGTGACCGGCTGGGCATGAACAAATCGCAGATCTGGAGCCAGCTCAAGCAGGGCGACACCTTCGAATTCGAAGAAACCGATCTGTACCGCAAGGTGTTTGCGATGGCCGACAGAGCGGCCGGCAAGCCATTACCCCGAGCGATTCTGCCTGGCATCACCCTGAAGAGCCCCAAGATCACCCGCAAATTGACCACCGCCTGGTTCGCCGAGCGCGTGGATGACCGGCGTGAGCGCTGCGTACAGCGTGCTCCGGCGGGGATGTAACAAAGCCAAATGCATACCTGTGGGAGGCGGCTTGCCGGCGATTGCGTCAGACCAGCCACCGGCGGATCAACTGAGAAAAAGCATCGCCGGCAAGCCGCCTCCCACAGCCAGATGTCTACTGTGAAAACCGATTCAACCGCCTGCCAGCTTCACCGTCATCGCATCCGGCTCACCGTCAAAGAACGTATCCAGCACTTCCTGAAACACCGGCCGGTCAGGCGCTGCGAGTTTGAACAGGGTCATGCTCGAATGCAGCTTCAGGTCGTCAGGCGAACTGAATATTTGTCGCGCCGTACGTTCTACCTGTGGGGCGATGAGGTGGGCACACTGTTCAAGGCGTGGGCCGAGTACAGGATGTTGCAGATAGGCCCGTGCTTCATCGAGGCTGCTGATGGCATAGCGCTGGGCCATATCGCTACGACCCAGGCCACGGATCTGCGGAAACACAAACCACATCCAGTGGCTGCGTTTCTTCCCGGCTTCAAGCTCCGCCAGCACCTGTGCAAATACCGGTTGCTGAGCCTCCACAAAGCGTTGCAGGTTGTAAGCATCGTTCACGATGAGCCTCCTGTTTTTGAGCGAGCCTGCGTTTGCGGCCGTATGATGGCCGACCTTCAGGGGTTGGTCCGGTATCAAGAGTTCTATTGCGTATGCCCGTTTTCAAGCGTTTTTCGTCGTTCATGCAGCAGGCCTTTCGGGCAATGCAACTGGTCTGGACCACCTCCAGATGGCTGTCGCTGGGCCTGATTCTTGCCACGCTGGTGGCCGGCCTGTTGCCCGCGCTGGCCGCCTGGCTGGGCCAACGCATTGTGGATGCCGTGGTCAGCGCCATGCAATTGCATGCCAGCACCGGCGAAGCGCCGCTCTGGCCAGTGTTGCGCTACGTGCTGTTCGAGGCGGGCGTGCTGGCATTGCTGGCCGCTGCGCAGCGCGGCTTGTCGGTGCAGCAGGCGCTGTTGCGGGTACTGCTGGGGCAGAAGGTCAACACCCTGATTCTGGAAAAGGCCCAGACCCTGTCTTTGATGCAGTTCGAGGACTCGGAGTTCTACGACAAGCTGGTGCGCGTGCGGCGAGAGGCCTCGACAAGACCGCTGGCGCTGGTCACCAAATCGCTGGGCCTGCTGCAGAACCTGATCTCGCTGATCAGCTTTGCCGTGCTGCTGGTGCATTTCTCACCTTGGGCGCTGGTAATTCTGGTGCTCGGCGCATTGCCGGTGTTCTTTGCCGAGGCGCATTTTTCCGGTGATGCATTCCGTCTGTTCACCCGCCGCGCTCCGGAAACACGCCGCCAGAACTACATCGAAACGCTGCTTTCTCACGAGGGCTACATCAAGGAGGTCAAGCTTTTCGGGTTCGCGCCGCTGCTGCTCAAGCGCTATCGCGAGACCTTCGAGCGACTGTACGCCGAAGACCGTCGCCTGACCGTACGCCGCGACGGCTGGGGTTTCTTACTCGGTTTGCTGGGCACTGCCGCGTTTTATCTGGCCTACGCCTGGGTGGTGGTCGATGCGGTGCACGGCCGTATCACGCTCGGCCAGATGACCATGTACCTGGTGCTGTTCAAACAGGGGCAGGCCGCCGTCAGCAGCAGCCTCAGCGCGATCAGTGGGCTTTATGAGGACGGACTGTACCTGGCCGATCTTTATGTCTACCTCGCCCAGCCGGTCGTCGTGCCAGCCGGAAGTCTGACGTACGGCGCCTTGCCGAGTGATGGCCTGCGTTTCGAAGACGTGAGCTTCACCTATCCCGGCACCAGCCGTCCTGCACTGGAGCATATCGACCTGCATCTGGCGCCGGGCCGCAGCGTGGCGCTGGTCGGCGAAAACGGTTCCGGCAAGACCACGCTGATCAAGCTGCTGACCCGTCTCTACAAGCCCGATCACGGGCGCATTCTGCTCGACGGCAGCGACCTTCAGGAGTGGGATGAAGTAGCGCTGCGTACCCGTATCGGGGTGATCTTTCAGGACTTCATTCGCTACCAGTTTCTGGTCGGCGAAAACCTCGGCGTCGGTGACACTGAAGCGTTTCACGACGAAACCCGCTGGCGCGAAGCCGCAGCTCAAGGCATGGCTGCGCAGTTCATCGAACAGCTCGACAAGGGTTACGAAACGCAATTGGGCCGCTGGTTCGCGGGCGGCCAGGAACTGTCCGGTGGCCAATGGCAGAAGATTGCGCTGTCACGTGCGTACATGCGCCGCGACGCCGACATTCTGATTCTCGACGAGCCGACGGCCGCGCTGGATGCCGGGGCGGAAGCGGCAGTATTCGATCATTTCCGCGAGTACGCCAAGGGGCGCATGACCCTGCTGATTTCCCACCGTTTCTCCAGCGTACGCAACGCCGAACACATTGTGGTGCTGGAACACGGCAAGGTCCTGGAACGCGGCAGCCATGACAGCCTGATCGAGGCACAAGGCCGCTACGCCGCGCTTTTCGACCTGCAGGCTCAGGGCTATCGCTAAATGAAGACTGTCATGAAAAGCGACAAAAGTCCTTGCAGTGCATCATCGACAGGCGTTTTATAGGGCTCGTTTTTATGGCACCCCTGTGTGCTTTTTTTCTGAAACCGGATGGAGTCATCAATGCAATTTCGTTCATTGGGCAAGACTGACCTGTCGGTCAGCGCCATCACTTTGGGCACCATGACCTGGGGCGAGCAGAACACGCAGGAAGAGGCATTCGAACAGATTCGCATGGCCAAAGAGGCTGGCGTCAACTTCCTCGACACCGCCGAGATGTACCCGGTGCCGCCGCGTGGCGAAACCTACACCAAGACCGAAAGCATCATCGGCGAGTACTTCAAGAAGTACGGCGACCGCAGCGACTGGGTGCTGGCCAGCAAGGTTGCCGGGCCGGGCCGCATGGACCATATCCGCGATGGCAACCCGCGTCTGGACCGCCACAACATCACCGCCGCGCTGGATGCCAGCCTCAAGCGTCTGAACACTGATTATCTGGACCTGTACCAGTTGCACTGGCCGGACCGCAAGACCAACTTCTTCGGTGTTCTGGGCTACACCCACGACCCGGACGATCAGTCGGTCGAGATCGAGGAAACCCTGTCGGTGCTGGGCGATCTGGTCAAGGCGGGCAAGATTCGTCATTTCGGCCTGTCCAACGAAACGCCATGGGGCACCCAGCGTTTTCTGCATCTGGCTGAAAAACTGGACCTGCCACGCGCCGTGTCGATTCAGAACCCTTACAACCTGCTGAATCGCACCTTTGAAGTGGGCCTTGCGGAAATCGCCATTCGTGAGCAGATCGGCCTGCTGGCATATTCGCCGCTGGCGTTCGGTGTTCTGGCTGGCAAATA
Organism: Pseudomonas sp. AC016; assembly: GCF_979253365.1. NCBI lineage: Bacteria > Pseudomonadati > Pseudomonadota > Gammaproteobacteria > Pseudomonadales > Pseudomonadaceae > Pseudomonas > Pseudomonas sp. AC016. The sequence continues at coordinate 5,783,259 of NZ_CEEDCC010000001.1, forward strand.
CCTGGACGGCGCACGTCCGGCAGACGGTCGTCTGACCCTGTTCGAACGCTTCCAGCGCTACAACAATCCACAGGCCGTCAGCGCGACGGCCAAGTACGTGGCATTGGCCCGCGAGCACGGCCTGGACCCGTCGCAGATGGCACTGGCCTACGTGACCAGTCGACCTTTCGTGACCAGCAATATCATCGGCGCCACCAAGCTGGATCAACTGGCTGTCAATCTGGCGAGCATTGATGTCACGCTGTCCGACGACGTGATTGCCGGGATCGAAGCCATCCACGTTTCCCAGCCTAATCCGGCTCCGTAAGCGAAACGCCACTGAACTAACTTTCAGCCTCGCCAGTCAGCATCTAACGCATGCCCTAGCAGACTTCGAGGCTGAAATTCGATGCATATCTCTCTCAAGCAACAAGTCGCACTCGTCACCGGTGCCAGTTCCGGTCTGGGCGCTGCGGCTGCACGCGCTCTGGCAGATGCCGGGGCGGCGGTCGTGATCAATTACCACTCCAAGGCTGAACCTGCTGAAAAGCTCGCGGAAGAAATTCGTGCGGCGGGCGGGCAGGCAATCGCCGTGGGTGCCGACGTTTCCAAGGAAGATGAGGTCGAGCGGCTGTTTGCCCAGACCATCGAGCAGTTCGGTGCGCTGGACATCCTGTTCGCCAACTCGGGTCTGCAAAAGGACGCCGCGTTCGTCGACATGAGCCTTGAGGACTGGAACACGGTCATCAACGTCAACCTTACCGGCCAGTTTCTCTGTGCCCGCGCTGCCGTGCGTCAGTTCATCAGCCAGGGCATGCGCAAGGATGTGTCACGGGCAATGGGCAAGATCATTCACATGAGTTCGGTGCACCAGCTGATTCCCTGGGCGGGGCACGTCAACTACGCGGCCTCCAAGGGCGGCGTCGATCTATTGATGCGCAGCATTGCTCAGGAAGTAGGCGAGCAGAAGATTCGCGTCAACAGCATTGCGCCTGGCGCCATCCGCACCCCGATCAATGCCGACGCGCGGCAGGGCGATGCAGAAAAGAAAATGCTCGAACTGATTCCCTATGGCCGCATCGGCGAGCCGGAAGACGTGGCCAATGCTGTTGTCTGGCTGGCGTCCGACGCTTCGGATTACGTGCATGGCACGACGCTGTTTATCGACGGCGGCATGACCCTTTATCCGGAGTTCCGCGGCAATGGCTGACTTTCCAGAAGAGGCGCAGAACGCGATCGAGAACCACGGCATCATTGGCGACATGCGCAGTGCTGCGCTGATCGCCGACACCGGGAGCATCGATTTCTGCTGCTGGCCGGATTTCGACAGTCCCTCGATCTTTACCGCATTGCTGGACACCAACGACGCGGGCATCTTTCAGCTGGCGCCAGACCTGCCCGATGCGCGGCGCCTGCAGATTTATCTGCCGGACACCAACGTGCTGCAGACCCGCTGGATTTCAGAAGAAGCGGTCGTGGAAGTGACTGATCTGATGCCTATCGGCGAGGATCAGGACGACCTGCCGCGCATCGTGCGGCGCGTTCAGGTGCGCTTCGGCAAGGCTACGATCCGCATGCGCTGCAAGGTGCGCATGGATTACAGTCGCGCCGAGACCATCGCGCATCAGGACGGCAATGACGTCTGCTTTCAGGCCGAGGGCCAGCCCGGCATGCGTCTGTCTGCGGCAACGCCTTTGCATGTGGAACACGACGCAGCGGTCGCCGAGTTCCAGATGGAAAAGGGCCAGACCATCGAATTCATTCTCGGCGGTGTCGACGATCCGCACGTGGCGGCGGGCAAGTGTTCACGCTATTTCGACGACACCCTGGCGTTCTGGCGTCGCTGGGCGGGACAGTCCGAGTACAAGGGCCGCTGGCGCGAGATGGTCATGCGCTCGGCGCTGGCACTCAAGCTGCTGACGTCGCGCAAGCATGGCGGCATCATCGCCGCGGCGACCTTCGGCCTGCCGGAAACCCCCAGCGGCGAGCGTAACTGGGACTACCGCTACACCTGGATCCGTGATGCATCCTTCACCGTGTACGCCTTCATGCGGCTGGGCTATACCGACGAAGCCAACGCTTTCATGGGCTGGATGCGCGGTCGGCTGGATGACAGCTGCGAGAACACGCAGAAGATGGGCATTCTCTATGCCCTGGACGGTCACGATAAGCTGCCTGAGGAACACCTCGACCACCTGACCGGCTACGGCGGCGCGTTACCCGTGCGCATCGGCAACGAAGCCTACGAACAGACGCAGCTTGATATCTATGGCGAACTGATGGACGCCGTTTATCTGGCCAACAAGTACGGCGACGCCATTTCCCATGATGGCTGGAAGCACGTGGTGCGTCAGGTGGACTACGTCTGCGAGCACTGGAGTGACCGGGACGTGGGCATCTGGGAAATGCGCGGCGGCGATCAGCACTTTCTGCATTCGCGGCTGATGTGCTGGGTGGCGCTGGACCGGGCGTTGCGCCTGGCGTTCAAGCGTTCGCTGTCCGGGCCTTTCGAGCGCTGGACCAAGGTGCGCGAGCAGATTCACGACGACATCTGGGAAAATTTCTGGAACGACGAACTGGGGCATTTCGTGCAGCACAAGGGCAGCCGCAATCTGGATGCCTCGATGCTGTTGATGCCGCTGGTGCGTTTTGTCGGTGCCAGCGATCCCAAATGGCTGGCGACCCTGGATGCCATCGAGCGCACGCTGGTGCGTGACGGCATGGTGTTCCGCTATCGCAACGACGACGATCATGACGACGGCCTGGCAGGCGAAGAGGGCGCGTTTGTCGCCTGTTCGTTCTGGTACGTCGAATGCCTGGCCCGCGCCGGGCGAGTCGGTCAGGCGCACCTGGAGTTCGAGCAACTGCTGCGCTACGCCAACCCGCTGGGTCTGTACGCCGAAGAGTTCGACCCGCATGCCCGTCATCTCGGTAATACCCCGCAGGCGCTGAGTCATCTGGCGCTGATCAGTGCGGCCAGTTTCCTCGACCGCAAGCTCGGCGGTGGTCAGGCGCTCTGGCAGCCCTGATTCACTTGGTAATATGGGGTTTGCGTTACTTGGTGTGTAACGCAAATCCCACTGACTTGTCCTCCAGCGCGTAATTGTCCGCAATCATCCCGCAATAGCTCAGGCGCGCCAGATAGACGCCCGGGTTGCCCAGATAGGCGCGGATGTCGATGTTGTCGCCGCACATCGCCAATCTGCGACCGCGCAACAAACCGACTGCCTGCCCGGAGCGTATCGCGCCCATCGGCGTCCAGTCAGCGATGATCAGCGCGCCTTCCGGCACGGACTGCTCGTACGCGTTCACGAACTGCTCGGCAGACCGGTCGGGCAGGTAGGGCACCATAAAGTAATGAATGTCCTCGCGAAACGGCAGCTTCTCTTTGTGGGTCGGTAAATTGACCACGCCGCTGGCGTAGAGCGACCAGGCCAGCATGATCACCAATGGCGACGTCAGCACAGAGGCATTGAGCAGCGCAGTGCCGGCCCGATTGCGAGGCAGCAGCGCAGGCAGCTGGATCATGCCGATAACGCTCAACATCGCGATTCCCGGCAGGAAGAAGGTGAAACGGTCGGTGACATTGTAGGAAATCGCGAAGATCAGATTCAGCAAGGCTGCGCTCCACAGCAGGCGCAGTCGGCTGTCTCTGGGAAACAACAGCAGTCCGGCGATCTGCGGACCCATCAGCGACAACATCAGCAGCACCACCGAGTTTTTCTCGTGCCACATGTCATCGAAACGAAACAGGCTGCCTTCCCATTCAGGTCCGGCGATAGTGGTCGAGGCGCCTGTCAGGTAGCGACGGGCGATGTCTATCAGGCTCATTCCGGCATTCAGATCGTTGAACACCGCCACGGCGGCAGTGGCGAACCCTAGCGTGAATCCGGGCACCGTCATCAGGACCCGCGCCTTGTGCTGGACCAGCAGTTGGATATAGAGCGGCAGCATCACGATGAAGGTGAGTTGATGAATCGACGCGCTTATGCCGGTCAGGACGCCGATGACGAACAATTTCTTTAACGGCGTCCACCGCGAGTGGGCGCTGAACTGCACGGCATAGGCCAAGAGCACGAACAGTGTGTGCAGCAGATACACCTCGGCTTTGGTCGACACCCAGAACACCGCGTGGGCCAGTACCGTGGCGGTCGCTGCGAGCAGCGCCTGACGAGGGGTGGCACCGACGCTGGTGGCCAGTCGGTAGATGATCCATGCCAGCGGCAGCAGGAGCAGCGAGTTCATCAGACTGAGCACCTGAGAGCCAGACAGGGCGTAAAACATCGAGCTGAAGAAGTGATAAAACGGATGATCCAGCGGGCCGAGTGACTGACTGAAATACTCGCCTGTGGTGGCATCCGCCAGAAACACACCGTTGTCCATCCACTGGATCGGGCCGCTGGAAGCGATGAAGCTGGCTGTGATAGCAGCGCATAGCAGCAGCAACGGTATGACGACTGAATGTTTGGCGTTGGATGAACTCATTGAGCGGCTCCTCCTTGAGATGAGTAGTGGGTAGTCCGGTGTTTGCTGCGCGACAGCGCTACGTCGAAGACGTGGTGGGGCCTCCCACGGCGTTGTTCAGCGGCTATAGCTTGTCGAATCCCTGAACCGTCCCAGCATCACCGCGCCTATCGCTACTGCAAACCACAAGGTCGCGAGACGAATCAGGATGGTGGCGGCAATCGCGTCGGCAGCCGGCATGCCCTTGAACATCAGCAGCCCGATCATCACCGCCTCGGCACCGCCCAGCCCCCCGGGCATGAAACTCAGGGCACCGGCGAGCATCGCCAATGCATAAGTGAACACCGCGAAGGTCAGTGGAATCTCTGCGCCCATCCAGCCGAGCACCCAATGAAACGCCAGCGCCTCGGCACTCCAGGCGATCAGGCTGAGCAGGTTGGCACCCAGCAGCACATCCAGCCGATGGCATTGGCGAGCGGCCAGAAGCACGTCGAACAGGTGCCTGAACAGTGTCGGCAATCGAGTCGCTGTTACCGGAATCATCCCGCGCAGCCATTCCAGCAAGCGCCGCTGGGAAAGGACCAGCAAGCCCAGTAGCACCAGAACCAGACCCATCGTGATCATCGGTTGCGCGGGCGGATACCAGGACAGGCCGAACAGCGTCAGCAGGGCAATCGCCAGCAGGTCTGACAGACGCTCACTGACAAACGCCGCAAAACTCTTCGGGTAGGGCACGCCCAGCGGCTTTAGCAGTACCCCGCGCAACGCTTCTCCCGCTTTACCCGGCGTGGTGGTCAGGGCGAATCCGGCGAGATAGGCACCGAGGCTGGGACGCCAGGGCAGCGGATGGCCGAGCACGCAAAGGTAGAGCTGCCAGCGCACGAAACGCAGCCCGTAATTGACAGCTGACATCAACAGCGCAAGGCCGATGCCCATCGCGCCAACCCTTGCTGCGGCCTGCGCCACCTCGTGCCAGCCGCCCCACAGACAAAAAGCCAGATAGCCCAGCGCCGAGCCGATGACCGACAGCACCACGGCCCGGTAGCGCCAGCCGGACAGCCAGGGCGCGGCAGTCACAGGTTCAGCCTCTTGAACAGCGGCTGCGGAATCGAGCGGATCACCAGCATGATCAGCGCCCAGAACCCGGGCGCATACAGGCTGGTGGACTGGCGCGCGATACCGTTGACGATCCGTTCGGCGACCTGTTCCGGCTGCGCGAGCAACGCCGCTGGCAACGACAGGCCCTGAGTCATCGGCGTATCGACAAAACCAGGCTTGATAGTCAGCACGTGCACGCCGACCTTGAACAGGCGCGCCTGCAGACCGTCGCAAAAGGTCGAGACCGCAGCCTTGGCGGCCCCATACAGGTAATTGGAAGGTCGGCCCCGTTCACCTGCGACCGAGGAGATGACCGCCAGTGTGCCGCAACGCTGGACCTCGAAATGCTGGGCAAGCAGGGTCAGCAGCGCGATCACCGACGCGCTGTTGGTGATGAACTCCTGCAGGGCCAGCCCGACATCCTGCTCGCAGGCTCGCTGGTCAGGCAGGGTGCCATGGGCGATCAGTACCACATCGATCTGGCCGAGTACCTGGAGGCAGTCGGCGAGCATTCTCGGGTGCTCGGCAAAATGCGTGGCATCCATTTCGTGCAGGGTGACGGTCCTGGCGCCGCGCCCCTCGAGATCGGCCGCCGTGACTTGCAGCCTGTCGGCACTGCGTGCCACCAGAAAGAAATCGCAGCCCTGCGCAGCCCAGAGACGGGCGCAGGCATGGGCGATGGCCGAGGTGGCTCCGATGATCAGAATTCGTTTCATGGCAGGACTCGTTTCCAGAAGCGGGACATCAGGGATGGGTCGCGCAGGGCTTCCAGTCGCTCCCAGGCCGGGTAGGCCTGGCGGAAATCGCTCCCGTTCATGTGGGCGTCCTTGGCCGGATACAGACGTCCGCCCGCGTCATGGACAATGGCGTCCAGACGCGGGAACAGCGAGCCGGCAAGGTCACGGTGTTGCGGAAAATCCAGCGCCAGCGAGGTGCCCGGCATCGGGAACGACAGCAACCCCGGCGAGGCAATATCGCCGCAGCGTTTGAGCACCGCCAGAAACGAGCCCTGGCCGGACTCGGCGATGGTATCGAGCAGTGCCTGCATGGCGTCCTGCGCACAGTGTTCGGGGATCACGCACTGGTACTGCTGAAAGCCGCTGCGCCCATAGATCCGGTTCCAGTGCAGCACGCGGTCCAGCGGGTAGAAAAAGGGCTCGTAATCGCTGCGCTTCGGCGTCGGTCGGGCAGGGTGGGCATGCCAGTACAGCGAATTGAACAGGCGCAGCGACAGGTTATTGATCAGCGACAACGGCGGGGTGACCGGCACGCTCAGTTTGCTGCGCCGCTCGACCTCGAGCGAACCGAAGCGCGCATGGTCGCCCACGATGTATACGCCGCGCCCGCTGTTGCTGCCCCGCGCCAGACAATCGACCCAGGCCACGCTGTATTCATGCTGATGGTCGAGTTCCCGAGAGAGGGCGAAGAATTCACCAAGATTGGCGAAACGCACCACCGTGCTGTCGATCTGGCTGGTGCGGATCGGCATCAGCTGAATATCTGCCCAGTGAATCACCCCGGTCAGCCCCAGTCCGCCGATGCTGGCGGCATACAGCAGCGGGTTTTCCACGGGCGAGCAGATCATCGCCTGCTCGCCGTGACGCAGCAGGCCGAAGCGCAGGGTATGGCAGCCGAACGTGCCACGCAGATGGTGGTTCTTGCCGTGCACATCGTTGGCAATCGCGCCGCCGACAGTAACGAACTGGGTGCCTGGTGTGACCGGCAGAAACCAGCCGTGCGCAATGGCCGCCGCGAGCAGCTGGGCCAGGGTCATGCCTGCTTCGACGCGGACGATGCCGGTTTTCCAATTGGCAGCGACGAACCGGTCCAGCCGATGCATGTGCAGCACATGGCCGCTGCTGGCCAGGCAGCTGTCGCCGTAGCTGCGGCCATTCCCAAACGGCAGGCTGGTTTCATGCCGGTCCAGTGTGGCCGTCAGGTGCCGTGGCAGGTCGTCGATCCACGTGCATGCATGGCCCTGCTGCGCGACCTGGGGATAGCGACCCCACGGATAGAGAGGCACTGTCATGCGGCAATCCAGAACACCAGCAGGAACAGCGCACCGATCCCCTGGCTGATGCGGTCGCGAATGGCGAAGACCACAGGGTCATCGTTCATCAGCCCGCGATGGGTGAGCATCCAGATGCGGGTGATCCAGAACAGCAGCAACGGGCACGCCAGCCAGATGACATGCGGGTGCTGATAGAGCGCGACGGTGGCGCCTTCGTGGATGTACAGCGCCAGAACCATTACCGCGAGATTGCCGGAGGACGCGCCGAGGGAAGCGATCATGTCCAGGTCGCTGGGGTAGTAACCACGGCCGCGAGTCTTGCCTTCCACCTCGCGCACCCGCGCTTCCCGCAGTTCGGCATAACGCTTGACCAGCGCCAGGCTCAGGAACAGGAACATGGAGAACGCCAGAATCCAGAACGTCAGTGGCAGATGGAACGCTGCCGCGCCTGCGAGAATGCGTGTGGTGTAGAGCATCGCGAGCACGATGACGTCCACTGCCATGTGCCGCTTCAGGTACAGCGAGTACACCAGCGTCAACAGGTAATAGGCGCCCAGCACGGCCGAAAACTGCCACGGCAGGAACACCGCAGCACCGCCGAAGGCCAGCAGCAATAAGGTCGGTACGGCAATCAGCCCCGATTTGATGGGCAGACGGCCGCTGGCAAACGGGCGATTGCGTTTGCTGCGATGGTGACGATCATCCGCCAGATCCAGCAGATCATTGAGCACGTACACGCTCGACGCACACAGGCCGAAGAACAGAAACGCCAGCAGGCCATCAATCACCTGCTGCGATTGCTGAATCTGATGCGCCGCCAGCAGCGGCACGAAGATCAGTGCGTTCTTGAGCCATTGATGCAGGCGCAGCGCCTTGCGCCAGTCCCCGAGGCTTGCTGCGCCCGCATTGAGCACTTGATCGACATTGCCCTGCGCCTGCGCCCGCCGCTGTACGCCAGCGTGCGGATTGGCAACGATGGCTTTTCGCGCTGCCGCCCAGATGCACAGATCGTCCGTGGAGTTGCCGATGTAGTCGAAGCCGCTCTGACCGTAGTGATCGATCAGCAGGTCACGCTTGCGATGGGCCGACAGGTTGGTCTCGCCATCGGACGCCCACACCTGATCGAACAGATTGAGGTGCCCGGCAATTCGTGTGGCCAGTGTTTCGTGAGCAGCGGTCGCGAGGACGATCAGTCTTCCTGTGTTGCGCTGCACCTGAATGTACTCGAGGACCTCCGCGTCGTAAGGCAGCAGGGCGATGTCGAGCCGGGTGGCCAACGCGAGCCCGCGCTTGAGGGAGGCTTTGCCCTGTAACAGCCAGAGCAACAATTTGAACACCTGTAGTGGATGTTGCCGGATGAATGCCATGGCGGTTTCAAACAGCAAGTCTGAACGCAACAGTGTCCCATCCAGATCGACCACCAGCGGTGGGTGGGTTTGCAGAACTCTTCCCTGAATTCCCGACATGGACGGTGGCTCCTGTGAAAGTGAGCGCACTATGGAACGAAAACGGACAATCGCCTCTTGAATAAAATTAAACACAACGGAATTTATTGCCGTCGTCATGACGTCAGAAAATGTCCGTGTTATTGAGCCATTAGAGCGCTGACTCTATTGTTTCATCGAAGTTACACTTTCATCGGACAGTGCCCGTTATTTGAACGCTATAAACGCCCGTGACGGCGGGATATTGAACGGAATATATGTCTCACTCTTGATACGACGCTGGCGGCATCGGGAGCACGGATGTAAGGCCGCTGAGACAGGTGTCGTGGTGATAGAAAATCGGGTCATAATGACACCTTCGCTTTCACTGTCCTGGAGTCATGATGACCCATCCACTGCTGCGTGCGCTGGTGCCGCTGGTTGCCGATCTGTCCCGTGAACTGCCGGATGAGGAACGGTATCGACGCTTGTTGCAGTCATTGCGTCAGTGGTTGCACTGCGATGCCGCCGCGCTGCTCAGACTGGACGAGGGCGTGCTGATTCCGCTGGCGGTGGATGGCCTGAGCCCCGACACGTTGGGTCGCCGCTTTCGGGTCGAAGAGCATCCTCGCTTCAAGGCCCTGCTGGAAAGCCCGGTGCCGGTGCGCTTTTCCTATGACTGTCCGATGCCCGACCCCTATGACGGTCTGGTGGAGGGACATGGTCCGCTGGAAGTCCACGACTGCGTTGGCTGCGTGTTGCATTTCCAGGAGCGGCCGTGGGGGCTGATCACACTGGATTCTCTGGATCCGTCGAGCTTCGGCAAGGTCGATCTGGATAATCTGCAGGCGTTTGCCAGTCTGGCTGCCGCTACGGTCATGGCCAGCGAGCGTATTCAGCACCTGTCGCGCGGGGTCGAGGATCAGCGGCAATTGGTCGAGGTCTACAAGCGTGCTGCGGGCGGACGGGCGCCTCGCGAACTGATTGGCCAGAGTGAGGTGCTGGAGCGCTTGCAGCAGGAAATCCAGCTGGTCGCCAATAGCCCGCTCACCGTGCTGGTGACCGGTGAAACCGGCGTCGGCAAGGAGCTGGTTGCCGAGGCCATCCACCTGCATTCTCCCAGGGCTCACAAGCCGCTGATCAGCCTCAACTGCGCGGCACTCCCGGAAACTCTGGTCGAGAGCGAACTGTTCGGACACGTCAAAGGTGCGTTCTCAGGCGCGGTCAACGGGCGCAGTGGCAAGTTCGAACTGGCCGATGGTGGCACGCTGTTTCTCGATGAGGTCGGCGAGTTGCCGCTTTCCGTGCAATCCAAGCTGTTGCGAGTGCTGCAGAGCGGCCAGTTGCAGCGGGTCGGCTCGGATCAGGAACATCATGTGGACGTGCGCATTATCGCTGCCACCAACCGCAATCTGGCCGAAGAGGTGCGCTCCGGTCGCTTTCGCGCCGATCTGTATCACCGCCTGAGCGTGTATCCGTTGCAGGTGCCGGCATTGCGCGAGCGCGGCCGTGACGTGTTGCTGCTGGCCGGATACTTTCTTGAGGAAAACCGTCTGCGCATGGGTTTGCGCAGCCTGCGTCTGAACCCCGAGGCGCAGCGGATGCTGCTGGCGCATGCCTGGCCCGGCAATGTCAGAGAGCTTGAGCATCTGATCAGCCGTGCTGTGCTCAAGGCGTTGTCCGGCCATGCACAACGGCCGCGTATTCTGACCATCGAGCCTCAATCCCTCGGCCTGGATGAAGCCGTCGACAGCCTGCCGCTGTTGCCACAAGCCCTGGATGTTACCGCCGGAGTCGAAGGACAGGGGCTCAAGGCTGCGGTGGATGCCTATCAACGTGCATTGATCGCCACTGCACTGGATCGACATCAGGGAAGATGGACCGAAGTTGCCCGCGAGTTATCGGTAGATCGGGCCAATCTCAACCGGCTTTCGAAACGATTGGGGATCCGCTGATATAGCGTGATGCGTGTTACTGGTCGCTGAACGTTGAAAAAGACTGAATTTTTTCATAACGACTTGGGTCACCTGTTACTCAAGCCACCACTGAAAAAGGATCAGGCTTTCAATGGCATTGCCCAAACACTATCGAATTGATTATTTATTGAACGGCTCTTTCAAGAGTTTCTATATACGAACCGAACATATGGATAACGTTGAGGCCTGGCATTATGCGAGTGTCGACGCAGGCCTTGCGCGTATCCCGAAATACCGCCTGGAGAAAGTGCCCCGCGTCTCCAAACCCTACGCAGAACACTTTGGCGTGACCGATGTGGAGTGGGCTCAGGCCTGAGCCCACTGTCTGCGTGATTTAGCGATGGGCAATGTTTTCCAGCGCCAGATTGCGGGTACGAGGACCGAAACCACCGATGGTGATGATCACGATCAGCATGCTGCTGACGATGAATGCAAGAACGCCCGGTGTGCCGAAATGCTCCAGAAATATCCCGATCAGCAGACTGCTGAAAACCGTCGACAGGCGACTGAATGAGTAGCAGAAGCCCACGGCGCGCGCACGAATATTGGTGGGAAACAGCTCACCCTGGTAGGAGTGATAACTGAAACTCAGCCAGGCGTTGCTGAACGTGATCATGATGCCGCAGAAGATCAGCCCCGCGGCACTGGTCTGAAACGCGAACAGCGTGCCGAAGATCATCGAACTCATGGCCGAGCCCACAATCTGCCATTTGTTTTCAAACCGATTGGCAAACTTCACGAACAGCAGTGGACCCAGCGGATACGCCAGGGTAATCACGAAGGCGTAGCTGAGGCTGTGGGTCACGCTTACCCCCTGGCCGGATAACAGCGCCGGGAGCCAGTTACCGAAGCCAAAGAAGCCAATGGCCTGGAAGATGTGGAAGGCGATCAGCATCAGGGCACGACGTCGGAACGGCGGCTGCCACATATCGGCGAAGCGGCCCTTGCCCTCGACTGCAACGGTTTGCGGTTCAGGCTGATCCAGCGGTTGTTTGTGATCCTTCAGGCAGCGTGCTTCGAGATCATCCACGACCCGTTCGGCTTCGACGAAGCGCCCATGCTGCGCCAGCCAGCGTGGCGACTCAGGCAGCGAAGAACGCAGCCACCAGATGAACAGCGCGAACACTGCGCTGCTGATCACCACCCAGCGCCAGCCTGCGTAGCCGAGCGGATCCTGCGGCACCAGCCACCACGACATCAACGCCACACTGGGCACGGCCAGAAACTGAATCGAGAAGGCGAACGCGAAGGCTGAACTGCGTATGCGTTTGGGGACCAGTTCCGACAGGTAGGCATCAATAGTGACCAGTTCAACGCCCAGGCCGATGCCGACCAGAAAGCGCATGCCGATCACGCCCATTGCCGAGGTCTGCAGGCCCATCATGACAGTCGCCACGGTGTACCAGATCAGCGCGCAGGTGAAGATGGCACGACGGCCGAACCGGTCGGCAATCGGACTGACCATACTGGCGCCGAAGAATAGGCCCAGAAAGGTCGCCGAAGCGAAGGCTGCCTGATCGGAGAAGCCGAACAGTCCCTGGCTGCCTGTGGCAAAAATACCCTCGCGGATCAGACCGGGGCTGATGTAGGCGGTCTGGAACAGGTCATACAGCTCGAAGAAGCCACCGATGGAGAGCAGAGCAATCAGTTTCCAGATGGTGGCGACGGCGGGCAGTCGGTCGATCCGGGCCGAGATGAGGGCGGCGCGAGCTGGGTCGGCGTGCGTATTATTGTTTGAGTTGGAAGAGGCCATCGTTGGACCGTCCGGCAGGATAGGGACCGCCATCGTACTGGTTTTACATTTGGTAATAGTTGCGAAATAAAGCGATTTTAGTGCTAGTTTTGGCGAATTATTGCTTTTAGGCTTAGAATCGCGATTTTTTCTGAAGGCGCGATAAAGATTTTTTTACAAATCCCGTAGTAGCTGATTTGGCCTTGAATGCATGATCAACGGCATATCAAACGACGGGAACCGACCGTTACCGGCCGCTCATGTATCAAGATGTGTAACAAAACCTTAGGATAGGCGCATCGTTTTTTGCCCTCCCGGATTCTCGTGACGTACAAACTGCCTACCACGGCGACAGCGCCGTTCTGCCCTTCGGCGACCACCGACAGTGTCTCTATCCCGGCCAATGCTTCGCCACTGCGCAAGATGATGTTATTCGTCGGCCCCGGCTTGCTGGTGTCGATCGGCTACATGGACCCCGGCAATTGGGCCACGGCCATTGAGGCAGGGTCGCGTTTTGGCTACTCACTGTTGTTTGTGGTGATGCTGGCGAGTCTTTCCGGCATGGTGTTACAAAACCTGTGTTCGCGTCTGGGCATTGCCACGGGTAGGGATCTGGCGCAACTGTCTGCGGCCCGTTACAGCCGCAACGTCGCCAAGGGCCAGTGGCTGCTGGCAGAGCTGTCGATCATCGCCACGGATCTGGCCGAGGTGCTGGGCGCCGCGCTGGCGTTTCATCTGCTGCTGGGCGTATCGATCACCGTGGGTGTCGGCCTGACGGCTTTCGACACGCTGATCGTGCTCGCTTTGCAGGGCGCCAATTTTCGTCGCCTCGAAGCCATCGTGCTGGGGCTGATCGCCACCATCGCCGCATGCTTTGCTGTAGAGCTGATCCTGATCAAACCGTTCTGGCCGGACGTGGCCGCAGGTCTCAAACCCAGTTGGGATGTGCTGAGCAGCCAAGAGCCGTTATACATTGCCATCGGCATTCTCGGCGCGACGGTGATGCCGCATAACCTGTACCTGCATTCCTCTGTGGTGCAGACACGCGTCAACGGTTCTGATCTGGCGAGCAAGGCCACCGCCATCCGTTACGCCCGCCTGGACACCATCGGTTCGCTGAGCCTCGCACTGCTCATTAACGCTGCGATCCTGATTCTGGCTGCCGCCGCTTTCCACAAGACCGGCCATACCGACGTGGTCGAGATTCAGGACGCCTACCACCTGCTCGATCCGTTGGTGGGCGGCGCGATTGCCAGCGTGCTGTTCGGCGTAGCCTTGCTCACGGCAGGGCAGAGCTCGACCTTTACTGGGACCATCGCCGGACAGGTGGTGCTCGAAGGTTTTCTGCAGGCGAAGATTCCCTGCTGGCAGCGACGTCTGATCACCCGTGCGCTGGCCCTGATTCCCGCGTTGATCGGTGTGGTCTGGCTGGGTGACAGCTCGGTAGGGCAGATGCTGGTGCTCAGTCAGGTGGTGCTGAGTCTGCAGTTGCCTTTTGCCCTGTGGCCGCTGATCCGGTTCACGAGTGACAAAAGTTTAATGGGCCCGTTCGTCAACGGGCGGCTGGTACAGATCGCGGCCTGGGGCCTGTTTGGTCTGATCTCTGCTGCCAACCTGATGCTGTTGTGGTTCTGGATCAGCTGAACTTAGGGTGTCGGGTGCGGCTCTCAATCCTGACATTCAGGTCCGCCGTGAAGGAATCCCGACATGACAACGATCCAGACGCCGGAAAAGGGCAAGGTGTTCGAGACGGATTTGCCTGCTCGACTGGATCGCTTGCCTTGGGGACGTTTTCACACGTTGTTGGTGATAGCGCTGGGCATCACCTGGCTGCTTGACGGTCTGGAAGTGACCCTCGCCGGTTCGGTCGCCGGTGCGCTGAAGGCCAGTCCGGTACTCAACCTCAGCAACAGCGAGATCGGCCTGGCAGGCGCCGCCTATATCGCCGGGGCGGTGCTGGGGGCCTTGTTTTTCGGCTGGCTGACCGACCGTCTGGGGCGGCGCAAGCTGTTCTTCATCACCTTGGCGCTTTATATCAGCGCGACCTTCGCCACGGCATTCTCGTTCAGTGTCTGGAGCTTCATGCTGTTCCGGTTTTTGACCGGCATGGGCATCGGCGGTGAATACACCGCCATCAACTCGACCATTCAGGAGTTCACCCCGGCGCGTTATCGCGGCTGGGTGGACCTGACCATCAATGGCACCTTCTGGCTGGGCGCCGCATTGGGTGCGGTCGGCTCCATCGTGTTGCTGGACCCGCAGTGGGTCGGCGCCGAACTGGGCTGGAGGCTGTGCTTTGGCATCGGCGCAGTGCTTGGCCTGTTCATCATGCTGATGCGCCTGTGGCTGCCGGAGAGTCCGCGCTGGCTGATGATTCATGGTCGCTCGGAGGAAGCACGCAAGATCGTCGAGCAGATCGAAGCCGATATGCAGCGCCGCGGACATGTGTTGCCAGCCGTCGAAGGCAAGCCGTTGCGATTGCATGCCCGCGACCACACGCCACTGGGCGAGATCTTCCATACGCTGTTCGTGTCGTTCCGTCAGCGCTCGCTGGTCGGCCTGACGTTGCTCACGGCTCAGGCGTTTTTCTATAACGCGATCTTCTTCACCTACGCGCTGGTGCTCACCGACTTCTATGACGTGCCCTCCGAGCGTGTCGGCTGGTACGTGCTGCCGCTGGCACTGGGCAATTTCTGTGGGCCATTGCTGCTGGGTCGGCTGTTCGATGTGGTCGGACGGCGGATCATGATCAGCCTGACCTACGGACTGTCGGGCGTCCTGCTGGCGATCAGCGGCTATCTGTTTCAGCAGGGCTTGCTGGACGTCACCCAGCAGGCCATCGCCTGGATGGTGATTTTCTTCTTCGCGTCGGCCGCCGCCAGCTCGGCGTACCTGACCGTGGCCGAAACCTTCCCGCTGGAAATACGCGCGCTGGCCATTGCCGTGTTCTACGCCTTCGGCACGGGACTGGGCGGAATCATAGGTCCGACCCTGTTTGGTGAGCTGATCGAAACGCACGACCGCAGCAATGTGCTGATCGGTTATCTGATCGGGGCGGGGTTGATGCTGTTGGCGGCGTTCGTGCAGTCGATCTGGGGCGCGGCGGCCGAACGCAAATCGCTGGAAGAAGTGGCGCGACCGCTGTCTCAGGCGAGGGATGACTAGCTGAAAACGCCCCGCAGGTCCATGACGGACGCTTTCAGGCCCTGGATCTGCTCGCTGACCGCCTGAGCCTCATTCGACCGTGAATTGTTCTGGAGGTAGGCGAGGTGGCCGGACATGTTGCGCGAAACGCGCTCAAGGTCGTCAGCGGTGCGCTGTACATAAGCCTGAATGTCTTTGAGCTGCTCGATGTGCACGAATGCATTCCTGTAGGTCGCATCCGAGCGCACTGATTGAAGAGGGTTTATCACACTGCTGACAGCCTATCGGCGCTGATGGCGGGTTGCTTTAGGCCTGGCGATAAATAAATCGATGCATCTAATCTACGTCCTCATCGTCCTGCTCCGAATACGAATCGAGCAGCTCTGCCAGCGCCAGGGTGCGTTTCAGTCCGCTCATGCTGGACATGATGTCAGCCACTGCTTGTGTCGCCGCAATCCTCGCGGCTTCGCGTTCGGCATCAGTGTTATTGGGCGTGGCATCCTGCGCCGCTTCAATAATCGACTGCTCAAAGGTATTCATGTAGCTCGCTCTTGGTATCCGGCAGACTTTGATACAGACAATGACCTATTGTTTCAAGAGCCATCAGTCCCCTTCGTACGGGAAGTCCTGCAAGGTCTGCGTCAGCGCGACTTCCTGCGGGCCCTGCAGGTCGTCGAGTGCCCAGCAGCCATTGGGGTTCTTGACCAGTCGCAGGCGTGACGTCTGACTCGCAGGCGCCTGTTGCGGCGCATCCTTGTAGCCCAGCAGGTACGTCATCTCGACCACAGCCTGTTTGTCTTCGTTGGAAACCAGCTTCCATTCGATGGGCTTCTGCACGTCGCCGTCCTGCGCGTCGGTCCATGGATTGGCGGTAATGGCGCACTGATCCCCACTGGGGCCCTGGCACGTCCAGTCTCGCTTCAACAGGCCCAACAGCGGTTTGGACAGATAGTCCGCCGCGCCTTTACCGTTGATGTAGAAGTCCTGATGTTTCTCATAGATCCATCGGCCCGTATCAGCCGGTGTGGTGGCCGGGCAGGCTGCATGCGCAGTGGAAGAGAGCAGGCAGGCAAGGACGAGCGCAAGAGGTCGGGACATGTAGCGGACTCGCAGTGAGATAAGTTGATTGCAAGGTGATGACATCGCATTTGTAGTCCACGCGGTCAAAAAAGCAATCATTTTGTTCTATGCGCGCGTTACGCCCGAGAGCGTCAAGGAGGGTAATTTCCTTCAATACGCCCGTGGTTCGGTCGGCTTACCTTGGCCCGGTCTTTCTGATCGTGGTCGAGGAGCTTTCATGAGCCTGTTCATTTCCATGGCAGCCTTTGCGCTGGCGTCGTCCATCACGCCTGGGCCGGTGAATATCGTTGCCCTGAGCACCGGGGCACATTATGGATTCTGGTCCGGCATGCGCCACGTGCTGGGCGCGACGCTGGGGTTCACCCTGTTGCTGGTGCTGATCGGTTTCGGCCTGCACGAAACACTGCGCGAATGGCCATTTTTGCCCCGGATCATTCAATGGGCGGGCGTGGCGTTTCTGCTGTACACGGCTGTGCGGCTGGCGATGGACGACGGCCAACTGGCTGTGTCCGGGTTGGAGAAGGCTCCATCGATGCTGCACGGAGCGATCATGCAGTGGCTCAACCCCAAGGCGTGGCTGGCATCCATAGCGGGCATGGGCGTGTTCGTCGCCAATGGCGAGGCATTGTTGATCGGCCAGTTTGCGGCGATCTATTTCGTTGTGTGTTACCTGTCTCTGGGCTGCTGGGCTTACGCGGGCAGCTTTTTGAGCCATTACCTGCGCAGTGCCAGAGGTGTGCGGGTGTTCAACCGGCTCATGGCGTTGATGCTGGCGGGGTGTGCTCTGTACCTGGTCGTCTGAAGCCGGTGGCTCAGAACCGGTACTGCCCGGGCGTTGCAGCCAAGTGTTTTTTGAACTCGCGCTGGAAGTGCGCCTGATCGGCAAAGCCGGTTTCCAGCGCCACATCGGCGATCAGTCGCCCTTCACGCAACCGGTTTCGGGCGTGTTGAATCCGGCGGTTCAGCAAGTAAGCGTGGGGTGTCATGTGATAACGCTGCTCGAACGCACGAATCAGGTAGGAAGCCGATAGGTTGGCTGCTTCGCAGATATCGGACAGCCTGATGGCCTTGGTGAAGTGCTCGTTGATGTACTCGGCTGCGCGGGTCACTTTGGGTGAGCGCGGCTCGACGACGGTTGTTTCGCCGCCCAGCGTTTTGTGCATGAGGGCGAAGAATGACACGGCCGTGCAGTGCTTTTGCAGCGTATCGGCCTGCGTATCGATCAGGGTTTCATACAGCGCTGTCAGTGCGGCGAACAGCGCGGGGGCGCGACTGTGGGTCGGTGTCAGCGGTCGAAAGGCCGCGCCGGGTTCGTCCCGGACAGAACCCAGCCAGTCACTGTCGACGTACAGCATCAGGTATGACCACGGCTGATCCTCGATTGGATTGCAGGCATGCACATCCCCCGGATTCATCAGCACCACGGTGCCCGCAGTCACACGCCGGGAGGTTTTTTCGTGCAGGTAGGTGCTTTGGCCGCGAGTGATCGCGCCAATCGAGAAAATGTCGTGGGAATGACGTGCGTAACACACCTTGCGACCGTCCTGAACCGAACGTGCTTCGATGAACGGCAAGCGCTCGTCACGCCAGAAGAACGGCGTACTGTCAGACGGGCTGAGAGGATGGGTGGTCATGCTGATGTCCCTTCGGCTTGATGTTCTTGTCTGCCGAGGGTAGCTGATTTGGGCCGGGCACGGCCATTGAACCTGATGAAGCGGGAACGACCTGCGGCCGCTCCCGTGCACCTGCTGCTTACTTCTTGACCGGTACGATATCGACGATCTGTCCATTGACCTTCTGGAAACGCACGTACTTGTCGTTGATCTGTACCCACTCGCTTTCCTTGGCAGGCTCTTCCAGACCCTTGGCTTTCCAGTCCTTGATGCTGGAGTCGCTGCGGCGGTACTTCTCGGGCACGCGCGAACCCATTTCAAGCTCGTGGGTATTGTCCTTGGACTCGGCCACTTTCGGCTCGGGCGCATCGGCAGCGTGAACGGGCAGGGTGGCGACCGAGAAGCAGCCGAGCAGAGTCATGCAGGCGATCAACGATTTGCTTTTCATGTAAAGACTCCCAGTCTTTGTCGTAATGCGATGGCTTTATGCCTCGTAAAGACTGGGACCCTCAGCGGTGAAAATCATTCGATCAGGTTTTTCCGCCTCAGCTTTTCAGGGCGTCGGCGATAGTGACGGACAGCGGTGTAGTTGGGCGGCCGATCAGGCGGCTCAGCTGGCGGGTGTCGTCGAACAGCGCGCCCTTGGCGGCTGCAACGTCCGAGTCGGCGAACAGATCGGCGTAGACCTCGGGCAAACCAGCCTTCACCAGCGCTGCCTTGAACTCAGCCTGCGCAAGGTTCACGTAAGGCACGTCTTTGCCGCTCTGTTTTGACAGTTCGGCAGCAAACTCGGACAAGGTGTAAGTTTCATCACCAGCCAGTTCGTAAACGCGCCCTGACTGATCTTCTTTAGACGTCAGCACAGCCACGGCGGCCTCAGCGAAGTCAATACGCGCGGCCGAACTGATACGGCCCTGGTCCGCGCTGCCGATGAATGCGTCATGAGCCAGTGCGCCGGGGATAGAGGCGGCGTAATTCTCGGTGTACCAGCCGTTGCGCAGCAGGGTGAACGGCACGCCGCTGGCGCGCAGGTAAGCTTCGGTCTCGACATGTTCATCGGCCAGTCCCAGCGCAGAAGTGTCCGCACGCAGAATGCTGGTGTACGCGAGCAATTTGACACCAGCCTTTTTGGCAGCATCAATGGCGGCCCGGTGCTGGGGGAAGCGCTGACCTATTTCGTTGGATGAAATCAGCAGCACCTTGTCAGCGCCCGCGAATGCACTGTCCAGCGTCGCGGGCTGTGAATAGTCGCCTTTGCGGACCAGCACACCCAGCGCCGCCAGGTCGGCGGCCTTTTCCGGACTGCGTACCGCCGCGACGATTTCGCTCGCAGGAACGGTTTTGAGCAGTTTTTCAATGACGAGGCGACCCAGTTGGCCGTTGGCAGCAGTGACGACGATCATGAAGAGTGTCCTTGTATTGGTTTGAAAGAAAAGCGAGCATAGCGACAGTGCTTACCTTTCGTAAGTACGTACAAAAAGGTAAGTACCATGCATGAGTCAAACGGCCCAGTCGAAGTCAGTGATGGCGAGTCCATGCTGGCGAATATCCGTCAGGGGCAGGTGCTGGCCACTGACTGTCCATCCCGCATCATCCTCAACCACGTGTGTGGCCGTTGGGGTGTGCTGGTGCTGATCGTGCTGCGCGGTGGCATGCATCGCTTCAGTGAAGTGCGGCGCAAGATCGGCGGCGTCAGTGAAAAGATGCTTGCGCAGACCCTTCAACAGCTGGAGCACGACGGGTTTGTCGATCGCAGGGCGCTGCCGGTGGTGCCACCCCATGTCGAGTACAGACTGACTGCGATGGGGGAGGAAGTGGCGTTGCAGGTCGAGACGCTGGCGGTCTGGGTCGAGACGAACCTGCCACGGATCATGCAGGCACGTGCTGCGTCGGAACGGGCCGATACGCACGCACAAGCCGAGCCTGCATGACGCTTCGCTGACAGATTTTTCATCCAGTGACAGTCAGGTCGGCCCCCTGCAATCACTACTTCTTGGTATGGTGCGCGCCGAAACATTCATTTACATGTTCCGTTGTATCGTGACTTTTGCCGAGAAGCTGTAGAAATGCCCGAACCGATTCCTTTAAAGGACCATGAAAAAGAGACGCGACTGGTCAATCAGCGCCTGATCGCCTGCGCCATACTGGTCGCCGTACTGGCTGGCTCTCTGATCGCGCGGATGTATTTCCTGCAGGTCACCGAGTTCGACTATCACTCGACCATTTCCGAAAACAACCGGGTGCACGTGTTGCCGATCCCGCCCGAACGCGGGCTGATCTACGACCGCAATGGTGAGGTCCTGGCCGACAACCGCCCCAGCTTCAACCTGACCCTGACCCGCGAGCGCGCGGGCGACTGGCACAAGGTCATCGATGAACTGATGACCCTGCTGGAACTGCCCGATGAAGACCGCATCCTGTTCGACAAGGAACTGAAACAGGTTCGCCATCCTTTCGAGCCTGCGACGCTGCTGTACGAACTGACCGAAGAGCAGATCGCCATTCTGGCCGTCAATCAGTACCTGCTTCCTGGCGTCGATGTGGCCGCGCAGTTCGTGCGCCATTACCCGTTGGGCGACCACTTTGCTCACTCCATCGGCTACGTCGGGCGTATCAACGAGAAAGAAGCCTCGCAACTGGACAACGAGTATCGCGGCACGCAATCCATCGGCAAGACCGGGATCGAGCGGTTCTACGAGTCCGAACTGCATGGCCACGTAGGCTACGAAGAAGTCGAAACCAATGCCCAGGGCCGCGTGTTGCGCGTTCTGAAACATACTGATCCGGTACCGGGCAAGAACATCACCCTGAGTCTGGACGTGCATCTGCAGGAGGCTGCCGAGAAAGCGCTGGGTGATCGTCGCGGTTCGGTGGTGGCGCTGGATCCAGAGACGGGCGAGGTGCTGGCGATGGTCAGCAAACCCAGCTTCGACCCCAACCTGTTCGTGACCGGTATCAGCTTCAAGCAGTACGCCGCGCTGCGTGATTCCATCGACCGGCCGCTGTTCAACCGCGTACTGCGCGGGCTGTACGCACCGGGCTCGACGGTCAAGCCGGAGGTGGCGATTGCCGGGCTGGACAGCGGGGTGGTCAATGCCTCGACCAAGGTCTTCGACCCCGGTTATTTCCAGCTGCCGGACTTCGATCACAAGTACCGTAACTGGAACCACAGCGGCGACGGCTGGGTGGACATGGACACGGCGATCATGCGGTCCAACGACACCTATTTCTACACGTTGGCACATAAGCTGGGCATCGACCGTCTGCACGACTACATGACCATGTTCGGCATCGGCCAGAAGGTCTCGCTGGACATGTTCGAAGAGTCTGCGGGCCTTATGCCGTCCCGCGAATGGAAGCGCGCCACACGCCGTCAGGCCTGGTTCCCGGGCGAGACCGTGATTCTCGGTATCGGCCAGGGCTACATGCAGGTCACACCGTTGCAACTGGCCCAGGCAACCTCGCTGATCGCCAGCAAAGGAGTCTGGCACCGTCCGCACCTGGCGATGGACGTGGGCCATGTGGTACCGGTGGACGAGCACCCGATGCCCAACATCGTGCTGCACGATCCGCGTGAGTGGGAGCAGGTCAACGAAGGCATGCAGATGGTCATGCACGACCCGCGCGGTATTGCGCGCGATGCGGCCAAGGGTGCGCAATACCGCATTGCGGGCAAGAGCGGCACGGCGCAGGTCGTGGCGATCAAGCAGGGCGAGCGTTACAACCGCCTCAAGACGCTGGAACGCAACCGGGACAACGCCCTGTTCGTCGGTTTCGCCCCGGCAGAGCATCCGAAAATTGTCGTCTCGGTGACCATCGAAAACGGCGAGGCGGGTGGTCGTGTGGCAGGCCCCGTGGTGCGCGAAATCCTCGACGCCTGGCTGCTGGACAACGACGGCAAGCTCAAACCGCAATACGCCGCACCGACCAAGCCCGCAGGCAACCCGCACGCCTGATCGTGCCTCAACTGATCGTGCCCATCGCTCTGCGTGGGCATGCCTCCCGTGACGCTCCGCGTCACAAATGTCACAGACTGCACATCCAATGAGCCTGGCACTTGGCTTCTCAGGCACTGGTGCGCCCAATCTGAACACCCCTCAGTTTCCCGGAACTGTCGAGAACGCAACAGGTCGACCACAACAGGCGTAGCAGAGCGCTGCGCATGTTTCTTCCAGTACGGAAGCTGAACCCTATTTGCCTCGACAAGGAACCCAGCATGTCCAAGACCATTGCCGACCATCTCGCGCAAACCCTCGCAGCGGCAGGTGTTTCTCACATCTGGGGCGTTTCCGGTGACAGCCTCAACGGCCTGACCGACAGCCTGGAACGCACCGATTCGATTCGCTGGATGCACACCCGCCATGAAGAAGTCGCCGCCTTCGCCGCAGGCGCTCAGGCTGCCAGCAGCGGCAAACTGGCGGTTTGCGCCGGCAGTTGCGGACCCGGCAACCTGCACCTGATCAATGGCCTGTACGACTGCCACCGCAACCGCGTCCCGGTTCTTGCCATTGCTGCCCACATCCCGTCCTCGGAAATCGGCCTGGACTATTTCCAGGAAACCCACCCGCAGGAGTTATTCAAGGAGTGCAGCCATTTCGTCGAACTGGTCAGCAATCCCGAGCAATTCCCACGTGTGCTGGAGCGTGCGATGCGCTCCGCGATCAGCCAGAAGGGTGTGGCGGTGATCGTATTGCCCGGTGACGTCGCGCTCAGTGCTGCGCCCGACGTACCGGTCAAATGGGTTGAACCCACGCCACCAACTGTCGTTCCTGCTGAAAACGATCTGCAGGCCATGGTCGAGCTGCTCAATGACTCCAAAGCCACGACGCTGCTGTGCGGCGCTGGCTGCGCGGGTGCCCACGAACAGGTCGTTGCGCTGGCCGAAAAGCTCGGCGCGCCCATCGTGCATGCCCTGCGCGGCAAACAGCATGTCGAGTATGACAACCCCTTCGACGTCGGCATGACCGGGCTGATCGGCTTCAGCTCCGGCTACCACGCCATGCTGTCCTGCGACACGCTGGTGATCCTTGGCAGCAGCTTTCCGTATCGAAACTTCTATCCCGAGAACGCCAAAGTCATCCAGATCGACCTGGACCCGACCCAGCTCGGCCGTCGCACACCCGTGACCCTGGGGTTGACCGGCGGCGTGCGGGAAACCCTTGACGCGCTGCTGCCCAAACTCAAGCCGCACTCGGACCGCCGTTTCCTCGACAAGGTCCTCAAGCACTACGCCAAGGCCCGCGAAGAACTGGACGAACTGGCTACGCCCACGCCCGCCGACACGCCGATCCACCCGCAGTACCTCACGCGCCTGATCGACGAACAGGCCGACGCTGACGCTATCTTCACCGTTGACGTCGGCACGCCGACACTGTGGGCGGCGCGCTACCTGCACATGAACGGCCAGCGCAGCCTGCTGGGTTCGTTCAACCACGGCTCCATGGCCAACGCACTGCCCCAGGCGCTGGGCGCCAAGGCCGAACACCCGGATCGTCAGGTTGTGGCGCTGTGCGGCGACGGGGGGCTGTCCATGCTGATGGGCGACCTGCTGAGCATTCGTCAATTGAACCTGCCGATCAAAATGGTCGTGTTCAACAACAGCTCATTGGGCTTCGTCGACATGGAAATGAAAGCCGCTGGCTACGTGCCCCACGGCACCGATTTCCACGAAACCAACTTCGCCGGTGTGGCGCTGGGCGCCGGTATTCTGGGCATACGCGTACAAAGTGCCGAAGAACTGCCCGGTGCCTTGCGTAAAGCCTTCGACCATCCCGGCCCGGTGCTGATCGACGTCGTGACCGCCAAGCAGGAGCTGGGGATCCCGCCAAAAATCAAACTTGCCCAGGCCAAAGGCTTCAGCCTGTACATGATGCGCGCCGTGTTCAGCGGCCGTGGCAGCGAAGTGCTGGAACTGGCCAAAACCAACCTGCGTTAATCACACAAGGGCAGGGGCTCGTCAGGCCGGTCGGCGGGGTGATTCACTCCGTCACTGGTCTGCACCGGTCCCAGATCGAACGGGTTTACACCCTCCAGGCAAGCGACGTTGTAGCCAAACTCATGCGGATTGGAGCGTCGCCGATGGTGCGTATAAACCCCGCACCGGCCGCAGAAATAATGCTCCGCCGTGCGGCTGTTGAACTGATACAGCTTCAGCATTTTCTGGCCGTGGATCACGCGAACACCATCTTCCGCCACCGTCGCAACGATGGCACCTCGGCGTCGACACAACGAACAGTCGCAGCGCCTGGGGTCTACAATGCCGTCCGGCAAATCCAGTTCCAATACGACTGCTCCGCAGTGGCAGGATGCGAGATGAGTGGGTTTGATCTCGGTTGGGCCGACTGATTTGATCATGGGGGATCCCTCCTTGTTGTTTTCAGGTTAACGCTTGAGGGGGAGGTTGCCCAATCCGATGGTCGATTCGTGCTGATCATCCATTTGCGAGCGAAGTACTGCTTCGCGGTACTATTAGATATCGAATTGCCATGTCAGCAGAACAAGGATGTCCATTATGCGTATTCCCGTCACACTCGCTCTGCTTGTAGCGCTGTCCGGCTGTGCCGACTCTCACCAATGGTCGCCTTTGCAAAATGGTTCGGCCCGAATTGCCAAGACCGATAAAATCTACATCTCTACGCCTGCTGATGGTGAATACGGCGATCACGTTTACCTTGGCTCTGGCCGTAATACGTCCGGCATTATTTCCGGCGCTGTCAGCAAACGATCTCGTTGGATGCGCGTAGGCGCCGTTGCCGACAATTTTCAGGACGCTCTCGCACAGGCCCAGAGCATTGGGCAGGATGTTCTGATCTATCCGACGATCTTGCACTGGGAAGACCGGGCAACAGAGTGGTCAATGATTCCTGACAAGGTCGAGATAAAGGTCGATGTGGTGCAAGTGTCGTCGGGCGATGTAATCAGCTCTGGAATCATCAAGGGAAAAAGCGGGCTGTCGACGCTGGGCGGGGACCATCCACAAGACTTGTTGCCCGAGCCGGTTGCTGAGTTTGTGGACTCGCTTTTTCTCTGATGGAGGGGGGCTTTTCAGGCCCTCCGCTGCTCGGTAATGCCAGATACGATGAACCCCAACAGTGAGAGCCGGCTTGGAACTGTCCATAGCTGGCAGCGCGTCTCCAACGGTTGGAGGTTTGGTTCGAAGGAGTATTGAACACGTCGCGCGAACTCTTACGGCACACCCATACAATCCTCCCGCCCCACATTCGTGCCTACTGACGTCAAAGCCTCGCCTCGCAGGCACTTTGATCATAAGCCCACGGAATCCTTCTCATGAATCGCAACGACCTGCGCCGCGTCGACCTCAATCTGCTGGTGATTTTTGAAGCGTTGATGTTCGAGCGCAATCTCACGCGTGTGGCGGAAAAACTGTTTATCGGTCAGCCCGCCGTGAGTGCGGCGCTGGGGCGGTTGCGTGATCTGTTTGATGACCAGTTGCTGCTGCGCAACGGACGGGCAATGGAGCCGACTGTGCGGGCGCTGGACATTCTCAAGGAGATACGCCCGGCGCTGGACACCATTTCCGGGGCGGTGAGTCGGGCCAAGGAGTTCGACCCTTCGACCAGTAACGACGTGTTCCGCATCGGCCTGTCCGATGACGCGGAGTTTGGTTTGCTGCCGCCACTGCTCTCGCGTCTGCGGGAAGAGGCGCCGGGGATCATTGTGGTGATTCGTCGGGCCAACTACCTGTTGTTGCCTGCGCTGCTAGCCTCTGGGGAGATTTCGGTCGGGGTCAGTTACACCGTCGATCTGCCGGCCAATGCCAAGCGCAAGAAGCTGCGGGACATCGGTTGCAAGGTGATCCGGGGCGATGCTCGACCGGAGCCGTTGACGCTGGACGAGTATTGCGAGCGGCAGCACGCGATGGTGTCGTTCTCCGGCGATCTGAGCGGCAATATCGATCTGGACCTCGCTCGCGTCGGACGCGCACGCAAGGTGGTGCTGGCGGTGCCCCAGTTCAATGGGTTGCGGGCGTTGCTGGCAGGTACTGAGTTGATCGCCACGGTGCCGGATTACGCTGCGTGTGCGCTGATCGAAGGCTGCCAGTTGCGCGCTGAAGAGCCGCCGTTTCCGATCGTCCCCGCCGAGCTGTCGATGGTGTGGAGCGGGGTGCATGACAACGACCCGGCCGAGCGCTGGTTGCGTGGGCGTATTGCCGAGTACATGGCAGGGCCGCTGGACATCAAGACGCCGCAGTAAGGCAGGCCAAAACAAAGACAGCACATACGTTCAATTTCTGACGCTGGTTTGACGGCAGTATCGTCGACATCCTGAGCCGTACAGATTCGACTGGCCAGGATCCGAATTCAATTTCTGTTTCTGGAGCCTCTGGCCATGTCCGAACCCATCCGTCTTGATACCGAAGCTCGTGTCGTCGGCAGTGCGGTCTTCAATGAAGTCGTCACCCTGGTGATCAAGCACCGGGTCAAGACCGGGCAGGAAAGTGCCTACGAGAGCTGGCTGCGCCGCATCGTGACAATTGCCAGCGGCAAACCCGGTCACTTGGGCGTCGATGTGATCCGTGCGAAGGAAGGCGGACTGCAGATGTTCACCAGCGTGCTGCGTTTTCATTCGACGCAGGCCATGCAGGACTGGCTCGACTCTGATGAACGCAAAAAGCTGGTGCAGGAGGCCGAGCCGATGCTTGCCGATGGCGACCAGACCCTGGTCAATCCGCATAACGAATTCTGGTTCACCCCGACCACCGAAGAAGGCAGTCCGCCGCCGCGCTGGAAGCAGGCGTGCGTGTCGTTCATGGTCATTCTGCCACTGACACTGTTCGTGCCGCTGTTCTGGGGACCGATCTTTGCCCGCGTATCGTGGCTGTCCAGCTACTTCGTCAGTACTGCGCTGGTAACCATCACCATCGTGCTGCTGGTGGTGTACCTGATGATGCCGGCCGCGACCCGCCTGATGGCGCCATGGCTCAACGCGTCCGCGAAAAAATCACAGGGAAAGTGATCCGATGACAGACGACAAAACCGATCTGCAACGGCGCCGTTTCATTGCCAAAGGCTCGTTATTGAGCGCGGCTGCGGCAATTCTTCCTTCTCTGTCTTTCTCCGGCCTCGCCGGTGCCTCTCAATCTTCCGCCAAAGGTGTAGCGATGAATGTCGAACTGATTCTGTTCAATGGTCAATTCCATACGGTTGACCGCGAAAAGCCCAAAGCCAGTGCTGTGGCGATCAGCGGTGGCCGGTTTGTTGCGGTGGGCAGTGATGCTGAAGTCATGGCCATGCGCGGCAGTGCGACACAGGTGATCGACCTCAAGCAGCGCACGGTGATCCCGGGCCTCAACGACTCTCACCTGCACCTGATTCGTGGCGGCCTGAACTACAACCTCGAACTGCGTTGGGAAGGCGTGCCATCCGTTGTCGATGCGCTGCGCATGCTCAAGGATCAGGCTGATCGCACGCCGACGCCGCAATGGGTGCGTGTGGTGGGTGGCTGGAACGAATTCCAGTTCGCCGAAAAACGCATGCCGACGCTTGAAGAGCTGAACCAGGCTGCGCCCGATACGCCGGTGTTCGTCCTGCACTTGTATGACCGCGCGTTGCTAAACCGCGCTGCGTTGCGCGTTGCAGGTTATACCCGCGACACGCCGAACCCGCCGGGTGGCGAGATCGTGCGTGATTCGCAAGGCAATCCGACCGGCATGCTCGTGGCCAAGCCCAACGCGATGATTCTGTATTCGACGCTGGCCAAGGGGCCGAAGCTGCCGCTGGAATATCAGGTCAACTCGACGCGGCAGTTCATGCGTGAACTCAACCGTCTGGGCCTGACCAGCGCCATCGACGCCGGTGGCGGCTTCCAGAACTATCCCGATGATTACGCCGTCATCGAGCAACTGGCGCGTGAAAAACAGCTGACAGTGCGTATTGCCTACAACCTGTTTACCCAGAAGCCCAAGGAAGAGCTGGCCGACTTCAAGAACTGGACCAGCAGCGTGAAGTTGCATCAGGGCGATGACTTCCTGCGGCACAACGGGGCAGGGGAGATGCTGACCTTCTCGGCTGCCGACTTCGAAGACTTCCTCGAACCTCGTCCGGACCTGCCGCCTGGCATGGAAGGCGATCTGGAGCCTGTGGTGCGGCATCTGGTCGAGCATCGCTGGCCGTTCCGTCTGCACGCCACCTACGACGAATCCATCAGCCGCATGCTGGACGTGTTCGAGAAGGTCAACCGCGATATCCCGTTCAATGGTCTGCCGTGGTTCTTCGACCACTGCGAAACCATTACGCCGAAGAACATCGAGCGTGTTCGTGCGCTGGGCGGCGGTATCGCGATTCAGGACCGCATGGCGTTCCAGGGCGAGTATTTCGTGGAGCGCTACGGCGCCAAGGCTGCCGAAATGACGCCGCCGATCAAGCGCATGCTGTCCGAAGGCGTGCCGGTCGGCGCGGGCACCGATGCCACGCGGGTGTCCAGCTACAACCCGTGGACCTCGCTGTACTGGATGGTCAGTGGCCGCACCGTCGGCGGTCTGGAGCTCTACCCCGAAGGGCTGCCACGCGAGACGGCGCTGGAACTGTTTACCCATGGCAGCGCCTGGTTCTCGTCGGAACAGGGCAAGAAAGGCCAGATCAAGGTCGGGCAACTGGCCGACGTAGTGGCGCTTTCTGCGGACTACTTCAGCGTCGAGCCTGAAGCCATCAAATGGATCGAATCGGTGCTGACCGTGGTTGACGGCAAGGTCGTATACGGCAGCGGCGATTTCGAAACCCTCGCGCCGCCAACTCTGCCGGTGCTGCCGGACTGGTCGCCGGTGGCCAAGGTTCCGGGTCACTGGCGTCCGACTTCGCCGATGGTCGCCCAGGTGCATCAGTGCAGCGGCCCTTGCGCCGTGCACTCCCACAGCCATGAGCGCGCGCGACTTTCCAACGCGCCGGTCAGCGATTTCCAGGGTTTCTGGGGCGCATTCGGCTGTTCCTGCTTCGCTTTCTGATCGGATTACCCAGGACGCACGGGGCCGCAGGGCCCCGTGCCATTAGCGACAACCTTAAAGGAGTCAACCATGAGCACCGCAACCCCTTACAACCGTTTGAACAAAGACGACGCCGCCGTTTTGCTGGTCGATCATCAGACCGGTCTGATCTCGCTGGTGCAGGATTTCTCGCCCAACGAATTCAAGAACAACGTACTGGCACTGGGCGATCTGGCCAAGTTCTTCGGCCTGCCGACCATCCTGACCACCAGCTTTGAATCCGGCCCGAACGGTCCGCTGGTGCCTGAGCTGAAGGAAATGTTCCCGGACGCGCCTTACATCCCGCGTCCAGGCCAGATCAACGCCTGGGATAACGATGATTTCGTCGCAGCGGTCAAGGCGACCGGCCGCAAGCAATTGATCATTGCCGGTGTCGTGACCGACGTCTGCGTAGCGTTCCCGACTCTGTGCGCGCTGGCTGAAGGCTTCGAAGTGTTTGTGGTCACCGATGCTTCCGGCACCTTCAACGAAACCGTTCAGAAAGCGGCCTGGGCACGCATGAGCGCGGCCGGCGCACAACTGGTCAACTGGTTCTCGGTGGCCTGCGAGCTGCAGATCGACTGGCGCAACGACATGGAAGGCCTGGCCAACCTGTTGTCCCAGCGCATCCCGAACTACCGCAACCTGATGAACAGCTACAGCGCTTTTACCGCCAAATAACCTGCGGTTCCAGGCGGCACAGTGACTATACGGTCACTGTGCCGTTTTTTTTTGCCTTGTCGGACAATTATGTAGTGCGTGAAAATAATCACTACATAATGAATGACGACCCCGGTTTCCTTTTGCATTATGCAGCTGTCTCCCTGATCGGGAGCGCCGCAAAGATGTATTGAACAGGCTCGGCAAGCCGTCGAGATGTTCCCGGATGTAGGCTGCCCACAAGGCAGATTGATGAAGCTGAACTGGCATGATCGTCCTGATGAGCAGGCGAGAGGCTGGCGAAACGTTCTCATGAAGCTTGTGGTTGATCGTCCGATGATCTTCAGGCCTTTGGGTTTCGCTACTTCTTCTCTCTTCGATGACGCTGCCATGTAGCGGCTTTACATCAAGGCTACCTGCAATTCCTTGAGGGCTGGATCTGTATTCGACGAACACTCCATCGTGTTTCGTGCATGAATCGTCTGGCACATGAACTTGATGTATCAACCATTGAACTGCTTACGAGCGAAGGAGCATCAACATGAACATGAACAATCAACCGAACATTGATGAACTGGCTCGTCTGTTTGCGGCCCGCAAAGATACGCTGGATAACCACATTGCCTGGATTTCCAATTCCGGCGAAGTTCATGTGGACCCCATGACGCCGCACACTCAGGAAGATGAGTTCCGCGACGCTCATCCCGAGTTGCGCGCCGCGCTGGGCATGTTCCGCCGGGGTATGGGCTACGTCGGCAAGAAGGCGGCCGCTGACCGGTCCTACATGGAAAGCACGCTGCAGGCGCTGAAGAACGAGTGGCAGAACAGCCGCCGTCAGGCGCACAGTCGAGTGGCCTGAAACGATTGAAGTTTCGACCGGGAAGTTTTACCGGTAAACGTTGCCAGCTGAAGAACAGGTCCGCTTCCTTGTCAGGCAGGGTGGCGGACTTGCCACTGATCAGCCAATTAACTAACGACGCTTTGACAGGGAACATTTCGTTCAACTGAAAGAGTGTTCTTCTCCACGTTGTACATCCCCAA
Organism: Pseudomonas sp. AC016; assembly: GCF_979253365.1. NCBI lineage: Bacteria > Pseudomonadati > Pseudomonadota > Gammaproteobacteria > Pseudomonadales > Pseudomonadaceae > Pseudomonas > Pseudomonas sp. AC016. Next base: position 5,814,459 of record NZ_CEEDCC010000001.1, read on the forward strand.
TCCTTGTCTAACTTCCTTGCAAGGTGGTTGCTGCCGGTCGCGATTGTCGACGGTTTTTTGCGTTTATCGCTTCCTCGCCGTTTTTTCACGGTCCAGACACGTCTCAGCAGTGAAGCTTGCCAATTTCCGGTGTTTCCAGCGGTCTCTTTGTACCAGCCCGGCTAACTGCCTGTTTCAAATCTGAAAAAAATCTCGTCTTATTGTTGTACAAAGCGGTGTCACTGTTATAGATTTTTATCACGAGTCAGCGTGTTTGGCGCTGTTTTTGCCGGTTTCGGTATAGACCACACCGCTGACTCTACTGACTTTCTTCAACCGCTGGCGTCCTTGCCAACGGTCCTGCAAGAGGCTGACGATGGTTGCGCCGAGATGGTTATTGATCGTGGTGCTGTTGCTCAGTGGCGGTGTTCAGGCCAGTTGGCGTGAAGCGCTGCCGAATGCTCAGGTCGTCGGTTCCGGCGAGCTCACCCTGTTCGGGTTCCGGATCTACACCGCCAGACTTCTGAGTCCCGCCACGCCTTTCACAGTCAATTCGCCCATGGCGCTTGAACTGACCTACCACCGCGACATTGACCGGCAAGATCTGGTCGACGCCAGCATCGATGAAATCAAGCGCATTTCCGGCAAGTCTGTCACGGCCGAGCAGTTGGAAGCCTGGCGGCAGCAGATGAGTCAGGCGTTTGTCGACGTCCAGCCAGGCATGAAAATTACCGGTGTCTATCTGCCTGGACGCGAGGCGCGGTTCTACGTGGGCGAGAAGCTTCAGCACGTTGTGCCGGACAGTGCGTTCGCCAAAGCGTTCTTCGACATCTGGCTCGACCCGAAAACCCGCAATCCTGAACTCCGGGAACGTTTGCTGGGCAAGGCGGAATCTTGAAAATTCATGGAGGGCTCATGCTCAGAAAGTGGTTGTTGTTGCTGTGTCTCGGTTCAGTCCTCGCGGGCTGTGGTGGCGTTCCGGTTACCCGATACAGTCAGGAAACACCGAAGCTCGACCTTCGTGAATACTTCACCGGCCGCACAGAAGCCTGGGGCATGTTTCAGAAGCGCTCGGGCGAGGTCACCAAGCGCTTTCACGTGATCATCAATGGCCACAGTGAAGGCGAAGTGCTAGTGATGCATGAGGCCTTCAGTTACAGCGATGGCACCAAGCAGGTTCGCGAATGGCGCCTGCGTCCGGACGGGCCGGGGCACTGGACGGGTACAGCGGGTGATGTAGTAGGCGTGGCCAGTGGCGAGGTGTCTGGCAACAGCTTTCATTGGCGCTACGTGCTGAGACTGCCGGTGAACGGCACCGAGTATGACGTTAGCCTGGACGACTGGATGTACATGATCGACAAGCAGACCATGGCCAACCGTTCATCCATGACCAAGCTGGGCGTGGAAGTCGGTCAGATCACTCTGTTTTTCCGCAAGCAGGACATGCCGAAATAATTGTGAACCGGCATTAACCGCCGGTCATGTTCATGAAGCGCACCACCTGCACGCCATCGTCATGGGTGAAGTTGTGGCTCCACGGCTTGATCTGCATGGCATCGATGATTGCCTTTTCCAGCTTGTGCGGCTGACCCGGGTTGGCTCTTAACACTGACTTCAGGTCAACCGAGTGCTCGTTGCCCAGGCACAGCAACAGGCGACCTTCTACCGTCAAACGAACCCGATTGCAGGTGCCGCAGAAGTTGTGGCTGTGCGGGGAGATAAAACCGATACGAATGCCCGGCGCCTCGGCCAGCCGCCAGTAGCGTGACGGGCCTTGCGTCGAATCCGTGGAAGGCACCAGCGTGTAGCGTTCGGCAATGCGCTCACGTACCTGGTCGCTGGAACAGAAGGATTCAGCGCGGCTGTGCTCGCTGATGATACCCAACGGCATTTCTTCGATGAACGACACATCCAGATTGCGATCGATGGCGAAGGCCAACAGATCGTTGACCTCATGATCGTTGCGACCCTGCATCACCACACAGTTGAGCTTGGTGTGGGTGAAACCGGCGGCGTTGGCTGCATCGATACCGGCGATGACCTTGTTCAGTTCGCCGGTCCGGGTCAACTCACGAAAACGGGCCGGGTCCAGGCTGTCGAGGCTGATATTCAAACGCGTAACGCCCGCGTCGAACAGAGGTTTGGCCAGTTTGTCGAGCTGCGAGCCATTGGTGGTCATGCACAGTTCGCGCAAGCCGGGCAGGGCAGCGATGCGCTCGCACAGGCCCACCACGCCGGCGCGCACCAGTGGCTCTCCACCGGTCAGACGAATCTTGCGCGTTCCCAGCGCAACAAAGCGCTCGGCCACCTGGAGAATTTCTTCCAGCGAAAGGATCTGTTGCCGAGGCAGAAACGTCATCTCTTCGGCCATGCAATACACGCAGCGGAAATCGCACCGGTCGGTCACTGACATGCGCAGATAATCGACTTTGCGGGCAAAGCGGTCCATCAGGACGGGTTCTGACATTTAACCTTCTTACTTGATCGATCAATGAAGTGGCTGCCCGATTTGGACGCCACTGCACGGAAGGAGTTTGATTTTTCGAGCGTGCCGTACAGACCCATAGTAGCCACAGGTCCCGATTATTGCACTGCTATTGAACTGGCTTCATGCCAGCAACGCTACCGAGTCGAAATGCCGCAGTCCAATCGCTTGTTCCAATGGCCTGATCGACTTGATCTATGGCATCCCCCGTGCCCTTTATTCCGGGGCAATACCGGCCTTGGAACTGCGCTCGTAGCGCTCCAGCAGTGGCTGGATACTGATGCCGTGTACCAGAATGCTCAGCGCCACGACTGACAGCGTCATGCCGATCACTAAATGGCCTACGTCTTCAGCCAGGCCGTGGGACAGGGCAAAACACAGATAATACAGGCTGCCGATGCCGCGGATCCCGAACCAGCCGACCAGCGCTTTCTGTCGTTTATTGAGCAGGCGTTTGCTGATCAGCAGCCAGACACTCACAGGCCGGATGATGCAAAACAGCGCCAACCCCAGACCGATGGCGCGCCAGTCCCAGTAAATGGCCAGCGCTGCGCCCAACAAGGTGATCAGCAGCACTTCCATGGCCCGCTCGACAAGACTGCCGAACGCCAGCATGTCGCCCATCATGACGCCTGCAGCCAGTTGTGAGTCGCTCAGTTCCTCGGCTTCAGCCACCGTGCCTTTCTCGATCGAGCCGGTCATGTGTCCGAGCACCGGTTGCGCGACGTGTTCGGAAGGCACCTCCGAGCGAGTGATGCGCGCTTCTGCCTGACGCAAGCCAACCCCGGCCGCGAACACCGAGAGAAAGCCAAAGGCGTTTACGCTTTGCGCGACCACGTAGGACAGCGCGATAAGGGCCAGCGCCAGATAGTCATTGGGCGAGGAGGTGCTGTCCGAATTTCTGATGCGCAAAAAAATCATCAAATGCCCCACGCCACGGCCCATGCCGTAACCAATCAGCAAGCCGGCAGGGACGGCCCAGATCAGGTGCTTGAAGAACCACAATTGCACCCAGTCTGCCGTGCTCTCGCCAGAGCTCAGGTACAGCAGCGCGAAGATCACAAAGGGGAACGCCGTGCCATCGTTCAGCCCCGCCTCGCCGGACAACCCGAAGCGCAGCCGGTCCTGGTCCTGCGCATTGTTGACCTGCACCATCCCGGCCAGCACCGGGTCGGTCGGCGACAGCACCGCGCCCAGCAGCAACGCGATCCCCCACGTCAGGCCGAACAGGTAATGCGCGGCGATGGACACACCAGCAATGGACGCCAGCATCACCGGCCCCGCCAGCCAATAGGCCGAATGCCAGGCCTTGCCGCGCAACGGCAGACGCAATTTGATGCCGGTGCTGAACAACGAAAACAGCACCGCGGCTTCAGTGAGGCGCTCCAGCCATTCGTAGGACTCCTTGAAGTCCAGATCCAGAACGCCAAGCCACATGGGGCCAATGCCGAAGCCAAACGCCAGGCACACCGCCGAGGTGGTGACCGGCATCCAGCGCAAATAGGAAGACGTTAATGCCAACAGCATCAACAGCGCGCCGAGCACGCTCATGCAGACAATGAAACTCATAATGGAGGATTCGCCGTGAAAGCGCCTTGAAAAGAGGGCGTAACCTTGGGACTGCCTTCCGGGGAAATAAGTTGAAATAATTTGTTCACGGGTTGATGAGCGTGCTTTTCGCTGATCAGGTCACTCTGATCGTTCCCACTTTGCGCTCATCGTTATACACACGTCAGCCTCAACACTGATCGTGCCCATCGCTCCGCGTGGGCATGCATCTCGTGACGCTCCGCGTCACAAATGGCACAGATTGCGGATTCAGTGAGCCGAGCGCATGACGTGGAAAACGCTGGAGCTTTCGCACACATCTGCGCCACATTCGAGAGCGGACGCGGAGCGTCCTGGGAGGCATTCCCACGCAGAGCGCTCGGCGTTATACATAAGTCCGCCTCAACACTGATCGTGCCCATCGCTCCGCGTGGGCATGCCTCCCGTGACGCTCCGCGTCACAAATGGCACAGATTGCGGACTCAGTGAGCCGAGCGCATGACATGGGTAACGCTGGAGCTTGGCCACGCATCTGCGCCACATTCAAGTGCGGACGCGGAGCGTCCTGAGCGGCATTCCCACGCGGAGCGTAGGAACGATCAGCGTGATCTCAAGCACGCCTATCATGCCCATGCTTGTGCTCCGAGTTATACCCGAGTCTTGCTGCGACCACGGACTGTGGGAGGCATTCACTCAGTCACTTTCGTTTTTGGCCCGGTTTTGCGCCTCTTCCGGACTTGTGTATAACAACGAGCGCGCAGCATGGGCACGATCAGGGTTGAGGCAGACTCATCATTCTGCGTCAGTCATTACTACCGCTCGATACTACGACTCCAGCGCGCATTCCACTCCGGACGAATCTGATTCACCTGATCCCAGTCGATGGTCACGGCTGTTTCAAGGTACTTGTTCATTGCCTCGACCTGAGTGCGGGTCTTGTCGGTGGTTGGGGTTTTCGGGTTGGACGGGATCTGATCACCGAACTCCAGCGCCGGGGCCTGCGCTTCGGGCGTCAGCAGATAAGCCGCGAGTTTCTGAGCCAGTTCCGGCTGGGTGTTGTTGGCGATGGCGCATTCCGCCACGTTCAATACCACCCCACCTTCCTTCGGCGCTGCGTACTCCACCGGAACGCCCTTGATTTTCAAGGCGGTTACCTGGGTCGGTGTCAGCGGGAACAGCGCGGCTTCGTCGGTCTGCACCATCTCGGAAATCTTCGCCGAGCTGGCGATGTACTCCAGCACGTTTGGCCCGACGGTTTTCGGCCATGCCTTGAAGCCCGGCTCCACATCCTTCTCACTGCCGCCCTGAATGCGGTTGAACATCAGGAAACCATGCAGGCCAAAGGTCGAGGAGGCCAGCGACTGAAACACCACCTTGTCCTTGAAGCGCTTGTCCGCCAGGTCCATCCACGAGGTCGGCGCAGCCCAGCCTTGCTCCTTGAACATGCGCGTGTTGTACGCCAGGCCAGTCACGCCGAGGCTGACCGCTGCAGCCTGGTCCTTGATCTTCGCCTTGTCCGGCAAGTCGCTGAGCGCCGCGCTGGGCTGCAGGGTGTCGCACAGACCCATGGAAATGGCGCGGTACATGATGCCGTCGTCAAGAAAGATGACGTGCATCTGCGGGTTGTCCTTGCTGGCCTGAACCTTGGCCAGAATATCCGCCGAGGTGCCCGGCACAATCACCACTTTCACGTTGTTGGCTTTCTCGAAGGCGGGCAGTACCTGATCGGCGTAAAGACGCTCCATCGTCCCGCCATTCATCCCCAGATAGAGCGTGGTTTCGGCGCTGGCGGGCATGGACGTGAGCAAAGCCGCCAAGGGCAGGCAAGACAGACCGGTGAGGGCGACACGTTTGGCGATGTTCATAAAGGCGACCTTCCTCTGTGCAATGGGATGACGTTCGAAACGGGTTCGGGAGCAGAGCGGGGTGAGACGATGAGCGTTGAGTCGGCAACGGATAGAGCCTGTTCGGTCCGGAACCGGCCGATTGAAAAGGCATCGAGTGATATCGACGAGTGACCGGCGCAGACCCATTCAGCCAGTGCTTCGCCCGCTGCAGGCCCGATCTGGAAGCCTGCCCCGGCAAAGCCGAAGCCATGCAACAGGCCCGGTTGGGCAAGGCTTGGACCAAGCACCGGCTCACGATCCGGCAGATAGCCCTCGGTACCACTCCAGGTACGAATGGCCTGAGCACCCTTGAGCGGGGGATAGAGTTCAACGGCGTTGCGCAGGATATCCAGCACAGCAGCCTGACCCGGCCGCGCACGCGCAGGACCCTGTGCAAAACCCTGACCGCCACCCAGCACGCAATTGCCTCGCGCTACCTGACGTGCATAGATACCGCCGCCTTCGACGCCGGTGCTGACGTCCATGAACATGGGCAGCGGCTCGGTGACCAGCATGGCCGGGTGCCCTGAATACATGGGGACCGGTTCGTTGAATTGCGCGGCGAGCTCACCGGCCCAGGCCCCCGCGCAATTAAGCAGCCAGGGTGCGCGCAGTTTCAGGCCGTTGGCGGTTTCGACGATGAACGCCTGCCCGTCGTGATTGACCTGCGTCACCTGCGCCTGCTCGAAAACCTGAGCACCGGCCAGACGCGCGGCGCGGGCAAAGGCGGGCGAGACCATACGCGGGTTGGCGTGTCCGTCATCGGCGCACAACGACGCGCCGACCGCGACATCACCGGCCCAGGGGAAACGCGCCCGAAGCTCGGCGCGATCCAGCAACTGCAAGTCCAGCCCGAAACCCTGACTGGCCTGGGCATAGGCGCGTAGCGCGTCCATGTCCTGTTCGGAGCGGGCCAGCTTGAGATGCCCGGAGCGCTGATATTCGCCATCGATGCCGATCAGATCACGCAGATTGCCCCAGATCTGATGGGCGCGCTGCGACAGCGGGAGCTGTGACAGCGGACGACCCTGACGGCGAACGCCGCCGTAGTTCACGCCGCTCGAGTGCGAGCCGCAGAAGTCACGCTCGAGCAGGGCGACGTGCTTGCCTTTCAGTGCCAGTGCCAGCGCCGCCGAAGCACCGACAATGCCGCCGCCGATGATCAACGCATCGGTTTCGATCAGCGTGCTCATGCCTGTGTCTCCACACCAAACGGAATCGGCTTGATCGGCGATTGCCCGCGCAGACGACCGACCTCCTGCACCGGACGCCCGCTCTCGCAGGCAACCAGTTCTGCCGCCGCCAGGCCACACATGCGGCCCTGACAGCGTCCCATGCCGACCCGGCACATGGCCTTGACGCGGTTCATCTCCCAATGGCCTTCCTGCACCGTGCGGCGAATATCGCCTGCGCTGACTTCCTCGCAGCGGCAGATCAGCGTTTCATCGGGAACGTTGGCCGCCCAGTCATCCGGGAACGGGAAAGCAGTTTCCAGTCCGTGACGAAAACGCGTGATGTGCTTGAGTTGTGCTTTCAGCCGGTCGATGCGATGCTCGTCCACGTTGCGACCACGATCCTGCAACAGACTCAACGCGGCCAGTTCTCCGGCCATTTCGGCTGCGTCGGCGCCCATGATTCCGGCTCCGTCGCCCGCCAGATAAACATGCTCCACGCTGCTGCGTCCGGCATCGTCGCGAACCGGCAGCCAGGCGCGGTTCAGCGGGCTCCAGTCGAACCCGCAGCCCAACAGGTCGGCAAGTTGCGTCTCGCTGCGCAAGGCATGAGCGAAGGCGACAGCGTCGCACTCCAGGTGTCTGGTCTGACCGTCGCGCTGCCAACTCACGCCGCCAACCCGTTGTTCTCCTTCGACTCGCGTCAGTTGCGCGCCCTGATGCACCGGAATGCCGTGCGCCGTCAGCCAGGCTCGGTAATAGACCCCTTTGGCGAGCGTCGCGGGCTGGCCGAGCAGCGCGGGAAGCGCACGGCACTGCGCGGAGAACGGCGCGCTGTCGAGTACCGCCAACACCTTGGCACCGGCCTTGGCATATTGGTAAGCGACCAGATACAGCAACGGTCCGCTGCCGCAGAACACCACCTGTTCACCAATGGCGCAGCCCTGATATTTCAGGGCAATCTGCGCTGCGCCCAGGCTGTAAACGCCCGGCAGGGTCCAGCCAGGTACAGGCAGGACCCTATCGGTCGCGCCTGTGGCCACGATCAGATGGGAGTAGTCGACATGGCCGCAAAGCCCGTTCTGAAGAACGTCGAGTCGACCCTGTTCGGCGCTCCAGACCAGCGTTTGGGGCCGATAGTCGATACTGTCCGTCAGCGCATCCAGCGTCTGGTGCACGGCGACAGCCTTGTGTGCTTCAAAGCCGTAGAGCGCTTTTGGCGAACGTTTGAAATTTTCGGGTTGACGACGGTAGATCTGTCCGCCCCCGCGCAGCCCCTCGTCGATCAGGCAAGGCTTGATGCCATGAGTCTGTAACGTTTGCGCTGCCCGGATGCCTGCAGGGCCGGCGCCGATGACCACAACCTTTTCAGTGCTCACGAGCGTGGCTCCCCGGAAAGACGCCGCCCCGGCTCACGATTGATCGTCTGGCCAGCCTCCAGCAATGTCGAGCAGGCGCGTACCCGCTGACCGTCACCCAGGCGTACCCAGCAATCCTGGCAGGCGCCCATCATGCAGAAACCTGCGCGTGGTTCGGCGCTGAAGTCGCTGCCGCGCAAGTGATCACTCGCAGTGAGCAGCGCAGTCAGCAGCGTGTCGCCCAGCAGGCCGCTGGCCGGCTGCCCGTCGAGGGTGAAGGACAGCGCCGGGCGATCTTGTTCGGCCAATCGTTTAAGCAGTGCCATCGCTATGCTCCAGGCCCGGAATCAATGTTTGCCGACCAGCACGCGGTCGAGTCCGTAGACCCGGTCGAGCAGGATCATGGTGGCGGCCGTGAGGGCGATGACCAGCGCCGAAACGGCAGCCATCATCGGGTCGATGGATTCGGTGGCGTACACATACATGCGCACCGGCAGGGTCTGTGTCGCGGGCGAAGTGACGAAGATCGACAACGTCACCTCGTCGAAGCTGTTGATGAACGCCAGCAGCCAGCCACCTGCAACGCCGGGCAGAATCATCGGCAGGGTGATCTGGCGAAACAGCGTGAAGCGACTGGCCCCCAGCGATTGGGCGGCGTGTTCGGCGCTGCGATCAATGCCGATGGCAGCGGCCAATACCAGGCGCAGCACGTAGGGCGTGATGACCAGCACGTGGGCGAAGATCAGCCAGGTGAAGCTGCCGTTGACGCCCATCAGGGCAAACAGGCGCAGCATCGCCACACCCAGCACCAGATGCGGAATGATGATGGGCGACAGAAACAGGGCGTTGAAAAAGTTGCGTCCCGGAAAGCTGTGCCGAGTAATTGCCAGCGCGGCAGGTACCGCTATCAGCGTGGCCAGCGTTGCCGACACAAACGCCAGAATCAGGCTGTTGTAGAACGAGTCAATGAAGTCGGCCCGTTCGAATACTGCCTTGAACCAGCGCAGCGAAAACTCCGTGGTCGGCAGGCTCAGGGTGTTTTCAGGGGTGAACGCCACCAGGCAGACGACCACCAGTGGCGCCATCATGAACACCACGACCAACGCATGAAACGACAGGGCCAGAGGACCGTTCTTGGACATGGATCATTCCCCCAGGGTTTTCTTGTAACGGCCTTCGATCATGCGGTTCCACGACAGCATCACCAGCAGGTTCACCAGCAACAGCGCCACGGCCAGCGTCGCACCCATCGGCCAGTTCAGCTCGGACAGGTATTGGTCGTAGATCACCGTGGCGACCATCTTCAAGCGGCGTCCGCCGAGCAGACCGGGAATCGCGAACGAACTGGCAGCCAGACCGAAAACGATCAGTGACCCGGAAAGTACGCCGGGCATGACCTGTGGCAGCACGATCAGGCGCATCACTTTCGCTTGGCTGGCACCCAGTGACAGCGCCGCCTGTTCTGCGGTGGGGTCAAGCTTCTGCAGCGAGGTCCAGACCGGAATGATCATGAACGGCAGCATCACATGCACCAGCGCGATGACCACTGCGAACGGGGTATACAGAAGCTTGACCGGACGTCCGCCCAGGGCCTGGATGCCCTGATTGACCAGCCCGTCCGCGCCCAGCAGCAGGCTCCAGCCAAAGGCCCGCACGACCACTGAAATCAGCAGCGGCGTGAGAATCAGGATCAGGAAGATCGAACGCCATGGCGTGCCCATGCGGCTCAGGATGTAAGCCTCAGGCACACCGATCACCACGCAGAGCAGAGTGACCAGCGCGCTGATCCAGAAGGTGCGCAGAAAAATTTCGTAGAAATAACTGTCGGTCAGCACCGCACCATAGTTATCCAGCGTGTAGCTGTCGCTTTTGACGCCCACCTGATAGTCGAACACGTTGAACGACAGCAGCAGCGTCAGGCCCAGCGGCAGTACCAGCAGGCCGATATACAAGGCCAGCGCCGGGGCGGACAGCCAGTAGCCGCGCCGACCCTGACGCATTTGAGTCAGCAGGCTCATGCGCGCACCTCGTCGGCGTCCAGCACGCGCAACAGTTCGGACGACCAGTTCAGACCGACCGCTGCGCCTTGCTCGAGCGGTGGCTGCCCGTCGTTGCGGCGCACTACGGTCAACTCGCCAACGCCGGTCTGAACGCTGTACAGCCATTGGCTGCCGAGAAAGTAGCGGGTGACGATGCGTCCCGACAGACGACCACAGCCAGGCGCGACCAGATCGATCTTTTCCGGCCGCAGACTGAGGATCAACGCACCTTCGCCCGGCAACTGACGTATCTGCGGCACGCCGCTGCCGTCCAGGTCACCCTGCAACATGTTGGCCTTGCCGACGAAACCGGAGATGAAGCGCGTACGCGGATGCTCGTAGAGTGTGTAGGGTTCATCGATCTGAGTGATACGTCCGGCCTGCATGACCACCACCCGGTCGCTGATCGACAACGCTTCTGCCTGATCATGGGTCACCATCAGCGTGGTAATGCCCACTTCGTTCTGAATGCGGCGAATCTCGAACTGCATTTCTTCGCGCAGATTGGCGTCGAGATTGGACAGCGGTTCATCGAGCAGCAGCACCGGTGGCTCGATCACCAGCGCACGCGCCAAGGCCACACGCTGGCGCTGACCGCCGGATAACTCGCGTGGATAACGTTCTGCGTGCTGATCCAGGCGCACCAGCTTCAACACTTTGCTGACCCGGCTCTGGATCTCTGCGGCTGGCACCTTGCGCATGCGCAGGCCGAACGCCACGTTGTTGGCAACCGTCATGTGCGGGAAGAGCGCGTAACTCTGAAACACCACGCCCAGGCCACGGCTGCTGGGTTTGGCGTGAGTGATGTCCCGTCCGTCGAGCACGATGCGTCCGTCACTGACGTCGACAAAGCCGGCGATCATCTGCAGGGTGGTGGTTTTGCCGCAACCGGACGGGCCCAGCAGCGAAACGAATTCACCCTTGTCCACGTTCAGGTCAGTGGCAACCACGGCATTGATCGAGCCGTAGCGTTTGGAGAGACCTTCGAGCTGCAGAAATGCCATGCCTGCTTCCACCTTATATACAGGCGTGCCGGGGCACGCTTTTGTTATGGGCAGATGCGAAGTGAGCCTTTGCAGCATTGGACGTTGGTGCTCGATCTGGGTCGGCTACCGGTTGATTGTTCAAATCGCCCCTGTGGACTGAGAGTAGGACGAAGGCTAGGATGCGCTCAATCAGGAATTTCACTGAATAACATATTTTTTCAAATTCATTCATTGAGTGAAAAACTGTATGAGAAAGGGAATAAAAGATTCCACTGATCGGAATCATGAGCGCAAGGATGTTGGTGTCGGAGCCGTTTCCAGATTGTTCGCGGTACTGCGTTGCCTGGGTGAATGCGATGAGGGCGGCGAGCGGGTGACGCAACTGGCGCAGCGCGTCGGCCTGTCCCAGCCCACGACTCACCGTTTGCTGCGCAGCCTGATGGACGAGGGCATGGTCGAGCAGGATCTACTCAGCAAGCGCTATCGGCTGAGCATTGAGTTCTTTGCGCTGGCCGCGAAGGCAGGCAATACCGGCAACCTGCGGGATCTGGTCAGGCCCAGCCTGCTTCGGTTGTCCGCCTCGCTGGGTGACTCGCTGTTTCTGCTGGCGCGCAGCGGTTTTGATGCCATCTGTCTGGACCGCAGCGAAGGACCGTACCCGATTCGCACGTTTACCGGCGACATCGGCGGGCGCGTTGCCTTGGGCGTGGGGCAGGGCAGCCTGGCCATTCTGGCATTTCTGCCCGAAGACGAGCGCGAAACGGTGATCGCCTACAATCTGCCCAGGCTCAAGGATTTTCATCTGTACGACGAGGTCTTCCTGCGCTCTGAAGTCGAGAACGTCAGGCGTCTGGGTTATGCCGCGCGCAACACCGGTGCATTGCCGGGAATGGCCGGGCTGGCAGTACCCATTCTGGACCGTAACGGCCGCGCCGTCGCGGCGCTCAGTGTCGCCACTATCTCTGACCGTCTGGGCCCGGACCGGCTGACGACAGTGGTCGAATTGCTCAAGCGCGAGGCCACGGCGGTCAGTGCGCGCATCAACCCGTTCGATCCGTCATTGAGGCGTCCGAGTCAGGTGTTCGGGCAGGCTGAGTAGCAGCCGATGTTCATTGAATCTGTTCTGGGGCAGATTCGAATGAGCACCTGACGGCGCTTTATTGACGCACTGGAACTCGACAGCTGTTTTGTTACGGGTCACTCAAGAAAAATTGGCATATGCCGATGGTCATATCATGAGGCCATACATGCCGATTCCCTCGAACGGCTGTACAGGGAGGTGGCCTGTTCTTCTATCTGCACGCCTTTGCAGGTCCGTTTTTTTCCAGAGACGCAACCCATGTCCAAATCCCTGAAGCTTCAGATTCTTGCCTTGCTGGGCGGTAGCCTCGTACTGGTCTTGCTCATCGCCCTGGCCTGTTTCAGCTTCCTCTCCAACAACATCCAGGCGTATCGGAGCCTGCTCGACGGCCCCGTTCAATCTTCGCAAATGATCGACGAAGCCAATCTGCTGTTCAAGGTTCAGGTCCAGGAGTGGAAGAACGTACTGCTGCGCGGCAAGACGCCCGCCGAGCGTGACAAATACTGGGCGCAGTTTGAAGAGCAGGAGCGCCGGGTTCAGAGCACGCTGGGCAAGCTTGCCGAGTTGAAAGGCATTGATGCCGCGCTCAAGGGTCAGGTTCAGAAGCTTGCTCAGGAACACCGCACACTTGGATCGGCCTATCGCACCGGTCGCGATGCGTTCATTGCCTCTGGAGGTGACGCCACGGCGGGTGATCTGGCCGTCAAAGGCGTGGACCGTCCGACCAGCGAACAAATGGCCACTCTGGTTGACCAACTGCATAAGCTCAGTGCCGACCAGTCGATCATCATCAGCGATGAAGCTGCGCGGACCATTCTGGTGGGCACCTCAGTCATGCTGGCCTCGGCTCTGCTGGTTGGTCTGCTTGCACTGTGGATGGTCAACCGCAACATCGTTGCGCCGATTCGCATGCTAATTGAATACGTGGCTCAGTTGAGCGAAGGCAAGTTCGCCGACCGCGTCGAGGTCACCCGTCAGGATGAACTGGGACGTCTGGCAATTGCCGCCAACACCCTGCGTGATTTTCTGGCAGACACCTTTAGCCGTCTGAAACGCAGCACCAGCGATCTGGATGCTGCAGGTGGTGAACTGAACGCCATTGCAGCGCTGATGGCCCAAGGCACGCACGAACAGTTCGAACGCACCGATCAGGTCGCTACCGCCATGACCGAAATGTCGGCGACGGCTCAGGAAGTGGCTCGGCACGCGGCCGACGCAGCTCGCGCGGCAGATGAGGCTGATCAAAACGCACAGACAGGCGAAAAGGTCATGCAATCGACCATCGCTACCATTACCCGGATGCGTTCCGAGATAACGTCCACTGCCGGTGTCATCCAGCGTCTGGAAACGGACAGCGGGCGCATTGGCAAGGTGCTGGAAGTGATTCGCGGCATTGCCGAACAGACCAACCTGCTGGCGTTGAACGCGGCAATCGAGGCCGCACGGGCTGGCGATGCCGGGCGCGGTTTTGCAGTGGTTGCCGATGAGGTTCGCACCCTGGCGCAACGTACTGCAGTGTCCACTGCGGAGATCAATCAGATCATCACGTCAGTGCAGACGGGCGCTACCGACGCCGTTCAAGCGATTCAGGGCGGCCAGGCGCGCAGTGAGGAAAGCATGGAGCAGGTCACCCATGCGGGTGAAACCCTGCAGCGAATCACCGTGGCCGTGGAGAACATCCGCGACATGAACCGTCAGATCGCAACGGCGGCGGAAGAACAGACGTCGGTCGCCGAGGACATTTCGCGCAACCTGACAGAAATCACCGCCATCGCGGTGACCAATCAGGACAACGTCAAGCGCACACAGAGCGCGAGTCAGGACTTGAAAGGCCTGTCGACCGGGCTCAATGATGTGATTTCACGGCTGAGTGCCTGATCATTCCGACACGCTTCCTCAAGCGTTGAAAGCCGGTCAGGCCCAGCCTGACCGGCTTAATCCTTCGGCCTTGAACACCAGTGCTTTCAAACCGCCGTCCACACGCGCATCGGGAAACTCGGGTGGGTTCTCCAGACGCTGCTCGTAGCGCAGGCAGGGTGCTTCGGTGGCCGTGTGTTCGATCAGAAACTCAGGCCCTACCGCCGGATCGTTCATGCAGGCCAGCACCAGACCGTTTTCCTCCAACAACTCCGGCAGGCGGCGCAGGACACGCTGGTAATCCTTGTCGAGCATGAAGCTGCCTTTCTGGAAAGAAGGCGGGTCGATGATGATCAGATCATAAGGGCCGGAGCGCGTGACCTTGGCCCAGGACTTGAACAGGTCGTGGCCCAGAAACGTGACGCGACTCAGGTCATGTTCGTTCAGGCGATGGTTCTCGCGGCCTCGATTGAGCGCGGCGCGGGCCATGTCCAGATTCACCACATGGTCGGCGCCACCGGCAATCGCTGCGACTGAAAAGCCGCAGGTGTAGGCGAACAGGTTAAGGATGCGCTTGCCCCTGGCCTGAGCCTGCACCCATTCCCGGCCATAGCGCATGTCCAGAAACAGTCCGCTGTTCTGCTTCTTGCCGAAATCGACTTTGTAGCGCAGACCGTTTTCAGTGATGACCCATTCATCCACTTCCTCACCCGTCAGCCACTGGGTGGTGCTCTGCGGCAGGTAACGGTGTTGCAGCAGCAAGGTATGAGCCTGACTCTGTTGCCATTGAGGCGTTTCGATCAGCGCCAGCAACAGATGATTCAGTGCGGCAAGCTCGGATTCCTGCGGCTCCTTGAACAGCGACACGAGCACCACGCGTTGCATCCAGTCGACAGTGATGTGCTCCAGCCCGGGCCAGACGCGCCCGCGGCCGTGAAATAACCGGCGGGTTTCAGTCGGGACGTCGCTCAGGGCGTTGAGCAGATGCTGTTGCAGAATGGCGAGCGCTTCGGGAGTCATGGGGCAGGGTCGGTCTGAAAAATGGCGCGTATGGTAAACCTATTTGCTTCACCGCGGCATGTACAGGCGCTGCCATCGATGCGGGATGCCGAGCGAGGCGAGCCCCAGCAATGCCGACAGGCTGGCGCTGACCAGTAGGGCGTTCAGCCCGAGCCGGCGTTCGATCAGCGCTCCGACGACGGCGCCGACGAACATGCCGAACCAGGGAATCAGTTGAACCTGCCAGCCATTCTTCCGCTCACCCATCAACCAGCGACCCAGGCCACGTCCGAAGCGGGACAGGGCACCGGTCACGTAGGTCAGCCCCACCGACTGGCCGTTTACCTGCTCAACGGCAGCGTTGAGCATGCCCATCGCCAGAATCGCCCAGACCAGCGCCAGCAGATTCTTCTCCATTGGCCAGGCAGCGGCTGCACACAACAGCGTCGCGACAACCAGCAACAGCGGCAATGCACGACGATTGCCCAGCCGGGCGATGACAATACCCAGCGCGTTGCCCGCAATGAACACGCCGATCGCCAGCGCCAGGCGAGCGCTCATGCCCATGTCTCCTTCGCTTAGCGCCACTGCCAGTCGCGTGGTGTTGCCGCTCATGAAGGAAACAAAATCGCCCGTTGCCATGAAGCCAATGGCGTCCGTCATGCCCGCCAGAACCGAAAGACTGGCGGCCAGAGTCATGCCGACCCCGGTCCGCCGTTTCTGTAACGCCAGGTATCGAACACGGGTATGAGTGAACGCTGACGGCATCGACGGCTCTCTGAAACGTTAGGACTGCGGGATCAACAGGCTACTTGGGTCAGCGATTCAAGGCAGTTTGGCGCGGACGATTCGCTTCGCCCTGACCTCATCGGCATAAGCTTTGAGCTGGTCGGCGTCGCTGTAAAGGCGATTGACCATTTGCAGAACGGCCGTGACATCGACCTCTTTCATCTGAGAGGCGAGCTTGAGAATTTCATCTGCGGTGGTTTCGAGGTTGGTGGCCGTGCCCTTGAGGTGCTTTTTCAGCTCCTGGGTCGACTTGTTGAGCGCCATGGGGTGTCCTGTCAGAAGTCGTTGAATTCCATACCCTGAGCATGGCTTTTTCTGCGTGTGTGCGCAATCCGACAAACGAAGTGTGATCGGGATGCTGAGAATAAACACGCAGCACGCCCGGCCGCACGGTCAATCGTCGCGTGTCAGGACTTCCAGCAGTTCTATGTCGAAGCTCAGGTCGGATCCCGGCTGAATGTGAGCGCCCATTTCCCGGTCGCCGTAGGCGAGGTGAGCCGGAACGAACAGCGTGCGACGGCCTCCGACTTTCATGCCCATCAGGCCTTGATCCCAGCCCTTGATCACGCGCCCCGTGCCGATCACGCACTGAAAAGGCTTGCCGCGCTCGTGGGAAGAGTCGAACACCGTGCCGTCGGAAAGGGTGCCGGTGTAGTGGGTAGTGATCAATGCACCCTTGACCACGGTCTTGCCGTCGCCAATCTGCAGATCGGTTATGAGTAGTTCGTTGTTCATTGCCATATATCTCCTTGCCTATGCGGGCAGCTTTCTCTCAGAAACTTAAGCATCTGACAAGCGCTGAAACGCAAACGGGGAAGCCTCAGCTTCCCCGTCCGGTGTTGCAGGCTGGCCGCTTACAGATTCTGCGAGCTGACCACCATCGCTTGCGCGATATTGGCTTTCTGTTCCTGAGTGAAGCCGTCCCAGACATTGACCTTGGCGTAGTAGCCCAGACCTGCCAGGCAATACAGGCTCAAGGTCAGAATGATAGCGACGGAAACGAAGGTCCAGCGGCCTTCATCGTTTTCACGAGTGAAATCACGGGATTCGCCGTACTGCGATCCGCGGGAGAGCAGGCCGGAAGACAGGCGCTTGAGCCACTGGAACAGATGTACAACAACGATACGCAACATGAAGCAAGATCCTCAAAGGTCAGAAAACGGGTTGGTTGCCATGGGTGCGATTCATCGGCCGCATGGCGTGCAAAAAGCTGAAAACGAAAAAAGCCCGTCTATGACGGGCTTTCTTTTTATGATTCTTGTCAGGTGGCGTCAGGGATTAGCCCTGCGCAAGTGTGACGTTATTGCAATATTTTAAAACAATTGCTCGGCGCCATCTACCGTACATCGGGCGTCGTCAGACAACTGGTCGCGGATTCGGGTGCGACAAAACGTCGCCCGGCAGGGCTTGCGAGAAGCAGGGCAGTGGTTCAACAGTCAACTCTTGTAATACTTATTCCGCGCGCGGATTCGATCTGTGTATTGTAGGATCATCGCCCGTATCAAATTTCAGGACCGTATGAACACCCTCCAGGAACCTCCGAGTCGTTTTCCTTCTGCAGCATCAGGCTGGCCCTTCATCTGCATCCCATGCGGTATAAAGCCTAATTCAAGCCTTGCTTCATCCCCTTTCTTGCGTATTGCTTCTGCCCAAGTCTATTCAGCCTGTCTGGATGCATCCCTGCATTCGGCGCTGAATCTCCGTGCGCAGCTCAACGCATCAGGCGCTCCCGCCCACTATTCTGTTCAGAAGGCTGAATAACTCCCATGGAATGGATTGCTGACCCCACCGCCTGGCTTGGCCTGCTGACTCTGATCATTCTGGAACTGGTACTGGGTATCGATAACCTGGTGTTCATTGCCATCCTGGCCGACAAGCTTCCGCCCGCTCAGCGCGACAAGGCACGCGTGATCGGTCTGTCGCTGGCGTTGATTATGCGCCTTGGCCTGCTGGCCAGTATTTCCTGGATGGTGACGCTGACCGAACCCCTGTTCGAAATATTCGGCAAGACGTTCTCCGGCCGTGACCTGATCATGCTGTTCGGTGGTGTATTCCTGCTGTTCAAGGCCACCATGGAACTGCACGAACGACTCGAAGGGCACGTCAGCCAGAAGGCCGGGAATGCCGGATACGCGCTGTTCTGGCCTATCGTCGCGCAGATCGTGGTGCTTGATGCGGTGTTCTCGCTCGACGCGGTGATTACTGCGGTGGGCATGGTCGAGCACCTGTCGGTGATGATGATTGCTGTGATCTTCTCCATCGGCCTGATGATGATCGCCAGCAAGCCGCTGACCAAGTTCGTCAACAGTCGCCCGACCGTCATCATGCTGTGTCTGGGCTTCCTGATGATGATCGGCTTCAGCCTGACCGCTGAAGGCCTGGGCTTCCACATTCCGAAAGGCTATCTGTATGCGGCCATCGGTTTCTCGATCCTGATCGAGGTCTTCAACCAGATCGCCCGCAAGCGCAGCAAGAAGTCCGCTCATGGTCATCTTCCACGTCGCGAACGTGCTGCCCATGCGGTCATGCGTCTTTTGGGTGGTCGCCGGCTGGAGTCGGGTGATGTCGACGAAGAAATAATCGAAATGATGGAAGGCGAAAGCACCGAGCCGGTTTTCGACCGCCGCGAGCGGGTGATGATCAGCGGTGTACTGCAATTGGCAGAGCGTCCGATCCGTACCGTCATGACGCCGCGCGCCGAGATCGATTACATCGACCTGAGCGAAGACGCCGACAAGATCCGTCTGAAACTGATGCATTCATCCTATTCGCGCCTGCCGTTGATCGGCGAGGGCGGTATTGATGAACCTTTGGGCTTCGTTCACAAGAAGGAACTGCTCAAGGAGCTTCTGTCCGGTAACGAGCCTGACCTGAAGCTGCTGTCACGCAAGGCCATCAACCTGCTCGACAACTTCACGATCCTCAATGCACTGGAGCAGATGCGCAAGGAATCGACCCATATCGCGTTCGTGGTCAACGAGTTCGGTGATTTCATCGGTGTGCTGAGCATGACCGACATTCTGGAATCCATCGCCGGCCAGTTGCCTGATGCCAGCGAAGTGGAAGGGCCGGATATCGTGGCGCAGGGCGATGACTTCATCGTCTCGGGCGCGTTGAACCTGAGCCTGATCCGCGAGCGGACCGGCTTCCAGGCCAAGGCCACCAACGATTACCAGACGCTGGCCGGATTGGTCATGAGCCTGCTGGACCGTCTGCCTACCTTGGGCGACAGCCTCCACTGGCAGGGTTGGGACCTCAAAGTGGTCGGTGTTGAAGAGCGCCGCGTCACCCGTGTGCTGCTGCAGCGCCAAACCGAAATGGGGGCTGGCAAATAGCGATATGAAACGTGAGTGAGAAACGGGCCGAAAGGCCCGTTTTTCTTGGCGTTGCGGTTGGTCGTCCGGTCGCAACGAAGGCTTTTCGAGCGTGGTCTATTCTGCGTCAACCACGTGGCTTCACCGTGCAGTCAGCCACTTCATAGCGGAGACTGCCATGACTGCTGCCTTCATCTTCAACCCCAACCTGACCTACGACGTCATCTCCAGCCGCAAACGCTACCCGGTGTGGCGCATTCGCGAACGCAAGGTCTACGCCTACCTCGAACATGATCCGCGACGCGACTGGAGTGGCGAAATAGGCACGCTTAGCCTGGGGACCCCGCAACGGCTGGTCGACCATGACGGGCAGACCATCGCCTACATCGTGGGGACCGAAGTGCGGGACACCAAGGGGCACCGATTCTCGCTGAGCGAGGTCAAGGAATGAGTCGCCAGGCACAATGCAGATTCAAGGGATAAAAAGCTGAGGGATGCAGGGAAGATGGCTCCCTTCAAGGTCGCAACCGGACCTGAGGTGAGGGAGCCTGCACCAGCTTATTTGCGGCGGGGGCGTGACACGACAGACTCGATATTCTTGCGACCGATCAGCAGGGTCCGCGCAGGCTCCTGAACTTCAGGGGCATCGCCTAGCCACTTGAACATCACCAGACAATCCACCAGCCCCAGGTGGGCATGCCGATAAGCCTTGGGCAGGCGACCCACTGTCTCAAAACCGAGCTTGTGCCACAGCGCGACCGCCACTTCATTGGTGGCAACCACTGAATTGAACTGCATGGCCAGAAAGCCGCTGTCGCGAGCCAACTGCTGCGAGTGCTCACACATCAACCGCGCCACCCCACGACCTCGTGCTGCGTCCGTCACCATATAGCCACAGTTGCAGACATGACTGCCCGGACCTGCCGCATTCGCCTTCAGGTAATAACTGCCCAACACCTTGCCATCCTCTTCCGCAATCAGCGTGTGCTGTGGCAGCTTGAGCCACAAGTCACGAGCCTGCTCGAACGTCAGCGCCGGGTCATAGGCGTAGGTTTCCCGGGCTTGAACGACTGAGTGAAAGGTCGGCCAGAAGTGGTCGAAATCGTCTGGGGTCATGGGGCGGATGTGGATCATTGGAGGCCTTTGGTAAACGTATTTCGTGGGCTTGGTGCGACGGATAGCACCTTATTCGTTGGGTGGGGAGGGTGCAAGTACCTGATTAACAAGGTAACTGTAAATAGTATGATGGTATTTTTAGAGCTTTGAAAAGGTTCCTCGGTGGATCGAATTTTGCTTGCCTAATCTGGATGTATCTAGCAGTGTTTTCAGGAACTAAATCTATATGAAATGATGATGTCTGCTAAATGGGTCGGACGAACAAAATCATAAAGATTACTGGAGAGTGAAATTTTGCTGTGCTAGATTTGAGAAAAATATTGCAGGGAAAGCAAAATGAAAGGGAACGTTCTAGGCGATATCCGTGCGGAGCATGACGCCATGTTAGAGGCGTCTTTTTGGCAGACTTCAGATTACAAAGCCTTATTAGAATCGCACGATAGATCAATCGTAGTGGGGCGTCGTGGGACCGGAAAAAGCGCGCTTGTCCATATGCTTTCGAAACACTGGCATAGCAAACCTAAAACTCATACCCTTACGATCACTCCTGTTGAAGAACAAATAATAGGATTGAGAGATGTCGTCACTTTGTTTGGTGATAACTATCTTCATATCAAGGCGGGGAGTAAGCTAGCTTGGCGTTACGCTATATATATGGAGATTTTGTACGAAATAAATAGTCATTATAAACTGCAAGGGCATCTAACCAGTCCTGTGGCGTTAAAGCACTTGAGTACATGGGGCGTAAAACGTCAAAACATCAGTGGGAAGATAAGAAAAAAACTGATCGCAATATTAGAAGCTACTAAAGATCAAGCTCCAGCGACTAGAATCTCTGACTTGTCAGACGCGTTTGAGCTTGATGAGTTAGAGGATGCGATCGCAGAGTCGCTAGAAAAAAACAAATATCAATTTGTAATTTTTGCCGACAGGCTTGATGAAGGTTATACGCCAGACAATTTAGGTGTTGCCATCGTTGATGGCTTTATTCAATCAATTATCGATATAAAGCATGTGTTAAAGAATAAAGTCATTGCTTTTGCATTTGTAAGAGATAATATTCATCGCGCAATATCAAAAATGGATCCGGATTTTACAAGAAACATTGAAGGGCAGGTATTGCGTCTGCATTGGGATGAATACAACCTTTTTAACCTGGTATGTAATAGAGTTCGCTCCGCATTTGATTCAAAAATTGAAAACAATACTAGGCTCTGGAATGCTTATACTGCTAACACTTTGCAGTCTAGTACTGGATTTCGAGAGGCTCTAAAGCTTACGCTTTATCGACCTAGGGATATATTAGTATTGCTGAATGATGCTTTTCTTCGGGCGTTCGTTCAAGATCGCGATAAAATAATAATGGAAGATATAAATGCTACGGCAAATACAATATCTCAAAATCGGTTGAATGATTTGCTTAAAGAGTATGAGACTGTTTTTCCTGCGTTGGATCTTTTTGTTTCTCTGTTTTCAAATAAAAAGCCGGATTACCAGGTTTCAGAGGCTGCGGAGATTATAAATAAGGCAATCGCTTCGCCGTTGCTTACTACTAAAGTTAAGGCGCAAGATATACTTCTTCTGGAGGGGGCGATACAGGTTATTCAGCGATTGTATAGTATAGGGTTTCTAGGGTTATACAATTCACAGTCATCGTCATATGTTTTTTGTCATGATGGTAAGGAGCCTGAACGAGATTTTTCGGAGAGTTCAAAGATACTAATACATCCTTGCTACTGGCTTGCCTTAAGTGTGCAAGAATTTGATATTGGTAGTCGGGCTGCTGAGGATATTCATGATGAGTATGATATCGAAGTAAGCTCCGTATCTGAAGAACAACGTAAGCAGAGGATTGGATCTCTTTTAAAAGATCTTAGTGAGATTCCAGAAGGAAAGGAGGGCGCTGTTGACTTCGAAGCGTGGGCTTTGAAAGCAGTTAGGATATTGTTCGCAACAAACCTAGCTAATATTGAGCTGCATCCTAATAAAAATGGTCTTCAGCAACGTGACATCGTGGCTACCAACCTTGCGGATTCTGGGGTTTGGTCAAGAATACTTACAGATTACCAAACTCGGCAGGTTGTTTTTGAGGTTAAGAATTATCGCGATCTAACTGCTTCCGACTATAGGCAGGTTAATGGCTATCTTTACAAAGAATACGGTAGGCTCGCGTTCATAATTAATCGGGATTTTAATGATAATCTTGAGAAGCATAGAGGGCTTTGTTGGGTTAAGGAAATATATGATAACCACAATAAGATAATAATAAAAATATCCCATAAATTTCTTGAGCGGCATCTTTCGAAAATGAGGAGTTTGCAAAAGCATGATGAGGCCAATAAACAACTAAGTAAGTTGATAGATCTTTATATCAGAACGTATTTGACTAATAAGGCTAGGTAGTGACCACGTCTTAAGGTGTGGGCAATATGTGTTTGACTTGCTGGTTTTTGTCGTGGTTGTATCATAAGTGGAAATGGCTGGTTTTTTAATAATTCGCATTAGATGATTAATTGGGTGCGCTTTTTAGCGTATTTTTTATGCAGCTTCTTGAAAGCATATTGCTATCATAATGGAGGTGTTTATATGCGATCTTTGATCTGTATGAGGCTCTCATTTGGCAGGTTTTTAGAATTATAGATTTTTGAGGCATTAAATTTAATGTTTTGGTTTTATGCAGGGTTATATGCTTAAATAAAGCCATTGTGAATGGCCCTTACCGGCGTGTTAGTTTCTAAGGAAGTACAATGTCAATCGTTAAGGAACCGCGCAAGCTTTACCGAATAATGGATTTTACAAAGGTCGTCAAGATTTTTGAGAGTAAAACTCTATATTTTGCTAATCCCCGTGTATGGGATGATCCTTACGAACAAATGTTGAAACATCCCATGGATCATGCGATTTTCGCGCAATGTTGGGGGCGTGTCAGTATATCGGATGCAATGTGGCGCATTTACTCTGGAAACGGTATGGGTGTTAGGATTTCCACCACACCTACTAAACTGCGTGAGACTATCAGGAGTTCAACGGGTAAACTCGGCTTGAAATACAGATTGAAGCCTGTCGACTACAAAACGAAATTGATCTTGGGGAAAGAGGCTAGAAAAATCGAGGCGGATCTCAAAGAGTGTTATACCGTCGCTAGAGCGGTAGATATGCTTTATATGAAAAGAGATTCTTTTAGACATGAGACTGAATGGCGCGCAACTCTTTATTCTGTTTCAGAAAATCGCGAAATACCTAAGTCGGGATTAACTATCCCCGTAGATCCCCACTTTTTGATTGATGATATTTTGCTGGATCCTCGCGCTCCTGAGGAGCTCATAGAAGCTTTCAAGTTTTATTTTGAAAAAAAACTTAAGTTTCAGGGTAATGTTGCGCGCTCTGCCTTATATAAGATACCTAGGATTATCACTGTGGGTGGCGAAGAGATAACCGCAGAAATGTTATAGCGGAAAGAGCTTAATAGCTTGCTATTGAGCATAGATTTAATTTATTGCCTGAAGCGATATGTTCTATTATTTTGCTCTCGGTTTGATGGGGGCGTCTATACACACGTAAAAGTCCCGCGATGGCTACTCTTCGCCGGCTGACATTACATAATCAGCATAAGGTGCGCTCATGCACAGCCTGGACTGGCTCATCGACCACATGGAACACAGCGACATGATGGCGCTGTGGCTGCATCGGCAGTTCAACTATGAATTCGCGCAGCAATCGCTGGCCGACTGGGAGGAAGAGTTTGCCGAGGGGCAGTACAACAATGAGTGGAAATGTCTCATCGCGATCGAGGACGGGCAGTTGCTGGGTGGCGCAGCGTTTGCCGATAACGATCTATCTGACCGACCAGAGCTCGGACCTTGGCTAGCGTGCGTGTTCGTCAGATCGGAAGCTCGGGGTAGGGGACTTGCAGCTGAGTTGATCGAAAGCATTTGCAGCCATGCCAAACGGAGTGGCGTAGACCGGTTGTGCCTGCACACGCACGATCAGCAAGCGTATTACGCCAAGCGTGGCTGGCATTTGCAGGAACGCTTTGATGCCTGGGGTATGGCGCAGTGGCTGATGTTTCGCGATCTGTAAAAGCCGAAGCATCCGAAGCATCTGAAGTCGCCTAATCGAGTAATCTCATCAGCTGCGGCTCCAGCGAAGACCCCTGCACATCGAGCAACGCCAAGGTCACCGGCAGTTTGAAACGACGCCGTCCCGCACTGCCGGGGTTGATGTACAACCGCTCCCCGCGCCATTCAATAAGCGGCTTGTGCGAATGCCCGGTGACTACGATCCGTGTGCGCTCATTAAGCAGCGCCGGCACATCGGCAATATCGTGTACCAGCAATACCTGCCAGCCGCTTAGTTCGAAAATCAGGTGATCGGCAATCTCGCTCGCCCAGGGCGAATCCACGTCGTTGTTGCCACGCACAATGTGCAGCGGCGCGATGGCCTCGAGTTGCTCGACGATCTCCGCGCTGCCAATGTCTCCGGCGTGGATGATCTGCTCGCAGCCTTGGAGGGCGTCGACCGCTTCCGGGCGGAGCAAACCGTGGGTGTCGGAAATGATGCCGATTTTCATGAGGTCCTCGCAGCGATGTTGAGTGGGTTATGACCGTGAGAATTGATCGGTGTGCCTGCTGGAGTTTGGATCTTGAAGAAAATAGGCTCGGTGCCACGGAACGCTGATGCTGCGAGTTGCGTCTGAGACGAGTTTGAGTTTCCCCGCACGTATTAACCGATTAAAGGAATGACCCTTCGTATGACGGAACAGATGATTTATGGCGTCGAAGACGAGAGCGCCGACTTCAAGGCTGCGGTAGCCAGTGCTCATCGTACGTTCAAGTTCCTCTGGAGAGAGCTGTCGTGGGAGCAACGGCGCATCGTCAAGGCGCTGGACATGGCGGCGGTCAAGATATCGTTTGCGACCGACTCGACTGACCCGGACGGCCCTTCGGTCGAGAACATGTGGGTGACCGATATCGGATTCGACGGCCACACACTTACGGGTGTGTTGATGAATGAGCCTCGCTGGGTCAGCCGACTGAGTGCGGGCGATCCGGTGTCGGTGCCGCTGGCGCACTTGAACGACTGGATGTACGTGTGTGGTGGTCAGGTCTATGGCGGCTTCACGATTGATGCGCTGAGAGCTGGCATGTCAACCGAAGAAAGGGCAGAGCATGATCAGGCGTGGGGGCTGGATTTTGGCGAGGCAGGGCGGGTCGCTCTGGTTCCTCCGGCCAATGGCAAGGCGCCGGTGCTGTTCACCCGCACGCTGAATGGCCGTGCAGACGGTAAGGCTCTGGACACGCTGGAGCGCACCGAGCATCCGATGGCGTTGAACATTCAGAGCACAGTAGAGCAGGGCCTTCGCGACGATCCTTCTTTGATGTCTGACTACGACGATGGCGGATGGCAGTTGTTGCATCGCGAGGCGCTCGCCGGAAACTGCAACTTTGTCATCACGCTGCTTTACATGGGCGCAGATGCTTCAGCGCTCAACAGCCAGGGTGAAAGCGCCTTGATGCTGGCCAGACGTGCAGGATGGCCAAGGCTCGTCGAGTTACTGGAAAGTGAAAGCCCGGACCTGCAACGGGCGATGCAGTATTCCGGTTTCTCGCTGTGGCCGATTGGGCTGGGGATGGTCGCGGCGGCGTTGGGTGGTCTGTATTTTGTGGCCTTCAAGCCGTTGATGGATGTCTGGGCTGGCTTCCGTGCGGAGGCTCCGAACAAGTGGCTGTTCACGGTGCTGTTCATGCTGCTCGGGTATGGGCTGGTGTCCTGCACCGGTCCCTGGTATTTCCGACTCCGGGAGCGTACCCCGATGTGGGGCAAATCCCGTGCGATGGACGTGATTGCTCTGATGGGATGGCTTGCACTCGGTTTTGTTCTTCAAGAGACGTTGGCCGATTATCTGAGCAGACGCTGAACCCCGGTGTATCGCTTGGCAAAACTTATAAATACTGGGTGTTGCGCACGACTCATCAAAAGCGTACCGTAAGGTTCACTTATGAAGAGGGTCGCATCATGTTAGCCACTTCGAAAACGCGTCTGCTTCACGAGCCGATCAAACCTGTCATCGGCACCCGGATTCTCAATACCAAAGAGGAGCTGCTGAGCGGCGAGCTTGCGGACGAGATTCGCGGTTTGCTGGAGCAGCGGGGCGTGCTGGTTTTTCCGCGAGTCGGTTTCAGTGATGCCGAGCAGATCGCGTTCACTCGCACGCTGGGCACGTTTTCGGCGGAAGCCAGCGACGGTCAGAACGTCACCAAAATTACGCTGGATGCCAAGGTGAACCCGGCGGGTGCCGAGTATCTGAAGGGTTCGCTGTATTGGCACATCGACGGCACCAGCAGTGATGTGCCCATCCTGGCCTCGCTTCTGTCCTGCAAGGTGACGGCGACCTGGGGTGGCAATACCGGGTTTTGCAATACGTATGCGGCTTATGAGGCGCTGTCTTCGGCGGACAAGCTGCGCTATGCCGGCATGCGTGTCGTGCACGCGCCCTGGTCGTCGCTGTTTTACTACAATCCCGAGCCGAGTCTGGCGACGCTCAAGGTCATGCAGGCCATTGGCGAAAAAGAACTGCCGCTGGTGTGGAAGCATCGCTCAGGTCGTAAGTCGCTGATTCTGGGCTGCACGGCGCAGCAGGTGGCGGGCGTCAGCCGGGCCGAGAGCGCACGGATTCTGGTCGAACTGCGTGAGTGGGCGACGGGTGATTCGTTCAGCTACAGCCACGAATGGCAGGTGGGTGATCTGGTGATCTGGGACAACACGGGCACCATGCATCGTGCCGAGGCGTATGACCCGGAATGCGGGCGTTTGATGCATCGCACCAAGCTGCAAGGCGAGGAACCGTTTGAATGAGCCCCGACTGTGATGTTGTTCGAAAATAGACTCATGTGTACATTTACGCATTGACTCACACCATGCGTTCACATGTTCGCGACATTCGGGCGCTTATGCTCGGCCAGTCATTGGTGTAAC
The DNA here is from genome assembly GCF_979253365.1 of Pseudomonas sp. AC016. NCBI lineage: Bacteria > Pseudomonadati > Pseudomonadota > Gammaproteobacteria > Pseudomonadales > Pseudomonadaceae > Pseudomonas > Pseudomonas sp. AC016. Next base: position 5,842,043 of record NZ_CEEDCC010000001.1, read on the forward strand.
GAGCCGTTATCAGTCGGCTGGAGGAAAGACCTATGTGCGGATCCATGCGCGGTACCAAGGAACCCATCGCGGGTGTGTTCGTGTTGCTGTTGCTGGCTGCAGGAGGCTGGGCGGCGCAAGAGCCGTTTCCCCACTTTGGCAGCGATATCACGCCTGATTCGCAGGTGAATGAAAAGGTCCGTACACAGCCAGTTCAGTCACGTCAGCTGCCACCGGACGACCTGCGTCGTTTCAGCAATGCCGGGGCCGCGTCTGACTATGTCCACACCATTGCGGGTGCCCGCTGCTTGCCGAGCTCTGTCGCTAAGGTCTGAACAGATGGGCATGACCTGCCCGATACAGTGATGATTCGCTGAACGTATCGTTTGCCAGCACGCGTCCTACCAGTATCAGTGCGGTGCGCCGGAACCCCTTGGCCTGCACCTTTTCTTCGATGTCCGCCAACGTGCCCTGTACCCAGTCCTGATCCGGCCAGCTGGCGCGATGCACCACGGCAATCGGGCAGTCCGCGCCGTAATGCGGTATGAGCTCTTCGATGATCCGGTGCAGATTGTTGACCCCCAGATGAATCGCCATCGTGGCCCGATGCTGAGCAAGGCTGGCCAATTCTTCGCCGGGCGGCATTGAGGTCTTGTCGGCGTAGCGGGTCAGGATCACGCTTTGCGAGATGTCCGGCAGGGTGAGTTCTGTGCCGAGCAACGCCGCGCAGGCCGCCGTTGCCGTAACGCCGGGGATGATTTCAAAGGGAATGCCCAGCTCGCGCAAATGACGGATCTGCTCGCCGATGGCGCCATACAGGCTTGGATCACCCGAATGCACGCGTGCCACGTCCTGGCCTTGCGCATGAGCGGTCTTGATCAGTTCGATGATCTGTTCCAGGTGCAGCTCGGCGCTGTTGACCACCTGCATAGCCTGATTGCCCTCAAGTACCGCGATGGGCACCAGCGAGCCTGCGTAGATGATGACCGGGCAAGTGCGAATCAGGCGCTGGCCCTTGACGGTGATCAGCTCCGGGTCGCCGGGGCCTGCACCGATGAAAAAAACGGTCAAGGGAATCTCCTGAAATGACTCATTGTCGGAATTATCCGCCGGTTGCGGGGCTGGTTGCCAAGGCAAATGTAGCGTGGGTGCTTTTCTGGCGTTCGATCACCAGTCCGGCAGTGCCATCACCCAATTGCGCCGCAAGGGCCAGCGCCGAACCTTCGGCGACGCCGTGGCAGCCGGTGTGTTGCAGCACATTCGCCGAGCGATGGGTGAGGTGAAGATCCCAGTACACCAGTTGCGCCGCGTTGAAGAACACCAGTGGCACGGCCAGTTGTCGCGCCAGCGCCAGCAGGCCGGGCTCTTCGCTTTTCAGGTCGATGGAGGCCAGCGCGGTAATGTCGCTTATGTCGAGTCCATGCGCGCTGAGGTGGCACTCCAGCAGTTCATGCAACTGAAGGGCAGAGCAGCCGCGCCGACACCCCAGGCCCGCGACGATGACAGAAGCGGGCAGGGCGTTCGTCTGCTCAGGCCGGGTACGGTTCGGCATGCTGCAGATCGGCGTTGTTGCGGCGGAACAGCCAGGCGCTGATCAGGCCCAATGCTACCCAGAACACGGCATTGGTCAGCAGCGAAGCGATGATGAACTGCGATTCGAGTGCTTCAGGCGCGAGACTCTCATGAACCAGCGGCTGCGGTGCGCCGATCACATGAGGCGCAACCAGAATGGCAACGCCCAGCACTTTGAGCAGCAGGTTCTGACCGAAGATCAGCAGCGCGAGGCCAGCAGCGGTAGAGGCTGCGGTGCCAATCCACCAGAACTGACGCTGACCGAGTTCGGCCGCTGCGGTGCCCGGCAGTTCCGGTGGCAGGCCCAGGGTTGGGGCCAGCACGAAGACGGCGAAACCGGCCAGTCCCCATCCGGCGCCCTGAAGCGGACTGCCCGGTGCGCGCAAGGTGTAAAGCCCGGCAAGCATCAGTGCGAAACCAACCGCGACCACCAGATTGCCGCCGGTGGTGGATAGCACGCGCTGCCAGCCGTTTTCCGGCTCCCAGGCGGCTTTATCATGTTCATGACTGTGCTCGGCCACAACGCCGCCAGCCTGTTCATGCTCGTGTTCGGCAGGTGCGTTTTCGTAAGTCTCGGCCTGTTGGATCAACGGGACGACCCAGAAGCTTTGCAACAAGGTCAGTAGCAGCGCTGCGAGCAGGCCGGTGAAGCCTGCGGTGGAGGCGATTCGCTTGAACATTGTGTTGTCCTCAATGACAAGGGAAGGCAGCGCTGTGACGGGTGTCGTGTGCCGCGTTGTGCACGGCGGCGATGTGCGAGAACCCTGCAAAGTACACCAGGCACGCGCCCAGCAGTACGGCGCTGATGGCGGCGGTGAGACGTTGCGTGCGGGTGGAGCTTGCTGCGGCCGAATGGCTGCTGCTGATGGTCGTCATGGCGTTCCCTCTGGAGACGTTGGGCAAAAGCGGGCCATGCGCAAAGATACCCGCTGACGAACGTCAGAGGTTTCAACGGCGCCCGCCCACCGCGGGTGTGTCATTTGCAAACGTAGCGGGCCGGTCTCCGGGCTCGCGAGGGGACGTGACAGCACTGTCCGTCCTTCGAAGTCACCTTCCCATGCCTGAGCACAGTGGATCTGACTTCCTCTCGCTTACCGTTGCGGGGGCAGCACCGGACTTGCTCAACGATCTGAGCGCACCGGTTTCCCGTTTCACCCCGTGAGGGGCACCCGTAACAAGGCGCACAGGAGACCACGCGTCGCGGGGGATCGTCAATCTCAGCGATTGACCTGCCAGCGGTCACTGCGTAGCCTTGCCGGTTCGAGGTTCTTCGCTTGCTGCCCAGTGCGCAAGCGCAGCTAAGACGGGAATGCGGTCGATGCCGCAGCTGCCCCCGCAACTGTAAACGGTCATGTTCATCGCACAGCCACTGCCCCGGCGGGAAGGCGCGATGAGCGCGCGTTGGCAAGGCCCGAAAGCCTGCAATGCGCTGCCGTAAGCCAGGAGACCTGCCTCGAACCGGGCCAAGGCCTGCGAATTCTCACTACAACCGGGCGGGGTGATCCGGTGGCGATCTGATCCGCGTGCGTGGCACGCGGCTCTCGTCCTGTTTGCCCGCCGCATTGCCACAAGGGCATCTGATGAAAACACTGGCCAAGCTTCCCGTCACCATCGTCACCGGCTTCCTGGGCTCGGGCAAGACCACCCTGTTGCGGCACATGCTCGATAACGCCGAAGGGCGTCGCATTGCCGTGATCGTCAACGAATTCGGCGAGCTGGGCATCGACGGCGAAATCCTCAAGCAGTGCACCATCGGCTGTACCGAAGAGGAAGCCAACGGTCGTGTCTACGAACTGGCCAACGGCTGCCTGTGCTGCACCGTTCAGGAAGAGTTCTTCCCGGTGATGCGTGAGCTGGTCGCCCGTCGTGGCGATCTGGATCACATCCTGATCGAAACCAGCGGCCTGGCGCTGCCAAAGCCTCTGGTTCAGGCTTTCCAGTGGCCGGAAATCCGTAACGCCTGCACGGTCGACGCGGTCATCACTGTCGTCGACAGCCCGGCGGTACTGGCGGGCACTTTTGCGGCCTTCCCGGATCAGGTCGATGCCCAGCGCAAGCTTGATCCGAACCTGGACCACGAGTCGCCGCTGCACGAGCTGTTCGCCGATCAACTGGCCAGCGCCGATCTGGTCATCCTCAACAAGGCCGACATGATCGACGTTGACGGTCTGGCCAAGGTTCGCGCCGAAGTCGCCGAAGAGTTGCCGCCTGCCGTCAAGGTGATCGAGGCCAGCAGTGGCCGCCTGCCGATCAGCGTCTTGCTGGGTGTCGGTGCCGAATCCGAAGTCCACATCGACGGTCGCAAGACGCACCATGACCATCACGACGGTGAAGACGATGATCACGATCACGACGCCTTCGATTCTATTTCCATCAAACTGCCACAGGCCGATGAAGCGGCGCTGCTCAACGCGCTGACCCAACTGGTTGTGCAGCACGGCATCCTGCGCGTCAAGGGTTTTGCTGCGATTCCCGGCAAGCCGATGCGCCTGCTGATTCAGGGCGTGGGCACGCGTTTCGACAAGCATTTCGACCGTGCCTGGCGCGCCCACGAAGAGCGCATGACCCATCTGGTGCTGATCGGCCAGGAGCTGGACGCTGCTGCGCTGGAAGCTCAACTCAACGCCGCGATCGCAGGCTGACCCATGCACCTGCTGAGAACCCAGCCCGGCGGTTTCGTACCCGACGACAGCATCGCTGATCTGGGGCAGACCCCCGCCGATCTGGTGATTCTCTGCAGTGGCGATTCGAGTCTGGCGCTGCTCGCCGAAGCCGCCCGGCAGTTGCCGGAGGATTATCCCAGTCTGCGTCTGGCCAACCCGATGCAGGTGCAGAATCACGCCTCGGTCGATCTGTATGTCGATGAGGTACTGCGCCACGCCAAAGTGATTTTGCTTTCCCTGCACGGCGGCATTGGCTACTGGCGTTACGGCGTCGAGCGGCTGATGGAGCTGGCTGCGCAGGGCGTCACGGTGATTATGGTGCCGGGGTGTGACCGGCACGATCCGGAATTGATCGACCTGAGCACCGTTGCGGCGACCGACTGCAACCGCCTGTGGCAATTTCTGCGTCAGGGCGGTCTACAGAATGCGTTGGACCTTTATAGCTGCATCGCCAGCACCTGGCTTTCGCGCGACTATTCATGGGCCGAACCCCAGCCACTGCCACGCACCGCTATTTATCATCCGAAGCGGGCAACTGCCGGATTGGCGGACTGGCGGGCTGACTGGCGCAACGATCAGCCTGTTGCAGCGCTGCTGTTCTATCGTTCGCACCTGCAGGCCGCCAACACCGGGTTCATCGATGAGTTTTGCGAGCGACTGCAGGCGCAGGGCCTCAACCCTTTGCCGATCGCCGTCGCCAGCCTAAAGGAGGCTGGCTGCTTCACGCAGGTAGAAGACTGGCTGGATGAGGCCGGAGTCGAACTGATCCTCAATACCACCGGCTTTGCTCAATCGAGCCCTGAAACGCCGCATTTGCGACCGTTTCGGCGCGATGTACCGGTGATCCAGGCCATCTGTGCGCAAGACAACGAGCCTGCCTGGAGTGCCAGTGCGCAAGGCCTGGGTGCGCGCGATCTGGCGATGCACATCGCGTTGCCGGAGCTGGACGGACGCATCATCAGTAGGCCGATCAGCTTCAAGGATCTGGCATGGCGCAGCGAGCGCAGTCAGTCCGATGTGGTCTGCTATCGGGCGCATCCTGAGCGCATGGACTTCGTTGCCCAGCTGGCACGACGCTGGATTCTGCTGGCGCGCCTGCCCAATGCCGACAAGCGTGTGGCGCTGATTCTCGCCAACTACCCGACCCGCGATGGCCGAATCGGCAACGGCGTCGGGCTGGACACGCCCGCCGCCGCGCTGAATATCCTGCGCGCCATGCAGGCCGAGGGTTATCCGCTGGCCGGGCTACCCGACAGCGGCACTGAACTGATCAAGCAATTGCTTGGCGGCGTGACCAATGATCTGGACAGCGTCGATCAGCGCCCGTGTCAGCAGAGCATGGCGCTGGAAGAATACCTGGACGCGTTCAATGCGCTGCCGCAAGCCAATCGTGACGCGGTGAACGCCCGTTGGGGCGCGCCGGACGCCGACCCAATGTTCCGCAGCGGCCGGATGATGATCGCAGGCATACGCTATGGTTTGACCTTCGTCGGCATTCAGCCGGCACGCGGCTATCAGGTCGATCCAAGCGCGGTCTACCACGACCCGGATCTGGTTCCTCCGCACGGCTACCTCGCCTTCTACTTCTGGCTGCGCAAGGCCTACGGCGCGCACGCGGTGGTGCATGTCGGCAAGCACGGTAACCTGGAGTGGCTGCCCGGCAAGGGCGTAGGCCTGTCCGAGAACTGCTGGCCGGACGCTGTGCTGGGCCCGATGCCGAACATCTATCCGTTCATCGTCAACGACCCGGGCGAGGGCGCACAGGCCAAGCGTCGCACGCAGGCCGTGATCATCGACCACTTGATGCCGCCGCTGACTCGCGCCGAAACCTACGGCCCGTTGCGCAATCTGGAACTGCTGGCGGACGAATATTACGAAGCACAGTTGCTGGACCCGCGTCGCGCCCGCGAGCTGCAGCGCGACATTCTGAATCTGGTCCGCGAAACCCGGATCGACCGGGAACTGGCGCTGGATGAAGCGACCGACAGCGATGCCGATGCGGCGATCTGGCTGCCGCGTCTGGATACCTATCTGTGTGATTTGAAGGAATCGCAGATCCGCGATGGGCTGCATATCTTTGGTCAGTCGCCTGAAGGCCGCTTGCGCACCGACACGCTGCTGGCTTTGTTGCGTATTCCCCGTGGCGATGGCCGCGGAGCCCAGTCGAGCCTGTTGCGGGCGCTGAGCAAGGCCTTTGAGCTGGGCTTCGATCCGCTGGATTGCGAGCTTGCCGAGTCCTGGCAAGGTCCGCGACCAGCCGAATTGTTGGCGCTGAGTGCCGACCCGTGGCGCACGGCTGGCGACGCGCGTGAGCGTCTTGAGCTGTACGCGGCCGCCCTTATCGAGCGCATCACCGACGGTCAGGATGTGACGGATTTGCCGGAGCACGCCGATCTCGCTCTGATTCTCGACAGCCTGCGGGAAGTCGTCGCCCCACGCCTCGACGCCTGTGGCCCCGGTGAAATGCAGGGCATGCTGGATGCGCTGAGTGGCCGCTTCGTGCCTGCCGGGCCCAGCGGCGCGCCCAGTCGCGGGCGGCTGGATGTATTGCCGACCGGGCGCAATTTCTTCAGCGTCGACGTGCGTAACCTGCCGACCACCACCGCGTGGCGGATCGGTTTCCAGTCGGCCAACCTGCTGCTGGAGCGCCATCTTCAGGATCACGGCGATCACTTGCGGCAGTTGGGCCTTTCGGTCTGGGGTACGGCGACCATGCGCACTGGCGGCGACGACATTGCGCAAGCCATGGCGCTGATGGGCGTGCGTCCGGTCTGGGCGACGGGCAGCCAGCGCGTCGATGATTTCGAGATTCTGCCGGTCAGCCTGCTGGATCGTCCGCGTGTGGACGTGACGCTGAGGGTATCGGGGTTCTTCCGCGATGCCTTCGCCAACCTGATTCGTCTGTTCGACGCGGCCGTGCAGGCTGTTGCGGCGCTGGACGAGCCGGATGATCTGAACCCGATCGCCGCCCGGGTACGTGAAGAACGAGCGAGTTTCATCGTTGAAGGTATGAGCGAGGACGAAGCGGCACGTCAGGCTGGGTGGCGGATCTTCGGTGCCAAGCCCGGCGCTTATGGCGCGGGCGTACAGGGCGCCATCGATGGGCGCTTGTGGCAAAGCCGCGAGGATCTGGCCGAGGTTTATCTGAATTGGGGCGGTTATGCCTATGGCGGCTCCGACGAGGGTACGCCCGCCCGGCAGCGCTTCGCTCAGCGCCTGTCTCAGGTGCAGGCCGTGGTACAGAATCAGGACAACCGCGAGCACGATCTGCTCGATTCCAACGATTACTACCAGTTTCAGGGTGGCATGCTGGCCGCCGCCGAAACCCTCAGCGGCGTGAAAACGGCCAGTTATCACGGCGATCACAGCCAGCCGGATCTTCCAAAAATTCGTACGTTGAAGGAAGAACTGAACCGCGTGATCCGCTCGCGGGCGGCCAATCCGAAGTGGATCGACGGCGTCAAACGTCACGGCTATAAAGGCGCGTTCGAAATGGCTGCGACGGTGGACTTCCTGTTCGCCTTCGATGCGACGACCGAGCTGATCGATGATCACCAGTACGCACTGTTGGCCGATGCCTATCTGCTTGATCCGTCGACCCGAGAATTCATCGAGCAGCACAACCCCGATGCCCTGCGTGACATGACCGAGCGCATGCTCGAAGCGCAACAGCGCGGCCTCTGGCAGGAGCCGGGCGATTATCAGCAAGCCCTGGAAGACCTGCTGCTGGATATAGAAGAGAAGTGATGACCTTGTCTGACTCAAGCCTTGCCAATACGCCACATTTTCCACTGGCCGCCGTCGTGGGCGCCGATGACCTGAAGCTGGCGCTGTGCCTGACCGCGATTGATCCGCGCATCGGTGGCGTCTTGATCGAAGGTCCGCGAGGCATGGCCAAATCGACCCTGGCGCGCGGACTGGCGGATATGCTCGCCAGCGGGCAGTTCGTGACCCTGCCATTGGGCGCGACCGAAGAACGGCTGGTCGGCACGCTGGACCTGGATGCCGCGCTGTCCGAAAGCCGTGCGCGTTTCTCGCCCGGCGTACTGGCCAAGGCTGACGGCGGCGTGCTGTATGTCGATGAGGTTAATCTGCTGGCCGATCATCTGGTCGATCTGCTGCTGGATGTCGCTGCCAGCGGCGTCAACCTGGTGGAGCGTGATGGCATTTCCCATCGTCATGCCGCCCGTTTCGTGTTGATCGGCACCATGAATCCGGAAGAGGGCGAACTGCGTCCGCAACTGCTGGACCGTTTCGGCCTCAACGTCGCTCTGAGCGGACAGACGCTGCCTGCCGAACGCAGCCAGATCATCCGCAGACGTCTGGATTTCGATGCCGATCCGCATGCGTTCGGCGCTCAGTGGCAACCCGAGCAGGATGCATTGAAACAGCGTTGCGAGCAGGCCCGTTCGCGGCTGGCAGGCATCGAACTGGATGACGCGTCGCTGGCATTGATCACCGAACGCTGTTTCGCAGCAGGCGTTGACGGCATGCGTGCCGATCTGGTCTGGCTGCGCGCCGCACGGGCACATGCGGCCTGGCGCGGCGTCGCGCAGATTGAAGAGCAGGACATTGATGCCGTTGCCGAGTTTGCACTGCGCCACCGCCGTCGCGAACAGTCGCCGCCTCCACCACAATCGCAGTCGCCTGAAACGCCGCCTTCCGGCTCATCACAAAAGCAGGATGACGTGGGCGGGCAGGGCAGTTGGGGTGAGCTGCCGGCCCAGGCAGTACCCACCGGCTCACGCCGCGAAGTGCCGAACTGGCCAAAAAAGCCTTAGGCATCCGCCCCAAGCGCTCCAAGGGGGCGGATGCCGTGCCCCGGCCGGGTCGACTTGCTTTGGGCAGAACCGGCGCATTACGAGCAGGTTTGGACGGGCCGGTGCAATGGCTGCCGACCCTGATGAAAGGTCGTCCGAAAAAGGCCGGCGATCTGGTTCGCCAGCCGCGTAGCAGTCGCCCCAGTGAGCTGTTGTTGGTAATTGTCGATGCGTCTGCGTCGACGAAGCGGCATCACGCGCTCAGCCAGGCCAAGGGCGTGTTGTCACAGGTATTTGACGATGCCTATCGCAGCCGCACCCGTCTGGCCTTGCTCACGGCCAGTGGCCACGCGCCGAGCTGGCAGCATCATGGTTTAAAAGCATCGTCGGCGCTGAGTCCGTGGCTGAGTGCGCTGGGGGCAGGGGGCGGAACGCCACTGCCGCAAGCTCTGGAAGAGGCCCGGCTCTGGCTGACGAAACGCAGCAAGCGCTATCCGTCTGAACAGCAGCGGGTGCTTGTACTGACCGATGGCAGGATCAAGCAACTGCCTGCGCTGCTGGCCTTCGAGTGCGCGAGTCTGTTGATCGATATGGAAAAAGGCCCGATCCGGCTGGGAAGAGCGCGGGAACTGGCGCGCGGCCTGGGGGCGGAGTATCGGCATATTGATGAGCTTGGCTCAGTCGACTGACGTTCAGAATTGACTCAAGTGAAGCGCTCTGCTCACTGAGTCAGTGTCATTTGTGGCGCGGAGCGTCATGGGGCGTATACCCATGAGGAGCACTCATCGTTATACACAAGTCATCTGGCTATCCGGTGAGACAGCGGAGCGGCCCTGCCGTGCTTTTTTGCGCGATAGTGCGGACACCGCTGATTGCGACGTGGGTGAAGGCTGAGTCCTGGCGCTGATTCGGGGGGCAATCGGCATGGATGCCGATTGAGCTGCACTGTGCCATGGATGGCCCATTTGCAGCGACCCCCGAATCAGTGTAAGGACGAAGGAACCCCGGCGAAGCCGGGGCCGGAACCGGAGCGAAGGACTTTGGCTACTTTGGTCCCTCAAAGTAGCGCGCCGTAAGGGCGCAAAGGTGACCTGAGCCATGCGCTCGGCTCACTGAGTCCGCAATCTGTGCCATTTGTGACGCGGAGCGTCACGGGAGGCATGCCCACGCGGAGCGATGGGCACGATCAGTGTCGAGGCAGACTTGTGCATAGCGATGAGCGCAGAGCGGTGGGCACGGTCATTGTCGAGCGCAGTTCGATAGGCCCGCTCAAGCAGCGACTCAGGCTGGCATGGTCCAGGGCTTGAGGTCGTACCCTTCGTTACTGATTTCAGCGCGAGCCTGCTCCAGGGCGCTGGCCAACTGCTGCTTGTCCGAGTAGGTGCTGCTCGGAATCTGCTTGCGGCCAATGCGAGTACTGGTGCGGTCAATAACGGTCAGGCTCAGTTCGCCGTTCCCGTCCTGTGGTGCCCAGGCAACACACTGGAAGGGTTCAAAAGCGTGTCCAGCGATCAGAAGTGCATCGTTGAAGCGCAGTGGGGCGTTCATGGTCAATTCCTCAAAGTGCCCATATCAATTCAGTCACGTCGGCGGGCTTACCGTCCGGCTGGTTACTTGTGTTGATGAACGGGAGGGGCACATGAGTCACACACATTTTTGAAAATTTTCTAATTCCGTTACGGACCACAGTCGTAAAAGCCGCGTTACAGCACTAATGACGTTTGGTTATTGCCATTAGATGCAAACGGTACAAGGCGGTGTCAAATATTTGCTAATGTAAAGATCGGGCTCGCCAACATACTGTTTATAAAACGTTTTTCATAACCTTAATTCGACGCCGGGCGCCAAGGAACCTCTATGCATGAATCGGCCCCAACGCGACGTCTGTTAATTGTTGACCCCTGTGATGATTGTCATCAATTGATCCCTGTTCTGCACGCTGCCGGATGGGCGGTGGACAGCAGTACGCTCGAGTCGGCGCTCAATCTCAGCTGTGATGTCGGTTTGATCCGCCTGATGCCTGACCATTTCGAGCATCCCGAGATGGTCAAGGAACTCATTACTCGCACCAATACCCAATGGATCGCTGTGCTTGCACCGGATGACCTGCGCCGGGAAAAGATCGGGGATTTCGTCTGCGAGTGGTTTTTCGATTTCCATACCCTGCCGTTCGATGTCGCCCGCATGCAGGTCACGCTGGGTCGTGCTTATGGCATGGCTCGGCTGCGGGCGCAGGGTGCGGCCCAGACGTCCAGCAGCGAACACGAGATGCTGGGCGAGAGCAGACCGATTCGGGAGTTGCGTCGGCTGCTTGGCAAGCTGGCACCGACGGAGTCGCCTGTCATGATTCGTGGCGAGCGCGGCACGGGCAAGGAACTGGTCGCACGCACGCTGCACGCGCAATCTCAACGACGTAACAAGCCCTTCGTGGCCGTTAATTGCGGTGCCATCGCCGAACACCTGATTCACGCCGAGCTGTTCGGCTATGAGAAAGGCGCGTTCAACGGTGCTCAGGAACGCAAGGTCGGGCGGATTGAAGCAGCGGACGGCGGCACCCTGTTTCTGGATGAAATCGGAGATCTGCCTCTCGAGACCCAGGCGCACCTGCTGCGCTTTTTACAGGATCGGCAGATCGAGCGTATCGGCAGCAGTGAGCCGATTCCTGTGGATGTCCGGGTGCTGGCCGCCACCCATGTGGACCTTGAGGCGGCCATTCGCAAGAAGCGCTTTCGGGAGGACCTGTATTACCGGCTCAACGTCCTGCAGGTCGGTACGGCTCCGCTGCGTGAACGACATGGCGATCTGGCGATGCTGGCCAATCATTTTGCTCACTTCTACAGCCAGGAAACCGGCAGGCGCGCCCGTAATTTCAGTCAGGATGCGCTGATTGCCATGGGCAAGCATGACTGGCCGGGCAACGTACGCGAGCTGGCCAACCGGGTTCGACGCGGTCTGGTCCTGGCCGAAGGTCGGCAGATCGAGGCTGCGGATCTGGGGTTGCTGGGGGAAGAAGACATTGTTAGCAGCATGGGAACGCTGGATGACTATAAGTCCCGTGCAGAACGGCAGGCCTTGTGCGACGTGCTGACCCGCCACAGCGACAACCTCAGCGTGGCGGCCAAGGTCTTAGGGATTTCGCGGCCGACCTTCTACCGCTTGCTGCACAAGCATCAGATCCGGTGAAGTCGCGATCAGTCGGCTGACGGCAGCCATGGCCTGGTCATGGCGTTGTTGCCAGTCGCCTTCGATCAATTCGTAGCGTTGCGCATGCTGATCGAGCCATTGCCGACTGGCGCTGAAAAACGCCTGGCGCTCTGTCAGTTCAGGCTGACAGCGTTGTCCGTCGCCGATCCATTCGACGCCCTCGGGAGACAGCAGCAGGTGCAGGTCATAGTGCCTTTCGAGCAATTGCTGTTCGATCCACTGCGGACAATCGCCGAACAATGTGCGACTCCAGAGCATATTGCTCAACAAGTGCGTGTCGAGAATCAGCAATGCGGGCCTTGCCGCCCGCGCGGCGTCTTCCCGGTCTAGCTGACCCTGTGCGATGGCGGAAATATCGGCATAGACCGTGTCGCGTCCCTGTTCGTCGATGAAGTGACGCACGTACTCATCGACCAGAACACCGCCAAAGCGCTTGTGTATAGCCGCACAGAGCCAGCTTTTGCCGCTGGACTCCGGGCCTGTCAGGACCAGAACCTTCATCGGGCCAGTGCCAGATCGTTACGCCATTCACGCCAACCCTGAACGGCCAGCAGGGTGAACAGTCCGTAGAGCGCTGCCATCAGATTCAGCTCTTTGTAGATGAACAGACCGACAAAGATAACATCGAGCACGATCCACAGCGGCCAGCACTGCACGCGCTTTTGCGCCATCCAGACCTGCGCCACCAGACTGAAGCCTGTCAGCGCTGCGTCCAGCCAGGGTTGCGCGGCATCGGTGAAATGAGCCATGCCAGCGCCCAGTGCAAGACTGATGACACCGCCAATGGCCAGCCCGGTTGCAACCGAACCGCTACGCAACACCGTGACCGCACGTACGGGCAGACCGCTGCCATGACGTGTCCATTGCAGCCAGCCGTAGACCTGCAGTCCGGCGTAGATCGCCTGCAAAAGCATGTCTGAATAAAGTTTTACGTCGTAGAAAAGCCAGATGTAGATCACCACCATGACCAGGCCGATCGGCCAGCCCCATGGGTTTTGCTTGACCGTCAGCCAGACCGCGATCACGCCGATGGCGGCAGCAAAAAGTTCAAGCCCGGACATGGCGGCTCCTTGATAGCGGAATGTGCAGGGCCGGGGATTGTAAGCGGTTCCGGGCGCAAGGGGCAGGGTCTGGTGGCAAGCTCACGCCACCAGCAGGCGTTGTGCTCAAAGGTCTGCTAGCATTCGGCGTTTTTGCAGCGCTTCTTCAAGCTTCGTTCAGCTGCGCAGCGGCATAGTGGCAGGCTTTTTTCATACGACAATACAAACCAGCGAACCTCGGGTATCGCTGTATGGGGGAATGATGGATCTTTGGACCGCTGCTCAGGCGTTGATATTGGGTGTTGTAGAAGGACTGACGGAGTTTTTGCCGATTTCGAGCACGGGTCACCAGATCATTGTTGCGGACTTGATCGACTTCGGCGGCGACCGCGCGGCGGCGTTCAATATCATCATTCAATTGGGCGCCATTCTGGCGGTGGTCTGGGAGTTCCGGCGCAAGATTCTGGATGTGGTCGTGGGCTTGCCCAAAGAGCAGCAGGCGCAGCGTTTCACGATCAACCTGCTGATCGCGTTCATGCCAGCGGTGATTCTGGGCGTGATCTTCGCTGACCTGATCCACCATTACCTGTTCAACCCCATCACGGTGGCGACCGCTCTGGTCATCGGCGGCGTGATCATGTTGTGGGCCGAGCGCCGCGAGCATGTGGTGCACGCCGAGACCGTCGATGACATGAAGTGGAGCGATGCGTTGAAAGTCGGCCTGGTGCAGTGTCTGGCGATGATTCCGGGTACTTCGCGCTCCGGCTCGACCATCATTGGCGGTCTGCTGTTCGGTCTGTCGCGCAAGGCCGCCACCGAATTTTCGTTCTTTCTGGCCATGCCGACCATGGTGGGCGCTGCGGTGTACTCGGGCTACAAGTACCGTGACATGTTTCGTCCAGACGACGTTGCGGTTTTCGCCATCGGTTTCATCACTTCATTCATTTTCGCGATGATCGCGGTGCGCGGTCTGCTCAAGTTCATCGCCACTCATAGCTATGCCGTGTTTGCCTGGTATCGCATTGCGTTCGGTCTGTTGATTCTGGCGACCTGGCAGTTTGGCTGGATCGACTGGGCGGCAGCCAAGGCATGACGTCAGCCCGCGAGGCCCGACCGCCAGCCCGGCAGCGCAAGGCACCGGTTCAGGCGCTGCGCCTCAAATTGCTGATTCTGGTGTTGTTGTGTGCACTGCCGGTTTATGGGGCGGCAATGCTGTGGATCAGGCAAGGTCTGCTGATCCCGGCGATCGTGATCGCGGTGATGAGCCTGCTGTCTTTCGTGCTGTATCGGCACGACAAATTGCAGGCTGGCAAAGGCGGGCAGCGCACCCCGGAAAATGTGCTGCACGCCACCGAACTGTTGGGCGGCTGGCCGGGTGCGTTGCTGGCGCAACAAGCGTTTCGGCACAAGACCCGCAAGGTGTCCTTTCAGGTGGTGTTCTGGCTGATCGTGCTGGTGCATCAGGCCTTCTGGATAGACTGGCTGTTTCTGGGGCGTCGGCTTTGGCACTGGGTGCCGCTGCCCTTATAGCTTCAGCGCAATCTGCTGGCGCTTGGGCAGCTTGGCGACCACCAGTTGATGTGAACGGGTCAGCAGGTCGCGGATCTCATCGTCGCTCAAGGCGTGAGGTTCCGGAATGCTGATCCAGTGTGCACGGGCCAGATACGGGGCAGGGCGCACGCCCGGGCGGTCCACGTAGCCCAGAAACAGATCAGGGTGAACCTTGAACGACAATCCCTGACCTACGAGGTCCATGACCGCGAACATTTTGTTGCCCGCGATGGAAAACACCCGTATCCCGCCCCATTTGTAGTCTTCCCGCGCGCCTGGCAAGTCCAGACAGAACGTCGCGATGTCTTCGGTTCGCATGATGCGCTCCTTGCCATGTGTGGCGACCGGTAAGGTGTTCGATAGCCGCACGGATATTTGATCAGCGGATTGTATGACGTCCCGACACTCATTAGTGTTCAGGTTTTGCTTTCTCTGGAGCTTCGAATGTCTGCCGTGCAACTCGCCGATGGCCCGCTGAATTATCTGCTCGAAGGCACGCAGGACGCGCCTGTGCTGGTGCTCTCCAACTCGCTGGGCACCGACCTGCACATGTGGGACAACCAGATTGCAGCACTGACCGAACATTTCCGTGTGTTGCGTTACGACACGCGTGGTCATGGGCAGTCGCTGGTCAGCGAAGGCACTTACAGCATCGAACAGAATGGCCGGGATGTGCTGGCCTTGCTGGACGCGCTGAACCTGGACAAGGTGTTTTTCTGCGGGCTTTCCATGGGCGGTCTGATTGGTCAATGGTTGGCAATCAATGCTCCGGAGCGCTTGCAACGCGTGGTGCTGTGCAACACTGCAGCGAAAATCGGCAACCCCGATGTCTGGAATCCGCGTATCGAAACGGTGCTGCGCGACGGCCAGTCGGCGATGGTTGCGTTGCGTGACGCATCGATTGCCCGCTGGTTCACGCCATCTTTTGCGAACGCGGAACCTGCGACGGTCGATGCCATTGTCGGCATGCTGGCGCAGACCTCTCCTCAGGGATATGCAGCCAACTGCGCGGCGGTGCGTGATGCGGATTATCGCGAACAGATCGCGTCGATCAAACTGCCGGTGCTGGTGGTCTGCGGCACCGAAGATGCTGTCACCACGCCGGCAGACGGGCGCTTCATGCTTGAGCGTATCGCGGGGGCACAGATGATCGAGCTTCCGGCCGCTCACCTGTCCAGTGTTGAGGCTGGTGAAGCGTTTACCGGGCCGGTGCTGGCGTTTTTGACTGCGGATCGGTAAGCACTGATACTCGCGCCCTCTGAGCGTGCGAGGTGGCCGGTGTTCGATCTCAATGATCTGTTTTATTTCGTCCAGGTAGTCGAGTGCCGGGGATTTGCGCCTGCGGGGCGCAAGCTGGGTATTCCCAAGTCCAAGCTCAGCCGCCGCATTGCAGGGCTTGAAGAACGACTGGGCGTCAGGCTGATCCAGCGCTCCACGCGCAAGTTCGCCGTGACCGAAAGCGGGCGAGACTACTATGGGCACTGCGTCGCGATGCTGGTCGAGGCCGAGGCGGCAGAAGAAGCCATTCAGCGTTCCAGATCCGAACCCCAGGGCCGAATCTCCCTCAGTTGTCCGCCTGCCATGGGTGCGATGGGCATCAATGAAACCGTAGCCCGATTCATGGCTGCGCATCCCAAGGTGCAGGTGTATATCGAGAGCACCAATCGCCGGGTCGATCCTCTGTCCGAGAACATCGACATCGCCCTGCGTGTGCGCTTCCCGCCACTGGAAGACGAAGGGCTGGTGGTCAAGACGCTGGGCTACAGCGCCCAGCGGCTGGTGGCTCACCCGGATCTGGCAGCGCAGATTGGCGTTGATGCCTCGTTCGAGGACCTGGCAAGCCTGCCCACGCTGGACCTGACCTCGGCCACCCCGAACCATCGCTGGTTGCTGGAAAACGGAGCGGGGCAGTATGTGGAAGTGCGCCATTCGCCACGGCTGATCTGTTCGGACCTCGATGCCATTCTGCAAGGTGCCCTGCAGGGTGTCGGCGTGGCGCAACTGCCGGAGATTCTGGTTCGAAGCGCCCTTCAACAGGGACGCCTCATTGAGCTGTTCGACGCCCATCGGCCCAAGTGTGGCGTGATCCATGCGGCGTTTGCGTCCCGGCGCGGGCTGCTCCCGGCCATCCGGGCGATGCTGGATGCGTTCGAAACCTCGTTCAGGGAACTGACCCATAACCCCGAGTCCCTCTATAGTTCTATCAGTAGAACGAACAATCACATTCAGGGCGACTAATCACGCATTAGGAACAGCGATAGGATGCTCCCCACTTGATCGCCCAATGACGATATGACTCGGGAAGCCCTTATGAACATTCTGCACATTGATTCCAGCATTCTTGGTGACCACTCCGCTTCGCGCCAGCTCAGCCGCAGCGTGGTCGAGGCTTACAAGGCCGCGCACACTGACAGCGCCGTCACCTATCGCGACCTGGCCAGCGAAGCGCTGGGCCACTTCTCGCCAGCGACCCTCGCCGCCGCAGCTACACCGGTCGAAGGCCGTGACGCAGCCCAACAGCAGGAAGTGGCAACCAACGAAGCCACCCTGCAGCAGTTTCTGGATTCGGACGTGGTTGTCATCGGCGCACCGATGTACAACTTCACCATTCCAACCCAGTTGAAGGCCTGGATCGATCGCATCGCGGTGGCAGGCAGAACCTTCCGTTACACCGAAGCCGGTCCTGAAGGCCTGTGCGGCGACAAGAAGGTCATCATTGTTTCGACTTCCGGCGGCATACACGCCGGGCAACCGAGCAGCGTGGGTCACGAGGATTACCTCAAGCTGATGTTCGCGTTCATCGGCGTGACCGACCTGCAATTCGTTCGCGCTGAAGGCCTTGCGTACGGTGAAGAGCCCCGCGCCAACGCACTGACCGCAGCGCAGCAGCACATCGAGCAGAAGCTGTTCGCTGCCTGATAGCGCGCTGTTCCAGTCAAACTCCACAGCCCGCGCATTGCGCAGGGCTCTGGAGTTTTTTAATGCCCGTCGTTCAGTGAACAATTGACAGCTTTCTTACAGGTAACGCGACGTACGCGGCAGTACACTGCACGCCTGAACGCTGCAACGGGCCGGTTTTTGCGCAGTGGTTGGCAGTTGCAAAAAACAGCGAAGATAGATGGCCCGGCTTATGCACTATTTCTGCAATAGGCACTCTCATTTTCTGTGAGAGCGGGGCGCTGGAGCATGAAGCTCGACACAAGCGCATGAATGGACTGTCCGGCATCTGCCGGGACTTACAAAGGTTGGGCCTTGCCATGGTACGTCTTTGTGCAGTGATGCTGGTTTGTCTGCTGGATAGCCTGATTTCGGTGCACGTTCAGGCTGACGACTTCGTCACCGATAACGTGCTGCCAGACAGCGAATGGAGCGCGGGCTATCACGAGCTGAGTTTTGTCGATCCCCTGGATTCCCAGCCGATGCAGGCCATTGCTTTCTATCCGTCCACCGATCCCGAGCAAGTCAGTAACGTGCAGGGTTATCGAGTGGAGGCCAGTGAAGACGCAGCCATTGCCTTGGGGCGGTTCCCGTTGCTCATGCTGTCTCATGGCAACACCGGCACGCCGCTGGCGTTGCACGATCTGGCGACCTCGCTGGCTCGTCAGGGCTTCGTTGTCGTGGCGGTTGTCCATCCCGGCGACAACTACCGAGACCACAGCCGTCTCGGCAGCCTGAGCAATCTTTACGGCAGACCTCTGCAGATTTCAGAAGCCATCAGCGCCGCGCTGACGGACCCCATGCTTGCGCCTTATCTCAGCGCACGTCAGGTGGGTGTGATCGGTTATTCGGCTGGTGGTGAAACCGCACTCATCCTGGCAGGCGCGCAGCCGGACCTGAAACGCCTGCAACAATACTGCACCGAACGACCTACAGACCGCGACGCCTGCAAGACTCAGGGCCAACTGGTGGCAGACCGTAAAGACCTGCACCCGCAGGCTGACCGAAGGGTCGGTGCGTTGATGTTGATGGCGCCGCTCAGTCTGATGTTTGGCAGGCAGACGCTGGGTGATGTGCATGTTCCGGTGCTGATGTATGCAGGGGACGATGACCAGTTGCTGGCGCTGGACAAGAACGCTGAAGCACTGGCGCGCAAGTTGCCGCAGGCGCCGGATTACAAGCTGCTGGCTGGGGCAGGGCACTTCGTGTTCATGGCACCCTGCACCGATGACCAGCGGGCGACTATGCCCATGGTGTGCAACGATCGCGAAGGTGTAGACCGGGCAGATATTCATCGCACTCTAAGTGCCGAAGCAGTCAGATTTTTCACTAGTACGCTGGGCGCGTCAGGTTCCGATAATTCCGGGATGCAAACAGCGAATCATCAATAAGCTTCATGCTCGATGGCGCAAGACAGCGATGCGTCAGACTCAGGGGTTCAACGACCGCAGGTAATCCCCAAATCCGCCCCGGGCCTTGGAGTCCAGCCGGGTGCTGGTGGTAACTCTCGGGCGGCAACTCCAGGCGATGCGTGCACCACAGAGCTCCAGCTGGCGAACCAGATGCACGTCTTCGTGGCACGCCATTGCGGGGAATCCACCGGCACGCAGGTAGGCCATCGAACTGACGCCGAGGTTGGCACCGTGGATGTGGCGATGCCCGTCGCGGTGCTGGTAGTGCGCGTTGTAAGCGGTCTGTGCCGCCTTGGAAACGCCGTGATCCCACGCGCCAGGTGTCACGGTGCCACAGACTGCGTCGGCATCCAGCGCCAGTTGTTCGGCGAGCCAGTCACAGGCCACGCTGCTGTCGCCATCGGTACAAGCCAGCCAGCGGGCACCTCTGTCGAGCAGAAAGGCGGCACCCAGCGCTCGGGCTTGGCCAACGTTGCGCGCCTGAATTTCGAGGGTCATGACGCCATAGAAACGGGCGATTTCTGCCGATTGATCGGTACAGCTGTCGAGCACCACCAACACCTCGACCCGTTCGCCGTTCAGGCTCGGGTGCGCTGCAGCCATCAGGACCGTTTCCAGGCACTGGTCCAGCAACCGCTCTTCGTTATGTACCGGAATCAGAACGCCGATCATCCGCAAATTCCCTTGTTGCTACAGATGTGTCATCACGACTCCAGAGATCCAGCAGGAAATCCTGTTCGTGATGACTGAAAAGTCGGTGCATGGAGAGCCGCTCGTTCAACACGTCGTGGACGCGCTGTGCGTTCAATGGACAATCTTCGATGTCAGGCCGCCAGTGGCAGGCGAGGATCTGGCCGTTGGGCGTGAGCGCTTCCAGCGCGCAGTCGATACAGCGGTGCAGATCGTCCAGATCCAGGTAATACCCCAGTTCGCTGAGCACAATCAGGTCGAACCGGCCTTCCGGCCATTGCTGCGGCAGGCGCGCCTGCACCACGCGAGCGTGGGGAACGTCGATCAGTCGCTCGCGAGCCAGCTCGACCGCGCGCTGCGAGGTATCACAGCACAACAGTGCATCGCAGCGTGTGCCCAGTCCGGCGCTGAGTTCGCCATTGGCACAACCGGGTTCAAAGACAGCGGCGTAGTGTTCGTTGGGCAGCGCAGCCAGGCACAGCGCCCGCTTGCGTCGCTCGTACCAGCGTTGCTTGAACGCCCACGGATCGCTGTCGTTGCGAAAAAGCTCGTCGAAATAGCTATCGGCCACGCTCATGTGAAAACCACTTCAAAAGGTTGCAGCAAACGCTCCAATACGCTGTTCGGCAATACCGGCGACAAACCGATGCCGGGGTCGCCCTGCAACTGGCTGGCAAAGGCATGGGCAGCGTCACGCTTGCGAGCGATGGTTTGCGGGTCCAGCAGCACCTTGCGCGCCCGATCCCACGGCAGACGTTCGTCTTCCGGGTCGGCCCAATGCCAGGCCCAGATCGGGATTTCATGCAGCTGCGCGCCAGTGGTCACACAGGCACGTGCGGCGGCGCGGCCAACCGCCTCATGATCCCCGTGACCGTCTTTCGACCATGTGGCGAACACCACATCGGTGGGGCAGAGGTGCTGTTCAAGCAGGGCGACCAGACGGTCTTCATCGGTGGCGACGTCGCCGTCCTGAAACCCGCCACGAATCCACTCCAGTCGGTCCTGTGGAATCTCCAGACGCTCGAGCGCTTCGGCGCTTTCCTGTGGCCGGATCGCGCTCAGACGCGGCACAGGCCATAACGGCGAGCCAGGGTGGCTCGCGGTGCCGTCAGTCACCGAAATCAGCAGCAGCGTGCGCTCCAGTTGCGCCAGTTGCCGCATCAGGCCGCCGCAGCCCAGCACTTCATCGTCAGGGTGGGGCGCAATGATGACCGCCCTGCAGTTGGGCGGCACCAGCAGGTCAGCCGTGATTGCCGCCAGCGCCCCCAGTTTCTTCGATGCGTTCCAGGCTTCCAGCGGCGTGCCGCGCCCCGAATCGTCCTCACTGACAACGAAACCTTCACCCATGATCGACAGCCTGTTTGAGCAGCGACCAGGTACTGGCAGCCGGGAGATGAGTACGGACCTGTTCGCCAAGCGCGGCGAGGTCCCGTTCGGCATGGCTCTGGCGCAGGAACACCGGAAGATCAGCGCTCAGGCGAGCAAAGTGCGCATCCTTGCAGTAAGGGCCTGCACCCAATGCGCGACCTGCGTGCTGAATGACCTGCTCGGCGCACTGTTCGACGACTGCGCGACAGCGTCTGGCAAGTAACTGAGCGTCGCCAAGCGGCGTGTGATCGATCTCGACAGCCGCTGCCTGTAATACGCTGGATGCACCATGAAGCGCTGTATCCACTGCGCCCAAGTGCGCCAGCGCATGGGGATCGTCGCGCTTGCCTGGCTGTTGCAGCAATCGTTGTGCGATGGACCGAGAGGCGCCATACCAGCAGGCCGCGATACCAATGCCGCCTTGCCAGAAGCCTGCTCTGTTCAGGTAGTCGCCGGGAGTGCCGACCAGGTACCCGGTGGCCTGTTCGAACAGCACGTCGACACTGCCGGTCGCGCCCATGCCGACGGCGCGCCAACCATCGGTGCCGATTGTCACGCCCGGCTGGCCCAGCGGCACTGCCACCAGTTGTTGACGCTGATGGTCGTCCCATACGGTGATCAGGGCATGGCTGAGCGCCGAAGCGCCCGAGCACCACGCCTTGCGTCCATTGAGTCTCAGCGAATCGTCTTCGCCGCTGAGAAGTACCCGGGCCTGGGGCGGCTCGGCCGCCCACATTCCCCAGGTACTGAATTGTTCAGGGGGCGGGGCACCCACTTCCGCCATGATTGCCATGGCGTCCGTGTGCCCCTCGTACAACTTGCATAACCCCAGATCATGGCCTGCAACGCAGGCCAGTGCCTGCCAGCGCTCAAGCGTCTGGCCGCTGGCAGGCAGGGGGATCCGGTCGAGCCCTTCGTTGACCAATGCCTGCAAGCACTCGCCCAGCGCACGCATATCGGCATAGCCGTGCCTGCGCCAGTCGAGAAACTCACTCAAGGCTTGGGTCATTGCTGATCTTCACGCTTGAGTTCGAACAGCAGCAGCGAGCGTGGAGTGACGGTGTATTCGCTGCCGAAACCGAAGGTTTCCTTGCTGCGCGCATCGTCCTGATTGGTATCGATCAGGCAGGTGTAATGCGTGCCTTCCGGTACTTCCGGCAGGGTGAAGTTGACGCCATCATGGTGCGCGTTGACCACCAGCAACAGCGTGGCATCTGCGCCCGGACGACGAATACCGGTTTCCTGCGCGCGGCCATCCATCAGCATGCCCAGGCAACGGCCATTGCCGTCATGCCATTGATCGACGGTCATTTCGTTGCCGTCCGGCGAAAGCCAGGTCACGTCCTTGACGCCGATTTCCTCGTTGTAATCGCCCACCAGGAAGCGGCTACGACGCAGGATCGGATAGCTCTGACGCAGTTTGATCACGCGGGTGACGAACTTGAGCAGTGCTTCGCCGTCGCCATCCAGATCCCAGTTCACCCAGCCAATTTCGCTGTCCTGGCAGTAGGCGTTGTTGTTGCCATGCTGGGTACGGGCAAACTCGTCACCGGCGACAATCATCGGCGTGCCCTGAGCAAGCAGCAGGGTGGCGAAGAAGTTGCGCATCTGACGCAGACGCAGCGCGTTGATTTCCGGATCTTCGGTCGGACCTTCGACGCCATGGTTCCAGGACACGTTGTTGTTGCTGCCGTCCTGGTTGTTTTCGTCGTTGGCCTCGTTGTGCTTGTCGTTGTACGACACCAGGTCGTGCAGCGTGAAGCCGTCATGCGCGGTGATGAAGTTCACCGACGCCTGAGGACGACGACCGCGCTGGTTGAACATGTTCCCGGAGGCTGTCATGCGTGCAGCGAAGTCGGCCAATTGACCTTCATCGCCTTTCCAGAAGGCGCGAACGGTGTCGCGGAACTTGTCGTTCCATTCCATCCAGCCCGGCGGGAAGCCGCCGACCTGATAACCGCCGGGGCCACAGTCCCATGGCTCGGCAATCAGCTTGACCTGACGCAGGACCGGATCCTGACGGCAGGCAACCAGGAAGCTGTGACGCTCGTCGAAGCCATCGTGGTAGCGACCCAGAATGGTTGCCAGGTCGAAGCGGAAGCCGTCGACATGCATTTCCGAAGCCCAGTAGCGCAGGGAATCGGTGACCATCTGCAGAACGCACGGGTGGCTCAGGTCCAGCGTGTTGCCGGTGCCGGAATCGTTGATGTAGTAGCGCTTGTCATCCGGCATCAGGCGATAGTACGACGCGTTGTCGATACCGCGCATGGACAGGGTAGGGCCCAGCTCGTTGCCTTCGGCGGTGTGGTTGTAGACCACATCCAGAATCACTTCGAGCCCGGCATGGTGCATGTGCGCAACCATTTCCTTGAACTCGGCGATCTTGCCGTGTGCCAGGTAACGTGGATCAGGGGCGAAGAACGCGATGCTGTTATAGCCCCAGTAGTTGGTCATGCCCTTTTGCAGCAAGTGCTGGTCATTGACGAACGCATGGATCGGCAGCAGCTCGACCGACGTCACGCCCAGTTTGCGGATGTGATCGACCACGTCGGCTGATCCCAGGCCCGCGAACGTGCCGCGCAGCTCTTCCGGGACCGATGGGTGACGCATGGTGAAACCGCGCACGTGGGTCTCGTAGACGATGGTCTTGTCCCACGGGATGCCGACGCGCTGGTCACGGCCCCAGGTGTATGCCGGGTCGATGACTTTGCTCTTGGGTACGAAAGGCGCGCTGTCACGCTCGTCGAAGCTCAGGTCGCCGTCGGGGTGGCCGATGGTGTAGCCGAACAGGGCCTCCGACCATTTCAGCTCGCCGACCAGTTGCTTGGCGTACGGGTCGATCAGCAGCTTGTTGTGGTTGAAGCGGTGGCCATTCTGCGGGTCGTACGGTCCGTATACACGGTAACCGTAGATCAGGCCCGGGTGAGCATCCGGCAGGTAGCCGTGGTAGATCTCGTCGGTGTATTCCGGAAGCTCGATGCGTTCCAGTTCCACTTCGCCCGAGGCGTCGAACAGGCACAGCTCAACCTTGGTGGCGTTGGCCGAGAAGATCGCGAAGTTGACGCCCAGGCCATCCCAGCTGGCACCGAGCGGGAAGGGAAGTCCTTCACGGATACGTGACGGGGTACTGGCAGGGTTTTCTGGTGTGGCCGAACTTTCATCTGCCGCTGTTGTGGACTTCGTATTCATGGTGCCTTCCTGACGTCGAATGATTTTCTAAGCGGCCGAAACCGTTATCGAAGCCGAGCGGGCTTCAACACTGAAGTTAAAGTTTGGAGTTACCGCAGGCCTCACCGGGAACCGGATGAGGCCTGCGACAATGGACTTGTGTGAAGACAGAAGAGTTTCAAGTATTCGATGGCTTGCGTGGTTTCTTCGGTGCAGGCTTGGCTGGCGCATCACCCGAAGCGGCCACAGGAGCCGGTTTAGGCTTGGCCGGGGCTTTTGGCTTGGGAGCCGCTGCCGGCTTGGACGCTGCGGGTTTGGCAGCAGGTTTGGCATCGGGTACTGCCTTGGCTACCGGCTTGGCCGGGCCTTTGGCGGGTGCCTTGGCGCTGTCGACTTCCGGCAGTTTGGGCTTGTTGGATTTGCGCGCAGTGCTCTTGTCCGGAGCCAGGGCCTCTGCTTCCGCCAGCTTGCGCGCCATTTCCCAATGACGTGCATCGTGGCCGGAAGGCTTACCTTCGGACTCCCAGATCTGATAGGCAAATTCACGGATTCTTTTTTCGTCGGCACTCATCTCGACACTCCCAGGTATTACATAGTTTGAATAAGCAAATTGACGGAAAATTCTTCTAGCGCTGCGCTGAGCGGTATTTCCCCATCACTCATCACGACGACGTCGGAAAAGAGGCCTTTCCACTGCTGATCTGAATCTGCAAACGGCACGCTGATACGTGTGTCGCCCCATTGAGCAGGATTAATGAATGGAGCCTGCGCAGTGCCCAATAGTTCACTGCTTATGCGCGGCACCACCACGATTGCACGCTCGTTCGCCGTTACCCGCGCGAACGCCAGTACCCTTTCGGCATGACTGCCTTTCACTTCCAGAGGAAGGTATTCCCCCTCGCTGAACAGCGTCGGATGCCCGGAACGCACGTTGAGCGCCGCTGCAATCAGCGCCTGTTTGATCCGGCCGTCATGCCAGTGAGTCAACAGCTCGGGTGCGCTGACATTCTCTGTCAGAGCCTGTTGCCGAGCAGCGTAGTCCACAGGCCTGCGGTTGTCCGGGTCGACCAGACTGAAATCCCAGAACTCGGTGCCCTGATACAGATCAGGCACACCGGGCACCGTCAAGCGTAGCAAGGTTTGCGCCAGACTATTGAGCGCACCGGCAGTGGCAATGCGATTGGCGGTGGCACTCAGGGACTGGCGCAGCGCGAGGGCTTCAGGGGCCAGCAGGATGCGTTGCAGAAACTCTCGGCACGCCGTTTCATAAGGCTGGTTCGGCGCGCTCCAGCTGCTTTGCAGCTTGGCTTCGCGCAGGGCCTTTTCCTGCCATTGCACCATGCGCTTTGCATAGTCTTCGTGAGCTTGCTCGCCTTCCAGATCCAGCGGCCAACTGCCCAGCAACGCCTGATAGAGCATCAGCTCATCACCCGCGCTGATCACAGGCTCTTCACCTTTGAGCGGCATTGCCAGCTGGCGCCAGCGCTCGACCTGCTCGGCGTACCAGTCGGCACATTCGCTGAGTACCGCCAGGCGCGTACGGGTGTCTTCGCCGCGCTTGTGATCATGGGTCGCAGTGGCCAGCAGATTGTCCGGGAATGTCTCGATGCGCTGGATGCATGCCTTGTGAAACTCTTCAACCGGCGCACTGAAATGTTGCGGGTGGAAGCCCACATCGTTGCGCGACAGCAGCACGGCAGAACGATAGAACGAGGTGTCTTCCACCGATTTTGCCGCCACAGGGGAGGTCAACTGCTGGAAGCGCACGCACGCGTTCTTGTACAGCTTGCGCAGGTGGCCACGCGGCAGCTTTCTCCAAGGCTCGCCACCCAGCCAGCGCGCGAGATAATCCAGCACAGGCCAGTCACCTTCGTTGAGGCTTGAGCGTGCACCTTCCATGGCCTGCTGGAAGAATCGCTCGTCTTCTGCCGAACGCCCGCAGACGGTGATGTAGGTGCGGTACACCGGGAAGTTCACGATCAGAGCCAGCAGTGCGCGGCGAATCGCCCCCAGCGTCAGGTCACGGCTCATCAGGTCGCTGCGCGCTACCTGCAGCAGCGACTGCGCAACGTTTTCGAAATCGCCCGCCAGCGTGCCATGCAGCACCAGATCACGCGCCACCAGCACTTCCTCATCGAAGTTGGCGGTACGTTCACTCAGACGGCTCCACAGCGCGCCCAATGGGGCTTCACCCTTGGGGTCGTGTTGCAGCAGCGACACCTGGTTCATGAATTCGTAGCCGGTCGTGCCGTCCACGCTCCAGTCTTCGCGCAGGGGTTCGTCAGGGCCAAGAATCTTTTCTACAAAAATCGGCAGATGATTCAGTCTGGCTTCGGCCGGTCGCTGCTTCAACAGTCCCTGGACGCGACGATGCAGCTTGCGCCCGTAACCGCGCGGGTTGGCCAGGCCGTCGATGTGGTCGATACGCAGGCCGTCGATGAGGCCGTCGGCGATCAGTTGGAATATCTTGCCGTGGGTGGCTTCGAAGACATTCGGACGCTCGACACGCAAGCCGCCCAGCTCGTTGATGTCGAAGAAACGCCGCCAGTTGATGTCGTCACCTGCGGTGCGCCAGCTCGCCAGACGATAGTACTGACGCTCCAGCAGCTGGTGAAGACGATCAAAACCTTCAGACTGACTGGAATCGAATCGGGCAATGACCTGTTCGATGGCCTTGAGTACCTGCGGATCGTTCGCCAGTTCGGCGAGCTCTGCCTTGGCCTGACGTGCTCGTTCGTACGCTTGTGGATACTGGTTCAGTGCTGCGAAACGCTCACCCAGTTCTTTCAGTTTCGGGTGGTCAGTGTGCTGTAACAGCGAGTCATAGGTTGTCGGGCAGATCGGGAAGTGGTGCTGATAATGCTCGATATGAAAGGCACCGCGCTGTGCATCGAAGCGCAGCGGAATTTCGCCTGCTTGCAGTACCGTGCCGTAATCGCTGCTCAGAAAAGGCAGCAGCAACTGACCGGCGAGCAACGGATCCGGTGAATTCCACTGGATGTCGAAGAAGTCGGCGTACGGACTGCGACGTCCCCACTCAAGCAGATCGAGCCACCACGGGTTGTCTGCACCGCCCACTGCCATGTGGTTGGAAACGATGTCCAGAATCATGCCCATGCCATGCTCACGCAGCACCGCCACCAGACGGAGCAGGGCGGGCTCGCCGCCCAGCTCGGGGTTGATGATGGTCGGATCCACCACGTCATAGCCGTGCATGGAGCCAGCGCGCGCCTTGAGAATCGGCGACGCGTACAGGTGGCTGATGCCCAGACTGGCAAAGTACGGCACCAGTGGCACCGCATCATCCAGGGTGAAGTCTTTGTGAAACTGCAGACGTTGTGTGGCTCTCAACGGTTGTAAAGGGCGATTCATTGGTCACGCTCCGCAGCTTGCAGCCGGGATTGGGACAGCAATTCCAGTCGTCGAGCAGCATCTTCATTATCAAGGAGTGAGGCGGCATCGCCGGGTAGGCGTCTGCGCCAGTTAGGGTGGCTGTCGATGGTGCCGGGCAGGTTGGCCTGCTCCTGAACGCCCAGCGCGTCTTCGATGGGCAGCAGCACCAGCGGCGCACGGGTGTGGCCCAGGTAGCGGATGCTGGCATCGATGATCTGCACCGGGTCTTCAGTGTTTTCATCGAAGCCGTCATTGCTCTGGCTCAAGGCCCGACGCAGCGCGTTGTACTCACGCGCACGCTCTTCGCGCCAGTGCTGCTCGCTTTGCGCGTCCACATGACCCAGTCGCGCATTCCATTCGATGTCCAGTTCGCTGAGCCAGCCGGCCAGCGTCGGCAGGTCGTGGGTACTGGTGGTAGCCAGTGCCTCGTCGGACCAGTCCAGAATCGGTTTGAAAGAGCCGTTGTTCTGTTCGAACAACAGCACGCGCATGCCCAGCATCTCGCGGGCGCTGAGTTTTTCGCTAAGGCCCTCAGGCACCGTGCCGAGGTCTTCGCCGAGCACGATCGCCTCATGACGCAGCGACTCCAGGCTCAGCAGACGCAGCATGTCGTCCAGCGGAAAGTTCAGGTAAGCGCCTTCGCTGGGTGGCGAGCCCAGCGGTATCACCCAGAGGCGTTGCAGGCCCATCACATGGTCGATGCGCAGACCGCCTGCATGGGCAAAATTGGCGCGCAGCATCTCAATGAAAGCGCGGAAACCGTTGCGCTTCAGGCCGTCGGGAGAAAACGCCGAGATGCCCCAGCTTTGCCCGGCGCGATTCAGGATGTCAGGCGGCGCGCCAACCGTGAGGGCCGACAACAATTCGTCCTGACGGCTCCAGGCCTGGCTGCCGCCGCCATCGGCACCGACGGCCAGGTCGGCGATCAGGCCGACGCGCATGCCACTGCTGCGTGCAGCGACCTGTGCACGCTCAAGGCCGCGAGCAATAAGCCACTGGGTAAAGGCATGAAAACTGATCTGCGGGCCATGTTCAGCCGCGAATGCCGACACTGCCGGGTTGCGGGGATCTTTCAGCTCATCGGGCCACTCGTGCCAGTTTTCGCTGATGCCCATGCCCTGACATTCAGCGCGCAAGGCTTCGAATCGGCAATGGTTTTCCAGCGCTTCACCACCACTGTGGCGGAAGCTGTTGAAGTCTTCGTGCAGAGGGTGCGAACCGGCACTGAATGCTTCGTACAACGCGTGCAACGCTTTCCACTTGGCGGCAGCAGCAGCGGGCCAGTCGATCAGCGGCAGGGCCTCCAGGCGTTTCAGTTCATCGGCAACGCCGGCGTCTTCGATTGCCTGACGCCAGGCCCGTTCGCCCAGAATGGCACCCGGCGAGGCGTAAAGGCTGTTGAGAAACAGTCGGCTGGAAGGCGAGTAAGGGCTGTAGCGATGCGGGTCGCTGGCGAACATGGCATGAATCGGACTGATCGCCAGCGCATCGGCGCCTCGTTCGCCCGCTGAGCGGACCAGCGATTCCAGTGCCTGTGTATCACCGAAACCGCCATCACCTTCGCGCCGCAATCCGTACAGCTGGGCCGTGAGGCCCCATGCACGAGGCTTGCGTGTGTCGGTGGCCATGGACATGCTGAAACAGGCCTTGGGTGCGACGGCGATGGTCAGGTGTTGCCCCTCGATGTCCAGTTGCTGATAGCCCGGCGGCGCGAGGGCGGGCAGCTCGGCGTTGGCAGTCAGTCTGGCGTCCAGTGATGAGCCGTCTTCCAGATGCAGAGTAAAGGGCGTCTCGGGCTTGAACCAGGCGGACAGGTCCAGCTTGCAGTCTTGATCGACAGTCAACAGCGGCGGTGCGCCTGCGCCCTCGCGGGCGGCCTGCAAGCGCTGCAGGCTGGCATCGATGGCTTCGCTGCCATCGGCCGGATAGCCCAGCGCCTCTAGAACCTTGCGCAACACATCGTGGCTGACCGTCTGTGGACGAGCGTTGGCATCGACCCAGTGCACCGACAGGCCTGCTTCGGTGGCAAGCCTTTCCAATTGCTCATTGCTCATCCTGTTTCTCCAGAACATCACGGTCTGTCAGGCTGACAATCGCCGTGTATGGATTGAGGATGCCTTGATGTGAAAGTTCGGACGATTTTGGCTGCGTGGAGAAAATCACTCTCGCACCTTTCTGTTGCGAAGCGTTGACAGCTTCCCCGCTCAGGTTCAGGTCGATGCGCAGCACACTGCCGTCGCCCATGCGCCATGACGCCCTGACGGCATGATCCGCCAGAATCCTGGTGCCTGTCGCTCTGGCACCGGGCAGGCGTGGAATGATTTCTTCCTTACGCAAGGCCAGCAATTGTTTATAGAGCGCCAGCCAGCTGCGATGATCCAGTCCTGCGTCCGTTTCCAGGTCCAGCGCTGCAAAAGCTGGGCGCGAGGCTTCGAAGGTTTTCGGATCATTAGGATCGGGAATGTGTTCGCGACGCTCTGGATCGGCGAATGCGGCAAAATCGGCAAATTCATTGCGTCGACCTTCGCGCACCAGATCCGCCAGTTCACCATGATGACTGGTGAAGAACAGAAACGGCTCGCTGGCCGCCCATTCATCACCCATGAACATCAGCGGAATCATTGGCGACAGCAGCAACAGAGCGGTGGCCGCCCTGAGTGCAGGAGCGGGGCAGAGTTGCGGCAGGCGCTCGCCGAGCGCGCGGTTACCGATCTGGTCATGGTTCTGCAGAAACAGCACGAAAGCGCTGGGCGGCAGATGGCCGCTGGGCTCACCGCGTGTGTGGCCGTGTCGGGTCTGTTCGCCCTGATACACGAAGCCCTCGCTCAGCAGGCGTGCCAGCTTCTGTGTCGGCTCCTGTGCAAAATCCGAGTAGTAGGCGTCGGTTTCGCCGGTCAGCAGCACATGCAGCGTGTTATGCCCATCGTCATCCCACTGGGCGTCAAAACCCTTGTCGGCGAGCAGGCTGGCCTGGTTGAATTCGTTTTCCAGATTCAGCCACACGTGTCGACCTGGTTCGATCTGCTCACGTACGCGTTCGGCGAATTCGGGCAGGAACGTTTCGTCGCGGATCGCGTGCACGGCGTCCATGCGCAGGCCGTCAAAACGGTATTCGAGCAGCCACATCAGTGCGTTGTCGACGAAGTAGTCACGTACTTGCGGACGTCGGAAGTCGATGGCGTCGCCCCACGGCGTGTGCAGGTCGCTGCGGAAAAATTCCTTGGCGTAACTGCCCAGATAATTGCCATCCGGCCCGAAGTGGTTGTAGACGACGTCCAGAATGACCGCCAGACCGTGCCCGTGCGCCGTGTCGATCAGATGCTTGAGCTGCTCGGGCGTGCCGTAGGAGGACTGCGGCGCGTAGGGCAGCACGCCGTCGTAGCCCCAGTTGCGGTCGCCGGGAAATTGCGCCAAAGGCATCAGTTCTATGGCAGTTACACCAAGATCGGCCAGATGCTGCAAATGTTTTTCAACACCTGCGTAGCCTCCCAATGCTCCAACGTGCAGTTCATAAATGACTGCTTCGTGCCAGGGACGGCCATTCCAGTCGGTGTTCTTCCACTGGTAAGCAAGCGGGTCGACGACAACACTGTGTGAGTGAACGTCGTCAGCCTGAGCGCGGGAAGCGGGGTCGGGGACCTTGAGCTCCCCGTTGATGTTGAACTGGTACCGGGTGCCCGCCTTGCAGCGGGCCTCCAGAGCAAACCAGCCTTCAGGCTCAGAGGTCATGGCCAGTGACTGACCATCCTCCAGTTCAAGCGTGACCTCGTGGGCATCCGGTGCCCAGAGGGCAAACCGGGTGAGTTCGGGATTTACCAAAACGGCGCCGTGGCGCCAGCTGTTTTCTGTGCGCAGAGGCATCCATTGACCCCTTTTTCCTTAGTAGTGAATTGAAGCACCCGCATTTTTCTTCAACAGATCGCGATACAGTTCTGCGTAGGGCTCTACCGCTTGGTGCCAGTTGAACGGGGCGGCCATGGCGCGGCAGCGCATGGCATTGAGTAACTCTGGGTGAGCGAATACCTGGAACGCGCGGTTCAGGGCTTCGGTGTAGCTTTCCACGGTCGATTCATTGAACAGGAAACCTGTCACGCCGTCTTCGATGGTGTCTGCCAGCCCGCCTGTGTTGCGGGCCACCGGCAGCGAACCGAAGCGCTGGGCGTACATCTGGCTCAGGCCGCAAGGCTCGTAACGGGAAGGCATGAGCAGAAAGTCACTGCCTGCGAACATGCGTCGGGCATCGGTTTCGTTGAAGCCGATACGCACACCGATGCGACCCGGGAAGCGCGTTGCGAGCGCGCGCATGGCGTCTTCTTCTTCAGGCTCGCCGCGACCAATGATTGCAATCTGGCCGCCATTGTTGACGATGTGCTCTGCCACGCCGATCGTCAGGTCCAGGCCTTTCTGGTACACGAGGCGCGAGACGACTGCGAACAGCGGGCCGGTGGAGGCGTCGAGGTCGAACAGTTCACGGACGTAGTCGGCGTTGATCTCTTTGCGCAGCCATTCATTGGGCGCAAAGTGGCAGATCAGGTGTTCGTCGGTGGAGGCGTCCCAGCTGGCGTCGATGCCATTGGGAATACCGCTCAGCTGACCCTTCTCGGCCTTGCTCTGCAGGAAACCTTCCAGGCCGCAGCCGAATTCGGGGGTGGTGATTTCCCTGGCATAGGTCGCGCTGACCGTCGTGATGTGGTTCGCGTACGCCATGCCCGCCTTGATGAACGACAGCTTGCCGTAGAATTCCATGCCTTCGGCCTGAAGGGCTTCGTCAGGGATACCGAGCTCGCGGCTTGAACCGGTGCTTACAGTGCCCTGGTAGGCCAGGTTGTGAATGGTGAAGATGCTGGGCGTGGTCTGGCCGCGCCATTTCATGTAGGCAGGGGCCAGACCGGCAGGCCAGTCGTGGGCGTGAACCAGCTCGGGGCACCATTGGGTTTTCACTGCGCCTGCTGCGAAATCTGCAGCGGCAAGACCCAGGCGCGCAAAACGGATGTGGTTGTCGGACCAGTCACGGCCGTGGCGGTCGGCGTAAGGCGTGCCTTCACGCTCATACAGTTCAGGGCAGATCAGGACATAAATGACCAGACCGTCCTTCATGTCCATACGCCCGACCTTGCACGCAGGCAGCCCGGCATATCCGCCCAGCTGGCTGATGATATGAATAGGGTTGCCGCTATTGATCACTTGCGGGTAGCCGGGTATCAGCACACGGACATCGTGCAGGTGACGCATGGCTCGCGGCAAGGCAGCAGACACATCGCCCAACCCCCCGGTTTTCACCAGGTCAGCCAGTTCTGAAGTCACAAACAGGACTTTGCGTTTGTTGACCTGGGAAAGTGTGGGCTGTGAAGTCGAAGTCGGCAGTTGTAGCAGTGGAACGCTCGTCGTAGCGAAAACCGGCAGATGAGTCAGCTCGCTGGCCGGCTGATTAAAACTCTCTCCCTTCTGGGTTTTGACAGCGGCGCTAATCATCGTTTTCTCCCGTTAAAACAGTGTTGGTGCATCACATGATTTTTATTGGCCATTTCCTATGGCCGGGTACGTGCACCTGCACTACGCAAAAACAGTACCGACTTGGACTATACATAGCAGCGATGCAACGTGATGGAGGCATTGCGGGCAATAAGCCAACAGCATAGGCGCTCTATTCACCTGACCCGGCGCTTTTGGAGAAGTTTCGAGTATTTTACCGGCGGTCGTCTGGAGCAAGGCTTGGCGGCCTGTTTGCGGGCATCGCCGGTGCAATGCCTGCGCTTTTTCAGGGCGGCGTTCGACGAACTTATCGGGTGATGACCGGCCGTCGGATTGTTCGACAATCAACGGGATCCCATTCATTTTGCGAAAAATACCCAGGCCTTTTCTGCTTTTTTCGGCTGAATGGGTGCGCGCTGCCTTTTCCAGGTGCAGGCAATGGTCAATTCACGAGCACCAGAAGAAACTTCCTACATCTGTGCTGGAACATTTTGGAGCAGGGCGGGATAGAATCACGGTCCTTTGGCCTGCCATTGATTGCGCAGGCCTCATCGTAAACGCTGTATGAAGACTCATTGGTTGACGGGGATGGAAATGGAAGGCCCAGAGGTGTTGGTACTGCAGGCGAGTTACACCAATCCGGTACACGCAGCTGCGATCGGGTTCGTCTTGAACGAATATGCGCTGGATGCCATGGGTACGGGCAAGCCGTTGTCGAGCGATACGCGCCAGCAACTGGCGATCGAACTGGCCAAGCGGCCTCATGCATTCAGCGTTCTGGCATTCATCGCCGGTGAGCCTGTGGGGCTGGTGAATTGCTTCGAAGGCTTTTCCACCTTTGCCTGTCGTCCCCTGGTCAATATCCACGATGTCGCGGTCATTGCCGCACACCGCGGTAAAGGTATCAGCCAGAAAATGCTCGCCAAGGTCGAAGAGATTGCGCGTCAGCGCGGGTGCTGCAAGCTGACGCTCGAGGTGCTGGAAGGCAACGATGTCGCGCAGGCAGCGTATCGCAAGGTCGGTTTCGACAGCTATCAGCTGAACCCGGAAATGGGCCGCGCCATGTTCTGGCAAAAGACGCTGTAATCGTGGCGGCGCTGTCAGATCAGGGCTTCGTACAGCGTTCTGAGGCGGTGGCAGTGTTTCTGGCGTTGCGAAATGTGTCTGGCCCGCGAAACCGAACTGGCGCAAAATGCGCGCACTGTCTGATCCGGAAAAGCTTGCGGGACCGTTGATTAAGGCTGCTTGCTGGCGTAGTCGAAGAGGAAAGGCGGGGAGGAGATCAGGCGGGCAAGCCAGCGGATCGGGCTTGCCTCGGGGCGGTCATGGCGCAGGGGGTGAATCTTCAGAGCTGTAGAGCTGTACCGGAAGAAGTCAGCTGGGTTTGCTGAAGCATCATGCTCAGATGAGCGACCTTCTTCTGCAGTTGCTCACGTTCTTCTTTCAACGCACGCAGTTCGTCGCGGCGGATTGTCACATACAGGGTTTGTGGTGCCAGTGCTGGTAGTACAGTGCCCATTGCTCACCTCGCAAATGGTGGATTCAACCTGGAAAGGTCCGTGGCAATGACTATCAATCCCTGAGTGGCCGCTGCTAACCTCTCTATCGGCACAGATTCTGATTTCTTTTGCGTTAAATTGGAACTTTTTTATTTTTCATGGTCGCGAACGTTTATCGATCGCGACAAAATGCACTCACTGGCAGCACCGCTGTTGTCACTTCCCTCAGGGGAACCGACGTTCTGTCTCGCTTGACTAACCAGCATGCTCACTGACTGTTGAAGCGCTGGACGACAAGTGAGGCCCCTTTTACGAGTTTAGGAGCAACTTCATGCAACTTGGGATTATTGGACTGGGCCGCATGGGCGGCAATATCGCACGGCGTTTGATGCTCGATGGTCACACCACCGTGGTGTATGACCGTGACGAAGCGTCACGCAGCGCCCTGGCCAATGAAGGCTCGACGCCAGCAGCCGATCTGGCCGAACTGGTGGGTGCCCTGCAGGCTCCGCGTGCAATCTGGGTCATGCTGCCAGCGGGCGCACCGACCGAGGACACGATTCAGATCCTGAGCCAGTTGCTTGAGCCCGATGACGTGATCATCGACGGCGGCAACACGTTCTATAAAGACGACATCCGTCGTGCGCAGGAGCTCACCGACAAGGGCCTGCACTACGTGGACGTTGGTACGTCCGGTGGTGTCTGGGGGCTGGAGCGCGGTTACTGCATGATGATCGGCGGCGAGAAAGCGATCGTTGATCGTCTCGACCCGCTGTTCGCCACGCTGGCGCCGGGCATGGGCGATATTCCGCGCACCAGGGATCGCAATTCTACCGATCACCGTGCCGAGCATGGCTATATTCATGCCGGCCCCGCCGGTTCCGGTCACTTCGTGAAGATGATCCACAACGGCATCGAGTACGGAATGATGCAGGCCTTCGCGGAAGGCTTCGATCTGCTCAAGCAGAAGAACTCCGAACATCTGCCAGCCGAACAGCGCTTTGACCTGAACACTGCGGACATCGCTGAAGTGTGGCGTCGTGGCAGCGTCGTCTCGTCCTGGTTGCTGGACCTGACCGCCGACGCACTGGCCACCGATCCACAGCTGGATGCGTTCTCCGGTTCGGTTGCCGACAGCGGTGAAGGCCGCTGGACCATCGAGGCCGCCATCGAGCAGGCTGTTCCGGTTCCTGTATTGTCCAGCGCGCTGTTCGCGCGATTCCGCTCCCGCCAGACCAGCTCCTACGCTGACAAGATGCTGTCGGCCATGCGCTTTGGTTTCGGTGGTCACAAGGAACCCAAGTAATGGGCCTGTCACGCGGCACATCCGAGCAAAAAGCCGACGTCGCACCGCCAACAACGCTGTTTCTGTTCGGTGCGCACGGGGACCTTGTCAAACGCCTGCTGATGCCGGCGCTCTACAATCTGGCGCGTGACGGTCTGGTTGACTCAGGCCTGCACATTGTCGGTGTCGATCACAACGCGATCAGCGACGCCGATTTTGCGAAGAAGCTTGAAAACTTCATTCGTGACGAATCTGCCGCGAAGGTCTCCGAGTCGGGCAAGGATCCTCTGGACCCCGAATTGTGGGGCAAGCTTGCCGAGCGAATCAGTTATGTGCAGGGCGACTTTCTGGATGACTCCACTTACCGGGACATCGAAAGCAAGATAAAGAGCACCGGCTCTGCCAACGCGGTGTTCTACCTCGCGACGGCACCGCGCTTCTTCAGTGAAGTGGCGACGCGTCTGGGCTCGTCCGGTCTGTTGAAGGAAACCGAAGGCGGATTTCGTCGCGTGGTGATCGAGAAGCCTTTCGGCTCCGATCTGGCCAGTGCGGTGGAGCTGAACAATTGCCTGCTCAAGGTAATGAGCGAAAAGCAGATTTATCGCATCGATCATTACCTGGGCAAGGAAACGGTGCAGAACATTCTGGTCAGCCGTTTCTCCAACGGCCTGTTCGAGTCGTTCTGGAACAATCATTACATTGACCATGTGCAGATCACTGCTGCGGAAACGGTCGGGGTTGAAACCCGTGGCAGTTTCTACGAAAACACCGGTGCTCTGCGCGACATGGTGCCCAATCATCTGTTTCAGCTGCTGGCGATGGTTGCCATGGAGCCACCGGCTGCCTTTGGCGCTGATGCCGTGCGCGGCGAAAAGGCCAAGGTGGTAGGGGCGATTCGTCCCTGGAGCGAAGAAGAGGCATTGGCCAATTCGGTACGCGGTCAGTATGCGGAAGGCGAGATGTCCGGCCGCAAGGTGCCCGGTTATCGTCAGGAAGATCGCGTGGCAGCCGACAGCACCACGGAAACCTTCGTGGCGCTCAAGGTCATGGTCGACAACTGGCGCTGGGTGGGCGTGCCGTTCTACCTGCGCACCGGTAAGCGCATGAGCGCGCGCAGTACCGAGATCGCCATCTGCTTCAAGCCCGCGCCCTATGCGCAGTTCCGCGATACCGAGGTGGATCGGCTCAAGCCGAACTATCTGCGCATCCAGATTCAGCCCAACGAAGGCATGTGGTTCGATCTGTTCGCCAAGCGCCCTGGCCCGACGCTGGAGATGGAAGACATCGAGCTTGGTTTTGCCTACAAGGACTTCTTCGAGATGCAGCCGTCGACCGGCTATGAAACGCTGATCTACGACTGCCTGACCGGGGATCAGACGCTGTT
Source organism: Pseudomonas sp. AC016 (assembly GCF_979253365.1). Lineage (NCBI taxonomy): Bacteria > Pseudomonadati > Pseudomonadota > Gammaproteobacteria > Pseudomonadales > Pseudomonadaceae > Pseudomonas > Pseudomonas sp. AC016. Next base: position 5,879,420 of record NZ_CEEDCC010000001.1, read on the forward strand.
CCAGCGTGCTGACAATATCGAAAACGGCTGGCGTGCCGTGCAGCCGTTTCTCGATGCCTGGGCCAAAAAGCCCGAGGTCACGCTGTACGAAGCCGGCAAGGATGGTCCTGAAGTCGGTGACGAGTTGTTGAGCCGCGATGGTCGTGAATGGCGGGAACTCAATGTCTGAACACACTGATGTGTCTGTGTCCGAACGGTCTGTGCGTTTTCTGCTTTCCGATATCGATGGTACGTTGCTGCGCCCCGATCACAGCCTGAGTCAGGCCAACATCGACGCCGTGCGTGATCTGCAACTGGCGGGTGTCCATTTCACCCTGGCCAGCAGTCGACCGCCGCGTGCGATGCGTGAAGTGATCGAGGCGCTGGGCATCGAGCTGCCAACGGTTGCGTTCAACGGCGGGACCATTACCCACGCTGATGGCCGCCTGCTGGCGGCGCACCGCATCGACCCGTCGGCAGTACGCACCTGTCTTGATCTCTTTGCGACCCAGAAGGTCTCGATCTGGGTGTTCGCCGATGACGACTGGCTGCTGCTCGATCCCGAAGGTGACTACGTCGATCATGAGCGCGATGCGCTGGGCTATGAGCCGGTTCGGGTGAGTAGCTTCGAGCCCTATCTGGATCGTGTCGACAAGATTGTCGCCGCGAGCAAGGACTTCGAACTGCTGAAGACGCTTGAAACACGTCTGAATCCGCTCATCGACGGACTGGCGCTGGCGGCGCGTTCGCAGCGTTATTACCTGGATGTCACGGCGCTGGAAGCCAACAAGGGATCAGCGCTGGTTGCTCTGGCCGACTACCTGGGTGTCGACCTCGCGCACACGGCAGCCATCGGCGACGGCGGCAACGACGTGGCGATGTTTCACAAGGCCGGTGTTTCGATTGCGATGGGGCAGGGCGAGGCCGGTGTGCTGAGTCAGGCTGATCATGTCACCGGCAGCAATGTCGAGGATGGTGTCGCAACCGCGATCAGGCGTTACATTCTAGGCTGACAACGTCGCTGCCCGATGGGGCGGCGATGCTGTATCTCACCTGTCTGTATTTCTTGTCTGTATCTCCCTTGTCTGTATTTAACTTGCGTGGGCTTCACAAGAGCGGGTATTCATGACGGCAACTGTTCATAAATCAGAGCATTACGAATGGCCGCATTGATTGAAGACTACGCACTGCTGGGAAATTGTCAGACTGCCGCGCTGGTTTCACGCGATGGGTCGCTGGACTGGCTGTGCTTCCCGCGTTTCGATTCTCCTTCCTGCTTCTCGGCCTTGCTGGGCGACAGCGACCATGGCCGCTGGAAGATCGCGCCACATGCAGAGATCGTATCCGTAGAGCGGCGCTACCGCGACGGCACGCTGATTCTGGAAACCGTGTTCGAGACCCGCGAGGGTCGGGCGATGCTGGTCGATTTTATGCCCATGAACACGTCGGGGCATGTCGTGCGCAAAGTGGTAGGTCTGTCCGGAGAGGTCGCGTTCGACATGGATCTGGCCATTCGCTTTGATTACGGCAGTAGCGTGCCTTGGGTCGAGAAGAAGGATCCGCACACGCTGACTGCTGTCGCAGGGCCGGAAATGCTCGTGTTGCGCAGTCCGGCGCCGCTGCTCCCTCAGGATCATCACACTGCCAGCCACTTCAAGGTCGTCGAGGGCGAGAGCAAGGTATTCACCCTGGCGTACCAGGCATCTTATCTGCCGGTTCAGGCGAGCATCGATACGCTGCACGCGCAGGAAGAAACCGAGCGCTACTGGCGCGAGTTTTCGGATCGCTGCCCCGACGTCGGCCCTTGGACCGATCAGGTCAAGCGCTCGCTGATCACGCTCAAGGCGATGACCTTCGCCCCGACTGGCGGAATCGTGGCTGCCGTCACGACCTCGCTGCCCGAACAACTGGGTGGTGAGCGCAATTGGGATTACCGTTATTGCTGGCTGCGGGATGCGACCATGACCCTGCTGGCCTTCATGAACCTGGGCTACTTCGAGGAGGCGACGGCATGGCGTAACTGGCTGTTGCGCTCGGTGGCGGGGAATCCGGAGCAGATTCAGATCATGTATGGCGTAGGCGGTGAGCGACGCCTGGCTGAATACGAACTGCCCTGGCTGAGCGGCTATGAAGGCTCGCAACCTGTGCGTATCGGCAACGGTGCTGCCACGCAGGTTCAACTGGACGTGTACGGCGAAGTGGCCGATGCCATGATTCAGGCACTCAAGGGCGGCATGCCACGTCATCCGCGCAGCGTCGCGATCTCCAAAGTGGTCATGCCGTTTCTGGAAAAGGTCTGGCATCAGCCGGACGCCGGGATCTGGGAGATCCGCTCCGAGCCTCGACACTTCACGCACTCCAAGGTCATGGCCTGGGTCGCGTTCGACCGTAACGCCACGCAGATCGCTCAGGCGGCCGAGAGCGACGAGGACCGCGCGCTGGCCAGGCATTACCGGCACGTGGCTGACGAGATTCACGCCGACGTCTGCAATAACGGCTTCGATGCGCAATTGAACAGTTTCGTGCAGACCTACGGTGCCAAAGAGGTCGATGCCAGTCTGCTGCAGATTGTGCTGACCGGTTTTCTGCCTGCCGATGATCCACGTGTGATCGGCACAGTGGCCGAGATCGAGCGCACGTTGATGCAGGATGGTCTGTTGCTGCGCTACGACGGCGAGCGAAGTGTCGATGGCGTGTCGGGCAGCGAGGGCACGTTTCTGGTCTGTTCGTTCTGGCTGGCCGATGCCTATGTGTTACTGGGCAGGGCCGACGAAGCGGCGGCCTTGTTTGGCAGGCTTTGCGACCTGTGCAATGACGTCGGCCTGCTGGCCGAGCAATACGACCCGAAGGCTGGGCGTATGCTCGGGAATTTCCCGCAGGCGTTCAGTCACATCGGCATCATCAATACCGCGTTGAACCTTCACAGGACGGTGTGTCCTGCCAGGGCGCGTACTTCCGGCGGGATTGACGGCTGCGTCTGATTATCACGGCAGAAGCGTCAGCCAGCCTTGCGAAAGGTCAGGTTGATGCGCTGCTCGCCAAGCTGGGGATGCACGGCTGGCTTGACGGGCAGTATCCCGTGAAAGCGCAGTCGGTCTTCGCCGCCCCAGACCACCACATCGCCATGAAACAGCGAAATGCGCTCAGGTTTGTCGCTGCGCTGCAGGCCGCCGAACTGGAATACGGCGGGAATGCCCAGTGATACGGACACGACCGGCCAGCGGTGGTCGTGTTCGTCCTTGTCCTGATGCAGGGACATCTTCGCACCGGGAGTGTAGCGATTGATCAGGCAGGCATCGGGCACAAAGTCGGCGAAGCCGGCTTTCTGCGCGGCGTCTTGAGCCAGTTCCAGAAAGATGTCAGGCATTGGGGGCCAGGGCCGGCCGGTTTGCGGGTTTGTGTGGCTGTAGCGATAGCCATGAGGATCGGTAACCCAGCCCAGCGAGCCGCAACTGCTCAGCGCCGCTGACATGGTGTGGCCGCCAGGCGTGACCATGTGTCTGAACGGCGCATCGGACAGCGTTTCATTCAGTGCGGGCAATAACCGTTCGATGAGAGGCAGGGCAAGGCCGCGAAACAGCCATGACTGGGGACCTATCTGCAGGGTGGACGCGGGCTGGGGCTCTTCACCGGCAAACAGATCGAAGGTAGCGGAAAGGTCGGTCTTGCGCTGCATGATCGGATTCAATACCTGCTACGGTCTACAGAGCCTTGCTGACTTTCACGTCGCTGATCTGGTCGTCGCCCTGGCCATGCATCTTCTCCAGCGCAGCGCGTGCTTCTTCAACGGATGCAGATTGCAACTGGGCGAATTCAAAGCGGCGCTCGCCGTTGAGTTTGTAACTGACGGCGTATTTGGTGGTGCGAGCGGGACTGTTCATGGCGATTCCTTGTATCGGCGTATCAGCGCAGGCTGGAGGTCGAGCGACGTACGATCTTGATGGAATGAGTGAAGGCCGGTTTACGACTCGGGTTGGCATCGGGCTTGCGTCCGGTGGTGTCGATGGTGATGTTCCAGAAGCCGGTGCTGGGCGCCGCGATCTTGGCCGGAAACGTATCGAACGCACCGCCGTGATAAGTGTGACGACCGCCGTTCTTGAAGGCGCGGAAATTGGCGTCGTTCATCAGGCGAATGTTACAGAGCTGTGAGCACTGGATGACGACCAGATCGTCCTCGTTCAGGTGCTCACGCTGGTGTACGAATTTCATGTAAAACTCCGGGGAAAATGGCTTTTTCTGAAAAATCAAAACGATAGCATGCGGCGTAGGCCAGTTGACGCTGGTAAGCGGTTAATTGTGTCCTTTATGGACAAAAAAACGCTTCTCGGGAATTTAATCGGGCCGTTGCAGGTCGTACCACCTTTATTTGGAGGATTGTATGAAACTGGCAGTTGTAATCCTGGCACTGGCAATGACTGGCTGCGCGACGGTGAATGACATCGAGCATACGCCTGCCACCATGAGCGTGATCTCGGGCAAGAACCCCCAGGAGTATGCAGACTGTTTCATCGAGAAGATCAGCAGCAGTCGCTCGAAGCCTTCTGTAGAGCCTCATCGTGAAGGACTGCGCCTGATTGTCGCGCAGAAAATGAGCAAATCACCGACCGCAGTGATTGACGTTGAAACCCGCTCGGGAGGCAGTTCGATCAAGGTCTATGAGCGTCTGGCCAATGTGCCGATCCGCTTTCGCGACGTCCAGCATGCTGCAGAGGCCTGCATATCGGGTTGATAGAGGCCGCCCGCCGAGCCTGATGCCGAGGCGGGCTGAATCAACGGCTTACTTGCAGACGACCAGGACGCTGCGGCTTTTGTAATTGCCGACATCAACGCCCAGGGTTTTCTCGCTTTCTGCCGGCTGTGGTGTGCCGTCGGTGCCGACGATCTCGTAGCCGGTGCCTGCGCACGAGGCGTCGGCTTTCTCATAACAGCTCGCCCAGGACATGGCTTCGCCCGAGCAGTCGATACTCAGCCCCTGCTTGCCGTTTTTCAGATAGGTGTTGGATGCGGTGGCACAGCCGGTGAGGCCCAGTACGGCAATAATGGACAAAAGTCTGATCATGTTTTTCGCTTCAGAAGAATAAGGCCAGCGGACTGGCGGATGCGGTGTTTGGACTGGCGAGCGGTGCCATCGTTCCGCCATGTTTCAAGGATAAATACAGCGCGTCACTTTTCTGCCATCCCGCTGGAAGCCGGTTCTTTAGGAACTGATGAGTGATCGATGGATTCATTTATCGGGCACACATATCTCGGCTACGCTTGGGCAGATCATGGTCTGCGTGCATCGTCGGTAAACTGGCGGTGTATGGTGTGGGCAGGCAGTTCAATGCAAACGCCATGCCTGTGCAGGGGTTCGGCAGGTTGTGTTCGATGGTCGCTATATAAGCGTTTTTGCGGAACTATCTGCGCTCATGTGCCTCTACCATGACATCCTACGGCCTGTGGCGGGCATTGTAAGGTGACCGCCGCCTGATTAGACTGCGCCGTTAACACCAACAGCCCTTATCAAGGACTTTTATGATCAAGAAATGCTTGTTCCCAGCAGCCGGTTACGGCACTCGCTTTTTGCCAGCGACAAAGGCCATGCCCAAGGAAATGCTGCCGGTGGTCAACAAGCCACTGATCCAATACGGTGTAGAAGAGGCCCTTGCTGCAGGCCTGAACCAGATTTCCATCGTAACCGGTCGCGGCAAGCGCGCCTTGGAAGACCATTTCGATATCAGCTACGAGCTCGAGCACCAGATCAAGGGCACCGACAAGGAAAAATACCTGGTCGGCATCCGTAAGCTGATCGACGAGTGCAGCTTCTCCTACACCCGTCAGACCGAAATGAAAGGCCTGGGTCACGCGATCCTCAGTGGTCGTCCACTGATCGGCAATGAAGCATTTGCCGTGGTTCTGGCTGACGACTTGTGTGTAAATCTGGACGGCGACGGTGTTCTGGCTCAGATGGTCAAGCTGCACAACCATTATGGCTGCTCGATCATCGCGATTCAGGAAGTTGATCCTAACGAGACCAACAAGTACGGCGTTATCGCTGGCGACGAGATCAAGCCAGGCCTGTTCCGCGTCACCGACATGGTCGAGAAGCCGAAGCCTGAAGATGCGCCTTCCAACATGGCCATCATCGGTCGTTACATCCTGACGCCGGACATTTTCGAGAAGATCGAACAAACCGAGCCAGGCAAAGGTGGCGAGATCCAGATCACTGACGCACTGATGAAGCAGGCTGCAGAAGGCAACGTTCTGGCCTACAAATTCAAGGGCCAGCGTTTCGACTGCGGCGGCGCCGAAGGTTACATCGAAGCAACCAACTTCTGCTTCGAGCACTTCTACAAGACTGGCAAGGCTTATTGATTCATCTGCCTGCCCGTGTTTCAAGTCAAGGCCACCTTCGGGTGGCTTTGTCATTTCTGACTGGCCGCCAAGCGGTTATGCTGTGCCCCTGCTAAGGAGACATTGATGGCTTACGATTTCGATCTGTTTGTAATTGGCGCGGGTTCAGGTGGCGTCAGGGCGGCACGTTTTGCTGCCGGTTTTGGTGCGAAGGTGGCGGTTGCCGAAAGCCGTTATCTGGGCGGGACCTGTGTCAACGTCGGGTGCGTGCCCAAAAAGCTGATGGTCTACAGCTCGCATTTCTCCGAAGATTTCGAGCACGCCAAAGGCTTTGGCTGGTCACTGGGCAAAGCGAGTTTCGACTGGCCGACCCTGATCGCCAACAAGGATCGCGAGATCAACCGCCTCAACGGCATCTATCGCAAGTTGCTGGTCGACAGCGGCGTCACGCTGCATGAAGGTCACGCAAAGATCGTGGGTGCGCAAAAGGTCGAGATCAACGGCCAGATCTACAGCGCCGAGCGTATTCTGATTGCAACTGGCGGCTGGCCTCTGATTCCTGATGTGCCGGGTCGCGAGCATGCCATTTCCTCGAACGAAGCTTTCTTCCTCAAGGAATTGCCGAAGCGCATCGTGGTGGTGGGGGGCGGTTACATTGCGGTCGAGTTCGCCTCCATCTTCAACGGTCTGGGCGCGGACACGACGCTGGTGTACCGGGGCGAGATGTTCCTGCGTGGGTTCGACGGCAGCGTACGCACACACCTGCATGAAGAGTTGCTCAAGCGTCACATGGATATCCGTTTCAACAGCGACATCGAGCGTATCGACAAGCAGGCTGATGGCACGCTGAAATTGAGCATGAAAGACGGCGGCACGCTGGAAACCGACTGTGTGTTCTACGCCACGGGCCGTCGTCCGATGCTCGATAACCTCGGGCTGGACAGCGTCAATGTCAAACTCGACAAGCACGGCTATATTGAAGTCGACGAAAACTACCAGAGCAGCGAGCCATCCATTCTGGCGATCGGCGATGTCATTGGTGGTGTGCAATTGACCCCGGTCGCGCTGGCCGAAGGCATGGCGCTGGCCCGGCGCCTGTTCAAGCCGGAGCAATATCGTCCTGTGGATTACAACCATATCCCGACGGCGGTGTTCAGCCTGCCCAACATCGGTACGGTGGGTCTCACCGAAGAGGCGGCGATGGAGGAAGGTCATGAGGTGCAGATCTTCGAAAGCCGTTTCCGGCCGATGAAGCTCACGCTGACCGACGATCAGGAGCGCACCCTGATGAAGCTGGTGGTCGATGCCAAAACCGACCGCGTGCTGGGTTGCCATATGGTGGGGCCGGATGCGGGCGAAATCGTGCAGAGTCTGGCGATCGCGATCAAGGCGGGCGCGACCAAGCAGGTGTTCGACGACACCATTGGTGTGCATCCGACCGCTGCAGAAGAGTTTGTCACCATGCGTACACCGGTCAAACGCTAGATCAGGCAATGTCCGGGACTCAGGATGAGTCCCGGAGTGATAGAGACCAACGGAGGGATCCCGCCGATGAACAGGCAAAAACCGACGTCCGTGATGCCCTTGCATTCGACCGGTCACGAACAGGGCTCCATGCAGCAGATCGATGTGCTGCGCGAGAGCGAGCGTCAATTCAGATTACTCGCCGACAACATGAGCCAGCTGGCCTGGACGGCTGATCCCCGGGGCCATGTTCAGTGGTACAACGAACGCTGGTATCTGTATACCGGGTCTTCGCTTGAGGCAATGCGAGCGCTGGGCTGGCGTTCCGTTCTTCATCCCGAGCACCGCGAGCGCGTCATGGCCCGTCTGCAATACTGCTTTGCGACAGGCTCCATCTGGGAAGACACCTTTGCATTGCGTTCCAGGGACGGCGCTTTCAGCTGGTTCCTCTCGCGGGCATCGCCAATGCGCGACGAGCAGGGTCACATAACTTACTGGCTGGGCACTCACACCGATATCACGGCTCAGGTGCGGGCCGAAGAAGCGCTGCGCGAGCTGAACGAAAATCTGGAGCAGCGGGTTGCCGAGCGTACCCAGGAACTGGCGCGTGCCAATGAGCTGCTGCAGATCGAGATCAGCGAACGGGCGCAGGCCGAAGAGGTGTTGCGTCACGCGCAGAAGATGGATGCCGTCGGCCAATTGACTGGCGGCATTGCTCACGACTTCAACAATATGCTGACGGGCGTGCTGGGTGCGCTGGATTTCATCAGGCGCCGGGTTGCAGTGGGTCGTCTCGATGATGTCGAGCGCTACGTCAATGCTGCGATTGTGTCCGCCAACCGCGCCGGAGCGCTGACCCAGCGGTTGCTGACGTTCGCCAGACGTCAGGCGCTCAATACCTGTGCGGTTGATGTCAATCGGATGGTTCGCTCCATGCAGGAACTGCTGCAGGGCACGTTATCCGACCGAATCTTACTGCATTTCGAATTCGATGAGGCTTTGCGGTTGATTCGCACCGATGAGCATCAGTTGGAAAACGCCCTGTTGAATCTGGTCATCAATGCGCGCGATGCGATGCCGGGCGGCGGTCGGTTGCAGGTGCTGACTCGGGCCATAAGCATCAGTAAGCCGCAGGGTGCGCTGCCGCCGGGCGAGTACGTTGTCCTCAGTGTCGCGGATGATGGCTGCGGTATCAGTCAGGAGGTGATCGATAAGGTGTTCGATCCGTTCTTCACCACCAAGCCTGTCGGCCAGGGGACGGGGTTGGGATTGTCGATGGTCTACGGCTTCATCAAGCAGACCGGCGGGCATGTGCAGATCGAAAGCGTCGAAGGACAGGGTACGCGAGTGGATTTGTATCTGCCCTGTGAAACGGACTCACTGAACTGAGCGTCCTTTCATTCCTCAGGGTGCTGTCGGTTTCTTCCGGGTCGAACTGACCTTGGGAGATGGCTCGCCAGCAGCTTTCAGAGCTTCCAGCGCCACTTCCTTTTTGATCAGCAGCAGCTCCAGCACCCGGTTCTGCTGCTGAGCATCCTTCAAGCCTTGCTTGAGGTCGACAGTGTCTTCCTGAAGGTTTCGTACCTTTTCCTCCAGCAGGGCGCATTGGGTCTGACCTTGCTGGTGTTCCCTCATGGATGCTGCGGCTTGAGCGCCGGCCTTGTCCGTCAGGTCCTTCTGAATATTCAGGTCGCGCTGTGTGCTGCGGGCTTCTGCCAGCAATCGTTCGTTGTCGCGGTTCAGGCGGGTGATGTCTTCCTGGCGAATGCTCAGGCTCTGCTGTGCCTGTCTCAGCTCCATCTGCAACTGCTGGACCTGGCCTTCATGGCGTTGCTGCTCGTGCTCGCGCTGCTCTCGGATCGAATTGCGATAGTGCTCCAGCGCATCGCGCGCATGCTGATGCTTTTCTTCAAGGGAGCGGATCTGCTCATTCTTGTCCAGCAGGCGGGAATCCAGGTCCGAGTTGGCTTGAGTCAGTCGGGTGTTTTCACTTCGCACGGTGAGTAGAGTTTCCTGCAAGTCGAGCAGGGCAGTGGCTTGTCGCTCCAGCGTCTGATCCTTCTGCTGGATCTGCTCACTCAGATCTTCCGTTTTCTTCTGCGCCGCCGAGAGCGCTTCCTGCAATGTTTCGCACTTGGCGGCGTGGTCCACGCATAGCTGGTCAATGCGTTCCTGCGCCTGTCCCTGCAACCGGTCGGCAAGGTTGGCCACCAGCTCCGTCAGTTCTTCATTGATATCGGGCGCAGGTGAATGAGCGGCTTCAAGCTCCTTCAAATACCGATGGATGGTGGTTTTCGACCCGGTATTGCCCATTTCGATACGTACTGCATCAATGCTGGGGTTTTCACCGCGGGCGAGCAAGGCGGACCTTGCCTTGAGCACCAATGCCTTGTTTACGCCGCCCCGTGCCATGTCTGCTCCTACGATTTCGTACTGTGGTATGTACCCTGTATTTACATACTATATCGATTAAAAAATAACGTCATTATGAGAATTCAGTGACGCGGGATATTGGCGTATTATCCCGTGTCATAAGCTGTGGACGCTGATTTACGCTCCCGGCCGGTACACCTATGCAGGTTTTGCTCATGAATGATGTCGATCGTTATCTGGAAGCGGCCACTCGAGACAACACGCGCCGCAGCTATCGGGCTGCCATCGAACACTTCGAGGTGACGTGGGGCGGATTTCTGCCGGCGACCAGCGAGAGCGTGGCGCGGTATCTGGCGCAGTACGCGGGTGAGCTGTCGGTCAATACCTTGAAGTCGCGCCTGTCGGCGTTGTCTCAGTGGCATTCCAGTCAGGGGTTCGTCGATCCGACGCGCTCACCTGTCGTGCGCAAGGTGCTCAAAGGCATTCGCGCCCTGCATCCGGCGCAGGAAAAGCAGGCCGAGCCCTTGCAGTTGCATGATCTGGAGCGGGTTGTCACTTGCCTTGAGGTCGAAGCGCTTCAGGCGCAGGCCCGTAACGATCAGCCTGCACTGTTGCGCTGTCGACGGGACACGGCGTTGATCCTGCTGGGCTTCTGGCGGGGATTTCGCAGCGACGAGCTGTGTCGTCTGCAGGTTCAGGATGTCAAGGCGATTTCCGGCGCGGGCATCAGCCTTTATCTGCCCCGTAGCAAGGGTGATCGGGAAAACGCAGGCAGGACCTATCAGACGCCGGCCTTGCAGCGACTGTGTCCGGTTCAGGCTTATATAGACTGGATCAACTGTTCGGCACTGGTGCGTGGCCCGGTATTCCGGGCCGTGGATCGCTGGGGCAATCTGGGCGAGGAGGGGCTGCACGCCAACAGCATCATTCCTGTGTTGCGCCAGGCGCTGAGCCGCGCCGGGATTGCCGCGCAACAGTACACCAGCCACTCGCTGCGTCGTGGTTTCGCGAGCTGGGCGCACCGTAGCGGCTGGGACCTCAAGTCACTGATGGCCTATGTGGGCTGGAGGGACATGAAGTCCGCGATGCGTTACATTGAGGCCGCACCATTTTTGAGCTCTCCCGAGAGCCAGAGCGGCCTGAAGGTTTCTTCTATTGATAAGCCGCTTCCATAGCGAAAAGCAATCAGTGACATCAGGTTTGCCAATGAGCCTTTGTCATCGATCATGCGTAAGCTTCACTTCATCGAAATCACAACCCATCAGGAGATATACCGATGCCTATCATCAACAGCCAGGTAAAACCGTTCAAGGCAACTGCTTACAAGAACGGCTCTTTCGTTGACGTTTCGGATGCCGACTTCAAAGGCAAGTGGTCTGTCGTATTCTTCTACCCGGCCGACTTCACCTTCGTTTGCCCGACCGAACTGGAAGACCTCGCTGACAACTACGCTGAGTTCCAGAAGCTGAACGTTGAAATCTACAGCGTTTCGACTGACACCCACTTCGCCCATGCTGCATGGCACAACACCTCGCCTGCAATCGGCAAGATCCAGTACACCATGATCGGCGACCCGACCCTGACCATTTCGCGCAACTTCGACGTGCTGATCGAAGAAGCCGGTCTGGCTGACCGCGGTACCTTCGTGATCAACCCTGAAGGTCAGATCAAGATCGTCGAGCTGAACGATGGCGGCGTAGGCCGTGACGCTTCCGAGCTGCTGCGCAAGATCAAGGCTGCTCAGTACGTTGCTGCTCACCCGGGTGAAGTCTGCCCAGCCAAGTGGAAAGAAGGCGAGGCCACTCTGGCTCCGTCTCTGGACCTGGTCGGCAAGATCTGAGTCGTATGAATCGGCTAGGGGCGTTGAGCTCTTGAGCAAGTAAACCGCATCGCCCCAAAAAACGCCCGGGCGGTCATCGCCTGGGCGTTGTTATTTCTACTCTCTGAACATTTTGTCAAAGGAAGCCGCAACATGTTGGACGCCAATCTTAAAGCCCAGTTGAAATCTTACCTGGAGCGGGTCACTCGCCCCATCGAGATCGTCGCGTCCCTTGATGACGGCGCGAAGTCTCAGGAAATGCTTGCACTGCTCAACGATGTGATCAGTGTTTCCAAAGACGTCACCTTGAATGACAGCGGCACCGATGCGCGCACGCCATCGTTCTCGCTGAACAGCCCTGGCCATAATATCAGCCTGCGTTTCGCTGGTATTCCAATGGGCCACGAATTCACCTCGCTGGTCCTGGCGCTGCTGCAAGTCGGCGGCTACCCACCCAAGGTCAGTGCGGAAACCATCGAGCAGGTTCGCAATCTTCAAGGCGAATTCAAGTTCGAAACCTATTTCTCGCAGTCCTGCCAGAACTGCCCGGACGTTGTCCAGGCGCTGAACCTGATGGCAGTGCTGAACCCGAACATCAAGCACGTCGCAATCGACGGCGCGCTGTTCCAGGATGAAGTCACCGATCGCAAGATCATGTCGGTGCCAAGCATCTACCTGAACGGCGAGCTGTTTGGTCAGGGCCGCATGGGCCTGGAAGAAATTCTGGCCAAAATCGACACCGGTGCAGGGGCTCGTCAGGCCGAGAAACTCAATGCCAAAGAGGCGTTCGACGTTCTCGTGGTTGGCGGTGGCCCTGCCGGTTCGGCAGCTGCTGTTTATGCTGCACGTAAAGGCATTCGTACCGGTGTTGCCGCTGAGCGTTTTGGTGGTCAGGTGCTCGACACCATGGCCATCGAGAACTTCATCTCGGTCCAGCACACCGAAGGCCCGAAGCTGGCTGTAGCGCTCGAAGAGCACGTCAAGCAGTACGAAGTCGATATCATGAACCTGCAGCGCGCCGACAAGCTGATTCCGGGCGCAGCCGGTGAGTTGCACGAAGTGAAGTTCGCCAGCGGCGCGAGCCTGAAGGCCAAGACCGTGATTCTCGCCACCGGCGCACGCTGGAGGGAGATGAATGTTCCGGGCGAGCAGCAATACCGCAACAAGGGCGTGGCGTACTGCCCGCACTGTGACGGTCCGCTGTTCAAGGGCAAGCGCGTTGCAGTGATCGGCGGCGGCAACTCCGGCGTTGAAGCGGCCATCGACCTGGCGGGCATCGTGTCCCACGTGACCCTGCTGGAGTTCGACGTGCAGTTGCGTGCTGACGCGGTTCTGCAGCGCAAGCTGCACAGTCTGCCGAACGTGACCGTCATCACCAGTGCGCAAACCACTGAAGTGACCGGTGACGAGCAGAAGGTCAATGGCCTGCGTTACAAGAACCGCGTGACCGGTGAAGAGATCACCGTGCCGCTGGAAGGTATCTTCGTGCAGATCGGCCTGCTGCCTAACAGCGAATGGCTCAAGGGCTCCATCGAGCTGTCGCCTCGTGGCGAGATCGTGGTCGATTCGCGCGGCGAGACTTCGATCCCCGGCGTTTTCGCTGCCGGTGACGTGACTGTGGCGCCGTACAAGCAGATCATCATTGCTCTGGGCGAGGGTGCCAAGGCTTCGCTGAGTGCCTTTGACCACCTGATCCGTACGTCCGCGCCAGCCTGACAGGCTGTTACTTAACAAAAAACCCCATGAGCGATCATGGGGTTTTTTCGTTTCTGGCGCGGGGTTACAGCGGCGTTGGCTGAATGATCTCGACCCAGTAGCCATCTGGGTCCTTGATGAACGCCAGGCTGTTCATGCGGCCATCGGACAGACGCTTTTGAAATTTCACGTTCAGCTTCTCGAAGCGTTCGCAGGCAGCGACTACGTCCGGAACCGACACGCAGATGTGGCCAAAGCCGCGCGGGTCGCTGTTGCCGTCGTGATAAACGGCCGAGGAGTCATTCTCGGTGCCGTGGTTATGGGTCAGTTCCAGGATGCCAGGAATCGACTTCATCCACTCGTTACGAGCGGCATCATCGGTCGGAATCAGCTTTTTGTCGGTCAGTGCGAGGAAGTAAAGGCTGAACTCGGCTTCCGGGAAGTCGCGCTTCTCGACCAGGCTGAAGCCCAGTACGCGGGTGTAGAAATCCAGCGACGCAGTGATGTCTTTGACACGCAGCATGGTGTGGTTGAACACGAATTGCTGTGTAGCAGCTTCGGGTTCGGCGGTCACGCCTGGCGTGGAATTGAGGTCTTGCAGGCTCATGAGTGTCTCCAACATGGGTATTAATGGTGCCAGATGATACGGAGCGGGGCGGCCTGTGCCAAACGCCTGCCGGGATAAAAGGCCCTGGCCCCTTGCGAGTCGCTGGCGACAGGCTCAGACTTTCCGGTCAATCATTTCGATGGCCATGACCACCATGATTTTCCCGCAATGCCGATTTTCGCTCTTGAGCCTGTGCCTGCTGGCATGCAGTGCACCTGTGCAAGCCGCCGACGTGATGATCATCTGGCCCGCAGGCTGGGAGGTGGAGTCTTTGCCTGCAGCGGCGGACGCTCCCTCTCAACCTTCCGTGCAGGTCAGACAGCGTGCCGTCAAAAACGATCAGTCGGGTAATCCGCTGATGGTCATGGAGCTGACCCAGACCCGTCTGACGCCTGGGCATGAAGTCAATGTGCAGGGCGTTTTGCTGGAAATGCGCAAGGCGGTTCAGGTCAATTTCGCCAAAAGTGGTTTTCAGAGCGTCTGTACTCACGTACGCGATGCAAAGCTCAGCGTCGTGCCTGCGCTGGAAACCACCTGCACGGTCACCCAGAACGGCGTCCACGTGCTCACACAGACGCTGGTAGCGGCAGCCAACAAGGAAAAGGCATGGTCGTTGTCGTATGCCGGGTCGGCAGAGGGTTACGCAGCCAACAAGGATGAGGCATTGCAGATTCGGGAAAGCCTGCGTCTGGACGGGGAGCCTTGAGGGAAGGACTTTTATGCAGGCAAAAAGAAGCCCGCCGAGGCGGGCATGGGGCGCTATTCCTTTAGCGGTCTTCATCATGGAACAGGGCATGTGAAAAATCTGTGAACCTCTTGCGCGTTCGTCGCCTGATGCACACGCGCTGCTTTGCGAGTGCCGCAAACGTTTGGCATTAACTAACTACTGTGCTGCTACAAAGCTGACTGTTGGCTGAACAATGACTCGAAACTTTCAAGTTATAACTGTGAGCTGAATCGTATGAGCGTCAGCTGAAATATTGGCGTCATTATTTTGTTTGCGGGGATGCCGGCCGTTCATATATGTACGGGTCAGTTCAGTCAGTGTTGTTTGGAGGATACGCTTCGGTGGGGTGACAAGTCTGCTGCACGTCAGCGCGATACTGATACAGACGCTGACAATAAGTCGGTGCCGCCGTTGCCGCTAATAAAAAGCCCTGCGAGTGCAGGGCTTCCGGGTGCATAGTTGTGATCAGGCGCGAAGCCATGAATCAACAGTATCGACACCGTATTGCTCTTTCCAGGCTTTAAGGCCCCGGTGGTTGCCGCCCTTGGTTTCGATCAGTTCACCGGTGTGCGGGTTCTGATAAACCTTTACGACGCGTGCACGGCGGCGCTTGGGGCCGGCGGGTGCAACCAGTGAGGTAGAGCTGCCCGGGTCCAGGATGGCAATGATGTCACGCAGGCTTTTGCCGTAGCTACCCATCAGTTCCTGGAGCTTTTGCTCGAATTCAATCTCCTTCTTCAGGCCGGCGTCATTCTTCAGGGCTTCCAGCTGTGCCAGCTGCTCCTGAAGGGCTTTTTCTGCTGCTCGAAACTCGGCAAGTCTGGACAAATAACACACTCCGACAATGTCATGGCTGTTGCCAGCCCAATAAAGCGATAAGACAAAACTGTTTGGCTGATCCGCTCGTACGGTCACTGCCCCATACCCGCGTTATCCGCAAAAAATAAGCCGTCCTGGCTTGCCGTTACGCAGATAGAGGGTAGTTACAACTGTGTAGCGGGCAAATAATGCACCTTTTTTTTGAGTTAGAAAATAGTCTTGTTGAAAATGACAAGAACCAACTGTGCGCGGCAGTTGTTTGTCGCGGGCGGGCCGTGTGTTATCCGGGCAGGCGATGTGTAAGTTATTTCTGATAATAGGCGTCGTCTGAAACTGGCGGACGAATCGCTTGTGTGGCACGACAAGCGAAATGTCTGACGGACAAATAGGAGTTATCCATACATTCGGGGGAATTGTCTGAAAGCACCGCTGCAAAAGGGCTGGAGCGACGAACGGCATGGCTATTTGCCGGACGCTGCTCAGCCCGTTTGCTTACAGCCCCTGCTGCAGGGCGGGGTCGTCAGGGTTCAGCTGTTCCAGCTCCGCCAGCAGGATCTGTACGTTCTGCAACTGGCCATTTTCCTTCCAGTACTGGATCAACAGAACGCGTGCCCGACGGTTCGCCGGATCGTTCTGGACGATCTGCACCAGTTGTTTCTGCGCCGCTTCAAGCTGATCCAGGTCGTGCAGAGCGACAGCCAGGTCGTAGCGGTAGTCGTTGTTCTGTGGTGCAAGCTCCGACGCCTTGGCCAGGCTGAGCAACGCGAACTCACTTTGCCCATGGTCTACCAGCCACATGCCCAGCGCATGTTGCAGCAGCGCCGAGTCGGGATGGTGCTCCAGCAGTCCGGCGAACAGGCTGCGCGCTTTCTCGGCCTGGCCTTTCTTGTCCAGCAGCTCGATGTGGGCCAGCGCAGCCTCGATGTTCTGGGGATCCAGAGCAGTGGCACGTTGCAAGGCTTTGAGTGCAGGTTCGAGATCGCCGGTCTGCAGGTAGAGCCTGGCGAGTTGTAACTGGTTGTCCACGGTTGCGGGCTGGCTTTCGAGGGCTTCCTGGAATGCCTCGGCGCTCTGCTGCAGCACGGCGAAATACAGCCCCAGGTCGTCGGGTGACAGGCCCAGCAGCGCGCTGGTCGCGCTGAATCTGACCGATTGCTCCTTGTCGTCCAGCATCGGACCCAGCAACAGACTGCGCTGGCTGCTGGATACCAGCTTGACGCTGGTGGCGATGGCCGCCTGGCGTACCTCGACCGACTCGTCCTTGAGGCTGGCGTCAATCAGCTTCAGGGCTTGCGGACTAGGGTAATTACTCAGTTCGGTGAGGAGGCTGACCCGGTGCGCATCGGAAAGGTCTGTACGCGCCAGTTGCTGATACAGCACCCGCGCCGCGCCAGGCTTACCCTCATGTGCCTGCTTCAGTGCCTGTGTGTAGGTGTGGGCCAGATTGGCAGGCGTGCTTTGCGTGGGCACATTGCGCCATCCCCAGAACAGCGCGGCGACCAGCAATGCGGCGAGTACAGCGATCACGCCGCTGATCCAGCGACGGCGATTGACGGATTGGGGAGATGAGCCGGGCATACCGATATCCATTGCTTGGCGGCTTGCAGCTTCGTGGAGTCGCTGGTCAGTGTCAAACGGCGAGGGTACTCGAACGTGCAAAAAAATGCCCCGCCTCTGAAAGAGGCGGGGCATGGCAGGCCCGGATTTGGCGGTCAGGCCTGAGGCTGCCATCCACCACCCAATGCCTTGTAGATGGCGACGATCCCGCGATACAGCTCGATCTCGGCCTGAGCCTGGGAATCTTCAGCAGCCAGACGTTCGCGCTCGGCGTCCAGCAGAACGAGGAAATCAGCCGTTCCTTCACGGTACTGAACGTTGGCCAGACGGGCTGCGGCACGGCTGGATTCGCTCTGGCGGATCAAGGACAGCAGTCGCTGCTGGCGCTTGTCGTAATCGCTGAACGCATTTTCCGACTCTTCCAGTGCAAGTAGAACCTGCTGCTCGTAGTTGGCCAGCGCTCCTTCGGCATCGGCATTGGCGCTGCGGATCTGCGCCCGAACACTGCCCAGATCAAAGGCTGCCCAGGTGATGCTTGGACCGAGCGTCCAGGCTTTGGCCGCTGACGAGCCGATTTGCGAGCCGCGTCCTGCGGTAAAACCGAGGAATCCGCTCAGGCTGACCCGAGGGAACAGGTCAGCGGTTGCCACGCCGATGCGTGCGGTCGAGGCCGCCAGTTGGCGTTCCGCAGCCAGCACATCCGGACGATTGCGCAGTACCTGGGTCGGATCGCCAATCGGCAGCGCCTTGGCGATGGCTGGCAATTTGGTCGGGCTCAGGTCCACGCTCAGGGTATCCGGTCGCTCACCCAGCAGGGTGGCGATGCGGTTGCGCTGACGATTCTGTTCGGCCTGCAGTTGCGGCACTGTCGCTTCAACGGCAGCGAGTCGTGCATCGGCGCGCACCACATCCAGTTCATTGCCGACACCAGCGTCACGCAACTGCGTGGTGACACCCTGAGAATCCTGCTGGTTTTTCAGGTTGTCCCGTGCAATGGCTTCGCGTAACTGTGCGCCACGCAACTGCCCGTAAGCGTCGACCACCTCGGCGATCAGCGTGACTTGCAGTTGATAGAGGTTGGCCTGTGCGGCCGCTTCGTCGGCGTCGCTGGCTTCCAGTTGGCGCTGAATACGTCCGAACAGGTCCAGCTCCCAGGCCATGTCCAGACCCAGGTCATAACGCTCGGTGTTGACCCGTCGGTCAGTCACGCCAGGCTGCTGACCCTTGCCCAGATCGCTGCTGGCACGGCTGGTCACCACCGGCATGGCATCGTTGGCCACGTCGTCACGAATGGCGCGTGCCGCTTTCAGGCGGGCAAACGCGACGCGCAGATCCCGGTTGCCATTGAGTGATTGAGTCACCAGTTTGTCGAGGGTCGGATCGTCGAACTGCTTCCACCACAAGGCATCGGCCTTGGTACGGTCGTAGTTGCCCTGGGCGGCAGCGGCGAGTTTCGCCGGTGCGGTCTCAGGCGCCTTGTAGTCCGGGCCGACGGCACAGGCCGCCAGCGCCAGAACCAGCAGGCTCGGAACGAAGAGTTTAAGCGCGCTCATCAATGCATCTCCGCAGGCAATGTTTGCAGTTTCTGCGCCCGTGCGGCCTTGCGGGCCTCCCGGCGCTCGACGAAGTTACGGATCAGCACATAGAACACGGGGGTCAGCAGCAGGCCGAAGAAGGTGACGCCGAGCATCCCGGAGAACACCGCTACACCCATGGCATGACGCATTTCGGCACCGGCGCCACTGGACAGCACCAGCGGTACGACACCCATGATGAAGGCGAACGAGGTCATCAGGATCGGGCGCAGACGCAGGCGGCAGGCTTCCAGCACCGCATCCAGCGGGCTCATGCCTTCTTCCTGTTTGTCCTTGGCGAACTCGACGATCAGGATCGCGTTCTTGCAAGCAAGTCCCACCAGTACGATCAGGCCGATCTGGGTGAAGATGTTGTTGTCGCTACCGGCAATCATTACCCCGGCAATTGCCGACAGCAGCGTCATTGGCACGATCAGGATCACCGCCAGCGGCAGGCTCCAGCTTTCGTATTGGGCGGCCAGTACCAGGAACGCCAGCAGTACGCAGAGCGGGAAGACGAACAGCGCGGTATTGCCCGACAGAATCTGCTGATAGGTCAGGTCGGTCCATTCGTAGACCATGCCATTGGGAAGCTCTTCCTTCAGCAGCTTTTCGACAGCTGCTTGGGCCTGGCCGGAGCTGTAGCCCGGTCCGGCAGCGCCGTTGATCTCGGCCGTGATGAAGCCGTTGTAGTGCATCACGCGGTCGGGACCTGCGGTGTCGGTGACCTTGACGAAGGTCGCCAGCGGGATCATTTCACCCAGGTTGTTGCGCACCTTGAGCTGACCGATCTGGTCGGCATCCTGACGGAACTGTTGTTCAGCCTGAACGTTGACCTGATAGGTGCGACCGAAGCGGTTGAAGTCGTTGGCATACAGCGAGCCCAGGTAGACCTGCAGGGTGTCGAAGATGTCGCTGATCGCCACGCCGTGGGTCTTGGCCTTTTCGCGGTCGATGGACGCATCGACCTGCGGTACGTTCACGGTGTAGCTGGTGAACAGACCGGCCAGCTCAGGCACGCTGCGGCTCTTGGCGATGATGTTCTGGGTTTCCTTGTACAGCTCGTCGTAGCCCAGATTGCCCCGGTCTTCGATCTGCAGGCGGAAGCCGCCGATGGTACCCAGACCCTGCACCGGAGGTGGCGGGAAGATCGCCATGTAGGCTTCCTGAATCGACGCGAACTGGCCGTTCAAGGCACCGGCGATGGCATTGGCCGACTGGCTCGGGTCTGTACGCTCTTCAAAAGGCTTGAGTGCGACGAACACCACACCGTTGTTCGGGCTGTTGGTGAAGCCGTTGATCGACAGGCCCGGGAAAGCAATCGCGTTTTCCACGCCCGGCTGTTTCAGGGCCAGGTCAGACATGCGCTTGATGACTTCTTCGGTCCGGTCCAGGCTGGCCGCATCCGGCAACTGGGCGAAGGCGACCAGGTATTGCTTGTCCTGGCTGGGCACGAAACCGGTGGGTGTGCTGGAGAAACCCATCCAGGTCAGCACCATCAGGCCTGCGTACACCAGCAGGGCGATGCCGCTGCTGCGAATCACACGTGCAACCGTGCCGACATAGCCATGGCTGGCTTTCTCGAAGAAGCGGTTGAACGGACGGAACAGCCAGCCACCCAGCATCCTGTCGAGGAAGCGCGAGAAGCGGTCCTTCGGCGCATCGTGAGCCTTGAGCAGCACCGCAGCCAGCGCTGGCGACAGGGTCAGCGAGTTGAACGCCGAGATCACGGTCGAGATGGCGATGGTCAGCGCGAACTGTTTATAAAACTGCCCGGTCAGCCCGGAAATGAACGCGGCAGGTACGAACACCGCACAGAGCACCAGTGCCGTGGCGATGATCGGCCCGGTTACTTCGGCCATGGCTTTGTGCGTTGCTGCGACCGGTTCGAGCCCCAGCTCGATGTTACGTTCGACGTTCTCCACCACCACGATGGCGTCGTCCACCACGATACCGATCGCCAGTACCAGCCCGAACAATGACAGCGCGTTGAGCGAGAAGCCGAACAGGTGCATCACGGCGAATGTACCGATCAGCGAGACCGGCACCGCGACCAGCGGAATGATCGAGGCGCGCCAGGTCTGCAGGAACAGGATCACCACCAGCACCACCAGAATCAGTGCTTCGAACAGGGTGTGGATCACCGCCTCGATGGAGCCGCGCACGAAGATGGTCGGGTCATAGACGATGCTGTAGTCCATCCCCTCGGGGAAGCCTTTTTTCAGCTCGGCCATCTTGGCCCGCACATCGTTGGAGATGTCGATTGCGTTGGAGCCCGGACGCTGGAAGATCGGCAATGCCACGGCAGGCTGGTTATTCAGCAGCGAGCGCAGGGCGTATTGGTTTGAACCCAGTTCGATACGGGCAACGTCCTTCAGGCGCGTGATTTCACCATCGGCACCGGCGCGGATCACCACGTTCTCGAACTCTTCCTCGGTGACCAGGCGGCCCTGGGTGTTGATCGACATCTGGAAACTGGTGGCATTGGGTGAGGGCGGCGCGCCCAGCTGGCCGGCAGCTACCTGACGGTTCTGTTCGCGGATCGCGTTGACCACGTCGGTTGCGGTCAGGTTGCGTGAAGCGGTCTTGTTCGGATCGAGCCAGACCCGCAGCGAGTAATCGCCCATGCCGAACAGCTGCACGTCGCCCACGCCGCCCAGTCGCGCCAGCTCATCCTTGATGTTCAGGACGGCATAGTTGGACAGGTACAGCATGTCGTAGCGTTTATCCGGCGAGGTCAAGTGCACGACCATGGTCAGGTCGGGCGAGGCCTTGTCCACCGTGATACCGATCCGCGTCACCTCTTCAGGCAGCTTGGGCTCGGTACGCGTCACACGGTTCTGCACCTGCACCTGGGCGTTGTCCAGGTCGGTGCCCAGCGCGAAGGTGATGGTCAGGGTCAGCTTGCCGTCGGCAGTGGCCTGCGACGACATGTACAGCATGTTCTCGACGCCGGTGATGGCCTGCTCCAGTGGCGAGGCCACGGTTTCGCCGATCACCTTGGGGTTGGCGCCCGGGAAGTTGGCCCGTACCACGACGGTAGGTGGCACGACTTCCGGGTATTCACTGATCGGCAACTGGAACAGCGAGATGGCACCGGCGATCAGGATCAGCAGTGACAACACGGCGGCGAAGATCGGCCGCGAGATAAAGAATTTTGAGAAGTTCATCGAACGAGTCCCTTAGCCGCGAGGCGCAGTGGCGCTGGCGAGTTTGGCGGTCGCATTGGGCGCCGACTGTTGCGGGTTGCTGGCTTCAAGGGCCTGACGTTGCTTGAGGAGCAGGGCGAGGGTGTCGGCACTGGCCATCGGCGTAACTTCAGGGTCCACAGGCTGGCCGGGACGTACACGCTGCAAGCCTTTGACGACGATGGTGTCGTCCTTGCCCAGACCGTTGCGCACGATGCGCAGGCCTTCGATTTTCGGACCCAGTTCGACCGGGCGATAGGCCGGCTTGTTGTCCTTGTCCATCACCAGCACGAACTTCTTGCCCAGGTCGGTGCCGACGGCTTCATCGTTGATCAGCACGGCAGAGTAGGTGCCACTGCCGACCAGTTTGAGACGTGCATACAGGCCTGGGGTGAAGCTGCCATCGCTATTGTCGAACACCGCGCGGCCACGAATGGTGCCGGTGCGTGGGTTGACCTGGTTGTCGACGAAGTTCATCTGACCCAGGTGCGGGTTGCCGTTCTCGTTGGACAGGCCCAGGTAAACCGGGGTGGTCTGGCCGCGCTGACCCTTGCGGGCGAGTTCGGTGTACTTGAGGAATACGCGCTCATCGGCGTCGAAGTAGGCGTAGACCTTGTCGGTGGACACCACGCTGGTCAGCGGTGTGACATCGGCCGTCACGATGTTGCCGGCGGTGATCTCGGCACGGCTGACGCGGCCGGTAATAGGTGCGGTCACACGGGTGAAGCTGAGGTTCAGGCGAGCCAGGTCCAGTTGCGCCTGAATCGCGGCGACGCCGGCCTTGGCTTCCTGCGCGGAGGTGGTGCGCGAGTCTGCCAGTTCGGCGGAAATGGCATTGTTGGTGCGCAAACGCTCGCCGCGCTGGGCTTCGTTGTCGCTGCGTACGGCCACGGCCCGCGCTTGCTGCAGCTGGGCTTCGAGGCGGCGTACTTCAGACTGGAACGGGCGCGGGTCGATCTGGAACAGCAGGTCGCCTTTCTTGACCAGCGAACCATCGGTGAACGCCACCTGATCAATCTGGCCGGAGACGCGCGGACGAACTTCGACGGTTTCCGGTGCTTCGAGGCGGCCGGTGAACTCGTCCCACTCGTTGACGGGTTGTTCCAGGACCTTGGCGACGCTGACCTTGGCGGCTGCGGGGGCCTGAGTGGCCTCAGGTGCGCGACCACAGGCGCTGATCACGACCAGTGCGAGGGCAGTGAGGGGATAGCGCAGATGAGCGAGTGTCTGGGGCATGGGAAGTTCCGCCGAAAGTAAAGGATGGGCGGATTCTGTTGCGCGCAGGGTGTTATTAACGAATCGAATAAATCGAAGGTTACTATCATCCGTAATGATGAACGTCATCTTCGCCGCCAGCCCTACGCAGGCTGCTGCGCAACCTCACTGAGCATTCTGCAGCCGGTAACGAAACGTGTTGCGCACGCCGATGACCTTGACCGGGTGGCCGTCTGCAACTTGCGGGCTGTAGCGGAAACCGGCGGCGGCCTTGAGCGAGGCGGCTCCGAAGTGGGACGCATCGCATTGCCCCTTGACCAGTCGTGCTGCCGTCGTCGTGCCATCGGGCATCAGGTCGTACTCCACCGTGCAGTCACCTTCCAGCTCGTTTTCAAGCGCTGAAGCCGGGTAGTCGGGCGCAGCCTTGGTCAGCGGCAGGTACTGTTTGCCAGCGGTTGCGGCGACATCGGTGGCGGGTCCGGGTACCGACGGCGCAGGTTTCGCCTCGGTTGCGGCCGGTGCAGAGTTTGAGCTGGCCGGTGCCTGTGCTGAAGCTTTGGCGGGCGCAGCGGGGGCTGGATGCGGTGCCGGTTTGGTCGGGGGTTGTCGTGGCGGTTTCTGTCGCGCCTGAATATCAGCTTGTTCGGCCAGCCTGCTGGCTTCAAGCTGAGCCTGTTGTCTGGCGGCCTGTTCCGCCACCGCCTGCTTCTGTTGCTCGGCCGCCTGCTGACGTTGCGCCTCTGCAGCGCGAGCGCTTGCTGCGGCAGCGGCCGCAATGGCGGGGTCCGCAGCCAGTCCGGTGTGGATCACCACCGTCTGCCTGTCCGGCTCGGCTGTCGAGGGGGTAGATGCTGTGCTGCCGAGCCACGCCGCCAGAAAATGCACGGCCACCACTAAAGGGATGAGCAGCAATGCCGCGCGTGCCGACGCAGGCGCAGGATCGCTTGCCGGTGACGTGCGTAGCGGGGCGACCAGCCTGAGGTCGGGCCTGATTGCCAGGTAACTGACGGGCCCGACTTTCCATGCGCCATCGTTACCTTGAGGGTGGAAGCGACAGCGCACGCCGGATTCGGCTAATTGATTGCTGGCCGCAGTGAACGAGATGCCCATGTCGGGAAGCGGGGATGCGGCGTGCATCGCGTGTTTCAGAGCGGTCTTCATGGCGCGGTATCCGGAGTTTGTGAGATCAACCCGACATTGGGTACACCGGCCTGCTGCAAGGCGCCCATCAACTCCATGATCCGCCCGTAGCTGACAGCCCGGTCGCCGCGAATCAGCACGGCGGTATTGGCCTGGTCGCCGAGCGCATCGTGCACTTGCTGACCCACGGTGGGCAGCGCCAGCTGGACACGCGGGTCTTCGCCGCGATTGAGGTAGTACAGGCCTTCGGCGTCGATGCTGATAACCAGCGGCGGGTGATCCGGTGCGTCAATCGCCTGCGCGCCGAGGCGCGGCAGGTCAACGTGTACACCCTGAGTCATCAGGGGCGTGGCGACCATGAAAATCACCAGTAGCACCAGCACCACATCAATGAACGGCACAACGTTCATTTCGCTGGAAATCCTGCCCCGTGATACCGCGTGGAACGAGCCCTTCTGATTCATGCGCTTTCCCTCGCTGCCATGTGCAGGTGACTGCGGGCATGCAGGCTGGTCAGCAGCAGGGTGTGCAGCTCTTCGGCCAGGTCTGCCAGCCGGGTCTGTAAGTCGGCGACCTTTTTC
Source organism: Pseudomonas sp. AC016 (assembly GCF_979253365.1). NCBI lineage: Bacteria > Pseudomonadati > Pseudomonadota > Gammaproteobacteria > Pseudomonadales > Pseudomonadaceae > Pseudomonas > Pseudomonas sp. AC016. Next base: position 5,904,491 of record NZ_CEEDCC010000001.1, read on the forward strand.
GACAGGAAGTTGTAGGCGATCACTGCAGGAATGGCGGTAAACAGACCGATTGCGGTGGCCACCAGCGCTTCGGCAATCCACGGCGCCACGGTGGCGAGCGTCGCCTGCGCCGTGGCCCCGAGTGCCTGAAACGAACCCATGATTCCCCACACCGTGCCGAACAGGCCGATATAGGGACTGACCGAGCTGATGGTCGCCAGGATCACCAGGCGACGATTCAGGCGCATGCCTTCGCGCGACAACGCCAGACGCAGCGCGCTGCCCACGGCGTCCATGGTCACGGTCGGATCGGTGTTGGCGTGGGTCAGTTGGCAGAAGTGGCGGAAGCCATCGCGAAACACCTTGCCTGCGCCGCCGGGCTGGTCGGGCAGTTCCTTGTACAACTGGTTGAGGTCGGTGCCTGTATGAAAGCGTCGCTCGAAATCGGTCAGTTCACCGCTGTCGCGCCGCAGATCGTAGCTGCGAAGAAAGATCAGTAACCAACTGACCGCAGAGGCCAGCAACAGGATAAACATGACGGTCTGGGCAACCGGACTGGCGCCTTCGATCAAGCTGACAATGGACATGGACGATTGCATCGACGGGTATCTCCGTGGTGTTCATGTGTGAGAAGAGAGGCAGCGGTGCGGGTCAGAGTTTGACTTTCATGCCGACCCAGAAGGACTGCCCGAAGCTGTTGCGCTCAAGCAGGTTGTTGTCCGCGTCGCGGATCAGGCGCTTCTGGTCGGTGAGGTTTCGCCCTTCTGTGTAAAGGGTCAGGTTGGCGTTGAGCGCGTAGCTGACCTGAGCATCCAGTTGCCCATAGCGCTCTTCGAACTTGTCCTGGCGCGGGTTCTGAACGCTGAGGCTGGTGCGCCGGTCGCCGACCACGGCGTAGCTGATCTGCGACTTGAGATCGCCGATGCCGTACATCAGCGTGGCGTTGTATTGCTGCTTGGGCGCGCCGACCAACTGGCTCGCCCGGCGCGTCGAGCCGTCAGCCATCGGCACATTCATCGACCCGTCGAGCCAGGTGCTGTTGAGCTTGAAGCCCAGCCCGTCGAACGGCGCGGGCAGAAAGGCCAGGCGGTCCTTGATCAGGTTGATCGACACGCCACGGACCTGCGCCGTCGAGGTGTTGAGGGGTTGCGAGATCGTGGTCTGAATACCCGTGCTGTCTGTGCTGCTGGAGCTGCCGACGAAGATTTCGTTTTTCAGGTCCTTCTGAAACAGCGCCATGGACAGCAGCGCGCCCTGGCCGAAGTAGTAATCGGCGGCCAGATCGTAGTTGTTGGACGTGATGGGTTTGAGGCTCGGGTTGCCACGGTTGATGCTGACAGCGCCGTCCACCTGACTGACGCTGTTCAGCGGCACCACGTATTCCGGATTCGGCCGACCCAGTGACTGGCTGAAACCCGCACGCAGACGCACCGAGGGCGTCAGGTCGTAAAAGGCGCTGAACGAGGGCAATACGTTGTCGTAGCTGCCGGAGTTGCTGCTGGGGTTGAGTGTGCCGCTGTTGTTCTGAAAGGCCGAGGAATCGAAACGCGTGTGTTCATAGCGCGCGCCACCGAGCACTTCGAAGCGCTCGCCGCGATACCTGAGCAGACCGAAGCCTGCGGCAATGTCTTCCTGATAATTGAGGTCGTTCTGGGCGCTGAGCAGTGTGCTGTTGGCCTGATCGAGCCGAAACAGTCCGGGGTTGCCAGCGAAGAAACGGTTGGTTGCCTTGTAGTAGTCGCCCGCGTTGCTGAACGAGCTGGCGGGGAGGCTGGCTGCACTGGTGGGCAGGAAGGTCTGTTGATCGATGTCCTGAGTGACCTCCATGCGTCGCCAGCTTGTGCCCACCTTGGCACCCAGTCCCCGGTCCTGCGGGTCGGTATTGAAACCGTAGGTTCCTTGCCATTCCTTGATGGTCTGCTGACGCTCCAGCTTTTCCGGCTGAATGTTGAACAACTGATAGTTCGATGGCGTGTCGGCCGCCGAAGGGTTGGCGGGCGTGATGGTGGACATGTCGCGATTGTCGGCGTCCTGACTCGTCAGGTCGTACTGGTAGCCGAAATTGGAGCCGTAAGCCGAGCGGAATTCAAACTGGCCGTCATCCTTGCGCTCATAGGTGCTGCGGGCCGCGTAGAGTTTGCTGGTCAGGCGCTGTTGATCGGCAGGCTTGAAGTCGACATCCCAGATGGCCAGATCCGTTGCCGTGGTTTCCGGGAAGTAGTCAACGCGATAGCGATTGCGGCCCTGGGCATAACTGCCGCTGACATCGGTGATGTTGCGCGGCGAGCGACCTTCGAGAATGTTCAGGTAGCGGTATTCGTCCGAGTCGTAGCTGTAGTGCGCGCCGAGCAGCGATGAGTAAAGATTTTCGCTGGGCTTGTATTCCAGGCGGCCCAGCAGACTCCAGCGATCCAGCCGGTTGGTGTACTGCGCCTGATCACGACGGTCCACCAACGGCGTGCCGGCCGCGCTGTAGTTGATGGTACGGATGTCCTTTTCCTGATCGCGACTGCGGTCGGAGAAGCTGCCCGCCAGCATGTAGCCGAATTGTTTGTCCTCGCCGAAGCGGTCGTTGACTCTGCCGTCGATGATCGCGGAAGGGCTGGAAGGCCCGCCCGGTACGCTCATGTTGCTGTAGCGCCCGACCTTGGCATCGGCAACGGCCTGGAAGCCGCTGTAATCGAACGCGCTGATCGGTTGCAAATCGACGATCCCGGCAATTGCCGGTTGCAGGTCGGGCGTCAGGCTCTTGTAGACCGCCACACGTTTGAGGGCGACGCCGGGGATGGCTTCCAGGTCGGTCTGTCGGCCCAGCGCGAACCAGCCATCAGGAATCATCGCGCCGTCGAAGGTGGTCGTCGTGAAGCGCGAGGGCAGGCCGCGTATGGAGACGAAGCGACCTTCGTCTTCATCGAATTCGGTGGTCACGTCCGGGAGGCGACGCAGGGAATCGGCCACGTTCAGGTCGGGCTGCTGGCCCAGTTCGTCGGACGAGATGAAGTCGGCGACCTGAGACGTGTTGCGTTTGGCGCGAATTTCCTCGCGATTCTGTTTGACGTACCCCGTGACCATGACGCTTTCCGCCGCCGGCGTATCGCTTTTGCCGGATGAATCCTGGGCAACTGCAGGGGTGATGAGGGTAAGCAGCACAGCGCCGGAAACAAGCGGGTAACAGGCACGGGTTCTGGTCATCATGGTGAAATCTCGTGGAGGCCGAAGAGGTCTGGATTTTTATTTACGCTTAAAGTGTTAAATAAAAATGACTGGCTATAATCGGTTGGAGATTTCATCAGGATTTGATGCGCGCCTTGTTCATGGGCAGGGCTTAAAAGGCTTTTTGCTCAAGGACTGCCTGGGCAGGCAGCTGCATACGTTCGAAATCCAAATATTGTCATCAGATTTAAACATTAAGTGTGAAAATATGCGTCCTGCTCACACGCACTCTGACAAAGGAGACGTTTCTTGCCCAATCGCACGCTCAATGAAGGGATTCACGTATCGGATAACGAGCGGTTCATTCTGGATGTCATCCGGCGTGAAGGCAGTATCAGCCAGTCCCGTGTCGGTCAATTGAGCCACCTGACCCAGCAGTCAACGCACCGGATCATCAGTGCGCTGCTGGCGCGCGACCTGTTGCAGGCCGGGCCGCCTGCATCCGGTGCAGGACGCGGCAAGCCTTCGCCCAGCCTGCAATTGGCAGCCAGAACCGTTTTCAGCGTCGGCATCGCGATCAATACCGATTGCGCCATCCTTTCGTTGACCGCGCTGGATTGCGAACTGGTGGAGGAGGTGCGCTTCCGGTTTCCGCCGCTGAGTCGCCAGACCACGCTGGAGCGGTTGAGCACGGCGCTGGACAGGATTTGTGTCCGCAATGGCGTGGACAAGGCGAGCCTGATCGGCGTCGGGTTCTCGATCAACGGCTATTTCGTCGCCAACCGTCGGCAGATCAACGCGCCGGAGCCGTTACGCGACTGGTCATTGATCGATCTGCAGCCACTGCTGGAAGAAACCTTCGGCCTGCCGGTCTGGATCGAAAACAGCGTCAGCGCGGCTGCCGTAGGCGAGAGCCTTTGCGGTGCCGGGCGCTGGGCGCGTTCCTTTGTGTACCTGGGGTTCAACTACGGTTTCGGTGGCGGGCTGGTGATCGAGGGCAAACCGTTTTTCGGTGCCAATGGAAACGCTGGCGAACTCAGTTCGATACTGACGCGCGAAGAGCAGGAAGTGCGTCCGGCCCTGCGCTACCTGCTGGAGATGCTTCAGGAGCAGGGCATTGACGTCGATTCCATCGAAGACATTTCGCTGCGGTTCGACCCTCGGTGGCCAGGCGTCGACGCCTGGGTCGACCGGGTGATGCCTTGCCTGAACCGCATTATCAACTCGCTCAGCGGCATTCTAGATCCTCAGGCCATCGTGTTTGGCGGGCAATTGCCGGTCGCGCTTGGCGAAGCCCTGATGGCGCGAGTCGAATACTGGGGCGGCGACCGTTACGGCATCACGGCCACCCGGCCCAGTCTGGTGATGGGACAACAGAGCTGTGACGCCGCCGCCCGCGGCGCGGCGCTGATTCCGCTGCGGGCCTGCTTTTTCCTGTAAGCGGTTTTTCGTATGTCCGGCCTATGAGGTTCAATAATGCGAACGCTGCACTGCCTGCTCATATTTCTGCTGACTGCCACAGCGACTGTCGCCCGGTCGGCCGAAAGACTGTATGTCTGCGGAGACGATCAGGTTCGCGAGTACCGTGTGCAAGCGGCGAGTGCCACCGAGATCTGGCGCTGGAGTGCGGCTCAGGCGAAGGACTTGCCGGACGCCTACCGCCAGAAGCTGCTGTCGCATATCGACGAATGCAAGCCGGTCGAGGGTGGCCGCGCCATTCTGGTGACGTCTTCGACGGGCGGCGTGGTTCTGCTGGATCGGACCTCGGGTCGGGTTCTGTTTCGGGCCCTGGCGCCGATGGCGCATTCGGCCGAGTACCTGCCCAACGGTTTGATCGCTGTCGCGTTGTCGATTGAGCCGAACGGCGACCGACTGCAACTCTACGACCGGTACCGCAACGAAAAGCCACTGTTCGAGACGCCGCTGCCCTCGGGGCACGGCGTGGTCTGGGATGAGCAGCGTCAGCGTCTGTTTGCGTTGTCCCATGACCTGTTGCAGGCCTTCACGCTGAGCGGCGACCGCGCATCACCCGTGTTGCAGGAATCTGAGCGCTGGACGTTGCCGGGAAGGCGCGATGGCCATGACCTGTCGGCGCTTGGCAATGGTCGTTATGCGGTCACAACCGATGATGGCGTCTGGCTGTTCAGCCCGGACAGCGGTGTGTTTTCGACGTTCGAGCCTTTACGCTCGGCTTCAAGGGTCAAGGCATTGAGCGTTATGGATGAGCGCATGGCCTGGGTCGAAGTGGAGCAAAGCTGGTGGGCCTTTGGTTTTCATCTGGCTGAGCGCGACGGCAGCGGCGGGGTGCGTGTGCCGGTCGCGGATCTGCATCTGTACAAGGTGCGCTGGGTGCATTGACCTGCCCTGGCTTTGCGGACTGCCTGCTCATTTTCCTGCGCCCAGCTCGACCGCGCTTCGCAACCGGCTGGCATCCCTCGCAGGCGGCAGACCGAACAGGCGCACGTAGTCCCGGCTGAACTGCGAGGGGCTTTCGTAGCCGACCTGATAGCCCGCACCGGCCGCATCCACAGCTTCGGCCACCATCAGACGACGTGCTTCCTGCAATCGCAACTGACTGCGAAACTCCAGCGGACTCATTGAGGTCACGGCCTTGAAATGCGCGTGAAATGTAGAGCGGCTCATGCCCGCCAGTTCGGCGATGTCATCGATCCGGCAACCCTGTCGGTAGTGCTCGCGCATCCAGGCAATCGCTTTGGCAATCTGCCGCAGTCGGCTGTCTGCCCGGGCCAGTTGCCGGACGATGCCGTTGCCGCTCTCGCTCAGCAGCCGATACAGCATCTCTCGGATGATGAGCGGTGCCAGTGCGTCGATATCCTGGGGTGTGTCCAGCAGACCGGCAAGCCTGGCTGCGGCGTCGAGCAGCTCCGGCGTGGTCGCGTTGAGTTCGATGCCTGCAGTCGGCAGATCGCTCCTTTCGCTGGTGTCCGGGTGCCGAAGCGCCAGCTCGCTCAGGATGGCCATGTCCAGATCCAGCACGAGACACAGGTACGGCAATGCTTCGCTTGCCTCGATGACCGAGCCCATGACCGGCATGTCCACCGACGCCACCAGATAGGTCGATGCATCGTACACATAGGACAAGGCGCCAGCCGCGACCTGCTTACGGCCCTGAACGATCAGGCAGAGGGTCGGTTCGTAGACCACCGGCATCGGCACGGTAGGCGCGCCCGAGCGAACCAGGCTGACACCTGCGACAGGCGTGGTGTGCATGCCGTCGGTCCTTGCATGCCGGCTGATGACGTCGATCAGTTTTTCAAGAGAACCCATAGCGGCTCCGGTCGCTCAGTGATGAAACAGCCTTCAATCCCGTTCGGATAATCGTGCAAGAACGCAGGATTATCCGGCTACAGCGCAGCGCCTTCCTGACGGCAGACTGAACCTGACTGTTCAGAACTTCACATCCACAAGGAGGCCATCATGCCCGCTATCACTGCACTCGACCACTACCGCCTGCTCGGACGATCAGGTATGCGCGTCTCGCCCATGGCACTTGGCACCATGACCTTCGGTGCCAACTGGGGCTGGGGCGCCGAGGCCGATCAGGCACGGCAGATATTCGATGCGTATGTCGACAAGGGCGGCAATTTCATCGACACCGCCGTCAACTACACCAACGGCGAGTCGGAGCGCATCCTGGGGCAGTTTCTCAAGGGCAAGCGCGAGCGCCTCGTCGTCTCGACCAAGTACACCATGGCGCGTGATCCGGGTAATCCGAACTCGGGCGGCAACCATCGGCTGAACCTGATGCGCTCGGTCGAGACCAGCCTCAGGCAGCTCGACACTGATCGCATCGAGTTGCTCTACCTGCATGCCTGGGACTTCACCACCTCCGCCGACGAAGTGATGCGTGCGCTGGACGATCTGGTGCGCGCCGGCAAGGTGCTTTACCTCGGTATCTGTAACACCCCGGCGTGGAAGGTCGCTGAGTTGCAAACCCTGGCCCTGCTGCGTGGCTGGTCGCCGCTGGTTGCGCTGCAGATCGAGTACAGCCTGGTCGAACGCAGTGTCGAGCACGAGCTGATTCCGATGGCCGAAGCGATGGGGCTTGGCGTGCTGCCGTGGTCGCCGCTGGGTGGCGGCATTCTGAGCGGCAAGTACAGCCGCGACGATCTGCAACAGGTCAGCGAAGCGGGGGTTTCGACCACGCGCAAGGGCGTGATCAGTTCATCGGGGCACATGACCGAGCGATCGCTCGAAATCGCCAGTGTCGTGGGTGAGATCGCGAAAGACATCGGCGTCACGGCTTCACAGGTCGCACTGGCCTGGACGCTCATGAACCCGGCCGTGGTTGCGCCGGTACTGGGTGCCAGGACGCTTGCGCAGGCGCTGGACAATCTGGCCGCACTTGATCTGCAACTGGATGACGAACAGGTCGCCCGGCTGGATCAGATCAGTGCGCCCGCGCCGATCTTCCCCGAGCGCTTCGTGTCGCGGCCTATGGTTCAGCAACTGATCTTCGGCGGTGCCCGGCTGCAAAACCGGATGTGACAGCTCGCAAATGCCCGCTCATCCTGGGCGGGCCTTCTGCTCTTCAATGCCGTGACGGCCGAAGGAGTCTTTAGATGCACGTTTCCATTCTGAAAAACATCCACGCGTTGGCGCTGACAGTGGCGTCCCTGATTGGCGCCGGGCTGATTTTCGGCATCGCTCATGCCGCTTGCGGCCCGTATATCGAGGCATACAACAAGCAGCTCGTGGCTCAGGCCTTTGATCGCTGGGCGGCTGGAGGGACGACATTCTTCACTGACATGCTGTGGCCGGATGTGGTCTGGACCATCAAGGGTTCGGGTCCCAGCGCGGGCGTTTATCGAGGCGTCGATTCATTCGTTCAGCAGGCGGTGCAACCGTTCGTGTCGCGGTTGTCCAGTCCGGTCAGGCCGGTAAGCAAACGCGTCTGGGCGGATGGCGATCACGTCATCGTTCAGTGGGACGGCGTTGGCGTGGCGCGCGACGGACAGGCTTACAACAACAGCTACGCGTGGATCTTTCACATGCGTGACGGCAAGGCGTTTGAAGCCACCGCGTTTCTCGATCTTGCACCTTACGACGATGTGTTACGACGGATTCCAGTGCCTGCCGCGAGCGGCGGATAGAAGGTTTACATTCGGGCGATAGATGTTTATTGATGTCGATCAGCATCAAAGTCGTTGACGGCTACGATTACGTTCATCATCATAGCGCCATCTTCAGTCAATCGACCCGCGAAGGAATTCCCATGACGACTCCTAAACCTGTAGCACTGGTGACCGGCGCTTCTTCCGGCATCGGCGAAGCCACTGCCAATGCGCTCGTTGCGGCAGGCTATACCGTGTACGGAACCAGCCGGAAAGGGAATCAGAGCGGACAGCGCAACTTTTCGATGCTGGCCCTCGACGTGACCGACGATGCGTCCGTCGAGGCGGCGATCAAGGAACTGCTGGTGCTGGAAGGGCGTATCGACCTGCTGGTCAACAACGCCGGATTCGGACTTTCGCCAGCAGCGGCTGAAGAGAGCTCAATCGAGCAGGCCAAGGCGATCTTCGACACCAATTTTCTGGGCATTGTGCGCACCACCCGTGCGGTCGTGCCGCACATGCGTCGGCAGGGCGGTGGCCGAATCATCAACATCGGCTCCATTCTGGGCATCGTGCCGGTGCCGTTCGTTGCGCTGTATGCAGCCAGCAAGCACGCAGTGGAAGGGTACTCGGAATCTCTGGATCACGAGTTGCGCACCTTTGGTATCCGGGTCACGATCATCGAGCCTGGCTACACCAAGACCTCGTTCGAAACCAACAACCTCGAAGCCGACGCCAAGCTTGAGCTCTATCAGGACGTGCGGGCCAGGGTGTCCAAAGCCGTCAACCACGCCATGGCCAATGCCGACAGCCCGGATGTGGTCGCCCAGGTGGTGCTCAAGGCTGCGCGTGCCGAGCGTCCCAAGTTGCGTTATACCGCCGGTAAAACCGCTGGCCAGTTTCAATTCATGCGCCGCTTTGCGCCAGCGGGTTTTCTGGATGCGGCCATCCGCAAGAACCTGAAACTGGACGCAAAATCGCCTCCGCAGGCACGCACGTCTCACCAGCCAGGTTGATCCGGCCGGCATCGCCCGATCAATCCATGTTCGCCAGACGCGCGTTTACTCACTACAGTGGTTCCCGATGGCAACTTCAGGAGGAACCCGATGACGCTTCCAAAAGCGCTGGCGTTTGATGTCTTCGGTACAGTGGTTGACTGGCATTCGGGTATTGCCCGCGAAACCGCAGCGTTTCTGGCGAACAACCTGCCTTCGGTCAGCCCGGCCGAGTTCGCGTTGCAGTGGCGCAAGCTGTACGCCCCGGCAATGCGCGAGTGCATCAATGAGGCAAGGGGCTTCGTGGTGCTGGACACCTTGCACCACGAGACGCTGCAACAGCTGTTGACGACCCACGGCCTGGACGTCGGCCGGATTCAGCCCGATGAATTATGGCGGCTCGCCCACGCCTGGCGGCGGCTGGATCCCTGGCCCGATGTGCCTGAAGGGCTGGTGCGACTGCGCGAGCGTCTGCCTGTCGTGACCCTGTCCAACGCCAACGTCGAGCTGATGATCGCGATGAACCGCTACAACGGCTTGCAGTGGGACGCCTTGCTGGGAGCCGAATTTGCCCAGACCTACAAACCGGAGCCTGCCGCCTACCTGACGACAGTCGATGCTCTGGGCCTGAAACCACAGCAATTGTGTCTGGTGGCGTGCCATCACAGCGATCTGGCGGCAGCCAGGGATTGCGGGCTGATGACGGCTTTTGTCCATCGGCCCATGGAGTACGGTGGAGCGCCCGCGCCCGACGCGGATTATGCCCAGGACTGGGACTACGAAGCCGACAGTCTCATCGATCTCGCCCGGCAGCTTTGCACCGCCCCCTGAACCTTCCGACGATACAGCGCTCACTTGTTAAGCCGCCGCGTTGAGTGACCGCGCTGTTTCATTGCCGATAAGGAATTCGCATGCACCAAGCCTCGCCATCGCTTTCGTCGACGACTTCGCTGGCCGGACCTGTAGAGCGTGAGCTCAGCCTGCGCGCTGTGGTTACCGGGATTGTGCTCGGTATCCTCCTGACGCCTTCCAATGTGTACGCGGGACTCAAGATCGGCTGGTCGTTCAACATGTCGATCATTGCCTTGCTGATCGGCTATGGCATCTGGCAGGGGCTGGCCCGGCGTTCGAGCAGGCAATTGCCCTGGACCCTGCACGAAAGCAACATCAACCAGACGGTCGCTTCTGCCGCCGCATCGATCATTTCCGGTGGGCTGGTTGCGCCGATTCCTGCCTACACGCTGCTCACCGGCCAGCAACTGGATGCGATTCCGATGATCGCCTGGGTGTTCTCGGTGAGTTTTCTGGGCATCTGGATCGCCTGGTACCTGCGCCCGTCGCTGCTCAACGACAAGGCGCTGAAGTTTCCCGAAGGCATGGCGACGCTGGAAACCCTGCTGCACATCTACAACCACGGCCATGAAGCCGCAACACGTCTCAAAGTGTTGCTGAGCGCTGCATTGCTGTCGGCATCGGTCAAGTGGGTCGATACGTTCATGTGGGCCTTGCCACGCTGGTCGCCCAACGCACAGCTGGAGCGTCTGACCTTTACCGCCGACCCCTCGCTGCTTCTGGTGGGCTTTGGCGCGATCATCGGCATTCGCGTGGGCCTGACGTTGCTGCTCGGTGCCGTTCTGGCGTGGGGCGGGCTGGCGCCCTGGCTGCTGGAACAGGGGCTGGTGCAGTTGGCGCCCGACAGCAGCGGACCACAGTTCGCCGCGCTGGTGGAGTGGTTGCTGTGGCCGGGCGTGAGCCTGATGGTCTGCTCGACACTCGCGTCGCTGGCGATACGGCTTTGGTCACTGCACAAAACTACCCGGGCGGAGGGCGGCAAAACCTGGACCCTGCCAAAGCCTGGACCGGCAGCCGGTTTCGCGCTGGCAATTGTGTTGGTGGTCAGCCTGCAGGCCCTGTTGTTCGGCATCAATCTGTGGATGGCGCTGCTGACCATTCCATTGGCCATCTGCCTGGCCGCAGTGGCTGCCCGAGTGGTCGGCGCCACTGGCATTCCACCCATCGGCGCCATTGGCCAGCTTTCCCAGTTGAGCTTTGGCATCGTCGCGCCGGGTCAGGTGCCGATCAACCTGATGAGCGCCAACACCGCAGGCGGTTCGGCCGGGCAGTGCACCGACCTGATGAACGATTTCAAGGTCGGCCGCGCCATCGGTGCGACACCGCGCAAACAATTGATCGCGCAAACCCTGGGGATCTTCGTCGGCAGCATCGTTGGCGTGTTTGCCTACCTGGCCCTGATCCCCGATCCGCAGAACATGCTGCTCACCGAAGAATGGCCTGCGCCCGCCGTCGCTACCTGGAAAGCGGTAGCGCAAACCCTGACCCACGGGCTGGACTCGCTTTCCACGAGCATCCGCTGGGCGATCTTCATCGGCGGGCTGGCCGGGCTGCTGCTGGGCATTCTCGACAGCGTATTGCCCCCACGCCGCGCCAGATTCCTCCCCAGCACCGCCGCGCTGGGTCTGGCCTTTGTACTGCCCGCATCGGTATCGCTGATGATGGCCCTCGGCGCAATCGTGACCTGGCTGGTGAGCTGCCGCTGGGCGAGCCTGACCGAGCGGTTCGCGATTACCGCGGCTGCGGGACTGATTGCAGGGGAGAGTATTACCGGGGTGGGGGCGTCGTTGTGGCAGATGGTGGGGAATGGTTGAAGTGCAGAGATATGCTTTTGCACGCAGGGCGCGGGATATTTTGGCGGTTTCATCTAATGCGTTGGATGAGCAGTTTTGCTGCTGGGCCCCGGCAGATCGCAGCTAAGCTGCCTCTTATCAAACAGCCTGTAACTTACTGAAGAAAAAGATTTTGTAGGAGCGGGCTTGGTCTGGGCGGCAATCCGATAGGATCTTACAGACAGAAAATCAGCGACTGAACTGACGCAATCGCGGGCAAGCGCGCTACGGTCCGTGTTTGCTGAACGACAGCGCTACATCGAAGACGTGGCGGGGCATCCCACAGTTCGCTGCTTTGTATGGTTCGCTGCACATCAAAGCAGCGAAGCCCTCTCGAGCAGTTCTGACAGGCCTTCAGGTACGAGGGGAGATTCAGTCGAGAAGCTGGACGCTGTACGCCACGCTGCCCTGAAACACGATCCGTCGCTCTCATACCCGTCCAGCAGGAGCTTTTCGTAAACAGTCACGTCATCAAACGTCGCGTCATACACCTGGACTATCTCGTGTCCGGGCTTGCCAGCGTAAGTGAAAATGCTTTCCAGCGTGCCGATCAGTCGCAGGTTGCTGATTGATAGGCCTAGCTCTTCCTGGACTTCCCGGATGATGGCGTCGCTACTCCTTTCGCCAAACTCGATACCTCCGCCGACGGGGCGAAAGAAGGTTTGCTGTTTGGCCTCGTCGTAGAACTCATTCACCAGAATCTTCCCTTGGTGATGGAAGATGCAGATGGCGAGGGGACGAATGCATGGTAACGACATGGTGGGAACATCCTTGTGAGTAAACAGCGCTGTGAGATCAGCCTTTTTTTTTTGCGAATGCGTCATTGTGTGGCTTTTCGATGACGTTGAGGCGCTGGTCAAAGCAAGACAGTCTGGGTATGACTGAGTTATCCAACAAGCGACTTCAAAAGAATGTGCCGATTCCACGGTCCGCAATACCTGGGGATGTGTGCGATCAGCACATAGCCGATGCGCTGATACCAACCGGCAACCCCGTCATCCAGCGTTTCAATGATTGAATCCACGCAACCTCTTTCGAGCGCCAGCGCCTCAAGCCTGCGCAGTGCTTCGGCACCGAGCCCGGTTCCGCGCCATTGTTGATCGACCCAGAGGAAATTGACAAACAGGCGTTGAAACTCCGTGCGGCCAGTGGCACCGCCCATGAGCAACGAGTCTTCAGTGAGTGCACAGGCAATGGCTTTGGCATTTCCGCCTAGTGGCTCGGATAAATCGCGGCCGGTGTCGATCACGCCCTTTCTAATACTCTGCAGAAAGTCACTACCGACCTTGTCATCGGTTATCCATTCTCTCATTTCAGTGCACCCTGCATGTGTGTGCCAAACACACAGGCAAACGAAGTGCCAAAGCGGTCGGTGTCCAGAATGAGCTCCGAAAAAATGCGCTGAAAAGTTGGCGCGCGCTCTTCTACAAAAAGCGCGCGCCTGATAAACCCTGTGGGTCAATCACGATAAACAGGATAATCCGTATACCCCTCGGCATTCCCGCCATACACCGTCGCCGGGTTCAGCGTATTCAAGGGCCAGTCATGTTTGATCCGCGCAGGCAGGTCGGGGTTGGCCATGAACGGGCGGCCGAACGCAACGAAGTCTGCCAGTCCTGAGTCCAGCAGTTTGGCGCCCGATTCGGCGTTGTAGCGGCCTGCGTAGATGATCGCGCCCTTGAACGTGTCGCGCACTGCACGGCGGAAGGTTTCCGGCATGGCAGGTGCGTTGTCCCAGTCGGCTTCGGCGATGGACAGGTACGCGATGCCCACATCCTGAAGGATCTTGATCGCTTCGATGTACGTGGTGTGCGGGTCTTCCTCGACCATGCCCAGGTAAGTACGGGCTTCGTCGGTGGTCGTGAACAGTGGCGCAAAACGCACGCCGACCTTTTCCTTGCCGATGCATTCGGCCACACCCGCCACTACTTCGCGCAGAAAACGCAGGCGGTTCTGCAGCGATCCGCCGTACTGGTCGGTGCGAACGTTGCTGTGAGCGGAAATGAACTGGTTGACCAGATAGCCGTTGGCGCAGTGCAGTTCGATACCGTCGAAGCCGGCTTCCATGGCGTTGCGCGCAGCCTGAATGTAAAGCTGGATCAGTTCCTGGACTTCATCGGTGCTCAGCGCTCGTGGAGCGGAAGGTGGAACCAGTTCGCCTGCGCCGGGGGCGGTTTCGATGAACACGCTGACGCGATCAGTGGCAACGGCAGAGGCCGACACGGGGGCATCGCCGTTTGGCTGCAAGGCGGTATGCGATACACGGCCCACATGCCAGAGCTGAGCGAAGATCACGCCGTCTTTGGCATGAACGGCTTCGGTCACTTTGCGCCATCCGGCGATCTGCTCTGCGGTATGAATACCCGGAGTCCAGGCATAACCCTGACCGCGCGGCTCGATCTGTGTGCCTTCAGTGACCAGCAGGCCAGCACCGACGCGCTGTTGGTAATACTCGGCCATCAATTCGTTGGCGACGTTGCCCGGTTGCGTGCTGCGCTGGCGAGTCAGCGGCGGCAGGACGATGCGGTTTTTCAGGGTGTGGGAACCCAGTTTGGCTGGGGTGAAGAAAACGCTGTTTTTCATCGGTGTACCTTGTTTGGCCTGATTAGACCAGTCGACTAGTATTTGGTTGAAAATAAAACCGTGTGCCAGGCACACGGTTTCATGAGCTGCCGAGGACGGATACTGGTCTACGGATCAGCCAAGCATCTTCAGAAGCTTCTCGGCCACTGCAGCCGAGCTGGCAGGGTTCTGACCCGTGACCAGTTGGCCGTCAGCGACCACATGGACTTGCCAGTCAGCAACCTTGGAGTAATGGCCGCCAAGGCGTTGAAACTCGTCTTCGATCAGGAAAGGCACGACGTCGGTCAGGCCGACCGCAGCTTCTTCGGCATTGGTGAAACCGGTCACTTCGCGGTGTTGGATCAACGGCTTGCCATCGGCTCCGACCACGTGACGCAACACGCCCGGTGCGTGGCAAACGAAGCCATGTGGCTTGTTGCTGCGATCAAAGGCTTCAATCAGCGCGATGGAATGCTTGTCTTCGGCCAGGTCCCACAGCGGGCCATGACCGCCTGGGTAGAACACCGCATCAAAGTCATCAGCGCTGACATCAGCCAGGCGACCGGTAGTGGCCAATGCCTGCTGAGCAGCAGGGTCATTGCGGAAACGATCAGTCTCGGCGGTCTGTGCATCCGGCTCATCGCTCTTCGGATCCAGCGGAGGCTGGCCGCCCGCTGGCGAAACCAGTGTGATCTCTGCGCCAGCGTCCTTGAAGGCGAAGTAGGGGGCGGCGAATTCTTCCAGCCAGAAGCCGGTTTTCTTGCCGGTGTTGCCGAGCTGATCGTGTGAGGTCAGAACCATCAAGATTTTCATAGCGCACCCTGTAGTTGGTCAGGCATCAGCGACGTGCAATGAATTTGCGTGTCCCGAGTACCTGTGGAATAGGTTGACGGGGCGCAGCATAGTTTCTAATTAGACCAGTCGTCTAGTAGTTTTTTTAACCCGAGGTTTTTCACCACCGGATGTGGCAAACTCTCGGTCCTTCGAATACGACTGGTCTATTGCCTGGTAATCCGCCCCATGAAACCGACCTACGACGACACCCGCCAACACCTGCTCGACACCGGCCACCGTATGATGGCCGAGCGAGGCTTCACCAGCGTCGGCCTGAACGAACTTCTGCAGGCGGCAGGCGTGCCCAAGGGCTCGTTCTATCACTACTTCAAGTCCAAGGAGCTCTATGGCCAGGCCTTGCTGGAGGACTACTTTGTCGGCTACCTCGCTGACATGGAGCGACGTCTCACGCTGCCCGGTCTGAGCGCTTACGAGCGTTTGATGGACTACTGGCAGGGCTGGCAGGATCGCTGCGTGCCGGACGGGCAGGGCGACGAATGTCTGGTGGTCAAGCTCAGTGCCGAGGTGTCGGACCTTTCCGAAACCATGCGTCTTACGCTGCGTGACGGCACGGAGCGGGTCGTGTCGCGTATCACTGTTTGCATCGAGCAAGGACAAGCCGACAAGTGCCTGCCTGTCGGCGATGCCCGTGCACTGGCGGAGACGCTTTATCAGCTTTGGCTGGGGGCCAGTCTGCTGAACAAGTTGCAGCGCACCGGGCATTCACTGGGCAGGGCGATGGAGACGACGAAGCGGTTGCTGCGGGCCTGATCGGCTAGTTGTTCGATTCCGCCTCTAACAGCTAGATGCCTATCTGCCGTGCGGATACGAGTCTGGATAATTCAACGTCGCCTTTCAGAGCTGACAGGCGACCGGCCTGCGAAGGCTTGCTTACATATAATTGGTAACTAATTGTTGGCTGATTGCCGTCCCGCATTTGATGTATACCCTTTTTCTTTTTTAGCCGTCGCCGCTACACGAAGAGTGAAGGGTGAGCGTTAAGGACTGACCATGAAGCCCGAAAGCCAACCCCCCATGCAGACGAAAAGCGGCCCGATTACGTTTGCATGCAATGGATGCGGAATCTGCTGCAAAGGACGTCTCATACCTCTCACGCTACGAGAGGCCGAGGAATGGCTGGATCGCGGTAACGATGTCGCCGTCATACTTGAAGCGTTCGACCACTCGACCTACCTTGATCCGGCGCACTACGCCCACAGCGTCAAGCGCGCTGCGGAAGTGATCAGTGGCGAGGCACGCATCCAGGTGGTCGCCGTCTTTGCGGGTAACGCGCTGACACAGTGCCCGAGTCTGGGTGAGGATAACCGCTGCGGAATCTACGAAGACCGGCCGCTGGTCTGTCGAATCTATCCCATGGAAATCAACCCGTTTCTGACCCTGCGTCCCGAAGAAAAGGTTTGTCCGCCGGAAGTCTGGGAGTCGGGCGACGTGTTGTTTTCCGATCTGGTCGTTGACCCTGTCCTGGAGGATCAGATTCAACGCTCCCGCCAGGCTGACCGAGACGATGCCGGGGCCAAGATTGCCGTGTGTGAACACATGGGAATGAACGTCGCGGCCTGGAAAGGCGATGCCCTGGCTGTTTACTTGGCTGACCGCGTGTTACTGCGGCAGGCCATAAGGCTCGTCAGGGCAGGGGATCCTGTGCCTGCAAACGTGTCCTGGAAAGTCCGTGCCGATGATGCCGATCTTCACACCCGTCTGGACTTGGCGGGCGTTGAAATGGATTTTGGAAAACAGACTGACTACATCTTTCATTCCGTTGCCGTGTGAGCCTGCCGGGGATGCTCGTACTTTTACAGAATGAAAAAAAATACCGAGACTTCAGCGCAACCGTTGATACGTCAGCAACCGGTGCTCGGTCGCTCGAAACAGGCCAACCAGAGTAAATGCCACCAAATGCTGAACGCCCGGAGTTCGGGCCGACTGAGCGTATTCCGGCGGAGCGGGACCTGGCTGAGCACTTGGGCATCAGCCGCATGACCTTGCGCAAGGCATTGCAGATACTGATCGACCGAGGGATGCTTGAGCGTCGCGGCAACCGTGGAACCTTTGTGACGGCACCAGCGTTGAGCGGCCACTCAATACGATGGCGCGCAAGGGCATCGCCCAAGTGGTTGAACAGGCCGGGGCTCGCCCAGGAAGCAAGGCTCATCTACGGCGTGTGGATGGCTGCCAGCGTCGGTGCGTTCTACTTCGCCAACACCACATTCATCATCATCGTCGTGCAACTGCTGTTCGGTCTGGTCGCCAACGCAGTCTGGCCGATCTACTACGCAGTGGCCTCTGACTCCGCACAGCCATCTGCCACCTCGACCGCCAACGGCATCATCACCACGGCAATGTTCATCGGTGGCGGTATCGCACCGATATTGATGGGCACACTGATCAGCATGGGCGGTGGCTGGACGAGCCTTCACGGCTACACGGTGTGTTTCTTTGTCATGGCAGGCTGCGCGCTCGGCGGAGCGTTCCTGCAGCTGTTTTCTCATCGGCCGCAAGTGTTGGTTGCTCAGACGGGACTTTGATGGGTTTGGTCCCGGTGGTGAGGGCTGCCGGGATTTCAGTGGACCAGAATGCAATTGCAGAGGACACCAACGGCTCGACTTTTTATGTGGGTTAAATCCACCATATTGTGGTTAAAGCCCAATATCGTCGTATAAGCCACGATATCTGGGAATTAAGTCGCTTGATACCTAAGGGCATTAACTCTACAATTTTGTAGATTAACGATCAGCGAACGGGCTTGGTGTGCACGATGTTGGATTTAAGCTTCAGCAAGCCGAGCGAAGTCGTCAGGCGCCTCTGCGATCGCCTGCGCACAGAGCGGCTCGCGCTGGACATGACACAAGCCGACCTGGCCGGACGTGCCGGCATCGGTACAAACACCGTGTCGAACCTTGAAGCCGGGCGCAATGTAGGATTCGAGAACGTCGTTCGTGTGGCGATGGCGCTTGGCCGAACCAGGGAGCTTGAAGGTTTGTTCCTGCCAAAGCTGGATAGCATCGAAGATATTCGGCGCTATGAAAACAGCGCCAATCGTCTTCGTACGAAGAGGAAATCCGGCAATGCTTGAGCAGGTAAACGTCTTCTACGAGGGCTGGGGCGAGCGGTGGCAATGGGGCACGCTGGTCTCCACAACCGCCCTGACCGGTCGCCCGCTGATCGTGTTCGAGTACAGCAATGAAGCCAGGCAAAGAGGCCTGGAGCTGTCTTCCTACACGCTCCCGTTGCAGGGGCCTCAGTTGCGCAAGGATTTCCCGGACCACCAGCTGTACTTGCCCGGGCCTGTCTACGACTCCTTGCCCGATGGGTGGGGAATGTTGTTGATGGACCGTATGTTCAGGCGCCGCGGGCTCACCACGGCGCGTATCGGCTCACTGGAACGGTTGGCCTACATCGGCAGCAATGCCATGGGCGCCATGACGTTTGAACCCGTGGCGCCCGAAGGGCAGGGGGCCGAAGTCCATATCCCGCTGGAAAAACTTGCCGCCGAAGTGCAGGAAGTGCTGCGTGGAGACGGTGGCGAGTTTCTGCAGACATTGATGCTGGTCGGTGGCTCGCCTCAAGGAGCAAGGCCCAAGGCGCTCGTCTATCGCGATCCCGAAACCGGCGCGTTTACCACGGCGGTCACACCCGGTTTTGAAGCATGGATGGTCAAGTTTCCGGCCAAAGAAGAGCATGCCGAAGTGTGCGCTATCGAAATGGCCTACGCCGAGTGCCTGCGCATGTGCGGGATTGAAACCCCTGACACGGAGTACTTCAGTCTGCCTGATGGGCTGGCTGCTTTTGCCAGCAAGCGATTCGACCGACAGGAGGGGCTGCGCATCCCCATGCAAAGCCTTGCCGCCTTTACAGGGGCCAATTACCGGTCTCCAGGCGTAATGGATTACGTCAATTTCCTGCGTGCAACACAGATGTGTACCAACGATGTGCGAGAGATGGCGGTGGCCTTCGAACGTGCCGTCTTCAATGTTGCATTCAACAACAGAGACGATCACCCCAAGAACTTTGCTTACATCATGTCGCAAGACGGTCAGTGGAAACTGTCCCCGGCTTACGACGTGACCTTCTGTGAGGGGCCAGGTGGATATCACCAGATGGATGTGATGGGAGAAGCCCTGTCGATTTCCCGCGCACACATGCTTCGGCTTGCCGAAGAGGCCGAGGTGCCTCCGGACGTTGCCGGTAGGATGATTGATGGTATTTGTGATGTGGCGAGCCGATTTACGAGCGTTGCAGAGAAGCTGTGTCCTGGGGGTATTACTTCAGACACCTTGCGCGTGATTCAGGGCCGTATTGATCAGAACGTCGATCGGTTGCACCAAGGTCATGAAGGCCGCGGTCGCCGTTGATGAGCAGGAAGGGTGGGGCGACTCTCATATCACCATGCCTGGCGACAGTCCCAGCAGCATGAACAGCTCCTTGTTAAGGCTGTACAAGTGAAGCGTTCAGCGCGTGACGGTGGCCTTTCAGCAGGATGAAGCCTGAAACTAGGATGAGGACAAGGCCTGCTGCGGTCCGGCTGTTTAGTCCACCTGATGACGCTCTGCAACATCCCTTAAACCCGTTTTGCCGGAACAATAATCCAGCACGGCTGCGAGTTTGATCTGCTCTGTGTATTTGCGCATGACACCTCCAAAGTTGTGTTCAACTTTTGGAGGGGCACTTCAATTTGGGTGGATACGCAGTTGTTCCCATGCTGATCCGAATAAGGGGGTTCGGCCTATAACCATGCCAAATATCTTCAGGACGAAGAAAGCCAAGTCAATCCAGTCGTCAAGCTCTGTGCGGGAGGATGTCGCCGAGTCGCGATACAGTGAGCATGAGGAGAACCATAGTCATGCGTGGTCGTCCCTGGTTTTAACGGGTTGTGCGAAAACGTCGGCAAGGGCACACCGAGGACGGCGCACTAAAGCCTATCGAATGGTGTGACAGAGGAAGCGGCATGGACACACGTATCCAGCCCTCTACATAAATTGATTGCTCGACATCAAATCACCGTACTGGAAGTGCCTCCCAGTGGATTAATATGGATGCGATCTGGAACAGGCGCACGCAGTTTCGATGTTGGAAGGAGATTTCTGGTCGCAACTTGGCTCCTGGCCTTATCGGCAGCCAACGTATGTCCGCCCGAGATGCGAAAATAGACTGATCGCCCAATGAAGGGCTCGTTCGGCGGAAATGGTCCGCCAGGGACATGACGATGGACAGTAAGACAGAAGCAGCGACGCCCGACTCGACCATGGATGCATCGATTTTTCAGAGCGCGCTCCCCAACGCCGAGAAGCTTGAGCAGGCGCGTACACAGTTGCTTGACCTCTCAGCGCGAAATCGACTCCTTAATATGCCGCGATCGAGCCGTACCTCGTCGATAGCGATCGTTGATGAGAAGATATCCGAGGTGTATCGCCTCCTCGTTCGGGAGGGAAAGGCGTTTACCTTCCTGGCCGGCAAGGCGGCAACTGATGAGTCCGATAATGATTCGGCAGCCGACGATGCAAAGCCGGCCAAAGACTCCGATGAAATCGAACAGCTTGCCCAACCCGACGACAGCGTCGACGAGAGGGGCGTGCTCACCCGTCACAGCGACACAAAACTCCAGACTCGCCTCACGGGCAAGGGTCTGCAAAAGCATCTGCTCGAGCTCTACCTGAACTCAAAGACACTCGAGGAAGAGCAGGGCGTCAACGTCCTCTTTGCCTCCCTTGGCGCCCTCAAGTGGATCGATCCGAACAATGCGGCCAACGTTCGCCATGCGCCACTGATCTTAATTCCGGTCGAGTTGAACCGCGGAACGGCGGGCGAGAAATTTCGACTCAAGGCCCGCGCTGAAGATGTCGCATCCAACCTGTCGTTGGAAGCGTACCTGGACCGCATCCACAAGCTTCGTATGCCCGCCTTCGAAGCCAGCGACAGCTTCGACATCGATGCCTATTTTGCAGAGGTCACGGCTGCGGTGGCGGACAAGCCCCAGTGGGAAGTGCTGCCGGATGAGATGACCGTCGGGTTCTTTTCGTTTGCCAAATTCCTGATGTACAGAGACCTCGACCCTGCCGTGTGGCCCAAGGGCAACACACTCGTCGATCGCGCACTCATTAAGGGCCTGCTCTCAGACGGCTTCTCAGGTGGAGAGGGAATGCTCGACGAGAGCGCCAACATCGATCCGGTTATCTCGCCGGCGGACATGCTCCACATCCTCGATTGCGACAGTTCGCAAGCCATTGCCATCCATGAGGTGCGTCGCGGTCGCGACATGGTCATCCAGGGCCCTCCTGGCACCGGCAAGAGCCA
Source organism: Pseudomonas sp. AC016 (assembly GCF_979253365.1). Taxonomy (NCBI): domain Bacteria; kingdom Pseudomonadati; phylum Pseudomonadota; class Gammaproteobacteria; order Pseudomonadales; family Pseudomonadaceae; genus Pseudomonas; species Pseudomonas sp. AC016. The sequence continues at coordinate 5,926,085 of NZ_CEEDCC010000001.1, forward strand.
GACGATCGCCAATATCATTGCTTCGGCTATCAAGGACGGCAAAACGGTCCTGTTCGTGGCCGAGAAGATGGCTGCTCTGGAGGTGGTAAAACGGCGCCTTGACGAAAAGGGCGTGGGCGATGCGTGCCTGGAACTCCATAGCAACAAGGCCAATAAGCGCGCGGTACTCGATGAGCTGCGACGCACCTGGGATCTCGGAGCGCCGAAGCCAGCTCCCACGGGAAGCCTTATTGCTCGCCTGACCGAAGCGCGGGACGAGTTGAACGGCCATGTGGCCCGGCTGCATGCCGTCGACCCAGCATCCAGTCTGTCCTCTTTCCAGGTCATGGGCCATCTCGCACGCCTGCGGCAAGCGGGGGTGATGCCCAATGATGTCGTTCTGGAGGGGATCGAAGCTTGGGGGGCGGATGGTTTCGAACGGCGTCATGCGCTTCTGAATGACTTGGTCACACGGATCGAGATCATCGGCAGACCCGACGACCACGCCTTTACCGGGGTGGGCATCGAAGCGATGCTGCCCACCGATCGTGAGCGTCTCGTCGCCCGTATCGAAACGCTGCGCGGCCAGCTCGAGGACGCCCGGCAGTATATGAATGCTACTGCCAGTTTGCTGGAAGCCCAGCCTCCGTCCAGGCTCGACGAACTGGCCGCTGTCAGCGCACTCGCCCGGCGCATCAGTGTGGCGCCTGTGCTTGATGCCGACGCCATGGCAGATGACGGTTGGTCGAACGTATCGGCGGTCGATACATTGCTGGCGTTGGGTGATCGCTATGCCGCCTTGCGCCAGTCGCTGTCGAGCGAAGTCAATGTCGAGGCGTGGGACGAGGACACTCACGAAGTGCAGCAGGCGCTCACCGAATGCCCTGGTGACTTCGATGCGGACGCTGTTCGCCGCCTCTGCGCCGTCCGCGACGCCATCCCGGCGTTATTGCAGGCGGGCCGCGGTCTCGCTCACGCACTGGGCCGCGAATGCACGCCGACCGTTGGGGAATTTGCCCGCCTCGCCAAGATCGGCGAGCGGGTTGCAAATGCGCCACCGGCAAGCCCCGAAACGTTCGCTTCCGAGCTATGGGACGGCGGCGTAGAGCGGGCCGGGCAGATCGCCCAAACCGCTGCCGACCTCGAAGGGGTTCGTACGTCACTGGCAGGTCAGCTCCACGAGCTCGCCTGGGATATCGACGTAGGTCCCGCCCGCGCCGCGCTCGCGGCCAAGGGCAGGAGCCTGTTCCGCTTCCTCAGTGGCGACTGGCGTGCAGCCAACAAGCTCATGCGCTCGGTCCTGGTTCAGCCCGCCCAACCTCTCCCGGTGACCCTGGCTTCTCTCGATACCCTGATCCGCGGTCAGGAAGCGCGGCGTGTGCTGCGCGATGAAGACTGCTTCGGCAAGGCTGCCTTCGCTGAAGACTGGCAAGGCGATCGCTCGGCCTCCGCGCCGCTGGTGGCTCTGGTTGAATGGATGCGGTCCCTGCGCGGGCTCGGGGCAGAACCCCGCCTTATCGCTTCCCGCGGTCCTGAGAAGGATGATGTCGCCCAGCGTTCGAAGCACGTAAGCCTTTTGCTCTCCCAGGTCGCTCCCAACCTGTCCGGCGTCCATACCGATTTTCTTGCACAGGCAACGCAGGTGTTCGGTGACGCCACCGCGCCTGAACAACTCGACCTCGAGTCGTTGTTGCAGCTCGCCGTCCGCCATACGAACGCCTGGTCGACGGCCAGCCGCTTCCTGATTCAGCCCCCCACCAGCGCAGCATCAGCCTGTGCCATTTTTGAAAGGCTGAACGCGGGACGCGTGGGGCGCCAAGGCGTACGAGATGGGTATAGCCTCGGCCACGCGCTGTTCGGCTCCGCGTGGCGAGGGCTTGACAGTGATTGGGACGCCCTATCGACAGCTGCTGGTTGGCTGAAAGTCAATGGAGACATCCGCGCGCTGGCCGGTCGAGTCAACGAGCGTGAGGCGCTCATTCCTCGCGCCAAGGCTCTTGACGAGCAAGCCGCGCATCTCGCCACGGCCTTCCACTCCATTGCAGATGAGCTTGCACTCGATCTGTCAGCCAGTGTCGGTGCGCCGCGGATCTATGAGGTGCATTTGGATTCCCTGGCAGCACGGCTATCACGCTGGGTTACCGAACAGGAAGAACTACACCGGTGGCTGGCCTATCGCGATCGTGCTGCACGAGCCATTGGCGACGGTTGCGCGGATGTCGTTGCCAGACTTGCCGATGGACGGCTATCGACGACGAGCGCGGTCGCTGCGTTCGAGTTCGCTTATTTTGAAGGGCAATACCGTCGGGTGCTGAAGGCTGAACCGGCTCTGGGCCGCTTCGATGGCGTCGCCCACGGCCATATCGTCCGCGAGTTCGCCGACCTTGACCGCCAGCGCATCGCAGCGGCGGCAGGCGAAGTCGTTCAGGCTCACCACCAGAATGTTCCTCGAAGGGACAGTGGTTCGATTGGCCCACTCGGGGTGCTTCGGGGGGAAATTCAGAAGAAGAAGGGTCACATGGCCTTGCGAAAGCTGGTCGAACGCGCGGCCCCTGCGCTCACCGCCCTGAAGCCGGTCTTCATGATGAGCCCGTTGTCGGTCGCGCAGTTCCTGCCGCCGGGCGCACTGGAGTTCGACCTGCTCGTTATGGACGAAGCGAGCCAGATCCAGCCGGTCGACGCCTTGGGTGCGGTGGCTCGCGCCAAGCAGGTAGTTGTGGTCGGTGACCCTCGTCAGCTACCGCCAACCAGTTTCTTTGCCAAGCTCACCAGTGGCGATGAAGACATCGACGAGGATGAGCCAACGAAGGTCGGCGATGTTGAAAGCATCCTTGGCCTGTTTACCGCACGCGGCCTGCCCATGCGCATGCTCCGCTGGCACTACCGTAGCCGTCACCAGTCGCTCATTGCGGTCAGCAACCGTCAGTTCTATGAAAACAAGCTGTTCATCGTGCCCAGCCCCTGGACTCAGGAGGGTGGGCGGGGCCTGCGCTTCAACCCTGTTCGGGATGGCGTCTTCGGTTCACCGGTCAAGAGCGTCAACGGGCCGGAGGCCAAGGTAGTCGCTGAGGCCATCGTCCAGCACGCCCGACTGCACCCGAAGCTGTCCTTGGGTGTAGCAGCGTTCTCCGCATCGCAAAGCCGCGCCATCTTCGACGAGCTTGAAGTGCTGCGCCGTGGTTTGCCAGCGGAGGTGGAGGCCTTCTTCAACCGCCGCAACAGTGAGCCGTTCTTCATCAAGAACCTTGAAAACGTTCAGGGTGACGAGCGGGATGTCATCTTCATCTCGGTTGGCTATGGACCGACCGTACCGGGCGGCAAGGTACCCATGCGTTTCGGGCCTCTCAACAACGAGGGCGGCGAGCGCCGGCTCAACGTGCTGATCAGCCGTGCCAAGCAGCGATGCGAGGTGTTCTCCTCGATCACCGATGAGGACATCGATCCCGCATTTTCCGCCAGCCGCAAAGGGATCGAGGCGTTCCGCATCTTTCTCCGCTATGCCCGCACGGGGAAGCTCGACACGGCGGCCGTCACGGGACGGGACTTTGATTCCATATTTGAAGAGCAGGTTGCCTCGGCTCTCGAATCTCGCGGATACAGTGTCCAGCGTCAGGTGGGCCTGGCCGGGTTCTACATCGACCTTGCGGTGACTGATCCGGAGCGCCCAGGTCGCTTCCTCCTGGGCATCGAGTGCGATGGCGCGTCGTATCATAGCGCCCAGTCCGCCCGGGACCGTGATCGTCTTCGCCAGCAGGTTTTGCTCGATCATGGCTGGAACCTCCACCGTATCTGGAGCACCGATTGGTTCCAGCGTCCACAAGAGCAACTCGACCTTATCTGCCGGCAGATTGATGCGGCTCGTGCTGCGTTCGACGAGCGCGTAGTCGAAGAGGTCCTTTCAAAAGAGCAGGCTGTCGATGCAGCTGCCATCGAACGGGAGCTGAGGACGGAAGACGGTGATTTCACCTTCGAACCGTATGTCGAAGCGAACCCACAGCGGCCAACACATCGTTCGGAAGAAATCCACGATACCCCGACCGGCGTTCTTACCGAGATTGCGGTTGATGTTGTGCGTATAGAGGGACCCGTGCATGCCGATGAGGTCGTGTCCCGTATCCGTGACGCCTGGGGCGCCAAGCGAGCTGGTAGCCGGATTCAGGACGCCGTCGAAAGGGCCATCGATGTGGCTGTCCGCCAGAACTCTGTGGTGCGTGACGGCGTTTGGCTCGCCATGGCCGGCGCGCCTGTCGTTCCACGCGATCGTTCGCAGGTATCTTCACTGACGCTCCGCCGGGCGGAGTACCTACCGGAAGCAGAACTTGCAGAGGCCATCGTCATCGTCGTAGCGCGTAACTTTGGCGCGAACCGCGATCAGGTCGTCGAACGCGTTGCGCGCGCCATCGGCATCCGAGCTATCTCGGCTTCGGTACGAGAACGTGTGGCGGCGATGGTCGAACACGTCGTCGCCTGTGGTCGTTTGGTTGATGAAGAAGGCCTCCTGAAGGTTCGGGAGTAGCTATTTTTTGGGGGCGTCCTGACCGGTCCTAGAGTGTCAGAAGACATTTGCGGTCGGTGAGGCGTCCGGCGACACGATGAGGACTGCTGGGCAGACCGTTATTTAGCGTGGAAATCTGAACATCAGCCTTTCGTATGCGTAACCTCTGACAGGCACAACTTAAGGTAGGGAACATGACAGTAACGGAATATTGCGCTTTCTAGGGATGGTCTGAAGCACGCGACTATTCAGGCGTGACTACCCCGGTCAAGCTGAAATTTACTTGAGTGGGGACTGCAAATCAGAAAAAACGGCCCGAAAAAACGATTTTCAAAGCCGTTTTTGCCTTGCAGAAGGGCCATCGGGTCCATTTGTCTCATAGCGGACGCACCTGTCCTGCCATGTCCAATAAATGTCGCCGCGACATCCATAGGTTCGACAAGGCAAACAAAGTGGTCCTATGTGCATGGTTCTTGGCCAGCCCGCGAAATCTCACCTTGGTGTAGCCAAACTGGCGCTTGATTACCCTAAACGGGTGTTCAACCTTGGATCAAATCTGAGCCTTGAGCCGTTCGATGAGTCGCTTCGCCTTGTACAACAGACTTCTCTTTTTAGTGGCCTTACATCTCTGGACACATCAATACGTAGAGCGAAACGTAGGGGCCTGTCTGCCGAGAGCGATTCAAGGACATAACATCGCGGTCCCGGGGGGCGGATCACAAGCTCTCAGGATCCCCAAAAAACATTTGGACTTGGCTCTAGGACGGTGTTTTCAGGCGGAAAAAATTCAAATGTGCCCCCAGTTTTGCCCCCAGTAGCGCGGGATATGCGGGCGATCGAGATTGGCGATCCCTGAGGCGGAGCAGGGTGGTCGGCGATGGCTTTCAATGTATGTCAAACTCGGCTTGCACGGGGAATGCCTGGATGATTGGTCGCCTAGGGCAGGGCACTAAGCGCCTGGTAGGACACCAAATCACATTCGGTGTCCGGTGTGTCATAGCTCAGCGACAGATATTACGGCTAGCTGCTTACGCTGCTTGCCGTAATATCTGTGTTGGGAGAAGTCTATTGATAAAGGAGCGTGCCTGTGCACTCGCCCCGATAGTTGAAGTCAATTACTCCCAGCCGAGATCAAGCGTGCGCCGCAACGAATGCTAGCGTCCGCCTCGCAGATCTAGGCGGTCTAGCTCCTCAAGAGTTTGGACAACGACCTCGACAAGTTCCCCGTCAAAGTCATCGCGGTCTGCCTCCTCATGAGTGCCTTTGTTCAGGTAGGTCCAGACAAGATTATTGACTGGAATACCCAAAATGCGGCTATACGCAGCAAGAAGTGGCTCTCTGTTCGCATGGTGGAAGGTCTGGGCATCTCCCAATTTCTTGACCAACGCTTCGCATAGATTTCTCAACGCAGGCTCGGCACCGACGCCAGCCAACATCAGATTCAACACGCCTTGGCCATGACTTCCAAGCCACCGCCAAACTTTCTCGCTCAGCATCTCCAAGGCTTGGCGAGAAGCAGCGAGCGCATCTCGGTCGTTGAGCGCTTCCCTTGCTGCCCTGGCCTTGGCAATGTAATTCGCGCTCGGTACGTTGCCGGTAAGCTATCAGCGCTGCATCTCCCTTTGACTGGCGAAGAAAAGATCGAAATCAGCTTCCGGGGAAACCCTGGGGTCCGCGTCGATGCGCTCGACGTTCTGAGCGAGGGGCATATACGCTGTCTCGGCCTTCGCACAATGCCAGCCAGCGTTCGTTGCATTCCTGGCGCACGGCCCGGTTAAAACCGTCAGGGTCGTTATCTACCAGCCAAGAGACCTCGTCGAGGTCGGCGTTGAACAGGCATGGGGCGCCATCAAAATCGCGCGCGAGCAGTTGGCCGAACCACAGCACCGCCCCTTGCAACTGGCGACAGTAGGTTGCGCCCGGGTCGTCCGCCCGCTCAGTAAAAAAGGCCGCCAACTGCGTCAGGCGCGCCAGTGCCGCCTGGGAGGGGGCGCACAAGCCCTCGGTGCCGGCATCGCCGAACACCCGCTGGGTGGTGTTTGCGCGGGTAGTTCGCTGGTGGCCAGTAGGACCTGCCACAGTGTCGGCAGGCAGTTTCTGACGCTGGCGACTTCAATAGCCAGTGTGTCGCAGTCCTGCTCCGTTTGCATATACAGCCAGGCGCGGTTGCCTGTGGTGACGGACTTGTGTGATGCGGCAGCCCACCTACGAGCTATATGCCAATGCGCCATTATGCAGATAAAGTAGCGCTTTTGGATCCAGAGGCTGTAAGCGCCTGGGTTGCAAGACGACAGACCGGAGAGCGATGTTTCATGGCAGATCTGCTGGTAAAGCACCTGAAGGAAAAAGCGGGCAAACATTCGGCACTGAGCCTGCTGGCCAGTCAGTGGGACTTCGACAAGAAGCTGATACCCAAGGCCTTGCAGAGCATCGGTGGGCTGTTCCCGCACTACAGTCGACATGATGAGTCCCACAGCAAGCAGATCCTGATCAACATCGAGCGGCTGCTAGGCGACAACATCAGGCTGCTGTCCGCCACGGATACCTGGTTGATTCTGGAAGCGGCCTACTGGCACGACATCGGCATGGTAGTACCCCATGCCGACCTGCAGAAGGCCATCGCCGAACCAGGGTTCGCAGCATATATCGACGGGATATGTGCTCAGCCCTACCACGAGCTGAACGCCATTGCACGCGCGTTCAAGTCCCGTTCGGACACCGGGCTGATATTCGATTGCGAAAGCCCGGTGGAGATGCTGGGCAAACTGCGCGAACTGCTGGCCGAATGGTTCCGCAGGCAACACGCTGACCGTGCGGCCGAGATTGTGCGTTCGCCGATGACCTCGATCGGGCTGAGCTCGCCACGCACCGAACTGATCCCGGCCAGGCTCATCCGAGTACTTGGGCGTATCTGCCAAATGCACGGTGCCGCTTTCAAGGACCTGCTGGCCCCCGAGGGCCTGCCATTCCGTGAGGCCGGTCTGGGCAAAGATGACTGCCACCCACGCTTCGTCGCCTGCCTGCTGCGTATGGGCGACTTGCTCGACCTAGACGACAACCGCTTCTGCCCGGTAATGCAGGGCATCGCCGGCGAACACCGCCCGGCGCTGAGCAAGGCCCACGAAGACAAGCACGCCGGCATGCGCCACTTGCGCCTCGACCCCGAGCGTATCGAGCTGGTGGCCGAGTGCGAGACGGTGGATGGCTACATGGAAGCGTTCAAATGGTTCAGCTGGCTGGAGGAGGAGGTCAGCAACCAGCGCAACAACTGGCGGGATATTGTGCCGAGCAGGAAGCTTGGGTTGTTGCCCATGCTGGGGCCGATTACCGTGCGGTTGAATGGAAACTTGCAGATTCTGAAGGATGGCGTAAGGCCGGCGTTCTCACTGGACTCAGAAAAGGTCACCGAACTGCTTGAGGGCAAGAACCTTTATGGCAGCAAGTACGCGTGTATCCGTGAGCTGTTGCAGAATGCGGTGGACGCGACCTTGCTGAAAGTCTGGCTGACCCATAGGAATGATCCTGCACTGGACTGGAAACAACCAGGGTGCGAGAAGCTGAAAACAGTCTTTAATGCGCATGCGGTGACAGTCACGCTGGAAGAACTCGATACCGAGCAGGATGCCGACTCTGCATTGACGACGTGGCAGTTGCGCATCAGAGACAAAGGTACCGGTATCACCCGAAACGACCTGGAGTTCATGCTGAGCATTGGCGGCTCGCAACGGAATCAGCAGCGCCAGAGGGAAATTCGGCAAATGCCGGAGTGGGCGAAACCTTCCGGAGCGTTCGGTATCGGCCTGCACAGCGCATTCATCTTGTGCGACGAGATAAATGTGCGCACCAAAAATGTCGTCAATAACGAAATATTCGACATCGTCATGCACAAGCCTTCGGGCCCCAACCGTGGGCTCGTACTGCTGAGAAAGCTGCCTGAAGATATCGCTGAACCCTACGGGACCGAGATGACCTTGAGGTTCAAGCTGGATGCGTTCACACAGCACTGGTGGTCTGACGGCGAAGACAGGGACACGGTAGCCGCCAGGATCGCACGCAAGCGAGACCCCTTGCTGGATGAGTCATTTCCCTATGAGGCGGGAAAACTTTTCGACAAGGTAGTGGAGTTTGCAAATGATCCACTGATAAAAATAGACGGCACCTTGGTAACGAAAGGAGGACGGTTCGATATCGCGGATGTCTATGCGGGAGGTAAGTCTGGCAAAGCCGAGGGATGGCGATTCATCGACATGAAAGATACGCAACTCAAGATTCGTTACAAGCCTCTTCCTGTTGCTACGCAGCAGGAAGAGGAAACTTTTTACGCAGCTTATCGCGGGCAGCACTTTGATACCGACTCCATTTCATTCCCTCTCGTCAATGTTGAAGTCAATCTCGTTTCCGGTGGTGCGGGAATATGGCTGGATTTTAATCGCGACACATTGTCGAAAAAAGCACGAGAAGCTTTTAGGCGAGCGGTGCTTGAGGCGCTTTATCACACCGTTGAGTTTGATCTGGCACAGGGGCTGAAGGAGCAATTATTCAAGCAGCTTGACTGCACTAAAATAGACTACTCGATCTTCCTGAAGGAAATGGAGGCCTATTATGGTCCGCGCTGGGGGGTGTTGTCCGAAAAGTTCAGGGATACGTGGCAGGGTTTTAGGCCGGGCCGTCAGCCAGCGACTATAGAGCAGTTTTATAGTCGGCCAACGTGGAAACTCTGGGTTGAGGATTACTATGTGGATGCGGTTGATCAACTGGAAAGCCTGCGTATACTTCCTTATGAATTTGAAGCCATGGGGGACCTGATATTTAGAGAGTGGTTAAAAGTCCCAGGGCATTCGATTTCGGCAAAAGTCATCTACTGCCCACCTTCTGAACATTACCGAGACATGATCGGGCTTGAAGATGGTAGTACAATCGGCAGGATCTATTATCAGTTCTCCACTGACTATCAAGAACCTTTGGATAAGGAATCATTGGCGTACTTTCTTAATAAGGCGCTGCATTCATCCGGCGGAAATTCACGGTACTACATGAACCCAGGCAAGGCTTTTGAACGTCTCTCGTTGAGAGCGGATGTCGACTTGAGACTGTTCAACCTCGCTGAGCATGACCTCTCTCAAGACAGGGTTCTCGTACCTTTGCTGTTTGTTGGCTCCAATGATTATGGCCCAGCAGAGGTTCGCTTCGATGACGAACAATTGCAGAGAATCTGCCAATGGACCGAAGGCAAGCTGAAGCAACCGATGACCCGTGAAGAAATGCGCGAGGCCTACCAGTCGTTGGCCGACTTCATCAACCTCGACGTGATGGCATGCTCGGACGCCTGGCAAAAAGCCCGCTGCTAGTGTCCTGTCTCGGAAATACGTTCACTTTTGGCGAGCGCCCAATTCGCCGTCAAAAGTGAACAGCTTATTTTCGAGCCAGACACTTAGTGTGGTGTTTCAGAAGTAACGCTGAAAATTTGGACTAGGCTCTGTAGAAACCCACTCATCAAGAGTTGTGTATCGACATGGGCCGACCAGCGACTGTCATTACCCTATCTGAAACTGAAAATGCGGAGCTGCTACGTCGGGTCAAACTCCGTAAAGGCCCCCAGGATGCACGTCTGCGGGCCGAAATAGTCCTCGCTTGTGCAGCCGGCGAATCTGGCAATGACATTGCACAGCGCTTGGGTACCAGCAAGGATGTCGTATCGCGGTGGCGGCAGCGTTTCGCTAAGTTGGGATTGTTGGGTTTGAACGATGAGCCGCGCTCTGGCCGGCCACGCACGATTTCGGATGAGCAGGTTCAACAAGTAGTAAATCAGATATTGCAAGGTAAGCCCGACGACTCCAGTCACTGGAGTACGCGCCGCATGAGCCGCGAGACGGGCCTTTCTCCTGCCAGCATCATGCGTATCTAGCACGCGTTCGGGATCAAGCCGCATCTGGAAAAAACCTTCAAGCTCTCCACCGATCCGTTGTTTGTCGACAAGGTCCACGACATCCTTGGGCTGTACTTGAATCCGCCCGAGAGAGCCTTGGTGCTATGCGTTGATGAGAAGAGTGAGATTTAAGCCTTGAACCACACGCAACCTGGTTTACCCCTATCGCCGGGCAACCCTGCAACTCGCACGCACGATTACAAACGACACGGTACGACCTCTCTGTTCGCTGCTCTGGATGTAGCAACCGGTGAGGTCATCGGCCGCTTGAGGCGTCAACATCGCAGCATTGAGTTTCTTGCCTTTCTGAAAGAGATCGATGCGTCGGTACCTGCTGAAATGCCGATTCATCTGATCATGGATAACTACGCAACGCACAAGACCGACAAAGTCAGAGCCTGGCTTGCGGCGCTTCCACGCTACAACATCCACTTCACACCGACGTCGGCCGCGTGGCTGAATTTGGTCGAGCGCTTTTTCTCAACGCTGAGCGAGAAATGGATCAAGCGGCAAGCACACGTTAGCGTCAAAGATCTAGAAGCTTCGATTGAGTATTACCTGGAAACGTACAACCAGAATCCGAAGCCGTTTCGGTGGCATAAGAAGGCAGAAGATATTCTCGCCTCAGTCGCTCGTGCAGCACGAGCGCTAGGCAAATGATTTTTCAGTGGTACTTCTGAAACACCACACTAGAGACTCTCAGGCAAGCCGAAGAACATTTTGACATGGCTCTAGGACGGTTATTTAAGGTCGAAAAAAAAGAGTTGTGCCCCCATTTGTGCCCCCACTTGCATCGGCTGTGCTAGCGATCGTGAATGGCGATTCCTGATAAACACCAGTGTGGCTTTGGCTAGCTTTCAGTGTGCGCCTTGAAGTCAGTATTTAATGTTCTTGTGACAGTCCTCATCCTGCTTCGGCGTTGCGTTGCAGTATTTTTATGCTGCAATGCGTCGGCAGCAGCCCGGCGAGTTCCCAGGAGACCTATTCGTGTCGGCGCTGATGCGATTTTGACCCAGGTTGCTGATTTTGACTGACCCACACGCAGCCTCCGAAATCATTTCTTGAGTACTCGGGTGGGTCAATGAATTCCGGTAGCCGGCGTCAAAATCGCATCAGCGCCAACAACTTATGGAATCTTGATACCCAACGCATTCAGCGATGGTGTATCCATCCGGCCATTCACGGCCAGCCCACTGTCCATCTGAAAGGCCATCAACGCCCCACGTGTCGCCTTGCCCATCACCCCATCAATGGTGCCTTGGTAATACTGGCGCACCATCAGCGCGGTCTGCACACGGGTGACCAAGTTGCTTTTCTGCTCATTGGTGGCGCGGCTATTTGAAGGGCTCGAAGTTGTCCCGCTGGCAGTGCCAGGCGACTGATAAAGACTATTGCTGCTTGGGGTGCTGCTTGAAGCGCTCGGCGCACTGTAGCTTCGGGTACTGGTAGCGGGTGGGCTGTAGTAGCGAGGTGCGCTATAGCCACCCGAGCCGCTGTAGTGAGAACTGTGCGAACTGTGGGACCGGTGTGAACTGTGCGAACGATGCGCCGCATAGATGTTGACGGTGTCTGGCGCATTGAGCGTATCGGCAAATACCGGGGGCCGTAGCTTGTCGTTGGGTTGCCAGTTCGCATCGGCGAGCGATAGATGGCCCGCCTGTGCCAGGGTGGTGCCTGCCATTGGCAGCAAGCTGATCCCACTAATCAGGACTTTCCAGCGGTCGAGCAATTTCACTGTGCACTCCTTGCATAGGCGCTAAAGGCCTCGGTCGATAGTAGTTGTACGCCGCGGCTCTGCCAGCGGTCGGTGTGGGATTTGAAGAAGCCAGAGCAATGTCTGACGGCAGCGCATTGTTGGCAGGTATCGATGAACAGGTTCTTCCAGTCCGAGATGCTCTGGCGGGCGAAACGCGAGAGGTGGGCCGGGATCAGGCACAGGGGCAAGTTGTAGATCGAAACCGGCACTCCGCGGTTGAACAGGAAATACACGGTCTGGCTCAACGACTCCTGATAGTCCAGCGGGTCAATCCACAGTTCTTCGTAGTTCTTCCTAGCCAGGCCGGTACTTTCGATACCCATCAGCGCAACATGCCGCACGAAGGGCAAATTCCTGAACACGTAGTGGGCGAGCTCTGGCAAGCGCGGCGTGGTCAGGCGATTGAGCACCACGCGTATCTCGATGATCTGGTTGGCGCGCGCCAGGTTGTAAAGACCTTGCAGGGTTTCGCTAAACGCGCCGGGAGCCTGCACCACATGGTCATGGTCTTCTGCATTGTCGGCATACAGCGGGATGCCCCAGCTCAACTGAGGGTGACCGATGGAAGAGAGCGCATCGATCCAGCTCGGGTCTTGGAACAGACGCCCGTTGCTGAGCACATGAATGGATTTCTGCGGCAAAACGGCTTTGCACTTGGCTAGGATTTCGAGCAGCCCGTCGCGATAAAGCGTGGGTTCTCCGCCGCTGATTCCCAGATTTTCCTCGCTATGGTCCATCAGGTCGATTAGCCGTAGGTTCTCCTCGATATGCCAGCGGTCATCAATATCTTTGGGCGGCTGCGAGCACATTAGACAGAGGCTATTGCAACGATCGGTCATAAACAGCAGGTTGCTGTCTGAGCATCGTCGATAGAGCACTCGCACCAACGCGTTGCCTGGTGTGATGGCAATGACATCGCCGGGCTGCACGACCTCCGCATCTTTGGGTGTGTGCAGGTGTAGCTGCGCGCTGTCGAAGTCGCCAATCAATGGCTCTGGGGTCAGGAATCCACCCACTGGTAATGAGAGCAGATGCGGGCTCCGTAGCCGTTCTTCGTTTGGCAGCCAAAGCAGCAGGTCACCGAAATCAGCGCTTCCGGCACAAACAGCCAAGCCTTGTTCTATGAACTCATCCACAGTGATGACCTTGAGCAGTTTCGGCTCATTCAGGTGATGGATTTCGAAGTGGGTATCTTTGCGCAGCATCGCCATCAGCCCCTGTAACCCGGGAACCGGACATCGTTGTAAGAGCGCCTGTTCAACCAAGACAGCAGCACCCTCTGCACGTTGTCGTCGCCATCGCAAAGCAGGCCGAAAAGATGCTTCAGCAGCCCCATGTTCTTCTTGCAGAAGCTGCTGAACACTCGGTGTCCGATCGGGTCAGCTTGGTGGGCATAGTGTTCGACGGGGTCAGCACCACAGTATGGGACAAGTGCGCAGTCGGAGCAGCCCGGCAGCGCCTCTGCTACACCACTGGCGAGCAACGCATTCATAACGGGCGATGCGAGTAATTCAGACAAGGGTTGCTGTACGGTGCCGAGCCTCAAGCCGTCTTCACCCATCTCCAGCAACATTCGGGCTTCGTCCGAGGGATAGACGTAACCGTCATAGTTGTAAACCAGCGCTGCAGTGCCTGCGCCAGCAGGGGAGCGCAGGTCTACATAGCCGGAGGAGAAGGGTGTTAGGATATTTTTCAGCAACAGACTCGTATAACTCTCTGAGAGGTATACGCCCTGTTGGTTGATATGCAGCAAATAGGCCAGTGCCTTCTTGTAGAAGGCCAGGTATCGCTCAATAGGGTAATCAAGTCGAAGGGCACTCTTGGTGGCAAACCCATAAGGGCTCAGAGGCCGAAGCGAGATGCTGGAGAAGCCCTGGCTTACATACTCATCGATGATCGCTTCAGGTTGTTCGAGGCTTCTTGAAGTCAGCGTGGTCAGCGCGGAAACCGCATCATGGCCAAGGCGCTCACGGACCCACTGGATGCCTTTTACAGTGCGCTCGTAGGAGTCTCGTGACGGGGTAGGGCGGTTGGCATTGTGCAAGGGCGCCGGCCCATCGAGCGAGGTCGAAAACTGGATGCGATTTTGTTCTGCGAAGTCGAGTATTTCCTCCGTCAGGTGGTGCAGCGTGGTGGTGATGACGAACTGGATATCCCGTTGTTCGACCACGTTCCGTTCAGCGATCCATTCGACAATCTGGCGGACGCGCTCGAAAGCCAGAAGCGGCTCGCCACCCTGAAATTCTACAGTGAGGGCGGGAGCGTTCGATTCGAACAGGCGATCGACCGCCGCCAGTGCATCCGCTTCCGAAAGGTCGTGGCCGGATCCTCCCAGAGGGGCCCGCGACACCTGGCAGTACTGGCAGGTGTGGTTGCAACGCAATGTCACTACGAACAAGTGCAGTGCAGGGCCCTGGAAGAGGAAGTCCTTGCGACTGCGATACTGCGCGGCCATTTCCGGGAACGGGTCGTGGCGGCTTGGTTCGTAGATGAAGTGGCGGGCCAGCAGGTCCTTGTAAAAAGGCGTACTTGCTTGAACGTCGAAGTAACTGAGGGCTCGTAATTGCGCGTCGTTCACGTGCATGTACTCACCGGTATCGGAGGTGAGCAGGATGTCACGGTCACGTCCCGTGTCCATGCGCATGAATCGGAAAGGCAGCAAGTGGTATCGCTTGGCGTCTGTCGCAATCAGTGTCACTGCGAAACCCCACATCCAGCGAGTGCGGCTCGGGCCAGAACTTCTCGTAACCCGTCTGTTTCGCGGTTGATGTGGTCGCGCAGGGCAAAGTCGTTCAGATGCTGAAGGATCAGCGAGTGAGCTTGCTCCGGGGAAAGTATTAGCCTTGATTCAGCGGGGTGGGCAGTGAGACTTATATGACTGGCGTCAATACCGACTTGGATCGCGACAGTGCCGGCCAGCGAATAAGCTGCGCGTTGCACCACACTGAGCGGGTAGGCTGCGCTATCGAGTTTCAGTGTGACTGGCCATGTCATCGGAACCGCTCCTTCATATCCGTTGGGAACGTGTGGATTTTGCCGGTTACCGAGGCATTGTGCCATTATAATTTTTACATTTGCGCGCATTTTGCCAGTGTGGTGGGTGGTGCGTTCAGTACGGCTCGCCCATTAATAAGGGGTAGAGCCGAGGGTTCAATCTCTCTCAATTCACCCATCCTCATCAATAGCCCGCTTGGCCTCAGACTGGGGGTATCCTTTTCAAACCATCCAAAGCCTGCCCTCAAATATGCCTCCAATGTAGCAATCCACTGGAAATGAACGGACATCCATGGCCTAGAAAAGCCAGAAATGATCAGCTAAACAGCTTGTCCGACAACGCCTAAAGACTATCCGGATCCCCAAAAAACATCTGAATCCGCGACCGCAACCACCGCTCCCCCGGATCATTGTCCTGCGCGCCACGCCACGCCATGTGCAGTTCAAACGTACGCGTTTCAATCGGCAGCTCTTCAGCCCGCACACCACCGGCTGCAGTCAACACCTGCGCGGC
Organism: Pseudomonas sp. AC016; assembly: GCF_979253365.1. Taxonomy (NCBI): domain Bacteria; kingdom Pseudomonadati; phylum Pseudomonadota; class Gammaproteobacteria; order Pseudomonadales; family Pseudomonadaceae; genus Pseudomonas; species Pseudomonas sp. AC016. The sequence continues at coordinate 5,941,749 of NZ_CEEDCC010000001.1, forward strand.
ATAATCCGGAACGGTGGCGATGATGTCGGTGCCGGTCAGCAGTGTGGCCAGGCCATTGAACTGCGGGACGGCGAGGACGACGTGGCGTTTTCGGTCCAGTTGTTCCAGGTGCTCGTCGATGAACCCGCTCAGATCGCCTGCGAAGGACACGAGGGCGTGGGGGCGGGCGCAGAAGTCGTCGAGGCTCAGTGGGCCGGGGATCGAGTCGGCGCGCAGCAGTTGCGGCTTGCTGCGGCGCAGGACCTTGCGCTTGGCGTTGGCGGGCAGGTCCTGGGTGTAACTGACGCCGACCGAGATTTCGCCTGATGCCAGCAGGGGCGGCATCAGGATGTAATTGACCCGTCGAATGACCAGTACGATGCCCGGCGCTTCCGAGCGCAAGCGTTTGAGCAGGGTGGGCAGCAGGGCGAATTCGACGTCGTCGGACAGGCCGATTCGGAATACCGAGGTGCTGGTGGCCGGGTCGAACTCCGAAGCGCGGCTGACGGCTGTGGAGATGGAGTCCAGCGCCGGCGAGAGCAGGCCGAAGATCTCGGTGGCGCGTGCGGTGGGCTCCATGCTGCGGCCGGTGCGGACGAACAGCGGATCGTCGAACAGCCCTCGCAGTCGCGACAGGGCGGCGCTGATGGCCGGTTGGCCGAGGAACAGTTTCTCCGCCGCGCGCGTCACGCTTCGTTCATGCATCAGTGTTTCAAAGACGATGAGCAGGTTGAGGTCGACGCGACGCAGGTCGTTGCGATTCATACGAAGGGTCTCGGGCCATTTGTCGAATGGAAGCGGGGGCAGGGTGCGATAGTACGAGCAAACGTCGATTTCACGAATCAAAAATTAACAGAAAGATCATTGACCTGCGTTAAATGCCCACATGGGTTGCAATGTTTCGTCGACATGCGAACAATGGCCGCCATCTGCGAATCGCCGCACAAGCGTTGTCCGGCAAGCTGTGCAGCCTTTCAGGGACAATCGATGACAGGCATGTCGACTATTAATAGCCACTGATAGTGTTACCGGCAATGCCCGGATAGAGTTTGTGGCATCAAGGTTTACGAGGCGAGGTTCTCAATGTCCCGCATGATCCGTTTTAACCAGTTTGGCCCGGCCGAGGTGCTCAAGATCGAAGAGCACCCCGACGCGTTGCCTGCACCCGGTGAGGTGCAAGTGCGCGTCCAGGCGATCGGTGTCAGCTGGTATGACGTTCTCTGGCGACAAAATCTGGCTTCCACTCATGCCCGCTTACCCGCAGGTCTGGGTTACGAAATGGCCGGCGTGGTGACTGCGCTGGGCGAGGGTGTCGATGACCTGCGCGTTGGCGACAAGGTGGCAAGCTTCCCTGCAGCGGACGCCAATGAGCATCCGGTGTACGGCGAGTCCATTGTGTTGCCACGCAAGGCGCTGGTCCGTTACGCCGATGTGTTGACGCCGGTTCAGGCCAGTGTGCATTACACGTCGTATCTGGTGGCTTACTTTGCCTATGTCGATCTGGCACGGGTCAAGGCGGGTCAGTACGTGCTGGTGACCGATGCAAGCCACTGCGCCGGACCTTCCTTCGTGCAGTTGGGCAAGGCGCTGGGTGTACGTGTCATCGCGGCGACCAAGACGGAAGATGCTCGCGATTACCTGCTGTCTCTAGGCGCCGAGAAGGTCGTTGTGACCGAAGAGCAGGACCTGTTGATGGCGATCAACAAGTACACCGATAACCGCGGCGTCGATGCGGTCTTCGATGGCCTGGGTGGCCCACAGATGTCGTTGATGGGTGATGTGCTGGCGCCGCGAGGCAGCCTGGTGCTCTACGGTCTGCAAGGTGGCAACCAGACGCCATTCCCGGCCTGCGCTGCCTTCCAGAAGAACATCCAGTTTTACGTTCATTGTCTGGGCAACTTCACCGGCAAGCCGGAACTGGGCATTACTCAGGACGAGGAAGCGCTGAAGCGTGCACTGCAGGACCTCAACCAACTGACTGCCGACCGCGTGCTGGCTCCGTTGCAGACCCGCAGCTTCCCGTTCGAGCAGGTGGTACAGGCGCACCGGTACATGGACACCTGTCCGATTGGTGGGCGTGCGGTGCTTGAGATCGGGTCTGACTGAAGTCCGCGAACGGCGATAGCCAGATGTTGCACCTAACTAAAAGCCTTCCCTACGGAAGGCTTTTTTGTATTCGGGAAAATATGTTTTTCTGGTCGGCATTGACAGGCAAGGATGTAGGGAATGTATGTTGTCTGCGGAATTATGGAATAACTCCGGAATGGAAAATTAAGCGAAGGCGGCAATCCTCTGTAGTCGTAAAATAACGGAGGTCAGGTTCACTCACCCCCAGATCATGTCCATGCACGTTGCGGTCGTAGTAAGTGAATGGCATTTTTTATGCCGGGCGTGATGATTATTCATGTTTAATCAGGCTTTCAGAAAGTCTGTCGTGTAATAAGTATTTCCTACGCGCTACACGTATTTGGCTGTATGTACCACAGCGGGGACGTCGGCGACCCACCCGTGTTTATTGGTCGAAATCCTGCCGGCTCAATGCAGCAGGGATGCTGCCTGTAAATGGATGAGCTGCGCCAACAATAAACACTTTGTTTAGCGTCGCATGACTTGATCGTCAACTGCACTCTTTTCCGCACATATCTGTGCCTTGTAATTGTTTCAAGGATACTGATAATAGTTGGGTAATTATTACTCAGGGAATGAGTCATGGTCGATTCCAGATGTGTTGGTCAGCCTGATGTTGAATACCGCGTGCGCGTGGTGCCTTGCCTTGATAAACGGGCAGGGGGAACACGATGAGTGCGATTCACGAACAGGCAATGAATTATGTATATCAGCAAGTGCTACAACGCTTGTTGGGTTATTTCTCGCGGGCCGAGCGCACAGCGTTGCAACTGTTGATTCAGCGGTTGATTGTCGCAGCTGGCGGCATAGAACGAATTTCCACCTTCAAGGTGCTGGTCGCGTTCGGCGGGGGCAAGGACAGTGCCTACACGCTGGCGTTTGTTCGGGCGGCCCAACTGAGCATTGCCTGCCGCGCGCCAGGGACGTTCAACCTGCGTGTAGCCAATCGGCGTCACGCAGGCATGACTCCGGCGGTCATGGACAATATCGACAGAAGCTATGGCGCGCTGTTTCTCTACGATGATCCACGGGTCGAAATGCTGGTCTTCGATAACCAGTACGTCCAGCCCTTCGAGCCGGATCTGCCGTTTTCCAGCGCAGGTCGCGAGCAGAACCGTTCCGACATGTTGCTGGCAGGCCATCTCTCGGCGGGCGATGCGCGCACTACGTTCTGCAACAGTTGCTACTTGGGGCTGGCCGAGTTTCTGGGCCGCGCGTCGTGCTGGGGCAAGGGTGTCGATGCGCTGGTCAGTGGCGATTCGAGAAAGGAGCAGAAACAGTACATCACCTGGATCATGCGTCTGGCGCAGAACACGGGGCAGGGTGCCGGTCGCTGGAAAAACCAGAGTGCCAACACGGTGCTCAGAACGCTGGACCATGTCGGCGAGGCGTTTTACCATGAGTTGTATGGCGACGAAGAAGGGTTGAACCGGGTCGCTCGACCTTCCGGCTCTGCATTCAGACCGAGTGCGCCAGCGCTGATTGGTATTGCCGATCTGGTCAGTTGCAATGCCGACGAGCACTGGACGCTGCTCACAGAGTTTCTGGGCTTTCGATTCGACGACCTGTCGTTCAGCTTCAGCGAGTCCGATTGCGCCAACCCATTATTGATGGCGCACATGCGAGGGCTCACCACGCAGTATCTGCAGGACCGCAGCTATGCCGCCGGAATCGCCGAATACCTGACGCTGGCAGAATCCCTGATGCGTGCCAAGCAGATGCCTGCCCGGCTCGTCGAGCAGGCCTTGAGTGCCTACGAGGGTCATGAGCGCATCGAGGCGCGTCGTGATCTTGCCGCCAGTTTCGCTCAGGAAGGTTATGGCCTTAACGAAACGCAACTGATCTGCCTGTTGTTCTCTCCCTTTGTAAACGAAGGGCGCGGACTGGAAGCTTTTTTGCGGCGCTGTCATCCCGGAATGCTGATTGCGCTGCCGGACCTGCACAAGGTGCTATCGGGTGCCACAGCGCCTGATCAGGTGCTTCATTGGTTGATGGACATCAGCGGTCTCACGATCGAGGGACTGCGCAGCCTGTACACCCGGCAACGGGTGGACTTCAACGAGGATGACTCGATCATCGCCCGAATCCGTGCCGCCGACCCTGACAAGCGTCGGATCCTGACGATTGATCCGGCAACCGGTGAGTCCGTGGTGCAGATCCTTTCCGGGCGTTAAGCCTGCGTTGCGACCTGGACCGTGTCGATGTCGACATCGGTCGGGTCGCGGCTGCCTGGAATCTCTTATTGGCTGAGCGCCAGGTAACTCTTCGATGAAAAACAAAACGGATTTCGCCTATCAGGCGGTCTACCGCTATCTGCTGCGTCTGGTCAACGAGGCGCAGGCTACATCCCCCGTCAAACTGCCCTCGCTGCGTCAACTGGCACGGCGTCTCAAGGTGTCCATCTCGACCGTGCAAAGTGCCTATTCGATGCTGGAAAAAGAGCGGCGCGTCTGCTCGGTGCCCAAGTCGGGCTATTACTCGGTCCCTTTCGATAGCAACGAGAGTCATGCAGAAAGCGACAGCGACGGTTCGCTTCTGGACCTGTACTGCCGAAGCGCTCGCCGTCCGGGCTTGCACCTGCTGAGCAGTGACGAGCCGAGCGCAGTCAAGGAATCGGTCTGTCCGCTGTTACTCATGGAGCGGGAGCTGGCGCGGCTTTATCCGCGTCCCGATGGCCTGGGGTATCAGCCTTTTGGTGACCTTGAGCTGCGCGCAGCGCTGGCAGCGCGCTATACACGTGATGCCGGACAGGTCTGGTACGCCGACAATGTCTATGTAGGGTCGGACCTGCCGGGCATGCTCAAGGCCGTGATTGAAACCCTCGAACTGCGTGGCGCTACGGTTCTGGTGGAGTCTCCTTGTCCGTGGACGTTGTTGCGGATGCTGCAGGCGTTCGACATTCGTGTTATCGAAATGCCGCTGGACGAGCACGCAGGCATTGATCTGGCCAAGCTTGAGCAGGTGTTGCTGAGCGAGCGAATTGGCATGGCGCTGCTGTCATCGGTGCTCAATCCGGTCCGGGGCAGCATTCGTTCTGATGACAACACCCGGGCTGCAGCCTTGTTACTGAACCGCCACAAGATCCGGGTGCTGGAAAATGACAGCCACGGCGAGCTGCTGTTTGCACGTCAGGCTATCCGCCTGCGTGATCTGATCGAACCGCAGCATCTGCTGATTCTGGGTTCCTTCGCCAAAACGTTGGGACCGGAGGCGCCGTATGGCTACCTGTTGTGCCAGACGCTGGAGCGGGACTGGCAACGCTATTTTCTGCAGCGTTCGTTCGAGCTGCCGCCGATTCGCCAGAAGGCAATCGCCAGGCTTTACACGAGTGGACGTCTGGACCGGTACCTGGATTCGCTGCGAAGCTCACTGGCCGGACGAATGCGGAATACGACCGAGCGGCTCGACCGCCATCTGGCACATGCGCTGCGATACGAAATCCCGGCAGGTGGCAGCGGAATCTGGGCTGAAAGCCTCCACACAGTGGACATGCGAAAGGTCTTTGCGTGCCTGCTGGAGCAACGCATTGTCATCAGTCCCGGCGAGTTGTTCAGTCTGGAAGGGCTGCATCGGCAGCATCTGCGTATCGGCTATGCCGTGAACGGGAGCGATGACTCCGAGCCTCTGTTCATCGCACTGGCCGAGGCGTTCGAGCAGGCGAGTGGCAATCAAGTGGCCAAGTGATCGCCCGTCGATCCATTTGTGTTTGCCAGCGCTGCTGCGAGGCTGTTAACTGGACGCCTGTCCAGTACTCATCATTAATGGCTTCTCCTCGCAGTGACTTCGACCGCTCCCGCCCACGCTGAATCCGTGCCCGTCCTCGACCCTCTGCCGACGCAACGGTATACGGTGGCTGTGCGTGCGTTGTGCGAGTTCACCGCCAAGGTGGGCGACCTCGACCTGCGCTTCACGCCATCACCCACGGCACAGGAAGGTATCGCTGGACATCGCACGGTCGCTTCCCGACGGGGTGCTGACTATCAGGCCGAACTGAGCTTGACGGGTGACTACGAAGAACTGACTGTCAGGGGCAGGGCGGACGGCTACGATCCGGGCCGCAATCAGCTGGAAGAAGTGAAAACCTATCGCGGCGAGCTGGACGCCATGCCTGCCAATCACCGTCAGTTGCACTGGGCTCAGGTGAAGGTCTACGGCTGGCTGCTCTGCCAGCAGCTCGATCTTCAGGACGTTACGCTCGCGCTGGTGTATTTCAACATCGTCAGCGAGCAGGAAACCCTGATTCGAGAACAGTTCAGTGCCGAGGCGCTGCGAGGTTTTTTCGAACAGCAGTGCGCGCTGTTTCTGAGCTGGGCGCGTCAGGAACTGGCCCACACGCAAGAGCTGCATCAGTCACTGGGCACGCTGGCCTTTCCTCATCCCGCGTTTCGTACCGGTCAGCGAACCCTGGCGGAGTCGGTCTACAAGGCCGTGAGCACTGGGCGTTGTCTGATGGCGCAGGCCCCGACCGGCATCGGCAAGACTGTCGGTACGCTGTTTCCGTTGCTCAAGGCGATGCCGGTCCAGACGCTCGACAAGATCTTCTTCCTGACTGCCAAGACGCCGGGCCGAAGACTCGCGCTGGATGCCTTGCAGGTGATCGGCAAAAGCGCACCGACGCTCGGATTGCGAGTGCTGGAGCTGGTGGCGCGGGACAAGGCCTGCGAATACCCGGACAAAGCCTGCAATGGCGATTCATGCCCGCTGGCCAAGGGATTCTATGACCGCTTGCCTGCGGCACGTTCGGCGGCCGTGCAATCGCCCTGGCTGGATCAGGCCGGTGTGCGCGACATCGCGTTGCAGCATCAGGTCTGTCCGTATTACCTGAGTCAGGAACTGGCGCGCTGGGCCGACGTCGTCGTCGGCGACTACAACTATTATTTTGACCTGAGCGCGCTGCTGTTCGGTCTCGGCCAGCTGAATCAGTGGCGCGTCGCGACGCTGGTAGACGAAGCCCACAACATGGTCGAGCGCGCGCGACAGATGTACAGCGCCAGCCTCGACCAAAATACGGTCAAGACGTTGATCCACACGGCGCCTGAGCCAGTGAAGAAAGCCTTGCAGCGCGTGAGTCGGCAGTGGACAGCGCTGCACAAGGAACAGACGGGCGTCTACCAGGCCTATGCCCAACTGCCGGATAAATTCCTCAACAGCCTCAACCTCTGCATTTCAACCGTGGGTGATCATTTCAACGAACACCCACAGGCGGTTGACGTTGCGTTGCAAGGCTTCTATCTGGAAGCGATCAGTTTTGTGCGCATTGCAGAACTGTTCGATGAGCACTTCCTGTTCGACATTGCCAAGCGGGATGTCGGCAGCAAAGGCAGCCTGTCGCGCCTGAGTCTGCGCAATGTGGTGCCCGCCCGCTTCATCCAGCCGCGTCTGACGGCGGCGCGCAGTACGGTGCTGTTTTCCGCCACACTCAACCCGAGCCATTATTATCGCGATCTGTTGGGACTGCCCGCCAGCACGGTGTGGATTGATGTGGAGTCGCCGTTTCATCACGAACAACTGGAGGTGCATATCGTCAGTCGCATCTCTACGCGCTACACCCATCGACAGGCGTCACTGGCACCCATCGTCGAACTGATGGCGGAGCAGTTCCAGGCACGGCCGGGCAATTACCTGGCGTTCTTCAGCAGTTTCGATTACCTGCAGCAGGTTGCGGAACTGATGGCGCGCACGCATCCGCACATCACGCTCTGGCAGCAGGCGAGGGGCATGGGCGAAGACGAACGACATGCCTTTCTCGAACGCTTCACCCTGAGCAGTCAGGGCATCGGTTTTGCGGTGCTGGGCGGCGCTTTCGGCGAAGGCATCGATTTGCCCGGTGCACGCCTGATCGGTGCGTTCATCGCCACGCTCGGGCTGCCACAGCTCAACCCCGTCAATGAACAGTTCAAGCAGCGCATGGCGGCCTTGTTTGGCGCTGGCTACGATTACACCTATCTGTATCCCGGCGTGCAGAAAGTCATACAGGCGGCCGGCCGAGTCATTCGCAGCCAGAGTGATCGCGGTGTGGTGATGCTGATCGATGACCGTTTTGCCGAGCACAAGGTGACGCAGCTGTTTCCTGCCTGGTGGCGTCCAGTTGGCTCAAAGACTTAAGGATCGATATTTGAGCGTCGCTGTCGAACTGCCAGTAAACTGCCGCATCGCTCGCGGTCCGTTCGATTTCTTCTGTACGAATTTTCTTTTTATCCACGGAGGTTGTATGAGTCTCAGTCCTTTCGCCGGCAAGCTGGCACCTGCGCAGTTACTGGTCGATATCCCGAGACTGGTCACGGCTTATTACACCGGCCAGCCCGATGCTTCGGTCGCCACCCAGCGTGTTTCGTTCGGCACCTCCGGTCATCGTGGCACCTCGTTCGAACTGAGCTTTAACGAATGGCACGTCCTGGCCATCAGTCAGGCCATCTGCCTGTATCGCCAGACCAAGGGCATCGACGGCCCCCTGTTCCTGGGCGCCGATACCCACGCACTGTCCACTCCGGCTGCTGCCACAGCGCTTGAAGTGCTGGCGGCCAATGGCGTGCAGGTGATGATTTCACAGGGCGATGAGTACACGCCGACGCCTGCGGTTTCCCACGCGATCATCTGCTACAACCGTGGCCGTACCTCGGGCCTTGCGGACGGCATCGTCATCACCCCGTCGCACAACCCGCCCCAGAGCGGCGGCTTCAAGTACAACCCGCCCAACGGCGGCCCGGCCGACAGCGACGTTACCAAGTGGATCGAGAACAAGGCCAACGAATTGCTGGCCGAGAAGGTCCTGGGCGTGTCGCGCATGAGCCACGAAAAGGCCCTGCGTGCTGACACCACTCATCGTCATGACTACGTCAATACGTACGTGGCAGACCTGAAGAATGTCATCGACATGGATGCCATTCGCGATGCCGGACTGCGCCTTGGCGTGGATCCGCTGGGCGGCGCCGGGGTCAACTACTGGACGGCGATTGGCGAGCATTACGGCCTGAACCTGGACGTGGTGAACAAGTTCGTCGACCCGACCTTCCGCTTCATGAGCGTTGACTGGGACGGACAGATCCGTATGGACCCGTCGTCCAGCCATGCCATGCAGAGCCTGATCGGCCTCAAGGATCGCTATCAGGTCGCCTTTGCCTGCGACCCCGACCACGACCGCCACGGCATCGTGACCCCGACCGGCGGCCTGATGACGCCTAACAGCTACCTGGCGGTGTCCATCGATTATCTGTTTCAGAATCGTCCCGAGTGGCGCGCTGACGCAGCGGTCGGCAAGACCGTCGTCAGCAGCGGCATGATCGACCGTGTCGCCGCGCGTCTGGGACGACGCCTGTACGAAGTGCCGGTGGGCTTCAAATACTTCGCTGAAGGTCTGTTCGAAGGTTCGCTGGGCTTTGGAGGCGAGGAGAGCGCGGGCGCTTCGTTCCTGCGTCGTGACGGCACGGTCTGGACCACCGACAAGGACGGTCTGATTCCGGCGCTGCTGGCGGCCGAGATCACTGCACGTACCGGCCGTGATCCGAGCGAGCACTACCAGACCATGACCGAGCAGTTGGGCAAGCCGTATTCGACCCGTGTCGACGCCAAGGCCAATCCGCAGCAGAAGGCGTTGCTGAGCAAGCTGTCGCCGGAGCAGGTCACGTCCACTGAACTTGCGGGCGAGTCGATCCAGAACGTGCTGAGCAATGCGCCGGGCAATGATCAGGCGTTTGGCGGCGTGAAAGTCATGACTGAAAACGGCTGGTTCGCGGCGCGCCCATCGGGCACAGAAGACATCTACAAGATCTACGCCGAGAGCTTCGTGGGCGAGGATCACCTGAAGCGTCTGGTCGAAGAGGCTCAGGTGCTGGTAGACAGCGCGATCTCCGCGAAGTAATCGCTGAGGTCAAATTGACGGCCCGCCTGCGTTCGCGCAGGCGGGCCGTTTTCGTCAATCCCGGTAAAAAACCTGCACCAAGTGGTAGCCGAACTTGCTCTTGATCGGCCCGTGCACGGTGCGCAGCGGCTTCTTGAAAATCACCTGGTCGATGGCGCCGACCATCTGTCCTGGCCGGACTTCGCCCAGATCGCCGCCGCGTTTGCCGGATGGGCAGCTAGAATGCTTCTTGGCCAATACGTCAAACGCCTCGCCCTTGGCGATACGCTGCTTGAGCTGTTCGGCCTCTTCGGCAGTTTTCACCAGAATATGGCGGGCCTGTGCTTTCATGTCTCGATATCCAGCAACTGTAAAAGCCTGCCATTATGCCTGTCCTTGCGGCATCTGGCGCTCAGGCGACAGGCAAACGTTTTTCCACCCTGATTTCGTACGGTAGTGATTATGGATTTCCCGGCGTTGTTGAAGATTCTGGCCAGTCAGGACGGATCGGACCTTTATCTTTCCACCGGAGCGCCGCCCTGCGCCAAGTTCAATGGCGTGCTCAAGCCTCTGGGCACCGAAACCCTCAAGCCGGGCGAAGTGGCGAAGATCGCCCAGGGCCTGATGGATGAAGAGCAGAAGCTGGAGTTCCTGCGCGAGCTGGAAATGAACCTCGCCGTTTCGCTGGCGGGCATCGGGCGTTTCCGGATCAACATCTTCATGCAGCGCAACGAAGTGTCGATCGTGGCGCGTAACATCAAGCTGGACATCCCGCGCTTCGAAGACCTGTATCTGCCGCCGATTCTGCTCGATGTGATCATGGAAAAGCATGGCCTGGTGCTGTTCGTCGGTGCCACCGGTTCGGGTAAGTCCACTTCATTGGCGGCGCTGATCGACTACCGCAACCGCAACGCCAGCGGCCATATCATCACCATTGAAGACCCGGTCGAATTCATTCACAGGCACAAGAAATCTATCGTCAATCAGCGGGAGGTGGGCGTCGATACCCGCAGCTTCAGGGCTGCGCTGAAAAACACCCTGCGCCAGGCACCGGATGTGATTCTGATAGGCGAGATCCGCGACCGTGAAACCATGGAGCACGCGTTGGCATTCGCCGACACCGGGCACCTGGCAATCTCGACCCTGCACGCCAACAACGCCAACCAGGCGCTGGACCGGATCATCAACTTCTTCCCGGAAGAACGTCGTCCACAATTGCTGCATGACCTGGGTAACAACCTCAAGGCGTTCGTGTCGCAGCGCCTGGTCAAAACCCCGGATGGCAAGCGCCGTGCAGCGGTGGAGGTGATGATGGGCACGCCGACCATTCGTGATCTGATCCAGCGTAACCAGTTGAACGAACTCAAAGGGATCATGGAGAAGTCCGGCAGCCTGGGCATGCAGACCTTCGATACCGCGCTGTTCAACCTTGCGGTGGAGGGCGCGATCAGCGAAGAGGAAGCGCTGAAACATGCGGATTCGCAGAACAACGTGCGCCTGCGCCTCAAGTTGCACGGCGAAAACGGGGTGAACACCCTCACGACAGCGCCTGCTGCGCCGACCGGCGCGGCCAAGCCGAGCATGGTCGAGTGGGGGCTGGTCGACGACGAGCCCCCGTCCCAGAGCTGAGGGGCAACGTCGCTACTGAGCCAGCCAGCCGCCGTCCACATTCCAGGCTGCGCCACGCACCTGAACTGCCGCATCGCTGCACAGGAAGAGCGCCAGCTCACCCAGTTGCTGCGGCGTGACGAAATCCAGTGATGGCTGCTTTTCCGCCAACAGGTCGTAACGCGCCTGCTCGGTTCCGCCTCGCTTGTCGATCTGTTGCTGTACCAGCGGGGTCAGCACCCAGCCGGGGCAGATGGCGTTGCAGGTGATCTGGGTGGAGGCGGTTTCCAGCGCGACGACCTTGGTCAGACCGATCACGCCGTGCTTGGCCGCCACGTACGCCGCCTTGCCGGTCGAACCGACCAGCCCGTGCACCGAGGCAATGTTGATGATCCGCCCCCAGCCTTTTCTGCTCATGCCCGGCAGACTGAGGCGCGTGGTGTGGAAGACCGAGGACAGGTTGATGGCGAGGATCGAATCCCAGCGCTCGACCGGAAACTCTTCCACGCTGCTGACGTGCTGAATACCGGCGTTATTGACCAGAATATCGACGCCGCCGAACTCACGCTCGGCATAGGCGATCATGTCCGCGATCTGCGCCGGATCGCTCACGTCGGCCGGATGATGGCCGACCTTGCCGCCAGCCTGTTCGACCTGACTGATCACTTCGGATGTATCACCAAAGCCGTTGAGGATCACGTCGGCGCCAGCCTTGGCCAGTTCGAGCGCGATGCCCAGACCGATGCCGCTGGTGGAGCCGGTCACCAGTGCGGTTTTGCCTTGCAGATTCATAATCGATTCCTTACACGATGCCGGTGGCGTAGAACGTTGCAATAACGACGAATACCGCCAGCGTCTTGATCAATGTGATGCCGAAAATGTCCTTGTAGGCTTCGCGGTGGGTCAGCCCGGTCACCGCCAGCAGGGTGATCACTGCGCCGTTGTGCGGCAGCGTGTCCATGCCGCCGCTGGCCATGGCGGCCACCCGGTGCAGAACCTCCAGCGGGATGTTCGCGGCATTGGCGGCGGCGATGAAGTTCTGCGACATGGCGGCCAGGGCGATGCTCATGCCGCCCGACGCGGAACCGGTGATGCCAGCCAGCAGCGTGACGGTGATCGCTTCATTGACCAGCGGGTTGGGGATGCTTTTGAGACCGTTGGCCAGCACCAGAAACCCCGGAAGTGAGGCGATGACCGCACCAAATCCGTACTCGGAGGCCGTGTTCATGGCCGCCAGCAACGCGCCGCTCACTGCGCTTTTGGTGCCTTCAGCGAGCCTGCTTTTAATGGCCCGGAAGCCGAAGATCAGCACCATCAGAATGCCGACCAGCAGCGCCGCTTCGACTGCCCAGATGGCCGTGACCTTGGCCACTTCGGTCTGCACCGGTGCCGCCATGCCTGGCAGCGCGAGCGTGTGGGTCTTGCCGTACCACTGCGGAATCCACCAGGTGAACAGCAGGTTCATGACGCCCACGGCGACCAGTGGCGACAACGCCAGCCAGGGATTGGGCAGCTTGAGGTCAGGGGCAGTCTCCGGTTCGTTGCGCAGTTCAGTGCCGTAACCTTCACCGGCACGTTGTGCCTTGTTGCGCTGGCGTTGCAGATAAAGCATGCCTGCGCTGAACACGAAAATCGAACCGATGAGTCCGAGCCACGGTGCCGCCCATGCGGTGGTGTTGAAAAAGGTGGTCGGAATGATGTTCTGGATCTGTGGCGTGCCGGGCAGGGCATCCATGGTGAACGAGAACGCGCCCAAAGCGATGGTGGCCGGGATCAGGCGCTTGGGAATGTTGCTCTGCCTGAACATCTCCGAAGCGAACGGATAGACCGCGAACACCACGACGAACAGTGACACGCCGCCGTAGGTCAGCAGTGCGCAGACCAGCACGATCACCAGCATGGCCTGGCGCGTGCCAAGCACGCCGATGGCGGCTGCCACAATGGAGCGTGAAAACCCGGACAGCTCGATCAGCTTGCCGAACACTGCGCCCAAGAGGAATACCGGAAAATACAGCTTGATGAAGCCGACCATCTTGTCCATGAACACCCCGGTAAACGCCGGGGCCACCGCCGAGGGGTCGGTCAGCAGCACGGCACCCAGAGCCGCGATGGGTGCGAAAAGAATGACGCTGTAGCCGCGGTAGGCGGCAAGCATCAACAGCGCAAGCGCTGCGAGGGCGATGAGAACGCTCATCAGGTGTCTCCTGTTGTTATTGTTTTTGATGAAACCGGAACAGCTGCAGTCGACATAGCGGGTTTCGTGCCATGTAAGCAAGATGTTGAAATATATGAGTATTTTCAGTCTGACCAGAATGCAGACCAAGGTTTTGTCTACAAATAGAGACAGATAACAGTGCTCAGGTCTGCAGCGCGGCGATAAATCGATCATAAAGAGCCTGATTACAGGAGATTTAGCGCTATCTCCCTAAAAAGACTGCTGTCTCTTTAGGGAGACTCGGCAATGCCCAAGGTCGCCATTTTCTTGTAGAGAGTGGAGCGCCCCAGGCCCAGTTGGCTGGCTGCCAGCACGACGCTGCCTGCGCACTGATGCAAGGTGGTTTCGATCAGGTGGCGGTCGAAGCGCTGCCGCGCCTCGCTGAACGTCTCCTGGTGCACGGGGCTGCTGACGCTTGCGGCGGTTGCCTTCAACGGCATCAGCGTACCGATGGCTGCCTGAATATCTGCAGCGGTCAGCAACGACTCGTCACTCAGCAGCGCGGCACGCTCCAGTACGTTGCGCAGCTCACGGATATTGCCAGGCCAGGCGTGTCGGGCGAGCACTCCCAGCGCCTCGCTTTCCAGTTCATGATGACTGCGCAGTTCTTCCAGAATCGCCTCGCTGAGTGCGGGCAGGTCCTCGAGACGCTCGCGCAAGGGCGGCACTTTGATAGGCAGCACGTTGAGCCGGTAATAAAGGTCGGCGCGAAACTCGCCGCGCTGGATGGCGGCTTCAAGGTCAGTGGACGTTGCCGCGATCAAGCGCACATCGCTTTGAAAGACTTCGTTGGAGCCCACCGGCTCGTATTCCTTTTCCTGCAGTACGCGCAGCAGTTTGCTTTGCAGGGCCAGCGGCATGTCGCCAATCTCATCGAGAAACAGCGTGCCCCCTTGAGCGATTTTCAGCTTTCCGGGGCGTCCCTTGCGTTCGGCACCGGTGAAAGCGCCGGGTGCGGTGCCGAAGAATTCTGCTTCCAACAGGGTTTCCGGGATCGCGGCGCTGTTGATACTGACAAACGGCTTGCCCGCCCGGGGCGAGGCGTTGTGAATGGCATGGGCGAGCAATTCCTTGCCAGTCCCGGTTTCACCCAGCAGCAACACGGTTGACTGAGTGTTGGCGCCGCGTCTGGCGCGACGCTTGACCTCAAGCGACGCCTCGCTGGTACCAATGAAGTGCGCGAAGCTGTACTTGGCCTGCCGCGCCTTGAGCAGCGAGCGTGTAGTGGCCAGCTCCTGTTGCATGCTCAGGTAGCGGGTGAGCAGGGGAGACAACGTCTGCAACTGATCGAACAGCGCAAAGCCGATGGCGCCGATCAGTCCGCCCGCGTCATCGTGGATGGGCAGGCGCATGACCACCAGCGGGTCCTTGGCCGTGTCCATCATGTCCAGCAGGATGGGCTGGCCGTTGCTCGCCACCTGACGCAGCAAACTGCCAGGAATCACGTTCTCGCACGGCTGCCCGATGGCCAGGGTCGGATCCTGCAGCCCGAAACGCCGCGCATACCGCTCGTTGATCCAGACGATACGTGCGTCCTTGTCGACGATGACCGTCCCTTCACTGGATTGCTCGATGATCTCGAACAGCGAACGGATCGCCAGGCGCCGGATGCTTTTATAGTCGTTGAGATTGTTGTCGTTCATGGAGGTGTTCCGTCAAAAGCGGGCGCCTGGCCGCACAGACTGTCCGTTTTTAAGCAATCAGATGAAGCCCGGATGCGCGGCCGCCAGCAACTCCTGGGTGTACGGCTGCTGCGGCGACTCGAATACCGCGTGGCTGGGGCCTCGCTCGACCACCTTGCCGTCCTTGACCACGATTACATCATGGGCCAAGGCCTTGACCACCGCCAGATCGTGGCTGATGAACAGGTAGGTCAGGCCGTGTTTCTCCTGCAACTCGCGCAGCAGGGCAACGACTTGCTTCTGCACGGTGCGATCCAGCGCCGAAGTGGGTTCGTCGAGCAGGATCAGCGCCGGTTTGAGCACCAGTGCCCGGGCGATGGCGATGCGTTGTCGCTGGCCGCCGGAAAACTCGTGTGGATAGCGATGACGGCTCTGCGGATCGATACCGACTTCTTCCAATGCGCGTATCACCTCGACATCACACTGAACCGCATCCAGGCCGCCATGCACCTCCAGACCTTCGGCGATGATCTGCGCCACGGACATGCGCGGGCTGAGACTGCCATAAGGATCCTGAAACACCACCTGCATCTCTTTGCGCCAGGGCCGCATCTGTTTCTGGTTCAGGCCGTCCAGCGCGTTGCCACGAAAGCGGATGCTGCCACGCGAATCCAGCAGTCGCAGAATGGCCTGGCCCAGCGTCGACTTTCCGGACCCCGATTCACCGACGATGCCCAGGGTCTTGCCGCGCTCGATACTCAGACTGATGTCATCGACTGCTTTCAGGTATTCCTTGTGCCGCCTCAGAATGCCGCCCGTCAACGAGAACCATACCTTCAGGTTGTCGACTTCGAGCACGTTCTCCCGCGCATCACGCGGCAATGGCTCGCCTGCAGGCTCGGCATCCAGCAGCAGACGGCTGTAGGGGTGTTGAGGTGCCTTGAACAGCGACTGGCAATCGGCCTGTTCGACGATTTCGCCCGCGCGCATCACACAGACCCGCTGCGCGACGCTGTGTACCAGGTTCAGGTCATGGCTGATCAGCAGCAACGACATGCCCAGGCGTTGCTGCAATTCCTTGAGCAGCAGCAGGATCTTGCGTTGTACGGTCACATCCAGCGCAGTGGTCGGCTCGTCGGCAATCAACAATTCCGGCTCGCAGGCCAGCGCCATCGCAATCATCACCCGCTGGCGCTGGCCGCCGGACAGTTCATGGGGGTAGGCCTTCAGTCGCTTGTGCGGCTGCTGGATGCCCACCAGTTCCAGTAATTCAATGATCCGCTTCTGGGCCTCCCGTCCGGCCATGCCGCGGTGTAGCAACAGGGTTTCACCGATCTGTTTGGACACAGTGTGCAGAGGGTTCAGCGACGTCATGGGCTCCTGAAAGATCATGGCGATGCGGTTACCGCGCAACTCCCGCAGGGTTTGATCGCTAGCGCCGACCAGTTGCTGGCCGCGATAGGTAATGCTGCCCGTCGTGACGGTGCCGCTTTTGGGCAGCAGTTGCAGAATCGAGTGTGCAGTGACCGACTTGCCTGAGCCGGACTCGCCAACCAGCGCCAGGCACTCGCCCGGCCGTACATCCAGACTCAGGTTGCTGACCACTGTCTGCCCGCTGAAGGCAACACTCAGGTCGCGGATTTCGATCAGGTTTTCTTGCATGTCAGGACCTCGGGTCGAAGGCATCGCGCAGCGCCTCGCCAATGAACACCAGCAGCGTGAGGATCAGGGCAAGGGCGAAAAACGCCGTGAGGCCCAGCCAGGGTGCCTGCAGGTTCTGTTTGCCCTGAGCGATCAGCTCGCCCAGCGAAGCACTGCCCGCCGGCATGCCGAAGCCAAGGAAATCCAGTGCGGTCAGGGTCGAAATCGCGCCTGTAAGAATGAAAGGCAGGTAACTGAGCGTGGCGTTCATGGCGTTCGGCAGGATATGGCGCAGGATCACTGTCCGGTCGCTCAGCCCGAGGGCGCGTGCGGCTTTGACGTATTCCAGATTTCGGCCACGCAGAAACTCGGCACGCACCACGTCCACCAGGGTCAGCCAGGAAAACAAGGCCATGATGCCCAGCAGCCACCAGAAGTCCGGCTCGACAAAGCCCGAGAGAATGATCAGCAGGTACAGCACCGGCAGGCCCGACCAGACTTCCAGCAGACGCTGGCCAAGCAGATCCACCCAACCGCCGTAATAACCCTGAAGCGCACCTGCGGTGATGCCGATCAAGGCGCTGATGAAGGTCAGAGCCAGCGCGAAAAGAATCGACACGCGGGCACCGAAGATGACCCTGGCCAGCACATCGCGGGCCTGATCGTCAGTGCCCAGCCAGTTGGTCGCAGACGGCGGGCTGGGCGCAGGGATGCTCAGCTCGTAGTTGGGTGTGTCGTCGCTGAACGGGATGGGCGGGAACAGCATCCAGCCATCGCCCTTGTCGATCAACTGGCGCACATAGTCACTGCGGTAGTCCGGTTGGAACGGCAGCTCGCCCCCGAATTGCTGCTCGGTGTAACGCTTGAACACCGGGAAATACAACGAGTGCTGGTAGCTGACCATCAGCGGCTTGTCGTTGGCGATCAGTTCGCCACCCAGCGTCAGGGCGAAAAGGGCGCAGAATAGCCAGAGCGACCACCAGCCTCGGCGATTGCCCCGAAAGCGCTCCAGACGGCGACGGGCGAGCGGAGAAAGACTGCGCATCATGCCGTCCTCGCGTTGAAGTCGATTCTGGGATCGACCAGCGTGTAACAGACGTCCCCCACCAGTTTGATCAGCAGCCCGAACAACGTGAAGATGAACAGCGAGCCGAACACTACGGGATAGTCCCGCGAAACGGCGGCTTCGTAACTCATGCGCCCCAGACCATCCAGCGAGAAAATCACCTCGATCAGCAGCGATCCTGCAAAGAACACACTGATAAACGCCTGGGGAATACCCGACACCACCAGCAGCATGGCGTTGCGAAACACATGGCCGTACAGCACGCGCCGTTCGCTCATGCCCTTGGCTCTGGCGGTAATCACGTATTGACGGGTGATCTCATTGAGAAACGAGTGTTTGGTCAGCAAGGTCAGGGAGGCGAAACCACCGATGACCAGTGCCGACACCGGCAGCACCAGGTGCCAGAAATAGTCGGCGATCTTGCCCAGTGTCGACAGTTGATCGAAGTTGTCCGATACCAGCCCTCGCACCGGAAACCAGCTCATCGAGGTGCCGCCGCAGAACACCACGATCAGCAGCATGGCGAACAGAAAGGCTGGCGTTGCGTAGCCGATGATGATGGCGGTACTGCTCCAGATATCGAAATGGCTGCCATGTTTGACGGCCTTGCGAATGCCCAGAGGAATCGACACCAGATAGGTCAGCAGCGTCGCCCAGAGCCCCAGAGAGATGGAGACCGGCATCTTCTGCAGAATCAGGTCGGTGACCGTCGCCCCGCGAAAGAAACTGTTGCCGAAGTCCAGTTGTGCGTAGTTCTTGAGCATCAGCCACAGCCGTTCGTGCAGTGGTTTGTCGAAACCATACTGATGCTCGATTTCCTTGATCAGCATGGGGTCCAGCCCGCGGGAGGCTCTGGATTGCCCGGCACCAGCCGACTCAGAGGCGCTGGCACCTGCGGTAACGCCGCCGATGCCCTGCAGCCGCGCAATGGCCTGTTCGACCGGGCCGCCGGGCGCCGCCTGCACAATGAAAAAGTTGACCAGCAGAATGCACAGCAGGGTCGGGATGATCAGCAGCAGACGCCGCAGAATGTAGCCGAGCATCTACTTCATCTCCGAAACAAGGGCTGAAGCACCGCGTTTGGCCGCGAACTGCTCGTTGGTCAGCGCTGTCGGGCTGACTTCCCACCAGGTTTCGATGGCTTCGTTGTTGCTGGCCTGGATCTTGGGAATCCCGAAGCGGTTCCACCACACGGTCGAGGAACCGGGCGGGTAATAGTTGGGAATCCAGTAATAATTCCACTGCAGCACGCGGTCCAGGCAGTGCGCATAGTCAGTCATCGTCTGCTTGTTATCGGCCTTGAGCAGCCCGGCAATCAGCGTGTCCACAGCCGGGTCCTGCAGCGCCATGTAATTGCTGGAGCCGGGATCCATCGCCACCCTGGAGCCGAAGCTGTTGTATAGCTCCGAGCCCGGCGAGGTGGAAACCGGATAGCCGGTGACGATCATGTCGTAGTCACGAGCCATGACCCGGTTCAGGTACTGCGCTGCATCGATTCGGCGAATATCGAAATGGATGCCGATCTGCGCCAGATTGCGCTTGTAGGGCAGCAACATGCGCTCCAAACCGTTCTGGGCGTTGAGAAAAGTGAAACGGAACGGCTCTCCTTGTGCGTTCACCAGTTCGTCCCCTTTGGGGGTCCAGCCGGCTTCCTTCATGAGTTCCAGCGCTTGCAGTTGCTTGTCACGGATAAAGCCCGTGCCATCGGTCTTGGGCGTCTTGTAGACCGTATCGAACACCTGCTCCGGCACCTGGCCGCGCAACGGTTCAAGAATCTTCAGTTCGGCTGGTGTTGGCAGTTCCGTGGCGGCCAGCTCGGAGTTGGAAAAGTAGCTGTCCTGGCGGATGTACATGCTGCGCATCATCTGCCGGTTGGTCCACTCGAAATCCCAGAGCAGCGACAGCGCCTGTCGTACCCTTCGGTCCTGAAACATCGGTCGGTTCAGGTTGAACACAAAACCCTGCGAACTTTGCACGGCGCCCTTGGCCAGATGCGCCTTTTGCAGTCTTCCGTCGCTCAATTGCGGGCTGTCGTAGCGAATCGAATAGCCGGTGGCCGAGAACTCCCGGTTGTAGTCGTAGGCGCCGCCCTTGAGCACCTGACGCGCGACGTCGATGTCGCCGAAGTACTCGATGCTGAACGTGTCGAAGTTATAGAGACCGCGGCTGACCGGCAGATCCTTGCCCCACCATGTCGGATCACGTTCGAACGTGATGGTGCGACCCGGATCAACATGCGCGATCTTGTAAGGGCCGCTGCCCGGCGGCACTTCGAAGCCTGCGCCGCTGGCAAAGTCGCGGGTCTTCCACCAGTGTTCGGGAAACACCGGCAACGAGGCGAGATCCAGGGGCAGGGTGCGACTGTCGCTGTGTTTGAAGTCGAAACGGATCTGCGTCGGTGATTCGACTTCCAGGCCTTTGACCGCTTCGAACTGGGTGCGGTACTGCATGCTGCCTTGGGTCATCAGCAGCTCATAGGTGTATTTCACATCATTGGCGGTAATCGCTGTGCCGTCGGCAAAGCGTGCCTTGGGATTCAGGTAGAAGGTGAGGGACAGGCCGTCAGCGCCACGCTCCATCTTCTCGGCCACCAGCCCGTAAACGGTATAGGGCTCGTCCATCGAGCGTACGGCCAGCGGCGAATACAGCATGCCGTTGATCTGGGAAACGCCCATGCCTTTGTCTGTGAACGGCATCAGATGATCGAACTGACCAATCTCGATTGCGGAGCGGCGCATGCTGCCGCCTTTCGGGGCGTCGGGGTTCACGTAATCGAAATGCTGGAAGTTGGCGGGGTAGCGGGGCACTTCACCATAAACGGTCAGGGCGTGTTGCGGTGCGGCGAACAGCGAGGATGAGGCCAGCGCCAGTGTTGCGGCGATCAGTGAAGAAAAAACAAAACGCATTACTCGAATCCCGATTGACCGTAGAAGCGTCCGGCGTCGCATTGCAGACAGCGGTATCTTCTACAGATAAATCCGTGATTCGCCAAGCCACCTGCAAAAACGGCCCATCCGAAGATGAGCCGTTTGGTAACCCGTGTGTAACCGTGCGACAGGATCAGTCCTGACGGCTGGTCACTTCCAGCAGGTGATAGCCGAACTGGGTCTTGACCGGACCCTGAACGGTATTCACCGGAGCGCTGAACACGACGGTGTCGAATTCCTTGACCATCTGGCCTGGACCGAACGAACCCAGTTCACCGCCCTGGCGGCTGGATGGGCAGGTGGAATTGGCTTTGGCAACTTCAGCGAAATCAGCGCCGCCTTCGATCTGTGCCTTGAGTTCGTTGCACTTCTCTTCGCTCGAAACAAGGATGTGGCGGGCAGTGGCTTTAGCCATGGGGAAGAATCTCCTGTGAAAAAAAAGAAATAGCCTACCGGAATCAGTTCGGTATTTCCTGACAAAGTTCCTTCGCAACGCTGTTATCTGTAGCGCAACCGATCAACCGCCCGGCGCAGCAACTGCTCGGTTCCCGCCCAGCCCAGACAGCCATCGGTCACCGAAACACCGTATTCAAGGGTTTTGCTCAAAGGCTGGCAGCCGTCGAACAGGTGGCTTTCGACCATCATGCCGATCAGGGATGTGTTGCCTTGCAGGCGCTGCTGGAGCACATCGTCGAACACCTGCGGCTGGCGCAGCGGGTCTTTGCCACTGTTGGCATGGCTGCAGTCGACCATGATGCGCGCCGCAATCCGGTTCTTTGCCAGACTGGCCTGCACTCTGGCAATGCTCTCGCTGTCGTGGTTCGGTCCGCTGTGTCCGCCGCGCAGCACGATATGGGTATCCGCGTTGCCCCGCGTCTCGATGATCGCCGGATGGCCGTGGCTGTCCATGCCGAAGTGGCGATGGGGATGAGCCGCCGAGCGGATCGCATCACTGGCTACCGCGACGCCACCGTCCGTACCGTTCTTGAAACCGACCGCCATGGGCAGACCGCTGGCCATTTCCCGGTGGATCTGCGATTCGGTTGTGCGGGCACCGATGGCGACCCAGCTGAGCAGGTCGTCGAAGTAGCCGGCTGCCATGGGCTGCAGGATCTCGGTCGCGACGGGCAGGCCTATGTGCAGCATCTCGCGCATCAGTTCCCGTGACAGCTTCAGTCCCACCGCCATGTCGTCGCTGCCGTCGAGGCGGGGATCGTAGGCCAGGCCTTTCCAGCCGACGGTCGTGCGCGGCTTTTCAACGTAGGCGCGCATGACCAGCAGCATCTGGTCGCTCACTTCAGAGGCGAGACTGGCCAGGCGTTCTGCGTATTCGAGTGCGGACTCTGGATCGTGCAAGGAGCAGGGGCCAACGACGACCAGCAGGCGTGAGTCCTGGCCTTCAAGGATGGCGCTGACGGCACGGCGGTGGGCGGTGACCTGTTCGGTCAGGGCGGTGCTCAGCGGCAGGCTGCTTTTGAGCTCAAGGGCACTGGGCAGGCGCGTCGAGGTGGATGTGCTGTGGGGCAGCGTGATCGAGTGGCTGGACAGGTCGGACGGTTTTACGGCAACGGACGAATTCATGTTCTGGCTTCCTGGGCTGGCGGGTGGTGTTCCCGCTCAAAGCCCTACTGGGGTGTTCGACAAAGGGCCGGTTCGGCCATACGTGTGCAGTTGCCACCTGGCAGTGACCGATCGGAGGCGGCAGGCTGTCCCGAACGGAGGTTGCTAAATCGCCAGGCGAAGTCGATGTCGTTGCGGTAATAGGTGGCGTAGTTCATGTCGTGTTCCTCGATTCGATTCAATGTGGTGTTTTGTGAAGGGCCAAAAAAACAAAACCCCCGGTCGGGAAGCCGACCGGGGGTAGAGAATTCTCTGGTTGGCGTCCCCTTGAAGTGGGCGCCGGATGGGTATCAGGCGCGCCAGTGGCTAAACCAATACCCGTAATAAGCGTTGAGCTGGAGATCTGCCATCGCTGGAGCAATGCGCACAGTCACAGCTTCTGCCGAGCGACGGGCGCTGGCATGGGTGAAGCGCTGTGATGGTGTGGTTTGCAGCATGGTGTATCTCCGTTGAATGAGCAGGAGCTTACTTCAGGCTGGTGCGCTCATTCAATTGGAAAATTCAATCGGATTGATATCGATTTTACCGCCGCAGGGCTGCTGAAAGATGAGCTGCGGACAAAAACTGTCAGAAAAGGCTATTTCGTCAGTCCGCCTGTGCCGCTGGGCGGCAAGGATTTCCGTAAGACGCCGCTCGGAACAATCCCCCTCAATCGGGCACAGTCTGGGACGCATCACCCTCGGAAGGGATGCTGCCAATCTTCATCCCCAGCAAAACCGCCACTTTATGGGCCTCGCCGCGTTTTCCCTTCTTGCGTCCTGCCAGCACTTGGTAGGTCGTCGCAGGATCAATGCTGTTCTCCCGAGCGAATTCTTGAACAGATTTACCCTGTTGTTCGAGCCAGGCCTTGGCTTGTGCAGCAGTACGTATTCCGGGCATAGTTCAAAACCGTTCAAATCAGTTTAATTTTAGCTGGATTCTACCATTCGTAAGGATGGGGTCAACAGGGTTATGCATTCAAATGAGTGGAATTGGGTACCGACTAAGAAAAGAAAGAGAACGTCTGGGGCTGTCTCAGCGTGCCTTCGGTGAAATCGGTGGTGTGGAAGCAAACGCTCAAGGGAAGTATGAAAGCGGCGATCGTGCCCCCAAGGCCGATTACCTGGCAGCGGTAGCAGCCAAGGGTGTCGATGTACTCTACGTGCTCACCGGAACGCCTACGCCGATTCCGGTCGACAACCTCAGTGTTGCCGAAGAAAAGGTGCTGGGCAGCTATCGTGTGCTCGACAAGGAAGATCAGGACGCGATCAGACGGTTGACCACGACCATGGCGGAGCTGTCGGCTTCGTACATCACAACCGACAAGCCGACCGACAGTTGAGGGTCGCTCGTTCTCTTCAGATCCGTCGAGCGCTGCCGGGTCTGTTGCCCTTGTACGCCGCGCCTGAGCCGGTCCGGTCCAGGCTGCGCGGCCTCGTCCGGCTCAGTTAATCGTCGTCATTCTCTCGTGCTGAAGCTTGCCTGCGGGCGGTTCGAGCGAAAACGGCAACATCCCCTAGGTCTGCCTCGCCGTTTTTGTTATGGTGAATAGCATTCGTTATGTCCGTTGCGCGAGGTGTCTGCTTGATTAGGGTGCTAGTTGTCGATGACCATGATCTTGTTCGGACAGGCATCACACGGATGCTCGCCGATATAGATGGCTTGCAGGTGGTAGGTCAGGCCGATTCCGGTGAGGAGTCCTTGAAGAAGGCGCGGGAACTCAAACCCGACGTCGTGCTGATGGACGTCAAGATGCCGGGCATCGGCGGCCTTGAAGCCACCCGCAAGCTCTTGCGCAGCCATCCGGATATCAAGGTCGTGGCCGTGACGGTCTGCGAAGAAGATCCATTTCCGACGCGGCTGCTTCAGGCCGGAGCGGCCGGTTACATGACCAAGGGCGCAGGCCTTGCGGAAATGGTTCAGGCGATCCGTCTGGTCTTTGCCGGTCAGCGCTACATCAGCCCGCAGATTGCCCAACAGCTGGCGCTAAAGTCATTTCAGCCGCAGGTCAACAATTCACCGTTTGACCTGCTGTCCGAGCGCGAAATCCAGATTGCATTGATGATTGTCGGTTGCCAGAAGGTCCAGACCATCTCGGACAAGCTGTGCCTGTCGCCGAAAACCGTGAATACTTACCGCTACCGAATCTTTGAAAAGCTCTCCATCAGCAGTGATGTCGAATTGGCGTTGCTGGCAGTACGTCACGGCATGGTGGACGCCAGCGCCTGAACATGACCCAGACCTTTGATCCAAGTGCCTTTCTCGCGACCTGCAGTGGTCGTCCCGGCGTCTATCGCATGTTCGATGCCGAAGCCAGGCTTCTGTATGTGGGCAAAGCCAAGAATCTGAAGAAGCGCCTCGCCAGTTATTTTCGCAAGACCGGGCACGCGCCCAAGACTGGCGCTCTGGTGGCGCGCATCGCGCAGATTGAAACCACCATCACCGGTAACGAAACCGAAGCGCTGTTGCTCGAACAGACGCTGATCAAGGAATGGCGACCTCCTTACAACATTCTGCTGCGCGACGATAAGTCTTATCCGTATGTGTTCCTGTCCGACGGCAAGTTTCCGCGCCTGAGCATCCATCGTGGCGCAAAGAAAGCCAAAGGCCGGTATTTTGGCCCTTATCCGAGCGCGGGTGCCATCAGGGAAAGTCTTAGTCTGCTGCAAAAGACCTTTCTGGTGCGTCAGTGCGAAGACAGTTACTTCAAGAACCGTAACCGACCCTGTCTGCAGTACCAGATCAAGCGCTGCAAAGGGCCGTGCGTTGATCTGGTCGAGCCTGAGGTGTACGCAGAAGATGTGCGTCACTCGGTGATGTTTCTGGAAGGGCGCAGTAATGCCTTGAGCGACGAGTTGAACGCTGCAATGGAAAAGGCCGCCATGGCCCTGGATTTCGAGCGCGCGGCCGAACTGCGCGATCAGGTCGCCTTGTTGCGCCGTGTGCAGGATCAGCAGAGCATGGAAGGCGGCACCGGCGACGTCGATGTGGTCGCTGCGTTCGTCAACCCGGGCGGTGCGTGCGTGCATCTGATCTCGGTGCGCGGTGGTCGCGTACTGGGCAGCAAGAATTTTTTCCCTCAGGTGGGTATCGAGGAGGAGGTTGGCGAAGTCATGTCGGCCTTCCTGGCCCAATATTTCCTGGGTGGCGTTGACCGTGAGTTGCCCAGCGAAGTCATCGTCAACGTCGTTAATGAAGATTTTCCGGCCCTGATCGACGCAATTGAAGAGTCGCGCGGTCGCGAGATGACCATCAGCCACCGGGTGCGCGGTACCCGCGCGCGCTGGCAGCAACTGGCGGTGACCAATGCTGAACAGGCCCTGTCGGCGCGTCTTGCCAATCGCCAGCATGTGGCGTCGCGCTTCGAAGCGCTGGCCAAGGTGCTCAATCTGGACGAACCGCCGGTGCGTCTCGAGTGCTATGACATCAGTCACTCCAGTGGTGAGGCGACCGTTGCTTCCTGCGTGGTATTCGGCCCGGAAGGCCCGATCAAGGCGGATTATCGCCGTTTCAACATCGAAGGCGTGACGGCAGGCGATGACTATGCTGCCATGCATCAGGCGCTGACCCGACGCTACAGCCGCATCAAGGACGGAGAGGGCAAGCTGCCTGACGTCCTGTTGGTCGACGGTGGTAAAGGGCAGATGGCGATGGCTCGCGACGTGCTGAATGAACTGGCCATACCGGACCTCATCCTGCTCGGGGTCGCCAAGGGCACCACGCGCAAGGCCGGTTTCGAAACCCTGTACCTCAACGATGCCGCCCATGAGTTCACGTTGCCGGGTGACTCGCCTGCGCTGCACCTTATCCAGCAGATTCGAGACGAGGCGCACCGTTTTGCAATCACCGGGCACCGCGCCAGACGGGGCAAGACTCGCCGTACCTCGACGCTTGAAGGCGTGGCCGGGGTAGGGCCGACACGACGTCGCGACCTGCTCAAACACTTCGGCGGTCTTCAGGAATTGTCTCGTGCAAGCATCGATGAAATAGCAAAAGCACCGGGAATCAGTAAAAAGCTGGCAGAGTCGATTTATGCAAACCTGCACAGCGAGTAGAATGCTCGCTCACCTCGTAGCCAGTTGTGCCGATGAATATCCCTAATCTGATTACCGTACTACGCGTTTTACTGATTCCGATCTTCATTCTGTTGTTCTACATGCCTTATCACTGGAGCTATATGGCTGCCAGCGCGGTGTTTGCCTTTGCTGCGGCGACCGACTGGCTGGATGGGTATCTGGCACGTCGTCTGGAGCAGAGCACGCCATTCGGTGCGTTTCTCGATCCGGTCGCCGACAAGCTCATGGTGGCCGTTGCATTGGTGTTACTGGTTCAGGCTCACGCAAACCTGTGGCTGACGCTGCCGGCGGCGGTGATCATCGGACGCGAAATCGTCATTTCCGCCCTGCGCGAATGGATGGCAGAAATCGGCGCCAGAGCTCAGGTCGCAGTCTCGAACATGGGCAAATGGAAAACCGCTGCCCAGATGCTGGCGCTGGTCATCCTGCTCGGTAATCCGCCAGCCATCACGTTCTGGGTCATTCTGGGCTACGCGTTGCTGCTGGTGGCAGCAGGGCTGACATTGTGGTCGATGGTGCAATACCTGAGGGCCGCCTGGCCGCACCTGAAAACCACGGCAGAAAAAAAATAAGTTTTTGAATCAAGGGCTTGACGGGAGTTTTTGAATCGCTAGAATGGCGCCCGTCAACACGACAATGCGGGAATAGCTCAGTTGGTAGAGCACGACCTTGCCAAGGTCGGGGTCGCGAGTTCGAGTCTCGTTTCCCGCTCCAGATTCAGAAGAAAGCCACTCAGATTGAGTGGCTTTTTTTTTTGCCTGGAAAATGCCTGCAGTCCTCTTATCAAACAGCCTGTAAACCACTGAGTTTGCTGCACGACAGCGCTACGCCGAAGACGTAGTGGCGCCTCCCACATCGCAGCCGCGATTCAGGGGTTGGACAAACAGAAAAACCACCGCTCAATAAAGAGGCAACGCTACCTTCGTGCTTTCAGTACGCAGCCACCACACCATCTTTGCGTGGGTCGGTGCCGCCGACATAACCATGAGCGGTGCGCTGGATGATCTGCGCACCGCCAAAGGCAAACACACCGCTGGGCTCCTCCACCTCAATGTCATGACCTTTGGCGCGCAAAGCCTGGATTACCTTGGGGTCGAATGTGCGCTCCACGGCGACTTTCAAACCCTCTTCGAGCCTCCAGCGTGGGGCGTCGGCGGCGGCCTGTGGGTTTTGTTTATAGCGCAGGATGCGCATCATCATCTGCAGGTGCCCTTGGGCTTGCATCGGCCCGCCCATCAAACCGAAGGACATCAACGGCGTGCCGTCGGCATTCATCACGAACCCAGGAATGATGGTGTGGAATGGGCGCTTGCGCGGTGCCACGTAGTTGACGTGTTGCGGATCGAGAGAGAAGCCCGCGCCACGGTTCTGCAGGCTGATGCCCGTACCCGGCACCACCACCCCGGAGCCGAAGCCCATGTAGTTGGACTGGATGAATGAGATCATCGTGCCGCTTTCATCGGCTGCCGACAGGTACACCGTGCCGCCCGGTTTCGGCGAACCATGCCCCGGATTGGCAGCCTGGTCGGTGACCAACCCTGCGCGTTCGTTCAGATAGTTGTTGTCCAGCAGATGCTCGGAAGGCACACGCATGTGGTCACTGTCCGCCACATGCTCGTCCAGGTCGGCAAGGGCCAGTTTCATGGCTTCAAGCACAGGGTGCACGGTTTCCAGGCTGTCCACCGGATGCTCGCCGACCCCCAGGGCTTCGAGCATTGTCAGGCCGGACAGCGTGGCGATGCCTTGACCATTTGGTGGCAGCTCATGAACCACAGCACCGGCGTAAGGCACCGAAAGTGTATCGATCCAGTCAACGCGGTGGGTCGCCAGATCCTCCAGGCTCATGACGCTGCCATGGGTGTTGGCATGGGCGATGATGGCCTCGGCCAGTTCGCCGCGATAGAAGGCTTCACCCTTGGTCTGAGCGATCAGTTCGAGCGTGCGGGCATGATCCTTGAGCTGGATTTTTTCCCCGGCGTTCGGCGCTCTGCCATCGGGCATGAAGCAATCGGCAAAACCCGGTTGGTCCTTGAGCAGATGCGCGCCGCGCTTCCATAGTTCAGCGATGATTGGCGTGACCTGATAACCGTCACGGGCATAACCAATGGCAGGCTCAGCCAGGGTGGCGAACGGCAGTTTGCCGTAACGCGCTGACAGTTCGACCCAGGCCGACACTGCGCCCGGCACGGTGACCGCTGGCCAGCCGCGCTGTGGCATCTGGCTTTGACCTGCGAAGAACTCAGGGGTCCAGGCTTGTGGCGCGCGGCCGGAAGCGTTCAGGCCCTGCAACGTGTTGCCGTCCCAGACGATAGCGAAGGCGTCGCTGCCAATCCCGCAACCGGTGGGCTCGACCACGGTCAGGACCATGGCCGCAGCAATGGCTGCGTCGACGGCGTTGCCACCTTTGCGCAGCATGTCCAGCCCGGCCTGAGCGGCCAATGGCTGGGAGCAGGCGACCATGTTGCTGCCCATCACCGGCGAACGTGCCGAAGCGTAGGGTTGGCTGTAATCCAAATCATCGAACATAAGCTTTTCTCTCGGCAGAAGACGAATGTTTAGCCTCTTGGGTCCAGCGCATCGCGCAGGCCATCCCCCAGCAGGTTGAAACACAGGACCGTGATGTAGATCGCCACACCAGGGGCAATCGACATCCAGGGGGCCTGTTCCATAAAGTTTTTCGCGGTATTGAGCATCGAACCCCATGAAGGCGAGGGCGGTTGCTGGCCCAGACCAAGGAACGACAAACTGGCTTCAGCCAGAATCGCCGAGGCGATAGTCAAGGTCGCTTGCACGACCAAGGGCGACATCACGTTGGGCAGCACATAGCGCATGATGATCCAGCCGTCCGGCAAGCCAATCGCACGGGCACCTTCCAGGTAGTCCTCGTGTTTGATAGCCATCACCTGACCGCGGGTGAGCCGGGCAAAGATCGGCATGGCTGAAAGGCCGATGGCAATCATTGCGTTGGTCAGACTAGGGCCGAGGAAGGCGCCCAGCGCGATGGCCAATACCAGAAACGGGCAGGACAGCAGTGCTTCCATGACACGGGAGATGACCGCGTCCAGCTTGCCGCCGAAGTAACCACCCAGCAGGCCAAGCGGCACGCCGATGACCATCGCGATGGCCACCGAAACACCACCGGCCAGTAACGAGCTACGTGCGCCCAGAAGCAGACGGGAGAAGAGATCGCGACCGAGTTCGTCAGTGCCCATCCAGTAAATCAGCGACGGCGCTTTGCGGACCGCGAGGAAGTTGGCTTTGAGCGGGTCGTGTGGCGCAATCCATGGTGCCAGCAGGGCCGTCAGGATAAACAGCAGTAATACCGCCGCTCCAATCACCGCGCCTTTGTTAGCGAGGAATTTCTTCACGAACGGCGAGCGGCTGCGAGGTGCAAGCGCGCTATGAGGCAGACTGGCAATAGCGGTCATGAAGCAGTCCTCAGGCGCGGGTTGATGGTCCGATACAGCACGTCGGCCAGCATGTTCAGCAGCAGAAAGCCGATCGCCACACACAACACCACACCTTGCACCACGGCGTAGTCGCGGTTGAACACGGCATCGACAATCATCTTGCCGAAGCCGGGGATGCTGAACACTTGCTCGGTCAGCACAGCGCCGCCAAGCAGCTCACCGAACAGCAACGTGGTCAGGGTCACGATGGGCATCAAGGCATTACGCAAGGCGTGCTTGAGGATCACCGTGCGCGGTAACAGGCCTTTGGCGCGGGCAGTACGTACATAATCGGTGCGCAACACTTCGAGCATGGCGCTACGGGTATGGCGCATGAGAATCCCCGACAACCCGGCACCCAGCACGAAGGCAGGCAGGACGAGGGTTTTCAGGTTTTGCCCGAGGTCCTCGCCCACTGGTACAAAGCCCGATGCCGGCAGCCATTGCAGCTTCACCGCAAAGACCATAATCAGCAGGATCCCCAGCCAGAAATGCGGAATGGAAATTCCTGACAACGCCACGACGTTGGCCCCGTAGTCGACGGCAGTGCCTTTGCGCACCGCCGAAATGATCCCTGTGGGTATGCCAATCAGCAGCGCGATCAGCAAAGCCAGCACCGCCAGCTCCAGTGTCACCGGCAGCTTGGACGCCAACAGCGTGGTCACCGGTTGTTCGGTGCGCAGCGAAGTGCCGAAGTCGCCGGTCAGGACATTGCCGACCCAGTTCAGGTACTGCAAGGGGATCGGGTCGTTGAGCCGATACTTGTCGCGCAGGTATTCCATCACCGCCGGGTCACGCTCTTCACCTGCCATGGCAAGCACCGGGTCGCCCGGTAACAGTTTCTGCAGGGTGAAGACGAAGAGCGAAACCAGAATCAGTGTCGGGATCGCACTAAGCAGGCGTCGCAGAATAAACATCAGCATACCGGACCCTCTTTTCTGCGGCGATCATTCACTGTCATGGCTTGAACGCGACATTGTTCAGACGAATCAGGCCATCCGGGTTTGGCACGAAACCGGTTACGTTGTTACGCATGGCAATGATTCGCGGATCGAAATACAGGTACGCGGTCGGCATTTCATCAGCCAGTAAACGCAGGGCTTCGTTGTAAAGGGCCTGACGCTGGGCAACATCGTTGACAGTACGGGCCTTGTTCAACAGCTCGTCGAGTTTGGCGTTGCAATATTTGCCGTCATTCTGGCCGCCCTTGCAGGTCACGAACTGGTGAATGTCACCATCCGGATCAGGACGGCCCGACCAGGCGCTCATGCCGATCTGGAAGTTGCCGCTTTGCTGTTCGCTAAGCAGGGTGGCGTATTCAGTGGCAATCAGATTGACCTTGAAACCCGCTTCCTCAGCCATGGCCTGAATGATCTGTCCGACCTGTTGTGCGATAGGGTTGTTGGCCACTTTCAGGTCCACTGCCATTGGCAGCTTCACGCCTGCTTCGGCCAGCAAGGCCTTGCTCTTTTCCACATCGCGGGTCGGGATCGGCAGATCCTTGTCGTAGTACGGGCTGTTTTTCGGAAACGGCTGGGCGCTTGGCGCATACAGGCCTTCGAACACCACCTGGTTGATCGCGT
The DNA here is from genome assembly GCF_979253365.1 of Pseudomonas sp. AC016. Taxonomy (NCBI): domain Bacteria; kingdom Pseudomonadati; phylum Pseudomonadota; class Gammaproteobacteria; order Pseudomonadales; family Pseudomonadaceae; genus Pseudomonas; species Pseudomonas sp. AC016. The sequence goes on from NZ_CEEDCC010000001.1 coordinate 5,973,478, forward strand.
CACGGTCGATGGACAGCTCGAATGCCTTGCGCACGCGCTTGTCTTTGCCCATCGGCGAACTGGCCTTTTCGCCGTTGTTGATGTTGAACATCAACTGCATGTAGCCAAGCCCGGGAGTGTTGTAGACCGCCAGCTTGCTGTCCGCCTTGGCGGTTTTCACGTCGGTGGGGGCGACCCGTTCGATGATGTCCAGGTCGCCGGAGCGCAGGTTGGCCAGACGCACGGAGGTGTCCGGAATCGGCAGGAAAATCACTTTGTCGAAGTGATAAGCCTGCTTGTTCCAGTAGTTATCGAATCGCTCCAGCACAATGCGATCCTGCTGCACGCGCTGGACGAATTTGTAAGGGCCGGAGCACACCGGTCTGGAGGCAAACTCACCCTGGGTGGCCTTCGGCGCAAGCATCATTCCGGCGCGGTCCGAAAGTTGGGAGACCAGGGTGGCGTCCGCTTGCTTGAGTTTGATGGCAACGGTTTTGGCGTCGACCACTTCAACGCTGTCCACCGAGGCCAGTTCACTCTTGCGCAGGGAGTCGGGCAGGGTGCGGGCGCGGTCCAGGTTGAACTTCACCGAGGCAGCATCGAACGCTTCGCCGTCGTGGTAAGTCACCCCTTCGCGCAGCGTCATGGTCAGGGTCTTGCCGTCTTCGCTCCAGTTCCAGGCAGTGGCCAGTTGTGGAGCGTAAGTCAGGTCCGGATTCACATCTACCAGCTTGTCACACAGTGCCGTATAGACCAGGCGGCCCGAATAGGTACGCGAACGATGCGGGTCAAGCCCGTCAGGATCGTCCTGAATGCCGATGCGCAGGATTGACTCGGCAAAAGCGGCGTTGGCAGCCAGCAATAACAAGGTTCCTGTCATGACGCGTGCAATTTTCATGGCTGGCTCTCCATTGCAAGGGATTGATGGTTCTTGAACAGGTTCAGGCGCTGGGTATAGGCAGCGCTGGGTGTCGGTAAAATCAGGGTGCCTGCACCGGCATTGGCGATTTCACGCCAGAAGTGACACGCCACCTGACGCTCGGCCTCGACGGTTTCCATCACGGGCACGACTTCCTTGCACAGCGCCCGGGCGTGCGGGCAGCGGGTATGGAAGCGGCAACCCGATGGCGGGCGGCTCGGGCTCGGCATGTCGCCACCCAGCAATGGGCGTGGCTGGCGCAGGTCCGGATGGCTGACCGGCACGGCGGCCATCAGCGCCTGGGTGTAAGGGTGCAGAGGGTTTTCAAACAGATCGTTGACCGGCGCCAGTTCGACGATTTCCCCCAGATACATCACGGCTACCCGGTCGCTCATGTGGCGGATCACGGCCAGGCCGTGGGCGACAATCACCAAGGTAAGACCGAACTGATGCTTGAGGTCTTCCAGCAGGTTGACCACTTGCGCCTGCACCGAAACGTCCAGCGCGGACACAGGCTCGTCACCCAGAATCAGACGCGGGTCGGACGCCAGTGCCCTGGCAATGCCGATGCGCTGACGCTGACCACCGGAGAACTCGTGAGGGTGGCGGTTGCCGTGCTCGGGCGCGAGGCCCACGGTGCACAGCAACTCGGCGACTTTGGCCTGGCGGTCGCTACGGCTGATATCGTCGTGCAGCCAGATAGGCTCACCGACGATGGATTCCACAGTCATGCGCGGATTGAGCGAGGCAAAGGGATCCTGAAAAATGATCTGCAAGTCACGCCGTACCTGGCGCAGCTTTTCCGGGGACAGATTGGCCAGGTTGCGGCCTTCATAGATGACGTCACCTGCCGTAGGTTTGAGCAGGTTGAGCAGCAGACGGCCGAGGGTTGATTTACCCGAGCCGGACTCGCCTACCAACGCCAGGGTTTCCCCTTTGCGCACCGACAGATTGACCTGATTGACGGCTTGCACCGGCGGCTTTTTGCGCTGAAACAAGCCGCTTTCCACCCCGAAGTGTTTGCTCAGGTCGATGCCTTCGAGAATGATCTCGGGGTTTGCACCCTCAATGATGTGGCGTTCAGAAAGGCTCACGCACTGACTCCGATATGCTGTTCCAGTGGCGCACGAATGCACGCAGCGAAATGTCCGGGGGTAAGCTCAAGCAGCGCTGGGCGCGCCTCGTGACAGGCCTGAATCACAAAAGGGCAGCGCCCGGCGAATCGGCAACCGGTGGGCATCTCCGCAGGCGTCGGGACGCGACCACTGATGGTTGCCAGGCGACCTTCACGCGGGCCAATAGATGGCATCGAACCCATCAGGCCGATGGTGTAAGGGTGCTGGGGGTCATCGAATAGGGTTTTTACCGGGCCGCTTTCCACCACTTGCCCTGCGTACATCACCATCACGTCGTCAGCGACTTCGGCGACCACGCCCAGATCGTGGGTGATCAGGATCATGGCCGTGCCGGTTTCAGACTGCAGATTGGCGATCAGCGACAGGATCTGCGCCTGAATGGTCACGTCCAGAGCTGTGGTGGGTTCGTCGGCGATGATCAGCGCCGGATCGTTGGCCAGCGCCATGGCAATCATTGCCCGCTGCCGCATGCCGCCGGACAGCTCATGGGGGTAAGCGTCCAGGCGTTGCGCGGCATCAGGCACACGGACCTTTTCGAGCATTTGCAGCGCGCGCTGACGGGCGTCCCGGACCGACATGCCCTGATGGCGGATCACGCTTTCGGCGATCTGCTCGCCAATGGTGAAGACCGGGTTCAAGGAGGTCATGGGCTCCTGGAAAATCATCGCCATACGGTTGCCGCGCACATCCAGCAAGCGCTCGTCGGACATGCCCAGCAAGGCTTCATCGAGCAGGGCGGAGGTACGGGCGGTGATCCTGGCGGTGTCAGGCAGTAAGCCCATCAGCGCCATGGACGTAACGCTTTTACCGCATCCTGACTCTCCAACGATGGCCAGGGTCTTGCCGCGCTGGACCGAGAACGAGACGCCATCCACGACATTGGCGGGTGCGCCTGCAAAGCACACGGTCAAGTTGCTGACACTCAATACCGTGTCGATAGCCTGAGTTGTGGTGCTCATGAGCTTGCCTCCAGATCTTGGTTGATGACGGTGTCCAGCGCCTGTTGCAACGCGCGCAAATGGCCACGCATGGCTGCGGCTGCTTTGATCGGATCACGGCTTTCTATAGCGCCGACAATGTCGTTGTGGTCGTGGCTGTAGTTGTCGAGGCGGTCTGCGTTACGAGCCCGCTGACGCAGGTCACGCCATGCCGGGTCGAGCCGGATCGCATCGAGCATTTCAAAGATATCCAGCATCAGGCGGTTACCTGCGGCCTCGGCGATTGCGCGATGCAGGGCGCTGTCCCACAGCTCAATGCCCTCGGCATCGGCAGGCTCGGTGGCCTGTTGGTGTCTGGTGCGTTCGGCAAGGCGGCGCAAGATTGCCATCTGGTCGCCGTTGGCTCGAACCGCCGCCAGGGAAGCCAGTGCCGGTTCCAGATGCAGGCGCGCCTCCATCACCTCGCTGAAATTGGTCCGTCCGGACAACCGGGCAAAGCTCATGGCCGCACTGGGCGGAGTAGGGCCGACGAAGGTTCCTTTGCCCTGACGCCGCCAGATCTGCCCTTCGGCTTCCAGTACCGCCAGCGCCCGCCGGATCGCCCGGCGACTGACGCCAAAATCGGCGGCCAGATCCCGTTCGGTCGGCAATGCCCGCTGCGGGAAGGCAGCATGTTGCGCGACCATCTGCCGCAAGGCATCCAGCGCCAGTTTCGACGTGTTGTCGATGCGGGCGTCGATGGAGGTGTCGGGGTCGAACCTTTGCATCCTGGTACTCGCGGCAGTCCATAAACGTACGCTCCGAGCTGCCTGTAGGCAGGAGATCGAGGCAAAGGTGCAAGTGCAAGAGCGATGCCAATCAAAATTGGTTCACACAGGGATTGGCGCCATGTGCCAGGCTATTACTCAGAAGTCGCGGAGGCAGGGGCCAATAAGCAAAGATTCGTCGGCATGTTCAGGGGATGAAAGGGAATTGGTTCGTGGATGATTGAACCAATTTTGTCGCTGATGCGGATTGTGCATCGATTCGTGCGCAGTGCGCCGGGCTGGTGCCTGGTATTGATCTGGAATGCGATTCCAGTGCTGGTGATTCTATGTCTGCCTTCCAGCTGATGCCGTAGAGCCTGCGTTGGCGGGGAAGCCGCACCTTTGACACCAATAGGCAGCGATCAAAACGGCCTCTAAGAAAAAGGACCTGAAGGTCCTTTTTTATTTCTACGCAAACCGCGACTCAGTTGTTCGCCACGTGCGGCTTTTCGGTCTCCCGCATGAACTGCTCCAGTTCCTTGCTGTAGAACTTCGCGTTGCTTGTCGTCCCATGGCCTCGGGTTTCGGCGCTGGCAGGGATGAGCAGCAGCCTGGCGTTCCTGATCTCTCGTAGCGAGCCTTCCAGCAGCCCTGTTTCCGGTGGGTTACGTTCGTCGTCTGCCGCGTTTATCGCCAGCACTGGCGCCTGGATTTTATTCAGCCCCTTCGACGCGTCGTAATCGGCGGAGGACTGCCATTGATAGATGAAGTCGTTGGCGTCAGACGTCTGTGGTGAGTTGAGCCGGTCATCCACGTACTTGTCAGCCAGCGCCCGGGAAGGGGCCGCAGCCTGATAGGCCAGATTGCCACCGCTGGTGCCGATGCTGAACATTGCGTTGGCCAGGCGCAGGGACGGCGGTTGTGTGGTGTAGTTGCCGTTGTTCCAGGCCGGATCCTGCTTGATTGATTCCACAAGCAGCCGACGCATCATCCAGTTGCGCGATGACATTGGCGTGGGTTGCGAGGCCATCGGCACGAGTGCATCCATCATCTGCGGCCAGGTCTGACCCCACATCCAGGTTTGCATGCCGCCCATGGAATTACCAATGATCAGGCGCAGGTGCTTGACGCCAAGTCCCTCGGTCACCAGTCGATACTGCGCCTGAACCATATCGGCGTAGTTGTATTCGGGGAAGCTGGCGCGCAGGCCGTCCGAGGGTTTGGTGGATTGCCCCATGCCAATGCCATCGGTGGAAATGATGTAGTACTTGCTCGCGCTCAGCGGCTGGCCTTCGCCGAATAACTCACCCCCAAAATCCTTGGCCAGGATGTCGCTGCCGGGCCGGTAAGTGCCGTGCAGGAAAAGAATGGCAGGGTTCTTCGGGTCGCCGAGAGTGATGTAGTGCAGTTTCAGGTTGGCGAGTTTTTCACCCGTGTGAAAGGTGAACTCGGGGGCGACCCAGTCGCCTTCTTTCGCAGCCGGGAGGGGGGCGGCGTGAAGGCTGGAGGCGAGACAAAACAGAAACATCAGCCCGGTGGCAGGGCGCAAGGCGGAGCGCTGCATGAAAGGTATCCTGTCTGGTTTTTATTGTCAGGTTGTATGCGTGCCGGACGGATACTCCTCCTGTGATCGTATTTTGTGAAGCTGTTTTTCAGTTAACAATGATTAACATTGGGCAACGAAAAAAGGACCTTAGGTCCTTTTTTCGTTTCTGGGGTAAACCGCCAGGTGCCATAGACCAGAAGTCGAGCGGGCTACTTATAGCGCTGCTCGAACGTCGCCAGATTTTCTGGCGTGATCAATTGAAAAGGCACCCACACGTCAGCTGTGACTGGCTCACCCTTGATCATCTTGATCGCTGACTGCATCGCACTGGCGGCCTGGGCCTTGGGGTCCTGAAAGACCGACGCAACCAGCATCCCGCGTTTGATCGCTGCCAGACCGTCAGGCAGGCCGTCGATACCGACAATCGCAACCTCGCCCTTTGCCTTGCCTGCCTGCTGCAGGGCCATGGCTGCGCCGATTGCCATCTCGTCGTTATTGGCAATGATCGCGTCGAAACGGCTGCCTGCGAGCAGCCAGTTGCTGGTCAGGTCCATTCCCTTGCTGCGTTGCCACTCGGCACTTTGCTGTTCAACGACCTTTATGTTCGGGTAGTCCTTGAGGATCTGTTTGACGCCTTCGGTACGGTCATGCGTGGCGTTTTGCGCCAGGTCGCCCATGATGATTGCGAGGGTGCCTTTGCCTCCCAGCTTTTCAGCCAGATAACGCATTTGCAGTTGCCCGGCCTCGATATCGTTGGACGCGACCGTGACCACCCCTGTGGGCAGCTTGCGTTCGTCCGGGTGACGATTGACGTACACCAACGGAATTTTTGCTGCCACCGCAGCGCGGGTCATGCTCGCTGTGGCGGAAGTGTCGACGGGCAGGACGATGACTGCATCGACTTTTTGATTGAGAAATCCCTGAACCTGATTGAGCTGGCGAACCACATCGCCCTGTGCGTCCTCGAACTGGATCTGGACGTTCTCCTGCCTGGCGGCGTCATCCAGACCGTTACGCACATAGGTCATGAAGTTATCGTCAACTCTGGCGATACTGACCCCGATGCGGTAACTGGCGGCGGCCCAGTGGCTGAACAGGGTCAGCAGCGTAGCGAGCAGCAGTGTGTAAATGCGCATGACGGTGTTCCTTTTGTTGTTATGGGTAGACCTTCACTGACAAGCGTTGGCGCTCAGTGCGGCGTGCTCAGTCAAGCGTGAACGCGTGACGGAAACGCTCAAGTGCCCGTTCGCTGTCGCCGCTGGCCCAGCCCTCGAGGCCGACCACGCCGCTGTAACCGATGCGGGACAATGCTCTGGCAATCGCCGGGTAGTGAATCTCGCCAGTACCGGGCTCCATGCGACCGGGCACATCCGCGACCTGAATTTCACCGATGGCCTTGCCGGCGCGCTGGATCAGCTCGATCAGGTTTCCTTCCCCGATTTGCGCGTGATACAGGTCAAGATTCATTTTCAGGTACGGGCTGTCTACGGCTTCGATGAGTGCCAGTGTATCTTCGGCGCGGGCGAAGGGCGTGCCGGGGTGATCGACCTCGGTGTTCAGGTTTTCCAGCAGAAACACCCGGCCCGCGTCCTCGCCCAGCCGCGCGATCTTTTCCAATGTCTTGCAGGCGCTCAGCCACATGCGCCCTGTGGTATGCGCGACCGGCTTGACCGGCAGGCCGTCAGCGTCCAGGCCGGTGCCATGCAGGTTCAGGCTCGGGCAGTTCAACTGCTCGGCGACCCTCAGTGATTCGCGTGCGGAGTCGAGCAACCGACCGATGTCGTCCTGATCGGTCAGGTTGCCGGAGATGTAGCCGGTCATGGAGGTAAAATCTGCGCCCGTGGCCACAAGGGCCGCGATGTCCGTGGTCGTCCAGTTCCAGATCTCGACGCTGAAGCCCAGCGCATGGATACGCTCGACGCGTTCGGTGAAGGGCAGGTCTAGGAATACCATTTCAGCGCTGACGGCCAGTTTAAAGGGCGTGACGCTCATGAGGCGGCTCCTTGCACGCGTACCGCCTTGCCTTGCTGAAAGGATTCGATGCAGGCGCGGGCAATGGCCAGGGCTGCCCGTGCATCTTCGCCGCTTGCCAAAGGTTTTTCGCCACTGCGCATGCAGCCAACGAAATGGTTGAGTTCGGCGACATAGGCATCGCGCAGCAGGTCGGTGTCCATTCTCTGGGTGTCAGCCTGGACGCCGGTCGCCAGATAGCGAAGCAGGTCGGACTCATTGACACTGCCCATGCTCAGCATGCCAGCGCTGCCAAAGACTTCTCCCCGGACATCGTAGCCATAGACCGCCTGGAAATTCGCCTCGGCAACCGCAATCGCGCCGTTATCGAAGCGGACGGTAACCACGGCGGTATCGAGAAATCCGTTGGCCTTGAATTCCGGGGCGATCAGGGCGTCTGCCATGACAAACACCTCGACCGCTTCCGCGCCTGGATTGAGATAGCGCAGGGTGTCGAAGTCATGAATCAGGGTTTCGAGGAAGATCACCCACTGAGGCGACGCGGCCGGATTATTCAGGGCCGGATCGCGAGTCAGCGATCGCAGCAGCTGTGGCGTCCCGATTCGGCCTGCAACAACGTCCAGATGGGCTGTGCGAAAACTTTTCGCGAAGCGCCGGTTGAAGCCGACCTGCAAGGTCACTTGTGCATCGGCAGCCGCAGCGATAGCGCGGTCGGCCTCGTCCAGCGTGATTGCCATCGGTTTTTCACAGAAGACGCTTTTTCCGTCGCGGGCGGCTTTTATCACCAGTTCGGCATGGCTGCGGGCAGGCGCGGCGATCAGAACGCCGTCGATGTCCGGGTCGTCCAGCAGTTGCTGTGGGTCTGAGTAGACTTTTTGCACGCCCAGCTCTGCTGCCAGGCGTGTCGCGTGGGCGTGAGAGGGGTCAGCGATGGCAGTCAGACTTGCTCCGGGAATATGCCGTGCGGCGGTCAGGCCGTGAAAGCTACCCATGCGTCCGGCGCCGATGAGACCCAGACGGATCGTTTGCGATGTACTCATGACGTTTCCTTTTTATTGTTGTTGGGTTTGCCGACGGTAAGGGCGGTCGGCATCAGGGCAGGAGCAATCACTGTGCCAATTAATAAGTAGCTGATTTTAAAGATAATTATTTTAAAAACTGAATAATTATGTGTATTTAAAAGACATGTCTACACTGACATGTCAAAAATATGAACATAGCGAGATGAGCGATGAGCCCACAGCCGATGATTCTCAGTGCGGAGGACCGCGATTACCTCACTGCACTCGGTCCGGCCTCAATGAACGCCGGGCCGAGCGAGGCGCTGAAAAGCGCCTGGATAGCTTGCCTTGAGGGATGCACCGAGCGGCCTGCAGAAATCAGGCAGGTCATCTGGGATTCGTGGTTACGCAGCGTTGAAGCCGATATCGATCCGGCCGATGGCGAATACCGTTTCGTCACGCCCGGCGAGTTGAATGCGGCGTTGGCGACAAATCGTGCATTGATCGCCGCAGCGGCTCAGGTCATGGGCGGCTTGCTGGCTTATAACCCCAGAGGTCATATCAACCTGACTGACGCACAGGGCACGACCCTGTATTTCTGCGGGCTGGATCTCACGCCGGTGGGCAGCGTATTGCTGGAGTCGGTACAGGGCACCAACTGCACCGGCCTGGCGCTCGCCGAAGATCGACTGGTCTATGTGCTGGCCGAGGAGAACTTCGGTTCAGGCCTGCGACAACGGAGCATGCACTGCGCCGCTGCACCCATCAGGGACACGGAGGGGCGCACACTGGCGATGTTGACCCTGACCGCAGAGCCGGGCTGGTTTCATTTCCATACGCTCGGCACCGTTCAGGCCGCAGCCGAGGCGGTGTCACGGCAGATGGCTTTGCAGGCGCTGCTGGAAGAACAGCAGGCGGTGCTTGAGGTGCTCAATGAGGGCTTGGTGGTGTTGAACGGGCAAGGCTGCATAAAAGCACTCAATCGTTACGCCCGGCAGCTGTTTCGCGTCGGGCTTGATGTGCTGGGCAGTCCTTTTCAACAGCTCGGTCAGAGCGAGCTGACCGATGGAATCCTGCAGCGTGGCGGGGAAGGGGTGCGTGATCTGGATTGCACCTTCGAGTTGCATGACCGCAGTCATCTGGCGTGTCTGGTTTCGATCTGCCCGCTGGAGCAGGGTGGCCTGATTGTTTCGTTGCGTGAGAAAAGACGGATTCGGGATATCACCCACAAGATCATCGGCAGCCAGGCCAGCTACACCTTCGACACCATTCAGGGCAGTTCACGCGCGATACAGGACGCGCTGCATCTGGGCCGGATCGCCAGTCGTAGTGATTCCACGACACTGATCCTGGGCGAGAGCGGTACCGGCAAGGAGTTGTTCGCCCAGGCGATCCATAACGCCAGTGAACGGTGCGGCGGTCCTTTTGTGGCGGTCAACTGCGGAGCCATTCCGCGGGATCTGGTGCAGAGCGAACTGTTTGGTCACACAGAAGGCGCCTTCACCGGTTCGGCTCGCGGGGGCGCCGCAGGGAAGTTCGAACTGGCTGATGGCGGAACAATCTTTCTCGATGAAATCGGAGACATGTCCTTCGATGCTCAGGTCAGTCTGCTACGGGTTCTGCAGGAAGGCGAAGTGACTCGTGTCGGGGCGAAGAAATCGCAACGGGTGAACGTGCGGATCATCGCGGCGACTCATCGCAATCTGAGTCAGGCGGTGGCTGATGGAGCCTTTCGTGAAGACCTCTATTACCGTCTCAACGTGCTGAACCTGACCGTGCCTCCCTTGCGAATGCGGCGCGAGGACGTGCCCTTGCTGGCGCGCCACTTTCTCGTTCGCTGTGCCCGCTCGCTGCGCAAACCTGTGCGCGATTTTTCGCAGGAGGCATTGGATACCCTGTGCGGCTATCACTGGCCAGGCAATGTGCGCGAGCTGGAAAATATCATCGAGCGCGCGACCAATCTCGCTACGAATGAGCGTGTTCAGCTCAGTGACCTGCCGCTGGAAATCCGGCAAGGTTTGCGCCCACTGGCGCCGGGGATCGTGTCCGAGATTCGGACAACGCCGGACCTTGGCGCCCATGAGATGAACGCAATCGCCGCCGCCCTTGAGGAAACGCGAGGCAACATTCGTCAGGCTGCCCAGCGGCTGAAGGTCTCGCGCGGCGGTCTGTACAACAAGATGGAACGCTACGGACTCAAGGCCGAGGCGTTCCGATCATGACTGGCTGCGCGCAACCCCCTCGCTTGAATTACGCGTTGATCGAGGTCAGCCGCACCGGGACCGATTTCGCCGCCGGCACCTTGCTGCGCTCGGCATGGTGCCAGATCGGGATCAGTGCGTTGCACTCCGGGTAATAAGCGCCAGCGCACCCTTCTGGAATGTCGTAGGCGATGATTTCGAACGGTCCGACCTGACGCTTCACCTCGGGCTCCACCGCAGTGGTCAGCAGGACGCGCTCACCGACCTTGAAGCCCAGCCGCTCTATGTCATTGCAATGCATGAAAATCACCTCACGGGTCCCGCTCACACCTCGAAAACGATCGTCATAGCCGTAGATGGTGGTGTTGAACTGGTCGTTGCTGCGCAACGTCATCAGTTGCAGCACGTCGCGAGCGGATTCAGGAAGCGCGATGTCGTCGTTTTCGACCAGCGTGGCAGGCGTGACAAACTGTGCCTTGCCACTTTCGGTGTTCCATTTGCGCTGCGCGGCGGCGAGCGGACGATGAAAACCACCGGGTTCGGCCATGCGGGTTTCCATGTCGTGAAAGATTTCCGGATAGATGCTGCCGATGGCTGTTCTGATTTTCGTGTAATCGTCGCTCCAGGCTTGCCAGTCAATCAAACAGCCATCGGGCACCGCGGCGGCAGCAAGCCCGGCGACAATGCTTGCCTCCGCTCGGACAGCAGGGCCTACCGGCTGGGCGCTGCCTTTCCAGCCATGTATGCAGCCGGTGCTGTCTTCGGTGGTGTAGGTTTGTTCGACGCCGTTTTGCCGGTCGATTTCGATTCGGCCCAGGCAAGGCAGCAACCAGGTGTTATGGGCGGGCACCAGATGCGTGCGATTGAGTTTGGTCGCGATCTGGACATTCAACTGCAGTCGTTGCCAGGCGGGCTCCATGCGCGAGGTGTCGGGAATAGCCCGCAGGAAATTACCGCCCAGACCGATAAAACCTGTTACACGACCATCGAGGATGCCTTCGCAGGCGTCCACCGTCGCCATGCCTTTCTGTTCCGGGACCTTGAAGCCGAAGTGCTGCTCGATCAGGTCAGCCGGGACTTTTTTCGGGTCTTCGGTGATGCCGACGGTTCGCTGGCCCTGCACGTTGGAGTGGCCACGCACCGGGCAGATACCGGCTCCCGGCTTGCCGATATTGCCGCGCATCAGCATCAGGTTCACCAGCATCTGTACGTTGGTCACACCACGCCGGTGCTGGGTGAGGCCCATTCCATAGACAAACATGACACGCTGACTGCGGGCATAAACATTCGCAGCGGCTTCCAGCGCCCCTCGTGTCAGGCCGCTCTGGCGCTCCAGTTCCGACCAGGTGCTGTGGCGGACATAGTCTGTGAAGGTGTCGAAGCCCTGGGTATGGCTGGCGATGAATGCGTGGTCCAGCACGGGCGGCGTACCGTTGGCGGTGGCTTTTTCTTCCATTTCCAGCAAGGCCTTGGCGATACCGGTCATGGCAGCCGTGTCACCGCCAGTGGCCACTTGATGATATTGCGTGCTGATAACGGTCGAGCCGGGGATCAGCATTTCGCCGGGCGATTGCGGATTGACGAAGCGCTCCAGCCCGCGCTCACGCAGCGGATTGAAGGTGATGATCGGCACGTCGCGCTGGCGCGCCTCCTGCAATTGATGAAGCATGCGCGGGCTGTTGCTGCCGACGTTCTGGCCGAAGAAAAACAGGCAGTCGGTGTGCTCGAAATCGTCCAGCGTCACAGTGCCGACAGGCACGCCGATGCTTTCCTGCAAACCAACCGAGGTACTTTCGTGGCACATGTTGGAACTGTCGGGCAGGTTGTTGGTGCCATAGGCGCGGGCGAACAACTGGTACATGAACGAGGTTTCCAGCGAAGCGCGCCCGGAAGCGTAAAACACCACGCTGTCCGGCTCCATGCTCTTGAGCTGTGCGCCGATCTCCCGGTAGGCCTCTTCCCAGGATGTTTCCAGGTAACGGTCGCTCCTGGCGTCGTAGCGCAGGGGATGGGTCAGCCGGCCGTGTTGCTCCAGATCGTAGTCGGCCCAGCCGCGCAACTCGCTGAGCGTGTGCCCGGCAAAAAATGTCGGGTCGGTTTTCAGCGACGTCAGCTCCCAGGCAGTGGCCTTGGCACCGTTTTCACAGAACTCCAGCGCGCGCGGGTGGCCGGGCTTGGCCCACGCACAACTGACGCAGGCAAAACCATCGGGTTTGTTCTGTTTCAACAGCGCAACGGCTGGCTTGGTCAGCGCTTTCTCCCGCCAGAGAATCTGCGCCACCGACTTAGCCGACCCCCAGCCGCCGCTGGCGTTGGTATAGGGTTTGAAACGGGTCTTGGGGTAAATCAGCATCGGTCGCTCCAGGCCATTAAGCAGGCTGCTTGATAAGGCTGGGACGAAGCCGAGGGGAGAAAGGTTCAGCGGATTTCAGGGGTGTTCAGTTTGTTCGCAGGCCTGCGGTCTCAAGGGAATTTCGGCACTGACCGCGCTGGCTTCAGTTCGCAGATAGCTACGGAACACATGATCCCAGAGCGGGGAAGACACGCCGAAGTTCTTCTCGATGCCTTTACGGTGATGCAGATCATGGTTGGCGATCAGTCCGGTAATAAAACGATAAGCCGGGTGCGTAGGCCGGTGCATCACGAAATGCACGCTGATGTAGCAGAAATAGCCAGCCACCAGCCCGACGAACGCCGAGGTCAGTCCGGTCAGCCAGGCCAGCAGCAGGAGTACCGAATAGACCGAACTGGTCTTCCAGCTCGAAACGCCGATGTAAGCCAGCACATTGACGTGATGCGTCCAGTGTTCCTTACGGTAAAGTCCGTGAAACAGAAAGCGGTGCACCAGGTATTCGAGCAACGACCAGATGAGCAGCCCGGCGATCGCTTGCAACGGGTGAAAAGGCGCGATGCCAAGCGCAACGACGACAAATAGCGGAACGGTGAAGAAATCCAGGTAGTACGCAAACGATGACATCAGCCATTTGTTCGAGGCAGCCATGCTCAAGGTATCCGTGGGTGCCCGAAGGCTCATAAGGTGGAATGGCGTAGGGTTTGAGCGGGCGAATGTACCTTGATCTGAACAGGCGCGTGGCGGCGATGGTAAAGGTTGCGCGATTCCAGTGACGTACGTCACAGATACTGTGCCGCCACGCGCCGTTTACTCATGTGCAGGCACTCATTTCCCTGCGAAAAAGCTCAAACCCTTGCCAACCGCACAGTCGTAACTCACGGCCTGACCCACTGGTTGGTAACCCGGCACGCTAAGCGTGGTCATGCTGAAATCGGCTGTGCCGTTCGGACGTACGCGGTAGCGAATGAACTGCTCGATAGGCTTGTTATCCCGATCGAGCGTGAAGTGTGTGTCCGAGAACGCCAACATGCCATCGGGGGTAATGCGATAGGCATCGATACGTTTACCGCCTTGGGTCTTTGACGGCTCCGCGCCTTTGATCGAGGACGTGCACTGTCCGAGATCGATCACTACCGATACCGACTCGCCGGTGTTCAAGGCTTTGATGATGGAAGGCTGGTCGCGAAGGGCGTCGCCTGCGAAAGCGAAGGCGGGCAGTGACAGGGCAATGAATGCAGCGCAATAACGTTTCATGGTTGACTCTCCAGCAATGCAGACCGGTCCTCGTCACCTGCTACAAGGGTGTTGCAACGTGACGGGGCCGCTCAAATCCGGGGTTATTAGGCAGCGCGAACCCTACCATAAGGCTTTTCCCGGATGGGCCTCCTGTCGCAGTGGCCAACATGAAAGTTTGTCCGGTTATCCTTTTCAGACATCTGCCGATACAAATGATGGTGGCAATATGGTCGCCGCTTTGAGGAAGAGGGTTGGAAATGCTGAGACAGCTGAAAATCGCAGTCAGAACGGCCGTTTGCTTTACGCTGATGGTGGTTCTCGTCATCGGGCTCGGGGTTTTCAGCCTTCAACAGCTACGAAGCATCCGTGAACAGTCCCTGGAGATCGAAAACGACTCGCTGCCAGGGATTGCACTGGGCGATGACATCGCGCTGGCGTTCGAGAAAACCCGCACCACGGCGATGAAAATGCTGTCGACTCATACGGATCAGCAGGTCGAACAAGTGCATGCGGAATTGCTGGAAAAAAAGGCCGGTTTTCAGAACGCCATGCAAGCTTACGCCCCATTGATCACATCCGAGGACGAGCGCGCCCTGATCAATCAGCTCGGCGCGGGGTATCAGTCGTATGCCGAGGGTGCCGAGCGGGTCTACCAACTGGTCAAGGACAATCAGATCGACGCCGGACAGCAATTGGCCTGGGTCGAGATGAAAGCTATCGCCGAAAGCATGGAAGCGCTGGTCGGCAAGCTGGAAAAGCTCAATGACGCCTCGGAAGAGGAATCGAGCGCCAGTGCCACCAGCGTCTACGGAAGCGCATTCTCCGTCACCCTGGCGGTGATGCTGCTGGCGGTACTGCTCACCGTACTGCTTGCCTGGCGCCTGTCGCGCAGCCTATCAGTGCCCATCAGTCAGGCGTTGTTGACCTCGGAAACCATCGCCTCGGGTGATTTACGACCTACCGGCGTAGACCGCGCAGGCACCGATGAAGCCGCGTTGTTGCTGCAGTCGATGGAACAGATGCGTCTGAGTCTGAGTAAGACATTGACCCACGTGGGTGACGCGGCGAATCAGTTGGCCTCGGCGACCGAAGAAATGAACGCGTTGATCGTCGACAGCAACAACGATCTGGTGGCGCAGAACAGCGAAATCGAAATGGCCGCAACGGCAGTGACCGAGATGAGTCAGGCTGTTGATGAGGTGGCACGCAATGCCGTGGCCACGTCGCAGGAGTCCAAGGCATCTTCAGCGTCGGCGCGCCAAGGGCAGGAAGAGCTCAATCACACCGTCAAGTCGATTCTTGAACTCACGCAGAACGTCGGCACCGCGTCTCACGAAGCAAAATCGCTGGCCACTCGAACGCTGGACATCACCAAGGTGCTGGACGTCATCCGCGCCGTGTCGGAGCAGACCAACCTGCTGGCGCTCAACGCCGCTATCGAGGCCGCTCGCGCCGGAGATGCAGGGCGCGGCTTCGCTGTGGTTGCCGATGAAGTCCGCGCGCTGGCGCATCGAACCAGTGAGTCGACTCGCGAGATCGAAACCATGATCGGGCATATCCAGCTGGGCACTCAAAGTACATTGACGGCCCTTGAGGTCAGCACCGAACAGGCGCAAAAGACCCGGCAGCAGGCCGAGTCGGCCAATGCGGCGCTGGCGTTGATCGCGAAGTCAGTCGCAGTCATCGACGAGCGCAACACCATGATCGCCACCGCGTCTGAGCAACAGGCAGAGGTTGCACGTGAAGTGGACCGCAATCTGGTGCGCATTCGCGACCTGTCCGCACACTCGGCGGTCCGCACCGGGCAGACCGGGAGTGCCAGCCAGTCGCTGGCAGAGTTGGCCAATGGTTTGAACACCACACTGGGGCAATTTACGTTGCGTTGATGGCCTGTCTGGAAAAAGGTGGACGCGTCGTGCGCTGTTGCCCCTGCAACAGCAGATCGGCAATTTGCGCTGCGCTGTCGGATGTTTTATAGCTCGCAAGCACGTCGGGTGGCTTCAGGTGAAAGGCCTGAAAGGACCAAATACCGTGGCTTGCAGCGATGTTCAACCCTCAGCGCCTCGCTCGGGCACGGGCTGTGCACTGCTCCTCGGATTCCTGTCCTGAATCTGCGGAGTTACCCCGATGCCCGATGCCGTTCTCCCTTCGACTTCCAACCGCTTTGGCAAACGCTGGCCCGCACTGGCACTGACGTTAATGGCTGCCTGCATGGGCATGTCTGCACAGGCCGATGACAGCGACGTTCCATCGCTGGAAGGCAAGCGCATCGCAATCAGCATGACCGGCACCAGTCATTACTTCGATATCAAAGCGTTCCAGGCGCAGGTCGATGAGGTCAAAAGGCTGGGCGGTACACCGATCACCCTGGATGCAGGGCGCAACGACAAGAACCTGGTGAACCAGCTGCAGACCGTGATCACCCAGAAACCCGACGCGGTCATTCAGACGCTCGGTACGTTGAGCGTGGTCGATCCCTGGCTCAAACGCATCAGCAAGGCGGGGATTCCGCTGTTCACCATCGATGCGCCGTCGCAGTACAGCCTCAACAACACCACCTCCGACAACGTCGCCACCGGCAAGGCGCTGGCCGGGCAGTTGATCAAGGATGCGGGTGGCAAGGGCAACATTCTGGTGTTCAACGGTTTTTACGGTGTGCCGGTCTGCGCGATTCGCTACGACCAACTGAAGCTGGCGCTCAAGGATCATCCAGAGTTGAAGATCATCGAGCCCGAGTTGCGCGATGTCATCCCTAATACCGTTCAGGACGCCTATTCGCAGGTCTCGGCCTTGCTCAACAAATACCCCAAGGGCAGCGTGTCGGCCATCTGGTCGGCCTGGGACATTCCGCAACTGGGCGCCAGCAAGGCGCTGATCGATGCCGGGCGCACCGAGATCAAGACCTATGGCGTGGACGGCACGCCGGAAGTGCTGGAACTGCTTGGCCGTAGCGATTCGCCCATCGGAGCCGTTGTGGCGCAGCAGCCGGTGCTGATCGGCAAGACAGCCGTGCAGAACGTCGCGCGCTATCTGGCGGGGCAGCGTGATCTGCCCAGGGAAACCCAGGTGCCCACGTTGCTCACCACCGCAGGCAATCTGCCCGAAGTGCGGCAGCTTCGCGGCGATAATTGATCGGGGATTGACCATGACTTCAGTGACGTCACCGCCTGCCTTGCACCTGCAAGGCATCTCCAAACGCTTCGGCGCGACCCAGGCGCTGGATGCGGTCAATCTGCGCGTCGAGCCGGGCATCATTCATGGTCTGGTCGGTGAAAACGGTGCGGGCAAATCGACCCTGATCAAGGTACTGGCTGGCATCCACAAGGCCGACAAGGGCCGCCTGAGCGTTCACGGCCAGTCCTTCGACGCCTTCACGCCGCGTCAGGTGGAGTCGCTGGGCGTGCAGTTCATTCATCAGGAGCGCTTGCTGCCCGCAAGCTTCACGGTGGGTGAGGCGCTGTTCTTCGGTCAGGAAATCAGGCATGGCCTGCTGGTAGATCGTCGCGCTCAAGAGCGTGAGGCTGCACGGTTGATCCATGATTATTTCGCCATGGCGTTTCCCAAAGGGGCGCTGATCCGCGATCTGGACAGTGCCCAGCGGCAGATTGTGCAGATCATTCGCGCGCTGATTGCCAGGCCCAAAATACTGGTGTTCGACGAGCCAAGCGTGTCGCTGGTGAAGCGGGAAGTGGACCGCTTGCTGTCCATCGTGCGTCGCCTGCGCCATGAAGGGCTGACGATTCTGTACATCTCGCATTACCTGCAGGAAATCGAATCGCTGTGTGATCAGGTAACGGTGCTGCGCAACGGGCGCGACGTGGCAGTGGTGGACCCGGCTGTCACCAGTACCGCGCAGATTGCCCGGCTGATGGTCAATCGTGAGGTGGGCGAGCTGTATCCCCGGACGCAGGCCATACCGGGCACCCCGGTCCTTGTATTGAAGGGACTGGGTTCGGGAAACGCCTATGACGGCATCGACCTGACAGTGGGACGCGGCGAAGTGGTCGGTCTGACCGGGCTGGTCGGTTCAGGGGCCAAGGAACTGCTCAAGAGCCTGTTTGGATTGGTCAAGCCTTCGCGTGGCGAGCTGCTGCTCAACGGCAAGCCGCTGCATTTGAAGTCGCCACGGGATGCCATCCGTGAGGGCATCGCGCTGGTGCCGGAAGAGCGTCGCAGCCACGGCGTCGCACCGGCGCTGTCGGTGCTGGAAAACATCACACTGGCGAGTCTGGGCCGGTTCAGCCGCTGGGGGCTGCTGGATGGCAAGGCGCAGGTTCGCGAGAGCGAACGGCTGATCCATGAGTTGGCGATCAAGACCTCGGGGCAGGGCAGCGCGGTGCAATCGCTCAGCGGTGGCAATCAGCAGAAAGTCGCGCTGGCCAAATGGCTCAGCCGACAGTCGTCGTTGTATTTGCTGGACGAGCCGAGCGTGGGTGTCGATATCGGCGCCAAGACAGAAATCTATCGATTGATCGCCCGGCTGGCCGAGGGCGGTGCTGCGGTTCTGGTGCTGTCCTCGGACCTGCCGGAACTGATCGGCATCACGCAGCGCATCGTGGTGCTGCACCGGGGTCGCATCGCCGGGGAGTTCGATGCGCGCACCACTGATAGCGATGAGTTGCTGGCCTGCGCCACCGGGGCCAGTGAGCGCGAGACCGTCTTTGATCATACCCATGAGGAGCGCCAACATGTCAGGGCTTGAAATTTCCCTTCATCAGCCAGCGAACCTGTCGGCAGGCTGGCTGCTGCGCCTGGCCCAGCGTGGTTCGCTGCTGGTGTTTCTGATCATTCTGCTGGGGTTTGCCCTGAGTGCGCCCAACTTCCTGAGCCTCGGCAATCTCAGCAACGTGTTTGCCCAGTCGGCTGTGCTGGGCATTCTCGCGCTGGGGCTGACCTGCGTGGTCATCGGCGGCGGCTCCAACGTGGTTCGCGGTGGGCTGGACCTGTCGCTGGCGGCCAATCTGGGATTGTGTGCGGCCGTCTACAGCAGCCTCAACAACGCAGGACTGGAAACCTGGCAAGCCGTAGTGCTCACGCTGGGCTGCGGTCTGCTGGTCGGTGCAGTGAATGGGCTGGCGGTGGTGCTTCTGCGCTTGCCGCCGTTATTGGCAACTCTGGCGAGCATGAACCTGATCGCAGGCTTGGAGCTGGTGCTGACCCAGAACACCGTGCTGGCCACCGACTCTGCACTGCTGGACGTGCTGGCATCGGGTGAGTGGCTGGGCTTACCGGCCCTGGCCTGGATGTTATTGAGCGTGGCCGCTGTGCTGCATGTGCTCATTCAGCACAGCGCCTATGGCCTGCGCCTGTACGCCATTGGCGAATACCCGTTGGCAGCAAAAGCGGCTGGCTTGAACCCCCGTGGTTATGTGTTCTCCACTTACCTGATTGCCGGAACCTGCGCAGCACTGGGGGCGTTCTGCTCCGCGGCGGTGTTCAGCGGCAGCACGACCGGCTCTGGAGACCTGCTGCTGTCGGTGGTGGCGATCGCCTTTCTAGGCTCGGTGTTTTCCAGACGTCTTACCGCCAATATTCCCGGCACGCTGTTGGCGACCCTGTTGCTGGGTTTTCTCATCAACGGCTTTCAGTTGCTGAACATTTCCAGCTTCTGGGTTAACGGCGTGCAAGGCGTGCTGATTCTGCTGGTGGTGGCCTTTTCCGGCGCCGTCGGCCAACCGGAGGGTGAACAATGAGTACGCTGACACTGACCGCGTCATCGCCACGAAACAGTGTTCTTGCGCGACTGTTGACGGCCACATTACCGGCGCTGGTGCTGATCATTCTGGTGTTCTTCGCGCTGGAGGCGCCGGGTTTCCTGAGCTGGGGCAACCTGTCGAGCCTCATTCTGAACAACTTCGTGTTGCTGGCAATCGTCGCCGTGGGTATGACCTGGGCGGTGGCGGCAGGCGGTATCGATCTTTCGGTGGGCACCGCCGTGGACTTTGCCAGCCTGGGGTTCGTGGTCGCGCTCAATGGCGGTTACGGGCTGGGCGCTGCAGTGGTCGTCGCGTTGTTGGCGGGCGGCTCGGCGGGAGCGTTCAATGCGCTGTTGATTGCAGGGCTGCGGATTTCGCCATTTCTGGCGACGCTGGGCACACTGTTCATCGGCACAAGCGTGCAGCAATTGCTGTCGGATGGCGGGCAGCCGATCTACATCGCTCAGGGTGTATTGCCTGGCATCACCGGCGTGGTGATTCTGGGCCTGCCGTTGCCGGTCTGGCTGGTGGCGTTATTGGCGGGCGTCTACGGGCTGGTGCTGGCGCGTGGGCGTCTGGGGCGCGAGATTCTGGCGGTGGGCACGCAGCCACAGCTGGCCTATTACTCGGGTCTGTCGATCCGGCGCATTGTCGTTCAGGTGTTTATCGGCAGCGCACTGGCCTGCGCGGTGGCGGGCATTCTGCTCGGCTCGACCGTCAACGCCTACGTGCCGATGTCAGGCAATGCCTACCTGATCAGCGCCATCGGCGCGGTATTCATGGGCACCACCTTGAGCCGTCAGGGGCGGCCCAATATCGCCGGAACGCTGTTGGGCGTGCTGTTTATCAATGTCATTGCCAATGGCTTGTTATTGATCGGCTGGAATTTCTATTGGCAACAGGTCGCGACCGGGGCACTGATCTTTCTGGTGCTGGCCTTCAGTTTCGCCAGTCGCCACCTGTTACAGGATACTCATTGAAAGCGCGGCTCAGGCCTTGCCCGAGCCGTTACCGATCTGCCAGACGTAAGGCGGCTCGGTGCCGTTGATGCGCCAGTCGCCGACGATGCGTGCCTTGTAGATCAGCGGATTGTGCGACGCCGCCGTGCGTGCGTTGCGCCAGTGGCGGTCCAGCGCCTTGTTGACGCTGACACCCGATGCGCCCAGTGCGTTGAACAGGTCGGTGGCTGCGCGCAGCACCAGCTCCGAGACAATCACCTGCGCCTTGGCAGTTTCGATTTCGGCGGCGATGTTGGCGTCTTTCTCCTGCTGCGCATCGTGGCCGAACCGGGCCACGTAAGCGCGCTGTAGAGGTTCCGCCGAACGCAGGGTTGCCGCCTCGGCCGCGTAGACCTGCGCTGCAATCTGCCCGACCACCTGCTGCACCTGAGCGTCCTGGCTCACGCTGTCGGCATTGCCGGTGCTGAACACGCGCTTGCGATCACGTACTTCCTGAGCGATGTCGCGCTCGACAGCCCGGCCAATGCCTGCCAGTACGGCCAGCAGCACCAACTGATAAAAAGCCGTCTGGTATTTGAAACGCTGCTCGAACGGGATCACGTGTTCGGCGGGCAGCGGCACGTTCTCGTACACCGAGGTGCCGCTGCCGGTGGTGCGCTGGCCGAAACCGTCCCAGTCATCGCTGTGACGCACACCGGCATGGCGCGCATCGACTACGGCTATCACGTCGGCGCCGTTGTCGGCACGCTGGGCGTACACATCGATCCAGTCCGCGAAGATGCTGCCGGTGCTGTAGAACTTGCGCCCGTTGAGCACGAAGCCGTCGCCCTGGGCGCTGACCTTGGTGATCACGTCGCCAATCTTCACCGCGCCGACTT
Source organism: Pseudomonas sp. AC016 (assembly GCF_979253365.1). NCBI lineage: Bacteria > Pseudomonadati > Pseudomonadota > Gammaproteobacteria > Pseudomonadales > Pseudomonadaceae > Pseudomonas > Pseudomonas sp. AC016. The sequence goes on from NZ_CEEDCC010000001.1 coordinate 5,995,037, forward strand.
CGGTCCAGCCGTTGCCGACCAGATCACCTGCAACAAAGCGCGCGAACCATTTATCCCGGTCCGCGCTGGCGGGCGCATTCAGGCGGTCTTCGACAAAGGCGAAGTGCGCGCGCAGTGCTTGTGGAATGTTCGAATCCGCTTCAGCCAGCTCTATCAGCAACTGAAACAGTTGGCCCACCGAAGCACCGCCGCCGCCATATTCCTTGGGCACGCGGACCGCACCAAAGCCTGCCTGCTTGAGCCAGGCAATGGGTTCATGGGGCAGGGCGCGACCTTTTTCGCGCTCGACCGCACCCGCGCTGATTTCCCGAAAGATCGGGCGGAAGCGGTGGGCGAGGGTTTCGTAGTCGGTTCCAAGGGACAGCGGGTTGGCGTCGGTCGATAAAGTCATGCAGTACTCCTGAGCGCTGGAAGATTGGCACTCGGCCAATGAAAGGTCGCTCAGGTCGTTGCATAGTCTGTGCCCGAAGTTATGTTATTGATCTTAAATGATATTTTATTTTTATGTGGGTCCAGCTGTTTGCTGCGGAACAGCGTAACAACAGCCCTGTTGATCCAGGCTCAGGCATACCGAGCGCGCCGCTGTTCGTCCAGCAACAGCGTTCAAACAATATGTTCAGGTAAATACTCATGTTGCTTGAAGAGTATTTCCTAACTCACTGTATTTAAAGAAAAGTCATGTTTAGGCATGGCCTGTGCAATACCTGAATCCTGTGTGTTGAGCTGCTTTCAACCTGTTATCGATGATCAGGAACCTGCCCATGACCCAACCCGTAAAAAGCCCGCCAAGGGCCCATGTCATTGCATCGGATGCCGAGGCCATCGAGGTCGCCAGAGCGCTGGCTGTGCGTTTTGCCGAAGAGGCGTCGGTTCGTGACCGCGAGCGTCGTCTGCCCGCTGCCGAACTGGATGAGTTTTCTGCCAGCGGCCTGTGGGCAATCACTGTGCCCAAGGCCTACGGTGGCGCGGGAGTGTCTTATGTGACGGTTGCCGAGGTGATCAAGATTATCTCCGCAGCTGACCCTTCGTTGGGACAGATCCCTCAGAACCATCTGGGCATTCTGGACATCCTGTTGCAGACCGGAACGGAAGAGCAGAAGCTTCATTACTTTGCCAAGGCGCTGGCGGGCTATCGCTTCGGCAACGCGTTCTCGGAATCCAAAAGCAAAAATGCTGGCACCTTTCAGACGCGTATTCGCTTCGACGGCGAACACGCAGTGGTGGACGGTGAGAAGTTCTACTGCACCGGAGCGCTGTTCGCTCACATCGTGCCGGTGGTGGGCGTGGATGAGCAGGACGACGCGTTTATCGCCTTTGTGGAGCGCGACAATCCCGGCCTGACCATCATCGACAGCTGGGACGGTTTCGGTCAGCGCACCACGGCCAGCGGCGGTGCGGTCCTGAAGGCGGTTAGAGTGCCCAGGACTTCGGTGATACCGGCGCATCGGGCATTCGATGAACCCACGGCTCATGGTCCGATTTCGCAGATCATTCAGGCGGCGGTCGATACCGGCATCGCCCACGGCGCGTTCGAGGAAACCCTCAGGCATGCGCGTCTTGCGCGGCCATGGATCGACAGCAAACTGGACTTCGGCTGGCAGGACCCGTTCAGCATCGCAACCATCGGCGATCTGCAATGGCGTCTGCACGGCACCGACGCGATTCTGGCCAAGGCCGGGCAGGCCATCGATCAGGCACTGGCCGCACCCAGTGAAGCCAGCGTTGCGCACGCCTCAGTGGTGGTGGCTCAGGCAAAAGTGCTGTCGGCGCAGATTGCTTTGCTGATCAGCAGCAAACTGTTCGAACTCGCTGGCACCCGTTCAGTGCTGGGCTCATTGAATCTGGATCGCCACTGGCGCAACGCCAGAACCCACACGCTTCATGACCCCGCCCGCTGGAAATATCACCTGATCGGCAATCGCGTACTCAACGGTGTCGCGCCGCCGCGCCATGCCTGGAACTGATCGAGGAGCAGTCATTTGTCTCATCCAACTATCGACACTCAACTGGCGGTCGCTGCCGAAGAACTGAGCTACGCCCGTGAAGGTTTGCAGCAGACCCTCGAATACCTGCGCGAGCAGGGTCAGCCCTGGGCGTTCAGCGATGTGCAGCGCATCGTCGAGGACCCTTATGTGATCGGCAAGATCGGCGATCTACAGATTCGCATCGACCTGGCGGCAGCACTGCTGGAGCGGGCACAGACGCTTGACGGCTCGCCCGAACAGCGTCTGATCGCCAGCACCGAAGCGGTCATTGCCAGCGCCGATGCCTTGCTGGCGGTAGACAACGTCCAGCACGAACTGACCGGCCAGCGTCAGTCTCTGCCGTCGATGGCCGGTCGTGAGCCGCTGCGCTGGCACTATCAGGTGTTGGGCAACCACCGCCTCAACGGCGTCGCGCCGCCCCAGCTTCAGGAGTGATTGCATGTCCCGTCAAATTCGCCTCAATGCCTTCGACATGAACTGCGTGGGTCATCAATCACCGGGTCTGTGGGCTCATCCCCGAGATCGCTCCTGGCAGTACAAGGACCTGGAATACTGGACCGATCTGGCAAAAATTCTGGAGCGCGGCAAGTTCGACGGCCTGTTCATCGCCGATGTGCTGGGTATTTACGACGTCTATCGCGGTAATGGCGAGGCGGCGATACGCCAGGCTACGCAGGTGCCGGTCAATGATCCCTTGCAACTGATTCCGCCGATGGCGCTGGTCACCGAGCATCTGGGCTTCGGACTGACTGCTTCACTGTCGTTCGAACATCCGTACCCGTTCGCCCGACGCCTCTCGACTCTGGATCACCTGACCAAAGGCCGGGCAGGGTGGAACATCGTGACGTCCTATCTGGAAAGTGGGGCGAAGAATCTGGGTCAGAAAACCTTGACCGAACACGATGCCCGCTATGACTACGCCGAGGAGTATCTGGAGGTCTGCTACAAGCTCTGGGAAGGCAGTTGGGAAGAGGGCGCTATTCTGCGCGACCGGGAGCGACGCGTGTTCAGCGACCCGAGCAAAATTCATGAGATTCGTCATGTCGGCAAGCATTTCCAGGTACCCGGCATCCACCTGTGCGAACCTTCGCCACAGCGTACGCCCGTGTTGTATCAGGCCGGTGCGTCCAGCCGGGGTAAGCAATTCGCCGCCGAGCATGCCGAATGCGTGTTTGTCGCCTCGCCATCGAAAGTGCTGCTGAAGAAAACGGTTGCCGACATTCGTCGGCGCACGGCCGAAGCGGGTCGGGATCCGGCCAGCGTGCTGATTTTCAACCTGCAGACCGTGATCCTGGGCGAGACCGATGCCAAGGCGAAAGCCAAGTTCGAGGAGTACAAAAGCTGGGTCAGCTATGAGGGCGCAATGGCGCTGATTTCCGGCTGGACCGGCATCGACTTCAGCCAGTTCAGACCCGACGAACCCCTCAGGCATGTGCACACCAATGCCATCCAGTCAGCCGTGAAAACCTTCTCTACCGCCGACCCCGACACCATCTGGACCCCACAGGCACTGGCCGACTGGGTCGGCATCGGTGGTTTCGGCCCGTTGTTCGTCGGCAGCCCGGAAACCGTCGCCGATCTGTTGCAGGAATGGGTCGAAGACACCGACGTCGATGGCTTCAATCTGGCGTACGCGCTGACCCACGAAACCTTTATCGACGCGGTTGACCTGCTGGTGCCGGAGTTGCAGAAGCGTGGTGTCTACAAGACCGAATACGCTCAGGGCACGCTGCGCGAGAAGTTGTTCGACAGCGGACCACGTCTGCAGGCACCTCATCCGGGCGCGGCGTTTCGTGATCTGGCGGCGCTGGCTCGCCAGCGAGAGCTGCAGAGCGCCTGAGCGTCCTCGTGCAATACGATGACGAGCGTTCCCCCCGCTCTGTGCTCATCGTTGTACACAAATCCGCAAGACGCGCACTGAATGCATACCCCGTGGGAGGCGGCAGGACTCGGGTATAACGCTGAGCACAGGCATGGGCATGATCGGCGTGCTTGAGATCACGCTGATCGTTCCTACGCTCCGCGCTCATCGTTATACACAAGTCTGTCAAACACTGATCGTGCCCATCGTTCCGCGTGGGCATGATCAACATCCTCCCCAATGGTGTGACCCGACTGCATACCTCGGCGCAGAGCCTTCATGTCACCGTTTACAACGTCATGGATGAAAGCCGGAATCTGTAATCATCTCTCTGGCTAACCTTTGAATCGAGAGACGCCCCAAACGTTTTACTGACACCTGCTGCGCGGTCGGGCAGTGCCCGCTCGCGCTTCAGTCTTGATCCATCATGAACAGGAGTTCTCATGAAACCGACGATGCCGAGTCGTTCCAGCGTATTTGCGCTATTGGTCATCTCTTTCTTTCCGCTGACCCCGGCGCTGGCCGGAACGCCGTCCTCGAACGTGGCCGATAACCTGGCCCAACTGCCCGTCGTCACGCCAGTCACTGCCTGCGCAGCACTGACCCAGACCGATCTCAGTGATATTGGCGGCTCCGGCAGCCGATTGGTGTCAGCCAGCGAATCCAGCCGTGATGGCGTGGCGGTGTGCGCCGTGGAAGGCCTGCTGGCGCCGCAGATCGGTTTCAAGCTGGAACTGCCGACCAACACGTGGGCGCAACGTTACCTGCAGGTCGGCTGCGGCGGCTTTTGTGGTCACAGTGATTCAAGACCGGGCGTTGCTGACAGTTGCAAGCCGCTCAAGACGGGCGCGTTTGCCGTGGCGTCCACCGACATGGGGCATAAGACGGTAGACACCACCTTTGGCGAAGACCCGCAGAAACGTGCAGACTTTGCCCATCGCGGCGTACACCTCACGGCACTGGCGTCGAAGAAGCTGATCCAGACGTTCTATGGCCGCAAGGCGGAGTATGCGTATTTCACCGGCTGTTCGGACGGCGGCCGTGAAGCGCTGGTCGAAGCGCAACGCTACCCGGAAGACTTCAATGGCATCATCGCGGGCGCCGCTGCGCTGAATTTTCAGGTGCAGAAAGTGTTGTTTCACGGATGGGTAGCGCGCGCCAACACCGGTCCTGATGGCAAGCCGATCATCCTCGCGTCCCGCCTGCCGATCCTGCACAAGGCGGTGCTGGCGCAGTGCGACGTGCTGGATGGACAGATCGATGGTCTGATCTCCGACCCCAGACTCTGCCGCTTTGACCCCTCGGTGGTGCAGTGCAAAGTGTCTGCCGACACCGCCAAATGCCTCACCGCGCCGGAAGTGGAGGCTGTGCGGCGCATCTACGACGGCCCCAAAGATCCGGCAAGCGGAGAAAGGCTGATCGTGGGCGGTCCGCAACCCGGTTCGGAGCTGGCCTGGGCGGGTCTGTTCGTACCTGTTTCTGCTGATCAGCCTATCGTCAGTCAACAGATTGCCGAGCAGTCCATTCGCAGCCTGGTGTTCGAAAAAAACCCTCCGGCGGACTTCAAGCTGGCCGATCTGCGCTTTGACAAAAGCACCTTCGAACGTCTGCGTCCGCTGCATACGCTGTACGACGCGACCAATCCCGATCTCGCTCCTTTCGCCAGCCGCGGCGGCAAGCTGATCCTCTGGCACGGCTGGGCCGATCCGCAGGTCTCGCCCCTCAATACCCTGGCCTATCACGAGGCGGTCGAGGCGTACATGGGCAAGGCGCGCACTGAATCCTTTACGCGGCTGTACATGCTGCCCGGCGTCTACCACTGCGGTCGTGGAGAAGGGCCGAGCGAGGTAGACCTGCTGACGCCGATCATGGCCTGGGTGGAAAAAGGTCAGGCTCCGGGCGCCATCGTTGCCCGTCAGTACCAGCCGCAGCCGGTCGATAAGGTTGTTGCAGCGAGCCTGCCAGCGTTCATGACCCGGGAAGACATTTCCAATCGCGGTCGCACGCGCAAGGTGTTCCCGTATCCGTACATGGCCGAGTACGACCACAAGGGCTATTCGAAACGCGCCAACAGCTACCAGCGCTCTGAACCGCTGACGGCCGAGAAGACACCGAAATGGATGGGCAGCGGCTTCTTCCAGCCTTACGAGCCGTTGCAGCGCTGATTGCTCTGGCAAGTTTTCGACGCAGAACGAACGGGCATGATCAGGTAATTACTGATCGTGCCCATGCTGTGATGCCGGCGCATTTCTGCCAGGCAATAAAAAACCCCGTCAATCGAAACTGACGGGGTTTTCAAGAGTGGAGGCCGAGGTCGGAATCGAACCGGCGTAGGCGGATTTGCAATCCGCTGCATAACCATTTTGCTACTCGGCCTCAAACATCCGATGCGTTACCGCTGCACCAAACGTAGTAAACTTTTCGGAAGAGAAATATCTTTGTCTTCCAACCCATTGAATCTTAAGGGTTTTTTTCAATTCCCCAGTCGGGAATGGACGCAATTCTGTACTGGTTCGAATGGCATGTCAAGAACGGGGCGAAAATAATTCATCGGGTGCCTTAACGATGATACGTTCTTCTCGACAGCCTCAGGCTGCAGCACTATGAAATGCCGACCGGTTTTGCGGGCAGCGCTCAAGGCATGATTTGGATTTCGTCCACTGGAACGAAAAAGCTCGCATCACGCGTGCCGAACTTGAGCCTGATCCTTTTTATGACGACCTGTATTCATATGAGCCTTACTACGATCATCAGGCAGATATGAAGCCCAAGGACAGGCACTAGGTCCTCCTTCCGCTCACTAAAAAGGGCACCACTTGATCTTGTTGCTTTGGATAGTGGCGGACACTGGCGCTGCTTTCTATCAGGCGTTTGACGTCAACTTTTCCGAAACGGATCCCGGCGCCTGATTCAGCCCGCCATCCGCATCCGACGTTCTTCGCGCAGTTGCTCCAGCTCCGAAGGCGTGCGAGCGAGAAGTCTTAAGGCAAAGTCATGAGGCGTTGTATCGCGTTCCTGTGCTGCCCGCAGGAACGCCGACCGTGCGTGCTCCGCACGACGCTCGCTGATGAACAAACCGCCTGGGTGACGATTGAAGTTGGCCAGCTCCTGCTGAAGTTGTTCATCGCGACGGATGAAGATTTCGAGTGCCTGGCTGATCTGGGTGTCCGTGAAAAGCATGTGTTTCTCTCCTTGAAAATATCGACCGATACCTCTATCGGCGGACCTGAGCAAATGTTGTGTGCAGTTCGTCGGCGAATGTTTGCCGAAGGCAGCAGTCAGCGCCGGACGTTTGGCACTGACACGGGGTGTTCAGGTTCAGAGTGAGTAGCTTGCTGTCTGGGTCTGAATGCCTTCGCTGATGGCTGCGATGGCGTGCGGCGGCATTTGCTCTATGGCCAGGAATGGCGGCGTTTCAAAGACCTGTAAAACAGGCGTGCAGGGCGCGTTCAATCGAGCCGACTCAGTTTCCAGTGCTGATAAGTGCTTCGCGTGGTTCGCTGCGATTTCACTGAGAGTTGACACGGTGCATCTCCTGATGACTGAACGGCATTCCAAAGGGTGGCTGACACGTCAGAAATACATCGTTTCTGACGCCGTCAGAACGTTATATAGCAAGCCGCGAGCCATACAGTGCACCGGTCGGCGCAAAACCCTGACAGACGGCTCCGAGTCATGAAACATGCGACGTTTTCGTTCCGCTTGTCTGCTTTCAGGCACTTCCAGTTGCCCGCCATTTTCTCATCTTTAAGCGCAGATATCCTGCGCAGCAGGTTTGAGGAGCTGATAATGAGCATTGAAGACAATGGACCCGAAAACGCTTATCCCGGACCGGCAGAGCCCGGTAGCGAGGAAGAGGTTTATCCGGATAAAGAGAGCGACCAGGCTGACGACCAGGATACCTCTCGCAACGACCTGAGTGGCGACCCGGACATGCCGGTCAATCCTCCGGTTGATGAAACAGAGGTTCCGTCGCTGGGCAGCGGCGCCTGAAGTACGTCACGAGCGCCAGACCCCGCCCAGGCGGGGTCTTTTGCAACGCGCTGTTTACGACTGTTTGCGGGCTTCAGCCAGCTTGCGTGTCATGACCTGACTGAACAGATCTTCAAGTGCTTCTATATCTTGCGTCGACACTGCATTGGCACAGGCCAACCCCATTAAAAAGCCTTCGCCCACGCCGCCTGCAGTCGCCATTTCCAGCAAACCGTCAGCGATTTCGATCCGTTGCACAATACGGGCTGCCTCGGTCTCTATCGCTGGCGCGAGGGCCATCTCTTCGAGTTTCATCGCTGCATTCCTCGTTGACTGAGGGTACATCGGCCGCTCTTCATGCCGTCATGGCACGATTGGAAGCGACCATTTGCTCGCGTGTAAGTTGGCCCCAAGAGGCCGTAAACCGGGTAAACAGCGCATCCCGGTTTTGCGCCACGCGTGCTTTATCCGCTGCATCCAGAGCCAATTTCAGTTCTGGCAGCGTCAATTCGGTGCAGTAGGCGGGTGTGCCAGGCTGCTGACGCCATGAGTTTGCGAGATTGCCCGTGGCCAGCGCATCGAATCCCGTATCCTCTACAAGTCTCTGCGCAATTGCCACTGCGTCCACGTCATCGCCCGCTACAGGCAAGGCTATGCGTGAAGAGGAACCTGCGGGCTGGCCTTGTTCAATCAGAGTCGCCGAGAGCACCGCATTCCACGCCTTGACGACAGGGCGGCCGATTTGCTCGCTGATCCAGATACTCTCCGGCTTGCCATCATCGACTTCCTTGATTGCGCCGTCACGTACCGGGTAATAGTTGGACGTATCAATGACGACCGTTGACTCGGAGGCTTTACTCAATGTGCCCCGAAGATCCGGGTATTTTGCGAAAGGTACCGAGAGAATGATGACGTCCACATCCGCTACCGCCTCTTCCTTGGCGACTGCGCGTGCGCCGAGTTCATTGGCAAGCGCCTGAATGCTCTGAGGGTCTTTCGAATTCGCCAGTTTGACGTCATGGCCGCAGGCAGCGAGCTTGCGGGCGAGGGTGGAGCCGATATTGCCTGCGCCGATAATTCCGATTTTCATTTGGATAAACTCCGTACTGTCATTTGGCTGGGTGTGCAAACGCATTGAGCGTGTCACGAAGGTCCAGCAACCCTTCGGCTGTAAGCTGACACGCTGATTCGATTTTCTCGGTAATGCCCCAAAGCTCATGCCGCAGCGCTTCGCCTGCGGCAGAAAGCGCCACAAGTACCCGGCGCTCATCGGTCCGGTCGCGGGTGCGAGTCACGACGCCCAGAAGCTCAAGCCTCTTCAAAAGCGGCGTGATCGTACCGGTGTCCATGCCAAGCTTCGTGCCCAGGTCGCCCACTGCACGAGGCGCGGCGCTGAAAAGCTCCAGCATCACGAGGTACTGGGGGAACGTCAGGCCAAACGGCTCCAGAAGCGGCTTGTGCAGCCGCGCCATCCGGTTCGCTGCGCTGTAGAGCGCGAATGACAGCTGCTGGCCGACTTCTCTACGGGTGGGGGTATCGTTTTGATTTGGCATTTATCTAGTTGGCTATTATGTAGTGTGCTAGATAAATTAGCGGGTTTGCTGGAGATGATCAAGCCTCGGGTTTGGCTGGACGTAGGAGTGGTCGGCTTTCAGTGGGCGGTACTGGAACCCATGACTGCGCTCGGGCAGCAGGCCGCCAGCGAATTGCCCCACAGGATCGCGCCTGGGCAAAATCAGGAACGGTAAAGGTGATCAGTTTTTTGGGGCACGCTCTTATATCGAAAATCTGGAAACCATTAGTGAACAGCTTTTGTTTTTTATATCGAAGCTCCCTGCTGCTTGCGCATAGGGTGGTAAGTCGATTGTGGATGAGGTATTACGGATGACCGGCATGACGCCGGATCAACGGAGCTCAAGATGGCAGTCAGGCTGGTGAACAGGTTGTGGAACAAGATCCTCGATCGCGACGCATTTGCAAAGCAGGCGCTCAAGGAAAAGATCATTGAAGTTCAACAGCTCGAAGAGACTATCAGGCTCAATGAAGGCCCCGAAGCCGCCAAAGTCGCGCTAAAAGACGGTCTGATTGTTCATGCCCTGCAACGTTGTCTTGAAAATCTGCAAGGGTCCAGGACGGTCACGGAACAGGATTACTGGGTCAACTACGAATTCGCTACGGCCGCTGCCAAAAACGCGGA
>NZ_CEEDCC010000002.1:0-51529 GCF_979253365.1 Pseudomonas sp. AC016
AACGTGGTATTTGGGGAAACCAAAATTAGACGCTGTAACTGAGGACTTCCATTGTGAAGCATCAAAAGGGTTTTACGGTTATCGAAGTCGTTGTTGTACTCATCGTCAGCACGTTGGCATCGGTGGTTGCCGCAACGTACTACGGTCGTTACATCGACCGGCAGGCCAATCTGGCTGCAGCTGATCAGATGGTTATTGTTTCAGGCGCTGCGACCCAGTACATCAAGGACAACTACAGCGCGGTAGCTGCAGCAGCTGGACCCGCGTCACCAGCTGTGATCACTGTAGGGATGCTGCGCAATACCGGATATTTGCCAACCGGGTTTGCTGACAAAAATGCGTACGGTCAGGACTACCGCGTCCTTGCATTGAGGCCCACGCCAAACAAGCTACAGACCCTTGTGGTGACGTTTAACGGTGATGCCATCAAAGAGCTACACATGATCGACATCGCCAAGCGCATAGGGGCTCAAGGTGGGTACGTGTCCACGCTCGATCCTGGCGTGGCCAGCGGAAGTTTCGGCGGCTGGTCTACTGCTCTGTCGCAGTACGGTGGTTCCCCTGGTGGTGGACATCTGGCATCAGCGCTGTTCTTCCAAGACGGTGCGTTGGTAAATGATTACCTCTACCGAAATGCTGTGCCAGGTCATCCCGAACTGAATGAGATGAACACCGCAATCAACATGAAAGGCAATGACCTCAACAACGCGGGCACAGTTAATGCGGGCACAGTGAGTGCTGGCACTGTGAACACAACCAGCCTTAACGCGCAGACAGCAAACGTGGTAACTGATGCCGTGGTCGGGGGGACAGTGACGGCGCAGAACGCGACAGTTCGAGGAAATGCCGACGTAGGTAACGATACGTATACAGGGGGATGGTTCAGATCACGCGGTGACGGAGGCCTGTACTTCGAGAAGCACGGCGGGGGCTGGTACATGTCAGATCCGCAATGGCTCAGATCGCTGTCGGACAAGGGCATCTTGACTGGCGGTGAAATGCGCGCAGGCAAGTTGACCTCTGACGGTCGCACTCAAGTAGGTGAATATCTGCAGCTTGACGGTATTGCTCAAGAAGACGGGGTGTGCGCTCCAAATGGGCTTGTTGGCCGGTCACAGCAGGGCATAATTCTTTCCTGCAAAGACGCACGCTGGAAGAAATTAGGCGGGTCCACGCCAAAATGCATGGCAGAGACGATCAACGGATATCAACTGGACGATGTCACGACATATGCATGTCCAGTCGGCTACACCAAGATTGGTTGGGACACTACAGGTAGTGGTCAGCGATTCAGTAGTACAAACGGAATCGTGATCGGACAAAATGATTACGCGACCATCTTCTGTTGCGAGTTTTGAACGTCATAAGAATGAGGCACAACTGTTATGCCAATGCTCGGATTCCTTTTAGCACTTTTTTTTGTCATAGCCGCTCTGTCAGGAACTGAAAGTCTCGATCAAAGCCGGGTGTCTGCTAAATCGGAATCCGACGCTATCGCTGGAAATATGCTGGTGTATCGCAATTTTGTTTCCCTTTACGCCCAAAACAATCCTGCTGCCAGCGGATCGATAGCAGACCTTTCTTTGGGGTTGCCTGGCTGGTTTAACAGGTCGCCATACTTGAACAATTACGTCGCTTTGGGGAAAAGCTACGTCTATTACACCGTTGTCGTACCAGGCCTTGTGTGGGCAGTATCGGACGTTACTGGATCAATTAACGTTGGAACCAACGAAGGTGGCGTGTTGAACACGCCAGGCAAAGGGCAGACAGCAATTTTGCTGCCTGCTCAAATACCCCAATCATCGGTGGTTATCGTCCAATGAAGAAACATCTGATCGGTCCTGCGTTGTTGTTGCAATGCTCGCTTTTGGCTACGTATTCGTATGCTGAGGAGCCGCCCCCAGCTTATCAACGTGCTGCGCTTCAACAGGGCATTCCGCCCGAAGTGCTTTACGCGGTGGCAAAGATTGAAAGTAATTTTCGCATCAAGATCGGTTTCTACCCTTGGCCTTGGACCTTAAACATAAAAGGACAGGGGTTTTATTTCGCGACCCAGGGCGAGGCCTGCGAGGCTGCGCTGGCCGGTTTAGCTAAGCATGGTAAGTATGGCGTTGATATCGGGCTCACTCAGCAGAACTGGGGCTGGGTAGGGTCACAGCATTACCAGAGTCCCTGTGAGGCGTTGTCGCCTTCAGCCAATCTCAACAGCGCGGCGTTCGAATTACGCAAGTGCTACGAAAAAGAAGGAGATTGGACCAGGGCAGCAGGCTGCTACCACCGTCCGGCTGGCGGTGAACCTGCCCGCCGCTACAGAAGCGAGTTTACAAAGAGATACAACCAGATAATCGGCTCTAACTAATTATTCCAGATCGACGCAAGCGCGTCTGTTTAATACCCGCAGCTGTCGCTACATGATGATTACATCGTGTGGTGCGAGCTTGTGCATGTGACAATTTTCGTGTGAGGTTTACTATGTCGATGTTTTCGTTAAAACGCAAAAGAATGGAAGACGTTGTTGAACAGGAAAGACAGCTTGCAGCTCGCACGTCTGTAGATGCTGCAACGGCGCAAGAAATCAGTCTTGTGGAACAAGCTTATACCCATGCAGCGCGTTGGTTTGAATCCAATGTTGCAAGCGAGGCGAATAAGAAGACGCGTCGTGCTTACATGCTTGTAGGATTCATGGGTGTCATCACATTCATGTCGGTGCTGGCTGTGCTGCTGTTGACACCCCTGAAAACGGTTGAGCCGTATCTTCTCCGAGTAGACAAAAATTCGGCATACCTTGATGTAGTCGCACCCACAAGCGCAACGATATCGACTGAGCAACTCGACGATGAGTTTTGGCTGGGAGCTTACGTGAAGTTTCGCGAGAACTATAATTTCTCGGATAACAACGCGTTCTATTCAATGGTTGAGTTGATGTCCTACGAAGAAACGTTCAAGGAGTACAAGAACTTTCAACTATCGTCGAAAGGTTACATGAACGTTCTCGGCAATAATCGCCAGATCAGGACGGAGATCAACAACATCATTTTCCTCAAGCGTGAGGAGGGTTCCGGTACAGCGCAGGTCCGAATGACCAAAACAGTACTTGACCGTAACGGTATGCCTGATCCGCAGATAAAACCTGCTATTTGGGTTTCGACAATGTCGTACGACTATAAGAATCCCGCAAAGAAGCGCGGCGATCTTTGGTTGAACCCGAAGGGCTTTGGCGTGCGGTCTTACACACCGGCTCAGGAGGTTGGTAGAAGCCATGACTAGCCAATCCCGTAAGCAAACTGTCATTCCTGCAAAGGCGGCTTTTAGTTCTGTAGTTCTAATGTTTGCGTCTCTGTGCTATTGCACTGGCGGTGTAGCTGAAACATTGGGCGCACCATCAGCGCTGGATAAGCGTATTCAAACTGCGGCTTATTCGCCGGACCAGGTCTACCGCATTCAGGCATCCATTGGCCGTGGCTCGTTGCTGCAGTTTCCACCGAACGAAACTGTTATGCGGGATGAAGGACTGATAGTGTCCGGTGATCCCGATGCATGGAAAATCGCCACTAACAAGCGCGGTAATCTGGTAACGATCAAGCCATTGACCACTGACGAGCCGAACACAAACTTGATCGTCAACACGAATCTCAATACGTATTTGATCGAATTGAAGCTGGTTAACAGCGCTGCTGAAACTACTTACGCGCTCAGATTTAAATATCCAGAAGCGCCAAAAAAACCAGTCGCTGCTCGTAACGTTCCAGCGAACCCTTGCGAAGGCCGGTCAGTCAAGCGTGACTATCAGCGCCGTGGCGACGTGCAGCTGTCTCCGACCGAGGCATGGGACAACGGGACTTTCACGTGTTTCCGCTTTGCGACTAACGCGCCTCGGCCCGCTATCTACATGGTCCTGCCAGATGGTACGGAGACCTTGGCGGCAAAACACGACGAGCAAAACATTGCCGTCATCCACGGTGTGAGTGAGCTGTTCCGGTTTCGGTTGAACAAGCTGGTCATGGAGGCGCGCACCAGTCTGCAGCAGACGGAATACAACTTCAGCGGTACAACCACTGGAGAGACTCGGGAGCTTATAAATGCAAACGAATGACGATATCGATCCGGCGCGCCCTGAAGATGCCGGTAGCATCGGCGGGCTTTCAGCAGATCAATCGGACAGTAAAAAGGCACGAGGGTCATTCGATCTGCGCTCGGGTAAACCTCGCGGTGAAGGTGACAGTACACGCACCATGTATTTCATGATTGGCGGAATGGTGTTGTTGTTCATCGTTGCGTTAGTCGTGATTTGGGCGGTTGTCATTTCCAAGATGAATGAGGGCACCACTGAGATCGATGAGTCAGCAGCAAAACGTGACGCAACCCTCGAGGTGTCCACCGAAAGTGACAACGTCATGAAAGAACTGCAGGAGGAGAAAGCACGGCAGTTGGCCGAAGAAGACGCGAGAAAGGCAGCAGCGGCAAAGTTGGCTGCCCAGGCCGAAATTGATGCAGCAGCTGGCAATCAAGGTAAGAGCACGCCAAGCGCCGCTCCATCAGGTGGCAGTCAACCTGTGGTCAAGCCGTCACACCTCCGCAAAATGGCCAGCGGGTTGCTCATCAAACCTGAACTCAATGATGCCGCTGCATACGCCGGTGATGGTGGAAGCTCTGGCAGTCAAGGACCCAGGTCAGGTGAAAGCGAAAACTCGAAGCGGTTGGCCGAGATCCTGGACGAACAGCGCGGTGGTCAAGGTGGCGGCTTGACCGGCGATAGCGCTTCAAACAGCCGTGGCAGCTTGAGCAACCTTTCAGGTACTAGCTTCACACCAACGCGGGCCTATATGGGGCCGCCGAGGAAGTATCTGCTTGCTCATAACACACCGACGCGCTGTGTGTTGTACACAGAGATAGTGACTGAACAGCCGGGTTTGGTTGATTGCAGACTAACCGAGCCACTCTATTCAGCCGACGGGTCTACCGTGCTTGCGGAAGCGGGCGCGCAGCTGAGCGGCGAACAGACCATCCAAGTCGGACCAGGCCAGATGCGTGTGTTCACCTCCTGGACATCACTGGATACCCAGTGGGGTGTGAGCGCGCAGCTTAATAGCCTTGGCGCGGGGCCTATGGGTGCAAGCGGTACTGAGGGCTGGATAAACCGTCACTGGAAAGAACGATTTGGCGGCGCGGTGATGCTATCGATCTTCCAGGATGGCATGGAGGCGCTTTCCAACGCCACTCAGAAAAGCTCTGGATCTGGTGGCTACACCGTGAACAACAGCGAACAGAACGTTGAGAACATGGCGTCTAAGGCGCTCGACAGCACCATCAATATTCAAGACACAGGCCATGTTTCACCTGGGACCGTTATTACGGTAATCGTCGCCCGCGACGTCGACTTTTCATCCGTCTACATAAACCGCTAGGAGACATACAGTCATGTCAGAGGTTTTTGAGCCTAACGAGGATCTGGCCCTGAGGGAGGACACCTTAGCGTTGGACTTTCTTGACCAGGCAGGTGTCACTGAATGCTTGAGTATGAAGGGTACAACAGACGTTGCAATCAACAAGCCCAAGGAGATCTGGATAGATGGCCCCGAGGGTTGGGTTCACCGACCCGCACCTTGGCTCGATTTCGGGCTATGTGTTGACTTGGCGAACAGTTTGGCAGCGTTAAACAATCGCAAGCTCAACTCCAAGAGTCCGATCCATACCGTAGAACTGCCTGGTGGTGAGCGCGGCCAGTTGGTGATGGCACCGGCCGCTATGCGAGGAACGTTGTCGATGACGTTTCGCAAGCCATCGCTGCAGCGTTGGGCTCATACCGACTACATCAAGAATGGGCTGTATGACAAAGCACAGGCGGTGGCCGCGCCAAAACTAAAGCTCGAAGCCTGGCAGCAGAAAATGAAACAAGCGCACACATCGCATGAGTGGCATGAGTTCATGACTATGGCGGTGGAGAATCGTCAGAACATCATCATTTTCGGCGGGCCTGGTTCCGGCAAAACGACATACGGCAAGACGCTTATGGATCTGTACCCACCCAAGCGTCGAATGATCACTATTCAAGAAGTGACCGAGTTACAACTGCCGTACCATCCCAACCACGTCCACCTGTTCTACGGTGACATCGTAAAGCCAAAGGCGCTTGTGGCAAGTTCGCTTCGGATGAAACCTGATCATCTGTTCTTGGCAGAGTTAACCGGCGATGAGGTTTGGCACTTTATCGAGATCCTCAACACCGGCACAAAGGGGACAGTGACCACGGCGCATGCGAACGACAGCGAAGCAGGTTACGCACGCGTCTGCGGGCTGATAAAGCAGTCGGAGGTAGGGAAAGGCTTGGACTACGACTACATCGAACGTCTGGTTCGCACCTCATTTGATGTCGTCGTTTACATGGAAAAGCACCACATCCTTGAGGTGCATTACGAGCCGGATCACAAACTGGCGTTACTCAATCGCAACCGGCATCAGATGTCGTAGGAGGGGTCTATGTGGTGGCGTTTAATCCTGATGGTCATTGTCTTGATGGCTGCGTTCTTTGTAGGTGGCTTATACGCAGGCGCTGCCTTATTTCTGAAGTTAACAGGCGGCGATATAGGCTCCATGTCCTATCACACGTTGTGGGACGCTAGAAAGCTGCCTTTTACCGATCGGAGACTGCTTTATCTGCCGTGGGCTTGGTGTGTCACTGCAGCGTTGACGTTCCTACCTACGGGCTTTGTGCTGTTGTCGATTTTTCTGCGACTCAAGCCGATTACAAGCTTGCATGGTGATGCCAGGTTCGCGAATGAATCCGAGCTGCGGCTATTCAAGTATGACGGTGAGTACAAGGACATGCGGTCGCCGAAACAGCGGAAGAAAGATGCGAAAGAACGCCGTAAACAGCGGTAATCACCGGTTCTAATCAACACGAAATCGCAGACCTAATCTATGAAAGCATCTGGCATAACAGTGTCCGACGTCGATGCGTGGGTGATGAATATGTCAATTCGCGCCCGTACGCGGATGCGAGGCGAAATAACTGCACTGACGTGGGCCTACAAGAAGTCATCCGCTGAATACTTGGCGGTTGAAATGATCGGCGAAATTGGAGGTGACATGCAGCTCACCTTCCTAACTGGTCAACCGGATAAACCCGGCCGACTTGCAGACTTTGACAGCACCTGTTTCAGCGTCGTGGATATGAACGAGGCGAGACAGCTAGCTGCGCTTTTCCTGGCGTCAGCAGGGGCTGTTACTGACGCGTTTCCGAATTTGATTCATTAATCTTTCAGTAAGGGGTGTTCCGTGCTCATACCGTTCGAGCTTGATCCTGAAATTCTGAAGTGGCGGCATGAAAGCCGGGAGGGGCAGTAATGGGGGCCAGTGCTGCGTTTAGTCCCAAATGGCCGCAGAAGCGGGTTGATGACCTACCAGCCATCCTGATTGGCAAGCACCCTACAAAGGATTCGTTTCTCGCGTCATATGGTCAGTCCTTTGTCATGCTGGCTGCACCACCTGGTAGCGGTAAGACTGTCTCAGTTGTGATACCGAATCTGCTCAGTTATCCGGACTCGGTGGTGGTGAACGATCCAAAATTCGAGTGTTGGAAGGCGACTGCGGGTTTCCGGGCTGCGGCAGGCCAGAAAGTTCTCAGGTTTTCGCCGGAGCGCCTTGAAACGCATCGATGGAATCCGCTTTCAAGGTTAAGCAAGGATCCGCTGTATCGACTGGGGGCAAT
Source organism: Pseudomonas sp. AC016 (assembly GCF_979253365.1). Lineage (NCBI taxonomy): Bacteria > Pseudomonadati > Pseudomonadota > Gammaproteobacteria > Pseudomonadales > Pseudomonadaceae > Pseudomonas > Pseudomonas sp. AC016. Next base: position 7,709 of record NZ_CEEDCC010000002.1, read on the forward strand.
TCGAACGTTGGCCAGCGTTCTGTATGTCTCCGAAAACCCGAAGAATCAGGAGTGGTACACCAAGGCATCGAACGTGTTCGGCGCGATCTTGCTGTACTTGATGGAAACGCCTGAAATGCCCTTCTCGTTGCCGCAGGCCTACGAGATTGGCTCACTTGGCACCGGCATCGGCGCTTGGGCAGAACAGGTTATCAAGGAACGCACCACCGGCGATCGAGCGCTTTCATCAGAGACGCTGCGTGAACTCAACGGTGTTGTCGAAGCGTCGAAGAACAAAAGCAGCGGCTGGTCGACGACCTCTGACATCGTGCGTGACGTGCTGTCTATCTACGCTGAAAAAACCGTGGCTTGGGCGCTGTCCGGCGATGACATCGATTTTTCGTTGTTGCGAGTCGAGAAGACCAGCATTTACTTTTGCGTGACTAACAACGCGATCAAGAAGTTTGGTCCGCTGATGAACCTATTCTTCAGCCAGGCTATCCAGCAGAACACTGAGGTAATGCCTGAGGACGGCGGCCACTGTGCTGACGGCTCGCTTCGACTCAAACACCAGGTCCTTTTCGTGCTGGATGAAATCGCGGTCATGGGGCGTATTGAAGTGATGGAGATTGCGCCGGCACTCACGCGGGGTGCTGGACTCAGATACATCATCATTTTCCAGGGCAAGGACCAGTTACGCAGTGACCGAACGTACGGCACCGAGGCTGGCAACGGGATCATGAAGGCGTTCCACATCGAGATCGTGTATGCGACTGGCGACATCAAGCTTGCCGAGGAATACAGCGCCCGTTTGGGGAACACGACGGTGCGTGTTCAGAACCAGTCGTTTAACAAACGCGACATGAACGATCGAAGCAAGACCGACAGTTTCAACGAACAAGCAAGACCGTTGCTGTTACCGCAAGAAATCAACCTGTTGCCGTATGACGAGCAGATAATTTTCGTACAGGGCACCAAGCAAACACCTGCCTTGAACATGCGGACGCGAAAAATCTACTGGTATGAGGAACCTGCGTTTCAAGCGCGGGCAAATCAGCCGCTCCCACCGATCCCGATCGGTGACAAGGACAAGATTGATGGGTTGACCGTCCCCGTCCGAGTGCTTGAAACGGTTGCAACGGTAATCGCTCCACATGCCGGACATATGCTCAATGAGGCAAAGCGTCGTTGGAAACCAGGTGTTGCAAAAGTTAACGATGTAGCACCAGGTTCTGACCAGGTAAATCCCCCGCAACACTGACAGCAAGCACTCACCTTTCAAACAGCGCTTCCAGGAATAAAGACATGAACTTCACCGCAATCGCGGGGGACAGGCTGCGCCTGTACCCCTCTGAAAACTCGCCTGCACGATCGAGATCGGCGAACGCCAGGTCCCGCGTGCGCGCTTACCTCACGGTGGCCGTAATGAGCTTCGCTGTGGCGACAAGCTCATCAGCGATGGCAAAGGATCCATGCAAGACCGTCCTGTGCATGTTCGGCATGTTCACCGGCAACAGTGGCGGCAGCGAATGCAAGAGTGCCGAGCAGGAGTACTTCTCAATCGTCGTGAAGAAGAAAGGAAAGATCCGCTGGTCGGACACGGCAAACGCCAGGCATGAGTACCTCGATAGCTGCCCTCAGGCCGATCGGGGCATCACGAAAGAAATCAACGACAAGTTCGGAAAGACCTCGGGCTAAGGAGCAACCAATGCGCGTATTCATCGCAGAAAAACCAGATCTGGCGAAAGTCATCGCAGACGCGCTGGGCGGTGCGTCACGTAAAAAAGGCTACATCCTTTGCGGGACCGATGCAGTGACCTGGTGTGTTGGCCACCTACTGGAGCTGGCCCCTCCGGAGGTACACAACCCGGCTTATGCAAATTGGGACAAAAATGACCTGCCTATGAAGCTGCGGCCGGTCAAATACCAGCCGATCGCCAAAACTGAAGAGCAGCTGCAGGTGGTCGGCCGACTGATCGATCAGGCAACAGAGATCGTCCATGCCGGTGACATCGATGACGAAGGACAGCTACTGGTCGACGAGGTGTTGGAGTATTTCAACAACGAGTCGCCAGTCCAGCGGATCCTGATCAACGACATGAGTACCAGTGCTGCAACCGTGGCGCTTGGGCAGCTGCGGGATAACAAGGAATTCTATGGCCTGTACCAGAAGGCATTGGCGCGCAGCATTGGCGACCAGCTGTACGGGTTCAATATGACGCGTGCGTACACGCTAGCGGCCCAGGAAAGAGGTTTTAAGGGTGTGTTGTCTGTCGGCCGGGTGCAGACGGTCATACTGGGTCTGATCGTGAACCGCTATCTGGCTAACAGGCGACACAGTGCAGCGTTTTTCCACAAGGTCTCAGCTGCGATCGATATCGGCACCGGGAAAGTGAAAGCGATCCTGGTCGTTGCTGAAGGTGCGCCGGTGGACGCGAAAGGTCGCATCATCGATGCGGCGTACGCGGACAAGATTCTGAAAGAGTGCACGAAGGCTCCGGCGACCGTGATTCATGTCGAGGTCGAGCATCTGTCGGATGGCCCGAAGTTGCCTTTCGCGCTTCTGGATCTGCAGGTGCATATGAGCAACCTGCATGGCATCAGCGCGGACAAGACCTTGGAGTTGACGCAGTCACTGCGGGACAACCACAAGGCGATTACCTACAACCGATCTGACTGCAGCTACTTGTCGGAAATGCAGTTCGGCGAAGCACCACAGACCATCGACGCTGTATCTCAGAATCTTCCTGGAATGGCGGCTGTGTTCGCAGAGGTGGAATCTGAGCGTAAGAGCCGAGCGTTTGACGACAGCAAAATTACCGCACACACGGCGATCATTCCGACGGCTGCGAAGGTAGACGTATCAAAGCTCACTCCGGACGAAAAGTCGGTGTACCTGGCGATCGTCACTCGCTACCTGATGCAATTTATGCCCGCCAAGCTCTCTCAGAGGGCTGAGGTGCGGTTTGAGATTGGAGGCCACACCTTCACCTCACGTGCAACGCTTGTTACCGCTGCAGGATGGTCTGTGCTGGACGGCGGTGCTGGTAGCGACGATGACGCGAAGTCGACGGATGAAAACGTGACTGATGCTCCATTCGAACTTCTCTCGGGCCTGCAGCTGGGCAACGTTGGTAACTGCGGGGCAGCGTCACAGGCTAAGGAGAAGACCAAGCCGCCTGAGTTGTATACGGAAGCCACGCTACTGAAGGATCTACGCAGGGTTGCCAAGTACGTCATCGATCCGCGCATCAAGAAACTGCTCATCGACCGTGACAAGGGCAAAAAAGACGAACACGGCGGCATCGGCACCCCGGCAACGCGAGCGGCAATGCTCAAACTACTGCTCGATCGCGGCCTATACACCATCGAGAAGAAAAAGCTCGTGCCAACGCCGGTCGGCCTTGAGTTCGTCGCTGCACTCCCGACCATCGCGACCAGTCCGGACATGACCGCGCTCTGGCATGAGCAACAGGAAATGATCGAGGCGGGAGAACTGACCGTCGATGCGTTCCTGGATGAGCTTGAAGTTTTCATTGCGGAACAGATCGCTAACGTCGACCTCGGGAGCATGCAAGGCCAGGCAGTGCTGCCGCCCCTGGTCGTGAACGCGGACTGCCCCATGTGCGGAAAGGAACTCGCAGTCAACCGGCGGGTAATTGGATGCAAGGCATGTGAATTCAAGTTCTTTCCTGAAATCTGCGGTAAGCAACTTACCGGCGAACAGATCGAAAGGTTATTCACCACGGGCCAGACAGCGAAGATCAGCGGTTTTAAAAAGAAGGACAAGAAGCACGTATTTACTGCTGCACTCAAGTTGAATCATTTGGCAAAAGTCGAATTCGTTTACTAATCGCTTAATCAATCAACGTAAGGAAATCAGAAATGGCTGCACGTGGAGTTAACAAAGTTATTTTGGTGGGCACTTGCGGCCAGGATCCTGACACTCGTTACTTGCCGAACGGTACTGCCGTGACGAATCTCAGCCTGGCGACCAGCGACCAGTGGACCGACAAGCAAACCGGCCAAAAGGTAGAGAAAACCGAATGGCACCGCGTTTCGCTGTTCGGAAAGATCGCTGAAATCGCCGGTGAGTATCTGCGCAAAGGTTCTCAGGTCTACATCGAAGGCAAGCTGCAGACCCGCGAGTGGGAAAAAGACGGTATCAAGCGTTACACCACCGAAATCGTCGTCGACATGCAAGGCACCCTGCAACTGCTGGGCGGGCGTCGTGATGGCGACCAGGAACCGGAACCCGCGCAACAGGCGAGTTCCGCACGAGGCCCGCAAGCCAGCGCTGCGCCGAAGGATGAAAAGGCCAGTCCACCAGAGGATAAGCCTAAAACCCGTGGCCGCAGCGGTAGCAGATCTCAGCAGGCAGCTGCAGCGTCTGGTCAGTCAGCGGCACCACCGGCACCGGCAGCGGATTTTGACAAATTCGATGATGACGTGCCCTTCATGGACCCTTACCGCTTCGCCTGGCGTCTCGTCTAACGCCGCCGATTTCAGCACGTCAGGTGCCGCGCTCCCGGCTCGTCGTAACGGCTCCATCGTTGCGGCGAACGGAAGCACGGGCGCAGCGCACACTTGACGTTACCTCGACCAGAAAAGGCTCACCGCAGGAGTGTGGGGTTGCTTCACCACCCCGCGCTCCTGAGGTCCACGCGGCCGTTGGCGGGATGACAATGGGCAGAGCCCTTGGTGTTAAAGGCTGTACATACGGCGCGCAACTTTCAGACGAACAACCTAATTTTATTCAATCGGAGATATTCTATGTCCATTCTCGCAGTTCTCAACTACACCGGCACAATCGGCAAAACAACTATTTCAGCTCACTGTCTGTCGCCGAGAATACCAGGCTCCAAGTTTATTGGCGTGGAGTCCATAAATGAAACTGCTGCCAGTCTCGGCATCGAAATCGAAACCATGCGTGGCACTGCGTTTCGTGAGCTTTTCAAGAGATTGATGTTGGCTGATGATGTAATCATTGACATTGGTGCGTCCAACATTGAAGAGTTCATGAATAATCTGGCAAAGTTTGACGGCGCTCACGAAGACATCGATTATTTTATTGTCCCTGTGACGTCGGGTATCAAAGAACAGACAGAGACCATTCGTATGATTGATACGTTGTCGGCACTCGGCGTACCAGCTGATAAGATCCGCGTTATCTTCAATCGCGTCACGTCCAGCGTGAGCGAAGAATTTCCGCACATAATAAACTATCGTAATCATGCCGGTTCTTTCATTGCCAATACGGAATGTGCAATTTACGAAAGTGAGCTGTTCGATGCGTTGTCGCTTAAAAAGCTTTCTTCAGCCGCGATTCTGGAAGATGACACGGACTACAAGTCGTTGTTGAAAGGTAAAGATGGTAGCGAAGTAGAACGCGCACTCTGGTCAGAGATGTACGGTTTGAGGTTGTTAGCAAAAGGCGTCAGCCGCAACCTTGATCATGTGTTCAATCAGCTGTTTGTTTAAGGACTTTGATTATGGACAATACACCACCTCCGCGTTCGGCCAGAGATGCCATTCTAGTAGAGTTGATCGGTGACGTTGGCCGACTGCATGACCAGGTTGAAGCCATACCATCATTGTTAAAATTATCGATGGCTGATTCACTGGAAATTATCGCACGCGCTGTTGAAGAGGCTGAAACGACTGCGCGCACCCTCAGCGAAAATGCCCAGGCGTCTATCAACGAACAAGCGAAACTGGTCCAGTTTCAAGCAGGCGTTGATTTGGCGAACGCTATTCGCGAAACGTTGGATAAAACGTTCGAGCCATCGATTCAAAAAGCACAGGTCAGCCTTGCGACGTTCGAAGATGGCTTGGCACGATTGAAAGGCGGAATGCGTGATAAGCACTCAACAAGGTTGAATTACTTGTTGGGCGGTGGTTTCGCAATTGCCGTGATCCTGATGATTGCGGTCGTTGGGAAGTTAGCGATAACCGCCCAGGATCACAATGACACCAACAAATGGTTCTACGAGGAGTACAAAGCGCAAAAGGCGTTCATTGAAACGCTGCCTCCTGAGTTGAGACGTAAAGCCGCCAGGTGACGCACGTTTGACCAGGTTCGCTTTGCTATGTAGTGGAAGGCTTCGTTTTCGACAGCTCTTGCAAGTCGACAGGTCGATCGCGAGCTTTGGCAAGGTCCGCTGGTGATACCCACGGTTTCACATCACCTGCGGGCAGTACGGGTTTCACAGACGCTGACGGTGTGGCAGGCATTGGAGCTGCACCAGGCGTCGTTACAGAAGGTCGTTCATTGCCAACGGGCTTTTGTACTTGTCGTTCTTTCCGGATCCGGGACAAGGCTTTGTCGAATGTCTGCTTTGTCATTGCTATGCCGTCGTCGTTCAAAGCCTGCAGCACAGCTTCCCTGCTGACACCTGCGTTCAACGCGGTTTCTACGTCATCGAATACGTCTCTGAGCCTGGCTGTTTTTGATCGACTGGCGTGATTGCGTGCCATTTCTTGCAACGTTTCGCTGAGTGACGGCTTTGACATGGTTCCCTCTGTTGATTTGGCCCGGATTCGGCCTTGATCTGTCTATTACGTGTCCACGGAGTTTAGATGTTGGCCCTTGTTTGGGTCAATGTCGTCTTGGGCTGACCTGAAATTGTCTACTTGTGTCCTATATGCGTCCGCGATCTGGAGGTAGGTAGAGGTCTGGATATCGAGTACAGGCACGTTGACGATTGTTTACAAAAGAGCTGTCGCCTTTTCTAAACATCGTCCGTGCCAAAGGGGAAACCCCTTTGAAACCCCGCAGAGCGGGACTGCCTGTGCTGTTGCTGTGCTGTTTTGCTGTTGGTTGATAAAGGTGATGCGATGGCCAAAAACCCTAAGAAATCGAATAAAGAGCGCGTCGTGGCCTTCCGACTCACGGAAGAGCAGCACGCGTCGTTCCAGGAACAGATACAAAAATCCGGCGTCAAGCCTTCTCAATTTTGGAGCGCGTTGGTGCTCAGCAAGGAGCCGGTTTTTATCGAATCATCAAAGGACCATGAGCGTCTTTTGTTCATAGCCAACAAAGCTGGCAACAACCTCAATCAGATTGCACACAAGTTAAATAGTGCTTACAGGAGAGGCATAGTTTCCGAACAATTATACCTCAAGACGCTTAACTCATTAGTGTCTGTAAGAAACCTTTTACTTGTGGGTGTCAATCATGTTGATCAGGGTTAAAGGTTACAACACTGGTGCGAAAGAGTACTTAGAGGAAGGTACAAAGGCAGGTAGGGAGTTTTCCCGTGACGAACTGGATCAGCGCGTTATTCTCGACGGTGATCTGGATATTACACAGATGATTTACGAGAGTATCCCTGATCAGGGTCAGGACCGTTATCTTTCGTTCACGATGGCATTTAGGGAGGACGAAGTTTCAGTTGATACTCTGCATGCGGTCACGCAGGAATTTAAGCAGTTCATGATGACAGCGTACAGGGATGATGAATTTAATTTTTACGCTGAAGCGCACCTGCCGAAGATGAAGACCATCAAGGATAAAAAAACAGGTGAAATGATCGATCGCAAGCCGCATATTCATATTCTCATTCCAAAGAAGAATATGCTATCTGGCAATATCTTTGATCCATGCGGATCTAATTATAAGCAATCCGAAAAACATCTTGAGGCGTTTCAGGAGCACATAAATAAGAAGTATAATCTTGCGTCGCCTCGGGATCATGTACGGGCAGACATCACTGATGCAGCCAGTGTACTGTCTCGCTATAAGGGAGATGATTTTTACGGTAAGAATCGGGAGTTCAAACAAGGTCTGGTTAAGCAGGTCATTGACCGTGATATTAGGACACGGAAAGACTTTTACGCCCTTGTGCGTGAATACGGCGAGACGCGTATCCGAAATGAAGGCAAGCCGAATGAGTACGCTTCAGTAAAGCTTGATGGCGACGCGAAAGGAACAAACCTAAAAGAAACGATATTTCAGGATCACTTCATTGTTCATCGTGAGCTGAAAAAGGCCCCGCTCGATCAAAACGTCATACAACAGCGCCTGGCTGAATGGCCTCAGCGCGCAAGAGAGATTAAATACATCAGTAAAGCTGGTCCGGACTTCCGGCAGGTATACGTATCAGCGTCAACAGAAGAACGTGCCGCCCTATTAACAAGTACAGAAAATCAGTTTTATCAAACTTACGGAGATCGTTATGTCGTACATCCTAAGCAACGGAAGAGAGATCGTCAGCGAAGTTCTGATGAAGTTGGAAGAAAGCGTTCTGGCAGATCTGCCGCTGGCCTGCAAGACGTGTCCGGACGCTCTGTGGCAGATCGTGGGCAAGGCGAGTCAGCCGAACAAAGTTCAAGTGCGTTGTTATTGCCCAATGATGCACGCGTTCACATGGGACGCGAAGACCCAGGAAGAGATCCTGGATTGCGAACACCTGTACGACGAGGAAGAGGACGAGGGAGAGAGCCAACCAGCGCCGGTGTCGGAAGAGGAACTGCCGCCACACGTCAGGGCGCAGCGTCAAGCGGCGCGGGAAAAATTGGTCCAAGAGATGGGCACTCGCGACAGCGAGTCAGGGATGCCGTCGGGAGCGGACCTACACGACGACTAGATCTGCCACCACACGCGCAGAACCCACGACGAATACCGTCAGTGTCTGACATCGCGTCTCGCACAGACAGGCTCTTTGGCAGAACCAATGCCCAAGGCGCAGGCAGTCATGAGGTTAGTAGTTCTCCTGCAGCACGTCGGCCGCGGCGGTCGAAAGGCGATGGTCCAACGGCCGGTCGCGTTCAGGCCAATGGGCGAGATCTGAGCCATTTGCCGACGACGGCCGACATCGAGGCGCGTACCGATCGGCTGTTCGGCGGCAATCGGTCTGCAGCTGGTGGACGTGGCAGGTCTGGCAGACGTAATCCGCGCAGCAATACTGTTCCACCGTATGCGCGTAACCCTCACCGGATTCCATCGGTATCCGACATCGAGGCGCGTACGGATCGGTTGTTTGGGCGTTCTGGAAAGGCAGCGGGCGCTGGCGGCGCTGCGCCTGCAGCCGGTAAGAGACGCAGAGGCGGACAGCGAACCAGGGGAAACACGTTACCGCCGCATGCACGGAATCCGCATCGCATTCCGTCGGTGACGGATATCAGTTCGCGGACTGATCGGCTGTTTGGTTCTTCAAGCATCGCGCCAGGCAGTGGAACGGCATTAAAGCGCATCTCCATAAAGTCTCTAACGGCCGGACGCAGCGCGTCCACGGTCGCTGCGTACCTTAAACGTCAGGCAGCAGTGGACAACTTGAAGCCGTCACAGCGGCAGCAAATAAAGCGCATTAACAATCAGTATTTTGCAACTCGACGCGCTTTGTTTGCAGACACACGGTTGACGCGGCAAGACAAAGCGCAACTTTCGGCAGTGCTTACATTCGAGCGAATGAAGGCGAATATCGAAGTAATGAAATCCACCAATGGAAAAGGGATTAACTTAATGGCAAGTGCAAACATTCGTGATCTTATCGATGAAGACGTTGACGACACCGGCTTTACCATCACCGGCGCTCGAGGGCCAGAACCTACGCCAGTCAGAGACCGGGTCAAGCGCATAGTTGATCGCGTGAGCGATTATATCGATCCCAAGCCAGCTGCAGCCGATGAGCGTTTGCTGGCTGCGAAGGACCTGTACACAAAAAAGGCGCGTTTCAGTCAGAACATCCATTACCTGGACAAGAAGACAGACAAAACGTTGTTCGTCGACACCGGCAAGACCATCGCAATGCGTCGGACGGGTATCACGGAGGCTGGCGTCGCCGTCGCGCTGCAGCTGGCCAAGGAGCGCTTCGGCAGCACACTTACCATCAACGGTACTGCAGAGTTCAAGACCCTGGTGATCGAAGCTGCGGCCAAAAATGGCCTTGATATCCATTTTACTGACAGATCGATGAACGAGAGCCTCGCTGCGCGTCGAACTGAGCTTGAGATAGGCTCAAGTGATGCAGTGATTGCTGCAGGACAAACGACGGCCCATCCAGGCGCGGCCGCATGGTCGGATGCGGGTATGGAGAAGCTGAAGCCAGTACTTGCCGAACGACTCGACATCAGCACCTTGGACGGCAAGCCGCTGAGTTCCGTTGTCGCTCCACCTGGTGGCTGGACCAAAGAAGCGGTGATAGAGCAACTGAGCGCGAGCTTGGGAGCAAAGGTTTTCGCGGACGGGTTCGACGCCTCGATCGGCGGGGTCTGGGTTGCGAGCACAGATCCGCACCGTGAGTCTGTCCGTGCAGCTGAATCGGCGCTTAAAGGCGCTGCTGCAGCTGCTGCACCAAGTGAACTGGTGCGCCGTGAAGACGCCTGGCGGAAGGACGTCGGTGTATTTGAGTCTGATATCCGGGATTCGGATCTTCACCTGGCACACCGGGGTCGTGATCATGCGAACTGGATGTTCGAAACCGGCGATAAATCAGCCCAAGGCCTGGGCTTGATTCGCGAGTATATGGGCAATCCTGCTTACCGCGATGCATTCAAAAACACAGTAGTTGAGCTGTATAAACGGTTCGAAGGATCTGCGGATGTCACACAGCGTCTGGACGAGCGTCTGACCCCTGCCCTGCGCGTCGCTATGGACGCTAAACTTCCAGACCAGGCCGGACCGAAATCGGCACCTGCAGCAAGCGACGAACTGATAGGCAGTGTGTTCAACGCAGATCGTGAAGCCAAATGGCGTGCAAGCATGGGCTTGTCGGAAACAGACGTGTTGGCCTCTGCGCAGCACATGGCCAACCGAGGCAGCGACCATGCAATGTGGCTGATCGCTGACCCCAAAGCACCTGCAGACGGCATAGACCTCGTTCGGGGCTACCTACAGAACCAGGACTACCGCGAAGCCTTCAAAAGTGCGGTTGAGGATCTGTACAAGGCTTTCGCGGATTCGCCAGACCTCATTGAAGAACTCGATAAGAACACTGCCCTACATTCCGACCTGGTCAATGAAGTTGAAGACGCGTTGCACACCGATGGTGGTCAGCAAGCAGCACCAGTGCGCGGTCCTGTAGGCGCTTCTACCGATCGTAAAGGCCCCGTAGAGGCCAAGGTAGGGACGCTGGTAAGCCACGGGCCAGCGCCTTATCAGAACGATGACAGAAACAACGATAGCTATTTCGTGACCCTGAATACGCCTACAGGCCTTAAAACGTCATGGGGTGTGGGTTTGGAAGACGCAATGCTGAATGATGGAAAGGAATTCACGCCTGGTGACACGATTCAGTTGCGCGACTTGGGGACACTCCCAGTCACCATCATGGTGGCAAACGACGCAGGCGTTGAGGAACCAATGCAGGTCGAGCGCCGGAGCTGGTCTGCAGAGGTGATCACTACGTCGGCTAACAAGACGACGGTCCAGCAGGATGACAGTGGCCCGGTTATGGACTAATACCACCACTGCAACCACAGGGGCGGTTCTCGAACCGCCCTACCCTGCCCCCTTCAGCCAGTCACCCGATATGCACGAATTTGCTATTTCGTGCACTGAGGATTAGTCTTCACTCGTTTTCACCACAACGATTGAGGGCGTGATGGCCGATCTATCAGACATGCGCAAGTCATTCCTTGCTGGCGACCTTCGGTCTGCCATCGTCGAGCCGTTGCAAAACGGTCCTGGTTGGAAGCTGAAAATTGTCAGAAAAGATGGCTCAGTCGGCTATTTGACTGTCGCGAGAAGAACACGACACAAAGTCTACAAAAGCCTGCAGTCAGCGCACGAGGATGCTTATCGCGTTGGCTTTCCCGACGTATTGACTACGCGTGGAGACAAGAAAGTGGCTTAACCGAATTGCAGAAACCAAAAAGCCCGGCTGGTAACCGGGCTTTTTGGAAACACTAGAACAGGTCTTGCTTTTTTCGAGAGAAGGAGACCTGTTCCTCATCAACGTGAGCTGATTATGGCTTTCGCGGCGACTTCTTGCAAGTTGCAAAACGCGAAATGTTCATGTCGGCCAGATTGGCGTATTCACATGGAATCCAGTGTCAACTCCCGCAAGCAGCAAAAGCCGAAGCTCAGATCTGTCAGTAAAAACCCTGCAGATCCTCACTCTGCACTTCGCAGAAAAGCACGGCAGATGCCCCCCCGTTATTCAGACGTTCGCCGTCTCTCCCCCAAACAGCTCAAAAACCCACTTTTGAAAAAAGCGCATGAGCGCTTGACGAACATCGTTGAGTATCGAGGCAAGTACTTGCGTAAGCTCGACACAGTCAACGGTGATCGGCGCACCAGGCTTGAAAAATTTGTAGGTCTCGCGTCAGTTGCTGAACAGCTTCTGGTTCGCCTGGATCTCGCGACCGGCGTTATAGGGTTTCTGGACATGGACACAGGCCAGTTCGTCCTCAATACACAGCGCAACATTGCGAACGACTCCAACTACTCTGAAGCTGCTTTCAGTCGCCTTCTCGCTACGTTGGAGCAAGCCAAGTACGTTTACCGGCGCAGTGAACGCGTGCGGCTCGAAGAGCGTGATGAGAACGGCCTGCATCTTGTGCGTACCCGTGTACTCATTCGATTCACAAAGCTGTTCTGGTCGGACCTCGGGCTGCTACCGACATACAACCGCGTTCAGAACGCAGCCAGAAAACGCCGTGAAGCTGAATTGCGTGAAATAGGTCAGCGCAGACTGCGGGACATGGAGCGTTACTCACTTGAGCAACTGCGCCGTGAGACGTCGCGGCAGCGGTGGCAGGAAAAAGAAGCTGCCGGTGGTGCCTCTGATGATCAGAGCGGCCCAGGATCGAGCAGCGCAGAGCAGAATGCAGCGTCACCTGGACCTAGTAGCGTGAAGTCTATGCTTGAGAAGCTGGACGCATCGAGGGCGAGAAAAGCGCAGCAGTAATCCCCGTTAAAATCGAATCCGCTCACGCGGAGGCGTTGTCACGTCTGCGTTTTGGGTAATGCGCGTTTTGTGTCGGCGCTTATGTGCCTGGTGGCTCCGTTGCCGGCAGCGGAGCAGAAATTTGGCTCATTTTTGCTCACATCAAGGCACGTCGCGTTGAGATCCCGGAAGGTCCTGAAATAAATGGAATTTTATACCCCCGTCAGTTACCCCTTTCAGGAAAAGCAGATACTTTCGAGGTGTAAACACCTCCTGATAATGCACGCGCAAGTCGTGCCTGCGGCACGGCGCGTATGGTCTGCGCATTCGGCACCGCGTACAAGCCTGTCTAAGCGGCCCAGGGCGATGAAGCTGCCCTGCCCTGGCCTGCGGCCCCCCTTCGGGCGCTAAGACCCGGATAAATCGGCCCAGGACGACAAGTCGCCCCAGTCCTCAACCGGGCGCGTGTGCGCGCAGACCACGGAACAGATCGGGTGATTAGGAGTACGCCATCTGCCTTCAATGAAGGCATGCGTTTTGGGCTTCGATCGGTGAAATATAAGCAACATATGTGTTGCCTGTGCATCAGATATGTTGCATAATGCCGTACCGAAACGAAAGGGACTGAAGAAATGAAGTGCAGCGAGTTTCGGCGATGGTTACAGGCTCAAGGTGCGGAGTTCAAACCGGCCAAGGGCAGCCACTTCAAGGTCTACTTGAACGGCAAGGCGACCATCTTTGCGGACCACGGCAGCAAGGAAATGCACGAAGGGTTACGCAAATCGATCATTAAACAGCTCGGCCTCAAGGATTGAGGCTTAGCTGCACCACAACAGGTGAGGCCTTATGTATCAGTACCCGCTGACACAGCATCAAGAACCAACCGGAGTCTGGCTATCCTGCCCGGACATTCCGGAAATGAACGCGTCAGGTGACACGTTGGCTGAAGCATGGGACGAGGCTCTGAATGGTATGGAGTCTGCTTTGTCGCTCTACGTCGATCAACGCCGCAAGATTCCCCAGGCATCAGCTGCGCCAGGCTCAGGACCGGTTTTGCGTCTGCCTGCGCTGACAGTTGCCAAGATTATGCTGTGGAACAGCTTGTTGGATGAAGGTGTCAGCCGTGCCGAGCTGGCACGCCGGTTGGGCTGCTCCCGCCAGGTCGTTGACCGCCTGGTAGATTTTCTGCACACGTCGAAGATCGAGCAGGTCGAGCGTGCGCTGGCCGAGCTTGGCCGTCGCATCACTCTTACGATCGAGCACGCAGCCTGAAACGCTACGCTACCCGATCCTAAAACGCTCGTTGAACAGGACGGCTTGTAGCCTGTGCAGTGCCATAAGGTTCCCCCCGACGGTGTTGCGCCAGGCTTTGTGTGTGGTTTCGTAAAGGTCGTCGATTTCCTTGAGCAAGTTTCGGTAGCGCTGAATTTCAAGAATCAACCGGCGCACTTCATGTTCAGGTGGGTAAAGGGTCCACAGCTTGCGCAATTCAGCCAGCGTGACTGGCTGGAATGGCGGCAGTGAGCTGACAGGCTTGTATCGAGACATGACGCACCGGGTATGTATAGATGTACAGCTTTTTTACCACACGTCAGGTGATGTTGCCGGGTGATCTGACCAAAAGGTGTTGCAGGAGTACTGCCATGGTTGAAATCCGAACGGCCGAACAGGCCAAAGTCTACGCCTCTGTCAGTGACGCGCTGATCGAGGAAGGGTACGAGGATCTGCTGAATGGCGAGCCTGAGGGTGTTCGTCAGGCGATGCGCCAAATGATCCTAGATGCCGAGCTGATGGCGACTAGAGCCTCTGCGCTCAAGTCGCGCCTGGACAACGTCGATGACGCTGCCCTGGACGAATAAAGCAAATCGTCGCTTGTTAGTTAGTAATTGTTAATTCATAATTCGCAATTATTAATTTGTCCGAAGGAGTTTTGCGAATGATCAGGACCCGACTCAAACCCAGCGAGCGCAAGCCGACCCAGCTGGAGCAAGGCATTCTGTACGCCGCCGCTGACCTATGCCGCTATGTGGTTGACGTCAGCGACGTCGTCGCGTTGCTGCGCCGCCAAGGGCTGACCGAGGCCGACTGTTCCGACCTTGAAGACATGGACAAAGACGAGTTGCGCCGCCTTCGTGATCAGTACGCGCCCGATGCCTTGAGTGGGCTGCGCGGTCTGGACTGACCGCCAAAGTGAATAACGAACAGAAAGGAACCCACCGCTATGACGCCGAGCCAGAACAGACGTTTTAACAAGCTGTGCAAAGACATGGCCGCCTTGCTTAATGAAGTGCGCGCTGAAAACGGCGATCTCACACTATTTCTTGAGGACGGTGTTGTCTCGATATACGACTGGCCTACCTGCGAAGCGAACCGGCCGGAACAGCCAGTAAGTGACAGTCATTACTGGGCCGGTGCAAGTGGCGGCGGTGCAGGCAACGGTTCGTAATTGCTACTTACGAATTACTAATTATGAATTTCTTGTGCAGGAGCCCGGCCATGCCGATGATCAACAGTGACGACCTCAAGCACGGCCTTTTGCCCGTGCAACAAGCTTGGGCCCGCTATAAACAGACCGTCGCCGACCGTAAAACGGACAAGCGATTCGATATGACCGCGCAGCTTGAGGCCGAAAAGTCCATGCATGACGCCTATGTCGTTGCCTTGATGGGGTTTCATGGCTACGCCCAGGGCATGGTGAATGTTGCGGAAGGGCGCGCCGCCGCCCAGGACGAATAATCGCGTTACCCATAACGAATAGAAAGGAGCCCCGATCATGAGCAACCAACCGAAGCTTTACAGCACGAAGCTGACGCCCGAGCAAAACGCAGCTCTGGCTCGTTATGAGCACGTGTGCGGCATGGAACCCATCGAGCTGGAGGCTTTTGAAACGGGTGAAATCAGCGCCTATCAGTTGTGGCAGGTCAATCTCGGCTGGCTGGAAAGCGTGTTGTGGGATGTGCAGAACATAGATTTCCCGGTACCACTGGAAGAAGCCTTGGCCGACTACCAATAACGAATAGAAAGGAACCGCGTGATGGCTGACACCCATGCGACCGTCGAGGTGATCGACGCTGACGAGCTGGCCGCGTTGCGCCTGGCAGCCGAGCGTTATGAGTGGCTGCGCAATCACCATGTACGCATTCAGGGCAGCGAGGTGTGGTACGCCGGTGCGGCGCTGGACGTGCGTATCGACGTGGGCCGCGAGCATGTCGCGGAGCAAGCCAAAGACATAACCCCCAAAAAGCTACCGTCGCGCACGCGCCGTCTGAACTGAAAGGAACCCCCACCGAAATGAGTACGACCGATACGTTTGACCCGATCACGGGCTACCTGGAAATGCACAAGGACATGATCAACGACGCCGATTGCGTGGTCGGTGTGCGCCTGAGTGCGCAGTACGCCCAGGGCTACGCACAGGCGCTGTACGACATTCAGCGCATCCGGCCGGAAACCCTGACGCTGCACCGCGAACAAATCGAGCGGTTGAAGGTCGCCCGCCTGGATGCCGTCGACGAAGGGTAGGCCGCCGCGTTACCAATAACGCGCCCTATGTTCAATAGGCCCCCTCGCTTGATGAGAGCGTGGGGGCCATTTTTATGCCTGCCGGAAACCATGAACTGTGGATCTGACATGCCGAAGGCCCTAGATTCGGCGGGTTGCGCGTTAATAATTATCAATTGGTATTTGTTAGTTATTAATTAATAATTTGCTTGATGTTAGGCCTATTTGGGCCTATTATGTCCTTGTTGGTGGCACGCAGAGAGCCACTCGAACCTGAGGGGGCTAGTCGTTGCCACCTACGAGGAACGAGATGAGACTTTCAGATGTGGCGACTATCCGAACGAACTTTCCAGAGGCTCATTTCTGGATAACTCGTCGGGGTTCAGCTGATCGATGCGGTACGCCAGGGCGGGTGTTCAATCCTGAACATATCGGTGTCCTGGTGAACCGAACAGACATCGTTCTACCTGACTACCTTTTCTACGCGTTGATGCATGTTCATCAGCAAGGCTACTGGGAAAGGTTGGCTACAGGGACGCTGAATTTGGTCAACATCCGTGTTTCAGACGTTCAGCGTATCGAACTGTCACCACGGTAACGATAGGGCCGCAAGGCCCTGTTTACCAAACTGACATGAGATAGTTAACAGTTAGCAATTCGTAATTGTGAATTGCTAATTAATGATGGCTTTCCAGGAGGGATCATGCAAATACCCTTGCCAGACATCCAGTCGCAGCAACGCATCGTGTTTGAGTTGGCTACGGATGAAGCAATCGCACAACTGAGGAAGAACCTTAGCGCGCCGCGCATGCCGCCTCAGACGTACGTTGACGAGTCGATCTATCCGCGCACGCACCTGCTTCGAAAGCATGAAGGATGGGAGCCGCCGAGTCCTGAGATCGTCCGTGCTTACTTCAAGCATTTTCAGGCGCATTTCGAGGCGTACGACACGGACAAGAAATTGGCAGGACTGCTCAAGCTTGATTCAGACCGAAGGATCCGGAAATTCAAGGAAGGCAGTCAGGGTGTGCCTTACGAGATATGGCGCAATTTCTTGACTCTGACCGGACGTGCGCCGCAGGACATTGTGTCTGTCTTGGCGTTCATGGGTTAGGTAAAGCGGGAAGGGATGCCGGGGATGGCTGTAACCACCCCCAGCGTGAACACAATCAACCTGGTGGATAAATTATGCTCGCTGCGAAATGTATCACAGCACGCCCTTTGTTGCTGCGCGACCTGGCGAACCCGAAGTACAGGTACTGGCTCAAGCAGTTCGCCGGTGAGGTCGCTGTCCCGTGCGTAGCTGAATCACTCATGCTCTTTCTGAACAAGCACTCCCCGATCCATTGACCGCGCAGCTACCAAAGCAGACCGCGCTGGTTAGATCCGACGAATCCCATTGCATTGCTGCAGATCTGCGGCACTGGGGTTTGTCGCCCAATGGAATGGTAGGAGGCGTGCTTATGACCACCTATAAGCTGTCCGGTGTTGTTATTGACGACGAAGGAGTGGCTACGGTCGTTGATGCTTTCACGACGCGTGCTAATCACGTCGACGCTGCCTTGGAGCTTTACACGACGAACGCTTTCACAGGTTGGTTGCTCCTGGTGCGCACCGAACTCGATGGATCGAAGGAGTCACAACGCTTTGACCTGGTGCGTGACCACTGCACCAAGCCACGGGGCTAAGCGAATCACGCGGCTGCGACTGGTTCTTGACCAAGCGGCCGCTACCTGCAATTATTAATTCGTAATTACTAGTTGTTACTTCATAATTAGTATTTTGGGGGAATCATGGGAAAAATTTTTGTCATCGGCGGTAACAAAGGCGGTGTAGGCAAAACCACAACCAACATAAATCTTGGCGTTGGTCTTGCCATACGTGGTTACGATGTTTGTGTTGTAGACGCTGACCCGCAGCGAAGCGGATCAAAATTCAACGAAGAACGAGAGCAAGCGGGACTGCAACCACGTCTTACCGTTCTGGAGAAGCGCGGAAACATAAGCGAGACGCTGCGCGCCCTGGCCG
Source organism: Pseudomonas sp. AC016 (assembly GCF_979253365.1). Classification (NCBI taxonomy): domain Bacteria; kingdom Pseudomonadati; phylum Pseudomonadota; class Gammaproteobacteria; order Pseudomonadales; family Pseudomonadaceae; genus Pseudomonas; species Pseudomonas sp. AC016. The sequence continues at coordinate 26,047 of NZ_CEEDCC010000002.1, forward strand.
AAAAATACGATTTCGTCGTTGTTGATGTTGCCGGTCGAAATTCACGTGAGCTGATCACAAGCATGGTTGTGGCGGACATTCTCATCGCTCCCAACCAGTGCAGCCAGTTGGATCTGGATACGCTGGGAGAGCTGCAGGAGCAGGTCATGCGTTGCAGGGATCTGAACCCGTCGCTAAAGGCCTACGTCTATCAGACGATGGCTTCGACAAATCCAAAGCTGAAAGAGACAGAACGGCGTGAGTTTCTGGATTTCGTCTCTGAATTCCCGGAGGTGCAACCGCTTAATTCAGTTGGCTTTTCTCGCAAGGCGTACAAGGACGCTTTTCCCAACGGTATTTCCGTTTTAGAGGGTAAAAATAAGGATGCCGCCAACGAAATCAACTCGCTGCTGAACGAGGTATTAGATGGCCGTTAAGAAAAGAAGTGAAACTGCAGCCAGCAAAGCTGTGACTCAAGCCCAGGCTGAAGCCCTTGCGAACGAACTGGCCGACAAGCCATACGACCGCATCAGTCGCGACCCGATCGAGGCTGTAAAACCGCAACCCGCTGACAAGCGGAAGTCAGTTCCAATCTCCGTAAGCTTGCCTCCGGGTATCATCGAGCAGCTGGAAGACGCCGCAGTCGCGAACAAGCGAGCTGGGGGCGCTCTGAAGAGCGTTAGCGCGATCATCAAGGATGCGCTTGAGGAAAAGGGATTCAAGCTCTAGATAGGTGGAAAAAGTATGAACGGACTGTTTGAAAAACTTAAAGCAGCAGCTAATCGCCCCCGCCGCCCAGCCACACGCAAGGAGCTGATGCTTTGCAGCCAGGCAGTATTCATTCTTTTTGTTGCCATCCTCGTAGTGATCTTCCGGCCCGAAAAGTCGTATGCCGTCGGGCTACCATTGTTCGTGTGCTTTGTGTGGTCGCTTGTCCTGTTTTTACATCTCAAGCACTGGACTAAATAGAATGCGTCTTTTCAGGGGTTAAATATGACCAGCGAAGTTATTCCAATCACATTGAGCGACCAGCTCAAGCGCATGGGCCTACCACCAGTAGTACAGTTACACGCTACATTGCTGTGCAACAACCTACGCTTGTCTGCAACCGCCCATGAGCTCGCGCTAGAAGCTGCCCAGGCAAATGGTGTGATCGCGGGTTTGCATATTGGCAAGGCGATCAGTGAGCAGCAGCATGATCAGCTGCACGCCTTGTTTCGCGTATATGCCCAGCGGACCCAGGTCCAGCAGACATTGTCTGAGAAACAGCAGCCAGCCGCAGGTAGGCAGGATGGTTTAGAAGGGTACATCCAGGATCTGCTAGCTGACACCATCCGCGACCTTGAGCGTCAGATCAGCCCGGAGTTTCGGGGTGAGTTCTACGGCGAGTGTCGAGGCCTACTCAAAGCATTGCGTCTAGGCGAAATGCTGGATGAAGCCCGACGCGAACAGTGGAGCGCTGATATCTACCGTGCATCGCTGCAGGCCGCCGAACAGTGCGCAGCGGCCGGGCATCCAGCCGATCAGGTTGCAGTGACTAGGCAGCGGTTCCAGTTGGACCGCCTGGCACAGCTGGGCATCAAACCGCGTGCAGAGTTACCGCGCTAAAATCTCAACTCCACCAGCCTGCAGGTAAGGAAAGTAGCGACCATGAAAACGAAGCTCAGCAGCTCGATGGAGAACGTACTCAAGCGCATGGGTAACGGCGATGACTACGATGATTTCGGCGTTCATAGCCCTCTAACTCTGGCAGCCCGCGTACGCACATGCGACGCCCTGGTGAAGCGCGGGTTTATGGTTAAGACGCTGCTCGGCCATTACCTGCTCAATGAGGCCGGTGAAGCCGTCGCATCCACCATGAATGCTGTATCCGCCGATCAGCAATCTGCCTGAGCAAAGCCGTCCAGTTACACCACAAGCCCCGCTGTCAAACGCGGGGCTAAGTCAGTAGAGGCACGACGGATTGGCCGGAGTGCGGAGTAGACAATGACTAAAGATGAACTGCGAAAGCAGCTGCAGGAGCAAATAGACAAACATCTGCAGCTGAATCCTGAAGCTGTGACGCGTTACGCTGCGGCACCAAAACCAGACCGCATGCCGTGGAAGAAAAAGCCCAGCGTGATGGACCAGGCTTACGCAGATAGCTTGGCCGAGATCCAAAACACCGCAAAGACAACAGATTAAGTTCATGCGAGCCGGTCGCTGCTGGCTTGGCCTTCGCAACGAAAAAGTGTTCTCTTTACTAAGAGTTGTTAATTATTAATTGATAATTCCGATTGACAGCTTTACACATAACGGTAAACTTCACCGGGGTTATTTTATTAGTGGTGAGCAGCTATGACACAGCTTACGCAACAAGGACGCATACTGTTCGGTGACGAAGCTGATGCGCACGCTTTTTGGAAGGATAAAGAATGGAAGACCTATGCAGTCGACCTCATCGAGAATCAAGGCAAGAAACAAAAATTGGTCCACACCATGTACGTGCGGGCACGCACAAGCGGATCAGCTGCGATCTGTGCCAAAGACAACGACATATCTCGTAAGCCCAAGCCTCGTTATGTCGCAAGGCTTGCTGGCCCGCGAGAACTGGGATGCAACCAATCATGAATTTTTCCACCGTCCAGATAGGAGAGTAGCCATGCCGTTCCAGGAGTATGCGCCATTGGCGCTGGAGAAAATGATTGTCGGCAGCATAGTGGTATTTACTGCCGTGGGGCTCAACGCACTAGCAGCTGGAAAACTTCATCATTCCTACCAGTTGAGTAATTCCGCTTCCTGGCTGTACTTCATCCTGGCAACCGCAGCTTGTATCGCGATGGCTGCCACCTTCCAGATAGCAGACCGGTTAGCTCCATACGTTCAGCCATACATGTGGTTGATAGGTCTGATTTCCATTGTTGTTAACGCGGCAATCTGGAGTATGGCTCTGGTCTCGTTATTCGATTCATTCGCACGGAAACGATCAATAAAATAAGGTACTTAAAGCCTTTGATCAGCGCGACATGTGCCGGTAGAAGGCTTCGATTAAGGAGCCCAGTTTTGTGCCCCAAGCCCCGCCGTCAAACGTGGGGCCGAAGACGTAGGAGGGGTGCGGTTCTCGCATCCAGATAGGAGATTAAAAGTGAATTCAAACGAAACCACTGGAGCCACTTTGACAGAAGGTGCTCTGAAGCTCATTCAGGTTCGACGTTTCATGGTATGCGCGTGCTTTATCTGTCCTGCGCTTTACTGGGTAGGCATCCTGCCCACTGGTCCGCTTGAGTGGCTGCAGGCGATAGGTATCGTTCCGAAGCTCCCTGTAAACCAAACGCCAAGCCCGGTCGAGGGAATGTTTCAGTCACTCAACACCATTACAGCTTGGCTGTTTGGTGGCGCGTCATGGGTAGCTTTGTGTTTTTTTGTTATGGGCTTTTTCAAGCATCGGATAGAGCGCAGATTTCTAGGCTCAACTGATGCATATCGTGCGGCTGAAGAGGCTCTTCATTTGTACGAAACAACGCCGGTCCCGTTAGGCGATCTTGTCGACGTTAAGGTAAACCTTGGCGGTTTCCTCGGTCGTGATGAAACCACCATCGAGACGACAAAAGGTTTTTTCCGCGTCGCCGGGACTGTCGGTAATGTCATAAAAGGTGCTTGTGTCACCAGACTTGACGGCCGATTGTTTATCACGTCGCTCGACGAAGTAAAAAAAGATTATGTATTGATAGACTGAATAGCGGTGATGTTTTAAGGAGGGGAAATTCATGAGGCGCGAACATCTTATTGGAACAGGTTTAGGTCTGCTAACCCCAGCTCTTTTGCTTCTGATTGTGGGTTTTAAAATAGAGGAATTACGGGTCTGGCTCTGTTGTTTCAGTGCTTCGTTATTTCTTATAGGAATAGCTCTAATTATCTACGGCAAAAAAACAAAGCGTGCGGTTAGTATGCAGGTCGACTATGAAGAAATTCAAAAGCGCCTCACCACAAGCTGTATAGGCCGCGACCGTTGCTCAATGAACCCCAAGCATCGCGGCAGTGCAGGGCCGGGTCAGTAGAGAGAATGCAGCTACCAAGGAAAACGATCATGAAGAAGCTAACCAGATCTGCGTTGTACATCGCCTGCGTGGCGCTGCTGGGCCTTGTGTTGGTGAATCTGATGTTCGATGTTAAACCCAATGTATCCAGCGTTCCGGGTGCCGTTGTTGGGGCCGTTGTAGCGTTTCTCATCTCGAACAGAGCGGTATTTAGAGGAAAAGGTAGATGAGCAAAGTCCATTTGAAGCGCCCCGGAATGACCTCGCTGTACTGCGGCATGAGTCAGCGTGCTGGTCACGACCTGCGGTCGACCGAGGACAAAGAGAAGTTCGTCCGCATTAGCAAAAACGCGGAGGCTACCTTTCCTGCTTGCATGCGCTGCGCGGCGAAGCTTGGAATCGGCATCGAGCCAATCGCCAGTTAAGGGAGAACGCCCAGGTACACCAAAAGCCCAGCCGTCATACGTTGGGCTAAGCCAGTAGAGGCACCGGGAAGGCCGGTACGCCAAGAAGGAACAGAAAGCATGAAAGTCCCTAGCATTAACAGCCTGTTGGCAGCCACTCTCCTTGCCAGCGTCTCACTGGCCGCTCAGGCAGATCAAACACCCACGCTCTGGAAAGTCCAGGTAACGGCTAAAACCCCTGCTGGCCCGCAAGAGTTTGTGTTGACCATTCCAGATGGCGATTGTGTCAGCTCCGATGTTAAAGACCCGAGCGGAACCAAGGCTGCGCTGAAAGTGTGCATGGGCAACACACCCTCGCCACATACTCTTTACGGCTGGCTGATTACAGATCCCCAGGAAGCTGCAAAACCTGGCATTGGAAAATTTGAGAAAGCAGAAGCCTTTTCCGTGGGCACTGCTGGCCGATCTGTTGAAGCCGTAAGCTCGCTGTATTCCGTGTCTTTTTCTAAAATGTAGTTTCAGCGGTTTGCGTTAAGCGCAATTTCATCAGCAGTTGTCGCAAGTGCGATATGTGCCTTGTATACGTAGTTATTAGATGAGGGGTTTAGGTAGTGACAATTAAAATCAAACAAATATTCGCGAAAACGGACGTAACGGATCTTCTGACTGCCTCTGAGTCTTCAGCAAAGTCAATTCTGGATAACTGCACTACATCAATTGTTTTTGCGGAAAACTGCGGTTCTGGAAAAGGCAAAAGCTTTTTACCTGCAGGTGACGAATCCACCGGTGATGGCAACGACATACCAGTAATTATGGCACCACCAGGCCACGGAGCTGGAGTCGGCATTATCATTCCCCACCTTCTGGTAAACGACAGTGTTTCTGCGAGCCGTAAGCGTGGCTACAAGAAGCCGTCGCCTTGGCCTTCGAAATAAGCAGGAAAACACCCATGCAAACAGATGGTGAGTTAATGAACACTTTGCACGCGAAGAAGCGATCCAATGTTGTGGTATGTCTCAGATACCTGACATGCCTTTTGGCAATTTTGGCTATTTCGCATGGCGGCTTAACTCTCGCTGCAGACAGTGAAGCGTTTGTGGCGGGCGTTTCGATAGCTACCGGGTTAGCAGCACTCACGCTGATTTGGATAGCTCTCCGCATCGAAACGGCTCAGGAAGCTTTTCAGCAAGTCTCGAATGACCAACTGAAACAGCTGTTGAGAGACGCCGAGCGGCTGAACTTCTGGCAAGCACACGACTGGTACACCGGCGAGAGAACTGCTGATGGTGTCTGGCGATTCTTTCATGCTGAAGATGCTGAGGGCCAGTGCTGTACAGGAGCAAGCCTACGTGAGGCTCTAGATGAGTTTCAGAGGACTCAGCCAGATCTGCGCGGTGCAATGGACGACGCTGATGCCTGGAAAGGATGACGTGGTTCCAGCACTACCCGCAAGCAGGGCAGGGGCAGTGTGACTTGTCGCGCTGCACATGACCTGCCACCAAGCCGCATGGCGCGGTAGGCCTTGCTAATGCCTTAGCCGTGCAGATGGATGAATAAAGAGGGGATAAAATGTCGCGAAGCTCAAAGTTAATGTATACCGGACTGCCGTTTTGTCTTGCTGGTATGGTTCTTGATCCGCATGCATTTGGTTACGGTGCTGTTGTGTTGGCTGGCGTCGGTTTGACGATCGTAGGAGGTTGGTTTTGGTGGCGTGACCGTGCGTAATCGGAATTTATCCCGGCGTTGACCGCGCATTTTTTCAACCTATGGCCGGGAAAGCGTTCAGTACTTCACTTTGAAAGTCGGGGAATCCTCCGGCCGCTGACCGCGCCGATCGTACAGCCGTGTCGTGCTGATGTTCGCGTGACCCAGCCAGATCTGCACCTTCGCGATATCGGCGTCATGCTCCAGCGCATTCGTCGCGGCCGTTGCCCGCAGACCGTGGACGCCCAATCCGTCCACGTGTATCTGCGCAGCGCTTGCCCACTTGCTGACCACACCATACACCCCCTTGCCGGTAATCCCGGTACCGGACGTCTTGCCGCGTAACGAGCGGAAGAGGGCACCGGGCGTCTGTGCTCGATCTCCGTCACGCACCAGGTACACGTAGATCCGCTCAGCTGCGACTGGATGCAGGGGCAGGTAGCGGATCTTGCCGCCCTTGCCGTGGATCCGCAGGTGTTTCACGCCTCGACGCTCCTGCAGGTCGCCCGTCTGCAGCAAACTCAACTCTTCGCGTCGCAACCCGTGGTACAGCAGCACCGCCAGAATGGCCCGGTCGCGCACGCCCTGGAGCGATTCGGCGTCCGGTGCATCGAGCAGCCGCTTGGCCTGGTCATCGCCCAGGGCAGGTGTCTTGCCCTCGTTGGTTTCCACCTTCGGTCGTGCGACACCATGCACCGGGTTGCCCCCGGCCAGTGCGTTGTTGTTCAGCAGGTAGTCGAAGAGGCTGGCCAGCGCCGCCAGTTTGCGCCGGATCGTGGCTCCCGACAGCGCGCTGCGCTCCAGCTGGGCGCGCCAGGCTAATACGTGCGCTCGCGTGACCACGCGAAACTCTTCGGCACCTGCCAGGCCGACAAAGCCGCAGAAGTCGCGCAGATCCGCCTGGTATGCACGGCGGGTGCGTGGATTGCGGATATTGGCGAACCACTCGACCGCTGCCGGCACTGTGGCCAGCTCCTGGAACTGCAGGGCGGTCAGTCGACGCTCACCGGCGCCATCGGCCATCACCAGCTCGCTCATGCGCTGCGCTCCGCATCGTGCCGCGCCTTGATCGCTGGCCACTCGGGGGAGGCCATTAGTTCGCGTATCAGGCGTTCGTGTTCAGGTTCGGGCACCAGGTGTTGCCAGCGCTGCTGTTCCAGCTCCATCTGCTCAACGCCGCGCAGCTGCTGCTCGATCCGTCCACCCGCTGCGCCCAGGCGCGTCCGCGCCTCGTACCAGAAGTCATCAGACGTGGCGTACTGGTACAGCGGCACGATAGGGATCCTGTGTGTTTGCCAAAGGTGCCAGAGGACCGCCATGCCAATACCTTGCCGGTGCCGGTCGGGACTGACCTCGATCATGTTGATGTACAGGCGGTCGCGCAGTGGATTGATGCTGTAGTCGATGTGACCCACACGCTGGCCGTCGACCTGGATCAGATCGATGAAGTCGGTACCGGGATACGCAAAATGACCTGGTAGACATTCGGTGCGCTCGTTGACCAGCGTCACGGGACGCGCTGCCACATAAATACCGTGCCGTCTACTGAATAAGCCGCAAATCCTGCTGAAAATCGTCATGTGCCCGCCTAAGGTCGAAAGAGCCGATAACGTATTTTATCACCTCTTTACGAGACGGCCGTTTGAAACCGTGTCGAACCGCACGATCTGTAAAAAACACCACTTGAAATGCAAATGTGGGACAATTTCAAGTTGGCAAGCAACTCGACCCGATACCGTAGAGGCAAACATCGTGGGAACGCGTTATCTGAATCCCGGCTACGTAGACCCGGAACACCTGGAAAAACTGATTGGCTTCACCAGGATCGATAGCAAAGGGGTGAAGTCAGCGCTTCACTCTTATTTCGTGGAAGGTTATTCGCAGGCTGACATCTGCCGTGGATCGGGAATAAGCGCATCACAGATGAGCCGAAAGGTATCTGACATCGAGCGTGTGGATAGGAAGGTCCGCGACGTTCTGAAATTTTACTAAATAGTAAAATATCGTTCGCAGATGTTTACCGTTAAGTGTAAACTACCGCCAATGGTAGCGCTGTGCTGTGCAGCGTTGTTTAAAACTTGATTCGAAAGGGATTGTAATGAAACTGACTATTGCGCACGTCTTAGCTTTGATTGTTGCGGTAGCACTTCTGGACGTTGGCCAGACCTACATGAACGCACTGGCGTCCAAGGCTGGAGCAATTGTACTTGCGCTGACCGTTCTACTGCTTATCGCAGATATAGCAGTGGCATGCGTTGAATCGTTTCGCGAAGCAGACCAAGATACCTGTAACCCACATAGCAAATAGGAGGCTACAGGACATGGATGTAGATTCTGTAACCGATATTTTAGAGGCCATTGCGGACGTAAAGTTAGATCCGCAAGGGCGCTCTGCCTTGGCAAGCGTTGCGGTAGGCATGAAAGACGATGCAAGTTTAGGGGATCTTATCGAACTCTTGCGGAGTGAACATCAAGATCTGCCCGGCCTGGCTGGTACTGATACGAGATTTCTTGAAGCCTTGAGAATCGGTGTCCGTAGCTTTGATTTCGATGAAGGCGACTGACATACCTGTTCAAGTTATTCTAACAAGCCCTGTGCTCACAGGGCTGTCTACACTAAACCGATTCTACAGAAAAAATCATCTTCTCAATGAGCAGGTTAACAGTGTACTGAATCTCCATAAGCGAGTCGTTGTGTAACGACTTGTCCGTTTCGTAAAAATCCCACCCACCGATCTTTTTTGGTATGACATCGTCAAACGTCATCGCGCCATAACTTTTATACGGTTCACCCAGCGCGTGTCTCACTTCAGCTCGGGTGGTTAAGTCACCGTAAGGTTCTGGAAGCGTGCCACGATATACAGCTGTTTCGGAATCCGCGCATCTGGTTACGTGTATTGATTGAAACCTATGTGTGGCCGGGTCAAAACTAAGTTCTAATCCGGGCACCGGTTCAATATCAACACTGTCAGTGTCGTACAGCTCTTGTGGCGGTGTGTCAGGTAATAGGCCCTTCGCTACCATAGAAGCGAATTGAGAGCCAAGATTTTTAATCAGTAGACCAATAGTCGTTGAGTCTGGAAGCATTTGTTACCTCCCCAGGTAAAAATATTTATGCATATCACCTATTCTTTGTTTTCGTGCTTATTAAGTAAGAAATCAGCCAGTCGTATTAGCTCCTTTAGTGCGTCCGTGTTACCAATTGACAAAATCCTTTGAATGGCTTCATCCCTTAACCTTGGGAGGTGTTCTCTAGCCTCCGATATGTCGGTTGGTGGCAGCAGCTCGGACGGAGAGACGCCGAGTGCTATAGCCAGCTTCATCAGGTGCTCAACGTTTGGAGGACCTGCGCCGCGCTCGTACCGGCTGATCGTCATTTTCTCGCACCCCACCAGCGAGGCTAGCTCTCCCTGTGTGAGATTGCGGGCCTTCCGGAAGGTTTTAACACGGCTTCCGATGTAACGGGTTAGTGGCACAGTGCTTCTCCATGAAATCTAAAGTATTTCATGGAGATAACGCCAGTGATGTAGAAACTACTGCCTACTTTATCCATTTTTGTTTACTTTTAAGTGGTAAAAAACTATCATCCGCTTGCTGGATCCTCCTGCGCTGCGTTCATCCCGGCGCTGGTTCATCCTCTTGACATTTTGGATCCATAGTGTAAAGTGCCAGCTGAAGTGCCATCACTGGTATTTTGTACAGTAAAAACACAAATCTTGACGACCAACAGCTATCTAGGTGCGCTTTTTTTCGGCGCGTTTGTGGCAGGTTGTGCCCAACTGGGAACTGCGATGATGAAAAGCTGGTTTTTGACAATGCATTGCCTTAAAGGCAAGCACCTTGAGGTCGTCGTTCGTAGGCTTGCGGATTTGGGCGTGGAAGCTTATTTACCGACAAGCGTGTCAATGAAGAAAAGGCAAGATTGCTCGTCCTTTAGGATCGTTGAAAAGCAGATGTTCCCTGGTTACATGTTTTTAAGGTTTGACCCCGAGCAGGTTCACACCACAACGATTTCCGACTTCAGAGGCATGAAAGGCTTTGTCCGTTTTGGAACGACGCTTGCTCAACCAAGCAACACGCTTATCGAAGCGTTAAAGCAGTCCTTGCTGCTGCGCATGGATAAGAACGTCAACTGTATTGAGTTTCGGAATCTTCCTGAGGATGTACAAGCATCGCTGGTTGAAATCGCAGCGATTACGTCAACGCTTAATCGCGAGATAGCCTTACTGAAGTTGTTGCAGAAGCTGTCGCATACCGAACCAGCGACAATGCCTCACTCAATGATCGAGCGCATTTAATCGCGTCAATGATTCACCATCTATAGTTGCTGCAGCCTGTCTTCAGGCTGGTGAAACTTTCTATTACCTGCACTACTGATCACTGCTAAGTTGCTTAGCGGTGTTTTTTCTGTGGCTGCATATAAACGACGCACCGGAGGCAACATGAGTGCAGTTACACCTGGTCCATCCTTGCAAGGAGCTGCAAGCGCGGTACTGCCAGAAGGCAAGACAAACAGCGTACACGTAGGCTTTGAGCGCTTTGCGACGCTCAAGATGCTTGCGATCAAGATCAGCTCAGAAATAGGTGATCAGATAACGCCGTCGCAAGTGTGTCAGCGCCTGATCGACTTCTACGGCCCAAAGGTGCGCAATAGCTGGTCAACACCAGTTGCTCCAGGGCCAGGCTCGCCCAAAGCAACTACGAGCAGCGCACATATAGGGTATGAGCGCTTTGCTGCCCTTACAGACCTAGCGATAGCAGTAAGCAGCGACATTCGTGTCCAAGTCACTGCATCGCAGGTCTGCCAGCACCTGGTCGACGTCTACGGCAACGACCTGCAAATGTCTTGGTCGCAAACCAAGCTGAGCGTTGAAAAGGAGTAACTGATGTTGACACCCAGCGCCTTTCTGGCACTGGCCCTGCAATGCGCTCCATCGATTCATCCCTCACTGTTGACGCCAATTGTAAAAACAGAATCTTCTTTCAATCCTTGGGCTATAGGGATTGTTGGGCAGACTTTGCCTAGTCAACCACAGAGCAGGGTTGAAGCGCTGACCGTTATAGAAAGGTTGGTAAAAGAAGGGGCGAACTTCAGCGTCGGTCTGGGCCAGATAAACAAACAACATTTTGATGTCAACCACCCTGAGGTCGTACTTGATCCATGTACGAATTTGAGGATGGCTGCCGCCATAATCGAAAGCTGCTATTCAGCTGCTAATGTTCCTGGTCTTCCAGTCCAGACAGCATTACTAAAAACAATATCTTGTTACTACAGCGGTAATCCTACGCGTGGTTTCAAGTCTGAAAAAGAGTTTGGCGGTTCTAGCCACGTACAGCGTGTAATTGCGAATGCGGATAACCCACGCATAAAAGTGCCAGCGCTGATACCAGACTCTAGCGGCCAGCTGCAAAGTAACGATGTACAAACTCAGCCTTCAGTTCCAGCGACTTACGAGAGCTGGGACGTCATGCGGCAATACCCAAGGTATGACCCGCCCGTTCAGAAGAAGCCACCTGCGCCTATCCAGCAGGAACAACCGCAAGAAAATGAGGAGAGCAGTGATGCTTGGTAAAAAGCTACGAAATTTGGTGCTTATCGTTCTGTGCGCTGCGCCTGCAGCTGCTATGGCAGCAGGTTGGGACGCAGAACTGCAGAAGTGGGGAACTGCGATTCGTTTGGCGCTGTACGCGCTTGGCGGAACGCTTGGCCTGGCGTGCTTGATGTGGTCCGGGATCCAGTGGCAGATCGCACGTGCGACGGGTGATCGCTCGCACACATTCATGGATTACCTGCAGCAGGTCGGTGTCCTCGTCGTAGTGGGCTCAACGATGGTATTGGGTGCCGCTGCCTGGCAAGTGTTTGGTACTGGCGTGCCTGCCTAACGAACACAGGGTTAACAGGAGTAACTGCATGGCTGGCAATAAAAAGCTTCAGGCAATGCGTTTCGAGAGTTACAACGGAATGAGCCGCCCAGCCATGTGGTGGAGCATCCCTATTATGCCGCTCATCGGTCTGTTAATGGCCGCGTTGCTTACGGGCATCGCGGGTACTGTTATTTTTTCCTGGGTTTGGGGTATCGCATTCGCATTTGTGTTCCTTTCAGCAATCATAGCGCTACGTTTTATCTGCCTAGTTGATCACAACTATCTGAGACGGATCCGCTTCGGTTGGAGGCGTATTAAGCTGAATCAAAAGTACGGCAGGGGTCTTCTGCTTACATCCGTAAATCCGTCTTGGAGTAAAGATTATGCCCAACGCTTCGCGCAACAAAGTATTACCGCCCGAAACAAAAGTTCCGCTGCTGCGTTACCACGTACATCCACAAATGGTAACAATGCCCGGTAACAGGCTTTTGAGTTTGGTGCGGGTAAAGGGCATTTCTTACGATACTCGCGACGACGATGATCTTGTTGCGCTTTATCATGCTCGGAACGCTTTCTTTCTGGCCATTGGCAAGAAAGAGGGTAAAAACCTGATGGTGCAAACGTGGACGACTAAAACAGGGATTGAACTCAACACCACGTATGTCCTTCCTTTGCAGCCATTACAAGACTTCGTCGACGAATACACGGCCGGTTTTCGTGACGGTCGGTTCAAAGAGGTTGGTTATTCATTCGCGCTGATTCTCAAATATCGTGATGTTGACGACGGTATACGTCGAATGAAAGAGCTGTTAGATACATCGGTGAAAATGCTTACCGACTTCGACCCTGCGGTAATGGCGCTTGAAGAAACAAAGCACGGCGCACTTTTCTCGCAGGTCGGTCGATTTGTCAGTCTTCTGGTAAATGGCCATGAAGAAGACGTTCTTTTGAGTGACACGCGCTTGGGCGAAGCAGCTATTGACAGCGTGACGAGCTTTGAGCAATACGATTTTGTTGAGAACCGCCCCAACCGAGGGGGTCGTAGGTTTGCAACAACGTACGACCTCAGAGATTATCCGAACGCAGGTTCTTTCCCTGGCATGTGGGACGAGGCTGTGGAAGCACAGTTCGAATTCACTTTAGTGCAAACGTTTTTGTTTATTGATCGGAATAAAGCGAAAAGCGATTTCCAAAAACACGTCGCGGATCTAGGGGCGGTCGAGAAAGATTCCAAACAAACAGAAGAACTCGAAAACGCAGTACAGGACATAATACTGGGTGACAAAGCCTTCGGTCGTTACAGCGCATCACTGATTGTGTATGGCGATACCCCTGATGACGCGATCGATAACGGATCGAAGATGGCGTCCGTCTTCTCAATTCGAGACGCAACCTTTCGAAGGTCAACGATGAGCAACGTTGACACCTGGTGCAGCCAATCCCCAGGCGTGACTGAAACTATGTATCCAATGGTTAAGTCAACAGAAAACCTGGCTTGTACATTCTCTATGCATACAAGCCCAACGGGTAAAGCTCATGGGAACCCCATCGGCGATGGCACCGGACTGGTGCCGGTAAGGACCGTAACGGATGGACTGTTCATTCTTAATATGCATGACAGTTCCCCTGGTCAAAACAATTTAGGTGAGTTGTTGCCAGGTCATATGGCAGTAACTGGCGCTACAGGTGCTGGCAAGACAACAACAGAAGGTGTGATAGTGACCTTCCTTAGCCGGTTCGATAACATGATTTTCTGCATCGACTACAACGAGTCGTTCAAGAACTTACTAGAATCGCTTGGTACACAGTATTACAGTATTCAACCCGGTGAATTCACAGACATAAATCCATTCCAATTCGATGATTGCACTGAGTTGCGTGAGTTGCTATTCGACAATGTGCTTTGTTGCGCAGGCGGGAAAGAGAAGAACGGCGAGGAAGACCAGGAAGACATCCATAAGGCTATTGCTTCAGTCATGAACCACTCTGTTCGCGAACGCCGTGGCATGTCGTTGCTGATTCAAGGTATCACTGATAAAGGTGGTGACTGCCTGCACGCCCGGTTAGTGAAGTGGTGCCGACTCGCGAAAGGCCGTCAGGGACGTAACGCGTGGGTGCTTGACAGCCCGATAAACAAGTTCGACGCAAAGCTGTACAAGCGTCTGGCTTATGATTGCACCCGCGTACTTGATAAAGAATATGCGGTCAAGAATCCCGAGATATTAGAGGTGCTGCTTAATACCCTGTTCTACATGAAGCGCCAAATGCATCAATGCGCGCCGGGATCGCTTTTGTTGAACATAGTGGCTGAATACTGGGTGCCGCTGTCGTTTGAAAGTACAGCAGAAAAGATCAAGGAGATCTTGAAAAGTGGTCGTATGCGCGGCGAAATGTTGATGATGGACACGCAGTCGCCTGAAGACGCCATCAACACCAAATATGCACCGGCTGTGATTCAGCAGGTGATCACGTCGGTATGGCTTGCTAATCCACGGGCTGATCGAGCTGGCTACGCGAAGTTTGGTATCAAAGGGAAAGTGTTTGACGCGGTAGCTGCTCTACGGCCTCTAGACCGTCAAATGGTTGTTCTCCAGGGGCACCAAGCTGTTCAGCTGAAAATGGTCCTGGATGACCGCTTGAAATACTGGCTGCCGCTTCTGTCCAGTACCACAAAGAACATTGCAGTTGCCACGCGTGTGAAGGCTGCGCTGAAGACAAAGGACCCGCGCATTTGGGTGCCAGCGTTCCTGATCGCCGAGCATGTACGGCAGGCGCTCAATACTGATAACCCTGAAGTCTGGCTACCAGCGTACTTCCAGGCACAAGCCGTATGCTCGTCGCTGCAGACAAACGACCCGTCAGTATGGATGCCTGTCTTTATGGCCGAACACAACAGCCTTCCTGCGCTGGAAAATCCTCGGAGTGTGACCCTTGAAAAATAAACTATATAGCGCGCTTTTCGTCGCTACGTTATTAACGTCCGCGCCGCTAATCGCTACGGCAATTGGTGTTCCAACGCTTGATGCAGCTACCGGGCTGATCTTAAGTGAAAATGCGGTGGCTCAAGCAACTCAGGCCGCCGATGCGCTGAAGATGGCTAAAAGCGGTATCATGCAAGTCAAAGAACAATACGATAACTACAAAAGTATTGTTACAGGAAATGACATGCTTGGGGATTTCCTCAACAATCCCAAGTTGAATCAAGTCCTACCAATGGGCGACTGGGCCGAGGTTTACAACACCGGGCAGGATATTGTCGGCTTGCGTGAGCGTTACGGTCTGACATCAAACAATGCTACTGTTCAACAGAAGTTTGACAGGCTTTTAAACGCTGCAGGTGGTCTTGAACGGATGTATGATGCGAGTACTGAGCGTGTTCGAAACGCACAGTTCCTGCGCGAGCGGTTGAACGTAGTACAAACACCGCAGCAACGAGAGGATCTGCAGCTGCGCTACCAGCAGGAGCTGATCGAGCAGCAGAACCAGCAGATACGTCTAACCAACCTGGCGATGCTGCAGCAGCAGCAAGAGAAGATTGAAAACACTCAACGGGCACAAGCCTTTGAGGACTACATGCTAGGAAGGACTAAAAAGATACCTTCCTACTGACCGAAAGGAAGATACGTTATGCCTCTTAAATTCAAGCTTGCACTGTCTTTTGTCCTTGCAACTGCACTTTTGTCGGGATGCGACGCGAACAAGGGGTCCGCCTTTGCCGGACGATGGGTCAGTACGACACAAGAATCAACCGCGAAGCAGGGTCAGACAGTGCTGGAAATCACGCCCGATAACGCGATGTACCACATTGACGTTACGAAGGTGGCACACAATGTGATACGGAAGGGTGATACCCAAGAGTACAAATCGAAGCTTGAAGGTAAGGCGGAGTCGGATAACGTTTTGAGTTTGGTTGGAGGGCTTGTGACCATGCGTCTGCAAGATGGAAAAATCTTGTATGAGGATAAAGAGTTTGTAAAATCCAAATGACGGATTATCTATGGAAAAATTCGAGTTACACATAGCTCAGCAGCTTTTCGATTTCGTTGATGCGGCATTGATCAACATTTTGTCCGGTGGCATGAATAAAGTCATGCTTGCACTAGGTGGAATATTCGGAACGTTCTGGCTCATTCATTTTACTATGCGAAATATCCTCTGGCTTTATCAAGGCATAACGGGGATATTTCGCGATGTTGTATTTGAAATTCTTAAGGTCGCTTTTATCGCCGGACTGGCCTGGAACGTTCCCTGGTACGCTAAGACCATTGTCCCGTTCGTAACAGGATTCCCTGCATGGATGGGAGGTGTTATGTCAGGCCAAGACGGGAATCAGGTAAACCAAGTGGACACTATGATCAGTGTTTACGTCAATTCTCTTCTTGAACTCATAAACGCTATGAGCTTTAACATTATCACGACGTCGTTTTCCCAGGTTTATTTGGGTATCCAGGCGGTCGTATTCTACCTTGTCGGAGGTTTACCGTTTCTGATGGTTGCCGTAGGTACTTTGTGTACCTTGAAGGTAGTTACCAGTGCGATTTTGGCTATTGGCCCGCTGTTTATAGCGTTTTCGTTGTTCGAAAGAACGCGGCACTGGTTTTTCAATTGGGTTGCGCTTATAGCTGGGTTTATGCTCACGCAGGTTTTGTTTGCTGTTATTCTTGGGCTTGAGATTAACTTTATCAATACCAACATAATTGTGAATGGTGTTATTGATACAAGCTTCGTGGGCAATTACTCAATGCTGATTTACTTCGCCTGCTTTACTTTGCTTGCGACTGAGTTGCCCAACTACGCGGCATCAATTATGGGCGGTGGCAGTTCTGGTGGTGTAGGCGGACTGGGCGGCATCCTAAAGAAGGGTACTGGGCTTAGTACCGCCACCAATGCTACTAAAGCAGCTGCCAAGTTTATCGGTAGCAAAGTTGGTAATAGAAACAACATCGGCGCTTAATCTCCCAGCTCTCTCCGCATCGCGATATACCTCGATCAAAGGTCAAATCTATGAATAGCAAACTTGCTTCGGGCGGGCTGCTTTGCGCTGCCTTGCTTACAGGCTGCTCGGGTAGTCCGCAGTTGACGCTACCTACCGGGAAGTGGGAAGAACTGAATATTCCTTCGCATCCGCGACAAAGTAGTGGGTTCTCACAGATCGCTGCCCCAACGAGCGGCACATCAGCGCTGCCAGCGGCGCCCGTGACAGCGGATAAAGCGCCGGTGTCCGCTGCGAAGCCTCCGCTCGCTTCTCTGCCTGCTCCGAACCCCCAGGTACAGCCATCCGCAGCCAAAGTGGGTGAGAAGCCCACCAAGGCCGTTACCGCTCCGTCCGTAACTGCAAATGCCAGCGCCGCTCCTAAGGTGCCTGAAACGTCCACTACGGCACCTGCCAAGTCGTTCCCAGCTGTACCAGCAGCGCCGGTTGTTACGGTCGTCGCTCCGGAAGCCAAGCCTATCAAACCGCCTCCGGTGCCCAAGCCTGTATGGGACGCGCGCGCCGGTGAGACGCTGCGTTCAGTTATCACTCGCTGGAGTCAGAAGGCTGGCTACCATGCCGACTGGCAAGCTCAAGGACTGGACTATCCGATCGAGGCACCGCTTCGGTTTGAAGGTAGCTTTGAGGAATCAGTCATCAACATTTTCAAGTTGTATGACACCGCAGAGCGCCCGTTCTGTGTTGATGGTCGACGTGGCCAGCTGCGTCTGAACATTTCTGAAAATACCAATCCTGCAACCCAGTGTTCGAGGCCTTCGCCATGAAAATCCGTTCTCAAGCAGCGGTGCTGTCCTTTGCCGTGGCTTCTGTGTTCCTGGCAGGCTGCGAAACAAAACGCGTCACAGAAACAATGGATCGCGTGGATGGCACCTCCGCGAAACTCAGTGCTTTGACAAGCTCCCTCCGGAACAAGCCTGAGCCATCGAGCAAGTCAGTCATGTTCAGCAACGACCAGTGGGTTAACACACAACCCCTGGTATTGAAGAAGGGCTTACCACAGGCCTTGGACTGCGATATTTCTTTCAACGAAGACATGTCGTTGCAGCGGTTCGCGCAATGGGTGAGTGAGACATGCAAGGTGCCGGTACGCATTTCACCAGATGCGCTGGACAACGGTGCGTCGTACATCCGCAATCGTTCGCCAGACAAGGGCGCTGCTGCCTATGCCGGTCCACCGCCTGCAGTACCGCCTGCAGCAGCTGGTGATCAGTACGCAGATTTGTTTCCTGGTTACAGCGGTTCCAACGCAACGGCTCAAGCTTACGCGCCAAGTATGCGGATGGGCTTGGGGCCTGCGGCTATTCGCGTCCCGAACCCTAAGTATCAGGGGAAGCTGTCAGGTTTGATGGAGACCGTCACAGGCAGCATGGGTCTTTCTTGGCGCTATGATTTCGCTACGAGCGCGATCACCGTCTTCTACTTGGAGACGCGCCAGTTCTCGATCTTTGCTTTCAACAAAGGCTACAACTACAACTCATCAGTAAAATCCGGGATGGCGTTCGCCTCTGGTGCATCCAGTTCGGGACAAGGCGTGTCTTCAGGTGGATCAAGCTCGGGCGCATCAGGTGACTCAGGTAGCAACCAGAGCACTGTAACTACGATGACGTCAGCTCTGCTGGATGACATATCAGCAACCGTCAAAAGCATGTTGACGCTCGACCAGATGTCGTTTTCCAGGGCAACCGGCGTTTTCAGCATTACGGACCGACCGGACGTCCTCGATCGCGTTAAAAGCTATCTCGACACCGAAAACGAAAAGATCACTAAACAGGTGTTGATCAACGTTGAGGTGGTGTCTGTCAAACTCTCTGATCGTGACCAATACGGCATTGATTGGAGTCTGGTTTACCAGACTGTGAGAGGTACGTGGGGGTTCGGGCTGGGCAACACTAT
Organism: Pseudomonas sp. AC016; assembly: GCF_979253365.1. Classification (NCBI taxonomy): domain Bacteria; kingdom Pseudomonadati; phylum Pseudomonadota; class Gammaproteobacteria; order Pseudomonadales; family Pseudomonadaceae; genus Pseudomonas; species Pseudomonas sp. AC016. Next base: position 44,900 of record NZ_CEEDCC010000002.1, read on the forward strand.
GCCTGGCATTGATGGTAGCGCTGTAAGCAGCACTATCAGCATCTTGGACACGGCTGGCTCGCCCTGGGCCGGGTCCAAAGCTATCGTCCAAGCGCTATCGCAGCAGGGTCGTGTTTCATCGTACCGCGCACCTTCTGTCACGACGCTCAACCTGCAGGCAGCGCCGGTGCAGATCGGTAAGGTCAAGGGCTATCTCGCAGCGAGCCAAACGACACAGTCCGCGAACGTAGGGTCCAGTACGGCTTTGATACCTGGCTCGATCACATCCGGCTTCAACATGTCGCTGGTGCCGATGGTGATGCCCAATAAGCAGCTGCTGATGACGGTTGCGATAAGCATGACGAGCGAGCCGGTACTTGAAACCATCACCAGCGGTACAGCGAGCCTACAAACGCCGGATTACGAGGTACAGATTTTCGACCAAAGTGTGAAATTGCGCAGTGGTCAGACTCTGGTACTGAGTGGTTTCGATCAGACAACTGACAACGCTTCCAAGCGTGGCACCGGAGCTGCGTGGAACTTCTTGTTCGGTGGTGGCGGACTCAGGGATACGAACAGAGACGTCGTCGTGTTGATGCTTACACCGATAATCATGGAGTGATCCATGTCATCTAATGCAAGCGACATCCAAGTTGTAACGATCAACGGAAAGCAGTTCGTCTCTGGCCTGGTGTGGGAGCCGTTGAAAGACAAAAACTACATGCGAGAAGCCCGTGAAATAGGCAAGCGCGAATCGATGGATATTGTCGCGATTCGCAAAGGCCTGATGGCACAGGCAGGGTTTGTTAAAAAGGGAAATGGTGTCAACAAGGGTATGTTTTCCCTGGCTTCAGCCTTGGCTGGCCAGATCAAGGTCGACTCTTGGATTGGTGCTTTCCTTCTGCCTAACGCGCAGTACGCACTTGTCGCCGTGCATAACGGCCTCATCGTTCCTGAGTACGACCTGATCAGCGATCGGTTAACGGTCATGCAGCGTCTGAAGGAATTGGATAGCCAGACGCGAGTTATGGCTTTCGACAAAGCCTTTCATCCAGACGACTTCGAACATCGAGGTTCGGCTCTCGACATCGAGCTGCTGCTGAAACCCGAGGTGATCCGCAAGGAATATGCACTCAAACAACTGACGTTCGGGCTGACGCGGCGCGAAATCATTCAGCTGAGTGTACTGCTGGCCGTATTTGTAGTGCTGTGCATCGGTTACATGCAATGGCAGGCCTACCAGGCAAGGGAAGCGCTGCGCATCGCCCAGCAGATGGAAGCGCAACGGTTGAAGGAACTCGAAGAACTTAACGCAAGGGCAGGGGCCGAACTGACCGCACAAGCCTTGGAACATCCCTGGGCCGATCAGCCGAGCATTGCAGACTTCTTGGGTAGCTGTCAGACGACGCTCGATGGTTTACCACTGTCGGTAGGCGGCTGGATGATTGAAGCAGGATCCTGCACGCCGATCGCTGTGGAATCTGTCTACCAGCGCGCAGGTACAACAACCTTCAACGATCTTGTGCATGCGAGCCGTGGCAGGTTTGCAAATCCGCCAGAGCTGCTCGCTGGCAGTGATCGCGCCAGGCTGCGTGACGATATGAAGATGGGCGCTGGTGGTGATGACGAGCTGGTGCCTTTCGAACATCTTCAGGCCGACTTCATGTCGCATTTTCAACGGCTGGATCTGAAGCCTGAGATCAACACGGTAGCGGTCGTCGTTCCACCACCTGCGCCTATGCCTGGTGGTGAAACGCCGCCTCCGCCGCCGGTGCCCGACTGGCAGCAATTCAGTTTCTCGTTGACGTCGACGTATAGACCGCAGGACCTGTTTTCGGACCTCGGCCTACGCGGTGTTCGTCTTACCGAAATTTCTGTTGTACGCACAGGCACACAGCTTGCCTGGTCAGTGAAAGGAGACATCTATGCGCGTTAACAAGACATTGGCCGTGCTATTGATCGCTGCTGTCTGCCCCGTAGTCGCTGCAGCTGATGAATCTGCCAGCGCGGCTGCGTCGGCAACAATTGGTGATTTGCAGCAGGTACAAAGTGAAACCGTGATGCTCGATGCCAAAGTGAAGCGCGCCGAGGCAAAAGGCAAGTTGCGCAAGGCAATGGTAGAGACGGGCGATGATTTGCAGGCGGCGAGTTCTGAAGACTCACCTGTAGAGACATCAGTGATCGTGACCGACCTTCCCACGGTCATCGGGATTTCAGGCGCAGCAGGGCGCTTGTTTGCGACATTGCGGTATCCCAACGGTACAACCGTAAGCGCGAAATCAGGGGATCAGATATCGGGTGGCTATCACGTTTCGCAAGTCGGCATCGATACCGTAACGCTTACCCGTGGTGATCGGCGGCTACCGCTGCAATTTGGCTTTGCCACACCGCCAATCCAAGCAGCAGGAGCTGGCAATACAGGCGCTGCAGGCAGACTTCCTGGTGTTCCTACTAACTCAATGATTCCGCTGCGCTAGGAGAGTGGTATGTCCAATTTGGCTGTAATTGAAGTACAACCAGTCACGACACTCAGTGGTCCTGGTGAACGATTGGAGGTCGACGACCATCTACGCGGCGTCGTGTGTCTTACCTCCGATAATATCGTCCACGTCGTGAACGGTTACGCAGCAGATCCGCATGTACTGGCGTACATCGCCAGAGTAAGTCGGTTAGTCGGTTCCCGACCAGGCGTTGAGTACGTGACGCCTGAAGAAGTGCAGAAGCTGTACGGTGCAAACAAGCTGCAGTCTACAAGCCGGGTCACGCAACCTACAGTGACGTCCGGCAAAGGTAAGCATGAACAGGTCGTAGAGCTACTTCGTAAGGCAACCAGCGCGGGTGCGAGCGACATGCATATAGTCGCAACCCCGAAGGGGCATGAGGTCCGTTTTCGTGTGCACGGGTCTTTGGAACGGATCGAGAACTTCGCCGGTGACGACGGCCAAAGCGTCATGTCTGCTATTTACGAAACCATGTGCGAAAAGAATAAGCACAATTACAGGCCTGGTGAAACTCAAGACGGCAGGTTGAAGAGTGACTTTGTGACCGAATGCGGGTTATTTGGTGCTCGAATTTCAACACGACCCAGCTTGAATGGCCCTGGCATGGTGATGCGCTTGCTGTATGACAGCGGCAAGCGTTTGACTCTCGAAGAACAGGGCTGGTTGCCATCGCAGATCGAGGCTTTCGATAGACTGATCCATCGCAACGACGGCATGGTCTATCTGACCGGCACTACGGGGTCAGGCAAGTCCACGAACATGCAAGGCCTGTTGAGCATGCTGCTCAGCGCAATGGACTACCGCATCAGTCTTGTGACTGTGGAAGATCCTGTTGAATATCGGATCGAAGGGGCGAATCAAACGCCGCTTGGGCCGCAGGAATCGTGGGCACAAGCCATCCGAAACCTGATGCGCCAGGATCCCGATGTAATCATGGTAGGTGAGGTGCGTGATAGTGAATCGGTATTAGCAGCGTTCCAGGCAGCTTTGACGGGCCACGGTACGTGGTCGACGCTGCATGTGAACTCCGCTGCTGCTTCATTCCAGCGACTAAGTGACCTCGGCGTGCATGCAAACCTTCTTCATGACGCTGCGCTGGTGAAAGGCCTGGTGAATCAGTCATTGACCCGAATCCTGTGCGAGCATTGCAAAGTCCCGTACCTGGAGCTGCGTCACCTGTTAGATCGGACGCTAGCAGAGCGGGTCGACAAGTTTTGCATTCCGGAAGCTGTACATCTTGCCGGTGAGGGTTGCAGTCATTGCGAAGGCCGGGGAGTGGTAAACAGGGCCGCGATCGGCGAGATCATCCTGCCTAACCTTGAGTTCATGCGCAAAATGCGCGAACACGGTAAGCCTGAAGCACAGGTTTACTGGGTCAACGAACAGGGGGGCATCACCAAGAATGCTCACCTGTTGCATCGCATCAACCAGGGCGTGGTAGATCCGCGTCATGGCGAGCGTGACGTGTGTCCTCTCGACGAGGACCAGGTGACACTCGGCAAGGCGGGTGCGTAATGATGGATCTGGTGAATCGGCTCACTGGCGGTCTAACGCATGGCTTCGCTGCATGGCAAATGCGCCATATGGGCGAGAAACGAATCATGTTTTACGAGAGCCTTCAAAACCTGGTTGAAAACGGTATCAGTCCTAACGATGCGCTGAAGGAACTCAACAAGATCTGGAGCGAGGGCAATCCTGATTCGAGGGAAGCCCTGGCGATCGTGTCAGCGGATCTGATGGTTCAACTTACCGATGGTGCGGCAATCAGCCAGGCGTTGTCGCGTTGGGTGCCGTACGAAGAAGCATCACTGATCGCCGCTGGGGAACGCAGTGCTGCAGGATTTAGCCAGGCGTTCGACGACGTGATCAAGGTCATCGAGGCCAAGCAGGAAATCAGCTCAGCCGTTAAGTCGGCTGTCATGTACCCATCGTTTCTCATGCTACCCATGAGCGTCCTGCTGTGGGCCGTGTCTGAAAAGCTGGTCCCTAAGATTGCTCAGGTAGCGGACCCTGAAAAGTTCACAGGCAGTTCGTACCTGCTATATCAGTTGTCACAGTACGTCACTAACTGGGGGCTGATCACCATCGCGGTGCTGCTTATCATGATCGTATTGTTTGCATACAGCTTGCCTAGATGGACCGGGCCTGTACGCGCTGTATTCGACAAAGGCCCGTTCTACTCAACCTACAGGATCGTTCACGGCTCCACGTTTCTGCTTAATTTGGCGGTGATGATGAGAGCGAATATCCCACCAGACGAAGCGCTGAAAGTGCTTGGAGAATATGCGAACCCGTGGATGAAAGAGCGAATATTGGGCGCTAGGCATGGCCTGATAGTTGGAAGCAATTTAGGTATTGCGCTGGAAAGCGCAGGTCACAGTTTTCCAGACAAACGTGCAATAGACTTTGTAAAGGTGCTCGCAGCGCGGGAGGGCTTCCCCCAAGCCATCAGTAAGTATTCAGCACGCTGGTTGCAGAACAGCATTAAAAATCTTCAAAACGTATCGCGAATAGCGTTCGCCGTAGCAATGCTCATGATGGGCAGTGTTCTTGGCCTTGTAGTGCTAGGCGTTCAGGAGATGCAGTCAAACTTTGAGCAAACCTCAAACAGAACCATCCAGAAATAAAACACAACCCATAGACGTAGAGACTTTTTATGAAAAACAACACTGTGATTAGTGCGAGCAGTTTCGTGCCAAAGAAAGCGTTTCAAGGTTTGAAGCTACAACGCGGCGCGAGTACTATCGAGCTAGTAGTTGTCATCTTGATTGGTATATTGATCCTAGTAGCGGGTTTGGCATGGTTTCCGAAATTGCTCGGCTCTTGGAGCAACTCAAGTGAACTGGAGAACATCACCAGCATCCTTGGAACAACGCAGACGCTTAAAACAGCCAGCGGTTATGGCTCCAGCGGAACGAACCTGGTCACTACTCTACTGGCGAACGACGGCATTCCTGAAACGATGCAGAAAAATGCTGGTGTCGTTTACAACAGCTGGGGTGGCTCTGTAACGGTTACTTCGACAGGCATGGGGTGGACCGTTACCTACAACGGTGTTCCAACGGCGAACTGCATCTTTCTGGCAACCAAGGGGCCAGCAAACAATACCAACTCGTTGAGAATCAACGGTGGTACGGCGATCAAAGGTGAAGTGACAGCAGCAGCTGCGACGACAGGTTGCAACGCTGACTCGAACTCTCTGGCATGGTCTGGTCGCTAATGAACGATGCGCAGAGCAGTATTACGACAAGTGAGTTTACTGACCTGTACGTAAGTGACAGCTTTGCAGAGGTGAAAGGGCTTGCAGGTGTCAATGACACCTACATGCCCGCACCGAAAAGCTGGGACAGCGAGTTACAGGACATACGTAAGCTGTGTGCAGCGGCTCAACAACAGTCCGGAGGGCCGGAATTCAATATCCGGTTTGGTGATGCGACGTTTCGTGTGACGCACCTCGAAACTGAAGGAGACGGAGGAACATACGTATTACGTCAGCGTAAGGCTGGAATAAGGAAATTCCACGAGTTAGGTATTCCGAAGCACTTTGCGGATGCGATTGTTGCGCCAAATGCTGTTGGCTTGATTTTGTTCTGTGGTGGTTTCGGTGCAGGTAAAACCTCTACTGGGGAGTCATGGATTGTTGAGCGTTTGCTAAATCATGGCGGCATAGCACTTACGATTGAAGACCCAATAGAAACGACAGTTCACGGAAAGCACGGTACGGGGCGCGCAATATCGATAAATGCATCACGTCACAACGGCGGGTTCTACGAGCATTTAATGCGTGGACTGCGCTCGGGCGTGGACTTCATGTTTCTAGGTGAAATTCGGGACTCTGACACTGCTTCGCAGGTTTTAAGCGCTGGTTCCAATGGCGAGCTTATAGCAGCAACATTCCACGCGATGGGTATCCCTGAAGCCTTAGAACGACTTATTGCAACTGCCGCAACCCCGTCAGCGGCTAACTTGCTTGCTGACAGCTTGCTGGGAGTCATTTGGCAGGATCTGACAGTGGTAGTTAAGGATGACAAAACTCAGTTCAAACGTTTTACATCCCAGACACTACTAGTCAGAGGTGATAGCGCGGTACGTGAAAAGATTCGGAAAGGGAATATCGCAAGTTTGCAGCAGGAAATAGATCAGCAAGGTA